>CAVVTO010000001.1:0-140109 GCA_963751185.1 uncultured Solirubrobacterales bacterium
CTCGACCTCGATCCCCTCCTTGCGGTACTCCTCGATCGCCTCGTCGGCCTTGACCTTGTGGTCGATCAGGCTGCCGTTGCGGTAGTAGGCATCGATCGTGACCAGCACCGTGCTCTGGGCATCGGCCATCCGCTGGCCGCAGGCGGCGCCGCTGAACCCGCCGAAGACCTCGGAATGGATAACGCCCAGGCGGGCGGCAGCCAGCATCGAGACGGGTAGCTCCGGCACCATCGGCAGGTGGAATGTGATCCGATCAGCCCTTCTTCAGGCCGGCGAAGTCCCGCACCAGCGCGGCGAACTCGTTGACCCGCCGGTGCAGTTCGGCGTAGGTGATCTCCTGGGTCTCGTCGTCCTCGGACTCGGGTACCCAGATCAGCGCGTTCTTGTCACGTGCGTCTCGAGGTGTCGGTCGACGCAGTTGACGCAGGCATTCAGGCGGCCACCCAAGAACCATCTGAAGAACGGCGGATTCGCTGGTGTCGACGATCGTGTCCCACTTGCGCTCCCACGTCAGCAGGTCGGCGTACTCGGTGAAGCAAACGGGGAAGTTCTCGGCGCCGAAGCGCTTGAGGATCGCCGGCTCGTTGGCGTTGGCCTGCTCGGCGAAGCTCTCCGGCGGCGGGTAGTACTCCTCCTCACGCCAGTGGACCGCGATCTGCGCCTCGGACGCCTCGTCGGTCTCCTCCTCGGCGGTGGGGTTCCTCTGTCACATCGGCCACTTCAGCTCTCCTTCTCTATTGCGCCCCGTGGGGGCGGGCATCCGACGGCTGGACAGCCTGGAGCGCCGGCGTCTCAGCCGGCGCTCCAAGTCATCGAGGTTTACGACGATTTTGTCGTAGTTCTACTACGAGGCGAACCTGTGCGTGTGGCTTTTCTCGCCCCGCCTTAGCGCCGGAGCGGAACCACCGGAGCGATCACCCGCCCGAAGGTCGAGTTGATCACGCCGGCGAACGACGCGTACCAGGCCACCAGCGCCGTGATCAGGCCGACCCAGCCACCGAGCTTGATCGTGCTGTTGGTGACGGAGAGAGTGCCCGCCAGCGAGGAGTTGCCGATGCCGAGGATGATGAACGTGATCGCCAGCAATAGGAAAACCAAGGCGACGGCACCGGTCGTTCTCAGCGAGGCGATGAACATGTAGGCGGTGAAGATGCCCCACATCCAGAGGTAGAGCCCGAGGCCGCTGAATACCTCGGTTGGCACGTTCTTGCCCACGGACTGGACGATGAAGTAGAACGAGACCCAGAACATGCCGTAGGAGCAGAACGCCACCGCACCGAACGTATTGCCGGTCCGGAACTCCCAGATGCCGGCGGTGAACTGGGCAATGCCGCCATAGGCGAGCGCCAGCGCGGCCACCATCGGCAGTAGGCCACCGCCGACGGCTTTGCTGGAGCCGACCAGACCGGCGTTGACCAGGCTGAGCATGAACGTGGTGCCCGCGAACGCGGCGAGACCCAAGGGGGCCCGGGTCCGCCGGGGTCCAGCCCATCACCCGGCTTTCAGGCGCCGGAGCCACGTCGGCTTCACGCGCTCCGAGGTTTGCGGCTTCCATCTATTCCTCCTGTGAGAGGTTGACAGTCGGCGCGTAAGGTGCACCCGACGGCAGCGGTTCACAAGAGCGGATCGTTGAGCGGCGAGCCGATTAGGTCGAACGGTCCCGTGGGCACGACGAACGGCGACCGCCGGACGGCGTTCGGCCGTCCGACGGTCGCCGAGTCGAACCCGCACAGCGCCGTTCCGATCTGCGCCCCAGGCGAGTGGCCCAAGACCGGATCAGGCAGCCGCGTCAGTTTCGCTCTCCAGTCGCCTGGCGAAGCGAACCTGCCCCGGCCCCCGGCGTGGACAGGAGCCGGGACAGCTAACGGAAGGATCGGCACCCGGCGTTGGGGGGCTTAGCGCACCGGACGAATGTGCGATGCGGGTCCGGACGGGCCCGGGGGCTATTTTCTCCGCTTGCGCTTGCGCTTGGGGGTCGTCGCGCGCGTTGAATTGGATGCCGGCCCACCCGCCGCGCCGGCCGGTTGCGGTACCGGCTTCGGCACCCGACCGCGGGGCGCCCGGCCGGAGCTCCGGGTGCGCTCCGCGCGGGGCTGGCGGGGCCAGGGCACCGCAACACCGCTAGTCCAGGCCGGCGGCACGCCGCTCGGCCAGCGCCCGCTCAGGAGGTAGGCAAGCGCGAGCAGCCAGTAGGCCTCGACGATCGGGATCGGGAGGAAGGGAAGGATCGTCAAGACGCCAGCGACGATCCCCAGATAGCCCATGAACCGGGGCAGGAGCCCGACTCGCATGGCAGCCAGCGACACGAGCACGAGCGAGATGGCGACCATGAACGCGCCGAGGTATCCGGCGACCTCGGGGATCACGAACCAGGCCTTGGAGATCAACGCGTGGGCCTCGACCCAGGTCTGGTTGCCGTGGCTGACGAACTCGTCGGCCGCGTGGGCGCTGGCGATCGCCGTCGCAACCACGGCGACCGCGGAGATGGCTCCGGCGGCAAACGCCACTGGACCGATGAAGGCCGGCCGCACGCGCGGGTCACGGAAGCGCGCCGCCTCGAACAGCCACCACAGTGTCCATCCCAGTGCGAGGGAGCCGAGCGCGCTGATGAGCGAGCCCGCGATGTCCTGCGCGATCCGCTTGTGCTCGGTGATCAGCCCGAGGGTTTCCTCGTTGACCTTGACGTGCGCGCCGGGCAGCTGGACGAGCACGGCCAACATGACCAAGACGCCAGCGGCTCCGGCCAGCACGACCTGCCGCATACGCACGCGGTTCTCGTATTCGAGTCGCTCCTCGGGCTGCATGATGCGCAGTCTAGGTGGGATCCGGTCCGCGCGGAGCGGCGGGGCGGCTACCATTGTTCGTATGGAAGGAAGTGGATTCGGAGGCCTGTTCGGCGACCCGGATGAGCTGCAGCGCCGGTTGGGCGAGTTCGCTGAGCAGATGCAGGGCGCTCAGCGTCTGGCCTGGGCGGATAACGCGATCAAGCTCGCGGTCGACCTGACCGTCGCCGCGATGAACCGCATCAACATCCAGGGCACGACCGAGCAGCAAGCCGAGCAGCTGCGCACGGTGATGGCGCACATCTTCCCCGAGGCCGTCACCCTGGTGCGCGAGGCCCGCGAGGGCCTGCAATAGCCGCTCGCGGCAGCTGACTAGGACTGCGCGAGCGCCCCGAGCACGAGCTCGTCGTGCTCGGCCGGCTTGACGTTTCGGAACACCTCGCGGATCGTGCCGTCCGGCCCGATCACGAACGTGGTCCGCTCGTTGCCCATGTACGTGCGGCCATAGCGGTGCTTCTCGACCCACACCCCGTAGGCCTCGGCCACGGAGTGGTCCTCGTCCGACAGGAGGGGGAACCCAAGCCCATATTTCTCGTCGAACTTGGCGATCGGCTTGACCGGATCGGGCGAGACACCCAGCACGACGGTGTCCGATTGGGCGTAATCGGCGCGGTGGTCGCGCACGCTGCACGCCTGGGTCGTGCAGCCCGGGGTATCGGCCTTCGGATAGAAGTAGAGGACGACGCTCTGGCCTCGCAGGCCGGACAGCGACACCGGATCGCCGTGCTGGTCGGGGAGCGCGAAGTCGGGGGCCTGGTCGCCGGGCTCGAGTGCCATTTGGTCCGCGATGCTACCTGGCGACTCCGGACTGCGGTTCTTCGCCGGCGCCAGCGCGCCTACGGCACGCCGTCTGCCGACGGCACGACGCGTGAGCGCGCTGGCCCAGCCGGGGCCCCCTAGCCGAAGCTCACGTGGCCGCTGCCGGTGGCGACGTTGAATTGCGCCAGTGGCTTGGCGTTCTGACTGCCGTTGCACGCGCCGTTTTTCAGTCGCGGACCGACCTCTGCGAAGGCCGATTTGTCGCGAAACGCAGTGCTGAGGGGTGCATTTCGCCCAAAAGTCGTGCGCCCGCGCCGGCCTCCGGGAAATGAGCGCCTCCACGGCGCTTATGTCCCGGTAGCGCTGAGCGGAGGCCGGCTTTCGGGCCCTAAGCACCCCCAGGGCAGCACGTCAAGCCGGGGTCAGATGCACCTCGCCAGCATCGACCGCCACAGTGCCGGCGCCCGCCCAAGCTGCAAGACCGCGCAATCCGCCCCGCCCACGCGAGCCGTCCGCGATTCTTCACTCCCCAGATGCAAAAGCGCGCACGCGTCCCGCGAGATCGGCGGGTCGCGCACTTATGGAGGTCCGCCGCGCGGCCGCTGATTTGTCAGGTGCCGGCCCGCGATCCATCCTGAACCTGCATCACGCCGGTGGCGTTCCCGGGGGCGACGGGACTGCGTCGTCGCTTCGACGCCGGTTGGTGCGGATCAGGTGCCCGTAACGGTGGTTGAAGTCCGTCGTGGCGTGACGGGCGAGCGTCCGGGCACCGTGGGCGGACCTCTTGACCGCAATCCGAGTCGCGCCTCCGATCAACGCGACCCCTAAAAGCGTGCCGAAGTACCTCGAGCTCCGGGATGCCGGGCCGGCGATCTCGTATGCCGTCTCGCGCAGGACGCCGAGACCGATCAGCCCGTAGTCCGGAGTCGGTTTGGAAGGGAGGCGCTCCCTCTGGCGGCGGATCCCCGCCACCAGGGCGCCAAGCGCGATCAGGGTGGCGATACGCGAGCTGGTGTCGACGGGGATCCCGAACAGCCTCCGCAGCGCGCGGCGGCGAGCCTCGTTGGCGAGCATGGTGGCGACTTGTGCATCGGCTGCGAGCAGACGCGCGCCCCCGAAGTACCCCTCGGGCCGGATTCGCGCGAGCTCGGCCGCAGCCTGCGCGATCGGCGGGACGGGAGGAACAGGAACGTCCGGAGTGGCCACGCGGGCCACGGTAGGCAGCCGGCAGGCGCCGGCCATCACCCGGTTCGGGTGAAAGCTGCGATCCGCCCCTACTTGAGCAGACGCGAGAGCCGCCGGTCCTTGAGCAGCTTGCCCTCCGTCTGACACGTCGGGCAGTAGCACATCACGTAGTCCTCGTAGAACACGGCCTCGAGCTGGTCGCCGCAGCGCGGGCAGGGCTCGCCGTTACGGCGGTGGACGGTGAGCGGCATCGGCAGCTTGTCGGGGATCGGCAACGACAGGGTCTGCTCGTAATGGGCGATCGCGTCCCCGAGCACCCGCACGGTCGTCTCGCGCAAGAGCGTAGCTTCGTCGGGCTCGAGATCCGACCCCCGCTTGAACGGCGAGATCATCGCGGTGTGGAGGATCTCATCGACCCACGAGCGGCCGATGCCGGCGATCACGTGCTGGTCGCGCATGAGGGCGTAAAGGGGCCGCGGTTGGTCGAGGAGCTCGTCGAACGGTGGCGGGTCGGGCCAGGCCTCGGGTCCGAGTTCGGCGATCGTCTCGTCTTCAGCGACATCCTGGGCGCGCAGCAGCTTGACCCAGGCTCGCTGGCGGGTGCCGAATTCGCGCAAGCGCAGCTCGCGCCCGTCGGTCAGCCGTACCAGGAAACGCGAGGTCCGGTCGCGCAGCGACGCGCGCGAGTCAAACAGCTGGAGGCGTCCCGCCGACATCAGGTGGATCTCGATCACGAGATCGTCGTCGAGCTCGACCAGGAAGAGCTTGCCGCGCCGACGGATCTTTCCGAACCGCCGTCCCGACAGCGCCGTCAACGGCGGATCGAACGTCTTCAGCGCGTTGATCCCGGGAGCGAGCGCGGACTCGATCTCGGCGCCGGCGACGGCAGCCCCGATCAGGCGCGCGGTGATTTCGACCTCGGGTAACTCGGGCATGACGTGAGCCTTCGAGAGTAGCTGGCGTCGATAGGCTCACGGACTCGATGGCCAGCACGCTCGCTCCCGACGACATCGTGCGCACGCACGCCGACGCCGGCGCCAACGCACGCGAGCCGCTGATCGTGCTCGAGCCGCTGATCGAATGGCTCGCGGCCAACGGACTCGGGGCGCCCGAGGACCTCACCCTCGTGCCGATCGGCGAGGGACACTCGAACGTGACGTTCGCGCTGTCGAGCGGGGTGGTGCTCCGTCGCCCGCCTCGCGGTCCGCTGCCGCCGAGCGCCCATGACGTCCTCCGCGAGGCCCGGCTGTTGCGCGCGCTGAGCGGCACTCCCGTACGCGCGCCCAAGATGCTGGCGGCATGCGAGGACCCGAGTCTGATCGGCGCGCCGTTCTACGTGATGGAACGCGTCGCCGGCGAGGTGATCGCCGACTCGGTTCCGGACCAGCTCGACAACCCGGAGCAGCGCGCACAGATCGCAGACGAGCTGATCGACGCGCTGGTCGAGCTGCACGCCGTGGATTGGACCCGGCTCGACCTAGGGGGCTTCGGCAAGCCGACGGGCTACCTCGAGCGCCAGCTCCGCCGCTTCACGGGTCTGTGGGAGCACAACCGCACGCGCGAGCTGCCTCAGGTCGAGGAGGTCGGCGCGTGGCTCGCCGCCAACATGCCCGACTCGCCGCCGGCGACGGTCGTCCATGGCGACTACCGCCTCGGCAACACGATGTTCGAGCCGAGCGCCCCCGCCCACCTGATCGCAATCTTCGACTGGGAGATGGCGACGATCGGCGACCCGCTCGCCGACATCGGCTACCTGCTGATGCACTGGACCGAACCAGGCGACCGCCTGGGCAAGTTCAACCTGAACAACGTGACGCTGCAGACCGGCTTTCCCACTCGCGCCGAGCTGGTGACGCGCTATGAGCAGCGGTCCGGCCGCTCGATGCAGGCGCTCGACTGGTACGTGACGCTCGCCCTGTGGAAGGCGGTCGTGTTCATGGAAGGCAACTACAAGCGGGCCACCGCGGGGTCCACCGACGACCCGTATCTGAAGACGTTCGAGGAGGGTGTGGTCGAAATAGCCGACCGCGCCGTGGCGGTGTCGCGGCATGGCCTCTGAGAACGACCGTTACCGCGGGCTGCTGGTGGACTGGGGTGGCGTCCTCACCAGCGACGTGTTCGAGTCGTTCCGCGCGTTCTGCGAGCTGGAGGGGCTCGCGCCTGACGCGATCGCGAGCGCGTTTCGCAATGACGTCGACTGCCGCAATCTGTTGATCGCGTTCGAGACGGGCACGCTCCCGGAAGAGGAGTTCGAGGTGCGGTTCGCCCCGTTCCTCGGCGTTGCCGCGCCCGGGCTGATCGACCGGCTGTTCGCCGGCTCAGCCCCCGACGAGGAGATGATCGAGGCCGTTCGCCGGGCCCGCTCCGCCGGCATCAGGACCGGGCTGGTGTCGAACTCGTGGGGAACTCGTCGCTACCCGCGCGATCTCCTCGACGAGCTGTTCGACGGCGTGGTGATCTCTGCCGATATCGGGATCCGCAAGCCCTCGCCCGAGATCTACGCACTCGGCGCCGAGCGCATCGGGCTGGAGCCGCGGGCGTGCGTATTCGTGGACGACCTGCCGTTCAACCTCGTGCCGGCCGCCGAACTCGGCATGGCCACCGTGCACCACCAGCGGACCGAGGAGACCGTCCCCGAGCTCGAGCGGCTGCTGGGCGTAGACCTGCGGTAGCGAACCGCCCGCTACCGCCCGAACAAAGACCACGGGCCCGGGCGCATCCGCGCCCGGGCCCGCTGAACCGAATGTGGTCGGTATCGAGACGCTCAGTTGATCGAGTTGAGCGTGGCCTCGTCCGCGTTCACGACCGACTGCGGCAGCGGCGAGAAGTCGAGCGAAGGCCCGAAGCTCTGGCCCTGCGTGATCGCGTAGCCGATGAACGACTTGATCAGGGATCCCTGCGGCGCGTTCGTCGGGACGAACGCGTACGTGAACGTCGAGATCGGGTACGCCTTCTTGCGGTGCTTGTTCGGGTCGACGATCGTGACCTGGTTGTTCGAGGGCACGCCGACTCCGGACGCCGCGGCCGCGATGGCGTCCAGGTTCGGAACCTCCCAGTTGCCGGCGGCGTTCTGGATCGCCGCGGGCTGCTCCTTGTTGGCGATCAGATACGTGGCCGCGATGTAGGCGATTCCGCCGTTGGTGCCTTTCAGCGCCTGCGCCATGCCCTCGTTGCCCTTCGCGCCGACTCCGACTGGGAAGGACACCGTGGTGGACGCGCCGACCTTGGTCCTAAAGGTGGAGTTGACGTCTGAGAGGTACTGGGTGAACGCATACGTGTCCCCGGATCCGTCGCTGCGCCAGAACACCTGGATCTTCTTGTTGGGGATCTTGACACCCTTGTTCAGCTTCTTGATCGCCTTGCTGTCCCAGTTGGTGATTTCTCCCAGGTAGATCTGGGCGAGCACGGTGCCGGTCAGCTTCAGAACCGCAGTCTTCGGCTTCACGCCGTTGAGGTGGTAGCTCACGCCGGTCGCGGTCAGCGCCCAGGGGATCTGGACGAGGTTGGCCGGGGCGGTCGGGTAGATGGACAGCGGTGCGTCAGAGGCGCCGAAGTCCACCAGGCCACCGGCGATGTCCTTTTCTCCGGTTCCCGACCCCACGGGGGAGTAGTTGACCAAGGTGCCGTTGGCCGTATCCCACACCGCGGCCCATTCGGCCTCGATCGGGGCGACCAGTGTCGAGCCAGCACCATTGAGCGTGGGCGTCGCCGCGGATGCGGCAACGGCGCTCAGGCCATAGACGGAGCCCGCGAGCAACGCGGCGCACGTCATGCTGACCAATCGCTTGGAGAGCAATGCAGAACTTCCTTCCTGTTTGGGAATCCCGAAATAGCTCGGCGTGGTTCCGGCCGCCCCAGCCCGAGCGGGGCTAAGCATCCCGATGCAAAATTGGTCAACTGTGGCCAGATTGTGACCGTGTTGTAGAAAACCTGTGAACGCCGGCCCGCCGCTGGGCTCGCCGGAGACGTTTTCCTTACGCTTGCGCGCCGTGTCCACGACGGCAAGGTTCGTACCCGGGCGGCGGGGGTCCCGCGCCCGCTCGGGAACGCGGAAGCGCGCCGCCGGAAAGGTCGGCGACCGCGTCCTGTTCGGCCTGACCGCGCTCGCCGGCATCGTCGTGGTCGTGGTCCTGGCCGACCTGATCTACCAGCTCGTGACCAACGCGAGCCTGGCGATCAACCGCTTCGGTATCGGGTTCCTCTGGCACACGACGTGGGCGCCCAACCTCGACAAGGAGGGTGCCGGGGCATTGATCTACGGGACGGTCGTCACCTCGGCGATCGCGGTGGTGTTGGCGACGCCCCTCGGGATCGCCATCGGTCTGTACCTGAGCATGATGGCGCCGGTGCGGGTGCGGGCCATCGTCGGCCCGCTGGTCGAGATGCTCGCGGCGGTCCCGAGCATCATCTATGGGTTCTGGGGCCTGGTCGTGCTCGTCCCGTTCATCAACAGCCTCGAGCCCGGACTGCACAGCGCCCTTGGGTTCATCCCCCTGTTCGGTCAACCCTCGACGATCGGAATCAGCGTCTTTACCGCCGGAATCGTGCTCACGATAATGATCCTGCCGATCATCTCGGCGCTGAGCCGCGACCTGTTCCTGACCGTGCCGAGGGAGCTCAAGGACGGCGCGGAGGCGCTCGGCGCCACGCGCTGGGAGGTGATCCGGGGCATCGTGCTGCCGAGCACCGCGTCCGGCGTCGGCGCCGCCGTCGTGCTCGGGCTTGGCCGCGCACTCGGGGAGGCGATCGCCGTGTCGTTCGTGATCGGCGACGTGACCGCAATCCACGCTTCGCTGTTCGAGCCCGGATCCACCATCGCGGAGCACATCGCGAATCAGTTCCCGTCTCCGGTGAATCCCCTCCACACCGCGGCCATGTTCTACGCCGGGTTCGTCCTGGTGGTGATCTCGCTGCTCTGCAGCATCGCGGCGCGGGCGATCGCCGGCCGATTCGACGTCAGCGCCGGGATGTTGGCCAAGACATGAGCGCGGGGACTCCGATCACGCTGGGGGAGACCGGGCTGTTTGACCCGGCCGCGCCGCTGACGCCGTCGGGCAACCTGCGCCGGCGCGCCCTGGTCGACCGCTTCGTTCAGGTCGTCGCGACCACCGCCGCGGTGGCCGCGGTGGCGGTGCTGGTGATCGTCTTGTACGGCGTGGTGGCCCGCGGCGCCGCGGCTCTCAACCTCGGCTTCGTCTTTACCAACCCACAGGGGCTGTCGAGCGGCGGGATCGCCAACGCGTTGCTCGGGACGCTCGAGATCGTGGCGGCGGCAGCGGTTATCGCCTTACCGCTGGGAATCCTCACCGGGCTCTATCTGACCGAGTTCGCTGGTCCCCGGTCGCGCACGGCGCGAATCCTCAAGCTCGCGCTCGACATGATGCAGGGCCTCCCGACGATCGTGGTCGGGTTGTTCGTTTACGGGCTGATCGTGATCCCGGAGCACAAGGAGTCGGGCTTCGCCGGCGCGGTGGCGCTGTCGATCGTGATGCTCCCCCTGATCGCGCGCGCCAGTCAGGAGGTGCTGCTGCTTGTCCCCGGCACCCTGCGCGAGGCCGCCGACGCGCTCGGCGTGAACCGCTGGCGTGCCGTGCTGACGGTGATCCTGCCGGTCGCCACCGGAGGAATCGTCACCGGGGCGATCCTGGCGATCGCACGCGCCGCCGGCGAGACCGCGCCGCTCTTGATCTGCGACTCGCTCTTCAACCCGACCAGCACGTCGTTCAACCTGTTCCACGGCGTCCCCAGCATCCCGATGCTGATCTATACGTCCTACGACCTGCCGCTGGCCGACGCCATCACCCGGGCCTGGGGCGCTGCGCTGGTGCTGATCATCTTCATCCTGTTCGCGAACATCGGCGCGCGTGTGGTGCTCGCGCGCAGCCGTGGGAAGATGGGCCGATGACCGACCAGGACGACCGCACCGCGAGCATGATCATCCGCGGCGATATGCCGGCGGGCCGCGTCCGGCTCCGGACCGAACCGGTGCTCCCGGTGATTCGTCCCGAGGTCAACGGCGGTGGGACCGA
The DNA here is from genome assembly GCA_963751185.1 of uncultured Solirubrobacterales bacterium. Taxonomy (GTDB): domain Bacteria; phylum Actinomycetota; class Thermoleophilia; order Solirubrobacterales; family Solirubrobacteraceae; genus Palsa-465. The sequence continues at coordinate 10,817 of CAVVTO010000001.1, forward strand.
GACCCGCCCGGTGGTGTTCGACATTCGCGACATGGCCGTGTACTACGGGAGCAACCGTGCTCTGGTCGGCACCTCGCTGAAGATCTACCGCCACCTGGTTACCGCCGTGATCGGACCCTCCGGGTGCGGGAAGTCGACCTTCATCCGCAGCCTCAACCGGATGAACGACTCGATCCCGGGGTTCCGTCTCGAGGGTCAGGTTCTGTACCACGGCAACGACGTCTACGGCAGCGGCGCCAACCGGGTCGAAGTGCGCCGCCGGATCGGGATGGTGTTCCAGAAGCCGAACCCGTTCCCGAAGTCGATCTACGACAACGTCGCCTGGGCGGCCCGGAACCTCGGCATGAAGCAGCGGATGGACGAACGGGTCGAGGAGGCACTGCGCCAGGCCGCGCTGTGGGAGGAGGTCAAGGACCGGCTGCGCGACAGCGCGCTCAGCCTGTCCGGCGGCCAGCAGCAGCGCCTGTGCATCGCCCGGGCGATCGCGATCGAGCCGGATGTACTCCTGCTCGACGAGCCGGCGTCGGCACTCGATCCGGTGTCGACGGCTGCGATCGAGGGGCTCATGCACAACCTCAAGCACCGGTTCACGATCGTGATCGTCACGCACAACATGCAGCAGGCAGCGCGCGTGGCGGACCGCACCGCGTTCTTCAGCCTCGACTCGACTGGCGCCGAGCGTACGGGCACGCTGATCGAGTACGGCGACACCGAGACGATCTTCCGCAACGCATCAGACCTTCGCACCCGCGACTACGTCGCGGGCCGTTTCGGCTGAGACCGGCTCGCTAGAAGATCGACTCGCTCGGGACCTGCTGGAGGATCGGCTGCCCGCACTGCCAGCAGAACGATGCCCCGGTGCTGTGCGGCGCTGCGCATGAGGGGCATGTGCCGGCCGTGGCGCTGTGCTCCAGGTGCAGGATCCGCTCGATCTCGCCGAGCTCTGAGTCGGCGTCCTGGAGCAGCGCCGCGCGCTTGATCAGTACGTCGACCCGGATGCGATCCCGAATCGCCATCTCGTAGACCAGACCGCCCAGGTCCCATTGCAGCTCCGCCACCCGCGCCTTAAGGACGTCTCGCCGTCGCTCGAGGTCGATCACCTGGCTCTCAGTCGGTGGGGCCGGCGGCGCGCCGCTGGCGCCGGGTGGCGCGGTCGAGCCCGCGGCGGCTGGCCCGGCGGCCGCGCCGTTCTGCGGTTCACCCGCTGGTTGCTTCCCTCGTCCGGGCAGCCGCATAGCCATACCGATCTCAGCCTCCCCCGAAGAAGTTCCCGGTGAACTTCCCGCCCTGGCACCCGGCCTGGCCGCTGCTGCAGCTGCCGCCGGTTTTCACGGTCGGCGGCGCCAGGTTATTCCCGTTGCCGAGGACCTTGCCGGCAGCCTGGACGGCCTTCTTCTGGACCGTCTTGGAGGCAAGGGCGGCCTTTTCCTTAGCGACGACCTTCTTGGTGGCGCCGGGAACATGCGTCGTCGGGGAGTGCGTTGCGGTCGTTGCCGCCGTCGTCGCGGCCGCGGCGTTACTCGTGCCACCGCCCTGAACCGTGATCACCTCAGGCGCGGCGGCACTTTTCGGCGTCGGCGTGTTCTTGCCGCTATGCCCGATCAGCACGCCGAGCCCGACGGCCAGCAGCAGCACGCCCACGAAGGACACCAGCGTCGCCCCCGATGACAGGCGCGGCGTGCGCGGAGCGCTCGAGCGGGTGCGAGTTGACCGCACCTCGGTAACCGGCTCGGCCTTCGGCAGGGTTGACTGGCCGCGGCGCTCGCCGCAGTGGACGCAGTAGCGCTGATCGTGTGCGAGCGTCGCCCCGCAATTGCTGCACTTGTCACCGGACCCGGCAGGGGAAACGACGGGCAGCTCACGGGTCGGCGGCGGCGCCGCGGTCAGCTCTCGCGTCGGCGGGTCTGGCCTCGCCTCGCCCTCGCGGTCCTGCGGATTGATCGACAGCGCCTTGTCTCCGTCTTTGCTGTGTTTCGGTTCGGGGCGCGCCGCAGCGCCCCCCGGCGCCTAGTATCCGGCGCAGTCGGGGGCCAATTGTGAACATGGCGTGACCGAGACGCGACGAAACGGTGTCTGGGCCCATGCTGACGCCGGTCTCGAGATTGTGCAGAACTAGACTCCAGACGTGCACAACTTCGCTCCTCACAGCGGCGAGACTGATCGCCCGCGGTGACTCCTGACGCCGCTGCTTCGACCGCGTCGCCCGCCGTCGATCGCTGCGGGGAGTGCAACGCGCGGCTGACTCACGACCAGCGCTACTGCGTGGACTGCGGGACCCGGCGCGGGCCGTTACCTGAGCACGTCGCGGGACTGATCGGGGCTTTCCGCGAGCAAGGACCCGCCGCGACGCTCCCACCGGGGACCCCTCTCGCCGACTCGGGTCGCGACGCAGTGGGTGGGGTGGGTGGGTCGCCCATTCCCCGCGGGCTGCAGTTCGCGCTGCCGGGGCCTCGCGCCGCGGCGGCCGCGGTCATCGGAATGCTCGGGTTCGGCGTGATCGTCGGCTCGCTCGTCGGCGGGACCAGCGTCGCCACACTGGCCAGCGCACCGCTGATCGTGGTCGGCCTCGCGCACACGACTCCGAGCGCGGTCACCGTGCAGGCCGCCGGGTCAAACGCGTCGGGCGCCGGCTCCGCCGGCGGTGGAGGCGTGAGCGCCGGCGGGGGCGGGGGCGGCGGCCAAGACGTCGCGCAGGCCTCCGCGTCCCCCAGCACCTCGCCCACCTCGGGGAGCGACACCGGCACGGACACGGGGACTTCGTCCGCGACCGGGTACAACGGGCTCCCGCCCGTCAAGCACGTATTCCTGATCGTGCTCTCGGACCGCCGCATCACCAAATCCTTCGACGGCGGCACAAGCGCCGGGTATCTCGGCGGCGCCCTGCTCCGGGAGGGGGAGCTGGTCCTCAACTACTACGCCGTCGCTGGGGCGCCCTTGGCCAACGAGATCGCGATGATCAGCGGTCAGGGCCCGACCGCCCAGACGGCCTCCGACTGCCCGGTGTTCTCACGCATCAAGCCCGGCCACAAGGGCGCTCGCAGCCAGATCCTGGGCACCGGATGCATCTATCCCCCCGCCACGCGGACCCTGGCCGGTCAGCTGACCAGCGCCGGCGACACCTGGAAGGCCTACCTTCAGGGCGTCAACACGAGCTCGGCGACCGCGTGCAAGGTTCCGAAGACCGGCAGCAAAGAGCCGCAGACGGCCCGCACGAGTTCCAGCTATCTCGCGTGGCGCAATCCTTTCATCTACTTCCGCTCGCTGACCGCCGGGGGTGCCTGCCACAGTGACGAGGTCGGCCTGGGCCAACTCGCGACCGATCTGGAGAGCGAAAGCACCACCCCCTCGCTCTCCTACATCGTCCCTTCGCCGTGTGACGACGGCAGCGAGGCGACGTGCAAACCGGAGGCGGCTCCGAGTCTCGCCGGCGCCAACCGGTTCCTGAAGACGGTCGTGCCCGAGATAAAGCGTTCGGCCGCCTACAAGGACGACGGGCTGATCGCGATCACGTTCGACCAGGCGCCCCAGACCGGCCCGGACGCCGACTCGACCGCGTGCTGCGGACCGTCCTCGTACCCGAACCTCGCCAAGCTGACGACGCCGCCCGCAGTGCCGCCGGCGGCGATGGGAGCCGGCGGCACAAGCTCGACCGCCACGACTACGACCGGGACGGATACGAGCACCACCGCGACCGACACGACCGGCACCGACACGACCACGGCCGGTACCGACACGACCGCGACCGGGGCCGGCACAAGTACGACCGAGGCGAGTACGACGACGACCGGTACCACCGACACGAGCACGACGGGTACGACGTCCACGACCGGTACGACGTCCACGACCGGTTCGACGTCCACGACCGGTACGACGTCCACGACCGGTTCGACCTCTACGACCGCGCCCACGAGTACCACGCCAGCCGGGGTCGGCGGCGGCCAGACCACGCCCACCGGCGGCGGCGGTCAGGTCGGCCTACTGCTGATCTCTCAGTACGTCAAGCCGGGCAGCATCGACGCGCTCGACTACTTCAACCACTTCTCGCTGCTGGCCTCGATCGAGAAGCTGTTCGGGTTGCACACGCTCGGCTACGCCGGTGCCACCGGGCTCCCCGTGTTCGGGGTCGGCGCGGTGAGCGTCTTCAACAACTACAACGGCTAGTCGAGCTCGATCGACTCGATGACCGGCGGGTCCACCGGCCGATCGCCGGCACCGGTCGGGACTGCCTCGATCGCGTCGACCGCATCCATCCCGTCGGTCACCTCGCCAAACACCGTGTGCTTGCCGTCGAGCCACGGCGCGCTCTGCATGGTAACGATGAAGAACTGCGATCCGTTGGTGTTGGGTCCGGCGTTGGCCATGGCCAGCGCGCCGCGCACCACCTTGTGCTGATTGAACTCGTCCTTGAACGTGTAGCCGGGCCCACCCGTGCCCGTGCCCTCGGGGTCGCCGCCCTGGATCATGAAGTCGGGAATCACCCGGTGGAAGATGACCCCGTCGTAGAAATTGTCGGCGGCCAGCTTGCGGAAGTTGGCGACCGTCTCCGGCGCGTCCTCGTCGAACAGCTCGAGGGTGATCGTGCCGTGGCTCGTGTTCATTTTCGCGGTTGACATGGCGGGCAGCCTACTGCCCATGGCCTCCGCGGACTCCGCCGGGTGCCCGGCCCACGACGCGGAGCGCCCCCGGGCGGCCCCCGCCCCCCGGGGCCGGCCGCCTTCCCAAACTGAGCTGCTTTTAGTTGTTGGAAGCCGTCTGGATCGCGTTGAGCGTGCTGTCCACCGCCACAGTGGGGGGCGGCGTGCTCGGGCTCGCGGTGTTCGTGCAGGCGACGGTGGCCGTCTGGGCACTCGTCGTCGACGCGACCGGGAGGACGAGCGGGATCGTTCCGGCGAACTGGGAGTTCGACACGAGGTCGACAGCGAGGCTCTTGGTGATGGTGTTCGAACTTGGAGTCCCGCCCGTCGTGCTCGAGTTCGGGACCGACAGCGTGCAGTCGACCTCGACGTGCTGGCCGCTCGTGACGCTGATCACCGCGTGCGGGTAGGCCAGGACCAGATACGACGAGCCCGCGGGAAGTGACTTCGTCGCCACCTGAGTCGAGGTCGAGCCAGCGGGGACGGTCACCGCGGTCCCGCTGGTCCCGAACTCGTTGGGCAGCGTCGGGGTGCATGTCACGTTCCCGGACTGCGCCACGGCGCTGACCGCGCCGGTGGAGCAGCCCGACGAGAGCCTCAACTGCACCTGGCTCGCGTTGACTTGCTGGCCGCCGACCGCTCCGTTGATCATCTTGCGCGGACCGACGGAGTTGAACTTGAGCTTGAAGTTGCCCACGCTGCCGTTCTGGAGCTGCGCGGATCCGACGCTGTTTGGCGGCAGCCGGGTGGCCGCGTAGCCGATGCCGCCGAGCGCCACGAACAACGCGGCGAACGAGACGATCAATGACGCCGAGGGGCGTCGGCGGACGAGCGATTTGAGCCGCAAATCGATACCTCCGAAGTGTTTGGTTGTAGGCCTAACAACCGCTTGCTGTGCCACCCACCGGAACACATGGCACAGGCGCGAGTCGCGGCCGGCGAATTCGCAGCTGACAAAGACCTGACGGCCCAAGGCGCCGCCGCCAGGCGCCGCCGACAAATCCCACTACTGCGCGGCCGGCTCGAGCCTCACCGGCTGGCCGCACACTTCGGTCCCGCTGACCTCTTCGACGACGCGGTCGGCGTCCCGCTCGGGCACATCGAGCAGCGTGAACCGCTCGAGCACGCGGACGTTGCGCACCGACTCGCCGTCGAGTCCCGTGGCGGCGGTGATCGCGTGGATGATGTCCGAAGGCTCGAGGCCAGCGGCCCGCCCCATCGAAACGATCAACTTGCGCGCCGGGCCGTCGCCGTCGCCGGACACGTGGGGCTTGGAGTGGCGGCGCGGCTTGGCCACGACGGGGAGAGGCGCCACGTGGGCATCCTCCACCCAGGGAGCGAGCGTCACACCGGCGTTGTTCTCGATCGCGCGCAGCTCGCGACGCTGCTGGGGTTCGACGAAGGTAATCGCCCGGCCGCTGCGACCGACCCGACCGGTCCGGCCGATCCGGTGCACGTAGACGTCCGGCGAGGTCGGGATGTCGTAGTTGATCACGTGGGAGACGCCCGAGATGTCGAGACCACGCGCGGCCACGTCGGTGGCGACGAGTAGCGGCAGCCGGCCGTCCTTGAACGAGATCATGACCCCGTCGCGGGCGCCCTGGGTCATGTCGCCGTGGATCGCCTTCACGTTCATCCCGCGGTCGCGCAGCGTGCGGTACAGCTGCTCGGTGCGCACCTTGGTCCGCACGAACACGAGCGCCTGGTCGGGCCGCTCGGCCCGGAGCACATCGACCAGCCGGTCGGGCTTCTCGCGCGAGCGCACCTCGAGGTAGAACTGCTCGACGGTCTCGACGGTGAGTGTCGCGGCCTGCACCTTGACCGTCACCGGGTTGTACAGGTACTGGTCGGCCAGCCGCCTGATCTCGGCCGGCATGGTGGCCGAGAAGAGCGCGGTCTGGCGGCTCGACGGGGTCAGCGCGAGGATCCGCTCAACGTCCTCGAGGAAGCCGAGGTCGAGCATCTCGTCGGCCTCGTCGAGCACGACGAAGCGGGCGCCGTGCAGCATCAACATGTGGCGCGAGATCAGGTCCTTGACCCGGCCGACCGTCCCTACCACCACGTGACCGCCGGCGCGCAGCTGGGCCGACTGGGAGCGGATCGGCGCGCCGCCGAACACGGCCACCACGTCCACCCCCTTGCGCCGGCCGTAGGCCCGCAGCGCCTGGGTCACCTGGATGCACAGCTCCCGCGTGGGCGTGAGCACCAGCCCCTGCACCTCGTGGTCGCCGGGGTTGACGTACTGGAGCATCGGCAACCCGAACGCCGCCGTCTTGCCCGAGCCGGTCTGCGCCTGACCGATCACATCCAACCCTTGGAGCAACAGCGGGATCGCCTGCTCCTGGATCGGGCTGGGCGACTCGTAGCCAACATCGTGGACGGCTTCGAGGATGTCGGGGTCGAGCCCGAGATCGGCAAACGTGGTCATTACTCTCGAAGATAGACGGCGGAGCGGGATCGGCGCGTATCGGCCTCGTGACTCGGCCCGGGCAACCCTTGACCGAAGATCGTTCGGAACCTAACCTTTAGGGACCGAACGGATTGTCCGATAGAGAGGTGAACCCCGGAGAGGGAATGTCTATGACCGAAGAGGACACCGGCATCAGCGCCCACGTCTGGCGCGTCAGCGCAGTCGTGGTGATCGGATCGATCATGTCGATCCTCGACACCACGATCGTGAACGTGGCGCTCGCCACCCTGTCCCACAAGCTCCACGCCTCGATCCCCCAGATCCAGTGGGTTGTGACCGGGTACCTGCTGTCGCTCGCCGCCGTGATTCCCGTCAGCGGCTGGGCCGCCCGCCGCTTCGGCGCCAAGCAGATCTACCTGCTCTCGCTCGTCCTCTTCACCGCCGGATCGGCGCTGTGCGGCCTGGCGACCTCATCGAGCGAGCTGATCATCTTCCGCGTGCTGCAGGGCGTCGGCGGCGGGATGATCCTGCCGGTCGCTCAGCTGATCATGGCCGACGCGGCCGGACCCAAGCGGATGGGCCGCGTGATGAGCATCATCGCGATCCCCGCGATGCTCGCCCCGATCCTCGGCCCCACCCTCGGCGGTCTGATCATCCAGAACGCGAGCTGGCGCTGGATCTTCTACGTCAACGTCCCGATCGGCTTCATCGCGTTCATCACCGCGCTGCGGATGCTGCCCCGGGTGCAGCGCGGAAAGGTCGATCCGCTCGATGTCCGTGGCCTGCTACTGATGGCTACCGGCCTGCCCCTGTTCACCTACGGCCTGGCCGAGGTTGGCATCACCGGCAGTTTCGCCTCGCCCAAGGTAATCGTGCCGTGCCTGACCGGGATCGTGCTCGTGGCGCTGTTCGTGGTCCACGCGCTGAGGGTGCCCAAGCCGCTGCTCGACCTGCGCCTTTACCGCCGTCGCACCTTCTCCTCGGCCTCGATCGCCATGTTCTGCCTCGCAGCCGCCCTCTTCGGCGGGATGATCCTGCTGCCGCTCTACTGGCAGGACGTCCGTCTGGAGAGCGTGGTCGATACCGGGCTCTTGACCGCGCCTCAGGGAATCGGTGCTGCGCTCGCCATGCCGCTCGCCGGCAAGCTGACCGACCGCATCGGAGGCGGCGTGCCCGCACTGTTCGGCGTGACCCTGTGCGCGGTGGCCACCATCCCCTTCGGGCTGATCGGCGCCCACACCTCGATCGTCTGGCTGAGCGGCGCGATGTTCGTCCGCGGGATCGGCATCGGCTTCGGCTTCATGCCGACGATGGCGGCCGCATTCGCCTCGCTCGATCGGTCCGAACTGGCGAGTGCCACGCCGCAGCTGAACGTGCTCCAGCGGGTCGGCGGCTCAATCGGCACCGCCGTACTGGCGGTCGTGCTGACGCGCTCCCTCGCCGGCGTCCACACCCTCAGCGGCGCGGCCCACGCCTACGGCACCGCCTTCTGGGCCTCGGCGATCCTGGCTGCGCTGGGCATCGTGCCCGCATTCGTCCTGCTGCGCGCCGAGCGCGCCGCCCGGGCGGCCAAGGGTGCACAGGCCGAGGCCTCCCCCGAGACGCTCGCCGAGGCGATCGCAGCGTGAGCGCCGAGCCCCGGCTACAGGCGCTTGGCGACGTGGTAAGCGAGCGCGAGGAGGGCAACGCCACCGAACAGGTCGCGCGATCGTTCAAGCGCGCGATGGCTGCGGTGCGGCGGCTGCGCGGACGCGAGACCCACCGACCGGGCGAACTCACCGACGCGCAGTACGGCCTGCTCTTCTGCCTTCGCGACCCTGTTCACATGTCGGTGCGCGACCTCGCGTACGCCGCCGACCTGAGCCCGGCGAGCGTGACCGAGATGCTGGACGGGCTCGCGGCGGCCGGACTGGTCGACCGCCAGCGCTCCGACCGCGACCGGCGCGTGGTGCATACCTCGCTTACCGATAGTGGACGCGGCCTGGTCGAGGAGCGGCGCGCCCGGTTCGAGCCGCGTTTCCGCGCCGCTTTGGAGCCCTTCAGCGAGAACGAACTCGTGGTCGCCGCCGCTGTGCTCGAGCGGCTGCGCGATCTGTTCGAGGAGATCGCCGACGAGCGGGGCATCTAGCCGCGGCGGACAGTCGATCTCGATCAGCTCCTCCAGCAACGTCACCACGGCCGCATGCTGCTCGTCTGACCATTGCGCTCGGCGACCAAGCGCCCCGACCACGTAGTAGGCGATCTCGTCCCGCGGACCCTCGGGATCGGGAGGCGCCAGAAGTGTTCCGCCGCGGCTCTCATAGCGAGCCGCCGCCCAGCCGAGTGCAGCGTCGGCGCGTCGACGCTGCACGCGATAGTCACGCCGGGTGTCGACCGCGTCGGTCGCGAAGCGATACAGATCCTGGCGGCGGTGGTCGTCGACGTTGTCGTTATAGGCGCGCAGGATCGAGCCGATCACCGGACAGACCGACGCGGGTCGGTCGCCGAACCGCTCGCCGGCGAGCATCGAAGCGAGCTCCATGACGCACACGACCTTCCCGGGCCGCGGGTGGCGTCCCGGTCCCAGGCGGACCGTCTGATGCGAAATGGCCATTGCCCCCGGTTATCGACCGGGGGCAAGGGAGTGTTAGGCGACGAGGTGGGCGTCCAGGTGCGAGCTGCCCTTGCGCGGGTCGCGCACCCCGAAGCCGATTGCACCCGGCGTCTGGGCCTCGCAGAACTCCACCTTCCCCGGGAGCAGGATCGGTTTTTTGAACGCCACCTCGACCGTGAACGCGTCGGGCAGGCGCGGCTCGAGCGCGGCCAGACAACGCGCCTTGGTCCACATGCCGTGGGCGATCGCCGACGGGAAGCCGAACAGCCGCGCGCTCAACGGGTGCACATGGATCGGGTTCAGGTCGCCCGACACCGAGCCGTAGCGGCGACCCAGGCCCCCGGGCAGCCTCCAGGTGGCGGTGGCGGGTAGCTCCTCGGCGCTTGGGAGATCACTGCCGGGAGCCGTGGCGCCCTCTGAGCCCCGCCCTCGCTTCAGGTTCGTCGACTCCTCCTCCCACACGAGTTCCTCACCCACGCGGACCTCGGAGCGCAGCGAGAACTGCTTGCCGCGCGGGTGGTCCTCGACCGGGGTAGCCCGCACGTCGATCTGGAGCTTCTCCGACGCGCGGATCGGGCGGTGCTGGGTGATCCGGTTGTGGATGTGCACCAGGCCGATGGCCGGGAACGGAAAGCTCGGGTCGGTCATCAGCGAGAGCTGGAGCGGGAAGGCCAGGATGTGGGGATAGGTGGGCGGCACGGTGTCACGCAGGTCGAATGCGCACACTCGGTCATACGCCGTGAGACGGTCGCCGTCGATGGCGACGTCGGTCAGCCGCAGCGCGGTGTCGGGCACGTCGCGGCCGCCGCCGCCCACGAAGGGCAGGTGCGAGGCACCCGGGATCAGCGCCGCCCCGGCGCGGGCGAACAGCGGCAGCATCGACGGCGCGCCGTCCAGCTCGCGGGTCGCCATCAGGCGCCCACCAGGCTCTGCCCGCACACGCGCACCACGGTCCCGTTGACGCCGCCCGATCCCGGGCTGGCGTACCAGGCGATGGCCTCCGCCACGTCGACGGGCAGGCCACCCTGCGCGAGGCTGTTCATCCGCCGGCCCGCCTCGCGCGTGGCGATCGGCATGGCAGCGGTCATCTGGGTCTCGATGAAGCCGGGAGCCACCGCGTTGATCGTCAACTGCTTCTTGCCGACCTCGCGCGCCATCGCGTGCACCATCCCGATCACGCCGGCCTTCGACGCAGCGTAGTTGGTCTGGCCCGCGTTGCCGGCGATGCCGCTCATCGACGAGACCGACACGATCCGGCCGTTCTCGTGGAACACCTCGCGCCCGAGCAGCTCCTCGTTGATGCGCTCCTGGGCGGTGAGGTTGATCGCGATGACCTTGTCCCACTGCTCATCGCTCATCCGCCCGAGCGTCTTGTCACGGGTCACGCCGGCGTTGTGCACCACGACGTCGACCCCGCCGTGGTTCTCGAGCAGGTAGGTCGCGAGACGGGCCGGGGCGTCGTCGTCGGTGATGTCGAGCATGAGCGTCGATCCGCCCAGCCCACCGATCGTCTGCTCGAGTTCGCGTTCCAGGGCCGGCACGTCGAGCCCGATCACATGCGCGCCATCGCGCGCGAGTACCTGCGAAATCGCCCGGCCGATCCCGCGCGAGGCGCCGGTCACCAGCGCGTACTTCCCGGCCAGCGGGCGCTCCCAGTCAATCCCATCGGCGCTCAGGGCGCTCGCCCCGATCCGCACGACCTGACCCGAGACGTAGGCCGACTTGGGCGAGAGATAGAAGCGGAGCGTCGACTCGATCTGATCCTCGGCCTTGCGGCCCACGTAGATCAGCTGCGCGGTGGAGCCGCGGCGGACCTCCTTTGCGACCGAGCGCACGAACCCCTCGAGCGCCTGCTGGGCGGTTGCCTGACGGGCGTTCTTGCAATCGTCCGGCGGGGTTCCGAGCACGAGCACCCGTCCGGAGCGCCGGACTCGCCGGATCGTCGGATGAAGGAACGCCCAGAGATCGTGCAGCTGCGTCGAGTCGGCGATTCCGCTGGCGTCGAACACGAGCACCTTGAACGTCTCGTCCTCGGGAGCGGCCTGCGCGTTCCACACCCGCGCTTCGATGCCGGCGTCGGCCGCCGCGGTGCGCACGTCCTGCTCGAGCGGGGTGTGGACGTCGGCCTCAATCGCTTTGAGGACCTTGGCCACGGCCCCGGACAGGCGTCCGCCGCGAGCCGCGCCCAGCAGCACTGGGCCGCTCACGACCGGTTCTCCGGGCTCGTAGCGCTCGAGCTTGACGGGCGCGGGCAGGCCGATCTGCTTGGAGACGATCTTGCCGATCGGGGTGTTCACCAGTTGCTGGTAGCGGTCGCTCATGCTGCCTCCATGATCGCGGTCACGCCGAGTCCGCCGGCGGCGCAGATAGAGATGAGTCCGCGGCCGGACTTTTTCTCGTTCAGCGCCTTGGCCAGCCCGGCGACGATTCGCCCGCCGGTGGCGCCAAACGGATGGCCGGCGGCCAGGGAGCCGCCGTGGGTGTTCAGCTTGTCGCGGTCGATCGACCCGAGGGGCTCCTTCAGACCGAGCCGCTCGCGACAGTAGACGGGGTCCTCCCAGGCCTTGAGCGTGCACAGCACCTGGGCCGCGAACGCTTCGTGGATCTCGTAGAAGTCGAAGTCCTGGAGCGTGAGCTTGTTGCGCTCGAGCAGCTTCGGCACGGCATAGGTGGGGGCCATCAGCAGGCCCTCGCGCGCGTGCACGTAGTCGACCGCGGCGGTCTGAGCATCGACGACGTAGGCCTGGACCGGCAACTCGTGCGCGGCCGCCCACTCCTCACTGGCCAGCAGCACAGCCGAGGCGCCGTCTGAGAGAGGGGTCGAGTTGCCGGCCGTCATCGTGCCGTTCCCGCCGCCGAACACTGGCTTCAGCTTCGCCAACTTCTCGACGCTCGAGTCCGGGCGGAGGTTCTGGTCGCGCTCGAGGCCGAGGAACGGGGTGACCAGGTCATCGAGGAAGCCGGTGTCGTACGCCGCCGCCAGGTTGCGGTGGCTGGCGACGGTGAGCTCGTCCTGCTCCTGACGCGTAATGCCCCACTCGGTGGCCATGATCGCCGCGTGCTCGCCCATCGACAGCCCCGTGCGCGGCTCGGCGTTGCGAGGCAGCACGGGGACGATCTGCTGTGGGCGGAGCTTGGTCAGCGCGGTCAGTCGACCCGTGGTGCTCTTGGCCCGGTTGGCTCCGAGGAGCACCTGGCGGAGGTCCTCGTTGATCGCGATAGGCGCGTCCGAGGTGGTGTCGAAGCCGCCGGCGACGGCGGAATCGACCTGCCCGAGCGCGATCTTGTTCGCGACCAGGATCGCCGCCTCGAGGCCGGTCCCGCAGGCCTGCTGGACGTCATAGGCCGGCGTGTGGGGGTTCAGGCGCGAGCCCAGGACGCACTCGCGAGTCAGATTGAAGTCACGGCTGTGCTTGAGCACGCCGCCGGCGGATACCTCGCCGAGCGTCTCGTCCTCGAGCGCGAACTTCGAGATCAGGGCCTCGAGCGTCGCGGTCATCATGTCCTGGTTGGACGCCCGGGCGTACGGGCCGTTCTGGCGAGCGAACGGGATTCGGATGCCGCCGAGCACCGCGGCTCGGCGGACGCTTGCGTTCATGTATCGAATACTCCCCTGCGGGTTCGTTAGCTACACCTGTGTAGCTTAGTGCCGCAGGTCTGGATTGGTCGCAGTCGTGAATGCGCCGCCGGCGACCGCCCTGGCCACCAGTCTCGGAGCCAAGATGCGCGCCGCCGCCGCCAGCCAGTAGTAGCGCGGTGCGTAGCGCTCGGCCTTGCCGTTCAGCGCGCAGTCCGCGATCGCGTCCGCCACCACCTCGGGCTTGGAGACGATCAGGCGCCGGAGCGGATGCGCGAGCAGCTCGGTGGCGGGAAAGCCCTCGGTGGCGATGAACCCGGGGAGAACGAGCCCGACGTGGACGCCGTGGGCCCGTTCTTCGGCGGCCAGTGCGTCCGACCAGCCGGCGAGCGCAAACTTCGCGGCCGAGTACCCGCCGCCGTTGGGCCGGGCCACTCGGGCCGACGTGCTCGAGACGTTGACGACCGCGACGGGCCCAGTCGAGTGGGGCGCCGTGGCGCGGAGCAGCGGGAGCAGCGCCTCGGTCAGCCTGACCTGCGCGTCGAAATCGATTCTCATGTGTCGCTCGACGTTCTCCCACCCGCTCTCGCCGAACGTGCCCGCCCAGCGCGCGCCGGCGTTGTTGACGAGCAGGTGGAGCTCGCCATGGGCGCGGCCGACCGCCTCGAGCACGGTCGCCGGGGCGCCGGGGTCGGTCAGGTCGACCGGTATCACTGTGGCCCCACCGAGCTCGCGCGCCAGTGCGTCGAGTCGGTCTTGCCGGCGTGCGACGAGCACGAGCTTCGTCCCTGGCTCGCGAGCCAGCCGGCGCGCAGTCGCCTCGCCGATGCCGCTCGACGCACCCGTGATGACCGCCACATATGGCCCGAGAGAAGTCAAGGCGCGGGAAGGCTACCCCGCCGAGGCGGATTCTCGATCCCCACCAGTGAGATGAGCCCACCCAGCACCGCGAGCGCGGCCGCCAGCTCCATCCCGCTCCGGAAGGCGTGGACCGAGGCGTCGACGAGGGCCGCGTGCGCGGCGGGCGACCCGGTCGTCACCAACGGGCGCGTGCGCGCCGTCTCGATCACCGCGTGTGCTCCGGGCGCGCGACCGAGGTCGTGCTCGAGCCGTGCGACGAAGGCCGCCGAAACCGCCGCGCCGACCGCGGCGATCGCCAGCAGGCTGGCGATACGGGACACGGCGTTGTTGGTGCCGCTGGCCAGCCCCGAGTAGCCCGCTGGCACCGACCCGAGCACGGTCGCGGTGAGCGGCGCCACCGTGGCCGCGAGCCCCAAACCGAACACGAGCACCGCCGGGAGGATGACCGTGGGGTAGCTCGGATCAGCCCTGACGCGCGTGAACAGGAGCAGGCCGGCTCCGGCCACGATCGGGCCGGCGGTCATGAACAGGCGCGGCCCGAGCCGATCGGCTAGCGCGCCGAAGCGCCGCGACAGGGTGAAGATCATGAGCGTGATCGGCAGCAGCGACAGCCCGGCCGCGATCGGCGTGTAGCCGCCGACCTGCTGGAGGAAGACGACGACGAAGAACGTCGACACGCCAAGGCCACCGTACATCGCGAGCGTGGTCAGGTTGCCCACCGCGAAGTTGCGCACCGCGAACAGCCGGAGGGGCAGCATCGGCTCGGGAGCGCGACGCTCCCAGACCACGAACGCCACCAGGATCACCAGGCCGGCAACGATCGGAACGGCTACCCGCGGATCCCCGAAGCCGTAGCGCGGCTGCTCGATCAGGCCGAACACGGGACCGGCCAGGCCGACCACGCAGAGGACCCCGCCGATCCAGTCGACGTGCCGGGCCGCCCGCTCGTCGGGTGGCAGCCGGCGCAGCAGCGCCACGGTGAAGAGCACCGGGACGATGTTGATTAAGAAGACCCACCGCCACGAGGCGGCTTGGACGAGCGCCCCGCCCCCCAAGGGCCCGACCACCGTGGCGACGCCGGTCCACGCCGTCCATGTCCCGATCGCGGCCGCGCGCTCACCGAGCTCGAAGTGGTCCACGATCAGGGCCAACGTGCTCGGCACGAGTAACGCGCCGCCGATCCCCTGCAGTGCCCGAGCCCCAATCAGAAACGGGGCACTGGGCGCGAGCGCGCACGCCAGCGAGCACGCGCCGAAGGCGAGCAGCCCGGCCGTGAATACGCGCCGACGGCCAAGCACGTCACCGAGCGATCCGCCGAGGAGCAGCAGAGAGGAGAGCGTCAGCAAATACGCCTCGACGACCCACTGCTGATCGGCCAGGCTGCCGTGCAGGCTCAAGCGAATCGCCGGGAGCGCGACGTTGATGACCGTCGTGTCGAGGAATACGATGCCCGACCCGACGATGCTCGCGATGAGCACCGTTCGCTTGATGTCCTGGTCGCGCAACGCGGACCGCGAGGCCGAAGGCCTCGTCGGTGCGGTCCGTGGATCCATCAACCGGTGCCCGCGGCGAGCACCGAGTTCGGTTCGGAGCCCGAGAACGTCACGCTCTGTCCGAACGGCAGGCTTCGGTTGACGATTACGCAGAAGCTCTTGGTGCCGTCGGCGTTCGGGACGCAGGCACGGTAGATCGTGCCCGGCTGGATCACCAGCAGGCTGACGAACTGGAGGTTGCGGCGAAACTCGTCGGGCGCCCGGTCTCCGATCCAGGCCTGGGCGCGCGCGATTGCGTCCTGCGTGGCGCGCTCGGAGGCGTCGATCGCGCCGCGGTGAGTCAGCCCGACGATCGTGATGACCGCGGTCACCGCCACCACCAGGACGGTGCCGGCGTAGTCGCGGGCGACGACGCTGGGCAGGTCGGGACGCAGCCGGCGCAGGAGCGCTCCGATCGGCCGCGACAGGAGCAGGACGGCGAGCAGGTTGGCCACCAGCGCCAGCAGCCCGGCCGCCACCAGAGATTCCGTCGTCCCTGCGGGTGGGAGCTCGTGCCCGATGAAGGCGTCCGCGAGGATCAGGACGACGAACGACGGCCACAGCCAAGCCCCCGCGCGCCGCCAGCGCATCCGCACGAGGCGAGCGCGCGCGTGCGACAGAGCGCCGTCCATCCGTCCAAGACTAATGGCGGTCGGCCGTCATCAGGCGAACCGTGGAATAAACTCGAACCAACCCAATCGGAGCTCGGCCGGCGATCCCGGACGGTTCGGTTGACCCGGTCGAGGCGTCAGCCTCGATCGGCAGCATCCATATCCGGGTCCGGACGCGGAGATCCCGCTCCGGCCCACGGAGAAAGGGAAGACTTCAACACATGGCCACTCACACGGCTGAGCCTGCTGCCGACGGGGCGGCGGTAGAGCACCTCACCACTGAGGACCGGATCTGGCTGCTCCGCGCGATGCTGCTGATGCGCGGTCTCGAGGAGCGCGCGATGACCCTGTACCGGCAGGGCAAGGTCCCCGGCTCCTTCTACGACGGATACGGGCAGGAGGCGGTGTCGGCCGGTGCGGCCTTCGCGATGGGCCCCGAAGACCGGCTGTGCATCCTGCACCGCGACCTGGCTGCCCACCTGATCCGGGGCGTTACCCCGGCGCGGATCCTCGCGCAGTACATGGGGCGCGCCACCGGGATCACCGGCGGGCGCGACGGCAATGTCCACTTCGGCGACCGCCACCTCGGCTGCGTCGGGATGGTCTCGATGCTGCCCGACATGATGATGGTCGCCACCGGTATGGCGATGGCGTTCAAACTGCGCGGCGAGCGCCGTTGCGCGATGACCTGGTTCGGCGACGGCTCGACCTCGCGCGGGGATTTCCATGAGGCGATGAACTGGGCCGGCGTGCAGAAGCTGCCGGTGATCTTCGTGTTGGAGAACAACCAATACGCGTATTCGACGCCTGTCGAGAAGCAGTACGCGGTTGACCCGGTCGAGCGCGCCGCCGCTTACGGGTTCGTTGGCGTGACCGTCGACGGCAACGACGCCGAGGCGATGTTCGAGGCCACGCGGGCCGCGCGCGAGCGCGCGCTGGCCGGCGAGGGTCCGACGCTGATCGAGGCCGTGACCATGCGCATGCACGGTCACGCCGCGCACGACGACATGAAGTACGTGCCCAAGGAGCAGGTCGAGGAGTGGCGCAAGCGCGACCCGATCGAGGGCCAGGAGGCGCGGCTGCGCTCGCTTGGCGTCGACGTCGATGCCGTGCGCGCGGAGGTCAAGGCGACAATCGACGCCGCGGCCGAGGAGGCGCTGACCGCGCCGATGCCCGACCCGTCGACCGCGACCGACGGGGTGTTCTGCGAGGGCGAGGCTGAGCCACTGGGTGACGGCCACGCGCCCTGGAGCGGGTTCCGCTGATGCCCACGTTGACTTACCTTCAAGCGATCTCGTCGGCGTTGCGCGACGAGCTGCGGGCCGACGAGCGGGTGCTCCTGATGGGCGAGGACATCGGCGTGTTCGGGGGCGCGTTCAAGGTCACCGACGGGTTCATCGACGAGTTCGGTCCCGACCGCGTGATGGACACACCGCTGGCCGAGTCGGGGATCATCGGCACCGCGATCGGCGCCGCCGTCGTCGGGATGCGCCCGGTCTGCGAGATGCAGTTCTCGGACTTCATCTCCTGCGGCTTTGACCAGCTCGTCAACGTGGCCGGCAAGATGCACTACCGCCAAGGGCTGGCCGTGCCCATCACGGTGCGCCTGCCCTCGGGTGGCGGGTTCTCGGGCGGGCCGTTCCACTCTCAGAACCCGGAAGCGTGGTTCATGCACTCCCCCGGGATCAAGGTGGTGGCGCCGTCGACGGCCGAGGATGCCAAGGGCCTGCTGCACGCGGCCATCCGCGATCCGAACCCGGTCTGTTACATGGAGCACAAGCACCTCTACCGGCGGGTCAAGGGGGAGGTCCCGTCGGGTGTTTTCGAGACGCCGTTCACTGCCCGCGTGGCGCGGCCGGGGTCCGATTTGGTGGTGATCGCGTATGGCGCCATGGTGCCGGTGGCACTCGAAGCCACTGAAGACGTGGACGGCGCTTCCGTGGAGGTGCTCGACCTTCGTTCTTTGGTGCCGCTCGATGAGGAGGCGATCCTCGACTCGGTCGAGCGCTGCTCGAAGGTGGTGATCGTCGACGAGGCGAATTCGACCTGCGCCGCCGGCGCCCAGGTAGCGGCGTTGATCGCCGAGAAGGGATTCGAGTCGCTGGACGGTCCGGTGGTCCGGGTGGCCACGCCCGACGTGCCGATCCCGTTCTCACCACCGCTCGAGCAAGCGGTGCTGCCCGGTGTCGAGCGAGTGAGGGAGGCGTGCCGTGAGCTCCTCGCGTACTGATGTCTTAGTCGACGTGACGATGCCCCAGATGGGGGTCTCGGTCGCCGAAGGGACGATCGTCGGGTGGCGGGTCGAGGTCGGGGACCGGATCGAGGCCGATGCCACGATCGCCGAGATCTCGACCGACAAGATCGACACCGAGGTGCCGTCGCCGGCGTCCGGCGTGGTGGCCGAGATCCTGGTCCCGATCGGCGAGACGGTGGACGTCGGGACGGTGCTGGCGCGGATCGCGCCCGCGGGCGGCGGCGGTGCTCCCGCGCCTCCGTCGTCCCCCCCGCTCGATGGCGAGCCCGGCGGCGCGCCGGAAGCTCGCCCGCTCGATGGCGAGCCCGGCGGCTCCCCGACCACCGAAACTCCATCTCCCAGAATCCCCCGGTCCGGGAACGGGCACCGGCGGTATTCACCGGTCGTCCAGCGCATCGCCGCCGAGCACGGGATCGACCTTTCGCAGGTCGAGGGCACCGGGCGCGATGGCCGCGTGCGCAAGCAGGATGTGCTGGCGCTGGTCGAGGCGGACGAGCCGCCACTGCACATCGAGAGCCCGTACCGGCCCGATCCGGTCGCGCCGCCCGCGCCCGCGGCGGCGCCGATGGGCGACGGCGGCGAGCTGTCGCGCATGCGCCGGCAGATCGGCGAGCACATGAAGCGCTCGCTGGACACGGCGGCGACGTGCACGACGTGGATCGAGGTCGACATGAGCCGGGTCGAGGCGGCCCGGGCGCGCCTCGGGGTGACCGGCCTGTCGTTCGTGGCGCGGGCTTGCATTGACGCGTTGCGGGAGCACCCGGCGCTGAACGCGTGGCTCGAGGGCGAGCGCTACACGCGCCACACCGATGTCAACCTGGGCATCGCGGTGTCCCTCGGCGATGACGGCCTGATCGTGCCGGTGATCCAGCGGGCGCAGGAGTTGTCGGTGGAGGGGCTGGCGGCGCGGATTCGGGATGTTGCCCGCCGGGCGCGGTCGCGGGAATTGAGGCCCGACGATGTCCAGGGCGGCACGTTCACGATCACCAACCCCGGGCAGTACGGCTCGATCATGGCCACGCCGATCATCAACCTGCCGCAGGTGGGGATCCTCGACTTCGAGGCGGTGATCAGGCGAGCGGTGGTGGTGACCGACGCCGAGGGCAACGACTCGATCGCGATCCGGCCGATGACGATCCTCGGGCTCAGCTGGGATCACCGGGCTTTGGATGGCGCGCTGTCCGCCCAGTTCCTGGCCACCGTGAAGAGAAACCTGGAGAGCGTGTGATGGAAGAGATCTGGGTGTGTCACCTGGGGGTGGTCGACTACCGGGAAGCGCTCTCGTTGCAGGAGCGTGTGCGGGCGGCGCGCCAAGAGGACGAGTTGCCTGACGTGCTCCTGACCTTGGAGCACCCGCCCGTCTACACCCGGGGGCGCCGCTCCGTGCCAGGAGAGTTGCCGATGGGCGAGGAGTGGTACCTGGCCCAGGGAATCGAGACGCTGGAGACCGACCGGGGCGGCCGGGTCACCTACCACGGTCCCGGGCAGCTCGTCGGATATCCGATCGTGCGGGTCGACGACGTGGTCGCTTATGTGCGGACCCTCGAGAACGCCCTGGTCTCGGCTTTGGTCGACGCGGGCGTCCTGGCCGCGAGGTCCCGGCCGACCGAGGGGCACCGGTTCACCGGCGTCTGGGTCGAGGACCGGAAGATCGCCTCGATCGGGGTGCACCTGTCCCGTGGCGTGAGCACGCACGGGTTCGCGGTCAACGTCGAGAACGACCTGGAGCCGTTTTCGTGGATCGTCCCGTGTGGGCTGGACGGCGTGCAGATGACGTCGCTGATCCGGGAATGGGGACCCGCCCACCCTCGGACGCCGAGGGTCATGAAGTGCTTCCGCCGGCGGGCTGCCTACGAGGTGGCGCGAGGACTGGGGCGCCGCCAGAGGCTGGTTTCGCTGTCCCGTTTGGAGACGCGGGTCCCAGTAGCCTGAGCAGCACCGGCCGCAGCTCGTGCGGGCGTTGTTTGAGCTGTCGCCACGTGGTCCGGATGACGGTCCAGCCTGCGGCGATCAGTCTCCGACGATCGGCTTCGAAGGCCTGTTTCGTGCCGTGGGTCCGCCGGCCGTCGGTCTCGACCACGATCCGCCGGTCGGGCCACGCGAAGTCGGCCTTGATCGGGGGCTCGCCGTCGCCGGGGTCGATCCAGAACTGGACCTCAGGGTCGGGGAGGCCGAGGGCGCGGGTGAGGGTCAGGAGGGCTTCCTCGAAGTCATTCGCGGTCGGGGTGCTCCCGATGTAGTGGTTCTCGAGGACGCGGCGGACCTTCTTGGCGCCCGGGCGGGTGGGGTTGCGGGCGAGCTGGTCGTTGATCTTGTTCAGGTCGAGCCCCTCGACGATCTCGGCCTGGTCGAAGGCGCGCTCGAGCTGGCGCTGGTCGACGAGCTCGGCCAGGTCGAACAGGGTGCGGGCGATGGTCGTCACGGGGATGTTGTTGACGACGGTTGTGTCTGCTTCGGTGAGGGTCGTCGAGCGATGAACGGCTACTCCTGGGTGGGTGCGGTGGGAACGCGCCGGGACGGTGACCTCGATGCGCGTGTGGCCCCAGTCGCGGAGCTGATGAAGCACGGCGGCCGAGCGATGCGAGAGGACGGCACCCGGGCCGCACGCCAGAACGGCGGCCATATAGAGCCCCTCGCGCTTGAGGAGCTCCTTGGGGACGAGGGAATAGACGCCGCGGTGAATCCGGTGGAAGCGACCGGTGCTGACTCGCCGACGGACCGCCGAGGCACCGAGCCCGAGCGCGATCAGCTGGTCGAGGGTGAAAACCCCGTGCTGTTGACTCGCGAGCTCGGCCAGCGCCGCGTCAAGGAAGGCCTGGCCGAGAAACGTGACGTGGAGTGGCGTTTCTCGGCCAGGCTCGGGCACAACCCAGATGTTCTCCAAGAAAACGTCACGTGTGTGACACGGTGTGTTGCAATTCGACCCAGGCGCTAGCCTTAAAACGTGGCTCAGCGCCGGCACGTAACGAGATCAAGGGCCAACCCGGGTGGCATATCCAACGTCCTGGAGGTGCTCGGCGCGGACGTGCAGCCATTCCGGGCGCGCAAGCCCCCGTGGTTCAAGGTGCCGGCGCCCGGAGGCCGCGGATACCGCGAGCTGAACCGCCTGATCAAGGCCGAGAACCTCCACACGGTCTGCCAGGAGGCGGCGTGCCCCAACATCGGGGAGTGCTGGACGCGGGGGACGGCCACATTCATGATCCTCGGGGACACCTGCACCCGCCGCTGTGGCTTCTGCAACGTCAAGACCGGCAAGCCCACCTGGAACGACCCGCTCGAGCCCGCCCGGGTCGCGAGATCGGTGGCGAAGATGGGCCTCAGACACGCGGTGATCACGAGCGTTGACCGCGACGACCTCCCGGACTATGGCGCCTCCGCCTTCGTCGGCGTCATCAGGCAGATAAGGCGCCAGGCCCCGAGGTGCAAAATAGAGGTACTGACCCCCGACTTCCGGGGCGAGGAGATGCCGCTAGCCAAGGTGATCGCCGAAAGACCCGACGTGTTCAACCACAACGTGGAGGTCGTGCCCCGGCTGTATCCGGTGGCGCGGAGGGGTTCGAAGTTCGAGCGCTCGTGCCGCGTTCTTAAGAATGCGAAGGACCTCGGCGGCGACGAGGTGACGACAAAATCCGGCCTGATGGTCGGTTTGGGCGAAAGCTTTGACGAGATGGTCAACACACTCGGAACGCTCCGCGAGAACGACGTCCAGGTCCTGACCGTGGGCCAGTACCTGCGACCCACCGAAAACCACCTCCCGATCGTCCGCTACTGGCACCCGGACGAGTTCAAGGAACTCGAAGAGGCCGCGTACGGGCTCGGGTTCGAGCACGTAGCAGCCGGACCGCTCGTCCGGAGCAGCTACCACGCCGATCAGCACATCGCCCAGGATGAGCCCGGAATCGGGCCACTCGCGGAGGCAACAGCATGAACCGCAAGCGTCTTCTGATCGCGCTCGCCCTCGTGGGGCTCGCGGCCCTCGTGCTCGCTCCGGCGGCGCTGGCCGCCGGCGGCAGCGGCTCGGCCGGATTCAGCGGCGGCGGGGGGGAAGGCGGCGGTGGTGGTGGCGGCGGCGTCGGCGTGTTCATCCTCATCCAGCTCCTGATCCGGATCGCCGTCCTGGGCCACGGTCTGGGAGCGCTGGTGCTGATCGCGCTGGCGATCGTCTACTTCATCTTCACCCGGGTCGTTCCCCAGGCGCCGCGCTTCTGGGCGGCCCGGGGCAGCGCGGGTCCAAGGGCCCGTCGCCGCACGGCGCAGCGCCAGCGGCGCGTCGAGACTGCCGCCGCGGTGGCGGCCGACGAGGACGCCGCGTTCGCGCCCGACGCGGTCAAGGCCAACACCAGCGCGCTGTTCAAGCAGATCCAGACCGCCTGGACGGCGGGTGACCGCGCGAAACTCGCCCGCCTGGTGACGCCCGACCTACTGGTCGAATGGGAGCGCCGGCTGGACGACATGGACCGCCGCGGGTGGCGCAACCACGTCGAGGTGCTGGGCGAGCCCAGCGTCGAATACGTGGGCCTCAACCGGCGGGGCGATCAAAGCGACTGCGTCACCTGCCGCGTCGAGGCCAAGCTCCGCGACTACGTCGTCGACCGGTTCGGCACCCACCTCAAGCGCACCGGCCGGCTCGGCGAGACCGTCCACCTCCGCGAGTTCTGGACGCTCAAGCGCGGCCCGAACGGGCGCTGGATGCTGGCCTCCGTCGAGCAGGGCGCCGAGGGCGCTCACGTCCTGAACGAGGACATCGTCGCCAGTGCCGACTACGACGAGAAGGGCATGCACGACGAGGCGCTGATCGAGGGCGCCGTCGCCGACGCGGTGCCCGAGAACGTGAAGGTCTCCGAGGTCGCGGACCTCGACTTCGCCGGTGACGCTCGCGCTGCGGCGCTCGATCTGAGCCTGGCCGACGGCCGCTTCGCCCCCGACGTGCTCGAGGTGACCGCGCGCCGCGCCGCCACGGCATGGGCAGAAGCCGTGGACGGCGACGACGCGCGGCTGCGCTCCATCGCCCACGGCCAGGCGGTTCGCGACCTGCTGCACCCGGGCGACCCGAGTGGTCGGACCCGGCTCGTGGTCCGGGGGCCCAAGGTCCGCAAGATCAGCATTACGGGGCTCGACGCGGCGGCCCAGCCGCCCACGATGTCGATCGAGGTCGAGCTCGAAGGTCGGCGTTACCTCGAAGACCGCGACACCGCGGCGATCCTCGCGGGCAGCCAATCGCGCGCCACTACGTTCACCGAGGACTGGACGTTCGCGCTCGACGGCGACGCCCGGCAGCCGTGGCTGCTCGCCGCGGTGGGCAGGCCGGTCCCGCAGGCTTGAACGGGCGCGGCGGGGCGTAAGCTCGCCCCGGCGTGATCCCGCTCAAGGACAACATTCCGACGGGCCGGTTCGCGTACGTCACGTTCTCCCTGATCGTCGCGAACTTCGTCATCTACATCCTCGCCATCCGCCATGGCGGCTCTTTCATCAGCGGCCCGAGCGCCACGGTGGAGCTCAAATACGGCGCGATCCCGTACGCGCTGACGCACCCTGGCGATCACTGCGGGTTCATTCAGAGCGGTGCCGTCGCCTGCCAGGGGCAGCCGCACGTGCACGGGACCCCGCCGAACACGATCCCGACCTGGCAGACCGTTTTCACGGCGATGTTCATGCACGCCTCGCTCATCCACATCGCCGGCAACATGCTGTTCCTGTGGATCTTCGGCAACAACGTCGAGGCAGCGATGGGCCGGGTCAAATACGTCTGCTTCTACATCCTGGGCGGGGTCGCGGCGCTGGCCCTCCAGGTGGCGATCGCCCCTAACTCGACCGCGCCCACGTTGGGCGCGTCCGGGGCGATCGCCGCCGTGCTCGGCGGCTACATAGTGCTGTATCCGCGGGCCCGCGTGCTCACGCTGGTACTCATCATCTTCTTTTTCACGGTGATCGCGCTGCCTGCGCTCATCGTGCTCGGGTTGTGGTTCATCGAGCAGGCGGTGTTCGCCGCCGTGGGTCTCACCACCCCGGGCACGAGCGGTGGGGTCGCCTACTTCGCCCACGTCGGAGGCTTTGCCTTTGGGCTGACGACGGTCAAGCTGCTGGCCACCCGGCGCAGACAGATCGCGCCGGGTCGTCCGGTCTACTGACGGCATGCGGTTCGTGATCTTGATCGTCGTGGTGCTGTTCATCGTCGTGCTCGGCGTGCTCACGGTGCGCGACATTCAGGTGCACGGGGCCACGCCGGTCGACGTGCTGGCGATCGTGGTGCTGGTCCTGTTCACGACCGGCATCGTCGGGGCCCTGCTTCATCCTCCCCGGCAATGAGCGTTCTGCAAGAGGGCCGTGCTCGCCGTCGCCGCGGCCGGCGGGGGCCGGTCAGGGGCCCGAGATCCAGGCGGGGGCAGGAAACGCGTCGCCGCGTTGAGCAAGCGGCTGCGATCGCGTTCCTGGCGGTGATCGGGCTGCTGGTGGTGATGTCTTCGCAGGCCGATGGTCCGGCCACGATTGCGCTGAAGGAGCCGATCGTTCGGCACGTCGTGGTGCACAAGGCGCCCATTCGCAGCGACTACGGAATCACCCCGGCGCCGGCTGCCGAGCGGGTGAGCGTGAAGCTGAATCTCCCGCTGGCGAGTGGGCTGCTATTCGATGTCAACACCGGCCAGGTGCTGTGGTCCAAGAACCCGACCGACGTCGTTCCGATAGCCAGCCTGACCAAGATGATGACCGCGCTGCTGGTGGCGACGCACACGAGGCCGAGCGACACGGTCCTGATCACCCACGACGCGCTCAACTACACCGGTTCGGGCGTCGGCATGCTCCCGCTGGGCAAACGGGTGCCGCTGGTCGCGCTGCTTTACGGGCTGCTGCTCCCGTCGGGCAATGACGCGGCGATTGCGCTGGCCGACGACGTCGCCGGAACCCAGCCGCGATTCATCTCGCTCATGAACGCCAAGGCGCACGCCCTGGCGCTCAAGTGCACCCATTACACGACCGTGTCCGGGATCGTCGATCGGGGCAACCACTCGTGTGCCGAGGACCTCGCGCTGATCGCCCACCTGGTGCTCGAGCAGCCGCTGCTGGCGAGAATCGTGGCCTCGCGGAGCGCGATCGTGCCGTTCCCGATAAAGGGCGGGAAGCTGTTCCTTTACAACAACAACCCGCTGCTCGTGGTCGGCTATCCGGGCACGGACGGGGTCAAAACCGGATTCACGGACGCGGCCGGCGTGTGCCTGGTGGCAACCGCGCGGCGCGGACGGACCTGGCTGGGCGTGGTGCTGCTCCATTCGGGCAACACCGAGGCTCAGGCGGAGCAGCTGCTGAACGCAGGCTTCGCCAAGCTGCGACGAGGCTGACCGAGCGCGTCCGGCGGCGCAAATAGGGGTGCGTGAACCCGGCCCGCCGGGGGTAAACCAAGCACGCAGGCCCACGAGCGCAAACGCGGCACGACGAAGGAAGGCAGATGTCCCCGGTCAGCTACCAGACGATCAAGCTCGGCAAAGGCAAGCACTCGACCCCCGAGGAGGGCGCCTGCGTTATGGAGCTCGCCTCCATGCTCGCGGGTGAGCCGTTCACCGACCATCCCGCGTCCGTGTGCCCAGTGATCGGGTCCTTCCTCCGCTCCTACAACGACACGATCGACGACGGCCGGCGCCAGACGCTGTACGAATACGCCTCGCGGGTGGTGGGCAGCCGCGGCTCGCGGCGGGCACAGCAGGAGCGCGCCGACCGGCTGGCCGCGTGGGCCGACGAGATGCAGCGCAGTCGCCGCACCTGGTTCCTGCGCTCCCCGCTGCGTGCGGTGGGCCGCGTGCGCAAGCCTTCCATCGACGCCGTCGGCAGCTACGCCGTCCACTCAATCCCGAAGCACTCCGACCGCACGCATGCCTCGGTGCTCGCGCTGATCGACGAGCTACTCGCGATCGGTGTGCGCGACGACCGCGTGTCGGCACGGGTCATCGCGGCGCGCTCGCGCACGCTCGACGCGGCCGCCTGATCAGGCTTCCACGACCCCGGCCCGGCCACGACAGGGGGATCAGTTCGCCATGAGACAACGCGCCAGCACCGAACCGGCGACGAACAACGTCATTCGGATCCTCGCGCACGACCCCGACCTCAGCGACGGGTTGACCGGCGGGCGCCTGGACGAGGCGATCCGGGATTGCGTGGCGGGGACGGTCCACTTTGCAGCCGGGTCCTGGACCCCACCCGATCAGATGGGCGACATGCGCTTCGGCCTGGGCCTGCTGATCCTGGACGGGTTGATCGTCCGGCGCGTCGGCGTCGCAGGGCGCTTCGGCGCTGAGCTGCTCGGTGATGGAGATCTGCTGAACCCGTTCCATCCCCACGATATGGGGACCTCCCTGCCCCGCACCGGCAAGTGGCGGGCGCTGCGCGACTCCCATATGGCGATCCTCGACTCCGAGTTCGTCCTCCGGGCCAGCCGCCACCCCGAGGTCGTATCCGCGCTGGTGGCGCGCGCGCTGCGGCGCTCCCGGCACATCGCGACGAACATGGCGATCGTCCAGCAGCCGCGGATCGACCTGCGGCTGCACATGCTGTTCTGGGAGCTGGCCGATCGTTGGGGAATCGTCCGCCAGGACGGAGTGCACGTCCCGCTGCACCTGACCCACGCCACGCTGTCGGACCTCGTCGCGGCGCGGCGCCCGACGGTCACCAAGGCGCTGGGGGAGCTGGCGCAGCGCTCGGCCGTGATCTGGACCGGGAGCGACTGGCTGCTCCCGGGCGAACCCCCGGACGAGCTCGACGACGTCGGGTCGCTGACGATCGCCAGTCTCAGCTAATAGAACGTTCTATCTAGTGGCGTGGCGCGGGTAGTTCGGATCCACGCGTGGCGGTGGACCCCCGGAGCGCGGGTGTGCAAAGCTTCTGCCCGCTTTGGCCAACGTCGTCGGACAGCGCATACGCCGCCGGGAGGATCCTCGCTTCATCAGGGGCGAGGGGCACTACGTGGACGACCTGCAGCTCCCGGGCGCGCTCCATCTGACCTTCGTGCGCTCCTACATGGCCCACGCACGCATAACCGGGATCGACAAGTCGGCTGCCGAGGCCGCCGGCGCCCAGGTGTTCGTCGCCGCCGACACCGACCTGACCGTGAACCCGGCGCCGCCGATGCTCCAGGTCAGCCCCAGCATGTTCAGGCCGCTGATCGTGAGCGACACGGTTCGGTTCGTCGGCGACATCGTGGCGGTCGTGCTGGCCGAGACACGGGAGGCGAGCGTCGACGCCGCCGAGCTCGTGCTCGTCGATTACGAGCCGTTGCCGGCGGTGACCGACCCGGTCGAGGCGGCGAAGGACGAGATCCTGCTGTATCCCGACGTGGGCACCAATATCTGCTTCCACCGGCCGCTCGAGCCAGATCCGGAGCTGTTCGCCTCGAGCGACTTGGTCGTCGAGGGCCAGGTGATCAGCCAGCGCCTGAACGGCCTGCCGATCGAGCCCCGCTCCTCGTCCGCCCAGTTCGGCGAGGACGGGCGGCTCACCCTGTGGATCTCCTCCCAGACGCCGCACCAGGACAAGATGGTGCTCGGAATGCTGCTGGGCTTGGACGCCGAGAACGTCCGCGTGGTGGCGCCCGACGTCGGCGGCGGGTTCGGCGCCAAGGGCCTCGACGTCGAGGACGTGCTCGTCGGATGGATGGCGCGCCACACCGGTAAGCCCGTGCGGTGGACCGAGACGCGCAGCGAGAACATGGTGGCGATGCACCACGGCCGGGCGATGGTCATCGGCTTCGAGCTCGGCGCCACGCGCGACGGCGTGGTGCAGGCGCTGAGGCTCGACATCGTGGCCGACTCCGGCGCCTATCCGGGCCTCGGAGCATTCCTCCCGAATCTGACCGCGATGATGTCGAGCGGCGTCTACCGGATCCCGACGATCGAGATCGAGATCAGGTCGGTCGTGACCAACACCACCCAGACCGGTCCAGTGCGCGGCGCCGGCCGACCCGAGGCCACCCAGACGCTCGAGCGTGCGATCGACATGCTCGCCGCCGAGCTCTCGCTGGATCCAGCCGAGGTACGCCGGCGCAACTTCATCCCCAACGACTCCTTCCCGTACACGACCGCCGCGGGCACTCAATACGACATCGGCGACTACGGTGGCGCACTCGAGCTGGCCCTGGAGAGCGCCGGCTACGACGAGCTGCGCCGCGAGCAGGCGAGCCGGCGCCAGAACGGCTCGGCCCACCAGCTCGGAATCGGCCTGAGCGCCTACGTCGAGGTGACCAACGGCATCTCCGAGGAGGAGTACGGCGCGGTCGACATCACGACCGCCGGCGAGGCGATCGTGCGCACCGGCTCGTTCTCGCAGGGCCAGGGGCACGAGACGACGTTTGCCCAGATCGTGGCCGAGCGGCTTGGCCTCCCGATCGAAAAGGTCACCGTGGTCAAGGGCGACACCGACGTCGTCCCCCGTGGCACCGGCACGTACGGGTCGAAGTCGACCCAGATCGGCGGCGTTGCCGCCGGTCAGGCCGGCGACGAGGTCGTCGAGAAGGGCAAGCGGCTGGCCGCCGCCCAGCTGGAGGCAAACCCCGAAGACATGGTGCTCGACGTTCAGGAGGGTCGCTTCCACGTCACGGGCGCGCCGCAGCCGTCGCTCAGCTGGGGCGAGTTGGCGTCGCGGCTCGATGCCGACGGGCAGCTGGCCGAGCTGAGCGCCGAGGTCGACTTCAAGGCGTCGCAGCCGACGTTCCCGTTCGGAGCGCACGTCGCGGTCGTCGACGTCGACATCGAAACGGGCGCGGTGGCGCTCAAGCGCATGGTCGCCGTCGACGACGCCGGGCGGATCATCAACCCGCTGGTCGCCGAGGGCCAGGTGCACGGCGGCGTCGTGGCGGGCATCGCCCAGGCTCTGTACGAGGAGCAGACCTACGACAGCGAGGGCAACCCCCAGAACGCGAACCTCGTCACCTACTACATCCCCGCGGCGAGCGAGCTTCCCCCGATCGAGGTAGTGGGGATGGAGACCCCGACGCCGGTCAACCCGCTCGGCGTCAAGGGGATCGGCGAGTCCGGCACGATCGGCGCGACGCCCGCCGTCCACAACGCGGTGATCGACGCGCTCTCGCCGTACGGCGTGCGGCACATCGACATGCCGGTCAACGGCGAGAACGTGTGGCGCGCGATCCAGGCCGCGCGCGACGGCGACGGCTGACAAGCCGCCCGGCAAAGTCCCAGAACGCCGGCGGTCGCTGAAGACCGCCTGCAGCTTTAGGGCTCGAACCTCTCCCGCATCGAACGGGCGCTCCAACGCGGGCTTGGCCGCGCCGAATCAGTGGTATCCCGGCGCCGGAGACCTCGACCGTGAACCGCTCGCTGCTCGCTTCAGTCGTTGGGCTCGGTACGGCGATCGCGATCATGCTCGCCTCCGCCTGGCCAGCCGGCGCGATGCCGGCGGCCCCACTCCAGTCGGCCGCTCGCACCACCGCGGCCGCACGCCGCCATGTGGCGCCGTGCCGTGCCGCGCCCAAGCGGCGCCAGCGCAAGAAGCGGAAGGCGACGAAATGCCGCAGGCCGACCAAGACGCACTCCACCAAGTCGACCGCGGGCGAGCCCGCCGCCGGGCAGGGTGGATCCACGTCGACTGCATCGAACACCCCGCCACCGGTCTCCGCAGCCGCCGCGCCGACGGCGCCAACCGTCCTCGGACCGAGCAGCTCGAACCCCCCGCCCCTGCCCGTCACAGCGCCCTCGGCCTGGGACGAGCCGGCGCTCGATAATCCGATCACGATCCAGCTCAGCCCCACCAACTTCGTCATGTCGCTCAACCAGAGCCAGGACTACATCCTGCAGTGCCCATCGGGCGGCCTCACGGTGCCGAATGCACTCAACATCGCCGGCGGGCACAACGTCGTCCTTGAGAACTGCGACGTCGAGCTGTCCAACCCCGACTGGGCCGCCAAATTCAGCGACCAGAGCGGCACGCTGTGGATCGAGGGGGTGCACTTCGGCGGCTCGCAGCTGACCGGCGGCATCCAGTTCCAGGAGCCGGGCGCCACCGTGGTGTTGCGCGACGTCCTGTTCGACACCGTCCACGGCAGCCAGTCGACCAACCACGCCGAGCTGATCCAGACCTGGGCCGGTCCCGCCCGGCTGCTGATCGACGGGCTGACCGGCTCGACCACCTACCAGGGCCTGTTCCTGCTCCCGAATCAGTACTACACCGGTCCACCGCCGACCGTGATCGACCTGCGACACATCGACATCGACGACTCGGAGGGCGCCTACGCGCTGTGGCTCGGCGACGTCACCGGCTCGCCGTCGAACGACGCGAGCGGCGCGATCCTCACCTGGAACGTCGAGGACGTCTACGTGGTGCTCAACCCGACGCGCACCTGGCCCGGCTGGTGGCTGTGGCCGCAGCCCTCCACCGGCGACCCGACGTGGGACGACGCGCTGGCCGGGTCCCCGCCGGGAGGCGCGTACGTGCAGCCGACCAGCTCCGGTGCGGCTGGCGTCGATGAGGGCGCCGAGCCGCCGGCGCTCCTCGGCGAGCAGCCTTGAGTGGGGCTTGTGCCGGACGCCCGCTAGGGCTAGCGTCAGACACATAGCCCGCCCACCAGCCTGACCGACGGCACAGAAAGCAGCGGTTCCGCGTGAGGCAGTTCTCGTTTCAGCACGACGTCGCGCTCGCGGTGCTGGTGCTCGGAGTCGTAGGCAGTGTGTGGGGAGCGCGCCGGCACCCGGGACGATGGATGAGGCCGTTCGAGATCGGGCTCGCGGCATGGATCTTCGCGGCGTGGGCGGGCGAGTACCTGGCGGACGTCATCTTGGGCAACTGGAGCGTCCAGTACACCCTCCCCTTCCAGCTGACCGACGCCGTCTCGGTGGTCTCGATCTTCGCCCTGCTCACCCGTCGCCAGCTGCTGGTCGAGCTGGCCTTCTTCTGGACGTTCACCGCTTCGCTGCAGGCGGTGATTACCCCTGATCTCGGCCAGGCGTTCCCGAGCGTCTACTACTTCACTTACTTCATCTACCACGTTGGGGCGATCGTGGCCGCGGCGTACCTGGTCGTCGGCTGCCGGCAGTACCCGCGTCCGGGGGCGGCGTGGCGCGTATTCGGGATCACCCTTGTGTGGGCGGCGATCGCCGGCGCCGCCGACGTGATCACGGGCGGCAACTACATGTACCTGCGCGATAAGCCCGCGCACGCCTCGCTGCTCAGCGTCATGGCGCGGTGGCCCTGGTACATCGCGGAGGCGGCGGCGGTGGGCCTGGCGATGCTGCTCGCGGTGGCGGCGATCACCCGAGCGCTCGGCGGCGTCCCCGGTCGGCTGACCATCGCACGCGGCCCCTGACACTGGGCCGTTCGCTAGCGTTCGCCGCCTTCACATGCGCGCGATCTACTTCGAGCGAAACGGCGGCCCCGAGGTCCTCGAGCTGACCGACCGGCCCGCGCCGACGCCCGGTGAGGGCGAGGTGCTGGTCGATGTCGAGGCGATCGGTATCAACTACCGCGACGTATACGAGCGCGAAGGCGGGGGCTACGGCTCGCCGCCGCCGGCCATCATCGGCGTCGAGGGCGCCGGCCGGATCCACGACACGGGCGAGCGGGTAGCGTGGGCGCACGTCGCCGGCAGCTACGCCGAGCAGGTGGCCGCCCCCCGCCAGCTGTTGGTACCGGTCCCGGACGACGTGTCCACCGAAGTGGCGGCGGCCGCGCTGCTTCAGGGCATGACCGCCCACTATCTGGCCGTCGACTCGTACCCGATCGAGGCGGGCGACTGGGTGCTCGTGCATGCCGCGGCCGGCGGGGTGGGGCTGCTGCTCACCCAGATCGCCAAGGCGCGGGGCGGGCGTGTGATCGCCACCACCTCGACCGACGAGAAGGCCGAGACAGCGCGCGAGGCGGGAGCCGACGAGGCGATTGGCTACGACGGCTTCGCCGAGCGAGTCAAGGAGATCACCGGCGGCGAGGGCGTAGCCGCCATTTATGACGGGGTCGGCCAGGCGACATTCCTCGACGGCTTCAAGGCGCTCGGCCCGACGGGCCGCATGATCCTGTACGGCGCGGCCAGCGGGCGGCCGGACCCGATCAACCCCGGGATGCTGGTGGGCGGCTCTTGGTACGTCCAGCGCCCGACGCTCCAGACCTACACGCGCACGCCCGAGCAACTGCGTGACCGGGGCATGGACCTGTTCGCCCATATCGAGCGGGGAGACCTGAAGGTGCGGATCGGCGCCCGCTACCCACTCGAGGACGCGCGTCAAGCCCACGAGGACCTCGAGGCGAGAAAGACGACCGGGAAG
Organism: uncultured Solirubrobacterales bacterium; assembly: GCA_963751185.1. Taxonomy (GTDB): domain Bacteria; phylum Actinomycetota; class Thermoleophilia; order Solirubrobacterales; family Solirubrobacteraceae; genus Palsa-465. Next base: position 43,538 of record CAVVTO010000001.1, read on the forward strand.
CTCCTGCTGATCCCATGAAGGAGCTGCACGGCCGGGCCACCGCCGAGCTCGAGATCGCGCCCGAGGAGTGCTTCGAGCTACTCGCGGCGCTCGAGCGGTATCCAGCCTGGTTCGATGTGGTGCAGGAGGTCGAGATCCTCGAGCCCGAGCACAACGGGACGCCGGGTACAGCGCGGGCGGCGCTGTACGTCCCCCAGAGTCCGTTCGGGACCCACTTCGAGCTGTTCCTGGCCGTGCGCACCGAGGCGCCGGTGGCGGTGACCCTGACCCGCGTGCCCGAGGGGCCCCACGACCCGGATCGCCTCGAGCTCAGCTGGCGCGTGCAGGGCGACGGGACGACGCGGCTCGAGCTGGAGTTCGACGCCGCGGCGTCGTTCGTGCCGAGTTTCCTGCCCGTCGGCGGAGCGGGTGACGCGATCGCGCACGCGGCCCTCGATGCCGCGCTGGCGGCTCTGACTCGATAGCCATGTCGCGGAACCTGGTACTGCTGAATGAGGAGGCGTTCGAGCGACACGGCGACTACCCAGCGCTGTTCTTCGAGGGACGCTGGTACAGCTCAGGTGAGCTGTTCGAGCGCTCGCGGCGCTTGGCCGGTGGTTTGATCGGACTCGGGATCGAGCCCGGCGAACGGGTCGTGGTATGCATGGCCAACTGTCCCGAGGTGACTGTCAGCTACCACGCGCTGTGGCGTGCTGGCGCCGTGGTGACACCCGCGATGTTCCTGCTCTCGACGGAGGACCTGCGCCATGTCATCGCCCACTCCGAGGCATCGGCGGTCATCACCACGCCCGAGTTCCTCGACAAGGTGCGAGACGCGGTCGCGACGCTCGACCACGTTCGACACGTGATCTCGACCGACTCCGGAGACGACGCAACGGCCGGCGTGCTCGCGCTGGGCGCCCTGGAGGAGTCCGATCCGGTGCCGATCGTCCCTCGCGCCGACGGCGACCTGGCCGTGCTCCTGTACACCGGCGGGACGACCGGCCGGGCCAAGGGCGTGATGATCTCGCACGCGAGCCTCAACTTCACCGGCCAGGCCGTGCAGAAGGCGGCGCACGTGGACGGGGTGACTCGCCATTTGATGACGCTCCCGCTCGCGCACGCATACGGGATCCTGATCACGATCTCGGGTCTACACACGCCCGAGCGCCCAGTCACCGTGCTGTTGCGCTGGTTCGACCCGGGCAGGTTCCTGTCGATGGTCCAGGAGCACGGGGTGCAGAGCGCCCCGCTTGTGCCGTCGATGATCCAGTTGCTGCTGGCACAGCCGCTGGAAGACTTCGACCTGACCTCGCTGCGCTCCCTCGGATCGGGTGCGGCACCGCTCGCATCGGAGCTGGTGGAGGAGCTCGGGCGTCGCGCGCCCTGGGTGGCGATCCGCGAGGGCTACGGGCTGAGCGAGACCGCTGCGCTCGTCTCGACCAACCCGGCCGGGCGCGAGAAGCCCGGGTCGGTCGGGGTGCCGATCCCGGGTGCCGAGGTGCGGATCCTCGACGATGCCGGACGCTCGCTGGCAGCCGGAGAGCCCGGCGAGGTGTGCGTGTCCTCGCCGGCGGTCATGCAGGGCTACTGGAGGGCGCCGGAGGCGACGGCGGAGGCGATCCGCGACGGCTGGCTGCACACCGGCGACATCGGCTACCTCGACGACGAGGGCTACCTGTTCATCGTCGACCGCAAGAAGGACCTGATCATCCGCGGCGGCTTCAACGTGTACCCGCGCGACGTCGAGGACGCGCTGCTCGAGCACCCGTTCGTTGCCGCGGCGGGAGTCGTCGGCCGTCCGGACGAGCATCGCGGCGAGGAGGTGGTCGCTTTCGTGTCGCTGACCGAGCCTGAGGCGGTCAGCGAGGACGAGCTCGTCGCGTGGGCTCGAAACCGGATCGGCGGCTACAAGTACCCGCGCGAGGTGCACGTGGTCGACGCGATCCCGCTGACCGCCGTGGGCAAGCTCGATCGAAAGGCATTGCGCAGCCGTCTGCTATAGACGGGGGCATATGGCGGAACGTCTCGAAACTCGCTCGCTCGGCGTGCTCGGGCCCGAGGTGCCGGTGATCGGCCTCGGTTGCAACAACTTCGGCCGGCGAGTCGATCTCGAGGGCACGCGTGCGGTGGTCGACGCGGCGCTCGAGGAGGGGGTCACCTTCTTCGACACGTCCAACACCTACGGAGACCCACACGGCCAAAGCGAGGAGTTCCTCGGCGAGGTGCTCGAGGGCCGGCGCGATCAGGTGGTGCTCGCGACCAAGTTTGGGATGGACATGGGCGACGGTCTTGGCCCCCGCGGGTCGCGCGAGTACATCCTCCAGGCGATCGAGGCATCGCTTCGGCGGCTGCGTACGAACGTGATCGACTACTACTGGTACCACCAGCCGGACGGGGTCACCCCGATCGCCGAGACGCTCGAGACACTCAACGGCCTCGTACAGGTGGGCAAGGTGCGGTACATCGGCGCGTCCAACTTCAGCGCCGAGCAGATCGAGGAGGCGGACGCGGTGGCGCGCGACCGGGGCTTCGCCCGGTTCACCGCGATCCAGAACAACTACAGCCTGGTACACCGCGAGGCCGAGCACGAGGTGCTGCCGACGTGCGAGCGGCTTGGGATCGGCTTCGTCCCGTTCTTCCCGCTGGCCTCGGGACTGCTGACCGGTAAGTACCGCCGCGGGGAGCCGGCCCCGGCCGGAACACGGCTCGCCGGGCGCGAACAGGTGGCCACCGACGAGCAGTTCGCCGTCGTTGAAGCCGTCGCCGGGTTCGCCGCCGACCACGGCGTATCGATGACCGACGTGGCGATCGGGGCGCTGCTCGCCCAGCCGGCGGTCTCGACGGTGATCGCCGGGGCGACCAAGCCAGACCAGGTGCGGACGAACGCCGCGGCGGGGCGCTGGCGGCCGAAGGCCGGCGATCTCGACGAGCTGTACTCGATGCTCGGAGCCGTCGCCCGCTGAGATCGTTCGGAGTCGCCTTGACCGACTACGACATGCACCTCGACGACAAGTACGGCAGCCTCGCGCTGATCGACTTGCCGGCGGACATCGCCGCCAACGAGCCGTGGTTCAACCAGACCCTGACCACGGTGAATGACGCGGTGGTGCGCCTCGGGGTGGTCGAGGGCGACTTCCACTGGCATCACCACGACGACACCGACGAGTTCTTCCTGGTGCTCGAGGGGCAGCTGCTGATCGATCTGGAGGATCGCGAGACGGTGGTGCTCGAGCCCCATCAGGGCTACACGGTGCCGCGGGGTGTCGAGCACCGGACGCGCGCGCCCATCCGCACCGCGATCCTGATGGTCGAGGCGGCCGGCGTTCAGCCGACCGGGGACTGAGCGGGTCCACTTGGCTGGGCTGCTGGGCTCGGTGAACGCTCGTGGTCGTTCGTTACGCGAGTTGTTCGATGCCGGCGAGATGGTGCTCGCGCCGGGGTGCTATGACGCGTTCGGTGCCCGGCTGATCGAGGAGGCGGGGTTTTCGACCGCCTACATGACCGGCTTCGGCAGCGCCGCGTCGCGCTTAGGACGCCCCGACGTCGGCCTCATGTCGATGACCGAGATGGTCGATAACGCCCGGCGGATCGTCGAAGCTGTTGACATTCCGGTGGTGGCGGATGCGGACACGGGCTACGGAAACTCAATAAACGTGATCCGCACCGTCCGCGAGTACGAGTCCGCCGGCGTGGCCGCGATCCACCTCGAGGACCAGGTCATGCCCAAGAAGTGCGGCCACATGGAGGGCAAGCAGGTCGTCGGGGCCGAGGAGATGGCCGCAAAGATTGCCGCGGCGGTCGCCGCCCGGCGCTCGCCGGACTTCCTGATCATCGCCCGGACGGATGCGCGCGCGGTGGAGGGACTGGACGGCGCCCTGGCGAGGGCGCGGCGCTACCGCGAGGTGGGCGCCGACGCGCTGTTCGTGGAGGCACCCCAGTCGATCGAGGAGATCGAGGCGGTGGCGCAGGCGTTCCCGGACGTGCCGCTGCTGTTCAACTACGCCGAGGGCGGCAAGACGCCCGCCGTCACGTACGACTTCCTGCGCGAGCTCGGCTTCTCGCTGGTCATCTTCCCGTTGACCCTGCTGCTGTCGGCGACTGGGGCGATGCGGGCGGCCCTGGCGCGGCTGAAATCCGATGGCACCCCGATCGAGCTGCTGCCCTCACTGGTGGGATTCGACGAGTTCCTGGAGCTCGTCGGAATCGACGAGATCCGCGCGCTCGAGCAGCGCTTCGCGGAGGGATAGGTTCTCGTTATGCGGGCGTACCGGGTGGCGTTGGACGGCAACCTCGATCCGGCCGGGGCGGTCGGGTGGCTGCGCGAGGACGAGCGGCCGTTTGCGCTGGTCGGCGAATGGCTGCTCGGCGACGCGGCGCTGCTCGGGTCGGCGCCCGCACGGGTGGCGGCACCCGGCGATGACCCGTTCGCGTTGCTGGGCGCGGCGTCGCAGGCCGAGGTGTCCGGCGAGGAGGATGTACTCGTCGGCGGCGGCTGGGTCGGGTGGCTCGGCTACGGGCTCGGCGGACGCGTCGAGGCGCTGCCGCCGGGGCCGCCGGCGCCGGTCCCGCGGCCGGCGTTCTCGCTCGCCTTCTACGACCACGTGGTGCTGTTCCACGAGGGGCGGTGGTGGTTCGAGGCGCTGTGGAGTCCGGAGCGTGACGAGTTCCTGCGGCAGCGGCTGGAGCTGTGGCGGGCGCGACTGCGGATGGTTCCGGAAACCGTCGGGTCCCGGGCGATGACCACTCCGTTCCAACTGGCCGGCAGCGGCGCCGCCGGTCACCTCGCGGCCGTCGCGGACTGCCGGCGGCGGATCACGGCCGGGGAACTGTACGAGGCCAACCTGTGCGTCCGCCTCGAGGCGCGGCTCGACGGCGATCCGCTCGAGCTGTTCGCGCGGGCGCTACCCGTCGCCCAGCCGCGCTTCGGCGCGTTCGTGGACGGGGCGGTGAGCCTGTCCCCCGAGCGCTTCCTGCGCCGGCGCGGACGCGAGGTGTGGACCGAGCCGATTAAGGGGACCCGGCCGCGTGTAGGCGTAACCGCGTCGCGCGAGGCGGCGCGAGAGGAGCTCGCCGGCTCCGAGAAGGACGGGGCCGAGCATGTGATGATCGTCGACCTGATGCGCAACGACCTGGGGCGGGTGTGCGCGTATGGGACCGTGCGCGCCGAGGCGCCGCGCATCGAGCCCCATGCTGGTGTCTGGCACCTCGTGTCGACAGTCCGCGGGCGGCTGCGCGACGGCGTGAGCGACGGCGAGCTGCTGCGCGCGAGCTTCCCGCCCGGGTCGGTGACCGGCGCGCCGAAGGTCCAGGCGATGAAGGTGATCGCCGAGCTCGAGGCGACGCGGCGCGAGCTCTACACGGGCGCGATCGGGATCGCCAGCCCGCTCGCCGGGCTCGACCTGAGCGTCGTGATCCGGACCTTCGAGGTGAGCGGCGATGTGATCTGGCTCGGCGCCGGTGGCGCCATCGTGGCCGACTCCGAACCCGAGCGGGAGCTGGGCGAGGCGTTCGACAAGGCAGCCGGTCCGATCGCGGCGATCGGGGGGAGCTGGTGCGCAGCTTCGATGTGCCGCGCGGGTCGACCCCTCGGCTTCCCCGGCGCGCGCTCCTCCACGGGAACCGCCCGGATCCGGCGCTCGGCGTGTTCGAGACCGTGCTGGTGCGGGACGGCCTCCCGATCGCTCTCGAGCAGCATCTCGAGCGCCTGGCCGCGTCGCTGCAGGAGCTGTACGGCGCCACGCTGCCGTCGACGGTGCTCGCGGGCGCCTGGGCGGCAGCAGCACAAACGCGCGAGCGCGCACGGTTGCGCGTGCTGTCCGACCCCACGGGTGCGGTCCGGATCACCGTGTCGGCCGCGGGACCGCCGGACGCGCTTCGGTATCCCGCACGTCTCCAGGCGTTCACCCTGCCCGGCGGGCTGGGCGCCCACAAGTGGCGCGACCGTCGGCTGCTCGAGGCGCTGGCCGGGTTGGCTCGCGGGGCCACGCCGCTGCTCCTCGACACCGACGGTTGTGTGCTCGAGGCGGCCTACGCGAACGTGTGGATCGTCGAGGGCGACGAGCTGGTCACGCCCCCGGCCGACGGCCGGATCCTGCCCGGGACCGTGCGCGCCGGCATGCTCGGGGACGGCGCCGCACGGGAGGAGCCGATCGATCTGGAGCGGCTGGCGGAGGCCGACGAGGTGTTCCTGACCTCGTCGATCACCGGCAGGCATCCGGCGCGGCTTGAGCACCTGACGCCTCCGGAACGGGCGCGAGCCGTGACAGTCCTGTGACGAGTGCGGCCAGGATGATGGCCATGACCCCGACCACGAACGGGGCACTCACGCCCGCGGGATCGATTACCGCGCCGCCGATCGCCGAGCCGGCGGCGAGGCCGCCGATCAGGGCGGCGGATACCCACGTGAACGCCTCGGTTTCGCTGCCGGCGCTCACCGACCGGCCGACGAGCGCGTACTGACAAGAGAAGGTCGGCGCGATGGTCAGGCCAGCGATCAGACTGCAGATCCCTGCGGCGGCGATCGAGCGCGCGGCGATCAGCGGCGCCATGCACAGGACGGTCAGGACAAGCAGCATCTGATAGCGGCGGCCGAGCGGCGAGCGCCACGCGCGCGAGCCGTACCACAGCCCTCCGACCATGCTGCCCAGGCTCCATAGCGCGAGCAACAGGCCCGACGCGGGACGCGAGCCGGCGTGGATGGCGAGCGCCGGCAGCCCCACCTCGACGGCTCCGAGGGCGGTTCCGGTCAGCGCCACTGGTCCAAGTAGGGCCCGCAGCTCGGGGCTGGCGAGCGCCGAGGTCCGGTTTGCGGCCACGTCGTGGCGCGCGCCCGCGGCGTCCGCAGCGCGCACGATCGGAGAGCTCAGGAACAGCGCGGTCCCGGTCACGCAAACGGCGCCGAGCAGCGCCACCGCGAGCGCGGCCGAGGTGAACGCGATCAGCAGCGCAACGATCAGCGGCCCGGAGACGAAGACGAGCTCCTGCACCACCGCCTCGAAGGAATAGGCGGTCTCGCGCACCGCAGGATCCTCGAACACGTCGCGCAACAGGACCCGGACGACCGGCGCTACCGGCGGAAGCAGGGCGCCCCCCAGCCCGGCGAGCACCACCAGCACCGGCACACCCGCGTGCGCGTCGGCCGCGACGACGAGCAGCACGTAGACGACAGCCTGCCCGCCGGCCAGCGGGGCAAGCACCCGCCGGCGCCCGACCTGGTCGACGATCCGGCCGAGGACCGGCGCAGCGGCGGCGGTGGCCAACGCCTCGGCGCCGACAGCCAGGCCGGCCGCGGCGTAGGAGTGCGTCGCGCCGCGCACGAGCAACAGCACGGCGAGCGGGGCCATGCCCTGGGGGAAGCGCGCCAGCAACGCGCTCGCGAACAGGCGCGGAGCACCGGGCAGCGTGAGTACCGGGCGGTACTTGGACAGCATCCACCCGAGCCTACAAGGCGCCCTCTACGATGAACCCGTCTTGAGCCGCGACGTCCTAAGCGACCTGGAGGTGCTGGACCGTCTGGTCAACCCGGCCGGCAAGGACGTGGTGGACATCGGCTGCGGGGGCGGCGCGCTGGTCCGCGCGCTCACGGGACGCGGGGCGCGGGTGACCGGCGTCGAGATTTCCGAGGAGCAGCTCGCGCCCGCTTTGACTGGCGATGACGGCGGCGGCGCGCGGTACCTGCTCGGCGCCGCGCAGCGCTTGCCGCTCGACGACGGGTCGGTCGACGCGGCCGTGTTCATGCGCACGCTGCACCACGTGCCGCCGGGCGAGCTTCTCGACGGGCTGCGCGAGGCCCGTCGCGTACTGCGGGCGGACGGGATCGTGTACGTCGCCGAGCCGCTGACCGAGGGTGACTACTTCGAGCTCACGCGGCTCGTCGAGGACGAGCTCGACGTGCGCGGGGCCGCGCAGGACGCGCTGGCGCGCGCGGGCGACGCGGGACTCGAGCGCGCGCACACGTTCGAGTACGACGTGCGGCTTTGCCTGGCCGACCTGGCCGCTCTGCGCGCGCGACTGGTGAGCGTCGATCCGGCCCGGGCAGCGTGGTTCGACGCACGCGAAGCCGAGCTGGCCGACGCGTTCGCGCGGCTGGGCGAGGCCGGCGAACGGCCCGGCGAGCGGTGCTTCCGGCAGCCGATGAGGGCGGACGTACTCCGCCCGGCGACGGAATGAGCTACAGCGCCAGGTCGTAGGGGACCGCAGCGGTCAGGTTCTCGCTTCCTCGGTCGGTCACGACCAGGAGATCCTCGACCCGCGTGCCGCCCACCGCCCTGACCACGAGGCCGGGCTCGACCGCCACCACGTCCCCGGCGATCAGCGGCTCGGTGCCGGTCCGACCGAGGTTCGGCGCCTCGTGAATCTCGAGGCCGACGCCGTGCCCGAGCGCCGCGTAGAAGCCCTCGCGCAGCGGCTGGCCGGACGCCTTGGTGCGCGCGGTTGGATGTCCGGCCGCCTCGAAGGCGTCGCACACGATGCCATACAGCTCGACTCCGGGAATGCCAGGCTTGATCGCCCGGCACGCCCGGCGATGGGCGTCGAGGACGAGCCGGTGGAGCTCGGCTATCTGATCGCTGACCTCGCCGCGCACGAACGTGCGGGTCATGTCCGCCCAGCAGCCCGACGCCTCGTCCCGAGGCCACAGGTCGATCAGGATCGGCGTGTCGGCCGGGAGCGGCCCCGCACCCGGATAGTGCCCGATCCGCGGGTCGGGACCCATCGGCTTGACCATGATGCTCGGCGGGGCCGGCGCCCCGGCGCGAGCGCACACATCGCGGATGCGGGCCCGCACCGCCTCCGAGGTCAGCCGCTCGCCGCCCTGCCACAGCTCGCCGCCCCGGATCTCGGCCACCCGCAGCACGGCCATCGCGTCGCGTACGGCCTCCACGGCGGCGTTCGCCGCCCGGCGGATCCCCGCCATCTCGGCATCGGTCTTCTGGCGCCGGCGCTCGGTGAACAGATCTTCATCGGGCGTGAGCGAGAGCCCCGCCGCCCGCAGCCCGTCGCCCAGCGCGAGGGGGAAGTCGAGCGGAACGGTGGCGTCGCCTATCCCGAGTGCACGCGCTGCGCGCAGGCACACTTCCTGCTCGATCTCAAACCGTGAGCGACCCGTCGCCACCAGCTCGTCGCGGCCGAGGTCATCGACTAGCAGGCGCTCGAGCTCGGGCAGGGCCTGGGCCAGCTTCAGATCCTCGAGCGCGTTGGTTATCACCGCGCGACGGCCGTTGGCCTCCAGGTACAGGAAGGGATCGCCGATCGCGAGCGGCACCTCGTGGCGCAGCTCAGGCGAGGTCTCGGTGCTTCCCCAGATGAGGACGTTCACGGCTCAAGCTTCTCACGGGCGACCGGCGGCACGTCGATCGGCTGGAGCTGGAGGAGCTCACCGGGCGGCTCGCCCGACAGGAGCCAGCCCCATCCGTCCCGCCGTACCAGCCCGCGCCGGGCCAGCTCCGCCAGGCCCGTGCTGACGCTCGGCCGGCGTGCGGCGACGAGGTCGGCGAGCATCGAGTGCGTCAGGCGCAGCGGGACGATCACGCCGTCGGGCCGAACCCGCCCCCAGCGGTCTGCCAGGTGCCAGAACAGCATGTGCAGGCGCACCTCGACGCGCGTGTGGTGGACGATCGCGGTGGTCGTGGCGAGGTTCCGCGCCCGCTCGAGCGTGCGCGCCACCAGCCGCCCAGTCAGCTCCGGGTAGCGCGCGAAGCGTGTGGCGGCGTCCCGGTCGAGGACGGCGAGGCGCGCAGGCTCGAGCACCCGCCAGCCCGTGGTCCGGGACAGGGAGCTCTCGGTACCCTCGCCCTGCCACGGACGCAGCAGGTCGCCCTGGCCGAGTAGTTCTGCCCCGAATCCGCCCTCGATACCGACGCGACGGATCAGCAGCCCACTCAGCACGAGCAGCCCGATCCCGTCCGGGACCATACCTGCCTGCTCTCCGCTCCAGCTCCCGCGCGGTAGGACGCTCAGTCGGGCGACGCAGTGCGCGATCGCGGCTGGACGCTCGTCGGGAGCGATTGCCTCGGCCAGCTCGGAATCCTCTTCGAGGACATGGCAAACGCGCGACCGCGGAGAGCGGGCCGTCGATGACCGTGCCGCGCGCGCTGCCGCGGGTTTCAACGAAGAGGCGTTGGGAGTCGTACCGGTTTTTTACCGCTCAGGGGTCGGGGCGAAACCGGTGCTCCCGGGTCCTCGAAGCTATTTCTGTCAGACGCCTTACCGGTTTGGGCCCGGACTCGGCGCGGGAGGGTCCGCGGGCGCGTGCGATTCCTACGCTCGGACCGTGGACCCCGGATCCGCATTCCTGTCAGCCGAGCTGCCCCAGCGCTGGCGCGAACAGCTCCGGCGCTCACTGGCGCGCGGCTCGACCGCGTTGACCGGACTGGCGCTGCTGACCGGCGTTGGCGCGGGCGTTGGAGCGGTCGCGTTTCGCTACCTGATCCTTGGCTTCACCTACGTGTTCACCGGCCACCGCGACTACAGCGCCGTTGGGCACGCCGCGAACCCGCTCGTCCCGGTGCTCGGAATCTGGTTCGTGGTGCTCGCACCCGTGGTCGGGGGCCTGATCTACGGTCCCCTCGTCGCGCGTTTCGCCCCCGAGGCGCGGGGCCACGGCGTACCGGAGGTGATGCTCGCGGTTAACCGGGCCGGAGGCCGGATCCGGCCGCAGGTGCCGGTGGTCAAATCGCTCGCGTCGGCGCTGTGCATCGGCTCGGGTGGCTCGGTCGGGCGCGAGGGGCCGATCGTGCAGATCGGATCGGCGCTGGGCTCGGTGATCGGGCAAGCCAGCCGAGTGTCCGAGTCCCAGCTGCGACTGCTCGTGGCCTGCGGCGCCGCCGGCGGCATCTCGGCCACCTTCAACGCGCCGATCGCCGGCGTGTTCTTCGCTCTCGAGCTGATCCTGCGCAACTTCGAGACGCAGTCGTTCGGCCTAGTCGTGGTTAGCTCGGTGCTGGCCGACGCGATCGGCCGGGCCGTGTTCGGCGACCACGCCTTCCTGTCCCTGCCCGCCTTCACCTTCAGCTCGCCGCTCGAGCTCGTCCTATATGCCGGGCTGGGCGTGCTCGCCACTGCCGTCGGCGTCATCTTCATCCGGGTCCTGTACGGAGGCGAGGACCTAGCCGACCGCTTGTGGCGCGGACCCGAGTGGCTGCGCCCCGGGGTGGGCGGCATCCTGCTCGGGCTGCTGCTGCTCGTGGTGCCGCAGATGTACGGCGTCGGCTACCCGGTGCTCGAGCGAGCCGTCGGCGGGCATTACGTGCTGCTGGCGCTGCTCGGCCTGCTCGCGGCCAAGCTGCTGGCGACCAGCCTGACGATGTGGATCGGCGGATCGGGCGGCGTGTTTGCCCCGTCGCTGTTCATGGGGGCGATGCTCGGCGGCGCCTACGGGACGGTGTTCCACCATCTCCTGCCTGGTTTGGCCGCGAACCCCGGTGCCTACGCGCTGGTGGGGATGGGCGCGGTGTTCGCGGCCTGTGCCCGCGCGCCGATCACTGCCGTGATCATCGTCTTCGAGCTGACCGGCGACTACAACATCATCCTGCCGCTGATGTTCGCGGTCGTGGTCGCAACCGCGCTCAGCCAGCGGGCGACCCGCGACACGATCTACACGCTGAAGCTCCGCCGGCGCGGGATCGACATCGAGGCGCCGCGAGCACGCCGGTTGATGGCGCAGACCCGGGTCGCCGAGGCGATGGGCGAGCCGCCCCGCCCGCTCCGGGTGGAGCAGCCGGCGTCGGAGATCATCGCCCGGTTCGCCACCGAGCGGTCCGATTCGCTGCCGGTCACCGACTCGAGCGGCGCCCTGCTCGGGGTGGTGGCTGCCGTCGACCTCGAGCAGGCCGTCACCCGCGACTCGACCCAGATCCGAGTGGCCGGCGACCTCATGCGTGAGGCGCCCAAGGTCCGCGCCGACGAGTCGCTCGAGGACGCCGTCGCGGTGCTGGCCGCCGGCGACGATGAGGGCATTCCGGTGGTCGACCCCGACGACCGGATGGTCGGCTGGCTGACGCACCGGCGCGTGCTGCGCGCGTATCGCGACCGGGCAACGGGCAGCGCGACCCCCAACCGGACGGGCCTGGACGGCCCCACGGACGCCGAGCGCAGCGAGGCCCCAAACTACGACAGGACCGCGGCCCGGGCGCGCGCCGCTTTGACCTCGGCTGACAGCGTCGAGATGTCGTAGGCGCCGTAGTGCCGGCGGCCGTTGATGAAGAACGTCGGGGTTCCGGACACGCCGCTCATGTCGGCCGACTCGAGATCCTCCGCGACCCGGGGCGCGTATTTCTGCTTGCGCAGCGCCTCCTTGAATCGCTCCTGGTCGATCCCGAGCTCACCGGCGTAGCCGATCATGTCCCTGATCGTGAGCGCATCCTGGTGGGAGAGCAACAGGTCAGACATCTCCCAGAACTTGCCGTGCGCGGCGGCGGCCTCGGACGCCTCGGCGGCCGCCTGAGCGTAGGGGTGCACGTCGTTGAGGGGCAGGTGTCGCCACACGTAGCGCAAGTCGCCGAAGTCGGCGAGCAGTTCGCGCACGATCGGCTCCGCCTGGCCGCAGTAGGGACACTCGAAGTCGCCGTACTCGACGAGCGTCACGGGCGCGTCCTCTGGCCCCCGGATGTGGTCGCGCTTGGGGTCGACCGGATCGGACAGATCGATGAGCGCCTGGGCCGTCCCGAGGATCGCCCGCAGCTTCAGGTCCTTCGGCAGCAGCTTGGTCGCGTGCAGCACGGCCCAGGTGAGGGCAGACGCGCACACCGCCGCGGTCAGGACGCCGAGCTTGGCCTCCTCGAGCTCGATGCCGTGGAAGGCGAGCGTCGCGATCAGGATCGAGACCGTGAAGCCGATCCCGGCGATCGCCCCGCCGCCCAGCACGGAGGCCCAGCCGACCGGGGGCCGGACCCGGCCGTGGCTGAGGCGAGTCACGAGCCAGGTGCCGCCGGTGACGCCCACGGGCTTGCCGACAACGTAGGCGGCCGCGATCCCGAGCGTGATCGGCGAGCGGTAGGCCACTGACAGGAAGTGGGCGCTGATCACGATCCCGGCGTTGGCTAGCCCGAACAACGGCACGATCAGGTAGCTCGAGAGGGGGTGGTAGAGCTGCTGGAGCCGCTCATTCGGCGAGATGGCCGTGCGCACTCCCTCGCGCAGGGTCTGGGCGTACTCCGAGGTCGGTTGCTCGCGGAACAGCCGGAACAGGTCGGTGGCCCGTTCGAGGTCGGACCGGCTGGCCGGATAGGCGACGGCGACCAGCCCGATGACCACGCCGACGATCACGGGGTCCACCCCGGACTTCAGGAATGCCACCCACGCGACCAGGCCGAGCGCACCGTACACGGGACCGTTGCGAACGCTTCGTACGCGCGCCAGAACCACCAGCGCAAGTGCGATGAGCCCGATTATGAGCGGGGCGACCTTCAGGTCGGTCGTGTACGCGACGATGATGACGATGAAGGCAACGAAATCGTCGGCCACCGCCACCGTCAGGATGAACGTGCGCACGGTGGCTGGAAAGCGCCGACCGACCAGCGCCAGCGTGCCGAGCGCGAACGCGGTGTCGGTCGACATGGCGGCGCCCCACCCGCCGGCGGAGCTCCGGCCCGCGTTGATCAGCAGATAGATCGCGATCGGAACGATCATGCCGCCGACGGCCGCCGCCACCGGCAGGGCCAGACGCCGCCGGTCGCGCAGCTCGCCGAGGTCGAACTCGCGCCGGGCCTCGAGCCCGACGATCAGGAAGAAGAACGTCATCAGGCCAGAGTTGACCCACTGGCGGAGATCCATCGAGATGCTGCCGCCACCCAAGCGAATGCTGAGGGTGGTCGTCCACACCTTCTCGTAGGAGGAGGAGTCGACGTTGGCCCACACCAGCGCGGCGACGATGGCGCCGACGAGCACCGCGGCGCCGCCCGTCTCGGTGCGCAGAAAATCCCGCACCGGCGGGGCAAGGCTGCGGATCCACGCGGTGCGCCCCTGGAAGGGGGCGGGTGTGGCGGTTGCGGTTGCGGCCGAGTCGGTCACCGCCGTTCAAGATAACGGCGGACGGCGTTCTGCTAGCCGAGGGCGCTGATCCGCTCGACCAGGAGCTCGAGAAAGCGGGGGGCGTCGATGCCCACCGCGGCGTGGCAGTTGGGGGTCCATCCCATGCTGTCGCGCAGGTCGACGTTGGTGCGACCGCGGGACAGCTCCGGGCCGGTGTCGACGACGACGCCGCGGTGACGGGTAGTGAGCAGCGTCCCGTCGATTACGTGAGCCACCGCGACGGCGTCATGCACTGGGGCCCCGTCCCAGCCGTAGCGGCTTTCGTGGTAGCGGGCATAGAAGGCGTATAGGTCGGCCACCAACTTGCCCGCCCGCCCGGCGGCTGCCAGCCGCTCGATGTGGGCCGGGGTGATCAACGCCTGGTGGGTGACGTCGAGCCCGACCATGGTTTTCTCGACGTCGGATCGGAACACCCGGTCTGCCGCCTCGGGGTCGGCCCAGATGTTGAACTCGGCCGCCGGGGTGACGTTGCCCTCGCCGATCGCGCCGCCCATCAGCACGATCCGCTCGAGCTTGCACTCGATGCCTGGATACCGGGCCAGGAGCAACGCGACGTTGGTCAGAGGACCGACCGGGATGAGCGTGATCGGCTCGGCGCTGCGCTCGAGGGTGTCGGCGATCCAGTCGATCGCGTGAGCCGGCCCGGGCGGGCGCGCGGGAGGCGGGAGATTCGGCCCGTCTAGTCCGGTCTCGCCGTGCACGTCGGCGGCGGCGTGACGCGCGCGTACGAGCGGGCGGGGCGCGCCGGCGGTGACCGGGACGTCCTGGCGGCCGACGTGGTCGAGCACGCGGATCGCGTTGGCGGTCGTCTTCTCGAGCGTCTGGTTGCCCGAGACGGTCGTCACGCCGAGCAGCTCGATTTCCGGACTGGCGAGCGCGAGCAGCAGCGCGATGGCGTCGTCGTGGCCGGGGTCGCAGTCGAGGATGACCGCCGTCATCGGCGCGCCGGAGGCCCTAGAGCTCGACGCCGCGATCGGCCAGCCAGTCGCGCACGCTGTCCGGCGGATCGCCCTTCCACTCCGCGCGCGCGGTCATACGCAGGATCTTGTGGGGATCGTCGTGCAGCTCGTCGCGGCGGTGGGCCAGGTAGAGGATCATCGCGGCGGCCATCGACACCGCCGGATCGCCGATCTCGACGTCGACGCCCTCGAGTGCGATCGCGACTCGCTCCTCGAGGTTGTCGATCGACGTCACCGGCTCGTCGTCGTCCTCGAACTGGACCAGCAGGTCCGACAGCCGCGCGTCGGCCGCGTCCGGGTCGGCGACCTCCACCGCTCGCTTGGCGACGTCGAACAGGCTTGTCGGATGCGGCCGCATGGGTATGGCGGCATCATGCCACGATCGCTATGCGCCGCTCAGTCCGAGCGACCGGCCGCCGTCGATGATCAGGACCTGGCCGGTGATCGAGCGGGTGGCCGGGTCGGCAAAGAACGCAATCGCGTGGGCCACGTCGTCGGCCTCGATCAGCCGTCCTCCCGGATAGCCCGCGGCGAGCTGCTCCAGGCGCTCGTCACTGAGGGTCGACAGCATTGGCGTTCGGACCGGGCCGGGGGCGATCGCGTTGACCATGATCTGGCGGGGCGCGAGGTCGATCGCCAGCGTCCGCGTGAGGCCGACCACGGCGGCCTTGGACGCGACGTAGTGCGCATGGTCGCGCGATCCGAGATAGGCGCGGGAGGCGAGGTTGATGATTCGGCCCCCGTCGGGCATGCGTTGAAGGGCGACCGTGGTGGCGTTGAACAGCCCGATCGCGTTGACCTCGTACATGCTGCGCAGGTCGTCGGCAGTGATCTCCTCAACGCGCTTCTCGCCGAAGATCCCGGCGCTGTTGATCAGCACATCGATGCGATCGACCTCTCCGAGTGCTGCCTCGACCGCCCCCTTGTCGGTCACGTCTGCCGCCGCGGCTCGGGCTTCTGCGCCGCTTGCCTGCACGACACTCGCCGTCTCCTGCGCCGATTGGCCGTCACGGTCCAGCGCGACGATCTTCCCGCCCTCCGAGCCAATCCGGATGGCGGCGGCACGACCGATGCCGCTCCCGGCGCCGGTGACGACGACAGTACGAACACGCTCAGCGTCTGACATAGCGCATCACTCCTGAACCGAACCGATCCTCGATCGAAGGGGCACTTGCCCGGGGATGATGCTGATGCCGGCGGCCCGTAGCCTCGGGCCCTCCTCCTCGAGCGTGCAGACCTCCTCCGGATCGAAGCAGCCGCCGCCCGGCGGGCGCTCCAGCAGCGACTGCGCGAACGCGACCGCGCTGCGCGCCGTATGCACCAGCTCGCCCTGGCAGCGCACGATCGAGACGCCCAGCCGGCGATCGCCGCGGGTGGCCGCGATCCAGTGGGCGACCGGCTCGGGGTTCGCTGTCTCGTCGCCGTCCGGGAGACGCGCGCGGATCACGGATTTGGACATCCGACTCAGGGCGCCGACGTCGTTCAGCGTCAGCAGCCACTCGTGCAGGGCCGGCTCGAGCAGGCAAATGTACGGACGCACGAGTCGTCCCTCTGCGATCCCGCCCAGCCAACCGGCGTCATCCTCGCCGAAGCCGACGCAGATCCGCTCGCCGAACGGCTCAGGGAGCGGGACGAGAACCGTCCGATGACGGGCGACGGTGGTGAGACCGCGGTGGACGGCCTCGACGCTCGCCGGCCCCCGGGGCGCCGCGGCCGAGAGGGTGAAGACCATCTCGAGCTCCTCGGCTTCGGGATGGCGGCGTAGCAGGTCCGCCGCGGCGAGGGTGCTCACGCCCGGCGCCAGACCGGCGTTCATGAGGACCGTACCCTGGGCGCCGCCGGCCTGCGCCCTCAGCTCGCGCGTGGCGGCCGCGGGGAGCGTCGAGATGTTGATGAGCGTGCCGCCGTGCTCGAGGACGAGGCGTTCGGCAATCAGGTCACGCTGCGGAACCGTGTTGACGAGCAGCTCGCCGCGTTGCCGGGCGCGCAGGACTGACTCGGGCCGGTCCAGGTCGAGCTCGACCTGACCGGCGCCCGCGCCGCGAACCCCGGAGCGCACCTCCCAACCGGCCTCGGCGAAGGCTCGTACCGTGAGCTCCCCGAGCACGCCACGACCCCCGATGATCAGTGCTCGCTTGGTCGATCCCCCGTCCATGAAGCTGCTGGCGTCCGTTCTGCGTCCCTCGGGTTGAGCGATCGCCACGAGTCGCGATCGGAACCCGGAGGCGGCGCACCGCGTGGGGGCCTCGCGCAGGCCGCCACCGGGGTTCTGAGGAGGGGAGCGATGCTAAGGGGCGCCCGGGCGATTGGCGAGGACCAATCGCCCTCCCAATCCGTGGACCAATCCGTTGTGCCGATGGGCGGTCACTGGGCGGCCGCGGCGCGGCCGAGTTCCTCGACCGCGCGGGGGATCGCGGACTCGACGATCAATCCGTAACCGAGTAGCAGGGCAGGTGGAAATGACCCGGCCACGGCACAGTCTTGATGCAGCGTATGAATCGCCACGCCGAGGCCGGCGGCCGCATCGGCGATGGCACTCTCCTCGGTCCCGGCCGGCAACCAAGCGATCAGGTGAAGCCCGGCGGCGGTGCCGCCGACCGATGCGTCCGGCAGCCATTTTGCTAGCGCCTCGATCAGCACATTCCGCCGCGCGTGATAGCGGCGGCGCGTGCGTCGCAGGTGTCGATCGATCTCGCCCCGCTCGAGCAGCACCGCGTAGGCGGCCTGCACGAGGACGCTGGGCACGGCGCGGGCCACTCCGTGTTGGGCCGCCGTCTCACCGACCAGGTGGCTCGGCACGACCACCCACCCCAGCCGAAGTGCCGGCGCGAGCGTCTTGCTCACGGTACCCACGTACGCGACGCAGTCCGGCGCCAGACCCTGGAGCGACGCGATCGGCTCCCGGTCGTAGCGATATTCCGAGTCGTAGTCGTCCTCGACGACAAGTGCGCCTCGCCGCCGGGCCCAGGCGATCAACCGGGCTCGGCGCTCGGGCGCGAGGACGGTGCCCGTCGGGTACTGATGCGCCGGGGAGAGGACGACCGCATCGACATTGGCGCGCTCGAGCTCGTCGACGTCGAGGCCGTGACGATCGACGCGGACGGGCACCGGCTCGAGACCGGCCTGAGCCACCGTCTGGGGAATTGGAGTCCAGGCGGGATCTTCGACGGCTACCCGCTTGGCCCCGCGCTGCCGCAGCGTCTGCCACACCAGCCCCATCGCGTGCGTGGCGCCAGCGGTGATGAACACGCGGTCGGGCTCGGCGACGGCGGCTCGGACGCGCCCGAGATAGCTGCTGAGCCCGATCCGTAGCTGGCGCAGCCCTCGTCGCGATCCGTACCCGAGGGCAGGGTCAGGCAGCTCTCGCAGCGCGCTCGATAAGGCCGATTGCCATTCGCGACGTGGGAAGAAGGCCAGATCCGGGATGCCACTGCGCAAGTCGTAGCGAATCCGCGAGGCGACGGCCGAGGAGGCGGGCGCCGCCGGGGGCTGCTGAGCGAGGCCGCCGGCGATCCGGGTTCCGTCTCCTGCACGCGCCACCAGGTAGCCCTCGGCGACCAGCTGCGAGTAGGCCTCGACCACGACGCCGCGCGAGATCTCGAGCTCCTCGGCGAGCAGCCGGCTCGGGGGCAGCCTCGAGCCGGCCCGCAACCGACCGGCGCGGATCGCGTCGCGGAGCTCTCGCTCGAGCTGCGCGCGGAGCGGCTCGGTTCTATCCAGGGTGAGGAGGATGTCCATTGGCCCTCGCGGAGCCCGATGCTACCCGGGCGGCGCGGAGGCCCAAGTGGGGCGAGGCGGGGTATTGGTCCTCGAATCGCGGGGGGGATTGGATCTTGTCGCAGGACCAACACCCGCCTACGGTGAGGACCATGAGAGCAGTGGACAACGAGATCCGTCCGGATCTAATCGACACGATGATGGACATCTATTGCGAGTGGCGGACCGAGTGCAAGGAGGTGCAGGCGGCATACGAGCGGCTATCGCACGCCGAGCCCTCCGACCGGCCGGCGGCCTACGCCGCGTATATGGCGGCGCTCGACCGCGAGGAGTCGGCGTGCGGCGCGTACGCCGCGTTCATTAGCATGCTTACCGCCAACCGCACGGTGGGGTCCCGCCCGCTCCCTCGGCGCGGCGAGTGCCGCTGACCGCTTATTTGAGGAACTCCACGTTGAGCGACGAGGGCGCGGACGGCGTCCGCGAGATCGTGTAGACGCCGCCGGCCAGCTTCGGGAGGTCTCCGGGCAGCGGCATCAGGTGCGGAGTGTCGGTGGTTGACAGCGTGAGCCGCAGGCTGTTCCCGGCCGCGATCGTCGCCAGCGTCGGGAACAGCTGGATCTGATACTCGGTCACGGCGCCCGGGGTGACCGGTTGCGCTGAGGACTCCGTGTACGGGTGGTAGGGCAGGATGGTCACGCCGGCAGCGGTCCACGACCGGCTCTTGTTCACGGTTCTCAGTGACCCGAGCAGGGCGCCTTCGGTGAGGGGATAGGACGAGCCATCCGGGGTGACGTCCTCGAGTTCGGCGACCAACTCGGTCTGCGCCGTCGTCGCGCTCGCGTAGACGGTGGCGTCGATCGGCCCGGCGACCGTCGCGGCGTGCGTCAGCGGAGCGGTCGTGTAGGTGATCGCCCACGGCCCTATCTGAGTGAGTTGATCGTTGTCGGCGCAGGGCGCGAGCAGCCCGGCCTCGCCGGCGGGCACGGAGATCCCGCCCATCGACCACTGATCGATCGACCGTCCGCACGCGGCGCCGGCTGGACTCCAGACGAGCGTGTCGCCCGTTGGTAGCGCACTGCTTGCGACCGAGTCTGATCGAGTGAGCGTTCCGATGGGCGCCGAGCCGAGGATCGTTCCGAGCACGCCGCTGACGGGTGTGGGTGTCGTGACCGGCAGCGTCGGGCTAGTGCCACTCGCGTCGGCGGGCGGCGCCGTGCTGGTCAGGGTCCCGCTCGGGCCGAAGTACAGACGGGTCGGGGTGGCGCCGGTGAACGGATACGTCGAGGTCTCGTCGAACTGCCCACTACCGAGGTCGTAGTAGTGCAGCGGCGTCGGCGTCCCGGCCATGCCAGTCCGCTCGTGCTTGAGCCACGTGTCGAACCACTCGAGCTCGAGCGGGTCGACGTCGACCGAGGAGCCGTTCAGGTGCTCCCAGGGACCGACGATCAGCTGATAGCGACCGGTCGTGCGCTGCCCGGGCTGCATCGGGGCGGTGACGCTGCGCCCGTCCCACGCGTTCTGCAACTCGGCGTAGTTGAGCGGCTCGCCGTTCTGGAAGATGTCGAACTCCCCGCCGATGAGGTAGGCGGGGATGTGGTTGGCCACCACGCGCGCCAGGATGTTCTGCGGGTTGCGGGCCTGCCAGTACGAGCCGTCGTACGCCTCGTCGCCACCGGTCAGGATGTTCTCGGTGGTCGCCGCGTGGTAGGTAGCGAGCCCGTTGGCGTGGTCGGCCTCGATGCTCGCCAAGTCTGATATGAGGCTTGTGTCGCTCGCGGTGTCGGTAATCGGATTGGTGGTGTTGAGCGCGCCGGTGAGCCCGAGGTACGTCTCGCTGAACTCGAAGTCGAGCAGGCCACCCATGAACGACGTGTCCCGGTAGATGTCGTTGGCGCTGACCATGGGGAAGATCGCCTTGAGCGGCGAGTGCGCGCCGACCGCGCCGGCGAGCAGCAGCTGGTCGATCCCCAGGTACGACGGCCCGTAGGTGCCGACGCGCCCGTCGGAGTCCGGCAGGTGGGCCGCCCAGTTCAACACCTTGATCGCGTCCTGCTGCTGGACGGGGTCGAACAGACCCCAGCTGCCGTTGGAGTCGCCGGTACCGCGAACGTCCTCGACGACCTCGATGTATCCCCGCTGGGCCAGGTAGTTATCCGCGCCGCCGGTGGCGCTCGCGCCGCCCGGCGACGCTGCCGAACCCGGGCTGGTCGAGCCGCCCTGGCCCTTCCCGTAAGGGGTCATCGTCAGCAGCACCGGGAACGGTCCCTTGGCCGCCGCTCCCGAAGCGGTCGTCGGGTAGATCTCGTCGACGCGGATCGTCGCGCCGCCGGCGGCCTTGATGGCGATGTCGTTGGTGGACGCCGTCCCGTAGACGGCCGGCTCTGGCGTCCAGTGGCTGCCGGGGGCGGCGCTCGCCGCGACGACGCCCGCCGGCAGCTCGGGATCGATCCCCACCAGGCTCGAGGGCGCCGACTCGACCGCCGGCGCGCCGGGCGGTGGCGACGGCTCGACCGCTCCGGCCGGCGCGGCGGCCGCACCGCAGCACAGTAGGCCGATCCCGACGGCGAAGGCCGTCGCGAACGTTCGCCCGCCCCTGCCGGACAGGCCGCGAAGTCGCTGCATCACCCGCATGACGCAGCACACCGAATACCCGCGGGTTGGAACTTCTAGTCATCGAAGCGCTCGTTGTTGTCGGTCGGCCCGACGCGCCGTGGTATTCCTTCGGACATGATCACGCGTCTGTGGCGTGGGTGGACGGCTCGCGAGAACGCCGATGCCTACGAGCAATTCCTCCTCTCGGAGTTCTTTCCGACCATGCGCGACATCGCTGGATTCCGAGGCGCCGACGTGCTCCGTCGCGACGACGGGACCGAGGTGGCGTTCGTCACGCTAACCCGGTTTGACAGCCTCGAGGCGATTCGCGCGTTCGCCGGCGAGGACTACGAGACGCCGGTGATCGAACCGGCCGCGCAGGCCTGGCTCTCGCACCACGACGAGCGGGCCCAGCACTACGAGACCTCGACATTCTCGGTCTGAGCACGGTTGCAAGCCGTGACGGATAGTGGTGTTGGGCAACGCGCTCTGACGGCTGCGTCTAGGGTCGCGGCGGCGCACGGTCTGCCGTGCGAGCAAGCAGCCGTGATCTATTCGGGGAGCAACGTGCTCGTTCATCTGCGCCCGGCGCCCGTGGTCGCGCGCGTGATGACTGGGACGGTCGTGCTGCACGACAACCCCCGGCGATGGCTGGAGCGCGAGGTGTCTGTCTTGACCTACCTCGCGCCGTCGGGCGTGGCGGTCGCTCCGAGCCGCTTGATCGCACCCGGCCCCTATCTGCAGGGCGGGTTGTGGATGACGTTCTCGGAATGGCTCGATATTGCCGACGATTCGGACGGACGTAGCGATCCCGTGGAGCTCGGTAGATGCCTCAGACGCCTCCACGACGAGCTGATCGGTTTCTCAGGCGAGCTCGGCGGCCTGGGCGATGTCCGTGACGACATTAGGCGTCTTTTTGCACTACTGCGGCCGACGGCCGAGGTGAGCGCTCAGACGATCGAGTCGCTGGGCGAGCGGCTCGGCGCGCTCGATGACGTCGTGTTCCGGGCGTCCCTGCCGACGCAGGCGCTGCACGGTGACGCGTCAATCACCAATCTCCCGCGGACCCCGCACGGCCTCATCTGGAACGACTTCGAAGACACCTTCCGGGGACCGGTGCACTGGGACTTGGCCAGCCTTGTGTCTGACCTTCGAGCCCACGGCGCGGACGCGCGTGCTGTCCGGCGATTCCTCGACACATACGGCTGGGGGGAGGAGCAGGAGCTCACGCCGTTCATCGACGCGCAAGACATCTATTACGAGATTTGGCACCTCTATCGCCGCCAGCGCCGGCGTACGCCCGAGCCAGCATGCGACGCGGAGGCCTAAGGGTCCTAACGCCGGTATAACGTCGTTATCGCCCTGTTATCCCGTGGGGGATAAGTTGCCGCTCGACGATCCATCGAATGGAGGGCCCACGATCGAAAGGTCGCGTGAGGTGGATGCTCCGCGGAGCGCGCGCGTCGCGCTGCGACTGGCGCCATGGGTGATCATCGGCGCGGTGGTGCTCGCGCTGGCGGGGGGCGGAATTCCCGCAACGCTGTCGCTCTTGTCGCAGGCCGCTCGCGAGCCGGTGTCGGCGACTACGGGCGTCGATTACTGCTTCGGCGAGCCCTGGCCCGATAACCCGAACGGCGCCGGCATGGCGCGCCTTCCGTTCGTGCGCTGGCTCAAGTCTCGGATGGGTGCTCATGCCGTGTACGCCCTGGACTACACGCCACCGCCTGACACGGGCTGTCTTACCTTGGGGCTGCTGCCGGCGCTCCCCGCCCGTCCGGGAGAGCGGGCCGAATGGACGATCGCGTTTGGGTCGGTCCCGGCCGAGATGCGCGCGCTGATCGGCCGGCACGACCCGGCGGTCGAGGTTTTCGCGCCCGGGTTCGCACTGCAGTTCAACGGACGCCTATGAGAGGCCTCGCGGGCTTTGCGCTACTGCAGGGCCTACTGGCGCTGATCGGTGTCGGTTCGCTTCGCGCCGTCGGGCTGCTGGGCGTCGGGGTGCGTCCGGCAGTGCTCGGGTTGGGGCCGGCGTGGCTCGTCGGGACGGCGCTCGTTGGGCTCGGACTGGTGTTGTTGCTGGTGCTGGGCGTGCCGTTCACACTCACGACCATCGCGCTGGTCAGCGTCACCGGCGCGGGCGTCGCGTTCGCGGTCGCATGGCATCGTGGGGTGACGACGGAGCGCGTCGTCGACGCGGCGGCCGTACGACCGAGCCGGGTCTGGCTCGTTCGGATCGCGGTCGCGACGGCTACGGCATACGTCTGCTTCGGGGCGTATGCGGTCGCCCGGGCACCGATCCAGGCCGACGACGCGCGGATCTGGTCGCTCAAGGGCCTGGCCCTCACCTATTACGACAGCCTGCGGCCGGAGATCTTCCTCGGTCCGGCGACGGCTGTGTCCCATCACGTCTATCCGCTGCTGCAACCCGTACTAGAGGCGGCGCTCGGCCGGGCGATGGGTCAACCCGAATTGCGCCTCTTTCACACCGAGTTATGGCTGATCCTGATCGCCTCGATCTGGACGGCGGCGTATCTGATCTGGTGGCGTCGCGAGCGGCCGATGAGAGAACAGGCCGGCGTGGTCCTCCTGGCACTCGTGGCGCTCACCCCGGCGATGGTGTCGAACATCTGGACCGGGCATGCCGACGCGACCGGCGCGGTCTTGCTGGCGGCCGGGGCCGTGGCGCTCGGTCTGTGGATCGAGGGAGCCGCCAACGGACATCTCTGGCTGGCGGCGATCCTCCTCGGAGCGGCCGCGAACACCAAGGACGAAGACATGATTGGTGCCATGGTCGTGCTGCTCGCCGCGGGTTCGGTGCTCGCGGGTCGCAGCCACCGCGCACAGCTCCGCTCATGGCTTGTTGGGGTCGGTGTCTGCGCGCTGCTGATCCTTCCGTGGCGAATCTGGACCGCGACGCACCACTTGAAGGACAACGTGACTCCTCCACTGCCCAGCGCCTTGACGCCGAGGTTCTTGCTCGCCCGCGCGCCTGAGCTTCGACGGGTGGGGATGGCAATGGTCAGCCACACCGTCGGGGAGTGGGGATGGGCCGCGGCGATCTTCGTGAGCCTTTGCGTCCTCAGCATCGCGACCCGCTCCTCCCGGAGGCTCGCCGCGTTCTACCTGAT
Organism: uncultured Solirubrobacterales bacterium; assembly: GCA_963751185.1. GTDB lineage: Bacteria > Actinomycetota > Thermoleophilia > Solirubrobacterales > Solirubrobacteraceae > Palsa-465. The sequence continues at coordinate 67,944 of CAVVTO010000001.1, forward strand.
CAGCTTCGTGGCGATCGCGGTGGCGATGCTGTGGCTGTACGGCACCACGCCGATCAACCTCTCGCTCCTGATTCCGAGGAGCATGAGCCGGACCGTGAATGTGTTCATGGTCCTGGCCGCGTTCGCGTCGGCACACCTGCTGAGCACCCTCGCACCCACCCTCCGACGTCGACGAGCCTGGCCGTGACGCCTTCGGCCCGGCGTGTCGCTCCGGTCGCGATCATCGCCGTGGCCGCCTTCGCCCTGGTCTGGTCCCGCCTGGTCCCGCTGGGACAGAGCCTGTGGGCGGATGAGATCAAGTCGATCACGGCGTATATCCGTCCCGGGCCGGCGGCCATCTACGGCCATTACGTGGCCAACGACCACATCCTGTTCGAGTTACTGACGTGGGCCAGCACCGCGCTGACCGGTGCCCGGAGCGCGGCGGCATACCGGTTCTGGGGCGTCGTGCCCGGCATCGCCGCGGCGGTGATCCTGACCTGGTGGCTGTGGCGACGGATTGATCCTTGGGTGGCCGCGCTGTTTGCTCTGTTCGCGACGGCGTCGCCGATCTACTACACCCTGTGCGTTGACGCGCGTGGCTACGGTCTGGGATTCCTGGCCGCGTCGTGCATGTTGATCGGCGCCGACACGTACGTGCGCACCGGCTCGAGGCGTGCGCTCGGACTGCTCGGAGTTGCTGCGGTCGGCGGGATCTGGACGCTGCCGGTGTTCGCGCTACCGGTCGGGGTCGTTCTTGGCTTGATTGCCTTTGAGACGCGCGACAGCAGACGGCTGGTCCTCGTAACCGCCGGCCTGGTGGGCGCGGCTTCGGTGATTTTGTATGCGCCGGTGCTTCCCCAGGTTCTGGGGGCATCCCGGCAGAACTTTGGGCAGCCGCTCCCGTGGTACGGGTTTGCCTCCGGGCCGTTCACGGACCTGATCGCCCCGGAGCTGCTCGTGGCGGTGCACGGGATCAACGCGACGAGCACACTCACTTTGGCGCCGGGCGCCAGCGCACCCATCCCCGGGACCTCGGGGTGGGCCACCTGGGTCGCCGCCGCGGTCGTCCTTGTTGCCTTTGCCGTAACCGTCCGCGTCCGCCGCGAGCGATTCCTGGCGATGGCGTGCCTCGTGCCGGCGGTGTTCACCTACGCCGTGCTTGATCTCGGACGAATCCGCACCGTCAACCGGTTTGCCAGCTTTCTCCTGCTGCCGCTGCTGGCGTTGTCCGCGATCGGCGTCGTGACCATGGCACGATGGGTTGTCTCCACGCGGGCGGCGGCGCCGGTCCTCGCCGGGCTCGTTGCCGCCGGCTTCGCTGCGTTCATGCTCGTGCGGACAGACGACATGCTCCGGGTTTTGCAGGCCGCCCCGTACGAAAACGACAAGCTCATCGCCGCCGTCGTCCGCACGGCGGATATTGCGCCGGTCGTCACCAACTTCAACGGAGGCGACACCTCCTACTACCTCGGCCGGTGGACCGCCTCGCGGAGAAGCGCAGGGCAGCTGGAGGCCTTGTTCTGCTCCTCCGCCGACGAGCTGACCTACCTCGACGAGCTCTTGGCTCCCGACCAACCATCGACCGCCTGCCTGCGGCGGCGCGATGCGATCGAGGTTCGCATCCCGCAGCGCCACATCACGGCGGCGACGGCGGGATCGCCGTTCACCGTCTGGCTGGTCAGACCGGAGCTGCTCGTCCAGGGCCGTCAGACTGCGGCTGGGTCGGTGGTCAGCGCCTCGACGACCTTTCGAGATAATCAAGCGAAGTGACCCTGCAAGCAGAGGTCGTCGACGTCGCGGGTGTCGCGCGACGGTTCCTCTGGGCGGAGCCCTCGGGCGCTCCGTCGGTGATCGTGCTCAGCCTCCACGGGAGCCGCTCCTCACCCGAGAGGCAGGCCCGGCTGAGCGCGATGGAGAGGCTCTGCTCGTCGGGCGCGGTCGTGGCCTTCCCGCAGGGCGGGTCGCCGCTTGGATTCGGGTTTCAATGGGATCTCGATGGGGACGTCGAGTTCCTCCAGGTCCTGATCAGCTGGCTGCTGACCCGCTACCCGCAGGCGGATCGACGGGTTTGCATCGCGGGGATGTCGGGTGGGGCCCGGATGTCGAGCCGCTTCGCGTCGCTCCATCCCGAGGCCGTGCAGGTCATCGGGGCAGTCGCCGGGTTGCGGGCCCCCGCGCAAGCCCGGCTCGCGCGTCCGCTACGGGTGCTCGCCTTTCATGGCACGGCAGACCGCATCAACCCGCTTGCTGGCAGCGGTGCCGAGCGGTGGAACGAAAGCGTGTCCGACGCGGCCGAGGCTTGGGCCCGAGCGCTCGGGCTCCCAGGTGAGCCGATCCGCCGAGAGCTGACCAGTCACCTGACACGAGTGGACTTCGGCGATTCAGACGAGGCGGCGGCTGTCACCTTATTCGTCTCGCGAGGAGCCGGCCACACGTGGCCAGGTTCCCGTCTCCCGCTGTTTCCCATTTCCTTGCGGCTCATCCTCGGACGGACCTCCAAAGAGGTTGACGCCACGGCCGAGATCTGGCGGGCGACAAGCGCTTCGGTCTGAGGAGCCGCTTGAAGCTTGTCGTTCTCCGGTTAGAGGGTGCCGATCCGGTCGGGCGGCCAGTACGTGAAGAAAGCGTCCCCGATGATCCAGCTCGCCGGGACTGGGCCCCAGAATCGGCTGTCGTCCGAGTCGCCTCGGTTGTCACCCATCACGAACCACATACCGCGTGGTACGCGGATCGGAGTTGGATACGTGCAGTCCGCCTCCCCGGGGAAACAGGGGCTGGTATAGCCGTCGGCTTCTCGCTGCCCGTTCCTGATCACGTGCCCGTCTTGGATCGTGATGACGTCACCGGGCCCGGCGACGATTCGTTTGACGAAGGTCTCGTTCGATTCGGGGTTCGGCCAGTCGCAAGCCGCCGTCGCCGGATGCGGTCGCCCGCACTGCTCGTTGTCGGCACCCTTCGGCGGGTGGAACACGACGATCTGGCCGATGCTCAGCGATTTGAAGATGCGGTCAACCAGTACTCGCTGGTGCGGTACGAGCGTCGGCTCCATCGAACCGGTGGGAATCTTGTACGGCTTGACGACCCAGGCCTGGATCCCGATTGCCAGTCCGAGCGCAACCAGTACGGTCGCGATCAGCTCGGCAAGCGACCGCGCGCGACGTCTCGTGAGCACCGGCATGTGCGGTTCTGCTGGCTTCGGCTCTTGGCGTGGCGGGGCTTCGAGGTGTACTCACGCGGCAGGGCATTGGCCTTCTTAGCTACAGCATGAGTCGCAGGCGCGAACTGGGGTCCTGGGACCTTCGCGCCGGACGCCTGAGGAAGCTCCGCGGCTGCGAAGGTGACGATCGACATCGCGCCGACGGCGATCCAGGCAACGGGAACGCGCCCGACCCTTCGCCATGACAGAGAGCGGTTCGAACGGGTGGCTCGCACAGCCTCGACGATCGCGTCCACATCGCCGAGCCGCGCCATCGCATCGCGGACCGCCGCGTCCTCGGGTACACCGGCGTCCGTGAGCTCGGCCACGCAATCCTCGAGGTGCTGCCCAAGCTCCCTCACGAAGCGGCGGCGCTCCAGCCACCCGCCGCCCAGCGAGCCCGCCAGTCTGGCCAGGAACTCGGGTCTGGGGTCGCCGCTAATCTGCCGCCCCCTCAGGCGCGGGTCCAAGTACAGCGTCGATCGCGCGACTCAGGCGCTCCCAGCTCTCAACCCGCTCACGGAGCGCGGTCTGGCTCTTCGGTGAAGCGGCGTACACGCGTCTGCGCCGGCCGCTGACCTTCTCCCAATGGCTGCGTACCAGGCCCTCCTTCTCCAGCCTGTGTAGCACCGGATACAAAGTCCCCTCCGGAACCTCCAGCGCGCCCTCCGAGCGAGCACGCAACTCGGACGCGATGGCGTAGCCGTGCATGGGGCCCTGCTGAAGAATCGCCAACAACAGACCCTCGAGCTGTCCTTGGAAGCCCTGCATACCTCGACAGCCTATGCATCGTCTAGGGAGGTGTCAAGGGCCGCACAGGCGGAAGAAACCTGCGCTGCGCCCGCGTATAGCTAAAGTTCCGGGCAGTCCGAGGCAAGGAGGCCGTCGGCAGGGGCGACGCTTCGGGCACCGTTGATCAGCCACCGGACCATTTATTGGGGGTAGGGAAGTGAATAGGGGACCGCATCACCGTCCGACGGGCGCCAGCCGCCTACTGCGTCTTGTCGTGCCGTTGGTAGCGGCACTTGGATTCGTCGGAGTGCTTGCTCCGTCGGCCTCGGCGATCGGTACGCCAGTCGTCATCGACGGGTTTGGAAGCTCGACGGCTGCCCCGTCCCCCTTCACGAGAGCGGTCACCGCGCTTCCGGCGCCCAATAGTTCGACCACCCCCCAGGGCACCTTCTCGGCCAGCAACGGCCTCGCCACGATGACGATGAGCGGCAACGGCAATGGAACTGCCGGCACGGAGCTCGACTACACGCCGACCTCCGGCAGCTCGGTCGACATGACCGGCAGCGGTAACAACACCCAGGTGCTGGTCAGCTTTGCCCTCGTCAACCAGGTCCCGGCGCAAGGCCAGCCCGTGGACGGCGTGACCGTCTACATGTCGGCAACCGACAGCAGTGGCGGCACGGCGATCGAGCCGAGCGACGCCGTCGGCAACTACTTCGCGTTCAATGCCGCGTTCCCGTTCACGGGTCCAAACGGCTTCAAGTGCGCCAACACGATATGTAGCGATAACGAGCACGGCCAGCTGGACTTCACCCACATAACCCACTTCAGCATCACCTTCGTGTATCCGTCCCAAGGCTCGGGAGGCGGCAGCCTCACGGTCGAGGTGAACGAGTTGTGGGCGACGCCGAGCGGCGGAGCGCCGCCGTCGTCGCCAAGCCCGACCGTGAGCGCCCCGGCAACGGCGGTTGCGCCGCATGGAGGAACGGTCGACTTCACGGTCGCGTTCTCCGATGACCAGGGCGCCGCGCCGGTGACCTATGACCCGCCGTCCGACACCGGGTTGAGGCCCCAGGACCTCGCAGTATCAGGCACGGCGTTCGGCGGGGGAACGCCGCAGCGTCAGCGTCACCGGAGGCCCATCGACCTACACGGTTGCAGTCGGCGGCATGACGCAGGACGGGACGATGATCGTCGATGTTCCCGCGGGCATCGTGGACGACGCCTGGGGGCAGCTCAACGTCGCGAGCTCTAATGATCCGACGGTGGCGTTCACGTTTGCCGTCCCACCGACGTTCACGAGTACCGACGAGGCTACTTTCGCTGAGCTCACGAACGGCTCGTTCACGGTTCAGACAACGGGCAATCCCGACGCCGGGCTCTCCATTCAGCAGGGAAGTCTCCCTAATGGACTCAGCTTTACGGACAACGGCGACGGCACCGCGACGATATCCGGCGCGCCCGATCTCAACCAGGTCGGCACCCATAGCGTGACGCTGCAAGCGACCAACGTGGCGGGAACGGTGACGCAGCAGCTCACCATCACGCTCAACCGGACCGACCAAGCACCATTGAGCTTGACCTCGACGGCTGGGACCTATGGCTCGGGGTTGGCTTTGACGACGGCAGGCGGGTCGGGAACGGGTGCCCTCTCCTATTCGGTGGTGGATGGGACGGCGTCTGGTTGTTCGGCCTCCGCTGGGGTGTTGAGCGTCTCGAGCGCGGGGACATGCCTGGTGACGGCGACGCAGGCGGGCGACGCGAACTACAACTCCACGTCGTCGCCCCAGACGACGGTGACGTTCGCGCAGGCCGATCAGGCGGCGTTGTCGGTGACCTCAACGAGCGGAACCTACGGAACGGGACTGACGCTGACGACCACCGGCGGATCGGGAACGGGCGCCGTCTCCTATTCGGTGGTCGATGGGACCGCATCTGGTTGTTCGGTATCCGCCGGCGTGTTGAGCGTGTCGAGTGCGGGGACGTGCGTCGTCACGGCAACGAAGGCCAGCGACGGCAACTACAACTCCACGTCATCTCCGCAGACAACCATTACCTTCGCGCAGGCCGATCAGGCGCCCCTGGCGATCACATCGACGAGCGGAACCTACGGAACCGGACTGACGCTGACGACCACCGGCGGATCCGGAACGGGCGCCGTGTCGTACTCGGTGCTGGCTGGCACGGCGTCCGGATGCTCGGTGAGCGGCGGGATGTTGAGCGTGTCCAGCGCGGGGACCTGCCTCGTTACGGCAACGAAGGCCGGCGACAGCAACTACAACTCCGCGTCGTCTCCGCAGACAACCGTTACCTTCGCGAAGGCCGATCAGACGCCGCTCGCGATCACCTCGACGAGCGGAACCTACGGAACGGGACTGACGCTGACAACAACCGGGGGATCCGGAACGGGCGCAGTGTCGTACTCGGTTGTGGACGGCACTGGGTCCGGCTGCTCGGTGAGCACCGGCGTGTTGAGTGTGTCCGGCGCGGGGACCTGCCTCATCACGGCAACGAAGGCGGGCGACGGCAACTACAACTCCGCGTCGTCTCCGCAGACGGCGGTGGCGTTCGGACAGGCCGATCAGGCGCCGCTGTCGCTGACCTCGACGAGCGGAACCTACGGAACGGGGCTGACGCTGACCACCAGCGGCGGATCCGGGACGGGCGCCGTTTCGTACTCGGTGCTAGATGGCACGGCGTCCGGATGCTCGGTCAGCGCCGGCACGTTGAGCGTCTCGAGCGCGGGGACATGCCTGGTCACCGCGACGAAGGCCGCAGACAACGACTACAGCGCCGTGTCGTCGCAGAGCACGACAGTTTCGATCGCGCAGGCGCCGCAGTCCATCACATTCACCTCTCAGCCGCCCGCTCAGGCGCAGGTCGGCGGCGGCTACACCGTGGCGGCGACGGCGGACTCGGGCCTGCCCGTCGCCTTCTCCATCGACGCCGCGAGCGGCACCGGGGTGTGCTCGATAACGGGCGCCGTCGTTTCGTTCGCCGCCGCGGGGGTTTGCGTCATCGACGCCAACCAGGCGGGCAACGGCAACTACCTGGCCTCGGCGCCGAGCGAGCAGAAGGTGACGGTCGCCGCGCCCGTCGCCGGCCAGCAGACGAGTACCGGCGTTTCCACACCCGTCTCGATTCTTCCCCCCAACCACTTCGTCGATCCTCCGCGATACAAGGCCCGCGGTAACGGCTCGTTCGTCGTGTCGGTGAAGGTGCCCGGCCCGGGGCGGGTCGACGTGATGATCACCGCGTGGAAGGGGAACCTCGTCCATGGCGCGCTGGACGCGAGGTTGTTCCGGCTGCTGGAGCCCGCGCCTGGCCGGTTCGTGTTCGCTCGGGCACGCGCAAGCGCCACCCGGTCGGGGACGCTGCAGATCCAGGTAACCCCCAACGCGGAGGGCCAGCGGCTACTCGCCCGGCACAGGCCAGAGACCCTCGTCAGGGTGTGGGTCACCTTCACCCCTGTTCACGGCCGGTCCCACAGCGTCGGGTACTACGGGGTCCTCTTGGGCTAAGGCAGCGGCTCGAGCTTCACCGAGCCCGACGGTCAAAGGGGCCCTCACCCAGCCGATTTCGTCGCGGGCGCGGCATCAGAGGCGGCCTCCGGTTCGGCCCCAGACGGTTGGAGTTGCGCTCGCTTCGCGATGCGAAGCCCGACGATCGGGAACACTAGCGTCGAGAGAACTGCTGCTCCCACCAGGGCCGCAGCGGTCGATGGGCGCATGTGGCCGCTGTTTGTGGCCAGGGCGGTGATCGCGACGACGAGTGGAAGCTGAGTCGAACTCAGGAATGCGAGGGCGCGTCGTTCGTCTCGGTCGAGGACGGTTCGGTAGAGAACCAGAGCCGGCGTTCCTCGGACCACGAGGAACAGGAAGAAGAACAACACGATCTTGGCTACGGCCCCGGGGCTAGCGAACAATGCCCTCACGTCGAGTTTCATGCCACTGACGACGAAGAAGAAGGGCACGAACACACCGAACGCGACGGCGGTGAGCTTCGATTCGAACACGGGCACTTCGTAGTTCCGCAAGAGCTGCCGGGTGATCATCCCGGCCGCGAAGCCACCCAGGAGCAGGTCGAGCCCGAGGCGATACGCGAGCCAAGCCAGCGCGAAGACCAGCACGAGCGTCCAGCGCACCGCCAACTGGGAACTGTGCTCGAGCGTCCTGTCAAGCAATGGCAGCGTCCGCTTCGACACCCTGAGTGTCAGCAACGCGACCCCGACCGCGACGGCTACGAACGCGAGCAGGATCAGTGCATTGTGAACCGTGCCCTGGGCCGACAGGAACAGGGTCAGCAGCAGCACAGGTCCAAGCTCGCCCACCGAGCCCGCGGCCAGGAGGTAGGTGCCCAACCGGGTGCGCAGCTCGTCCGCGTCGGACAAGATCGGCAGTAGCGTGCCAATCGCGGTGGTCACGAGCGCCGAACCCGTGTACAGCAGCGAAAGGACGACCCCGGTTGCCGCCAGGACCGCGCCGACGGCGTAGGCGATCACGAGCGACATCGCCCATCCAGCGAGGCCGAGGCGGAGCGGCGCGCCCACGGTCCGGCGCAGGTCGAGCTCATAACCGGCGAAGAAGAACAGAAGACCCAGACCGAGATCCGCGACGAAGCTGATCGGCGGGGTGACCTTGAGGCCGAGCGCTTGGGGTCCGATCAGGACCCCGAACACCAGCTCGAGCACGACCGCGGGGATCGCGGCGGAACCGAACCTGACCACAGCGGCAATCGTGCCCGCGATCGCGGAGGCGGCCATGATCGCCAGAAACGGGTCAGGCGAGACCGTGATCGCACCGGCGATCATGAAACGAATCGCTCCCGGAATGCACGACGGGGGGTCGGTGCTCCCACGAGCCCGGCGGGCTCTCCGTTCATCGTGTGAGCTGGCGCCGGCAACGCTCCGCCAGTGCCCCCGACTTCCCCTCGCTACGTGCGTGTCAACTGGCTATCAGCGATCCGTATACCGTGCAGACGTTCTGCTTCGACAGCGTCGTGCTGTTGTCAAACGCGTAATTGACCGTTACGACCTTCCCGGTCGACGTTTCGAACAGCACAGTCCCCGTTCCGTCGAAATCGCCGCTGTTGGTCGATAGCTGCACACCCTTGCTCGTCTTAGTGAACGCGCTGTTCTTCACAATGTGCAGCCGGCCGAGCCCGTCGAAGATCCGGCCGAACAGATCTGCGCTGCTCGCAGACGTGAACGCGAAGATCACCGGCTTTCCGGTTGCGTCGCACCGGGCATTGATCAGCAGCGAGTCCACGTTGACCAACGTGGTCGTGCTCGAGTTCGGCTTCCCGATGAACGAGAACGTCTTGCTCACGGCACCGGCCGTGACCTTGGCGCTCGCGCTCCCGGTCGCCAGGGCAAAGACCACCGCAATCGAAACTACCAGCGCGGCGCACCCGCTCGCGCTCGTCTTCCGCTTCATCTGTCCATCCTCTCTCGTGGCTCCGCCACGACTCTGCTCGGCGCCCCCTAACGAGCCGATACTAACCTCCAGCCGCGTGACCTCGCCCGCAGCTCGATATGCCGAAAAACGATGTGATGGCGTGCGGCTATGCCCATCCCGAGCTCCCACACCCTCGCTACGCGGTGCGGATGAAGCCGACCGCGGCGATGATGAGGCACAGGACGGCGGCGATCTGCGGCAAGACCAGGGCGAGCACGATCGCGAATACATAGAGCGCGATGTTTGGCCGGAAGATGCGGGTGATGTGGTCGATTCGCGATTGGCTCACGTCGTCCGGCAACAACCGATGGTTTGCGCTGATATAGGGCCAGATGCAGGCCTGCGTGACCGAGATCAGCAGCAGCCAGAGCGCATAGAACACCGCCGCCACCCGCTCGGCCTGGGGATCGCGGATGAACTCGGTGAGCAGTCGGGTTGGAAACCGGAGGAAGGCGACGACGAGGAGGAGCGCCAGGTTGAACTTAATCAGTCGTGCCGCCCGCGGCGCTGATCGTGAGATCGAGCACGAGCAGGGTGATCGCGATCGCGAAAACGCCGTCGCTGAACGTCTCCAGCCGCGCGCTCGCGAGGACAGGGCCGCCTGCCGCTTGCCCGGCGGACACGCCGACCGAGCCTTCCGGGCGGTTGGTGATGGCTGATCGGCTCCACGGTTTGTCCTCGAGCATCGATCGCCCAGCTCAATAGCTACCGATCGAGACGGCGGTGCCCGTACCCGTGTCGTTGATCGAGATCGTGATGCCGTGCGGACCATGGCGCGCGACGAGCGTGGCACTTGCCTCACTGACGAGGTTTGAATTCATGACCCAGCCAGCGCGCTCGAGCTCAGCGGCGTAGAAGTCGTAGATGTCGCGCAGCGAATCGGGCGAGCTCAGAACCGTGAGGTAGCTCGACCGGCCGATCACACTGGACGGCTCATAGATCGCGGGCCACCGCGTCGGCAGCCCCGCCATTGGGAGGGCACGACTGAACACGGTGGCGAGCGTAAGCCCGACCGTCGGCTACCCGCTTCGGTAGAACTACCGGTCCCTTACGAGCCGTCGCCGGCGAGCACCGGGTCGAGCCGGCCTCACTGGTGGTTTCACCCGATCGTGATCTCTTGGTGCGTCTGAAGGCGGCGGTGACCCAGTTGGCGGGTGAGAGTGAGCATGTACTCTCCGGGGCGCACCAGCCTCCTCCCGGCGTGGAGCGTCAGGCGCGTGAGCCGAGCCGTCCCGGTCGCGTAGATCACCCCGTGTCGGACCAGCGTGGCTTCCGCAGTCGTGGCGGCGAATGCGTTGCCGTCAACCAGCGTAGTGGTACACTTCTGCCGGGTGACGGTGCGCGTCTTGCCGTGCAGTCTGACCGTGTGAGTGACCGTCCGGCAGAGCACGAGTTCGAGCTGGTGCGGGTTGCCCGAAGCCCCCTCCGATCCGGTTGGCACGGTGACCACGGTAACCCCGCTGACCCCGGGGGGGCCGGTGGGGCCGGTGCTCGGCGCCACCCCAGTCCCGGAGAGCCCGATCGTACCGGCCGTGGGCTCGTTGTCACTCAGGCCTATCGTCGCTTGCCGCGGCCCTGCGGCGCTCGGGGTGAAACGGGCCGTAATCGTGCAGCTCTGCTTCAGGGCGAGCGTCCTGCCGGCGCACGCGTCACCGATGATCGCAAAGTCGCCCGGATCCCCGGCGGTATCCAGCGCAGCACCCGACACCGTCAGGGCCTGGGCTCCGATATTCGTCAGCACCAGAGACTGAACCGCCGAGGACTGACCGACCGTTTGGACGCCGAAGTCACCGCCGGCGGTGGCGACCTCCGGAGCCGAGTTGTACAGCTCGGCGCTCTGTAGCATGCCGGCGGGGTTGAAACCGCCGGTGACCAACACTTGCCCGTCGGGCAATGGAGCCGCGACAGCCTCAGCACGTGCGGTCTGAAGTTCGGTGGTGCCCGATGCCGGAAGCGCGCTGAACGTGTCACTGGTCGGGTTGAACAGCTCGGCACTCTGGAAAGCATCGCCGCTGCTGTCGCCGCCGCCGGCGATCAGCACCTGCCCATCGGGCAGCGTCGCCGCCACCGCTCCGGCGCGCGCGGTCTGAAGCTCGGTGTTGCCGGACGCCGGAAGCGCGGTGAACGTGTCGCTCGTCGGGTTGAACAGTTCGGCACTTTGGAAGTCGTCTCCGCTGTTATCGCCACCGCCGGCGATCAGCACCTGCCCATCGGGCAGCGTCGCCGCCACCGCCAGGCCACGGGCGGTCTGAAGTTCGGTGTTGCCCGATGCCGGGAGCGCGGTGAACGTGTCGCTCGTCGGGTTGAACAGCTCCGCACTCTGGAGAGTCCCGCTGGCGTTGTAGCCGCCGGCGATCAGCACCCTCCCGTCGGGTAGCGTCGCCGCCACCGCATCCTCGCGCGGGGTCTGTAGCTCAGTATTACCCGACGCCGGAAGCGCGGTGAACGTGTCGCTCGTCGGGTTGAACAGCTCCGCACTCTGCAGGTCGCCGCTGGTGAAGTTGTACCCGCCGGCGATCAGCACCTGCCCATCGGGAAGAGTAGCCGCGGCCGCCTCGAAGCGTGAGCTCTGCAGCTCGGAATCGCCTGAGGCAGGAAGCGCGGTGAACGTGTCGCTCGTCGGGTTGAACAGCTCCGCACTCTGCAGGTCGCCGCTGGTGGAGTTGTACCCGCCGGCGATCAGCACCTGCCCGTCAGGCAGGGTAGCCGCCACCGCCCCCGCACGCGGGGTCTGAAGCTCGGTGGTGCCCGACGCCGAGAGCGCATTGAAATACGGCGCCGATGTCGCCGCCGATGCGACGCCCGCATCCACGCCCAGCAGGGCCGCAGTTGTCATCGCAGCGGCCAACAGCCGCGGTGCAATCTTACCCATCGTCAACTACCTCCTGCCTTGTACCGGTCCTTCGGTTCCAAACTAACCAACGAAGGTCGGCGGCGTCTACTTTCACCTGCTCTTTGACACCCGCGCACTCCATGGCTGCCCCTCGGACAGGTCGCTAACGAGAGCCACTGGCCGCTGCAGCCGCCCGCTTCTCATGGAGCGAAGCCCGGGCTTGATCCGACGTTGTGCGTTTCCATGCTCTCGTTGACTCGCGGGTAGTCGTCGACGCTGGCGATCCCTGTCGGCGTCCCACCAGCACCGAGAACACGAGTGCTTCGGTGTGACCAGGCGACGGGAACCGGCCGCGAGCCCTTTGCCACGACAGGGGTCGCCCGGGCGAGTGCGATGGCGAGGATCCATTCGTCTCCCAGCGCTGGGTAGCCGAGCCGTGGCTTGGCCCAGAACGGTCAAGGGAGGACGCGATCTCGGCCGGCGTCGGCATGAAGACTCTCGCGCGAGACCGGTCGGTCGGGAGACTGCCGGCGTCGGGAATGGTTTGTCCCAATACGCTGCCGGGCATCAAGGGGTCAAACCGCCGCGGCGGCGGCACGCGCTTTGAGGGCTGGGGTTCGACCTGCCCGAACACAATTCGAACACGGAGGTCTGCGGATGTCCCGACGGTCAATCAGAGGTCTTCTGACACTTCTCGCGCTCACCCCCACCGCCGTGCTCGCCGCTACCTCACCCGCAGATGCCGATGCTGTGAGCATGGCGGCGCGGATCATGCCAGGAAGCGCTGAGCTGACACTGGTCACGAGCAAGCGGCTTCCCGACGGCGATTATGAGACTCGCTGGCGCGGCGCCGACTCCAGCGCCGACATCGTCGCGCCCGCCGGGACATGGGTCTACGAGGTCCCAGCGTGGTGGCAAGCCAGCGCCGGCCCCGCGCTAGCGACCCCGCGGGAGCGGAGCTACCTGACGCGGTTCATCGCCAGCGCGACCGCCGCGGAGCGGGATGCCGCTGCGAGCACCGGCCTGTCGTACGTCGGCACGCTCATGATCGTCCCTCCCGGAGCCATGAGCGATGCAATGGCAAGCGGGAGGGCACGCGCGGCCAGCCGGCGCCCAAACCCGCCGGACCACAGTTGGTTCAATTCACAATCTTCCACCTTCTGCTACGGGCTCGCCTGCACGAAGGCCAGCGGACGGCAGTACACGATCCAGGAGCAGCCTGGCCAGTGGTTCATCGGGAGCTACATCTCCGCGTCGGGGTATGGAGGCGGCCCGGACGGCCCAATCAAGAACGCGAAAACCTCCTACGCGTCGGCGTTTAGCAAATGGCCAGGCGAGCACGGGGACGTCATCGCGTCTAACTCGCCGACCGGCACGACCTACACGTCGAATAGCTCGCGTACCGTTGGAGTGTCGCTGAGCGACGGAGGCTTCGGCTTCAACGAGACGTGGACGTTGGGCTCGCATTCCTCCTACGGGCCTAACTGGGCTCACGGCACCGAAAATCCGGCGTTCGGAGCTCAATGGCATGGGTGCAGCACGGGCAGCACGGCGGATTACGAGGACGTGTCAAGCGCCGACGTGAACCATCTGGGCCGCGGCCAGAGCCCATATGACTCCCTCATCGAGCAGGCCAACTACAACAACTGCTAGCTGCTGGCCAGCCTCATACACCAACGAGTCGAGGGAATCGTCCGTTCCGAGGCCGTTTTCCATGTCTGCATCATCGAACGAGCGTCCAGCGCGGGGTCGCGAACGCGTTGTGGGGTCACGCCGCGGCGAGTCCGATGCATAGTGCGGCGAGTGCGAGGGTTTGGAGCGCGACGCGGCCGTCGATGACTGAGTCCCAGCGGGCCTGGAGTTGGCGAGCGTCGCCCGGCACCCGGTCGGCGAGCGCCGCCGCCGTCAGCGCTGTGTTCACGGGCTTGCTGACCCGGTTGTAGATCGCCAGGAAGACGATCAGAGCAAGTGTGGCGATGGCCCCGGCTGCGGTGCTGACCCAGTGCCCGCTCGCGGCGGCGAGCGCGACCGTGGCTACGGTGGCGATCAGGCCGCCGATGCCGATGGCCGCGAAACGGCGGTCGGCGACGCGGTGGATATGGCCGAGCAGTTGGGTGAGGGTGCGATCATCGACTGCGGCGATGGCGGGGCGCAGGACAATCGCGCCGAAGACGTCGGTGCCGTAGATGACGGCGTTCGCGAGGATCGCGAGGCCGGCGAGGATTTCGATGAGGGTGCGCATCAGTGGGTCTCCTGTTGGGTGAGCATGCGGTGGGCGAGGTCGAGCCGGGCCTGGGCGTGGCTCGCGCGTAGGCGTCCGCTCGCCTGGAGGGTGGCCAGGCCGTGCAGCACCGACCAGGCGACCTCGGCACGGGCGCCGTCTGCATCGGGGAATGCGTCGCGGATGTCCGAGAACGCACGGTGGAGCGGTTCGGGGGTGTCGTCGGCCGCGAAGGCCAACCCCGAGGGCAGCGAGAACATCGCCTCATAGAGCCGGGGGTGTGCGGCGGCGAAGTCGAGGTAGGCGCGCATGCGCGCCATGGGCGAGGTGTCCACCGCCTCGAGTGCGGCGGCGAGGTCACTGAAACCGCCTAGCGCTACCGCGTCGATGAGCGCCTGGCGGCTGGCGAAGGCGGAGTACAGCACCGGCTGGGTGACGCCGAGTTCTCCGGCGAGGCGGCGCATCGTGACGGCGGTCCAGCCGTCGGACTCGGCGAGGCCTCGGGCGGCGTGGATGACCTGATCGCGTCTCAGGTCGAGATCTGGAGCGGGTCTGGGGGACATGACCCATAGACTAGCATCGTTAGATAACAATGCTAGTCAACAATTTGAAGGGACCCTTCACGTCGGGCGGCCCTCGCTACGAGAGAGCCGAACCCTATGACTGGCAGCGGTCGCGATGGGTGCCTATAGCGAGGGTGCGAGGGGAAGCCCCGAGTGGACGGACTGGCCCCCTAGACGCCCGCGCCACCAGCCGGGCCGTCCAATTCGCGGCGCAACTTCTCGACGAGACCCTCGAACAGCGGGTACGCCCCCGGGCCGAGCGCGTGGTAAATCGCGGGGCTCCACATTTCCCACCGCTCGACTAGCGTGCGCCCCAGCAACAGCTTGATCAGCTCAAGGTCGAAGGCGCCCCAACGCTCGAGCGCGGCCAGCTGCTCGAAGTAGTCGAGCTCGCGGTAGAGCACCCATGCTTCGGGAGCATCCGTGGCAACGTACGCAGCGAACGCGTCCCGCAGATCGTCGGCGGACTTGAACTGCGCGACCAACCGCCGCGTCTCGACGAGCGCGTCCTCGTCCCACCGCCGGAAGAACTCGGCCGCCATCTGCGCCTCGCGGCTTCTGCGCGTCTCCCGCGCCTGCTGCGCGGCAAACACCGCTGCGGCGAAACCTCCGAGGAGTCCAATGGCCAGGATGGACGTGGCGATCGCCGTTACCGCGGCCCAGTTCACGGCCGCGAGCACCAACGCTCACCTCCCGTGTATCGCCCGCGAGCAGGCTCCGCCATAGGGCGAGCACGATACGAGGTCGGGCTGTCCACGGCGAGGCAGGCCCGCGGATCTCGCCGAAAGCGGGCGACGCGCAGGCGGGCCGCGTCTGCATCCTCGTGCCAGCCGGGTCACTGGTGGGAAGAGGGGGCCTTGGATGGTGCCGGTGCTCCCTCACCTGACGGCAGTACTATCGCGGCTCTAATTTCCGTGTGGAGAGTGAGGGGCGGGATTCGCCGGCTGAGAGGAGTACCGCAGTGACCGAGCCTCTGCCGGCGCCGGTCGCGCGAGCCATCGACGCGGTAAACGCCGGCGATACCGACGCGTTCCTTTTCGAGTTCGCTAGTGATGGCTGGATCAATGACAACGGCCGGCGCTTTGTCGGGCACGACGAGATCCGCGGTTGGAGCGATCGCGAGTTGATCGGCGCCAATAGCCGCTTTGCTGTCACGCGGAGTGAAGCGACCGATCGCGGCGTCGACGTCGATATCGAGGTCGCCTCGGGCGGCTTCAACGGCTATAGCCGCTTCGCTTTCGAGGTCGAGGGCGAGGCGTTGCGGTCGATGACGATCACGGCGTAGCCGGGAGGCGGCGTGCCACGGGTGGCGAGAGCCTCGCTGCGTCGCCACGAAGGCGTGGAGCAGCACGCGAGCACGCTCGAGCTGTTCTACGACCTCGTCTTCGTGTTTGCGATCACGCAGGTGTCGCACCTTTTACTGCACCGCCTGACTTGGGAGGGGGCGGGCCAGTCGGCGCTCGTGCTGCTCGTCGTCTGGTGGTCGTGGAACTACACGACGTGGGTCACGAACGAGCTCGATCCGGAGTCGATCGTCGTCCGTCTGCTGCTGATCGCGTTGATGCTCGCCAGCCTCTTGATGGCGATCGCGATCCCCGAAGCGTTCGGCGACAGGGCGCTGCTGTTCGTCGCCTCGTACGTTGCGATTCAGGTCGGGCGCCACTCGTTCCTGACGTTCGCCGCCGCGGATCGCGGCACGATCGAGCGCCAGCGGGCTGGGCGCATCCTGACCTGGTTCGTTGCCGCGGGCGTGCTTTGGATCGCCGGCGCGCTCGCGGAAGGTTTGGCTCGGACCTTGCTTTGGCTCGCAGCGCTCGCGCTCGACTACGGGGCGCCCCTGGTGACTTTCTGGCTGCCGGGTCGGCCGGCACTGAGCCCCGAGGCGTGGGACGTCGGCACCGAGCATTTCGCCGAGCGGTTTCAGCTCTTCATCATCATCGCGCTCGGCGAGACGATCGTGATCACCGGCGCGACTACCGCTCAGCTCAAGCTGACCACCGCGAGGGTGGCCGCCTTCGCGCTCGCGTTCCTCACCACGGCGGCGCTGTGGTGGCTCTACTTCAACCTCGTCGCGACGACTGCCGAGCGTCAGCTGGCGAAGGCCAAGAACCGCACCCTCCTCGCCCGCGACGCCTACACCTACCTGCACGTGGTCATCGTTGCTGGGATCCTCCTCACCGCTGTGGGCGACGAACTCGTGATCGCGCACCCGACCCAGGAGCTACATCACGCGGAGCTGGTCGCGGTCGTCTGCGGTCCGGCGCTCTACCTGCTCGCGCACGTCGCGCTGCGGCTCCGGATGGCCGGGACGGTCAGCGCCAGCCACCTTGCGGGTGCGCTCGCTTGCCTCGCGATCGGCGCGATTGGGACGTTCGTGCCCGCGCTGGTCGTCGTGGGACTCCTCTTCGGGGTCCTGGTCGCCGTCATCGTCGGCGATCAGGTCGTGGCGGATCGCCGGCAAATACGCAACGAGCCGGCCCCGCCCGCGCAACTCGAGACCGCGGGATAGCCCCGACAACGAAGCACCCCGACGTCCGATCCGCTGCCTTGACGCGCGGAGTCCGGTGGACGAAGATCGCTGCGTGCCTGTGGAGGTGGAGTTCCGAAACGTCGCGGGAGCCGCGGCAGCGATCGGAAGCGCCGGGCCGTACACGCTTGTCGTGGACCGGCCACTCGACGGTGGAGGAGGAGGTCTCGGCTTCAACGGCGGACAGCTGCTCTACCTAGCCATCGGCGGATGCGTCTCCAACGACCTCTTCAGGGAGGCCGCGGCGGGCGGCATCGCATTGACGACCGTCCGAGTGGTCGTGCGGGGGGACTTCAGCGGGGAGCCGGCCGTCTCGGAGGCTGTGATCTACGAGGTGGAGCTGGCGGGAGCCGCGACTGCCGAGGAGCTCGAGCGGCTCGTTGCGCACGTTGATGCGATTGCGGAAATTCCCAACTCTGTCCGCCGTGGCACTGAAGTGCGGCTTACCGCCGTCAAAGTCATCTCGGCGAACGCATAGCCCGATCGTCCTCCCACGCCTCCGGGATCGGGGAGGCAACGGACGCGTCCCGGCGACAGTCTCGGTTTGCGCAGTGCCGCCGATCCCGAGCGTTGCTGGGCTATGGGAGCGCCGCTTCCCAGCGCGAGACCGTATACGGAATGCCGACGGGTCCTCCGACCATGAAGATCGCCGTTCGGTCGGCGGTTGCCCGGGCGTGACGGAGCAATGCCGGATCGCGCACGAACACGATCGTCCCGGCGGGCGCGTCGATCTCCTCGCCGTCGACTGTGAAGATCGCGTGTCCGGTCATGACGGCGAAGAGCTCTTCGTGGCCGTTCGTCTGGTTCTCCTCGTCGTCGGCTTCGTGATGCTCCTCGATCATCTCATCGCCGGCGTTCCCGGTCGCGGCGTTGACACCGAACGCCCGGACGTCGAAATGACGACGGACGAGATGAAACGCGCAGTCGTTGATGTCCACGTTTTCGGGGTCGACTTGGGCTAGGGTCTCCACGTCGGCTAGGCGGACGGAACCGTAGGGTGCGGTGCGGGGGTCGGTCATGGCAGCGATACTGCCACGCTCGCGATCACGTTCAACCGGGCACGCAGCTCGCCGCCTTGCGTGGACGGCGGCACGCGGATCGCGAGGGGCTCGCAGCCAAGCAAGCTCACCGCTTCGCGGCTGCCGTGCGGCCAGGGGCGTCTATCGTGAGCTGGCGTGTCGACGCTCGTGGTTTCGGACCTTCATCTGGGGTCCCGTCTACGGCACGACGTCCTCACGGAGCCGGAGCCGCTGCAGCGGCTGCTCGGCGCGCTCAGGGGTATCGAGCGGCTCGTGCTGCTCGGTGATGTCGTCGAGCTGCTGGAGCAGCGGGCCGAGCGCGCGATGGACATCGCCGGGCCGATCTTGCGGCTGATCGGCGCGACGCTCGGGGTCGACGGGGAGGTGATCTTTGTGCCGGGCAACCACGATCGGCCTTTGGTCGCCGGCTGGATCGAGCGAGTCGGCACTGGCCTTGCTCCTGACAGCCGGGTTCCCCTCGACGCGACCCCGGAGTTGGCCCGCGTGGCCGCGTGTCTTGCGCCGGCGCGCGTCCGGGTTCACTACCCGGGCGTGTGGCTCGGCCCCGGGGTGTGGGCGACGCACGGGCATTACCTCGATCGCCACCTGCTGCCTGAGGCCGCGTTCGGCGTCACGCGGGGTCTCCTCGGGCGCGTGCCCCGACCGGGCGCGGCACCGATTGACTACGAGCGGGCCGGAGGGCCGTCGCTCACCCGCCTCGAAGCCCGCGTGATCGAGGCGCTCCCGCGCCCGCTCGCGGCGTTGGCAGAGGATGTCGCTGAGCTGATTCGGGCGTCGACCATGCCGCTGGCCCCCCGCCGGCTGCTGCGCCCCGGGATGGCGCGCCTGACCGCACGTGTCCTGGGGACGCAGATGCGCCTGGCGAGCCTCCCCGCGATCTCGCACGTGGTCGGGCGCCTCGGCGTGAGCGCGGAGTGGGTGCTGTTCGGTCACGTACATCGGGTCGGGCCCCTCCCAGGCGACCTCGACACACGTTGGCGGGGGGCGCAGGGTGGGCCGTGCCTCATGAACACTGGCTCCTGGGTCTACGAGCCGCTACTCGTCCACAACGCAACCGCGCCGCACCCGTACTGGCCTGGCGGAGCCGTGATCTTGGAGAACGACCGGGCGCCCCGCGCCGTCGGGCTCCTCGACGGCGTTCCCGCCACCGCGATGCACTGATCGTGGCAGCCGGCCACTCGCGGGCCGACGGCGATGTCGTCGGCGTGCGCGGTTTCCGCAGGTCGGACCTGGCCCCGCGGCCGAATCCTGAATTCGATGCGCAGCTCATGCGACGCGTTGGCCACAAAGCGGCGGACGGAGGTGCTCGGCCGCCGCAACAAGCACGGCCAAGCCCTCCGAGGTTGGGGCCGTGACGCCAGGCCGGTAGCATATGGACGAGGCGGTGGGCACCGGGCATCTTGGGGCATTCCGCGGTGGAGGTTTTGGCGTTGGCCTGGCGGCGATGAGGGCTGAACTGGGATCGGGTTCGTGTATGACGACGCGTTGATTCGGCCGTGGTTTGAATCCGCCGTCGAGTGCGTGCCGGGGTTGTCGTTGTTCGACGCCCATGCGCACATCGGGTTCAACGATCCGGACGGGCTTCGGCTGTCGGCGCGCGAGCTGATCGAGACGATGGAAGCGATCGATGCCCGGTCGGTCGCCACTCCCCTGCAGGAGCCCGATGGCTACTCGGCCGCGAACGACCGCGTCATCGAGGAGTGCGAACGATCGGATGGGCGGCTGGTGCCGTTCTGCCGGGTCGACCCGCACAGTGATGCGTGCGGCGAGGCCCGTCGCTGCGTGGACGCCGGCGCGCGTGGGATCAAGCTGCATCCTCGGGCGGAGAGGTTCGAGCTGAGCGATCCGGAGCTCGAGGGAGTCTTCGCGCTCGCCCACGAACGTCGGCTTCCCGTGTTGATCCATGCGGGTCGCGGGATTCCGACCATCGGGCGCGATGCGCTCAAACTTGCCGAGCGGTTCCCGTCGGCGGCGTTGATCCTCGCTCACGGAGCGATCTGCGATCTCAACTGGATCTGGCGAGAGGCGCAAGATCGGCCCAATCTGTTCTTCGACACGGCGTGGTGGCACTCGACGGATCTCGCCGCGCTGTTCGCGCTGATCCCGCCGGGTCAGATTCTGTACGGCAGCGACCCTCCGTACTTCACTCCCATGCTCATCGCCACCTGCGTGATCCGGACGGCGCTCCAAGCTCGCGTCGACGCCGACCGGCTGCGCGCGATCGCTGGCGGGCAGTTCGAGCGCCTGCTCGACGGGAGGGATCCGCTCGATCTCGGGCCGCCGGTCGCCGGTAGTAGACAAGCGCCGTCCATCCTGCTCGAGCGGGTGAACGCCATGTTGTTATTGGGTGTCAGCCGGATGCTGCTTGGGGACACGGGATACGAGCCACTCGCGCTTGCACGCCTCGCCTGTGACGTCGGCGTTGACGATGCGCCTGAGACGCAAGTGTGCCGGAGCGTGCTCTCGTTGCTGCAGTTGCAGGAATCCAGCGCCCGCCAGGGTGAGGGGTTTGCCGCGCCCGGTGCTGGCTTGGTGATGCTCGCCGCGAATGTGACGCGGACGCCCGACGTGCCGCTGCCAGCTATCCCCGAGCTCGCGACCGAAGCCGACATCCGCGATGCGTCGCTTGCCGGTCACCGGCTACTGGATGCCAGTGAGGTGAACCAGCGTGCCGCCGAAATACGGCGACTCTCGACACTCTTCCCGACCGTCAAGATGAGCACCGCGTCGTCGAGGAGTGACGACGGCGAGCGTTCGGGCTTCCGCGGGTCCTCCCTTGCCGACCACATGCTGGTAGACGAGCTCGGTCCGCTTCCGCGAGCAGCCGAAGCCGAGCACCGCCGTGACTGATTTCGCGATCCCGCCGCATCCCGAGTATCGAGCGCAGCCGCGAGGGCGGTACAGCAAGCTCTCGGTCGAGGGAGTCGACGAAGCGGAGGCGTTATTCCGCCACAGGCATCCCGGCTACGCGGATACTGCGGTTCTCGATGAGCTTCGCACCACTGACTTCGCGCGGCTTGATCGCGACGATCACGTGTATCTCGACTACACCGGCGGCGGCATGTTTGCCAGCTCTCAGGTCGCACAGCACATGGAGCTGCTCGAGTCAGGCGTCTTCGGCAATCCGCACTCGATCAACCCGACATCGGCCGCCAGCAGCGAACTCGTCGAGCGCGCGCGAAGCGGCGTTCTCGACTTCTTCAGCGCCTCGCCACAAGAGTACGTGGCGATCTTTACGCCAAACGCAACTGGGGCGCTGCGGTTGGTCGGCGAGGCATATCCGTTCCGCTCGGGTGACCGGTTTCTGCTCACGGTCGACAATCACAACTCGGTCAACGGCATCCGCGAGTTCGCGCGCGCCCGGGGAGCCGAAACCACATACATCCCTAGCGTCGCGCCCGACCTGCGCGTCGACGAAAGCGTGCTCCCGCGGTACCTGACGGACACCATTGGCGATCACCACAACCTGTTCGCGTACCCAGCGCAGTCGAACTTTTCAGGTGTGCATCATCCGCTCGAGTGGATTGAGGCGGCGCACGCACACGGCTGGGACGTGCTCCTGGACGCGGCGGCGTATGTGCCGACCAACACCCTGGACTTAAGCGTCTGCCATCCGGATTTTGTCGCGATCTCGTTCTACAAGATGTTCGGCTGGCCGACCGGGGTCGGTTGTTTGTTGGCCCGTCGCGACGCGCTCACGAAACTGGAGCGGCCATGGTTTTCGGGAGGGACGATCGTCGCGGCCTTCGTGCAGCGCGAGTACTATCACTCCGCTCCCGGCGCTGCGCAGTTTGAGGACGGCACCGTGAACTACTTGAACATGCCGGCCGTTGAGGTCGGGCTGCGCTATCTCGACCGCGTTGGCATCGAGACGATCCATCACCGCGTTGCCGCGCTCAGCGAGTGGTTGATCGACCAGCTCGGGGCGATGCGGCACGAGAACGGTGCTCCGGCCACGACGATTTACGGACCGCGGTCGTCGCAGCAGCGCGGCGCCACGATCGCATTCAACTTTCTTCATCCCGACGGGAGGATTGTGGACGAGCGATACGTTGACCGAATCGCTTCGCAGCACAACGTGTCCCTTCGCACTGGCTGCTTCTGCAACCCTGGGGCGGGTGAGGTCGCGTTCACGATCTCGCGCGAGACGCTCCTCGGGGGCGAGTTCGGCGACGGCATGAGCCTCGACGACTACGTAGACGCGATCGGTCTGCCTTCCGGTGGCGCGATCCGGGCGTCGCTCGGTCTCGTGTCAAACTTCCACGACGTTCACCGTTTCATGGCTTTTGCCTCGCGATTCACCGATCTTGCCGAGGTCCCGGCCGATATGCCACCGCGCGTCGGTTGCTGAAACCGACCGCACGCCCAAGCCGTCGCGGCGCCTTCCAACGGCACCGGTAATACCGGTGCCCGCCCCCGGACGTGACGCTCCGGCGGCCATCCTCGTCAGTGACCCGCAATGGCTCCGGGGAGGTTCGACGGATAGCCCAGGCGCTTATCGTGCCCTCCAGAGTGCCGGCCATCCTGCCGATGGTTTCTCACCTACCTCGGCACGTGAGCATCACTTTCACCGGCTTACGACCGCAAGCGTCCGAGTGTCGTGGAAAACGGGTCAAGTCCGTATCGCGTCCTCGTGCACTCGCCGAGGACGAGCTTCCCGAGGCCGCTCCCGAAGTCTGGCCTGTGTCTCAACACCTCGGCCTCCTCGCCGTGAGCGCCACGCGCAAATCAGCTTGCTTACGCGCGAAGCGAGCGATCGACGGCGCGGGCGACCTGCTCGCGCGAGCGAGCTCGGACCGCGCACGCGAGCGCCACGCGCCAGCGTTCCGGACTCCCTGCAGCGCAGTCCAGCCCCAGGTCCGCGAGTACCGCGGCTTGATCAACGTGAACCGCGATCTGCTCGGCGCGGCGCTGGGCGGCAATATGTTGGGCGCGTGCCAGCGGGGTCCTGCCACGATCGCCGGCAAGCCTGAGGAGATCCTCCGACACGAGCGGTACGGCGCGCCGCGCGCACCGCTCCCACGGCGCGTCAGCCGCCGAATCGACGACAACCTGACGCACGACTCGCCAACCGGCATGGTGCGAATCGCAACGCGCAACGAGGAATCGGGCCAGCGCCTCGGCTACCCCCACAGCTCCGGGCTCAGACCCGTGACCGTCCAGGTGCCGCAGCGCGGCACCCACGTCCCGGCCGCCCTCGACCGCCCTGGCTAGCTCCCGGGCGGTCCGCCGCGGCTTGTGTCGTTGATCATCGATCCCTCCACCGTACTCGACCCGGAAGGCCGCTCTCCGTTTGGGGCGTCGAGTTCGTCCGTCAAGCGCTCGCCAGTGCCGTGGGCGCTTTCCGCGCCCGCCATGCTTAAGCGCGCCGGCCGAGCCGGTGATTTGGCGGACCTCGCGTCCACGCCAGCTGCCTGCGACGTTATCCTGGTCGCGGGTCCTGGTGCCCATGCGCAGAGACACAGAAGATGGTCTCGCAAGAGCAGGCAGAGCTTTCGTCCAGCGCCCGGGAAACGCGCGTCGGTCGGCTCGGCCGGTTCCTCCCAGCGGCACGATGATCGAACCAGGCCGGCTGCTTCGCCTTCAGCGCCTCCTCGGCAATCGCGTTGTGTCCAACCTGATGGCTGGCGGCGGCGGTGCGATGAGTCCGCAGCGAGCGCGGGCGCGCGTCCGCGGCTCCACGCAGCCAGTTCCGGAGGAGCGCTCGCCGGTCCATGACGCAGTCGGTCGGGGCGGAGGTCGCGGACTCGATCCCCGCATCCGTGCGACCGCCGAGGCGTTCCTCGGGGAGGACTTTGGATCCGTCCGTCTGCACAGCGATGCCCGGTCAACGGAATCTGTTGAAGCTGCGGCCTACACCGTTGGCGAGGACATCGTGATCCATCCCGATCACTTCGCTGTCGGGACCCTCGCCACAGACCGCTTGCTTGCGCACGAGCTCAGCCATGTGGCGCAGCAGCGGTCAGGCCCTGTGGCGGGCCCGCCAGCGCCGGGCGGCATTCGGATTTCGGATCCGTCGGATCGGTTTGAGCGCGAAGCGGACGCTAACGCACGCGAACTGACACCGCTTATTGCTCGTGTGATGTCCGGGGGCGCGCCACCGACCCCGCCTGACGTGGAGCGACACACCCACATCTCGCGTACGGCGTCAATGGTGAACGTTCAGCGAGGCAAGAAAAAGAAGAAGAGCGCTGACGGGGAGAAGGAAAAAGAGAAGGAGAAGGAGCATGACACCGGCCCGACGGTGACTACGATCGCCGCCCATCACCCCGTCGAATTCGAGCCGCCTGAGTCGGCGAAATACCTGGCCGAGCCACGGTGGCGGGCAGTCTTCGTCAAGTGGCTTCTCAGCGTCGGCGACTGGCGCGAAGTTGGGCTGGACCCGAAGCTTCTGGACCTGTATGTGCAGCTTCAGCTTGCCAGCGAATCTGAGGCGCCCGACTACGAGGAGTTTGCCAGAAAGATCATCGCCTCCGAGTCGGGCCCCGTTGCGTTGCATTCGCTCTTGGGGATCACCGGAAAGAGGTTGGGCCAGGAGGGAGCCCCGTTGTCGGTCGAAGACGTCAAGGTGTTGCTTGAGCAGGGTGGTGACACCCGGAAGCGGGCAGTCTTGAAGTTTTACGACGTGCTGGAAGCGCGGGTTCGAAGCGTCTTTGGGGCGTCTTTCGTATGTGGGCGAGGACCCATGAGGGCCAGTCCGCGTTGTCGATGCAAGAGCTCGGGTCGACCCAGGGCGGCTGGGTGCCGGAAGTCAAAGAACGACGAAGGCGCTGATCGTCGAGCGTCGGCGCGTCGATGCGACTTCGCGATGATCGTCGGGGGGATTGGGGTGACCCCCTCTCTCCCGCCAGCGGCTTGAAGCAGCGGCAGACGTACCCACTGCCGGCGCGCCGGCCGAGTTCGATCGCTGACCTCTCACCGAGCGACGTCCGGGCGCTGCAGCGCAGAGTCGGCAATGCCGCCATCTCGGGACTCCTCGGCAGACGCCCGCAACCTCCGACAAGTGATCGACGGCAGGAGGATCACGATTCCCGAACGCGCCACCCCGGGGTAGCAGTTCAGCGCTACGCGATCTTGGAGCCCTTTGATTATGAGCTTGATCGAGGTGCGAGGTTTGAAGCGCAACGCGCCGTGCATGATGACACCTCGGCGTATTTCGTCCGCCGTACGCTCGCAGAAGAAAGCGAAGGAGTGACCGAAACGGAGGAGCCTCGCTTGAGCGCGAGCGCTTGGTCCGCGCCAAGGCAGCGTCCGTCCAGCGTTCGCTTACCGCGAATCAGGTGGGCGTGGGCGGGCGACCGAGCGATGGCAATCGAAGACACGGATGCCGACACCGAAGCCAAGGTGTTCTATGCCACGCCTAACGTCGTGCTTGGCAGCAACAACAACCTAGAAGCGACGGGATCCAAGACACGGCTCGAGATCCTCGGGGCCTCGCTCCGCATGCCCAGGGAAGATGGGGAAGGTCAGTTCATTCTGGAAATGGTGAAGCCGCACACCGTTCGACGAGCGTGGGCGCTTCGGGGACATCGCCCAGTGCGACGCGTTCGTCATCAACATCATCGGAGCCCTCGGCGAGCGCGTGGCGGTGGTCGGACGCGATAACCCTCACGAGATCGGCGTGCGGGCAACCCTCGAACCTGGCCGGGCAATCGCCGCGCTCCCCACGGTCGAGCCCCTGGTCCTGCCTGAGATCCTTGAACCGGAGATGAGTCGCGAGACCCCGCCGGTAGGGGCGACCAAGAACGCGACCGGACGCTCGGCATCAACGCCAGCGCTCTGGCAGAAGTCGGCGAAGGCTACGTGATCGTGTCATATGGCCCGATGCCAAGTGACGAAACCGGCAGTGTCCCATCCGAGGAGTACCTGGCGGCCGTTGACAAACAGCTCGAAGGATTGGAGCTCAGCTTGCGGGGACAGGGCTGGTTCCGGAACGCGAGCGCGAGACAGGCGCGGTTGCCACCGAGGCGCTCGGCGGCCTGCTCGTAGTAGGCGCGATCAGGTGATCGTGGCCGACGCGCGACCTGGGCGGCCTCGTACAGCGCCCAGCGCAGCGCCGGCGGACCCTGGCGCGAGAGATGGCCGGGTGCGCGGTGACGATCAGATTGGTAGACCGTCACATCGAGACCGCCATAGCGAACTGCATCCCGGCTGTTAGCGAACCGCCGGCAGTCACCAAGCTCTGAGACGACCGTGACCGCGCACAGCTCGCCGATCCCGTAGTAGGCGTCGATCAGCGCCTTGCAGCCCGTCTGCGCCCGCGCGTATAAGCGCAGCTCGCGAGTCACCGGCGCGAGCTCGCGCTCGAGCGCGTCGACGATCGCGACCGCGACCGTGATCTGCTGGCGCGCGGTCTCGGGCAGCGGCTGCGCGTCCAGCCACTCGCGCCCATCGCCGACCATCAGCTGACGGCGGTGCGGACACCCGTGGTGGTAGAGCACCGCCTGGATCCGCTGCTGCCACTGGCAGTGCTGCTCGATCAACGTGTGACGCAGCCGCACCCGCGCACGCAAGTCGAGGATGTGATCGGGCGGGATCCACGACTCCGGCAACCGCCCCGCCAACAACAGCTCACGGTGATGGCGGGCGTCCGCCCGGTCGCTCTTGGCGCGCTTCTTGTTGCCGCGCAGCGCCGCGGTCTCCGCCGGCTCGGCCAGATGCACGACCGCCCCCACCGCCCGCAACTCTTCGACCAAAAATCGCCAGCCGGTCGTCGCCTCGAGCGCGACCTCCAGCCGCTGGCCAGCGAACCGCGCCAGGAACCGGCGCACCCCAGCGCGATCCGCCGGGCGTACCCGCCCACGGGAGATCTCGCCGGTGGCCATGTCAATCCACTCGGCGGTGATCTGCGCCCGATGCTGGTCTATGCCCATCACGATCGACATCGCGACAACCTTCCCCTTCCTAGAAACCCGAGCAGGATCCAACGTCTGACCCATCGAATACGACGGTCAGCGTGGTCGGTGCCTTCTGTTGGACAGTCCCGGCCGCGCGGGTGCAACCGCGCGCGCCACAGCAATTCTGTTCGACACGAAGGCCCGGCCACCTTCACCCGTGGGGGAGCCTCACGCCTCACGTGCCTTCCGGGTCGCAACCCGGATATGACATCTTTCGGCGATCGGCGCGATCCGAGCCGCTCCCGGCCGTTTGTTACCGGCACGAGAGCCCAGCTGAGCGGTCAGGTGCGGTGCGGCGCCCATTGAAAACGGCGAAGCGCGACCGCAGCGCCCACCACGCCCCAGATTACGACGATCAGCAGGTCGTGTCCGGACCAGGCTGAGCTCTCGGGATGGATGAAGGTCTTGAACACGGCGTTGATGAAGTGGCGGATGGGGAAGAACGTAGAGATCTTGGCCAGCGTCGAGCCGGATTTGAGCGGGAACCACAGGCCGGATAGGAACAGCAGGACGAAGAACACGGTGCTGGTCACCGGACCGGCGGCCTGCTGGTTGGGGATGAATGTGCTCATCGCGATCCCGAGCGCGGCGAAGCTGAGCCCACCGAGTATGAGCACGACAATCAAGGCACCGATTCCCGATGCGTCCGATGGGAGGTGAACGCCAAACGCCCAGCGTCCGACCGCGAGCATCAGCACGACCTGCGAGAACGCGATCAACAGCGTGCTGATCAGGATCGAGGTCAAAAGCGTCCAGGTGGGTAACGGACTCAGCCGCAGGCGTTTGAGCAGCCCGGTCTCGCGGCGGATGACCAGACTGATCGCCAGGCTGTTGAACGACGCGGACATCACGCCGTAAGCGATGAAGCCCGGGACGTAGTACTGGACAAGCTTGATGTTGTGTAGGTAGCTGACGCGCGATGACCCGGCGCTGGCACCCAGCAGCAGCAGGAACAGAAGCGAGAACCCGACGGTGAAGATCGCCCCGACCGGGTTCAGCCAGAAGGACAGCTGCTCGTAGCCGACCTGCCTGAGCACGAGCCGCAGCTCGGCCAGCGCCGAACGCCGCGGCAGGATCGATTCGCCGTGCGCGCTCAACTTCGGACCGGCGCTCCTGGCGCCGAGTCGGTCTGGAATCGGTCGGGGTCGGCGCCGGTCAACTGCAGATAGACGTCCTCCAGCGTGTGACGGCTAACGGTCAGGCCGGTCACCCGGACGTCATGCTCAAGCGCCCACCGGGTCAGCTCGTACAGTGCCTCGAGCTCACGGTCGGTCCGCAGCTCGACGGACCGCCCATCGCCGACGACGGTCACGGGCAGATCCGCGGGCGTGACGCCCGCGGGTAACTGGAAGCGGATCGTGGCCGCACCCTGGTCGCGGCCCCCTAGCGACGCCGGCGGGCCGTGGGCCACGATCTTGCCCGATGCGATGATCGCCACTTGGTCGGCCAACGCCTCGGCCTCTTCCATGTAGTGCGTGGTGAGGATCACCGTCGTGCCCTCCCCGGCCAGCGTACGCACCAGCTCCCACGAGGTTCGCCGTCCCGCCGGATCGAGTCCGGTGGTCGGCTCATCGAGGAACAACAGCGCGGGATTGCCCACAATCCCAAGGCCAACATCCAGTCGTCGCTGCTGACCTCCCGAGAGCGTCTTGACCTTCGCGTCGGCCTTCTCCGCCAGGCCGATCAGCTCGATCACCTCGCCCACCGACCGCGGCGCCGGGTAATACCCGGCGTTGCGCTCGAGCACCTGGCGCACCGACAGAAACGGCTCCACGGCAAGCTCCTGCAGGACGACCCCTAACTGGCTTCGGAGCCGCTGCCCGGATCGACGATCCCCCGGGTCGATCCCCAACACCCGCACCTCCCCCGCGTCGCGGTCGCGGAATCCCTCCAGGATCTCGATCGTCGTCGTCTTGCCCGCCCCATTGGGACCCAGGAGCGCGAACACCTCACCCGCCCCGACCTCGAAACTAACCCCATCGACGGCGCGGACCGGCCCGTACGACCTAATCAGTCCACGAACGCTCACCGCCGGCACGCTTCACCTCGCCGCGCATGACTCGTTCTGAATGCGTGCTGGATCGCTAGCACGAGCGGCATCCCACCATACCGAGAGCCAACCTACGGTCACAGCTGCGGATGCACCACCCTCGAGTTGGACGACGCCGTCCCCGGGGACCCGCAGCGCCTCGCGCGCCGCGCGTTTCTGACCGGGACCAGGGTCTGCGGAGCGGAGGAGCGCGAGACCCGCTTCTCGGACGGCGATCGGCTTGGAGTACCCACCCCATTCCCCACGGGGTCCTAGGCCATCAACTGATCCGAACCCTGCTCGCGCACGGAAAGGTCGGGGCGGCGACCGCTTCGCCTCGCCGAGCGACGACAGGCGCGGCCACCGACCTGGCTCCGCCGCCGGCGGCGCGGCGGGCGAGTCCGCCCCCGGGAGAACGGGATCGACACCGTCTGCGTAGCTTCGTCGCTGCGCCCCAGCCTCGGGCGCGGCCCGTCAGGTTCCCGCGCGCCGCTGCGCCGTCAACACACCCGGCGGCTACGCATGAACGTCCGGGAGCGAGAGCTGCTCGGCCGACATCGGTGGCGCATCCCCGTCGCTCGTGCTCCCCCGACGGGGCGCCTTGCGCCAGTGGCCGACGACCTCGTGGGCGCCGGCGTGCCGCCAGCCGGTTGCCGGACATAGCGGCTGGAAGTAGACGGTGCCGTCCTTAACCTCGGTCACCTCACCCCAGATCCCCGTCCGGCCCTTGATCGCCGCCTTGATCACATCGCCTGGCTGAACGCGGTCGAGTCTCATCCGTTTGAGCCGTTGAGGCTAGCGGTCATCGACCCCGAAATTAGCGCGCCCCACGGACTGCCCCCTGAAGGCGGCCAGACGCGCGGCGGCTCAAGAGCGCCGTACCCCACGCCTCGCGTCGAGCGGCATCCGGCCGGGGCGGTGTACTCGGAGAAACGCGGCTGGGAGGCCCAACCGACGAACTCGTTGTTTGCGATGTGCTCCGCTAAGGTGCGCGGCTATTGTCCTTGGCGCCGGTCCGGGGACGTGAACATCAAGGAGGGGCAGTGCTGCGAAGAATCGGGCTACTCGGGGCGGCGCTGGCGGTCACGATGACTGCGATCGCGTCAGCAGCCCCGTCGGGGCTATACACGGGCAAGACCAGCCAGGAGCTGAAGATCTCGGTCAAGGTCAGCAAGGGGCACGTGAGAAAGGTCAGCTACGTCGCTGAGTACGGTTCATGCGGAGAGTTCGACGGGTCCGATACCGTGAAGATCGCGATCAAGGGGAACAAGTTCAACGCGACCGTCCATCCGAACTCCGAGACGGTCGACAAGCTCAGCGGCACCTTCACCGATCAGCGGGTCAGCGGCGCGCTCACCTCGACGGTCACCACAGGCGGGATCCATCCGACGACGTGCCACAGCGGCAGGGTGACGTTTAACGCGAAGCTCTGAACGGTCGTCGCTGCCTGGCCGATGGCAGGGTCTCGGGGTCGCGTCATTTCGAGCGTGACGGCGGCCTCAGGCTCGGGCGGCCCGTTGGGTGGGGTGTATCACGGCGGCGATGATTCATAGGATCGGGAAGATGAGCCGACGAAGAACAAGACGAAGTGGCCTCTGCGGAGGGTCGTCAGTCCTAGCACGATCAGGCACACGATGCCCAGCGCGGTCCGTAGCAGCATGCAGTCGCCGTGGGAATCGGAGCAGCCACCACCGCGGTACTCAAACTGCCCCTACCAGCCATAGTGCTGGCCACGCTCCTGACCTCACCGGCCGGAACGGGACAGGAGCCCCTGATCATCGTCGGTGTCGTTCCCGCCTACCTAGTCGCCCTCGTCATGTCCCCGACGTCCCCCCGACCCAGCCCCTACTGACACACCCCCCCGCGCCTGCGGGCACTCTTCACCCTGACGGCGTAACACCGCACAAGTAGCACGAGTCGAGGCCGGGCTCCAGCAGTTCACAGCTTAATCACGGTTCACGCTCGCACACCACCTGGCACGGTGTGCTCGCGGCGGAGGTTCACGCCCTCGGGTCGGGCAGCGACCGCTTCGCTGCACCGGTCGTCAACGCATGGACGGGGCCATCGCAATTCTAAGATCTTCGATGTAGGACTGTTCCATTCTCTTCTTTATGAACGCCTGTCCGGCGTGTTCGTGGATCCACCCTCCAGACACGCGTCGGGAGGAGTTACCGGGCTGAGGCCGCGATCACGATAGTCAGATCAAAAGCGCTGGCCGGCGCGGCGCGGGACGGTAGCGACCTGGGGGCGGACCTAGACGAGTGTGGTCACCGCGGCGGGCGCGCGCGAGATCCTCGAATCCGAGCCCGGGCGACGCGATCCTGATCTCCCGAACGATCGGGAGTGGATGGCCGACGACACTTGCCGACGCGCCTGCACGTGTTTCGCGCGCTCGGCGTCAGTCTCGCTTTCGGCGATTCTCGAGCACCGCGACCGGAGAGTCGTATGCAGACTCGCCCTACTTTCCGACGTCGGGCTGGATCGCGCTATCCGCGCATTCCGAGACTGTCACCGCTCGCGAGCGGATGCCGGCGCGGCAACCAAGGCAGGTGTGGGCCGACAACGGCTGCGGTGGGTATCGGCCGGCCGCGCTTCGGGTCGAGGCGAGTAGTCGCCCCTGGGTTTGACTCCGGGGCTGGGTGAACTGGCAGCGCTGAGCTCATGTGCCGACGGGCACCGACGTCGACGGGGCTTTTGGCCGGAAGGGTTGCAGTTCTGCGCCGGCGGGGCCGACGACGCCCCAGCTGGACTCGGGCACTTCGTTCCAGACCCCGGCGACGTCGCCGAGGGGTTCGGAGACGATCAGTCGCGCGTCGTCTGAGAATTGTCGGAGATCCTCCCGGTCGGGGTATAGCTTGTGGAGTGTCGGAACGTCGGTGGTGTAGAACAGCGAGCGGGACTTTCGCTCGCTGGAGTACCGGAACGCCCAGATGCTCGCCCCGTCGGTGGTCGCGACGGTGCCTTGGAACGGGTGCGGAACGCCGTGGCGTTCGGCGACCGCTTCGACGAGTCCGATCGCCTGCTCGACGGCGGCTGGGGGGTTGTCTTCCAGACCGAATGTGAGGGCGAGGAAGAACAGCACTTCGGTGTCAGCCTGGCCCTTGATTTCCGGGTAGAGCGAGGGGTCGACGGCCAGGATCAGATCCCGTTTGATCGTTGCGAACTCGTTGATGTAGCCGTTGTGCATGAACAGCCACTGGTTGTGGCGGAAGGGGTGGCAGTTGGTCTGCTGAACGGCACTGCCGATCGCCGCCCGGATGTGGGTGAAGAACAGCGGCGAGCTGATGTGGCCGGCCAGCTCGCGCAGGTTCTCGTCGTTCCAGGCCGGCTCGACGCTGCGGTAGACGCCAGGGGTGTCGGGCGCGCCGTACCAGCCGACGCCGAACCCGTCGCCGTTGGTGGGCTCGGCGCCGAGCCGCGAGTGCAGGCTCTGGTCAACCAGCGAGTTAGTCCCTCCATAGAGCACGTCTTTCATCAGGATCGGGGAACCGGAGTATGCGAGCCAGCGGCACATGTGCCGCTCCTTTCTGTTTGGTGTCGTACTTATTCAGTTGCTTTGTTCTGCTGCCCCAACGAGCTCGCTTGGCGCGAGAAACCGCTCGGCGAGGCTGGCGACCAGATCGTCGAGGCTTCCGGGTCCGGCGGCAAACGCGTGCTGACGATCGGCGCCCGTGGCGGCCGCCAGGCACCGCACCCCATCCAGCGCCTGGGCACAGCCGAGCGCGACGGCATGCGGGCGACACTCGGCCAGCAGCGCTTCGAGCGTCTCTCGCACCGGGACCAATGACGGGGCAGCCGGATCGATCAGCCGGGCTTCCATCCCGTCGCGAGCCGCCAGGAAACGGTTCTCGGCCAGAACCTCAGCGCCCGGCGCGGCCGGCGAGGTGTCTCCCTCGAGCTCGAGGCGGGCGAGTGACTGGACTAACGCGACCAACGGAGCGACCTCCCGAACGGTTGACTGAGCGTCCATCACCCGCACCTCTACGGTCCCGAGCACCGGCTGCAGCCGCACATCCCACCACAAAAAGCTCGGATCCGGTATCGCCCCTGGCGCGATTAGCACATCGACCGCCCCGATGTAATCAAAGTAGTCGGCGAAAAATCGTGGCGGCCCCGCCCGAGGGAACGCCTGAAAAATCGACGTGCGGGTTGACGCGAAGCCGGTATCGCGCCCCCGCCAGAAGGGCGAGTTGGCCGACAACGCGAGCAGAACCGGGATCGAGCGCCGCAACCCGTTGAGCACTCGAATCGCGTCCCAGGGGCCGGCACACCCACGTGGACATGCAGCGCCATCGTCGGCTCCCGCCGGGCGAGTACGCGCAGCGAGTCATCGAGCGCTCGGTAGCGCGCGGCACCGGAAACCTCGGTCTCCTCGCGCGAGGTGAACGGATGCGTGCCAGCGGCCGCGACGGTCAATCCCAGCGCGTCCAACTCCAGCGAGAGCCGGCTTCGCAGCGAAGCGAGTTCTGCAACGGCTCCGTCAACGTCATGATGCACGCCGGTGGCGAGCTCGACCACCCCCGCGTGAGTCTCCGGGGAGGTGTGCGCCGACAGCTCATCCGAAAGCCCCGCGAGCACCACGTCGCTCGACTGCGCAAGAGACCAATCAGATGGCGCGAGCAGCATCAGTTCCTCTTCGACCCCGAGCGTGTAACGCTCGCCGAGATCATCGTTCCACCGCGCCCACAACGGCCGCGCGCGATCACCATCACCGACAATCTGGTCAGCATTCGAGCACCTGCTCAAGACAGCCACCTATCCAGTCTCGTGTGCGTTCACGCCAACCGCAACAAGGCGTGCACCCCAGATTCGTCGAGGCCTACACGCAGATCCTGTGAGCATCTTGTGAAGCCGTCTATTCGTGAGAACGCAGCGCCGCATCCACAAACCAGCAGCACTCTCACGGCGGCTTTCGCGAGCCCGCGACCTGCCGCTCCGTGGCAGGCCAACCAAGACAACCGCGATGGCTCCGCGTACACGCGCCGACACGAACGCAGGTCTCGGCACCGTAGACGACGTCCGACTCGCATCTCGCCAATGGCGCAACCGTGCGCCGCAGGGCGAAGCCGACCAGGCCGCCGGCACCCGACGCATCTACCAACTCCGAGCCGAGGGCGTAGATGCGATCCGCGAATACTTCGCCCAGACATGGGACCAGGCGATCGCCCGTTACCGCATCCTCGCTGAGAACACGACCACGAACGCAGATGAGCGTTGCGCCGCTCGTTCTCGCGTTCGAAGTAAGCGTCCCGCCCGCGCAGGCGTTCGAAACCTGGACCCGTCGAATCTCCAAGCCTCTGCTGCACCTGCGAGCCGTTGGCTCAGCCGGGTGGTCGGGCCCATGAGCCCGACGTGTCTGGGTTAGTACCCGGCAACATCGGCGTTGCTGATCACGCGCTCCGCCTTTACGCGAATGAGCAACTCACCCGGGACCGCGTTGCGAGCGCCGAACTCCTTGGCGCGGTCGACGCCCATGAGGCGCGCGCCCATTTCGGTCGCGAATCGAAGCAGTTGCTCTGGATCCTCGCTGATCTCGGCACGACCGCGGACGTGGACGAACGCGTACGGCGGGACTTCCTCGTCGACAACCAGCGCGATCCGTGGATCGCGCCGCAATGCTCGCCCTTGGACTGACTCTCCGGGGGTCGTGAACACGATTGCGCCCCCGTCGAGCACGAACCACACGGGCATCACGGGCGGGTGACCGTCGCTCATCGTTGTCGCGACCTTGGCCGTGCGAGTCCCGCGCGCCATGGAGAGACGAGCCTCGTCTGGGGTCATCTGGCGTGCCACGTCCCAGCAGCCTAACTCGCGACCGGAGCCCGCGGGGGGATCCGTCTAGAGTGGGCCGAGACCAACCACCCTCCTGGCGACGGGATCCCGGACCTCGAGCAGGTTGAACCTTCGCAAATACGACAAGCAATCTCCTCGACTGGAGATGCGGGCCAGTGCGGTGTGGTGAACAGGCCGGGCATAGGGACCGGGACGCGGCGGGACGCCGCCGCTTGCGCCGCTCAGGGCCGGCCGGTCGCCAGCCGAGTGCGTTCGTGTGGCCAAGCACTCGCGCCGGGCCAACGCTCCTCCTGTCGTCGGGGACGAGCCGCGCCTCGATGCGCCACCACGCCGCCGCCGTCATTACTCGGCTCGCAGCGCCGTGGCTGTGCGTGACTGCGCCGCCCAGGCGGCTGGCAGGAGCGCGCCGGCGAGGGCGATGAGCAGTCCGGCGATTGCGAGCGCTGAGAGTTCCCCGGCGCCGTACACGTTTTGGAGGCTGGCGGGGACCTCGAGGCCGGCGGCGCCGAGGATCGCGTCGATCACGTTCTGGTGCACGGTGACACCAGCGGGGAGCGCGAGTACGCCCGCGATTAGGCCCGTGCCGGCTACCGAGCAGAGCACCAGAGCGACAGTCTGGCGGGGGGTCATCCCGACTGCCTTGAACACGCCGAGGTCGTGGACGCGCTCGCGGGTGTGGAGCACAACGGTGTTGAGCACTCCGAGCCCGGCGGCGATCGACAACAGCAGCGTGAGCGTGCCGGCGATCGCGATCGCGCCACCGCCACCGGTCTGGTTGATGGAGACGCCGTAGTTTGGCCCGAGCCTCTTGCCGAGCGTCCGAACGTAGGCGGTGGGATTGGTCCCGAGGATGCGAGAGCCCGGCTCGGCGGACGGTTCCCCGCGATCCGACGCGTGGGGCGAGACGAGCGATTGATCGCCAGAAGCGATGGCCGGGGCGTTGACGCCACGGGACGCGAATGCGATCCCGGGTTGACTTCGTCCGCGTGATCGCAAACCTGGCATCGCGCTCGCACGGCGCGGAGCGTCGTCGGCGCCTCGTCCGTGGCTAAAGCAATCGAAGGGCTGCCGACGCCGACTCAGACGAGAACCCGCTGTCTTCTCGACTCGACTTGCGCCTCTGGTAGCAAAGTGATATCATCCGGCTATTAGATCGCAAGATCCCAAGGAGGGACCATGAACAGCACCACTACGCCAACGTCGGACCCGTCCCTGACCGAGACGACCCCGAGGGCTACTGACCGAGCAGCGTTCCCTGAAATGACGGCAAACGACCAACGCGTCGGCTGGAACAGCCAGTGGGCGCGTAGGCACTACAAGCAGATGATCGTCGTGCGCGCCCTTCTCGCGCCCTGGATCCTCTTCGTCACCGTCTTCCTGTGTGCGAAGGGCTACTGGTGGGGACTCGTCTTCCTTCCGTTCCTAGCCCTCGACCTCTGGCTTCTGCGCAGCCTCGTGCGGTACGCCCGTACGCAAGGCCAGTGACTTAGCGACGGGAACACCGGTCGACGTAGTCATCGCACCGCCTCGCGCAACGACTCGTCACCGTTTCGGGTGAGCTGGACGATCGCCTCCGTGGTGGCAGAGCGCAATTTCGAGATAGCCGCTGCGGGCCATCCGCCGACCACCAAGCGGCCGCAAGGTCTGTGCCGACCGGAGCACAAGAGCAGTGGTCCCGTCAGGGCGCTGCTCGTCGCTCAGAGGTGAGTGGGTGGGCCGACTCCCCCGCTCACTGTGTTCTCCTTCGAGACCAAGCGGCACTCTGGCCCGAGTGCTCCTTCTCGTCCCAAGCGGCAGCGGGCCTTCGTTTGCAAGATCGCCGCAGACCGGGCGCCGAGCTCACGGCGCTGGGTTAGCTGAGGATCGCCGAGCTGGCAAGGGGTGCGATCGGGCCGCTGTCGCAATGCCTGGAAAGCAGCACGCCGAGGTCCACGCCCCCGCCGCACTGGTGCAAGTCGTCGAAAGCGCTCTGACGTGCTAGCCGGGATCGAGTTAGTTAGCACCCGCCTTGTGCCGGCTGCTCCTCGTGTGGGACTCCGGGATTCTCGTCGCCCGGCACGCGCTTGGAGAGTTGCCCGTCCTCACATGGATCGCCGCTGCCACCCGTCACCTTTTCCGCGTCGTCCTCAGGGCTCAACCTTTGAACACGTTGCGAAGCTCATCCTATGCTGCCGGCGTTGAAAGCCCTGCTCGGTCTAAACCTAAAAGCATGCTCTCTACCCGCAAGGTACCGATGCCGGCATCGGCAAAGCCGGCAGCCCACGGGCCACTACGCAAGACGGCTTCTCGGTCAGGGGGGCCTTTTGGTCGGTGGCCGAGACCTGTCACGGCTTGCGGCGGCGTATCCCCAGTCGGGTGCTCATTGCCCCTGATCGCGTCTTGAACTCACGGATGCCACTGCCCAGCGCCCGTCCGGTTTGGGGAAGGCGTTGGCCCGACGATCAATAGCAGGACGGCCATCAAGATCGCGCTGTGCGTTGGCGTGAGGAGGTTCTTGAGCACCCCGACTGCTCCTCAGCGGTAGATGCCGGGTGTGACGACTCCAGCGTAGTAGAGGAAGTGCGCGCGGGTGTATGTGCGGTTGCCGGTGATGTCGGGGTCGAGGTTTGACCCGAGTTGGAGGTCGGTGCCGAGGAACGGCCGGAAGCCGGGGAATAGGCTGAGGTAGCTGGTGCGGTCGGCGCGCAGCAGGCCGATCAGCGTCTCGGTGACGATCCGCCCGCCGAGCGGGCCGAGCGTGAGCCCGTCAGTGAGGGCCTTGGCCTCGGCGAGCGCGTAGTACCACAGTGGGCTGCTAGTCGCAAATGGCGCGTGGATGGCGCCGATGTCGCGAAGGTCGCTAGCTCCCAGCGGGGTGACTCCCATCGCCGCGGCGACGGCTTGTCCTGAGGGGAGCGACCAGGTCAGCTGGCGCAGTAGGTTGCGTTGGGGCAGGACGGTGGGGCTCGTTTGGGTGTGGGGGGCGATCGCGGGCACCGGGACGGTGAACAGCACGCTGGAGATGGTGGTGTCGATCTTCTTGTTGTTCTTGACTTGGCCGTCGCCGAAGTCGAAGAAGGTCTGCCAGCCGATGTATCGGCGCGGTGCGGGATACCCGCCGAGCAGATCGTCGCGGTCAAAGCTTGGCGGCGCGCTGTACTCGGCGGCCGGAATCGAGGCGTCGAACACCAGCCCGAAGAACGGGTCGGCGGTCGGGCTTGAGCTGTCGCCGCTGCCCGAGGTGAAGTTCGCGCGATACGAGGGGCGGACCATGCTGTGCCCGAAGCGGTATGCCGCGGCGCCGAACTCGATCGGCATAAAAGCGTCCCCGGGCGGCGGGTGATAGAACCGGTTGCCGTGCTGGAGCACGTCGTTGACGACCTGTTGCCCGGCGATCTGCGGCAGGTGCTCGTTGACCAACAGCCACTGGTAGTGCCACAGGGTGATTTGGCGGGCGATCAGGAATGCCACATACGGGTTTGCCCGCTCCCCCGCGCGGGCCGCCGGGAACCGGGCCAGATCGAACTCAGACAGCTCGTCCAGCACCCGGTTGTAGAACAGGATGTGCGCGCAGTGCAGCCCAGCGATCATCAGGTTCTCGTCGTTGCGCGGGTCGCCCAACAGCGCCGTGTAGGTGCCGTCCCCGTTCGGCACCCGGGGGACGTCCTCGTGTACCCCGCCCGAGCCGATCTTCAACTGCGGCCCCACCGACCCGTCCGGGTTAGCCACATACAGATCCGGCCGCAGCCCGGGACCGCCCCCGAACACCGAATCGAGATCCAGCGCCGGGGTGCGCGTGTTCGGCGAGGTCAGCGGATTCTGCGGCACCCCCAGCTGCGAGGTCTGATCAAACGTGATGTCGTGATCGGTGAACTGCCCCACGAACGTCGACCCCGCCGTCATCGTCGGGTTATCCGGATTGGTCCCGTACGGATTGGCCGCCGTCGAGTTGCCGTTCACCGTCGGATCCACGATCAACGCCTTCGGGCCGGCCGCCAAGTCATCCTGGGCGTCAACGACCCCGCCCGGCTGGCCCACCTCGAGCAGCGCCGCGCGGACGGTGTCATCCGCCTCTGCAAATGGCGGCAGATTCGGGAATATGCGGCCAAAGTCGATGCTCGATGCTGGCGCCCCGCCGCCGCCGTTTGCGTAGCTCCTCGGAGATGCCGGCGATATGCCGGCCGTCGCGGACCCCGCCAGTCCCGCGGCGCCACCAACGGAGCCGGCCACCAGTCCGGCACTAGCCGCTCCTACACCCTTCAAGAAGTCTCGCCGAGACGATCCCGGACGTCGTGTGCCAGTACTCATTGCGTGTCCTCACGTTGATGCGGTAGGTGGCAGATCTCGGCGGCGGGTCTGGACCTGCGGGACCACTAAACTAGGTGGACGTCACCACCGACGCAACGGGAGAACCACCCATGTTGGTGGGTGGGGTACCCATCTTGGGACGGCCTGACGGGCAGATCCCGCCAGGTGAACGTTGTGTGCCTGGGCGACGCGGTTGGGGACCTGGTTACCGCTGTTGGCCCGGGGGGCTTGCTCGAGCGCTGGGTTTCTCGAGGCGCTCGACACTGTGCGGGCGGACGGCGTCGACGGGCGCGGGCGGCTGGTGCTCGTCCCGGGCCAGGCCGGAATTGGAGAGACGGCGACCGGGCGTGTTGTCGTTCGCGCATGGGGATATTCGATCGGCTCGGGCCGGAAGCCGAGGCAGAGCCATACGCGTTATCGCCGGCCGGCGCTCGGCTAGCCCAAGATAGGTAGCAGCGACTCCCAACATAGGTGCTCCTCCCGATGCGCGCCGGGCACGGTGCTCGTACGTTTACGGCATACCACGGGGCAACCGATCTGGAGGACCCACATGCCGCGATATATGGTGCAGCGCACCTTCCCCGACGGACTGCAGATTTCGGTCGGCAATGGTGGTTCCGAGCTCTGCGAGACAATTGTCGAGCGAAACGCTGAGGAGGGTGTCACATGGGTGCACTCCTACGTGAGCGCCGACAAGCGCACCACCTTCTGCATCTACGACGCACCCACGCCCGAGGCGATCCGCAAGACGGCCGCTCGCAACGACCTGCCCATCGATCAGATCACGCAGGTCCAGGTACTGGACCCCTACTTCTACACAGGCGATTGGAGGTCGTAATGACGACGATGTTTCGCGGGCTCGGGAGGCCTCTTGCAGCCCGTACCACAGCCGGCGCGCTCACCCTGGGCCTCGTTGCGGTGGCCCTCATGTTCAGCCCACCTGCGAGCGCCCAAAGCGGTCCTGCTTGTTCCGACGATGTGACAGGCGCTCCGACCGGCCCTGCGACCGTGTCGGTCACATGGACGACGTCCTTTGGCAGGGTGCTAGTGGTCGGTTCTGGCGATTACGCCGGCTGTTCGTTGTACCTGCTCACCTCAGACCAGCTCCATGCGCTGAACGGCGCGCCGTTCGCGTGTAGCGACAACGCGAACGCCCTAAAGACGCCTTGCGACAGTGACCTCTGGCCAGCGCTCCTCACCAAGGGTGCCCCGATCGCGGGGCCCGGGGTCAACCCCAGGCTTCTCGGGACGGTGACCCGCACCGACTTCGACTTCCTGACGGGCGTCTCGTCGGTCAAGCAGGTGAGCTACGCCGGTTATCCGCTCTACCGGTTCTTCCTGGACCAAGCGGCGGGGGACACGCAAGGCGCCAACTTGGACGATCCAGTCACCAGCCCTGCGGGCATCTGGTACCTGGTCGATCCGCGCCGGGGCACTCCGGCAACAGGTCGGGCTCAATTGCAGCTCGAGACCGCTCCCGTCGGTGGCACGGGGCCCGACGCGACCGTACTAGCCGCAACGATGAACAATGACTTCAGCGCCTTCCCCGACGCTAGCTTCCCCGTCTACACCTTGAGCCGGGACCGTGGCCACAAGCGGGGCGACCTAAGACGTCACGACTGGGGCCACGACAGCGGCTGTCAGGGGCTGTGTGCCGTCTACTGGCCACCGCTCATCACCTCAGACCGGCCCGTAGCCGGGCCCGGCGTTGAACAGCGTGCCCTCGGGTTCATCGTCAGACCCGACGGCAGCCACCAGGTGACCTACCACGGCCGGCCCCTGTACCTGTTCTACAAGGACGCCTATATCGGGCCGCCCGTTGACGTCGGGACGCAGGGCATCTACGGAGCGGGCGCGCATACGCCCTGGGGCGTGTTCAACACGATCCCACCGCTGCCCTAGCACCCCAAGGGCTCGACAGAGCCACAAGCCCCGGCCGATTGATCGACCGGGGCTTTCTCACGCCATCGAGCGCAATCGAGCGTGTGCGCAACACACCGTGTTCCCTGGCGCTGCAAGTAGTCCACACCAGCTGGGGTTCTACCTGCCCTACGCGGTCATGCACAGCGTGGTGCAGCGCGAGGTCGGAACCGGTCGCTGGCTTCTGAGTTGGAACGTCCTAATGAGAGCGAGCAGCCTGGACGGCGCGCGGCCCTTGCTCGGCCGCGAGGCCGCGCGGCTGACGCAAAGAGGATTAATGCCTCTCCGCTTGCGGCGCGAGGAGGCCGCAGTCGGGACCGCTCGGCGTATGGTCGCCTTGGCCAAGGAACCCGAATGCGTGGCGCGTGTACGAGCCGTCCAGCTGCGAGATCTATCCATGTCAGACGCTGATGCCTCTTTATGTCGAGCCGGTCAGTCGGAGCCGCGCGGCTTCTGCGCTCGCCTCACCGCGCGTGCGCACGTCGAGCTTTCGCAGGATCGCTGACACGTGGTGATCGACGGTCTTCTCCGACACGACCAGGCGCTCCGCGATCTGCGCGTTGCGCAGGCCTTCGGCTAAGAGCGCCAAGACGTCGAGCTCGCGCGCCGTCAGGCCGCCTGGGTTCTCGCGCGTGCCCGGGCGCGGCCCCCGCGGCACGCCCCGGATTCCCCGCTCGCGCAGGCGGCGAGCGACGATCGCTGCGACGGGCCGGGCGCCAAGGGCCTGCAGCCGATCGAACGCCTGGCGCAGCGCGCCTTCGTCGTCGCCATCGGCGAGCGCGAGCGCGGCGTCGTACGGGCAGCCACGTTCAGTCCAGCACTCGGCGGCCCGCCGCCAGTCGCCATGAATCGACAGCGTGTAGGGCTCGGCCGCCTCGGGCGGAACGTCCTCGAGGATCCCTGCGCGCCAGCGCCAATAGGCGAGCTCGCCCACAACCCACCATGCTTCCGCATGAACCGCGAGATCGAAGGCCTCCTCGGTCGCCTCGAGGACAGCCGCCGGCTCGCCCTTGAGCCAGGCGATCTCCGCGCGTGCGGCGGCCAGGTACATCTTGCTCGTTGGGGGAGGGGCTGATACGGGTCGCGGCCGTGCGATGCTCGCGTCGTGTGTCGCCACGGGGAACTCGAGGGCCTCGTCCACACCGGGATCGCCGCGCCGGGCACGGACCAGCGCAAGCACTGAACGTGCAAGCGCGGGTGCCGATGCCTGCGTCCGAGCGGTTCGCAGCACGCGTGCGGCGCCGCCAGCCGCGTCGCTCCAGCGTCCCCGGTCGAGATCGGCCCGCGCGCCCATTGCGACGAGCGATTGACGCCAGTTACCGAGATCGCGCTCGCTGCAGTACTCGACGCCACGCGCGAGGTAAAGGTCCACTGATACAAAACTACGGGCTCGAACCGCCTCCCTCACGAGCCAGTTAAAGGCCTCCGCCGCAACCTCCTCAAAGCCAGCGTCGATCGCGGCTTCCAGCGTCCGTTCGAGCCTCGCGCAGCCTGCCGAGCCGCCGCGCTTGGCTTCGATCGCGCCGATGTAGACGTCCACGTGGCTGGCCGTCTCGCTGTCATCGAACTCGTGCGCGACCTCGAGCGCGCGTTGCGCCCACGCGCTCGCCTTTCCGGGATCTTCGCGCGTCATCGCAAGCTCGGCCAGATTCGCGTATGCCACTGCGAGATCCCGATCCGGTGGCAATGTCTCGAGCAAGGCGATGGCCGTCTTTCCCGCGGCGATCGCATCCTCATCGCGGCCGAGCTGCAACAGCAGACGCCCGTGCAGCCGAAGCGACGCCGCCTCTTTCCGCACCGCTCCGGCCGCACGATGGCTGACCAGCGCCTCGCTACACGCCTCGAAAGCCTCCGCGAAATCTCCGGTCAGATATGCCTCGCGGGCTTGCGAGTCAAGAAGACCGGCTCTGGCGGAGGCTTCATCGACGAAGCGCACGGCGCGTGCGTAGAGCGCGGCAGCCTCACGATGCGCTCCCACAGAGGCTGCACGCGCCGCCGCCGCCGGAGCATATTTCAGAACAGCCTGCGCGTCGCTCGCTGCCTCGGCATGCTCAGCGAGTCGCGCCACATCAGAATCCGCCGTGTCTTCCAGTGCCGCCAGCGCCGCGCGATGCAGCTCCAGCCTGCGGGCGGGAGAGATCGCCTCCTCGAGGGCCAAGCGGGCCAGCTCGTGGCGGAAGGAGATGGCCGTCCCCGAAGCAGCCAGCATGCCCGAGGCAAGGCACTCATCGAGGTAGCGCACCAGGTCGCCGGCGAGCCCTTGGAGCAACCACATCTCAGCCGGTCCAGGGACGATCGCCACCGCGTCGAGCAGCCGCTGTGCCGGTTCGGATACCCGAGCGGCGCGCGCCAAAACGGCATCACGCACGGTGACGGGGAGCCGCTCGCCGCCCGTCGCCAGCACCTCGGTGACGAAGAACGGGTTACCGCCGGTGCGGCCGTAAAGCTCTGCGGCGTCCAGGCCGTGCGGCTCGGCCAGTTCCGCAACCGCCGCCCGCGACAGCCGCTCGACTTTCAGCCGTTGCGCTCGCGGGGCCTTCTCTCCCAGTAGGACCCTCAGCGCCGATCCACGCTCGAGCTCGTCATCCCGATAGCTCGCCAGCAC
The DNA here is from genome assembly GCA_963751185.1 of uncultured Solirubrobacterales bacterium. Classification (GTDB taxonomy): domain Bacteria; phylum Actinomycetota; class Thermoleophilia; order Solirubrobacterales; family Solirubrobacteraceae; genus Palsa-465. Next base: position 112,025 of record CAVVTO010000001.1, read on the forward strand.
GAGCGCTGGCACCGATCGAATTCGCCCCGCAAGCAGGGTCAGAACATCGAGCGTCGCCTCATCGGCCCAGTGAAGATCCTCAAGCACCAGCACGGTTAGGCCCTGGCCCCGCAACGCGCCCAGCAGCGTGACCGTCACCTCGTGTGGCCTCGCGGACGCGGCGACGAGCCTCGCGAACTCGCCGCCGACCGCGCCGGCGATATCCAGAAAGGGACCCAGCGGACGCGGGGTCCGGAGCGGCTCGCAGCCGCCCCACAGCGCTCGCGCCGGCTTGGGCTGCAACTCGCAGAAGCGGCGAAGCAACGAGGTCTTGCCGACGCCGGCCTCACCGCCGATCCAAACTAACCTCCCCGTCGCGTCCGCCTTGACGCTTGCCAGCAACCCGCTCAGCGCGGAGATGCTCTCGCCCCGCTCAAGCAGCTGCCCCTCGACGTCCGCCGCAATTGAGCTCATCCGCTAGCTCCACGTACCACCCGATGCGCCGGCCCCATGATCACAGCCAGTCTGCCACGCCCCGCCGCACGCGTAAAGAAACCGGCCGACCGAGCCGGCCGCTGGCTTTCAGCCTCGGACGACCCCGGCAGTGAGCTCGAGCAGGGCGGCGAGACGCCCGGTTTTCCACGCGAGGAGCAGCCGGCACGAGCCGGGTGCTAGCTCGATTCCGGCTAGCGCGTCATGGCGCTTGGACGATTTGGGGAAGCGCGGGGGCGGTCTCCACGGCGACGCCCAGTCAGTTTTGGAAATCGTCCGATCCGGCAGCGTTGGGATCGATCGCGGCGACTTCTGCTTCGAGCCGACTGCTAGCAACCACCTTGCAAGCACCCGGGTCGGCGCACTTCCGCTCCGCTGGCAATTGGACCGTCTCGCGATCGACGACCACGACGACGTGCGCCTCGTCGACAATGCCGCAGCGCAACTCCGGTCATCGGCGCACTTCTGGTTCAACGCAAAGCGGGACTCTGCCGTCAGCGCTCCTCCTCGTCCGCACGGAAAGCCAGGATTGCCCCGAGTTCCGTGCCCTGCGTTGTTGGCAGAGCAGTAGCGCGGTCGTTAGCAGGCCGACGACGTCGCGGCTAGCACCACCGCGGCCGAGTATTCGTTTGGTCGCCATACTAATCGTGAGTTCAGCGAGCTCGGCATGGGCGAAGCGATCGTGAGCGGCATCGCTCCCCGGCGGTGGTTAATCGGCGATGCCGCGTCGGCGGCGGGCGCCGCGATCCGAGGGCCTGACGGCTGCAGTCACGGCGGGTGCTTGCAGCGAGTTGCCGCCCACTTAGCGGTCCGGCACGCCGGCGTCCGTCCCTGAGGCCGGCCGGCGACCGACGCGGCCCGAGCCCTCCTCGTCGCGGAGAGCGGGGTCCTTGGGGCGGGCTCGCGATCCATGCTCGTGCATATGCGAAGGCCGACGCCCAAGCCCGAGTTTGGGCGAATAGCGGGGGCGGGTCGGACTGGGGACGGGGCCTGCGTCAATGCTGGCGGGCACGACGACGCTAATCTGCGCCGCAATGCATATTGCGCGGCGGGCCATCACATTTGGCGAGGATGCAACATGCTCGACACGGATGGTGGCACCGTCGCGGTTCGTACGCGCGTCCGCACGCGATCGGAGTCGCCGGTACCTACGTTGGGGCGGTCAGGCCAAGCCGCATCGCTTGAGCGCTCGCCTCGCCGCGAGTGCGGACGTCGAGCTTTGCCAGGATCGCCGAGACGTGATGATCGACGGTCTTCTCAGATACGACCAGGCGCTCAGCAATCTGCGCGTTGCGCAGCCCCTCGGTGAGCAGCGCGAGCACTTCTAGCTCGCGTGCGGTCAGGCCGGCGGGGTTCTGGCAGGTTTGGGAGCGGGGACCTCTGGCCAGCCCTCGGACGCCCAGCTTGCGCAGTCGCCGCGTCACGATCGCGGCGGCCGGACGCGCACCCAGCGCCTGCAGCTGGTCGAGAGCTTCGCGGAGCGCTTTCTCGTTGCCGCTGTCAGCCAGCGCCAGCGCCGCTTCATACGGACAGCCGATCTCTTGCCATAGACTCGCGGCGCGGGCTCCCTCCCCGGCGATTGAGAGCGAAAAAGGCTCCGCCGTCTTGCCAGGTGAAATCGCATCCCGAATCCCGGCGCGCCACCGCCAGACGGCGAGTTCGCCGGTTATCCAAGGAGCATCCCGCGCAAGCGTCAACGCAAAGGCGTCGTCGGTGATGCCCGCGACCTCGGTCGGCTTGCCCTCGAGCCAGGCTGCCTCGGCACGAGCCGCGGCGGTCGGTGCGAACGCTTGTGTCACCTCGCTGGAGGCGGTCAGGGCCAGCGCCTCGTCGAGCGGCGCCCAGATCTCTGGGTCGCCCCGGCGGGCTCTGACGAGGCCGAGCGACACCAGCGCCTCGGACCGCACGCTGACGGTGCATCTCGGGTCAGATAGAAGCGCGCTCGCGGCCTCGCCGGCCCGCTCCCACCGTCCACGGTCGAGCTCCAGCCTGATCCGGTTTGCCGACAGAAGCTCGCGCCAGAGCTCAAGACCGCCGTCTTCGCAGTATTCGATTCCGACGTCGACATAGCGTTCGGCGAGGTCGTAGTCGCGCGAGACGAGTGCTCCCGCCACGAGATTGTTGAACGCGCGACCGACGTCTACATCCAAGCCGCCCGAGCGAGCGAGGCGCAGGCTTCGTTCCAGTCTCTCCGCGCCCTCCCGTGAGCCGACGTTCAGCAACGCGGTCCCGACGGTGTTGAGCGCGTGCACCAGCGATTCGGTGTCGTTGTGGCGCTCGGCGAGCTCAATTGCCTTATCCCCCCAAGCGACGGTTTGTTCGAGGTCATCTGTCAGCATGCAGAACTGAGCGCGCGTCCCGAAGGCGCGACCCAGCTCCCGGCTATCGCCGAGCGGCTCCAGTAGCTCTACTGCCTCCCGGACCAGCGCCGTCGCCTCTGAGTCTCGCCCGGACTCGTGAAGCGCTCGCGCCAGCGAGCACAGCAGACGACCCACCCGCAACCGATCGCCGAGCGAACGACTGAGCTCGATCGCCTGCTGCAGCGATGCGATCGTCTCCGCGGACTCGTTGACCAGAAAGCATTCACGTGCGCGACGCTCGAGAAGGTCTGCACGCGCCTCGACGGTCAAGCGATCGGAGAACCTGAGCGCGCGTGCATACTGTGCCGCGGCCTCGCGGTGTGCGCCCGCGCCGGCTGCCCGGACCGCCGCCTGCGGCGCCCACACCAGCACGGCTTCGGCGTCCCCGACCGCTTCAGCGTGATGAGACAGGCGCGTGGGATCGGGGTCACCTACCGCAGGGGCACTTAGCGCGGTCAGCGCCGCACGATGCAAAGCCAGCCGCCGGTCCGGAGGCAACGTCGTCTCCACGGCCTCGCGCGCGAGTTCGTGACGGTAGGCCACGCCGCCCTCCACGACCGTGAGCACTCCCGACGCCAGACACTGTTCCAACCGGTCTGCCGGCTCACCGGCGAGCGCCGAGAGCAACCACAGCTCCACGCGGCCCGGAACCACCGCCAACGCCTGCAGCAACCTGCGGGCAGGTTCCGGCAGCCGCTCGGCGCGGGCGAGCACGGCATCGCGCACGGTCTCGGGAATCCGCTCACTCGGCGCTCCGAGCACCTCGGTGACAAAAAACGGATTGCCGCCCGTCTTCGCATGCAGCTCTTGCCCATCGACCCCGTGCGGCGCCGCCAACTCGCGGACGGCATCGAGCGAGAGCGATGCAAGCTTCAGCCGCCGCGGTCGTCCAGGCAGCTCGCCGAGCACGATCCGCAGCTGCGGGGCGCGATCGAGCTCGTCATCTCGGAAGCTCGCCAGCGCGAACGCCGGAACCGATTCGACCCTGCGCGCGAGCAGCCGAAAGACATCCAACGTCGCCTCATCCGCCCAATGCAGATCCTCCAACACCAGCAGGGTCGGCGGCCGCTTGTCCAGCTCGCTCAGCAACGCCGCGGTCACCTCGTGAGGACGAGCACCCGTCTTCACCAACTCCTGAAGCTCGCCGCCGACGGTCTCGGCCACATCGAACAGCGGCCCCAGGGGGCGTGGGGTCAGCAACGGCTCGCACGAACCCCACAACACACGGATCGACGCCTGCTGAGACGACGCGAATCGACGCAATAACGCCGTCTTGCCCACACCCGCCTCGCCGGTGACGAGCAACAGCTTTCCCCCGCCGCCCTCGACGATCTCGGTCAGCGATCCGTCTAGCGCGAGCAGACCTTCGTCGCGCTCCAAGAACGCGCCCGCGCTCGTGGGCGAGCGTCCGCTCATGCCCCGATCGACCATCTCCGAAATGCTCGCGTCATCCTCGCGACCAGTGTCGCACCAACGCGACCACCGACCAAAGCCCTTGCGCTACGTCGGTCCTCGGTCATCCAAGATGGGGACCGTTGATCGCAACGTAGGGAGACTTCCCGATGCATCGGTGGCCGTCTGCTCGTAGCTTGACTGGCCATGAAGTCGCAGGCCCGAGTCCACCAAGTCAAGGAGCCCATCATGCTCAAGCTCGCCAAGCATGCCGTCGCCATTGTCGTTGTAATCGCCGCGGCCAGCGCGCCGGTCGCCGCCCACGCGGAGACCCTCTCGCTCAATTACACGCATGTGGCGGTGACGCACACCGTCCAGGACGATCGCGGCTAAACCGGTCGGTGATCGCGATCCGCGCGTGCTGCGATGCCGGGGTCCTCGATCGTGGGCGGGGTTCGGGCGGTTGAAGACGACGGCGGATCGCGACCGCGAACCGGAAGAGGTCGAGGGAACCCATGACCCTACGGAGTTGCGAGGAGCCGAACTTCTCGTTCGACCTGACCGGCACCGAGGGAGCCGACCGTGTCCCTGTACGGTAGGCCAAGCGGAACGCTCGGTCATGGTAGTAGGCGCCGGGTGTTTGACCCGTCGCGCCTGCTGATCGTCGGTCTGGACCGACGCGGATGCGGCTGCTCGCGGCCGCACGTCACGAGTCCAAGGGTCACACGCCAGCCGGGCAGGCTTCCCGCCGCGCCGGAGACGACAAAAGTGAATCGGAGTCGCGGATTGACGCCCTGGTTGCGTCACCGCGGGTTCGCGGAACTCACGTAATTCCGAGTGGCCGGCATCTGACAAGATCAATAGGAGGAATGGGAATGGCTTTCAAAGATGATTTCAAAAAGGGGTGTGAAGCCGCCGGAGGTGATTTTGTCGAGAACGCCTCCGACGATTCATTTTCATGCAACATCAGAACTGGTGGCACGATCAGGTGCGTAGGAACGAGCTGCTCGTACTCAGCGAAGTTCAAGGGTGATACCGGGCTCGTCGTCACTCAGACGAGGCCCGGTATCGGGAATTGGTTACTCTCTCCTCGGGAAGCAGTACCGGGATCATCGTTGATCTGACGACGGCGGGCGTAGGGGAAATACTCGCTCCTCGGTCGGGAAAAGTTTAGTAACGAAACCGCTGCCGAACACATCGTGAAGCTTCCGCTGACATACTCAGGCAGCCACCACCGCGCCGTCAGCGCGAGTACCGCCCGAGCACGAACGTAGGTGTCCAGCTCGCTCTTCATGACCGACGTGCGTCTCGCCAAACTCGCAACCGGCGCCGTCGACGCGTGCCTAGGTGCGCGTCCCATTCGAGTGCCCCCATCCAAGCCCTGCTTCCGGCAACGAGAGCGTCTCCGACGCGACCGGTCCGCGCAATCGCATTCGTCACGGGCGGGCAGCTGCGGCTGGCTTGCACTTAGGCGACCAAACGCATACTCGGCAGCGGTGGTGCTAGACGCGACGTCGTCGGTCTGCTAACGACCGCGCTACTGCGAGGCCGACTACGCAGGCACGGGGCTCGGACCAATCGTGGCTTCCAGAGCGGACGACTACCGGGCGTGTCCGTGGTGACGTCGATACTGCCGCTCTCGCGCGAGGATCGGGAAGTCCACCGCTGCGGGGAAACGGTCTTCCGACTGGGCTGGCAGGGGGCGGTGTCCTCTCGTGTCGGCCTCGCGTTTGCGCGAGCCTCGGGAGCGCGGCGCGGTGTCTGAGCCGAGGACGGAAGCAAGTCAACGAGCTCCGCCGGGCTACGGGGGTACCAAGTCCGAGACGACAAGCTTGCAGGAGGCGGACGCGTAGCATGGCCGGCTTCTGTCGTGGGGCCGCGGTACGTTTCGCGCCCATGCCGGTAGCCCCTCCTGACATGACGATCGATGCCGTACTTCCGCAGTTTCTGGCCGAGCAGCGGGAGCGGCTCTCGCCCCGCACCTTCCGCAAGTACGAGGAGGTGGTGGAGCTGCTGCGCCACTGCTTGGACGGCTACGCCTACCAGTACCTTGATGGCGCCGAACGTCAACGGTGGGAGGCCGAGTTCGAGGCTCGAGAGGAGGGCGCATTTTGCAGGCTGTTCGGCCCCGAGAAGATCCCCGAGAATCTCGGCGAGTTTCTCGATTACTTCATGGTGCGCAAGGTGATCGCCGGCCAGGAGTTGCTGAAGGCGTCTGGGACGGTGACCGCCAAGCTGATGCGCTGGCTGGCCGAGCGCGGGTATGTCGACGAGGAGGCGGCCGCTGATGCGAGTGGTCGCGCCCGGGAGGCCTCGCGCGACCTGCCGATCGCGGATCGCCTGGGCATGCTGTTGCATGACGTGACCGATCAGGCGCCGACGATCGACCCTGATGAGGTGGCCGATGAGGACTGGGTCGAGGACTACCTTGAGATCACTGAAGTGGAGCCGGGCAAGATTTGGTTCGAGGGCGGCGTGGGACCGATCGCCGTGCCACGGAGGACAAGCGACCTCGCACGGCCTGGCGGGTCGGCGTTCGTGACCGCCGCCAGGATTGGCCCTCGCTGGCACTTGGTCGAGGTCGGCGTCGTCTATCCCTGAAGCCCCGCCGACCAAGACGCGGATCGCTTCCAGTTCGCCGGGCGCGAGCAGGAGTCTCGGGACACGCGACGAGACTGTAGCCCCTCGTCCTGAGGGGAAGAGGCTCGCCCTCTCGTTTCGGGTGCCAATCGGATGTATGGATTGCACACACCCGGGCGATGATGCCGGCGGAGGGCGGCGTTATCGGGCGAGACTTCCGCGAGCGTGAAGAGGAGGAGCGCGCCGACGGCTCGGTGTAGTTCCCCAGCTCGTCCGCACCAGGAGCGAGATCCCGGCCGCCCGGCGCTTCCGCAATGCCTGGCCGAGCGACGGTCGACGGCCTGGACCCCTGACGATCCCGCGCGGTTGTGATCCGGTTGCATCGGTACGAGGTTATGGTTCGTGGGTGAGAGTTGGCGGGGCGTCCGGAGAGGGGGAGTGAGAAGGTGCTCGTCGATACGGATTATCTGGTCGTAGGGACTGGCGCGAGCGGGCTTGCCTTCGTCGACGCGCTGGTCACAGAGGCCGACGTCGAGGTGACGCTGGTCGACCGACGGCGGGCTCCGGGGGGTCATTGGATGGATTCGTATCCCTTCGTGCGCTTGCATACCCCCTCTGCGTATTACGGGGTGAACTCGCTTGCGCTTGGCGGCGATCGCGTCGACCAGAGCGGTGAGAACGCTGGGTACTACGAACGGGCGACGGGTCAGGAGGTTTGCGCGTACTTCGCCGACGTGGCGCTGCGGCTGACGCAGACAGGGCGAGTTCGCTTGCTCGGCGGCCGTGAGCACCTCGGCTCGGGGAGCAGCGGTGAACAGGTCAGGGACTTGAGTACCGGAGAGCTTCTCGATGTCGTGGTGCGTCGCAAGATCGTCGATGCCCGTTACCTGGAAGCGTCGATTCCCGCCACTCACGTCGCCCCGTTCGACGTGGCACCGGGCGCTCGAGTCGTGCCTGTCAACGAGCTGCCGGCGGCCGCGCGATCGGCCTGCTTCTATGTCGTGCTGGGGTCAGGCAAGACGGCGGCGGACGCGTGCATTTGGCTTCTGGCTAACGGCGTGGAGCCAGACCGGATTCGCTGGGTCCGCCCCCGCGACGCGTGGTTCTACGACCGCGCGCGGTTTCAGCCGTTGCAGCAGGTCGGCGCGATCATGGAGGGGAACGCCCTCGACGCCGAGGCCGGCGCCGAGGCGGTGAATGTGGAGGATCTCGTCGAGCGGCTCGAGGGTTCGGGTCGGCTCGTGCGCATCGATCCCGGGTGGCCGGCGACGATGTTTCGCGGAACGATGCTCAGTGGCTCCGAGCTAGAGGCCCTGCGCCAGATCGCAGATGTCGTCAGGCTCGGCCGGGTGCGCCGCATCGAGCCCGGTCGGATCGTGCTCGAGCGCGGGGAGTCCCGAACCGCTAGTGACGTCCTGCATGTCGACTGCACTGCGCTCGGCCTCAATCCAGCCCCCGCGAGACCGATCTTTCAGCCCGGTCGGATCGTGCTCCAACAGGTGCGGCACCTCTCGCCGTCATTCAACGCGAGCCTCGTCGGCTTCGTCGAGGCCCACCGAGACACTGACGAGGACAAGAACCGGCTTTGTCCCGCTAACCCCTACCCCAGCAGTACCGAGGACTGGCCGGGCATGGTCAGCCGCACGTGGAGGGCAGAGGGCCGGTGGTCCCGCGAGCCCGACGTCGCAGCGTGGGTGGCCCAGAGCCGACTCAACCTGCTGCGTGCGCTTCCCGATCACATCGACGAGCCCTCAGTGCAGGCGGCGGTCAAGCGCTATCTCACACACGTCAAGGCGGCAATCGAGCGGCTCACCCAGCTGGACGAATCGAGCTCATTGTCCGTCATCGGACCGGCGCGGTCGGCTCGAGACACCGAACTGCAGTCCTAACGAAGGCTCTCAGGCATCCAGCGGCGATGACCTTCGCTCTGCATCGACACGGGAGCGCGTGCGACGATTTCATGCTCTGGCCGGCGGAGGAACCATGACGGACTGCCGCGGACCGTCGTCAAGGCCCCGGGGGCGCGCGTAGTGAAGAGACCATCCACCACGAGAGGAGAGGGCGATGACCCGAAGGGCACTATCGAGCGACCAGGCCCCTGACGCACTCGGGCCCTATAGCCAGGCGATCGTCGCGGGCGAGTTCGTCTTCTGCTCGGGGATGGCGGGTATCGACCCCGATACTGGGACGATCCCGGAGGGGATCGAAGCCCTGACCGAGCGGGCGCTGCTCAATCTCGCCGCCGTGCTCGCCGCCGCCGGAGCGTCCATGAAGGACGTGGTCAAGACGACGATCTTCTACGCCGATGTCGAGGACTTCAGCCGGCTCAACGACGTCTACGCCCGGCACATGCCCGACCCGCCACCGGCCCGGTCTGCCCCGGCCCACGTACGGCTGCCCCACGGACTGCTCGTGTCGATCGAAGCGATCGCTGTGCTTCCGGGCGTCTCGGCGTAGCTCCGGACGCACGACTTGTCAGCTCACCACCACGCCGCCCGTCCCAGGTTTAGAGCCCTCGACTACTGCTCGACCTGGCATTACGCAAGAGCTCAACGATCGACATCTCACTCCTGGTGCGGATGAGCAGCGAAGCTGCGATGCGGTCTTCTCCTTGGCGATTCTCGATGAAATAGCGTCGGCCGTGTGGGAGCGCCGTGGCGCTCGCACAGCGGTCGGGAGTCGTCAGAGCTCGAGTCCGGTGCTCGCGTGCATCATCGGTGCCTTCCGGCTGTGCACTGCGCCGATGATCTCCTCCGAGGAGATACCTTCCAGGTAGGTGCCGGTGGTCGAGAGGTACGCGTGCCCGAGTTGGCGCTGGATCAGCGGCAGCGGGATCCCCTCGTGTAGCAGCTCGACCGCGTGCGCATGCCGGAGCTGGTGCGGAGCAAACCGGCGGCGCATTCCGGCCTCGGCGGCGAGGTGGCGTAGCTCTGCGCGCACGGCGGTGGCGGACCACGCGCGCCCGCGGGTCGGCCCGTCGATCACGCAGAACAACGGTCCCGGTGGCAGAACGGCGCGGTCCACCGTCCAGTCGTTCAAGACCGACCAGGCCCAGGGATCCATCCCGATCTCGCGACGCCGGTCACCCTTCCCGCGCCGGATCAGTAGACTTCCGCGCCGCTCGTTCAGATCGGTCTCGGTGAGCGTCAGTGCCTCATGGATCCGAACCCCGGCTCGCCACAGGACAACGGTCGGACCCCGCATCCGGCGTCCGTGACGACCGTCGCCGGCTTGGCGCATGACCGCAACGATCTCGTCGACCGTGGGCGGATCCGCCGGGTAGCGACGGCCCTTGTTCGGCGGGACGCGCCCGACGTGATGGCCGGGCATCGTCGCCGGCGACCGAGGTCGGCCGGCGGCGTCCAACAACTGATGAGCAGACATGGCTCCCTCCTCTGGAGAGCGGACAGGTTTGCTGCCTGCTCTAGCCCAGACGGCCGGGGAACGCACGTCCGGAGACCGTGGGCCGGGGTGAGCTTCTAGCCTGCCGCATACCCGGCCGGTTGCGGAAGCGACGCAATCAGCGCTCCTGATCGTCCTAGGCGACCGTAATTTCGGAGTCGATCGGCTCGGCTACGGCTTCCGCTTCCCCACACGTCGTAGGTTTGCCTCGGACTGCTGCTCGCTCGTGATGTTGCGATAGCGTTGCCGTTGCTATCGCCGTGGCACCCGCTGTTCGTCCGGAGGAGCAGCCGACCCGAGGTCCGGCCGCACTTTCGCTTTGACCATGCCGGCGTTTGCTGGTTTGAGCGAGCTCGGCTGGCGCCCCTGCTGGTCGCGCACACGGACTAGCGCCTGGGCTCGGTCAGGTTGTGCTGTCGGTGAGCATCCGCCGTAGACCCTTGGTGATGGTCTTGCGCTGGGCATCCCGCTCGCGCCGGAGCTCGTCCTCGTTCTGGGCCTGGTAGGCCATCGTCGTGCCGAGCCAGCCGACGACCAGGCTTTCGATCAGGGCGAGGATCTGGACCGGGGTGAAGGTGGTCGTGACCCGGCCTTGGCGCTGAGCGTGTTTGATCGCCGCGAGTCGTCGCTGGTAGGACTCTGCACTTTTCGTTTTCGCGTCAGGGGTGGCGCGACGCTCGAGCCGCGCCCATGTCAGCAGGCGTAGGAGGTCGGGGTTGTCCATGAGGTAGTCGAAGAGCCTGCCGGCGTAGCCCGGAAGGTCGTCGGCATCGATCGGGACGGAGTCGACGATGCGGTTGATGTAGGCGTCATTGACCGCGTCGAAGAGGCCGTCCTTATCGCCGAAGTAGTCGTAGATCAGCCGCTTGTTGGCTTGCGCCGCCGTCGCGATCCGGTCGACGCGGGCCCCCGCGACGCCGCGCTCGGCGAACTCCTCGGTGGCCGCCGCCAGGAGTCGGCGTTTGGTTGCCGCCGAGTCACGGCGTCGCCTTGCTGATGGAGGACTGCCGGGCGCGGGGTTGTCGGTCACCGACCTGAATTTTACAAACTAACCGGATGGTTTGACGGCGGAGAACGGCTGGGGTAATATAGAACTATCCAGTTGGTTCGCGGATGGTTGTGTCTGAATTGCGCGAGCAAAGCCTGGAGCGGAGGAAGGACCTCGTGGAGATCGCGTTGCGGGTGGACGGAGTGCATCGGCGGCTGACGGTTGACCCCCGGATCACGCTGCTGGACGTTCTGCGCGAGCGGCTGGGTGTGACGAGTCCGAAGAAGGGCTGCGACCATGGTCAGTGCGGGGCGTGCACGATCTTGTTGGACGGTCGGCGGGTGAACAGCTGCCTTGGGCTTGCTGTCCAGTTCGACGGCTCGGAGGTCGTCACCGCGGAGGGTCTCGCGGACGGCGAGGAGTTGCATCCGATGCAGCGTTCGTTCATTGAGCATGATGCGTTCCAGTGCGGGTATTGCACGCCGGGCCAGATCGTCTCGGCGGTAGGGATGCTGCGGGAGGCTGAGGCTGGTTGGCCTAGCGTGGCGAGCGAGGATCTGAACGTGGGGGTGGTCGTGCTCGACGACGACGAGATCCGCGAGCGTATGAGCGGCAACCTTTGCCGTTGCGCCGCGTACGCGAATATCGTGCCGGCGATCGCGGAGCAGGCGCGGCGGTGAGGCCGTTCCGCTACGGGCGTGCTGAGGACGCGGCGGCGGCGGTCGCGGCTCTCGCCGCGGCGTCGAACGGTGTGTTCATTGCTGGCGGTACGAACTTGGTGGACCTGATGAAGCTGGAGGTGGCGACGCCGGAGCTGCTAGTCGACGTGCGGTGCCTGGCTTCGGATCGGATCGAGGAGCTGCCCGACGGGGGTGTCAGGATCGGCGGCGCGGTTCGCAACAGCGATCTGGCGGCTGATCTGAAGGTCAGACGGCGCTATCCGGTGCTGTCCCGGGCGGTGCTGTCGGGCGCGTCTGGCCAGTTGCGCAATCTCGCTACTACCGGCGGGAACCTGCTCCAGCGGACGCGCTGCGTCTACTTCCAGGACCTCACGACGCCGTGCAACAAGCGAGAGGCGGGGTCAGGCTGCTCGGCGCTGAGCGGTTTCAGTCGCGACGCCGCGATCCTCGGCGTATCGGAGGCTTGTGTGGCCACGCACCCGTCGGACATGGCCGTCGCGCTGGTCGCGCTCGACGCGGTCGTGCACACTCAGGGGCCGAACGGGGAGCGGTCGATTCCGGTGAGCGAGCTGCACCGGCTGCCCGGTGAGCAGCCCCAGCGTGACACCGTGCTCGTTCACGGCGAGCTCATCACTGCCGTTGACCTTCCGCCGCTCGCGTTCGCGACAAACTCGCGCTACCGAAAGGTGCGCGACCGGGCGTCATACGCGTTCGCGCTGGTGTCAGTAGCCGCTGCCCTAGACGTGGCCGACGGCATCGTCCGGGACGTGCGCATCGCGTTGGGCGGGGTGGCGCACAAGCCGTGGCGGGCGAGGACGGCCGAGCAGGCGCTGCGCGGGGCGCCCGCGACCGAGCAGAGCTTCATCGCCGCCGCGGAGGTGGAGCTCGCCCGCGCGCGACCGCTGGCGAGCAACGCGTTCAAGGTCCGGCTCGCGAGGAATCTGATCGTCGGCACGCTGCTCGAGCTCGCGGGGGAGAGACGATGAGCCTCGCTCGGGTCCGCACGCCCGCCGTCGGCGCTCCCCTCGATCGCATCGACGGACCGGACAAGGTCAAGGGCACCGCGACGTACGCGTTCGAGTGGGCCGTCGCGCGGCCCGCCTACCTGTACCCGTTGCAGGCCGGAATTGCCGCGGGACGAATAGTGGCCGTCGACACACATCGCGCGAGCGTCGAGCCGGGTGTGCTAGCGGTGCTGACCCACGAGAACGCACCGAGGGTGGCGTCGAGGGACGACCGCGAGCTGGCGATACTGCAGTCCGACGAGGTCGCCTACCGGGGCAGATCGTCGGCGGCGTGATCGCCGAGACCGCGGAGGCAGCCCGCCACGCCGCGGGCCTCGTCCGGCTCCAGTGCGAGCCGCGCGCGCACGACGTCGAGCTGCGGTCAGACCGCGAGGACCTCACCGCACCCCGGCCGGTCGGAGACCTATCTGCACTGGGGATCGATGTCACAGGCTCGCCGGTGCCAAGCGCCAAGTGCACCGACATCGATGCCGCTCTGGCATCCGCCGCCTTCAAGCTCGACGCGACCTACACGACCCCGCTGGTCCACCACAACCCGATGGAGCCGCACGCCAACATCGCCATCTGGACCGAGGACAGCCTGACCGTCTACTGCAGCTCACAGGCCGTGCACCGATTCCGCGGCGGACTCGCGCAGCTGTTCGGGCTCGACCCGGCGATGGTCCGTCTGATCTCACCTCACGTCGGCCGCGCGTTCGGCAGCAAGGTGCACCCCCACCCGGACATCGTCCTCGCAGCGATGGCCGCGCGGGTCCTCGCGCCGCGGCCGGTGAAGCTGGCGCTCACGCGCCGCCAGATGTTCTCGGCAGGTCGGTTACCGCAGCCCGACGATCCAGCGGATCGAGATGGGTGCCGACGCCGACGGCCGGCTCGTCGCGCTCGCGCACGACTCGATCGAGCAGACCGCGAAGCTCAAGGAGTTCGCCGAGAACAGCTCACGCTCGACCCGCACGATGTACGCCGCCCCTACCCAGCGCACGACACAGCGTCTGGCCAGGCTTGACGTGCCCGTGCCGACGGTCATGCGCGCGCCGAGCGAGGCGCCCGGCATGTTCGCGCTCGAGTCCGCCATCGACGAGATGGCGATCGCCTGTGGCCTTGACCCGATCGAGTTCCGCGTCCGCAACGAACCCGAGATCGACCCGGCGTCCGGCCTGCCATTCTCCAGCCGCCACCTCGTGACCTGCCTGCGCGAGGGTGCCGATCGGTTCGGGTGGGAGCCACGCGACCCGACCGTGCGGGGACGATGCGAGCGTGGCTGGCTGGTCGGCACAGGGGTGGCCGCGTCCGTGTACCCGATGTTCCGGCTCGCTGGCAACGCCGCGATTCGCGCCCATCCCGACGGCCGCTACACCGTGCGGCTCGGCGCCTGCGACATCGGCACGGGAACCTGGACCACCCTGACCCAGATCGCGGCCGACGTCCTCGAGGTCGCCATCGAGGACGTCGACCTGAAGATCGGCGACAGCGACCTGCCCGTGACGATGGCGTTCGGGACAGGCGGCTCCTCGGGGATCATCAGCTGGGGCACGGCGATCGTCGAAGCCGCGGCACAGCTCCGGGCGCGGCTGCAATTCGACCACGGTGGCACGGTCCCCACCGAAGGGCTCGACATAGCAGTCGAGATGCCCGCAAACCCATACACGAAACAGGTTTCGATGTACACCTTCGGCGCGCAATTCGCCGAGGTGCGCGTGCGCAACGACACAGGAGAGGTGCGCGTCCCACGCCTACTCGGCGTGTTCGACGCCGGGCGAATCATCAACCCCAAGACCGCCCGCTCACAGCTGCTCGGGGGCATGACCTGGGGCCTGTCGATGGCGCTGCACGAACACAGCGTGCTCGACCCACGCTTCGGGCACGTCGTCAACCAGGACCTCGCCGGCTACCACATCGCCGCCAACGCCGACGTCGGCTCGGTCGAGGCCCACTGGCTGGACGAGCCGGACACCTACTTCAACCAGATCGGCGCCAAAGGAATTGGCGAAATCGGGATCATCGGCACCGCGGCAGCGATCGCCAACGCCGTGTACCACGCCACCGGGACGCGCGTCCGAGACCTACCAATCACCCTCGACAAACTCCTATGAACAGATCGCACGAACGTAGGTTGCAGGCGCGCGCGTCGGCGATCATGGGTGAAGGGAGAGCGCGTGAGCACGATTGGGGTCGATGACCGGCAGACGTATCGGCACACCAACGATCCGACGCCGGCGTATGCGTGGCACGCTGTGGCGGGAAGGCCGATCACGGACGAGCTCCTTGAGTGGCCCCCCGATGTGTTCGCTCTGACGAACGTGATCCTCGACCGGTCGGAGGCGTTTCGGTTCGCGCTCGCGCCGGTCGGAGAGTGGCCGCCGAAGCGCTTTTGTAACTGGGCTCAGGCAGTCGAGGAGGCCGGCCGCCGGTGGGGCGTCTGGGTCCAGGATCGCGCCATCGCGATCCCCGCCCTCGTGGCCGAGGAATGGAGCGTCGTCCTGGATCGAGCGGACAGGCCGCTCGAGCAGCTGGCAAAGGGCCGCGATCGGCGGATGTGCGAGGCGTTGCTAACGCTTCACGCGATCGCTGACGAAGCGTGCGCTGGACTTGGCGTCGCCCTGGACACCTCCGACGGAGCCGCGTGTCTCTATCGGGCCCGCGGCCGCGAGCTCCTGGCCCGCACCGGGTCGCTGACTCGCGTGAGCCCACTCTTCCTGCGGGTGCTGCCAAAGGTCCGTACCCCACCCTCAGGGAGAGTGGCGTTCTCACGCTACGCGTGTGTGCAGCGCCCGGGCATAGAGGCCCGGTGGCACAAGGTGCCAGCACGTCACCGCGGCACGGACCTTCGCTCTGAGTACGCCAACCTACTGCTAGTACCGTGGCCGCTACAGGTACGAGCGTCTGACTTCCGTCCGCTCGACGGATCCGTTCAAAGGCTGGCCAAAGACCCCTTCGGTTTCTTCGAGTTCGCACCTGCACAAGGCCTCGATTTCGACCTCTTGGACCGAGTCCTGGCCGCCGCCCGCGAAGAGGCCGGCAGCGTCGACGTCGTGTGCATGCCCGAGAGCGCCGTCGACGAGGGCGAGGTCGACGACCTCGAGGCCCTTTTGTACCGTCATGGCGTGGTCTCGGTCCAAGCGGGGGTTCGCCAGCGCTCCCACGAACCGGGGACGCTCCCGGGCAACTGGCTTCACATCGGTATGAACCCGCGACTCGAGAAAGGTGGCTCACCGCCCAGCGAAGAGGGCGGACCGTGGCTTCACATCCGCCAGCAGAAGCACAACCGATGGTCGCTCGACGAAAGTCAGATCTACCAGTATCACCTCGGAGGCGTCCTTCACCCCCACATCCGCTGGTGGGAAGCGATGGACGTCCCACGCCAGGCCGTCCAGTTGGTCTGCGAGGACCTCGCGCAGAACGATGAGGTAGCGGAGCTCATACGGTCGGTCGGTCCGACACTCGTCGTGAGCGTCCTGCTCGACGGGCCGCAGCTGACCTCTCGCTGGGCCGCGCGGTATGCGAGCGTGCTGGCTGACGATCCCGGGTCGCCCGTACTGACCCTGACTTCGTTCGGAATGGTGCAGCGCTCACGGCCCGCAGGACGCGACGCTTCCCCGATCATCGCGCTCTGGAAGGACCCCGCCCGAGGGGTCCGCGAGATTCCGCTCGAGACCGGCGCTCAGGGCGTCGTTCTAACCGTCTGCATGGATCGCGCAATCCGCCGCAGTGCTGACGGCCGCTTGCCGGTCAATAACGGGACCCAGTGCTTCGACGTTGCCGTCCATCAGGTCCGGGCCACTCCGACGGGACCAGGGTCACCCAGTCCGCGCCCGGGGACGACAAATCCGCGCGTACTGGAAGTCGATGAGCTCACAATTCTCACGGCCTGGGCCGAAGGGGTAGCCGAAGCGGCCGCTTACGCCCCTAAAGATGCCGCGGCTTTGCTAGCCGACGCGCGCCCAGGCGCCCCATGGCGACACACACTCGGGCTCCCCGAGCCATCCCCACGACTCAGCGAAGCGATCGACTCCATGGCCCGAGGAGTTCAAGCCGTCGCGCCACCACAGGGCGCGCCAACGCTCGACGCATTGCTAACGGCATCCAAAGAAGACCGGCCGGGCGAACATGAACTCGACAGATTGGTTCGCCGAGTGCTGGTATCGGTGCTGGAGCAACGCCGCACCCGGCAACCAACCCAAACTCGATGACGAGTCGCGGTCCCGGATCTAGCCAAATCGGTTCGCGGGGGCGGACGTCAAGTTACGTCTCGCTCTTGCAGCTCGTCGTGCGACACGAGGTCGCACGTTGTGAGTGAACTACACGATTGGAGGATTGACTGATGTGATGTTGAGCGTGTAGTTCCAGGTCCGTGCTCGATGGCCTGTCTCCACCTCGACGTGCGTCGTCGGCTCTTGGTCGGCGGGGTGCGAAGCTCGGGGGAAAGCCCAAGGGCGGCCCGTTCCATCCGGGCGGCCACAGGCGAGGAGAATGGCCGGACGGGTGAATTGCTTGAACCCCCGTTGATGCCTCGTGAAGCAAAGCCCCGCAAGATGGGATGTTGGAGCGGGGTGCAAGGACTGGCCGCGGTGGAGCGGCAGGTGCCGGTCAAGGAGACGACTTGACCGGAACGAGCACCACTGTCCTCGGGGTAGAGGGGGCACCCACCCCGGTCGTAGCTCACGCGTGCGGAACGTGGTAACCCCGTCGGGGTCCGGCGCGCCCCCTGGGCGTGTCCGGTAAGCCGACCGCAAGGAGGGCCCAATCCCTCGGCGGGAATCGGATGACCGAGAAGCGAAATGCGCCACGAGGCGCTCTGTTGTATCCCCGGCGCAGCCGGGAGGAACTCGAAGGAAGGTTCGTGGGTCTGATGGCTAACCCGGATCCGAGAGGTGAACGGAACAATCGCATGCCAGCAAAGCGACGGTCGGCCCAGGTGTCAGGGCCGGGGTGTCGCGGGACCCGCGTGATATGGCGAAAGCTGGATTGCCTGAATCCCAATCTCCAGATGATGCAAAGGCGCGTCCGCCGGAAAGACACCCGATACCGGCGCCATGCCCTGCGACGGCATGGTAGTGCTGGCTGTTGCAACCTTCGGGGCGTGGAGCGTTGCCCAGTGAGGGCAATCAAGGAGATGAGTGGGACGCCTACGTCACGCTCGGACGTACGACAGGGACGAACGTGGGATCAACCCTCGGGGCGCGAGCCCGAGGGTGACGGAGTGCTCGTAGTAGTCGTGGGAGCAACGACCCACCAAGGAGGACGGGAGAGCCGTCCACAGGGCGAAGGAGCACAGGTGACGGGACGTTCGAAGACCGGGAGGTATGCGTAATGCAGAACGCCGAAACGGTCCTGGATGTCCTCCGTGAACGCGGCAGGCACGGCCTGCCGATCGAAGGGATCTATCGACAGCTGTTCAACCCGCAGCTGTATTTGCTGGCCTACGGGCGCATCTACTCCAATAAGGGAGCGATGACGCCCGGACCCGACGCGGAGACCGCGGACGGCATGACGATGGCCAAGATCGAGCGCATCATCGACGCGGTGCGTCACGAGCGCTACCGGTTTCGGCCCGTCCGGCGGCACTACATCCCGAAGAAGGACGGGAAGCAGCGGCCGCTGGGTCTGCCGTCGTGGTCGGACAAGCTGCTCGGCGAAGTGATCCGTCTGCTGTTGGAGGCGTATTACGAGCCGCAGTTCTCCGAGCACTCCCACGGTTACCGGCCCGGCCGGGGTTGCCACACCGCCTTGGGCGAGGTGGCGAGAACCTGGACCGGGACCAGCTGGTTTATCGAGGGCGACATCTCCCAGTGCTTCGACCGGCTCGATCCTCGGGTCATGCTCGACACGCTGGGCGAGAAGATCCACGACAACCGGCTGCTTCGGCTGGTCGGCCAGATGCTGCAAGCCGGGTACTTGGAGGACTGGGTGTGGAACGCCACGCTCAGCGGCGTGCCGCAGGGCGGGGTTCTCTCCCCGTGCCTGTCCAACATCTACCTGGACCGGCTGGACAAGTTCGTCGAGACGGTCCTGATCCCGGAATACAACCGAGGGGCGCTCAGGAAACACAATCCTGAGTACCAGAGGGTGCAGTGGGCGGTCACTCGTGCCCGCCACCGTGGCGATGATGCTGCGGTGCGGGAGCTGCGCAAGCAGCAACGCAGCCTTCCCAGCCTGGATCCGCACGATCCTGGCTACCGGCGGCTGCGGTACGTGAGATATGCCGACGACATCCTGCTCGGGTTCACCGGACCAAAGGCCGAAGCCGAGGAGATCAAACGTCGCCTCGCCCAGTTCCTGCACGAGGACCTCGCGCTGGAGCTGTCCGAGACCAAGACGCTGATCACCCACGCCCGCACGGAGAGCGGCGCGGTTCCTCGGCTACGAGATCATCACCCAGTACGACAACCGCAAGCAGACCGCTGGCCGCAGGTCGGTCAACGGTCAGATCCGCTTGCGCGTGCCGGCGGATGTGATCAAGGCCAAATGCTCCCGATACATGCAGGCGGGGCAAGCCCGCCCGCCGACCCGAGCTGATGAACGAGGAGGACCACGCGATCATCAACTGCTTCGGAGCGGAGTACCGGGGGATCGTCCAGTACTACCTACTCGCCGGCGATGTCTACCGACTCGACCGGCTGCACTGGGTGATGCAGACCTCGCTGCTCAAGACGCTGGCTGGCAAGTACGGCTCGACGGTCACGACCATGGCCCGCAGGTACAAGGCCACGATCGAGACGCCGCACGGGCCACACAAGTGCCTGCAAGCCAGCGTTGAGCGCGGCCAGGGACGCAAACCACTGGTCGCAACGTTCGGTGGTATCCCGCTCAAACGGCAGAAGCACGCGGCCCTCAGAGACCGCGCGCCAGTCCCGGCCGCCGCCCCAGGCAAAGAGCTGATCGATCGGCTCCGCGCTGGACGGTGCGAGATCTGCGGGCAACGCGGACCAGATGCAAGTGCACCAGATCCGCAAGCTCTCAGACCTCGACAAGCCCGGGCAGCCAGACCAACCCGAATGGGCCAGGATCATGGCCAAGCGACGACGCAAGACCCTCGTGGTCTGCGCCACCTGCCACGGCACGATCCACCCCGGGAGGCCAACCGCGTCAATCACGGAATAGTCGCTGGAGAGCCCGGTGATCGGAAATGGTCACGCCGGGTTGTATGTCCGTCGCACGATTACGTTGAAGACACGCTTCGCGGCTGAGGTTTTTCCTGCAAAGTGGGATATCAGGGTGCTAGTGCGTTCAACATAATCATCGATCGTGCCGAGGCCTGTCGGGTTCGTGTTCGACCTGATTGGAGGCATCGATGGGCAGGAAGGTGTGGTTCCCGGTTGTGTCGGGACCGTTGGCGCCGTATGCGGCAGGGTTTGAGCGCTGGTTGGCGGATCGGGGCTATGCGCCCTGGACGGTCGGCGACAGGCTCTACCAGCTGGATCAGCTTAGTCGTTGGCTTGAGCGCGAGCGGCTGACAGCGGGCGAGCTGACGACGATGCGCGCGGCGGAGTTCGCGAGCGCGCGTCGCCGGGCGGGGTTGGTGACGTGGTGCTCTAAGCGCAACGCGGCGCTGCCGCTCCAGTACTTGCGCGAGATCGGGATCGTGATGCCGCCAGCGCCGACGATCATCGATGATCCGGTTGAGGAGCTGCTCGCGGACTACCGCCGCTATGTGCTGATCGAGCGCGGGCTCTCGCAGAAGACGATCGTCAACTATGAGCCGGTCGCGCGGCTGTTCTTGGCCGGGCGGGAGCGCCCGGGCGGGCTGGCGTTGGAGCGGCTGTCGGCGGCGGACGTGAGCATGTTTTTGGTGGCGGAGTGCCCGAAGCGAAGCGTGTCGGGCGCGCGGGATCTCGCGAGCGCGCTGCGCGGGTTTCTGCGCTACCTGCATGTGGCGGGGCTGATCGAGGCGCCGTTGGTGTGGGCGGTTCCGTCGGTGGCCGATTTGCGTGATCGCACGCTGCCGCGGGGCCTTGAGCCGGCGGCGGTCCGCAAGCTGTTGGCCGGCTGCGATAGGCGGCGGACGGTTGGGCGACGCGATTACGCGATCTTGTTGTTGCTCGCACGGCTTGGGCTGCGCCGCGGCGAGGTCGCCGCGATCCAGCTCGAGGATGTCGACTGGCGGGCTGGCGAGTTGTTGATCCGCGGCAAGGGCTCCCGGCAGGACGTGCTGCCGCTGCCGGTCGACGTTGGGGAGGCGGCGGTGTCGTATTTGCGCCGCCGCCCGCGGTGCGAGAGCCGGGCGCTGTTTTTGCGCATGACAGCGCCGTTGCGGGGGCTGAACCCAAGCACGGTCGGCTGGATCGTGCGCGAGGCGTGCACCCGGGCGGGGCTTCCGCGTGTGGGTGCTCACCGCCTGCGGCACACCGCGGCGACCGGGATGCTCAGGGAGGGCGCGTCGCTTGCGGAGATCGGCCAGGTGCTGCGCCACCGCGAGCAGAAGACCACCGCCCAGTATGCGAAGGTCGATCGCAGGGCGCTGCGGGCGCTCGCGCGTCCGTGGCCGGTGCAGGAAGGTGGTGTGGCATGACGCTTCGCGATGCGCTGGCTGACTATCTGCGCCTGCGCCGCCGGCTCGGGTTTGAGATGCCTCAGGACGGCCGGCTGCTGGAAGGGTTCGTGGAGTTCCTGGAGCGGGCGGGCGCTGAGCGGATCACCACCGAGTTGGCGCTCACTTGGGCGCGCCTGCCGGTGGGCGCGCACCCGCACCGCTGGCGCCAGCGGCTGTCGGTCGCGCGCGGGTTCGCGCGTCATCTCGCGACGATCGACCCCAAGAGCGAGATCCCATCGAAGGATCTGCTGCCCGGGCACCGCTCGCGGATCGCGCCGTACATCTATACCGAGCAGGAGATTGCGGCGCTGATCGTGGCCGCGGGGAGACTCACGCCGGCGTTGCGCGCGGCGCGTCACCAGACGCTGATCGGGCTGCTGGCGGTCACGGGGATGCGGCCCGGGGAGGCGCTCGCGCTTGACCGCCAGGACGTCGATCTGCGCCACGGCGTGGTGGACGTCCGCGCCGGCAAGCAGAAAAAGCAGCGCGAGGTGCCGCTGCACCCCAGCACGGTTCGGGGGCTGCGCGACTACGCGCGTCTGCGCGACGCGCGCTTTCCCGAGCCCACCACGCCGGCGTTCTTCATCGGCGCGCGAGGTCGACGGGTGCCTCGTGGGGAGCTCAACCGGACGTTCACGCAGCTGATCCGGGTAGTTGGCCTGGACGGCCGCGGCGCTCGCGCCAGACCCCGCCCGCACGATCTCCGTCATGCCCTGGCCGTGCACACGATGCTCGACTGGCTCGACGCCGGTGAGGACATCGACCGGCGGATGCCACTGCTCTCCGCGTTCCTCGGGCATGTGGACCCGGCCAGTTCATATTGGTATTTGGAGGCGGTCCCCGAGCTGCTGGAGCGGGTCAGCCGTCGACTGGAGCAGCCGCCGGAGGTGCTCTCATGACCGCGCTCGCGCCCGCGCTCCAGGCCTATTTCACCGACCGTCTGATCACCCAGCGCAGCTCAAGCCCGGAAACGATCGCCGCCTACCGGGACGCGTTCAGGCTGCTGTTGCGGTTCGCGTCAGAGCAAACCGGCAAGCAGCCGTTCGAGCTTGACCTCGGTGATCTCGACGCGCCGCTGATCGGCTCCTTCCTCAAGCATCTCGAACAGGACCGGGGCAACAGCCCGAGAACCCGCAACGCCCGGCTGGGGGCGATCCACTCCTTCTACCGGTTCGCGGCGCTGGAGCACCCCGAACACGCGCACACGATCGCCAGGGTGATGGCGATCCCGACCAAACGCTACGAGCGCAACACCGTCAGCTACCTCGACCTGAACGAGATCAAAGCGCTGCTCGCCGCGCCCGACGAAGGCACCTGGTTGGGCCGGCGTGACCACGCGTTGCTGGCCCTCATGATCCAAACCGGGGTGCGGGTCTCCGAGCTCACCGGCCTGCGCATCTGCGATCTGCACCTCGGCCGCGGCGCGCACATCCGGGTCTTGGGAAAAGGCCGCAAGAGGCGGTCCACGACGCTGACCGGCGAGACCGTCAAGGTCCTGCGCGCGTGGATCAAGGAGCGCCAAGGGCAACCCGAGGAGCCGCTGTTCCCAACCCGGCAAGGCCAGCCGCTCAGCCGCTACACCGTCGGCGTGATCGTCGCAAAACACGCCGCCACCGCGGCCGCCAGCTGCCCGTCACTTCAAGGCAAGCGCGTCACCCCGCACACGCTCAGACACGCCAACGCGATGCTGCTACGCGCCAAGGGCGTCGACCTCGCGACGATCGCACTGTGGCTGGGACACGAAAGCACCCAGACCACCCGCATCTACGAACACGCCGACCCGAAGCTCAAAGAACAGGCGATCGCGCGAACCGCCCCGCTCGGCACCAAGCCCGGCAGATACCGACCAACCGACGCGCTCCTCGCATTCCTCGAGGGCCTCTGATTATGTTTGACAGCCCGCCAACCCGAATCGCTTGAAGCAGGGAAAAGGTCGCCCGCGAAGCGCGCCTTCAACGTAATCGTGCGACGGGACATACAACCCGTTACGTGGAATTCCAAGTAACGGGTTCGGGAGGGGGCCAGAGGAAACGGAGCGCTACCGCCACCGCGCCTCTGGCCTACCTCAGCTGCCGGTAGTCGAAAGGCAACGGGAAACCGGGACGGATGGTCGGCTCCTCCAGCCGAGCCGTGGCGGATAACCGGCCGGATACCGGGCCTGGTGCCCGGACGCGAAAGCGTGCTGACGCGGTCAGGTGAGCCTGTGAGGATAAAGATGACCGAAGCCCCGGAACCCGAGGACAAGTTGGACGCCGGGCCGACTGTGGTCGGCGTGGTGAACGGACCAGAGGACGACGTGCTCGGCTGGCGCCAGATCGACTGGCGGCGCGGCCGAGGCGAGCGTACGGCGGTTGCGGCAGCGGATCTTCACGGCGTCGAAGGCGGGGGACCTGAAGAGGGTCCGCCGGCTGCAGAAGTTGATGCTCCGCTCGCGCGCGAACACGCTTGTGAGCGTGCGGCGGGTGACGGAGCGCAACGCCGGTCGTCTGACGGCGGGCGTGGACGGCGAGGTGGTGCTCACCCCGGAGGCCAAGCTGCAAGTTGGCTGACAGGATCCAGCAGCTCAGCCGAGCCGTTCAAGGCCCTTCCGGTCAGACGGGTGTACATCCCCAAGCGGGGCAGCAGCACCAAGCGCCGCCCGCTAGGAATTCCGACGGTCATCGCGTACCACAAGGTCGTGCAGGCGGCCTTTGGGTTCGCTGGTCGTCACACATCCGTTTCATCCGCTGCGCGGCGAGCGGTTGGAGGTGCTGTTCGTTCGCCGCATCGGCACGGGTCGCATCTACGTGTGCGAGGGCGGTCCTTTGGGCAGCGTGTCCCTTCCGGAGGACGCGACCGATCGTGGCGCGGGGCCGGCTGACCGGCCGCTGAGCATCGAGGTGCTGGCGGCGCTTGTGGCGCTGGTCGCCGAGCTGGGCGGCGAGCAGGGGGTGGCGCGATGATCGCCGCGGGTCTGACTGGTGAGCTCACCATCCCGGCGCGTGCGCGTGAGCTGGCGGCCCGGCTGTCGGTGTTGTTCGAGCGCGACGTCGAGATTGTGGGGCGGCTGAACGACGCGCAGAGCCGCCTGCGCGACGCCAACGAGCGGCTGTGGTCGGGGCTGGCGCCGGACGCGTTCGGGCTGGTCTACGACGGGGCCGCGCCAGCCGGCGAGAGCCAGATCGCCGCGCTGATGAGCGACGCGCGCAGCGGGCCGGGTAGCGACACCGCGGTGCTCGGGGCGTTGCAGCAGATCCACTCGGCGATCCATCGTTCCTTTTGCGCGTACCAGTGGGCGTGCGAGGAGCGCCGCCAGCTGGCGGTTGACGTTGGCGAGCTGTCCCAGCAGCTGACCGAGGTGCTGTGCGCCGCCGGCTTCGGTGCGGACGACGCGCGGAACGCCGACGTGCACAAGCTCGCCGGGGTGGGGATCCGATGAGCGTCAGGGGAAGGACTCGCGAGCCTGGTCTCGAATCGGATACACGTCGAATCGGACACAGGGGTGAGAGGATGAGCACGGGTACCGAGCTCTCAGAGTTGAGCGAGCGGCAGCTGTTCGCGCTCCGGCGACGGCTGGCGTTGGGCGTTCACGATCCGGCGCTGACCCTGCGCGGCGCGCTTCATCACGACCTGCGGCGTTGCTCGAGCGAGAAGTGTCGCTGCCGGTCGGGCGAGCTGCACGGCCCCTACGCGTACCTGACCGTGTACGGCGACGGGCGCAGCCGGACGGTGTACGTGCCCCAGGCGCTGGCCGCGATCACGTCGGAGCAGGTCGAGGCGACGCGCCGGGGTGAGGCGTTGATGTTGGAGATCTCGCGGGTCAATCTCGAGCTGCTCAGGCGCAGGTTGCTGCGGTGATGGGCGGTGGCGGGCATCGGCGCCGAGGCGGCCGTGGCGGTGGCGAACATGCTCGGCGCGGCGCTGGGGGCGGGAGCCGATGCTGAACTCGCAGCAGAAGATCACGAGCTCGCACCTGGACCGCCTGGCGGCGATCTACTTGCGCCAGTCCTCCCCGAGGCAGCTGCGCGAGAACTTCCGCTCGACCGAGCGTCAGTACGGGCTGGCGGAGGAGGCGGTCAGGCTCGGCTGGACGCCGGACCAGGTCGTGACGATCGACGGCGATCTGGGCGTCTCGGGCCGGTTCTCAGACAGCCGGGCGCGCGGGGGGTTCAAGGAGCTGGTCGCGCGCGTGTGCCTGGGTGAGGTCGGCGCGATCTTCGGCCTGGAGGTCTCGCGGCTGGCGCGCTCGTCAGCCGAGACGCAGCGGCTGCTTGAGTACTGCGGGCTGACCGACACGCTCGTGATCGACACCGACGGGATCTACGACCTCAGGGATTTCAACGACCAGCTCGTCTTGGGGGTTAAGGGTCAGCTCGCGCAGGCCGAGCTGCACATGATGGGCGTGCGCCTGCAGGGCGCCAAGCGCCACGCGGCCGAGCGCGGCGAGCTGCGCTTCCCGCTGCCGGTCGGCCTCGTCTACGACACGGAGGGCAACACGATCATCGACCCCGACGAGGAGGTCAGGGCCGCGATCGCCGACGTGTTCAAGGCGTTAGGGCAGACCGGCTCGGCCTACGGCGTCGTCGGGGTCTTTCAGGGCAGGCGCTTCCCGCGCCGCGCCTACGGCGGGGCGTGGGCGGGCGAGCTTCGCTGGGGAGCGCTGACGCACGCGCGCGTGCGCGGCGTGCTTCGCAACCCCAGCTACGCCGGGGCGTATGTGTTCGGGCGCTACCGCTATCACCGCGTCGTCAGGCCCGACGGCGCGATCGTGAGCAAGATGGTCGAGCTGCCGCGCTCGGAGTGGGCGGTCGTGATCCAGGACCACCATGAGGGATACATCAGCTGGCATGAGTTCCTGGCCAACCAAGAGCGGCTGGCTCAGAACAACACGCGCAAGGGAGCCCGCCCGCCGCGCGAGGGGCAGGCGATCTGCCAGGGAATCTTGCGCTGCGGGGCGTGCGGCGGGTCGATGACCACGCTTCACCGCCGCGAAGGCAGCTACTACGAATGCGGCCACTCGCGCGCCGACCACGTCAACACGCCCGGCTGCCGCTCGGTCAAGGCGACCGTCGTCGATGAGCTGATCGCCCGCCGGCTGCTCGAGGCGCTTGAGCCCGAACAGATCGCGCTCGCGCTGGCCGCCGCCGACGAGCACACCGACCGCCGCCAACGCTCCAACCGCGCGCTCGAGCTGCGCGTCGAGCGCGCCCGGTATGAGGCGATCCGCGCCGAACGCGCCTTCCACGCCTGCGAGCCGGACAACCGCCTCGTCGCGCGAAGCCTGGAGAACCGCTGGGAGGAGAAGCTCCGCGATCTCAAGGACGCCGAGGCCGAGCTCGCCGAGCACGTCGTGCCCGCAGTCGAGCCCTCGCGCGAGCAGCTCGAGGCGCTCGCCCGCGACCTGCCGGCGCTGTGGGCCGCGAAGACGACATCAGATCGCGATCGCAAGCGGCTGCTGCGCGCGCTGATCGCAGACATCACGCTCACCTCCCAGCCCGAGGGACGCGAGCTCCGGGTCGGGATCCGCTGGCGCTCGGGCGCCAGCGAGCAACACACCGTCCAGCGTCCACCGAAACCGGCCGACGCGCAGCGCACACCATCGCCAGCGGTCGAGCTGACCCGGCGCCTAGCCCCCGAGCACACCAACGCGCAGATCGCCGAGCAGCTCAACGCTAGCGGCCTGCGCACCGGGAAAGGCGAGCCGTTCGACGAGCGAGCCGTCAGATGGCTGCGCTGGCGCTACCGGATCCTGACCGGCCCCGAACAGCTCCTGGGCGATGGCGAGGTCACCGCCGCGCGCCTCGCCGAGCGGCTCGGCGTCTCGCACAGTGTCGTCTACGCCTGGATCTCAACCGGCAAGCTCACCGCCCGCCGCGGGCCCGCCAACCGGCTCTACATCCCGTTCCCGCCGGAGATCGAGCAACAATGCCGCCGGCTGGTCACTAAGTCCATTCACCTACCCGCCGAAACCAAAACCAGGGCTGCAGGAGGTGCAGTATGAAGCCACCGTCCCTGTTGTCGTTGACCGCGTGCACCAAGCACGGGTGCTCAACGCGCTAGCCCGAGTGGGAGGCCAGGTTCGAGCCGAGGTCCTACGGGTTTCGGCCCGGCCGCGGCTGCCATGACGCGATCAGGCGATCTACCAGGCCGTCAAGGGCAAAGACCCGAAGCGGCGGTGGGTGCTGGACGCAGATTTGGCCGGGGCGTTCGACCGCATCGCGCCACGACCACATCCTGCGACCAGCTCGGCACGTTCCCCGCGAGGGGAATGGTCGCGCAGTGGCTGAAGGCTGGCGTGGTCGAGCAGGGTCGGCTGCACCGCACCGAGGCGGGCGTTCCTCAAGGCGGTAATCGGCGGCTGCTCATTTACAACCATATGGCGGCGACGGTTATGCACAGCGTCGGCCTGGATCGCCTGCGGCGGGCAGGGTTGAGGGGCGAGCGCTCGCATAACCGGCTGCTGTCGTCGATCAGGGGCTGGTGAGCCAGTCGAGCAGGTCGGGGTACTGGTTAGGTTCGGCAGTTCGGCGCTGACGACCTGGTCTGTAGTCGGCTTCAGCGCTTTGCGTTCGCTTCGGTCGAGGCGCGCGCGTAGATCTTGGTCGTGGACAGGTCGACGTGGCCGAGGATGTCGCGGATGTAGGGCAGCGGCACGCCTGCGTCGTAGAGATGCATCGCTCG
>CAVVTO010000002.1:0-60254 GCA_963751185.1 uncultured Solirubrobacterales bacterium
GCAGGTGAAAGTGAAGGGCCAATAAACGTTCGGGACGCCCGAGCGCCTCCGCGAACTGGGACGGCACCAGCGTTGAGGTGTTCGTCATGAAGACCGTTCGCGGCGGGCAGGCCGCATTGAACTCGGCGAGCACACGTCCTTTGAGATCCGGCTCTCGGGCACCGCCTCGCTCAGTACATCGGCGTCCTGGGCCGCGGTGGCCAGATCCGTCGTCAGCGTGATCCGCGCCTGGGCGGAGTCGCGGAGCCCCGAGGTGATCGCGCCGCCGCTTTCGAGCCCTCGCGGATAGGTTTCGATGCGCTCCTTGGCTCCTTCGAGCGCGGCCGGGTCGACGTCATAGAGCACGACGTCGTAGCCGTGGCCCGCGCACTGAAATCCGATCTGCTGACCCATCGTCCCGGCCCCGACGATCGCCACGCGGCGCACATCGTCGATCTGCATCGCCCGAGTATCCCAATCCGAGGAGCTCAGCTACGACGAGATCGCCTCTTCCGGCGGCTCGGGCAGCGTCCGGGGCAGGCCGAATCGCGCAAAGACGCTTCCGTCAGAGAACCACGTAATCGCCGAGATCTGGGTTCCGGCAAGTGTGAGCACGAAAAGCGCGTAGCCGCGGGCAAGGTCGGTGCCGGGCACCGAGGCGTAGCACCCGAACGCGGGCTGGCCGTTGGCGCGCGTCGGCACCAGCCGCAGCGGCGCGCCGCGTCGCTCCTCGCCGCTGCGCAGGAAGGCACCGATCGTGCCGGGTCCCTGATAGGCCTGCGGGAGTGGCGGCATTGTCAGCCAGGCGTCGTCGGTCAGCAGCGCGACCATCCCTTCGACGTCCCCATTCTCGACGCTGTCGGCGAAGCGGCCGACGACCTCGCGCTCGAGGGCAGAGTCGGGGAGCGGCGCCCGCTCGCGCCCGGTCGCCGGCAAGCGGGACTCGAACGCCTCACGGGCGCGCCGCAACAGGTTGTTGACCGCTGCGTCCGTCGTGCCTAGAAGGTCGGCAACCTCGGCTGCGCGGTAGCCCAACACGTCGCGCAGCACCAGGACGGCACGCTGGTGGGGTGGGAGATGCTGAAGGCCGGCGACGAACGCCAGCCCGACTGCCTCTCTGGTCTCATACCGAACCTCGGGTCCCGGAGCCTCGTCGGCGACCCCCTCGAGCAGTGAGTCCGGGTAGGGGTCGAGCCACAGCGGCTCGTTGAAGCGTGTCGGTTCAGGCAGCTGGGTCATCCATTCCTCTTCCGGACGGCGTCGGCTCGCGCGCAGGGCATCGAGCGAACGGTTCGTGGCGATCCGGTAGAGCCACGTGCGGACCGACGCGCGCTCTTCGAACTGGTCGAGCCCCCGCCACGCGGCGAGCAGCGTCTCCTGGAGCAGATCCTCGGCGTCCTGGGTCGAGCCGACGATCCGATAGATGTGCAGCTGAAGCTCACGTCGGTAAGCGTCGGTCAGTTCGCGAAACGCGTCCTCGTCGCCATCACGCGCGCGGGCGAGCAGCCGCTCGGTCACGTTCGCATCCTCTCTGGGGGCCTCGTTTTAGCCACATCTCAAGTACTGACGTCGGAGTGTTCCGAAATTCGCCGCGCAATTCTCGCCGCGGGGCTCGCCTCATCAAACAGCAGGCAACGGTCCAATCAAAGGAGAACTGAGATGGCAAAGATCGTAATCAGCACAAACGTCTCCCTCGACGGCGTGGTGGAGGATCCGGACGGCCAGGAGGGGTACGAGCGGGGCGGCTGGTTCAGCGAGTCTGGCGGCAAGGACCTCGAGCAGTGGGCGCAGATCGAGGCCGCGGAGGCAACGCGGACCGACGCGCTGCTGCTCGGCCGGCGCAGCGACGAGTGGTTCGGTTCGCGCTGGTCCGCCCGTCCCGGTGACTGGGCGGACAAGCTCAACGCCATACCCAAGTACGTCGTCTCCGCGACGCTCGAGGCGCCCGTCTGGCAGAACACCACGATCCTCAAGGGCGATCCGGTCGCCGAGGTGGCCAAGCTCAAGCACGAGCTCGACGGCGAAGTCGTCGTCTACGCCAGCTATAAGCTCGGGCAGGGGTTGATCGAGCACGACCTGGTCGACGAGCTTCGGCTGTTCGTCTTCCCGATCCTCGTCGGCGCGGGCAAGCGCTTGTTCGGCGAGACGACTGACAAGAAGCCTCTGCGTCTCCTCGACACCAAGAGCGTCGGTGACGGGCTCGTCTTCCTCACCTACGAGCTCGTCCACTAGCGGAGCTCTAGCGGAGCTGCGAAAGGCGGTGCGCGGGCAGCCCGGCCGGCGCCCGCTCAGGGCGTTGAGATGACCGATCATGGTTACGCTCCGGTGTCGTGCCGCGCTTTCTCGTTACCCGAGCGCCGGGCCCGGCGTGGGACCTCGCCAAACCAACTCGCGAGCAGGCCGGCTGGGAGCCGCACGCCGCGTTTATGGAGTCCCTGGCGGACGAGCGGTTCGTCGCGTTCGGAGGTCCGGCCGACGACGAGAACAAGGTTGTCCTCGTCGTCGACGCGCTCGACGAGGCGACCATCCGAACACGCCTTGAGCGCGACCCATGGGCCGACGCCCGCCTGCTGATTACGGTGACCGTCGAACCGTGGACGATCTGGCTGGGCGGAGACGAGCGCCTCGACAGCACCCGGCGGGTCCCTCTCTACCTCACCGCATACGCTCCCGGACCTGACTGGGAGCATGGCAAGCCGCGTCGCAATCAGACAGGGTGGGACGCGCACGGCGACTTCATGGACGCGCTCGTGGATGAGGGCGTCGTCGTCCTCGGCGGGCCGCTCGATGAGGAGCGAGCGGTGGTGGTCGCGCACCAGCAAGACGAAACGAGCCTGCGGGCGCGGCTCGCTGAGGACCCCTGGTACGACCGCATACTTACGATTGAGCAGATCTCGAAGTGGAGTCTGTGGCTCCCGCCGCGACCCCGGGCGGCGGCCTCGCACCTGACATGATCTCGCCTTTCCGCTGATCCTGGAAGGAGCTGGGTGCGATGAGCGCGATGCGCGAGACGATGGCGACACAGCCTGAGGTGCTGCGGGAGATACTGGGCGACCAACGCGGGCTCGAGGCTGCGGCGCAGCGATTGGCCGGCCGGCGGGTCTTGGTGGTGGGGACCGGCACGAGCTGGCACGCGGCTAACCAAGGTGCCTGGTGGCTGCGGATGGCGGGCGTCGACGCGTGGGCTGTGACTGGCGCCGATGCCGCCAGCGGCCAGCCCTCTCCCCGGAGCGGCGACGCGCTCCTCCTGCTGAGCCACCGGGGAACCAAGCTCTTCACGTCGGAGGTGCTCGAGCGCGCCCGAGCCGCGGGTGTCCCCACCGTGGTGGTCTCGAGGCGTGGAAACCCGGACGCCGACCTGGAGACCGTGCCGGCGGAGGTGTCTTCGGCCTTCACGGCGAGCAACCTCGGCGCTTTGATGCGGGTGGCGCAGCTCGCCGAGCATCTGGGCGGGTCTCTCGGACCGCTTCACGACGTTCCGGACGCCGTGGCCCGAGAGCTCGCGGGAGGCCCGGTCGGTGTGAAGCCCCCCGCGCGGCTACTGGAATTCGCCGGGGTGGGCATCAACGCTTGGACGGCCGCCGAGGGGGCGCTCAAGATCAGAGAAACGGCCCTGGTGGCCACCGAAGGACTCGCGTGCGAGTCGATTCTGCACGGGCCGGCGGTGGCGCTTGGTGCCGATGACGCGCTTGTCTGCCTGGACGGCGGGACGGGATCTGACCGCCTGGGGCAACTCGCCGATGTCGCGCGAGCACAGGGCGCGGTGGTGTACGAGATCGCGCGTCCCGAGCTTGGCGAGGCGCTTTCGGTATTCCCGCTCACGGTGATCGTCCAGAAGATCGCCGCCGAAGGCGCCGAGACGCTCGGGACCAACCCGGACGAGTTCGGGCGCGACCTCCCGGGTCGAGACGCCGCCTGGGGCGCCATCCGACTGTGAGCTTCGGTCCCTGAGACCGGGAGTTCAGGTCGTCGCCGACCGCTGCGTGGATGTGCTCGCGGCACTAGACGGATGAGCTCTACCGACCGATGAGTTCACACAACGCCCTCAGTCCTAACCGGCGTTGACTGTGAACGATCGAGAGAGTAGGAGACACCGTGCGCAAGCTTGTGTTGTCAATGGGAATGTCACTCGATGGGCTAGTCGCCCGTCCGGGACGGTTCGGGGCGGGAGGCTGGGGACTGGCGCCTGAGGATCCCGCGCTCAAAGAACGCAAGCTCGGGTGGATGCGCGATGTTGACCTGCACCTCATGGGCCGAACCACGTACCAGGAGATGGCGGGGTTCTGGCCGACCTCGGGCGACGCCTACGCGGCGCCGATGAACGAGGTTCCCAAGGTCGTGTTTTCCCGTACGCTCGAGCGTGCCGACTGGGCGCAGTCGCGGATCGCGCGCGGTGAGCTGGCCGAGGAGATCGCGGAGCTCAAACGAGAGCCCGGCAACGACATGCTCGCGTGGGGCGGCGCCGCGTTCGCTCAGTCGCTGAGCCGGCTCGGGCTTGTCGACGAGTACCGCCTCATTCTCCAGCCCGTCGCGCTGGGAGACGGACTCCCGCTGTTCAAGGGTCTCAGTACACCGCTGCGGCTCGAGCTGATCGACGCCCAGACGTACCCCACTGGGGCGGCGTTGCACATCTACCGCCCCGCGCCCGCGGCGGCCTGAGGCCACCCGGTCCTGTGGATCACAACCCCACCGATCACTGCGTGCATAACCTGCCAATTGGCGGGCGCCGCGCCGACCGTGGCACTGTGTGCACGCGTGGCATGAATAAGCTGCCACGGTCGCCGATCACACCACCGAGTGGCAGGTTATGCAGGCCAGCCATTGGTTGCGCGCCAAACGTCTCGCCGCCAACTCGTCACTCACGTGGCGGTCGACGGTGAACGGTGATTCACCCGGCTGGGGGGCGGATAAGTCGCCATTCGTGACGCGCGCTGGGCCGAGTGGCGAGATAACCGCAAACCGTCCCGCGAACCGCCCGCTAGGCCCGTGAAACCCGGCGCCCGAGACAACGGACGAAATCCGGAGGCCAAGCGACAACGGACGACATCCGGAGGCCAAGCGACAACGGACGAAATCCGGCGGCCAAGCGACAACGGACGAAAGACGGCAGGGGACCCTGAGCGGCCGGCGCGAGCAAGGTTTGCCGGGGGCGGTTTGACGTGGTGATAGGGTCCCCGGCCGGTCTAAAAACGTCGGACGACCCTTGGGAGGGGGCTTTGCCTTCAATACGTCGTCGATTTGCCTTGATGGCCGGCGCGGCGTCAGGCGTGGCCGGAGTGGCCACGCTGGCGGTGCTGGTCATCGCCAATGCGCCGGTCGCGGGCGCGCACCGGGCCAGTAGGGCCGAGCTTGCGGCTGCGCCCGCCGCGTCGGAATACCACCCCATCCTCACGCCGTTCCACCACCCGGCGCCATCGGGGTTGAAGCCCGATCTGGCCCCGGCAGGGACGCCGTCACCCTGGACGTCGCTTGTGAACCCGCCGCCGTTCGGAACGCCGGGCACGATGCTGCTGGAGAGCGACGGAAGCGTGCTGGTGCACAACGAGCCAGACAACAACACCACGGGCGGCACGAACGCGTGGTGGAAACTCACGCCAGATGCGAGCGGCAACTACGTCGATGGGACGTGGAGCCAGATCGCGTCGATGCCGGCCGCCTACACCCCGCTGTACTTCGCCTCGGCGATCCTGCCCGACGGCCGGATGATCGTCGAGGGCGGCGAGTACATCGGGGAGAACGCGGTGTGGTCGGACCAGGGCGCGATCTATAACCCGGTGAGCAACAGCTGGGCGTCCGTCGCCCCGCCACGGGGCTGGACGAACATGGGAGACGCCGCGAGCGACGTCTTGGCCGACGGCACCTTCATGCTCCAACAGCCGTGTAACACCTGCCTCACCAATCCGGATCTGACCGTCGACGATGCGCTGCTCAACGCGAAGAATTTGACCTGGCGCGTCATCCCGGCGACGGGCAAGACCGATCCCAACGACGAAGAGGGTTGGACGCTCGAGCCGAACGGCCAGCTGCTGACCCTCGATGTCTGGGGACTCGGCAACACCGAGCTGTTCAACCCGCGCGACGACCACTGGAGCTTCGCCGGTGCCACGGCCGCAGACGGCAGCCCGGTCGACCCGTTCCCGGGTGTCGAGATCGGGCCGCAGGTGGAGATGCCGGGCGGCAACACGTTCGTGGTCGGGGCCGGCACGAGCGCGGAGGAACCGCCGACGCCGTGCACCGATGATCAAGAGTCGCCGACGGCGCTCTACACGTACAAGACCGGCACCTGGAGCGCCGGGCCGGAGATCCCGATCATCGACAACCAGGAGTACGGAAGCACCGATGGACCCGGGTCAGTCCTGCGGGACGGGGACGTGCTATTCGACGTGAGCGCGTGCTTGTACGGCACGCCGACGCACTTCTTCGTCTACGACCCAAGCGCGAATACGCTGACCCAGATCCCGGACGCGCCAAACGCGCAAAACGACACCTCGTACCAGACGCGGATGCTGGCGCTGCCCAACGGGCAGATTCTCTACAACGACGGCTCCTCCCAGATGGAGGTCTACACGGCCGGCGGCACGCCGAACCCGGCGTGGGCACCGTCGATCACGTCGGTGAGCTCCAGCAACCTCGCCCGAGGTGGCACATACAGCCTGTCCGGCAAGCAGCTCGCCGGGCTGGACCAAGGCGCCACATACGGTGACGACGTCCAGGACAACACCAACTTCCCCCTGGTACGGATCACCAACGACGCCACCGGCGTAGTCACCTACGCCCGGACCCACGACTGGAGCTCGGTGTCGGTTGCCCCGGGCGCGAGCTCGTCGACCGAGTTCACGCTCCCGGGCACGACGCCGAGGGGCACGAGCACGCTCGTCGTGGTGGCCAACGGAATCGCCTCCTCGCCGAGAACGGTGACGATCTCCTGAGGACTGCCGCGCGGTCCTCCCGCGTGAACGGCAAGAGTCGCTGACCAGGCCCGCCCCGCGAAAACCGGGGCGGGCCTCGCGCCGTTCGTCAGAATCCGCAGGCAGTTAGATCGTTAGGCCCGGCGACGGCACGACCGAGCTGGCCTGGGCGGGGAGGCTGCGGGTAGACGGCGACGCCCCCGTCGGGCCCGACACGATGGTCCGGTTGATGTCGATGACAAAGGCGTTCGCCAGCGTGGCGGCGCTCCAGCTGATCGAGCAGGGGCGCCTCGAGCTCGAACAGGAGGTCGCCTCGGTGCTGCCGGCATTCGGCGAGCTCCAGGTGCTCGAGGGGCCCGACGGCGATCAGCCCCGCCTCCGAGCCCCGGCGCGGCAGGCGACGATCAGAAACCTCCTCACCCACACCGCTGGTCACGGCTACGCGTTCTCCAACCGCGACCTGCTGCGCTACCACGAGGTAACCGGCGCGCCGGACCCGTTTCGCGGACTGCGTGAGGGGCTGAGCGCGCCCTTGATTGCCGATCCCGGAAGCGAGTGGAACTACGGCATCAACACCGACTGGCTCGGACAGGTGATCGAGGCGGTCAGCGGCCAGGATCTAGCCGCCTACCTCGCCGAGCACGTCTTCGGACCGCTGGGCATGTCCGACACGACGTTCGCCCCCACGGACGAGCAGCGCCGGCGCTTGATGGCGATTCACAGTCGCACCGCCGACGGTGGACTCGCGGTCACCGATCTCGAAGTGCCGATCGCAGACCCCGAGTTCTGGCCGGCCGGGCACGGTTCGTACGGCACGGCCAGCGACTACGCGCGCTTCCTGGCGGCGCTTCTCGGCGACGGCGAGCTCGACGGGAACCGCATCCTGCAGGCCGAGACCGTCGAACTCGCCTTCAGCGACCACCTGGACGGGATCGCGCTGCCCGCCGTGTTCGAGTCGGCGATGCCGGAGCTGTCCCACGACATTCCGTCACTGCCGTTCTCGCAGGGCTGGGGACTCGGTTTTCATCTGTTCACCGAAGACCTTCCCGGGCTGCGACGAGCTGGTAGCGGGGACTGGGCCGGACTGTGCAACACGTACTTCTGGCTTGACCGCACGTCCGGCATCGCGGTGGTCTTCCTCACCCAGGTCCTGCCGTTCTTCGATCCGGGAATCATCGACACCGTGCAGGCGATCGAGCAGGCTACCTACGCGGGAATCACCGCTCCGGCCTAGCAAAACCAGCGTCACCGGCGTCCGGTGAGACGCGCTTGGCGTACCGGCGCGAGGGGACCGAGATCAGACCGCGGTCGCTCGCCGCCGGGTAGTCGATCGGACCTTGGTCGATCCAGCCGCTGCGTTCGTAGAAGCGGCGCGCTCGAGCGTTCCCGGCGACGACGGCGAGCCATGCGGACTGGTGGCCGTTACCGGCGACGGTCTGCTCGGCCTTGACGAGCAGCGCCGCCGCCACGCCTGTCCCGCGGTGCGCTTGCGCGACGTACACCTGCTCGACCTGGTCGTCGACGACCATGAAGAACCCGGCGAGCGCGCCGTCGACCGTCGCGACAGTCGTGTCGGCGACGCGCGCGGAGGCTCGTGAGCGGAAGGACGCCTCGGTCCGGGCGCTGACGAGCTCCTCGGATACGTGCCCCATGTGGCCGTCCAGCCAGCCCCGATGCCAGATAGTCGCGACAATCGGAGCATCAGCCCCTGTGGCGGGTCGGATGCCGATCTCTACTGAAGACGGCACCGAGCGACCTTACCAACGACCACGGGGAGAAAGGCAGACATGGCGAAATTCACAGTGGCGCGGCTTGACGAGATCGACGAGACCGATGACGGGCGCTTGCCGTTCCGTCCGGTGCGTCACCACTTTGGAATCCAGACATTCGGAATCATCGCGGTGACCGCGCACTCCGACGGCGACCGAATCATCAACGAGCACGACGAGAGCCAGCCGGAATCGGGCGAGGAGCTCTACGTCGTCATCTCTGGGCACGCGACCTTCGAGGTGGACGGAGAGACCAAGGACGCTCCGGCCGGGACCTTCGTCCACGTACCCGCGGGCATCAAGCGGACCGCGTTCGGCCAAGAAGCCGGCACGACGGTGCTCGCGATCGGCGCCGGACCGTCGGGCACGCCGTACCAGCCGAGCGGGTGGGAGCTGTTCGCGCCGCTGTTTCCGCTGTTCGAAGAGGGCAAGTACGAGGAGGGCGCCGACCGGGCCCAGGCGCTCATCGCCGACGACCCGCCGTACGCGACGGTCTACTACAACACCGCCTGTTTCGAGGCTCGAGCGGGGCGGATCGACGCGGCCCTCACACACCTTCGGCGCGCCGTCGAGCTCTCGCCGCCGCTGGCCGAGCTGGCCCGCACCGATGAGGACCTGGCGGCGCTTCGCGACCAGCCCGCGTTCGCCGAGATCGTCGCCGGCTGACAGGCCCGTCATGGGAAGAAGCTTCCGAGGATCGCGGCCAACGTCGAGTCGGCGGGAAGGTGCTGCTGCCCGTCCAAAATGTGCTCGCTCGCCTGCGGGAGGGTCCTGACCAA
The DNA here is from genome assembly GCA_963751185.1 of uncultured Solirubrobacterales bacterium. GTDB lineage: Bacteria > Actinomycetota > Thermoleophilia > Solirubrobacterales > Solirubrobacteraceae > Palsa-465. The sequence continues at coordinate 9,436 of CAVVTO010000002.1, forward strand.
CGTCGCAGTCGTAGCTGCGGCCCACGAAGCGCTGGCCGCGCCCGCCAGCACGAGCACCGGGACATCGATTCGCTTCAGCCGCTCGATCGGGACCCGCCCACCGTTGGCGAGCCTCAGGTCCTGCGAGAGCGTGTGCGCGAGCGCCTGCCGGTGCTCCCAGCCGGGACTGCGCCTGATCGACTCGATGATCGGTGCGGGGGTGCCGGTCATCGCCAGCCACAGCTCGGCCGCCTGCTCACGCCGTCCCGCGGCCACGAGTTCGTCCAGGCGTTCTCCGAACTCGGGGCCGGGGTGATAGTCACCCGTGTACGGCGGTTCGTAGACCGCGAGCCGTCGCATCTCCACGCCTCGCGCCGCCGCCTCGAGCGCCAGTGCGCCACCGGAGGAGTGGCCGTAGACGAACGCGGGCCGGCCCGTGGCGGCGAGGACGGCAGCCAGGTCCGCTACCTCGGCTTCGACCGAGAACGGCAGGCCGTTGTCGCTGTCGCCGCGGCCGCGTCGGTCGTACTCATAGACGGTGTAGCTCGTGGCCAGGAGCGCCGCGAGCGGCTTGCTCGTCGACCGGTCGCAGAAGGCGCCGAGGACGATCACGAGCGGCGGCCCGCCTCCGGACCGATCGAGCGCGATTCTGGTGCCGTCGGCGGATTCGACCAGGTTCATGGTCCCTCCCTCTTCGGTCTAGCCGTGTGGAGGCATCATTCACCTGGCCGGGATCTTTCACATCGGGCATACGGAGCGATACGGCGGGTGCCACCCCTTATGCCGAGCCGGCCGGCCCTTAGGTCGCGGGTCGCTCGAGGTCCCGAGCAGTTCGAGTAGCTGAGCGCGGTTCGGGCCGGCCAGCGGCGGCGGGTCGCAGTCCTGAGCGATCTCGAGAACCCGGGCGACGAGGTCCGGCTTGGCGAGAGCGTCTCGCAGCGGGGTCACGCAGGCACGGGCGTCCAGGGCCACGCGGAGCGCGTCCGGATCACGCATGGCAGCGCTCGCCAGAGCCTGCCGAAAGACGGCTGACGGGGTCCTCGGCGGCGCGGCTTCGCGTCCGTTGCGCAGAGCCTTCATCTCGCCCATGCGCAGCCGGTCTTCTTCTACGTTCTCGCGATACCACGGGGTGAGCTCCGTCTCGGTCACCGCGTCCCACACCTGAGCGAACTCGCGCCGATCCTCCAGGTGCGTTCGGACCGCGTCGCGCAGGCGCTGGACGTGCATCAACCCCAACGACATCCCGCGGCCGTTCGTCGGGTTCGTACACGCCCAGGCGTCGCCGACCGACGCGACACCCGTCACCACTGGCCGACCCGGGTTGAATCGACGGTAGCGGTCGGTTACCCCACCCATCGCGACGACGTCGGTGATCGGGTCGCCGTCCAACCAGTGCTGATGCCGAGGGCACGCGGCCAAGAGCGCGGTCCACAGTCTGGGATCACGCAGACGCTTGAGCGGGGTGTCACCGGCGGAGGTGACCACCACCACCGACCAGGTGTCGTTGTCACTTGGAATCGTGAGCAACGAGAAGGTCCCAATCGGGGTGACCGGCGGAGTGCGGAACTCGGGCATGTGACCGTCCCGCCCCCGAAAGAAGCGTGTGTAGTAGATGTAGCCGGAATCCTCGACCACCTCGTGCACAGGTCCGATACCCGCCTGCGCGAGCCAGCGCGGCAGCTGGGACCGCCTGCCCATGGCGTCGACGACAAGGTCAGCCCGCAGCTCCTGCCCCGAATCGGTTCGTACGCCGGACACGTGCGGGACGCCGTCGTAGGTGTTTACGACGAGCTCGCTGACGGCGACCCCGCGTCTAACCTCCAACCCCGGCTCGGCCTCGGCGGCGTGGCCGATTACCTGCTCGAGCACCGGCCGGCGAGCCGTTAGCGTGAGAAAGCGCTCGTCCCCCTCGCGCGGCGTCCCACCGTTGATCAGGGTGAGCAGAACACGGAGCGGATCGAATCTGAGTCCGCCGGCGGCCTCGAGCGGGGGTAGAACATCGGGCAGCATCTCCTCGAGCACGCTGCGACCGCGCGGCTGCAGCAGATGCGGAAGGCGGAATTGACCGACGCCGCCGCGCGACCAGCGCGTCCAGGCGTCCTGCGCTGAGGCGGGGGCCGGCTCCGGGTCACGCTCCAAAACGGTGACGTCATGGCCGTCCCGGCACAACGTCATCCCGGCGGCCAGACCGCATATCCCGGCTCCCAGTACAACGATCCTCGACATCGACTCTTACCTCTCGTGCGTTCGTCTTGGTGTTGCTGCTCAGTACGACGAGAGCGCTGGTTCGGTTCTGGTCCGGAGCGCGCCGGCCCCTCGACGGTCACCGACCCCACGGCAAACCCGCGACAATGGCCTGGTGCAGCATCTGCCAACCGCAGCGATTGGGGCGACCGGGTTCATCGCGGGGTTCGCGGTCGCGGTGATCTCCGGATCGCGGGCGCTCGGCGGCGTGGTGCTCGGGATCTGCGGCGTCGTCTGCATCGCCATCTGGCTGAGGCGCGATGGACGTCAAGTTGCGACGGCGCTCACGACCGCGGCCGTGCTCGCCTTTGCGCTTTCACATCTGCTCGGCCTCCTGATCGGAGCCTGGCCGGCCGTGTTGCTCACCACGGCGGCAATGGCGGGCCTGTGCTGGCGGGTGTCCGACTCCCGCGCTGGCGCCAGGACCTGGTTCAGATCAGGCGGCTAGGTGATTCTGCTCCACCGCTCGATCTTGCGGTCGAGCACCGGCAACGGAAGTGAACCGCTGTCGAGCACGGTGTCGTGAAACCCGGTGAGGGTGAAGCGCGCCCCTAGCCGGCCGCGCGCGTCGGCGCGCAGGCGCACGATCTCCCGCTTGCCGATCAGATACGAGAGCGCCTGGCCGGGCATGACGATGTAGCGGTCGATCTCGTTGGCCAAGAACCCCTCGGGCGCCGGCACGTGGGCGACGAAGTAATCGAGCGCCTGCTGGCGACTCCAGCCACGCGCGTGGAGCCCGGTGTCGACGACGAGCCGGGCCGCCCGCATCAGCGACGTCGAGACGGCACCGAGCACGCTCTCGGTATCGCTGTAGAGGCCGACCTCCTCGGCCAGCTGCTCAGCGTAAAGGGCCCAGCCCTCCGCGAACGCCGACCCCGACCGCTGGCGCTGCATCACGGGAAGGTCGTCGAGCATCTGCAGTCGCGACAGCTGCAGATGGTGGCCGGGCACCGCCTCGTGGAAGGCCACCCCTTCGAGGTCCCAGCCAGTCCCTGCCGTCGGTCGCTCCAGGTTGAACCAGAAGGTGCCCGGCCGACCGCCGTCTAACCTGGGCGGCGTGTAGTGCGGCGCCATCCCGCTCGAGGCCACGACCGACGGCATGGCCGACACCTCGCACGGCGGCGGCAGCGGCTGGGAAAAGAACTCACCGGCCTGCGCCTCGGCGCGACGGATCGCGGCCGTGGCCGCCACCATCGCGTCGGCGGGAGCGCGGAGCCCCGACGACGCCCGCGACGCCGCGTAGATCGCCGGCAGAGATCTGAACCCCAGGCGGCCGCCGAGCTCGAGCGCGCGCTCCTCGAGTGCCGCAACCTCCTCGGTGCCGATCCGGTGGATCTCCTCCGGCGCGAGCGGCAACGTCGTGTAGGACCAGACGCACTTGGCGTAATCGGCCTCGCCACCCGGCAGGTGGGCGAGTCCGGGTTCCTCGGCAGAGCGCGCCCGCGGCAGCAGCTCGCGCAGGAGCTCGACCCAGCGTGCCAGCGCCGGCTTCACGACCTCGCCGGCAATCCGATCCCGCTGCTCGCGCCAAGCCGCCTCTTCTCCCCACCCTTCCGGCGGCCGGGGCGTGGCGAGCGCCTCGGGCACCTCGCTCTGGAGGAGACCCTCCGCCCACTCGATGGCCTGCTGCACGAGCGGCCCGACCGGAAGCCGACCCTTGCCGGCACCGATTCGCAGGCGCTCGCCCTGCTGGTCGATCCAGCCGCCGCTGGCGCGCAGCCGCTCGAGATAGGCGTCGGCCGCGCTCGGATCGCCGATGACGGTTCGCGCGGCAACGGCGAAGAACACGGGCGGGCCGGCGAATGGCATGGCGGTAACGGTGTGCTCGATCAGACGAGCATCGAGGTCCCGCTGCTCCTCGCCCACGTTCTCGAGCAGGCAGCCGAGCGTGATTCCATCGGCCTCGGAGAGCTGCGCCTCATCGATCCGGCGCGCGTCCGCCAGCACCGACGCGAGCTCGTCCTGCCGGGCCGCCTCTCCCGCCTCGCTGTCGTCCGGGACCTGCCCGTCGTAGCCCGGGATCCCGTACATGCTGGCGGCAAACGGATTCCTCGCCAGCCACCGCTCGTGGAAGGAATCGGCGAGCTCACGAACCGACCCACCTCCGCCGTTCTCAGTCTCCATGACGTGATCCTATGCTCACCGACGAGGAAGTACAGTCGAGGTCGGCATGACGCGGGTTGCCATCATCGGCGGCGGCATCGGTGGGCTGACCGCGGCGCGCGCGCTCTGTCGGCGGGGCATCGAAGTCGCCATCTACGAGTCGGCACCCGAGCTGCGTGAGATCGGCGCGGGAGTCGCCCTCGGGCCCAACGCCATGAAGGTGCTCAGGTCGCTCGGCCTGGAGGACGATGTCCGCGCGATCGCCGGACGCTGGGACTGGGCGCTCACCCGCAACGGCAAGACCGGCCGGGTGATCTCGAAGACGGGCCGCGAACAGCAGGCAAGCCTGTTCGGCAGTGCGGGGGCTACGGCCCATCGGGCCGACCTTCTCGACGTGCTGTCCAATTCGGTGCCGAGCGAGCTCGTCACGCTCGGAACACGATGCATCGGGGTCGAGCCGGACGGCCCGGTCGCGGTGGCGAGATTCGAGGACGGCGCGGAGGTCGAGGCCGATCTCATCGTCGGCGCGGACGGGATCCACTCGGCTGTGCGCGCCTCGGTGTTCGGCCCGGATGCCCCGCGCTTCACCGGCAAGATCTGCTATCGCAGCGTGGTCCCGGTTGAGGCCGTGCCCGGCGGCCCGCCCCCGAACGACAACGCCCAGTGGCTAGGCCCGCACGGCACCATCGTGCTGTACCCGGTGCGGCGAGACGAGCTCATCAACGTCGTCTGTCACTACGACGACGAGGGCTACCGGCACGAGTCGTGGGTGTCCCGGTGCGAGCAAGCGGAGGTACTCGAGCGCTACCGCGGCTGGCACGAGTCGCTGCTGCGGATCTTTTCGGCCGGAGAGGTCTGGTACAAGTGGGCGCTGTACGACCGGGATCCGATCCCGCGTTGGACGCGCGGTCGCGTCGGGGTGCTCGGGGATGCCGCGCATCCGATGCTGCCCTACCTGGGTCAAGGTGCGTGTCAGGCGATCGAGGACGGGTGCGTGCTGGCCGCCGCGCTCGCGGCCGAGCCCGCGGACCCGGTCGCCGGACTCGAGCTGTATGAACGCTCGCGGCGTCCCCGCGCGAGCCAGGTGGTTCTGGCCTCGCGCGAACGAGGCGTCAGCAACCACCTCGCGTCTCCCCTGGCGGCCCTGCGACGCGACGTCTCGATCGCGGTGCGACGGCGCTTTGGGCGCGACCCCGATGGTCGCGGCACCGCGTGGATCCCGGAATACGACGCGAGCTCGTCGGACGTCCTCGCCGCGTAGCCCGAGTCAGGCTCGGGCTAGAGCGGCGGGACCTGGTTGTTCACCTGGGTGCCGTGGTACAGGTGGTCGTGGTCCTTGCAGGAGGAGGCGGGGAAGAAGAACTGCACGCTGTCGCTTCGGACCCCGTTGTAGCTGGCGAACAGCGTCACATGGCCGATCGTGCCCACCTTGCATCCCGGGTCGGTGCTGCTCTGCACGCGGACGTTGATCTTCATGATGTTGCCGGGGTAACCCCACATCGACGCGTAGTGCGAGTGATAGACGAGGTGATTCTTCACCGTCATGATGATCAGGCGATCGGGCTGGTTGGGAACGCGGAAGACCTGACAGAGAATCCCGGAGACCGTGTTAGCGTCGAGGCTGATGTTGCCGTGCCCGCGGGCGTAGCTGCCAGTTGGCCCCGAGATCGGCTGACCCGTGTTGAATCCCCATGGTGGGATCCCTTGGACGATCGGGATTTGCGAGCAGTAGTCAACTGATTGGCCGCTGGCCGGGCCGGCTAGGCTGATGAGCGCCAGCAGCGGCGTCAACACCAGTGCTGCGATACCGACGCGCCGCGCGATGTGATTTTTGAACATATGGCGCTGGACGGTACTCCACCCGCCGACGCTCCAAAAATCGGTAGAGAGACGGGAGAGCTTCGGCGTCAGAAGATGTTGAAGCAGCCGTAGACGATGAACAGCGGGTTGGCGACGTTGCGCCCGGCGGCGTCCTGCATCGTCGCGTCGCCAACGAACGCGGGCGGCGACTGCGCCTTCCAGCATCCGTTGTACTGCACGCTCACGTCGTACTCGACCTGCTGCAGCTGGTACGGAACCGAGTTCGCCTGTGGAAGGAACACGTAGACGTAGCAACTCCAGTCCCCCGGCCCTGCCGACTGGGCGCCGGGCCGGTTGCACAGGGGTCGGATGTATAGCCGCGCGTTCGGCGGCACGGACCGGCCGATCAATTGCTGCTGGAGCAGGGTGACGTTGTTGAAGACACCGCCGATCGAGTTCGAGACCCGAGAGGCGGTCACCCCGGTTGGCCCGAGACTGCACCCGAACGCGAGTGCGGCGATCGCGACGGCGCTGACCGCGACGACCTTGACTGGAGCCATCCAGCTTGGCCCCTGTCCACTGACTCCGGTGAGGAAGTCTCTCCGGCGCATGATCAGCCAACTGCCGGTCAGGCAAGCGGCTATCCAGAGCACCGACACGGCACTCCCGACGATCAACTGACCGAAGTAGGGGTGGCTCGTGAACAAGCCGTGCCAGCCGTCGAAGGCGGAGCCGATCAGGAGCTCGTGGACGATCACGCCCTTGCCGATCAGGTCGAGCAACTGGGTGATGAGCGCGACCAACAGCGGGCCGAGCACGCCGAGGATGCCATTGCGAGTGGCGACCGAGAAGAGGATCGCGAGGCTCGCGTAGGCGAGCACCGGAAGCAGGCAGATCAGCCAGCTGACCAGGGTCAGCGCGAGCATCCGCCCCGGCGAGGTGAGCACGCCGCTCAGGTTCACCAGCCCGTGTGCGCCGGCGAAGACCACACCAGCGATCAGGCTGGCGGCGGCCAGGATCCCGGTCAGCCCGGTCACGAGGGCGCCGACCGCCAGCAGCTTGCCGGCGAACACCTCCTCGCGGGTACAGGAGCGGGTGAGAATCGTCTTCCACGTGCCATGCCGATCCTCGGCGGAGAACAGGTCGCCGGCCAGCACGCCGGCGATGATCGGGAATCCCCACGAACCTGCAAAGCCCAGGATCACCAACGAGATGGCAAACCCTGAGGAGTGGACCCAGAAGCCGAATAGGGCGTCGGACGGGGTGCCGCTCTGGACATTGAGGACCGCGGCAAACGCCACCGGCCCGAGCGCGCAGACGAGCAACAGTATGCGCGTGGTGAGCTGAGCCATCAGCTTGGAGAGCTCGGTCTCGCACGCGTTGCGCACCCCTCCGCTGACGCTGGGCTCGGCGCGAGCGTTTGGGGCAGCGGGAGCCAGGGTCGTCATGCGCGGGTCCGGATCGTCACGCGCCCGCCAGGATCGTATCCGCCAGCTGCTGGGGCTCGAGCGCGTCCAGCGCCGGCCCGTCGTGCCCGGTGGTGAGCGCGAAGAACATACTCTCCAGCGGGCTCACCACGAGCTCGAGGCGGCGGATCAGGACGTGTGCGTCGCCTAGCGCGGCCACCAGCTCGTCCATCTCCTCTGAGCGGGCGGCCACGACGAGGCCGCCGCGGGCACCACGCTGAACGCGGATCGCTGGTACGCGGGCGGCCAGCTCGAGCGCTTGCGCATCGTCGCTGGTGAACAGGGCGTAGGCCGAGTCGGGGGCCTGCGCCTCGAGCTCGGCGGACGTGCCATGCCACACGACGCGGCCGTGGCGTAGCACGGTGTAGGAGTCGCACACCTTCTCGAGCTCGCCGATCTGGTGACTCGAGAGCAGCACGGCCACGCCCTCGGCGGACAGTTCGCGCACGAGCTTGGCCACGGCGCGCGCCCCGGCCGGGTCGAGCCCGCTGGTCGGCTCGTCGAGCAGGAGCAGGCGCGGGCGGCGGAGCAGCGCTGCCGCCAGTCCCAGACGCTGACGCATCCCAGTCGAGTAGCCACCGACCCGATCGTCGGCCCGGCTGGTCAGGTCGACGCGGCCGAGCGCGTCCTCGATCTCACCCATGCCCGTACGCCCGTCGAGCTTGGTCAGCAGCTTCAGGTTTGACCGCCCCGAGAGATACGGATAGAAGGATGGGTCCTCGACAAAGCCCCCCACGGCATCGAGCACGTCGCCACCGAGGTGATCCAGCGTGTTTCCGAGGAGCTCGACGGTTCCCCCGTCCGGGCGGATCAAGCCGAACAGCATCCGCAGCAGCGTCGTCTTGCCGGCGCCGTTCGGGCCGAGCAGCCCGCGCACCTCGCCGGTCTCGATGACCAGGTCGACTCCATCGACAGCCGTTGTCGCGCCGAAACGCTTGACCAGCCCTGTCGCCCGGACAGCGTCCACGACGCGAATATACATAGCGACTCAGGGGCTGTGAACGTCGATGACGCGACCGCACGGACGGGCGGCGCACAAGCACAAAACGGACACAAGTCAGTAACACCAAACGCCCGGGAGCCGGTGATAGGGTACCCACGGCGCTCCGGTCACAGCGCCACCGCCCGAAAGTCGGGCGTCGGCTACACCCGTCTCTGGGGAGGAATACGGTGAGGAAGCTCGTGTTGGCGCGGACCCGTAGGCGTCGACGCGGTCGGATGGCGATCGTCGCGGCGCTCACGTCGTGCATCGTGGTCGTAGGTGTCGCCTCCGCATTCGCCGGTGGGTTCAATCCGTTCGGCGACCAGCAGGTCAGCCAGACCTACGCCAACGGCATCCTGCTCCCCACGAACCAGTGGATCTCCCCGTTAGGGAAGCGCATCCTTGACAACGACGGCACGGGCGGCACGGGACAGCTGGGTGCTCGTCTCGTGTCGAGCACGATCAGCCCGGACGGCCAGTACCTCGCGGCGCTGGGCTGGAACAACTTCCAGGGCTTCCTGACGATCGTCGACCTGAAGACCGGGACGATCGTGCAGCAGACCGCGCTCAGCGGGGACACGGCCGGGGACGACCCGACGGTCGCCGCCGATGGGCCGCTGTTCACGCCGGGCCCGTCCGCAGGCACCGAAACCCTCTGGGTCCCGCAGTCGGAGTTTCTGCAGAAGTACAGCTTCAACGACAGCACTGGGACCGCCACCTCGGAGGCGTCGATTTTTCTGTGCGGCACCCCAAACGAACTTCCCAGCTATACATACTGCAGCGGCTACGACGACGCCGGAGAGTTCGGCGAGAACACCAGCGACGCGTCGCTGGTCGCCAACGGGGCCGAGCTTCCGTCCGGGATGGCGCTGTCGCCGGACGGGTCGAAGCTATACGTGGCACTCAACGGCGCCAACAAGCTCGGCGTGATCGACACCGCCAACGACACCGTGCTCGACGAGATCCCGGTCGGCAACGCGCCGCGCCAGGTCGAGTTGGCCGACAACGGCACGGTCGCCTACGTGTCGAACGAGGGCGGGCGGCCGGCCAAGTCGAGTGACAGGTGCACGAACCTGTCCGATGGGACGCCGATCGTGTCCAACTGCTCCACCGGTGGGGCGAGCACGGGCACGGTGTCGGTCGTCAGCCTCAACTCCGGCCTGGGCACCAGCCAGGGCCGGGAGACTCAGGAGATCCGGGTGGGCCTCGAACCCACGGCGCTCTTCCAGGACGGCGACGCGTTGTTCGTCGCCAACTCCAACGACGACAGCTTCTCGGTGATCGACGAGCGCACGAACACCGTGACCCAGACGGTGCGGACCAACCCGGTCCCGGGCGCCAGCGTAGGCAGCTACGCCAACGCGATCAATATGTCTGACCCGAACCACGTGCTCGTCAGCATCGGGCGCGACAACGCGATCGCCGTGTACCGCTACGACGGCCTGTACCGGCCGATGCGCTTCGTCGGGTTGCTCCCGACCGACTGGTATCCGGTACAGGTCCAGCCCGACCCGGCACTCGGCGCGGGCGCGATCGTGGTCACCAACGACAAGGGGATCGGCGCCCAGGGCCCCACCGTTGAGCCTCCGCCGAACACATCACCATGCACAGGGTACCCTGCCAATGCAAGCTACGGCTGCATCAACAAGGGCGTCTACACCGAGCCGGTCTGTAGCGACTGCAACGCTTACGGGCGCAACACCTATCAGGACACCGGGAGCGTGACCACGTTCAGCATGCCGGCGGACTGGCAGATCGGCCACGACACCCAGACCGTCTTCACCGACAACGACTGGAATCAGATCAAGCCGATCAACCAGGGCGACTACGACACCGTGCCGAAGGTCATCCCGGCCCACCTCGGCGGCTCCTCGCCGATCAAGCACATCGTCGTGATCGTGAGGGAGAACCGGACCTACGACCAGGTGCTCGGCGACATCACGAGCCTCGACGGCCAGCCGGTCAACGGCGATCCGGCCGACGCGCAGTTCGGCGCACAGATCACCCCGAACGCCCACGCGCTCGCCGAACGCTTCGGCGATCTGGACAACTTCTATGACGAGGGCACCCTCTCGGCCGATGGTCACAACTGGATCGTCCAGGCCGAGGCCAACGACTACCTCGAGAAGGAGTTCGGGGCGTTCTACCGGTCGTATCCGTCCCAGGCTGGTGACGCGCTCGCCTACCAGCGCGACGGCTTCCTCTGGAATGCCGCCGAGAAGGCTGGTCTGAGCGTGCAGAACTTCGGCGAGTACATCTACAACCCCTACAGCCTCCCGTCGGACACTCCGACGTGCTTGCCACCCAACGCCCCGGCAAATAGCTCGCCGTCGACTTGGGACTGTTTCTACGAGCAGTCGCAGTACCTCGAGGGCAAGCAGTCAACCCCGGCGATCAGCAACCCATGCCAGTACACGAAGGCTCAGTCAGACATCCCGTCGCTGCAGGCGATCACCGATGTCTGCTTCCCGAACTTCCAGCTGTCGATCCCGGACCAGTACCGAGTCGACCAGTGGCTGCCGGTGTTCCATCAGCAGGAGCAGTCCGGGAAGATGCCCAACCTGACGTTCATGTGGCTGATGACCGACCACACGACCGGCAGCGGCGTGCCGGATCCCGTGGCCCAGGTCGCCGACAACGACCTCGCCGTCGGCCGGGTCGTGGACACGATCAGCCACAGCAAGTTCTGGAAGAGCACGGCGATCTTCATCGTCGAAGACGACACTCAGAACGGCGTCGACCACGTCGACGGCCACCGCGGCCCGGCGTTCGTGGTCAGCCCGTACTCCGCCGCCGGGGTCGAGAACGACTACGACACCCAGCTCAACATGGTCAAGACGATCGAGCAGATCCTCGGCATCCACGCGATGAACCAGGAGGATTGGGCGGCGGAGCCGATGTACGGCGCGTTCACGGACCATCCGAATTTCGCGCCGTACGCGGTGCAGCCGAACCAGATCCCTCTCACGCTGGGCGCCCCCGGGTATCCGTCGACGCTCACGTCCCCGGCGGCCGGCTCCAGCCCCGCCGAGCGCAGTGCTTTCAGGCCCCAGGGCGTCGTCCCAGCCAACATGGAGTCGGTCTACAAGGCCTGGGAGGCGTGGAACGCGCAGCAGGGAAGAGAAGGCCACTTCAATGGTCCGGACAAGGTCAACCCGCAGCAGCTAAACCGGCTCGACTGGTACTCGGCGCACGACTGGCGCGTCGCGTATCCGGGCGATCCGGAGATCTACCTGCCTAACCAGGTGCCCGGCCGGAACCTGCCGGCTGCGTACCTGGGCGGCGACTGACAGCCGATCGCGACTCTGCCGGCGGGCAGCTGGGCCCGCCGCCGAGAGTCCCGCGACGCTAGTGCAGCCCTAGCGTCGCGGGAGCTTGAACGCCGCCATCACGCACCGAACCTGGTCGGCATCGGGTGCGGGCGTCGCGAGCGGATCGGGCGGTTCGGGCTGGGCGCGCAAGCCTTGGATCACGATCTCGAGGTAGCGGCGCCAGAGATTCGGCTCGACGTCTCGAGCCGAATCGAGGATCGTCGTCAGCATCAGCAGCAGCATCGGGACGTCCTCGGGCTGGAAGTCCTCGCGTAGGGCGCCGGCGTCCTTGGCACGCCGGACGATCTGAGCTGCGAGCGGGAACATCCGATCGCGGATCTTCCCGACACGCTCCGCCCCTTCGGGCGTCCCGAGGATGATCTGCCGGAACGCCCGGTCGCGAGCCTGCATCTCCAGGTTGCGCCAGAGGAAGCCGGTCAGTCCGTGCCACGGGTCGGGATCCGCCAGGGCGTCCTCCACCAGCGCCACGAGCTGAGCGATCTGCTGCTCGAATAGCTCCTCGATCAGCTGACACTTCTCTGGGAACCGCCGGTAGACGGTTCCGACGCCGACGCCCGCGTGGTGGGCGACATCGTTGAGCGTGACGCCGAGACCCTGCTCGGCGAACAGCTCCCGCGCGGCGTCCATGATCCGCTGGCGGTTGCGCTCGGCGTCCTTGCGGAGGGGGCGATCGGGAGTCTCGGTTTGCGTCATGCCGGAAGCATAGCAAAAGTGGATTGACGGTATCCGCTTTTGTGCTAGGCTTCGATTCAAGCGGATACACCGCATCCACTTACGATCGAACCGGAGCCCGCTCTATGACCGCCACCCACCCTCACCACACCAAGCGCTGGACAATCCTGTTGATCCTCGCCTTGGCCCAGCTGATGGTCGTGCTCGACGCGACGATCGTGAACATCGCGCTCCCCTCTGCCCAGCGGGCGCTGCACTTCGCAAACTCTGAGCGGCAGTGGATCGTGACGGCGTACGCGCTGGCGTTTGGCAGCCTGCTGCTGCTTGGCGGCCGGATCAGCGACACATTCGGCCGCAAGTGGACGTTCGTGGGTGGCCTGGCCGGATTCGCCATCGCCTCGGCGGTCGGTGGGGCGGCGCAGTCCTTCGACATGCTCGCCGCCGCACGGACCTTCCAGGGCGCCTTCGGGGCGCTCCTGGCTCCGGCCGCCATGTCGCTGCTGACCACGACGTTCACCGACCCGGCCGAGCGCAACAAGGCCTTCGGGATCTGGGGAGCGATCGCCGGCGCCGGCGCCTCGGTCGGCCTCATCCTCGGAGGCGTGCTCACCCAGACGCTGAGCTGGCGCTACAGCATGTACGTGAACCTGATCTTCGCCACCATCGGCATCGTCGGTGCCCTGACCCTGCTTCGCAACGAGGCACCGGCAGTCAAGCCGAAGCTCGACATCCCGGGCGTGCTGAGCGTGTCGGCCGGCCTGTTCTCGCTCGTCTTCGGCTTCTCGCACGCCGAGACCACGAGCTGGGGCAACCACACCACGGTCGCGTTTCTCATCGCCGGGGTGCTCCTGCTCGCGCTGTTCGCGGTGATCCAGTACCGCAGCCGCAATCCATTGCTCCCGCTGCGGGTCGTGACCAACCGCAACCGGGCCGGCTCGTTCTTGACGATCGGGGTCGCCGGCTCGGCCGTGTTCGCGGTGTTCCTGTTCCTGACCTACTACCTCCAGCAGGGGCGCGGGTACTCGCCGGTGGCGACCGGCATCGCCTTCCTGCCGATGACCGCCGCGGTGATGATCTCGGCCGCGCTCGCGACGAACAAGCTCCGGGCCCGGTTTGGCCCTCGCCCGCTGGTCGTGACCGGAATGCTCCTGGGCGCCGGCGGGATGCTCTACCTGACCCGGCTCGGCATCGACTCGAGCTACACCACGGCGATCCTCCCGGCGCTGGTCGCGATCGGCGCGGGCCTCGGACTGGCGATGGCCAGCGCGATGAACAGCGCCACCCTGGGCGTGCGTCCCGCGGACGCCGGCGTCGCTTCGGCCACCGTCAGCGCGTCACAGCAGATCGGCGGTTCGCTCGGTACCGCGCTCCTGTCGACGGTCGCCACCGGCGCCCTGACGAGCTACATCGCAGGCGCCCACGCCCATCCCTCGCGGCTGCTACTCGACCATGCCGCGGTCCACGGCTACGTCACCGCGTTCGCGTGGGCCGGCGTGCTGTTCGCGATCGGAGCGGTCATCGCCGGAGCTCTGTTCGAGCCCGGCACCAAGGCGCTCGAGATCGAGCCGGCGGCGGCCCCCGCGCTGGCGCACTGACCGGTCCCCGGCCGTGTCCACCATGATGAAACCAAAAGAACCCGATCTGGCTGGCGGTCGCGATCGCCCTCGAGATCGCCTCGGACGTGAGCTTCGTCGTGCTCTTCCGGGGCTTCTTCGACCGGCTACCCGCCCGCGATACGCGCGCGCTGGCCTGGACCGAGCCGACAACGTAGGCGGCCGCGATCCCGAGCGTGGTCGTGAGACTGGAACGCCCTGTAGAGACGGTGAGCGACTTCGAGATTGTCCGATGACATCGCTCTTCACCTCGATGATCGCTGAGTTAGAGATCTGACCCCGGGCGATCGGGCCCGAACGCCCGCTCGCCCGTAGGGTCAAATTGTGATGCGTCTGCTCTCACGGTCAGGCTGCATGCGCGGGAGCGATGAACTGCTCGACCCACTCCCCGGTGACCTGCCGGGTGGTGGCATTGATGCGGTTCCAGGCGTTGATCCCGGCGATGGCGAGGACCAGCCCGCCGAGCTGCGGCTCGTCGTAGTGGCGGGCCGCGTCGTCCCAGATCTCGTCCGACACGGCGTCGGGCCGATCTGCGATGCGGGTGGCCGCCTCGGTCAGCGCGAGCGCGGCGCGCTCGGCGTCGGTGAAGTACGGCGCCTCGCGCCAAGCGGCGACGGTGAAGATGCGCGCATCCGACTCGCCGAGGTTCCTGAGCTCCCGGGCGTGCATGTCGACACAGACTGCGCAGCCGTTGATCTGGCTCGCGCGCAGCTCGACGAGCTTCAGCGTCGTCTCCGGTATGCCGGTCTCATGGACGGCCCTTCCGAGCCGCTGGAGCGCCGCCATGGCGCCGGGAACTGTCTGCGCCGGGCCTTCGATTCGTGCTTGCATGGTAATCCTCCAAGCGATGTGGATTATTTTCGGTCTACCCAGATGACACCGCTCAGGCCCCAGATGTGACCGACCCTGCGCGTGCGATGAGTTACGAGCGGCCCGACGGTCCTAAGGTACAAGCGTCGAGAGGCGAACCGAACCCTGGAGGTGGAGAAATGCCCACGATCGGAACGAGCGAGGACTGGCAAACCGCCCGCGCTGAGCTGGCCAAGCTCGAGGCGCAGTACGCGGAGCTCGGGGAGAAGGTGACCGCGCAGCGACGCGAGCTCCCCTGGGTTCCCGTGGAGAAGGAGTACGTGTTCGACACCCAGGAGGGCAAGAAGACGCTGGACGAGCTGTTCGAGGGGCGCTCGCAGCTGCTCGCCTACAACATCATGTTCGGGCCCGATTACACCCTCGGGGCATGTCCCGGATGCACCAGCCTCGGTGACGAGTTCAACGGCCCGCGTGTGCATATGGCCCACAGCGACGTGACGCTGATCTGCTTCTCGCGCGCGCCAATCGATCGGCTCACCGCCTACAAGGAGCGGATGGGTTGGGAGTTCCCGTACGTCTCGACCTACGACACCGACTTCCCGTTCGACTTCGGCCTCGCGCTCACGCCGGAGCAGGCGCGGAACATCCCACCGATCCAGGAGATGGTCGCCAACCCGCCAGAGTGGCTCGACGAGTGGTCGCACCAGATCGGAGCCAAACTCGAGGACGGCCTGCGCGAGGCCCCGAGCTTCATCGCCTTCGCGCGCGAGAATGGAACCGTCTACCACACCTACACGGTCCAGGCACCCGACCCGTTCGTCGCGCCGTACCACGCGTTCCTGCTCGCGCGCACGCCGAAGGCCGGACCCGCCGAGCCCCGCGCCTGGCGTAAGGACGAGTATCCCGACTGACTCGGGCGAGTCGATCTCGGCAAACTCGCCACTCGCCCCGCCGCGAGCGGTGAATGGCCATTCACCCGGCTCTGGTGCGGAGAACGCGCCACTCGCGCAACGGGATTCGCCGAGTGGCGAGTTATCCGCCATGTCTGAGATGGGCCTCGCTGCGCTCGGCGTCCGTGGGACCGGGGAAGCCTCGTCCGGCTGGGTCGCGCCCACGGGGCCGTCCTCGCGAGACGCCCCTGCGACCTACAGGCGCGCTTCGAGCCAGTCCACGATCATCCTCGAGGCCCGCTCGGGATCCTGGAGGATCGGGTTGTGGTACCAGCCCTCCACCACTTGGAGCTCGATCAGCGGCGACGCTTGGACCAGTTGCGTCCAGGCTCGCTCCCGCATCGCGCGTCGCTCCGCGGGCTCGCCGCACGCGATCAGGAGCGTCGGGATCTCGATCCGCTCGGCCCGCGCGCGAGTTTCGTGATCGATCACGCCGAGTAGCAGGGCGGCCATCTCTTCGGGCCTTGCCCGCTGGCAAACCTCACCGTCCACCTCCGCGAACACGTCACGGACGTACGCCTGCAGCGCGGGAGTCACCTCGCCCCCGATCATCGCCGCGAGCTGCACGAATGCGGTGTCCCAGTCCGGGAATCGCGGCCCGTTGGCTTGCATCCACGCAGTCAGCTCCTCCCGTCCCGAGGTGACCGGCATACCAAGCTCGACATAGTCCTCGGCGCTCAGGAAGCCGCCGTCGATCAGCACCGCCGCGCGCAGGTCCGCCGGCGGGTTCGCGGCGAGTCCCAAGGCCACGTAGGCGCCGAGCGAATGACCCACGACCGCCCGGCATCCGCACGCCTTGCAAACGTCGTGAGCCAGCTCGACGAGTCGGTCCGAGGTGCACGGATCGAGCGGCGCCGAGCCGCCAGACCCGGGAGGGTCGACCGCCACGCTCCGCCACGGCAAGACGGGAGCTAGAGGGTCGAAATACGCGCCGGAGGAACTGAGTCCAGGCCAGAGCAGGATGGCCGCCTGGGTCGGGGCGCCCCGCTCCCGAACCGCCAGCCCCCCGATCAGCCGATCGCCCACGGGCGGCAACCTACCGCACAATAGGCTGCGCTCGTGAGCACCTCCCCAGGCCCGGACCTGCGTCGCTGCTTCGTCGTCCCCCACACGCACTGGGACCGGGAGTGGTACCTCCCGTTCGAGCAGTTCCAGCTCAGGCTCGGGTTTGTGGTGGACGAGGTGCTCGACATGCTCGAGCGGGATCCGGAGTACACCTCGTTCACGCTCGACGGCCAGGCCGTCGTGATCGAGGACTACCTCGAGGCGCGACCCGAGAACGAGGGACGGTTGCGCGCGCTGCTTGCCAGCGGGCGCCTGGAGGTCGGGCCGAGCTACATCTTGCCCGACGAGCTGCTCGTGGCCGGCGAGTCGTTGGTGCGCAACCTGCTGCTGGGCGCGATCGTGTGCAAGCGCTTCGGCGCGCGACCGTCACCGGTCGGCTACCTGCCCGACAGCTTCGGTCATCCGTTGCAACTGCCGCAGATCCTGGCCGGATTCGGCATCGACAGCTTCATCTTCTCGCGCGGCCTCGGCGATGAGCTGGACGAGCTCGGAGTCATCTTCCGATGGCGCGCACCGGATGGCAGCGAGGTGCTCGCGATCCAGCAGCTCGCGAGCTACTCGAACTTCGGTCACGTGGGCGACGCGGACGACGCGCAGGAGCGCGTGGAGTCGATACACGAGCGGTTCGGCGCGCAGCTGGCGCGCGCGGGCGTGCACGAGCTGCTGCTGTGCGCGGGCGACGACCATGTGCGCATCCGACCCGACCTGCCGGCGCTGTGCGCCGAGCTCGAGGCGCGTCGGCCGGGAACCGAGTTCGTCATCGCCGGGTACCGCGACTATGTGGATGCGCTCGAGCCGGCGCCGTTGCCGGCATGGAGCGGCGAGCTGCTCGGCAGCCGCCTACAGAACATCCTGCGCGGCGTGAACTCGGCGCGGCTGTACCTCAAGCGCGCCAATGAGATGGCGGAAAGCCGGCTGCTCGCGGTCGAGACGCTGGGCGCGCTCCGCACGCTGCACACGGGCGAGCGGTTTCCCGTCGACGACTTCCGCCTGGCGTGGGGCAGGCTCCTGCGCTGTCAGCCGCACGATTCGATTTGCGGTTGCTCGTGCGACGAGGTCCACCGCGACATGCTCGTCCGCTATGAGCTGCTGGAGCGGACGGTCGCTGCGCTCGCGCGCCGAGCGCTCGCGGGGCTCCGCACCGATCCGGACGACGAGGGCAGCGTCAAGGTCGGCGTCGTGAACGTGCTGCCCGAGCGCCGGCGCGGCCTGGTCGAGATCGCGGGAATGCAGCCGGTCGTGGTCGAGCTCGACGGGTTCAGCGCCCGCACGATCGACTTGACCCCGGCGCCGACGCCCGCCGGCGCCGCCGACGGCGCCGCCGGTGCCGCGATCGAGAACGACCGCTTCCGCGCGGAGGCGGGCGACGACGGCACCCTGACAGTTCTCGACAAGGGGACCGGGCAGCGCTTCGAGCACCTGCACCGCCTCGAGGACGAGCTGGACATGGGCGACCTCTACAGCTTCTGCCCGGTCGACGGCGCGGCGCCCTGGCGCAGCGGCAGTGCGGCCACCCGGGTGCTCCGCGTGGGTCCTCCGGTCTGGGAGCTCGAGCTGCGCGTCGTCGCCCGGCGGCCGGTTGGTCTCGACGCCGACCTGCATCCGGAAGGCGAACTCGGGCCTCTTGCCGTCACCACGCTGGTGCGGCTCGTTCAAGGACTCGAGCGCATCGAGTTCCGCACCACGGTCGAGAACGCAACCCGAGATCACCGGCTGCGCGTCGTGTTCCCGGTCGGCGCCGCAGCGACGCCCCCGCCCGCCGGGGTCCGCGCCGAAGGTCAGTTCGCGCTGGTGCACCGGCCGCTCGCGCCACCCCAGCCGCGGACCGACTGGGTCGAGCCGCCCGATCCGACACAACACACGCTCGGCGCGGTGGCGCTCGGCCCTCTCGCGCTG
The DNA here is from genome assembly GCA_963751185.1 of uncultured Solirubrobacterales bacterium. Taxonomy (GTDB): domain Bacteria; phylum Actinomycetota; class Thermoleophilia; order Solirubrobacterales; family Solirubrobacteraceae; genus Palsa-465. The sequence continues at coordinate 28,348 of CAVVTO010000002.1, forward strand.
CTCACGAAAGGACTGCCCGAGTACGAGGCCCGCCCCTCGGCCGCCGGCCCCGAGCTCTGTCTCACCCTGCTTCGAGCGACCGGCGTCATCTCGCGACCCACTGGCGCGATCGCCACCCGCCCACTCGGCGCTGGGCCGCAGGTCCCGACGCCCGAGGGGCAGTGCCTCGGGCGCCACGAACTCGAGTATGCGCTGCTCGCCGGCGCGGACGAACTCGACGCCGTTGCGCTGTTGCGGGCATCGCAGGACTACCGGCTCGGGTTCGTCGTCGCCGACGGCGGAGCGCAGCTCGATCCACCATTGTCGGTGGCGGGCGCGGTCGTGTTCTCGTGCCTGAAGGGAGCCGAGGACGGCAACGGCCTGATTCTGCGCTGCTTCAACCCGGGAGACTCCACGGAAATCGTGCGCATCACGGGTAACGTGACGGTGTCACGCGTGCGTCTCGACGAGACGCACACCGACGCCCCGCGCGAGAGGACCGAGAGCGGCGCGTTCTTCGAGCTCGCGGGGGGAGAGATTGGGACGTTTCGCCTGCAATAGACGTTGTCCGACCGGTACCAGCGCACGGACTCGAACGATCGTCCAGACTGCGCCCAATGCTTGCCTCGCCGTGTATCTTCCAGTCGCCGCACTGTGGGCGGTACACACGCGTTTGTAGGGGGACAGTGATCAGCGTAGTCCGTCGCCGACTTGCCGGCGTCTCGATTCTCTTGGCACTCGGCGCGATGGCGTTGCTGACGGTGCCCGTGTCGGCTGCGCAGGCCGACGTCATCGACCTGAGTGCGTGCAACATCGCGCCGCTCAGCCAGCCGTTCGCGCCGTGGCTCGATCCGTCGTCGTACGAACTGGCGCCGGGTGGCGACTTCGAGAGCGACGGGTGGAGTCTCTCGGGCGGTGCGCAGCGAGTGCCCGCGAGCGAGCCGTTCGCCGCGACGGGGACGCTCGGCTCGTGGTCGCTATCGCTCCCCGCCGGCGCGTCTGCGCAGTCACCGCCGACCTGCGTCGATGCCGCCTATCCGACGATCCGCTTCTTCACGCAGGGAACGGGCCTGCTGGAAGTCAACGTGGTCTACGGGAACGTGACCCTGCCGGCGGGTGTCGATCTCGTCGTCGGTGGGTGGGCTCCGTCTCTGCCGATGCTGACCTCTTCCGCGCTGGTGGCGGCGACGTCCGACGGGAGCGCTCAGGTGTCCATTCAGCTCAACGCGCTCGCGGGCGACGTGCGCGTCGATGACGTGTTCGTCGATCCATGGAATCGGAGCTAGTTCCGCGGTCGCCGCCCAGGCGGCGGACCGCCGGTCCCCGCGACTCGGCAGTCCCCGGCGGATGCTGATCGACTCCTACGAGACGCCGGCCGCCCAAAGCCTGCTGCGCCTGGGCCGGGAGCGGCACGCCGACGGCGGCCAGGCGCATCGCTTGCTCATCACGGAGACGGCGGGCGCCGCGACCTTCATCCTGGCCGCGGCCGCTCTGGCTGCGCTCGCGCCCTCGGTGCGCCACTTCTCGGCCTGGGCGTTCACCGTGATGGTCCTCACCTACGTGATCGCCCGGAGAGTGCAGTACCCGGTCGGCAGCGCCTGGACCGCCCCGACGCAGTTGGCGTTCGTGCCGATGCTGTTCGTGCTGCCGATGCCGTTCGTGCCGCTCGTGGTTGCTGGGTGCTCGGTCCTCGAGCGCTTGCCGCGGATGGCTCGTGGACATCTCGGGCCGACGCGGCTGTTGGCCGCCGTCGGCGACAGCTTCTACGCCCTGGGACCCGCGCTCGTCCTGGTACTGGCCCACGCTCAGACGTTTGCCTGGGACCAGTGGCCTCTCTATATCGCAGCGTTTGCGGCGCAGATTGCGTTCGATCTCTCCGCCGGACTCACTCGGACCTGGTTCGCGGAGGGGGTGCGCCCCTCCGGCCAGCTGCCGATGCTGTGGCTCTATGCCACCGACGCCAGTCTCGCGTGCATCGGTTTGCTGATCGCCGCGGCCGCTGTCGACCGGCCCGCGCTCGTGCTGCTGGCGCTGCCCCTGATCGGCCTCATGGGGCTGCTGGGACGTGAGCGCCGGCAGCGCCTCGACTACGCGCTGGCGCTGACCGGCGCCTACGACGAGGTGCGAGCGACCAACGCGGAGCTGCACGAGAAGGCCCGGCAGCTGGCAGCGCAGAACCGCGACATAGAGTTCAAGAACGAGGAGGTCGAGCTGGCGCGGCGCGGCCTGGAAGAGAAAGCGGCCCAGCTCGCCCTGGCCTCCAAGTACAAGTCCGAGTTTCTGGCCAACGTCTCGCACGAGCTGCGCACGCCGCTCAACTCGATGCTCCTGCTCTCCCGGCTGCTGTCCGACAACGAGACCGGTTCGCTGTCCGAGCGCGAGGTCGAGTTCGCCCGCACGATCGGCTCGGCCGGCAACGACTTGCTGTCCCTTATCAACGACATCCTCGACCTTTCCCGGGTCGAGGCAGGGCGAATGGAGCTCGAGATAATTCCGGTCGCCCTGTCGGATGTATGCGCGGACGTCGAACGCGCCTTCCGCCCGCTGGCCAACGAGAAGGGCCTGTCGTTCGCGATCGAACTGGACCCGGTTTTGCCGTCGTCGATCGCCTCGGATCGGCAACGCCTCGGTCAGGTGCTGAAGAACCTGCTCTCGAACGCGTTCAAGTTCACGCGTGAGGGCGGGGTGCGGCTATCGGTCGGCTATCCAGTCGATGACCACAGGGGTCTAGGGAGCGACGCACGCGGCGAGGCCGAGCAGGTGATCGCGTTCACGGTTACCGATACGGGCGTCGGCATTCCCGAGGACAAGCTGAAGGCGATCTTCGAGGCCTTCCAGCAGGCGGACGGGTCCACCTCGCGCAAGTACGGCGGGACCGGCCTGGGCCTGTCCATCTCGCGGGAGATCGCCCGCCTGCTCGGGGGAGAAATCCACGTCGAGTCCGTCCTCGGCCTGGGCAGCCGGTTCTCCTTGCTGATCCCCGCGACACCGCGCACGGCGCGGCGAGCGCCCGACCCAGCCCCGGCACTCCTCGCCGGACACGACTGGCCGCGCGCGCAGGAGCCGGGTGTCGCCGATGACAGCGACCGTATCGGCCCCGCGGATCGAGTGCTGCTCGTGATCGACTCTGACGCCGACCGGGCGCACGCAACGCTCGAGATCGTGCACGAGCGCGGGAAGAAGGCGATCGTCGCTCGTGAGACCGCAGCCGCGCTCGAGCTCGCGCGCGAGCATCGCGTCGACGCGGTGCTGCTCGCCGGGGACGCCCACCGCATCGAGTCCGGGCTGACCGAGCTCAAGCGTCATAGCGACACGCGCCACCTGCCGGTCGTAGCGATCGGCGGGATGGCGGCGCGCCTGCCGGCGCTGCGGTTGGCCGCAGCCGCTTTCGTGGAACGCTCGATGGTCGGACAGGCGCTCGACCCGGCGCTCGCGCGCGTCGATGCGCTGACCGAGACGCGAGTCCGGCGCGTCGCACTCGTCGACCACGGCGCAGACGTCGAGCCGCTCGCGCGGGTCCTGCGCAGCATCGATGAGCTCGAGTTGGTCCGAATCGAATCGGGCGACGCCGCGGTCGCGCTGCGAGCGGCGACATGCGACCTGACCGTCATGTCCTTCGAGGGGCGTGAGACGGACGCCTTCGCCACGCTTCGCGAGCTCGTGACCGAGCAGGTGCTGCGTGACGTCCCGCTGGTCGCCTACCTGCCCCGAGAGCTGAGCCGGGTGCAGCGCGCCCGCCTCGATGCCCTGGCCAAGGCGGCTGTCATAGCGGTCGTCGACTCGCCCGAGCTTCTGGCCGACCGGGCGACCCTGTTCCTGCACCGGGAGCCGGCGACGCTGCCGAGCTCGATGCGCAGCCTGCTCGATCGCCTGAGAGTCGGCGACGCGCCCCTGCACGGCAGGAAGGTGCTCGTCGTCGATGACGACATACGCAGCGCCTTCGCACTCACCTCGGTGCTCGAGCAGCAGGACATGAAGGTGGTGTACGCCGAGAACGGACGCGAAGGACTCGAGCGCCTGGCCCAGCACGCCAACACCGACCTCGTGCTGCTCGACATCATGATGCCGGAGATGGACGGCTACGAGACGGCCCGAGCCATCCGGGCCATGCCGCGCTTCGCCGACCTGCCGATCATCGCGCTGACGGCGAAGGCGATGAAGGGCGATCGGGACAACGCGATCGCCGCGGGAGCGTCGGACTACATCGCCAAGCCGGTCGACGTGGATGAGCTGTTCTCGATGATGCGCGGCTGGCTCGAGACAAGCTAGCCTCCGAGCGCGGCAGAATGCCGGGCGTGGGGTGCGATTGGCTGCTGATCGATGGATCGAGCCTGATCTTCCGCGCGTTCTATGGAACGCGTAATCGCACGCCGGGGCCGAACGGGCGGCAGGCAAACGCGATCCAGGGCTTCCTGGAGCGACTCGCACGGCTGATCGATCAACGCCGGCCTGGGCGGCTCGCGGTGGCCGACGACCAGGCATGGCGACCCGACTGGCGGGTCGAGCTGATCCCAACCTACAAGTCCCACCGGGTCGCCGAGCCGGTCCCGCCCGGGCTTGTACCCCAGCTCCCGGTGATCCGCGACCTACTCGAAGCAATCGGGATCGATATGGTCGGCGTGCCCGAGCACGAGGCCGAGGACGTGATCGCCACGTGGTGCCGGCTGGCATCGGGCAGGATCGAGATTGCCAGCGGCGACCGCGACCTGTTCGCGCTGGTCGAGGACCCGCGGGTACGCGTCCTCTATCCCGGGAAGTCCGGGCAGGCGGTGATCGACGAGGCCGAGGTGACTCGCCGCTACGGCATCCCGGGCCGCCGCTACGCGGACTTCGCAATCCTGCGAGGGGATCCGTCCGACGGGCTGCCGGGCCTGCGCGGCGTGGGGGCCGTCACCGCGGCCGGAATGATCCGCCGCCACGGTGACATCGCCGGCATCCTGCGCGACCGGGAACTGAACGACGCCGACCGTGCCTACCTGCAGAGCGCGATGAGCGTGGTTGCGCCCGTGGCGGATCTGCCGATCGAGCTGCCGGCCGGCCGGCGCGAGCGCCATCCGGTTGACCCGGCGCGGATGGGCGCAATCGCCGACGACTACGGAGTGACGGCAGCCTGTGCGCGCCTGGTGTCGGCCATGTCTCGCCTTTGAGATGACCTCACGCGAAGTTGCCGCGCTCGATCATCACCGAGGTCGCCTTGACCACGGCGGTGGCGCTCACGCCGGCCGCGAGCCCCAGCTCTTCGACCGAGTCGCGCGTGATCGCGGCGGTGACGAGGAACGGTCCCGCCTCGAGCTCGACGAGCGCCATCACCCCATCGCACTCGACCGAACGCACCACGCCCGTGAACCGGTTGCGGGCCGAGCGCTCGGTTCCCGTGCGGTGGCGCACCGGGCGCGTGCTGAGCCGGTTGATCTCCGACACTGGAACCAGGCGGCGGTTGCGGGCGTCGCGAGTCGTCTTGATCCGGCCGTTGCGGTCCCAGCGACGAAGGGTGTCAACACTCACGCCGAGCGCCGCGGCCGCCTCGCCGAGTGAGAGCTCCTGGTTAGGCATCTGAGAGCTTCTGGTTAGGCATCTGACAGCAGACCGTACATGCCAGCCCGTGAGACGGCGGTCGAACCAGGGGTCCCGCACGAGGTGAGCCCATAGCTGGTGGCGAGCGAGTAGACCGGGCTTGACCCGAGCGCCGCCTCCGCGTTAGTCACGGCCTGCTGATCGCCCCTCTTGGCCGCCGTCGCGAGCTGCCGGTAATTGGCGACTGTCTGCCCAAGAGCCGCGAAGTAACGCGCGAGCATGGCGCGATCGCGCGCGGTATCAGGCGGCCGGCGCAGCGCCTGGAGCTGGGTCGCCTCGGACTCAAGGACAGGCACGTATTGGGACAGGTACGTAGGCAGGGCGGTGCCGGACGCGATCGAGCGCGCCTGGCGCAGGGCGCCGGCGCAGATCGCGTCCGCCCGGGTGATGAAGTCGTGCTTGGTGTATCCATTGCCGCCGCAACCCGCGACCAGCGCGGCGAGCGCGAGCGCGCCGAAGAGGGATGCCAGGCGTATACCGCACATGGGTTAGGAGGGTAACGACGGCCGCCCCGCCTATCCAATTCTGGCCGCTCTTGCGTAGGCATTGCCTATATGCTGGCCCGATGAATGAAACCCTCACCTTCCCTCGTCATCGCGCACGGCCGGGCGCGAATGGCGGCTCCGGCGCTCTGCGCCGGCGTCTAGCCGTACCACTGCTCGGCCTGTTGACGGCCGGGATGCTGCTGCTGATCTCCCCGGCTCTCGCGCTCGCCCAGACGACCTTGACGGTTGTCGGCACCGGCGACGTGAGCGACTCCGGGCTGGTGCCGAATCTGATCAAGCCCGAGTTTCAGGCCGCATATCCCCAGTACACGCTGAACTACGTGGGGTCGGCCACCGGGGTGGCGATCCAGACCGCCGAGAGCGGGAACGGAAGCCCCAGTGCGCTGATCGTGCACGCCGCCTCGCTCGAGAACCAGTTCGTGGCCGGCGGCTACTCCTACAAGAACCAGTACGGGAACGCGATCTTCACCAACGACTTCGTGCTCGCCGGTCCAAATGGCGACCCGGCCGGCGTGGCGGCGAACGGGGCGAACAACGTCGCTCAGGCGTTCGCCGATGTCGCCACCGCCGGTGCCGCCGGCAATGCGACGTTCCTTAGCCGCGGCGGGACGAACACCGCGCCCGGCACGACCGTCGAGGAGCACCAGATCTGGGCTTTGGTGCACAGCTCGGACCTCCAGCCCGCCAGCCTCTCGCTGTGCGTGGTCAGCGCCGCCGATGGCGGCGGTATGGCGCCGGTCAACACCGCGGCGCTGAACGGACAGCCCTGCCCGGACAGCGGCGCGATCATCGCCGGGGACGGGCACAACCCGTCCTGGTACCAGATCACCGGCGTCGAGCAAGGTAAGAACGTCCAGGAGGCCAACGCCTGCACGGGCCAACCTTCCCCCGTCAACACCTGCTACGTCCTGACCGACCGGGGGACGTTTGACTACCTGGCCTCCGGAACCGACCCGGCAGGTTCGATCCCCAACCTCAAGATCGTCACCCGGGGACCGCAGAGCGCGACCGCGCCGGGCGGCCTGTACGCCCTCATCAACTACTTCCACGTCTACATCATCAACCCGAATAAGCCGGGCGAGGACGTGAACGTCCAGGGTGCCGAGGACTTCGTCAACTTCCTCACCTCGCCGTCGTTCCAGGCGCAACTGAAGGACTACCTGGCTCACACCAGCGATCCGGCTGGCCCACCGTTCGTGGCCGCCGCGTCGCCCGACCTGACCGCATCCGGCTTCCCGCACAATTACCATGTCGGCAAGCCGGCGACCGTGAAGGGAACGCTGACCAACGCCGAGCTCGGGTATCCGGCCCTGGCCGGCAAGACGGTCACGATCGACGAGGTCAAGGGAGCGCTTGTCATCCCGGTCGCCAGCGGCAAGACGAACTCGACTGGTCACTACACAATCAAGTTCATCCCCCCGGCGACCGGGTCCTACGAGGTGACGACAGCGCAGATCTCGCAGATCGAGAACGCGACGCTGAGCCCGGTCTACGGCGACCTCCTGTCGCCGGCCGCGACCACCCCGGTCAAGGTCACCGTGCACGGCGCGATTACGGATCTCCACGCGAGCTCGCAGGGAGGCAAGGCACTCGTGTCGGGCACCGTCCAGCCGAGCGGGCACGGAGCGGGCACTGTCACCGTGCTGGCGCGGGCGCTCGGCAAAAAGGGCTCGTTCCGCACGGTGGCGAGCGAACGGCTCTCTGCGTCGCAGGGGAACTTCGCGGTGATCGCACCCCTGCGTCAGGGTGACTGGCAGGTCGAGGCCACCTTCCAGTATGCGGGCGGCGTTGCCGCCGCGTCGAGCGCGGTCAACGTGTCCGTCGGGGCCGCGCCGACCTCGAGCGTAAGCCTCCGGTCGGTTCACGCCAAGAAGGGTAAGTTGACCATCTCGGCCGCGGTGGCGCCCGCCGCCGGGCCTTCGGGGGGTAAGGTCGTGCTGCTCGGGCTCGACACCGCCCCCGGAGCCCCGGCGCGCTTCAAGGTGCTGGGAACCGCGACGCTCGGTGTCGGCGACACCACGGTGACGCTGCACGTCAACGCCAAGCGCAAGGTCGAGTGGGTGCTCCAGCTGGCGTATGTCCGGCCGGGTCAGGCGTCGAGCTTCTCGAAATTAAGAATATCGACGTGGCGTAGGCCCGTGGCGCGCCGACGCACCAGCGCGATCGAACATCGACGGCCGGTCGACCGCCGCCCTGGGATCTTCCCGGGGCGGCGGTTGGCCTTCGTGGTCGCACTGACACTCGGCGTGTTCGGATGCTCGACCGCCGTCGCCGGCGCCGACGCCGGCTCTAACCCGCTGGTGATCGCGACGGTGTACAGCTCGAACGGGACCAGCACCGACTCGGTGTCAGTCGCACAGCTTCAGGCGAACCCCGGCCAGTGCCCGACCTACCAGGGTCAGAGCATGAACGAGCTCGGGCGCCAGGGGCCCGTGGACGTGCCGCTGGCGCAGAATGCCACCTGGTCGCTGCCCACGATCCTCGGCTGCCTCCAGACCCCGATCTCACCAGGCAGCGTCACCGGGGTGACGGTGATCGACGCCAACGGCAATCCCGAGGAGGGCAGCGACTCCCAGCTCACGCCACAGGACCTCGAGACACCGAGCGACTTCAGCGACCCGTCGGAGTACCCGGTGGTGCAGGCACTCGGATCCGTGAATCAGTACGACCGGCCCTCGCGCGGGAGCCCGCAGGGCCAGCCCGACTACGACTACCTCGACGAGGTGCAATCGAGCCAGCCGATCTCGATCGAGGTGTTCGAGGGAGGCCGGCTGACCGTCACCGCGAGCGCGACGAAGACGACGCTCGCGACGGGCGGTGCGGTCAGCTTCAGTGCCACCGTGTCGGGCGCGAACGGCAGCCCGCTCTCGTACAGCTGGAGCTTCGACGGGGGGGCGCCGAATTCGACCGCTCCCGCCCCTAAGGCGGCGTTCAATGCCGCCGGCCAGTACGAAGTCACGGTGCAGGTCACCGACTCCGCCGGCGCAGGTGGCGGCGCGGAGATTCCGATCACGGTCGGCTCACGGCCGCCGGTGGCGACCGGAAGTCACCACCAGACCGGCGGCGGGACGAACCGAAAGTCCCACTCGCCGACCGGACCTCGCAAGAGCAGCGGCCAGCACGCCGGCGCCGGGGCCGGAACGCACACGTCTCAGTCGACGACCGGAGGGAAGAGCGACACCACCTCAGCCACTACCACGTCCACGAACCAGACCTCGACCACGGCGAGGCATCCGGCCACGCAGACGTCAACCCCCACGCACACGACCACCACTCGCGTCCTGGCTCCCCATCGGCCTCGCCACACCTCCCCCATCACCAAGCCGCCCACTCGCGTCTTCCCCTTCGGGCCGCTCGTCACCGGGCAGCTGATCAGCGACGTGACGACGTTGCCCGCGCAGGCCAGCCCGCTCGTGCACAGCGTCCCGGCGCCCGCGACCTCGGCGCCACCTGCGCGGCAGGCCGTTCGCACCTCGCCGCTTGCAGCCGTGGCGGCGGCGTTCGGCATCGTCCTCCTGCTGGCTCTCGGCGCCGGACGCGAGCTCGGGGGCCGCCGCGGCTGGCGCGCGCCGCGGCCCAGCAGCTGATTTCCTCTCTGGCGCACCTTGGTTTTTCTCTTCGGACTCAGCAGCAACGGCATCGACCAGGCGATCTTCCACGTCGCCAGCGCCCTCGAGGTCCCCGTCCTGATCCTGGCGCTGCTTGCGCTCGCGCTGGTCATCTTCGAGCTCGGCAGCTACGTGGTCGAGGTGACCCGGCGACGCCGGCGCCGGTTTGACGCCCTCCAGCGTGCTGCCGAGGGTGCCCGCGAGGCGCTGGCCCACAACGACCGCGCCGCCGCCTCGGCGGCGGTCAGCGGAGTCGCGCGGAGCCCGGCGATGGCCGGGACACTGGCCTTCATCATCGAGCACGCGGGCACGCCCGGGAGCGAGCACCTGCTCAACAAGGCGCTCGCCGACTTCGACTTCGATGCCCAGCGCCGACTGGCCCGAACGCGCATGCTGGTGCGCGCCGGCCCGGCGCTCGGACTGATGGGCACACTTATTCCGCTCTCGCCGGCGCTGACCGGGTTGGCCGCCGGCAACACCGCCCAGCTCAGCCACGACCTCCGGGTGGCTTTCAGCGTCACCGTCGTCGGCCTGCTGATCGGTGCAGTCGCGTTCGGGCTGTCCCTGTCCCGCGACCGCATGTACAGCCAGGACCTGTCCGACCTCCAGTACCTCGCGGCGGTCATCAGCGATCCACGGCCGATAGGAGGCAACTCATCATCTCCGTCACCCCCCACGCCCGCACCCGAGAAGACCGCGCCGGCGACCCGCTCGACGGCCTCGTAAACCTGTTCGATCTCGGGATCGTGCTGTCGGTCGCGTTTCTGCTGGCGGCGCTGTCCTCGCTGCATCTCGGCGGGGCGATCACCAGCCACGGGCTCCGCGCCAAAAACATCTACGTCCAACCCGGCCAGACGGTCGCGCCGCTACCCAAGCCGGGCGCGCGCACGATCGGCCGCGGCACCGAGGCCGGCGTCGTCTATCGCCTAGCCAACGGACAGCTCGTCTACGTGCAGTCGGCGCCGCCGGAACCGAGCCACTGAATGGGCTACGTCTGGGATCAGATACGCGGGGCCATCCCGCTGATCACGCATGGCAACCCGTATCTCATGAACCTGCTGTGGGTGTCGGTTCGGGTCGCTCTGATCTCAACCTCGGTCGCCCTCGTGATCGGCCTGCCGCTCGGGCTGGCGCTCGGGCTGGGCCGGTTCCGCGGCCGCCGCACGCTCCAGCTCCTGGCCAACGCGAGCCTCGCCCTCCCGTCGGTCGTGGTCGGGATCGGCCTGCTCCTGCTGCTCCTCCCCGGGGGTGTCTTCGGCTCGCTTCAGATCGAGTTCACGCTCCCGGCCGTGTACGTCGCCCAGGCCATCCTCGCGCTCCCCTACATCGTCGCGCTCACTCCCGCGGCGATCCAAGGGCTCCCGCCCGGGCTGCTTGCGCAGGCCCGAGCGCTCGGGGCCGGACGCATCCAGCTCTCGCTGCTGGCACTGCGTGAGGCGAAGATAGGCCTGCTCGCGGCGGTCATCGCGGCGGCCGGCGCCACGATCGCCGAAGTCGGCGCCGTCGTGATCATCGGCGGCAACTTCGAGGGCCGGGACCAGACGTTGGCGAGCGGCCTGATGGACCAGTTCAACTACTCCGGCAACCAACCGCTGGCCACAGCGATCGCGATCATGCTGCTGGCGGTCATCGTCGTGATGGCCGGCGTGCTGACCCTGATTCAGCAGCGCACGGGCGGGATCCAGCTGCGCTTCCGGACGGGGTGAAATGCATCTGATCTGGGAGGAGCTCCGCGTGGCCCTGCCGATGATCTGGCACGGCAATCCCTACCTGCTCAGCATCATCTGGTTCACGCTCCAGGTGGCGGCGGTCGCGACCGCGAGCGCGACCGTGATCGGGTTGCCGATCGCGCTCGCGCTCGCCCTGGGTCGGTTCCCGGGCCGGCAGTTCCTGCGCATGCTCGCCAACGCGAGCCTCGTCCTGCCTCCCGTGTTGGTGGGGGCGATCCTGTACGTGCTGATGAGCGTGCAGGCGCCGCTCGGTTCGCTGCGCCTGATCTGGACCCGGGAGGCGGTGTTCATCGCCCAGACGATCCTCGCCCTGCCCTTCATCGTGGCCCTGTCCGCGGCCGCGATCCAGGCCCTGCCCGAAGGCCTCCTGTCGCAGGCGCGGCTGCTCGGGGCGGGCAGGCTGCAGGTGAGCATGCTGGCGCTGCGGGAGGCGAGAATCGGGGTGATCGCGGCGATCATCGCGGCCCTCGGGACCTCGCTGTCGGAGGTCGCGGCGGTGTCGATCATCGGCGGCAACATCTATGGCTACGACCAGACGCTGGCGAGCGCGACGCTGTTTGAGGTCGACGCCGCCCACTACGCGGACGCCGTGGCGATCGCCATCGTGCTGATCGTGATGATCCTGATCCTCATGTGCGGGCTCGGCCTGCTCCAGCAGCAGGGCGGCGGCATCCGCATGCGCTTCCGGTCCGCGACGTGACCGTCCCCGACGTCGGGAAGGTGAGCGATGCGGGCAACGGCGGGCGGGTGCTGCTGCGCTGCGAGCAGCTCAGCGTTCGGCGGGACCGCCGGGAGGTCGTGCACGAGGTGAGCGCGGAGGTCCGGGCCGGCGAGATCGTCGCGCTGCTCGGGCCCAACGGCGCCGGCAAGAGCACCCTGCTCGACGGACTGGCCGGGGCACTGCCCGCGGCTAACGGTCGGGTCGAGCGTCATGGTCGCGTGGCGATCGCCCTCCAGTCCCCCGACCTGGCGCGCCGCACCGTCCTCGCGAACGTGATGCTCGCCCTGGCGTGGTGGGGCGTCCCCCGGGGCGAGCGGGCAACCCGCGCGCGCGAGGCTCTGCGCGCGATCGGCGCCGAGCACCTGGCCGGCCGACCCGCGGCGTCGCTGTCGGGCGGCGAGCGGCGGCGGGTCCATCTCGCCCGCGCGATCGCCGTGCGGCCCGAGGTGCTGCTTCTCGATGAGCCCTTTGCCGGGCTGGACGCCGAGGTGCGGGCCAGCCTGCTCGAGGACGCGCTGTCGGCGCTGCGATCCGAGACCCGTGCCACGCTCGTGGTGGTCCATGACCGGGCCGAGGCCTGGGCGCTGGCCGACCGGCTACTGATCCTGATGGACGGCCGGCTCGTGGCGTCCGGCCCGCCGCGAGCGCTACTCGAGCAGCCCCCCAACGTCGAGGTGGCTCGCTTCCTCGGGTTCGACGGGCAGCTCGCCGACGGCGACGAGCTGCTCATGACGCGGCCCGCGCACGTCGCCCTCGACCCGGCGGGGTCCTTCGAGGCCCGAGTGACGCGTGTGGTCCCGGTCGAGGATGGCGCTCGCCTCGAGCTCTCGCTGGCGCACGGGCAGGTATACGCGGTCGCCCCGCTCCCAACCCCGGGGCTCGGTGAGAACGTGCGCATCCGGATCGACGGCGGCGTCCGGTTCCCGGCGGCGGAAGCGCGCAGCCCGGTGGCATCCGGCTGATCCACAGCTACCTGCGTAGGATCGGGGCATGGACCTGCCGCCCGGCCCGCGTGCCCCCGCCGTCTGGCAGACGATCGCGTGGATGAGCCGACCGGGTGCGTTCCTTCAGCGCGTGCACGCGCGGTTTGGCGATCCGGCCACGATCCGCACCTACTGGACCGAGGAGCCGATGGTCCTGTTCTCGAGCCCGGACGCGGTGCGGGCGGTGTTCCGTCTGGACCCGGCCATCGCGCCGGCCGGGCAGAGCTGGGAGTTCCTGCGCCCGTTCGCCGGTCCGCACTCGATCCTGCTCCTCGACGGCGAGGAGCACCTGCGCGAGCGCCGGCTCATGCAGGGCCCATTTCACGGCGAGCGGATGCGGGCCTTCGCGCCGATGATCGCCGAGTTGGCCCGTGCCGAGCTCGCGACCTGGCAGGGCCGCGTGGTCGCGCTCGAGCGGATGCGCGAGCTCACGCTCGCGATCATCCTGCGGGTCGTGTTCGGCGCTCGCGACCCCGGCGAGGTGGCCGTCCTGCGGGCCACGATCGACGACACCCTGGACACCGTGCGCTCGCTCCCCTGGGTGCTGGCAATGGCGGTCGTGCGCAAGGACCTCGGACCGCGCAGCCCGTGGGGACGCTTCCGGGCCGCGGTCGAACGCTTCGACGCGATGCTGTTCGACCTGCTCGCACGCCGCCGCGCCGACGCCCCAGCCAACGCCGGCGAACCAGACGACTCGATGCTGAGCGTGCTGCTCGCCCAGCGCGACGAGGATGGCAATCCGCCGAGCGATCAGCACCTGCGCGACGAGCTCGTCGCCCTGCTGGTGGGCGGCCACGACAGCTCAGCCGCCGCTCTGGCGTGGGCGTTCGAGCGGCTGGCCCACCACCCGGCGGCGCAGGCGCGCCTACGGGACGGAGATCCGGCGTACCTGGACGCGGTGGTCAGGGAATCCCTGCGCACGAGACCGCCGCTAACCATCGCGCCGCGGCTGCTGCTCGAGCCCGCGGAGATCGACGGCCGCACGATTCCGGCCGGGGTCCAGGTCGCGGCGTGCCTGTGGCTCGCCTGCCGGCGCGAGGACCTGTGGCCGGCCGCCGCTCAGTTCCGCCCGGAGCGCTGGCTCGACGGCCCGACCCATGCGACCCCCAATCCGCTGTCGTGGATCCCGTTCGGCGGCGGCGTCCGGCGGTGCGCCGGTGCGCCGTTCGCCGAGATGGAGATGCGGGAGGTGATCCGGGCCGCTGCCGAGCTGCCGCGCACGCTCCGGCCCGCCCGTTCCGAGCCCGAACACGCCCGGCGGAGCATGCTCGTGCTCGTGCCACACCGGGGCGGAGAACTGGTTCTCGCGTGACCGAGCTCGTGATCTTCGATTGCGACGGCGTGCTCGTCGACTCCGAGCCGATCTCGGTGCGGCTCGACGTCGAGTTGCTCGCCGAGCTCGGCCTGACCATGACCGTGGAAGAGGTGATCGAACGGTTCGTCGGCCGCTCGCCCGAGGTGATCGTGCAGGCGGTCGAGGCGGAGCTCGGCCATCCGCCGCCCGACGGATGGTTCGAGCGAGGTGAGCAGGAGCTGCGCGAACGGTTCGAGGCCGAGCTCGAGCCGGTCCCGGGAATCGTCGAGGCCCTCGGCCGGATCACCCTCCCGGCGTGCGTCGCCTCGAGCAGCCCGCCCGAGCGGCTGCGCTTCAAGCTCGAGCTCACCGGGCTGTACGACCGCTTCGCCGGGCGCATCTTCAGCGCGAGCGAGGTGGCGAACGGCAAACCGGCTCCGGACCTGTTCCTGTACGCGGCCGAGCGGATGGGCGTGCAGCCGGCCGGCTGCGTCGTCGTGGAGGACAGCCGTTACGGGGTGCAGGCCGCGCGCGCCGCGGGCATGGATGTGCTCGGGTATGCGGGTGGTCTGACGCCGGCGGACGTCCTGGCCGGCCCCCGGACCGTAGTCTTCGACGACATGCGATCGCTCCCGGATCTGCTGTGATCACGACGCTCGGCAACACGGGGCTACGCGTGACGCGGATAGGCCTTGGCCTGGCCGCTCTCGGCCGCCCCGGCTACATCAACCTCGGACACGCCGCCGATCTCGCCGGCCACACCGACGTCGCCTCGATGGAGCGCGCGGCACACGATGTGCTCGACGCGGCGTACGCCGGCGGGGTGCGCTACTTCGATGCCGCCCGCTCCTACGGCAAGGCTGAAGCGTTCCTGTCCAGCTGGCTGCAAGCGCGCGGACTGGGACGCGACGATGTCACCGTCGGCTCCAAATGGGGCTACACGTACACCGCCGAGTGGCGGACCGACGCCGAGGTCAACGAGGTCAAGGACCTGAGCGCCGCGACCTTTCGCCGCCAGTTGGCCGAGACTCGCGAGCTGCTCGGCGATCACCTGCGCCTGTACCAGATCCACTCGGCGACGCTTGAGAGCGGTGTGCTCGACGACGCCGAGGTCCTCGACGAGCTGGCGAGGCTCCGAGCGAGCGGAGTCTTCATTGGGCTCACCACCAGCGGGCCGGAGCAGGCCCAGACGATCGAGCGGGCGCTCGAGGTCGGGGGCTTTGACACGGTGCAGTCGACCTTCAACCTGCTCGAGCGCTCGGCCGGTCCGGCGTTGGCCGCCGCGCGCGACGCCGGACTTGGAGTGCTCATCAAGGAGGCGCTCGCCAACGGGCGGCTGACCGATCGGGGCGACGTGCCGGCGCTGACGGCGGCCGCCAGTGAGGCCGGGACCACGCCGGACGCGTTCGCGCTGGCGTTCGTGCTCTCCCAGCCCTGGGTCGACGTGGCGCTCAGCGGCGCCGACACTGCCCAGCAGCTCCAGAGCAACCTCGGAGCGCTCGATGTCGACCCTGCGCCGCTCGAGGACCTCGTCGAGGATCCGACTACCTACTGGCACGGGCGGAGCGAGCTACCCTGGAACTAATGGAAATCGAAATCTGGTCCGATATTGCCTGCCCCTGGTGCTACGTCGGCAAGCGCCGCTTCGAGGCCGCGCTCGACCGCTTCGAGCACCGCGACGACGTGAACATCACCTGGCGAAGCTTCGAGCTCGATCCGTCTGCGCCGTCCGAGCGCGAGGGCGAGCGCGCCGCTCGCCTGGCCGAGAAGTACGGGATGAGCGTCGAGCGCGCCCGCGAGATGGAGAAGCAGATGGTCGACACGGCCGCGGGTGAGGGCCTGGACTTCCGCTTCGACGTCCAGCGATCCGGCTCCACGTTCGACGGCCATCGCGTCATCCATCTCGCCACTGAGCATGGCCTTGGTGACGCCATGAAGGAGCGCCTGCTCCGCGCCTACTTCACCGAGGGCGAGCTGATGGGTGACGCCGAGACGCTGATCCGGCTCGCGGGCGAGGTTGGCCTCGATCCCGACGAGACGCGTCAGATGCTCGCGAGCGATCGCTATGCCGACGCCGTCCGCGACGATGAACGAACGGCGTCGAGCTTCGGGATCAGCGCGGTGCCGACCTTCGTCATCGACCGCACGATCGGCGCGTCCGGCGCGCATCCGCCCGACGCTTTGCTCCAGCTCCTGAACGAGGGCTGGTCCCGGCGCGCGCCGGAGCCGGTGATCGCCGGCGGCGAGGCCTGCGGGCCTGACGGCTGCTGACCGTCCTTAGATGTACTGGCTGATCTGACTGGCGGCGCCGGTCGAGCTCGCGAGCTCCGTGGCCGAATTCGCGTACGCGTTCGCGGCGAGCACGGAGGCGATCGACTGTCCCGAGGCCTGATCGGATGCGCCGGCCTGATTCGGGCTGTCGGTAGATCCCGGCGCGGTGCCATTGGCGATATTCGTCGCGATCTGGGTGAGCTCGTCGCTGGACAGCGCCGGCGCGCCCTGCGGCGCATTCGACTGCAGATCGGACTCGATCGCACTGACCAGCGAGCTGCTCGACACACCATCCTGCGAGGCGAGGCTCGACAGCGTCGTACCCGACTGCAGATCCTGGTCGAGCTGACCGGTGCTCAGCCCGAGGGCCTGCGCGGTGTCGGTCATCTCCATCGCGTGGTGATGGTGGCCGCCGTGATGGCCGCCGGCCGGCGCGGTGCCGTTAGCGACGTTCGTCGCCATGCCCTGCAGCTGACTGCTCGATAGCTGCTCGGCACCCTGCGGCGCGTTGGCCTGGAGGTCGGACTCGATCGCGCTGATCAGCGAGCTGCTCGACACGCCGTCCTGGGAGGCGAGGCTCGACAGGGTCGTGCCCGACTGCAGATCCTGGTCGAGCTGGCTGCTGCTCACATCGAACAGCTTGGCCGTGTTGGTCATCTCCGGCTGAGCCGGCCGGGTCTGCGCCTGGGTATACCACGCGCTGTTGTCGCCATTGATGGCGCTGACTGACATGGGAGGGAACCGTCCTGGGTCGAGGAAACCTTTTCCTGGTAATCGACCGCTTCGGGCGGACCTTGCTAAGGATTGCCTAAGAAGTGCGATCCGGGGACGCGCGGGTCGTCCCCGGAACACACAGGGTTCTTTCAGTTGGTGCTGATCGGCGTTGTGACGCCGGGGCCGAACAGGTTGTGCGTGATCGTGGTCGTCGCCGGGTCGAACCCCCGCAGGCCAACGCACGGGCAAACCTAACGGCGCAGCTCGGGCGCCTGTGATGATTTTGTGTGAGAGTCCCGGGATTGCGGGCGGTGTCGTCGGCCGCCGTCGCGGGACTGCGCAAGACCCGCTTCCGGGCTTTCGCGCCGCGTGTCGCATTACGCAGGTCGCCGTCCCCGCCCGGGACGGCGGGCCGTCTAGCGTCGGTCGGCGCGGTCGAGCAGGCCGCGCTTACCCGCCGCATATGCCACTTCGGCCCGGCTGTGCACGCCGAGCTTGCGCATCACATTGCGCACGTGGAACTTCGCCGTGCTCTCGCTGACGAACATCCGGCGGCCGATCTCGGCGTTTGTCATGCCGCTGGCGAGGAGTTCGGTGACCTCGCGCTCGCGCTGGGTGAACTCGGGTTCGCCGCCGGCGTGATCGCCGGCGACGAGCGCCCTGACCATCGCCGCGCTGCGCCCGTCGAACCCGGACTCGCCGCGGGAAACGCAGCGGATGATCCGGACGAGCTCGACGACGTCGACCTCCTTGAGCACGTACGCCTTCGCGCCGCGACGCAGGGCCTGGTTGAGCAGGCTCTCGTTCAGGAAGGTGGAGAGGATCACGACGTTGGACTGCGGCCGGCGCCGGACGATCTCGCTGCACAGCTCCAGGCCCTCAGTGTCGTGGTCGGCGCTCAGCTTCAGGTCGAGCAGGATCACGTCGGGCCTGGCTCGCTCGAGCGCGCGGAGCGCCTCGGCGCGGTCGCCGGCCTCGGCCACCACGGAAATATCGGGCTCAAGCTCGAGGATCGAGCGCAGCCCGCGCCGCACGATCGCGTGGTCGTCGACCAGCAAGACGCGGGCGGGGACGGTGACGGCGGGCTCAGCCGACACCGGCTGCCCCACCCAGTGGCACCTCGACTCGGAGCTTTACGCCTCCCCCGCGCCGGCGCTCGAACCACGCGGCGCCGCCGAGGCCGCGCACGCGGTCGGCGATTCCGGTCAGACCGAGATGATCGCCATGCGGCTGCGAGATGAACAGTTGGTGCTGGAGCTTGCGGTGGTTGCCCGAGCCGTCGTCGGCCACGCCAAGCGACACGACCTGCGGCCGCCAGCGCAGGGTCACCCACGCGTGGTGTGCCTCAGCGTGACGCACCACGTTGAACAGAGCCTCGCGCGCGATCTGGACCAGCGCGTGCTGGGTCGCAGCCGGAACCGGTTGGGTCTGGCCGTAGACGCGCAGCCCAACCTCCAGGCGGGTGCCGGCCTCGACGTCGTCGATCACCTCCCGCAGCGCCCGCGGTAGCTCGATCTGCCCGTCGCTGGCCAGCCCGAAGATCACCTCGCGGATCTCGTCCATGGCCGAGCGAGCCAGCGACTGGGCGGCCAACACTCGCTCGAGCACGGCGGGCGTGGTCGACTCCTGTCGCCGACACCACTCGAGGTTCATCCCGATCGTCAACAGGTGCTGCGCGACGCTGTCGTGTAGCTCGCGCGCGATCCGGTTGCGCTCCTCGCTGAGGAGCTGGCGCCGGCCGGCCTGCTCCAGGCGCCGGAGCGTCCCCTCGAGCTCGGAACCACGGCGCTCGAGCTCGGCCGCGCGTCGCTCGTTCTCCTGAAACAGCGAAGCGTTGTGCAGAGCGACGCCGGCATGGTTGGCCAGCGTGACCAGAATCGAGACGTCCCCGGGCGCAACCTCGGCATCGTCGGCCACCCCCACGACGAGCATCCCGGCGAGCTTGCCGTCCACCGGCATGGGAGCCGCCACCGCGGCGCACGGCTCACCGGTGAGGTCGATTCCCTCCTCCCGAGCGACGAGCACCGGACGGTGAGCGGCCAGCGTCTGCTCGGCCAGGGCCGCCAGCCCCCGCGGCGCGACCTCCCAGCGCTGAATGACGGACTGGCTCGCGTGAACGATGACCCGAGGCATCCTGTCGCCCGCGTCGATGCCGGAGAACACCATCGCCGCCCAGCGTCCATCGAAGTGGTAGGCGGCCGCCTCGACCACCGCGTCGCACACCGCGACGGGCCCGGCGGGTGCCGTGCATAGCGCGGAGGAGATTCGCTCGAGCGTCTCGATCGTATGGTCCAGGCGAGCCGACTTCTCGCGCCAGGCGGCGTAGAAGCTCGGCTTGGAGGAGCGGACGCCGATCAGCCGCTCGAGCGCCTGGGGGTCGGAATTGAGCGATCCGGCGGTGGCGCCGGCGAGTCGCTCAGTAGGCGGCGACGCAGATCCGGCGGACATCGTCCTCGCTGACCCGTCTGGGGTTGGTCGCGATGTAGGCGTCCCGCAGCGCATCCACCGCAAATCGGTTGAAGTCGGCTGGATCGACGCCGAGCTCGCGCAGCCCGGCCGGGATGCCCAGCGACCGGCTGAGCTCCTCGACAGACTCGACCGCGCGTTCGGCCGCGGTTCTCGCGTCGAGCCGGTCGGTCTGAACGCCGAGCGCACGGGCTACGGCGACGTAGCGCTCGGCATGTGTCTCGGCGTTGTAGCGCATCACGTGGGGCAACAGGATGGCGTTGAGCAGCCCGTGCGGGAGGTCAAGCGCGCCGCCGATCTGGTGGGCGATTGCGTGCGTCGCGCCGAGCAGCGCGTTGGTGAACGCCATCCCCGCCTGCAGGCTCGCTCGGGCCATCCCCTCGCGCGCGGTCAAATCGAGCGGATCCTCCACCGCCACCGGGAGGTACTCGGCGATCGCCTCGATCGCCGAGACGGCGAGGCCCTTGCTGAGGAAGTCGCACGCCTCGGACACGCACGACTCGATCGCATGGCTGAGCGCATCTATGCCCGTGTGCGCGGTGAGCTCGGCCGACATGGTGGTCAGCAGCTCCGGGTCGGTGACCGAGATCTCGGGGACTATCGCCCGCCCGCCGATTGTCGCCTTGAAGCGACGCTTGGTGTCGGTGACAACACAGAATTGCGACACGTCCGAACCCGAGCCGCCGGTCGTCGGAACCATCACCATCGGCGGGATCGGGCTGGTGGCTCGGTCAATGCCCTCGTAGTCGAGGATGTGTCCCCCATTGCCACTGAGGATCGCCACGGCCTTGGCCATGTCGATGCAGCTTCCGCCGCCGATCGCCAGCAGCGCGTCGCACCCGCTCTCCTGATAGCGCTCGAACGCCGCCTGGACCTCAAAGTCCTTGGGGTTCGGCGTCAGCTCATGCCACAGTGACCACTCCACCCGGACATCGGCCAGGTAGGGCGTCGCGCGGTCCACCCAGCCCGCTGACAGCACGCCCGCGTCGCTGACGAGCATCGGGCGTCGTCCCCCGACACGACGGACTGCGCCGCCGACCTCGGCGAGCGTGCCAATGCCGAAGATCACCTCGGGGATGAGGAACTTGCTGACGCGGTGGCGCGGTGGCGCCAGCGCCGACGTGGTGGCCCCACGGATGGACGTCAGGTGCTCCACTCCTTCCTACTTCCTGCGCAGGAGGTTCAGAAAGATCCTACCGCCGGCCCGCCGTCCCCGGGGACTTAGTCAGAGGTCAGACATCCGGGCCGCTCGAGCCCGGGTTGGCGACTCGGGCCGGGGCTTGCGAGCTCAGCGACGGAGCTGCTCGGGATCCCAGCCCAGGCAGACGCATCCGTAGCGCTGGCCCTTCACGTACAGCGGCACCGACAGCGTGGTGAGCACGGCGCCGGTGTCGCGCGCGTAGGTCTGGAGGAGAAACGGCCGGGTGTCGTGGGCCGGTTCGGTCAGGACCGCTCCGCGGGCGGCGATCTGCTGGCGTGTGAGGACCTCGGTCGGGAGCTTGACACCGAGCTCCATCCGCGACGCCCGGGTCAGGGCCGGCGAGTCGAGGAAGAAGCGCTTGGTCCGGTTACCGGCCAGGTCCTTGGCGGCGTCACCGGTGATGTCCTTGGACACCACGGTGTTGTGGGCCGCGGCGTAGACGTTGAGGTCGAACGGCAGCGCGAAGGTGAGCCCCGGCTCAGCGGCCAGCACCGCGTCCATCCGCTCCATCATCGCCCGGTCGACCAGCGCGTCATAGACCGTGTGGTACTTCGGCGGCGAGAACCCGGCCGGATCGGCGCGGGAGACGTCGAATAGCCGGGCGAAGCCCGCGATCAGCGGGCCGCGCGCCTCCTCGTAGCGAAGCTCGAGCACCTGCGACAGGGTCACCCGCCGCTCGTCGACCGCGGACTCCAGAATGGCGCGCAGCTCGCCGGCGAGGCCTTCGCAGCGCTCGCGCAGACGCGAGATCGCCCCACCCGTATCGAAGCGGCCGAGCACGACCGAGGCACGCTCCGCGCTCGAGGTCAAATCAAGCTGCGCCCGCGCCACCGACGCCGCATGCTGCTCGATCTCGGCGCTTCCGCCGGTGATCACCTGCAGGCTGGCGTCGATCGCCTGAACGTCGGCGCGCTGCGCGTCGGCCAGGCCGGTCATCTGCGTCGCTCGCTCGTTGGACGAGTCGATCAGCTCGGCGATGCGCTCGAGAACCTCGAGTCCGGTGTCGGCGTCCGCGGTCGTCCTGGCGCACCGGTCGCGCGCGCTCGACATGACCTCCATCACCTCGTCCATCTGTGTGCGCGTGCGTTTGACGGTTTCCCGGATCTGGGCCGTGCGCGAGGCCGTCTCGGAGGCCAGCTTCCCCACCTCATCGGCGACGACGGCGAATCCTCGCCCGTGCTCGCCGGCCCGCGCCGCTTCGATCGCGGCGTTGAGCGCCAGCAGCTTCGTTTGGTCCGCGATGCGGTCGATGATCGCCGAGAATTCGCCGATGCTGGCCAGCTCGCCGCCGGCGAGCGTCTGGACCAGCTCGTGCACGTGCACGACCTGTTCGCTGATCTGCCGGGTGGCGTCGATCAGGGGGCGAAGCACGTCCAGCCCGCGGGCGCTCTCGAGTGAGAGTTGCTCGGCCAGCTCGGCCGCCTCCGCGGCTGCCTGCGCGGCGCCCTCCGAGGATGTCCGCAGCGAACTCGTGCGTGCGGTCAGGTCCTGCAGCTGGGCGGCCAGGTGCTGCACGTTGTCGGTGATCACCGAGACCGCGAGCGAGCTGCGCGCGGAGTCGCAGGAGAACTCCGAGGTGATCTGAGCCAGCGTGTCGAGTGCTTGCGAGACATCGCGACTGAGCTCACCGAGCTCACCGTCGCGGTGAGAGAGGTCGCCAAGCGACCACGCTGCCCCACGGGCGCGCGTCGGGCGCTCTTCAGTGTCTACGTACTCGTCGATTGCCATGCTTTGGGCGCCTCGCCGTGACAGATCGGCAGGGACGCGTCGTTCTTGAGAGGGCTTCCGGCTGGCGGTCCCGCGTAGCGGTCAGGCTCCGGGTCCGTACGGGTGGGGCAATTTCCAGCATTTGGGATTGCGCGCCGGCGGCCTTGCAGGATTCCGCCTCGTGACGGGGCGGGATCCTGCACCCGCCGAGGGGGCATGCCCGTAATGCTGGAATTTGCCCCCCCGGGGTTGCGCGCCCCCTGAGCGGTCGGCAGGCCGCCGGCCCCGTGTCTAAGCCGCGAGCGATCCGGCCGCGGCGAGTGGGGTCGTGCCGATCAGCACGCGGATCGCCTCAGCTCCGGGCTGGATCCGTACCGGATGGCCCGCGCGCTGAAAGACGGCGAGCATCGGACGGTTCCCCGGAAGCACCTCGGCCACCAGCGTCGCGATCCCCCGCTCCCGGGCGGCCGCGGCCAGGCGCGAGAACATGATTGATCCGAGACCTCTTCCCTGCCAGCCATCGGCGATCAGGAAGGCGGCCTCGGCGCGGTCCTCACGGGTCCGGAAGGCGCCGGCGTGCGCGACGATCGACCGGTCGGGACCACCCTGGGCGACGAGGGCGACATCGCCCGGACGCGCGCATCCGGCGAGCGAGGCGGCGGCCCGGTCGGGGGTCGGCGTCCCGAAGAAGCGCGAATACAGTGAGTCGGCCGAAACCGCCTCCAGGAACCGGCAAAGACCGGCGTCTTCGCCCGGCTCGAGCACCCGTACGCGCACGGCCGAGCCGTCGCGCAGGATCGTGGTGCGTGCGCGGCGGGCGCCTTGGAGCGAAGGCACGACCGGTGTCATCTGCCTGGCATCGGCAGTGACACGCAGTCCGTCCGGCCGCCGGGGCCGATCTTCGACGAACGTACGCTCGGGCCCGACGGGCCGGCGTCAGCGAATCAGGCCCTCGGCCCGCGCCCAGGCCACCGTCTTGCGGATCGTCTCGCGCGGGTCGGTGTAGCGCAGGCCGAGGTCACGCTCGGCACGCGAGCCGTCGTAGCGGTGCCCGTGCAGGAGCGTCCGCACCATCTCGCGGCACACCGGCGGACGACGCCCGAGCAGCCTGAAGCCCCGCTCGACCGCCCCGGCCGCGACCGTCGCGACTCCGCGCGGGACGAGCCGAGGCCGGATCTGCACGCCCGCCACGTTGGCCGCCAGCGCGAGGGCGTCCTCGATCGAGAGCGTCATGCCGTTGAGCAGATAGCGCTCGCCCGCGGCGCCGTGCTCGCAGGCCAGCAGGTGCCCCGATACGCAGTCGTCGATATCGACCAGGCTGACCACGGTGGGCACGAAGACCTTCAGCCGCCCGTCGAGGAAGGCGAGCAGGAAGCGGCCCGTTCCACTGGCGCGCCCCGGGCCCTGCACCGATGATGGGTTCACGCACACCACGTCCTGACCGACGTCGCGCGCCGCGGCCATCGCCGCGCGTTCGCCCTCGGTCTTGGTCCGCTCGTAGGTCGAGAGATACCAGCCGCGATGACTCGTCCGCTCATCGCCGATCGTGCTCGGCGCCTCGCCGATCGTCGCCGCCGAGGAGGTGTGGACGAGCCGGCGGATGCCCGCGCGAGCCGCCGCGCGCACGGCGGCCACCGCCCCGTCGACGTTCATGCGCTGCATCGGTCGCGGGTCCTCGACGCACAGCGAGTTGACGCCGGCGACGTTGTACGCGTACTCGCACCCGTCCATGCCGCGGGCGAGCGCATCGGCGTCATAGCCCTCGCCGCGGGCCACGGTCACGCCGCGGGCCGAAAGCGCGGACGCCGCCGTGCCCGAGCGCGCGAGTCCGACGACCTGATCGCCCCGTTCGAGCAGGCTCGTGACGAGCGCCGACCCGATCACGCCCGTCCCGCCGGTGACGAAGACACGGGCCACCGGCCTGGATCAGGAACGCAGGGCGGCCGAGAACTGCACGATGTAGTCGATCCCCGACCAGGCGGTGACGACCGCGGCGATCACCATCGCCCATTGGTCGAGGTAGGCACCGGCGATCACCGCGTCAGGGCGCAGGAGGGCGAGCGTGATGGCGACGAACTGCACCGTCGCCTTCCACTTGCCGAGCATCGAGGTCTCGAACCGGCGCCCGCCCGATTCGACCGCCGCCCGCAGCCCGAGAATCGTGAACTCCCGCCCGACGATGACCAGCGCTACCCACGGGGACGCGCGGTGCACGGCGACAAGCGCTATCAGGGCGGTGGTGACCAGCAGCTTGTCCGCCGTGGTGTCGAGGAACGCGCCCAAACGGGTGGTTACGCCCCAGCGGCGGGCTAGGCGACCATCGAGCCAGTCGGTCGCGGCGGCGAGCACGAACACGATGGCGGCGGGCGTGTAGTCGCCGGCCAGCACGAGCGCCATCACCACCGGACAGGCGACGACCCGAAGCCCCGTGCCTACCGCGAGCATCCGGGATGAGCGCAACGAGCTCAACGTACCGGCTTCCACGTGGGCATGAGCGTATCTCACAGTAAGGCAGTGCCCAGGGCACGCGCCGCCGCAGCGCTGTCGACCTCGAGCGCCTGGCGAGCCGCCGCCTGCGCGTCGGCCAGGGTGACGCCCCGGAGCGCCTCCTTGACCTCGGGCACGAGCGCCGGCGCCATGCTCAGCTCCGTGACCCCCAGGCCTGCGAACAGGAGCGCGCTCGGCGGGTCTCCGGCGAGCTCGCCGCACACCCCGACCCAGCGCCCGTGCGCGCGTGCCCCGGCGACCGTCTCCTGAACCAGGCGGAGAACGCCCGGTTGCGGCCCGGTCAAGAGCGGCGCCAGGCGTTCGCTGCCCCGCTCGGCGGCCATCGTGTACTGGGTCAGGTCGTTGGTCCCGAGCGAGAAGAAATCGACGTGCCGGGCGAGGCCGCCGGCGGTCAGTGCCGCAGCCGGAACCTCGACCATGATCCCGAACTCGAGCGCCGCGTCGATGCCGGTGTCGGCGCGAGCCTGGGCCAGAATGGTCCGGGCCGCCTCGATCTCGTCGACCGTCGCCACCATCGGCAGCATGACCTTGACGGGGTGCTCGGCGGCGACGCGCAGGATGGCCCGCAGCTGGGTGGCCAGCACGTCGGTCCGCTCGAGGGTCAGCCTAATCCCGCGGACTCCGAGGAACGGGTTGGCCTCAGGAGGCATCGGGAGCGCCGGCAGCGGCTTGTCGGCACCCGCGTCGAGCGTGCGAACCACGAGGGGGCGGCCGTCGAGGGCGACGGCGATCTGCCGCAGCGTGTCCGCCTGCTCCTCCTCGCTCGGCAGCTCGGCGCGGTCGAGGAACAGAAACTCGGTGCGCAGCAGCCCGACGCCCTCGGCACCGAGCGTCACCGCGTTCGCCGCCTCCTTGGCTGAGCCCAGGTTGGCGAAAACCTCGATTCGGGTGCCGTCCTTCGTTGCCCCGATCTCGTGCGCGTGCTCACGCGCGCGGGAGCGCCGCGTCTCCAATCGATCGCGCCGTCCGGCCGCGTCGCGCTGCACGTCCGCCGGCGGGTCGACTTGGAGCGTCCCCGCCTCGCCGTCGAGCAGGAGCGTCGTTCCGTCCTCGATCCCGAGGACGGCGTCGCCGATCCCGACCACCGCCGGCAGCCCCAGCGCCCGCGCGAGGATCGCCGCATGCGCGGTGGCGGTGCCGTGCGCTGTAGCGATGCCGATGACGCGCGCCGGATCGAGTCCGGCGGCATCGGCCGGCGTCAGCTCGCCGGCGATCACGATCCCCTCGTGAGCGACTGATTCCGCCCCGGTCTCTCCGGTCAAGGCACCGACCACGCGCCGGCCCACGTCGAGCACGTCGGCGGCGCGCTCCTGGAGCAGTGGCTCCTCGAGCGCGCGGTAGCGCCCGGCGACCTCGACGGCGGCGTCGTAAAACGCCCGCTCGGCCGTGGCCCCGTCCTCGATCGCGCGGTAGGCGGGCTCGAGGAGCGCCTCGTCCTCGAGCAGCACCAGGTGCGCGTTGAAGATTGCGGCGTCGGTCTCACCGGCGCGGGCGGCGACCGTATCGTGATCGCGCTCGATCGCGGTCCTCGCGGTAGCGATCGCCTCACCGAGCCGCGCCTGCTCGCGCTCGGGATCCTCGGCGGCACGCTCGGGCGGTGGCGCGAACGCACCCCGCAGCATATGGGCCGGTCCGACGGCGACTCCGGCCGATGCCGCCACCCCGTGCAGGACCTCCCCAGCCCCCACGCTCCGCGCGGCCACGGACACCGACGATGACGAGGCCATCGGCGCCACCGGACGGACCGGCGGCGCCTGGGCGGCCAAGCCGTCACCGAAGCCGTCGTCGGCCAGCTGCTGGAGAGCCGCGATCACCTCGCCCGCTCCAGGCCCGGAGGCCGAGACCAGCAGCGTGTCCCCGAACCGGGCCCCGAGCGCCACCACGTTGGTGAGACTGGTGGCGCGAACCGGCTCGCCGCCCCCGGCTTTGGCTACCCACACCTCAGCGTCGAACCCGCGCACGGTCTCGACGAAGCGCGCCGCCGGCCGGGCGTGGAGGCCGATCGCGTTGCGAATCAGGATCGAGGCCTGGGCATCCGCAGGGGGAGACGGCGCGGCTTCGACGGGCGCGGCGCCGTCGTCCGAGACCCCAAGCTGGGAGCTCTTCATCGCCAGCGCGCTCCGGGCCTCGGCCGCCACTTCCTCGAGCGAGGCGCCGCCGCTCGCCGCGGCGGCGGCAGCCACTGCCCCCTCGACCAGCGGCGCCTCGCTCATCACGACCTTGCCGGGCGTGTCGCCCAACAATTCGATCGCAAACTCGGCGCTCATCAGCGCACTGCCCAGGTCCATCAACACGAGGACCCCATCGGAAGACATGGCCCGCTCGATCGCGGCCTGCACGCGTTCGGCGCTCGTGCCGAGGACGCCAGCCTCCTCAGTTCCGCCGGCGGCCTCGAGCGCCAGTTTCGAGCCGCCCATCTCGCGCGCTAGGGCGACGACGCCCTCGGCCAGCGTGGAGCTGTGGGAGACCACCACGATCCCGACCACGTTCAGCGGCCCCTCAGAGTTGGTACGCCCGGTGCAGGTAATCGATCGGATGGACCGATTTCTCGCCGGTGGCGTGGGTGATCTGCCAGCGGCAGGTCTCGCTGTCGCACGCGACCTCGGAGGCCCCGGAGTCGCGAACCTGCCCGAACAGGTCGGCCCCGACCGCCATCGCGATGTCGTATTTCTCCGCCTTGAGCCCGTAGGTCCCGGCGATCCCGCAACAGCGCGCGTTGCCTTCGGTGACCTCGAGGCCGGGGATCAGCGCGAACAGCTCGAGCGCCGGCTTGCCGATCCAATGGCCCTGCTGCTGACAGGGCGCGTGGTAGAAGATGTGCTCGTTGACCGGGGTGAAGTCGGTCTTGAGCTCACCCCGGTCATGCAGCTCGAGCAGCAGCTCGCAGATGTCGTAGGTTCGCTCGGAGAGCAGTTTCAGATCCGGGTCGTCCTCGAGCGAGAGGATCTCGCGAGCCTCGCGCTTGAGCATCAGCGTGCAACTCGTGGCGTTGCCGACGACGAGCAGGTTCGGGTCCTGGCGCAGGAGCGGAGCGAACTCGCGGCCGCGACGGAGCACGACCTTGCGCGCGTCGTCGAACAGGCCACTGGACTGGAGCGGCAGGCCGCAGCAGTCCTGCTTGGGGACGACCACCTCGAAGCCGTTGTGCTCGAGGATCGCCACGACCTTCTCCCCCTCCCACGGCTCGTAGTACTCGGTGCCGCAGCCGTGGAAGTAGAGGATCTTGCGTCCCGTGGCCGGACTCGGGTGCTGCTTGAACCACCGCGAGAAGCGCCGCCCGGCGAACTTGGGGACCGCCGCGTCCCGATGCACGCCCAGCGTCTTCTGGCCCAGCGCGCGGAGCGGACGGAAACCGAGCGTGAAGTTGGCCAGAGGCGCCACCGGGGTGCCCGCTCGTCCCAGCCAGGTTGGGCGCGTGATGATGCGATCCCGGAGCGGGACGCCTTTCTGCCTCTTCAGCTTGGCGCGCGCCTGCGAGTTGATCTCGGCGATCTTTACCCCCTGCGGGCAGGACATCGAGCAGATCCCACAGCCGGAGCAATAGTCGACTGACGCGTCGACCGACGGCTCGTCGAAGATGCGGTAGCGCTCGGCCTGCGGACCGGCGTACTTCGGCCCCGGGAACAGCGGCGAGACGTTCGAGACCGGGCACTGCGTCTCGCAGATCGTGCACTTGACGCAGTGGTCGAGCGACCCGCGCATCAGCTGTTCGAGGACGCCGTGCTCGCTCATGCCGCCGCTCCCGCGGGCGATCCGGAGCGAGCGAGTACGACCTGGGCGGCACGGGAGCCGCTGGCGAGCGCGATGCCCTCGCCCGACCCCTCGCGCCAGGGCACCGCCCCGGCAAGACCGGCACCCGCCACGACCACGTTCTCCGCCCCCTCGGCCCGCAACTCCCCGTCGACCGCGACCCCGACTCGCGCCATCGGCTGGTCGGCCAGGTAATCCCCCACGAACCGCGGGTCGCCCGGCTCCGGCAGGCCGCGGAGGGGCAAACCAAGGACGCGCTCGTGCGTGGCCCAGCGCGAGTCGAGCTCGATCGCACCAGAGCCGAACCCACCCGATGCGAGCACGAACCACGGCGCCGCGTAGTGGGCGTCGTGGCCGGCCGACTCGGTGGCGACAGAAACCACGCGGGAGCCGGCACGTTCGCACGACACCACCTCGGCTCCGAGCACGAGGCGCCCGCCGGCCCGCCGCAGCGCGCTGCGCAGGATCTCGTACAGGCGCATGCCGGGAACGGACGGAGGCAGCGTGGGGATCTCGAACACCGACCGACCGAGCCGGCGCTCCAGGTCGGACCACGCGCCGTGGGGATCGCGGATTCCGAGCACAGCGGGCAGTCCGACGCGCTCGTCGGCCTGGAGCTTCAGCGCGAGCCGGCCCGCGAACGCGGCTCGCCAGCTCGGGTCGTCGAACCGTCGCGCGAGCTGGAGCGAGTTCTCATCGGCGCGATCGGTGTCCAGATCGGCCTCCACTGAACGCGCGGGTATCCCGGCTCGACTGAGGTTGGCCGCGCAGAGCCCGGCGTGGAAGTCGCGCAGCTTGCGCGTGCCCACCACGCACACGCGCTCGAGCACCACCGAGTCGCCGTTGGCCATCGTCTCGGGGACTACCGCCGAGGGCCGCAGTGCGCCGACGGCGGTCGGAAGCAGGTAGTTGCGATCCAGATCGCCGACGTATCTGTACTCCGGGAGCGGTCCCGACTCGACGCGCGACTGAAACCACCGGACGGCTTCGGCCACGGCGTCCGTGCCGAGCGCGGCATAGGGGTGATCCGGGTGGGCCGAGACGAACTCCGACATTGACCCGCTCGGCGACTCGACCCGATCGGGCGCGTAGCCGAGCACGTCGATCGTCCCCGAGGCCTGGTGGGTCGAGCCGATGCCCTTGGCCAGCACGCAAACGCGCGCTCCGCCTTCGGCCAGTTGCGCGCCGGCCGCGAGCCCGGCGGTCCCGGCGCCGATCACGACCACGTCGTAGTGGAGCTCGCCCCGCACTACGCCACCGCCTCCGCGTCGAGGACCGGCAGATGCTCGACGTCGAGCACGCCCTGGAAGATCCAGTCGTCGAGGCGCGCCTGGCGGAGCTGATCGCCGTAGAGCACCGGCCACACGCCCTTCCAGCGCTCCCTGAGGAAGTGCAGCAGCGACTCGTCGGCCTGCTCGGCCGTGAGCCCGTCGAGCCCGTGCAGGATGCCGGCGGCGCGGTAGATGCAGAAGCCGCCCTGACACGGCCCCATCCCCAAACGGAGCAGCCGTCGGATGTCGTCGAGGTTGGTCGTGGCCCGTCGCTCGATCGCCTGCTCGAGCTTGGACCGCGGCACCATCTCGCATTCACAGACCAGCTGCTCGTCGCGCAGGTGCGCCTCCTTGCGGCTCAACCGCTCGCCGAGGTGGTAGGTCGCCCCGTTCTCTGACCCGGGCAGCGGTTCGGTCTTTGTCGTGCACGGACGCTGCTCGCCGAGGTGCTTGGAGACGGCGTTCATCGTCTCCTCGGCCATCAGGCGGAATGTCGTGAGCTTGCCGCCGGTAATCGTGACGAACCCCTGCACTCCGTCGCGCTGCGCATGGTCGAGCAGCGCGTGCGCGCGCGTGACGTCGCGAGAGTCGGTGTCGGCTGCCTTGGCGTCCTCGAACAGCGGACGGACGCCGGTCCACACCCGCAGCGCGCGGGCCTGACGGAAGCCTGGGACCAGCTTCTCGCCGTCGTCGAGCATCGCGTCGACCTCCGACTGGAGCACGGTGTGATCGTCGGGATCGTCGGTGTTCACGTCGGTTGTCCCGATCACGCACACGGTCCGGATCGGCACGATGATGTCGCCGTCGGTCGGCATCTGGCAGCGATTCACGCACGTGTTCACCAGGCGATGGTTCATCGCGATCATGATCCCCCGGCCCGGCAGGACGCGGACGCCCTCGATACCGGCCATGTCCGCGACGACGCCGGCCCACGCGCCGGACGCGTTCACGGTCACGCGAGCCTCGACGTCGATGTCCTCTCCGGTCGCGGCGCCACGCAGCCGGGCGCCCGTCACCTCATCGCCGCTGCGGTGGATCGCGGCGACGGCGTGGTAGGGCAACACCCGGCCACCCCGCTCCTGGATTCCGTGGGCCATCGCCCAGACCGTCTTCCAGACGTCGATGTTGGCATCGGGGACGCGGAACACCCGCGAGATGTCCGGGTTGAGCAACGGCTCCTCGCGCAGCGCCTGCGCCGGATCGATCTCCTCGCAGTCGACGTCGGTGTCGCGACAGCCCTTGGCGAAGGTATCGGCGTAGGCGGGGTCGTCAAACGGAGTGGTGACGAAGAACCCGCCGATGTCCTCGATCGAATCCGACGAGACCTTCTTGAGGATGCGGTTCTCGTGGATGCACTCCTCGGCGGCGCGCGGGTCCTTGACCGCATAACGGCCACCGGAGTGCAATAGACCGTGGAAGCGCCCGCTGGTTCCCTCGGCGAGGTCGGCCCGGTCGACGAGCACGACATCGTATCCGCGCAGCGCAGCGTCCCAGGCCACGCCCGCGCCCGTTGCGCCACCACCGATTACGAGGACATCGGTAGTGAGGGTCGTCATGCCGGGAGACTACTCCGCCGAAGGCGGCCGATGGGGCCGCCTTCGGCGCGGTTCGTCGAGGCTCGACT
>CAVVTO010000003.1:0-1186963 GCA_963751185.1 uncultured Solirubrobacterales bacterium
TGACCATTCGTGGAACACGCAGGCATCGATGACCGTCTGACCGGCGGGCAGCGCGGTGGGGTCCGCGTCCTGGCGGGTCGGCTTGTGAGCGAGCGCGCCGACCATGACGATCACCCCGCCCGGTTCAAAAACGGCCCGACCGCCCGTTCCCCGCCGCGGATCTGCTCGATCAGCTGGTCCATCTCCTCGTCGCTCGGGTCGACGATGCCGACCGCCTGCTGAAGTCGCATGGTCAGGCCGAGGAACAGGATGAAGATCGCGTAATCGACCATCCACCGCTCCCCCTTGGGCTGCTCGAGCGCGTTCCATTGCTCGTCGGTGACGGTTCCGGTGTATACGGCCCGGATGAACTCGGCCAGCGCACGTTCGTCAGGGCTGAGATCGGCGTCCCGGCCGTCCCGGATAGCCTCGATCGTCTCGACCGGGATGCCGGCCGCCACCGCGTCAGGAATATGGTGGGGCTGGATCACGTTGGTCTGCATGAGCGCGCTCAGCACCTGATCGACCAGCTCGCGCTCGGCATGCGAGAAGCTGTCGCCGCGGTCGCCGGTCAGACGAGCCAGCCGTCCCAGCTCGGACAGGTGGTAGGCCATTTGAGGTGAGTGCAGCAGGCGACCGTAATAACCGGCGTCGTGTTGCACCGGGACCTCGGTACCGCTCGCTTGTTGGGCCAGGACGAACAGCTGACGATCGGGATCGGCGGCGCGCTCGACCACGCGATCGTATGCGGCCAGATCTTCGGCGGCTACCTCGGTGCGGAGCGGCTGCCGGGTGGGACGGGGCATGCTCTCTCTCCTTCGGGCTGGGTGCACGATGCTGCCGGGCGCGTGCGCCCGATGCCGTTGAGTAAATCAAACGATTGGCAGGTAACGTGGATCACGGCGGGCCTGTCATTGACGGGCGGACAGGGCGTCGTGCCAGATCCGCGTGAGGTGCGGCATGGTTCGCTCTTCGTCGAGCTCCATCCCGCGGACCCGCCACAGGAAGCAAAGCGGTGAGCTGCACCCACAGCAGCAACAGGTGCACGCGGACGTCCTCGACGTCCTCGCGGAAAGCCCGGCGGCCCGGTCGAGGTAGTGGTCGACCTGTCGGTAATAGTCCTCTGTCAGCTCCGGCTCGACGGCGACCGCCTGCTCGACGGCGAGGAAGTACAGCCGTTGAGCGTCGTACAAGGCGATCACCTCGTCGAGCCAGGCGCGGACGGCTCGGGTGACGGGTCGCGCAGGCGCTGAGCCCGTCCCAGATGTGCTCGGGCGGTCAGGCATGGTCTCGACCAGTTCGCGGATGAGGTCGGCCTTGCTCTTGAAGTGCAGATAAAAGGTCGCCCGGCTGGCCCCGGCGGTGGCGGCGATCTCGTCGATCGTGCCGCCGGGTAGCCGGTCGCTGGCGATCACCTCCAGCGCGGCCTCCTTCAGGCGCTGACGCGTCAACGCCCGCTGGTCGTCTCGGAGGGAGCCGGTCCGGCGCTCCCGGCCGGGGCGGTTCGGGGCGCGCCCCGGCTTGGCGCTCACGAGCGAGAGCCGGGCTGGGCTCGATCTTCCAGCGCTGCGCGCCTGGCCCGGGCCGCGAGGATCGCCTCGGCGTCGAGCGGCGGCTGGGGCTCGAGCGCGGTCGAGCGCAGCAGCATGGCCATCGCGTGGTACTGCCCGATCACCACGAGCAGTTCGACGATCTCGCGAGCGGAGAAGCGCTGCGTCATCGCGGCGAAGGTCGATTCGCCGGCCTCGATCTGGTCGAGGACCTCGTCGACGAACCGCAGCACGAGCGTGTCCGTCTCGTCGAACTCCCCGCCCGTCGCGCGGCCGGCGCGGAGGGACGCGATCTGCTCCTCGGGCACCCCTTCGATCCTCGAGATGACCTCGTGCTGGACCAGCTCGTACTCGCACCCGTCGCGCTGCGCGACGCGCAGAATGGCCAGCTGGCGCAGCCTCGGTGCCAGCTCGAGCTTACCCTGAATCGCCCCTACGGTCTGGAGCATCGGCAGGAAGGCCGTCTGCGCGTGGGCAAGCATGCGGTACACGGTTCCCTGCGGCGGCATCACCGCCAGCGCCTCCCGCACGTCGGCGGGAGCGGTGGATTCGTCTAGGAGGGGAAGTCTCACCGCGACCGGCGCCTACACGTCCTGGCCGTCGTGGCCGAGCCAGCTGCCCGACCGCCGCTCGGGCAGCTCCTCGAGCACGTTCAGCAGATCGCCCGCGACGTCCTCGGGCGAGGGCAGCGAGCTCGGGTCAATCGAGGATCCGCCCGCCGCGGCGATCCGACGCATCAGGTCGGTGTTGATCGGTCCCGGGTTGAGCAGCGCCACGATGTAGCCGGCGTCCCGCAGGTCCTGGGCGAGCAGGGCCACGTACATGTTCAGCCCGGCCTTGGTGATCCGGTAGCCGTAGTTCATGCCGTTGGCCGGATCCGGGTTGACCTGTGCGGCGCCGCGGCCGGTGGAGATGAAACCGAGGCGGGCGCCAGGTGCGAGCAAGGGCAGAAGCGTCCGCACCACGCGGATACCCCCGAGCACGTTGACGTTGAATTCGTTCAGCATCTTCGTCGTGTCCGCGTCTCCCGGCCCACCGGAGCCGTGGTTGATGCCCGCGTTTGACAGCAAGCGGTCGATCTTGTGGGGGCCGACGGCGCCGGCGAGCTTGGCAACCAACTCGTCGCTCGAGACGTCGATTCCGGGGATGACCTCGATGCCGTTCGCGCGGAGCTTCGCCTCGGACCCCAGGCACGCGGCCCAGACGCGGTCGCCGCGGGCGGCGGCGGCCTGCGCGAGCGCGGCCCCGAGGCCCCGATCGGCACCGGTGACGAGGGTGTTTCTCATGCCGGCGTGAGTGTCAGGTGCAGGCGCTCGAGGGAACGCGAGGTCGCGGCGTGCCGGCGCACGATCGCGTCGGTCCGGTCGGCCAGGCGGATCGAGCTGAACCGCTCCAGCAGGCATTCGTAGGCGATCCGTCCTTCCATCCGAGCCAGGGGTGCGCCGAGGCAGAAATGGATGCCCAGGCCGAAGGCGAGCTGCCTGCCCGTGTTCGGGCGCCCGGGATCGAAGCGCTCCGGATCGGCGAACACAGCGGGCTCGCGATTGGCCGCCGCCCACACGAGGTGTACCCAGGAACCGGCCGGGATCGTCGTGCCGCCGATCTTCGTGTCCTTGAGGACCATGCGCCAGTTCCACTGCTGCGGCGATTCGCGCCGCAGCGACTCCTCGATCATGCGCGAAATCAACGCCGGGTCGGCCCGGACCTTCGTCTCCTCGTCCGGGTTCTCGACCAGCTGGAGCATCGTGTTGCCGAGCATGAATGCCGTGGTCTCGCCGGCGGCCGACATCAGATTGCGCAGGATGGCCGACAACTCGATCATGTCAAGTCGCCGGCCGTCGGGCGTCTCGGCTTGTGTCAGCTCGGTCACGACGTCGTCCGTGGGGCTGGCGAGCCGCTCCTCCAGCAGTTCGGCGATGTAATTGTTGAAGTCCACGACCTCGGCCTGGCAGGCCAGCGCCCGATCATTGGGCAGCTGACGGCCGGCGAGCGCCAGGTACGCCTCCGACCACCGGTTGATCGAGTTGCCCATCTCCCGGGGGATCCCGAGCAGGTCGCAGACCACGCGCATCGGCAGCGGCTTGCAGAACCGCTCGACAAACTCGACCTCGGACTCGCCGGCGAGCTCCTCGATCAGGTCGCTGCATCGGTCAAGAACCAGCGGTTCGACTTCCCGCAACCGGCCTGGGGTGAACGCGCGCGAGGCGATCCGCCGGTACACGGTGTGCGATGGTGGATCGTTGTCTACCAGCGCCGGCTCGATCGCGAAGCGCTGGCGGGCGAGGATCGCGGCCAGTTCGGGGTCGTCGTCGCTCTGCCAATACTTGCGGTTGGAGAACAGCTCGGGATGGCGGGCCGCGAACACGACGTCCTGGTAGCGGCTGAGCACGTAGTGATCGGTGCCCGGCACGCGATATGGACGGCCCACCGAGCGAAGTGAGTCGTAGTAGGGGTACGGGCACTCCTGCACGGCGGGGTCGGCCGGCGAGTAGAAACGGTCGGCCGCGATGACCGGGATGAGCTTGGTCGAGTCCGCCATCGTCGATAGGCTACTCGCCTACTCGATAGACAGTGGGTACAGTGAGACTTGTGACGGTTAGGCTGCGCCGCGGTCGGCGCCGAGCTCGGCCGATGCGCTGTTCACGGGCGCGCCCCACTTTCCGGCCAGGAAGCGCCACCGTTCGGCCACCGGGGCAAAGGCGCCTCGCCGGTCGCGCAGCAGCTCCTCGCTGGGCGGGATGATCCAGATCATCGTGGTCGCCGAGATGCGCCATCCGGCCTCCGTGCGCACGTACTCGTCCTCGTAGTGTCCGAGCGCGCCGCGGTTGGAGAAGGTCCAGAGCGCTCTGGCGCGGTCCGGGCCGGTCAGTTCGATGATCGGCATCTGCGCGATGTGCACGTGGCTCTCGCCGGCCAGGCTATTGCGCAGATTCTCGACGAACGCGCTCGCGCTGAGGTAGCTGCCCGAGCCGACCTCGAAGCGTGCGTCGGGGGTGAACAGCCGCTCGAGCTCCGCCCACTCCTGGGCGTCGAGCAGGAGGCAATAGCGCGCCTTCAACTGCTTGATCTGCTCGATCTCAACGAGCTCGTGCCAGCCGGCGTCCTCGAGACGCGTCATTCTGTTAACACCACCACGGTCGCATTGCCTCCACGGCACCTTACCCCTGCGCCTATCGTTTGTCTACCTAGCGGTTGGTTGTTGGGGCTGATAGCCTCGGCCAACGTGCGCGATCCTCTGAGGACCACGGAGGCGGCTCTGCCTGGCCGCGTCACCGGTCGGACCGGTGTTGCCCTCTGGCATGAGCGGGTAGCGGCGACGCCGGACTGGCCGTTCATGACGGACGAGCGCCGGAACTGGTCCTTCGCCGAGGCTGACGTGACCATGCGCGGCCTCGCTGCCGGCCTGGTCGAGGTCGGCGTGAGGGCCGGAGCGCGTGTGCTCGTGGGCATGCGAAACAGCGGCGAGACGCTTCTGGTACACGCCGCTCTGCGCGAGCTCGGGGCAGTCACCGTGCCGCTCGTGCCTGGCCTGACCTTCGCCGAGCTCGCCTTCCAGATCAGCCACTCCGAGGCCTCCACGCTGATTGCGGGCGAGCCGATCACCTCGGTCTTGCTCCCCCGCCTCGCCGAGCTGCGAGGCATGGACACGATCGTGCTCGCCGACGCCACGCCTGCGGGCGGATCGCCGCTGCCCACAGCTCGGCTCGACGACCTGCTCGCCTACCCACCCCGCGAGCCGACCGTCGGCGACGATGAGCAGGCACCGTTCGCGATCTTCTACACCTCGGGCAGCACCGGCGCGCCCAAGGGCGTGGTGCTCCCGGCCGGAGCTCTGGCCAGCGCGGGAGCCGGGTACGCCGATCGCTTCGGTGTGCGAGCCGAGGACACCTACATCCTGCCCACGCCGATGGCGCACGCGGTCGGCGGGCTCACCGTCCAGGGCATGGCGCTGTACACGGGCTGCCGGCTGGCGATCGTCGACCGCTTCAGCCCGTCACGGTTCTGGGACCAGGTGAGTGACCTCGGCGCGACGGTGTCGATCCTTTTCCCGGCCCACCTGAACCTGCTTATGGAACTCGAGCAGCAGGGCCCGGCCGGCGGAGAGTCCCCGCTGCGCACGGTCATCACCCACCAGTGGCTCGAGCCGTTTCGCGAACGCTTCGGGGTCGAGCTCGGCCTGTGCTGGGGGATGACCGAGACGGGGGGCAACTCGGCGGGGTCCCTGCCCGGGTATCGCGGCGAGCACGGCGAGGGATACATCGGGCCCGGCATGCACGACGTCGAGCTGGCGGTCATGGACGAGTCCGGCTCGAAGCTCAGCGCCGGCGAACAGGGCGAGATCTGTTTACGTCATGAACACCAGATGCTCGGTTACCTGAACGATCCGGAGGCGACTGGGCGGGTCATGAGCGACGGCTGGGTCCACTCCGGCGATCGCGGCGTCCTCGACGAGCAGGGACATCTGATCTTCCGCGGACGGATCAAGAACATGATCAAGCGCAGCGGGGAGAACATCAGCCCGGAGGAGATCGAGAATGTCCTCGTAAGCCATCCGGCCGTGCGCGAGTCGCTGGTCGTGGGCGTGCCCGACCGGCTCCGCACCGAGGAGGTGGCGGCCGTCGTCGTCGTCCGGCCCGACGCCAGTACCACGCCGGCCGAGCTGTCTGGCTTCGCCGCGCAGGAGCTGGCGCGCTTCAAGGCGCCGCGCTACGTGAGCGTCCGGAGCGATCCGCTGCCCCGGCTGGCCAACGGGAAGGTGGACCGCCGGAGGGTGCTCAGCGAGCTGGATCTGGGTGCCTGCTGGGATCGGGAGGCGCAGCGCCGGCGCTGAACCGCCGAACCGCCGAACCTAGCTCCACTGGTTCGGACCCTCGAACCCGTAGGGCCGGTAGGTCCCGTAGATCATGTGCTCGACCATGGCCATTCCGGTCTCGCCGTCCGGGCCCTCGAGGCCGGCCGCGAACTCGGTGCCGCCGAGCCGGCGCCGGGCGGGAAGGTGCTCGCCGCCGCCGGCCACGTTCGGGTCGGTGACTGAAAAGCGGCCGGATTCGATTACCTCGGGGCCCCGCCAGACACCGGGGTTGCCGCCGTCTGACCAGCCGTAGGTGTAGCCGAAGCCCTGCGGGTGCACCGGCTCGCACACGACGTCGAAGCTGTAATGGCGCTCTGCGCCGGCGTCTTCGATCAACGTGAACTCGCCGCCGGACAGCCGCCGCGACCCCGGCTCGTACCGAAAGGCATGACGGGCGCCGGTCAGCGCCACGACCGATCCGTCCGGCTTGATCAGCTCGCCCTCAAAGTCCAGGACGTTGCCGTCGGCGTCCTCGTGCACGTGAAAGAAGCCGCGCTCCTCTCCGCACTCGAACGGAATCCAAATCCGGATCGCGCGCGGATCTCGCGCCTCCGGCTGGCTCCCGCCCAGCGGGGCACGCGGTCCCATGCTCGCGCGGATTCCCCACGAGTGGTCGCGCGCTCCGTACCAGCCATCCACCTCGATCCGGTCGCCGTCGAGCGTGAGCCAGCCATTCGCGCGCGTGACTCCTGTGTAACGGAGCACGTTGTTCAACAGCACGCCGTGGCGGTAGTGGACGTGACGTGACTCGGGCCACAGGGCACGGGCGGACACCTCGACCTCGAACTGGACTCCCGAGTCGTTGGGCGCGAGGACCAGGCGGTGACGCTCCAAGGGGACGGGGAACTCCAGGCGCAGCGGCCCGGCGGCGAGCTCATTGGCGCGCGGGCGCAGCGCACGTGAGAAGCGAACGTTGCGCTGCTCGCCGGCGTGGACGGCCCCCGCGTAGCCGTCCATGACGTTCGAGTTGGGATGGACACGCAGGCCGCAGAAGACGTAGGTCCCCGGGCGGTAGAAGGCGAACCAGTAGCCGTCGTTGAAATGCCGATCTGACTGCTCCGGGACATCGATCGGCGACACTGCCTGGTGGAACGGGAAGTCGTCGAACGGGTTGATGCGCCAGCCCATGGCGGCTGAGCATACTGACGAGATCAATCGGCTGATTGGTAGAAGTCCCGACTAGGATTGCTGCCGATGGAGGAGAGTCCTGCAATCGCTGCGCGCGTGCCGGAGCTCCGCTCATGGGTGGAGCGGCTGACCGGGGGCGAGGTCGTCGAGTGGCACCGGCTGGTGGCGGGAAACTCACGCACCACGTGGTCGGCGGATGTCGTCGCGGCTGGTGAACGGACGCCGCTCGTGGTCCGCGTCGACACGGGCGACGGACCGTTCAGTGACACGCCGCTGACCCTCGCACGCGAAGCGGCCATCTATGCCGACATGCAGGACCGCGGGGTGGCGGTGCCGCGTACCTATGGCTACGACGACCGGCTCGGGGCGGTCGTGCTCGAGCGCGTGGACGGTGAGCCGGCCTGGGGCCCCGACGTGCTGTCCGCGCTGCTGGAGCAACTGGCCCACCTGCACACCGTCGATCTGGTCGATCTACGCGGTGGGTGGGCCGAGCCCGCCGCGATCGCCGATCTGGAGCTGTGGGCGGCGATCGCGGAGCGGCGCGTCGAGCCACGTTCCCCGTTCGTCGACTTCGCCGTGCCGTTCCTGCGCGAGCGCTTTCCTGGCGAGCCGGAGCGGCTCGTCGTCGTTCACGGCGACTCGGGTCCGGGAAACCTGTTGTGGGCCAGGGGCAGGATCACGGGCCTGCTCGACTGGGAACTGGCGCACATCGGCGACCCGCACGACGATCTTGCCTTCCTGTCGGTCCGCGCCGCGCTTCACGGCATCGACCTCGACGACTTCGGCAGGCACGTTCGCGAGCGCTACGCGGCGCACGCGCACGTGGTCCTCGACGAAGGCCGGCTGCGTTACTGGCAGGCAGTCGGGGTGCTTCGCAACCTGATCACGTGTCTGGCTTCGATCTCCAATCCCGTCCGCGGCCGCGACCGGCTCGTGCACTATCTGCTCGCCCATTCGCTGGAGCGACTGCTGGTCGACTCGCTGGCCCGCATCGAGGGAGTCGAGCTGGAGCCGGCGGTGCCGCCCCGCCCGGCGCCACCGCTGCCCGGCACCGACGTGGTCCGCGAGATCGCGGACGAGATGACGGAGGTGATCGCGGCGCTGAGCGACGACGAGGCCCGCCAGCGAGTGCGGCGGATGCGCTACCTGCTCGGGCAACTGGTCGACA
This sequence comes from uncultured Solirubrobacterales bacterium, assembly GCA_963751185.1. Taxonomy (GTDB): domain Bacteria; phylum Actinomycetota; class Thermoleophilia; order Solirubrobacterales; family Solirubrobacteraceae; genus Palsa-465. Next base: position 8,678 of record CAVVTO010000003.1, read on the forward strand.
CGTGGTCGCTCGCGCCCGAGCTCGCCCGGCAGGCCGAGGCGGATGGTCCGAAACCGGGCGAGGACGCCACGGCCGCGCTCGAGCGGCTGTCCCGGAGCGCGGACCGCACGCTCGCGTTGTTCCCGCGCGGGGCAGCGCTGGCGAGCGCTCGAATGGCCGGCTTCGGTTAGACCAACGTGCCGCTGGCCGATTGCGTGTACATGTCGAGGCGGGCCAGCGCGGCGGCCAGATCCTCGGTCAGTCCGTATTGCTGCTGGACCCGTCGATTGATGAGCTGCTTGATGTGTGCCAGGACGAACGAAGGGCGGTCCAGCAGGTCCTGGATGAGTGCGTCGAGAACGGTATCCAGCTCGGAATGGGGAACCGCGTAGTTGATCACGTTCATGTCAGCCATTTCGCGCGCGGTGTAGACCTTCGACAGCATCATCCATTCCTTCAGCTTCGCGGGCGGCATGTTGAGGATCGACACGCTGCCGTATCCCGGCGTCATGGCCCACGGGAATCCGCGATGCTCGCCGTCGGAGTCGGTTATCCGCCCCAGGCCCGTGTGTCCCCACGCGATGCGCGCGTCCTCGCGCGCCACCACCATGTCGCACCCCCAGAGCACCGAGGAGCCGAATCCGATGGCGTCACCGTTGACCCGGGCGATGACTGGCTTCTCGATCAGCAGCAGCGCCTCGTGGGCCGCGGGGCGGCGTCGAACGCCCGGCGAGTCCGCCTTGGGGGCTTCGCGTTGCGAAAGCGGATCGAGCCGGTGCTTGAAGCGGGGATCGTCCCAATGGGTACGGCGAGAGAAACGGTAGAACTCCCCGTCGTTCTTACCCGTGATCACCACGACCCGGACACGATCATCCCAACGCAATTCATCGAGCGCGATGCCAAGGCCCTCGTGTACCCCGATGTAATCGTCATCCTCGGCGCCCGCCTCGACACTCGCCTGGAAGTCGTTGATCAGGATCCAGCCTACCTGCCCACGCCGCTCCACCTCGACACCTCTGACTGCCATGGGAAGTACCTCCTCGGTCGGAACTGCTGTACACGAATGAGTGTGGTCGCTCCGGCCGCCGGGGGTTCTGTCATGCATAGCCCGTCACCGTTCACGGGAGCCGGACGAAATGTCGTGCTGTGCAGGTCCGGACCGCCCGCCAAAGGTCCGATCGCAGCCACACCTCTCCCCGATCGGCCAGTACACCGAGTCGATCTTCTGATCGCTCGAGGACCGCCTCGAGCTCAAAGTGGACACCACCCGAAATAGTCAAAAACTCGGCGTGGAATGAACCATCTAGCTCACCCCCGGCGCCGCCAGCTGCGGCATCACCTCGGCGGCGAACCGCTCCCGCTCCTCGCCCAGCATGCCGGCCACGAACACGTACGACAGGCCCGCCTCGGCCAGGGCGCCAAGCCGCTCGACCACGTAGCCCGGCGGCCCTCCGATCCCGAACCAGTCGGCGAAGTCGGGCTCGATCAGCGCCCCCAGCGGGTTGTCGGCGCGAACGTTGTGATGGCGATAGTCGTACTCGGTGCGGAGTCGGCTGGTCACCGTCCGGAGCCGCTCGGGCTGGCCGTCGAGGTCGACGCCGGGGAGGCTGGCCATGTGCGCGATGCCCTTCACCCTGACCTTCAGGCGCTCGATCGCCCGCTCTCGGTCATCGTCGACGGCGACGCCGACATAGGCGCCGATCTCCACGTCGGTCCGGCTGCGCCCGGCTGCGGTGAGCCCCTCATCGAGCAGCTCCAGCGCCCAGGCCACCCGGTCGGGCGCCGTGCCCACGGTCAGGGTGACGCGATCGGCCAGCCGCGCGGCGACCCCGATCGCCTTCGGGCCGCTGCACATGATCTCCACCGGGACGGGCGTGTAGTCGACGGTCTGGAGCCAGTCGATCCGGCTGTCCCAGCCGCCGGCCCGGACGGTCTCGTCGCGCAGGTAGCCCCGCAGCAGCGCGGCGTCGCGCTCGAACTCGGCCATTCGCTGCGGCCGTCTGCCGATCACCCCCAGCGAGGAGTCGCCGGTGGACACCCCGCAGATGGCCCGTCCCCCAGAGGCAACCTGTACGCCGGCTGCCGCGTTCGCGATCACCGCTGGGTGGCGGATCACGAAGTTCGTCGCACCGACGGCCAAGCGGATGCGAGTCGTGGCGCGTGCGGCGTCGCGCAGCTCGGCAAAGGGATCGGAGCCATAGCTGGTGTTCTCGCCGAAGTAGCGGATGTCGAAGCCGAGCGCCTCGTCGTCGGCGGCCAGCGTGGCGCCCTGGAGCGGCGGGCAGAAGCTGACGTTGCCGAACTGAAGGCCTGTCATCCTGCCACCCCGCGGGGGAGACCGCTAGCTCGAGGCGGTCGCGGTCTGGAGCGGTGCGCTCTGCGGCGGCCGGGTGGCGATCCGCGCGCCCGGCCGACCCTGTCGCCGGGGCCTCCAGACCCGCATGTACTGCGCCGCCACGTAGGAGCCGACGACGAGCGTGATGGCGAGCGCCTGGGCGACGATCGTTTGCACGTTGCCGAACAGCGAGAGCCAGGTGCCGGTCCAGCCCGGGAAGTGAAGCCACGGGATTGTGGTCGTGCCGATCCAGCCGGCCAGCTGCATCTCGTTGATCTCCTCGCCCACCATCACAAACAGGACCACGAGAAGCATGGCGCCGGTGATGATCAGAAGCCGCTTGTATGGGAGCCGCTGGTGCAGCGCGAAAGTGAGCACGCCGACCGCGCCGGTGAAGAGCAAGCCAAGCAGGACCCCCTCGAGCACGACGCTAGAGCCGAACGCCAACCGCAGGTTCTGCAGGAAGATGACGACCTCGAATCCCTCGCGGTAGACCGAGGTGAAGCCGAGCAGGCCCAGCCCGAGCATGGTGCGGCGCAGCGCGCGCCCTCTCGGACGACCGCCGGCTCGTGCGGGCCGATCAGGCGCGCGGCGGCGCTTGTGGTGGTGCGAGATCCAGCCGGTCCAGTAGACCTGTGGAAGAACCAGTTCATCACCACCAACAGCACCAGGATGGCTGGGATCCCGGTGGCGGCCTGGACGTCGAGTCCGCGTCCGCCGAACGTGCCGATGGCCCAGACGGCGAGAAACCAGGTGCCGACCGCGGCCAGCGAGCGCCAGCCCGCCGCCGGCGGCGACCGGCCGGCGGTAGGCCTTGTTGGCGCCCAGGAAGCTGGCGGTGATCGCGGCGAGCACGAGGATCGTTTCGAGTCCTTCGCGGAACACCAGGATCCCGCTGTTGATCACGGCCGTCGTGCGGCTCATGTGTTGGCCCGGGGCAAGCGCCGTTGGGTCGGTCGTGCCTCCCTTGGCGTGCCAGCCGAGGATCACCGCCACCACGGCGACCGCGAGCACCACCAGCACCCAGACGTAGAACGCTCGCGAGCGCCTGGTGGTTTCTTTGGAGCCGGTATGCGTGGGACGCGAGCGCCCCAGGACGGTGTCAGCAGCTTGCATTCGGAACCTTTCTCTCCTCGGTCACAGCATGGAACTTAGGGCGCCCTACGTCCAATGTCTTTTTGGATCGCGCTCGATTAGCGTCGTTTATCGTCTGGCGATGGCCGAGATCACGCTCCGCCACATGCGCTATCTCATCGCGGTCGCCGAGGAGCTTCACTTTCGCCGGGCCGCCGAGCGGCTGCACCTGACCCAGCCGGCGCTGTCGCACCAGATCCGGCAGCTGGAGGAGGTCGTCGGAGTGCGGCTAGTCGACCGGGACGGCCGCGGGGTCAGCCTCACCCGGGCGGGCGAGAGCCTGGTGGCCGATGCGCGCCGTGTCCTGGGTGAGGTGGAAAGCGCGCTGAACTCGGCGCGGCGCGCCGGCGCCGCCGGGACGACCGTCCGGGTATGCCACAGCCCAAGTGTGCGGCGGATCATGATCCCCGGCCTGATGGGCAAGCTGGGCCGGGTGGACGCGCCGCTCGACGTGCTCTGGTTGGAGCGCTCGGAGGAGGCCGTCGGCGGCGAGCTCCTGCGCGGTCAGTACGACGCCGTGCTCGGTCGGTTCCCGCTGCCGGAGTTCGGGCTGGAGAACGAGGTGCTGCTGTGGGAGCGGCCGGGTGTCTACCTGAGGCGAGCCGATCCGCTGGCGGAGTTGGATGAGGTGCCACTGCGCGCGCTGGCCGGAAGGGCGGTTCGTACTGTGCGTCGGGAATCCGTGCCCCATCACTACGAGACCACGCTGAACGACCTCCGCGCGGCCGGGCTGACGGCGGAGGTCGAGCCGATCATGAGCTATGGCAACTGGGCCTCGGAGGAGATGCGCCGCGAGATCGACGAAGGTGTGTGTGTTGTGATCGGCCTTGCCTCGGCGGACGGGACCCTCGACGGAATCAGGGTCGTGCCGCTCGCGCCGCCGGCCAGTCCGATCCCGCTCAGCATCAGCTGGCGCAGCGGCGAGGCGCGGCCCGAGGTGATGACGTTTATCGAACTGACCCGTGAGGTGGCGGGAGACATCCAGGAGGAGTGGCTGGCCGCGGCGCCGGCGCACGGCCGAGCCTCCTGATCAGGCTTCGGCGAACGCCAGCTCGTCGATCAGCGCGTCGAGCACGTCGCGGGCCTCGTGGGCGAGCAGGTGCCCTACCCCCTCCAGCGGAACGTGGCGAGCGCCCGGAATCAAACCGGCCAGCGCGCGCCCGTTGGCCGGCGGAGAAAAGCTGTCGGCCTCGCCGTGCACGATCACCGTGGGCATGCCCAGTGCTGCCAGGCGCTCAGCGTGGGCCCAGCCGCTCATCGCTCGCAACTGGTGAAGCAGCATCGCCCGCGGCGTTGGACGCTCCAGCGTCTGGCTCACGAGCTCTTCGATCTCCTCGGGATGCGCCTCCGCGAAGCCCGGCGCCGCTGCGGCCGTCCACAGCGCGCGGAAGTAGTGCTCGAGCGTCTCTTTGCGACCCGGCGGGCGGACTAGCCGCCAGGCCGAGACGAGCGGTGGCCCCTGAAAGCTTGGCACGGGGGGCCGGGTCGCGGCCAGCACGAGGCCGCTGACCAGTTCCGGCCGACGTAGCGCCAGCTCCTGGGCGATCATCCCGCCCATCGAAAGGCCGAGCACGGTCGCGCGCGATACTTCGGCGGCTTCGAGCACGTCAGCCACGTCGTCGGCCAGATTCTCGATCGTGAACGGCACCTCGGCGAAGCGCGACCAGCCGCTGCCGCGGTTATCCAGCGTGATCAGCTGAAACCGGCGTTCGAGCGAGCGCGTCCAAGCCTGGGGCCAGGCGAGGGCCGACGCGCTGTAGCCGTTGATCAGCACCAGCAGTGGGGCCGGTTCCGTGGGCGCGCCAGAACACCTCTGGGCGTCGGGCCCGCCTGGCCGCGGCGCTGCTCACGCGCTGCCTTCTGAGCCGATTGCCTCGTCGAGCCCGATGAGCTCCATGTCCGCTCGCACCTCTTCGACGTCGTGACCGAGCAGCACCAGGTCGTGGATCTCGCCGTCACGGTCGATGATCTGTTTCTTAAGCAGCGCCTCCGGCTCGAACCCGATCTCGGTGAACATCTGCAAATCGCCCTCCTTGTCGGCCACGACCTCGACGGTCAACTTTTGCAGGCCCAGCTGCACGCCTTGCAGCAGTCCGAACCGCGCCAGCGCACGCCCCAGACCCTGTCGGCGGTAGGCCTCGCCGACGACCAGGCCAAGCTCGCCGACATGCGCGCTCCAGCCCAGACCGGGAATGATCGCCAGGTAGGCCTGGGGCTTGCCGTCGGATCCGACCAGCAGCCAGCGCAGCGTGCGGTCATCACGGCCCCAGCGCCTCACCGCCTCGAGGTCGGTGTCCTCCTTGAAGAACGTACGATCCCCCTCGGGCACCGTGCTCAGGAACTCGGCCACGAGCTCGGCGTCGGCTTCGGAGATTTTCCGAAGCCCGTTCAGTTGCGTTCGCTCAGCCATGAGATGAGGCCCGGGATCGTGTATCGAACGGACTGATGGCTCATCGCCAGGCCGATGTGGCCAGCCGGCACAAGCAGCTCCGACACGTCCGGGCTCGACACCAGCCGGTTCAACGGGCGGGCGGCAGCGGGTGTGACCACGTGGTCGTGCTCAGCGATGATGTTGAGCAGCGGGCACTCGACGTCGCCGATCCTGATCTCGCGGCCGCCGAGTCGGATCCTGCCGCTCATGAGGGCATTGCGCTGCAGGAGCTCCTCGGTCGCCTGGCGCGCGCATGCGCCGGGAAACGGGACCTGATCGCGCGCCCATTGAGACATCGCCTGGAAGCTGTCGACGAAGTCATCGTTCCAGAGCTTCTCCCACAGAGAGGCGTAGGAGGCGATGCCCGAAGTTGGCTTCAACGTCCGGAACATCCGATTCACAGCCTCGGGTGGCACGTTGCCCGTGTCGTCGAGGATGTCATCGACCTTCAGGCGCCCGGAGGCCAGCGTCTGCAGCGCCCCCTCGGTCCGGCTGAAGTCGATCGGCGCTGCCATCACCGCGAGGTTCTCCACCGGAAGTTCCGGATGGGCGGCCACGAGCAGGACCGCAAGCAGACCACCGAAGCAGTAGCCGAGGACGTCGACCCCGGTCGACCCGGCCTCCTTGATCGCGGCCTTGATCGCACGCGGCAGGTAGTTATCGACGTAGGTCTCCAGTGTGTTGCCGGCATCGACCGCATCCGGGATGCCGAAATCGACCAGAAACACGTCGGTCCCTTCGGCGAGCATGTGCTGGACGAAGCTGCTCCCCGGCAGGAGATCGAGCACGTAGCTGCGGCCGAGGATGCTGAACACGATGACCAGCGGCCGGCGGCTTGCCCGGGTATCACTCTCGTAGCGAAAGAGGGACGCCTTGCCGCGATGCCAGATCGTCTCCTTGGGCGTCAGGCCGACTTGGGGGCGACCGATTCCGGCGACGAACTTGACGCCGTTGCGGCCTCGGAGCAGAGCCCGCGCTGTATCGCGCCGGATCCCCTCGATCAGCGCTGGCTCGGCCATCTCAGCTTCGGCTGCGCTGCCGGTCCCCGTCGCGCTCCCGCGCCTCGTGAGCCTGATAGTCCTCGAGGCGCTCGGATATGTCGCGAAGTCGCCCCTCCAGCATCGACAGGTGCGCCCGAACGCGACGCACATCTCCCGCAGTAGGGAGGTTCCACAGATGCCACGCCCACGTCGTCTGACGTTCAACCCGGCGCCGCGCCTGGACTTCGAGCCGGGTGGCCACGGCCAACAGGTCAGCAAACAGGTTGGTACGCACGAACGCGTTGGCCTGCGGGGTGACGAGGCGGTCGACGCCGTCGACGACCGAGCGCCAGGCGGGCTTGGAGCGCTTGTCGGGATTGCTGCTCATAGCTCGACTTCTCCAGGTAGTTCGGACAGCTCACGCTTGCGCACCTTTCCGGTGGCGGTTCGAGGCAGCCGCTGGAGAAAAACGACCTCCCGGGGTGTCTTGAACCGAGCCAGACGCCCTCGCACGTAGCTACGCAGCTCGTCCTCGTCGGCGGTGGCCCCTGGCTGGGCGACCACGAACGCGCTCAGGCGCTGGCCGAACTCTTCGTCGGGCACACCGATCACAGCCACCTCCTCGACGTCCGGATGCTCGGAGAGCACCTCCTCGACCTCCGCCGGGAACACGTTCTCGCCTCCCGAGACGATCATCTCATCTTCCCGGCCCTCGACGAACAATCTTCCGAACCGATCGACTCGACCGAGGTCGCCCGTGGCCAGAAGCCCGTCCACGACGGGCTTGTAGCCCCCGCCCGTGTACCCATCGAACCGCAGCCGACTGCCGACGAGGATCCGCCCGGTCTGGCCAGGTGGGAGCGCGTGGCCGTGGTCATCGACGATCCGCACGTCCACACCGGGAACCGGCCGCCCGGCGGTGCCGGGCGCGACCCGCAGGTCGCGCGGCGTGGCCACCGTGGCCAGCGCCACCTCGGTCGATCCATAGATGTTGTAGAGGACATTCCCGAACCTCTCGATCGCGGCCCGGGCGAGGGAGGCGGTCAGCTGCGCCCCGCCCGAGACGATCACCCGAAGCGAGGAGGTGTCGTAACTCACAAGCCGGTTCCCCGGGAGGGCCAGCATCCGGTGCAGCATTGCGGGCACCACGACGAGCACGCGCGCGCCGTTGCGCTGGACATCCTGGAGGGTCAGTTCGGCATCGAAGCTGGGGCGCAGGACGACCGTCGAGCCGAGAGCCAGGGAGAACGTGGCCGTGAACAGACCGAGACCGTGGAACAGCGGCGCCGGGACCACGGCGGTGTCGCCGGAGATCAGCGGGATGGTGGTGAGGAGCGCCGCGGTGTCAAGGACGTTCCCGCTGGGGCCTCGGGCGGCGCCCTTGGGGCGTCCGGTCGTCCCCGAGGTGAGCACGACTACGCGGCCGGAGCTTTGTGGCGGCGTGGGCGGGCTTGGGTCTCCGTCGGCGATCGCGCGGGCCATATCCGCCTCGCTGATCCGGCGCCGACGAGGGACCTGCGCGGCCGCCTCCTCGAGATCGTGGCTGTAGACGAGCACGTCGACCTGTTCCTCGGCGAGCACATCCGCCACCTGGGGAGGCGCGAATCCGGTGTTGAGGAATACCAGGTTCGCGCCTAGCTTCTGCGCGGCGGCCATCGCCTCGATGAACATCGTGCTGTTCCGCGCCAGCAGACCGACCGTTGTATCCGGCCCGATGCCGGCCTCGCGCCACTCCGAGGCCAGCGCGTTGGTGCGGCGATCGAGCTCGGCGAAGGTGAGCGCGCGTTCGTCGTCGACCACGGCGACACGGTGGGGAAAGCGCTTGGCGCCGGCTCCGAAGATACCGGCGGGGTTGTTCCGCCACCGCCACAGCTCGGGCAAGGCGCGCCACAGGCCGGTGGGAGACTGCGGTGTCGGCGCCGAGGCGAACATGAGCGCGGCCAGCGTCTCCCAGCGCTCGTAGACGCGAAGCGGGTGCAGACCGGCTGTGGCGCGGATGAACATGAGTGAGTCGGGCGGCTCAAACGGACCGGCGGCTTCGTGGAGAGCCGGTGCGTCGCTCTTCCGTAAGGGTTGCTGCACTGGATCTCGCTGCTCTAGCCCAGCGACAGTACCAGAGACCCGATAATCAACCAAGTGGTGGTTTGTACAGCCCGTACACGACATCGGTGCGGTCACGCCGGTCGCGCACGCAGGCCTCGATGAACTCGGTTGGCTCGGGCACCGGGTCGATCCGGCCGTGACCATAGGAGACGACCCGATGGGCGATGCGCCACTCGCCCTCGCGTCGCTCCAGGCGATCGCAGTAGCGGACGTGCTGGAAGCGGTCCCGCAGTTCTCCCGCGTCGTTGCGGAAGCGGCGCAGGGCCAGGCAGTAGGTCTCGGCGGTGGCCACGTCGTCCATGACCTCGATCAGCATGTTGCCGAGGAAGTGCGCCTCGTACTCGGCCGGCGGGTGGGAGGAGAGAAACTCGACGAATCCCTCGATGTCACCGTCATAGACGCCGTGTTCATCGATGGCGTCAGGGTGGTAGCACGAGCGCAACAGCTCGTAGTCGCGTCGGTCGATGGCACGCGAGTAACGCGCCAGGAGCCGGCGAATCGCGGATTCGTCCACGAGCCGCTGCAACTCGGGATCCACGGCGGGCAATGTAGCAACACTTCAACCGATCGTTCGATAGGCTAACCCGCGTGGACGACATGCGCTCGAGCATCGAGAACACCCTTTACCGCTACGCGTGGACCTACGACATGAACGAGCTCGACGGCATCGCCGAGTGCTTCACGACCGACGCCGAGGTCGAGTTTCGAGACACCGGACTGAAGGTTGGCCGCGATGCGGTGGCGGCCGAGATGCGCCGGCGAAGGGAGAAGTACACCGACGGGAGCATCCCCTGGCACGTGATCTCCAACGTCTACATCACCGACGAGACCGATCGAGAGGCGACGGTGCGCTCGTGGTGGACATTCTTCGTGCAGTCGCCCGACGGCGAGCAGCGGTTCAGCGGCGTCGGGTGGTATGACGACGTGTTCGGGCTCGAGGACGGGGTCTGGCGTGTCAAGCGTCGGCGCGTCCTGCAGCCGCACGACGCCTGAGATCAGCTGAGGGCCGCGTACGGCTTGGGCCGGAAGGGGCTTTGGGCGGCCTCGTCGAGCGGATCCCGGACGTTCGTGAACCGAGCGCGATCGACCACCTGGTCGAGGGCGTCGCGGAGGCTCTCGATGTGCAGCCCCGCGGTCTCATGCCCCGCGGTGCGCGCGAAGAACAGCTCGGTCACCTGCCCGCCGACGGCCTCGAAGTGCCGGCCGCTCAGCGTGAAGTCCTCGTGCGCGAGCAACGCTGCCGCCGGCGCGACCTGCTCGGGCGTCAGCTTCATGAAGGTCTCGGTCAGCCAGCGATCGCGCGAGTCGCCGATGAACGTCGCCGACGCGGTTCCCGCGGCCGGGGATAGGGAGTTGACCACGATCCCGTGCTCGGCGCCTTCGATCGCGAGAGTCCGCGTCAAGCCGATCACGCCTGCCTTGGCGGCGCCGTAGTGGGCGAGGTAGCGCGTGCCCAGCGCGACGGATGAGCTGATGTTGACGATTCGGCCGTAGCCGGCGGCTTCCATCAGTGGCCAGACCGCCCGGCACATCCAGATCGTTCCCATCAGGTGAACATCGATCGTCGCCTGGATGTCGCCGTCGCTGATCTCGCTGAACAGCGCGGGGATGTTGATGCCGGCGTTGTTGATCAGGATGTCGACCCTGCCCCAGCGATCCGTGGCCGCGTGCACGATCTCACGTGCCCCCGCTGGTGTGGCGACGCTGTGGCGGTCCGCGATCGCCTCGCCGCCCTGCTCGACGATCTCCCGCGCGACGTGCTCGGCGAAGACCGGTAGCGCGCCGGTTCCGTCAGGACCGCCGCCGAGGTCATTGACAACGACCCTCGCGCCCCGGCCGGCGAGGAAGTGCGCGTAGGCGCGACCGAGACCGGGATTCCCCGCGGCGCCGGTGACGATCGCGACGCGACCCTCGAAACGCATGTTCAACGTAGCGGTCATAGCCACGTACCCAACGACGCCGAACGGCAGGCGCCCGTGTGCCCGCCGCTCGGTCCGCTGTGTCTCCTGGCTGCTACTTCGAGTACACCATCCCGTTCTTGATCGGGCCGCTGGGCACGACCACGTAGGAATTCACGGCTGCCGGCGCCACATCCAGATGCACACCGTTCGTGAACTGGATGACGGGCGCCGACATGTAGAGCGGATCGTCCTGATACTGCGGCTGCAGGTTCTCCAGCGCATTGGATATCGCGCTGACACTGATCGATCCCGCCTGTTCCGCCGCATTGTGCACCAGCGCGAGATCCGTCCACTGGAAGGACGCGACGATCAGCGGTTGGGCCGAGACCGCAGGGGTGCCGTACTTCAGCAGCAGGGTGCGGCCCGGCATGCTCACGTAAGGATCGCTGGCCCGCGAGATCTCCTCCCACGAGTTGGCCAGATTGGCAACGCTCGGCGTGAGCTTGGTGAGATCGACGGCGGCCGCGCCCGCATCGAACACGTACGGCATCTTGTTGATGAGACCCAGCGCCGCGCGCCCGCTGATCGCGTAGCCGGGGGCGGCCGCAAGCCCCTCGACGAAGATCACGTTGACCCCGTCGCTCTGGAGCTCTGAGATCTGCGGGTTGACGTTCACCGCCGTGGGCGAGAACGTCACAACCGACGCGGACATGCCGTTCTTGGTCAACTCGCTCTGAAGGGGACCGGTCTCACTCTCCGAGAACGCATCCTCCTCCTCCAGGACCCCGATCTTCTTCCAGCCCTTCGACTTCATGAAAGACACCACGCTCTGCATCTGAGTTGGCGTGTCGACGGCGGGAACGAATGCGGTCGGGCAGGTCATCTGTGCGTTGGTCTGGCAGACGTTGTCGCCGTCGTCGACCGCGACGTCGAGCAGACCATCACGCTTGACGAGCGGGATCAGGCCCGCCGAATCGATCCCGCTCGTTCCGGCGAAGATCATGTCCGGCTTGGGGTTACTCGTCAGGTACGAGGTGGCAACCGATACCGCGGTCGTCGCGTCGCCGTTGTCGTTGAGCGTCTTTATCGTGATCGGGTGACCCAAGATCCCGCCGTGCCCGTTCCAATACTTGACCGCCGCCTGCATCGAAGCCAGATCGACGGTCCCGTACACCTTCGTCGGACCACTCGTGTCGATGACCATCAGCAACGTGAACGGAGACTTGCTCGCCGTCGGGGTGCTCGACGGCTTGCTCGACGACGATGTACTCGACGACGAGCTGCTCGAGCTTCCGCACGCACTGATCGCGAGGGCCATCATGACCGCGAGCGCAGCGAGCGCAGCCGGCGTTCGCCCGGCTCGTGTGGACAACTGCATCGACCTCTCCTCTCCAGCAACTTCGGCTCGCTCGATGGCTAGGCGCCCCGAGACGGCCGTTTTTCAAACAAACGGTTCGTCAGCCTAGGCGATCATGGCTACGCACGTCAAGCCCCCAGGCAAGGCATGGCAGCGAATCCTAACCTTGGCGTAACGGGCGCCCTAATCCTCACGCTCCCAACCGCTCGAGCATCGTCCCGGTGCGTTCGCCGGCGCGGGCGATCGTCTCGGCCGGGTCCACGCCCGGTTCCTCGTAGAGCTCGAGATCAAACAAGCCCGTATAGCCCGCTTCGAGCACGTCGGCGACGATTCGCTCCAGGGGGACGACGCCGTCGCCTGGCACCGCGCGGAACGGCTTGCGCGTCCCCGGGACGTAGTCACTCAGCTGGACCAGGCCCAGGGTCGGCGCCGCGCGCCGGATCGTCTCCCGCAGCCCGCGTTCGGTCCAGCAGTGCTGAACGTCCAGGCAGACCCCGAGCCCGGCCCGCCCGGCCAGATCGACCGTGTCGCGTAGCGTGTGGATAAAGCTCACGTCGGCGAACAGCATGTTCGTCGGCTCGATCAGGAACGGGATCCCGCGCGACCTCGCCCGCGCCGTCACCGGCCCCGCGCCCTCTACGAACGCCTCGGCGGCGTCCTCCCAGGTCAAGGACATCGCCGGACCCGTGACCCCGTAGACGCACCGCGCGCCCACCGCGGACGCGAGCTCGAGCGTCTGTGCCGCACGGGCCTGCGCGGCCGGCCAGGACGCGGGATCCTCGAGGGCCAGCAGGCGCCCGTGCACGAGGTGTGTGACCTCGAGGCCTGCCGCCGCGACGGCCGCGCCGGCGGCTTCGCCGCCAACCGCGGCGAGCTTGGCGCCCCCCAGCCCCACGCGCTCCGCTCCACCGCGGGCAAAGCCGGCCAGTACGGCGTCGAGCGGCTGATCCCGGGGGAACACGTGGTCATGGATAGTCACGCGCGGGTGCATTAGAAGACCCGCACCGGATACTCCGACGCTACGGGGATGCTCGCACGCTGCTCGCCGAGCATCAGGTCGAAGCGCATGGCCCGGGCGGCTACTGCCGATTGCCCTGGGACTGCGGCAGGCCGGCCAGCCCCACGACCAGGTCGATGCGATCGAGCACGAGCTCGGCTCCGGGGAGCGGTATGCCGAGCTCGTCGGCCAGCTCGAGGACGTAGCCGAGATCCTTACGCGCGAAGTCCGCGCTCGCACGCCGCGCGGCGATCGATTCCCGGTCGTCGGGGTCGGCTGGACCGGGGCCGATCCCCCGCGAAAGCAGGTTCGTGCCTCCGCCGCTCGACATCTCGTTGCTGATCTGGTGCGCCTGGACTAGTTTCTGCACGTCGATCTCGCAGGCCGCGGCGATCGTGGCGGCCTCCCACGCCGCGTACCAGCCGCTGTAGTGCATCAGGTTGCGAGCCAGCTTGGCCCGCATCCCGGCCCCGAGCGGGCCCATGTGCAGCAGCGGTGCCGCGAACGCTTCGAGCGCGGGCCTGGCCAGGCCGATCGCCTCCTCCGAGCCACCGGCGAGCACGACGATCTTCCCCCGAGCGCGCAGCGCCTGCCCGCCGGTCACGCCACAGTCGATCACTTCGATCCCGCCTTGCTGGGCCTCCTGGGCTGCCCAGCGGAGCGTGCCCAGCGTGATCGTGCTGAGCACGCAGACGACCCCGGGCGACGGGTCCGCCGCGAGGACACCGTCGGGACCGCTCAGCACGGCGCGCAGCTGTGCGTCGTCGTAGACGGCGACCAGAACGAGTTTGGCCGCCGCCGCCAGCTCGCTCACGGTGGCGACTGGCCGAGCCTCGGGGAACTGCTCGTAGGCCTGTGGCCGCACGTCGTAACCGAGGACTTGCCAGCCCGCCCGGCTCAGCGCGCGGGCGACGTGGCCGCCGATCGCGCCCAGTCCGATGACGCCGACCGTTTTCTCTCGCGCGTCGCTGGCCACCCTCGTAACCTATCAAGCGATCGTTTGGGAAACCAGCTAGTCTGTAGGCGCGACAACGAGGAGACGGGATGGCGCAGACGCAGACGCCGCAGGCGGAGTACGGCCGCATCACCGAGGAGGGCTTGGCGCAGCTGAATCGCCGGATAGGGGTCGAGTATCCGATCGAGGATCCGTTCGTCTCGCACGTCAACGAGGACAGCATCCGGCACGCGGCCCGCGGCATCGGCGACGCCAATCCGCTGTGGATCGACGCCGCGCACGCGCGTGCCTCTCGGTACGGAGCACCGGTAGCGCCCCCGGCCCTGCTCTACGGGGTGGCGTGGGGGAGCTGGGACATGCGCCGGGGTGAGGGGCTCCCGGGTGTGCACGGGCTCCATTCCCGCGACCGCTGGACGTACTATCGGCCGCTGCTGGCCGGAGATGTCGTCCGGGCCGTCAAGAAGCTCGTGTCGCTCGAGGAGAGGCAAGGTCGCTACGCCGGTCGCTCGATCATCCAGACGCGCGAGTTCACCTATCTCAACCAGCGCGACGAGGTCGTCGCCCGGTGCTTCATGTCGGCGTTCCGGACCGAGCGCGGGGCGGGGAAGGAGGGCGGCCGGTACTCGGCGATCGAGCGCGCGCGCTACAGCGACGAGGAGATCGACGCGATCGACGACGCGATCGCCGCCGAGCACGTCCAGGGAGCCGCGCCGCGCTGGTGGGAAGACGTCGTGATCGACGATCCGCTGCAGCCGATCGTCCGCGGCCCGCTCACGATCGCCGACATGATCACCTGGCTCCAGGGAGTTGGCTCGCCGCACGTCCGCTCCGGGCAATACTGGCTCCAGTACCGCCGGCGCTCACCCAAAGTGGCCGTTCGCAACCCGGAGTCGAATGTGTGGGAGGCCGTCGAGCGAGTGCACTGGGACCCGTTCATGGCGCAGGAGATCGGCATGCCCGCGCCCTACGACTACGGGGCCCAGCGCGGGGCGTGGGCCTCGCACCTGATGACCAACTGGGCCGGCGACGACGGCTGGGTGGCCGAGGTCGACGTCCGCTACCGAGGGATGAATTTTCTCGGCGACACGCTGTGGATCCGCGGAAGGGTCACCGACAAGTGGCGCGGTTCGAGCGGAACCGGATTCGTGGAGTGCTCGATCGAGGGGGTTAACCAGCGCGGCGAGGAGATCATGCCCGGGCGAGCGATCGTGGCGCTGCCCTCTCGTGAGCGGCCCACGGTCGAGGTCCCGCTCGACTGGGAGGCGGAGAAGCCGTGAGCTCGCTGCCTCTGGCGAACCTACGTGTACTGGATTTCACGCACGCGGCCGCAGGTCCGTTCGCCACGATGCTGCTGGCCGATCTCGGCGCGGAGATCGTCAAGGTCGAGCGCCCCGGCACGGGGGACGGGGCGCGCACGATGGGAAGCCCGATGCCGGGATTTCCGCCTCGCAACTCCGAGTACTACCTGTCGCTGAACCGCAACAAGCACGGCATCGCGCTCGACCTGTCGCGTCCGGAGGGCGTCGGTCTGGCGCGGCGGCTGGCCGAGCGCTCCGATGCAGTCATCGAGAACTTCAGGCCCGGCGTGATGGACCGCCTCGGCGTGGGATTCGAGCAGCTGCGGAGCCTGCGGCCCGGCTTGATCTACTGCTCGATCTCGGCCTTCGGCCCCGATGGCCCCTGGGCCGCTCGCCCGGCGAACGACATCATCATGCAGAGCGTGTCGGGCCTGATGGGGGTGACGGGCGAGGTCGGCGGCGGACCGGTTCGGATCGGCGCGCCGGTCTCGGACTACAGCGCCGGCCTGTTCGCCGTGGCGGGCATCCTGGCCGCCCTCAACGCCCGTGACGGCCACCCCGAGGGGCAGCACGTCGAGATCTCGATGCTCGAGGCCTCGCTCAACCTACTGTGCAACTACGTCCCCTCGGTGGTCGGACTGGGGGCCCAGATTCCGCGCCTCGGCCGTGGCCACGCGCAGATCGTGCCCTACGACGCGTTCGCCTGCGCGGACGGCGAATACGTGATGGTCGGCGCGTTCACGCGCCAGTTCTGGCTGAACCTGTGCCGCGCGCTGGACCGCCAGGAGTGGACCGAGGATCCGCGGTTCGCGACCAACTCGGCGCGGCTACGACACCGCTCGGAGCTGGTCGGACAGCTCCAGGAGATCTTCCGCGGCCGGACGCGGGCCGAGTGGCTGGAGATCCTCGACCAGGCCGATGTCCCCACCAGCCCGGTGCTGGAGCTACACGACACGGTGGCGCTCGAGCAGGTAGCCCGGCGCGAGACGATCGTCGAGCTGGAGGAGGAGGGACGGACGGCGAGCGTCGTGCGATCGCCGATCCGCAACGACGCCTGGTCGGCCCCGCCCAGAAGGATGGCGCCCGACATCGGGCGCGACACCGTGGCGGTCCTGCGGGAACTGCTCGAACTACCCGATGAGGAGATCGACGCCCTGCTCAGCACGGGTGCCGCCGAGAGCGTCGAAAGCCGAGAAGGGAGCGAGGCTTGGCCGGCGCGCGCGTAGATCCCCGATCTGAGCCGAGCGATGCTCCGGAGCCCGCGGCCCGGTCGCGCCGAGGGCTGCTGTCGGGAATCCGCGTGCTGGACCTCTCTCCGCTCTACGCGGGGGCGATGGCAGCGGCTCTGCTGGCCGACCTGGGCGCGGAGGTGATCGCCGTCGAGCATCCCGTAGCAGGGAGCCCGATGCGCACGATGCTCCCCCAGAAGGATGGCGAGTCGATCTGGTGGAAGGTGATGGGCCGGGGCAAGCGCGCGATCACCATCGATCTGTCGACCGAGGGCGGGCAGGATCTGGCCCGCCGTCTGGCCAGCGGCGCCGACCTGCTGTTCGAGAACTTCCGTCCGGGCACGCTCGAGCGCTGGAATCTCGGGCCGGCTGATCTGGAGCGGGTGTGCGATCGGCTCGTGATGGTGCGGATCAGCGGCTACGGCCAGACCGGCCCGCTGAAGGACCGCCCGGGCTACGGCACGGTGGCGGAGGCGATGAGCGGCTTCGCCCACCTCAACGGCGAGCCCGACCAGCCGCCCGTGTTCCCGTCGGTCTCGCTGGCCGACGGAATTGCGGCCACGTTCGGTGCGTTCGGGGCCCTTTCGGCCCTGATCGGACGCCAGCGCGCCGGGGCCACCGGGGTGCAGGTCGTCGACGTCGCCCTGTTCGAGACGCTGTTCCGGCTCATCCCGCTCCAGATCCCCACCTATGACCAGCTGGGAATCGCGCTCAAGCGCCCCGGCAACTTCCTCGGCTCGCACGGCGTGCTGCGCAACCTCTACGAGACGGCCGACGGGGTCTACTTCATCGTCAGCGCGATCGGACCGGAGCCGATCCGCCGCGTGCTCGTCGGTGCAGGCGCTGACGAGCTGGCGAATGGCGTGCGCGATGCAGTGAAAGCAGGCGGCAAAGAATTCGAGGCATTCCTGGACCGGGCCAACGAGCACGTGAAAGCGTGGGCTGCAGCTGAGCTCTGGGAGACCGTATCGGTTCGCCTGAACGAATCCGGGGCGGTCTCGCAGCGCGTATATGACGCGGCGGCGATCGTCGAGGATGAGCATTTCCAAGCACGCGGCGATCTCGTGTCGGTCCCGGACCCGAGCCTGGGGAGCGTGATGATGCCGGGGATCGTGCCCAAGTTCCCGGGCTACGAGCACACGGTCACGCACGCCGGTCCCTCGCATGGCCAGCACAGTGACGAGGTGCTGCGGGAGGTGCTCGGCCTCGATGACGACGCGATCGCGCGGCTGCGCGAGGCGAGCGTGATCTGATGACGGCCGGTCCGGCGCTGGGCTCCCCCTCGGACGTCGCCCCGCTCGTCGGACGCGTTCCGTCCCAGCTGGGCATCGTGGTCGAGGACCTCCAGGACGCCATGGCCGAGCTGGGCCGTCTGCTCGGGTGCGAATGGGCGATCCTGCGCGACGGCACCAAGCTCGTGCCCTACCGGACCGAGACCGGAGTCAGGGAGCTACCGGTCAAGGCGGCCGAAACGTTGACGGGACCCCCGTACGTGGAGCTGCTCGAGGCGATCGAGGGCACGATCTGGGAGCCACGCGGCTTGACCTATCTCCATCACGTGGCCTACGAGGTCGAGGACCTCGAGGCCGTGGGCAGCGAGCTCGAGCGGCAGGGCTACCAGCTCGTGCTGACCCAAGCGGGAGGCGCGCGCCTGCAAACCATGGCCTGCTACCGCTCGCCGGACGGGGTGCTGTTCGAGATCGTCGATGCCGCCGCCGTCGCACGACGGCGAACGCCGCAGGGGAGGGCCCAGCCTTGAACACCGTGAGCCAGTCGCCGCTCGACGCGGCGCTCGCGAGCATCGCCACAGCGGAGCGCCACATCGAGACCGAGTACCAGGACGACCTCAGCCTCACGCTGGCCACGGTGACCGCGGAGAACCCGCGCTACGCGATGATGCCGACGCCGGGCCGCATCGAGGTGGTCACCGACAGCGCCGGCGTGCGCGCGTTCTACGAGAGCAGCCGCGCGATCTTCAAGCCCGCAGCCCTGCGTATCCGCACGCAGATCGCCACGGACTGGTACTTCTTCCTGGAAGGGGTCGCGTCGCGGCGCGACACGCGCACGGGGGAGGAGTTCACGATCAACACGGTCACGCTGTTCCCGGCGGCCCCGGACGGCATCGTTGGGGAGTTCCTGTGGGAGCGCCACGAGGCGCCACCGGGAAGCTCCGCGGGGCCGGCCGCGCACGGCGCGCGGACTGACCTGCCCGTGGCGGCTGTACGGAGTCTGGCGCTGCACGACGAGCTGCTCGCTGCCCTGCGCGCGGGTGACCTCGAGGCGCTCACGGCTCCGTTCGCCGAGGATTTCCTGCTCGCCAACCGCAGCTACGTCGCCGGGCCCCCGATGGTCAAGGGGGAGGGGCGGGCGGCGGCGCGGGACTACTGGGACGCGTTCCTGCGCACGTACCGAGTCGAGGACGTGGCCGTCGTCAACCGCAACGCGACCGAGTGGTACGTGTTCGCCGAGGAGGCGCTGACCGTCTCGCGCCGCGACGTCGCGGACGGATCCGAGCAGTTCCGGGTGGCCGTCTTCTACCCGCTCACCGCGGACGGCCGGATCCAGGGCGAGCTCGGTTATGGCACCGATCTCGCGCCGGCCGACACCGAGCGCTCGCCAGCGCTGGGACGGGCCTTCTATGGGCGCCGCGAGTACGTCGACCCGTTGCGCGAGGCCCGGAGCTAGCCGTGGCCGCGGTCTGCGAGCTCGCCGAGATTCCCCCCGGCTCGAGAAAGATCGTGTCGGTGGGCCGTCTGTCGATCGGAATCTTCAACGTCGACGGCACCCTGTTCGCGCTCAAGAACACCTGCCCGCACCGCGGGGCTCCCCTCTGCACAGGTCAGTGGGGCGGGACGATGCTGCCGTCGGATGCGGGCGAGTACCGCTACGGATCAGACGGGCTGGTCGTGCGCTGCCCGTGGCATCACTGGGAGTACGACCTCCAGACCGGCCGCTCGCTGGTGTCCCCGGACCGCTACCGGGTCAAGTCCTACCCGGTGCGGGTACAGGGGACAAGCGTCATCGTCGACATGGACGGCCGGGCATGAGCGCGCGCCAGATGCCGGTCATCGACATGGATGTCCACCCGAGCATCACCCGCGGCACGAACTTCCTGCCGTTGCTGGAGCCCTATCTCGAGCGGTCGCGCTACCAGCGCTTCCTGGCCAAGACCAAGAGCTCGGGCTACAGCCTCGTCCCGAAGATCCGCTACGTGCTCGACTTCGAGGTCGACGTGATCGACGCGTCTGATCCCGCGTTCGTCTCCGAGGATCTGCTCGATCGCCACGGCATCAGCGCGGCGCTGCTCGTCCCCCTGATCTTCAACTCGATCCCGTTCGTCCCGTTCAGCGACGACGGTGTCGACATGGCCGCCGCGTTCAACGATTACTTCGTCAACGAGTGGCTGCCCGCCGACCGTCGCTTCCAGCTGGCCATCGGCGTGGATCCGCGTGACCCGGCGGCGGCGGCGGCGGAGATCGAGCGCCACGGCGGCACCGATCGGGTGATCGGCGTGATGATGGCCCCGTCCGACGTACTGTGGGGCAAGAAGGCCTATGACCCGGTGTTCGCCGCGGCGCAGGAGCACGGGCTGCCGATCATCGCCCACCTCGGCAACCAGGAGGGTGAGTTCCCGCACAGCCCGAGGCTGCCCGGCGGTGAGGCGGCGTTCCCGGCCCAGCGGCTGGCGCTGTTCTCGACGGTCGCCATGGCGCACATCACGAGCCTCGTGTTCGAGGGGACCCTGATGCGATTCCCGCGTCTGAAGTTCGCCTTCCTCGAGTACGGGTTCTCCTGGCTTCCCAGCTTGATGTGGAAGCTCGACGCGCGCTGGAAGGAGTTCCGCCCCGACACGCCGTGGGTGCGGCGGCCGCCGAGCGAGTACGTGGTCGAGCAGGTCCGGCTCTCGACGCAGCCGATCGACGAGCCCCCAGAGCCGCGGTATCTAGAGTCGATGTTCGAGATGGTGCGAGCCGAGCGCACGCTCATGTACTCCACCGACTATCCGCACTTCGACCTGGACCTGCCCGAGCGGACACTGAAGATGATCCCGGAGCCGATCCGTGAGCGGGTGTGCTTCGAGAACGCGCTCGAATCCTTCGGGCGGCTCCGCCTGCCCGTCCCGGCGACGCCGGGCAGTTGACCCACGGCCCGATGCCGCTCGAGCTCCCGGACCCCGCGGCCTTCCACGCCCAGGAGCGCGAGGCGTTCGATGCGGTGATCGCGCGCGAAAGGCGCAAGGTCGCGTCGATCGCCGGGCCCGAGGCTCCGTTTCGGGCCAGCCCGCTGTACGTGGGGCTGCTGCAGAGCCCCGAGCTGGCGAGGATCGTGGCCGAGCTGACGAGCTTCTTCATGCTCGGTGAGGTGCGCGGCTCGTACAGCAACCGCCAACGCGAGCTCGTCGATATCACCCTCACCGCCGAGCTGCGCACGGCGCTGGCGGCGTTCATGCATGTCTCCGACGCGGTCGGAGTCGGGATTGACCCTGACACGATCGAGGCGATCCTCGACGGCGTCCACGAGCGCCTAGTGCCGGTCGACCGGATGCTCGTCCGCTACATCCTCGCGGTGGCGCGCGGCGAGTCGAGCGAGCAGGAGTACGCCGAGGTGGCGGCGCTGATGGGGCCGCGCGCGGCGGCTGAGTACACGGCGTTCATCTGCTGCAAGCTGATGGTGATGCGCAGCGTGCAGGCGTTCACGAGTGCCTGCGGCGCCGGCGCGCTGCCGACGCTGTGGCCGCCGCCCAGCGGCGAACGCGAGGACTGGCCCGCCGACCTGGCCAAGCTGCGGGAGCACGTACGCGCGCTCCGCGAGGGCACCGTGACCGGGCACGAGTACGAGCGCGGCGCCAGCTGGATCAGCGAGACCGTCAAGCCTTAGAGGGGTTTGGCGCCCTCTGCCGGCTCCAACGAGCGCACCTGCTGGGGACCACGATCCACGCGGTGGTCACTCTCGATATACAGTCGTGATGTGACGAACGTCACCTCGGTGACCACACAGGTTGCAACGACCGAGCTGGAGAACCCGATCATCATCCGCGGTCGGGGTTTCCGCTTCTATGACAATGTCGTCGTCCACGTCGACACCGAAGCCGGGACCAGGGGCTCATCGTACGTCTGGTTCGGGTCGGGCCGCGGCCACCGCGATCCCGAACCGAACTCGCCGGCGTTTCTACTCGAGCGCGTCGTCGCACACGTCGCGGCCTCGATCCTCGGCGAGAATGTCTTCGCCTACAACCGAGTCTGGCGCACGATCCGCGCGCACCATGTGCAGCTCGGAGTCGACGGCCTGGTCTCGCTAGCGCACTCCGGGATCGACATGGCGCTCTGGGATGCGATCGGGAAGCTCACCGAGAGGCCCGTTCACCAGCTACTCGGCGCCGCCCGTGAGTCGGTCCCGCTCTACAGCTCTGAGATGATGGAGGTGTGGGACAAACCCGCTGAGGTCTGGGTCACCAAGGCACGTGAACTCGTCGGCCGGGGCATCAAGGCTATGAAGATGCTCATCGGCCTCTCCGCCCCGGAGCTTGACTTCGAGCGGGTGGCGGCCGTGCGCGCCGCGGTCGGTCCCGGTGTCGGGCTCCTAGTCGACGCCGCCAGCGCCTGGACTTACGCCGAGGCGGTACGCCGTTGCCGTCAGCTCGAGGATCTCGGTCTGGTGTGGATCGAAGATCCAATGCCGCTCGACGATCCAGGCCAGCTCGCGCGACTGTGCGCAGAGATCGATACCCCAATCGCGACTGGAGAACGGAGCTTCAACCTCCAGCAGCTACGCACTCTGGCCGAGCAGCGCTCCCTGGATGTCCTGATCTTCGATCCGATGCGAATCGGTGGTGTGACGGGCGCAGCCCGGATCGCAGGCCTGACTGAGGCCCTCGGGATCCCGCTGGCGATCCATGCCTACTCAGATCTGGGCGTGAACCTGATCGGCGCGTTTCCGAACGGGATGTTGATGGAGTACCTGCCATGGTGGGGCGGGCTGATGCAGTCGCCATTCGTTCCCACGGACGGGGCTGGAACGCCGTCAACGCGTCCTGGCTTGGGCATGGACTTCGATCCGGCGGCACTCGAGCGACTGCGCACCTACCCGCAGGGCTAGGCAGATCGGGCCATGGATCGGCGTTGCCTACGACACCTCGATTGACACGGGGACGCGGTCGAGGTAGGCGGCGTATCGCTCGCGTATCGCGGCCGGGTCGGCGTCGAAGTCGCCGCGCAGGTTGAACGTGAGGCGTCCGTGGACGCCGCGCTGGTGGCCCTCCATGAAGTGCTCGAGCTCGCCGCGCGCCTGGTCGGTCATCTCGAGCCGGATCTGCTCGTAGATCCGCTCGACCGTCGGGACGTCGTTGCCTACGAATTCGTGGAAGAGGACGTGGAACTGCTGGCTTGGCGGGACTACGTCGATATCGCGCATGTATCCGTCGAGAAGCTTGGCGTAGCGGTCGGACCAGTACTCCAGGTAGCCCTGGAGGTCGAGCACTCGTTCGCGCCAGCGGGCCGCGTACGCGTAGCTCTGGAGGATCGACTGCATCGAGGCGACCGGATCGCGGTGGGTGAAGATCACCAGGGCATCGGGGAACACGTTCATGATCGGGCGCAGCTGCTCCATGTGCTGGGGCGCCTTGACGATCCAACGCTTGGCCTCTCCGCGCTGCCACTGGAGCACCTGCATCATCAGCTTCTCGTACTCGTAGTGCGGCGTCTGATCGTGCGCCAGGTAGTAATCGCGCCACGCTGCCGCGTGCAGCGAGAACTCCCACACATAGCTCGAGAAGTCGGCCATCTGCAGCTCGCCGTCCTCCGAGATGTGGTCGGGGTCCATCGGATGGTGGGCCGCGGCATAGGGGTTCATGCGCTGCGCTTGCTCCCACCCGGCCTGGCAGCGCTTCCAGCGCGGGTCGATGCCGTCCGGGCCGATCTCGTCTTCGGGCATGAGGGGAACCGGCCGCAGGACCTGCCAGTACGGCATCGACTGAAAGCGCGAGTCGGCAGCAATGAGGTTGAGCAGGTGCGTCGTGCTGGAGCGGGGAAGGCCGGCGACGATCAGCGGCGCCTCGATCCTCTCCTCGCGGATCTCGGGGTGGTGCTTCAGCAGGTCGAGCGTGAGCAACCGGTCGGTCGCCTTGTTCACCATGCGCCGGAACGTCGAGAGCTGAGCCAACTTCGTGTGCCCCTCCCAGGCCACCACCCCGACCAGCAGCTCGAGCCGCTCGCGGAAATCGTCGGCTCCGAAGTCGCTCAGGCCCGCGCGCTCCGCCGCCGCCGACAGGACACCCTCGACCGAAAGGTCGAAGCTGGTCTGCTCGGCGTCGGCTAGCGCGTCGCGCTGAACCTCTGTCAACACGGGGTCCCGAAGGTCCGTGATCCGCAGGGTCTCAATTGTCGCCATCTCTCTCCTCCCGTCTAGATGTCAGGCTCGACCGACAGCGATCGCCGCATCGACGAGCTCGAGCACCGCCAGGCCGGCGGCGCCGTCGGCGCCGGCGGTCTCGCGGCCGGCGACCGCCGCGGTGAAGTCCTCGAGCTGGGCAATGTAGGGCAGCAGCTCATCGTCGTTGTGGTACGTCCAGTCCGCGCCAGCACTCCGCACGACGCGGCCGCTGCCACGCCACACGTCGAACGCGCGGATCCAGCCCTCGGTGGCCTGGATCTCGACGCTGTTGGTCCGACCGCGCATCCCTGTGCTCACCTCGACGGTCGCGATCCCCCCGTCGGCCAGTCGCAGTAGGACGGCGGCGCAGTCGTCGGTCTCGACCGGGAAGCGGCGCGTGGTGAGCGCGGCGCCGGCAACCTCGGCGCCCGGCCCCGTCCACCACAGCAGCAGATCAAGCAGATGCGCGCCGAACTCCTTGATCACCCAAGAGCCGCCGCTCTCTTCGAGCGTCGAGCGCCAGTTCCCGACCACGCGCTCCTCCGGGAACTCCCACAGGAACTGCATCCGGATAAAGCCGATCCGGCCGAGCGACCCTTCCGCGATCAGCTCCCGCAGATCCTTGTAAACGGGGCGGAAGCGCTGGTGGCAGCCCACCCGCAGCACGACGCCGCTGCGCTGCGCCGCGGCGATCAGCGCTCGGGCGCCGGCCGCGGTGCTCGCCATCGGCTTCTCCATCAGCACGTGCTTGCCGGCCTCCAGGCAGGCCAGTCCAATCGGTTCGTGCAAGACGTCCTTGCTCGCGACCCAGACCGCGTCCACATCGGGATCAGCGAGCAGCTCCTGGAGTGACGCGTAGGCGCCGACCCCGAACCGGCTCGCCAGTCCGGCCCCGCGCTCGGGACTGCTCCCGAGCAGCCCCTTCAGCTCGGAGCGCGAGCGCAGCAGCGCGGGGGCGACCATCCTGGCCGCGAAGCCGGACGAGCCCACGAGGGCGAACCTGAGCTGCCTAGTTTCAGGCGCCGCGTTCTGAGCGACGAGCGGACTCACGAAGGCTCGGATCGTACTAAGCGATCGGTTGGTTGAAAAACGAGTTCGCGCCGTCCCGACCGGACCTATGACGCTCAATGGCGCATTAGCATTGCCCTCAAGATGAGCAAGACTGAACGCGCGCTTCTGATCCTGGAGCGGCTCACCTCCGGCCAAGCGCCGCCGACCCACGCCGAGCTGATGCGCGAGCTCGGTGTGCAGCGCAGCACCCTCTCGGACTCGCTGGCCGATCTCCGCGACCTCGGCTACGTCGCCTTACGCGACCGGCACTACCTCCCCGGCGCACGCCTGCTCACGTTCGTTCGCCGCGCCGCCCTGCACGGAGACCTTGCCGCCGGCGTCCGGCCGACGCTGGAATGGCTGGCCAACGAGACGGGTGAGACCGCGGTGTACGTGATCGAGGACGGAGGCGACGGCAAGACCGCCGGCAGGGTCGTATCGGTCGACCAGGTCGAGAGCAAGCAGCCGATCCGCTTCGTCGCCGAGATCGGCGTGCCGTTCCCGGTTCACAGCACGGCGGCGGGCCAGGCCTTTCTGGCCTTCACGAACCGCTCCGCACAGGCAATCCCGGCGAGCCAGACTCGCGGGCTCGATGCGGCAAGGCTCGATGCCGAGTTGCCTCGGGTTCGCGCGCGCGGCTACGCGATTGTTCGCGATGAGGCTCGCGCCACCTCGGTGGCCGCCCCGGTCCGAGATGCGCGCGAAGTGCCGATCGGGGTGATCAGCGTCGTAGGTCCCTCCGAGCGTCTCCGCGCGCCTGAGTCCGACGTCTGGCCCGCGCTCGAGCGGGCCATCGCGCAGCTCAGCCAGAACCACCGCTGACGGCCCGACGGCGGGCAGCGTGCGGCGGTTGGCGGCGTCCGGGGCCTCTCCTGTCGTTCGGAAATCCCGATCTGACGGTCGCCATATCCGGACAGGTGTGATACGGTTCACGACCAATCGTTTGCTAGATGATGTCCCGTTCTCCCTCATCCCAAGTACCACGGAACATGCCTCGTGCCGACCTCGTCCGCCTGACGCATCTACAGCGTTTGGAGGCTGAAAGCATTCACATCATGCGGGAGGTGGCGGCCCAGGCGGAGCGGCCGGTGATGCTGTACTCGATCGGCAAGGACAGCGCGGTGATGCTCCATCTGGCGCTCAAGGCGTTCTATCCGGGCCGTCCGCCGTTTCCGTTTTTGCATGTTGATACGACGTGGAAGTTCAAGGCCATGTACGAGTTCCGCGATCGGATGGCCCATGAGCACGGATTGGAGCTGCTGGTCCACACCAACGCCGAGGGGGTCGAGATGGGGATCAACCCGTTCACCCATGGCTCGGCGGTCCACACCGACGTGATGAAGACGCAGGCACTCAAGCAGGCCCTGTCGAAGTATGGGTTCGACGCGGCGTTCGGGGGCGCGCGGCGCGATGAGGAGCGCTCGCGCGCCAAAGAGCGGATCTTCTCCTTCCGCTCGGCGCAGCATCGCTGGGATCCGAAGAACCAGCGCCCAGAGCTGTGGCGCCTATACAACGCGCGTAAGAATCCGGGCGAAGTCGATCCGGGTGTTTCCGCTCTCCAATTGGACCGAGCTCGACGTCTGGCAGTACATCCACCACGAGCAGATCCCGATTGTTCCGCTGTACTTCGCGGCCGAACGTCCGGTGGTTGAGCGCGACGGATCATTGATCATGGTCGATGATGACCGGATGCCGCTGGCGCCGGGGGAGCGACCGGAGATGCGCCTGGTGCGCTTTCGCACGCTGGGTTGCTATCCACTGACCGGGGCGATCGAGAGCGACGCCGACAACCTGCCCGCGATCATCCGAGAGATGCTGCTCAGCCGTACCTCGGAGCGCCAGGGTCGGGTGATCGACCACGACCAGTCGGCCTCGATGGAGAAGAAGAAGCAGGAGGGGTATTTCTGATGGCAAGCGAGACGCTTGCCGGCGCCGATGTCGCGGCCTTCCTCGAGGCGCAGGAGGACAAGGAGCTGCTGCGGTTCATCACCTGTGGCAGCGTGGATGACGGCAAGAGCACGCTGATCGGCCGGCTCCTGTACGAGCCGGGCCTGGTATTCGAGGATCAGCTCGCGGCGGTGGCGGCGGACTCGAGGCGAATCGGGACCCAGGGTGACGATCTCGATTTGGCTCTGCTTCTGGATGGGCTCGCGGCCGAGCGCGAGCAGGGGATCACGATCGACGTGGCCTACCGCTACTTCACGACGGAGCGACGGAAGTTCATCGTCGCGGACACCCCGGGCCATGAGCAGTACACCCGCAACATGGTCACCGGGGCGTCGACCGCCGACTGCGCCGTGCTGCTCGTCGATGCTCGCGCGGGGCTGCTGACTCAGACCCGGCGCCACAGCCACATCGTTTCGCTGCTCGGGCTGCGTCACGTTGCTCTCGCGGTGAACAAGCTTGATCTGGTCGGTTACTCCGAATCCCGGTTCCGCGATATCGAGGCGGACTTTCGTGCGTTTGCGCGGCAGCTCGGCGTCGAGGACGTGACCTGCATTCCGCTCTCAGCGTTGCGCGGCGACAACGTGGCGGCGCGGAGCGAGCGCATGCCGTGGTATGCGGGGCCCACACTGCTCGAGTACCTGGAGACCGTCGAAATCGACGAGCAGCGACTTGGGACTGAGCCGTTCCGGATGCCGGTGCAGTGGGTGAATCGTCCCGAGCCGGAGTTCCGCGGCTTCAGCGGCCTGATCGTCAGCGGAGCGGTTTCGACCGGGCAGGAGGTTGTGTTGGAGCCGTCCGGGCGGGCAAGCCGGGTGGAGCGGATAGTGACCTACGACGGCGACTTGGAGTGCGCGGTGGCCGGTCAGTCCGTGACCCTGACCCTGACAGACGAAGTCGACGTGAGCCGCGGGGACCTGATCGCCGACGCCACCAAGCCACCGAGCATCGGGGAGCAGTTTGAGGCGACGATCGTGTGGATGGGAGAGGCGCCAATGTTGCGCGGGCGCGACTACCTCATGCGGATCGGGCCCACCACGGCTGTGGCGACAATCGCTCCGCTCAAGTTCAAGCTGAACGTCGATTCGTTCGAGCATGTTGCGGCCGATGAGCTGTCGCTGAACGAGATCGGGGTGTGCGAGCTCGAGCTCGACCGGCCGGTCGCGTTCGACCCGTACGTGGTCAACCGCGACACAGGCGGCTTCGTGTTGATCGACCGCATCACCAACGCCACCGTCGGCGCGGGCATGCTCAATTTCGAGCTTCGCCGATCGCAGAACGTCCACTGGCAGGCGATCGACGTGGACAAGGCCGCGCACTCAAGGCTCAAGGGTCAGCGACCCTGTGTGGTGTGGCTCACCGGCCTGTCCGGCGCGGGGAAGTCAACGATCGCCAACCTCGCGGAGAAGCGTCTTCACAGTCTCGGTCGTCACACCTGCATGTTGGACGGGGACAATATCCGCCACGGCCTCAACAAGGATCTTGGGTTCACCGACGCCGACCGCGTCGAGAACATCCGTCGCATCGCCGAGGTGACCAAGCTCATGGTCGACGCCGGCCTGATCGTGATCACCTCGTTCATCTCGCCCTTCCGGACCGAGCGGCGGATGGCGCGGGAGCTGCTCGAGCCCGACGAGTTCATCGAGGTGTTCGTAGACACGCCGCTGCGGGTGGCCGAGCTGCGAGATCGGAAGCATCTGTATGCCAAGGCGCGGCGCGGCGAGCTCTCGAACTTCACCGGGATCGACTCGCCCTACGAACCGCCCGAGGCGCCCGAGCTCCGGATCGACACCACTCAGATGACAGCCGAGGAGGCCGTGGACCTGGTCATCGAGCTGCTCCGGACCCGGGGCATCATTGACGTCGACTAAAGGAGGACGTGTGGCCGACAGGCGGTCTGCAATCGAGAATACGCTCTACCGGTACGCGTGGACGTACGACAGGAACGAGCTGGATGGGATCGGAGAGTGCTTCACCGCCGATGCAGAGGTGGAATTCCGCGACAGCGGACTGAAGGTCGGCCGCGAGGCCGTGGTCGCTGAGATGCGACGGCGGCGGGCAAAGTACTCGGACGGCAGTATCCCTTGGCACGTGATCTCGAACGTCTACATCACCGAGGAGACAGAGGACAAGGCGGTCGTGCGCTCGTGGTACACGTTCTTTGTCCAGGCCCCCGATCAGACCCAACGATTTGGAAACGTTGGTTGGTACAACGACGTGTTCGCCAACGAGGATGGAGCTTGGCGGGTGTGGCGCCGCCGGATACTGTCGCCGCACGCCCGATGACGGGAGCCCCCTGGCGCCGGACCTAACGCGATTCGCAAATTCGGAGTCTTGATTGGCCGGTAGCTAGCTGGTAAGGTCGCGAGATTCAACCAAGCGGTCGCTTGTTTGAGCGCGTGGCTTCGCTTCCCGTGGCTCGCGAGTCGGCCAGGCTGTTCCCGAGGAGAGAGGGCAATGTTTGCACGCCGACCTGGGTCAGCGATTTTCCGCGCCGGAATCAAGGCGACCGCGGGAAAGAGCCTGGCCGTCACGATCGTCGCACTTACCTCGCTGGCGGTCCTGAATGGCTGTGGCAGCTCGAGCTCCAGCAGCAGCTCCAGCAGCACCAGCAGCAACGCCGCCAAGACCAGTACCAGTGCTGGCCAGACGGCATCCGCCGCGCCCATCAAGATCCTGTCGATTGGTGACACGACCGGCGCGACCAAGGTCTACGGCCAGACCTCACTGTCAGCTCTGCAGGGGGCAGCGGCCTATTGGAACGCTCACGGCGGACTCGATGGCCATCACGTGACGGTCACTCATGTCAGCGACAATGGCGATGGGACCACGGCGGTCACCGATTTCCTCGACCAGCTGCAGTCGGGTACCCCCACGTTCGTCGACGCCGGCTCGGAGGGCGGGGACAACACCGCGCTGATCCCGGTGATCGCCAAGCACGGCGTGTTCGCGTTTGCCAAGACGGATCCCTCCCTTCTGTGCGGCAGCGATGCGCAGAAGACGTGTCCGAACGAGTGGACTCTGCAGGCTGGTAAGGACATCACTCAGCAGATTTCGACCGCCGCATGGTTCCGCAGCCACGGCATCAAGAAGGTCGGGATTCTCGAGGAGGAAATCGACTACACGGAGGGCGAGACCCCGTTCTTCATAAAGGCGATCACCCAGGATGGTCTCGCCCACAGCGTCGCGACCTTTCCAGCGACGGCGCTCAGCCTGACGCCGCAGATGCAGCAGCTCAAGTCCGACGGAGTCCAGGCGGTGTTTGCCGAGGCCCTCGGTCCGGCCGCCGGGTACGCGCTGGGAGCGCGCGCCACGCTGGGCTGGAACGCCCCGATCGTGTTCGACTTCGCGGCGTCCGGACTGGACATCACAAAGCTGGCGCCCACGACAGACGACAAGAACGCCTTCGAGGTGATCTCCGCCCCGATGGATCCGAAGGACACCAGCGCGGGCATTCCGCTGCTACTGAGCTACTCCAAGCCGTACGGCGGGGTGGCGGGGGTGCCGCTTGATGTGGGCGCCACCCAATGGGACGAGCTGGTGCTTGTGGACGAAGCGCTCAAGCAGGACGGGAACTCGCTGAACGTGAAGAGCCTCGATGCGGCCATGCTCCACATCCCGGCCACAAATCCTCTGATCGTCAGCTACGGGCAAGAGTCCTTCACGGCGTCAGATCACGACGACGTCGGAGCGGCTCCCAGCGACTGG
The DNA here is from genome assembly GCA_963751185.1 of uncultured Solirubrobacterales bacterium. Taxonomy (GTDB): domain Bacteria; phylum Actinomycetota; class Thermoleophilia; order Solirubrobacterales; family Solirubrobacteraceae; genus Palsa-465. The sequence goes on from CAVVTO010000003.1 coordinate 39,447, forward strand.
GAAGTGGTCGGTGTGGGACCAGTGATCAACGGCCAGGTTCATTACCCGTAAGCCGAGCTCGTTCCCAGAGGCGGACTCATGAACACCAGCCACGTCTCGACACGGCGAAGCGGGAGCATGGAGGCGTCCGTTCTTCATGCCGGACTGTTGCACGTCCCTCCGCAGCCAGACTGGAAGCTGGCGGGGAGCCGGTACGAGCTGGACGAAGAGGGTCGGCCGATCACCGGACTCAACACTTTGCTCGTGAGGCGCGGGGACACGATCGTCCTCGTCGACCCGAATTCGTGGCTCGAGGGCGGCGTCATCCGGAGCAAGAACGCAGTGATGTACCTCGCTCCAGGGCCGACGATCGAGGAGTCGCTCGCCGTCCTGGGGATCGAGCCCGCGGAGGTGACTCAGGTCCTGATCACGCACGGCCACTGGGATCACTACACGGCGGTGATCGACGCTGACGGCAAGCCCCGGTTTCCGAATGCCGAGCATTTCTTCCCCACGGCGGACTGGCAGGCGTATGCGGTTGAGAACCAGCGAGATGACGCCGACCTGCTTCACGCCTATTTCGATCCGCTCTCAGGTGCCGGGCTTTTGAATCTCGTCGAGGGTGATGTACAGGTGGCGGAAGGGATTAGCTTGCTCTATGCGCCGGGAGAAACGCCTGGCCACCAGGTCGCCCGCTTCGACAGTCCTGAGGGGAATGTGTACTACCTGGGCGACCTGTTTCACTATCCCGCCGATTTCGTGCGCATGGACGAGGCCGGTCCTGGACGCGACGCCGGGGACATGCTGCGCGCTCGCCTGCGTATTCTCGACGCAATCGCGGGAGAGAAGGCGGAGCCGATGCTCGTGTTCACCCACGGCGTCTTCCCGGCATGGGGCAGAGCCGAGCGCGGAGCGACATGGGAGTGGCGCTACACGTAGGCTAGGAGAGAGGCAAATGAGACGAAGTCGACAGCGCTCGTTGGGTGTTTTCGTGACGGTGTGTGCAGCTCTGGCGCTGGTAAGCGCCTGCGGCAGCTCGAGCAGCAGCACGAGTAGCGGCGCTGCCAAGAGCGCTGCCAAGACGCCCGTCACGATCCTTTCCATCGGCGACACGACCGGGCCGACCAAGCTGTATGGCCAGATTTCATGGGATGTCACGCAGGGAGCCGCTGCGTATTGGAACTCGCACGGGGGGATTGACGGCCACCCAGTCGTCGCCCACCACGTCAGCGACAACGGTGACGGGGCGACCGCCGTAACAGTCCTGATACGGCAGCTGAGCTCGAGCACGCCGACGATGATCGACGCAGGGTCGGAAGCTGGTGACATCGCCGCACTGGTGCCCGCGATCGCCAAGCACAACGTGCTGGCATTCGCGAAGAACGACAGTCTCGGTGAGTGCTCGACTGATGCGACGAAGACATGTCCAAACGAGTGGATGTTCATCAACGCTACGAGTTCGAATCTCGTTCCTCTCGAGGCCGCCGGTCAGTGGTTCGCCCACAAGGGGATCAAGAAGGTGGGGATTCTCGAGGAGCAGTTCGATTACGCCGAAGGAGAGACGCCGTCGATCGTGAAGGTGCTCTCGAGCGAGGGGATCTCCCACACGATCGCGACGTTCCCGATGACCGCCGTGGACGTCACGCCGGAGATGCAAGCTCTCCGAGCGAGCCGAGCTCAGGCCGTGTTCACGGAGGCGCTGGGTCCGGCTGCGGGTTACGCGCTCACGGCAAGGGCCAACTTGGGGTGGAACGTGCCGATGGTTTTCGACTTCGCCGCGTCGGGCGTGGATATCACAAAGCTGGCGCCGGCGACCGATGATAAGAACGCATACGAGGTGGTCGACGATCCCATGGAGCCGAGCTTCCCGAGCAAGGGGATCCCGCTCATGCTCCAATACTCCAAGCCTTACGGAAACATCGCCGCGGTCCCGCTGGACGTGGGCGCGAGCCAGTGGGACGAGCTGGTAGTCCTCGACGAGGCAGTCAAGGCTGCGGGCGGCTCACTTGACGTCAAGGCCCTCGACAACGCCATCTTGCATCTGCCCCCGACGAACCCGCTGCTGACCTCCGAGCGCAGAATTGCCTTCAGCGCCTCCGATCACGACAGCTCGGGACTGCAGGCCGATGACTGGGAGATCCTCCCGGTGGGGCCGGTCGTGGGCGGTCAGGTCCAACCACCCTCGTGACCGACAGCCAAGGGAACTACCCGGCGCCTGCCCTGGTCGAGTCGCCGTACGAGTTCTTTGACAACGCGCGGCAGGACGAGCCGGTCCGCTTCGATCCTGAGACGGACGTCTATCAGCTCTTCCGGCATGACGACATCATGTTCGTGCTGCGGCATGGAGAGTTGTTCCCGCACACAGGCGCGACGTCGGGGAGCTCCTATCAGGGGGTCCCTACCATCTCGGGCGTCGGGCCGCCCGAGCACACAGCCATGCGCCGGCTGGCTTTCGGACCCTTCAAGCCCGGGCGTCTGACCGGCTACGACTCGATCATCGAGGGCTTCGCAGAGACGCTCATCGACCGCTTCATCGATCGGGGCGAGGTGGAGCTCGTCGAGGAATTCGCGATTCCGCTCCCCGCCCTCGTAACTTGCCGGCTGATGGGATTGCCCGAGAGTAGGCCTGAGTTCGACTTCATCGTGGCTCGGATGTCGATGAAGAATGCGGACAGGCCCGGAGTCAGCGATCAGGGGCTGGGGGAAGGACGGCACGCCGGAAGGGCGGAGATTCACGCCTACCTCCGCGAGGCACTGCTCGGTCGGTACGAGCACCCGCGGGACGACATCCTGACTGAATTCGTCCAGACGCAGGTCGAGCGCGATGGCTCGTTGGACCTGCCCTATCTGACAACCATTTGCACCGAGCTCCTGTCGGGAGGTGTGATCACCACGGCGCAAATGGTGGTCAATGCGATGGCGCTGTTGCTCGAGCATCCGTCCCAGCTGGCGAGGGTACGCGAAGATCACTCGCTCATCCCGCGGGTGCTGGAAGAGGCGCTACGGATCGAATCGCCCGTGCAGTCGCTGACCAGGATCTGCGTCGCCGACTGCGAGTTGCGGGGCGTACGGATTCCGGCAGGAGCCAAGGTCCTGATGGTGTTTGGCTCGGGCAATCGTGACCCGGGAAGGTTCGCTCACCCCGACGAGTTCAACCTCGACCGGCCCCGAGACGAAGTCAAGACTCATTTCGGATTTGGCCAGGGCCGGCATTTCTGTCTCGGTGCCCCGTTGGCCCGGCGAGAGGGGCAGATCGCCTTTCAGAGTCTATTCGCCCGAATGAAGGAGATCCGATTGGGGGAGCAGGGCAAGGGTCCTCGGTACATAGCGAGCACCCACTTTCGGGCGCTGCGATCCCTGACCCTGGAGTTCGAGAAAGCCTGACGGATTCACGGCTCGAGCCTCCATCGGTCGCCCTAGCCGCTCACGCTTTCTGGGCGCCGCGACGAAGCGATACGGTGATCGCCATCGCCGGGCACATGGACTCGGCCTCTCGCAGTTGCTCGATCGTAGCCTTCGAGAGGTCGGCCACGACGGACTTCCCCTCCTCGTCGTACTCGAACGCGCCCGGTGCAGCCAGCGAGCAGTTCTGAGCGCCGTAGCACAACTCGTGGTCGATTTTGATGTCCAGCTCGTCAGTCATCCGAGCCCTCCAGAATTCGAGTGTTGGCGACTTCTGCTCCCACCAGCCGGTGCCATAGGGTTGGCTACGCTCGGTCGAACTCCAGGTGCAGCGCGCGCAGCGCCCTGAAGTGAGTGCTGGCGATGTGGAGGAAGTCGTTCTTGCCGTCCGCCAGCCGGATGTCGCCAAGTCGCGATCGAAGAGCTGACGGAACGCGATCTCGCCCTCCCGCCGCGCCAGCGGCGCGCCAAGGCAGAAGTGCCGCCCGTAGCCGAAGCCGAAATGCACCTTGAGCTGGTCGCGCGGCCGCTCGACGTCGAATCGCTCCGGCTCCGGGAAGCGCTCGGGATCCCGGTTCGCTGAGCCGAACACCATCAGCACCTTCGATCCGGCGGGTATCGTCACGCCACTCGAGTCTCGCAGTCACTGACGCAAACGCGAGTCAGCGACTGCACCGGCGACTCGAACCGAAGCGTCTCCTCGAACATCCATGGAATCAGCGAGTAGTCGGCAGCGCACCTTCGCCATCTGATCGGGATGCTCGAGCAGGAGCAGCATGGCGTTGACCATCATCTGCGCCGTCGTCACGACCCCGCCCGAAAGCAGCTCGGTGCAGATCGTCACGAGGTAGGGCAGGTTGAACTTGCCGTCGCGGTCGACTTGGGCATGGACCAGCTCCGAGAGCATGTCGTCGCCCGGCTGCTCGTAACGGCTGACCAGGGCATCACGCATGTACTCGTGGATGTCGTCCAGCGGCCGCTATGCCCTCTCGACACCCAGGCCGCGATCGGTCACACCGGGCTTATCCGAGCTCTTCATAGACATTCTGTCAACGATGAAGTCGAACTCAGGTCCCTCTTCAGGGAACCCCATCAGCCGGCACGTGACGCGTGCCGGCAGCGGGATGGCGAACTCGTCGACGAACTCAAGGCTGCCGCTGTCGATGAAACGGTCGATCAGCGTCATCGGTGAACTCATCGATCATCGGCTCATAGGTCTGCAGCCGTCCCGGCTTGAAGGGGCCGAAGGCCAGCCGTCGCATGCCGGTGTGTTCGGGCGGCCCGGTGGCCGAGATCATCGGCACGCCCTCGTAGGAGATGCCCGTCGCGTCCTCGCCCGTGTGCGGGAAGATCTCAGCGTGCCGAAGCACGAACATGATGTCCTCGTGCCGAAAAATCTGGTACAGGCCCGTGTCATGGTCATAGCGCACAGGCTGTTCGTCGCGGGCACGGTCGAAGAATGGATAGGGACACTCGACCAGTTCGGCCGACGGGTAGGTCAGGCCTGGGTCATCCGCTACGTCTAGAGCCACTCTTCCTCCAATCAGACGGTTGGCGGAATTTTAGCAAAGCGAGTGCTTGTGTCCCGGGCACGAAACGGGCGCCGCCGCCGTCCGCTCGGCAGAGGTTGCGCCAATCAAGCGCTTGTTAGGCAGATGCCGCAAGCAGAGCCTCGCAGAGGAGCGGGATGCCTCTGGCCAGCTCTGACTCGGTCGGATGGCCGAAGCCGAGCCGGAAGTGAGTTACATCCGAGTCCACAGCGAAGGCGGCGGTGCTCCGAACGGCCACCCCTCGAAGCGCGGCCTCTCGCTCCGCCACATCCCAGTCAACCGAGTCATTGAGCGCGATCCATAGGTAGATGCCGCCGTTCGGAGGGGTGAAGTGGACACTGGCGCCGGCATGGGCGTGCAGGGTGGAGACTCCGAGGTCTCGCTTCCTTCGGTATAGGCGGTTCGCGGTCACGATCAGAGGATCGAGTCGCCCCTCGGCCATGAACTCGGCCAGTATCCGGGACAGCCATTGGCTCACGCCCAGGTCCTCGCGCACCGCGCCGAGCGCGCGGATCGCGGAACGTGGGCCGGCGATCCACCCCAGGCGGAGCCCTGGGGCAACGATCTTCGAGAACGAGTGAGCCTGCAGCACGCGGCCCGAGGTGTCGAGCTCGAACAGGGATGGCGGGAGCGCGCCACCGTCGTAGTGAAGCGATGCATACATCGCATCCTCGATCACGATCAGATCCCACTCGCTGGCAAGCTCGAGCATCCGTTTGCGCCGATCCAAGGGCAGGACGGTGCCGGTCGGAAGATGAAAGCTCGGAATCGTGTACAGGAGCTTTGGACGGATGCCCTCGCGCTTGAACTCGCGCAGCCGAGCCTCGAGCGAATCCATGTCCATCCCGTTCTCATCGAGGGCGACCCGACTAACGCGAGCACCCCGGAGGGCCAGGGATTTGGCGGCATAGGAAAACGTCAGCTGCTCGATCAGCGCTCCCTCTCCCCGACCGACGAACGCCGTTGTGGCCAGCGCAATTGCCTGCGTCGCTCCCGAGGTCAGAATGACGTTATCGGCGCTCAGGTCGGTTCGATGCTCCCGTCGTGATATCCAGCGGGCTACCTCACGACGTAGCTCGGTATATCCGAACTGCATCTCCTCACGCCCGGGGTGATCGCTCGAGTGGTAGATCCTCGCTCCGGTGCCTTCCTGACGGCCGATCGACCGATAGCCGAGGGCCATCGGATCATCGAGCACCTTGCCCGCGAGCTCCCGAAATGCCTCAACCGGGAACGTTTCGGCGGCCGGCCAACCCGCATCGAAGTCGAACAGCACCGGGACTGGCGGATCATCGACGGCGACCAGGTTCGCCCGGGCGTCGTCGGTATAGAGGTGGGCCAGATGGTCCAGCGCCCAGTCCGACGGAAGCTCCGTCTGCATGACGAACCCGGGCCTAGGACGTGGCGCGGCCGGCGGTGAAGCCGGCGGGCGTCTGGTCAAGACGCATGGTCGGCGGCGGCGACAGGCCCTGGCGCTCGACGCCAAGCATGACCAGCCCGACCACCGCGCCTTCAGGTCCTGATCGCCAGGTGTGGTTCGTGCCGTGCTGTATAACGGCATCGCCAGGCTGTAGCTCTACCTCACTCCCGTCATCAAGGCCCAGGGTGAGGTCGCCCGCAAACAGCCACTGCACATCGAGGGTGTCGTGCCAATGAAGCCCGAACTGACGACCGCCGTCGTTCGGCAGGAACTTGATCAGCGACACGCGCAGCCCCCCGATGCCCGCGTGAGGACTGCTCGTCCTGAGCGCCTCGGGCGTGGCCTCGGCCGTCGGCTGCGACTCGAGCGGAGCAATTGCATCAAGAAACGGCAGATGAATCGGCATCAGGCGATCGTTGGCCCACATGCGATGAACGATGACGCCGTGCTCGTGGCCTCCGGTGGTGGTGCGCTCGTCCTCCTCTGCCTCCTCGAGGCGCGCGAACACGGACGATCCATCCTCGCGCTGGCCGGTGACGATCCTGCGAGGACTCCGGCCGAGCAGTTCCGGCAACGAGCTCTGAACCTGGAGCGGAGGCGGCTCGGCATCCGTGGAGCTGCGCTCGGCATCCCAGCGCGTCGGCTTGAGCTCGTCTTCCGCCGGCGGCCGAACGCCGGTCCGCTCAGCTCCGTACATGAAGACGCCCATGACGGCCCCAGCCGGGCCGGTTTTCCAGCCGTGATTGGTCCCGTGCTGGACGACCACGTCGCCTGATTTCATCCAGACCGTCTCGCCGCCGTCGAGGGTGATCGCCAGTTCTCCCTCGATCAGCCACTGAAGGTCGAATGTGTTGTGCCAGTGCATGAACGGTGCCGCGTGCTCGGAGCCGGCGGCCATCCTGTGCAGGCTGACGCGGAACTCTCCTGGGGCGCGGGGTTGCGGGGGACTGTTCCGTAAAGCCTCGGCGGCACTCTCCTCGGTTGGTGAGGACGCGATGGGAGCCTTCTGCCCGAGGTAGGGCAGCCGGAGCCGGTCAAGGCCATCGACCGCCCACACGCGATATGAACCGATCCCGCGGTAATCCTGCTCGAGTTCGTCGACCCGGGCAAGGTACGAGGTTCCATCCTCACGTTGGCCTGTCACTACCCGCTTAGGCATGAGGCATGTCAAATTCGATGCGCAGCTCGCGCAGGGCCCGGAAGTGGACACTTGCGATGTGCTTGAAGTCGTTCGCACCCTCTGGCAGGCGGATTTCGCCCACGCGGTCGAAGAGTGATCGAAACGCGATCTCGCCTTCGCGGCGCGCCAGGGGAGCCCCGAGACAGAAGTGGCGGCCGTACCCGAATCCGAAATGCACCTTGAGCTCGTTTCGCGTCCGGTTGACGTCGAAGGACTGGGGCTCAGGAAATCGGTGGGGATCGCGGTTGGCCGAGCCAAAGACCATCAGAACCTTGGAGCCGGCCGGGATCTCGACGCCGCTCAACTCGCAGTCGGCCACGCTGATCCGAGTCAGCGATTGGACGGGCGATTCCAGTCTGAGCGCCTCCTCGAACATCCAGGGGATCAGTGAATAGTCGGCGCGAACCTGGGCCATCTGCTTTGGGTTCCGAAGCAACAGCATCATCGCGTTGACCATCATCTGAGCGGTGGTCACCACGCCACCCGACAGCAGCTCGGTACAGATGGTGACGAGGTAGGGCAGATTGAGAGACCCGTCCCGTTGCACCTGCGCTTGGACGAGCTCTGAGAGGATGTCCTCGCCGGGATGCTCGTACCGCGCCAGCAACGCGTCCCGCATGTAATCGTGAATGCCATCCGAGCGCCGCCGGCGGACTGTGCTGTCCTCGAGGCCCAACCCCTGGTCGCTCACGCCGGGCTTATCGGATCCCTTCATCGACATGCGATCGACGATGTAGTCGAAATCGGGACCCTCCTCCGGGAACCCCATTAGACGGCAGGTCACCAACGCCGGTAGCGGGATGGCGAACTCATCGACGAGTTCAACGTGGCCACGGTCGATGAAGCGATCTATGAGCTGATCGGCGAACGCCGCAATCATCGGCTCGTAGCTCCGCAGCCGCCCAGGCTTGAACGGCCCGAAGGCAAGCCGGCGCATCGCCGTGTGCTCTGGCGGTCCCACGGCGGAGATCATCGGCACGCCCTCGTAGGAGATGCCGGTCGCTGAGTCCGCCCCTGTGTGCGGGAAGATCTCGCCGTGGCGCAGCACGAACATGATGTCTTCGTGGCGGAACAGCTGATAAGTCCCGGTCTCAGGATCGAACCGGACCGGTTGCTCCTCGCGCAGGCGATCGAACGCCGGGTACGGGCATTCGATCAGCTCGGGCGAGGGGTACTTCACCCCCGCGGTGTCGACGTCTGTGGCCATGTTCGTCCTCCGTCCGAGGTTTCGCGGGCCTGAGTATATTCCCGTTGTCAACCGGTCGATTGGTTGCTATCGTTCGTCGGCGTGCCGGCCTTCTCGACGCGCCCCACCCAGGCGGACCGAGTGCTCGGTGGTTACACAGAGAAGCTCCAGGCTGGTACTTTTCAGGGCGACCCGGCCGGACACAGCCGATTTCTGACCGGGCGGGACGACCGCTGATGCCGGGGCGCCTTGCCGGCAAGGTTGCACTCGTCACCGGCGCTGGCTCGCGTGGCCCGGGCGTCGGGACTGGCAAGGCGATGTCGGTGCTGTTCGCCCGTGAGGGCGCCAAGGTCTGCCTCGTGGATCTCGACGGAGTGCATGCCGAGGAGACCCTGAGGATGATCGCCGACGACGGAGGTGACGCGGTCGTGATCGAAGGCGATGTAGCCGACGCAGGCGACTGTGCCCGGATCGTCGGCGAGGCGCTGGACAAATATGGTCGGCTCGACATCCTGGTCAATAACGCCGCCATCGTGGGCCCGACGGGACCTGTCCACACTCTCGAAGAGGAGGATTGGAACCGCGTGCTCAGCATCAATCTGACTGGGGTGATGCTGATGACGAAGCATGCGCTGCCCAGCTTGATGGACGGTGGAGGAGCGATCGTGAACATCTCCTCAACGGGCGCGTTCGTGAGCACGGGACAGACTCCCGCTTATGGGGCGTCGAAGTCAGCCGTCATCCGGCTGACCGCCGACCTGGCGGTCGCCTACGGACGTGACGGGGTGCGGGTGAACGCGATCGCCCCTGGAAACATTCACACGCCCATGGTGAGCGCCATGAACGCCCAGGCCCGCGAGCTGCGTATCAAGGCATCCCCGTTGGCCACCGAGGGCAACGCTTGGGACATCGCCTGGACGGCACTGTTTCTGGCCAGCGATGAGGCGCGGTGGATCACCGGCGTGTGCGTCCCGGTCGACGGCGGCATGACGCAAACCAATCCGATGACGTTGCACCGGTGGCTGAGCGATTAAACGGAGGCTAACGTGGACTACTCGAGCTATCGGGGCCTTGACGTGACCCTGGATGGCGGCGTCGCGAGCGTGGTGATGAAGTTCCAGGGCGAGGATCACGAGACCCGGCGTCACCAACATCGTGAGCTCACCACGATCTGGCGGCAGTTCGACGCCGATGACGAGGTCAAGGTCGCCCTGATCACCGGCGTGGGCGAGGACGAGTTTTATCTGAGTGGACGCCCCCCGGGGTCGGGCGCGAGCCCCGATGACCACGACGCCATGTGGCGCTTCACCCTCCACCTCGAGGGTGAGGTGGCCGGCCTCGTGCGCGAGATGACACGGTTTCAAAAGCCGCTGATCGCGGCGGTGAACGGCGCGGCCGGCGGCGCGGGCCTGGCGGTCGTGATGCTTTCCGACATCTCGATCATGGCCTCCGATGCCTGGGTGTTCGACCCGCACATCATGCTCGGCATCTCGGCCGGCGACGGTCCAGGCGGGATCTGGCCGCTCTACACCGGTATCGCCAAGGCGAAGCTGTATCTGCTGACCTCCGACGCTCTAAACGGGGACGAGGCGGAGCGGATCGGTCTGGTCAGCCGGTCCGTCCCGCGCGCGGAGGTTCTTCCGGTGGCTAAGGATTACGCCGAGCGCTTGGCGCGGGCACCGGCGACGGCTCTCCGATACACCAAGCGGGGGATCAATCAGTGGCTACGCCTGGCCGAGGTTGTCTCCCAGGACTACTCGGTCACCCTGGAAGCCCTGTCGGAGTACAGCGGCGAGCGCGCGGGAAATCCACACACCGAGTGGCCACCGCGCCAGGTACCCTGATCAGCCGGGTATGACCTATGTCTACGTTGGCACGCTGAACTGGGGTGCCGACAGCGCCCGCGGGCTGTACACGTTCACGCTCGACGATGCCGACGGCCGCCTGCGCGAGCTCGAGACGGTTCCGCTCCTGGATCCGACCTTCGTCGTGGTTTCGCCGAGCCGCGGAATCCTCTACGCGGTCACGGCCTCCGCGACCTTCGAGGGAGAGGCAGGGGCCGGTCTCGTGTCATTCTCGATCGATCGAGCGTCTGGACGTCTGAAGCGGCTCAACCATCAGGTGATCCCGAGCCCGTTCCCCAGCTATCTGAGCCTGGACCGTGCGGAGCGATTCCTACTGGTCGCCAACGGCTTTGGCGGCACGGCATCCGTGTTTCCGATTGGCGACGATGGCCGGATCGGGGAGATCGCGGATCTGGTGCGCCTTCCGGGTGAGCCATCGGTGCGCCTGGGAGAGACACCTGTGCCTCCGTTCCCGATCGCGCCAGGTGCCCCCCACCCGCATTGCATTCGCACCTCGCCGGATAACCGGTTCGTCGTGGTGAGCGACATGCCCAACTCACGCCTACAGGTCTTCGGTTTCGATGCACAACGCGGGAAGCTCTCCGGAGCAGCGTCGGTTGCCTCCCCGCCCGACGGCCGGCGCCACGGGGCTCGCCATTTCGAATGGAGCCCAGGCGGGCGCCACCTTTACGTCGTCAACGAGCGGGTGAACTCCGGGACGGTCTTCGCCTATCACGCGCAGGACGCCGGACTCGAGCCGGTGCAGACCTTCTCAGCGGTTCCGGACCCTTCGGACCAACAGGAGAACCTCACCGCGGACATTCATGTGCACTCGTCGGGTAGGTTCATGCTTCTCAGCAACCGCGGGCATGACTCCATCGCGGTGTACGCGATAGACGATGACACCGGTGCCGTGCGGCCGATCGCCTGGGAGCCCTGCCTGGGTCATCGCCCGAGGGTGGCCGTGTTCACACCGGACGGAAGGCTCGTCCTGGTGGGAAACAACTCCTCAGATGAGGTCGTCGCGTTCTGGATGAATCAGGAGACGGGCCGGCTCACGCCGACGGGCACACGGGTCACCGTGCCCCGGCCGTCCTCGATCGCCTTCTTCGCGAGCTGAACGCGGCCCATTCGGGGCCCTCAAACAGCCGTTTGTTATGTATGATTCGGGTGGCGACCCAACGAGACCCAGGAGGGCTGGATGGAGGAGAACGGGCGAGCGATCGTCGCGGGTGTTGTGGGACTTGGCGCCATCGGTGGTCACGTGGCGCGAGCACTTTCACGCAGCGGCTTCCGTGTGTTCGGCTATGACGTCCGCCCGTCGGCGTTTGGGGAGTTCCCCGAGGCCGAGCCTTGTGCAAGCGTGCAGGCACTCGCCGAGCAGGCGGATCTCGTCCTCATCGCCGTGTTTGACGACGCCCAGCTGCGCGACGTGCTGGCCGGATCCGACGGAATCCCGGGCGCCGCGGCGCCTCCGTCGACGGTCTGCGTGCTCAGCACGGTGACGCTGGGGACGCTCCACTGGGCGGCAGACAAAGCCAAGCAGTCCCATGTCGAGCTCATCGACTGCGGGGTCACGGGTGGCAACGGCCTGCGTTCGCGGGGGAAGATCGTGGTGCTCGCCGGCGGCTCGGACGAAGCGCTCGAAGCGGCCCGGCCTGTCCTCGAGGCGTTCGCGGCGCCGCTCATGCACATGGGGCCGCTCGGCGCCGGAATGCAGGCCAAGCTCGCGCGGAACCTCATGTTCTACACGGGCTGGTACGCCGCATGGGAGGCTGCGTGCATCGCTGAAGGCTGCGGAATCGACATCGGGAAGCTCGTCGAAGCGCACCGCATCAGTAATGAGCTCTCCGACGCCGGCGGCGGAACCACGCTCCTGTCAGCGGGGATCCGGCCAGGCCCGGTGGATCTGTCGGACGAGGCGAGCCTGGAACGGCGGAGGCGCAGCGCCGCGTGGGCGAAGAAGGACCTGTCGTACGTCCTGGAGCTCGCTGAGACACTAGGGATCCCCCTGCCGGGCGCGCATATGGTGCGGGAGCGGATCGACTTCGTGGTGGGTCTGGCGGAGACCACTGCTGCGAACGAAGCCACTGAGAGTGGGGAAACCCCCGCGCCGGCCCCCGCGCCAATGCCCTAGCGAATGCGCATCGGGGTTGACGTCGGTGGAACCTTCACGGACGTCGTCGCGATCGACGAGGAAGACGGTCAGTGGACGGTGGTCAAGGTGCCGACGACGCCGGAGGACCAGTCGATCGCAGTCATGGAAAGCCTCGATCGGCTGCTGGCCGGCCAAGAGCGGAACGTGGACTTTCTCGGTCACGGAACCACGGCCGGGACCAACGCCTTCCTGACGCGACGCGGCGCTCGTACTGCCCTGCTGACCACGGAGGGTTTCGAGGACGTCCTGGAGTTCAGGCGCATGGACCGGAGCGGCATTCTGGATCCGTACGACCTCCAGGTGGAGGTGCCGCGCCCCCTAGTCCCGGGCCGACTCCGTTTTGGGGTGGCCGAGCGGGTCGTACCGGGCGGAGCGGTCGAGCGCGCGCTGAGCGAGGCCGAGGTGGAGCGGGTGCTCGATGCGCTCCGCGCCGCTGCGCCCGAGGCGGTGGCGATCTCGCTGCTCTGGGCGTTCGACAATCCCGAGCACGAGCAGCGACTGGCCCAGGCAATTAGGCGCGCGATGCCCGACGCCTATGTCGCGGTCTCGCATGAGGTCGATCCGGCGATCCTCGAGTACGAACGGACGAGCACCACGGTGATCAATGCGTATATAGGCCCGCTGATCCGCCGCTACCTCGGCCGGTTTCAGCGAGAGGCCGCCGCACGCGGTCTGCCGGAGCCGACCATCATGCAGTCAAACGGTGGCATGGTCTCGGTCGAGGGAGCGCTGGCGCGGCCCGCCGCGCTGCTCGAGTCGGGCCCCGCGGCCGGATTCTCCGCCGTCACGCATCTGGCTCGTCAGCAGAACCATGCCGACGTTCTGGCGATCGACATGGGAGGCACCAGCTTCGAGACCGCCCTTCTGCTCGACGGCGAACCGCAGCAGGTACTCGAAACCGAGCTCGAGGGTCTCGCACTCCGGCTTCCGATGCTCGACATTCGGTCGATCGGGGCCGGCGGAGGGTCCGTCGCCTGGATCGACTCGGCTGGAGCGCTCCGCGTAGGGCCGCAGAGCGCCGGCGCAACTCCCGGTCCCGCATGCTACGGACGGGGAGGCGACGAGGCGACGGTCAGCGACGCAAACGCCGCCCTGGGATACCTTCGTCTGCTTGCGGGTGGCGCAATCAGCGTCGATCTCGACGCGGCCACGCGCGCATTGCAACGGCGGATTGCGGAACCACTCGGCTTCACCGTCGTGGGGGCGGCCAGTGGCGTGCACCGCGTCGTGAATGCGCAGATGGCCGACGCGATGCGGCTGATCGCGACTGAGCGCGGCGTCGACCCGTCCAAGCTCGTCCTGATCGCCTACGGTGGAGCGGGACCAACCCATGCGGCCGCGCTCGCTCGAGAGCTCGAGATCCGGACCACCGTGATTCCGCCACACCCGGGAGCGGTTTCCGCCCTTGGCGTGGGGACCGGCGATCTGGCACACGATCTTTCCGACTCGGTTCTCCTCCCGCTGAGCGAGCTTGACCTGCCAGACGTCGAGGCTCGCTTCGAAGCCCTCGAGGAGCAGGGGTTAGCGACGCTGGCCAAGGAAGGAGTGGCGCCGTCGAGACGGGAGGTCCACCGGTCCTACATGGGCCGATACATCGGCCAGCTGCACGACCTGGAGGTCCCACTCGACGGAATCGACCTGCGGTCCGACGGGCTCGACGCGATCGCCGCACGCTTCCACGCCCGGCACCAAGCGACATTTGGCTTCGCGGTCGACACCGAGCCCGTGTTCGTGCTCTCGCTTCGCGTGCGAGCGGTGGGACGCATCTCCCGGCCGGACTTCGGCGCAGTCAAAAGAGTCGAGACGATGCCGGAGCCACGCTCGATGCGTCGCGTCTGGTTCGAGCAGACAGGCTTTGTGGAGACACCCACGTTCGACCGTGCTCCGTGGAATCCCGGAATCGAGCTCGCCGGACCGGCGATCATCGACGAATACGATTCCACCACCGTCGTCCTGCCAGGTCAGCGCTGGTCAACCGATGCGACGGGCTCGCTGATCATCGAGGAGATATTCGGATGACGCTCGTGGACATCGATCAGATCACCGCGGTTGTGGTGAGAGGCGGCCTCGAGACCGTTGCCCTGGAGATGCGCACGGCTGTGATGCGGACCGCGTACACGCCCATCGTTGCGCTCGGAGGTGATCTCTCGGTATCGATAGCGGACCGCGAGGGGCGACTGGTGGCCCAGGGCAAGGACATCCCGGCGCAGCTGGGAGCAATGCCGTACTCGTTCAAGCAGATGCTCGAGCCATGGCGGGACCAGATCGGGCCAGGCGATGTGCTGATCGGCAACGACCCGTATCTCGGCGGCTCCAATCACATCAATGATGTGTGCCTGATCATGCCCGCGTACGTCGAGGGAACGCATCTCGGCTACGTCGCAACGCGCGTGCACTGGAACGACATCGGCGGTGGCTCGCCGGGCGGATACAACCCGCGCGTGCCCGACATGTACGCCGAGGGTCTGCGCATTCCGTCGGTGCGGATGTACCGAAACTATGAGCCGAATCCCGAGATATGGCAGCTGATACTTGCGAACGTTCGCTCACCGACCGAGCGCGAGTGGGATATCCGGGCCGGATTTGCCGGATGCCTCGCCGGCCAGCGAGGCCTTCAGCGCCTCGTACGGCGGCACGGGGCCGAACGGATAACGGCGGCGATGGCCGAAGCCGTGGCCTACAGCGAGCGACGTCTGCGCGGCCGCCTACAGGAGATCCCCGACGGCGACTATCACGCCGTCGACTGGATCGAGGGAGACGGCTGGGACGAGCGGGCCATCCGGCTCGAGGTGACCGTCCGCGTGCGTGGTGACTCGGTCGTGGTGGACTGGACGGGAACCGATCCGCAGGCTGCAGGTGGCGTGAACATGTCCCTGCCGACGACGAGCGGCATCGGCGTCTACGCGATTCGTGCCGCGATCGACTCGAGCGTTCCGGCCAACGCCGGCATGTACGCGGTTGTGGAGACAGTCGCCCCGGAGGGCACCCTCGTGAATCCGATCCCGCCCGCACCCTGTCAGGTGGGTGTTTCGGAGACCGTCCAGAGAGCGGCCGACCTGCTGATGATGGCCCTGGCGCAGGCGGTGCCCGACAGCGTCATCGCCGGGACCTACGCTTCGGCAGCGATGTCGGTCGTCGTCGGCCCCGACCTGCTCGAGTGGCGCCGGCGGGCGCTGGGACGCGACCGCACGAACGCCGGCGATCTCTCGCCGGGCGGGATGGGAGCGCGCGCGGGCAAAGACGGCATATCCGGGATCAAGGTCCACGCCGGCAACACGAAGACCAACTCGATCGAGATGGTCGAATTCACAGGGCCGCTGCGAGTGATCTCCTGGCAGCGGCTGGCCGACACGGGTGGTGCGGGCCGGCAACGAGGCGGCTGCGCGGTGGCCAAGCGGTATCGCGTGCTCGCCGATGACACCTACTTCACTTCCTTGGTCGAGCGGACAACCATTCCGCCCTTCGGGTTATTCGGCGGCCGTCCCGGCGCACCCGGTCGTCTCGTGCAGAATCTCGGCGGCCCCGGTGAGAGGGTCCTGCCCTCGAAGCATCCGCCGATCCGGCTCGATCGGGGCGATCACTTCCTGCTGCAGCCGGCGGGCGGAGGGGGCTACGGAGCGCCCTGGGAGCGGCGCCTCGAGGATGTCGTCGACGACGTACTCGACGGATACGTGACGGTGGATGGAGCGCTCCGCGAATACGGCGTGGCCATGACCGACGATGGGGCAGTAGACGTAGAGGAGACGATGCGCCGCCGCGCGGAGCTGGCTCGCCGGGAGAGCCGTGGCGCCGACGGGATCTGGGATCGCGGGACGTGGTCCTACGGCGGCATCGAATGGCCTCCACGCTGAGGCGTTACCTATCAATCGATGGTTTGAATCAGAGGGAGCGGTGCTGGTATGGTCCCTCTTCGAATGCCGGAGACTACGCCGTAAATGCCGGAGACGGAGCCGTACTTCCACTTGTGCAGCGTGGTTCCGGATTTGGAGCAGGCCATGGAGGAGCTAGGCGAGGTGATGGGCCTCCACTGGCAGACCATCCGCGATCGGGCTTCCGGTGAGATGCGGTGGCGTCTCGTCTACAGCGTAGAAGGACCACCGTTCATCGAACTGGTCGAGGGGCAGCCGGGGACCCCCTGGCACGCACCGGACGGGCCGCGAGTTGCATCACTTCGGCCGGTTCACGGAAGATCTGGACAGCGGAATCGAGGTGGTCGAGCGGGCCGGCGGCCACATCGAGACCGACGGACGTGAGATCAGCGGGCGCTGGGCCTATCTACGCGCACCGCGCAGCGGCGCCTTGATCGAGTTGATCGAGGCCGACGAGCAGGGACGGGAGCGCTTCTTCCAGCGGGTCTCGGGCAAGGGGACGTAGATGGTCAACGTCTATGACACCCGCATCGAGCATCGGATGCAGCACTCGACCGCGTGGCTGCCGTCGCGCGCGGCCGACCAGGTCAACGACCACATCTGGTTCTCGCGGAGCAACTCCTACCCGTATCTGGTGGCCTCCGACGACGGCGACCTGGTCATCAACAGCGGCACGACGTACCAGGGAGCCCGGCACCGGGAGCGGTTCGAGCAGGCGGTTGGCCGCCCGCTCGACGTGCGGGTGATCGTGCTGACCCAGAGTCACCCCGACCACATTGGCGGCTGGAGCGCTTTCGCGGGGCCCGGCGTGGAGACGATCGCGCACGAGCGTGTTCCCGAGACGATCGTGGAACGGCGCCAGGTCGCTCCGTATCTCAATCAGCGCTCGACGGCGAAGCTGTTCGAGCGCCGGCACGTCGACGGCGAGCCGGAGCAGTCCACGGGCGACGGTCTGCGTTGGGCCATGCCCGACCAGGAGGTCACGCGCCCCGTGCACGACTCGCTCGATTTCGAGGTCGGCGGACGGCGCTTCCAGGCGCTCTCGGTTCCCGGCGGGGAGACTCTGGATGGTCTCGCCGTATGGCTCCCCGAGGAGCGGACGGTGTGGATCGGCAACCTGATGGGCGCGTTGTGGGGGGCACTTCCTCACCTCTCGACGATTCGCGGGGACCGCCCTCGCAGCGCCATGCTGTTCATCAAGTCGGTGCAGCGCGTGCTCGACCTCGAGCCCGAGCTGCTGCTCAGCGGTCACGACGAGCCGATCCGAGGCGCCGAGCGAATTCAGCGCGAGGTCGGGAAGGTGCGCGACGCCGTCCGCTACATCCACGACGCCACGATCGAGGGGATGAACGCGGGCCAGGACCTGCACACGCTGATGGCGGAGATCAAGCTCCCGCCCGAGCTCCAGACGGACACCGGACGCGGACCGGTCAGCTGGTACGTGCGCGCGGTCTGGGAGGAATACATCGGGTGGTTCCACGACGAGTCGCTGACGGAGCTCTACGCGGTTCCCCAGAGCGCGATCTGGGGCGAGCTGGCCGAGCTCGCTGGAGGCGTTGAGAAGCTGGTCGAGCGAGCGCGCTCACACATTGGCGCGGGGGAGCCACTGAAAGCGCTGCACTACACCGACATCGCGCTCGGCGTTGACCCCGGGAACCGCAACGCCCGCGAGGCGAAGATCGCCGCGATGGAGATGCTGCTCGAACACACTGGGCACGACGCGTACGATGAGGCGCGGCTGCTCGAGCTGGAGATCGAGCGCGAGCGATCGCAGCTCTGAGCCGGTGCCAGTTGCGGGGTCTTCCCGTGGCTTTGCTGGGGCTGTGAACGTTTCCGGCTATACGCTTCGACAGTACGAGTTCGCGCCGCCTCCGGAGCTCTCAGGCGGCGGCCCTCGCGCCTATCCGATAGTCGTCGTCGGCGGAGGCCTGGCCGGATTGACGCTCGCGGCCGATCTCGGTCTGCGCGGTGTTCCGGTCGTGTTGCTCGAGCAGCGATCCACACCCGGGCCATCCGGAATCGCGTCGCGGGGAATTGCCTACGCCAAGCGCACGATGGAGATCTTCGACCGTCTCGGCGTCGCCGATCGTGTGCGTGAGAAGGGCCAGACCTGGAACGAGGGTCGCATCTTCGACGGCCAGGATGAGATCTACCACTTCGAAATCCACCCGGAGACAGATCAGAAGTGGCCGGCTTTCATCAACGTGCAGCAGTTTCACGTCGAGCAGTATCTGGTGGAGCGCATCGAGGAGTTGGAGAACGTCGATGTGCGCTGGTGTAGTCGGTTGATCGGAACGGAGCAGACAGATGATCTTGCGCGTCTGACGGTGGCGACGCCGGACGGGGAGTACGTGATGCAGGCGGAGTGGCTGGCCGCCTGTGATGGCGCGCGTAGTTCGGTGCGGCGGTTGCTTGGCATCAAGGCTCCGCTGTCCCGGCTCGAGGACACGTGGGCGATCGTCGACGTCAGGGCGGATCTCCCGGGATTGCAACGCCGCCTCTGGTTGAACCTGCCGCTGCTGGAAGGCGGGGCCGCGATCATGCACTGCATGGCCGACGGGTTCGTGCGCGTCGACTGGCAGATCGGACAGCTGCGGGACCCCGAGGCTGAGACCGAGCCCGAGCGCGTTCGCGATCGCCTGGCAGGACTGTTGGGCGAAGAGGTCGGGTTCGAGATCATCTCGATCAGCCGGTTCGGTTACCGGCGTCGGGTGATAGATCGTCTCATCCACGGCCGTACCGCGTTCGTCGGCGATGCCGCGCACGAAATCCCGCCGTTCGGCGCTCGCGGTGGCAACAGCGGCATCCAGGATGCGGAGAACCTTGCCTGGAAGCTCGAGGCCGTCGTCGCCGGACGCTGCGGTTCCGAGTTGCTCGAGACCTACACGATTGAGCGCGGCCAGGCGGCGAGGGAAAACGCACTGCTGGCGTGCCGTTCACAGGCGTTCATAACTCCCGGTTCGCGCTCGGGGCGCGTGTTTCGCGATGCGCTGATCACGCTCGCGCGGGACCATGACTTCGCGCGCGTGCTCCTGAACACGGGCCGTCCGAGCACACCTACCATCTATGACCCCACCTCGCTGAAGGTCCCCGATGCCGGCGACTTCGAGGCTGGTCCCGAGGCCGGCTCCGCGGCCCCGGACGGTCCTCTTGACGGCGGCTTTCTCCTCGACCATCGGAGGGGCGGCTTTCTCGCGGTTCACTTTCCACCCGCCGGTCGATCGGTTGGTCCGGCCGATCCGGGCACGGTGCGAGGGTTCCCCTTGGACCACATCATCGTTCCGGATCGAGACAACACGGCCGTGCTGCGGGAGAGATACGACGCGGCAGGGGGTGCCACTTACGTACTGCGCCCCGACGCTCACGTGGCCGGACGGACCCGGAGGACATCAACCGAGGCCGCCGCCGACATCGTCGCACGGGTGCTCGAACAGGCCGATTCCCGATGACCCTGCGCTGGCAGGAAGGTGACCGGATCTTTGAGCGGATGGTCGAGGTGACCGAGGAGATGAGCGACGAGCAGACCGAGGCGTTTCTGGCCAGGCTCGTATTTCTCCTCGCCAACGAGATCGATGACGCCACCACGATTCTCAGCGCGATCGACGCCGCCGCCACGGCGCTGCCGTGAGCCGCTTCTCGGTCGTCGAGCTCCGGCTACCCGTCGTGACTCAGCCGGCCGCTCGAACCGCGGTGTGATGATCGGGAAGCTCGAGCGTGCCCGCCCGGTGGGCGGCGAGCATCGCCTCGACCTCGTCGTCGCTCGCGCCGGACACGCCCCATGCGCGTTGCCAGCACATGGTCGACCACACGAAGCCGGCGATCAGGCTGAGTTCGACGGTGGCGCGCTGGCCCCGGATCGCCCGCACGGCCTCCCATGCCGCGTCGGTCATGGTTCGGTCTACGACCCGCCGGACGAACTCCACGATCCGGCGCTCGTCCTGCGTGAGCGCATCATCCCGGCCACGGAGGAGCGCTTCGAGTGCCTCGGGGCGGACTCCCTGGGCGAGCGCATCGAGGACGTGATGGTGCTCGACGAAGCCGGCATCGATTCCGAGGACGTGCACGACCAACTCAAAATCGCCATAGCTGTAGGTCTCCGACCGGGCGGGCGCCAGGCGGATGGCGCGTCCCACGTCGTTCAGAGCAGTGCCGATCACGGGCGTGGTCAGAAGCGCCGAGATGTACGGACTCGGCTCGGTGTCGCCACGCTGCGCAATCCGCGCGGTGACGGCGTCGTAGCCGTCGCGCTCGTCCTCGGCGACGTCCGCTCGCGCCGGCGGGTGTACCCGCGGTTCAGACATGCCCCGATCAATTCTATCGATCAAACGCTTGGATGAAATGTATTGGACTCCGCCGCCCTGATCATCCATCCTGTGTGGTCCCGATCTGGAGAGAGTGATGACGCAACAGGTTCCGGCGGTTGCCGCCCCCCGTACAGTCACCGATGAAGAGGTAGCTCATTACCAGGAGAACGGCTGGGTGAAGCTCGAGGGCTTTCTGTCGAGCGAGCTCGCCGGCGAGATGTACGCGGCGGCGAGGGGCGTGGTCGAATCACAGCTGGAGGCCGCCGGCCAGGAGGAGGCGTTCAACAAGGGCCTGCGCCTGGAGAAGATCGGCGGTCGCCTCCAGAACGTGGGCTATTGGCAGGACTACCACTACCTGGGCCGCGACGAGCACGTCGAGCCGTTCTATTCGCTCATCTACGCTCGGGAGACGGGCCGGGCGGCGCAGCGGTTGATCGGACGTGACGTGGGCGTGCGCTACTCCTCGGACATATTGGCTGTGAAGATGCCGGTCGGGCAGCCTGGAAGCGCGCCGACGGACTCTCACCAGGACATCTCGAGCCTCCCGTTCGATCGCATGGGCCCGCTCACGTTCTGGGTCGCGCTGGCCGATCTCACGCCCGAGCACGGGACGATGCGCTTCCTCAGCGGATCGCAACGCGCCGGCAACCTGGGCCGGACTCGCGCCCAGGGAAAGGGCACGGTCGAGTACTACCCGGACCTGCTCGACCGCTTCGAGACCTCGCCGCCGATGGCACTCAAGGCCGGCGACGCGACCGTCCACAACGCGCAGGTCGTGCACTGGGCGCCCGCGAACACGACGGACGAACCTCGGTGGGGGTTAATCATGGCCTTCTTCCCCGACGACGCCCTGTACACCGGCGCTCCCAACCACAACTTCGACGGGATCGGACTCGAGGTCAACCAGCCGTTCGAGCACGACCGGTTCCGACATGTGTACCCGTAGACGGTGAGCGCCGAGACGCTCGATATCGCACTGCGCCCGATAAGCCAGGCGCTCGAGTCCGACGGCTACGACGTCGCCGTCGAGCTGGACGGCGGCGCGGTGACCGTGCGCGTGAGCGCGGGGCCCGATGCGTGCGAGGAGTGCCTCGTGCCGAAGGCGCTGATGACACAGCTGGTGCTCCAAGCGTTGGGCGACGCCGGGATGGGCATACCCGCCGAGCAGGTCAGGCTGACCTACCCGGGTGAGTAGAGCGGACGTGAGCGTGCCCCACGAGCTGATCGTGCTGGACCCGACGGGCTCTCCACCCCGGCCCCAGCGGGTCGAGCTCGCGCCGCGGCTCGACCGGCTCGACGGGGAGCTCGTGTATCTCGTCGACTGCCGGTTCGAGGATGCCGACCGGCTGCTCGAGCAGGTCCAGCGGTGGTTGGCCGAGCACCGTCCGGCGGTCCGGACGAAGATCGTCCACTGGCGCGGGCATGGGTTCGATCCCGATCCTCTGACCCTGGCGGAGGTCGCGGCCGATGGGAGCGCGGCAATCCTCGGGGTGGGCATATGAAGTGCCTGCTCGCCGGCGGTCGCCGGCCACGCCCTCGCCCTGGAGACGCAGTACGGGATACCCACGGTCGGCATTCACACCGAGCCGTTCGCCAAGCTCGTCGCTTCGGTGACACGCGCCCGGGGCGCGTCGGGCGCACCCCACGTGTTCGTGCCCCAGCCGCTCGTCGGCAAGTCGTCGGCTGAGCTGTTCGCCTACGTCTGTGGCGAGGACCCGGTCTCGGGTGCGCCGGTGATGGAGGAGGTGCTCGCCGGATTGACGCGCGCACGTCCAGCCCGACGGGGCGCTCGATCAGAGCCGGCCGCGCACGCTCGAGCCCGCCTCCGAAGAAGAGCTTCAGGAGCGCTTCCGCGAGCGTGGCTTCACCGACCAGCTCCCGATCGTGCTCCCGACCGAGGAGCGCGTCGAGGCGATGCTGCGTGGCACCTCCCATCGACCGGACGGGCTCGTCGGCCGCCTGGCGCCCACCGGGAACCGCGAGCCGTGGTCGTTCACGGTCGAGAAGGTGGCAGTCAACGCGGTGATGGCGGGAGCCCGGCCCGAGTACCTGCCGGTGATCCTCGCCCTCGCCTCGACCGGGGTGAGCGCCCGCAACAGCAGCACCACCTCGATGGCCGGGATGGCTGTCGTCAACGGGCCGGTGCGAGCAGAGCTCGGGCTCGGGGCGGGCCTCGGCGCGATGGGGCCCTACCACCACGCGAACGTCACCATCGGGCGGGCCTGGGGTCTGCTCTCGCAGAACCTCCAGGGCGGCTCGGTCCCGGGCCTCACGTACATGGGATCTCAGGGAAACGCCTATGCCTTCACCAGCTGCTGCTTTGCTGAGAACGAGGAGGCGAGTCCGTGGGAGCCGCTCCATGTCCAGCACGGCTTCGAGCACGACGCGAGCGTGGTCAGCGCATTCCAGGGCGGCCGCACGACGATCTTCGCGCTTGGCGTGCCCGACACCACGTGGCCGCAGGCGCTGAGCAGATACCTGCTGGCCGCCGACGCGGTCCGGAGCCCGCTGCTGGCGCTGGATCCGCTGGTGGCGCGAAAGCTGGCAGACCTCGGATTCACGGCGAAGGATCGGCTTGCGGAGTGGATCGTCGAGAACGTGCGCATCCCCGCGGCCGAGTTCTGGGAGCTGAGCCTGCATAAGCTGGCCTACCTTCCCCGGGCCGCGGCCGGCGAGGAGCCGTGGGCCACCATGCGCGCGGCCGCCCCCGACGAGCTGCTCTCGCTGTTCACGGCCGACCAGATCGAGACGGTTGTCGTCGGGGGCGAGACGAACCCCACCTGGCGCGTGTTCGGCCACTCGCTCGAGGGCCAGGCCCGGATTGACGACTGGCGCTGAGCGCCTCTACTGGAGCCTGACCGTGATGTCCGGGAGCTCCCGCGCGCCGGACCTGAACTCGGCCAGCATCGTTTCGACCTCCGCATCCGACATCTCGGGAACACCGAAGGCCTGGTGCAGCCGGATCGTCATCTGCAAAAAGGTGATGAAGATCGTGTACTCGGCCGTGCCGCGCTTGCCCAGCCGGTCCTCCATCGCCTCGTAGAGCTCGTCGGTCACGCCGCCCGTGCACACCGCCCGGATGTAGCGCGCCAAGAGCTGTTCGTCGTCGGTCAGGTCGTCCTCTCTCCCGGCGCGCAGCGCCTCGATCGCCTCGAGGCGCACGCCCGCGGCAAGGCCGTCGGGAATGTGGGTGCGCTGCACGACACCCGTGTGCCAGTCGGCGGACATCACCTGGTCGACGAACTCGCGGTCTGCGTGGGAGTAGGTTCCGGGCCGTTCACCGGCGCGGCGAACGATCGTGCCGAACTGCGTCAGCACCCCGGCCAACGGAGGGCTGTTCAGCAACGACCCGAAGTACGGCCCGGCGTCGTCCTCGAAGCGGACCTCTTCGGGTCGGTCGGCGCGCGCGCGCCGGAAGCGCGCGGTCACGCCATCGTAGGCCTCGAGCTCGTCGGTCTCGATCTCGTCCCGCTTGGGTTGCGCCGGCGGTCTGGGCATGCTCGATCCTCCAATCGCGGTCAGTAGGCAATCCAGCCCGCGTCCACGGGGATCGTCGTGCCGTTGATCCGGGACGCGGCATCGGTGGCAAGGAAAACCGCCACCGCGGCGATCTGATGGGGTGAAGCCGGGGCGGGCTTGTCGCGATCCCGGAGCGTCAGGCTCCGCCCGAGCTCGCTCATCTCGACGGCGCCGGAGATGTCGGTCGCGACGCTCCCCGGGCACACCGCGTTGCACCGGATCCCGCGTGCACCGTGGGTCACGGCGATGTTCATTGTCAGGCCGATCAGCCCGAACTTGGACGCCGTGTAGGCTGCGCCGGCCCGACCGCCGCGCAGGCCCGCGACCGAGGCCGTGTTGACGATCGAGCCGCCGCCGCGCGGCAGCATCGCCTCGATGGCGAGCCGGCTGAGCAGGAACGGGCCCTTCAGATTTACCGCCATCAGACGGTCCCAGTCGCGGTCGGTTGTCTCGTCGATCGGAGCGAGTGCGTCGATGATCCCGGCGTTGTTGCACAGCACGTCGAGGGAGCCTCCGGACGCGGCGACAATCCGCTCGGCGCCATCCGGGGTGGAGACGTCGGCGGCCACGCACGTCACCGACGACTCGAGTGTCTGGAGGCGCCCGGCGTCGATGTCGGCGCCGATGACGCGCGCGCCCTCGGCCAGGAACAATTCCACCATCGCGCGTCCGATGCCAGATCCGGCCCCGGTGACAATCACGGTCTTGCCGTCAAGTTGCCCCATCTCTCATCTCCAGGTCGCGCTAGCCCAGACGAGTGTACGGTACCAAACAACCGATCGATTGACTAAGCTCCTTCAACGGCGGCGATGACTCCGGCAAATCCTTTCGATCTGAGCGGCAAGGTGGCTCTTGTGACCGGCGCCAACAGCGGCCTCGGCCTTGGCTTCGCCCGGGGGCTCGCGAAGGCCGGCGCGGACGTGGTGATCTGGGGCCGCCGGGCCGAGCGCAACGATCAGGCGGCCGCTGAGCTGCGAGGCTACGGCGTCCGCGTGCTCACCCAGACCGTCGATGTGGCCGACGAGCAGCAGGTTGTGAACGGGATCGAAGCCGCCGTGTCGGAGATGGGCCGCCTCGACTGCGTGATCGCCAACGCCGGGAAGAGCTCGCACTACGGCTCGTTTCTGGACATGCCAACCGACGCCTATCACGATCTGCTGGCGACTAACCTGCACGGCGCGGTCTACACCCTGCGTGAGGCCGCTCGTCACATGGTGGCCCGCGCGCAGGAGGGCGATCCGGGCGGCTCGCTGATCGTCTGCGGAAGCCTCACGGTCGTCGCCGGGGTCCCCCGGATCGAGCACTACTCGGCGGCGAAGGGTGCGCTGATGGCGGTCACGCGCTCGATGGCGGTCGAGTTCGGCACCCACGGCATCCGCGCGAACATGATCCTGCCCGGGCGCATCACCTCGAACCTGGGCGCCGGCAACCCCGACCCCGATCACGAGCGCCGCGTGCGCGCGATGACCGATCGCAACCCGATTCCTCGTTACGGCACGCCAGCCGACCTCGAGGGCATCGCCGTGTACCTGATGAGCGACGCCTCCGCGTACCACACCGGCGACATGATCACGATCGACGGCGGCCTCTCGATCACACTGATCTGAGCTCGGAGCCGATCAGGGCTCGGAACGATCGCTCGCGGGGACTGGCGGCCAGCTCGAACGCGCGGGACACGTCTTTCAAGGCGAAGCGATGGCTGAGCAGGAACTCGAAGGAGCCCGGCTCAGCAGCCAAGATCGCGAGCGCGTGGGCGAAGTCCGAATCACGGCCCCAGCCGGAGTGGCTGATCGAGAACGACATCCGGATGCCGCGCATGACCGCCCGCCGCGCCGCCAGTTGCTGTGGCTCGTCGAGAAGGCCGAGCACGACCACCTCTCCCCCGGGGCCACCGCGCAGAGCGCCGTCGCGAGCAGCTGCCCGATGCCGCCGGCGGCGATCAGGACGAGGTTCGGTTGCACCCCGGCGAGCTGATCGGGGCTCTCGCCGAGAGCCTCCCCGCCCAGCTGCCGGACTGCCCTTTGCTGGTGTTCGTGGCGGGCCACCACATAGACGCGCCGCGCCCCGGCGCGCCGCGCCGCCGCCAGCGCCAACAGCCCGACGGCTCCAGCGCCGACGATCGCGACGTCGACGTGATCGAGGCGGCCGCCGCGCTCGGCGGCGACGAAGCTCCGGCGCAGAGCGTTGACCGCGCAGGCGAGCGGCTCGGTCAGGGCGGCCACCGCGGTCGGCAGGGCTTCGGGGATCTTGACTGCGGCGAGCGAGGGAACGACGATCTCCTCGGCGAATCCCCATCCAGGCAGTCTGCGCTTGTCGGCGCAGAAGAAGGTCAGATCGGTGCGGCAGCACTGGCAGTCCCCACAGCAGACGGCGAGATTCGGCTCGACACAGACGCGGTCGCCCGGCTGCAGACGCTCGACCTCGGCGCCGGCCTCGCTCACCACGGCGGCGATCTCGTGACCGGTTACGCCTGCCTGGCCGATCGGCGAGCCGCGCGTCCAGGCCCGCACATCGGTGGCGCATACCCCACAAGCCGCAACGCGGAGCCGGACCTGGTCCGACGCCGGGGCGGGCACGAGGTGCTCGCGAAGGCTGAGGCGCCGGGGACCTTCGAGAAAGGCCGCCAGCGTCACTCGCCGTCCCCCTCGCGGCGGCTGAACATGCCGGTGCGCAACAGCCTCCGCTCGCGCTCGAAGTCGGCTTGCAGGAACGCTTGTAGCTCGACTCGGAGCGCCGGCTCATCGGTTGCGGGATCGGCGATCCACGCCTGCACTTCGGCCAGCGCCTCGAGCCGTTCCGACCAGGCGGATGCCGCTGGGTTGTCGGCGTGAGCAGCAAGCCATGCCCTCGTGATGGGCAGCTCGGAACGCGGAGCATGCGCGCAGGCACCGGCCAGCAGTTCGTGCAGCCCGGCCGAGGGCTCGTGCAGGTCCGCGCGCCAGTCAACGCGCACGGCCAGGTTCTCGAGGACCTCAGCCGCCGCCTCGAGCTGGGTGCGCGCGAACTCGTCTTGAACCCGCGGGGCTACGAAATCGCGCAGGCTGTACGCGATCGCCTCGAGCATGCGTTTGGCGGAGCCCTGCATCACGTAGCTCCGAGGCCGAGTAGTGGCCCCAGATGCCGGACGACGTGCTGGACCTGATGCCCGAGCGCGGCCAGCCGCAGATCCTGGGTTCGACCGTCGTGGAACGCGCGGGCGCCGCGCAGATGGCAGGCTCCGGCCTTGACGAGCCCGAACACCGTCCAGGCGCGGTATACGTCGCGGTCGATCGCAGTTCCGGTTGCCGCCTCGTAACGTTCGAAGTACTCGTGGGCCGGCAGAAAGTGCGAGAGCCGCGGGTCCCGGCCGCGCCAGAGCGGGAGTCCCGTGTACGCCAGGTCCTCGTGCGGATCGCCGACGTGGGCGAGCTCCCAATCCAGCACGGCGACCAGGTCGCCGTCACGCTCCATCACGTTGCCGATCCGGTAGTCGCCGTGGCAGAGAACGAGCGGGCCAGGTGCTGGCAGGTTATGCGTGAGCCACTCGATCGCCTCTCTGAGGATCGGTATCTCGGCCAGCCGGGACGACTCGTAATAGTCGATCCAGTGGGCGAGCTGCGCCCGGGCGCACTCTTCCGGGTCTTGGCTAGAGGCGAGGAATCCAAGGCCCACAGCACGCCAGTCGAGGCGGTGGATCTCGGCCTGGACATCCGCAAAGCGCCGGCCGAACCGGTTCCACGCGGCGTCGGTCGCGAGGATCGCACGATCGTCCGGGCGCCACTGGACCGGTACCCGACCCGTGATTCGTTCAAGCACATAGAAAGGCATGCCGAGCACCGAGGGGTCGGGCTCGACCCACCGTGCGGCCGGAACCGGGAGGCCGGAGCGGGCGAGCGCCTCGTGAAGCCGGTACTGCGCGAGCACGTCGTAGGGCGCGAGCATCCCGTCGACCGGTGCCACCCGCACGGCGAAGCCCTCGCCGCGTTCTTCGCCGGTGGCCGGATCGAGCCAGGTTGCGGCCAGCGTATACGTCTCCCATGAGAACCCTTCGAGATGCTGCTGGAGATCGAGGACACGCAGACCGTGGTCGCCTAGCTGCTCCGCAAGCCAAGACCGCAGGCGCTCGGCGAAAGCGCCGGGAGCGGTCACGGTCGCGCCGACTCCGATCGCCGCTCGCTCGCGCGAGGCGGTGCCGTTGCGCGTCGCCGCTTGCCGAGTTCGATCACCCCCGACCCCCGCTGGCCGGTCTCGAGCAGCGTGTAGTCGCAGAAGATCTGAACGTCCTCGTAGATCGTGGAGCGATCAGGGGCACGCGCATCGAGGTGCAAGCGCCCATAGTCGCTTCCGAGGTGGGCGACGACAGTCGCCACCCGACCCCCGACCGTCTCCACTCGGTACCGGACGTCGCGGTCGAGTCCAGGCAACGGGCCGGTCCCGGCGAGCGAGCACGAGCCGGCGGTGTCGACCATTCGCACCGGATCGTTCCCGGCCGCGGTTGAGATCCAGCCTCCGGACTTGGGGCCGTGGGGGTAATAGTCCTCGAGCATCACCGAGCCCTGGACGAAGTGATCGTCGAAGGACGCGCACACCCAATGGTGGTGGGCGAAGGCCAGGTCGTTGCGCCATCCCCAGGAGTGGTCGCGGCAGGCGAACCCCTGGACCTCGAGCACCTGACCCGGGTGCGGTCCGGCGTGGAGCTCGATCCGGCCCTCGTGCCAGAGCGACTGCTCGTAGTGGCGGTACGGGAACACCGTCCGGCCGGCCTCGCCGAGAAGCGACTCCCCGGGGGCCAGCGGGCCGTCGTCAAAGTCGTAGGTATCGAAGCGAGCCGTGTACTCGATCTCGGCGGAGAGCTCGTCGGAGCGATAGCTGATCCGGAACCGCGTTCCGGGCTCGACGATCTCGAGCGATAGGCGCTCGTTTGCCACCGGTCGGAGCTCGGTGGGGTCGCGGGGAATCGGGCTGCGGCCGACGTACCGGTGCCCGACCGCATCGACACTGAGTTTGGCGCTGAAGACCCCCTCCCCTTCGTTCGGTCGCAGCGAGAAGTGAAACAGCGAGGCGACGCGCTGGGTCGGATCGAGCGCCGGAAAGACCCAGTTCTCCTTCCAGGCCATGAATGCCTGGGGGGAGGCGGGTGCGGGAAGTCGTCTTGCGGCGAGACGATGGTCCGCGCTCCTACGCCGGGACGCGCTCCGCGCCGAGCGTCACTGGGAGCGCCTTGAGGCCGCGCAGCATTGCGTTGCCTCGCCATTCGAGCTCCTCCTCGGCGAGCTCGAGCTCCGGGAAGCGCCTGGCGAGCGTGGCGAATGCCACGGCGCCCTCGAGCCTGGCCAGCGCGTTCCCGATACAGAAATGGGGGCCGAACCCCAGGGCCAGGTGATTCTTGGCATCCGAGCGCGCGATGTCGAATCGCTCGGGCTCGGCGAACGCCTCGGGGTCGCGGTTGGCGGCCGCGAGCACCGGAAACACCGTCTGACCCGCCTCGATCTGGACGCCCTCGAGCTCGAAGGCTTGGGTGGCTACGCGCCCGAGCCACTGCACCGGCGTGACCCATCGAAGCAGCTCCTCGACCGCAGAGACCACCAGCGAGGGATCAGCGCAGAGCCGATCCCACTGGTCTCGGTGGCGCATCAGCTCGACCAGCCCGTTGCCGATCAGATTGGTCGTCGTCTCGTGTCCGGCGAACAGCAGGATCACGAACATTGCCGTGAGCTCCTGGTCGGCGAGGCGCTCGCCGTCGTGTGCTTCCATCAACGCCGAGACGAGGTCGGTTCCGGGTCGGCGCCGGCGCTCGGGCAGCACCACCTCCTCCACGTAGTGCCGAAACTCCGCCATCGCCCCGTGCGCTTCCATCAGCGCGGTGGGATCGTCACCGCCGCGGTTGCGCCCGAGCACGTTCGACCAACGTGAATGTTCTCGCGGTCGGTCTCGGGCACGCCGAGCATGTCCACGATCACCATCAGCGGTAGTTGGTACGCGAGGGTCGGCATCAGGTCGACGATGCCGCCGATCATCGACGCGGAGATCATCGCATCGGTGTAGCGCACGACCGCCCGCTGCATTTCTGCGATGCGGCGAGGCGTGAACGCCTGATGGGCGGCATTGCGCAGGCGTCGATGCTGGTTGCCATCCGAGCGGCTGAGGTAGAGCGACTCGAACGCGGAGACCTCCAGATGGGCGCTGCGCTGCTCGTCGCTGAGCCCGCGCATGATCGCCTCCGCGCGGGTGCCCGAGGTCATGGTGCTGTTGCTCAATCGGACGTTGTCGCGGATCAGGGCCTTGACGTGACGATGGGAGGCCACGAGCGACGAGTGGGCCGTGCGCGTGGACCGGATCCTCCTCAAGCAGCCGCCGCCAGACCGGGAATGGGTCCGCCAAGCCTTGCGGGCGAGAGTTGATGATCGCGTCGAGATCATCGTCGAGTGATCGGGCCGTAGCTTCCATCGGCCATTTGTGCCTCCTCCTAAACTTGTCACCAATCGATTGGTCGACTATACCGCGCAACGGCGGATAAGTGGCCAACGGAGGAGGACACATGGCGCGCGAGCTTCGGAAGTGTCGGTGGACAAGACACAGTGCGTGAGCAACCAGATGTGCGTGACCGCGCTGCCGAGCGTTTTCCGGCTCGATGACGACGGGATTCCGAGGCATCGATCCGAGCGCGGCATCAGAGGAGGAGCTGATCGAGGCCGGCGCGAACTGCCCGGTCGGGGCGATCTCCGTGACGGACGCCGACACTGGCGAGGACCTCCTGGCCGACTGAACCGCGTGTGAGCACCGTGTCGCCCTCGCAGGGTCAAGGTCTTAGCGTCCGCGTCGGCGTAGGCTGGAACCCGCTCCACCGCGACTCGATCGGCCGGCCGGTTTTCTGGCAGACCGTCGAGCTGCTCGAGGAGCTCGCCTACGACTCGCTGTGGATGAGCGACACCGCGACCCGCGCCGGTCCGGCGCCCCTGCCAGTGCTGGCGGCCGTGGCCGCGCGCACCGAGCGACTCAAGCTCGGCACGAGCGTGCTCGTAGTGCCGGCCCGCAATCCGGTGCTGCTCGCCAAGGAGCTCGCCACGATCGATCTGATCTCGGGCGGTCGGCTGTTTCCGGCCTTCGGCATCGGACGAGCGCTGCCGGTCGAGCTATCCGCGCTCGGGGTGCCGCGCGAGGAACGGGTGGCCCGCCTCGAGGAATGCGTCCACATAGTCGGAGCGCTGTGGGGCGGCGAACCGGTCACCTACCGCGGCCGCTTCAACACGCTCGAAGGCGTGACCCTCACACCGCTACCGACGCGCCCGAGGATCGAGCTCTGGCTGGGCGGCTCGACGGCAGCGGCGGTTCGCCGCATCGGCCGGCTCGCACACGGCTGGCTGGCCTCGTCGATCTCGCCGGCCGCGTTCGGTGAGCTCGTCGGCGTGCTCCGTGACGAGGCTGCCGCCCACGACAGGGTCGTGCCGGAGGACCATTTCGGGACCGTGCTGTTCGTCGCGGAATCAGAAGACCAGGCGCGGGACCTGCTCCGAGCGCAACGCGGCGGCGGTCGGGCGATCGCCTCGGAGACGGTGGCGGTGGGCATCGACGGAACCCGCTCGCTCCTACACAGCTTCCGGACCGCTGGGGCGACGAAGTTCGTGCTCTATCCGCTGGCAGCGGATCCAAGGACGATGCTCGGGGAGTTGAAGCGCGAAGTTATCGACCCGTTCGAGGCGGAGCCTGTGTTTCGGCCTCGGCGATGCGGTTCAACACGCTGAGCGTCCGCTGGAGCAGGATCCGCTCGTTGCTGTCCAACTCGCGCTCCAGGACGTCGGTGAGCCAGGTCTCTCTGGTCTCGCGCGTGTTGTGGAGAAGATCGAGGCCTGCGTCCGTGAGTTCGATGACGACGCGGCGTCCGTCGGTCGGGTCGGGGCGCCGGGAGACGAGTCCTTCGGCTTCGAGGTCGTGCACGATCTCGGCCATCGACTGTGGGCGCATGCGCTCGCAGGCGGCCATCGCGCTGATGCTCGAAGGCCCGCCGCGCTCAAGGCGGCCAAGTGCCGCCATGCGCCCCACCGAGGGACCGGGCTCGGCGCGCATTCGGCGGACCACGCGGCCTAGGGTCTCCCGTAGTTCATGGGCCAGGAGCGCGGTAGCGGACTCCTTGGTCGGCATCGGAAACAGTGTACGGCAACGTTCGACAGGCAAACTGTTCAGGTGGCCTGCGCACCGTACAAGCGACGGTCTCGGGGCCGCCGGGCGTTCTTATCTCAAAATCCAATCGCACCCCGCGTTCGCACAGAGCAGGCGGTGGGCGCGCGAACGGACTATCGGTCGCGCGCGGCCTGGATCAGTTTCTTTGCCGCGCCGTCATCACGGCAGCAGGGGCGAACAGCGCGTCGATTGCGGCGTGGGCGTCGGCGAGGCTTTCGTCCTCGGCGGCGCCGAGGTCGAGCGGGATCATCCTTGGGCTCTCGCGCGCGAGGGTCAGTTCGGCGCCGATGAAGATGGGATCGGTGACGCCGAGCTGTTCGAAGGCGTGCCGCAGCCACGGTTCGCGGTGGTCCCATCCCTCGCGAGGCGTGCCGGGCCTGTAGCCGCCGCCGGCGGCGGTGGTGAACACGAGCGTGCGCCCTCCGAGGGTGCCGCCCTCGTCGCCCAGCGTGACGCCCGGGACAACGATCCGGTCAAACCACGCCTTGACGGTGCTCGGGACGCCGAAGTTGTAGAGGCCCATCCCGATCACGATCGCGTCGGCGGCGAGGACCTCGCCGACGATCACGTCGGTGAGCTCGCGCGCTGCGCGTTGTTCGGGGGTGCGCTGCTCGGCGGGCACGAAGTTGGCCGTGAATGCCGCCTCATCGAGGTGCGGCAGCGGGTCGGCGGCCAGGTCACGGTAGGTGACGGTCCCGTCCGGGTGGGCGGCGCGCCACGCGTCGGCGTAGTAGGCGGAGAGCTTGCGGCTGCGCGACGCGTCGGTCCGCAGGGAGGAATCGATATGCAGGAGATGATGAGTCATGGATTTTTTATATAGCACAAACCATTTGTGTCCTATAGATCATCGGTCGTGCGGCTACCATGAGGAGCGTGGCTGCCTCATCCCCCGACACCGCGGCGAGCTATCAATCGCTCGCGCTACTCGATCACCTCTCAAGGGTCGCGCGACGCGAGGCCGACGGAGCGCCAGACCCGGACGGTCTACGACCCCGCCACCTCGTTGCGCTGACACTGCTACGTGACCACGGCGCCGCCACCCAGCAAGCGCTCGCCGAAGCGCTCCGACTCGACCCGAGCAACCTCGTCGGGCTGCTCAACGACCTCGAATCGCGCGGCCTGGTCACGCGCCGGCGCGACCCCGACGACCGGCGCCGCCACATCGTCGAGCTCGCCCCCGCCGGACTGACAACCCTACACGCCGCCGAGCGACGGCTCGCCGCCGTCGAGAACAAAGTCCTCGGCGCGCTCACCACCGACGAGCGCTGCACCCTGCACGCGCTCCTGATCCGCGCAGCCGGCGGCCAACTCCCCGCCACGGCGTGTGTAGAGTCAGACTCGACCTAAGCGGGGCGAATGCCTCGCGCGCGCGGGGTCCAATTCTTCTCGGCTGGCCGGCCAGCCATTAGGATCGACACGTCGTGACCTCGACGCGCGGCGACCTCGACGGCCTTCTCGTCAACGAGCTCGAGCTCTGGCGGGACGGGCCGCCCCACGAGCTGTTTCGTCGGCTCCGCTCGGAGTGCCCGGTTCACTGGACGAGCCGCATCTCCGCCTACCCCGGCGAGCCCGGGTTCTGGTCGGTGACGCGGCCGGAGGACATCCACACGGTCAGCCGCGACTGGCGGACCTTCTCCTCGGAGCTCGGCGGCATCACGTCGGTGGGGGTGTTCCCGCTCAAGCTGATCCGCTCGATGTTCATCGGGATGGATCCACCCCGGCACGATCGCCTGAAGATGCTCTTCCAGGCTGGGTTCACTCCGCGGCGGATCGCCGATCACGAGCCCGCGATCAGGCAGATCGTGGTCGACGTGCTGGCCGCCCTCGAGGGTCGCGAGCGGTGTGACCTGGTCACCGAGGTGGCCCAGCCGGTCGTCTCACGCGTGATCGGGAGCTTCATGGGCGTCCCGCCCGAGGATGACGCCGAGTGGGCGCGGCTGATGAACGCGGCGCTGGCCGTCGCCGACCCGGACATGAGCCCGCGCGGCGTCAACACGCTGCTCGAGGACTCGATCCCGCAGCTGTTCGAGCGCTGCCGCCGGCTGATCGCCGAACGGCGCGAGCGGCCGACCGACGATCTCACCAGCCTGCTCGTCCACGCGGAAGTGGAGGGAGAGAAGCTCGAGGAGCAGGAGATCGTGATGGGCTTCTTCCTACTCATGGCCGCCGGCAACGACAGCACCAAGGCGACCTACTCGAGCGGCATGGGGGCGCTGCTCGCGCAGCCCGACCAGCGCCGGCTGCTGCTCGAGAACCCATCGCTGATCCCCGCCGCGGTCGAGGAGTCGTTGCGCATGTTCCCGGCCTTCGCCCACTTCGCCCGGACGGCGACGCACGACACCGAGCTCGCCGGGCAGCCGATTCGCGAGGGCGAGAAGGTGGTCATGTGGTACGCGTCCTCGGGTCGGGACGAGACTCAGTACCCGGATGCGGATCGCTTCGACGTGCGCCGCAATCCCGAGCACCAGGCGTTTGGGGCGGGCGGCCGTCACTTCTGCCTGGGTACCGCGCTCGCCCGGCTCGAGCTCCGCGTGCTGTTCGAGGAGACGCTCGCGCGCTATCCGAGCGTGGAGCTGGCGGGCGAGCCGACGTGGGTCGTCTCGACGTTCGTCAGCCAACTCAAGACGCTGCCGGTTAGGCTCGGCGCCCCCTCAGCGGGTCGGTAGCAAGCTCAGTTTGTGGGCGATTCCGGCGGCGTCGACGCGCCGATTGGCGCCGAGCTTGCGCAGGATGTTCGATACGTGCACGCCTGCCGTGCTGGGGCTGATGTAGAGCGCGGCCGCGATCTCGCGGTTGGGTCGCCAAGGGCGGCGAGGTTCGTTTGCAATACGTTCCCTCGCGTTGCACTAGGTTTCGGCTATAGAGCGTCGGGTAGAGGTTCCCCGCAAATAGCGGACTTGTCCGCGGGAAGGGGTCACGCCATGAAGCTGAGGTCATCACGCCGCCAGGCACCCGCTGGGGCTTCGCCGGCATCCAAGCCGGTGGCGGCCAAGCCGGCGCCGCGACCGACCCCCGCTGAGCCGGCGCCGCGGATGTGGTCGCTGCTGCTCCCGCCGGCCTTCACCAACGACCGGCGCTAGCTCGCGTCAGCGGGCGCCCGGCGGGGCAAATTCCAGCAATGGGCTATCCACTTCCGTCCACCTGGGTCGTAGCTTGCCTGGCGATGACCGACCCGCAGCCAGGTGTGGACTATCCGCGGACGTTCCACGAGCTCATGGAGTGGTTCCCCGACGAAGCGGCGTGTCTGAGCTACCTCGAGCGCGTTCGCTGGGGGGACGGGTTCGTGTGCCCGGGATGCGGGACGGTCGGCGGCGACTGGTGGCTGGTGCGGCGGGGGCTGCGTAAGCCTGAAACCACCGATTTGTGGCGGGTCTGGCGGGTTTGGTCGTGATTTCGGGTGTGGAGGCGTTCTCGCGAGAGCGCGCGGGGTCGATGACAGTGTCCGCTGCGTGTGACGAGCGCGCGGGGGCGGTCTGGATGGTGTCGTTGAGGGTTGTGCGGGCAGGCCGAGCGGGCCGGGTCGGCCGCGGGGTCTGCTGGTGCTGGTGGTGAGCGGCGTGGAACGTTCAGGTGAGCGCGGGGAGCGCTCGGATCGCGTTCAGCACGGTGGTGAACTGGTGTTGCCAGGGCCAGCGGGCGGGGAGTCGGAGGGTCCATTGGCGGCTGGTGTGAGTCAGGCGGGCCGGAATGTTGAGGAGCTGGCGGCGTCGGGTGCGGGCGGTTTGGACGGGCAGTTGGGGCTGGGCGATCTGGCTGGTCCAGCGTCCGAGGTTGTGCGCGATCGCGGCGATCACGGTCCAGGCGCTGTTGGCGTTCATTCGGCCGGAGGGGAAGTGACAGAGGGCTTGGTCTTTGAGGTCGCGGATCGCGAGCTCGACGGTCGCGTGGTCGCGATGATCGGTATCGGCGACGAGCATCGGCAGCTGACGGTTGGTCGCGAAGGCGTGGTGTCGCCAGTCGGGCCAGAGCTCGGCCTGGTCGCCGATCAGGCGGGTGCGGCGGACGATCAGCCGGAAGCCCTTGAGCGTGGTCTCGGCGATCTGCGCCTCGCCGGTCTCGGGGTAGTCGGCGATCGTGACCCAGTCAGCCTCGGGGATCGCGTCGATCAGCTTGGCGATCGTCGGGCTGATCTTCACGCCGATCGAGAACTCGACCCCGCGCGCGTGGAGGACCTTCATCAGCTTATGGTTCTCAAACCCGGAGTCGGCGCGGATGATGACCTGGCCGGTGTGCCCGGCGCGGCGGACGCGGGCGAGCAGCTCGTCAACGAAGCGGGCGACACCGCGCTGCGTGTTGGCCTTGCCCTTGCGGTTGCGGATGTGCAACACCTCACCGGTATCGGAGCGGACCGCGACGATCGGGTGATAGCCGAGCTTCTTGGTGTACCCGTAGCTGGCGCCCTGTTTCTGCTCGCTGCAGACCTCACCGATGAAGCTGTCGATATCGATCACCAGCGGCACCCCGTCGGGGCCGGCGCCGGCTGCCCATGCCCGCCGCAGCGCGACGTCCAGGACGCGGTCGAGCTGGCGGACATGCCCGAACGTGAACGCCCGCAAGAACGTTCCCAACGTTGATGGCGCCATCACCCGGTGCCCGAGGACCAGGCCCGTCGATCCGGCGCGCAGCACGTTCATGTCATCGATCGAGTCCGCCCCGGCGAGCATGCCGTGCACCAACGACATCACCTTGCGACCCGGCAGCGCCGCGCCCGGCAACCTGGGGTCGAGCCACACCGACTCGTTCACCAGCTCCTCGATCCCCAACCGGTCCGCGAGCGTCGCGGTGATCAGCAGGCCGGCGTCGCTGATCAGCCGCTCCTCGTTGAACGCCACG
Organism: uncultured Solirubrobacterales bacterium; assembly: GCA_963751185.1. Taxonomy (GTDB): domain Bacteria; phylum Actinomycetota; class Thermoleophilia; order Solirubrobacterales; family Solirubrobacteraceae; genus Palsa-465. The sequence goes on from CAVVTO010000003.1 coordinate 76,848, forward strand.
CGCACCGAGTCCAGGTTTGCCGGCCCTTCGGGAACGTCCGCACCGTCATGCACCATATGGGTGACCTCCTGACAGGGCCGCGATTGCCACACACAATCGCTCTAAAATCCCTGCTCAGGAGGACATTTAAGCCTCAGGCTCGGACGGAACCGACGCCATTACGCGGTGGATCCAGGGTAAGCGCGCGGTATGTCGCCGTGAGACATCGGTCACGGCTGGGACGATCTTCCACGCCAGCCGGCTGCCGCTGGGTAGCTGGTTGGCGGCGATCTGGTATGTGGTCAACCAGAAGCAGGGCGTCTCGGCGTTGGGTCTGCAGCGCGTGCTCGGCTTCGGGAGCTATCAGACCGCGTGGGCGTGGCTGCACAAGCTTCGACGAGCGATGGCGCTTCCCGGTCGTGACGAGCTGGCCGGTGCGGTCGAGGTCGATGAAACCCTGATTGGCGGCCTGAAACCGGGCAATCGCGGCCGTCGCGCGGTCGGCAAGGCGCTGGTCGTGATCGCCGTCGAGTGCCACGACGGGGGGCCCGGCCGCGTCCGCATGCGCCGGATCCCGAACGCGTCGGGTGACGTGCTCGCCGACTTCGTGCTCGATCACGTCGCCCGCGGGAGCGAGGTCCGGACCGACGCCTGGAACGGCTATAACCAGATCGGTCGCTACCGCTTCTCGCATGTCGTGACCAACCTGAACGAGACGGGCGATCCCGCCCACGTCGCGATGCCCGAGGTCCACCGTGTCGCCAGCCTGCTCAAGCGCTGGCTGCTTGGCACCCACCAAGGCGCGGTCAGTCACGACCACCTCGACTACTACCTCGACGAGTTCACGTTCCGCTTCAACCGTCGCCGCGCACGCCATCGCGGGCTGCTCTTCTACCGCCTGATCGAGGGTGGCCTCCTCGCTCGCCCGCACCCCTACGCGACGCTGATCACAGAGCGACCGGCCGCCTGACCGTTTCCCCAGCAACCAGCGCAAATTGGTGGAGCCAAGCAGATAGCCCATTTCCAGCATTCCGGCAGTCCCGCTCGGCTGGCGCAGGATCTTGCCCCGTGACGGGGCATTTTCCTGCTCTAACGCCAACGTGGCGGCCTAATGCTGGAAATGGGCTATCCACTTCCGTCCACCTGGGGTCGTAGCTTGCCTGGCGATGACCGACCCGCAGCCAGGTGTGGACTATCCGCGGACGTTCCACGAGCTCATGGAGTGGTTCCCCGACGAAGCGGCGTGTCTGAGCTACCTCGAGCGCGTTCGCTGGGGGGACGGGTTCGTGTGCCCGGGATGCGGGACGGTCGGCGGCGACTGGTGGCTGGTGCGGCGGGGGCTGCGTAAGTGCGCGGTATGTCGCCGTGAGACATCGGTCACGGCTGGGACGATCTTCCACGCCAGCCGGCTGCCGCTGGGTAGCTGGTTGGCGGCGATCTGGTATGTGGTCAACCAGAAGCAGGGCGTCTCGGCGTTGGGTCTGCAGCGCGTGCTCGGCTTCGGGAGCTATCAGACCGCGTGGGCGTGGCTGCACAAGCTTCGACGAGCGATGGTGCTTCCCGGTCGTGACGAGCTGGCCGGTGCGGTCGAGGTCGATGAAACCCTGATTGGCGGCCTGAAACCGGGCAATCGCGGCCGTCGCGCGGTCGGCAAGGCGCTGGTCGTGATCGCCGTCGAGTGCCACGACGGGGGGCCCGGCCGCGTCCGCATGCGCCGGATCCCGAACGCGTCGGGTGACGTGCTCGCCGACTTCGTGCTCGATCACGTCGCCCGCGGGAGCGAGGTTCGTTTGCAATACGTTCGCTCGCGTTGCACTAGGTTTCGGCTATACAGCGTCGGGTAGAGGGTTTCCCGCAAATAGCGGACTTGTCCGCGGGAAGGGGTCATGCCATGAAGCTGAGGTCATCACGCCGCCAGGCACCCGCTGGGGCTTCGCCCGCATCCAAGCCGGTGGCGGCCAAGCCGGCGCCCCGACCGACCCCCGTTGAGCCGGCGCCGCGGATGTGGTCGCTGCTGCTCCCGCCGGCCTTCACCAACGACCGGCGCTAGCTCGCGTCAGCGGGCGCCCGGCGGGGCAAATTCCAGCATTCCGGCAGGCCCGCTCGGCTGGCGCAGGATCTTGCCCCGTGACGGGGCATTTTCCTGCTCTAACGCCAACGTGGCGGCCTAATGCTGGAATTTGCCCCCCCAGGCGGTCGGTGGTCGACCACCGGCCGTGGGCAGGGCGGCCGAGGGTGGTTAGCGGGTCGCGCGACGCACGGAGAGCGCCAACAGGACCAGCACGGCCAGCGGCATGACCCACCAGGCCGGCGCGCCGGCGCTCGCGATCAGCGCCGTCGCCCCGAGCGCCACCACCACGCCGAGGGCGGTCAGCGGGTCATCGCCGACGACGAACTCCCATACCGCTGAAGCTGCGCGGATCAGCCAGCTCAAGCCGCCCTCCCGACCGCAGGCGTAACCGCGCGGCTTCGCAGCCACTGCACCAGTCCGAGCGAGGCAAGCGCCACGCCCGGGATGATCGCCAGCAGCGCCGCGTCGCCGCCGGGCCACGTCGCGCCGGCGCCCTCCGTCCCCCAGAACATCCCGAACGAGGTGAGCATCACACCGACGCAGAACTTCATCGCGTTCTCGGGCACGCGGGCCAGCGGGGTACGCACCGCGAAGCCGGCCGCGGTGACCGTCGCGCACGGCGACAGCGGCCGCGATTGCGGCGAGTCCGATGTCGTGCTGGTTGGCTCCGAACGTGAGCACGATGAAGGCGACCTCGAGACCCTCGAGCAGCACGCCCTTGAAGGAGACCGTGAACGCGTAGCCATCGAAGCCGGCGCCGGCGCCCGCGGCGGCCCGGGCGGCGTCGGTCTCGGCGGCGAAGGCTTTGGTCTCGTCGTGGAGGGCCTTCAGCCCCGAGGCGCGGAGCACCGCCTTGCGCAGCCACTGCAGCCCGAACACGAGGAGCAGCGCGCCGACGACCACACGCAGGGTGTTGATCGGCAGCGACGTCAGCGCCGGCCCGAGTGCCGCGACGATCACGGCCAGCGCTACGGCCGCAGCGGCGACACCGGTCAGCGCCCAGCGCCAGCTGCGCGTGACGCCGACCGCGAGGACGATCGTGAGCGCCTCGACGGCCTCGACGGTACAGGCCAGAAACACCGAGATGGCGAGACCGAGCTCCTGACCGGACACGCTTTGAGTATGCCGTCAGCGCCCGTGGGCGTCCGTGAGAATCGGCTCAGTGGCCGTTGGTCGAGCTCAGCTCGAGCCCGAACTGTTCCCGCAGCCCGTCGTATCCGGCGTCGCTGATGTGCACGGCGCGACTGCGATCGGCGCGTCGCACCCAACCGAGGTCCAGCATCCGTGTCGCCATCGCCGCACCCAGCGAACCGGCCAGATGGTGGCGCTGCTCGCTCCAGTCCACGCAGTAGCGGATGAGCGGCCGGCGCGAGGGCAGCGAGTCGAAGTCGATCCCGAATGCCTTCAGCTCGCGGAGGCCGGAGTGGGTCAGCCGGTAGTCATGGTCCGAGCCGAACGCGGCCAGCCGGTCCTCCTGTGCGGATTCGGGGTCGAACACGCCGTCGCCGCCGGTCATCAGGTCCTGCTCCAGCAGCGACTGCATCAGCTGGGTCCCGAGGATCCCGGCCAGGTGGTCGTAGCAAGTACGCGCGAATCGAACCGCGTGCGCCTTGCTGCCCTGCTTGAGGGAGCGGACCGCCGCCGGCGGAGAGATCCGCGCCAGCGCCTCGATCAGCTCGCCCACCTCGGGACCGGCCAGGCGGTAGTAGCGGTGGCGGCCGTGGCGCTCGGCCCGGAGCATCCCGCCCTTGACCAGCCTCGCCAGGTGGGCCGAGGCGGTCGACGCGGCGACGCCGGCCTCGTCGGCGAGCACGCTGGCCGGCAGCGCACGGCCGTCGCCAAGCGCGAGCAGGATGCGGGCCCGGCCCGGGTCGGCGACGAGGGCGCCGATGCTCGCAATGTCGGCATCGCCGTGCATGTCACCGAGGGTAGCGCGGCGATATTTCGTTCTCGGGCGAAACGTCGCATGGCTGTCATCATGGATCCCAGGATGAGCTCGGGAAATCATGGATTCGCAGCATCGATGGGCGCCGGGGGCTCCGGCGCGATGCGCTCGCTGCGCCGGGGGGGCGGGCCCGACAAAAAGCCGCCGCCGCTGATGGACCCGAGCCGGGAGCGCGACACCCGCCGGATCCTGGCCCTGTTCAAGCCCTACCGCCTGCGCCTCAGCGCGGTGCTCGCGCTGATCATCGTCTCCTCCGGCATCGCGATCCTTCAGCCGTTCCTGCTCAGGAAGGCGCTGGACGTCGGAATTCTCCAGCACGACGAGACCGTGCTGACCACGACCGTGCTGGCGATGATCGCGATCTCGATCTTCACCAACGCGACGAGCGTGTGGCAGACGTACATGTCCAACGTCGTCGGCCAGCGGGTGATGCACGACCTGCGCGCCGCCGTCTACCAGCACCTGCAGAAGATGTCGCTGGCCTTCTTCACCCGGACCCGCACGGGGGAGGTGCAGTCGCGGATCGGCAACGACATCGGCGGCCTGGACAGCGTCGTCACCACGACCGCGACCACGATCGCCCAGAACGCGACGACGGTTATCGCCTCACTGATCGCCATGTGCCTGCTCGACTGGCGGCTGGCGATCATCTCGCTGGTGTTCGTGCCGCCGTCGGTATGGATGACCCGGCGGGTGGGCCAGATCCGCCGCCGGATCACGACCGAGCAGCAGCGCCAGCTGGCGAACATGTCGGCGCTGGTCGCCGAGTCACTGTCGGTCTCGGGGATCATGCTCGGCAAGACGATGGGCCGCGGCGCCGATCTGGCGGGCCGCTTCACCGGGGAGTCCAAGGACATCGCCGACCTCGAGGTCCGCTCGCGGATGGCCGGGCCGCTGGATGATGGCGACGATCCAGTTCACGTTCGCGGTCCAGCCGGCGCTCATCTACTGGCTCGCCGGCCAGAGCTTCGTCGGGCACTCGATCTCGATCGGGACCGTCGTCGCCTTCACCACCCTGCAGACCCGGCTGCTCTTCCCGATCCAGTCGCTGCTCGGCGTCCAGGCCGACATGCAGAGCTCGCTGGCGCTGTTCGACCGGATCTTCGAGTACCTCGACCTGCCCGTCGACATCGTCGAGGCCGACCACCCGGTGGCGCTGCGCCCCGATGAGCTGCTCGGAGAGGTGCGGTTCGAGAACGTCTCCTTCCGCTACGGCGCGGTCGGTTCGGAGGAGGGCTGGACGCTGCGAGACATCGACCTGGACATCCCCGCAGGCACGCGGACCGCGGTGGTGGGCGAGACCGGCGCCGGCAAGACCACCCTCGGCTACCTGGTGGCGCGTCTGTACGAGCCACAGCAAGGGCGGGTGACGATCGACGGGGTCGACGTGCGCGACGCATCGCTCGAGTCGCTCGCCGCGACGGTCGGCGTGGTCTCCCAGGAGACCTACCTGTTCCACGCGAGCGTGCGCGAGAACCTCCGCTTCGCCCGTCCTGACGCCACCGACGAGGAGGTCGAGGAGGCGGCGCGCACGGCGCGGATCCATGACCTGATCGCCTCGCTCCCCGATGGCTACGACACGGTCGTCGGCGAGCGCGGCTACCGCTTCTCGGGCGGGGAGAAGCAGCGGATGGCGATCGCGCGCACGGTCCTGCGCAACCCGCCGGTGCTCGTGCTTGGATGAGGCGACGAGTTCGCTGGACACGCAGACCGAGGCGGCCGTCCAGGCCGAGCTCGAGCGGCTGGCCCAGGGGCGGACGACACTCACGATCGCCCACCGTCTCTCGACCGTGCGCGACGCCGACCAGATCGTCGTGCTCGACCACGGGCCGGATCGTCGAGCGCGGCACGCACGAGGAGCTGATGGAACGCGGTGGCGCGTACGCGGCGCTGGTGGCGCGCGACGTTACCGACGAGGTCTTCGGGACCGACGGAGTGGTCGGCGAGGCTTCGTGAGCGGGCGGGCCGCCAGCGAGCTGCTGCTGGTTGGGAGCCTGCCGGCAGATTCGACCGATCAGGCGCTGCGGGCCGGCGCCGAGCTGTTCGGCGACATGGTGTTCGCGCTGCCCGACGGCGAGACCGGCCCGCGCCGGGCCTGGGTCGGCTACGAGCGCGAGCAGCTGGTCCGACCCAATCCCGACGTCGAGGTGGTGGAGGAGACCGAGTCCCCGACCGGGATCCCGCGCCACGCCTACGAGACGCCCGTGTTCAAGATCCGCGCCGGCGCCGGCGAGCTGCACTGGGACTCGTGGCCGCGGATCGACGACGCGATCTCCTCCTATGAGGTGTTCCGGGAGCTGCGCTCCGATGGCGTGATTCCGGAGGCGACCCGCTTTCAGGTCGGGCTGCCATTCCCGTCGAGCGCCTTGAACGGCTTCAAGGCCGACTTCGCCGCCGACTATCCGGTCGCGGAGCGGGCCTACGAGGAGCTCGTCGGGCGCGAGCTCGTGCGGCTGATGTCCGAGATTCCGCCGGCCCAGCTCGCGATCCAATGGGACATGGCCTACGAGACGCAGGACATCGAGGGCGTCCTGGCGTGGACCGCGGAGGGCGCGTGGGAGCGCTTCGCCGGCCCGGTGTCGCGCCTCACGCCGCAGATCCCCGAAGAGGTGATGGTCGGCTACCACTTCTGCTACGGCACGTTCCCCGAGTGGCCTATGTATGAGGCGCGCGACATGGGGCTGCTCGTTCGGATGGCCAATTACGCGGTCGCCAACTCGGGCCGTCAGGTCGACTGGGTACACATGGCCGGCCCGCGCTACCTGCGCAGCGAGGACCGGAGCTTCTTCCGGCCTCTGGTCGACCTCGAGCTTCCCGTCGAGACGCGGGTGTTCCTCGGGATCGTGCAGCCGATCGACGGCGTCGCCGGTCTGCGCCGGCGGTACGCCACCGCGTCGCGGTACCTGAGCGACTTCGGCGTCGCCATGTACTGCGGCTTCGGGCGCCAGCCGGGCGCGGACGGGATGGAGACGATGCGCGAGCACCAGCGAGTGGTGCGCTCTCTACGCGGTCCCTAGCCAGGTCGTGATCAGGTAGTTGCCGATGGTGCCGGCGGGCGGGATCGCGATCCGCTCCTCCGCCAGAGCGGCGCGCAGCTCGCCGCGCTCCCACCACCGGGCGTCGACCAGCTCGTCGGGCTGAGGCTGCGGCACCCCGGGGCGGTCGGGGTCGGCGAACGCCCAGAAGCCAATCATCAGCGCGGCTGGAAAGGGCCAGGGCTGGGCGGCGACGTACTCGACGCCGGCAATCTCGATGCCGGTCTCTTCGCAGGTCTCACGAACCACCGCCTCCTCGAGCGTCTCGCCCGGCTCGACGAAGCCGGCCAGAGCCGACCATCGGTGCTCGGGGGCGCCGTGGCGCCGGCTGAGCAGGCAGCGCTCGCCGGCGGTGACGAGCATGGTGATCGCCGGATCGGTCCGCGGGAACACGACCAGGCCGCAGCCGGGGCAGCGCCGGCGATGCCCGGCTGCCTCGACCACCGTCGCATCACCCGAGCGCCCGCAAAACCGGCTGACGCGATGCCAGCCCACCATGGCGACGGCGTAGGCGGCCAGTGCGCCCTCGGCCGCCTCCAGCTCGGCGGCCAGTCCGCGCAGCCCGACGAATAGCCCTCTCTTGGGGCCCTCACCGGCTGCGTCGTAGGCGAACACGGCGCCCAACCGGTCGAGCCCGAGGAACGTGAGTTCGGCCTCGTCTGGCAGCTCGCCGAGCGGCACCCGCAACAGGGCTTGATCGGCGCCGATCGCGACCTCCTGGCCGGGACCGACGAGCACTGCCTCTGACGTGTCCAGTCGGCGCAGGCGCTCGGCCTCGTCGTTGGAGCGCAGCTGCTCCGCGCGGTCGAGGGTGCCGCCGGCGAAGGCGATGCCGGTGGTCATCGGTCTGACGGGGTTCGCCATTTCGCCGTCGATTGTGGGGCATTACCCGGTGGATGACCGGGTAGTACCTGTGGTGGAGAGGAACGGCCCGCAAGGAGGTCCTGCAAATGGCCATAGTTTCAAGCACCGCTGAGAAGCAACTCGGCACGATCGAGACCAACATCCCGGCTCGGCTCGACCGGCTGCCGTGGTCTCGCTGGCACTGGCGGATCCTGGTTGGACTGGGGACGGTGTGGATCCTCGATGGGCTCGAGGTCACGATCGTCGGCTCGATCGCCGGCGCGATCTCGGCCAAGGGCAGCGGGATCAACATCTCGTCGGCCGAAATCGCGGGATGGGCGGCGTCGATTTACGTCGCCGGCGCGTGCGTCGGGGCGTTGCTGTTTGGCCGCCTGACGGACATCTTCGGCCGCAAGAGGCTGTTCATGATCACGCTCGGTGTGTACCTGGCGGCGACGGTCGCCACCGCGTTCGCCTGGACGCCGCTGTTCTTCTTCGCCTGCCGGTTCGTGACCGGGATGGGCATCGGCGGCGAGTACAGCGCGATCAACTCGGCGATCGACGAGCTGATCCCGGCCAAGCACCGGGGCCGGATCGACGTCATCATCAACGGCACCTACTGGGCCGGGGCGGCTGCGGGCGCCTTGCTGTCGGTCGCCGCGCTGCACATCTTCTCGCCGCTGCTCAGTTGGCGCGTGTGCTTCGGGCTCGGCTTCGTTCTCGGCACGGCCATCCTGATCGTCCGCCGGCATGTCCCGGAGAGCCCGCGCTGGCTGTTCATCCACGGCCGCGAGGACGAGGCCGAGGCGGTCACGCGCGACATCGAACGCCAGGTGAAGGAGTCGACGGGCGCCGATCTGCCCGAGCCGGACGAGGACCCGATCACGATCAGGCAGCGCAAGTCGATCGGCCTGTGGGAGATCACGAGCGCGATCGTCCGCACCTACCCGAAGCGGTTCGTGCTTGGCCTGGGGCTGTTCATCGGACAGGCGTTTCTCTACAACTCGATCCTGTTCGGCTACGCGACGCTGCTGAGCACGTTCTTCCACGTGGCCACGGCCGACGCCCCGTACTACCTGGTCGCGTTCGCCGCCGGAAACCTGCTGGGGCCGATCCTGCTCGCGCCGCTGTTCGACAGCGTCGGGCGCAAGCCGATGATCTCGGGCACGTACATCCTGTCGGGCGTGCTCCTGCTGATCACCGGCTACCTGTTCGACCAGCACCAGCTGAACGCGACGACCCTGACGATCTCGTGGTCGGTCGTCTTCTTCTTCGCTTCGGCCGGCGTCAGCGCGGCTTATCTGACCGTCTCAGAGATCTTCCCGATGGAAACCCGGGCGCTGGCGATCGCCGTGTTCTACGCGATCGGCACCGGGCTCGGTGGGATCATCGGGCCGCAGCTGTTCGGACGTCTGGTGCCCACGGGCAACACGTCGGACGTGTTCTTCGCCCTCGCCATCGGCGCGGTGCTGATGATCGTCGGCGGCGTGATCGAGATCGTGTTCGGCGTCAAGGCCGAGGGCCGGCGGCTCGAGGGCATCGCCAAGCCGCTTACCGCGGTCGGTGGCACGGTGCGGACCGGCGCCAAAAAGGCCGGCTCCGCGGCGGCAGGTGTTCGTCCGCGGCGACAATCGGCGTCGCCCAGCACTCCGTAAGCAGGCGTGTCCCAGCCTCGCACCGCGTCGCCACTGGGAGGTGGCGACGCGCGGTGCGGGCTCTAGGAGACCTGCAAGTAGGTCATCACCACCGGACCAATACGGATGACGTCGCCATCCGCGATGTTGGTGGCGATGATCGGACGGCCGTTCACGAACGTGCCGTTCGCGCTGCGGTTGTCGAGCAAGCGCGTGCCGTGGCCGTGCCGGACGAGGATCGCGTGACTGCGAGAGACACGCTGCTCCTCGATGCGCACGTCGGAGGTGAGACCGCGACCGATGTGCATGACCTTCGAGGCCAGCGGCACCAGCCACTCGGTGCCATTGTCCGCGAACGCCAGGTAGTGGCCGAAGGGGGCCAGCCGCCGGCTGATCGCCCGGCTGCGGGTGCGATGGTCCAGCAGCGGGAACGAATCCAGGACCGGCTCGGTGTCTGGCGCCTGAAGCGGAGCAGTCTCCTGGTCGAGGGTCGTCGCGACTTGGGGCTCTGGGATCTCGGGGGGCGCTTGGGTCGTCATGGGGGAATCACACCAGCCGTCCGGTAGAGCAACGTCAACCTCTCATAAGAGGTCTTGAAGACAGCCGTTACGCGGCCGTTACGTTGGGTAACCGCGCGGCTCGTCGGGGCCCGCGGCGCGGGCCGTCGGTCCGTCTATGTGACCAGTCGCGCCAGCGCGCGTCGGCCGGTCAGGCGAGCGCCAGTTCGTCCTGTTCCAAAAGCTGCGCCAGCTTGGCCTGCGTGTCGTTCTCGCACATCGGCGAGTACACGACCAGGCGCTGCTCGGTTCGCTCACCGTGGTGAAAGACCGCGTGGGCGAACGAGAGCCGACCGACGAGCGAGTGGTTGAGCTCCTTGCGTCCCTCGCCGCTGCCCGCTACCTCGTGGCGCTTCCACAGCTTGCGGAACTCGGGACTGGTGGACTCGAGCGCCGAGATCAACTCCTCGAAGGCCGGATCGCCGATGTGCCGGGCGCTGTCGGCGCGGAACTTCGCCACCAGCAGGCGGGCGCTGTTCCCCCAGTCGTTCGCGCACAGCTTGCGACGCGCCGGGTCCATGAACCACGCCCACACGTGGTTGCGCGACAGCGGTTCCGGCCCGGGCTCCCAGCCGAATACCCGCTCGAACGCAGTGTTCCAGGCCAGGTAGTCCCAGCGTCGGCCGAGCAGATACACCGGACCGGGGCCGGTGTTCTCGACCAGCTGGCGGAGCGTCGGCGAGACCTCCTCGACCGGCGGCTTGCAGGGCGGGGCCTCCTCACCGCGGCCGAGAAGGATCACGTGGGCGCGCTCGGCCGGCGTCAGCCGCAGCGCCCGGGAGACGGCCTCGAGCACGTCGAGCGACGCGCGCACGTCGCGCCCCTGCTCGAGCCACGTGTACCAGGTCGTGCCCACCCCGGCGAGCAGGGAGACCTCCTCGCGGCGCAGACCGGGTGTCCTCCGCCGGCCGCCGTCGGGCAGGCCGACGTCGTCGGGCTGCAGGCTGGCCCGCTTGGTGCGTAGGAAATCGGCCAGCTCGGCGCGCCGGCGATCGCCGTTGGTGCCGCGCGGGCGATCGCCGTTGGCTGACCTCACGGATACGCCGCCGTTGCCGTTCTTAGAACTGGGTGGAAGCTCCACTACCAGGATAAACCCCTCTCTTGTACCTGGATAGGGATTGTTGCACAGTATCCCTCGTGAACTCAACTAACGCCACCAGCTCCAAGCCCGACCGCTCGACGAACGCGCTTCTCATCGTCGTCTGCTTGGCCCAGTTCATGGTCATCCTGGACGTCGCGATCGTCAACGTAGCACTGCCCTCGATGCGCGCCGGGCTCCATTTCTCGACCACCGGCCTGCAGTGGGTCGTCAACGCCTACACGCTGACCTTCGCGGGCTTCCTGATGCTGGGCGGACGCTCGGCCGACCTTCTCGGCCGCCGCCGGGTGTTCCTGGCTGGCGTCGCGCTGTTCTCCCTGTCCTCGCTCCTCTGCGCGCTGGCCGACTCGCGCGGTCTGCTCATCGGCGCGCGGGCTCTCCAGGGATTCGCCGGCGCCGTCCTCTCGCCGGCCACCCTGTCGATCATCACCTCGTCGCTGCCCGAAGGCCGCGAGCGCAACCGCGGCCTGGCCGCATGGGGCGCCGTGGGCGGCCTCGGCGCCTCGTCCGGCGCGCTGCTCGGTGGCGTGCTCACCCAGGCGTTCGGCTGGCCGGCCATCTTCGCGGTCAACGTGCCGCTCGGCGCGCTCGTGGTGGTGTTCGGCCTCCGGGTGATCCCGGCTCACCTGCCGGCGGCGGGACGGCGCCACTTCGACGTCACCGGAGCCGTGCTCGTGACCGCCGCGCTCGTCAGCGTGACATTCGGAATCGTGCGGACCGACACGCTCGGCTGGGGCAGCCCCGGCGTGCTCGTGCCGCTGCTCGGAGGGTTGGTGCTGCTCGCCGCATTTCTGCTCGTCGAGGCGCGCTTCGCCCAGGAGCCGCTCGTGCCGCTCTCGATCTTCCGGATCGGGCACCTGCGCGCGGCCAACTCGGTCGTCCTGCTCCTTTACGCATCCCAGTTCCCCAGCTGGTTCTTCCTGACGCTGTATCTCCAGCAGGTGTTGCACTACAGCGCGATCGAGGCCGGACTCGGCTTCCTGCCGATGACGTTGTCGATCTTCGCCGCCTCCACGCTGGCGCCACGAGTGGTTGCCCGCTTCGGTTCGCGGCGCGTGATCACCGCCGGAATGTTGACCGCGGCCGTCGGTCTGATGCTGCTGAGTGACGTGGCCCCGGGCGGCACCTACGTCAGCGACGTCCTGGCCGGGGCGTTCCTGTCGGCGCTCGGCATGGGCTTCACGCTCGTCCCGGCGACGATCGTCGCCATGCAGGGCGTCGAGGGTCGCCAGAGCGGCGTCGCGTCGGGCCTGCTCAACACCTCGCGGTTGGTCGGCGGCGCGCTCGGGCTCGCAGTGCTGAGCACGATCGCGGCCGGGCAGACGGGCGCCGCGGGCGGGAGCGCCCTGGCCGTGACCAACGGATTCGAGCTCGCGTTCCACGTCGCGGCCGTGATCGCCCTGGCCGGTGCGGCGATCGCCGCCTTCCTGCTCCGCGAACCGGCCGCATCTCAGGTAGTGAAGCTCCCAACCAGTGAGGAGGCCGAGCATGAGGCGCTGGCTGCTTGATATGACAGCTCGACCGGTCGTGATCCGGGAGGTAACCGAGGAAGCGCCGCCCCCGATGCGGGCGCTCGATCAGCGGCCGTGGGGTCGGAGCCGTAGTGCGATGATGCGTGACGGCGGATGCTCCCCACGCGTCATCTCCTCGAGTTCCTTCTCACGATCTATGTCCTGATCCTGATCCCGGGCCCGAGCGTGATGTTCGCGATAAGTCGCGGCGTCGCGCTCGGGCGCCGGGCGGCACTGATCTCGGTCCTCGGCAACGCCGGCGGACTGGTCCTCCAGCTGGTACTGGTGGTGATCGGAATCGGCGCGATCGTTGCGAGCTCGGACGCCGTGTTCACCGCGGTGAAACTGCTCGGCGCGGCCTACCTCGTGTACCTGGGCGCGCGCAACATCCGCCAGCGCAAGTCGCTCTCGTCGGCGTTCACGCAGGCCGGTGTGAGTGAGGCCAAGCCGCTGCGCCAGACCGTGCGCGAGGGCTTTTTCGTCGGAGCGACCAACCCCAAGGGCGTGCTCATATTCACGGCGATCCTGCCCCAGTTCATCGACCGCTCACAGGGTCATGTCAGCCTCCAGCTTGCATTCCTCGGGGCGATCTGCGTCGTAATCGGGTTCCTATCCGACGGCGCATGGGCACTCGCGGCCGGGTCGGCTCGCCAGTGGTTTGGACGCTCTCCGCGTCGCCTGGAGCGGATGACCGCCGCCGGCGGCGCGATGCTGATCGCGCTCGGGTTCGGCCTGGCCGTCACCTCGCGCAGGAGCTGACCGGCAAGATGAGCCCGCGAGGCTCGCGCCGGAGCGCCGGCATCCTCCTGCACCGCCGGCGGGGCGATCAGCTCGAGGTGCTGCTCGTCCACCCCGGCGGCCCGCTCTGGGCGCGGCGCGACGAGGGCGCCTGGTCGATCCCGAAGGGCGAGTACGACGAGGTGGAGGAGCCCCTCGCGGCGGCGCGCCGCGAGTTCGAAGAGGAGCTCGGCAGCGCGCCGCCGGGTTCCGAGGCGGCCGACCTCGGAGAGGTTCGTCAGAGGAGCGGAAAGTTCGTGCGCGCCTGGGCGATCGCCGGCGACTTCGATCCGGCCACGGCCGTCAGCAACACGTTCGAGCTCGAGTGGCCGCCCCGGTCGGGACGGCGGATCGAGGTCCCCGAGGTCGACCGGGCCGAGTGGTTCGGCCTCGACGCCGCCCGCGAGAAGATCAATGGCGCCCAGGTCGCACTGCTGGATCGGCTCGCCGAGCTCATGGCCGGGTAACACGCATCGGAGTGAGCTTCGCCAGCGACCGCATCGGTCCGACCGCGGATTACACCGGCTACGTGTGGGCGCGCAACGGGCTCTCCCGCCCGGAGCTCGCGACGCGGGAGGGCCGGCTCCTGTTCGATTCGCTCCAGCCGGTCATGCTGGGCAGCCAGGCGATCGGCGGCGCGACGCTCGAGTCCTACCTGCTGGCGCGTCACCGGGCCCTGCCGAGCGACGCGGTGGCCGCGATCTGGCGGCGGTTCGCGACCACGCTGGGCGGGTTCGCCGCCGGTCGTTACCTGTCCGACCTGCACCTCGGCGGCGCGGTTACGCCTCAGGTCCGCGTCTTCCGGCTGGCGCTGTCGGCGTTCGTGCGCGGGCGCGTGTACCTGCACTTCTCCGATGCCGCGGAGGCGGAACAGGCGCTCCTGACCGCCGGGTTCGCCGACGCTCAGGTCTGGCGCGCGGTCGACGTGATCGATCGCCGCAACGGCCGAGGAAGCCGGTTAGCTAATATCCTTGAGGCGTCAATCACCTTACCTCCGGAGGCGTCCACGACATGATTTCGGCCACCCTGTACAGCGATCCGGCCTGCCCCTGGGCCTACTCCGAGAGCCCCGCGCTCCGCGTGATCGAATGGCGCTACGGCGACCAGCTCGACTGGCGGCTTGTGCTCGTCGGGCTCACGGAGGACGCATCGCAGTATGAGCGACGCGGCTACACCCCGATCCGCGGCGCGCTGGGCCAGGCGATGTTCCGGCGCCGGTACGGGATGCCGTTCGCGCCGGCGCCGAAGTCGCGGCTGAGCGCGACTTCGCGCGCGTGCCGGGCGGTGGTGGCCGCGCGGATGAGTGATCCCGGTGCGGAGTGGAGCGTCTTCCGCGCGATCCAGCTCCACAACTTCAACTCGGCGATGCTGCTCGACGACGACCAGGACCTGGTGACCGCACTGCGCAACGTGCCCGGAATCGACGCCGAGCAGATCGTCGCTCGGATCGACGCCCCCGACGTGGTCGAGGCCTACCGGGCCGATCGCGAGGAGACCCGCAAGGCCGCCGGGTCGGCCGCCGAGCTCCAGGGCAAGACGGCGACGACGGACGGCCCGGTCCGCTTCACCGCTCCCTCGGTCGTGTTCGAGCTGAACGGGACGCGGCTCGTAGCCGGCGGGTTTCAGCCGGTCGAGGCCTATGACGTGCTGGTCGCCAACATCGACCCGAAGCTTCACCGCGAGCCGCCGCCCGAGGAGCCGGCGCCGCTGCTCGAGCGCTTCCCGGACGGCCTGACCACGCAGGAGGTCGCGGCGCTGCTCGCCCAGGGCAACGACAAGCCCGACCGCGCCGCCGCCGAGGCGGCGCTGCTCGAGCTGCTCGGGGCCGGCGCGGCCGTGCGCGACCCGCTCGGTGACGACGCGCTGTGGCGCTCGGCGGTGTATGCCGACCGGCCGGCGATGGTGCCGGGCGCGGGGGTCGTTGTCGCCGTTGGCTGAACGCGGTCGCCTGGGCCGCACCCGGTCCGACTGAGTTTCCTACGAATAGTTCGCAGAAAACTCAGGCGGAGCGGTCGAGATTAGACTCGGGCGACGTTTAGCCTGAGCCAGCTTGGAGTCCCGATCGTCCAGGCCCCGATGGCCGGCGGCCCGTCGACGCCCGCGCTGGCGATCGCCGTGTCCGAGGTCGGCGGCCTCGGGTTCCTCGCCGCGGGATACAAGCGCGCGGACGCGGTCGCCGAGGAGATCCGGACCGTGCGCGCGGCGACCGACAAGCCGTTCGGGGTCAACGTGTTCGTCCCCGGCGCAGAGCCTGCCGACGCGGACACGCTGACGGCGTACCTGCGCGAGCTCGCTCCCGAGGCCGACCGGCAGGGTGCCGCGCTCGGCGAGCCCCGGTTCGAGGACGACGACTGGGCGGCCAAGCTCGACCTCCTGTGCGCCGAGCGCCCGGCGGTGGCGTCGTTCACGTTCGGCGCCCCGGAGGTGTCCGTGGTCGACCGCCTGCACGGCGCCGATCTGGCCGTATGGGTAACGGTTACCAACCGCAAAGAGGCGCTGGCCGTAGAGGAGGCGGGCGCGGACGGACTGATCGTGCAGGGCACCGAGGCCGGCGGCCATCGCGGCGGGTTCATCGACGACGGCTCGGACGACGGGGGCATCGGGCTGCTCGCGCTGTTGCGGACGGTGGCGCGCGCGACGCCACTCCCGCTGATCGCCACCGGTGGGATAGCAGACGGCGCCGCGCTGGCCGCGGTGCTGTGCGCCGGCGCGAGCGCGGGCCAGATCGGCACCGCGCTGATGCTCGCCCCCGAGGCCGGCACATCCGACGCCCAGCGCGCGCGGACGGCCGAACCGGGCCCGACGCGCGTGACCCGGGCGTTCACCGGCCGTCCGGCGCGCGGGATCGTCAACCGGTTCATGGCCGAGCACGACGACGCCGCTCCGCTCGGGTACCCGGAGATCCATCACGTGACCAGCCCGCTGCGCGCGGCGGCGCGCAAGCGTGGCGATGCGGATGCGTTCAACCTGTGGGCAGGTCAGGCACACGAGCTGGCGCAACCGCGTCCGGCCGGCGAGATCGTGCAAAGCATGGCGGCCGAGGCGGGTGCGGTGCTCGATCGGGTCAGCGCGGCCCTGCGCGATCCAGATACCAATGCCGGCCGCCGCTGAGCAGGCGCAGCGCGTGGTCTGCATCCTCATCGCGGCGCGGGACCAGCGTGTAGCGGGTGATCGTGCGCTGGGCGCCGACCTGGTCTGAGTAGAGGAGCTCGACGGCGATCGGGTCGTGTTGGGAGATCGCGCGTGCGATCTCGTCGTGAGCCGGATCGCTCCGCTCGCGAATTGCGCCCTGCCACAGCCCAACATCGCCGGCCGGAATGTAGAGATCGCGCGTCTGGGGCCGGAACTCGTCCTCGGCGAAGTGGTCGACGGCGGCGCGGATCATGCCTACCCGCACGCCCCAGCCCTGGCACACCGCGATCCCCGCGCCGACGTTGCGCAGGCTCATCACCAGGTAGATGTTCCCGTCGACGTTCTCGGCCGTGGCCTGGCCGCCGCCGACGTGAGCCCAGTGCTCGTCGGCAAACATGATCTTCTGCTCCGGGTCGACGCCGAGCCGCGACTGGACCAGCAACGGCCGCCGCTGCTCCTGGAGCGCCAGCTCGGCGATCCGCGCCGAGCGATTTGACGAGCGGACGGCGGCGAACGTGGCGATGGCAAGGACCAGCGTGCCGGCCCCGGTGGCCAGCGAGGAGATCGTCTCCCAGTTGGCCATCAGGCTCCGGTGAACGCGGGCGCGCGCTTCTCGACGAACGCGCTCGCGCCCTCGATGAAGTCGTGCGTGCGCCCGAGCGCGTGCTGGAGCTCGGCCTCGAGATCGAGCTGCGCGTCGAGATCACCGTAGATGAACTGGTTGAGCGCGCGCTTGGAGGCGGCGTAGGAACGTGTGGGCCCGGCCGCGAGCCGCTGCACCAAAGCGTTGGCCTCGTCCATCAGGCGATCGTCGGGATAGACCCAGTTGACCAGGCCCCACTCGAGCGCCTGCGGGGCCGGGACGCGCTCGCCGAGGAAGGCCATCTGGAAAGCACGCGCCCGCCCGACCGAGGGCGGCACCAGCGCGGTCGAGCCACCGTCGGGCATCAGCCCGACGTTGACGAAGGCCAGTCCGAAGAATGCCGACTCGGCCGCCATGATCAGATCGCAGGCGAGCGCCAGCGAGCAGCCGATTCCGGCTGCCGGGCCGTTGACCGCGGCCACCACGGGCTTCTGGAGCCGGCGGATCCCGGCGATGATCGGGTGATAGACGTCCTTCAGCTCGTGCTCGAGGTTGGGCATGCCGTCGTCGGCCGGCTCGAACCCGGCCTTGAGGTCGGCTCCCGATGAGAAGCCGCGCCCGGCGCCGGTGATCAGCACGGCGCGCACGGCCGGGTCGGCGGCGTCGCGCTCGATCAGCGTCCGCAGCTCGAGCCCGAACTCCTGGGTCCAGGCGTTCAGCGTCTCGGGCCGGTTGAGGGTCAGACGGCCGACGCCGCCGGACAGCTCCCAGGTGACGGTCTCATAAGGCAAGTCGATTGCTCCTTACTTGTGCAGGGACCTCACGTCAAGCGCGGGGTCCGGGGTTGTCGGGATAGAACTGCTGCAGGCTGGGGATGCGCGGGCGCGGTCGACGGTGTGGGTCGTGTGCGCGCGGGCGCCCAGCCTTACTTTGGTCCGCGACCCTCGGGTTGGCTCCGGGGCCGGCGACGTGATGTTTGATGGGGTGATCCCGCTGGGGGAAGCGTTGCGGCCGCTCGGTCTTTCAGGGCCGTCCACGTGAGCGTGGCGGGCAGGAGCATGCCGGGAGCCGGCCGCGGTGATCTGTGTGACGAGGGGCTTGGCGCGCACCGGTGAGGTCATGCGGGCTGGAGTGCCTCCTCGCCGAGCTCGCGCAGCGTGTGGTAGCTGCGTTTCAGGAGCTTGCGCGCGACTGATAGGCAGGCGCGGTTGTGCCCGAGCCGCTGGGCCGTTTCGCGGTAGTAGTCGCGGTCGGGGCTGCCCTGACGGCATGCTGACTGGGCGGCCTCGAACAGCGCCCAACGCAGCGCCGGCGGCCCCTGACGGCTGAGATGGCCGGGCGCGCGGCGCTGATCGGACTGGTACACGGTGATGTCCATGCCCGCGTAGCGGACCGCAAGCCGCGATGAGGAGAACCGGGTGCAGTCACCGAGCTCGGCGAGGATCGTTACCGCGACCAGCGGCCCGATCCCGTAGTGGGCCATCAGCGCCTTACAGCCGGCCTGCCGACGCGCGTAGGCGCGCAGCTGTTTGTCGATCGGCGCGATCTGCACCTCGAGCGCGTCGATCATCGCCAGCGCGACCGTGACCTGCTCGCGCGCGGTCTCCGGCAGCGGCTGGGCGGCCAGCCACTCGCGCCCGTCGCCGGTCATCAGCTGCCGCCGTTGCGGGCAGCCGTGGTGATACAGCGTCGCCTGGATCCGCTGCTGCCACTCCGAGCGCTGCTCTGAGAGCGTGTGCCGCAGCCGCACCCGCGCGCGCAGGTCGAGGATGTGATCGGGCGGGATCCACGACTCCGGCAGCCGACCGACCATCAGCAGCTCTCGCAGATGCCGGGCGTCCGCACGATCACCCTTCGCCCGCTTCTTCGGCCCCCGCAGCCCCGCCGTCTCCGCCGGCTCAGCGAGATGCACGACCGCGCCGACTCGCCGCAGCTCCTCGACCACGAACCGCCACCCCGTCGTCGCCTCCAACGCCACCTCCAAATTCCGGCCGCGGAAACGCTCAAGCCACCCGCGCACGTGCGCGCGGTCCGCCGGCGCCACGCGCGTGCGCTGAAGCTCGCCGGTCGCGGTGTCGATCCACTCGCCTGTGATCTGTCCACGATGCTGATCAAGTCCCATTACGATGCTCACTCCAGGCCTCCTCAGGCTCCACGGTCACACGACCTGCGCGGTCATAGTCCGCGCTTGAGCTGGGGAGGCCTGCACGTTCTCGGTCAGACGGACTGCTCATGACATCTTTCAGGGGATCCAAACTTTCAGACGAGCTCGAGCTTCAGCGGCAGTGTCTCGAGGCCGTAGATCCCGGACGGCGTCCCGAACTCGGGCTCGCCGTCGAGGGCGAGCGAGCTCACCCGCTCGGCCAGGAAGGCCAATGCCTCCTGCATCTCGGCGCGGGCCAGGTTGGCGCCCACGCAGTAGTGGATGCCCGCGCCGAAGGTGAGCAGGCGGTCGCGTCCACGCGAAACGGTGATGTCGAACTCGTCGACGCGCTCACCGTCGCGATGGCCATGCCAGGCGGACACGAGCACGATCGATCCGGCCGGGAACCTAACGCCGCGGTACTCCACCTCGTCGACCATGATGCGGGCGGTGAACGGTGTGATCGGCTCGAAGCGGAGTGCCTCCTCGACCGCCACCGAGGCCAGCCCCCGAGGATCGCTGCGCAGAACCTCCCATTGAGCGGGGTGCTCGGCCAGCAGCCGGACCGCGTGGGCGAGCTGGCTCTGACTCGTGTCGACCCCGCCGACCAGGATGTTCAGCACGAGGTTGCGCAACTCGTCGTCGGAGAGCCGGTCGCCCGCCTCCTCGGCCTTGATTAGCGCGGAGATCAGGTCGTCGCCGGGAGCAGGACGTCGGGCGGCGATAAAGCGATCCTCGTACTCGTAAAACTCGGCCACGGCCTGCTCGATCTGCTCGCGCTCGGCCATCAGGCTCGTCGGATCGAACTGGCGCTGGATCACGCCCGACCAGTGGTGAAGGCGCGGGGCGTCCTCGAGCGGGGCGCCCATCACCTCAGCGATCACCAGCGATGGGTACGGCTTGGCGAAGTCCGCGATGAACTCCAAGCGGCCATCCGCCGGCACGCCCTCGAGCAACTCCTCCAGGAAGCGCCGCATGGCCGGCCGGTAGCGATCCACGGCCCGGGGCGACAGCGCCGGGTTGACCAGGTTGCGCAGCCGGCGGTGATCGTCGCCGTTGACGTTGATGATGTTGCGGACGATCTCCTCGCGCAGCGGACCGTCGGTGATCCCGAACAGGTCGGCGATGGTGAGCCCGGGAAAGACGGCGGCCTTGGTCCGCAGGAAGAACTCGCCCGCCTCGCGGTCGAGCACGATGAAGCCAAACGGGCTGGCGGCGAGCCAGCCGTCGTGACCGTGGAGCTCGGCCATCGCCTCCCGGTAGCGCGCTCCCCGCAACGAGGCGTCGGTGTGGTCGAAGCTGATGAGATCAAGCTCGGCGGCGAGCGGCACGGCGCGAGCATAGTGCGCGCGCTCAGGCGAGCCCGGACCCCACCCAGTCGGTTGGTCCGCGGGTCCCCGGGGGAGCAAAGAAGTAGCCGCCTCCTACCGGGGTGATGTAGTCGACCATCGGCTCGGGGCCCAGGCGGTTCTGGATGGTGGCGTACTGGCGGACGGGGTCCTGGTTGAAGGCGATGAACATCAGGCCCTGATCGAGGTCGCCGGCGCTGTCGACCCCCCGGTGATAGTTGTAGCCGCGCCGCAGGATCCGCTGGTCGGCGGTCGCCGTAGTCCGCGGGTTGGCCAGGCGGATATGCGCATCCAACGGGATCCGCTTCCCCTTCGGGTCGAGCTGGAAGGCGGGATCCTGGAACTCGCCCGAGCCGCCGAGCGGAGCTCCGGTGACTCGGTCGCGGCCGATCATCTGCTCCTGCTCGAGCAGGCCGACGCGATCCCAGAACTCGACGTGCATGCGGATGGTACGCGCGACCAGGTAGGTTCCGCCGACGGCCCAGGCCGGCTCGCCGGCGCCGGGCTGGACCCAGATCAGCCGGTTTATCAGCGCGTCATCGGTCACATCCGGGTTCCCGGTTCCGTCGCGGAACGCGAACAGGTTGCGGCGGCTGTTCTTCGGGCTTGGGCCTCGCTGCGCGCTCTGAAACCCGTCGATCGTCCAGCGGATGACCAGGTTGCCGGCGACGGCGCTCATCAGCTGACGGTAGGTGTGGACGACCGTGTCGCGCTGGCCGGCGCAGATCTGCACGAGCACGTCGCCACCGGTGCGGTAGGGATCGAGCTCGTCATGTGCGAACGCCGGCATCGCGGTCAGATGGCGCGGGCGCTGAGCTCCAGCCCGTAGCGGCCGTCGAACAGCGAGGCTCCGAGCGCGATCGTGACCGTGAGCGAGTCCGGGCTGTTGACGGGGCCGAGGATTCCGGAGTCAGGCGGCGGATCGTCGATCCGGGTGGTCGGGGTGCGCTCGCCCTGGCTCAGCGTCCGCGCGACGTCGGACAGGGCCTCGAGGGCGCCGAACAGAGTGTCCCGGTCCGGCGCAATGCTGTCCAGCGCCACGAACGTGGCCTGATCCTGGCGCGTCGTGAGCACGCCGGCCTGGTGCGGACCGTCGAACGGGATCCGGACGCCCAGGTCGGGAGTGAGGCCGTTCGCCGTCGGGTCCGCGGCCGGGGTGCTCGCCGGGGCGTCCGGGGCGAGGGTGGCCCCGACGGCAGCGCCCACGCCGCCAGCACCGATGAGGGCGGCCGAGCGGGTCAGAAAATTTCGACGATCCAGCGGCTTCATTTCGACGCCGGAATCCTGGGGATCACGGGTATGGGCGTCGTCTCGAGACTCCCGGGAATATTCGAGAGCGGCGTGAGCGCGCCGGCCAGGGTGCCGTTGAGCTCTTCGCGCTGGGTCAGGCTGAGCTGCCCGAGCGACGGCCAAGTCCCGCCGTGGGCGGCGCGGAGCTGATTTAAGACGGTCTGGAGCCGGTCGAGCCAGTTGTTGACGTCGAGCAGCGTGCCGTCGCGCTGCTCGAGCAGCGGGGTGAGCGTGGTGACGACCTCCTCCGTGGCGGTCACCCCGGCGGCGGTCGCCAGCACCCCGGCGCCGCTCCACGGGACGTCGACCCCGCTGAGGAAGTCCCGCTGGGCGTCCTCGAGGATCTCGTGCGCCCGGGTGGCGTAGTCAAGGGGGTCGATCTGGACCGTGGGCAGGACGCGCTGCAGCGTCCCGACGTCGGTCTGCAGCCGGTTGGCCCAAGGCACCAGCGAGGCCGGCAACGCGCCCGTCCACAGACCCATCTCGATTCGGTGCAGCCCGGAAAACGACAAGTTCGGCGCGCCCGGACCCGGAAGCGCGTGGGGGAGTCCGTCGATCCGCGCGTCGAGCGTCCCGGGGAGCAGGCCGTAGACGGCGCCCAGATGCAGGTAGTCGCTGAAGGCGACGCCCCAAACCTGCTCGGACGCCGTGCGGTCCCCGCTCGCGAGCGCGGCGCGTAGACGGGGAACCTCCGCGGCGAGGGTCGCGGCCCAGCGCTCGGCATAGGCGCGGTATTCGGCCGTGGGCCCGGCGAAGGCGGCTGGCGAGACGGGGCTGATGGGGGCGGCCGGCGGAGCGCCGGGCACAGCCCCGTCGTCCGTGTCGGACCCCTGCTGCCTTGAAAGCTCAGACCCGTACTGCTTGGCGGGGACGCTCGAGCCCACGACCGTCGTGATGTGAACCGGATACGGATTGCTGGCGCTCGGCTTTGCGGCCGCGGAGGCCAGGTGCAGCCGATCGGGGCGCTGTCCGTCCCGCCCGACGGTCAGCGCGACGGCCACCAGCGCAGCCAGCGCCAGCATGCCGACAAGCGCCGCTCGAGCGGAGATGCGCGGGAGCCGGCGGCGTCGCGGCCCCCCCGAGCCTTCCGTGCTCGTTTCGGATGAGAGCGGGCTCATCAAGACCGTTGGCCAAGGTAATGACCGCCGGAGCCCAACTTGTTAACGAGAAGTTGTCGGCCTCGACGATTCCGGCACCGATGCGCCGGTTTCGGGAGCGCCCCGAGGCCCGTTCACAACGCGACAACAACCCGGTTACAAGCCAGTTACTTGCGGGCCCTGCCGGCTCGGAAGAGTGGTGCGCGCGGCGCCCAGGCCGGACGCCGGGGTAAATCACCACCGACCAGAGGAGACTCGATGGCGCGAAGGCGCGTGTACTTGTTGTTGGTGGCGGCACTCGCATTAGCGGGCGTGACCGCCGTCGCGGTGGCCCAAGCAGCAGGCTCGGGCCATTCACGCAGTTCCGCTCGCCTGAAGGCATTCACCAGCTCTCAGGCGACGTACACGTACTTCAACACCGATCCGCACACGACGACGCCGATCAAGCACCTCGTCGTGATCTTCGACGAGAACATCTCGTTCGATCACTACTTCGGGACCTATCCCCACGCGACCAACCCGTCCGGCGAGCCGCCGTTCCACGCTGCGCCGAACACGCCACGCGTGAACGGCCTCAACGACGCGCTGCTAACGCACAACCCCAACAGCGCCAATCCTCAGCGGCTGGACCGCTCGCAGGCCGTGACCTGTGACCAGAACCACGGGTACACCGCTGAGCAGAGCGCGTATGACCACGGCTTGATGGACCAGTTCGTCCAGGACACCGCGGGCAGCGGCTGCACGGACAAGAGCATCGTGATGGACTACTACGACGGGAACACCGTCACCGCTCTGTGGAACCTCGCTCAGCACTTCGCGCTGAACGACAACTCCTACAGCGACACGTTCGGGCCCTCTACGCCCGGCGCGATCAACGTGATCTCCGGTAACACCTTCGGGGCGATCTGCGGTCCGACGAGCGCGACGATCAACGACTCGACGTGCCCGACCACGCCTCCGGGCAGCGTTGCGGCGACACCGGGGACCTCGCAGTCCCAGGGCCCGGGCACGACCTACAGCGACGCCGACCCGTACTACGACGTGTGCTCCGACACCGAGGACGGAAACACGTCGGGCGCGACGACGATCCAGATGGGCGGCAAGAACATCGGTGATCTGCTCGATCAGGGCGGGGTCACCTGGGGCTGGTTCCAGGGCGGCTTTGCCAGCCCGAGCTACGTGTCCGGGAAGCCGAGCACGGATCAGTTGAGTGCGGTCTGCACGGGCGCGCACGACAACGTCGCGGGCGCCTCGGAAACCGACTACTCGGTGCACCACGAGCCGTTCCAGTACTACGCGTCGACGGCGAACCCGCAGCACCTCCCGCCGACGTCGATCTCGATGATCGGTCGTCAGGATCAGGCCAATCACCAGTACGACATCAAGGACTTCTGGGCGACGGCTGACGCCGGCAACCTGCCCTCGGTGTCCTATCTGAAGGCCCCGGAGTACCAGGACGGACACGCCGGCTACTCCGACCCGCTCGACGAGCAGACGTGGATCACGTCGACGATTGATCAGCTGGAGAGCCTCCCGAGTTGGGGCAGCACCGCCATCGTGATCGCCTACGACGACAGCGACGGCTGGTACGACCATCAGGCGGCTCCCGTCATCAACCAGTCCCAGACGTCGAAGGACACGCTGTCCGGAGCCGGTCAGTGCGGGACGAACACGGCCGACGTGCCGGACGGTCAGCAGGGTCGCTGCGGTCCCGGCATGCGCCAGCCGCTGCTGGTCATCTCGCCCTACAGCCGCGTCAACTACGTGGACTCTGAGCTGACCACGCAATCCTCGATCGTGCGCTTCATCGAGGACAACTGGCTCGGCGGCGAGAGCGTCGGCGGCGGGTCGGATGACGCCACCGCGGGCACGCTCGACGGCATGTTCGACTTCAGGCACCCGACGGCGAGGCGGCTGTTCCTGAACCCGAGCACCGGTGAGCCGATCGGAGGCGGCTGGGGAGGCTGGAGTTCCTACATCAAGCGCCAGTAGACAGCACGGACGCGCACACTGCGGACGCCGCCGGGGCCCTCCCGGCGGCGTTCGCGCGTTAAGCGGCCTGCGCGCCCAGTGTCTCCTGCAGCCAGGCAGCCTCGCGCGCGACGTCGCCGGGATCGACGTGGTGCGCGCCGTTGAACTCGCGATAGTCGACGCGGAACCCGGCCTGCTTGAGCAGTTCGTGGGCGCGGCGGGCAAACGTCACCGGGATAACCATGTCGCCGCGGCCGTGCGCGATCAGGACGCCCGTCGCGTTTGCCCGGTCCCCGAGCGATGGTTGCCAGCCCTCGGTCGTCGGGATGAAGCCCGAGAGGGCGAGGATGCCGGCCGGCGCCGGACGATCGGCGCCCAGCCCGAGCGCGTAGCTCATCACCGTTCCCATCGAGAAGCCGCCGAGCACGGTGCGGTCGGGCCCGAGCCCGGTTCGCTCGAACAGGGCGTCGTGAAAATCGGCGAGCTCGCGGTAGGCGGCGTGGAAGCTGTCCGCGTCCGGGTAGCCGACGCGCGGGACG
Source organism: uncultured Solirubrobacterales bacterium (assembly GCA_963751185.1). Lineage (GTDB taxonomy): Bacteria > Actinomycetota > Thermoleophilia > Solirubrobacterales > Solirubrobacteraceae > Palsa-465. The sequence goes on from CAVVTO010000003.1 coordinate 102,403, forward strand.
AGGTACCAGTGGTAGCCGGGCGACCCCTGGAGCTGGAGCGGCGCGCGGGGTGCCACGACGTGCAGGCGCTGGTTGGGGTCGAGCACGTCGGCCAGCCCGATCAGGTCCTGCTCGTCGCTGCCGCGGCCGTGGTGGAGGACCAGCAGTCCGTGCGGCTCGGCGCGCGCCGGGCGCTCGGCGAAGGCGAGGGGCATCGAGCGAGAGCGTAGTCGGCGCTGGCTCGTAGACTCGATCTGATGGCCGGAACGATTCGCAAGGTGACGAAAGCCGTGCCGCTGGCGCGCCTGCTGGCCGCCGCCCAGGTCCTGATGCTGGCGCGCAGTCACTGGCGGCGGCTCGCGCCCCACGAGCGCCGGCGGTTGCTCTCATTGGTGCGTCGAGGTAGGGGCGTCGGGCGCGGACTGTCGGTCGCCGAGCGGGCGGAGCTGGCGCGGCTGATCGCCAAGGCCGACCCGCGCCTGTTCGCCGGCCTCGTGGCCCAGCGGTTCTCGCCCGTGCCGCTTCCGCGCCGGGTCGTTCGCGGAAAGCGCTGACCGCGGCGGCCGGCCCTTAGTCGGTGATCGCGATGTGGCCCGGCTGGGCCTCGACGCGCGCCAGCCACCGGTTGATGGCCGGGTAAGGCCCGAGGTCGAATCCGCCCTCTGGGGCCACGTGGGTGTAGGCGTACAGCGCGATGTCGGCGATCGTGTAGCGGTCGGCGACGAGGAAGTCGCGCTCGGCGAGATGGTCCTCCATCGCGCGCAACGCGGCGGTGCCGCCCCGCCGCTTGGCCTCTGCGTCGGTCTCGGACGGCGTGATGCCGGCGTGCGCCCAGAAGCGCGCCACCGCGATGTACGGCTCGTGGCTGTATTGCTCGAAGAACTGCCACTGGAGGACCTGCGCCCGCTCGTAGCGATCCTCGGGCAGGTAGGGCGTTCCCTCGGCGAAGTAGAACGTGATCGCGTTGGATTCCCCAAGCGTCCGGCCGTCGTCGAGAACCAGAGTCGGGACGCGTAACCCCGGGTTCAGCGCCCCGAGCAGCTCGAGCCGGCCCGAACGGTTGATCACGTCAACCTCGCGGCGCTGATAGTCGAGGCCGAGGTGCGCGAACAGCTGGCGGACCTTGTAGCAGTTGCCCGAGATGCGGCTGTCGTAGAGCAGCATGACTCGGAAACTTTTATCAGGCGGCCGCGGCCTCCACGGGCTCGAACAGCGGCCGGGCCGCGTCGTCGGCCCACATCAGCGCGTCGACGTACAGCTCGCCGGCCCGGCGGACGAGCTTCTGGGCACGGTCGAAGTCGCCCGCCTCAAGCGCGGTCACGCACTCGAGCAGGGCTCCCTTGTCGCCCTTGCGCTGGACCAGGGCGTCGCGCATATCGGTCGGGAAGGGGATCAGTGCGATCACGTCCTCGATGGGGGCGTCCATCAGCGCGTCGATCACCGAGAACAGTCCGAGCGTGAACAGCTCGCCCGGCCGCGGTCCCGGCAGTTGCTCGCCGGCGCGCTCGCAGAAGCGGGCGCGGGTGAGGGCGGTCACGGTCAGCTCGGGCGGCTTGCCGTCGACGCTTGCCAGCACGGTCAGCGTGGCCCAGCGCCTGAGGTTCTGGACGCCGAGCAGGGCGAGCGCCTGGCGGATCGAGCTGATCTCGAACCGCAGGCCGAAGAAGGCGGAGTTGATGTAGCGCAGCAACCGGTAGCTGAGTCCGACGTCGCGGCCGATCATGTGCTCGAGCTGGCCGAGCTGGACGGTCGGGTCCTGGAGCGCGGCCAGCACCTGGAGCAGCGAGGTGCGGTTGGCGAAGATGCCGCGGTTGTGCACGAGCTCCGGGCGGCAGAAGAAGAAGCCCTGGAACAGGTCGAGACCGAGCTCAGCGCAGTAGGCATGATCTTCGTGCGACTCGACCTTCTCGGCCAGCAGGGTCATCCCGTAGGGCTTCAGCCGGGCCACCTCTCGCGCGAGGCCCTCGCGTCCGAGCTCGAGCACATCGAGCTTCACCACGTCGACCAGGGCGAGGACCCGTTCGGCGCTAACGCTGTACTGGAAGTCGTCGAGGGCGATCCGGTAGCCCTGGCGCTTGAGATCGATCAGCGCGTGGACCAAGCGCTCGTCGAGCAGCTCGTCCTCGAGGATCTCGAGGCCGACCACCGAGGGCGGCATCGTCGCGGCCAGGCCGCTGAGGACGAACTCGCGTGAGACATTGACCCACGCCGGCTTGGAGCCGACGATGCGCTCGAGCCCGATCTCGGTGAAGGAGTTGAGGACCACCGACGCGGTCGCTCCGTCGGAGTCGGCCACGAGCGCCTCGCTCGCGTCGCCGCCCCGGAACAGCAGCTCGTAACCGGCGACCTGCAGGTCTCGGTTGAAGATCGGCTGGCGGGCGACGAAGACTTCAGGCATACGAGAGGGCGGCTGGCGGTACCCCGTTTACTTCCTAATCGACGAAACGCGCCGGAATCTGAACCCTAGGAACGTCATTACGCTTACCGATACGCTGATCTCGATTGATGAAATCCCGGCGGACGCCGCCCTCCTGGACGTCCGCTGGGCGCTGACCGGACCCCGCCTCTCGGACTACCTTAAGGGCCACATCCCCGGGGCGGTGTTCGTCGACCTCGACACGGCGCTGGCCGGTCCCCCGGGGGACGGTGGGCGCCACCCGCTTCCGGCCGCGCACGAGTTCCAGGTTGCGATGTGCGCAGCGGGAGTGTTCGCGGACCGGCCGGTGGTCGTCTACGACGCCGGCAACTCGATCCCGGCGGCCCGGGCGTGGTGGCTGCTGCGGTACTTCGGGCACCCCCGGGTGAGTGTTTTGGATGGGGGTTTCGGTGGCTGGGTGGCCGCCGGGCTCCCCATCGAGCGGGGGGAGGTGGCGGCCGAACCGGGCGACTTCGTGGCGCGACCCGGTGGGATGCCGGTGCTCGACGCGGTGCGCGCCGCACGTCTTGCCGCGGGGTCCGGCGTGCTGCTGGACGCTCGCGCGCCCGAGCGCTTCCGCGGCGAGGACGAGCCGATCGATCCGGTCGCCGGTCACATCCCCGGCGCGGTCAACCTGCCGGGCGCGTCGCTGCTGGAGGCCACCGGCCACTTCCTCGACGCTGGCGCCCTCCGTGAGCGTTTCGCGACGGCGGGGGTGCGCGAGGGCGCCGAGGTGGGCGCGTACTGCGGGTCGGGGGTGAGCGCGGCGCACGAGGTGCTCGCGCTGGCGCTGGCCGGTTACCCGGCAGCGCTGTACGTCGGCTCGTGGAGCGATTGGATCACAGACCCTGGACGCCCTGTGGCCACCGGCGCGTGACCGCTGTTAGCGAAACTCAGACCAGGCCACCGCGAACCGCCCGCACGGCGGCCTGAATGCGGTTCTCGACCTGCAGTTTGATGAGGATGCTTGAGACGTGGTTCTTGATCGTGTGCTGGCTCAGGAAGAGCGCGTGCGCGATTTCAGAGTTGTCAAGGCCCCGGGCGAGCAAATCCAAGACTTCCAGCTCGCGTGGCGTCAGGTCCGTCCCGGTAAGCGAGGGCTCGACCTCCTGCGGCTCGCGTAGGCGGCGTATCAGGTGGCGCGCAATCCGCGGCGAGATGAATGATTCTCCGCGGTGAGCCGCGCGGATTCCCTCGACGATCTGATCGACCGGGGCATCCTTCAGCACGTAGCCACACGCTCCGGCCAGTAGCGCATCCATCACGTGCTGATCGTCGGTGGCGACCGTCAACACCAGCACGCGCACCAGCGGTGCCACCGCGGTCAATCGCTGCGTCGCCTCGATGCCGGACATGCCGGGCATCGTGAGATCCATCAACACCACCCCCGGTCCCATCTCAGCCGCGGGCTGGAGGGCCTCCGCGGCCAGCGCCGCCTCGCCAAAAACGCGAATCCCTCGCTCCTCCAGAAGACCGATCAGCCCACGACGGAAGAGTTCGTGATCGTCGACCACGAAGACCTTAAGGTCAGTGCCCCTCACAACGACTCCGAGGGTATCTCGTCGGCTCAGAGGCGCGAGGCCAATCGTCGGCATCCCGCGAATTCGGGTGGGGGGTTCGGCAGCACCCTTAGCCGCCCGTATTTGGCGTTGGCCTGCTTCTCGCATCAAGGAACGGTGAGCTCGAGGTGTGTCCCGCCGGCGGGACCGGTATGCGCACTCAGGTGACCGCCGAGTGCTGCAGCGCGAGCCCGCATCGTGCGGAGGCCCATGCCGCAACCGTGGGCGTCGGCGATTCCCCATCCGTCATCGATGATGCGCATGACAAGGTCTCCGCCGCCCGTACCCGACAAGACCACGTCGACGCGCCGGGCCCGGCCATGGAGCGCCGCGTTCACGATTGCCTCCCGAGCGATCCGCACGATGTGCTCTCGGTCCACGAGGTCCAGGTCGTTGCTCTGACCGAGCGCCGTAGTCATCTCGACCCGAACGTCGATCTCCAAGCCGTGGCGATGACGGAGGTCGTCTGCGATCAGGCGGAGCGCCGCTTCGGTTGTCGGAGCAGTCGATGCCGACAGATCCGCGATCACGCCGCGCGAGGTGGCGAGCGCGTTTCGAGCCGCAACCATGAGCGGATGCTCACGCTGCAGCTCGGCCCCGAGGCGTTGACTCTGTGCGGCGATACAGACTAGGTCCTGCGCCAGTCCGTCGTGGAGTTCACGGGCGATCCGTTCACGCTCTGAGCTGATCGCCGCAACCGCTTCCGCTCGGCGCGCCCTGGCGTACTCCCAGTACGCGCTTGCGAGCAGCATGGCGTAAGCCGCCAACCGAAGTGCTTCGCGCGGCGTGATCCAATTCGTGGCTACTGCCGGCATGGCCAGGTACTGCAACCGGGCGCCGGCCAGCAGGAACGACGCGCCGGCTAGGAGCCCACACCGGATGGCTCCGCGCTGAGCGCGGCGCAGGAAGGCGAGTCCCGAAACGATCAATACGATCGCCGCGACACCGTTGACGGCGAGCTCCACCGGGTGGTCGACAGCGCCTCGGATGCCGATCTGCTGCAAGCTTGAGCTCCAGCGCGAGCCTGTGGCTTCCTCGAGCAGCTCGGCGACGATGACGGTCGCGGCACCGGCGAGCGCTGCGACTCCGATCAGGCCGCGGTTGGGACGCCTGATCAACTTGCCCGGTGCGAACGCCGCGGCGGCGAATGCGACCGAGACGATCAGCTCGCAGGCGAGTCTGGCGCCGCCGCCAGATTCGGCCTTCGTCCCACCGATAAGAGCGGGCGCGGCGCAGTAAACAAAATCCGTGAGCGCCACGGCGACGAGGGCGCACAGGAGCAGCAGATCGGGCAGTCGGCCACTCCGGTGGAAATTCGCCACGAGTAGGCGGGCGGTACAGATCGCCGCAATCGTGATGACCGTCTCGATTGCGGCGCGGCCACTCGGATTGGTCGCGTGGAGCGGCCGTGCAAGCTCGAAGCCGAGGACGGCCGCCGACAGAACTCCGGTCGAAACTGCCAAGCATGTAAACCAAACTGGCCCCAAACCGACTCTCACGAGCCTGATCGGCGAGGCCGTTACCTCGATACTCATTGTTCACCCCAGCACCGCACCCAGCCCGGGGCGGGCCACCGTCAAAGCATCACGACTAATGCGCCGGCTCGAGCCACCCCGCTCGAGCGCACCGTGTCCAGCTTCTTACCCCCTTAAGGCTCCGTCCTCAGGTGTTTTACTAAACCAAAATTTATCAAATCGGGGCGTTCTTGTCAATCACTTGTCAAGGCCCTGCAAACTTCAGGCGGTGGACCCGGAAGTCCCTGACCCGGACGTGCCGACCGTGCGAAGCCGGGCTCGGTCGCGAGCACGGCGCAGGCCAATTCCGGACCCGAGGGCCTAACAGCAAGCGCGGTCGACAACTCCTCGAAATAGCCCAAGCGCTCAACATCGCTCCGCAAATCTCGGCCTTGTTCAGCATCCGACCCCCGGGCGGGTTCCGCCTGGGGCCAGGCAAGAGACCTGGACGTCGGGATTGTTTCCGGCCCGGATCGTGAACTTGTAGTACTTGCCGACCCAGCCTGGACGCCTGATCATCACGATGACCGTGGCCCGGGGGTGCAGAGGATCCTTCCGGAAGGGGGCGCCCAGGTTGATGCTGCCGCCGATCGGACACTTGGGCTTCCCCTTCGTCCCGCACCGCTTGGGTTTCGCAACCCTGCTGGTGTGTGTGGCGAACGGGCAGCCTCGACCGTGACATTTGACGAGCACAGTCGCCTCGGAGGACACCCAGTTGACCAAGAGGACAGCGACCTTCGTGGAGTTCGGCGTGTAGTCGAACGTCCACTGCATCGTGGCGCTTATCAGACCGACGACGTGGACGGCCGCCAGTTGAACACTGACGGGCTGCGCCGGCGCCGTGGAGCCGGTGAAGTTCGGGTCGCCACCGTATCTGGCGGTGATGCTGTGCGTGCCGGTCGCGCTGTAGGTGAGCGTGCACGTCGCGCTCAGCTTCACCAGCGCCTGATCGAGGCATGAGGCGATCGGGCTGCCGTTGTCGAAGAACTCCACCGACCCGGACGGCTCGATGGGGCCGGAACGGCTTGCCGGAGGTGCGACCGTGGCCGTGTAGGTCGTACTCTGACCCACGTCCACCGTCGCCAATACGGCCAGCGAGACGGAGGTCGAGTCCGGCGTGACTGTGATCGTGGTGGCGCCCGTCGAGCCCGGTGCAGTCGATGAGCTGTTCGGTACGAACACGGCGGTGAGGCGCTCGGGGGACGTGAAGGCGGCAAACGATGTCTGACACGTGGCTGCCGGGCTCGCCGGCGTGATCGGCATCGCCACGCAGTTCGCGATGGGTGCGCCGCCGTCGTCGAACGTGATCGTTCCGGCCGGTGAGCCGGGCCCCGGATTGACTGTCGCGAACAGAGTCACGGTTTCGTTTGTGACAAGCCCCGAGGACGAGGCCACCAGCGAGGTGGTGCTGGGTCCGGCGGCCTGAACGAGCGGCCCCTCACCCGCAACGGAGGGCGACACGGAGCTGTCGGTCGCGGTGATGGTTGCCGAACCAACCGTCGTCGAGCTTCTGACCTGGACGCTGTATGTGCCGTTGCCGTTGTCCGAGACCTGCCCGAAGAACTGCCCCGGATCAGTGGACTTGAAGCCGACAGCCTGGCCGGTCAAGAGATGGCCCGCCGCGTCTTTGACGGTCGCGGTCGCGGTCGCGGTGGAGACGCCGTTGGCGAGGATCACGGCTGGGCTCACGGTCACCGAGACGGCGGTCGCGGAACCGACGGTCTGGGTCAGAGTCGCTGTTCCGGAGACAGTGCCGTCGGTTGCGGTGATGGTCGGAGTCCCCACGGTGGTGGAGCTCGTGATCGTCGCGGTGTAGGTACCGCTCCCGGCGTTTGTCGTGGCGCTGACCTTGTCGCCGGTGTCGCTGGAGCTGAAGGTAACGGTCGAGCTGGGCAGGAGATTCCCGCCGGCGTCTTTGACGGTCGCGGTCGCGGTGGTCGTGGCGGTCGCGTTGGCGATGATCGAGGTCGGGTTGAGCGCTACCGTCACGGTGGCCGGGGGATCCGTGGTTTGGGTCAGGGTCGCTGTGCCGGAGACGGTGCCGTCGGTTGCGGTGATCGTTGGGGTTCCGACGGTGGTGGAGCTCGTGATCGTCGCGGTGTAGGTGCCGCTCCCGGCGTTTGTCGTGGTGCTGACCTTGTCGCCGGTGTCGCTGGAGGCGAACTTGACGTTGGATTCGTTAGGGAGGAGATTCCCGGCGGCGTCCTTGACGGTGGCGGTCGCGGTGGTCGTGGCGGTCCCGTTGGCAACGATTGACGTCGGGTTGAGCGCCACCGTGACGGTGGCCGGGGTATCCGCGGTCTCGGTGAGCGTCGCGGCGCCGGCGACGGTGCCGTCGGTTGCGGTGATGGTCGGGGTTCCGGCGGTGGTTGAGCTTGTGATCGTCGCGGTGTAGGTGCCGTTGCCGGCGTTCGTCGTGCCACTGACGACGTCGCCGCCGTCGCTGGAGGAGAACTCGACGCTGGGTTCGCTGGAGAGGAGATTCCCGTCGGCGTCCTTGACGGTCGCGGTGGCGGTGGTGGTGGCCGCGCCGTTGGCGACGATCGAGGCCGGGTTGAGGGCTACCGTCACGGTGGCCGGGGTATCCGCGGTCTGGGTCAGGGTCGCAGTTGCCGCCGGACACGTCTGAAGTGCTATCGGTCGCGGTGATCGTCGCGGTCCCTACGGTCTTGGAGCTGGTGATCGTCGCGGTGTAGGTTCCGTTGCATATTGTCCGTCGCCGGGTTGGGGCTGATCTTCTCGCCAGATCGGTAGACGAGAGAGTGACGTTGTCTCCGGAGACGCCTGTCCCCGTGCTGTCATCCACGGTCACGGTCGCGGTGGTGCTGGACGTGCCGTCGGCCGTGATGCTGGTCGGGGACAGCGACAGGGTCATCGTCGCCCCGTTCCAGCTGCTTGGGCCGGAGGAGAGCCTGGCCACAAGGTGATCCCGGCTGCCGCCAAGAGACAGAGCCACAGGCGCGGGAGATTATTGACCGATGAGATTAGGCGTTCCCAAGCCTCGGTGAGCGGCAGCATGTTCATCTTCCATCTTCCTCAGCAGTGTGTTAGGTGCGGGGTCGGTCGCCAATGGGCAACCTCGCCCCTCGTGCGTTCAGGACTGAACGCACGAGGGGCGGATGAGGTCGCTCAGCCAGTCATGGAGTAGCCGTCCACCGTGAGGGTGGTCGGCGCCCCGACGGAGAGTCCGAAGCTGATCCCGTCATACCCGGCCGGGAGCGCTTGTGGCAGCGTCCACGACGCCGTTCCCCAGGTAGTCCCTGTGGTTGCGGCAAACGGTGCGGCACTGTCATCTGTCCAGTAGGTCCAGCTTCCAGTATCGCTGCGGATGAACACATCGAAGAACACCGGAGCGCCGGTGCTCTGATAGTCGGCCGACACCGTGTATGTAGTGCCGGGCGAAAGGATCGGTGAGCATTCGCCCAGGTCCTGCAAAGTGACGATGCCAGCATCACTGCCACTGCTGGCCTTGGTCACCACAATCTGGCCAGCCTCGGTGGCACTGTTTGGTGGGGTCGAGGTCGGCGTGACCCTGGAGATATACCCCGTGCCATTGGTCCCCGTGATAACCGGGGTCACCGTGCTGCTGCCGGACTGCTGCAGCTGGTAGCACGGCGGGCCTCCGGGGCTGCTGTACCAGGTGCTCGGATTCGTCGCATCGGCGAAGGTAGAGTTGACTACAGAACCCGTGGAGAGCCCTCCCGACGTCCATCCTCCTACGCCCGACCACTCGTTCGTGGGCGAGGTCGTCGCGGGTGCCACAGCGGGGTTGTCCGTACCACCGACTACCTGCCCCATCGTCCTAACGACGATGTTGCCGGCTTGTTCCTGCTGCTGAACCCAGCTCATCAGACTGGTGAACTGCGTCGTGGCCATCTGGTATCCGTCGGGGCTGTCACACGCCGTGGAGCAGATGTCGTGGAAGGTGAGCGATAGCCAACCATTCGCGGATGCATCCGCTGACTCCGCGCCGGTGATCCAGGACTCAACCTGCGAAGCGGTGGTAATGCTGTCATCGGACCCGATGCTCGGGGTCGTCGGCATGTCAAGCGGATCGTCAAAATTGAGACCGCTATCGGCCGTGGTGGCATCGTATTGGTCGGTCGACGTCAGCGGCACCGCTGCCGAGCTGCCGCTCCCACTATCGACCCCATCGACCGTGCGGGCGCTGTTGTAGCCGCACGCCGACAGGATGCTCTCGATGGTTGTGCTGCTAGCAGCGTCACTGGAGGCCGAAGTCCAAGTACTGGGATCGGTAGTGGTGTTAGGACTGCCAGTAGCAATGCCCTCGCCGTCGGGATAGGCGAAGCTGGTGATCGGCCCAAGCGAACCGGCTGCCAAGCCCGGCGGGTTCATGAGGTCATAGCGATCCTGGCAAAGCTCCTGAATCGCCTCGTCCGTATCCACTTGCGGTAGGGCTTCGTGGAGGACCGAGTGGCTCCCGATCTCGTTACCGTCCTGATAGATCGTCTGGAGCTGGTTCCAGGTCATATAGGCAGGATCGTCGCCGTTGTCGTTTAGAGCGCCGGAGATGATGTAGAACGTCCCGTGAAGGCCGTCCTTTTGCAGGACGGGCAGCGCGTTGGTGGTCATATCCTCGTAGCCGTCATCGAAGGTCAACGTCACCACCGTCTTTGCCTGGGTGACCGCCAACGACTGATCGGCCTGCGGCGCCGCGTTATAGGTGGCGTTCCCGGCCTGATTAGCGTCGATCACGCACGTACCCGCTGCGGTGAAGCTCACCGACGCACCCGACAACGTACACCCGGTACTGCTGCCGTCAAGCGTCAGCGTTACCGGCAAGCCCGAACTCGCGCTGGCCGTAACCGTGTACGGAAACCCGTTCACGATGGGATGAGCTGGCGCTGTCGAGGTGAAGGAGATCTTCTGAGCCTGCTTCGGCGTCGGAGTTGGGTTCGGGTTCGGGGTCGGGGTCGGGGTCGGGGTCGGGGTCGGAGTTGAGGTTGTGGTCGACGTCGGAGTCGGCGTCGAGGTGGGTGTCGGGGGCGGCGTCGGGGCCGACACCTTGACGAGGACGAAGGAGAGGCTCACTGGATAATGACCGTAGGCCATCTCCCAGGTCCCACCAACCAGTTTGGAATGCCACCCCTTGGCGTTGCGAGGCAACTTCGAGGGGTGTTTGAGCCAGATGCGCAGATCGCTCTTGGCCGCCGCGCACCCCAGGTTCGACGTGACGCGCACGTTGGTTGCTTCATAGCGCCCGACGGTCACGCTGGGACACGCCCGTGTTTTGGTCTTTGCGATGGCGGGCCCCGCCATCAAGAGTGATTGCCCTACGACTGCCATGGCGGCGCCTAGCAGCACTGTCCGTTTCACCATTTAGGTTCCCCCTAGGCGGTGGTTGCGATTGATGAGGTCCGACTGATGAGTGATGGTGGTTCTGTGTGCATTGCTTTCAGGGTGCATCACGGCCGAGGAGGTTCTCCGAGAACTCCAATGGCTGCTGCGTCACGCCTGAGCAGGAATGGCTCGGCTGCGGCGGCGCCCCCGAACACGGTTGATCACGACCGAGTGACCACTCAGAGAGGCGTCCAAGGTGGTGCGCGAGTGCAAACTGATACAGCGCTCGCGCGTCCGAGATGCCCCACACCTGCCCCGCGGCGTCGGTGCGACCTTCCATAATGGTCGCACCCAGCTGAGCCCACACGCTGGTGGGGCCGGCGCGAATGTGGTTGGCCCGATACAACCGTTGGAGCTGGGCGGCGGTTCCGGTCAGTGCGCCCTCGCTGGCGCTCAGGATGGTCCGACCAGCCAAAGGGCCGTAATCGAACGCCATCACGTTCACACCCGCGAGGTTGACGCCGGCTCGAAGCATCTGCTGAATGGCCGCGACGCCGTTTGGCTCGAGGCCAGATGGAGCCGCCGTCAGGGTCAGCCAGACGGCTAGCGGCTTTTCCGCCGTCGCTTGCGCTCGCTGCAGGGCAGCGACGGCTTGGGCACGGCGCGCAGTGACGGCGGGGTTCAGGGACGCGGGACCCTCAACATCGAGGTCGATCGCGCTCGGGGAATAGCGAGCGACGACTGCCTGGTAGGCGGCTTCGAGCTTGGTCGGATCGGTACAGCCAACAGCCAGATCAGAACCCTGAGCGCCGCCGAAACTGACCAGCACTTGTTCGTGAGCAGCCTGGGCTTCCGTGATCTGTGTATTGAGAGTTGCGGCCTGCTCAAGCGTAGACAGACCCCCCCATGTCGGGGTGCACGGGTCGCCGGCGCCCGCGAGGATGAATCCCAACACCACATGACGGCTGGGATTGGCCGCCGCGGCCTGAAACCGAGGCACGGGCGCGAGGGTCAGATCGACGTACGGCGCAAACCAGGGCCGCGCGCCTATAAGCGTTCCGGGCGATGCCCCTGCGGGCGAGGCGTGAGGGCGAGTGGGTTTGCTCCCGCCGCCAATGATGACGCCCACGACCACCACCAATGCGGCGAGCAGCAGCGCGACCGCGATGGCAGCCCGCAGAGTATGGCGCCGCGAGCGCATGGTCACTTTGGGCCTACCCGCAAGTTCGTGAAGAACGGGAGGTTGCTATCGGCCGTCGGCTTGTAGACCCCGAAGCCGATGCCACCCTGAGCCTTGCCGGTATGGAAGGCGTGAATCAAGGAGCCATCGATGGTCACGAGCAGCTGCTTGGCCAGCGTGACGCCCACACGGTGGGATGTCGCGGCCGGGATCACGCCGGTGAACAGCCGCCCGCCATTCTGGTTCTGGATGGTGATCCTCGCCGCCGAGATCGAGACGGCGTAGCCGACGTGTGTGTCGGTATGGCCGACGATGACTGTCGCAGTGCCTCCCGATCCCTCTGCCCCGAGGTTGGTGACCGTGACGCGGAGCGCGTAGTTCTGCCAGTTCGCGGTATTCAGCGGCAACCAGTACGCGCCGCGCCAGCCTTTGCCCTGTCCCGCGAGGGACGGCCGCCCGTTGGTCAGCGGCCGCAGCACGAGCGCGCCATGGCCGTCGGTGGTGATGGTCGCACCGTTATCGAGGGTCCACCCGGTCGTGGGCATGCTCGTGAGCACTGCTGGGATTACCCTCGGCCTTGGTGGCCTTGGTACGAGGGTGATCGCGTCGGTGAGCACCAGGTTCGCCATCTCCAGTGCCGACGGCTTGTGGCCGTTCAGGGCCCAGCCGACGTTCCACCGACCCGCCAAGATGATTGGCGGCGCCGTCGGTCGCCACGGCGCGGCTGCTACGGCGCGAGGAACTGTGCGATTGAACGTGTCATGAACGAACAGGGCGACGGGCAAGGCGAACATCAGGAGGATGCCGACACCGCTGAGGAGCCGAGAAGCAGACCGGCGCACCCGATGGTGGGGCATCAGGTCGCCTGCTGGTTGAGGCTGCCCCAGGTGAGCTCCCGTCCAGTTACCCCTGTGTGTGCGAACGGCTCCCGTGGCCTCAACCGCGGCGGCCGTCTGCGCTGTATTTACCTGGAGGTCACGGTCCGGCGTGTCCGTAATGCTCATCACCATCTCCGTCGCGTCTTTCGCTGGCCTCTTGTTCTTCGCGCTCGGCCTGCTCGAGGATCTCCAGGGCCCCCCGGCGATTGGGCGTTCCGAACTTCTGCAGCACGGACGAGACATGCCGGCGCACGGTCACCTCCGAGATGCCTAGGCGCGCGGCGATGTCGGCCGTCCGCTCGCCCCGACGCAGCCGCGTGAGAACTTCGAACTCACGCGCCGTCAGCTCGGCCTCCCCCGCCCCGGCCGGCAGGTTAACCCGGTGTTTGGTGCCTCGCTCGCGAAACTCTTGGATCAGGCGCGCGGTCATCCATCGGGGCAGCGCGGCCTCGCCGTTGGCGACTCCGCGGAGTGCATGGGCCAGCCGGCTGGCCGGCGTGCTCATCAGCAGATAGCCATCGGCACCCGCGCTTAGCGCTCCGAAGAGATCCTCCTCAGACGGCGACGCCGTCATCATCACGATCTTCGTCGCCGGGAGGGCCTGCTTGATCGCCCGCGCTGCCTCGATTCCGTTGCCGGGCAGCTCGACCGCCAGCAGACACACCTCGGGCCGAAGTGCCAATGCCATGCGGAGTGCTTCGGACGCGCTCGCCGACTCCCCGACGACGCGGAGCCCGTGAGGTTCGATCGCGCGCCTGATCCCTGCTCGCGCCGGGGATTGATCGTACGCCAGCACCACCGTCAAGTTCTTTGTCTCTGGTGCCACCGCTTCTGCCTCGGTTACAAACGCGTTGATGGTCGCTGCCCTTCTCGATTGCGATCTTCTGGACCTGGTGTCGCGCCGACAGTAGCCCTCCGAGCGCGAGTCTCCGAGGGGTTGCCTGGTGGAGATCGGCGTTCAATGCATGAACGGAGAGTCCGTTCACACATGAACGGAGAGAGTGCGTTCACATAATGAACGGCGAGTGCGTTCACATAATGAACGGCGATCGGCAAGCACACAGGCCGCGGTTAGCCGAATTCGGCCCGACGGGGGCTGGTATGATCTCGCGATTCGTCCTGCTGTCCTGGCGTCATCGCGGGAGATGACCGCCCCGGCCCCGTGCTCGTCCCGGCATCACGAACAACTGCGCCCGTTATGAGCGCCCGTCCACCCGGCCGTCGCGCAGGTGTTTTGCTGGCGCTGTGCATCGGAGTGCTCATCCTGGTAGGGCCCGCGGGATACGCCTCTGCCGGACAATCACGCGATCGCCCACTTGCCCAAACCAGGCCGAGGATCACCGGAGCCACCACAGTCGGTCACGTCCTCCGTGCCTCGAGTGGACGCTGGAGAGGGGCAGCGGCCTTCCGCTACCAATGGCAGCGCTGCAACTCGACGGGGCGGGCTTGCAAGCCGATCGGTGTTCCGCGGCGTGGTCGAGGCGACTCGTACCGGCTCACCCGTCGAGACGTCGGTCACAGGATGCGGGTCACCGTCATCGCCAACGGCGCACGGGGAGCGGCGTCGTCGACGTCGAACCCGACGCGAGTGATCAGAGTTGGGCGGGCCACCCGAACTCCTGGTGCGCCCGGTTCGTCGGCGCCTCCGGGTGGTTCGCCGGCCCCTCCGACTGGTTCGCCGGCCCGGGATCTCACCGCATATGTGACGGGGTACGACTACTGGGACAACACCCCGCCCGGGAGCCCGGTCATCTCAAACCCCGTCATACATAAGGTCGCCGGCGGTACGGGCACCTGGCAGGACCCGACCACCGTCGCCGTCGGCCACTCGATTATCAACGGGCAGGACATTCTCGACTGGGCCGCCGGAACCAGGTTCTACATCCCGAACCTGCGGCGCTATTTCGTCGTGGAGGACACGTGTGGCGACGGACCCGACCCGCAGGACGAACCGTGCCATGACCTGAGCACCGCCCCTCACGGTGCGCAGACGTGGCTGGACGTATGGGTCGACGGCAGCCAGATGAGCGAGTCTGCGGCTAACAACTGCGAGGACGCGATCACCAACCTCCAGCTCGTCATCGAGAATCCCGCTGCCGACTATGCGGTGGTCCCTGGCTCGATCGCGGGTTCGAGCTGCACGCTGCAGTATGGGAACACCGTCGTCCTAGCCGGCAGTTAGCCGACAGCCGTCTGGCCAGCCACCGGCCCGGCCGCGCTTGGCGGCGGACGGCCGGCTCTAGCGCCGGTTGCGTTCAACCGTGAACGCGTCAGGGCCCGAATCGCCCATGCACTCCATGCGGGCGATGCATTACGTTCCGGGCAGTTGAAATTCTGATAGCCACGGAACGGAAAAAAGGGGGCGGCCCCATGGGGCCCGATTCGGAATCGCCACTCGCGTGGACGGCGACCGGTGCCGACGATCGGCACGCGTGGCCATGGACGGCGAATGGAATCGATGAGAACAGCTGACGCCGCTGGGCGTCCATGGGACGTGCCCAACGAAGGACGTCTTCATCACTCCGTTCGCTGGGCTGCGGCGCTGGTCACGGCGGGGTTGTGCGGTCTGTTGATCTTCCACATAGTTGGGCTGCTCCGGGGTGCGGGGCTCGGCACGGTCACCGGCATCTACACGATGGTGATCGCGGGGTACATCTTCAGTCGCTTCGTGTTAGCGGCGATTTATAAGCCACCGCGTGATGCAGGGCTTGAACCGACGATCGCGATCGTCGTGCCGGCCTTCAACGAGGGCAACGCCGTCGTGCGCACCATTGACTCCTGCTGCACGATCGCATACCCGCCCGAGAAGGTCGAGCTCGTGGCGATTAACGACGGGTCGACGGATGACACCTGGGAGCAGATGAATCTCGCCGCCGCGCGCTATCCCGGCCGGGTGAAGTGCATCGACCTCGGCCACAACCAGGGAAAGCGAGC
This sequence comes from uncultured Solirubrobacterales bacterium, assembly GCA_963751185.1. GTDB lineage: Bacteria > Actinomycetota > Thermoleophilia > Solirubrobacterales > Solirubrobacteraceae > Palsa-465. The sequence goes on from CAVVTO010000003.1 coordinate 118,164, forward strand.
GGCAATGGCGGCGGGCATTCGCGCGACCGACGCTGAGATCCTGGTGTTCGTTGACTCGGACTCCATGCCCGCTCCGTGGGCGGTGCGCAAGCTCGTCCAGGGCTTCGCGGACCCAAAGGTTGGGGCGGTCTCCGGCCTCACCTACCTGCGCAATGCGAACGCCAACGTGCTCACGCACATGCAAGCCGCCAGCTACTACGTCAGCTTCCAGCTGCTCAAGGCGGCCGAGTCGGTTGTGAACGCAGTCTCATGCGCGAGTGGCTGCTTCGCCGCCTATCGACGGTCCGCCGTGATGCCAATTCTCGACCAGTGGGAGCACCAAACATTACTTGGGCGCCCATGGTTGCACGGAGACGATCGTGCGCTGACAAACATGGTGCTGCGACGCTGGAAAGTGATCTACGACAGCGAGGCGGAGGTGTGGACCGACGCGCCGGACCGCTATCGCAACTTCTTCAAGCAGCAGCTGCGCTGGCAGAAGTCATTCTTGGGTGAGAGCCTCGTGCTGGTCAGACATTCATGGCGCTCGCATCCACTGGCATTCCCGGCGATACTCATCGCCGCCGTAGCCGGCGTTGCCAGCCCTTTGGTGGCTCTGTACCAGATCGGCTGGCAGCCCATCGCTCACGGGACATCGCCGGTGTTCTACCTGCTTGGCCTGTATGTGATGAACACGAGCTACGCGCTGTTGTATCGCAGCCTGCGCAACGACGGCATGTGGAAGTACGCCGTCGTCTCCGCGTTCTTCTATGTCGGTTTCTCGCTCCAGGTCTTCTGGGCGGCGATTCGGATTCATGACAACCGGTGGGGCACACGCGGCGCGACGTCGTCTGCGGGAACGACTCCCGCGCCGCGGGCACATCTGCCGCTGGTGCCGGTCCCGCAATTCGCACCGGGAGGCCGGGCCCTCGTGCGGCCGCTTTTGCGGGAGAACCCGAGCGTCGCGGCTGCGTCCAGGCTTCATGCCGCGAAGCGGGCTAGGCGTAAACGGCTGCTGCTCGCGACCTGCCCAGCGCTGATCACGGTTGCTGTCGGCGTCACCGTGCTCGCGACCCGCCCATCCACGACGACGTCGCTCGGCGCATCGGTCGGCCAGGAGAGCGGCGCGCCGCTGCTCACAGGACTCCCGGCGCCGCCGCCGACCTCGCCGTCGAGGCCACAGGTCGTGAAGCCCAACCCGCCGACCTTGAAGGCCAGAACACGCGCCGCCTCCCCGCCCAAGCCGAAGGGCGGCCAGGGCGCCGGAGCCCGATCCGGCCACGTGGTCGCGCGACACCCGGTCTCGAGCACCGGGACGCGGGTGCCCGTTGCGCCGGTCATTCAGCATCCCGTCACCGTGGACGTAGTCCGTGTTAACACTCCGAGCTACTCCCCCCCCGCGCGATCGACTGTCCCAGTTGCCCGATCCGCGCCATCCAGCAGCGGTTCGCCTAGCAGGCCCGAAAGCGGCACGAGCGGCGGAGGCACGAGCGGCGGAGGCACGCACGGGGCGGGCGGTCAGCACGGAAATCCGAGCCCCGGCTCGGGCGGTGGCAGCTCTGGTGGCGGTACCGGCGTCACTGCGGCGAGTGCCGGCGGGCAGGGCACCGGCACGTCGTCGGGCGGCGGCTGATCCGCCGCCCCGGATCTGGGCGTTGACTCGCGTCCATTGCGGCGCGCAGGCCCGTTCAGTTTTGAACGCTGAACGAAGGTTCATCGCGATGAACGATTTATGCACGGGGTGGCCCCTTTACCGCCACCCGACCGGGCGGAAGACTTCCTGTCCTACGTCGTGGAACCTGAGCGCGAAGATCATTCGGACCACGAGCCGCCGTCGAGAGGCGGTGACCTGAATCAGCGCAGGTCCGACGCGTTGACCGATCTCGCCGCGTACGCGCTCGAGCTCGACACCGAGTACTGCCGGCTCGATAAGCGGGTTGGGGAACTCACCCAGCAGCAATGCTCGGCCGCTGACCTATGGGCGGTGCTGAGCGAGCGCGCCGAGCTGGCGGAAGAGCTCGAAGAGTTCCGCGGCGCGATCGCGTCGTTTCGGGAGCAACTCCTTCCGGAGTAAGCGACCGGAGTCGATCACGGCATGAACGCCGGATGGCTCGGCGATCCTATTGACGGCGCCGCGCTAGTGACTGATTAATGCGTGATAAGGAAACCCGGGGCGAAAGGGAGTTCAAACATGTGCGGAATCATCGGCTACGTGGGCGGGCAGCCTTGCCAGCAGCTCCTGCTAGAGGGGCTTAGAAAGTTGGAGTATCGCGGGTACGATTCGGCCGGCATCGCCTGGCGCGAAGGCGATATGGCCCGGTGCATCCGAGCAGTGGGAAACCTCAACGCGCTGGAGGCGGTGCTCGCGTGCAGTCTTAACAGCGGCGCCGCGACGACCACGCAGACCGTCTCGGCCGGCATTGGACACACGCGGTGGGCGACGCATGGAGGAGTCACCGAGGTCAACGCGCATCCACATGAGGACGCGAGCGGACGGTTCAGGATCGTTCTCAACGGCATCATCGAGAATCACCGGGAACTGCGCGAGCGTTTGGCCCGGGACCTGGTCACACTTCGCTCCGACACCGACGCCGAGGTGGTTGCGCACCTCATTGCTCTGAACTACGACGGCAGCCTGTCCGAGGCTTTACGGCGCTCGCTCGACGAACTCGATGGTCACTACGCGATCGTGGCGATGTGCGAGGATGAGCCGGACACGCTGGTTGGCGTCAGACGCGAATGCCCACTCGTCATCGGCCTCGGCGAGGGTGAGCAGTTCATCGCTTCGTCGATCTCGGCTTTCCTGGCCCACACGCGCGAGGTGGCGCCGCTGAGCGATGGTGAGATTGCCGTCCTGCGGCCGGACGAGGTCGAGGTGTTCGACGTCAGCGGTCACCCGCGCCGACCGGGTTCGACGCACGTCGGCTGGGACGAGGAACGTTGCGAGAAGGACGGATTCGAGACGTTCATGCTCAAAGAGATCCATGAGCAGGGCGCCGCCGTGCGCGAGACGCTCGCGAAGTGGCGCGCCGACCTGGTGCGCAACGAGTTAGCTGGTCTGGGGGCGGCGCGCCTGCGCGAGGTGAAGCGCATCATCGTCGTTGCCTGTGGCACCTCGTACCACGCCGGCCTGGCGGGACGGAACGCCATCGAGCGGTGGGCTCGCATTCCGGTCGAGGTCGAGGTCGCTTCGGAGTTTCGCTATCGCGAGCCGATCATCGAGGCGGGGACGCTCGTGCTCGGGATCTCTCAATCCGGGGAAACGGCTGACACGCTCGCCGCGATGCGACTGGCCAGGACGCACGGCGCGACCGTCATCGCGGTGACCAACGCGCCGGCAAGCCAGGCCACGCGCGATTCCGATGGGGTGCTTTTCACGCGGGCCGGCCTCGAGGTTGGCGTCGCGGCAACGAAGACCTTTGTCGCTCAAGTGGCGTTGCTCTACGAGCTGGCCATCCACCTCGCCGCGGTCAGGTGTTCACAACCAGAAGCGGTACTTGCCGACCTGCAATGGGGACTCGACGAGCTGCCCGAGCTGATCAATCACGTTGTTGCGTCGGTCGATCAGCCGATTCGTGACCTCGCCGAGCGCCTGGCCGGCAGTTCCTTCTTCCTTTACCTCGGCCGCCTTTCGGGTTTGCCCGTCGCGCTCGAGGGAGCATTGAAACTGAAGGAAATCTCCTACGTACCAACGGACGCCTACGCTGCCGGTGAAATGAAGCATGGGCCGATCGCGCTCCTGGGTCCGGACACGCCCGTGGTGTGCGTCGCCACGGACAGGCGCGTGCTGCCGAAGCTTCTGTCGAACCTTTCCGAGGTGCGCGCCCGGGGCGCTCAGGTGCTTGCGATCGCGACCGAGGGGTGTATTGAGATCGCGGAGCAAGCGGAGCATGTCGTCTACATTCCAGATACCGATCCGTTGCTCCAGGTCGTCCTGGGAATCGTGCCCTTGCAGCTGTTCGCGTATCACCTGGCTCGCGCCCGCGGACTCAACGTCGACCAGCCCCGGAATCTTGCCAAGACGGTCACCGTCGAATAACGCGGTCGTCGTTCTCGGGGCGGGTCGGGGCCTAGCCGCAGTGCTGCGGGCACTCCGCGGCCAGGGCACACGCCTGACGGTGATCGTGAGTATCGCGTATCAGCCGGGGAATGGCGACGAGGTGCAGCGACGCGTCACCGGAGCATCGGTCGAGGACCTACGGCGCTCGCTGGAGGCGCTGAGCAGCGAGGAGCGACCGCTACTCAGGGCGATCCGGAGGCCATTGACGATTGAACGCCTCGGACGGCATCCCCTCGGGAATCTCGTAATAGCCTCGGCCGCCTCGGCGTTTGACGATTACGGCCGCGCCAGCGCGTGGCTCGGCGAACAACTGGGGATCGAGGGAGCTGTGCTGCCGGCCACAACCGAGCTGGTGCGATGGGAGCTCGAGCCGTGTGAAGACACGCAAGCGCCGAGGTTTCCGGGCGACTCTATGGTCCGGCCAAGCAGGCTTCGGTTCATCGACGCGCGCATCGATTCTCCCGCCGCCGCGATCGACGCGATCGAGCAGTCTGAGCATGCGCTGCTAGCGCCCGGCGCGCTCTACCGAAGTGTCCTGTCGACGGCCGCTGTCCCGGATCTGGCAGCGGCGCTGGGAACGACCGCAGCCCGTGTGCTCTGGATCGCCAGTCTGGAGCGCGACCCAGACCAGCCGGCGACCATGACCGCGATTGATCATCTCCAGGCGCTCAGGCTGAACGGTGTGAGAGTCGACGCCGCGCTGTTTGACCCGTCGGCAGGCATGAGATTTGACGCGTCTGAGCTCGCGCGGTACGGCGTGGAGGCTATACCGCGACCGTTGCGGAGTATCCGAAACCCTCGTGTGCACGATCCGAAGCGGTTGCGCTCGGCACTCCGCGAGCTGATCGCCTTACGTCCTGCCGGTAGGTTCGGCCGCAGCCGCGATTGAGGCTTTCCCGCTGCGCCGGCTGGGCAGGGGCGGGTGAGCCGGCGGTACGCTCACAGGGTGACGCCGGAGGAGCTCGAGAACCTCGCCCATCTGCGCCGCGCCCGCGACCTGATGGACCGCGAGTACGCTCGTCCGCTCGATGTCGCCGCGCTCGCGCGGGCGGCGTTGATGTCGACCGCGCACTTCTCGCGCCAGTTCCGCGCGACGTATGGCGAGACGCCCTACGCGTATCTGATGACGCGGCGAATCGAGCGGGCCAAGGCGCTTCTGCGCCGCGGGGACCTGTCGGTCACCGAGGTCTGCCTGGAGGTCGGGTGTACCTCGCTCGGCTCGTTCAGCGCCCGCTTCACCGAGCTGGTGGGCGAGACGCCGACGGCCTACCGGGCGCGGGACCACGCCGGGCTGGCGAGCGTGCCGGGCTGCGTGGCCAGGAACCTCACCCGGCCAAGCCGCCGGCCGAGCAGAGTTGGAGAAGCGGCCCGCGCGCCGGCCCGTTAGCGTTGGCAGCATGGAGCTCACCGTTTCTCGCTGCTTCGTCCAGGTCCACGACCCCGACGTCGCCCTGGCCTTCTACCGCGATGCGCTCGGCCTCGAGGTGCGCGACGACGTCGCGAACGAAGGCTTCCGCTGGATCACCGTCGGCGCCGCCACCCAGCCCGAGATCGCGATCGTCCTCAGCGACTATGTGAACGGCGGCCCGGCCGACCGCGACGCGGTCGCGGCGCTGCTCGCCAAGGGCGCGCTCAACGGCGTCCACTTCCGCACGGACGACATCGACGCCGCTTTTGAGCGGGTGCGCGCCTCGGGGGCAGAGATTGTCCAGGAGCCGACCGACCAGTTCTGGGGCGTGCGGGACTTCGCCGTGCGTGACCCATCCGGCAACCTGGTCCGAGTCGACCAGGCGCCCGTCGCTTAGTTCGGGCTCGGGATCGGCGCGCGATCGAGAATTACCCGCGTCCCGCCGCGCGGGGTGAGCGTGATCGCGCGGAACTGAACCCTGGCCGGCTTGGGATCGGCCGCGCGCAGGCCAGGCGCCCGCTGCAGCACGCGGGCGAGCACGATCCGCATCTCCGTCAGGGCGAAGCTGGCGCCGAGGCAGCGGCGGGTGCCGCCGCCGAACGGGATCCAGGTGTAGGTGTCGGGCGCGTCCTCGACCAGGAAGCGCTCGGGCCTGAACTCGCCGGCTCGGGGGTAGAGGTCCTCGCGGCGATGGATGACGCGGATCGACGGGTTGATCTCCATGCCCGGCGGGATCGCGTACCCATCGACCCGGAACGGCTCGCCGCGCACGACCCGGCCCACGCCCGGGATCACCGGCCGGAGACGGAGCGACTCCTTGACCACCGCGTCCAGATAACGATCGTCCTGTTCGAGCGCCCGGGCATGTACGGCCGGCGCGTGCAGGAGCAGGTCGAGGGACCAGGCCAGGCCGGTGGCGGTCGTCTCGTGCCCGGCGAGCAGCAGCGTGACGAGCTCGTCGCGGACCTCGGCGTCGGACAGGCGCCGGCCGTCTTCGTCCTCGGCCAGCAGCAGTCCGGAGAAGACGTCATCGGAGTCCGCGAGCGCGTCATCGCCCAGGGCCCGCCGGCGCGCGATCTCCGGGTAGAGAACCTCGTCGACGGCGCGGCGCGCGCCCGCGAACGCGTCGTCCATCCGAGCTTGCCGGCCGAACAGCATCGGCAGGGCGGCGAGCAGCGCCATCGACCGGGGCCGCGCCAGCGGGGCGACCATCGCGCGCAGGCGCCGGCGGAGCTCCTCCTCCTCGGCACCGGACTCGTAGCCGAACACCGCCTGCACGATCACCCGCAGGGTGAGCGACTGCATGCTCGGCAGCAGCGCGAACGGCTCGGCGACCGGCCAGGCGTCGATCTCCACATCGGCCGAGCGCCGCATCGCCGCGGCGAACGCTTGCATCCGCTGACCGTGGAACGGCGGCAGCAGCAGGCGGCGGTGGCGCAGGTGCTCGGCGCCGTCGAGCAACAACACCGAGCGCTGGCCGACCACCGGCCCGAGCATCGCGTTGGCCTCGCCGGCGCGCAGCTGCTCGTGCGGCCCCTGGAACAGCTCCTTGATCTCGGCCGGGTCGAACAGCATCACGAAGCCGTCGTCGAACACGGTCCGGAACGTGACCACGTTGCCGTAGCGCCGGCGGCACGCCTCGAGAAACCGCGCCCCGCCGAGCATGAATCCGAACGTCTGGAGGATCCGGGGGAGCGGCGGGCCGGGCGGCATGCGGGGCTCGGCCGGCGCGGGCGGGGCGACAGAGGGCTGACGGGTGAACGTCGCCATGGCTATTTCGCCGGCGCCTGCGACGCGGCGGCTTTCACGCCGAGATCGGCGAGCGTGAGCGGGTGGGCGGGCGGTTGGTCAAGCTCTCTGGTGCTCGTCACCTTCAGATCGGCATCGACGTGCAACAGCTCGCCGGACTCGAGCAGCCGCCAGCCGGCGTCCTCGTCCATCCGCTCGCTGGCGATCACCACCGCCGGGCGGCTCGCCAGGTCACCCGATCGGACCCGCATCGACCCGCGGGCGCTGGCGTGCTCGAGGTGGCGCGCCCCGCTGGGACCGCCTGCGGCTCGCTCGAGCACGAACAGCTCGTGGACGTCCGGGTAGCGCAGGGCCCAGAGATCGGTTGGCGTGATCAGCACGATGTTCAGCGCGAACACGGGCAGGTTCTCGGCGATCCAGCGTGTGGCCCGGACGATCGCACCGCCGATATCGCCGTCGCGCTCGATCTCCTTGGTGATCAGCGCGAAGTAGCGCTCGGAGTCGGTCTCGCCCTTGACCAGCGACGCGGCGTCGCCGAGCTCGGGCTCGATCCGCTCGGGATCGCCGATGACCCCGTTGTGGGCGAACAGTCGGCCGCGCTGCTCGAACGGGTGGGTATTTTCGGGGCTGACGGCGCCGGTCGAGGCGTAGCGGACGTGGGCGACGAACGTGCGCGAGGTGATCTCGCGCGCCTCCTGGGCGAACGCCTGGTCCTCGTAGGCGGCGATCGGCTGCTTGAAGACCTCGGGGTGGCCGTCCGCGTCGAACGCCCCCAGCCCGGTTCCGTCGGGCTCGCGCCGGCTCTGCCGGGCCAGCGAATCGGGCGCCTCGAGCAGCCAGAAGGTGGCGCGGACCGGTTCGCGCCCGCCGGACATGCCGAACAGCCGACACATGGGTGCGACCTTAGCGCTAAGGCGCCGCCGTCCGAGGCTGCCGACCAACGTGGGCGCTGCCATAAGGCGCCGCCGACCAATCTCAGTCCCTTGCTCGGCGGGCGAGTCCGCTCGATGGGGATCAGGTTGGGCCGGCGACCACTGTCAAACTAATTTCAAAATCCTGCCCTATCGTGATCGCAGGACACGAGAAAGGCAGTGGTTATGAAGTTTCTGCGCACAGTCTCAACGCAACGTCTGCTGGCGATCATCGCCGGCCTGATCATCGCGATCGTCGGCGGCACGGCGATCGCCGTCGCCGCTTCGAACGGCGGTCCGAAGCCGCCGGCCGAGTCGCTCGCCACCGCGCTCCACCAGGCGGCCGGCGCCCCCGCGGTCGATGGGATCACCGCCCGGATCCAGTTCACCAACAACCTGATAGACGCATCGGACCTTCAGGGGACCGACCCGATTCTGAACGGGGCCAGCGGCCGGCTGTGGATTTCGAACAACGGTCAGCTCCGGCTCGAGCTCCAGGGCCAGAACGGCGACGCCCAGGTCGTGGTCAACAACGGCTCGTTCTCGATCTACGACCCGATGTCGAACACCGTTTACAAGGGGACGCTGCCGCAGCACAGCGGGACATCGTCCTCCTCGAAGGACGACGTGATCCCGACCGTGGCGCAGATCCAGAACGACATCAACCAGTTTGCGCAGGACTGGAACCTGGTCGGCCCGACCCCGCGCAACGTGGCCGGTCAGCCCGCCTACAAGATCAGGGTCACGCCCAAGCACGACGGCGGCCTGCTCGGCAGCGTCCAGCTCGCCTGGGACGCCTCTCGCGGGATCCCGCTAGGGATCGCGATCTACTCCAACAGCTCGAGCACTCCGGTGCTGGAGCTGAAGGCGACGAGCATCTCCTACGGCGCGGTCTCGCGCCACGTGTTCTCGATCAAGGCGCCGGCGGGCGCCCACGTGGTCTCGATCGGCTCGCTGGGTGGTGGCGCGGGCGCGACCGGTCCGATGCGCGCGCACAAGGCCGGCAAGGGGAAGGCGGGCAAGGCCCACGCGCAGGCCACGACCCCGGCGCAGGTCCAGGCCAAGCTCCCGTTCACGCTGGCCGCGCCCGACAACGTCGTCGGCCTGGGTCGCCAGTCGGTTTCGCTGCTCAACTGGAGCGGTAGCCCGGCGGCACTCGTCACCTACGGTGAGGGCCTCGGCGGGATCGCGGTGATCGAGCAGGCCGCCAGCGCTCAGTCCTCCTCCCAGACCAGCGGCGGAGGGTCGGGGCTCAGCCTGCCGACGGTCACGATCAACAGCGCCAAGAACATCTCCGGCCAGGAACTGTCCACCCCGCTCGGCACGGTGCTGACCTTCTCGACGGGCGGCGTCGACTACACGGTGCTCGGATCGGTCCCGGCGGTGGCCGCGAACGCCGCCGCGAAGGCGCTCACCTCCTGACATGACGGACGCGCCCCCGGTCGAGATACGGGGACTGGTCAAGCGCTACGGCGAGTTGACCGCAGTTGCCGGCGTGGATCTCACGGTCCACGCCGGCGACGTGTACGGCTACCTGGGTCCCAACGGCGCCGGCAAGACCACCTGCCTGCGGATGATGCTCGGACTGATCCGCCCCACCGAGGGGACGGTCCGGCTGTTCGGGCGCGACCCGCTCGAGACGGTGCAGGCGCTCGACGACGTGGCCGGCTTTGTCGAGGCGCCCACCTTCTATCCGTACATGAACGGCCGGCGCAACCTCGAGCTGCTGGCCGCGTTCGACGGCGGCGACGCGGGCGATCGGATCGAGCAGGCGCTAGCGACCGTCGAGCTGTCTGATCGGGCGCGGGATCGGGTGGGCGGCTACTCCCACGGTATGCGCCAGCGGCTCGGGATCGCAGCGGCGCTGCTGCGCGACCCCAAGCTGCTGCTGCTCGACGAGCCGGCCACCGGACTAGATCCCGCCGGCATGCGCGACATGCGCCTGCTGATCCGCCGCCTGGCCGACCAGGGGATGACCGTGCTGCTCTCGAGCCACCTGCTGGCGGAGGTCGAGGAGCTGTGCAACCGGGTGGCGATCGTGCGTAAGGGCGAGATCGTCTACGAGGGGGCGATCGCCGATCTCAAGCGCGGCGCCGGGACGACCTACTGGCTCTCGACCACCAACGACGAGCGGGCGCTGTCGGTGTGTCGCGCCCAGCCCGGCGTGGGCGACGTGCAGGAGGTGCACGGACGCATCTCGTTCACCGCGGATGACGCGGCGGTCGCCGAACTGTCCCAGGCGCTGGTCGAAGCGGGTGCTCTGATCCACATGCTCGCGCCGCAGACGGTTACGCTCGAGGACCTGTTCTTCTCGCTGACCGAGGGGGATGGGATCCCGCCGCATCCCGGCGACGGCGGCCGTGCGGCGATCGGTGTCTCGGCGGAGGCGTCCTCGTGAGCTCGATCAGCGGCGCCGCTCCGGGGGTCCGTGCCGGCGCTGGCGCGGTCGGTCGTGCGCGCAAGCGGCCCGGCGTCGGCACCGTGTACCGGTGGGAGATGCGCAAGCTTCGCTACCAGAAGCGCACCTACCTCGGACTGGGCGCGGCGATCATCGTCCCGATCCTGTTTGTGGTGGCCGTCCACTTCCGCCACCACCGAAACGCCGGCAACGACGGCTTTGCCTTCGCCTCCTACCTGGACAAGAGCGGGCTGGTCTTCCCGCTGGTCATCCTGCTGTTCGGCGCGATCTGGCTGTTCCCGCTGATCACCGCGCTGGTCGCCGGCGACATCTTCGCCTCCGAGGACCACAACGGGACCTTGAAGACGGTGTTGACGCGGTCGCTCGAGCGGTGGCAGATCTTCGCCGGCAAGGCGCTCACGGCTTTGACGTATGCGATCGTGGCGATCGCGATCACGGGCACGGTGGCGGTCATCGCCGGCTCGATCGAATCGGGCTTCAACTCGGTACAGACACTGTCGGGGACGATCGTGTCGGCTTCGAAGGGACTCGAGCTCGTCTACCTGAGCTTGCTCGTCTACCTGATCCCGATCGCCACGGTGGTGTGCGTCGGCCTGCTGCTGTCGACGATCACGCGTAACAGCGCGGCCGCGGTGGTGGGGACGCTGATGATCTCGCTGCTGTTCCAGCTGATCGGGGTCCTGCCCGGGTTGAGCGCCACCCAGCCCTACCTGCTCAGCACCCAGTTCAACGCGTGGCAGGGCCTACTGCGTCAGCCGATCGACTGGTCGCCGATCGTCCGGGCGGCGTGGGTGTGCGCGCTGTACGGCCTGCCGGCGCTGGGAACGGCGTTCCTGGTATTCCTGCGCCGCGACGTCGCAGGTGGCTGATCGCGTCCTGGTCGTCGACGACGACCCGCCGCTGCGCCGGATGCTCGAGCGGACTCTGGCCGCGGAGGGTTACGAGGTCAGCGTGGCCGCCGACGGAGGCGCGGCGCTGGTCGAGGCCGAGCGCTCGGCGCCCGACGTGATCGTGCTCGACGTGGCGATGCCGGCGGTCGACGGCCTCGCCGTGGCGCGACGCCTGCGCGACAAGGGTGATCCCACGCCGATCCTGATGCTGACCGCGCGCGACGCCGTGCCGGATCGGGTCGCGGGGCTGGAGGCCGGGGCGGACGATTACCTGGTCAAGCCCTTCGCGGTCGAGGAGCTCGTGGCGCGGCTGCGTGCCTTGACCCGGCGGACGTCCGATGCCGGTTCCGGCGCGGCGTTGCGGTCCTACGCGGACCTGACACTCGACGTGGCCAGCCGGCGCGCCGTGCGCGGGGCTCGTTCGATCGAGCTGACCGCGCGCGAAGTGGATTTGCTGGAGCTGCTGCTGCGGGAGCCGGGGCGCGTGATCACGCGGGAACGGGCGGTCGACGAAATCTGGGATTCCGGCGCCGAGGCGAACGTGGTCGACCGCTACGTGACGCGACTGCGCCGCAAGCTCGGATCGCCGCCACTGATCAGGACGGTCCGTGGAAGCGGGTTCACGCTGCGGGCGTGAGCCCGCCGACGATTGCCGCTTCGAGTTGCTCCTCGGGGACCGGCCGGCCGATGGCGTACCCCTGCGCGGCATCACAGCCCAGCTCGCGCAGCTGCTCGATCTGCGACTCGTGATCGACTCCTTCGGCGACCACGGTCAGGCCGAGCGAATGCCCGAGCTCGATCAGCGCACCCACGATCGAGGCGTCCTCCGGCGCGGATCCGACCGGGGCGATGAAGCTCTCGTGGAGTTTGAGCTCGTCGACCGGGAGCTCCCGCAGCCGCGATAGGGACGACGTCCCCGAGCCGAAATCGTCGAGCGCGATCCGCACCCCGATGGCCTTGAGCCGTTCAAGTGCCTCGATCGCGGTCTCCGGGTCCTCGGCCACGGCGCGCTCGGGGATCTCGAGGCAGATCGCAGACGGCTCGAGCTCGCGCGCATCGAGCGCGGCTTGCAGTTCGGCCGGCAGCGCGGGATCGTCCAGCTGGCACGGGGAGATGTTCAGCGACAGCGTCATCTCAGGCCGCCGGGCGCGCCAGTGGGCGAGCCGCTCGAGCGCGTGCTCGAGCACGAATCGGCCGATCGGGATGACCAGGCCGAGGTCCTCGGCCACCGGCATGAACTCGCGGGCCGCGATCAGTCCCCGGCTGGGATGCTGCCAGCGCACCAGCGCCTCCACCCGGGAGGGTTCGCGGGAATCGTCCAGGTCCAGGGTGGGTTGGTAATGGACGCGCAACTCGCCCCGCTCGATCGCCTGGCGGACGGCCGCCTCGAGCTCGATCCGCTCGACCGCGCGGCGGCGGGAGTCCTCGTCGAAGAGCTCGTAGCGCGAGCGACCCTGCGCCTTGGCGCGGTACATGGCGGCGTCGGCTTCCCGGAGAACCGTCTCGGACGAGACCGTCGGGTCCGCGACCATCGCGATACCCACGCTGACCGTGACCGACAGCTGCACGCCGTCGATCTCGATCGCTTGGCGCGCGGCCTGGCAGATGCGGTCGGCGATCAGCACGACCTCGCGCTCGGAGGTGAGGTCCTCGAACAGGAAGGTGAACTCGTCCCCGCCGAATCGCGCCACCGTGTCCATCGGGCGCAAGAGGCCGCTCAACCGCTCGCCGACGATGGCGAGCAGCCGGTCGCCCGCGGCGTGGCCGCGCGAGTCATTGATCTGCTTGAAGTTGTCGAAGTCGAGAAACAGCACGGCGAGCTGTGCCCCGGACCGGCGCGCGCGCTCGAGCGCCACGCCGAGGCGATCCAGGAACAGCGCGCGATTGGGCAGCCCAGTCAGCTGGTCGTGCAGCGCTTGGTGGGCCAGCTGCGCCTCCGCACGTTTGCGCGTTGTCGCATGCGCGAGCGCTCGGCGGAGCAGGGTTGGGGTGAGGGTGGACGTGACGAGGCAGTCCTGGGCGCCGGCTTCGATGGCGTGCAGTTCGAGCTCGTCGTCGTCGTTTGGGGCGAGCAGCACGATCGGGACCTCGGGGGCCGACATGTGCACGTACTCGAGCAGCGCCATCGTGTCCGGCGAGGTGAAGTCGAGGAGCACGCAGCAGCTCGGATGGTCGAGCACTGTCTGCGCCGCCGCCGCGTCCCACGTGGCGTATGTGACGAGGTGCGCGCGCCCGCCGCCCGCCCCGAGAAGCTCCTCGATCAGCCGCGCCGTGCGGTAATCCGAGGAGACCAGCAGGACCCGAACCGGCCCTGCGTGGACCGAGCCGGCCAGAAATGAACCCCCGTCAGCAGGCAAAACCTTCACATCCTTGTTTAAAGCTGCCCACCACGGATTCGGGGGCCTTACCCGAGAAACTTGTGGATCAGGCAAAAATTTTCCCGTCGCGGAGGATGTTCGGCTTGTCAATGCGTCCAGGACAGGATTCGCTCCGGGTGCGAGGGCTTCGGGTGCGAGGGCCTCGAGTGCGAGCGCTTCGGGTGCGAGCGCGGGCGGAGGCGTAGCCGTGCCGCGGCCGCAGACCCTGCGGGTCAGGCTGGTGCTCGCCGCCGCCGGCTCGATCGTGGTCGCGCTCGTCCTGTTTGGGGTGGCGACGGTCGTGGTGGTCCGGCACGAGCTGCGCTCCTCACTCGACAACGCCCTGCGCCAGCGCGCCGTACAGGTGGCCCAGCTCGCCGTCTCGGCTCCCGCCCTGCTCTCAAGCCCCGGTGCGCTCGAGAGCCCCGTGTCCGGACATCAGATCGTCGTCGAGGTGCTCGATTCCCGCGGTCGGATTCTCGCGCGGTCGCTGACCCTGGGCGCGAGCGTCCTCCCCGAGGACAGCCTGACCCACGCCGCGCTGGCGTCGGGTGCCACCGGGTTCGAGGACATCCAGCTCCAGAACGCCGTGTTCCGCATGTTCGTCGCGCCGATCCCGCTGACCGGCCCGGCGAGCGGGGGCGCGGTGCTCGTTGCCTCGGACACGACCGACATCACTCAAACGAGCAACCGCCTGGCGGTCCTGGTCGTTCTCATCGGAGTGGGGGTGGCGTTGTTGGCCGCGCTGGTGGCCTTCGCGTTGACCCGCCGGGGGCTGCGCCCATTGCGTCGCTTGGCGGTGGCCGCGGGCGAGATCGAGCGGACGGCCGACCCGTCGCGGCGTCTGCCAGAGAGCGGCACCGCGGACGAGGTCGGGCAGCTGACCGGGGTTCTGAATCACATGCTGGCCTCGCTCGAGGCGGCTCGAGCCGGCGAGCGCCGCTTCCTGGCGGATGCGTCGCACGAACTGCGCACGCCGGTGACCACGCTACTCGGCAACGTCGAGTTCGCGGCACGGCACGGGGCCGACCCTGAGGTTCTCGAGGAGCTCCAGCGCGATGCCCGGCGGCTGGCTCGCCTGGTCGACGACCTGCTCGTCCTGGAGCGGGCCGGTGCGTCGGTTGACCAGGGCGTTCGGCTTGACCTGGCGGATGTGGTGGCGGATGTGTGTCGGGCTCACGACGGCTTGGATGGGCGGGTCGTGTGCGCCGGAGTCGAGCCCGTGTTCGTGCGAGGTGATCGGACCGAGCTGATGCGGGCGGTTGAGAACCTGGTCGAGAACGCGCTTGTGCATGGGCCGGCCGAGGGGGAGGTGACGATCTCTTTGGGTTTTGAGGGCGGGCGGGCGCTTCTGACCGTCCGGGATTCCGGGCCTGGGCCCGATGTCGCGGACCGCGAGCGGCTGTTCGAGCGGTTCTGGCGGGGGGCGGGCGCCTCGGGCCGACCAGGGTCCGGTCTGGGCCTCTCGATCGTCTCGGCGATCGCGGCACGACACGGTGGGACGGTGCGGGTGGACGGATCCGAGTTCACGATCGACCTGCCGGCGCTGGATGACTCGCAAAGCCCGCCGGAGTAGGCTCGCGCCAGGCGAAGCAGCAAACTCCGGAAATTCTCATATTGGTCTTACTGAGCGCTGACAGTCTCGCCCGATAGTGATGTCCCGATGGGTAGTCGGCTGAGCACTCCTTTCACCGGTTCGGATCGGTCGCGGGCCGCGCTGGCTCGCGATGCGGCGCTGGCACGCGTGCGCCGGACGCGGCGCTGGGTCATCGTGGGCGCGGCTGGGTTGACGGCCGGCATCGCGGCGCTGGTGGCATCGGTGGCGCCCGGGCGCACGCTCACGGCCAAGTCATCTTCTTCTGGAGCCGGGACGAGCACGGTCGTCTCGACGGGCCGGGCCGGCTCGGTCATCCCCAGCCTGCCCGCGCCGGCGAGCGCGAGCGAGCTCGGGCTCCAGGGCCCCGACCAGGCGCCCTCGCCGGCGCCGCAGTCGCCCTCTCAGAGCGATCCGCAGCCGTCGCAGCCTCAGAGCGCTCCGCAGCCCACGCAGCCTCAGAGCGCTCCGCAGTCCTCCGGAGGCGGCGGCGGAGTCGTCTCGGGCGGGTCGTAGTCCAACCCCTCGCGCGGCCATGGCGTCCGACAACCTTGATCTGACGCGCCTCGAGGCGTTCGGCGGCGTCGCCGTGGTCGCGGTGACCGATCCCCGCACGCTCTCGCGCGCGGTTGACGCCGTCTCGGAGGTGGTTGCGGAGTTCGACCGGGCCTGCTCGCGGTTTCGTCCCGATTCGGAGCTTTCGGCGGTCAACGCCGCCGCTGGGTCGGCGGTCCGGGTCGGGCCGGTGCTACTCGACGCGGTCGCGGCCGCACTCCGGGCGGCGCGGCTTACCGGTGGCGACGTCGACCCCACCGTTGGCGAGGCGCTGATCGCGCTCGGGTACAACCGCGACTTCGAGGAGCTCTCGTCGTCGGGCGCCGACGCGGCGGCTCCGGCTCCTCGTCCCATCGCCGCGGTCCCGGGATGGCGGACGGTCGTACTGGATATGGAGCGGAGGACGATCCGGGTGGCCCCGGGGGTCAGTTTGGATCTCGGCGCCACTGCGAAGGCGCTCGCCGCGGATCGCGCGGCGGATCTGGCGCATTCGAAAGCGGGATGCGGCGTGCTCGTCTCGTTCAGCGGCGACCTGGCCATCGCGGGCCCGGCGCCGGCGGATGGGTGGCGCGTGCGGGTGACCGACGATCATCGCGCGGGGGTCGACGCACCCGGCCAGTGGGTCTCGCTGCCCTCCGGTGGACTCGCGACGTCGAGTACGTTCGTGCGGCGGTGGCGCACTTCTTCGGGTGAGGCGCACCACGTGGTCGACCCTTCGACCGGACGGTCCGCCGACAGCGTGTGGCGGACGGCCAGCGTGACCGCGCGCTCGTGCCTGGACGCGAACATCGCCAGCACGGCAGCGATCGTGCGCGGCGCGGAGGCCGCGAGCTGGCTCGAGGAGCTCGGCCTGCCAAGCCGCCTGGTCGGGGTCGACGGGTGCGTCCGGCACGTCGCGGGGTGGCCATCTGAAGGTGACGAATTGCCGGCGGTCGTGCAGGTTGCTGCGGGAGCGGATCGTGTCTAGACGGGCGGCTCGTTCATGAGTCCCGCGTTCGCATCCACCCTCAGCCCCAGCTGGTACTGGTACCTCGCGCGCGGGACCGGTGCGGTGGCGCTGGTATTGCTGACCGCGAGCGTCGTCCTGGGGATCCTCGGCTCGGTGCGCTTCGCGGCCGCGCGCTGGCCGCGCTTCGCCGTCGACGCCGTCCACCGTGACATCTCGTTGCTGGTCATCGTGGTGCTGGCCATCCACATCATCACCAGCGTGCTCGACGGGTTCGCGCCGATCACGCTGCTCGACGGGGTGATCCCGTTCCTGACGCCGTACCGACCGCTGTGGATGGGTCTCGGCACGCTGGCCTTCGACCTGCTGCTGGCGATCGCGATCACGAGCCTGGTTCGCCGCCGGCTCGGCTACCGCACCTGGCGGGCGGTGCACTGGCTGGCCTATGTGAGCTGGCCGGTCGCGGTCCTGCACGGGCTGGGCACGGGCAGCGACGTCAAGCAGTGGTGGATGCTGGGCCTGACCGTGGGGTGCATCGTCGCCGTCCTCGTCGCGGTCTGGACTCGCATCGCCCACGTGTCGGGCGAGCACGCCGGGCTGCGGGCGCCGGCCACGGCGCTCGCGGTCATCACCCCGGTCGGGCTGGCCATCTTCACGCTCGCCGGTCCGCTCCAGACCGGTTGGGCGCGTCGCGCCGGGACGCCGAAGTCGTTGCTGGGCAGCCCGCATTCGTCGTCTGCGTCTTCGTCGGGGTCTTCGTCTTCGTCGGGGTCATCGTTCGGTGCCGGCTCGCGTCTGCTCGCGCACCCCTTCACCTCGAGCCTGTCCGGCACGGTGAACGAGCAGGGTGCGCCGGGCGGAGCGGTCGTCGACCTGTCGCTAGAGGTGTCGGGTCGGGTCCACGGCCTACTCCGGGTCAGGCTCGGCGGCGTCCCCGTGGGCGGCAGCGGTCTCTCGATGACCGGTAGCCAAGTCGACTTCGCGCCGGCCGGCGCGCCCGCGGCGCTCCAGGGCCGGATCGTGTCGCTCCAGGGGGAGCAGTTCCTCGCGCGTGTGACCGACGGGTCGGGCACGATCCTCGACCTGCGCAGCCAGCTTCAGATCGACAACTCGGCTAACACCGTCACCGGGACCTTGTCCGGCAATCCGGTGGGTAGCGGCGGATGACCAGCGGCGGTCACGCCGGCCTGCCCCGGCTGCTCGCGGGACTGGAGCCCGGGAGCGAGCCGATGACGCTGGCCGCGCACGTGCGGATCCACGGCCCGCTGCCTCGCGTCGCTCCTGCACACCTGATTGAGGAGGTCGAGCAGAGCGGCCTGCGCGGACGGGGCGGCGCGGACTTCCCCACCGCCCGCAAGCTGCGGGCGGTAGCCGTGGGCCGGCGCGTCGGGCCGGTGATCGTCAACGGGTCCGAAACCGAGCCGGCCAGCGCCAAGGATCGCCTGCTGCTGGCCCGCCTTCCGCATCTGGTGCTCGACGGCGCCGTGCTCGCGGCCGGAGCGGTCGGCTCCTCTGAGGTCATCGTCAAGGTCGGCGCCGGATCGCCAGACGTGGTCAGGGCGCTGGAGGGTGCGGTCTCGGTGCGCGAGCACGAACGCGTGTCGGTGCAGGTGGTGACCGGACCCGACGGGTACGTGTCGGGCGAGGAGAGCGCGGTCGTGCATTACCTCAACGGCGGCCGGCCACTGCCGACATTCGTACCGCCGCGGCCGTTCGAGCGCGGCTTCCGGGGTAAGCCCACGCTGATCCAGAACCCCGAGACGCTGTCGCAGCTGGCGCTCGTCGCCCGCTTCGGCTCACGGTGGTACCGCGAGCTCGGGACGGCGGCCGATCCCGGCTCGGCGCTGGTCACGATCACCGGCGCCGTTTCCGCCCCCGGCGTCTACGAGCTCGCGTTCGGGACCGCGATGGACGATCTGCTGGACGCTGCCGGCGGCGCGACCGAGCCGCTGCAGGCGTTGCTCGTCGGCGGGTATTTCGGCACGTGGGTCGAGGCGTCGGCCGCGGGCCGCTTGCGTCTCGCACGAGAGGATCTTCGCTCGGTGGGCTGCTCGCTCGGCTCCGGCGTGTTGATCGCGCTCGGCGAGAGCGCGTGCGGCCTGCACGAGAGCGCCGGGGTGATCGCATATTTGGCCGAGCAGTCCGCCGGTCAGTGCGGACCGTGCGTGTTCGGACTGCGGGCGATCGCCGACGCGGTCGGGGCGATGGCCGACGGTGTCGCGGGACCGCGCGAGCGCGAGCGCGTCCTGCGCTGGGCCTCCGAGATCCGAGGTCGGGGCGCCTGCCACCACCCTGACGGCGCGGCCCGGTTCGTCGAGAGCGCGCTTCGCGTGTTCGAAGACGACATCGAGCGCCACCGCCGAGGGCGTTGCCAGGCCCGACCGGCCGGACTGCCGCTGGGCGACGGAGCAGTGCGCGTGCCCGGCGGTCGGCTCGCCGAGCTCCGGAAAGCCGGTGGCATGAGGACTCCGGCGTGAGTGCGGTCTTGCGGGTCAACCCGATCGCGTGCGAGGCGCACGGCCTGTGCGTGGAGCTCCTGCCCGAGCTGATCCGCCTCGACGACTGGGGCTATCCGATCCTCGACCAGTCCGAGGTCCCCCCCGAGCTGGTGGGATTGGCGCGGCGCGCGGTGGACGCCTGCCCGACGCTGGCGCTGCTGATGGACGACGGCTAGATCAGTTCGTCGGCCAGCGCGTTTGGCGGTCCGGGTTCGGACGGGTGCCCGTCGGGGCCGCCCAGCTCCAGCTGCCACCAGCCGACGTCTCGCCACGCCCCGTGCTTGAAGCCGATGTTCCGGTAGATCCCGACGGGGCGGAATCCAAGCGCCTCGTGCAATCCCACGCTCGCGTCGTTGGGCAGCGTCACTCCGGCGCAGGCGATGCGCAGACCCTGAGTGACCAGAAGCGGGAAGAGCGTCTCGTACAGCGCTCGCCCCACCCCTCGCCGCTGGCTCGCGGGCGAGATGTATACGGCGACGTCGGTCGCCCATCGATAGCAGGCCCGCGAGCGGTGGCTACCTGCGTAGGCGTAGCCGATCACGTGGGCACCGTCCTGCGCGACGAGCCAGGGATGGGTCTTCGTGGTCTCCCGGATCCGGACTGCGAGGTTCTCCGCGCTGGGCGGGCGTTCCTCGAGTGAGATGACCGTGTCGCTGACGTAGGGCGCGTAGATCGCGGCGCAGGCGGCGGCGTCGCGCTCCGCGTTGGCGTCGCGGATCAGCATGGATCGCAATGTAGCCCGGGGCGCGGTTCAGCCACTCGGCCCACTGGCCATGGTGAGCTGACGGGATCTGGCCACATGGCCGGGGCCGATCACCTTGAGATTGGTCGGGAGGACCGGGCCGGCCGCGCGAGCGATCGTGCTCATCGTTCGGAACTGGAGCTCGTCGAGCGGGTTCCAGTCGATGCCCAGCTGCCGTCGCAGCCACGGGTCCATCATCCCGACGCCGCCGAGCCGCAGCGCGCGCCGGCCCGGGATCCTGATCGCCTGCCACAGCGGTTCGGGGATCGGCCGGGGTGGTATCGACAGATGGCGCAGCGCGTCGAGCACGCGCTCGACCGAGGCGGTCCGGGTGAGCTGCGTTCGGGCCGTCCGGGCGAAGTAGGCGCAGAACTGCGGCCAGGTCGCCGGGAGATCTCGCTCGCGCACGCCGATCAGCCGTCCGAGTCCCCGATATTCGCGGTAGAAGCGGTCGCGCTCGGCGGCGTCCATCGGCTCGCACAACCGGGCGTTGGCCCGGACGAAGGTGTCGAGCAGGGTGGCGTGAACCCATGCGTAAGCCTCAGGCTCGAGCGCGCTGTAGCGCCGTCCGTCCGCTTTGGTCCCGCGAAATCGCTTGTGCAGCGTACGCAGTCGGCGACCGGCCGAGACGGCGTCGCTCCCGCCGTAGACGATCGTGCTGAGGTAGTCGATCGTTCGCCGGACGCGGACCCAGGGCTCGCGCTCGAACTCGGAGAAGTCGCTCACGCCGGCATCGATCGTCGGGTGCGCCACCTGGAGCAGCAACGGATACAGCATCGCCAGGTTTAGCCGGACGTCGCTGGTGGTGCGCCACGCGACCGACTCCGGACCGAGCACGAGCTGCTCTAGCTCTGCCTCGCTGGGAAAGATCATGCCCTACTGAGGCAGCTAGTCTCGATTCAGATACCTGGACCCGGAGGGATGACCATTCAGAACCTGACCGACGAGCAGAACGCCTTCGTCGAGGCGATTCGAGACTTTGCCCGGCGCGAGTGCGGGACGCGTGAGCAGCGCGACGCACTCACCGAGGGGGGGCGCGAACAGCACAACCAGACTCTGTACGAGCAGATCGCATCGCTCGGGTGGCTCGGGGTCGCGATCCCCGAGGCGTTCGGTGGCGCGGGCGGTAGCGCGGTCGACATGTGCCTGCTGTGCGAGGAGTTCGCGCGGGGGCTGATCCCGATGGGCTTCTTCCCGGTCACGATGATGGCGGCGCGTCCGGTCGAGCTGTTCGGGACAGATGAGTTGAAAGAGGAGATCCTCGGGGGACTGGTGCAGGGCCGGACCGGCGCGATCGCGATGTCCGAGCCCGAGGCCGGCTCGGATGTCGGCAACCTGTCCTGCCGGGCGGTTCGCTCCGACGGCGGGTTCGTGATCAACGGCCAGAAGACCTGGATCACGGGGGCGCACGTGGCCGACCAGATCGTGCTCGTGTGCCGGACGACGCGGGGCGAGGACAAGCACCACGGCCTGACGATGATCTCCGTGCCGGGTTCGGTTGACGGCCTCGAGGTCCGCGGGATCGAGACGCTGGGCGGGCGCGAGGTCAACGACATGTACTTCACCGACTGCTTCGTGCCCGAGGAGCGAGTGGTAGGCGCCGTTGATCAAGCGTGGATGCAGCTGATGGCGGGCTTGAATAACGAGCGGCTGATCATCGCCGCGCAGGCGCTGGGGATGGCCAAGCGAGCGTTCGACGACACGCTCGCCTACGTGAAGGAGCGCCGGCAGTTTGGCCGGACCATCGGCAGCTTCCAGACGATCGCCCACCGGTTGGCCGATCTGGCTACTGAGATTCAGGCCACGGAGGATTTGGTCTACGGCGTGGCGCGAGCGGTCGAGGCAAACCCGAGTCGCATGCTGCCCCGGGAGGCCTCAATGGCCAAGCTCAAGGCGACCGAGCTCGCCAAGCGGACGGCGCTCGAGGGGATGCAGATGATGGGCGGGTACGGCTACGCCACCGAGTACGACATGGAAGCGCACGTGCGCCACACGCTGGTGACGACGATCTACGGTGGCACGAGCGAGATCCAGCGCGAGATCATCGCCCGCTCGCTCGGTTTGTAACAACTCTGTCGAAATCCACGACGGTCCGGCGGCGGCGCGCAATTCTTTGTGCCCGATGTCCCCCGCCGCCGGGCAAATTCCAGCATTACGGTCAGCGATTTTCGGCCGCGCAGGATTTCGCCTTGTGACGGGGCAAGATCCTGCACGAACGGCGACAGGCCGCTGGAATGCTGGAAATTGCCCCGTACGGGGGGCATCGCGGTGAGGCGCGGGTCGGAGACGGATCTGCTCATCCAACGGTTGGCGTCGGCAAACAACCGCGTCGTCACACGTCAAACGCTCGACGCTGCCGGAGTGGGGACGAACGCAATCACTAGCCGGGTCGCGAGCGGACATCTCTTCCGCCGCCACCAGGGGGTTTACCTTCTCGATCCGCCACAGCTGGCGAGTCGGATCACGTTGATGACCGCGGCGGTGGAAGCGTGCGGACCAGCCGCAGTGGTGAGTCACCGCTCGGCGGCTGAGGTATGGGAGCTTCTGCCTGTGCACTCTGGACACATCGAAGTGACCGTAGTGACGAGATGCGCCGGCGATCGTCCGGACATCCGCCGCCATCGCGTATCGGAACTTGACCCTGCTGACTTTGGGACCCGGAGGGGCATCAGGGTCACCTCGCCGGCGCGGACTGTGCTCGACAACGCGCGCGATCCCGACCTGGAAGAGCTCATCGGTACAGCGTTGGCGAAAGGGCTAGCGAGTGAAATGCAGATCGAGCAAGCCATCGCGCGGTGTCCGACGCGGCGCGGCATCCGGCGGCTACGGAAGGTCCTCAACCAGGACGGCGGCCCGCGGCGGACGCGATCGTGGGCCGAGCGGCGGCTGCTCGCCCTGATCCGGCAGGCCGGCCTGCCGGTACCGTTGACTAACCGGCAACTGCTCGGCTTTCAGGTCGACGCGCTCTGGCCGGAGCACAGGCTCGTGGTCGAGGTCGACGGCGAGCGCTTCCACGGCGGGCGCCGCGCGTTCGACAACGATCGCGCCCGGGACGCCGCGCTCGTCGCCGCCGGCTACCGGGTCATTCGGTTCACCGCGCGCCAGCTGGAGGAATGCCCGCTCGTCGTGCTGACTCAGCTGGCGGCGGCGCTGGCGCTGGCCTCGGACACGAACGCCTGAACCAGCGCTGATTCCTCGCCGGCGCGAGTGATCGCGACCAGCTCGGACAGCGGCGCGCCACTGACCGGGCGGTAGGTGACGCCGTCCAGCGCCAGACGGTTGACCGACGCCGGCACGAGTGACACGCCGGTGCCGGCGGCCACCAGCCCGATGATGGTCAGCATCTCCGGGGCGTACTGGATCACGCGCGGCGTGGCGCTGGCTCCGGCCAGTGAGTCGATCAGCAGGTCGTGGAAGCCCGGCGCCTGGTCGCGGGGGAAGAGAACAAGCGGCTCGGCGGCCAGCCGGCTCAGCGGCACGCGGCTGAGCGAGGCCAGCGGGTGACCGGCGGGGAGCGCCGCTACCGTGCGCTCGCGCAGCACCGTCTGCACCCGCAGCCCGTCGTCATCCTCGATCGGCGGGCGAACGATCCCGACGTCGGCCGTGCCGGCGCGGACCGCGCGTAGCTGGTCGATCGTGGGTCGTTCGTGCAGCTCGATCTCGACCCCCGGCCTTGAGTGCCGGAAGCGCTCCACCATGCTTGGCACGATCGAGAACAGGGCCGACCCGACGAAGCTGATTCGCAACCGTCCGGTCTGGCCGGCGTCGATCCGGCGCGCTGTGGCAACCGCGCCCTCGAGCTCGGCCAGCAGCGTCCGCGTGTCGCGCAGGAACGCGGCCCCGGCCGGGGTCAGCTCGACGCGCCGGCGGGTCCGGATCAGCAGGGGGAACCCGAGCTCGTCCTCGAGCGCGCGGATCTGCTGGCTCAAGGGAGGTTGTGAGATGTGCAGGCGTTCGGCCGCTCGGCGGAAGTGCAGCTCCTCCGCGACGGCGACGAAATAACGCAGCTGACGAAGCTCCATGGAATGGGAATGGTCGGCGGCGCCTGACGGCGGTGCCTTAGTGAATGGTCGGCGGCGCGCGGCGGCGTCTTAGTGATTCGTTATGCGACTCAATCGAGCTTAACAAGATATTGGACACGATCACAGAGTCGGGCGTACGGTTGGCGTTCGCGGCTCGCGCTATGCCGTCGCGAACGTAGACATGTCCTTTCTGCTCACCTGCCCCAACTGCGGAATCCGCGAGGTGACCGACTTCGGCTACGGCGGCGAGATCTCCCCGCGGCCGACCGACCGTCCCTCCCTGCGCCAGCTCGGCGAATACAACTACTTCCGTCGGAACACGGCGGGCGTCCAGCGCGAGTGGTGGTTTCACCGCTCGGGCTGCCGGGCCTGGTTCATCGCCGAGCGTGACACGACCACGAACGAGGTCCTGCTGGTCGAGCTCCCGGGCGGGCCCGCCGGGGTGGATGGGTCCGCACATAACGGCGGGGCGGCGTGAGCCGGCTACCCGAACAGCCGGGCGAGGTCGTCAACCGCCTCAACGTCCTGCGCTTCACCTTCGACGGCAAGCCGGTGGAGGCGTTCGAGGGCGACACGATCGGCTCGGCTCTGTACGCGGCCGGCCGGCGCACGTTCTCGCGGAGCTTCAAGTACCACCGCCGGCGAGGTCTGCTGTGTTGCGCCGGCCAGTGTCCGAACTGCATCGTCGCGGTCGGCGGCGCGCCCGGTGTGCGCGCCTGCGTGGAGCCCGTCAAGGAGGGCATGAAGGTCGAGCACCTGAACGCCTCCCCCGGGCTCGAGCTCGACGTGATGCGCGCCACAGACGTGGTGGGAACCAAGTTCACGCCGCCGGGCTTCTACTACAAGACATTCATCCGACCGCGGAAGCTGTGGCCGGTGTACGAGAAGGTCCTCCGACACGCCGCTGGCCTCGGGGTGCTCCGCAAGGAGCAGCCCGAGCGCGAGTGGCGGACCGAGTACCGGCGTCGGCACGCCGACGTCCTGGTGATCGGGGGCGGGATCGCCGGCGTGAGCGCCGCCACGGCGGCGGCCGACGCGGGCGCCGACGTGGTGCTGGTAGATGAGAACACCGCCCCCCCGATCGAGCCGATCGGCGGCGTCGAGACCCTCAGTCGCGCCTCGGCGCTCGGCTACTTCGACGGAATGGTTCCGGTTTGGCAGGGCGACACGCTGCACCAGATCAGGGCGCGGGCGCACGTGTTCGCCACTGGCGCGATCGAGCAGCCGCTCGTGTTTGCGGGCAATGATCTGCCCGGCGTGATGCTCTCCGGCGGCGCGCTGCGCCTGCTGGAGCGCTACGCGGTGAGCCCGGGCACCCGCGCGGTAATCGCCACGACCGGTGACCGAGGGCTCGAGGCGGCGGCCAAGCTCCACGACGCCGGCGTACACGTCCTCGCGGTGGCCGACCTGCGTTCCGCACCGGCCGTCGGCAACGCCGCCGAGGCGCTGAGGGCTCGCGGGATCCTGGTTCTCACCAACCACACGATCGTCGAGGCCAGGGGTGGCAGGCAGGTCTCCCAGGCCGCGCTCGCGCCCGTCGGGAGCGAGGACAGCGTCCGGAACTTCGACTGCGATCTCGTCGTCGTCTCGGGTGGCTTCATGCCCGCGACCTCGCTGCTCTCCCAGACCGGCGCCCGCACGAGCTACGACGCGGAACGTGGCCAGTTCGTCATCGCCGAGCTCCCGCCGAACGTCTACGCGGCCGGTGAGGTTGCCGGCTTCGACGACCCGGAGGCGGCGGAGCGCTCAGGCGAGCGGGCCGGACGCACGGCGGCCGGCGAAAGCGCGGTACGCACCGATACCGGACTGGCATCTACCAGTAGCGAAGGTGGGGAGGCGAGCACGACCGCCATCCCACCCGCGGTTGCCGGCGCCGGCAAGGGCAAGTGCTTCGCCTGCTTCTGCGAGGACGTCACCGCCAAGGACATCAAGCTGAGCATCGAGGAGGGCTACGACTCGATCGAGCTGTCCAAGCGCTACACGACCGTGACGATGGGCCCCTGCCAGGGGCGGATGTGCCAGCTCGCCTCGATTCGCCTGATGGCGAAGGAGACAGGGATGAGCCTGGAGGACGTCGGGACGACGACCGCGCGGCCGCCCTGGATCTCGGTGCCGATGGGCGTGCTGGCGGGCCGCCCGATTGAACCGGCCAAGCGCTCGTCCATCCAACGCCGCCACCGCGAGTTGAACGCGAACATCAAGTGGGCGGGCGACTGGCGCCGGGCCTACGACTACGGCGACCCGCAACAAGAGGCCCTCGCCGTCCACCGGGCGGCCGGCCTGATCGACGTCTCGACGCTGGGCAAGCTGCTCGTGCGCGGCCCCGAGGCGGGCGAGTTCCTCGACCGCCTCTACCCGAACCGGTTCAGCGACCTGAAGCCGGGCCGTATCCGCTACGGCGTGATCAGCTCCGACGCCGGGCGGATCGTCGATGACGGCACGATCGGCCGGATCGACGAAGAGACCTTCTACGTCACCACCACCTCGAGCGGCGCCGGCGCCGTGGAGGAGTGGTTCTCGTGGTGGCTGGCCGATTGGCGCATGAACGTGAAGCTCACCGATCTGACCCAGGGCGTCGCCGCCGTCAACCTGGCCGGGCCAAAGGCCCGCGAGATCCTGGCCGAGCTGACCGACCTCGACTGCTCGCCCGAGGGCTTCAAGTACCTCGACGCCAAGCAGGCGCGCGTCGCCGGCGTGTCCTGCCTGATCCTGCGCATCGGGTTCGTGGGCGAGGTCGGCTACGAGATCCACTTCGCCGCCGCCTACGGCGAGCACGTCTGGGACGCGATCATGGAGGCGGGCAAAAAACACGGCATGAAGCCGTTTGGCCTCGAACCGCAGAGAATCCTGCGCCTGCAGAAGATGCACATCCTGGTCGGCCAGGACACCGACTCGGAGTCGACGCCGTTCGCCGCCGCCATGTCGTGGATCGTCAAGCTCGACAAGGAGCAGGACTTCATCGGCAAGTGGGCCCTCGAGCACTACGCGGACGAAGAGCCCGCCACCCGCTTGGTCGGGTTCACGCTGGGCAACGGACACGTGCCCACCGAGGGCGCGGTGATCGTCGACGCGGCCGGCGCTCCGGCCGGGCAGGTGACCAGCGCGCGCTTCTCACCCGTGCTCGACCGGGTCATCGGGATGGCCTGGGTGCCGAGTCCGCTGGCCCGTGACGGCGCGCAGGTCACGATCTCGGATGAGGGGCAGACGTTCTCCGCCCACATCCAGACTAGGCCGTTCTACGACCCGGACGGCGAGGTGCTCCGCTCATGAGCGGCCTCGACTTCCTGAGCACAACCGTGGCGCCCGCCAATGGCCATACGCCGGTCGCGCGGAGCCCGATGGAGGGCAAGGCCCAAGCGGCGGGCGCTCGCTTCGAGGTCCGGGACGGGTGGAACGTCGCCGTCGACTACGCGGGCGGGAACGGGTCGATCGGCGAAGTGGCGTGGGCCGACGTCTCCCACCTGCGCAAGCTCGAGCTCCAGAGCGACGACGTCTCCGGCAAGCTCGGGGAGGCCAAGCGCGAAGGCGACGCGTGGATATGTCAGCTGACTGGAACGAGAGCGTTGCTGCTCGGAGGCGACCACGCCGCGCCGCCGGACGCCGTCGACGTCACTACCTGCTTCGCCGCGCTCACAGTTCTCGGGCCGCAGGCCCGAGAGACGATCTCACGCTTCTGCGCCCTCGATCTGCGCCCAAACCAGGCGCCGCCCCAAAGCTTTCGCCCCGGCTCGATCGCACGCCAGCCGGGCATGATCGTCGTCGAGGCCGAGAATCGCTTCCTCCTCCTGTTCGGGTGGGCGGTCGCCGAGTACGTGTGGACGGTCGTGGAGGACGCGGCGTCCTCGCTCGGAGGCAGCCCGATCGGGGTCGAGACGCTCGCCCGGGCCGGCGAGGTGGGCGCGAGTGCTTGACATCTTCCGCCGCCGCCGCATGTGGCGCCGCCAGGGCGAGCTGAAGCCTTCATATGACGTGGTGATCGTCGGGGGCGGCTCGCATGGGCTGGCCGCCGCCTACTACCTCCAGAAGGAGCACGGCATCCGCAGCGTCGCCGTACTCGAGAAGCGCTACATCGGCTCGGGCGCGGCGGGCCGCAACACGACGATCCTGCGCTCGAACTACAAGACGCCCGAGGGCGCCAAGTTCTACGACGCCAGCGTCAAGCTGTACGAGGGCCTCTCCCAGGAGCTCAACTTCAACCTGCTCTTCTCCCAGTGCGGACACCTCACGCTCGCGCATTCCGACCGCGCGATGTTCGTGATGGCCAACCGCGCCGAGGTCAACCGGATCAACGGGATCGACTCGCGCGTCATATATCCCGACGAGATCAAGCAGCTCGCGCCGGCCATGCAGGTCGACAACCCGCACGCGACCTATCCGATCATGGGTGCTCTGTATCACCCACCCGGCGGAATCATCCGCCACGACGCGGTGGTGTGGGGTTTGGCGCGGGCGGCCGATCACGGCGGGGTGGAGATCCACCAGAACACCGAGGTCTTGGGGATGGAGCGGTCTAACGGACGCGTGACCAAGGTCAAGACCAGCCGCGGCACGATCAGCGCGGGCGCGGTCCTCAACTGCACCGCCGGCTGGAGCACGCTGATTTGCGACATGGTCTCGGTTCCGCTCCCGATCACCACCCACATCCTCCAGGCGTGCGTGACCGAGCCGATGAAGCCGCTGCTCGACGTCGTGATCGTCTCCTCGCAGATGCACGTCTACATCAGCCAGACCGACCGGGGCGAGTTCCTGATGGGGGCGGAGATCGAGCCCTGGACGACCTACCGGATGCAGGGGACGCTCAACTTCCTCCAGGAGGTCACCCGCCACACGATCGAGCTGTTCCCCCAGCTCGAGCGCGCGCGACTCCTGAGAAGCTGGGCCGGGCTGTGCGACCTCAGCCCCGACTACAGCCCGATCCTCGGCAAGACCGAGGTCGAGAACTTCCACGTCAGCGCCGGGTGGGGCACCTACGGCTTCAAGGCCGCCCCGATCGTCGGCAAGACGCTCGCCGAGCTGGTGGCCACCGGCCGCACGCCCGACCTGATCGCACCGTTCGCAGTGGAGCGGTTCTACGAGGACAAGCTGGTCTCGGAGCTTGCGGCGGCGGCCGTCAGCCATTAGAAGAGAGAAACGAACGCGACATGACCACGCCGACGGGAGAGACGACCATGAAGTCCAGCCTCGAGATCGCGCAGGACGCGGTACTGCAGCCGATCGAGCAGATCGCGGAGAGAGCGGGGCTTGAACCCGACGAGATCGAGCCGTACGGACGGTACAAGGCGAAGGTCGCCCTGTCGGTGCTCGAGCGCCTCAAGGACCGGCCGGACGGCAAGATCGTGTGCGTCACCGGCATGACCCCGACCCGCGCCGGCGAGGGCAAGACGACCACGCTCGTCGGCCTGACCCAGGGCCTTGGCGTGATCGGCAAGAACCCGGTCGCGTGCCTGCGTGAGGCTTCACTCGGTCCGGTGTTCGGGATAAAGGGCGGCGCCGCCGGCGGAGGCCTGACCCAGGTCGTCCCGATGGAGGATCTCAACCTGCACTTCACCGGCGACATCCACGCGATTGGAGCCGCCAACAACCTACTCGCGGCGATGATCGACGCGTCGATCCTCCACGGCAACCCTCACCACATCGACGCGCTGCGGATCCCCTGGCGCCGCGCGGTCGACATGAACGACCGAGCGCTCCGCTCCATCGCGGTCGGCCTCGGCGGACGGGCCAACGGCTACCCGCGGGAGACCGGCTTCGACATCACCGCGGCGTCGGAGATCATGGCCATCATGGCCGTCGCTCGCGACCTCCAGGACCTGCGCCAGCGGATCGGGCGGGTCACCGCCGCCTACTCGTTCGACGGCGGAAAGCCGATCACCGCCGAGGACCTCGGCGCCGCCGGCGCGATGACCGTGCTGCTCAAGGACGCGATCAAGCCGAACCTGGTGCAGACGCTCGAGGGACAGCCGGTGCTCATGCACTGTGGGCCGTTTGCCAACATCGCTCACGGCAACAACTCGCTGATCGCCGACCTGATCGGGATGAAGCTCGGGGACTACGTCGTGACCGAATCCGGCTTCGGCGCCGATATGGGGATGGAGAAGTTCTTCGACATCGTCTGCCGGTTCGGCAAGCTCACGCCGTCGGCGGCCGTGCTCGTGACGACCGTCCGCGCGATCAAGCACCACGCCGGGCTCGAGGACGACCCGCGGGCCGAACGCTCGGCAGCCCTGCAGGCGATCGAGAACGGCTTTGCCAACGTCCGGCGTCACCTGCACACGATCGCCACGTTCGGCGTGCCCGCGGTGGTCGCGGTCAACCGGCGGCCGGGCGACACCAACGAGGAGATCGAGCTCGTCAAACGGCTCGCGCTCGAGACGGGCGCGTTCGCGGCCGAGGCGAACGAGGGTTTCACCAAGGGCGGCGCCGGCGTCGCCGACCTCGCCTCGGCGGTCGTCGAGGCGTGCGAGCAGCCGAACACCTTCCACCAGATCTACCAGGACGACGAGCCGCTCCAGGACAAGATCGAGGCGGTAGCCAAGCAGGTCTACGGCGCCAAGGACGTCTACTTCTATCCCGAGGCCGAGGCGAAGCTCACCCAGTTCACCCGCGAGGGTCACGGCCACTTCCCGGTGTGCATGGCCAAGACCCACCTCTCGCTGTCTGCCGACCCGTCGCTGCTGAACGCGCCCGAGAACTTCACGCTTCCGGTCAGGGACATCCGCGCCTACACCGGAGCGGGCTGGCTCGTCCCGCTGTGTGGCGACGTCATGCAGATGCCGGGCCTGGGCAAGACGCCGGCGGCGCTGAACATCGACATCGACTCCGAGGGTCGGACCGTCGGTCTCTTCTGAGAGCACCCTGAAAGAGTTGCTGGACGCCGTCGCGGCGCGGACGCCGGCGCCGGGGGGCGGGACGGCAGCGGCGTGGGCGGCCGCGCTGGCCGCGTCGCTGGTCGAGATGGCGGCGAACTTCAGCGAGGGTGCGGGTGCCGACGCGTCGTTCGAACGCGCTGGACGTCTCCGCACCCGTGCGCTCGAGCTGGCCGAGGTCGAGCTGCACGCCTACGAGCCGGTACTCGAGGCGCTGCGGCTCCCGCGCGAGGACCCCGAGCGGGCCGCGCGCGTCGACGCCGCCCGGACCGAGGCCTCGCGCTCCCCGTTCGAGATCACCCGGGTCGGCGCCGAACTGACCGAGCTGGCCGGGGAGCTCGCCCACACCGGCAACCCCAACCTGTCCGGTGACGCCCTCGCCGCGGCGCTGCTCGCGGAAGCGGCGGCGCAGGCGGCCGCGCGTCTGGTGGCGATCAACCTGACCGAGGGGCCGGCGGTCGAGGAATCGAGCCAACTGGCACAACGGGCGCTCGCCGCCCGCGAGCGCGCGCTCGGCTGAAGCTCCGGGCCGTCCGGTAGTCGAGCAGCGGCTCGCGTCCACCGCGGGTTGGTGCCGTCGGCGCTGCCGTTTGCACCTCTTGACACAATATGTCCAAACTTTGCGTGGGGAGGAGGGCGACTAGGTGGCCCGCGAGGATGTGGCGCCACGATGGCGACGGGCAGGGCCGACGGGCGAGAGCCGCCCGGCGGACCAGCGCGCCCCATCCCTGGTCGACAGCGCCGAGGAGGCCCTGCACATCTGGTTGGCGGGTGGCCGCTACCGGCAGGGCGACCGGCTCCCGCCCGAGCACGAGGTCGCCACGATGCTGGGCGTCTCGCGCGGGACGCTGCGCAGCGCGCTGCATCGCCTCGAGGAGCGCGGCGAGATCGTCCGCCGGCAGGGAAGCGGCACATTCGTGGGGCGCAACACGACGCCGGCCGCGCTGGGTGAGCGGCTCGAGCGCCTGGAGCCTTACTCGTCGCTGGCCGAGCGCCGCGGCCTCGCGCTCTCGAGCGATGACCTGCACATCGAGCGCCGCGCGGTCGGCGCCGAGGTGGGCGAGGCGCTGGGACTCGCGCCGATCGCGCAGGCCACCACCGTCGCTCGGACATTGGAGGCCAACGACGCGCCGGTCGCGGTCATGTTTGACGTCGTCCACCCGAAGGTGTCCCTGCCGGACGACGACGATCTGCGCGAGCAGCTTGCGAGCGGCCAGATGGTGCTCGACATCCTGATCGCCATCGGTGTCCCGGTGACGTTTGCCCGTACGCGCGTGATCCCCTCGCTGCTGAGCCCGCGCGAGCGCGCGGGCAAGCTCCTGGGGGTCAAGCGGACGACAGCAGTGCTCGAGCTCGAGGAGCTGTACTACGCGGGCCGCGAGGAGCGCGTGGCCTACTCGCGCGACCTGTTCGCCCCGGGTGGCCTCGAGGTGACCGTGATGCGGTCGTTTGAGTCGACGCGGCCCACTCCGATCGCGAACGTCCGTGGCGTCCGCGCCACCGCCGGCCGGCGCCGCTCGAGGGACAACGGCGCGTGAACGGCCAGACGGTCGGCTCGGTCGCGCGGGCGATCGCGCTGCTCGACGCGCTGGCCGAGAGTAACGGCGGCGCGCGCGTAGGCGAGCTGGCGCGCCGGATCGGGGTCAACCCGAGCACCGCCTCGCGGCTGCTGGCCACGCTCGAGGCGGGCGGTCTGGTGGAGCGCTCGCCCGACGGTCCCTACCGGCTGGGGCTCAAGCTCGTCGGACTATCCGATCGCGTGCTCGGCCAGCTCGACGTGCGCGACCTGGCTCGCCCGCAGCTGATGTGGCTGGTTGAGCAGACGGGGGAGACCGCGACGCTGTCGCTGCCGGGCGGCGGCGAGGCGATCACCGTCGACTTCGTCCCCTCACCCTCGAGCGTTGTCAGCCTGGCGCGGCTGGGGCGGCCGAGCATTGCCCACGCGACCGCCGCCGGCAAGGCGATGCTCGCGTTCGGGCCACCGGTCGGGCTGCCACTAGGCCCCGATCGCGCGCTGACCGCGTTCACCGAGCGGACGATCACCGACCCGGCGGCGCTGGCCGAGGAGATCGAGGCGATCCGCGCCGCGGGCATTGCCGAGGCCATTGGTGAGCGCGAGCCAGATCTGAACGCGCTGGCCGCACCGGTTTACGGCCGCGGCGGCACGCTGGCGGCGATCCTCGGGCTCCAGGGACCGGCAGCGCGTCTGCCGGCGGCCAAGCGGCGCGCCCTGCGCGAGCCGCTGCGCTCGGCCGCCGCGGAGCTCGGGCGATCCTTGGGGGGACCCGGCTAACTCGGAGGATGTAGTGATCCGATCGGAGCGGCGCGTACGTATTGTCGATGTGCGCACCCTCGCCGACGAGGAGTTGATGGAGCTCGTCCAAGACGGCGAGGTGCGTGCGTTCGAGGTGATCTTCGACCGACACGCGAGCGCGGCGTTCTCGCTCGCCTACCGCATGTGCGGCCGCCCGGTGATGGCCGAGGACATCGTGCAGGAGTCGTTCGTGTCGCTGTGGCGCTCGAGCGCGGCCTACGACCCCGCGCGCGGGAGCGTCCGCACGTGGGTGCTGAGCGTCGTGCGCAACCGCGCGATCGACGCGTTCCGGCGCGAGGCGGCCAAAGCGACGAGCGAACTCGACGAGCAGCGCGTGGCCGAGCGAATGCCCGCACCCGAGCTGACCGATCGCGAGGTCGAGCGGCGCGATGATGCGCGGCAGGTGCGTGACGCGCTCAAGGAGCTTCCCGCCGATCAGCGCCAGGTTATCGAGCTCGCCTTCTTCGGCGGCTTCAGCCACAGCCAGATCGCCGAGATGCTGAAACTCCCGGCCGGTACCGTGAAGGGCCGGATGCGCCTCGGCCTGAGCAAGATGCGTTTCGCGCTCGGCGACACGGCGAGGATGGCGCTGTGAGCACCGAGGATCAGATGGCGGGTGGCTGCGCCCGGAGCGGCGACGCGGCGGCCTACGCCCTCGGCGCGCTCGAGCCCGACGAGGCGCGGGACTTCCGCGCGCACATGGACAACTGCGCCGCGTGCCGTGAGGACGTGGCCGCCTTCGAGGGCGTGACGCGGGGACTGCCCACGGCGAGCGTTCAGTACGCGACACCCAGGGGCCTGCGCCGGCGCGTGATGCGGGAGGTGCGCGGCACCTCACAAGACGCCCCCGCCCGCGCGACCGGCTCGCCCCGGGTTGCCCCGCGACGCGTACGCCGCCCGCTCCTGATCCCTCGTCGCACGCTCGCCGGTCTCGGCGCCGCGGCGGCGGTCGCGGCCGCCGTCCTCGTCGGGGTGGCGATTGGCTCATCAAGTGGCGGCAGTGGTAGCCGCCTGATTCAGGCCCAGGTCATGGGGGCGCCCGGGAGCGCTCAGCTCCGGATCGCCGGCGGGCGCGGAGAACTGATGGTGCGCAATCTGCCCGCGCCCGGTGCGGGGCGGATCTACGAGGTGTGGCTCGAGCGCGGCCAGAGCGCGCCGGCGCCCACCAACACGCTGTTCAGCGTGAGCTCGGCCGGCTCCGGCGACGTCGGTGTCGCCGGAAGTCTGAACGGGGTCAGCGAGGTGCTGGTCACGTCAGAGCCGGCCGGAGGGAGCCGCGTCCCGACGATGCCGCCGGTAATCGTCGCCCGGCTGACCTGAGCGGCTACGACCAGGGGTACGGGCTGTTCGAGACCGGGTGCAGGTCGCCGGTGGCGAAGCGCTCGAACCGGAATGGGTGCAGCAGCGAGGAGTGCTCGCCGCCGAGAACACGCGCGATCTCGCGGCCGACGGCGATCATCTTGTAGCCGTGGTTGGAGTCGGCGGCCACGAACACGTTCGGGCGCATGTAGTCGAACACCGGGAAGTTGTCGACCGTGAACGCACCGGCGCCACCGGAGCGCGTCTGGCGGTATTTCGCGCGGTAACCCTCGAAGCGGCCGAGGCAGTGCGAGAGCGCCGCGCACCACATGTCAGGGAAGCCGGGCTCGACCGTGCCGGTGGGGTAAGGATCGACCTCGAACTCAGGCCCGACGGTGAGCGGTTGAGCGCCGCCCTGAACGCTGTGTCGGTCGGGCTTGAAGTAGACGCCCCACGGGTCGCTCGTGATCAGCCGGGCTTCGTCGTCGCGCAGGGCCTGGTCGGAGTCGACGTGCAGGACCGGGGAGGAGCGGCCGTCGTCGGTGATGAAGCGCGCGGGGTCGAAGTCGATCTCACCCTCCTGGAGGTACCAGTAGGTCCACATCGGCAGGTCGGGCGTCGTCGAACCGTCCGGCTGGCGGACGTCGATGCGCGCCGGCAACTCGAGCATCGCCCACAGCTGCGGGACCCACGGGCCGACGGCGATCACGACCTGCTCGGCGGCGATGTCGCCGGCGCTGGTGTGGACGGTGGTGACGGCGCCGTCGTCGCCGAGCTCAAAGCCGGTGACCTCGACGCCGGTCTGGATCCGGGCGCCCGCCTCCTGTGCCTTGCGGGCGAGGCCGAGCATCGACTCCTTGTTGAAGGCGTAGCCGCCGGCGCGCTCGTGCAGGCAGACGGTCAGGCCGGGCGCCCTCCAGTCTCCGTATAGCGAGCGCATGTGGGAAGCGACCTCTTCCTCGCCGACGATCAGCTCGGACGGGTAGCCGATCCGCTGCTGGCGCTCGTGGACGGCGATCAGGTCGCTCTCCTGCGCCGGCGGGCCGAGGGCGATGTAGCCACTGCCGTGGTAGTGGAGGGTCTCGGGGTCGGATTCCCAGACCTCGACGCAAGCGGCCATGAGCTCGGACATGGCCGGCTGGAAGTAGTTGTTGCGGATCACCCCGCAGGCAATCCCGGAGGCGCCGGCGGCCACGTCGGTCTTGTCGAGCACGAGCACTTGCTGGCCCTGCTTGGCCAGGTGCCAGGCGGTCGACAGGCCGTGGACGCCGGCGCCGATGACCAGGACGGGGACGGTGGAGGGGAGGGAGCTGGAGGCCATTTGCGTATAGCGCAACGACCATGCACTATGTGCAGAAGAATAGAGACCCAACGGCGCGCCGTCAAGCCTCCAGGCCCGCCTCCGCGCTTGGGGCAAATTCCAGCATTCCGGTCACTCGTCGCCGCCAGCGCAGGATTCTGCCCCGTGACGGGGCGACATCCTGCACGCGCCGAAATGCGGTCCCGGAATGCTGGAATTTGCCCCCGTCGGGATGGCAGGGGAAAGGCGACGGTGAACGCGCGAAGGAAGCGCCTTATGGGGAGCCCGGCGGCCTTGCGAGCGCCTTCGGCAACTGATATAACGCCGGTGTACGAATTTGTACAACGGTTGCCGTATGCCGGCAGCTGCATGGGAGCGTGAAGGCGTCCGTCCCGTCGCGTCGCGCGGTCGGCGAGGGTGCAGAAAGGAATGCATTGAACATGGCGGTAGCAGTCGACGGCGGCGACCCGAGTGCAGTGACGGTTCCGCTGGGTGGGACCGTCGAGACGGTGCTGGAGAGCCCGCGGATCGCGCCGCCGCCCGCGACGCTCGAGGAGGCGCGCAATGCGCCCGGGCGGCGCGAGAAGATCGAGCAGATCACGCGCCGGATCGAGGCCCAGGGCATCAAGTACGTGTTCTTCCAGCAGGTCTCGGTCACCGGTCGGGTGATGGGCAAGGGCGTCGTTTCGACGTTCTTTCCCCAGGTCGCCGAGAAGGGCTATCAGCTCGTCTACGGCGCCACCGCCAACCTGTTCACGGACCGCCTGGGCAACTACATCGGGTTCGGGCCGGAGGAGTCGGAGCTGGCCGCCGTGGCGGACCTCGACACGTTCGCGGTCCTGCCCTGGGACGAGCGCGTGGCCCGCGTGTACTGCGACTGCTACGACACCGAGACGGGCGAGCTGCTCGACGCCGACTGCCGCCAGAACCTCAAGCGAGTGGCGCACGAGTTCGAGCAGGAGCTCGGCTACCAGTTCCTGATCGGGATCGAGCCCGAGACGATGTGGCTCAAGAAGCCCGAGGACGGCCAGCTGCCCGAGGGCATCACCAAGCCCTACTGCTACCACATCCATCAGTTCGAAGAGCTCCGTACGGTGCTGCTCGACGTGGTCGATTGGGGACAGCGGCTCGGCCTCGACATGAGCTACGGGGACCACGAGGACGCGCCCGGCCAGCTCGAGCTGAACTTCCGCTTCGACCGGCCGGTCCGAACCGCGGACAACCTGACGACCTACCGCCAGGTGTGCGCCGCGGTCGGCCGCAAGCACGACGTGCTGCCAACGTGGATGCCCAAGCCGTTCACGGGCGTGTCGGCCAACGGCCACCACCACCATTTCACGCTGGTCGACGAGGACGGTGTGAACGTGTTCCACGACCCCGAGGGCCCGGCGCAACTGTCGGAGATCGCGCGCAATTTCCTGGGCGGGATGCTCGAGCACTTCGGCGCCCTGATGTGCATCGGCAACCCGACCGTGAACTCGTACTGCCGGATGTGGGACACCGGCTTCTGGGCTCCGATCTACAAGAACTGGGGCTGGCAGAACCGCACCACGACCGTGCGCGTCGCCACCGGCGGGCGGTTCGAGTACCGCGGCGTCGACTCCTCGTGCAACCCGTACATGACGACCGCCGCGCTGCTCCAGGCTGGACTTGACGGAGTCCGGCGCAAGCTCGACCCGGGGCCGCCCCAGCAGGGCAATACCTACGACCTGCTCCAGCAGGGCGTCGAGATCGAGCGCGTGCCCGAGAGCCTTGGGGCGGCCCTTGACGCGCTGGCCAAGGACAAGCTGATCCAGGCCGCGATCCCCGGACGCCTGTACAAGGTGTTCGACTGGTACAAGCGCGACGAGTGGGAGCGCTACCTCGCGGCGGTGACCGACTGGGAGCGCAACGAGTACCTCGAGGTTCTCCCCTAGGTCGGGGCAGCGCTATGTGCGGAATCGCGGGAATCATCTACCGGAACGGCAACGGTGCTCACCGGCTGGGCGCGGACATGACGCGCATGCTCCAGTCGATGAAGCACCGCGGCCCCGACTCGACCGGGTATGCGCTCTACCGCCGGCCGAGCAACGACCTGATCATGCGGATCAAGCTCGCCGACGGCGCGGCCAACGGCGACATCGAGTACGCCGACCGGCTGCGCCACCGGCGGCGCGAGGTGGAGGCGCGACTGCGCGCGGCCGGCGCGCGCATCGACTCGATCGAGGACATCAACGACTACACGATCGCGGCCGCGCTCGACTACGACGGTGAGCTCAAGCACCTAGCCGACTACGTCGAGTCGGTGTCGGGTGCCGAGGTGCTGTCGGCCGGCTCGGCGCTCGAGATCATCAAGGACCTCGGTGACGCCCAGTCGGTGGGCTCCTCTTACAAGCTCGACGGCTACGTGGGCACGCACGGGATCGGGCACGTGCGGATGGCCACCGAGTCCGACGTCGACATCTCCAACGCGCACCCATACTGGGCCTATCCGTTCTCCGACGTGGCCGTGGTGCACAACGGCCAGCTGACCAACTACCACCAGTGGCGTCGGCGCCTGGAGCGCATGGGCCACCGCTTCGCCTCGGACTGCGACTCGGAGATCATCGCCGTGTACCTGGCGCAGAAGATGCAGGACGGGGCCTCTCTCGAGGACGCCATGCGCCGGAGCCTCGAGGACCTCGACGGCGTGTTCACCTATATCTGCGTCTCCGACGATGCGCTCGGGATGGCCAAGGACGAGCTCGCGGCCAAGCCGCTCGTGCTCTACGAGGGCGACGACATGGTCGTCCTTGCCTCGGAAGAGATGGCGATCCGGGCGGTGATCGACCGTGAGATCGAGACCTACGACCCGTACGAGAGCGAGGTGATGGTATGGACACGGTAGCTCCGCCCGCACGCTTCGATCCGCGGGGGCTGGTCGAGCTCGACGAGCGCGTTCCGGGTACCGCCGAGATCGACGGCGACAAGGCCACGTTCGACGCGCGCGAGCTGACCACGCGGCAGATCAATCTCGAGTTGCGCCGCCTCATCTACGACCTCGGTGTCCACGAGGTGACGGTCACGAACCCCGGCGCCAAGCACTCGCTCGGCGTCGGCATCCTCGCGCGCTGCAAGATCACCTTCGCGGGCAGCATCGGCTACTTCGCGTGCGGCCTGATCGACGGGCCAGAGGTGCACATCACCGGCCGCGTCGGCTGGTCGGCCTGCGAGAACATGATGTCCGGCGTATGCGTGATCGACGGCAACGCGGGGTCGCTGACGGCGGCCGCCCTCCGCGGTGGCGACGTCGTCATCAAAGGCCAGGTCGGCGCGCGCACCGGCATCGACCAGAAGGGCGGCACCGTGATCACTCTCGGTCGCGCCGGCTCGATGACCGGCTTCATGATGCAGCGCGGGCGCCAGATCATCGTCGGCGACGCCGGCCACGGCCTGGGCGACTCGATGTACGACGGCACGCTGTACGTCGGCGGTAAGGTCGCCTCGCTCGGGATCGACTGCGTCCCCGGCGAGTGGACCGACGCCGACACCGAGTTCGTCAACCGGAAGTTCTCGATCTACGGGCTCGGCGACCCGCCGCCGTTGCAGAAGTTCGTGTGCGGCAAGAAGCTCTACAACTACGACTCGCTCGAGCCCTCGGAAAGGAAGCTGGTGCTCTGATGGCTGCCACCGACGAGAACGCCCCTCTGCGCCGCAACCGGCTCGGCCAGAGCCGGATCTTCACCCCCGAGGTGATCGACGACATCCACGTCAAGGCCGAGCTCGGCCGCTATCGGATGCGCGGCTTCTCGATGTTCAAGCCGATCCCGCACTGGGACGAGCTGACGTTCCTCCCCGGCACGCTGACCCGCTTCGTGATCGAGGGCTACCGCGAGAAGTGCGTCACGAAGACCGTGCTCGGCGCGCGCTTCGCGAAGAAGCCGATTGAGCTCGACATCCCGATCTACATCACCGGGATGAGCTTCGGGGCGCTGTCGCTCGAGGCCAAGATGGCGCTGGCCAAGGGCGCCTCCATGGCCGGCACAGCGACCTGCTCGGGCGAGGGCGGGATGATCCCGCCCGAGCGCGACCTCTCGACCAAGTGGTACTACCAGGTGATCCAGAGCCGCTACGGGTTCAACCCACATCACCTGATGCTGGCCGATGCGTGTGAGTTCTTCATCGGACAGGGCTGCAAGGTCGGCCTCGGCGGGCATCTGATGGGCCAGAAGGTGACCGAGCAGGTGGCCGAGATGCGCTCGCTGCCGGTGGGGATCGATCAGCGCTCTCCGGCCCGGCATCCCGACTGGCTCGGACCCGACGATCTGTCGCTGAAGATCCAGGAGATCCGCGAGGCGACCAACTACGAGATCCCGATCCAGCTCAAGCTGGGCGCCGCGCGCGTCTACGACGACGTGCGGATGGCGGCCAAGTGCGGCCCGGACATCATCTATCTCGATGGTGCCGAGGGTTCGACCGGCGCCGGACCCCACATCGCCACCGAGGAAACCGGGATCCCGCTGATGGCGGCGATCCCCGAGGCCCGCCGTGCGCTCGAGGACGTGGGCATGGCGGACGAGGTCGACCTGGTCGTGGCCGGCGGCATCCGGAACGGGGCCGACGTGGCCAAGGCGCTCGCGCTGGGCGCGACCGCGATCGCGATCGGCCACTCGTCGCTGATGGCCCTGAACTGCAACAAGGAGATCCCGGGCGTCACCGACTACGAGGGCACCGTGGGCGTGCCGGCGGGCCAGTGCTACCACTGCCACACCGGACGCTGCCCCGTCGGTGTGGCCACCCAGGATCCTGAGCTGCGCAAGCGCCTGGTTGTCGACGAGGCCGCAAACCGTGTGTACAACTTCCTGCACACGATGACGCTCGAGTGCCAGATGCTGGCCCGAGCATGCGGAAAGACCAACGTCCACAACCTCGAGCCCGAGGACCTGGCCGCGCTGACCGTCGAGGCATCGGCGATGGCGCGGGTGCCGCTGGCCGGGACCGACTACATTCCCGGCGTGTCCGAGGAGCGGACCCTGAACGAGATCAAGACCCTGCTCGAGCGCCACATCGAGAACCCGATCGACTACCTGGAGCCGTCGCGTGAGGAGGTGGGTTCGTGAGCGAGACCCAGTACACGCGATCGATCGATGCGGAGTATCTGGCCGGCCACCGATTCCCCTACCAAGAGGATGTGTCGCTAGTCGACGACGTGGACCTGCTCGCCGCCACTCCGGGGCAGGACATCAACTGGCTCGAGGACGTGGAGCTGCTCGAGGAGGACGGGGTGCCGGCGGTGTTCGACCGCTACTCGAACTCGTTCCTGAAGATCTATTTCGCGATTCCCACAGGCCGCGAGAACGAGATCGCGCGCAAGGTGCTGATCAAGCACCTGCAGTCGGGCAACTCCTACGGCATCACGCTGAAGGAGCGCCACTGTAAGTTTCCCCAGCCGGAGCTGGGGCCGTGGGTGCAGGGCTCGCGGACGGTCGGCACGGAGTGGACGGCACCGGTCCTCGAAGGCTGGGAGCCGCCCGCCCATTGAGCATGACCAGCGAGGCGGATCTTCCCCGATCGATTCGCCGCGGCCCGCCGATCACGATTGCCTGTGAGTGCGGCGAGCGCCGCGAGCTGCACTACGGGGCCCGATGGGAATGCGAGAAGTGCGGACGAAACTGGAGTACGCTGCGCATCCCGCTCGAGGAGTACATGGCAATGAACCGTACCCAGCTTCGCTACCGGCGGCTCCCGCTGTTGATGGCCGCGGCCGTGGTCGCGTCGTTGATCGCGTTGATCGTGATCGGCCGCGCCTTCGGCGGCATCGTGATCGCGGCGCTCGCGGCAATGGTATGGGCTACGTACGGGCGAGCGCGGTGGGAGCGGCGCTACTTGAAGGCGATCGAGAACCCACCCAGCTGGACGATCGAGTCCGAGTAGGCCGATGAAGGCGGTCGTCGTCGGCGCCGGGTTTGCCGGGCTGGCCGCCGCCGCCGGGCTGGTCGGTGCCGGCGTAGAGGTCGAAGTGTTCGAGGCGCGTGACCGGGTCGGCGGAAGGGTATGGTCGGTTCCATTCGCCGGTGCCGTGGTCGAGCGAGGCGCCGAGTTCATCCTGCCCGGCAACGACACCGTGATCGCGACGGCGGAGCGGCTCGGCTTGCCGCTGGTCCGCAAGGGCATGAATTACGGCGACCGCGATCCCAGAGGACAAGACGGGACGGGCACGCACGCGGTCTCCCGTGAGCAGGTGGCCGAGGCGGTTGCCCGGATCTCGTCCGAGCCGGCGCCCGCCCCCTTGCCGGGCGCGACGTTGGCCGACGCGCTCGAGACCTATAGCCTCGATCCGGCCGTGGCCGAGGCGATCCGGGCCCGCGTCGAAGTGAGCTGCGGGTACCCGGCGGACGATCTCGATCCCTCGGTCCTGCGGGAGACCGGCGCCGCCTTCGGGCCGTTCGACACCTACACCGTCGAGGGCGGCAACGACCGGATCGCGCGCGAGCTCGCGGCCGGGCTCGGAGAGCGTGTCCACCTGGCGAGCCCGGTCCGTCGCGTCGCGTGGGACGAGCGCGGGGTTCGCATTCGCGCCGGGTCCCACGTCGTGGTGGCCGACGCCGCCGTCGTCGCCGTTCCCGCGTCAACGGTCGGAGCGATCAGCTTCGATCCCCCCCTCCCGGACGACACGGCCGCGGCGATGCTCGGCGTGCGTTACGGCCAGGTGGCCAAGCTGTTCGTCCGGCTCGGCGCGCCGGCGCCGCCAAGCGCGACGCTGTCGGTCCCCGGGCGCTTCTGGTGCTGGACGCAGCTGGGCGCCGCCGGCACGCCGGTGCCGTTCGTGGGCGCGTTCGCCGGCACGCCCCGGGGGCTCGAGCAGCTCTCGGTGCGGGCCGGTCCGACGGAGTGGCTCGCGGCCC
The DNA here is from genome assembly GCA_963751185.1 of uncultured Solirubrobacterales bacterium. GTDB lineage: Bacteria > Actinomycetota > Thermoleophilia > Solirubrobacterales > Solirubrobacteraceae > Palsa-465. Next base: position 160,936 of record CAVVTO010000003.1, read on the forward strand.
TGCGGTCGCTGCGCCCTGACCTCGAGCTCGACCCTGGCGACGTGCTCATCTCCACCTGGCAGGACGATCCCTGGGCGCGCGCCGCCTACTCGGCCGAGTCGGTGAGCTCGCCGATCGACACCGAGGCGCTGACCCGCCGGATCGGGCCGCTCGCGTTCGCCGGCGAGCACACCGCCGGCGAGTGGCACGCCCAGATGGAGGGTGCCCTTCGGAGTGGAGAACGGGCCGCGCAACAGTTGCTGCAGACCGCCGCGCGATGAGATCGGACGGCTGCCCGGGTCTAACCTGACATGGGCGTGAGCGCCAAACAGACCAGCCCGGCCGTGGAGCTCGAGGTCGACGGGAGGACCGTGCGGATCTCCAGTCCGAACCGTGTGTACTTCTCCGCGCGTGGTGAGACTAAGCTCGACCTCGCTCGGTATTACCTGAGCGTCGGGGACGGAATCGTCCGCGCCCTGCGTGAGCGTCCCTGCATGCTGCACCGCTTCCCCGACGGCGTGGACGGCGAGAAGGTCCACCAGAAGCGCCTGCCCAGGGGCGCACCTGACTGGATCCAGACGGTGAACATCTACTTCCCGCGCTTCGGGCGCACGGCCGACGAGCTGTGCGTGACCGAGCTCGGCAGCGTGATCTGGGCCGTGCAGATGTCGACGGTCGAGTTCCATCCCTGGAACTCTCGATGCGCCGACGTCGAGCGGCCGGACGAGTGGCGGATCGACCTGGATCCGATGCCGGAGGCTTCGTTTGACTCCGTGCGCAGGGTCGCCCACGTCGCGCGCGAGGTGCTCGACGAGATCGGCGCGGTCGGCTGGCCCAAGACCTCGGGCGGGAACGGCCTGCACATCTACGTGCGAATCGAGCCGCGCTGGGGCTTTAACGAGGTCCGCGAAGCCGCACTCGCCTTCGCCCGTGAGGTGGAGCGGCGGATCCCCGCGGACGCGACGACGACCTGGTGGCGAAAGGATCGCGATCCGCGCAAGGTGTTCGTCGACTACAACCAGAACGCGCGCGACCACACGATCGCGAGCGCGTACTCGGTGCGGGGGAACCGAGAGGGCACGGTCTCGACGCCCATCACCTGGGACGAGCTCGACGACGTCGATCCGCACGAGCTCACGATCGCCACGGTCCCGGCACGGTTCGCGGAGATCGGCGATCCGCACGCCGGGATCGACGAGGCGCCGTTCTCGCTCGAGCCGCTCGTGGAATGGGCCGCGAGAGAGGCGTGAGCCTCGTGGCGCGGACGTAGCCCGGGCCCGGACCCTAACTGCGCGGCCGGCGCTTCTCGGTGTCGTAGAGGGGGAACGGCGCCACCGTGGCGCCGACCGTTCCGCCGCCGAGCGCCACGTCGACACGCTGGCCATCGCGGACGAGTCCGCGGTCGATCGCTGCCATGCCGATCACCTGCATGTCGAACGTCGGGCTCTGGCAAGGGCTGCGCACGATCCCGACGTCCTGGCCGTCGACGGTCACCGCGGCGCCGTACTCGGGTACCTCATCCCCCTCGATGCGCAGGGTCGTTAGCAGCCGCGGCGTCCCCTGAGCGGCGATCTCCCGCAGCGCGTCGCGTCCGATGAAGTCCCCGGTCTTATCGAGCTTGATCACGTTGTCCAGACGAACCTCGAACGGGTCGGTCTGGTGCGGAAAGTAGTCGACGTCAGGGAACAGCAGACCGGACTCGATCCGTAACGTCTCGATCGCCGAGAGGCCGATCGGTCGGAGGCCGTGCGGCTGACCGGCCGCTACGACGCCGTGCCACAGGGTTTCGGCGTCTTCCGGAGCGCAGTACAGCTCGAAGCCGAGCTCGCCGGAGTACCCGGTCCGCGACAGCATGACCGGCACGCCTGCGACGCGGACTCCCTCGCCGACGAACCGGAAGTAGCGCAGCGAGTTGACGTCCGCGCCTTCGGTGATCGGACCGAGGACCTCGCGCGCCTTCGGACCCTGGACCTGGAGGTGGGGCATCGCCGCCGTGCGGTCCTCGACGTGCACATCGAGCCCGCGATCGCCTGCTACCTGCTTGAACCATGCCAGATCCGAGTCGTAGCTGGTAACCGAGAAGCAGTGCTGGTCGGCCAGACGGAAGACGGTGCCGTCCATGATCATCTTGCCCGCCTCATCGCAGATCGCGCCGTACCGGACCTGCCCGATCTCGAGCGCCGCCATGTCGTTGGTGAACAGCGCATCGGCCAGCGCCACCGCGTCCGGGCCCTCGATGTTCCATTTGCGAAGCGGTGACTCATCCCACAGGTTGCATGCGGTGCGGGTCGCGACGTGCTCGGCGACCGCATCGCCGAAGTCCGCCGCCCACGCCCAGCCTTCCCAGTCTGTCCAGTTCGCGCCCGCTGCCCGTTGAACCTTGTCGAACGCGGTGCGATGTAGCTCTACGGTCGACACGCCTCTCCTCTGCTTTTGATGAATTTGTACAAGCGTCGGGCGCAGTTATATCGCAGGTGCCCGGCAGCGTGGTCTCGGCCGCTCACTCAGCAAGCCGCCGCTACGCCGGCGCGCGCCGGGAGGCGCGCGGCGGACCGCTTCGCGGCAGCCTCGACGAACAGCGCCAGCAGCGGGCTCGACGGTTCCTCCGTCCGGAGGGCCCCCGCCGGGCATGCCCGCGGAGCCGTTCCGATACATCGGCGCCCGGATCGTGCGCGGCGCCGTGCCGCGCAAGGAGCGCCGAGGATGAGGGCCGGCGTCCAGCTAGGATCGATCGCGCACTGGGAGCATCGGCGCCGGCGGGACTGGTGCCGCTCGACTGACGAGTCGGGCGATCAAATATGGCCGGAGGTGAGCGTGGCGACTGGAAGCTGTCTGTGCGGGGCTGTGAGGTACGAGGTGACGGGTCCGCTCCAGCAAGTGCTGATCTGCCACTGCGAGGAATGTCGCCGGGGCACGGGCACGTCTCGGCGACCGCTGCGTCGGAGAGAGGCGATCTCCAGCTGTTAGAGCAACGCGGTCTTCGCTGGATCAATAGTCCGCGTAGGGATGCGGGGGCGCGCTAACCGCGCCTCCGGTGGCGAATGAACCGCGCCGGGCGGTCGTGTAGATACGCGCCGAGCGGATAGGTCCGGTAGCGCAGCCGCGGCAGCTTCTCAATCGTGACGAAGCCCGGTGGCGCGTTGATCACGTCGGGGATCCGGTTGACGAGCTGTGTCACCGTGGTCACCCCGGTGGGGACCGCCGGGTTTGAGAGATGGAGCTCGGGCTCTCCGGTGACGGTCCAGTCATTGATGTCCGCCTCACCGGGCTTGTACAGCCTTCCGGTCATCTCGAACGTGAGCGTCATGCCCTCCTGCGTGCGGACCATATCGACATCGGTGAATCCGACCACCCGCCCGGGATCGACGGTGAGACCCAGGGCAGAGGACGTCACCGGCTGGTCCGCCACATCGGGGCGGGTGGTGCTCGTCACCTCGGCGACCGTGACGCCGAGGTCCTCGACAAGGGCGCCGAGCGTGTTGCGGCCGAAGCTGGGGGGACGGTCGGCTTCTGCGAGCCAGCGGTCGAAGTCCTCGACGGTCGTATCGACGCGCTGATCCTTGGCCACCTCGGGTCCGTAGTCGTCCACGTTCCAACTCGCGCGTCCCGTCACCGTCTCGATGCGGTGCGAGGTCCCCAGCACCAGACTGACCAGGTTGACCCAGTAGGTGTCCTGATGACCGGTGCCCGTGATCGTGACGCCGTTCTGGCGCGCCAGCTTGTCGAGCTCGGCCGTCTGCATCGGCGCCGTGTTCCATGGATAGAGCGCCTCCTCGGAGATGGTCACGGCGTTGACGCCGTGCTCGGCGCAGCGACGAAGGTGCTCGTACATGTCGGACATGTAGCTCGCCACCGCGATCACCGCGATGTCGGCTTCGCGCGTGCTCAGCACCCGGTCGGGATCGTCCTCGACGATCACCCCGGTCTGATACCCAAGTCCGGCGACGTCGCCGAGGTCCTTGCCCACCTTCTCCGGGCTGCGGGCGAGCGCCCCGACGATGTCCACGCCTTTCTCGATCATCATCCGCGTGGCGACGGAGTTCATCGCGCCGACGCCGTACACAACCGCCTTGATCCGTCTCATCCGCTCTCCTTCGCCTCTGTGACCTCGCGCCGTCCCCGTCTGCCGGCTGAGGAGAATAACGGCGTGCGCAAGGGCGCGCTGACGTGATCTGGCGACTGACCGACGAGGCGGGCGTAACGCATCTGAATGCGGCACCCACGGTTCTGATCGACCTGGCGAGCCATCCCGCCGCACACCGCCCGCGGCGGACGCTGCGGGTCCCGACCGGGGGCGCCCCGCCCTCGCCGGCGCTGCTCGGGCGGTTCGCCGACCTCGGGGTCGAGGTCACGCACCTCTACGGTCTCACGGAGACGTTCGGACCGGTCGTCATCTGCGACTGGGGTTCAAGCGGGCCATCCGGGCGATCGACAACGCGGCTGCCTGGATCCGGTCCGGTGAGACGCCGCTCGACCAGCGCGGCCCCGAGGACCTCGACGTGCCGTTCGACTCGTGGCTGCGGGGGCTCGACGTTCCGCCCCAAGACGCGAGACTTCCTGATGGCCTGGGGCGGGTGGATCGAGGGTGCCGTCGAGAGTGGGCAGCGCGGCTCGTGCCGCCAACGAGATGCTCGCGACGAAAGCACTGGCGCAAGCATGTACAAGTCTGTACAAAAGAAACGTCGAGAACTGGCCTGTCGCGACGCCCGCCACGCCGTAGGATGGACAGGCTGGCGGCCCCAGATCACGAGGAGAGGAGATCGATGACGGAGAGATCCCCAGGCGAGGAACTGACCGCGCAGCAGCAGACCAACGGTCACGCAAACGGCCTGCCCAAAGAGTTCTTTGAGGAGTGGCGCGACGTCGCGTACAACTGCTTCAGCTCCGGGCACAAGTTCTGCCGTGAGGTCTGCCCAGTCATGCAGGTCACCCGGGACGAGCGCCACAGTCCGACCGCATTCCACGCCGACGTCGTCGCGATGGAGAAGGGGCACCTGTCGATTGAGGACGTCGCCGAGGACTACGTCCACTGCACGATGTGCGGGGCGTGCGAGCTGCGCTGCCCCAACACTCTGTTCACAGGCGACTTCTATCGCTTCCGTCAACGGACGATCGACGTGGTCAAGGCGGTGCGCGCGCTCGCGGTGGAGCGCGGCGTGCACCAGAAGAACTGGAAGCGATGGGCCGAGCTGACGGACCGGTGGGGGAACGAGCCGGTGCTCGGATGGACCCGGGAGACCTCGGGGAGCAAGGTGCGGGCCTGGGCGGCCGGCCTCGATATTCCGACCGGTGGCGAGAGGGTGCTGTTCGCCGACTGCGAGGCTGCCTTCTACCGGCCGTCGGTGCCGCGATCGGTGGCGTTGCTGCTGCGGGCCGGCGGCGTCGAGTTCGGCCTTATGGACCAGCAGTGGTGCTGCGGCGGGCCGATGTGGGAGACCGGTTACGTGGACATCGCCCACAAGATGGCCGAGCACAACATGCTCGACTGGCGCAAGACCGGGACCAAGCAGATCATCTGCCTGGACCCGCACGACTACATCACGATCATCGAGCACTACCCGGCGCTGGATCCGAACTTCGACGAGTTCGAGATCGTGCTCGCCGTCGACCTGATCGCCGAGCTGATCCGGGACGGCAAACTCGAGCTGACCACGCCCGTGGAACGGACCGTCACCTACCACGACCCGTGCCGGCTGAACAAGCGGATGGGGGTTTGGCAATCCCCGCGCGAGATCCTGCGGGCGATCCCCGGTCTGACGTTCGTCGACGTCGACCACGTGACGCAGTGGTCCTACTGCTCGGGGGCGGGCGCGAATCTATTCGTCGAGAAGCCGGAGCTGACGGCCGAGATCAGCCGGCGGAGGGTCGCGAAGGCAAAGGAGCTCGACGGCGTCAACACGCTTGTATCCGCATGCCCCTGGTCCGAGCGACCGTTGACCGAGCAGGGGGAGGCGCAGGGCATGGAGGTGTTCGACATCTTCGAGCTCGTGGCCGAGGCGGCCGGATTCGAGGTGTGACATGGCGATCGCGCTTCTCGAAGGTGTCATCGACGAGCTCACCGCGATCTGTGGACCCGATCACGTGTTCTCGGATCGTTCGGCGGTGTTCAACCGCGCTCGTGTACCTGCTCCGTTCCCCGCTCATCGGTGGGAGGAGCACATTCCTTCGGCGATCGTGCTCCCGACATCTGCCGAGCAGGTCTCCGAGGTGGTCAAGCTGGCCAACCGCCACCGAATCCCGGTGGTGCCCAGGGCCGGCGGGACCGGCTTGACCGACGGCGCCGTCCCGATCCGTCACGGGATCCTCGTCGACGTCAAGCTGATGAACCAGATCCACGAGATCGATCACGCCAACCGCACGGTGACGGTCGGCCCCGGGATCAACATGCTCAAGCTCAACGAGGAGCTCCGCAAGTACGGCTACATCTATCCGGACAACCCGGCGTCCTACCCATGCTCGCTCGTCGGCGGACGGATCGGAACCAACGGATGGTCGCTGATCGGGGCGCGGTACGGACACACGCGCGATCTGGTGATCTCGTTCGAGATCGTCCTGCCGACGGGCGAGATCATCCGGGTGGGCGATGGGGGCGGCCCCAAGGTCCGTCATTCCTCGAGTGGCTATCAACTCAAGCATCTGTTCATGGGCCACCAGGGGACGCTCGGGATCGTCACCGAAGCGACGCTCGAGCTGGTGCCGCGTCCCGAGGCCGAGTTCTCGGCCTTCTTCACCTACGAGAACTACACCGACGCGTGGCGGGCCACCGCCGAGCTCGCGCGCGCCGGGGTGGCGACGCTGGCCGGCGTGGTCCTGTTCGACGAGGACAAGGTCCGCTATCTGCGCCGCGACGACGAGGCGTACATCCCGCAACCCGACTCCGTCCGCTCCGTGGTGGCGTGCGCGTCGTACGGCAACGCCGACGAGGTGAGGGTGGGGGCGAAGCGCTTGCTGCGGATCGGGAAGGCATCGGGAGGTGTCTATACGGGCGACGAGATCTCCCAGGGCGACTGGGCGTCACGACACGACCGGTACGCCACCCCTCAGCACGGACGGACGCGCGACGGGCAGGTCGCGCTCATGAGCTGGCACTGCGAGGACGCGGCGATTCCCTATCCCGAGCTCCCGGCTGTCCGCGAAAAGTGGCATGCGATCGCGAGCGACCTGTGCTCACGCTTCGACGTGTTCGACGACTGGGGCATGTTCGCCTACACCAACGGTGCTTACAAACCGTGGGGCGATTATCTGGCCGAGATCGACATCGGGATCTGGGAGATGAAGTGGGACGACGAGAGCTGGGCCGCTTGGGTAGATGCCAAGCGCGAGCTCGCACGCGTGTCGATCGAGCATGGTGGCTCGATCTCGGCGTGTCACGGGTCGTGCCGGGAGGGAGAGGTCGATCTCGTTCCGCTCGAGCTCGGCGGCGGCTTTGAGGTAATGAAGACGATCAAGCGCGCGCTTGACCCGAACAACATCATGAATCCGGGCAAGTACCTGCTCGACCAAGCCTACGAGGAGGAGTAAGGATGCTTGGCTTCAGGTTGTCGGCTCAAAGGCCGCCAAAAGCGGAGCCGGTGACCGACGGCGTGGTCAGTCGGTTCGAGCATGTGTACGAGATCGATCCTGCGTTGATGCAGGAAAACGTCAGGCAACAGGACATCCCCAACTGGGACTTCGAGCGGATTGTCGACAGCCGGTGGGAGCACTTGGCCTGGATGCACGATCACTTCGCTGACTCGGTCCTCTCGGGCGAGGAGCTGCTCGCGGAGATCGATCAAGAGGGTTGAGGCTCGGGGGCGCGTTAATTGGTGCCCACCCGCCCAGAGAGAGGAGAAGTTATGTCAGTTGCTACCGGCGGGAACGTGCGGTTCTCCTACTGCATGCTGCCCGACTATCCGCTCAGCGACTCGATCGAGATGATCAAGGTGGCCGACGAGCTCGGTTACTACGCCTGCTACTCGGTCGACGAGACCTGGCACAAGGATCTCTGGTGCCTGTTTTCGGCGGCCGCCGACAAGACGCACAACATTCGTTTCGGCCCCAACGTGACGCACGTGTTCCTGCGCGAGCCGACGCTGATCTGTCAGCAACTGGCGACGCTCGACGAGCTCTCGGGTGGTAGAGCCGAGGCGGTCATGTCGACAGGGAATTTCGTGATGATGGAGCAGTACCACCTCGACTGGGCCAAGCGCCGGCCCCTGTCCCGTCTGCGCGAGGCGATGCACGTGATGCGCACCTTCCTCGACGACGGCAAGATCGACTTCGAGGGAGACTTCTTCAGGTATACCGGCCTGTTCACGGCCGCGCGGCCGGTCCAGAAGCACCTCCCGTTGAAGATGGGGGGGATGAAGGGCCCGAAGTCGTTCGAAGCCGCGGGCGAGATTGCCGACGGCCTGCACCACGCCCTCTCCTACTCGCGCGAGGCTTACGACTACGTGATCGACCACGTCAAGATCGGCGCCGAGCGAGCGGGACGCGACTGGCAGGATCTCGACCTGGGTGCCTGGATCGTGTCCGTCGTCTCCGATGACTCGGCGGCGGCCAAGGAAGCGGCGCGGATCTTGGTCGCGTTCTACATCCCCTCGATGCCGGCCGAGCAGCTCGCGAGACACGGGATCGACCAGGCCGAGCTTCAGCCGATCTTCGATGCCTTTGCCGCGGGCGATGTGGCGAAGGCGATCAACCTGTTCGGCCCCGAACTCGCGGAGAGGCTGTCCGTGGCGGGGACGCCAGAGGAGTGTGCCGAAAAGATCCGGCGGGACATCTTGCCGTCTGGGATCAACCACGTGGTGCTGGCACTCGCGGACGCCCCGCTCGTGGAGCTGTTTTCGGGCCAGTCCGTTTCTGGCGTCCCGCGGATCGCCGATCAGCTCCGGCTGACCGCCGAGCGAATGATTCCGGCGATCGCGGGTCAGCCGTCGGCTCCATAGAAGGTACCGCGCGTGGCCTGCCCTGACTTGAGGTGGTACGGCAACCACGACCAGCGGCAGGTGAGACCGGCTAGATTCAGGGAAGGCCATGAAAAGGGAAGTGAGGTACGACGCGGTACCGGTGGTACCGGAGAGCGACCCCGAGACGCGCAAGCCGCGACGCGGGCCGCCGATCACGCTGACCTGCGAGTGCGGGGAGCGGCGCGAGCTCCGCTACGGCGAGCGGTGGCAGTGCGAGAAGTGCGGGCGAATCTGGAACACCAACCGGATCCCCATCGAGCAGTACGTCGCCGTGCGCGCAATCCAGCTCCGCCTCCGATGGGTCATGATCGGGTTGTGCATACTCGCACTTTCGTGCGTGATTTTCTTCATCGCGATCGGCAGGTGGGTGGGTGGTGTGCTCCTGGTGGCGGTCTGCGCGAGTGCGTGGCGGATGTACATCTGGCCGCGGCAGAAGCGCCGCTACCTCGAGGCGGTCGACAACCTTCCACGCTGGGAGATCGAGCCCGATTGAACCGGCGTGCTGGCGCGCACCGGACCTCGATACGGAGCGGCCGGCGGTGAGGATGGCGCGCCGGTCGCCGCCGGCGTCAGTGGACCATCAGCACGTCGACACGAGCCTTGTGTGCGACCGCGTTGCTGACGCTCTGGCCGAGCACGCGCTGGTAGAAATTCGGCTCGCGGGTGCCGACGACGATGAGGTCGGCGTCGCGTTCCTGCGCCACTAGGACGATTGCGTCGGCCGGCTCGCCGACCGCCGGCTGATAATCGGCCTGGATACCCTGGCCGTCGAGATACTCGCGCGCGCGTGCGAGCTCATCGGTGTGCTTGCTGAGCGGTTCGGTCGGATCGATCGGGCCCGCGGAGCGGCCGATGCTGATCTCCACGGGCGTGACGCTCGTGACTACGACCTCCGAGCCAAACGCCTTCGCCAGTTGTGCCGTGCGCTCGAGTGCTCGCTGCGCCGACTCGGAGTCGTCGTAGCCGAGAACGATCTTCTTCATGCCCGTCCTCCTTTACGTTGGTCAGTCCAGGTCAGTCAGAAGCCGAGCCCAGCCTACTCAGGCTTACGCCGGGGTGGCAACACCGGCTGTGGTCTCCTCGGGCGCAAAGCCGTCCGCGGCGGTGGGCATCGTCGGAACGTCCTCACGGAAGTGGACCCGCTCCTTATCCTGGACAACGCGCCTGAAGATGAACAACAGGACCGATGCGATCAGCACGCCGACGCCGATCGCAAAGTCGGTCCAAGTGCCGTAGCCGTTGAGGTGCGGCGCGCCGGCCCCGACGACCAGCGTGAACGCGATGAACACTGACATGAACGCGGCGATCGGAATCCAGATCTTCCCAACCCTGATCGGTCGTGGCCAGTTCGGGCGATCCTTGCGCAGCAGCAGGAAGCCGCTAACTGCCAACAGATGACAGAGGATGTACCCGATGTTGCTCATGTACAGGATCGCGAGGTTGCTGGAGATGAAGAGCACCAGCGCGCAGTTGACCACGAGGTCCACGGTCATCGCGTTTCCGGGTACGTTCCAGCGGTTGAGCTTGCCGAGCCACTTGATCGTCAGGCCCGCCTTCGAGATTCCGTAGAGCGCCCGGCTGCCGTCGGCGGTGGACGAAGACATGGACAGGATGAGGCTGGAGAGCAGGCAGATCAGGAGGAAGGTCCCGAAGGGTTTGCCGGCAATCGTCTGCAGCGCGCTCGAGTAGAACTCCCCCTCCTGCGTCGCGGTCGGCGGGACCCCGGTTACGCCGCCAAGGCCGAGCGGCACCAGGATAAACACGCCAACGATGTAGATGGCCGAGGTGCGCAGCGCGACCGTGGTGTCGCGTCTCGTCTTGTATTCAGGGGCGAAGGTCGCGCACACCTCCGCCGCCCACGACGACCAACCAAGGATGAAGATCCAGACGAAGATCAGCTTCCAGCCGCTCCACGGCCCCGTGAACGTCGCGTGGACGTTGGACGAGTGCCAGTCGCCCGTGAAGTAGGGAACGAACATGAAGACGATCAGCACGACCGTCAGCAGGCCGCCGGTCAGGTACGTTAGGCCCTTGAACGGACGGATGCCGAAGACGTTGAACAACCACACGCCGATGATCACGCCGATGGCGATGAAGTTCGAGAGCCCCAGATGGACGGATCCGTCCCACACCGTGAACGTGGTGTGCGGGAACCAGCGGGCCGTGATCAGGTCGCCGATGATCTTGCCGAAGATCGCGAGCACGACCGACCAGCCGATCCAGTAGCCGAACGAGGCGATCGGCCCCACGAAGGTCGTGTACTTGCGCCATGCCTCGTTCGCGTAGAGCGAGATGCCACCCGACATGTTCGGGAACATCGACGCCGGTTCGACGTATATCCAGGTCAGGATCCAGCCGATGATCGCGGAGACGCCCCACATGATCATCGCGCCCAGGACGCCGAAGACGCCCATCGTGAACCCCAGCGATCCGAACAGGAAGCCGGGATTGCACATCGCGATCGCCAGTCCATCCCACCAGCGAAGCGACTTAATCAGCTGGCGCTCCTCAACGACTGCTGTGGCCATGGCCCGATTCTCTCCTCAGTTCGGTCAAGTCGTCGGCGTCCGTCCCCATCGATCCGTCAACCGTAATGTGCCGCCGTTATACCATTTGGTACAAGGACGGTCAATGCCGGCAAGCAGGGCCTTGGATCCGCCGTCCGCGGTCGCTTGGAGTTCGCCGTCCGGGTTTGCGTGCAATCCCAACCAGCAGGCCGCTTGGAGCGTCGGGCAGGCGGGCGTAGAATCGCTCAAGGCGATGTCGCGAACTCTCGACCGTCCTCGCGATCGCACGGTAGCGCCTCCCGTGCCGCTGCCCGATCGCCGGCGGTCCCGGCCCGTGGTACTCGCGACACTGTCGGTGCGCGTTGATCCCAGCGCAGAGCGAATGGCTCTGGAGAGCGCGCTGGAGGCCGGTGTCGCGTTGATCGTCGCCAACATGATCACGCTGCCGGCCTATCCGATGACCCTGATCCTTGCCCGCCAATACGCCACGCTCCCGCACGAGGAGGACCTCGAAGCTGTGCGGGCTACCGCCGAACGAGCGGCCGGGCTCGGGATCAAGACGGAGCTCTTGCGCATCTCCAGCCCACGACCGATCGTGGCGCTGCTCGAGCTCCTTCGCGAGCGCGCCGCCGGGCTCCTCGTGTTCGGGCCGGACCTCCGGCGCACGTCTCGAATACGCTTCGCGATCGCCGCCCGCCGCCTGCGCAGGGCGTCGCCCTGCCTCGTGTGGATAGCCCCCGACGGCTGAGTGGACACCGGCCATCAAAACCGGTAGAAACCGCGGGGCCTGGACGAATTTGTTCGATCTGTCTAGTGAGGAGAGAGACCGTGGCGCGTGACCCCAAGTACGACATCCTGTTCGAGCCGATTCAGCTCGGGCCGAAGACGCTCAAGAACCGCTTCTACCAGGTGCCCCACTGCATCGGAGCGGGGTCGGAGAAGCCCGGGATGCAGGCCTACCACCGCGGGATGAAGGCCGAGGGCGGCTGGGGGGCTTGCTGCACCGAGTACTGCTCGATCCACCCCGAGTCCGACGACACCTCGCGTGTGTCCGCCCGCATCTGGGACGAGGGCGACGTACGCAACCTGGCCGCGATGACCGACCGCCTGCATCAGTTCGGCGCGCTCGCGGGCATCGAGCTGTGGTACGGCGGTCCCCATGCCCCGTGCATGGAGTCTCGCGCCACCCCCCGCGGTCCGTCCCAGATCGCCTCGGACTTCGAGCTGAACATCTTCCCCCGCTACATGGACCAGGACGACATCGACACCGTCCAGCAGATGTACGTCGACGCGGCGATCCGCGCGCGGGAGGCCGGCTTCGACATCGTGTACGTGTACGGCGCGCACGCCTACCTTCCCTTCCAGTTCCTCTCGCCGTTCTACAACCGCCGCACCGATAAGTACGGCGGGTCATTCGAGAACCGCGCCCGCTTCTGGCGTGAGTCGCTGGAGAAGGTGCGAGAGGCGGTCGGGGACGATTGCGCCATCGCCTCCCGCTTCGCGGTCGACCACCTGCTCGGGCCTATCTCGATCCAGGTGGGCGAGGACGGCGCCCGGTTCGTCGAGTACTGCGACGACCTCGTTGACCTGTGGGACCTGACCGTCGGCGACATCGCCGAATGGGGCCAGAACGCCGGGCCCTCGCGCTTCTTCGAAGAGAACCACGAGAAGCCCTACACCGGGCAGATCAAGGCGGGTGACCACACGAACAAGCCAGTGGTCGGCGTCGGGCGCATTACGAACCCCGACACGATGGTGGCGATCATCAAGTCCGGCCAGTTCGACATCATCGGCGCGGCGCGCCCCTCGATCTCGGACCCGTTCCTGCCCAAGAAGATCGAGGAGGGCCGCCTCGACGACATTCGCGAGTGCATCGGCTGCAACCAGTGCATCTCACGCTGGGAGATCGGCGGTCCGCCGATGGTCTGCACCCAGAACGCCACCGCCGGCGAGGAGTACCGCCGCGGGTGGCATCCAGAGATCTTTCATCCCGCGGCCAACCGCGAGAAGAGCGTGCTCGTCGTCGGGGCCGGCCCAGCAGGGATGGAGTGCGCGATGGTTCTCGGCAAGCGCCAGATGGCGGCCGTGCATCTCGTGGAGGGCGACGGCGAGATCGGAGGCTCCGTGAACTGGATCTCCCAGCTGGGTCACTCAGACGGCAAGGAGAACCTGTTCCGGGGCGCCGCTCGAGGCCTCGGTGAGTGGAAGCGGATCGTCAACTATCGCCAGATCCAGCTCGACAAGCTCAAGAACGTCGAGGTGCACCTTCGCTCTCGCCTCAGCACCGAGGAGGTTCTCACCTACGGGGCCGAGATCGTGGTTGTGGCCACGGGTTGCCACTTCGCCACCGACGGCTTGAACGCGGCCACCCACGCGCCGATCCTCGGGGCGGACACATCGCTGGACTGGCAGCTCACCCCCGACCAGGTGGTCAGCGAGGGAAAGCGGATCGGCAAACGGGTGCTGGTGCTCGAAAACGAGGCCTACTTCATGGGCGTTTCGATCGCCCAGAAGCTGGCCGGCGAAGGCCACGAGGTGACGCTCGTAACGCAAGCCGGCGAGATCGCCGACTACATGCACTACACGCTCGAGGCGCCGATGCTTCACCGCGACCTCGACCGGCTGGGCGTCGACATCCACACCTACACGATGCTCGAGAAGATCGAGCCGGGCGTGTGCCACGCCTACGACGTGTGGAACCCGGCGCGCAAGGAGCAGTTCGAGGTGGACACGGTCGTGCTCTGCACGGCGCGGATTTCCGACGACGAGCTGTACCGCGAGCTCAAGGAAAACAAGGACAGGTGGGAGAGCGAGGGAATCGAGTCGGTCTACGTGATCGGCGACGCCTCGGCGCCGCGGATGATCGTGGACTCGATCTTCGACGGCCATCGCCTGGCCCGCGAGATCGACTCGCCGCACCCCGAGATGCCGCTGCCGTTCATCCGCGAGCGGCGTCTGTGGGGGGAGGCGTCCAACGACGACTACCTGCAGCAGCTGAAGAACACGGTCGATGTCGCGCTGGCGTAATCGGACCTGCCCACCCCGCGCGAGTACCGAGGTGAGCCGATGAAGGTCGTCGTCGCGGTCAAGCAGGTCGCTGCTCTGGATGAGGAGTTCGAGCTCGTCGAGGACGGAGTCCGGGTGGACGTGGACTATCTCGAGTGGGATCTCAACGAGTGGGATACCTTCTCGCTCGAGGCGGCACTGCAGCTCCGCGACGACGCCGGAGGAGACGGTCACGAGGTCGTCGTGATCACGGTCGGCGACGAGGAGGCCGAGGAGGGCCTCCTCAGCTGCCTCGCGAAGGGCGCCGATCGGGCCGTGCGGGTGTGGGACGAGGAGCTCGACGGCGCCGATGTCCTGGCCGTGGCGCGTACGCTGGCCGCCGTGGTCGAGCGCGAGGCTCCGGATCTGGTCCTCTGCGGGGTGCAGTCCTCCGACGCGGTCAACGGCGCGACTGGGACCGCGCTGGCGGGGTATCTCGACCTGCCGCGCGTGGCGGTCGTGACCCAGCTGGGCTGGGACGCGGCCAGCGGCACCGCCACAGTCGACCGCGAGCTCGAGGGCGGACTGATCGAGGTACTGCGCATCCGCGCCCCCGCGTTGCTGACCATCCAGACCGGCATCAACGAGCCGCGCTACGCCACGCTGAGGGCGATCAAGCAGGCGCGGGAGAAGCCGCTCGAGGTCGTTGGCCTCGATGACATCGGCCTGGACGCCGCTGTCGTCCAGGCGGCCGCCGGCTCGCGGACGGTCGCGCTGGCAGCGCCGGATCGCGGCGCCGGCGCCGAAATGCTCAACGGGTCGCCGGCGGCGGTCGCGGCTCGGATCGTCGAGATCGTCCAGGAAAGGATGTCCGGATGAACGGGATCCTGGTGTTGGCCGAGACGCGTCGCGGCGAGTTGCGTGACGTCTCGCTCGAGCTCGTGAGCGCAGCGGGCGAGGTCAAGGACGCCGCCGGGGGGCGCCTGGCGGTCGCGGTGATCGGCGGCGACGCCGAAGGGTTCGCGGGCGATCTCGCCGCCGAGGCCGTCGATGAGGTGCTGACCGTGTCGGCACCGACCGGGCAGTTCGAGGCGCACGTTTGGCAGCGCGCGCTCGAGGCGCTGATCGAGTCCGAGCAG
This sequence comes from uncultured Solirubrobacterales bacterium, assembly GCA_963751185.1. GTDB lineage: Bacteria > Actinomycetota > Thermoleophilia > Solirubrobacterales > Solirubrobacteraceae > Palsa-465. The sequence continues at coordinate 176,494 of CAVVTO010000003.1, forward strand.
CCGGCGCTCGTGCTGCTCGGCCACACGATCGATTCGATTGGCTTCGCTCCCGCAGTCGCCGCTCGCGCCGGGCTCGGCTTCGCCAGCGACGTGACGGCGATCTGGTGGGCGGATGGGCCTCGCGCCCGCCGCGGCGCATATGGCGAGAAGCTGCAGGCCGAGCTCGAGTTCCCGGGCAAGGCGTGCACGCTGCTGACCGTGCGGCCCGGCATCTTCCCCGTCGCCGTGGCGGGGTCGGGCTCGGCGCCGGCGCGCGCCGTGTCCGTCGACCTCGACGGCGCCGCGCGGACCGAGCACGTCGAGTTCCTCGAGGTGGCTGCCGGCGACGTCGACATCACCAAGGCCGATTTCCTGCTCTCGATCGGTCGCGGCATCGAAGACAAGGACAACATCGCGCGCTTCGAGCAGCTGGCCGAGAGGTTTGGCGCCACCCTGAGCGTATCCCGCCCGCTGGTCGACGCGGGTTGGATGCCGAGCGCTCGCCAGGTCGGGCAATCCGGCAAGACCGTGAAGCCGCGGGTCTACCTCGCGCTCGGTATCTCCGGCGCCGTGCAGCACCTCGCGGGCATGCGCACCGCGGACACGATCATTGCGGTGAACACCGATCCCGAGGCGCCGATTTTCGGCGTGGCTCATTACGGGGCGGTCGCCGACCTGTTCGAGGTCGCCGACGAGCTGGAGCAGGCGCTGGGTTAGATTGGTGTCGGTGCTCGCGGCAACGCAGTCGCGCCCGGTCTTCTGGCATTTCACGGTCGGGTTGAAGATCACGTGGTACGTGCTGGCCGTGATCTCGGTGCTCGTGTTCGTGTACGGGGTCGCGCGTCCGTTCGTGAAGTGGCGCCACGGCCACGGCGGGCCGTGGCCGCCCTACCCTTGGCGCGAGATACCGGGGCGCCTCGGGCAGGGGCTGCGGCTGTTGCTCTCGCATGCCACGATCGGGCGACGCGACGCGCTCGCCGGCTGGGGCCACCGCGGCATCTTCTACGGCTTCATCGTGCTGTTCGCGGGGACGGTGGTGCTCGGCTTCGACACCGACTTCACCCAGCCGGTGTTGGGCTGGAGCTACTTCCACGGCACCTTCTATCTGGTCTACAAGGAAGTGCTGAACGTCATGGGAACCGCGCTCATCGCCGGCGTGCTGGTGATGATGGTGCGGCGCGCCGTGGTCCGCCCGCGCAAGCTCGACTACGCCCGGCCCGACCGCGCTCCCGGCGACCCGCAATTCGACCGCCACGTGTACCGGGTTGGCGACTGGGCGTTCGTGATCACCCTGCTGGTGATCGCGCTCACGGGCTTTCTGCTCGAGGGGGTGCGGATCGCGATGGACGACCCCGGTTACGGCTGGACGCAGTTCGGTGGCTGGATCGTCGCCCAGGCGCTGAGCGGCGTCAGTCGCCCCGGTGCTGGCTGGTCTGCGCCACGGCATCTGGTGGTTCCACGGTCTGCTGGCGATCACGTTCGTGGCCAGCATCCCGTACACGAAGGCGGCGCACATGTTCGCCTCGTACCTGTCGCTTTCGCTCCGTGACCCCAAGGCGGGCAAGCGGCTGCAGGGGATCCCACCCGAGCGCGCCGAGCTCCCGGCCGGATACGCCGCGCTCGAGGACTTCAGTCCGCTCCACCTCCTACAGCTCGACGCCTGCACCAAGTGCGGGCGCTGCCACGAGGCGTGCCCAGCCAACGCCACCGGCCGCCCGCTTTCGCCGCGGGATGTGATCCTCGAGCTGCACGAGCAGTCGAATAAGGCCGCGGCCGGCGCCGGCATCGGCGGGGTGATCGGGGGACTGCTCGATGGCCACGCCGACGGCACCGGATTCACCGCGAACGTGGTGGGCCCCGATGGTGTGCGCGCCGAGACCGTCTGGTCTTGCATGCAGTGCAACGCCTGCGTGGAGATCTGCCCGGTTGGGATCGAGCAGGCGCCGATCATCAACCAGCTGCGCCGGCGCCTGCTCGAGGAGGGAGAGGTCGACTCCAACCTCCAGTCGGTGCTCCAGGTGATCCACAAGTCCGGCAACTCGTTCGGTGAGAACCGGCGCCGCCGCGGTCGCTGGACGCAGGAGCTCGACTTCGAGGTCAAGGATGCGCGCAAGGAGCCCGTCGACGTGCTGTGGTTCGTCGGCGACTACGCGAGCTTCGACCCGCGTTCTCAGCAGGTCAGTCGAGCGCTGGCCCGGCTCCTGCATGCCGCCGACGTCGACTTCGGAATCCTGTTCGACGGCGAGCGCAACTCGGGCAACGACGTGCGGCGGGTCGGTGAGGAGGGCCTGTTCGAGTCGCTCGCCGAGCAGAACATCGCGACGCTCTCCGCGTGCGAGTTCCAGCGCATCGTCACCTCAGATCCTCACTCGCTGAACACCCTGCGCAACGAGTACCCGGAGCTCGGCGGCTCCTGGCCCGTGATGCACCATACGATGCTGCTGCTCGAGTTGATCGAGTCGGGTCGGCTCGACCTCCAAGGGCGCCTGAACTATCGAGTCACCTACCACGACCCATGCCACCTGGGGCGCTTCAACGGCGAATACGACGGTCCGCGTCGCATCCTCGAGCTGCTCGGATGCACGCTCGTCGAGATGCCGCGCAACCGCGACAACAGCTTCTGCTGTGGCGCCGGCGGGGGCCGCATCTGGATCCCGGACACCCCGGGGCAGGAACGACCTTCGGAGAACCGAATCCGAGAGGCCGTGAGCCTGCCCGACGTCGAGCTGTTCATCGTCTCGTGCCCCAAGGACGTGACGATGTACGAGGACGCGATCAAGACGTCGGGCAACGCCGAGCGGATCCAATTGCGCGAACTCACGGAGCTCATAGCCGAGGCGCTCGTGCCTCGTCCTGAGCCCGTCGCGGCGTGAGCGGCGCCGCGCGGGCGGGGACCCGCCCGCGCGGCTGCTAATCACGGCGGCCGGCCAACGGCCTACGAGATCATGCCGCCGAACTGCCCGCCGGTGATGCCGAGGACCTGGCCGGTGATGAAGTTGGACCACGGCGTGCAGAGCAGGAACACGCCGCCGGCGGCCTCCTGCGGGGTGCCCGCGCGACCGAGCGGGATGATCGCGGGCCCGAGCGCCCGCATCTGCTCGGGGATGCCGAGCTGGACCTTCTCACCGCCGATGTCGACGACGTTCGAGTCGTCCTTGACCGCGGTCAGGCGGGTCTCGATGAACCCGAACGCCACCGCGTTGACGTTGATCTTGAACTGACCCCACTCCTTGGCCAGCGTTTTGGTCAGGCCGACGACGGCCGATTTGCCCGAGGCGTAGTTGGCCTGGCCGGCGTTTCCCATCGTGCCGGAGATCGAGGAGACGTTGACGATCTTGCGGAAGACCTCGCGACCTTCTTCGCGCTCCTTCTTGGCCGGCTCGCGCATGTGGGGGGCCACCGCGCGGCACATCCGGAAGGGAACGACGCTGTGGATGTCGAGCATCTTCTGGAACCAGTCGTCGCTCATCTTGTGGATCGGAGCGTCGAGCGTGTAGCCGGCGTTGTTAATGAGGATGTCGACCTTGCCCCACCGGTCGATGACCTCCTGGACGAGCTGGTCGGGGACGCCTTCCTTGGTCAGGTCGCCGGCGAACACCGCGGTCTCGCCGTTGATCTCGCCCGCGGTCTGTTCGGCCACGTCGGCGTCGAGATCATTGATCAGGACCTTCGCGCCCTGCTCGGCCAGCAGCTCAGCGGTGGCGCGCCCGATCCCGCGCGCCGAGCCGGTGACGATCGCGACCTTGTCCTCGAGGATTGCCATTCGGTCCGCCTCCATGTTTTCGCTTGGTGAAGCAGGCCATCATGCCAGTGCCGGCGCACGGGCGTCGCGGTGATTGACTTGTCGATCAACGTGGGCGGCGAGCGGCGAGTTAGCCGGGTTGGGGCGTCAGCCGGCGAGGACGGCGGCGCGTGCGCCGGCCCGAAGGCCGGACTCGATCGCCCCGTCGATGAACCCGGACCAGCCGTTGGCGATGTCGGAGCCGGCGAGCACGATCAGGCCGTCGACCCGCTGCATGGCGGCGAGGTGGTGCTCGTACCAGCCCGGCCGGTGGATCGCCCACGTCCCGCGCGAGAACTCGTCCGCGAGCCAGTCGTGCGCCGTAGCGCCGAGCGCCTCATAGCCGGGCAGGATCGCGTTGAGGGCTCGCTGCACCGCGGGCAGATCGGCAGCGTCGCACCTCTGAGCGTCGATTCCGAAGCCGATCAGCAGCTGCGAGCCGTCGCCGTCGAGCGCGTCCGTCGCCAGGTAGCCGAACGGGTGCCCCGGCCGGATGCTGTTCTGGAGCTGCGGCTCGCCCCGGGCGTGGATGAAGATCTTGATCCCGCGCGACGCCTGGCCGAGCGCGACCGCCCGCTGCTTGTCCTCCGGCAGCGCCGGCGAGAACTCGATCTGACCGAGTGCGTTCAGCGGCACGGCCACCACGACCGCACGGGCGGCAAAGACCGTGCCGTCGCGCGTCTCGACCTCCACCCGGTCCCCATCGGAACGCACCGCAGAAACGAAAGCGCCCAGCAGCCGCTCGAACGGGGCCCCGGACGCGATCGCTTCGAGCAGTGCTCGGGTGCCGCCGACGATCGTCACGCGCCCGCCGGTGAACTGGGTCAGTTCGAGGCTGTAACCCGATAGGGCATGCCAGCGCAGGACCGACACCGCGCCGGCCTGATCCAGCGGCGCGTGGGCGAGCGACTCGAGCTCCGCGGTCAGGACATCGCGCTCCTCATCCGAGAGCACGAGCTCAGCCACCCGGTCGGCGATGGTCAAGCGGTCAAACCGCGCCAGGGAGTCGAGCGCCCGAGTCGGATCGTGTGGCACCGGCAACGCATCCCGCACGCCGTCGACGAACCGATCCCAGCCGCGCCGTGCGATCTCGTCCCGCTGCTCGATCGAGCCCGACCGGCGCTCGAAGCCGACATACCAGCCGGCCAGCTCGGCGTCGCCTGAGACCTCCACGGGCAGGCCGGCCCGGGTGAGCTCGGACCAGGTGTGGGGCTGGTGCCAGTGGACCCAGGCGCCGCCGTACTCGACCGGCCAGCCGTGCCACTCGTCCCTCCAGGTGCGTCCGCCCAGGCGCTCGCGCGCCTCGAGCAGCAGCACGCTTCGGCCGCGCAGGACCGCCTCGCGCGCGGCGGTCACGCCGGCAAACCCGCCTCCGATCACGATCACGTCGTACATGCCACATCCTCCGCCGGAGTCTCCGCGATAGCGCCGGCGACGGCCACGCGCCGGCGCACAGCGGCGTCGACCGCCACCGCTCCCTCGGGGCTGACCAGCACCGGGTTGAGCTCGATCAGCTCGAGGGCCTCTTCGATCAACACCTCGCCCACCCGCTCGGCGACCCGGGCCGCAGCGCCGAGGTCAACCGGCGTGCTTCCGCGCCCGCCCGTGAGCAGCGGCGCCCCGCGCAGCGATCGGAGCGCCCGCTCGATCCGGGCGGCGCTCGCCGGCAGGGGGATGACCGCCACGTCGCGTAGTACCTCGGTCCAGATGCCTCCGAGCCCGATTACGAGCGCGGGCACGACCGCGTCCGTGCGGGCGGCAACGATCAACTCCACGCCGGGCGCCGCCATCCGTTCGACGAGCACGCTCAGGCCGAGCTGAGACAGCCGCCGGTAGGCGGACCGTACCTGCGCCTCCTCCCGCAGGGCCAAGCACACGGCTCCGAGCTCCGACTTGTGGTGGACGGCGGGGTCGCTCAATTTGACGGCCACGTTTCCGCCGAGCTCGGCCAGTGCGAGCACCGCATCGTCCTCGTCCTCGACGAGCCGGCCCTCGACCACGCTGACCCCGGCTGCGCCTAGGAGTCTTTTGGCCTCGAACTCGGACACCCATTCGCCGCCGGCGCTCGGGCCGGTGCGAGCGACCGCGGCGATCTCCCGCAGGCGGTCCGGATCGCCGGGCGGACGGTCGAGCGCGGCCGCGCATGCGAGGCCGGTACGCAGGCCGGCGACGGCGGGGATGCCGGCCTGGATGAACCGCCAGGCGGCCTCGTCGTCGAGCAGCTCGGGCAGCGTCGAGGAGACGATCGTGTCGGCCTGGCTGAGTGCGGCGCCGGCGATCACCCCGTCGCGCACGGCATCCCACGACTCCTTCATCGCGCCGTCAACGTCCAAGTCTGGGAATTGGTCGTAGAACACGAGCACGCGGCCGATCGCGGGATCTGCCCCCGTCGCGGTGACCAGCCCGCACAGCGCGGCCGTGTCGCCCCAGATCATCGCGGTGTAGTCGAGCGGGTTGGCCACGGTGGCGGCCGAGGGCAGGAGCGAAGCCAGCCGCGCGTCGGTCGCCGGCGCGAACGCGGGCAGCTCGAGCCCGAGCCGCGCGGCCTCGTCGGCTCCCTGGGCGGAGTCGCCGCCCGAGCACGTCATGATCGCGAGGCCGGTGGCGCGGGGGGAGGGGGAGGGGGCGGGGGGATCGGCGCCACGACGGCGCGCCGACGCAACCGCCAGCGTCTTGGCGAGCTCGAGCAGTTCGTGCACGTCGTCCGCCCACACCGCACCCGCCTCCTCGATGAGGGCGCGGAAGATCCGCTGGTCGCCGGCCAGCGCGGCGCTGTGGGCGGCGGCCGCGCGCGCTCCCGCCGGGGAACTCCCCACCTTCAACACGACTACGGAAACCCCGGCCTGCGCACACGCCGCAAGGCCGTCGCACAGCCCCGGTCCGCCGTCGTCCTCCAGGTACAGCGCGATCGCCGCGACGCCGGCCAAGCCCGCCAGGCACGACAGGTAGTCGGCGGCGCCGAGCACGGCCTGGTTGCCGCTCGCCACAACAGTGTGGAAGCGCAGGCCGCGGCGCGTGGCCAGCGCGTTCACTGCCACGTTGCCGCTCTGAGAGACGAGCGCCACCGCGCCCGGTTCGCGCGGCGTGAGCGCATCGCCCCACAGCGCCGCCCGCGAGTGCATGGCGACGACCCCATTGCAATTCGGCCCACACACCGGCAGGCCGAACCGCTCGGAAACCGCGACCAATTCGCGCTGCAAAGAAACACCGTCGGGTACCTCGGCGAAGCCGGCGCTGAACACCACAGCGCCGCCGCAGCCGCGCTCGCCGGCCTGCTCAAGCGCTGCCGGCACCCCGGCCGCGGGGATCGCCACCACCACGGCGTCGACCGGCTCGGGGAGATCCAAGACCGACGGTACGCACGGCCGACCGAGCGCCTCGGTTCGGCCGGGGTTCACGCCCCAGACCGGGCCCGCGAAGCCGATGGCGTCGAGGTTCAGCAATGCCTGCGCGCCGTAGCTCCCCGGCCGGTCGGTCGCGCCAACGACCGCGATCGATCGCGGCGAGATCAGATGACCAAGGTCCATGGAAGGCTCAGTGGATCGTCGCCTCGACCCCGCGGCGCTCGAGCGCGCGGGCGATGATCAGTCGCTGCACCTCGCTGGTGCCCTCCCAGATGCGGTCGACCCGCAGCTCGCGCAGGAACCGCTCCGCGACGTTGCTGCGCAGGTAGCCGCGTCCCCCGAAGATCTGGACCGCGCGGTCGGCACACCGGCCGGCGGCTTCCGAGACGAACAGCTTGGCCATCGACGCCTTGGCGTGGATCAGCTTCTCCTCGGCGCCGGCGTCGACCATGCCGGCGACCTGCAGGGCCAGCAGCCGGCCAAGCGCGGCGTCGGTGGCCGAATCGGCGAGCGGGAACGAAACTCCCTGGTAATCCATGATCCGGTGCCCGCCCTGGACTCGATTCAGGGCCCAGTCGGTCGTCTCCTCGAGCAGCCGCCACATCGCGCCGAGCCCGTGGGTGGCGATCCCGAGGCGCTCCTCGGTGAACCAGGCGCGCTGCAAAGCGTCGCCGTTGCCCACGCCGCCGACCACCGCGTCGGCCTCCACTTCGACGTCGGTGAAGCGGATCGTCGGGTGCCCGTGCGGGTAGTTGTGGGTGAACTTCGGGTCGTCCACGAATTCGACGCCGGGCGCGTCGGGCTCGATCAGGAAGAGCGTCGGCAGTCGTTCGGTCCCATCAACGGCGTTGGCCATCACGATCAGCACGCGGGCGACGTCGCCCGAGGTCACGAACCACTTCTCGCCGTTGATTCGCCAGCCGCCGTCGCTGGGGACAGCGGTGGTGGCGATCCCGTTCGGATCCGACCCGGCCTCGGCCTCCGTCACCGCGTACGCGTCGCCGCCCTCGCCTCGCAGCGCCGGCAACACGTAGCGCTCGATCTGCTCGGGCGAACCCTGCATCAGCACGTTGTAAGCGCTCGGCACGTGCCAGTGCAGCCCGCCCGTCACCCGGCCGAACTGCTCGTTGACGAGGAACCACTCGAGCATCGACCAGCCCTGGCCGCCGAGCTCGGTTGCGAACCGGCCGCCGTTCAGCCGGGCCGCGATCGCCTCGCGTTTGATCGTCTCGATCGTCTCGGGCGCAAGACAGCCGCCCAACTCCTCGGCCTGCACCTCGAGCGGCATCAGCACCGTCTCGACGAACGTCCGTGCCCGCTGCTGGAGCTCGAGCTGGTCGGACGTCAGCTCTTGACCGGCGGACGTGGGGATGACGGCGGTGCTCATGCTTGCTCCTCGTTGATCATGGCGAGCAGCTCGGAGAGCCGCCGCCGGTCTGATTCGGTTCGTGATGCGCCGCGCCCGGGGAGCGCGAGCAGCAGGTTGTGGTGGTTCGAGATCACGGCGATCGCGACCTCCCGGGCTTGCGCCACATCGGGGTCGTCGTCGCCGGCCCGCTGATCGATCAGCGAGACGACGTCGTGCAGGTACCTATCCCAGCGCCGCTCGGTGCCGTGCAGGACCAGCTGCTCGATCGCGGCCGCCTCCTCGGCGGTCGCCGCAGCCGTGGCGGCTGCACCGCGGCGGAGCGTCGCGACCGCGGCCGGCAGCTCGCGTTCGGGCTCGGGCGTGATCGACAGCCAGGGCACGCGCTTGACCATGGGCGGTAGACTAACGCAAACTGATCACAAAGTCAGGATTTGATTTTGTGTTCGGGTGCCGCGGGCGCGGCCAACCGCCATTGCCCGGGCTCGAAAACCACGTTCCACGAGACGCGAGGACGATTCCATGGCAGCCGTGACCGACGTTCAAGCCCCACTCGCCGAGGCACTCGAGCCCCGGCTATACCTCGATCCGGACTTGATCGAGGTCGAGCAGGAGCGGATCTTCGAACGGACCTGGCAGCTGATCGGCCACGTCTCCGGGCTGCCGGGGCCGGGGAGCTACATCACCGGGTTCGCTGGGTCTCAGCCGGTCCTCGTCGTGCGCGATGAGGCAAACCACCTACGCGCGTACCGGAACGTCTGCCGCCACCGCGGCTCGTGCCTGCTCAGCGGCTCGGGCCAGTGCAAGGGCGCGATCCGCTGCCGCTACCACGGCTGGACGTACAAGTTCGACGGGACGCTGATCGGCGCACCTGAGGCGCTCCAGTTCGGCAAACGGCTGGACAAGTCCGCGCTCGGCCTGATGCCGGCGCGGGTCGAGGAGATGTGCGGGCTCGTGTTCGCCAACCTCGATCACGACGCCGCGCCACTGGCCGACCTCGTCGGAGACCTGCCGCAGCGCCTCGCGTGCTACCGGATCCCGGAGCTCGAGTCGTTCGCGCCCTCCGGCGGCACGCAGCCCGCGAACTGGAAGGTGGTAGCCGAGAACTACCTCGAGGGCTACCACATCCCGATCGCCCACCCGGGCCTGATGCGGATGCTCGACTACAAGCACTACGACACCGACCTGCACGAGCACTACGCGTGGATCGAGGCGCCGCTGCGAGAGAAGCCGAGCAGCAACCGCCTCGAGCGCCTGTACGCGCAGCTCGTGACCCCGATGCCGGGCCTCACCGAGGCGGACCGCCAGACCTGGCGCTACGTGTTCATCTATCCGAACACGACCATCGACCTGTATCCCGACCAGATCAACACGTGGCAGATGAACCCCGACGGGGTGGGGCAAACCCGTGACGTGTTCGCCGGCTATCGCTCCGCGCACAGCGGTCCGCGCACCCGCGCTGTCCAGCGGCTCAACAACTGGCTGAACGCCGTAGTCCTCAAGGAGGACATCGACCTCGTCGAAAACGTCCAGCTCGGGCTCAAGACGCGCGGGTACAGATGCGGTCCGCTCTCGCGTCGCGAGAGCGCCGTGGCGTGGTTCGCCGACCGGATCCGCCGCGACCTCGCGCCGGACGCAGCCACCGCGTGAGCAAGCCGAGCGCACGCGACCGCATTCTGGCTGCGGCCGTCGGGCAGATCGCCCGCGAAGGGATAGACGGGGTGCGGATCGCTCGGATCGCGATGGAGGCGCGGGTGTCGAGCGCGCTAATCCACTACCACTTCGAGACGCGCGATGCCCTGCTCGCCGAGGCGCTCGAGTACTCCTACGTGCACGCCGGCGACGCTCGCATCTCGAGCGGCGAGCTGCCGGCGGCATCGCATGCCGAGCGCCTGGCGTCGATGATCGAGCAGTGCCTGCCGACCACGGCCGCCCTCGCCGAGGACTGGGTGCTGTGGATCGAGCTGTGGCTGCGCGCCGCCCGCCATGCGGAGATGAGGCCGATCGCCGAGGAGCTGTACGCACGGCTGCACGCGTGGTTCGCCGAGGAGATCGCGGCCGGCGTGAAGGACGGTGAGTTCACCCGCTGCGACCCCGACGACGTGGCCGACCGGACGCTCGCGCTGCTCGACGGCTACGGGACACGGACGCTGATCGGTGACAGCGCGATTTCGCTTGATCGCGCGCGCGGAGCGGTGGCCGGCGCGTTGGCGCGCGACCTCGGACTGGGGGAGGCGCTGACCGCGAAGTCGGTTCAGGCGGGCGAGCCGGCCCCGAGCGCCGCGCGCGCCGCGTCGCGGCCCGTGCGGACCGCGCCCTCCATATAGCCGGCCACCCAGTGGTCAGAGCCGGCGACGTAGAACGGCGGCTCGTGGGTCCCGTGCAACGGGCCGACCCGGGTCAGGTCTCCGGGCGCCCAGCTCGTGATGTAGCCCTGCGTGAACGGATCGACGCCCCACGCGCGCTCGAGCATCGCCCCCGGGAAGCGGGCCCGTTCGCCGTAGAGCGAAACCAGGTAGTCGACCATGGTGCTCGACCGAACCGCTTCGGGCGTCGCCAGGAAGGCGGATAGACGTTCCGGCGGAACCAGCATCGACAGGATCCCGTCGCTCTGTGGCCAGGTCGAGCCGAACAGCCACTCGCACTCGGCGAGGCCGTTCTGCCCCGCCTCCTGCCAGAACGATGTGTCGTAGGCCGCGACGACCTTGGCCGCGAGTGCCTGGCGGTATGAGCGCAGCGACCGCAGCCGGGCGTCGCTGAGGCCGACGATTTCGATTGCCCGCAAAGGCCCGGCCGGAAGCGCGCACACGACCGCCTCGGCGTCGACCGTCTCGCCGTCGGACAAGGTCACGCGCGCCCGGCCGGCGAGGATCTCGATCCGGCTGACAGCGGCTTCGAGCCGGACAGTCCCGGGGCGGAGCGAGGCGGCGATCGTCTCCGGGACCACGGCCGACCCCCCGGCCACCCGCAGGCTCTCCCACCGCTCGAGGTCGTAGAAGTGATCGCCGCCGAGCGCGGCGTGCTTGCGCAGCTCGGCGAGCAGCGAAGTGCGTTCGGGGCTGTCGCAGGCGAGCGACAACGACGCGAGTTCGTGGCGGCGCCGGACGGCGGGGAGCGCGCCCTGCGTCCGCAGCCACTCGGCCAGGCTCATGCCGTCGAGCGCCGCGGCGTCGGGGTGGGACCACGGATCATCGGGGTCGACGGTCGCTGCGAGCGTGGTGAACGCCGTCTCCAGGCGTTCCTCGTCGCGCCGCTCGGCCTCGCTCATCCAGGGAGCGTCATCGCCGACGTAGACGCCATCGACGAGTCCCCAGCTGATCTCGCCTGGATCGGCGACGTAGCTCGCCTCGACCGCCAGGCCAAGCTCCTCGACCAGTTCGCTGTACGCCGTGTGGCCCGGTCCGAATACCTCGCCGCCGGCCTGGACCGAGCGTCCGTCCGGGAGCGTCACGGCCTCAACGCGGCCGCCGACCCGGTCCCGCGCCTCGAGCACGATCACGTCCACCCCCGACCGCTCGAGGTCGCGCGCGGCGCTCAACCCCGCCAGCCCTGCCCCCAACACCGCCACATCGAACATTTCGGTGACTCCCTCTTGACAGCGATGACCCGATCGCAGTAGTTTCCTGAATCGCCGTTCAGTTTACGTGCTAGTACGAGGGTTGAGAAGAGGGTGAGTCCGCGACCAAAGGTCGAGCATCTGCGCAAGCCGCAGATCATTTCCGCCGCCGCCGAGGTGCTCTACGAGCGCGGGTTGTTCGACACGCGGATTGGCGACATCGCCGAGCGGGCGGGGACGAGCGCGCCGACGATTCTCTACTACTTCGAGTCCAAGGATCGCCTGCTCGAGGAGGCGGTCGACCAGACCGACCGCGAGTTCTACGAGCGCATGACCGAGGGCCAGGCGCGGCAGGAGGGCGCGGCCGACAAGCTCGTGCACCTGATCGAGGAGACGAGTCTCGGTCCCGGCGGCCTCAGCGACTGGACGCTATGGATGGAGATGTGGGTGCGGGCCCGTCGCGATCCGGCCGTGCGCGACGCGTACTTCAGGCTCGACCGCCGGCAACGTAAGCTGATCGCCGACATCGTTCGTGAAGGGCAGCAGGAAGGGCAGTTCGACCGCGATGCCGACCCCGACGATTTCGCGCTCGCGCTCAGTGGCCTGATGGACGGACTCGGCGTCCAGGTCACCCTGGGCCAGCCGGACGTCACGGCGGAACGGATGGTGGAGCGCTGCCTGGCGCTTGCCAGCATCGAGCTCGGGAGTGACCTTGGCGGGCGCGGGCAGTCACGAGAAGCGGAGCGCGTCGATGCATCCACGTGAGGGATGGTCGGAAGGCGGAATCCGCCGGCGGCCGAATTGGGAGGAAACCGCAATCTCTCGCCGCTCGCTGCTCGCCGGCGCCGCCGGGCTCGCGCTCGCGCCGCTGCTCGCCGGGTGCAGTACGACGAACCCCGCCGCCGCGAGCAGCATCCCCCCGCTTCCGCGCAATACCCCCGGTGGCGCCGTCAAGTGGCCGGTGTACGCCGATAACAAGCCGATCGCCTCGGGCCTGCAGCCCGAGAGGGGGGCGACCCTCCAGCTCTACAACTGGGTCGCGTACATCAACGAGGCAGTGGTGAAGAGCTTCTGCAAGAAGTACGACTGCAAGTACGCGATCACCACCTTCAACACGATTGAAGAGGCACTCGCCAAGCTGACCACCGGCGAGCTCAAATTCGACGTGTTCTTTCCGACCGTCCCCGTGCTCGGCCAGATGATCGCCCAGAAGCTGATCCGGCCCCTCAACCACAGCTACATCCCCAACATCGCCAACGTTTGGGCCGACTACCGGGATCAAGGGCATCCGTTCTACGACCAGGACTGGCAGTACACGACGCCGTACTCGATCTACACCACCGGGATCGCCTGGCGCAAGGACAAGGTCAACCTCGCCCCGTCGTGGAACATGCCCTGGGAGGGGGCGGCGTACAAGGGCAAGGTGGCCGTCCTGGACGACTACCGGGAGACGATCAGCCTGGCGCTGCTCCGGGCCGGCAACCTCGATCTGAATACGACGAATACGGCCCAGATTCAGGCCGCCGGCAGGGCGCTGCAGCAGCTCTCAACCCTGACCAATGTGCGGATCGACAACAACGACTACACCGACGTCCCCGACGGGAAGACCTGGATTCACCACGCGTGGTCGGGTGATATGGCCACCGCGGCCGATTACCTATCCAAGGGCACCTCGATCGACACGATCGGGTACTGGTTCCCGGCTAACCGGAAGGGGCCGGTCGCGAACGACCTGATGGTGAATCTCAGCGGCGGAGCAAATCCCGTGCTGTCTCATCTGTTCATCGACTACATGCTCGATGTGAACAACGCGCTCGAGAATTACAGCTACGTCGGTTATATGCAGCCCCTGACCGAGGTCACCCCGGCCAAGCTCACGAAGGAGCAGCTGCTGCCTCCCCAGCTGGCATCGACCGTCGTTCTACCGGATTACTTCCGCAACGGCCTGTTCCAGCTCGAACTGCCTCCCGGTGCCGATGCCGTCTGGGAGTCAACCTGGAACACGTTCTCCAAGGGGCTGTAGGGCGAAATGAGTGCGCTCAAGGACACCCGGGACCGGCGCAACCGCGCGCTGTGGATCGGGCTCGCCCTGCCCGGAGCGATCTGGCTGCTCGTTCTGTTGGTGGCCCCGTTCTACGTGATGCTGGCGGTCGCGGGCGGTGGCGTCAATGAGTTCTTCCAGACCGTGGTCCCGATCTGGAACCCGCTGCACTGGTCCAGCTGGAACCTGAGCGCGGTCTGGCACGACATCTTTGGACGCGGGGCGTTTATCGGCCCGCCGGCGCTCCGGACGCTCGTCTACACCGCGATCGCCACCGCGCTCTCCCTGGCTATCGCCTACCCGGTGGCCTATTTCGTCTCCCGCTACGCCGGCCGGCGCAAGACACTGTTCCTGGTCCTGTTGATCGCGCCGTTCTGGGTCAGCTACATGATGCGCATGCTGGCCTGGATCGATCTCCTGCAGCAGGGCGGCTGGTTCAACAGCGCGTTGTCGGCGATCGGCCTACCGGGCAACACCGACTGGCTCGGCGGCAAATCGGTCACCGTGATCCTGGGGCTCGTGTACGGATACATCCCGTATGTGATTTTGGTCCTGTACGCCTTCCTTGACCGCATCGACCAGAGCCTGCTCGAAGCCGCGCGCGATCTCGGGCTGAGCAAGTGGCGAACTTTCTGGCACGTGACGCTTCCCTTGAGCAAGCCGGCGCTGATCGCCGGGACGTTCATCACGGCGCTGCCGATGCTCGGCGACTACTTCACCAATCAGTTGCTGTCCGGAGCACCCGGGACGACGATGATCGGCAACGCGATCGAGGGACAGCTCGACTCGCCGGGCGAGGTCGGCCAGGGTGCCGTGCTTGCGCTGATGCTGCTCGTGGTCCTGCTGATCCCGATGATCTACTACGTGGCCAGCACCGCCCGCGCCTCACTGGAGAACGCCTGATGGCTAGCGTCGTCGGCGAGCCCGTGACCACCTCCTCCCCTTCAGGCAGGGAGGAACTCACCGGGCGCGGACGCGCCCTCGGCAACCCGTGGCGGCGGCCATGGCTAATGGAGGGCTTCACCTGGCTGTACATCCTCTGGTCGATCGTGCCGATCGCGATCGCCGTGCTGTTCTCGTTCAACAAGGGCGCGTCACAGGCCACCTGGCAGGGTTTTTCAACCAAGTGGTACTTCGGCAGCGGGGTCACCTCGGTGCTCCACAACCCGAGCCTGCATCACGCCGTGACCCAGACGCTCGTGCTAGCGGTCCTGACCACGGTGATCTGCGTCCCGATCGGAGTTGGCTTCGCCATCGGCATCGATCGCTGGCGCAGCCGGACCTCGACCGGATTGAATTTCGTGATGATCTTCTCGTTCGTGCTCCCGGAGCTGCTGCTCGCGGTGGCGCTGTTCCTGCTCGTCACCCAGGCACTGACGTTCATCAAGCTCGGAACCCCGGCCGAGGTGGCCGGCCTGGTGGTATGGAACATAAGCTGGCCCGCGATCATCGTCCGCGCTCGGCTGGTGTCGATCGGACGGACCTACGAAGAGGCGGCCGCCGATCTCGGAGCCTCGCGGCTCGCGGCGATCCGTCGGGTGTTGCTTCCGATGCTGGCCCCGGCGATCTTTGCGAGCGCGGTGCTCGTGTTCGCCAGCACCGTGGACGACTTCGTGATCGTCGAGCAGCTGTCCTCGACCTCGAACACGCAACCGATGTCGGTGCTGATCTATTCCAACGTCCATGGCGGGCTCAGCGGGCCGGCGCTCAACGCTCTGGCCACGATCATGCTGGTCGTCTCGCTGCTCGCCGCGCTGATCGGGTTTGTCGGTTACCGGTGGATGACCCGGGGCGAACGCACCAAGGGCAGTGGCGAGGCGCTGGCCGCCGTCGCCGGAATCTGAGAGGAATGAAATGAGTGGAGGACATGTCAAGCTCGAGACACTGACCAAGCGGTTCGACGGTGTCACCGCGGTCGACGGGATCTCGGTCGAGATCCAGGCCGGCGAGTTCTTCTCGCTGCTCGGGCCCAGCGGATGCGGCAAGACGACCACGCTGCGCATGGTTGCCGGCTTCGAGCCGCCCAGTGGCGGAAAGATCATGCTCGACGGCACCGACGTCGGAAACTGGGCGCCGCACCGCCGCAACGTCAATACGGTCTTCCAGAGCTATGCGCTGTTTCCGTTCCTGACCGTCGCCGAGAACGTCGCCTTTGGCATGAGGTACAAGTCGGTGCCCAAGTCCGAGCGCGAAAGCCGCGTGGCGGAGGCACTCGCGATGGTCCAGCTGTCCGGGTATGAGAAGCGACGCCCCAACCAGCTCTCGGGGGGCCAGCAACAGCGCGTTGCGCTGGCCCGGGCACTCGTGCTGCGTCCATCGGTCCTGCTTCTCGACGAACCTCTCGGGGCGCTGGACGCCAAGCTGCGCCGCGCGCTCCAGGTCGAGCTGGGGGCACTGCAGAAGCAGGTGGGAATCACCTTCTTGTACGTCACCCATGACCAGGAAGAAGCGCTCACCATGTCCGATCGCCTGGCCGTCATGAACCACGGACGCATCGCCCAGCTCGGCACGCCGGAAGAGGTCTACAACGAGCCGGCGGATGCCTACGTGGCCGACTTCCTGGGCGTCTCAAACCTGATGGATGCCCACGTCGAGCGCGCCGGCAGCGGGCAGGGTGGGCGGGGATCCTGTGAATTGCGTATGGGCGATTTCACACTCCAGGCGCAGACGGGCCAGCTCGATGCGACCGGCGCCGTCAAGCTCGCGATCCGGCCGGAGCGCGTCCACCTCCGCCCGCACGAGGCCGGTGGTGCGAACTGCTTGCCGGGGATGGTCGAGCGCCTGGTGTTCCTCGGCTCGACGACGCACGTCTACGTCCGCCTCGCCACCGGCTCGGCGCTTCAAGCACTTCTGCGCAACGACGGCGGAGCGGTCCCCTACAGCCAGGGTACGCCCGTCAGCGTCGATCTACCGGCTGACGCGTTGCGGGTGCTGCCCGACCCGGGCGTCAGCGTGGAGGAGATTCGGGATGAGACGCTCGGTGATCCGCCGCTGGACGTGACCAACGCGGTGCCAGCCTCAGGCTGATCGCAAGCGTCGCCAGCAGTACCGCGGCCAGTGCCGCCAGCGGCACGGCATCGCTGGTGGCCCGGGACAGGCTCGCGGCCGCGGGAGCTCCGATCGTTTCCCCGGACGCCCACGCCAGGTTGAAGAGCATCGAGCCGAACGCGAGCGCGGCGCCGGCCCGCTCGATCGCGTCGGTCATGATCGAGATCGCGGGGAGCCCGCAGCCGGTCAGCGGCCCGCCCAGCGCGAGTACGGTCAGCGCTGCCAGCGCCAGCGCCGACTGCGGCACCGGCAGCAACAGGAGTAGAAGGGCGGTCGCGCCGAGGCCGGCGGATAGCGGGAGTAGAACCCCGCGCCGATCGAGCAGGCGCCCCGCCCAGGGGTTCACCACCAGGGCGAGCAGCGACGCGAGCACGAACGTGATGCCGATCGCGACGTTCGAGGCGCCAAAGCGCGACAGGCGTAGCGGCAGCAGCGTGCCGGTTGCCCCGATGACGCAGGCCTCAAGCATGATCACCCAGAAGCCGAGCACGATCCTCGGGTCTCGCGCCAGCGCGCGAAGCGGCGCGCCGACACCGAGCGCGGCCCGGGGGGGCTCCGGGTGCTGGAGCGTCCAGGCCATCAGCACGAGCGACACGCCGCCGACACAGGTGAAGACGACCGAGGTTCCGGCGGCGACCGCCACCGTGCCCAGCACCGGGCCGATGACGGTTCCGAAAATCGCCGATGCGAACACCGATCCGAGCATCTCGCCCCGGCGTTCGCGCGGCGAGATCGCGATCACCCAGGCCAGCCCGCCACCCCAGATGCAGCCACAGGCGATTCCCTGGATGAACCGCAGGCCGTCGAGAGCGGCTATGTCGGAGCCGAACCCGAAGGCGACGGTCGCGCCCGTGAACAGCAGCAGACCGACCACCGTGGTGCGCCGCACCCCTGCGCGGGTCGCGATCCAACCGCCGAGGAGTGACCCCGGGAGCATCCCCGCCGGGTAGGCGGCCGCGAGCACCCCGATCGCGGGCTTGGAGACCCCGAACACGTGCTCGTAGTGCGGCAGGATCGGGGTGACAGCCGAGTACAGGACGGCCTCGAAGCCGAGCAGGAAGCGGATCAGGACGATCGTGCCCCGCGCGGGGTCGAGCGTCGCCGCTTCAGGGCGCTCCCGGCGCGATCGGAGCGCGGTCACGCTTTCACCAGCGCGTCCGCGAGCCTGCGCAGTTGCGGAGCGAGAGCCGGCAGGTCGGCGGGGCCCGACGGTGGCGCCTCGGACTCACCGCCCGATGCCAGTTGCTCGAGCAGCAGGCCGTCGCCCGCCGCGAGCAGGAGTTGGGCGTCGGACCGCGGGTTGCTCGAGCCGGCCGCGGCGAGCAGCGGCGGCAGCAACTCCAGGTAGGCGTCGGTCCAGCGGTCCCTCACCTCGCGCAGGGCTGGCCGGCGCGCGGCCTCAAGCAGTAACGCGAATGTCGCGAGCAGCCAGCCGCGGCTGGCGTGAATCGAGTCGTCGGTCGGGTCGAGGATCGCCTCGACAACCAGATGGAGCGGATCGGCGGCGGGCTCCGGGGCGTCGCGCAGGAGCGCGCGCAGGCGCTCGATGTCACGGTCGGCGGCGCGCTCCAGCGCCGCGGTCAGCAGATGCTCCTTGGACTCGAACCAGTACGTCGTCGAGGCGAGCGGCAGCCCGGCCACCTCGGCGACGCGCCGGTGCGTAACCGCGTCCACCCCGACCTCGGCGACGATCCGCAGCACCGCGTCGAGCAGCGCCTCACGGCGGGCTGCTCCCCGGGGTCGAGCGCCGCTGGGAAGGCTTAACAGCATAGTGGTACAAATGTACCAATTGCCGGTACCCGCCCGGTTAAGAGTCGGTGACCTGCCCGAAAGACTCGATCTCGGCCCGTGTAAGCGGGCGGGAGCGTCCGGTGTCGGCGTCGCGCGCCACCATCACCGACTCGGCTTCGGCGGACAGCTCGCCGTCGAGCATGCGCACCTCCTCGCGCGTGACGATGCTCGAGCGCCCGAGCCCCGCCAGGCGGCACGACGCGACGATGAAATCGTCGTCCTCGCGCAGCTCGCGGCGGAAATCGATCGCGACCCGGGCCAGCACGTAGTCCCAGGTCGAGAAGCCCTCGGGCACCATCCCGGCCAGCCAGCTGTCGCGTGCCTCCTCGAGGTAGGTGAGGTAGACGGCGTTGTTGACGTGGTTGAACGCGTCGAGGTCGCGCCAGCGGATCTCGATCCGCTTCTCGAACACGATGGGAACCTGGGTCATGGCGGCATCTTCGCTTCGATAACGGCTCGCTCGCCGAGCCGCCCGATCCGCCGCCGCCGCATCGTCCCCCGGAACTCGCGCACCGCCGGCCGGACGCCGTTCGAGACGGCGAGACGGCCGATCCGCAGCCGCCGCACGCGCGGGACCGGAGCGCCGACGGCGCGCAGGGCGGCCAGGCGTGCCCCGACGGCGCGCTTCTTGTCCACCTGGTGCGGGTTGAAGTCGTCGAGCTGGCGCGCGGTGAGCGGCCCGCAGAGCGTGATCGCGCCGGCTGCCACCGCCGCCTCGAGCAGCTCGGCCCCCGCCGCGGTGCGCGCGAGGATCGAGTTGAACCCGGCATCCTCGCCCTGGGGAGTGGCGTCCGGCCACGTGTCGCCGGCGACGATGTCGGCCGCCTCGCCGATCGCGTCCGGACAGATCTTGCACCGGGACTGGATCCGCCACGTTGCCTCGTCCTCCCACATCTCGTCGTAGGTCAGCTCGTGGATACGTCCATCGCGCGTCTCGATGCGGGTCCGGCCGGGATTGCCGTGGCCGCGGTAGCGGAACAGCACGAGGTCGCGCTCGGCCACGCCGAAGCGGTCGAGGACGTCCTGTGACTTGCCGAGCTCCGACGCGCCACCGCAGATCATGCTCAGCGCGTAGCGCATGAGCTCCTCGACCCGCGGATCGACGCGGGCCAGGTTGCGCACGGCGCCCACGTCACACGGCTTGCCGATCAACGCGAACGGGCGGCCGCGCGCGAGCACGGACCCGAAGTCGCGTAGCGGTGCCGCCGGGCCGTACCGAGAGCCGCAGGCCTCGAGCACGTCAACCCGGTCGAAGCTGAGATGGCGCGTGCTTCGCATCGGCGCCTGCCGCGATGGCGCGACATGCAGTACCAGTTCGACGCGGCCAGAGGACAGCATGAACTGCGCGAGCGCGCTCAGCACGCCGCCGGACGCGGCGCGGTGGCGGAGGGCGGCGTCGGTGGCGTGACCCAGTACCAGTGTCCCCAGCGGACCCCAGATGGGATCGATGCGAATCCCGGGGGCCATGCCGGCCGGGTCGGCACCGTCGATCCGCGTGCCCGGGCATACGGCGTTGATCGCGCGAACCGTCCTTGAGTCGAGGGGCGTCCGGGCCAAGGGGCGTTCGCGGCCGTCGGCCGTGGTCACGAGGGCCACCCTTTCAGGGCCGGCGATGCTCTCGCACAGGCCGCAGCCGATGCACAGCCCCGCCTGAACAATCTCGTCTATTTGCAGCGGCCGAGGCATCCGGGGCAGCCTAGTGGACCCGTCCGCAAGCCCTGCGACATTCGAGCGGCCTCCGGCGGCGCCGCCACGTTCGCGAACCGTTAAGCCGCTTGGCCCTTTGTACAAATTTGCTCTGAACCGCTTGACAGCGCGCGCGGTCGAGCGGTATTTAAACGCCGTTCCAAATCACCGTTTGGAATGAGGGTTAGAGAGGACCGATTGACGCGAAAGCAAGCCGTACCCAAACGGCGAGAAGAGCCGGCTGCGCGCGTGCGCGGACCCGAGATCCTGGCCACCACGGTCGAGCTGGTGCGCGAGCACGGGCTGTCGAACGTGCGGGTGGTCGACGTCGCGGAACGCGCGGGCACCAGCCCGACGAGCGTCATCTACTACTTCGCGAGCAAGGATCAGCTGTTCGGGCGCGCGGTGGCGGACGCAGACGCGGCGTTCTATGCGGAACTCCGGCCGCAACTCGAGCGCCTGGAGAGCGGCATCGACCGCCTGGCCTGTCTGATTGTGCGATCGAGTCTGAGTGAGTGGCCGCTCTGGATCGACACATGGCTGCTGGCGCGCCAAAGCGCCGAGATGCGGGTTGCCGATTGGGGCTTTGAATCGAGCTGGTGCGGCGTGATCGCGGAGACGATTCGCCACGGTCAACTCCGGGGCGAGTTCGGCCCCGTCGACGCCGACGAAGTGGCGGTCCGGCTCGCCGCGCTGAGCGAGGGCCTCGCCGTGCACATGGTTCTCGAGCAGCCCGGGCGCACCCACGCGCACTACGTCTCGATGTTGTTGAAGGCGGCCGCGGTCGAGCTCGGCTGCCGGGAGTCAGACCTGAAGGAGGCCGCGGCGCGTGTGCCGGTCGTGGCCGAGTCATCAAAACCCGAAGGAGTGCAATGACCCTTATCACTCGCCGAAGGCTGCTCGAGAACGCCGCGAAGGGCGGTCTCGCCGTCGGAGCCGGAGGGCTGATCGCGGCCTGTGGCTCCTCGGGCTCCTCCTCGTCGACGGCCGCAACCACCGGCTCGTCGACGGCGGCCGCCGGGACGCCCAAGCACGGCGGCACCCTGCGGGCCGGATTGACCGGCGGCTCGAGCTCTGACACCGCCGACCCCAACACCATCGTCAACAACACCGACTATGCCCGGGCGGCCCTGCTGTACGAGAGCCTGGTGTGGCTCAACGCCGACGCCCAGCAGTACAACCGGCTGGCCGAGGAGATGACGCCCAACAAGGACGCCACCGTGTGGACGATCCGCCTGCGCCCGGGCGTCACCTTCCACAACGGCAAGGACGTCACCGCCGATGACCTGATCTTCTCGATCAACCGGGTCATCAACCCCAAGTCTCCGGGTGAAGCCGCCAACGCGCTGAGCGGCATCAACGCGGCCGGGATGAAGAAGCTCGACAACCTCACGATCAGCGTGCCGTTCGCCAAGCCCTACTCGACGTTTCCCGAGAGCCTGGCGAACAACATCACGGTGTACGTGCTTCCGGTCGGCTTCGACCCCAAGAACCCGATCGGAACCGGTCCGTTCAAGATGTCCCAGTTCACGCCGGGTCAGCAGACGGTCCTCACGCGCTTTGAGAACTACTGGAACGCGCCGCTGCCGTACCTGAACGAGATCATCATGACCGACTACTCCGACGAGACCAGCCAGGTCAACGCGCTGCTCTCGGGGCAGGTGGACGTCGTCAACCTGCTCTCGCAGGACACGATCGGGACGGTCACCGGGTCGGGCAAGAAGGTGGTCATCTCCGACGGCGGGGGCTGGAACCCGTTCACGATGCGCGTCGACCAGGCGCCGTTCACCGATGTGCGGGTCAGGCAGGCGTTCCGGCTAGCCGTCGACCGCGAGGCGATGTTGAAGACCGTGTTTGGCGGGCACGGCACGCTCGGGAACGACATCTTCGGCATCTGGGCTCCCGAGTACGACCACAGCATCCCGCAGCGCGCGTATGACCCCGAGCAGGCCAAATCGCTGCTCAAGGCCGCGGGGCAGGAGAACCTCGCCATCACGCTGGTCACCGGCGACATCGCGCAGGGAGTCATCAACATGGCCGAGGTCTATGCCCAGCAGGCCGCTCCCGCCGGCATCAACGCCAAACTAAAGCAGGTCACGGTCACCGACTTCTACGGGCCGAACTACCTGAAGTGGGTATTCGCCCAGGACTACTGGTACTACTCGCCCTACTTCCCGCAGGTCAACCAAGCCACCCTGCCGGGCTCACCGTTCAACGAGACTCACTTCAACAACCCGAAGTACATCAGCCTGTACGACCAGGCGCTGGCCACTCTCGATGTGGGCATGCGGCAGGAGATCGCGCACGAGATGCAGATGATCGACTACAACGAGGGTGGTTACATCATCCCGTTCTTCCCGGCCGTGATCGACGGTTTCGCGCCGAACGTCAACGGGATCCTGCAGTCGAAGACGGGTTCCTCGTTCAACAACTGGGACTTCGAGCACGTATGGCTGTCATGAGCGGGGTAGGTGAACCGTGAGTACCGCCGCCGAATTTCAGGCAGGCGGAAACGCTCCCTGGTGGCTGAGTCGAGGGGGCAATCACCCGATTGCCCGCCTGATCGCGGTGCGCCTGGCTCTCGGCGTGGTAACGCTGTTTGCGGTCACGGTGGTCATTTTCCTCGCCACGGAGGCCTTGCCGGGCAACGCGGCCTACGCCGTGCTCGGCCACAGCGCCACCCCGCAGCGCCTGCACGCCCTCGAGGCGCAGCTGCACCTGAACCGCTCGCTCGTCAGTCAGTACGTCTCGTGGATCGGAGGGGTGCTGCACGGCGACTTCGGCACCTCGCTCGCCAACGGCGAGAAGGTCTCGACGCTGATCGGCCCCCGCGTCGTCAACTCCGCCGTGCTCGTCATCCTCGCCGGCGTGATCGGAACGCTCATCGCCGGGATCCTCGGGCTGATCGCGGCCGCCAAGCGCGACAGCTGGTTCGATCACATTACCTCGGTGGCCCTGCTCGCCATTACCGCGCTCCCCGAGTTCGTGGTCGCGATCGCGCTGGTGATCGTGTTCGCGGTCGTGGTGTTCCATGCGCTCCCGGCGACGTCGACGATTCCACCGGGGTCGCATCCGTGGAACAACGCCAAGGCGCTCATCCTGCCCGTGGCGACGCTCGCCATCGTGATCACTCCGTACATCTTCCGGATGGTCCGCGGCGCGATGATCGAGGCGATGGAGAGCGACTACGTCGAGATGGCCGAGCTCAAGGGACTCAAGCGCTGGCGGGTGATGGTGGTGCACGCCCTCCCGAACTCACTCCCCCCGATCATCCAGGTGATCGGGCTCAACCTCCTGTACCTCGCGGGAGGCATCGTCGTCGTCGAGTACGTGTTCAACTATCCCGGGATCGGGGCCGCGCTCGTCGATGCCGTCGATAACCGGGACATCCCGGTAATCCAGTTCATCGTGCTCATCCTGGCCGCCTTCTACGTGTTGGTGAACATCGTCACCGACGTGATCGCGTTGATGGCCACCCCACGACGGAGGGTGGCGCGATGAGCTCCCGCCGGGAGTGGCTGGTGATCCTCAAGCGCGCCGTGCGCACGCCGCGGGGGGCGATCGGCCTCACCGTCGCCGGGCTGGTCGTGCTCCTCGCGATCGTCGGTCCGTGGCTTGCCCCTCACAATCCGACTCTGACCGTGACCGAGACGTTCGGCACTCCGGGTGGCGGCAACGGGCTACTCGGCGGCGATGTGCTCGGCCGCGACGTGTTCAGTCGCGTGCTGGCCGGCGGCCGCACCTTGCTCGCCATGGCGGCGGCGGCCACGGTGCTGGGCGTCGGCCTCGGGGTCATGCTCGGCGTCACGGCCGCGTACCTGGGCAAGTGGAGGGACGGGTTGATCATGCGGGTGGTCGACGTCTTCCTCGCGTTCCCGCAGATCGTGTTCGCGCTGCTGCTGGTGAGCGTGGCCGGCTCGCACGCCTGGCTGGTGATTCTGGCCGTGGGCATCTCACACGCTCCGCAGGTCGCTCGCGTGGTGCGGGCGGCCGCGCTCGACGTGTGCGAGCGCGATTTCGTCAAGGCGGTAGAGCTCTACGACACACCGTCGTTTCGGGTGATGGCGGGAGAGGTGCTGCCGAACATCCTCTCGGTGGTGATGGTCGAGCTGGGTTTGCGCTTCACCTACTCGATCTTGATCATCGCCAGCATGGCTTTCCTCGGATTCGGCGTGACGCCGCCGGCGCCTAACTGGGGGCTGATGATCAACGAGAACCGGATCGGGCTGGTCGTCAATCCGTGGGCCGTGATCGTCCCGGCGGGGCTGATCGCGGTCCTGACCGTCGGCTTGAACACGTTCACCGACGCCATCGCCCGCGCCTCGCTCGGCGTCGACCGGCCGGCCGAGGAGGCGACGTTGCTGACCCCGGTGCAGTTGGGGCTCGAGTAGATGACCGACGTTCACGAACCCGCCGCCACCGCCGGCGCGCCGCTCCTCTCGGTCGAGTCGCTCCGGGTGGTGGTGACCGGCATCGGGAACGACGTCGTCGACGAGGTCTCGTTCTCGGTGCGCGCCGGGGAGGTGATGGGACTCGTGGGCGAATCGGGATCGGGCAAGACCACGGTCGCGCTCGCCCTGATGGGACACACCCGCCGCGGGCTGACGATCGACTCAGGGAAGGTGCTGCTCGCCGGCAACGACATCCTCGCCTCGAAGACCGATCTGCGGGAGCTGCGCGGGGCGACGGTGTCCTACGTTGCCCAGGACCCGGTCAGCGCCCTGAATCCGGCGCTCAAGATCGGCACGCAGCTGCGCGAGATCTTCGACGCCCACCCGGAGGTGAGGCCGCCCGAGGGTGGCGTCGAGGGGCGGATCGCGGACGTGCTGGCCGACGTGCGCCTGGATTCGCTCGACGCGGTGCTCGAGAGCTATCCGCACCAGCTCTCCGGCGGGCAGCAGCAGCGCGTGATGCTGGCCATGGCGTTCGCCTGCCGCCCGAAGCTGATCGTCCTCGACGAGCCGACCACCGGGCTCGACGTGACCACCCAGCGCCACATCCTCGAGACGATTCGGACGCTGTGCGGCCGCTACCAGGTCGGGGCGGTGTACGTGAGCCACGACCTGGCGGTCGTCGCCGACATCGCCTCGACGATCGGGATCATGTACGCCGGGCGGTTGATCGAATACGGGACGGTCGATGCGGCGTTCCGCGCGCCCGCCCATCCGTACACGCGCGGCCTGCTGCGGGCGATTCCCGACCCGTCCCGTGCCCACGTGCTCGAGGGGATGGAGGGTCAGCCCCCGCGTCCCGGGTCGCGCCCCGCCGGATGCTTCTTCGCTCCGCGGTGTTCGTTCTCGCAGCCACCGTGCCGCGAGGCCTTTCCGCTGCCGGTGGCGATCGGGCCCGGGCATTGGGCCAGGTGTCGCCGCGCCGAGGAGATCACCGTGCTCCCACCCCTCGGGGAGCTGCCCGAACGCGACCACAGCGGCAAGCGCGAGGGCACCGCGCCGCTGCTCGAGGTCAAGAGCCTCGACGCCCAATACGGCGAGAAGCCGGTCCTCTATGACGTGTCGCTGGACGTGCGGCCCCACCGCTGCCTGGCGGTCGTGGGCGAGTCGGGCGCCGGCAAGACGACCTTCGCGCGCTGCCTGGTCGGCCTGCACTCGCGCTGGACGGGCGAGATCGCGTTCGGGGGCGAGGCGCTTTCCAGCGACCGGCGCAAGCGCAGCCGCGAGCAGATCCGCCGGATGCAATACGTGTTCCAGAACCCGTACACGTCGCTGAACCCGCGCAAGACGGTGGGGCAACTCGTCGAGCAGCCGCTGCGCGAGCTGCTCAACATCAGCGGAGCGCAGCGGCGCGAGCGCGTCGTCACGGCGCTCGAGGAGGCCGCACTGAATGCGACCTACGGCGACCGCTATCCGGATCAGCTCTCGGGCGGCGAGCGTCAGCGGGTGGCTATCGCGCGAGCCCTGGTGGTGGAGCCGGAGCTCTTGATCTGCGACGAAGTGACATCGGCCCTCGACGTCTCCGTGCAGGCGGCGATCGTCGAGCTCCTGCACCGGCTGCAGGTGACCCGGGGGTTGACCCTGGTCCTGATCACGCACAACCTCGCGCTCGTTCGGAGTATTGCCGACGATGTCGTGATCCTGCGCGACGGGCGCGTGGTCGAGCAGGGCCAGACCGTGCTCGACAACCCGCAGTCGGAGTACGCGGTGCAGCTGCTGGCGGACGTACCGACGCTGTCTCTCGCCTCGCACGGCTGACGTTTCATCGGATCAGCGCGCGCGAGATGATCATCCGCTGGATGTCGGATGTGCCCTCCTCGATCTCCTCGAGCTTGGCGTCGCGCATCCACTTCTCGACCGGGTACTCGCGGCTGTAGCCCCACCCGCCGAGCGTCTGGACCGCGGCCCAGGTGCACCACATCGCAGTCTCGGAGGCGTGCAGCTTGGCCATCGCCGCCTCGGTGCTCGCGCGCTCCCCGCGGTCGAGCATCTGGGCCGCCCGCCAGGTGAGCAGGCGAGACGCGTCGACCCGGAGCGCCATATCGGCCAGGCGAAACGCGACCGCCTGGTGCTCGGCGATCGGCTTGCCGAACTGGACCCGATCCCGCGCATAGTCGACCGCGTACTCGAGCGCGGCGCGAGCCAGCCCGGTGGCCGACGCGGCCAGTGTCACCCGGCTGCGGTCGAAGGTCTGCATCAGGCCCGAAAAGCCCTCTCCCTCGGCGCCGAGCCGGCGATCCGCGGGCACGAACACGTCGTCGAGGAACAGCTCCGTGTTGGGGATCGCCCGCTGGCCCATCTTGCGGATCGTCGGACCGCAGCTGAGGCCCTCGTCGGTCGCCTCGACTAGGAACGCGGTGATCCCGCGGTAGCCGCGGTCGGGGTCGACGGTGGCGAAGATCACGTAGAACGAGGCCACACCCCCATTGGAGATCCACGCCTTCTGGCCGGACAGCACGTAGCCGCCGTCCACGCGGCGGGCTCGCGTCCGGATCGATGCCGCGTCCGAGCCGCTCTGGGGCTCGGTTGTGGCCAGCGCGGTCATCGGCGGATCGTCGCCGGCGAGCGGTTCGAGCCAGCGGCGCTTCTGTTCCTGGCTGCCGAGCACCAGCACCGGTTCGGCGAAGAACCCGTTCGAGGTGATCAGGTTGCCGATCCCACTGCAGCCGTGCGAGAGCTCCTCCTGCACGATGCACGAGGTCAGGCAGTCGGTCATGCCGGCGCCGCCGTACTCCTCGGGCAGCATGAACGAGGTCAGGCCCACTCCGGCTGCCTTGCGCCACACGTCCCACGGCACCTCGGTGTCGGCCTCGTCGACGGCCAGCGAGATCGGGCGGATCTCCCGCGCCGCGAACTCGCGACACAGCTCCTGAATGGCCAGCTGTTCGTCGGCGAGCGGTGCGGGTGTCTTGTACGCCGTCATTGCGCGACGCGAGCCGTCAGCGCCTGCGTGGCGTCGCCCGTCTGGGCCAGCAGTCCGTAGGCCACCCGCTCGAGACCGAGCCCGGCGGTTCGCGAGGTCTCCGGGAGCGCATCAATGACCTGCTTGGTGACGCTGACTGCCAGGCGTGGGAGCCCGCTGAGCCGTTCGGCCAGCTCGAGCGCCCTGGGCAGCGATCCGCCGCTTGGGACGACCTCCGTAACGAGGCCGAGCGACAGCGCTGCTTGTGCGTCGACGCGCTCGCGCAGGAGGATCAGCTCCTTGGCCCGCGCCGGGCCGAGCAGGCGCACCGCGCGCTGGGTCCCGCCCCAGCTCGGGAGAATGCCGAGCGCGACCTCGGGGAAGCGGAAGTCGGAGCCTTCCTCGGCGATCCGGAAGTCCGTCGCCAGCGCCAGCTCAAGTCCGCCGCCGATGCAGTAGCCGGTGATCGCGCTCAGCGTCGGCTGCGCCAGGTCGGCGACCCGCTCCGCGAAGTCGCCGGTGCCGCGGTAGGTGGCCAGGACCTCGCCGGGGGTGTAGCCGCGTGTCTCGCTCAGGTCGGCCCCGGCCGAGAACACCTTCTCCCCGCCGGTGAAGACGACGCACGGCGCCTCCCGCACCTCGGGTCTTTCGAGGGCGTCGCACAGCTCGCGCTCGACCTGCTCGGAGATCGCGTTGAGCTTCGCCGGTCGCTGGAGCCGAATCACGCACGCGTGCTCGCGCGGTTCGAGCGTAACCACCTCAGGCATGGAGGGCCTCCTCGGCGGGCAGGCCGGCGCCGTACTGGAGCATCCCGTCCAGGCCGCGCTTGCGGGCCTCGCCGGCGATGATCATCCGCTGGATCTCCGAGGTGCCCTCCCAGATCCGGTCCACCCGGATGTCGCGGTAGAGCCGCTCGACCGGGTTCTCGCGCATGTAGCCGCGCCCGCCGAAGATCTGCACGGCGCGGTCGATCACCCGCCCGGCCGCTTCCGATGCGGTCAGCTTGACCATCGCCGCCTTGGCGTGCACGAGCTTGCGCGGCATCCCGTTGTCAGCCTCCCAGGCCACCTGATGCGTGAGCGCGCGGCAAAGCGCGATGTCGCACGTGCTGTCGGCGATCATCGCCCCGATCAGCTGGTGGGAGGCGAGCACGCCGCCCGACTGCACGCGCTCGTTCGCCCACTCGGACGCGAGCGAGAGCGCGCGCTCGGCGGCGCCGGTCGCCCGCGCGGCGATCATCAGCCGCTCCTCGACGAACCAGTCGCGGGTCAGCTCGTAGCCGCCCCCGATGTCCCCCAGGATCTGCTCGGGACCGAGCGCGACCTCCTCGAACACGAACTCGGGGTGCTCGAACACGAACGTGTGCATGTAGGCCGGCGTTCGCTTCACCGACACCCCGGGCAGGTTCTTATCGACGAGGAAGAGCGTGGGGGCGCGCTCGGGCCCGACCAGCGCCTGCACGATCAGGAAGTCGGCGACGTCGCCGACGGTCACGAACCACTTCTCACCGGTGAGCTTGTAGCTCTCCCCGTCGCGGACCGCGACGGTCTCGATCAGCGACGGATCCGAGCCCGCCTTCTCCTCGGTCACCGCGAAGCAGTCGCGTCGCTCGCCGGCGATCGCCGGCACCAGGTAGCGCTCGCGCTGCTCTGCAGTGCAGTGGCGCAGCGCGTTGGCCGGGCGCCACACGGCATCCCACAGCGCGTTGGTCAGCTGGCCGAGACGCTCTTGCACGACGACCTGGTCGAGGATCGACAGGCCCTGGCCACCCCATTCGAGCGGCATGTTGATCGCGTTCAGCGACGCCTTGAGCGTGAGCTCGCGGATCTCGGCCAGCGACTGCGCCGAGATGCCGTGGTGCTCCTCGCACTCTTCCTCGTAGGCCATGATGTCGTCGGCCAGCGCGGCGGCACGGTCGCGCAGCTCGAGCTGCTCGTCGGTGTACCGGAAGTTCACGGGCGTCTCCTGTCAGTCGTTGAGGATGATGCGGGCGTCGAGTCCGACTGCCCGGTCGGGCAGTACGAGCAGCGGATTGACCTCGAGCTCGGCGATTTCGGGGTGCTCGGCGGCTACGTGGGAGAGAGCAGCGAGGGCGTGTGCGGCGGCCGCGAGGTCGAGCCGGGGCCGGCCGCGGGCTCCGTCGAGCAGCGGGAAGGCCTTTAGTGATCGCAGCATCGCTTCGGCCCGCGCGGCGGTTACCGGCGCAAGCGACACCGCCACGTCGCGCATCACCTCGGCGTAGACGCCGCCCAGCCCGGCGAGCGCGACCGGGCCGAATCGGGGATCCCAGCGTGCGCCGATCAGGATCTCGACGCCGTCGGCGAGTGGCGGCATCGCCTCGACCGAGAGCGCCTCGGGGTGCAGGCGGGCGTCGAGGTCGGAGTAGGCCGCGGCGAGGGTGTCCGAGTCGGCGATGCCGAGCTTCACCCCGCCCGCGTCAGACTTGTGCACTGCCCCGAGTGCCTTCAGCGCCACGGGATAGCCGATCGCCGCCGCCGCGTCCTGTGCGGCCGCGGCCGAGTCGACGGTTTGCTGGGCGACGAACGACACGCCGCCACGCATCAGGAGCGACCGTGCCGCCTCGTAGCCGGAATGGATGACCGGAGCGGCCGGGGCGGGCAGCGCCGGGACCTCGCGTGAATAGCGCGCGGCCGATCCAGCGAGCCGGGCCATCGCGTCGATCGCGTGCTCCACCGCCTGATACACGGGCACGCCGCCGCGTCGCAGGGCGTCGGCCGGTCCCGAGGTCGAGTACATCGTCTGCACGATCAGGGGCCGGCCGGCGGTTGCACTCGCCTCGGCGAGCGCCACACCCGCGGCCAGCTCGGGGTCGGCGAACACCTCGGCGTACTCGCCGTACCCGCCGAAGTACCCGGTGAGGAGGACCGCATCGACCTCGTCTGACTCGAGCAGCGTGCGCGCCGTTCGCTCAAAGTTGCGGATATCCGCCTCGCCGCCGCCGGCCAGGTCGACCGGGTTCGAGCACGACGCGGTCGGCGGGAGCTGGGCGCGTAACCTCGCCACCGTGGAGGCCGTCAGCTCGGGCACCTCGAGCCCCGCCTTGGCGGCGAGCGATGCTGCGATTCCGCCGTGACCGCCGCCGTCACCCATGATCCCCACCCGGCGCCCGCGGCTCGGGGGGCAGCGGATCAGCCCCTGCATCACGTCGACGAGCTGCCGGGGTGAGCTCACACGTTCGATGCCCGCGGCGAGGCAGGCGGCTTCGATCGCGGCGTCGTCGCTGGCCAGTGCTCCGGTGTGCGAGCGGATCGCGCGCGCGGCTGATTCGTGTCCGGACGCGGTGAGCAGAACAAGCGGCTTGCCCGCGGCCCGGGCTTCGGTTGCGGCCCGCACGAATGCCCGGCCATCGCGGAAGTCCTCGACGTAGAGGGCGATCCCCGCGGTCCGCTTGTGGGCGGTTGTCGCCTCGATCAGCTCAGCGGCCGTCAGGTCGGCCTGGTTGCCCAGCGACACGAAGCGCGAGAAGCCCAGTCCGGTCTCTCGCATCAGCACGCTGATCTCGAGGGCGAGGTTGCCGCTCTGGGAGATCATCGCGATCGTCCCCGCCGGCAGGTCGTTGGAGGCGAGCTCAAGCTCGCTATCCGCGTCGAAGATGCCGAGGCAGTTGGGTCCGACGAGGACCGCGCCGGCGTCGCGCACCGCGGCCCCGAGCGCTTCGTCGCGCCCGCTGCCCTCGGTGCCAGCGCTGATGACCACGATCGCCTTGGCGCCGGCGCTCAGCGCCTCCTGCACCGTCGGCTCGAGCAGCGCCTCCGGCACGGTGACGAGCACGAGGTCGACGGGGGCGTCGAGCTCGAGCAGCGAGCGATGGGCGCTGCGCCCGAGGATCTCGCCGCCGCGGCGGTTGATCAGATGGACGGCCCGCCGGTGCTCTCCCCGGAGCGCCCGCCTGGCCAGCCAGTTGCCCCACTTCCGCGGGTCGCCCGACGCCCCGACGACGGCGACCGAGGTGGGGGCGAACAACGGCTGGAGGTCCCGGCTCACGACGGCGGTTTCCGGTTCAGGGCTCGGGGACCGCCGCCGCGGCGGCCAGCAGCGACTTAAGGTCGCAGCCCAACTCGGCGGAAGCGGCCGTCAGCGCCATCTCGACGTAGTGCTCGGGCGTGCGGCCGGGGTCTTCGTTGACCATGTGAATGGCCAGCCCGTCCATCAGCGCGGCGAGCCGCCCGGCCACCGCGTCGGCGTCGACGTCGGCGAACTCGCCCCGCGCCTGACCGTGGCGCAGGACACCCGCGATCGTGGCGCACCACCGCTCGCTGAACCCTCGATGGGTCGGGAGCAGATCGGGATGGCGGCGGGCATAAACCCACAGGTCCATCCACAGCACCCACTCGCTGCGGCTCGAGCGCACGACGAGCCAGGCCAGCCGCTGCACCCCGGTATCGAGTCGCTCGAGTTCGGGCCACACCGTCGCGTAGAAGTCGGCATCGGCGTCGGAGATGGCGGCCCGGAACAGGTCGTGCTTGGTTCCGAAGTAGTAGATGACGCCCGTGGCGCTGGTGCCCGCGCGCTCGGCGACATCGGACACGCGGACGCTCCACAGGCCCCGTTCGCGCAGCAACTCGACCGCCGCGGCGAGGATCTGCGGCTGGCGCACCTTGGCAAGCGGGCGGCGCGATGGCACGTCGTCGACGCGGGCCCGGTTCTCGTACTCGTCTCTCATCCTTTGAATGACCGCCCAGGCGCCGGCGTCAGGCGCCGCCGAAATGACCATTTTGAATGACGGTTTCTATTCGCTGGAGGGGCGAGTGTCAACCCATATTTTCCAGCGCTCACGCTCCGTCAGGAGTCGCCGTTGACGATCGTGTCGGTTAGCCCGGGATAGACGTAGCGCGCCTTGTGCACGCGCAGCTCCATGAACGTCTCGGTACCCACCACGCCCTCGAGCTCTCCCAGCCGCTCGGCGAGCATCTGCCACAGATCGTCGTGGTCTCGGCAGATGACGTGCATGTACAGGTCGGCCGAGCCGGCGCACGACGACACGTACATGACCTCGGGCCATTCGCTGAGCGTCTCGGCCACGCGCGCGTGCGCGGTCGGCGTCACCCGCACCAGGACGGCGGCTTGAACCGCGTAGCCCAACGCGAACGGGTCGGCCAACGCGAGGATGCGGAGGATCCCCTCCTCCTGGAGGCGGGTGGCGCGGAAGCGCACGGTGCCCTCGGCGACTCCGAGCGAGCGTGCGATCGCGCGGTAAGGCCGACGGCCATCCTCCTGAAGCTGGGAGATGATCGCCCGATCCAGCTGGTCGAGCTCGCGCGGAGTCATCGTGCCTGAGTATGATTGCGCAAAATATTTCCTGTGAGCTTGCGGATTGCGCGGCTTCCTGCGTGAATGGCTGCGGAAAGCGAGGATAGATGGGGACCAAGACGCTCGACGATCTCGGAATCGACGCCGACGCGGTGGAGGAGGCGCTGTCGCGGGACATGACGTTTCCCGCGCGGTGGTACTCGGACCCCGCGATCTACGCCTTCGAGCTCGACCACATCTTTACTCGTTCCTGGCAGTACGCCGGCCCGCTGGCGAAGCTGAGCCGTCCCGGGGACCACCTCGTCTGTCACGCCGCCCACGTGCCAATCCTCGTGACCCGAGGGCAGGACGACCTGCACGCGTTCATCAACGTCTGCCGCCATCGCGCCTTCCCGGTGGCGGTAGAGAATGGCAACCGCTCGACGCTGCAATGCGCCTATCACGCGTGGACCTACAACCTCGACGGCACACTGCGTGCGGCGCCGCGCAGCGAGCGCGAGCGGTGCTTTAACAAAGAGGACTTCTCCCTGCTGCCGGCGTCGGTCGAGACCTGGAACGGACTCGTGTTCGTCAACCCCGACCCGGACGCTCCGCCGATGCGCGAGGCCTACCCCGAGTTCTTCCCGCTGGCGAAGGAGCGCGGCCTTAATTTCGAGAGCTATCGCTACCACGACCGCTTCACGTACGAGGTTCCGGCTAACTGGAAGGTCTGGGTCGAGAACGCCAGCGAGTGCTACCACTGCCCGACCGTCCACAAGAACAGCTTCAGCGACGCCTTCGAAGACCACGCCGACACCTACGAGTACGTCGACGGCAATCGGGTGCTGGGGCAGTTCACCGTCTACAACCCACGTGCCAAGAGGTACGCGCATCCAGCGCGCGAGGGCGACCGCCAGTTCCGCTACACGTTCCTGTGGCCGACCTCGACGATCGTGCAGGACGACTGGGTTGCCTTCCCGGGGGTGATCATCCCGACCGGGCCCGAGACGTGCCGGTTCATCGCTGACATGTATGTCCATCCCGATCTCAGCACCGAACAGGCCGATGGGTGGGTCGAGATGTGGAACCAGACGCTGCTCGAAGACACCGATGTCGTCCTGCTTCAGCAACCCGGGCTGCGCTCGCAGATGGTTCCGTACGGCCGCCTGATGCCGGCCAGCGAGAGCGCGATCGCACGCTTTCACCGGATGGTGTGGGAGTCGTTCTCGGAAGCGCTCGCCGAGGCCTAGGGCGTTTAGGCGGGTCGCGCGAGGGCGTCGGCCGGCTCGCGGCCACCGAGCACGGCGGCCACCGCTTCGCCGGCGCGCCGATACGGCTCGGTCGCGGCGGCGGGTGAGTACCACGCCGCGTGCGGGTTGATCAGCGTGCGGGGCCAGGTGAGCTCGGGCTCCTCACCGGTGGGCGGCTCGTGGGACAGGACGTCGAGGGCGCACCCGCCCAGCCGCCCGTCCCGCAGCGCCGCGCCCAACGCGGCGCCGTCGACGAGGCCGGCGCGGGCACAGTTGATCAGGAAGGCGCCCGGGCGCATCATCGCCAGCTCAGCGGCGCCGAGCACCGGCGGCTGGCCGGGGACGAGCAGGGCGTGCAGAGTGACGACCTCGGCCTGGGCGAGAAGCGCGTGCAGCGAGGTCACCTCGACGCCGTCCAGCCTGTTTGCGTCGTTCCCGCTGTGGGCGGCGAGGGCTGGATCGAAGCCGACCACGCGCATATCGAGCGCTCGCGCCCGCCGGGCCACCGCTCGGCCGATCCGGCCCAGGCCGACGATCCCGATCACCGCTCCGGCCACCCGCCGTGGTGGCGCTTCGTCCAGCTCCCAGCCCCCGCCGCCACGCACGAACCGGTCGAGCAGCGTCACGCCGCGCAACAGGTCGAGTGCGAATGCGATCGCGTGCTCGGCCACCTCCTCGGTGCAGTAGCCGGCGCAGTGTGTGGCCCACGCCCCGGCGGCCGATATCGCCTCCAGGTCGAGATGGTCATAGCCGGTGGCGGTCGCCGCGACGACGCGCAGATCGGGGAGCCCGCTCATCGCGCGGGCATCGACGGGGATCTCGGGCGGCACCAGTAAGCCAACCACCCCGGGCCCCCGTGGGAGCTCTTCCGCCCGCTCCACGGACACCCCCGGGCACTCGCGCAGCGCCTCCTGAACCGTCTCGAGGCCTCCAGCCGGATCGAGTAGGACGACGCGACTCACGGCGTGGGCAGGGCCGAGGCCAGCCGGGCCTTTACGACGACGACCGCCGGGCCGTTCAGCTCGAGTGCCCAGCGCAGGTTTTCCTCGGCCGCGTCGATGCCGCCACCGCGGACCGGAAGGCCGAACGCCTTGGCCGTCCGGACCAGGTCGGGTCCAACCAGATCCACGGCCATGGTCTCGTCGTAGTCCGCGCGCTGGTATTCGCGCAGGATGCCGTAGCCGCCGTCGTCGACCACGAGCAGCGTCGCGTCGACGCTCTGCTGGCGGGCCGTGGCCATCTCGGCGAGTCCGTAGGCGAGCCCGCCGTCACCGGACACGGCCAGGACCTTTCTGCGTGAGCCCGCACTCTCCGCTGCGGCCGCGCCGAGCGCGGCCGGCCACGCGTAGCCGAGCGTCCCCGAGCCGAGCGGATAGTGGAACTGCTGCCCGGCGCGGAGGCGCAGGTGCGCCGCGGCCCAGTAGGCGAGGATTGTCATGTCCCAGGTGGTCACGGTGTCGGGTCCGAGGGCGCGCTCGACCGCCGCCAGGAGCTCGCGCTCGCTCTCCAGCGACTGAGCCGTGAGACCGGCGGCGATGCGCCCGCGAGCCTTCGCGGTGCGCGCCGCGCCGGCGCCGGTCACCTGGGGAAGCGCACTCAGTAAGGCGGCGAGCGTTGGTTTTGCATCGCCGACCAGCGGTAGGGCCGGGTAACTGACGCCGATGCGCTCGGGCGCGGCATCGAGGTGGATCAGGCTCCCTCCGAAGCGCAGCCCGTACTGGCTGGTGGTGTCGGCGCCGAGCTCCGTGCCGACGGCGAGAACCACGTCGGCGTCGCTGAGCAGCTCGAGCACCGCCGCCTCGTCGCAACCCGACCCGACCGCGAGCGGGTGGGTCTCGTCGATCGCGCCCTTGCCCATGAACGTGGTGACGACGGGGGCGTCGAGGCGTTCGGCGAGTGCGCGCAGCTGCGCTTGGGCGCCCGAGCGCAGAACGCCGCCGCCGGCCCATATGACCGGGCTCTGCGCGCCGGCCAGCAGCTTTGTGGCCTCGGTCAGCGCGGCTGCTGATACCGGGTGGCGCTCCGGAGGCCGCGGCTCCAGCGGGCCGATCGGCGCCCCGCCGGCTTCGGCGCGCAGCACGTCGACCGGGATCTCCAGGTAGACGGGGCCGCTCGGCGGGGTCTGCGCGGCCAACCAGGCCTCGGCCACCAATTCGGGGATCGCCTCGACGCTTTCGGCGCGGGCCGTGTGCTTGACGATCGGAGCGAACGACGCGAGCTGACCGTCCAACTTGTGCAGATAGCCGCGATGAGTCCCGAGCAGCTCGCGCGGAATCTGGCTGGAGATGGCCACCACCGGGACATGGGCGCGCGCCGCCTCCATCAACCCGGTCAGCGAGTTGAGCGCACCCGGCCCGGTCGAGAGCAGCAGCGGCGCCGGACGGCCCGAGCTCCGGGCATAGCCGTCGGCGGCGAAGGCGGCGCACAGCTCGGTGCGCGTGCCGAACGCCTGCAGCTCGCTGGTGCGCAGCGCTTCCCACATGGCGAGCGCGTGGACGCCCGGAACCCCGAACGCGACGCGCGCGCCGAGCGCGGCCAGCGTCTCGATCACGGTGTGGCCGCCGAGCCTCTGCGCGGTCGCAGGCGTCGCCGTCACACGCGCTCCGTCACCGGCAGGGCGGTCCGATTGTGTACGGCCAGGGTTCCCTCGAGGACCGCCTCCTCGAGCGTGCGGGGACCGAGCACGTCGCCGGCGCGGACTGCCCCGGGGTGGTGCTCGAGTTCCGGCCACAGCTCATCGGCCGGCACGCGGCCCTGGGCCAGGACGATGGTCGCCGTCGCGTCCGGCAGTGGTTGCGAGCGCAGCGAGAAGACGTGTCGAAGCATCAGTCCGCCATCGTCGACGGCCAGCTCGGTGTGGTGGACGATCGGGATCCCGAGCCGGTCGAGGCGGGCCAGGTACAGGTTGCGCTGATACTGGTGGACGGTCTCGCCGGGAACTGGGGCCGCGCACGCCAGCGTCACCTCAAGGCCGGCGCGGGACAGCTGCTCGGCCGCGTCAAGTCCGTCCCACCCGCCGCCCCAGTCCGCTACGAGCACGGGGCCGGCGACGTCGGCGGGGGCGCGGATCGCGTCCCAGGCCTCGCGCACGGCGAACGGCGTGTCCTGCGGCATCGGCGGCCGGTACGGGCGAGCGCCGGAGGCGAGCACGACCACGTCGAAGTCGGCCGCCACGTCCCCGTCGGCCGCGACCCCGAGCTCCGCGGCGACCCCGGCGGCGTGCAGCCGGGCCAGCGTCGAGCGGCGGTAGCGCTCCCACAGCTCCGTGTGGGCCGGCGCGAGACCGGCCAGCCGGAGCTGCCCGCCGATGTCGCGCTCGCGCTCCATGAGGGTCACGTCGTCGCCCGCCGCCGCGGCTTGCAGTGCGGCCGCCGCGCCGGCCGGTCCGGCGCCGATGACGAGGACTCGCCGTCCGAGGGCGCCCCGGGCGGGGTGGGGCAGCGTGCGCTCGTGGCCGGTGCGCGGGTTGACGGCACAGCCGATCGGCACGCCCGCGTGATAGTGGCCGATACATGACTGGTTACAGCCCACGCACTCGATCACGGTGTCGGCGCGACCCGCCGTCGTCTTGGCGATCAGGTCCGGGTCGGCGATGTGGGCGCGGGTCAGCCCGACGAAATCGCACACGCCGTCGGCGATCATCCGGTCGGCGTGCTCCAGGTCGACGACGCGCGTCGTGGCGATCAGCGTGATCTCCGGTGCGGCGTGGCGGACGGCGGCCGCCGGATCGGCGATCGCGTCGAGCTCGACCGGCGGCGGCGGGGCGATCCACGTCGACGCCGCGGGGAAGGCGGAGTGACCAAGCGCAAGCGAGACGAAGTCGACCAACCCCGCGCCGTGCAGCTCGCCGGCCACCTCGGCGGCGTCCTTGGGGCCGAGACCGCCGGGCACGAGCTCATCCGCGGACAGGCGTGCGCCGACCGCGATCCGGCCCTCGGTCGCCTCGCGGATCGCGGCCATCACCTCGACCGCGAAGCGCGTCCGCGCGGCGAGGCCGTAGCGGTCGGCGCGGCGGTTACTGAGGGCTGAGAAGAACTGCGCCGGCAGGTAGCCGTGGGCCATCGACACCTCGACGCCGTCAAGCCCGCCGTCGGCGGCGTGACGGGCCGCCGTCGCGTAGCCCTCGATCAGCTCGGCGATCTCGGCGGCGCTCAGCGCACGCGGCTCCGATTTGAAGCGCAGGCTGGGGACGGCCGAGGGAGCGACGGCCGCAGGCTTGGGGGAGGAGGCGATCAGCTCCCGCCCGCCGTGGAACAGCTGTACGAACAGGCGCGCGCCTTCGCCGTGCACGGCCTCGGCCAGCCGGCCGTAGGCGGGCACGATCTCGGGCAGGTAGCCGCCCAACGTGTGGGCGGTCAACAGTCCGGTGGGATGAACCGCGGTGGCCTCGATGAAGATGGCTCCGACCCCGCCGCGCGCCCGTGCCTCGTGGTAGGCGAGCAGGTCGTCGGTCGGCAGGTAATCGTGGACCAGCCCCGTCTGGTGCGAGGCGGAGACGACGCGGTTGCGGATCGGCACGGGTCCCAGCGACCCGGGCGAGAGCAGCACTTTCACTTCGTCTCGGCCCCCACGGTCGGGTGAACATACACTGCGGCGATGAACGCGCGCGAATGGCTGGCCGCCTACGCCGAGAAGCTGGGTACCGAGCCGCCGACTACCGAGGAGTTCAAGAAGCTGCTGGATGTCGCCGCCGAGGCAGCCCACTCGTCAGAGCGGGTCGCCGCGCCCGTAGCGTGCTGGCTCGTGGCCATGGCCGGGGTCGACCCCGACCAGGCGGTGGCGCTCGCCCGCGAGGTCGAATCCGCCACACCAGAATAGGAAGATGGCCTCGCGGCCCTACGACATCGTGGTGTTCGGCGCCACCGGATTCACCGGCGCCCTGACCGCGGAGTATCTGGCCAACCATGCGCCCCCCGAGACGCGCTGGGCGCTGGCTGGGCGGAACATGAGCAAGCTCGAGCAGGTCCGTTCGCGGCTCGGTTCCGCTGCCGCGGAGCTCCCGCTGCTGCGCGCCGACGTGACGGATCTCGACTCGGTGCGCGCCGTGGCCGAGGCTTCCCGGGTCGTGATCACGACGGTCGGGCCGTACATCCGCTACGGCGAGCCGCTGGTGGCGGCGTGCGCCGCGGCCGGGACCGACTACGTCGACCTGACCGGGGAGCCCGAGTTCGTCGATCGGATGTGGCTGGGCTACCACGAGCAGGCCGCGCGCTCCGGGGCGCGCATCGTCCACTCGTGCGGATTCGACTCGATCCCGTACGACCTCGGGGCGCTGTTCACTGTCGAGCAGCTGCCCGAAGGAGTGCCCATCGCGCTCGAAGGGTTCGTGCGCGTCGGCGGCACCTTCTCGGGAGGCACGTACCAATCGACGATCGAGATCCTGAGTCGGCTCCGGCAGAGCGCCCGGGTGGCGCGCGATCGGCGCGGGCGGGAGGCCAGGCCATCCGCTCGGCGCGTGCGCGGGGTGTCCGGTGCGCCCCACCATGACGAGTTCGGCGGCGGCTGGGTCCTCCCAATCCCGACGATCGACCCCCAGACCGTCCTTCGCTCCGCCCGGGCGCTCGAGCGCTACGGCCCCGATTTTGCCTACAGCCACTACCTGGCCGTCAAGCGACTGCCAGTGCTGGTCGGGCTGGCCGGCGGCGCCGCCGGCCTGATCGCGCTGGCGCAGCTCCCGCCGACGCGCAACGCGCTGCTCAAGCTCAAGAGCTCGGGGGAGGGTCCGTCGCCCGAGCAGCGCGCGAAGTCGTGGTTCCGCGTTCGGTTCCGGGCTCACGCGGACGGGCGGACGGTTCACACCCAGGTCTCAGGCGGCGATCCGGGTTACGGCGAGACCTCGAAGATGCTCGCCGAGTCGGCCCTGTGCCTGGCCTCTGACGAGCTCCCCGCCCGCGCCGGTCAGCTGACGCCGGCGGTGGCGATGGGGGATGCTTTGCTTGACCGGCTCCGGCGGGCCGGGATCAAGTTCGAGGTGCTCGATGGCTGACTCCAAGTGGACAGCGGCTGACATTCCCGACCAGAGCGGGCGCGTAGCGATCGTGACCGGGGCCAACAGCGGCCTCGGCCTGGCTACCGCGCGGGAGCTGGCTCGCGCCGGCGCGACCGTGGTGCTCGCGTGTCGGAGCGCGGCCAAGGGCGACGAGGCCGCGGCGAGCATCCGGGGGAGCGTCCCGGCTGCCATCGTGGAGGTCGCGGCCCTGGACCTCGCCGACCTCGGATCGGTCCGCGAGTTCGCGGAAGCCCGGGCGGCGTCGGGGCTCGCGCTGGACCTCCTCATCAACAACGCCGGCATCATGGCCGCGCCGCGCCGGCTGACCAGGGACGGGTTCGAGAGCCAGTTCGGCACCAACCACCTCGGCCACTTCGCGCTCACCGGCCTGCTGCTCCCGGCGCTTCTGAAGGCGCCGGCGCCGCGCGTGGTCACGGTCTCGAGCTTTCTGCACCGCCGCGGCACCATGCGCTTCGACGACCTCCAGGGCGAGCGCAAGTACGACCGCTGGGGTGCCTACGGCCAGTCCAAGCTGGCCAACCTGATGTTCTGCTTCGAGCTCCAGCGCCGCGCCACCGAGGCGGACGGGCGGGCGGGCGCTCCATTCCTGAGCCTGGCGGCCCACCCCGGCTACGCGAGTACCAACCTCCAGTTTGCCGCGAGCGACCGCTTCTACGAGAAGGCGTTCGGGTGGATCGGCAATCGCCTGATCGCGCAGAGCGCGGACATGGGCGCGCTCCCGACCCTGTATGCCGCCACGGTCCGGGACCTTCCCGGCGGAACGTTCGTCGGGCCCGGGGGGCGCAAGGAACAGCGCGGGTATCCGACCGTAGTGACCGCGGCGCGAAAGGCCTACGAGGAGCAGGACTGGCAACGGC
Organism: uncultured Solirubrobacterales bacterium; assembly: GCA_963751185.1. Classification (GTDB taxonomy): domain Bacteria; phylum Actinomycetota; class Thermoleophilia; order Solirubrobacterales; family Solirubrobacteraceae; genus Palsa-465. The sequence continues at coordinate 217,806 of CAVVTO010000003.1, forward strand.
TCTGGGAGGTCTCGGAGCAGCTGACCGGCGTCCACTATGCGTTCGCTGCCGCCGGGAGGCCGGCGTGACCGACGTCCAGCGCGAACCCGCTCGCCTTGAGTCGACGGATCTCCGCGCCGACGGTGCAGCCGCGCTCGAATGGGCCGCGCGCTATCTCGAGCGCGTCGGTGAGTTGCCCGTGCTGGCCCAGGTCGCACCGGGCGAGATCCGCGCGAAGCTGCCACCGACCGCGCCCGAGGACCCGGAGCCGTTCTCCGCCGTGCTCAACGATCTCGACGACATCCTCCTGCCGGGCGTCACGCACTGGCAGCACCCGCGCTACTTCGCGTACTTCGCGACGAGCGCGTCCGAGCCGGGGATCCTGGCCGAGCTGCTGTCGGCGACGTTGAACACGATCGCGATCCTGTGGCGGACCTCGCCGGCCTCGACCGAGCTCGAGGCCGTGGTGCTCGACTGGACGGCCGAGTTGCTGGGGCTGCCGAGCGGATGGCACGGGCACATCGAGGACACCGCCTCGACCTCGACATTCGCCGCCGTCATCGCCGCGCGTGAGGCCACCGGCCGCGATCTGATCCTCTGCTCCGAGCAGGCTCACTCCTCGGTCGACAAGGCGGCGCGAATGCTCGGGATGCGGCTACGCAAGGTGCCGGTCGACGCCGAGTTCCGCATGCGCCCCGACGCGCTGGGAGAAAGCTTGGACGAAGCCGCCGTCCTCGTCGCCAGCGTCGGGACTACCGCGGTTACCGCGGTCGATCCGGTTCCGGCGCTGGCCGACGCGTGCGCGGCGAGCGGGACCTGGCTGCACGTCGACGCGGCCTATGCCGGCGCGGCGATGGTGTGCCCCGAGTTCCGGTGGGCGTTCGCTGGGGTCGAGCGGGCCGACTCGCTCGTGGTCAACGCCCACAAGTGGATGCTCACGCCGATGGACTGCTCGCTGCTTTGGTCGCGCCGCCCGGACGACTTGCGCGCTGCCTTCAGCCTGATCCCCGAGTATCTGCGCACGCCCGACGCCGAGGACGCGCTCAGCCTGAGCGAGTACGGTCCGGCGCTCGGCCGCCGCTTCCGGTCACTCAAACTATGGGCGGTGCTTCGCTGCCACGGGCGCAGCGGCCTGCAGCGGCACATCCGCAACGGCGTCGAGCTCGCGGCGAAGTTCGAGCGCTGGGTGGCCGAGGCCGACGGCTGGGAGCTGTGCGCGCCCCGTCACTTCTCGGTCGTGTGCTTCCGTCTCGCGGGCGATGACGCCCGGAACCGGGAGCTGCTCGAGCGGGTCAACGCGAGCGGCGAGATCTTCATCTCCCACTGCGTGCTGAACGGGCGCTACGTCCTGCGGCTCGCCGTCGGGCAGATGAGCACGACCGAGGACGACGTGCGCCGCGCCTGGGAGGTGCTCGTCCGCGAGGCGAGCTGATGCCTGCCACAGTGAAGGTCCGCGGCGACGCCGTCGTCCGCGCCGAGCCCGACGAGGCGATGCTGTGGATCACACTCACCGCGCTCGAGGACTTGCCGAGCGCTGCACTCCAAAATGTCTCGGCACGCGCCAACACCCTGGTCGAGATGCTCGACGGCCTCGGGATCGCCAAGACCGAGCGCGCGACCACGGGAGTCACCGTCCATGAGGAGTTTGAGCACGGTGCCTCCGGGCGCCGGTCGCTCGGCTATCGGGCGGCGACGCGGGTGTCCGTGCGCCTGACCGATCATGAGTTGATCGGCCGTCTGATCGAGCGGGCGGTCGAGGATCTGGCGGCGCGGATCGACGGACCGCACTGGCAGATCGCGCCGGGCAACCCCGCCCGGCTGAAGGCGGCGCGCGAGGCCGCCGCCGACGCGGAGCGAAAGGCGCGCGCCTACGCCGAGGGCATCGGCGGCAAGCTCGGCGCGCCGCTCGAGCTGTCCGAGCCCGACTCGCAGCACCAACCGATCCGTGCCAGGGCCGCGGCGCAACGGTCCTCCGGCGGCGATCCCGTCCCGGTGGAGCCAGGCGAGCAGGAAGTAGCCGCCTCGATCCACGTCACGTTCGCGCTGGAATAGGGAACAGCTCGAGCAGGCGCTGCGCGGCGGTGCGGTCGCCCTGGATGGTGAGCTCGCCGGAGTCGAGCGCGCCGTGGAGCGAGCTCCCGTGCCACAGGATCGCTTGAAGCGTCCCCGGACTGGCTTCGATCATGGCGACCGGAGCCGACGGCGTCCCGTGCGAGACGTCGAGCTCCACATCAGTGGGCCGCACCTCGAACGGCTGGCCGGCCAACCGGAACTCGTAGGTGGTGCCAATCAGCCCGTCCGCCCGGGCCGGGTCGTACAGCGTCTTGAGCGCGAGCATGAACGCGTCGACGCCGAGCGTCTCGTCGCCGTTCGGGAACGGAGCGCGGCTACCCCAGCGGCCGAGGCCGAGGACGACCGGCTCGAGCTCGCGGCCCCAGTCGGTCAACCGGTAGACGCGCGAGCCGGCGGGTGGGGGGAGCTGGTCCCTGCGCACGACCCCGGCCTCCTCGAGCTCGCGAAGCCGCTGGGAGAGGATGTCGGGGCCCAGCCGAGGCAGGCCTGCGCGCAGATCGGTGAATCGCTTCGGGCCCAGAAGCAACTCGCGCACGACCAGGATCGCCCACCGCTCACCGATGACGTCGAGCGCCCGGGCGATGCCGCACGCGTCTCCGTAGGTCCGTTTGCCGGTCACCAACACGAGACTACCACTTGACAGTCGGTCTCTCCAACTCTATGGTTGGTTTTTCCAACTAGCGATGGAGGTCAACGGAATGAGCGAGCGACACGGTTATCCGGCCGGAGTGCCGTGCTGGGTGGACAACCTGGTGCCGGACCCGGAACGGGCGATGGAGTTCTACAGCGGGCTGTTCGGGTGGGGGTTCGACGGCCCGGGTCCCGGGGACTACTACGTGGCCCGGTCGCGGGGTCGGGATGTAGCCGGAGTGGGTCGCGCGCCCGAGGGCGTGCAGCCGGGGTGGAACACGTACGTGTCGGTGGCGTCCGTCGACGAGGCGGTGCAGGCGGCAACGGCCGCCGGTGGCCGAGTCGTCGCGGAGCCGTTCGACGTGCTCCCAGCGGGGCGCCTCGCGGCGATAGAGGACCCCACGGGCGGGCTCTTCGGGGTTTGGCAGGCGGCAGAGCGCCAGGGATGTCAACTGGTCAACGAAGCGAGCGCATGGTCGATGAGCGTGCTCCACACCGGTGAACCGGAGACAGCCGGCGTCTTCTACCGCGACCTGTTTGGCTGGGAGGCCGAGGCGTTCGGAGCGCCAGGGCTGAGCCTGCTTCGCCTGCCAGGCTTCGTGGGAGGCGAGCCGCAGCAGCCGGTGCCGCGCGACGTGGTCGCCGTGATGGCGCCGCCGGCGAGCGAGACCGCGCCGGCGGTCTGGGCCGTCGGCTTCTGGGTGACGGACGCGGACGCGCTCGCGGACATGGTCACCGGTCTGGGAGGCGGCGTGGTGATAGCGCCGTTCGACTCGATCCCGAGCCGCCAGGCCCTGCTCTCGGATCCGTTTGGCGCGCCGTTCTCGGTCAGCACCGCGGCGCACTGAGGGCGGGGGTGGATAAGTGCATCGGAATGAAGGTCCGGGGCGCGGCCCCAAAACAGCTACTTCAGCTCAGACGACGTCTTGCCGAGCAGCTGGCGCGCCACGATCAGCAGCTGGATCTGTTGGGTGCCCTCGAACAGGTCGAGGATCTTGACGTCGCGGGCCCACTTCTCGAGCAGGTCGCCCTCCGCGTAGCCGATCGAGCCGCACAGGGCCACGCAGCGCAGCGCGATGTCGGTGCCGGTGCGACCCGCCTTGGCCTTGGCCATCGAAGCCTGGAGCGAGTTGGGCTTCTTGTTGTCCGCCATCCAGGCCGCCTGCAACGTCAACAGCCGGGCCGCCTCCCAATCGGATTCCATCGCGATGAACTCCGCCGCGGCGGCGGACTGTGAGTGGGGCGGGGCGTCGTAGTCGATCTCCACGCCGGCCTCCGACAGAAGCTCGCGGGTGCGCTCGAGGCACGCCCGCGCCACGCCGATGGCCATGCCGGCGACCAGCGGCCGGGTGTTGTCGAACGTCTGCATCACCCCGGAGAACCCGTGCTTGGCCTCGATCTCGGGGCTGCCGAGCAGATTCGCCGCGGGCACGCGACAGTCATCGAGCACGAAGTTAGCGGTGTCCGAGGCCCGGATTCCGAGCTTGTGCTCGAGGCGGTCGAGCTTCAGCCCGGGGTTGTCGCGCTCGACGACGAAGGACTTGATCGCAGGGCGGCCTTGTTTGCGGTCGAGCGTCGCCCACACCACGATCAGCTCGGCCCGGTCGCCCGACGTGACGAAGATCTTCTCGCCGTTCAGCACGTATTCGCCGCTCACCTCGTCCAGCCGAGCCGTCGTGCGGATCGCCGCCGAGTCCGAGCCGGCCTCCGGCTCGGTGATCGCCATCGCGGCCCACTTGCCGCCGAAGCGCTCGAGCTGCTCCTCGTTGGCCACCGCGGCGATCGCGGCCTGGCCGAGGCCCTGACGGGGCATCGTCAGGAGCAGGCCGACGTCGCCCCAGGACAGCTCCATCAGCCCGAGCAGGCTGGCCATGTTCGAGCCGTTGCGGTTTCCGTCGCGCTCCGCCTTCGCGCCGTTCCCAGAAGACGAACCGACGCCGCCGGCGCCGGCGCCGCTCAGCGCGCCGCCCTCGTTCATGCCGTCGATCACGGCGGCGAGCATGTCGAGCTCCTTCGGATAGGAGTGCTCGGCGTGGTCGTACTTGCGCGAGTTGGGACGGAAGATCTCGGTGGCGACCTGGTGGGCCTGGCCGACCAGGAACTCGAATTTGCGAGGTGTCTCGAGGTTGATCACACCAGCAGCCCTCCCTCCATCACGCCGGCCGCGCGCAGGTCGCGGTACCAGCGCTCGACCGGATGCTCCTTGACGTAGCCGTGGCCGCCCAGCAGCTGCACGCCGTCGGAGCCGATCGCCGAGCCGCGCTCGGCGCACAGCCGCCGGGCCAGCGCGACCTCGCGCGCGAACGGCATCCCCTGATCGACGCGGCTGGCCGCGCGGTAGGTGGCCAGGCGCATGCCGTCGAGCTCGATTGCGATGTTCGCGACCGTGAAGGCCACGGACTGTCGCGACGAGATCGGCTCGCCGAACGCCGTGCGCTCGTTGACATACGGGATCACGTAGTCGAGCACGGCCTGTCCGGTGCCCACGGCCAGCGCGCACCAGCCGAGCCGGCCGAGCTGAATGCACTCGGAGACCGTGGCCTGGCCAGGTTCTCCGAGGAGCGCGCCGGCGGGAAGCTTTACCCCCTCCAGGACCAGGCGCCCGGTGGCGGCCGCGCGCAGCCCCATCGCCGGCTCGGGCTCGACGCTCAGCCCCTTGCCCCCCGGCTCGAGCACAAACAACGCCGGGGTCCCCTCCAGCGAGGCCGCGATCACGAACAGCTCGGAGGCCGATGCGCGCGGGACCAGCGACTTGACGCCGTCGAGCACGAACCCGCCGTCGACGCGCCGCGCCCGGGTCTTCAGATCGAACGGATTGAACAGCGGGCGCGGCTCCAGCACGGCGAGCGCCGCGGCGGGGACATTCTCGCCGACGAACTCGGGGAGGTAGGTCGCCTGCTGCTCGGCGTCGCCCCACAAACTCAAACCAGTGGACACAGCGGCCGGCGCGAGGCAGGCGAGCGCGATGCCCATGTCGCCCTGGGCGAGCGCCTCGGACATGAGCACGGTGGTGACCGCGGAGCGCTCGGCGACTGCGCCGCCCAGCTCCTCGGGCACCCCGACCATCGTCAACCCGAGCTCGTTCGCCTGGGCGAGCAGTTCATCGGGGGCGGCGCACGCGTCATCGGCCGCCTCGGCTGCAGGTCGGAGCTTGGCCAGCGCGAACTCGCGGACCGACTCGCGCAGCATCTGCTGCTCGTCATCGGGGGTCAGATCGAACAGGTCGCTGCGACCCGCCCGCGGCTGGCGGGCCGGCTTCGACAGCTTCTGGGTGGCGGCAAACGTCCGGCCGGCGCGGGTGGCGGTGCGCACGGTGGCCTTCGATGCCTCGTGGAGCACGCGCTCGGCCGAGTCGCGCAGTCCGAAGCGGTCGATCAGCGGGTTGCTGGCCAGCCGGTTGAGCGCCCGGAGCCCGACGGCCATGCCGCGCTCGGTTAGGTCAGGCATGCCGCGATCCTAACACGAATTGATGTTACGTCGATTGATGTAATCGTGCATCTGGTGGGCAAGTACCCCGAATCGAGGGTGCGAAATCCACGGCCGCGGGCGGAAATCTTGCCGCTTACGGACTTCTTACGCGCCGCTCGTCATCCTCAGTTCCAGTTATGCGTGTATTGATCGCCGAGGACGAGCAACGACTGGCCGAGGCGATCGCGCGGGGTCTCCGGCGCGAGGGCATGGCCGTTGACGTGGCCCCCGACGGGACCGACGCGCTGGTGAAGGCGCGAGTCGTGCGCTACGACGTGCTCGTGCTCGACCGCGATCTGCCCGGGCTGCACGGCGACGATGTGTGCCGGACGGTCCGCGGCGAGCGCCCCGAGACCGGGATCCTGATGCTGACCGCGGCCGGCGCGCTCGAGGACCTGGTCGAGGGGCTGTCGATGGGCGCCGACGACTACCTCCCCAAGCCGTTCCGGTTCGCCGAGCTGGTGGCGCGCATCCACGCCCTGGCTCGCCGGTCCACGCCGAGCCGTCCGCCCGTGCTCGAGCACGGCGACATCGAACTCGATCCGGCTCGCCGCAAGGTGATCCGACACGACGCCGAGGTCGAGCTCACTCGTAAGGAATTTGGGGTCCTCGAGGTGCTGATGGGCGCCGAGGGGGCTACCGTATCCGCCGAGGAATTGCTCGAGCGCGTATGGGACGAGCACACCGATCCGTTCACCAACGTGGTGCGCATGACGATCATGACGCTTCGACGCAAGCTGGGCGAACCGGCGGTCGTGGAGACGGTGATCGGCGTCGGCTATCGGATGAGCTGATGCGCCTGGGCCGGGCCGCGTTCCGCCTTCCGGCCCCCACGATCCGTCTGCGCATGACAGCGCTGTACGGCCTGGTGTTCTTGATCACGGGTGCGGTGCTGCTGACGATCGGCTACGAGCTGGTCCGCCACAACCTGAACTCACCCCCGAACTACCGGCAGGAGCTGGAGAAGCTCGGGCTCGCGCCGCCGAACTTCTTCGGCCGGCCGCCGGGGGCGGCACCCAGCTCGACCGGCACGCGGCTCTTCGCGGCCATTCGAGCCCAGCTGCAAGCTGACGCCTTGCATCGCTTGCTCGTCGAGTACGTCGTGGCCCTGGGCGCCATGACGATCGTCTCGGTTGTGGCCGGATGGCTGCTGGCCGGCCGAGCGCTACGGCCGCTGCGCGCGATCACCGCCACCGCGCGGCGCGTCTCGGGCGAGAACCTGGGCGAGCGGATCGGGCTGAAGGGACCGGCCGACGAGCTCAAGGAGCTGGCCGACACGTTCGACGGCATGCTCGGGCGGCTCGACGGCGCGTTCGCCAGCCAGCGGCACTTCGTCGCCAACGCGTCGCATGAGCTCCGCACGCCGCTGGCCATCATGCGAACCGAGGTCGACGTGTCGCTGGCCGATCCGGACTCAAGCGTCGAGGAGCTGCGGCGGATGGGCGACGCCGTCCGCGAGACCGTCGACCGCTGCGAGCGGCTGATCGAGGGACTCCTGATGCTGGCCCGCAGCGAGGCCGCGACCGGGCGCGAGGAGCCTTCCGACCTGGCCGCCCTGGCCGCCGATTGCGTGACCGACCTGTGGGCCCGGGCCGAGGAGGCCCAGGTGCGCATCCGCGACGATCTCCAGCCCGCCTGGACCCGGGGCGAGCCGGCGCTGCTCGAGCGAATGATCGCCAACCTGATCGACAACGGCATCCGCCACAACGAGAGCGGCGGCTACCTGCGCGTGTCCACGCACACCGAGGGCTCGCGCGTGCACCTATTGGTTGCCAACAGCGGCGTGCAGATCGATCCTGCGGACGCGGCGACGCTGACCGAGCCGTTCCGGCGGCTGGGCCGGGGTGGCGGCGGATTCGGCCTGGGCCTGTCGATTGTGCGCTCCGTCGTCGACGCCCACGGCGGGACGCTCGAGGTCAACGCCCCCGCCTCGGGGGGCCTCGAAATCCACGTCGTGCTGCCCGCGCTGCAGCGGGTTACGATCATTCCTAAGAAGAGCGCAAGAGCGCTTACGCAGAGCTGATGCTCGCGGCGCTAAAACCGCCCATTGTGATGTCTGCGTCCACGCACGCTGCGTACCGCCTGCCCTCCTCCCTTGTAGCAACGGACTGCCGGTCCGATGAGATCTCGCCGGGATCGATCACCTAGGGCGGGCGGGCGTCTCCTTCTGTACGCGCTGGCGGTGGTGGCGATCGTGGTGGCCGTGCTGGCCATCACCGAGATCGGACCGCCGACGAGCTCGGCGCGCACCTCCAAGGAGATCGTCACCGCCGCGCAGGGCGTGGTGCAGTCGAGCGTGTCCGGCACCGGGAACATCGCCCCCGGCACCGACGACACCGTGAACTTCAACACCAGCGGGACCCTCCAGGACGTCTACGTCCACGTCGGCCAGCACGTCAACTCCGGGCAACTGCTCGCCGATCTCGATCCCACCGCGGCCCAGCTGACGCTCGATCAGGCCAATGCGAGCCTGACTGCGGCACAGGACAACCTGAACTGCGTGGAGGGCGAGACCAGCTACTGCGGGTCCGGTGGCTCCGGATCGACCGGCTCTGGCTCCACCGGCTCCGGGTCGAGTTCGACGACGAGCTACTCGCCCTCCACCGCCGGCACGATCGAGTACGCCTCGTTCACGCCACCGACCGGCGCCGGTAACGGCAAAGGCAAGGGCAAGGGCAAGACCAAGGGCGGATCCGGGACGACGGTGGTCGCGACCAAGACCACGCCGAGCGTGACCGTGACCGTCGTCGTCCCCAGCACCTCGCCGTCCAGGTCGGGTTCCTCATCGTCGGGCGGGAGCGGCGCCTCGGGCGCGAAGAGCAGCTCGACGCCGACGACGACCACCACCAGCACCCCCTCCCCGGGCAGCATTGCTTCGGCGCAGGCGTCGGTCTACTCCGCGCAGGCCAGCGTTCACAACGCCGAGACCGCGCTCAACGCCACCAAGCTCTACGCCCCGGTCAGCGGCACGATCGCCTCGCTGTCCAGCCTTACCCCGGGCCAGTCGGTGTCAGGCGGGTCGGGCAGCTCCTCCTCTTCGACCGGATCCTCGTCGAGCTCCTCCGGCAGTAGCGGCGCCGGCGTCACGGCCGGGAGCCTGGGCGGCTCCTCGAGCTCCTCGAGCTCGTCGAGCTCTGGCTTCGCCGAGATCATCAACACGAACACGCTGACGATGACCGTCGCGTTCAGCGAGTCGGACATCAGCAAGATCGCGGTCGGGCAATCGGCCACGGTCAGCCTCGACGCGCTGGCCGGCGTCCAGCTCGCCGCCCACGTGAGCCAGATCTCGCCGGTGGGCTCGACCAGCTCGAGCGTCGTCTCCTACGACGCGACCCTCCAGCTCGACCAGAACGACTCGCAGGTCAAGCCGGGCATGAGCGCCTCGGCGTCCGTGATCACCGGCCAGGCATCCGGCGTCACGCTCCCCAACTCGGCGGTCACGGGCACCGGCTCGCTCGCCACCGTCAACGTGCTCAAGAACGGCAAGACGGTTCCAACCCAGGTGGTGGTCGGGCTCCGCGGCGATAGCCGCACCCAGATCATCAGCGGCCTGGCCGCCGGTGATCAGGTCGAGATCACGATCACGCTGCCGTCGCTCAGCTCGACCTCGACGACCGGGTCCGGCACCGGCGCACTCGGTGGCGCCGGCGCGCTTGGTGGCGCTGGCGCGCTTGGGGGCGGCGGCGGGTTCGGTGGCGCCGGCGGCGGCGGATTCTTCCGGCGCGCGGCCGGAGGCGGCTGATGCCAGGCCGGCGGCCCTCCGACGAGCGGCCGGCCGTCGCCCGGGCGCAGCGATTCCTGCGGGCCAAGCGCGAGCAGGTTGCGCAGCGCGAGGCGCCGAAGCCGGTCGGCCGATCGCGGCCGCGTGCGAGCCGTCCGGGCGTGCCCGTAATCGACATCCAGGACGTCCACAAGACCTATAGCATCGGTGACATCGCCGTGCACGCCCTGCGCGGGGTGAGCCTGCGGATCGAGCGCGGTGAGTATGTTGCGATCGTGGGAGCGTCGGGGAGCGGCAAGACGACGCTGATGAACATCGTCGGCTGCCTGGACATGCCGACCAGCGGGATCTACCGGCTGAATGGCCTCGACGTGCGCCGAATCGACGAGGACTCGCTGGCCGACGTCCGCAACCGCGAGATCGGGTTCGTGTTCCAGAGCTTCAACCTGATCCCCCGCACGCGCGCCCAGGCCAACGTCGAGCTTCCGCTCGCCTACGCCGGGGTGCATCGCGGCGCGCGGCACGAGCGCGCGGTTGCCGCGCTGAGCCAGGTGGGGCTGGCCAACCGTGTCCACCACATGCCCTCGGAGCTTTCGGGCGGCCAGCAGCAGCGCGTGGCGATCGCCCGCGCCCTGGTCACCAACCCGGCCATGATCCTGGCCGACGAACCGACCGGAGCGCTTGACACGGTGTCCTCGGCCGAGGTGCTGGGCATCTTCGATCGGCTCAACGAGCAGGGTCGCACGATCATCCTGATCACGCACGAGCAGGCCATCGCCGACCATGCCCGTCGGGTGGTCCGGATCAGCGACGGGAGCATCATCTCCGACGAGCGGGGCGAACGCGCGGCCGGGGGGGTCACATGATCGAGACCGTGCGCGTGGCGCTGGGCGGCCTGAGCGCAAACAAGCTGCGGTCGGGCTTGACCATCCTCGGGCTCATGATCGGAGTCGGGTCGGTGATCGTGCTCATCGCCGTCGGCACCGGATCATCGGCGGCGGTCACGAACCAGATCGACGCTCTGGGCAGCAACGTGCTGCTGGTGAGCGGCGCGCCCTCCCTTGGAGGACTGTTCTTCCGCGGCGGCGGCGGCGGCGGCGCGAGCGCGAGCGCGAGCACGGGCCTGACCGTGGCCGACGCCAACGCGCTCGTGAACCCGTTGCAAGCACCCGACGTCCTCAGCGCCTCGCCCGTCGTAACCGCCAACAGCGTGACGCTGACCGACGGCGAGACCACCTACTCGCCGTCCTCGTTCGTCGGGACAACACCCTCCTACCAGGCGGCGCGAAGCTACACGATGGCTGAGGGCTCGTGGTTCACCAGCGCTGACGTGCAGAACCACAGCCGGGTGCTCGTGGTCGGACCCACCGTGGTCAGCGAGCTATTCAACGGAGCGGATCCGGTCGGCCAGACGGTTCAGGTCAACGGCACCAACTTCCAGGTCATCGGCGTGACCAACTCGAAGGGCTCGAACGGGAGCACCAACCAGGACGACGTCGCGATCGCGCCGCTGACCGCGGTACAGGACACCCTGACCGGTTACGGGAACATCAGCCAGATCGTCGTCCAGGCCAAGTCGCAGGGCCAGCTGAACGCCGCTCAGACGGAGGTGACGACCATCCTCAACCAGCTTGATCCGCCGAGCGCGGCGTCGGACGGCACCGCCAACTTCAACGTGGTCAACCAGAGTTCGATCATCCAGACCTCGACCGCGAGCAGCAAGGTGTTCACCACGCTGCTGGGCGAGGTCGCGGCGATCTCGCTGCTGGTCGGCGGGATCGGGGTGATGAACATCATGCTCGTGTCGGTCACCGAGCGCACGCGCGAGATCGGCATCCGCAAGGCCGTCGGCGCCCGCCGCAGCGACATCCTGACCCAGTTCCTGGTCGAGGCCGTGCTGGTCTCGTTCTTCGGTGGCATCGCGGGGGTGATCGCCGGGATTGTCGGCAGCCAGTTCAAGATCGCGGGCGTCCAGCCGGTGATCGCGCCCTACTCGATCGGACTGGCGTTCGGCGCCGCGGTGCTGATCGGACTCTTCTTCGGAACCTATCCCGCCGGACGCGCCGCCGCGATGCGGCCGATTGAGGCGCTTCGCTTTGAGTGAGCAGCGTGAACAACAACCCAGAGGAATCGACATGAACGCCATCCCCTACGACGGGCCCGAGGAGGAGTGGGACAGCTATGAGGATGAGCAGGAAGTCGCGCTCCCGGGCCGCCCGCGGCGCAAGGTGTTGACCTGGTGGAGCGCCGGGCTGTTCGCCGTGCTCCTCGGCCTGGTCGGCTTCTACGTCGGCGTGCGCGTCGAGAAGCACCAGCTGGCCAACTCGAGCTCGACGAGCGGGTTTGCCGCGGCTCTCGCCGGCGCGGGTGCGGGCGCGACCGGGACCGGCGCGACCGGGACGGGGGCGGCCAGGACCGGCACAGGTGCTGCGGCTCGGACGGGTGCGACCGGATCGGGCGCGGCCGCGCGCGGCGCCGGCGGTGGCAGCGGCGCCTTGCGCGGCCTGTTCGGCGGCGCCGGTGGAAGCGCGTCGGTCGGGACGGTCTCAAGCATCAGCGGAGACTCGCTCTACGTCACAGAGACTTCGGGTAACACGGTTAAGGTCACGTTGTCGAGCGCGACCAAGGTCACCAAGAACGTCGGCGTGGGTAAGAACGCCGTACGACCGGGCGATCTCGTCACGGTCGCGGGGGCCAAGGGCTCGAACGGCACGATCAGTGCGACGACCGTCAACGACACCGGAGCCAGCCCCTTTGGCTCGAGCAGCAGTTCAACTAGCTCGGGCTCGAGCTCGGGAAGCAGCGGATCTTCCGCCGTCGGCTCGTTGTTCGGCGGCGGCTGAGCAGTATCGATTTCACGAAAGGACCAGAGGTTTTGAAAGTCATGCGTAAAGCACCCCGGGGGGCGCTTTTCACGATCCTCGCGCTGGCTCTGGGCTGCTTGATAGCGGCCTGCGGCAGCGCCAGCAGCAGTTCGAGCACCACCGGCAGTGCCGGTGCGAGCAGCTCGAGCACCACCACCTCGGCCGCCACTGGCGCGCCCGGAGGCACGAGCGCCAGCCGCACCGCCCTTGTCGCCTGTCTGAAGTCGCACGGCGTCACGCTGCCGAATCGTCCGGCCGGGGCTCCTCCGGGCGGCGGCACCGGCACCACCGGCACCGGCACCACTGGCACCGGTGGACCTCCGGGCGGCGGCTTCTTCGGCGGCGGCGCTGGCGGCGGCGGTCGCCGTTTCGCCAACAACCCGAAGCTGCAGGCCGCGTTCAAGGCGTGCGGCGCGAACTTCGGCTCCCGCAGAGGGAACTTCGCCGGACGGATCTCGCACACCACGATCACCAAGTACGTCGACTGCGTCCGCCAGCACGGCTACAACCTGCCCAACCCGAACTTCTCGGGCAAGGGCTCGGTGTTCCCGTCGAATATCCGCACCAACCCCAAGTTCGTGGCCGCCAGCAAGGCCTGCCAGAGCATCCTCGTCCCGGCTCGACCGTCGGGCGGGACGAGTACGAACTCCGGGGCGTGAGGAGATGATGAAGATGAAGTTTCCGGGGAATGCGAGCGCAGGCGCGTCGCCATCGAGCATGGCTGGAGGCGAGCCTGAGCCCGTGACGACGGCGCTCCTGGCGGACGAGCCCACGGTGCCCTCCCCGGTGGCGGCGCCGCCGCCGGTCGCGCCCGGCGTGGTGATCGGCCAGGTGCTGCCGATGTACTTCGTCGGCGATGAGTCGCACTCGATGTCCGGCGACCCGATCGGGGCCGTCAACCAGGGACTCATCGACCTGCGTGACGAGGTGGCCAAGCACCCGCTGATCGGCAAGAAGGTCCGCTTCGGGATCATCACGTTCGCCGATACCGCCGAGACGAGGTTGCAGCTGTCCGAGTTGTCCGAGGACCTCGTGCTACCCACGCTGGCGCCACGGGGTCGTGGCACCAGCTACGCGAGTGCGCTCGAAGCGCTGCGCCAAACGATCCCGGCGGACGTCGCTTTGCTGAAGGGCAGCGGCTATCAGGTGCACCGGCCCTCGGTGTTCTTCCTGAGCGACGGCCAACCGACCGAGAAGGCGGACAAGTGGCGCAAGCGCCTCGAGGAGCTCAAGGATCCGGGCTTCAGAGAGCGGCCGAATGTCCTCGCCTTCGGCGTCGGCGACGCCGATCCGGAGGTGATCCGGGAGCTCGCCACCTCTCCCAGGTACGGGTTCATGATGACCACGGGCGCGTCGACCGCCGGCGCGATCGCGGAGTTCGCCACCTCGATGCTGAACTCCATGGTCGCCTCGGCCGAGCGGCTCGATCGCGGTGAGCAGACGATCGAGTTCGAGAAGCCAGAGGGATTCGTGCAGCTCGACGCGCCGCTCGTGTAGCGGCTTTTAGCGGTGGCCCCGGGGGAGTCCGCCAAGGCCGGCCCCGGGGCACCGCCGCGGGTTCCCCGGCGGCGTGTCCGCCTGGCTCGCGGCCCGGTCACGATCGGAGAGCCGGCCCCGGAGATCGAGCCACGGCTGGCAGGCGCCGAGCCCTACCGCCCCGACACGATCGCCGACGGCGGCGGCGCCTTCGGCCTCACGGTCCGGGCGGCCTCGATCCGCGGCCTGCACAAGCGGTTCGTGGGAGGTCCCCGGCAGGATGATCTCTGCTTGAGGCTGCACGCGGATTCTGGGACCCTGATCGCGGCGGTCGCCGACGGCGTGTCGGGGGCGGCGCGATCAGATCTGGGCGCGGCGCTGGCCGTGCGATACGCCACCGCGGCGGTGGCGCGCCACCTCGACGAGGGCCCGATCGACTGGCCCAACGTATTCGAGCAGGCGGCCTGGGCGCTCGTGTCCGAGGAGCGGCGCGGCGAGGCGACGGGTTCTCTGGCGACCACGCTGCTCGTCGTCGCCGTTTCCGTGGACGAATCCGGTGCGGTTGCCGTGCAGGCCGCTGCGGTCGGCGACTCGCCGGCGTTTCGCCTGCACTCCAGGCAATACCATCCCATCGTGGGCCAGCCGGTGCACGAGGACGACCTGATCGGCGGAGGTGTCCAGGCCTTGCCCCGCGATGCGGGCGCGGCCGAGGTAGGCGACTGCGCGCTCGAGCCGGGTGACGTACTGCTGCTGTGTACCGATGGGCTGGCGCTGCCGCTGGGCAACGGGACTGGCGAGCTCGGGCGGGCCTTCGCCCGAGAGCTGGCGACGCCCCCCGACGTCGTCGACTTCGCGCGGCTGCTCGACTTCAGCCGCAGCACCTACGACGACGATCGCACCCTCGTAGCGGTGTGGGCGCCGAGGCAGTCGTGATTTCCATGGGGGCGCCGGATAAGAGATGACCGCGCTCGCCGGTCTGTTCGAAGTGGAGGCCCGGCCGCGTGCGGTGCGGCTCGAGGACCTGGGCGAGCTCGTCCCGATCTCGCGGGTGGGGGGTCAGGGCCGGGTTTACCGGCCGCAGTTCGTGCCCGCCTCGCTCGGTCCCGGTCCGCTCGTGGTCAAGCGCTATCGCCGGGCGCCCCCACCGGGCGCGGCAAGCGTGCTGGCCGAGATGGTGGCGTGGGGCCGGTCGATCCCGCGCGACGCGTGGCTGCATGCCATCACCGCGTGGCCGCTGGCCGTCGTTCACGCCGGTCCCCAAGCCGTCGGCATCGTCATGCGGGACGTCAGCTCGCGATTCGCGGTGCCGTTCGTGATGCCGAGCGGCCGGCGCGAGCGCGTGCTGTTGACGCTAGAGCACCTGCTCGGCGCAGATGGGTACCTCGAGCTGCGCGGTCTCGGCGTTCGCTTGGATACGGCGCGCCGGGCGCAGGTGGCCGAGCGAATGAGCGGCGGCCTTGACCTCCTGCACCGCCAGGGAATCGCCGTCAGCGACATCGCTCCCAACAACCTGTTGGTCGCGTTTGGGGAGGGCGGCGGCGCGGCGATCTGTTTCATCGATTGTGACTCGATGGCCTTCCGGGGCCGGAGCGCGCTCGAGACCGTCCAGACCGGCGATTGGGACATACCGGCGCAGTTCGGTGAGTCGTCGGAGACGCGCGCGGCCGACGCCTACAAGCTTGGCCTGGTGATCCTGCGGCTGTTCGCGCGCTCGCACGACGCGCGAGCGCTGGCTCCCAACCTGCGCTACGTCCCGGTTGAACTGAGAGACCTTTTGTATCGGGCACTCGGGCACAGCCCCGCGAACCGTCCGGCCGCCGGAGAGTGGCAGCGCGCGCTGCGCGCGCTGCTCGCGGACGGGCGGTTGAACGAGCGCTACCCGGGGCCGGCGCCCGCGCCGCGGATGACGCCTGTGGTTTCTGCCCCGGTCGCGGCGCCGGCTCTGGCGTCGGCCGCGGCGCCGGTGGTGCGATTGACTTCGCCGGCGCCCCGCTTCGCGCCGCCACCGCCGGTCGCGCGTCCCGCCGTGGCGCGCGCCGCCGCCGTCGCGAACTCGACCGCCGCCGCGTTGTGGCTCCGGCGCGCGGTGGTGGTGCTCTGGATCGTGGCCGGGAGCGCCGTGCTGCTGCTCGTTCTCTCGCGGCTGTTCGCGGCCGCGGTGCCGCTACCCGACTCCGGCGACGGTGCCGCGGGCGGCGGCGGCGGCGGCGGGACGCCGTATTACCAGTACAACCCGGGCGGTGACTACCCGGGCGGCGGGGTCGGTCGGATCGGACAGGGGAGCGCGCCGGGCACGGTCCAGGTGCTCCCCTGAACGCGTGGGTGTGTGGATCCTGTTAGATCGCGGACACCAGTTCTGACGCTTACGGAAATCTGACGGCAGGCTCCGTAGGGTCGGCGCCGCGACGACAGTGCGCCTCGTCGCAAATGCGGAAGGACTCCCCGAATCCCGCAGCTGGGGACCGGCGGCGGTCCCGGGTCGTGACTCCCGCCCGGGGCCGCCAGCCGGTCCGCGGCTGCGGTCTTCGGGCTGCTGGGTTGGGCCGAAAGGGGTCAGGCCACCGTTTCGCGGGTCGCCGCGAGGATGTCCTCGGGCAGCGCGTTGTCGCTGGCATCCACGGCCATGTGCGACCAGGTGATGCGGCCGTCGGACGCGACGACGAGCGCGCCGCCCAGCTGCGAGGGGTGGCCGGTCGTGCGAGTCTGGGTCCTCCTGGTGCGGGCGCTGGCCAAGAGGCCCTTGGCGACCGTCTGCGGGCTGAACAGGTCCGTCACGCCGCCGACCTTCGTCCCCGCCGCCTTGTAGCTGACCCGGTCGTGGTCGGCGAGCACCGGCAGCTGGATCCCTTGCCGTCGGCGGAACTCAGCCGCCTGGCGCGGGGTCCCCTGGCCGATGAGAACGAGGTTGACGCCCGCCGCCTTGAAGTCGCCACGTGCGCGGTCCAACTGGACCGCGTGCTCCTTGCAGAAGATTCAGCCGTAGTGACGCAGCCAGACGAGCGCGACGGGACGATCGCTCCACAGATCGCCCAGGCGCACGTTGTGGCAGTCCTGATCGGGCAGCACGATCTCAGCGAGCCCGTCCGCGCGCGACGGCGCGCTCGGTTTGCGACCGGCAGGCATGCGAGGCCAACGCTACTACGGGATACTCAGGAGGTGGCAGTCGCCGAGCCCAAGCTCCTGTGGACCCCGAGTGCGGAGCGGGTCGAGCGCGCCACGCTGACGCGTTATCAGCGGTGGCTTCGCGAGAAGCACGAGTTGGAGTTCGAGGGCTACCACGACCTGTGGCGCTGGTCGGTGTTCGACCTCGAGGCGTTCTGGGGCTCGATTGTGGAGTTTTGCGGCGTTCGCTTCGATGAAGGCGGCGACCGGGTGCTGGGCAGCGAGGCGATGCCGGGCGCGTCGTGGTTTCCCGGGGCGCGGGTGTCGTATGCCGAGCATGTCTTCGCCGGCAAGGATGCTTCTGCCTTGGCCATCCAACATGCGTCGGAGAGTCGCGAGCTGGGACGGCTCACCTGGGGTGAGCTGCGGTCTCAGACGGCTTCGATCGCTGCCGGGCTGAAGGCTTTGGGGGTGGGGGAGGGCGACCGGGTTGCCGCGTACATGCCGAACATCCCCGAGACGGTGGCGGCCTTTCTCGCCTGTGCCTCGATCGGCGCTGTTTGGTCCTCGGCGGCGCCGGAGTTCGGCGCTCGGAGCGTGATCGACCGCTTCGCGCAGATCGAGCCGAAGGTGCTGCTGGCTGTGGACGGCTACCGATACGGGGGCAAGGACTTCGACCGGTCTGAGATCGTCGAGCGGATCGCGGGCGAGATCCCGTCGCTGTCGAAGGTGGTCCGGCTCGGATATCTGGACGGATCGGGGTGGGAGGACGGCTTCCTGGTGTCGGGCGCCGAGCTCGAGTTCACGCCGCTGCCCTTCGACCACCCGCTATGGGTGCTCTACTCGTCCGGGACGACGGGGCTACCCAAGCCGATCGTTCACGGCCAGGGCGGGATCCTGCTCGAGCACCTGAAGAAGGCTTATCTGCACCTGGACGCCCAGCCCGGCGACCGGCTGTTCTGGTTCACCACGACCGGCTGGATGATGTGGAACTTCGTCGTCGGGATGCTGCTGAGCGACGCCTCGATCATCCTCTACGACGGCAACCCCGGCTATCCGTCGCTTGGCCGGCTGTGGGACCTGGCGGCGGACACGGGGATGACCACCTTCGGCACGAGCGCTGCGTTCGTCGCGGCGTGCATGAAGGCCGACGATCTGACGCTCCGGAAGAACCGCGACCTGAGCGCGTTGAAGGCCGTGGGGTCGACCGGCTCGCCGCTCTCGCCCGAGGGCTTTCAGTGGATCTACGACCAGCTCGGATCCGACACGTGGCTGTTCTCGACCTCGGGCGGGACCGATCTGTGCACGGCGTTCGTGGGTGGCGTGCCGACGCTTCCCGTCTACCTGGGCGAACTGCAGGCGCGCTCGCTCGGCGCGTCGGTGGAGTCCTGGGACCCCGAGGGGCGGCCGCTCATCGACGAGGTCGGCGAGCTCGTCATCACCCGGCCAATGCCTTCGATGCCCGTGTTCTTCTGGGGCGACTCCGATGGGTCGCGGTATCTCGACAGCTACTTCAGCGTGTACCCGGGGATCTGGCGCCACGGCGACTGGATCGAGATCACGTCGCGAGAGACGGCGGTGATCTACGGCCGCTCGGACTCGACGATCAACCGGGGCGGGGTCCGGATGGGCACGAGCGAGATCTACCGGGCGGTGCTGGCAGTCGACGAGGTGGTTGATGCGCTGGTGGTCGACGTCCCGCGACCCGGGAGCGACGGCTGGATGCCGCTGTTCGTGGTCCTGCGCGAGGGGGCGTCGCTCGACGACTCGCTGGTGTCGCAGATCCGCCGCCGGATCCGGGAGGACTGCTCGCCGCGCCACGTCCCGGACGAGATCACCCAGATCGCGGAGGTGCCCCGGACGCTATCCGGAAAGGTGCTGGAGGTCCCGGTGAAGCGGATTCTGATGGGGACCCCACCGGAGCAGGCTGCGAGCCGCGAGTCCCTCGCTAACCCAGACGCCCTGGATTTCTTTATCCACCTAGGGGGAGAAACGCGAGGGGCCTCGGGCTCTTAAGGGTGTGGCGGAAAAGGCACGCTATTGGTGCTTTTTTCGCCACGCCCAGATGGTGGAGAGACTCGAACGGGTGATAGCCGCGGTGGCGGCGGAGCAGTACGGGTACATCACGCGGACCCAGCTGCTCGCGATCGGGTTGAGCCCGCGCGCTATCCAGTACCGGGTGCAGATCGGGGAACTGATTCCCGTGCACGCCGGCGTCTATGCCGTCGGTCACGTCAACAAGAGCCCGGCTGCCCGCGCTTGTGCGGCCGTGCTCGCCTGCGGCGCAGGCGCCGCGCTCAGCCACGACTCAGCGGCGAGCCACTGGGGCTTGCGCAAGTACTGGAGCATGCGCTACGAGGTCACGGTCGCCACGTCCCACCGCAAGCGCGAGGGCATCACGATCCACCGCAGCCGCACGCTGGCCCGGCGCGACGTTACCCAGCAACTCGGGATCCAAGTCACGAGCCCCGCGCGAACCCTCCTCGACAACGCCCCTCGCCTTACCGATAAGCGTCTGACCCGCATGGTCAACGACGCACGGCACAGCCGGGTTCTCTACCTGGAGGACCTCGCGGACGTCATCGACCGCAACCCGACCCACCCGGGCACCAAGCGCCTCAGACCGTTCGTCCAGACGCGCACCGGGCCTACGCGATCGGAGCTCGAGGACCGGTTCGTCGCGTTCGCGAAGCGCTACGGCTTGCCGACCCCGGCGACTAATGTCCCCCTCCTCGGCTACGTCGTGGACGTGCTGTTTCCAGCCGAGAAGGTGATCGTCGAGGTCGACAGCTGGGAATTCCACCGGTTCCGCTCCAACTTCGAATCAGACCGCAACCGCGACGCCGACATGCTCGCGGCGGGCTTCCTGACGGTGCGCGTCACTGACGAGCGGATGAACCAGAGTCCGGAGCAAGAAGCGAGCAGGCTGAACACGATCCTCGAGGGCCGCAGAAACTGACGAAGTTCTTACGCTTCTCTCAAACTCCGCTGGAAGGATCACGGCCACGGGCGCACCGATATCGGAGCGCCCGGCCAGCTGAGGAGTTGAGGAGTTGGACCGCAGTCTCAGAGGAAAGCTCGTGATCGGCTTGGCGGCGCTCGCGGTTGCGGCGTTCGCGGGCGGCGCGTACGCGGCCACCCAGACCTCGGGCCCGAATACGCGCCAGGCCTTCCTCAACGACGTCGCCAAGCGGCTGCATGTCACCCCGCAGCAGCTGACCGCCGCGCTGAACGGCGCCTCGATCGACCAACTCCAGGCCGAGGTCAAGGCGGGCAACTTGACCCAAGCCCAGGCCAACGCGCTCGAACAGCGCCTCAAGCAGAACGGCAGCAATCCGGCGGTGCCCTTTGGCTTCTCCGGACCGGGCGGCGGGCCGGGCGTCGGCCCGCCGGGGTTGGGTAAGGGCGGACCGGCTGGGCCGGGTGGCCCGGCTCCCCAACTGCGACACTTCGGGGTGCCGTTCGCGATTGCCGGCGGGATCGGCACGGCCGCCACGTACCTCGGTCTGACCGACGCTCAGCTGCTCCAGCAGCTATCGAGCGGCAAGTCGCTGGCTCAGATCGCCGGCGCCAAGGGC
Organism: uncultured Solirubrobacterales bacterium; assembly: GCA_963751185.1. Taxonomy (GTDB): domain Bacteria; phylum Actinomycetota; class Thermoleophilia; order Solirubrobacterales; family Solirubrobacteraceae; genus Palsa-465. The sequence continues at coordinate 238,697 of CAVVTO010000003.1, forward strand.
AAGTCGGTGAGCGGGTTGGAGCAGGCGATCAGCGCGGCGATGAAGGCTCGGTTTGACAAGCTCGTCGCCAACAAGATGCTCACGGCGGCCCAGGAGAAGCAGATCCTCAGCAAGCTGTCGGCCCGGATCGCCAGCGAGGTCAACGAGAAGGGCCTCCCGTTCCCGCGGTTCCGCGGCCCGGGGCCGCGTTTCCAGGGCGTGCCCTCGCCACCCCAGAAGGGCGGCCCGGCCACGCCGCTCGGGCCGGCGTCGCAGCTGTTCATGCCGCAAGGGCCCACTGCCTGAGCACGGGTAGTTCTTACCGGCCTCTCATCTAGTTCTGACGGGTTTCTCATAGCTAGCTGCTGTACTGGGAAGACCGAAGTCATAGAACCGCGCTTGCGAGGAGACACCTACCAATGAAACTTCTGACCCGCGTGCTTCCGATCATCGGCGGCGCCGTGGCCGGCGGGGCGATCGCCCTGGCCGTAGCCAGCGGGAGCACGACGACGCACTCGGTCACGACGACGACCGTCGTGCAACCGAGCAGCTCGCCGGCCCTGCCCACCAGCTTCAGCGGCACGGCCAAGGCCCTGACGATCAGCCAGATCTTCCAGCAGGATGATCCCGGCGTGGTCGACATAACCACCTCCTCGACTCAGAACAGCACCGGGGGCGTCTTCGGCTTCGGACAGTCCCAACAGACCGAGGGCGAGGGCGCCGGCGTGGTGTTCGACAAAAAGGGCGACATCGTCACCGACGAGCACGTCGTGTCGGGCGCCAGCAGCATCACCGTCACCTTCCCCGACGGGGTCAAGGCGCCGGCCACCTTGATCGGCTCTGACACCGGTGCCGACCTGGCCGTCATCCGGGTCAAGAACGTCAACTCCTCCGAGCTTCACCCGCTGACTTTCGGCGACTCCTCGGCGCTGCAGGTCGGCGACAGCGTGGTTGCGATCGGCAGTCCGTTCGGCCTCCCCAACACGCTCACCGCTGGCATCGTCAGCGCCCTTCAGCGCACGATCCAGGCCCCGAACGAGTTCACGATCCCGAACGCCGTGCAGACCGATGCTGCGATCAACCCGGGCAACTCGGGCGGGCCGCTGATCAACGCCGCCGGCCAGGTGATCGGGCTCAACGACCAGATCGAGACCAACAACACCAACGGTCAGGGCGAGGGCTCGAGCTCGGGCGTCGGGTTTGCCACTCCGTCCAACAGCGACGCCAGACTGGCCAGGGAGATCATCTCTACCGGCCAGGCCCACAACGCCTACGTCGGGGTCAGCCTTGACCCAACGGTCGAAGGCGGCGCCGGGATCGCCAAGTCCTCGAGCACCAATAGCGAGCCGCCGATCGCGTCGGGCTCGCCGGCCGCCAAGGCCGGCCTCCAGGCGGGCGACATCATCACCGCCGTAAACGGCCAGAAGGTCACTTCGGTCAACACGTTCGTGGCCACGATCGCCAACTACGCGCCGGGCGACACGGTCACGCTGACCATCAACCGGGGCGGGTCGACCAAGAACATCAAGCTGACACTGGGCGCCCAGCCCGCCAGCGCCGCGCCGACCACGTCGTCTTCACAGGGCGGCTCGGGTGGCGGCAACGGCTTCGGAACCCCGTAAGCAAGTAGGGAACGCGGACACGACCGCCCGGCAGGGATGCCGGGCGGAACGGCCCCAGGGACGCCGAGCGAAGCGAGGCCCCTAGGTAGTAGCGGTTGAGGCCTGGGCCAAGGTGCGCTCCATCAGCTCGCGGTGGACCGAGCGCGTCCGGCCCGTCCGCCGGGTCCAGACCGAGTCGGAGCCGAGCGTCCACGAGAACGTGTCGTCCGCCAGGCACCGATCCAGCGTGTCCTCGATCTCGGCCTTAAGCTCGGGATCCTCGACGGGCACCAGCAGCTCCACCCGGGTGTCCAGGTTGCGCGGCATCAGGTCGGCCGAGCCGATGTAGTAGATGTGCTCGTCGCCCCGGTGGAACGAGTAGATGCGGGAGTGCTCGAGGAAGCGCCCGACCACGGACACGACTTCGATCGTCTCACTCACGCCCGGGATCCCCGGGGTCAGGCAGCAGATGCCGCGCACGTTCAACTGGATCGGGACACCGGCCTGCGACGCGCGATACAAAGCCTCGATGCAGCGCTGATCGACCAGCGCGTTCATCTTCATCGTGATCCGAGCGGGTTCGCCCGCCTCGTGCGCGGCGATTGTCCGATCGATCTCCTCGATCAGCGGCTCGCGCAGCCAGAGCGGCGCGACGAGGATCTTGCGCTCGCGGGCGGGGTGGCCGTAGCCGGTCAGCGTGTTGAAGAGGTTCGCGACCTCTTCGCCAATCTCCCGGTCGGTCGTGAACAGGCCGAAGTCCTCGTACAGGCGGGCGTTCTTGGCGTGGAAGTTGCCGGTACCGATCATCACGTAGTGGCGCACGCCGCCCCGCTCGCGGCGGACGACGAGGATCGCCTTGGCGTGGGTCTTGAGTCCGGGGATGCCGTGCACGACGTGGGCGCCCACCTCTTCCAGGGCTCGCGACCAGCCGATGTTCTGGCGCTCGTCGAAGCGCGCCTTGAGCTCCACCATCGCGACGGCCTGCTTGCCCTTCTCGGCCGCCTCGATCAGCGACGGGATGAGGGCCGAGTCATCCGAGGTCCGGTACACGGTCATCTTGATCGCCAGCACGTTGGGGTCGTCGACCGCTTGTTTGACGAACCGCTCGACGCTGGTCGCGAACGACTGATACGGGTAGTGCACGAGCACGTCGCGGGTGCGCATCGGAGCGAACACGTCGGGCTGGTCATCGCGGGCGCCAGGGCGCGGGACGAACGCCGGGTGGGTAAGTGGCGTCCACGGCGTCTGGCGGATGTCGGGATGGCCGTCGAGGCCGGCGATCTGCCACAGGTCGCTGAGGTCGAGCATTCCCTCGACGTCGTAGACCTGGACGTCGTCGACGTCGAGCCAGTCGATCAGCCGGGTGCGCAGCGCCGGGTCCATGCCGGCCCCAACCTCAAGTCGCACGACCTCGCCGAAGCGCCGGCGGCGTAGCTCGTCCTCAACCGCTTCCAGAAGGTCGTCGGCCTCGTCGGAGATCTCGAAGTCCGCGTCGCGGGTGACCCGGAACATGTCGTAGCTGAGCACGTCCAGGCCGGGGAACAGAGCGTCGAGGTGGCGGGCGATGATCTGCTCGAGGGGGATGAACGTGTCGGGGGTGATCTCGACGAACCGGGGCAGCACTTCCTTGGGGACCTTAACCCGCGCGTAGACCTCGTGATCGAGGTCGGGATCGCGCAGGCGGACGATCAGGCTGAGCGACAGATTCGAGATGTAGGGGAAGGGCCGGCCCGGGCCAATGGCCAGCGGCGTCAGCACCGGGAAGATCTGCTCGCGGAACTGGCGGTCCATCAGCTCGCCGGGGGCGGTCGACTGCTCGCAGGTGATGATCTTGATGCCGTGCTTGGCCAGCTCGGGAAGGACCACGTCGCTGAACTGACGGGCCTGGCGACGGTCGAGCTCGGTCACACGCTCGGCCATGCTCGCCAGGACCTGACTCGGAGACAGGCCGTCGGCGCCGCGGGCGTCGATGCGGGCGTCGATCTGGTCGTGTACCCCGGCAACCCGGACCATGAAGAACTCGTCCAGGTTGGTGGTGAAGATGGCCAGGAACTTGACCCGTTCCATCAGCGGCAGCGTCTCGTCCTCGGCCAGCTGGAGCACGCGGTCGTTGAAGTCGAGCCAGGACAGCTCACGGTTCAGGTAGAGCGCGGAGTCGGTCAGGTCCGCGACGGTCGTGGCCGTGGGCGCCTGACCGTCTGTCTGGCCGTTCGTGGTCTGTTCGGTTTCTAGTGCGGGTTCAGTCATCGAATGTCACCGGTACATTCGCCCTGGCGATAGCGGCGAGCTCGGAGGGACGGAGCAACGCGACCAGCTCTCCTTTCGAGATGGCCGCCAGGCCACCCTTCTTCATCCGGGCCTGGGTTCCCGTTAGGTCATGCAGCAATAGCGAGAACGAGGGATCGTGGCCGACCAGCAGCACATCGGTGATACCGGCGACGAGCGCGTGGACGTCGAACGGCTCGCCGGCCAGGGCCGGCTCGACGGTGACCGGCACTCCGAGCGGCTCACACGCCCGCTCGGCCGTCTGTAGCGCGCGGAGTTTGGGAGAGCTCAGGCAGGCCTCGAGCTGCACGCCGAGCACGGCCAGCGCGCGACCGGCGGCGTCGGCTTGCATGGTGCCGCGCGCGGTCAGTGGACGCTCGTCGTCGGGCAAGCCATCCTCCGCCTCGGCGTGACGCAGAAGCCAGAGCATTGTCCAAACTCTAGTGGCATCGCCCAGGCGGCTGGAGAGTTGCGTTAACGGATAGTTACCGAGAGGACCGACGCCTTCGTGGGCAGCTGGTGGCGACGAAGGCGATCGACCGCATTGCTGTGGATCGTGTAGGGAGGGACGCGCCGGTTAGCCGATGAGCAGCCGGCGCCCGAACGCGCGCTGGAACGCCTCGCCGTCGCCGTAGCGCTCGACGCTCCAGCGGGGCAGCGTGAGATCGCCGGCGGCCTCGAGGTGCAGGTCGACCCCGTGCCCATTGGCGCGTAGCCGCGCCTCACGGACCGACTGGTCGCGGCCGCGCTCGAGGTGCTCGGCCAGGCGCAGGATCACCGAGCAACGCTCGAGCAGCTGCTCGTCGCCCTTCTGGGTGAGCGCGGCGATCTCGCCGAGCTTGGGAGCGCCCTTGCGGTGATAGCGGCTGATCTGGGCGATCAGGGCGCGCTCGCGCGGGTCGAAGCCGGGTAGCTCGGCGCTCACGATCAGGTAGTGCGAGTGCTTGTGGTGGTCGTCGTAGGAGATCGTCATGCCGACGTCGTGGAGCATGGCGGCGGCCCACAGAAGCTCGCGCTCGCCCGGCTTGGGCTCGAACAGGCCTTGTCCAGCCAGCGAATCGAACATCTGGAGCGACAGGGCGGCCACGTGTGCCACGTGAGGCAGGTCCGATTCGTATTGGACGGCCAGGTTCTGCACCGCGGCCTCGCGGACGTTGGGGAAGAGTGGCTCGGGCTGGTCGGCGAGCAGCTCGCGGGCGAGAAAGACGCCGTCGCGGAGGCTGGCCTCGGTCACCTCGATTCCGGCGAACGGTCCCATCTCGACGACGGTCTCGATCGCCACCGCGGCGGCCAGGATGATGTCGCCGCGCCCGACCTTGATCCCGGGGACCTCGCCGCGCTCGTCGACCGGAAGGGCGGCCAACGTACTGACCAGATCACCGAGCATTTCGCGCGTGATCACGAAGCCCTGGACGCCGATGTCCGGCTGGTCGAGCATGCGCTGGGCGGCGGCGGCCAGGTTGCGCGCCGCCCCGCCGATGCCGACCATGCGGTCCCCGGCGGTGGCGAGCGCCGGGAAGTCGGACAGCGTGGCGCGAACGTGGGCGCGCAGGCGCTGGAGGTCCCTCTTCTTGGCCGGGCCGGATCCGGGAAGGAATTGCTCGGTGAGGCGGACCGCGCCGAGGGGGAAGGAGCGCAGCGTCTTGGCCCGCCGGTCGGCCACCTCGATCAGTTGGATCGAGCCGCCGCCGATCTCGAGCACGAGGCCGTCGGTCAGGGTCGAGGTGTTGACGGCGGCGACGTAGCCGAAGCGGGCCTCGTCCTCGTCGGAGATGATCTCGATCGGCAGCTTGCTGGCCGCGCGGGCGGCGGTCAGGAAGTAGTCGCCGTTGCTCGCGTCCCGGATCGCGCTGGTGGCGACCGCGTGCACGTCGTCGGGTCCGAGCCCGTGGGCGGCGCAGAACCGCCCGAACACCGCCAGCGTCTCGAGCCCGCGCCCCATCGCCTCAGGGCTCAGGCGGCCGGTCTCGGCCAGACCGGCGCCGATCCGGACGGTCTCAAAGATCTCGTCGGTCAGCTTCCACCACTGATAGCCCGTGGGCCCCTCGCCCTCCGGAGGCGCCCCGTCGGTCGCTTGAGCGTGCGGAGAATGCCAATCCCCCGAGAACATGTAGACCACCACACGCCACGAGTTCGACCCGAGGTCGATAACGCCAACCCGGCGGACACCGTTGTCCGCACCCCCGGTCGCTCGGGTCGATCGCCAGCTCACGCGTTAGGAATGATCGGCGCCGGGGCGGACGAAAGGTCGGGTCGCGCGCCAGGATGGTCGCAATGTCGTCGGAAAAGAGCCAGATGCTGCTCGCCGCCTCTACTATCAATCCGTGCTGGGTGGTCCGTGAAATCGCCTGAGCGGGTGTTGGTGCTGTATGAGCAGGGTCGCGGCGGTATCGCGGCCATCGATCTCGCCCGCGAGCTCGCCGAGCGAGAGAAGGCGAACCTCACCGTCGTCGGCGTCGCGCCCCAGGCGCCCTCCGGGCCGCGCTGTGGCAATTCGGCGATCGAGTACAACGAGGCGGTCGCGGACTCGGTCTTGGGCGATCTCGACAAGGCGCGGGAGCGGCTCGGCCAAGCCGCCGAGCGGGCCTCATTCGTGCTCCTGATCGACGGCGCCGATCAGACGCTCGAGCAGCTCGCCGAGAGCGGTGGTTTCGATCTCGTACTGCTGCCGGCGCGCCGGCGACCGCTGCGACGTGGCGCGAGTCACCCCGAGGCGGGCCGCCTGAGGCTCAGCGTCGGCGCCGAGATCCGGATTGTCGCGCCGGCTTCGCAGACGCGGCGGCCGCGGCCCGGAGTCGCCGCTGACGGATCCTGATCGCGGCGCCGATGGCGGCGCCGAAGAAGAGCGCCCCGATCCAGAACGGGCTGACGAGCAGGATCACCGCGATGCCGAGCATCGTCAGCCAGATCGCCGGTCGCCAGTCACGCCAGTCGCCCCTCATCGATCACCCATTGTGCCGCGTTACCTGACCCCGACGCTGAGCTCGGCCGCCACATGCTTCTGGATCGACGCCACGGCGCGAAACGCCTCCCTCAGATAGGTCCGCGTGAGCCCGCTGAGGCGAGCCGGGTTGACATAGTCGTCGGGCTGGACACCAACCCGCAGTTGCTGCACCTGGTGCTCGAGGCGCAGGCCGGTGATCAGCGCGAGCGCGTCCTCCAGGGTGCGCGCCTCGGCCTCGGACAGGGTTCCGGCGGCTGCGGCCGCGTGCAGCCGCTCGGTCGTCGATGCGCTGGTCACGCCGGCCGAAATGCCCGCCCAGCGCGCGAGGTCGACGATCGGCGTCACGCCGCGCTGCTTGAGGTCGAGGCGACCCCGGTGCTCGCCGGTCGGCTCGACCACGAGCCCCCGGAAGAAGCCCGTGGGCGGGCGGTGCGAGAGCGCGAAGCGGGCGAGCAGCCGGAGCAGCGCCGGGTTGCTCGGCGCCAGGCGGAAGCTGTCGGCCACCGGGGTCCCGGTGTGGACGCCCCACACCGGGCGACTGTCGACCAGCACGGAAACGAGCACCAGGGCCTTCTCCTGGGTCGGGTCGTCGATCCAGCTGCGGACGGCTCGCTGCCAGGAAGCGAGCGAGCGGACGAACAGCTCGTCCGAGGCGGTGACGCGGTGCGGGTCCGGCTGCAGCCCGCACGCCTCCAGCCCCTCGACCACGGTACGCCCGAGCGCGTGCAGCCGCGATCTGACCTGGTCGTCCGCGTCGGCGCCGAACCACACGATCGCGCTGTCGACGTCAGAGCTCGGCATCGCCTCTCGCCGGGCCTGGCTGCCGAGCGCCAGCCACGCGAACTCGACGCCGGGGTCGGCGCCGTCTCTGACCGCGAGCTCGAGCAGCCGGCGAGTGAGCGCATCGACGACGATCGAATACACCGCGGCGATGTCGGCCGGGGCGACGCGAGCATCGTGCAGCGCGATCACGGTGGGACGGAGGTCCCGGGCCGCGTCGGCGAGCTCCGCGACGCTCTGCGCCCGCCCGATCCTGCGGCGCAGGTAGAAGGAGGAGCGGGTCTGTGCGGCGATGAGGTCGAGCTCCTCGACCACTCCGAGCACCTTCCCGGTCGCGGACACGACCGGGAAGTGACGCAGGCCGCGGTCGAGCATGTCGAGGAGCACCTCGCTCCCGACCCGGTCCGGGGGGCAGGTGTAGACGGGCGCCGACATCGCCGCCGACACCGGCTCCTCGCCGGTTAGGCCGCCGGCGATCACGCGCGTGCGCAAGTCGTGGTCGGTGAGGATGCCAAGAGCGCCGTTCCCCAGGTCAATGATCGCCGACGTAGTCTGCGCCGCGGACATCATCCTGGCCGCCTCGCGGATCGGAGTGTGCGGCGGACAGACGACCGGTTCGCCCCGGATCAGGGCGCAGACGGGCTGGAGCGACGGATCGACCGGGAGCTCCGCGGTGAGTACGCCGGCGCCTTCGGCCCACAGCTCGAGCAGCGAGCGCGCCACGAAGCGCAGGCCGGCCGGGCGCGAAAGCGGCCCCTGGGCAACCTCGGCGGGAATCCGGTAGCAGAGGGTGTCCTCGGCCGCGCGTGCCTCGAAGCCGGTCGGAAGCCCGGACAGCATCGAGGCGTGGCCGAACAACTCTCCCTCGCCGAGCAGATCGAGCATGCGCCCGCCGAAGACGATCTCGACTGCGCCCCAGCGCACCACGCGTAGGTGCTCGACTGGCCCGGTGCCCTCGGAGAAGATCGTTGCGCCGGCGGTGTGGAACTCCTCCTCGGCCGCCACGGCCACGCGCTCGACATCGGCGTCGTCGAGCGCGTCAAACGGGGGGTAGCGGCGCAGGAAGCGGCTGATCTCAGGCGCCGCAGCGGCGCTCATGGCGTGGACCTTATGCGACGGGTGCCGGCGCTGCCTGCTCGGCGCCGCGCCGAGCATCCTCCTTCAGCATGCCGGCGCACTTCTCTCCGATCATCATCGTGGTGATGCACGGGTTGATCGCCGGGAGGAAGGGCAAGATCGAGCCGTCGGCGATCCGCAGCGAACGCACGCCGCGCACCCGCAGTCGCGGATCGACGACGGCGAGCGGGTCCGAATCGGGACCCATGTGGCAGCTGCACGCGGGGTGATAGACCGTGTTGTGGGTCTTATGCATGTAGTCGATCAGCTCGTCGTCGGTCTGTGCGTCGGGACCCGGAGCCAGCTCGGCACCCGCCCACTCGGCCATCGCCGGCTGGGAGACGATCTTCCGGGCCAGCCGCATGCCGTAGGCCATGACGCGCTCGTCGTGGCCCTCGGGGTCGGTGAAATAGCGCGGGTCGACGCGCGCGCGGTCGCGGTAATCCGAGGAGCGGAGCCGCACTGTTCCGCGAGAGCGGCCACGGCACACGTTCGGGGTCAGGCAGAAGCCGTTCTCGGTCGTCGGATAGCCCCACCGCGCGGTGTTCATGTCGAACGGGACCGAGCCGTAATGCATCATCAGGTCGGGCCGGTCCAGCCCGGGCTCTGAGGTCGAGAACAGGCCGATCTCCCACCACTGGGTCGAGTGGCGGATCATCGGCCGCTTGGCGTCCCACTGCACGATCCCCTCGACGTGGTCGTCGAGGTTGGCGCCGACGCCGGGGGAGTGGACGTGCGTCTCGATTCCGAACTCGTGCAGGTGCTCGCCGGGCCCGACGCCGGACAACATCAGCAGCTTCGGCGTGTCGATCGCGCCGGCACTGAGGATCACCTCGCGCCGAGCCTTGACCGACGCCTGGGTGAGCAGATCGGGAGTGAGGTACTCGACCGCGGTCGCCCGGCCATCCTCGAGAGCCACCCGCTTGACCCAGCACGCGGTCCGGATCTCGAGGTTCGGCCGCGAGCCCAGGATCGGGTGCAGGTACGCGTGCGAGGAGGACATCCGCGTGTTGTCCGCCGATGAGTTGATCTGGAACCAGCCAGCTCCGTTGGTCACCGTGTGGCCCTCGTTGTAGCGGCTCGTGGGCAAGCCGGCCTCGGCTGCGGCCTCGAGCAGCGCGACGCCGCACGGGTCCTCGGGCGGCACGGTGCGAATATTGACCGGACCGTCACGCCCGTGGTGGTCGCCGGGCCCGTCATTGGTCTCCAGGCGGCGGATCAGCGGCCAGCAGTCGGCCGAGCTCCAGCCCTCGTTTCCCATCGCCGCCCACTCGTCAAGGTCCTCCTTCGGCGTCCAGAACGCGATGCACGAGTTGTGCGACGAGCAGCCGCCGAGAACCTTGGCTCGAGCGTGACGCATGAAGCTGTTACCTCTCTCCTGCGGCTCGATCGGGTAGTCCCAGTCGTAGCCGGAGTCGAGCAGGTACATCCAGTCCTCGAGGCGGAGGATGCGCGGGTCGTCGACGTCCGACGGTCCGGCCTCGAGTACGCACACGGTGACGGTAGGGTCTTCGGTCAGCCGCGCCGCGACGACGCAGCCCGCCGTACCGCCGCCCGCGATCACGTAGTCGAATTCGCCTGCTTCGATCATGGCGCCATCTCCCCCATAGCGGGCAGGTGCTCGAGATCTGGCGCACCGGCTCGGTGCTCCTCCAACACATCGCCGCCCTTTTTGACCTGCACGGTGAAGTAGTAGATCGTGCCGATGATCACGACCCCGCCGATGAAGAGCAACGGCGACCACTGCCAGTACCAATGCGGCGTGCCGAGCGAGTTGTAGATCGCGTTGCGCGGCCACGCGATGTTGATCGTGATCAGCGCGCCGTAGGCCACGGCCGCGATGTTGACCGGAAGCCCCCAACGCCCGAGCGAGAAGTAGGGGCCGTGATCGGGCTTCGGCCACTGGCCCCGAAGGCGCTTGACGAGCATCGGGCCGGTGACCCCGAGGTACGCGATGTAGAACATGATGATCGCGAGCGAGGTGAGCACGAGGAACGCGCTCTGGTTGCCGATGTTGATCAGCAGCAGGACCAGTGTCAGGCCGCCCGTCACCAGCGCCGGAACGATCGGCACCTTGCGATGACCGGAGACGCGCGCGACCGCGGAGCCGGCTGGCAGGCGGTTATCGCGCGCCATCGAGAAAATCATCCGGATCGTCGCCGTCTGCACGGCCAGGCAGCAGACGAAGATCGCGATCGCGCAGTCGATCAGGAAAATGTTCCCCACGGTGTTTCCGAACGCCTGCTTCATCACGTAGGGAAGGCCGAGAAGTCCGATGTTCTTGTCGAGGATGTTCTTGTTGGCCATCGAGGCGAGCAGGATCACGAGGCCGCCGATGACCGCGGCGGCGGCGATCGCGCGGATGATCGCGGGCGGTGCGTTACGGCGCGGGTCGTTGGTCTCCTCGGCCAGCGTCCCGGCGGTATCGAATCCATACATCACGTAGGCGCTGAGCAGACCGCCGACGAGGAGCGCGCCGAAGTAGCCCCACGGATGGCCGGCGCCGAACTTGTAGGAGTGGAAGATGATCTGCGGGCCGTGATGAGCGTTGAACAGCAGCAGGATCACGAGGATGCTCGAGCCGATCAGCTCGCACGTCACGCCGATGTTATTGATCCGCGACATCAGCTTGACGCCGAGCATGTTGATCGTGGTCGTGATCGCGACCAGGATCGCGCCGAGCAGCAGCGCGTTCTGAGCTCCGTGCTTGGTCAGGTACGTGCCCGCGTCGGCGGACGTACCGAAGAACTGGAGCTTGTCGGTGACCTGGGGCAGGACGATCTGCCAGTCGACCGCGACCGCGGCGATCGTGACGATCGCGCCGACGATGTAGATCCAGCCGGTCATCCACGAGGTGAAACCGCTCGAGATCTGCTTGGACCACTGGTACACCGACCCGGCGATCGGGTACTGACCGGCCATCTCCATGAAGCAGAGCGCGACCAGGATCTGCCCGAACACCACCGCCGGCCACGTCCACCACACGCCCGGCCCCGCGTTCAGGTAGCCGAACCCGTACAGCGCGGTGACGCCGGTCAGGATCGAGATGTAGCTGAAGCCGGCTGCGAACGCAGAGAAACTCCCCAGCGAGCGGTCGAGCTCCTGCTTGTACCCGAAGCCCGCGAGCTCACTCGAGTCGGACCCTGTAGCTCCCGGTTTGGGAGCCTCAACGGTTGCCATCTTCAACCTCCCCGGTCCGCGCGCTGTGGCGCGGTCCATAGAACACCAACGCCTGACCCGCATCTGGGGCGGGATTGCACCCTCGAATCCATTGACCCGCGCCTGATCGGGCTGTTATATATCAGTTGTCGAATGGTGTCAACGACGCAACCGGGGCGAGGTTTTTGATGGCCACTGGGACCGCGCAGCATATGTTCGTCGGCGGAAGCTGGCAGCCGAGTACGAGTGGCGAGACGTCCGACGCCACCAGTCCGGCCACCGGTGAGCTGATCGGGACGATTCCGCAGGGAGACCGGGGCGACGCCCAGCGGGCGATCGCCGCCGCGCGTGATGCGGCCGACGGCTGGGCGCGTCTGACCGCGTTCGAGCGCGCGGCCAAGATGCACGCGGTCGGCGATCTGATCGAGGCGCGCCGAGACGAGCTCGCCCACACGCTCACGCTCGATCAGGGCAAGCCGTTGCGGGCCGAGGCGTTCGGTGAGGTCGACGAGCTGATCGAGTACTGGCGGATGGCGGCCGAGGACGCCAAGCGGCTCTCGGGCGAGCTGCCGAACTCGTTCTCGCCCGGCAAGCGGGTGATGCTGGTGCGCCGCCCGCGCGGGGTCGTCAGCGTCATAAGCCCCTGGAACTGGCCGTACACGATGCCCGCGGAGCTGATCGCGCCGGCACTGGCCTGCGGCAACGCGGTCGTTTGGACGCCGGCGCCGTCGACCGCGATATGCGCGATCGCCCTGGCCGGCTGCATCGCCGATGCCGACCTCCCGCCGGGCGTGTTCAACCTGGTCACCGGACCCGGGCCCGTGGTCGGGGATGAACTGGCGCGAAATCCGGGAACCGACGGGGTTGCGTTCATCGGCTCGACCGCCACCGGCCGGCTTGTCGGCCAGGCCGCGGCCGGGAAGGCCGCGCTGCTCGAGATGGGAGGCAACGGGCCACTCGTGGTCCTCGATGACGCGGATCTGTCAGCCGCCGTCGACGCGACGCTGACCGCCTGCTTCCTGTGCGCCGGCCAGAGCTGCACGGCCGGCGAGCGCATCCTCGTACACCGCGCCGTCCGGGACGAGTTCGTCGAGCTCCTGGGCCGCCGGGTCGCGGAGCGGATCCTGCTCGGCGACCCGTTCGACGATGCCACGACGATGGGACCGCTGAACAACGAGCCGGTCGCCTTGAAGATGGACGAGCACGTCGGTGATGCGCTCGAGCGAGGCGCGAGCGTGGTCAGCGGCGGGGCCCGTGCCACCGGCTTTGCCACCTCCCTGTATTGGCAGCCGACCGTGCTCACCGACGTGCCGCCGGACGCGCGGGTCGCGGTCGAGGAGACGTTCGGGCCGATCGCCCCGGTCGTGGCAATCGAGTCTCTGGAAGAGGCGATCTCGCTCACCAACGCCTCGCCGTACGGACTCCTGTCGGCGATCTACACGGCCGACCTGCGCCGGGGCCTCGAGTTCGCCGACCGGGTGCGAACCGGGTGGGTGAACATCAACGAGTCGAGCAACTACTGGGAGGCGCACCTTCCCTTCGGAGGCCGGGCCGGCACTGACAGCGGTATCGGCCGCGTGGGAGGCGCGCACGTCATGCACTCGTTCACCGAGCTCCAGACGGTCGTCATCAGCTGAATCAGTCCGTTTGCTGACCACGGCGGCGGCCGGGTTTGAAAGCAACTCCGTAATCCGTCCAGGGCTGCCTCAGAGCGCTTGTCGCTGGGTCGATGGTGCGGAGCATGGACGCCCCGACCAACTTCCGAGACGTTCTGCGGCGGAGTCCGAGCCGCTTGCGTGGAGAGCTGTCGCCCGCGGTCGCGGAGAAGCCGCTGCGGATCCTGTTCGTCACGTCCGCGCACAACAGCCTGAGCCAGCGCGCGTACATCGCGCTTACCGAGATGGGTCACTCCGTGACCGTTCAAGTCGTCGACTCGCCGGAGATCATCGAGGCGGCGGTGAACCCCCACCAGCCCGACCTGGTCGTGTGCCCGATGCTCAAGCAGTTCATCCCGGAGTCCGTGTGGCGCAACTTCACCTGCCTGGTGGTCCATCCCGGGCCCCACGGCGACCGCGGTCCGTCCTCGCTCGACTGGGCGATCGAGCTCGGCTTCGACGAGTGGGGCGTGACCGTGCTCGAGGCCGTCGAGGAGGCCGACGCCGGCGACATCTGGGAGACGCGTAAGTTCAAGCTCCGCCCGGTCGGCAAGAGCAGCATCTATCGCCACGAGGTCCGCCGCGCCGCGGTCGAGATGCTCGTGTTCGCGGTGCACAACTTCGCGCGCGGGGAGTTCAAGCCGCTGCCCCTTAGCTACGAGGATCCGAACGTGACCGGCCGGCTGCGTCCGCTGATCAAGCAGGCCGACCGCGCGATCGACTGGCGCTGCGACTCGACCGCCTCGATCGTGCGCAAGATCCGCGGCGCCGAGGGTCACCCGGGCGTGCTCGACACGATTGCCGGCAGCGAGTTCTTCCTGTTCAACGTGCACGTCGAGCGCGGCCTGCGTGGCCGTCCCGGCGAGATCATCGCGACCCGCAACGGCGCGATCTGCCGCGCCACCGTGGACGGCGCGGTGTGGATTACGCATCTGAAGGCAAAGGACCCGAGTTCACAGGCGCCCTACAAGCTTCCTGCCACCCGCGCGCTCGAGGTCGTCGGGATCGTGCCGGACGCGCCGGAGATCCCGGTTGCCCTGCACGCCCCGATTCCGCCCGGCTACACGTACCGGGAGATCTCCTACGAAGAGAAGGCGGGCGTCGGCTACCTCAACTTCGACTTCTACAACGGCGCGATGTCGACCGACCAGTGCCGGCGTCTGCGTGAGGCGTACCTGTACGCGCGCAACCGCCGCACGACCAAGGTGATCGTGCTCGCCGGCGGCGCCGACTTCTTCTCCAACGGCATCCATCTGAATGTGATCGAGGCAGCCCCCGATCAGGGCGAGGAGTCCTGGTACAACCTCCACGCGATCGACGACGTCGTGCGCGAGATCCTCGACACCGACTCGCACATCACGATCTCGGCGCTGTCGGGCGATGCCGCCGCCGGCGGGGTGCCGTTCGCGGTCGCCGCCGATCACGTGGTGGCCCGCGAGGACGTCATGCTGAACCCCTACTACCAGCACATGGGCGGCCTGTACGGCTCGGAGTACTGGACCTAACTGCTCCCGCGCCGGGTCGGACACGAGCTCGCCGCGGAGCTGACCAGCGCCCCGTTCACCCCGATCGGGACCAGCCATGCGGTCGAGATCGGGCTCCTCGACACGACCCTTGGCGACACCATGGCCAGCTTCCGCGCCCAGGTGCAGGGGCTCGCCGAGCGCCTGGCGCGTCACCCCGACGTCAGCCACTGGCTCGAGCAAAAGCGCCGCGAGCGCGCCCTCGACGAGCAGGTCAAGCCGCTGGCCGCGTACCGCACCGAGGAGATGGCCTCCTCGCACGAGTGCTTCTTCGGCGAGGACCGCAGCTACCACGTGGCGCGCAGCCTGTTCGTTTACAAGACCGGCGCCCCGTGCAAGGTCCAGGTGTCCGCCGAGGCCGCTGATCAGAGCGAGCAGCAAGTCGCGCCCGCCGAGGGGCCGAGCAAGGTCCGTAAAGCGAAGCAGTCCGTCGCGCCATGAGCGCGCTGACCGGCGCTCCCGCCGCCGATGACGTGCGGGGCGCCGGCCTGGGCGAAGCCGTCCAGGGTCACCTCGATCGCGCGCGTGGACGCCAATCGGGCGGGCCGGGCGCGTGGATCATCGGTCGCTGGATCGCGCTGAAGCACTGGCTTCCGAGGGGGCAGCTGCTGCCCGAGCACGTGCTCCGCCGGCGTCACCGGTCGATCGTGATCCTGCTCTGGCTGCACGTGCCGGCACTGTTCGTGTTCGGGGTGCTGATGGGCAACTCGGTCGAGCACACGGCGATCGACGTAGCTATGGTCGCGCTCTGCGGGGCGGGGGCCCGCCTCGAGCGCTTCCGCCTCAAGGCCCGGATCATCGCCGCCTCGTTCGGCTTGGTCACCTGCTCGGCCGTGCTGGTCGACCTGTGGGGCGGGATCACCGAGGCGCACTTCCACTTCTTCGTGATGATCGGCGTGCTGACCCTGTATCAGGACTGGACGCCATTCCTGGTCGCGATCGTGTTCGTGGTCGTCCATCACGGCGTGGGTGGGATGCTCGATCCGCGTGCGGTGTTCGGCGACAACCCGGAGGCCATCAGGCGCCCTTGGTTGTGGGCCTGCATTCACGGTGGGTTCGTGCTCGCCGCCAGCGTCGCCCACATCGTCGCGTGGCGCACCAGCGAGAACCAGCTGCTGCGCGACCCGCTCACCGGTCTGCCCAGCCGGTTGCTCTACCTAAACAACTTGAAGCTCGGACTCGAACGGCTGGGGCGCGGCATGGCCCGTGGGGTGGCGGTGCTGTTCCGCGACCTCGACCGCTTCAAGGTGATCAACGACAGCCTCGGCCACGGCGAGGGCGACGAGCTGCTGGTCGCCGTGGCCGAGCGGATCAGCCACTCGCTGCGCCGGCATGAGACGCTCGCTCGGTTCGGCGGCGATGAGTTCGTGATCCTGTGCGAGGACATCTTCGATGACGAGGACGCCGTCGCGGTGGCCGAGCGCGTGCTCAAGGCGTTCAGCCTGCCGTTCCAGCTCGCTCATGGCGAGACGACCGCTGCGGCCAGCATCGGCATCTCGGTCACCAGTAATCCGAACCAGGATCCCGACGACCTGATCCGCGATGCCGACGCCGGCATGTACCGCGCCAAGGCCGCGGGTGGTGCGCGGGTCGTGCTGTTCGACGAGGTCACGCGGGAGCGCGCGCTGGCGCGGCTGCACAACGAGACTGCGATCCGCAAGGCGATCGAGCGCGAGGAGTTCCGGGTCTTCTTCCAGCCCGAGGTGTCGATCGACGGCGAGCACATCGCCGGGCTGGAGGCTCTCGTCCGCTGGGAGCACCCGGAGCGCGGGTTGCTCGGGCCTGGTGAGTTCATCTCGTTGTGCGAGGAGACCGGTCTGATCATCCCCCTCGGCACCTGGGTCCTGCGCGATGCCTGCCAGCGTGCCGTCGTATGGCAGCGCTCGCGCCCGAGCGACCAGCCGCTGATCCTCCGGGTCAACGTCTCCGCCCGCCAGCCGGCCCAGGATTCCCTGAGTGACACGGTGGCCGAAGTGATCGCGGAGACCGGGATCGAACCCTCGGAGCTGTGCCTCGAGGTGACCGAGAGCGTGCTGATCGAGGATCCCGAATCGTCGATCAAGACGCTGACCCGGCTCAAGGAGCTCGGCGTCAAGATCGCCATCGACGACTTCGGCACCGGTTACTCCTCACTCGAGTACCTGCGCCGCCTGCCCGTCGACTGCGTCAAGGTCGACCGCTCGTTCGTACGCGGCGTCCCCGACAACGAGGAAGACGTGGCGATCGTCAACGCGGTTATCGAGCTCGGGCACGCGCTCAAGCTGTCGGTGACGGCCGAGGGGGTCGAGACGGCCGAGCAGCTCGGTCGTCTCCAGAACGCTGGCTGCGACACCGCGCAGGGTTTCCTGTTCTACCGGCCCGAGCCGCCCGAGGTGGTCGAGCAGCTGTTCGCCGGTGCTTCGGCTTCGGCTCCGGCCTCGGTTTCGGCTCCGGCCTCGGTTTCGGCTCTGGCCTCGCCTTCGGCTTCGAAGTCGGCTTCGGCCTCGGTCTCGAGTGATGACTCCGCGGACCTTGCGGTCGCGGCGGCTGCTCCCGTTGCGCGCGCGCAGCGCCGGCTGATCCCGCCGGCGGGCGTTCCCGGCCGTCGGCGGCGGCTGGCCCGTAGCTCGCTTGTCGCCGGTCTGAGGGCGATGGCCCACACGTGGACGAGCGGGGACGGCGATCAAGTCAGCGGGGACAGCCCGGCATGAATCAAGGACGCGCCGGCGTGGCCGATCAAACGGGTGTGGAAGCGAATCACCTGCCTACACCGGTCGACGTGCGACGCGCGCGGCGGCGGCGCGCCCTGTGCCTGGTCATGTTCGCCGCCCTGCTCGAGGTCGTGCTCGTGATGCCGTTCGTCGAACAGCTGGCGGCCAACCCCACGATCCACTTCACCCAGCACGGCTTCATCTTCGCCGGCGGGGTGCTGATGGGGCTGGCGCTGCGCGACGTGCAGCGCACCTCGCGCTGAGGCGCCGCCGACGGCCACCATGGGCAAGCTGCTCGCCGAGCACTGGCCGCACCTGATCTTCGTCGCCATCGGCGTGGTCGCGTTCCTCTGGACCGCCTACCGCCCGGGACGGGAGGGCTACGACCCGGCACCTCCCGGTGTTGTCGCCCTCGCTGCCGCCGCTCGGGAGGCTTCAGCTTCGCTGCCGGCGCCGGGGCAGGCGCGCCCGGCCGGGACCGTGCGCCGGTCGGCGGCGCGGCGCGGCCTGCTCGCGCTGGGTCCGCTGCTCGGCGCGATGGCCACGGGCGCGGTCCTCTACGGCATCAACGTCGGCGGCCGTTCGCTGCCATGGGCGGTCATCTCGGTGCACGCCGGCATCTCCACGCTGGCGTTGCTGGTCGTCGCGTACAAGATCGGCGACGTGGGCATGCTCCGCGTCCGGCGGGCCTTCGGGCGCGACCGCCTGTGCGACCTGGTCTCGGTCGGGCTCGCTCTTGTCTCGGTTCCGCTCGCGCTTACCGGCGCGGCTCTGTTGTTCGCGCCCGCGGGCGGATCGTTCCTTTCCTACATCCACCTGATCACGAGCGTGTGGTGGACGGTCCTGCTGGCGTGGCACCTGCGCCGGTATATGGGGGCGTCCGTGCGGGCCGCGCGGGGGTCACGTTCAGAGAACCGCGCGGATTTCCTGCTCGAAGGTCGCGATGTGGCTGCCGATGATGTCCCGCGCTCGGTCGGCGTCCCCGGCTGAGATCGCCTCAAGCACCTCCTGGTGTTCGTGCACCCGCACGAACAGGTGCGGCAGCCGGTCGATCACCAGGTACCAGATCCGCAGTGAGAGGTTGAGATACCGCCCCAGGGTTTCCTCCAGGAACGGATTCCCGGCGCAGCGGAAGACGAAGCGATGCACGGTGGCGTCGAGCTCCATCAGCGCCTCGAGGTCGTCACTGCCGCGACTGAGCCGGAGCTCTTCGAGTAGACCGGCCAGCTCGGCCCGCTGGTCGTCGGTGATCCGCTCCGCGGCCCGGTAGGCGGCATGGCCCTCGAGCTGAGCGCGCACGTCCGAAATGTGAGCGAGGTCGGTGATGTTGATCTCCGACGCGAACGTGCCGCGCCGCGGGAACACCGTGACCAGGTTCTCGAGGGCCAGGCGCTTGATCGCCTCGCGCACCGGGGTGCGGCCCATCTTGAGCTCGCGGCCGACGGCGTCCTCGTCGATCGGCGAACCGGGCGGGATCTGCAACGTGACCAAGCGGTCGCGCAGCGCCCGATAGGCGCGGTCAGCCAGCAATCCGCGCGAGGCGCCAGTTCGAGCCCCCTCGGGGACGACTGATATATCAGTCATCGTTTAGGAGTCTAAGGCTCGGCGGGGTCTACGTCCAGCGCTGATCAAGCGGCCGGTGGGGTGGTGGTCTGACTCGGGCGTGGGCTGCTATGCCGCGCGCTGCGTGGCGCGGCGTGTATTCATTTCGCCCCGTACCAGGATCACCCCGAGCGTGGCCACGCAGAATGCCGAGGCCAGTGCGAACGGCACCGCGTCGCCCGCGGCCTTGGCGAGCGCGCCGCCGCCGCCGGCGCCCATGATCTGCCCCGCCGCCCAGGCGAAGTTGATCAGCGCGAGCGCGTAGGCCTGGCTCATTCCGTGCGCGTCGGCGGCGTCGGACAGCATCGCCATGGCCGGCGCCCAAAACGCCCCCAGCGCCACCGTCTCGGACACGATCACGACTGCGAGCAGCAAGCCGGTCTGCGGGAGCGTGAAGAGCAGCAGGGCGATCGCGGCTGCGGCCAGTCCGACACGCAGCGGGAAGATCCGCCCGCGACGATCCGACACCCGGCCGACCATCGGGCTGATCGAGGCCTCGGCGGCCGCCGCGACGAGGAAGGTGGCGCCGATCGCGGCCGCGCCCGCCCCGAGCTGGCCGAGTCGCAGAGGACCTAGGACGTTGATCGCGCCGGATGCCAGCGCCGGAAGCGCCACCAGCCACATGCCGAGCACGATCGCCGGGCGGCAGAGCTGGCGGGCGAGGCTTGGGCCGGCGGGCCGGGGCTGAGGGGCCGGCGGGGCGGGGAGGATCGTCAGCGCCACCGCCAGGCCGGCGGCGACGAGTAAGACGGCCGAGAACACGGGGCCGCGGCCCAGTGCGTGGGCGAGCGTGCCGACCACGGGACCGACCAGCGCGCCGGCGATACCGGCCGCGAGCGCACTCCCGATCGCGCTCCCGCGCCGCTCGGGCGAGGTGACCAGGATCACCCAGACCATGCTGCCCGCCCACGTGCAGGCCCCGCCGAGGCCCTGCACGAAACGCGCCGCGTCAAGCAGCGCGATGTTGTTGAGCAGCCCGAAGGCGAGGCTTGCCCCGCCCATCATCGTCAGGCCGGCGTAGAGCGTCACGCGCGGGCCGTAGCGCTCGGCCAGCATCCCGCCCGGCAGGGATCCGACCAGGGTCCCGGCCGCGTAACCAGCGGTCAGCACGCCGGCGGAGGCCTTCGAGAGGTGCAACTCACGAGTCAGCGACGGGAGCAGCGGCACGACCGCCGCGTAGAACACCGTGTCGAAGAAGATGACCGCCCCGGCCACGACAAGCAACAGCCGTAGCTCGCGGGCGTTCATGCGCGCGCCCGGCGGGTCCGCCAGGGTCGCGGCCGCCAACCGCTAGTCGCCGAGCTCGGCGCGCCGGCGCACCACGAACTCCTCGAGCTCGGCCCGGATCGCGTCATCGAGCGAGGGCTCCTCGTAGGCCTCGATCATGTCCCGCCAGATCTCGGCGGCGCGGGCCGTGGTGTCCTTGGCCCCCCGCTTGGACCAGCGATCGAAGTTCTCGGTGGAGGAGAGGAGCGGACGGTAAAAGCATTCGCGGAACCGCTCCAGGGTATGGGCAGCGCCGAGGAAGTGGCCACCGGGTCCGACCTCGGTGTGCGCGTCAAACGCGAGCGACGCCTCGTCGATCTCGAGCGGGGTGAACTCGTATCGGAGCTCGCGCAGCAGCTCGACGTCCACGATGAACTTCTCGTAGCAGGAGACCAGGCCGCCCTCGAGCCAGCCGGCCGAGTGCATCACGAAGTTGGTCCCGGCCAGGAAGGTCGGAAGGAGCGTCATGAGCGATTCGTAGGCGGCCTGGGCATCGACGGTCTGCGACGCGTTGAGGCCGCCGCCGCCCCGCCAGGGCAAACCGAACCGGCGCGCGATCTGGCCGGTGCACAACACGCCCAGCCCCGACTCCGGCGTGCCGAACGAAGGCGAGCCCGACTGCATGTCGGTGTTGCTCAAAAACGACCCGAACACCACGGGGGCTCCGGGGCGCAGCAACTGCGCGAGGGCGATACCGGCCAGCGCCTCGGCCACCTGCTGAACGAGCGTGGCCGGCAACGACACCGGCGACATCGCGCCCATGAGCAGGAACGGGCTGATCACCACCGCCTGGTTTGCCTTCACGTACTCGAACATGGCGGCGAGCATCCGGTCGTCGTAGCGGAGCGGGGAGTTGACGTTGATGAGGCTGATCGAGACCGGCGCGCGCTCGATCACTTGCCGCCCGCCGAACAGGATCTCGCCCATGCGAATCGTGTCCGCGGCGTTCGGGCCGGACGTGACCGATCCCATGTACGGCTTGTCCGACAGCGTCTGGAGGGCGAACACCATGTCGAGGTGGCGGGAGTCCAACGGCCGGTCCTCGGGCTCACAGATCGTCCCGCCCGGCGAGTCGAGCTGCTCGAACACCTGGCAGAGCTTCACCAGTTTCTGGAAGTCGGCCATCTTGGCGTCCCGCCGGGTGTCGCCCTCGCGGATGAACGGAGGGCCGTAGACCGGCGCGAACACCATGTGGTTGCCGCCGATGTGGGCGCTGTGATCCGGGTTGCGCGCCTGGAGCTCAAACTCGTGCGGCGCCTTGGCGACCTGCTCGAGGATGAATTCCGGGTCGAAGCGGATTCGGTTTTCGTCCTCGAGCGTCTGGCCCGCTTTGACGAGCAGGTCGACCGCCTCCGGAAGCAGGAACTCGACCCCGATCTCGGACACCAGCCGGCGCCAGCCGCGGTCGATGACGTCCATGGCGTCTTCGCTGAGGATCTCGTAGCGGGGCATCGAGTTGACGAACACGGCTGGCTCCTGGTTCGTGGGTTGACCTGGCGGCGTGAATCCGTAATCTATACCGCGTGGAACAACAGTTCCAAGCAACCGCACAAGGGACCACGGCGATCGACCGCGGCGCCGACCTGCTCCTACGGGTGCTCGAGAGCGAGCAGCCCGTGGCGTTGACCGACCTGGCTTCCGCCGCCGGGCTGCCCAAGAGCACGGCTTCGCGGCTGGTCAGCGCGCTCGAGCGCCGCGGACTGATCGAGCAGGACGGCGAGCGCGGACGGCTCCGGCCGGGGCCGGCGATCCTCAGGGTGGCCGAGCGCGGCATGCTCGAGCGCAACCTGGTCGAGCTGGCGCGCGCTTCGCTCGACGAGCTGTCGGAGGCCTCCGAGGAAACCATCAACCTCGCGGTTCCCGCCCACGACGGAGTCGAGCACATCGCCCAGGTCGACAGCCGGCACTTCCTCGGCGCCGGCCAGTGGCTCGGGCGCGCGGTCGGTTACGAGCATTCCGCCAACGGCAAGGTGTTCGTGGCGTTCGGGCGCGCTCCGGCTTCGACGGCCGGGGCGGTTACGGCCGGGGCGGTTACGGCCGGGGCGGTTACGGCGGAGGCGGCGACGGGCCGCGAGCTCGAAGGCGTTCGCCGCAGCGGCTTTGCCACCTCGATCGACGAGCTCGAGGTTGGCCTGTCCGCGATCGCGGCGCCGGTGCGAGGTGCACATGGCGAGGTGATCGCCGCACTCAGCATCTCGGGGCCGACGCTGCGGATGACCCCGGAGCGAATCGAAGAGCTGCGACCAATTCTGACCAGTGAGGCGGCGAGCTTGAGCCGTCGCCTCGGACATCACGACGATCAAGGAGAACGGGCGGCGTGACCAATGAAGAGATCCTCCAGCTGCTGTACGACGAGACGCTGGTCGGCAACGCGCCGGCGGTACGGCAGGGTGTCGAGGATGGGCTGGAACAGGGGCTCGAGCCCGAGCGGATGCTCTACGACGCGCTGATTCCCTCACTCGAGGAGGTTGGCGCCCGATTCGAGCGCGGCGACTTCTTCGTGCCTGAGATGCTGATCGCGGCGCGGGCCATGCAGGGCGCGCTCGACATCCTGCGTCCGCTCCTGGCCGAGACCGGGATAGCCGACGTCGGCACGTTCCTGATGGGGACGGTCAAGGGGGACGTGCACGACATCGGCAAGAACCTCTGCAACATCATGCTCGAGGGCGCCGGCTTCCGTGTGATCGACCTCGGCGTGAACGTGCCGCCCGAGAAGTTCATCGAGCAGATCGAGGAGCACAGCCCGGACATCGTCGGCTTCTCGGCCTTCCTCACCACGACGATGCCGATGTTCAAGGCCAACATCAACGCGCTCCAGAAGGCGGGCCTGCGCGATCGGGTGATCGTGATGGTGGGTGGCGCGCCGGTCACCCAGGAGTACGCCGATGCGGTCGGCGCCGACGGCTACTCGGCCGACGCGTCGTCGGCGGTCAAGAAGGCCAAGGAGTTGATGGAGCTGAGGCGCGAGAAGGTGCTGGTATGACCGGCGCGGGCATCAAACCCGCTGAGACGGTCCTGCGGTCGGCGACCAAGGAGATCACGATCGGCGCGAGCCGGCCGTTCTGCATCATCGGCGAGCGGATCAACCCGACCGGGCGCAAGAAGTTCGCCGAGGAGCTGCGCGGGGGCGATCTAGCGACGGTGACGGCGGACGCGTTGGCGCAGGTGGAGGCCGGCGCCGACATGCTCGACGTCAACGCCGGCATCCCGCTTGTCGACGAGGCGGAACTGCTGGCCTCGATGCTGCGGACGGTCCAGGAGGCGGTCGACGCGCCGATCTGCATCGACTCCTCGGTAATCGAGGCGCTGGAGGCGGGCCTGGCCGTCTACGAGGGGCGCGCTCTGGTCAACTCGGTGACCGCTGAGGACGATCGCCTTTCGGAAATCCTTCCCCTGGTCGCCCGCTATGACGCCGCCGTCATCGGCCTTGCCAACGACGAGACCGGCATTCCCGAGACGCCCGAGAAGCGCCTGGAATGCGCGCGCAAGATCGTCTCGGCGGCCGCGGATTTCGGGATCGCGCGCGACGACGTGATCATCGATCCCCTGGCCATGACCGTGGGCGCCGACCCGACCGCCGTCAAGACGACGCTGACGACCATCAGCCTGATCCGCGACGAGCTCGGCGTGAACATGTCCCTCGGCGCCTCCAACGTCTCGTTCGGACTGCCTGATCGCCACGCGCTCAACGCCGGGTTCCTGCCGATGGCGATGGCGGCCGGTCTGACCAGCGCGATCATGTCCACCGCCCGGCCGGTCGTCGACGCGGTCCGGGCCAGTGACCTGCTGCTCGGGCACGACGAGTGGGGCGCGAACTGGATCGCCGCCCACCGGGCGCGGCAGGCCGCGGTGGCCGCGGGGGCGCCGGTGTCGTGAGCGGGGTATCGCCGCAGCGGCGCAGACTGGAGCTCGCGGGCAAGGATCCCGGCTCGGTCGATCAGGCGGCGCTTCGAGGCTCGCTCGAGGCAGCGGCTCCTGACGACGGATCCGCGCGGATCCGGCTCAGGTTCCTCCCGGACGGCGCGGAGGTGCGCGTCCCGAGTGGCACGCCCGTGTTCGACGCGGCGAGCTGGAACGGGATCGCGATCGACTCCACCTGCGGCGGGCACGGCACGTGCAAGAAGTGCCGCGTGCGGATCGTGTCGGGCGAGGTGCCGGTCGGGCCGCTCGATCCGCGGGCGTTCTCCGCGGACGAGTTGCGGGAAGGCTGGCGGCTGGCCTGCCGGGCGTCCGCCCGCGGCGACTTGGTCGTGGAGGTACCCCCGCTCCAGACCCGGCCGAAGGCGGCGCTCGCCGGGGTCGGGCGTCACGTCATCCTGCGCCCGGCGGTGCAGAAGCGGCACCTGGTGCTGGCCGAGCCCACGATGGAGGACCAGCGCTCCGACCTCCAACGCGTCCTCGACGCGCTCGATGATCTCGAGCCCGAGACCTCGGTGGAGGTGCTGCGCTCGCTGGGCTCGGTGTTGCGGGCCTCGGGGTTCGACGTCACCGCGGTGGTCGCGGATCAGGAGCTGATCGGACTCGAGCCCGGGGATACGACTACGAGACGGTTTGCGATCGCGTTCGATCTCGGCACGACGACCGTGGTGGCCACGCTCCTGGATCTCGAGAGCGGCCAGCCGGTGGCGGTGCGGTCGATGCTCAATCGCCAGCAGCCGTTCGGCGCCGACGTGATCACGCGCATCTCGGCGACGATGATGGACGATCAGGCCTTGGCGGCGCTACGCACGCGGGCCCACGAGACGTTGGCCGAGTTGGTTTCCGAGGTATGCGTCGAGGGTGCCGTCGAGACGCGCGAGGTCTACGAGATCACCGTGTGCGGCAACGTCACGATGATGCACCTGGCGCTCGGAATCGATCCCGAGCCACTGTCGATGGCCCCGTTCGTGGTCTCGACGCATTCGTTCCCGGATGTGCGTGCCCGTGATTTCGGCGTCGACGTGCACCCGCGAGCGCCGGCCTTCGTGTTCCCCTCGCTCGGCGCGTACGTGGGCGGCGACATCGTGGCCGGGATGCTGGCCACCGGCATCACGCGCGATCGCCGGGTGCGGCTGTTCATCGACGTGGGCACCAACAGCGAGATCGCGCTCGGGTCGGTCGACCGCGTGGTGGCGACGGCCGCACCCGCGGGCCCGGCGTTCGAGGCGGCCCAGATCAAGTGCGGGATGCGCGCCGCGGCGGGAGCGATCGAGGGGGTCAAGATTTCGGCCGACGAGGGCGTGACGCTCGATGTGATCGGTGACGTGCCGCCCGAGGGGATGTGCGGCTCGGGCCTCGTCGATGCGGTGGCGGAGCTCGTGCACTGCGGACTGCTCGACCACTCGGGCCGGTTCATCCCCGACGAGGCGGCGGCCGTGTCGCATCCGGCGCTCGCCCCGCGGCTGACCAAGATCGGCCAGGAGCGGGTGTTCGTGCTCGATTGGCGCGGCGGCAGCGATCCGGAGCGATCGGTGTTCCTGTCCCAGCGTGACGTCCGCGAGCTCCAGTTCGCCAAAGCCTCGATCGCCACCGGCTGGAACATCCTGCTCGGGGAGCTCGGCCTCGAGGCCGGGGACATCAGCCAGGTGCTGCTGGCCGGCAGCTTCGGCGCCTATCTGACGCCCTTGAGCGCAGTTCGGATCGGGCTGGTTCCGAAGATCGCGCTGCCCCGGATCGTGTCGGCGGGCAACGTGGCCGGCGAGGGAACCAAGATCGCCGCGCTGTCGGTGCGTGAGCGGGCCGAGGCGTATTCGATCCTGCGGGAGGTCGAGTACGTCGAGCTGTCCGGCCGCTCGGACTTCAACGACATGTTCGTCGACCAGCTGGCCTTTCCGGGATGAGCCGGGCCGCGGTCCTCGCTTGCGGGGCCCTGTCGCTGGACGTGCGCCGGATCGCGCGGCGGCGGGGGTGGGACCTCGACGTGATCCCGGTCCCGGCACTGCTGCACAACCATCCCGAGCGCATCGCCCCGGCCGTGGCCGAGCTGTGCGCGGGACAGGATGTGGTGGCCGTGGCGTACGGGGACTGTGGGACGCTTGGCGCGCTGGACGGGTTGCCTCGGCTTGCCGGCGAGCACTGCTACGACCTGTTCGCCCGCGCGGAGGTGGCCGCCGCTCTGGACGAGGAGCCTGGGACGTACTTCCTCACCGACTTCCTGGCTCGGACCTTCACGCACACGGTGTGGCGCGAGCTTGGGCTGGACCGCTACCCCGAGCTGCGCGACGACTACTTCGGGAACTACACCCGGGTCATGTGGCTGGCCCAGCGGCCCACGGCGGCCACGCGCGCGGCCGCCGAACAGGCCGCGGCGCGGCTCGGGCTGCCGCTCGTTGTGCGCGAGGTCGGGAACAAGGGCTTGGAGCTGGAACTCGAGCGGCTGGTCGAGCCACGGCCACAGACCCCGTCGCCGGAACCGCTCACGCCCGCAGCGCGCTGAGCACGGCGACCCCGGCGAGCATGGTGCACACGCCGAGTGTGCGCTTGCGGCTCAGCCGTTCACCGAACACGAAATACGCGGCCAGCGCCGCCAGGCCCCCGAACTGGGAGGAGAGCACAGCGGCTACCGCGATGCCGTGACGGGCGCCCGTCGTGTAGGAGTAGAACCCGATCACCTCGCACACGCCCGAGGTGACCACCAGCGGGGCGGCTCGGCGGGTGATCTCAAGGCGACGGGTGATGGCCAGCGGGATGGCGAGGGCCACGGTCCCGATCGCGCGCGCTGATAAGGCGACCCAGGACACGGGAAGTTCGGCTCCGACGCGCCCGGTGGCGTACAGGCTGACGCCGAGGCTGAGCGCGGCGGCGATCGCGAACATGATCGCGTTGCGAGGATGCGGCGCGCCCAGGGGATCGGGCTCGGCTGCGGGGCGAAGCGCACCCGAGGGCTCGAACTCGTCGTCCGGACGCGGCGCCTCCTCCCCCGATGCCAGCCACACGCCGGCGAGGATGGCCAGCAGCGTCAGCGCGGCTCCCGGGGCGAGCGATTCGCCGGCGATCACGGCGATCACCGCGGCGACGGCGCCCTCGGTCGAGACCAGCGGAGCCACGACGGCAACCTGACCGACCCGGAGGGCGCGGTAGACCAACAGGAGGCCGCCCACGTTGCCGATGCCCGATGCCGCCAGCCAGGCGGCCGAACCTGGACCGAGGCGGCCCGGTACCCCGCTCAGCGCGGCGGGCGGGAGGGCGATCACGAGGCCGACCACCATGATCCAGGCGGCCACGGAGGTTGGGGCGATGAGCCGGCTCGAGCGCGAGGAGCACAGCGTGGAGATTGCCCACGCGACGGCGGCGCCCAGGCCGCCGAGGATCGCGATCACGCGATGTTCTCGGCCGGCCCCGTCATGGGCGTCACATTACGGTGCCGAGGCACGTCATCGTAGGCCCGTTCCAGCCGAACAGGCTGACGACGGGCGTGGGCGACGCGGCCGTGGCAACCTTGGGCTGACGGGCGAATGGCCGCTTGGCCGCCGACGCGACATACGTCTTCGAGTGGTGCGAGCATACGTTGATGCAGAGGGGAGGATGGCGAAGGGGCGCCACGCTCGGACTGGTGGCAGCGGTCCTGGCCACCGTGGTTCTGGTCGCCGGGCTGCTCTCGGGGTGCGCGGGTGGTTCCAAGGCGCAGGCGGCCGGATCGGTGGGGTCAGCCGGGTCGGCCGGGTCGGCCGGGTCGGTGCGGGCGCCGGCCGGAGACGTAATCCTGCGGATCCGGGGTGCGGTCCGCCATCAGGCCATTCCCGGCGGGTTCGTCGGCCTCTCGCTCGAGTACCCCGCGGTGGCCGCCTACGCCGGCACCGATCCGTCGGCGGTGAATCCTGTCTTCCTCCAGCTGATCCGGAATCTCAACCCCGGACAGCTGCCCGTCCTGCGCATCGGTGGCGACAGCACGGACTGGACCTGGTGGCCGGTAGCGGGGATGAGCCAGCCGGCCGGCGTCAATTACACGCTGACCCCGGATTACGTCTCGGTGCTGCACAGCCTGGCGACGACGCTCGGCGCGAAGCTGATCCTCGGCATCAACCTGGAGGCGGGCAGCACGAGCGTGGCGTCGGCTGAGGCGAAGGCGCTCGTCAGCGGCATCGGCCCAGCCCAGGTCGAGGGGCTCGAGCTCGGCAACGAGCCCGAGCTGTACGGCGCCTTCACCTGGGGCCGGTCGGGGCGGACGGGGCGCCCGCACGGGTACGACTTCGCCGACTACAACCAGGACATCGCCCGCATCGGCGACCCGCTGACGATGGCGCCGCTGGCCGGGCCGGCGACCGGCGCGCCCAAGTGGTTCCCGTATCTCGGGCAGTTCCTCTCCAGCCACCCGCGCGTTGCCGTCGCCACGCTGCACCGCTACCCGCTGCAACTCTGCTACGTGAGGCCGAGCGAGCCGAACTATCCGACGATCGCCAACCTGTTGTCGACCCGGTCGTCGGAGACGGAAGCCAACAGCGTCATACCGTCGGTCAAGACCGCCCACGCGCACGGGATTCCGCTGCGGATCGACGAGATGAACACGATCTCGTGCGGCGTCGAGAACGGCGTCGCCCAGTCGTTCGCCTCGGCGCTGTGGGCGCTCGACGCCGTGTTCCAGATGGCCCGTGTCGGCGTCGACGGCGTGAACATTCACACGTATCCCGGGGCGACGTACGAGCTGTTCACCTTCACCCACGCAGACGGGCGGTGGCGGGGCACGGTCTCGCCCGAGTACTACGGCCTGCTGATGTTCGCCCATGCGGCGCCCGCCGGCTCACATCTGTTGAACGTGACCGCGACGAGCACCGGAGGAGTGAAGGCGTGGGCCACGCGGAGCGGCGACGGGACGTTCCGCGTCGTGGCCATCAACGACGGCGCCGGCCCGCGCACAGTCGCGGTCCGGTTGGGGAAGGTGGGCGGCGCAGGGACGCTCGAGCGCCTCGAGGCGCCGCGGCTGACCTCGCAGGGCGGAGTCACGCTCGGCGGACAATCGTTCGGCGGGAGCACGACGACCGGTCTGCTCGCGGGAAGGGCGCGCACGGAGTCGGTCGCCGGCGCCGGCGGTCAGTACGTGTTCCGGGTGCCCGGGGGAAGCGCCGCGCTGCTCACCGTCCCACCGTCCTAGTCCCCTAACACTGAAATATCAGTTGGCGACCAGTTGGCGACCAGTCGGCGATCAGTCGGCCGTCAGTCGTCGCTGGTCGCGGTGTCGAGCAGGGTCGCCACGTCGACCACGCGCAGATCAGTTCCGGCGCTCTGAACGCCGTCATCGAGCATCACCGTGCAGAACGGGCACGCGACCGCCAGCGTCCCGGCGCCGGTGGCCGCGGCCTCGCGTACGCGCTCCTGGTTTATTGGCTTGGCTCGCTCCTCCATCCACATGTGCGCGCCGCCGGCGCCGCAGCAGAACGTCTGCTTGCGCGAGCGGGACATCTCGACCGGGGCGCCGACGGCGGAGACGATCTCTCGCGGAGCTTCGAGCACATCGTTGTGGCGGGCCAGGTAGCACGAGTCGTGGTAGGTGATCGTGCCGTCGGCCTGATCGGCGCGCCTTGGGTTTAGACGGCCTTGGCTGACGAGCGACGACAGCAGCTCGGAGTGGTGGATCACCTCGTACTTACCGCCGAAGTCCGGGTACTCGTTGGCGAGCGTGTTGAAGCAGTGCGGACAGCCGGTGACGACCTTGGTGACCCCGGCTTCGTTCAACGTCTCGACGTTCTGCTCGGCGAAGGCCTGGAACACGTACTCGTTGCCCATACGCCGGGCCGGGTCACCGGTGCAGCTCTCGCGCGGGCCGAGGATTGCGAAGTCAACGCCCGCCTTGGTCAAGACGCGTGCCGTGGCCTGGGCGGCGCGGCGTGCCCGCTCGTCGAACGAGGAGGCGCAGCCCACCCAGTAGAGGTACTCGGGGGCCGGGTCGCCCGGCTCGAGGATCTTGATCCCCAGATCCGCCGCCCAGTCGGCCCGCTCCGACTGCGGCTTACCCCACGGGTTCGAGGCGCGCTCGACGTCGCGCAGCATCGGCTCGGCCTCGCTCGGGAAGCTCGACTCGACCATCACGAGATGCCGGCGGAGGTCGACGATGTGGTCGACGTGCTCGATCGACACCGGGCATGCCTGGACGCACGCGCCGCAGGTGACGCAGTCCCACACGCTATCGGCCGGAACCGCGTTCGGGACGAGCGGGTTGTCCGCGTCCTCGCCTTCGGCGAACACGGCGTCCCGCAACCCCATGATCACGAGCTTGGGGGAGAGGATCTTGCCGGTGGCGTAGGCCGGGCAGGCGTCCTGGCAGCGGCCGCACTCGGTGCACGAGAAGGTGTCGAGCACCTGCTTCCAGGTGAGGTCCTTTGGTTGGCCCGCGCCGAAGCGCAACTCTTCCTCGGGCACGTCGGGGTCGTCGAACTTGAGCGGCTCGAGCCGGCCCCCGGCGCGGGTGCGCCCGAACCACACGTTGATCGCCGCCACGAAGATGTGCAGGTGCTTGGAGCGCGGGAGGTAGGCCAGGAAGGTCAGGATCGTGAGTACGTGGATCCAGACGAACACCCGCTCGAGCACCCTCGTGGTCTGGTTGTCGGCGAATAGCTTTGACAGCGCGTTCGACACCGGCGACCAGGACGCCGGCCATTCGTTCAGGTGCAGCGCGATCCGGGTCGCGTGCCAAAGCAGCAGGCTGATCACGATCGTCGCGATCATGGCCAGGATCAGGTCGGCCTCGCCCAGGTGGCTGCCCTGGAAGCGCTTCGGTCGCTGGACCTTGCGGATGTAGAACGCCGTGATCACGCCCGCGAGCACGAGCACGCAAAAGACGTCGACGAGCAGCGCGTACCAGCCCTGGTCGCCGAGCCACGGCAGCGTCGAGTGCCTGTCGACGATCCCGATCGTCGCGATCAGAATCGTCGGGACGAGCACCAGGAACCCCCAGAAGATGAACGCGTGCATCAGGCCCGGCACGAGACGCTGGAGCAGCTTGCGCTGACCCAGCACGATCGTCGCTTCGTTTTTCGTCCGCCGCCCGACGTCGCCCGAGCGCTTGGTCGGTGCGGCGTTCTGCACGAGTCCCACGAGGAGACGGACCCGCGTGATGAACAGCGTGCCGCTCAATACCAGCGCTACGGCGAGCGCCACGGCGGCGATCGGCGAGGCTATCCGCCCCTCACCTTTCTGATCTCGGCCGAGATCGCCGGCACCACCTCGTGCAGGTCGCCGAACACCGCGTAGTCGGCGCTGGCGAAGATCGACGCCTCGGCGTCGGGGTTGATGGCCAGGAGCTTCTTGGCTCCCTTGCAGCCGGCCATGTGCTGGGTAGCGCCGCTGATCCCGCACGCGATATACAGCGAGGGCGAGACCTTCGTGCCGGTCTGCCCGACCTGATCGGTGTGGGGCCGCCAGCCCGCGCTGGTCACCGCCCGCGAGCAACCCACGGCGCCGCCGAGCAGCGCCGCGAGCTCCTCGATCACGGCGAAACCCTCGGCCGATCCCACCCCGCGGCCGCCCGACACGACGATGTCGGCGTCGGTCAGCGACACGCCGGCGGCCTCGGCCTGGACGCGCTCGGACACCCGCACCACCGCCTCGGCGGCGGGTTCGATCGTCTCGAGGTCGGCGACGACGCCATCCGGGTCCGCCGCCACGGCGTGGGGCGCGACTGTGAGGAGCGCGGGCGAGCCGTGCAGCCGGGCCTCCTCGAGCAGACTCCCGCCCCAGCGAACGCGCGTGACGATCGGCGGGTCACCCGGGGTGAGCGTCGTGCAGTTGGCGGCCATCGGGAGGTCGAGCTCCGCCGCAACGTGCGCCAGCACCTCGTTGCCTCGCTCGGTGCCTGGGGCGATTACCGTCGAGGGGCTGCGCTCCCGGGTGGCGGCGGCAAGCGCCTGCCCCCAGGCGGCCGGGGCGTAGCCGTCGCGGTCGTCGATCGCGACGGCGTGGACATCGTCGCCCAGACCCCGCGCAAACGTGAGCGCCTGCTGGGAGAGCTCATCCCCCGGGTCCTCGACGAAGACCAGGACGCTCATCAGACGAGCCCCAGCTCGCGCAGCACGCCGACCACGGGCGCGGCCGCCTCGGCGCCGTTGCCGAGGATCTCGGCCTGCTTGCCCGAGCCCGGCGGCAGAGTCAGCTTGACCATCTCGAGCTTCGGTTCCGGACGCGCAGGCGAGGTGGCCTCGAGCGGCTTGCGCTTGGCCCGGAGTCGCCCCGGGACCGACGGGTAGCGCGGAAGGTTGATCCCTTCTTTGACAGTTACCACGGCCGGCATCGGCACCCTGTAGACGTCGCGGCCGCCGGGGACCTCCTGCTCGCAGCGCAGGCTTCCGTTCTCGGCGGTTATCGCCTTGATGCCGGTCACGACCGGGAGGCCGAGCTTGTGCGCCACCCGGATCGCCACCTGGTAGTTGCCGGCGTCAGCGGACTCGTTGCCGAACAGGAGCAGGTCGTAAGGCTCAGCCTCATTCTGGATCGCTTCGACGATTGCCTGGGCGGTGGCTTGCGGATCCCATTCGTCAGCGCCGTCGGTCACGAGATGCACGGCGCGGTCGATCCCGATCGCCATCATGTCCCGCAGTTGCTCCTCGGCCTCGGGCGGACCCAGCGTGAGCACGGTCGATGAGCCGCCGTGCCGCTCGACCAGCCTGACCGCCTCCTCACAGCCGCACTCCTCGTGCGGGCTGATCGTGAAGCCGAGGTGGCGGGTGGAGATCGCGCGCGCGTCGTCCGTCAGCACGATCCTGCCGCCGGTCAAAGGCACCCGCTTGACGCAGACGAGGATGTTCATCTCAGCTGCGCACGCGGGAGTTGTCCGGGTCGAACACCGGCGTCGAGTCGTTGGTCGCGACCGTCACCGGATAGCGCTCGCCCATGTACTCGACCGACAGCTGCTCGCCCACAACCGCGTGCTCGGGCGGCAGGTAGCTCATCAAGATGTGCTTGCCGATCGACGGTCCGGCGCCCGCGCTGGTCACGTAGGAGCGACGGCCCTTGCGGTCTGTGAGGGGTTGGCCGTCGCGGGTCAGGATCGGCTCCTTACCGAGCATGTAGCGCTTGACTCCGGACGCCGAGGTGTGATCGTCGACGGTCAGCGTGCACATGATCGTCGCCGGTTCCTCCTCCCGGTGGCGCACGTGCGCCTCCTTGCCGATGAAGTCCGCGTCCTTGACCTTGCCCCAGGCCATGCCGGCCTCGACCACATTGAAGTCGCCCTCGAGCTCGGCGCCGTAGGCCCGGTAGCACTTCTCCAGGCGCCCGGTGGTTCCGTACACGCCGATCCCGGCGGGGATGATGCCGTGAGGGGCGCCCGCCTCGGCCACGATGTCCCACAGCCGCGCGCCCTGCTCGATTGGCACATACAGCTCCCAACCCAGGTCGCCGACATAGGAGATCCGTGAGGCGAGGACCTGAACCGGTCCGACCTCGATCGTCTTGCAGCGCGCGAACGGCATCCCTTCGTGTGAGACGTCGTCGCTCGTGATGCTCTGAAGGACGTCACGCGCGCGCGGACCCCACAGGCCAAGCGTCGTCCAGGCGTTGGTCTCGTCGTGGACCTGCGCCGACCCGTCGTCCGGCAGGTGGTCGGCGAACCACTTGAGGTCAGACATCCCATACGCACCACCGGTTACGACGCGGAAGACGTCGTCGCCGAGGCGCATGATCGTCAGGTCCTGCTTGAAGCCGCCGCTGGGCGTGAGCAGCGGTGTGTAGACAACCCGGCCGGCGTCGACGTTCATCTGCCTCATGGCCACGTTCTGAACGACGTCCAACGCGCCCGGGCCGGTGACGTCGAAGATCGCAAACGCGCTCAGGTCGATCATGGCCACCCGGTCGCGCATGGCCAGGTGCTCGGCGTTGATGATCGGCGACCACCAGCGGGAGTCCCATTCCGCCTCGCGCCGGTTGATACGGTCGCCGTACTCCTCGAGCAGGCCGGCGTTCGACTCGTACCACTGCGGGCGCTCCCAGCCGGCACCTTCGTAGAAGACCGCCTTCAGGTCCCGCTCTCGGTCGTGGAACGGAGCCAGCCTCACGTTGCGATCCGAGGCCCACTGCTCGCCCGGGTGCACGATCCCGTACATCTTGTTGAAGCCCTCGCTGGCCCGGGCCACGACATGGGTCCGCGTCCGCTGGCACGAGTACGCGCGCGCGATGTTCGACTCGAACACGTCGATCTCCGACTCGCCGTGCACGATCAGCTCGGCGACGGTCTTGCCGGCGCCCGGCCCCTCCTTGATCCAGATCGCCGCGGCCGACCACAGGCCCTTGACCTCGGGGGTCTCGCCGAGCAGCGGCAAGCCGTCGTAGGTGACCGACAGGACGCCGTTGATCGCGTACTTCATCCCGACGGACTCGTCGCCGACGATCTCGGGCATGAGCTCGAGCGCCTGCTCCATCTGGGGGTCGAAGTCGTTCTGCGTGAAGGGCAGCTCGGTCGGGCTGAGAGCCGACTCCTCGATGCTCGGGATGTCGTCGGGGTGCAGCGTGATCGGGCGGTGTGCGTAGGAACCGATCTCGAGGCCCGTCCCCTCCTGGCGCTCGTACATGTTGGTGTCCATGTCGCGGACGATCGGGTACTCGATCAGCTTCGTGGTGTTGGCGAACCGCGGCGCCGGCCCGATGTCGATCATCTGGTGCACCATCGGCGTGAGCGGGATCGAGGCGCCGGCCATGCGGGCGATGCGCGGGCTCCAACAGCCGCAGGCGATCACCACGAGGTCCGTATCGAGATCGCCCCGGGTGGTCCGGACGCGTTTGACCGCACCGCCCTCGACGTCTATCCCCAGGACCTCGGTGTTGGCCTGGACCGTCATCCCGGCCTCCACGGCCCGTTCCCGCATGAGCGTGCCGGCGCGCAGCGAGTCGACCACGCCGGCGCCGGGGGTGAAGAACCCGCCGATGATCAGCTGCTCGTTGATGAAGGGCACGAGCTCGTTGATTTCATCGGGGGTGACTAGCTGGACCGGCTCGATCCCCCAGGACTTGGCCGAGGCCATTCGCCGGGTTAGCTCCTGCATCCGCTCGGGCGTGCGCGCGACCTCGATCCCGCCGCTCTCGACGAATACGTCGAGGTCCTTGTACTGGCGCATGCTCTCGAGCGTGAGCGACGTCATCTCCTTGGAGTGGTCGACCGGAAAGATGAAGTTCGATGCGTGTCCGGTCGACCCGCCCGGGTTGGGGAGCGGCCCCTTGTCGATCAGCGTGATGTCAGTAACCCCGAGCTGGGTCAGGTGATAGGCCACGCTGTTGCCGACGATGCCGGCGCCGATCACGACCACCCGCTGGTTCTGTCGTCTGTTTGCTCCGTTCGTGCCCACGGCGTCCTGATATATCAGATGGATGCCACGCGTGGCAACGCGGGCACGGGCCACCAGGGGGGCGCGGTTCGCCTAGACGCGCGACGGCCTGCAAAACCGCGCATTCCGCAGCCGCCGCCGGCACCGCGCGCGGTTCTGCATCCGTGGCGTGAATATGCGCTCACGACGCGGACGAGACCGGAGGTATGCGCGGTTTGCAGGTGCTCTCAGTGCCGGGCGGCTTGCCGGCGCTCGATCCGCCGGCGCTCGGCGCGAGGCACCGTCTTGGGGCCCGACACGATCGGGTCGGCCCTGATCACCCGGATGGCGGTCAGGATCACGAGGATCGTCATCAGCGTGGCGCTGGACAGGCACCAGTAGCAGTAGGCGTGGATCGTGAACGCCTCGCGGTACGTCAGGTACATGCTGAATAGAAAACCGATGAGCGCGATCCCGAAGGTCGCGACCCGGCCGACCTCGTTGCGGATGAACAGCGTGAACAGCATGCCGATGTATCCGGCGAGACCGAGCACCGCCACGGGCAGGCCGGCGAGCTTGGAGTAGACCGAGCTCTGGACGGTCTCGCAGCCGCCGTTTGACCCGCAGATGACCTTGATCTTGGCGTAGTGGGTGTAGGTCAGGTAACCGGCGATGCCGATTCCGATCAGGCAGAGCACGCCGATGGCGATCCGGAGCCGGCGGTCAACGTTGCTGGTGCGCGGCGACGCCGCGTTGGTCGCCACCGCGGTCACGCCAACTCGCTGCTCGCCCGAAACGCTCATGTCACCTGTTTGATGACCGATTCGAGCTGAGCGTAGGTGGGGACCGCCTCGCTCGCCGCCGCCTGGCCCTTGGGGCCGGCGAAGATCAGCGTCGGCGTGCCGCTCACGCCGAGCTGGCGGGCGGACGCCTGATCGGACCCGACCTGGGCGGTCAGGTTCGGATCGTTACGCGCGGTCATCCAGCTGGCGAAGTTGAGGGCTGGTATCTGCTTGGCTAACCCCTGTAAGTAGGACTCGGTCACGTAGCCCGAGTCCTCCGCACCCTGCTCGTGGTAGAAGAGCTCCGTGTACTGCCAGAACAGGCTCTGCTTGCCCGCGGCCAGGCCCGCCGCTTGCTGGGTGTTGAATATCCCCGGGTCCGGACTCCCGCACGTGGCGGTGCAGAACGCCCGGTACTCGACCTTCACCTTCCCGTCGCGGACGTCGTTGGAGACGAGCTGCGAGAACCCGCCCTCGAGCGTGAAGGCCTGGCAGACCGGGCACTGGTAGTCGCCGTAGTAGGTCATGGTCACCGGCGCCTTGGGGTCGCCCAGCACGTTGCCGGACTGGGGGATCCCGTGCAGCAGCTGGTTGATGCCGGCGATGGTCGCGTTCGACTGCTGGGTCCCGGCCTTCTGGAGGCCGGTCTCCTTCTTGGCGCCGCCGCTCGAGATGACGATCGCCGCGACGACCACGACGATCGCGGCGAGCACCACGCCGCCGATCATCTGCATGCGCCGCTGGCGGCGCGCTCGCTCGGTCCGCGCCTGTTCCTCGGCCAGCCGGCGCGCGCGGGCCTCTTCTTTCTGCTTGGTGCGGGATGCCATTGCGGAGGTCGTCCTGAGGATCGCGCATCAACGTGCGCGGGCATTGAGGATAGCGACAGCATGCCCAGGCCTGCACCGCTCACAGCGACTCTTCAAGAGGTCTTCATCTGGGCCCCGGGAAGGTGCGAGACTCGGGTCCCGGCCACCGGGCGCTGCCGGCAAGACGGCGCTCTGGCCGCTAATTGCGTGTTAACATCCTGTGACTGACTGGCGGGCCTCCCGGTGGGGGTTGGGCGCGTCCATTACAGTGACTCCCATGTCGCGTGAGCGCACCGAAGCGCAGCCAGGGGGCCAAGGTGCCCCCCAGCGTGCGCAAGCCAGACTGAGGGTTGCCGTGATCGACCGCGATCCCGGCTTCACGCAGGTGCTCGCCAATCGCCTGGGCGCGCTCGGCTGTGAGCATCGGCCGCTCAGCACCCCCGCCACCGTCGAGACGCTGGTGGCGATGAGGTTGAACGCGCTGGTGCTCGATCTCGCCGTGATCGGTCCCGAGAGCTGGGACTACCTCGAGCGATGCTGTGCGCGCCTGCCGGGTCTCGCCGTGATCGTGTGCACCGGACCGTCCTCGGTGGCACAGCGTGTGCGGGGACTGCGGCTCGGCGCGGACGCGTGGATGACCAAGCCATGCCATCCCGAGGAACTGATCTGCGTCATCGAAGCGGCTGTGCGCCGTCACCGGCGCCATGAATTGCCGCAAATCGACCTGTCGGCCACGGTCGGGGAGATCACCGTTCGACCCGACCTCTACCAGGCCTACGTGGGCGAGCAGAGCCTCGAGCTGACGGCCCGCGAATTCGAGATCCTGCAGTTGCTGGCTCAGTCCGACCGCGTACTGCGCCGCGAGGAGATCTACGAGCGCGTGTGGGGCTATGCCATGGCCCACGGCGACCGCTCGGTGGATGTGTTCGTCCGAAAGCTTCGCCAGAAGCTGCGGGCGATGTCCCCGTCCTGGAGTTACATCCACACGCACTTCGGCGTCGGCTACCGGTTCGCTCCCGAGTTCGAAGCGGATCGGATGGAGGAGGGGACCCCGGTGGCGGAGTCGGCGCCAGAGCTCCGGGCGGCGCTCAGTCGCTGAGCTGGACTCGGCGGCAACCCGGGTCCGTCCGCCGCCCACGCCGTTCGATTCCGCCCCGTAGCCCTGCGTGACCGCGGGCGAGCAGTCGGCGGTCGATCACAAGCTGTTCACATCTTCGTTACGAGTCGATAACGTCTGCGCGCAGCTCCGGGGAGAGCATCCTGGGTCATGTCGGCAACGGCCAGGCCGGGCAGCGAGGTGATCGAGGTAGGGCCGCTGCAGATCCTCCCCGAGGAGCATCTGGCGCGCGCCGATGGGCGTGCTCTGGTGCTCTCGATCAGGGAGTTGCGCCTGCTGACTGAGCTAGGACGGCGTGCCGACCGGATAATGCCGCGCGAGGAGCTGTTTCGTCTCGTCTGGGGACGCGAGATGCGCGTTGGCGACCGGTCGGTTGACGTGTACGTGCGGAAGCTGCGGGTGAAGCTCGAAGAGGCGCTGCCGGAGTGGCGCTTCATCCACACCCATTTCGGCTTCGGGTACCGATTGGCAGCAGAGCATGCACACAACGCCAACCACCGGTTCACAAGTGGATAACACCTCCGCAGATCGCTGGACGCAGACTCTGGCGGACATCAAGCGAAGGAGATAACTGTGAGACTAAGTCGCATAGCAGCGTTTGCGGCCGTGATCGCCGCGTCCATGGCGATCGTGGCGTGCGGCTCGAGCAATAGCTCGACCACCAGCTCGGGCGGCTCGTCCGCGGCGAGCTCGAGCGGCTCGTCCGGATCGAGCGGGAGCGTGGCCAAAGGCACGGTCAACGGAGCCGGCTCGACGCTGGCCGCCCCGATCTACCAGCAGTGGGGCTCGACGCTCAAGGGCCAGGGACTGACCGTGAACTTCAACCCCGTCGGTTCCGGCGCCGGCCAGACCTCACTGGCGTCGGCAACGGTTGACTTCGCCGGCAGCGACCCATCCCTGAAGCCGGCCGACCTGGCCAAGATGAAGGGTGCGGTGCTCCAGTTCCCGGTCGCCGCGGGCGCGATCACCGTGTCCTACAACCTGTCCGGAGTCAAGAGCGGACTGAAGTTGGACGGGCCGACCGTGGCAAAGATCTTCCAGGGCCAGATCAAGACCTGGAACGATCCGGCAATCAAGGCGCTGAACCCGGGCATAAGCCTGCCCAGCACCAGCATCACCGTCGTCCATCGCTCCGATTCCTCGGGCACCACTGAGGGCTTCACGACGTGGCTCTCCGACGTGGATCCGGCCTGGAAGTCCGCGGTCGGCGAGGGTAAGGACGTCAACTGGCCGACGGGAACGGGCGGCAAGGGTAATTCCGGCGTCGCCGCGGTCGTCAAGCAGACCGCCGGCGCGGTCGGCTACGTCGAGCAGGCCTACGCGCTCGAAAACAACTTCACCTACGCGGCCATCAAGAATTCGGCCGGCTCGTATGTTCTGCCGTCGATCCCGAACACCTCGGCGGCGTTCCTGGGGATTGCGGTTCCCGCGGACCTGGGGATCTCGACGATCAACTCGCCAAATCCTGGGGCGTACCCGATCGTGTCGCAGACGTTCCTCGACGCCTACAAGGACCCGTGCAAGGACGGTGGCGCCAGCTCCAGCACCGCCGCTGCGCTCAAGAGCTTCTTGAGCTACGCGTTCGGAGCGGGGCAGCAGACCCTCGGTGCGGGCTCTAACCAGTTGCCCTACGCGCCGCTGCCCTCGTCGCTGGCCGATAAGGACAACACGCAGCTGGCCACGATGGTCTGCAACGGATCGCCGATCTCGTAGGAGACCAGGGTTGGGAGCAACCAGCACTACCGTCACCGGCGGCCGCTCGGCTCTCGAGCGGTCGTCGGCTGGGCGTCTTCCCGATCGGGTCATGAAGTGGGGGCTGAGCGCACTCGCCGCGCTCATCCTCATCCTGATCGTCTACTTCTTCATCCGCCTGGTCGGCCAGTCCGGCCACGTGTTCAGCACGTACGGGCTGAGCTTCGTGTTCGGCAACAACTGGGACGTCTCGCGCAACATCTACCACGGTGGTGCGCTGCTGTTCGGGACGATCGTCACGTCGACCATCGCGCTCGTCATCGGCGTGCCGATCGCCGTCGCGAGCGCGCTATTTATCAACGAGCTGTGCCCGCGGGGGCTGCGCGGTCCGCTCTCGATCCTCATCGACCTCCTCGCCGCGGTTCCG
This sequence comes from uncultured Solirubrobacterales bacterium, assembly GCA_963751185.1. Taxonomy (GTDB): domain Bacteria; phylum Actinomycetota; class Thermoleophilia; order Solirubrobacterales; family Solirubrobacteraceae; genus Palsa-465. Next base: position 279,304 of record CAVVTO010000003.1, read on the forward strand.
TCCGTCGTGTACGGATTGTGGGGCGTGTTCGTCCTCGCTCCCCGGCTGTTGCCGGCCGAGAAGTGGTTCGCGAGCACGTTCTCGTTCATTCCCTGGATCGGCGGCGGCATTCCGGTCCTCTACAACTACTTCATCGCCGGCCTGATCCTGGCGATCATGATCCTCCCAATCGTGTCGGCCATCTCGCGGGAGGTCATCGCGACCGTCCCCCGCGAGAACAAGGAGGCAGCGCTCGCCCTGGGGGCCACCCGGTGGGAGATGATCCGCATGACGGTGATTCCGTACTCGCGTCCGGGCATCACGGGCGGTGCGATGCTAGGGATGGGGCGAGCTATTGGCGAGACGATCGCCGTCGTGCTCGTGATCGGCAGCGCGCCGAAGATCGGCAGCCATCTGTTCAGCCAGGGCTACACGCTCGCCGCCGTGATCGCCAACGAGTTTGGTGAGGCCACCGGGATACACACCTCCGCGCTGTTTGCGTCCGGCCTCGTGCTGTTCGTGCTCACCCTGATCGTGAACATCATCGCGCGCTGGTTCATCTCCCGCGGCTCGCACGGCGCGCGCGGAACGGGCGCGACCGGCATGACGATCTCTTCCGGTCCGGTGACCGAACAATGAGCGCCACCGCCCCGCTCAGCGCGATGACCCTCCCGCGGACGTCGGCTCGCCGGCGGCGCACGGATAAGGTCATGCGCGGCGCGGTTCTGACCGCGACGATCGTCGCCTTGGTCCCGCTGGTCCTCGTCATCTATTACCTGCTGCACAAGGGGCTGAGCCTGTGGTTCACGAGCGGCTTCTTCACCAGCGATCCCACCGGGAGTTTCTTCGGTAACCCCGGTGGGATTCGCAGCGCGATTCTCGGCTCGCTCGAGATCGTCGCGCTCGCGACGGTGATCTCGATCCCCATCGGGATCGGCGTTGCCCTCTACCTGACGGAGTATGGGAAGGACTCGTGGTACGCCAATACCGTCCGCTACTTCGTCGATGTCATGACCGGTGTGCCATCGATCATGTTCGGCCTCTTCATCTACATCGTGCTGGTGGTCAGTGACTTCGGGGGTAGCGGGTACGCGGCCTGGAAGGGCGCAGTCGCGCTGGCGCTGCTCATGCTCCCGATCGTCATCCGCTCAGCGGAGGTCGTGCTGCTGCTCGTGCCGAGCAGCCTCCGCGAGGCGGCGCTGGCTCTCGGGGCCCCACGGTGGCGCGTGATCTTCCAGGTTGTCCTGCCGACCTCGGCGACCGGCCTCGTCACCGGCTGCCTGCTGGCCGTGGCCCGCGCCATGGGCGAGACTGCCCCCCTGCTCTTTACAGTGTCGACGGCCTTCGGCTTGACGTTCAGCCTTGGCCAGCAGATGAACACGATGCCGTTTCTGATCTACACCGACATCACTTCGCCGCGCACGGCGATCGAAAACATCGCTTGGGGCACGGCGCTAACGTTGGTCGTGATCGTCCTGCTCCTGAACCTAATCGCCCGACTTATTGCTTCAAGGAGCCGAATGGCATGATCCCTCCGGACACCACGAGCAAGGAACAGACGGATATGTCCAGCGGTGCGGGCGAATATCCCGATCAGGCGCAGGCGGCGCCGCGGACCCCGCGGCCGGGCGCCCCGGTAGCGAAGGCCGGTCACGCGGTCAAGCTCGACAAACTGAACGCGTATTACGGGGATCAGCACGCGCTCAAGGACGTGACGATCGATTTCCCGGCGAACCAGGTGACCGCGCTCATCGGACCGTCTGGGTCGGGCAAGTCGACTGTGGTCCGCTGCATCAACCGCATGCACGAGGAGATTCCGGGCGCGCGCGCCGAGGGGACGGTGACTCTGGACGAGCTCGACGTCTACGCGCCAGGCGTTGATGTGACCGCCGTGCGGCGCCTGATCGGAATGGTGTTTCAGAAGCCCAACCCATTCCCGACCATGTCGATCTTCGACAACGTCGCCGCCGGGCTACGCCTGACCGGGACCAAGAGCAGCGACCTGAAGGAACTGGTTCACAACTCGCTGCAGTCCGTCGGCCTATGGGAAGAGGTCAAGGACCGCCTGAACTCCCCCGGGATCGGATTGTCCGGTGGTCAGCAGCAGCGGCTCTGCATCGCCCGCACGGTGGCGATCGAACCGGAGGTGATCTTGATGGACGAGCCCGCCTCGGCGCTCGACCCGATCTCGACGCTCAAGATCGAGGAGTTGGTCGACGAGCTCAAAGAGCGCTACACGATCGTGATCGTCACCCACAACATGCAGCAGGCTGCGCGGGTGGCGAATTCGACCGTGTTCATGCTCGAGGGCGAAGTGATCGAACACGATGAGACGAACAAGATCTTCACTAATCCCAGCGACGAGCGCACCGAACGCTATGTCACCGGAAAGTTTGGGTAAGGACTCGCCTATGCACGAGACTCGCCATCAATTCCACGAGAGCCTGCGTGCGCTTGAGGCGCAGGCGCTGGACGGCCTCGAACTCGTTATCCAGCAGCTTGACCGCGCGCTCGAGTCGATCTCCTATCAAGACGTCGAGCTGGCCGGCATGGTCGTCGCTGACGATGACCGGATCGACGGCCGCTACCTGGAGGTGCATCAAGGCATCCTGTCGCTGCTGGCGCGCCAAGCGCCGGTGGCGGGCGATCTGCGGATCGTCGCGGCCCTGCTCCATGTGATCCGATGCGTCGAGCGCATGGGCGATCAGTGTGTGAACATCGCGAAGCTCGTGCCGCTGTCCGGCTACGAGGCGCCGAAGGACAAGGACATCCTCGATGCGATCGAGCGGATGGGCCGCCTGGCCCGCTCGCAGGTGTCCCAGGCCAAGCAGGCCTTCGCCGAGCGCAACACCGAGCTGGCGCAGGATCTGGTGCGCCAGGACACTGAGATCAACCGGCTGAACCGGGAGATCTTCAGGCGCGCGGTCGACGTCGGCGACAACCTGGACATGCGCGAGTGGGCGATGTTCATGATCCTCGTGGCGCGCTGCCTGGAGCGGATCGGCGACAACACGGTCGACATCGCCGAGCAGACGGTGTTCGTGGTCACCGGGCTGTTCCGCGAGTTCGCCGACGCCTCGACCCCACCCGAGGCGGCGCGCACCCCCTAGGGGTTATCCTCGCGGCGAGTGGCTACGCAGAAGCCCAGCCGCCGTTCACGCAAGCGCAGACATGGCCGCCCGGCCACGGCCGTGCCGGTTGCCGCGTCGCGCCGCGGCGTCGATCACAGCGGCAACCGCCCGACCGACGCGAGCGACCCCGATCAGGATCTGCCGCAGCGGTTCCGCCGGCGCACGAATGCGCTGAGCGCCTACGGCGAGCGCCCGCCCAGCCCGTTCGGCGGTGTTCCGGTGTCGGAGATCGCGATCCTCGCCGGCGCGGTCGCGCTCGTGGTTGGGTTTATCCGGCATGGAGGGCCGGCGCTGGTCGGGGGCCTGGTCCTGTGTGTGCTCGGGGTGATCGAGGTGACCGCCCGGGAGCACTTCTCTGGCTTTCGCTCGCACACCGTGATGCTCGCCGCGGTGCCCGCCGTGCTGGTCGAGGCGTTGATCGCCTTCACCGTGGGGCCGCCGGCCCTCAAGTTGCTGCTGCTCGTCCCGGTCGCGGCGGTCTTCGCCGTGTGTGCGTGGTTCCTGCGCCGGCGGTTCCTGGTCGCGCGCCAGGCCCGACTGGCGCGTCCGCTGAAGCGCTAAGCAGTCTCTTAGACGGCTAACCATTCGCTAACGGTTGCGGGGGCAACTTCCCCTGCTGCGCAGGTGTTCTCGTCGGCGGCAAGGCCTGCCGGCATGCCGTTTGCGCACACCGGGCGTACCCAGCGCCCCGATCCCAGCACCTCCCATATGCAGCCGATTACCGCGCGGATGCTGCGGCATCCCGACCCCGACCCCTCGCTGGCGGGGCTTCCCGACAGCACCCCGGCCCGTGACGATCGCGCTCAAGTGGCTCCTGATCGGCCGCTACCGAGTCGGCGAGCATCCTCTGTGGTCGTTCTTCGTATGGCGCGACGAGATCATGAACACCACGCAGGAGCGCCTCGCGGGCGCTTGGCTGATGGGTGCCGCCCAGGCCACGCCGATGATGTCGCTCTACCTGCGGCTGATGGGGGCGAAGGTCGGGCGCGACGTGTGGTGCGACACGAACACGATCACCGAGTTCGACATGGTGCAGCTCGGGGACGGATGCGTGGTGAACCGGCACGGCATCGTGCAGGCGCACTTGTTCCACGACCGCGTGCTGCGGATCGGGCCGGTGAGCCTTGGCCCGCACTCGACGCTCGGCCCGATCAGCGCGATCCTTCCCGAGGCCTCGCTCGGCGCGGGCTGCTCGGTGGGAGCGCGCTCGGTGGTCATGCGGGGCGAGCGCCTGCCGGAGGCCACCCGCTGGCACGGTGCACCGGTTGTAGCGGCATGACCCGATGCCCGCGGCCGCTGATCTGATTCGCCTCGAGCTCGACGCCGGCGCTCCGAGGGTGTGGCTGCTCGACGCGCGCCCCGCCGACCTCGACGAGATCGGGTTGCGCCGGTGGGCGCGATCGCAGCGGCAGCCCGATGCGGAGACGTTCGTCACGCGCTCCTACGCACATCCGTACGCTCTGGTGGCCTGGCACTCGGGGCCGGTCGGAATCGACATCGAACGGGTCCAGGCGTGCGCGCCGGGCTTCCTGGAGTCGATCTGCACACCGGCCGAGCGGTGGCTGGAGCCCGGGGGCCGCGTCGACGCGGACGCCTGCGCTATTTCGATGTGGTGCGGCAAGGAGGCGCTGTCCAAGGCACTCGGGGACGCGCTGGCCTACGACCCACGCCGCCTGGATTCGCCGCTCGGTTGGCCCGACGGTCGGTCCGGAGCCTGGCACGCGGCAGAGCTGCGCGCGCCGACCGGGTACGTCGCCTGGCTCTGCTGGCGCTAGCGGGCTCGACTAGCGCGTCGGGAGCGCGTCGCCGGCCACCGGCCGGGGCGGGGTGTCCGGATCCAGCTCCTCGGATGTGACCGTGGGCAGTCGCAACGTGAACACGGCGCCGCCGTCTGGGGCGTTGGCGGCTTCGATCGAGCCGCCGTGCTGGGTCGCGACCTGACGGACGATGGCCAGGCCCAGGCCGCTGCCCTGCCGGTGGCGCGAGTTAGCCCCGCGGAAGAAGCGGTCGAACACGTAGGGGAGATCCGCCTCGTCGATGCCGCCGCCGTGGTCGCGCACCAGCACGCCCTCGCGGTTGACCACGACCTCGATGACCCCGTCCTGCGGCGAGTGGTGCGCGGCGTTGTCGAGCAGGTTGTTGACCGCCCGGTGAAGGCGTTCGGGGATGCCCTCGACGAGCACGGGCTCGAGCGAGCTCTCGTAGTGGACGTGCGGGAAGTCGCGTCTGGCGCGAATCAGCGATTCGTCCACAACCCGGTCCAGGCGAACGTCCTCGGCCGAGCTGATTGGCAGATCACCCCGGGCCAGCTCGATGACGTCGCCGATCAGTGTGCTGAGCTCCTCGGTCTGCTCGAGCACGTCGGCGAGCAGGCGCCGGCGATCCTCCCCGGCGAGCTGATCTCCCTGCTCGAGCAGCACCTCGATGTTCGTGCGCAGGCTGGTGATCGGCGTGCGCAACTCGTGCGAGGCGTCGGCCACAAGCTGGCGCTGGGCGCGGACCGACTGATCGAGCGCGTCGCGCGAGATCTGAAGCCGCTCGATCATCGCGTTGAAGCGCCGGGCCAGAAGTCCCACCTCATCGTCGGCGTGGACTCGGATCCGGCTGCTCAGATCCTCTGTCTCCTCGATGTGCTGGGCGGTGGCGGCGACCTCGGCCAAGGGGGACAGCACCTGCCGCGCCGCCAGCCGACCGAGGGCGGCCGCGAGGGCGATCCCGCCGGCGCAGACCAGTAGCAGGACGAGTCGCAGGTTGCCCAGAATGGTCTCGATGCCGTTGAGCGGGCGGGCCAGCAGCACGGCGCCCGTCTCCGGCTCCCCGTTCACGGTAACCGGGTTCGAGAAGACCAGCTCCCGGAAGCGGCTGTCGCCGACCGTGACGTCGGTCAGAAACGAGCCGCCGGCGCTGTTCGCCACCGCGGCCACCTGCGAGTTATCGATCGGCAGGAGGATGTTGCCGCGACGCGACCCGTCCTGCGCGACGATCTCGTAGTACTGCGTCGGGCCGCCGGCACTCGGCGAGACGCCCGGCAGGGCCTGGCCGAGCGCGAAATTGCCCTCCTGCTGGACCGCCACCGCCTGGGCCTTGAGTGCGCTGTCGACCTGACTGAGCAGCTGCGAGCGCACCACCAGGTAGCAGACGATCGCGGCGATCACGACCGCGAACGCGACCGCGGTGGCGGACACCCAAGCGAGTCTCTTGCGAAGAGGCACTACGCGCCTCCGCGCCTAGTCGCGCAGCACGTAGCCGACTCCCCTGACCGTATGCAGCAGGCGGGCCTCACCGCCGGACTCGGTCTTGCGCCGCAGGTACCCCATGTACACGCCGAGCGCGTTCGAGGTCGGGCCGAAGTCGTATCCCCACACGTTCTCGAAGATCGTAGACCGGGTCAGTACCTGCCGGGGGTGGCGCATGAAAAGCTCCAGGAGCAGGAACTCGGTCTTAGACAGCTCGATGAGTCGATCGCCCCGGCGAACCTCGTGCGCGATCGGGTCGAGCACCATGTCGGCGTAGCGAAGGATCTCGCCATCGTCGCCGTCGCCCGAGCGGCGCAGCAGGGCGCGTAGGCGCGCCTGGAGCTCGCGCAGAGCAAACGGCTTGACCAGGTAGTCGTCGGCGCCCACGTCGAGGCCCTCCACCCGGTCGTCGATTGCATCGCGCGCAGTGAGCATCAGGATCGGGGTGCGGTCACCCGCCTGGCGCATGCGCCGGCACACCTCCAAGCCGTCCAGCCGCGGCATCCCGATGTCGAGAATTACCGCGTCGGGGGGAGACTTGGCCAGCGAGTCGAGCGCTTCCTCGCCGTCGCCCGCCAGCTCCACGTCGTAGCGGTCGAGCCTCAGGGCCCGCTCGAGCGCCCTCCGGACCGCGGGTTCGTCATCGACCACCAGTACGCGCGCCATGCGGGATATTGTGGCGCCCGTGGCTAAGCGTTTGTGAAGACGTGGGCACGATGTGCACGGGGTGGGTCATAACTTGCAACTCGCCCCCTCCCCGGAGGTGAACCCGGATTCAGCGCCATATGTGGGGTCTGAGGCCGGACTCGGCGAATGGGCGGCGCCGAGTCCGCAGTTATGACCCAATCCGTCGCGGCGCGGGTCGGCCTCCAGTACGAGGTCCGGCGAGACCCATCCCCGAGTGGTCCGCCATCATCCCGGCACCGTGCCGCGAGCCAAGGACAGAGCGAAGCTCGAGAGGTATCGCGCCAAGCGCGATTTCGAAGCCACGGCCGAGCCCGCGGGCGGGGTCGACGCGGCGACCGACGGCGCGACCGCCGGCCACCGGTTTGTCGTCCAGGAGCACCACGCCACGCGGTTGCACTGGGATCTGCGCCTTGAGCACGACGGCGTGCTCGCCTCGTGGGCGATTCCCAACGGCATCCCGTCCGATCCGGCCGACAACCGGCTAGCCGTCCGCACCGAGGACCACCCGCTCGAGTACCTCGAGTTCCACGGGGAGATCCCCAAGGGCCAGTACGGCGCCGGCACGATGACGATCTGGGACCACGGCACCTACGAGGTGCACAAGTGGGAGGACCGCAAGGTCGAGGTCACCTTCCACGGTGAGCGTCTCAACGGCCGCTACGGGCTGTTCCCGATCGGGAAGCCGGGTGACACCAAAGACGACTGGATGATCCACCGGATGGATCCGCCGGCGGATCCCGACCGGCAGCCGATGCCCGAGCGGATCGTTCCGATGATGGCGCAGCCGGCGAGCGCGCTTCCGCGCGATCCGAAGAACTGGTCGTTCGAGGTCAAATGGGACGGAGTCCGCGCGATCGCGTACGTGAAGCCCGGTCGCCTCCGCCTGGAGAGTCGCAACCTCAACGACATCACCGACGCGTATCCCGAGGTGCGCGGCCTGGTCGGGGCGCTCGGCATGCACGAGGCGGTACTCGACGGCGAGATCGTCGCCTTCGACGACAGTGGCCGGCCGAGCTTTGAGCGCCTGCAGCGCCGGATGCACGTGACCTCGCCGTCGGCGATCCGGCGCTACCAGAGCAGCATGCCGGTCGTCTACGCGATCTTCGACCTGCTCATCCTCGACGGCCACTCGCTGATGGAGCTGCCCTACCGCGAGCGCCGCGCCAGGCTCGAGTCGCTCCAGCTCAAGGGCCCGGCGTGGCGCGTCCCGGCCAACCACCCCGGCGAGGGCAAGCTGCTGCTCGACGCGACCGCCGAGCAGGGACTCGAGGGGATCGTGGCCAAGCGCCTCGATTCTCGCTACGAGCCCGGCCGGCGCGGCGGCAACTGGCTCAAGATCAAGCACACGATGCGCCAGGAGCTCGTGATCGGCGGGTGGATGCCGGGGGAGGGGCGGCGGACGAAGCGGATCGGGGCGCTGCTGATGGGCTATTACGAGGACGGAAAGCTCCGCTACGCGGGCCGCGTCGGCACCGGCTTCACCGAGAAGACGCTGGGCGATCTCCAGAAGCGCCTGGACCCGCTGCGCCGCGAAACGAGCCCGTTTGATGTCGCGCCGAAGCTCCCCCGAGAGGCGGTGTTCGTGGAGCCGAAGCTGGTGGCGGAGATCGAGCTGCGCGAATGGACGGCCGAGCGGATCATGCGCGCGCCGTCGTTCAAGGGCCTGCGCGAGGACAAACCGCCGCGCGAGGTGCGAATCGAGGTCATCGGCGAGGAGGCCCCCGAGGCGTCGGGCGAGGCGGAAATCGACCCGAGCTCCCCGGAGGCGCTGTTCGACGACGTCGAGCGTCTACCCGACGGGGCGCTGCTCGCGAGGACCGAAGGCCGCGAGCTCAAGATCACGAACTGGGACAAGGTGCTCTACCCCGAGACCGGCTTCACCAAGGGCGATCTGGTCGCCTACTACGCGCGCGTCGCTCCGGTCGTTCTGCCCCACCTCCATGACCGGCCGCTCACGCTCAAGCGCTACCCGAACGGGGTCGACCACCCGTACTTCTACGAGAAGCAGTCGCCCTCGCACCGCCCGGAGTGGATCCAGACGGTCAGGATCGGCGACATCAACTACACGCTGGCCCAGGACCGCCCGACGCTGATTTGGCTGGCCAACCTGGCCGATGTCGAGCTGCACACCTCCCTGTCGCTTCAGGATCGAGTCGATCGTCCGACCATGATGGTGTTCGACCTCGACCCCGGCGCGCCGGCCGGTCTCGTCGAGTGCTGTGAGGTCGCGCTGGTCCTGCGCGGCCTGTTCGAGCAGCTAGGCCTGCAAAGCGTGGCCAAGACGTCAGGCTCCAAGGGCCTTCAGGTGTACGTGCCGCTGAACGCGCCGACCGACTACCGCGCCACCAAGCCGTTCAGCAAGCGCGTGGCCGAGCTCCTCGAGCAGCGCATGCCTGAGATCGTCGTGTCGCGGATGACCAAGCGACTGCGGCCCGGCAAGGTCCTGGTCGACTGGAGCCAGAACGATGAGCACAAGACGACGGTCAACGTGTACTCGCTACGCGCGCGCGAGCGACCGACCGTTTCGACGCCCGTGAGCTGGGAGGAGGTGGCCGCGTGCCACGATCGGGGCGAGGAGGCGCTCCTGACTTTTGCCTACGACGAGGCGCTCGCGCGAGTGGATGAACAAGGAGATCTGTTCGCGCCCGCACTCAGCGCCACACAGCAGCTTCCGAACATCTGAGACGGCCACGCCGATCCGTTACGCTGGCGGCGACGAAATGCCGATCGATCAGATCACGCTGCGAAACCGACTACTTGTCGCCACCGCGATGTGGCGTGAGACGATCGCCGAACCGCTGCCCCGCATGGCGCCAGGCGATCCCGGGGACCAGATCGCGAGCTTCGAGATCCAGCTCGTCGATCGGCTGTGGCAGAGCGCCACGGCCGACACCGCCCGCGAGGTCGCGGACCGCACCTGGGACCTCGTTCACGACCGGCCCGACAGCGACCCGGTCAAGCGCCGAGTGGTGGAGTGCCACGAGGCGCTGGCTCGGTTGACCCGTCTCGGCGACTGATCAAACCGGCCGCGGCGTAGGCGTCTGCCTCGTCGAGCGTCTCGTGCTCGAGCAGCGCGGCGACGAGCGCGTCGAGGTTCGAGCGGTGGTCGCGCAGCAGGGAGCTGACCTCGGCGTGCGCCGACTCGACGATCCGCCGCACCTCCTCGTCGACCAGCCGCTGGGTCGCCTCGGAGGTCTCCGACACTCCGGGGAGGAGGAGGCTCATCCCGTCCTGGGGGATGACGGCGATCGGGCCGATCGCGCGGCTCATGCCCCATCGCCCGACCATGCCGCGCGCGATCCGCGTGAGCTGCTGGATGTCTGACTCGGCGCCGGTGGTGATGTCGGAGAACACGATCTCCTCGGCGCTTCGCCCGCCCAGCGCGACCTTGATCTGGGCGATCAGATGCTGCTGCTCGAAATTGAACCGATCCGCGTCGGGGGCGGAGAAGGTCACCCCCAGCGACTGCCCGCGCGGGATGATCGACACCTTGCGCACCGGATCGGCGCCAGGTGTCAGCATTCCGACGATGGCATGACCGGCTTCGTGGTAGGCGGTGCGTCGGCGGTCGTCCTCCGAGATCATCACCTTGCGCTCGGCGCCGAGCACGATCCGCTCGAGCGCGTCGGTCAGGTCCTGCCGGTTCACCTTCTCGTGGTTGCGCCGGGCGGCCAGCAGCGCGGCCTCGTTGACCAGGTTCTCGAGGTCGGCGCCGACCATGCCCGGGGTAGAGGAGGCGATGCCGCCCAAGTCGACCTCGTCGTCGAGCGGGACGCCCCGGGTGTGTACGCGCAGGATCGCCTCGCGACCGGCGCGATCCGGAGGTGAGACGACCACCCGGCGGTCGAAGCGCCCGGGGCGCAACAGGGCCGGATCGAGGATCTCCGGCCGGTTGGTCGCGCCGAGCACGATCACCCCGATGCGCGTGTCGAAGCCGTCCATCTCGGTGAGGATCTGGTTGAGCGTCTGCTCACGCTCATCGTGTCCCCCGGAGATGTTGGCTCCGCCAGCCGAGCGCGAGCGGCCGATCGCGTCGAGTTCGTCGATGAAGATGATCGCCGGCGCCGCCGCCTTGGCCTGGGCGAACAGGTCGCGGACGCGCGAGGCGCCCACCCCGACGATCATCTCGACGAACTCCGAGGCGGACATCTGGAAGAACGGCACGCCCGCCTCGCCGGCGACCGCCCGAGCGAGCAGCGTTTTGCCCGTGCCCGGCTGTCCGCTGAGCAGGACGCCGCGCGGGATGCGGCCGCCGAGACGGATGTACTTGTCGGGGTTCTTGAGGAAGTCGACGATCTCCGTGAGCTCCTCCTTGGCCTCGTCAATCCCGGCGACGTCGTTGAACGTGACGCGCTGATCGGCCGCCTCCACGCGGCGCGCGCGCGAGCGGCCGAACGACATCAGGCCGCCGGCGCCGCCACCTCCGGCGGCAGCGCGCCGGAAGATCCACACGAGCAGAAGCAGGAACAACAGCGTCGGGCCGAAGCCGAAGATCAGGCTGGTCAGGAACGACGCGCCCGCGTTGGCGGGGTGGGCAGTGGTGGTGATGTTGTACTTCTCGACGAGCGCGAACAGTTCATTGTTCGGCGCGAACGACGGGATCTGAGTCGAGAAGTAGACGGTGGTCGGCGCGGTCGTGCTGTCGGCCGGATATTTGACCGCCTTCTTGAACGTGCCCTGGATCGACGCGCCGGTGGCGGAGATCGAGCTGACGTTGCCCGATTCGACCTGGGAGAGGAACGTCGGGGTGTACGGGATAGAGACCCGCGGGTTCGGCTGCAGAACCTGCGAGGAGACCCAGAAGTTCAGCGCCAGCAGCGCGAGGATCAGGACGATCAGCAGCGGCCAGCGCGGAGTCGGTCGCCCCGTCGGCTTATCGGGCGGTCGCCCGCGGCCGTCCGGAGCCGGCGTCACCCGCCAGCCGGGCTGGGGCTGCGGGGGCAACCCGCCAGGCCGAGTCGGACTGCCCCGACGCAGTCGGGGGGTTGAGTCGCGCCGGCTTGGCTGCTCGGCCATCCGTTGATTGTGGCAAGGGTGGTCGGGTTTCTGATGAGACTGAGCTAAGAGTTCAGCCGCCGGGCTCACTCGATCCGAGTTCGGAATGAGTCGGCTCCCTCGACGCTCGCCCCGGCCGCCCAGGCACGGTCGGCCAGCCAGCGGTCCGAGGTCACGACCCGCACCGCCGCGGGGTCCGGGTCGGCGCGCAGGCGCCGCACGATCTCGTCGTCGGCCGAGTTGGGCTTGGGCTTCGGGGCGTGCGCCACCTCGATCACGGTCGATCGGATCGGGGGGCGCGGCGGGCGCTCGAACACCACCGTGACGTCCTCCCCGCTGTCGGCGGCCCACCGCTCGAGCAGGTCGACCAAGCGGAGCATCGCCGCGTCGCGGTCCCTCCACCAGCCGTCCGGACGCGTGCCGATCACGTTCATTCCATCGACGAGCCAGCGCATGGGGCAAGGCTAGTCTCGCCAGGGTGGGCCCCGCCCCCGTGTCGTGGCGGCCGATGGGGGGCGGCGTCCGTGCCGCCCCTCCGATCGGGCTTGGCCCCCTTTGGCCCTGGCGGTTGCCCTACCAGGCTTGTTGGCTGGTGTCGGTTGTGGGAGCGCTCGTCAGTGGGTGGTTATCGTTGGTCGTGTTCGTCGGGGCGGAGGTCTCGGATGGCGGCGTATGCCAGTTCGGCGACGTCGGGTGGGCCGAGCTGTCCGGCTCGTTGGAAGGCTCGGAGCGCGCCGGCGTGGTCGCCTTCTTGTTGGAGCAGGAGGCCGAGGTTGCAGGCGCCGGCCGGGTAGCCGCGTTGGTCGGCGCGTTCGTAGGCGGCTTTGGCGCCGGCGCGGTCGTTTTGCTGTTCGAGCAGGGAGCCGAGGTTCCAGGCGCCGACGGCGTGTCCGCGTTCGTCTGCCCGTTGGTAGGCCAGTCTTGCGCCGGTCACGTCGCCTCGTTGCTCGAGTAGGACCCCGAGGTTGGATGCGGCGTCGGGGTGGCCGCGCTGATCGGCTAGATCGAACGCGTGCTCGGCGCCGGCGGGGTCGCCTGCTTCGAGGAGTAGCGCACCGAGGTTGAACGCGGCGCCGGCGTGTCCGGCCCGGGCGGCGTGCCGGTATGCGGCTTGGGCGCGGGGGCGGTCACCGTTTCGTTCGAGCAGCACGCCGAGGTCGTTCGCGGCGGTCGGTTCGCCCCGTTCGGCGGCTCGCTGGTAGGCGGCGGCGGCGCCGGCGCGGTCGCCTTCGTGTTCGAGCAGGGAGCCGAGGTTCCAGGCGCCGACGGCGTGACCGCGTGCGTCGGCCCGCTGGTAGGCGAGCTTGGCTTCGGTCGCGTCACCTCGCTGTTCGAGCATGACCCCGAGATTGCATGCGGCGCCGGGATCGCCGCTCTGGTCGGCGCGATCGAATGCGTCCTCGGCCCCGGCCGTATCTCCCGCTTCGAGCAGGAGCGACCCGAGCTCGAACGCGGCCATCGGATGGCCGCACGCCTCAGCGCGACGGAAGGCATCCTCGGCCCGGGCGTGATTGCCGGCGTCCGCGAGCAGGCGTCCGAACCTGAACGCGGCGGCCCCGGGGTGAGGAAACCCCGAGTCCTCCTGATCTGGCGCGACCGTTGCGCCTGGAGCGGGATTGGGGGTGCTTGCGCCTGGGCTGGGATGGGGGGCGCGACCGGCTCGCTCGGTGCTTGAGGCGGTCGAGTTTCGCGGCGGCGGCGCCCACGCCACAGCAGTCCCGCCAGCGCCGCCCCGATCACGCAGGCGATGACGATCAGCCACGGGATGAGCGAAGGGCCGGACGCCGGCCTCGCGTGGTGTCCGGTCTTGGCCGGCGACGCGGGCTTGTGCGGCGAGACGGGTTTGGTGCTCGGTCGCGACGGACGCGGGCGGCGGGCCTGACGCGGCGCCGTTCGTGGATGCGGCCGCTGGTGAACCCGCGGCTGCGTTTCGCGCTGGAGCTGGCCGAGCGTTTGGGGGCCGGCGATGCCGTCGACGTGGAGGTGGTGGGCGGTCTGGAACCGAATCACCGCTCGCTCGGTCAGCGGGCCGTACCGTCCGTCGATCGGCCCCGGTCGCAATCCGGCCGCGGCCAGGTGGCGCTGCAACGCCCGGACCGGCCCCGATCCACCCGGCACGTACCCATCGCCGGGATATAGGAGCAGCCTGGCCGAGGCCAGCGCTGCCGTCGTCGCTGGCCCGTCGATCCCGTCGGTGAGCAGGCCATGCGCGGCCTGGAAGCGGATTACGGCTGCGTCGGTCAACGGGCCGTAGCGGCCATCGATCGGCCCGGGCGAGTAGCCCAGCCCGCTCAGGCGCCGCTGTAGCGCCCGAACGGCCCGGGAGCCGTGAGCGCTTGCGTAGCCGCTACCGAACGCGAGTACGTTCACGCGCCCGGTAGGTCTGCGGGTACCGGTCCCGCCGGCGTGCGGCGGGTCTGAACTTCGTTCCGTCCCGGTGACGCGGGCGTGTGATGTGGCTCGTGCAGCCCGCGCCGCCGGAGCCCTGCTACTCCGCCTGGCGGACTTCCCCAGCGCAACCGCCGGGCTAAAAGCCAGCATCAGCATCACTGCCGTCGCCACCCAGGTCAGGGTCGCGAGCGAAGAACCAGTGCGAACCAGCCGCCCGGCCTCGAGGCTCTCCCGCACCTCGAGTCTGCCGAGCCTCCGGACACCGCGCACAGCAGCGCCGACCAGCTCACAGCCCTTCGCCCACGCCCGTGATGAGCGTGACACGAGTCTGTTCTCCTGTTAGTCGCTAGATGGTGCACCCGGGCTCACAGAGCCCGCGTGCAGGAACCGGAAAGACCGACTCGGGTCTCAGCCAGGTCGCTCTAGCAACCAGAGAAACGGCTGCGGCGAAGGCCCATCGATCGTCGTCCGCACCGTCCCGATCACGCGCGGAACGAGCAGGCCGGCGAGCGCCAGCAGTGCCGCAACAAAAAAGAAGAAAAATCCAGAACCGCCGCCCGCGCCCCCGGCCACCAGCGGCACAGACGGAAGCGGCGCCAACGGGGCGGCGGGAGCGACGAGCGGCTTCACACCCCGGACCCGGGCATCCACACCGACCCGCCCTCCCGGGCCGCCGATCGGGCTTTGCGTCCGCGCCCGCCCGCTCCCCAGAGCGATCGTCGCCCACCGTGCTGCCTCACTGAGCCACCTCGCGGCCGCGGCCGAACCGGACGGAATGCCCGCAGGCACCGCGCTCCCGGGACGGGCGGACCGAGCTGTCCCGGGAGCAGCGACAGGCGCGGTCGAACCGGTCCCCGCCGCGGCCGAAATGCGCGCCGCGCCCGACGTCGCCGGCGTCGTCCGCGCCACGGGCGCGGATTGCCGTCCGCCACTCGTCGGAGGACGCGAAGCGATCGTCGCCGCCACGCCACGGCGATGCGTGCTCGACCCATCCGCTCGCGCCGGCGCCCGGCGCGCGGGCGCCGTCGCGACGACACGAGCCAGGGGCGCGACGGTCCGGGTCGCGATCGTGACCAGGTTCGCCACCGGGGCGGTCACGGGCGCGAGCGTCCGGGTCGCGGTCCTGACCAGATTCGTCACCGGGGCGGTCACGGGCGCGAGCGTCCGGGTGGCCGTCGTGACCAGATTCGCCACCGGGGCGGTCACGGGCGCGAGCGTCCGGGTGGCCGTCGTGACCGCGTTCGTCACCGGCGCCGCGGCGGTCCTCACGACAGCTGCCACCTGACCGGCCGGGGTCGTCACGACTGCAGCGGTGCTCGACACGACCTGCGCGACCGGCGCGGTCAGTGTCGAGATGACGCGGCTCGCGGGGGCGGTCAGTGTCGAGACGACGTGTGTGGCGGGGGCGAGAGCGGGCGCTGCCGGCCGGCCTGCCGTCCCGATCGTGCCGGTGGCGGTCTTCACGACGGCGGTCACGATCGCGGCCGGTTTCGTCGCGGCGCTCGTGACCACCGGCCTGGTAGCTGTCGTGACCGTGGTCACGGCGGCGGTCACGGGCTTGGTTGCTGTCGTGACCGTGTTGACGGCAGCGGTCGCGGGCTTGGTCGGTGCTCACGACGGCCGGCCTGGCTGCTGTCGCGACCGTGCTGACGGCAGCGGTCGCGGGCTTCGTCGCGGTGCTCACGACGACCGGCCTGGTTACTGTCGCGACCGTGCTGACGGCAGCGGTCGCGGGCTTCGTCGCGCTGCCCGCAGGCGGGGCGGAGCTCGTGGCCGTCTTGACCACGCTCGCCACCGCTGCGGCAGTTGACCCCGTCGCCCGCGCGGAAGACGCGACCGCCGAAACCAAGCTGACGGGACTAACAGCGGGTGGCGAGGACGCCGGAACCGACGGGGTGGCCGGGGCAAGCCCCGACGTCAGAGTTACCGCCGCGGCGGCGCCGCCTGGCACCGCGAGAACAGCCAATAGCAAAGCCACGGCCGTGATCCAGCGAATTCTGAACCTACAAACGTCTCCCACGTGTGCAGTAAGTCTTCCCCGGAAACCCAAAAACCTACCTATCTTTTAGGATGGTTTTGCGCGGACCGGGCGGACCGCGACGGGTCGGTGCGAAAAAGGCGTTAGCTGTCGTCTGGACTCGGCGGCTGACGGCGCCGCTTGCGGCTCGCCTGTCGGCGCTTTTCGTCCAGGCGCCGCTCGACCGATGACACCGTCGGGCGGGTGGCGTGGCGAGGGCGCTCGGGCGCGAGTGCGTCGGCTAGGCGGCGCTGCAGGCGCTCCAGCGCGAGCTCGCGATTCCGCGCCTGGCTGCGGGCGTCCTGCGCCACCGCGGTGACGCGCGGTCCCAGGCGCGAGATGACCCGGTGCTTCTGTGTTTCGGTGAGCGTTTCCGACGCCTCGACGTCGAAGATCGCCTCCACTCGGGAGGCGGTGACGTTCGCGTGCTGACCCCCGGGTCCGGACGATCGGGACGTCCGCACCAGTACCTCGCGCAGAGGCAGCGCAAGGCCGCGCCGGAGTGGCATCGGGTCCTCCATGTGCTGTAGCTTTACCGATCTGTAAGGCCGTCCACGATGGGCGGTGTAAGTAGGTGCAGGCTCCGGGCGGCACACCCTCCGCGGTAGCAGCACTTCCTATCCACGGAGGATCTCTCCACAATGCCAACTGGCACGGTCAAATGGTTCAGCGACGAGAAGGGCTTCGGCTTCATCACGCCGGATGACGGTGGTCGCGACCTGTTCGTTCACCACTCGAGCATCACCGCCGACGGCTACCGCTCCCTGTCCGAGGGCCTCAAGGTCTCCTACGAGGAGGAGGCCGCGCCGAAGGGCCCCAAGGCCGTCAACGTCGTGAAGGTCTAGTTCAGGGTCTCGCTTGGCTCGGCGTCCTCTGGACGATGTCGCGGCAGGCGCGTTTGGCGAGGCCAGGATGCCGAGCGCGCCGTAGCCGGACGCCGGAGAGGGTCCATCCGGACCGGATCGCATTCCAGCGACTCCTGTCCGGACGGGGATTTGGATCCCGCCCACCCACCCCCACCGCCCCATGGACGCCGCCGAAGGCGGCCCCCCACCCCCCAAATGGGTGCCCGGTGACCGGATGGCGCGGCGACCGCGAAACTTCGTGACCCCCCGTGCGTACTATTGGTAGGCGGTTCTAGTGCGCACAGGCATATGACTAAGACGGTCGAGGAGCGCGAGCGGGTTGTAATTCGTTTCGCGGGGGACTCCGGGGATGGGATGCAGCTGGCGGGAAGCCGGTTCACGGACGCGACCGCGATGCTGGGCAATGACCTGGCGACGCTGCCGAACTTCCCGGCGGAGATCCGCGCCCCGGCTGGAACGCTGGCCGGCGTGTCCGCCTTCCAGATTCACTTTGCTTCGCGGGACATCCTCACCCCGGGGGACAAGCCGAACGTGCTGGTGGCGATGAACCCGGCCGCTTTGAAGGCGAACCTCGCAGAGGTGGATCGCGGGGCGACGCTGATCGTCAACGAGGACGCGTTCAGCAAGCGCAACTTGGAAAAGGCGGGCTATGCGTCCAATCCGCTCGAGGATGGTTCGCTGAGCGGCTACCGGGTGCATCGGATCCCGATGACGTCCTTGACCGTGGCGGCGGTCGAGGGGGTCGAGGACGCCTCCACGCGCGACGCCGGCCGCGCCAAGAACCTGTTCGCGCTCGGCGTGCTGTCGTGGCTGTACGGTCGCCCGGTCGACGGGACCAAGCGGTGGATCGAACAGAAGTTCGCGAAGCGGCCGGCTGTGCTTCAGGCGAACCTGGCCGCATTCAACGCGGGCTGGTCGTTCGGCGAGACGACCGAGTTGCTCGACGTCCAGTACATGGTCAAGCCGGCCACCGACGTCCCGCCCGGAACGTATCGCAACGTGAACGGGACGACCGCGCTGTCGCTCGGGCTGATCGCGGCTTCGGTGCGCAGCGGCCTGCCCCTGCTGCTGGCGAGCTATCCGATCACGCCGGCCTCGGAGCTGCTGCACGAGCTCTCGCGCTACGCCGAGCTGGGCGTGACCACGATCCAGGCCGAGGACGAGATCGCCGCGGCCGGGATGGCGCTCGGGGCGGCGTTCGGCGGCCGTCTCGGCGTGACCGCGACGAGCGGGCCGGGGATGGACTTGAAGGCGGAGACGATCGGTCTGGCGGTGATGCTCGAGCTCCCGCTGATCGTGGTGGACGTGCAGCGGGCGGGTCCCTCGACCGGCATGCCGACCAAGACCGAGCAGTCGGATCTGCTGATGGCGATCTTCGGGCGCCACGGCGAGTCGCCGCTGCCGGTGATCGCGCCGAGCACGTCGGGCGGGTGCTTCGACGCCGCGTTCGAGGCGGCCCGGATCGCGGTGCGCTACCGGACGCCCGTGATTCTTCTGTCCGACACGTTCCTGGCCTCCTCCTCGGAGCCGTGGAAGGTGCCCGTGGTCAACGACCTGCCGACGATCGATCCGGCCTTCGCCGTGGCGCGGGAAGGTGAGGAGTTCCTGCCCTACGCCCGCGATGAGCATCTGGCGCGGCCGTGGGCGGTCCCGGGTACGCCGGGGCTGGCGCACCGGATCGGCGGGCTGGAGAAGGCCGACCTGACCGGGAACATCTCCTACGACGCGGCCAACCACGAGCGGATGACCGAGCTGCGTCAGGCCAAGGTCGACGGGATCGCTTCCGAGATCCCGCCGCTAACCGTTGATTCCGAGCCCGGCGCCACGTTGTTGGTGCTCGGGTGGGGGTCGAGCGAGGGCGCGATCCGCGCCGGCGTGAGCCGGGCGCGGGAGGCGGGCCACAAGGCGGCTTCCGCCCACCTGCGTCACCTCCATCCGTTCCCAGCCAACACGGGCGACGTGCTGCGCTCGTTTGACCGGGTGCTCGTGCCCGAGCTGAACAGCGGGCAGCTCGCGACGCTGCTGCGGGCGAAGTACCTGGTCGAGGTCGAGTCGTTCTGCAAGGTGCAGGGGCAGCCGCTGTTCGCCTCCGAGATCGAGGAAGAAATCGAGGCAAGGCAATGAGCGCCGTCATCACCAACGGTCACGGGACCGGACCCGAGCTGTCCAAGGCGGACTTCCAGTCCGATCAGGAGACGCGCTGGTGCCCGGGGTGCGGCGACTACGCGGTGCTGGCCGCGGTGCAGCAGTTCATGCCCGAGCTGGGGATCCCGCCCGAGAAGATCGTGTTCATCACCGGGATCGGGTGCGCCGGCCGGTTTGCCTACTACATGAATACCTATGGGATGCACGGCATTCACGGGCGGGCGCCGGCGCTCGCCACCGGGCTCGCGTCCGCGCGCGATGACCTGTCGATCTGGATCGTCACCGGCGACGGCGACTCGCTGTCGATCGGCGGCAACCACCTGATCCACGCGCTGCGCCGCAACGTGCCGATCAAGATCCTGCTGTTCAACAACCAGATCTACGGCCTGACCAAGGGCCAGGCCTCGCCGACCTCCGAGGTGGGCAAGGTCACCAAGTCGACCCCGTTTGGGGTAGCCGACCACCCCTTCAACCCCGTCTCTTTGGCGCTCGGCGCCGAGGCGTCGTTTGTGGCGCGGACGATCGACCGCGACAAGCGCCACCTGACCGAGGTGCTGCGCGCCGCAGCCGTCCACGAGGGCGCCGCGCTGGTCGAGATCTACCAGAACTGCCCGGTATTCAACGACGGTGCGTTCTCGGCGCTGACCGAGAAGGAAACCAAGGACGCCAACCAGATCCGGCTGGTCGCCGGACAGCCGATCCGCTTCGGGGTCGAGAACGAGCGCGGCGTCTCACGTGGACCGGACGGGGGCCTCGCGATCGTGGACGTCGCCGACGTGGGCGAGGATGCACTGATCGTCCACGATCCGACGCGGATGGACCCGGGCCTGGCCTTCTCGCTGGCCCGCCTGGCGGACAACCCGACCGTGCCGACGCCGATCGGGATCTTCCGCGAGGTGCAGCGCCACGTCTACGGGCGCGGTGGCGCCGTGCGCTCAGAGCCGGCGACCGAGGTCGAGCTGGCCGACCTGCTGCTCGGGGCCGACAGCTGGACCGTCGGCTAGCGGCAGCACACCGAACGCCACCTGCAAAAGCGCGCATGGCGTCGCAACTTCCCGCGCGCGGCGCGTTTCGACACGTCACGGCTGTAGGAACGCGCGCCGGCTCTCGGGCGCGCGTGCCCTGAGCGGTTATCCAGGTGGTCGAGGCGGAATCAACCCGCTCGCTACGCTCGGTTCGTGAACGTAGAACTGCTGTGGTGGGACGGCTGCCCTTCCACCGAGCGGGCCCTCGAGACCGTGCGTGAGGCCCTCGCCGAGCTGAAGCTGGACGGGGTCGAGGTGCAGATGCGCGAGATCCGGACCGACCAGGATGCTGAGGAGGCCGGCTTCGTCGGCTCGCCCACGATCCTGATCGACGGCATCGACGTCGTTCCGGCCGCCGGCGAGGAGCCGATCGGACTCAGCTGCCGGGTCTATCGCCGGCGCGACGGCAGGATCAGTCCGCTTCCCGACCCCGACGACCTGCGGGAGGCGCTGCGAGCAGCGGCCGAGCGCGCGGAGGTGACGCGATGAGTGTTTCCATTGGCCAGGTGGCGCCCGACTTCGCGCTCGAAGACACGGAGGGGCGCAGGTGGTCGGTGGCCAAGTACGACGGCGCGCCGGCGACGGTCGTCGTGTTCACGTGCAATCACTGCCCGTACGCGCTTGCCTGGCAGGACCGAATCGCCCAGGTCGCGAACGACTACGCGGCACGCGGCGTGCGCGTGTTGGCCATCAACTCCAATGACTCCGACCGCTACCCGCGCGATTCGCTTGAGGCGATGCGCGACCGGGTCGCGCGCGAGCAGTGGACGATCCCCTACCTGCGCGATGACACCCAGGAGGTGGCTCGCGAATACGGCGCCAAGGTGACGCCTGACGTGTTCGTGCTCGACGCCGAGGGCCGGCTGCGCTATCGCGGTGCGCCCGACGCCGACTACGACAATCCGCGCGAGCAGGCGGAATGGCTGCGCGAGGCCCTAGACGCCGTGCTGGATGGATCGACCCTGGAGCGGTCGGAGACCAAGCCGGTCGGCTGTTCGATCAAGTGGAAGTCGTAGGGAAGCGCCTTTAGTCGGAACCAGGTCGGCGGCGCTGACCCGGCGCCTTAGCGCTCAGGCGACGTAGCCGCCGGGCGGGTCGAGTGGAAGACCCGCCGCGTCCCAATCGAGCAGGCCGCCGATCATGTTGTGCGCGTCGAAGCCGGCGCCTCGGAAGGCGTCGGTGGCCATCGCCGAGCGGCTGCCGCTGCGGCAGTAGAAGACGACCGGCCGGTCGCGGTCGATCGTGTCGAGGAGGGCGCTCAGCTGGGCCAGTTCGATGAACCGGTCGCCGGCGATCCGGCCCGCCTCGCGCTCCTCGGGCTGGCGCACGTCGATCAGCTGGATCTCGCCTTGGGCGAGAAACTCGGCTACCTGCTCTGGGGTGTAGTCGCCCACGCTTTGAGGTTATAGGCTCACTTGCGAGATGGGCTTCTTTGCGCGCCGTGGCGGGCAGGATGAAGGGGGGCAATCCGAAGAGCTCGCGCGGATCGAGGGCGGCGGGATCCCGAGCGGCGCGGAGGCGCGGCTGAAGGCGCTCGGCCAAGACGGATCGCTGTTCACAAGCGGCCTGTCCGTCGACGAGTTCGCTTTGCTCAGGCGGATGGGGCCGCAGCCGTTGGCCCAGGTGATGGGTGCCAGCGTGGTCAGGGCCGGCTGGCAGTACCTCCCGGCGCTCGACCCCGGGGACGCGAGCGTGAGCGCTCCGAGCGGACGCTATGCACGCGCCTTCGGACCCACGCCGAGCGGGTACGCGGTGGGCAACCGCTACACCGAGCCCTCCCTGTTGCAGGTCCGCAACTACAAATGGCATTGGAGCGTCGTGTGCGAGCTGCAGACGCTGAGCGACGCGTGGAACCTGGCTCGGCGCCGCGCGCTCGACCGTCTGAGCGAGGAGGCCCTCCAGGTTGGTGCGGACGCCGTCGTAGGAGTCCATCTGCACCGCTCCGACCACGACCTCGGCAGCGGGACGATCGAGTACGTGGTCACTGGCACGGCGATCCGGCTTCCGGGCTCGAGCGGGGCGTCGTGGCCGGTGCTGACCGACGTCTCCGTGCAGGATTATTGGAGGCTGCGCACCGTCGGCCACGAACCTGCCGGCTTTCTGGCCACGACGTCAGTGTGGTTCGCCGCGCCTTCCCGGGCGACGCGGCTGAGGCGGCAGCGACAATTGACTCAGAACTTGGAGCTCGAGGAGGTGAGCCGGGCCTTCAATGCGGCGCGCGACACGGTCCGCGCGAGGCTGCTCGGTCAGGTGCGCGATGCCCACGGCCTCGGCGCGGTTGGCGTCGAGTTCTCACACCACGTGCACCGGGACAAGATCCCGGTGGCGTCGTCGCTCACCGGTACCGGCCAGCGTGGCTGGCGCCTTGGTCGTCTCGGCATCCCCTACCGAGTATCGGGTCGGAGCGACATCGAGCGCAAGGGCTGGGTGATCACGATGCATGCGGCGGGCACGGCGATTCGCCGCGGGGCGGGCGGGCCGCCGCCGGCGCCCGAGGTCAAAACGTCGATGACGATCAGGAGTCCAGTCCGATGACCGATTACGAAGCGAAGTCACTCGAGGGGATCCCGGAATCAGGGGTCGCGCGGCTGGAGCAGAACCGCGAGGGTCTCTACACGTCGGACCTGACGGTCAACGAGTTCATGCTGATCACCGAGGCAGGGTTCGATCCAGTTGGACTGGTGGTCGGCAGCTCGATCTTCCACATCGGGATCCAGGTCGCCGGGCCGACCAAGAGCCGCGAGCTGGACACGCTCTCGCAGGCCATGTACAGCGCGCGGCACCTCGCGATGACGCGCATGGAGGAGGAGGCCGATCAGCTCGGCGCGGACGGGATCGTGGGCGTCCGCCTCGACATCGGCCGCTACGACTGGGGCCCGAACATGGCCGAGTTCATCGCGATCGGGACCGCGGTCAAGCACCGTGACGGGGTGCTCCACCGGGCCCCGAACGGCCGGCCATTCCAGAGCGATCTCTCAGGCCAGGAGTTCTGGACGCTGCTGCGCACCGGACACCGGCCGGTCGGGATGGTGATGGGCAGCTGCGTGTTCCACGTGGGACGGCGCGGCCCGCTGCGGACGATTACGCAGACCGGTCGCAACGTCGAGCTGCCGAACTACACCCAGGCGCTGTACGAGGCGCGCGAGCTCGCCATGCAGCGGATGCAGACCGAGGCGCAGGAGCTCGAGGCGGAGGGGATCGTCGGCGTCTCGCTGTCCGAGCGCAGCCACGGGTGGGGCAGCCATGTGATCGAGTTCTTCTCGCTCGGCACCGCGATCGTTTCCACCGGCGGCGGGGGCAAGATCGAGCCACCGGTAACCGTGCTCGATCTAAACGATCCGCGCTAGACGGCGCGGACGGGGCAAGGAGAGGATCAGGGCGACCCTACAGTCTCCGCCAAGATTGTTGGCAATTTTGTTCGCGAATCTTGTTTGGGAATTTTGGCGCCAATCTTGGTGCCTCCCAAAGATGTGTCTTCGCGCCTACTCGGAGCGGAGGATCTCGGCGACCGGACGGCGCGCTCCGATCCGCGCCGGGATCGCGGTCAGGACGGCGACCGCGATCAGGGTGGCCGGAATCAGGGCGAGCAGTAAGAGCACGGGCGGGGCGGCGCGGTCCACGTGGCCGCCCGCGAAGTCGTAGAGGAGGAGGCCGGCTGGGATCCCGAGGCATGCCGCGAGGAGGCCGGGGAACAGCTGGGCCGCAGTCAGGCCGGCGCTGATCTGCCTCGGGGTCGCGCCGAGCGCCCGGGCCAGCGCGGTGGGCTTTTGCGCGTCGATCACCGTCGCCCAGGTGGTGAAGATCGCGTTGATCGCTGCGAGCAGGGCGAGGATCGCGCTGAGCAGGAAGACCAGATGGGTCACGCGGTCGCCGATCGTGCCGTTTCCGATCAGCGCCGCTGCGCCGCCACGCTGCTGATTGCGTACGTCGACCTGGTGCTGGAGCGTGAGCGCGGCCGTCGCCATCGTCACGGCGATGGCGAGGCTGAGCGTGGTCAGGACCGAGCGGCGGGTCCGGCGGGCGACGAGGCGCACGGCGAACAGCAGGGGTACGGGAAGGCGCGCGGAAAGCGCGATCAGCCACGGCCGCCGGCGTGGTGGGTGAGCCGGGTCGTTGAGCGCCCTGATCGTGCTGGTACGCGCGCCGCGGATGGCCGGGATCACGGTGGCGCCGGTGGCCACAGCGATCGCCACCAGGGCTACCTCCAGCACCGCTGCGGCACTCAGCGCGGGCGTGGGCGCGCTGCCGAGCAGGCCGCTCCCCGGGTCGGTGAGCAGCGGCGCGACGAGCTGTCCGATCGCCACTCCGACGACCGCGGCGGCGAGCGCGAGCAGGAGGTTCTCGGCCAACAGGACGGCCGCGACCAGCGCGGGCGTGCCCCCGACCGCCTTGAGCAGCCCGACTCGCCGGGTCTGCTCGGCGAGCCGCCCGCCGACCACGACCGCGATCGAGGCGATCGCAAGCATGGCCAGCAGTGTCGAGGCGATCAGGAGCACCCTCTGGTCCACCGAGATCACCTTGAAGTCGCTCTGCTCGATTCCCGTCCAGTCGTTCAGCAGCGACACGGTGTCGTTCGCGCCGGAGTTGCCGAAGGCGGTCGCGGCGGGCCCGTTCAGGAAGGCCTGGCTGGAGTTCGGGTCGGCCAGCTTCAGGTTCAGCACGTACCCCAGGGGCTCCTGCGGGGTGGCGAGCGCTTCGGCCTCCCCGCGCGTCACCCAGATCACCCCCGGGGTACTCACCGGGTAGAAGCACTGCGCGGTGCTGACCGCGATGCCGCTGACGCGAAACGATCGGCCGTTGAGATGGATCGCGCTGCCGACGTGCAGGCCGAGCGCGTCCGCGAAGCCGCGCTCGACCACGGCGCCGCCGGGACGGACCCAGCCGCCGGCGGTGAGCTCGGGCTGATCGATCGCGGCCGGCGCGAGGTCCCGACCCTGGGCCTGCGCCTCGGTGTCGATCCCAGGCGCGGTCAACCGGGCCAGCGCCACCGGATAAGGACCCGAGGTGCCAACCACGCCGCGGGCGCGCGTGAGGGCCGCGAACTGCCTGGTGGCGCCCGGACTGGCCGTGCTACCGGAAGCGGTGGGGGACGGGGCGATCTGGGCGACGATGTCAGGCCCCCGGGTCGCGGCTCGGGTCCGGGCGAACGGGCTGTCGGTGACCTTGTGGAGCGCGAGCCCGAGCGTGAGCGTGTGGTGGTCGTGGTGACGATCATCAGCAGGAGCAGGGCGGACTGCACCCGCCGGCGCTCGATGTCGCCGATGACGAGTCGCCAGATGAGCAGCAGCCGTCCCAGGGGGTCAACCCTCCAGCCCGGCCATCTGTGAGGTCCCGCGCGGTCCCGCCGGCCAGTTTGGTCTCGCTCACGAACCGCCCGTCGCGCATGGTTATCAAGCGGTTGGCGGTCGCCGCGATCCGCTCGTCGTGGGTGACCACGACCAGCGTCTGACCGCCCGCGTGTAGCTGCTCGAACAGGCGTAGGACCTCGGTCGTCGCGCCGCTGTCGAGGTTCCCGGTCGGCTCGTCGGCGAGCACCACGAGCGGGGAGTTGGCGAGCGCCCGCGCGATCGCCACGCGCTGACGCTGGCCGCCGGACAGGGCCGAGGGGAGGTGCTCGGCGCGGTCCTCGAGCCCGACCTGGTCCAGCAGCTCACGGGCTCGTTGGCGCGCGGCGCGCGGAGTGGAGCCGGCGAGCAGCGCCGGCAGCTCGATGTTCTCGAGCGCGGTGAGTTCATCTACCAGGTGAAAGGCCTGGAACACGAACCCGAGGGCGTGCCGCCGCAAACGGGCCAGCCCGGTCTCGGGCATCTGCTCGAGCTGCCGGCCCTCAAGCGCGAGGGTGCCGGCGCTCGGCCGCTCGAGGCCGCCGAGCAGGTACAGCAGGGTGGACTTGCCGCAGCCGCTCGGGCCGACGATGGCCACCGACTCGCCCTGGGCGACGTCGATGCTCACGCCGTCGACCGCTCGCACCAGGGCGTCGCCCTTCCCGTATTCCTTGCCCAGGCTTCGCGCCGAGAGGACCGAAGGGTTCGCGGCCATCACCGTTCCTTCACCGAGTTCCAGTACCGGGCGCAGGCCTCGAGCCAGCGCAGGTCCGCCTGGAGCCGCAAGACCACGCCCTCGAGGAGCAGGGCCGCCACCGACCGCTCCGGCTCGGCGAGCGCGGCCCGCTGGGCCTGGGCGAGCCCGACCAGCAGCTCGCGCCGCTGCCGGTCGACGATCCCGACCGGATCGGCCAGGCCGGCCGCCGCGGCCGCCACCAGCTTGAGGTGAAACTCGGCCGGTGCCGGCTTGGGCCAGCTCGTGTCATGCAGCCATGCGTCGACCCGCTCGCGGCCGGCGGGCGTGAGCTCGTACACCTTACGGTCGGGGCGGTCGGTCTGGCCCACGCGCGTGGCCGTGAGCAGCCCGGCTTTCTCGAGGCGGTTCAACGTGACGTATACCTGACCCTCGTTGAGAGCGCCGGCCAGGGGACCGAGCGCCAGGGTCAGACGCGCGCGTAACTGATAGCCGTGCGAGGCCTCGCCGGCCAGGAGGGCGAGCAGGACCTCGCGGACGACACCAAGCTGGTAGCCCTGGAGTGGCTCCCGATCGGGCAGTGCGGCCGGTTCTGGCACGGTGTTTTAGAGGCTCTAGCAGGGGGTTTCGGCGGAGATGCCTAACGGTTAGCTAGCGAAGACTAACCGTTAGGTAGGGCTGCGTCAAGCGGGCGCCGGATGCAATTTTTCGGTCACCGGGAGGTCCCGCTAATCCGTCGGCGAAACGAGGCCGATAACGGTCCTGTGACATTTGTCGGGCGCTTGGTGTAGGCTGCCGCGCCGACATAGAAGCCCAGCCGAGTCCCCGGTCGCCACGGCGCCGGGGAGCGGGGAACCCAATGGAGCCGAGAGGCTCCGGGGGGCGAATCGCCGGATCTCCGGCGTAGCGCACTCTTTCAGCGCGAGCCCGACAGCTAACCCCGTAGGCGCAGAAAGAGAAGGGGTTGTGCTTGTCGTATTTGGACTTTCGACGGATCGCCTGTAGGACAGGTACGTCGATACTCATAGCCACGGCGGCGATCGGCGCCACTTCAGCCGCCGCGGCGACGACCACCCAGCCCGCCTCGGGTGGCGCCGCCATGCAGGCCACGGTCAAAACGGCGGGCACACTGACCAGGGCCAGCACGATCAACCAGTTGGGCCGCCGTATCCTCCGGCCGGGGCTTCACGGCAACGACGTAACGGTTCTACAGGGCTATTTGACGATCGCCGGATATCCGACCTCGGTCGACGGCGACTTCGGCCCCGACACCGGCAACAGCGTGGCTGCCTTCAAGCAAGCTCACAACATCGCGCCCGCCAACGATGTGGCTGGCCCGTCGTTCGACACCGCGCTCAAGGCCGCGATCAGCGCCCAGGAGAGCGACGTCCCGACGGGCACCACGCGCATCAATGCCGACGGAACCGCGACCGCGCCGGCCGGCGCGCCGGCCGTGGTTCAGGCGATGGTCTCGGGTGCCAACTCGATTCTCGACACCTCCTACTGCGTGGGTGGCGGCCACGGCACATGGAACTCGAGCTGCTACGACTGCTCCGGGTCGGTCAGCTTCGTGCTCCACGCCGCGGGCCTGCTCTCCCAGTCCGAGGATTCCACCGGGTTCGAGTCCTACGGCCTCCCCGGGCCCGGCAAGTGGGTCTCCATCTACACCGACCCCAGCCATGCCTTCATCGTGATCGGCGGAAGGGCGTTCGACACGGCCGACTACGGCGGGCCGAACATCCCCGCCGGGACGGGACCGCGCTGGCGCAGTAACCCGTTGGGCAACCTCGCCGACGGCGGCGACTATGTCGTGCGCCATCCGGCTGGTCTGTAGGGCCTAACCCGCCAGGCACGGGAGCCAGGAGAGATCTGCACGGGACGCCCGGTGGCTGCAGCCGCCGGGCTCCCGGCGCTCTGGCGTAGCATGCAAAGCATGTCCGCGCTCGCCGAGCTTTACACGATTCCGGGCGAGCACCTGGACTTCCGCGACACGATCCGCCAGATCGCGCGGGAGCGGATCGCCCCCCGTGCGGCCGAGATCGATGAGAAGGCGGAATACCCGCACGACCTGCGCCGGCTGCTCGCCGAGCACGACGTCCTCGCGCTGCCGTTCGAGACCGAGCACGGGGGCACGGGCACCGGCACGCTGATGCTGAATATGGCGGTCGAGGAGATCGCCAAGGCGTGCGCGTCGACCGCGCTCATCCTGATGATCCAGGAGCTGGGCACGCTCCCGATCAAGCTGTTCGGGAGCGAGGAACTCAAGGAGCGATTCTTGCCGCGGTGCGCCACCGGCGAGTGGTCGCCCGCGTTTGCGCTGTCCGAGCCGGACGCCGGGTCGGACCCGGGCGGGATGATCACGCGCGCGGTCAAGGATCGCGACGGCTGGGTGATCAGCGGCACGAAGAACTGGATCACAAACCTCGGGGTGGCGGACTTCTACGCCGTGTTCGCGGTCACAGACGCGAGCGCGGGGCACTCGCGCGGGATCACCGCGTTCGTGGTCGAAGCGGACCGCCCCGGCTTCAGCGTCGGCAAGCTCGAGCACAAGCTGGGCATCCGCGGTTCCCCGACCGGCCAGCCGATCTTCGACGACGTGTGGGTGCCGGACGCGAACCTGATCGGGGAGGTCAACCAGGGATTCAAGGTGGCGATGGCGACGCTGGATCGCTCTCGCCTGGGCGTGGCGTCCCAGGCGCTCGGGATCGCCCAGGGCGCCACCGACTACGCCGCGGCCTACGCGGGCGAGCGGCGGCAGTTCGGGGCGCCGATCAACTCCTTCCAGGGGATTCAGTTCAAGCTCGCCGACATGGAGACCCAGTGCGCCGCGGCGCGCGAGCTTCTGTATCAGGCGTGCGCCAAGGTGGATCGCGGCGACGCCGACCTGGGCAAGTTTTCGGCGATGGCCAAGCTCTTCTGCTCCGACGTCGCGATGCGGGTGACCGTCGAGGCCGTCCAGGTTCTTGGGGGATACGGATACGTCAAGGAGTATCCCGTCGAGCGAATGATGCGCGACGCCAAGATCACCCAGATCTACGAGGGCACTAACGAGATCCAGCGACTGGTCATCGCGCGCACCATGCGGTAGTTCTAAGCACATGCAGTCACAGCCCCCCACCATCCGCCGCATCCTGCTCTCGTCCCTGGCGGCTCTGACCATCGGACTGGGCGCAATCAGCCTGATCGCCGGCTTCAGCGAGTCCTTCCCGGTCCGCCTGCTCCAGGGGATCGCGGTGTTCGCCGCCGGCGCGGTGATCGTCGGCTGCGCCGTGGGACTGGCCATGCTTCGCTTGGCGGGGTGGCGCGACCCGGAGTCAGAGTTCGACTTCGAGGCGCTGGTGCAGCGGACCGAGCGCTTGGCCGCCGAAGGATCGTGGGCCTCCTGGGAGGACGTGGATGAGGACGAGGACGAGGAGACCTGGCTCGATCCCCATGACGAGGACGACTTCCGGGTGCTCGTGCGCTCGGCCATCGATGACCTCCCGCTCGAGTTCCACCGGGCCCTGGAGCACGTGGCGATCGTGGTCTCCGACGGCGGGTCGCGCCGGCGGGCCTACGGGCTCTACCAGGGCGACACGGTGGCTCAGGATTATTTCCACGACCGGATCGTGATCTTCCGCGACACCCTGGTGCGCGACTTCGGCCACGACCCGGACTTACTGCGGGCCCAGGTGACGCGGACCGTGCGCCACGAGCTCGCCCATCACCTGGGGTGGGACGAGAAGGGCGTGCGCGGGCTGGGGTTGTAGGCCGAGCGGACTGGTGGGCCGCGGCTTGAGCGGGTTCCACGTGCACCAGCCGATCGCCGAGTGCGCGCAGATGCACGTATATGGGTCACGACGGCACATCCGACGTCCGGAGATCGCCGAGTGTGCGGTTATGACTCACGCCCGACGGCGACAGGACGGCATCGCGGCACGCGAGCGCGTGATGGCGCTGGTCCGTCAATCGTCTGCCGCGCGTGTGGCGGCAGCGTTACGCTAAGGCTCATGGGACCGGACGCAGCGGAGTAGGTCCGCCCCGGTCGCAATCGCCGAACACGACCGATCGGGGCGCCCTGTGAGCACCAGCAAGGTCAAGAAGAACGCTCAGCGCGACGGACATGCAGCCGCCGCCGTCGTCGAGCCCGTCGTCTCGATGCCACCGAGCGGCGCTTCCTCGCCGTTCACGCCTATCGAGGACTACGCGTTCCTGTCCGATTGTCACACGGGCGCGCTGGTGGCGCCGGACGGGTCGATCGACTGGCTCTGCGTCCCGCGGTTCGACTCCCCGAGCGTGTTCGGGGCGCTGCTGGACCGTGGCGCGGGCACGTTCCGGCTCGGTCCGTTCGGGATCAACGTGCCAAGCGGGCGCGCCTACGAGCCGGGAACCAATTCGCTGGTCACGTCCTGGAAGACGCCGTCGGGGTGGGCGACCGTCCACGAGGGGTTGTCAATGGGTCCGCGTCGGGGGGAGGATACGATCACGCCGCATACGCGGCCGCCGACGGACGAGGACGCCGATCACGTGCTCGTGCGGACCGTCAAGTGCGTCGAGGGCAGCGTCGAGATCGAGCTCGTGTGCGAGCCGGGCTTCGACTACGGCCGCGCCCTGGCCGAGTGGACGCTCGAGCCGGACCGCCATCGGGCCACGGCGACCGGGGCCGGTCAGACGATGCGTTTGCAGACGGACATGCTGCTCGGGATCGAGGCCAATCACGTCCGCGCCCGGCACGTACTCCGCGAAGGCGAAGAGCTCTTCTGTGCGCTGTCGTGGGATGACGATGCGAAGGTGCCGGGCACCGTGGAAGAAGCCAATGCTCAACTTCAGGCCACGACCCGCTTCTGGCGGCACTGGCTCTCCCGCGCGCGCATCCCGGATCACGCGTTCCGTCCCTTGATCCAGCGGTCCGCGCTGGCCATCAAAGGGTTGACGTACATGCCGACCGGGGCCACCGTCGCAGCGCTGACGACATCGCTTCCCGAGACTCCGGGTGGCGAGCGCAACTGGGATTACCGCTACACCTGGATTCGCGATTCGACGTTCACGTTGCAGGCGCTGCACTACCTCGACCTCGATTGGGAGGCCGATGAGTTCATGCAGTTCATCGCCGATCTGGAGCGCAACGACGATGGTGGGCTGCAGATCATGTATGGCATCGACGGTCGGCGGGATCTCACCGAGTCGCTGCGCGAGGAGCTCTCGGGGTACGCGGGAGCGAGACCGGTCCGGATCGGCAACGGTGCGTTCGACCAGCGCCAGAACGATGTGTTCGGCGCAGCGCTCGACTCGGTTCTATTGCACACGCGGCGTAGCCAGCGGCTGCCGCGTCGCTTGTGGCCGTTGATCCAGGCGCAGGCGGAGTGCGCCTCGAAGGTGTGGCGCCAGCCCGACCAGGGGATCTGGGAGGCGCGCGGCAAGCCGCAGAACTACGTCTCCTCGAAGTTGATGTGCTGGGTGGCGATGGACCGCGCGTCCAGACTCGCGGAGATACGAGGCGAGCCTGGCGCCAGCGCCGAATGGGGCAAGGTCGCGGCCGAGATCAAGGCCGATATCCTCAAGCATGGGGTCGACCAGCGCGGTGTGCTGGTCCAGCATTACGGGACCGAGTCGCTGGACGCGTCGACGCTGCTGGCGGCGATCTTCGGCTTCCTTCCGGGTGACGACGAGCGCCTGCGCGCGAGCGTGCTGGCGGTCGCCGACGAGCTGACCGACCACGGGTTCGTGCTGCGCTACCGGACGGACGAGACCGACGACGGCCTGTCCGGGAAGGAAGGCACGTTCGTGATCTGCTCGTTCTGGCTCGTGTCGGCGCTGGCGATCATCGGCGAGATGCAACGCGCCCGCGACCTGATGACGCGCCTGGTGAAGATCGCCTCGCCGCTGGGGCTGTATGCGGAGGAATGGGACGGCGAAACCGGCCGGCACCTAGGGAATTTCCCCCAGGCGTTCTCCCACCTGGCCGCCGTCGAGGCGGCCGGGCGGATCGTCCTCGCGGAGCGGCTGGCCGAGCTCGGCGGATGAGCCCGGCTCGCTCCTGTGGCTGGAGCGGGCACGCCTGGCAGTCCCTAGCATCAGGCGGCCCGACCGAAGACTGAACAGGAGTCCCGCGAGATGCCAGAAGCCGTGATCGTCGACGCCATTAGAACCCCGATCGGCCGCGCCGGGAAGGGCTCGCTCAAGACCGTGCGCGCCGATGACCTGGCGGCGATCCCGCTCCGGTCGCTGATCGAGCGAAATCCCGGGGTCGACTTTTCGCAGACCAACGACGTGATGATGGGAGCGGCCTCGTCGATTGGCGAGCAGGGATACAACGTCGGCCGCACCGCGTCACTGCTGGCGGGGCTCGACCATCACGTGCCCGCGTGCACGGTGAACCGCTTCTGCGCCTCGTCGCTGCAGACGATCCGGATGGCCTTCCACGCGATCAAGGCTGGGGAGGGCGACCAGTACATCGCCGCCGGCGTCGAGGCGGTGTCCCGGGCGGGGCTCGGTGCGGGGATGATGGAAGAGGCCAAGAACCATTACCTGAACGGCTCAAACGGGTCCGCCTACGACGTCTACATCCCGATGGGAATGACCGCCGAGAACGTGGCCGAGCGCTGCCACGTGACCCGCGAGCAGCAGGACGAGTGGGCGGTGACCTCGCAGAACCGGGCCGTGGAGGCGCGCGACTCCGGGCACTTCGACGCCGAGATCGTGCCGGTGCCGGTGGCGGCGCACACCGAAACCGACAAGGAGGGCAACGAGGTCGACGTCCCCGACACGGTCGTGACCAGGGACGACGGCCCGCGACCGGGGACGACGATGGAGGTGCTCGGCAAGCTCAAGCCCGCGTTCCGCGAGAACGGCACGGTCACGGCCGGCAATGCCTGCCCGCTCAACGACGGCGCCGCGGCCGTCCTGATCATGTCCGAGGAGAAGGCACAGCGGCTTGGCCTCCAACCGAAGGCGCGGATCCTCGCGTCGAGCGTGGCGGCGATCCGCCCCGAGATCATGGGCCTGGGCCCGATTCCCGCGATCCAGGCGCTGCTCAAGGAGGCCGGCGTGAAGATCGACGACGTCGATGTGGTGGAGATCAACGAGGCGTTCGCCGCACAGATCGTTCCGTGCAAGGACGAGTTCGGGATCCCGGACGAGAAGCTCAACCCGTTCGGTGGCGCGATCGCCCTCGGTCATCCGTTCGGGATGACCGGCGCGCGCATCATGACGACGCTGCTGAACGGCCTGCGCGCCCTCGACGGCACGCTCGGGATCGAGTCGATGTGCGTCGCCGGCGGCATGGGCCAGGCGATGCTGATCGAGCGACTCAGCTAGATATACCTATATAGCTATATATATCTGTATCTGTATATGTATAGCTAGCTAGAGCATGCTGCCCGACTGGGACTGGCTGATCCAGCCGGGCTGGGATAAGGCAACGTTGAGGGGGGCCGGCTTGCCCACGTAGAAGCCCTGGGCGTAGTCGACGTGGTGCTTCTGGAGCATGCCGATCGTCTCCTCGTCGGCCACCGACTCGGCGACCGTCTTGATCCCGAGGGCCTGCGAGACGCCGACGATCGCCTCGACCATGTGCTCGTCGACCTCTGAGCGGGGCAGGTTCTGGATGAACTCGCCGTCGAGCTTGACGTAGCTCACGGGCAGGTGCTTGAGGTAGTAGAAGGAGCCGAAGCCGGTCCCGAAGTCGTCGAGCGCCAGGCTGCACCCGAGGCTCGTCAGTCCGCGGGCAAAGCGCGTGGCCTCGGGCATGTTGGCGATCGCGGCGGTCTCGGTGACCTCGAAGATCAGCTTCGAGGGGTCGACCGAGGAGTGCTCGAGCTCCTGCTCGATCATCGACAGCAGGTGCGGATCGCCCACGATCGACTCGCCGCTCAGGTTGATGCCGACGCGGGGCACTCGGTCCATCGCTGCGGCCACGAGCTGGATCGCCTGTCCGACCACCCAGCGATCGATTGCGTGGATTAGCCCGAAGCGCTCGGCCGCGGGCAGGAAGGCACCGGGCGCGATCAGCTTGCCGCGCTCGCCCTTCATCCGTAGCAGCAGCTCGCCGTGCTTGATCTGGCCGGTCGCGAGCTCGAGGATCGGCTGGAGGTGGAGCACGAAGCGGTCGTTATCGAGCGCGTCCTGGATCCGCTGCGCCCAGGTCAGCTTGGCCACTGCCCGGGCCCGCCGCGCCTCGCTCGCCGTGTAGACGACGACGCGGTCGCGCCCGGCGGTCTTGGCGGCGTACATGGCCAGGTCGGCGTTGACCATCACCTCGGAGGCGGTGGCGTCGTCCGACTCGAACGCGGCCACGCCGATGCTGGCGGTCACCCGGAACGGCTTGGCGCCGTACATGGCCGATGAGCTGCGGATCTCCCCGAGCAGCTGCTCGGCCGCGGTGCGGGCGTCATCCGGGCCGACGGAGGAGAGCAGGACGGCGAACTCGTCGCCGCCGAGCC
This sequence comes from uncultured Solirubrobacterales bacterium, assembly GCA_963751185.1. Classification (GTDB taxonomy): domain Bacteria; phylum Actinomycetota; class Thermoleophilia; order Solirubrobacterales; family Solirubrobacteraceae; genus Palsa-465. The sequence goes on from CAVVTO010000003.1 coordinate 314,214, forward strand.
GAGCGACCACGTCGCTGGCGCGGGAGCGGTGGGCGAGCACACCCGCGACGTGGGCGAGCACGGCGTCGCCCGCGGCGTGTCCCGCCGAATCGTTGATCCCTTTGAAGTTGTCGATGTCGATGCTCAGCACCGCGCTGTGGTCGGCGGCGTAGCGACCGGCGCGCGCCAGCTCGCGCTTTAGCTCCTCCTCGAAGCGCCGGCGGTTGAACAGTCCGCTCAGCTGGTCGTGGTCGGCCATGTGGCGCAGCCGCTCCTCGTAGCGAACGCGCGCGGTCATGTCGCGCGCGATGATCGCCGCCGACACGATACGTCCGTTCGCGTCGGTCACGGGTGAGACCGTGAGCGACACGGCGATCCGGCTTCCGTCCTTGCGCACCCGCTCGGTCTCGAAGTTGTCGATCGACTCGCCGGCGAACACGGTCTGAAGGAGCTTCTGCCACTCGCCGGCGCGCTCGGGTGCCTCGGTCATGCCGCTGGCCCGTCCGATCGCCTCCTCGGCGCTGTAACCGTAGAGCTGCTCGGCGCCCCGGTTCCAGCTCGTGATCGTGCCGTCGGGCGCCTTGGTGATGATCGCGTCGCCGGTCGACTGGACGACGTAGCTCAGCAGGTCACGCGCCGCGCGCGCCTCGGCCTCCTGGGTCACGTCCTGGAGCGTGCCCACCACCCGGATCGGCTCGCCGCCGGGCGTCCTCACGGCCTCGCCCCGGGCGCGCAAGACGCGCTCGACGTCGTCGAAGCGCCGCACGCGCACTTCGAAGCGCAGCGGCTCGTCCTCGTGACCGCTGCCCTCGAGCGCGCGCTCGACCACCTCGCGGTCCTCCGGGTGCACGCGCTCGAGCACGAGCCCGGATGTCAGCGCCACGTCGTCGGGCGCGGCGAGGATCCGGCGCAGCCCGGGCGAGTAGCGGGCCTCCCCGGTCGCGAGGTCCAGCTCGAAGCTTCCGAACCCCCCGCCGCGCTCGTATTCGTTGTGTTTAGGTGGCCGCTCCGTCATGGTCGGCCTGGCGGCGTCGCAAAGGCGGACGCTAGTCGCCGTTCACCACCCAACCTGGTGAGCGCCAACTCGGTCTCCCTTCCTGGATGCCGCGATACTACCCCGCAAATTGCCAGCGGATTCCAGGGGTAGAACAAATGTGTAGGGCTGGTCACTAACGAGGAGGCATACGCAGCGCGCCGTCGAGTCGGATCACCTCGCCGTTGAGCATCTCGTTCTCGACGATGTGCTGCACGAGCGCGGCGAACTCGTCCGGGCGGCCGAAGCGGGATGGGAAAGGCACCACGCGCCGGAGCTCCTCGCGGGCGTCCTCGGGTAGCGCCGCGAGCAGCGGCGTGTCGAACGTGCCCGGCGCGATCGCGCACACGCGCACCCCGGCAGGCGCCAGGTCGCGCGCGGCCGGCAACGTCATGCTGGCGATCGCGCCCTTAGAGGCGGAGTAGGCGATCTGACCGATCTGCCCGTCGAAGGCGGCGATCGAAGCGGTGTTGACGCACACGCCCCGCTCGCCCGACTCGATCGGCTCGTTCTCGACCATCACCGCGGCAGCGAGCCGCATCACGTTGAAGGTCCCGATCAGGTTGACCCGGATGACGGTCTCGAACGGCGCCAGCTCGTGCACGCCCTTGCGGCCGACGACGCGGCCGGCCCAGCCGATCCCGGCGCACGAGACGGCGATCCGGAGCGGGACCGGGTGTGCGCGGGCCACGTCCACCGCCGCCTGGACCGCGTCCGGATCTGTGACGTCGGCCGCGACGAACGTCGCGCGCTCACCGAGCTCATCGGCCAGGATCGTGCCGCGCTCAACGTTCTGATCGGCGATTACGACTTGGGCGCCGTGCGCATGCAGCCGCCGGGCCGTCGCGGCACCCAGCCCCGACGCACCACCTCCGACGATCGCCCCGGCTTGCGCAATCTGCATGCAGCCGCTAAGGCTACTGGCGGCCCGCCAGCGACAGTGCAAAGCGGCTGTCGCGGTCGGTGAACCACTGCTCGAGGCGCAGGCCGGCGGCGCGCAGGTCGTCCTGTACGCGGGCGCGCGTGAACTTGGCGCTGATCTCGGTCCGCAGCTCCTCGCCGGCGGCGAATTCGACCCGTAGCCCGAGCGCGGCCACCAGCACCGTGCACGGGCGCCGCGCGCGCAGCCGCATCTCGATCCATTCGTGTTGGCGATCGAAGAAGGCGATGTGCTCGAACGCATCGGGCGCGAAGTCCGCGTCGAGTTCCCGGTTGAGTACGTGCAGGACGTTGCGGTTGAACTCGGCGGTGACTCCGGCCGAGTCGTCGTAGGCGGCCTCGAGCACGGCCGGGTCCTTGACCAGGTCGGTGCCGAGCAGCAGGTGATCCTCGGGGCCGAGCAACGTGCCGATCGAGCGCAGTAGACGGCGTCGCGTCCCGGGCAAGAAGTTGCCGATCGTGCCGCCGAGCAGGGCGACGATCCGCGACGTCCCGCCGGCCGGCGGCGGGATCCGGTCGAGATGGCGCTCGAAGTCGCCGATCACTCCGTGCACCGATAGCTCCTCGAACTCCTCCACCAGCTCGGTCGACGCCGCCTCGAGCGCGCTCTCGGACACGTCGAGCGGCACGTACCGGCGCAACGTCCCGACCGTCGACATCGCGCCCAGCAGGATTCGCGCCTTGTCGGCCGACCCCGAGCCGAGCTCGACCAGCTCGCCGGCGCCGGTCGACCGCACGATCTGCTCCGCGTTGGCGATCAGGATCTCGCGCTCGGTGCGCGTCGGGTAGTACTCCGGGAGCTCGCAGATGCGCTCGAACAGCTCCGAGCCGCGCGCGTCGTAGAAGTGCTTGGGCGGGATCTCCTTGAATGGACGGGTCAGCCCGTCGAGTACGTCGTAGGCGAGCGAACGCTCATCCCCGTCTGACAGATAGGAGTCAATCCTGATCTCGGGGCTGCGAGTGACGGTCTTCACGCGTCCCGCGCGATCCGGAAGCCCGCGAAGATCTGGCGTCGCTGCGGGTAGTCCCAGTTGCGGAACGTCGTGGTCGCGACTTGCGTCCGCGTGGCCCACGATCCGCCGCGCAGGACGCGGTACTCCTCGCCAAAGAAGACCTCCGAGTACTCGCGGTACGGGTGGGCCACGAACCCCGGGTATCCACCGAAGGTGCTCGTAGTCCACTCCCACACATCCCCGATCATCCCGAGGCAGCCATAGGGGGAGGCGCCGGCGGGGTAGGCGCCGACCGGGGCGGTGCCGCAGCCGCGCTGGTCGAGGTTGGCGTGCAGTCCCGGCACCGGACGCCGGCGACCCCACGGGTAGGGTCGCGCCGCCTGCGCCTGCTCGTCCCAACTCGCCGCCTTCTCCCATTCGAACTCGGTCGGGAGCCGGACGCCGTGGGCGCGCGCGAACGCGTCGGCCTCGTACCAGGTGACGTGGATTACCGGACGGTTCGGGTGGAGCGGCTCGACGCGTCCGAGCCGGGCCTCGGCCGTGTGGTCGGCCGTCCAGCCGCCCGGCCCAGTGATGGCGAACTCTTCCTTCCAGGCCCAGCCCTCCTCGCACCACCACTCGCGTCGCTCATAGCCGCCGTCCCGGATGAAGCGCAGGTACGCACCGTTAGTGACTGGCGTGCGCCCGATCCGGAATGCGTTCAATTCGACACGGTGGCGCGAGCGCTCGTTGTCGTAGGCGAAACCGTCGGCCGGCGCGCCGATCGTGCACGGGCCGCCCGGCACCTCGACCAGCTCCAGGCCGGTATGCGTTTCGCTCGGCGAGTCCGGCTCGGGCCGACGACCGGCCAGCTCGTAGTCCGGAAGGCGCGGCCAGCTGGAGCGTCTGGAACATCGTCTCGTTGTGCTGGTGCTCGTGGCGCAGGACCATCTCGTGCAGCAGCCCGCCGCCCACCCCGCGATCATCGATTACCTCGAGCACTCGCGTCCGCACGTCGCTCAGATAGCGCCGCGCCGCGTCCGGCCCGAGCAGCTCGATGTCACCGCGCAGCGCGCGCGGCGTCTCGAACGCGTCGTAAGTGGCCGCGAGGTCCTCGTACAGGAGTGGGCGCTCGCCGTAGCGGTGCACGAGCCACAAGTCCTCGTAGGCGGCGATATGCGCGAGGTCCCACACCAGCGGACTCATGAGCGGGTTGTGAACGCGCTCGAGATCGGCGTCCGACACAGACGCCACCAGCGCCAGCGTGCGGCGCCGTCCCTCCTCGAGCGCCCAGACCATCCGCGCCGCGGCCGGGGAAGTGGTGGCTGCCGCGGTTGATCCCGTCATTACTGCCATTGTGGCAGGTCACTTCCTTAACCCGGCGTGAATTACGGTCAGGTTCTGACAGTGACCTCTGAGTTAACCGCTTCACCTCAAGGTGAAGCGGTTAACCATTTTAGGTGAACCGATTCACCTAATCGTGTAGCGCAGATACAGCGCGCTCGCGAGCTCGAGCACCCACACGAGGTCCAGAGAACGCAGGTCGGCCAGCTCGGGGCCGCTGGTGATCGAGGGGGCGTTGCCGCCGCCGGTGAGCTTCGGCGCCTGCGAGACGAAGAGCTCGTCCGCCAGGTCTTCCTGCAGCAACGCGCCGAACAGCGTCGGCCCGCCCTCGCACAACAGCGTGTGCGCGTCGTAGGTGGAACGAAGCCGGCGCATCATCGTGGTCAGCGTGAGCTGGCCGGGATCGAGGCGGACGACTTCCACGCGAGCCGCGAGCCCGGATGTGTCGAGGCCCGTGGGCGAGAACACCACGATCCGCGACTCCGCATCGGCGAACAGCGGGATATCGGTGGGAACGTCGCCGCTGCGGCTGAAGATGCAGGCCAGCGGATCGGGCCCGAGGCCCGAGGCGGCCCGGCGGTGCCGGCGCTCCGGGTCGCGGATGAGTCGTCCGTAGCGCTCGGTGCGCAGCGTCCCGGTTCCGACCAGGATCGCGTCGACGTGCTCGCGCAGCCCGTGGAAGAGTTCGCGGTCCGCGTCGTCGCTCAGCCAGCGCGAACGACCCCGGTAGGCGGCGTGCCCGTCGGCGCTGGCCACGAAGTTGACGATCGTGTACGGTCGCTCGGTCGGAGCCTTCGCGGCCAGGTTCAGCTCCTCGAGCAGGGCGCGGACTGCGATCAGTCTTTGCTCGGGGTAGAGCTGGTGCAAGGGCGGTACGGGTTCGGGGCTGGGAGGACCGGGGGTCACGACGTGATAAATACACCCCCGGCGCGAACCGCGCTGGGAGAGGGAGAGGGAGAGGCGATGCTCGACTGCACCTATCGCGTCCAGATACCCCACAGCGCCGGACAGCTGGCCCGAGTCGCGCAGGCGATCGCCGACGGCGAAGGGCTGATCGGGGACGTGGTCACCTTCTCGCTCGGGCGCGAGCATTCGGTGAGGGACATCACGATCGAGGTACGGGACAGCGCGCAGGCCGCCCGCATCGCCGAGCTGATCAACGAGCTCGACGGCGTGAGCGTGCTCTGGCACCAGGACCGGGCGCTCTTGCGCCACATCGACGGCAAGCTGAAGATCGTGGCCCGCTCGCCCGTCCGGACGGTCCAGGAGATGCGCGACGTGTACACCCCGGGCGTGGCCCGGGTGTGCACGGCGATCGCCGCCCAGCCCGAGCTGGCGGCGCGCTACACGATGATCTCGCGCAGCGTCGCCATCTGCACGAACGGCACCCGCGTGCTCGGATTGGGCAACATCGGACCCGTCGCCTCGATGCCGGTGATGGAGGGCAAGGCCGTTTTCTACGACCAGTTCGTCGGAATTTCGGCGATGCCGATCCTGATCGACACCGACGACGTCGACACGTTCGTCGAGACCGTGGTCCGGATCGCGCCGACCTTCGGGGGCATCCACCTGGAGGACATCTCGGCGCCCGAGTGCTTCGAGATCGAGCGCCGGCTGATCGAACGGCTCGCCCAGCCGGTCATGCACGACGACGTGCACGGCACCGCGGTCGTCTCGCTGGCCGCGGCGATGGTCGCCTGCCGTTATGCCGGCGTCGAACTGCAGGCCGCCACCGTGGGTCAGCTCGGGCTCGGCGCGGCCGGTTACGGGATCGCCGCGTTGATGGTCGACGCCGGCGTCAAGCGCGTGATCGCGTTCGATCCGCAGGAGGCCTCGCACGCGCGGGCGCGGGCCCACGGGGTGGAGATCGCGACGATGGAGCAGGTGTTGGCCGAGGCCGACGTAGTGGTGGCCACGACGGGGCGGGCTGGCCTGATCGACGCCGCCATGGTCCGGCCCGGCCAGGTCATCCTCGCACTGACCAACCCTGACCCTGAGATTGAGCCTGAGGTCGCGCTCGCCGCGGGCGCCGCGTTCGCAGCCGACGGACGAAGCGTCAACAACGTGGTCGGCTACCCGGGCATCTTCCGGGGCGCGCTGCAGGCCGGTGCCGCCAGTATCAACGTCGAGATGAAGCTGGCCGCCGCCCATGCGATCGCCGAGCTCGCCCCGGCCGGAGAGCTGGTCCCCAACGCGCTCGATCAGGAGGTCCACGATGCCGTCGCCGACGCGGTCAGGACCGCCGCCACGACGAGCAAGAGCGCTCGGCCCGACCGCGCCGCATCGAGCACCGCGCTCCCCCGGATCGACCGCGCCACCATCGCGCTCTAGTGGGTAGGCTGCCCGACGATGCACTTCAGGCAGCTCGATCGCGGTGAGCTCATCGCGGTTATCGGCGGCCTGACCCTCGGCGTGTCGCTGTTTCTCGAGTGGTACAAGCTCGGCGACCGGTTCGCGGTCCTCAACACCTGCCGAGGACCGAACGGCACGTGCACCGCCTGGAAGTCGTTGACGGTCCTCCGCTTCCTGCTCCTGGTCGCGGCGATCGCGCCCGCGGTACTGGCGTGGATCATCGTGCGCGGCCACGCCCTGTCCTGGCCGCGGGGCGAGATGACCGCGATCATCGCCATCGCCGCGCTCACCTTCACGCTGTTCCGCGGGCTGCTCGACCGGCCGGGGACGCCATCCGGTGAGATCAACATCAGCTACGGCTGGTGGATCGGGCTGGCCGGTGGCGTGCTGATCCTGATCGGTTCGGTCTGGCGGGCGCAGCAGAGCGCGACCACCCGCAAGCCCCCGGGGCTGCTGTGAGCCTGGATCACGGACCCGCGCGGGTTGATCGCAACCTGGCTCTGGAGCTCGTCCGGGTGACCGAGGCGGCGGCGCTGGCCGCGGCTCGGATGGTCGGCCGCGGCGACAAGGAGGGAGCCGACCAGGCCGCCGTCGACGCGATGCGCCACGTGCTCGAGTCGGTGTCGATGGACGGCGTCGTGGTGATCGGCGAGGGCGAGAAGGACGAGGCGCCGATGCTCTACAACGGCGAGCACATCGGGGACGGCTCGCCGCCGCAGGTCGACATCGCGGTCGATCCGCTCGAGGGGACGCGCCTGACCGCGCTCGGCATGCCGAGCGCGCTCTCGGTGATCGCGCTGGCCGAGCGGGGCACGATGTTCAACCCCGGCCCGATCGTCTACATGGAGAAGATCGCCGGCGGTCCCGAGATCGCCGACCTGCTCGACCTCGACCGCCCGCTGCCCGAGACGCTGGGCCTGATCGCCGAGCGCAAGAGGATCGACATCCGCGACGTGATGGTGGTGATGCTCGACCGCGAGCGCCACCACGAGGCGATGGCCGAGGTCCGCGACGCGGGTGCCCGGGTTCGCCTGATCCTCGACGGCGACGTGTCGGCCGCGCTGCTTGCTGTGTCGGACAACTCGCCGGTCGACATCCTGTGGGGGATCGGCGGTACACCCGAGGGCGTGATCACCGCGTCGGCGATCAAGTGCATCGGCGGTGAGCTCAAGGGCCGGTTGTGGCCGCGCAACGACGAAGAGCGCCAGGCCGCGATCGACGCCGGGTACGACCTCTCGCGGATCCTGAGCTGCGACGACCTGGTCCGCAGCGAGGACGTGTTCTTCTCGGCCACGGGGGTCACCGACGGCGACGTGCTCCAGGGCGTCCGCTACCAGGGCGACCGGGGGGCCACCACCGAGTCGCTCGTGATGCGGTCGCGGTCGGGGACGGTGCGGCGGGTGTCGGCCCGGCACGACCGCGGCAAGCTCCGGACGCTCACCGGCGTCCGTTACGGCTGAGGGGTCTCGCTTCGCTCGACGTCCGTGGGGCCGTTCCGCCGCGCGTCCGTGCCCGGCGGGCTGGCGGTCACCCCGCGCGGCATGGAGGCCGCGCGGACCGGCGGTCGCGGCGACGACCGCGCTCGGCATCCATGCCTCGCCGACGCGGCCTGCCGCGCCACATCCGACGGATGCCGCCTACGGCGGCCCCGGCTAATGCTGGGCGTGGTCGCGGATCTGGCGGGCGCGCTCGATCGCGGCGCGGCCGGCCGCCCGCATGTCCGGCGTCGCGAAGCGGCCCACCTTGGACGTCGCCAGGTTCAGGCGCGCTAGCGAGCGCAGAAATGCGTGGGTGACCAGCACGTGGATGGCCGACTGGGTGACCTCGTAGACCGGCACGCTGAAGCCGGCCGCGATGGCCGGGTAGAAGTTCGCGACCTCGACCTCGATCAGCAGCCGCACCCGCCCGCTCTCCTCGCCACCCGGCAGGTGGGTGACCGCGAGCGCCAGGAAGCCGCAGCCGCGGCCGGCGCGGGCGACCAGCAGTCCGTCGCGGATCCGCCAGCGCACGCTCCCGTGGTCGCGCGCGAGGTCGTACTCGGGGGCGTCGAAGCGCAGCAGGGTGAACGGCCGCCAGAGGAACACGACCGAGCGTTCGTTCTCGCCGTAGATCACGCGGATCGTGCCCAGGGTCACACGGGAGAGGAACCGCCAGTAGGTGCGCGCCAGGTTCTCGAGGTTGGTGGCGTTCCACAGCCGCTGCCAATCCGCATCGGCGAGCGTGAGCTCGGCCAGTTGCACGGACCGGACCGCCCCGTCGCGCGCCACCACGGTTGACTTGGGCGGCGAGATGATGACCGCCTGAGCGGGGGTGCCGCGCCGGCGCCGGCGGCGGGACGCCACGAACGCGGTCAGCGCGGCGAGCAGTGCGACGAACGCCGGCACGACCGGATTGTCTCAGGCTTCAACGGGCCAGGGGCTCCAGCGCCACCACCGTGCCCGCCTCGAGCTCGCCCACGCCGGCGGGGATGAGGGCGAGCGCGTCGGCGCCGAGCAGCGAGGTGACGATGTGGGAGCCCTGCGGCCCGTTGGGGATCGCCGTGAGCCGCCCGTTCTGGCGCTCGAGTCGCACGCGAACCGCCTGCTCGCGGTCGGGGTTTCGGGGGACGGCGGTGGCCAGGGTGGCTTCGTCGTACAGGGGGCGCTCTGCCGCCTTGCCCTGAAGTCTTGCGAGTGCCGGCATGACGAACAGGGCGAAGGTGACGGCCGCCGAGACGGGGTTGCCGGGCAGGCCGAACACGAGCGTGTCGTCGCGGCGGCCGAACCAGGTGGGCTTGCCGGGCTGGAGCGCGACCCGCCAGAAGATCTCCTCGACGCCGAGGCTGGCGAGGGCCGGCTTGACGTGGTCGTGGGGTCCGACCGAGACGCCGCCCGAGACGATCACCACGTCGGCGGCCTCGAGCGCGGCTTGGAGGCCCTGCTCCGTCGCCGCGGGGTCGTCGGGGAGGCGGCCCGGAGGCGGGCTCACGGCGCCCTGGTGCTCGGCGAGGGCGACGAGCATCGGTCCGTTGGAGTTGTGGATCTCGCCCGGGCCTAGCGGCTCGCCCGGGGCCTTGAGCTCATCGCCCGTGGACAGCACCTGGACCTTGGGCCGGCGGGCGACGGTCAGCTCGGCGACGCCGGCCGACACCGCCGCGCCCAGTTCGGCGGCGCCCAGCACGGTGCCGGCTTTGATCACCGTGCTGCCCGCGCGCATGTCCTCGCCGCGGCCGCGTAGGTGGTCGCCGAGGTTTGTCGCGGTCCGGGTGGTGATGGTGCCGTCCCGGGCGTCGACGTTCTCCTGGGGGATCACCGCGGTGGCGCCGGCGGGAATCGCGCCGCCGGTAGAGATGCGAATCGCCTCATGGTCGGTCAGCGTGTGGGTGGTCGGCAGGCCGGCGCGGGACTCGGCGACGACGGTCAGGGTGCGCCCGGCGGGGCCGGGCATCAGCGCGTAGCCGTCCATCGCCGAACAGGGAAACGGCGGAACGTCGCCGGCGGCCTGGAGGGCGACGGCCAGCACCCGATCCCGGGCGGCGGCGATCGGCACCGACTCGCTGCCGAGAGGTCTGCATGCTGACAGCACCAGGTCGCGTGCGTCCGCGATCGTCAGTAATGGACGTGGCATCTCGTTTCATTCTCGCGAAAGAGAGAGATCCGGATGATCTCGATCGAGAATGCACGGAGGCGATAGATGGTAAAAGTGGCTCGATGGAGCGGGGAGTGCCACGCCGGAGACGGCCAAGGCCGGTCGTAAGCGCGGGCTTCGAGTCGCTGATCTCGCGGAGTGAGGAGCTGGCCAAGGGCTGGCTTCTCGCGCTGATCGAGGACGCGCCACTCGAGGCGGCTGCGGCGATCCTGGCCGGCGACGTCGCGCGCGACGGGCCGCGGATCTGCGACGCGGTCGTCCGAGCTATCTACGACGAGGCCGATCTGCGGCGGATCGAACGCGACGGGGTGCTCGAGCCACTCGCATCGCGGGTCGGCGAGCTGGCCGGAGCGGGCGACGTGGTGGCGGCGGCCCATGCGGTCGAGACGCTCAAGGACGTCGTCTGGGGCGCGCTGCGCCGCGAGCTCGGGCCGGACGACCCCGAGCTGCTGGTCGAGGCCGCGGAGCGCCTGTCGCTCGTGACCGAACTGGTCCGGTCGGCCGTTCTGCGCCACGGGGCAGCCGGCGACGGTCCGGTTGACCGGCCGGAGCGGCGCGCGCCTCTGCGCGTCGCGGCGGATCCGCCGGATCGCGCGCGCGTTCCCGTGGAAAGGAGGGGCGTGCCGGGGCTTGAGGAAACGCAGCGATCAATTGGGGTCGCCGGTGGCGTGGCGCAGGGGAGAAGTTTCGAGGCGGGTCGGGCGGGCAATGGCGAGCGGGCGAGCGAGAGCAGCGGACGCGATGCGCTCTGGGTCGGTGCCCTGCGCGACGAGATCGTCCGAGCCGGCCGTGCCCGGGTACCGCTGTCGCTGCTACTGGTCGAGCTCGAGGAGGCGGAGAAGATGCTCGCGATCGAGCCCCAGGCCGAGGTCAGCGCCACATTCGGCCGGTTCGCTCAGATGGTGCGCGGCTCGGTCCGCCGGCGAGACGTGATCGCGTGCGAGACCGACAGCCGGGCCTGGATCATCGCCCGTGACACCGGACGGGCCGGGGCGCAGGCGCTCGGGTCGCGGATCGCGGTGGCGGTGCCCGGTCAGGGGTCGTGGCGCGGGGCGCCCCTGACGGTCAGCGTCGGCCTCGCGGTGCTGGGCGAGGACGGGCACAACGCGTCAACTCTGATCGAGGCCGCCGAGCAGACGCGGTTCGCGGCCGAGGCGAGCGGGATCGGGATCGTCGGTGACGGCGGTCCGCCGGCTCCCGGCGGACCGGACCTGGCCGGCTGACGGTGGCTGCTCCGGGCCGCGCGGTCTGGCTACTGCGCGGTGGGCATCCCGGCAGCGCCGTTAGCGGTGCCGGATGGGGTGGTCGTCGTGCTCGGCGGGGTCGTCGTCGTACCCGATGAGGTCGTCGTCGATGGGAGCGCGGCGGCGCCGACCACCCCGGTGCCTCCCATCCCGAGGGCGCGGGCGGTGGCCATCGTCAGGTCCCAGTTGGCGTGGTGGGCGTAGGGCCCGCGATCGATCACCGGGACGGTGATCACGTTGCCGTTGTAATAGACCTGGACCTCAGTGCCGCACGGCAGCGTGCGGTTGGCCACGCCGATGGTGCGCCGCCTCAGGGTCACGCCGCAAGCGGTCTTGTGCCCCCAGAAGCCGGGGCCGTAGAACGTCGCGATCGAGCGCCGGTAAACGGTGACCGCGACCGATGGGGGCGGGGCCGTGGCGCTGGAGGCCTGACTGCCCTGGATCTCCGCGCGGATCGAGACGGGTCCGGCCCGGGTCGTGCGGAACGTCGCCGCGAACGAGCCGTTCGACCGCGCTTGGACGACCGCGACCTCGGTCCAGGTCGCCCCGGCCGTGGACGGAAGCTGGTCGATCTCAACCGCGCTGCCCGCGTTTCCGGCCGGCACCGTGCCGGTCACCGGGACGCCGGTGCGCAGGAAGGCGGAGGCGTTGGTCTGAAGCGTGATCCCGTTACCGGTGGCGGTGACCGTTGTGTTGCCCGGCTCCACCGGGGGATTGGTGCTCGCGGTCGCCCCCGCCGCGGATCCACCCGACCCGGACGGGGCTCCCGCGGAGCTCGCCGCAGCGAGCGCCGGGAGCGCGAGTGCGCCGGCCCCGGCGGCCAGCAGCGAGGCTACATAACGGTTAGCGCGAGCACTCACGAACAGGTCTCGATCCTCTCCGGTCCGGTTTCGACTTCTGTGCCTACGGGGTGAGCTGACGGGCTCGCGCCTTGGCGGCGCTACGGCTCCTGGATGGGCCGATTCGCCCCTGCGGATCCTGGGATCCGCAAGTGGTTCCCCCGCCGATCGCCCGCGGACGGACGATCGCTCGGCGTGAACGGCGGGCATTCTAACCAGGCCGGCCGGACGAACGCGCCACCGATCGTTCGGGCTGGTCGGCAGGCCCAGCCCGACTGCTTCCTTGGCCCATCCGCGCCGGGTGCAAAACGCCCGAAAGCGCCAATTCCACGGCGGCTCTTGCAACATAAGCGCCTCCCAGGCGCTCATGTTGCGGAGGTGGATCGGGGCGGGGGACTTTCGGGCGTTGTGCACCGTCCGACCGCGTGGCCGCCCCCCGTCGGCGCGGCGACTCAGGGGCGCGGTAGCCGCGCCAGCGCGTTGCGCAGCGCCCGGGCGCTCACCGTCAGCCCGATCTCGGCGAGCTCGGCCGCCGCTTGGGCGGCGGTGCCCAGGACGTGCCGGCGGTGCGTCGCCTCGGGTCGGGGTGCGGCCGGCGTGGGTGGGACGCCCGCAGGCTGGGCGGGCTGGGGCAGACGGTCGGGCCGGCGCCGGGTGGCGCGGGTCGGCGGCGTCACGGGGTGCGCGGGCTCGTCTGCGGCCCGAACCGGAGCGGCCGGCGCCGGCTGCGTGCGCCGCCCAGGCTTGGTCGAGGCTGCGGATGCCTTGCTCGTCGCTCGGCGGGTACGTGCCGCGGTTCGCTCGCCCGACCCCGACGCTTGCTTGGTCGACGCGGAGGCCCGCTGGGGCGCAGCCGCGGACGGGGGGCCAGCCGGCGCCGCGGCCTGCTCGGCGGTGGAGTTCTCGGCCGGCGCGGGGGCGGCGCGCTTGTCACTACGACGGTGCGGCCGCCGGCGCGGCAGCGCTCCGAGAACGTCTGACGGGCGGTCGTCGCTCAAGGGCTACATCATGGCGTACCCGGACCGTCGCCGTAGTACGAGGTGGCCGATCATGTCGGACTGCCGCCGGTCTTAGGAAAATCCGAACTACGGTTGAAACCGAGCTGACCGATGCGCGTATACGTATCGGGTAGCGGCGCACCAGGGCCATCGTTCGGCGCGGGCATCGAAGCCCCCCACCCAGCGCCCCACCAAAACCACCATGCCGCACCCCATCGCAAACCACGGATCGTTGACTTCAAAAAGTATAGCGACTAGACTTTCGTCGCATGTTTAGATAGCGGGCGTGCGCCCTGGGGGCCCTCGCTCGTTAGCCATCCTCTCTCACTCTCAGGCCGGCCGTGTCCAGGCGCCGGCGGGTACGACGGGAAACGGAATCAGATGTCAGTAGCGGATCTGCAGGAACTCGAAGAGATCAAGGGCCTCGTCACCCGCGGCCAGCAGCTGGGCGTGCTGACCTTTGCCGAGATCTCCGGTGCAGTTGCGGAACTCGACCTCGATGAGGCGGACGTAGAGGAGTTGCATGGCTTCCTCGAGCGCGCCGAGATCGAGCTCGTCGAGGAGCTCGACCCCGCGATCGCGGCGGCCGATCTGGAGCGCGCGCCGGATAAGCGTGGCCGGCGCAAGCCCAAGACAGCGCTGGACCTCAAGCCGGACATGACCACCGACTCCCTTCAGCTGTTCCTGAAGGACATCGGCAAGGTCCGGCTGCTCACCGCCCAGGAAGAGGTCGACCTCGCCAAGCGGATCGAGCGCGGCGACCTCGACGCCAAGCAGAAGATGGTCGAGTCGAACCTCCGCCTGGTCGTCTCGATCGCCAAGAACTACCGCAACCAGGGCCTGCCGTTCCTGGACCTGATCCAGGAGGGAACGCTTGGGCTCGTGCGCGCGGCCGAGAAGTTCGACTACCGCAAGGGCTTCAAGTTCTCCACCTACGCGACGTGGTGGATCCGCCAGGCGATCGCTCGCGCGCTCGCCGACAAGGCACGGACCATCCGCATCCCCGTGCACGTGGTCGAGAAGCTCAACAAGATCGGGCGGGCCGAGCGCAAGCTGGTCACCGAGCTCGGGCGCGAGCCGACCGCCGAGGAGATCGCGGAAGTAACGGGGATCGAGCCCGAGGAGGTCGAGTCGATCAAGCGCTCGGCTCAGGCGCCGGTGTCTCTCGAGAAGCCGGTCGGCGACGAGGAGGAGTCCGAGTTCGGGCAGTTCATCGCCGACGAGCGGGCCGAGTCGCCGTACGAGCGGGCGGCCGAGATCCTCACCAAGGAAGCCCTCCGCGAGGCGCTGGAGAACCTGAGCTATCGCGAGCGCCGCGTGCTCGAGCTCCGGTACGGGCTCGGCGGCGAGCACCCGCGGACGCTCGACGAGGTCGGCCGGACGTTCAACGTCACGCGCGAGCGGATCCGGCAGATCGAGAACCAATCGCTCAAGAAGCTTCAGTCGCTGGCTGAGGCGCAGAAGCTCCGCGACGTCGCGTAGATATTCGAGGCAGCGATGGGCGCGCGGAGCCGCCGCGCGTCCATCGTGGCTTCCAGTCGCTCAAGCCGAGCGGCTCGTGGGTCGATTTCGTTAGGGATGTTCGATCTCCATGAGGCGCTCCAGTACGTCGTCGACAACGAGGGCTCTGACCTTCACGTGAAGGTGCCGGCGCGACCGATGGCGCGGTTCCGCGGCCAGCTCGAGCCGCTCGAGCAGTACCCGGACCCGCTGACGCCGGCCGACACGGAGCGAGTGCTGCGCCAGATGCTCGCCAGCCACGCCGAGAAGATGACGGCGTTCGACTCCGACAACGAGATCGACTTCTCCTACACGGTGCCCGACCTGGCGCGCTTCCGCGTCAACGCGTTCCGCCAGCGCGGCTCGGTTTCGATCGTGGCCCGCGTGATCCCCTTCACGGTGCGGACGGTTCAGGAGCTCGGGCTGCCGCAGGCGATCGAACAGATCGCGGAAGAGGAGCGCGGCTTGATTCTGCTCACCGGCACCACGGGCTCCGGCAAGTCGACGACGCTGGCGGCGATCATCAACTGGATCAACGAGAACAAGGCCCGGCACATCGTGACGATCGAGGATCCGATCGAGTATCTGCATCGCGACCGCCAGTCGATCATCAACCAGCGCGAGGTCGGGATGGACACCGAATCCTTCGGCCGTGCCATGCGCCGCGTCCTGCGTCAGGACCCCGACGTGATCCTGATCGGCGAGATGCGTGACGAGGAGACGGTGCGGACCGCCCTGTCGGCCGCCGAGACCGGCCACCTCGTGCTCTCGACCGTGCACACGCTGGACGCCGCCGAGAGCGTCAACCGCATCATCGACTTCTTCCAGCCACACGAGCAGGGCCAGGCCCGCGCGATGCTGGCCGGGACGCTGAAGGCGGTCGTCTCACAGCGACTCGTCCGCACGGCCGACCGCCAGGGCCGTGTCGCGGTGTGCGAGATCCTCCGGATGACCGGCCGCGCGCACGACATGATCCTCGACCCCGACCAGACCGACCGCCTGCGGGAGGTCATCGCCGAGGGCGAGTACTACGGCATGCAGACCTTCGACCAGGCGCTGCTCAAGCACTACCAGGCCGGTCGGATCGCGATCGAGGACGCCATGGCCGCCGCCTCGAGCCCGCACGACTTCAAGCTGCTGGTCGCCGGCGACGGCCGGATGTCGACCTCGATGGCTGATCTGCACAATCGCGAGCACCACGACGTGGCGGCGCCGGCGGAGACCCCGCCGCCCGTCGCTCCCGATCCCGTCGCCCCTGCCCCGAGCGTGCCGGGGCAGGCCGCTCCGCCTCACACCGTGGCGCCGGTCGGCGCACCGCCGTCGCCCGCGCCCACCACGGCGCTCAGCAACGGCCGGGTCTCGTCGCCCCCGCCGGGCATGCTCCGCTAGGCGCGCCCGCGACCTCCCCGCCGCCACCGACGGCGGGTCACTCCTCTGACACAACCTCCGCTGCGCCCGAGGTATAGGCTTCCGCGGCTGCAACATAAGTGAGGCGTGGGGATATAGAGAGGGAGGGACGATGGTGCAACGCACACGTCGATTGTTGTGTGGTTTCGGCTTGCTCGCGGCGGCGCTCGCGCTGAGCCAGCTCGCCGCTTCGTCGGCGGCGACGGCGCAGAGCCAGGCGGCCACGCAGCGCGTGATCGTCATCTTCAAGAACCAGGAGAAGGGATTGCCTCCGACTCGCGGGCTCGTCGGCGCCCGCCGGCACGCGCTCCAGTCGATCCAGGCTCCAATCACCCGGCAGCTGTCGAGCTCCGGGGCTCGCAACGTGCACTCATACACGGTCCTTAACGCGGTGTCGGCCACCGTCTCGCCCAGCGAGGCGACCCAGCTGGCATCCAACCCGGCGGTCAGCCAGGTCGTCCCCGACCAGGTCATCCAGCTGGCGCCGCCAGCGAGCGGCGGGTCAGGCGGGTCTGGAGGCGGCGCGCCGGCTTCCACCGTTTGCGCGCCGAAAGGGCAGGTGCAGCTCAACCCGCAGGCCCTCGAGACGATCCACGCCGATTCCGACGTCCCGGGCGCCAAGACCGCGCGATCACTTGGCTTCACCGGCGCCGGCGTGACGGTCGGATTCATCGCTGATGGACTCGACACCAACGACCCCGACTTCATCCGGGCCAACGGTCAGCACGTTTTCTCGGACTACGAGGACTTCACCGGCGGGGGCACGGGCCAGCAGACCGGCGGCGAGGAGGCGTTCGGCGACGCCAGTTCGATCGCCGCCCAAGGTCGCGAGATCTACAACGTGGCGGGTTATGGCCCCCATGCCGTGACCGGCACGTGCAACATCCGGGTCGAGGGCGTGGCGCCGGGCGCGAGCCTGGTCGGCCTGGTCGCCTTCTCCAATGACCAGGGCTACAACTCGTCGATCCTCCAGGCCATCGACTACGCGGTCTCAACCGACCATGTGAACGTGCTGAACGAGTCGTTCGGCAACAACTTCTACCCGGACGACACGGCGAGCCTCGACGTGCTTAAGCAGGCCAACGACAACGCCGTGGCCGCCGGTACGACCGTCGTCGTCTCGAGCGGCGACGCGGGCATCACGAGCACGATCGGAACGCCATCGACCGATCCCGAAGTCCTCTCGATGGGCGCCAGCACCACCTACCGGATCAACCTGCAGGACGGGTACGGTGGCGCGCAGTTCCCGGGTATCAAGGGCTACCTCGATGACAACGTCAGCTCGTTCAGTTCGGGCGGTTTCGAGCAGGACGGACGCACGATCGACGCCGTCGCACCGGGCGAGCTGAACTGGGCGCTGTGCTCGACGAACACCGCGATCTACGAGGACTGCACCAACTATGCGGGCAATCCCACGCCGGTGTTGGCATTCGGCGGCACCAGCGAGTCCGCACCGCTGACCGCCGGTGAGGCGGCGCTGGTTATCCAGGCGTACCGCCAGGGTCACGGTGGCGCCAGCCCCACCCCCGCGGTCGTGAAACAGATCATCGTCAGCACCACCGATGACATCGGCTCACCGGCCGACCAGCAGGGCGCCGGGCTGATCGATGCCTACAAGGCGGTGCAGGCGGCCGAGTCCTACCGGACTCCGTCCGTCGCGACGAAGGCGACCGGTCAGACGCTGCTCCAGAGTTCCACCCAGCTGAACGCCATCGCCAATCCGGGGACGCCTGAGCGGTTGACCGACACGATCACCAACAACGGGTCGAACACGCAGACGGTCTCGCTGTCGACGCGCAAGATCGGCGCCTACGCGACGGTCGGCTCGGGCAAGGTCGTGCTCAACGACTCAAGCAGCCCGCAGACGACCAACTGGGCCGGCACGCCGGCCAACTACGAGCCGTTTACGTTCAGGGTTCCGGCGGGCCAGGACCGACTGAATGTGTCGATCGCCTACCAGAACGCGTTGACCGATTTCGACAACGGCTATCTCAACGCGCGGGTCCGACTCACGCTGGTGGACCCGGCCGGCAACCTGGCCGCCTACTCTGTGCCCCAGGGCAACGGCAACTACGGCAACGTCCAGATCACGAGCCCGAAGGCGGGTACCTGGACCGGTTACGTCTGGAGCAACACCTCCAGCAACGGAGGATCGACGGGGCCGGTTCTGTGGAATGCCGGGGTGGCTCAGTACACGACGTTCGGAAGCGTCGCTCCGCAGAGCATGACGCTCGCTCCGGGGCAGTCGAGGCCAGTGGCGCTGTCCGTCTCGACGCCGAGCACGCCTGGTGACGCCGCCGGCGCGATCGTGCTGAACCAGAGCGGCGGCCCGGGCTTCGGGCGACAGAGCACGATTCCGGTGACGCTGCGCAGCGTGATCCAGAGTGGGTCACAGTCGTTCACGCAGACGCTCACCGGCGGCAACGGGCGCATGTTCTACGCCGGACAGGAGTTCTTCTATCAGCTCAACGTGCCCGCCGGGGCTCGCGAGCTGAACGGATCGATCGTCCTGGCCAACAACCCGAATAACCCGTTCACGGCGTTCCTCATCAATCCAAACGGTTACGCGCAGGCGCAGGCGTCCAACGAGCTGGTCAACGGGAACACGGAGACCAACACGATGGGGGCTCAGCTGCACGTGCTGTCCCCAGCGACGGGGACGTGGACGCTGGCGGTCTCGTTCGCGCCGCAGGTGTCGGGCACGGCGGTAACCGAGCCGTTCACGGTGTCGACGAACAACAGCCAGGTGCCCGCGTCGTCCGGCGGTCTGCCGAACTCGAGTTCGTCGAAGCTGGCGGCCGGCAAGGCGCAGACGTACAACGTCGGCATCACCAACAACGGGCCGACGCCAGAGGAGTATTTCGTCGACGCGCGGTTGCCGGGCAGCGCCCCGCTCAGCCTGACCTCGCTCACCGGGCCGGGTACGACGGTGCCGCTGACCGAGTTCCAGAACGTTCCGGAATACCTCGTCCCGAGCCACAGCACGCAGTTCACCGAGGTGGCGAGCACGACGGGGAGCACTCCGATCATGTTCGACTCGAGCTCACCTTGGGGCGATCCGGATGTTGCCTCGAATGTGGGCAGCACAGTCAGCGCGACGTTCACCGCGAACCCGCTGACCCAGTCGCTGTGGACGATGGCCCCCGACGTCGTGGGGCCGTTCGGTGCCACCGGCCCCGCCAATGAGCCGGTCTCGACGACGATGAGCGTGGCCACCGCGCCGTTCGATTCAGCGGTGACCTCGCAAACCGGCGACCTGTGGCTCGCCAGCGCCGATCCGTCGCAGTTGAACGGACTCTCGCCGGTGGTCGTCGGCCCGCATCAGACGGGGACGATTCCGGTCACGATCACTCCGAGCGGGTCGTCCGGCTCGCAGGTGACGGGCACGCTGTACATCGACGACTACAACGAGGTCGCCTTCCAGGGCGCCTTCCAGCCCGACGGCAACGACGTGGCGTCGATCCCGTACAGCTACACGGTCAAGTAGCGAAGCGACTTGGCTGCCGCCTCCTCGCGGGGCGGCAGCCAAAGCTTCAGTTCGTGAAGCATTGCGCTAACATCGGGTAGAGATGGCTTCAAATGACACATGTCCGGTGTGCCGTACAGCCCAGATCGTGTGCGGGAAGTGGACCCTCCTGGTGATCCGGGACCTGGCCGAGGGCCGGTCGCGGTTCTGCGAGCTCGAGCGCTCGCTTCGGGGGATCAGTCCCCGCACGTTGTCGCTGCGGTTGCGCGCGCTGGAGGATGAGGGGATCGTCGAGCGTCAGACCTTCCCCGAGGTCCCGCCGCGCGTCGAGTACGCGCTCACCGATAAGGGTCTCGCGCTGGTCCCGCTGATCGAGGACATGCGCGCATACGGTTTACGGTGGCTGCTGGGCGACTGCGCCGACTCGCTCGAGGAGAGCGAGATGGTCGTGGAGCCCGAGCCAGCGATCGCGGCCGTCTGACCCTTCCGCGATGCGGGTAGCGGTTTCGGCCGACGAGCTGACCGGCGTGGCGGGCGCGTTGCCCGAGGAGCTGCGTCGGCGCGGCCATGAGCCCGTGCTCCACGGCGCCTACTCCGATGCCGAGCGCTCGGACTGGGCATGGGCGAGCGAGGCGGCCGCCCGCGACGTCGCCGACGGCCGGGCCGAACAGGCGATCGTGGCCTGCTGGACCGGGACGGGTGCCTCGATCGCGGCCAACAAGGTGCCGGGCATCCGGGCAGCCCTGTGCGGCGACGCGGCCACGGCCAACGGCGCGCGCCGCTGGAACGACGCCAACGTGCTCGCGCTCAGCTTGCGGGCCACCTCCGAGGCCGAGCTCGGGGAGATCCTCGACGCCTGGTTTGGCGGTGGCGCGAGCGTGGAGCCAGACGACGTCGAGAACATCGCCCACCTCGGCGAGATCGAGCGGTCCTCCTGACCGTCTCCGGTCAGCGCACGACGATGAACGTGCCCGACCCGACCATGTGCCCGTAACGGGCGGCCCTACGCTTCCCGAACCCGGGCCACACATACCACTTGTACCGGCCCGGCTTCAGGTGGTAGCGGCGCCCGTCGAAGCGCCACGTGCGGTGAAGTTGCAGGCTGGCCCGCACCGGCCACAAGCTGAGTAGCTTGGTCGGGTCGCCGCGGTACAGCTGGACGTTGTAGTAGGTCGCGCCCGGGACGGCGGTCCAAGTCAACGCTGGAGGTGTGGACACCCGCGCGTTCGCCGCCGGCGACAGCAACCGCGCCGCGGGCGTGACCTGGAGGCTTCGCGTCGCCGTGTTGCCGGCCGCGTCCTCGGCGGTGATCGTGTACGTGTAGTGGACGCCGTTCCTCAGGTTCGTGTCGTTGAATCCGGTCGCGGTGCCGCTGTAGACGACGGGGTCCTTTGAGTCTGAGCTCGAGGTACGGGCGACGGTCATCGAGACGATCGGCGCGATGTCGCCGCCGGTCTGCCAGCTGAGTGCGATGCTCTCGTCGCCCGGGGTGGCGGCGACGTTGAGCGTGGGGGAGGTGGCGTCGTAGTGGAACGGCGCGCTCGTGACCGTCACGGTCTTGCCGGCGTTGTCGGTGCAGGTGCCGCTGACGGTGGCGGTAGTCGTGCTCGGGCCGGCGTAGGTGGTCGAGGTGCAGGACGCGATACCTGAGAACGAGCTGCCGCTGATGGCGCCGTGAGCGTGACGGCGTGGTTGTACCAGCCGTTGGAGTCCGGGGGCCGGGACGGGGTCACGGTGGCGGTGGGGGAGGAGAGTCTCGACGTTCAACGGGAAGCTGATGAGTTGCGTTGTTGACCGCCCAAGCCACACCTGGCAAGGACGGTGGTCTGCAGGAGTCGGTCTGGTATACGTCGTCGAGACACAGCCGGCGACGTTGCTCGGCACGGCGACTCGCGTCCCAAGTCACGGACAGCGGGCCCGACTGTACCAGTCTCCGGATTGGTCGCACGGGCCGTTGGACGGTGCACAGCGGCACGCTGAGGGTGTCGCCCAACGCGCGCCGACGCCGTCGCCAGCGAAACCCCGACGGCCGCCAACACACCAATGAGCGCGAGCCGCCTCATGCCGCCTCCAACCTCCGCAGCCGCCGCAGCAGCGTGAAGCTCGCCACCGCCACCACCGCCATCGCCGCCGCACTCAGCAACAACAACACGCCGTTCTGGTGGCCCGGATCGCCGGCCCGGAGCGCGTCGCCTGGCAGGAGCAGAAGGTCCCTCGGCAGCGCGAGCGGGAAGGACAACGAACCGACTCGAGTCGAGGTCGTTCGTGCCGGCGGCACATGCCGAACCCGGTGGTGTGAGACCGAATGCGCCGGCGCTGATGTGCCGCGGGACGGGACGCTGCTGGATGCTGGCGTGACTGACGATGTCCGCGCCGGCACCAGGCAGACCGGCGAACTGATCACCGTGGTTGGGTGCCCGTTCGATACCGGCGAGGTGGTCTGTCGGGTCGACGGCGTCGAAGTGCGTATCGGCGTCGATCGTGGAGCCGCCTGAGGTGCGGGATCGGGCGCCGGCGTGCTCGCGCTCGACCCGGGTGCGGCCTGGGGCGATGGGTCGCCCGCATGCCCGTGCAATGCGACTGCCTGGGCTGCCGACACACCAAGACAGCCCTGTGCCAGAACGGCGACCACTGCCGCCCCGCCGATTCTGGCGAGGGTGCGAGCGGTCCAAGAACCAGCATCCGTCTGCCCCCCGCACCGCTGCGCTACATCCACGCGTGCAATCCGCAACGGTTCTTCCTACTTTCTCACTATGTCGAGCGAACCATACGCTTGCCGTCCCTACAGATCAACGGTTCGAGTCGGCGTTCCCTCGCGCGCGGAAGGTTGCGTATGCCAAAGCCGCCGCGAGCAGAACGAGCACGAGGGCTAGGCTCGCGACTCCCGGACCGGCGTCGGTCCGCGCCTCGAGCACCCGGGGGCGAGCGACATGCGGCCGGCGTCCGACGTGGGCCGCCGGGTCGACGGAGTGCTCGCGATGGGGCGTGGTGGCGTGGTGCGAGCTCACTCCGCGCACGATCGTGAGAGACGCGCGCCACCACTCCAAGGGCTGCGCTGAGGGCCGAGAAGGACTCGAGGCCGCGTCGCTCGTCACGACGGCGGCGCGGGTGGTCGCGCGCGGGCTCTGCAGCGCCCCGACCATGACGAGCGCCGACCGCCCGACCACGGTCGGGAAGCTCAGCCGCTCGGGCAGAGCCGGCGTCGTGCTTGGTGGCGGGCTTGAAGGTGGCGGGTCCGCCGGCGCCGGCGGTGAATCCGCACCGCTCGCCGCCGGCGGGGGATCGTTCGTCCCCGGTCCGGAAACCGGCGCCGGGTCGGGCGTGCTGGGGTCGGGTGCGGGAGCGGAGATCAGGACAACCGTGTTCTGCGTGCTCTCCTGCTGGATCTGGGTCGAGCCGTAGCACCAGACGAGGCAGCCGATCTGGACCTGCCAGATCACCTGGGTCACGGTCGCCTCCAGTCCGCCGCCCGATCCAGCCGACTGGCCGGTCACGCTCTCGATGGTGGTGCTGGACTCGTCCGCGTCCTGTGTCTGGCTGGAGCCGACGCAGTCGAGCAGGCATCCAATCTGGAGCTGCCACGTGCTCTGCACCGTCTGGCTCGTCGCAAGCACGTTCGGGCTCGAGTCGCCGAAGCTCGACTCGAGCAGCGATGGAAGCGCCTCCTCGACGAGCTGTACGGTCGTGCTGCTCTCCGAGACGCTCTGCACCTCAGCGAGGCTCGAGGGCTGCCCCTCCTGCTCCTGGCAGGACGTTTGGCTCGTCACGCTCTGCTCGGTTCCCGGGGCGGGTGTCGCGCTCGGTGGATCGGGAGGCTCCAGGAGCGAGTCGAGCTCGGCTAGGAGCTGCTGGGCGGTCGCCAGCGTGGTCGGGTTGGTCGAGCTGACGCCGAAGCACTGCGCGACACACCCGATCTGGATCTGCGTGATCGTGCCGGCGGACTGCAGCGCCAGGCCCGGTCCGGTCGGGACGGATACCCCCGCGAGCTGGGCGCCGGTCTGGAGGATCTGGACCGACACCGCCTGCTGCTGCGCGGTCTGGACCTGGCTCACGCCCTGGCAGTCCGTGAGGCACCCCGATATCTCAACCTGGGTGATCGTCTGCGTCGTCGTCTGAGAGACGACCGGGATCGGACTCGACGGCGTGCTCGGTGGCTGGGATGCCGTGAGCGGAGGGGTCGGCTGGGGCGTCGTCCCGGCCCCCGTTCCTGGATCCGTCCCGGTTTCTGGATCCGTCCCGGTTTCTGGATCCGTCCCACTTCCCGGATCCATCCCGGTTCCCGGATCCGTCCCACTTCCGGGACCCGCGGGCGGCGTCGGCGCGCTGGGCGGGTTCGGCGGCGACGACGTCGGCGGCGACACCGGACTGCTGCTGCCGCTCGGCGGCGCCGGCGTGGTCGCGCTGCTCGGTGGAGCCGGGGTGCCCGTGTCGCCGGGCGGGTCGGTGCTGCCGCTTCCGCTCGGAGGACCCGGAGTACCACTGGCCGAAGGCGGCGTGGTAGTGGTGCTGGGCGGCGACGGCTGGGTGCTACTACGG
Organism: uncultured Solirubrobacterales bacterium; assembly: GCA_963751185.1. Lineage (GTDB taxonomy): Bacteria > Actinomycetota > Thermoleophilia > Solirubrobacterales > Solirubrobacteraceae > Palsa-465. The sequence goes on from CAVVTO010000003.1 coordinate 338,410, forward strand.
CTACCAGCGGTGCTACTACCGCCCGGATCGCCTGCAGTGACGGGGGTTTGCGGACCTGAGGCCGCCGCCGTCGGGCTTGGGCCGGCAGGGGTCGACGTCGTGAGGCTCGAGTTCGTCGCGGCCGCCGACGGTGGCGTTGTCGCCACGGACCCAGACGCCGCAGCGACCGACGGCGGACCCGTCGTCGCGGCCGGCTGGTCGGCTCGAGCCTGCGCCACGACCACGAGCGCCAAGACGATCGTGACGAGGACCAGTCCGAGTTTTGTGCGGTAGACGAATCTCATGCGAGTGGCTCCCCGGGCAGAGGGGAAAGGCCGGGCCGGCCTCCCCGGCCGGCGCCCGTGGGCACCGGCCGGGTGCGGGTCGGCTAGGGGTCCCGGTCAGCCCGCGCTGGCGGGTCGACCGGGAGGCCGATCAGGTGCTCGACTGGGTCTGCCCTCCAGTCTGTGTGGTGTCGGAGTTGTTGCCGGCGCCACTGAGCGCCCCATTGACCGCGAACTGGTTCGCGCTATTCGAACCTCCCGTGACGTTGCCAGCGCCGATGCTGACCGGGACGTTTGCGTTGACCGCGGTCTGGTTCGCACAAGCCGATGAAGCGGCCAGCTGGCCTGTTAGGGCCTGCTGACTGTTCAACTGCGCTTGTCCGGAACCGCCACAGCCGACCAGACAGCTGGAGCCGGCCGTCTGGCTTTGGTTGTTGCTCTGGTCGGTGCCGCTGTTGTTGCCGGCGCCGCTGACCGCCCCGTTGACGGCGCCTTGGTTGGCGCTACTGGGGCCGGCCGAGATGTCCCCGGCCGAGATGTTCACCGGGACGTTGGCGTTGACCGCGGTCTGGTTGGCGTTCGCCGAGGAGAACGCCCCCTGGAGCGTGGTCGCGCTCTGACCCGAGATTTGCGCCTGGCCGGCGCCGCCACACCCAATGAGGCAGCTAGAGCTGGCCCCCTGGGTCTGGTTGTTGCTCTGGTTGGTACTGCTGTTGTTGCCGGCGCCACTGATCGCCCCGTTGACGGCGCCTTGGTTGGCGCTGTTGGAGCCGGTCGAGATGTTGCCGGCTGAGATGTTGACCGGGACATTGGCGTTGACCGCGGTCTGGTTGGCGTTCGCGTTCGACGCCGCGAGCTGACCGGTGACGGAGTTCTGTCCGCTCAGCTGCGCTTGCCCGGCGCCGCCGCAGCCGATCAGGCAGCTGGAGCTGGCCGTCTGGCTTTGGTTGTTGGTCTGGCTGGTGTTGCTGTTGTTGCCGGCGAGGCTGCCCGCGCCGTTGAGGGCACCCTGGTTGGCGCTGTTCGAGCCGCCCGAGATGCTCCCGCCCGCGACGCTAACTGGGACGTTGGCGTTGACCGCGGTCTGGTTGGCGTTCGCCTGCGAGGACGCTCCCTGGAGCGTGGCCGCGCTCTGGCTCGACCCTTGCGCCTGCCCGGCGCCGCCACACCCGACGACGCAGCTCGAGCCGGCCGTCTGGGTCTGGGTGTTGTTCTGGGTCGTGCTGCTGTTGTTCCCGGCACCACTGAGCGCGCCGTTGACGGCGAGCTGGTTGGCGCTGGGGTCGCCGCTCGGACCACCGGACATGGCACCGCCCGCGCTGCTCACGGGCGAGTTGCTGTTGGTGGCGGTCTGATTGGCGTTCGCCGAGGACCCCGCGAGCTGGCCGGTGACGGACTTCTGTCCGCTGCCCTGCGCCTGGCCGGCGCCACCGGAACCGATGCCAGCACCGCCGCTTGAGGCGTTCTGGCTTTGGTTGTTGCTCTGCTGGGTGTTGCTGTTGTTCCCGGCGCCGCTGGCCGCTCCGTTGAACGCGCCCTGGTTTGCGCTGTTGGAGCCGCCCGACGGCTGGTTGCCCGTCGGCTGGTTGCCCATCGGCTTGTTGCCCATCGGCTTGTTACCCACCGGCTGGCCACAGCCGCACGACTGGCCGCCGCCTGACGGCGCGCCGCCGCCGACGCTGACCGGCGCGTTGGTGTTGGTCGCGGTTTGATTGGCGTTGGCGCTCGAGAGCGCCCCCTGCAGCGTGACCGCGGACTGACCCGCGAGCTGCAGCTGGCCGAGGCCACCGCCCCCGCCACCGCCTGGTGCGCCACCGGCCATCGCCGTCGCCGGCAATGCGAGCGCGGCGACTGTGACGGCGGCAGCAATCAACTTCGATCTCATGCTGTCTCCTTGGTTAGCTGGATCGCCGCGCTGTCTGACGCACGGCGAGGATTCGCGGACTTCCGGCCGCGGCTAACCAGGGCGCTCGGGTGGCAACGCCGGGACCGCCGACCTCCAGGGCAAAAGGTCGAGCGTCATGAGTCCCGGCAAGATGGATCGCAAGAGAGCTACGCCGGCGAGCACGAGCAGCGCGACCGCAGCCGCACCGGCTGGGCCGGCGCCCGCGCCGGCCCCGGCACCCCCGGTCCCGCCCGGGGGAAGCGCAGCCGGCGTCGAGGGACTGATCGGTTCAACGGCCGTTGCCGCAGGTGCGGTGCTCGCCGCGGTTGCGTTCGCGAATCGCTTGTGTGCGCGATGAGGGGCGACCACGACGACCGGCGGCGAGGCGACGCGACGGGCCCTGGCGAGCCTGGGCCATCCGGCGCCAGCGGCTGGCGCCCGGACTGCGCCGACGAGCTCGATCGGATGCGCCGCCACGAGCGGCTCGCCGCGGCCGAAGCTTCGATGCGCAGCGCCGACCGGACCACCACGGCCGGACGGTTGCGCTCGGCGCACATCGCTGTCGCTGACGCCGCCCGTCGGCTCCCGCGCCGCCGAGGCGGCCGGGTCCGGCCTGGGGGCGGAAAGCGCCAGACCAGCTCCGCTCTCCACCACGGACGCCGGGTCGGGAATCGGCAAAGAGCCTGCCGGCGAGACCGACGTGGGGACGTCGACGTGCGCGACCGGCATCGTGATGGCCGGCGTCGCAGCCAGGGCAGCAGGCGGTGAAGCCGACGGCGCGGGGGCCGGGGGCGGGGACGAAGACACACTCGGTACGGGGGCTGGGACCGCCGCGACGGAGGCCCGGTCGACGTCTCCAGCGCCCGCCTGGGCGAGCGCGGCGCCGACGGTGGCCTGGGCGGCCGCAGGGACGTCCGGCAGCGCCGTGACCGCGGACGGCACGCCAGGCGTCCCGGTCGCAGCCTGTGCGCCGGCCGGGATCCACAGGGCTGCCACGAGGAGCGCGAGCGCTAGTGCCCACGCAATCCGATGCCCCAACAACTTTCGGAACGAAAGATCAACCATGATCAGTTTCCTGTCCCTTTATGTCTCCTCGAGCGCCCTATCTGATCCAAAAAAGGGCCCAAACTCGTGCTATCTCTGGTACTTTCACTTGTGATATCGGTCGCATAGGGGACGTGGCGACATGGGTGGCGATAGGCGTACGAGACCGGCGGTAGCGGCGCCGGGACAATCCGGCTCGACGGGTGACGCCGATCTGGCGCGGCAAGAGCTGGTGCGCTCGCACCTGCCGCTTGTCCGGGCGGTCGCGCGTCGCTACGGCGGCCGCGGCGAGGACCTCGAGGAGCTCGTCCAGGTCGGGTCGCTCGCGCTGGTCAAGGCGTCCGGGCGGTTCGATCCCGATCGCGGCGTCGCGTTCGCCTCGTTCGCCACGCCGGCGGTGGAGGGCGGGATCCGCCGACATCTCAGCGACCGCCGGGGCCGAGCGACCCGGGCCGCCTCGGACATCACCGGCGGCGGGGACGCGGGCACTGAGCCGACCGGCGAGCTCGACTCCACCGACGAGAGCGAGTTCCGTCTCATGCTGGCCGATGGGCTACGCGTGCTCGACGATCGGGAGCGCCGAATCGTCTTCCTGCGCTTTCACGCCGACATGACCGAGCGTCAGATCGCGAGCTCCATCGGCATCTCGCAGGCCCACGTGTCGCGCCTGCTCGAGGGCGCGCTCGTCAAGCTGCGGGGGGAGTTCACGACCTCCAGCGAGGCCGCTGATCCGGGTGATACCACCGAAACTCCCCCGATATCACTGGATACCGGCCGTAGAATCGAGCCGGTGAGGGCGCGAGGGCAGCGCAACGGCGCGACGGCGCAGTCCGCAGACGGTCCGGCAAAGGCCGGCCCGCCATCGCCGAACGATCGGTCCGAGGCCGGCGCAAACGGTGGCCCGAGCCGCCGGTCGGGCCGCTCCAAGACCGCGACCGGCTACAGCGGCCGCATCCTCGTGCGCATGCCGAGCGAGCTGCACGAGCAGCTCGCCCAGGCGGCCGAGCGCGACGAGGTCAGCCTGAACCGGTTCGTGACCCAGGCACTCTCGACCTCGGTCGACCCGGCCGAGACGACCTCGGTTCACCCGGACGGATCCGCCTCGGTCGCCCCTGCCGAAGGGCCGGCGTCAAGCACCGCCCGCAAGCTCAAGTTGGCGGTGGCCACGAACCTGGTGGTAGTCGTGCTGGCCGGGGTCGCGGCGGTCGTGCTGCTCGTGCTCGCGCTCCAGCGCGGCCTCTGAACGTTGCAAGGGCGCGTTCGCCAGGCAGGATCACCGGCCGCCGGCGCGAACCGGCCGCTGTGCGCAATACCACGCTTCACGGGGTGATCGAGGCCTTCACCGCCGAGGCGGCCGGCCAGCTCGAGGCCGAGACCGCCGCGGGGGCCGAGGTTCCGTTCGAGCTGGTCGACACCGCGGGTGGGCCCGGGCGACCGGGTGGGCGGGGTGGGAGGGTTCCTCTCTATTGCTACCGGCCGCTCACGGGCACATTCATCCGCGAGCGCCTGGGGCTGCTCTCGGCGCTCCCCTCCTATGCGGCGGCCGTCCGCGCACTCAGCGGTCTCGACGGCGTCGAGACGTACGTCAGGCAGCGGGGCGAGGCTCGAGTGCCGGCCGACCCGCGTGAGTCCGCCGACGCGGCGCTACGAGCGTTCCTGACCACGGTCTTTGCCGAGCGGAGCGAGTTCGGCTTCGACGGCGATCGCTTCGAAGCGGCCTACGGCGAGCTCGAGCGGGCGCTATATGACGGCCGCGCGGTGACGACCGTGGTGGCGCCGCTCCTGGGGCTGGCCCTGGACCCCGAGACGCCCGAGATGGCGATCGGCGAGGGCCTCTCGCTCGTGCCCGGCGACGTGCTCGACGATCTGCCGTCCGAGGCTGTGTGGGGAGACGGCGAGGAGCCCAACGTTCTCATCGTCCTGACCGCGGCGCAGGACCGCGACGCGCCCGCTCCCGTGTCGGTGGCGCGGGTCCGGTTCCGCCGCACGCTGACCGCGCTGCGGCTGTTCGAGCGCGGCGGCTACGCGCTCGGGCCGATCGCGTGGACGCGGATGGACGCGGGGGCGTGGCGCCCGGTTCCCCTCGGGGGTAGCGGGCGGCCGCGGATGATCCGGCGGATCGCCGCGGCGCAGGAGGACGAGCTGCGAGCGTTCTGCAACCTGGTCGCGCGACGGGCGCCGCGCAACGGTGAGATCTCATGGGCGCTGGCGCGATTCGAGATGGGTTGCGAACGGCTGGCCCCGTTCGAGGCGCTCACCGACTACCTGCTCGCGCTCCGGGCGCTGCTCGAGCCCGAGGGCCCGGCGAGCGGCCGGCTGGCCGGACGGATCGCGGCGATCTGTGCCACGCCGGAGGATCGTGCCGCGATGACCGAGCGGGTCGCGCACGCGATCTCACTCGAGCGCGCCGTGATCGGCGGCCTGGCGCCCGCGCACCCGGGCGTGGACGCGCTGGTCGACGAGCTGGCCGAGCAGCTGCGGGCGCTGCTCAGGGACGTGTTGTGCGGCCACCTCGGGTCGCATCTGTGCGCTGTCGCCGATGACCTGCTGGCCGAGGCGGCCGAGGTCAACGCGGGTCGATCACCCGGCCGGGAATCCGGCCGCAGTGCCTTCACTTCCTAACGCGGCGGACCGGACCCGCTAGGCTTGAATCCAGGCCGCTCCCCACTCGGTCCTGCATCGCGGGGCCGGGAGTGTCTTGCCCGCCAGGCCTGACATGTAAGTCCTGGGGCTCCTATGAAGGAAAGGGGAGCGCGACCTGCAGTTTCGAGCGGGCCACCGAGCCCGCTCGTGCTGTTAATGGGGGCGAGTTATGCTCAGGCCCGTGCTCCCGCTGGCCGCCCGCCCGACCGTCGCCCCCAACGTCCATCCGCAATGCCGGAACACGCCGCGGATCAACGACGACGGGTTCGAGGAGTTGTGCCACCTCGTCACCGAGCAGGATCCCGACACGGCGCTGTGCGGCAAGGACGTGTCGGGCTACCCGTGGGATCCGCCCTGGCCGCGCTGCGAGGCGTGCCTCGCGGTGGCGCGGGGGGAGATGAATTGACGCTCGGGGGCCGGCCGCGTTGAGCGCCTACGAGCTGCGCTGCATCGTGGAGATCCCGAAGGGCAGCCGCAACAAGTACGAGTACGACCCGGAGCTCGGCGGCATCAAGCTCGACCGATTCATCTCGGCGTCGGTCGTCTATCCGACCGACTACGGCTACATCCCGGAGACGCTTGCGCCCGACGGCGACCCGCTCGACGTCCTGGTCTGCGTGTCCGAGCCCACCTTCCCGGGCTGCATCGTCGAGGCCAAGACCGTCGGGCTGTTCAAGATGGCCGATGAGAAGGGCCCCGACGACCACGTCGTGTGCGTGCCGTTCGCCGACCCGGGCTGGAACTACCTCGAGGACGTCGACGACCTGCCGCCGCAGCTGCGCGCCGAGATCGGCCACTTCTTCACGGTCTACAAGGACCTCGATCCGGACCGCCATTCCGAGGTCGAGGGGTGGGCCGGACGCGACGCCGCTGTCGAGGCGATCGAGAAGGCGCGGCGCGCGTTCCGCGAGCGTCAGAGCGCCTAGGGTCCCGGCTCGGCCTCGCTCGGGGCCTGTTCTCTGCGCCGCTTCTGCCATTTGAACACCCGCCGCGCGATGAACGCGAGGATGACCAGGCCGACCAGGATCCCGAAGTACGCCTCGTAGCGTGTGGCCGTGTGGTAGATGCTGTCGATGTGGTCACCCGAGAAGTAGCCGATCGACACCCACACGCCGACCCACAGCGCCGCGCCGAGGGCGTTGAACACAGCAAATTTCGCCCAGTGCATGCCGGTGATGCCGGCGATGATCCCGTTGGCCTGACGCAGGCCCTCGACGAACCGCGCGATCACGATCACCTTCCCGCCGTGGCGGTCGAAGAACGCGGCCGTCTTGTCGAGGCGCTCGGGCGTGAGCAGGATGTACTTGCCGTAGCGCTCGGCCAGCGGCCGGCCGCCCAAGTGCCCGATGCCAAAGCCGACGTTGTCCCCGAGGATGGCCGCGACGAAGCCCAGCAGGGCGACAAGCCAGACGTTGAACCGCCCGGTCCCGGCGTACACCGCGGCGATGATCAGCACGGTCTCGCCCGGGACGGGAACGCCGAAGTCCTCGAGGAAGATCAGCCCGAGCGCGAGATAGCCGAAGCGGTCGAGCGTCGGCTCCAGGCTGTGGAGGACGCCCGGCAGGTGCGCCGGCGTAGAACTGGCCGCTAGGAACAAGGCGAACACGTGCAGACCCTACCCGCGCTGTTTGCCATGATCGGGCTGTGACCGCCGTCAAGCTCACTTCGCTGTCCCACGGCGCGGGGTGCGCGTGCAAGGTGCCCGCGGCGCTGCTCGCCCCGATTGTGCAGGCGCTGCCGCAGCCGACCGACCCCGACCTCCTCGTCGGCGCCGCGACCAGCGATGACGCCGCCGTCTACCGCCTGCGCGAGGACCTGGCCATCGTCCAGACCGCCGACTTCTTCACGCCGATCGTCGACGACCCCTACGACTTCGGGCGGATCGCGGCCACCAACGCGCTCTCGGACGTGTACGCGATGGGTGGCCGGCCGCTCACCGCGCTGAACCTGGTCGCGTGGTCGGTCCAGGAGCTCGGAGCCGAGATGCTCGCCGAGGTCCTGCGCGGCGGCCACGACGTCGTCAGCGCCGCCGGCGCCTCGATCGTGGGCGGGCACACGATCGACGACCCCGAGCCCAAGTACGGCCTCGCCGTCACCGGCGTGGTCGACCCGGCCGACGTGCTCACCAACGCCGGCGGCCGGGTCGGTGATGCGCTCGTGCTGACCAAGCCGCTCGGCGCCGGCGCGGTCACCACCGCGCTCAAGAAGGGTCTGGCCGACGATGAGGTGCTGGCGCGCGCCGTCGAGGTAATGATCGAGCTGAACGAGGCGGGGGCGGCGGCGGCGCAGGCGGCCGGGGCGCACGGCATGACCGACGTGACCGGGTTCGGGCTGCTCGGCCATCTGCACGAACTCGCGCTGGCGAGTGGCGTGGCCGCGGAGGTCGAGGCGGCGGCGGTGCCGGCGATCGACGGCGTCGTCGAGCTGCTGGCCGACGACCGCGCGCTCGCCGGGGGCAGCCGCAACAACCGCGCCTACGCGGAGGAGTTCGCGACGTTCGCCGGCGGCGTCGAGGAGGTGCGCCGGCGGCTCGTAACCGACGCGATGACCTCGGGCGGGCTGCTCGTCGCGCTCGACCCGGACCGTGCCGGCGAGGTACCGGGGACGGTCATCGGCCGGCTGCTCGAGGGCGAGCCGGGCACGATCAGCGTGGTGTGAGGATGGGCTGCGCTTCGCGCAGCGTCCGTCGGACCAGGAGGGCCCGTCCTGACCCGGGACGCGGCCCCCCTCGAGGTTGCGGTGCGCCCGCCGGGCACGGACGCCCGGCGGAACGGCCCCAGGGACGCCGAGCGAAGCGAGGCCCATGCAAAACGTGGCGGATAACTCGTCACTCGACGAGTCCCGCCTCGCGAGTGGCGCGTTCTCCGCGCCGGGGCCGGGTGAATTGCCATTCACCGCTGGCCGGGGGGCGAGTGGCGAGTTATCCGTCCTGATCGGCCAGGCGCTCGAGGTCCTCGCGTGACGCGACGCCGAGGAGCCGCCCCTCGGGCGTGGTGACGATCGTCCAGCGGAGATCCTTCTGGGCCAGGCGCTTGGCGATGGCGTCGGCGGCGCGGTGCGGGCGGTTTGTCGCTGGGTCGAGCTCCATGATGGCGCCGACGACGGCGTCGGCCGGCGCCTGTCGCAGGACGCTGCACCGGACCCGTCCGAACAGTCGATCCTCGGGCCCAACGACCAGCCCGAACGGATAGATAGAACGTTCTACTCGCTCAAGCACCTGGGCCACGCGGTCGTCCGGATCACAGCGGACGACGTCGTCGCGCATAACGCGGCCGACCGTCGGCGGGTCGGCGCGCTCCCCCTCGACGGGCAAACGGTGCGCCAGCCAGTCGACCTTGCCGAACACGTAGTCGTAGACCTCGGTGAAGCCGAGCACTTCGAGCCGGCACGCGGCTCGTGCGCTCAGATCTCAGAGGGCGTCCCAGCAGTAGACGACGACCGGTCGGCCGCGATCGAGGATCGACACCCCCCGTTCATCGAGCGTCCCCAGGGGGAGACTGATCGCTTCCGGGAGGTGAGCCTTCGTGTACTCGTCGGTCGGCAGTACCTCGACCAGCTGGGCGCCGCCGTCGAGCAGCTCGCGGAGTCGTCCGAGGTCGATGTCGGTGGGCACGAGCTCGATCCTAGTCGTCGGCCAGCGCCTGCACCAGCACATTCCGCGTGGCCTCGAGCGCCTGCGGGATGACATCGGTGTCGGCCAGCAACGGCATGAAGTTGGTGTCGCCGCTCCAGCGGGGCACGACGTGCAGGTGCAGGTGATCGGCGATTCCGGCCCCGGCGACCTTGCCCTGGTTCCAGCCGAGGTTGAAGCCGTCAGGCGACATGCCCTTGCGGATGGCCAGGATCGCGCGCCGGGCGAGGCGCATCGTGTCGAGCATCTCGTCCTCGTTGAGGTCCTCGATCGTGGCGACATGGCGGACCGGGGCCACCATCACGTGGCCGGGCGCGTAGGGGTACGCGTTGAGGATCGTCAGGCAGTGCGCAGTGCGATCGATCGGCTGGTGCGCGGGGTCGGTGTTCGTGGAGGCGCCGGCGGCGCAGAAGATGCACTCGCCGTCCTTGGGGCCCGTGATGTATTCGATGCGCCACGGCGCCCACAGCGGCCGGTCGGTCATGAGCGAGGCACACTACCGGTCGTGTTCCACGTCGAGTTGCGCCAGTTCCCGCATCAGACGCGGGCCTTCAACCTGACCCGCGAGGAGCTCGACGCGCGCATCCTGGGGCCGTGGGTGTCGGGTGGTGGCGTCGAGCTCGACGACCGTCGCTGGACGTCCGACCGCGCCCGGCTGACGATCTACGAGGGGCCGGCCCTGACCGGGGACCAGCTCGGGCTGGGGCGCGGCTGGGCGAACGTGACCCGTGAGGGCGAAGATGCGACCGAGCGGCTGCTCGCCGAGGCGGCGCACCCGCCACCCGTCGCCGAGCTCAAGCGCGAGCTGGTGGAGCGCTCCGCCGACGGGCCGCTCGCGCTCGGCGCGGTCGTCGACCTCGCCGGGGAGCGCTACCCGCAGTCACGCGTGAGCGAGCGGCTCGCGCTGTGCGAGCAGGCGGTGTGGGAGCTTCTCCACGAGGGCGGCGTGCAGGTGACAACCGCCGGCGCGCCGGTGGCGCGGGAGCAGTGGCAGGCGCTATTGCTCAGCTGGGCGACATGGACTGGGGATGAGACCACGATCGTGCGGGCGTGATCACGATCGCGACGCCGCGAACCGGAGTCCCTCGGCGGTCAGCCGATAGAGGTGTCGCGGCCGGCCGTTGTCGGAGGGAAGCTCCCAGCGATGCTCGAGCAGCCCATCATCGGCCAGCCGTGCCAGGGCGGGGTACATCGTGCCCGCACTGATGCTCGCATTAGCCGACAGGTCGTATCCGTAGCGCCAGCGTTCTGGGTCCGCGGAGAGGATGCGCAGGAGCCTCGTCGTCTGTTCGGAGGAGTGCCTCGGCCGGCCCACGGTTGCTGCAGCAGCATAGCCGAGTTTCTCGATATATCGTGCATATGAATGGCGATTCAGCCCCGTATATGTCAGCCGCATCGCCAAAGTTCGTCGTCAGGCCACCATGTCGGCGACCAGGCGGTCTCGTTCGGCTTGCGTTGCGAACAGGTAGCGGTGGATCCTCAGCAGCCCCGCGACGTCGTGCACGTCGTCGTCGAGTTGGGGGACGAGCAGCAGCCGGCTCTCGTCGAGCTGGCCGGCCAGCCGCGCGAGGTTGTGGTCATCGCGCTGGGCCAGCACGTGGTAGTCGCGGAAGTTCTCGGTCACGCGGACGGCGAGGCCGGGCGACAGGACCCGGGCCAGCGAGCGCCTGACCTCGCGCGGCGCGCGATTGCCGAGCAGATCGTGATGGACGCGGTTGACCACCACGCCGGCGAACGGCAGCCCGTCGGTCTGGAGGCGCTGAGCGAACCAGATCGCCTCGTCGATCGGCTCGCGCGCGGCCGAGGTGACGAGCAGGAACGCGGTGGTGTCGGCCCGGAGCAGCGTCTCGACCTGGGCGGCGCGCTGGCTGAAGTCGTTGGTCATGTCCCCGAGCAGCTGGAAGAACGTCGACAGGTCGCTGATCAGGTCGATGCCGGTGATCCGCCGGAGGCCGAGCAGCAACGGGAGCGCCCCCCGGCCGAGCACGCGCATCCCCAGGCCGGTGGGGCGCAGGAAGGCCTTGAGCGCCCGGCCCTCGAGGAACGCGTTAAGCCGGCCCGGTGCGTCGAGGAACTCGAGCGCGTTGCGCGAGGGCGGCGTGTCGAGCACGAGCACGTCGAACTTCCCCTCCTGATCGAGCTCGTAGAGCTTGGCGATCGCGGTGAGCTCCTGGGAACCCGAGACGGCGGTGGACAGCTCGCGATATACCCGGTTGGCCTTGATCTCCTCCGCCCGCGCGGGATCGGGGGCGATCCGTTCGATCAGCTCGTCGAACGTCCGCTTGGGGTCGAGCATCATCGCCCACAGCTCGCCCTTGACCTCGAGATCCTCGGTGGCCAGCCGGGCGGGCTCGACGCGACGCGGCTCGTTCTCGAGATCCTCGAGGCCGAGCGCGTTGGCCAGCCGGTTGGCCGGGTCGATCGTCACCACCGCGACCTTGGCTCCCTGCGCCGCCATCCCGAGCGCGATGGCCGCGGAGGTGGTGGTCTTGCCTACCCCGCCCGAGCCGGCGCATACGCATACGCGCTTTCCCTCGAGCATCTCCGAGACGCTCACGAGACGCCCTCGGGCGCGCCGAGCGCCGCCTCGAGGGCGTCGGCCATCAGCTCGATCTCGGGCTGCCCGACGTGATCGGCAAATACGTAGGGAAGCTCGACCAGGCGGGCGCTGACGTGTGCGGAGAGACGGTCACACTGCTCGCGCTGGGTGCCGGCGCGCGCGTGCTCGGAGAGCGCCGCGCGCAGCGCCGAGCGCGCCAGCGCCGACCGCGTCCGGCCCAGCGCACCGTTTAGCTCGTCGATCTCGGCGGGCTCGAATCGCGCCGGGTAGAGCGCGTTGACCACCACGAGGTCGAGGGCGAGCTCGTCCCGGGCGAGTTCGTTCACGAGGACGATCGTCTCGTTGACCGGCATCTCCTCCGGAGTGGACACCGCGATCACCCCGGTGAACTCGGCGTCGGCGATCGTCTCGGCAATGGTGTGGCCCTGGTGGGCGATCGGCCCGACCCGGGCGATGTCGGCGAACGTCCGCGGCGTGCGCAACAGGCCCATCCCGTGGCCGGTCGCCGGCGCGTCGACGATCACCAGGTCGTAGGGCGCGGCGCCGCGCGTGCGGCGGTCGAGCTGGGCCAGCTCCCACACCTTGCCGATGCTGAGGAGCTCGCGCATGCCCGGAGTTGCCATGGCGAAGGCCTGAAACAGTCGGCTTGACCCGAGCGCCTGGCCGATCGTCCCGCCCTTCACGCGCAGGTACTCCTCCATCGCCTGCTGGGGATCGATCGAGATCGTGAACAGCCGGGGAGCGATCTCGAGCTCGCGAAACTGCTCCCCTCCGCCATCGGAGAACAGCCCCTGGACCCGCTCCTGGCTGGCCAGCTCGGCCACGATCGTGCGCAGCCCCCGGCGAGCCGCCAGCAGTCCCAGTGCGATCGATACGGTGGACTTGCCGACGCCTCCCTTTCCGGTCACGAACAGCAGGCGTTTGTCGAGCAGCGGCGCCATCGCACCGAAAATAGCGGGGCCAAGGCGCCGCCGTCCGGCGCCCGCTGACCATCGTGACGCGCCGCCGTAAGGCGCCGCCGACCGTTCCAAGTGGGCTCGCCGCACTGGATCGCGGAGGATTCCGCTGGGCGGCTACGAATACAGCCGTCGATATGAGCAAGGTGATCGCGTTCGCCAATCAGAAGGGTGGCGTCGCCAAGACGACGACCACGTTGAACCTCGCGGTGGCGTTCGCCGAGTCGGGCTACCGCGTGTTGTGCGTAGACATGGACCCCCAGGGCAACCTGACGATGTCTCAGGGCATCGACCCGGACACGCTGGAGAAGTCGATGTACGACGTGCTCGTGCACCACCTGTCGATCCGCGAGGTGATCCGCAAGCGAGAGGTCGACGTGGCCTGTTCCTCGATCGACCTGGCCGGCGCCGAGATCGCGATGTCGACGATGATCGGCCGGGAGCGCAATCTGCAGAAGGCGCTGAAGGCCGTGGACGAGGACTACGACTACGTGTTCATCGACACGCCGCCCAGCCTCGGCCTGCTGACGATCAACGCGCTGACGGCCGCGCAGAAGGTAATCGTCCCCGTCCAATGCGAATATCTCTCGATGCGCGGTCTGATCCAGCTCCAGAACACGCTTGCGATGATCCGCGAGAACCTCAACCCGGACGTCGAGATCGAGGGCATCCTGCCTACGCTCGTCGACACCCGCACGCTGCACGCCAAGGAGGCGATTGAGCTGCTGGAGGAGAACTTCGGCGACCGCGTCTTCGCGTCGCGTATCCGTAAAACGATCCGCTTCGCCGAAGCACCTGTGAAAGGCATGTCGGTGCTGAAGTACGATCCGGACGGTTTGGCCGCACACGCGTATCGGCAGCTCGCGAAGGAGGTCCTGTCCAATGCCAACCGCTAAGCGCGCGAGTATGCGTGAGGGACCACTGGCCGCTCTGTTCCGCAAGACCGCCCAGGACGTCGACGAGAAGTCCCAGGCGGACGACCGCGCGTCGTCCTCCGCCGCGCCCGAGTCGGACGAGCGCGCGTCAGCGCCGGAGGAGACCGAGGCAACCGCTCCCGCCGAGCCGACCGTCGCCCCTGGTCCGCCCGTCGAGTCGACCATCCCGGCCAGGCCGCCCGAGCCCGAGTTTGAAGAGCCGCGTATCCCGCTGCCCCACGAGCGCCTGCGCCACGCGTTCTCGGCCGACATCCCCGAGAACGTGCTCGACCGTCCCGCCGCCGAGGAAGCGCGGGCCCACGCGCGCCAGCCAGAGCCCGACGTGTACGCGCATGCTCTGCGCGCCGACGAGGAGCCCGCCCCCCCGCGAGGGAGCCTCGGACCGGTGCTGCGGGTCGTGGGCGTCGGCGGCGCCGGCGTCAACGCGATCAACCGGATGGTGGAGGCCGAGATCGAGGGCGTCGAGTTTCTGGCCGTCAACACCGACCTGCAATCGCTCCAACAGTCGGCCGCCCACGAGACGCTCCACATCGGCGACTCGATCACCCACGGACTCGGGTCGGGCTCCAACCCCGAGCTGGGTCGGGCCGCGGCACGCGAGGAGTACGACCGGATCAAGGCGATGCTGCGCGGCTCGGACATGGTGTTCATCGCGGCCGGTGCCGGCGGCGGCACGGGGACCGGCGCGGCGCCGATCGTGGCTCAGATCGCGCGCGAGCTCGGCGCCCTGACGGTCGGCATCGTCACCCGTCCCTTCCAGTTCGAGGGATCGCGGCGCCGCGATCAGGCCGAGGCGGGGATCGCGGAGCTGGGCGACGAGGTCGACACGCTGATCGTCGTGCCGAACAACCGGCTCCTGTCGGTGCTCGAGCGCAACGTTTCGATGGTCGAAGCCTTCCGGGTCGCGGACGACGTGCTGCGCCAGGGCGTTCAGGGGATCTCCGACCTGGTCACCCTGCCCGGGCTCATCAACCTCGACTTCGCCGACGTGCGCACGATCATGTCCGGGGCCGGCAACGCCCTGCTCGGGATCGGCATGGGCACGGGCGAGCGCCGTGCCATCGAGGCGGCCGAGCACGCAGTGGCTTCACCGCTGCTTGAGACCAGCATGGAGGGCGCCCGCTCGATTCTGCTCTCGATCACCGGCGGACCGGACATCTCGCTGTGGGAGGTCAACGAGGCCGCCAAGGCGGTGGCCGAGGCGGCGCACCCCGACGCCAACATCATCTTCGGCGCGATGGTCGACGAGAAGCTCACCGACCAGATCTGGGTCACGGTGATCGCGACCGGCTACGGCGACGAGCGGCCGCGCCGACGCGAGCGCGTCAGGGACCGGCTCGAGGATCGGGATTCCGGCCCAGGCCCGTCGCTGCGCGAGCCGTCGGGGGAGCCGCGGGTGAGCCGCGTGCGCCCGCGCTCCAGCGTGCTGGATTTGGACGTCCCGGAATTCATCCCGCGTAGATAGCCCGTGGCCGAGCCGCTCGGCGTAGTCGCCGCCGGCCATCCGCGCAGCGCGCAGGCCGGCGCCGACGTTCTGCGCCAGGGCGGTAATGCCGTCGACGCGGCGATCGCCGCGATGCTCACCGCGTTCTCGTGCGAGCCGCTGCTGACCAGCCTCGGCGCCGGCGGATACATGCTCGTGGTCGAGCCCGAGCCGGCCGATGGGCGCGGCGGAGGGCCGAGTGGAGTCCAACTCCTCGACTTTTTCATCGAGGCGCCCGGGCGCGGGGCGGACATCGCGGCGCGGGCGGAGCTCGTGCCGGTCAGCGTGTCATTCGGTGACGCCGACCAGCTGTTCAACATCGGACCGGCATCGGTCGGGACCTACGGCATGCCGGCCGGCCTGTGGGAGGCGGCGAGCCGGTTCGGGCGCATCCCGCTGGCGGAGCTGATCGCGCCGGCGGCCCGGCTGGCCCGCGAGGGTGTGGAGCTCAACGCTCCGCAGGCCTACGTGGTCGAGATCCTGGCCGGGATCGTGACCTCCACGCCGGAGTGTGCCGCGCTGTATGCACCCGATGGGCGGGTGCTCGGTGCCGGCGAGGTGCTGCGCCAGCCGGAATTGGCCAGCGCGCTGGAGCGGCTGGGGGAGGAGGGCCCGGCGCCGTTCTACACGGGCGACATAGCGGCGGCGATCGTCGACTGGCTCGGGACGCGAGGCGGGATCGTCACCGCGGAGGACCTGGCGAGTTACGCCGTCGTCGGCCGCGAGCCGATCCAGGCGAACTACCGGGGGCGCGCGGTGCTGACCAATCCGCCGCCGTCGGCGGGCGGGATCCTGATCGCGCACGCGCTGGCACGGCTCGACGAGGAAACCGACGCAGCCCATCCCCCGGACCTGGCCCAGGTCGTCGACACGATGGAGCAGACGCAGGCGCTGCGCACGCCCGCGTTCCTGGAGGGACTGGATGACCCGGAGTTCGTCGATCGCTTCCTGACCCGGCGCTCGCCGCTGGGCTCGACGACCCACGTCGCGGTGCTCGACCGCGACGGCTGGGCGTGCTCGGTCACGAGCTCGAACGGCGAAGGCGCGGGCGTGATCGTGCCCGGGACCGGGATTCACCTGAACAACATGCTCGGCGAACAGGACCTTAACCCGCTCGGTTTCCACCGCCATCCGCCGGGCCGCAGAATGCCGAGCATGATGTCGCCGACGGCCGTGCTGCGGGAGGGCGCGCCGGAGCTCGTTCTCGGCAGCGCGGGCTCGAACCGCATCCGCTCGGCGATCCTCCAGACGATCCTGCGCGTGGTCGACGACGGCCTCGAGGCCGGCGAGGCGGTGCGCGCGCCGCGCGTTCATTTCGAGGACGGCGTGGTGTACGCCGAGCCGGGCATCGACACGCCCGAGCTCGAGCGCGCCGGCCGGGCGATCGCGCGCTTCCGGGAGCTCAACCTGTTCTTCGGCGGCGTGCAGGCGGCCGCGCGCGACGAGCACGGTCAATTCTCAGGTGGCGGTGATCCGCGACGCGGAGGGGCCGCGATCGTGGTGCAAGACGTATGAGGCTGCGCGCCGCGATGGTGGTAATCGCCGCGGCTGTCGCACTCGCCGGATGTGGACTGGACGTCGAATCGCCCGACCTTTTTCAGGTCACTCGCTCGGGGCCGGGACCCGGCCTGACCATGCTCGTCAACGGCTCCGGGACGATCTCGTGCAACGGAGGCAAGGCCAAACAGCTCCCCGATCCGCTCCTGCTCCAGGCCCGCGCCCTGTCAGACAGCCTCAATGACGACGTAAAGCTGCACTTCGCGAGGAACGCGCACAGTGTCTTCAGCTATACGGTGAAAGTGCCGAACGGCACATTCACCTTCCCCGACACAGCAGCGTCGACGCGGAAGGAACTCGCGCAACTGGAGTTGTTTGTAGTACAGGCAGGGGCCGATCCGTGCGGGATCAATCTTTGAGGAAGCTCTTAGCCTTACCGCCTGGTTATAAGCCTCGCTACCGTCCGTTTCGCTCATGCTCAACGCAGCCGTGACAGCAGCTCACATGACGACTTTCCAGGCGATTGTCCTGGGTGTGCTCCAGGGCGTCACCGAGCTCTTCCCAATCTCAAGCCTCGGTCACACCGTGATCTTCCCGAACCTGTTCGGCTGGAGCAACATCGTCGCCTGGCAATCGGAGCCGGAGTCGCCGTGGCTCGCGTTCGTCGTGATGCTCCACGTCGGCAGTGCGGTCGGGCTGCTCATCTACTTCTGGCGCACCTGGCTCGACGTCATCGGCGCGTTTTTTGCGACGGTGCGAAAGCGGAGGATCGAGACATCGACCGAGCGCCTGGCCTGGCTGATCATCGTGGCCACGATCCCGGTGGGCATCCTTGGGCTTCTGCTCGAGCACGCGGTGCGGGTAGCGCTGGCCAAGCCGCTGGCCGCGTCGATCTTCCTGGTCATCAACGGAGTCATCCTGCTCGGTGCCCAGCGCCTGCGCCAACGGGCCGACATCCGCGCGCTCGCCGTCCGCGAGGGGGCGAAACGCGACGGAGGCCGGCGCCTGGACACGCTCGAGTATCGGGAGGCGGGGGTCATCGGGTTTGCTCAGAGCTTCGCCCTGATCGCCGGTTTGAGCCGCGACGGCCTGTGCATGTCGGGCGGGCTGCTGCGCGGCCTCGACAACGAGGACGCGGCGCACTTTGCCTTCCTGCTGGCGACGCCGCCGATCCTGGCGGCCGGCTTGCTCAAGGTCGGCGACCTGACTGGGCCCCTCGGGGCAGGAATCCGCGGGGATGCGATCATCGCGGCGATCGCCGCGGCGATCACCGCGATATTCACGGTTCACTTCCTGACCCGCTGGTTCAAGACCCGGACGTTGACGCCGTTCGGGATCTACTGCGTGGTGTTCGGCCTCGCCATGGTCATCTACAACGCCTAGCTAGCTGGCCCCGAATCGCACTTTGCCGTTGGACCGGGCGCGCTCCTGCACCCGGTCGACGAGCTCCAGGCGTTTGATGGCCGCGCGGAACAGTCGGGTGACGAGCCGCAGTCGGGCGTTCTCGGAGCGCATGTCGAGCAGCCCCTGCTTGGCCTCGAGGCCAAAGTCGACGGTCGCGGCCATCGAGTAGGCGCTCATGTCGGCCAGCTCGTCGGGCTCGGGCTCGCGATCGGTGGCGCGCCGGACCAGCTCGGCGTAGGCGTCGTGGGCGGCCTTCGCCAGCTCCGGGTCGACCGCGTCCTCGCGGTCCTGGACGAACTCGATGACGCCCGCCGGGTAGGGCAGATGCCCCTGGCGCTCGATCACGCGAAACGGGCGGGTGCCGCGCGCCAGCAGCTTGATCCGTCCGTCTTCCATCTCCTCGAGCACGCGATCGATGGCGCAGGCGCAGCCGACCTCTCGTAGACCGTCGTCGGAGAGCCAGACGATGCCGAACTCGCGCTCGCCCTCCAGGCACTCGCTGATCATCGTCTTGTAGCGCTCCTCGAAGATGTGGAGCGGAATCAGCTCTCCGGGGAGGGCCACGATCCCCAGAGGGAACAGCGGAAAGTCGCGCGACGGGCCTTCGGGCATGCGCCCGTCCAGTCTACGCGCCGCCCCGGGGCGGGGGTGGTGAGCGGCGCCCTACGGCCGGCGCGCCGCGAGCAGCAGGTTGTAGAAGATGGCGGGTGGCAGCCGCGGCTCGAGCAGGTGCTCGTCCAGGCGCTGGAGCAGCAGGTAGCCGCGAAACGCGTACTGGCGCCAGAGCATCGGCACGTCGGCGGGGTCGGCGGTCGCCTCGAGCGCCCGGTTGAACCAGCCGAACCAGTTGGCCAGGAGCTCCTCGCCGCGGACGCGGACGTCGGCGAACCCGGCCGCGCGGGCGTGACGGGCGAGGTCGTCGGGGGCGAAGGCGTGAATGTCGACCACCCGCTCGAGGCTGTGGTCGTCGCCGCTTCTCGATCCATTCTCGGACGGGGGTGGGGGAGGTGGCGCCGCGCGCAGGGCCCGGCGCCAGGCCGGGGCGACCGCGACCGCGCCGCCCTTGGGAATCGCGGCGAGGCGGTCGCCGAAGCGGGAGGGCTCGCCGGCGAACACGATCCATCCCCCCGGCTCGAGAACCCGGTGAAACTCGGCGAACGCGCGGTCGAGGTCCGGGAGGTGGTGCAGAACCGCATGGCCCAGCACCAGGTCGAAGCTGCCCCCGGGGAAGGGCAGCGACTCGGCGTCGGCCTGAGCGCTCTTGACCGTCAGGCCGAGCCGCCGGGCGTTGGCGCCCAGCGCTCTGACCATGCCGGGGGAGATGTCGGTGCAGGTGGCGTCGCGCACGATCCCGGCCCGCAGCAGATTGAGGCTGAAGTAGCCGGTGCCGGCGCCGACCTCGAGTGAGTGGTCGAAACCTCGCTCGAGGACGGACGGGTGGGCGGGCTCCAATATCTTGCGCAGCTTGCCGACCACCTGAGCCTGGCCGACCGCGCCGAAGTCGATGCCCCACTTCGAGTCATAGCTGTCGGCGGCGACATCGTGATAGCGGGTGTTGACATCGCGGATCTCGTCCGCCGTCCGCAGAGCCTCCATGGCGGCGGCACATTACCCTGTCGCCGCCGGTGGCCGCGTACGTTCAGCAGAACCAACCCCCCGGAGTCCCTCCGCTCGAGCTCACCGGTGAGCGGACCCTGCCCGACGTCCCGGCCGAGAACTACTGGTACCGCCGGCACCTCGCCGTATACGAGTGGATCGCGGTGCGGGTGGCGGGCGCAACCGTGCTCGATATGGCGTGTGGAGAGGGGTACGGCTCGGCCGTGCTGGCGGGCTCGGCCGCCTCGGTCATCGGGGTGGACGGCAATCCCGAGGCCTACGAGCACGCTCGACTGAGGTACACGCGGCCGGGGCTTTCGTTCGCGCGGGGCGCGGTCGAGACGTTCGGCGAGCCCGGCTCGTTCGACGCGGTGGTGTTCCTCCAGACGATCGAGCACGTAGGCGACCCGGCGGCCGTGCTGTCGCACTTCGCGCGGATCCTGCGCCCGGGTGGGGCGGCGTACGTGTCGACCCCCAATCTGCTCACGCTCGCGCCGGCGGGCGCCGCGAAGTCCGATAACCCGTGGCACCTGCGGGAGTACCGGGCGCAGGAGTTCACCGAGCTGTGCCGGGATACGTTCCCGCGCGTCGAGATGCTTGGGCTGTTCCACGCCGGCAAGCTCCGCACACACGCGCTCGCACTGAAGCTCGGCTGGGACCGTGTGCATCGGCGCCTGGGGATCACCGAGCGCTTCTACGACCGGTTCACGCCTGCGATCTCCTCGCGCGATTTCGTGCTGCGGGCCGATCGCCTGGATCGTGCGCTCGACTTTCTGGCGGTCTGTCGGACCTAACCCCAGCGGAAGGTCTTTGGTGCCTTACGCATCCGGATCAGGCGGGCGGGGATGCCCGCCACGACGGCGTTGTCGGCGACGTCCGCGGTGACCACGGAGCTCGTGCCGATCACCGAGTTATCGCCCACCGACACGCCGCGCAGCAGGCACGCCCCATAACCGATCCACACGTTGTGCCCGACGTCGACGCTGCGTTTGTAGATCCCCTGTTCGCGGATCGGGCGCTCGACCTCGACCATCCCGTGGTCGAAGTCGATCATCATCACGCGGTCGGCGATGATGCACTCGCGGCCGATCGACACGCGCTGGTAGGCAGAGATGGTGCACTCCTGACCCATCACCGACTTCGCGCCGAGTGAGAACTCGCCCTCGTGCACCCGGATCTTGCACCGGTGGCCGATCCACGACCAGCGGCCGAGCTTCACGGTCGCGTTTTGCCCGATTTCGAACTTCACTCCCGGGCACACGAAGCACAGCCCGTCGGTCTGAAGCCGGCCGCGCCAGCGGAGCCTGAGCCACGCCCAGCGGGCGATCAGCAGCGCGTAGCCGGGTCGCAGCATGTGGTGGGCGCGCGCGAAGCGCAGGAAGGTCAGCGGGCCGCCGTGCAGCGGGGGCGGTCCGGCGCGCACGATCGCCGGCGTTGATTGGGGAGCCCGCCCACCCCCGATCCGCTTGAGCTGCTCGGTGCTGGCTGACTGCACGGGGGTGATCCTACGAACTCGACGGTCGGCGTGGCGTCGCTGGGGCGATCCACGCTGCGTGGCTGGCATGATGCCCCAGGGATGCCCGGCGCCGATGAATCGCTCGCACAACGGCTGCTCGCCGGCGACCGTCGCGCGCTGGCCCGCGGCATCTCGCTGGTCGAGAACGACGATCCCGAGGGGTGGGCGCTGGTCAAGGAGATCTATCCGCGCACCGGACGGGCCGCCGTGCTCGGCTTCACCGGTCCGCCCGGAGCGGGCAAGTCGACCCTGCTGGCGGCGCTGACCAAGTACGAGCGCGCGCGCGAGCGCACGGTTGCCGTGCTGTCGATCGATCCCAGCTCGCCGTTCACGCAGGGCGCTCTGCTCGGCGATCGGATTCGCCTTTCCGACCACTTTCTCGACCCCGGCGTCTACATCCGCTCGATGGCCAGCCGAGGTGCGTTGGGCGGGCTGAGCGAGGCCGCGCTCCAGGCGGCGCTGCTGATGGACGCGGCCGGGCGCGACGTGATCCTGCTCGAGACGGTCGGGGTCGGCCAGGCCGAGGTCGACATCATCGACCACGCCGATACGGTCGTGCTCGTGTTAATGCCCGGGTCGGGCGACTCGATCCAGGCTTTGAAGGCGGGCGTGATGGAGATCCCCGACGTGATCGTGGTCAACAAGGCCGACCACCCGTTGACCGACACGATGGTGCGGGAGATCAAGAACGTGCTCACGCTCGGTCCGCAGAAGGGGTGGAAGGTTCCGATCCTCAAGACCGAAGCGGTGCGCGGCGAGGGAGTCGAGGAGCTGGCCGCCAAGCTGGCCGAGCACCAGGCCTACATCGCGGCCGAAGGGACGCTGTCCGAACGGCGGCGGCGCAACCTTATGAACGAGGTGATCGGAATCGCCGCGTATCGCATGCGCCGGGAGCTCGAGGCTTCGGTGCGCGAGGATCCGGATGTCCAGGAGCTGCTCGACAAGGTGGTGGCGCGCGAGATCGACCCGGCGAGCGCGGCGGCCACCGTACTCGAGCGCCGGGCCGCAGAGCTGGCCCGCTAGTCGCGCTCCGGCTCGTCAGGCGGTCGACGGCCGCGGTCAGGCGCCGAGGGCGCGGGCGATCACCATCTCCTGCACCTCGTCGGTTCCCTCGCCGATGGTCAGGATCTTGGCGTCGCGGTAGAACCGGCACACCGGGTACTCCTCGATGTAGCCGTAGCCGCCGTGGATCTGGACGGCCTCGTCGGCGGCCTGGACCGCCAGGCGCCCGCTCTTGAGCTTGGCCTGGGCGGCGGTCAGGGTGAAGTTGGCGCCCTGGTCCTTGAGATAGGCGGACTTGTAGACGAGCAGCCGGGTGGCCTCGATCTCGGTCGCCATGTTCGCGAGCTTGCTCTGGATCGCCTGGAACTTCGCGATCGGCCGTCCGAACGCGCGCCGTTCCTTGGCGTAGGCGAGCGCCTGGTCGAGCGCTCCCTGGGCCAGGCCGACGCCCATCGCGGCGACACCGATCCGGCCGATGTCGAGCACGTGCAGGAACTGGCGAAACCCGCCTCCGCGCGGGCCGAGCAGGTTCTCGGCCGGCACGCGACAGTCCGCGAACGTGAGCGGGCGCGTATCCGAGGCATTCCAGCCCATCTTCCGGTACGGCTCTCCCGGCTCGTAGCCGGGGGTGCCGTTGGGGACGATCAGGTTGGAGATCTCACGCTCGTGTGCCGTGCGCTCGCCGCCGCGGCCGTCCTCGCCGCGACCCGTGCCGGTCACCGCGGTGATCACCACCACGCCCGATATGTCCGTGCCGGCGTTGGTGATGAACTGCTTGGCGCCGTTGATGACCCACTCGCCATCCTCGAGCGCCGCGCGAGTGCGCGTGTTGCCGGCGTCCGAGCCGGCTTCGGGCTCGGTCAGCCCGAAGGCGCCGAGTCGCTCGCCGCTGCACAGTCGCGGCATCCACTCCTGCTTCTGCTCCTCGGACCCGAACAGGTAGATCGGCTGAGTTCCGAGCGAGGTGTGGGCGCAGAGCGTGATCGCCACCGAGGAGTCCACGCGCGCCAGCTCCTCGACCGCGAGCGCGTAGGCGAGCGAGTCGCTCCCGGCGCCGCCGTACTGCTCGGGAAACGGGATCCCCATGAGGTCGAGCTCGCCCAGGCGGCGAACGATCTCGTAGGGGAAGGCGTGGGTGCGGTCGAGCTCCTCGGCCACCGGGCCGATCTCCTGCTCGGCGAACTCGCGGACGGTGCGCTGGAGCAGGCGGTGCTGGTCGGGTAGATCGAAGTCCATGCCCGGATTCTCACAGCCAGGCGGTGAAGGCGTCCCGAGGTGCGGCTCGGGACGCTCGCCGAGGGCGTCGCGGCCATTTGGGTGATGTTCGCCCGCGGCGGGAGCGTGCCTGGAAAACTGCGCATTCCGGCTCACTCGGCGGGACCGTGCGCGTTTATGCAGCTGGGGCGTGGCTTTCCGCACACGGCAGTGTGGGAACTGGAGCGATGAGCGTTTTTGCAGGTCCCGCGCTCAGTGGGGGACGGAGCCGCCGCGCGCGAGGTCGACGAGCAGCCGGACGCCGAACCCGGTAGCGCCCCGGTCGGCGAAGTAGGGGCGGCGCACGTCGTAGGCGGTGCCGGCGATGTCGAGGTGCGCCCAGGGCACCTCGCCGGCGAAGTGGTGAAGGAACTCCCCGGCGGTCAGCGCGGTCGCGTTGCGCTTCGCGGTGTTGTTGACGATCTGGCCGTAGCGGCCCTTGATCATGTCGGCGTACTCGGGGTGCAGCGGCATCCTCCACACGAGCTCGCCGGTCCGGCTGGACGCGGCCAGGACGTCGGATGCCCAGGCGTCGTCGTTGCTCATCAGACCGGCGTAGACGGAGCCGAGCGCGACCACGATCCCGCCGGTCAGCGTGGCCACGTCGACGAGCCGCCCTGCCCCCTCGCGCCGCGCGTAGGAGATGCAGTCGGCCAACACCAGCCTGCCCTCGGCGTCGGTGTTGTTGACCTCGACCGTGGTGCCGTCGAGCGCGCGGATGATGTCGCCGGGCTTCACCGCGTGACCGCTCGGCATGTTCTCGGTGGCGCCGATCAGGCCCATCGCGCGGACGGGGGCCTTGAGCTCGGCCAGCGCGCCCATCGCTTCGATCACCGCAGCGCCGCCGCACATGTCGAACTTCATCTCGTGCATGGTCGCGGCCGGCTTGAGCGAGATCCCGCCCGTGTCAAAGGTCACCGCTTTGCCGATCAGTGCGAGCAGGGGCGAATCGCCGGTGTCGCCGTCGCCGACACCGTCGTAGTCGAGTCGGATCAGCCGGGCCGGCTCGTCCGATCCCTGGGCCACGGCCGCGAACGCGCCCATGCCCTCCTCGCGGATCGCCCCTTCGCCGAGCACCGTGTGGCGGAGGCCGAGACGGTTGGCGAGCTCCTCGGAGTACGTTGCGAGCGCGGACGGGGGCAGGTCGTTGGCCGGCGTGTTGCCCAGGTCGCGGGCGCGGTTCTGAGCTGCGGCCAGGATCGTCGCCACCCGCACCGGCTCGGCCACGTCGTGGTGGGCGCTCATCACCAGCCGCTGGACGCGGCGCGAGTCCTCGCTTGGCTTGTAGCGCTCGAATCGGTAGTCGTGCAGCAGCGTGCCCTCCACGAGCCCCTCGACAATCTCGTCGCCGACGTGGTGAGGAACCTCCCAGCTGAGCATCTCCGCGCCCAACTCGCGGGCGCGGCCGTGGGCGACGCCGGCCGCCGCGCGAGCCCGCTCGGCGTCGAACTTCTCCCGGGTGCCGAGCCCGACGAGCACGAAGCGCCTGCCCTCGGCGTGGGTTACCGCCAGGCGCTTGAACTTCCGCTGCGCCTCGCCCGACTCCAGGAGTGCGTTCAGCGCGCCACCGGGTACATCGTGAGCAATGCCCTCGCCCTCGAACACCCCAACCACGATCGTGTCTGCGCCCGTGTCGAGTGGACTCTGAGTGGTCGCCTCGACTTGCACCGGAGGAGCATACAAGTGCCTCTAGGATTGACATTGAGACCCTAGATCCCCCGAGGAGAGAGAACGAAATGCCCAACACCGTCATCCTCTCAGCCGCCCGAACGCCGATCGGCAAGCTCGGCGGCGGCCTGGCCAGCGTCGACGCCACCGAACTCGGCGGCACCGCGATCCAGGCCGCGCTCGAGCGCGCCGACGTCGCCCCCGATCAGATCCAGCACGTCGTCATGGGCCAGGTGCTCCAGGCCGGACAGGGTCAGATCCCGTCGCGCCAGGCCCAGATCAAGGGCGGCATCCCCAAGGAGATCTCCTCCGAGACGATCAACAAGGTGTGCGCGTCGGGCATCCGCTCGGCCTGCCTGCTCGACAACGCGATCCGCGTCGGCGACCTGGAGGTCGGCCTCGCCGGCGGGATGGAGTCGATGTCGAAATCCCCCTACCTGCTCAAGGAGGCGCGCTTCGGCTTCCGGATGGGCGACGGCAAGGCGATCGACGAGATGATCAACGACGGGCTGACCAACCCGTTCAGCGGCAAGCACATGGCCCAGGAGGCGAGCGAGGTCGCCGCGGAGCTCGAGCTGACCCGCCCCGACCTCGATCGCTGGGCGCTCCGCTCCCACCAGCTCGCGGTGAAGGCAACCGACGATGGCCGCCTGCCCGAGGAGATCGTCCCGGTCACGATCAAGGGAAAACGACCCACCCAACCCGACACCGTCGTCGAGATCGACGAGGCGCCCCGGCGTGACGCGAGCCTCGAGGCCCTGGCCAAGCTGCCCCCGATCTTCATGAAGGACGGCTCGCACACGGCCGGCAACTCCCCCGGCGTCAACGATGGCGCCGGCGCGCTTGTGGTGGCCAGCGACGAGTGGGCCAAGCGCAACGGCAAGACCGCGCTGGCTCGGATCGTTGCCCACGCCCAGGTGGCGGATGACTTCGCGTACCTGGCCCGCACCCCGGCCAACGCGTCCAAGAACGCGCTCGCCAAGGCCGGCCTCAGCGTCGACGACATCGACCTGTGGGAGATCAACGAGGCGTTCGCGTCGGTCACCCTGAACTCGATCCGGATGCTCGGGATCGACGAGGACAAGGTCAACGTCAACGGCGGCGCCGTTGCCCTCGGCCACCCGATCGGGGCCTCGGGCGCCCGGATCCTCGGGTCGCTCGTGCTCGAGCTCCGCCGTCGCGGCGGGGGGCTCGGCTGCGCCGCGATCTGCTCGGGCGGCGGCCAGGGCGACGCGGTGATCGTGGAGGTCAATGGCGGCTGACGGCCTGCCAACTGCGGCCGGCGGCTCGCCAACCGCAGCCTTCTTCGATCTCGACCGCACGCTGATGGAGGGCTCCTCGGCCTTCCAGTTCGGTCGTGCGGCCTACCGGGCCGGGCTGCTCAGCCGCCGGCAGCTGATGTCCGACGGTTGGGCGAACCTGAAGTTCCGCCTGCGCGGCGCGTCTGACGAGGACTCGCACGAGCTGCGCGATCGCATCTCGCGCTCGCTCGAAGGGACCCGGGTGCGCGACGTGGAGCGCCTCGGCGCCGACGTGCTGGCCGGGGTGTTGCCACGCATCTATCCGCAGGTCCTCGAGCTCGCCTACCGGCATCAGGACGAGGGGCGGCTGGTGTACATCGTCACCGCCGCCTCGCAGGAGCTGGCGGAGATGCTGGCCCGCGTCCTCGCCTTCGACGGGGCGATCGGCTCGCAGTTCTCTGAGGTGATCGACGGCGTCTACACGGGTCGTCCCGGCGCGCTGTTCGCTTATGGCGGCGACAAGGCGCGCGCGATCGAGCGGCTCGCCGGGCGCGAGGGCCTCGAGCTGTCCGGTTCCTACGCCTACTCGGACTCGGCGTCGGATCTGCCGATGCTGCGCGTGGTCGGCCACCCGGTGGCGGTCAACCCCGACGCGGTGCTGGCCAAGGCCGCCCGGGAGGACGGCTGGGAGATCCTCCGCTTCGACCGGCTCGGCCGGCGGCTCAAGGCAGCCGTCGGGCTGGCGGGGGCCGCGGTTGCGGGCGGCGTCGGCTCCGCGGCGGTGGCCGCCCACAATCGCCGTCGTCGCGGGCTGGTGGCCAAGCTGCGGTGAGGTCCCTCCACCGGGCCTAGACTTGCCGTATGGCCGCCACTGATCACCGCTCGGCCGACTCCAACCGGTGGGAGCGCGAGACGTTCCGCGCCGCGCCGGAGCGCGACGCGCCGTTCTCGACGATGTCGGGCGAGCCGATCAAGCCGCTCTACACCGAGGCCGATCTGCCGGCGGATCCAGATGCCGCGATCGGCTTCCCGGGTGAGTATCCGTTCACCCGCGGGGTGTACGGCTCGATGTACCGCGGGCGGCTGTGGACGATGCGCCAGTTCGCCGGGTTCGGGACGGCGGCGGAGACCAACCGCCGCTTCCGCTACCTGCTCGACCAGGGCCAGACCGGGCTGTCGACCGCGTTCGACATGCCGTCGCTCATGGGTTACGACTCCGACCACCCCCGGTCTTTGGGCGAGGTCGGGCGCGAGGGCGTGGCGGTCGACTCGCTGCAGGACATGGAAACGCTGTTCTCCGGAATCCCGCTCGACGAGGTCACGGTGTCGATGACGATCAATGCGCCGGCGGCGATCATGCTCGCCTTCTACGTGGTCGCGGCCGAGCGGCAGGGCGTCCCCGCCGAGCGGCTGGGCGGGACGATCCAGACCGACATCCTGAAGGAGTACATCGCGCAGAAGGAGTGGTGCTTCCCGGTCGATCCGGCCATGCGCCTGGTCGGGGACATGATCGAGTGGTGCTCGCAGAGCATGCCGCGCTGGCATCCGGTGTCGATCAGCGGCTACCACATCCGGGAGGCGGGCTCGACCGCCGCCCAGGAGCTCGCCTTCACGCTGAAGGATGGGCTCACCTACGTCGAGCAGGCGGTGGCCCGGGGGCTTGACGTCGATGGCTTCGCGCCGCGCTTGTCGTTCTTCTTCAACGCCCACATCGACTTCTTCGAGGAGATCGCCAAGTACCGGGCGGCCCGGCGGATCTGGGCTCGCGAGCTGCGCGAGACATTCGGGGCGCGCAAGCCCGAGTCGTGGCGGATGCGCTTCCACACCCAGACCGCCGGCGTGTCGCTGACCGCTCAGCAGCCCCTGAACAACATCGTGCGCACGGCGATCGAGGCACTGGCGGGCGTGCTGGGCGGGACCCAGTCGCTGCACACCAACAGCTACGACGAGGCGCTCGCGTTGCCGACCGAGGCTGCCGTGCGCGTGGCCCTGCGTACCCAGCAGATCATCGCCGAGGAGACGGGGGTGGCCAACACGATCGATCCACTCGGCGGGTCCTACTTCATCGAGGCCCTGACCGACCGGATGGAGGAGCAGGCGTACGAGTACTTCGCAAAGATCGATCAGCTCGGCGGCATGGTCCAGGCGGTCAAGCAGGGCTTTCCGCAGCACGAGATCGCCGACGCCGCCTTCCGCTACCAACGGGAGCTCGAGTCGGGCGTGCGCAAGATGGTCGGCGTCAACGCCTACACCGAGGGCGACGATCTGGGGCCCGAGATCCTGCGCATCGACCCGGCGTTCGAGGTCGAGCAGGTGCAGCGGATCCAGGCGGTCAGGGAGCGGCGCGATCCCGAGCGAGCGGAGCGCGCACTCGAGGCGTTGGTCGAGGCCGCGCGTGACCCCGGCGAGAACCTCATGCCGCTGCTGCTCGAAGCGGCGCGGGCCGAGTGCACCGAGGGCGAAATCGTCGCCCAGCTGCAGACGGTGTTCGGCAGCTACCGCGAGGCTCCCGTCTTCTAGTTCCACCCCCCGCTCGATGGCGGCCCGGCGGGCACCGCGACCCCCGTACCAACCTCATCAATAAAATCCCCGCCGCCTCGATGCCCTCCCCCGAGAAGAAGATCCGCGTCGTCGTCGCCAAGCCCGGCCTCGACGGGCACGACCGCGGCGCCAAGATCATCGCCCGCGCGCTCCGCGATGCCGGGATGGAGGTGATCTATACGGGCCTGCACCAGACGCCCGAGCAGATCGTCGAGACCGTGATCCAAGAGGACGCCGACGCGGTCGGGCTCTCGATCCTGTCCGGCGCGCACATGACGCTCGTGCCGCGGGTGCTCGACCTGCTGCGTGAGCAGGGCGCCGACGACGTGGTGGTCACGCTGGGCGGAACGATCCCGTCCGACGACGTCAAAGAGCTTAAAGAGCTCGGCGTGGCCGAAGTGTTCACGCCGGGGGCTTCGACGGAGCAGGCGGTCGACTTCATTCGCAACGCCGTCCGCTCCTGACGCGCGCCCGCTGATTGACTCGTCAGTCAACGGGGTAATATGCGACACCGTTTGAACTTCTAGGAGGCCTGACTTGAAGATTTGCGTCCTCGTCAAAGAGGTGCCAGACGCGGCCGTTGAGAAGCGCATCGACCCGTCGACGGGCCGGCTGGATCGCTCGGGCGAGAAGAACCTGAACCCGTACGACACGCATGCCATCGAAGCGGCCATGCAGATCCGCGAAGGCGGCGCCGTCGAGGTCGACGAGATCGTCGCCGTCACGATGGGCCCGGAGTCGGCGACCCGCGCGCTGCACAAGGCGGTGTCGCTGGGCGCCGATCGCTCGGTCCAGTTGACCGACGACGGGCTGGCCGGATCCGACGTGGCCGCGACCGGCTACGCGCTGGCCAAGGTGCTCGAGAAAGAGTCGCCGGACCTGGTGCTGCTCGGCCAGCAGTCCGACGACGGCGAGTGCTACACGATCGGCGCCGTGGTGGCCGACCACCTGAAGATGCCCTCACTCACCCAGGTGATCAAGATGGACATCTCGGACGACGGACTGCGCTGCGAGCGCCAGGCCGAGTACGGCTACGACACCGTGCAGATCAAGCTGCCGGCGGTGATCTCGGTCGGCGACGCGATCAACGAGCCGCGCTATCCGTCGCTGAAGGCGATCATGGGCGCGCGCAAGAAACCGCTCGAGAAGGTCGCCTCGGGCGACGTCGGGATCGACTCGTCGCTGGTGGGTGCCGAAGGCTCGCGCGTTGATTGCGGCGACTTCCACGCGCCCGAGGCCAAGGCGGCGGGCAAGGTGATCGAGGACGAGGACACGAACGAGACCGTCGAGCAGATCGTGGCTTGGCTCGAAGAAAGGAAGCTGATTTAGCGATGCCCGACGTCCTCACATACGTTCTGCACTACGAGGGTGAGTTCAACAAGAACTCGCTCGGCGCCGTGTCGGAGGGCACCGCGCGGGCCAAGGAGATCGGTGGCGAGTGCCACGCGGTCATCGTCGGCGGCGACGATCTGACCGACGAGCTGTGTTCCTCGCTTGGCGCCTACGGCGCGACCAAGGTGTTCCGGGCCAAGGGCTCGGAGGGTCTCGCGCAGCCCGTCATCGACGTGATGGCGAAGGTGATCGACGAGAATGGTCAGTCGTACGCTCTGTTTGGCGGCGGCCTGCTCGGGTTCGAGATCGGCGCCGGTCTCGCCGCGCGCAAGCACGCCGGAGTGACCATGGAAGTCATCGCCGTGCGGGCCGAGGACGGCAAGCTCGTGGCCGAGCGCCCGATCCTGCAGGACTCGCAGATCTCGGTGTCGCGCTACAAGGGCGACCTCGGCATCATCATCGGCCGGATCAACGCCTTCGAGGCGCGCACGGTCGACGGCGGCTCGGCCGAGGTGATCGACGTCGACGTCGAGTACTCGCCGTGGTCGAACCAGGCCGAGATGGTCCAGCGCGGCGAGCAGCGCGGCGCGGACGTCGACATCGAGGGTGCCGACATCCTGGTCGCCGGGGGGCGCGGGCTCGGCAAGCCCGAGGGCTTCGAGCTGCTCGAGCAGCTGGCCGGCGCGTTTGGCGGCAACTCGGCGGTGGCGGCCACCCGGGCCGTGGTCGATGCCGGCTGGTACCCGTACGCGGCCCAGATCGGGCAGACCGGCAAGACGGTGTCGCCCAAGCTGTATTTGGCCGCCGGCATCTCGGGCGCGATCCAGCACAAGGTCGGGATGCAGTCCTCGGAGAACATCGTCGCGATCAACAAGGACGCGGGCGCGCCGATCTTCGAGTTCTCCGACCTCGGTGTGGTCGGCGACCTGAACAAGATCGTTCCCAAGCTGATCGATGCGATCAAGGCGAAGAAGGGCTGATCGCAGGCATGGCCTCGACGAACGGCCGCAGGCCGGTCGCGCCGAGCGAGTTCCCGCCCCCGGTCGACTCGGTGGGCGAGTTCGTCAAGCGCGAGCTCGACCCCGAAGACGACCGGATCGACGTCGGCGTGGTGATCGTCGGCGGCGGCCCGGCTGGGCTGGCGTGCGCGATCCGGCTGCTGCAGCTGCTCGAGGGCGAACCCGAGCTGATGGAGCGTCTGGGCGAGGTACCGGTGGCGTTGATCGAGAAGGGCAAGGCGTGCGGCGCCCACAACCTCTCGGGCGCGATGATGCGGCCGTCGGGGTTGAAGGCGCTCCTGCCCGACGTGCCCGAGTCTGACTGGCCGACGTACGGGACGGTGGCCAAGGACAGCGTCTACTGGATGCTCTCCTCGGGGTCGGCGCTGCCGCTGAAGCCGACACCGCCGCCGTTTCGAAACCACGGCAACCACATGGTCAGCGTGGCTGAGCTCTCACGGTGGCTGGCGTCCCGGGCCGAGGAGGCCGGCGCATACATCCTGACCGAGACGGCGGCCAATCAGCTGCTGGTCACCGACGGCGTCGTGCGCGGCATTCGCTCGGGCGACAAGGGTCGCGGCAAGGACGGGCAGGAGCTCGGCAACTTCGAGCCGGGGTCGGATGTGACCGCCCGGGCGACGGTCTTGGCCGACGGAACCTGGGGCCACCTGACCGGAGCGGCGATTCGTGAGTTCGGTCTGGCGCGTAATCGCGAGCCGCAGGTGTGGGCGCTGGGCGTCAAGGAGGTCTGGCAGGTCTCCAAGCCGTTGGACCGGGTCATCCACACCCTTGGGTGGCCGCTTCGCTACGGAGCCAAGTGGCACGAGTTCGGGGGGTCGTGGATCTACCCGATGGGTGAGGACCGCGTGTCGATCGGCTTCGTGGTCGGGCTCGACTACACCGATGCCACCGTCTCGCCTCACGACCTGCTTCAGCAGTTCAAGACATCCAAGCTCGTGCGCGGCATCCTGGAGGGCGGCAAGCGCGTGGCGTGGGGCGCGAAGGCGATCCCCGAGGGTGGCTACTGGGCGATGCCCAAGCCCTCGGCTCCGGGGATGGTGATCTGCGGCGACAGCGCGGGCATGGTCAACGTTCCGATCCTCAAGGGGATCCACTACGCGATCCACTCAGGGATCCTCGCCGCCGAGACGATCTTCGCGCGGCTTCGTGACGGGGGGACTGACTTTTCGGAGTACGACCGACTGGTCGAGGACTCGGTGATCGGCAAGGAGCTCTACCAGTCGCGGAACATGAAGCAGCCGTTTGCTCGCGGCTTCTTCGTCGGTGGAGCTATCACCAACGCGATGGTCGTGTCGAAGGGCCGGTTTCCCGGGGGTCGCTGGCCCAACCACCGCGACGCCGACTCGCCGATGACGATCGATGGGAAGCGCGATGAGTACCCGAAGCCGGACGGCAAGTACATCTTCGACAAGCTGTCCTCGGTGTACGTCTCGGGCAACGCCACCCGCGACGACGCGCCCAACCACATCCGCGTCCGCAAGACCGTCCCGCGCGAGATTGCCCAGACGTGGGTGTCGATGTGCCCGGCCGGTGTGTACGAGATCCCCGATGACGCGCCGGCCAACGGTC
This sequence comes from uncultured Solirubrobacterales bacterium, assembly GCA_963751185.1. GTDB lineage: Bacteria > Actinomycetota > Thermoleophilia > Solirubrobacterales > Solirubrobacteraceae > Palsa-465. Next base: position 371,449 of record CAVVTO010000003.1, read on the forward strand.
CGGTCGACGTGATCGTCAACTACACCAACTGCGTGCAGTGCGGGGCGATCACCGCCAAGGGTGGACGGCTGACGCCGCCCGAGGGGGGCGACGGGCCGTTGTACACCGTTACCTGAGAGCTTTCTCGGAACTCCGCTTCTTCCGAGACTTTTCACCGCCCGAGCTGTTTGGTAACGGTGAATGTCTCGGATGCGATTCCTGATCGCGGCCGGCGCGATCGCGATCCTGTGCACGGCCGGAACCGCATCGGCGGCGTCGAGCACGCCACCGCTTGACCAGTTGCGTTCGTTCGTGTGCCAGAAGGCGCTCGACCCGCCGGCGCGGGCGATTTCGGTCCAGGCCGTGATGCGGCCGGTAACGGGCACGTCGAGGATGCAGATGCGTTTTGACCTGATGCGCAAGACCGCTCAGGGAACATCTTTCACAATGGTGCGCGGGCGGCAACTGGACAGCTGGATCTCGCCGCAGGACCCGACGCTCGGCCAGCGCCCCGACGACGTGTGGATCCTCAACCACCCGGTCGTTGACCTCGCCGCCCCGGCGACTTATCGCTTCCGGGTCAGATTCCGCTGGATCGGGGCACAGGGTCAGCGGCTGGCCACCGCGGTGCAGACGACCGCCGGCTGCTACCAGCCCGAGATGCGGGCGGACCTGCTCGTGCGCTCGCTGAACGTCGGTGCGTCTCCGTCTGGGTCGTCTGGGTCGTCTGGGCAGGAGACGTACACGGCTGTGGTTGCCAACCGGGGCCAGACGGGTGCCGGACCGTTCCAGGTCGTGCTCGCGGGTGCCGGGAGCACGCCGCAGATCGCGACCGTCGCTTGGCTACCGCCGCGCTCGACCGTCCGCGAGCAGTTCGTGGCCCCGGCCTGCACCGCCGGAACGAACCTGACCGTGACCGTCGATCCGGCGCACACGATCGACGAGTACGACTTCGCCGACAACACGCTGGCGATGGCATGCCCGGCGGTTGGTGCCTCCTCGGGCCAGGTGAGTTAGCCGCCGGCGGCGGCTTTTTCACCCCCAGGGGCTCAACTCCTGGCCGCTACACTCGATAACACTATGAAGACCGGTGTACATCCTGATTACGTCGAGGCTCACGTGCGCTGCACGTGCGGCAACGAATTCACGACCCGCTCGACCAAGCCCGAAATCCATGTTGAGATCTGCTCTGCCTGCCACCCCTTCTACACGGGCCGGCAGAAGCTGGTCGACACGGGTGGCCGCGTCGAGCGCTTCCAGCGGCGGGTGGCCAAGGGCCGTCGCGCCGCGCGGACCAGCGCGGGCACTTCTTCTTAGCCCGGAGCCGGGACGATGAGCGCCGCGGTCGAGGAGGGGCGCTTGACCGCGACGCGCGACGCCCCCGTCGGGGGGCAGGCCGTGCTCGAGGGCGTGATGATGCGTGGCGTCAACTCGTGGGCGCTCGCCGTCCGCAAGCCTCCTACTTCAGAGGAGGAAGCCTCGGTTGGCGACATCGACGTGCAGGCGTTTCCGTTGGAGTCGTGGGCCAAGCGCAAGCGGATCTATCGCCTGCCCGTCATCCGCGGCGTGGTCGCGCTCGTCGAGTCCCTGGCGATCGGCATGCGCGCGCTCGGGCTTTCCGCCAACGCCCAGCTCCCCGAAGAGGAGCAGGAGATCTCAAGCGGCGCCTGGATCGGCACGATCACGGTGGCGTCGCTGTTCGCGATCGGCCTGTTCTTCGTGGCGCCGGTCGGCCTGACCAGCCTGATCAAGGACCAGCTCGGTTCCTCGGTGGCCTTCTGGGCCGTGGAGGGTGTGGTCCGCACCTCGATCTTCCTCGGCTACCTCGTGCTGCTCTCGCGTCTGCGCGACCTTCGCCGAGTGTTCGAGTACCACGGGGCCGAGCACAAGGCGATCTCCTGCTACGAGGCGTCCGACGATCTGACCCCCCAGCGGGCCGCTTTGTATTCACGTCTGCACCCTCGCTGCGGCACGAGCTTTCTGCTCGTCGTGATGATCATGGCGATCTTCGTGTTCGCGCCGGTCGGGCTGCCCGCCTGGTGGATCCTCGTGTTGACTCGGATCGTGGGCGTGCCCGTGATCGCCGGCCTGTCCTTCGAGGTGATCAAGTGGGCCGGCCGCAACCGCGGGCGGGGCTGGGTCCGGGCAATCATGTACCCGGGCTTACAGCTGCAGCGGTTGACCACGCGCGAGCCCGATCACGACCAGCTGGCGGTGGCGATCGCGTCGCTGAAGGCCGTGCTGGCGCGCCAGGAGGGCTTGGGCGTGTCCGCCGCGGACCTCGTCGGTCTCGAAGTCGTGGCCTAGTTGAAATTTGCGGCGGCGCCTTAGCGCGCGACCTAAACTCGGGTCATCGCTGTGATCGATGAACTCGTCTCCCAGATCGACGCCCGCTTCGGCGAGCTCGAGCAGGACCTGTCCGACCCCGTCGTGATCGGGGATCGGCAGCGGTTCACCGCGGCCAGCCGCGCCTACCGCGAGCTCGAGCCGGCGGCTCGTCTGGCGGCCGAGTACCGACGCACCCTGGACGATCTCGAAGGCGCGCGCGAGCTGCTCGCCGAGGACGGCGACGATCCCGAGCTGCGAGCCCTGGCGGAATCTTCGCGGTCGCGGATGGGTGAGCTCGAGGACGAGATCCGGCTTGCCATGGTCGAGCGCGACCCCAACGACGACAAGAGCGTGATCGTCGAGATACGTCCGGGCGCCGGCGGCGACGAGGCCGCGCTGTGGGCGGGTGACCTGTACCGGATGTTCACGCGCTACGCCGAGCGGCGAGGATTCACGGTCGAACCGCTGTCTCTTGGAGAAGGCACATATACCTTTGCGATCAAGGGGGATGGGGCGTACTCGGTGTTCAAGTTCGAGGGCGGAACCCATCGCGTGCAGCGCGTTCCGGAGACCGAGTCCCAGGGCCGGATCCACACCTCGACGGCGACCGTGGCGGTGCTGCCCGAGGCCGAGGACGTGGAGGTCGAGATCGATCCGGGGGACCTCCAGATCGACGTGTACCGGAGCTCCGGGCCCGGAGGTCAGTCGGTGAACACGACCGACTCGGCGGTCCGGATCACTCACAAGCCGAGTGGCATCGTCGTCTCGATGCAGGACGAGAAGTCTCAGCTGCAGAACCGCGAGCGCGCCATGCGCGTCCTGCGGGCGCGGTTGTACGAGCGCGCGCTGGCCGAGCAGCAGGCCGCCGTAGCCGCCTCACGTGCCGCGCAGGTTGGGACCGGCGAGCGGGCCGAGAAGATCCGCACGTACAACTTCCCGGAGCGCCGGGTGACCGACCACCGGATCGGGATGCGCGTGCACAACCTGGACGAGGTCCTAATCGGAGAACTCGACGAGCTCACGGCTGCACTGCAGGACGACGAGAAGCGCCAGCGCCTGGAGGAGAAAGCCGCGGGTGTCTGAGGCCGTGGCCGCCGGTCGCACGGTCTCGGAGGCCCTGGTGGATGCCACGGCGCGGCTGGCTGCCGCGGGGTGCGATACCCCTCGGCTCGATGCCGAGGTGTTGTTGGCTCACGTCCTCGGCGTGGATCGTTCTCGGCTGGTGTTGGATGCTTCGTTTGGCCTTGACGCGGCGGCTTTGGCCCGGTTCGACGCGCTCGTGGCGCGGCGCGAGGCGCGCGAGCCGGTGGCGTACATCCTGGGGCGCAAGGAGTTCCGGCACATTGAGCTTCTGGTCGATCGCCGGGTGTTGATTCCGCGCCCGGAGACCGAACTGCTGGTTGAGGTGGGTCTAGGGCTCGCGTCCGGCGCGTCGGTGGTCGACGTCGGGACGGGGAGCGGAGCGGTAGCCCTGGCGCTGGCGGACGAGCGCCCGGATCTTTCGATCGTGGCTACCGACGTGAGTGCGGATGCGCTGGCGGTCGCGCGCGAGAACCGTACGCGCCTGGGGCTGGACGTGGAGTTCGTGCAGGCGGATCTGCTGGACGGGATCGATCGTCGGTTCGATGCCGTCCTTTCCAACCTGCCGTATGTGGCCAGCGCCGTCGAGCTTCAGCCGGAGATCGCGTATGAGCCGGCGGGAGCGCTGTTCGGCGGACCCGACGGCCTGGACCCGGTTCGGCGCCTGCTGCCGATGGTGGCCGAGGTGCCGCTTCTGGCGCTCGAGGTCGGGCTGGCCGAGTGCGTGGCATCGATGGCTCGAGAGGCCGGTTTCAGCTCCGCCGAGATCCTGTACGACCTGGCCGGGCACGAGCGGGTTGTGGTGGCACGGCGTTGAGTGACGCCGCCGCGCTCGAGCAGTGCATCGCGGGCGGGGGCGTAGCGCTGTTCCCCGCCGACACCGTGTACGGCCTGGCGTGCGATCCGGATAACCGGTTCGCCGTGGAGCGGGTCTATTTGCTCAAGCGCCGGAGCCTTGAGAAGCCTTCGGCGGTCATGTTCTTCGATTTAGAGGCGGCCTTGGCGGCGCTCCCCGAGCTGGGCTCGAATACCCGAGAAGCGATGACGCGGCTGCTCCCGGGGGGCGTGACCATGCTGGTGGTGAATGGTGCCGGGCGGTTCGCGCTGGCGTGCGGCGCCGATATTTCGACGCTCGGTGTGCGGGTGGTCGATGTGCCGCGCTTCGCCGGCATGCGCCGGCCGGTCCTTCAGTCGAGCGCCAACAGCGCCGGGGGCCCCGATCCGCGGCGGCTTGCCGATGTCCCGCCGTTGCTGCGGTCGGCGGTCGATCTGGTGATCGACGGCGGTGAGCTGCCCGGCACGCCGTCGACCGTGGTCGATCTGCGGCGCTACGAGGAGGACGGCCAGTGGAGCGTGGTCCGGGCCGGCGCCGTCCCCGAGCGCGAGCTGATCGAGGCGCTCCACTCCCAGTACCACTTCGATGCCGACTCATATGCGGACGAGATCAGGGCTGAACTGCCGGCCTACGACTGGTTACAGGATGCGGTTGCGGCGGCCAGCGACGGCAGTGCCCGGCGGATCCTCGACCTGGGGACGGGGACGGGGCAGACCGCGCGTCGACTTCTTGACCGCCACCCCAACGCGTCACTCGTGGGGATCGACGAGAACGAGGAGATGCTCGCGCTGGCGCTGGATCGGCTGCCGGCTTCGCGGGTCTCATTGCGGGCGGGGCGGATCGAGGAGCCGTTGCCGGACGGCCCCTTCGACCTGGTGGCCAGCGCCCTGGCCGTCCATCACCTGCATGACGTGGACAAGGCCGAGCTGTTCGGCCGTGTGCGCGGGGTGTTGGCGCCGGGCGGTCTGTTCGTGCTGGGGGACGTGGTCGTGCCGATCGACCCGGCGGCGGCTACGACGCCGCTCACCCCGGGCTATGACCGACCCAGCCCATTGGCTGATCTGCTGGGATGGTTGAGCGAGGCGGGTTTCTCACCCGCGGTGACCTGGGAGAACGGCGACCTGGCGGTCGTCGCGGCCCGCGTCGTCTGAGCCAGCGGCCCGGCGCGCTCGCGCCATCCGGTGCGCGCTAAATCTAAGGCCCGACTGGTCCCTGGGCGATAACTCCGGCGACCGGTTCCATTGCTAGGCTCGTAGCCGCGTGGCCCCCTCCGACCTCCCTCCCGATTTCTTCAACCGGCCTCTGTCCGAGGTCGATCCGGAGATCGCCGAGGTCCTTGCCAACGAGCTGGAGCGCCAGCAGCGGACGCTCGAGATGATCGCCTCGGAGAACTTCGCCCCGATGGCGGTACTCGAGTGCCAGGGCTCGGTTCTCAACAACAAATACGCCGAGGGGTACCCGGGCAAGCGCTACTACGGCGGTTGCGAGTACGTCGACGTCGCCGAGCGGCTGGCGATCGATCGCGCCAAGACGCTGTTCGGCTCCGAGCACGCCAACGTGCAGCCCCACTCGGGCGCGCAGGCGAACATCGCCGTGTACCACGCGCTGCTCGACCCGGGCGACACCGTGATGGGTCTGGAGCTCTCGCACGGTGGCCACTTGACGCACGGCATGCGGATCAACGTGTCCGGCCGGCTCTACGACATCGCGCCGTATCACGTGAGTCGTGAGACGGGCCGGATCGACATGGACGAGGTGGAGCGGATTGCTTTGGAGCGGCAGCCGCGGTTGATCCTCGCCGGTTGGTCGGCATACCCCAGGTTCCTGGACTTCGAGCGGTTCCGCGCGATTGCGGATGCGGTGGGCGCGTACCTGGTCGTCGACATGGCGCACTTCGCCGGGTTGGTCGCAGCCGGGCTGCATCCGAATCCGGTGCCGTACGCCGACGTGGTCACGACCACGATCCACAAGACGATCGGCGGCGGCCGCGGCGGGCTGATCCTGTCCACCGAGGACCTGGCCAAGCGGATCGACTCCGCGGTGTTCCCGGGCCAGCAGGGTGGGCCGCTTGAGCACATCATCGCCGGCAAGGCGGTGGCCCTGCGGATCGCTGCGAGCGAGACTTTCCGCGAACGGCAAGAGCGCACCGTGACCGGCGCCCGGGCGGTGGCGGCCGAGCTCCTGCGCGCCGGCGGCGGGGTGAGTGTGTTGACCGGCGGGACCGACGTGCATCTGGTTTTGTGCGATCTGCGCGAGTCGTCGTTGGATGGGCGGCAGGCGGAGGATCGACTGCACTCGATCGGCATCACGGTGAATAGGAACGCGGTCCCGTTCGACCCGCGGCCGCCGGCCGTGTCCAGCGGGCTACGGATCGGAACGCCGGCGCTGGCGACCCGTGGGCTCCAAGACGAGGACTTCGTCGAGGTCGGGATGATCCTCGCCGAGGCGCTCGGGCAGGACGGGTTCGAGGATCGGCGGGCCGAGTTGTCCGAGCGGACCGCCGCCATCGCCGAGCGCTATCCGCTGTACACGCGCATCGGCGCCGCCGCGATCGTCTAGCCGCCCGACTGGGGTGGGGGGCGTCCTCCCCGGAGCGTTTCTCATCGGTTGCTCGCGGTCAGCCGTCGCAACTCTGCAAAGCCTCTGTGTCAATTCAGGCACAGCCGGTCGTCTGGGGCGCCGGCGGGGTGATACTGGCCGGCGTGAGGCCGAGATCACCTGCAAAAGCGCGCATTTCGATCGGCCGGCATGCCGCGCGCGCGTTTCTGCATCTGGTGCGTGAAAAAGCGCGCGCCGTCCCCGCGAGGCGTGAGGGGTGAGCGGAAATGCAGGCGGTTGAGCGCGCGGTGGCGAGGATCGCGGCCCGGCAGGACAACGTGATCGCCCGTGAACAGCTGCTCGCGGCGGGATTGGGCCGAGGGGCGATCGATCACCGGGTGCGTGCGCACTGGATGCAGCGGATCCATCAAGGCGTCTACCTGATCGGGGCCGCGCCGCCGTCGGCCATGGCCCGAGCGCGGGCGGCACGCATGGCCTGCGGTGCGTGCGCGGTGGTCAGCCATCGCTCAGCCGCCTGCCTTTATCGGCTGCTCCCGGAACTTGGTGAGGAGGTCGACGTGACCGTGGCAGGGCGGAACGCTCATCGGCAGGAAGGCATCCGGATTCACCGTGTCGGCGTGCTCGTTCCCGGCGACGTCACGTCGGTGCGGGGCCTTCCCGTCACGTCGATCGCACGGACCATCTGCGACCTCGCTGCGACCGAGCCGGAAGACAACGTCATGCGCGCCTTCCAGGAGGCGCTGTACCGGCGCGTGGTCACGCCTCGTGCCCTGGCCGCCGTCCTGGCGCGCGAGCCGAAGCGCAAGGGTGCGCGGGTGATCCGCTCTCTGATTGACGACCCGCGCCTGACGCGTTCCGACCGGGAACGACTCGTGTTGAAGCTGATCGATCAGGCCCAGCTCCCGCGCCCGCTGACCAACGTGCGGACTCAGGGCATTCCGGTCGATGTGCTGTGGCCCGCGGAGAAGCTGATCGTCGAGTTCGACGGGTGGGGTGCACACGGCCACCGGCTTGCGTTCGAGAAGGACCGCAAGCGCGACCAGATACTGGTGGCCGCCGGATACCGCGTCATCCGCGTAACCGACCGTCAGCTCCTGGACGAGCCGTTGGCGGTGATCGCGCGCATCGCGCAGGCCCTCCGCGCGTAGCTCGGACTACTCGAACGCGGCCACGGTGGCCAGGATCACGAAGGCCGCCACCAGCGCGGTCCCTTCGAACACCGTGGCCTCGCCGTCCCCCGTGATCTGCCACACGATCAGCGCGGTCCCGATCAGCGCCCCGATGTAGACCGGCGCGAGCGAGAAGGTCAGCGTGGTGGCGGTGAGCAGGGAGACGAGCACGAGCAGCGGATACAGGAAGGCGGCGATCTGGGAGACCGAGTTCTTGACCACGGCGATCGCGAGGTCCGCCTGTCCCTTGGCCGCCAGCACGATGCCCACCGCGTGCTCGACTGCGTTGCCGGCGATGGCCACGATCACGAGGCCGGCGAACGCCTTCGAGATGCCGAGTGTGTGGATGGTCGGCTCGAGCGCGTTGACGAACCAATCCGACACGAACGCGGACGCGATGCCGGCACCGATCAGGAGCGCGAGGCTCGCGACGAGGCTCAGGCGGGGTCGCCCCTCGACGGTGCCGGCCGCGAGCGGTGTGCTCAGGTACTGGCGCAGCCAGGCCGCGTACACGGCCAGGATCGCCACCGCTCCGATGATCGAGATCGTCTTGGCGTGATGACTCGCCGGATCCGACTCGGATTGCGTCAGCCCGATCAGGACGATGATGAACGACGACACCATCAGCAGCGTGGCGGTGTCGTTGGGCAGCCGGGGGTTGAAGCGCATGATGCCGTCCTTCGCCCGCCAGGCGCCGACGATGATCACGAGGCCGAGCACGAGCAGGGCGTTGACCAGGATCGAGCCGAGGATCGCCGTCTCGGCGACCACCTTCTCGCCGGCGTTCAGCGCGAACACGACGACGAAGAACTCGGGCAGGTTGCCGACCGTCGCCTGGAGGATGCCGGTGGCCGCCGTGCCTATGCGCTCGCCCACCTGCTCGGTGCCCATGGCGATGATCCACGCCAGGCCGGCGAGGGCGAGGGTCGCGACCACGAACGCGGCGACCCGTGAGACGCTGTGGGCGTAGCGCGTCACGCCCGCCAGCACGGTCAGCGCCGCGACCGCGGCGAGGACCATCACCTCGTTTCGGGTGAGACCGCTCTCCGCGCCGCGCCGGCCGGTGTCCTGGGCAGGCGCAGGCAACTAACCGACCCGCTCGAACTCCCCGGTCTCGACCTCGCGCTGCACGCGCTCAGCGATCTCGTGATCGCTCCTCGACGGATCGGAGGTTCGGATCTCCCGCGCTCGCCAGCTCTTGAACTTCAGGATCTCGAGCACGTAGATGAGGTAGATGCTCGCCGCCAGCGCGATCAGCACGATCGCGGCCATCACGAGCAGCCATCCCAGATGGTAGGTGCCGCGGTGGTTTGAATAGGGCACGAAGCGCAGGGCGACGGCCACGCCCGCGAGCATCAGCGTCCAGCCGTACAGGTAGGCGACGGTTCGCCGGGGGCTGAAGCCCATCCGCGCCATCCGATGGTGGAAGTGGTTGAGGTCGTGCGACCACGGCTTGCGCCGGTATTTCAGGCGCTTGGCCACGACGAAGCCGGTGTCGAGGAACGGAACGGCAAGCACGATCAGCGGTACGACCAGGGTGACCACAGCGCCCGTCTTGATCGAGCCGATCACCGCCACCACGCCGAGGAGGTAGCCGAGCAGGTTGGCCCCGGAGTCGCCCATGAACGCCGAGGCGGGATAGAAGTTGTGAAACAGGAAGCCGAGCGCGGCGCCGGCCGTGAGCGCGGCGAGCACGCCGGCGCCGTCGACGTGCAGGGTGAAGGCAATGATCGCGAAGGCAATCCCGTCGATCGTGCACAGGCCGGCGGCCAGACCGTCGACGCCGTCGGAGAAGTTCACGATGTTCATCAGCCCGACCAGCCAGATCACGGTCAGCACGCCGCCCGTGTTCGGGAGCTGGAGGGTGCCGAGGAAGGGGATCGTGACGTCGGTCACCAGGGCGTGACCGGCCACCACCGCGATCACCGCCGCCGCGATCTGCCCGATCAACTTCACGAGCGGCACGAGCGGGCGCACGTCGTCGATCGCGCCGACGAGGGTGATCAGGCAGGCGCCGCCGATGATCGCCCAGGTGTGGACCGTGCCGCTGGAGCCGGGAGCGGTGCCGGCTGTGTGGCGCAGGCTGATCGTCGCCGGCAGCCAAAGCAGCGAGGCGACGAGCACGCCGGCCAGGATCGCAACGCCGCCCAGAGCGGGAGTGGGCCGCTCGGCCAGCCCGCGCTCCGAAGGCATGACGACCGCCCCAACGCGGCGGGCCAACCGTGAAGACAAAGGAGTGAGCAGCGCCGCGACGGCCGTCGCCACGAGGAAGGCAAAAAGGGCGTGCCAGTAGTGCATGCCGTGAGGGAAGCATGGCAGCAGGGCAGGACTTTCTGTTTCAGGACGTTCGGGATGCGGCGGCCGGGGGTGTCGGCGGCGTTTCGCGGCCACCCCGCTGGCGCTTGGCTCCGGGGTCACAGGGGCGGGCGGCTCAAGGGCACCGAGGGGTCCGCCGATGACCAGAACGGAGTGCTATTCTGACGTTAACGTAAGAATCAGATTCGGAGGATCATGCCAGCATTGCGATTGAACGCCGCCCGCCGCGGCAAGCCAGGCGATGGCGCCACCGGCGCCCGGCGGATTGGCGTCCACGCCGGCGACGACTCCTACAAATGGTGGGCGCTGTCGTGTACCAGCCTCGGAATGCTGCTGGCGACGATCAACTCGGGCACGCTGATCATCGCGCTGCCCGACCTCGAGCGGAGCCTGCACACCAGCCTGCTTGAGCTCGTCTGGGTGATCCTCGTCTACATGATCGCCTCGACCGTCCTGGTGCTCAGCGCCGGCCGGCTGTCTGATCAGTTCGGACGCAAGAAGGCGTATATCGGCGGATTCGTGCTGTTCGCGGTGGCGTCGCTGGGCGCCGGCTTCGCGGACAGCGGCACCCAGCTGATCCTGTGGCGGATTCTCCAGGGCATCGCCGGCTCGTTCCTATTCGCCAACTCAGCGGCGATCGTCACCGACGCATTTCCTCGCGAGCAGCTTGGGATGGCGATGGGCACGAACACGATGGTGGCCGCGGTCGGGCTGGTCATCGGGCCGGTGCTCGGTGGCGCGCTGGTGCTGATCTCGTGGCACTGGGTGTTCTGGTTCAACGTCCCGGTCGCGCTTGGTGGGAGCGCCTGGGCGTGGCTCATCCTGCACGAGGTCACCGGCCGCTCGGAGGACCGCTCGTTCGATGCGCTCGGGACGATCACGTTTCTGATCGGGCTGACCGGGCTTGTGTACGGCATCTCCAAGGGCGGCATCTCGGGTTGGAGCAGCTCGTCGGTGATCGGGAGCCTGATCGCCGCGGCGGTATTCCTCCCCGGCTTCGTGCTGATCGAGAGCCGCGTCAAGTCGCCGATGCTCGACCTCTCGATCTTCAAGAACCGCCTGTTCTCGGCGGCGTCCGCCGCCGCGTTCATGAATGGGCTGGCGCGGTTCGCGCTGATGTTCGTGTTCGTCTTCTACTTCCAGGGCGTTCAGGGGAACTCACCGCTCCTGGCCGGGATCAAGCTCGCGCCGCTCGCGGTCGGGATGCTGATCGCTTCACCGCTTGCCGGCATCTGGGCTGATCGGCGCGGATCGCGGGGGATGGCGGTGGCCGGGATGCTCGTTCAGGCCGCCGGGCTCGCGCTGATGACCACGCTCGAGCGCGATACGGCGTACCTGGCGAGCGGCGTCTTCATGTTCATCGTCGGGATCGGCTCGGGGATGTTCAACTCCCCCAACACGGCCGCGATGATGGGCACGGTTCCCCCGCATCGCCGCGGCATCGCCGCCGGGGCCCGGGTGCTCGTCCAGAACACAGGCGCGGTCATCTCGATTGCGTTCGTGCTCGCGGTCGTGACCTCATCGGTTCCACGGAACGTCCTGTTTGCGGTGTTCTCGGGGCTCGCCAACCACATCACGAACGCGCAGCTCGTCCCGTTCATTTCGAACATGCACACGGCCCTGTGGTGCCTGGCCGGGATCTCCCTCCTCGGCGCGGCGATCTCCGCCGCGCGGCCGGCGCACGTCAGGAGTGAGGTTGCCGTGACGCCCACGGCGAGCGCGTCCCGGGAACGGGCAGCAGCGTGAGCGCCACCGACGTCAAGCCCCTGCGGATCGGCGAGGTGGCCGAGCTGACCGGGACCACCCCGCGGACAATCCGCTACTACGAGGAAATTGGTCTGATGCCGGGCGCCGCCGATCGGGCGCAGGGAAAGCATCGCGTCTACACCGAGGGTGACGTCGAGCGCGTCCGCGAGATCATCCGCCTGCGTGACCTGCTCGGCCTCTCACTCGACCAGCTGGCCCTGCTTCTGGAGGCCGAGACCGCCCGGGCTGAGCTGAGGCGCGAGCTGCAGGAGACCGAGGACCCGGCCGAGATCAGGTTGCTACTCGAGCGGGCACTCGGACATATCGGCACCCAGCTAGAGCTGGTGAGAGGTCGCCGCCAGGCCCTCGAGCAGCTCGAGGGCGAGCTGGTGGCGAAGCGGCGCAAAGCTAACCAGCGCTTGGCCGAACTCCGCGAGTGAGCGCGACGGCCGCCGGCGTCGACCGGCGAGCGATGCTCACGCTCTCCGGGGGCCACATGTTCACCGACATCGCGCAGGGCTCAGTTCCCGCGCTGCTGCCGTTCCTGAAGGCGGCGGACCACCTGAGCCTCGCCGCCCTCTCGGCGCTCGTGCTGGCCGCGCGCTGGCCCTCACGCTGCCGCGGCGAACGCCCGTGGAGTCCCTGCGCGCAACCACCGAACCCCAGCCACAGGCAGGATCGCGGGCAGCTACGGCGTAACCAACCGGCGTCCGGGGGATACTTGGCTCGGGAGACGTGTCTGTGGACCCATGAGGGCGTCTCGTACGACGCCCCACGGCGGCCCGTGAGAGTCGCCACATGCTGCCTCGCGAGCCGCGAGGTTTCCCTCGGCTCCGCCGTTCTTGAATCCGATGAGCGTTTCGCTACAAAGTCTGACCCGCCGCCTGCCCGGCTTTGCCGCGGTGGCCGCCGCGCTCGTCGGTGCGATCAACATCGCCTCGGCGCTGACACCGAACATCCGGTGGCGGGGGCACCTGTTGCTCCAGTTCGAGCCGGTCGAGGCGATGCGCGTGTTCCACGCCCTCTCCTTTCCGGCCGGCGTCGCCCTGCTGCTGGTCGCGCCGTATCTGGCCAAGCGCCGGCGCCGGGCCTTCCAGTCGGCGGTCGCGCTGATGCTCGCGCTGGGGGTGTTCGATCTCCTCAAGGGCCTCGACTTCGAGGCGACGATCGTCACCTGGATCGTCGCCGTCGTTCTGATCTTGGGGAGGGACTCCTTCCGCGTACGCCACGATGCGATCACACTGCGCTCGGCGATCTGGCGGGTCCCGGCACTCGGCGCGGCCGGCGTCATCGCCGCGGCCGTGGCCACGTGGGCGACGCAGGGTCATCCGTCGGTCCGCACGATCACGCTGGAGACGGGCCATCTGCTCAGCTGGGAACAGGGGCCGATCACCTATCAGCACCATCACCTGGCGTGGCTGCCGCTGGCGATCCACCTGTTCGAGCTGCCGATGCTGATCGCGATCGCCTACGTGATCTTCCGGCCACTGACCGCATCCCGTGCGCTCCCGAGCGACGCCGTTCGCGAAGCGGCCTCTGGACTCGTACGCGAACACGGGACCGACACGCTGGCGTTCTTCAAGCTGCGTGCCGATGAGCACTATCTGTTCAGCGAGGACCGCGAGGCGTTCGTCGGTTACACGATCGAGAACGGCGTACTGCTCCTCTCCGGCGACCCCGTCGGACCCGTCGACGCGTTCCCGGAGCTGCTTCGGGACGTACGCGAGTTCGCCGAGGCGCGCGGACTGAAGCTGGGTGCCCTTGGCGCGAGCGGCGCGCTGTGCCCGCTGTACGAAGAGCTCGGCCTCAAAACGATCTACCTGGGCGACGAAGCCGTCGTCGAGTTGGGCAGCTTCTCGCTCGAGGGTCGTCCGATCCGCAAGGTGCGCCAGTCGGTTACGAGACTCAGCAAGGCCGGCTTCAGCGCGGAGCTGTGCGAGCTGCCGGCACTCGACGAGGCCACCCTCGAGGAGGTCGAGGCGGTGCTCGAGCGGGGCCGCCAGGGTGCGCCGGAGCGAGGGTTCTCGATGGCGATGGATTCCCTACAAGGCGAGCACAGCGACGACACGCTCGTAGTGATTGCGCGCGATGCCGAGGACGCGATCCGCGGCGTGCTGCACTTCGTCCCCTGCTATGGACGCCCGGCGGTTTCGCTGTCCTTCATGCGCCGCGACCCGACCACGCCGAATGGGCTGACCGAGTTCCTGGTCGTCCAGGCGATCGAGTTGCTCCACGAGCGCGGCCTCGAGGAGCTGTCCCTCAACTTCGCCGCGTTTGCCAAGTGGATGCACAGCCCGGAGAAGCGCCTGGAGCGCGTGCTCGGCAAGCTGATCGCGCTCGGCAACCCCTTCTTCCAGATCGAGAGCCTGTACCGGTTCAACGCCAAGTTCTTCCCGCGCTGGGAGCCGCGCTACCTGGTCTACCAGGGCGCGCTGGGGCTGCCGCGTGCGGGAATCGCGGCGCTGTGGGCCGAGGGGCAGCTACCCAAGCCCTCGTTGCGGCGGGAAGCCGCCACGTCAGCGCGCTAAGCTCGCGCCTACCACGCTACCCTTGGGGGCCCATCCTCGGGATGGACGGTAAATGGTCCGCGGGTAAGTTCTCGCTGACTTGACTGTCCCGTGGCGCCGCTCGGTCGGCGTCCCACCGACATCTGGCCCTCAGCTTGCAGAGCTCCCATCGACACAGAGACGGACAACTGATTCCCGCTTCCGAAATCTCGCCCCGGGTGGGCGGGCCTAATTCCGGGCCTAATTCCGGGCCCAACTCCGGGTCTAATTCCTTGAGCACGCCCGCTCCCTCCGAGGCTCCCGCGCCCGTCCTGGTTTACCTGGACGTGGTCGTGCTGGCCGTGGCTACCCCGATCATGCTCCTGATCGGCGTCTCGCCGGTCGGCTACCTGGCCGGCGCCGGCGCCTGGATCGTGCTGCGCGCCGCCGGAGTCGGTGTCGACCGCGCCGCCGGTGCCCTCAAGGACCCCAGAAGCGAGATCACGCTCCGGCTGGCCTACCTGCTCGGCCGGCTGTTTCTGCTGGCGATCGCGGTGATTCTCGTCCGCAACGCGTCGGGGCGCGATGCCGGGCTGACGGCACTCGTGGTGATCGTGTTCGCGTTCACGATGCAGCTGCTCCTGTCGATCCTGAACCGGCCGGGGTCGCAACGATGAGCAAGACCCGCAAAGTCCTGTTGATCGGGGCCGGCGTCTACCTGGGCGTGTTCGTGCTGCTCGTCCTGATCTATGGCTTTACGCAGCACAAGAACAACGAGTTTCAGATCCAGAACGAGTTCAAGATCGTCCAGTGGGTCCACCTCGGCGTGTTCAGCATCAACCGCGCGGTGCTCTACCTGTTCATCGCGACGATCCTGACCATCGGGACGATGCTCTGGATCTCCCGGCGGATGCAGGCGCGGCCCAACAAGGTCCAGACCGGGGTCGAGGTCATCTACTCGCTGATGCGGGACAACATCACGCGGGGGAACATGCCGGACTCGATGTCGGCGAGGTGGTTCCCGTTCCTGGGCACGCTGTTTCTGTTCATCTGGTACTGCAACCTGATCGGTTACCTGCCGCTGCCGACGAACTCGGAGGAGAAGTTCACCGTGTTCGGCGCGCACATCCCCGACTTCGCGCTATACGCGGCGACGGCGAACATCTCGATCCCGCTTGTCTTCGCGCTGGTCGTGTTTATCGCCTTCAACTGGGTCGGCGTGCGCGCGCAGGGGCCGATTGGTTATCTGAAGAGCCTGATTCCGGCAGGTGTGCACGGCCCGATGCTGCTGCTGATCTTCCCGATCGAGGTGATCTCCACCCTGATGCGCCTACTGTCGCTGACCATCCGGCTCTGGGCCAACATCTTCGCCGGGCACATCATCCTCCTGTTCTTGGCCGGCGGGCTGGCGGTAATCCTCGGGCTCCAGGCGCTCGGTTGGTTCGCCCTCCCGGCCGGAGTCCTCATCTACCTGTTCGAATTGGGCCTGGTGGCCACGCTGCAGGCGTTCATCTTCGCGACCCTCGCCGCCATCTATATCGGCGGCGCGGTGACTCACCACTAACACGAGAAGGAGTCCTGATGCTTGCTGTTTTCCACTTCATCCCCATCGCGGCATCCGGGATCACGGCCGGGTTCGGGATCGCCGTCGGCGGCGGTCTCGGCGCGGTCGGCGCCGGCGTCGGCATCGGAATCATCTTCGGCAAGGTGATCGAGGCGGTAACCCGCCAACCCGAGATGCGCGATGAGATCACCAGCATCCAATGGTTGGGCTTCGCCCTGACAGAGGCCGTTTTCTTCTACGGCCTCGTCGCGGGCCTCCTCTCCTACGTGCTCAAGTAGATGGCCGCCGTCTCGCATCTCCCCATCGCCTCCTCGAGCGGCTCGTTCCTGATCACCCCGAACGTCGGGCTGATGATCTGGACCCTGCTCCTGTTCGGGATCTCGCTGTACATCTTGTGGAAGCTCGCCTTCCCCCGGATCTCCGAGGCGCTGGACCGCCGCCAGCATGCGATCGAGGAGTCGATCGACCATGCCGACCAGGTGCGCAAGCAAGCCGACGACTTGCTTGCCGAGTACCAGCAGCGGCTGCGCGACGCGCGTGAGCAGGCCGAGCAGATCGTCGAGCGCTCGCGCAAGACGGCCGAAGCGCGTGAGCGCGAGGTCCAGGCGGAGGCCCTGGAGCGGCGCGAGCAGATGATGGAGCAGACCCGGAAAGACATCGAGGCCGAGACCCGCCGCGCGATCCAGGAGATCCGTCGCGAGGTGGCCGACCTGACCGTACTCGCGACCGAAAAGATCACCCGAAAGGTGCTCGACGAGGACGACCAGCGTCGCCTGGTCGAGGACGCGCTCGCCGATCTCGATTTCAGCGCGCTCGCGCCCGGAGACCGTAACTAGTGGAAGAGATCGCTCAGGTCTGGGCGCGGGCCCTGTTCGACGTCGCCAAGCAGGACAACCTTCTCGACGAGACGCGCGAGCAGCTGGGCCAGTTCGTCGACGCACTGAACGAGGACCGCGGCTTCAGCGTGTTCTTCTTCTCGCCGTACTTCTCGACCGAGGAGAAGAAGAGCGGCCTGAAGCGGGCCGTGACTGGCGCGGAGCCCATCTTCATGAACTTCCTCGAGGCCCTGATCGAGCGCAACCGCATGCCGGTCATCTTCCGTATCAGGACGCGCTACGAAGAGCTGTGGGAGGATGAGCGCGACCTGCTGCCGGTGGAGTTGACGAGCGCCATCCCGCTTGACAAGTCCACCGTAAGCAGCATCGGGGAGCGGATCGGGGCGCAGACCAAGCGCACCGTCGAACTCTCGAGCCGGGTCGATCCGGACATTCTCGGCGGGATCGTGTTGCGTGTGGGCAACGTGATCCTCGACGCGTCGATCCGCAACCGGCTGGAACAACTTCGTAAGCAAGTCGCACAGGCGTAGCTACCCTCGCCTGCTCAAGGAGTCACGAATGCAGATCAAGCCCGACGAGATCACCTCAATCCTCAAAAGCCGGATCGAAGGCCTCGACACCTCGAGCGCGGACCTGACCGAGGTCGGGACGGTCCTGTCGGTAGCCGACGGAATCTCGCGCGTGCACGGGCTCGAGAACTGCATGTCGTTCGAGATGCTCGAACTGCCGCACGGCGTCACCGGACTGGCTCTGAACCTGGAGTCCGACAACGTCGGCGCGGTGCTCTTCGGCGATTGGGACAAGATCGTCGAGGGCGACACGGTCAAGCGAACCAAGCACCTGCTCGATGTCCCGGTCGGCGACGAGTTGCTCGGGCGGATCGTCGATCCGCTCGGCAATCCGCTCGACGGCAAGGGCGACATCAGCACGTCCGCGACCAGGCCGTCTGAGTTCAAGGCGCCGGGCGTGGTTCAACGCCAGCCGGTCAAGGAGCCGATGCTGACCGGCCTGAAGGCAATCGACTCGATGATCCCGATCGGCCGTGGCCAGCGAGAGCTGATCATCGGCGACCGCCAGACGGGCAAGACCGCGATCGCGATCGACGCGATCATCAACAACAAGGATCGCGACCTGCGCTGCATCTACGTCGCGATCGGGCAGCGCAAGGCGACCGTGGTGGCGCTGGCCAAGACCCTCGAGGACGCCGGCGCGCTCGACAACACGATCATCGTGATGGCGGCAGCCGACGAGGCCGCCCCGATCAAGTTCCTCGCCCCGTACGCCGGGTGCGCGATGGGGGAGCACTTCCTCTACAACGGCCAGGCCGCGCTCGTGGTCTACGACGATCTCTCCAAGCACGCGGTGGCGTATCGGCAGATGTCGCTGCTGCTGCGCCGGCCACCGGGCCGCGAGGCCTATCCGGGCGACGTCTTCTACCTGCACTCGCGGCTGCTCGAGCGCGCCGTGAAGCTCGTCAGACGACCTCGGCGCCGGATCGCTGACCGCCCTGCCGGTGATCGAGACCCAGGCCGGAGACGTGTCGGCGTACGTACCCACGAACGTGATCTCGATCACCGACGGCCAGATCTACCTCGAGCCTGGGCTCTTCAACTCCGGCGTCCGCCCGGCTATCAACGTGGGCATCTCGGTCTCCCGGGTGGGCGGCAACGCCCAGATTCCGCCCATGCGGAAGGTCGCCGGGCGCCTGAAGCTCGAGCTCTCCCAGTACCGCGAGCTCGAAGCGTTCTCGCAGTTCGGCTCCGAGCTCGACCCGGCCACCCAACGAACGCTGGCGCGCGGCGAGCGGCTGGTCAAGACACTCAATCAGTCCGAGCGGCAGCCGATGCCGGTCGAGGACCAGGTGATCCAGGTGTACGCCGCCACCAACGGATACCTGGATCGGATCGTGGTCGACAAGGTCGACCGGTTCCTCGCCGACCTGACCGACTACTTCCGGGCCAACGAGGCCGAGCTGCTGGCCAAGATCGCCGGCGGTGACTGGAGCGACGAGACCCAGCAGGCGGTCGAGCGGGCCGCCTCGACCTTCGCCGAGGACTTCGGCTTCGATCTGGATGAAGAGGGTCACCCACTCGACGACGCCGACGCAGCGCCTCCGCGCGCAAGCCGCGAACAGGAGGATCAGGCGCAGGCGGCGTGAGCCGGAGGCCTGACCTGAACCATGCCGCAATCCCAGCGCGACGTTCGCAACCGCATCAGCGCGGTCAAGAACATCCAGAAGATCGCCCGCGCTCTCGAGCTTGTCGCCGCGGCGCGGCTGCGGCGGGCCGAGCAGCGGATCGAGGCGCTGCGGCCGTACGCCGACGCCATCCGCCGAATGACCCGCCAGGCATCTGAGGCGGCGGGCACCCTGCCGCGGCTGCCGATCCTGCAGGAGCACGATCAGGTCTCTCGGGTGGGCCTGTTGCTGGTCGCGGGAGACCGGGGTCTCGCCGGGGCGTTCAACTCGAACATCGTGCGGGCGGGAGTGGCTGCCGGCCGCTCGTATGACGGCGACGGCGTCACGCCCGTCTTCTTCGCCTCCGGACGACGGCCGGCCACCTCGCTGACCTTCCGGGGGCTCGAGCCGGCCGAGAGCTTCACCGGATTCACCGATCGTCCCGCTTACGCGGACGCCCGGCGCATCGCCGACCGGCTCATG
The DNA here is from genome assembly GCA_963751185.1 of uncultured Solirubrobacterales bacterium. GTDB lineage: Bacteria > Actinomycetota > Thermoleophilia > Solirubrobacterales > Solirubrobacteraceae > Palsa-465. Next base: position 391,006 of record CAVVTO010000003.1, read on the forward strand.
GCCGCCTACATCGACGATGAGGTCGACCGGGTCGAGATCTTCTACAACGGCTACATTTCGCCGGTCGCACAAGAGGTCCGTCGGGAGACGTTGCTCCCCCTCCAGCAAGCCACCATCCTGGAGGAGGGTTCGGGCAATGGCGAGCGCGAGGCCCGCGAGGACCGAAAATCTGATCCTCGCGCACTCGTCGAATACGAGCCCGACCCGGAGGAGATCCTAAAGCGGCTCGTGCCCGACTACGTCGAGGTCTCGATCTTTCGGGCCCTGCTCGAGTCGACGGCGTCAGAGCACGGCGCGCGCATGACCGCGATGCACAACGCCTCGGACAACGCCGGGGACTTGATCAAGAGTCTGACCCTGGAGATGAACCGGGCGCGTCAGGCGGAGATCACGCAGGAGATCCTGGAAGTTGTGGCGGGAGCAGAAGGGCTGTCCGGGTAGACCTACACTGGAGACGCAATGTCAGTCGCAGAAGAACAGCGCAGCGAGGCCGCACGGAACGAGCCCGACAAGCCGAACACCGGCCGGATTGAGGAGGTCCAGGGCGTCGTTGTCGAGGCCGTGTTCCCCGACAAGCTGCCCGAGATCTACCACGCGATCAAGGTCCGTCGTCCCGACGCGGCGAGGGAGGAGGAGGCGGTCGCGGCCGAGGCTTCGCCCGCCGAGGCCGAGGACTGGCTCGTGCTCGAGGTGCAGCAGCTCCTCGGTGACGACCGCGTGCGCGCGGTCGCGATGGACACGACGGACGGACTGGCCCGCGGGCTCGAGGTGATCGACACCGGCGCTCCGATCACGGTGCCGGTCGGTGACGTCACGCTCGGGCGGATCTTCAACCTGCTCGGCGAGCCGATCGATATGGGCGCGGAACTGCCGGCCGACACCCCGCGTTGGCCCATTCACCGCGTGGCGCCGAGCGTCGAGGACCTCACGCCGACCTACGAGATGTTCGAAACCGGGATCAAGGTGATCGACCTCCTCGCCCCCTACGCCAAGGGCGGCAAGGTCGGCCTGTTCGGCGGCGCCGGCGTGGGCAAGACGGTCATCATCCAGGAGCTGATCCGCAACCTGGCCGAGGAACACCAGGGCCTGTCGGCGTTCTGCGGCGTGGGCGAGCGCTCGCGCGAGGGCAACGACCTGTGGCTCGAGATGAAGGAATCCGGCGTCCTCGAGAAGACCATGCTCGTGTTCGGCCAGATGAACGAGCCGCCGGGCGCCCGCATGCGCGTGGCGCTGTCCGGCCTCACCATGGCCGAGTACTTCCGCGATCACGAGCACCAGGACGTGCTCCTGTTCATCGACAACATCTTCCGGTTCGTGCAGGCCGGCTCGGAGGTCTCGGCGCTGCTCGGACGGATGCCCTCCCAGGTCGGGTATCAGCCGACGCTCGAGTCCGAGATGGGCGAGCTGCAGGAGCGGATCACCTCGACCAAGGAGGGGTCGGTCACCTCCATCCAGGCCATCTACGTGCCCGCCGACGACCTCACCGATCCGGCGCCGGCGTCGGTGTTCGCCCACCTCAACGCGACCACGACGCTGTCGCGGTCAATCGCCGAGAAGGGGATCTACCCGGCGGTCGATCCGCTCGACTCGACGTCGACGATCCTCAAGCCGGAGATCGTGGGCGAGGAGCACTTCGAGGTGGCCAACCAGGTCAAGCAGGTGCTTCAGCGCTACCGCGAGCTCCAGGACATCATCGCGATCCTCGGCATCGACGAGCTCTCGGACGAGGACCGGTTGACCGTGAACCGCGCCCGCAAGATCGAGCGCTTCTTGTCCCAGCCGTTCTTCGTCGCCGAACAGTTCACCGGCACCCCAGGCGTGTACGTCCCGATTGCCGAGTCGATCCGCGGGTTCAAGGAGATCCTCGAGGGCAAGCACGACGACCTGCCCGAGCGGGCGTTCTTCCTGAAAGGCACGATCGACGACGTCGTCCGCGACGCGCGCGGCGAGGAGAAGGCCGACGATGAGCGCGAGGAGGAGGCCGAGGCCGACGATGAGGCGGCCCGCGGGCCCGAGGCCTCCGGCGACGCCGACGGCTCCGCGGACGACTCGGGCGACGCCGACAGCGACAGCGACAGCGACAGCGACGGCGACTCGGGCGAGGCCGGGGGCGACTCGGGCGACTCGGAGTAGGCCTCGTGGCGCATGAGAAGTTCCGGGTCGAGGTCCTCACTCCCGAGGGCGAGGTGTTCAACGACGAGGTCGAGATGGTCTCGACCAGGACGGCGGTCGGGTCGATCGGCGTGCTGGCTCACCACGAGCCGGTACTGGCCATGCTCGATCCGACCGAGTTGCGGCTGTACAGGAGCGACTCGGAGGTCGTGCGCTTCGCCCAGGCCGAGGGCTACATGCAGGTGGGCGACAACCGGGCCCTGCTACTGGTCGAGGAGGCCCACGCGCCGGGCGATCTCGACGTCTCGAGCTTGCGTGAGCGGCTCCAGCAGGCGGAGCGAGAGGTCGAGTCCGCCGGCGACGACACCGAGAAGAGGCGGGTCGCGGAGCGTGACAAACACCGTCTCGAGACGTTTATAGCCATCGCGGAGAGCGGCTGACCGAAACGTCGTGGTTGACGAACTGACGCTCGCAGAGCGGCTCATCTCGTACGACACCTCACGCCCGGAGGAGATCGTCGCGGCGGCAGGATTCGTGAAGGGATGGCTCGAATCCCGCGACATCGAGGTGCGTCACCACGACCACAACGGGCTGCCCGTGCTGGTGGCGGAGGTCGGGCCTTCCGACCGCGCCGAGGAGACCCCGTGCGTGGTGTTCCACGGGCATCTCGACGTGGTGCCGGCCGAGCCAGAGCAGTTCTATCCCCGCGTCGAAGGGGACCGGCTGATCGGCCGCGGCGCCTACGACATGAAGGGCGGTCTGGCCGCGATGATGTGCGCGCTCAAGGACGTGGAGCGTCAGTCCTCGGTCCGGGTCAGGCTCATCTGCGTGCCCGACGAGGAGTCAGAGGAGATCGACGATCGCTCCAGCGACGCGGTGGTGCGTCGCGGCCTCGGGGGCGATTTTGCCATCACTGGTGAGCCCACGAACCTGCACATCGGGGTGGAGGCCAAGGGGGTGCTCGCGATGCTGATAGAGGTGCGGGGCCGGGCGGCGCACAGCTCGACGCCCTGGCTGGGCGACAACGCGGTGCTCAAGGCGGTCGACGTCTTCCGCGCGATCGAGTCGCTCCCGTTCTCGCGCCAGTCCTCCGAGACGTTCGACCGACCCTCGATCAACCTCGGCCGGATCGAGGGTGGAGACGCATTGAACAAGGTCCCGGACCGATGCCGGATGGCGGTCGACATCCGCTTCCTGCCCGGACAGGACCCCGAGGACATCCGGAGCCAGATCGCCCGGATCCCCGAGTGCACCGTGACCAAGTGGTTCGTGTTCCCGCCCGTGCGCGTGCCCCGCACCAACCCTTACGTCCGGGCGCTGCGCGACGCGGTCGCGCGCTCGGTCCCCGACAAGGAGGTCATGAGCGTCGGCCGCGACGGCGCCTCGGATGCGGTGTCGTTCATGGCCGCGGGTATCCCGGCGGTCGAGTTCGGCCCCGACGGGGCCGGTCACCACGGCCCGGAGGAGTGGGTGTCGGTGTCCTCGCTCGCGCGCTACCGCCGCTCGCTGGTCAGCTTCGTCCGCATCCTCCCGATGTGGCTCGAGCGCCCGGTCCCCGAGGGGGTGGCGGCCGAAGACGCTGCTCCGGAGGTGGAGGGGACCCGCAGTGGGCTGACCGCAATCGATGGCGGACGAACCGCCCTCGAGGGGGGACGAGGGTGAAGCTGATCCCGCGCTCACGCGCCGGAATGCTCGTCCGGTTCGCGCTGGCCGCATTCCTCGTGATCGGCGCGGTGAGCGCCACCACGGCGGTCGGCGGGCTGCTTCAGTTCAAGCAGATCGCCACCTACTTGTCGGTGACGCCGGCGCTGCCGCACGCGCGGGTCACAGTCCCCAATCCGGGCAGCCCGCAGACGATCTTGCTGATCGGCTCTGACCATCGCGCCGGGGAGCCGTTCGCGGACGCCAACACCGACACGATGATGCTCGTGCGCATGGACCCGAGCTCCTCGACGATCAACCTCCTGTCCGTGCCCCGTGACCTGGAGGTTCAGATACCCGAGGGCGGCGGGATGGCCAGCGACAAGCTGAACGCCGCTTACTCGATCGGCGGCGACAACCTGCTGGTCAAGATCCTCCAGTCCCAGGTGTTCCCCGGTCTGCAGGTCAACCACATCATCGACGTCAACTTCAGTGGTTTCGAGGATCTGGTTAACGCGATCGGGTGCGTGTACACCGACGTCGACCACCGCTACTACAACAACACCGCGGTCACCGACTACTCGAGCATCGACATCCAGCCCGGCTACCAGAAGCTGTGCGGGTCGGACGCGCTGGCGTTCGTGCGCTTCCGCCACACCGACGACGACCTGGTCCGCAACGCCCGCCAGCAGGACTTCCTGCGCTGGGCCAAGGGTCAGTTCACCCAGGACCAGATCATCGAGGACCGGGACTCGCTGCTGAAGATCTTCGGCGCCCACGCCCAGACCGACCAGAACCTGCACACCACCGACGGTCTGATCAATCTGTTCAACCTGGTGGCGTTCTCGGCCGGCCATACGATCAAGCAGATCCAGTTCCCGGCCATCCTGCTGCCGTGCGCCCCGGCGCCCACCAACGCCAACAGCTCGACCCAGCAGACGCCGTGCTACGTCACCGCGCAGTCCGGCGCCGAGCAGCAGGCCTATCACGCCTTCATGACGCCGACCACGGGTCCGCCTCCCTCGAGCAGCAGCACCTCAACTACGAGCACCAGCTCGTCGGCGACCCCGGCCGGCGCCGGCAAGGGGAAGGGTGGCGGCGCGGGCGCTCCCGGCCTTTCCGCCGACGTGGGCGACGGCGTCTCTCAGGCCAAGGCCCTGGGGCCGATCGGGATCCCGATCTACTACCCGAAGCTGATCGTGAGCGGTGCGCAGTACTGCACGCCCAACAACGGGAACTGCCCGTTGGGGGATGGGAACGCAGCTGCCCAGGACGGCATCGCCGCCGGCTACCCCCGGGCCTACCTGCTCCACGACCGGACCGGCATCGCCCACTACTCCTACTACATGACGATCGAGATCAACTCGGTGCTCGGCGAGTACTACGGCGTGCAGGGCACCACGTGGCAGAACCCGCCGATCCTGAGCGACCCGACGGCCACCAAGACGGTCAACGGCAAGGTGCTGGACCTCTACGCAAACGGGGGCAAGCTCAGCCTGGTGGCGTGGCACACCGCCCAGGGCGTGTACTGGATCTCCAACACGCTCACTGCCAGCATCGGCAACCGGCAGATGGTCGCGATGGCCGCCTCGCTGACGAGGGCCGGCGGCACTTAGCGCTCACCCCACAGCGGACGTCCCCGCGAGGACGCCGGTGGGGGCTAGATCGCTACCCTCAGGGATCCGATGGGCTCAGCGAGAGAACCGATCGCGGTGATCGGTACTGGTTACGTAGGGCTGGTCACCGCCGCCGGGTTCGCCGAGCTCGGCAGCGAGGTCTGGTGCGTTGACATCGACGCCGAGAAGATCGCGCGGCTCGAGCGCGGCGAGATCCCGATCTACGAACCAGGCCTGGCCGAATGCGTGCTCGCCAACCGCGAGCGGATGCATTTCTCGACCGAGCTCGCGCCGGCGCTCGAGCACGCCCGGCTGCTGTTCGTCGCCGTCGGCACGCCGCCCACCTACTCCGGCGACGCCGACCTGTCCGCCGTCAACGCGGTGGTCGATGCCATGCCCCGCTCCGACGAGCACGCGCTGGTGATGAAGTCGACCGTGCCCGTCGGCACCGGGACGGCGATCAAGCGCAGCTTCGCCGAGCGAGGCAAGGAGGGCTTCGCCTACGTGTCCTGCCCCGAGTTCCTCAAGGAGGGATCCGCGCTCGAGGACTTCCTACATCCCGACCGGGTGGTCGTCGGCGACGAGGGCGACTGGGCCGGCGACGCCGTGATCGAGCTCTACGCACCGCTCGACGCCCCCCTCGTGCGGACCGATGTGCCGAGCGCCGAGATGATCAAGCTTGCCGCCAACGCCTTCCTCGCCACGAAGATCTCGTTCATCAACGAGATCGCCAACGTGTGCGAGGAGACGGGGGCAGACGTGCTCGAGGTGGCGCGCGGGATGGGACTCGACCGGCGCATCGGCACGCACTTCCTGAAGCCCGGCATTGGCTTCGGCGGAAGTTGTTTTCCCAAGGATGTTTCAGCTTTGAAGCAGCTCGCCGGCAACTCGGGCTACCACTTCCAGCTGCTGACCGCGGTGATCGAGGTCAACGAGCTCCAGAAGCGGCGTGTGGTTGGGAAGCTTCAGAAGCACCTGGGATCGCTGGTAGGTAAGCGGATCGCGCTGCTCGGCCTCGCCTTCAAGTCGAACACCGACGACATGCGCGAGGCGTCTTCGCTCGTTCTGTCGGCGCGGCTGCAGGCGGATGGAGCCAAGGTGCGCGCGTATGACCCGGTGGCTGAGGAGCAGGCGCGCAAGCTGATGGGCGGCGTCGAATTCGCCGACGATGCGCTGGACGCGGTCGGTGGCGCCGACGCGTGCGTGATCGTGACCGAGTGGCCGGAGTTCGCCGAGCTCGACTGGCAGGAAATGGCTGGGCGGATGTCCGGCAATCTCGTGATCGACGGGCGCAACTTCGTCGATCCGGACACCGTCCGGGCGGCCGGGTTCATTTACGAGGGGATCGGCCGCTGAGCGGCGCAGAGCGGGTGTAACTCGATTGCAAGCCCTGATCCTGGCCGGCGGGGAGGGCACCCGCCTGCGCCCGCTGACCTCGACCATCCCCAAGCCGGTCGTCCCCCTGGTCGACCGGCCGTTCATCTCCTACATGCTGGAGTGGCTGCGTGGCCATGGCGTGGACGACGTCATCCTCGGCTGCGGATTCATGGCGGATGGGGTGCGCGCCGTGCTGGGCGACGGTTCGTCCCTCGGCATCCGGTTGCGCTACCTCGAGGAGCCCAAGCCACTCGGCACGGGCGGTGCGCTGAAGTTCGCCGAGGAGCTGCTCGAGGACAGGTTCTTCATGCTCAACGGCGACGTCCTCACCGACATCGACCTCACCGCCCAACTCGAGCAGCACGAGCGCACGGGCGCGCGCCTGACGCTGGCGCTGTATCCAGTCGATGACCCCTCGGCGTACGGGCTGGTCCGCACCAATTCGGATAGCTCGGTGCGGGAGTTCATCGAGAAGCCCGGGCTCGAGGAGCTCGACACGAACCTGATCAGCGCGGGCGCCTACATCATCGAGCGCGAGGTCCTCGATGGCATGCCGCCGGCCGGAACCAACGTCTCGATCGAGCGGGAGGTGTTTCCGCGGCTGGTCGGCAACGGGCTGTATGGGTACACGGCAAGCGGGTACTGGCTCGACATCGGCACCCCTGACCGCTACCTGAAAGCGACCTACGACATCCTCGAGGGCACGGTGAGGACCGAGCTCGGTCGCCAGCTGAGCGAAAACGGCATGTCGCTCCTCGACGGGGCGTCGATCGAGGGCCGGGTGGTGGCCCCGGTGCTGCTCGCCGCCGGGTGTAGGGTCGCGCCGAGGGCCCTGGTTGGGGACCGGAGCGTGCTCGGCGAGGGCGTGACGGTGTTGGAGGGCGCCCGCATCCAGTCCTCGGTCCTGCTCGACAGGGTCACCGTCGGCGCGCACACGACGATCAGCTCGTCGATTGTCGGCCGCGGGGTCACGATCGGCGACCACTGCCACATCGAGGGCGGCGTCGTGATCGGCGAGGGCGTCACAATCGGGCCAGGGAACATGCTTGCGGCCGGCGCGCGTATCTTCCCGGACGTGGAGCTGCCTGCAGGAGCGATCAGGTTTTGAGCACGACCCTCGATCTCACTCGGGACGCGATCGAGTCGGTCGACAAGTCCCGTCAGATTGACGACATCCTCGGCATGCCCGACCAGTTGCGCGACGCGCTGTGGCGGGTCGAGTCGGCCAACCTCGAGCCCTATGACGCTCCCGGCGGACTGGTCGTCGCCGGCATGGGTGGCTCGGCGATCGGCGGAGCGCTCGCCCGGGCGGCGCTCGGAGATCGTGCCTCGCGCTCGATCGTGATCGCCCGCAGCTACGGCCTTCCGCCCTGGACGACGCCTGATTCGATGGTCCTGTGCGCTAGCTACTCCGGCAACACCGAGGAGACGCTCGCGGTGTACGAGGCCGCTGGCGCACTCGGCGCGCGGCGGGTCGTCGCCACCACGGGCGGCAAACTGGCCGACGCGGCCCGCGCCGAGGACGTGCCGGTGATCCCGCTGCCAGGCGGCTTCCAGCCTCGCGTGGCGGTCGCCTACTCGCTGGTGGTGGCGCTCGAAGTGGCGTGGCTATGTGGCGCCGGCGAGCGGCTCCACGCCGAGATCGACGTGGCCGCGGCGCACCTCGAGCAGATCGTCGCGATGTGGGGCCCCGACGCCTCCGAGGATTCGCTCGCCAAGGAGCTGGCCCGGGGGCTACGTGGCACGATCCCGCAGATCGCCGGCTCCGGGCTGACCTCGCCGATCGCGTATCGCTGGAAGACGCAGATCAACGAGAACGCGAAGATGCCCTGCTTCGCCCACGAGCTGCCCGAGCTCGATCACAACGAGATCGTGGGGTGGGAGGGAGCCAGGGAGCTCGGCCGCTTCAGCGCGGTGTTCCTCGATGACTCCGACCTTCATCCCCGCATCCGCCAGCGGATCGAGCTGACGCGCGGCCTGATCGAGGCGGACGCGGCCGGCACCTACCGGGTGGAGAGCATCGGCCAGAACCGAACCGAGCGGCTCGTTTCGCTCGTGCTCCTGGGCGATCTCGTGTCGCTTTACCTCGCGGTGCTGCGCGAGATCGATCCGACGCCCGTGGCGCCGATCGAGCGGCTGAAGAGCGCGCTCGCGCGCGGCTGAAGCCCGGGCTTGCGCGCGGCCGAAGCCCGAGTCCTCCGCATGAGATGGGGCGCTCGTGGCCCTCGCCGCGCTCCGGCGAGGGCCCCGAACACTTCGCCCAACCCCCAAGCCCCCGGCTTTCCCCAGCCCATACCTATCTCAAGGCGATACCACGCTGCTCGTAGAGGCGCCGGTCGGCGACTCCGAGCAGTTCCTCCAGCGTGGAGCCATCCTGCGGGAAGGCTGCGATTCCGATCGTCAGCTCCCATGGCATCCGAATCTCCATCGCCGCCCGGCGCTCCGCGACCCGCGCCCGGATCCGGCGAATCACCGGCTCGGCGCTCTCCACGGTCTGCTCGCCGAGCAGCAGGGCGAACTCATCGCCGCCGATGCGTCCGACCACATCGTCCGCCCGGGCCGATTCCTTCATCAGGCCGGCGACGGTCTTGATCAGCTCGTCGCCCATCAGGTGGCCCTCGGTGTCGTTGACCGCCTTCAGGCCGCGCACGTCGACGTAGGCGAGCACGAACGGGCGGTTGTAGCGGCTGGCTCGGGCCAGCTCGCGCTCGGAGGCGTCCATGAACCCGCGACGGTTGAGGATCCCGGTCAGCGCATCGGTCTGGGCGGCGGCCGAGATCGCGACGAATTCCATCTCACGCTTGCGAGCGCGGCGGCCGGAGCGAAGAGCCAGCGCGGCAAACGCCAGCGCGAGTGCGAAGGCCGCGGCGAGGGCGATCCAAATCGCGGTGGGGATCACCTTGATGAAGTGGTTGACCACCGAGGCGGGCGTCGCGGTCAGACTTGCCAGCAGGCCAGCTCCGCCGCTCGCGTGACGCTTGTCGCCGTGGTGCGAGCCCTTCGTAGCGGCGCCGGCGGTCCCGTGCGTCGTGCCCGCGCCGGTCAGGGCGCCGCCACCCGCGGTCGGTGCCGTCGCGCCGCCCGCCAGCGCCCCCGCCGTGGCGCCACCGGTGCCGGCGCTCGCGAGCAGCGTGCTGTGGGGCTGCGCCGCGCCCTTGGTCACCTTGCGGAGCGCCGAGGTCGAGGTGAGGCTGCCGGTCAAGTCGCCCACGGAGAGCGCGTTCACGCTGGACGAACCCGACGTCGTGCTAGACGGGGTCGAGGGCGCGGTCGGGTTGAGTGCGCCGGTCGAAGCATCGTTGACCGGCGTGGTCGCCGTGACCGACGGGGTCGACGTCGCGGTGGCCGGAGTGCTCGTGATCGGCGAGACGCCCAGCGTGAAGCCCGTGCCCGTCGACGATGAGGTGGTCGACGGCGTTGCCGACGGCACGACGCCGCTGGTTCCGCTCTGGCCGAATCCGGAGCAACGGCCGTGGCACTCGGACGTGCTCGACCCGTTCCCGAACGCTCCGGAGCCGGACCCGGTGACGGCGGACGCGCTGCCGCTCCCATTGCCGTAGGCGTTCCCGTTGCCGTTGCCGTAGCCGTGGCCGTAGCCGTTCGCGTAGGGGTAGCCGTTGTTTGGGTTGCCGTTGCCGCTGACGCCGCCGGCGTTACCGGGCGTGGTCGTCGTCCCGGTTGTGGTCGTCGTCCCGGTTGTGGTCGTTCCGGTGGTGGTCGTCCCGGTGTTGCCGTTGTCGGCCGTAGTGTCGGTCAGGGTGTTGCCGCTGCCGGCCGGCGGGTTCGCCGTCGCGCCGTCGTTCTGGGTCGGGCCGGCGGGGGTCGAAGTCGTGTTTGAGGGAGTCGGGGTGGGCGCAGGCGCGGCCGGCGTTGTCACGGTCGCGGCCGGCGTGGTCGACGTCGTGGCCGGAGCGGTGACGGTCGGCGCGGTCGTGGTGACGGTCGGCGCCGGTGTGGTGACGGTCGGGGTCGGCGCAGTCGCGGTCGCGGCGGTGCGGCTTCGGCGTCACGGCGAGCAGGAGCTGCTCTGGAGTCCGGTGCGCCAGCGCGGCGCCGGTGAGCTTCGCCTCGAGGCGGGCCTCACGCAGGTGGCGGGCGTACGAGCCGTCACCCGCAGCGGCTCCGCCCACTCCGAAGACTGCGCAGCCAAACCCAACGACCAATGCGATCGAGCAGGCTCCCTTGCTGCGCCTAGAAATTCGCGTCCTGTCCGAGGACCGCTCCATGCCCGGCCTCCAGCTTCCTGGTTCGAGGTTGGTCCGCATGCTAGGCGTGACTCCAGCTCACAGGACATATTTCGACAAATGTCCGAGCGAACTTGAGGCCTTCGGCTGAAAAAAGTTCGAGCCGGCAGAACCTTGACAACATCGTGGTAAGGTTGGTAGCGATGGAAGGATTGACGATCAACGAGGCGGCGCGAACGACCGGCTGGTCGGCGCGAATGCTCCGTTATGTGGAGCAGACCGGTCTGGTATCCCCGGGCCGGTCGGGGTCCGGCTACCGCCTCTATGGACCCCCCCAGCTGCAGCGCCTGCGCACGCTCAAAGAGCTCCTGGCGCGCTTCGACGTTGGACTCTCGGACGTCGCGTTTGCCGCTCGCATGGCCAACAGCCCCGAGCTGCGCGACGCGATCCAGGCCTGGCTCGAAGCCGAGGCACGCAGGCCAGAGGACGTCGGAGCGGAGGACTGGCTGCGGTTCGAGCAGGAGAAACACCAGAGATTGCTGGCCGCGGCCTGAGCGCGGCCGCCTGACTACCCCGACCGTGGAGGCACGATGAGCACGACCGCTGCCAAGGCAGATTTCAAGGTGGCCGATCTTGGATTGGCCGAGTTCGGCCGCAAGGAGATCCGGCTGGCCGAGCACGAGATGCCCGGATTGATGGCGACGCGGCGGGAGTTCGCCGATAGCCAGCCGCTGGCCGGCGCCCGGATCACCGGATCTCTGCACATGACGATCCAGACCGCGGTGCTGATCGAGACGTTGGTTGCGCTCGGGGCGGAGGTCCGCTGGGCCTCCTGCAACATCTTCTCGACCCAGGATCACGCCGCGGCGGCGATCGTGGTTGGGCCCGACGGGACTCCTGAGGACCCCCGCGGGGTTCCTGTCTACGCGTGGAAGGGCGAGACGCTCGAGGAGTACTGGTGGTGCACCCAGCAGGCGTTGAGCTGGCCTGAGGATCAGTCCCCCAACATGATCCTGGACGACGGCGGCGACGCCACGCTGCTCGTCCACAAGGGCGTCGAGTACGAGCGCGCCGGCGCGGTGCCGGATCCCTCGACCGCTGAGTCGGAGGAACTCGCGATCGTGCTCGGCCTGCTTCAGCGCTCGCTCGAGGAGGACTCCCAGCGGTTCACGCGCATCGCGGCGGAGATCAAGGGCGTCACCGAGGAGACCACGACGGGTGTGCACCGGCTCTACCAGTTCGCCGAAGAGGGGCAACTGCTGTTCCCGGCGATCAACGTCAACGACTCGGTGACCAAGAGCAAGTTCGATAACAAGTACGGCTGCCGGCACTCGCTGATCGACGGGATCAACCGCGCCACCGACGTGCTGATCGGCGGCAAGCTGGCCGTGATCTGCGGCTATGGCGACGTCGGCAAGGGCTGCGCGGAGTCGCTGCGCGGGCAGCGGGCCCGGGTGGTGATCACCGAGATCGACCCGATCTGCGCGCTCCAGGCTGCAATGGACGGCTATCAGGTGCTGACGCTCGACGACGTGGTCGAGACCGCGGACATCTTCGTCACGGCGACGGGCAACAAGGACGTGCTTACGGCGGAGCACATGGCGCGGATGAAGCATCAGGCAATCGTCGGAAACATCGGCCACTTCGACAACGAGATCGATATGGCCGGGCTGTCGAGGGTTCCGGGCATCACCAAGATCGACATCAAGCCGCAAGTTGATGAGTGGGTGTTCCCGGACGGGCACTCGATCATCGTGCTGTCCGAGGGGCGCCTGTTGAATCTCGGCAACGCGACCGGGCATCCGAGCTTCGTGATGTCGAACTCGTTCACCAACCAGGTGATCGCGCAGATCGAGCTGTTCGCCCACACCGACCGCTACGAGCTTCAGGTCTACACCCTCCCCAAGCACCTCGATGAGAAGGTGGCGCGGCTGCACCTGCCGGCGCTGGGGGCGAAGCTGACCACGCTCACCGCCGGTCAGGCTGCCTACCTCGGGATCCCGACCGACGGCCCGTACAAGTCCGACCACTATCGGTACTGAGCGGCCCGGGAAGGCGGCGTGGCGAAGACGCGGCTCCCGGCCCACGAGGTCGCCGACCTTGGGCTCGCCGAGGTCGGCGAGTCGCGGATCGCCTGGGCGGGCGGTCAGATGCCGGTCCTCGGCCGCATCCGGGAGCGCTTCCGCGCCGAGCGGCCTCTAGACGGGATTCGTCTGGGCGCCTGCCTCCACGTCACGGCTGAGACCGCGAATCTCGTCCTGGCTCTGGCGGACGGCGGTGCCCACGTCGCGCTGTGCTCAGCGAACCCGCTCTCGGCCCAGGACGACGTCGCGGCGGGACTCGTCTACGAGCATGGCATCGAGGTGCGGGCGCTGCGGGGCGAGGACCTCGACACCTACGTACGCCACGTGCGCGCGGTCCTAGACGGACGGCCCCAGGTGACCGTGGACGACGGTGCCGACCTGCTGATGACCGCCCACGCCCGCGGGGGCGAAGCGCTCGAGGAGCTGATCGGTGGTACCGAGGAGACGACCACCGGGCTCGTCCGGCTGCGCCGGCTCGAGGCCGAGGGCAATCTGACCTGCGCCGTCCTGGCGGTCAACGAGGCTCGCACCGAACGCGCCCTGAACGACCGCCACGGCACCGGGCAATCCGCGCTCGACGGGATCATCCGGGCCGGTCACGTCCTGCTCGCTGGCCACACGCTGGTCGTGCTCGGCTATGGGTGGGCCGGGCAGGGCATCGCCGAGCGAGCACGCGGCGCCGGCGCGGCGGTGGTCGTCTGCGAGATCGATCCGCTGCGGGCGCTCGAGGCGCGCATGGCCGGCTACGAGGTCATGCCGGCGCTCGAGGCGGCCGAGCGCGGGAACGTGTTCGTAACCGTCACCGGCTCGCGGCGGGTGCTGCGCCGAGAGCACTTCGAGCGCATGAAGGACGGAGCCATGCTGGCCAACGCGGGCCATTTCGACGTCGAGCTCGACCTCGACGAGTTGCGAGGGCTCGCCGTCGACGTGCGAGACGTGCGGCCGCTGATCGAGCAGTACTCGCTGGCGGACGGGCGCCGGCTCAACCTTCTCGCTCGCGGCCGGGTGGTGAATCTCGCCGCCGGGGAGGGCCATCCATCCGCCGTCATGGACGTGTCGTTCGCGCTCCAGGCGTTGTGCGTCGAGCACCTGGTGCGCCGGCGGGACGAGATCGACCCTGGAGTTCAGCCCGTCCCGGGGTGGATCGATCAGGAGGTGGCGACGCTCAAGCTGGCTGCGCTCGGGGTGGCGATCGACCACCCGACCGAGGAGCAGCGGCACTACCGCGAGTCGTGGACCTAAGCCTGGCTGGGTCGCGCGGGTTGTATTGGGTGCTGCCGCGCGATGCTTCGCAGTCGCGCGGGTTGTATTGGGTGCTGCCGCGCGATGCTTCGCAGTCGCGCGGGTTGTATTGGGTGCTGCCGCGCGATGCTTCGCAGTCGCGCGGGTTAAGATCCGATCCATGGAGGCGGTCGGTAGACCACCGTTGCGTGGCGGCATCGATCTCGGTGGCACCAAGATCGAGGCGATCGTCGTCGACGCCGACAACACCGTGCTGGGCTCGGCGCGGCACCCGACGCCCGCCACCGGCGGCCCTTCGGCGGTAGCCGCCGAGATGGTCGCAGTGATGACCGGGGCGGCCAAGGCGGCCGGGATCGAGCCCAAGCAGCTGGCAGGCGTCGGCGTGGGGTCTCCCGGTGTCGTCGACGATGCGACCGGCGCGGTCTCGTCGGCCCGGAACCTTTCGGACTGGGACGGCAGCTTCGAGCTGGGAGCGACGCTCAGCCGCGGGCTCGGCACGCCGGCATTCGTGGGCAACGACGTCCAGGTGGCGACCGACGGCGAGTTCGCGCTGGGCGCCGGCCGGCCCTACGCCTCCCTCCTGGGGGTTATGTGGGGGACGGGCGTTGGAGGCGGCCTCATCCTGAACCGCGAGCCCTGGCTCGGCCGTGGTGGCGCGGGCGAGATCGGGCACATGGTTGTCAAGATCAACGGCCGCCGCTGCCCGTGCGGGCGCCGAGGATGCATGGAGGCGTATGCCGGGCGCGCGGCGATGGAAGCCAGAGCACGCAAGCAGCACGAGAAAGGCGTGAGCACCGATCTGTTCAAGCTGATGAAAGAGCGCGGCCGCACCAAGCTGACGAGCTCGGTCTGGGCCCGTGCGCTCGAGAATCAGGACAAACTCGCGACGGAGCTGATCGATGAGGCGGTCGAGGCGCTCGGCGCCGGAGTCGCTTCCGCCCAGAACCTGCTCGACGTCGAGGCAATCGTGATCGGTGGCGGTCTCGGCGTCCGCCTCGGAGAGCCGTTCGTTGAACGGATCCGCACGGCAATGGGCCCGCATCTGTTCAACGACAAGCATCCCCCGGATGTCCTGCTCGCGGGGCTGGGCGACCTCGGTGGGGCGTTGGGGGCGGCGCTGCTGGTTACCCGGCGCGCGGAGGCGGCACCTCAGCCCGGTGCTGGGTCGGCCGCGCCCGCCGCTACCCCGGCCGCGCCCGCGGACGGGTCCGAGGCGTCGGCCACCGCGTCTGAGACGCCCGCCGGCTCCTAGGCGCACGGAAACGCGCCACTCGCGCACAAGGCGTCGGTGAATGGCGATTCACCGGCCCCGGTGCGGTGAACGCGCCACTCGCGCCCCCGGATGCGGCGAGTGGCGAGTTCTCTGGAACTGGGTCCCCACCCACCATGGGATAGGCCTCGCTTCGCTCGGCGGTCCGTGCAGGGTCGGCGCAACTTAATCGTCGTCCGGACACTCTCGGGCTCCGCCCACCGTGTGCGTTAGGCCCGAAACCCCCACGCGCTCGCCTCCCACCGGGACATGAGCATCCCCCAGGTGCTTATGTCCCAGACGCACCCCGGGGGCGAGGAGCTTCCGGGCGTTTTGCACTCGACCGCCCGCGATCCTCCCTGCAAAACGCGACAAACCAGGATCTCTCTGCCGACCGATGCGACATAAGCATTGCGCGCATGCTTACGTCGCCAAAGGCGGCCTTGGTTGGGGGGCTTTGTCACGTTATGCGCGGCTGGACGCCCGCCGCCGGGCGGCCGGGGGACGAGAAACTCGGGGTCGGGGTGGGGTGGCAGGGTGCCGGGGATGGGCCTCGCTTCACCTCGGCGTCCTCCGGATGATGCTGGTGCGGTGAACGCGCCACTCGCGCCCCGTGGCAGGCCGTCAACGCGCGGCCCGAACGCCGGGCGGGCCGTCGCCGCGACGCGGTTCCGCTGGGCATCCCTGTCGGCGTGACCGCGCTTAACACCGCCTGAACATCCCCTGAACATCCCGACCTGGCAGCAGATCGCGCTCTTTGGCAGGATGGACGCGCCGCGAGCCGCTATCGCGGCAGTAGGGGAGAGAGGATCCCAGCGATGCTTTACGGGATAAGAGCACGGATGCTGAAGGCTTCATGATCGCGCGCGTCGCCGCGGTCGCGTCGCTGGCGGCCGCGATCGTCGTGATCGTGATCGTGCTGCTTGGCGGTTCGGGGTCGTACACCCTGAAGGCGGACTTCGCGGACGCCGGCGGGTTGGTGACGGGCAACGACGTGCTCATGGGCCCGGCCAAGGTCGGGTCGGTGCAGTCGATCTCGCTGACCTCGAACGGCCAGGCGCAGATCACGATGTCGATCGACTCCGGCGCGGCGCCGCTGCACGAGGGCACGGTGGCGCGGATCTACGAGAACTCGCTGTCGGGGATCGCCGACAAGTACGTGGTGCTCGAGCCCGCTTCGAGTCAGGCGCCGGCGATACCGAGCGGCGGCACGATCACCGAGCAGGACACGTACTCGTTCGTCAGCCTCGACCAGGTCTTCGACTCGCTCGATCCGCTGACCCGCGCCGGCCTGCGCAGCTTCATCCAGGGCGAGGCGACGAGCATCGACGGCAAGTCAGCCCAGGCGTCGAAGACGCTGCAATACCTCGCTCCCGGTCTGGCCAGCACCAGCAACGTGACCGCCGAGCTCGACCGCAACGAGCCCGCGTTCGACGGACTGCTAACCCAGGGCGCGCAGGCGATGGAGGCGCTCGCATCGCGCAGTTCGCAGCTGGAGGACCTGATCACCCAGGCGAGCACGGCGACCGGCGCGATCGCCCGCCAGAGTCAGGCGCTCGAGCAGGCGCTCGTTCTGTTCCCGGGCACGCTGAACCGCGCGACCAACACCTTCGCGGGACTGCGGACGACGCTCGACGCGCTCGATCCGCTCGTGGCCAAATCGAAACCAGCCGTCCGCCGGCTCGAGCCGTTCGCCGCCAGCCTCCGAGCCTTCACCCAGGAAGCGATCCCCACGGTCACCGCGCTGAGCGACCTGATCCACAACCCGGCCGGCACCGGCGACCTGACGACGCTGCTCAACGACACGCCGGAGCTGGCGCGCCTGGCCGGCATCGCGTTCCCCGACCTGGTCACCGCGATGAACGATTCGCAGACGCAGCTCGACACGCTGCGTGAGTACACGCCGGACGTGGTCTCGGCGCTCACGAACGTGGGCCAGGCCAGCGGCTACTACGACGCCAACGGCCACTACGTCCGAGTCCAGCCGACGTTCTTCGCGTTCGGCACCGACAGCCAGGGCGAGCTCACGGCGCGGCCCCCGTCGGAGCGCTATGAGGGCCTCCAGGTCGCGCACAACCGTTGCCCCGGTGGCGCCGTCCAGCCCTCGCCGGACGGCTCGTCGCCCAACCCGGTCGCGGGCTGCCAGCCAAGCTCGACCCCGCCCGGACCATGAGGCGTCTCGCGCTCATAGCGCTCGCGGCCACCGCCGCGATCATCGTGGTGGCGATTGCGATCAACTCAAGCGGCGCCGGCGGTGATCCGTACGACGTGCGCGCGATTTTCGACGACGCCTCGTTCGCCGTCCAGGGCGAGCAGGTCAGGGTGGCAGGCGCACCGGTCGGCTCGATCGTCGGGCTCGGCGTCACGGCGAACAAGCAGGCCGCGGTCACGCTCGAGATCGACGACTCACGGTTCGCGCCCTTCCACGCCAACGCGACATGCGCGATCCGGCCCCAGTCGCTGATCGGCGAGATGTACGTCGACTGCAGTCCGGGCACGGCGGCGACGCCAACCCTGCAACGCATCACCAAAGGCCCAGGCGCCGGCAGCTACTACCTGCCGGTCACTCAGACCAGCTCGCCCGTCGACTTCGACATCGTCCAGGACATCTACCAAGAGCCGGTCGCCCAGCGGCTGGCCATCATCCTCGACGAGCTGGGCACAGGGCTGGCGGCCCGGGGCTCCGACCTGAATGCGGTGATCCACCGGGCTGACCCGGCGCTCGGCAACACCGATCAGGTCCTCAAGATCCTCGCCGGCCAGAACCACGCCCTGGCCAAGCTGGCGACGGACTCCGCAGCCGTGCTCGGGCCGCTCGCGCAGCAACGCAAAGCCCTGGCCGACTTCATTGTCCAGGCCAACACCACCGCCACCGCGAGCGCCGCCCGCGCAGCCGACATCTCGCGCTCGATCCATCTGCTGCCGGGGTTCCTGAGCCAGCTCAAGCCGCTGATGGCCGACCTCGGGACGCTGGCCGATCAGGGGACGCCGCTTGCGTCCGATCTGAAGACGAGTGCGTCGGCGCTCGGCCGCGAGTTCACCGAGCTCACGCCGTTCGCGAACGCCGCTCGAATCTCACTCACTCAGCTCGGAGCTGCGGCGGCCCAGTCGCAGGGACCGCTCGTGGGGACCATTCCGCTGGCAAACCAGTTGAACAGCCTCGGGACCCAGGCCCAACCTGCGTCGATGTCGCTCGATCGCCTGACCGCGAGCCTGAGCAAAACCGGCGCCATCGGCCAGCTGATGGCGCTCCTGTTCTACGGCACGAGCGCCACCAACGGCTTCGACAGCCTCGGGCATTACGTGCGTGACGAGCTGCTCGTCAGCGACTGCACCGGGTACGCGACCACGCCCGTCCCGGGCTGCTCGGCCAACTTCACCAAGGGAAGCTCGGCCGCGGCAGACGCGCAGGCCGCGAGCGACGCAAAACAGGCGAGCGACGCAAACGCGGCGAACAGCGGGAAAGCGAACAAGAGCGGTCTGGCGGGCACTGGGGCGCCCCTCGAACGACTTCTCAACTACCTGATCGGACCCGCCTGATGGGTGAGCGCCGAAAAGGACGCCCGTCAGGCCTGGCCAACCCGGTCCTGATCGGCGCGATCACCGTGCTCGCGGTGATCGTCGCCGTGTTCCTGGCCTACAACGCCAACAACGGCCTGCCGTTCGTCCCCAGCTACAACCTGCACGTCCAGGTCTCCGACGCGAGCGAGCTCACGCACGGAGCCGAGGTGCACATGGGCGGCGCGCTCGTGGGGTTCGTGGACAACGTCGAGCCGGCCCGCCTGCCGTCGGGGCAGCCGATCGCCGTCCTCGATCTCAAGCTCGACAAGAGCCTCGGCAAGCTGCCGGTCGACTCCACGTTCACGATCGCGCTGAAGGGCGCGATCGGTCAGAAGTACCTGGCGATCGGGCTCGGGCACTCGACGCGGACATTCGCGAGCGGGGCGACCGTTCCGCTGCGCCAGACGAGCGCGACCGTCGACCTCGACCAGGTGCTCGACATGTTCAGCCCGCCGACCCGCGCCGGCGTGGTCGCATCGACCATAGGATTCAGCGACGGGCTGGCCGGACGCGGGGTCGATGTCAACAACGCCGTCGGAGCCTTCGTGCCGCTGCTCACCGACCTTCAGCCGGTGGCGCGCAACCTGGCTTCGTCCCACACGAATCTCGCCGGCTTCCTGCACGGGCTCGAGAACCTCACCGGCGCACTCGCCCCGGTCGCGAACGCGCAGGCCCAACTGTTCGTCGCTCTCGACGGGACCTTCCGCGCGCTGGCGAGCGTGTCGGTCCCCTCGCTCCAGCAATTCATCTCCGACACGCCGCCGGCCTTGGGCGCGGTGATCGCCGCCAGTCCGATCACCCGGCCGTTCCTGACCGACAGCGCGGCGCTGTTCTCCGAGCTCCGCCCCGGCATCGCGACGCTGCCGTCGAGCGCGCCGGTGCTGGCGGACGCGTTCGCGGCCGGCGTCCGCAACCTGCCGGGGACCTCGGCACTCGACCAACGGCTGGTCAGTCTCTCCCAGCACCTGGACAGCTACGGGCAGACCCCGGCGGTGCAGCAGGGGCTCGACCGGCTCACCCTGACCGCACAAAGCCTGCGCTACCCGCTCGACTTCCTGACCCCGGTCCAATCCTCGTGCAACTACGTCACGCTATTCCTGCGCAACCTCGCGAGCGTGCTTTCGGAGAGCACCACGTCGGGCACCTCGCTGCGGTTCTCGCTGGTGGCGATCGACGACGTCCTGGGAGGCGAGGCGAACCCGTCGAGCCAGCCGTACACGACGCCGGTGACCGTCCCCACCGCCGAGCACGGGCCGCTCCACGTCAACCCGTATCCGAACACCGACTCGCCCGGTGAGACAGCCGAGTGCGCGGCCGGGAACGAGCCGTACTCGGGCGCGGCGGCGGCGATCGGAAATCCGTCGGGCAATGTCGGGCTGAAAACCGAGACGACGACCGCGAGCAAGAAGTGAGGCGCCACCGGCCGCGTATCTCGAACTTCGCCGCGGGCATCATCGCCGCGCTCGTGATCGTCGCGGTCGTGTACCTCGTGTTCGGCGGCCCGACGCCGTGGTCGGGTTCGCCGTTCGTGCTCAAGGCGGTGTTCACCACCGAGACCGAGCTTCACATCCCCTCGCCGGTGCGGATCGCCGGCGTCGACGTGGGCCAGGTCACCTCGGTGAAGTCCCTCGGCAACAACACCCAGGACGCGGTGGTCACGATGCAGATCAATAACAACGGTCTGCCCATCCACCGCGACGCGACGGCACAGATCCTCACCCGGATCTTCCTCGAAGGCAACTTCTACGTCGACCTGCACCCCGGCTCGCCCAACGCGCCGACCCTCGCCACCGGGGCGACGCTGCCCGCCGCCAACACCGCGGGGCCGGTGCAGCTCGACCGGGTGCTGGCCGCGCTGGGCTCGAGCGCGCGGGCCAATCTCCAGACGCTCGTTCAGGGGTTTGGCGCGTCGCTCAACCAGCCGCCGACCGCCGCTCAGGACGCCGCCGAAAACCAAGACCCGAGCGTTCGCGGACTGACCGGCGCCCAGGCGTTGAACCAGTCGCTCAAGTACTCGGCCGGCGCGTTCGAGGCCTCGGCGATCGTCAACCAGGCGCTGCTCGGCAGCCAGCCCCACGATCTGAGCAACGCGGTGACCGGCAACGAGGAGGTGTTCCGCGCGCTGGCTTCGCGCCAGACCCAGCTGGCCAGTCTCGTCACCACGTTCGACGCGACGATGTCGGCGCTCGCATCGCGTCAGCAGGACCTGAGCAACTCGATCGCGACGCTCCCGCCGCTGCTGCGCACGACCAACACGGCGCTGACGTCACTGAACGCCTCGTTCGGCCCCACCCAGACGTTTGCCAAGACGATCCTGCCCGGGGTCGAGCAGCTCGATCCCACGATCGGGGAGGCGCTCCCGTGGCTTTCCCAGGCGACAGCGCTGGCTTCACAAGCCGAACTGGGCGGCCTGGTCAAGGACCTCACCCCCGCGGTGCAGGAAACCGCGAGCACGATCAAGTCGACGACGTCGCTGCTCTCGGCCAGCGACACGCTGGCCCGCTGCGTTTCCCACAACCTGGTCCCGACAGGTAACGAGGTGATCCAGGATCCGCCGCTCCCGAGCACGACCCCCGTCTACCAAGAGCTGTTCGAGTCCGCCGTGGGCATCGCCGGCGCCGGCCAGGACTTCGACGGCAACGGCCGCTACCTGCGCTCCTCGCCGGCCGGCGGCTCGATTCCGGTACAGACCGGAAACCTGGGAACGCAGGGACCGCTGTACGGAAACGCGGTGCTGCAGCCGCTGGGGACCCGCCCGGCTTGGCCCGGTCAGGCGCCGCCGGTCAAGAGCACCAAGCCGTGCGATGAGAACACGGCGCCCGACCTGAACAACGTGAGCACGGGGTCCGGACCGTGAGACGCGCTCTCGGAGCCCACCGCCGCGACTTCGTGGCCATCCTTGGACTCGTCGTCCTCGCGGTGGTCATCGCCGGCTACATCCTCGAGCACCAGCCCGCCTTCACCTTCGGCCAGAGCTACTACAGCGTCCGCGCCGAGTTCGCCTCAAGCGCGGCGGTGACTCCCGGTCAGGGCCAAGCGGTGACGATCGCCGGCGTCCAGGTCGGGCAGGTCGGCGGGGTCGAGCTCCAGAACGGCCGCGCGGTGGTGACCATGAACATCTACCGCCAGTACGCGCCGATCTATCAGAACGCCACGGTGCTGCTGCGCCCGCGTACGCCGCTCAAGGACATGTACCTGGCGCTCGATCCCGGCGACAAGCAGGCCGGGGCCGTGCCCAACGGCGGGATGCTCGCCGCGTCGGCCACCTCGCCGGACATCGACCTCGACCAGATCCTCGCTTCGCTCGACGCCGACAGCCGCAACTACCTGCTGCTGCTCCTGTCGGGCGGCGCGCAAGCGTTCCGGGATCAAACCGCGGCTTCGGACCCGGCTCCGGACTTCGCCGACGGGCCCACCGCGACCGCGACGCCGAGCCAGGCGGCGGTGTCCGACCTGCGCGGCACGTTCAAGCGCTTCGCGCCGCTCGACCGTGACACCCAGACCTTTGCCACGTTGCTCGCGCAGCGCAGCGCCAACCTGCGGCTGGCCATCCACAACCTCCAGCGGGTGGCCACTGCGCTCGGTGGCGTTGACGGGCAGCTGGCCTCGCTGATCGTCTCCTCCAACACCAACTTTGCCGCCATCTCCTCGCAGGACGCCAACCTCGAGGCAGGGCTCTCGCTCCTGCCCAGCACCCTTACGCAGACCAACACCACGCTGGGCAAGGTCCAGGCGTTCACCGCTCAGCTCGGCCCGGCGCTCGGTCAGCTCGTCCCGTTCGCCCACGCCCTCGCCCCCGCGCTGAAGGCTTCCCGGCCGCTGTTCCACGACACCACGCCGGTGATCCAGACCCAGCTGCGCCCGTTCTCGACCGCCGTGCAGCCGCTGGCGAGCGCCCTGCGCCCGGCGGCGACGAAGCTGGCGCGGACAACGCCGCCGCTCACGCGCTCGGTCAACGTCGTGAACACGCTGTTCAACACGCTTGCGTACCAGCCGTCGGGCGGCGAGCAGGGCTACCTGTTCTGGGGCTCCTGGCTGGCCCACATCGCCAACAGCCTCACCGACGTGCAGGACGCCCACGGACCGACCGTGCGCGGGATCTTCATGGCCACCTGCCAGCAGCTCAATCTGCTCGAGACGACGATCCAGGCCGGCAGCCCATCGATCGGACCGCTGCTGGATCTGCTGAACGCGCCCGACTGGAGTCAGATCAAGTCGCCGTACTGCCCGGCCTCCTTGGGCTCGCTGACCCGGCAGGAGCCCGGCACAACGGGAGCGAGCCGATGAACAAACAGGCGCCCAGCACCGGCCGGCTGCTGACGATGGTCGCGTTCGCGGCCTCGTGTCTCGGGCTGCTCCTGTTCCTGTGGATCTCGTTCGGCGGCAGCACGTCGCTCAGCCCGCGCGGTTATGAGATCAGCGCGGAGTTCAACCAGGCGACCGAGCTCGGCAGCCAGGCCGACGTGCGGATCTCGGGCGTCGACGTCGGCAAGGTGATCGGCGTCTCCCTCGACCGGCGGACCGGGCTGACCCGGGCGGTCATGGAGATCGATCCGCAGTTCGCCCCGCGCCCGGCCGACACCCGCGCGATCCTGCGCCAGAAGACGCTGCTGGGGGAGACCTACGTCGAGCTTTCCCCTGGATCGGCCAGCGCGCGCAAGCTCCCCGACGGCGCGACGCTCCCGCGGGGTCAGATCGCGCCGACCGTCCAGCTCGATCAGATCCTCTCGACCTTCGATCCCGCCACCCGCCGGGCGTTCGAGACCTGGATGCAGCAGGACGGGATCGCACTCACGAACCGAGGCCAGGACCTGAACGCCGCGCTGGCCGAGCTCTACCCGTTCGCGACCAACGTCGACTCGGTCCTAGCCGTGCTCAACCGCGACAGCGCCGCGACGAGCACCCTGCTGAACGACGGGGGCCAGGTCTTCTCCGCCATCGCCCACTCCCCGGCGGCGCTCCAGCAGCTGGTCGTCAACGCCGACGGAGCGTTCTCGGCCACGGCCGCGCAGAGCACCGCCCTGGCCCGGACGATCCAGGCCTTCCCACCCTTCCTGCTCGCCACCAAGACGACGGTCGACCGGGTGGCGCGCTTCGCGCAGACGACCAAGCCGCTCGTCGACGAGCTCCGTCCCGCCGCCGTCCAGCTGTCGCCGGCGCTTCAGTCGCTCGCCGTCCTCGCCCCGCAGCTGAAGAGCCTGCTCGTCAATGTCGGACCGCTGACGCAGGCCTCCAAGGCAGGCGTGCCCGCGCTCGAGACCTTCCTCAATGACAGCGTCCCGCTGCTCACGCGGGCCACGCCATATCTCGGTGGCCTGATCCCGGTGATCGACTACATAAACGACTACCGGCGCGAGGTCGCCGGGTTCTTCGCCAACGGAACCGCCGCCTCGGGGGCGACGCTGCCGGCGAACAGCGGTCACGGGCTACTCCACTACGTCCGGATTTCGAACCCGATCAACCCCGAGACCCTGACCGACTATTCGGACCGCCTGTCGAGCAATCGCGGCAACCCCTACCTGGTGCCGAACGGCTACCAGCTGCTCGCCGGGCTGCCCGTATTCGGCAACTATCTGTGCACGAGCAACCCTCAGCCGACGATTGGCCCTACTATTCCCGCCTCGCTGGCTGCTGTGCTGAGTGCCGACTACTTCACGTCGGACCCCAGCGGCCCGCCATGCAAAGCGCAGCCGTCGCTTGGCGCAGCAACCACCGGACAGCTACAAGCATTCCCCCAACTACAACCAACCCCATGAGCAATGGCCGGCTCTGCTTGCAACAAACCAAAAGGAGGAGTCTGTTGCGACGACTAGTCGTAATAGCCACGGCGCTTGCCGTGCTCATTGCCGCCGCGTCCGCTTTCGCGGCCACCGGCGGCCTTAACAGCTACACCGCCACGCTGAAGTTCTCGCCCAATAAGGCGGGGAGCGGCAAGGCACCCTCGGCCATCGGGTGGACCCAGAACTACGTGGCCGGTGGCACCAACGGCAACCGGACGGCGCCGCTGACCGACATCAAGACCACGGTCTACGGCGTCGTGTCGAACGGGAAGGACTTCCCGACGTGCAGCCTCACCAAGATCGGTAACGCCAAGTCCGACGCAGGGTGCCCCAAGGGCGCGCTGATCGCGACGGGCTCGATCACCGCCCTCCTCGGGCCGGAGAACATTCAGAGCGCACAGGCTCCGACCGTGCCGTGCGATCCGCTCCTGCACGTCTGGAACGCCGGCCAGGGCAAGGTCGTGTTCTTCTTCGTCGTGACCGGGAGCCACAGCTGTGGTCCGATCCAGACGGGCGGCGTCACGCCGTTCGCCGGGACGGTCAAGAACGTCGGCAAGAACCTGGTGCTGGACACGCCGATCCCGAACGGCGTGTCGTTCCCGATCACCGGTGTCGAAGGCTCGCTGACCAGCGAGACCCTTCACTACCTGAAGGTGAGCAAGACGGTGAACGGCAAGACGGTCATGTACCAGGCCTCGACCGCGTGCAAGGGCGGCAAGCGTCCGTACAAGGTGGCGTTCACGGCGGAGCCCTCGGCGGGTGCCGCAGGTGTCACCCAGACCGTGACCGGCACCTCGAAGTGCGGCTGACCGGCTAGCTAGCTGGCTGGTTAGGGGCCTCGCTGCGCTCGGCGTCCCTGGGACCATCCACCCCGTCCGGACGGGGTCGCATGGCATCGCGGCTTCGGCCCGCTCGGCATCCTTGCCTCGCTGAGCGGGCCGGCCGCGATTTTCGTCCTGAGGACGCCGCGCAGCGGCCCGACTTAGGCGATCTCGAACCGCTCGGCGCGTTGCGCGGCGCGTTCGGACTCGTTCAGCATCTGCACGAACAGCCACACGAGCGCAACCCCCATCACGAGCGACTGCTCAAGCGCCATCACCAGCCCGGCCATCATCTGATCCTCGAGCGGGCTGAGCCCCCAGTAGTGCGGTTGGTGGGCGTAGAAGGGATAGATGACGGTCGGTGCGAAGGCGAGCGCGATCCCGAGCAGCCCGACGAGCAGCTTGCCGCCGGCCATGTAACCGACCTGGCCCAGGCCCCTCAGGCGCATGCGGGGGCGGATCGGGGACAGGACGTGCCACCAGTACAGCGACCCGGCGGCAAAGAAGCACAGGTGCTCGAAGACGTGCAGCACGCTGTTGCCCTGGGCCTTGTCGTAGAGCGCCGGCACGTGCCACAGCCAGAGGACCCCGGCGTAGAGGATCACGGCGAACACGGGGTGGGCGATGAAACCGGCGCGGCGCTCGACCGCCTGGACGCGCCGGGTCGCCGGGCGCAGCAGCGTCTTGGTCAGCCCGAGGATGAGCAGGATCGGCGCGAGGTCGAGCAGCAGCATGTGCTGGACCATGTGCATCACCATCAGCTGATCGCCGAGCGAGTCCAGGGGCGAGACGAGCGCGACCAGGATGGTCAGAATCCCGCCCGCGAACAGGAGCGCGCGCCACCAACTGGGCGGGTGGCGCTCGCCGCGTCCACGCGCCCGGCGCCACGCGGCGGCGTAGAGCAGCACCAGCGCCAGCACCCCGATCAGGACGGAAGGCTCGAACGACCACGTGACCTGCGGAGACACGGACCCGGGATTATGCGCTGCGGTGCCGTAGTACGTCGACAAACGTCCGGCGGAGGGCTAGGCTAACCCGTTCACAACAGTCGCACATCCATCCTTCCCAGCGAGGAGGTAGGTCGAGATGCGCATCGAGGTTAAGGGCCGCAATCTGCCCGTCTCCGAGGACCTTCGTGAGCACGTCGCCAAGCGATTTCGCAAGGTCGAGCGGCAGGTGTCGGAGCTGGCCGAGCTCGAGGTGGAGGTGTTCGAGGAGCGAAATCCCGCGATCGCCGACAGCCAGGTGGCCGAGGCCACTCTCCACCTGAAAGGAGTGACGCTCCGCGCCCGAGATGCCTCGCCCGACATCATGCACTCGATCAACCTGTGCGCTGATGAGCTGCAGGTCCAGGTCAAGCGCCATCGGGACAAGCGACGTAAGCGGCGCGAGCAGCGGGCCGCGGCCGCCCAGAACGCGGCCGCCGAGCCGTCGGTGGAGGCGGTGGAGGAGGCCGGCGTGGCCGATGATTCTGGGGCGCAGGCCGGGGTCAGCTCGGCCGCCTGAAAGAGGGCGGAATGGCTCGAACCCCACTGCTACGCTAGCCACATGTCCATTCTGGACCGCGCTCTTCGCATGGGCGAAGGCAAGAAGTTCAAGGCCTATGAACAGCGCGTCGGACGGATCAACGGCTACGAGCCGGAGCTCGAGCACTACACCGACGCGGAGCTGAGGGAGGCCGCCGACGAGCTGCGCGAGCGGGCGGCAAACGGCGAGAGCCTCGACGATCTGATGTTCGAGTGCTTTGCGCTCGTGCGCGAGGCCGGCAAGCGCAGCATGGGGATGCGTCACTTTGACGTCCAGCTGATCGGCGGCATGGTGCTGCACGACGGGGCGATCGCCGAGATGCGCACCGGCGAGGGCAAGACGCTGACCGCCACGGCGGCGGTCGTTTTGAATTCGCTGGGCGGGCGCGGGGTGCACGTGGTCACCGTCAACGATTACCTGGCCCGCCGCGACGCCATGTGGATGAAGCCGATCTACGACCTGCTCGGCGTGTCGGTCGGGGTGCTGCAGAACATGCAGCCCTACGAGGAGAAACGGGCCGCGTACGCCGCCGACGTCACCTACGGCACGAACTCCGAGTTCGGCTTCGACTACCTGCGCGACAACATGGCGACCTCGCTCGAGGAGAAGGTCCAGCACGGTGGGCGGGAGAAGCCCGACGAGGGCGAGTCCTATTACCACGCCTTCGCGATCGTCGACGAGGTCGACAACATCCTGATCGACGAGGCCCGCACGCCGCTGATCATCTCGGGCGCCCCGGAACAGGCCGCCGATCTGTACGCCAAGTTCGCCCAGCTCGCGCCGCGCCTGACGCCCGGCAAGACGCCGGAGGGATTGGATCCGCGCACAAAGAAGGAGTTCGTCGCCGACTTCGACTACGAGTTCGAGGAGAAGCACAAGACGGTCGCGGTCACCGAGCAGGGCGTGGCCAAGGCCGAGCGCTTCCTCGGCATCGACCACCTGTACCGGGCCGAGAACGGCCACCTGGTCAACCACCTGATCCAGTCGTTGAAGGCGGAGTCGCTCTACAAGCGCGACGTCGACTACGCGGTGATCGACGGCGAGGTCAAGATCATCGACGAGTTCACGGGCCGCATCCTCGAGGGCCGGCGGTGGTCGGAGGGCCTGCACCAGGCGGTCGAGGCCAAGGAGGGCGTCCGCGTCCAGGAGGAGAACCAGACCCTCGCGACGATCACCCTGCAGAACTACTTCCGCATGTACGACAAGCTCGCGGGCATGACCGGTACGGCGCTGACCGAGGCGACCGAGTTCATGAAGATCTATGAGCTGCCGGTGGTCGAGATTCCGACCAACCAGCCGATGGTGCGCGCCGACCGCAACGACCAGGTCTACAAGACCAAGGACGGCAAGTGGAGCGCGGTGGTCCGGGAGATCGAGCAGCGCCACACCGCCGGGCAGCCCGTGCTGGTGGGAACGATCTCGGTCGAGGTCTCCGAGCTGCTGGGCGACGCGCTCAAGCGCAAGGGGATCGCCCACAGCGTCCTGAACGCGAAGCCCGAGCACGCCGAGCGCGAGGGTGAGACGATCGCCGAAGCCGGCGCCCCCGGCGCGGTCACGATCGCCACCAACATGGCCGGCCGCGGCGTCGACATCAAGCTCGGCGGCAACGCCGAGCACCTGACGCACCTCGAGGTGGCCAAGCTCGGCCTCCAGCCGGGCATGCCCGACTACGACGAGCACTATCAGAACGTCCTCCCCACGATCGAGCAGCGCGTCGAAGTTCTGCGCGATCAGGTGCTCGAGGCGGGCGGGCTGTTCATCCTCGGCACCGAGCGCCACGAGTCGCGCCGGATCGACAACCAGCTCCGCGGCCGCTCCGGACGCCAGGGCGACCCGGGCGAGTCTCGCTTCTTCCTGTCCGCCCAGGACGACCTGGTCCGGCTGTTCGCCGGCGAGCGCATCTACAAGATCCTCGACCGGCTGGGCAGCACCGACGAGGAGGGCAACGAGGAGCCGATCGAGCACGGCATGCTCTCCAAGCAGATCGAGAAGGCCCAGCGCAAGGTCGAGGAGCAGCACTTCCTCACGCGTAAGCACACGCTCGAGTACGACGACGTGCTCAACCAGCAGCGCGAGGTGATCTACACCTATCGCGACGAGATTCTCGAGGGGCGCGACATGAGCGACGCCGCCCGCCAGGAGATCGCGAGCATGATCGATCGCCTGGTCGAGGAGTACACGGCCGGCGAGTTCGTCGAGGATTGGGACGTCGAGGGCCTGTTCCGGCGGATGATCGAGATCTTCCCCGCCGGTGCCGAGCTTCCGGACATCGACCCCGACCGTGCCGATCGCGAGGAGCTCAAGGTGGCGTTCGACGAGATGGTCGTCGAGCAGTACGACGGTCGCGAGGAGGAGTTCGGCGACGAGCTGATGCGCGACATCGAGCGCTTCCTGCTCCTGCAGATCATCGACCAGCGCTGGCGCGAGCACCTCTACGACATGGACTACCTGCGCGAGGGCATCCACCTGCGCGGGTTCGCTCAGATCGAGCCGCTGGTGGCGTACAAGAACGAGTCGTTCGAACTGTTCCGCGACCTGATGAACAGCGTCTGGGACGACTTCGCTCGGCTGATCTTCCACGTCCAGGTGACGCCGGTGGACGGGCCGCCGAACGGTGGGATGCCGCAAGCGCCGCCCCAACGTCGGAGCCCCTCGACTGCCGCGAGCTCGGCCACGGGTGGCGCGGGCCGGGTCACCTACTCAGGTGGCGGCGGTGCGCCCCAGGGCGCGATGGCGATTGCCGCCGCGGCCGGTGGCGCGGGAGTGGTTGACGGCGGTGCGGTCGAGGAGGCGGTACCGGCCCCGGTCGAGCAGCGGCGGGTGGCGCCCGGAGACCAGATCGGGCGCAACGACCCGTGCTGGTGCGGGTCGGGCAAGAAGTTCAAGAAGTGCCACGGCGCGTAGGCGCCGACCTCGCGCCCCTTGTGAAGCCGAGCTAGCCAGCGGTCACCGTCCGCACTCGGGCGGGGCCGGATAACTCGCCACTCACCGTTCGGCGCGGCGCGAGCGGTGAGAAACCCGCCCTATAGCCGGGTGAACGGCCATTCACGTCCGGAACGGAGGGCGAGTGTTGCGTTACCCGCCCGGCCAGATGCGATCAGGTCTGCATGCTGACCACTACGACTTCCCCGCGGGCGCGGTCCAGGTATAGGGTCGGGGGCGCTATCGAGGAGAGGAGCGGGAGATGACGCGTCGTGTCAAGGCCAGGGCCCTTTGCCTTGCCGTTTTGCTGGCAGCCGCCAGTCAGCTGTTGCCGTCGGCATCCGCCGGCGCGCAGAACCGGACCCCGGCCCATCGGGTGATCATCGTTCTGCGAAACCAGGTGAGCAACCTGCCGGCGAGCCGGCGCAGCGAGGTTGCTCGGCACGCCGCCGTGATGAGCCTCCAGGCCCCGATCGCCTCACAGCTGGCCGCCTCCGGCGCCCGGTCCATCCACCGTTATACGTTGATCAACGCGATCTCGGCGACTGTCTCCGGTGCCGAGGAGAGCCGGCTGAAGTCCAACCCGGCGGTCAGCGAGGTCATTCCCGACCAGGCAATCCGGCTTGCCCCGATCTTCACGCAGACCCACACCCGTAAAAAGGTCCACCACACCGCGAGCTTGCCCTCGGCGGCGAGCGCCGGCCTGTGCGGCGGCAAGCCGGGGCAGGTGCAGCTGGAGCCGGAGGCGCTCTCGCTCATCCACGCCGACTCGGACAACCCGTCGGAGCCGACCGCGCGCAAGCTTGGGATCGACGGCACTGGCGTAACCGTCGGCTTCATCGCGGACAACCTCGACATCAACGACCCAGACTTCATCCGGCCCAACGGCCAGCACGTCTTCATCGACTACAAGGACTTCAGCGGCGCCGGCACAAACTCTCCCGACGGCGGCGGGGAGGCCTTCGGGGACGCGTCGTCGATCGCCGCACAGGGCCGCAAGGTCTACAACATCGCCAACTACGCCCCCAACGGCGTTACGACCCCGTGCAAGATCCGCGTTGAGGGCGTCGCCCCAGGCGCGAGTCTCGTGGGGCTCGACGTGATCGCGACCGACGGCGTCGACTACAACTCGACGTTCATGGAGGCGATCGATTACGCGGTCACGGTCGATCACGTCAACGTCCTCAACGAGTCGCTGGGCATCAACGACTATCCAGACGACACCGCGAGCCTCGATCTGGTCAAGATGGCCGACGAGGCCGCCGTGGCCGCGGGCACGACGGTGACCGTCTCGGCCGGTGACGCCGGCGTGACCAACACGGTCGGAACGCCCGCCAGCGATCCGGGCGTGATCGGCGCCGGCGGCACGACCAGCTACCAGATCTATCGCCAGATCGGTTTCGGCGGATCCCAGCTCCCCGGGGTCACCGGTTATCTCGATAACAACATCAGCGCGCTCAGCTCCGGCGGCTTTGAGCAGAGCGGCCGCACGGTCGACGTCGTCGCGCCCGCCGACCTGAACTGGGCGCTGTGCTCGACGAACGTCGCGGTCTATCCGGACTGCACCAATTTCGATGGCCAGCCGGCGGCGGTGCAGGCCTTCGGCGGCACGAGCGAGGCAGCGCCGCTGACCGCGGGCGTTTCCGCGCTCGTCTACCAGGCCTACAAGAAGACACACGGCACCTGGCCGAGTCCGCAGGTCGTGAAGCAGATCATCACCGGGACCGCGCAGGACGTCGACGCGCCGGCCGAGCAGCAGGGATCCGGGCTGATCGACGCCTACCAGGCGGTGTTGGCGGCCGAGGCCTATCAGGCGCCGGCCAGCACCCCCTCACCGGTCGGCAACACGCTGCTGAAGAGCTCTTCACAGCTGAACGCGGTCGACGCGCCCGGCACGCCGGAGAAGCTCACCGACACGGTGACCAACAACGGCGCCACCCGGCAGACGGTCAGCGTTTCGAGCCGCGCACCTGGGTCCGTACGCCCAGATCGCCAACACGACGGTGGCGCTGTCCGACACGGGCAGCTCCCAATTCGAGTACCTCGGGACGCCGTCGAACTACGACGAGATCACCTTCCACGTCCCGTCCGGGCAGGACCGGCTCAACGCGTCGATCGCGTTCCAGAGCTCCGTCGTGTTCGCGGCCCTCGTCGACCCGAGCGGCCGGCTTGCCATGTATTCGCTCCCGCAGGGCGAGGGCAACTACGGCAATCTGCAGGTCGCCGAGCCACAGGCCGGCACGTGGCGGGCTTACGTGTGGAGTCCCCAGTCGGCGGAGGGCGGCTACATCGGTCCGGTCCCGTTCAGCGCAGCCGTGGCGAGATACGTGCCGTTCGGGCAGGTCAGCCCGAGTACCTTGACGCTCGCCCCGGGTCAGTCGGCCGCGGTGACGCTGAAGGTGTCCACCCCGTCAACCCCGGGGGACGCGGCCGGCGACATCGTGTTGACCGAACACAGCGGCCCGAGCTTCGGTCAGGAGTCGACCGTGCCGGTGACCCTCCGCAGTCTGATCCCGAACACGCCGACGTCGTTCCAGCAGACGCTGACCGGCGGCAACGGCCGCTCCAACAGCACGGGGGAGACGTTCTACTACCAGTTCGACGTCCCCGCCGGACGCCCGGAGCTGAACGCGAGCGTGACGCTGGCCGACAACCCGAACAACCCGTTCACGATGTTCCTGGTCAACCCGAACGGGCAGGCGGTCGGCCAGGGCGCCAACGAGCTGCCGAACGGAAGTGCGCCCGGCTACACCAACGAGTTGGGCGCGCAGGTCCACGCCCTTGATCCGGCGCCAGGGGCATGGACACTCGTCGTGGCGTACGTGCCGCAGGTGTCGGGAACGGCCGTCTCGGAGCCGTTCACGGTGAGCACCAGCGAGACGGCTCAGCCCGTCTCCAGCGGCGGCCTGCCCGACTCGACCAGCGATGTGCTCTCCGGAGGCAAGCCGGAGACGTATCAGGTCAGGGTGACCAACACGAGCTCGGCGCCGGCGGCGTACTTCGCCGACCCGCGGCTGTCGAGCACGACCACATTGAACCTGGTGTCGCTGAACAACGCAACGATCCCGGTGCCGCTCAACGGCAGCTCGGAGTTACCGGCGTTCCTGGTCCCGACCGACACGGCGGCGATCTACCCAAGCGCCGAGACATCCGGGAGCACGCCCATCCAGTTCGACGCCCAGGCGCCGGCCGGAGATCCGGACATCGGGTCGACGATCGGCAGCTCGGTATTGGGCTCGTTCACGGCCGATCCCGTCGCCCCGGGGGCCTGGACCGTCGCCCCCGACGTTTACGGCACGTTCGGGACCACGCCGGCGCCGACGGAAAACGTCACGACGGCGATGACCGCCACCGCGAATGCGTTTGACCCCTCGGTGGCGACGTCCACCGGGGACATGTGGCAGGCCAGTGTCAATCCCTCGGCGCTGACCGGACTCTCGCCCGTGATCATCGGGCCGGGGCAGACGGGCACGATCACGGTCACGATCACGCCGCAGGGCGCCGGCGGCAGCCGGCAGAGCGGCACCCTGTACATCGATGTCGAGGACCTGTTCCTGTTCCAGGTCAACTCGAGCATCGTCAATGGCGGCGCCGGTCTGCCGCAGCCGAACGGCAGCGAAGCCGCGGCGATTCCGTACAGCTACACCGTCGGGTGATCGCGTAGGGCGACGTTTCTGGCGGAAACGCAGCCACCGGGTTGCGTTTCCGCCGGGGCCGTCCGGGCTGGACGGGACGGCTAGCTCCGCACCCGGAGCGCGACGATCGCAGCCACGTAGGCGAGGCCGGCGACCGGGGCCAGCCACGCGTTGGACCCGCCGTCGTGTCCCTGCGCCAGCGACACGAGCACCGAGACGATGATCGCCAGCATCACCGCTATGCCGGCGAAGGCGGTGGCGCGGATGTCGATCCGAGGCCGAGGGCGAATACGGGCAGGAACCAACGGGACTTACACACCGTTCTCACTGAACATCTCCTCCACGGTCGTATCGAAGTAGCGGGCGAGCGCCAGCGCTAGCGGCAACGAGGGCGTGTAGCGCTCCTGTTCGATCGAGTTGATGGTCTGGCGCGAGACGCTCATCGCCTCGGCCAGCTGACCCTGGGACAGGCCTCGCTCGGATCGCAGGTCTCGCACAAGATTTCGCATTCTTCATGTCAAGCCCACTTGACAGGTGGAAAGCTAACTTGACATAGGCGCTTTGTCAAGGGCGGTAAATTCACGCTCATGCCCGACGACCCCGGCCTACGCGCGTCCGACGAGCAGCGCGAACAGGTTGCCCAGGACATCCGGGAGCACTTCGCCGCCGGTCGCCTGAGCGAGGACGAGCTCGACGAGCGGGTCCAGGCCGCCTACAGCGCGAAGACCCAGCAGGAGCTCGACAAGCTGATGGCCGACCTGCCCAAGCTCCCGGCCAGCCCGGCCCAGCAGAAGGCCGAGCTCGTACAGCGCCGGCGCCACCTCCAACGACGGTTGCTCCAGGAGACCGGTGGCGGGGCGGCGCTGTTCGTCATCTGCACGGTGATCTGGATCAGCTCGGGCGCCAGCGGCCAGTTCTGGCCGATCTGGGTCGCGCTGGTCACGCTGGTTCCGCTGCTGCGCAACGGGTGGCGGCTGTACGGCCCGGCGCCGGAGTTCGATCGCGTCGAGCGCGAGCTGGACTCGCGGCAGGGCAGGCACGACCAGCGCCATCAGCGCCGCGCCGGCCGGCACTCGGGCCGGCACGGCGGGCGGTTCTGACGGCGGCGGTGCGTTAGCCCTGCTTCTGGTGCCGGATGTGCTCCGGCGCGATCTCGAACTTCACCCGGACCTCGCCGGGCGCTCGGAACGGGTACTCGTCCTGGTCGATGTACTTCTTGGTCAGGCCGTTGATGTGCTCGTCGGCCCCGTCGACCTCCTGGGCGGTTCCGCGGATCTCGACGAAGTTGTACGGATTGCCCGACTCGATCACCACCGCAGAGACGCGCGGATCGCGCTCGAGGTTGGTGGGCCATACGCGCCCCCTGGCGCTGTTGATCGCGGGCACGCCGTCCTGAACGTCGATCCATGCCACCGTCGAGTGGATCGAGCCGTCCCGGTTGAGCGTGGAAACGACTGCGTAGTTGGGCTCCGTTAGGAGCTTGTGCACTTCCGGATCGTTGAGGGTTGCCATGCGCAGGACACTACCGACGCTCGCGTTGCTACCTTAGAAATAGATGGCCACGGCCCCCTCAGAGCCGCTCTCCCAGCGCCTCGCGTCGATCCGCGAGCAGTTGAAGCTGCTCGCGGACTACCTTTGACCCCGCTGCGCTGAGCGAGCGCGTCAGCGCGCTCGAAGATGAGATGGGCGCTCCCGGGTTCTGGGAGGACCAAGAGAGGGCCGCCGGGGTGAGCGCCGAGCACGCGCGCACGAGCCGGCGTCTGGCCGCCTACCGGGAGCTCGAGCGCGACGTCGAGGACCTCGAGCCGCTGGCCGAGCTGGCCGAGGAGGACCACGAGATGGCGCAGGAACTCGAGGAGCAGATCCAGAGCGTGCAGGCACGCCTGGACCGGCTGGAGGAGGAGCGGCTGTTCTCCGGCCGCTACGACTCGGGCGATGCGCTGGTAACGGTCAACGCCGGTGCCGGCGGAACCGACGCCCAAGACTGGGCCGAGATGGTCCTGCGGATGGAGATGCGCTGGGCCGAGCGGCGCGGATATGGCGTGGAGCTACTCGAGGCCTCCCCGGGGGAGGAGGCCGGCATCAAGTCGGCCACGTTCATGGTCAAGGGGGAGAACGCCTACGGCGTGTTCGCCAGCGAAAAGGGCGTTCACCGGCTGGTGCGCCTGTCGCCGTTCGACGCGGCGCACCGGCGCCAGACGAGCTTCGCCGGCGTCGAGGTCTCGCCCGTGGTGCCGGACATCGAGGACTTCGCGATCGACGACGACGATCTCCAGATCGACACCTACCGGGCCAGCGGCGCCGGCGGCCAGCATGTGAACAAGACCGACTCCGCCGTGCGGATCACCCACAAGCCGACCGGCATCGTCGTGCAGTGCCAGAACGAGCGCTCGCAGTCCTCCAACAAGGCCGAGGCGATGACGATGCTGCGTTCCAGGCTGCTCGAGCTCGAGGAGCGCAAACGGCGTGAGGAGATCGCGCGCGAGCGTGGCGAGGCCCAGGACGTCAACTTCGGCTCGCAAATCCGCTCCTACGTGCTGCACCCGTACTCGCTGGTCAAGGACCATCGCACCGACCACGAGATGGGGGACACCGCGCGGGTGCTCGACGGCGACCTCGACGGCTTCGCGCGCTCGTACCTGCTGAAATCGGCGAAGTGACAGCCGACCGGGGGATTCGCGAGCCGGCGGCCCAGCCGACCGCTCCCTACTTGGAGGCAATAACCGCCTACGGGTTTCGCGGCTCGCTGCGCTTCCACGTCCCCGGCCACAAGGGCGGCGACGGCGCCGACCCCGGGCTGCGCACAGCGCTCGGCGAACGCGCGCTGCTGCTCGACGTCCCCCAGGACATCGAGGGGATCGACGTGGGGCCCTCGCCGACGCCATACGAGCGGGCCGAGCGACTGGCCGCCGAGGCTTACGGGGCCAGGCGCGCCTGGTTTCTAACCAACGGAGCGACCCAGGGCAACCACGCGCTGTGCCTGGCGCTGGCGCCGCCCGACCGGCGGGTGATCCTGCAGCGCAACTCGCACGCCAGCCTGATCGACGGCCTGGTCCTGAGCGGCGGGACGGCTCGGTTCGTGGCGCCCGAGTATGACCTCGAGCTCGGGATGGCCCACGGCGTCACCCCCGAGGCGCTGGCCGAGGCGTTCGAGCGCGTCCCCGACGCCCCGGTCGCGTTCATCGTCTCGCCCACCTACTACGGAATGGCCGCCGATGTCGAGGGGTGCGCCGAGGTGGCCCACGGCGCCGACGCGGCCCTGATCGTCGACGGCGCCTGGGGCTCGCACTTCGGCTTCCATGCCCGCCTTCCCGCCTCGCCCTTGGCCCTGGGGGCCGACGCGATGCTCGCCTCGACCCACAAGATCGTGGGCAGTCTGACCCAGTCGGCCATGCTGCTCGTCGCCGATACCGGTCGTGTGGACCCCGAGGCGGTCGACCGCGCGGTGCGGCTGATCCGCTCGACCAGCCCGAGCGCACTGCTGATGGCCTCGCTCGACGCCGCCCGGCGCCAGCTCGCGGTGCACGGCGAGGCGCTGCTCGACCGCACCATCCACGCCTCCGAGCGCACCCGCGAGGCGATCGACGCGGTGCCCGGGTGCGCCGTGCTCGACGAGGAGTTCGTCGGTCGGCCCGGGATCGCTGGATGGGATCCGCTGAGGATCGTGATCGACGTGCGCGGCACCGGCTGCACGGGCTACGAGGTCGCCGGGGCGCTGCGCAACGCGTACGACATCTACGTGGAGCTGGCCACGCACGCCACGCTCGTGCTGGTGCTCGGGATCGCACAGCCGGTCGAGGCACTCGAGCGCCTCTCGCACGACTTCGCCGAGACGGTCCGGTTGATCGCCCGCCCTCGCGAGCGCCACGCAATCAGTCGACCGCCGTCGGCGCTCTCCCACGAAACCGTCGTCTCGCCACGCGATGCGTTCCTCGGGCGGGGCGAAACCGTGCGCGTGGACGAGGCAGTCGGGCGGATCTCGTGCGAGTCGATCGCCGGCTATCCGCCCGGCGTGCCTTCGTTGCTCCCCGGTGAGCGGATCACCGACGAGGTCGTGGCCTATCTGCGCGAGCTGACCGCCGAGGGCGCTCGACTGCACGGGGCCTCGGACCCGTCGTTCCGCACCGTGCGCGTGTTGATCGAGTAACGACGGTCAGAGCAGTCGCGGGCCGTGCCGGAGCCCGGCGAGCCCCACCAACCCCAGGGCGAGGGGGACCAGCGACTCCACCGCCCGGTAGACCAGGATCGCCGAGGTGGCGAGCACGAGCGGCGCCCCGTAGAGGACGAAGACGCCGACCAGGCCTCCCTCGGTCGTGCCGGGCAGCGAGATGACCGAGCCGGCCTGCCCCAGGGTGTAGGCGAGCAACAGCGTGCCGAGCGGCAGGCCGCTCGAGCCGAGCGCGCGAAAGGCCACTGCGAGCACAGCCAGGTCGAGGACGATGTAGCCGAGCGCGCCGAGGATCAGTAGCGGATCGCGATCGCGGAGTAGCTCTCCGCTGCACATGACGCCGTCGCGGAGATAGCCCGCGCCGCGGCGCACGAGTCTCGACGTGCGGCTCTGGGTGGGCCTCGCGGACGGGGTCGCCGGTCTTTTGGCCACGTAGAACGCGGCCGCCGCGAGACCGGCGGCGACGAGCGCGGGCAGCAGCGATCCCGCCTCGGAGGCCCGACCCGGGAGGGCGCCGGTCCCCACCCCGAGGCCGCCGACGATCAGCAGCAGGACGTTCGTGGCCACGCTGGCGATGAGGAAGAGCGCGATCATGCGGCGGGCCGCGAGCGCCGGCGACATTCCCGCGCGGCTCATGAGGACGCCGGCCACGGCGAGGCCGCCGGTGCCACCCGCCGGCACGAGCACGTTCACGCCCTGCGCCGTCAGCGCGAGCCGGACCGAGCTTTTCGCCGCGACGCGATCGGCGAACGTCCGCTGAAAGGCCAGCGCGAAGCACAGCACCGAGCCGATCTGGAGCGCGCACGCAGCGATGAGCCAGCTGGGCTGGGCGCGGGCGAACCGGGAGCGCAGCGACCCCAGGCCCGGGACCGTCGCGATCACAAGCGCGACGACGAGTACGACGATGCCGAGCCGCACAAGCCGCCACGCCAGCGCTCGGCGGTCGATCGCGGGAGCGTGCATGCCGCATTGGACTTTAGGCCCTTATCCTCGGAATCAGTGGCCGACGCAACGCTGACCGAGATAGTCGCGCGCGCGCTCGCCGAGGACATTGGCGACGGCGACGTGACGACGGCCGCAACGGTCCCGGAGCGGGCGATGGCCCACGCGGTCGTCACCCAGAAGGCCCCCGGCGTTCTCTTCGGGCTGGACGTCGCCGCCGAGGTTTTCCGCCTCGTCGACCCGGAGCTGGCCGCCCAACCGCTCACGCGAGAGGGCGAATGGCGTGAGCATGGCCCCGTGCTCGAACTCGAGGGGAGGGCGCGGTCGATCTTGACCGCCGAGCGAACCGCGCTGAACTTCCTGGCGCGGTTGTCCGGCGTGGCGACGATGGCGGCGCGCGCCGTCCGCGCGGTGGAGGGGACCGGCGCCACGATCCTTGACACACGAAAGACAACGCCCGGTTTGCGGGCGCTCGAAAAGGCGGCGGTGGCGGCCGGCGGCGCCACCAACCACCGCTTCGGCCTGTTCGACGCGATCCTGATCAAGGAAAACCACGCCGCCCTCGCCGGCGGCGTCGGGGAGGCGGTTCGCAAGGCTCGCGCCTCCGCCCCCGAGCTGACGCTCGAGGTCGAGTGCCGGACGCTGGCCGAGGTCGACGAGGCGCTGGATGCCGGGCGGGGTGGGCGGGACTTCATCATCCTGCTGGACAACATGTCGGTCGAGCAGTTGACCGAGGCCGTGCTCCATGTTGGCGGGCGGGCTCGGCTCGAAGCCAGCGGCGGCGTCACCCTGGACACGCTCCGGGAGATCGCGAGCACGGGAGTAGACTTCGTGTCTGTGGGGGCGCTCACTCACAGCGCCCCGGCGCTAGACCTGTCCCTCCTCCTCGAGCCGATTT
The DNA here is from genome assembly GCA_963751185.1 of uncultured Solirubrobacterales bacterium. Lineage (GTDB taxonomy): Bacteria > Actinomycetota > Thermoleophilia > Solirubrobacterales > Solirubrobacteraceae > Palsa-465. The sequence goes on from CAVVTO010000003.1 coordinate 430,765, forward strand.
CATGAACTTGCCGTTGCTCGGTGCGTCCGACGCACCCCTGCTCCTCGAGAACATCCCCGCCCTTCAGGACGAGGTGCGCGCGCTCGCCCGCGAGCGCGGTGCGGTGATCCTCGCCCACAACTACCAGCTGCCAGAAGTCCAGGACGTCGCGGATTACGTCGGCGACTCGCTGGGCCTCTCCCAGCAGGCGGCCGCGGCCGACGCGGACACGATCGTGTTCTGCGGCGTGCACTTCATGGCCGAGACCGCCTCGATCCTGTGTCCCGACAAGCGCGTGCTGATCCCTGATCTGGACGCCGGGTGCTCGCTGGCCGACTCGATCACCGCTGCGCAGTTGCGCGAGTGGAAGGCTCGCCATCCTTCCGCGATCGTCGTGATGTACGTGAACACGACAGCCGAGGTCAAGGCGCTCACCGACTACTGCTGCACCTCGGCGAATGCGGTCAAGGTTGTCGAGCACATCTACGCGGAGCACGGATCGGATACCGAAATCCTGTTCGGTCCCGACATGTTCCTGGGGGCGTACGTCGAGAAGTCGACCGGGCGCTCGATGCACGTGTGGGACGGCGAGTGCCACGTCCACGCCGGCATCAGGCCCGACGACATCGCGTCCGTGCGCGCCGCGCATCCGGGTGCCGACTTCCTGATCCACCCCGAGTGCGGCTGTTCGACCAGCGTGATGGAGTACGTCGCGGCCGGGGACATCGACCCCCAGGGCGTGTACATGCTCTCGACGGGCGGAATGCTCGGCTACGCCCGCGGGATCGACGGCCGGGTGGGTGGACCCCCAAGAAAGGCGATCGTGGCCACCGAGACGGGGATGCTCCACCCGCTGCGCCAGGCCGCCCCCGATACGGAGTTCATCGCCGCCAACGAAGCGGCGCACTGTCGCTTCATGAAGATGATCACCCTGCCCAAGCTGCGTGACGCCCTGCGTGACGACGTGCACGAAGTCAAGGTTCCGTCCGAGGTGGCCGATCGGGCCCGGCTGCCGATCGAGCGGATGGTCGCGATCAGCTGACGAATCCCGCCCCGTGCGGAGGCCATGCGACCACTGTCCGGACGGGGCATATGGCCCCACGGACGCCGAGCGAAGCGAGGCCCCTAGACAGGCTCGGCCAGCAGGTCGATTCCGGAGCCGACGGCGTCTATGACCCGCGGCAGCGTCGTCAGCTTGCGCTCGAACTCATCCGGCGTGTAGCAGTGCACGTCGGCCGGCGAACCCATCTCCAGCGCATCCCAGAGCGACGCGGCGTGGTAGACGCGCTCGAGCCACGGCATGCCCTCGAATGCCGGCGAGACAAGGATCATCACGAACTCGGGGCCGCGCTCGCGCTGGGGCGGCGCGCCCCGTTCGTCGGCTACGCGCGCACCGCCCAGCACGGCGCGGTCGATCTGCCAACGGTCGTCGACGCGCGCCAGATACCGCTGAAGCTCGCGCCTGTTGACGGCGGCGGTCACCTCCACGGCGCCGATTGTGGCGACGTTGGGCCCGCTTATCAATACTTAGCGACCGCGCCGACGACCTGGCTGAGCATCGGGTAGGCGGCCCAGTTGGCCGGCCCGTCGATCATCACGGCGAACGCGAGCGTGTGATGATCGCGGGCGGTGCAGTAGCCGGCGAGGTTGGTGACGTTGTCGAGCGTGCCCGTCTTGGCGATGCAGTGTCCCTGCGCCGGCGTTCCCGTTCCGATGCTCTGGACCGTGCCGTTGACCCCGACCGTGGGCAGTGCGGCCGAGAGCTCGCGGCCGATCGGGGTGTGCCAGATCACGTGCAGGAGATCGACGACCTGGCCCGGGGAGGAGGAGTCGGAGCGCGAAAGCCCTGAGCCGTCGACGATCGCCGGGTGAAGGTCGTAGGCGGTCGCCATCAAGTCCGAGATCACCTCGGCCCCGCCGGTGATGCTTCCGCCGCCGCCGAAGCGGATGCCCAGTTGCTTGGTGAACATCTCGGCGAAGAAGTCGTCGGAGGGTACGTCCATCAACCTCAGCATCACCGACATCGGTGGGGAGGAGACGGAGGCGAGTAGGTGGGTACCGGGAGGCGCCGGCCGCGTGCGGTTCAGCGGCCGAGCCCCGATGCCGGCACCGTTCATGGTGAGCACGAGCTCCTTGGCCGCGAACGCGCCGGGGTTGAGCTTCTTGAACGTCGACCCGTGGTCGTAGGTGAGCGCGGAGAGCTGCCCGCCGAAGTCGGGTGTGTCCGGCGCATAGCCGGTTGCGGGCCCACCGCGGAGGTCGTCGAACAGCGCGGCGTCCCCGATCACCCAACCCGTGACCCGGTGGATCCCGTCGTGCTGCAGTTGAGCGACGATCTGGTTCGCCGTCGGGCCGTAGCCCTGTTCCCAGTCCTTGTTGAAGGCTCCGTCGCCGAACGTGGGATCGCCGCCTCCAACCAGGTAGAGGTTCCCGTGCCATACCCCACCGGGGCCGAGGTGGCCCGTCCCGACAACGGTGGTCTTCAGCGTCGCATTGGGGCCCAGCTGGTGCAGAACCGCCACCGTCGTGTAGAGCTTCTCGACCGAGGCGGGCGGCCTGCCGACGTTGGCCCGCAGCGAGAACAGGGGCTCGCCGGCGGTCAGGTCGTACACCATCGCACCGGTCTGCGGCCCCGCCCGGTTCAGAGTGTTCGTGATCGCGGCGCCGAGGCCGAGCATCGCGGGCGTCGCCGGCGGTGCTTTCGGCTTAGCCGGTTGGGCAGGCTGCGTGGTCGTGGTCGTGGTCGTGGTCTTCACCGCGATCGGCGAGCCGACCGAAGCATCCGAGCTCGGCTTGGCGACGTGACCCCCTCCGCCGCATCCAGCAATCGCCAACGTGGCGAGCGCGCCCCCAATCCAGCGATTCAGGCTGACTCGAGCTCCTCCACGGTGTGAGGTCCCACGCATGCGATCGACAGTCGGTCGGCGACCCGCGCTGCCACCTCTCTCACCTCGTCGAACGTCACCTCGTCGAGCAGCGCAATCGTGCGGTCGGGATCGACGTCCTCACCGTACACGATCGTCTGCTGGGCAGCGTGGCGTGCAATCGCGCCGGTGTTCTCGAACGCGATCGCCCGAGCGCCGGCGGCGTAGGCACGGGCGCGTTCGACCTCCGCCTCGTTCGGTCCGTCCTCGCGTAGCTCGGTGACGATGTCTCGCATCCTGCGGTACGCCTCGAGCATCTTGTCCGATTCCAAACCGGCCGAGAGCTGGAGTACGGGCACGTCGGCGTAGGAGTGCGCGATCGAGTGGACCGAGTAGGCGAGGCCGCGCTGCTCGCGGATCTCGTCGAACAGCCGCGAGCCCATCGAGCCCCCGAGCAGGGTCGAGTAGATCGTCAGTGCCGCGCGCTCCTTGGCGTGCGAGATCTCGATCTCCGGCCGGTAGGACATCCGCAGGTGCGACTGGCTGGACTCGCGTTCGCGGACCAGGACCCGCGGGTGGGCGGGCGGCGCGGGCTCGAACGGCGTCGGCGCGGGCCGCTCCGGAAAGCGGGTGAACAGCTCCTGCACGGCGCCGTTGTCGGGCAGCCCCTCGAGGTTGCCGACCAGGAACGCGCCGCCCCGGCTCGGCGACCAGCGCCGGTCACGGAAGGCGACGATCCCATCGCGCGTGAAGGTGTCGCGGATGTGCTCGGTCGAGCCTAGGACCGGGCGCCCGAGCGGATGGTCGCCGAACGCCGCCTCGTCGATCAGATGCTCGGCCATGACCGACGGCTGATCGTTGGCGCGTGCGATCTCCTGCACGACCACGCCGCGCTCGCGGTTGAGCTCGTCGCCATCGATTCTTGGTCGGCCCACGAAGTCGGTGAGCAGATCCGCGGCTTCGAGAGCCTTGGTGGCGCGCACGGTGATGTGGAAGGCGACGAGGTCGTGGCTCGTGTACGCGTTGAGGACCGCCCCGATCCGCTCGGCCGCCTCGTTCACGTCCCGGTAGGTGGGGTATTTCTCGCCGCCCTTGAAGACCAGGTGCTCGAGAAAGTGGGCCATGCCGTTCTCGTCCTCGCGCTCGGTCCGCGCGCCGGCATCGAAGGCAACCAGGATCGTCGCCGACCGCGCTCCCTCGACCGCGATCCGATACAGCGGCAATCCGTTAGAAAGCAACTTGCGAGTGATCGACGGCATCTGGATAAAGGTAGCGAGAGCTGCAAATCGCGTTGCAGAGGCAGGTTTGGGGAGCCGTTCGCGGACGGACCCCGATAGGCTGCCCGGAGCTTATGGCGAGCATTCAGTCACAAAACAGAATCAGTAGGCGGCGCCGGGAATCCGCGTCCGCCGTCCCTGCCTCGCGAGAGGCCCGGCCCTCGGAGCCGGCCAGCCGGCTGCGCCGGTGATCGAATTCCGGGGTGTTTCGAAGCGTTACTCCGGCGGCGACGTCGGCCTGGACGAGGTCAGCTTCTCGATCGGGCGCGGCGAGTTCGTGTTCCTGGTCGGCGCGACCGGGTCGGGAAAGTCGACCGTCATGCGCCTGTTGATCAAGGAGCTCGACCCGACCGGCGGGAACATTCGTGTCGCCGGGCGCGCGCTGAACGAGATCACGCGCAAGCGCATCGCCTACTACCGCCGCAACCTCGGCGTGGTCTTCCAGGACTTCAAGCTTCTGCCCAGCCGCACCGTGTACGACAACGTGGCCTACGCGCTGCAGGTCACCGGCGGCTCGCGCCGGGACATCCGCGACAAGGTCCCGGACATCCTGCGCCTAACCGGGCTCTCGACCAAGCTGCACAACACTCCCGACCAGCTCTCGGGCGGGGAGCAGCAGCGCGTGTCGATCGCGCGCGCGTTCGTCAACCACCCGCCCCTGCTGCTGGCCGACGAGCCGACCGGAAACCTCGACCCGGAGACCAGCGTCGACATCATGCGGCTGCTCTACCGGATCAACCGGACCGGCACCACGGTCCTGGTCGCCACCCACGATAAGACGATGGTCGACAAGATGCGCCGCCGTGTGCTCGAGCTCTCCGAGGGTCGGATCGTCCGTGACGAGGCCACCGGCCTGTACACGCGCGACGAGACCACTCGGGAATTTGCCCGGCGCCTGCGCGCCCCCGCGTCACCCCCGCCCGGGGTTTCCTAACCGATGCGGTTCGGCTTCTTCCTGCGGGAGGCGATTCGCTCCATGCGCCGGAGTGCTGCTCCCAGCTTCGCCGCGCTCGCCACCGTGCTGGTGACGATGCTCGTGCTGGGAGTGTTCATCCCGATCGTGCAGGCCACCCACGGTGCCGCCGACAGCGTACGCGGACGCGTCGAGGTCGACGTCTACATGAACACGAACGCGACCGCAGCGGATGACTCCAGGGTGCAGGGCGAAATTTCGCGCCTACCGCACGTCAGGCAGGTGCAGTTCGTCTCAAAGCAGCAGGCCTACCAGCAGCAGGCGAAGGCCGATCCTCAGGCCTACGCGCTGCTCGGATCAAACCCGCTGCCCGACACCTTCCATGTGATTCCCGACAACCCGAGCAACGTCCTGCTCGTTCACAGCGAGATCGCCGGTTCGGGGACGGGCGGGAGCCCGATCGACCCGGCGATCAACCAAGTGTCCAACAAGCAGACGCAGACCAAGCAGATCCTCGAGGTCACCAACCTGGTGACGATCACGGCGGCGGTGCTCACCGTCCTGCTCGTGCTCGCCTCGGTCCTGCTTATCGCGAACACGATCCGGCTCTCGCTGTACTCGCGCCGGCGCGAGGTCGAGGTCATGAAGCTGGTCGGCGCCACCGATTGGTTCATCCGCTGGCCCTTCGTGATCGAGGGAATGATCGTCGGTTCGTTCGGCGCGCTGCTCGCGATCATCGTGCTCGGCATCACCAAGGTCGCGCTGCTCGACCCGCTGGCGAGCAACTGGACGCTGATCGCGGCGCCGCGCACGATCGCCTTCAGCCTGCTGGTCGCGGTGCTCCTGGGCGCGGGCGCGCTCGTGTCGGCGGTCGGCTCCGGGCTCTCGCTGCGGCGCTTCCTGCGCGTCTGATCTCTTGCATCCACGCCGGCCGGGTGAGCGTCACCGGCGGGCCGTGGGTTGCGCGCGGTCCGGGCGGCGAGCCGGTCGAGCTCTACAGGCTCTAGGGCGACGCGGGCTGACCGTGTCGATCTCCTCGTGGGGGGTGCAAAACGCCCAGAAGCCCCCGGCTCGCGGGCGCATCCGGGATATAAGCGCCTGTGAGGCGCTTATATCCCCGCAGCCGCCGGGGGCGATGCGATTTCGGGCGTTCTGCACCCCGGCGCAACATACGGAGGATCGGTCCAGTCGATCCGGGTGCCCGAGCGGCTGGGCCGCTCGGTCAACGCGCCCGGTGTGAGCCCGGGATCGAGCCGCTGAAGCGACTCTGGTTCGGAGCGCCGACGGCTGTGTCCGGCGTCGCCGGGACGCCGCCGGTCACAGAATGGCAACATCCGTGTGAGCGCTCACATTTCTGCTATAAGTTGCCCGCGTACGCCAACCGCTTGCGGATTCGCGGCCGGGCAAGCGCACAACTGAAGGGAGGATCTATGCCGATCGGGTTCCGTAGCCCGAGGAGTCTGCGCACTCCTGTTTGGGCTCGTGTCGTACTCATAACCGCCGTCCTGTCGCTCGGGACCGGCGGGATCGCATTCGCTGCCAAGCAATCTCACAAGTCGGGCAAGCACCCGGCGGCGGGGCACGGCAGCCTGAGTATCAGCAAGGCCCCGTGGGGGACCGCCAACGGGCAGGCCGTCGACCTCTACACGCTGCGCAACGGCCACGGGATGATCGTGAAGATCACGAACTACGGCGGCGTGATCCAGTCGATCTGGGTGCCGGATCGCACCGGCGCGCCCAAGAACGTCGCGCTCGGATTCCCGAAGCTGAGCGATTACGTCAACGACTTCCAGAACCAGCCCTGGCCAGCCGCCGGCGGCTCCGGCGACACGTACTTCGGCGCGATCATCGGCCGGTACGCCAACCGGATCGCCAACCACTCGTTCACGCTGGACGGGACGTTCTACAACCTGCCCGGGAACAACGGTCCGAACAACGTCGACACGCTGCACGGCGGACCGGACGCCTACAACACGCAGGTGTGGGCGGCGACGCCCGAGACGCTCGCCGGCGCCGTCGCACTGAAGCTGACCTACACCGACCCGAACGGCAAGAACGGGTTCCCCGGGGCAGTCACGACCGTCGTGACCTACACCCTCACGCAGGACAACGCGCTGCAGATCACCTACCGCGCGACCACGACCGCGCCGACGGTCATCAACTACACGAACCACACCTACTTCAACCTGGGTGGCGAGGGTTCGGGCGACGTGTACGGCCAAGAGCTCGCCCTCAACTCCGACACGTTCCAGCCCACCAATACCGCGCAGATCCCGACCGGCTTCGCGTCGGTGCGCGGCACGCCGTTCGACTTCCTCACGATGAAGCCGATCGGCCGGGACATCGAGGATGCCAGCGCGCCCGAGGGCAACCAGCTGGTCGTCGCTCACGGCTACGACCACAACTGGGTCCTGCGCGGCTCCGGCTACCGGCTGGACGCCGTCGCCACGGATCCCAATGACGGGGTCGTGCTGTGGGAGTACACCGACCAGCCCGGGGTGCAGCTCTACACCGGGAACTTCCTGGTCGGCGACCTGGTCGGGACGAGCGGACACGCCTACCGCCAGGGAGACGCGTTCACGCTCGAGAGCCAGCATTACCCGGACACCCCGCACCACATCGGTCAAGCGGGCTGGCCGTCGGTGGTGCTGAACCCGGGGCAAGTGTTCAACTCGAAGACGACCTACAAGTTCACGACCGCCGGTCCGGGGTTCCGGCACAACTTTTAGAAGCCTCTCCCGCAACGCCGGGCCACTGGGCCAGTGGCCCGGCCGCGCGGGGGCGGGGCACGCGCTGCGGGATCGGAGGCGGTTCGCGGGCCTTATCGAGTGAGGTCGCTGCGTGGTCGTGAAGCGTGCTCTGTGGGTCCGACAATTCGCTGCCCGGCTAACCTCCGGACATGGTCTCGCGCCGGTCGCGCCGTCCGAGGATTCTCGTCAGCCTGCTCGTAGGGCTGCTCGTGCTGCTGGCCGGCATCTGGCTCGGCGGACATCCCAGCTGGCTGCCCTCGCCGCTGCGCAGCGCGTTCGTCGATCAGGGTGAGGACCCGCTGGTCAACCAGGTCCTCAACCTGCTCCAACAGGACTACTACCGGCCGCTCAACCGCGGTCAGCTCGTCAACAAGGGCCTGTCCGGGATGGTGGCGAGCCTCGACGATCCCTACTCGCACTACTACAACCCGTCCGCCTATCAGGGGTTCTTGAACGAGGACGACCCGCATCTGAGTGGAATCGGCGTCGATGTTCTCCCCGAGACGAAGGGGCTGTTGGTGCAGGACGTGTTCTCCGGGTCGCCCGCCGCGCAGGGCGGGCTGCAGCGGGGGGACCTGATCATCGCCGTCGGGGGGACGTCGTTGGCCCACCGCAGCTCGAGCTTCGGCTCGGCGCTGATCAAGGGAACCGCCGGGACGCGGGTGACGCTCACTATCCAGCGCGGAAAGCGCACGCTCACGCGCACGCTCGTCAGGGAGGAGATCGTCGTCCCGGTGGCGAGCGGCACGATCGTCACGTACCACGGGATCAAGCTCGGCGTCCTCGTCCTCCAACAGTTCGTCCAGGGCGCCGGGGCCGAGCTGCGCACGCAGGTGGAGGACGTGTTGCACGAGGGCGCGCGCGGGCTGATCCTCGACCTGCGCGGCAACCCGGGCGGACTGCTCAACGAGGCGGTCAACGTCGCCAGCATCTTCATCCCAGACGGCACGATCGTCTCGACCGCCGGCCGCGCCCAGCCCCGCCAGGTGTACGTGGCCCGGGGTGGGGCGATCTCGACCAGTATCCCGATGGTCGTGTTGGTCGACGACATGACCGCGTCGGCGGCGGAGATCGTCACCGGTGCGCTCAAGGACCGCGGCCGGGCGCTGGTGGTGGGGACCCATACCTACGGCAAGGGTGTCTTCCAGGAGATCGACCCGCTGCCCAACGGCGGCGCGCTCGATTTCACCGTCGGTGAGTACTTCACGCCGAACGGACAGAACCTCGGGGGCGGTGGGGTGAAGAGGGGCGAGGGCATCTTGCCCAACGTCTACGCCTACACCAATCCCACTTCCACCGTCGACACGGCGCTGCAGACTGCCGAGAAGACGGTGGCGGCTGAGGTGCGGTGAGCCCGGCCAACCGGGACGCGGGCTCCAGCTCGCGGGTGGCGGTGCTCGAACGGCGCGGCAAGTTCCTGGTCGCCGAACCGTTCTTCGGGCCGGGCCCGCGGCTGGTGGTCAGCCGGGACCGGCAGGTGGCGATCGGAGACCTGATCGTCGTGCGCCCAGGGACCGGCCGCAACGGCCGGCCGGGTGGGCGGGCGACGGTGACGCGGCGACTCGGCCGGTCCGACGTGGCGCGCGACGTGGTCGAGGGCCTGATGGTCGACCGCGGCCTGCGGCGCTCGTTCGACCCCGCGGTCGAGCACGAAGCGCGGGAGGCGTCGTCCGTGGGCTCGCGAGACGGCTCGGGCGATGGAGTGGCGGCGGATCGTCGCGACCTGCGAACGCTGCCCACGTTCACGGTTGACCCGGTGAGCGCGCGCGACTTCGACGACGCAATCTCGGCTTCCGAGGAGCCCGACGGCACACGGCGGATATGGGTTCACATCGCGGACGTCTCCGCCTACGTGCGGCCGAAGTCACTGATCGACCGCGAGGCTTACCGGCGCGGCACCAGCGTGTACGTCCCGGACGCCGTCGAGCCAATGCTCCCGGAGGCGCTGTCCAACCAGGCCTGCTCGTTGGTTCCCGGCCAGGATCGCCTGGCCGTCACGGTCGAATTGGTGCTCGAGAACGACCGCGTGCGCCACAGTTCGTTCTACCGCTCGGTGATCCGCTCAGACGAGCGCCTGGACTACGACCGCGTCGACCGGATCTTCGCCGGGATGGAGGGAGTCGATGGTGCGTGGGGGCCGGGCCTGGCGAGCGCGCGGGCGGCTGCCGCGGCGCTTGAGTCGCGGCGCGCCTCCCGAGGAGCGCTCGAGGTCGATTCCTCCGAGCCCGAGTTCTCGTTCGACGACCGTGGCGACGTGGTTGCCGTCGAGCCGGTCGCGCAGACCGAGTCCCACCGCATGATCGAGCACCTGATGATCGCCGCCAACGAGCAGGTGGCGCGGTTCTTGACCTCGCACCGCGTGCCCACGCTCTACCGCGTGCACGAGCGCCCGGACGGTGCGTCGGCGGAGCGGCTGATCGATCAGCTGGCCTCACTCGAGGTGCCGACGCCCCCGGTTCCCAAGGGGAACCTCACGCCCCAGCAGGCCGCCGATCTGATCGGCCAAGCCTCCCAGCTCGTCGAGCAATGGGTTGGAGCTCACGGGGGGCGTGGGCGCCGAGCGCTGACGAGCCTCGTGCTGCGCTCGTTGAAGCAGGCCTACTACGACCAGCGCAACCGCGGTCACGCCGGGCTGCAGCTGGCCAGCTACTGCCACTTCACCTCGCCGATCCGGCGCTACCCCGACCTGATCTGCCACCGCGCGCTGCTGTCCGCACTGGGTGGGGAGGAGCCGGCGCCCGAGGTCAGCTGGGTCGGTGCCGCGGGGCCGTGGTGCTCGGCGCGAGAGCGCGCGGCGATGTCGATCGAGCGCGACGCGGATGACATCGTGCGCTGTTTCCTGCTCGAGCGTCGAGTGCGATCGAACGGGGACCCCGACGAGGTCTTCGAAGGCGAGGTCGTCGGGCTGGCCGGCGCCGGCGCGTTCGTGGCGTTCGGGGTGGGTGGCGAGTTCGAGGGGCTGCTTCCGGTGCGGCGCCTGCGGGGCGACTGGTGGGAGTTGAACGAGCAGGGGACGATGCTGGTGGGGACGCGATCGGGCACTTCGCTCCGGCTCGGCGATCCGGTGCAGGTACGGGTCGGCGGAATCGACGTGGCCCGCGGGAGGGTGGATCTGCTCCCGGGCTGGCAGGATTGACGGGTTATGGCGAAGTCCCGTAAACGCAAGCTCGGCGCCGGCGACGTGGCGACCAACCGGCAAGCGTCCTACCGATACAACCTGCTCGAGCGGTTCGAGTGCGGGATCGTGCTCACCGGGACGGAGGTCAAGTCCCTGCGCGAGGGCAACGTTCAGCTCAAGGATGCCTACGCCGCGGTGCGCGACGGCGAGGTGTGGCTGATCGGGCTCTACATCGCGCCGTACGGGCCGGCCTCGCGCGAGAACCACGACCCCGAGCGCCCGCGCAAGCTCCTGCTTCATCGGTACGAGATCGAGCGGCTGATCGCCCGGACGCGTGAGCGTGGGTTGACGCTCGTGCCGACCCGGATCTACTTCTCCGGGCCGCGGTCGCGCGCCAAGGTCGAGCTGGCACTGGCGCGCGGCAAGGACATCTTCGACAAGCGCGAGACGATCCGCCGGCGTGAGACGGCCCGCGAAGTCCAGCGGGAGTTGCGCGAGGCCCGGCGGTAGTTGACCGCACAAGCGGTTTAGCCGTCGTCCCGTTCGGGGCGGCCAGACCTCCTGCGGAGGGTTGACGAGCGGCGACCCGGGTAGGTAGGTCCCATGACGATTGGAACAAGCATTGTGTTGATCGCCGCTGGCGCGATCCTGAAGTGGGCTGTGACCGCGCAGGTCAACGGTTTCGACATCCAGACGGCTGGAACCGTGCTGTTCGTGGTCGGCCTCGCCGGGCTCGCGCTCGCGCTTATTTACACCTTCTGGTGGGCTCGCCGAGACGCCGCTGCGTACGACGATGCCCGCGTGGTTCGGCGCCAGCCGCCGCCCGCCTGAGCCGGGGGCGCCACTCGTCGCCCGCCTGAGCGGGCCGGGGCGCGACCGGGGCACGAGTCAGGTCTAGCTGATCGTTCGCGCCACCAGCGTGGCGTGCATGCCGATGACCAGGAGCGCGATCAGGCCCAGATACACCGCTGCCACGAGCGCCCGGTCGATCGGGCGCACGCGATAGTAGGCGCGCTGCTCGGGGCTACCCGAGCGGCGGAGCTTGAAGCGCTTGTAGGTCTCGAACCCGGCGAAGATCAGGATCAGGAAGATGATCGGGTTCGGGAAGATGAATGCGAGCGGGATCAACGCGGCGAGTCCGACGACCCACATCCACGGCGCCATTGCTGCCATCGCGCGGCCGCCGTCGAGCGGGACGACGGGGAGCAGGTTGAACAGGTTCAGGAAGAAGCCGGTGAACGCGAGCGCCTCCCAGAGCGAGTTCCCGGTGACGTGCCAGACCAGGATGCACGCCGCGGAACCGATGCTGCCGAGGATCGGGCCGGCCAAGCCGACCCGCGCTTCGGCCAGGGCGTTGTCACCGAGCGAACGCGCCGCGATCACCGCGCCCAGGAACGGGATGAACATCGGTGCGCTCGCCTTGAGCCCCTCGCGCCGGAGCGCGATCACGTGGCCCATCTCATGGATGAACAAAAGGGCGATGAAGCCGGCGGCGAACGGCCATCCCCACAGCAGTGCGTAGGCGGCGAGCGAGACGAGGATCGTCCCTGTCGAGGCGAGCAGCTTGAGCTTGGGGAGAAGCAGCAGGATCGTCTTGAGCTTCGCCAGCAGCGCGACAATCGCCGCGCCGAGGGCGGAGAGGCGCCGCCTGATCCAGGACTGCTTGCGCGGCGGCGGCTCGCTGTTCGACGTGTGCGCGGGCGGCGCTGAGTCGGGCGTCGGCGCTGGTGAGGGCATGGGGCCCGGCAGCCATGGCGCATTCGTTTCCATTACTCTCGATTGTAGGAATGGGCGAGCCCGAGGGACGACGACTCTTAGGATGTCCTTCAGGTCGGCTGCTCACTGTTAGCTGCACGGCCTGGGGCGGAGCGCCTGCGCGGCTATAATGTCTAGTTCATCCCCGGGGACGACAGGCTTCGACGTGGTCGGCTCGTGGGGGTGGTTGCGAGTCGAGGTCCGGGAGGCCTCGTTAAAAACCCGGAAAAAAATAAGTGCGAAGTCACATGCTGATTTCCACACTTACGAGCTCGCTGTCTAACCACAGCTAGTTTCGGCCGGCCACCGTTTGCCTGCGGCGGTGGCGGGTTCAAACAGTAGGCTCACCCGGTGAGGCCCGCTCCAGCCCCGCCGGGGACATCTTCGGAGCTGGCCTTCGACAACCCCGCCGGCGAGGCGAGTCGAGGGTAAGAACAGAGCGCCGGCTACGCTCGTAGACGCCACTCGTCACGCGATTGCGGACCCGGGTTCAATTCCCGGCGTCTCCACCTTTGCAAGGAATTCGAACCGCCCTCCGCACCAGCGGGGGGCGGTTCTTCTATGGCTACGAGCAGCGTCGAGTCAAGTTCGGGCAGCTGTGGAGCGAGTGATCCTCAGCTCCCAGGACGCGAACGCCAGGTGTGCCGCCGCTGCGGCTAGGAACGCGATGGTCCACCCGTATGTCTTCCAGTCGTTGCCGCCAAAGGAGAGCGTGACGAAGCCAAGGCTGGCCAGGACGATGCCGCTGGTGATGCGGACGCTCGCAAAGGCACGGAGGTGGCGGTACTCCCATGGCGCGATTATGAGTTGCGGGCCGGATCGGGGGGGAGATCTCCACCATCCACGGAGACCTTTCGGAGCAGGGTTGTTGTTCGATGCGTACATCGGACTGCTTTCTGTTGGCTGTGGTGTCGGACACTTGACTACCACAATCAAAATGATATCACGTTGATAGCCGATGTCAAGGCGGATTAGCGAGACTGCGTACGGAGAAGCTCAGGTTTGGGGTATGCGATCGAAGCTCGTCGCTGCTTCGGCGATTCTCATGAGGAGTGCGGTCGCTTCGTCGATGGACGGTTGCGGCTGGTTGACCCACCACGTGGCGAGGGATTCGGCGGCACCGGTAAAGGCGTGGGCATAGGCTTCGTCGCCGAAGAGGGTGGTGAGCATGCGGATGATGCGTCGGCGGAGCTGCGCTATTTCGCGAGCGATTTGAGCGTCGGTGGGGGCGGTGGCTTCTCCGTGTAGGACGGTCCAGCCGGCGCGATGTTCCTTGGCGTACGTGAGGAAAGCCCGCAGTCCAGCGCGTAGGCGCACTTCCGGTGGCTGCTCGCGGGTGTTGGGAGCGCGGACCTTGTCTACGAGTTCGTGGCCGGTCATCTGCAAGTAGGCGGCGTAGAGGCCTTCTTTGGAACCGAAGTAGCGGTAGAGCATCGGCTTGGTGATCCCTGCAGCGCGGGCGATGTCATCCATCGAACTGCCGTGAAAGCCGTGGGTGGCGAACGCTTCGCCTGCGGCTCGGAGCATCAGGGGCTCGCGTTCGGCTCGCGCGAGGCGTTCGCCCGAGGTGGCCGTGCCGGGTGGCTTGCTCGTTCGTTTCCGAGACATTACTTGAGGGTAACGTTACCTGAAAGTAACTTAGAACGAAACGGGGGCGATGATGAGCCATGGCTTCGTTGATCAGCTAGGCGCCAACGCGCGGAGAGGAGTCTGACCGATGAGCTTCACCCTTGATCTCAGCGATGAGCACGTTGCGTTGAGGGACAAGGCGCATACGTTCGCGCGGGAGGTGATCCGGCCGGTTGCCGCGGAATATGACCGTGCCCAGGAGCTTCCCTGGCCGGTGCTGCAGGAGGCGGCGCGCCGGGGCCTCTATCAGTGGGAGCTTTACGCCCAGCTTTCGATGGACCCGAGCGGTCTCTCCCTACCGATCCTGATGGAGGAGCTGTTCTGGGGATGCGCAGGCATCGGCCTGACGATCGTCCTACCGGCGCTGGCCCTGGCCGCCATCCGCCAGGCCGCCACCAACGAGCAGCTCGTGCAGTGGGCCCCGCAGTGCTTCGGCACGCCAGACGACATCAAGCTCGCCGCCCTGGCGGTAACGGAACCGAGCGGCGGCAGCGATATCCGCTCGATCCAAACCCGTGCGCGCCAGGAGGGCAGCGACTGGGTGATCGACGGCCATAAGGTGTTCATCGGCAATGGCGGCATCGCCGACGTCCACGTCGTGGTAGCCACGGTCGACCCCGACGCGGGGCACCGCGGACAAGGCGTGTTCATCGTCCCCAAGGACACCCCCGGCCTCTCGATGCTCCGCAAGCTCGACAAGCTCGGGTGCCGCGCATCGCACACCGGAGAGATCATGCTCGAAGACTGCCGTGTGCCCGGCGAGCATCTGCTCGGAGGCCCCGAGCGCCTGCAGGAGCGCATCGCCCGAGGCCGCGAAGACGAGCAACGCCAAGAAACGGTCGCCCCGGCCGAAGAAGGTGGCCCCGCCGCGGCCGTTCAGCGGCGCACCTCCGCAGCCCTGGGAGCGTTCGAGCGCACCCGCCCGATGGTCGCCGCACAGGCGATCGGCATCGCTCACGCCGCGCTCGAGTTCGCCCGCGACTACGCCGTCGGGCGCGAGGCCTTCGGACGGCCGATCATCGACAACCAAGGCATTGCCTTCCCTCTCGCCGACCTCTCTACCGACATCGACGCCGCCCGGCTGCTGACCTGGCGCGCCGCCTGGATGGCCGCCCAACGCCGCCCATTCGAGAACGCCGAAGGATCGATGTCAAAGCTCAAAGCCTCCGAAACGGCCGTGCGCGCCTGCGAGCAAGCCATCCAGACCATGGGCGGCTGGGGCTACATAAAAGACTTCCCCGTCGAGAAGTGGTACCGCGACGCCAAGCTTTACACCATTTTTGAGGGCACCAGCGAAATCCAACGGCTGGTAATCGGCAGGGCCCTGCGCGCCCGGGCAAGCACCGAACCGCTCGACCAGCGCATGACGAACCCACACTGACATATGACCGGAGGGGCGATTACAAACGTCCCGTCCAGAGAGCGCGATTGCCCTCCGCTGTGACGTCGGCACGCCGCAGTGCAAGCCAGCACTTGAGAACCCAAGTCTGTCTCGCCCCAACAGTGCCGGTGAGCTGTGTGCGTAACCTGACCCGCTCACAGTGCAAGTCGTCCTGGCCCTGATCTCCGCGCTCATGTTCGCGCTCGGCACCGTGCTGCAGCTGAAGGCAGGCATGGACGCGCCGGCGTTCACGACGAGCTCAGGGTTGCTTGTGCGGATGGCAGGTCGTCCGCTGTGGCTCGCCGGGATCGCCTTCGACATCGTCGGCTTCATCGCGCAAGCTGCGGCGCTGTGGCTCGGCCAGTTGGCCGTCGTGCAACCTCTGCTCGTCTTGAGCGTGGTCTTCGCCTTGCCGCTCGGCGCTCGGCTCAGCGACCAGCGTGTCGGGCGCCGTGAGGCGGCGGCGGCAGCGCTGGTGGTGGTGGCGCTGGTTGGCTTTCTCGCGATCGCCAATCCCTCGGGCGGACGCACCGAGGTGTCATTCCGCGAGTGGGTCATCGCCGGCGTTGCCTGCGCAGCGATCTGCGCGCCGTTGTCGCTGCTCGGCCGACACGGCCCTCCGGCGCGGCGCGCCGCTGTGTTGGGGGCGGCCGCCGGGGTCCTTTTCGCGTTCTCGGCGGCGCTGACCAAGTCGGTGGTCGACGAGCTGCATCTCGGGCTGGTGCACGTGATCGCGAGCTGGGAGCCCTACGCGCTGGCTGGCGTCGGATACGTCTCGATGACGCTCAACCAGTTGGCGCTTAACACGGGCGTGATCGCCGCGACGATCGCCAGCAGTACCGCGCTCGACCCGATCGTCAGTGTGGCGCTCGGACTCGCCCTGTTCGATGAGCACCTGCATGCCAGCGGTTTGCAGGCCTTCGGTGCGTTCGTGGCCCTCGCCGCGGCGCTCCTGGGCGTGGGCGTGCTTGCCCGGGCCGAGGTTCCCGACACGATCGCCGTTTCCTGACTCGGCCCCGGCTTGCCCTGGCTCACGGTCTGCTGGGAGTTCTGCTTCAGCTGCGGCCAGAGGCCGGTGCGAGTCCTCCGGTTGACGCCCCGAAGGTAGGATCGCGAGTTCTGGCTCGCAATCCTCGGGTGCCCGAGAAGAATCGGAGCCATGAACATCGACAAGGAGGGCTGGGGCATGGCTGGAGAGGGATCCGCGGCGCTCGGCGCGCCGGAGCTTGCAGGCGCGATGGTCAACCCGCGCGGGTTTGGCAAGAAGGCGTCGGTGGGCGCGATTGGCGGTGCCGTCGGGGCGGTCGCGTCGACCGCGGTTGCGAGTCGGTCGTCCAAGGCCTCGGATGTCCCCTCCTTCGGCCGGGTGGGTTACATCGCGGAAAGTGAGACCGAGGTAGCGTTGATCAAGACGAAGTCCGGGGCCCTCAAGATGAAGGTCACCGACGAGGTGCTGGCGCGAGCTCCCCGCGAGGAACTCCAAACGGTTGAACTCAAGGATGGCAAGCTGCTGTCGTCTCTCCGGTTGCAGTTCACCAACGGAACCGTGTGGGATTTTGACGTGCCGAAGATCGGCAAGAAGAACGCCAAGCAGCTGGTTGCGGTGCTCGGCGGTAGCGTCATCTGATCCGCGCAACCGCCCTCCGCACCAGCGGAGGGCGGTTCTTCTCTTGTGGGCGATTCGTCCTTACCGGGCCCGGGAGCGCTCCGGCGGCACTCGGCCGGTCGTCAGGCGGCCACCGGGAACTGCTGGACGGCCCAGCCGTTGCCGTCGGGATCGCTGAAGTAGACGAACCGTCCGGACGGGGGAACTCTGGATCTCTCCGACGTCGACGCCGGCGTCGTGAAGCTCGGTGCGGCCGCCGCGATGTCGTCAACGACGACCCGCATTCGCTGGGCCGACCCCGGCACCGCCGAGGTGACACCGTCGCCAATCACGATCGAGCAGGCCGAGCCGGGGGGCGTGATCTAGTTTGTAACCCATCGCCTGCTCCTTCTAGTTGGGGTTGTTGACGGCGCTCAGTCTCAGCCGCGCGGCGCGTGCTCGCATCGTCCACCGGATAGTGCGACCGGGCAGTCGTGTGACATCCGCAAGCCTTCACCAAGCTCTACATCGGCCCACGCAGCGGGCTCGAGCGTCCTGCCCAGCGACGCAGTCAGCGTCAGCCCGGCGCTTCAGGACTGACCAGTTGCACTGTCCCCTGGCGGATGCGAGCGCAGCTCGTCCGGAGCAGACTCGCTGCCATGCCATCAGCGATGCAGCACACCTTCAACCCTCGGGAGCAAAATATGAGCACCCTGTCGTACATACCGATCCACTCGCGTCGACGCCGCGGCGCCATGCCCCGTCCGTCGACCGCCTCTCGGGCTCGCGGCATGACCCCGCTGGGGGCGGTGGCGCGGGGCCTGGTCGCCGGCGCCGCCGGCACCTTTGCCATGGACGCCCTGCTCTACGCGAGATACCGTGGCGGTCGCGGCGAGGAGAGCTTTGAGCCGTGGGAGTCCTCGTCGGGTCTGGACAGCTGGGAGCAGGCGCCCGCGCCGGCGCAGGTCGGCAAGCGGTTGGTGGAGGGCCTGTTCGAGCGTGAGGTGCCTCCGCAGAGGGCTCGGCTGGTCAACAACATCACCCACTGGGCTTACGGGATCATGGGCGGCCTGCAGTACGGGATCGTCGCGGGCTCGCTGAGGACACCGCGGATTCGGTACGGGCTGCCGTTCGGCGCCGGCGTGTGGGCGGCGGGCTACGCCGTGCTGCCGGCCGCCAAGCTGTATGAGCCGATCTGGAAGTACGACCGGGTCACGTTGACCAAGGATCTGAGCGCCCACCTGGTGTACGGGCTCGGAACGTCGATGGTCCTGCGGTTGCTGGCCGGCCCGACCGGAGCGGCGTCATGACCGCTATCCGGACATCACACGGAACGGGCCGCGAGGTCGGTCACCTGGCGCAAGCAGCCGCCCAGCCGAGGACCGTTGCCGATGTCATGGTCGCGACCCTGAAGGCATCTGGCGTGCGCCGGGTCTACGGGCTCCCGGGGGACTCGATCAACGGGTTCACCGATGCGCTGCGCCGCGACGGCGAGGTGGCGTGGGAGCACGTCCGGCACGAGGAAGCGGCGGCATTCGCGGCCGCCGGCGAGGCCGCGATGACAGGGCAGCTGGCCGTGTGCGCCGCCAGCTGTGGCCCGGGGAACCTGCACCTGATCAACGGCCTGTTCGACGCCAACCGCACGCGGGTCCCCGTGCTGGCGATCGCGGCGCACATCCCGCGGGAAGAGATCGGCGGCAGCTATTTCCAGGAGACCCACCCCCAGGACCTGTTCCGCGAGTGCAGCGTCTACGCCGAGCTGGTCAGCGTCCCCGAGCAGCTGCCGCGAGTGTTGGAGATCGCGATGCGTCATGCGATCGAACGCGCCGGCGTCGCGGTGGTGGTCGTGCCCGGCGAGATCTTCCTGCATCACGTCAGGCATGACGCGAGCCCAACCGAGATCACGCCGGCCGCGTCGGTGATTCGCCCCTCCGACGAGGTGCTGGCCGCCGCGGCGGGGTCCCTCAACGCCGCCGAGCGGGTCACGATCCTGGCCGGGGCCGGCTGCCGAGGCGCGCACGACGAGGTTGTCGCGCTCGCCCGGGTGCTCAAGGCGCCGATCGTCCACACGCTGCGAGGCAAGGAGTTCGTCGAATACGACAACCCCTATGACGTCGGAATGACCGGCCTGTTGGGGTTCGCGTCCGGATACCGCGCGATGGAGCATTGTGAGGTGCTCTTGATGCTGGGCACCGACTTCCCGTATCGCCCGTTCTTTCCGGAGCACGCGCGGGTGATCCAGGTCGACGTCCGCGGTGAGCACATCGGCCGACGGATACCGGTGGACATCGCGCTGCTCGGCACCGTCACGGACACGATCGCCGCGCTGCTCCCCAGACTGGCCAACGGCCGCGACGCGACGCACTTGGCCCGGATGCAGTCGCACTATGGTCGCACCCGCGATCGGCTCGACGCGCTGGCCAAGACCCACTCTGACCGCGGCCCGATCCATCCCCAAATCACGGCTGCCGCCGTGAACCGGGTCGCGGCCGAGGACGCGGTGTTCCTGGCCGATGTCGGGACGCCCACCCTGTGGGCGGCGCGATATCTACAGCTGAACGGACACCGGCGGCTCGTGGGCTCGTTCAACCACGGGTCGATGGCCAACGCGCTGCCCCAGGCGATCGGCGTTCAGGCGTCACACCCAGGACGCCAGGTCGTGACCCTGTCGGGAGACGGTGGGCTGTCGATGCTGATGGGCGAGCTGATCACGCTCCGCCAGCAGCGACTCCCAGTCAAGCTCGTCGTCTTGAACAACGGCGCCCTGGCCTTCGTCGAGCTGGAGATGAAGGCCGACGGGATCCCCACTTACGCCACCGACCTCGACAACCCGAGCTTCGCCGAAGTCGCGCGCGCCGTCGGACTGTACGGCGTGCGGATCGAACACCCCGGTGAGCTCGACGCTGGCTTGCGTGCGGCCTTCGCGCACGACGGGCCTGCGGTCATCGAGGTCATGACCGTCAGGCAGGAGCTCTCGATCCCGCCCAAGATCACCGCCGAGCAGGCCAAGGGATTCACGCTCTGGGCCACGCGCAGCGTCCTCTCCGGCCGGGGCGATGAGGTGCTCGAGGTGGCCAAGACCAACCTCCGCGAGCTGGCGCTCGAATGATCCGTGGAAATCAACCCGCCCAACCCGGACATAACTCAAAGGAGACACAGTGACCACATCAACTGACACCTCGCCCACACAGTCGGTCCTCGGCGGACTCGACGCGATCATC
Organism: uncultured Solirubrobacterales bacterium; assembly: GCA_963751185.1. Taxonomy (GTDB): domain Bacteria; phylum Actinomycetota; class Thermoleophilia; order Solirubrobacterales; family Solirubrobacteraceae; genus Palsa-465. The sequence goes on from CAVVTO010000003.1 coordinate 451,237, forward strand.
AAACCCCTCGAGAGCCTGTACCGCGATCTCCACACCCATCCCGAGCTCTCGGACCACGAGAAGCGCACGGCCGCCAAAGCCGCAGAGCAACTCGAGTGGGCCGGCTGCGAGGTGAGTACCGGCGTCGGCGGGACCGGGGTCGTCGGGGTGCTCCGCAACGGCGACGGCCCCACCGTCATGCTGCGCGCCGACATGGACGCCCTCCCGGTCAAGGAGGACACCGGCCTCCCGTACGCCAGCACCGCCACCGCGACCGGCCCCGACGGGCACACGGTCCCCGTCATGCACGCCTGCGGGCACGACATGCATGTCACCTGGCTGTCCGGCGCCACCAAGCTGCTGGCGCAAGCCCCGACGGCCTGGCACGGAACGCTCATTTCGCTGTTCCAGCCCGCCGAGGAGCTGGGAACCGGAGCGCAGGCGATGATTGACGACCACCTGTTCGACCGTTTCCCCAAGCCCGATGTGATCCTCGGACAGCACGTGATGCCACCGTCCGCCGGTCAGATCAGCTACCGCCCGGGGGTCACCCAGTCCGAGGAGGACAACATCGAGGTGCGGCTGTTCGGCCGCGGCGGGCATGGTGCGTGGCCCGAGGCCACGGTCGACCCGATCGTGATGGCTGCCGCCGTCGTCATGCGGCTCCAGACGATCGTCTCGCGCGAGATCGCCGCCTTCGAACCCGCGGTCGTTACGATCGGCTCGCTCCAGGCCGGCAACAAGGGCAACGTGATCCCCGACGACGCCGTGCTGAAGATCAACGTGCGCAGCTTCGATGACGGTGTCCGCGCTCGGGTACTGGACGCGATCAAGCGGATCGTCACCGCAGAGGCGACCGCCTCCGGCGCGCCCCAACCCCCCAGCTTCAAATCGTTCGATCATTTCGACCTTACGGTCAACGACCCGGCGACGGCCAACCACGTCGGCGAGGCGTTCCGCGCCTACTTCGGCGCCGACCGCGTGACCCAGCTCACCGACCCGCTCCCGGTCAGCGAGGACTTCGGGCTGTTCGGCCAGGAGTGGAAGGTGCCGTCGCTGTTCTGGTACGTCGGCGGCACCGACCCGGACGTCTATCGGCGAGCCGCGCAGGCGGGCCGGATCAGCCAGGATGTGCCTACGAACCACAGCTCCAAGTTCGCACCCGTCCTGCACCCGACCCTCGAAACCGGCATTGAGACGCTTGCCACGGCCAGCCTCAGCTACCTCGGCAAGTAGCGACCGGGGCTCAGCGATCGTTCACAGCGCCGCGCTTGCGATCGCGTGCCTGGTCACGTACTGGCTGACCGTGCACGGGCTTGCTCGGCTTCATTCCGTGTCTCGAGCGGACGACGTCCTGGGCGGCATCTGGGCGGTGATCGCGACCGTGTTCGTTTACCGGACCAGCTACGACAGCAGCGCCACCGCCGCCCTCAGCCGGATGGCGGCGACGCTGCTGAGCTTCTTCCTGTGCCTGATCTACCTGCTCGTCCTGCCGGTCGACGCAGTTGGTCTGGCGGCGATGATCGGCGTCAGCGGGCTGGCCGCGACCCTGCTCGGGAGGCCGCAGGACGCGGTGACCGCGAGCATCACCACGGCGATCGTCCTCGGGGTAGCGTCGCTCTCTCCGCACCACGTCTGGCAGCAGCCGATCCTGCGGCTGGTTGACACCGCACTCGGGACAGCGGTGGGTCTGGGCACGGCGTGGGTCGCGCTCAGGCTCATCGCGGCCGAGGCCCGGAACACATGAGCACGAGCCCGTCTCGATGGCTGACTCGGCGTGACTGAACCGATTTGACCGACTTAGTCGATTAGGAGTGCATTAAGCCGTTCTGGCAAGTTCCTTAGGACTTGGCGCCACGGGACTTAAGCTCAGCCGCAGCATGCTCAAAGTAGAGCGCCGCGGGTCCGGGTTGCGCGGTCGGCGCAGCGAGTGCAAGGCGCTCGTCCGGCTGCTGGCGGACGCGCGCGTTGACCAGAGCGGTGTATTGGTCGTGCGCGGCGAGGCGGGGGTCGGGAAGACCGCACTGCTGGACTACCTTGCCGAGCAAGCCGATGGGTTTCGTTGCGCGCGGGCGGTCGGGATCGAGTCGGAGATTGAGCTTGCGTACGCCGGCCTGCATCAACTGTGCGCGCCGCTGCTGGAGGGTCTCAGGGATCTTCCTCCGCCGCAGCGCGATGCAGTTACACGCGTTTCGCCTGGGGCGGTTTTCTAGGACGACGACCTCCCGGGCTCGATCAGCCCGCTTTCGTAAGCGAAAATTGCGGCCTGTACCCGGTCGCGGAGTGTCAACTTCTGGAGGACCTTCGACACGTGCGTTTTGACCGTTGCTTCGCTGAGGACCAGCGCAGTGGCGATCTCGGAGTTGCTGAGTCCGGCGCCGAGCATCCGCAGGACGGCGAGCTCCCGCTCGGTGAGCTCGGCGAGCTGTGCCGGGCCTCGGTCGACCGCGGCGGGCAACCGCCGCGCGACCTGGTCGAGTAGCTGTCTCGTAACGGCGGGGGAGAGAAACGCCTCGCCGGCGGCGACGGTTCGCACGGCGTGGAGCAGATCCTCGACGCGGGTGTCTTTGAGGATGAATCCGGATGCGCCGGCCCGGAGCGCCTGGATGATGTACTCGTCGAGACCGAAGGTCGTCAGGATCAGGACTCGGGTTCGGGTCAGCTGCTGGGTCGCCTCGATCCCGTCCATGCCTGGCATCCGGATGTCCATCAGCACGACATCGGGCCGGCAGCGCCGCGCCTGCTCGACCGCTTCCTCGCCGGTGCCCGCCTCGCCGACGATCTCGATGTCACCGGCGCTCTCGAGCAGGGCCCTGAACCCCGCGCGGAGTAGCGGCTGGTCGTCGGCGATGATCACCCGCAGGCGCTGTCTCACAGTGGCTCCGGGTAGGGGAGGATCGCGCTGACGCGATACCCGCCCTGCTCGCGCGTACCGACGCTGACCGCGCCGCCCAGCATCGCCGCGCGCTCGCGGATGCCGCTCAGTCCGTGGCCGGCGGACTTTGCCCCAGCGGTGGCGCCGGCGCCGTCGTCCTCGATCGACACCTCGAGTGCGTCGGCACCGAAGTGGAGGCTGACGGTCGCGTGCGCGGCGCCGGCGTGTCTGCGCACGTTCGTCAGCCCCTCCTGGACGATCCGGTAGGCGCAGAGCTCGAAGCCCGCCGGGAGCGGACGGATCGCTCCCTCGATGCCGAGCTCGACGTCGAGTCCGCCCCCGCGGCTCTGATCGGCGAGCGCCACCAGGTCGGAGAGCGCCGGCCGGGGAGAGCGGTCGGTGAGCTCGTCTCCGCCGCGCAAGAGCTCAAGCGTCCGGTGCAGCTCAGCCATCGCGTCGCGCCCGAGCTCGGCGATCGCCCCGGCGCTTGCCCGGGGCTCTTCGTCGGCGAGCTTCGTCCGCATCACCTCGGACTGGACGATGATCAGGCTGAGCGTGTGTGCGACCACGTCGTGGAGCTCACGGGCGATGCGGATACGCTCCTCAGCCGCGCTGCGCTCGGCCTCGAGCGCCTCCTGGCGCCCCTCGAAAGCGGTCCGCTCGCGCGCGCTCTCACGGCGAACCCCGGCGTAGAGACCCAGGCCGGCCGAGGCGACCGCGCCGATCAGGACGGTCGGCAGGCTGTTGTCACCGGTCGGACCCCAAGCGACGCGCTGCAGCACGAACGCCGCGATTACGCCGACCACCGCGATCGCGGCGTCGCGCGGGCCAAGCGCGATCGCGACCGTGTACAGCGCGACCAGCGCCGGGCCGAGCAGGAGGAGGACCGCGGGCGCGGCGACGACCGCGGCAACGACGGCGAACAGGGCCACCAGGGGCTGCCGGTGGCGCAATGACAGCGCCGCCAGCGCGACCGCAATCGCGGATACGTCGACCAGCCAGCGGGCGGCCGTGCTGTGGAGCGCCGCCGGGACCGCTGCGACATGCGCGTGCGACGAGTTGTCGACCACGAGCACGGCGACGATCCACAGCAGCCCGAGGGCGAGACCCGGATCGACGTGCACCGGGCCCTGATGTCGAAGGCGTCCCGGCAGGCGTCCCTCGATCTGATCCATGCGCCGACGATACGCGCCGATCTCCGTGCCTGCCTCATCCGACGGGAGCGAATCGTCACGACGAGCGGATGAGATCGCGCCGCGGAGCCCCGCTCGAGCCGCATCCGGCTTCAGTCGCAGGCCCGATGTGCGTCGAGGATCGCGCCCATACCTTCGAGAGAACAACTCGGAGACCTGGAAGAAGGAACCACCATGCGGGTACCAACAGTCCGAATCGCAATTGCCGGAACCGTGCTGCTCCTCGCCGGGTGCGGCGGCGGATCAGCCGCGCTCCGCACCATCACTCGCGGACGCGCACAGCTGGATTCCCAGCAGGTTGCGCACCTGCAGGACTTCGCCGCCTGCATGCGCGCAAACGGGGTCGCGCACCTCCCGGCGGTGGACGGGAACGGGCATCCCGCGAACGGCAGCGGACAGGTCGATTTGAACTCACCGGCCGTCAAGGCCGCGATCAAGACATGTCTCCCAACCGCCGACGGCACCGTCGGCGCCAACCTCCAGCCGGTTGGCGTCACCGGCACGGCACTCAAACGGACACCCGCCGCGCACCAATCGGCCGCGGTGTCCAACAGCGGGCCGCTCGACTGCGATTCCGTGACCACCTGCTACACGCCTAAGCAGATCGAGGTCGCCTACGGGATCCAGCCGCTGCTCGAGCGCGGGATCAACGGCAGCGGTGAAACGGTCGTGCTGCCCGAACTCGCCGAGACGCAGCCCTCGCCGCCCGTCGTCAGCGATCTGCGTCAGGACATGTCGCGCTTCGACAGCCTGTTCGGACTGCCCGCTCCGCGTCTCAAGGTGGTCACGACCGTCGCCTCCTCAGTGTCCCCATGGCTGGCCAACGGCGAGGAGGTGCTGGACGCCGAAAACGTTCACGCGGTTGCACCTGACGCCGCGATCACCGTGGTCTTGGTCAAGCCAACATCGCTGAACAACCCGGCTAACGCGACAGCGGCCGCCGTCGCCGCGGTGCGCGTCGGCGTCTCCCAGGGAAGCGTGATCTCGATCAGCGCCGCCGGTCAGACGGGCGGAGAGCACTGCGACACGCCCGCGGAGGCCGAGCGCCTAAACCGCGCGCTCGTGGCCGCCACCGCGCGGCACGTGACGGTGATCGCCGCCTCGGGCGACATCGGCGCCGTCGGCGAGCCGTGCGAGGTGATCAAAGGCCTGACCGGTGGTGCCTTCCCTCCCGTCAAGGAGGTCAACCTGCCGGCCGCCGACCCGCTCGTCCTTGCCACGGGCGGCACTAGTCTCAACGCCAGCCACGCCACGGGTGCCTACATCAGCGAGACCGCATGGGGCCTCCCGTTCGGCAGCCCCGGAACGCAATTCCAGGCCTCCGGCGGTGGGTTCAGCCGCCACTTCGCGCGTCCTGCCTACCAGGACGGTGTGCCCGGCAACGCCGCCACCCGCGGCGTGCCGGACGTGTCGGCGGACGCTTCACCGCACACGGGCATGGCGCTGGTCATCAGTGACGGCGGCAACCGGTACACGGTCCGCAACAGCGGCGGCACCAGTGCGAGCGCACCACTCTGGGCTGGCCTAATCGCCTTAGCCGACCAATACGCCGGCCGTCACCTCGGGTTCGTCAACCCCGCGATCTATCGCATTGGTCGAAGCTCCTCCTATAACGAGGCGTTCCATGACGTAACCATAGGTAATAACACCCCGGCATTCCCCGGCCACACCATCAGCGGATACACAGCAACACGCGGCTGGGACCCGGTCACCGGCTGGGGCAGCCCCAACGCACAAGCCCTCATCCCGCTTCTCGTCCGCTACTCCGAGCACTAAACGACGTACGGCGCAGGACCGACCCTCGCGAGGAGCTCGGTTGTTGGTCAGGCCGAGGTGGGAGCCACCGCGATGACGGGCTCTACGACGGTTTCTGGACTCGTGTTGAGGCGGCCCGCGACGATCCGATCGGTGATCGCCCACGTGGCGTAAGAAATGGAGCCAACGGTGCCGGTCACTGTCAGCAGTACCCCGGCGGCGGCGGTCGCGGCGACGCCGAAGGTACCAAGGATCAGCACGGCGGCAGCAGGTCCAATACTCGGTCCGACCGGAAGCTGGCCGAGGGTGAACATCGCGATCAGTAGTGCCATCGCGTCAAAGACCGAGACATTTACGCCGATCGCGTGAAGCATCAGCCAGTTGCGGGCGACCTGGGCGCACACCGCTAACAACGTGAACGCGATCACGCGACCGCGCCCCTTGTTACGCACCACCGCCAGGCCCGCCCACAGTCCGGTTCGATGGCGCCTGGAAACCCGGCCCAGAGCAGCGACCGCTCCACCCATGATCGCGACTGCGATCACGGGCACCCACCAGGGAACGCCGAGCGGAGCGATGAGCGTAAAGGAGAAGATCGCCGCCAGCGCGACTTCGACGGTAATGATCGGAACTTCCGCTGTCAGCAGAGCCGGCACTCCAGGGGCGCTCTCGGGGGCGACGCGGCGTAGGGAAGCGATACGCGTAGCCATCCCGACCGATCCGTTGACCAAGCTCGCGAGGTAGCCCATGCCTGCAGCGCGGAACAGCAACCGGCGAGTAACGGTTCCCCCAGCGGCACGAACACAAATGTTCCAGGCCTCGCTTCGGGCCAGCAGCGCGAGTATCTGAAGCAGTACCGCGAGGAGCAGAAGCGCGATCGGAGCGCTATGAAGCGCGGTGCTGAATTGCCCACCCCGCCGGGCGAGGACGAAGCCGAGCACGCCCGTTACCGCCAGAGCACCGAGAACGCTCAGCAGGACTCTCCGACGAAACGACGGAAGGCGCGAACTACATTCATCAGCCTCAACGAGACCGATGGCCGGCGGGTGAAACTCGAGCGACAAACGGACTCCGCGCGATAGCGGTTTCCGGAGAATCAGATTGGCGCTGTCACTCGCTAGGCGCCCGCGTCAGGCTGGTGCTCCCGACCACAAGCCTACCAGCGCCCGCGAAATCCGCTATGACGACGCGGACGCTTCGACACCGATGCGTTAGACGCCTCGGCTGGTGGCTGCGTCCGCCGCGCCCTTGATGGCGTGTTCGGCGCGGCGGTCCGCTGCTTCTTGCTTGAGCTCGGCCTGCCGGGTGGAGAGCCGCGCGGTCTCTGCCGCGTGTCGCTCCGCGCTACTCGGGCGGTGGCTCGCGGGTTGCGTAGACACGGTTATTTTGTGCTTGGCTGCCATCACTGTCTCCCTTGAGTCACGTGTCCGCAGATTGCGAACGCGGTCTGGCTACATCATCCCGCTCATGTCGGGCATGCCACCGCCACCGCCACCGCCGTTTGTATCCGCGATCTCGGCGACGATCGCCTCGGTCGTCAGGATGTTCTTGGCGATCGACGCGGCGTTCTGCAACGCAGAGCGCGTGACCATCGCCGGGTCGATGATGCCCTCCTTGACCAGGTCGACGATCTCGCCAGTGGCCGCGTTGAGACCGTGGCCCTTCTTGCCGCGGCGGACGTCGCTGACGACGACGGAGCCCTCGAGGCCGCCGTTCTGCGCGATCTGGCGAAGTGGCTCTTCGAGCGCGCGCAGCACGATCCGCGCGCCCGTCTTCTCGTCCTCGTCCTCGAAGGAGTCGAGGTCTATCGCCTTCTGCGCGGTCAGCAGCGCGACGCCGCCGCCGGGCACGATGCCCTCCTCGAGCGCGGCCCGAGTCGCCTGCAGCGCGTCCTCGACGCGATGCTTCTTCTCCTTCATCTCGGTCTCGGTGGCCGCGCCGACCTTGACCACGGCAACGCCGCCCGACAGCTTCGCCAGGCGCTCCTGGAGCTTCTCGCGGTCGAAGTCCGAGTCGGTGTTCTCGATCTCGGTCTTGATCTGGTTGATCCGGCCCTTGATCGCGTCGCTGTCACCGTTACCGTCGACGATCGTCGTGGTGTCCTTGGCGATGACCACGCGACGAGCGCGGCCGAGCTGCGAGATCTGAGTGTTCTCGAGCTTGAGGCCCATCTCCTCGGTGATCACCTCGCCACCGGTGAGGATCGCGATGTCCTCGAGCATCCGCTTGCGGCGATCGCCGAAGCCCGGCGCCTTGACGGCAACACCGGTGAACGTGCCGCGCAGCTTGTTGACCACCAGCGTCGCGAGCGACTCGCCCTCGACATCCTCGGCGATGATCAGGAACGGCTTGCCCGACTGAATCGTCTGCTCCAACACGGGGAGCAGGTCGCGGACGGACCCGATCTTCTGGTTGGCGATCAGGATGTAGGGGTCCTCGAGGGTCGCTTCCATCCGCTCCTGGTCGGTGACCATGTACGGCGAGATGTAGCCCTTGTCGAACTGCATGCCCTCGGTGAACTCGAGGTCCATGCCGAACGTCTGACCCTCCTCGACGTTGACCACGCCGTCCTTGCCGACCTTCTCGATCGCGTCGGCGATCACGTCGCCGATCTCGTCATCGCCGGCCGAGATCGTCGCCACGCGAGCGATCTGATCCTTGCCGGAGATCTCGGTCGACTGGGACTCGATGTTCTTCACGACGCCATCGACGGCCTTCTCAATCCCGCGCTTGAGACCAAGGGGATTAGCGCCCGCCGCCACGTTCCTCATGCCGGCGTGGACCATCGCCTGCGCCAGCACGGTGGCGGTCGTCGTGCCGTCGCCGGCCACGTCGTTGGTGGCGGTCGCGACCTCGCGCACGAGCTGTGCGCCCTGATTCTGGAAGACGTCCTCGACCTCGATCTCACGCGCGATCGTCACACCGTCATTGGTGATCGTCGGCGCGCCGAACTTCTTGTCGAGGACCACGTACCGGCCCTTGGGGCCGAGCGTGACCTTGACCGCGTTGGCTACCGCGTCGACTCCGCCCTCGAGCGCCTTGCGGGCGTCCTCGGCGTACTTGAGTTCCTTGTGGGGCATGTGTCCCTGATTTCCTTAGGACTGGACCTTGGCGAGTACATCGGACTCGCGCAGGACCAGCAGTTCCTCACCGTCGACCTTGATCTCGGTGCCACCGTACTTGCTGTAGAGGACCTCGTCGCCCTCGGCGACGTCCGGCGGGATGCGCTTGCCGGTGTCCTCGCTGATCTTGCCGTCGCCGACCGCGAGAACCTTGCCCTTCTGGGGCTTCTCTTTCGCGGTGTCGGGCAGAACGATCCCGCTCACGGTCGTTTCTTCCTCTTCGATCGCGCGCACAATCACGCGATCGCCAAGCGGCTTGAGCTTCATGAGAGGCGGCCTCCAGTGGGGGCTCGATTGAGGAGGTTTTGGCACTCACGGCCCGAGAGTGCCAACCACGCTCGACTATAGCGCAACGGCCTCCAGCAGCCTCAATGGCAGATCGCGAAGGCGGGCTCTGCTCACGTGGCGACTACGCGACCACGCCCGGGCGCCGGCGGCGCGCTGCCGCCTGCTCCCGGGCGTGGTGGGGGGGCCGGGGCTCCGGGCCGCGGCGCGGGTACGGTCACCGCGACCATCCGCCCTGTCCGTGCCGCCCGCTGCGCCGCTACAGCGCGGCTCCGCGGCGACCGCCGCAGCCGCGGAATCCGCGGCGGAAGAACATGAAGCGGGCCAGGAAGAACAGCGGGATGAGGATCCACAGGCCGCCGACGACACCGAAGATCAGGTGGATAGCGACGATCGCCAGGATGATCGGGACGATCGGGATCATGCGCAGCCAGCCAATCGGGCCGAAGCCGGTGCGGCGGCCCGCCCGGTGCCGGACCGAATCGTCCGGCAGGTCGCGCGTGAGCTCGCCGAGCTCGCCGACGGTCTTCGCGGCGAAGCACCGCTCCAGGCGCTCCTGGAATTCGTCCTGGTCGAGCCGGCCGTCGGTGTGGTGCTGGCGCAGGCGGTCGGAGGTCGCCTCGCGGTCGGCGTCGCTCGCCCGCAGGTTGGGGTTCCGCATCATCTGGCTGATCGTGTCGTACCCGTACATCGTTGCTCCTTCGGTCTGTGTGGTTCGGTCGCGTGCTGCATGGAGAAGCATGCTCTCCGGCGGGCGATTTGTCGTCGGGCGAGGGGCGGCTCCTGTGCTGCTCCCGGTGGCTGATCGGAGCAGCACCGTGTACTCCCGCTGGCGTATGCGTGGCTGCGCCCGGGAGCCGATGACGACCCCCGCGGGCGCGGCTATCGTGCGGCTGTGACCCCGTCGGGCTGGATCCGCCGCAGCGACGTCCGCCTCGCCGTGATGTGCGGGCTGGTCCAGATCGCCGCAACGGCGGGGGCGGCGCATCACGCGTCGCGCAGCCAAGCCTGCTGGTGGGCGTCTGCGTGCCGGCCCGCGAAGGGGCTTGACGCCGGCGCTTACGCGCTGCTCGCGCTCGGCCCGCTTGCGCTCGTCTTCCGGCGGCGGTACGTGCGGGAGGTGCTTGCGTTCGTGTTCGCCGTTACGGCGGCCTACGTCGCGCTCGGCTACCCGCTCGGCCCGAACTTCTTGTCCCTCGGCCTCGCGATTGTCTCGGCGTTGTTCGCCGGGGAGCGTTTGCTCGCATGGGCCGCGGTCGGAGTTGGCTGGCTGGTGTTTCTCGGGTTGCCGTGGGCGCTTGGGCATTCCGGCGCGCCGAAGGTGCTGGCGACGCTGGCGATCGCCGCCTGGCTACTCGTCGCGCTGGCCGGCGCGGAAGGGGTGCGCAATCGCCGGGAGCGCTTCGCGGAGGCCAGGCAGGCACGTGAGCTGCAGGCCCGGCGCAAGGCCGACGAGGAGCGGCTGCGCATCGCCCAAGAGCTCCACGACGTGCTGGCGCACAACATCTCGCTGATCAACGTCCAGTCGGGTGTAGCCCTGCATCTGATGGACGAGAAGCCCGAGCAGGCGCGGATCGCGCTGACGGCGATCAACGATGCGAGCGCCGACGCCCTGCGCGAGGTCCGCTCGGTGCTCGGCGTGCTGCGCGGCACCGGCGAGCAGGCGCCGCGGGCGCCGACGGCGGGCCTGGACCGCCTTGACGAGCTCGTGACGGGCACCACCGCGGCCGGCGTCCGGGTCACGCTCGAGGTGCATGGCGAGCGCCGGCCGCTCCCGGCGAGCATCGATCTGGCAGCGTTCCGGATCGTGCAGGAGGCGCTGACCAACATCGTCCGCCACTCCGGGGCCGGCGCCGCGACCGTCGAGCTGACCTACGCACCCGGTGAGCTGGCCGTGCAGGTGGACGACGACGGACATGGCCCGGGCGCCTCCGGCGATCGCCGCGAGGTGCCGGCGATGGACGGCGAGGGCGGTGGCAACGGTATCCCCGGAATGCGCGAGCGCGCGCTGGCCCTCGGCGGCACGTTCGATGCCGGGCCCAGATCCGACGGCGGGTTCCGCGTTCGCGCGCGGATCCCGGCGCCGGGGAAGTGACGGCCGTGATCCGCGCGCTGCTGGCCGACGATCAGGCGCTGGTGCGCGCCGGGTTTCACGCGCTCCTCGACGCGCAGGACGGAATCGAAGTAGTCGGCGAGGCCGCGGACGGACGCGAGGCGGTCGAGAAGACGCGCGCGCTCGTCCCCGACGTCGTGCTCATGGATATCCGCATGCCGACGCTCGACGGAATCGCCGCCACGCGCGAGATCGCCTCGGACCCGGCGCTCGCCGGCGTCCGGATCGTGATCTTGACCACGTTCGAGCTCGACGAGTACGTATTCGACGCGATCCGGGCCGGGGCAGCCGGCTTCCTGGTCAAGGACACCAAGCCGAGCGATCTGATCGAGGCGGTGCGGGTAGTGGCCGCCGGCGAGTCGCTGCTGTCGCCATCGGTCACCCGCAGGCTGATCGGCGAGTTCGCCGCGCGTGCCAAGGAGCCGCCCCGTTCGGACGCGCTCGAGGAGCTGACCGACCGGGAGCGTGAGGTGATGGCGCTCGCCGCTGCCGGCCTGTCCAACGAGCAGATCGCCGAGCGCCTCGTCGTGAGCTCCGCCACGGCTAAGACGCACGTGAGCCGGGCGATGATCAAGCTCGGCGCCCGGGACCGGGCCCAGCTCGTCGTGATCGCCTATGAGTCCGGCCTCGTCCGACCCGGCTGGACCGAGTGACCGGCGGGGCGCGACGGTCTCTGATCGCCGCATAGGGGCGACATGGTGGGCCCGATCATTCTGCTTGCGCTAGCCGCGGCCGTGTATCCGCAATTGCTGGCTGTGGTCGTGATCATCCTTACGCGACCAAATCCGCGACCACTTCTATGGGCCTGTTACCTCGCGAGCGTCCTCGTCAGCATTGGCAGCAGCGTCCTGATCTTCTCGGTATTCCAGTCCCGCGCGAGCATCGGCGGGACGAGCTCTCACCGGCTCGGGCCGGCGGCGTACCTCGTCGTCGGTGCGATAGCGCTCCTGATCGCGATCCTGATGACATCCCAGCGCGGGCGCGAGCTCGTCGCTCGGGGCCGACCGCCGGCGCGTCGGCCCCAACCGCGCCGACGCCTGGGCTCGGCCGCCACGGCCAGGACGCGTCAACGGGCGGAGCACGCGCTCGGCGAGGGCTCTGTGATCGTCGCCTCGGTGGTCGGTGTGGTGCTTGCCATTCCCGGCCCGTTCGACTTGCTCGCGGTCGGCCGCCTGGCGAGAAATGGCGACGGGATCCTGGCCGCGGTGGGGGTGATGGTCGTGTTCGCGCTCGTCAAGTTCATCTTGATCGAGATCCCGATCGCGGCCTACGCCATCGATCCCGAAGCCACCGCCCGCAGGGTCAGCAGCTTCTCCGGTTGGATGGAGGCGAACAAACTCGCGGCGGTCGCCGCGATCGTCGGCCTGTTCGGGATCATCCTGATCGGGAGGGGAATCTCAGGGCTCGGCTGAACCGCCGCGAGGGGGGGAGGGAGGCTTTTTGCGGAGCCGATCGATCCTTGCCTGCAGCGACTGCCAGCGAGACCGAGCCTCGCGGATGAACGCGTCCCATTCCCGGCGCACCTCGTCGTCGGCCGGCCGCTCCCCGGCGCGAATCCGACCGAGCTCATCGAACACCTCCCGGCCGAGCGCCGCCGCGGCGACGAGGGCCACCATGAAGCCGAACAGCGACGAGATCATGGCGAACACGGCGCCGATTGCCCCGTAGCGAGTCGCGTAGGAGCTGAACAGGTGGGGCACGTACACGGCCGCCCCGGCGAAATAGACCGCGAGCGCCAGGCTGGCAACGATCGCGAATGGGAGGAGATCCCTCACCGCGATTCGTTTCGCGCTGAGCACCCGGCCGCTCCAAGCGAGGAAGATCGCGGTCAGCGGGGCGAGGAGCAGGTTCGCGCCGACCTGGACGCGACTGTGGCCGATTTCGCGATGTGCCACGCCGCTGATCACGAGATAGGCGACCAGTCCGGCGATCCATACCAGGTCGTTGACGGTGTTCCGGACGCTCAACGGTCGCAGCTCCCAGGTGCGCTCGAACAACCGCTGCACCCCCCGAGCGAAGCTGAGGATGGCGATCACCAGTAGCACCGCCCCGATCACGCCTATGTCCGTGTTCGTCGCAGTCGATGGCTCGAGCGCGTCCCGCACTGCCTCGGCCCCGCCGCCGGTCAGCCCGTAGCGACCGATCAGCCACTGAGCCGTGCCCTCTGCCCGGGCGTGTGGCAGCAGCGCGCCGGCCAGGACCGCCAGCGGGACGAGGGCGGTAAGCGCGCCGGAAGCCAGCGCCATCGCGCGGTCGAAGCCGGCGATGAGCTGAAACCTATTCAGGACGCGCAACACGAACGCCGGGCGCAGCCAGAACGTCAGCGTGCGGATGATCTGCTCCCGGTCGATCGGGATCCCTCGTCGTCAGCTCGGAACGTTCGGGCGGAAGCTCAGGCACGGCATTCGGCCACCCGATCCGTCCGAATGCTCACGTTCGGGCTGCCGGCCGCGAAATCAGCAGGTCCAGTAGGAGGACTCTCCAGGAGCTCGCGCTCGCGAGCTCATCGGGCGAACTGAGGGCGTCGCCTGTGGGACCGTCGACGGCATCTGACATATCAACCCTTCGACACGCGAGTCTACGAGTACCCGCCCCGCGCCCTTGACTTTGCGCCACAAAGGCTAGTAGAGTTTGTGCCACAAAGACTACGACGAGAAGAGGCGATGAACGGGACCTCAGACATAGACCGGATCGAGACGTGCGAGGACGAAGGTGAGCTGGATCCGCGTCGGGCGGCGAGTCTGCTGGTGCAGACCAGCCGGCAGGCGCAGCGCGGGTTGGACTTCAGATCGGCACGGCTCTCGATGTTCGCGGCGGCAGTGGTTCTGGTCGGCTTTGGCGCGGTGTGGCTGTCGGTGCGCGGACAGCACCCCTACAAGGGACCGACGGCGGCGGCTGTGTGGATCCTGTTGGCGGTGATCGTCGTCCGGCTCGTCACGGTGGTGGCGGCTGCTCATCGCGCGCGGGTCGGTGTGACCGGCCGCTCGGTCCGTCGGTTGCGCGCGGAGGGAGTCGCTGCGGGGGTGGCGTTGGTGGCCGTGTACGTATTCGCAGGGGCGATGCTTCACTATGGCCTAAGCCACGCGTTCGTCTACGGGGTGTACGACGTCACGGCAACGGTGATCGTCCTTGGCACCTTCTGGGCGGCGCGCTCGGCGGCGCGGGAGGACTGGCTCGGACTTGGCGTCTCGATCGCGATCTTGCTCATCGCTGCCCTAAGCGCGTTCGCAGGGCCCCGCGGGCTGTGGTTGAGCGATGGCGTGGGCTTCTTCGTCGTGCTGCTGGTGTACAGCGCCGCCCAGGCCTGGCTTATCCGCGCGTCTCGATCAGGCGCATGACGGCCGACACGCTCGACCCGCTGATTCACGTCCCCGCTCGACTGCAGATCGTGGCCACGCTGGCTGCCCTGCCGGATGGTGACGCGCTCTCCTTTACGCGCCTGCAGGACATGATCGGCCTCACGCCCGGCAACCTGATCACGCATCTGCGCAGGCTCGAGGACGCCGGCTACCTAACCAGCGAGAAGACAGGCAACGGGCCAGCGTCGCGAACCTCGCTGGCACTCACGCCCCAGGGTCGCGCGGGGCTGGACGCATACACCGCGACGCTGCGTGGCCTGCTCAACGGGTTATAGACAAATAGCCTGACGGTGAATCAGCTCACCGGTACGACGTCCCAGGCCGCGAGAACGTCGTCGCCGACCACGTACATCGAGCGGTTGGCGAGCTGCAAGCCATCGGCCACCGAGGTGATGCCAAGCGCGCCGACCGCCTCGGTTCCGGCGCCGATGATCCGGGAGGCGATGGCGACGATCAGCCGATCGGCGAGGCCCGCGCCAAGCAGCGAGGTGAGCACCTGCGCGCCTCCCTCGACGAGCAACGTCGCAACACCTAGCTCCTGCAGCGCCGCCAGGCAGGCGGGCAGGTCAAGACCGCCCCGGCCGCGAGGCACGACCACCACCTGGGCCCCGCGCCGGCGCAGGGCCTGCCGGCGCGCGGGCGTGGCGTCCTCGCTTGTCAGCACAAGGGTGTGGGCGTCCGCGGATAGGATCTTCGCCTCCAGCGGCACGCGCAGCGAGCTGTCGAGCACGACTCGCATCGGCGAGGCTCCCGCCACCATCCGGACAGTGAGCTGCGGGTCGTCGACGAGCACGGTGCCGATCCCCACGAGCACGGCGTCGCAGGCGGCACGAAGTCCGTGCGACACAACTCGTTCGGCCTCGCAGCTGATCCAGCGCGAGTCCCCGGTCGCGGTGGCGATCCGGCCGTCGAGCGTCTGAGCGTACTTGAGGACCACCCGCGGACCGCCCGTATCTGAAGGGGTCCCCAGTAGCGTCCCTACGTCGACTGGCGGCGGCGCGAACTCGGCGAGCGGCCGGCCGGCCGGATCGACGTGGCCCAGGCGACTCGCCTTGGTCTCGAGGTAGGAGCGGTCGTGCCCGTTCGCGGCGGTAGCCAGCAGCTCCGTTCTCTGCACGGCGATGTCGCCCGCGCGCAATCCGGCGGCCTTGGCCGGGTTGTTGGTCAGCAGGCGCACGGAGCGAACGCCGAGCTCGCGCAGGACGGCGGCCGCCGACCCGTATTCGCGCTCGTCGGCGCCCAGCCCGAGGCGCAGGTTGGCCTCCACCGTGTCGGCCCCTGCGTCCTGTTCGAGATACGCCCGCAGTTTGTCGACCAGTCCGATCCCTCGCCCCTCGTGACCGCCGAGGTACACAAGCACGCCACGTCCCTCGACCGCGATCGCGCGCAGAGCGGCGCGGAGCTGGACCCCACAGTCACACCGCAGCGACCCCAGGGCATCCCCGGTCAAGCACTCCGAGTGGACGCGGGCCAGGACGCCGCGCCCGTCGCCGAGATCGCCCCTGACCAGCGCCAGGTGAACAACCCCTCGCTCGACTTCGAACGCGTGCGCGTCGAACGTCCCAAACGCGGTAGGCAGCGGCACCGATACGACACGACGCGGCATCATGGAGTTTGGTGCCCCCAACGCGTGCCAAGGCCCGGGCAGTGCAGTTCAGCGCTCCGCGCCGCGTGGAGCTGGTCGAGGTCGAGCTCGGCGAGCCCGCCGAAGGGGAGGTTCTCGTCCGCACCCAGCGCTCGGGGATCAGCAGCGGCAGCGAACTGTTGGCGTTTCGGGGCGAGATCGACCCCGGGCTGTCGTTGGACGAGCGTCTCGACGCTCTCGGTGGGACCTTTGCGTTCCCGTTTCGCTACGGCTACGCGTGCGTGGGACGGGTCGAGACTTCCCAGGCACCCGAGGTCGAGGAGGGATCGCTGGTCTTCGCCTTTCATCCGCATCAGGACCGCTTTGTCGCCGCCGGCGCCGATGTCGTGGTGCTCGATCGCGTGGCGGCTCGCCAAGCCACTCTATTCCCCTTCGTCGAGACGGCCCTTCAAGCCACCCTGGACGCGGGACCCGTGGCACACGAGCCTGTCGTTGTCCTCGGACTCGGCGTGCTTGGCGTGCTGGTGTCGCTGCTGTTAGAGCGGGCGGGCGCGCGAGTCCTCGCCTCCGAGCCGAGACCGTTCCGGCGCGAGCTCGCCGCCGGGCTCGGCCTGCGTGCGGTCGAGCCCAAGAAGCTCTCAGCGATCGTTACAGAGGCCACCGACGGGCAGGGAGTGCCGCTAGTCGTCGAGGCCAGCGGCAGCCCAACAGCACTGGCTCCCGCGCTCGGCCTGCTCGCCCACGAGGGGACTGCGCTCGTGGCCTCGTGGTACGGAACCAATCCCGTGGCGTTGCCGCTGGGGGCCGCCTTCCACCGTCGCAGGTTGACGATTCGCAGCACACAGGTGTCGTCCATCCCGGCCGCACAAACCGCGAGCTGGTCGTCGACGCGACGGCGGGCGGTTGCGCGAAGCCTCATCCCCGAGCTGCCCCTGGCGCAGTTGGCCACGCACGAGTTCCCGGTCGAGCGCGTGCGCGACGCTTTCGAGTTGATCGACGGCGACGCGCCGGAAGCGCTGCACGTGGCGCTGTGCTACGACTGACGCGATGTACGAGACCGGCGCTATCCGGAGCGTGCGCGCCTTCCACGTGATGCCGGGCGCCGAGGGCCCGGAGGGCGAGCGACACGCGCACGACTACCGCGTCGAGGTCGTGGTCGGATGCGCGCAACTGGACGAACGGGCAATGGGCATCGACCTCGACGTGCTCGACGCGGCACTGCAGGAGGCGCTCTGTGCCGTAGAGGAGGCCGATCTCGACGAGCGCATCAGGCCGCCCGGTGCCGAAGCTGTGACCGTCGAGATCTTTGCGCGCTGGATCTTCGACCAGCTCGCCGAGGCCGCACGCGCGGCCGGCGGCCACACGCTCGCGGTTCGCGTCTGGGAGTCGCCGACGGCATTTGGCGGCTACCACGCGCCGCTGAGATCAGCGTAGGCCGCCAGGCACCGTGCTGCACAGGCCGACCAGGTAAACCGCTCGGACACGTGCTCCCGGCCGGCCTCGCCGAGCGAGCGCGCGAGGCGGGGCGCAGTCACCAGCTCACGCAGGCTCTCACCCAGCGCTGCGACATCCCCGGGCTCCACGAGCACGCCCGTTGCCCCATCGATGACGACTTCGGGCAGGCCCCCAATCCGGCTCGCGAGCACCGGCGTCGCGCTGGCCATCGCCTCCAGCGCGACAAGGCACAGCAGCTCGGAGACCAGAACTCGTCGGTCGTAGCAGGTCCGGTTCACCGACGGGATGACCACCACCACAGCCTGGCGATAGCAGCGAGCCAGCTCAGCGTCGCCCACGGGGCCGAGGAAGCGGACCTCCCTGCCCTCCGCCAGCCGGCGGAGGAGCCGGGGATAGTCGCGCTCGGGCAGACGCGGATCGTGTCCGGCGCTGCCGACGACAGTAAGCCGGACGCCGGGAGGCAGTGCCTCGATCAGACGGTCGAGGCCCTTGTGCGGCGTGATCCGCCCCACGAACAGCACGCCCTCGCGGTCCTCTTGCGGGTCGGGGCGGAAGTGGTCGGTGTCGACGCCGCCGTAGACGACGCGCACCTTGTCCGGTGGCAGGTCGAGCACCTCGGCCGAATGCTCGGAGACAGTCAAGAAACGAGCGACAAGCCGGGGCAACACGCCGCCCCAATCGCCGCCCTGAAGGCCGTGATCGGTGACGACGAGCGGCTGGCACCGTATGGCGGCGAGGACCGCCGAGACGCGGGTCGGCGCCGCCTTCAACTGGTGGGCATGGACGAGCTCCGCGGCGCGGAGAGCACCGGGCAGGCTGGCGGCCAGCGGGTGCGCGGGGTGCCCGCCCGCCCGCGCGAAGGTGCGCAGCGTGCGCACTCGCAGCCCGCCGGGCTCGACGACGACCCCGGGCCGCGTCCCGAATGTCACCAGCTCGCAAGGCAGCTCGCGGGCGACGGCGCGGGCAAGCTCGAGGGGGTAGCGTTCGCCGCCCCCGAGAATCCCCTCTGCGCCGAATGCGGTGGGGGCGACGTGGGTTATGCGCATGCTGGAGATCTCCATGCTGACGCTCGGCGATCCCGAGACGGTGACTGGTGGCTATCTCTACCACCGACGCATGGCCGAGGCCGCCCCCACCCACCGAGCGCGGCTGTCGTTTCTGTCCATCCCCGAGCGATATCCAGGGGCCGGGGCTTTAGCGGTCCGGCGCCTGCTGGCATCCGCGGCCGACTGCGACGTGGTGGTGCTGGACAGCATCGTCGCCGCGCATCTCGGAGCCTGGCCAGCGCGTTTGGCTAAGTGCGGGCCGCCGTTGGTAGCGATGGTCCACCAGCCAGCGGGCGGCATCGATCACGGTCGCATGAGCCGAGCACTCCTCGCCGCTCTCGACCGACGCGCATACCGGAGAGCTCGCACGATCGTGGCTGCCAGTGAGACGCTACTCGAGGCGTTCGCGTCCGCAGGGTACGCGCGCCGGCAACTCAAGCTGATCCCCCCGGGCCGCGATCCGCTCGAGAGCATCGAGTCCCCGGATCCGATTGATCTGGCCGGACCGGGCGCGAGATTGCTTTGCGTGGCCAACTGGGTCGCCCGCAAGTGCATCGTCGAGCTGCTCGAGGCGCTCAGCCAGACCCCTCCCGGCACGGCCACGCTGCACCTGGTGGGGCGGACCGACCTCGACTCTCGCTACGCGAAGCGGGTATGGCGACGAATGGGCTACGACAACCTGAGAGGTCGCGTTGTCGTCCACGGCCCGCTGTCCCGCGCGCAGGTTGCCGGCTGCTACACCGCCGCTGACATCTTCGTCCTGCCGGCAATACGGGAGCCCTACGGGACGGTCTACGGCGAGGCGATGGGCGCGGGGCTGCCGGTCATCGGCTGGCGGGCCGGCAACCTTATGCACCTGGCCCAGAACGGGCGCGAAGGCTTCCTCGTGGCGCCGGGCGACGTCGCCGCGCTCGCGAACCGAATCATCGTGCTGAGCACCAATGCCGGCCTGCGTCGCACGATGGGCGCGGCGGCCCGGCGGACAGCTGCCCGCCTGCCGACGTGGGCCCAGACCGCCGACGCGTTCTTCGCGACCATGGCCGAGGCGGCACAATGACCCGGATGGTGACCCACGTGGTGTGGGACTGGAACGGCACGCTCTATGACGACTTTCACGTCGTCGTGAAGGCGGCGGCGCGGGCGTGCGCCTCCGTCGGCGGTCCATCACTTGACGCCGCCGCATATCGCGCGCACTTCACGCGCCCCGTGGACCGGTTCTACGCCGCCGTGCTCGGCCGTCCGGTCGCCGAGGACGAATGGCGCACCCTCAACGATCTTTACCTCGCCACGTATCGCGAGCACCAAGCGCAGGCGCGTCTCGCCGCTGACGCGCGCGCGGCACTGGCCGCGGTGGCCGCCGCTGGGCATACCCAGTCGCTGCTCTCGATGTGGGACCACGATGAGCTGGTCGCCCTGGTGGGTGAACTGGGCATCGACAATGCCTTCGTGCGCGTCGACGGGCTGCGCACCCGAGGAGGCGGCGGCAAAACCGCGCATCTGCTTCGCCACCTCGAGGCCATTGCTCCCGCAATCGATGGCGAGGTCCTGATGGTGGGCGACACGACGGACGACGCGACCGCCGCCCAGGCCGCACGTATCGGATGCGTCCTGATGGAGGACGGGCCCCAGCCGCTCGAGGCGCTCACGGCCTGCAACGTTCCGCTGGCCCGGTCACTCGTTCACGCGCTGGAGCTCGGCGGGGCGCTCACCGTCGAGCGGTCACGAGCATGATCGGTGAGTCCGCTTCGAACGGTTCGTCCCGGTAGCCCCCTGTCACCGCCAGAACCTCGAGGCCACAGATCTCCAAGAGGTACTCGAGCTCAAACCGGTAGGTATACCGCAGCCCCCACTCCACGACGTGCTTTCGCACGGTGCCGTCCTTCTCCACCACGTCGTACACCGAACGCGTGACCCGCCGCTGCTCGGCAGGGTCCGTGCTCACCACCGTTTCGGTCCGGAACACCCGCGACCCGCCAACCTCTCCCGCGACGTCCTGCCGGACGCTTCCCGCAGGACGAGAGAGCCACTCAAGCGTGGGATTGAGCAGGTCGAGCGCCACGATGCCCCCGGGCTCTAAGAGCCGGGCGACGCCCGAGAGCATCCGGCGCTGGTCGCTCGGTGTCGTCAGGTAGAAGAACGTCTTGGTGGCCACCACCACGAGATCAAAGCGACCCGCGAGCTCCAGAGCCTGCATGTCGCCCTCCCGCAACTCGACCCGCTCTCTGAGTTCACGCGGGGCGTGCGCCAGTCGTTGCCGGGCTCGAGCCAGCATCGCGCGTGAGGCGTCCACTCCCACTACCTGGGAGCCGGCCTCGGCCAACGGTAGGAGCAGGCGTCCGGTGCCGCACCCAAGCTCCAGCACCCGTTTGGCACTACCGGCGCGATCGACGTAGAAAGGGATGTCCGCCGCGAAGGGGACGGCGTCATAGAGCGCCGCGATCTCATCGCGGTCAAACGGAGAGTTCCCGGAAACGTCGGACATCGCGGTGACCGTATCGCGCGCCCTAGCGCGACGGTGCCGCGGAGCGCTAGCGCGTGCGAACGCGGGCGGAGTGGGAGTTGCGTCGGAGCTGCGGGGTGGCTGGACTCGCGGCGCCGCCGTTAGTCGGGGTGCCCGAGCCGATCGCCATCGCGAAGATGTGCATCGCGTTGACGTTGTTCCCGACGCCGGTGCTCACCGTGGGGAGGGTCACCGATGCGACAGTCTTGCCCGGGTCGAGCGGGACCGATGCGAAGTAGATGCTGACCGGGTGCGGAACTTGCGTGGAGCTCGAAGAGTTCCAGCTCGAGGTGGTGGTCGCGATCTCGCCGCCGGCGACAGGCGCGTTGTTGTACC
The DNA here is from genome assembly GCA_963751185.1 of uncultured Solirubrobacterales bacterium. Classification (GTDB taxonomy): domain Bacteria; phylum Actinomycetota; class Thermoleophilia; order Solirubrobacterales; family Solirubrobacteraceae; genus Palsa-465. The sequence goes on from CAVVTO010000003.1 coordinate 472,840, forward strand.
AGTCCGCCATCGAGAGGCCGAACGACTGGGTGCTGCCGTCCGTGTACGTAATCGTGCCGGTCCCCGATGCCGCCCCAAACCCGGCGGCGCCGAGGAATCCGAGGTCGGTCCCGGAACCGGACAGATCAACGATCTGGCCGTCGGCGACCACGTTGTCCGGGGTGCCGACGCCCGTCGGCCACGTGAAGGTGGTGCCGCCAAAGGTCGCCTGGCCGCCGGGGGTAAGTGCGGTCGGCGATCCGGCGGCCAGCGCCTGCGCCGAGTAACTCTCGCCGGTACCGTCGAAGTTGGCAGCGGCCGGAGCCGAGTTGTCGCTGATCCCGGCGTTGTCGTAGGCGGCGGCGAGCGATGAGTAAGGCGCACCCATCGTCGGGGTTCCGGTCCCGATGGCCATCGCGAAGATGTGCATCGCCGTCGTCCCGCCCGCGTTTGTCAGGACAGGGAGCGTGACCGAGCTCACGGTCTTCCCCTGCTCGAGCGGCACCGACGCGAAGTAGATGCTGACCGGGTGCGGCCCGAGCGGGTTCGACTGGAAGTTCCAGCTCGAGGTCGTAGTGACGAGCGCGTTCCCGAGGGCCGGTGCATCGGCGTACCAGTCGGCCATGTTGAGGTTGAACGATTGGCTGCTGCCATCGGTGTAGTTGATCGTGACCGGACCGGTGGCGGTGCCGTTTTGGCTCGCGCCGAGGAACCCGAGATCGGTTCCGGTGCCGGTCACCTCGACGGTCTGGCCGCCGGTCACGACATTGTCCGGCGTGCCCGCCGCGACGTCCGGCCAGGTAAGAGTGGTGCCGTCGATCGTGACCTGGCTGCCGGGACTGAGCGGGGTCGGTGTGCCGGCCGCCAGGGCCTGCGCGGAATAGCTGTCGCCCACCCCGTCGTAGTCGCCCGCGGCCTCGTCGGAGTCGTCGCTGATCCCGGTGTTGTTGTAGGCGGCGGCCAGCGACGAGTAAGGAACCACGACCGTGGTCGAGCTCTGGACGGCTCCGGCCCGGCCGCCGAACGGGGTCACGGTCAGCGTCAGCGTGGCTGTGCCGGGTGGCGCGCCCGCCGGGACCGTTACGCGGAAGGGCTCGCTGACAGTGCTGTGAGCTGGCACCGAGACGGTACCGGGGCCGCTCACCGTCCAGCCAGACGGCGCCCGCAGCGCGAACTCGGCGCGCGGCATCGCGTAGTCGCCGTCGTTGACGAGCTGCGCGGTCACCGTCCCGGTGCTGCCGGCGCTGATCGTGTCCGGTGCCCGCAGCACGGCATAGCGGGCACCGAGCGAGCGGAACACGTCGAAGCTCCCGCGCAGCGGCAGGTTGGAAAGCGCCGAGGAATCCCCGACGGAGACGTTGAACCGACCGTCTGGCAGCACCCAGCCGTTGGCTGAGTCATCCCAGTAGGACAGGTCGTGACCGCTGAGCGTGAACCTGACCGTCCTCGACTCCCCGGGCCGAAGCTTGACCTTCTGGAACCCCTTGAGCTGCCTCGGAGGCTCACCGGCGACGCTCGGGTCACCAAGGTACAGCTGCGCCACATCGGCGCCCGCGACCTTCCCGGTGTTGGTGATCCTCGCCGACACGGTTACCTCGGGGGTGCCCTGCCCGTTGCACCGGCAGCTGGTCGCCCCCGGATCCGAGGTCGCGTTGCTCACCGCGGAGGGAGTGACACGCAGGTGGCTGAAGGCGAACGTCGTGTAGGACAGGCCGTAACCGAACGGGAACAGCGGCGTCTCGTTGTGCGAGTCGTAGTAGCGATAGCCGACGTCGATTCCCTCCGAGTAGTCGACCTGGCCGTTCACTCCCGGGAACTGACTGGGGCTAGATGCGGGCACCTGCGCGAGGCTCTGCGGGAAGGTCACGGGCAGGTGGCCGGCCGGGTCGGTGTCACCGAACAGGACCGACGCCAGCGCGGTGCCGTTGCTCTCGCCCGGGTACCACGCGTCGAGCACCGCGCCGACTTGGCTGAGCCAGGGCATCGCCACGGGCGCGCCGGCGTCGATCACGACCACCGTGTGCGGATTGGCGGCGGCGACGGCGGAGATGAGCTCGTCCTGCGCCGAGGGCAGGTTGAGGCCGGCGCGGTCGGCCGCCTCCGATTCGGTGTCGTCCGAAACGACGACGACCGCGGTGGATGCGGACTTCGCGGCGGCGACCGCCTGCTGGATATCGGGGGCGAGCTCCGACGGCGTCGCCCAGCTGAGGTTGGCCGACGGCCCGGCGCCGCTTAGTTGGATCGTGTACGTCTGGCCTGCCTGGAGGTCGACCGCGACCGAGTACGTCGAGACCGGGGGGGTGCCTGGGTTGGCGAGGATCTCCTTGCCGTCCAGGTACAGATACGTGACGTTGTAGCTGCCCGGATTCTGGAATGCGAGGACGTAGGTCCCAGTCTCGGGAGCCGTGAGCGTCCCGGTGTAGGTGCCGCCGTACCCGGTGGACGCGTAGGCCGGGGTGAGATCGGCGCTCGGGATCGGCGAGATCGACGTGTCGGTGGGGAGGCCCTGGGTGTAGCTGACCGTGGTCCCAGGACCGGCGGCCGCCTGGATCCCCTGGAACGGCGTGACGTTGAAGGTCGAGGTCACGTATGCGCTACCGCCGCCGGTGTCGATGGGAGCGGCCGACGCGGCCGGCCCGATCACGGCGATCGACCCGCCGCCCTTCGCGTGCAGCGGCAAGGTGTGGCGCCTGTCTTTCAGGAGCACCGTGCCCGCCTCGGCGACCGCGGTAGAGACAGCTTGGTGTGCCGGGGTGGTGACGGTGGCCGTGGTCGAGCCGGTGGGCGGGTTGTTGAACTCGTTGAAGCGGAACATCTCGGTCAGAGTTCGGCTGACCATCTCGTTGAGGGTGCCCATGCTGACCTGGCCATCCTGCACCGCCGCCTGGAGCGCCGGCCCGTAGTACTGGGCGGCGGGCATCTCCTGATCCATGCCCGCATCCGCCGATTGCACGGTCGAGTGCGTTGCCTGGTAGTCGGAGGTGACGAACCCCGGGAACCCCCATTGGTCGTCCAGGGTGGTCTTCATCAGATAGTCGTTCTGGCACGCGGCCTCGCCGTTGATCGTGCTGTAGGCGCACATCACGGAGCTCGCTTTCGCCTGCACCGTGGCCGCCCAGAACGCCGGCAGGTAGATCTCGTGCAGCGCGCGGTCGCTGACGATCGCATCGTCGGCTGGGGTGTTGCGGTTCGTCTCCTGGTTGTAGACCGCCAGGTGCTTGACCTGCGCCATCTCGTCTTGGCTCTGTACACCCTCGATGTCGCCGACCGCCAAAGCCGCATTGAGGAAGGGATCCTCCGTGTAGGCCTCGAACGATCGTCCCCACCGAGGGTCGCGGTCGATGTTGACGGTCGGGCCGAGGTCGACCATCGCACCCTTGGCGCGCTCCTCGGATCCCACGACCGCTCCGTACCTGCGAGCCAGGGGCGGGTCGAACGTTGCGGCCAGCGACACGGCTGCCGGCATCTGGGTCACGCCCGTGAGGCCGTCGCCGGCGCCGAGTGGGCCGTCCTCCTCACCCATCTGCGGTATGCACAGACTCGCGAGCCCCGAGATCTCGAAGACGTACGTCGAGCTGAAGCCGGCCCCGGTGACCATGTTGATCTTGTCCGAGAGGGTCATCTGCGCAAGCAGCATCTGGACCCGCTGACCGATCGACAGGGACTGGTTGAGCCACGGGCAAGACGCGCTTGTCGACGTCCCCGAACCCGCGGCCGAAGCCGAGGAGGCCCAGCCGAGGGCGAGCGACGCGCTGGCCACCAGCGCCGCAAACATCGCGGCCATTCTGCGAGGTTGCCGGCTACCCGAGAACGTGGCGGGCATCTTACTCCGGCAGGCAAGTCCCGACCGGAGGCTCCAGGGATGAGCAACCGCGCGATCGCCCGCGCAATCGGACAATATGCTTGGGCGCGTCCGCGAGTGTGTGCCATGACCTACGCAGTGGACTTCACCAGCGTCTCAACCGTCGGTCTGGAGTCATCGCCAGTTGCCCCCGCCCTTGCTGGTCTACGGGCGAATGAGGCTCGTTACTTCAAGAACAAGTACGACCACGTCTTCACCGTCGAGCCTGCGAGCGACGCCCAAAGGGCCATCGACTGGGTGCAGCGCATCCTCAAGGAAGAACGCGAGATCGTCATCTCGTCTCGCCCTCTCGAGGCTTCGGCCTTCCAGATCGAGAACATCCGAATGGCGTTCGTCTTCTACGAGAGTGGTCTGTCGATCAACGTGATGTACACCATCGATGACCCCGACAAGCGGGCGGTCGGGTTCAAGCTCTCAGACGGGATGGAAGTCCCGGCGGAGCTCGCATCGCGGTTCAAGTTCGCGAGGCAGAAGTCGAAACTAGCCGGGACCATTCGCGGTTCCTACTTCGCCTTCAAGAACGAGTACTGACCCCGGACCGGCTGTCGGGCCCGACGAGCCGACCGCTCACCAGATGCTGCGATCGAGAGCCTCGCTGATACCGGGCAGGGCGCGGAGAGCGGCCGCGATGGCCTCGACTGCCGACTGCCCCGGGGCGGCTTTGTACGTGAGCGTCTCCTTGCGGCGAGCCCCGCCGGGATCGTCAATCTGCACAACCAGGCTGACCGCTTCCCCGTGCCAGTGCTCGCGAGCAGCAAGATATCTCGCGATTTCGCGCAGTGCCCTGGCGGTCACGGTCACTGCCACGGTCTCGGTCCCTAGGTCGCCATAGCCGCCGATCGGCGGTAACTCGTCCGAGAGGATCCTTGCATCTGCGCCGACGGTTTCGGCCAACCCGCGCGCGTCGGATCGCTGGAGGCCGCACAGCCGGAGGATGAGCTGCTCAGCGGGCACTGTCGGCTGCCGATCTCTCACCTTCACCGGCCGAGGCCTGATCGAGCGGCATGTCGCGTCACGATATCGGATGGGGGTGGCGAGCCCCGGGCGATAGCTACCTCGTCCTGTCCAAATCGAGTGGCGTGTCGCGACGTAGTGGTAGCGCCGCGTATCGTGCGGCCGTACCGATAGGAGGCGACCGTGCCCGAGTACATGTTGTTGCTTTACGCGCCCGAGGTCGACGAGGCTGAGCGGGCTGAGCGGTGGGCGGAGTTGCCGCTGTGGGACGAGGTGAACGCGAGCCTGCGGCAGGCGGGCGTGCTCGTTCGGCACGGACCGCTACGCGGAGTTTCGAGCGCGACGACGGTTCGGGTCCGGGGTGATGAGACCGAGTTGACCGATGGTCCGTTCGCGGTGACCAAGGAGGTCCTGGCCGGCTATTACGTGCTCGATTGCGCCGATCTGGATGAGGCGATCAGGCACGCTGCGAGGCTGCCGTGGGCGCGCTACGGGTCGGTCGAGGTGCGGCCGATTCTGGGCGGCGATGAGATCCCGAGGCCTGACGGGAGCGCCGGGGCGTCTTGAGCTCTCGTGAGCCGCCACGCGGCGCGAGCCTGGATCCGGTCGGCGCCGCGATCGCGGCGGCGTTCCGCGGTGAGCGCGCCGCGGTGCTGGCGACGCTGATTCGACATGTGGGCGACTTTCAGCTCGCGGAGGATGCCGTGCAGGATGCGTTCGCCGATGCGGTCAGTGGTTGGCGGCGCGACGGTGTCCCGGCCCGGCCGGGCGCGTGGCTCACGGTCGCCGCGCGGCGACGGGCGATCGATCGGATGCGACGCAATCGGTCGGTGGCGGATCGAGCCGATCGGCTGGCGGAGCTGATGCGGCTCGATCGTCAGGAGCACCCCGACGAGGACGATGACAGCGCGATCGTCGATGACCGCCTGCGGCTGATCTTCACCTGTTGCCATCCGGCGCTTGACCTGTCGGCGCGGGTGGGGTTGACGCTGCGCGCCCTCGGCGGGCTCACGACCGGCGAGATCGCACGCGCGTTCCTGGTGGCGGAGCCGACGATGGGCAAGCGGATCGTCCGCGCCAAGCGCAAGATCGCGGACGCGCATATCCCGTATCGGGTGCCCGACGACGAGGAGCTGCCCGACCGCTTGCGCGGCGTTCTCCGCGTGCTGTATCTGATCTTCAACGAGGGCTACTCGGCGACCGAAGGGCGAGCGGCTGGTGCGGGCCGAGCTCTGTGGCGAGGCGATTCGTCTTGCGCGGCTGCTGTGCGAGCTGATGCCCGACGAAGCCGAGGTTTGGGGGCTGCTGGCTCTGATGCTCCTGCACGATGCTCGTCGCGATGCGCGTGTGGCGCCTGACGGGCGCTACCTCGCGCTCGAGCAGCAGGACCGCTCGCGATGGGATCGCGAGCGGCTCGGCAAGGGGCTCGAAGCCCTCGACCGGGCGATGCGGTTCCGCAGCCCGGGCCAGTACCAGCTGCAAGCCGCGATCACAGCCGTGCACGTCCGCGGGGCGGATACGGGCACGACGGACTGGGAGCAGATCGCGGCGCTGTACGGCGCGCTCGGCGAGCTCGCGCCCTCGCCCGTCGTCGAGCTGAACCGCGCGGCGGCGGTCGGGTTCGCCGTCGGACCGCAGGCCGGGCTCAAGCTACTCGAGCGGCTGCTGGCCGACCCTGCACTCGAGCGCTACCAGCCGTTGCACGCGGCCCATGCCGACCTGCTCCGCCGAGCCGGCGACCGAGTGGCCGCCGCCCGCGCGTACGAGCGTGCGATCGCGCTCAGCGCCAACGCGGTCGAGCGGGCCGAGCTGCACCGGCGGCTGTCGACGCTCGACGCCGACTGACACCTCCCGCTCGCGACTCGATCTTTCCTGGTGTCTCGCGCTGGCTGTCCAAATCGGGCGCGGTGCTGCGACGTCCTCTGTGAAGCCGGCACCGCGGCCGGACCAACCACAGGACTCGGGCCTGACACCCGAACACCAAGCCAGCGATTGGAGAAAACCATGCGCAAGATCATCAATTCCGCGTTTGTCACCCTCGACGGCGTCACCGAAGACCCGCGGGCATGGGCGATCTTTGACCAGGACGCAGGAGGTGCAGCGGCTCAAACGCTGCAGGCGCTCGACGGCATGCTCATGGGGCGCGCCACCTACGAGTATTTCGCCGACGTCATGCCCGCGGCAACCGGGCCGTACGCAGACGCGATCAACGCGATCCGCAAGTACGTGTTCTCCTCGACTCTGGAGAGCGCTAACTGGAACAACTCCACGATCATCCGCGGGGATGTCGTCACTGCCGTGAAAGAAATCAAGCAACAGGATGGCGGCGATCTCATGATGTACGGATACGGCCGGCTCAACCGAACGCTGATCGAGAGCCGGCTCGTCGACGAAATCCGGTTCTCCGTTCACCCAGTACTCGCCGGCCGGCGAGCGGTTGGCGGCAACGGGCAAACGATCGCGGTGAAGCTCCTCGGGGTGACCCCATCGCCGAGCGGCGTGGTCGCGCTCACGTACGAGCCGCAGGCGAGTTGATCAGTGGGCGGGGTCGAGGCTCGGTGTCGTCACCCGAGTGACGTGGTAGGTGACGTCAACACTGTCCGGCCGGCCGACCGTGCCACCGTTCACATGCACCAAGACTCCGGTCTGGGCGTCGAGGTCGAGCGTCTCGGCGTAGTTGTCAGAGAACTGGGTGTTGGTGATCTGCACCACGGGGCTTTCGTCGAAGCTCGTCCGCGTGACTTTGACGTCGGGTAGCGTCGAGAGGGCGAGCATCGCCCCGGCGCGCACGTCGGCCTGGCCGGCGCCGCCCTCGAGCGCGTCCGTCGCCGGCGACGTGACCCGCGCTGCGACGCAGCGCCCGCTCTCCCCGGGCGGTCGAACGAAACCAGGTACGCAGAAGGTTGGTGGCGATGCCATACAGCCAGGGCGCGGCGTCCGCACGGCCGTCGTAGTCCAACCGCCGGTCGAAGGCGACGCGGAAGGTCTCGGCGGCGACGTCTTCACCTGGCGGGCCGGCCCGGACGACGCAGTAGCGGTGGATGCGGACCCAGGGGCGATCGAAGACGCCGCCGAACGCCGCCGGGTCCAGGCCGGATGCGCGGATGAACGCCGCATCGCTCGAGGTTTCAGATACGCCCATACTCCTACTTGACCGATCGCCGCCCGACGGTTCGCAGCGAAATCAGCGTTTGTGCTGTGGGTCCGCCGGTCCTTCGTCCTGTGCGCGCCGCTCACGCCACCCTTGGACGACTCGTTCGACGTCGAAGGGCGAGAGCCAGAGCGACGGCCCGGCGATCCCTTTGCTGTTGGCCTCGCGGATCCGCGCGTTGATGGTCTCCACAATGTGCCGTACCTCGGCCTCACTACCGGCGAGCGAGGCAGCTTCGAGGGCGTCGTGCGCGTCCTTGCGCAGAGCGACCGACGGGGGCTGGTAGGTCAAGCCCTCGCTGTGAAGTTTGCGCTTGACCCACCACAGCTCGTCGAACGGCTTGTCCAGGTCCGGAATGGGCTCGCCGGCGCCCGGGAGGTCGTCGAATTCGCCACGTTCGGTCGCCTCGCGGATCTGCCTGTCGATCCAGCTCTCCCAACCGAGTCCAGCCGGCTTGCGTGTTGTCATCGTGTGGATTTGCCGATCGTGCCGCGGCCCAAAGCCGCCGCTTGATTCGCTCCTCGCTCGAGCTCGGGATGTCGTGCGGCGTAGACTATGGCGCGACGCAGACCCGTGTTCCGAGTACCGGGAGAGGGGAGCGGGAATGGCTGACATGATCCTGTGCGCTGTCGATGATTCGGAGGCGGCGAGTCGCGCCTTCGGTGCGGCCCGGGGTCTGGCCGACGCGCTGGGCGGGGAGTTGGTCGCGGTGCACGTGGTCGCGAGTGCCGATCAGGATGCGGATCAGATCGTGGCGTCGGTCCGGAGTCGGCTCGGCGGACGCGGGGCGGCGCCGGACGTCCGTCTCCTCGAGGGCTCGCCCGCCGAGGCGCTCATAGAAACCGCGGGCCGCGAGGGCGCCGAGCTGCTCGTCGTCGGCTCGCGTGGCCGTGGTTCTCTCCGGTCGGCGGTGCTGGGGAGCGTCTCACGCGAGCTCGCGGCCCACGCACCGTGCCCGGTAGTGGTCGTCCCGTCCGGCGAGCCCGCAGAGACAGCAAGCGGGGGTGAAGACGCTGACGGGAGCGTGGTCTGCGGAGTTGACGGCTCCGACCAGGCGCTGGCCGCGGCCGCGCTTGCCGGCCGGCTGGCGACGCGACTCGGCAGTCGCCTTGTCCTGGTACACGCCAGGCAGAACCTGAGGGCTGTGGCGGCCTACCCAGGAGCGCGGTCGACGACCCCGCCGGTAACCGGTCAGGAGGATTCGGTCCAGGGGCTTGTGGACAAGGTCATGGAGGATGCTCAGCAGGCCGCCGGCGTTAGCTCGATCAGTGTCGTGGAGCCCGGCCCGCCAGCCCAGGTTCTGGAAACCGTCGCCGATCGCGAGAATGGGCGGTTGATCGTGATCGCCGCGCGGGGCGTGGGGGCACTACGCGCTGCGCTGCTTGGTTCGGTCGCCGCTGACCTTCCGGCGGAGGCGTCCCGACCCGTCGTGGTGGTTTCTCCCGCTGCGGCCGTGGCCCAGTCGGGTTCCTGAGCCGCGCGGCCCCGGAGCAGGTGCAAAACGCCCAGAAGTCCCCTCAGCCAGCGCGCCTTCGGGACATAAGCGCCTCCCAGGCGCTTATGTCCCGTTTGCGATTGTCGGCGGGGGGGTTTTGGGCGAAATGCACCGGCAGCGGCGCCACCGGAACCGACTCGGGCCGCCGTGCGACTCAGCAGCCCACGAGACCCATGTAAGTAAAACCCGACAAGCCGCCCTCAATCGACCCGGGGGCTGCCTGGACTAGGTCGAACAGCTCGATTTACACGCCGGCCTTATCGGTCCGCGCCGCGAGCCGTCGGCTCACATGCACAACCGCCGACGTGTGGTAGATCTCGTGAGCGCGGTGGGGCGTGCGGCGGCGCTCGGAGAGGTGAAGGAGATCGACGGCCGCGATGACCACCAGGGCCACGGCCGGCCACACAAGGAGCACCAACAGCGGGTGGCCGAGGTCGTGTCCGTTGAAGTAGACGACGTCGCGGACACCGCTGATGATCGCGTTGTTCGGAAGCCAGGGCGCGATCTGGCGAAAGCCGTCCGGGAGGAAGCCAACCGGCACCGATCCGCCGGAGATGGCGTTGCCGACGAAGATGAACGCGACTGCCGCCAGTGCGGTGCCGGGCAGCCCGACGACCGACTGTATGGCGGCGACGAACAGGACAAAGGAGAGCGCGCCGAGAAAGCCAATCCCGATCAGAGCAGCACCGGCTCCGGTCAGGGCGCCGAGGATGGTGTCCATGGCCAGGACGCCGCCGCAGGCGACGAGCAAAGCAAACAGGGTGGCGGCGGCGACGCGCCACCAGAGCCGCAGGCGTGAACCGAGCAGGAACAAGCCAACGCCGCCGAGCACGCTCGGGATGAGCAGTCCCAGGCCGAAGACAAAGCTCGACAAGCCGGCGCGGTCGCCGCTCGGCAGTGGGGCGACGTCCAGGGACCTCGCGCCACGATGCATTGACCGGGACGCCGCGGTGAGCGCTGTCGTAAGTGCCTGCTGCTGAAGGACGCCCTCTGCGCCGGCGGTCACGATCGTCACTGGACCGCTTGGCGGCACGATGAGGGCTCCCGCGGTCGACTGCGAGCGCACGTCGTGCGTCGCGGCCTGGCCGCCTGGCGCGGGCACCAGGTCGAAGCCGCCGGGCTCGGCGTGCTGGAGGCCGGCGGCGACCTTGGCGCTCACCGCCGGCGGGGCGGCGATCGCGACACGAACCCCGTGAGGCCTAGGGGAATGGTCGGCGTAGCCGAAGGACAGGGTGATGCCAAGGCCGAGGATCGCGGCGAATACGGCGATCGCGAACAGTCGGCGTGGGCTGGGGCTGGAAGGTGGGAGCCGGTCCTCAGACGGTGGCGGCGCAGCATCCGGAGGCCGGTCCTCAGAAGGTGGCGGCGCAGCATCCGGGAGGGGACGCTTGGGTGTTTGTGGGGTCGTATTCATGGGTTCATCCCGATCGGACATGAGCTTTATGTGCGTTGACTCTACACGTTGAGGCAACATGTGTCAAACTTAGGCCATGACCGATCCACACGCCACCTCGCCCGGTCCCGGCGCGCGTCGCCGCGGAGGCCGGCGCCCGGGCACCACCCCATCGCGCGAGAAGATCCTCGAAGTCGCCCGCCTTGCCTTCCCGGCCAACGGCTACACGGAGACCTCGCTCCGGGGGATCGCTCGCGACGCCGGCGTGGACCCGTCGCTGATCGTCCAGTTCTTCGGGTCGAAGGCCGGGTTGTTCGCAGCCGTCGTCGAGTGGCCGTTCGACGCGAGCGAGGTCATCGCCCAGATCCAGGAGGTCCCCGCCGGGCGCGTCGGCGAGTTCGCAGCGCGCAGGTTCATCAGCCATTGGGACCGAGACGAGCACCGCAACCCGGTTCTCTCCCTGATCCACGCGGCGCTGGCAGACCCCGCCGCGGCGGCGATGTTCCGTGAGTTCATCACGGTCAACCTCACCCTGCCCGTGGTCGAGCGCGTTGGGGCCGACCGACCCCAACTGCGTGCCGCCCTACTTGCCTCCGAGCTCATTGGGTTTGGGCTGTCGCGGTACGTCCTCGGCTTCGACGCGCTCATCTCGGCCTCGAGCGAGGAGTTGATCGCCGCGCTCGGAGCCACCCTGCAGGACACCTGCACCAGCCCGCTGTCGGCGTTCGGACCGGAGGTCGCCAAACCAGCCGACTAACGCGGCGCCACCGACGGCACCACAACGGCACTTGACATGGCACCATTATGGTGCCATTATGGTGCCATGGAATTAGAACCGTACGTAGACAAGCTCCGCGAGCAACTCGCGGTGGCGGCCTCTGCCGGTGGCGAGGACGCCTTATTACTCGCGCAGCGGCTCACGGCCGCGCTGGAATCCGCCGTGCGACTGACCCTGCTGGATGCACTCTCGGTCGCGGCCGCCGAGATCACCAGCGACTTGGCCCCTGGCTCGGTCGAGCTGCGCCTGCGCGGCGGCGAGCCCGAGTTCGTAGTGACCGGGCCGCTGGTCGAGACGACGGGTGAGCGGACCGACACCCCGCAGCCGACCGGCGGGTGGAGTTCGAGCGCCGCAGCTGGAGCGTCCGCGTCCGAGTCCGGAGAGGGGGCGACCGCCCGGATCAACCTGCGGCTGCCAGACCAGCTCAAGAGCCGGGTCGAGCGAAGCGCCGACCGCGAGGGCTTGTCGATCAACGCCTGGCTCGTGCGAGCAGCAGCGGCGGCCGTCGACCGCGGTCAGCCGGGACCTCCACGCGAGCAACGGTCCCCCCGCTCGGGCCAGCGCTACACGGGCTGGGGGCGCTGAGCGCCCCAGGCGACGTCGCAAAACCAACCGACTGAAACCAAGAACCAACGACTCACAAGGACCATGACATGTCTCACTTCGAAACACCACAACCAATCTCGGTCGAGCTCGAGTTGCGCCTCGCGGACGTGCGCGTCGCCGCCGGGGAGCGCGCGGACACGACCGTCCAGGTACGCCCGAGCGACCCGTCCAAGCGGGACGACGTGGCCGCGGCCGAGCAGACGCGTATCGAGTACGCCGACGGCAGGCTGGTGATCAGGGCACCACGCCGGCTGCGGGAGTTCAGCCCGTTCAGCGATGGCGGTTCGATCGATGTCGAGATCGAGCTTCCCGCAGGCTCGGATCTGAGCGGCCACGCGGCGGCCGGCGGGTTCCGCTGCACCGGTTCGCTCGGGCGCTGCGAGCTGAAGAGCGGCGCCGGCGCGATCAGCGTTGATCGGGTCGCGCGGGCGAAGCTAACCACGGTCGGCGACATCCGCCTCGGGCGGGTAAGCGGGGACGCCGAGCTGACCACGGCCACCGGCGATGTGCGCGCCGGTGTGATCGAGGGATCGGCGGCGATCAAGAACTCCAACGGCGACACCCGCATCGGGGAGGTCGGGGGCGATCTCCGGGTCAGGGCAGCAAACGGCGACATCGAAGTCGAGCGCTCCTACGGATCGGTCACGGCCAAGACCGCCAACGGCCATATTCGCGTCGGGAGCATCCACCGCGGATCGCTCGTGGCTGAGACCGCTACCGGGCGTATCGAGGTCGGGATCGCCGACGGGGTTGCCGCCTGGCTTGACCTTAATACGGCCTTCGGCCACGTCCACAACGGCCTCGACGCCGCCGACGCCCCGGGTTCAGCCGACGAGCAGGTCGAAGTCCGGGCGAAGACGGGATTCGGCGACATCACGATCCGCCGCGACGCCGAGCGCAACGGCGAGCTGGTTTCCGCGGGGGCCGACCATGAGTGACGCCATCGAGGTCAACGGGCTCGCCAAGCGCTTCGGCGAGGTTGTCGCGCTGGGCGGGCTTGACCTGACCGTCGCCGCCGGCACCGTGTTCGGGCTGCTCGGCCCCAACGGAGCGGGGAAGACGACACTGGTGCGGATCCTGGCGACGCTGCTCGAGCCGAGCAGCGGCCGGGCAACGGTGCTCGGGCACGACGTCGTGCGCGAGCCGCTCGCCGTCCAGCGCCGGATCGGGCTGGCGGGTCAGTTCGCGGCGGTCGACGAGGAGCTCACCGGGCGAGAGAACGTCGAGATGATCGCCCGCCTCTACCGGCTGGCGAAGGGCGAGGCCCGCCGGCGCGCGGCGGACGTGCTCGAGCGGTTTGACCTCGTCGACGCCGCCGACCGTCGCGTGTCGACCTACTCGGGCGGGATGCGCCGTCGGCTCGACCTCGCCGCCGGACTTATCGGACGGCCGCCGGTCCTGCTGCTCGACGAGCCCACCACCGGACTCGATCCCCGCTCGCGCCAGGAGCTGTGGCGGATCGTCGACGAGCTGCGACGGGACGGGACGACCGTGCTGCTGACGACCCAGTACCTGGAGGAGGCCGATCGGCTGGCGCAACGGATCGCGGTCGTGGACCGTGGCCGGATCGCGGCCGAGGGCACCGCGGCCGAGCTGAAGGCGGCGGTCGGCGCGACGATTCTGAGCGTCCACCTCGCCGACCGCACCGCCGCGCATGAGGCTTCCGCCGCGCTCGGCGGCCTCGGCGCCGCCGAGCAGCCGCATGTCGACGCCGCCGACGGCGAGATCCGCCTGGCCGTCGAGGATCCGGGTGCCTCGGCGGAGGCGGTGCGCAGGCTCGACGCCCGCCAGCTCAAGGTCACATCCGTGGAGCTCCACCAACCGACGCTCGACGACGTATTCATGACCCTGACGGGCCACCCCGCCGACGAGGGCTCAACCGAACCGAAACTAGAACAGGAGGCCGCGTGATGAGCGCCACCGCCCAAGCAATCCCGTCCCGCGGCCGCGTCACGCTGGCCGAGACAGCGGCCGACAGCCGCGTGATGGCGACGCGCCAGCTGCGCAAAGTGCTGCGCCGGCCCATGTACGTCGTCTACCTGTTCGTCCAGCCGGTGATCTTCGTACTGCTGTTCCGCTACGTGTTCGGAGGGGCGATCAAGGCTCCTCACACAAGCTACGTCAACTACCTGATGCCCGGCATCATCGTGATGACGGCGATCTTCGGGGCGCTGACGACCGGGCTCGGGATCACCGAGGACCTGAAGGCGGGGGTTGTCGACCGTTTCCGGTCGCTGCCGATCGCGCGGTCGTCGGTGCTGATCGGACGCACGGCGGCCGACTTGACAGTGAACGTGATCACCCTGGTCGTGATGCTGCTGATCGGGTTCGCGGTCGGTTTCCGGCCGAGCCAGCCGGTGTACGAAGTGGCGCTGGCGTTTGCACTCGTGTTGGCCTTCGCGTATGTGTTCTCGTGGATCAGCGCGTTCGTGGGACTGGCGGTGCGCGACCCGGAGACCGCGCAGTCGGTCGGGTTCATCTGGGTGTTCCCGCTGGTGTTCGCCTCATCGGCGTTCGTCCCGACCAGCTCGATGCCAGGGGCCGTGCGTGCGTTTGCCAATCTCAACCCGGTGAGTCTCACGGTGAACGCGGCGCGAGCTCTCACCATCGGCCACGCGCATGCGCTTGGGCCGGCGCTCGGGGCGCTCGCGTGGCTCGCCGCCCTGCTGGTGGTGTTCGTTCCACTCGCGGTGAGAAGGTTCCGCAGGGCCTAAGGGGTAAGTGCCGCCCGCCGGCGTGGGTTCCGGCTGTCACGTTTAGCGCTTGCCCGGTGTCGTGGGAGTAGTAACCACGACCACTGGAGGAACTGCAGTGTTGGAGAAGGTCTTTTACACGAGCGTGCTCGTCAGCGACCAGGACCGGGCGCTCGACTTCTACACGAACGTCCTTGGCCTGGAGAAGCGGGTTGAGAACCCGACACCCGACGGGCCGCGGTTTCTGACTGTCGGCGTCAAGGGGGACGAATTCCAACTGGTGCTCTGGCCCGGGACACCGGGGCAGGCGGCGCTGGCGATGGGAAGCCCCCCGCCGTCGGTCACGATCGAGACCGATGACTGCCACAAGACGGTCGAGGAGCTGAAGTCGCGCGGCGTCGAGTTCGTGTCGGACGTCGTCGAGTTTCCATGGGGCTGCGTCGCGCAGTTCGACGACCCTGACGGCAACCGGCTACAGGTACGAGAGGGCCGCTAGGCCTCAGAGTAGGACGGGGATAGCGTCCGGCGCTGCTGAGATCGAGCATCTTGGCAGCGCCGGCGCTCAGCTCACGTGTTCGGGCCAGGGCAGCGGGAACAGCTCGCGGTAGGGGCGCGCCTCGTCGACCACGCGAGCGACCGACGATCGGGTCAGCAGGCGGTCGAAGTAGCCGGCGAGCGCGGGCTGCTCCTCGCGGTCCAGCCGATGAAGGACGTCGGCGTAATGCAGGGCCGGCGCCGCGGCACAATCGGCCAGGGTGAAGTGCTCGCCGGCCAGCCAGCTCTCGGGATGGCGTCCGGTGAGGTGTCGATCGAGCGTGGCGTAGGCGAGCTCGAGGGTGGCGTGGCCCTGGGAGACGCCGAGCGGGTCTTTGGCGTCGGGGGGTCGCAGTGCATCGCCGACGATCCTTTGCACCGGGGTGGCCACGTACCCGTCGGCCACGCGATCCCACAGTCGTGCGTGGAGCGCCTCATCGGGGTCGGTGGGAATGAGCGGCGGCGCGTCGCCGTGGCGGTCGAGTTGCTCGACGATGATCGACGCCTCTCCAAACACGGCGCCGTCGTCGACGAGGACCGGGATCGAGGCCGGTGGCCACAGGGCCGCGAGCGCGGAGCGATCGGCCTCGACCAGGTCGGCCGTGAACGGGACATCTCTCTCATACAGGGCGATGAGCGGCTTCCAGCAATACAGCGCGAACGGGTGTTGGTACAGGACGAGGCTCACGCGGGCACCTCGCTGACGAGCAGGGCGTCAATCCGGTCGAGCAGCAAGCCCGTGCCGTGCTCGCGCTCGGCCGGATCATCGAGACCGTCGAGGAACGCGCCGTGCTCGGTAAAGATCAGGTGTGTGCCGCCGTCGTCGTCGAGGCGCAGTTCGACGGTCGTCAGTGACACCGAGGTCAGTCGGCCATCGAGCACCATGTCGTAGGCGAACACGATCCGCTC
The DNA here is from genome assembly GCA_963751185.1 of uncultured Solirubrobacterales bacterium. GTDB lineage: Bacteria > Actinomycetota > Thermoleophilia > Solirubrobacterales > Solirubrobacteraceae > Palsa-465. The sequence continues at coordinate 489,194 of CAVVTO010000003.1, forward strand.
GCCGCCGACGATGTCGTGGAAGCGGCTTCGATAGACGTGGTGATTACCGCTTTCGTCGCGCCCCGCGTTCAGCTCGCTGCCACCGATGCGGAAGTCCAGCGACCACTCCCGGTCGGTCCAGCTGTCGGGCACCCGGAACCAGCGCTGCCGGAGATCGGGGTCGGCGAACACCCGGAACGTCTGCTCCGGGCTTTGGCGGAATCGGCGCTCGATGGTGAAGTCGTGCTGACGAATGCTCATTTGCTGCGATGTCCCTTCGTGGTCGGGAAGACGTCGTCGAGGACGTCACCCATGCGGTCGAGCCGACGTTCCCAAGTGGCGCGGTCTGCGTCGAGCGCGGCGAGGATCGCCTGCGCGGCCTTGACCGGGTCGCCCGGCTGGACGCCGTCGTTGCCGCGGACGTAGGCGCGGGTTGGCCCGACTGTGTCGGCGTACTCGGGCATCGCTTCGGATTCGTACGCGGCTCCGGGTCGGAACAGGCCGGTGCGGAAGGCGCCCGGCTCGACGATCAGCGTCACGATGCCGAACCCGGCGACCTCGTCGCGGAGGGTCTCGGTCAGGCCCTCGAGCGCGAACTTGGTCGCGCAGTAGGCCCCGAAGCCGGGAGCCGTCGTCTGGCCGCCGACGCTCGACATCTGGACGATCGCGCCCCCACCCTGGCGGCGCATGTGCGGCAGGACCAAGCGCATGAGCGCGGTTGGTGCGAAGAAGTGCAGCTCGAACAGCGACCGCAGCTCCTCCTCGGTCGTCTCCTCAACGGCGCCGACCTGGGTTCGGCCGGCGTTGTTGACGAGGACATCGATGCGGCCGAACCGCTCGAGCGTCTCGGCCACGGCGGCCTCGCGCTGCTCGGGGACGGTGACGTCGAGCGCCACCGAGTAGGCGCCGTCCGGCAGGCCGCCGGACGCCTCGGTGCTGCGGACGCCGGCCGCGACGGAGTCACCCCGGGCGAGGGCGGCCTCGACGATGGCGCGCCCGAAGCCGCTCGAGGCGCCGGTGATGAGCCAAACTCGGGTGTCGTCGCGGTGTGTCACAGCCGCTCACCAAGCTAGCGACCGCGAAGCCGAGGGCCAACAGGACTTCCGGGCTCCAGCTATCGGCCAGGCCGATAGCTGGAGCCCGTGCGGGCGCAGACGCGCGTCGCAGCGCTCAAGCGGCCGGGCGGCATTCTGCCCAGCCTCGGCGACCCCGACCTCACAGATGTCCCGTCCCCGGCGTTTGCTCCGTGTAGCCCTGACCGCACGAACGGAGGAGGACCGGAGATGAAGTGGAGCGCTTACGAGAGCCCGTTCGGCTTGTTGACCCTGATCGGAGTCGAGGCCGGCCTGCGCCAGGTGCACTTCCCGGGACGCGCCCCGGCGCTGGATCGGCTCGAGCGCGATGACCAACCGTTCCGCGATGTCCGCAGTCAGTTAGAGGAGTACTTCACCGGGGAGCGTGAGGCCTTCGACGTCGCGCTCGACGTCTCCGGGACGGAGTTTCAGTGGCGCGTGTGGCGGGCATTGCAGGAGCTTCCGTTCGGCAGCGTCACGACCTACGGGGCGCTCGCGAGCGAGCTAGGCGTGCGCGACTCCGCGACGGCCGCAGCCGGCGGGCGCACGGTCACGGCTCCACAGAAGGTGGGATCGGCGATCGGTGCGACCCCGACGCCGATCGTCATCCCCTGTCACCGCGTGGTCGGCGCAGATGGCTCGCTGACCGGATACCGCGGCGGCCTGCAGCGCAAGCGCGCGTTGCTCGACTTCGAGGCCCGCCGCGTCGGCAGAGCAGGCTTCTGGACCCACCAGGGCCAGCTCTCCCTGCTGTGATCGACCTGCCTATTTGCCAGGCGGAGAGTCTCGCGAGCTACTGTGTTATCAGCAGCTGTCGCACGACAGAGGAACCGGACGAGAAGGAGCTGACACATGGCCGAGACCGAGACGGCGATCCTCGCTGGTGGGTGTTTCTGGGGAGTGCAGGATCTGGTCCGCAAGCTCGACGGGGTCATCAGCACACGGGTCGGCTACACGGGTGGCGATGTCCCGAACGCGACGTACCGCAACCACGGCACACACGCCGAGGCGATCGAGATCGTGTTCGACCCGGAGCGCATCTCCTACCGAGACCTGCTCGAGTTCTTCTTCCAGATCCATGACCCGACGACTAAGAACCGTCAGGGCAACGACGTCGGCATGAGCTACCGCTCGGCGATCTACTACGTCGACGACGAGCAGCGGCGTATCGCGGAGGACACGATCGCCGATGTCGACGCCTCCGGGCTGTGGCCCGGCAAGGTCGTAACCGAGGTGGAGCCGGCCGGTCCGTTCTGGGAGGCGGAGCCCGAGCATCAGGACTACCTCGAGCGCTATCCCAACGGCTATACGTGCCACTTCGTCCGTCCGGGGTGGAAGTTGCCCCGACGGGCCGAGCAAGCTGCGCACTGATGAGCCGGCGCTAAAACGAGTGAAACCGCCCCCGTAGCAGGGGGCGGTTCCGTTTTGGGGTGCTGCTCCCGGCTCGGACCGGGACGGGGTCAGGCGAGATACTCCGGCCGGCGCGCACGAGCGCTCGACCCGTGGCCGTCGTCACGATGCCGTTGCGAGATGTCGTGGAGGTACCCGGCCACGACGGCCTCAGAGATCAGGCGTGTGCTTGGCCGGCGAGCAGACCGCGACGGCGCGTGCGGCGAGCGACGCTCCGCGCGGTCGGACCCGCTGGTGTGGGCAGGGAGGTGATTGGTGCGTGGTGTCATGCAGCTTCTCTTTCCAGGTTGAAGTCGATGGGAGCGGCGTCCGCCGCGGGGGTGTCGGCCAGTTGCAGCCCGGGCTCTGCCCGGCTCGGCTGCAGGAGCACCAAGGCGAGGACGATGCCGGCCGTGACCGTGGTTGCGCCGACGAGGAAGGCGAGGTGGTAACCACCGATCAGGGAGCTGGTCAGTCCCTGGTGGGCGGTTAGCAGCCCCTTCGTCCGGTTCGCGGCGATGGTGCTGAGTACGGCAAGGCCCAGCGCACCGCTGATCTGCTGAGAGACATTGGTGATGCCGGAGCCGAGGCCGGAGTCAGCGGCCGGGACGTCGGCCATCGCTAGCGTAAGCAGCGGCATGAACGCGTTGCCGATGCCCAGGCCGATGGCAAAGCAGGCCAGAAAAATCGTCGGGAAGAAGGCTGTGGTCGGTCCGACGGTGCTGAACAGGAGCAGGCCGATCACCGCGCTCGCCATGCCGGCGATCAGCACGCGTTGCGCCCCAAACCGATCGACGAGCCGCGCGGTGATGCCCCGCGACAGCACGGCGACCGTGAGCGTCCAGGGCAGGAAGGCGGCGCCGGTCTGAACGGCGCTGTAGTGGCGGACGTGCTCGAGGTACAGGCTTCCGAGGAAGAACGTCGAGTACATGCCGGTCACGAGGATGCCCCTGACGAGGCTGGCCTTGATCAGGCCCTGGAGGCGCAGGATCCGCATGGGCATGATCGGGTTCTCGATCCGCGACTCGAGGGCCACGAACGCGGTCATCAGCAGCGCCGCGATCCCGGCGAAGCCGAGGACCTGAATCGAGACCCAGCCGTGGGTCGTGGCCTGCACGATCGCGTAGATGAAGCCCATCAGCGAGGCAGTGACCAGGATGGAGCCGATCCAGTCGACTCCGTGCTCGAGTCCGAGCCCGCGGTCGGCGCGGATGAACCGCTGACCGAGGACGAACGTGGCCACGCCGATTGGGAGGTTGACGAAGAACACCCAGTGCCAGCTCAACGCCTGGGTGAGGATCCCGCCGGCGAGCAGGCCGAGGGAGCCCCCGGCGACGGATACGAACACGTACGCGCCCATCGCCCGGGTGCGCTCGCTCGGCGCTGGGAACTCGGTGATGATGATCGCGAGGATCACCGAGGCCTGGGCGGCCGCGCCGATGCCCTGCAAGAAGCGGGCGGCGATCAACGCGCCCTGGCTTGGGGCAATGCCGCACAGCAGCGAGGCGGTGGTAAAGATGACGAGGCCGGCGAGGAACACGCGCTTGCGGCCGGCGAGATCGCCGAGCCGTCCCGCGAGCAGGAGGAGGCTCCCGAACGTCACCAGGAAAGCGTTGATGACCCAGGTGAGATCGGACTGGCTGAAGTGGAGGTCGCGTTGAATCGAGGGCAGCGCGACATTCACGATCGTGACGTCGAGCACGATCATGAGCTGCGCCAAGCACACGACCATGAGAGCCGTCCAGCGACGGCTGTCGGGGGCGGGGGAAGAGGCAAGGTTCATACAGATCCCAACTTGTCGATGATTCAGTGAGGCGCTAAAATGGAGGCCACCTCCGAAATAAGTGGAGGACGCCTCCGGAAAGACTATATGGAGGGTCCCTCCGTTTGTCAAGTGGAATTGGCATGAGCACGACCGACATAGGCCCCGAGACCCTGATCGCCCGTCCGAAGCGCGCGGACGCCCGGCGCAACTACGAGAAGGTGCTTACGGCCGCGCGGGAGGCGTTCGCCGAAGGAGGCGACTCGACCGCGCTCGAGGAGATCGCACGCCGGGCCGGGGTTGGTATCGGCACCCTCTACCGCCACTTCCCCAACCGGCAGGCCTTGCTGGAGGCTGTCTACGTGAACGAGGTCGGGGAGGTTTGTCGCTCCGCGGTCGAACTCGACGGCGCCGATCCGTGGGACGCGCTCAATGCGTGGTTCGAACGCGTACTGGCCTATCTCGCGACCAAGCAGGCGCTAGCTCAGGAGCTGCTGACCTACTTCGACCGCGACGCGCCCCTTTTCCAGCTCTGCCGGACGTCCTTGTACGACGCGGGCGAACCGCTGCTGAAGCGCGCCCAGGACGCTGGGGTTGTCCGGCAGGACGTGGAGTTCCCCGAGGTGATGCAGATGGTCATGGGAATCGCCAAGATCCCGACCAGCGATCCAGGCCAGGTCGACCACATCTTCCGCATCGCCCTTGACGGTCTTCGCTACCGCCCACAGGCCTAGGCTCCCTCGCCGGGAGCCCAGACCCATCCTTCATAGCCCGGCCGGGGTCGATCCCCGGGCGGTCTAACGGGCGGCGACCCGGAACGCGCGGAGATTGATCCGGAGACTCTGTCCCGGGATCGCCAGTACCGCGCCGATGCCGAGTGCCAGGGCACCCGCGCACAGCGCGAAGGCGAGCGTGAAGTCGCCGTCCAGCGAGCCGCCACGAGCCAGGCATTCGGCGGCGATCGCGGCACCGAAGGCTCCGCCGAGGGTTCGCATCACGGTGTTCATCGCGGTGGCGACGCCCGTTTGGCGCGGTCCGACGGCGCCGACGATCAGGTTGGCCAGCGCGGCCAGGCCGAACCCAAGACCGAGCCCAAGGGCGCCGGTGGCGAGGATCAGCTCCCAGGCGTGGCTATGGGCGAAGGTCAGCGCGAGATACGCGCCGAGCATCAGCGCGACGCCGATCAGCAGCTCTGCGCGCGAACCGATCCGCCGCGCGATGCGTCCGGTCAACGGCCCGACGATCAGCTGGGGGACCGCAGTGGGGAGCATGAACAGCCCGGCGGCGGTGACCGAGCCGCCGAACCCGACGCCGGTGGCGCGCGGCAGCTCGACCAGGGCGGGGACGAGCGCGATCGACGCGTACATCCCGACGCCGAGCAGGAACGCCGCGAGATTGGTCGTCCACACACCGCGCAACGCCATCATCCGCATGTCGACCAGCGGGTTGCCACTGGCCAGCTCGTGGCGGATCCATGCGGCCACGAGCAGCGCGCCCGCGCTCAGCAGCCCCAGCGTGCGAACCGAGGTGAGACCCCAGACGCTCGCCTCGCTGACGGCCACGAGCAATGCCGACAGACCGGCGATCATCAGTGCTGCCGACGCGAAGTCGACGGGAGCGGGGGTGCGAACCGGGGAGCGTGGCACCAACCTGACGACGGCGCCTGTGATCGGCACGAGCACTGCCAGGGGCAGCCAGAACAGCCACGTCCAGCCGAGCGTGGCGATGACCGGACCGGCAATCACGAGCCCGAGCCCGGCACCGATACCCAGCAGCGACGAGACGAGGCCGATGGCGCCGGCCACGCGCTCGCCCTCGAGCTCGTCGCGCAGCACTCCGAAGGCGAGCGGGAACACGGCGCCGCCCGCTCCCTGAGCGGCGCGACCCGCGAGCATCACCGGCAGCGACGGGGCCAGCCCGCACACGAGCGTGCCCAGCGCCAGCGTGGTCAGGACGACTCGAAGCATGCGGTCCTTGCCGTAGATGTCGCCCATCCGGCCGAGCACCGGGGTGAGCACAGCGGTGGCCAGCAGGTTCACGGTCAGGATCCAAGTGCCGCTCGAAGGACCCGCACCGAGTGCGTGGTCGATGTCGGGCAGCGCTGGTACGACGGCGGCCTGTAGGACCGCGAAGACGGCGCCCGCCAGCGCGAGGACGGTCACCACTAGATCACGACGACGGCTGCTCATGAACAAACTCCATTCGACGGGGAACTCAGGACGAGTCGAACGGTAAGCTCTTAGCGCGAGACGGTGAATGCCTCAGACCCGCAAATAGATATCCAATCGTCTCACCTCGGACTCGATCTGATCGGGGATGCCGTGGCGGCGATGCGAACCGGCCAACCCCAGGTGGCTCGGGCGCTGCTGCACGCCCCGTGGGGTTTGCGCTTCCCCGCCGTCGGCGCGATCGGCGTGCAGGTAATCCTCAAGGGGAGCGCGTGGCTGACGGGTCCGGGTGGGGGGGACGCGATCGCGCTCGGCGCCGGGGACATCGCGCTGATCCGTCGTCACGCCCCGCACGCGCTCGCCGACGATCTGGCCACGCCCCTGTGGGACGTCGACTACGCGGCGCACGTGCCGGCCGACCACTGGCCCGCCGACGGCAGCGCACTCGACCCGGCGATGGGCGGCACGGTGTTACTGGGCGGCACCTACGACCTCGGCGGCGCTCGACCGCATCCGCTGTTCGCAGACCTGCCCGACGTGGTTCACCTGCCCGCCCGCGTCGGCGTCGCCTCGGAGGTTCGCGCGGTGGTGGATCTGCTCGGGGCCGAACTGGACCGCGATCTGCCCGGCACGAGCGCCGCCACCCCGGCACTGCTGGACCTCCTGCTGCTCTACGCCCTGCGCGCCTGGTTCGAGGCGCCGCAGGCCCCGAGCGGCTGGGCCCGAGCGAGCCGCGATCCCGACCTGAGCGTCGCCCTGCGGCTCATTCACGACCGTCCTGAGCACCCGTGGACCGTCGCCGAACTGGCCGCCCGCTGCAACCTTTCACGGGCGGCCTTCGCGCGGCGGTTCACCGAGCTCACCGGGCAGCCACCGCTGACGCACCTGACGTGGTGGCGGATGACCCTCGCCGCCCGGCTCTTGCGGGCCGGCGATTCCCGGCTGAGTGCGATCGCCCAACAAGTCGGCTATGGCAATGAGTACGCGTTCTCCAAGGCGTTCCGGCGTGAGCTTGGGGTACCGCCGTCCCGCTACCGCACCGAGGCGCAATCCGGGCCCTAGGGTCCGCGACGTACCTCGCGGGGGCTTAGCGAGCGATCGGTTGCTGGAGCTCCATGACGTTGGCGGACGGGTCGTCGTCGTGCCACTCGTAGTAGAGCTCGCGGCAGTCGCCGACCAGGCGGTAGCCGCTGTCGTCGATCCACCGCACGAGGGCTTCCCACGCGGCCATGATGCCCTCGTCGCCTCCGCGGTACACCGCCGCCGCAACCTCGATCGGGGCCAGGTTGACGACGCGCACCGTCTCGCTGCTGGGTACCGCCTGATCGCCGATGACAAAGCCCGCGTGTAGCACGAGCTCGCCTTCGGGGACGGCACCACCGTCGTCCTCGTAAACGCCGACCGAGATGCCGGGCTTGGCGCCGGCTGCCTCGAGGTGGGCGATGACCTCTCCGATCAGTCGGCCAAACGCCGCGCCGATGTCGGCGTGAGTCAAGCCGCCGGACGAGGCCTGAGCAACCCGGATCGGCTCGGTCTCCTTGATCACCACGTCCTGCAGTTCCACGATGTCCCTCCATTCGAGTGCGCGGAGGTGTGCTTCGACCCGGCGCAGGCGATCCCGTTCCTCACCGACGGCTTGCTCGATCTGGGCCTGTCGCAACCTCAGCATTCCCCGCAGCTCATCGACGGAGATGTCCTGGGTGAGGATCTGTCCGATCTGCTCCAGGCTGAAGCCGATGTCACGCAATGCCACGATGCGATGCAGTCGCCCCAGCTGGTGAACGCTGTAGAAGCGGTATCCGCTCTCGGGGTCGACCCGCTCGGGTGGGAGCAGACCGAGCTCGTCGTAGTGGCGCAACATGCGGGGCGACACCTGACCGAGCCGAGCGAACTCTCCGATGTTCAACATGACAAGTGGAGTAATACGCCTTGACACTGTGTGAAGGTCAAGGGCCTGCCTCACATCGGGCGAGCTGCCGGGCTGAACCCTTTCTGGTCGTGCTGGGTCTAACTGAGCGTGAACAGAGACGAAGGGAACTCAAAGATGATTTTCAGAGACGGTAGCTCCGAGACTTTGAACTCGGACCTCGAGGGCATGCAGCGAGCTATCTTCGCGGCCGGTTGTTTCTGGGGTGTCGAGGCGGCATTCCGGGAGATCGAAGGGGTCGTGGCCACGCGGGTCGGTTATACCGGTGGAGCGCTCGTGGATCCGACCTACGAGCAGGTTTGCTCGGGCAGGACGGGCCACGCAGAGGCGGTCCAGGTGTGGTTTGACCCTGACGTGGTGAGCTACGGCGAGCTGCTGGACACGTTCTGGTCGGCTCACAATCCGACCACCCGCAACCGGCAGGGCTGGGACTTCGGAAGCCAGTACCGCTCGGCGATCTTCTTCTACGACGCCGACCAGGAGCGGGTGGCGATCGCCTCCCGCGACGAGCGCCAGAACTCGGTGCGTAAGCCAATCGTGACCGAGATCGTCGCGGCCTCGCCGTTCTACGACGCCGAGGAGTACCACCAGCGGTACTTCGAGAAGCACGGCGGCGCGGCCTGCGCGAGCACGGTCCGCTGAGACACCGGCAACAGCCCGACTAAGCGGATCAGCCCTCCTTGAAATGCAGGTAAGGCTCGAGGAGGGTTCGCAGTTGCATCCGTCCGCGGTGCAGGCGAGTCTTGAACGCCGCCTCGCGGATGCCGGCGACCTCCGCGGCGTCACGGGTTGAAAGACCCTCGACGTCGCGCAATACGACGGCGGCCCGATAGTCGGCGGGCAGCTCGTCGAGCGCGCGCTCGAGCGTACGCTCGAACTCCCGATCCAGCGTCTGAGCCTCGGGTCCCAGCTCGGGCGACTCGGGGAGGGAGACGATCGGATCGTCGCGATCCGGGTCGGGCTCCACGCGCGCAACCTGGCGACGCGATAGCCGCCGCTGGGCCTCGTTGAACGCGATCCGGTAGAGCCAGGTCGAGAACTGGGCGCGTTCCTCGAAGCGGGCTAAGCCGCGCCAGGCGCGAACGAATACCTCCTGCGCCACCTCGTCGGCCTCATCCGGGGCGAGCCCGAAGCGCCGGAGTGCGCCGTAGACGCGGTCGGCATGCATGACCACGAGCTCGGCGAACGCGTCCTGGTCGCCGTCTTTTGCCCTCCGAATCAGGTCGTGTTCAGAGCTCGCGGCGCCGCTCACTGGGCGGTTATACCGCCTGGCGGGCGGGGCGACCGGCTGGCCGGCGGGGCGCACGGGCACGTGGCCGGCGCCCCACCGGGATCCGACTAGTGCTCGTCGAGGTCGAGCGAGCAGGAGTTGATGCAGTAACGCTCCCCGGTCTCGCCGGGGCCGTCCGGGAAGACATGACCGAGATGGCCGCCACAGGCGACGCAGTTGACCTCGATTCGGTGCATGCCGTAGCTGAGGTCGTCGACGAGTTCGACGTTGGCCCGATCCGCCGGCTCCGTGAAGCTCGGCCAGCCGGTCCCCGAGTCGAACTTCGTCTCGGAGGTAAACAGCTCCGCGCCGCAGCCCGCGCAGCGATACGTGCCGGCGCGCTTGTCGTCGAAGTACTTGCCGGTGAACGCCCGCTCGGTCCCGTGGTCGCGCAGCACCTGGTACTGAGCCGGAGTCAGCTGCTCGCGCCACTCGGTATCGGTCTTCTCGACCCGCGGATTATCGTTCTGGTTCTTGGTGTGAGTCTCGTTGTTCATGCTTGGTTTGACCCTCTGACCGCGCGAAACGGTTCAGTTGAGCTCGCTCAATCGCGTCCGCACCGAGGCCGCGATATGGAGGGCATCCACCCCGGGGCTGGGTGCTGACAGGCGATGTAGGGCATCCACGGTCTGGCGCAGACCGGCGAGCAGCCGCCGGCACTCCGCGCACTCCCCGAGGTGATGATCCATCCGGGTACGGCCCGCGCGCGCGAGCTCTCGATCGAGATAGTCAGACATGCGGCCCGGCGCCCACCGATGATCCTGCCGAAAACGCTCTCGATCCGGCGCCAAGTCGCTCATTAGACGTCGGACCCCCCGAGTCGGCGAAACGATTCAACCGAGCGAGCCCTGCGATCCGGTGGGCCCGATCCCGCTGGTTGATTGACTGGCGTGGAGATGTTCATCGAGCACTTCGCGCTGATCGTGACGGACTACGACGAGGCCATCCGCTTCTTCGTGGACATCCTAGGGTTCGAGCTCGTCGAGGACTCGCCGGCGTTGACCAGTGCGGGCGGACGCCCGAAGCGCTGGGTGGTCGTGCGGCCGCCCGGCGCCACCACGAGTCTCTTGCTCGCGCAGGCCGACGGGGAGCGCCAGGCCGCAGCGGTCGGCGAGCAGTTCGGCGGCCGGGTCGGGCTGTTCCTGCGAGTCGACGACTTCGCGGCCTCATACGCGCGCATGCGCGGCGGCGGGGTCGAGTTCGTCGGGGAGCCCCGCGATGAGCCGTTCGGGCAGGTCGCCGTGTTTCTCGATGTCGCCGGCAACCGGTGGGACCTGCTCGGGCGGCGGCCGGAGGTGAGCTGACCCGACGGCCCCGACGTGGCGCACGCCTCGACCGCGCTGCGGCGAGGAGGTGCCGGTGATCGTCGTTGCGGTGTTCGGTGCCCCGGTCGTCGTTGCCGTGTTCGCTGCTCCGGCGGTCGTTGCCGTGATCGGTGCCCTGGTGGTGGGCGCCACCGTGGCGCGCAGGGTTCTAGGGCGACGGTGCATTTAGCCCGAAAGTCCCCTTCAGCGCGCCGCCGATGGGACATAAGCGCCGGCCAGGCGCTTATCTCACGGGGACGGTTCGCCGCTGGGCGGTTTCGGGGGAAATGCACCGTGGCTAGTGCGGGAATTCGGGCGCGGCCGACTATGAGCTTCGTGCCAAACCTCCCCGCGGGCCCGACGCCCGTTGTACATGAGCGTGGCCGCGATGCTCATGTGGCCAAAGCTCCGCCGCGGCCGGGGGTTTGGCGCGTCTTACATGGTGGCGTAGCCGGCTACACGTGCCACGAACATGACGTTCTCGTCATCTGGTAGTCGAGATCGGCGAGGTGGGGCGCGTCGGATACGTACTCTCGGACCGCGGCAGTAGCGCCGAGCAACACTCTTTCAACCAGCCGAGCGTTCGGCTCCTCTAGTCTGGTCTCTTCCCTGTCCGCCATTTGGGGGATAAGGGGTAGGGGCCCGCGACCGTGGGGCATTAACCTGGGTCGCGGACCCCCAACGCGTGTCTCAGGGGCAGATACACGCGCATTGCGTCCGTGCGGTCGCAACCCTAATCGGGCGTAGCGCCGGTCCGCACTACTCCCGGTGGTTTTGGCACAACCTCGGCGGCCGTTTGTGCGGAATTTCGTCGGATTGGGTTCCCGAAAGTGACCGACTTCTTATACGAGCCATGCCGCGACCGGAATCGGGCCCGTGTCCGGTTCTGTCACGCTCAATCGTCTTAGAGTTGATGGAGCTTGAGACCTTGATTCAGGCCGAGCGCGGGACGCTGGTTTCGCGGTTGGCGTTGCTGCTCGGCGGCGACCACCACGCGGCCGAGGACTTGACCCAGGAGGCGTTTGCGCGGGCGTGGCGGGGACTGCCGGAGGGGCTCGACCGTGGGCAGCAGCGGGCCTGGCTGCACCGCACGTCCCGGAACCTCGCCGTCGATGAGCTGCGGCGTCGGCGTCGGCGGCTGATGGCGCCGATCGAGCACCTGGAGCATCTACACGCGAGCGCGGAAGAGGCCGGGACGCCAGACGCCGCGCGCGAGGCGCTCGCCCGGTTGCGCGCGCACGAGCGGTTCGTGCTGTTGCTGCGCTTCGAGGCCGGGTTCACGCACGCGGAGATCGCACAGCTGCTCGACAGCACCGAGGAGGCGGCGCGCAAGCGCGTGAGCAGGGCGCGGGCTGCGTTCCTCGATGCCTACCGTGCCGCGCGCGCGGACGCCGCGCCGCTCGTGCTTGTGGTCGTCCGTGACGTGCAGCCGGCGCCCTACGTCCGCTGGCTTGAGCAGGCAGGCGCGCGGGTCCGCCAGGCCCGGGCGGCCCCGACCGAGCGTCAGCTGGCGCTGGCCGACGGGCTGGTAGTCACCGGCGGCGTGCGGGACATTCACGCCAGCCTGTACGGCGAGAGGCCCGTGCGGCCGCGCGGTGAGCCGAACCTGCACAGGATCGGATCGACATGGCGGTCGTCAGCGCGGCGCTCGCGATGGGCGTCTCGTTCGTCGGCGTGTGCGGTGGGCATCAGCTGCTCAACATCGCCGCGGGCGGCAGCCTGTACCAGGACGTCATCCGAGACGGCGTCACCGGCGTCGATCACGACACGGCCGAGCACGTAATCGAGACCCAGGCCGACGGCTCGCTCAGGCGGATCGTCGGCCCCTCGCTGGTGGTGCGCAGCGAGCATCACCAGGCCATCAGGCGCCTCGGCCGGCACCTCCGTGTCGTGGCGAGCTCACCGGATGGCGTGATCGAGACGATCGAACGCGATGACCGTCGGTTCGCGCTTGGCCTGCAATGGCATCCCGAGTTAGATCCCGGCGGCCGTGGCGACCTGGTCGCCGCGGCGTTCGTGGAGTCAATGCGGGACCGGGCCGCATGATCTCGCGCGTCCGTCGCATCGTGCGTCACGTCCGCGAGATCGCGGCCGAGCTCGATTATGCCCAGCGACGACTGCTCGAGATCAGGACCGGCATCTCGCTGACGCCCGAGACCGAGCGGGCGCTCGTGCGATCTGAGATCGCGCGACTCGAGGCGCTGTACGCCCAGCCGCCGACGCCCGCGCGGCCGTCCGCTCCGAGCCCGAGTAGCGACCCGTTGACGCTGATCCGGCTGTCGAAGCCGGCCCGCTCCAAGTAGGTGCCCGAGCGGCCGGCGCGAGCCCCGCCGGACACGGGTCTATTGCGTCTTGACGGTGCCGGTCTTGAGATCGAGGATGAAGCCGTCCTTGGTTGGCTTCGCGGCCTGGGAGTGGAACGTGCCGCTGAGCGTGGGGTTACCGCGGCCGCCCAGCCTGACGGTAAGGGTGAGGTAGCCGAGTTCAAAGATCGGGTCGACCTCGAGGCGGTAGTTGCCGAAGTTCGTTGGAGCCTTGGGAAGACCGCTGCGCGGCGAGTGTTGAAGATGGCCGCCGCTGCCGGCCACGACGTAGGGGATCTGGCGGCCGTTGAGGCTGCGCGTGAAGCGTTGGTAGAGGTGGGCGTGACCGGAGAGCACCGCGTCGGGCCACACGCCAGCCTGGTTGCAGACCGCGTCGATCTCGTTGGCCATGACGGGTGAGCTGCCGTGGACCGCATCGAAGGACACGGGCGGGTGATGGACGGTCACGATGATGGCTCGCTTGAGTTGGTCACGTTCGGGCTTGAGGCGCGTCAGTTCGCCGCCCAGGAACGTGAGCTGATCGTCGGGCAGCGCGAACCGCCCGCCCTGGGAGGAGATGACCCCGGGCTGTTCGAGCACGTTGGAGTACAAGCCGATGATCGAGACAAATGGCGCGTCAAGGGTGAAGTAAACGCCGGGTTGGGTCATCGTCGTGCGGGCGATGCCCGGCGCGTCCGGCGAGGGCGTCGGGGACTTGGCGCAGAAGTTACGCAGGAATCCCTGCAGTGTGGGCGCAACCGGGGAGGTCGTGCTGGGGCCGTACACCGCCCCGTCGTGATTTCCGGCGATGGCGAAGATCGGCCGGTCGTAGCGCCGAAACGGTTCGTAGAACTGGTCGTAGTAGTACTGGTCCTCGCCGAAGTTGTAGACCACGTCACCGAGGTGAAACAGGAACGCCGGGCCTTGAGCTCCGGCCTCAGTTACCTCGTCAGCCATGGAATCGGCTACGCGCGCCTCCGGGTCGATCAGACCGGTCGAGGAGGCACCGGTGTCGCCCACGGCGTGGAACGTGATCGCCTGGGCATCGGTGATCGGGCCGAGCAGCTTCGGTCCTAGGATGGTCGCCAGGTCGATGCGAGGCGGATCGGGCAGCGGCCGCGGGAACGGCTGGATCTGGTTCTGATGTGCGGCGTAGTAACCGGTGTTGTAGTACTGCTCATCGACGTTCGGTTCATGAAACGAAACCTCATCCGGCCCTGGGTCAGGGTCGGCAAACAGACGCTGCGGATCGGCGAACAGGTACCTACCCGCCGCGTTGCCCTGCACATGCCCGACCAGGCCGTCGAGCGGGTCGTTCAGCTTGGCTGGTCGTCGTCTAACACTCGGCAATGGAACCTCCTGGTGGGTGACGCCCGTCCCACCCTACGCCCGCGCGTGCGGGCTCGGAGGATCCTCGTGTGAAACGAGACAGCCGGGTCGAAGACGCGGTCGGCGGAGCACGGAAGAGCCAAGTCGACGATGATTGTGTGCGTGTCAGAGAAACCAACCGCCCGAAGCGTCAAGATCTCCGCCGACGAGCGCACCGGCTGGTCATCGGAGCGCCCCCGCGGAACTGGCGGCGCGGCGCGCCCGGTTGACGTGTCTGCCCGGTGCCGCGTGCTCGCGCCGTCGCATCGGTTGCGCTACTCGCCCGGCAGCCTTCTCGTCATCGTCGGACCCGAGGCGTCGGAGCCGGCGCGCTTTGCCGAGCGAGTCATCGAGGAGCGCGGGGCGACGCTCGCACCGAGTCGGGTGCGCGAGTTGCTCGCCGGTCGGGTCCCTGAAGGCGAGATCGAGGCGCGTGCCGGTGAGCTGCTCGCCGGCGCGGTCCAGAAGCGGCTGCAGTCTGGGCAGAGCGTCGTTCTGCCCCTCGAGGGCTTCGACGCTGAAGAGCGCGAACGGTTCGTGCGCCTTGCCCATGGCCTTCGGCGCCCGCGACACTTGATCCTGCTCGACGCTTCGCGCGAGAACGTCCGCGACGACGAGCGACCGGCACTCGACGAACTCCGACGGTCGCTCGACGCCGGTGAACTTGGACTCGAGGGCTTTCAGACCGCGCTTCGTCTTGGCGGCCCGTCACGCGACGAGCTCAAGCGAATCGTCTTTCGGCCCCCGCCGCGCGAGGACTGATCTTCGCCGATTGGGTGTGGAGCGATCGATCGAAATCGCTGGCGACGTGATCCGCCTGGGCCAGCTGCTCAAGCTTGCCGGTGCTGCCTCGGACGGCGCGGATGCCAAAGCCCTGATCGCCAGCGGTCGGGTGACCGTCAACGGTGCGCCTGAGCTGAGGCGCGGCCGACAGCTCCATTCCGGCGACATCGTGCGCGTGGGCACGGATGGTCTCGCGCTGGTTGTTGTCAGCGGCGCGTGATCCGGCAGCGTCCTTGCTCAGAGTGGGCAGCAGGAAAGCCCGCTAATTGCTCGGAACCGAGGCTTGTCGCGTCGATTAAGTGAGAACGCCCCGGTACCGGCGGGATATGAGGCCGGACTCGGGGCGCGCTCGAGGGAGGAGAGGTACTACGCGAATAAGCATGGCGACTCGCGATCCAGAAGTCAAAGACGTGTCTGGCGAGCGACTCATAAGCATCCCTTCTAAATGGGAGAACCCACGTCACCGGCGTGCGATCAGTTCTCCATGCACGACGACGAAAAAGCCGTCGTCCTGTGCGAGCCAGTGGCGCCACGCTTCGGCGATCGACTCGAGTTCGTCCTGGGTACTCAGGCCGTATCGCACCGCCTGGTCGGCTAGGGACGACGAGACGACTCGGTCGGCCCACCCCTCGCCCCACCACCGCCGTGACATCGGGTCTGCGAACGTCCAGGTCGAACTGCTTGGATGGATCTCGGTGAAGCCGGCGGCCCGCGTCCAGCCGAGCAGTCTTCGCCCGGCATCAGCGTCGGCTCCGTTGTGTCGGCAGACGTCGTGGTAGAGCTCCATCCAGCGATCGAGCAGCGGGTCAGTCGGCGCCCATACGAAGCCGCCGTAGTCGCCGTCGCGGACGGCGAGCACACCGCCAGGCCGCAGTACGCGGCGCATCTCGACCAGCGCAGCAACGGGATCGGTGAGATGCTGGAGCAGTTGGTGGGCGTGGACGACGTCAAATGACGCGTCATCGAACTCGAGCGCGTATGCGTCTGCGGTCCTGAACTCAACCGGGGCGATCGGGCGCGACCGAAGCAGGCTGCGAGCCTCGGCAATCACGGCCGCTTCGCGGTCCACGCCGACCGTGCAACCGGGAGCGACACGAGCGGCGAGATCGAGTGTGATGGTGCCCGGCCCGCACCCGACATCTAGGAGGCGCAGCCCCGGTGACAGAAACGGCAGCAGATAACCCGCCGAGTTCTCGGCGGTTCGCCATCGGTGGCTGCGCAGCACCGACTCGTGGTGGCCGTGCGTGTAAGTGTCGCCCACTCGGCCTCCGTACGTTATCACGTACGAACGTATGCGACATCGCTACAGGTCCCCGGCGGCTAAGCCGCGGCCTACAGGTGGGCGAGGCTGAGGTGGAGGCTCGCGCCGAGTAGAACGAGCGGCCACAGTGCCGTCGCCACCACCGCGGAGAGCACCTGGGACAGGCTGCCCAGACTGGCGTAGTAGCTGTGCTGCGAGGCCACGACGACGCCGATGATCACGTAGGCGACGGTGGCCAGGCGGGGCATCCGACACGGATTCGCCGGGAGACGCCGCCCTCCTTCCGGGAACGGGGATGGTCGGGAACATCCGGGCGGCTGCGGGCGTCAACTACGGGGGATGGCTAGCGTCAATCGAGCCCAGGCGTAGCAATGGCCGAGCTGCGGTGCGAGCAGATCAACGCCTCCTACGGCCCCGACCAAATCCTGGCCGGAGTCGATCTTCATGTCGCCGAGGCGACGTTGACCGCCATTCTCGGCGCCTCCGGCAGCGGCAAGACGACGCTGCTTCGGGTGGTCATGGGATTCATTCGGCAGGACCACGGGAGCGTGATCGTCGGCGGAAGGGTCGCGTCGGATGGCGCGCGCGTCCACCTTCCGCCCGAGAAGCGCTCGATCGGCTACGTCGCCCAGGAGGGCGCGCTCTACCCACAGCTGACCGTCGAGCGCAACATCGCGTTCGGACTACCACGCGGCGAGCGCAAGCTGGGTCGGCGCGCGCGCGAGCTGCTCGCTCTGGTCGGCCTCCCGGACGTGTATGCCGATCGCCGCCCCGGGCAGCTCTCCGGAGGCGAGCAGCGCCGGGTGGCGCTGGCGCGCGCGCTGGCGCCAAGGCCGCCGGTCGTGCTGCTCGACGAACCGTTCTCCGGGCTCGACGCATCGCTGCGGAACGAGACGCGCGAGGCGGTCGTGCACGCGCTCGGCGCACAGGGAACGACCGCTGTGCTGGTCACCCATGACCAGGCCGAGGCGTTGTCGACAGGGCGGGAGGTCGCGGTGTTGCGTGCGGGACGGCTGGTCCAGACGGCGCCGCCGTCGGCTCTCTACCGGATGCCGGCCGACGTCGATGTCGCCCGCTTTGTCGGCGAGGCCGTAGTGCTGGCCGGTGTAGCCGCGCGCGGGCTCGCCGCCACCGCCCTCGGGGAACTGGCGCTGATCGATCCACGTGTCGAAGGTCGGATCGACGTGATGATCCGCCCCGAGCAGATCGGGTTCCGTCAGGCCGGGCCACCTGGCGCAGCCGAGGCCGGTACCGGGTCCGGCGCCAACGCGAAGGTGATCTCATCGACCTTCTATGGCCCAGACACCGTCGTCGAGCTCGAGCTCGACGACGTATCGGGGCCGATCACGGCGCGAGTGCTGCGGGGTCACGACCTACCCGTGCCGGGAAGCTGGGTCGAGCTCGTCGTCGTCGGTCCGGTGATGGGCTATCCGGCAAGCGCGCCTTCGGGCGCGCCCACGTCAGGTGATGAGTGCGTCGGCGGCCGCACGTGATCCGCCGCGCCCTGTTGATCGTTGCCTCTGCGCTCGCCCTAGGTGGAGTCGTCGCGGGTTGCGGAGGGAGCGACCCCGACACGATCGTCCTATACAACGGCCAGCACCCGCAGCTCACGACCGCACTTGTCGCCGCGTTCACGAGACAAACCGGAATCCACGTCAGCGTGCGCACCGGCGACGGCATCATCCTCGCGGACCAGATCCTGCAGGAAGGCAGCGCGTCACCCGCCGACGTGTATATGACCGAAAACTCTCCCGAGTTGATGAACCTCGAGGCCCACCACTTACTGACCACGCTCCCGAGCTCGATTGTGGACCAGATCCCCGCCCGCGACAATTCCCCCGCCCGGGACTGGGTTGGCATTGCGCTGCGCGTCTCGAGCCTCGCCTACGACCCGGCGCGAACGTCGCAGTCCGAACTGCCGACGTCCGTACTCGAGCTCGCGCAGCCAGATTGGAAGGGGAGGATTGCGATCGCGCCGACCGACTCGGATTTCCCGCCGGTCGTCGGCGCGCTCATCGCCGCTGACGGTCGGGCGGCCGCGGCCAGCTGGCTCGCCGGTCTCAAGCGCAATGCCCAGACTTACCAAGACGAGGAATCGGTCGTCGCGGCCGTGAACCGCGGCGACGTCGCCGCCGGCATCGTCAACCAGTACTACTGGTACCGGCTCCGGCTCGAGCTGGGGGCCGCGGCAACTCGCAGCCGTCTGTACTACTTCCCACACCACGACGTCGGGTCGATCGAAAACGTGGCTGGAGCCGCAGTGCTCGCGTCGAGCCGGCACAAGGCACTGGCGCAGCGGTTCGTGGCGTTCATGGTCAGCGCCGCCGGCCAGCAGGTCCTCGCCCACAGCTACGACTACGAGTATCCGGCCCGGGTTGGCATCACCCCAAACCCGGCGCTCCCACCGCTCAGTTCGATCTCTCCAGCGACGCTGCCCGTCACGGCTCTCGGCACCGATCAGGAGGCCGTCCAGCTCATCCAGCAGGCCGGGCTCGCATAACCGTCAGTGATCCGAATCGCGCTCTGCTCCGAACCAACGGGTGAGGCAACCAAACGATAGGAGCATCCGATGATGGGACTTGATAACCCAGTCCACATAGGGTTCTTGCTGGTCATTCTGCTGCTGGTGTTCGGCGCCAAACGCTTGCCCGAGATGGGTCAGTCACTCGGGGCGGGGCTCCGCGGATTCAAGGACTCACTCACCGGCGAGACACCCGCGACGCAGCTGGGCTCCGCGACGGATCCGACACGCGTCGACGGTTTGACCGCGAATCACGCCGACGCCGACGTGCATACCACCCAGTCGGCGGCCGAGCGTCTGCCGGTCGGCCGGGCCGCGTAGACAACGCCAAACCATCGGCTACACGAACGCTTCCCATGCAGATGCCCGGCGCGATTGCGCTGCGCCGAATCCGCCCGATTGCCCACGAGACCCGACTGAGCACCGTCGATCATCTCGACGAGCTGCGCAATCGGTTGATCGTCTCGCTGCTCGCGCTCGCGGTCGCGTTCGGCGTCTGTTTTTGGCAGAACCACGAGCTCCTACATCTCGTCAATCAGCCGCTCGCAAGCGAGACGCAGCAACAAGTGCGCCAGGGGCACGGGCCGCTGGGCGCGACCTACTCGGTGCAACAGAGCGCCAGAGACATCGCCCAGCAGCTCGGAACCGTGGTCGGCGTGCTCCGCACGCAGCCACACTCGGATGCGGTCTCGGCCGCCCTCGCCCATGCTCAGAGCAGCCTGCGCCGCGACGTGGCGCGGCTCTCGGCGGCGCCTGAGGGCGACCGCCCGGTCACGCTCGGGATCGGCGAGCCGTTCTCGAGCACCGTGACAGTGACGTTCATCTTCGCGTTGATTCTCTCCCTTCCCGTCCTGCTTCTGCAGGCCTACGGCTTCTTCATGCCCGCGTTCGAGCCGGAGCAGCGACGCCGGATGTTGCCCGTCATGTTTGCGATCCCGCTGCTGTTCGCCGCTGGCGTCGCGTTCGGTTACCTGGTCGTGCTGCCGGCGGCCTTGCACTTCTTCCAGAACTTCAATTCGGACCAGTTCAACGTCCTCGCCCAGGCCAGCCAGTACTACAAGTTCGCGGCCACGATCCTGCTGGCGATGGGGCTCGTTTTCCAGGTTCCCGTGGCGATCATCGCGGTGACCCGCGCCGGCCTTCTCAGCACGGGACAACTGCGACGGAACCGCCGCTACGCGTTACTCGCCTGCGGCCTCGTGGCCGCTGTGCTCCCCGGGGATGCGATCACCCTGCTGCTCGAGACCCTGCCGCTTTACCTGCTCTTCGAGCTCAGCCTGATCGTGGCGGCGGTCACCGAGCGCCGCTGATCCAATCTGCCTCGGGCCGCGAATCGATAGGTGGAAAGCGACAGGAGCAGACCACCATGAGGTGGCTAGGCGCGAGAGCCACGGAGACCTCGCTTGTCGACCACGTTGCGCAGCTCCTCGCCGGCGAGCCAGCGTCGGAGATTGTCGGCAAAGCGCGAGACCACATCGCGCTCCCATCCGATCCGGTCGCCGGACATGTGCGGGGAGACGACCACCTGATCCATCGCCCAAAACGGATGCTCGGGCGGCAACGGCTCGATGGCGAACACGTCGAGCGCGGCACCCGCGATCGCGCCGCTCCGCAGGGCGGCCAGGAGTGCGTCCTCGTCGATGAGAGGCCCGCGGCCGATGTTGACGATCCGAGCCCGCGGACTCAGTAACCCGATCCGCCGTTCGTCAAGGTACCCGCGGGTTTCCAAGGTCAGGGGCAGCGCCAAGACGACGAAGTCAGCTCCCGGCAGCAGTTCGTCGACGTCCGTGCCGGCACGGACGTCACCGAGGCGGGAGACTCCGGTGCGCGGCGTCCGGCCGACTACCTGAACCTCCATGCCTGCGGCCCGCAAGAGCGGCGCCACCTCGCTGGCCACGCCACCGGCGCCGAGGATCACCACACGCGCTCCGTCGATCGTCTCGGTTTCGCGGTGCTCCCATCGTCGCTCCCGTTGGCGGGCGAGCGTGCCGCGCAGATCCTTGGCGAACATCAGGATCAGCCCGAGCACGTACTCGGCGATTGGCCGCTCGAACACGCCGCGGGTGTTGGTGACGACGATGTCACCCTTCAGCACCGGATCGACGAGCACCACGTCGACTCCGATGCTCCCGGTGTGGATCCACCGCACGGAGCAGTCATCTGGCCACGCCGTCTGAAGCAGATCACTCCGGAAGTCCCAGACGAACATCACCTCAGCGCGGCGCATCGCCTCGGCCAAGGTCGTCGCGTCATCCACCAGGTGCACGTCGGCCAGGGGTGAGACCAGGTCCAGGCCGTCCGGCCGAGCTTCCCCCTTGGCCACGAGGACTGCCACGGATGTGTCTCGCATGCCAACATCCTCCTAGCTTGCGCGGGGGAAGGGGGCCTTGCTATCGCGACGGGCGCTCCTGTTGCCCGGCCGGTGGTACAGAATGGGGGCATGTTTCGGGTCGAACTCGACGCGACATGACCGGATACCGGATCGCGGCCATCCCCGGCGACGGGATCGGGCGCGAGGTCCTGCCGGCGGGCCGGGTCGTGATCGACGCGGCCTGTGCCGCTCACGGCATCGAGCTGAGCTACGAGACGTTTGACTGGTCGTGCGAGCGGTACCTGCGCGAGGGGGCGATGGTGCCCTCCGACGGCCTCGAGCAGCTGCGCGACTTCGATGCGATCTTCCTCGGCGCCGTCGGAGACCCGCGCGTTGCAGACCACCTGTCGCTGTGGGGCCTGCTCATCCCGATCCGCCAGCGCTTTCGTCAATACGTCAATCTCCGCCCGACTCGCGTGTTCGACGGATTGCCCAGCCCGGTGCTCTCCTGTGCCGAGCACTCGGTGGACCTGGTCGTCGTCCGCGAGAACGTCGAGGGCGAATACACCGAACTGGGCGGTCGGTTCAGCCGGGGGTTCCCGGACGAGTTCGCGACGCAACAGGCGATCTTCACCCGCTCGGGCATCACCAGGATCGTCGACTATGCACTCGAGCTGGCGGCGGCTCGCCGGGGCCAGCTGACCTCTGCGACGAAGTCGAACGGCATCGTGCACACGCTCGTCTTCTGGGACGAGGTCGTCGCCGAACGCGCCGCGGCCCATCCCGGGGTGACCGTGAAGAGCGAGTTGATCGACGCCCTATGCGCGAAGCTCGTCCTGGCGCCTCAGACCTTCGACGTGATAGTTGGGTCGAACTTGTTCGGCGACATCCTCGGCGACGTCGTCGCCGCCGTCGCCGGCTCGATCGGCATCGCGCCCTCGGCGAACCTCAATCCGGAGCGGGAGTTCCCGTCGATGTTCGAGCCGGTCCACGGCTCGGCGCCCGACATCGCCGGAAGGGGAATCGCCAACCCGATCGGGGCGATCTGGGCGGGCGCGATGATGCTCGACCATCTTGGACATCCAGACGTCGCGGCCTCCGTCGTTGGGGCGATCGCTCGTGTGCTCGCCGCGCGCGAGCCTCGCACGCCCGATCTCGGCGGTCATGCGACTACCGCCGAGCTGACCCAGGCGATCCAGCGCGCGCTGTAGTCCCAAGAGTCATTCAACTCGGCACCGAGGCCACCGCCCACCCCCAGCGACGGCAGTGTGGTCACTACCGTCACGTGGGACTTGCCCGCCTGCCAGCGCGCCGCGCGGCTGCGCCACCAGGCGCAGCTGGCCGCCGCCGTGGCGGCTCGCCAGACGTGGGCAACACGAGCTCTGCCCTCATCCGCCGTTTAATCTCCTAGGTAGCAGTGGTGGCTCCCGCGGGCGTCGGCGTGGGAAGAAGTTCTAGATGGCGGTGACGGCGAACAGCGGCCAGCGGTCGGGAACACCGGCGAGCCCGTGCAGGCCACGGTCGGCGAACGAAATCCCCGATCCGACGACGAGGTCGGTCACGGTCCGCGTGACGAGGATCTCCCCGGGCTGTGCCAGCGCCGCGATGGCCGTGGCGATATCCAGTGACACCCCATCGACCCTGTCGCCGCGCAGCTCCACCTCACCCGTGTGCACGCCCGCGCGCGGCGCGATACCGGCTGCGGCGGAGACCGTCCGGATGGCGTCGGCGCAACGGATGGCTTGACCCGGGGCATTGAAGGTGGCCACGAGGCCATCGTTTCCGGAGCGGAGCGGTCGTCCCCGGTGCGCGAGGACATGGGCCTTGGCACCGGCCGAGGAGTCGATGCTCAGGACCGTGGTGAGCACGCGATCGGGGTGTGTCGGCTGCGACGCCGCGGACAGGAAAGCCTCGATCTCGTTCAGCAGGCGATCGGTGTCGCCACTGGAGGCGAAACGGAGCGAGTGGTCGCCGGGCTGCTCGAAGTAGCGTGCGCCGGGGATGTGGGACGCCAGATAGCGGCCATGGCAGGGCGGCGTCATGCGGTCGTCGAGCCGCTGGATCACGAGCGTGGGCACGTGAATGGCAGGCAGCACCGCGCGTACGTCGATCTCCCGCACCATTCGGACAATGCGCAGGAACCCGCCAGGGGTTACCGACATCCGCTCAAAGCGCGCGAACAGCCGGCGCGCGTGCTCCGAGCCGGCTCGGCTGGGAAGGAACCAGTCGATGCTTGCTCCCTGCCCCCAGCGGTGCTCGGCGATCTCCATGAGGGACGCGAACATCGACTCGGAACCCTCGCCACAGGGATAACCAGGGGCGGGGCGATAGCGCGCGGTGGCGGCTCCCAGGACCAACCCGGTGACCCGATCGGGGTAAGTGGCAGCGAACAGGATGCTCATAGGGCCTCCCTCGGAGAAGCCGAACAGCACCGCGCGATCGGACTGCGCCGCCTCCATGACCGCACGCACGTCGTCCATCCGCTCCTCGAGCGGAGAGTCGGCCGGCGCGCGATCTGAGAGCCCCGTGTCCCGCTTGTCGAACACAATCAGACGCCCCATCGCAGCAAGACGGCGAAAGAAATCCGCCGTCTCCTCATCCTCCCACAGGAGGTCGAGATGGCTCATCGCGCCGGGCACGAACACGATGTCGCGCTCGCCGTGCCCGAGGATCTGGTAAGCGATGCGTACCTCACCGCTCTGGGCATAGCGCGTCTGAGGCCTCGGTAACTCTGCGCCGCCATCGGGAGCGGCAGGCCGGTATTCGAGCCCAGGGTCCTGACGCAGGATCCGGTCATTGAGCTCCCGCAGCTCGGGACCGGGCTCGATGGCCAGCTCCTCAGCGAGCGTCGCCCGCAGCTCGTGGTACGCGCGCAGGGCGTCCGCCTGCCGGCCGCACCGGTAGAGCGCCAGGAGCCGCCCGCGCCAGAACCGCTCGCGCAGCGGGTGCGCCGCGGTCAGCGCCTCCAGCTCGGCGATCGTTTGCTCGTGGCGGCCGCACGCCAGCTCCGCCTCGATCCGCGATTCGAGCGCGCCGAGCCGCTCCTCCTCGAGCCGTGCTCGTTCGGCGCTGGCGAAGCGGCCGTCACCCACGTCGGCCAGCGCCGGCCCCCGCCACAGCCCCAGCGACTCGGCGAGTAGCCCCACCCCGCGGGCGGTGTCCCCGCCGGCGATCGCGTCGCGCCCGGCGCCGACTAGCTCCTCGAACCTCAGCACGTCGAGCTCGTCAGCGCTCGCGCGGAGAATGTATCCCGGCGGTCGGGTGACGAGCCGGTCGGCCTCCCCCACCGAGCGGAGCGCCCGGCGGAGCTCCGATAGGCGGACCTGAAGGTTGGCGGCGCCTCGTTCCTGGCCGTGCTCGGGCCATAACTCGTCGATCAGTCGATCGGCGGCGACGACGCGGTTGGCGTCGAGCAGCAGCATCGCCAGCACCGCGCGGGTCCGCGCGCCACCCACGGCGAGCGTCCGCCCGCTGTGGGTCACCTCGAGGGGACCGAGGACGTGGAACTGCACGGTAAGCAGACGGTAATCGGCGCGTATGCCGGTGGAAAGCCCCTCCGGCTCAAATCACCGCTTCACCCACTTTCGCGGAGGAGTAGCCATGACGGTTGAGGATTTCGTCGCCGCCCAGCCGACCGAGGCCGAGCGTGCGGCCGCGACGAGTCTGTTGCGGTTGATCTGGGGGACCCATGTGTCCCGGGCGGTGTATGTCGCGGCCGAGCTGCGGATCGCCGACCTCCTGGCGGACGGACCGCTCAGCTCGGGCGAGCTGGCCCGCAGGACCGGCACCCACGAGCCGTCGCTCTACCGGGTGCTCAGGCTGCTCGCCGCGTTCGGGGTGTTCGCCCAGGACGACGCGCGGGTCTTTGGCCTGACCGTGATCGGGGATCGTCTGCGCGGCGGCGCGCCGGCGGGAATGCGGTCATGGGCGACATTCCTGGACGCGATCGGTGCCGTCCGAGGATTCGAGCACATTCTCGACGCGGTCCGCACGGGCAGGCCTGGATTTGACGCGGCTCACGGGACGACGCTGTTTGAGTGGCTCGATCGGCACCCCGACGCCGCCGCTGCGTTCGACTCGGCCATGTCCGAGCGAACCGCGGCCTTCGCCCCCTCGGTCGCGGCCGGCTACGACTTCTCGGACGTGCGCAGCGTCGTCGATGTGGGCGGCGGTCGCGGCACCCTTCTGGCCGACATCCTGCGCCACCACGCGCACATCGAGGGCGTGCTGTTCGAGCTGCCGGCGGTGGCGGCTCGCGCTCGGGCAGGACTCGAGGGCACCGACGTCCGGGAGCGCTGCAAGGTGATCGCCGGCGACTTCTTCGGCCGGGTCCCCGAGGGCGCTGACTGCTACGTCCTGGCGAACGTCCTCCACGATTGGAACGACGCCGAGAGCACGGTGATCCTGCGCAACTGCCGCCGCGCCATGGCCAAGCACGGCAGGGTGCTGATCGTGGAGCGGCGCATCCCAGACCGACACGGCGACGCGATTCCGACCTTGTTGAGCGATATCAACATGCTCGTGATCACTGGGGGCATGGAGCGGACCGACGCGGAATACGCGGCGTTGTTGGAGGCTGCCGGGCTCAGGCTTTGCGCCGTCAAGCCGGCGGCATTCCCCTACTGCTTGATCGAGGGCGCCGCGGCCTGAACGCAACCGGGCCGCTTTCCTACACGATTCCGACAAACCTCTTCCGGTTCTCTGACGGCGCTCCCGGATGTTGTCCGGGTGATCGAGGAGCAACATCGATGGCGGCGGGCGGTCGCCCTGGTGCTTCTCGGGGTCGTGGCGGTGGTGGCCGGGCTCCTGGCGGTGTCGGAGGTCGGCACGCCGACTAGCTCAGCGCGGACCGAAACGGAAGTCGTGAGCGCCGCCGACGGTGTCGTCCAGACGTCCGTCTCGGGTACCGGCAACGTCGCGGCGGGCACGGACGACGACGTGAACTTCGCCACGAGCGGGACACTCGAGCACGTCTACGTGCTCGAGGGCGAGCGCGTGAGGAAGGGTCAGGTCCTCGCGAGCCTCGACCCGACGTCCGCGCAGCTGACGCTCGACGAGGCGAAGGAAACTCTGACCGCGGCGCAGGACACGCTGTCAGACGCCGAGGACACCTCCTCCTCGTCCACAACGACGACGGTCGACGAAGACGAGCTCGCCGTCGAGGAGGACGAGCAGACCGTGAAGAGCGACGAGGTGGCGTTGTCGGACACGACACTGCGCGCGCCGGCGACGGGCACGATCGCATCACTCGAGGATCTCTCGCCCGGAGAATCCGTTCAGGGCGGGTCCTCGTCGAGTCCTAGCTCGAGCTCGAGCGATTCCTCGACGGGCAGTTCCTCGTCCGGGTCGAGCACGACCTCGACCAGCGCGAGCACGACTTCCAGCAGCTCGAGCTTCGCTGAGATCGTCAACACGAACACGCTGACGATGACGGTGGCCATCGGCGAGGCCGACATCGGTCAGATCAAGGTCGGGCAGTCGGCAGCGGTGACGATGGACGCGCTCAGCGGGGTCGAGCTTGCCGCGCACGTGGCCGCCATCTCGTCGACCGCCACCGACAGCGACGATGTCGTCTCCTACGACGTCACGCTCGATCTCGACCAGACGGACTCGCAGGTGCTGTCGGGCATGAGTGCGTCGGCGGTGGTGGTCGTCGATCAGGCCAGTGGCGTGACCGTGCCAAACGACGCCATCAGCGGATCTGGGTCGGAGGGCACCGTGACACTGGATCAGGACGGTAAGCCCGTCGAGCGCCAGGTGGTTGTGGGCCGGCGGGGAACCAGCCGATCCGTGATCGTCAGCGGCCTAAGCGCCGGGGAGGAGCTCCTCGTCAACCAGACGCTGCCTTCGCTGGGCTCGAGCACGACCAGCACCACCACAACGGGCACGAGCGGAACGCTCGGCGGTTCGTCCGGACTCGCCGGCGCGCTCGGCGCCAGCGGCGGCGGCGCCCTGGGTGGCGGAGGGCCACCCTGATGTCCGGATGCGGGATGCGACCGATCGAAGCCCTTGGATTCGAATGAGCAGAGATCCGAATTCGCGTCGCCGCCGCTGGTTGACGCCGATGAACACTGCCCTGGTGGCGATCGCGCTTGGCTTTGCCGGCTTCTACTTCGGCGTCCACGAGGAGAAATCGCAGCGGGCCGGCACCGGGTCCGCTCGCGAGGCGCTGCCAACTGCCGCCCGGGCCCCGGACGGCATCACGGTGGGCACGGTCACCCGCGTTGACGGCGACACGATCTACGTCAAGGAGAGCTCGGGCGCCACGGTCACCGTCAAGTTGCTCTCGGCCACGACGATCAGCAAATCGCGCACCGTGAGCCATGACTCGGTTCGCCCCGGCGACTCAGTCGCGGTGCGAGGAACCGAGGGCAGCGGCGGCACGATCAAATCCACCTCGGTCACGGATTCCGGCGGATCCTCGACCGCGACGACGACGAGCACCTCTGTTGGCTGATTAGTCTGTGGCTCCCGCCCCGCCGCTGCGAGGCAACTCACACAGGAGAGACGATGGCAACGGTTGAGACGGTCCGCGGCCCGGTTGACGTCAACCAGCTCGGGCCGACGCTGATGCACGAGCACGTGTTCATCATGCAGGCCGAGGCGCTTCAGAACTACGGCCACGTCTTCGGCCCCTCCTACTGGAACGAGCAGGAACGTCTCGACGACGCGACCGCAAAGCTGGGCGCCGTCCGTGAGGCGGGCATCCGCACGATCGTCGATCCGACCGCGCCCGGCCTCGGGCGCTACATCCCTCGCATCCAGAAGCTGAACGGCGCGGTCGATCTGAACATCGTCGTGGCAACGGGTGTGTATGCGTTTCTCGGGCTGCCGAACTTCCTCGTGCATCGCACGGTTGACGCGCTCGCCGAGCTGTTCGTCCGTGAGATCCGGGAGGGCATCGACGACACCGGGGTCAAGGCGGCCTTCCTCAAATGCACGGTCGAGCGGTACGGGGTGATCGGAGACATCCCGCGGATCTTGGCCGCCGTCGCCGCGGCCGGCCTCGAGACCGGCGCGCCGATCATGGTCCACACGAACGCGGCCGAGCGGACCGGGCTCGCCGCGCTCGAGGCGCTGACCGGGCATGGTGTCGATCCGACACGGATCGTGATCGCCCACTGCGGCGACAGCAACGACATGAGCTATCTGCGCGCGATCGCCGACACCGGGGCGTGGCTCGGCTGCGATCGCTTCGGCATCGAGCGTTTTAACCCGATCGCTGACCGAATTAAGACGCTGCTGGCTTTGCTGGCGGCCGGATACGGCGACCGGATCCATCTGTCCCATGACGCGGCCTGTTTCTGCGACTTCATGGTCGGCGACCCGGCGTTTGCCAACGAGAACCCCGACTACCTGCTGGTCTCAAAGCGCGTCATCCCCGCGTTGCTGGCCGAGGGCGTCGCGCAGGCCCAGGTCGATCAGCTCATGGTCGATAACCCGCGCCGGTTCTTCGCTCCCTTATAAGCATCTACCTATGGAACCTTCGGTAGGCTTAGCTGGTTGGCTATAACAGTCACCCAGCTCACGGCGTTTCTCGCGACCGTGCGCGGCGGGTCGGTCACCGCAGCTGCCGACGAGCTGGTCGTCACGCAGCCATCGGTTTCCTCCGCCATCGCCGCGCTGAGTCGCGAGCTCGGTTGTGAGCTGTTCGAGCGGGCGGGTCGCGGCATCCGGTTGACCGAGGCCGGGATCGCGTTCAGGCCGTTCGCGGCGGATGTTGTCGGGTTGCTCGAGGAGGGGCGCCAAGCCGCCCGCGAGGCAGCCGCGCTCACCGCCCGCCGGTTGCGGATCGCTGCCGTCACGACGGCGGCGGAGTCATTCGTCCCCCCGCTGATGCGGGAGTTCGCCCTGCGTCACCCGGACATCGAGCTCGCGCTGGATGTGGGCAACCGCGAGTACGTGTTCGAGCGCGTGACGAGTCACCTCGCCGACGTGGCCATCTCCGGCAAGCCGCCCGCCGACGAGCGCCTCGTCGCCGAGCCGCTGCTCGAGAACCGCATCGTCTGCATCACCAGCGCTGATGATCCGGCCGCGGCGGCCGGCCCCGTGCCGGCGAGCGCGCTCGCCGACCGGGCCTGGCTCCTGCGCGAGCCGGGGTCGGGGACGCGCGCGCTGGGCGAGCAGTTCCTCCAGGAGCGGGGCCTCACCCCCAAGACGCTGGCGCTCGGATCCAACGGCGCCATCAAGCAGGCCGCCCGCGCGGGCCTCGGCGTGTCGCTGCTGTCGCGCGCGGCCGTCGAGTCCGAGCTCACCGCGGGCTGGCTGGGGGAGATCACGCTCACCGACGGCCCGGCGCCGAGACCGTGGTTCGTGCTCCGCTCCGCGGTCGGCCCCGCGCGCGGGGCCGCGGCGACGTTCAGCGAGTTCCTCCACGGCGAGGTCGCGAGCGGGCAGCTCGGCTAGTCCCGCACAGCCCCGGCCGGATCCCGGTCGGTTCGCGCGTCGATCGCGCCGGTCGCCACCGCGGCCCGTGCGGTCACCAGCTGGTAGAGGACCAACAGCTGGATGATGGCCAGCGACTCTGAGCGGTGCAATTGGGTTCCGACGGTGAACTCGCCCAGGCGTTCGGTGCGCAGGTGACTGGCGAAATGCATCCCCTCCCAGATCGTCTCCTCGATCGCCCCGCTGTGCTCGGGACGGATCGTGCCCGGCACCCAGAGCACGGTCTCCGCGCCGCGTGCCACGAGCACGATCCCCTGCGCGTCGCGGTCGTCGAACGCCGAGAGATCGGGATGGACGAGTCCCGGACGGAGCGTCACCCTGGCGTCCAGGTGTTCCTGATCGCCGCGGTCTCCCGGCATGAATGAGATGACAAGGTCGGCATGGCGCCGCTGGGGGCGGACGTACGCTTCGGCATCGGCCTCACGCCGGTCGAGCTCGTCGAGCACTTCGTCGGTCGTGTAGCCGCGCCGCGAGCAATCGCGTTGCACCTTCCATCCGCGACGCATGTCCTCGGGCGGGTCGACGTAGACTCGGACGTCATAGAGGTCGCGCATCGACGGCGTATGGAACGCGAGCAGGCCCTCGACGATCGCGAAGGTGGCGGGGGCGATGTACTCGCCGGGCGCGAACGTACCGTCTTGGTGGCGGTAAACCGGCTTGAAGATCGACCGGTCGGCGCGCAGGTGCCCCAGATCCTGTTCGAGCACGTCGAGGTGGTTGCAGTCGGGGTGAAGCGGCGTGATCCTCCGGGCCGCCCGCTGCTGGCGGTCATAGCGGTGGTAGTGATCGGCCGAGACGTGGGTCACCTGCGCCTCGCCCAGGATGCGGACGAGTCCCCGCGTGAGCGTGGTCTTGCCGGCGGCGGAGTCGCCGGCGATACCGAGCAGGATCGGGCGAGGCATCAGCAGCTACCTATAGAGAAACGTTTATGTTGATACGACAAATAAGAATTTGATGTTTATGTGTCGTCGGGCCTACCTTACCGCCATCGAGCGAAAGGTCAATGAGCTATGGCGATCACCCAGGCGCCGCCGTCAAACGCCGCCGACAATTCCCCATTCACCCCTCAACCCAAGAAGGACCGCTGGGCGTCCGGCGTCACCCCGTACGCCGAGATGGGCTACTTCGATGCCGACTACGTCCCGAAGGACTCCGACATCCTGGCCGCGTTCCGGGTCACCCCGCAGCCGGGCGTCGACCCGGTGGAGGCGGCGGCCGCGGTGGCCGGCGAGTCCTCGACCGCGACCTGGACGGTGGTCTGGACCGATCGCCTGACCGCCCACGAGCGCTACCAGGCCAAGGCCTACGACGTGACCGCGGTACCCGGCCGCGAGGGAGAGTACATCGCCAAGATTGCCTACGACCTCGACCTGTTCGAGGAGGGGTCGATCGCCAACATGACGAGCTCGATCATCGGCAACGTGTTCGGGTTCAAGGCGCTCAAGGCGCTGCGCTTAGAGGACCTGCGGATCCCCACCCAGTACGTCAAGACGTTCCAGGGCCCGCCGCACGGCATCGTGATGGAGCGCGAGTATCTCGACAAGTTCGGGCGCCCGCTGCTCGGCGCCACGGTCAAGCCGAAGCTTGGACTGTCGGCCAAGAACTACGGCCGGGTGGTGCTTGAGGCGCTGCGCGGCGGCCTCGATTTCACCAAGGACGACGAGAACATCAACTCTCAGCCGTTCATGCGCTGGCGCGATCGTTACCTGTACGCGATGGAGGGCGTCAGCCGTGCGAGCGCCGCGAGCGGTGAGGTCAAGGGTCACTACATGAACGTGACCGCCGCGACCATGGAGGACATGTACGAGCGGGCCGAGTTCGCCAAGGAGATCGGCAGCGTCATCATCATGATGGACCTGACCGTCGGTTACACGGCGATGCAGTCGATGTCCAAGTGGGCCCGCCGCAACGGCATGATCCTCCACCTGCACCGTGCCGGGCACGGCACTTACACCCGGCAGAAGAACCATGGGGTGTCGTTCCGCGTGATCGCGAAGTGGTGCCGGCTGCTCGGGGTCGACCATCTCCACGCGGGCACGGTGGTCGGCAAGCTCGAGGGTGACCCGTCGATGATCGCGGGTTACTACGACACTCTGCGCCTCGGCTACGTTCCGGAGAACCTGGAGAACGGGATCTTCTTCGATCAGGACTGGGCCTCACTGCCGGCGGTGATGCCGGTGGCCTCCGGCGGGATCCACGCCGGGCAGATGCACCAGCTGCTCCGTTACCTCGGGGAGGACGTGATACTCCAGTTCGGGGGTGGAACCATCGGACATCCGATGGGGATCGCCGCCGGCGCCACCGCCAACCGGGTCGCCGTCGAGGCGATGATCCAGGCGCGCAACGAGGGTCGCGACTACTTCCAGGAGGGGCCCGACATCCTGGAGAAGGCGGCCAAGGGATGCCCGGAGCTGAACGCCGCGCTCCAGGTGTGGAAGGACGTGACCTTTGACTTCCAATCCACCGACACCCCCGACTACGTCCTCACGCCCACGCTGGCCTGAGCTAGTGGAAAGGAGAGCGACCATGCGTATCACCCAGGGAACCTTCTCGTTTCTTCCCGATCTGACCGACGAGCAGATCGCCGCTCAGATCGCATATTCACTCGATCGCGGCTGGGCGATGTCGGTCGAATACACCGACGATGCCCACCCACGCAGCTCGTACTGGGAGATGTGGGGTCTGCCGATGTTTGACCTGACCGTGCACGATGTCGAGCTGGTCATGCGCGAGGTGCGCGCGAGCAGGGAGGCTTACCCCAACCACTACATCAAGCTGATCGCGTACGACGCCTCGTACGGGCGGCACAGCACCGTGCTCAGCTTCATCGTGAACCGCCCCGCGCACGAGCCCGGGTTCCGCCTGGACCGTACCGACGCCCACGACCGCGTGATGCGCTACCGGCTGCATTCGTACGCTGCCGATCGGCCGGTGGGGAGTCGCTACCTGAACGGGTCGGCGTGATGAGCGCCCTCGGCGGCATCGCGGCCGAGGCGCCGGACATCACGGCGGTGGTACGAGAGGAGAACATCGAGGCGGTCCTCGACGAGCTCGACCGCGAGCTCGTGGCGCTGCGGCCGGTGAAGATGCGGATCAGGGAGATCTCGGCCCTGCTGGTGATCGACCGGCTGCGCCGGCACGCGGGGCTGGCGGCGGGGCGGCCGACGCTGCATATGTGCTTCACCGGCAACCCCGGGACAGGCAAGACGACGGTCGCCATGCGGATGGCCGACATCCTCCATCGCCTGGGCTACATCGAGCGCAACCACGTCGTGGCTGTGACCCGCGACGACCTGGTCGGCCAGTACGTCGGCCACACCGCGCCCAAGACCAAGGAGGTGCTCAAGCGCGCCTATGGCGGCGTGCTGTTCATCGATGAGGCGTACTACCTCTACCGGCCGGAGAACGAACGCGACTACGGGGTGGAGGCAATCGAGATACTGCTCCAGGTGATGGAGAACGAGCGTGATCGCCTGGTCGTCGTCCTCGCCGGCTACAAGGATCGGATGGACGACTTCTTCCGGCTCAACCCGGGGATGTCCTCGCGCGTGGCCCACCACATCGACTTTCCCGATTACTCCGCCGACGAGCTCCTGGCGATCGGGCAGCTGATGCTCGCGGCCGAGAACTACGTGCTGTCGCCTGACGCCGAGCAGGCGTTTCGCCAGTACATCGTCCGGCGCATGCGTCGCCCGCGATTCGCGCACGCCCGGAGCGTGCGCAACGGAATCGAGCGGGCGCGGCTGCGCCACGCCAACCGGATATACGAGGCGGTGCGCTCAGGGACCGAGCCGACGGTCGAGATGCTCGGCCAGATCGAGGCGCAGGACATCCTCAAGAGCAGCGTGTTCAGCGACGACGGGCGAACCGAGCCCAAGCGAGAAGCGGCATGACCCTGACGATGACCAACCACCGGCGGGCCGCCCGGCCCGTCGTCCTCGGCGTCGTCGGCGACTCCGCGGCCGGCAAGACGACCATCACGCGCGGGCTCGTCCGCGTGCTCGGCGAGGAGCATGTGGCTCACATCTGCACCGACGACTATCACCGCTACGACCGCAGGCAGCGGGCGGAGCTCGGGATCAGCCCGCTTCACCCCGACTGCAACTACCTCGACATCATCGCCCAGCACCTCGGCCACCTGCGGCGCGGCGAGGCGATTATCAAGCCGGTCTATCGGCACAAGGACGGCACGTTCGGTCCGCCGGTCTACGTCCACCCCGAACGGTTCACGGTGATCGAGGGACTGCTCGGCTACCACCTGCCCGAGATGCGCGACGTCTACGACGTGCGCGTGTTCCTCAATCCTCCCGAAGAGCTGCGGCGCCGGTGGAAGGTGCAGCGCGACTGCTCGCGCCGCGGCTATACGACCGACGAGGTACTCGCCGAGCTCGACCGTCGCGAGGCCGACTCGGAAGCGTTCATCCGCCCCCAGCGCCGCTACGCGGACATGCTGGTCTCGTTCCGGCCATCCGAGGGGGAGTCGGAGGAGGATCAGATCCATCTCGAGGCCGAGCTCACGCTATGCGACGGGCTACCCCACCCCGACCTCTCGCCGCTGATCAACGGCAAGCCCGACGGCTTGACGCTGGTGGAGCGGGGCGGCGAGCGCGTGCTGCGCATACCCGGGCGGATGGATCCCGATCATGCCGAGGCGATCGAGGAGGCGATCTGGGCCCGCATGCACTTCGCCACGCATCTGCGCACGCGCCGTCTCGGCGAGTTCACGATCGGTACCGACCTGCATCGCTCCGAGTCGCTGGCGCTGGTCCAGCTCCTGATCCTCTACCACCTGGTGACGGCCAAGGCGGCGGTCGCGGTCGGGGGCGACGGGACGCGCACGCCGGTCCCGACCGCGATCGCGGTGTCGGCGTGAGCTTGGTCAGTCCCCGGTCTGAGTGATCACGGCGCCCCGGCTCTGGGGCTGGCTGCTCCACACCGGTTCGTTCTCGATCCGCGCCAGCCGCCATCCATCCTCGGTGCGGACGGCTCCGAACCGGTAGCGAGCCCCGACGCTGAGATAGCTGTCGGCCTGCTCGACGCCATTGATCACCAGGCGTGACCCGGGCCGGTCCGCCGCGAACGTCGCGATCATGTTCGCGCGGGCCTCCGCCGTGTCTCCATGGAGGTCGATCAGCACGTCGGTGATCACGTGCTGGGTTCCGACCGTGTGGCTTCGCTCCGCCTGTGCCGTGACGGCCTCGAGGCCGCGGGAGGAGCCGCCGGGGGTCTGCGCGGTTACGTCGTCGGCCAGGATCGGCCCCGCGTCTTCGAAGCGCTTCTCGTCGAGCATCACGCCGAGTCGGGCGATCAAATCGGCGATCGCCTGCCGGTCGGAGAGCCGCCCGATCTGGCTTTCAAGTGAGGTGGACTGAGCGTCGGACATCGTCTTGCTCCTTTTGTTGGTGCGATCAACGTTGGTGGGACCAACGATATCGCTGTCCATTGGCGCTGTCAACGTTGGCGAGGCCAACTTATAATTCGGCCGATGCCCTGGTCAGACGCGGACCTCGCTGAATACGATCCGCCCGACCGGGTAAGGCGGCTCACGAGTTGGCTCACGGGTCGGCTCTCCGCCACCGCCTCCGGTCTCGTCACCGATGCGCTGGCCGCTGAGGGGCTTCGCCGCCAGCACTTCACGGTGCTGAGTGCCCTGGCCGAGCGGGGAGCGGCCAGCCAAGCGGCACTCGGACGGCGCTTGCTGATCGACCGCAGCGACATGCACGCCCTACTCAGCGAGCTCGAGGGGGATGGTCTCGTCGCGCGCGTGCGTGACCCGAACGACCGCCGGCGGATGCTCGTCGACCTCACCCCGGCCGGTGCCCGGGCGCTGAAGCGCCTCGACCGTCGAATCGAGGCCGCTCAGGAGGCGTTCGTGGCGCCGCTCTCAGCCTCGGACCGCCGGGTCCTGCAACGCCTGCTCACGCAGCTGCTCGAATATCACTCGCGCGGAGCGTAGGCTCGGCCCGTGCGCTTCCCGCGGTTCCGCAAGCTTCCCGGGGGGAAGGACCCCGCGGTCTCGATTGACGACCCTCGCCTCGAGGGCTGGGAGACCGTGAGCACGTTCGAGGAACGGGCAACCGCCGTGGCGTGGCGCGATCGCCTGCGTGAGCTCGGCGTCGACGCGTCGTGCGTCGCCGAGCGGCCGCTCGATCGCCTCGGCCGCGGCGATATTTATCTCGTCGTGCCGCCCGAGCAGTGGTCGCAGGCGAATGAGATCGTCGAGAACCTCGAGGACTAAGCCTGGGCGCGCGTTTGCCATGATGGGCCGGTGCGTGTCGGTCTGCTGCATCCGGGGGAGATGGGCGCGGCGATCGGAGCCCTGCTGGTCGAGCAGGGGCACACGGTGCTGTGGCTCCCGCGGGGACGAAGTGAGGCGACCACGCGGCGCGCGGCCGCTGCCGGGCTGACCGCCGCCGAGGACTTAGCCGACGCCGAGGTGATCCTGTCGGTTTGCCCGCCGCACGCGGCGCTCGAAGTGGCGCGCTCCTTGCCCGGCACCTCGGCGCTCGTGATCGATGCCAACGCGGTGTCGCCGACGACCGCGACCCGGATCGGCGAGCTCATCGGAGAGCGCTGGGTCGATGGTGGCATCGTGGGCCCTCCGCCGCGTCAGGAGGGGACAACCCGTCTGTACCTGTCCGGGACGCACGCACTCGAGGCATCGCTCCTGTTCGAGAGCACTCCGCTCGAGCCAGTCGTCCTCGACGGCTCGCCCGTCGCTGCGTCGGCGCTGAAGATGGCCTATGCGGCATGGACCAAGGGCTCGGCGGCGCTGCTTCTCGCTGCCTTGGGCAGTGCCGGGGCCAACGGCGTCGAGGAGGCGCTGCGGGCTGAGTGGGCGCGCTCGCAACCCGGGCTCGACGCGCGCTGGCAACACGCCCAGGATTCCGCCGCCGCCAAAGGGTGGCGGTGGGTGGGGGAGATGAGCGAGATCGCCTCGACCTTCGCCGCGGCCGGGCTTCCCTCCGGCTTTCACGAGGCGGCGGCGGAGATGTTCGAGCGCGCCGCGCGGAAATGATGCGCTCGGCTCTGGTCGCAGTTGCGGCTGTCCTGGCCTTCACGGCATCGATGGCCGAAGGAGTCACGCCGGCGCGCGCCCGCGCGACCAACTTGACGATTCCCGCCAGCGCGAATCAGCTGATCGTCGTCTCGAGCCCGACCAACGATCCGCCGGAGTACCTAGCCACCCTGCGGGCATACCAACGGGCCAACGCGGACTCGCCCTGGCGCCCCGTGTTCGGCCCCTGGCAGGCCGAGACCGGCTCGGGACACCTGCTGCCCGCCGGCGCCCGCCGGGAAGGCGACCACGCCACGCCGATCGGCGTGTTCGGCATCGGCGCGACGATGTACGGAAACGAGCCGAATCCGGGTGGCCTCCACTACGACTATCACCGACTCACGTGCGGTGACTGGTGGGACGAAGACCCGTATTCGCCGCGCTACAACCGCTTCGTCCACGTGCCGTGTGGACTCACGCCGGGGTTTGCGGCGTGGTCGGAGCCGCTGTGGACCGAGACCGTCGCGTACCCGTATTTCGCGGTCGTCCAGTTCAACATGAATCCGATCCGGCGTGGGGCGAACGCACTGGGCTCGGGGATCTTCCTGCACAACTGGGTCGGTGGCGCCACGGAGGGGTGCGTTGCCCTGCCAGAGGGAGAGCTCCTCGATGTCCTTCGCTGGCTCAAGCCTTCGGCGCATCCCGTGATCGAGATCGGCACGGATGCCCGCCTGTCGCGAACCCCGCTCGTCGCCAGGTCCACGTCGGGGTCGACCCGGTTCGTCGACGTCTCGGTTGCGACCGTGTGGGCGAGCCCCTCCGCACCCCGGACGATCGATCGGCCGGCGCTGGGAAACCCCGTCGACATGAGCGCCTGGAGCCGCGTCCTGAACACAGCGGCGCGGCTGGGACTGGACGGCCGGATCGAGACCCAGGCGCTGTTCGGCGAACCGGTGCGGATCCTCGCGCAGCGAGGCACGTGGAGCGAGGTCGCGGTCACCGACCAGCCCACGCCGAAGAACCGGCTCGGCTATCCCGGTTGGATCCCGACCGAGCAACTCACCTCGAGTGGGAGCTTCGGAGGATTGCTGTCCGGCCGGATCGCGGTGGTCAGCGCACCGACGGCGGTGCTGCGTGGGGCGCTCCAACCGCTCAAGCTGAGCTTCGGCACGCGACTGCCCGTTGTCGGTAGCTCCGGAGGCGATGTCCAGGTCGCGACGCCGAGCGGTGAGGTCGGAGTGCTGCCGAGCGCGGACGTCCGCGTTTACGCCGCGAGCTCTGCCATCCCGACTCCGACGGGCCAGGACCTGGTCGCCACCGCGCGGCTGTTCCTCGGCGTGCGCTACCTGTGGGGCGGGACGTCGGCGTTCGGCTTCGACTGCTCCGGTTTCGTGAACCTGATCTATCGCGTGAACGGGATCGTCATCCCGCGCGATGCCGGCGCGCAGGCGCTCGCCGGCCGGCCGGTGGGCCGAGGCGGACTGAAACCCGGTGACCTCGTCTTCTTCGCGACCGATCCGCCGTCGCGCGCGGTCAGTCACGTGGGCATGTACGTCGGCGGCGGGCAGATCATCGAGGCGCCGAACTCGGCGAGCTTCGTACACGTGATCCCTCTGGCCGCGTTCGGCGATGAGTACGTCACCGCGCGCCGTTACCTTCCGGCGGGCTGAGCGGCACCGAGCAGCGCGTCGATCACGCTCGCCGTGGGGCCATCGAGCGGCCCGGGCCGGCGGGCCACCACGACGCGGCGGGTTTCCTGCGGCTCGCCGCGCACGTGGACTACCTCGATGCCCTCGGGCAGCGCATTGAGCATGATCGGAGCAATGGTCGTGATCGCGAGGCCGGCGGCGACGATCCTCAGCTTGGCCAGCCAATCGCGGACCAGATAGCGGACGTCGGGGCGCTCGGCGAGGCCCGGCCACACTCCGAGCAGCGTGTCGCCGGCGTCGGATCGGCTCGCGACCCAGACCTGCCCTTCGAGCTGCTCGACCTCGACCGATCGGGCGTGAGCGAGTGGGTGGTTGGCCGCGACGCCGATGGCCAGCTCGCGCTCGGAGAGCGTCGTCAGCTCGAGCGCCGGGGATTCGGCGTCCGGCGGGCGATATGGCGGGGTGCGAGCGATGATCGCGAGATCGAGAGTGCCTGCCCGCAGGGCACGGGTGAGCGCCGGGGTCGTCGCCTCGCGCAGGGTGACCTTCAGCTGCGGTGGCAGCGTGGCGAGCGCCGTGGGCACGAGCCCGGCCGCGGCCGTAGGGAACGCCCCCAGCCTGACCGGCCCGGTGGCGGTCTCCTCGCCGTCCAGCTCGCGCCGCAGGGTGTCTAGCTCGTCGAGGATTCGGGTCGCGCTGGCCAGCGTGCGTGCTCCCTCCGGGGTCAACGTGACGCCGCGTCGACCGCGGTCGAACAGCCGGTGTCCGGCGGCCACCTCGAGCGCGGCGACCTGGCGCGAGACCGCCGATTGCGTGTACCCGAGGGAAAGCGCCGCGTCGGAGAAAGACCCGGTTTGCGCGACCTCGCGCAGCACGCGAAGCCCGGTGGGAGAGAGATCATTAGGCATGCGCTTTCGGCATGGTAACTGTGCGTCATTCTCGTTTACAGCATGGAGTTTGAAGGCTAGTTTGAGGCCATGACCAATTCACGAATCGCTCTCGTCACAGGTGCCAACCAAGGCCTCGGTCGCGCGCTCGTCGAAGGACTGGCCGCCGGCATGGGACCACAAGATCGCGTGCTGCTCACCGGTCGGGATCCCGGCCGGGTGGCGGCCGCCGCTGCTGCCATCGCCGATGAGCCGTCGATCGTTGCCCGCGTCGAGGGCCGTGTGCTCAACGTGCGCGACGGCGGCGCGATCGCGGCGCTGGCCGCCGAGCTCGGCGCGGTGGACATCGTCTTCTCCAACGCGACCGCACGCATGAGCCCGCAGGCTGAGCCCGTCGACGAGGTCGATGCCGTGGCGGAGACGAGCAACCTCGCGACGACCAGCATGCTCCGTGCCTTCGCCCCCCGGCTGCGTCCGGGCGGCCGGTTGATCATCGTGGCCAGCGCGCTGGGCACGCTCGACAAGCTCGACGATCGCGCGGCCGGAAGGTTCGCCCGGGTCGCGGAAGAGGACCTTGACGCCGTCGACGCCCTGATCGAGGACTGGCGCCAGGCCGTCCACCGGGAGCGTGCCGAGGATGAAGGCTATGGAGCGTGGCTCAACATCCCGTCGAAGGTCGCGCAGGTCGCCGCCGTCCGGGCGCTCGCCCGCGAGCGGCGCGCCGCCGACCTCGCCGAGAACAAGCTCCTCATGGCACTCTGCCCGGGCCTGATCGACACCGACGCCTCACGTCCGTGGTTCGATGACATGAGCAGCGCCCAGACCCCGGCGCAGGCCGCCGCCTGGCCGGTCAAGCTGGCGCTGAGCCCGACCTTCGATCCCGCCTTCTACGGCGAGCTCGTCCAGTTCGGAAAGGTCCTTCCTTGGGAGACCGGGATCCCCGTGGCGCACAGCGCAACCGCCTGACCCTGGCCCGGCGCGAGAGCCAGATGATTCGGCGGTCCCGATCTGTCCTCCGTGGCCTCCCTGCGAGCCGACGGCCGCGTGCAAGACCTGCCAATTGGGGCACCGAGTCGAAGCCGTGGCATCTGGTGCATGTCGGGCATGCACGACGTGCCACGGTCTCCCATCGAGCCACCGAATGGCAGGTTCTGCAGGTCAGGTCGTGACCACGCGCCTACGTTCGCGGGGTCAACCTTGCGGATCGCCTCGGCCTGGAGCGCAGAGCCCGCTAACCAGGGCCCCTAGTGCAGCAGCCCGTGCAGTTCCTCGCTCGTGATGACCTCGGCTTGGCGCGGGAAGATCCGCTCCATCAGGAACGCGTGCACGTCGGCCTCGGGATCGGCGCACAGGTCTGACAGGACGAACAGCCGGTAGTCGCGATCGTGGCCGTCGCGCACGGCCGAGAGGACCACGCCGCTCGTGGAGATGCCGGCCAGGATCAGCGTGTCGATTCCCTTGGCCTGGAGCTGCTCGTGCAGATCGGTCGTGCCAAACGGTCCCACCCGGATCTTGCGCACGACGATGTCGCCGTCCCGGGGGGCGATCTCGTCGTGAATCTGTGTGCCGGGCGAGTCGGCGTGGAACATGGTCAGCGCCGCCTCGCGGCCGATTCGGCGGCCCATCGTGCCGCTCGGCACCTCGCCGTCGGCGAATCCGACGCGAACGTAGCCGATCGTGCCGCCGTGGTCGCGGATCAGCGCGATCGTCTGCTGGGCACCGGCGAGGAGAGGGTCACCGCCCGCGACGCGTTCGAAGATGCCGTTCTGGTAGTCCATGACCAGCAGGGCGGTCTTGGCGGGATCGATCGGGGCGGGGGCTTCGGTGCTCATCTAGGGGCTCCTTGGGTGTCGTGATCAGCGTGGTGCGGCCGCCGCGCAGCAGGGAGGCGACCGCTGCCACTCCGCACAGCGCGGCCGACGTCGCGAACACGACGACGAGGCCGTCGTGGAATGGGTTTGAGATCAGGTGTGGGAAATAGGCGCGGCCCGTCAACGTCCGACGGCCGGCTTCGGACAGGTAGTGGAGTGCGCCGTGACTGCTCAGCAGGTGCTCGAGCGGGTTGATCCCGAGGAGCGCGCCGAACAGGCTCGATACCGGCGGCAGCCCGGCGAGCTGGTGGGCGACCGCGACGGGGACGCCATCGTGGATCAGGCCGGTGCTGAGGGTTCCGGGCAGGCTGCCCGCGACGCCAGCGATGACCAGCGTGAAGAAGATGCCGATCGAGATCGCTGTGCCCGAGTTCTGGAAAGTGGCGCGCATCCCCGAAGCGACGCCGCGCTCGGAAGCGGGCACGCTGCCCATGATCGACGAGGAGTTGGGCGAGGCGAACATCCCGCTGGCGGCGCCGATCAGTGCCAGCAGCAGCGCGAACACGGGGTACGGGAAGTCGACCGGTAACACCATCAGCCCGAGGAATCCGAGCCCCGAGATCACGGCGCCGGCGGTGGCGAGGCCACGCGAGCCGATCCGGTCAGACAGCGTCCCGGACACCGGACCCGCGATCAGGAACCCGACGGTCAGCGGGAGCATGTAGATGCCCGCCCATAGCGGGGTCCGGCTGAAGCTGTAGCCGTGCAGCGGTAGCCAGATCCCCTGCAGCCAGATTACGAGCATGAATTGCAGACCGCCGCGAGCGAGCGACATCGAGAAGCCGGCAATGTTGCCGGCGGTGAAGGCGCGGATCTTGAACAGGTCGAGGTTGATCATCGGCGCCTTCACCCGCCGCTCGATGCCGGCGAACGCGACGAGCAACGCGGTGCCGCCGACGAGCCCGGCGATGACCCATGGGTTGGTCCAGCCCATCGTGTGGCCGCCGTAGGGCTGGATGCCGTAGG
Organism: uncultured Solirubrobacterales bacterium; assembly: GCA_963751185.1. GTDB lineage: Bacteria > Actinomycetota > Thermoleophilia > Solirubrobacterales > Solirubrobacteraceae > Palsa-465. Next base: position 531,428 of record CAVVTO010000003.1, read on the forward strand.
TCGAGGCGACGAGGATGGCCGACAGCCCGATCGCGAAGGTGACGTTCCCCCACCAGTCGATCGAGCTGCGGTGGCGCTGGCCGGTCTCGCGGAGCTTCAGGTACGCCCAAACTGTTCCGTAGATTCCGACCGGGACGTTGACCCAGAACACCAGCCGCCAGTCCACCGTGGCGAGGATGCCGCCGGCGACGAGACCGATGAACATCCCGGCCAGCCCGGCGACCTGATTGGTGCCGAGCGCGAAGCCGCGCTGGTCGGCCGGGAATGCGTCGGTCAGGATCGCCGCCGAGTTGGCGGTGAGCATGGAGCCGCCGATCGCCTGGGGGAACCGCCAAGCGATCAGCCACAGCGCGCCGTGCGCGCCGGTGAACGGATCGAACGACAGCATCACCGAGGCTGCCGTGAATACGGCGAAGCCGGCGTTGTAGATCCGCACCCGGCCGAACATGTCCCCGAGCCGCCCGACCGTCACGACCAGGACCGCCTGCACGAGCCGGTAGCCCATGATCATCCACAAGAGATAGTCAATATTCTGGGGTGCCAGCGGATCGAGGTGGATGCCGATGAAGATCGCCGGCAGCGCGATCAGCACGATCGACCCGTCGAGCTGGCTCATGAACACGGCCGCGGTCGTGTTAGCCAGCGCGACCCACTTGTAGCCGTCGCCGGCCGGGCGAGCCGGGACCGCCGCGCGACGCGCGCGCGGAAACCTCACAGCGCCTCGGCGAGGTGCCGGAGCGCCGGTATCGCCGCTATCAACTGCCCCTGCTCCTCCGCGGTCAGCTCTGCCAGCGCCCGGGTCAACTGCTCGGTGCGTGCCGTGCGCTTGCTGTACACCGTCTCCCGGCCGGCTTGGGTCAGCGACAGGATCATCCGCCGCCCGTCGCCGGGGTCGGGCGCTCGGTCGATCAACCGTCTGGCCTCGAGCGATTGCACGGTGGCGCCGATCGACTGGGGGCTGACCTGCTCGAGCCTCGCGAGTTCCGCGGCGGTGATCGGGCCGTGCCGGTCCAGCCGGCTGAGCGCCGTGCTCTCGGGCAGGCTCAGATCGCCTACCTCGCGCGTCTGACGAAGCCGGCGATAGAGCGAGCCAAGCGTGGCGCGCAGTTCGGCGGCGGCGTCGCGTCGGGTTGGCGATTTGGGGCGGACAGCGGGGTCAGACAACAACCATCAGTCTAGCCTGATAAGCCGCGCCTGATGATTCTGGCTGTCCGGCTACCCGAAGACGCGCCGCGTGAACGCGTCGGCGAGTCGCTGGCCATCCTCGCCGAGGGCTCGTGGCTCGGTGACCGGCGGAAAGGCCGCGCGGACCTCCTCGACGAGGGGGCGCAGGTTCGGCGGCGGCTCGTGTGCGGCGACGTGCAGAGCCTGAGAGGCGAGCGCGGCGAGCACGGCGAGCGCCGCGTCGAGGCACTTGCCGATGGCGCTCGCCTTGCGCCAGGCGATGAAGTTGAGGACGGGAACGTCGTTCTGCCCAAAGCCGCCGAGCGAGATCAGTGTGGGTGCGGCGATCGCGCGCGCCTCCTCCGCCCAGCCGTTCGCGACCATGTGCAGGGGCTTGACCGACCACTCGTCATAACCGATCAGCGGCGCGGTGACCGGGCTCTGAAAGAGATGGTCGGTCAGGCGCTGGGCGAGCTGGCAGAGGTCGGCGTGGGCGACGGCGAGCCCGTCGATCGCCTGTGTGGCCCGGGCGTCGTGATAGCCGCCGTTCGAGTAGACCGCCCCTACGGGCCGGTCTTCGCCCGGCGGCAGGAAAACGGGGTTGTCGGTGACCGAGCTCAGCGACACCGTCGCGGCGAGTTCGGCCGCAGTCTGTGTGCGCCGAAGCGCGCCGAGCACCCGAGGCAGAATCCTGATCGACACAGACGCCTGATGGCGTTGTCGCGCCCGACCGCTTCCGTCGAGGAGCACACGCAGCGAGTCGAGAGCGGCCGCCTCGTAGTCGTCTCCCCACAGCTCGGCGAGCTCGACGGAGAAATGCTCATCGGGCGCGCCGCACACCTCGGCGACGAGCGCGAACACCGATTCGGCGAGTTCGAGCCGCCCGCGTCCGGCGAGGGCGACGTCGGCCACCAACGCGGCCGCGCACGGCGAGCCGTTGATCAACGCCATGCGCTCCTTCGGCGTCAGCGCCATCCGCGTGCTCAGGTCGAAGAACAGGCTCCCGAGGGCGAGGATCTCCCCCGAGCCGCCGTTCGACTGGGACGACACGGTCGGCAGCTGGGAGTCGGTGAGCATGCCGGCCACGGCCCGGGCGAGCAGACCGCGCACGCCGGCGTGCCCGTCGAGGAAGTTCGCCAGACGTGCCACCACGATGGCCCGGACGACCCGACCCGGCAACGGCTCGCCGAACGACATTGCCGTCCACAGCCGATCCGGACGCCCGGCCTTCGCGTCTTCGCCGAGCGCGGCCGCCGCCGCGTCACCCGGCGCCGAGGTCACGCCGTAGATCAGCGCTCGCGGATCTCGGCGAACGCGATCGGAGACCAAGGCCTCGAACGACTCGTGGCACTGGTCCATTAGTGCCAGCGCCTCGGGCGCGATCTCGAGTCCGGCCCCCCGCCACGCGACGGCGTGAACCAGCTCGAGCGTGATCTCGCGCCGTGTCCGGATCATGCGCCGGCGGTGACGGCGCGGAGCTGGTCGAGCGACTCGCGGATGAGGTGCGGAAGGTCCTGGTGCCCGTTTCCCTCGATCCAGCGCTCGAACGCGACTCTGAACACGGCGGTCGCCAGCTCGGAGGTGAGAGTCGCGGCCGGCTCATCCAGGCCGCGTCCGCGGAGGGTCTCGGCAAGCGATGTGGACAGTGACGCGAACTTGCTCAGTTCGCGTTCCTGCAGCTCCGGACTGGCCGCGATGATGGCCTGGCGCTGGCGCGAGAAATCACGGTCCGTGAGCAGCGCGGCGGCGGCCTCGAGGCCCGCCGTGACGGCATCGATCGGCGCCTCGGACGCGGGCGCCTTGGCCACCGTGCCGACGAACGCTTCCGTGAACGCGTCGGAACCGCCGAAGAGAACCTCGCGTTTGTCGGCGTAGTGCCGGAAGAACGTTCGCTCGGTCAGTCCGGCGCGCTCGGCGATCTCGGCCACGGTGGTGTTCTCGAAGCCGTGCTCTCCGTACAGCGCCAAGGCTGCCTCCTGGAGTCTGCCGCGAGGGTTGGGCTCCCATCGGACCATGGCCTGAATCGTAGTTGATGTCAGCCACTGACATCGTGTGGTACAGTGATGACAGCGACTGACATCGTCTTATTACGGAGGTTTCTCATGCGCGTATTCGTCACCGGCGCAACTGGATTCATCGGATCCGCCGTCGTCCGCGAGCTCATCGACAACGGACACGAGGTCGTCGGACTGGCCCGCTCCGACCAAGCCGCCGCGGCGCTCGAGGCCGCCGGCGCCGAGGTCCAGCGCGGGTCTCTCGATGATCTCGACAGCCTGTGCAGGGGCGCCGCCGCTACGGACGGCGTCGTTCACACCGCCTACATTCACGACTTCTCGCGGATGGAGGACGCGGCGAACACCGATCTCGCCGCGATCGAGGCCCTGGGCGCGACGCTCGAAGGCAGCGATCGGCCCCTCGTCATCACCACCGGAACCGCGCTCATCAAGCCGGGCGAGGTGGCGACCGAGGACGACCCGGGGCCGTCTGGGTCGGGCGGTCACCCTCGGCTTCGCGCCGAGCAGACGGCCAAGGAGCTGGCGAACCGCGGCGTGCGGACGTCGATCGTGCGGCCCGGCGCGTCAGTGCACGGCGAGGGCGATCACGGGTTCGTCCCGGTTCTGATCGACATCGCCCGCACCAAGGGCGTCTCCGCCTACATCGGCGACGGCGCCAACCGCTGGCCCGCGGTGCACCGGCTCGATGCCGCCGTCATCTACCGGCTGGCGCTCGAGAGCGCCCCGGCGGGCTCCGTGTTTCACGCCGTAGCGGACGAGGGCGTGCCGACGCGCGAGATAGCGGAGATCATCGGCCGGCACCTCGGCGTGCCGGCGGTGTCGGTGGCGCGTGAGGACGCCGCGGAGCACTTCGGCTGGATGGGGCGCTTCTTCGGGCTCGACGCCCCGTCCTCGAGCGCACTGACGCAGCAGCGGCTGGGATGGACCCCCGTGCAGCCGGGACTGGTCGCCGACCTCGACCAGGGCCACTACTTCCGGCCTGTGGCCGTGGCGAGTGCCTGATCAAACACAGTGAGTCCGCGGGGAGTTACGCGAGTGACTCCGCGCGGACTCACTCAAGGGAGGCGGCGTAGCCGCGCGCCTGTGCATACAACCGTGCGAAATCCGCCGGTTTGTAATGCGCGTTCAAACCGCTGGTGTTGGGCAGCACCCAAACGGGCCGCCCGCCGATCTCTTCCGCCTGCAGGCCTATGTTCGCGTGCGCTCGCTCGAACGCGACGCGATACGCGACGACACCGACCATCGCGACGAGTCGCGGGCTCCACTCGTGCACCGTGCCCTCCAGGACGACAGCCCCCGCCCGCAACTCGTCGGTGCTCAACTCGGCTGCTGCCCGCGTCGCGCGCGGCACAATGTTCGTCACGCCAATTCCGAACGATGGGAGCAGCGCGTCCTCGTACGGCGTGAGCTGACGGGAAGTGAAGCCGGCGGCGTGAAGCGTTGGCCAGAACCGGTTCCCGGGCCTGGCGAAGTGGTGCCCGACCTCCGCCGAGCGCAACGACGGGTTGATGCCAACGAACAGAACCCTGAGGCCGGGGCCGCCGATCGAACCCAGTTGTGACACCGCGCGGAGACTAACCTTGGCGTGATCGACCCGACCAGGGCGATCGCCAGAGGGGCTCCGAACGTGCCTGAACGCCGACGCCGGTATATGCCGCTGCTCCACCGGGTTGCCGGCATCAATGCGCTGCTCCTGCTTGTCGCGGTCGGCGTGACGATCGTGGTCCTCGTTCCGGGACACGAGTCGTCGTTCCGGATCGACGAGGAGGGCCTGGCCGTGGTCGTGGCGGTGATCTTCGTCGTGATCCTCAACGTGCTCCTCCTCCGGCGCGTCGTGCGTCCGTTGCAGCGCTTGACCACGGTGGCTCGCACCGTCGATTTGAGCGGCCCGGTTCCACCGCTCCCGCACGCGCGGCCGGACTCCGAGGCGGGAGAGCTCGCCATGACGTTCAACGAGATGCTCAGGCGGCTCCGGTCCGAGCGCAAGGAGGCGACAGGCCGCGTACTAGCCGGCCAGGAGGCCGAGCGACTGCGGATCGCTCAGGAGCTGCACGACCAGGTGGGGCAGGAGCTGACGGCGGCGCTCCTACTGCTATCCCGGGTCGAGCGCCAAGTGCCCGAAGACCTGCGCCCGGCCGTGGGCGAGGCCCAGGACTCCGTGCGCGCGAGCCTCGAGGACGTGCGGCGAATCGGGATCGAGCTCCGGCCGGAGGCGCTCGACGACCTCGGTCTGGAAAGCGCGCTGGCCGTGCTATGTGACCGCTTCGCTCAGCGCTCGGGGCTGGACGTCGCCTATCAGGTGGCCGAGCCGCTGCCCGAACTCTCCTCGGACGCGGAACTCGTGATCTACCGGGTGGCGCAGGAGGCGCTGACCAACGTGGCTCGGCACTCGGGCACCGACCGCGCCGAACTCAGCCTGCAGCCCGACGACGGTCGGCTTGTGCTCACCGTCCGCGACGAGGGTCAGGGCCTCGGGGATGGCAAGACAGATGGGAGCGGGATACGGGGCATGCGCGAGCGCGCTGGGCTGATCGGGGCGGCCGTCGAGGTTCGCGACGCCGGGCCGGGAACCGAGGTACGCCTACAAGTGCCGGTCCAGGAGCCGGCATGAATGCGCTGAAGACGAGGATCTTGCTCGCGGACGACCACGCGGTGGTGAGGCATGGTCTCCGCATGGTGCTCGAAGCGCAGCCCGACCTGGAGGTCGTCGCCGAGGTGGGGGACGGAATCGAGGCGGTGCGCCGTGGCCTCGAGGACGACGTCGACATGGCCGTGGTGGACATCACGATGCCGCGCATGACTGGCCTGCACGCGGCCCGAGAGCTCCACCGCCAACGGCCCAAGCTCCGGATCCTGATGCTCTCGATGCACGAGAACGAGCGCTACCTGTACGAGGCGCTCAAAGCCGGCGCCTCGGGCTACGTGCTCAAGACCGTGGCCGATCGCGACCTGGTCGAAGCGGTCCGAGCGGCCATGCGCGGCGAGAGGTTTCTCTATCCCGGCGCAATGACACCGCTGATCGAGGACTTCCTGAGGCGAGCCCGCCAGGACCTCCCCGTCCGCGAGGACCCGCTCACCCTGCGCGAGCAGGAGGTGGTCAAGCTGGTCGCCGAGGGCTACACCAACAAGCGGATCGCCGAGACACTGGTCATCAGCGAAAAGACCGTCGAGCGCCATCGGGCCAATATCCTCGAGAAGCTCGGCATGCGCGACCGCGTCGAGCTGACCCGCTACGCGATCCGCCACGGCCTGATCGAGGCGTAGACCGCGGTTACATAGGGGTGCTCGGTTGGGCGCCGCTCAAAGATGAGGTCCGGCACCCATTCCTCCCTCGCGGCTCGTAGTCGATCCTGGCGCTACATGCCAAAGGAGGAAACATGAGCACCGTTGTCGCGCCGCCAGGGCTTGAGCGGCCCGAGTTCCGCGACGATCCGATCGCGCGCACGCGCGTACTGGTCGTCGACGATCACTCCGCCGTGCGCGCGGGCCTGCGTGGGCTGCTGGCCGATGAGGCCGATTTCGAGGTCGTGGCGGCGGTCGCCTCCGCCGAAGCCGGAATCGAGGCGGCTGAACGCGAACCGATCGACGTCGCGGTAATCGACTACCAACTCGGTGGCCGAAACGGCCTGTGGTTGAGCCGAAAGCTCAAGCGCCTGCCCGAGCGGCCCGCGGTGCTCATCTACTCCGCGTACACGGACGGCGTGCTCGCCGCCGCGGCCGTCGTGGCCGAGGCTGACGCGATCGTCAGCAAGGGGAAGGTCGGAGCTGAGCTCTGTGGTGCGATTCGCCGGGTCGCGGCCGGCCGGAAAGATCTCCCACGGCTTCCGCCCGGCCTGGCCGAGAGCCTGCGACGGGGCCTTGGCCACGAGGAGCAGGCGATCTTCGGGATGCTCCTCGCTGGGCTTGAGCCGGCCGAGGTGGCGAGGACCCTCGGTGTCTCGCCACCCGTGCTGGAATCGCGGTTGTGGGAGTTGCTCCGGCGGCTTGAGGGTCTTCCGGCCGCGCCGGCACTATGACCTCGCTGGCCGACCGCGGCGCCGCACTAACCCCGCGGGCGGGGGCCGGCGAGCGGCGGCCGAAGGGCGAACACGAACGCCGGTACCTACCGCTGCTCCAAAGGATCGCGGGCATCAACGTACTGCTCTTGATCGCGGCGGTCGGCGTGACGATCGCGGTCCTGGCACCGCGCACGATCTCGACCCTGGAGCGGAGCGAAGAGGCGGCTGTCGTGCTCGCCGCCGTCGCGTTCGTCGTGATCGCCAACGTGTTGCTGGTTCGCCGCGTGGTCGGTCCGGTGCAGGCGCTGACCGCCTTCGCCCGCCAGGTCGATTACTCGAACCTGGGACAGCGGGTTCTCGGCGCTGAGCCGACCTCCGAAGCGGGCGAGCTCGCGCTGACTTTCAACGAGATGCTCACGCGACTCGAGACCGAGCGGCGCGAGTCGACCGGTCGTGTGCTCCGCGCGCAGGAGGCGGAGCGACTGCGGATCGCCCAGGAGCTGCACGACCAGGTGGGGCAGGAGCTGACGGCGGTGCTGCTTGGCCTCTCGAGAGTCACGGCACGGTTGCCTGCTGACGCCCGGGAAGATGCACGCTCGGTTCAGGACGCCGTCCGCCACAGCCTCGAGGACGTGCGGCGGATCGCGGTCGAGCTCCGGCCGGAGGCGCTCAACGAACTCGGCCTGGCCAGCGCGCTCGCGGTGCTGTGCGAGCGCTTCTCGAGGCAGCTCGATCTCGAGGTCGCCGGATACCTTGCTCCCGATCTGCCGCCGTTGCCGGCCGAGGTCGAGCTGGTCGTGTACCGGGTTGCCCAGGAGGCGCTGACGAACGTCGTCCGCCATGCCACGAGCAGCCACGCCGAGTTGACGCTCACACAGACTGGGAACCGTTTGCTCCTGAGGATCCGTGATTACGGCCTGGGGCTGCCGGTCGAGGGGATCCCCGGGACCGGGATGCGCGGGATGCAGGAGCGGGCGGCGCTGATCGGTGCGCGCCTGACGATCGGCACCCCGCGCGCGGCGTGTGGGTGCGAGGTGCGTCTTGAGGTGCCGATGGGAGAGCGACGGTGACGCCGCTCCGGGCGCGAATCCTCCTTGCCGACGACCACGCGGTGGTGCGGCGCGGGCTGCGCCTCGTGCTCGAGACGCAACCCGACCTGGGCGTGGTGGCTGAGGCGGGGGACGGGATCGAGGCCGTGCAGACGGCGCTCGCCGAGGACATTGATCTGGCGATTCTCGACATCACGATGCCGCGGCTGACAGGCCTGCACGCTGCGCGGGAGATTCGCCGGCACCGACCCGCGATACGCATCCTGATGCTCTCGATGCACGAGAACGAGCGCTATTTGTACGAGGCGCTGAAGGTTGGCGCGTCCGGTTATGTGTTGAAGACGGTGGCCGACCGCGACCTGGTCCAGGCGTGCCGGGCGGCACTGCGCGGGGAGAGGTTCCTCTACCCGGGAGCGATGACACCGCTGATCGCCGAGCTCCTCCAGCGCGCCGATCACGATCTCCCCGTCAGCGAGGATCCCCTCACCCCGCGCGAGCAGGAGGTGGTCAAGCTGATCGCCGAGGGTTACAGCGGTCAGGAGATCGCCGACGTGCTTGTGATCAGCGCGAAGACGGTCGAGCGCCATCGCGCCAACGTCCTCGAGAAGCTGGACATGCGCGGACGCGTCGAGCTCACGCGCTACGCGATCCGTCGCGGCCTGATCGATCCCTGATCGAGCTTTCGGCTGGGCGATCTGGGCGCACCCCCCACCGCCACGAGATGAGGCCACGACCCCATACCGCGGTCGCCCTCCTCGCGCCACGCTTGACGGGAATCGATCAAAGGACCCTCCGATGCTCCAGCAGCTCGCTCAACTCAACGTACTGCTCGTCGACGACCACCCAGCGGTCAGGTTCGGGATCCGCTCGCTGATCGCCGACGAGCCGGACATGCAACTGGTCGCCGAGCACGGCAGCGCTTCGGCCGACACCGTCGAAGTCGCCTGTTGGGCCGACGTGGCGGTAGTCGACTACCACCTCGGCGACCGTGACGGTCTGTGGCTGGCACAGCAGATCAAGCGACGCTCGGCCGCGCCGCCCGTGCTGATCTATTCCGCCTTCGCGGACGCGCAGCTGGCGGTGGCGGCGATCGTCGCCGGGGCCGACGGGCTGCTCGCCAAGGCGACGCTTGCCGAGGAGCTGAGCGTGGCGATCCGGCGACTCGCGTCCGGTCGTCGGTACTTCCCGGCGATCCCGGCGTCAGTCGCCGCCGCGCTGTGCGCGAGGCTCGAACCAGTCGACCAGGCTCTCTGCTCGATGCTCATTCACGGTGTGCCGCCGGCCGAGACCGGCGAGCGGCTCGATCTCGCCCCGGTGGAGCTCGAGGCGCGACGGGGGTCGATCCTGCACGCAATCGCGCCACGGACGGCACGTACGCGCGTCCTGGACGCGGCGCGCGCACCGCTCGACTACGACCGTCCCCGCCGCGGGCTGCGCTACCCCGCGCCGAAATGAAGCCCGGACCGCTGCTCGTCGCCACGCTGCTCGTCGCCGCGCTGGCGATCCGTTGGCGGCGATGGCCGGCGCCGCCGCGCGCGCTCGCGGTGGCGGCTGTGATTGCGCTGATCGTGTGGGGGAGTGGCGCGATTCACGTCCCCAGCCTCGAGGCCATCGCCCGCGACATCGGAGCCACGCTCGGTCCCTTCACGTACGGCGTCGTCGGGCTGATGGCGCTACTCGAGACGGCCGCCGGTATCGGCCTGGTCGCGCCGGGTGAACTGGCCGTGGTGATCGGCGGCGTCACCGCGGGCCAGGGACACACCGACCTGCCGCTGCTGATCGCGATCGTGTGGGCCTGCGCGTTCGCCGGCGATCTCACTTCCTACATCCTCGGTCAGAGGCTCGGGCGGAGCTTCCTGCTCGAGCACGGTCATCTGGTCAAGCTCACCCCGGACCGGCTGGCGCAAGTCGAGACCTTCCTCGGACGTCACGGCGGCAAGACGATCATCGTCGGGCGGTTCATCGGGGTGGTGCGTTCCGTGGCGCCATTCGTGGCCGGCTCCTCGAGGATGCCTGCCGGGAGGTTCATCCCCGCCACGTTCATCGCCTCTGGCCTGTGGTCGGCGACCTTCTCGCTACTCGGCTATGTCTTCTGGCAGTCGTTCGATCGGGCGGCCGAGCTGGCCAGAGAGGGCACGCTCGTCGTCGCGGTCTTAGTCCTGGTGACCGTCTGCGTGGTCGTTTTCTGCCGCCGGCGGCGCCAACGCCGCAGGCAGATGGGTGTCACACCCCATTCGCACGCCGGCTCGCATCCGGTTCGATCAGGTACGGGCACCTGGCCCGGCGCCAATCCCACCACGGCAAAGGAGAACTCATGACGGGGGTAGCGATTGATCGGATGAAGGAGGGCTTCGCGGGAGAAGTGGTGGGACCTGGAGACGGCGAATACGACTCGTTGCGCGCGGTGTTCAACGCCATGATCGATCGGCGTCCCGCTGCGATCGCGAGATGCACCGTCGTTGGGGACGTGGTCACGGCCGTGAACTACGCTCGCGAGCGGGATCTACCGCTGGCCGTCTACGGCGGCGGGCATGGTGTCACCGGCCACGCCGTGTGCGACGACGGAATGGTGATCGACCTGCGGCCGATGAAGGACATCCACATCGATCCGCACGGCGCGGTTGCGCGCGTCGAGGCGGGACTGACCTGGGGCGAGCTCGACGCGGCGACCCAGGCATACGGGCTGGCGGTCACCGGGGGCCGCGTCTCGAGCACCGGTGTCGCCGGACTCACACTCGGCTCGGGGTCGGGCTGGCTCGAGCGAAAGCTCGGGCTGACGGCCGACAACCTGCTCAGCGCTGAGGTCGTACTGGCGGATGGTTCGCTGGTCACCGCCTCAGACTGGGAGAACGACGACCTGTTCTGGGCACTGCGGGGTGGTGGCGGCAGCTTTGGGATCGTCACCGAGTTCGAATTCCAACTCCATCCGGTCGGGCCGATCATCCTCGGGGGGCTCGTTCTCCACGACGCCGACTGCGGACCGGAGCTGCTGCGCTTCTTCCGTGCCTTCATGGCCGATGCCCGCGACGAGGTTGGCGGCGCCGTCGGTCTCATCACGGCTCCGCCGCAACCGTTCGTACCGGAATCGCTGCGCGGCAGGCCGGCGGTGGCGATCATCGTCTCTTACGCCGGCGATGTGAAAGCGGGCGCGCGCGTGCTCGCGCCCCTGCGCGACTACGGTCCGCCGGCCGTCGACCTCGTCCAGAGCATGCCGTACACCGCGCTCCAGCAGCTGGTCGACGGCGCGAACATGGCCGGCTCGCGCAACCACTGGGGCGGTGATTTCCTGGTCGAGCTGTCCGACGAGGCCATCGACGTGTTCTGCTCAGCGCACGCGAAGGCGCCCTCGCCCCGCACCCAGATCTTGATCGTTCCCGGCGGCGGCCAGCTCGCGCGGATACCCGAGGGCGCGACAGCGATCGGACAGCGACAGGCACCTTGGAACACGCACCTGCTGACGATGTGGGAAGACGCGGCTGACGACGCGCGCAATCTCAGCTGGCTGCGCGAGCTGCAAAGCGCCTGTGCTCCGTACACCACCGGTCGCTCCTGGCTGAATTTTGTCGGCGAGGATGGCGAGAATCGCGTGCGGCGGGCGCTCGGCAACGAAACGTACGAGCGGCTCCAGGTCGTGAAGGAGCGCTACGACCCCGCCAACCTGTTCCGTCTCAACCACAACATCCGTCCGAGCGAGTACGGACGCGGTCCCGTGTAAAACGTGGCAAAGCGGCGTCGTGCGCGCCGCCTTGGCGACATAAGCATCCCGTCGATGCTTATGTGCGCGGTTTCGCGGGCGGGATGCGGAGTTTGGTGAGTTTTTCATGGAGTGTGGGGGCGAGTCGGGGGTGACGCGTCGGCGCCGGCCCAGCCAGGGCCGGCGCCGGCGGGCAGCGCGGTGACACCAGGCGGGGGCCGACCGATCGAGTGGCCTGGGCCGACGCTGTCCGCACATGGCCGTCGCGACGGCCGTTCAGGGCGCCGACGAGCGGGTGTAGGATGCCGGACGGCCGGGATGTCCCATCCACCGACGCGGCAGACCTCTCGTAACCACTCGACTTCAATGACGGACGCGAGCGCTTACACCGACCCGGCAGCCGAGTCCGGCGACGCGTCCGAGACCTGGACCACGTGGGGCCTGATCTCGAAGCACAAGATCGCGGCGGGGGTCGGGATTGTGCTGCTGCTCCTGCTGCTCGTGATCATCGTCGGCGGGCTCGTGTCCGCCAAGCCCGTGGTGGTCAGCGACGCGACCACCTGCACGTCGTGGGGCTCGACGAACCAGACCCAGCAGCACGCCTACGCGCTTCTTTACGTCCGGGAGCACGGGCCACTGCCGAACGGAGCCCGCGATCCAGCCGCCGTCATCGCCGCGATCAACAACGGCTGCGGCGAGGCCTACGTCAACGACGTCGAGGACAACGTCACGGTCGTTCAGGCCCTCCAGCCGCAATAGCGCGGTTTCGATTGCCCCCGCCACCCGAGCGCGACCACACCGCCGCTGTCTAGCCGCCGATGGCGCCGGGATCGTCCGGCACGTCGACCGCGTACTGCTTCAAGATCTCGAGCGGCACGGCATCGAGTGTCCGCTCGTGAGTGGCGGCGAGGACCACGAACGCGGCGACGCCCTCGTGGTGTGCGCGTAACCACGCCTGGGTGGTCACGCACCAGCGGTCGCCGGGCTCGAGGCCGGGAAACCCGTAATCGGGCACGGGGGTGCTCAGGTCGTTGCCGACGCTCCGCTGATACTCGAGGAACTCCTCGCTCACGACGGCGCAAATCGTGTGACGGCCGGGGTCGGAAGGCCCCGTGCGGCAGCAGCCGTCGCGGTAGAAGCCGGTGAGCGGGTCGGCGCCGCACATCGCGAGCGGGCCGCCGAGCACGTTGCGCTCCATCAGCCCGGCAGTATCGCGGGTCGCTCGGCGTTGCTATAGGTGGGGTACGTCCGGGCGGCCCGGAGACTTTCTTCGACCACTCTTCAAGATCGCGATCAACATCTAGTCCAAGTGAAGACGCTGGCCATCATCCTCAAGCCGATCTTCGGCGGTTGGGCCGTCTGCCTGACCGACGGGCGTGAGCTCGTGCGCTTCCGCGGCCCCGGAGCTCGCGGCCGCGCCCTTCACTGGTTGAACGCGAGACCCGCCTGATCCGCTCCGATCGCTCAGCGTCCGCTCGAGGCGCTGCCGGCCCAGCGCCTCGAACAGAGCGACTGACTACGGGGTTGTGACCCGGTCGGGCTGCCACGGCAGCAGGTACGCCCGGTAGGTGTTGACCCCGGTCGGGAACTGCGCGCCCCACAAGAGCTGACCGGACGGAGCGAACTCCGAGAGGTAGGGCAACGCGCCCCATCCGACGAACAGGTCACCGTTTCCGGTGGTCTGAGCATTGCCCTGCGATGCGGCCACGAGCCCCTCGGGCTGGTCGTCGGAGGCGATCAGCGTGGCGACCCGGTTGCGCGGATCGAGCTTCACCGTCACCGCGCGGCTGACCGCGAATTCCGGTGTGCCCGCCGACTCGTTGTCGAAGAACGTGTACCGATCGTCGCCGAGTGCCTCCGGATCGTGCTGCCAAGCGAAGATCTCACCGGCGTCGTCGAGGCTCTGGCCCGGAGCCGCCTGCAAGCGGAAGCTCGAGTCCTTGCCGCCGAGCTGCCAGATGATCTGGCCCGTGAACCGGTTGACTTTGTACGTGGTCCATGTGTCGCGGGCGTCGATCAGCAGATTGCCGTCGGTGTCGAGGTGAACGGCGTTGATGTGGAACCAGTCCCACGGCGTGCTCGCCGACGCCGGCAGGGGCTGCTCGCTCTGACTGAAGGGGACATGGTCCTCGCTGTTCCACTGGAACAGCACCCTGCCCGTCCTGATGTCGATCTCCTGCACGACGCCGTTGATCACGGTCTGGTCGGCCGGCCCGCCAATCGAGGTCAGGTTGGCGGTGGCGGTCGTGTAGGAGAGGATCAGGGCCGTGTTCCAGGGCGTGATCAGGAACTCGTGCCCATCCGCGCTGAGGCCGTTGCCGGCGTTGACGCTCGCGATCTGCTGATAGTGGTCGTTGTAGATGTAGTCGGTGCCGGTGGAGAGGCCGCCAAAGCCGGTGCCCTGCCAGAAGGTGAGGACGGGTTGACCTCGATAGCTCTGGGTGCGGAAGTCCGCCGCGGTCAGGCCCTGCGGGATGGCATGGAACCACACCACGTTGCCGTCGCGGTTGAGGATCTCGGGGCCGTTGGCGTACGTGCTCGGGTCGCCGGTCGGGGTGATGAAGATGTCGCCGCGCCCTTGCGGCCCGTTCGGAGTGAGGAAGGTCAGTGGCGGGGGAGCGGTGGGAGCCGCCGCCACCGCGGCTGCCGGTACGGTCAGCGCGGCGCCGGCGGCGAGCATCGCGATCGAAACGGCCCACGCGCGCCATCGCGTGAGCCAGGCACGGGCAGGGGCTGGGGATGCGTGTTCGTGCATGCGAAACCGTCCTTTTCGAGAGGGATGTCCAACGCCAGCGGATGGGCCCGGCCTCCCGCCGGACGAGCCGCGGCGGTCAGCCTACCACATTTCGCGTAAAGTTGATCAACTTACTGAGGTATCGGGCGGTTGGGGTATCTCGGGCGCCCGCCCGGGGGTTCCGGGAGCTCTGACGGGGTTCGGGGATCTCTGGTGGGCGTCTGGTCTCAGCACCCCGAGTAACTCACCATTCGTTCCACCCAGTTGCGGTGAACGGCGATTCACTCGGGCATAGCACGAGTTTCTCGCCATTCGTCTCGCTGCCGGGCGACGATTGGCGAGTTTCTCGCTCTCGCCGCGCCCGGGCGGGCGTGCAACCGACTTCGAGGCGACGGGGCCCGGGATAAGGAGGCGTTTGCGATAGTCGCTGGGTGCTGCTTCTAGTAACTGGAGCCAGCGGCGTCGGGAAGTCAACCGTGCGCGCGATCGTCGCGCCTGAACTGCCACCCGCGGTCGAGTGCGTCGAGCTATTGGATCTCACGCCTATGCCCGAGGCGATGACGAAGGTCTGGCGCCAGCAGACGGCAGAGGTCGCCGTGCGCCGGGCGGTTGATTTGCAGGCCTCCGGCCGGCACCTGCTGCTCGCAGGTGATCCGGTTCCCGCTGCCGAGGTCGTGGCCGCGCCGTCAGCGCCAGGGCTTGACGCGATCGCTGTGTGCCTCCTTGACGCCGCCCCTGAAGCGCAGGCCGAACGTCTGGCGGGGCGCGGAGATGACCCAGCGCTGCTGCCGCATCACCAAGCGTTTGCGCAGTGGATGCGCAGGCAGGCGCGTGATCCTCTCCACATGACGCACGTTGTCTCCGACGCAGGCTGGGAGGAGATGCGCTGGGAGCGTCTTGAACAGTTGGCTCCTGACTGGCGCGTGCACACCGTCGACACGACGCACATGAGCAGAAGCGGCGTCGCCGAGGCGGTCCTCGAGTGGTGCCGGCGCGCTCTCGCCGGGGATGCCCCGGCCCTACACCTCGCCACCGTCTGAGGCGGCGGTGAGTTCTGCCGACCGTGGCTGTGACGCAGCCGCCGACGCCGCGGCAGCGACCCGCTCGTGGGCCACCCGGCGGGCGGCCTCGAGCGGCGTGATCGAATGCTCTGCGGCGGCCGCGAACACGGTCCCGAGCGTGCCCGTGATCGCGCCGACCCGCGCGATCGCCTCCTGGCGGGAGCAACTGTGCATCTCGATTGCGCTGGCGTAGATCACCCCACCCGCGTTTACCACGAAGTCGGGAGCCCACAGGATGCCCCGCGCGTGCAAGAGGTCCGCGACGGCGTCGTCCGAGAGCTGGTTGTTCGCCGGGCCGGCAACCGCGGCGCAACGCAGCGTGGCGACCGAGTCCGGGGTGAGCACCCCGCCGAGCGCCGCCGGCACGAGCAGGTCGACATCGGCGCGAAACGCCTCCTCGGGCTCCGTCCACAAGGCGCCCAACTCGTCGGCGAGTGCGCGCTTCGAGGCGTCGATGTCACTGACCAATAGCTCGGCGCCGTCGGCCGCTAGCCGGCGGGCCACGCGCGAGCCGACTTGCCCGAGGCCGACGATGCCGATCCGCCGGCCCGAGACATCGGCTGCGCCGAATGCTCGCTCGAGCGTGACCCCGATCGCCAAGCGAACGCCCTCCGCGGTCGGCTCGGACGGTTCGCCGGCGCCACCCTGCGACTCCGGGAGGCAGTACGCGTAGCGGGTGCGCTCGCGTGCGATCAGCATGTCCTCGGCAGTCGTGCCGACGTCCTCGCCGACTCCGTAGCTTCCGCCGAACAGGTCGACCGCGTCACCGAGGTCCAGCATGGCGGCGCGCCGGCGCTCGGGCGTGAGCTCAGGGTCGCCCGGAGCCAGCGCGATCACGCTCTTGCCGCCGCCGAGGGGGAGATCCGCAAGCGCGCACTTCAGCGTCATCGCCTCGGATAGGCGAAGCGCGTCATCGAGCGCGTCGCGCCAATCCCGATAGCACCACAGTCGGCACCCGCCTACGGCCTGGCCGAGCACGGTCGAATGGACGGCGACGATCACCGGCAGCCCCGAGCGCTCGCCCACGCTGATCGCTACCCGCTCGTGCTCGAACACCTCACCCGCCCTCGTCGTCGATCTCGAGGCAGCGCACCCGTCCATCTTGCCCGATCGTCGCCTCCGATCCGCCCGCCGGGTCGAACTTCACAATTTTTGTAAACTTTCTGAAGATTGCCGGGTCGGGCAATCGCCCTGAGGGATGCAGTGTGAGAACCAGCGGCCGACCCGCCGTATCAACGAACCCTGGAGGTCTAGCTGTGTTGCATCGCAAGGCGAAGCGCCTGGCCCGCAGATGGTGGGTGCCGGCGGCGCTCGCGTTTGCCCTCGGTGGCGGCCTGTTGGCGCAGTCGGCGCTCGCCGCCGCTCCGACGCCGGAGTCGAACACCTCGTGCGGCGGAACCGTGTCTCGGGCCAAGCCCACGTTCCTCGATCCGAACCTGCTCAACTACAACTTCAGTTGCGACTGGGGCATCACGGCGTACACGATCACCGTGTTCCGTAAGTCGAGCGACAGCACAACGATCGACGATTTCTCGAGCAGCGTCTCTGTGTTCGACCCGGACGGCAGCGCGGACCCGAAAGAGGTCTTCGCTTGCTCCGGCACGATCCCGGGTGACGGCGTGAACTGCAACGCAGGTGCCGGCGGTTCCATGGCTGCTCCGAACACCGCGGAGGGTCAGCTCGACACCACCGATCCGTTGTGCCCCTACATCCCGAAGGGTTCGCCGGCGGGCACCAAGCCCCAGCCCGGGGCGGTCGTGGAGCTCGTGGTAAGCGACACGACCGGCGCTGAGGACGGACCGTTCCGGCTGTTCCTTTCTGGCAAGTGCCCAAGCCCGGCGAAGGCGGGAGCCAAGACGCCGTTCCAGCCGAAAGGCTCGAGTAAGAAGAAGAAGTAGGCGCGTCGGTCGGCCGCCGACAGGGTGGGCTGGGAACTCGGCCGGGTCCCAGTCCCGCCCCGGGGGCGCGCCGGCGAGGAGTTGCTGCTGGCGAGGAGTTGCCGCCGGCCAGTAGGCTGCCGTCGGCTAGGAGTTGCCGACCGCCAGCTCCGCGAACGACTTCGCCGACTTGGCGTGCACGAGCGGCGTGTAGCCGAGCAGGTCCTCGACGGAGCGCAGGACCGAATAGGGGTTGTAGGTCGTCGACACCGTCGATGCCTTCTTGACGGTCGGAGACAGGACTAGGGCGCCTGTGCGGACCGGCCGAGAGCCATTCGCGGACGGAGCCTGGGCGAACACGATCATCAGCACCCCGTTCTGCTTATAGGCGGCCGAGGCGAGGATGCGCGGAACCCACTGCTTGAGGAACGCGTCCTCGCCGGCGAGCCCTGCGGGGGTTCCGTCCGGGCAGGGGCCGGCCGAGGGCTCGTCGCAGAGCTCGGGTGCGATGTACGCGTAGGTCGGGGTGCGCTTGGCCTTGCGCAGATCCTTGGTCAGCTGCGTGAGCCCCACGTCGTTGCTCTGGCACCCGCCGAGGTCAAGCAGCGAGTGGAAATAGATGAACGGGTTGTGGCGCGTGTCGTACTCGCTGCCGGCGCCCGGGAGGGCGACGTCATCGGCCGTGTTCGAGTTGGCGTGCACGCAGGGGTCGTCCATGTCTGCCAGGTATGCCTTCCACTGCTTGCCCGCGGCAGTCACCTGGTCGGCAAGCGTCAACACGGTGTCGGGGTATACGCAGCCCGCGCCTGGCACCTGGCCGTCGGACGAAGCCGCTGCCGACCCCGAGAACTCGGCGTAGATCGCGCAATCGGTTCTGGTGTCGGAGTTCGGTGCTTGTCCGCTGACCATCGCCAGGTAGTCCGGAAGCTCTGAGCCGCCGAGGGTCCGGTAGCCGCTGAGCAGGACGCCCTTCTTGCGGAGCTTCCGATTCAGGTAGTGGGCGACCGATCCGGGACCGAAGGCGGCGCGGTAGCTCGTGGTGGTGAGCGCGATTACGAACACGTGCCCCGCCTGGGGGGTCGGGCTCGTGGTCGTGTCGGTGCCCGATGTGCCGGTCGTCGAGTCGTCCGTTGTGTCGACTCCGGGGCTCGCGTCTGTAGTGGAGCTGCTCGCGTCCTCGCCCGTGTCCGCCGACGGATTCGCCGACTCCGGTGCGCTCGCGATGCTCGATGCGCCATCGGACGTGTCGGCCGGCGCGGCCGGCGGTGGCGTCGACGCGGCCGTCGTCGTCCGCGGGATCGTCGTCGAGGAGGACGTGGTGTGGACGGCCACCCGCTGGCGCAGCGCCGCCAGCTCGGAGTAGGACAACCCGTTGCCCCGGGTGGCGACCGCGATGATCACCACGGTGGCGAGCGCGGAGGCCGCCGCCACGATTGCTACCTGCGTCCAGGTGAGGCGGAGGTTGCGCAGGCGGCGGATCATCAGGCTGTGAGCGGATGCGCGCACTGTGCGCAAAACGCGGCGCCGTGGGCGTAAAGGGCACCGCAAACCGGACAGTGGCCGCCGACGCTCGAGCTCCCGGAGTCGATCATCCGCTCGAGCTGGGCCAGTTCCGCGTCGAGTCGCTGAAGCTCGGCCGCTTTGGGGATCAGGACCTCCATCCGGACGTGGTCTCGGATCGCCATCTCATAGAACAGGCCGCCCAGCTCTGACTGCATGTGCGCGAACCGTTCGACCAGCCGGTCACGCTGAGCGAGCAGCTCGGGATCGGCGGGCTGGGGCGTCCCCGGGTCCTCGGTCGACCTCGCGGATTGCTTGCGGCGTAGGGCTATCACGGCACCGAGATGACGGAGGGAAGCCCCTGTTGCGATTTGACGTACGGGCCGTTTTCCTCCTTGCTTTGCTGATTGGCGATCTGCCCGCCGGTGGAGAGCTGGCTTGCCGTCGGTTTGTAGCCGGTGACTTGCTGCGCGCTGCCGTACTGCGTCGTCGACAGGACCTTGTCGGACCCGGCGGCGGCTGCGGTCGCCGATGTGACGTGGATCACGCGAGCGGACGGGAACTTGTGCTTGAGCTTGTCCAGGGCAGCGGTCGCGGCGGAGCTCGAGCTGTACTGCCCCGAATAGATCACGTAGTCGCCGGCCGGCGGCGCCGGCGTGACCTTGAAGTCGGATTGCCTGATCAGGCCAACGGCGGTGGCGCCGCGCGTCCGTGCCTTGGCTTCGGCCGCGGAAACCGCGGACTGTGTCGTGCCAGACCCGGGCAGCGTCTGGAGCTCGACCGCGTAACCCTGCTGAAGGCTGAAGGTGCTGGTGAGCCGGGCCACGGGCGTCGCCGCGGGGGCCGTGGTGCTAGCGGCGCTCGCGTCGCTCGCCGGGGAGGCGCCATTCACGTTGACGACCGGGGGCTTCTCGGCCCGCAGTGCCGCCAGCAGCTTGTCGTTGACGTTGTTTCCGGAATGGGCGATCAGCACCCCCACGGCCACCGCGAGCGGAATCGCGGCCAGCGCGAGGGCCAAACCGAGGCCGGCGGAACGGCGGGGGGATCGAGCCGTGGGCCTGCCACCACGCGTGGCACGCGTCCGACCTGTGGCCTCGGAGAGGAACCGTGCCGCCGGGTCGTAGACGTGCTTTCGACGCGTGCCGCACACGACGCAATAGCGCTGAGTCGCCGCGACCGGCGCCGAGCAATGCTCGCAGCTCTCATATTGATCGGCCGGCTGGGGCGGCGCCGGTAGCTCCTGAGTTATTTTGGTTTCGGTCGTGCTCATCGCCTTGCTCCTAGTTGAAGATCGTGGGTGACACGATCAGTCGCAGCGAGTCGTAGTGGAAGCTTCCGAGCAACTCGAGCGTCGAGGTCGTCGTCTCGCCGGTGCCGATATGCGTGAGCGTCGTGCGCCCGGCCGCCACCTCGCGGTCGCCACGGAGCGCGACCGCATAGATCGGGAGGGAGTACTGAGGGATCGCCGAGCGATTGAGAATCGACACCTTCAGGGTCACTTGCTCGCCGCGCTCCGGCTGCGTTGCCCGGAGCGACACCGTGATGGACGGCAGCGAACGACGCAAGCTTGGATGCAGCTCGGCGAGGCCCACGGTCGCGAATACGCGCCCCGGTGGGATGCGTCCACCGGTTATGAAGACCCACGTGGTGGTCGCCCCAGAGCCGATCGATGCGATGTGGGTCTCGAAGTAGCCGAGATTGGCCGGGCTATTGAGATAGTTCGCGCGTCCTGAGTGGGTGCGGACGCCGACGGAGATCGGGAGGTCGGTCAGCACACGCGCCGAATCGTTCCGTACCGTCACCACGATTGCGGTGGCGGCCTGGTCATGGATCACCACCGGTGTTCCGACCCTCACGGCAGGGTTCGCCCGCGTGACCTTGGTCGCGCTCTGGCTCGCGATGATCCGCGCATCGACCAGCCTGGCCCGAGCGGCCACCGTCTGCGTGGACACGCAGCCGGTGAGCAACACCGCGACGGGCGCCGTGGCAGCGAATGCCGCTGATATGCGCCTAACCGAAGGCACCGCCCACGTACTCCCTGGTCCGCTGTTGGGCGGGCGAGCCGAACATCTTGTGGGCGGTTCCGTACTCGACGAGCTCGCCCAGGTACATGAACGCGACGTAGTCGGCGACGCGATAGGCCTGCTGGAGGTTGTGCGTGACGATCACGACCGCGACGTCCTCGCGCAGCTTGATGATGAGCTCCTCGATCAACCGAGTGGACACCGGGTCGAGCGCCGAGCACGGCTCGTCGAGGAGAAGGACCTCCGGATCGGCGGCCAGCGCGCGGGCGATGCAGAGCCGCTGCTGCTGCCCGCCCGACAGGCGAAGTGCCGGGTGGTCGAGGTTGTCGGCGACCTCGTCGAGCAGGCCGGCGCGCGCGAGCGCGTCATTGACCGCGCCCCGCACCGCGGCCTTGCGCGGGCGTCGCGAAGCCTGCTCGCGCAGGACGTACGCGACGTTGTCGAACACGCTCATCGGGAACGGGTTCGGCTGCTGGAAGACCATCGTCACCCGCCGGCGCAGCGCTGTCGCCTCCATCTGAGCGATGTCGACGCCGTCGAGCGTGATGCGGCCGGAGAACGACGCGCCCCGGGTCAGTTCGGTCAGCCGGTTGAGCGAACGGAGCAGCGTCGTCTTACCGCAGCCGGACGGTCCGATCAGCGCGAGCACCTCCCCCTGGCGGATAGGCAGCGACACCGACTTGACCGCCGGCTTGTCGCCGTAGCTGACCGACAGGCCCTCAACCTGCATCCGGTCGATGGCGATCGTCGTCGGTTTCGTCCGTCTCGGAGCAGCGACGAAAGCCGCGGCCGGATGGTGGCCGTTGCCGTTGGTCTCGGGTTGCGCAGGGATCCCGGGCGGCGGAGGGGCCACCGGCGGCGCGGCGGTGGGCGGGGTCCAATTCCCGGTCAGCCGCCTTATCGGCGGTGGCTTTCTCAGCTCCACCGGGCCGCCTTGCGCGAGCGACTCAGCACTAAGTCCACGCCCAGGTTGAGTGCGAGCACCATCAGCATCAGCACGAACGCTGCCGCGTACGCCTTGCCCGGCTGGTTGCCGTCTCCGGTGGGCGCGTTGTAGTAGATGTAGCCGGTCAGCGTGTCGCCGGTGCCGCGCAGCAACCCCAGCAACGGGACCGAGTTCGCGCTCTGGAACGTAAGCGTTCCGCCTAACAGCAGCAGGATGATCGCGGTGTCGCCGATCACCCGTCCGATAGCCAGCATCGTCCCGGTGATGACCGACGGGCGCGCGGCCGGAAGCAGCACGCGCCGGATCGTGGCGACCTTGCTCTTGCCGAGCGCGTAGGACGCCTCGCGCACGTGGCTCGGGATCGCCTGAAGCCCTTCGCGCACGTTGGCCACGACCATCGGCAGCGCGACCAACGCGAGCAGCGCCGCCGCGGCGAAGAACGACTGGCCGAGCACGACCCCGTGCGTGCTCTGGCTCAGGAACCCAAGCGCGGGCAACTCGAACAGGGCCAATCCGAACAGGGCCAGCACCACCGCGGGCTCGCCGGCCATCATCTCGATCGTCGACTCGGCCACGCGCGCCAGCGCCGGGGGCCGCCCGAATTCGCTCAGCCACACGGCGATCGCGACGCCCGCCGGCAATGCGATCGCCATCGCCATCGCGGCGATGATGAACGTGCCGAGCATCGGATCGAGGAAGCCGCCGGTCTGGCTTTCGCTCGCCGCCGCTTTGGGATTGGTGACCAGCAGGCTGGGACGCAGGTAGCGGATCCCCTCGACCAGGAAGTAGACGACGATCGCGGCGGCGATCGCGCAGAACAGCAGACCCAGCAACCAGGCCAGACCGAGCCCGATGCGGTCGGTTAGCCGGTATGAGCTACCCGTGCGTGCTCGCGGGCGGACCCCGGCCGTTGCCGCCGGCGCGGTGCTCATGCGACCATCCCGTAGCGGCGCATCGGCCGCTTGGCCGCCCACCCGATGAACGACAGCATGGCCGCGGAGAACAGCAGGAGGGCAGCGATCGCGTACAGCGTGTGCCTCATCGGCGGCGAGCTGCGCTCATCGTCGAAGGCGATGATCGTCGCCGCCAACGGCCGCGACGGCTCGAAGAGGAAGATCAGCCCGTCGACCGGATTCGGCGCAAACCCAACGCCGCCCGTGACCATGCTGAGCATGATCGCCTCGCCCAGGGCACGGGCGGTGGCGAGCACGGTGCCGGCGACGAGCACCGGGCGGACCGTCCTCACCGCGACCTTCCAGAAGGTCCGCCAGCGGTTCACCCCGAGCGCAAGCGAACCCTCGAGCCAGCCGTGAGGCACGGCGCGAAGACCGTCGACGAACACCGCGATCATGATCGGCGAGATCATCACGGTGAGGATCACGACCCCCGCCAGCAGGCTTGCGCCACTCAGCTGGATGATCGGGGTAACCGACGCCTTCTCGCTCTGGGTGATCAGGTGATTGCCGATGAACGGGACCAGCACGAGCACGCCGGCCAGCCCGTAGATCACCGACGGCACGCTGGCCAGCAGCCGGACCACCGGCTCGAGGACGCGCCGCAGCCAGGGCGGGGCGAATTCCACCATGAACACCGCGATGAACAGCGAGGAGACGAACGCGATCGCAACCGCGCCGACCGTGGTCAGGATCGTGCTCCAGATCAGCGGCCAGGCGTGAAACGTCCAGACCGGCGCCTCCTTCAGATCTCCCGAGGTGAAGATCCGCGTGATCTGCTGGTCGACGCTGCCCCCAGGACCAAACCAGGCGAGCCCGTTGTGGGCAAACGAGGGCCAAGCCTGGTAGACCACGAACGCCAGCATCGCCAGCAGCACGCCGACCACCACGAACACAAGCGCGCCGAGCCAAAGCTCGGCGCGCTGGTCCTGGGTGATGCCCTGGCTCTGCTCGAGGAAGTCGTCCTCGTCCATTGCCCTGGCGGGCTCCTCGCTACTTCTTGTTGAAAGCGGCAACCGCGCCGCCACGGTTGATGATCTGACCCGCCTGCTTGCTGGTCCGGACCCAGTCGAAGAACTTCTCGACCGCCGTGCTCGGGTGATTCGTGGGCAGGACGCCCCAGGCATAGCGGAATAGGGGGTAGGTCTCACTCTTGATCTCGCTCTGACTGCAGGCGATGCCGTTGACTGAGAGCCTCTTGACCCCGCTGCCCTTGCCCGAATTCGCCAGGCCGATGTAGCCGATCGCGTTCGGGTCCTTGGAGACGTTCGTCGCGACGAGTCCGTCGGAGGTCTCCTGCGCGACATTCGAGGACTGCGTCGCACCGCCCAGCACGGCTTGCTGGAAGAACGTGTACAGGCCGGCGCTCGAGTTACGACCGAACGGGTCGATCGTCGTGCTCAGGTTTGAGCCCCCGACCTGGCTCCAGTTCGTGAAGACGCCCGTGAAGATGTCCTTGCTCTGGGTGATCGTCAGGTTGGAGACGCTGTTCTGCGGGTTGACCGCAATGCACAGGCCGTCGAGCCACAGCTTGAAGTACGTCGTGCCTGCGTCGCTGGGCAGCGGCGCACGAGTGTTGACAGAGAACAGGCGCCGACCCGCCTGCACGTCTGTCACGCCGGCGTTGCCGCCGTCGGGCAGGTAGTTGAACTTGACGTTGTGGTGCAGCCGGTTGTACGCCCTAAAGAGGACGTTCAAGATCGGCTGCTCCGCGCTCGAGCCCGAGCCGAACAGCGTTGTCGCGCCGGCGCTCGCCGGTAATGCCACGGTCGGAATCACCACGGCCAGCGCGGCGAGACCTTTGATCCTTGCTCTCAACATCTTTCCTTTCTCGATGACATCGCCTGCTCCGGCCGAGGGCAATTCCCACAACTTCGATCAAAATTGAGGGGTCGAGACTATCAGGACGTTCTGCTGTTTTCCGATTTAGTTGCTGAAGTTTGGGGAGGTGGGGCTTTGGGACCCGGGGAAGAGCGATGCGGAGAGAGGCGGGAAGGGCGATGCCGGGACAGCGGGAGGGCCGATGCTGGGCGGCAGGGAGGTGAGTGGTAGGCCAGAGAGGAGGGTGGTAGGGCGCCCTACGAGACCAAGAAACTCGCCACTCGTCGCCCGGCGGCGGAGCGAGTGGCGAGGAGCTCGTGCTATGCCCAGAGTGAACCGCCGTTCGCCGCGGGCCTGACGGCGAGTCGCGAGAAACCCGGTGAGAGAGGGTGCTTATCTAGCCAAAGCCCCCGTCTGCCACGGACCTCGGCGACATAAGCGTCTCCACGACGCTTATGCCGCCAAGGCGCGGTGCGGAGGGGGAGTTTGCTGCGTTTTGCACCTGGCAGGACGCGCCCCGCGGGGTGGTGGCGGTCGCGCCCGCGAGGTGGTGGCGGTCGCACGTCGGGCGGTGTCGGCGGTCGCGCCTCGAGTGCTGGCGGCGCCGCAAAGGTGTTAGGACGGGGCGCCTGTCCCCCAGGCCGGTTGTTCAGTTCCGGTTGGAGCCGCTGTGTGCGGTCGTCAACCATGCGGTCACGGTCGCGGGGTAGCGCTCGCGAGATAGACCGGCGTTCCGACCGCGTCGCCGGCGTCGTCGACGAGGCAGAACTCGGCCGCCGACACGCGCCACGCCGTAGGATCGACCGGTGCTCCACGACGACATCGCCTTCATGGGCGTGGCCGGCCAAGCCGAGCTCGTCCGGCGCGGCGACGCGTCGGCCCATGAGCTCGTCGAGCTCGCATTCGCGCGGATCGCGCGGCTCGATCCCGAGCTGAACGCCTTCGCGGCCGTCTACCAAGAGCGGGCGCTGCTGGAGGCGGCACAGGCGGATGCGCGCGTGCGCGCGGGCGACGATCGCCCGCTGCTCGGGGTGCCGATCGCGGTCAAGGACGAGATCGACATCCGCGGCGAGGTCACGAGCCGGGGCACCGGCGCGTTCGTCACGCCCGCCCCAGCCGACGCCGAGGTCGTGCACAGACTGCGCGCGGCGGGAGCGATCGTGGTCGGCAAGACCAAGATGCCCGAGCTCGGGCTGTGGCCGTTCACCGAGTCGATCACCTGGGGCGTCACGCGCAACCCGTGGAACGTCGAGCGCACGCCGGGGGGCTCGAGCGGAGGCTCGGCGGCCGCCGTGGCCGCCGGGCTGGTGCCGGCGGCGCTTGCCGCCGACGGCGCCGGTTCGATCCGCATCCCCGCCGCGTGTTGCGGCCTGTTCGGGCTCAAGCCGCACCGCGACCGCGTGTCCCGCGCGCCGCACGACGGCGATAAAGCGAAGTGGATCGTGTTCGGAGCGCTCACGCGAACGGTGGCCGACAGCGGCGTGATGCTCGACGTCCTCGGCGACGGCGGCGACGGGTTCGTCCAGGCGGCACGGCAACGTCCGGACCATCTGCGGATCGCGGTCGTACGAGACTTTCCAATCGGCGCGCGTGGCCGGCTGTCGGACGACGTCAGCGCTGCGCTCGACTCGACCACCGAGCTCCTGCGCGCGCTGGGGCACACGGTCGTCGACGCCTCGAACCCGATCCAGCCGCGTGACGTCCCGGTCATCCTCGGGATCCTGTTCCGGGGGGTTCACGATCTGGTGGGTGAGGTGGAGCGGCCGCAGCGGCTCGAGCGGCGCACTCGCCAATTCGCCCGGCCCGGCGCCCTCATCTCCGACCGAATGTTGGGTCGTCTGCTCGCCGCACAAGGCGACGATGTCGGCGCGGATCGAGCGGCTCTTCGACACCTACGACGTGCTGCTGACCCCGGTGATGTCGGAGCCGGCCGCACCCGCGGGCGTCATGGAAGGCCGGGGTGCGACCGTGAGCTACTTCTGGGAGAGCAGCTGGGTTCCGTTCACGATCCTGTGGAACGTCACCGGACAGCCCGCCGCTTCGGTGCCGGCCGGACGCAGTCGTGATGGCCTGCCGTTGGCCGTCCAGCTGGTCGGGCGGCCACGTGACGAGCGCACGATCCTGTCGCTCGCCGGGCAGCTCGAGGCGGAGCGCCCGTGGAGCAAGGACCGCCCGCCGGTCGCGTGAATCGTCCGCTCGCCGGTCGCCTGAATTACCGCGGGTCTTGTCCGGCGCCGCGGACCGGGTGTAGGTTTGGCTCGCCGTCGTGCCTGCACCGTCCCCCTTGCCGCAGTCGGAGCGCCCGCCGCTAGGGACGTGCGTGCGGGTACCGAGCGGCGTGTATCGCCTCGGTGACGGCGCCGAGCGGGTGGTCACGGTTGACGAGCTGCTGATCGGTCGCTGGCCGGTCACGACGGCGGAGTTCGGCGCGTTCGTCGCGTCCGCCGCCCATCCGGTGGGCGCCTTCCTTGGCCGACGTCTGGAGTCCGTGCAGCTCGCCGATCACCCGGTGACCGACGTGACGTTCGCCGATGCGGTGGCCTTCTGCGCGTGGGCGGCTGGCAAGCTGGGCCGTCCCGTCCGGCTGCCCAGCGGCGAGGAATGGGAGGCGGCGGCCCGAGGCGCTGACAGCCGCTCGTGGCCCTGGGGTGACACGTTTGACCCAGAGCGGTGCAACTGCGTCGAGTCGGCGTGGGGCTGGACGGTTCCCGTTCACGCTCATCCCGCCGGCTCCGCGGAGGGCGGCGCCGAGCAGATGGCCGGGAAC
The DNA here is from genome assembly GCA_963751185.1 of uncultured Solirubrobacterales bacterium. GTDB lineage: Bacteria > Actinomycetota > Thermoleophilia > Solirubrobacterales > Solirubrobacteraceae > Palsa-465. The sequence continues at coordinate 559,031 of CAVVTO010000003.1, forward strand.
GTGTGGGAGTGGGTCGGCGATCCGCCCGACGAAGATGGCTGGCGCACGGTCCGCGGCGGGTCGTATCTCGACACGAGCTGGGGCGTTCGCGCCGCACGGGCGCTGGCGGCCGATCCCGCGCGGCCCACCGCGACCACCGGGTTTCGGATCGCGATCGACTGCCCCGAGCGGGGCAATGGCGGACACCGGCGCCGGCGATGACCGAAACCCAAAATCCCATCTCACCAGACACTGTCCGCGATGCGCTCCGCGATGTGTACGACCCGTGCTGTGCCGATCGCGGCATCAGCATCGTCGACATGGGGGTCGTCGAGGACGTGCGCGTCGCCGGCGGCCGCGTCGAGGTCGACCTGGTCCTGACCACCGGCTGGTGCCCGTTCGTGGCCGGCATGTCCACCGCGATCCCGGACCGACTGCGTGCCCTGCACGGCGTCGAGAGCGTGGAAGTGCGGACGGTGTGGGACCCGGTATGGACCCAGGACCGCCTATCGGAGTCGGCGCGCGAGAAGCTCAGCATGCCGCTCGAAGAACTGATCCCTTACCGCGAGCAGCGGATCGCCCAGGAGAAAGGAGCCTGATCTCATGGCCACCACCGAGACGGTCGCCACGTCACAGCGCGAGCGCAAGGTGTCGGCGTTCGTGTTCGACTGCGTCTGCCACATCTTCAACTTCGATCCGGCCAACGCGCTTGGCTCGCCCGGCCAGATGTTCGACGAGCACCTGTACGCGTTCCATCAACTGCTGACCCGGCAGGGCGAGCCGATCCTCTCCCGCGAGGAGTTCATGCGCGAGTGGAGCGTGGATGAGATCTACGAGATGATCATCGAGGGCTCCGACACGGACATGATTGTGGCTCAGCCGCTGCCGCTCACCGACCTCTTCCAGGATGGGCTCTCGGCGTGGGAGAAATGCGCCGAGATGGCGGCCAAGCACCCCGACCGGGCGGTGTTCTGGGCCTCGATCAATCCGCTCGAGGGCAAGAAGGCGCACGACCTGCTGCGGCGCCAGGTCGAGGACCACGGCGCGCGCGGGCTCAAGCTCTACAACGTCCGCTACGACTACGGCCAGCCGTTCCCGTGGCGGATGGACGATCCGCGCGTGGCCTATCCGGTGTTCGAGCTCGCGCAGGAGCTCGGGATCAGTGTGATCGGGGTGCACAAGGGCGTGCCGCTCGGGCCGCAACCGATCGAGCACACGCGCACGTTCGACATGGACGGCGCGGCGGCCAACTTCCCCGATCTGAACTTCATCATCTTCCACGTCGGTTTGCCGTGGCTGGACGAGGTGCTGTGGCAGATCGTTCGCTATCCCAACCTGTACGCGTCGATTGCGGCGACGGTGAACTTCATCGCGCGCCAGCCGCGCGTGTTCGCGGAGACGCTCGGCAAGATGATGTGGTGGTGCGGGGAGGACAAGATCATCTACGGCGGTGAGACGCCGATCTGGCATCCGCAGTGGGCGCTCGAGGAGTTCTGGAACTTCGAGCTTCCGCGCGACATCGTCGAGGAGCGCGGCTATCCACAACTGACCGAGCAGTCCAAGCGCAAGATCCTGGGCGAGAACCTGGCCCGGCTGTTGGGCATCGACGTCACGGCCAAGAAGGCCGAGCTAGGGTTCGCGACTGAGTAAGTGGCGGGATCCGACGAGTGGCTGGGCGTGACTGGGGCCGCCCGCTCGCCCCGATCGTACTGGTGGTACGTGAGGGCGAGCGGGTGGCGCCAGGCGCGTCCAGACGCCGTCGGAACCGTCAATTACGAAGTCGCGGGCCCTTAGGCGTACCGTAGCCGTGTGCCGTCAACGACGCGAGCACTGACGGCGCTGCCGGCGCCCGTCCAGGACGCGCTGCGCCTGGCGTACGTCGGCGTGCGCGTAACCTCCGACCGGTCGAGCCTGCGCACGTACGCGCGGTTGGCCCGTGACCGGTGACAAAGCGGGCGCACTGGCGCGTCTGCGTCTGAGGCCGCTGGGGGGACGCGAGGTGCTGGTGCGGCCGGGGACGTCGGACCTGGGCACCGTGTGGGGCACATTTGCCCGCCGCTACCACCTGCCGCCACCCGAACTCGGGGCGCCCGACACGATCTGGGATCTCGGCGCGAACATCGGCCTGACCATGGGCCACTTCGCTTATCTCTTCCCGCGCGCGCGGGTACTCGGTGTCGAGCTCGACGAGGACAACGTCCTGCTGGCGCGTCGCAACGTCTCAGCCTGGGCGGATCGCTGTGAGGTGATCCACGCCGCGGTGTGGGCGAGCGACGGCGAGGTCCGTTACCGCGGCTGGGGCGGAACGTCCAATTACCAGGTGACGGGTGGGGAGGAGGGCACCCCCGTGCGGGCGCTGTCACTCGCCGAGCTGGTGCGAGAGCACGGTGGGCCGGTCGACTACGTCAAGGTCGACGTGGAGGGCGCTGAGCGCGAGCTGCTGCGCGATGGCACCGGCTGGTCCGACGCGGTGCGGTGCTTGAAAATCGAGCTGCACGGCGACTACTCGGTGCCGGACGGCGAAGCGGACCTGCGCCGGCTCGGATTTGAGGCGTGGCAGGACCCGGACCACTGGGCATGCGTGGTCGGACTCCGACGGCCGTGAACGTCGGGAGTCAGCGCAGGAGGTGGTAGATCTCGGTCTCGACCTGGTCCGGACCGGGGACCCAGTGGCCGTAGATCTCCCAGATCGGGCCGGCCGGCTCGAGTCCGTGCTCCCGGATGTACGCGTGGACCGCGGCGTGGCTGTCGCCGAGCCGTGAGTAGTCGCCGCGATGGACGGTCCTGACCACCTTGCCACCCGGCAGCGTCGACGCGATCCCGCGGCGAAATCTGGGCAGGTGCGGACGAACGCGTACACCTCGTCGAGGAGCTCGGGCCACAGCGACGGAAACCGCTCCCACGAGGTCGTCTGCGAAATGACGGCCGTCGGCCGCGGATCGGCGGTCACGACCTGGATGGGGAAGGAGGTGCTCACGCCAGCGCGAGCAGCCCGGTCGGATCGGACATCACGCGCTCGATCGCGTGCAGCGCGCCGCCCTGGGCGGCGGCGGTGAAGCCGAGCGTCGAAGTGGCGAGGAGAAGGTGCTCGCCGGTGCGGGCGAGCGTGCCCGCTTCGAGCGCCTCCTGGGCGACGGGCAGGATCCACTCGCCGAGGTGGGCGAAGTAGCCGCCAAGGATGATCACCTGGGGGTCGAACAGGTTGGCGAGGTTCGCCGCACCGACGCCGATCCAACGCCCGAGCTCGTGCAGCACGGCGAGGGTTCGCTCGTCCCCGGCACGCGCCCGCTTGACGAGCGGTTCGATTTTCCGCTCGGGCGGCACGTCGCCCCGAGGCCGCTGGCGTGCCGACTGGAGCAGCGCGTTCAGGCCGACGCACGCCTCCCAGCACCCGCGGCGACCGCATCCGCACAGCGGTCCGTCGGGCATGACGTTCATGTGGCCCACCTCGCCGCCATAGCCGCGCGTCCCGAGCAGCGGCTTGCCGCCCACGATGATGCCCCCGCCGATCCCGACCTCGCCGGTGATGTACACCAGGTTGGGAGTTCCGGCCCAGGCGCCGGAGCGGTACTCGGCGATCGCCGCCAGGTTGGCGTCGTTGCCCACGTGGATTCGGACCCCGCCCACCCCGCCCAGGCGCAGCATCCGCGCGAGCGGCTCGGCTACGGGGACGTCACGCCAGCGCAGGTTGGGAGCCTCGGCCACGACGCCGGCGACCACGTCGACTAGCCCGGGCACGGCAATCGTCACGCCGGCCACGAGCGGGGCCGGGCGGGCGCGGCGGGCGGCCAGGCGGCGACGGGTTCGGCGGTAGAGGTCGCCGAGCGCGACCAGGCACGCGTCCGGGCCGACGGCGGCATCGAACACCTGGCGCTCGCGCAGGACCTCGCGGCCGGCGAGGTCGATGACCAGCACCGACAGGTAGTCGACGTTCACCTCCATGCCGATCGCGACGACGCCACCGTCCAGCTCGAGCACGGTGCCCGGGCGGCCGGCGCGGCCGTCACGATCCTGGCCGCTCTCGCGGACGAGCCCGAGGTCGATCAGCTCCGCGACCAGCCGCGAGACGGTGGCGCGGGTCAGGCCGGCCCGAGCGGCGATGCCGGCGCGCGAGTCAGCGCCGACGGTGGAGAGGTGTCGCAGAACGAGCTCGAGGTTGTTGCGGCGGATGTCGTTGTGACCCGCACGCTTGGGGATCACCGATCCGCTTGACACTCGATATATGTTTTGCATCGCACCAAAACATACCTGGGTGGGGCGGCGCCAGTTTAGTCTCGGCTCCGGCGTCCCTCGCCGATGTACTCGACATGTCTCTGCTCTCATCACCCACGCCGACTGATCAGGTCATCGCGGCGTCGCCCGGCACCAGGTCGAGGACGATCGGGGTGCTGAGCCTCAACCCAAGTCCGTATGGGAAGGCAACCCTGTTGGCCGGGATCCAGCAGGCCACCCGCGGGAGCGACTACTGCGTGTGCATCGTGAGCCCGCGCGCGCCGAACCGCGAGTCGCTGCTGGGCGCGGTGGAGACGCTGCGGTGGCTTGCGGTCGACGGCCTGCTGGTGCTCGCGCCGCCATGCGGCGCGATCGAGACGCTGGCGGCGGTGGCCGCGGAGATCCCGCTCGTCGCCCTGGAGGCCCCGCCGCAGGATGTCCTCTCCGCGGTCACGAGCGATCACTATGCGGGCGCCGCCGCGGCGACGCGGCACCTGCTCGAGCTCGGTCACCGGAGTGTGTTCCACATCGCCGGGCCCGCCGACGTGCCGGCGCCGCGCTCGTGCCTGGCCGGGTGGCGCGACACGCTGCGGGCGGCCGGAGCCGACATTCCGGACGCGATGATCGGCAGCGGAAGCCCGGACGGAGGCTACGAGCTCGGCCACCAGCTGGCCTCACGGAGCGAGGTCACGGCGATCTTCGTGGCCAGTGATCAGATGGCACTGGGAGTCCTACGCGCGCTGTTCGAAGCCGATCGGCGCGTTCCGGACGAGGTGAGCGTGATCGGCTTCGGCGGCACGCCCGAGGGAGAGTTCTTCAGCCCGCCGCTGACCACGATCCGCCAGAACTTCACCGAGATCGGCCGGCGTGGCGCCGAGCGGCTCCGGGCCGACATCGAGGTGGGTCGATTCGCCAGGGTGCACGAGACCATCCCGGCGGACCTGATCCTGCGCGCGAGTACCGCCGCCGCCGGCTGACGGCGCGCCCCCTCGAAGCCGGGCCGAGCGCGAGCGCAGGCATCGGTTGACCGTTGTTTGCTTACCCGCGCTCGCGGGGTGCCAAGGACGGTAGGGAGGATGAGAGTGACCAACTCAGGCCGCGTCGGCTCCGACGCTCCGATCGCCGAGCGACCCGCTCGGCCTGCGGCGGCGCGAAGCGCGCGTCCGTCGCCCCGTAGGACGGTCCGCGCTCGACGGCGACGGCGGGCTCTGCATGGCGAGGTGCGATTTATCGGCGGTCTCCTGCTCACCGTCGCACTGACGGCGGGCGCCTTCGGGGTGGACGGGCTGATCCAGGCCACGCGCGAGCGCTCGCGCGTGTCGTCGCTGCAGGCCCAGTTGACAGGCCTCGAGCAACGAGTGGCGACCGACGAGCAGGGCAACGCGAGTGAGCGGATCGAGGTCGGCAAGGTCGCCGGGAGGGCGACCGGCATCGAACGATCGATGTCGCGGACGCTCGGCCGCATCAACTGGTCCCTGCAGAGCGTGCCCAGCGAAGCCCAGCTGGCGCGCGTGCGGAGCCAGCTCGACACCGACGCGGCGTGTATCGGGCAGCTACAGGGGCAGCTGGACGGGCTGGGCATCGACTGGCGAATCGACCCGGGAAAGCCCTCGAGCGACTACTTCAAGCTCTCGACCTCGGCGCCGGCGTCAGCGGCCTGCCCCGCACCCTGACGCCGGCGGGGTGGAGTAGGAGTAGTTATCGGAGGGGGCGTCTCAACACTTCGGCACCGGGGTCAAATCCGTGGCCGGGCAGACCGGGAGGATCATCGGCGCCCGCGGTGCCTGGTTGAAGTTGAAGTCGGCGGTCAGGTCGCCGAGGATCGGGTTGTTCTCGCGCACGTCGGGTCGGGGGTCGGGGCGTCCGTCGGTGGCGGGATTCAGGCGCGCGCTGTCGAGGAAGTCGTCCTCGATGAACTTGGTGTAGGCGTCGAAGCTGAGCGTCTGGTGGTCGATGTAGCCCTGCTTGGCGTAAGGGCTGATGACGATCCCGGGCACCCGGAGCCCGAAGCCGTTCGCGTCCACCCCCGGCGGCACCACGTGGTCATAGAAGCCGCCCCAGTCATCCCAGGCGAGGAAGATCGCGGTGCTGTTCCAGTCGGGGCTCTGCATGATCGCGTTGACGAGCCCGGTGACGTAGGTCTGGCCGGCGCTGACCAGGGCCGGCGGGTGCTCGGAGACGGTGCCGTTCGGGTCGATCCAGGAGACCGCGGGCAGGGTCCCGTCCTTGGCCGCGGTGAAGAAATTGCTGAGCGACTGGATGTTGGCGAGCTGGCCGTCCTGGGCGACGTCGGTGAACGAGGGGAGTGGGTTCCAGATGCTGGGTGTCTTCGGTCCTTGTTGCACAGGAGCGCAGGTCATCGCCGAGTTGTCGTCGCAGTCGGGTTCGGTGCCCTGGAAGACGTAATACGCCCAGCTCACGTCCTCGGCGTGCAGGAGCCAGGTGATGTCCGTCCACGCGTAGACATCCCCGCTGGGGGTGTTGGGGTTCTCGATCGCGTTGGTACACGAGTAAGCATTGTTTGGGTTGGTGCAGTAAGCCGACCACTCCGACACCATGTACAGGTGAGAGGGCAAGCTCCAGGAGGCGTTGGGCTCGTACATGTGGTCCTGGAGCACGAAGTTCTGCGCGTAGGCCCAGTAGTTCGGGATGTCGCTGCCGTCGTGGTAGCCCATCACGTCGATGCACTGAGACTGGCTGCCGGTCGTGCACGGGCTGCAGTTCGGGTCATTGCTGGTGCAGCTCGATCCGTGCTCGGCCTGCCCGACGAAGCCGTCCATCTGGCAGCCGGCGCGTGCCGCCATGTTCGTGCAGTTCATGTCGGCGGTGGCGTTCGCCGCGCCATGGGGCCCGCCGTAATTCTTGTCGTTGGTGTCGTGAAACGGCTTGACGCAGCCGCCGTTGACCGGGTCGGGAACGCACGGCTCGGTCCCAGGGTTGCCCGCGACGCCGGGGATCCCGTCGGCGCCCGGGTAGGTTCCGAAATACTGATCGAAGGACCGGTTCTCCTGCATGATGACCACGACGTGCTTGATCTTGAAGATCGGGTTCACTGTCACGGTGACCGGCGGCGAGTCGGAGTCGATGTTGTGCTCAGCGCCCTGTAGGTACGCCCGCAGCTGATAGGTGCCATCCGTTGTGAAGGCGTCGTCGATCGAGAAGGCGGACGCGCCGTCGAGGATGCCGTGCGCCACCGGTTGCCAGCCGCTGGGCTCGAGCTCTTGAAGCGCTAACTGCGCGCCGGCGCGCGGCGGGGACACACTTCCGAAGAGGACCACCTCATCCCCGGGCGCGGCTCGCGTCTCCGAGCTGGCCAGCGTGATCAGCGACGCGACGCGCTGATGCACGGTGCGGCTGCGGAGTCCCCGGGCCGTCACGTACCACCAGCGGTTGCCGTCGAGGACAACCGTCAACGAATAATCCCCCGAGCCGTCGGCCCGGGTGACGGCCGTAGGGTGAAAGTGCCGCTCGCCGGGGAGTCGGCGCCACAGCAGTACCAATGCACGCGCATGCCGCGGCCCGAACAGGCGACCCGAGATGGTCACGGTCTGACCGTCCGTGGAGGGATTGGGGGAGCCGGTGAGCGACAGGCACCGCGACGGTGCCGGTTTGCCGCCACGCGGGGGTGGGGGGCAGCACGGGCGCGACCGGCGATGGCGCACCGGACATCGGCTGTCGGCCCGCGCCGCCAGGGCGTGAAGCGTCGGCACCGCGGGAGTTGCTACCGGGGCCGCGGCGGCGAGCCGGGCGGAGGAGGACGACCCCGACACAAGCCAGCCGACGAGGGCGATAAGCAAGACCGGCGAGAGCAACATGCCCATTCGGGCTCGACGTCGCACGCTGTCCTCCTCGCGCCGCGCCGGGATGGTGCGGTGGCGCCTGCGTTAACCCGACCTCGTGGGCGGAGTTGCGCGTCAGAGGGGTAACCGGCGCACGACCGAAAAAGATCTGTAACAGTGCCCGCCGTGCGGAGAGGCCACGTCCTGCGGCGTCGTGCCCCTGCCAGCCTCTGCTCGATGCTGGCCACGCTTGTGGCTGCCCTGGTGGCTGCCCTGGTGGCTGCCCTGGTGGCGGCAACCGGCGCGTGGGCCGCGCCCTCATTCAGCGCGCACGGCAGCGCCGAGCAGGTGTACGTGACCGGGCTCGCGGCGAACGCGCAGATGTCGCTGATCACGTCCGGGGGCAAGACGCTGGCCACGCAGGACGCCGACTCGCTCGGCGGGCTGCTGTTCCGCAACGTTCCGCCCGGAAGCGGCTACCGGGTGCGGCTCGCCTCGGACGGGTCGGAGTCGGGCCCGATCACGGTCCACTCGGACGCGGCCAAGCCGTGGGATCCGAGCATCTACAACCAATCGATCCCGGACAGCGGCTACACGTACCTGACGACGCGTGACGGCACGCAGCTCGCGATCGACGTGCACCCGCCCACCAGCCCGGCCGGTGTCGGCGCCACGTCGCTCGGTCTGCCGGTCCCGCCCGGCGTGACGCCTCCCAGCCTGCCGATCACCCTGCCCGGTCTACCCAACCTGCCCGGACTGCCGAGCCCGCTCGCCAAGCGTGCCCACCTCAGCGCGTTCGGGGTTCCGCCCTATCCGACGCTGATCGAGTACTCGGGCTACGGCTACGCCGACCCGTCGGGACCGGTGAACGGGATCGCGGTCCTCGCCAACCTGATGGGGTTTGCAGTAGTCGACGTCAACATGCGCGGCACCGGCTGCTCGGGCGGGGCGTATGACTTCTTCGAGCCACTGCAGAATCTCGACGCCTACGACGTGATCGAGACTATCGCCCACCAGCCGTGGGTGTTCGGTCACAAGGTCGGGATGATGGGCATCTCCTACGGCGCGATCAGCCAGTTGTTCGCCGCCCAGCTCGACCCGCCCGACCTGGAGGCGATCTCGCCGCTGTCGACGATTGACGCGACCGCGACGACGCTCTATCCCGGCGGCATCCTGAACACCGGCTTCGCCGTCGCGTGGGCGCAGCAGCGCCAGGACGAGGCCGAGCCGGCGGGGCCGAACAGCGGGCAGCCGTACGCTTATCAGCAGATCCAGGACGGGGATCAGACGTGCAAGGCCAACCAGGTGATGCACGGCGAGGCGGCCAGCCTGATGGACAAGATCGACGCCAATTCGCACTACGTCGCGTCGACGGCGGATCCGCTTGACCCGATCACGTTCGTCAACAAGATCAAGGTGCCGGTGTTCATGGCATGTCAGTGGGAGGACGAGCAGACGGGTGGCCACTGCCCCGACCTCGTTCGGCACTTCACGGGGACCAAGCAGAAGTGGTTCACGTTCACCAACGGCGCGCACGTCGACTCGCTGGACCCGGACACGTTTGACCGCTGGTACGACTTCTTAGAGCTGTTCGTCGCCCACCAGGCGCCGATCGTCAACCAGGCGCTGATTCGAGCCGCCGCGCCGTACATCTACCAGCAGGCGATGGGGCTTCCAGACACCGACCTGGACACGCTCCCGCTCGATCCGATCCAGGAGGAACCGACCTACCAATCCGCCCTGGCCGCGTTCGAGAAGCTGCCCTCGGTCAGGGTGCTGTTCGACAACGGTGCCGGCACATCTCCGACCGGCCAGCAGACGGCGGGCGACCCGTACCCGGGCTTCGAGCAGTCGTTCTCGACGTTCCCGATCCCCGGCACCAAGGCGCGCTTCTGGTACCTGGGCGCGAACGGAACGCTGAAGAACAGCCCCGCGTCGCACAAGGGCATCAACTGGTACACGTCGGACGCGAAGGCCGTCCCCCTCAACGACTTTCCACAAACCGACACCGGGGCCGGAGGACTGTGGGGCAACGCGTCGGAGTGGCAGTGGAACTGGGCGCAGAACCCGTCCGGCACCGCGGTCTCCTACGTCTCGTCTCCGCTGAAGAGCAACACCACGGTGATCGGCGCCGGCGCGGTTCACCTCTGGGTGCGCTCCTCCACACCCGACGTCGACCTCCAGGCGACGGTCAGCGAGGTGCGGCCGGACGGCAACGAGACGTTCGTCCAGAACGGGTGGCTGCGCGCCAACGAGCGCAAGCTCTCGACCAACACCGACAACATCCTGCATCAGAAGAGCACACTGCTCGAGCCGATCCCGAGCATGCTCACCTCCGACGTTCAGCCGATGCCCAAGGGCAAGTTCGTCGAGGTCGTCATCCCGCTCTACTACGAGGGCCACGTGTACCGCGCCGGCTCGCGTATGCGAGTGACGATCTCAGCCCCCAACGGCACCCAGCCGGTGTGGTCGTTCGCTCAGACCGACCCGGCCGGGACGGCTCGGGTGTCGATCCAGTTCTCGAAGAGCATGCCCTCGAGCCTGGTCCTCCCGGTGGTGCCCGGCGTCAACGTGCCGACTGGGCTGCCGGCCTGCCCGAGCCTGCGCAACGAGCCGTGTCGGCCGTACGTGGCGATTGCCAACCAGACGGCGACTAGCTAAGCGTCCGACATCGCGCGGCCGGGGGCACGGCAGCGCTCCATGGGTGACGAGTTCACACTCGGGGCGGTTGCCGGGCCGAACCTGCACCGGTGACCCGTATATGCGTGCGAATGCACTTTCACCGCCCGGGGTGGGGCGAGTGTGCGGTTGTTACCCAGGGCCGCCGGCGGTGTCACCGTTGAGGAGACGCCGCGACAGTCGCGGCGCGGTGGCGCCGGGCCGGATGCCCGGCGGGCGATCACCACATCGGAGGGCCCGAACCCGGCCCCATGGACGCCGCGCAGCGGCCCAATGGCATGCCGGCGCTCGACCCGCGCCGCCGGAGGATTGCCAGGGCCAGGGTGCTGCCCGGCGATTGCAAGCGAGCGCCAGGGTGGTCAGCCGTCGAGCACCGTCAGGTCGAGCTGGGCGAGACGCTCCGGGTCGGTCAGGATGTCGAACTCGACGATCCTGCCGTTGCGGATCGTGAAGGCACCGACCGAGAAGGGCTTCCCGTTGAGCAGCGAGACGGTTCCGGCGGCGCCGTTGATGAGCGCGCGTCGCAGGGTCAGGTCGAGGCGCGAGAACGTCATCGCGCCGGTGGCAACCGTCTCGGCGCCACGCGCGACCCGCGAGAGGCCGCTCACGCCACCGTCGGCCCGAAGCACGACATCGGGGTCCAGCACCGCGACCAGCGCCTCAAAGTCTCCGTTCCGGGCCGCGGCCAGGAACGCGTCGACCACCTCCCACTGCGCGTTCAGGTCGGCGTCGGGCGGCGGCGCGCCCCCGCGCACCCGCCGGCGGGCGCGGCTGGCCAGCTGACGGGTCGCCTCGGGCGAGCGCTCGACGATCGGCGCGATCTCATCGAAGGGCACCGCGAACATGTCGTGTAGGACGAACGCGAGCCGCTCGGCCGGGGCGAGCGTCTCGAGCACGACGAGCAGGGCCAGTCCCACCGAATCGGCCAGCAGCGCCTCGTGCTCGGGGTTGGTGCCGTCGGCGGAATCGACGATCGGATCGGGGACGCGTATGTCGTCCAGGGTGTCCTCGCGTCGTGTCTTGCGCGAGCGCAGCATGTTGAGCGCCACGCGCGCCACCACCGTGGTCAGCCAGCCCGCAAGGTTCTCCACCTCGCGCGTGTCGGCGCGGCTGAGGCGCAGCCAGGCATCCTGAACCGCATCGTCGGCCTCGCTCAGTGAGCCGAGCATCCGGTAGGCGACCGCCCGCAGGCGAGGCCGCTGCGTCTCGAACTCGTGGGCCAGAAGCTCTTGTCCATCCGCAGTCACGAGAATTCCTCCGTCGAGTCGGGTCATACGGTGTTGACCCGCGAGGACCGCCCGACGTGACAGGTTCGTATGCTTGCACGCGCTGATGGCGCGAACCGCGGTGGTCACCGGAGGGGCGGGCGGGATCGGCGGAGCGATCGTGCGTGCGCTCACCGATACCGGGCACAATGTTGCGATCCTCGATCGCGCGGGGGAGTTTGCGGTCGACTTGGCCGACGAGGCGGCGGTGCGCGCCGTGGCCGCCCGTCTAGGTTCCCGAGACGTGCTCGTACACGCTGCCGCGTCGTTTGATCGGGCGAGCTTGGCCGAGCTCGACACCGCCACCTGGCGCCGGGTACAGGCTGTCAACGTCGAGTCGGCGCTGTGGCTGTGCCAAGAGCTGACCCCGACGATGATCGAGCGTGGCTTCGGTCGGATCGTCTTCATCACGTCGAACACCGTGTGGCGGCCTCCCGGGCCGGACTTCCTGCCCTATGTGGCGAGCAAAGCGACGCTGGTCGGGATCGCCAGATCGCTGGCCAAGCCGCTTGGTGCGCACGGGATCACGGTCAACTGCGTCGCCCCGGGCTTGACGCGTACCCCGTTCACCGAGGCAGACCTGCCGGATGAGGCGTTCGAAGAGGTGCTCGTGCGTCAGGCCGTGCCGCGTTCGCTGATGCCGGATGACACCGCCGCCGTGGTGGCTTTCCTGGCCTCGGACGGCGCGGCGACCGTAACCGGGCAGACGCTGAACGCGGATGGTGGGTCAGTACTCCGCTGACCCGGTCGCGGCGTTCGACCTGGCGTGATCGACGGAGGCGGTGGCGGGAATCGCCACGTGGATCCGCTCGTCCGCGAGCGTCCATTTCAACAGCTCGGTGGCGTCGAACTGTCTGGTCAGCGACCCGCCGCCGAGCGGCCGCATCGCGATCACCCCTAGGTCGAGCTCGGCCGCGAGCGGCAGAATGCGCTGCGCGGCCTCGTGCTCGACGCGGTTGTACGGCACCTGGATCGCGTCGATCCGGCCGGTGCGCATGACCTCCTCGAGCTCGGCGAACGCGCTCGCCGCGTAGTGGGTGGCGCCGATGAATCTGATCCTGCCCCGCTCGCGCTCCTCCTCCAACCAGTCGAGGTGGCGGCGCCATCCGACCAGGTTGTGGATCTGCTCGAGCTCGACGCGCCCGCCAAAGAACTCCATCTGGTCGGCGAACTGAGCTCTCGCCTCAGTCGCCGAGCTGGTCCAGATCTTGGTGGCGACGATCGCGTCCGGGCGGTGATCGGTGAGCGCCCGGCCGAGGATCCGTTCGGCTCGCCCATACATCGGGGAAGAATCGAAGAACCGCGTCCCGGCCTCCCACACGGTGTCGACGACCTCGTCTGCGATCTGCTGTTGGTCCGGGGCCAGGTCGAACTTCTGCCAGGTGCCCAGCCCGACGATCGGGACCTCCCAGCCGGTTCGTCCGAAGCGGCGAGTCTCCATTCCCTGAGCCTAGAGAAATGGGACTCGGCGGGCACGGAGTGGCCGGCGACCACGAACGGAGCCGTGGAGACCGAAATTTCCGCCATTGGCGCGTCGACCCGGTGGCTAATTCCGGATTTCCCGCTTCGGTCACAGACGAGAAATCCGTCATCAGCGAATTGATGCCGCCCGGAATGGCGGAAATTCTCGTGGTCGGAGATTCGACATCGGGTGACCGGGCATCGCCGCTCGAGGATTCGCGACTGGGGGGCGCGGCCGGGTCGAGTGCGGGGCGAGAATGCGGGCGTGGCTGACGCGGACGGCCAAGCGGAACGAGCGGGGCAATTTCCATCATTCCGGGTGCGTATCGGACGGAGCGCAGGATCTCGCCCCGTCACGAGGCGAGATCCTGCACCAGCCGCGGACGGCGCGTGGAATGCTGGAAATTGCACGCCGTGCGGGAGGGCGGGACGGCGGGTGGCGGCGCGCGGGCGGGTGGGACTCCCGGCAGAATGGGGTGATGAGCGATGCGACGGCCAGGCGGATCGTGATCGACGGCGACGTGTCCGCCCCGGCGACCCGCGAGAAGATCCGGGACCGGGCGCGGGGCCGAGGGGTGCGCGGCTGGGTCCGGCTGATGGACGACGGCACCCTGTGTGTGCACGCCGAGGGGCCGGAGGACGCGGTGGGGGGACTCGCCTCCTGGCTGCGCTCGGTTCCAGGAGTCGAGTCGGTGACGGAGGGCGCAGCCAAGGTGGAGCGGCACGAGCAGTTCGCGATCCGGGGCGTGCCGGCCGGCGTGTTCGTGGTCCAGGAGCACCAGGCGACCGCGCATCACTTCGACGTCCGGCTCGAGGTGGACGGGGTGATGCGCTCGTGGGCGGTGCCGAAGGGCCCGTCGCTTGACCCGACCGTCAAGCGCCTCGCCGTCGAGGTGGAGGACCACACCCTGGGTCATAACGACTTTGAGGGGCCGACCGGCCGCGGGGCGGTGATCATCTGGGACCGGGGCGACTACGAGCAGGGCGGGCGGGTGCCGTGGCCCGAGGCGCTCGAGCGCGGTCACGCCGTGTTCGTGCTCCACGGCGAGAAGCTGGAGGGCGGCTTCGCCCTGCAGCGGACGGGCGGTGGAGAGAAGCCTCAGTGGCTGTTGATCAAGCGCCGCGACGAGCACGCCCGTCGCGGGTCGGACATCGTCGCCGAGCGCCCCGAGTCGGTGGCGAGTGGCGCGACGCTGGCGGAGGTACTCAACGGCGACGGTGACGGGTGATCGCGCCAAACAGAGCGGGTCACTCGAGCCACTCGGTCCGGAACGTCGGGCTGGCGTGGATGCAGATCATCTTCGAGCGTCCCGGACCGTCATTGATGAACTTGTGCGGAGCGCCGGGGGGCACGATCACGACATCGCCCGTCGCGACCGGGAAGCGGTCATCGCCGGACTGAAAGGTGAGATTTCCCTGTTCGACCACCCACGTCTCGTCGTAGGGGTGGCGGTGCAGCCGAGGCCCCACGCCGGGCTCGCTGTTATCGAAGATGAGCGAGATCGTGGCACCGTGGTCGGCGCCTATGAGGTTCACGCCTTCGAGCGCGCCGCCGGGGATGAGTGCCATGGCTGATCCTCCTGTTCTCCGAGGTCGCTAAGGGTTCACGACAGAATTATTGACGTCTTTGACGGCGTCTGGCCCCTCCCGCCAGCCACGTCCAGCCACTCGTCAAACCTTGCCACTAATTCGGTCGTGGACCCTAGCCAGCCGGTTTGAACTGACTGGCGGTAAATATTGCCCCTTGAGGGTCGCGGATCGATGCCGTCCGCGTCCACTGCGCGTCCTCGGCACCGAGCACCTCGGCGCCAAGGCGTCGCGCGGAGTCGACCGCGGCGTCCCGGTCGGCGACGGAGAACGCCACGTGCCAGTGGGGTCTCATGCCCGGCTCGAGCGGGACCACGAACGCGATCGCGTCCTCAAACCCAGGCGGCGCCCCTCCCGACCGCTGGCGGGCGCGGATGTCGGGATCAACCGTCGCCTCGAGGTGATCGCCGTAGCCGGGCCGCCGCACCATCGTGGCGTACCCGAGGTCCTCGATCGACCAGCCGAACAGGTCGGCGTAGAAGCTGGCGGTGTCCGGCCGGTCGGTTTGCAGATTGCTGAAGTTCCACGTACCGGGTTCGTTGACCGCCTGCGCGCCCAGCCGCCGGCCGGCCTGCCAGAGGCGGAAGTCCGCTCCGGCCGGATCGCGGCAGAACGCGGTGCGGCCCGCCGGCCCCGGTTCGAACGGGCCGGCGAGCACCTCGCCGCCGAGAGCGGTGACGCGCGCCGCAGTGGCGTCGGCGTCGTCGACCGCGACGTAGGTGTTCCAGGCCGAGGGCTGCGCATCAGCGCCGGCCAGGCCGGCGACGTCACGACCACCGAGGCTGGCGATTACGTACACCGGCGCGTCGGGCGGGGAGACGGTCTCAAACGTCCATCCGAACAGCCGGTGGTAGAAGTCCTGGGCGGCCTCGGGGTCGGGCTGCTCGGTGTCGACCCAGCTCGGGACGCCGTGGGGGTAGGTTCGCGGAGGGCTCATGCGAGTCACACTGGCACGAATTGAGGACCGGTTCGGTCCGCTTCGGAGCCGATGGTTACTCGATCACCCACGCGTCGGCGGAGATAACCGCGATCTCGGCCCTCGACGCGGCCGCCTCCGGTCAGGTTGATCGGCCGGGTGGCGCGCACCACCCCTTCGGCTCGCCGGCGGTTCGGGGTAGTGAACACCTCCTCGCTCGGCATGTTGACCACGATCGGCGCTCCCCACGTTGTCTCGAGCCCGGCGCTCAGCCAGCGGGCGCCGGCGAGCAGGCCGACGGTCAGGTCGGTGCCCCCGCCCCGGAAGCGCAGGGCGGAGAAGCCGTGTCGCTCCATGATCGCGGCGCGCTGGTGCAAGTGGACGACGTGCTCGCGCCACGCCGCCACCGGATCGGCCGCGTCCAGCCTGAGCATCGGCGTAAGTAGCTCCCAGAGCCGATCGACGTCCGGCTCGCCGAGGATCGCCTGCGCGACGCCGGGGCATGGGCCGGGAATAACCGTCCAGGCGATCCGTCCGTTGCTGGCCGCCTCGAGCATCGAGGGGATGAACGGCGAATGGTCGCGCCCGATGCGGTCGGAGGGGATGTCGTCGAGCAGCGTGCGGTGGGGGTCGCCCCATACCGAGATCACCGCCGATCGCCGCCGGACGGCTTCTTCGATGATCGCGTCCCACCAGTCTGGGATAGAGCCCAGCGTCTCAATCGGCGCGTGGCGCAGCCGCGAGTGCTTGATGTACTGGTCCCAATACCTCACGCTGACCAGGCGTGCGCCGGCCGCGTACGCGGCTTCCGCCACCGCTCGGGCGATGGGCGCCTGCTCGACGTCGGAGACCAAGATGACCACGTCCTGACCCGGCTGGACGCCGGCGCCCACCTTTACGGCAAGCTCGGCAAGGCGTTCAGCTCGGGCTTCCATCGGCGGCAGCGTAACGTGATGCAGATGATCGAGCCACTGGACGAAGCCGTCGATCACGTGCGCGGGCCCGAGGGCGCGCGGCTGATCCTCGTGTATGGGGACTACGAGTGCCCGTACACGCGCCGCGCGTATCGGGAGATCCAGCGCGTAGAGGCTGAGACCGCGGACGGGATCAGGTTCGCGTTCCGCCACTTCCCGCTGGCCGAGGTCCATCCGCACGCGCTCGCGGCGTCGCTGGCGGCAGAGGCCGCGGGGGCGCAGGGCCGCTTCTGGGAAATGCACGACACGCTCTTCCACCGGCAGAAGGCGCTCGAGGACGACGATCTGCGCCGCTACGCGGGTGAGCTCGGTCTCGATCTCGTCCAGTTCGACCGCGACCGGGCCGGCGAGCCGGCGCTCGAACGCGTCGAGCGCGACTACCGCAGCGGCCTCGAATCCGGCCAGGTGTTGGGCACCCCGACGCTGTTCATCGACGAGGTCGTGTACGACGGCGCCTTCGGCGCCGAGACCCTTTTGGCTGCGCTGGCCCGGTGAGCGCGATTATGGTTGTGTCATGACCGACTCTTCGCCCCGCCGCCGTCCCGCGATCGTCGTGGTCGACGACGAGCCCGCTGTCCTCGCCGCCGTGGCGCGCGACCTGCGCCGCGGGTTCGGCGAGCACTACCGAATCGTGCGTGCCGGCTCAGGCGAGGAAGGACTCGAGGTTCTGCGCGAGCTCGCCCGCCGGGGCGAGCAGGTGGCGCTGCTGGTAGCCGACCAACGGATGCCGGGGTTGTCCGGGACCGATTACCTCGTGCGCGCGCGCGAGATCGTGCCCACCGCCAAGCGGGTGCTGCTGACCGCGTACGCCGACACGGAGGCGGCGATCCAGGCGATCAACGAGGTGTCGCTCGACTACTACCTGCTCAAACCCTGGGACCCGCCCGAGGAGCAGCTGTTCCCGCCGGTCCAGGATCTGCTGAGCGCCTGGGAGGCCGGCGCCGCGCTCGAGTCAGGCGGGGTTCGGATCATCGGCCATCGCTTCTCTCGGGCGACGCACGACCTGCGCGACTTCCTGGCCCGTAACCGGGTGCCCGGGCGCTGGCTCGACGTGGAGCGCGATTCCGAGGCCCGCCAGCTCCTGAAGGTGGCCGGAGTCACCGACGATCGCCTGCCGGTGGCGCTGCTCGAGGACGGGACGGTCCTCGAGCGCCCCACGGTGCTCGAGCTGGGGGAGCGGCTCGGGGTCGCCGGCCAACCGGCGTTCGAGCACTATGACCTGGTGATCGTCGGCGGTGGCCCGGCCGGGCTGGCCGCTGCCGTGTACGGTGCTTCCGAGGGGCTCAAGACGATCATGGTCGAGCGCGAGGCGCCCGGCGGGCAGGCCGGCCAGTCGAGCCGGATTGAGAACTACCTGGGGTTCCCGGCCGGTCTCAGCGGTTCAGACCTGGCCCGCCGCGCCACCGATCAGGCGCGCCGGCTGGGCGCCGAGCTGCTGACGCTGCAGGACGCCGCCGCCCTGCTCGTCGAGGGCTCGGGCCGGATCGTCGAGCTGACTGGCGGAGGGAGCCTCAGCGCCTCGAGCGTGCTCGTCGCCTCCGGTGTCTCGTACCGCCAGCTCGAGGCACCCGGTTTCCCCGAACTGAACGGGCAGGGCATCTACTACGGTGCCGCCCTGACCGAGGCGCGCTCGTGCGCCCAACAGCACGTGGTCGTGATCGGGGGGGCCAACTCGGCCGGCCAGGCCGCCGTGTACTTCTCGCCGTACGCCAGCCGTGTCACGATGCTGGTCCGGGCCGACTCGTTGGCCAAGTCGATGTCGCATTACCTGATCGAGCAGATCGAAGCGCTCGAGAACGTCGAGGTTCGCACCCGAACTCAGGCGGTGGGAGCGGAGGGCAACGGCCGGCTGCGCGCGCTGCGCGTTCGCGATGCGAACGGCGATGAGTCGGTCGAGGAGGCCGATGCGTGCTTCGTGTTCATCGGGGCGCTGCCGCGGACCGATTGGCTGTCAGGCGTGGTGGCGCGCGACGAGCGCGGCTTCATCCTGGCCGGGCTCGACGCCAAGACAGATCGCTGGCCGCTCGAACGCGACCCGTTCCCACTCGAGACGAGCGTTCCCGGCGTGCTCGTCGCCGGCGACGTCAGAGCGCGGTCGATCAAGCGGGTGGCGAGCGCCGTGGGGGAGGGCTCGATGGCGGTATCGCTGATCCACCAGTATCTGGCGGAGGGATGACGACCACTCGCGACACGCCCGTGTCGGTTACCGACCTACGGCCGGTCGATCTGTTCGACGACCTGGACGATGCGGGGCTGGCCGAGTTCGCCGCCGCCGCGCAGTGGCGCCACGTCGAGCCCGGCACGGTTGTGCTCGAGGCCGGCGAACCGACCGAGGGGATGTTCTGCCTGCTCGAGGGGACACTGCAGCTCTTCCAGCGCGACGGTGACCGGTTCGAGCCGATCGGCCGGCAGAACGCGCCAACTTGGATCGGGGCGATTGCCGCGCTCACCGAGGGAGACTTCGTGTCCCGGATGGTGGCGGTCGGTGACGCCGATCTCGCCCTGATCCCGGGCGCCGAGTTCCGGCGCCTCGCCCTGGCCAATCCGGATGTGCACCGGCGGATCATGCGCCAGGTCAGGCCAATCATGACTCGTATGACCGCGATTCAGCAGAACCGCGAGCACCTGACCGCGCTCGGCACGATGGCGGCGGGACTGGCGCACGAGCTCAACAACCCGGCGGCGGCCGCGAGGAGCGCGGCCAACGACCTGGGCGAGGCGCTCGACGCGATCGGTGCGACGATCCGCGAGTTCGTCGACGCCGGGATCGAGCGCGAGGACGCGGCCCGGATCGCCGACCTGCGCGATCAGGCGCTCCACCAGTGCGCCCAGGGCAGCTCGCTGTCGGCGCTCGACGCCGCCGACGCCGAGGACGCCATGCGCGACCGGCTGGAGGCGCTGGGCGTGCCCGACGCCTACCGGCTGGCCGAGCCGCTGGCCGCGGCCGGTGTGGACGACGGCTGGCTCGAGGAGCTGCAGGGGCTGGCCGGGTCGGGCACCCCGGCGGCGCTGCGCTCGATCGTCGCATCGCTCAGTGCCCAGCGGCTGGTCAGCGATCTGCGCGACTCGACCGAGCGGATGAGTTCGCTGATCGCGGCGATCAAGTCTTACGCGTACATGGACCGAGGCGGCCTCGTGGAGGCCGACATCCACGAAGGCCTCGAGACGACGCTGAAGGTCCTCTCATACAAGCTCAAGCACAGCCAGATCAAGATCGTGCGCGACTACGACCGCACACTGCCGCCGCTGACGATGTACGGCTCGGAGGTCAACCAGGTGTGGACCAACGTGCTCGACAACGCGATCGACGCGGTCGGGGACACCGGGACGATCACCGTCCGCACCCAGCGCGACGGCGACTGCATCCTGGTCGACATCGCCGACACCGGCCCCGGGATCCCGGCCCAGGCCCGGGCGCACGTTTTCGAGCCGTTCTACACCACCAAGGACGTCGGACAGGGAACGGGTCTCGGCCTGGACACCGTCCGGCAGATCGTTGTCGGGCGCCACGGAGGCTCGGTGACGTTCGACACCGGAGACAGCGGCACGATGTTCCACATCTGGCTGCCGCTCCCGGCGATCACGATCCCTCGACCCACGGAGACCGACACATGACCACCTGCACCCACCTGGACACCATCACCGTGCTCGAGCTGCCCGAGAGCGTCCCCGGCTGCGAGGACTGCCTGCGCGAGGGCGGCGTCTGGCTGCACCTGCGCATCTGCCTGGAGTGCGGGCACGTTGGCTGCTGCGATGACTCCCCCAACCGGCACGCCACCGCACACTTCCACTCCGACGGCCACCCGCTGATCCACTCACTCGAGCCCGGGGAGGACTGGAGTTGGTGCTACGTGGATGACGTGGCGATGATCATCCCCGACGTCAAGGGTCACACTCGCATCCCGCCCTCGCCGATGCTCACCTAGGCTCGACGAGCGAAGCAGCGCGACCAGCACGGTCAGCCCACCGGCCGCGGCGACTAAGGCGAACACAGCGGTAGTGCCGGCTCGCTGCGCTAGAAGGCCCCCGGCGGCCGCGCCGAGCGATGCCCCGAGGAGGGATGCGGTGAGAAGCCAGGAGAACGCCTCGGTCTCCGTGCCCGACGGTGCCGCGGAGTCGACGAGCGAATAGAGACTCGCCACAGTCGGCGCGATCGTGGCGCCCGCCAGGGTGATCGTCACCCCGACGGCGAGCATGTTCCCGGTGGTCAGGATCAGCGCGCCGTGGGTGAGGGCGAGCGCCGCGAGCAGGAGCGTCACCCCGCGCGAAGTCGTCGCGCCACCGCCGCGCCGCGTAGCGACGATGCCACCCACGAAGGAGCCGGCTCCCCACAGCCCGAGGATCGGTCCGGCCGCCGCCATCCCGCCGTGGGCATGCGCCGCCGCGGTGACCCCGACCTCGGTGGCGCCGAACACGACCTCGGTCCCGGCCACGATCAGGACGAGCGTCGTGATCGCCGGTGAGCGCAACGATCCGCCTCGGCGCCTCGGCGCGCTGGGCTCCGGCTGCCAATGGCGCGACGCCCGCCGCGTGGCGAACGCGAGCGTCCCCGCCAGCAGCGTCGCCCCGCTCAGGACCAGCGCGGCTCCGGTCGACCAGATCGCGCCGATGGCGAGCGCGAGGGGTGGACCGGCGACGAAGGTGACCTCGAGCACGGCGGACTCGAACGCGAAGAGTGTGCGGAGGCGATCCGGATCTGGCGCGATCCCGGGGAGCAGCGTTCGCACGCACGCGTCGAGCGGTGGGGAGGCGGCGCCGGCGCCGGCGGCCAGTGCCACGAGCACTACCGGCGGGGCGGTGCGCGGCTCGAGGCCGGCGGCAACGAGGGCCAGGGCGGTGACGGTCGCACCGCCGACGAGCACCGCGGTCTGCCCGCGGCGGTCGACGAGTGCGCCCAGGAGCGGCGCGGAGGCCGCGCTGCCGATCGCATAGGCCGCGCTGACCACGCCGGCGATGGCGAACGAACCGGTCAGCTGCTGGGCGTGGACGAGCAGGGCGATGCTGAACATGGCCAAAGGGAGTCGGGCGACGATTGATGTCGCGAGGAGGGCGGGCGCGCCGGGGGCGGCGAGGATCTTGGGGGTGTGAGGTCGAGGCGTCATTGTTCGGCCAAGGTACGCCGCAAGCGGATCGCTGATAAGAGCCAGTTCGGCGCGGAAATAGTGAGCCGCTTCCAGCTGTGGTGCGGGAGCCGCTGCCGCGACCGTGGCTGCCCCCGGGGTGGTGTAGAGGCACCGACCCGACCTGCAAAAGCGCGCGCGCCGTCGTCGTCACGTCACGGACGCGCAGAAATGCAGCTGCCAGATGTATTTCCGCGCACCGCTCCGAACGGGCGCGCGCGATGCGCGGTTCTGCAGGTCGAGCCGGACCGAATCAGAGGAGGTCGGCGATCGTGGCGAGGCCGCGCTCGATGGCTGGCTCGCTCATGTCCCCGAAGCCGAGTACTAACTGAGCCCGGGGACCTGGCCCGCTGGGTTCGCTCAGTCGGAACAAGCTCATGCCGTAGAGGCCGACCGACCGGGCTCGCGCTGCCTCCACCGTCGCACCCTCGTCGGCGCCGGGTCGGAGCTCGGCTACGGCGTGGAAGCCGGCGGCGAGACCGTGGAGCGTGACCCGGGGCGCGTGGTGTGACAACGCACGGATCAGCGTGGCGCGCCGGGCGGCGTAGACCCGGCGCATGTGTCGGAGGTGCCGGTCGTAGCGACCAGATTCGATCAGGGTGGCGAGCGCGAGCTGCTCGAGCGTGGGCGATCCGCGATCGCTCAGCCGTTTGTCCTCGGTGAGCGCTGCGAGCAACGGGGTGGGACACACGACCCAGCCCAAGCGGAGCGCCGGCGCGAGCGATTTGCTGACCGTGCCGAGCAGCGCGACGCGGTCGGGAGCCAGACCTTGCAGCGCACCGACAGGATCGCGGTCGTAACGGAACTCGGCGTCGTAGTCGTCCTCAATCAAATACGCGTCGCGCCCATTGGCCCAGGCCACCAGCGCCTGGCGTCGCTCCGGTGCGAGCGCGGCGCCGGTCGGGAACTGGTGGGTCGGGGTCAGGATCACCGCTCTCAGGTCGGTCGCGGCAAGGGCATCGACGTCGATGCCCTTCCCGTCGACCGGCACCGGGACCGCCTCCATGCCCAGGCGACGGCAGATCGGGTGATAGTCGTCGTCGCCGGGATCCTCGATCCCGACGCGCCCAATGCCGTGCTCGGCGATCGCCCGCAGGACGAGGTTGATGCCCTGCCCGAAGCCGGCGCACATGACGATCTGCTCGGGGTCGACGACGCAGCCGCGGACGCGCCGCAAATACCCGGCGAGCACCTCGCGCGCGCTCGCAGACCCGCGAGGATCCCCGTAGCCGAGGTCGGCCGGCGTCGCGTCGCGGCAGCTTTCGCGCAGAGCCCAGGTCCAGTCCCGGCGCGGGAAGCTCGTCAGGTCGGGAACACCGGGGCGAAAGTCGAGGTCGAGCCGCGGGCCGGGTGCGGTCCAGTCGAACGGGTCGACCGGCATTACGGGCGGAGGCGTGCTCGGCACTCGCGATGGGGAACCCGCCGTCGGCCCTGTGGCCGGGGCGAGCGCTTGGGCCGCAACGCGCGTGGCCGAGCCAGAGGTGGCAGTGAGAAAGCCCTCCGCCTGGAGCTGGCTATAGCACTCGAGGACGAGCCCCCGCGAGATCCCGAGCTCGGTCGCCATCGCCCGCGAGGAAGGGAGTCGCTCCCCGGCGGCCAGCCGGCCGGAGCGGATCGCCTCGCGCAGCTCTCGCTCGAGCTGCATCCGGAGCGGCTCGGGCCGTGAGCGATCGAGCGTGAGCAGGATCTCGGGTCCCAAACCGGCCCACTCGATCGGCATCGCTGGCCATCGTAGAGCCTCGTAATCTCAGCGGATCATGCTCGAGGCGCAGCCGTACTGGCAGTCGGCGGACGAGGACGCCGCCATGCAGGAGGAGCACGAGTTCATCTGGCGCGCCATGCTGGCCACGATCGACCTCGAGCTGTCCGGCCGACGCGTGCTCGACGCCGGGTGTAACCAAGGCGGGTTTCTTCGGCTGCTGGCGAGCGAGGCCGGGATCGCTGCGGGATACGGCTACGACCCGGCATCGGCCGCGATCGCCGACGCTCGTCGGCTCGCGGGCGATGAGCCGCTGACGTTCGAGGTCGGCGACACGGTGCCGGCCAACTGGGCCGGGTTCGACGTCGCCTTCAGCCACGAGGTGCTCTACCTCGTGCATGACCTGGAAGCCCACGCCGCCGCGATCCATCGCTCGCTCAATCCGGGCGCGGTGTACTACGCGGTGATGGGCGTGCACGCGGGTAGTCCCGGGATGGCCGAGTGGCATGCGGGCAATGCGGAGCGACTGAATATGCCTCCCCTGTACTCACTCGATGAGGTGGTCCGTGCGTTCACTGCTGCTGGCTTCCGCGCGGCAGCGTCGCGTCTGAAGATCGGCTTCGTCCCATTATCCGAGCATGCACCCAGCTTCCCCTCAGGACTGGAGTACTTCTACGAGCACAAGGTGATGCTCAGGTTCCAGAAGTGAGGGCCCAGCCGAAGTACACCTCGGCGCGCCGGATTCGGTGGCCCGCGAACGTGAGGACCTCGGTGTTCCGGCCGCGAGTGCCGTCCCGGCCAATCATCTCGTAGGTCACGATCACTTCGTCGCCGTCCTTGACCATCCGCACGAAGTCGAACTGCTGGCCCTGCCCCGAGCCCGGCCAGCAACGCTCGAAATAGTCGGCCCGGTCCAGGTCAGGGTCGACCGGGCTCGAGAAGCGGAAGTCGTCGGTGAGGATCGCTTCGACCGACGCGCGATCTCCCGCTGCGAAGGCCTCGTACAGCTCCCGGGCCCGCTCCAGCCGATCGTCGTTCATGGCTTGAAGGTAACGCGACACAGTAACCCGGCGCGCCAGACGAAGCAGCGGCTGGAACCCCAAACCTGTACGAAAACTGCCGACTTGTTCAGACCGCTCAAACTCCGGCCGGCTCCTGCCGATGGCACAGGCGTCGAGAAAAGGCTAACTCGTCGCGAGGCGGGGGCGCAAAGCCAGGGGTCTCAGGTCCGAGACGGCCCAGCTGCCGATCACTAGAGAGATCGTGCGCCAGGGACGGCGACCTGCATGGAGGTTCAGCTTGTCTTTTCTCATTCCACCACGCCTGCGCGCGGTGCTCTACCGGGTTGCCGGGCTCAGCTGCCTCGGTGTGCTCGCCAGCACCGGCGTCGCGTTCGCGTCCTGCCCCGCCCAGTCCCTCACCACGCCGTTTACGCAGTGGGGCGACACCAACAACTACTTCCTGATTCCGGGAGGCAACTTCGAGGGCACGCCCGATCAGGTGGGCTGGACGCTCTCGGGCGCGAGCCTGACTCCCGGTAACGAGCCGTTCTACGTCGACGGAAGCGGCGACAGCCAGTCGCTCACGATCACCGCTGGGGGCAGTGCGACGTCGCCCGACTTCTGCGTGGACAACTCCATGTCCGGCCTGCGGTTCTTCGCGCAGGAGGCGACAGCCGGAAGTGACCTCGAGGTGCAGGCGCTCGTGCAGACCCACCACCACGGTGTGGTAACCGTGCCGCTCGAGGGTCTAGCCGACGGCTCGATGCCGTCGTGGGCTCCGACTCAGCCCGCCGGCGACAGCGGCTTCTTGCCAAACGGCGACACGCTGACGGTGGCGCTGGAGTTCTCGGTGCCGCAGTCCGCCGGCAGCTGGCAGATCGACGACGTGTACCTCGATCCGTATCGCTCCGGCTGAGCGCGCCACGGGCGGCTGCAGGATCACCGCATGAGCACGATGGAGCTCCACGACGCCGATTCGGTGACCGAGCGGCTGCTCGAGCACAGCTGGGCGGGCCGCGACCGCCGCGCCTCGGAGCGCGAGCTGCTGGTGGACGCGGTCGCCGCGGCGCTGTTCTGCGCGACTGCGGGCGCCTTCCTCGTGACCGGGAACCTGGCCGCAGTCAATCTGCCGGTGGCGGTGCTGCTGGTGGCGGTGTATGCGCTCGTGTGCCGGATCGAGTTTCCGCTCGGGGCCGGCTACGTGGTGCCCACCCAGCTGATCCTCGTGCCCATGCTGCTGATCTTGCCGCCGGCGGTCGTACCGGCGGCGGTGGGAGCGGGCATGGTGATCGGGAACGCCGTGGACTGGGCGTTCGGTCGCGTCCCTCCACGACGCGTCCTCTCGGCCGTGCCGGACGCTTGGCACGCCGTGGGCCCCGCGGCCGTTCTGCTCGCGGCGGGTTCGCCCAGGATCGGCTTCAGCGAGCTGCCCCTGCTGGGACTTGCGCTGGCGGCGGGCTTCGTGCTCGATCTGGCCAGCTCCCTGGTGCGCATGTGGCTGGCCGGCGTGGGCCCCGAGCTCGCGGTACAGGTTCGCGTGATCGGACTGGTTTGGGCGATTGACGCGTGCCTGGCTCCCCTCGGCTTGCTCGCCGGGATCGCCGCGCGAGCCAACGCCCTGGCCATCCCCTGCGTGCTGCCGCTGGTGCTCCTGCTCTGGCTGCTGGCCCGTGATCGCAGCCAGCGGATCGACAAGGCCCATCACCGGCTCCAGCTGGTCGAGCAAGAGCGGGTCCGCCTGCAGTCGGCCGTACGCCGGTTAGGCGATGCGTTCGCGGCCAGGCTCGAGCTCGAAGGTCTGCTCGAGATCCTGCTGCACGGATCGATCGAGGCGCTCGACGCCGCGGCTGGACGGCTCGAGCTGGATGGACGTCAGTCGCCCGTGAGACTGTCGGTCGGGGTCGAGGGCTGGCTCGATGAGCTCGCTGGGGCTGCGCCGGCCCGGCAATCCGACGGCGTCCCCTGCGCGCCCGTGCAGGTCGGGCGATCGGGCGTTTGGCGGCTGACCACGCCGGTCCGGATTGCCGCCTCGCCGCGGGACATCGTCGGGTCGCTCTGGTTGGTTCGGGCCGGCCGCCCGTTCGAGGAGGACGAGATCGTCCTGATCGGCGAGCTGATCGCCAAGGCAGAGCTGGCGGCGGCCGAGATCATCGCTCACCAGATGATCCGAGAGCAGGCGATGACCGACGCGCTCACCGGGCTGGGCAACCGCCGTCGGCTGACCGAGGATTTGACCGCTGCGTTCGATTCGGATGTCGCGCATAGGAGCTCGTCCATGCTCCTGCTGTTCGACCTGGACGGGTTCAAGAGCTACAACGACACGTTCGGCCACCTTGCCGGCGATGAGCTGCTGGCGCGCCTCGGTGAACGGCTACGGAGCGCCGTCGACGGCGTGGGGCGGGCCTACCGGCTGGGCGGCGACGAGTTCTGCGCCCACCTGGAGCTGGACGGAATCGACCCGCAGGAGCTGATCGCGCGTGCCGCCGTGGCACTCACCGAGACGGGTGCCGACTACGCGATCGCGGCATCGCTCGGCGTCGTCCTCCTGCCCCAGGAGGCCGACGACGCGACGCGCGCGCTCCGGCTCGCCGACGAGCGGATGTATGCCAACAAGCGCAGCCGGTCGGGCGGCGCGGGCGGCCAGGCCGGCGAGGTGCTTCTGCGCACGCTGCGCGCCAAGCAGCCAGAGCTCGACGAGCATTCGACGCAGGTCGCGGCGCTCGCCGCTCGGGTGGGACGACGCCTGGGGCTGAGCGGAGAGGAGCTTGACGAGATCTCCCGAGCCGCCCAGCTACACGACGTCGGCAAGGTCGGGATCCCCGACGCAATCCTCAACAAGTCGAGCCGTCTGAGCGACCGGGAGTGGGAGTTCATCCGCAATCACACGGTGCTCGGTGAGCGCATCCTCGAGGGCGCGCCGGCGCTGCGCCCGGTGGCGCGCCTGGTCCGCTCGAGCCACGAGCGCTGGGATGGGTTCGGCTACCCCGATCGCTTGCGCGGTGAGCAGATACCGCTGGGCGCGAGGATCGTCAGCGTGTGTGACGCCTACGAGGCGATGATCACCCAGCGCGCGTACCGCGCCGCCGTCCCTCACGAGGTGGCGTGCCGCGAGCTGCGGCGCTGCGCCGGTGCGCAGTTCGATCCGGCGGTTGTTGAAGCGTTCCTGGCCGTGGCTGACGGCGGCGCGGACGAGCGCGAGCTCGACGCCGCCGAGTCCGCGGCGGACCACATTCGCTCGCTGCTCGCCGCAGCCTGACTTACACCCCCAAAGCGTCCCGTGTGCCCCGAATGCCCCCGGGGCACACGGACGCTGCTTTATCGATTTAGCGCAGCTCGACCGCCGACGGGCCGAACCGCGTAAGCGTCTGGACGGCCGGCCCAGCTACATGCGAACGCAATCGCGGCGCCCGAGCGGAACCCCTGGCCACGGATGCGGACGCGGGCTGCGGGACGGGCGTCGGTGGCGGCGGACACGTCTTATCCCACTCGGCATCGTTGTTGCGCGGCGGCAACACCCGGTCGCCAGATAGTTGCCGATCGTGTCATCCACGCACGGGTCCTCCCCGGTGGGCGTCTCGGCATGCGTGGTGTCGCCCGGCTCGGCGACCAGCACCGCGTGCGGGAACAGCTTGCGCACCTCGAGACTGCCGGTAAACGGCGTGGCCGCGTCGAGCGTCTCGTCGATCAGCACGTTCCAGTTGGTGGGCCAGTGGGCGTCCGTGCACTCAACGCCGAGGTAGACCGCGAACAGGTTGTCGTTGCCCGGACCGTCGGCCCCATCGTAAGCCTGGATCAGCTCGTCGGTCGCCGTCGCGTTGTGCAGGTTGACCCAATCCGAGAGCACCTGCGCGTAGTAAGTCCAGGTGAACTGGTAATAGGCCGGGGTGAGGAAAGTGTCGACCCATTCGTCGGGCCCGACCACGCCTCCGGCCGCCGGGCTGGACCTCCCGGCCGTTCTACGACCCGGTCACAAGCCGGTTGCTTGACACCTGGCTGTCGCGCTCGCAGGGCTATGCCAACGATTGCGCTGGAACGGCTGGTCCTGGTTGCACTAGGGTTCATGAGCATTACGCCCTGGTAGGTGCTCGATGCGCGAGACGGCGATCTGGATCTTCGGCCCGCTCGGGTCGTTGTGTAGTTCAGCGGCACCGATAGGTATCCGCACTGGGCGCCCGGCTGCTGCGGGAACGGCTCGGAGCAGGCCCGCAGGTCAACAGACTGACAATCCGGCGCAATGGCCAGGCTCCAGCTCAGCTCATCGGGGCGGGGGCTCGCCGAAGACGGCCGGCGCCGGGCCGGGCTGGGGAGGGCCGAAGCGGGCGTACACCTCCTGGAAGGGGGTGGACGAGTCGGGCACGCCGGCGCCGTGACTGATTGCCACCGGTTCGACCGGATAGCGGGCGCTGCCCTTCTCCTTGCGGGCGCCGACCGCCAGGATCAGCGCCGGCGCTTCGCCGGCGGCGACGATCGTGTGAGCGGTGCGGGGCGGGCAGTGAAAGAAGTCCCAAGCCCGCAACGGGCGCTCCTCGCCCTCGACTAGGAGGATCGCCTCGCCCCAAAGCAACAGGAAACCCTCCTGACCCGCCTCGTGGTGGTAAAGCGACATCGGCTTGTCGGGCTCGACGCAGTAAAGACCGATGCCGAGGTCGTCGAAGTGGGCCTCTCCCTCGCCGCCGAAATGGCACACCGAGCGCATCTCGTTGTGCAGCCAGCGCGAGTCGCGGGCGTTGATGACGAACCACCCGGCCGTGACCGGCACCCCGCCCTCGAGCCTCGCCTCCGTCATGCCGGCGCCCCGATCAACTCATGTCCACGGCGTAGACGTTGACCGGCTCGATCGTCACCACCACCCGGCTCTCGCCGGGCTGGTCGTGCACGCTCAGGTCCGCGTTGTACTTCGCCCCGAACTTGCGCGCAAACGCGTAGTCGTCGTCGGGCTCGATCGTGGCGGTGCCGCGCACCTCGAGATAGCGGTAGGGATTCGCTACATCGAGCAGGAACAGCGTGCAGCGCGGGTCGCGCTCGAGGTTTCGCGTCTTCAGTCGGGCGTTGTTGAGCGACAGCTTGAGCTCGCCCTCGTCCTGTAGGAACCAGATCTCGGTGACCTGGGGAAAGCCGTCTCGGCCGACGGTGGCCAGTGAAGCGAACTGCCCGTCCAGGAGGTCTCGATGAGACTCGGGGAATGTGGTCATGCCGACATTCTCCTGAACGGCTCCGGGGCACGGTCTACCGGGTCAGGGCTCAGCTCGTGCTCGCCGCCGTATAGCTCAGGTGCACGACCCCGCTCTCGTACGGCTCGGCTTCTTTTAGCCCGAGCTTGACCGGGGCGCTCCCCTCCGCGAACAGCCGCAGGCCGGCGCCGAGGGTGAGCGGAAACACGAACAGGTGGAGGTCGTCGACGAGGCCGTCGGCGAGCAGCGCGCGGACCAGGGTCGCGCTCCCGCTGACGTACAGGCTGCCGTCGATCGAGTCCTTCAGCTCGCGGATCGTGTCGGCGCTATACGGGCCGAGTATTTCGGAGTTGCTCCAGTCCGCACTGGGCAGCGTGGATGAAACGACGTACTTGGTCGACTCGTTCATGAACGGAGCGCCAGGATCCTGCTCGGCGGTCCGGCCCGACCATGCCGGCGCGAACATCTCGTAGGTCCGCCGTCCCAGCAGCAGTCCTCGACTTGTCCCCATGATCGCGCCGATCGCGGTGCCCATCTTGGGGTCGAACGGATAGTCCATCGTCCAGCGAGGGTCCTCGATCACGCCGTCGAGGGTGATGAATTCATGTACGGCGATGTTGCCCACGATTTGTCTCCCATGAGATAGCGGATGTGCTTTTGGATACAGACCCGGCCGGCGCCCGAAGATAATCGGTCGGGGTCGAGGCACCAATAACTGGAGCGAAACGATCGTTCGACCAGTCGTGTTGAGGGGAGGAGCGCGGCTAGCATCGGCCGTGCCCAAGGAGAAATCGACCAGAGGAGCTCTCGTGAAGAAGCTAATCGCCGCTCTCGTGGCACTGGCAGTATTTGCGCCCGCGGCGCTGGCGGCGACTCAGTCCCTCAAGGTGACGCCGGGCAAGGTGGCACCCGGTAAGACGGTAACCGTGTCGGGATCGGTCGGTACCGGCTGCCAGACTGGACAGAAGGGCGACGCCGTCACCGTCATCTCGAAGGCGTTCAAGGGCGCTACGAAGACGAACTTCGCCGGCGTGCCGTCCGTATCGGCCTCGCTGGCCAGCAGTACGACCGGATCGTTCTCGGTCAAGGTCAAGCTGGCTAAGAACGTCAAGACGGGCAAGTACTCGGTCACCGGCCGCTGCGGCGGCGGCAACTTCGGCCCGGCCACGCTGAAGGTGGCAAAGGCGGTGTCGACGAGCGGACTCCCCGGCGAGTATTAGACCCGCCCGCTGGGCTCGCCCGCTCGGCTCGCTTGCTGGCAGCCGGCGGCGTATCGATAACGCCGCCGGCCGGACCAGCGTTACGATGACTCCAGGCGCCCACGGGCGCTCGGAAGCCTCATCTACCGGGGAGGTTGAGCGCAGTGTCGACCGTCATCGAAGACCTCAGGCGGCTGGAGGAACGAATTCTGGCGCGCATCAAGGAGCTGGAGGCGAATGACGCGGAGCTTGAGCAATTGCGGGACGTGGCCCGGCGGCTCGGCATCCTGGAGGGCTCCGACCGCGACGCGGACCCGGCGACACCGAGGACGCCGACGGCGACAGCGACGACACGAACCACGCCTCGCCGGCGGGCGCAATCGCGCGGCCGCCGGTCGGGGACTGGGACTGGGACTGGGACTGGGACGAGGGCGCGGCCCGGAGGAGCGCGCTCCGCGACGGCGCTCGCGGACGCGGTGCCGGCCGCGCGTCAATCGACTCGGCGTGAGCGCGTCCTCGAGGTGGTCGGCGTGAAACCGGGAATCAGCGTAAGGGAGATCGTTGCCCAACTCGGCGTCAACCGGACATCGCTATATCCGGTCGTGCGACAGCTGGTCAGCGACGGCTTGCTGTACAAGGACGGCCCGGGACTCTGGCCTGTCGCGACCTAAGGGTCCGTCGGGGAATTATTGACACTTTTGACGGCGTCTAGACGCGTCCGGCGCCATCGGCGCGTCCTCACATACCCCGGGTATTATTGGGCGCGCCGGCGGCCCCGGACACGCCTAGCCACTCGTCAATTCCCGCCACTAATTCCCCGACGAACCCTGACGCGGGGGGGAGGCGCGCGCATCGTCGGGCTGACGATCGCTGTCGCCGTGCTCGCCTCGGCTCTGCTTGTCTCGGCCGTGCCCGCGGAGGCCGCGGTGGCCTGGGGGATCAATCTCGACGGACCGGTCAGCGCCGATCCGCCGGCTTTCTCCTACCAGCAGAACCCGTATTTCCGCGAGCTACTGGGTGGAACGCCGTGTAGCGACGCCGACGCGATCTGTTACGCGCGCATCTACGTTCCCTGGGACGCGGCAAACGATGGCCGGGGGAGCTTCGGGTCCGGGACCTGTCAGGCCTCCCCGTCGGGTCCGGGCACGACCGACGCGATCTTCCAGGGGCAGCTCCAGGCCGCTGCCCGCGCGGTCGGCATCGGGCACGTGCTCATCAGCGTGACCACGGCACTCCCTTCGTCCAAGGACGACATCTGGCCGACCGACGCCGAATACGAATGCGGCCTGAGCGGTCTCGAGCGACAGGCGCCCGGGGTCGTCGACTGGGAGGTGTTCAACGAGCCCGACTCGGTCTACCCGCCCGACTCGACCGCGACCGGCGGGCCCAATTGCACGCACCGCAACGGCGTCTGGGTCGGCGGCTCGGGCGTCGCGTATCAGTGCCTGCTCGGCAGCCGGGGAGAGGGCGGCAATGGGCACGGCGGAAGTGCACAGGCGGCGGCGTACTGGTACCTCGACGCCAAGCGCGTCGATCCCAACCCGAGCCATACGCTCATCGCGGGCGGCTTCAATTACTCCTCGTCGCGGTGCACACCGTCCACTTGTTACTACCTAGGGGGTTACATGCGGGTGCTTTCGCAGATCTATCCCCACCCGCCGGACGCGATCGCGCTGAACCCGTACATCGACGTGAGCTACGCCGCGCTCAACGGCGGTAACCCAGTCCCGCCGGCGTCATCCGGTCTGCCCAGCTCACAGGGTGCAATCGTCGCGATCGACCGGTTCTTCCCGGAAGGGCCGCCGATCTGGTTCACGGAGGCAGGAGTGTGGCTGACAGACGGTGGCAAGGAGCCGGTGACGAGCGACTGCGCGGACGGCAATCCGCAGGATGACGGCAGCTGGGAGGCATGCCTGAACGACAACCCGCTCGCCCAGGCGCTGGCCGCCGAGGGTTACCTGCGGCTCCCCGACGAGTCACCGCAGGTTACGCACGTGTTCTACTACGACTTCGACGACCAGAATCCGGGCTGGGACTCCGGTCTTCTCAACCTCAGCGGCCCGTTGCTCGGGCCGCACGGATACGGCACGCCGCGCACGACGTGGTGCGTACTGCGCGGCTTCGCCTTGGGCAAGAGCGCCATCACCGCCGAGAACGATGCGGTGCAACCAGACGGCCCCTGCGACAACGAGAACCCGGCCGACGCCTCCTACCAGCCGCTTGTGGATCAGGCATACCTGAGCGATCCGCTGCCGGTCAATGCGTCCGCGGTGTATGCCGCGGCGACCCCGGGCGAGCTTGGGCGCGATGTGATGCTGACCGTCGCCGACCGGATCCGCGCGCTGGTGGCGACGTTCTAGTCGACGCCACGCGATGAGCGTGTGGCGCCGCTATGCGGTGAGTGCGACCGCGGCCTCCGGCGTCGCTACGTGGAAGCTGAAGCTCTCTTCCAGGTAGAGCTGGACCATCTCACCGTCGTGGCTGGTGTAGCCGATCGAGAGATCCTGCCCGGATTCGAACTGGAAGTCGCCGCCACGCAGGCTGAGCACGACCGCGCCACCGACCCCAGGGGCCCACACGATCGGCCCGTCGAGGATCTTCTGCAGGTGCTCCAGCAGTGGATAGCCGCCGTGCTCGGCCGTTTGGGCAACCTGCTGATACTGCTCGCCGCCCAGCGCCAGCCCATACGGACCGCTGATTCCGTTGTGCAGGAGCAGCTCGACCGCTGCCGCCACAGGGCGCGGGTAATTGTCGGGCTTCTGGCCCAGCGGAATCGGCTTATTTGGGCTCGCCTCGCCGACGCCGGTTAAGGCGCCTTTCCAGCCGTGGAACACCGCGATGTTCTCGGCCACCGCGATCTGGTGAGCCGCCTTGTCAAGCGTCCCGAGGTCGGCGTCGTCGGCGCCCCGGTCGGCGTCGCGCAGCTCGGCGAGCGACAGCTCGAAGTCTGCGCGCACCTCGACCAGCGGTAGCACCCGCCGCTGGAGCCCGGTCACGCCGTCGCACGGAGCGGAGGAGAGTGACGCCGTGCGCCCGAGGTTTGTGGCCGAGTACTGCCAGCCATGGGGGCCTGAGAAGTCGACCAACCTGCGCCCGGCGAGGGCCGGGTTGAGGCGCTCGCGAGCCTCCTCGTCGAGCATCTTCCAGCCATCGTCGCTGATTGGTGCCAGTGATCGGAGTAGATGATTCATCGCAGCGCTCCCTTCAAGCTTCCGATGCCGAGCGATCCGGACGGGTACCCGCCCTCACCCTCGGCCCCGTTTCCCTCGAACGTCTCGGCCTCGGCCTCCTCACCGTGCTCGACGATGTCCCCGAGCTTGAACAGGATGCCCTCGGCGATCTCGCGCCACGCCGGCGTGCGGCGAAGCAGGAACTCCAGGTCCATGCTGAAGTGCTTGAACTCCTCGCCCTGAGCATCGCGCATCACGGCCAGGGCTTCGGGATCGGTCTCGACCGCGATTCGCTGCTCGTACCACCCGATCGCCTCGGCTTCCTCTGTCAGCGAGGCACACAGACGGGCGAACGTGCGGGTCGGGGCGGGCAGCTCCTCGGGAGGTTCGTGGTACTGGTCGAAACCCATCGGCTCTCCTTGGTCGTGGGGGCGCGGGGGAGAACTCTACGTTGACGCGAGCTGACCGCGGGGTCAAGGACGAGAAGGGTCGCCGGTCGTAAGCTCGGGGGCGTGAGCGAGCAGTTGGGAGCGCCGGCCTGGTCGGGCAGACACCTGGTGCTGACCGGCAGCTGCTCGTGGACCGATAAGA
Source organism: uncultured Solirubrobacterales bacterium (assembly GCA_963751185.1). Classification (GTDB taxonomy): domain Bacteria; phylum Actinomycetota; class Thermoleophilia; order Solirubrobacterales; family Solirubrobacteraceae; genus Palsa-465. Next base: position 593,834 of record CAVVTO010000003.1, read on the forward strand.
CGCTGGTCGAGGAGGGCGACTGGTATCCGCGCAAGACCATGTCGGCGGAGGAGCGGCTGCGCTACTACGCGGCGCAGTTCCCATTGACCGAGATCGACTCGACCTACTACGCGCCGCCGGCGGAGCGGCAGGTCGCGCTGTGGGCGGAGCGCACGCCCAGCGGGTTCCGCTTCGATGTGAAGGCGTACTCGCTGTTGACCGGCCATCCGACCCGGCCGCGGTCGCTTTGGCGGGACCTGCGCGAGGACCTACCGGCCGACGTCGCCGAGAAGCGCAACATCTACCCCAAGCACCTCGGGCCGGAGGCGATGGACGAGGCGTGGCGCCGGTTCGAATCCGCCTTGCGCCCCATGCACGAGGCGGGCAAGCTGGGCGCGGTGCTGTTCCAGTACCCGCCCTGGTTCGGCCCTCGCAAGGACAACCGGGCGGAGATCGAGGCACTCCGTGAGCGGCTCCCCGACTACCGCATCAGCGTCGAGTTCCGTTCCCCTCGGTGGATGGCTGAAGAGCGCGACCGCGAGCGCACGCTGGCCATGCTCGAGGACCACGGCATGATCTTCGTCTGCGTCGATGCGCCGCCGGTGTCCGGTCTGCCGCGGGTGATGGCGGTGACCAACCCGGACATGTTCATGATCCGCTTCCACGGACGCAGCGACGCGACTTGGAACGACACCTCCGGCTCGGCGGCAGAACGTTTCCGCTACCTGTACTCGAGAGAGGAGCTCGAGGAGCTGGTGGGACCGATCGCCGAGCACGCTTCCGAGGCGCGCGAGACCCATCTGTTGATGAACAACTGTTACCGGGACTATTCGGTGCGCAACGCAGACCAACTTCGTGACCTCCTCGCCAAGTACGCCGGCTGAGCTCGTCTGCCGGCTCGACGCGCATGCGGTCAGCGCATGGCCGGCGACGGTGACCGAGCGCGTCGACGGTGGCTGGGTCCTACGAGCCACGCCCGGGCTCGATCGCGGCCGCTCGAACCATGCGCTCACGCCCTGCCGGGAGCTGCGCCCGGACGAGATTCCGGCGGCGATCGCCCGCGTCGAGTCATTCGCGCGCCGGCACAAGATCTGGGCCGGCATTCAGGTGAGCCCGCTGTCGGCCCATGGCGAGTTGATGTGCGTGCTGGATCGGCGCGGGTGGGGCACCCGGATGTCGGTGCGGGTGCTCGCGGCGGAACGCGAGCCCGAGGTTTGGTCGGAGCCGTCGTTCGATGGGATGCACTCGCCCTCGCTCGAGCGGGACGACCACGCCACGCCGCGATGGCTGGCCGCGTGGGCGCGCTGCGAACCGGGTCGTGACGTCGAGGCTCACGCCCGCACCGTGTTCCGGGAGCTCGCCGGCCGAGCTACGTTCGCGCGCTTCGACGACGCGGCGGTCGGGATCGCTGTCGACCACGACGGCGTGGTCGGACTGTTCTGCCTGGCCGTCGATCCCGCGCGACGGCGCTCCGGACTGGGGACAAAGCTCGTGCGCGCGCTGCTCGCGGGTGCGCGCGCCGGGACCGCCTACCTCCAGGTCGAGCACGCCAACGCGGCGGCGGTTGCGCTGTATGAGCGGCTCGGGTTCGCCGAGGCGTACCGCTACTGCCACCGGGTGGCGCCCGGCTGAGTCGCCCCGAGTTCCCCGCCGGGGCGCAGGTAAGGTCTTCGGCGCGCGCTTTCGGTCGTTGGGTAGCGAAGCCGCACGAGGGGTAACAGTGCGTAACAGCCGCGATTAGCGGTAGCATCAGTCCGCGTCAGCGTCTAGGCACCTTGAGCGGGCACCGAGGGCGGAGAAGGTGCCGGTGGCGCGCGAGGGCCTTCCCCGCGCCGCGAAACCTCACAGACAAGGAGAGACATGGGAACGACTTCCGCCACGGCGTCCCCCGCCAACGTACGGCCGGTCGCCATGCCGTTTGTCGATCGTCTCGCCAGCGCCCTGGTTTCTGGCGTGCCTCCGATCATGGTCGCGGTCGGGATGTGGTTCGGTTGGATGGGCAACCTGTTGAACTGGCAGGACCTCCTGATCCTGGCGGTTTGCTATTTCGGAATCGGCACCGGTGTGACCGTCGGCTTCCACCGCCTGCTGACGCACCAGAGCTTCAGGTGCCACAGCTTCACCCGCGCGACGCTCGCCGCGGTCGGATCCATGGCCGCCGAGGGACCCGTGATCGACTGGGTGGCCACGCATCGTAAGCACCACCAGTTCTCCGACATCGACGGCGACCCCCACAGTCCCCACGTCGGCCACGGCTCGGGATGGCGCGGCGCGTTCCACGGACTGGCTCACGCTCACATCGGCTGGGTGTTCAGCGACATGGAGGTCGCCGACGAGCGCCGCTACGCCAAGGATCTGCTCGCCGACCCGTGGGTCCGGTTCGTCGATCGCACCTTCGTCCTGTGGGTCGTCTCCGGGCTCGCCATAGCGTTTGGCCTGGGCGTCGCGCTGACCGGGAACGTCGCCGGCGGGCTCACCGCTCTGCTCTGGGGCGGTGCCGCGCGCATCTTCCTCGTGCACCAGGCGACCTTCAGCATCAACTCGCTGTGCCATTTCTTCGGCCGGCGCGACTTCGACACGCACGATGAGTCGCGCAATCTGGCCTGGCTCGCCATTCCCACCTGGGGCGAGGCGTGGCACAACAACCACCACGCTTTTCCCTGCTCCTACCGTCACGGGCTGCGGCGCTGGCAAATCGACCCGGCCGCGCGCATGATCCAATGGATGGAGAAGGCCGGCCTGGCTTGGGATGTCGTGCGGATCTCCCCGGAGCGCATGGCTCGACACGCCTTGCCGCAAGTAGGCTAATTCCGCGCCGTGCCGCTGTCCGACACGGCCCCGTTGCGGCATGCCCTGACCGCCGCACTGCCCCGCCGTCCGTTCGCGATCCGCTTCTGGGACCGCACCGAAGTCCCGGCGACCGAGCCCGGTGCGCCGACGCTCACCTTGACCTCCCCGCAGGCCTTGGCCCACGCGCTGCGTGCGCCGGGTGAGCTCGGACTCGGGCGGGCGTACGTGGCCGGGATGATCGAGGTCGACGACATCGACACCGCGCTGCTGATGGTCGACACGTTCGAGCCGCCGCCTCTCACGCTGCGGCAACGTGCCGATCTGGCGATCGGGGTAGTCCGCGCCTGCGGATTGGTGATGCCGCCGCCGGTGCCCGCTGTCGAGCTACGGCTCCGCGGACAACGGCACACGATCGCCCGGGACCGCCGGGCGGTGCGACACCACTACGACGTCGGTAACGACTTCTTCGCGCTGTTCCTGGACCGTTCCATGACCTACAGCTGCGCGTACTTTCAGGGCGGGGCGCAGACGCTGGAGGAGGCCCAGGAGGCCAAGGTCGAGCTGGTTTGCAAGAAGCTCGCGCTGCAGGAGGGCGAGCGCGTGCTCGACGTCGGCTGCGGGTGGGGCAGCTTCGTGATCCACGCGGCGACGCGCCACGGCGTGCGGGCGGTCGGGATCACGCTGTCCGAGGAGCAGGCGCGGCTCGCGTCTGAGCGGGCGCGAGAGGCGGGCGTGGCCGACCGCGTCGAGATCCGGGTCGCGGACTACCGCGAGGTGAACGACGGCCCGTTCGATGCGATCGCCAGCATTGGAATGGTCGAGCACGTGGGCGTCGAGCAGATCGACGTCTACGCTCGCCGGTTGCACGAGCTGCTTCGTCCCGGCGGCCGGCTGCTCAACCATGGCATCGCCAAGCTCAAGGACCTCGACACTCCGGACGAGGGCGCGTTTTCGGAGCGGTTTGTGTTCCCCGACGGGGTGCCGCTACCGCTCTCGCGAATCCAGCAGGCGCTCGAGCGGGCCGGACTGGTGACGCGCCACGTGGAAGGTCTCCCGGCCGACTACGAGCGGACGCTCGGCTATTGGATCGAGAGTTTCGACGCCCACTGGGACGATGCCGTGCGGCTCGCCGGGATCGAGCGGGCGCGGATCTGGAGGCTCTACCTGCGGGCCGGCCGGCAGGCGTTCCAGACCGGCTGGGCCTCCGTGTATCAGGTCCTCGCCAGCCGCTAAGCACTTCACAGCGAGCAACCCGGTGGGGTATCGTCGCGCTAAGGCGCCGCCGTCAGGCGCCGCCGACCATTCGACTCAGGCGAGCGAACCCTGGAGGAGAGGCATGAGCAACACCGTTCCGGTGACTTTGAACGTAAACGGCGTCGAGCACCACCTGGACGTGGAGCCTCGCCTGCTGTTGGTCCACGCCCTGCGCGACGGCCTCGGCCTGACCGGCACCCACGTCGGCTGCGACACATCCAACTGCGGCGCCTGCACCATCCACTTGGACGGCAAGGCGGTCAAGTCGTGCACCGTGCTCGCGGTACAGGCCGATGGCGCGGCGCTGACGACGATCGAGGGCCTGGCCTCGGAGAACCAGCTGCACCCGCTCCAGGAGGCTTTCTGGAATGACCACGGGCTCCAGTGCGGCTACTGCACGCCGGGCATGATCATGGCTGCGGCCGGACTCCTGGCCGACAACCCCAACCCGACCGAGGAAGAGGTCCGGCACGGGCTCGAGGGCAACCTCTGCCGGTGTACGGGCTACCACAACATCGTCAAGGCGGTGCTCGACGCCGCCAAGTCGAAGGGCGCCTCGGTGGGTGCGTCGGCGAGCGGACAGCCGGGGGTGACGGCATGAGCGCCACGACGACAAACGGCGGCGCAAGCACGCCGCATGTCGGCCGGGCCATGCGCCGCAAAGAGGACCCGCGGCTGATCACGGGACGTGCGAGCTACGTCGACGACATAAATCTCGTCGGGCAGCTGTGGGCGGCGTGGGTGCGCTCGCCGGAGGCGCACGCGAGGATCGTCTCGATCGACACCTCCGCAGCGCTCGCCCGCGAAGGCATCCGGGCGGTCTACACCAACGCCGACCTCGACATGGAGGCGGGCCTGCCGATGGCCTGGGTCCCGCCCGGCGTGGAGGTCAACACGCCCGATCACTGGGTCCTGGCCAAGGACGAGGTCAAGCATGTGGGCGATCCGGTCGCGCTCGTCGTCGGCGACGACCGCTACGCGGTGGTCGACGCGACCGAGGACGTCGTCGTCGAGTACGACCCGCTGCCCGTCGTCACCGATCCGGAGAAGGCGCTCGAGGAGGGATCACCGCTCGTCCACCCGCAGTTCGGGACCAACAAGGTATGCGACTGGTCGCTCGGCGGCGGCGATCTCGAGGCCGGATTCGCTGAGGCGGACGTGATCATCGAGCGCCGCGTCGTCAACCATCGGACCGCGGGTGCCGCGATCGAGCCGCGGGGCGTGCTGGCTCAATGGCGGGCCGACAAGCTGACGGTCTGGAGCTCGACGCAGGTGCCGCACTTCCTGCGCCTGTTCCTGTCGATTCTGCTCGGCGTCGGCGAGGACCGGGTCCGGGTGATCGCCCCGGAGGTCGGAGGCGGCTTCGGCTCCAAGCTCCAGATCTACGCCGAGGAGATCGGGTGCGCCTGGGCGTCGCGCAAGCTGGGGGCGCCGGTGAAGTGGATCGAGACGCGTTCGGAGGGGATGATGGTCACCCACCACGGGCGCGACCAGATCGACTACGTGAAGGTCGGCGCCAAGCGCGACGGCACGCTGACCGCGTGGCACTCGAAGATCATCGCCGACATCGGGGCGTACCAGCTGCTGCTCACGCCGCTGATCCCGCCGCTCAGCGCGTTCGTCATGTGCGGTGTCTACAACACGCCGGCGGTGGTGACCGACGTGACCAGCGTCCACACGAACAAGTTCCCGACCGACGCGATCCGCGGAGCGGGCCGCCCCGAGGCGACCCACATGATCGAGGTCGTGATGGACCAGCTCGCGCACGAGCTGGGCATGGATCCGCTGGAGCTGCGGCGCAAGAACTTCATCCCGCCGTTCTCCGAGGGCCACGAGACCCCGATCGGCGTCGTGTACGACTCCGGCAACTATGAGGCCGCGCTGGCCAAGCTGCTCGAACACATCGACCCGGCCGAGGTTCGCCTCCAGGCCGAGGCGCTCCGCGAACAGGGCATCTACCGTGGCATCGGTTTCTCGACCTACACCGAGATCTGCGGTAATGCGCCCTCGCGGGCGGTGGGTCCGGGCGGTTTCGGGTTGCAGGGTGGAGGTTGGGAGTCCGCGACGGTGCGCGTGCACGCCACCGGCTCGGTCACGCTGTACACCGGCACCTCCCCGCACGGCCAGGGACATGAGACCGGCTTCGCACAGATCGTGGCGGACAAGCTCGGACTCGATCCCGCGAACGTCGAGGTCATCCACGGTGACACGGACACGGGCCCGTTCGGACTCGACACGTACGGGTCGCGGTCGCTCGCGGTGGGCGGCGAGGCGGCGGTGCGAGCCGCCAACAAGGTCGCGACCAAGGCGAGGGCAATCGTCGCCCACCAGCTCGAGGCCGATCCGGACGACATCGAGGTGCGAGATGGCAAGTTCTCGGTACGCGGGTCGCCCGATAAGGGGCTCACGCTGGCCGAGGTGGCCGGCGCCGCGTACGTGACGATGGACATGCCCGACGGCATGGAGCCGGGCCTGAACGAGAACGCGTTCTACGACCCTGAGAACTTCGTGTTCCCGTTCGGGGCGCACGCGTGCGTGGTCGACGTCGACCCGGAGACCGGAAAGGTCGAGGTCGTTCGCTGGGTCGCGGTCGACGACTGCGGACCGGCGATCAACCCGATGCTGATCGACGGCCAGGTGCACGGCGGAATCGTGCACGGAATCGGGCAGGCGCTGTACGAGCGCGTCCACTACGACGAGTCCGGCCAGCTGGTGACCGGCACGTTCGTGGACTACGCGCTGGCGACGGCGGCCGAGCTGCCCAGCTTCGAGACGGACCGCACGGAGACGCGGAGCCCGGTCAACTCGCTCGGCGTCAAAGGCGTCGGCGAGGCGGGCACGATCGCCGCGACGCCCGCGGTCACCAATGCCGTAATCGACGCGCTGCGCCCACTCGGCGTGGACTTCATCAACATGCCGCTCAGCCCGATGCGGGTATGGGAGGCAATTCAGGATGCCAAGGGAGGTGTTCCGGCGTGATCCCCGCTGAGTTCGATTACACCGCGCCCGAGACGCTGGAGGACGCCATCACGGCGCTGTCCGACGGCGGCGAGGACGCCAAGCTGCTGGCGGGCGGCCACTCGTTGCTGCCGCTGATGAAGCTGCGGCTGGCCACCCCGTCGCTGCTCGTCGACCTGCGCAAGGTGCCCGGCCTACACGGCATCGAGCGCGAGGACGGCAACTGGAGGATCGGGGCGCTGACGCCCCATGCCGATCTCGAGCACACGCCCGATCTGGGCGTGGTGTCGGTGGTGGCGGGAACGATCGCCGATCCCCAGGTGCGCAACCGCGGGACGATCGGCGGGTCGCTCGCGCATGGCGACCCGGCATCGGATCTGCCGGCGGCCATGCTCATCTGCGAGGCCTCCGTCACCCTCCAGGGCGCCGGCGGCCAGCAGCGGACGGTGGCTACCGCCGACTTCTTCCGCGACTATCTCGAGACCGCGGTGGAGCCCACCGAGGTCCTGACCGAGGTGCGGATGCCGGCCTACGACGGCTGGGGCTACGGTTATGAGAAGTTCAACCGGCGCAGTGAGGACTGGGCCATGGTGGCGGTCTGCGCGCTCGTGCACAAGAACGGCGACACGGTGGAGGACGTGCGGGTGGGGTTGACCAACATGGCCTCGGTGCCGCTCCGTGCGCATGCTGTCGAGGAGGCGCTCCGGGGTCAGCCGGCGAACGCCGAGAGCATCGCTCGGGCCGCCGAGCAGGCCGCCGAGGGCACCGATCCGCCGGCCGACCTGAACGCTAGCTCCGAGTACAAGCGCCACTTGGCCCGGGTCATGTGCCGCCGCGCTCTCGAGCACGCCGCTGGGCTGGGGTGACCGGGTGATTGAGTGCCCGCCCACCCTCGCCGCGGGGTGGATGGGGCTAGTCGGCCCTGGCTGGGCGGCCACTCAATCCCCGGCGGGCCTGCCATGATGGATCTGTGAGTCTTACTTACGTTGGGTCAGTCGAGGAGGCGAGCGAGGCGCTCGCCTCCCAGGGTTATCTCGCCGGCCGTCCGCTCGCGCTGGCCGTCCACCTCGCGGTCGCGCTCGAGCAGCCGCTGCTGCTCGAGGGCGAAGCCGGGGTGGGCAAGACGGAAGTGGCGAGAGCGCTGGCCGGCGCCACCGGCGCGCGCCTGATCCGTCTGCAGTGCCACGAAGGAATCGATCTGCATCACGCGGTGTACGACTGGGACTACGCGCGTCAGCTGCTCGCGCTGCGGGCGGCCGAAGGCGGCGTGAACGAAGGAGAGCTGTTCTCGCGCCGGTTCCTGCTCCGACGGCCACTACTGGATGCGCTCGAGGCCGGGGCGGACGAGCCGGTGGTGCTCCTGATCGACGAGATCGACCGGGCCGACGACGAATTCGAGGCGTTCCTGCTCGAGTTCTTGGCCGACTTCGCGGTCACGATCCCGGAGTTGGGGACGATCACCGCGGCGCGCCGGCCGGTGGTGATTCTCACGTCGAACCGCACTCGCGAGCTGCACGACGCGCTGAAGCGCCGCTGTCTCTATCACTGGATCGACTATCCGGACGCCCAGCTCGAGCGGGCGATCGTGCACGCCCGCGTCCCGGGGGTGTCCGAGCGGATCGCCAGCCGCGTGGTCACCGCGGTCGGGCGCCTGCGCGAGCACGGCGACCTCTACAAGCTGCCCGGCGTGGGGGAGACGCTGGTGTGGGCGCGGGCGCTGCTCGCGTTGGGAGAGGACGCCGATCTCGACGAGACGCTCGGGGTGGCGCTCAAGGTTCACGAGGACGTCGAGCGCGTGCGCCAGCGCGGAGTGCTGGATGGCGTCTGAGAGAGTCCGATGGTCGGCGGCGCCTGGCGGCGGCGTCTTATTTGCCGACACCGTCAGCGACCAGCTCGCAGCGGTCGCGGCGATCCTGCGCGACCAGGGCGCACGGGTAGGGCTTGGGGAGCTTCTGACCGCCCACCGCGCGCTCGCGGCCGTCGATTGCACCTCGCGCGAGGACGCGCGCTTGGCATTGCGCGCGGTGCTGTGCTCCGAGCGGGGTGATCTCCCCAAGTTCGAACGGGCCTTCTACGCCGTGTTCGGCGATGCGCGTGTCCCCTTGGACGGCAATCCGTTCGACGAGCTCGAGGGGATGCCTCGTGAGGTGCTGCCCCATGCCGGTATCCCGACGACGGCGCCGCCGCCGTCCGATCGAGCCACGGAGGCGACCCCGGTACCCGCGGCCTGGAGCGACGTCGAGCTTTTGCGGCATAAGGATTTCGCCACGTACACGGACGTGGAGATGGCGGCGGCCCGCGAGCTGATCGCCCGGCTCGCCCGGCGCCGGCCGACCCGCCTGTCCCGCCGGACGCGGCCCTCGCGCCGTCGCGGGCACACGCCCGACCTGCGACGGATGGTCCGCGGCTCGCTACGCACCGGGGGCGAGCCGATCGATCGCGTGTGGCGAGCGCCCTCGCGACGGCCGCGGCCGATGGTGCTCGTGCTCGACGTTTCCGGCTCGATGACCCCGTACGCCCGGATGCTCCTGCAGTACCTGCACGCCTCGGTGGCGGCGGGCCGCCGGGTGGAGGCGTTCGCGTTTGGCACCCGGCTGACCCGCATCACGCACGAGTTGGGCGGGCGCGACCACGACCGTGCGCTAGAGCGCGCCGCCGAGGCCGTGACGGACTTCTCTGGCGGCACCCGGATCGGGTCGGCGCTCGCTGCCTTGAACCGTGACCACGGTCGACGCGTCGGGCGAGGCGCCGTGGTGGTGATCCTGTCCGACGGTTGGGACCGCGGCGACCCTGAGGTTCTGGCGGTCGAAATCGCTCGCCTGCGGCGGAGCGCCCACCGCCTCGTGTGGCTGAATCCCCTCGCCGCTCATCCCGAGTTTGCGCCGTTGACCCGTGGAATGCAGGCGGCGATCCCCCACACCGACGAATTGCTGGCGGGCAATTCGCTCGCCTCGCTCGAGCAGCTAGCTGTCATCCTTGAGGAGATCTGAGTTCGTATGCAAGAGGTTCTGTCTGAGATTGGTGCATGGAGGGAGCGCGGCGACCGGATCGCGCTCGCAACCGTGATCGACGTGCAGCGCTCGGCCCCGCGTCCGCCCGGCGCCAAGATGGCCGTCAACGAACACGGGGAGATCGCCGGCTCGGTGTCGGGTGGCTGCGTCGAGGGCGCCGTGGCGGAGATCGCCGACGGCATCCTGAAGGGCGATCCGCCGCAGCTGGTGCACTTCGGGATCGCCGACTCCGACGCCTGGGACGTGGGATTGCCCTGCGGCGGCGAGATCGACGTATGGGTCCAGGCGTACGAGCCGAGCCGCTTTGAGGAGCTCGCCCGCAGCGGGGGGCGCGCGGCCGAGGTGACGGTTTTGGAAGGCGCCGTTCCGGGCGCGAAGCTCCTGGTTTTCTCCGACGGTGCGACGACTGGATCGCTCGGGTCGCCCGAGCTCGACGACGAGGCGGCTCGCGTGGGCACCGAGTTGCTGTGGGCCGAGACCTCCGAGCGGCGCAACGGATTGTTCGTCGACGTGATCGGTCCGCCGCCGCGGCTGCTCGTGTTCGGAGCCGTCGATATCGCTGCCTCGCTGTGCCGACTTGCGCGCGCCGCCGGATGGCGCCCTTACGTGATCGATCCACGGGCTCGGTTCGCCACCCCTGACCGTTTCCCGGATGCCGAGCAGGTGATCGCCGCGTGGCCCGAGGAGGCCGTCGCCCAGCTCGGGGGCGTCGACCCGGCAACCTCGATCGTCGTTCTCACCCACGATCCCAAGCTCGACGACGCCGCGCTGATGCTCGCGCTGGGCTCACCGGCCCGGTTCATCGGCGCGATGGGATCTCGCCGCGCGCAGGCCAAGCGGCGCGAGCGCCTGCTGGAGCTGGGAATCGGCGACGACGAGTTTGAGCGCATCTCGGCGCCGGTCGGCCTCGACCTCGGGGGGATCAGCCGCGAGGAGACCGCGCTGTCGATCCTGGCCGAGATCGTCGCGGCTCGCCACGGGCGCGACGGCGGGCGGCTTGCCGAGAGCAAGGGCCGCATCCACGAGGTGCCCGCTTGATCTGCGGATTGATCCTCGCTGCCGGGGCCGGCACGAGGTTCGGCGAGCGGCCGAAGCTCCTGGCCGAGCTGGACGGCCGTCCGCTCCTCCAGCACTCGGTGGCCGCGCAGTGCAAGGTTGCGGAACTGGAGCGGATCGCGGTGGTGCTGGGCGCCTTTGCCGAGGAGATCTTGGAGCGAGTCGACTTCATGCGCGCCGAGCCGGTCGTGTGCGAGCGCTGGGCGGAGGGGCAGTCACTGTCTCTCCGGCGCGGGATCGAATACCTGACCGATGGCCCGGAGGTCCGCAAGGTGATCGTCACGCTGGGCGATCAACCGCGGATGACGGCGGAGCTGATCACGCGCTTCGTCGGCGAGGTGCCGGGGACCCGTGCCGTCTACGACGGCCGCCCGGGGCACCCGGTGGTGCTCGGGCCCGTGCAGATGAGGGCGATCGCGGCCCTGCGCGGTGACCGGGGCGCCCGGGACGTCCTGCAGGGCGGCCCCACGATCGAATGCGGAGATTTGCGCGCGGCGCTCGACGTCGACACACCCGAAGACCTGGAGGCGATACGCCATGAAGCTAGAGCAGTCGTTTGAAGTAGACGCCCCGCTCGAGCGGGTGTGGCAGACGCTGATCGACGTCGAGCACGTTGCCCCGTGCCTGCCCGGCGCGGCCGTGACCGGACGCAACGATGACGGCAGCTACAACGGCACCTTCACCGTCAAGATCGGCCCGACAACGGCCTCCTACACCGGCCGTCTGGAGATGGAGAACGTCGACGAGGCCTCGCACACCGCCACCATGCAGGCGCAGGGCACCGACAAACGCGGCCAGGGCGGAGCAAAGGCGACGATCCTGTCGCGCCTCGCGCCGGTGGACGGGCACGATGGGACCCGGGTCGAGGTCGTCACCGATTACCACATCACCGGTCGGCTGGCTCGCTTCGGGCGCGGCGGCATGATCGAGGACATCTCCGAGCGCCTCCTGAGAGAGTTCGCCAAGCGGCTCCAGAGTTCGTTGGGCTCGCAGCCCGAATTGGTCGCGTCAGCTCCGGCCGAGGCGGTGGCGCCCGATCAGGTGACCCGGCTGACGCCGGTCCAGCCCGCACCGGCGGCTCCGGATCAGGTCGCGCCGGCGGCTCCGGATCAGGTCGCACCGGCGGCCTCGGATCAGGCCGCACCGATGGCCCCGGATCAGACCACGAGACTGTCGCCGGTGCAGCCCGCAGCGGAGACCGCTCAGCCCGAGGATGCGCAGCCGGAGCCCGAGGCGGCGGCGGGGGACACGGGGGATGCGCCGGACCGCGAGGCCGACACGCAGATCTTGCCGACGCCGGAAGCGCCGCCGCCGCCCGAGCCGCCCGTCTCATCGGCCGGCGAGGAAGTGGCGCCGCCGCCACCGCCGCCACCGAGCCCGGGACCGCCGCCCGTCGTTACGCCGCCACCGTCGCCCGAGGCGCCTGGACCCCCGACCGGTGGGCCTGGTCCGGCACCGCAGCAGCAGCTCGAGCCGAGCGAGCCGCTCCAGGGGCTGTCGCTGGTCGGCGGCGTCGTGTGGGGCCGGGTCAAGCGCAATCCGGCGCCAGTAGCCGCCGCCGGCGTCGCGGTCGTGTTGCTGCTCTCGGCGCGCCGTCGGCGCCGCCGGCACGCCTAGCGCTGAACCGGCCGGCGGGTCCCGAGTCGCTCGCGCCCGAGTCGCTGCTCGCCGAGTCGCTGCTCGCCGGGTCGCTCGCGCCCCGACTCGCTCGCCCCCGACTCGCTCGCGCCCCGACTGACGTGCAAAAGCTGCCATTCCGCCCGCGGTCAGCCGGCCGTGGCAGGTTATTCATGCGGGACATGCACGAGATGCCGCGGCCCTCGCGTGCCGCCCCAAACGGCAGGTTATGCACGTCGTGACTACTCGTACGCAAATGATTTGCGTACGGGCCAGGGCGCCTACCCGAGAGATGAGCGACCGGGTGGCGCGTCGAAGCCGACCGCCGGGCGGACCGCCACCAGCCCGCTGGGATTGATCATCGGGTGGGTCAAGTAGTAGTGGCGGCGGATCTCGTCGAAGTCGACGGTGTCCGCCACACCGGGCCACTGGTACAGGTCGCGAGCGTAGGGCCAGAGGTGGTCGTACTCGATCAGCTTGCGCAGTGAGCACTTGAAGTGGATCTGGTACACGGCGTCGAAGCGCACGAGCGTGGTGAACAGGCGCCAGTCGGTCTCGACCGGCTCGGCGCCGAATAGGAACCGGCGCTGGGCGAGCCGCTCGTCGAGCTCGTCGAGCAGCGCGAACAACGCGTACACCTCCCGCTCGTAGACCTCCTGGCGGCGTGAGAACCCTGCCTTGTAGACAGCGTTGTTGACGTTCTCGTAGATCCGGTCGTTGAGGGCCTCGATGTCGTCCCGGAGCGGCTCGGGGTATAGCTCGACCGGGTGCTCGGCGAGCGGCGTGAACACCGTCCCGAGCATGCGCAGGATGTCCGCCGACTCGTTGGAGACGATCACTCCCGACTCCTTGTCCCACAGGACGGGAACCGTGACCCGCGCCTCATAAGCAGGGTCGGTCGCGATGTAGGCCTCGCTGAGGAATGTGAAGCCACTGACGTCGTCGACGTAGCGGCCGCCGGTGAACGCCCAGCCGCGCTCGTCGCGGATCGGGTCGACGAACGAGATCCCGATCGCGTCCTCGAGCCCCATCAGCCGCCGGGCGATGATCGTCCGGTGCGCCCAGGGGCACGCCCGGGCCACGTACAGGTGATAGCGGCCGGCGACGGGCGGAAACTCCGCCCCGGCGTCGGCGGAAACCCACCGCCGGAACTGGCTTTCCTGCCGCTGAAAGGAGCCGCCGTCGGCGCTTTCGCGCCCGAGCGAATACGTGGAGGTCACGTTCCCGAGCTTACCCGCACCCCCGCCTCGCTAGGCTGACTGCCATGAGCACGAGCGTCTCCCAGCAAGAGAAGGCCGAGCGCTTCCTGGCACTTCACCGGCGAGGCGATCCGCTGCTGATGCCGAACGCCTGGGATCTCGGCTCGGCGATATTGCTCGCCTCGCTCGGGTTCAAGGCGCTGGCCACGACCAGCAGCGGCCACGCCGCCACCCTGGGTCGCCTCGACGGGGGCGTCACGCGGGACGAGGCGCTCGACCACGCGGCCATCCTGTCCGCGGGCACGGACGTTCCCGTGTCGGCCGACCTGGAGAACGGCTTCGCCGACGATCCCGAGGGCGTCGCGGAGACTCTCGAGAGAGCTCGCGGGACGGGACTGGCGGGCTGTTCGGTGGAGGACTACTCCGGCAGCGAGATTTACGAGCTAGATCTGGCGCGCGAGCGCGTTGCGGCCGCCGCCGAGACCGCCCATTCGGGCCAGGTCCGCCTCGTCCTCACCGCGCGGGCCGAGAACCACATCCGCGGACGAGATGACCTGTCCGACACGATCGCCCGTCTCCAGGCCTATCAGGAGGCCGGGGCCGACGTCCTGTTCGCGCCTGGGATCAAACGAGCAGAAGACATTCGACGCGTCGTGGAGTCCGTCGATCTGCCGGTGAGCGTACTGGCTGTGCCGGGCGTCCCGAACACCGCGGAGCTTGCTGCGCTCGGGGTGGCACGGGTCTCGGTCGGTGGCGCGTTCGCCTTCGCCGCGCTGGGCGCGCTGTGCGAGGCGGCCACCGAACTGCGCGACCACGGCACCTACGGCTATCTGGAGCGGTCCGCGACGGGCGGACGCGCCGCGCGCACCGCGTTCAGCCAGTAGGCCACGTCCGGCCTGCAGAACCTGCAAAAGCGCGCATCTTGGTGGCGCGCACGGGACGGCGCGCGTTTTTTCACGTGGGGAACGCAAAAGTCCTCATCGCCTCGGCGTGGAGCGCGCGATGTGCGGTTTTTCAGGTCGCGGCGCGCCGGGCGACCGCGGCGTCGCCGGTCGCGAGGGCGAGCCCCGCTCAGGCGGCGGCCCGCAGGCTGACCAGCGGCGGCCGCTCGATCGGCTCGGCCGGCGTGAAATCGGGCGGGTCGAGCGCGAACGCGGACGGCAGCGGACCGCGGAGCCTGCCCTCACGCTCCAGGCGGACCGCCACCGCGCCGAGCACCGCGTAGGCCATCGGGCCGAGGTCTCGGAGCGGCTGGTGGGCGTTCTGGCGTACCTCGAGGTCGACCTGAGCGATCGCATCGAGTCCGACCTCCGAATAGGCGTCGATCAGCAGGCCGATGTCGACCCCGTAGCCGGTCGTGAACGGCAGGCGCTCGAGCAGCTCACGCCGGGCCGCGATCTCGCCCGCGAGCGGCTGGCGCATGGCGGCCAGCTCCGGGTAAAACAGGTTGAGTAAGGGCCTCGCGGTCAGCTCGGTGACGCGACCGCCGCCGTCGGGGAAGGTCGCGTCGCCGACGCGGAAGGGCCGCCGGTAGAACCCCTTGACGAACGAGACGCCCGGGCGGCACAGCACCGGTCCGAGCACGCCGCAGGCGAAGTGGGCGCCGAATTGCTCGGAGTCGGCATCGAGGAAGCACACCACCTCCCCGGTCAGGACCGGAAGCGCCCGCCACATCGCGTCGCCCTTGCCCAGCACCGGCCCGAGTTCCGGCATCAGCTCGTCCTGGTCGTGCACCTCGGCGCCGAGGGCGCGTGCGATGTCCGCCGTCCCGTCGCTCGATCGGTCGAGCACGACGATCTGGTCGACGACCCCAGCTTCACGCAGGGGCATCAGCTGCTGGAGGATCGGCCCGATCGTGCGCGCCTCGTCACGTGCGGGCAGGCAGACGGAGACGCTGCGATCGCGGTCGGCGGCGAGGCGGTCGGCCGGAAAGGCGTGGTGGTCGTAGGTGTTGGCGCGGTACCAGGACCGGGTGTGGAGCGTCATCCGACCAAGAGCATGACAGCCGCGCCTCGCCGACTCGCTCCAAAAAGACGATTGATAACCCCGGATCGGCGGGTATCTCTGCGCAGGATCGGGAGGCAAACGTCCAGAACAAGAACGCTCGATGTTGTGCCTTTCCCAATCATTGGCTATCGCACGGCCTTCACAGAGCGCCGACCTGTCCCCGGTAATAGGATCGAGGACGGAGGTATAGACCGTGAAGCCGGTACTAAGGATCCCTGCATACCGGCGGCTTGTGGCCGCCTACACCCTGAACGAGCTGGCGTTCATGGTGAGCTCGGTCGCGCTCACCCTGCTGATCTACGGGCGGACCGGGAGCGCGTTCGGGGCGACGGCGTTCTTCCTTTGCTCCCAGTTCGTGCCGGCGCTGCTCTCGCCGATGCTGGTAGCGCGTCTGGATCAGCTGCCGCCGCGCCCCACCCTGCCCGCACTCTACTGGCTCGAGACAGCGATCTTCATCGTGCTCGCCGCACTCGCGGGACACCGGTTCATGCTGGTCCCAGTGCTTGCGCTGACCCTTCTGAACGGCGTCATCGCGTTCGCGGCACGGTCCCTGGGCCGCGCCGCGACAGTCACGGTGACGTCCGCGAAGGGCCTGTTGCGGGAGGGAAACGCGCTGGCCAACGCCGGTTTCTCAATGGCGTTCCTGATCGGCCCGGGCATTGGCGGGGCGGTGGTCGCGGCCGGCGGGACGAGCGAGGCCCTGCTCGGGATCGCCGCCCTGTTCGGAGTGATCGGCCTCATGTTGGCCACCGCCCACGATCTTCCGCAACCCTCGCCGGCGCGTGCTCCGGCGCGGGGCCGCGTGGGCGCCGCCGTCGCCTACGTCCGCGAGCGGCCAACGCTCCGTGCCCTCATGCTCGTCCAGGCGTCGGGCATCCTGTTCTTCACGATCTCGGTTCCGGTCGAGGTCGTGTTCGTGCGACATTCGCTGGGCGCGAGTCCGGCCGCATACGGCGCATTGGTGTCCGCGTGGGGGGCGGGGGCGATGGCCGGCGCCGCGATCTACGCCCGCTATAACCGGCTTCCGTCGCGTTCATTGATGGCGCTCGGGGCCGGCTCGCTTGGGCTCGGCTTCCTCGTCATGGCGGCCGCGCCCACGCTGGCCGTCGCGATCGTCGGCGGCGCGCTCGCCGGCGTCGGCAACGGGGTCGAGAGCGTGGCCGGACGAACCGCCGTCCAGGAGCTCACGGAAACGTCGTGGATGGCACTGATGATGAGCCTCCAGGAGTCACTGTTCCAGTCGGTGCCCGGCGCCGGGATTCTGATCGGGGGGACGATCACCGCGCTCGGGAGCCCCCGGACAGCTCTCGCGGTGGCCGGGGTGGGATCGCTGGCGGTGACCGCGGCCATCTGGGTCGTGCTCCGGAATCTCGCGAGCGGGCCGGTGCTGGCGGCGGAGCCGGCCACGAATGGCTCCCATCGGGCGGCGGCACCGGTCACCGATCCGGAGATGGTGCTGGATGGAGCCGACCTCGTGGACGCGCGGCGCGAGGAAGCCCGCACCGCGGCGGTTCGCCATCAGTAGAGTCCGCCCGCGGGTGCCGGCCGCTCGCGTCGGCATGCCCACCCTCCCATCGTGCGTCGCGCCTGCATCGACATCGGTTCGAACACGACGCGGCTGCTGATCGCGGACTGCGATGGCGAGGGCCTCGTCGAAGTCCACCAGGACCGCGTCTTCACGCACGTGCGACGCGGGCTGAACCCCGATGATGAGATCGCTGCCGAGAAGATTGCCGAGGTGGTCGCGGTTGTCGCCTGGCAGCTCGCGACGGCCCGTGCGCTTGGTGCGGCCGACGTCCGCTGCGTTGCCACCGCCGCGGTCAGGCAGGCGGCCAATCGCGACACGCTGCTCGCCGCGGTCCGGAGCGCGTGTGGCCTCGAGGTCAGCGTGCTCTCGGCCGAAGAGGAAGCGCGACTCGCGTTCGCCGGCGCGGCTCGGACCCTCGGCTACTTGCCCGACGGGCCGCTCGGGGTGGTGGACGTCGGAGGTGGGTCGAGTGAGCTGGTCGTCGGGACGGCGCCCGACGAGGTGACCTGGTGCGCCTCGCTCGAGCTGGGCTCGGGGCAGCTCGCGGATGACTACCTGCGATCCGATCCGCCCTCGGCCGACGAGCTCGCGCAGGCGCGGACGCGGGTGAGCGAGGTCCTGGACGGAGTCACGCCGCCGCCTACGGGACAGGCGGTAGCGGTCGGCGGCAGCGCCACGTCGCTTCGCCGGATTGCCGGTCCGCGGCTCGACGGCGCCGCTTTCGCACGCGTCCTCAAGGTGCTGTCGGCCGCGTGTGCGGCGGACGTGGCGCGCGGCTTCACGCTCGACGCCGACCGGGTCCGTCTGCTGCCGGCCGGCCTGCTAATCCTCGAGGCTGCGGCGGAGCGTTTCGGCGTCCCGCTCGAGGTGGCGCGAGGCGGGCTGCGCGAAGGACTCCTGCTGGATGGAGGTACCGAGTGGATGACGAAGACGATTTCGTGAGCGACGACGCTCCGCTGGACGAGCCGCCGCCGCCGACGGTCCCGGCTCCGCGCGGGCATCCTCCGGAGCCACCGATCCCGCCGCGGGAGGCGATCGCCGAGGTGCGGGTGCGGGCGCCAACCCGCGGCAACCGCCGTCTGGAGCGGTTCCTCGAGGCGGTCAACGCGGATCCCCATGTGAAGGCGCTGTGGCACGTGTCGGCCGTGAACGCGAGCCGACGACTCGGCATGTCCGACCACAGCTGGGTGCACATCCAGATCGTGCTGAACATCGGGCTGAGGCTGGCCCGGATCCTGTTCCGGCGCGGGGTCGTGCCTAGCGTGAAAGCGGATTACGGGATGAACGAGCACGACGCCGAGGTGGTGATCGCCGCCGGCTGTCTGTTCCACTGCGTCGGCATGTCGATCCACCGCGACGACCACGAGCGCTACAGCCTGTTTCTGACCGCCGACAAGCTCGAGTCGCTCTTGGCCAGCGCCTACGAGGAGCCCGAGCGTACGGTGATCGCGTCCGACGCCATGCACGCGATCATCGGTCACCGGCGCGACGGCGCTCCGTTCACGGTCGAGGCCGGGATCGTGCGCGTGGCCGACGCGCTCGACATGGCGCGCGGACGCTCGCGGGTTCCGTTCGAGGCCGGCCGCCTCAACATCCACTCGCTGTCTGCGTACGCGATCGAGGAAGTGAAGATCTCGCCCGGCCGCGACCGCGCGGTGCGGGTCGAGATCGCGATGTCCAACAGCGCGGGCATCTTCCAGGTCGACGAGCTACTCGCCGAGAAGCTGCGCGGCTCGGGATTGGAGGAGCACTTCGAGGTCGTCGCACGCATCGACGCCGAGCAGGAGGAGCGACTGATCCAGGTGTTCACGATCTGAGTACGATCCCGCGCCATGCGCCGCATGCTGCTGATCACCATCGCGGTCGCCACATGCCTGATCGTCGCCCCCGCGGCGTGGGCCACCACCGAGAGCGCGCAGGCCGGCAACGTCACGGCGACCTTCACCTTCCAGGGGACGTTCCCCGACTACACCGGCCAGAATCTCGAGATCACCCAGGGCGGCACGGTGTTCTACGACGAGCCGGTGACGTCGAAGTTCTGCGGCAACCTGTGCGCGCCATACACCGGGGTCACCGGAAAGTCAGCGGTGGACGTCGTGGACCTCGAGCACACGGGGCAGCCCGACGTCGTCCTCGACCTCTACAGCGGCGGGGCGCACTGCTGCACGATCATCCAGATCTTCTCGTTCGACCCGGGCACCATGACCTACGTCAAGACCGAGCGCAACTTCGGCGATCCCCAGGCGCGGATCGTCGACGAGCGCCACAACGGGCGGTACGAGTTCCTCACCGCCGATGACTCGTTCGCTTACCAGTTCACCGATTTCGCGGCGTCGGGTCTGCCGATCGAGATCGAGACCTTCAGCGACAGACGGTTCACCGACGTGACGCGCCACTACCCCCGACTCGTGGCCAAGGATGCGGCGTTTTGGCTCAGGGCGTTCAAGCGGATGGCCGGCGGCCACTATCAGGACAGCGTCGGCGTGATCGCCGCCTGGGCGGCCGACGAGGACCTCTTGGGACACGTCAAGCTGGTCAATACCTACCTGGCCGAGCAGGCCGCGGCCGGCGACCTGAACGGAGCGTTTTCCCAGGGCGGCACGCGGTTCATCGCAAGCCTCCAGAAGTTCCTGCGCCGGCGCGGCTACCTGCGCTAGTTAGTTCAATACGCGCTACACGCCCGCGGCGGCGCGGGCGTCATCGGGGTTGGGGTAGTGGACCATCTCGATCACCTTGCCGTCCCGGAACGTCGTCAGGTTCGCGACCAGCTCGGGCTCCTCGCCCTCGCTCATGCGTCGCATGATCACGACGACCTTGTCGCCGGCATCGATCAGCTCGACGAGCTCGCCGGGCGGCGCGCCGCGGCGCATCCAGTTCTTGCGCATGAACGTGAGCGTCTGCGTTCGGTTCTGGCAGCCCTCGGAGGGATTCCCGCCGTGCCACTTGACGTCGGGATCGAGGATCTCTCCGATCGCATCGAGGTCTCCGCGCATCACGGCCTCGTATCCGCGGCGCGCCTTCTCGAGGTTGCTCTCGGTCATGGTCAGCTGATCGTTTTGCCCGCGTGGAGCATCTCGAGCGCCTTCGCGACGCGGCGGTCCCGGGTCTCCTCGCGCTTGGCCTCGGCCACCCACCGCGCGTACTCCTTGCGGTGGGTGAAGGCCAGACCGTCGAAGGCAGCCTTGGCGGCGCCGTCACGCTCGAGCGCCGCGGCGAGCGCCTCTGGCACCTCGACCTCGCGCGGCGCGGTGTCGATTTCGAGCGTGACCTCGACTGCGTCGCCCGCGTGCGCGTCGGCGCCCTCGCGCACCTCACGAGGCAAGCCGACCATGAACTCACCGCCCATCCGGGCCACCGACGTGCACCACACGTAGCCGTTGACGGTGGCGCGCACAGGAAACCGCTTGGCTCCCTCGCCGACCTTGTTCACCTGGTCGTCGTCCAGGATCACGGCGGCGGCCGGGCCGCGCTTCTGCAGAGTCGTCTTGAAGGTCAGGGCGCCCACGCTTCGGAGAGCCTAACCGGAGAGCCTCGCCACTACGGCGGTGACGTCGTCGTACAGCTCGGGCGCCTCGGCTAGCCGAGCGACGATGTGCCCGCACAGAAGTTCCGGATCGTCTGGGCCGGTGTCGGCGGCGGACTTGAGCCGCTCCAGTCCGGCATCGAGCGATTCGCCCCTGCGCTCGATCAGCCCGTCGGTGTAGAGCACGAGCGCTGCCCCTCGATCGATGCCCTGGCTGTAGGTCTGATAGACGACGTCCTCGACACCGACAAGTCCGTTCCCCCCCTCGAGGTAGAGGCTCGGGCCGCCTGGGGGCCGCAGCAGCTGCGGGGGATGGCCGCCGTTGGCCCATGAGATGACGCCACGCTCGGGGTCGAGCACGGCGTAGACGATCGTGAACAGCTGCTCGTCGCCGAGAGCGAGCTGGTGGCGGTTGAGCAGCGTGATCGCCGTGCCCGGCGTCCGGTCTCCGCCCTCGGCGAGCGCGAACGCGCGGGTCAGAGTGCGGAGCTGCCCCATGGCCGAGGCGGCACGGATCCCCCGGCCGGTGACATCGCCGACGACAATGCCGAGCCGGCCGTGCGGTAGCTCGAAGGCGTCGTACCAGTCACCACCGACCTGCACGCCGAGGCCGGCGACCTCGTAGGAGGCGGCCAGCTCGATGCCGCGGACCTCCGGCAGGCTCTTGGGGATCAGCCCGCGCTGGAGCTCGACCGCGATGCGATGCTCCTCCTCGTGCAGTTGGGCGCGGCGGATAACCAGCGCGGCACGATCAGCGGCGTCGTGGAGCAGCGACCGCTCGGTGGTGGTGAAGGCGCGCCCCTCGGGAAGGGCGAGGCGTAGCCGGCCGACGCTCGCGCCCTCGATCACCAGAGGCACCTCGCGCCAGCGGTCCTCGTCCACCGGCGCCGCCTCGCTCGATCCGGTCGCGAGCTGACCGGGAACCGCACGCACGACCACCGGACGGTCGAGTTCCCCGGCGATCTGCACCTCGGCGGCGTCGACTTCGAACAGCTCGGCGAGGCGACTGGCCAGCTGAGGAAGCAGCTCGTCCAGGGCGAGCGTGTCCAACGTGGACGTGAGCGTCTGGAGTTTCGAGAGCCGCTCAGCCAGGCCCTCGGCCTGGACGCGCGCGGCCTGCTCGAGCAGGAGCTCGGCGCGATCCTGCTCGGCCCGGCGCCGCAGTGTCAGATCTACCCACTGCGCCAGCAGCATCGGCTCGGCGATCTCGCTGGCCTCGATCGGGGAGGCGATCATTCCGACCCACACGTGCGAATCGCGGCTCGATCGCAGGCGCAGGTCGAGCGCCCCTTGGCCGCCGGCGGGCTCACGCTGGCGTCGGCTCATCTCCTCGAAGGCGTCGAGCAATGCCGGCCGGTCCTCGTCATGGCAGAGGTCCGCAACGGCCATACCTGTGAGCTCGTTCGGGTCGCTACCCACGAGCTTGCCGAAGGCCGGGTTGGACCGGATGATTCGGCCGTCGGCGTCGAGCACGGTCTTGCCGATCGGCGCCGCCTCGAACGCGCCGCTGAGCAGCGCCTCTGATCGCTTGAGGGCGCGCCGGCTCGCCTCGAGCTCGGTGAACACCATCACCTTGGACCGCAGCAGTTCGGGGTCGAACGGCTTGAGCACATAGTCGACAGCGCCCAATCCGTAGCCGCGCGCGATGTTTTCCACCTCGTCGCGCGCCGCGGTGAGGAACACGATCGGGACGTCGCGGGTACGGGCACGCTGCTTAATCAGCTCCGCGGTCTCCAAACCGTCGAGCCCGGGCATGCGCACGTCCAGCAGAATCATGGCGCAGTCCTGCTCGAGCAGCATGCGCAGCGCGCCGTGGCCCGAGTTCGCGGTGACCAGAGGGTGGCCGAGCGGTTCGAGGACGGCCTCGAGCGTGCGCAGGTTTTCCGGCTGGTCGTCGACGAGGAGGATCGGCAGCGGCCGGACCGCCGTCAGGTCCGACATCGGCTCCGACGCATCCGGCCCGACGGTGGTGGGTTGGGTGGATGAGGTCGTGTCTATGTCTAGGCGTCCAGCCACACGCGCATCATCGATAGCAGCTGATCGACGTCGACGGGCTTGGTGATGTAGTCCGAAGCGCCCGCCGCGATCGCCTTCTCCCGGTCTCCCTTCATCGCCTTTGCGGTCAGGGAGATGATCGGCAGGGCCTCGAAGCGCGGCATCGAGCGGATCGCCGCCGCCGTCTCGTAGCCGTCCATCTCGGGCATCATGATGTCGAGCAGCACGACGTCGGTGTTGGGGTGCTGGTGCAGACGCTCGATGCCCTCGCGGCCGTTCTCCGCGAACACCACCTTCATGCCGCGCTGCTCGAGCGTGGAGGTCAGCGCGAATACGTTGCGGATGTCGTCGTCGATCACGAGAACCTTGCGGCCGTGCAGCGGGGCGTCGCCCGTGCGCAGGTGACCCAGGAGCTCGCGCGTATGCGAAGGCAGCGTCGCCTCGGCGCGATGCAGGAACAGCGCCGCGCGGTCGACCAACCGCTCCGGTGAATCGGCGATCATGATCACGGCCGATTTGGCGAGCGCGTCGAGCCTGGCACGGTCTGCCTTGGTCAACCCGCCTGGCACGTAGGCGATCAGCGGGAGCTCCCGGAGCATCTCGTCGGTCGCCGCCTCGCGAATCAGCGCGACGGTCTGTGAGCGCGGCCGACCCACGGTGACCACGCCGAGGTCGAACGGCCGGCTACGCAGCGCCTCGAGCGCGTCTGCGGGCTCGATCCGCTCGAGCTGGATGTTCTCATCGCCGGCCAGCAGCTCGGCGATCTCGTCGTCCGCCCCGGCCTCGTCGGCGATCAGCGCGATCCGGCGCGCCGGGCCTTCGGCCAGCCGCTCGAGCCTGGACAGCGCGGCCTGGAGTCTGTCCGGATCGACCGGGTCATCGATGAACGCCGCCGCGCCGGCGCGCAGGCCGTCGACGCGCACAGCGCCGTCGCCGATCAGCGCGACCGGAAGGTGACGCGTATCGGGATGCTTCTTGAGCTGGCCGAGGACCGACTCGAACCGCGGCAGATCTCCGGCCAGCAACACAGCGCTTGGACGGTGCTCGCGGGCCAGACCCAGCGACGCCGTGGCCCGTCGGGCCACGATCGCCTTGCCGCCGCGCTCCCGCACGGCCTCGACCATTGACTTCGCCCGCTCGGGCTTGGAGTCGATTACCAGCACGACCCGATCGCCTCGCTCGACCGCCTCGATCCCGTCCGCGAGCTGCTCCTCGACCACGATCTCGGAGGCCGCTTCGATGAGCATTTCGGCGGCGGCTGCCGCAGGGTCTGTTCGGGTGTCGAGCACCGCGTCCCCGACGCTCTCGAGCAGCGGCAGGTACAGGACGAACCGGCTGCCCTCCCCGACCGTCGAGTCGACCTGGATCTCGCCGCCCAGCAGCCGCGCGATCTCGCGCGAGATCGACAGGCCGAGGCCGGTGCCGCCGTATTTGCGCGAGGTCGTCCCGTCGGCCTGCTGGAACGCCTCAAAGATCAGGTTCAGCTTGTCATCCGGGATGCCGGCGCCGCTGTCGATGACCGAGAACGCGATCACGCGCTCGGCCGCGCGGAGCACGTCGTTACGCAGGCCGGTGCGGTCCACCGGGTAGCCGATCGAGAGCGTGACGCCGCCGTCGTGCGTGAACTTGAACGCATTCGAGAGCAGGTTCTTGAGCACCTGGCCCAGACGTTGCTCGTCGGAGACGATTGATCCCGGAAGCGAGGGGTCGATCTCGATCGTGAAGGACAGGCCCTTCTGGGAGGCGACGTGCCGGAACGCCCGCTCGGCACCCTCGAAGACCTCCGACAGCGCCAGCGGTGCCAGGTCAAGCTCCATGCGACCGGCCTCGATCTTCGTCAGGTCGAGGATGTCGTTGATGAGCGACAGCAGGTCGTTGCCGGCGCCGTGAATGGTGCGGGCGAATTCGACCTCGCGGTCGGACAGTGTGTCGTCCTCGTTCTCGGCCAGCAGGCGGCTGAGGATCAGCATCGAGTTCAGCGGTGTCCGCAGCTCGTGCGACATGTTGGCGAGGAACTCCGACTTGTATTTCGAGGACAGCGCGAGCTGCGCCGCCTTCTCCTCCAGACCGCGCCGCGCCATCTCGATCTCCTCGTTCTTGATCTCGATGTCGCGGTTCTGCTCGGACAGCAGCCGTGCCTTCTCCTGGAGCTCGTCGTTGGTCTCGCGGAGCTCCTCGGACTGCTTCTGCAGCTCCTGGGTCAGGCCCTGTGACTGGGAGAGCAGCTCCTCCGTGCGCATGTTGGCCCGGATCGTGTTGAGCACCACGCCGATCGTCTCGCCGATCCGGTCCAGGAAGTCCCGGTGGGGTTCCGAGAACGGTCGCATCGAGGCCAGCTCGATCACTCCCAGCACCTGGTCCTCGAACAGCACCGGCATCACCAGGATGTCGGCGGGGGTGGCCTCGCCCAGGCCGGATCCGACCTTGATGTAGCCCGGCGGGACGTCGGCGATCGCGATCGTCTTGCGCTCGAATGCGCACTGTCCGACCAGGCCCTCGCCGACCAGGAATCGGTCGCGCAAGTCGCTACGGCGCGGCGTGTACCCGTACGAGGCGGCCAGCACCAGCTCGGGCGACCCGTCCTGGGTCGGCTCGGCCAGGAAGAACCCTCCGTGCTGGGCGTTGACCATCGGGGTGACCTCGCTCATGATCAGCTGCGTCACTGCGGCCAGGTCGCGCTGGCCCTGGAGCACCCCCGAGATGCTGGCCAGATTCGTCTTCAGCCAGTCCTGCTCGGCGTTGCGCTGAGTCGTCTCGCGGAGGTTGGCGATCATCTGGTTGATGTTGTCCTTGAGCTCGGCCACCTCGCCCTGAGCCTCGACCGAGATCGACCGGGTCAGGTCGCCCTGGGTCACCGCGGTCGACACCTCGGCGATCGCGCGCAGCTGGGTGGTCAGGGTGACGGCCAGCTGGTTGACGTTCTCGGTCAGCCGCCGCCACGTGCCGGACACGCCTTCGACCTCGGCCTGCCCGCCCAGCTTGCCCTCGGTTCCAACCTCGCGGGCCACGCGGGTCACCTCGGCGGCGAAGCTCGACAGCTGGGCCACCATCCGGTTCAGCGTCTGCTTGAGCTCGAGGATCTCGCCGCGCGCGTCGACGGTGATCGTCTGGGTCATGTCGCCATTCGCGACCGCCGTTGCGACCTGGGCGATGTTGCGAACCTGGTCGGTCAGGTTGCGGGCCATGAAGTTGACGTTGTCGGTCAGGTCCTTCCAGGTACCGGCCACGCCGGGGACTTGGGCCTGACCGCCGAGGATGCCCTCGGTTCCCACCTCTCTCGCGACGCGGGTCACCTCGGCGGCGAAGCTGCGCAGCTGATCCACCATCCGGTTGATGGTCTCGGCCAGCGCCGCGACCTCGCCCTTCGCGTCGACGTTGATCTTGCGGCTCAGGTCGCCGTTGGCCACGGCGGTGGTCACGGTGGCGATCGAGCGCACCTGGGTGGTGAGGTTTGACGCCATCTGGTTGACGTTCTCGGTCAGGCCCTTCCAGGTGCCGGACACACCTTCGACCTCGGCCTGTCCGCCGAGCTCGCCCTCGGTGCCGACCTCACGGGCGACACGGGTCACCTCGGCAGCGAAGCTTCGGAGCTGATCGACCATCGTGTTGATGGTCTCCTTGAGCTCGAGGATCTCGCCGCGGGCGTCCACGGTGATCTTCTTTGACAGGTCGCCCTGGGCGACCGCGGTGGTCACCTGGGCGATGTTCCTCACCTGATCGGTCAGGTTCGAGGCCATGAAGTTCACGTTCTCGGTCAGGCCCTTCCAGGTGCCGCTGACGCCTTCCACCTTGGCCTGGCCGCCCAGCTTGCCGTCGGTGCCGACTTCTCGTGCGACCCGGGTCACCTCGTCAGCGAACGCGGACAGCTGGTCGACCATCGTGTTCACCGTTCGCTTGAGCTCGAGCACCTCGCCCTGCACGTCCACCGTAATCTTCTGGCTGAGGTCGCCGTTGGCCACCGCGGTGGTGACCTGGGCGATGTTGCGAACCTGGTCGGTCAGGTTGCGGGCCATGAAGTTCACGTTGTCGGTCAGGCCCTTCCAGGTGCCCGCGACGCCGGGGACCTGGGCCTGGCCGCCGAGGATCCCCTCGGTGCCGACCTCGCGGGCGAC
The DNA here is from genome assembly GCA_963751185.1 of uncultured Solirubrobacterales bacterium. Taxonomy (GTDB): domain Bacteria; phylum Actinomycetota; class Thermoleophilia; order Solirubrobacterales; family Solirubrobacteraceae; genus Palsa-465. Next base: position 620,863 of record CAVVTO010000003.1, read on the forward strand.
ACGGGTGACCTCGTCGGCGAAGGCCGACAGCTGGTCGACCATCGTGTTGACCGTGTTCTTGAGCTCGAGCACCTCGCCCTTCACGTCGACGGTGATCTTCTGGGATAGGTCGCCGTTGGCGACCGCGGTGGTGACCTGGGCGATGTTGCGGACCTGGTCGGTCAGGTTGGAGGCCATGAAGTTGACCGAGTCGGTCAGGTCCTTCCAGGTGCCGGCGACCCCCGGGACCTGCGCCTGGCCGCCGAGCTTGCCGTCGGTGCCGACCTCGCGCGCGACGCGGGTCACCTCGGCGGCGAAGCTCGAGAGCTGGTCGACCATCGAGTTCACCGTGGTGCCGATGCGAGCGAACTCGCCCTTCACCGGGCGGCCTTCGATCTCCAGGGCCATCTTCTGGTTCAGGTCACCCTCGGCCACGGCAACGATCACCCGCGCGACCTCGGTCGTGGGGCGAACCAGGTCGTCGATCAGGCCGTTGACCGAGTCGATCGCGGTGGACCAGGCGCCGCCGGCGCCGTGCAGGCGGGCACGCTCGGTCATGCGGCCCTCGCGGCCGATGATCTCGGCTACGCGGACGAGCTCGGCCTCGAGCGCGGCGTTGCGCGCCGCCATCTGGTTGTACGCGGACTCCAGGCGCCCGACGTCGTCCTTGCGCCGCGCCGGTAGGCGTACGCTGAAATCCCCGGCGGCGGCGGCGCGGAGGGCACCTTCCAGGCGGGCGAGCGCGGGATCGTCGAGGCCGGCCCGGCCGTTGCCGGGCGCGCCGTTGGTGGGCCTCCCGGATGCTCCATTGCTGGGCTTCCTGGATGCGCCATTGCTGGGCTTTCCGGATGCGCCATTGGTCGCTTTCCGTGCCCCGCCGTTGGTCGCCTTAGCCGAGGCGCTCGACTTCGGCGAACCGCCTTGCCGTCCCACCGCCGTTTTGGCCATGCCTGAGCCTCCTGATCAGTTGCCCCAGCCAGCTGCCCCCCAGCGTGGCAGCGCGGCTGGATTGCCCGTAACCGAACTAGCCGTAACCGGCTACAGATTATCGCTGGATGGCCGCATGTTCGACGCGGCCAGGTTGCTTTTGTGGGGCTTACCAGCCCCCGTGCCAGTCCGCGTTGGCGGCACGGCGCTTGGCGGCGGCGATGCGGGCGTGCTTGCGCTTATCGAGCCGCCACTGGATCAGCGAGAAGATGACGATGACGGTCGGGAAGAAGATGATCGTCAGGAACATCGCGTTCGTGACGTTCACGTCGTTGGTCTCCCCGAACCAGCCCTCGCCGCCGTGGGAGGTGGCGAACGCCGATGGCGCAAAGGTCAAGACGACGACGCCGACGGTGACAAGCGCGGTAATGATCCTGGCGCGACGCATGCGTGGTTAAGCGTACCGCTGCTCGCGACGTGACGCCTACGCCGCCGCGACCACCTCGCGCCCTCCGACGGCAGCCAGCGCGCGCAGCAGGACCGGGTTGTAGACGTCTCGCTCTGACCCGATGTCCAGGTGCTTGATCGGTGCCTCGAACACCCGCGCCCCGAGCGTTGCCGCCAGCTCGCGTTGCTTGGCCGGCGGCACGGCATCGTCCTTGGTCGTGAGGACGACCGCGGTCGGGATCGGTAGGGGACGCAGCCACGGTCGCGAGTCGAACCGGCCGAGCTCTCGTCCGGCCTCGATCAGGTCGGGGACCGAGTGGCGCATCATTTCGGACAGGACCCAGGCGTTCTGTGGGGAGTCGCCCAGGCCGACGCGGCGCAGACCAGCTCGCCACGTCCAGCGGGGTGCCAGCGACAGCAGCACGCCGACCAGCCCGAGCGCCTTGAAGGCGCGGCGTGTCCCGGGATCCTGCCAGTGCTGAGCGGTTCCACTGAGTACGAGCCCGCTGACGACATCTGGGTGGTCGCGCGCCATCAGCTGGGCGATCGCGCCGCCCATCGAGTAGCCGACCACGATGGCGGGCGCCAGGTCGAGCATCCTCAGCACGGAGGCGGCATCGCCGGCGCAGTCGGTCAGACGGAACGGGACGAGCGGCCGTAGTCCGCGCCCGTGCCCGCGATGGTCGATCGCCAGCACCCGGTACCCGGCCGTCGTCAGCGCGTCGTAGGCCCCGCACCAGTTGAGATCCGCGCTGGCCACCCAGCCGTGCAGAAGCATCACGACCGGACCGTCTGGATCGGTGGGAGGGGTGGCCGGGGGTGGGTGGGTGGGTGGGTCGGTGGGGCCGGAATCCCGCAGGAACAGCTCGCCGCGATCGGGGACGATCAAGGTGCGGGCCGGCAGCATCTCGACCGGCGGCAGGGGCGGCCACGGTGGCGCGGGCATCGGGGCGGATGCTAGAGGTCAGGGCGCGCATACCATCAATGCCATGGCCGTGGTAATCGCATCCGATCTGGGCAAGGACGTCGCCGGCGAGCCCCTGCTGCGGGGCATCTCGTTCAAGCTCGAGCGCCGCGACCGGATGACCCTGTCCGGGCGCAACGGGGCCGGCAAGACCACGCTGCTGCGCATGCTCTCCGGCGAGGCGTCGATCGACGTCGGCGAGCTCGTCCTGGCCAAGGACACCAAGATCGCGCTGCACGACCAGCGGCCGCCGCGGGATCTGGATCTCACCCTGCGTGAGTACGTCCTGACCGGCGCGCGCGAGCTGGTGGCCATCGAGCAGGAGCTAGCCGCACTCGAGCAGGCCATGGCCGACGGCGACCACGACGACGCGACGCTGAGTCGCTACGCGCAAGCGCAGGCCCGGCTCGAGCACGCCGGCGGGTACGGCTGGCGCGAGCGCGCTCTGTCGGCGCTGCACGGCCTCGGCTTCCGGGACGCCGCCGCGCTCGATCGTCGCCTCAACACGTTCTCCGGCGGCGAGCTGACCCGCGCCTCGCTGGGCCGGGCGCTGGCGGGCGCCCCCGACCTGCTGCTGCTGGATGAGCCCACCAACCACCTCGACATCGAGTCGCTCGAGTGGCTCGAACAGCATCTGGCGAGCCTGGACGCGGCGATCGTGCTTGTCGCCCACGACCGCTGGTTCCTCGAGGCCGTCGGCACCTCGGTACTCGAGCTCGAGGCGGGGCGCGGAAAGTTCTTCAAGGGGCCGTGGCATGCCTGGCGTCGCGAGAAGGCGGCCCAGGATCTGGCCCTCGGTCGCGCGATCGAGCGCCAGCAGGCCGAGATCGAGCGACTCGAGCGGTTCGTAACCCGGTTCCGGGCCGGGACGCGGGCCCGGCAGGCGCAGTCGCGGGCCAAGAAGCTGGCCAAGATGGATCGGTTGAATCAGTCCCGCCCGCCCTCGACCGACGGGGCGGCGCTCGAGTTCTCGTTCAAGCCGCCCGAGCGCAGTGGTCGGGTGGTGTTCGAGTTCGAGGACGGGCACGTCCAGGTCGACCAGCGCGTGCTGCTGGACGACGCCGAGCTGTGGCTCGAGCGAGGCGAGCACGTGACGCTGGTCGGGCCCAACGGCGCCGGCAAGACCACGCTGATCGAGACGCTCGCCGGCCGGCGCGGGCTCGGCGAGACGAATGGGCAGGGCCCAATAGTCGAGGGCAAGCTCAGGACGGGGCACAACGTGAAGCTGGGCTTCCTGTCCCAACACACCGAGGAGCTGTCGGCGGGCACCGCGCGCACCGTGCTCGAGGCCACCACGCACCTGACCAAGCTCACCCCGAACCAGGCCCGTGGCCTGCTCGGGCGTTTCCTGTTCTCCGGCGAGGACGCCGAGAAGCCGCTGGAGGTGCTCTCGGGAGGCGAGCGCCGGAGGCTGTCGCTGGCCATCCTCGTCCAATCAGGCGCGAACGTGCTGATTCTCGACGAGCCGACCAACCACCTCGATCTGGAGAGCCGGGAGGAGCTCGAGCAGGCGCTCAACGAGTTCACCGGGTCGCTGCTGCTGGTCTCGCACGACCGCGCGCTGCTCGACGCGGTCGGGCGGCGCACGGTGGCGATCGAGGACCAGACGTTGCACAGCTACGTCGGCGGCTGGCCTGAGTACGTGCGGGTCAGGGAGGAGCGCGAGCGGCAGGCCGCGGCGAAGCCCGCCAAAGCGGCCAAGCCGGCCAAGGCTGTCAAGGCCGCCAAGGCTCCGGCGAAGGCGAAGGCGAAGGCGAAGTCGAAAAGTCGGCCCGCGGACGCGCGCGAGCAGCAGCGGCTCGAGCACCAGATCGAGGAGGCCGAGGCGCTCCTGAAGGCGGTCGAGGACGAGCTCGCCGATCCGGCCGCGTGGTCGAGTCCAACGCGCACCGCCCGCGCGACGGCGCGCCATGAGGAGGCCAAGCGCGCGGTCGACGAGTTGTACGAGCGCTGGGAGCAGGTCGCCGGCTAGGGGGTCGGATCGCCCGCGACCTTCGGCCCGCCGAAGATCGAGCCGCACTCCTTCTGGGCGGCTTGGAATGCGGGCGAGCTCGGGTCAATCCCGCTGCCGTTGCCGATTTTGATCCCGACTCCGACCCCTCCGCCCGGCCCGGACTGGAACGTGGGATCGGGGAAATTGGGCACGCCGTGCGAGCGCATACAGCGCGACATGGCGAGTGCCTTGGCCTTGAGCTGGGCCGTCTGCGCGGCGGAGGGATGACCACCGTTCGGCAACTCGCCGCGGCAGGCCTGCATCGCGCCCTGGAACGCCGGTCCATTGACCGGAACCCCGTTGACCGAGGTCGTCGGTCCCGATCCCGACCGCTGGCTCTGCTGGATCTGGATCCCGCCCTGTCCGTTGCTCGTCGGGTCCGGGAAGTTGGGTACACCGTGGGCGCGGACGCACCGGGCAAAGGCAAGCCCCGAGGCGTTCTTCCCGGTTGAGGAGCTGGCCGCCGTCGTCGTGCTCGGATCCGACGAGCCACAAGCCGCGAGACCGACGGCGGCGAGAAGAAGGCTGAGGATCATCTTGAATCGCATTGGTGAATCCCTCCGGTTCGGCTTCGGAGACAAGTGGTACGAAATCGGTGGTAACAGGGGCGAAACGGATGCTGTTACCGGTTCGTTACCTCGGTCGAACCATGCTGTTTGGCCGACGATGTCGAGCCGTCACACTTAGTTTCAGGGCGAATGCGCGTGCTGGTGATCGAGGATCATGCGGAGCTGGCCGAGACGGTCGCGCTCGGGCTGCAGCGCGAGGGCATGGCGGTGGACGTCGCGTTCGACGGGGCGGCCGGCCTGCGCCAGGCCGCCGTCTACGACTACGACGTGATCGTGCTCGACCGCGACCTGCCGGGCATCCACGGCGACCGGGTGTGCGAGACCCTTGTCGACCGGGGCGGTAGAGCCCGGGTCTTGATGCTGACAGCGTCGGCAGGCATCGAGGACCGGGTGGCCGGCCTCAGCCTGGGGGCTGATGACTACCTGCCTAAGCCGTTCGCGTTCGCGGAGCTGATCGCGCGGATCCGCGCGCTGGCCCGCCGCTCGCAGCCCGCGCTCGCGCCCGTCATGCGCTGCGGCGACGTCACCCTCGACACCGGCCGCCGGATCGCCCACCGCGCGGGGCGCCGGCTCGACCTGAGTACGAAGGAGCTGGCGGTGCTCGAATTGCTACTGGCGGCGCGGAACAGCGTGGTCTCGCCGGAAGAGCTGCTGGCCCGGGCCTGGGACGAGGCGGTCGATCCGTTCTCCGCGGTCGTGAAGGTGACGATCAGCCGGCTGCGCCGCAAGCTCGGCGATCCACCGATCATTCAGACGGTGCCTGGTGCGGGCTACCGGATCTAGGCGCTGGCTTCCCCGCCGAACGATCCGGCTACGGCTGACGCTGCTCTACGGCGGGTTGTTCCTCGTCGCCGGCGCGGGATTGCTAGCGATCACCTATGCGCTGGTCGCCGGGGGAGGGCCTGAGTCGAAGTCGGTATTCGTGTCCAACCCGGTGGCTGCGGGTGCCGGGCAGCTGCCGACCGTCCCGCCGGGGTTCGGCAAGGCCGCTCCGGGCGCCGGGACGGCCTCCGGCACCGTCATCTACCAGCAGAAGACGCCATTGGGCACGGTGGTCCAGTTCAGGGCTTACGAGGGCAAGGTGAACGCGACGTTCAAGCAGGTGAGCTCGGCCCTTCGCTCGGTCACAAGCCAGGCCAACGAGCAGATCGCAGAGGTCAGGGGAGCGCAGCTCTCCACGTTGCTCACTGAGTCGGCGATCGCGCTCGGGATCATGGCGCTGGCCTCGATCGGGCTGGGCTGGCTGATGGCGGGTCGCGCACTGCGGCCTGTCCGCACGATGAGCACCCGGGCCCGCGGCATCTCGGAGCGCAACCTGCATGAGCGCCTGTCCCTCGAGGGCCCCGACGACGAGCTCAAAGAGCTGGCCGAGACCTTTGACGGTCTCTTAGGGCGACTGGAGTCGGCGTTCGAGTCGCAGCGCCGCTTTGTGGCCAACGCGTCGCATGAGCTGCGTACGCCGATCACGCTCGAGCGGGCGCTGGTGGAGGTGGCGCTGGCCGATCCTCATCCCACGGTCGACGCGCTACGCGACACCTGCCAGCGGGTGCTCGTCGCCAGCGAGCAGCAGGAACGGCTGATCGAGGCGCTCCTCACGCTCGCCCGCAGCCAGCGAGGCGTCGAGTCGCGCGGGCCGGTTGATCTGCGCGCGGTCACCGCGGAGGTCGTCCAGGCCGTGCCAGCCAACGGGCTCCGGGTCGACGTGGAACTCGGCGACGCGTGCGCGACTGGCGATCAGGCCATGGTCGAGCGGCTCGTGGCCAACCTGATCGAGAACGCGGTCCGCCACAACCAGCCGGACGGCTGGGTCAGTGCCTGGACCGGTGTGCGGGAGGGGCGGCCAACCGTCGAGGTCGCCAACGCCGGGCCGCTCGTCGACGACGCTCAGCTGTCCGAGCTGCTGAAGCCATTCGTTCGCGCCGCCAGCAACGGCAACGGACATGGCAATGGCGGCGGCCGCCTGCATGACGGTCACGGGCTCGGACTCGGCCTGTCGATCGTGCACGCGATCTCGGACGCCCACGGCGCTCGTCTCAGCATGTCCGCGCCACCCGGAGGTGGGTTGCGGGTCTCCGTTGCCTTCCCCGTGAGCGATCCGGACTGCTGAGGGCCGGGACTACTCAGGGCACGCGTCGCGCTCGTGCTCGCGATCAGCGTCGACCACCATGCGTGGGCTGTCGAGGATGATCCCGCGCCGGCGCAGGCCCGCGAGCAGCGACTCCTGGTCCGGAAAGGCGACCATCGTGGCCACGTCTGGCCGCAGGCCGATCCTGAGCGATTGGACCCGCTCGTCGGCCACCTGACCGTCGATCTCGAGTCGCCCTCCGCCGAAGTCCTGGGTCACCTCGAGCTCGAGCTCAGTGGCCGAGCCGACCACGAGGGGCGGACAGAACCCGCCGTGCTTCGGCAACGGTGTGAAGACGAAGGCGTCGAGGGCAGAGGCGAACAACGGGCCGCCGGCCGAGATCGCGTAGCCGCTCGACCCGATGGGGGTGCTCACGACCGCGCCATCGCCGGCGATACCGGCGTAGACGACGCCGTCCACGCGGACGACCATCCGCACCTGGCCCCCGGCGGAACGCAGCACGGTGACGTCGTTGAGGGCGAACAGATCGGTGCCGTCGCCGCGAGCGACGGACAGGGCGGGGAACCGCCGCGGGTACCAGTCACCGCGGCCGAAGCGCTCGAGCGAGCGCTTGGCGTCGCTGACCGCAACGGTGGCGAGCGCCCCCAGGCTGCCGCAGGCGATTCCGAGCACCGGCCGCCCGGCCACGGCGCCCGTGCGCAGCGCGGCGAGCGTCGTGCCGTCGCCTCCGATCGAAACGATCAGGTCTGACTGGGCGGGATCTCCCTCCTCGGCGACGCGGCGCTGAGTGCACGCCGCGGGTGCCTGCACCACCTCGATCCCGTGCTCGTCGGCCCACTGGCGGAGCAGGCGCAAGGGCTCGTCGACGCTGCGGCTCGGGTGGACGACAAGGCCGACGGTCCTGGGGACATGTGCCCGGGGCGTCGTGGCGGCGGTAGTCGTCTCGGGCAGAGGGAGCGCGGTGACTTCCGACACGCAATCAATCTACCTCGGCCAACGGCCGTGGGCGCGGCTGATGACGGCAGGCATGAGGCCGCTGAGCCGGGTTCCGTTCGGCCGCTAGCCGGGGGGCTGTCAGGGTCTGGGCCGGGCGGTGTCGGGGGCGGCCTCTATATTGGAATCAACGATGGCACCGCTCAGCGATGCGTCGCCGGTCCGGGTTGCGCTGATCGATGATGACAGCGGGCTGCTCACCGTTCTCGAGCGGCGGCTTGGGGCTTTGCGCTGGGAAATCGAGGTGCTGGCCTTCCCGCCTGACGCCGGCCACCTGGCGTCGCTGAGGCTGCACGCGCTGATCGTGAACCCCCGGTTGACAGGGCTCGACTACATCGAGCGGGTCGCGGGCGCGCTCCCCGGGCTTGCGCTGGTCGTGTGCAGCGCCCAGGTGACCGTGTCCGAGCGGGTCAAGGGCCTGCGGGCCGGGGCCGACGACTGGGTGACCAAACCCTGCCACCCCGAGGAGCTCCTGGCGCGCATCCAGGCCGTGCTGCGCCGGCGCCGCGCCGGCGAGCTGCCGCTTGAGGAGACCACCATCGAGGCCGGCGAGCTCGCGATCCGGCCGGATCGCTACGACGCCTACGTCGGCGAACAGGGCGCCTCGCTCTCGCGCAAGGAGTTTGAGCTGCTGCGCCAGCTGGCGGCGGCCGACGGACGGGTGCTCGAGCGCGAGGACATCTACCAACGGGTGTGGGGCTACACGATGGCCCGAGGCGACCGGTCGGTGGATGTCTTCGTCCGCAAGCTCCGTTCCAAGCTCGAGGCCGTCTCGCCGGGGTGGCGCTACGTGCACACTCACTTCGGGGTGGGCTACCGGTTCGCGCCGGAGCCGATGGACGGAGACGGTTCGGGGGTCGAAGCCGAGCACGGCGCCGCTGGCCGCGAGGTGGCCGAGCGGCAGGCTGCCGGCCGCGAGACCGCCGGCGGTGGCGCAGCCCCGCGATCGCGGCAGTCGTCGCGCGCGCCGCATTCCTCGCACGGAAGCTTCGCCGCGGTACCCTGAAGGAGATGAACCGCACCGCGCGCAACGTCGTGATCGTGCTGGCGATCGCGGCCCTTGTGGCTTTGGTCCAGGGCGGCCAGACCGCCGCGAATGTGGCCCTCCAGGCTCTCAGCCTGGTCTTCCTGGGCGTGATCGTGTATTTCCTCTCGATCATGTACCGCCAGTACCGGACCACGCTCTACGGGCTCGGCGACCGGCGGCGGGCGATGCTCTACGTGGCGCTTGGGGTCGGCGCGCTGACGCTGACCGCCAGCTCGAAGCTGTGGGCGACCGGGGCCGGGTCGGTGGCATGGGTGCTGCTGCTCGCCGCCTCGATCTACACCGTGTTCACGGTCGTCTGGTCGGCCCGCAAGTACTAGTCCGCTGACCGCCGAACCTGGCGTGGCACGACCACTGCCATCTCGGACGCGGCGGCGGGGTAGGGCAAATTCCAGCATTCCAGCGTCTCCATGCAGCTGGTGCAGGATCTTGCCTCGTGGCGAGGCGAAATCCTTCCGTGGGGCGATACCGCGCGCGGGATGCTGGAAATTGCCCGGTCGGGGCGGGGAGGGCGGGCGAAGTTCTATCGCGCGCTCGGAGCGGTGCGGCGGCCTGACCCTATCCTCGGAGACGTGGCGCTAGTACCTGCCGATCGCCGTCGCGAACTACCCGATGAGCCGGGCGTTTACCTGTTCCGCGACCAGCGGGGCAAGGTGATCTACGTCGGCAAGGCGGTGTCGATCCGCAAGCGGGTGGCGTCGCACTTCTCGAATCCGAGCACCCGGGGTGGGCGAGACCTGCTGGACATGATCGAGCAGATCGAGGCGCTCGTCGTGCACACCGAGGCCGAGGCGCTGCTGGCCGAGCAGAACTTCATCAAGCAGTACAAGCCGCGCTTCAACATCCGCCTGCGCGACGACAAGTCCTATCCGTACATCGGGATCTCGCTCGACGAGGACTTCCCCCGGGTGTACTTCACGCGCGAGCGCCACCGCCGGGACCGCGCCTACTTCGGCCCGTACAGCAACGCCAAGCGGGTGCGCTCGACGCTCGAGGTGCTGGGCAAGGTGTTCCTGTTCCGCTCCTGCGAGGGCCCGGAGCCGGGTCGGCGCAGCGGCTCGCCCTGCCTGGACTACTACATCAAGCGGTGCGAGGCCCCGTGCGTGGGCTACGTCAGCAAGGAGCACTACCGCGCCGGGATCCAGGGCGTGATCGACTTCCTATCCGGCCGCTATCGGGACATCGAGCGCTCCCTGGAGCGTTCCATGCGCGAGGCCGCGGCCGAGCAGCGCTTCGAGGACGCCGCGCGTGAACGCAACCGGCTACGGGCCGTCCACTCACTCCTCGAGCGCCAGCGGGTGGCCAGCCAGACCGTGGGCACGCTCGACGCGATCGCGGTGGCGGTGCACGAGGACGAGGCCAACGCGCAGGTCTTCCAGGTCCGCGATGGGGTGCTGTCCGACCGTCAGAGCTTCTACCTCGACAACGAGCCGGGTGGTGGGATCGCCGAAGTGGCCGAGGCGTTCATCCTCCAGTACTACACGAGCACGATGATGGTCCCGCCGCTGCTGATCGTCCAGCGGGAGGTTGGGGCCTCGGCGCCCGTGCTCGAGCAAGCACTGAGCGCCCGTCGCGACGGTTCGGTGGAGATTCGCGCCGCCGAGCGTGGCGACAAGCGGCGCATCCTCGAGCTGGCCGAGCGCAACGCCCGGCTCGCCCTCGACCAGGAGCGGCTGCGCTCCGAGCGCCGGCGCCAGCAGCGGGTGGAGGCGCTCGACGGGCTCCAGCAGGCGCTCGGGCTCGACACCCTGCCGCTGCGGATCGAGTGCTTTGACATCTCGACGCTGATGGGGACCAACACGGTGGCCTCGATGGTGGTGTTCGAGGGCGGGGCGCCGAAGAAGTCCGACTACCGCCGGTTCAGGATCCGGGGCGATTTCGCCGACCGGAACGCGGTCGAGCGGGGCGGCGCCGAGGGAAACGGCGTCGAGGGGAACGGCGCCGAGGGAAAGGGTGCTGAGGGAAACGGTGCCGAGCGGAGAGGTGGCGCGTTCACGATCGGCGAGCCCGACGACTTCGCCGCGATGGAGGAGGTCCTCTCGCGCCGGCTGGCCCAGTGGGAGCGCCAGCACGAGCTCTCGCCCCACGACAAGGACTTCGACGCGAGCTTCGCCGCGCTCCCAAACGTCGTCGTGATCGACGGCGGCAAGGGACAGCTGTCCGCGGGCCTGCGGGCCTTGCAGGGATTCCGCGAACGCGGCGTGGTCGTGATCTCGCTGGCCAAGCGGATCGAGGAGGTGTTCACGCCGGGGGCGAGCACACCGCTGCGCCTGCCCCACGACACGGTCGAGCTCCAGCTGCTCCAACGGGTGCGCGACGAGGCGCACCGGTTCGCCATCACCCACCACCGGATCCGCCGCGACCGCGCGATGACCGCCTCGATCCTCGACGAGCTCCCGGGGGTCGGCCCGGCCCGCAAGCGCGCGCTGCTCAAACACTTCGGGTCGCCCGACGCGATCCTGTCGGCCTCGCGGGAGGAGCTCGAAGCCGTGCCGGGAATGCCGGGCAAGCTGGCCCGCGAGGTCTATCGGGAGCTGCACAAGACCGGCGTGTAGACCGCCCCGGCGGAAACCCGCCGCGCGACCTCTAACGGGTCAGGAGCGCTGCGCTGTACGCGGGAAGCTCGATCGAGTAGGCGCCGAGGAGCTGCGATACCGGCTCTAAGGAGGGGGCGGCAAGCTGGCCGGAGGTAGTTTCGAGGCCGAACGTCTGACTTCCCAGCGTCACGCCGGAGGTGGCCGTGGCGCTCGGTGCGCGCAGCCACTCGAGCTCGGCCGGGGCGGCGGTCGGTGGCAGCTGGAGCTCGACCCGGTGCGGTCGCGAGTCCTTGTTGATCAGCGCGACCCGGGTGCGTCCATCGGGGGCGAGCGTGGCCCACACCTTGACGGGCCCGTCCGGCGCGCTAACGGGCAGCAGCCGGGCGCCGGCGGGAAACGCTTGGGAGAACATCAACATCCCGTAGTAGTCGGGGTGGACGAACGCCTGCCACCCGCCTGTGGTGGCGCGGCTGAATGTGAACAGCTCGTAACCGGCGCCGGGCAGCGAGTGAACGTTGACGCCGTCCACGCCGACACTGGCCAGGTCGAACAGTGTGTCGAGCATCCACAGAGCCGACGCGAACGTGTTGCTGACACCCGTACGGCCTAGGCACTGGGCCTGCGCGGCCGAGTTCAACTCGTCGACGCGGAACTGGAGGCCGCGGCTGTGCGCCACCGCCACGTACGGCGCGAGCGCCGCGGCCAGCCCCGCCGAGGAGCGGTCGCTGAGCAGGTTCGCGACTGAGGGATAGGAAGGCGAGTTCGGATTGGTGATGCACCCCTGGAGCGCGTAGCGGTGGACGGTGACGATGTGCAGTCGGGGCGCCGCGTCGAGCAGAGCGGGAAGTCCGGAAAGCCACGGCAGCTCGGCCGCCGCCGGGCCTGCGAGGGGCAGGTCGGGTAACCCGGCAGCCCAGCGCCGGACCTCGCTGATGTAGGAGTTCAGGCTGTAGCCGGCGTGGCGGGCGTAGACGGCGCCGTGGCTCGTCGTGTACCAGGGGAAGACCCCGTATACGTCGGGCTCGTTGCCGAGTTCGAGCGCGTCGACATCGTCGGGCCCGATGCCGCTCAGCAGCTCCGAGGCTTCGGCGGCGGTCAGGCGCGGCCGGTTGGCCGCTAGGTTGAGGCCCAGGATCAGCTTTGCCGGGACGGCGCCGGCGAGCGCCCGGGCGCTTGCCAGCCAGGCCGGCGTGAGCGCGTAGCGCACCCCGGCGGGTGGCGTGAGGCCCGCCACCGGCCACCATGTCGCATCGGTGCTGTCGCCCCCGACCCGGAGGACGAGCGGTTGGCCGGCCGGGGACGCCAGGTTGCGAAGCAACTGGACGAATACGGGGTCGAGCGAGGCGGCATTCGCGCCGGTGTACGCGTCGAGCGCGGTGTACTCGAGCGAGAGGCCGAGAAAGCCGGCGGGGAGGGATGTGCCCGACGGCCCTTGGTCGACCGTCGCGTAGACGGTCGAGGGGTCACTCGGGCTGGGCGGGTCACCGCCCTGGGCCGCTGCCGGGCGCGCCCGCGCTGGATCACGCGCGGACTTCCCGCCGGCGCTGAGGAGCCACGTCGCCGCTCCCAGCGCAAGGAGCGTCAGCGCGGCCGCGATCGTGGTCTGCCGGCGCCACCGCACAACCTCATCCTGCCACACCGCCAAACAACCGACGGCGTGCCGTGCGCGTCCGTTTTACCCGTCAAGCTTCCTACTATGGAAGCCACGCCAGTGGATCGAGTCGATCAGGAGACTGTGACTTCCAACGAGGCCGGCGAGGTCTCGGCCCTGACCGATCTCGTCATCATCACCGGCTTCTCGGGGGCTGGGAAGTCGACCGCGATGGCCGCCTTCGAGGACGAGGGCTACTTCTGCGTGGACAACCTGCCGTCGGAGATGATCCGCTCGCTGGTGGAGCTGTTCATGCACACCGGATCCAAGGTGCGCCGGGCGGCGGTCGTGTCAGACGTCCGCGGCGGAAGGTACTTCGACGGGTTCGCCGCGATGCTCGATGGCCTGCGAGGCGCAGGGGTTCAGCATCGCGTGCTGTTCCTCGATGCGGACGAGCAGGCGCTGCTGACCCGCTACAAGGAAACCCGACGCCGCCACCCGCTGGCTCCGACCGGCAGCGTGACCGAGGGGATCGCCCGCGAGCGCAAGCTGCTGCTGCCGTTGCGTGGCCGCGCCGATGTTGTGATCGATACAAGCGGGCTGACCGCAGCGATGCTCCGCCGCAAGCTCGCGGACGAGCTGCTTCCCAGCCGTACTCCCGGCCGGTTGGCGGTCACCTTCCAGAGCTTCGGTTTCAAGTACGGCCCCACCCGCGATCCCGACCTGCTGCTCGACGTTCGCTTCCTGCCCAATCCGCACTACGAGCCCGAGCTGCGGCCATTGACCGGTGCCGACGAACGGATCGTCGCGTTCATCAACCACGACGGCGAGCTCGACGCGTTCTACGAGCGGCTGCACCCCCTGTTCGACTACCTGCTGCCGCAGTACCTTGCCGAGGGCAAGGCCCACCTGGTGGTGGCGATCGGGTGCACCGGCGGCCGACACCGATCGGTGGCGGTTGCCGACCACCTGGCGGACCGGTACGAGCAGGCGGAGGATTACCTCGTGCACGTGGTCCACCGCGACGTGGGCCGACCGGCGTGATCGATCACGTCGGGTTCGAAGTGAGCGACCTGGCACGGTCGTCTCGCTTCTACGACGCCGTGCTGTACCCGCTCGGGGCCCGGCGCCTCGTCCAATCCGAGCACGCGGTCGCCTACGGGGTAAACGCGCCGCAGGTGTGGATCGTCCGGCGCGGATCCACCACCCCGGGCCCGGGGTACGGCCATCTCGCACTCACCGCGAACGGCAAGGCGGCGGTGGACGCGGCCTACGCCGGCGGGCTGGGGAGCGGCGGGACAGGCGACGGGCCACCTGGGATGCGCCCGCGGTACGGCGAGCGGTACTACGCCGCCTACCTGCGCGATCCGGACGGCCTGCGGGTAGAGGTCGTGTCGCGAAGGTGACCCGCTGAACGATGATCGGCTCGAGATGGGGCACGCCTGGATGCGGCCGGGATGACTTCACGATGCGGCACGAGCGTTCGGCTCGCGTAGCGCTGCTACGCGTCGCCGAACGCTCGCACCGCCTCGTTCGTCCCCCGACCACCCCAGACGCCCCCCATCTCGGCCCGATCATCTAGCCTTCGGCCTTGCCGGCGGAACGTCGGCGTTTCTTTTGGAGTCAGTCGACGAAGGAGGTGCGCGGATGGCGGTACGCGTCGGGATCAACGGCTTCGGTCGCATCGGTCGCAACGTCTTTCGCGCCGCCTACGAGCAGGGCGCCGACATCGACTGGGTGGCCGCCAACGACATCGGGGACCCGAAGACGTTCGCCCACCTGCTGAAGTACGACTCCAATTACGGGCCGTTCCCGGGAACCGTCGAGGCGACCGACACTGGGATTCGGGTCGACGGCAAAGAGGTTCGCTTCCTGAACGAGAAGGACCCGGCGCGGCTCCCCTGGGAGGAGCTCGGCGCCGAGGTCGTGATCGAGTCGACCGGGCTATTCACGGATCGCGAGAACGCTTCCAAGCACCTCGAGGCGGGCGCCAAGAAGGTGCTGATCTCCGCGCCGGCCACCGAACCCGACGTGACCGTGGCGCTCGGCGTCAACTTCGAGCAGGTCTACGACCCCGACAAGCACAACGTGATCTCGAACGCCTCGTGCACCACCAATTGCCTGGCCCCGATCGCCAAGGTCCTCAACGACACGGTCGGAATCAAGCACGGCCTGATGACCACGATCCACGCCTACACGGCCGATCAGCGGCTGCAGGACATGCCTCACAGCGACCTGCGCCGGGCGCGCGCGGCGGCGATCAACCTGATCCCGGCCTCGACCGGCGCGGCCAAGGCGATCGGGCTCGTGATCCCGGAGCTGAATGGCAAGCTCAACGGTTTCGCGGTTCGTGCGCCGGTCCCCACGGGCAGTGTGGTCGACCTGACCGTGGAGGCCAGCCGAGAGACGAGCGTGGAGGAGCTCAACACGGCGATGAAGGCCGCCGCCGAGGGCCCTATGAAGGGCATCCTTCAGTACACCGAGGACCCGATTGTCTCTTCGGACATCGTCAAGAACACCTCCTCGTCGATCTTCGACTCGCTGCTCACCGTGGTGATGGACGGGACCATGGTCAAGCTGGTGGCGTGGTACGACAACGAGTGGGGCTACTCGAACCGAGTCGTCGACGTTGCGCAGCGGCTGTTGTGAAGACGCTCCGGGGCCTGGGGGATCTGGACGGCGAGCGGGTGCTGGTCAGAGTGGATTTCAACGTCCCGTTGAAGGACGGAGCCGTGGCCGATGACACGCGCATCCGCGCCGCGGTGCCGACGATCGAGGAACTGCGCGCCCGCGGCGCGCGACTCGTGCTGGTCTCCCATCTCGGCCGGCCCAAGGACCGCGAACCCGAACTGTCGCTGGCGCCCGTGGCCGAGCGGCTGAGCGAGCTGCTCGACGCCCCCGTCAGCCTGGCCCCCGCGGTCGTCGGCGGCGACGTATCGCGCGCCGTTGACGAGCTCGGCCGCGGCGAGGTGCTGCTGCTCGAGAACGTCCGCTACGAGCCCGGAGAGACCAAGAACGATCCCGGGCTCGCCCGCGATCTCGCCGACCTGGCCGACGTCTACGTCGACGATGCCTTCGGCGCCGCCCACCGCGCGCACGCCTCCACCGAGGGCGTAGCCCGGCTCGTGGATCGGCGAGCGGCGGGGCTCCTGCTCGAGCGCGAGGTGAGCACGCTGATGGGCGTGCTCGAGGATCCGACCCGGCCTCTCGTATCGGTACTCGGCGGTGCGAAGGTGTCGGACAAGATCGCGGTCATCGAGCGGTTCCTTGAGGTCGCGGACACGATCCTGATCGGCGGGGCGATGGCCTTTCCGTTCCTCGCCGCAGAGGGGCATGCGGTGGGCGATTCGCTGTGCGCGGCCGAGGACGTGGAGCTCGCCCGCCGGATCCGATCCAGCATTGATGAAGGACCCACCCACACCCGCGCCAAGCTGGAGCTGCCCGTCGATCTCGTGCTCGGGAACCGCTTCGCCGAGGACGCGGAGGTGCGGGAGATTGACGGCGTCGACGTCCCGGACGGCTGGATGGGCCTCGACATCGGGCGCCGGACCGGCGAGCTCTACGCTTCGGTCATCGATGAGGCCGGGACCGTGTTCTGGAACGGGCCGATGGGCGCGTTCGAGCTGGCCCCGTTCGCGGCCGGGACGCGTGCGGTGGCCGACGCCGTGGCGTCGGCGCCCGGAACGACGGTGGTTGGCGGTGGCGACTCGGCCGCGGCGCTGCAGCGGTTCGGCCTGGCGGACGCCGTGACCCACCTGTCGACCGGAGGCGGCGCCACGCTCGAGCTGATCGAGGGCAGGCGGCTGCCCGGAGTGGAGGCCTTGATATGAGCGCCACCGGGATCGGGCGCATACCACTGATCGCGGGCAACTGGAAGATGTACAAGACGGTCAGCGAGGCCGAGGCATTCATCGCCGCTCTGTTGCCGCGGCTAGCCGCCGTGCAGGACCTCGACGTAGCGATCTGTCCCCCGTATCTCGCCCTGGAGGCGATGGTCGACTCGGCGCGCGGCTCGCGGGTCCAGGTCTACGCCCAGAACATGCACCACGCGCCGGAGGGAGCCTTCACGGGCGAGATCTCCGCGCCGATGCTGCTCGACATCGGCGTGCAGGGCGTGATCCTCGGGCATTCGGAGCGTCGCGAGATGTTCGGCGAGACCGACCGCGCGCTCCAGCTCAAGGTGCCCGCCGCGCTGGCCGCCGGGCTCGTGCCGATCCTGTGTGTGGGGGAGACCGAGGAGGAGCGCGAGGCGGGCGACACCGAGCGCAAGCTCCGCCACCAGGTACAGGAGGACCTGGCGCGGGTGGAGACCGATCGGCTGGGCGCCGTGGTGATCGCCTACGAGCCGATCTGGGCGATCGGGTCGGGCCGGGTGGCCACGCCCGATCAGGCCCAGGAGGCGCTCGGGTTCATCCGCGCGCTGGTGGCCGATCGCTCGCGCGATCAAGCGCAGCGGACGCGTGTGCTGTATGGCGGCAGCGTCAAGCCCGAGAACTGCAGCGAGTTACTCACTCTGCCCGACGCAGACGGAGCGCTGATCGGGGGAGCCAGCCTCGATCCGGAGGCCTTCGGGGCCATCGTCGACGCGACCGCGTCGCGCTGATGCCCGATCTTCCATCCGGCCCGTCGGAGCTTCCCGCCGGCGCCTGCGTGCTGGTCGTGCTCGATGGGTGGGGCATCGCTCCGGACGGCCCCGGCAACGCGATCTCACTCGCCGACACGCCGGTGTTCGACGAGCTGTGGGCGTCCTATCCCCATGCCCAGCTGATCGCCTGCGGTCGAGCGGTCGGGCTCCCCGACGGTCAGATGGGTAACTCCGAGGTCGGGCACATGAATCTGGGCGCCGGCGCAGTGGTCATGCAGGACCTGACGCGGATAGACGAGGCCGTCGCGGACGGGTCGCTGGAGCGCAACGAGGTGTTGCGAGCTGCATTTGCCGACGCTCCCCGAGTCCATCTGATCGGGCTGGTGTCGGACGGCGGCGTGCACTCGGGCTTCAAGCACCTCGAGGCGCTGATTCGGATGGGGGCGTCACTGGGGGTCGAGGACCTCGTCCTGCACGCTTTCACCGACGGGCGCGACACGCTGCCCCATTCGGGCGAGGGCTATCTCGAGACCGTCCAGGGCTGGATGGACGATGCCGGCGCGGGCCGGATCGGGACGGTGGTCGGCCGCTACTGGGCGATGGACCGCGACAAGCGCTGGGATCGCACGCAGCGCGCCTACGACCTCCTCGTCCATGGTCGGGCAGAGCATCACGCCGCATCCGCCGCGGAGGCGGCGCGGGACGCCTACGAGCGCGACGAGACGGACGAGTTCATCACGCCGGTGACCGTGGGAGACGCCGAGGCCCGCATACGTCCCGGCGATTCGGTGATCGCGTTCAACTTCCGCCCGGATCGGATGCGCGAGATCACGCGGGCCCTGGCCGACCCTGACTTTGGCGAGATCGACCGGGGTCGCGCTGAGGTCATCGACCGGTACACGACGATGACTCAGTACGAGGAGGACTTCGACTATCCGGTCGCGTTCCCACCCGAGCGGCCCTCGGTGACCCTGCCGTCCGTCGTCGCCGAGCACGGCGTCCACCAGCTGCACGTGGCCGAGACCGAGAAGTACGCCCACGTCACGTATTTCTTCAGTGCCGGCGAGGAGCACCCGTTCAAGGGAGAGCGCCGCGAGCTGGTCGATTCACCGCGCGACGTCCCCACCTACGACCACAAACCCGAGATGAGCGCGCCGGCGGCGGCCGAGGCGTTCGTGGGCGCCTGGCGCGAGGACTCGCCCACGTTCGGGATCATCAACTTCGCCAATCCCGACATGGTGGGGCATACGGGCGTGATTCCGGCTGCGGTGAAGGCCGTCGAAACGGTGGACCGCTGTCTGGCGGAAATAGTCGCGGCCGTCCACGAGTCGGGCGGGGCGTGCGTCATCACCGCCGATCACGGCAACTCCGACCACATGCTCGAGGACGACGGCAGCCCAAACACCGCGCACTCGCTGAACCCGGTTCCGTTGATCGTGACCGTGCATGGGATCGTGCTGCGCGACGAGGGGATCCTGGCCGACGTGGCCCCCACCGTGCTCGAGATCCTCGGGTTCGAGCAGCCGTCGGCGATGACCGGGCGCTCGATGATCGCGGGGGATTAGGCCTCGATCGAGCCGGTGGCGTGGAAGCGCGCCATCGCTGCGTGGACCTCGCGCGGGCGCGCTGAGCTGAGTTGCCCGTAATCAGACGTCGAGCCGGCGGGCCGGTTCGCGTGTAGCGTCGCAAACAGATCGATCTTCGTAGCGAGGCGCACTATACTTGACGTGTAGCGACTTAGATTTCATAATAGTCGCGTTATATGACTCTTCTAAAGAGGAAGGTTGAGATGGCATTGATTCGATGGGAGCCCGCCCGCGAGCTCCAGAGCATGCAGAGCGAGATGAACCGCGTGTTCGGCACGTTGTTCGACTCCGCGACCCCGCGCAACGGCGTCCGCACCGCGGTGCGTCGCTGGATTCCGGCCATGGACGTGGTGGAGACCGATGATCAGTACGTGCTGCGGGCCGATCTGCCGGGCCTGTCCGAGGGAGACGTGAACGTCGAGCTCGAGGACAACGTCCTGACGATCTCCGGCAAGCGCTCGACCGAGCACGAGGAGCGCAAGAACGGCTATCACCGCGTCGAGCGGTCCTACGGCTCGTTCTCCCGTTCGGTGACCCTCCCCGAGGGTGTCGACGCGGATGGCATCGAGGCGAACTTCGACAAGGGTGTGCTCGAGGTCAAGGTCGCCAAGCCTGAGCAGATCAAGCCGCGCAAGGTGGCGATCACCGTCGGTTCCGCCTCCGCTGCCGCGGAGACGATCGAGACCGGCGAGCAGCAGGACGAGACGACTCCGGCTGAGTCGTAGTCCGGGTCGCAGGCCGTTTACGGCGCGGATGGCCGGTTTTTCCCGGGTTTCGGGGAGAATCGGCCGTTCGCATGTTCACGGTCCAGACTCGCGATCCCGATTCCCGCGCCCGTAGCGGCACGCTGCACCTGGCCCACGGCGAGGTGCGCACGCCGGCGTTCGTGCCACTGGCGACCAAGGGCGCGGTCAAGACGCTCGAGCCCCGCGACGTCGCCGCGCTCGGCTACGAGCTGATTCTTGGGAATACGTTTCACCTGCTGCTCTCCCCGGGTCCCGAGCTGGTCGCCGAGATGGGCGGCCTGCACCGGTTCATGCGCTGGGAGCGGCCGATCATCACCGACTCGGGTGGGTTCCAGGTCTTCTCCATGGGGCACGGGGGCGTGGCCGACGAGATCAAGGGGAGGCGGCGTTCGGTGGGCGACGGTGCCGGCGCGATCCTCTCGATCGACGAGGAGGGCGTTCGCTTTCGCTCCTACGTGGACGGCGGCGAGCGGTTCCTCGCGCCGGAGGGCTCGATGTCGGTCCAGGCCGCCCTCGGCTCCGACATCGCGCTCGTGTTCGACGAGTGCACCGCGTTTCACGTCTCGCGCGAGTACACGCAGCGCTCGATGGAGCGCACCCATCGGTGGCTCGAGCGCTGCCTACGCTGGCACCGCGAGAATTTGGATCCCGCCCGCCCCGGCCAGGTCGTGTACGGCATCGTCCAGGGCGGCGTCGAGCCAGATCTGCGGCAGGAATCGGCGGCATTCGTCGCCGGCAGCGGCTGTGACGGCATCGCGATCGGCGGCTCGCTCGGGCAAGAGAAGGCCCAGATGCACGAGGTGGTGTCCTGGACCACGGCCGAGCTCGAGCGACTGGCGCCGGACCGTCCGCGTCACCTGCTCGGGATCGGCGACGTCGACGACCTGATCGCCGGGGTCGAATTCGGGATCGACACATTCGACTGCGCTCTGCCGACGCGGCTGGGGCGCCACGGCGTCGCCCTGATCCCGGACCCCGGTGCCCACTGGCGCGTCGACCTGGTCAAGGGCCGGTGGCGCGCGGTGGATGAGCCGATCCTCGATGGGTGCGGTTGCCCGACGTGCTCGGAGGGCTTCTCGCGGGGCTATCTGCACTACCTGCTGCGCGCGGGGGAGCTGACCGCGCTGCGGCTGGTCACACTTCACAACCTGTGGTTCATCGCGCGGCTGATGGACGATCTCCGCGCAGGGGTGGACGCCGGGCGGCTGCCCGAGGTGGCGGCGGCGCTGCGGGGTGGGGCGGCACCCGGTGGGGGGTGCAAAACGACCGAAAGCGCCTCGGCCCTGGACGCTTCCGGGACATAAGCACCTGGCAGGCGCTTATGTCACGGAGGGCGCGGGGCGCGTGGGGGTTTCGGGACTTATGCACCGTAGTGGGCGAGCCGAGAGTGTCCGGACGGGGGAGACGGCGGTCGCCGCGACGGGCCGCTCGGCATCTGTGCCTCGCCCTACGGGCCCGCCGCGCCACATCCGACGGACGCCACGGGAGCCTTACTTCGTGTACTTATTGACGAGGCTATGGAACTGCTGAACCGCGTCGTTGGCGTCTCGCGCGATGACCCTGCGGAAGTGGACGACGTTGCTTGACGTACTGGCCGAGATGGTCACCGCGACCGCCACTGCGGCGACGAACAGGACCACCACCGCGAGGAAGGCCAGGAAGCGCCGGGCCGCGCGAGAGCCGCCCGAACGCTCGGCGGGGGCGCGGCGGGTCTCGGCCGGTCCGTAGTCGCCGACCGTCGGCGGATAGGCCGCCCGGCGTGGCTCGAGTTGGCGTGCCCGGGCGGGCGCGCCCGGGCTCGGGGCTACCCGCGTCTGGGCGGTCGGCACGCCGCCCGAGAGGACCCGAGTGGCAGCGGTGCCACCCATCCGTCTGGTCTGCGTCTCATAGCCGGCCGGCTCGATCCCGCGGGCTCCGTTGGCGATGGCCTCGGCCAGCAGCATGGCGTTGGCCGGCCGCTCCTCCTTGTCAAGGGCGAGGGCCAGCTCGATCGCGTCAGCCAGTTCGGGCGGGACCCGCGGATTGAGTTCGTCCAGAGGCGCCGGCGGGTCCCTTTGCTGCTTGATCGCGAGCTCGGACAGCGAGTTGGCCTCGTAGGGCAGGCGGCCGGTGAGCAGCTGGTAGGAGACCACGCCGAGCGAGTACAGGTCGGCGCGGGCTCCGGCCTCCTCGCCCCGCGCCTGCTCGGGGGCCAGGTAGGCGGCGGTGCCGAGCACCGAGCCGACCTGCGTGATGCTTGATTGATCGGCGGCCCGGGCAATGCCGAAGTCGGCGAGCTTGACCACATCGGAGTCGGAGACGAGCAGGTTCCCCGGCTTGACGTCGCGGTGGACCACGCCGTTACGGTGGGCGTAGTCGAGGCCGCGACAGGCCTGGGTGATGACGTCCACGGCCTGGTCGACCTCCATCGGGCCGTGATCGCGCAGCAGCTCGGCGCAGGAATGCCCCGAGACGTGCTCCATGACGATGAAGTGCTGGCGCTGGCGCTCGTCGAAGCCGAAGTCGAACACCTGCACGATGTTCGGGTGCACCAGGCGGGCGGCCGCGAGCGCCTCGCGCCGGAAACGCGAGACGAACGTCGGGTCGTCGGCCAGGTGCTCGGCCAGCAGCTTGATCGCCACGTAGCGCTCCAGCCGCTGGTCGAAGGCCAGCTGCACGGTGGACATCCCGCCGACGCCGAGGCGGCCCTCGATCCGGTACCGCCCGGCGATCATTGAGCCGTTAGTCACCCGGTACCGCCGGGTCCGCTGCCGTTGCCGTTGCCGTTGCCGTTGCCATTGCCAGGGCCTGTTCCGCCGCTGTTGCCGTTGCCGCCCCCGGTCGTCGTGTCGCCCCCAACGCCAACGCCGCCCGTGGTCGTAGAAGTAGTACCCGTACCGGTCGGCAAGGTTGCGGTGTTCGAGGTCGTGGTCGTCGAAGTGGTCGTGGTCGTAGGCGTTGTGGTCGACGTGGAGGTGCTCGTCGAGGTCGAGGTCGAGGAGGACGTGTTGCTCGCGCTCGAGGCGGTGCTGGGCGTCGAGGACGTCGAGGCGGTTTGCTGGTGGCAGTCGCGCTCGGCCAGCTGGGCGATCGTGCCGGCGGCCTGGCTCAGGTTGCTGCGCAGGGTGGAGTTGACCGTGACCGGGAGGGTCTGAACGTCGCCCGAGAGGATCGCGCTCGCGTTGACCGCCGCACCGCAGTTCCCCGACTGCACCGCGGAGGAGACAGCGTCGGCCTGGCTGTTCAGGGCGTTCGACTGATCGCCTGAGAGCAGGCCGGAGCCGCCGCCGCAGGCGACGACAAACGACGCGGCGAACCCGAGCCCGGCCGCGAGGATGGCGCGTGGCGCGTAGCGCATGCGCGGCTTGACTTTAGAGGGTCGGGTGGTTGGCTTTGGGTTAGAGCGCTCACTGCCCGAAGGCGAGCCGCTCGGCCAGCGAGTCGGGTAGACGCGCCGCCCGGATCGCGGCGGCCGCCCCCGCGATGTCGTAGTCCGTGCGGCGGTAGACCGCCTCCCACGCCGTCAGGTCGAGCTCCAGCCAGGCGGCGCGTGGATCGCCGTCCCGCGGCTGTCCGACGCTGCCGGGGTTGATCAGCCACTCGCCCTCGGTGAGATCCAGCTGCTCGTCCGGCCCCCGGGTCTGGCCGGTGGCGGATTCTCCGTCGACGCGCGAGAACGAGAGCGCCACGTGGGAATGGCCGATCAGGCACACCCGGTGGGTCTGGGCATCGAGGCAAAGCTCGGCCTGGAGTGGCGAAAGGACGTATTCCCAGATCGGGTCGCGGGGGCTGGCGTGGAACAAGCCAACCTCCTCCTCGACGTTGGCCGGCTCGAGCTTGTCCAGGTATTCGCGGGTCTCGGGCACGATCACGCCCTGGGTCCAGCGGGCAGCCAGCGCGGCGCCGCGCGAGAACTCTTCGAGGGGGATGGCACCCCGCACACCGAGGTCGTGGTTGCCGGCGAGGCAGATCGCCGCGTATCGCCGGGCCAGTTCGACGCAGGCATCGGGCTCGGCGCCGTAGCCGACCAGATCGCCCAGACACCACATCTCCTGGCACTCGGAAGCCTCGATCGCGTCGAGCACCGCCTCGAAGGCATGCCGATTTCCATGGATGTCAGAGACGATTGCGACGCGCATTTTGGGGCCGGCTCGGTGGGTCCGCGGGCTACAGTCTCGCTGGTGAGGCACCCTTCGCGCCACCGAGTGGTCGAATCGTTGCTGTTGGCGTTCGTCGCGGCCGAGGGTGGAGTGCGGTTGCTGGCCCCACGAGAGCGGGGAATCGAGCCGGCGCAGATCGACATTCACAGTTATTTCAGCGACGCCGAGATCAAGCGCGGAGCCAGGTACGCGCGGCCTCAGGTCGCACTCGCGATGGCCCGCGCCGCCGTCGAGATCGGCGCGCTCACGCTGGTCGTCCGGCGTTCTCCGCCCTGGCTGACCGGACGGTTTCGCCAGCCCGTCGTGGGCGGTGCGGCGACCGGCGCCGGGCTGGCGGTGGCCCTTTCCCTTCCGCCGCTGCCGTTCAGCGCGATCGCCCGCAAGCGTGGAATGGCCGTGGGGTTGGTCACGCAGTCATGGCGTGGGTGGGCCACAGACCTGCTCAAAGGCGCCGCGGTCGAGGCCCTGATGGCAGGCGGGGCGGGCGCGGCGGCGGTGGCAGTCACACAGCGCTATCCGCGCCGGTGGTGGCTGCCGGCCTCCATTGGTTCCGTGCTGTTCGGCGTGCTGCTGGCGACGGTGGCGCCCGTGGTGCTCGATCCGCTGTTCAACGACTTCACGCCCCTGCCCGAGGGCGAGACTCGATCTGATGTGCTCGAGCTGGCGAGCGCGGCCGGGGTCAAGGTGGGGGAGGTGTACTCGGTCGACGCCAGCCGCCGGACCACCGCGGCCAACGCCTACGTGGCCGGGCTGGGTCCGACCAAGCGGGTCGTCCTGTTCGACACGCTGCTCGACCGCTACAACCGCGACGAGATCCGGGTCGTGGTCGCGCACGAGCTCGCCCACGTCCGCAACCGGGACGTGATCCGGGGCGTGGTGTTCGCGGCGCTGGTGGCGCCCGCGGCGACGCTCGCGGTGCAGCGGCTCAGCTGGGAGCTCTCGCCCGAACGCGGAACGCCCGCGGCTCTGCCGGCCCTCGCCCTGGCGGCAGGAGCAGTGGGCGCGCCGACCGGGTTGATCGGCAATCGCCTCTCCCGAGCGATCGAGCGGCGCTCGGACGCCTACTCGCTCACGCTGACCGGCGCGCCGGAGGCGTTCATCTCGTTTGAACGCGCGATCGCGGTCCAGAACGTCGCCGATCTCGATCCGCCGAGGTGGCTGACCTCGCTCCTGGCCACCCATCCAGCGACGGCGGAGCGAATCGCGACCGCGGTCAGCTACTCATCGATGGACGGCTCGTCGGGGTCCTGACGGCCGCCGTACTCGGGGAGGTTCTTGATGCCTTCCCGGGTCTGCCACTTCGAGTAGTTGTCCTGCATGGCGTCGATCAGCTCCCGCATGAACCGGGCGCTCAGGTTGATCCGTGAGACGACCACGCCGGGGATCTCCTCGTCCTCCACCTCGTGATCGACCCGGGCGAAGGTGATCGTGAACTCGTAGTCGGAGTGACTGACGTTCGCGAAATTCGCGTATACGCCGGCCATGATGTCCGGCGAGAAGTGGATGTTGATGTGCCGCTCGGGGCGTCCTGGATCGTCCATCGAAACGTAGTATCCCATCGTGAGGATCCTCGTTGTCGCCGTGGGAAGGCTGCGCCCGCCGTTCTCCGACGATGTCCAGCATTATCAGAAGCTGCTGGCGCGTCACGCGAGGCTGGAGCTGATCGAGGTACGCGAGGACGATCACGTCTCCCGGCGCATCCCCGAGCGCGTATTCGTCTCGTTGCTTGATCGCGAGGGGGAGGAGCTCGACTCGGTCGCCTTCAGCCGGTTTTTGGAAGACCGCCGCCAGAGCGGGGTGGACCTGTGCTTCGTGATCGGGGGTCCGTTCGGCCTCGAGCTGAACGACGTCGACCACCGCTTTTCGCTCGGCAAGATCACGCTGCCGCACCAGCTCGCGCGCGTAGTGTTGCTCGAGCAGCTCTATCGCGGCCACAAGATCCTGGCCGGTGAGCCCTACCACTACTGACATGCCCGATTACAGCCAGAGCGGCGCATGGATGTTCCCGGGCGAGGACGGCGGCCGGGAGCGCCACGTAGCCCGCCAGCAACGCGCGCACGCCCGCCGCGAGATCCAGTTGTTCAGGCGCCGGCTGGCGATCCTGCTGGCGGCGCTGCTCGTGCTCGTTGTTGCCGGCACGATCGGGTTCGCGCTGATCGAGCATGTCTCCCCGGGCTACGGGTTCGAGTGGACGCTCGACACGGTCACCACACTCGGGTCGATCCCCGATCCCAGCGACACCGCTGGGCGGGCGCTCAAGGTGGGGCTCGAGCTGTTCGGCATAGGTACGCTCTTCTACGGGCTTGCGACGGTGGCTGAGTTCTTCGTCTCGGGCCAGCTCAGCGGCGTGCTCGAGGAGCGCCGAATAGAGAAGATGATCGATTCCTTCAGCGACCACTACATCGTGTGCGGGTTCGGCCGCGTCGGCCGGCAGGTCTCGCGGGACATGCGGGCCGCCGGCGCCCAGCATGTGGTGGTCGATCCCAGTCCGTTGAATCGCCAGGCCGCTGTCTCGGCCGGGGTTCCCCTGATCGAGAGCGAGCCCTCCGATGACGAGGTTCTCCTCCAGGCCGGAATCCAGCGGGCGCAAGGGGTGATCGCGTGCGTGGACTCGGACGCCGAGAACATTTTCATCACGCTGACCGCGCGCGAGCTCCGCTCCGACATCTTCATCATCGCCCGGGCCTCGGCCGAGGACTCCGAGAAGAAGCTGCTGCGGGCCGGCGCGGACCGGGTGATCTCCCCCTATAAGACGTCGGGGTCGGAGATGGCGCGGGTGGCCCTGCGTCCGCAGGTCGGCGGCGCGTTCGACGTGGCCGACTACCGCATGGAGGAGATCGAGGTCTCTCCCCAGTGCGAGGCGGTTGGCCGAAAGATCGGCGAGGTCAGTGCGGGTACCGTGGTCGTCGCGATCCGGCACGCGAGGGGCCAGTTTGAGACGCAGCCGCCCGCCGACACCGTGCTAGAGGTAGGGGACATGATCATTGCCATGGGGCCGCCCGCGGCGGTCGAACAGCTCGACCGGAAGTTCCAGCCGCCCCGCGGCTTCTCGTCGATCCGGGGAGCGATCCAAGGGCTATGACGGTTCCTCGGGCAGACGCACCGCTGGAGGAGCTCGCCGCCGCGGTGTTCGCTGCGTCGGACGCCGTTCTGGGCACGGCCAGCGCGCCCACGGCGCAGCCAACGCTGGACCGGCCACGGCGGAAGGGCCTGGGGGATTACTCGACCAACGCCGCCATGTTGCTCGCGCCCGTGCTGTCGGCGCCGCCGCGGGAGATCGCCGAGCGGATTCTCGAGGCGTTACGGCGGGCGTTGGGCGAGGAGCTCGACCGAGCCGAGGTCGCGGGGCCGGGCTTTGTGAACCTGGTGCTGTCCGACGACTGGCACCGGCGGGCGTTGCACTCCGTGCTCGACACGGGTGAGCGGTTCGGCGCCGGCTGGGCGCAGCGGCCCGAGCGGATCCTGCTCGAGTTCGTGTCGGCCAACCCGACCGGGCCGCTGGTCGCGGCCAGCGGGCGGCACGCGGCGTACGGAGACGCGCTGGCGCGGATCCTCAAACACCACGGGCACTCGGTGGACACGGAGTACTACTTCAACGACGCCGGCAACCAGATCCGGCTCCTGGGCGAGTCGGTCCAGGCGCGGGCGCGGGGGGAGGAGCCGCCGGAAGGCGGTTATCAGGGCTCGTACGTGGCTGACCTGGCCGCGGAGATCCCGGGTTCTGCAGACGGACCGGTCGAGGAGGTCGCCGCGCGCGCGGTCGAGATCCTGCTGGCGAGGATCAAGGGCACACTCGACCGATACCAGGTGCACTTCGACACGTTCTTCAGCGAGCGCACCCTCCATGCCGGTTCGCCGAATCAGCTGGAGCGAGCGCTCTCGCTGCTCGAGCAGTCGGGTTACGTGTACCGGGCCGACGGCGCGTTGTGGCTGCGCACGACGAGCTTCGGCGACGACAAGGACCGCGTCGTGGTGCGCTCCAACGGGCAGCCCACCTATCTGGCCGCGGACATCGCCTACATCCAGAACAAGCGCGACCGACGGTTCGAGCGCCAGCTGATTCCGCTCGGTGCCGACCATTCGACCTACGCGTTCGAGCTGAAGGCGGCGATCGCCGCGCTCGGCGGCGATCCCGAAACGATGGAGTCTCCGATCCTCCAGTTCGTGCATCTCGTCGAGGGGGGCCAGGCGTTCGCCATGTCCAAGCGGCGTGGGGACTTCATCACGCTCGATGACCTGCTCGACGAGATCGGCGTCGACGCCACGCGGTTCTTCATGCTCCAGCGCTCGCACGATCGCACCATCGACCTCGACGTCGGGCTTGCGCGCAAGCAGTCGCGCGAGAACCCCGTGTATTACGTCCAGTACGCCCACGCTCGGATCGCCTCGATGCTCCGGCGGCTAGGTGATGACCGCGTGGCTGCGGCCGTGGCGCCCGAGGCGGAATGGGGCACGGAAGGGCTGGAGGCACCCGAGCGTGACCTGATCAAGAAGGTGGTGGCGTTCCCGGGGGAGGTCGCCGAGGCAGCCGTCCGGCGGGCGCCGCACCGGATCGCCGGCTACGCGCTCGAGCTCGCCCAGGAGTTCACCGCGTTCTACGAGGCCTGCAAGGTGATCGGTGCTACTCCGGACACGCGCGAGTCGCAGCGGATCGCGCTGGCGGTGGCCGCGCAGCGGACGATCGCGCTATCGCTGGGTCTGCTCGGGGTCAGCGCCCCGGACTCGATGTAGTCGGGCCGCCTTAGCCGCGGAACTGGCTGAGATCGTGCTCGAGACGCTCCTGCTCGACGGGGTCGAGCGGCGGCAGCTCGTCATCGGACTCGGCCGCCGCGGCCCGGGTCCGCCGGCGCCAGCGCGGGAGCACCACGGCGAGGATCCCGATCCCCACGGCCAGGATGGCCGGCGGCAGCACGTAGATCGTGAGGTTGAACCCGTCCGCCGGCGGGCGGCCGAGCACGTTGACGCCGTACTGAACGACGAGGTTGTTCAGGATCTGCTGTTTGGTGAGGCCCTGGGCTATGAGCCCCCGGATATAGGCGCGTTCCTGGTCGGCCTCCAGCGATTGGGCCACGGCCAGCGGCTCGCGACAGATCGTGCACATCACGTCGTTCTCGATATCGGTCAGCGATGCCCGCGGCTTCGGCGTCGCCCGGGCGACCGGGGTGGCGACGAGCGAGGTCAGCGCGATCGCTGCCAGAAGGACGAGGGCTGCGTGTGCGGTGCGGCTCACGAGGGATCCGCTAGGACTCGCGCGATCGTCTGCTGGAGCCAGTTACCGGCGAGTTGCTGGCGCTGGAGGGCCACGATCCGGCCCTGGCGGTTGATGACGAAAGTCTCCGGAATTCCATTTGCCCCGAACGCGCGAGCGAGGTTGCCGTTCACGTCGCGGATCACCGGATAGGTGAGGTGGTTCTGGCGGACGAAGGTCTCGGAGGCGTTCGCATCGTCCTGGTAGGTGACGCCCAGGATCGTCGCGTCGTCCTTGGCGATGCGCTGTTGCTCTTGCTCGAGGATCGGGGCTTCGGCTAGGCAGGGCGGGCACCAGGACGCGAACATGTTCACGACCACGACCTTCCCGCGAAATTGGGCCAGGCTCTCGGTGCCCGAGGACCCCAGGATCGGCAGCTCGAGGTGGGCGCTGGGCGTCATCGGATAGGCGCCGCGTGCCACCGCGGCGTCGATCGAGGTGTTGGTGCCCAGTTGGGCGACGCCGAACCCGAGTAGCGCGAGCAGCGCCACCGCGACGACGACCGCCAGGGCGGGGATCGTGAGGCGGCGCATGTCCGGAGAGTAATACGCCGGTGGCGCGGGCCGATTGCGGCCGCCGGCGGGGACAGCTCTGGCAGCCGGCGGAGACAGCTCTGGCAGCCGGCGGGGACAGCTCTGGCGGCCGGCGGGGACAGCTCTGGCAGCCGCGGCCGGCCATCGCGGGCCATCGCGGGCGCCGGTAGGGCCCCGGGATCGGCCGAAATCCCGGAACTTGCGAATTCCTGCACAACCGCGGCCGGGTTGTTTGACCGAAATGTGACCCACTTGTTTGCAGCAGGCGCTGTCGTTCTAAGAGAATCGCTCCAACGTTGTCATCGCCGATCAACCCATCCAACGGGCACGGATGGATCCCCCACGAGGAGGATGCGTCAGCTGCGCCCTTCGCCCTGCGGCTGGAGCCGATGGATCGCGGCTGGGTGCGCGTGCGCGTGGAGGGTGAGCTGGCGCTGACGAGCGCCTCGGTGCTCGAGCACGCGGTCGAGCAGGAGCTTCAGGCCCATAGCCACGTGCTGCTCGACTTCTCCCGGATCGATTTCATCGACTCCTCCGGCCTGCGCGCCATGACCGCACTGGTGCGGACGGCCAAGGCGAAGGGCCGGAAGCTCCGGCTGAGCTCCGACATGCCCGCGCACGCGCGTCGGCTGATGGAGATCGTCGGACTGCTGCCGTTCGTCCCGATGGAGCCCGAGGATCCACCTCATTGAAGCCGCCCGAATGAGGCCCACCTGAGCCGGCGGGCGTCGTCTTCCAACGGCCCTGGCTCCCGTTCCGCTAAAGCTCCGGTTTTCGGGTATTCCGAGCTCCGTATCACCTCTCTCCTCCACTCGGTGCACGGCGGGCAGGCTGCCCGCCCTTCGCCATTCTGGTGGCGCGTGCGCCGCCGAATCCGGGACACGTCGCCCGTAGCCGAGCCGTAGAATCGCGCTCGACGCGGACGTAGCTCAGTTGGTAGAGCGTTGGCTTCCCAAGCCAAAGGTCGCGGGTTCGAGACCCGTCGTCCGCTTTCACGGGGGTAGCCTTGAACGGATGCACTAGTCAACGGACGAGTCGGTGTGGCGCTGCCCGGCGGTACGGCGAGGTTCAACGACTTTGCCTGAGTCAGTGACCCTCGCCCCTGACGGGCCAGTGGCGGTTATTGGCGGCGGGATCGTGGGCGCCAGCGTCGCCTACCACCTGACCACGCTGGCCGCTGGGACGGAGGTGGTGTTGGTCGACAGCGACGAGCCCGGGGCCGCGACCGGAGCCGGCGCTGGGATTGTGTCACCGTGGCTGGAGAGCGATCCCCGGCCCGCCTATCGCGAGTTGACGTTCGCCGCGGCGCGGGCATATCCGCAGCTCGCGGCGGCGCTCAGTGTGGACGGTGAGGCCGACCCAGGCTATGAGGTGGTGGGCGCGTTGAACCTCGCACCGAATGACCAGCTGGTCGAGCTCGCGGACCGGGCAGAGGGCGTTCGTGCCAGCGGAGGGCTCGAAATCGGCGAGGTGGAGGTGCTCGATGCCGCGGAGGCGACGCGACGCTTCCCGCCGCTCGAGGAGCGCGCGGGAGCGGTTTGGGTGAGCGGAGCCGCCCGTGTCGATGGCAACACGATGCGCTCGGCGCTGCTGGCGCAGGCGCGCCGCGCTGGGATCCGCGAGCTGCACGGTCGCGCGAGGCTGGATCTACGGTCGGGACGGTTGGTCGGCATCCGGGTTGGCGAGGACGCGATCCCGGCGGCCGCGGTGGTGATCGCAGCGGGCGCATGGTCCGCCGATGTCGGACACACGGCTGGTGCGGAGATCGACGTGCGCCCGCAACGAGGTCAGATCGTCCACCTCCACCTCGATGACACGGATACCGCGCAACTCCCGATCGTCCAGTCAACCTGGACCAACCATTACCTGCTCGCCTTCGCCGGGTCCCGAGTCGTGATCGGCGCTACCCGAGAGTCGGTCGGATTCGACCCCAGGATCACGTGCGCCGGACTCGCCCAGGTGCTCACCGAAGCGCTCAACACCGCGCCAGGCCTTCGCGATGCGACGATCCTGGAGACACGGGTCGGGTTTCGGCCGACGAGCAGGGACGGCCTACCGCTGCTGGGGCGCATACCCGCCGAGCCGAGGGTGATAATCGCGACGGGTGCCGGCCACTACGGGCTCACCGCCGGGCCTTACCTGGGCATGCTGGCCGCCGAGCTCGTGACCGGACATGAGCCCGCGATGGACATTTCCGCGTTTGCTCCGCTTCGGTGAGCGTCGAACCGTTGGCGCCGCCTTCAGGGCGCAGCGACGGCATCGAGCCGCTTGTTGAGCACCTGGAGCGCTTCTGGCATGTTCTTGCGTCCGAAGCCGACACGCACGTGTCCGGGCTGGTCGTACACCGATCCAGGAAGGAGCAGCACGCCCGCGGAGGCGAGTTGGGCGCAGAAGCCGTCAGTGTCCGTGACGCCGCTCAAGCGCGGAAACCCGATTGCGCTTGCGGTCGGTCGGACCCAATCGATCGTGTCGCGGTGGCGGTCGAAGAACTGATCGAGTAACGGCAGGTTGTCGCGCACGATCCCGAGGTTGCGCTCGATCAACACGCGACGGTTGCGCAGCGCGACCGCGGTTAGCAGCTCGGAGGGGGCGCTTGAGCAGATCGTTGTGTAGTCCTTCAGTTCCGAGGCCCGCGCTCGCAGTCGCTCGTCCCTGGTCGCCAGCCATCCGATGCGCAAGCCCGGGAGCCCGTACGTCTTGGAGATGCTCCCGAGCGACACGGCGCGCTCCCAGACGTCGCATGCCGCCGGTAGGCGGTCGGCCGGGTCGTGTTCGAGCTCGCGGTAGACCTCGTCACTGAACAGGACCAGCCCGTGATCTCTTGCCAGCTCGAGAACCCGACCGAACGTCTCGGAAGGCATCAGCGTGCCGGTCGGGTTGTGCGGCTGGTTGATGTACAAAAGGCGTGTCTGGGGGCGCAAGAGCCGCTCGAGCGCGTCGAGGTCGTGTGCCCAGCCCTCCTCGTAGCTGCGCCGCCACTCGCTTACCTCGGCACCGGTGCTGCGCGCCAGTTGCAGCGCCGACTCATAGCACGGAGTCTCGACGATGGCGTGATCGCCCGGTCCCAGCAGCGCGTGGTAGAGAAGGAAGATGCCCTCCTCCGCGCACGAGCAGACGAGCACGTCGTCACCCTGGGTCTCGGTGTACAACGCGGCAATCGCCGCGCGGAGTTCCGCGGAACCGGGTGACTCCGTGTAGCCGCACCACTGCTCGAGCAACCGCTCGTGCGCGTCCGGCTCGAGTGCCAACACCTCGGCGATCGTCCGTGACTCGCAATCGCTGCTGGAGAGCATGTAGCGAGTCGTGAACTCGTACTGGGCGTAATAGCGCTCGATCCGAAACGGACTCAGCTTCATCGCTGAGCACACTATCCGGGCGTCCCGGTCCGGGCAGGGTCGAGCGAATGACTACATTCATGTGATGCCGCTGCCGTCGAGTCCCAGCCCGCCGCCGCCGAGTCCGACGCTGTCGGCTTCGCAGCTCGCGAGGCTTCGCGAGCTCGGTGAGGAGCGCACCGCGGACGTGGGGGATCTGCTCTATCGCGTCGGAGATCGCGAGTATCCGTTCATGGCGATCATCGAGGGGGAGGCTGCGATCCTCGACGCCGCCGGCCACGAGATCGTCCGCCATGGGCCATCGGGCTTCCTCGGCGAACTCAATCTCCTCTCGGGGCAGACGGTATTCGTCAACGCGATCGCCACCAAGCCGCTGCGCTATATCGCGGTCGAGCGCGGGGTGCTGCGATCGCTGCTGTACGAGGACGGGCCGCTCAGCGACGTCGTGCTCTCCGCCTTCATCGCCAGGCGCGAGGCGCTCCAGCAGGTACAGGGCCTGGGGCTTGAGATCGTCGGGCCGCACTCGTCGCAGGCCACGATGCGGATGCTCGAGTTCGCCCGCAGCAACCGCCTGCCGCTGACATGGCGTGACACCGAGCACATCGACGATCGAGCGGCCGCGGCCCTGATCGATGGCCTCGATGAGACGAGTCTGCCGCTGGTCAGGTTGCCGGGTGGCTCTGAGCTGCGAGGTCCCACGCCCGGTCAGGTATCGCGTGCGCTCGGGATCGGCCGCGAGCTCGCGCCGCGGGAGGAGGTCGATCTGCTCGTCGTCGGCGCCGGCCCGGCCGGCCTCGGCGCCGCGGTGTATGGGGCTTCCGAAGGATTGGACACGCTCGTTATCGAGAGCACCGGACTCGGCGGTCAAGCCGGCACGTCGCGGAGGATCGAGAACTACCTCGGGTTCCCGGCCGGAATCAGCGGCACGGAGCTGACCAGTCGCGCCGTGACCCAAGCCCGGAAGTTCAACGCCCGCCTGGCCACGCCGTACCGCGCGCTATCCCTAGAGCCCGGCAACAGCCGCCACGTGGTGCGGATAGAGGACGATCACGAGATCGCCGCCCGCGCTGTACTGATTGCCACCGGGGCTCAGTACCGACGTTTGCCGGTCGACGGTCTCGACCAGTACGAGGGCATCAGCGTCTTCTACGCCGCCGGCCCGCCCGAGGCCCAGCTGTGTGGCGCCGAGCGCGTCGCTGTGGTCGGAGGCGGGAACTCGGCCGGACAGGCGGCCGTTTGGCTCGCCCGGGGTGGTGCGCTCGTGACGTTGCTACATAGGCGCGGAGATCTGCGCGAGACGATGTCGGACTACCTCTTGCGCGAGCTCGAGCGCTACGGAGTCGCGGTGCGCGACCGCAGCGAGATCGTCGCCCTGCACGGCACCGACGGCCAGCTAGAGGCGGTCACCCTCGAAGGCGGCGATCGCCTTCGGTTCTCTTTCTTGTTCCTCTTCCTCGGCGCGCTGCCCTGCACCGAATGGCTCGGTGACGCCGTGGATCGCGATGAGCACGGATTCATCCTGAGCGGCTCCGCGGCCAACGCCGAGAAACTCCTCGAAACGTCGGTGCCGGGCATCCTCGCGGCGGGCGATGTGCGCTCGGGTTCGACGAAGCGTTGCGCTACCGCGGTCGGCGAAGGGGCGTGGGCCGTCCAACTCGTCCACGCCCACCTGGCGGCTCGCTGACTCTCCGCGGCTGCGCGCGGTTCCTAGGACAGCTCTCCTCGCTCCCGTTTTGTTTCCACGGCCGCGCGGGCCGACTCGCGTCGATCCTCGGCGGTCCGTCCGGTATGCGGCCGGCTGCCCAGGTCCTGCCACTCGCTCTCACTCATCTCCACGCCGTAGTAGTCGGCCGCCTGCTTGATGTTCGCAAAGGCCAGTGCGCGGTCTTCGTCAGACACGTCGATCACTTGGTCGAAGCGCGCGATCGCATTTCTGACGTGCGTCGCGTCGGTCAGGGGCTCTTTCCGTTCCTTTGGAAACGCGAAGACGCTGTCGGGCAGGTCGCTTCGCTCAGTCAGCTCACCATGCTTTTCGTGCGGTTTCCAAGTCGGATTCATCGCCTAGGCCTCCTGTCGTTGTTTGGGATGCATTTCTCCGGTCGGGCGAGCCTCCTGTTAGGCCCGCGCGTCTTCAACCCTCTGCCAGAAGGAGCGCGCGCACGCGTTGCTCCGTTTCGAGCCGAACCGCGTCGCCGTCGACGTCCGTCGGCAGCTCCAGGACGGTGTCCCCACCGGCCAGCTCTACCTCCAGCGTGAACGCTTGCGGCGGTGTCGCGGCAGGAAGCTCGATCACCCGGTCGCTCTGGAACAGCGTGATCACGCGAGGGTCGATATAGCTGGCGCGGGCGACCGCCGGCGTATTGCCAAGCGCCGAGCTCACCTCTCGTACTGCCCGGCTGACCGCCCTCGGGCCTCGACCGCCGGTCTCGTGCTCGCGAGCCAGAGCGACGGCGGCGAGCACGGTCGCCGACCAGGTGCGGAACTCCTTGGCCGAGTACGGCCCCTCCCCCCACGTGCGCAGCGCGTTGTTGACGTCGGAAGCGTGGATCCGTCGCCAGCGGTGATCGGAGCGATACACGAGAAGCTCATCCGGGGCGCCGCGGCGATGCTTGAGCCCGGCGAGCGCAGCGACCGACTGGGGATCGCGTACCGTCATCCGGCGACGCTTGCCCGACTTGGCGACGAAGTCGAAATGGACCTCCTGCGCTCTTAGCGTCACGTTCTCGCGCCGGAGCGTGGTGAGGCCAACGTGGCCATTGTCGCGGGCGTACCGGTCCCAGCCGACCCTGAACAGACCAATGTCGAGCAGTCGGACCGCCAGAGCGAGCGTCCGATCGCGTTCGCCGTGACGCGCGCCGAGCAGACTGCTTGTAGTCGCCCGGATTCGCGGCAGCTTGGCGGCGAACTCGAGCATGTCGTGGTATTTCTCGTGGTCTCGTCGCTCGCGCCACAGCGGGTGGTACAGGTACTGCCGGCGCCCTTTGGAATCCAGGCCGGTGGCCTGCAGGTGTGCGTTCGGGGAGGCGGCTATCCAAACGTGCGTCCAAGCTGGGGGGATCCGCAGTTCACGAACCCGCTCCAACGTCTCGGCGTCCGCTACCGGCTCCTCGAGCGGGTCGAGAATCACCGACTCCCCGTGGCGGCGCTCGCGGCTCAGACCAGGCTCGCCCCCGTGGACGTACTCAAGCTGATCGAGCTCTGGCGACGTGGATGGATCAGAGGCAAATGCGGTCGTCATGCGCCGTCTCCTTTGTACACCGTCACGAGCAGCTGACCAGGTTCGATCCGCGACGCACTATTCGCCGCGTCCCTCATCACGCCACGCCGGGTCGGCGGTGCTAAGCCGGTCCGGCCTCGGAAGCCTCGACGGCTTCCTCGCCTCTGAGCGATGGCCCCGCTGACGCGTTGGGTGAGGCGCTCAGCGACGCTTGGAGGGCAGCGGCCTCTTCGGGAGTGAGCGCCTTCCGCATCACGCGTGCGTTGGTCTCACCGACCGCCGCGACCATCTCGCTGACGTCGCTCGCGTCTGCGATCAAGACGATCGCCGAGGCCGAACGCGGCACGGCGACGCGTAGCCGCTCGGCGAGCGCCTCTGGCTCTGGGTCGGTCTCGCCCCGCCCGGCCTGCGAGCCGATCGTCCCACCCGACGCAATTCCGACCGCTAGCCCGAGCGGGCCAGCCAGGAGGGTGCCGATCACTGCCCCGATAGCCGCGCCCTCCTCGCTCCCGCGCTCGGAGGCGTGTAGCGCCTCATCGACGTCGACGTAGTGGCCCGCGAAGGTGCCTCGCAGCACCAGGTGGCCGTTTTTGTGATGTTCGACGAACCCCACCTTGGAGCTCCACGGCGCCGCGGCCCTCGAGCGAGCGCGCGCCTCGGCAAACGCCTCGGTGGCCGAATTCACGCCGTCAAAGCTCAGTAGAGCAAACTCGAGGTCCATGTCGGCACCCACCGTACCTCAGCGAAGTGCCGCTGCCAAGGTGCGGGCATCGACGCCAAGATCCGGGTGAGCGGCGACATCACCCGATAGGGGTGATGCCCGCGTGGAAGCGGCTTGATGCCATGGAAGTGGAGGTCCCGGGAGCCTGCCGCCCGGGGAACAGGATCCGCACCGGTTGAGGGCGGAGAAGGGAAGGTGGGTGGAGCACCTGAGCAGCGACTCATGCGGTCGGGCGCAACTTCGCGTTGGAGTTGAGCCGCGCCGTTGGGAACCGACACCCCGGACTTGGGTGTTCGGTGTGGCGGCACTCGTGTTGGCGCTGGTTTTGCCGAGCGGTTCCGCGTTCGCGGCGATCGTCCCGTTCAACCCGGGGCAGCCGACGGTGTTCATCGCGCAGGGCAGCCCGACGCAGCTCGAGGCGGCGACGCAGAGCGGCGGGGCGATCACATTCACACCGGTGGGCGGGACGGTGTCGGGTCTGACCTACAACGCGATCGGGTACGACACCTGCAACAACTTCATCTACGGGGTCCAGACGAGCGCGGCCAATGGCCAGTCGATCGGGGCCGTGATCCAGATCGCCGGCGACGGCTCGATCACGTATCCGGGGATCAACGTTGGCACGGCGAACGTCGGGGCGTTCGGTCCCGACGCGAACTGCGACGACTTCTACGTCGGCAACAGCGGCTCCTCGACGCTGACCAAAGTGAACCTCCTCACCAAGACGTCCACCACGATCAACGTCGGTGGGGCCGTCGCCGGCCCGGACATGTCCTACAGCAACGGGTTCTTCTGGTCGATGGGTGCTCCCAACCAGATCCAACGGATCAACGTCACGGCGGGCCAGCTGGGCGTGACGACGTTCACGAACGTGTCGACGCCGGCGGTGGGGAGCTCGACCCCGAGCGGCGCGTTCGGCGCGGCGTGGACCTACGGCAACGGCAACGTCGGGTTCTCGAACAACACCTCGGGCAACATCTACCAGATCGCGATCGCGAACGCCGCCTCGAGCTCGCCGACATTCACGACCCTGCTCAGTCAGGCCGGCCCGGCGAGCTCGAACAACGACGGGACCAACGCTCCGGGTTTGAGCACCGATCTGGCGCTGACGAAGTCGGCGAGCTCTTCGATGGTCGATCCCGGTGGCGCGATCACGTACACGCTGACCGTGACCAACAACGGCCCGGGCAAGTCTTCGGGGTATGCGCTGACGGACACCCTTCCCCCGGGCGTCACGAATGCGGCGACCACCACCCCGGGCTGTCGGGTGGCAGCGCCGGGCGTTGTCTGCGCCGGCGCGCCGCTCGCGAACGGGTCGTCGTCGATCGTCACGATCACGGTCAATGCGCCTAACCCGTTCGCGTCGCCGATCACGAACACGGCGACGGTCACCGCCAACGAGAGCGATCCCAACGCCGCGAACAACACGGCGTCCGCGACTGTGCAGCCGAACGTCGTGACGGTGGCGCTGGTGAAGTCGGCCACGGTCACGCCGCCCTCGGATCAGCAGGCGGCCGAGGTCGGCGACACGATCCAGTACTCCTACAACGTCACGAACACGGGCAACGTTCCGCTGACGTCCGTCGCCGTGTCCGATCCGACGGCCGGGAGCGTCGCGTGCCCGGTGCCGGCGCCGCCGGGTCTCGCCCCAGGGGCGTCGGAGACATGTGTCGCGCGGACGCCGTATCTGGTCAAGCAGAAAGATGTCGACATCGGCAGCGTCGTCGACACCGCGACCGCAACCGGGACCGATGCGACCAACTTCACCTCGCCCGCTTCGGCGCCGTCGTCGAGCACGGTGCTCACGGTCGCCGCGATGCCCTCGCTGGTCCTGCAGAAGGTCGCGAACGCATCGCTCGGCGCTGGGACGCCGATCCAAGCCGGAGAGACGATCCAGCTACTCGTACGTGCTGACGAACACCGGAAACGTCGACCTGACGTCGCTGTCGGTATCGGATCCGACCGGTCGGCGCGGTGACGTGCCCGACGCCATCGGCCACCGGGGCTGGCCCCCGGGGACACGCTGACGTGCACGGAGACCACCCCGTACGTCGTCACCCAGGCCGACGTCGACAGGGGTGGGGTGACCGACACGGCGACGGCCACCGGCACCGACCTGCAAGGAGGCAGCGCAACCTCGCCCCCGGCGACGGTCTCGACCTCGTCGCTCCCGAGCGCGGCGGTGTCCGTCGACAAGACCGCGACGGTCACGCCAGCGGCCGACCAGAACGCGGTCAAGGTGGGGGACACGATCCAATACACATATGCGGTCACGAACATCGGCAACGTCGATCTGGCCTCCGTCGCTGTGTCAGATCCGCCCGCGATCGTGAGCTGCCCGACGCCGCCGGCGCCCGGCCTCGCGCCGGGCCAATCCGAGACATGCACCGCGAACGCCCCGTATACGGTCACACAAACCGACGTCGACAGCGGCGCGGTCACGGACACCGCAACAGCGACCGCGACGGACGACCAGGGAAACGTGAGCGCCCCGTCCAACCCGTCGACCGCGACCGTGCTCACGGTCACCGGCGATCCGTCGGTTTCGATCACGAAGTCCGCGACCGTGGCGCCCGCCGCCGACCAGAATGCGGTCAAGGTGGGGGACACGATCCAGTACTCCTACAGCGTCACGAACACCGGCAACATCACGCTGACCTCGGTTGCCGTCAGCGACCCGACTGCCGGCAACGTCACCTGTCCGACGCAAGACCTAGGGCCGGGCGACTTTGAGACATGTACCGCCGACGACCCGTACACGGTTACCCAGGACGACGTTGATGCAGGCGGCGTCACCGACTCGGCCAGCGCCACCGGCGTCGACACGCAAGGCGCGCAGAGCGAGCCGTCGGCGGCGTCGACGGTCACCGTCCCGGCGGTCGCGCCAGCACCGGCGGTGTCACTCACGAAGACCGCGACCGTCGATCCGGCAGCCGACCAGAACGCGGTCAAGGTCGGCGACCGGATCTCGTACGCGTACCGGGTGACGAACGCCGGGAACGTGACCCTCATCTCGGTGGCTGTGTCGGATCCGTCGGCGGGCAACGTGACGTGTCCGACGCCAGCGGCACCAGGCCTCGCGCCCGGGGCGTCGGAGACGTGCACCGCCGACGACCCGCACCCCGTGACACAGGTGGATGTCGACAACGGCGGGGTGAGCGACACCGCAACCGCGACCGGCATCGATACCCAGGGGAACCAGAGCCGGACGTCCTCGCCAGCAACCGTCACGGTCCCGGCGATCACAGCGGCTCCTGGGGTCAGCGTGCAGAAGTTCGCGAGCGCCGCGAATGGCGACACCAACCCGATCTCCGCCGGCGAGCAGATCCTCTATTCGTATCTGGTCACGAACACCGGCAACGTCGACCTGACCTCGCTGGCGGTATCCGACAACAAGGTCGGCGCGGTGACCTGCCCGACGCCCGCCGCCCCCGGCCTGGCCCCGGGCGCGTTCGAGACCTGCACCGGCACGTACACCGCAACCACGCAGGACGCGATCAATAACAACATCACGAACACGGCCACCGCGACCGGGACCGACGCGGCCGGGGCCGTGAGCCCGACCTCCTCGCCCACGACATACAGCATCCCTCAAGCATCAGCCGCGCCGGCCGTCTCGATCCAGAAGTCGGGTGTGGTCACGCCGGCCTCAGACCAGGACGGCGTCGTCGTCGGCGACCACATCTCCTACAGCTACATCGTCACGAATGTCGGCAACGTCAACCTGACCTCCGTCGCCGTCAACGACCCGACCGCGGGCAGCGTGACGTGCCCCGCCCTCACCGGTGCCGGGCTGGCCCCCGGTGGGTCCGTGACATGCACGGAGAACATCGCCTACCAGGTCACCCAAGCCGACGTTGACAAGGGCGTCGTGACCGACGCCGCGACCGCGACGGGGACGGCCACGATCGCCGGCAACACGGTCACGAGCCCTGCCTCGGGTCCCGCGAGCGTCACGACCCCCGCGGGAACCGATCCGGCGGTGTCGATCGTCAAGACCGGAGCGGTCACGCCGGCGGCCGACCAGACCGGAGTCAAGCCCGGAGACACGATCCAGTACACCTACCTCGTCACGAACATCGGCAACGCGACGCTCAGTTCGATCTCGGTGAACGATCCGACCGCGGGCCATGTGACCTGCCCGACGCCGGCGCCGCCCGGGCTAGCCCCCGGCGCCGCGGAGACATGCACCGCCGACAACACCTACACGGTCACCCAGGACGACGTCGACGCGGGTGGCGTGAGCGACACCGCCACCGCGAGCGGAATCGATCTGCTGGGTACGACCAGCCCGGCGTCGTCGGGGAGCCTCAGCGTGCCCGCCGAGCCGGCCGACCCGGAGCTGTCAGTCGCCAAGCACGGGACCGACACCAACCCCGCCGACCAGAACGACATCAGGGTCGGCGACACGATCGACTACAGCTACCAGGTCACGAACACCGGCGACGTGACCCTGACCACGGTTGCAGTAACCGACCCGACGCTCGGCTCGGTGACCTGCCCCGCGCTGCCTCCGCAAGGCCTCGCCCCGGGTGCGTCCATTACCTGCACCGCCGAGAATGCGTATACGGTCACACAGGCTGATATCGACACGGGCGGCGCGAGCGATGAAGCCACCGCGACCGGCGCCGACGCGAACGGGGACTCGACGTCGACCTTCATGGCTCGGGCGGACGTTCTGGCGGTGCCCGCCCCGCGCGTGTCGATGGTCAAGAGCGCGAGCGTCACACCGGCTGCCGACCAGGACGACGCCCAGGTCGGCGACGTGATCTCCTACAGCTTCTTGGTCACCAACACGGGGAATGTCGACCTCACGTCGATATCGGTCTCCGACTCCTCGCTCGGTCCAGTGTCCTGTCCGATCCCGGCACCCCCCGGCCTCGCGCCTGGAGACTCGGAGACGTGCACGGGCGAGATCCAGCACACCGTCACCGCCGCCGATCGGTCCGCTGGGAGCGTTACCGACACCTCGACCGCGACCGGCACCGATGCCTCGGGCGACACCTCGCCGGCGTCGGCGCCTTCGACCGCGACCGTCCCCGTCGGGCACGTGGTCGTGCCGACAGCCTCCGGAGGAGGCGGTACGGCGGCGGCGACGAAGCTTTCGATCGTCAAGCGCGTCAGCAGGGCGAACGCCTATCCTGGCCAGAAGCTGACCTACACGCTGACGGTCACGAACGACGGTCCCACGACCGCAACGGACGTCGAGGTCACCGACTCGCCGAGCATCCCGATCAAGATCATCTCGATCCGCCCGCAGCAGGGAAGCTGCCGGCATTCCCAAGGGATCACGTGCTCACTCGGCACCGTCTTGGTCGGCCAGACCGTCAAGGTCACGATCAACGGTCAGGTCGAGCGCAGCGGTACCGAGCTCAACACCGCCAGAGTGACCAGCGCCGAGCTGCCACTCGATCCAGCCAGCATGGTCGCGACGGCTGCCACCAAGGTCACGCCGATCCTCCAAATCCACAAGTCCCCTTCCGTCGGGCATGCCGTCACCGGCCAGAACATCACCTACAGAATCACGGTCACGAACCCGACGCTGGTCGCCATCTCCAAGGTCACCGTCTGCGACTCGCTCCCGAGTGGCCTGCTCTACCTCAGCTCCAGCCCCGGCGCCGCGATGCGCAGGGGACGACCGTGCTGGTCGATCGCGAAGCTACCCGCAGGACGCTCGAAACGGTTCACGCTGGTCGCGAACGTCGCCCCCGGCCACAGCGGAAAGCTCGTCAACCGCGCTAACGCGACCGCGCCAGGGGTCATTGCGGGGCACGCCGCCGCCGGCGTGCGAGTCACAGAGACCCCGCCGGTCGCCTGCCCAGCCGCTTCGACCGCAGCGTCGAGCGACGGCTCCGGTGCATCGGGCCGCCCGCCGATCGCCAAAGCGGCCTGCTGAATATCGGGCCACACGAACAGCCGGCCTAGAGGGCCCGGCAGGTATCGCCACTGCGTTCGGCCTCGCCGCGCTTACGTGTCGCGGCGTCGAGGCGCTGCCGACCGGGGGGGTGCCGCGCGCATGTGATCGCGCACGGGGGTGAGCAGTTCGGTCAGGGTTTCGACGTCCCGGCGCGAAAGAGGCTCAAAGAGCAGACCGCTGACGACCTCGATGTGGCCGGGCAGGACTCGCGCGAAGAGCGCGCGTCCGGCGTCGGTGATGGTCACCTCGATGCTGCGCTCGTCGTCCGGAGACGGTGAGCGGCTGATGAGACCTCTGGACTCGAGCAGGCCGGCCTGGTAGGTCAGGCCGCTGCGGCTGTAGACGACGCTGTCGGCGAGGTCGGTCATGCGGTGGCTGCCGGTCGGCGAGTCCTCGAGGCGGGCGAGAATCTGCCATTGCACGTAACTGAGGTCGCCCTCGGCGCGCAGGTGCTGCTCGACCGCGTGGCGGAGGAGGCTGGTCACCTCCATGAGCGCGAAGTAGGCGCTGAGCTCCTTGCGGTCGAGAGAGCGGGTGGGTTCGGGCACGTTGAGATTCTACTTGCTTTGAATTCGAACTAGTGCTACGGTACGAGATATGCTTCAAATTCGAAGCAACATCGATCACGAGAAAGCGAGACTTCCCATGGAGGCAATGCGGTTTCACGAGTACGGCGATTCCGACGTCCTGCGCTACGAGGACGTCGAGGAACCTGTTCCGGGCCCCGAAGAGGTGCGGATC
Source organism: uncultured Solirubrobacterales bacterium (assembly GCA_963751185.1). Lineage (GTDB taxonomy): Bacteria > Actinomycetota > Thermoleophilia > Solirubrobacterales > Solirubrobacteraceae > Palsa-465. Next base: position 664,762 of record CAVVTO010000003.1, read on the forward strand.
CGCGTCGCGGCCACGGCGTTCAATCCCGTCGACGCCGGTATCCGCGGCGGGTACCTCCAGGACGCGTTCCCGGTGACGCTTCCACACGTGCCGGGGATCGACGTCGCCGGCACGGTCGACGCGATCGGCGCGCAGGTCACGGGCCGGCGGGTTGGCGACCGAGTCATTGGTTTCCTGCCGATGGTCCCGGACGGCGCGGCTGCCGCGTACGTTCTCGCCCCGGTACAGATCCTCGCGGACGCGCCGACCAGCATCCCGCTGGCCGATGCCGCAGCGCTGCCGTCCGTCGGACTGGCCGCGTGGCAGTCGCTCTTTGAGCATGCCGATCTTCACGCCGGGCAGCGCCTGCTCGTCTTTGGCGCCGGCGGAGCGGTAGGCGGGTATGCCGTGCAGCTCGCCAAGCGTGCCGGTGCACACGTGATCGCCACGGCGAGCCCGCGCAGCATCGACCGCGTGCGCTCGGCGGGCGTCGACGAGATCATCGACCACACCACCACGAGCGTCGCCGAAGCGGTCGGGGAGCCGCTCGACGTCCTGCTCAACCTCGCCCCCGTCGCGGCGGCGGAGCTCAACAAGCTAGCCGGCCTGGTTCACGCCGGCGGGATCGTGCTCAGCACCGTCCCCACCGCGATGCCCGACGAGACGGGCGGCGTCCGCGCCGTCACCGTCTTCGCCCGCAGTGACGCCGGCCAACTCGGCCGCCTGTCGGCGATGGTCGACGCCGGCGAGCTGCGCGTCGATGTCGCCGAGCGCCTGCCCCTGAGCCAGCTGTCCGCTGTTCACGCCCGGGCCGACGCTGGAACTCTGGCCGGCAAGGTCGTCCTCCTCCCTCGAGCCGCCTGACACGCGAGCGCCCGTCCCAACCTAACGCGAGCGATGCCGAAGACCGGTGCTTAGCGCTCCGCCTTAGATAATGAGCGACGGGAACCACCGATGAAGAGTCGCCATCGCCGCCAGCGTCAGATCGCCGAGGTGCTCGTGCGCCATGGCTTGGGCTATGCGGTTGCCGCCGTGGGGCTCGAGCGATTCGGGACATCCTCGCCGGAAGGTAGGGACGATTTGCGCACGGCTCCCGAGCGCCTCCGCCGCGTCCTTGAGGACCTCGGTCCGACCTTCATCAAGCTCGGCCAGATCCTGTCCACGCGTGCGGACCTGCTCGGTCCCGAGTATCAGGCCGAGCTCGCGAAGCTGCAGGATGATGCCCCGTTTCTCGCACCCCAAGAGGTCTGGGAGGTGATCTCACTCGAGCTGGGCGGCAAGGAGGCGACCGCGTTTGCCAGCTTCGGACTGGAGCCGCTGGCGGCGGCGTCGATCGGGCAGGCGCACGCCGCGACGTTGAGTGACGGGACCCAGGTCGTCGTCAAGGTCCGCCGGCCCGGCACCGTGGAGCAGGTCGGGGAAGACCTTGAGATCCTGCGTAACCTAGCCGCCTTCGCCAGCCGGCGGTGGGAGGCGGCGGCCCGGTATGACCTGGTTGGTCTCGCCGACGAATTCGCTGAGACGCTCCGCGCTGAGCTCGACTACCTGGCCGAGGGCCACAACGCTGAACGCTTCGCGACAAACTTCGCCGGCGATTCAGACGTGCACATCCCGAAGGTGTTCTGGGAGACGACGACCTCGAGGGTGATCACGCTCGAGCGGATTTACGGGATGAAGGTCACCGACCTTGCTGCTCTCGAGCAGGCCGGCGTCGATCGACAGCAGCTGGCGCAGCGGGCGGCGCGATTGATGGCGAAGATGGTGTTCGAGGACGGGTTCTTCCACGCCGACCCTCACCCCGGGAACTTCTTCATCGAGCCGGACGGCACGATCGGGGTCATCGACTTCGGGATGGTCGGCGTCCTCGACGCGCGCCTGCGCGACCAGCTCGGTGGGCTCATGCTCGCGCTGGGCCGCGAGGACGCCGACCGGCTCACCGATGCACTGTTGGCAATCGGGGCGGCCTCCGGCGAAGTGGACCGGGTGCGGTTGCGTGAGGACCTAGCTCGGATGCTTGCGCGTTACTCGGGCCGGAGCCTGGGCGAGATCGAGCTGCGGCAAACAGCCGGCGAGATCCTTCAGATCGTTCGCCGTCACGGCCTCACCGCGCCGCGCAATCTGGCACTGCTGATCAAGTCATTCGTGATGAACGAGGGCATGGCCGTGGATCTGGATCCGGACTTCCGACTGGTCGAGACGCTCACCCCGTATGCGTACCGATACATGCTCGCGAGATTCTCGCCCGCGGCGCTGGCAGGACGGGCCGAGCGGGTCGCGCTCGAGCTCGCGGAGCTGAGCGCCGACTTGCCGTCACGTCTGAATCGCCTGCTCGATGTGCTCACCGGCGGCAGCGTCGACGTGCACCTATCCGCTGCCGATCTCGAGCCCCACGTCAGGCGCCTCGAGCGCCTCGGGAACCGCATCGCAGCGAGCGTTCTCGCCGCGGCGATCATCGACGGCCTGGCCGAACTGGCCGCCGCCGATCGAACCCGCGCGCGAAGGCCGCGGGCTCTAAGTCGCGTGGCCCGGCTCGCGAGTGCCGGCGCCCTGCTCGATTACGCGGTGCACACGCGCGGGCGACGGCGGATCAGACGGACTGGTTGACCTCTGCGGTGCGGTGGCGGGTAGTTGTGCCGTGACGCAGAGCCCGCCAGCGGGCCGGGGGGTGAGGGTAAGGGTTCCGTCGTGTGCTTGGGTGATGCTCTTGACGATTGCCAGGCCGAGGCCGACACCTGCATGGTCGGTGCGTATGCGCTTGGTGCTGCGCTGGAATGGTTCGCAAAGCGTGGACACCAATTGTGGGGCGAGCTTCTCGCCGGTGTTCTCGACTGTCAGGACTACGCTCTTGGGGTGAACGCTGGTCGTGACCCACACCGTGCCCTGTTCAGGCAGGTTGTGGACGATCGCGTTGTGCACGAGGTTCATCGTCATCTGCAGCAGGAGCGCGTGTGAGCCGACGGTGGGGGTCACGTCGCCGGAGGTCTCGATTGTCACGCGATGCTGTTCCGCGATGGGGAGGAGCGTCTCGGTGGCTTCTTCGGCCATGAGGGACAGGTCTACGTGTTCTCGGGTGAAGGACCGTTGGTCGGCGCGGCTGAGCAGGAGCAAGGCTTCGGTGAGCTCGATCGCTCGGGAGTTGACGGCGTGAAGGCGCTCGACGAGTTCGCCGTTGTCGCGGTGGGGATCGTTACGGGCGACGTCGAGAAGTGTCTGGGTGACCGCTAGCGGCGTGCGCAGTTCGTGGGAGGCGTTTGCGGCGAATCTCTGCTGTTCGGCGACGTGTGCCTCGAGCCGCGCGAGCAGGCCGTCGACGGTGTCGGCGAGATCCTTCAACTCGTCGCGGGGCCCCGAGAACGCGAGGCGCTCGTTCAGGTTGCGCTCGGAGATCCGCCGCGTAGTCGCCGTAACCGTCCGCAGCGGGCGCAGGACCCGGCCCGCAACCAGCCACCCGAGCGCGATCGAGACCGCGGTCATGATCGCGAGCGCGATCCCGGACTGGATGAGTCCCTCGTGAAGGTCGTGGCTGTCACGTTTGACGGCCGCGGCGTACATTTGGCGCACCTGGCGGGCGACGTTCGGGTGCCGCAACGCATCATTGAGAGCGCCCGCGCCGCCCGACCCACGCGGAGTCCCAGTCGGGACAAGCAGCTCGACGCCGGTGCTCCTGCGGAAGAGTAGGTAGGTAGCCGCGAGCAGCGCCACACCACAGACGAGGAATAGGCCGCCGTAGAGCAGGGTCAAGCGCAGACGCACGGTCCAAGAGGGCAGGTGGAGCATCCGACGAAGGCCTCTATCCACGCTCGCCACCTTCGGGCTCGGTGCCGCGTTGAGTGTCGATGCGGTACCCGACGCCGGGCTCGGTGGCGATGATTCCGGGTTCGCCGAGTCTCTTGCGCAGTGCCGAGACTGTGATGCGTACTGCGTTGGTGAACGGGTCTGCGTGCTCATCCCACGCCCGTTCCAGTAGCTCTTCGGCGCTGACGACACCGCCTTCGGCAGCGACGAGGACCTCGAGCACGGCGAACTGCTTGCGGGTGAGCGCGAGGTAGCGGCCGTCGCGGTGGACCTCGCGGCGGAACGGGTCCACACGCAGACCCGCGAGCTCTCGCACCGGCGGCCTGTGGTGGGCGCGCCTGCGGTCGAGCGCTCTAAGACGGAGCACGAGCTCTTGGAGCTGGAAGGGCTTGGTGAGGTAGTCGTCGGCGCCCAGTCCGAACCCGGAGGTCTTATCGTCGAGCCGGTCGGCAGCGGTGAGCATGAGGATCGGCATGCCGCTGCCGGAGGCGACGATGTGTTTGGCGATCTCGTCGCCGGACGGGCCGGGGATGTCGCGGTCCAGGACGGCGAGGTCGTAGGCGTTGACGCTCAGCAGCCCCAGAGCGGTGTCGCCGTCGCCGGCGATGTCGGCCGCGATCGCTTCCAGGCGTAGGCCATCGCGGATCGCTTCTGCCATATATGGCTCGTCCTCGACGATCAAGACACGCATGCCCCGATGCTAAAGACCGCGCATATCGTCGGCATATCGAAAACCACATACGTGCTGGCAACACCCCGCTGCCTTCACTTGCGCCCATGCGCTACAGCGAGCCAGCGCGAACAACAGCCCGGCGTACTCGATCCACCAAGCTCGCTGCCCTCGTGGTCGTAATGGCAGCCACCGCCTTGGCTGTTTCGTGGTTGCTGAAAGCCACGCCGCGATCTGCCGCGGCGCCAGCCGACCAGGCGGTCTCCGGGATCGGCTGGCCTGCAGGCGGTGTCTCGGCAGCAGAGGTGACCGGCAGCGGGCTACTGCTGGGACCAGGGGCTGATCGGCCGGTGCCGATCGCAAGCGTGGCAAAGGTGATGACCGCCTACGTGGTCCTGCACGACCACCCGCTCAACGCCGACGAGTCGGGGCCGGAAATCGTTGTCGAACCGTCGGAGGCGGCGGCGTACCCCGCTGAGGTGCGCGCGGGCCAGTCGGTGGTGCCGGTTCAGGCCGGCGAGGTGCTGACCGAGCGCCAGGCACTCGAGGCGCTGTTGCTCCCGTCGGCCGACAACGTTGCCTGGATCCTCGCTCGCTGGGACGCGGGCAGCGCGGCGGCCTTCGTTGACCGGATGAACGCGGTCGCCCGCCAACTCGGCATGACCTCGACGCACTACACGGACCCGTCCGGCCTGGCCGCCTCGACGACAAGCAGCGCGGCCGACCAGGTGCGACTGGGCATCGCGGCAATGGGGCAGCCTGCGCTGGCGGGGATCGCCAGCCAATCCAGCGCGCTAATTCCCGTGGCGGGTACGGTGGACAACCTCAACAGGTTGCTCGGCGAGGACGGGATCGTTGGGCTCAAGACCGGTTCAACGAGCGCCGCCGGCGGCTGTGTGCTGCTGGCGGCACTCTCCAAGACAGGCCATCGCCGAGCGCTGATTGTCGTGGCCGTCTTCGGCCGGCCCGGGAGCCCAGACACGATCCTCTCAGCCGCTCTGCATGCGGGCCAGCACCTGTTGATCGATATCGAACGCAATATCGGCGTTGCGCTCTCAGCCGCCGCGCCCGGGCTCCGCGAAAGAGATCGGATGCGGGGACGCCACGCCGCGAACGTCTATTAGGGTACCCTAATAGACACTGATGACTGCCGCCGCCCCGAGCCCCCGTCCCGAGCGTCGCCGAACGCCCCGCCTCGTCGAGGTCGTCGACGTGATGGAACTGACGCCGCGAATGGTTAGGGTCGAGTTTGGCGGCGCCGGCCTTGAAGGGTTCTCTGCCGGAGAGTTCACCGATCACTACGTGAAGATTCAGTTCCCCCCGGCGGACGCGGACTACGCGGCGCCCTTCGACCAGGAGGAGATCCGGGCGACCCGTCCGCGGGAACAGTGGCCGCGCACGCGCACGTACTCGGTGCGCAGGTGGGATGCCGAGCGCGTGCGGCTGACGATCGACTTTGTCGTGCACGGCGATGAGGGTGTTGCCGGCCCGTGGGCACGGCAGGCGACCCCTGGGGACCAGCTCCAGCTGCAAGGCCCCGGTGGCGCCTACGCGCCCGATCCCGACGCGCCCGCGTATCTGCTGGTCGGCGATCCGAGCGTGATACCAGCGATTGCGGCCTCGCTGGAGCATGTCCCAGCCGGGCGTCCCGTCGACGTGGTCCTTCAGGTGGCCGACGCTTACGATGAGATCGAGCTCACGACCCCGGGGGAACTGCGTCTGACCTGGCTGCACGATTCCGGGGATGATGTGCTTGCCCAGGCGGTCCGCGGGCTCGAGCTCCCCGAGGGAACGGACGCCTTCGTGCACGGCGAGGCGTCGTCGGTACGCGCCCTGCGTCGCTATCTGATCGTCGAGTGCGGTATGTCCCGCGATCGTCTCTCTGTCTCGGGCTACTGGAAGCGCTCGCGGACCGACGAGGGCTGGCGCGAGGACAAGCCCGAGTGGAACCGTCTCGTCGAGGCTGACGAGAGCCAGGCGGCGTAGACGCCGATCAGTGACCCGGAAACCGTGGCTCCGACGACGCTCTCGCCGACTTGACCGCGCAGCCATCGCGCGCCAAGCGGATCGAGCTGAAGTACCTGAACGGGCCCGACATCGCCCGGCTTGCACCTTCGGATGAGCTGATTCTCGCGGCGGTTGAGCGGGGGTTGCGCGCGCAGGGGGAGGGTGAGACGGTGATCGAGCCGCGCGTGCATTTGCATGCGGATCCCCGAGCCGACGGGCATTTCAATGTGTTGCGTGGCTCGATTCCGGCGCTGGGACTGGCGGGTGTAAAGGTCGTGGGTGACTTCGTGGAGAACTACCGGAAGGGCCTTCCGTCCGAGATGGCGCTGCTGTGTCTGTTCGATCCGTCGACTGGGATGCCTAAGGCGATCGTCGACGCCACCGCGATCACCGAGATGCGGACCGGGGCGATGACCGCGATCGGCGCGCGTCACCTGGCGCGGAGTGACTCGCAGGTGCTCGGTCATATCGGCGCGCGCGGCACCGCGTACTGGAACGTGCGTCTGCTCGATCGGCTGTTCGGCTTCCGCGAGATCCGGGTGCATTCTCGCCGCCGCGAGAGTAGGGAGGAGTTCGCGCGGCGGCTGTCGGTGGATCTTGGCAAGCCGGTGCGCGCCACCGAGGACTGGCGCAGCTGCGTCGAGGGTGCGGACATCGTTGTCGAAGCGTCGCGGCTGCGCCAACCGGACCCGCTCTTGAAGACGGAGTGGATTTCGCCGGGTGCGCTGGTCGTTCCCTACGGAACAATGAGTGCGGTCGAGCTGTCGCTGACCGAGATCATGGACAAGATTGTCGTCGACGACTGGGGTCAGTGTGCAACGGGCGAGCTTGGAGCCCTTCGCCCGCACGTCCAGACGGGCCGCCTGACACGCGACACGCTGCATGCGGAGTTGTGTGAGATCGTCGCGGGCAAGCGTCCGGGTCGAGAGTCTGCGCGCGAGACGATCCTGTTCTGGCATCGCGGACTGTCACTGTCGGACATCGCACTGGCCCACGCGCTGCTCGAGCGAGCCGAGCGTGAGGGCGTTGGAACAAGTCTGCGATTCGCGTGATCACCGATGGTTACAGCGCGTCTGCCGCTTCTATGTCTTGGCGGGCGTGCGCATTGGCGGCGGTGTGAGCGCGGCGGCAAGCACTACCAACGCGAACGCCAGGACCCGCACGACGAGCGCGGCTCGACCGGCGGGCAGCGGTTCGCCGAACACGAGCGGTCCGGCGGCGATCGTGGTCAGGTTCGCGGCCGCGCTGGTCAGCGCGATCATCGGCACCGCGTCGCCGAGCTGAAGACTGCGCGCCGAGATCAACAACCCCACCATCGACGCGAGGAAGATGACCAGCGCCAGGGGCTGCAGCACCACGCCTGCGCCAAGGGCGTCGAGGTGCGCGCTCAGGGCCTTGATCGACGTGTCCGAGGCCGCCCACAACAACCCGGCCGCCACGGCCAGAGCACTCGCCCGGCGCGAGAACAGCGCCGTCAGGAGCAGCCCCCCGCCGGCGATCGCGAGTAGGAAGATGGTCAGGGTGCCCGCGGCGTAGTGGGAGTGGGCGCTGTGCGCGTCCCCGTCGAGCGTGGCGGCGAGCGCGGCGAGCCCGGCCGCGGTGAGCGTCACGCCGATCCACTCGCGACGCGTGACCTCAATCCCGAACAGCTGATCCGCCGCCACCGTGAGCAGCACGAGGCCCCCGGCCACGGTGGCCTGGGCGAGCGAGATAGGCGCCAACGCGAGCGCGCCGACGTGTACGAGCCACGAGCCAAGGCCAATCGCGATCCCCAGCAAATAGACGGGCGAGCGGAATAGCAGGATGGTGCTGCGAATCGGCCTGCGCAACTCCACCTCGGGCGCACCGCGCGCGCCGCGGAACTTGTACAGGAAGCCGGCCACCGAACCGAACGCGGTCAGCAGCGCCAGCACCAGCCCGAGAGCGACGGACACCGACATGCCGCCCTTGAGCGTATCGGTCGGCGTGCCAGGTCACCGTTGCTCAGTCGTCAGGGCTCACCACATGGAACTCGATTCGATAGACGAGAGTGTCCTCGTGGATCGGCCCGGCGTGTGCGGCACGCTCGCGCAGCGCCTCGCGGTCGGACTCGCCGGCTCGGCGTACGTCCTCCGGGGTGATCGCTGCGAACGGGACAGGCTCGATCGCGTCGATCTCGATCTCGCCCGGGCCGACCCGGTAGCGGCCCCCCGGCTTGACCCGTGGCCGCCTCCATAGTCGGATCGAAATCGTGATGTCTCCAGCTAGGACGTCGTTGCGCAACTCGCGGCTGAACTCCACCACGTGGACGCTAGCTGGCAGGCCGCTCGCGCCAACGTCCTGGCGTGCCGGTCCCGGTAGGCGGTGGCCCGAGCGCGGAAACGGCAGAATGGTCGTCATGGACGCATCTGGAGTGCCGCCAGGCCACACTCCTGGAGGAGGTGTGCTCGTCGGCAGCGAGGGCGCCCGGCGCCGGTTGGTGGTCTTTGAGGATCCGCAGTGTCCTTACTGCCGAGAGTTTGAGGAGCGGTGTGGAGACCTGTTGCGTCGCGAGGTCGCGGCCGGCGCGGTCGCCGTGGAGTATCGAATCCGGTCGTTCCTCGGTGATGAATCGGTCCGGGCGGCGAACGCTCTGGCGCTTGCTGCCGGGGCGGCCAGATTCGATGAGCTGCGTCGCGAGATGTTCGCCAATCAGCCGACGGAACACAGCGGCGGCTTCACGACTGAGGATCTGTTGGACCTCGGTAGTCGCGTCGGCCTCACCAGCGCCGATTATGTCGCCGGGGTGCGGGAGGGGCGCTATGAGAGCTGGGTCCGTGAGATCGATGAGGTCTTCCAGGAGCAAGACCCCCGAGGCACGCCCTTCGCAGTGCTTGACGGCCGGCCGATTGACTCTGAGAGCCTCTACGACCCAGAAGCGCTCGGGGCATTGATCCGCGCCTGATCGGTGCACCGCAGCGGTGTTGCGAGCCGCTCAACGCATGGCGAGGAGATGCGTCGCGCAGAGAGGGAGTCGTGCCCTTTCGGCCACAAACATGGCCCTTTTGGCCTACGTGGCGATGCCATACTCGGTCGGACTTGGGAGGACGATTGAGTACGCAGCAAGACGATCCCGATCGGCTGCCACGCGCGGCGCGGGCCCCCGTCACGAAAGCACGTGCGGTCGACGCCGGTGCGCTCGTCGGCGGCGCGGGGCCGCGCTCGGTCGATCTTCTGCGCCCCCGGCGGGGTGTTGCAGTTGCAGCGGTCGGTGGGCAACGCGGCGGTCGCCCGCCGGCTCGGAGGGCCGCGCTCGCGGGTCGCCGTCCAGCGCAGCAAAGAGTCGGAGGGGCTGCTGACGAAGCTCGCCACGCCTAAGGTCGGAGAGGGGCAGGCGACCGGCGTCCAGACAGAACTCGTCGACACGTGATGATCGCCCTCGCCGCCTATGTGCTGACCGGCGGGGACCCGTTGGCGATCAAGCTGCGCCGCGGCGCGGTCACTGGCACGATCGGGATCGCCGGGTTGGCCTCGGTCGCGCTCGGTCGCCCCCTCCTGCTCCTCGTCGCCGAGAGCGCCGCCAAACTGAACCCGGACCGGCCGGAGATAGCGGCCAGGCTGGCAGAGCCTGACCGGCGGCGGGCAGTCGCGGTACTCACCACGATCATCGCCGCGACATTCGCGATCGACGGCGCCAGCCAGATGGTCCTGGCGCTGACCGTTCCGACAGCGAGCTTCGTTGCCGACTCGACTGCCGCCCGAATCGCAGTCCTCGGCACCGGCGCGGTCATCGCAATCCAATACCTCCGCGACCAGAAGGAACGGCGGGACCGACGGCCGCAGCCTCCGACCCGGGCCGAGCACGATCGATAGACGCCGCTCTCAGCCCGGCCGATGTCCCGAACTGGGTTCCGCGGGCCTCGTCAGCTGCCGGGACGATCCGAGATCGCTGCCGCCCGCGCGTACGCCGGGCGTGCCTCACCGCGCTGTACGTAGGCCTCCAGCTCCGGCCACGGAGCCAGCAGCCCTCGCGCGTTGGCTCCCTGAAGCACGCTGGCGCACATTACATCGGCGACGCTGAAGCTGTCGTCGACGAGCCAGTCACGCGTGGCGAGCACCGAGTGCATCGCCGCGGCCGCCTCGACGAAGCGGTCGTGCGCCGGGGAGTCGGTGACCCCTTCGCCGAGCTCGCGAAACCACCGAAACAGCGGCCCCTCGAGCTCCGAGACCGCGAACACGACCCACTGGTACACGAGTCCTCTCCGGGTCGAGCCGACGGGACCGATCAATCCAGCACTCGGGTTTAGATCGGCCAGCTGGAGGCAAATCGCCGCGGACTCGAACATCGTCGCGCCGTCCGCGAGCTCCAGCGCTGGGACACGCCCCAGCGGGTGGCGCTGCAGGTGCTCCTCAGACCGGCGCTGCGCACCCTTGATCTCCGTCAAGTCATACGGTGCGCCGATCTCCTCGAGCAACCACAGCACACGGCTTGATCGCGTTCGCGGCATGTAATAGAGCCGCGGTGCGGTCATCCACGGAAGCCTATCGATGGGGCCGGGCTGCCAGCCAACGCGTAACCGGGCGTGAGTTACCGCCAGAGATCCGCGAAGCGCTGGCGTGTCGCGGCGATGAGACGGTCTCGAGACGATGGCCCGCCGAAGCGTTCGCGGTCGTAGCGGGCGAACGGTCGCTCGAGCGCATCCAGCGCGTCCACTGCGCCCCGCAGTGCCGCTCGCCATCGCTGGTCGCTTTCCCGCGGCTCTGCGAGAAGCGCGGTGATCGCCGCCATCAGCCCGGACTTGGTGACGATCGCCTCTGGCGTCGTCTGCCACAAACATGCACCGTACTCCCCCGACAGCCACGCTTGGTGCTCATCGTCGACCGCCGCGGGGTCCCCGCCAGCAGCGAGAAAGCGCTCCCGGAATCGCGCTGCCACGGCATCGAGGTCGCCGCCGACGTCATCGAGGAGCGCGGCATGGTCGGGCGGGACCATCAGCGTGCCATCGGGGAGCACATAGGTGGCCTGTGGCAACACACCGCGCTCGACCAGCGGCCGCACCGCGTCGTCCATCGCAGCAAATGTCGTGCGGACGTATTCGATGTCCTCGGCAGAATCCGCGGGAAGTTGGGCGGTCGATGTGGCTAGCAACATGAGCTCATTAGCCCGCTAAGTGAACGAGCGCCTGCTCGGCGCTGAGGTTGGGCGGGAACACGGGATAGATAACGGATTCGATCACGCCGTCGCGGACGAACAGCGTGAGGCGCTTGAGCAGCGTGACTCCCTCGACTTCAAAGGTCGGCAGGCGAAGCGCGCTGGCGAGTTCGAGCCGCTCGTCGGAGAGCAATGGGTAGGGCAGCTGGAGTCGCTCGGCGGCTTCCCGCTGATACTCCGTGTCCTGTGTGGAGAGGCCGAGCACCCGCGTTCCAGCGGCCTCAAATCGGGCGTACTCGTCGCGGAATGAGCACGCCTGCGGCGTACAACCACGGGCACCGGGGATCGCGTCCCACTCCTCATCGCCGCCGAGTGAGGGCTCGCCGGGACGGCCTGTGCGCGGATACGCGAACACGACGGAGTGGCCCTCGAGTTCATCGAGACGCACCGTGGTGCCGTCGGTGCTCTGGAGCGCGACCGGCGGGGTCGCCGCGCCAACCAGGTGATCAGCGGCACCGTCGTCCTCCGGGACCGGCAAGTTGTCTGGGAGTTCCAGCGGGTCGTTGACCATCGTCAGGAGCTTACGCGGCGCGCCCCGGTGGCGATCGGGGCGGCCCTGGGGCCGCCCCGATCGCTTACTAGCCCTGGGCTGCTTGAGGTGAGCCGCGGAGGGGCCGGAGTTTGAAATGGGCTCCTTCGGGGCGGATCGCTGCGATGCGTCGGACCTCGACACGGCGACGGCAGCGTCGCGCGTCGCGGGCTAGATCGTTGGCGTGGTCTTGGGCTTTGATCTTGGTCGGGGTTGCGGTCATTGGAACCTTCCTCGGTGTCTGTGTCAGGTTGCCGTGGTCAGCGGGCCGCCCTTGCCGAGGGCAAGCGGGCGACCCGCACCGGCGCGCGTTTCTCATCGGCCGAGAACGGGGCGGCGCGCGGCGCCGTCCCGCCTCGGGCTCAAAGATCAGGCGATCGAGGCGGCCCGCGCGCCAACACGTCATGAGGCGCGCGGCGCGTCTGAAGGCGCATGTTGGCTGCATCGATCCGCGTCGCCGCGCCACGCATCACACCGACAGCTCGGCTCAGGAGAGCTCGTACCTTCGCGCCTCGGATCCGGCGCCGCCGGCGCGTCACGCGCTCAGCGGCCTGCGGCTGGACGACCGGCGGATGAGCTGCGCCTCCGGGCGTCCCTGGGCCGTGAACCGGCGTGAGCATCGGCGTACCGAACAAACCGATGGTGAGCGCGAGTGGGAGAAGGCTCTTGCGGGGGAGATACATACTGCTGCGGTCTTCCGAAGTGGATGGAATGTCGAGTGCTGCTGCAATCAAAGCTTCGTGCCAGCGCGTGAGGCGAACGTCATGAGCGATGAAGAATTCTGTACGGAAGCTCGTCCGCACTCGCGAGACGCTCGGCGCCGTGGCGTCAGTCGATATGGTGCTCCGCCTGCGCTGCCCCGGGCCGAGCGCGACTCGTGATCGGCGAACGGTGAACGAACGAGGAAAGTGAGCCACATATGTTGTCTGTGACGGTGCTCGGCGGGGCCGGACTTCAGGGAAGTCAAGCTGCGAGGCTGCTTCACGCCCGGCCGGATGTGGCCGAGGTGGTCATAGGCGACCTCAACCTGGAGGCGGCAGAGCAGGCGGCGAACATGATCGGGCCGAAGTGCCGGGGTGTCGCCGTCGACGCGACGGACGGCGACGCCATCGCCAGCGCGCTAACCGCGAGCTCGAGTGATGTGCTTTTGAATTGCGCGGGCCCCTTTCGACACACTGGCACAACGGCTCTGAATGCGGCCATTCGCGCTGAGGTGCATTACGTCGATGTGCTGGATGACGCGCACATGGTGCCGGCGTTTTTCCGCTGCTCGGATGCGGCAGAGCGCGCTGGGGTTACGGCGGCGGTTGGCTTCGGCTTCAGCCCGGGGCTGACCAACATTCTCGGAAAGCTGGCCATCCGTGAGATGTCGAATGTAGAGGAGCTCCATTGGAGTTACCTGTGCAACGCAACACTCTCGGTCGAGCCGCACCTGATGGCGCATCGCGTGCAGCTGTTCGGCCGTCGCGCCCGCATGATCGTGGACGGGCAGATGAGGGAAGTCCAAGGAGGGTCGGAGGCGATCGATCTGGAATGGCCAGGGTTCGGAAGGCTGACGGCGTCCGCGATCGCGCATCCTGAGCCCGAGATGGCCCACCGGTACTTCCCCCACTTGCGGCGCGCGGTCGTGCGAGCCAGCTACACGACCGACAGCTTTGGGCGCATGCTTTCAACGCTCGGGGAACTAGGTTTTGATTCCGAGCGCCCTCTGGGTGGGGCTGCCCGAGGCGTTTCGCCAGAAGAGTTCATCGGGCACTTTCTGACGTCAGCCACGTTTCATGAATCGCGCGTTTGGCAGGAGGTGGTGGAGGCAGAGGAGCGCCTAGGCGCCGTGGACGCGGCGCGAGTGGTCGCGAAGGGCCGGGTGGGTGGCGAGGACATCGCGCGCGGATACCTTTTCGTCGGGCGACGGCGATGGGAGTCGACATATACCGTCGCCGCTATCGCCGCCTACCTGGTGGGGACAGGAGAGCTAAGGCGACCTGGGGTGCATGCACCGGAAGGGTTCGATGCGGAGCGACTGGTGGAGGAGTGTCAGAACAGCGGACTCGGGATCGAGGAGATCGAGGCCCGCGATCTGCCGGAGCTTACGTCTTCCGTTGTTAGCGCCTAACGAGGGCCGCGAGTCCCAGGCGTCCTTCACGCGGACGTCTCGTCTCCCGGGGTCGAGCCGGTCTTCCACTCGGGCCGTCGCAGCCGGTAGAGCAGCGTGGGCGGGAGCACTCCGACCAGGAGCACTCCGGCGAGCATTGCGCAGACGTACACCGGTGTGTTCGCGTGCCCGAGCTGACTCGGCGGCAAGAGGCCGACGATGCACGCCGCGATGGACGCGACTACGCCGACCACGCAGATCGTGATCAGCGCCGGCGCACGATATCCGCGCGGGTGGTCGGGCTGGCGTCGACGCAGGTTGCGCGCTGCGACGAACATCAGCACGTACATGATCAGGTAGACCTCGGTCGCCAGCGCGGCGAAAATCCAGTAGGCGCGAGAGACGGTTGGCACCAGCGCATACAGCAGCCCGATCGCGGTGATCACGACGCCCTGCGTCGCGAGGATCCGAACCTGTACCCCGTTCGCGTTGACGTGCTGGAAGTACCGGGGGAGATAACCCCGCTCCCGGCCGATCTGCACCAAGCCGGTCGAGGGGCCGCCGAGCCAATCCAGGAGGCCGCTGATCGAGGCGAGAACGAGTCCGATCGCGATGATGGGCTCGAGAAAGCTGAGGCTGAAATGGTCGAGCAGGGTTCTAAAGGCCTGCATGACCCCGGCGGTGAGGCTTATGTGCTGGGATGGAACGGCGATCGAGATGGCCAGTGTCGGTGGGATGAAGACGAGCAGGACCACGATCACCGCCAGCAGGATCGCTCTAGGGAACTCACGCGTGGGGTCCCGGAGGTCGTCGACGTGAACCGCGTTGACCTCGACTCCGGCGTAGGTGAAGAATCCGTTGACGATCAGCACGACGCTGGTGAGCCCGTGCCACGGCGGCAGTAGGTGGTCGGCAGTGAGCGGTGCCGCCGAATGTTTGCCCTGCAGCAGGTAGATCCCCGCCATCACGACGAGCAGGAGCCCCGGAATCAGCGTCCCGATCAGGATCCCCCAGGACGCGAGCCGGTCGGCGGCGATGACGCCTCGCGCGGCGAAGAGCACGGAAGCCCAGAACAGGACGATGATCACCACGGTCGTGTACACGCCGCTGTGGGCAAGTCCGGGCGCGAAGACATAGGACAGCGTGCTCGCGATGTACGCCAGCACCGCCGGGTAGTAGAAAGTGGTCTGCGCGAACTGGCACCAGACGGCGCCGAAGCCCATCGCCGGCGAGATCCCCTCGCTGACCCAGTCGTAGACGCCGCCCGTCCAGCCGGAAGCGAGCTCGGCTGAGACCAGCGCGGCGGGCACGAGAAATACGACCGCGGGGACCACGTAGAGCACGACCGATGGCAGGCCAAACACCGCGAGCGCCGGAGCGGAGCCCAGGTCTCCGACCGACCCCACAGTTAGCAGCGCGAGCGCGAGCCAGGTGAGCGCCGCTTTGCGGGGGACGCGGCCGCGAACCCGGGGTCCAGGTCCGGGACGGCCCCGGAACGGCCCTCTACCAGTCAACCCGTGGCTACGTCGTGTCCCGGTTCCCAAGCTAGATGCCCGCGGTCGTCCGCCCGAGCTTAGTCAGCTGTCCGTCTTGGTTCCACATGTACTTGCGGATCTTGATGGTGATGCAGCATTGGCGGCGAAATCATCGGCGGCTCGCCCTACGGTCGCGAGAAGTTCGGTGCTGGCCGAGTTCGAGGAGGTCTATCGCGGCAACGTCTCCGCGGTCACGACCTATTTCGCGAGGCGCTGCGTCGAGCCGCAGACGGTCGCCGATCTGACGTCTGAGACGATCGTGCGCGCGGCTGCCGGGTTTGGCGGATTTGATCCCGGTCGGGGTTCCGAACGGGCCTGGCTGTTCGGGATCGCCCGCAATGTCTACGCCGGGCATTGCGAGCAGATGTCGAATCGCAGGGCGGCGGGCTATCGGACTTCAGGCGGGATCGACCCGCAATCGCCGGCGTTTGACCCCTGCGCGCGTGTGCGGTCCCCGACGGGAGCGACGAGGTTGAGATCGGCGGTTAAGGTTTTGCCCGACGCCAGGTCCGGAAATTGTCTTCGAGCTCGGAGAAGCCGGTCGCCCTGGAAGCGAATTGAAACGTTCCGGATCGCTTGATCTCACGCGCGGCGTCGATCAGGGCGGCAAAGCTGAGTCGGGCGAGCGCGGACCCGACGCTGATCCGCTTGACGCCGGCACTTGCGAGCTCGGCGGTGCTAAACGTCGCGCCCGGCAGCCCCATGAGGACGTTGACGGGGCTGGTGAGCGAGGCGCACACCGTCCGGATGCTCTCGAGATCAGGTAGGGCGGGGGCGTAGAGGACATCCGCTCCGGCGCGCTCATAAGCCCGCAGACGCCTGATCGTGTCCTTCAGGTCGGCGTGGCCCCAGCGCAGGTTTTCGCAACGCGCCGTCAATACGAAGTCGTGGGGGAGGGCGCGGACGGCCTGCACAGCGGCCTCGACTCGTTCTACCGCGAGGCCAAATTCGAAGATCGGGTCATCGCGACGACCGGTGTGATCCTCGATTGAGCACCCGGCGAGACCGGTCTCGGCGGCCGCCTCGATCGTCTGGATCACCGCTTCAGGCGAGTCACCGAAGCCTCTTTCGAGATCCGCGGAGACGGGCAGATCCGTGGCCTGCGACAACGCCCGGCAGTGCGCGAGCACAGCCGCGGGTGGCACGGTGCCTTCTGGAAGGCCAAGCGAGTAGGCGTGGCCGGCGCTCGTGGTGGCTAGCGCCGCAAAGCCTAGATTCGCGAGGATCCTGGCGCTGCCGACGTCCCAGGGATTGGGTAGCAGGAGCAAGCCATCGCGCTCGTGCAGCGTTCGGAAAAGCGCGCCCTTGGAACTGTTTTGCATCAACTAGACCGCGTCACCCGGACACACTTAACTCACCGGCTTTGTGGGGCGTCGCGGTTCGGGTCCAAACACGTGCACCGCGCCATTGCCGATCGGGCGCGTCGAGCCTGATCCCGAGTTGAGCGTCCAGCTCGGCGATGCCGGCCTCGGTGATGGCCACCACGCGCGCCTGACGGCCGGGCACCAGCCACCCCAACGCGAACAGGCGCTGCGCGAGCGAGGAGCCTAATGCGCCGGCCAGATGATGGCGCTGCTCGCTCCAGTCGAAGCAATGGCGGATCAGAGGCCGACGGAGGGCCTGGATCGCTTCGAGGTCGATCCCGAACTCGCTCATCCATCCGACCCCGGCCGGGCCGAGGCGGTATTCGCCGAGCACTCCCGTTCCCGTGGACGGGCCAGCGGGCTCTCCACGCTCAGGCTCTGTCTTCGCATCGGGACCGATCAGAACGCCTCGGTCGAGCAGAGTGTCCATCAGCGCCACGGCAAGGCGTCCGGCGAGGTGGTCGTAACAGAAACGCGCCTGACGCAGAGCGTGCGCTCGGGTTCCCTCCCGCAGGGAGCGGATCGGTTCCTGGGGAGCGTGCTGAGCCAGCGTCTCCAGCAGGCGCGCGACCCTTGGCCCCGTGAGGCGGTAGTAGCGGTGGCGGCCCCGAACCTCCACCGTGAGCAGGTCCGCATCCAGGAGCTTGCCCAGGTGCTCGCTCGCCGTCGAGGGAGCCACTCCTGCCTCGGCAGCCAGCGCGCTCGCCGACAGCGTCCGGCCGTCTGCCAGGGCAAGCAGCACGCGGCAGCGCGTCGGGTCGCTGAGCAGCGAAGCCACCGCGGAGATATTCGCGTCGCCCTTCAATGTGAACGCCAGGTTAGTGCTCAGACGTTTCGGTGACTACCGAACCTTTTCGCATGCAGACTGCCTCCGACCACCTCTAGCCGATCCGCCGGCTGGGAAATTGGGTCGGGAAGCGCTACCGGGTGGTCACTTCGCCAATGCAGATCGCGCGACGCACACGATAAGGGAAGTGGAGGAGATCATGCGGAACCGTCGGAACATGCCGCGCAGGACGGTGGCGGCGCTCAGCGCTTGGCTCATTGTCGTTCTCGTCGCTGCCTGCGGTTCTTCGAGCACTGCCAGTAGCGGCGGTACGAGCGCGAGCGCGTCGCGCTCGGGCACGACAAGCGGGCCGGGGTTGACGGAACCGACGAACCCATCCGGTACCCGAGTCTCCGGCGGCACTGTGTACTTCACCGAAGGGTCGGACGCGACCCCGAACTACATTTTTCCGCTGTACAGCCCTCAGGTGTGCAGCACCACGAATTTCAACCAACTCATGGTCATGCTTTATCGGCCGCTCTACTGGTACGGGAACAACTACCGGCCGACTGTCGACTACGATTATTCGGTCGGTGAGCAGCCGGTGTTCTCCAACGGCAACACGACGGTCACGATCACCCTGAAGCCGTGGAGGTGGTCGGACGGTGAGACCGTGACATCTCGCGACCTTGTGTTCTGGATGAACCTCTTGAAGGCTGACCCGGCGACGGAGTGGTGCGGCTATGTCCCCGGGTTGTTCCCGGACAACGTGACCAGCTACTCGGCGCCCAACCCACAGACGTTCATAATGCACCTCAAGCGCGGGTACAACCCGGAATGGTTCATCTACAACGAGCTGTCACAGCTCACCCCGCTTCCCCTCGCGTGGGACCGGACGTCGCTATCTCAGCCGACGCCGAGGACCGATAACGGGCACCTGCCGGACGCCACCAGGGCGGGGGCCACAGCGGTGTACAAGTTCCTGGACGCCCAGTCTCGCAAGCTTGGCAGCTGGGCAAGCTCGCCGCTGTGGAGTGTGGTGGACGGGCCGTTCAAGCTGCAGAGCTTCACGACCGAGGGAGAGGTGACGCTCGTCCCGAACGCGGACTACTCGGGCTCCCCAAAGCCTTCCATCTCCCAGTTCGTAGAACTGCCGTTCACGAGTGAAACCTCGATCTATAACGAGATCCGCTCGGGCGGTCCGTCCGCGATCACGGTCGGGAACCTGCCGTCGCAATACGCCCCGCAGATCGGCACCCTGGTCTCCGAGGGCTACGACGACAACGACGCGGCGAGCTACTCCTTCAGCTACTTCCCGCTGAACTGGAACTCGAGTGCCCCGACCGCGCCCGGCGGGGAGCCGGTCAGGTACATCCTCAGGCAGCTGTACTTCCGCCAGGCATTCCAGCACCTGGTCGATCAGCCGGGATGGGCCACGGCGTTCCTAGACCGGACGGCCATCCCGACCTACAGCCCGCTTCCACCGACACCTCCCAGCCCGTTGGTCGATTCGTCCGTCGTGTCCGACAACCCGTATCCGTTCTCGACCTCGGCCGCGGCGGCGCTGCTCAAAGCCAACGGCTGGGACGTAAAGCCGGGCGGCACGACCACGTGCGTCAAGCCGGGCGCCGCCGCCGGCGAGTGCGGTGCCGGGATCGCCCAGGGCGAGGGGATCTCGTTCAACATCGACTACCAATCTGGGGTGGTGTCGGTGGAGGATGAGATGAACGACCTGGCCGCACAGGCCAAGAAGGTCGGCATCAACATCAGCCTGACGACGCACCCGTTCGACATCGTGATCGGCAGCGCGGTGGCGTGCCAGCCGAGCCAGCCGACGTGCAAGTGGACGGCCCAAGACTGGGGCGCGGGCTGGATCTACGGACCCGACTACCTGCCGAGCGGCGAGACGCTGTTCACCCCTGGTGCGGTGGCCAACTACGGCAGCTACGGCGATCCGAAGGCGACCAGGCTGATCGACGAGACGCTCACCGCGCCCGCGTCGGCCGAGAAGCAGTTGCTGACGGCGTACGCCAAGTACCTGGCGCAGTCGCTGCCCGTCGTCTACCAGCCGACCGAGCTAGGCACGTTCGGTGGCTACGCGACGACGTTGGTGGACAAGCGCTTGGGTGGCTACGCGGCGAACGCCCTGGGCTTTCTGACTCCGGAGGCCTGGTACTTCACGAGATAGGCGCGGCAAAGGCCGAGTGCACGTCCGACTGCAGGAGAGGTAGTCCGGCTCACGCCCACGGGCTCAATCAAATGCCGCTGATCTGGGCTTTCGAGTAGTCAACGGCTCGGAAACAGCCGTGAACATGGTCGTTGACGACGCCGACGTTCTGCATGAGTGCGTACACACTCGTGGGCCCCACGAAGCGATATCCCTGCGACTTCAGTTGCTTGGCCAAGGCCTCCGCCTGCGGTGTCGATGCGGGGAGGTCCGCGATGGACCGCGGGGACCGCTTACGGTTGCTCTCGTAGGATCGCGCGAGTTCGGCCAGGGTCGGTGACGCGCTCCTCATCGTGCGTGCGTTCTGGAGCGTGGCCTGGATCTTGGCGCGGTTACGGATGATCGAGCTGTCCTTCACCAGCCGGTCGACGTCCCGTTCGGACATCGCCGCGACCCGCGCGATGTCGAACCCGTGGAACGCCCTGCGGAACGCGTCCCGCTTGCCGAACACGATCGACCAGCTGAGTCCCGCCTCGAACACACCGAGGGTGAGCGCCTCGAACACCGCTGAGTCGTCATACGTGCGGCTACCCCAGACCTCATCGTGGTAGCCGCCCAGCGCAGTATCGCCGGCACCGGCCCAGGCACAGCGGGGCTTTCCGTCATTACCGGTGATCAGGTCGTCGCCCATCCGGCGCCCCAGACATCCGCGTGCCGTACGTCGTGCCTCGCGAGCGATGCCGCGTGCCGGTAGCTGTGCTCGACCGGGACATAGGGAATCTCCATCGAGTTGATCGCGTGGCCGAGCACCGCCAGTTCGATTCGTGTGTCGGGAGTCGAGGCATCAGACAGTGCCGCCTGACCGGCCAGATGCCCGCCGGCGGAGAAGCCGATCGCTCCCACCAGTGGTACCCCGGTCGCGCACAGCCGACGCACCTCGGATCGGACGGCGTCAAGTGGGATCGGGTGCCGGGGGAGCACGATGAAGTGCGCGTCGCGCAACAGGTCTGCTCATCCCTCGCGGTCGCTGTTCAGCGCCGCGGCCTCGGCACGAGCGGCCGCAACGAGCTCTGCATTGGTGTGGGCGTGTCCCCAGAGTCCCCAGCCGCCGTCCGGAGCTTCGGTGAGCAACACCCATGTGCGCTCCTTCAGTTCAGGGCGACCTGCTGCGTCAGCGACAACATCGGTCAACTGCTCGACCACCGCGAGCTGTTTGGCGCGGTCGAGAGCTCCCGAGTTCGTCAGTACCTGGACGCGCACGTAATCTCCCTCGCCGGCGACGTTTGCCATCGCTCCATCCGGCAGCGCATGGACGAACGCGGCGGTGTTGTTTCGGAACATCGGGAGTTCAGGCACGCCTTCGACTCGCATCAGTGTCGCGGCCAGCCGTTGCGCCAGAGCACCCGGATCGCCGAACGTCCCCTCGGCCGCGTAGACGTCGATCATCGGCATCAGGTATCACCTCCGACGCGCGCGAAGCCGCCCTCGAGCCACGCCAGAATGGCGTCACCGTAGGCGTCGGCGCCGTCTTCCCAGCCGAAGTGACTGAAATCGAGCGCCGTCAACTCGGCGCGAGGCAGGCGCTCGACGAGGAACTCGGCGTTGCTGATCGGGACCATGGGGTCACGTGCGCTCGCGAGAACGTACACCGGCGTCTGGATCTGCGGCAGCAGGTCCTTGAGCACCGGCAGATCGGTCGGGTAGTTGCGAACGAACCGGGCAGATTCACCGAACCGGCGGCCCGCGTACGCGGTGACGTAGTCATCCAGGGCGGCGGTCGAGACCTCGTAGCTCTCGTGCGCCTGCATCGAGCCCCGGACGACCTCGGCCCCGTCGAGCGCGAGCAGCGACTCAAGGTCGGGGTTGTCGATGAGATCCTTGAGCGGGCCGCCGACTTCGAGTGGGTATGAGGTCGCTCCGTTTCCGACGATCGCGCTCGTCATCGAGCGCGGCGACTCAGCCGCCGCGAACAGAGTTGCCGGGCAGCCGATGTCCGGGCCCACGACATGTGGCGCTCCGAGTCCCCACTCATCGATCAGCCGAACCAGAAAACGGCCCATTGCCTGCGGCGAGTAGAGGTCGGCCCGCGCCTCCGAGTGGCCGAAGCCCGGAAGGTCGATCGCGATTACGTGCGCTGCGGAGCTCAGCCGTGGCCAGAGCTGCTCCCAGGCATAGAGGCTTTCGGGCCATGGACTCAGGAGCAGCAGCGTCGGTTCGGCGCCGGCGTTCCACTCGGCGTAACGGATCTCGACCCCGTCGGCCTTTCTCCTTAGCGTCTGCATCTCGGATGTCTGGCGGTATGTCTCGGATGTCACGCTGGCTCCTCTTTCGTCGGCGAAACCGGGGTCAGGGCCGATCGTGACCCGTCCCGGCCCGGTTCTCTTGAGTCATACGACTGATTGATCGAGCGCCAAAGCGGGCTCGCCACGCTCGCAAGCCGATCTCTGAGGCAGCCGGACTTGGTTCTCGGCGGGATCTGTCGGGAGCTCGAGCAGTTCGGGACCGACGGAAGGACGGCGGGATCAGAATCGCCAGATTCAAGCGATGACCGATCACCGGACGGCGTTTGAGCCTGAGCCGATATCGCCGATCGAAAGTCGAGTCTCCATGCCAACTCAGACAGTTCGCGAGCCTGATCGATGGACGGTTCTCGCCTTGCTGAGCGTCGCCCAGCTGATGGTGGTGCTGGACGCGACGATCGTGACGGTCGCTTTGCCTTCGGCCCAGCGGGCCCTGCATTTCTATAACGACAGTCGGCAGTGGGTCGTCACGGCGTACGCGCTGGCGTTCGGCAGCCTGCTGTTGGTGGGGAGCAAGGTGGGTGACTGTTCGGCCGCAAGTGGACGCTCATCGCTGGGTTGGTGGGATTCTCCGCGGCCTCGGCAGTCGGTGGGCTGGCCCAGTCGTTCGGCGTGCTCGTTGCGGCGAGGGCGACGCAGGGTGCGTTCGGCGCGCTCTTGGCCCCGTCGGCGCTGTCGCTTTTGACGGTCACGTTCGCGGGGACTAAGGACTGGCCGCGGGCCTTCGGGATCTTCGGCGCGGTCGCGGGCGGCGCGGGCGCGGTTGGGCTGCTGCTCGGGGGTGTGCTGACGCAGGTGCTGTCGTGGCGGTGGTGCTTCTACGTCAATCTGGTGATCGCGCTGCCCACCACGATCGTGGCCTTGCGCCTACTCGTCAACCACGGCGATCCCGACCGCGCCCGGATCGACATTCCCGGCGTGCTGACCTGGTCATTGGGCCTGTTTGCACTCGTGTTCGGCTTCTCTAATGCCGAGACGCACGGGTGGGGCGCCAAGCCGAGGCCGACGATGCCTCCACCCCAACAAAATGCGAAGGGCGCCGTCGACCACGGCGTCCGAATCACCGTGATCCGGTGACGACCGTTCACCTGCCTCGCGGCGATCGTGCTTGTTGTGAGCGACACCCGCACGTCCTGGTCGATGGAGGCCGTAGATGAAACCAGCCGTCAACGTCTCCGACAGAAAGGAACGACATGACAAACGAAGAGTTCGTCCGCCAGGCCTACGCTTTCGCCGAGGTCAAGGACGTCGAGGGGTGGAAAGGCGTCTTTAACCCCGATGGAGTGTTCATCGACGAATCGGTCGGCGTGACCTACCCTGCGCCCGACGACGTCGCAAAGCCCGTCGAGAACTATGGGACGGCGTTCTCCGACATGCACCGCGAGCTTTATCACGTGTACGTAAGCGGTGACGTAGTGGTCGTCGAGCTGGCGCTCCAAGGGACACACGACGGGCCGCTCTGGCTGCCTCAGGGGGTCCTCCCGCCCACGGGCAACCGGATGGACGCTCCGTGCTGTGACGTCTTCCGTCTAAAGAACGGAAAGATTCAGGTGTTCGACTGCTACCCGTCGGGAACGGTGATCCTCGCCCAACTGGGCGTGCTGGGAAATCTCGGTGCCGTCTTGCAGCAGCCGGCCGCCGTTTAGCCGGGAGACAATCCAGTGCGACTGTCCGTCACGTACGCCGTTGCTCGAGGCGCGACACCTGCGTGAGTCCACTATCGAGGTGCTGGCGGTGACGGCGCCTCATCCGGATCAGGTGAAGCTCGCGCTGAACTCGACGCGTCGAGACCGCGGGGACGCATGCAGGCCGAGATCCACTGTCCGCGAGGATCACCGTAATCCGGTGATGCCCCATCACCTACCTGGCGGCAAGACTGGTCCCTGCCGGCGCCCCGGCGGGACGGCTCAACAATGGATTGGCACAGGCGAGCGGGCATGGAGCCTTGCGAACCCACCCCGACGAGAAGGAGATCCTCCGTGAGCACCGAGCAACGAGAGACCCTCGACGCGATCCTGCGACAGTCGGCCTTGCCCGTCGACAGCGATGTCAACGAGCTTCGGCGGCTGTTCCGGGAGGCGGTATCGGCGCAGCCGTTGCCCGCCGAGGTGATCGTTACCGCAGCTGAACTGGGCGGTGTCGGAACTGCCGAGATCACAGTCGACGGAATCGAACCTCGCCATGTCGTTCTATATTTCCACGGCGGCGTGTACGCGATTTCGGACGCCTTTCTCGCCGCTGGCCTGGCCTCGCAGATCGGTCGGCGGACGCAGGCAAAGGTCATCTCCGTCGACTACCGGCTCGCCCCCGAGCACCCGTATCCGGCTGCGGTTGACGACGCTCTCGCGGCCTACGGAGCGCTTCTCGATGACGGGATAGACCCTTCGGACATCGCGTTCGCGGGGGATTCCGCCGGCGGCGGCCTCGCCGTCGCCACCCTGGTCAACGCCCGCGATCACGGGCTGCCTCTGCCGGCTGCGGCGTTCTTGATGTCACCGTACGTCGATCTCACCCTCGCCGGAGCGACGATGGAGACCAGGCGCGACGTCGATCCGCTGCTCAGCCGGGAACTCCTCGAGCCCCGGGTCGTCGACTACACGCAGGGCCAAGACCCTGGCATTGGTCTGATTAGTCCCATATTCGCCGACCTGTCCGGCCTACCGCCCCTGATCATCCAGGGTGGAAGTCACGAGGTTCTCCTCGATGATGCCGTTCGGCTCGCGCGACAAGCCGCCACCGCCGACGTCGAGGTCACGCTCGAGATCACCCCTCGGGTGCCTCACGTCTTCCAAGCCTATTCCGCGATGCTCGACGAAGCGGTGGCTGCGCTGGACAGAGCCGGACAGCTCCTGTCGGCGTATCTCGCCGGCGCGGACCGGGTCACCGCTTAGGTGACCGGATGACCGTAGCCATCCGGGATTCTGGAGCCGTCAGTCCCCAAAACGAGAAAGCCGATGAGCAATGACTAGCCAAGCGATTCGCGACCTGCGTCCGGACCATCTCACACGCGGATGAGCCCAATCGTCGACCTCCACCAGCATGTCATTCCCGACTTCTACTGGGAAGCCTCGAACGAGGACGGGAACCTCGCGGGCGGAATCAATCCCCCGCCCTGGTCTCTCGATGGCGCGATCGCATACCTCGACGAGGCGGGGATCGACGTCGCGGTGCCGTCGATCAGCACGCCAGGCGTGCACTTCGGTGATGACGCGGCAGCGCGGATCCTCGCTCGTCGCGTCAACGAGTACCTGGCCGAGATCAAGCGCGACCGCCCGGACCGGTTCGGCGGATTCGCGGCGGTTCCGCTACCGGACGTCGATGGGTCGCTCGAAGCGCTCGAGTATGCGCTCGACGTGCTCGATCTCGACGGCGTGTCGCTGATGACGAACGCCGGCGGCACCTATCTCGGCGACAGCCGCTTCGATCCGATCTTCGCCGAGTTGCAGCGCCGTAGCGCGGTCGTGTTCGTCCATCCGACCGCGTCGCCCGATCCGATCGCGCACACGCTGGGCCTCCCGGACGCGCTCCTGGACTATCCGGTCGACACGTCACGGGCGATCGCGAAGCTGCACTACAGCAACACGTTCGCGCGAACGCCGGACGTCAACTACGTGTTTCCCCACGCCGGCGGGACGATCCCGTTCGTCGCGTCGCGGTTTGCGATCGTCGATGAGATGGGCGTCATCCCTGGGTCGCAGGAGAGAGGAGCGTTCACGGACATCCTCCCTCGCCTGCACTGGGACACCGCCTCAGCGTTCGGCGACCCCGTGATCCACATGCTGCGATCGGTCACGGGTCTCGGAAACGTGGTGTTCGGGACCGATTATCCGTACCCACGCGACGAGATCTCGATCGGAGGTCTGCGACACCTCCAGGGAACGGTCGAGCTTGACGACGACGAGCGCCGCGGCGTTCTCGGCGAGTCGGCGACCAGGCTCATCCCGCGGCTGGCGCGAGCGACGAGCGCAGGCTGAGACACTTCGCACGGGCCGGCTCAGCGCTCGGCCGGCGCTCGGCGGGCTCGGTCCGGGCTCCGGCCAACGCGATCGAGCGCGAGAAGGTCGGCGTCGTCGAGCTCGAGCTCGAGCGCGGCCATGTTCTCCTCGAGGTGCGCGATCGAGCTCGTGCCCGGAATGAGCAGCAGCCGGTCATAGCGATCCAGGAGCCACGCCAGAGCGATCTGGGCGGGCGTGGCCTCGTGCTTGTCGGCGATCTCGACGATCGTGGCGTCTGCGGCCAGCCGCCTCGTCCCGGACCGGTACGACGGGCCAAGGGGAGAGAACGGCACGTACGGGATTCCGTGCGCGCGGGCAAACTCGAGCGTGTCCTCGTCCCGGCGGTCGATGATGCTGCATCCGTTCTGGATCTCGGCCACATCGACGAACCGCAACGCGAGCTCCGCCTTTGCCGCGTCGGCATTGGAGAGGCCGATCAGATCGAGCTTGCCCTCGGCGCGCATGTCCGCGAGCGCGAGCAGCTGCTCCTCGAGTGGTACGCCGTCGTCGCGTGCCGTCTCAACGAGGCGCAGGTTCACGAGGTCCAACCGCTCCACGCGGAGCGTGTGGAGGTTCGCCTCGACTCCCTTGCGCAGCTCGTCCGGCCGCTGCGCCGGGAGCACTCGTCCCGCCGCGTCGCGCCGTGCTCCGACCTTGGTCACCAGCTTGAGGTTCTCGGGGTACGGATAAAGCGCCTGGCGGATGAGGTCGTTGACCACGTCCGGTCAGCCTCAGGCGCCCAGGGATGGACGGGCATCGACCGAGCGATGGGACTCGCTCTCGGCGCGGAGTTGCTGGAGCTCGAGCAGCTCCAGGCCAAGTGCTTCGATCTGCGCGAGCACGCCGAACAGAGCCGAGCGGTCCTCGAGCAAGCCGGTGAGCACGGTGTCGCCACCCTTCAGCTGAGAAACCATGGTTGGGAAGGCGGAAAGAGCGGTAGCTCCTAACCGACCCTTGATCCGGATCGTGTACAGGCCCGGTAGCGTGGCCACGCAACTGACTCTGCCGAGCAACCCGGTGACCCGGCGACGCCGGAATCAGGTGATTGTGCGCTCGACGGTGGCTCGCGCTGCTTCAGCGATGTTTCGTGGCGGCCGTCGAGAGGAGCCGGAGCTCGCGTGCCTGTTGCACGGCGGAAGTGCGATCGCGCGCGCCGAGCTTGGAATAGATGTTGCGGATGTGGGTGTTGACCGTGTTGATCGACACGTAGAGCTCACGTGCGATCTCGGGCCGCGTCAGATTCGTCGGAAGGTACCGCAGGACTCTGAGCTCGCTTGGGCTCAGCTCCTCAAGTTGCCACGCGCGCTCGCGATCGAGGGTCGGGGACGGCTCGCCTCGCAGCTGGTCGACGATGTCGGCGAGCAGGGCGCCATGAGCCGTTTCGTGACGCGGGAGAGCGTCAAGGAGCTCCGCGGCGTCCGTCATCGCAAACGGGAAGATCAGTCGATCTGGCTCGGCGACCGCAAGCGCCGCTTCCGCTGCGGCCGCGGCCGCGGCTCGATGTCCCATCCGTAGGTGCGCGATCCCGGCGAGCAGATGGGATTCAACGACCGTGAACGCCGGAGCGACAGGGGGCGTGGCGTCCAAAACGCCTCGGAGTGCATCCAACGCTCCCGGGGGATCCCCCTCGGCCAGGCAGATGACTGCGCGGGCGTTGTAGATGGCACCCATTTGACCGTCATAGATGGAATCGGTTCTCTCAAGTTCAGCGGGGAACACTCGCAGCGTCGCGCGCGCTTCATCGAGCATCCCAAGCCGCGCCCGGGTGGCCGCGAGCCACCCCGTAATTCGTGGTGCAAGTGCGTGGACACCGGTGAGTCGCGACTGTGCGCGCTCCGCGGCCCCGAATTCCTCGGCCGCCGCCTGATGCTGCCCCCGCCCGGCATGCAACATGCCCGTCGCCACGTGCAGAAGCACCGCGGCGGCTGGGTCGACGTCCGGATCGGCGATCTCCCAGGCGCGGCGTAGCCACCGCTCGCCCTCCTCGAACTCCCCCATCCAGACCGCCATCCCGCCAACCGCCCCAAGAGCCGGCGTGACTACCGGGCGATCCGCCAAGCCATAGCGTTCGGCCAGGGCTACCGCCTGACGCCCCCGCTCGCGCGCGGTCGCGACCGAGACCGTCTTTGACGGGAACCCCTGATGGGCCCGACACGCGACCTCTAGGTAAGGTCGGCCGATCGTTCGGGCGAGCTCGGCTCCCTCGAAGAGGTGCCGCTCAGCGTCGGCGAGTCGCCCGGACCACATCTCGACAATCCCGAGATTCAGCAGCGCGACCGCCCGAAGCTCGCTACCCATCGCGACCTGGTCGTTCGACTCGTCTGAGATCGAAGCATCGAGCAGGTTCACCTGGTCGATCACCTCACTGAACTGGCCGCTGCGCCGAGCCAGCGCCAACCGCAGAGACGCGATCGCCACGGCAAGGCGCCGGCGGCGAGCCGGCGGGGCGCTCTGAACGTGCGACTCCGCAAGCTCTATCTGAGCAACCGCTCGCTCAACGCGCCCACGGTTCAGCTCGCTTGCTGCGTGCGCCAGCGCCAGATCCGGATGATCGGCTGACGCGGCCTCAGGAAACGCCTGGAGAACCGCGTCGATCGTTCCCGCTTGCCCGTCGAGTACCCAACTGAACGAGTGGTCAGCGACCAGCCGGGCGGCATCGGGCCAGTCGCCGGCCGCGAGGGTATGCCGGACGGCCTCAACGACCTCCCCATGGCCGGCGAGCCACCGGGCGGCCGTTCGGTGCAGACCTGGGACCTCGTCGGCAAATCGTCGGCGGAGCTCGAGGCGCAGGAAATCGGCGAGCAGGTGGTGGTAGCGAAACCACGTGCGCTCGGGGTCGAGCGAGACGACGAACGCGTTGGCGTCCTCGAGTTCCAGCAGCATCTGCTCAGAACCCAAGCGGCCTGCCAGCAGGTCGGCAAGTTCACCGTTCATTCGTTCGACAATCGAGGTCCGTAACAGCGTGTGCTGTACCTCGCTCGGTTGGCGTTCCAGCATCTCGGCGATGAGGTATTCCCCGATCGCCCGGTCGGTGCCGGAGAACTCGGCCACGAACCGCTCGGGGTCCGGGTGATGGCTGAGTGAGATCACCGCCAGGCGCAAGCCGGCCGCCCAGCCTTCCGTGCGCTGATGCAAAGCGGCGGCCCCTTCCTCGGACAGGGTTATCCCCGATGCGGCGAGCAGTTCGCGGGTCTCGCTTTCAGTGAATCGGAGATCGGCGGCCCTGATCTCGGCGACCTCGTCGGCGAGTCTCAGCCGGTGGAGCCTGATCGGGGGATCCCTACGTGACGAGAGCACGACCCGCGCAGAGCTCGGCACGGTCGCCAGCAGTTGCTCGAGTTCCACGATGGCGTCGGCCGACTTCAGCTCGTGCAGGTCGTCGATGATCAGCACAACCTGTCGGCGTTGCTGATCGAGCTCCGACAGGACCGTGTCAAGGACCCGGTCGTCCTCGAGCGTGGCCAGCGCGGGTCTCGGCTGAGCATCGGTCGACGGGCCCGGGCCGCGAATCGCATCCAGGACGGGTGACCAGAACCTATGCGCATCCTGCTGGTCACGGTCGACCGACACGAACGCGACGCGACGAACATCGGGCGAGCGGTCGGCCCACGCACGCAACAACGAGGTCTTCCCACTACCTGGCGGCGCCGAGATGACTGTGATCCGCTTGGCCACGGCGCGATCCAGAGTCTTGAGGAGCGCTTCCCGCTCGAGCAGGCCGGATGCGATCGAACCGTCGGCAATGAGTGGCTCGAACCCTTGGCGCCGCGTCGGCGGTGAGCTGATCACGCTTTGCCCACGGTCTAGTCCCTCGGGTGAGCTTAGTAGCCCGGTCGTGCCGGTCACCAGACCTTCATCCCGCCATCAACGACGACGTCGACCCCGGTGACGTATGAGCTCTCGTCTGAAGAAAGGAACAGCGCGACGTTCGCGACTTCCTCTGGCCTGCCGAGGCGGCCCAGCAGCGTCCTGCCGAGCATGTAGTCAGCCCACTCCGGGTCCTCGAGCTGGGCTTGTGTTGCGCTCGTCTCGATCAGGCCAGGTGAGATCGAGTTGGCGCGGATCCCGTGCTCTCGGCCCTCCATCGCAAGCTGCCGCGTCATCGCGACGATTCCCGCCTTGTTTGTAGTGTGGGCGAGGGCGGGGAGGATTTTGAAACTGAGCGACGCGTTCAGCGAGGCCATGTTCACGATCACGCCACCGCTGGCCTTCAGGTGCGGCCACGCCGCGCGGGTGAGGTAGAAGACGACGTCGACCTCGCCCCACCGAGCGCGATCCCACTCCTCGTCGGTGATGTCCTCGAGCCAGTTGAAGTAGGCCGTCGCGGCGAAGTTGCAGAGAACGTCGATCCGCCCGTACTCGCCCAGCGCGAGCTCGATCAGCGCCTGACAATCGGCGGGATCGTCGAGACGGCATGGCTGCATCGAAACCATCTCTCCGCCGGCGCTGCGCACCAGTGCGACGGTCGAATCTGCCGGCTCGACGCTCACGTCGCAACCGACGACTGACGCGCCCGCTCGGGCGAACGCCATCGCCGTTGCCCGGCCTATGCTGCCGCCCGTACCGGTGATGACGCAGACCCTCGATGAGAGCCGGCCTGTCGTGCCCGCTTGGTGGTCCCTCTCCATCCGCAACGATCGTGGCGCTTCTGCCACGCGTTCGAATCCTTGAATCCTTAGTCCTTATCCGAGGCGTCGTCCTCAGTCATCCTTAGAGGGATGAGCGGAGTGTCGCCATCAGTTCTCAGGTCAGGGAGGACGTTGCTGGGCCGGGAACGCGAGCGCAAGGTGCTCGACCAGTTGCTAGACAGGGTTCGCACCGGGAGTGGTGGCGTCTTGATGCTGTATGGAGAGGCGGGCGTCGGCAAGACCGCGCTGTTGGAGTACGGCGTCGACGCTGCACGCGAATTCCGAATCGCCCGGACGGTGGGAGTCGAGGCCGAGATGGAGCTCCCGTTCGCGGCAGCTCAGCAGCTGTGTGCGCCGTTCCTCGGACTCGTGGAGCGCCTGCCGCAGCCCCAGCACGACGCGCTCGAGGTCGCGTTCGGGCTCAGGACGGGGCCCGCGCCGGATCGATTCCTGGTCGGACTGGCGGTCCTCGGCCTGCTCGCCGAGGAAGCCGAGGAGCAGCCACTCTTGTGTGCCATCGATGACGCGCAATGGCTCGACAGCGCGTCCGCACGTGCCCTGGCATTTGCGGCGCGCCGTCTCGTCGCGGAAAGGATCGCGCTCGTGTTCGCGACCCGCGAGCTGCGGGAGACGCTCTCGGGCTTGCCGAAGCTCCCCGTCGTCCCTTTGGATCGCAGGGATGCGCGAACGTTGCTGGAGTCAATCGTGCCGGCCAGGCTGGATGAACGCGTGCTGGCGCGGATCGTCGCCGAGACGCGTGGGAACCCGCTTGCTCTGCTAGAGCTGCCGCGCGGGTTGAGTCCGGCCGAGCTCGCGGGGGGATTTGGCTTGCCGACAACGGCGCCTCTGTCCGCCGCGATCGAGGACCGCTACACGCGCCGGCTGACGAAGCTGCCGTCCGATGCACGGCGCTTGTTGCTTGTCGCGGCCGCCGACCCGGTCGGCGATCCGGCGCTGGTTTGGCGGGCGGCGAAACGGCTGGGGATCGCCGAGTCAGCTGCCGAGACCGTCGAATCGGAACAGTTGCTGGCCCTGTCGCCTCGAGTCGTGTTCCGTCATCCACTGGTTCGCTCGGCCGTTTACGGATCCGCTGAGCCGAACGTACGACGCGAGGTCCATCGCGCCCTCGCGGAGGCAACGGACCCAGAAATCGACCCCGATCGGCGCGCATGGCATCGCGCCCAAGGGACGGCCGCGCCCGACGAGGAGGTTGCCGTCGAGCTCGAACGATCTGCGGTACGGGCGCAGGCGCGTGGCGGTTTTGCTGCCGCCGCCGCCTTCCTCGAGCGCGCGGTCGCTCTCTCGCCCGAACCCGCGCTCCGTGCGCAACGCGCGCTAGCCGCCGCGCAGACCAAACTTCAAGCTGGCGCACTCGACGACGCCCTTCAACTTCTCGAGACGGCCGAGTCGCGCGCTGCGGTCGACGAGGTTCTGCGTGCCCACGCGCATCTCCTGCGCGCTCAGATCGCCTTCGCGTCCCGGCGAGGAAGAGACGCTGCCCCGCTACTGCTTGCGGCCGCGCGCGAACTCGAGGCCGTAGATCCCGGCCTTGCGCGGACGACTTACCTCGAGGCCCTGTCTGCGGCGACGTTCGCCGGCCGGCTGGTCCACGGCGGGGGTCTGGCCGAGATCAGCAAGGCCGCGCTTGCCGGCGCGCCGCTTGAGAAGCCGCGGCCGTCTGATCTGCTTCTCGAGGGGTTGGCGGTGCGGGCCACCGAGGGTTATGCGGCTGGAGCGCCATTGCTCAAGGAGGCGTTAGCCGCGTTTCAGCGTGAGGCCGACCTCTCACCGAATGACGCTCGGTGGCTGTGGTTCGCCAGCTTGATCGCGTTGTTCATGTGGGACGACGACGCCTGGGCCGTGCTTTTCACACGACAGGTTGAGCTCGCGCGCCACACGGGCGCGCTTTCTGCGCTCGCGTTCGTTCTCGGTACCGGCATCGCCGTTTACGCGTTCTTTGGCGAGCTTGGAACAGCGGCCCTCCTCGAGGAAGAGCTGAGCGCGGCAACTGAAGCGACCGGAACTGCCGCCGACCCGGCTCCTTTGCTGACGCTGGCTTCTCTGCGCGGTCAGGAAGCCGAATTTTCGGAGTTGATCCGAACTTCGATCGGGGAGGCGGAGGCTCGGGGGGAAGGGCTCGCATTGACGACCGCCGAGTTTCTGGCTGGAGGCTTGTACAACGGGCTGGGTCGCTATGAAGCCGCACTGGCCGCGGTCCTTCCCGCCGAGCGCTTCTACGAGGAAGGCCCAGCGATTTGGGCGCTGACCGAGCTGATCGAGGCGGCCGTTCGGTGCGATCAGCCGGAGCGAGCACGACTGGCGTTCGAGCGCGTACAAGAGACGACACGCGCCGCCGGCACCGACTGGGCGCTGGGGATAGAAGCCCGGACGCGAGCGTTGCTCAGCGATGGCGATGACGCAGATGAGCTCTACAGAGAAGCGATCAGCAAGCTCGCTCGCACGCGTATCCGCGTCCAGCTCGCTCGCACCCATCTCCTTTACGGCGAATGGCTTCGGCGTCAGCGCCGCCGGCTAGATGCTCGGGAGCAACTGCGAACCGCCCACGAGTTCTTCAGAGACGCCGGAGTCGAGGCCTTCGCCGAGCGCGCGCGGCTCGAGCTGGAGGCGACAGGAGAGCGTGCCCGCAAGCGAACCGTGGCGACTCTGGACGAGCTCACTCCACAGGAGACACAGGTCGCCCGCCTTGCCGCCCAGGGCGAGACGAACCGCGAGATCGCGGCCCGCCTGTTTATCAGCGCCAGCACGGTCGAGTACCACCTGCGCAAGGCTTTCCGCAAGCTCGGCGTCAAGTCCCGCACGCAGCTTGCGGACCGACTGGGGTAGCCGGCGCGCCTCAATCACCGGGATTCGGCGATGCCGCATCACCACCCGGCTCGCGACCATCGGCGGCAGCCATCGACCCGAGGAGAACAGATCCATGTCCGATATCGGCAACGGTCGCGCTGGTCGCGCCGACGTAGTCATCGTGGGGGGAGGCTCGGCGGGCGGCATTCTCGCCAACCGACTCAGTGAAGACCCGACCCGCTCGGTCCTGCTGCTCGAGGCAGGCACGGCCTACGGGGTCGATGGCTATCCAGCGGATCTCCGAGACCCGGCGCACGTGCCCGCCAACCCCGAGCACGAGTGGGGCTGGACCGCCCGAGGCGCAGCTGCCTCCCCGGAAATTCCGGTCCCGCGCGCCAAGGCGCTGGGCGGCTGCTCGGCCCACAACGCCACGGTGGCGATGCGGGCACGGCCGAGCGATATCCGCGACTGGCAGCGACACGGTCTTGAGGATTGGACGATCGAGGACGTCGATGCCGCGTTCCGAGAGATGGAGAACACGCCCGACGGCGAGGACTCCTACCACGGCCGCACGGGACCGTTCCCGATTCGGCACGAGAGCTATGACGCACTGACCAGCTCGTTGCGTGGGTTCATCGACGCGACCGCGGCGGAGGGGTTCCCCCGGGTCCAGGATTTCAACGGCCCGAACCCGGGCGGCGTCGGGGGGTACCCGGTCAACGTCGTCGACGGCGTGCGTCAGAACATAGGCCTCGTGTACCTGACCGAAGAGGTCCGCCACCGCGCCAACCTCAAGATTTCCGGGGACGTGCTCGTCGATCGCGTCCTATTCGACGGCCGCCGGGCGGTCGGCGTGCTCACGGCGAGCGGTGTCGAGATCCGTGCGGGCCAGGTGATCCTCTCCGCCGGCACATACGCGACTCCGGCGATCCTGATGCGCTCGGGCGTGGGTCCGGCCGCGGACCTGGCCGAGCTTGGAATCGACGTTATCGCCGATCTTCCCGTCGGGCAGCACCTCCAGGATCAGCCCTTCTACTACAACGCTTACGCGCTCAAGACGACGGCCCTGGATATGCGGCCGGCGGTCGGCGCCTTGCTGTGGACCCAGTCGAGCGAAGCTCGTGGCGAGGAGCTCGACATTCACATCGCGGTGACGCACCTCATGCCGCCCGAGTACAGCCCGACCGGCGGGGCGATCGCACTCAGCGTCGCGGTCGTCAAGCCCGACTCGCGCGGAAGAGTGGCGCTTCGCAGCCGCGATCCGCACGAGCAACCCGAGATCGACTGCAATTTCCTGGCCGAGGAGCGGGACGCGCGCCGGATGCTCGAAGGCGTGAGGCTAGCCCGCCGGATAGGCCGCAATCCGGCGCTCGCTCAGTTCCTCGAGCTCGAGATTCTGCCCGGCGACGCGGTCGGCGACGAGCAGCTCGCGGATGCGGTCGCGTCGAACCTGGCTTCCTACGGCCACCCCACGGCCACGGCGCCAATGGGCGGGCCAGAGGATCCGTGGGCGGTCGTGGACTCGCTCGGCGCTGTCAAGCGCGTCGAGGGACTGCGCGTCATCGACGCGTCGATCATCCCGGTCGTTCCATCGGTAGCGATCAATCCCACGACGATGATGGTTGCCGAGCGGATCGCGAAGGCGGTCTATTCGAGCGAGCCCGGCGCAAGCCGTCGAGGGGTCCCGGTGGCGCCGACCGGGTGAGCCGGCGAAACAACGTGCTCCGGAGCTGCCAGCTCGGTCAGGGATGCGAGGGCTTTGTCTCGATCCAGTCGACATAGAGGTTCCGTTCGGCGAACAGCCAGGCCCCGTCCTGTTTGACGAACGTGTCGCCATATCGAAGGTGGGCGAGCATCAGCTTGCGCTCGCCGGCGTCGGTGAACAGGTGGTGAGCGATGCAGTAGCTCTCGCCCGCCGCCCGGTTCCCGTCGAGCACGATCGTGCTCTGTCCGTTGAAGTGCTGTGTGGCCTGGTAGCGGTTGAGGTCCTGGAATACCGGCGCCAGACCCTCGCGGCCGTCGATGATCTGGGTGGGCTCAGAGCCCTCGCCTTCCATATAGACGACGAAGTGGGTGTCCTCGGTGAAGAGCGACTTCTGCTCGTCTGCTAGTCGGCGATCGGCGCAGTGTGCGTAGGCGTCGATGAGCTCGCGGATCGCCAGTCGATCGGCCTGCTCGGCCGGTGAGATCTCGGTGTGGATCATCATGTCTCCCGGTTCCTGTCGTCCTCCGGTTAGCCTTCCGTGAACCGGGGAGTTCCCCGGTTCACGGTGACGACTATAAACGGGGAATTCCCCGCTTGCAACTAAGCGAATGTGTCCATGACCGAATCCAGCGAGCTGAAGCGCAGCGACGGGCGTCGCAACCGGGACGCGATCCTTGCTGCCGCGCTCCTGGCGCTCACCGAATCGCCGGACGCCTCCCTGAACGCGATCGCGAAGCGAGCCGGGGTTGCCAACGCGACGCTGTACCGGCACTTCCCGACCAGGGAGGAACTCGTGCTCGCGACCTATCAACGCGAGGTCGGCAAGCTGGTTGACGCCGCCGACACCCTCCTGCAGCAGCGGACGCCGCTCGACGCGCTCCGACGCTGGGTCGAGCGGCTGGCGGAGTACGCGGTGAGCAAGCATGGTCTGGCCGACGCCCTGCGCAAGGCGACCAGCCCCGGAAACGACCTGTCCTCGACGGACACCTACGACGCCATCGTCGGAGCGCTGGACCGTCTGCTGCGGGCGAACATAACGGCCGGCACCGTGCGCGCAGATCTGAACGGTGATGACGTGATCCTCGCGCTAGCGGGGCTGTGGCAGCTCGATCCAGAAGGCGACTGGAAAGCGCAAGCGGATCGCATCTACGACATCGTCCTCAGCGGCCTGGAGCAACCCGCCCCGCGAGGACGGATGTCTGGAGCGGCCGGCGTTGAAAAATGATCGGGGGCATGGGTAGTTCCACTGCTTTGGTCACCGGGGCAACCGGTGGGATCGGCATACACATCGCGCGGCAGCTGGCCGAGCAAGGTTGGTCGGTTCTTGTCGGCGCCCGCGACGCGACCCGCGGCGCGGAGGTGGCAGCCGGGCTCGGCGCTCGCCCTCTGTTGCTCGATGTCACGGACGCGGAGTCAATTGCGATGGCGGCCGCCACCGTCACTGAACTCGATGTCCTGGTCAACAACGCCGGCATCTCGCTCGACACGGCAACGCGGGTCACCGAGACCGACGTCGAGGTCTTCCGCCGCACCTACGAGACCAACGTCTTCGGTGTGGTTGCGGTTACCAACGCGTTCCTGCCGGCACTTCGTCGCTCCGCGCATCCGCGCATCGTCAACCTCGCGAGTGGCACTGGATCGCTGACCTGGAGCACCGGCCCCAATCCGCAGTTCGACTATCGGGCCGCGAGCACCGGCTCGGGCGCCGCATACCGCTCCTCCAAGACCGCGCTCGACGCGTTGACCGTCTTCTACGCCCAGGCGCTCGCCGACGACGGTTTCAAGGTCAATGCCCTTGCGCCCGGTCGACGGGCCACGAACCTCAACCCCCAAGCCGCAAGCACCGGTGGCGACCCAGCGGAAGCGGCCGCCGGCGCAGTCCGGCTCGCACTTCTGCCAGACGACGGGCCCACCGGCCAGCTCTTCTCTTGGGACGGAACGGTCGTGCCGTGGTGAAGGCCCGCCGCTAGCTCCTTGCGCCGGGTGCCGGTGAGGGGTCGGTGACCGGGCGTGTTGCGAAGATGCCGAGCGCTACCAGGTTCCGCGTCGAGTGTGGATCGTGCAGGCCTGCGGATGGTCTGAGTGGAAGTAGCACTGGTCGTTGACCCAGTGCAGCGTTTAGTGGTCGGTCCAGTCGGCCGAGCCGCCGGAGCTCTCCACCAGGTAGACGGTGACGTTGCCGTAGTAGTCGTTGGGGCCGTGCCAGAACTGGACGGCGCAGGTGAACCGCGTCGGGGAGTCCCGCGAGCACTTGGCCGTGTACGCGTGCGATGGCCTGGCCCGCGAGCCGAGTGCGCCCGCGACGGTCTGACGGGCGTACTGCTTCGCGTCGGTGAGGGTGAGCGTCGGGAGCGGGGGCGGCGAGGTCGTCTGCGTCCCTCAAGGGGGATGGTGGCGGCGAAGTAATCCGCGGTGCTCGTGCTGCAGTCGGTGGGGCCCTCGGTGGTGATACCGATTTCGACGAGCTGCCCGGTCGGGCCGTAGGCGGCGAGCGGCCCCCCGCTGTCGCCGTTGCACGTACCGGTGAGGAAGCTCGGAGGATCGACCGTACGGAGTCTCGACGCGTCGAAGTACGGGTTGAACTGGGCGCAATAGTCCGAGTCCTGGACAACCGTCGGTGCCCATTGCAGGTAGGTCTGGAACGGGCCGCCATCGTACGTGTCGCCCCACCCGGCGATAAGCGCGTCTGTCCCGGGTTGCTCGAGGTACGCATCGGCGCTCGTCGCGAGCGAGATGGCTGGAGCTGTGGTGGGCGTGGAGAGGACGAGCAGCGCGGCGTCGTAGGCATCCGGGCGGGTCATAGGCCCGATTGACGATCACCTGAGAGACCGTGATGTCTTGGCGCTGCGCCGTGTCGGCCCAATCGATGTTGCCGGTCACGACACGGAATCCGCTTGGGTCGAGCGGGACCCCGGTCGCCTCGTCCACGGCACAGTGGCCCGCGGTCAGCACAACGTTGGGCGAGACGACGGTGCCGCTGCACACGAACTCCGGGTTGCCGCTGGGGTCGAAGTACGCAACGAAGGCCATGAACGGCCAGTCGCTCTGCACAGCGCCGTAGCCTCCGATGATCCTGGGTCGGCTGCCGCTGGCGACGCGGTGCGGCCCGACGACGTACAGGCGGCGCAGGGCGGACGGCGGCGGCCCCGTCCGCCGGAGCCGGGCGGTTCGGTGAGCGTGAATCAGCGAGCTCAGCGGCCGCGTGTGCCCTGACGAAGTCGTCGGCGCGCAAACGAGTACCAGCGTGCATGCCCCCCGCCGACAAGACGCAGAACTTGCGAGACATCCTTATCTCCCAACGTCGCTTCCGGCCCGGCCGAATAAAGCGCCGAGGCACAGATTCTTCGCGAGGCTGGATTCCCAAGTGGCTATGCTCGCAGGGTCGGGCCGGCGCGCCGCCCGCGCATGGGACAGGTGCCGGGAAGGAATTCAGCCTCGGCGGTTTCTGCCAGTAGCACCGTCTGAGAAACCGCAATCGAGCCAAGTGAAGGAGAAGCCTGGATGGCTGAGAGCAGATTGATGACCGCCGAGGGCGTGGAGGAGCTCCGCGCGGAGCTTGACCGCTTGGTGACCGAGGAGCGCGCCAAGGTGGTCGAACAAATCAAGACCGCCCGCGAGTGGGGCGATCTCAAGGAGAATTCCGAATACCACGCCGCCAAGGACGCCCAGTCGCGTCTGGAAACGCGCATCCTGCGGCTGCGCGAGAAGCTGCTCAACGCCGAGGTCGTCGAGGCTGGTGTGGGGAGCGACGGTACGGCCCGCTTTGGCGCAACCGTCACCTTCGAGGACGAGGGAGGCGGCCCGGCTCAGAGCGTCCGGCTGGTCGCCTCCCATGACGCGAACCCGTCGGCGGGGGCGCTGTCGATCGAATCGCCAATCGGAGCTGCCCTGAACGGCCG
Source organism: uncultured Solirubrobacterales bacterium (assembly GCA_963751185.1). Taxonomy (GTDB): domain Bacteria; phylum Actinomycetota; class Thermoleophilia; order Solirubrobacterales; family Solirubrobacteraceae; genus Palsa-465. Next base: position 704,168 of record CAVVTO010000003.1, read on the forward strand.
CCGCGTCGGCCAGGTCGCCGAGGTCAACACGCCCAAGGGCGTGCGCCGGCTGCGCATCACCGCTGTCAGCTGACGGGCTGTCACCGGCGCCCAGACGTAGTGACTCTGGCCCGTCGGAGTCAGGTTGCCTGGCGGCTCGCAGCGAGCATCGCCGCCAGGGCCTCCGCCTCGTCGGCCAGCCGGCGGTACTCGTCCAGCATCTCGGGTGAGTCGATTTCGGGGAGCTGGCGGCGACAGGCCAGCACATACGCGTAGCCGGCGATGGGAAAGGTGTCCTGCACCGCTTCGTAGGCGGCCTTCACGCGGGCTTGCTCTTCGGTCAGGGCCATTGGGGTCTCCCGGAGAAGATAGTCGGAGGCCCGCCAAGGGTGCCGCCCGCCGCAAGTATCGAGCGACTCGGAGTATTTGGCGTGCCAGCGCCGGGCGTGACTCGAAGGTCCCTACTCGACTTCGAGTTCGAGCTCCCCGGTGATGTACTCCGGCTTGGTACTCGGCGCGCGTTCGCCCTCGGCGGCCTGCTGGATGTCGGGGCGGGCGATCGCTAGGTACGAAACCGCGACGAAGACCGCGATGCCGAACACAATTGCGGTTCGTCCGTTGCCGAAGCCGAGGCCGGTGATGCTGGCCGGCTTGCTGATCCAGTCGGAGAACGATGCCCCGAGGGGCCGCGTCACGATGTAGGCCATCCAGAACGCGGCGATGCTGTTCAGTCCGAATCTCCACCACGCCAGCGCCGGGATCAGAATGACCGCCAGGAAGAAGATTCCCGAGACCAGGTAGCCCATCCCGAGCGAGGTGGCGGTGAAGTCCCCAAGCGCGGTGCCGAGGGCGAAGGTCGCGAAAACGACGGCCCAGTAGTAGCCCTCGCGTCGCTGTGTCGTGATGCTGTGGATGGACAGCGTTCCCTCGTTGCGTTGCCAGATCCAGAACACCGCCGCGAGTATCGCCGCCCACAGAAGGGTCGTCCCGATATAGGGGATGTGGACATCGAGGTGCAGGAAGTCTGAGAGCCCGGTGCCGGCGATCGCGATGGCATAGGCCAGAGACCAATAGGCGAAAGCTCGGTAGCGGCGAGTCGAGAACTGCAGGACGAGCGCGATGACGAACAGCGCCACCTCGGTGCCGCCGCCGCCGAAGTTCCCGAACTTCTTCAGGTAGTCAGAGGTGACCTCTCCGCCGGCCGTCGTGAGGATCTTCACGACCCAGAACAGGAAGATGACCTCCGGAACCTTCGCGGCTACCGGGGCAGGGAACACGCGTCCGATCAGCGGTATCTGGCCGTCCGATCCCGCCTGGCCGGCGTCCGGGCTGCCTGAAGCTCTGGGTCTGGCGGCTGCAGACCTCACGCAAACGCCTCCACATAACGAGCGTAACGAGCCTCTTTTGGCCCGCTGATTAGAAAGCCCACATGTAGATAAAGCCCGTTCGATCCGTTACTGCCGCCGCTACTCGGTTCGTAGCGCCGAGGCCGTTCGCGACTGCGCCGCCCACCCCGCCGGCAGCAGCGCGCCGGCGAGGGCGATCACCAATCCGGCAAGCGCGAGCACCGCGAGTTCCCCGACGCCGTACACGTTCTGGAGGCTGGGGGGCACGCCGAGTCCGGCGGCGCCGGCCATCGCCGGGATCACGTACCGGTGCACGACGATTCCGGCAGGGACGGCGAGCACGCCGGCAACCAGGCCGGTGCCGGCGACCGAGCACAGCACCATCGCGACCGTCTGGCGAGGCGTCATCCCGACCGCCTTGAACACGCCGAGGTCGTGGACGCGCTCTCGGGTGTGGAGCACGACGGTGTTGAGCACTCCCAGCCCGGCTGCGATCGACAGGAGCAGGGTGAGCGTACCCGCGAGTGCGATCGCAATCGCCGCGCCACCACCGTTCTGGTTGGTCGAGGCGCCGCAGCTTGACCCGAGCTTCGGTCCGAGCGCGCGAACGTAGGCGTTGGGATCGGTGCCGGGTCGCAGACTGACGTCGTACTGGGCATTCATCGGATCGAGTGTGAGACCCGGATTGGCCGCGGTGAGCGTCCGCCAGTCGGTCAGCATCGCGAGGCCGTCGTGTTCCTCGTCGAATACCTCACCGACGATCTGGACCGGGATTGCGCGGCCGTGGTGACCGATGATCCTGACGGTGTCACCGATGGTGAGGTGCAGGGTGGTGAGGAAGCGTTTGGGCGCGACCGCCTGGCCCGCGATCACGGGACGTGCCAAGAGCTAGCCAACCGCGTCACCGACCGTCTGCGGCTCAGACGTCCCACCGAACGGAACATTCCCGCTGTGGTCGCGATTGGTGGCGGCCCGCTGGCGAACCAACACAGTCCGACGGGACCGCCGAGTCGCGAGGGGAGCGAGCAGACCGTCTGGGGCAGAGGCTTCGCTGGAGAGGCGGCACGCGAGGCGCTCGCGGCGCCGCTGGAGCGCGACCGGTCCCGCCCGGTTGTGGTGCGAACTCGACCGAACAACGCGGCCGCGCAACGACTCGCGCAGAGGATCGGGATGTCGCGGCGCAGCGAACTCGACTCTGACGGGTTCATCACGTTCGCATCCGATTGACCGTGACATCCCGGCCCTCGTCCGTGCCCGATGCGCCTGCGTCAGCCGTCGCGGCGGTGTGCACGGCGCTTTTCCTCGGAGTGCTGTATGCGGGCGTCAGCGCTTACTGGGGATTTGGTGGAACCGCGCTGTTGGATACGGTCGGAGGCGCTTTCCAGCGCGCGGGGGCGGACCGGCAGTGCGGGCGTGCTCGCGGTGGTCTGGGTGACCGTGCTGCTCAAACTGCTTGCGGCCATCCTCGGGCTCGTCGTCGTTTTCGGGCGTCCGGCGCTTGCCGCCGCCCAGCGCCGACTGGCGCAACGGATGGCGTGGACCGCAGCGCTGATCCTCATCCTGTACGGAGGCGTGCTCAGCATCACCGGCTGGCTCGTTCAACTCGACATCGTGTCGCCGGCGGCCAACGCCGACCACAAGGCGCTGCGGTGGCACGCCTACCTGTGGGACCCGTGGTTTCTGGTGTGGGGCCTGCTTCTGGCCGCTGGGTTGGCCTGCTCACGCCAGAGCCGTGCGGTTGCGCCACTCGTCGGGACCTGAGCCGCGGCGCCCAGACATCGCGCTGCGGGCCGATTCAGCCTGACAGCAACTCGTCGACCGAGGCGCGCAAGAGTCGGTTGCGGCGGCGAAGAAAGCCTCGGCGTGGCCCGTAGAGGATGAGCTCCAACCTGCCCGCTAGTAGTTCAGTCCCGTCCGGATACGCGATCTGCAGCGAGTCGAGGTCGTAGTAGCTGACCGTCCGCGCGGCTACCTGGGCGCGCTCGAGCGGTCCGGACAGTGCCACCGCGCCGGTCATGGGTGAGCGCAACTTGAGCATCTCGGCGTCGCCGCCCCAGTGCTCGAGCACAACCTCCTCGCCGCGTTCGTTGATCGGGCCACTTGCCACGATTGACCTCGACGGCGGCTCGGTCACCTGCACGCGGTATTGATCGGCCGAGGCCGAGCACTGCCCCCGACCGGCGCGAACGGTTGCGGCGCCCGAGAGCCGCCCACACGTGAGGGCCGCGAGCGCGACAATCCGGCGGTTCTGCTGGGCTCTCGCCGACATCGCCCGCACGATATATGCCGCCGCTCGCTGAGGGTTGGCCTCCGCAGCCAGCGGCGCCGTCCAGTCAACGGCGTGGCTATTGCGGTAGCTGCGCGCCGCGCTTGGCTTCGAGCTTGCGGCGCTCTCGCCGTGAGCCGTGGATCTGGCCGACGGCGTACCCGCCGCCAAGGGCGATGATGGCCGGGACGAACGCGAGCACGAGCGCGCTGACCGTGGCGATGACCTTCAGCACGATGATGACGGCGATGACCGCGGCGACGACTGCAACAACTGCTTTCACGCCCCTGACTATAGAACTCGCCCCGACCCGGGCCAAGTAGAGCTCGTTATCGGCCCGTGGGTTGCCCGTCGAGGCACTCGGCGTTTACATAGCCCGAGCGAAACGGGCTTGATTCGCCGGTCCGGTCGTCATAGGTGTGGCGCCACACGCACCCGGTGTCGTTGGCCAGGAGGTGGATTGAGACCGACGTCTCCTGGGAGGTCGTACGCACTCGGTGTACGTCGTCGCGCGGGGGCAGCAGCGTGTAGAAGTCGCCGGGGCTGAGGGGACGCTGCCGCACGAGATCGAGCCGGCCGTCGCCGGGCCGATAGAACTCCTCGTCCTGATTTCCGCGGTAGATGCCGACGAGCCCCCATGCCAGGTGATCGTGAACGGGAGTCATGGCCCCGGCGGGGACGACCAGACTGAACAGCGAGAGTGAGCGGTCGGCAGCTCGAAAGACCAGCCACTGGCCGATTCCGCCGCCCATGCCGCTGTTCGGCGCCGGGGCCTGATACGGACCCGGCAGCCACTCAGGATCGGACAGCAGCTCTGCGAATAGGGGGCTGATCTGGTCGCAGGCATCGGCGGGCGAGTCGGCGCGTTCGACTCGCGCCCGTACCGAACTGATGAAGTCGCGCACCCGACCGGTGTCGAGGACGTATTCGTCCTTGGATAGCGGCGGCAGCGGCTCGTGATGCTGAAAATCGCACATCGACGCACCCTCCTTTGTGTGGACCCCCGGGGGATGCTGATCGTACCCCGGACCCTTTTGGACGAGCTGTCTCGGTGCTTTGGCGGGATCGCTACCAGCCTTGCGTACCGGGCGGCCCTTTGAATGGGCCGATGAGTTCGCCGGTGATCCATCCTCCGTAGAAGTCGCCGGGCTGGGATTGAGCGCGTTCGTCATCAAGCCACGCGGCGTCGACGCGTCCGGGATAAAAGGCGACATGGTCGCGCAGCGCCTCATATCCCGACGTTGGGGCCGGGTAGCTCCAGGCGACCCCATAGGCCCGTCGCCCGTCGACGATCGCGTCCAGGTAGTGCGCGGCGCCCTTGAACTCGCACCACGTCGGACCGGCGTCGCTCGCGGTGAGCAGGCTGAGCCGTACGTCGTCGGGCGGGATGTAGATCGTCGGCGGGTGGCTGGTCTCGAGCACGCGCAACGCGTGGATCGAGTCGGCCAGTACCTCGCCCGCGAACTCCACTCTGACTCTACGGTCGCACGGCCTGATGGCGGGTGGACGCGGGTAGTCCCACACTCGTTCCACGCCACCACCTTACCGGTGCGACTGACGTGCAACGACGGGTGCCGACGTCGAGGCGGCTCCTCATGCCCGCCGGGTTATCCCGGTGACCTCCCATGCTCGGCCAAGAGCGCTGCCATAAAAAGCCACGATGACGAGGACCAGAGCACGTTGCAGCGCGGCACTCCGGGTGTTGGTCAGGAGGGCGACGGCGAGGCCGAGCTGCACCGAGTAGCCCGCAACCGAAATCGTCGCGAACGCGAAGTTCAGCGTTCTCGTTCGAGAGCTGCGGGAGAAATTTCCCGCCCGCTTTGCCCTCGGTATCAGCCGTTTGGTCGCCAGCAGACCGACGATTGCCATTGCCATGCTTGACAGCCCGAGGACGACTGAGCCTCCGGTCAAGGCCACGATCGAGACGAAGAAGATGTCCACGAGGACGACGAACGCGCTCCCGGCCAGCACGGTTCGCAACTCGCGAGTTCTCGGGTCCGAGTCATCCGCGTTGACAACCGATACGGCGACGACCAGCAACCCCAAGATGGCAGCCGACGCGCCCGCGCTAGCAGTGAAGCGTGTCTCCATTCCGATCATGCGGATCCGGCCGGCTGAGCAGATGACCGGGGGGTTTGCCGCGTCAGACGCCGGCGTGTCCCCCATTCAGCAAATCGGCAACACGCCTGCCGAGTTTCCGGTTGTTAAGACCTGGAAAGACCGCAAGGATGCCGGGGTTCGAAATCTCGAACTGCCAAACCCCGCCGTCGGTGAACGTGATCTTCAAGGGCGGCGCCGCTCCCTTCCCCACCTCAGCCGACGCCACGGCGCTGCGTGGAACTCGAGTGATCACGCTGCCCGGCTTCGAGGTCGAACCACTTTTGTAACTGACGAGTGCAAGCTCGTCGTCCGTCACTGCCAAGTAGACGTACCTCCGTTTGAACTCTGGCGTCTGCGCGGGCACGGCCTTCGATGGGCCGCTCGCGATCGTCACTCCAATCTCGGTGGCAAGCGCTCCCGCTCCCACCACCCCGGCGCTGGCCGTGCCAGCGTCCCGCCTGAACTGACCCTTGTGCTGGACCTGCACCCCCGCGATCTGCCGCGAACCTAACAACGACGAAGCGTCAATCCCCATTATCGCCATCATGCCCTCCTGGGCGCCCCAGGGTCTGCCGAACGATTCTGCGGATGACTCGATCCGCGAGCGGCGAACATAACCGAGCGCAGGGGCAGCGTCCAGGCCCTCAGCAGACGCTCCGCCGTCGCGTGGCGCGCGTCGGGGGTACCCTCGCCACATGGCTCAGTCGTTCGTCCCGGATGATTTTGTCGTTCCGCGGGGCCTTGTGGGTCCGGGCTTCCGCTTGGAGCCACTTGGGCCTCCGCACAACGAGGCCGATCACACTGCCTGGATGGCGAGCATCGACCACATCCGGGCCACTCCTGGGTTTACGGATGGTCGATGGCCGCCCGTCGGTGGTCTCTCACTCGCCGAGAACCTGCGAGACCTGGAGCGCCACGCAGATGACTTTCAACGAGGTGTGGGTTTTACGTACACGGTCCTCGATGATGGGGATCGAGTCGTCGGATGCTTATACATCTACCCGTCCCCGTCGGATTCCCGGGTCGCGGAGGTGCAGTCCTGGGTTAGCGCAAACTGCGCGGAACTGGATCTGCCGCTGCACGACGCCGTGGCGCACTGGCTCGCGACGGAGTGGCCGTTCACCGATGTTCGGTACCGGCCCACGGGCTAGGCAGAACCGCCGCTCGACGGGATGGAGGCGACACGGAACTCGCACCGCAACTCGCCGACGATGCCTTTGTGCCAGGCGACCGGAAGGGCCCGCGTCACTCTTGCTTCGCTTACAGTCGACACTGACCCCTCCTTTGAACACGCGGGTTTGATGCCGCCGTCCTCAACCGAGGGGACTGTGGCGGCACTCGCGAATCGTGTGCACGATATCGTGCCACGGGAGCAGGTCACTTCAATCCCGTTTGTGCGTTGCGGGTTACCCACGGGCGTGGCAAGGTAAGTGACCGGCCTTTTGAGCCACCTGGGCGAGCGCCCCGCCACCGTCCACCGCCTCCCCGATCGTGCAATTTCCGCCTCATTAGCGTCGCGCCACGCCGATCGTTCCGGATTCCCCCCGTTACGAGGGTGTCGCGTAAACGATCGCCATTGTGGGCCGTACACAATTGTCCGAGCCGACGTGCGCGAACTTTGGCGATTCAGTTGGCACATGGGGGGCGTGAGCGCCAAAGTTCGGCCGGGCCGGCGCTCGGCCCCGGAGGCAGTTGGGTCCCGCTCACAACCGATTTCCGGTGTGCCGAATTTATGCGACTCCCTCGCCGAGCGCGCGGGCCTGCGCCGACACCGCCGTCGTGACCACCCGGCTCCGCCTTCACTCGCGCGCCCCGGCGGCCGATCGATCACCCCGACGGGAGGGTCCCAGCGAGCCGCACGCCGGGCTTTCCGCACTTCCCGGCCGCTCGCTGGAACGCGGGTGCGTCGGGGTCGAACTTGCCGTTGAACTCCTGGTCGATCGATCCGTCGATGAGCTTGGGGTCCGGGTAGCCGGGGACGCCGTTTGCCCGCATGCACACCGCGGCCTGCAGCGCCTGCTTGAACGCCTGCTCCTCTTGCGCTTTCGTTACTTGCCGTCCAGCGGAGCCGAACGATCCGCAGGCCTGCTCAGCGCCCTGGAACGCCGGCGAGCTCGGAACCAGATCCTCACCTCGAGTCGGATGCCCATTCTCGAATATGGAATGGAGCTGGAACTCGCCCTGGCCGTTGGGGTCGGGGAAGTCGGGCACTCCGTGCGATCGCATGCAGTTCGCGTAGCCAAGTGCCGCCGACAGCACTTTGCTCGGCGAGCTCGCGTGGGCGGCGCCGCCGCAGCCTGCAAGCAGTCCGGCGCTCAGCAGCGCGATCCCGACCGCACCACAGGTGGATACGCGACGGTGTGCGTTGCGCGGTTGGCGTCGGATCGTCACCGGGCCCGGCATATTCGTGAAAATAGACGGGCGCCGCCCGTGGTGGCTGCCTTATGGCTTGCGGCGCCGCGGGCGCTCGCCTCGTACCGGCCGGGGGCGAGCGAAAATCACTTCAGGCGAGTGCCGGCTCACGCGCCGCGGGCACGACCTCGGCCCCTCGGCCACGCGTCATGGTGAACAGAAGGATCAGTGTGATCGCCGCGGGCACCGTTGCGGGCCACATCGTGTTGGGGGGAGCGAGCACCAGCGAGATTGCGGCAAAAAGGCTCACGAGCGCAGCGGCGCGCCGTTGGCCGCGCTGGCCGGCGAGGAACCCGCCGAGCACGGCGGCAAGGACCAGGTCCGGGTAGTCGAGTGAGATCGGGCCGATCTGCGCGCGGTCAAGCAGAGGGCCTGGCACATGGCCGGCGGCTTGCGCGATGAGGGCGGCGGCAGGCTGCCCCACGCCCGCGGCCAAGAGCGCGACATCGACCACGGTCATGCACACAACGCCGGCGAGGACCCACAGGGACGGGATCAGCCGCGCAAGCGCGGCGCCGACCGTGAGCGCGCCGAGCGCGGTGAGGAAGGTCGCGGAGAGCTCGCCGGCCCACCCGCCCGCGAGCGTGGTCAGCACGGTGGCCGTGAGCGCCAGGGTGGCGACTGCCGCGCGAGGCCCTCGCACGACCGCCAGCACGGCCACGGCGGCGAGCGGAGGGGTCGCGAGCGCCGCAAGCACGACCAGTCCCAACGCGAACGTCTGCGCGCCGAGCGGCGCGAACGTCCCGACGACGATGCAGCCTGGCAGTACTCCAGCCCACGCCGGCGAGCGCAATCGGCGCAGTGATTCGAGCGCGTTTCCCCTGGGCAGCGCCACGAGCCCGCCTTGGAGCAGCGCCACGGCGAACGTGGCGGCCACTCCAGAGACGGTCATCTGCCGACCAGACCGTCGGCCGCGACCGACCGCTCGGCACCCGGGATCCGGCCGTCGGTCGAGGCGACGGGGATCGGTGCCGGCCGCGAGGAGTCCATCCCAAGCGAAATTACCCGGCCGACCCTAACAAAAACCTAACGCAGCAGTAAGGAACGCTAATAAACCGTCAGCAACAGCCGAGAATCGGCCCAAGTCGAGTCAGCAGCCGAGCACGTCGGCCGCGACGGGCGGGCAGGTCTCGGCTAGCTGGTCGACGCCGCTAGCGCGTAGGCCTCCCGGCCGGTGCCGGTGGCCGGAACGGCAAGCCGGGCGGTCGGGAGCATCCGGTCCAACAACGAAAACCCAGAGCCCTGAAGGTCCTCGATGATCGGCGCAAGTGACGCGCGGGCGGCTTCTCGAGCCGCCGCGCGGCTGGGGCCCGTCCGCGCGTCGCGCGCGATCGTCGCTGCAGCATCGCCACCGATCTCCCGAGCAAGCGCGCGCGCACGGTCGCCGTCGATGTCCCCGACCGCGACGCGCGCAGCCGCCCACGCGGCGGCGCCGGCCGATGCCCAGGCCGCCTGCCGCGCGGCAGCACGCCCGGCACCCCACGGCGTGCGAGCGGCCGCCCGCATCGGACCGAGCGCCGCCGACCACGCGGCTCGAGACTCGCTACGGGCGAGGTTCAGGGCGTGGAGCGCGGGCGTTAGATCCGACGAGGAGAGGACCGCCGGTAGCTCCGACAGCCGCCCCGCCGCCCTCGGCAGATGCGCGACGCTCAGCCAAGTCCGTGTATAGGTGCGGATCAGCCAATCCATCGCCATCCACGAACGGGCCTCATCCAACCCGTCATCGGCCGTCCCGATCGTCCGCGCCAGGTAGGGCCGCAGTCGCTGCCGAGGTTCATTCTCGAGCGTGTCGTTGAGAGTGGTACAGAATGCGCGCAGGACCGGACTCACGCACCGCGGGTGATCGCCGTGCGGCTCGCCGGCGAGGTAGCTGACCCACTCCATCGCACACCTGCCGTCGTCGGGGCTTGCGTGCGTCCCCCACGCGAGCGTGTAATCGGTGCTCATTCATCTCTCCCGTGGTCTGGTGGCCGTTCCTGCATTTTTCTCCTGACCTCGCTGAAGTCAAGCCGCGAGTGTCCGCCCCGAGCCACGGGCGGTGCGGTGGCCGACTGCCCGCAAAACGGAGTGCTGGGGAGGGCTTGCTCGGGCGCCGCGCGCTATACCCCTGAGCTATGACCGCACCTCCCCCATCGGGGGAACAGTTCGAGATCGTCCACGGGCAACAGCGCGCCACGATCGTCGAGGTGGGCGGGGGGGTTCGCGAGTATGTAGTGGGGGAGCGGCCCGTGCTCGACCCGTACCCCGCGTCGGCGATGTGCGACGGTGGGCACGGGGCGCCCCTGATCCCTTGGCCCAACCGCCTGGGCGACGGCCGCTACCGCTTCGATGGCGTCGACTACCAGGTGGCGCTGAGCGAGCCTGCCAAGCACAACGCGATCCACGGCTTCCTGCGTTGGCGCCCGTGGGAAGCAATGACGCGCGAGCCGAGCCGGGTGGTCGTGGGAACGCGGCTATATCCCCTCACGGGCTACCCGTTCACGCTGGAGGTGCGGATCGAGTACGCGCTCGACGAAGACGGGCTGAGCGTTCGCACCAGCGCCACCAACCTGTGCGATAGCGCGTGTCCGTACGGGGCCGGCCAGCACCCCTACCTATCCCCGGGCGAGGGATTGATCGACGCGTGCACGCTCGAGGTCGCCGCCGGCACGCGCATCGTGACCGACGCGGAGCGGCAGCTGCCGAGCGGCCGAGAGACGGTCGACGGCGGCGAGTATGACTTCAGCAGTCCGCGAGTCATCGGCGGGCAGCCGATCGACGACGCGTTCACCGATCTCGCACGCGACGACAGCGGACGCGCCGTCTGTCGGCTCACCGCTCCCGATGGCGCGACAGTCGAGCTGTGGGTGGACGAGAACTACCCGTTTATGGAACTGTTCACAGGGGACACACTCCGGCCGTCGCGACGGCGCATGGGTCTCGCCGTCGAGCCGATGACGTGCGCGCCAAACGCCTTCCAAAGCGGTGACGGCCTGATCCGGTTGGAGCCTGGTCAGACGCACGCGAGCCACTGGGGCGTACGGCTCGTCTGAAGCGGACGTCGCCGTCGTCGGTGGCTGAGGTCCGGCAATGACTATTGCCGGCTTTCCAGCTCGCGAATCCGGTCGAGAAGCTCGCACACGAGCACGGCGCCGGCGTAGTTGAGCCCGAGGTCGCGGCGCATCCGCTCCGCCCGCGCGACGCGTGCGGCGCTGCTCGGGTCGTAGCGGGGTGACTCGGCCGCCTCGGGGTGGGCCTCGAACAGGCCGAACTCGAGATAGCGCCGGACGAGCGCGATCCGGACCCCCGCCCGCCGCGCGACGATGGCCAGTTCCACCGGCTCTTCGCTGTTCACGCGGTCGCCTCCTGGCCCGAGTCCTTCGCGAGCTGCTCGTAGAGCTCGCGTTCGCGGTCGGACAGATGCTTGGGGACGGTGATCTTGACGATCGCGTGGAGGTCGCCGCGGCCGCCTCCGGACTTCGGAAGCCCGCGCCCGCGGAGCCGGAGGCGCCGCCCGCTGGAGGAGCCCGCGGGCACCCGGACCTGGGCCGTGCCGCTTGGGGTCTGGACCGGGACGGTCGCCCCAAGCGCGGCCTCCCACGTAGCCACCGGAAGGTCGACGTCGAGGTCGTCCTCGCCGCGGCGACGGAAGGTCGGGTGGGGCTTCAGCGCGATCCGCAGGTAGAGGTCGCCGGGTGGCCCGCCGTCGCGTCCCGGTCCGCCCTGTCCGGCCAGGCGGATCAACTGGCCGTCGCGCACCCCGGCGGGGAAGTTGACATCGATCTCGCGGTGGTCGAGCGTCAGCCTGCGGCGCCCTCCCTCCAGCGCGTCCTCCAACGACAGTTCGAGCAGCGCCTCGCGGTCGAGGCCTCGCAGCGGCCCGCTCGTGCGCCAGCCGGCGCCGCCGCCGACCCGTCCTCCGAACAGCCGCTCGAACAGGTCGTCGCTGAACTCGAACCGGGTGTCATCGGTGCCGAACCCCTGGCGGGTGAAGAACTCCTCGAAGCTCGCGTCCGGCGCCGCCTGCTCCTGCTGGCGCCAGTTGGCGCCGAGGCGGTCGTAGCGCTCGCGCTTCTCGGGATCGGACAGCACCTCGTACGCCTCGCCAAGCTCCTTGAAACGATCCTCCGCGTCGCTGTCGGAGTTGACGTCCGGGTGGTACTTGCGAGCCAGCTTGCGGTACGCGCGGCGGATCGCGTCCTGATCCGCGTCACGCGGGACGCCGAGCACCTCGTAGTAGTCCGTGTAGGCAAGCGGCATTGACGGCTAATCCTCGCGCAAGCGAGCTCGGGATGACCAGTCGCTAGCCTCGGGCTATGCGCGCGCAGGACGAGGACCCGCCCCCGCCGCCGGAGGCGAAGAGGCTGCCGACGGGCCGGGTGGCGCGGACGGCGCGAGTTGGTGGGCTGGTGACGGGTCAAGGAGTGCGATGGGCCGGGATGCGGGCGGCCAATCGGGTGCGCAGCCCCGAGCGGGCCGCGGCGGCCGAGAACGAGAGGACCGCGGCGCTGGTGAACGAGCTCGTCGATCAGCTTGGTCGAATGCGCGGCGCGGCGATGAAGGTCGGCCAGATGCTCTCGATGGTCGAGTTCGACGGGCTGGCCGAGGACCAGCAGGACGAGCTGCAGCGCAAGCTCGCGACGCTTCGGGACGACATTCCGCCGGTGCCGTTCCCCCGCTTGGAAAAGCTCCTGCGAAAGGAGCTGGGCGCCCCGCTGGGAACGGTGTTCGCCGATTTCGAGGAGCGGGCGTTCGCCGCCGCCTCGATCGGCCAGGTCCACCGCGCCACCACCCTCGACGGCCGCGAGGTGGTAGCGAAGGTTCAGTATCCGGGGGTTGCCGAGGCGGTCGAGACCGACCTGCGTAACGCGATGCTGTTGCTCCCGCTGGTCAAGCGGCTGGCCCCGGGTCTGGACGCGAGAGCGATGGCGATCGAGATGCGTGAGCGGATCGGGGAGGAGCTCGACTACGAGCTCGAGGCCCAGAACCAGCGCCGCATCGAGCGACTTATGCGCGGACACCCGTTCATACGCGTGCCCCGGGTCTACACGGACCTTTCGACCAGGCGCGTCCTGGTGTCGGAATACGTCGAGGGGGAACGCTTTGAGGAGGTACGCCGGGCCGACGCGGCTCAGCGCGATCGCTATGGGGAGATCGTCTTTCGGTTCTTCTTCGGTCTGCTCTATCGCCAGCGCATCGCGCTCGGGGATCCTCATCCCGGGAACTACCTGCTCTGCGCCGACGGGCGGGTGTGCTTCCTGGACTTCGGGTTGCTTCGCGACGTCGAGCCCGAGCGCGTGGCGGCGGAGGCAGCGATCGCGCTCGCGGTCCGTGAAAAGCACGCTGAGGATCTGAAAGCCGCGCTGGTCGCGGGTCGATATCTGCCCGCCGATCGGGCCGGGTCGGTCGACGCCGACTTCGCGCTGAGGCTGCTACGACATGCGACCGGCTGGTACGCCGTCCCCGGTGAGCGCCGGTTCTCGGCCGCCGGCGAGCGCCCCGGCCGCGATCGCGAGCGACCCGACGGGGATCGGCGGGAGGCGGCCAGGACGCAGGTCAACCAGCTCACCCTGCCGCCCGACGCGATCCTGATCCGCCGGATGCACGCCATCGTCGCGATCGTTCTGCAACAACTCAGGGCCGGCGCTGACTGGGGTGCCATCGCCGCCGAGTATCTGCACGGGGAGCCACCCGCCACGCCGCTGGGGCAAGCCGAAGCCGATTTCGCCGGGCGCCGAGTTCGGTAACCAGGCGTCGGATCCGTCATCGTGGCCTTGGGCGTCAATCTCTCGCCGGGGGAAGGGGTTTCAGGGCGCGAGTTCACGGATCCCGATCGCTCGCTCGATGATCTTGCCGCGGTTGCGAGGCTCCGAGCGTCGCTGGCCGCCCGAGTGCGCTCGGGTCTTGCCGGCGGGGTCTGGGCGAGCACCGGGGAGTCCCACTGGCTGGTGGTGCCCGAGTTGCGCGGCCTGATGGAGTCGCGGCCGGCGTTCGGGGTCGGGTTCTTCGGCCAGGCGCGCGAGCGGGTCGACCACACCCCGATACTCGATCTCGAGCAAGTCCTGGTGGCCCGGGCCGCGGTCTTTCCGGGGATGCTCGCGTATTACAACGTTCGCTTCGCCGAAGGCCAGTGGGGGAATCTCGTCCTGTTCACGACACAACAAGAAGCCGGGCGCGTGCGGTCGGACCCGACGCACGTGGACGCACTCGAACGTGTAGCCCACCATTACCGTTCGGTGCGGCTGCATCGGCTCACCTTCCCGGATGGGGCGGTCGGCGACGCGGCGCCGTCACTCGAGTCGACACTCCTGATCGATTTCAGCGAGACGCCCGCTTGGAGGGCGGTCAGGCGGGGCCAGGCTCAGGCTGACGCGCGCTCAGCCGGTCGCCTCCGTGGGTGACCAGTCGGGATTCGCCTGACCGTCCTCGAAGATCCACCGCCCCGGGCCTTCGGTGAAATAAATCACCGATTGCGCGGCGCCTAGCTCCTCGGCGCGGCTTGCGACCAGATCGGTCAACGCTACGGCGAAGGCCTCGCGTTGTGCGTCCGGGCGGCCGCTCCGGATGTCGCAACGGATCGCCACCACAGGACGCCCGTCGCGGAGCACGCGCTGTGCTCCCAATTCGCGCACAGCAACGGTGACTCCACTGGGGGTCGTCTGCATCACGTCTCCGTAGAGGATGGCGACGCTGCTCGCCACTGCGGCGAAGTCGGCGTCGCTGGGATCCCTCGGCAAGTCGAATTGGATGTACGGCACAGGCTCCTCCTGGTCGCGATTCTCGATCTACCGTTCAGTGGCCACCAAGGATCGGCGCCGCGAACCGACCCAGTGTCTCCACGAGATGAGTGCTGTCAGCTTGACGGCCGGCGCCGGTAGAGCGCTCAGCTCCCAAGATCGCGTTGTGAAGGACCCACGCATCCGTGATCGGACCGACACCGCCCGGCACTGGCGACACCGCCTCCGCGACCTCAATCGCGCTATCGAAGTCGACGTCACCGACCAGGTGCACGCTGCCATCAGCTCCGGTGACCGGATTGATGCCGATGTCGATGACGATCGCTCCGGGGCGCACCATGTCACCGGTGAGCAGGCCGGGGGAGCCCACGGCGATGATCAGGATGTCTCCTAAGAGCGTGTGCTCGGCGAGTCGACCGGCGTCGTCAGTGTGCTTGTGGCACGAGATGACGGTCGCGTTGCGGGCAAGTCCGAGGATCGCTGCGGGCTTGCCGACGTTGCTGGAACGGCCGACGACGACGAGGTCAAGGCCGTCATAGGCGGTCTCGATCTCCCGCCCCGTGTCGAGCATGTAGCTATCGAGCATCACGAATGCTGCGGCCGGCGTCGAAGGCACGAATCGTGGCGTGCCCAGCGCCAGCAGCCCAGCATTCTCGGGGTGTTGGGCTTCGACGTCCTTGTGGGGAGGGATCGCTCTCAGGATTCGCGCCTCGGGCAGGTGTCGCGGAAGTGGGCGCAGGACGAGGATGCCTGAGATCTCCGGATCGACGTCGAGCTCGGCGAGCTTGCCGACCACTTGGCCGAATGTGGCGTCGGCGGGGAGCCGCTCAGGGCGAGATGCGATTCCGAGGAGGTGGGCGCCCCGGTCGATGCGGCGCTGGTAGATCGCCGACGCCTCGTCGTCGCCCACGAGCAACGTCGCGATTCCAACGCTCCCCTCGACCCGCTCGACTCGCTCTCGCAGTCGGCCCAGGAGCCTCTCCGCATATCCGCGGCCGTCGAGCCGCACCCCTCTGTCGCTGACCTGTGCCATCGATTTCACGCTACCGGATCGGCGTGAGCCTCCGAGTCGTGATGCGCCGGTCCGAGCTGCCACGATCAGGCCATGAACACCGAGAACGGAAACGCGCGCTGGATCGCGCTCGACGGTGCCGCGAATGCCCGGATCGTGGTGCCAGGCGTGCTCCTGCGCTCCGACAACCTGCAATCACTCACCGCGCGGGACGTCCGCGTGCTCGTCGACCAAGAGTCGCTCGAGGTCGTGCTTGACTTGCGGACCGACGTCGAGATCGAGCTCGAGGGACCCGGGCCGATGACGCAGGAGCCAAGGGTCCGGGTCGAGCACCGGTCGCTCTACCCGCGCTCGGGAGGCAACACGGATCTCGACGCCGCCACCGTCAATCTATGGCCCCCTGCCGGACCGAGCGGGTGGCCCGATGAGCCGCGTGTCGTCCAGGCCTACCTGAGTTACCTGATCGCCCGTCCGGACTCGATCGTGGCCTCCATTCGCACGATCGCCAATACCCGCGGAGCCGTGCTGGTTCACTGCGCCGCCGGCAAGGATCGCACGGGAGTGATCGTGGCGCTCGCCCTGGACGCGGCGGGGGTCGACCGGGCCGCGATCGTCAGCGACTACCTGGCAACGGCCGAGCGAATCGACGCGATCATGGCCCGCCTCCTCAGCTCCCCGACCTACCAGACCGAGCTGGAAGGCCACGACCCACGGACGCATGCACCCGTTCCGGGCACGATGGAGCGAGTGTTCGCGCTCCTCGACGAAGGCTTCGGCGGATGTGCCGCGTGGCTTCTCGCCAACGGGCTGAGCCGTGACGAATTGAAGGAGCTTCGCCGCAGAATCGGAACCGAGAGCGGAATCCCATCGACTGGTTGACAGTCGTGCTTGCACCCGATGGGATCTTGGGGGTTTCCAAGGGACGGCTGCTGGGAAAGCTCGACTGAGTCCTGAGCTCGGTCGGAGGTGGGTGTTGTGAGTTATCGACGAATCGCAACTGTCGTCGCGGCGCTCTGCGCTGCGAGCTTCGTCACGGTGCCGGTAGGCGCGTCCGCCGCGCCGAATGGCGCAGGGCGGGGGGCGGCCTACCCGGACGAGCCGGTCGCCGTCGGCACCGGCGGTGCCGTTGCGTCGATGGACGTGGGCGCCAGCCGAGCCGGGATCGACGTTCTCCGCAGGGGCGGGAATGCGGTCGACGCCGCCGTCGCGACGGCGAGTGCCTTAGGTGTGACCGTGCCGTTCGTCGCCGGCCCAGGCGGCGGCGGCTTCATGGTCATCTACAACGCGCGGACGCATACCGTCACGACGATCGACGGCCGGGAGACCTGCCCGTCGGCGTGCACGACGAACCTGTTCATCGACCCGACGACGGGCCAGCCGATGAACTACACCGCCGCTTCGGATCAGCCGCTGTCGACCGGCGTGCCGGGGAACGTCGCGACGTGGGCGACCGCCGTGGGCAAGTTCGGCCGCCTCTCGCTGAGCGCGGACCTGCAGCCGGCGATCGCTCTCGCCCAGCACGGTTTCGCGGTCAACTTCGACTTCAACCAGCTCGAACAGTCCGGGCTCTCGACGCTCCAGGCGTACCCGGCAAGCCGGTCGCTCCTGCTCACGCCATCTGGCAACCCGCTGCCGGTGGGGACCCGGCTGCGCGATCCGGACCTTGCACACACCTACCAGCTGATCGCACGCCGGGGTCCGTTGGCGTTCTACGACGGACCGATCGGGCAAGCCATCGTCCAGGCCGACGATCACCCCGTGCTCACGCCGGGACAGACGATCGTCACCAACCCGGGCATCATGTCCACCAAGGATCTGCGGTCCTACCGCACCCGACTTCTCGCGCCCACTCACGTGAACTATCGGGGGCTGAGCATCTACGGGATGGCGCCGCCCTCCAGCGGCGGCTCGACCGAGGGCGAGATCCTCAACATCCTGAGCGGCTACTCGCTCGGATCCGAGCCGCGCGCCGAGGCTCTGTTCCATTACCTCGAGGCGTCCCGGCTCGCCTACGCCGACCGCAACGCTTACGTCGGCGACCCGGATTACGTCCATGTGCCGCTCGCCGGCCTGCTCAATCCGGCGTTCGCGGCGACGCGCCGCTGCCTCATCGGCAATACCGCGCTCACCTCGCCCGTCGCGGCCGGTTCGCCGTTCGCGCCGTTCCCGAGTTGCAGCGCCACCGCGGCGTCCCAGCAGGCGTCGTCGGCTTCGCCCGAGGCGCATCACACGAACAACATCGTCACCGAGGACAAGTGGGGCGACATCGTCGCCTACACGAACACCATCAACTTCTTCGGCGGCAGCGGCCAGGTCGTGCCCGGCTACGGCTTCCTGCTCAACGACGAGCTCACCGACTTCGACTTCGCCCCGTCGTCGCCCGGCGCGTATGACCCGAACCTGCCGGCAGCGGGTAAGGAGCCGCGCTCGAGCATGGGCCCGATCATCGCGCTGCGCGACGGCAAGCCGCAGTTCGCGATCGGAGCGGCCGGCGGCTCGACGATCATCACGACCGTCGACCAAATCCTCATCAACCACGTCGACTTCGGCATGACTCTGCCGGCCGCACTAGCCGCGCCCCGGGTGAGCCAAACGAACTCCGCGACGTCGCTCGCCGAGCCGGACTTCTACAACAGCGCGCTCGCCCAGCAGCTGACGAGCCAATACGGCGAGAAGTTCTCGCTGGCCACCGGGCCGATCCTCCCGCTCGACAACTATCCGGGGGACGCCACAGCGCTTCAGATGCTCGGGCAGGGCCGGGCCGAAGCCGTGGCCGA
Organism: uncultured Solirubrobacterales bacterium; assembly: GCA_963751185.1. GTDB lineage: Bacteria > Actinomycetota > Thermoleophilia > Solirubrobacterales > Solirubrobacteraceae > Palsa-465. The sequence continues at coordinate 722,776 of CAVVTO010000003.1, forward strand.
GCCCGTCCGCCTGGGTGGCGGAAGCGCGCTGGTCGTGCAGCCGAATCGTCGGTGAGGACGCCGCTGCCCTGAAGACCGGCAAATTGGCGCTGTCGGCGGGCGCTCAGGGCATCCCGAGCCGGGTTTGGAAGACCCGGCGATCGACGTGGTGGGTCCAGAGGACCTCGGCCACGTCTTCGGGGTCGTTGTCGCCCCCTGGAGCGATCCGGCCGGCGATGGCAGTGTGGGCGACGTGAATCCCCTCCTCGCGCAACGCGTCATGCAGCATCCGGGCGTAGGCGACCTCGCCCGCGAAGGAGATTCCCACGCCGGCACGGGCCGGGTTGGGGTTGACGGCGGCGGCGCCGGTGGTGAAGAGGATCGTCCCCCGGCCGGTTTCGCGCATCGGCCCGATGACCGCCTGGGTCGCGGCCACGGCGCCGAGCACGCTGAATTCGAGCGGACCGCGGACGTCGTCGACCGTCGTCTCCAGCACGGGTTTCATGAAGTCAGGTGCCGGTAGCGGCGAATACTCCAGAACCTCAACCGGGCCGAGCTCGGCGGCGAGCTGACGGATCGCGTTCGCCAGCGCGTCGCTGTCGCGAATGTCGGCCGCCGCACCGGCCGTGGTAATCCCCTCGAGTCGGAGCTGAGCGCGCAGTTCGACCAGCCGGGACTCGGTGCGGGAGATCAGGCCGACGGCAAACCCTTCGCGCCCAAACCGCTTGGCCACGGCCAGGCCGAGGTTGGGCCCGGCACCGACGATCACGATCGACATGGCGCACAGCCTAGTGGGGGTCGCCGAACGCCGCGAGGCAGTCGCCGCCCCGAGGACTTCAGCCGCTACTCGGAGGCGTCGCCTGAATCTCCAAGACCTGCGAGATACCGGTGCTCGTTGGCCGCCGCCGACTCACGGAGTGCGTGTGCCGCGGCCAGAAAGCGGCCACGATCATGGGCCGAGTCCATCTCGAGCTCATCGGCCATCCGTTCGAGCAGATCAGCGAAAGAGTGCTCCGCCTTCGCCATCTCCCAGTGATCCGTTGCCGATCTGACGGCCGAGATGATCCGCTCCTGTTCGTCTCGGATCTCAGAACGCAGGTGCTCGTCACCCATGTCCACATTGTCCTGCATGCGACGGCGCGCGGCGACCGTGTGTCTCGGTAGGCTGATCCGTAGGTGGGCACGCCCTGGGACGCGCGCACGTATGACCGGTCAAGCCAGCCGCAGCAGGCGTGGGCTTCGGACGTGCTGGCACGGCTCGGGGGCATCCCACGGGACGCCACTCTGCTTGATGTCGGCTGCGGGACCGGCCGCGTGACCGAGGCGCTGTTGGCGCTCGTGCCGCAAGGCCGCGTGCTGGCGATAGACGCTTCGGCAGACATGGTCGGATTCGCCCGAGCGCGGCTCGGCGATCGCGCCGAGGTGTGGTGTCAGGACGTGCTCGACCTCGACCTGAACACGCAGGTCGATGTGGTCGTCTCGACCGCGACGCTGCACTGGGTCACCGACCATGACCGCCTTTGGGCGCGACTGGCGCAGGCGCTTGCACCGGGCGGCGTCCTCGAGATCCAGTGCGGGGGGGAGGGCAACCTCGACGCCGTGCGCAAGGTCATCGACGAAGTCGCACGCGATCGAGCGCCCCAGCTCGTCGGCTTCTCGCCCTGGGTCTTCGCTCCGCCGCGGGCAACGGAGCGCCGGTTGCGGAGAGCCGGATTCACCGCGATCCGGTGCTGGCTCCAGGAGCGCCCGACCTATCCGGAGGACGTGGCCGCGTTCGTGCCCACGTCGATCCTGGCAGCGCACCTCGCACGGCTGTGCGAGGAGGAGCGCGAGCCGTTCGCGGCCGCCGTCGTCGCCGGGCTGAGCCTTCCACTTGACTACGTGCGACTCAACGTCTCCGCGATCCGAGCGCCCGGCTAGCCGCCGGGTGCCGTTGCGAGGCGGCTCTGGCGTCAGGCAGTCAGGACGGTGCGCAGTTCGGCCGGAACATCGACCATTGAAGGCGCCGGTTCTGCGGTCACGGGAGCGGGGAGGCGTGCGCCGGGCTGCGGTCGCTGGCTCGACGGTCGGCACGGACGGCCGTTGGCCAGGATCACGCCGTCGCTGCAATGGGCTTCGACGACCCCGTCGCCGAACTGCTCCTCGTACAGCCGCGCGTACAGGCCACCCCGGGCCAAGAGCTCGTTGTGTGTGCCGCGTTCGACGATCGTGCCGTGGTCGATGGCAAAGATGACGTCGGCCTTGCGAATCGTCGAGAGCCGGTGCGCGATGGCGATCGTGGTTCGTCGTTGGATGAGGGATTCGAGCGCCTGTTGGACTATGCGCTCGCTTTCACTATCCAGCGCCGAGGTCGCCTCGTCGAGGACCAGGATTGGCGGGTCTTCGAGGATCACGCGCGCGATCGCCAGCCGCTGGCGCTCTCCGCCGGAGAACCGGTAGCCGCGCTCGCCGACGACCGTGTCGTAGCCATGCTCGAGGGCAAGGATGCGGTCATGGATGAACGCGGCCTTGGCGGCGGCGACTATCTCCTCGTCGGTTGCGTTCGGGCGTCCGTAGCTGATGTTCTCGCGCACGGTGCCTCCGAACAGGTAGCTCTCTTGGGTCACCACGCCGACCGCGCGCGCGATCGTCGCCGCAGACAGGTCGCGCACGTCGTGACCGTCGATCTTGACCGCTCCGCCCTCGACGTCGTAGAGCCGCGGGATCAGATACGAGATCGTCGTCTTGCCCGCCCCGGAGGGACCGACCAGCGCTGCGAGCTGCCCGGGCGAGACCAGCATCGACACGTCACGAAGCGCCTCCTCAGGTGCGGGCGGTCCGCTGTCTTCGCCGCCGCCATACCGGAACCAGACGTCCTCGAACCCGACCTCGCCTCGGATCTCGTCCACATCGAGGTCGATCGCGTCCGGTCGATCAGTAATCCGAGGCCGGAGATCGATCAGCTCGAAGATGCGGCCAAACAGCGCCAGCGACGACTGCACGTCGACCGACACCTGCAGCAACTGGTTGATCGGGAGCAGCAGCCGGCTCTGCAGGGTCGTGAATGCCACCAGGGTCCCAGCGGAGAGGTCGCCGTGCGTTCCCTGGAGCCCGGCGACCAGATAAACCAGCGCTGGGCTGATCCCGAAGAATGCCTGCGTGACCGCAAAGAACGATCTACCGGTGATCGCCTGTCGGATCTGCAGGTTGGCCTGGTTGGCGTTCTCGGCGCGGTAGCGGTCAACCTCGTGCTCCTGTCGACCAAACACCTTGGCCAGCAGGATGCCGGAGACCGAGAGGGTCTCCTGCGTGATCGAGCCCATCGCCGCCAGCGACGCCTGGGCATCACGACGAGCCGCTCGCCGGGCGCGTCCGACTCGCCGACTGAACAACACAAACACCGGCGTCGCGGCCAGCGAGATCGCCGTCAACAGCGGCGAGAGCACCAACATCGCCACCACCGAGGACAGCAGCGTGACCACATTGCTGACCACCGACGACGCGGTTGAGGTGATCGTCGTCTGCACCCCGCCGACATCGTTGGCCAGCCTCGACTGAACCTCGCCGCTGCGAGTCGCCGTGTAGAACGCCAGCGACAGACGTTCCAGATGCTCGAACAGCCGATCACGAAGCTCCTGCAGTACCCGGTTCCCCACGACCTCGGTCAGCCACGCCTGGCCGACGTTCAGGACGCCGTTGACGATCGGGATCGCGATCAACGCGCCCACTAGCGGATACAGCACTCCCAGATCGGGGCCGCCCCGAACGAACAGCGCGTCGTCGAACACCTGACGGACCAACAGCGCGCTGATCACGCTCAACACCGAGCTGATCAAGATCATCGCGACGATCGCCGCCAGGGTGCCGCGATGCGGCCGGAACAAGCGGACGATCCGCCGGCCAAGCCTGGGCGGATCGGCCTGAGAAGCCGATGCAATCATCGCGCGAGCCTAACGGGCGGGGTGACCCATCCGCGAGAAGCCCGGCGCGCGGCGACGGCTCGGGCCTGCGACGAGGCCCGAGCCGTGCCGTGATAGTCAGCGCTGGCCGCTCGAGCTAGCCGACCGTGTAGGCGTACGCGAAGTCGTGGAAGTCGGAGAACAACGTCGTGTCCCGAGGGCGGGGTCAGAGCCTGCCCAGTCCGTCGAGTCGATAGACGCTGAGGATCTCGTTCACCGCGGTGCCCGCGGCTGCCGTGGGCGACAGCGTCGCCGTCAGTGTCCCTGTGGCTCCGGGCGCCAGCTTTCCGGCGTGACCGTATTGCCACCACTGATGTCGCTGCCCGACGGGATCAGGAGGAAGTCCCCGACATGGTTCGTCGTGTTCTTGACCGTGACCGTGATCGGTACGCTGGAGCCGGAGTCGATCGTCGTCGACGTCGACGTCGGGAGACCGGACTCGGTGACGGGCGCGAGCTGGTTGTACGCGACAACCCCGGTGACGGTCTGGGAGAACTCCGTCCCGTCGGTCGTGGCGCCCTGCATCACGTCGATCTCCCACAGACCTGGCTGGGGATCAGGGGTGATGAGCGAGGCGTTTCCGGTCGGGTTGTCGGGCGTCGGCGTGGCGTCTGAGGCTGTGACATCGATGAACCCTGCCTCGGTGACAGCAGGCTCGAAGGTCGGCCGGCGAGAACAGGTAGTAGTACACGGGATCGTCGGCGTTGTGGTCCGGCGCGGAGAGCGACACGTCGAGGTCGTTCTCACCCTGGGGCACGTTCACATAGAACGTCTTGATCTGCCCCGGACCGCGAGATACCGAGCTGGTCAGAGTGGCCGCGAACGAGCCACCGGCCGACGGGATGAGGGTACGGCGAGCGATCGGCACCGAACTGTGCACGAGCCCGTTCGTCGCCGCGAACTGCACCGACTCGGGCGAGTCGCCGGGAGTCCGGGGCAGGTCGATGCTGAGGGGCACGCTCGCCGAGCTGTGAGGCGCGATCGTGACGGGCGCCGACGCCGGGCTTGTCGTGAAGTTCTGGCCGCTGGCCTGGAAGGTCACGGTTCCGGTGTAGGGCCCGGGGGTGTCCGGCGCAGTCTGCACGTGGCCGCGCCCATTGGCCCACACGATCTGGGCCGTCCAGGTCCCGGCCATCGGATGCTCGACCGTGCTGTGCTGGATGTCAGGGCTGGCGTTGGGCCCGTTGGAGGCGCCGTAGTCGTACGAGCTCTGGGCCAACTTCCCAGCCGGGTCGGTCAGGATGAACGTCAGGATGTTGTCATCGCTGTTGGTCGGGTCTGGCCAGCGCATGTCGGCATCGAGCACACTCACGCCCCTCGGCACCGTGAAGGTGATCGGCGCCGCCGCGGTCGCCCCCTGGGCGGGAATCGGGGCGCTTGACGATGGGGCGCTGACGTTCTCAGTGACTGGACTGCCGAGGCTCGTCTCGTTTCCAAGCACCCGGTAGGTTCCGGAGACCCTTTCGGGGAAGGAGGAGGCGTTGTACAGCGAGACCGATTGGTGGACCGTGGAGCCGCCCGTGCCCTGTACGTCGAGCTGGGTGGGGCTGTCCACCAGTTCGGGTGCGTTGAAGCCATGCGTGTCCGTCGCGCCCGGCATCTGGCGGGCCGCTTCAACGGCCGCGTACACGTTCAGGAGGCCGGCGCCCTGCTGGTCTGCCTCCGCTCCGATGTCGGTCGCCGTGCTGGTGAGGATCTCCTTCACCTGGGCCGGTGTCGGGCTGGCACCCCCGTGGCTGTCACGGTAGGCCTGGATCACGTCGGCGGCAGCGCCGGAGATGAACGGGGCCGACTCGCTGGTGCCGCCAAAGGCCTCGGTCGGAAGTGCCGGTTGCGGTTGCTGTTGGATGCCGGCGACAGCGAGCGCCAGGTAGCCGGGGGCGACCAGGTCCACCACGGCGCCGTTGGGAGCGGTGCCGCCCGAGGACAGGGTCGTCATGTTGTCGTCCTCCCAGCCCTTCGTGTAGCCATCGGCCTGGGCGAGGAGCCTGAGGTCGTTCGTCCCACCGGCGTCGATGACGTTGGGGTCGTCGGCGGGGGCCTCGACCGTTCCGGACGAGCCGCTGTCACCCGCGCTTTCCACGACGACGACGCCCGCTGCCACCATGGCATCGTTCGTTGGTTCAAGCAGATCGTCGTTGGCACCCGGCAGAGCGCCGTAGCCGTAGGACTCCGATACGACGTTAACACCCTCGTTCACCGCCTGCTGCAGCCCGGCGATGACCTGCGACTCGGGAGCCACGGTTTGACCGGCCGAGTTGGTGTCGCTGAAGTAACCGGTGGTGAGCAGAGAGGCGCCGGTGGCGTCGCCCACGATCCGGAAGCTGCAGCTCGCGGGAATGCTCGAGTAGGGCAGCTGAGACGCGTAGGTGTAGGTGACCGTACCCTGGGCGGCCATGGTGGAGACGTCTCCGTTGAACTCGTCGCTATAGGCGTTCTCGGTCGGGTCCGGGGCGTCGATGATCACGGGCTGCCCGTTGGGGCGGATCATGTTGGGGTTGCCCGCCAGTGAGTCGGCGTCGACGTTCCCGATGATGACGCCCTGGCCCGTCGCGACCTTGTCCGCTTCGAAGGGGTCGTACGGGTTGCTGGATGCGTCGTGGATGCTGGTGAGGGCTTCGGGCTCCAGCAGCGGTTTGCCGGGAGATGCGTTACACAATTGCTGCCCGTCGGCCGCCGTGCCGGGGGTCGTCGACTTCGCCACCCGGGAGGCGGCCACGGTCGGCGTGGTCGACGTGGCGTCCCCGATGATGATCGTCCCGTCGGGGACGACCGCCTTGACGCCGACGGTCCGGCTGAGTGCCTGTGCCTCGGCCGCCGGCATCGTTGCCGCGACAGCGTTGAGCAGCGATAGCTTCGTGATATGCGTGGCCCCGACCTGGTTCAGCTGGGCTACGAGCGGAGCCTGCATGGACGCGGCGGTTACTTCTCGGGCGTGCCGGTGCACGCGGTTCGCCGGCAGGTTGGTGAGCTGGTTGTCGAAGACGACCACCACAGACTCTCTTTTGCCGGACAAGCGGGCGTTGACCTCCCTCGGGCTCAACCTGGAAAAGCTGGGCCTCGCCACACTGGCATGCGCGGTGGAACCGGCTGCCGAGCCGGCGCCGGTCAGCGCTGTGATGCCGAGCGCACCCGCACCGATCAACGAAGCAACCTTACGGGGGGTCAACGACATTCTCCTACCTCCATTCCGGCCCTATCACGACTCCCTGGATTGCGGTGCCCCCGGACCGCGCCAATAGGTCCGCGAACCTATCTCAACCCCAACCCGTTAGGCAAACGGCCTAACAGCTCGGCCTCGCGCCCCCTGCTGGAGTTGCCGTAACGTGCGTCCGGTGCTGACCTTTTCGGGGATGACGCTGGATCGGGCGGTGGCGGAGCGGCTCGATCCCGCTTGGGTCGCCGCGCGCCTCGAGGATCCCACAAGCCGGACGCTCCTGGCCAGCGCCGAGGGGGTCCTGGTCAGTGCTGGTCCACCTGTCTCGTTGCTGCGCGTGCCGGTGCCGGTCCGCGCGAGCCGCGCGACGGGCGAGGCTTGGCCGGTGATGCTTGGGCTCGAGGACGACGTTGCCCTGTTTGCCCTGGACCTCGAGGTAGCACCCCCGGAGGAGCGCCAACGCCTAAGCGAGCGCGGCCGGATCGCGTCGCTACGCGAGGCTGGACGGGTGCTGGCACCAGCCGAGGCGGGTCTCGCCGCTTACCTCGTCGCCCTGCTCAATTGGCATCGACGCCACCGGTTCTGCCCCGCATGTGGGGGAGCGTTGCTGGTCACCGATGGTGGCTTCTCGCGCGCCTGCTCGTCCTGTGGCGCGCAGCATTTTCCGCGCACCGACCCGGCGGTGATCGTGCTCGTCGAGCATGACGGCTGCGCTCTGTTAGGGCGCCAGACGGGCTGGCCGAAGGGGCAGTACTCGGTGCTCGCAGGATTTGTCGGACCTGGCGAGTCGCTCGAGGAGGCGGTCATCCGCGAGGTCAAGGAGGAGTCCGGCATAACCGCCCACGACCCGCGTTTCGTCGGATCGCAGCCGTGGCCGTTCCCGATGTCGGTCATGCTCGGTTTCGAGGCGCGCTCCGAGGGCGGCGAGCCGGTTCCACGCGATGGTGAGTTAGAAGACGTGCGGTGGTTCACCCGCGACGAGATCGGCGCGGCGCTCTCGGGCCGGAGCAGCGCGCTGGTGATGACGCCGGGGATTTCGATCTCGTATTTCCTGATCGAGCGGTGGTTCGCTCGCGGTAGCGCCTAGATTGATCCCGCGGCCGAGGCGTTCGGCGGTCAACTCGCCACTCGCGTCCCCGCCGGCGGTGAACGGTGATTCACCCGGCCCCGGGGCGGTGAACGCGCCACTCGCGCCGCGCGGATGCGGCGAGTGGTGAGTTATCCGGCGCCACGTGAGACGATCGTGCCCGTGAAGGCACTGCCCAGGTCATGATCGTCGTGCGAATCATCGTGGGAGTGCTGGCGGTCGTGGGCCTCGCCGTGGTACTGGCGTCGATGCTGAACACCGTCGTGGTGCCCCGGGCTGTGCCGACCCGGCTTGCGCGCGTCGCCTTCCTCGCCGTTCACTGGCTCCTGCGGGTCCGGCTACGGCTGACCGGGCGCTCCGATTACGCCACCAGGGATCGCATCTTTGCCGTCCAGGCGCCGTTGGGAGTGTTCGCTCAGCTCACGACCTGGGGCCTGCTGATCTGGCTGCTGTTCGCCGCTTTGTTCTGGTCTCTAATCGCCTCGATGATCACCGGCCGGAGCGTTTCGCGTGCGTTGGAGCTGTCGGGATCTTCGATGCTCACGCTCGGATTTGACTCTCCTCCCGGCCTGTCGCGACAGCTGGCGGCGTTCGCCGCGGCAGCGGTCGGACTTTCGCTCCTCGCGCTGGTGATCGCCTATCTGCCGACGTTGTACGGCGCGTTCTCACAGCGGGAGGAGCTCATAACCAAGCTCACGGTGCGAACCGGTAGTCCGCCGTCCGGTCCTGCGCTCCTCTCCAGCACGTGGGAGCTCGGCCGGTTTGACCAGCTCGAGGAGGTATGGAACTCCTGGGAGGACTGGTTCATCAAGGTCGGCGAAACCCACACGAGCTTCCCTCAACTCACTTTCTTTCGTTCTCCTCGCCCGAACAACCACTGGGTGCTCGCGTCCGAGACCGTGCTCGACGGCGCCGCCCTCCTGACCACAGCCTGCCGGGGACCGGGAAATTCTCGGAGCGAGCTCTGTCTACGCGCCGGCCTCCACGCCTTGATCTCGATCGCCGACTTCCTCGGCATCCCCCACCGGCCGCCGGAACCCGGCGCCGAGATCAGCCTTCCCGAGGAGAGCTTCAATCAGGCGTTCAGCCATCTCCAAAGCATCGGCGTGCCCATGTCCGATGATCGCGACTCCGCCTGGATCGCCTTTCGAGCCGCGCGCGCTCGATACGAGCCGCTGCTCGCGGTGATCGGGCGCATGACCGACGCGCCACGGAGCGAGTGGAGCTCCTGGTCCGAGGACACCCCTCGCCACAGCCCGCCGCTACTGAGATCACGGCGGCGGGTACCGTGACGGGTTCCTTGCTAGGCCTGCACTTCAGGAGACGGGGGAAATGTGGCGACGCGGTCAGGCCCCACCGACCAACGATCGCGCCTCTGCTACGCCGACCACGAGATCGTGAAGATCACCGCCCACCTCGAGTCGGCCCGACTGTTCGACCCCGCCGACCTTCACCGGCTCGAAGCCGGCCGTCCGGATCAACCACTCGACCTCCGCGCCGGCACGGTCGTCATTGGTCGCGTAGAAAAGGACCGCCGGCTCCGGCGATCGGTTGCTAGAGGACGTGAACAGGCCTCCGGACATGGTTCCAAACGCCATGGCCAAGGGCGCCCCCGCCGGCAGCCATCCAGCTACGACCTCGCCGGAGGATTGTCCTTCCGGCAGGAGTTGGACGATGTTGCCTTGTGCATCGAGACCGACTGGATTGCTCGGAACGACCACGACCTTCTCGGTCAGCGGATCGGCGAGCTCGTCGATCACGCTCTTGAGCACAGAGAACCGCAGCGCCAGCACGACGGCGCCGGCGCCCTGCAGCGCGTCGCGGTTATCGACAGCGACGACAGCAGCCGGACCGATCTTTCCGGCCAGCGTTCGTGCCGACTGAGTGTCGGCGCTCGAGAGCCGCAGGGCCTCGCCGCCTGCGGCGAGCTGGCACGCGATGACCGATCCGAGCCCTCCCGTGCCGACGATCGCGGTGGTCATGACCGAAATCCGTCTCTCAAGTGGCTTTCTCGGATGGCCAATGAGCGGGCGTCCAGTCGCCCTCTGGGTCCGTGGTTTGCCCGACTTCGATGATGTACCCGTCGGGATCGCGGATGTAGCAACGGATCTCGTACTGGTGGTGCTTCGGCGGCGTCAGGAATTGGGCACCACGGGCGCTCCATTCGGCGTACACGGCCTCGATGTCTCTGACCCGGATATTGAGAAAGCTGCTGACTCGATCGGGATCGCGCGGCGTCTCCAAGGTGACCGTGGGCTTGTCGTCGGTCGGGCCTCCACCGACGTTGATGATGATCCAGCTGTTCGACAGTGCGACGTAGGTCACGTCTCCGTCGAAGGCCAGCGTGCCGCCGAGTACTTCGGTGTAGAAGCGCCGAGAGCGCTCGACGTCGTCTGAGACGATGAAGTGGGCCAGCACAATGTCTTCAGGGGGCTGTGGGAGTTCGGCCATTCGGCACCTCTGCGGGTCGGGGCCCACACCCGGTGACGACGGATGTGAAGCCGATGTTTTTTCAACGCGAACCTCGTCTATTCGACCAGAAGTATCAGCCAAAGGAGTGTTGACATGCCGTTGGTGCAGATCGATTTGCTCGAAGGCCGCTCCGAGGCCGAGCTGGATGCGATCTCGGACGCCGTCCACGAGGCGATGGTCGCGGTGCTCGACGTTCCAGAGCGCGACCGGTTTCAGATCATCACCGAACGTCGCCCGGGACACCTGCGCTTCGATCCGAACTACCTCGACATCGACCGAGACGAGCAGTTTCTGCTGATCCGGATCACGCTCTCCGCCGGCCGGAAAACCGACGCCAAGCAGGCCTTCTATCACCGCGTTGCCGAACTGCTAGCCGAGCGCATCGGGATGCGAGGCGAGAACCTGGCGGTAGTCATGCTGGAGAACGAACGCGAGGACTGGTCGTTCGGTCACGGGCGCGCGAGCTACCTCGAGCTTCCGCGCGACGCCTGGCGATGAGATCCGGAGAGGGGTGGGGCCAATCTTGTTGAGCGCCTGAGGGCACGCCCGAGTGGACGCGCCCGCGGAGCGCGGCTTGCCGGCGGTTGCCGGGCTTCGGCTAGGCCGAATGCTCGGCGGTGCGGCTGGGCGTGCTTTCGGGCATCGCGTCGACGCTGCGCTCGAGCGTCATCGTGCGCGTCTCGTGGGTGGCCAGCCCCTCCTCGCCCGTGATCGCGTCTTTGAACCCGCGCATTCCCGAGCCCAGCGAGCGACCCATCTCTGGCAGCCGTTTTGCGCCGAAGACGAGCAGCAGCAGCACCAGGAGAAAGGCGATATGGATTGGATTGTCGAGTCCCAGCATGTGCGCTCCGATCGATTGGGGTTTCGTCCTCGCTGTTACGTGAGCGGATCGGGTTCGGATCACTCGAGGGAGGCGCGGCGGAAATTCATGCGGGCGGTGATCCAATCCTCTGCGCGGCGCGAACAGGAGGTGACAGCGGAATCGAGGGCAGCCCGCGCAGGGGCGGATTCCGATGTGGGGAGCGGGAGTCCCCGGCGGAGGTCTGCCGTCGTCCGCTCGATCAACCCACAACAAACGGAGGCAAATCATGAGTGAGAGCACTCGGCGTGGATTCGTCAAGAGCTCGGCCGGCGCAGCGGCTGGGATGACCGTCCTCGGCGCCCTGGTCACGCAAAGTGCCGAGGCCAAGAGCGCAAAACACGCGAAGCCGATCGTGGCCTACATCCACGATGCCCGCACCGGTGAGATCTCGCTGAACACCGGCGAGCGCACCGTGAAGTTCCGTGATCGGAAGATCGCGGCTCAGCTCGCCCACGCCGCCCGCTGATCTGGCGGCAACCGCCCCTCTCACAAGCCGACTTGGAGGTAAGCAAGTGTCATCTCACCGTGAAGCGCCGGCGATCAGTAAGGACCCCGTCGCCGACAACACCGACACGTATTTCTTTGTCAGTCCGGACGATCCGAACACCGTCACGTTGATCGCGAACTACATCCCGTTGGAGGCGCCGTTCGGCGGCCCGAACTTCTTCGAGTTCGGCGACGACGTCCGGTACCGCATCAACATCGACAATGACGGCGACGGCGACTCGGACATCATCTACGAGTTCGCATTTACCACCGTGGTGGCGAACCCCAACACGTTCCTCTACAACACCGGCGAGATCGACTCGATCGGCAGCCCGAACTGGAACCGCAAACAGTTCTACTCGGTGACACGACTCGAGCGCGGTAATCGCGAATTGCTGGCCGAGAACCTGCCGTGCCCGCCGTGTAACGTCGGGGTGCTCTCGACCCCGAACTACGAGACCCTTGCCGGGCAGGCCGTTCACAGCCTGCCGGGTGGTCGCACCGTCTTCGCCGGTCAGCGACTTGAGGGCTTCTACGTGGACATCGGGTCGATCTTCGACCTGGCGAACCTGCGCCCGTTCGAGAACCTGCACATCGGCTCGTTGCAGGCCGCGGCAGGCGTCGATGGCACGCACAATTTCGGCGTCCACTCGATCGCGCTGAAGGTCCCGAAGTCCGATCTGACGCGCAACCATCAGACGCCCACCAACGTGATGGACCCGAAGTCGGTCGTCGGCGTGTGGGCCTCCGCCAGTCGGCAGTCCACGACGGTCCGCTTCGAGGGCATCGGGACGATCGAGGAGGCCGGTGAGTGGGTGCAGGTGTCGCGGCTCGCGATGCCGCTGTTCAACGAGGTGCTGGTCGGGATGGGCTCGAAGGACCGCTGGAATGCAAACCCGCCCTTAAGGGACTCGGAGTTCGTCGAGGGGGTCGCACATCCCGAGCTGGCGTCGCTCTTGCCGGTCCTTTACCCGGGCGTGTTCCCGAACCTGGCGAAGTACACGAAGCCGCGTGCGGACATCGTGGCGATCTTCCTGACGGGTCTTCCCGCCGGCGTCGTCCCGAACTTCCAGAACTTCACAGGAAGCACGCAAGCGGACCTAATCCGCCTGAACATGGCGATTCCACCCGCGAGCAGTCCGAACGCGCTCGGGATCCTCGGTGGCGACCTAGCCGGTTTCCCCAACGGTCGGCGCGTGTTCGACGACGTCGTCACGGTGGAGCTCCGGGCCCTCGCCGGGGCCACGATCCCGCTAGTCGACAACACCTACACGCCCGACGGGGCAGCGGCGCTGGTCACTGACGGGCTCGACCAGACGAGCACCTCGTTCCTGGCGCAGTTTCCGTACCTCGGAACGCCGGTGGGTGGCTACCAGGCCGCGCCGCTCGGTCTGGTGGCATGACCATGGCGAGTGGGGTGACATCGGCGGGCGGCCAGGGCACTTCCCTACCCGAGGGCTCGTGCCACGCCCACGGGCACCCGGCGACCGCGCACGGGGGAGGGCACCACGGTGCCCTCCGCCCGTCCGCGGGATGCGGCAGCCTGGCGATCGACGTCGGCGGTGGCTATGGAGCGCTCGTGATCTACCCGTCCGCGCGCTACCGCGATCTTGAGATCGAGATCAGTCGCATCGGAAACGGCGCAGGGCGCGTCCACACCGGCGTGCACGAGCGGACAACTCGAAGCGAGTCTCTGCTCACGGCCGTGTTCGGCAGCCTCCCGGCCGGCGAGTACGTCGTGTGGGAGGGCGCCGCTACCGTAGGCCCGATCGTGTCGGTGCCCGATGGTGGGGTTGCCGAGGTTCGGCTGAGCTAGCAAGAGGGACGTCCGCCTGACCGGCGGGCGTCCCCGAAATTCGGACCTCCCGGCTCGGACATCATGAGCCTCGAACCGTCGGATATCGTGCGTTCGCGTGGTTCGCCGCCGAGGCGGTCGCGGGCAGCCAGAAGTCGGCACCGCGCCGGCAACTCGCCCTGCAGCCTCGAGTACACGTCGCGCGCTCGTAACCCGCACCGCAGCGGGCACGGTTTCCCTCGGTTTGGCGAGTGGGCCTCGCATGCGGTTGCGACCCGCACTGGCGCTCCCGAACCTCGGCGTTACGTCCCTGTTACTCGCAGCCCGGTACACCCAACCGAATCGTGCGCTTCGCGGATCTCCGCTGCCCGCCATTGGCGGCACTCGCATGCGCTATCGCCGTAGCCGCTTGTGGATCCTCGGGCAGGCCGAGAAGCTCGGCTTCGAGCGCGTCGAGCGATAACGGCTCCACCTCGACTGGTTCAACGCTCGCCTTCTCCAAGTGCATGCGCGCCAACGGTGTGACGAACTTCCCTGACCTCGGCAGTAACGGAATGCTGATCCAAGGGAACGCCCACACGATCTCGGTCAATGGCGTTTCAGTCAGCGCCCCGGCGTTCCTGGCCGCTCGGGCGCAGTGTCAGAAGTACCTGCCGTCGGCCCACGCGAGTACGGCACAGACCGCACAGCACCAAGGGGGATTGAACTTCGCAAAGTGCATGCGCAGCCATGGCGTGCCGAACTTCCCCGACCCCAAGGTCATCAGCAGCTCAGGCGGCAACCAACTGGTCTACCTGCCCGGGGTCAACCAGCAGTCGCCGGCATTCGAAGGCGCCGCGAAGGCCTGCGGAGGTGGCCCCAAGGGCCCTTGAGCGGCGAGAACCACGTCGTGAGGAGGCACTATGTACTCCGGTGCGGGCGCTCGCCGCGGGCCTTGAGCGTCCAGCTCGAAGAGCAGTTATGGGCGATGGGCGCGCAGCTGCCGGACTACGCGGTGAACCCCGCGGCCACATCAGACGAGGGCAACCCGCCGCTCAGCGGCGCGCGGCCCGCGCCCGTCCGCTGCCGGCATACGAACTGATGTCGATGAAGAAAGCGAGGGCCACGAAAATCCACCTCCAGGTCAGGTGGTGCCCGGGTGACCAGTCCCAGAACGCGGCGTAAGCGAGTGTCGTCCAAGGCAGTAAGAAGAATCCGAGCAGGGGGAGGATCCAACTCGAGTAGGCGCGGCTCAGGAGATCGCTGAAAATCCAGATCAGGAACAGAGCGAGCCGCGGCGAAAGCAGGGCGATCAGTGCGATGAGGCAGGGCATGCGGGCGGAGCCTCACAGCTGAGATGGACATTGGCAACCCGGCTCGCACCACCGACCGTCCCGTGCCCGCACCCTTCCCCCGAGGGGAGCGCTCTGTAATGCCGCGTGCGCCCTGCGTCAGGTCTGCAGGTCGAGGATCGCGTCGCCGAGCCATGCGGCCTCCTCGATCCAGGAGTCGACCGGCGCGATCGGCCGGACGACGAACTTAGACAGACCGACGTCGACGTAGCGCTCGATAAAGGCGCGCAGGCCGCTGCGGCCGACCGGCACGAAGGCGAGCGGGTCGACGTCGGGACGCCGGGCGGAAAGCGGGGCCAGCAGGTCATCGGCGGGGGAGAGGCGGGCGTAGGGGATGCTCATCCCGAAGTGCTCGGGGTCGACCTCGCGCTCGGCGTGGCCCGCCGCCCCTTGGATCCGGCGGCGGGCGGCTCCGGCCTCGGCCGGGGTCAGTTGAGCGCCGAGCCAGCCATCGGCGATCCGCCCGACCCGGTCGAGCGCCTGGGGGCCGCGGCCGCCGAGCCAGACTTCGAGCGGGTCCTGGACCGGCCGCGCGGGCGCCGCCAGGTGATCGAAGGTCCAGCGTTCGGAGCGATGGTCGACGGCGTCGCCCGCCCACCATCTCCGCACCAGAGAGAGGATTTCCTCGAGCACGTCACCCCGGCGGGCGCCGTCGAGACCGAGCGCCTGACGTTCTCCGGACTGGCCGAGGCCGGTGACGAAGCTGAGCAGCAGCCGGCCGCTCGAGAGTTGATCGAGCTGAGCCAGCTCCTTGGCCAGCAGGAACGGGTTGCGGCCGAGGGGGACGAGGTTGGCGCCCAGGTGCAGCCGCTCGGTGCGTCCGGCGGCGAGCGCTAGCCCGAGCAGCGGGTCGAGCACCGAAGCGACGGGAAGGTCCGAGAGCCACAGCCCGTCGAACCCGGCGGACTCGAGCGCCTCGGCGAACCCGACCAGCTCCGCCCCGGAGAGGGATCCTGCGTGGGGACCGACGGCGAAGCGGATCTTCATGTCCTAGGAGCCTAGTGGCGGTCACTGGCTTGCGACTCGCCCACGTCCTCGGGCAGGTCGTTCATGACAGCGTCCGCGGCGTCCGCCAGCTCGTGTTTCGCGACTGTCTCAAAAGCAGTGGTGTCAAGCGCCGGCGCGCCCTCCGGTCCGTACCGGTCACCACAGCCACCCTCATCGGCTAGTCGCTTCCCCTGCGGGCCCTGGTGCTCACGGCTCGGCTCGAGCCACGCCCAGCGGCGGCGGCGGCGACCGCAGCGGCGGCGATCCGTCCCAAGTCCTCATCACCGGTCACATACGGCGGCATCGTGTAGACGAGGTCGCGGAAGGGGCGCAGCCACACGCCCTGCTCGACCGCCGCCCGGGTCGCCGCCGCGACGTCGACATCGTGGTCGAGCTGGACAACGCCGATCGCCCCCAGCACCCGGACGTCGCCGACGCCCGGAAGGTCGCGCGCCGGCGCGAGCCCCGCGGTGAGCCCACGCTCGATCCGCGTCACATCGTTCTGCCAGCCTGGGTTCTCGAGAAGCTCGAGACTGGCGAGCGCGACGGCGCACGCCAGCGGGTTGGCCATGTAGGTCGGTCCGTGCATCAGAGCGCCACCCTCACCGTGGGAGATCGCCTCCGCGACCCTTGTGGAGCACAGCGTGGCGGCCAGCGACAGGTAACCGCCGGTCAGTGCCTTGCCGACGGTCATCACGTCGGGTGCTACGGCGGCGTGCTCCGCGGCAAACAGCGCGCCGGTCCTCCCGAACCCGGTCGCGATCTCATCGAGGACCAATAGCAGCCCGTGCCGGTCGCACAACTCGCGCAGCAGCCGGACCACGGCCGGACTGTAGAAATGCATGCCGCCGGCGCCTTGGACCACCGGCTCCACGATCACCGCGGCGAGCTCGGGCGCATGGCGCTCGACCACGTCGTTCAAGTGCTCGGCGTAGTCAGGGTCAAGGGGCGCGTCGAATCCCCGCGGCGGGCGATCCGCGAACACGTGCTCGGCCAACGTGCCACGAAACAGGCTGTGCATGCCGCCGACGGGGTCACACACGGCCATTGCCCCGAACGTGTCGCCGTGATAGCCGCCGCGGAGGGTCAATAGCCGGCGCCGCGTCACGGCGCCCTGCGCGCGCCAGTACTGCAGGCACATCTTGATCGCCACCTCAACCGAGACCGAGCCGGAGTCGGCGAAGAACACATGGTCGAGCCCGTCCGGGGTCAGCTCAACAAGGCGGGCGGCAAGCGTCACACCCGGCTCGTGTGTCAGCCCGCCGAACATGACATGCGCCATGCGTCCGAGCTGGTCGCGAGCCGCCTCGTCCAGCGCCGGATGCCGATAGCCATGCACCGCACACCACCACGAGGCCATTCCGTCGATCAGCTCGCGACCGTCCCGGAGACGGAGCCGGACCCCATGCGCGCTGTCCACGGCCAGCGGCGGGAGGTGAGCAGGCATCGCGCTGTACGGATGCCACACCAGCCGGCGGTCGAGGTCCAGCAGCTCCTCCCCCGACGCAATCGGCACGGACGGCATTCTAAGAATCGCGGCGCAAAGGGACTCGCTCGGCCGCCGCCGCTTGGCTGAAGGCGAAGGATTGGGTAGACTTAACACACTGTTCCTGGCCCGTCGAGGGATCAGGTATGGGGTTTGTGTGCCGGAGGATCAGACGCTTTGTGCGTGGGGTGCTTTCCCGCCTGTCTCGGTCGGGAGCTGACCACTGGTTCGTGTTTGCCGCGGTTCTGGCTCTCGCCGTCGGGACGTACTTGCGCCAGGCCCCGGCACTGGCGGCGGGGCCGCCGGAGACGATCGCGGTGTCGCTGTCCCCGAGCAGCATCGTCGCCAATGGGGTGTCGTCCAGCCGTGTGACGGCGACGCTGTCTTTCCCGCTACCGGGTCAGACCGTCGTCTTTTCATCAACCGACAGCGGGATCCGCTTCGGCCCGACCATCGACAATTTGAACGGTTCCTACACCGCCACATTGACCAGTTCGACCGCCGCCGGGACCCCGACGATCACTGCCACGAGTTCGTGGATGGGTCAGCAGATCTCCGGGTCTGCGTCTTTGACGCAGACTCCGGGGCCGGCGAAGAACATGACCCTGAGCGTCGAGCCGGGGTCGATCGTCGCCGGCGGAACTTCCTACGCCGTCGCGGCGGCCACGGTTACGGACGCTTATGGCAACCCGGTGTCTACAGACGCGGTTGCGTTCTCCTCCACGGATCCGCTCGAGGAGGTCACCGGGGTAGCGAACGGTGTGAACGGGACGTACCGTGCGCTGATCAGGAGCTCACCTACGCCGGGCGAAGCGGTGATCACGGCAACCGACACGACCGCCGACCTCAGCGTGAGTTCGGAGCTGAGCCAGACCGGGGGCGCCAAGGTGAACCAGACCGCCGCCGAGAGCTTGCTCTCGTCGGTGAGTGCGCAGTGGATATTCCAGTACACGCCCGTGTACACGATGATCCGCTCGCTCATCGTGACCGGGGTGCCGGTCGGCTCCAGGCTGCTGGTCGGCTGCCACGGCCGAGGGTGCCCTTTCACCACGCGTATCATCGTGGTCGGCGCGAGTACGGGATGCGGTTCGACATCGCGCCAGTGCGGAATCGACCGAACAATCGATCTCACCACTGAGTTCAAGCGGTCTCGCCTCCACGTCCGGACGCGGGTGACAGTGGTCATTACCCGACCTCAGTGGGTAGGCAAGTACTACGCATTCACCACACGTGCGAGCCGCCCGCCATCCGTGCGACTAGCTTGCCTGGCCCCGGGCGCAACCCATCCCGGAGCGAGCTGCTGACGCGCCAGCGGTCCTGGACCTCCGGCGGCCAGCGGCGCGACTGGTGCTATGCGTCCGCCTCGCTCCTCAGCGCCAGCCCGAACGGGCTGCCCTCGGAGTCTCGGCAGATGGCCCACCTCGAACCCGGGTGGATGACGCTGCCGCCCAGCTCATTCACTCGCTCGAGCGCGGCGTCCATCTCGTCGACCGTGAAGTACGGGAGGGAGACGGTGTCTCCCGGTCCGCGTCCGCGCTCATGCACGCCGATCTGAGGACCGGGGACGTGGGTCTGCCAACCGCTGCCCTCCTCGTCGGTGCGCTCCCCGAGGGCGACGCCGAGCAGGTTGGACCAGAAGCGGCGCGCCCGCTCGGGATCATCGGCGGGGAACTCGATAAGCGAAGGGCGTACATCCATTCCAGCGGTGGACGATACGCGAGTCGTCAGCGGCGGCGCGTGAGCCTACGGACGAGCAGTTCGACCGACCGTTCGAGGTCGTTGACGCTTGCGTGCTCGACCGACCGGATCCCGAGCTCGTGGTTGATCCAAGCGTTGATCTCGCGGTGGGAGGTTCCGTCGCGGCGGGTGAGCTCGGCGACGAGCCGGTGGCGCTCGTCCCGAAGCCTGGCGCGCTGTTCGAACGCCGGCGTCCGGTGTGGCCGGGCCTCGCGATCGAGATCCGGGGCGAGGTGGGCTGCACCTGCTGTGAGTCGCTGCGGTGCCGACGCGGCCGGCGGTCCGAAGAGCGTCATCTGGGGGGCCACGTCCGCGCTGAGCGGCTCGAACATGGGTGTCTCGGAGCGCTCCGTTTGGAATACGTCCGGCCGGTCGAAGTCGCTCGCAGACTCATCCTCGGGCCGTCGCAGCGCGTGGCGGAGTTCCTCCCGCACGGCAGCGGCGTGATCGCGCAAAACGGGGTCTGCGGGGATGTAGAGCCAGCTCGGTTCCACGGGACGGCGTGGGATCGTGCGGACGAAGCGCCCGACGATTTGCCGGAACACGAGCGGGGTCTTGGCTGCCGTCGCATATACGCCGACCCGCAGGCGGGGGATGTCAACTCCCTCGGAGACCATGTTCACGGCCACGATCCACGGGTCGCGGGCGTTCGTGAACGCGGCCAGCTTCTCTGCGGCCCTGGCCTCGTTGTGCAGGACGACCAATGCGCTGCGCCCGGTCTCCTGTCGGAGCAGTGAAGCGATCCGGCGCGCGTGCGACGAGTCCGCGGCGATCACCAGCCCGCCGGCGTCGCGGTGGCCGTCGCGGCGCACCGTCCGGAGCTTGGCGTCGGCTTCGCGCAGGATTCGCGGCAGCCCGTCGGGGAGCTCGGTCGAGATCGCCGTGCGGTAGCGGCGGCCGGCCTCGCGCCCGCTCAGGACGGTCTCGAAGCTCGACTCGATCACATCATCGCCGCTTCGCCAGGACAGCGTTCCGTCGTAGGCGACGAAGCACACGGGTCGGCAGATGCCATCCAGCACGGCATCCGCGTAGCTGTAGGACATGTCGGGCTGGGCGAGCCCGCCCGAGTCGTAGCGCACGCCGGGGATCGGGGTTGCGTCGGAGCGAAATGGCGTCCCGGACAACAACAGCCACCGCTCACAGCGGCCAACCGCTCTCGCGAACGCTTCCCCCCAAGCCAGCTCTTCTCCTAGGTGGTGCGCCTCATCGGCAACCACCAACGTCCGCGCTCTCGCGGCGCGTTCCCATCGGCTCGGCGCCTTCGCGATCCGCGCGTAGGTAACCGCGACGCCGTCGAACCCGGTCGGCGGGCGGAGGGTGGGGGCGTCGACCGCGAGTTCGACACCCAGCCGGCTCGCGGCCCGCGCCCACTGCCGAGTCAGCGGCCCCGTCGGGCAGGCGACCAGCACCGATTCGGCCGCCCCGGAGGCCAGCTGGCGTCGGGCGAGTTCCAATGCCGGACGCGTTTTGCCCGCCCCGGGCGCCGCCGAGAGCAAGAACGAACCCCGCTCCCACCGATCCATCGCCGCGAGTGCGCGTTGCTGCCAGACGCGCAACGCCGGCGTGGTCTTCGGACGGGGCGTGGACACGGGCCGGACATGGTGACCAGCCCCCCGGACAAAACCGGCAACCCCCCGGCCCCCGTGGAGGAGGCGCTCGTACGAGGCTCCGCGCTTACGAGGCTCCGGTCAGGGCCTGCAGGGCGAGGCTCGTGGTCGCGACCGCGACCCATACGAGCGCGCCGAGCGCGAGCGGTCGGGTTCCGGTCTGGCGGAGTTCGCGGAGGTTGCTCGAGAGGCCGACCGCGGCGAGCGCGAGGGTGGTAAGCGCGAGCCCGACGTGGGAGAACACGTCGCGAGCGCCCGGAGTGAACGCGCCGAGGCTGTTGGCGGCCGATGCGACGAGGAACCAGACGAGGAACCACGGCATGATCCGCCGCAGGGTCGCGCTTGGAGTCGATGCCGTTCCGGTCGGTTCGCCGGCTTGGGTGGCTCTGCCGCGGCGGAACGTGCGGGTGGCGAGGAAGAGGGTGATCGGGATGATCATCGTGGTCCGCGTGAGCTTGACGATCACGGCATAAGCGCCGGCGGAGTGGCCGTAGGCGAAGCCGGCGGCGACGACCGACGAGGTGTCGTTGATTGCGGTACCACTCCAGAGGCCGAATTGGTGGGCGCTCATACCGAGCAGGTGCCCGAGCACCGGGAACAGGAACACCGCGACCAGGTTGAACGCGAAGATCGTGGAAACCGCATAGCGGATCTCGCGGGCCGGCGCATCGATTACGCCTGAGACAGACGCGATCGCGGAGGCACCGCAGATGCCGGTCCCGACACCGATCAGCACGCGCAGCCGCTCGGGCACGCCGAGCCGGCGTCCGAGGAGCGCGGCGGCGATCAGAGCGGTCGCCAGTGATCCAAGCATCACCGGCAAGGAGGAGGCGCCGACGGTCGCGACCTCCGAGAGGCTGATGGTGGCTCCGAGCAGAACGATCGCCGCCTGCAGCGCGGAGCGGCTGATCGATCCCAACGCGCCGAGCGAGGAGGCTGCCGGGGTCGACGCCGCGACCGCCATGCCGAGCGCGAGCGCGATGATCGGGGCGCCGATACGCGGCGCGAGCGCGCCCAGGGGCCACGCCACCCCCGCGACTGTCACGGCAGCCGCGAGCCCGATCGCGCGTGACGCCGCCGGGGAGGAGCTCCACGGCCGCAAATCGGACGGCGAGCGGCTCGATCGGAAATCAGAAAAAACGGACACTTCACGAGAGGATCGTCCGCCGTGGCCCCGGAATCAAAGCGGATTATGCGTCCTTAGATCAGGATTACTTATCAATCCGATAAGATCCGACGCTGTGGACGAGCGCCGGCTGGAGGTCTTTCGCGCCGTCGGGCACGAGCTGAGCTTCAGCCGTGCGGCGCTCGCGCTCCACCTCTCGCAGTCAGCGGTTAGCCAGCAGATCGCGGCGCTCGAGCTCGAGTTGGGCGGCAGGCTGTTCGATCGCTCCCGCAGGCACGTCCGGCCGACACCCGCGGGCGCCGCACTGCTCAACCGGGTGGACGCGCTGCTCGGTGATTTCGCTGAGGCGCGTCGGGCGGTCGCCGCGGCTCGCGGCGCCGTCGAGGGGGAGCTCCTGGTTGCCGCCAGCCGGACGATCGGCACCTACATCCTGCCCCGCCATCTCGCCACGCTAGGGCGCCGCCACCCCGCGCTGGGTCTGGGAATCACGATCGATAACAGCGAGCGCGTCGTGCAAATGCTCCTGGCCGGGCATGCCGACGTCGGGTACATCGAGGACACCGTCGCCCACCCCGGGATCGTCCTTATCCCCGTGCTCGAGGACGAGCTCGAGATCGTCGCGGGCGCTTCGCACCGGTTCGCCAGCATGGGCGAAATTCCGGTTGACGAGCTCGCCTCCGAGCCGCTCATCATGCGCGAAATCGGCTCGGGCACCCGACGGGTGAGCGAGGAGCACCTGCAGGCAGCCGGACTCCGACTCGATCAACTGCACATCGCCGCCGAGCTGACCGAAATCGAGGCGATCAAGGCCGCCGTCGAGGCCGGGCTCGGGGTCACGATCGTCTCGCGCGCGACCCTCGCCAAGGAGCTTGCGCTCGGAACGCTCGTCTCCCGGCCGCTCGCCGGAACGCCCATCCGACGCAGCATGTTCGCCGTTAGCATCGCCGGCGGGGTGGAGCTTCCGGCCGCTCGTGAGCTCACCAGCCTGATCGCGACGGCGCCGGCTGAGCTCGCGAGGGCCCGCCCTGAGCCCGTCGACGCTTGACGAGTTTTCAAGCACATGCTTGAATAAATCGCGATGGAAGCGGCGAGGGCGGATCAGCGTCGGGAGGCCGGCATCCGGACGCGGATGCGGCTGATGGACGCTGCCCTCGATCTGCTCGCCGAGCGTGGCGAGAGTGCCGTGACGCTGCGAGAGCTCACGAACGCTGCCGAGGCCAACGTCGCGGCAGTGAGCTACCACTTTGGATCGCTGAAGGCGCTGTGTGACGCGGCGGTCGAGCATGCGCTCGAGCGCTACTTGGACGCGCAACAGGAGGCGGTGAGCGCGCTGAACCCCGGGTCCACGCTAGAGGCCTTGGCGGCCGCGTTCGCCCGACCGATGATGGACGCGCTGGCCGCCGGGGGTCGTGACTTCGCCGTGATGCGCATCGTGGCGCGGGCGGGACTCGATCCGCCGAAGACATGGGATCGGCTCGATGCTCGGTTCGAACTGATTCGTGCCGCCGCCCTTCGCGTGCTGAAAGCCCAGCTTCCTGGGGTCAACGATGCGGAGCTGATCTTCCGGACGCGCTGCGCGGCCGGCTTGTTGAACTGGCTGGTCCTCGCGCCGGTCGGGGCCGAGCTCCGGAACAAGTCCCGGAAGCAGGTCGAGCGCCTGGTGGTTCCGGTACTCGCGGGCGCGTTCCGCGGCGCGAGTTCGGGCTGACCCCGCGGAACAATTCAAGCAACTGCTTGACAGGTTGTCGGCGCAGCGTTAAAGTCAAGCAAGCGCTTGATCTATTTCTGGCTTCTCGAGACAGGAGGCTGTCGCTCATGAAAGTCGCACTCACCGGCGCAACCGGATTCATCGGGTCCCACGTACTAACTGAGTTGCAGGACGACGGTCACGAGGTCATAGCCCTGGTCCGCGACGACGCTCAGGCCAGCACCATCGTTGACCGCGGAGCCACGCCGATCGCGATCGATCTCTATGACCGCGCGGCCCTGGTCGGGGTGCTGGAGGGTGTGGACGGGGCCGTGCACACCGCTAGTCCGGGTGATGCCACGAGCGCCGATCTTGACTCCGCGGTGGTCGATGCCGCGATCGAGGCGTTCGACGGCTCGGGGAGGGCATACGTGCACATCAGCGGCCTGTGGATCTATGGGTCGAATTTGGCTATCAGCGAAGACTCGCCGATGAACCCGCCGGCGCTCGTGGCGTGGAAGGAACCGATTGAGCGGCGGTTGCTCGGTGCCCGAGGCATGCGGGGTGTCGTGATCGTCTCGAGCACCGCCTACGGTGACGGCGGCGGCGGGATCCCGGGACTGATTCTCGGCTCACCCCGAGACCAGGAGGGCAACCTGATCATGCTCGGCTCCGGCGAGCAGCACTGGTCGACGGTTCACGTTGCCGACCTGGCGAGATTCTTTCGGCTTGTGCTCGAGCACGACTCGGCTCGCGGCCGCTACATCATCGATGACGGATCGAACCCGACGCTGGGTGAACTGACCGATGCGGCGGCGGTCGCCGTGGGCGCACCGGGAGCCGTGCCGGGCTCAGAAGAAGAGGCCAAGGCCCGCCTGGGCGACTACTTCGCCGAGGTCCTGCTCCTCGATCAGCGTCCCGTCACGACCAAGGCGCGAGACGAGCTCGGTTGGACTCCATCGCGGCTCGGGCTCGTCGACGAGTTCCGCCGCGGGAGCTACCGCAAGGTGACGACGGGTTGACCGCTTGGCGGCGCTCCTAGCGAGCCTGACGAGCTGGGCGCGCCTTCCGCGAGGTTGAGGGCTCGGTTGACGCCGCGATCAGTGTCGCTGCAGCGGCGCGGGCCGGGCCGGCGATTGAGGGATCCCGGTCGAGGTTCGCCGAGGTTGACCCGCCGTCGTAGACGAGCTGCAGTTGGCTGGCCAGCAGCGGTGGGTCGAGGGCTCCGGCCGCGGCCGCGAGCTCAGTGAAGAGCTCTCGGATCTCGTGGCGGTAGGCGCGTGCGGCTTCGTCGATCCGGCCATCGCGGGGCGCTTCTGCAGCGGCCGCGATGAATGCGCAGCCGTGGAAGTCCGGGGCCTCGAAAAGCTTGGCCTGGGCGTCAAATACGGCGAGGATCCGTGCCACCGGATCGGCTGGGTCGACCGCGTCGACCGCGGCCCGCAGCCGTCGGAGGATGCGCATCTGACGCTCGTCGAGGTAGGCCCGGACCAGTTCCTCCTTGCTGCCGAAGGCGCCGTAGAGCGACGCCTTGGCGACGCCGGCTCGCTCGATGACGCGGTCGATTCCGACCGACTGCACTCCCTCCGCGTAGAACAGCTCGCCCGCCGCCTCGAGCAGACGCTCGCGCGGCGAGCGACGCACGGTGTCGCGAGCTGTGCTCGTAGTCGAGGGCATCTCAGCCTGCTTGGATCGTGATCTCGACGCGGTCGGGGTAGAAGGCAACGTGGTCGCGGATCGGCTCGACCGCGGCATACGGCTCGTGGTAGAACCAGACCGCGTCCTCGCCCTGACTCGGCAGCGTGGTGATCGACCGGTAGGACGCATCGCCCTTATACGGGCAGTACGTCGAGGTGTCGCTCGACGCCAGTAGCGTCTCGTCGACATCGGTGAGCGGGATGTAGCGAACCGGCGGATAGTTGGCCTCGCGGAGCACGAGCGTGGCCGTGCTGTCGGCGAGGGTCGACTCGCCCGCCCGCACGATCACGCGGTCGTCGCTGCGCTCGACCGTGATCGGATGGCCGGGGCCGGGGATCTTCATTTCGCGGGGCATGGATGGGTCTCCTTTGGAGCTGTTTTGGGGGGCTATTCGGTGGCCAGGCAGCGGGCGGTTGTCGCGCTCGTCTCGGGGATGCGGGTGCGACGCGCACCCAAAAGGATGCCGACTCCGGTACTCGCAGCCAAGGCGATCACGCCAAGTCCGAAGAGCAGGGCGGTGTGGGTGACGGTGGTGTGGACGACGAGGACGCCGGCCCCGATCGCGGGTAGTCCCAACGCCAGGTAGCTGATCACGTAGATGACGGCGATCACGCCGGCACGCTCGTTCGGTCCGGCGAGCGGCACGATCGTCCGCAGCCCGCCCTGGAATCCGCCGCCGAAGCCGGCACCGGCAAGCGCGGTCCCGGTGAAGAACATGATCGGCGAACGCGCCGGTACCGCCGTCAGCACGAGCGCCACGCCGAGGATGATGAGCCCGGCGCCGGCAAGGGCGAACGTCCGGGCCTCGGTCCGGTGGAAAACGAGAACCGTGAGCGCGCCGCTGCCGGCGAGGACGAACAGTCCGAGGCCACCGAGGATGGTGGAGTTCGTGCCGTCGACGAGCGCGGCGAGCGACGGTCCGAGCGAGGCGTAGAAGCCGGCCAGAGCCCAAACGGCGACGAGCGATGGCGCAGCGATGGCGAGCGCGCTGCGGACTCGGCCGGGGACCGCGAGCGTCGGGCGCAACGACCGCTTCGTTCCGGGAACCATGGGGGAGGTCTCGGCAATCCTGCGCACCCCGGCCGCCTGAATTAGGAACATGGCGAGCAGCACGAAGTAGACGAGTTGCGTGGGAGCGGGGAGGAGCTGGACGAGCAGTGCGGAGAGAAGCGCTCCGCTCGCCGTCCCGCTCATCGCCCCGGCGGCGTTGGCCACCGGGCCGCGTCCGGGGTGAAGATCGACGAGCCCGGCACCGATCGCCGCGACTGCGGCGCCGGTGGCGAGACCCTGCAGGACGCGAGCAAGCAGGAGCACATCGAGCCCACTCGCCGTGGCGAACAGGAGCATCACGCCGGCCTGGGCGAGTAGCGCCAGCGTCAGCACCGGCCGCCGGCCGATGTGATCAGACAGCGCGCCGAATATGAGCAGCGACACGAGCACCGCCACCGCGTAGACACCGAAGACAACCGTGACCGCCACCGGCGAGAACCCCCAACGAGCCTGGTAGGTCGCGTACAACGGAGTCGGCGCACTCGAGCTGGCCAGCAGGGTCACGAGGATCGAGGTGAGCAGGGCGAACGCCGCGCCGGTGCTCAGACCCGCGGCACCCGCGACGAACGCACGCGTCCGGCCGAGCGGACCGTCCCAGGCGACGGAGCTCACGGTGGAGGAGGTCGAGGTCATCTCAGGTCCTTTGTCTCGCCATTGTACAGACAGGTCTGTCTGGTGCGCGAACCATAGCAGACAGACCTGTCTGTTTGCAAGTTGGTCTACGACCCTTCGTCCCCGATGAGTTTCCGTAGTGGGCGGAGTCCTTCCGGGCAGATCGTTGACCCAACGCGAGGAGAGCGTCCGATGCGCAAAGTGGTTGCCTACGAGTTGCTATCGCTGGACGGCGTAGCCGAGCAGCCGCAGGAGTTCGTAACCGACTTCGACGAGGTGATGCGGGAGAACCTCGGCCGCGTCATCGCCGCCCAAGACGCCGTACTCCTTGGGCGCCGGACCTACGACGACTGGGCCGGATTCTGGCCGACGAGTGACATCGAACCGTTCGCGAGCTTCATCAACGGCGTCGAGAAGTTCGTGGTGACCTCGACTCCACCCGAACACGAGTGGGCGCAGACCACTGTCGTGGAGGGCAGCCTCGCGGACTTCGTTGCTGAACTTAAGCGGCAGACTGGCGGCGACATCGGGGTCCATGGGAGCATCTCGGTAACCCAGTCGCTGCTCGAGGCGAGCCTCGTCGACGAACTCCGACTTGTGATCGCACCTGTCGTGCACCTACACGGGCGAAAGCTGTTCGAGGGAGGGAGCGCCACTCGGCTGTCATTGACCCGGAGTATCACCTCTCCGACTGGGTATCTGCTGCTCGACTACCAGTTGATGCCGATTGTGTAAGCATGAGGCGAAAGCCGCTGCATCGACTGCTGCGCCACGTCTGGAGAGATGGCGGATCCCTACGATCCTCGGGTGAAGAAACCAACCGTTTCCGTGGTGAT
Source organism: uncultured Solirubrobacterales bacterium (assembly GCA_963751185.1). Lineage (GTDB taxonomy): Bacteria > Actinomycetota > Thermoleophilia > Solirubrobacterales > Solirubrobacteraceae > Palsa-465. The sequence goes on from CAVVTO010000003.1 coordinate 750,709, forward strand.
CGCAACCCGCGGTCGCCGCGACAGGCTGCAGGAGACACTCGTGCCGCTGGTGGCCGACCCTGCGGCCGATGAGATCGTGGTTGTGGACGACGGATCGGACGACGGCTCGTTGCAGCTGCTCGAGGATCTCGCCGCTGCCCATCCCCAGCTCCGGCCCGTGCCCACCCGGCACCGGGGCCGAGCCGCCGCGCGACAGCTCGGGCTTGAGCGCGCCACGGGCGAGGTCGTCCTGCTGCTCGACGATGACGTCGTCGCCGCGCCGGGCCTGGTCGAGGGCCACGCGCGCGCACACACCGGGAGCGACGGGCTGGTGGTCGTCGGCTATATGCCCATCCGCCTCCCCGCCCGCCGCCGGCCCGGGGATGCGTCTACGTATTTGTACGCGGGGAATTACGAGGGCTCGTGCGCGGCGTGCGAGCGCGATCCCTCGCTCGTGCTGACCGGGCTCTGGGGCGGCAACGTCTCGATCTGCCGCGCGGACGCGCTGCGGGTGGGCATGGACTCGTCGTTCACCTACCACGAGGACCGCGACTTCGGCCTGCGCTGCATGAAGGCCGGTCTGAGCGGACGGTTCGACCGCTCATTGCATGCCGAGCACGTCCATGCGCGCAACATCGCCACGCTCCGGCGGGACGCCCGCGGGCAAGGCGCCGGCCGGGTCAAGATCCACCGGGTCCATGCGGATGTGCTGCCGCCGTTCGACGGGCGGAGATTCGCTTGCGATCTCCCCGCGTCGCTAGGGCGCGTCGTGGTCGCGTGTCGGCGGCCGCGCGTGGGGACATTCTGCGCCGGCGTCCTCGCCGCCGCCGCCAAGCTCGCCGGGCGGCTGCGACTCTGGAGGGTCGAGACGAACGTCGTCAAGCTGCTGCGGCGGGTGGAGCTTCAGCGTGGGGCCTTGGACGCGCTGGAGCACTCCTGAGCCGCGATTTCGCCCCGCGGGTGCACTCCGACACGGCGCTTCGGTGCCCGGTCCCTCGGGCCTCCGGGCAGAGATTTCGGGTGCGCTAGGCTGATAAGCGGAGCTACCCTCCGGTGCTCCGTAAGCCCCACCGCTTCGCCGGGCGCCACTGGGTCCGGAAACCTCTGTGACCTCTTGCGAATTGTGACTATCTCGTTATCTGTGCCCGCAACGGTGATCGCTTGACGCGCCAAGGCCCGTTTGCCGGTCGCTACCCCGCCGTGGCCTCGATGGTGGTCTGCGCGCTCGTGCCGTACCTCGCACTTTCGGGCGCGCTCGGACCGATTACCCCGACCATCGCCGGCGATCTGCACATGAGCCTGCAGACCATGAGCACCGGAGCCGGGCTGGCGAATGCGGCCTACGCGGTCGGCACCGTGCTGGCCGTCCAGTTCGCGCAGCTCTTGCCTCAGCGCCGGATGATGGTCGTCTATGCCGCCGTGCTGGTCCTCGGCTCGGTGCTGACCGCCGGGGCGCAGGATCCGGTCATGTACATCGGCGGGCGGATCCTTCAGGGGCTGTGCACGAGCCTCCTGTTGATCGCCGCGGCGCCGCCTCTGTTCCTCGGGTTCCCGGCCTCGAGGCTCCGCTCAACGGCGGTGATCATGAACATGTGCATCTTCGGCGCGGTCGCGCTTGGCCCGCTGATCGGTGGCATCCAGGCGAGCGCGGGCGGGTGGCGACCGCTGTTCTGGATCGTGGCGCTGATCTCTCTGTCGGCCCTGACGCTATCGCTGCTCACGTTCGAGGACGCCCCGCCCGCCGACCTCACAGCGCCGAAGGATCCGACCGCCATCGTGCTGGCGGCCGCCGGCGCGGGTTTGGCCTTCTTCGGCGCCTCGCAGCTGCTCACTCACCCCTTCGTGTCGAGCGTCACGCTCCTGCCGCTGCTCGTCGGGCTGGCGCTGATCGTGATCTTGATCGTCAACCAGTGCGTCAAGGCCCGTCCGCTGCTCACGATTCGCAGCATGCTGACGAGCACGATCCCGGTGGCCGGAATCGTCGTCGCGCTGTTCGCGGCCGCCGCATCCGTCTCGGCGACCGAACTGTCGGCGAGCATGCTGGCGACGCGCTACGGGCCGTTGCATGTCGGCCTTCTGTACCTGCCGGAATTCGCCGGGGCGGTGATTACCGCGTTCGTGCTCGGGTTTGTCCTCAAGCGGCGAGCGCTCCAATACCTTCCGCTGGCCGGGATGGTGTTTCTGGCGGCGGGCATCGTCGTCTTCCGCATCGAGCTCCCGCCCAGTCAGGCCCTCGCGCTGCTCGGCTCGGGCCTGACCGGCATCGGCGTGGGGGCTACGGTCGCTCCCGCGCTGTTCGTCGCGGGCTTCTCGTTGGCCGCGGTCAATCTCCAGCGGGTGTTCGCGATCGTCGAGTTGCTGCGCGCGGTCGCCGCCTTCATGATGGCGCCGGTGTTCGCCCACTTCGCGGCCACCGTCGACGGGGGTGGGTATGCCGGGGCTGGCATAGCGCTCTGGGTCGGAGCCGGGTTCGCGGTCACCGGCGCGGTGTCGGCCGTGGCGCTCTACCTGCTGGGCGGGGCGCGCCCGCAGGCGCCCGACGTCGAGAGCTTCCTGGCCGGCGCCTCGCCGGCATATCCCTCGCCGCCGCTGCTGGCGCGGGTCCGGGGACTGACGCGACCGCGCGTCCCGGCCCAGGACCTCGCGCAGTGATGAGCGCGGAGCGGCCCCGGCCGCCGGCTGGCCCTGTCGTCATCGCGTACGACGGATCGGAGCTGTCCAGACTGGGGATCGAGGAGGCCGGCCGGCTGCTGAGCGCACGAGGTCCGGCGCTCGTGGTGTGCGTGTGGGAGACGTTCAACGTCGGGTTCGTACCGGTCGAGGACGAGCAGTTCGATGCCAAGGACGCGTCCGCAGTCCGGGCGGCGGCGGAGCGGACCGCAAAGGCAGGAGCATCGCTCGCCAACTCCCTTGGGTTTCAGGCCGAAGGTGTGGCGATCGACGAGGCGCCCGCCTGGAAGGGCATCGTCCAGGTAGCTGAGGAGCACGACGCCAGCGTGATCGCCATCGGCTCGCACGGTCGCAGCGGACTCGCGAGCGTCCTGGTCGGGAGCGTCGCGAGTGCCGTCGCCAATCACTCACGCCGGACTGTTCTGATCGCTCACCCTCCCGGCCACTAGGCGGTCTGGGTCGGAGCCTCGCCTCGTCCGAGAGGCGAAGACAGCCTCAAACGACCCCGACGCTGATCACGAAGGGTGTGCCGGCGTCGGTGCGTCCCGCGTCGCCAGACCAACCAGGGTGTAGCTCACCGCGTCCTCGACCATCGCCGCCAGCAGCGACGCGGACCGGTCGGCGATCTGCCCGCGCAGAAGTGACCCGGCGCGAGCGCTGATCAGTGCCGCGGCCGCGGCGACCGCGGCGCCGCCTGCGCCTGCCACCTCTTGGCCGCCCATCGCGGAGAAACCCAGCCTGAACGACAAGCCGCGCGGCGACCATCGGCTGGGCATGTCCGGTTGCTTGTCGGCGATCAGCTCACCCGCGGCCGCGCCAAACGCGATGAACCGGGCCGGGCCGGGGAACAAACCGCGGCCATGGGCGGCAAGCACCGCCGGCGGCGCAAACGACCGCAGGCCACCACCCGCGCCGAGGACCGCCGCGGCGAGAACAGGGCGCAAAACGAGCTCTACGCGGGCTCAGCCGGTGAGTGTCGCGTCCAGAGTGATCTCACCGACGCCGGCGAGCGCTCGGGAGACCGGGCAGCCGGCCTTCGCCTGGGCCGCGAAGTCGGCGAACTGACCCTGGTCGATGCCGGGAACGCGACCCTCGGTAATCAGGTCGATCTGGGCGATGGTCGGGGCGCCGTCCACGAACCGCAAATGAACCTTCGCCGTGGTATCGACCGACTCCGCGGTATGGCCAGCCTCGGCGAGGATGTTGCTGAGGGCCATGGAGAAGCAGGCGGCATGGGCGGCGGCGATCAGCTCCTCCGGGTTGGTCCCGGGCTCCTCCTCGAAGCGAGTCGCGAACGAGTAGGTCCCGTCAAACAGTCCGCTCGCCACCGAAACGGTGCCGGAGCCGTTCCTCAGATCCCCGCGCCACTCCGCGGAGCCGTTTCGCGTCGCCATCGCTCCTCCTCGCCGATCGTTGTCCAGTGAGGTTCGATCCTAACCCGCCGACGCAGCGATCGCAGCCCGCCGCCGGCCGAGCTGCTGCTCTGCGATCGCGCCGGCGCCGGTGACCGGCTATGCGACCCAGGCCCAGGTGGCCCAGAGGGCACTGAAGACGGCGAGCAGTGCCGTCGAAGTTCCGAGGACCGCGAGGGTCACTCGAGGTCGGCGCCTGAGCAACACCGCCCATCCGATGAACACCGGGAAGATGACCAGCGTGTACCTGGAGATGGATTGCAGCGGCTCCTCGTGCGTCGGGAAGCTCAAATCGAACACCAGCAAGACGACGGTGTAGGCAAAGTAGGCGAACGGAACGCGCCGCCAGGCGGCGAACGTCCCAATGGCTGCGAAGGCGACGAAGCCAAGGTCGATCAGGTCGTGAGCGTTCCAGGTGATCGGGTCTCCCGGCCCGACATGCATTCCGGTCCCCGTCAACACCCGTCGCACGTCATCGGGCACACCGACGATGGCCTGGACAACGCCGCCGAACGGACCGGCGAACTGGTGGTGCCAGTAGTGCTTCTGCGCGTAGTAGGTCGCAAAGGGCTGTCCGTGCGCGATCCCCAAGTAGGCGAGATAGGTGAGCAGGCCGACCGGCACGAGCGCGAGCCAGGCGACCGAAGGCCTGATCGTGTAGCGGGGTTTCCACCAGGTCGGCGTGCCTGCGAGCGGGGAGTGGGCGCGAGGTCCATACAGGTAGATCAGCGCGAGCGGAACCAAGACCAGGATCCCATCCGATCGGGTAGCCGCCGCCAGGCCACCGCAGACGCCGGCCACCGCCCACCGTTCCTGCCGCGCCGCGTACACGGCGCCAACGGACACGAGCAGATACAGCGACTCCGTGTAGGCCGCGGATAGGAAGAAAGCCACCGGAAAGAAGGCGACGAGCAGCACCGTGGTGCGCGCTGTCGCCTCGGTGAAATCAAGTCTGACCAGCCGCTCCAGGAGATGCAGCGCGATGGTCATCGACACCAACGAGATCGCCAGGCCCACGAGCAATTCGGAATGGAAGACGACCGCGCCGATGCGGATCAACAGCGGGTAGAGCGGAAACATCCCGCTCGACTGCTGGGAGAAGTAGCCGGCATGCGCGATCTGCAGATACCACACCGAGTCCCACCTAGCGCTCGGCGCAAGCAGGAAGTTAGCCGCCGCGCTGTGGAACGGCGCGCTCGCGCCATATGGGTCGAACTCGGCGACGGCGTGTAAGTTCCGTCCGAAGATCGCGAGCGCCATCAGGCCTGCGAACCAGACGATTACGCGCGACGCGACAATCGCGCGCAGGGTCGGTGAGGCAGCTAGCTCGGACCAGTTGAACTGCTCACGAGCAAGCGATCCGATTGAACCACCTAGCCACGTTCCCCCTGCCCCCGCGCGACTGACGGCTCGACTGCCGGCGCCAGACTCAGACATAGGACCCGATATCGGCTCCCGTTACCGCCTGAATGAGACACCTCAGCGCAGTTCGTCAGTTGTCTGACCTCGAGGCGGCGGTGCGAAGCCCGTCGCGATTACACCGAGCTGACGTCAGCGCCCGGAAACAGTTCGATCCCCTGATCGGCCGCATGAGCAACGAGCAGGCGGCTGATGAGCCGCGACAGCGCGCGGCGGCCCGACGGCGAGAGCTGATCGAGCAGTGCGTGCACGTCCGACCCGAACTGCGTTGAGGCGTCGAAGACGAGTGATCGCCCGCGGTCGGTGAGACTGACCAGCACGGCCCGTCCGTCGGCGGGCGAGGGAGCGCGTCTGACCAGGCCACGACGCTCGGCGCGCTCCACCAGGCCGCTGACACTGGACTTGTCGAGATCCAAGAGCTTGCCCAGTTCATTCATGGTCGGCCGACGGTCCCGGAGCACGCCGAGCAGGCGCGTCTGGATGATCGAAAGGCCGTGCTCGGTCGCACGGCGCTCGAGCATGCGATGGATGAGGAACGAGAGTTGAGCCAGGCCGTCGACGGGGCTCAGTTCTCGCGTCGCCGCGCGTGCGGGCCGATCGGCCGGTCGAGAGTGCATGTTCGTCAATGTACTTGATTTAGTCCGTGCCACTAACTAAGTTAGTACGTGACACGAACCAAATGACCCGCAGAGACTAACTCCGCAGGAGGAACGACCATGGCGAACATGAACGCGGCGGTGGTGACATCGTTCGACCAGCCGCCGCACTACCAGCCGTTCGAGATCCCGCGGCCGACCGCCGGCGAGGACCTGGTCGATGTGCTCGCTGTCGGCTTGCACCCGCGAGTGCGTAGCGGCGCCGCCGGTGCCCACTACACCAGCACGGGCACGCTGCCGATGATCCCCGGTATCGACGGAATCGGACGGCGGCCGGACGGGAAGCGGATCTACTTCGTCGCCGACGACCACGTCCTGGGGACGATGGCGGACAAGGCTCTAGTCGACGCGCGGCGCGCGATCGAGCTCCCCGACGACGTCGATGCCGCGACGGTCGCCGCCACGATGAACCCGGCCATGTCAGCCTGGGTAGCTCTGCGCCTCCGTGTTCCAATCGAGCCTGGCCAGCGCGTTCTCGTACTCGGCGCCACGGGCAACGCCGGAACCATGGCCGTCCAGGTGGCCAAGCTGCTCGGTGCCGTGTATGTGGTCGGCGCCGGGCGCGACCGCGACCGGCTGAACGCGCTCACCGCGCTCGGCGCCGATCAGGTCGTTCAGTTGACGGACGACGCCGACGCCACCGGCAAAGCGCTCGCCGATGCCGCCGCCGATGTCGACATCGTCATCGACTACCTGTGGGGCAAGCCGGCGCAGCACGCGATGTTGGCACTGCTCACCGCCCGATCCGACCGCAGCCGGGAGCTGAACTGGATCCAGATCGGCGCCATCGCGGGCCCGACCATCGAGCTCCCGTCGGTTGCGCTGCGCTCAGCGAACCTTCGACTCCAGGGCAACGGGCAAGGGGCCGTCTCGCCGGCCGCTTACCTCGCCCAACTGCCCTCGCTGGTCGATCAGATCAAGGCGGGCGCAATCGGCCTGAAACCCAACCCGAGGGCGCTGTCCGACGTCGAGGAGGCCTGGGCCAACAAAGACAGGCCCGGCGAACGGACCGTACTCGTGCCCTAGTGCCCCGAGTAGGTGCGCATCGTCAGTTCGACGTCGTCCGCGAACGGCACCGACATATACCCGTGGTCAGATGACCTGACCCGCTGGAGATATTCCGGGCTTCGGTCGGCGTTGTCGGCGACGATCATCGCGCCCGGTTTCAGGTGCTCCTCGAGCAGGGTCAGGACAGTCGGGTAGAGGCCTTTGGCGCCGTCGAGCAGGACGAGGTCGATCTGGGTCGGCAGGTCGTGCTCGAGTGTCTCCACCGCGTCGCCCTCGCGGAGCTCGATCAGATCGGCCAGGCCGCCGGCGACGAAGTTCGCGCGTGCGCGGGCCGCCTTGGATGATTCGAACTCGGTCGTGACTACGCGTCCTCCCCCGTTATCCCGCAGACCGGCCGCGAGATGAAGGGTGGAGATGCCGAATGAGGTGCCGAACTCGACGATCGAGCGGGCTCCGGTGGCGCGCACGAGCATGTAGAGCAGCTGAGCTGTGTCGCGGGAGACGGCCAGGTAGGCGTCCTTGGCGAGGCCGTAGAACCGCCGGTAATCCGTGGCCTCTGTGCTTGCGCTGAGGGAGCCGCGTTCCTGCCGCGGGATCTGACCCAGGGCGGCGGTGAGCTCGGGCGATGGCGGTGCTTCGGCTTCACTGAACAGACGGTCGAGCAGCGGGGCGAGCGGTGCAGCGGCGAGCGTGGTCATGGCGATCCGGCCTGGCTTTCTGGGTGTTTTGTCGGGCGATTCTGTCGCAAGCCTAGACGCAACGGTGTGTCTCGTCAAGTTCCGTCTTTTGAGGACGCAACGCTCCGTTGCGCTAGGATCGACACCTCCGTGCCGCAGACTACGACCACCGTCCCTCGCGGCCCGAAGGGCCGGGCACCGCATCGCCGCGACGAGCGCGCGCGCCTTGCCGTTCTGCACGCCGCGGACGATCTGCTGGTCGAGCGCGGCTTTGGTGGCGTGACGATCGAGGGCATCGCCGCCCGTGCCGGCGTCGCCAAGCAGACGATCTACCGCTGGTGGCCCTCCAAGGTCGACATCCTCCTCGACACTTTGATCGAGGACGCCGGCCGCCAACTGACCATCGACGACACGGGCTCAGTCCTCGAGTGCACGCGTCGATATCTACGGCGGTTAGCCCGCTTCCTCACCAGGGACCCAGCGGGAAAGGTGCTCCTCGCGCTGATCGGAGAGGCGCAACACGATCCGGAGATGGCTCGCGTCTTCCATGAGCGCTACCTAGCTCCCCAGCGTCAGCGCGAGCGCGAGATGCTCAGGCGGGGAGTCGACTGCGGGGAGCTCTCGGTCGAGCTTGACATTGACGCCGCCGTCGACGAGCTGTGCGGACCGATTCTCTACCGCGCGCTCACGGGACGCTCGATTCCCCGAAGCTTCATCGACACGCTGATCGCGGACAGCTTGCAACGACACGTGGTCTAGCCCCTACCGCTCCGCGAAGGTCTGGCCGTTCTTCATCTTGTCGGTCAGGGGTGCCTCGACGATCTGGACCGTCACAACCTCGGGCGAAACGCCCAGGTTGTCGACGACCGCTCGGGTGATGTCGAGCATCATTGCCTTCTTCTGTTCGTCGGTCCGGCCGGCGGCCAGGTAAACGTGAACCTCGGGCATCTCGGTCTCCTTTTGTCGCTCACTGCGCTAGTTGCGTTCGATCTTCGCAAGCCAGGCCGGCACGCCCTGAGGGGCAAATTCCGCCACGACATGTTCCGGGCTGATGGCGGCAACGCTCCAGCCGGCGCCGTGGCTGAACGCGGCCGTCAACTCTTCCTGACTGACAGGGTGCGGGCCAGTGTCAGGTCCGACGTCACTGAAACACAGCACATACACGACCCCGCCGTGACGAGTCACCGACGCGAGACTCGCCGCGTAGGCCCGACGCTCATCTCCCTCGAAGCTGTGGAACAACCCGCAATCGAGGACCGTCTCAAACTCGCGATCCAGACGGTCGAGGCGCAAGGCATCGACCGCGACGAACTGCGCGTCGATGCCGCGCTGCGCCGCCTTCTCCCGGGCGATCGACAGCGCGGTCTCGGCCACGTCTACGCCCAGAACCTCTAGGCCGAGAGAGGCGACGAGAAGGGCGTTCTCGCCCGTCCCGCACCCGGCATCGAGAACGGCGCCGGCGAAGGCGCCCTCGCTCGCCAGTCGCGCCACCGCCGGCTGCGGTCGACCGATGTCCCACGGCGGCGTGGCATCAAGGTACGACGCGTCCCAGGGCTGACCCGCCCGCCGCTCGTGAACGGTTGGTTCGCGCCCACCATACGGATCGCCTGCCACGCGAGTTAATATACATGTAAATCAAATGTCGGCAACATCGCCACGAGCGCGCCGGCGGGGTCGCCCGCCGACGATCGATCGCGAAGCCGTGCTCGACGCGGCGATCTCGCTGCTGGACGGCGAGGGCGTCGAGGCACTGACGATGCGCCGGCTCGCCGCCGAGCTCGGTGTGTCCGCCATGGCGCCCTACCGGCATGTGAGCAGCAAGGACGAGCTGCTGATGGTGCTCGTCGACCGTCTCGCCGCTCGGCTCGTGTACCCGCCGCGCCCGCCCGACCCGAAAGGCGCGATGCTGGTGCTGTGGTCAACGATTTACGACAGCCTCGCGGAGCACCCGTGGGTCCCGGAGGTGCTGGCGCGACGCCAGATGATGGCGCCGTCGGTACTTGGTGCGATCGAGGAGATCCACGCGGCGCTGCGCAACGCCGGTCTGTCCATCGATGCGGCCGTGCGCGCGTACCGCGTGATGTGGAACTTCACGCTCGGCTCGCTGCTCGTACGCGCAGGATCCGAGTCCGACGCGGCAAGCCAGCAGGGGCAGCTGCGCACCGCCCCCGATCCCGAGTGCTACCCGATGCTGGCGGCGGCGGCCGCGGCGTGGACGGCCGCGCGCGACGGGGATACCTACCGCGACGATCTCGAGGCGCTCATCGACGCGCTGCTGGCCGGGCGTGCTGCTGTTTGACCACGTGGGGATGCCTCGATATGTTCGTGCGGAGGGTTGCCTGCGGTACGGACGACCGGAGGTGAGCGGATGAGCTCGAAGAAAAATCTGGTGCTGATCGCGATGGTGTTCGCGGTCGGGATGACGTTCATCGACCAGACGATCGTCGCGATCGCGATCCCGAGAATTCAGCGGGAGCTGTCGCTGTCGGCAACCGGCGCGCAGTGGGTGATCAACGGGTATCTGCTCGCGCTTTCCGCTCTGTTTGCCTTCGGCGGGAAGCTTGGCGATGTCCGTGGCCGCCGGCGGATGGTGGTGATCGGCGTGATCGGGTTCGCGGTCACGTCAGCCGCGTGTGGCTTCACGCCGAAAGGGAGCGTTGCTCAGGTTTGGATCATCGTGTTTCGCATCCTTCAGGGCGCCAGCGCCGCCTTACTGTTCCCGGCGGCCGTGGGGATCGTCGTCGCCGCGTTCCCGGTACGTGAGCGCGGCCGCGCGATGGCGATTTTCTTCGGGGTGGCGGGCGGGCTGACGGCGATCGGTCCGATCGCCGGCGGGTATCTGACGCAGTGGACGTGGCGCTCGATCTTCTGGATCAACGTTCCGGTCGCGATCATCGCGTTGGTGCTGATCAGGCGCAGCCGCGTGGAGGAGACGGCGGTCCAGGACACGCGGCTCGATTACCGCGGCGCGGTTCTGGTCTCGGGCGCGATGGGGTTGCTCGTGCTCGGATTTCAGCAGTCGAGCGTGTGGGGCTGGAGCAGCCCGGCGACGTGGGTATCGCTCATCGTCGGGGTACTCCTGATGGTGGCGTTCATCCGCTGGGAGCTGCACACGCCCGAGCCGCTGTTGCGGCTGCGGATCTTCGCCGACCGCGGGTTTGCCGCCGACACGGTCGTCCTGGGGATGATGTCCGTCGTTTTCGTCCCGTTCTTCTTCTTCGCAAGCGTGTATTCGCAGGTCTCACTGGGGAAGAACTCCTCGCAAGCGGGCCTCTATCTCCTGTATTTCTTCCTCGGTTACGTGATCGCTTCTCAGGTCGGGGGGCGGATCCTCGACCGTCGCGGCGCGAGACCCGCGATCGTGTTTGGTTGTGCGATCAGCGCGGTTGGGTTCCTCCTGTTGGCGGGGAAGCTCACGGAGCTGTCGCTGAACAAGCAATGGCTCTACGTGGCGATCGCCGGCGCCGGGATCGGGTTGATGCTCACCCCGGCGAGCACCGACGCGGTCAATCGTGCCCCGAGCACCGCCTACAGCGAGGCCACCGGCATCACCCAGACCGCCCGCAACTTCGGGGCCAGCCTCGGCTTGGCGGTCCTGGGCACGATCCTCATCCACAGGGTGAACACCAACGTCACCAGTGCGCTCACCAAGGCAGGCGTGCCAAGTGGTACTGCTCACCGGGTCGCCGCGTCGTTCGGGTTAGGAGAGTCCGCGTCAGGATCGAGCGCCGGGCAGCCGCACTCGATCGTGCATGGCGTACAGCTGGCGTTTGCCCACTCGACCCAGACCGTTTTCTACATCATGGGAGGCGTCATGGCAGCAACATTCATCGTCGCGGTCCGGCGGGTTCCCCGCGGCCGCGTCGAGATCGCCGAGGGGGGAGTCTCGGAAGACAGCGTCCCCGGCCTCGAGCTAGGCGCGACCGATCTGATGACGAGGAGCGAGCGATGAACCCGAACGCGGCCACACCCGAGTCCGCGACGGCGGGGATCGTGACAAAGCTGAGCCCGTGGTCCGTGACAGACACCGTCGCTCGCCTGTCCGCCATCGTCTCGGCCAAGGGACTCAAGCTATTCGCTGTCATCGATCACAGTGGCGAAGCCGAGGCGGTCGGACTCAAGCTGCGTGACACCAAGGTCGTCATCTTCGGCAGCCCGCAAGCCGGGACACCCGTCATGCAGGCCGCGCCTCTCGCCGCCCTAGACCTACCTTTGAAGGTTCTGGTGTGGCTCGACGAGCACCAGACGAAACTGAGTTACACGTCACCTCAGGCGCTGGCCGCCCGTTACGAGCTGAGCGAGGAACTCGGAAACAGGCTCGCCGGGATCGACGCGATCACCGACGCGGTGATCGACAGCTGATAGAGCCACGGGTTGACGAAACCAACCGGCGGCTCGCCCGCCAGCCGCTGCCCGGCTGAAAGGAGGGCGAACTCCGACATGGCGAATGGGGTTGAGCCGCCGGTGCCCCCGACGCTCTCGATCTGCCCGTTGGCGGGACGAGACGTGCCGGTTCTACCGCGCCCAACCCCAAGCGAAAGGAGGTTTACACGTGTGTTCCGCGCGCGAGCGCCTCCCCTTTGAGCCGATGGGACTCGGGGGCCGGCGGGTATCGTCGGGGCGGGGTGCTTGAACAACCGCACGTGGCGGGTCTGGAGGCCCATCTGGAGGAGCGCTACGGCGTTGGGGTAGCCGATCTCGTGCCGCTCGACGTCGGGGTGTTCCGGGTCGATCGGCGCGACGGGTCACGCTGGGTCGCTCGCGTGTTCCCTGCCAGGCGGCCGATCGCCGGCGTCCACGAGGACGCAACGATCCTGCAACGGCTCGAGCGGGGCGGCTTTCCGGCCGAGCGCTGCGCGCACCCCGAGCCGGTGTCGGAGCTCGCCGGTCAGGGCGTGCTAGTGACTCATTTTCTGGAGGACCACGGGCCGCTCCGACCGGGCCGACCGGCGGCGCTACTCGGCGCGCTCCTGGGGCGCCTGCACGCGCACGCAGCAACGAACGCGCGCGCGGGAGGAGCGTGGCATCACCTCTCGTTTACGGGCGGGCCACGCGAAGAGCTCGCGGCCGCGACCGAGCTGCTCGAGGACCATCTGCCCCAGGTCAGGGTCCGCGAGCTGTCGCTGCTGGACCGGCTTCGGGACGAGATCGCTCGCATCGATGACTGCCACGACCTGCCACACGCGTTCGTGCATCCGGACTTCGTCCCCGCCAACGCGATCTCCACGGCCGACGAGAAGCTGGCGATCGTCGACTGGACCGGCGCCGGACGAGGACCGCGCCTGTGGTCGATCGGCTTCCTCTTGTGGGCTGCGGGAGCTCGCGACCTGCGTTTGGTTGACCTTGTCGTGTCGCGCTACAAGCGCTCAATCGAGCTCGAGCCGGCGGAGCTCGACCGGCTTGAGGGCGCGATCCGCGGCCGGCCGGTCGTGCTCGAGGCCTGGTCGGTATGCGCCGGCCGGCGCGGGCTCGCGGACGCGGTCGACCGCATAGAGCGCGCGGATGAGCTCGCCAGATCGATCGCCATCTGCGCGCGACGGGCGTTCAACGCCCCAGCTCGTGTCGTTGGGTCATAACTGCACTCTCAGCCATCCGCGCAGGCCGAGCTCCTGCCCCCGGCGGTGTACGTGCTCTCGCTACGCCTCCGCGCCGGGTAGACCTGCCGTCGTTGTGGCCAGCACTGCGTGCGAGCAGTTCAGCACGGTTCCGACGCCGGCACCGGGTCGCGGCCACGGCGACGAGCCGTCGCGAGCGGGTCGCGCTGCGTGCGCGATCGCCGCGGCGGGGCGCGCTTGGCGCCGCTGTAGGAGCCAGTAGCCAACGACGCCGCCCAGGCTCGGGATCCAGAACGCGATCGCGTGATAGACGATCACCGCCGCGGCGGCCTGGGTGGCCGGAGCGCCGTAAGCGATCAGCGCGCCGGCGAGGCCACCCTCGAGTACGCCGAAGCCGCCGGGGACCGGGATCAGGTTTGCGAGATAACCGATCAGGTATCCGAGGACGAGCGGCGCGACTGGGATCGTGTGTCCCGTGGCCGCGAACGAAACGCCCAGGGCGGCGATGTCCAGCCCAAGGTAACCGAGGGCGCCAATCAGGCGCCAGTTCGATGAGACGAGCGCGTGACGGGCGCCGTCGATCCCGTCTACCAGGTCAGCCACCCAGCTCACGCCGCTAAGGCGCGCTGAACGGCGGATCAGGCTCGGCATCAGGAGCACGGCCGCGACGCCGATGAGCCCAGCGGCGATGGGGAGGCCGGTGAGTACGACGCCGTCCGGCCCGCTCACTGCCCCAAGCGCCAACAGCGCGCCGGCGCCGACGAGCGCGACTACGTTCGTCGCGCTGGTGAGGAGAAACAGGGCGCTCGAGCGTTCGATCACGCGGCTGCGGCTGACCCCGTGTCGCTGCAGCAGCCAGCCGCCGATCGCCAGCGCACCCACTCCACCGCCGGGCAGCAGGGCGCCGGCGCCCTGTTCAGTCCAGGCCAGCTCGCGCGCGGGGCCGGTGGAAACCTCGTCGAAGAACAGACGGAAGATCACGACGAACCCCACGCACGAGCCGAACTCGAGCGTGACCGCGGCGACAATCCAGAGAGCGTTCAGGTGCTCGATCTGGTGCGCGACACCCTCGAGCCCGGGAACCGCGAGCAGAAGCGAAGCAATCGCCACGCTGAAGAGCACCACGACGATTGCGCGCCGCGCGACTCCTGCACCGACGCCGGTGCCCTGAGCGAATCTCTCCGAGCTGATGCCCATATCAACAAGACCCTGATCGGCGTGCGAAGTCATCGCTGGTAAAGATCGCGCGTGCGACGGGGTGTGTCATCGGCGTCCGGGGGGATCTGCGGGTGGAACTTTTGGAGGATCTGTCTCCACCCTGGGGTTGACCCGGTCCCGGCCGCTGATGTGACACCGATTGGTGGGTGGCCAAACGGACTTATGATCGCGCTGCCATGCGGAGCGGCGACGAGTCCAGGGAGGCGCTACTCGAGCGGGAGGCCGAGCTCGACGAGCTCGTCACACTGCTGGATGCATCCCGGGCGGGGAGGGGGCGCGTGGCGCTCGTCGAGGGCCCGGCTGGGATCGGGAAGTCCTCGCTCCTGGACGCGTGTGCCGTCCGCGCACGTGAACGGGGCATGGCCGTGCTTCGCGTTCTCGGTGACGACGTCGTGATGGAGTCGTCGTTCGCAGCCGTTCGGGAATTGCTCTGGCCGGAGCTGCGCGCACGGGCGACGGCATTCGAGGGCGCGGCGCGGCTGGCCGCGCCGGTGTTCGACGCCGAGGCCGGGGCGCGGTCCGATCGGGATCGCGTCTCGGCGGTGCTTCACGGCCTTTACTGGCTCGTGGCCGATTTGGCCGCCGAGGCGCCGATGGTTCTGTTGGTCGACGACGCCCAGTGGCTGGACGCGGCCTCTTCACGCTTTCTGCTCTATCTCGCACGCCGGATCGACTCGCTCCCGGTGCTGTTGGCGGTAGCCGTACGTACCGGGGAGACGGTGGAGGCGCAGCGGCTCGGACCCGAGCTGGAGATGCTCGCCGATGCCGCGCTCCGGATCCGGCCGTTGACCAGCGACGGCAGCGGCCACGTCGTGCGAGGGGTGCTCGGGCCACGTGCGGACGAGGAGCTGTGTCGCTCCTGCCACGAGGTCACGCGCGGCAACCCGTTCTACCTTCGCGAGCTCGCGCTGGCGCTCAAGGTGGACGGAGGGCGTCCCACGGTCGACCTCGCGCGCCGCGTACGAGGTCTGGGCGTGGCCACGATCAGCCGCAGGGTCCTGCTCCGGCTCGCCCGCCTTGGCGGCGACTGCGAACGGCTCGCCCAGGCCCTGTCGATTCTCGGCCCGGGCGCCACGCTGCGTAACGTGGCCGCGCTGGCGGGGCTCGAGCGGGAGTCGGCGGTGGAGGCTGTGGACCGCCTCCACGCCGTCGACCTGCTCTCGGCCGGGCCAGAGCTGTCGTTCGTGCATCCGATCGTTCGCGAGGCGATCGCCGCGCAGTTGCCGCCTGCCCGCCGAGCAGAGCTGCACGCCCGCGCGGCGCGGATCCTCGCGAGCGACCGAGGCAGCCCGGACCAGGTCGCCGCTCATCTGCTGTCGGCCGAGGCCTACGGTGACGCCTGGATCGTCGATGCACTCCGCGCGGCTGCGCGCGAAGCGGTGACGCGGGGCGCTCCGGAGGCCGCGGTGTCGTACCTGCGCCGCGCGCTGAGCGAGCCGCCAAGTCCAGAAGACCGCCTGGGCGTGCTGCTCGAGCTCGGGCGCGCCGAGGCGGTGCTGCCGATGACTCACGACTTCACAGCGCTACGCGAGGCGCTCGCTCTGGCCGAGGATCCTCGGGAGCGGGCCGAGATCGCGTTCGAGCTCGCGCTGGCGTTGTTTGGCGTGCTTCGGAACGGCGACGGGGTGGCGGTCATCGACGATGCGCTGCGGGCCGAATCCGAACTCGATCCCGACCTGGTCGCGCGCTTGGATCAGGCGCGGATCGGCGGCGGGATAGGGGACCTGGAGGCTTCGCCCCGGCTCATCGCCCGGGCGCAGCGATACTTCGACGCGGCCGCACGCGGCGAGATCCGGGATCCGCGACTGCTCGCGGTGCTGTCTAACACGGCCGTGCTTTCCGGCATGCCGGCCGAGATCGGCGTGGGCCTGGCCACGGCGGCCCTGGAGGATGAGCGTCTGCTCGATCAGTGGCTCGACGATGGCTACGTGACCGCGGCGGTCGCCCTGTGCGAGAGCGACCGGGTGGAGGAAGCCGCGAGGGTGCTCGAGGCCGGCATGCTCGAAGCGCAACGCCGGGGATCCTCCCCGATGCTCCTCCAGCTCGCGACGTTCCGAACCGAGACGGCGATCCGCGCCGGAGACATCGGCCTCGCCGAGGAGTACTCGGAGCAGATGCTCGAACTCGGTCGGGAACTCGGAGCCGAGCTCGTTGGGATGCTCTGGCGCCCAATCGTGTTGCTCGAGCGGGGGCGTTCCGAGGAGGCCGCGGCGTTGCTCGAATCGCTCGATCTCGACATCGGAACCGATCTATTCGAGGCGATGCTCGTCGCCCACCGCGGCAGGGTGCGCATCGCCTGCGGCGCGGTTGAAGCAGGGGTCTCGGATCTCCTGGAAGTCGATCGGCGGACCAGGGCAGCCGGACTGGCTACTTCGGCTCTGATCCCCGATTGGGCGCGGGCTGCCGCGTTGGGGATGGCCGCGCTCGGCCGAGGCCGCGAGGCACGGGAGCTCGCCGCCCGCGAGCTGAGTGAGGCGGTGGCGTTCGGATCGCCGCGCCGGCATGGGGTCGCACTGTCGCTGTGCGGCGCGTTGCACCCCGGTCCCGAAGGCCTCGCTTGGCTTCGAGAGGCGGTCGTCGTGCTCGAGCGCTCGCCCGCGCGGCTGGAGCATGGGCGCGCCGAGGTGAACCTCGGTGAGGGATTGCTCACCCGCGGCGAGCGTTCGGCGGCCCGCGAGCCACTCAGAAAAGGCCTCGACCTCGCGGACCGTTGCGGGTCGGCCGCGCTGCTCGAGACGGCCCGGGCGGCGTTGGTGACCAGCGGCGCGCGACCGCGCCGTGCCGCGCTTACCGGTCCCAACGCGCTCACCGCGGCCGAGCGACGGACGGCGCGGATGGCCGCCGACGGACTCGGCAACCGCGAGATCGCGCAGGCTTTGTTCCTGTCCACTAAGACGGTCGAGACGCACCTCACCCGGGTCTACGAGAAGCTCGGCATCCGCACTCGCGGCCAGCTCCCGGCCGCGCTGAACCGCATCGCCCGCGAGAGTTAGCCCTCGCCCGCGCCGTGGCTTTAGGATCTACCGATCGTGCTTACGGATCTGCCGCCAGCTACCGCCTGGACCAACTGGGTGGGAAACCAGTCGTTCACGCCGGGCTATGCGGCGGCCCCGCGCGACGAAGACGAGCTTGCGGGGCTGGTGCGTGAGGCCTCGGAGCGCGGTTCCGGTGTCCGGGTGGCGGGCGCTCGGCATTCGTTCACGCCGATCGTCGAGACCGATGGTCTGCTGTTGGACGTGTCGGCGCTGAGGGGAGTCATCGCGGCGGATGCGGGACGCAAACGTGCGACGGCGCTGTCCGGCACGCTGATCCGGGACTTCTACGAGCCGCTGTGGCGACAGGGTCTCGCGCTCAAGAACCAGGGCGATATCGACACCCAGCAGATTGCCGGCGCGGTGTCGACCGCCACGCACGGTTCGGGGATTCGCAACGCGTGCTTTTCGGGCGTGGTTCGGAGTGTGCGTCTGGTCACCGCGACGGGCGAGGTTCGCGACATCAGTGAGAGCGAGCCCGAGCTGTTGCGTGCGGCTCAGGTTTCTATCGGGATGCTGGGTGTGATGACGCAGCTGGAGCTCGAGGTGACCGACGCCTATCGACTCACCGAGCAGATCGACCTGTGGCGGTGGGAGGAGGTGCTGGAACGCTGGGATGAGCTGGTTCACGGGCACCGGCACTTCGGGTTCTTCTGGTTGCCCACCGAGGAGTCGGCAGCTCTTTACAACCTGTCCGGACACGATCAGACGATGGCGGATAAGTGCTACGTGAAGCTCTACGACGACGCCACGCCGGATCAACCCGACAGTGACGCCCCTGGGCGGCGGACGGATCGCTGTTACCGCATCTATCCGATGGTCTACGACCCCAACTTCCACGAGCTCGAGTATTTCGTCCCGCTCGAGCAAGGGCCCGACGCTCTCTCGGCGATGCGCGAGCTGATGCTTCGGAGCCTGCCCGACTCGATCTACCCGCTCGAGGTGCGTACGGTCGGGCCGGACGACGCGTATCTCTCCCCTAATTACAAGACGGCCACCACGGTCATCTCGGTTTCCGGCACGCCGGGCACCGACTACTGGGACTACCTACGCTCCGTCGATGCGCTCCTGTCCGACTTCTCCGCGCGCGTCCACTGGGGAAAGCTGCACTTCCTTACCCCCGAGCGACTCCATGCTCTGTATCCGGAGGCGGATGCGTTCATCAAGGCGCGGCGAGAGCTCGACCCCAGCGGAGTGTTCCTGAACACGCACCTGCGCGAGCTGTTCGCCTGAAATCGACCGGGAGGCGGGTATCGAGATGAGGACGATCGGCACCGAGGAGCATTTCGTCACTGACGAAGTCGTCACGGCCTGGAGCCGGCTTGACCCGGACGCACGCGATGACGCGCGGGCCAGCGTTCCTCCGGGTGAGTTGGGTGAGCGGCTGCGCGAGGTCGGAGAGCGGCGGATCGCCGCGATGGATGAGGCAGGTCTCGAGGTCCAGGTGATCTCGCTGACGGCGCCTGGCCTGCACAGCCTGCCCGCCGCCGATGCCACCCGCCTTCAGGTCGAGACGAACGATCAGATCGCTGAGCTCGTGGGTGCCCATCCGGACCGCTTCCAGGGCTTCGCCACGCTCGCGATGCCGGCGCCCGCAGCGGCAGCCCAGGAACTCGAGCGCGCGGTCACCAAGCTCGGCCTGAACGGGGCGCTTCTGTTCGGGCGCACCGGCGAGCGTAACCTCGACCACTCCGACAACTGGCCGGTCTTCGAGGCCGCCGCGTCGCTCCGCGCTCCGCTGTACATCCACCCGCAACTCTCTCAGCCGCCGGTGCGCGCGGCGCTCTACTCGGGCTTTGGCGATGCGATCGACACGGCGTTCGCCGCGTTCGGTATCGGCTGGCACTACGAGACCGGCGTGCAGTTCCTCCGCCTCGCGCTCGCCGGCGTGTTCGACCGCTTCCCCGACCTGCAAGTGCTCCTCGGCCACTGGGGCGAGGTCGTTCTCTTCTATCTCGACCGGGCCGACGGGCTGGCCATGCAGGCCAAGCTT
Organism: uncultured Solirubrobacterales bacterium; assembly: GCA_963751185.1. Taxonomy (GTDB): domain Bacteria; phylum Actinomycetota; class Thermoleophilia; order Solirubrobacterales; family Solirubrobacteraceae; genus Palsa-465. The sequence continues at coordinate 770,328 of CAVVTO010000003.1, forward strand.
CCTCACTCATTCTCGGAGTACGCCCGCCGGAACACGTACATCACCGCGGGTGGCGTCTACAGCGAGCGCTATCTGCGGTGGGCGGCCGAGGTGGTCGGCGTGGAGCGCCTCATGTTCGCCACGGATTACCCGTACCGGCCTGGCCCCGACGGTGGCGTCGAGCACTTCCTGCAGGCCGCCGGGCTCGATCAGGCCGACCAGGAGCGGGTCGCCTCGGGCAACTGGGATGCGCTCGTGGCCGGCATCCGGCGCTGACCGACTCCCGGCGGGAATGACACCTCGACGATGAGTCCGCCCTCGGGCCGCGTGCTCGTGTCGATCTCGGCACCGTGCGCGTTGGCGATCGCTTCGACGATGGAGAGCCCCAGACCGTAGCCGTTGTTATGGGCGGTCCGGGTATCGCCGAGCCGCTGGAAGGGCTGAAAAAGACGTTCGATCTGCTCGGGTGGGATGGTCGGGCCGGTGTTGGCGATCGACACGAAGGCGTGCCGGTCGCGGGTCCCGGTGGCGATCTCGACCCGTCCGCCCGGCGTGTTGTGACGCATCGCGTTGTCGATCAGGTTGGCGATCAAGCGCTCGAGCAATCGTGGATCACCGGTCGTCGGCGCTGAATCGAGCGTGGTGTGAACGGCGAGATCGAGGCCCGCGAGCTGTGACTCGCGCCCTCGCATCGCCTGGGAGGTGAGGGCCGCGAGATCTAGCTGCTCGCGACGCTCGAGCCCGGCTTGTCCGCGGCTAAGCGCCAGCAACGCGTCGATCAGCTGCTCGAGATCCTGCTCGGATGCGAGCACGCGCTCGTGGGCTCTGCGCAGTGACGCGACGTCCGCCTGCGAGCTGGCGAGCGCGACCTCGATCAGGGCTCGCTGGCGGGTCAGCGGCGCGCGCAGCTCGTGCGATGCGTTGGCCACGAACTGGCGCTGGGCCTCGTAGGAGTCCTCGAGGGGCTGGAGTACCCGTCCGGCCATCAGCCACCCGAGGCCAAGTGACAGCAGCGACATCCCGGCGAGTGCGATCCCGGACTGGATGAGCAGCTCTTGTCGTGCGTGCGTGCGCTGCCGGTTGTTATCGACAATGAGCTGCGTCTGATAAGCGTCGAAGAATCCGCACGCGCTCGCGGCCCGCGTGAATGCCGACGACTGCTGGTCGATCGTGGTCGGGATCGCGAGGATCGCTCCGTCACGATCGCTGAGCTCGCCGCCGGTCTGACGAAGAGCGGAAAGGACCGATGTCGTCGGGTCAGGGAACGCCGAGATGCCGTCCCGGCGCATGCACTGCGCAACGCCCAGCCAGTGCGCCATCGTCTGGGCGGTGGGATGGGTCGTCGAACCGGGGGAGGGGAAGCCGCCGGGCACTACCTGGGCGGAGGTAGCGGGTGTCCCCACGACGGTGGGTGTCGTACCGGAGTCGACGGCCGGACCGTTCTGGAGGCTGAACACGAAGCCGGCGTTGACCAGGAGCGCGTAGGCGATCGCCATCAGCGCGGCGCCGGAGAGCAGGAACAGGCCGCCGTAGAGGAGTGTCAGGCGCACCCGCACGGTCCGGTGGGGGAGGTGTCGCCCGACCGCCACCTGGGTGATCCGGCGGTTCAGTCCCGCGGCGATGGTCATATGCGGTAGCCGGCCTTGGCGACGGTCTGGATTACGGGCGGGTCGCCGAGCTTGGTGCGCAGACGGCTGATAGTGATCCTGACCGCACCGGTGAACGGGTCCGCGTTCTCGTCCCACACGCGTTCGAGGAGCTCCTCGGCGGAGACGACCCGGCCCTGGGCGGCGAGCAGGAGCTCGAGCGCCCCGAACTCCTTCGGCGTCAGCTCCAGATCGCGCCCATTGCGCTGCGCGCACCGTTTGGCCGTGTCGAGTACGACATCGCCCGAGTGCAGCACCGGCGGGATGCTCGGGTGCGCGCGGCGGGCCAGTGCACTGATCCGCGCCAGCAGCACGGCGAACGCGAACGGCTTGGCCAGGTAGTCATCGGCGCCGAGACCGAGCCCGTCGACAAGATCATCATTCCCGGCCGCGCCGGTCAGCATCAACACCCGGCTGCGAGCACCCGCGGCGACGAGCTTCGCGCACACGTCATCGCCATGGACGACCGGGAGGTCGCGATCGAGCACGATCACCTCGTAATCGTGGGTCAGCGCGCGCGCCAGCCCAGCCTCGCCATCCAAAGCGATGTCGACGGCCATCCGCGCCTCGCGCAAGCCGGCGGCGAGCGTCTCAGCCAGCTCCTTGTCGTCTTCGATCACAAGCACCCGCATCGGTCGCTCCTTGCGCAAGCTACCGACGCGGTGTTTCAACGCTGTTTCGCCGGCTCCGGCAGATCAAACCGTCACCGGTCTGCGCGAGTGAAACACGGCCGAAACAGCCTACCGCGTAGAACCGATCGCAAGAGAGCCCAGATCCCGGAAGCAGACCCTGAAGGAGACCAGATGCGGCACGTCATTCATAACAAGAGGCCGACCCGCTCACGGCGAGCGCGCATGCTTGCGGCCGCAGCGGTCCTGTCCGGAGTGCTGGCGGCGGGTTGTGGCGCAAGCGCGGGTAGTTCGAGCACCTCGGCGTCGATCGCGGGCAGCGCCAGCGCGGCGGCCAGCACCGGGTCGAGCGCCACGGCCGGAGGCGGTGGGACGAGCTCCGGGTCGACCACGCCAGTCGCCAGCCAGGCGTCGGGGCCACTGGCGTTCTCGAGGTGCATGCGTGCTAACGGCGTGCCGAACTTCCCAGACCCGAGCGCCGGAGGCACAGCGGAATTCACCCTCCCTCCGGGAACCAGTCCGGAAGCGCCCGCCTTCCAGGCGGCGCGGGCGAAGTGCCGGAACCTCCTGCCGGGCGGCGGTCCCCCCGGCCCCGGCTCGACGACGCACCCCTCAGCCGAGACGCTGTCGAAGCTGGTGCGGATCGCACGGTGCATGCGTGAGCACGGCGTCCCCCAGTTCCCTGACCCTCAGACCACGGTTCCGTCCAAGCCCGTCGGCATCGCCGAGATAACCGACTTCGACGGAGCGATCCTTCTCTTCCCCGCCACGATGAACATGCAGGCGCCGGCGTACAGGCAGGCCTTGACGGCGTGCGGCGCGCCACCTCTCGGCCTCCGGCATTGATGGGAACCGACCTCGCCGCTCGTGACGCGGCCCGCAGTTCACGCGCTCCCAGCCTGCGATGGCCCGTGGTGCTGCTGGGGCTGCTCGTGGGGGCCGGGGTGGCGGTGGCGATCGTCCTCACCACCCACTCCCCGGCGCCGCCCGCCACCGCCGACAGCACGTTCAGCGCGGTCGGCGCCGCCACCGTGCAGCGCCGTGACCTGGTCGAGACCGACACCGAGTCGGGCACGCTGAGCTATGCGGATCCACAGACGGTGTATGACCGTCTCAGCGGAACGATCACCTGGCTGCCCGCCATAGGGCAGGCGATCGGTCGCGGCCAGGTGCTCTTCGACGTCGACAACGAGCCGGTGATCCTGCTGTACGGATCGACGCCCGCCTACCGCCAGCTCTCATCCTCCGACAGCGCCGGGCCGGATATTCGCGAGCTCAACAGCAATCTGATCGCGCTTGGCTATCGCCAGTACGGGCTGATCGCCGACGACGGCTGGCAGACCGCCACGACCGACGCGATCGAGGCGCTCCAGTACAAGCTCGGCGAGAAGCAGACCGGCAGATTCTCGCTCGGACGGGTTGTGTTCCTACCCGGCGAGCAGCTCGTCAATGCGGTCGACGGCACGGTCGGGTCACCCACCGTGCTGGATGACCCAGGCGCGAGCGCCGAGTTCGTCGATCTGACGACCACGGTCACGACGCAGAAGACTAAGCGCGGCCGTCAGAACTCTCGGCACAAGAGGCATCGGCGCCGGAAGCGGCAGGGCAACCAGCCGCGGGGTGCAAAGACGGGCAGCCCGAATAGGGGCAGCCCGAATGCGGGGAGCGCGAAGACCGGGAGCGCAGCCGCGACGTCCGGTGGCGGGTCGAAGAGCTCCTCGACCTCGGCCGCCGCCTCCGCCGCCTCCGCCGGCTCCAGTTCGGGCTCGGGCTCGAGCTCGGGTTCGAGCTCCGGCCCCGGTGGCGCCGCGGTACTTCAAACGAGCTCGACCCATCTGATCGCGAGCGTCGATCTGCCGGCGAGTTCCCAGAGCGAGGCAGCGGTCGGGTCGCAGGTGAGCGTCGAAATGCCGAACGGCACGACCGTGGAGGGCACGATCACAGCGGTCAGCCCGATCGCCCAGACGGCGAGCAACAACGGCGCGGCGGGTGGCTCCGGTGGCAACGGCGGCTCCGGTGGTGGCGGTGGCGCCGGCGCTGGTGGCTCCTCGGCCTCGGCGACGGTGCCGGTGACGATCACGCTCGATCAGCGGGTAAAGGGCGCCGGGCTGGACCAGGCTGCGGTGTCGGTTGGGTTCGCGCAGGCTCGCGCCCGGGATGTCCTCTCCGTGCCGGTGACCTCACTGCTCGCGATCTCCGGCGGCGGGTACGCGCTTGCGCAGGCGGTGCCGCCACACCGCCTGATCCCGGTCACGACCGGCTTATTTGCCGCTGGATATGTGGAGATCTCAGGTCCCGGCGTCTACCCGGGCCTTGAGGTGACCGACTCCCAGGGATGACGCGGTGACGGACTCAGTCGCTGTGAGACTCGATCGAGTGCTAAAGGCGTACCCCGGCGACGTGCACGCGCTACGCGGCGTGAGCGTCGAGATCGCGAATGGCGAGCGGGTCGCGGTGGTGGGGCCTTCCGGGTCGGGGAAGACCACGATGCTCACGATCATGGGCACGCTGGAGCGGGCGACTGCGGGCAGGGTCATCGTCGCCGATCACGACATCGCCGCCGTGTCGGACCGTCAGCTGGCCGGGCTGCGTGCACACGACATCGGGTTCGTGTTCCAAGCCTTCCACTTGCAGGAGGCGATGCGGGCCGTGGACAACGTCGCGCTCGGGATGCTCTACGCCGGCCTTGGGCTGAGGGAGCGCCGCGAGATCGCAACCGCCGCGCTCGAGCGGGTGGGGCTCGGGCACCGCTTGGAGTTCCGGCCCAGGCAGCTATCGGGTGGCGAGCGCCAGCGAGTCGCGATTGCCCGGGCGATCGCCAAGCGACCGAGGATCGTCTTTGCCGATGAGCCGACCGGGAACCTCGACTCCAAGTCTGGCGGCGAGGTGCTGGCGCTGCTGCACGGCCTTGCCTCCGAAGGGGCGACGTTGATCCTGATCACTCACGACCAGAGCATCGCGGCCGGCTTCCCGCGGCGGGTCGAGATGTGTGATGGCGAAATCGTCGCGGACGAACTTCAGTGACCACGGCCCGCGCGGCGTTCGGGCCAGGCGTGCAACGCCTCCGTTCCCGGCTGCCGGCTCGCGAGCTCCTCGGGACCGCAACCCAGGGGTTCAGCACGCGTCGGTTGCGCGCCGCCCTGTCAGCACTTGGGATCGCGATCGGGATCGGCGCGATGGTTGCAGTTGTCGGCGTCGCCGCATCCACGCAGGCGAATCTGCTCGCCGAGATCGACGCGCTGGGAACCAACCTGCTCACAGTCACTCCGGGGCAGAACTTCCTCGGCAACGACGAGGTCCTGCCCGCCACCTCGGTGCCGATGATCGACCACGTGCAGCACGTCCTGAGCGACGCGGCCGTCTACCAGCTGAGCAGCGACAACGTCTACCGCTCACCGTACGTCCCGGCCGAGCAGACGGGTGGGATCGGCGTCGACGCCGCCGGCGATGATCTGCCTCGGGTGGTTGGCACGACGCTCGCCTCCGGGCGCTTTCTGAACGGCGTCGCCGACCGGTACCCGGAGGCCGTGCTCGGCGCCGAGGCGGCTTCCGTCCTTCAGGTCAGCCGCGTCGGCCCGCACGCGATGGTCTACCTCGGAGACCGGTGGTTCACGGTCGTCGGGATCCTCAACCCGGTCGTTCTCGACTCCTCGCTCGACTCGACCGTGTTCATCTCGCTGCCGGTTGCGGAGATGTTGTTCGGCGCCCAGCCCAGCCCGTCGGAGATCTACGTCCGCGCCGACCAGAACGACGTCGGTGGTGTCTCCAACCTGCTTGCGGCGACCGCCGACCCCCAGGACGCGAGCGGCGTCAACGTCTCGCGTCCCTCCGACGCGCTCGAGGCGCGCGCCGCCGCCAAGGGCCAGTTCACCACCCTGCTGGTCGGGCTCGGCGCGGTGGCGCTCCTGGTCGGGGCGATCGGGATCGCCAACATCATGGTCATCAGCGTGCTCGAGCGCCGCGGCGAGATCGGACTGCGCCGTTCACTCGGCGCCACCCGCCGTCACATCGCCACCCAGTTCCTCACCGAGTCAGCCATCCTCGCCGTCCTCGGCGGCGTCGCCGGTCTCGGCGTGGGCGCCGGCGCGACCTGGATCTACGCCGCCACCAAGCACGAGCCGTTCATCGTGCCGTTCTACGCGCTGATCGCCGCGCCCGCCGCCGGCCTGTCGATCGGTGCGCTCGCCGGCTTCTACCCCGCGATCAAAGCCGCCCGCCTCAGCCCGACCGAGGCGCTCCGCGCCGAATAGTCGCTTCGAATAAACTCGTTTAGCGAGTTTATGCCCAGGATCGCTTCGCCCCAAGCCAGACACTGGCGCTCGGCCGCCGCGGCGCTCGAGCTCGTGCGCCACCGCCCGCAGCTCACCCGACGCGAGCTGGCTGCGGAACGTGGACTGGCCAGCGGCGCGGCCTCCGACCTGGTCGGCCGGTTGCGCGCCGCCCACCTGGTGACGGAGCGTCCGGCGCGGGCGCACGGTCCGGGACGGCCGACGACGAGCCTCCACGCCCATCGGGAGGGGCCGGTCGTGCTCGCTCTTGACCTGCGCCATGCCGACTGGCGCCTCGCCGGGTGTGGCATCGACGGCCAGCTTGAGCTGGTCGCCTCGGGGCGTCACAGCGGCAAGGATGCCGGCGCGATCCTCACGCGGCTGCGCGGGGTCGTGGCTCGGGCGGTCGACCGGCTGGGCGGGCGTGCCCTGGCGGTGGGTGTGGCCGTGCCCGGCCTCGTTGCGGGGACGCGCCTGCTCGACGCCACCATGCGCGGGTGGCGCGATGTGGAGCTGTCCGGTCTCGGCGGCGGGCTCGCTGTAGTCGCGGGCAATGACGCCACGATGGCGGCCGTCGCAACGGCACGCATGCACCCGACCGCGGACGCGCTGTTGCATGTGGTCCTGGAGGTCGGAATCGGCGGTGCCCTCGTGGTCAACCGTCACGCGGTCCAGGGCGCTCGAGGGCTGGCCGGCGAGTTCGGCCACCTCCCGTTCGGCGACCCCGACGAGGTGTGCGGCTGTGGGGCTCGCGGTTGCTGGGGCGCCCGATTTGATCCGCCACGGATCGCTGCCCGGCTCGGCGAAGTCGATCCCGAGGACCCACGGCGATGGTTGCGTCGGCTGTTCGAGGACGGTAAGCCGAGCGCGGACGAACGGCGCGTGCGCTCGGAGTTGGCTACCGATCTGGGCCGCGGCATCGCCGGGCTGGTCAACGCGCTCGACGCCGATGTGGTGACGCTGGGTGGGCTGGCCGGTCCACTCCGGAATGCGGCGCCGCGCGATTTCGAGCAGGCGTTCGAGGCCGGGCTCATGCGCGTGCACCGCGGCGACCCGCCGGAAGTCATCGTCGGGGCCGCGGATGAGAACGAGGTTTTGGTGGGTGTTGCGCTCGCCGCGTTCGACGAGGTCTTAGACGCGACGCGGCTCGCGCTCTGGGCCGGCGAAGTGCGATGAGCTATCGGCGCGACACGTTCACCTGGACAGCATTCGGTGCGCTGTTCGCCTTCGGATACCAGATGGCAATCCTCGGTCCCGCGCTCCCCTACATCCGTTCGGCCGAGGGGATTCCGTACCTGGTCGGCGTGCTGCACCAGGTGGCTTGGGCAATCGGGGGAGGTCTCGCCGGGGTGCTCTCGACGCGAGGTCGCATCCGTCTCGGCCGCCGGGCGACGATCGCGATAGGCATCGCGGGGGGCGCCCTGGCCGGACTCGCCGTCGGCTACGGCGAGATCGCACCCGTCACGATCGGCGGCGCCTTCCTGATGGGGCTACTGGCCACCCTGGCACTGATCCGCGTATGGGCCGCACTGGCCGATGCGCACGCGGCTCGCCGGGCCGTCGCGATGACCGAGGGGGAGGTAGCGGTCAGTCTGGCGGGCGTCGCCACGCCGCTGCTGATCGCCGCGTTGGCCGCGACCGCCACCACCTGGCGTCTTGCGTTCGCCATCGGGACGGTAACCGGACTCGCCGCGGCGGCGGCGGTGCTCCGCACCGACTTCCCGGCGCCGAAACCTGCGCTGGAGGAGCGCCCGCGGCGCGGGCGGGCCCAGCCGACGCTCGTGATCATCTTCGCGATCGTCGCCCTCGAGTTCGCGCTCAGCTTCTGGCTCGCCAGCTACCTCAACGACGACGTCGGTCTCGCTCGAGACACCGCTGTCGCGCTGGTCAGCGGCCTGTACGCCTCAAACCTCCTCGGCCGGGTGACGGCCAGCCGGCTGGCCCGCACCCAGACGCCCGAACGTCTGCTGGTCATCGCGTTGGGGACCGTGCTCGCCGGCCTTCCATTCCTGCTTGCCGCCACCAGCGCGACCGCCGTGGTCCCCGGCATCATGATCGTGGGCACCGGGATCGGCGCGCTCTTTCCGCTGACGTCGTCACTGCACATCCAGGCCAGCGGGCGCACGGCCGACAGTGCGCTGGGACAAACCATGACCGTCGCGGCGTTCGGACAAACCACGGGACCGCTCGTGGCCGGCGCGATCGCCCAGGTCAGCAGTCTGCGGGCCGGCCTGCTCGTGTTACCCGTACTGACACTGCTCGCCGCGACGGGCCTCGCCGTTCACGGACGTCACCCGGCGAGCGCTACGGCCGAGAGCTGTTCGTAGTCACACCAGCGGCAGGCTGTTCGAGCTGCCCCGCAGGCGCGGGTGCGGGCCGCCATTCACGCTTTGCCAGGACGAGCTGCCGAAGTGCACTTCGCAGGTCGCGCTCGGCCGCCTCGACGTGATTGCTGCTCTCGACGCCTTTCCTGATCTGCTCCACGGCGATGCGCGCGATTTGCTCGAGAGTCTCCTCAGCGAGACCAAGGGCTCGCTCCATGAGGTCGGCGATGTGCGCGTCGCCAGGATCCCCCATGCTCATGATCCCTCCAGCGACAGAAGATTGATACTGCTCTCAGCAGTGTCCCACCGTGAGGAGCCGGTTGACCCGGGCATAACGTGCGCTCAACATAGCGGTAGTGGCGCCCGGAGCCGAATGAATCTGAATTCACCGGGATCGCGGTCCGCGCGAGTGTGGAGTTACTCGCCCAACCTGACGCGGTCGGTCGTTAGGCGCTCCGACCCGGCTCGTCAGCGCCGGCAAGCCATGGGTCATATCCGCGTATTCGATCCTCCCCTTGCGGTGAATCCCGATTCAGCCCCATATATGGGTCACAACGACGGACTCGGCGACCGCGGATCGTCGAGTCCGCAGATATGACCCACCCCCCGCCGCAGCGGCCCGCCGGAACATGGGACACCGGAAACGCGACCCAGGCCCGACCGCGCACACGCTGAGGACGGGCACTGACGGCGGCGTCGAGTGCCGTCAGAGGGAGTGGAGGAAGTCGACCAGCCCGGGAAAGTAGTGGCTCGGGTCGTCGAACTGCGCCAGGTGACTGCCGTCAGGGCAGTGCAGGTATCGGCCCTGCGGGAGCTGCTCGGCCATCCAGCGCATGTGTGCCGGATCCATCGTGTCGTGAGTGGCGCCAATCACGAGCGTCGGCACGTCGAGGCTCCCGAGGTCTCGTGACCGGTCCCAGCTTTCCAGGCTGCCGCTCAGTCCGAGCTCGCTGGGTCCCTGCATCGGGACGTAGATGGCCGAGTTGATATGCGCAAACGTACGCTTAACCGGGTCGGGCCAGTCCGCCGCCGGCATCCGGCAAACGTGCAGCACGTAGTGATGCTCGATCAGGAGCTGCTCGTAGCGCGGATCGTCGGTGCGTCCCTCGGCCTCCATACTCTTTATCTCGGCGAGTACGGTCTGGTTCATCGACGGCATCAGCACGTTCTCCGCGTACTCGTTGTAGAGACGGGCGCTCGACATCATGTTGGAGATGACCAGGCCCTTGAGATGCTGCCCGTGGTGAACGGCGTACTCGAGGGCGAGCAGGCCACCCCAGGACTGCCCGAGCAGCACGAAGTTGCTCTGGTCGAGGTCTAGCGCCTTGCGTACCTGCTCGACCTCGTCGACGAACCGCTCGAGCGCCCAAAGCGACGGGTCGTCGGGCTGGTCGCTGCGGAACGACCCGAGCTGATCGTAGTAGTAGTACTCGATCCCCTCGCGCGGCAACCACACGTCGAAACACTCATACAGCTCGTCACTCGCTCCGGGTCCGCCATGGAGTAGCAACACCTTAAGGTCAGGATTCGTCCCCACCCGGTGCGTCCAAACCCGGAACTCTCCGCTCTGAGTGCCGACCGGCACCATCCGCGACCCGCCGGAAACGACGTCGCGGGGCTCCCAGGTCGCGGTGTCGAAGTAGGACTCGGGTGGCGGGGGCATTGGGGCAGCCTACTGGCCGCGGGCACCGGAGCGTGAGCCGCTACTTTCCCGGCATGGCGTTCCGCGCCATCTGGCCCGACAAGCTCGACTGGATCACTCGCCCGCACGATGAGGGAGAGCCGGCGCGTCACGTGGCCGAGCTCAGTGACGTGGCCATGTTTGCCCATACCCGAGCAAACCTGTGGCGGTATGAGCCCGGGGCGAGGGGGCGCCGCCACCGTCATCCCGCCCAAGAGGAGACGTTCGTCGTCCTCGCCGGCACGCTCACGATGTACCTCGGTGAACCTCCCCAGCGCGTCGAGGTCCCACGGGGCGGGCTGATCCATGTCGACGCCGGCACGCCTCTTCAAACCGTCAACGACGGGGTTGAGGACCTGGTCGTGTATGTGTACGGCTATCCGCCGGAGGATGAACACGCCGAGCTTCTCGACCCGGCCGTCTAGGAACCGGCGCTGGCACGCAGGGGCAATCAGCGCTCTACGTTCTCACCCGACGTGGAAGTGGTGGTGCACGATCCCGGTGGCAGTCCAGGCGGAGAAGTCCGGAATCAGCAGCAACGCCAGGATGAGCCCGCCGACCACAGCGCTCGCGAGCGCGATCCAGCGACCCATCGTGCCGGGGACCGCGCCGGGACGGGGCTCGGCGTCGCCGCTGACGACCCCCAGAGTCCTGGCCACGCCGGGGAGATGCCCGACGACGTGCAGAGTCATGCAGCCGACCCAGATGATGAACGTGGCCTTGTGGAGGAGTAGCCAGGGATAGCTGTGGCTCGGCCCGACGAGCAGCAGGATGCCTCCGGTGGCCAGGACGCCGAGCGTCGAGAGGAGCACCGTGGGTCCGAGGAGGCGCAGAACGAGCGCGGGCGGTCCCTTCCGACGGTACGCCGGGTTGCCCGTGTAATACCGGGTGAATCTGTACCCAACGCTCGACATCTTGAGCAGAACGGGTCCAAGCAGCAGCATTCCGACGAACAGGTGCAGCCAGACCAACTGGTGCAGATCGACGATCGTCACCCCGAGCACGGCGAGCTGCACGAGCAGGATCATGCCGGTGACGGTCGTCAGCTGCTCGTTTCCGTCGGTCCCGCCCCCGCGGAGGCGGCTGACGAAGGTTGGTCGCGCGGAGCGCGCGGCCGGCCGGCGCGTTCCCTCGCGCGGCCGGGTGATGACCTTCTCGCCTGTTCCTACGCTCATGCACAATGCAACGGGGCCTCCCGCCAGAAGCTTGCCCGCCGAAGAGCTTTCTCATCGTGGCGACGGGCGGCGCGTTAGGACACGACCGGCGCGTCGGGCAGCACGTCGTTCAGCTGGACGGTCAACTCAGCCGGCGGCACATGTACCGCCAAGCAGCTGCTCGGCAACCCGGGATTCGAATCCGGCAACACGGTGTGGTCCGCGACCGCCGACGTGATCCTCAACAACAGCGAGACCGAGCCCTATGAGGTGTCGCACTCGGGTTCGTGGTTCGCGTGGTTGGACGGGTATGGAACGCCCCACACGGACACGGTGGCTCAGACGGTCACCCTGCCGACCGGCTGCACGCACTACACCCTGCCGTTCTGGAAGCACATTGACACCTCGGAAGTCACGTCCTCGGCGGTCGACACTGTCAAGGTGCAGCTGCTGAACTCGAGCGGACCTTGAAGTTCACCGGCACCGAAACCGACAAGGGCGGCGGGACGACCGACTTCTGCCTCGATGACACCGCGATCAACGTGTCGTAGGCATCGGCGACCCTACTTCACCGCGATGAGGACGCCGGCGAGAAAGCCGACGAGCGCCTCGTGCGACTCCAGGGGAAGGACATGGGCGACGTACTGGTCGGGGCGGACGATGACCATGCAACCCGTTTCTCGGTTCACGCCTCGCAGTTCGAAGATGTCACCCGCCGTCGGGTCCGGGCAGAACATCTTTTCGTAATCGATCAGGCCGAACTTGCCCTTCCTCGGCAGGAGAACGGCAGGCATGGCGTCGAGGTCAAGGTCACGATGGCCTTGCTGGAAGATCGCGCGGACATCGAGCAGTGAGTCGGGGTCGTCGCCCGGCGGGGTGAAACGGCCTATTGGTGACGTCTCCGAGCGCAAGAACTCACACAACGTACGGACCCGCCAGTTCGCCCGCGCCGGGTCATCGTGGTCGGCGAAGAGGTAGATGCGCCAGGCGCCGTCCGCCCGCGCGACGTGGCCGAGGTGGACCGGCTTGGCGTCCGCCAGGCGAACAACCCGCGCGGAGTGAAATCGCATGCCGATCGGGAAGCCCTCGGCGAGATGCTGAAACTCCGGATCACCCGTGATCATCGACGGGGCGTACCGGGTCGCGACGCCCGCGGTGAAGCGCCCCTCCGCGATGAAGTGCCGCTGGAACTGCGCCGGGTCGAGCTGGTCTGTATCGACATCGGCCGATGCCCTCGGGCGGGCGCGGAACCTCTTGGAGAAATCGCGGTCGAAGTCGATCAGTTGCTTGGCGACCGCCTGACGCTCCTCGGAGTAGGTGTGAAGGAGGTCCGGCTTGGCCGTCCCCCTGAGCACACAGGCGAGCTTCCAGCCAAGGTTCCAGGCGTCGGCCATGGAAACGTTCATGCCCTGGCCGGCCTTGGCGCTGTGGGTGTGGCACGCATCGCCCGCGATGAAGACCCGGGGCAGACGTCCGCACATCTCGCTCACGGGCACGTCGTCGAACTTGTCGCACAGACGCTGGCCGATCTGGTAGACGGATGACCAGCCGACGTGTTTGATCTGAACCGTGTACGGGTGCATGATCCGGTTCGCGACCTCGGCCAGCTTCTCCGGAGTCACGGTGCGGCTTTCCAGCATCTCCCTGTCACTGACTTCGTCCAGCTCGATGTAGAACCGGACGAGAAAGCCGCCCTCGCGCGGGATGATGAGGATGTTGCCGTCGTTCGCCGAGGAAATCACGCACTTGACGCGGACGTCGGGAAAGTCACTGACCGCCAGGGCGTCCATCACCCCCCAGGACTCGTTCGTCGCGTCGCCCACCAGTTCACGGCCGATCGCAGGCCGGATCGCACTGCGCGCTCCGTCGCACCCCACCACATACTTGGCCCGGACGATCGAGGTCTTCCCGGTCTCCTGCCGTCCGTTGAGATGCCACAGTGTGACCGTCACCGGATACTCCGCCGAGCCGTGTGTGTCGATTTCCACCTCGTCCGCGCGCAGGCCATAGAAGGGCTCCAGTCGGCTAGCCGATCGCTCCATGTGGTCGCGAAGGTAGGCGAGCATCCTGGCCTGGTTGACGATCACGTGGGGAAACTCCGACAGGTCCTCCTCAGTGTCCCGGATGCGCCCGGCACGCTTGATCCTGGTCTGGTCCTCCGGGTCCGGGCGCCAGAAGCAGACCTCGTTGACCCAGTAGGCCTCGTTCACCAGCCGATCCGCCAGGCCGAACGCCTCGAACATCTCCACGGTGCGACAGGCCACGCCGTCGGCCTGGCCTACCTGGAGTGGACCGGCCTTGCGGTCGATGACCGCGGTCTTGATGTCGGGAAAGTTGCTCATCTGGGCGGCGAGGACGAGTCCGGCCGGACCGCAGCCGATGATGAGGACGTCGACCTGTTCGGGCAGCTGGCCGGGCCGCTCGGAGACGGACGGATCCGGGTCTTCGATGAGGGGGTCGCCCGGCGTGTAGCCGTTGAGATAGAACTGCATCGTCAGAGGTCGTGCTCGTAGACCACGAATGAGGTCAGCCGCGCAACCGTGTCATAGAGGGAACGCGCCGGGCTGTTGAACTGCTGGGTGGTCCAGTAGACGCGGCTCGCGCCGCGCTCACGGCCGCTCGCGTAGACCGTGTCAATCAGTCGGTTTGCCACACCGGCTCCCCGCGAGGCGGGGTCAACGAACAAATCCTCGAGGTAGCAGTACGGGGTGTCCGTCCAGGTGCTGGCATGAAAGACAAGGTGGGCAAGGCCCAAGGCCTTGCCTTCCGGATCGACCGCCAGCAGCCCGACGAGGTCCCCGTCCGGCTCACACAGCCGGGCGAACGCTATGTCCGAGGTGCCGGGTGCCAGCTCGGCTCGGTAGAACCTCAGGTACTGGTCCCACAGCCGTTGCCAAGCGTCCCGATCCTCAGCGCGCAGGCGCCGCACGGTGGTTTCTGCGGTCATTGCCTCACCCCTCTGCTCACTCTTAAGTAGCGCTTCCCGCCGACCACTCTGACCGGCGCGATCGACGCCGAATCTACCGGAGCCTAGACTCCGCGAGCGGGATGGCGGCGCCAGAAAGCAACAAACCGATGCGTCGCTCTGCGCTGGCCAACCGCGAACGCATTCTGACCGCGGCCGAGACCGTGTTCGGCGCCGAAGGAGCGCGCGGGTCGACGGAGGACGTCGCCGAGCTGGCCGGTGTCGGCATCGCCACGGTGTTTCGTCACTTCCCGACCAAGGAGCAGCTCATCGAGGCGACCCTCGTACGCCACTTCCACCGACTCGACGAGCAGGCCATCCAGCTCGCCGGCGATCTCGATCCGGACCAGGCGCTCCGCGAGCTCATGGCGACGATGATCGATACGAGCGCGACCAAGCTCACCCTCGTATCGATTGTCGGAGAGGGCGGTGAGATCCCGCCGGCGGTCCAAGAGGCCGCGGAAACGCTGCGCGCCACGATGGATGGGATCCTCGCGCGGGCCAAGGCGGCCGGCGCCGTCCAGCACGACGTCACGGTCGACGAGTTGTTCGTTCTGGTCCGCGGGCTCGCCCAGGCCGCCGCCACGCTCCCGCTGGCTCCCGGAACCCTGAGCGGCGCGATCGAGATCGTCTACCGCGGACTCCGCCCCGTCTCGCTATCGCGATCGGGGGCTGCTGCGTCGTCTCGGGAGTCGTCCCCGTGACGGGCTAGCATCCGACGCGATGCCGAGTCCCGGTTTGGGTCGGGGGCTCGTCACCGTGGCGGGCCCGCTACTTGCGATAGGGGTCGCGGTGGTGGTGATCCTCGCGCTCGCAGCTTGCGGAAGCACTCACCACCGCCAGGTGGCGACTCCTGCCGCGTCCGCGTCCGTGCCTTCGCCGCCCCCGTCTCCGCCGCCGAAGCCGAAGCCGGGCCCGGTGCCCACCGACGATTCGTGGCCGCTGTACGGGTACAACCTCGCGCGCACCCGCTTCTTCTCCGACGGGGCGAAGCTGGATCCGCCCTTCCACGTGGGGTGGGCGTTCCACGACGGCGCCCTGCTCGAGTTCCCGCCGGTGATCGATCACGACACGCTCTACTTCGAGGACGCGGACGGATCGGCCAAGGCGGTGAACACGTTCAACGGCCAGGTGATCTGGCAGCGCAAGATCGGGACCCTGGCCGCCGCCTCACCCGCGCTCGACATCGCCCACAACCTCGCGTTCTTCACGCTGCTCTCGACGAGCCCCGGCGCCAGGAGTCCGGGCAACGGGGCGGTCGTCGCGCTGTCGATGAAAACCGGCAACGTGGTGTGGTCACACTCGCTCTCGGCCGGCAGCGAGTCCTCGCCGCTCGTGCACGGTCTCAGCGTGTTCCTAGGCGATCAGAGCGGAACGGTGTACTCGTTCCGAACCTACGACGGGCATCTCAACTGGACCTTCCACGCGAACGGCGCCGTCAAGGGCGGCGTCGCGTTCGCCCACAACACGGTCTACTTTGGCGACTACGGCGCGCGGGTGTACGCCGTCAACGCCGCCGACGGCGGGGAAGTCTGGTCCGCGAGTGCCGGCGACACGGTCTACTCGACGCCCGCGGTCGCCTTTGGTCGCGTATACATCGGCAGCACGAGCGGGGCGGTCTACGCGTTCTGGGCCAACTCCGGGGCGCTCGCGTGGACCGCGTCGACGGGGGCGTACGTGTACGCCTCGCCGGCGGTGGCCGTCGTCCCCGGCCTCGGCCCGACCGTGTACATCGGCTCCTACGATGGCCACCTCTACGCCTACAACGCGAACAATGGCGTGGTCCGCTGGAGCCACGGAGCCGGCGGGCGGATCGACGGCTCGGCCACCGTTCTCGGCAACGTCGTCTACTACGCCGACCTCGGCTTGAATAAGACCACCGGCCTCAACTGGCGCACGGGGTCGCCCGTGTTCTCGTTCCCCGACGGCGAGTTCACGCCGGTCATCACCGACGGCAAAGTGGTGTTCTTGATCGGCTACTCGACGATCTACCAGATGATCCCGGGGCGCTGAACGCGCTTCGGATACCGAATCACGCCCCGCTCGGCGTCGCACCGATAAGGCCAACGCACCGCGCCGCCGTCTCGACCGCCAGCTCCGGGCCGCCGACGAGGTAGCCGGCGGCCAGGGCATCGCCGGCACCGGTCGTGTCAACCACGGCGACCGACGGCGCGGGATAGAGCCCCTCTGGAAACTGGGCGCCCCGGGCGCCGAGCTTGATCACCCAGGTGGCGTCGAGGCCCGGTACCGCGTGGCGTTCCGCCTCGGTGGCGAACACGAGATCGGGGTGCAATGCCTTCAGGCGCGCCGCGAACCGACCGGCGCCGACACGTTCGATGTCGGGAGCCGAAGCCAGGTCCACGGTCACGCGGGGGGCGTGCCGCGCGGCTTCGACGGCAGCTTCGGCCATGCACTCGCGAAACAGGCAATAGCCCGAGACATGGAGCACGTCGCAGGACCCGACCCACGACGGATCGAGCTCGGACGCGTCGAGCAGTGCCGCGACGCCCGGATCGGAGGCCATCGTCCGCTGACCATCGGAGTCGCGAAGCGAGACGACGACGCCACCGCGGCCGTCCTGCACCGGGCCGCAGATCTCGACGCGGTGACGAGCGAGCTCGGCCGCGGCGAGCTGGCTTGAGGCGTCGGTTCCCCGCTTACAGATCAGGCGGCTCGTGGCGCCGAGAGCGCCGGCCCACGCGGCCACGTTCGCCGCCTGACCGCCGGCGCTCAGTCGGATCGCCGCCGGGGTGTCGGCGTCGGGCGCAAGTGGGCGGTTCGGTAAGACGACGACGTCGAGGATCAGGTCGCCAATCGTGCAGACGGATGGTGGCCAGATGCTCTCGGCTGGTTCGGTAGGTTGGCTCGGTGAGCTCGGCACAGCGCCACGTCGTCGTGTCCGAAAGGGTGGCAGACGCGCTGCGGGACGGGATGCCCGTGGTCGCGCTCGAGTCGACGATCATCACCCATGGCCTGCCGCGCTCGGAGAACCTCGCGGCCGCGCGGGAGTTCGAACGGACGGTCGCCGAGCACGGCGCGATTCCGGCGACCATCGGGCTTCTCGACGGCGTCGCCCGCGTCGGGCTCGAGGGCGATGAGCTCGAGCGGCTCGGCACGGCCGAGGCTCCGCTCAAGCTGAGCGCCCGGGATCTCCCGGTGGCGATCGCGCGGGGCGCGACCGGCGGGACGACGGTGGCCGCGACATCGCTGCTCGCGTCCCGGGCCGGGATCCGCATATTCGCCACGGGTGGGATTGGCGGCGTTCACCGTAATGCCGCGACCACGTTCGATGAGTCGGCTGATCTGGGGATCCTCGCGCGCTGCCGGATCACGGTCGTGTCCAGCGGCGTCAAGTCGATCCTCGACATCGGCGCCACCCTGGAGCGGCTCGAAACTCTCGGCGTCACCGTGCTGGTCTTTGGCTCCGACCGCTTCCCGGCGTTCTGGCTGACCGACAGTGGTTACACGGTCGACGCGCCGATCGCCACCCCCGAGCAGATCGCCGAGGTCATGCGGGCGTCCGATGATCTCGCGCTGCCCGGCGCGATCCTGGTCGCCAACCCCTTGCCGGTGGCCGCACAGCTCGACCCGGTCACTCACGACCGGCTGCTGGCCGAGGCGCTCGAGGCCGCCGAGGCCGCGTCCGTACGTGGTAAAGAGATCACCCCGTTCCTGCTCGACTACATCCACGAGCACACCGACCGGGAGAGCGTCGCCGTCAACCTCGAGATCGTCCGCGGCAACTGCAGGCTGGGAGCGGAGATCGCGCGATCCTGGTGTCAGGTCATGCGCTGAGGACGTACCGGCGGACTCAGCTCGGAGGGTCGATGCCGAGCTCGGCGATGAGCATCGTCGTGCGGGCGCCGTTCTCGCCCATCCGCTCCGGGACTTCCGCGCCAGCCGCGAGGAGTATCTGCACGATCTCGCGGTAAGGCTCTTGTGGCACCTCGTCGACGTTGCGCATCGACGGTCCCCCCTCGGGATCGGTGCAGTGGCGAGAGCCGTGGAGCGCGGCGCCCAGCGCGCTCCCGCCGTCCCGGAAGGTGAGCACCGCGCCCCGCTCGATCAGCTCGCGGGTCATTTGCACCCGGCCGCGCCAGCAGGCATGGCCAAGCGGGATCTCCTCGGCGTTGGGGTCGCCGTCGACCCGGGCACCCGCGTCGAGCAAACGGCGCATCGCCTCCAGGTGGCCTCCCTCGATCGAGGCCATTAGCAGCCCGTCGAGCAGTGAGGGGCGGATCCCGTCGGGCCAGCCATTTTGGTCTCCGGAGAGGTAGCGGCCGAGCGCCCGGTCCTCATCGGTGACCTTGTTCTCAGCGGCGCCACGTTCGCGCAGCAGCCGGGCGACGGCGCCGTCTCCCCAGCGGACGGCCACCTGCAGCGGTGTGAGATCGCGCTCGTCGGCGGCGTCGATCGGCGCCCCGGCGTCGAGTAGCGCGGCAATCGTCCGCGGCGGACGCCGACGCCACACCGCTTGGTGCAGGTGCCCGTCGGTCGCCCGCGCACCATGTGTGCAGAACATCTCGATCATCTCGGGGTTGGGGAAGTTGAGCGCCCGCCCGAGGTCGTAGTCAACGAAGTCCTGCCGGCAGCCGGCGTCGATCACGAGCATCGCGCAGGTCGGATCGGGGAACTCGCAGGCGTGGTAGAGCACCTCGTTACCGTGATAGCCCTCGCGGTCGTCCGTGGGGTCGGCGCCCGCCTCGAGCAGCATCCGCGTGAGCTCGGCGTCGCCCGCGATCCCAGCCGCCCCGTACAGCGGCACCTGGAACCAACCCTGCTCGGTGATGAAGAAGGCGTTCGGGTCCGCCCCGGCCGCGAGCAGCCGCCGGACCACCTCGCGGATTCCCGCCGCGCGTTCTGGATCGCCGCGCAGCAGTCGCGAGAAGCACGCGTAGAGGATCGGCTGCCAGCCGTTGGGTCCAGTTGGCTCGCTCACGGCGGCCGGGCGAGCCGCGAGTCGGCGCGACACATCGTCCGCCTCGCCGGTCGCGCAGGCGCAGGCCAGATCGTGGCGGGCGATCCCCGGGTCGGCCTCGAGCAGCGCCCGGGCGCGTCGCAGGTCGGCCGAGGTCACCGAGGCGATCAGCGCCGCCGCGCGCTCACCGGCGTCGAGGGTGAGCGCTTCGACGTGGAACTTGAGGCGCGGCCAGGACCGGAATCCGTACTCGCGCGCGACCGCGAGCTGGGCCAGCGCGAGGGACGGGAACTCGCCCGCCTTGCGTCGACGCTGGGCCTCGTCTCGCAGGTGGCGGAGGTCCGGGCGGGGCGGGAGAAGACTCGGTTGGTCGGCGGCACCTGTCAGCGGCGCATTGGGTTTGTCGGTGCCATCTGGCGGCGGCGCCTTCACGGACATGTCAGCTCCTTTCGGTCTCCGACGGGTCCGCACGCCGGGCCGAAAGTCACGTCCGACACCAGTCGCGCCATCCACTGCTGACAGGTGGGCCTGAGGCCCTTTCCGCGGACCGGATGCGTCCTGCACGCGTCGCTCACGATACCTCACGCGGGGGTGAGATTGGGCTTGCGTGCTTTGGAATTCGAAGCTAGCATTCGGACTCGTGCTCTTATTTCCGAAGCAGGAGGATTGACATGGCCGACCTAGCCGCGATGCCCCGGATCGCGCCGCTCGAGCCGCCGTACAAGCCGGCGATCGAGGCGCTGCTCGAGAAGTGGATGCCGCCCGGGAGCTCGATCGAGCCCTTAGCGCTGTTTCGCACGCTCGCGGTTCACGATGAGATGTTCGCCCGCATGCGGCCGCTCGGCGCGGGGATTCTCGGCCATGGGCGGATCGAGCCGCAGGAGCGGGAGATCGTGATCCACCGGGCGTGCGCGCGCGCCGGCGCCGAGTACGAGTGGGGGGTACACGTGATCGCCTTCGGCAAGCCGCTCGGGCTGACCGACGACCAGATCGCCGCGACGTTGAACGCCTTGTCCGAGGACCAGGCGTGGTCACAGGCCGAGCGGCTCCTGGTCCGCCTCGTGGACGAGCTTCACGACACGTGCACGGTCAGCTCGTCGCTGTGGTCCGCGCTTGCCGAGCGCTACGCGGACGATCAGCTCCTTGAGCTGGTCATCATCGCCGGCTGGTACCGCCTGCTGTCGGGCGTGATCAGGGCGGTGGGCATCCAGCTCGAGCCGTGGGCGGCGCGGTTTCCAGCCGACGTGGCGGCCGTTGGCTAGTTGTAGGCGATCAAGAGCTGCGCGCCGTGCTCGGGATAGACCATCGGCGCGCGCCGGTGGCCAGCGCATCTCGCAGCAGGAGCCCGCCGCCGCAGCCTACCTCGAGCAGGTGATCGCTCGAGTCGAGCGCGAGCGCATCGAGGACCGGCCGGCGGGCGAAATCGTGCACGTCCTCGGCGCCGTACCCGGCGCGGGCGCGTGATCCACTCGGCCGCGACCGGCTACTGATACAGGATCAGGTTGTAGCCAGCCCAGGCGAAGAACAGCGCCAGCAGAGTCCAAGTCACCGGCCAGCTGACCGTGTGAAAGAAGGGCCTCTCGTGCTGTCCGGCGAACTGCACGAACCCGAAGATCCCGACCAGGACGACCGCGTAGAGGATGATCGCGACGAGCGCGGGCGGGGCCAGTCCGATGATCGGGGCCACAATCAATCCGAGCACGACCCAAGCGCTGATGGCCAGGACGTCGACGGAGACGCGGGTGCGCTCGCGGCCGACGATCGTCATGAAGCCCGCGGCGCCGACCAGCGCGGCGACCATGAAGACGCCAAGCTTCCAGTGGGAGCTAAAGCCGAAGATTGCGCCCATCAACACGCCGCCCAGCCAGAGCAGCAACGGATCGAACACGCTCACGGCGAAGAAGCAGGCGAACATCCCCTGGGTGGACTCCCAGGGGTTCGCGAACACCGGACGGCGGAGCACCATCGCGTCGCGCAGGGCCGCGGGTGCAATAGCGTCCCGGAATGTGAGCGGGCTCTGTGGATCGGTCGTCATGCTCGAACTCCTGGAATCCTAGTGATCCGTGGCTGATTCGTTTCCCCGCCAGAAAGCGCGCACGCGCAACTTCACGCTGGGAGCGCCGCGGAGCTTCGAGGTGGCGCCGGACGGCAGCCGGGTCGTGTTCCTGCGCTCGCTCGCGGGTGACGATCCCCGCACAGCACTGTGGGTGTACGACGTGGCGGAGGGCCGCGAGCGGCTGATCGTCGATCCCGTCGAGCTCACCGAGGGGACGGGCGAGGCACTGTCGGATGAGGAGCGGGCTCGCCGAGAGCGTGCGCGGGAGACTGCGGAGGGGGTCGTCGCTTACGCCACCGACCGTGACGCGAGGATTGCCGCGTTCGTGGTGTCGGGACGGCTGTTTGTGGCAGATCTGGTGGCGGGAGGAGCGCGGGCGGTGGAGGCGCCGGCGCCCGTGTTCGATCCTCGGCCGGATCCGTCGGGTCGACGAGTCGCGTTCGTCCACGATCGCGCCCTGCATGTCGTGCAGCTCGCCGATGGAGTGGGCCGTCGCCTGGCCGGGGAGCCGGAGGAGACCGTCAGCTGGGGCACGGCGGAGTTTGTGGCCGCCGAGGAGATGGAGCGCTCCCGCGGCTACTGGTGGGCGCCGGACGGCGACGCCCTGCTAGTGGCCCGCGTCGACGAGGCGCCGGTGGATCGGCTGTGGATCTCCGACGTGGCCCACCCGGGCTCGATGCCCCGCGCCGTGCGCTATCCGCGCGCAGGCTCGGCGAACGCCTCGGTGCAGCTCCACGTCCTCCGGCTCGACGGCGCTCCTTTGGTACCAGTGGCGTGGGATGCCGAGACATATCCGTATCTGGCTAGGGCCGGGTGGGACGAGCACGGCCCGTTCATCGCCGTGCAGACGCGGGACCAACGTCGGTTGCTCGTGCTCGCGGCCGATCCTCGGACCGGTGAGACCACGTCGCTGGACTCTCGGTCCGACGAGGCCTGGGTCGATCTCGTCCCCGGCGTGCCTCGGCGGCTGTCAGGCGCGCGGCTCGTCACGGTGGCTGGCGTCGAGGACGCGATGGCGCTGCTGGTCGACGGGCGCGTGGTGACCCCTCCGACGATGGAGGTGAAGCAGGTGCTGGCGGCATCGGAGGAGGAGATCCTGTTCGCGGCCGTAACCGAGCCCACGGAGGTCCAGGTCTATATCTGGAACGCCGAGGACGGGCTCCGGGCGCTGACGAGCAGTCCGGGCGTCCACAGCGCCGCGGGGAGCGGACCGGTACGCGTGCTCGGATCGAAAGCGATGGATCGCGACGGGGCGCGCTGGGCGTGTGGCGACCATGTCTTCGAATCACGGGTGCAACGACCGGTGCTGACGCCAGGTGTCCAGATGCTCACGGTGGGAGAGCGGCAGCTGCGTGTCGGGCTGGTACTCCCCCGCGACCATGAACGAGGCCGGGCGCTGCCGGTGCTGATGGACCCGTATGGCGGTCCGCACAGCCAGCGGGTGATGGCCGACCGGCATCGCTGGCTCGAGCCTCAGTGGTTCGCCGACCAGGGTTTCGCAGTGATCGTCGCCGACGGACGGGGGACGCCAGGCCGGGGATGCGCTTGGGCACGCGCGGTGCAAGCTGATCTGGCCGGGCCGGTGCTCGAGGATCAGATCGCCGCCCTGCTCGAAGTTGCGGCGCTCGAGCCCGACCTCGATCTGGGACGGGTGGGAATCCGAGGCTGGTCGTTCGGCGGGTTTCTCGCCGCGCTCGCCGTCCTGCGCCGTCCCGACGTGTTCCACGCCGCGGTGGCCGGCGCGCCGGTGACCGACTGGCGGCTTTACGACACGCACTACACCGAGCGCTATCTCGGGGTCGAGCCCGAAGGGGCGGACCGGCCCGCCTACGAGCGCTCGTCGCTCCTGGGCGACGCGGCCGCCCTACGGCGCCCCCTGCTGCTAATCCACGGCCTGGTCGACGACAACGTCCTCGCCGCCCACACGCTCGAGCTCTCGCAGCGGCTGACCGAAGCGGGCCGGCTGCATGCCGTCCTCCCGCTGACCGGGATCACCCACATGACGCCGCAGGAGGCCGTCGCCGAGAACCTGCTGACGATGCAGGTGGAGTTCCTGCGCGAAGCGCTTAGCCAGCCGTCGCTCGACCAGGTTTAGGGGAGCGTCGGCTCTCTACAGGTCGCCGCGGCGTAGCAGCCGGAAGGCAGTCGCCAGCATGACGAGCGTGATCGCCACGAGCATCGCCATCGCCGCGACGTCCGCGTGGAATGTCGCTGCAGCGACCGCGCAGGCGACGAGCGCGCTGACGATCTTCGAGAGGTACCCGGCCAGTGGGTCGCGTCCATGGTGGGTGGGGGGTGGGTGGGCGGGTGGGTGGGCGGGTCCCATGTCCAAGAAACGTACTCCCCGGGCAACTTCTCGTGCGCTCGTGCTCGCCGGAAAAGAGTGGGGTGACGCGGGGCTAGTCGAACAGGGAGTCGACTGACACGACGATCCGCCGGGGCGGTCGGCTCGGGCGGATGTGGGGGCCAGGCGCGACGTCGTCCGTGTGCTTGACGTCGCAGCGCTCGCGGACGTCGGGCGTCAGGAAGCGCGACGGCTTACCGTAGCCGTGCGCGTCGTCGCTGCCGCCGGGGCGGTGGTAGTAGCGGACCGGCACGTACAGGTGCAGCCGGCGCCGCGCCCGGGTCATGGCCACGTACAGCAGGCGTCGCTCCTCGTCGACGGTTTCGCTCGTGCCGGCCGAGAGACACGCGGGGAAGTTGCCGTCGTAGAGGGCCAGCACGTGAACGGCCTGCCACTCGAGGCCCTTGGCGGAGTGGATCGTCGAGAGGACCAGATAGTCCTCGTCGAGATGGGGCGGGCCGGCCAGGTCCGCGCTCGAGATAGGCGGATCGATGACCAGCTCGGAGACGAAGCGGCCGAGGTCCGAGGCCTCCCGGGCAGCCGCCACGAGCTGGTCGAGGTCCTGGAGTCGGAGCGCGCCGTCCGGGTAGTGCCCGCGGACGAGCGGCACGAGCGCCTGGCATAGCCGTTCGGCGCGCGCGCCCGCGCGGGGTTCATCCCGCCCATCGCCCAGTGCCGCGATCACGCCGTCGGCCAGGGCACGGGCGTCCTGGGGCAGGAGCTCGCGCGCCCGTGACCAGCCGGCGAGGCGATCGCCCTCTGTGGTCATCAGCACATCGAGCGCGCGCCGGGCGGTCGCCGGCCCGACCCCGTCGAGCAGCTGGAGCACGCGGAACCACGAGATCTCGTCGCCGAGGTTGTCGGCCAGGCGGAAGAGCGCGATCAGGTCCTTGACGTGCGCGGCCTCCAGGTAGCGCAACCCGCCGTACTTGACGAACGGGATCTGGCGGCGAGCCAGCTCGAGCTCGAGGAGGGCGCTGTCGTGCGAGGTGCGCATGAGGACGGCCTGCTGGCGCAGTTCCATGCCCTGCTCGCGCGCTTCGAGCACCCGGTCGCTCACCTCGACGGCCTGGGCCGACTCGTCGCGCACGAATAGCAGCTCGGGCCGGACGCCCCCTTCGCGTACCGCGCGGAGCTCCTTGGGGAAGGCGCGGGTCGCCTGACCGGCGAGGGCGTTGGCCACGTCGAGGATCGGCTGGGAGGATCGGTAGTTGCGCTCCAGGTTGATCACCGTGGCGTCCGGAAAGTGGCTCGGGAAGCCGAGGATGTGTTCGACGGAGGCCGCTCGCCAGCCGTAGATGGCCTGGAAGTCGTCGCCCACGGCAGTCACCTCCTGGCAATCGCGCCGCAGGCCCCGGACGATGTCGACCTGGAGGCCGTTGACGTCCTGGTACTCATCAATCAGGACGTGGTCGAAGCGTCGCTCGAGCTCGCGACCGATCACCTCGTCGGCCGCCAGCGCGCGCCAGTAGATCAGCAGGTCGTCCAGGTCGATCACACCCAATGCCTTCTTGCGCGCCGTGTAGGCCTTCAACAGCGCGCCGATCGACTCCCGGTGCTCCTCGCACCACGGGAAGCTGCTGGCCAGCACCTCGCCGAGCGGCTGCATAGCGTTCACCGTGCGCGAGTAGATGTCGAGCAGCGTGCTCTTCTTCGGGAAGCGCTGGTGGCTCTGGGCGTGTCCATGCTCCTCCCGAAGCAGGTCGAGGACGTCGGCGGCGTCGCCCGGGTCGAGCACCCCGAACCCGGCCGGCAGCCCGAGCGCGGCGGCGTGCTGGCGTACGAAGTGGTGGGCGACGGAGTGGAAGGTGCCGCCCAGGACGCCGCGGGCGCCGCCCGGCATCGCCACGAGCGCTCGGGCGCGCTGCAACATCTCGCGCGCTGCGCGGCGCGTGAACGTCAGCAGCAGGATGCGCTCCGGCGCGATCCCCTCACCGACGAGCCAGGCAACCCGCCCGCACAGCGTGGTGGTCTTGCCGGTGCCGGCGCCGGCGAGGATGAGGAGCGGGCCGCCCGGATGCCGAACCGCCGCGCGCTGCTCGGCATTCAGCTCCTCAAACCACGCGGGCGTTTCGGCGGCTGGTGCGTCGGCCGCGGGGGACGGCGGGGAGCGCGTGTCGAACACGCGTTCGGACTGTACGGGCCGAGGCGGACGGAGCGCCTGGCCGTGAAGCTGTCAGTTACGCCTCGGCGACCGCCGGCCTCGGCGTTCCGCCGGTGGCGGCGCGCTTGGACTCGTGGGCGCGCGGGGCTGTGCGCAGGAGCGCGACCGTCAGCCCGGAGGCGACGACCGCAAACGCTCCGCCGAGCAGATACGCCAGGTGATAGCCGCCGAGGAGCGCCGCCGCGTGTGCCTGCCCGGACGCCACCAGGTGGCTGGTCTGCGAGGCGGCGGCGCTGGCCAGGACGGCGAGGCCTAGCGCGCCGCCCATCATGAACGCGGTGTTGATGAGGCCGGAGGCGATGCCGGACTCGCTCGGCTCGACGTCGCCCATCGCCGCAAGCAGTACCGGGTTGAACGCCATCCCGGCGCCGAGGCCAAGCAGGACCATGCTCGGCAGGACGTTGACCAGGTAGTCGCCGTGAATTGGTGCGCGGGCAAACAGGAAGAGCCCGGCGGCGGCGAGGGCGAGGCCGGATGCCAGCGGTGTCCGGGTCCCATAGCGACCGACGAGCTTGGCCGAGAGACCCAGGGAGAACGCGCCCATGATCACGTTGGCGGGCAGGAACGCGAGCCCGACCTTGAGCGGGGTGTAGCCGAGCACGAGCTGGAGATAGAGCGCCGAGAGGAAGAACCA
Organism: uncultured Solirubrobacterales bacterium; assembly: GCA_963751185.1. Lineage (GTDB taxonomy): Bacteria > Actinomycetota > Thermoleophilia > Solirubrobacterales > Solirubrobacteraceae > Palsa-465. The sequence continues at coordinate 797,090 of CAVVTO010000003.1, forward strand.
GGCGAACATCGCGCCGGCCCAGAGCACACCAACGCCGCTAGCCGTGGCGAGGTTCCGCAGCCGGAACAGCCGGAGCGGGACGAGCGGGGTGCGGACCCGAGACTCCGTGAGGATGAAGGCGGCGAACAGGACGGCTGCGCCGGCGAGCAGGCCGACGGTCTGCGCCGAGAGCCACCCGGCCTGGTTGCCGTTGACGATTGCGTAGACGGCGAGCATCAGTGCGCCGGTGACGAGCACCGCACCGGCGACGTCGAGCCGCTGACCGCGCAAGGCGCCGGCGCCGCGCGGCAGCAGGCGCAGCGACAGAGCACAGACCGCGATGCCGATCGGCACGTTGACCAGGAAGATCCAGTGCCAGTCGAGCAGGTCGGTGAGAACGCCGCCGAGCAGCACGCCGATGCTGCCTCCACCCGCCGCGACGAAGCCGAACACGCCCATCGCTTTGGCCCGCTCAGCCGGCTCGACGAACAGCGAGACGATCAGCGACAGCGCCACCGCCGATGCGACCGCGCCGCCGAATCCCTGCACCGTGCGGGCGACGATCAGCATTCCCTGCGAAGAGGCGAGCCCGCAGACCAGCGAGGTGGCGGTGAACAGAGCGATCCCGGCGATGAACAGCCGCCGCTGTCCGAACAGGTCTCCGAGTCGGCCGCCGAGCAGCAGGAACCCACCGAACGTGAGCAGGTAGGCGTTGACCACCCAGGCCAGCGAGGTCTGGGAGAAGCCGAGGTCGTCCTTGATCGTGGGCAGCGCGACCCCGACGATCGTTGAGTCGAGGACGTTCATCAGCGAGCCGAGGCAAATCACGATGAGAGCGATCCAGCGGGCGCGGTCCTGGGAGGGCATCGGGCGGTTCCTTTCTGCTCGCGAGAGTCGTGGCATCAGCACCTAAGACTCTCGGGCGCCGTCCGATTCATCGGCGCCCGCGCGCCGAGCTGCGCCCGCACGGTCGCGGCGTTAGCGGATCAGCCGACTTGCGGTGGCAGGCGCTTGACGGTGCGCAGCCGCAGGTACGCGTCGTAGACGAGTATCTGGCCGCCGCCGAGGTCGCGCAGGAGCTGCTCGGCAAGCATCTCCGCTTCGGCGAATGTGGGGCAGGAGCCGCGCGTGCCGACCTCGTCCTCGACGCGCCACGCGCCTCGGTTGCCCGGGCGGACGCGTAAAGAAGCCGTCCTGGGTCCGGTTCCGATTCGTCCCAAGGTCTGCGTGGTGCTCATTTCATCGCCCGCGACTGGTTGTAGCACGCCACCCAGTGGCAGGCAAGCCAACTCGACAAGCGTCCACGAGCGGGTTTCAAGTTGGTTTCACACTCGTTTACACAGTCACCGAATTGTGCCTACTTACTTGACAGAATGGGCAGGTTTGTAAACTCCGCGGAAACGCGATCCGAGGAGGTGCGCGATGCCGCATGCATCGGCGATCCGGCAAACAGCCCGGGAGGAGAGCCAGCCCGCCTGGCGCGACGGGAAGCGCTACGCCTGGCTGCTTGGCGTGCTCGTGCCGACGCTGCCGTTCATGGTCTACGGACTGGTGCGGCTCACCGGCTCGGGAGCGTTCTGGTTCTTCGGGCCGGTTCTGATCTTCGGCGTGTTTCCGCCGCTTGACCTGGTGATCGGCCTCGACGCGGAGAACCCGCCCGACAGCGTGCTCAAGTGGCTCGAGCGGGACCGCTACTACCGCTGGTGCACGTACGTCTTCCTGCCCCTCCAGTACGCAGGCCTCATGTTCGCGTGCGCGATGTGGGCCAGCGGGAACCTGAGCGTCCTCGACAAGATCGGGCTCGCGCTGACCGAGGCGATGGTGAGCGGGATCGCGATCAACACGGCACACGAGCTCGGGCACAAGCGCGACGAGCTCGAGCGCTGGCTGAGCAAGATCGCGCTGGCGCAGAGCGGCTACGGCCACTTCTTCGTCGAACACAACCGCGGTCACCACGTGCGGGTGGCGACGCCCGAGGATCCGGCCAGCGCACGGATGGGGGAGAGCTTCTGGGCCTTCCTGCCTCGGACGGTCAAGGGCAGCGTCATCTCAGCATGGGAGCTCGAGAAGGAGTGGCTCGAGCGTCATGGCCGAAAGACGTGGAGCATCCACAACAATGTCCTGAACGCGTGGGCGATGACGGTCCTCCTGTTCGGTGGCCTGACGTTCGCTTTCGGACCGCGCGTCCTGCCCTTCCTGCTGATCCAGATGCTGGTCGGCTTCCCGCTTCTGGAGGTCGTCAACTACCTCGAGCACTACGGACTGCTCCGACAGAAGCGGCCGGATGGGCGATACGAGCTGACCCGCCCCGAGCACAGCTGGAACAGCAACAACGTGGCGTCGAACGTGCTCCTCTACCACCTCCAGCGCCACAGCGACCATCACGCCAATCCCACTCGCCGCTTCCAGGCGCTTCGCCATTTCGACGAGGCGCCGCAGCTGCCGACCGGATACGCGGGGATGATCCTGCTCGCCCTGGTCCCGCCCCTCTGGCGGCGCGTGATGGACGACCGCCTGCTCGCGCACTACGGTGGAGACGTGACCAGAGCCAACATCCATCCACGGTCGCGCGGGCGCGTGCTGGCCCGGTACGGACAGGCGGGATGACCGCGTCTTATCGCGGTGCGGTCCGGCAGCTGCTGCGCGACAGGCTGCTCGATGCCGGTCGCGAGCAGCTCGGCGAACGCACCTGGGCGTCGGTCACGATGGCCGAGATCGCCGCGGCCGGCGGGGTCAGCCGACAGACGCTCTACAACGAGTTCGGGACTCGCGACGAGTTCGGCCAGGCGCTGGTGATCCGCGAGGGCGGACGCTTCCTCGACGCGGTCGAGCAGGCGATCGACGAGCACTCCGACGATCCGCTTGCGGCGCTCACCGCCGGGCTCGGGCGGTTTCTGGCGATCGCCCAGGACGACGCGCTCGTGCGCCTCTTGCTGGCCGACGACGGTACGGCGGGGCTACTGCCGCTGCTCACCACACAGAGTGCGCCCCTGCTCGACTGGGCAAGCCGGCGGTTGGCGGACACGATCGACGGGCACTGGCCCGGGGTGGCGCGCTCGGACCTCGACGTGCTCGCCGACGCGCTCGTGCGCCTGGCGATCAGCCACGTCACGGCGCCGCGCGATCCGCCGGCACGAACAGCGGCCTCGATTACTCGGTTGCTGGCTCCCTCAATCGAGCAGATGCTCGCGTCAGCCGGCTCCCGAACGGCTCCCGGTTCTCAGCCCAAGGGCGCAGCGGGCTCGCGCTCGTCGAGCCGACCTCGATAGGCCCACATGGCGCGCAGCTCGTCGATGGTGAGCATCCGCCAGCGCTCGCGCTCGGCCTGCCACACCCAGACGTTCACGTCGACGATGCTGCGCACCGGCTCGAGCACGCCGATCGTGGTCCGGGCGTCAGCGTCTTCGGCCAGCACCTCGCGAGTCTGGACGTCGACCACCTTGAAACGTCTCGGTGCCTGGGGCTCGGGGTCGCCCGGGTCCCGCGGCTTGAGCTTGGGGAAGTGGAATCCCGGCACGGTGTCGGAACCCTTTCGGAGCACGCTGTCGAGCGGCACCATGTTCGCGCCCGTGCCCTTTGTTTCTGTATCGAGTACCCAGACCTTGCCCACTACCGCTTCTTCCTCATACGAGGATAGCGGCGGTTGATCGGTCAACTTCGGGCTGGAAGCTCGACCACATCGACCGACAGCGGCGTGCACACGAGTGCCCTGTCGTGGATTCGCGTCAGCTTGCGGCGGAGCATGATAAAGGCCGGCGCGCCCAGCAGGGCCGGGACGGTGAGCTGAAACAGGCGATAGACGAATACCGCGGCGACGGCGTCTGACACGTTCACGCCATAGATCGCGAACATGCCGACCAGGGCGCCCTCGGTGCCGCCGATCCCGCCCGGCACCGGCACGAGGTTGCCGAGCTGGCCGATCAGGTAGCCCATCACGAGTGTGCCGAACGGCGGCACGTGGCCGACCGCGGCGAAGCCGAAGCCGAGCGCGGCAATGTCGAAGGCCAGGTAGGAGAACGATCCGACGACCACCCCGAAGCTGTGCGAGCGCAGCAGTGCCTTGGCCAGGTCAACGCCGTCGGCGGCGGCCTGAAGCCCGCTGCGAATGCCATGGCGGGCACGGTCGAGCCAGCGTTCCCGGCCCGCCGCTCCGAGAGGCTTGCCGAAGGTCCGCAGCAGCTTCGGGCTGAGCCACGCAAACTCGATCACGGTCGCCGCGATCACCGCCGGAACCAGGGTGAAGACGACCGATTGGTCGCCCGGGAACACGCCGACGAACGTGAGCAGGCCGGCCACCACGACCGCGGCGAAGTTGGGGGCGCTGGTCACCACGAAGAAGGCGACCGTGCGTCGGGCGATGTGCCCCGTCGCCATTCCCGCCTGGTTCAGCGCCCACACGCCGAGCGCCAACCCGCCGGCCCCGCCGCTGGGCAGCAGCGAGTTGGCGGCCTGCTCGGCCATCGAGATGTCGTAGCTCAAGCCCCAGCTCATCTGGGGGCAGAACGTCGCGCGGAACGCGAGCATGTAGCCGAGGCACGACGCGACCTCGGAGAGCGCGACGGCAGCCAGCCAGACCGGTTGGGCGTGCTGCAAGCGATCGCGCACCTGATCCAGCCCGGGCAGGGCGCTGATCGCGATGGCGACGAGTCCAATGACGGCCGCGATCTCGGCCACCCTGATAGCGATATGGCGCGGGTGCAGATCGTCCGGCATCTCCTCCTGGCCGTCCGAGGCCGGCCGCGGATTCGGCAAATCGCGTCGGGTGGCCACTTATATTCAGATTACGACCCGGCGATGGCCTCCAGGAGATACGCCGCCGTGCCTGCGTTGGCCGGGTAGAACGCCTCGATCATCAGTTCATCGAGCGTGATGTCGACCGGGCTTCCAAAGATCGAGATCGTGCTGAAGAAGGCGAGCTCTCGGTCGGCTGTCCGCAGGCGCAGCGGGACGACGATGTCGTCGACGGCGCCCTCCTCGCGCGGTGGCTCCAGGCACACCCCGGGGTAGGCGGCGAGCTCGTCGTGGAGGCGCTTGAGCTCCGGGTCGGCGGCGAGCGCGGCCTCCCGACGCAGGCGGTGCAGCAGATGAGCGCTCCACTCCGGCAGGTTGAGTACGCGCGGCGCCATCCCCTCCGGGTGCAGCGCTACTCGGAGGGCGTTGGCCGGCGGCTCCAATAACTCCGGCGCGACCCCCTCGATCAGCGCGCCGAGCGCGTCGTTGGCCGACACCAGGTTGTGGTGGCGGTCGATGACGACCGCCGGGTAGGGCTCGTGGGCCCGCAGGAACCGGTCGAGCGCCTGGTGGACCGGGGCCATCTCCGGCTCCTCGAGCGAACGCTCAACGTACAGCGGGGCGTAACCGGCCGCGAGCAGCAGGCGGTTACGCTCGCGGAGCGGAATGTCCAGGTGCTCGGCGAGGCGCAGGACCATCTCGCGGCTGGGACGGGCGCGTCCCGTCTCCAGGAAGCTGACGTGGCGGGAGGAGACGTCGGCTTCGAGGGCCAGCTCTAGCTGGCTCAGGCTGCGGCGCTGGCGCCAGGCGCGCAGCAAATCGCCGATCGAGGCGCGCTGGGCCGGGGGGTGTGCGAGTGCGATATCGACGGACATTGGGTCGAACGTAGCGCGCGCCGTGGGGCTCCGCAATTACCTGCTGGGTAATCAAGACCTGCCCGCCCGCGTCAGCCGGCTTCCGCTTCCTGGAGATAGGCGAGGACGGCGAGCACCCGGCGGTGATCGCCCGTGGACTGGGCGAGGTCGAGCTTGGAGAGGATGCTCTGCACGTGCTTTTCGACCGCTCCGATCGTGAGGACAAGCGCCTCGGCGATCCCGGTGTTCGAGCGACCCTCGGCCATCAGTGAGAGGACCTCTCGTTCGCGCGGGGTGAGCCGTTCGAGCGGTCCGTCCTCTCGCCGGCGCGAGAACAGTTGAGCCACCACGTCGGGGTCGAGCGCCGTCCCGCCGCCGGCGACCCGCCGGACGGCCTCGAGAAAGTCGGCCACGTGCATGATCCGGTCCTTGAGCAGGTAGCCGACCCCGCCTCGGCCGTCGGCGAGCAGTTCCTGGGCATAGGTGTGCTCGACGTATTGCGAGACCACGAGCACGGCTACGCCCGGCGCGCGCCGGCGCGCCTCGAGCGCCGCCCGCAGCCCCTCGTCCTGAAAGCTCGGCGGGAGTCGGATGTCGACGATCGCCAGGTCGGGCTTCAACGCGACCACCTCTCGTACGAGCGCGTCGCCGTCGCCGACGGCCGCCACCACCTCGATCTCGTTGTCGCGCAGGAGCCGCGTCAGACCGTCGCGCAGGAGCACGAGGTCTTCGGCGATCACTACCCGCACGGGAGCTGGGCGCGAATCGTCGTAGGCCCTCCTCGCGGGCTGATGACCGACAGAGTTCCATCGAGCGCCTCGACGCGGCGGCGCAGGCCCTGCAGACCGGAGCCGTTGGGGTTGGCTCCCCCGTGACCGTTGTCGCGTACCTCGAGCTCGAGGAGGTCGGCCACGCGATCGATCCTGATCTCGACCTGACGAGCGCGGGCATGCTTGGTGGCGTTGGCGAGCGCCTCGGCGGCGACGAAGTAGGCGGCGCTCTCGACGGCGGGCGCGGGCCGTGGCGCGACGTGCACCGATACGGCGACGCGTAGCGGCGACGTGCTGGCCAGCGAGTCGAGCGCGGCCGCGAGCCCACGGTCAGCGAGGACCGGCGGATGAATTCCGCGCGCAAGATCGCGCAGCTCGCGGAGGGCGTGCTCGGCACCGAGTCGAGCCTCGGCGAGCAGCTCGCTGGCACGCTGTGGATCCTCGGCCATTTTCTGCTCCGCCATCCCGAGGCTCATTCCGAGCGCGACCAGCCGGGCCTGGGCGCCGTCGTGCAGGTCACGCTCGATCCGGCGGAGCTCTGTCTCCTGCTCGACGACCGCGCCGGCACGCGTGGTCTCGAGCGTCTCGATCCGCTCGGTGAGCTCGGCCCGATCGGGGCCGAGAAGCAGCACGGCGAGGAATTCGATGGCCAGCACGATCGCGATCCCCAGCATCGGCCACACCGGCCAGAAGTAGCCGTGCTCGGTGATCGCCCAGACGACGATGAGGAACGCGGCCAGCGCCGCGCCGATCCCGCTGCTGCCGGCCAGCATCCGGCTGCCACGGAACCGAGCCACGATCGACGGCTGGTCGTCGAGAACCGCGAACCACGCGTGGATCGCCAGCACGGTCGCGAGCGGCAGCGCGACCCAGATGGGCCAGAAGTAGCCCTGGGAGGTCAGCGCCCAGATGACGACGGGAACGGCGATCAGGGCGGCGTCGGCCGCGGCGTGGACCTCGAGCGCCTGGCCGGGCCGCCGAGTTGGGAGACGACGGGCGATGCCGTCCGAGCCGGCAACCGGCAAGGCGTTCTCCTCAGGGCGCAACAGAGACGAGGCGACGGGTCCGAACGGCAGCGCGAGCGCCTCGGCGATCAACACGCTGAGCGGAAGCAGAAGCAGCCCGAGGGGCACGCCGACGAGCGATTGCACGAACGTGTGCGGTCGCCAGATTCCGAGCTGCGCGCCGCCGTGGACGAACGGGACCCACAGGGGCGCGGTCAGCGACCCGAGCGACACACCGAGCGCCGTGATGACCGCAACCGCAATCGGGAATCCGACGAACCACCGGATCAGAAGATACGCCTGCGCCCGCCAGAAGCTGGGGCCGAATTGCGCACGCAGCCAGCCCCAGAAGCCCCGGCGGGAAGGGACGGGCGCCGGCGCGTCGGCGGCGACGTCGAGCAGATCCCGGGCGAGCGCGGCCTCGAGCGCGGCGAAGGCGCGGGTCATGTAGGCGAGCACGATCACGGCCGGGATCACGAATGGCGTGACGATCAGGCCGGCGCAAACACTCCAGACCGCAACGAGCGCCGAGAACCACACCGGCCCGACGACCAACGCGGTCAGCAGATACGCCAGCCGCTTGTAGGTCGCGGGATCGATCAGGGTTCGAACCATCACTTCCATGTCGCAGCCCTCCTGCCCATATTGTTCACGGGGCCATCCTGTCGCTGGTTTCTTCGCACAAGGGGAAGAATCGCCCGCGGGCTACGGTTCGCCAATCCGGTCGCCCGGCCTTGGTAGGTGCAGGTAGCTGGCGTGTGCGCTGGCTGGCGCTGGCCTGCCTGGCGATCGGGATGGCTTTTCTCGGACCCACGCCGGCCCTTGCCAGCGGCAGCGGCGGCGTCTCGCCGATCGGAGACAGCACGGAATCCGTGCCGGCCGCCGTCCCCTACATGGGGTGGAACACGTACTACGGCGTAGGAGGCATCTTCGACCAGCGAACGATCCTGTCGGTGGCGCGTGCGTTGCTCGACCGTGGCCTGGCCCGCGCCGGCTACCGGATCGTGTGGCTCGACTTCGGCTGGGCCAGCGGCAAACGGGACGCTGACGGCCAGCTGGTCGTCGATCCTCGTCAGTGGCCGCAGGGGCTGCGCTGGCTGACCGACTGGCTGCATCGGCATGGCCTGCTGGCCGGGATCTACACGGACGCGGGCCGTAGCGGCTGTCACGGCCAGGGCGTCGGGTCCTACGGTCACTACCAGCAGGACGCCGACAGCTTCGCGACTTGGGGCTTCGACGCGGTCAAGGTCGACTTCTGCGGAGCCGGTCAGGAAGGCTTCGATCCGCGGCCCCTCTACACCCAGTTCGCGCGGGCGCTGGCGCATAACTCGAGTCACCGTCCCTTGCTGCTCAACGTCTGCAACTTCTGGGTCCCCGGCCAGATCAACGGTACCCGCCCGAGCTACGCGAACTCGGCCTACGCCAGCTACCGCTGGGCGCCGCAAATCGCCCAGAGCTGGCGGACCGACACCGACATCGGTTTCCACCACGACATCCAGTGGGTGAACGTGCTGCGCAATCTCGATCACGACGCCGCTCAGCCGACCGCCGCCGGGCCCGGGCACTGGAACGACCCGGACTACCTCGGACCGGAGCTCGGCATGACGAGTGCCCAATCGCGCGCGCAGTTCTCGATGTGGGCGATCGTCGCGGCGCCGCTCATCCTCGGCAGCGACCCCCGTGCGCTCTCGCCGGCCACGATCGCGATGCTCGAGAACCGCGAGGTGATCGCCGTCGACCAGGACCCGATGGGAATCCAGGGCACCGTCGTCGGGCAGGACGGGTCCGGGCAGGTGTGGAGCAAGCCACTGGCCGGCGGGGCGGCCGCGGTGGCGCTGCTGAATCGCGGCTCGGTGCCGCTCCGGATCACGACCACCGCCAGCACCGTGGGACTGGCCGCCGCTGCGAGCTACACGGTGCGGGATCTGTGGGCACACCGGAGCACCGAATCACACGGCGCGATCGGCGCGATAGTGCCACCCGACAGCGCCATGCTGTACCGGGTCAGCCCGGCGTGATCTCGGTCGGGAAGGCACGGTGGCGACCATGTGCTACAAATAGCACATGGCTAGTGTGGGCGTGAGGGAACTACGGCAGCGAGCCAGTGAGCTGCTGCGACGGGTGCAAAGCGGGGAGAGCATTGAGATCACCGATCGCGGTCGTCCCGTTGCCGTACTCGCGCCCTTGCCGACGGATCCCCTCGACCGACTCAGGGCGGCGGGCGACCTCGAAGGCGGCGAGGGGGATCTGGCGGACCTGCCCGATCCGCTGCCCCTGCCGCAGGGATCTGAGCCTCCGTCGTCGGTCCTCTTGCGGTTGCGGCGGGATGAGCGCTGAACGAACCGCGACGTACATCGATGCCTCCGCGATCGTCAAGCTAGTAGTGGCCGAGCCGGAATCGAAGGCGCTGCGGCGATATCTCGTTCGTCGCGGGCCCCTCGTGAGCAGCGCGCTCGCGCGAACCGAGGTGGCGCGGGCGTTGATGCCGAGCGGGCCGGAGGCCGTCGGGCGTGGTGAGGATGCGTTGCGGCGCATCCAGCTCCTGCGGGTCAATGATCGCGTACTGGCCGAGGCGGGGCGGATGGAGCCCGCGGACCTGCGTTCGCTGGACGCGATTCACCTAGCGAGCGCTCGAGCGCTGGGGTCGGCGGTCAGGCGGATCGTGACCTATGACGAGCGCATGGCGAACGCTGCCAATGCGCTCGGCTGGTCCGTCGCATCGCCGAGCTAGTTGCCGACGCGTTTCGTGCGGGTGAAGTCAGGCCGCCGCTCTGACCGGGGTGGCGGTCTCGGACCACTCGCCCCACACGACCTTCGATGGCCGCACCTGGTAGCGGTAGACGGTGCCCTCGTCGTTGACCATGTAAGTGTCGATATCCCCGGAGCGGCTGTGCAGGATCAGGCGCTGGCCGCTCTCCGCGAGCTTGACGAGCGCCTTGATCGTGGGAACGTCGACCGCGGGCCAGCCGAGATCCTCGCCGGCCACGATCGGGACGATCATGTGGCCGTAGTGGGACTGGATGTGTGTCGTCTCCTGAAGCGGCTCGGCGCGCTTGCGGAGGTAGAAGAACGCCGCGGCCGCGGCCGACAGCAGGAGGCCGAGGAACGCGATCCAGCGCACCACTGAAACGTCGACCGAGACACCGAACGCGGTCAGGGCGGCCGCCGCGGTGGCTGAGGTTCCGACCTTTCCGCTTTGGCTCGGAGCCAGGTTGTCCGTCGAGGTGGCGCCGGGTGGTACTGGGGCCGCCGCTCCCGGCTGACTCGGTGTGGTCGCGGCACCCTGCGGTACCAGCTGCTGGGGCCCAAGCTCGAAGTTCATCGCGGGTGAGAAACTCACGTTCACCGGGTTTCCGGCCACGGTGCCCCTGATGTGCATCACCGGCTCGATCGCGACCGTGTAGGTGACGCCAGGCACCCCCGTCAGCGCCCCCACCTTCGCGAGCAGGGACTCGAGCCTACGGAGGCCGAGCACCACATCGGTGCTCGTGTCATCGCCGGTGAAGCGAGTCGGCGGCACGAGGACGATGTTGCGGCTCCACCCGCTCTGACCGCTGAGCTGAGCGACGATCTCTTCGCTCCCCCGTATGTCGTGCTGAGCGAGGGTCGAGAAGCGGTACTTGACATGGACGTCGACCTGGTGGACAAGCGACAGGAAGATCGGGTCGCCGGTACGGATCGTGCCCGTGGGATACACCGGGCCGGCGGGTGCCTGGGCGCTGTAGCCGAAGGTCACCTGTTGGGTGTAAGGCGTGACCGTTTGGCTCGCGCGAGTCGACGGGCGAGCGAGTGCAACGAGCCCGAGCACGAGAAAAACCGCAGCGGCGACAGCCGACGCGGTGAGAAGCGCGTTCAGGTTGATACGCGGCCTGTGGCCATCGTCCGGAGAAGTCTTCACGAGCACGGTTCCTTGAAGCAGAGATCCCTGTGCACCCTTTCGGCGGCGCTTACGTCGCACGCGATGCTCCCGGAAGCCGAACACCAGGAACAGCCCGAGAAGCGCGCAGACCACGGCAGCGACAGCCGGAGTGTGGAACAAGTTGAGCCACACTCCACCGTGCGGCACATGTATCCACAGCTTGCCGAGCAGCAGAGAGCGCGTTGGGTGGGTGGGATCAATGAAGTGGTTGTTGTCTCCCTTGAAGGTGTAGCGGCCGCCGTGGATCGCGATGATGCGGTGCAGCGCGACCGTGTGTAGCAACGTGCTCCAGTAGGCCACGATGTCCCCGACCTTGTACTGACCGGTGGGACGGACGATCGCCAGGTCCCCCGAGTGGAACAGCGGCTCCATGCTCGTGCCCTTGGTCACCACGTAGCGGGTGGTTCCGCCGATCTTGGTCGGCGCGAAGAACCACCAGCCCACGACCAGGAGAATGACGAAGGCAACGGTGAGGATGCAAGAGCGAAGTCGGGCTCGGTTCACGATCGCAATTCACTTCAAACAGTCCAGCGAAAATGGCTAAGAGAGCGCGGCCCACGCGCCGCGCTCCCCCGGTGCCTAATCTGACTACTTGTAGACCGCGACGGCGAATTCGTTCGCGGTTTCGGTCGACTGCGTCAAGCCCGTGCAAGTGGCGCTCGTGCCGTCACTCGCGACCGTGCAGCCGGTGCTGCTGAGGCTGGTCGGCGCGGTGCCCGCGGTGGGGCCCCAGCCGATCTCGACAGTGGCCGCCGGATCGATGGCCGGCGAGAAGGTCAGTGCGACCCCCGTGATCGTCTGGCCGTCGGTGCTCAGCGTATTGTTGATCGCGGTGATCGTCGCGCCGCTGACCGCGATGTTGTTGTAGCCTGCGACCGTGTCGCTGGGCAGTACGTTGGTGAAGGTGAAGGCAGCTCCACCCGCGGCAAGGGCGCAAATCACCGCGACGGCGGCGAAGAGGCGCATCCTCTTGCTTCTCATGTTGTAGTGACCTCCGTGTGGCCTTTGGTTTGCCCCGCTGACCGGATGGTCATTACGAAACGCTTCGCCTTCCGTGACCAGCGGCTTTCTGGTCCATGTCATCGTCCGCACAATCCAAAGCCTTATCCGTAGTTACTCCGGATCGGGACTACGGACTTCCCGGCTGGCGCCAGGTTTGCCGCCGTGCTAGCGCAAGTTTTCTGGAGGTTTGGTCCGCCGGCCCCCGGTCCGGGCCACCGCCACGCCGGCCAGGCATAGCGCGCCGCCCGGCAGGACCAGCAGCGGCGGGACCTCGGCCAGGAATGCCCAGCCGAACAGGAGCGCGAGCGGTGGTACCAGATAGGTCGTGGAGCCCATCCGCCCGGCCGTGGTGCGGGCCAGGGCGTAGGCCCAGGTGACAAAGCCGATCGCGGTCGGCGCCACCCCGAGGTAGATCGTCCAGACGATGGTCGACCCGCGAGCGTGGCCGAGATCGTGGACGAGCACTCCGGCGAAGGGGAGACAGCTGATGGCACCGATCGTGCAGGCCAGCCAGGTGACCATCAGCGGGGAGACCGTGCGGAGCACCGGCTTCTGGGCGACGACCCCACCGGCGTAGGCGAATGCGGCTACCAGGCACAACACCGCGCCCAGGATCTCGTGCAAGCCGTGGCGCGAGGTCGCGATCCCGATGACCAGTGCGCCTGTGAACGACACGAGGCAGCCGGCGAACAGCCGTGACGGGAATCCCTCGTGCAGGATCAGGCCGGCGAAGATCGCGATCAGGATCGGGCCGACGTTGACGAGCATGGCCGCTGTGCCGGCGTCGACGCGTGTCTCGGCGGCGTTCAGCGCCACGTTGTAGAGGCCGAACCAGAGGACGCCGCACACGGCGATGCCCACGAGCTCGCGTCCGCTGGGGAGCCGTTCGCGGCGGGCCAGGACCAGCAGCCCGAGGGCGATGCTGCCCACCAGCAGCCGCCCGAGCGCGAGCGCGCCCGGCGAGAGCTCGCGATCGGCGTAGCGGATCGCCACGAACGCCGAGGCCCACAGCGCGACGGTGAGGCCGACCATGCCGACTATGACCGCCTGGCCGCGAGAGGCGCGGCCGGCGGTCGGGGCGATGGCAGTCATCGTCATGGAACGTAACTGGCGGCAGGCCTGTGAGATCGGAGACGGCGAATGCTCGACATACTGAGGCCGTGACATTTCGCTCCAGTCCAGAGACAATCCGCCGGCTCCTGACCGAGACCCGGACGTGGGCCGTGGTCGGCTGCTCGCCCGATCCCGGACGGGACTCCCATAGAGTCGCGCGCGTCCTCCAGGACCGAGGGTTCCGGGTCATCCCGGTTAATCCGAACGCCGACGCGGTGCTCGGCCAGCGCTGCTATCCGAGCCTCGCGGACATTCCGGCCCGGGAGCGCGTCGACGTGGTTGACATCTTCCGCCGGGCCGATCAGGCCGGAGCACACGTGGACGAGGCGATCGCCCGCGGGGCCCGCGCGGTCTGGCTGCAGCTCGGCGTGATCGACGAGGCGGCGGCCGGGCGGGCGCTCGAGGCCGGCCTCGAGGTGGTCATGGACCGTTGCCCGGCCATCGAGCTTCCGCGGCTCGCGGCGTGAGCGACTTAAAGCCGGAGACCCGCCTCGCCCGGGGTCAGCCGCCGGCGGTCGAGCGCGCCACGATCCACCCTTATCACGAAGCGACGCCGGGCCCCGTTTACTACCAGCGCTTCGCTCACCCGGTCGGACTGGAGGCCGAGCGCGTGCTCGGCGAGCTCGACGGCGGTCATGCGCTGCTGTTTCCCTCGGGCTCCGGCGCCACCGCGGCACTGGCCCTTGCGCTCCTCGGTCCGGGCGCGACCGTCGCCGTCGCCGACGGCGGGTACTGGGGGACGGTTGCGCTGCTGCAGAACGAGCTCGCCCGCTGGGGGCTGAACGTCGAGGCGTTCGACCAGACCGGCGAGCCGCCCAACGCCGATCTGGTGTGGCTCGAGCCGTGCGCCAACCCGATGATGTCGTTCCCTGACCTCGACACCGCGATCGCGCAGGCCCACGCTGCCGGGGCCGTCGTGGTGGTCGACAACACCGTGCTCAGCCCGGTCCTGCTCCGTCCGCTCGAGTACGGCGCCGACTTCGTGCTCCACAGCGCGAGCAAGATCCTGGCCGGCCACCACGACGCGCTGCTGGGCGTGGTGACCTGCGCCCGGGCGGAGGATCACGAGCGTCTCGCGTCGTTTCGCTCGGCCTCGGGAATTGTGGCCGCCCCGGATCCGGTCTGGCTGCTCCTGCGGGGGATGAAGACGCTCGCGCTGAGGGTGGAGCGCCAATCGAGGACCGCGCTCGAACTGGCCCGCCGGCTGGCCGCCCATCCGGCCGTGCTGCGCGTCCGTTACCCGGGGCTCGGCCCGGATCCCGTGGCGGCCCAGTACGTCGACGCGTTCGGGCCGCTGCTCTCGTTCGACGTGGCGGATGCACAGGCCGCGGTGCAGGTGGAGCGCTCCCTTGCGCTGATCGAGAACGCCACCAGCCTGGGCGGCGTGGCCTCGACGCTCGAGGCCCGGGCGCGCTGGGAACCCACCCGCGTGCCGCCCGGTCTGCTGCGCCTGAGCGTCGGCCTGGAGGACGTGGATGACCTGTGGCGGGATCTGGCGGGGGCGCTTGATCGGCTACAGGATGGATAGGGTGTGGCGGACACCATGAAGGTCGTCTACACGCTCACGGACGAGGCGCCCGCGCTGGCCACGCATTCGCTCCTTCCGATCATTCGAGCGTTTGCCGGGGCCGCGGGGATCGAGATCGAAACGAGCGATATCTCGCTCGCCGCGCGGATCCTGGCCCAGTTCCCGGACCGGCTCGAGCAGGACCAGCGGGTGCCCGACGCCCTGAGCGATCTGGGTGAGCTCACCCAGTCCCCCGAGGCGAACATCATCAAGCTGCCCAACATCAGCGCGTCTGTGCCTCAGCTCAAGGCCGCCATCGAGGAGCTCCAGGGGCAGGGATACGGCATTCCCAACTACCCCGATGAGCCCGGCGACGACGGGCAGCGAGAGATCCGTGCGCGCTACGACAAGGTCAAGGGCAGCGCGGTCAATCCGGTGCTCCGCCAGGGGAACTCCGACCGTCGGGCGCCCGCCTCGGTCAAGGACTACGCACGCCGGCATCCGCATCCGATGGGCGAGTGGTCCTCGGACTCGCGCTCCCACGTGACGACGATGAGCGAAGACGACTTCCGCTCGACGGAGCGCTCGCACACGGTGCAGCGCGAGGGTGCCGTCCGCATCGAACACGTCGACTCCGACGGCAAGGTCACGGTGCTCAAGGAGAGGACTCGGCTGCTGGCGGGTGAGATCATCGATGCCGCGGTCATGCGCCGCGCCGGACTCGAGGCGTTCCTGGCCGAGCAGCTCGAGGACACCAAGCAAAGGGGCGTGCTCTTCTCGGTGCAACTGAAGACCACGATGATGCGCGTCTCGGACCCGATCATCTTCGGGCACGTCGTGCGCACCTACTTCAAGGACCTGTTCGAGGAGCACGGCAAGGACCTCAAGTCGGTAGGGGTCAATCCGAACGACGGCCTGGGCGCGCTGCTGAAAGCGATCGAGTCGCTCCCCGACGATCGGCGCGGCGCGGTGCAGAGCGCGATTGACGCTGCGTACCAGAGCGGCCCGCCGCTCGCGATGGTCGACTCCGAGGGTGGCATCACGAATCTGCACGTGCCCAGCGACGTAATCATCGACGCGTCGATGCCGGCCGCAATCCGCTCCTCAGGCCAGATGTGGAACGCGCAAGGCGGGCAGCAGGATGCCAAGTTCGTCATTCCCGACCACTCCTACGCCGCGCTGTACGCCGAGACCGTCGAGCACTGCCGCCAGTACGGTGCGTTCGACCCGGCCACGATGGGCAACACGCCGAACATCGGCCTGATGGCGCAAGCGGCGGAGGAGTATGGCTCCCACGACAAGACGTTCGAGATCGAGGCGGCGGGGACGGTTCGCGTGGTTGACGAGGAGGGGGAGACGCTGCTCGAGCACGAGGTTGAGACGGGGGACATCTGGCGCATGTGCCAGACCAAGGACGCCCCGATCCAGGATTGGGTGCGGCTGGCGGTCGCCCGTGCCCGTGAGAGCGGAACCCCGGCGGTGTTCTGGCTCGACGAGACCCGGGCGCACGACGCCGAGGTGCTGCGCAAGGTCCGCGCCGCGCTGGAGGAGCTCGACACTGACGGGCTCGAGCTCGAGATCCTCGACGTGACCCAGGCCGCCCGTCGGACGCTTGCCCGCGCCCGCGCCGGCCAGGACACGATCTCCGTCACCGGCAACGTCTTGCGCGATTACCTGACCGACCTGTTCCCGATCCTCGAGCTCGGGACGAGCGCCAAGATGCTCTCGATCGTCCCCGAGATGGCGGGCGGTGGCATGTTCGAAACCGGGGCAGGGGGCTCGGCGCCTCGGCACGTGCAGCAGTTCCTCAAGGAGAACCATCTCCGGTGGGACTCCCTGGGAGAGTTCCTCGCGCTGGGTCCGTCGCTTGAGCTCCTTGCCGACAAGGAGGACAACGCGCGCGCCAAGCTGCTCGCGGAGACGCTCGACCGGGCGATCGGCCGAGTGCTCGAGGAGGACCGCTCGCCGAAGCGGGCGGTGGAGGAGCTCGATAACCGAGGCAGCCATTTCTATCTGGCCCTCTACTGGGCCCGGGAGCTCGCCGACCAGGACGATGACGCCGAGCTGGCGCAGCGGTTCGGATCATTGGCCGAGCGGCTGGCCGAGAACGAGGCGCGGATCGTCGAGGAGCTGAACGCGGTGCAGGGCTCGTTGGTCGAGATCGGCGGCTACTACCGCCCCGACGGCGAGAGGGTCACCGCGGCGATGCGTCCGAGCGCCACACTGAACGAGACGATCGACTCGCTCTGAGTTAGTCTGCCGCCCGCGACGGGGCGCTCGACTCCGACGCGGCCCGAGGCTTGCGCTCCTGCAGCAGCTTCTTGAATTCCGGGTGCACGAGCGCGAACCGCAGGCCCCGCGGGCCGCCCGTGATGTTGAAGAAGGCGCGCAGGTGCGGCTTATCGACGACGACCACGGTCTTTGACCCATCCGCCGCGCGCACGATCGCCTTGGCCACGTACTCGGGGGTTATCGCCTTCTCGGGCGTCTGACCACCGGTCGGGCCCCACTCGTGCTCCGCGACCAGCTGGTCGGTGCGGACGTCCCCGGGACACACCGCACACGCGTGCACGCCGGTGCCGGCCAGCTCGTGGTGCAAGACCTCGGCGAGACCCACCATCGCCCACTTGCTCGTGCAATAGGAGGCGTAGGTCGGACCGCCGATCAGGCCGAACTCCGAGGCCACGAGGACGATGCGCCCGCGGCCGCGCTGGCGCATGCCGGGCAGGACGCGCTGGCTCAGCCACAGTGCCGCCCCGACGTGCAGCCGGTAGGTGCGCTCGAAGTCCTCGACGGCCACGTCCTCGACGAAGTCCCGGCGCAGCACGCCGGCACAGCTCACCAGCACCTCGACCGGCCCGAGCGCGTTCTCGACCTCATCCACCGCGCGCCGGCACTCGGCCGGGTCGGTCAGGTCCGCCGCCACCGCGTGGGTGGGGCCGGAGATCGCGCCGGCCGCCTGATCGACACCCGCCTGACTGGTGGCGACCAGCCCGACCGAGGCGCCGAGCTCGGCGAATCGGCGCGCCGTGGCGAGTCCGATACCACGCGAGGCCCCGGTGACGAGGACGGTCTGGCCGCTGTAGGAGGACGCCATCGGCCGCAGATCCTATTGCCCGCCTGAGATCGAGTCGGCCTGGCCCTAGCCCGCCCCGGCGCGCTAGCCCGCCCCGGCGCCCTGGCGGGCTAGCGCGACCAACTCCTCCACCAGCGGGGTCGCGGCGGCCTCGGGCCACACCAGCTCGAGCACGGCCGGTCGCGCGTCGATGAGCGGAATTGCCCGGATTCCCAGGTGGGCGTAGGGCACGGCCACGATCTCGGGCACGGTCGTGATCGCCCGGCCCGAGCTGACGATCCAGGCAACCTCCTCGGGAGTCTTGGCGCCGTCATCGGTCCGGCGGGCCGGTGCGCCGCGATAGACGTCGAGACCCCAGTTGCCGAGCCACCCGGGATCGCACCCGACGACGCCCGGAAAGGTTTCGTCGAAGAGGTCCTGGACCCGCAGTTCTGTACGACTCGCGAGTGGGTGGGTGTCGGCCGCCACGGCCACCATCGGGCTGGTGCGGATCGCCTGGCTCGCCAAGCCCGGAATGGGCGGTGCGAACCAGATCAGCGCCACATCGGCCTCACCCAGCCAGGTGCGCGCGTCCTGCCTCGGATAGCCGAGCTCGCGCCACTCGATCGTCACCTCGGGGTACGCGGCGGTGAAGCGCGGGAACAGGTCGCCCGCCAGCATCGGCGGGGTCATGCTCACGAATCCGGCGCGCAGGCGGCCTCCCTCCTGGACGGCCCAAGCGCGGGCGGTGGCGCTGGCATCCTCGATCGCGGCGAGTGTCGCCTGGGCCTTCTCCAGGAACGCCGCCCCGGCCGGGGTCACGGTCACGCCGCGCGCGTGCCGCTCGAAAAGCTTGACCCCGACCTGCGTCTCGAGCCGCGCGATGGCCTGCGACAGCGCGGGCTGGGCCAGCTGAAGGCGTTGCGCGGCGCGAGTCATCTGGCCCTCATGGGCCACGGTCACGAAGTAGCGCAGCTGCCTGAGGTCGAGCTCGCTCAGCTACCCGGCTCCGACGTCAGGGGCCTGACGTACTGCCATAAGCCACGGTTATACCAGCCGCCCAGAGTCGTATTTGACTCCTTTCTGGGGCTCTGGAAGCATCGATCGCGGCAAGACCAGCGGATCGGGGGCACGCATTGGGACCGGATCAGTGGCGCGTGCCGGCTGCGTGAGCGACGGGGGCGTCGCGAACATGGCCGGTTCGTGCGCTGATCCCCCGATCCCGCCGGCGTGAGCCGGGCTACCAGGCCTGCGTGCGCGTGCAGTGCGGGCAGTCGACCGAGGTCGTGACGAGCGCCTCGAAGGCGTACCCACATTCGCACGTGTACAGAGCGCGATCCTCCGAGGGGCCGCCGTGGCGGCGCTCCCGGGGCGAGCCCTCGGGCTCGATCGCTCCGGCCGGGCGTTCGGCACCATGGCCGTTGCGGGCGCGCCGACGCCAGGAGCTATTTCGTTCGCGTTGCATGGATCTGACGAACATATCTATCTACCTATAACGCTCGAAGGAGCGATTGGTTTCTCGCTTGTAAGAGGCATCTACACACCTCGCTAATACGACGTTAATCGGCAGACACCCCTAAGGCGTGAACGACGGGCAGATCGAACGGCGCCATATGGAAGAATCACGACCAGTGGATCCCAGTCGCAAGCGCGCCATCCGGCTCACGGTCGCCCTGACCGCCGCCGTGCTGCTGGCCGCGGCGCTCGTCTACGTGAGCTTCACCGCCGGCAACAAGGAGTACACGGCCTCCCAGTTGCTGACCCTGGGCAAGCCGGGTCAGACCTACGAACTGGCCGGCACCGTCCTCGACGGCTCCGTCAAGCGCGAAGGCGCGACGCTCTGGTTCTCGATCCGCGATCCGAAGAAGGACGTGGCCGTCCCGGTGCGCTACACGGGGGTCGTCCCCGACCCGTTCGCCCCGGGCCGCGCCGTGATGGTCGCCGTACGCGAGGACGGCACGCAGTACGTCGGCCAGCAGAATTCGCTCACGACCAAGTGCCCGTCGAAGTACCAGGCGGCCGCGGCCTCATAGGGATGCCGGTGTCGAAGGTCGCAGGAGGGAGGCTTTGACGTGGCGCTGATCGGCCGTGCGCTCTTGATCATGTGCCTCGTCGTCGCCCTGTACGGGATCGGAGCATCGATCTACGGGGCACGACGCCGGCGCCGCGATTGGGCCGACTCCGGCCGGCGGTCGGTGTACGCCTTGGCGGCCATGGCCACGCTGGCGTTCGCGATCCTCGAGGATGCCTTCTACCGCAACGACTTCTCGTTCAACGTCGTCGCCGAGCACTCCTCGACCACCACGCCGACCTTCTACAAGCTGGCCGCGGCCTGGTCCTCGCAGGAGGGATCACTTCTGCTGTGGGTGTTCCTGCTCTCGTTGTGGTCGAGCCTCATCCTGTTCCTGGTCCGCAACCGGGCGCGCGAGATCACGGGCTACGCCACCGCCGTGCTGCTCGGCTTCATGGCCTTCTTCACCTCGCTGGCGGCGTTCTGGGCAAACCCGTTCGCGACCAGTTCCCCCGCGCCGAGCGAGGGCGCCGGGCTCGACCCGCTCCTGCTGCACCCGAGCATGATGATCCACCCCCCGATGCTGTACTCGGGGTACACGCTGCTGACCGTCCCGTTCGCATTCGCGATCGGCGCGCTGGTCACGGGACGGCTCGGCGCGGAGTGGATCTCACTCACCCGCCGGTTCGCACTGGCCGCCTGGCTGTTCCTGGGCATCGGGGTCCTGCTCGGCGCGCGCTGGTCCTACACCGAGCTCGGGTGGGGTGGCTACTGGGCCTGGGACCCGGTCGAGAACGCCGCGTTGATGCCGTGGCTGTGCATCACGGCGTTCATCCACTCGGTGATGATCCAGGAGAAGCGGGGCATGCTGAAGGTGTGGAACGTCTCGCTCGTCCTGGGCGCCGGCTTCCTGTCGATTCTCGGGACCTTCCTGGTGCGCTCGGGGGTCCTCGATTCGATCCACGCCTTCGGCGCGTCCACGCTCGGGGTCCCGTTCGTGATCCTGCTCGCCGTGATGGCGCTGGGCTCGATCTGGCTGATTCTGTGGCGCCGCGAGCAGCTGCGTTCGGACGCGCGCCTGGACTCGCTCCTCTCGCGCGAGGCGGTGTTCCTATTCCAGAACATGGTCCTGGTGGCGATGGTGTTCGTGATCTTCTGGGTCACCTTCTTCCCGCTGATCTCGCAGGCACTGACCGGGACCAAGGTGTCGGTCGGTCCCCCCGCCTTCCGGCCATTCGTGGTGCCGCTGGCGCTGATCCTCGTGCTGCTGTCGGGCATCGGGCCGATCATCGCCTGGCGGCGGGCGACGGTGGCCAACCTGCGACGCAACTTCGTGCTGCCGGTGCTGGCCGGGCTCGTGACGTTCTTCGTGCTGCTGTTCTGGAAGGGCGGCCCAAGCTCGCGGCCGTTCGCGCTGATCATGTTCGCGCTCGCCGGTTTCGTACTGGCGTCGGTCTTCCAGGAGATGTGGCGTGGCACCGCCGCCCGCCGGGCGATTACCCACGACGTCGTCCCGGTCGCGTTCGTCTCGCTGGTCCGCCGCAACCGCCGGCGCTACGGCGGCTACATCGTCCACGCCGGCCTGGCCATAATGCTCGTGGGAGTGGCGGCGTCCTCGTCGTTCCAGCACTCCACGGACGTGCTCCTGTCGCCGGGCCAGAGCGCCGGCGTCGACGGCTACAAGATCCGTTACGTGCGCCCGGTCGAGTCGGTCTCCTCCCAGAAGATCTCCTTCGGCGCGGTGCTCGACGTGACCAAAGGCGGAAAGCAGGTCACGACGGTCACGACCACGCGCGGTTTCTACCCCTCGGACAACCCGCAGGATGGCATCGTCGGGCGGTTCTTCGACAGCTCCAACTCCGACAGCCAGGTCGGGCTCGACTCCGGGCTGCGCCGGGACATCTGGACGGTGATCAACGCCGATCCGACGCCGCTGACCTCGCTCATCAACCAGGCGAACACGCTGTTCGCCTCATACGCGCCGCAGGTGATGACCAAGGCGGCCAAACTGCCGCCGGCGGAGGCCCAGCAAGCCCTGGACACGCTTTGGGGCGAACGCGACCTGGCCGTGTCCGAGATCGCGCGCCGGTTCGTCACCCACCCGTGGCCGAGCGAGTTCCTGTTCATCGTCGACCCGCTGGTCACCTGGCTCTGGCTCGGAGCGCTGATCATCGCGGGCGGTGGGCTGATCGCACTCTGGCCCGTGCCGTCGCTCGCGCGTCGCCGCGCACGCGCTCCGCTGGCGGCCCGGCCCGCACCATCGCCGGGCGTGCCGGTCCGCGAGCCGGTGTAACCAGGCCGGCGGCGTGGGTCAATACCTGATCATCCTGGCGATCCTGGCAGCCGTGGTCGTGTTCGTCTCGGCGCCGGTCCGGCGGGTGCTCGCCGGCGGCCACTCGTTTGTGGGCGGTGGTGTCGTTGACCCAGAGTCGGAGTTGGCCGAGCTCGAGGCGGCGCGTGAGGCCAAATACCGCGAGCTCCGCGACGCCGACCTCGACCACCGCACGGGCAAGCTATCCGACGAGGATTACGAGATGCTCGATCGCAGCCTGCGGGGTGAGGCGATCGAGATCCTGCGCGGGCTGGACCGCGAACGCGAGCGGACCGAGCCGCCCGAAGACGACTGAGCTACCATCGCCCGGGTATGGCCACCGTCCTCGGCATCCTCCAGGTGTTCATCTGCGTCGTGCTGGTGTTCCTGATCCTGATGCACTCGGGTAAGGACTCCGGCCTTTCGGGCGCGTTCGGAGTGGGGACAGGTGCCGGCCCGTTCGGTGGCGGCTCGCTGGTTGAGCGCAACCTCAACCGGTGGACGATCGGGTTCGCGATCGTGTTCGTGCTGAATACGATCGTCCTGATCAAGATCTCTTAGGTGGGGCCGCCTACGGCGGCGTCCATGGGACCGGAGAAGCCTCGTCCTGCTCGGTCGCTGTCGGGCGCGGTGGACGCGGCTGACGCCGTTGACGCGGTGGACGCGCGCAGGCGCCTGGCGAGGCGAGAGAAGCCGGGTGGGAGGCGGCCGTCGGTGGCCAGCCAGCCGCCGGCCAGGATCAGGAGCAGGCCGGCGACCGCGCCGGCGCCAGGATGCTCGCCGAGCAGCAGGACCCCGAGCGTCACCGCCACCACCGGATTGACGTAGGTGATCACGGTGGCGCGGCTGGTGCCGGCCTCGCCGATCAGGATCGCGTAGACCACGAACCCGATCGCGGTGCACAGGAGCCCGAGCACGACGACGGCTCCGATCGCGCCCGCCGAGGGGGTGCGGCTGGGCGTGTCGAGCGCGGCCCAGGGCGCCAGCAACAACGACGCGAGCACGAGGCTTGCACCCATCGTGGCGCGGGGGTCGAGGCCGGCGAGCCGGTGCTTGATCAGCATCGGCCCGATCGCGTAGCCGGTCGCCGTGATCATGATCGCCCCGATCCCAAGCAGCTCGCCGCCGTTCCCGGCGACGTCGAGGCCCACCAGGGCGATCACACCGCCGAACCCGATCGCGAGTCCGAGCGCGCGGATCGGCGTGGGCCGCTCCGAGTGGTCGAAGCGCAGGGCCAGGATCGCCCCGATCAGCGGCACGGCCGCGACCATGATCGCGGCCAGCGAGGAGGGAACCCGCTCCTCGCCGATGGCCAGCATCGGGAACGGGATCGCGATCTCGGCCACCGCGAAGGCGAGTAGCCAGCGCCACCGGACCCAGACGCTGCCCAGCGTGCCGGCGCGCCAGGCCACCACGAGCAGGACGATCGCGCCCAGCGTGACGCGGCCCCAGGCCAGATCGGGCGCGGTGACGCCGTGGTCGACCGCGACCTTGATGAACAGGTAGGGGACGCCCCAGATGATCGAGGCGGCCGCGAACGCGGCCCAAGCGCGACGGGTCACGCCTGCAGTCTATGAATCCCGCCCGCCGACCCCAAACCGGCGGGCTAGCGTGTGCCCAGTTGATCGACCAGCCGCAGCAGATCGAGCGGGCTGAACGGCTTGGTCAGGAACAGGTCTGCGCCGGCCTGCTCGGCCTCGGTCTCGACGCTGTCGCCGTGGGCCGCAGTCAGCATCACGATCGTCAGGTCGCGAGTCGCTGAGTCTTCGCGCATCTGCCGGCAGGCATCGATCCCGTTCAGTCGGGGCATGTCGACGTCCAAGAACACCAACGACGGTCGCTCGCGGCGGGCTACTTCGAGCGCTTCGACTCCGTCGCCCGCCTCGTGCAGCCGGAACTCCGAAACGTCCTCGAGTGTGGTGGCGATCAGCTTCCGGATGAACTCGTCGTCGTCGACGATCAGGACCCCATGGGTCATCGGATCTCGGCCGCGATCCGCTCGAACACGTGGTCGTCGATCGAGTTGAACGCGTCGACGACGCGGGGGTCGAACTGGGTGCCCTTCTCGGCGGTGATCATCGCCCGTGCGTACCGGAGCGAACAAGCGGGTCTGTAGGGACGGTCGGTGGTGAGCGCGTCGAGCACGTCGGCGACCGAGAACACGCGGGCGGCCATCGGGATCCGGTCGGCGGCCAGGCGGTCGGGATAGCCGGCGCCATCCCAACGCTCGTGATGCGAGCGGACGACGTCGGCGGCCTCGCCCAGGAACTCGATGCCCTGCACGATCTCGGCGCCGATCACCGGGTGACGGGACATGAGTGCGCGCTCGTCGTCGTCGAGGGAGCTCGGCTTGTAGAGGATCGCGTCGGGAATGGCAACTTTGCCCACGTCGTGGAGCAGGAAGCCGAACTCGAGCTCGGGGGTGAGGACGAGATCGGAGGGAAACTTGCGCGCGAGCTCCAGGCCGTAGGCGGCGACGCGCTCGGCGTGCTTCCCCGTGTAGGCGTCGCGGGCCTCGACGGCGTTGGACAGCGCGCGCACCGTTGCCATGTACGAGCGGCGCAGCTCCTGGGCGCGTGCTCGTTCCTGCTTGAACGTCTCGCGCAGGTCCGCCGCGTAGCGCTGAAGCTGCAGCTCCTTGTCGGCGGCTTCGCGCTCGCGCCGGCGCAGCTCGGCGCGGAGCCGCACGAGCTCGTCGATCAGACCGATCTCGCTCTGGACCGCCATTCGTACTCAGAGTAGCTGCATGAGCGCAGGCAACATCCACACGTACCTTTCCTGCCGAAGAATAGGTACCCGTCCTGCCACGAAACCTATCGTTCGCCCCGGAGCGCCGCCAGCACCGCCGACGCCGCGTACTCGGTCGGAACGACCTCCATGCCGAGCTTGTCGACTCCCGGCGGGGTGGGCGTGTCGCCGTCCGAGATCAGGATCACGGCGCGACGAACGCGGCGGCCGCGCAGGTCGAGGGCCTGGATCGCCATCTGCGGGTTGCGGATCCCCACGTCGACGAGCGCGACCTCGAAGCGCCGCTCGCGACACACCCGGGCCGCGGCGGCGCCGCTGTGCTCCCACTGGAATTCGATCCCGAGCTCGTCGAGGGCGGGCTCGAGCACGTTCTGGAGGTCCTCGCGGCCGACTACGAGGACGCGCGAGCGGCCGGCGCTGACCGCCGCGCCGAGGACCGCGCGCAGCTCGTCAGCGTCGATCGGCTTGGGCACGACCCACTCGCCGGCCAGCTCCTGGCGCCCCGAGAACACCGATACGCACACGACCGGCGTGCCGGCCAAGTCACGGTCGGAGCGGATCTGCCGGAGCACCTCGAAGCCGTCCATCCCGGGCATCAGGATGTCGAGCGTGACCGCGTCGTAGTGGTCGGTCCGCAGCCGGTCGAGCGCCTCCTCGCCGCTCAGCGCGATCGTTACCCGGACCTCGAGCGCGGCGAGCTGGCTGGCGATCAGCTCCGCGATCTCGCCCTCGTCGTCGACCACCAGCACGCTGCGCCCGCGGATCGATTCGAGCGCCGCCAAAGAGTCGAAGCCGGTCACCGCGGCCGGCAGCCGCACGCGGAAGATCGTGCCCCGCCCCGGCTCGGAGTCGACCGTGACCTGCCCGAAGTGCAGATCGACGAGCGACTTGACGATCGATAGCCCGAGGCCCGTGCCCGGATTCGAGCTGCTGCGGTTCCCGGCCCGGTAGAAGCGGTCGAAGATATGCGCGACCTCCTCCTCGGACATGCCCACGCCGGAGTCCTCGACCACGATCTGCACCCAGGCGCGGTCGGGCTCGACGCCGATGTGGATGGTGCCGCCTTCGGGCGTGTAGAGGTGCGCGTTGGTCAGCAGATTGGCCACGATCTGGCGTACCCGGCCGGGATCGGCCAGGGCCGGAGGCGCCACCGGGGCGGCGTAGGAGGTCAGGTGCTGGCCCTTGGCCTCCACGCGTGGCCTGATCAGCTCGACCACCTCCTGTACGACCTCGCCCACGTCGATCGGCCGCCGGTTGATCTCCACGTGGTCGGCCTCGATGCGGGCCACGTCGAGCAGGTCGTTGACCAGCTCGACCAGCCGGTCGGTCGACTTGAGGATGATCTCGACGAACTCACGCTGGCGATCGGACATGTCGTCAGACGAGCGCTCGAGCAGCTCGACGAACCCCTTGATCGAGGTGAGTGGGCTGCGCAGCTCGTGCGAGGCGGTCGCCACGAACTCGCTCTTGGCCCGTTCCAGACGCGCACGCTCGCTCATGTCGTGGACGGTCCACACCACGCCCGCGCGCGCGTCGCCGAGGCGGGCCGCGGTAACCGCCAACGTGCGTCCGCCGTGCTCGACCACCTTCTCCCCGGCGAGCGCCTCGTTCTCCGATGGCAGCGGGCTGTCGTCGTCGTCGACTCGGCCGCCCACCACGAGCTCGGGCACAAGTTCGCCGGCTCGGGGGTTGACAGCGGCGATCTCGCTCGATCCCGGCTCAGTCACGATCAGCGCGTCGCCAAGGCTCTCGATCGTCACTGCCAGGCGCCGGCGCTCCTCCTCGATCCGGCGTTGGGCGGCGGCGAGATCCTCGCCCATCTCGTTGAAGGCCCCGGCGAGGTCCTGGAGCTCGCGCGGACCGGACGGCTCGACCCGTTGCTCAAGCTTGCCCTCGGCCATGCTGTGGGTCGCCTGGACGAGATCGTCGAGCGGGCGGCGCATCGCCCGGACCATCACGGTGATCAGCGCGAGCGCTCCAGCCAGCGCGAGCACTCCCGCAACGATCACCAGCAGCAACGCCCGGCGGGAGTCGGTGCGGGCCTGATGGCGGGCGGTCGCCTGCCGAGCGGCCTGGCGAGCCTGGAGCTCGGTGGCCAGCGTGCGGGCCGTGGCCAGGGGCCCGTTCACCGCGGTGTCTACACGGCCGCTGCCCGCGAGGCTGCGGGCAGCCTGCTCGGCCGCGATCTGCTCGCGGACCAGCCGCTGGCTGATCGGGTCGCCCTGGGCGAGGGAGGCGGCCGTCGCGGCGGCGGCGGTGTAAGCAGCGCCCGCCTGGGCGCGGGCGGCGGCTGCACCCGTGCCGCGCGCGTCGCGCAGCACCTCCTCCTCGGCGATCCCCGCGGCGGCCAGGTTGGCGCCGGCGGTCGCCAGGGAGGAAGTGTTGATGAGTCCGTTCTCGTAGGTCTGGCGGGCGTTGTACAGGCTCGCGATGCCGAGCGCGGCGACGATCGCGAGGGCGAGCGTCAAGGCAATGAGCGCGAGGCGCAGCGAACGGACGATGGAAAGGTGCTGCATAAGGTGACGTTTGGGTCGCGGGGAACCGCGCTGATCGTACCCGCGGGCTCGGGCGGCGCGCGCCGGGGTCCCGGCACCGATCCGATCCAAGTGACTGCGTGGGCGAGGGCCGGTCGCGGGGTAGCATCCGCGCCATGACCCTTGCCCGGATGTGGAGGCGTCAGCTGTTTGCGGCCTCAGGCGCCGCGCTGATCGTCCCGTCCGCGATGATCGCCGCACTGGTGGCGCTGGCCCTTGGCGGCGGCTTCAGCCAGCTTGGCGTGCTCGGCCAGGTCTTCTCCGGGCCGCCCGCGCCGAGCGCCGGACCGGTGACGCTGGGTGGGGCGAGTACCCACGCCGCCGGCGCAGCGATTCCGGTGATACCGGTCGCGCGGATGCTGGCGAGTCGGCCGGTGTCCGGTGGCGCTCGCAGTCGGGTGGCGCCCGTGGCACTAAGATCGGGATCGCACGCGCCGACGACGGGTCTGGCAGCGACGGGCGGCACGGTCGCGCCCGGGGGAGTGGCGATCCGGCCGGTAACTGGCGCCCCGCCCACCCCGGGGTCTGGTTCGCCGCAGCCGGTCTCCCTCTCGCCGAGCCCTCCGCCGAATCCGAGTCCCCGGCCCGCGCCACGCCCGACTCCGGTCGACACCGTGGTCAAGGCCGTAAGCTCGGTCACCTCGCAGGTCCCGGCTCCGGTCGGCCCCGCGGTCACGCAGACGGTGCAGTCGGCGGGCAGCGCCGCCGACACCCTGCTCTCGAAACTACCGTGAGGCCGGGGTCAGGCGGCGGGCACGAGCTCCCGGATGCAGCCCGGGCGCAAAGCCTGAACCGAGGCGGCGGCCTCGACGGCCGGGAGTCGCACGGCGAACACCGAGCCGACCCCCGGGCTCGACACGACCTCGATCGAACCGCCCATCGCCTCGACGAGCGCCTTGCACACGACCAGCCCGAGCCCGTTGCCCTCGACGCCCCGCACGCCGAGCCGGTCGAAGGGCATGAACAGCCGCGTGAGCTGGTCCGCGGTCATCCCGATCCCCGTGTCTCGCACCTCGATGCGTACGTGCTCGTCGCCGTCGCGAACGACCCGGAGGCGGATCGCGCCGCCGGGGCGGTTGTAGTTGATCGCGTTGGAGATGATGTTGAGGAGGACCTGCTTGAGGCGGCGCGGATCGGCTAGGACCCAGGCCGCGTCCTCGCGCGCGTCGATGCTCAGCTTGAGCGATTTCTCGGCCGCGAGCGGACCGTAGAGGGTGGCCGCCTGCGCCAGCTCATCCTGCGCGTTGATCGATTCCTGGGACAGCTCAAGGTTTCCCCCGGCCGCGCGCGAGAGGTCGAGCAGGTCCTCGACCAGCCCCAGGAGGTGGCGCCCACCGGCCAGGATCTGCTCGACGCTGTGGCGCTGAGAGTCGCTCAGTTCATCCAGGGCCAGCAGCTGGCCAAAGGCCAGGATCGCGTTCAGCGGGTTGCGAAACTCGTGGCTGACGCGGGAGAGGGCCTCGCTGGATGAGAACACGCTCCCTTATCGTCGTATTTCGCCGAATGCCTTAGCGGTAGTCCGCCGGATCGCTTCCGGAGGAACTACGGAGGGATTCCCGGGGCCGGCAGTCGGTGGGACGGGTAACTCGCCACTCGCGGTTTGCCGAGGCGCGAATGACGCGTTCCCCGCGCCCGAGCCGGGTGAACGACCGGTCACCGCTGGGGGCGGGGCGAGTGGCGAGTTGTCGGGCATCGGTGGCTGGGGCATTGGGTCGCGACCCGGGTCGGGGCCGGCTGCGATCCGGGTCGGGGCGAGTCGCGATCAGGGTCAGGACGGGCCCTCCCCGGCCCCACGGACGCCGCGAAGCGGCCCATGAACAAGCTGCCAAGGAGCGGTGTCGGGGCTAGGAGCCGCCGAGGCCCTTGTCCTCCGCCGCCTTGTAGGCGATCTGGAGGAAGTCCGACACGGTGAGCGCGGTGAGCGTCGAAGCGGCCACCCGGGTCATACGCGGCGCGAAGATCAGGCCAACGTGAAATGCGCCGGCGGCCCAAAGGCCCAGGCAATAGGGACAGATGAGCAGCTCGCCGAGAGCACCGCGGACCTCGCCGTCGCGTGATCGCTCCTCGACCTCGGCCGGACCGCCCCGTCCCTGGTACTCGGTGAACGGCGCCCGCACGAAGCTCGTGACCTTGTCCTTCGCGACCAGACGGGAGAGCTTGTGGCTCGCGGTCCCGATCAGCATCAGGTCCTGGGGGGAAATGCGCTCGGGAAGGCGTCGCTGCCGCTTGGCGGCGTACAGCGCGCCGGCGAAGCCGGCATTGAACAGAGCAGTCAGCCCGGCGTACATCCGAAACGGCGGGCGCTCGTGCGGTTCGGCGTAGCCCTCGAAGGCCCGGCGGGCCTCGCGGGTCAGATTGTCGACGCTCACGTGCAGTGCGCTACCCGGGCTCGGCGCCCGGAAACGCTCGGACATCCGATAAGGCGAGGGTAGGAGTGGGCCCTACCTGGGCAGAACTATCGATGGGCTGGTCGGGCGGCCGAAGGTAAGGAAACCAGAAGAATCTCCCGCAAATCGGGACGAACCCGGAAACCGAATCGGCCGAACGGGGTCTAACTACATGACACTATCAAGAGGGCGGATTGGTTCGACAGACGTCGAACAATACGCTATAATTCGATCTGGATCGAACTATGGACGACAAGAGGATTCAATTGGAAAATTTTGAAAACGATCGTCGGACCGCTGCTTCGCGGCCCGACAATCACGAAACCGCTCAGCGCGTACGGTCGGGTGGGACCAAGCGCACCGCGGCGTCGGGGAACCGGCGTCAGGTCAGACGTCGGAGGACCCATGCCGGTGCCCAGGTCGATACCGGGCACGAGCTGCGCGCAGCCATCGAGGACGACCGGGGCGCCGGCGTCGCCGATTCGCTCGAGCTGTTCCTGAGGCGGGCCCGGCTTCATCCGCTGCTCACCGCGGCGGAGGAGATCGAGCTGGCCAAGCGGATCGAGCGTGGCGACCTCGAGGCCAAGGAGAAGATGATCAACGCGAACCTGCGGCTCGTCGTATCGCAGGCGCGGCGCTACCAGGGCCACGGCCTGCCGATGGAGGACCTGGTCCAGGAGGGAATGCTGGGCCTGATCCGGGCGGTCGAGAAGTTCGACTGGCGGCGCGGGTTCAAGTTCTCCACCTACGGGACGCTTTGGATTCGCCAGGCGATTCAGCGCGGGCTCCAGAACCACGGGCGCACGATCCGGGTGCCGGTGCACGTCTCTCAGCGCCAGGTCAAGGTGCGCAAGGTCGAGTCCGAGCTCAGCACCAAGCTGGGCCGCGAGCCGACCGACGAGGAGATCGCGGCGGTAACCGAGATTCCGCTCGAGGAGATCTCGGAGCTGCGTGAGCTTAGCCGCGCGATGACGAGCCTCGATCAGCCGGTGAGCGAGGACGGCGAGACCGCCCTGGGCGACCTGCTCGCTTCAGAGCGTCCCGAGCCGCTCGAGGAAGTGGCCGAGAATGAGCGCGATCAGCGCGTCAACGAGGCGGTCGGACGGCTTCCGGCGGCCGAGCAGAGTGTGATTCGGCTCCGCTTCGGCCTCTCTGGCGGGGATCCCAAGACGCTTCGCCAGGCGGGTTCCGAGCTCGGCATCACCGCCGAGCGGGCGCGTCAGCTCGAGGAGCAGGGCCTGCGGCGACTCGCCGCGACGGCCGAGCTCGCGGGGCTGAACGAAGCCGCCTAAGACTCACCTAGCAATCAGAACGTCACACGGCGCGCGTGCGCACACCCGAGCGGGTAGTGAGTACGCGCGCCACGGCGTTAAGGGGCTGGCCGCCCTCGGGTCGAGCACGATCAGGGCGGCCCGCGTCTCCTCGGCAACGTCGATGATGGCGTCGGCCGTGTCGCCGGCGGTCAGATGGGGCGTGACCTCGAGCCCACGCCGGCGAAGCTCGTCGGCGGCCGAGGACACGCGCTCTTCGAGCCCCCGGCGGTCGGACAGCACCGGCCAGTAGGTCTCGACCAGGTGGACGTGCGCGTGCCGGGCCACCGCGAGCCCGGCGGCCGCGGTGAGCGCCGGGGTCTCATGACCGGATGCGTAGGCGTGGACGACGATCGCGTTGGCCGGCGCGAGTGTCGGGTCGGTCCGGCGGTAGGCGAAATCTGCCACCTGCCGCCACATGCTGATCGCCGGGACAAGCAGGCCCCGTGCGACGCCGGTGAGCACGAGCCTCAGCTGTGGGCTGCGCTCGGGCGGCGCCGGAAGCTCGATGTCCAGCTCGACCTGCGAGCCGACCCTTCGCTGCGCGGTCTCACCGAGATGCTCAAGCAGGCGCAGCGCGTCGTTGTTCTCGGCCAGAAGCAGTGCGGTGAACCGCTCGATCTCCTCCTCGTGAGCCCGGTCGACCAGTCGGTCGAGCAGCTCGGTGGCCACTCCGCGCCCCTGCCATTCGTCGGCGACGACGATCGCGCACTCGGCCACCCCATCGTTCACGCGCACGAAGCGAGCGACGCCGACGACCTCGCCGCTGTCGGGGTCGAGGGCGACGAGCGCCTCGTGGTTGTGGTGGTCGACGGCGGTCAGGTACGACAGCTGGCGGTCGCTGAGCTCGGCGATCGGCGACTGGAAGCGCATATAGCGCGATCGCTCGGAGAGGCGCGCAAAGGCTTCGCGCAGGAGCTCGCGGTCCTCGGGCTCGATCGGTCGGATCAGAACCGAGGATCCGTCCCGGAGTGGGGTGCGCTCCGGTTCAGCGCCGGTCAAGAGGTGGTGAGCGTCGTACCCGCGGCCGCCCGGTCGGCGGCGTGGGCGTGATCCGCGATCGCGTCCACGAGTTGCGGCCAGGCGGCCTCGGGGAGGTCGTGTCCCATGCCCTCGATGATCTTCAGGTCCGCACGCGGAATAGCTTTCGCGGTCGCGACACCCCCGGATTTCGCGACCATGCGGTCCTTCGAGCCGTGGATCACCAGCGTGGGCACGCGGATCGTGCCCAGCTCGGCGGTACGGTCGCCCGAGGCGATGATCGCGCCGAGCTGGCGGCCCGGCCCGGCCGGGTCGTGGCCCCGGTCGTAGCTCCGGGCCACCATGTCCCGAACCCGGTCCTTGTCGAACGGCAGGCCACGGGAGCCGATCGCCTCGAACACGAGCGTGTTGCGCTCGATGTAGCCCGCGCGGTCGGTCGGGCCGGCGCGCAGCAGGTAGCGGTAGATCCCGAAGGCGGGCTGACCTTGCCAGCGGCTGCCGGTGTTCGACATGATCGAGACGAGCGAGCGGACGTCGTGCGCGTGGCGCGCGGCGAGCGTCTGGGCGATCATGCCGCCCATCGAGGCACCGACGATATGGGCCCGCCCACCCGGGGCGAGCTGAAGCTCGCGCAGCAGCCCGGCGGCGTCGTTTGCCATATCGCCCAGGTCGTAGAGGACCGGATCGATCTTTCGCGTCAGCAGCTGGCGCGGCGTGGGCGGGGCGCCGTGGATCCGGGACGAGCGGCCGATGTCGCGGTTGTCGAACCGGACCACCTGGAATCCGCGTTCGACCAGCTGCGCGCAGAACTCGTCGGGCCAGCCGATCATCTGGGTGCCGAGACCCATGATCAGCAGGATCGGCGGGTCGGACTCGCTGCCGAACCGCTCGTAGCAGAGGGTGATGGCCCCGCCGATGTCGCAAAACTGCTCACCCATAAAGCCCCTCGAACACGTCCGCGTAGCGCTCGTGGACCACGTTTCGCTTGAGCTTGAGGGTGGGGGTGAGCGCGCCCGACTCCTGGGTGAGGTCATGGTCCAGCAGCGCGAACTTCTTGATCTGCTCGACCTGGGCGTATTTGGCGTTGGCGCGATCGAGCTCCGCCTGGATCATCTCGAGGATCTGCTCGTGTTGGACGAGTTCGGCGATGTCCTCCGGGAGACCGTTTTCGGCGGCCCAGGGGAGGATCGTTTCCGGGTCGAGGGTGATCAGTGCGACCGGGAAGGGCCGGCGATCGCCGTACATGACCACCTGGGAGATCCAGCGCGACTGCTTGAGGTCGTTCTCGAGGTTGGCCGGCGCGAGGTTCTTGCCGCCGGCGGTGATGATGATGTCCTTCTTGCGGCCGGTGATCGACAGGTAGCCGTCCTCGTCGAGCGATCCCAGGTCGCCGGTCATCAGCCAGCCGTCCTCGGTAAACGTGTCCTTGGTCGCCTGCGGGTTGCGCCAGTACTCGCGGAACACGTTGGGCCCCTTGGTCAGGATCTCACCGTCCGGCGCGATCTTGAACTCGACGCCGGGCATGGCGCGCCCGACCGTGCCGAACCGGATGCTCTCGAGCGTGTTGACCGAGCCGACAGCCGTCGTCTCGGTCATGCCCCAGCCCTCGAGCACGGGAACGCCGCAGGCGTAGAAGAACTCGAGGATCTCCTTGGCGATTGGCGCGGCGCCGGAGACCGCCTTGGTCAGGTGGTTCCCGAACAGGCCGCGGACCTTGGAATACAGCGCCTCCTCGGCTCGGTCGTATGGCGCTTGCAGCTCAGCCGGGATGGCTTGGCCTTGTTCACTGAGCCGGCGAACCTTGAGGCCGAGCTCGACCGCGTTTCGGAGTTGTTCGGGGTCCTCGGCCATCGCCTGGGCAAGCGCATAGATCTTCTCGAAGATCCGGGGGACCGAGGGCATGTAGGTGGCTTTCACCTGCTGAAGCTCGACGACGATCTGCTGGGGATCGCCGCCGAAGTAGACGATTCCGCTGCCCACGTCGAAGGAGGCGAGCTGCACGGTCAGGGCAAACGCATGCGCGAGCGGCAGGTACAGGTACGTCATCTCGCCCTCGTTGACGAACTCGATCTCCTCGACCATCCGGCCGACCGACGCGCAGTTGCCGTGGCTGAGCAGGACGCCCTTGGGGGCGCCGGTCGTGCCCGAGGTGTAGATGATCGTGTAGGGGTCCTCGGGCGAGACCGCGTCGCAACGGCGCTCGAGCTCGGCGCGGTCGCCGCCGCGTCCTCGGTCTCGGAGCCGGCCGACCGTGGGCGTGGGCTGCGCGGCGTCTGGGCCCGCGTCGTCGATCAGCACGACGTGCTCGAGGTGCTCGAGATTGCTGCGGACCTGCTCGATCTTGGCTGATTGCCCGGCGTCCTCGCAGATCACGATCCTGGCGTCGGAGTTGCCGGCGACCCACTCGCACTCCTCGGGTGAGTTGGTCGGGTAGATCGGGACGACGATCCCACCCGCCCTGGAGACGGCGAGGCTCGAGTAGGTCCACTCGGGTCGGGTGTTGGCGAGCAGGGCGACGCGGTCGCCAGGTGTCAGGCCGAGGCCGATCAGTCCGAGCGCGAGCTCGTCGACGATCGTGGCGACCTCGGCGAACGTGGTGTCGTGCCACTCGTCGTTCTGCCGGTGCCGGACCGCCGTTCGGTGCCCGAACCGTTCTGCTGCGCTGGCGGCTGCCCGCGCGATCGTCCTGTTACTCGCGTGAACCGTCTCTGTGGCCATCGGTCACCTCCTGGTCTCGGTCCTACCCTAGACGGGCTAGACCACTAGTGGCGAGCGCTCCAGCGCGCCATCTTCACGAACAGCTCAGGGTGGGAGAGCGCGGGTAGCCCCGGATCGAACTCCCGATACAGCTTGGCCACGTTCGCCGCGATGCGCTCGGGCTCACCCCAGTCGCGGAAGTCGGAGATGTCGATGTCGTCGGCGGCCGCGTCATCGTCCATGCCGGCGTCAAAGCGACTTCTCGCTTCATCGCGGATGTAGGTCAGGTAGCGCCGTACCTCGCGGACACCCGAGTCGTCGGTGACCGGACCATGGCCGGGGACGATCGTGGTCGCGTTGAGCTCGAGGATCCGGTCACACGCGAGCAGCCAGTTGGACACCGGACCCGCCCACATCATCGGGGTGCCCTCGATGAACAGCAGGTCGCCCGTGAACACGACATGCGCATCGGGCACGTAGGCGATCGAATCGCCGCTCGTGTGCGCGGGTCCTAGCTGCAGCAGCCGCACGCGGCGGCCACCCACGTCGAGCACGTGGTCCTGTTCAAATGCCTGGGTGGGCAGGCGCGCGGTCACCGAGGCGAAGTCGAACTTCCGCAGCGTGCGCGCGGCGAAAGCGTCGAACTCGGGGCCGAGGTCGAGCTCGTTGAACAGCATGTCGGCGGCGCTGGGCGGCAGGTTGCGCATGTCTTCGATCGCGCGCGCACTGGCCACGATCGGGATCCCGTCGGGCAGCAGCTCGTTGCCGAACCAGTGGTCGCCGTTGCCGTGGGTGTTGAACGCCTGGCCGATGGGGTGCTGGTCGGTGATCGGCCGCATCTGGTCGAGCATGTCGCGCGTGAGGCGGAGGTCGAACAGCGTGTCGACAAGCAACGAGGTGTCCTCGGCGGTGACCAGGCCCGCGTTACTCCAGCCCCAGCCACCGTCGGGCTGGAGATACGTGTAGAGCCCGTCCCCGAGCTCGTGCAGTCCCTTTGTGTATGCGATCTTGGCCATTTAGAACTCCGGTTCAGCGGGAAGGCCCACGTAGTTCTCGGCCAGGCTGCGCGCGGCTGCCTCTGAGCGGTCCACGTACTCGAGCCGGGCGATCTGCATCCGGCGCTGGAACGGGCCGCCGCCGAGATCGTGGAGCATCTGGGTCATGTAGTTGGAGAAGTCCTGGGCTCGCCATACCCGGCGCAAGGCGGCCCTTGTGTATCCCTCGGCGCGCTCGCTGCTGCCTTCAGTGAGCAGCTCGGAGAGCGCCGGCGCGAGGAGCCGCACGTCGTTGACCGCCAGGTTGAGGCCCTTGGCGCCCGTGGGGGGAACGATGTGGGCCGAGTCGCCGGCCAGGAACAGGCGGCCGCGCTGCATCGGCTCGGCGACGTAGGAGCGCATCGGGGTAATGCCCTTGTCGAAGATTTTGCCCTCGTTGACCCTGCCCAGACGCGTCTGGAGCTCGTTCCAGATGCGATCGTCGGGCCAGTTGGCGAGGTCCTCGTCGGCGTCGACCTGGAGGTAGAGGCGGCTGATCTTCTGCGAGCGCATCGTGTACAGGGCAAAACCGTCCGCGTGCCAGGCGTAGATCAGTTCGTCGGTGGCGGGCGAGGCCTCGGCCAGGATCCCCAGCCAGCCGAACGGGTAAACGTAGTCGTACTCGGTGATGTGCTCGGCGATCGTCTGGCGGCTGACGCCGTGGAACCCGTCGCATCCGGCGATCGCGTCACAGGTGAGCTCGTGGGTTTGACCGTCGTGCTCGTAGGTGATCCGGGGTGAGTCCGTCTCGATGTCGTGAAGCTGGACGTCTTTGACCTCGAATTGCACCTCGACACCGCGCTCTAGCAGCGCGTTGGTCAGATCCTTGACGACCTCCTGCTGGCCGTAGATCGTGATGTGCCGGCCGGTGAGGCCGGTCATGTCGACGTAGTGGTTTTCTTCGCGGTAGCGCAGGTAGATGCCGTTGTGCTCGAGGCCTTCGCGGTCCAGGCGCTCGGCCACGTTCAGTTCGCGCAAAAGGTCGACGGTGTTCTGCTCGAGCAGCCCGGCGCGCACGCGCTTCTCGACGTAGGCGCGGTCGCGCGACTCGAGCACGACCGTGTCGATGTTGGCTCGGTGCAGCAACATGGCCAGCGTCAGCCCAGCGGGACCGGCGCCGACGATGCCTACCTGGGTGCGCACGGCGGCAGTCTAAGCGGGGGGGGCGGAACTCGGCCTGGTAACCAGAATGACCTCGAGCCGGCGGGGGCCGTGAACACCGCGCACGCGGACCATCTCGATGTCCACGGTGGCGGAGGGGCCGGAGATGAAGGTCAGCGGGCGCGTCGGGCCTTCTTGGAGTGTTGCGATCGCCTCGGGGACCGAGGAGACGATCTGGTGTTCTTTGACCACGCAGAGGTGGTAGTCGGGGACGAGCGTGAGCGCGCGCCGGCCCATCCCGGGTCCGCCGTCGAGGATGATCGTGCCGGTCTGGGCGATGGCGAGGGCGCAGGTGGTGATGACCCCGTCGGAGGCGTCGAGATCATGGGGGTCGAGGGGCGGGTCGTCGCGGACGGGGTTCGTGACCCATTGGACCGGGACTCCGGCGGGGGTGACGATCTTGCGGTCACCTAGGAGCTCGCGGACGGCCTGGTCGAGGTCATGCTCTGCCACTTGGTGGGTTTTTGCTTCGTAATGGGTGAGGCGGTCGAGGAACGTTTCGATGCTGTCGTCGGTGGCGGTGCGGTAATCGCGGGGGATCTCGGCCGCGTGGGGCGGCTGCCCCGGTGCGATCGCGGCCGCGTGGGGCGGCTGCCCCGGTGCGATCGCGGTTCGGACCCGGCTCAGGATTTCGTCGCGCGCGCTCAACGCTTCTTCCACCAGTCGCGAAACGGCTCGGCTGGGGGGTCGGGTAGATCCCGGGTGCTGGTCCAGTTGGACAGAGGGGGCGGCGCGGTGTGCCGGATCAGGCGTATCAGCCTGGCTGATTTGAGTGCGGCGGTCCAGCGCCGGCGGCCGTTCATCGCTTGCGCTGCTGCTGCGAAGGTCGCTTGTTCGGCCCGGCGGGGTTTCGCGTTGACCGCGTCGTGGCGGAGCTTGACGAGCACGGTCGGGATGTCGATCGCGACCGGGCACACCTCGTAGCAGGCGCCGCAAAGCGAGGAGGCGAACGGCAGCTCGGAGGCGTGCTCGACCCCGGCCATGAGCGGGGTGAGGATCGCGCCGATTGGTCCCGGATAGGTCGCGCCATAGGCGTGGCCGCCGGTGCGCTCGTAGACCGGGCACACGTTGAGGCAGGCCGCGCAGCGGATGCACCTGAGTGCCTGGCGCCCCGTCTGGTCTTGGAGCGCCTTTGTCCGGCCGTTGTCGAGCAGGACGATGTGGACGTTGGTCGGCCCGTCGTTGTCTGTGACGCCCGTCCAGATCGAGTTGTAAGGGTTCATCCGCTCGCCGGTGGCAGAGCGGGGCAGGAGCTGGAGGAAGACCTCGAGGTCCCTGAAGGTGGGGATGAGCTTTTCGATTCCCACTACGGAGATCAGCGTGTCGGGCAGCGTCAGGCACATGCGGCCGTTGCCCTCGGACTCGGCGATCAGCAGGCCGCCCGTCTCGGCGATCGCGAAGTTGGCGCCGCTGACTGCGACCTTGGTTTGTAGGAAGAGGCGTCTGAGGTGTTTTCGCGCTGTCTCGGCGAGGTCGTTTGGGTCGTCGCTCAGATCTCTTGGAGCGTCTGGCATGTGATCGAGGAAGATCCGCCGGATCTCGGCCCGGTTCTTGTGGAGGGCCGGGACGACGATGTGACTCGGGCGGTCGTGGGCGAGCTGGATGATCAGCTCGGCGAAGTCGGTCTCGTACGCGGTGATGCCTCTCGGTCTCAGGGCTTCCACGAGTCCGATCTCCTGGGTGACCATCGACTTGACCTTGATGACCTCGGTGTGGCCGGTTTGTTTGATCAGGTCGGTGACGAGCTGGTTGGCCTCGGTGGCGTCGCGGGCCCAGTGGACGTGGGCTCCGTGGTTGGTCGCGTTGCGTTCGAACTGTTCGAGATAGGTGTCGAGGTGACTGAGGGTTTCGTCCTTGATGGCCGCTCCGGCGGCTCGCAGTTCCTGCCAGTCCGGGGTATCCGCGACCAGGCCGGCGCGCCGTTCGGAGATCGTGTGGGTCGCCTTGCGGACGTTGCGACGCAGCTGGGAGTCGTTGACCGCGCTCTTGGCGTTCTTTGAAAATTCAGGCCCGCCCGCCCCGTCGGTCCAGATCAGATCGCCGGTATTCATTTCGGCGTGTCCCGGTCGGTGCTGGCAAGGATCTCGGCCAGGTGGAGGGTCTGGATACCGGTGCGGTTCCGGTCGAGCCCGCCACCGATGTGCATCAGGCAGGAGCGGTCGCCGGCGCACAGAACCTCGGCGCCGGTCTCGATCACCGACTCCATCTTGTCCGCGAGCATTGCCGCCGACACGTCGGGGTTCTTGATCGAGAAGGTCCCGCCGAACCCACAGCACTCCTCGTTCCGTGGGAGCGTCACCAGGTCGATGCCGCGGACGTTGCTCAGCAGTCGGAGCGGGCGGTCGCCTACTTGGAGGATCCGGAGCGAATGGCAAGTCGGGTGGTAGGTCACCCGGTGGGGGAAATAGGCGCCGACGTCCTCGGCGTGCAGGACGTCGATCAGGAACTGGGAGAGCTCGTAGGTCTTCTCGGCTGTTTGTTGCGCTTGCTGTGCCAGGGCGTCGTCTTGCGCTGCTCGGGCGATCATCGCGTGCTGGTGGCGGATCGCGCCGGCGCAGGATCCGGACGGCACGACGATCGCGTCGTACTCGTCGAAGGTGTCGACGTAGCGGCGCACCAGCTTGGGCTCGAAGTAGCCGCTGTTGGCGTGCATCTGGCCGCAGCAGGTCTGCTCGAGCGGGAACTCGACGGTCTGGCCGAGGCGCTCGAGGATCTGAACGGTCGCCTTGCCGGCATCGGGGAAGAGCGCGTCGACCAGACAGGTGGCAAATAGCGCTACGCGCATCGCCTGCATGATCCCGTGTGGGGCGGGACGGCGTGTTCGAGAGTCACGGCGTTGTTCCAACTCTGCAACAAATCGCCTGCATTTGGGTCGTTTCGGGCGGGGTGGGTGGACACTCCCGGCATGATCCGCGACGCGACCCCGAGTTTTTGCGCACCCGCCCCCACCCACGGCGGTGAATTCAGATTCACTCGGCTCTGGCGCGAGTTTCGGCGCTTTCGGCGTTCGCGGCGTGGTCGAGTGCGGAGTTTCTCGCGATGAAGGGGGCGAGAGACCTGGCGGCGGCGCAAATCGCCGCAGGCCAGCGAACGATGGTGTCCACGCAGCAGCTGGCCGCATGCGACCTAGGGAAAGACGCGATTGCGCATCGGGTCAAGAGCGGCCGGCTGCATCCGGAGTTCCACGGGGTCTACTCGGTCGGCTGTGGGGAACTCCCGCCGCTGGCTCGGGAGCAGGGAGCGTTGATAGCGGCTGGGCAAGGCAGTTTCCTGAGCCACCGGTCAGCCGCCTTCGTGTGGGGCCTTCGCGAAGTGGCGCCGGCGGAGGTTGAGGTGACGGTGGTCGGACGGTGCTGTGCGTCGCGTAACGGGATTCGAGTGCACCGGATCCGAACGATCGACGATCGCGAACTCCGGCGGCGCGAAGGCCTCTGGGTCAGCTCGCCGTCGCGCGTATGCCTCGAAATCGCGGCGAGCTCACCGGCGGATCTCCCCGACGTGATCGATGCGGGCCTCGCCAACCGGCTCCTGAACCGGCGGGAGATCGAGGCGATGCTGGGCCGGCATCGCGGGCAGCGAGGTGCTGCGCGGCTGGCGGCGATTCTGGGTGACGAGTCGGCGATGACGATCACCCGCTCGCGAGCGGAGAAAGGCATGCTCAAGCTGATTCGAGACGCCCGACTTCCCCAACCCGAGGTCAACGTGCGACTCGGCCCCTACAAGCCGGACTTCATGTGGCGCTCCCACCACTTGATCGTCGAACTTGACAGCTATGGCTTCCACGGGGGCCCGGGCGGCTTTCAAAACGACCGCGAGAAGGACCTGTATTACCGGGATGCCGGCTTCGACGTCATTCGCTTCACACGCGCGCACGTGGTCTACGAGCCGACCGTGGTCCTGGTCAGGCTCGCCCAGGCTCTCGCGCTCCGGGCCCCGGCGTAGGTCAGGCGGCCTGGGTGGCGGCAGCGCTCGCCTGGCGCCGCTCGACCTCGGCCCGCACCACGGGCGCGACCTCGGTTCCGAACAGCTCGATCGAGCGCATGACGTCGGCGTGCGCAACCGCGCCGACGCTCATCTGGCCGACGTAGCGCTGGTGGCCGAACAGTTCGTGCTCGAACAGGATCTTCTCCGCCACCTCGCTCGGCGAGCCGGTGGCCAGGGCGCCGCGGGGCGAGCGCAAGGCGTCGTACTCCGGTCGGCCGGACGGCGGCCAGCCGCGCTCCCGGCCGATGCGATTCATCATCGCCAGGTAGGGGGCGGCGAAGGCCCGATCGGCCGCTGACGAGGTCTCGCCGACGAACGCATGCGTGTTGATCGCGACCCGTGCCTCGGCCGGATCGTGGCCGGCCGCCTCGAACGCCTGCCGGTACAGATCGACGAGCGGCACGAACCGCTCGGGCTGACCGCCGATGATCGCGACGGTGAGCGGGAGGCCGAGAGCGCCGGCGCGAACCACCGATTGCGGTGTTCCGCCGACCGCCACCCATACGGGTAGCGGGTCCTGGATCGGCCTTGGCCAAACCCCGGCGTCGTTCAACGGCGCGCGATGCTTGCCGGTCCAGGTGACGTGCGTGCTCTCGCGGATCCGCAACAACAGCTCGAGCTTCTCGGCGAACAACTCGTCGTAGTCGTCGAGGTCGTAGCCGAACAGAGGGAAGGATTCGGTGAACGAGCCGCGCCCGGCCATGATCTCGGCCCGGCCGCCGGAGATGAGATCGACATGGGCGAACTGTTGAAAGACTCGGACCGGGTCGTCCGAGCTGAGAACGCTGACCGCGCTCGAGAGCCGGATTCGCTCCGTCCGTGCCGCGATAGCAGCCAGCGCGACGGCGGGTGAGGAGACGAGAAAGTCAGCGCGGTGATGCTCGCCGACCGCGAAGACGTCAAGACCGAGCTGGTCGGCGAGCTCGGCCTCCTCGAGCAGCTCGCGCATGCGCTGCTCCGGGCTGACGCCCGAGGCCAGATCGGCAAAGGTGGCAAGTCCAAGTTCCATCGCAGATGAGGATAGCAGGGTAGTTGTTGGCACAACTATCTCTGGCAATGGGGACGGCGGCTCGCGGTCGGGGACTGCGGGTCGGGGACGGCGGCTCGCGGGGACGGCGGCGTGCGGGCGCTCTACTCGACCAGCGGCGGGTCGCGCAGATTCGAGTTGATCTGCCGCGACAGCGCCTCCGAGGCGGCGCGCTGCGCGAGGCGTCGCTGCTCATCGTCCTCGCGGCCCATGAGCGCCGTCCGGTAGGCGTCGGCGGCGATCTCGTAGCGCTCGTGTTCGCGTTCGGTGGCGAGCGCTGCCTCCCGTCGCAGGGTCTCGGCCCGATCGGTGACCGCGGCGGCCGGCTCGTCAGGCGGGTGCAGCTCCCGATGCTCGAGCTCCCGCACGAACGTGAAGCGCTGGTCGCCGGCCTGGACCGGACGGTGGCGCATGCTGACGACCGCGATCGAGCCGTCGTCCTGCACCTCGGTGCTGACCTCGAAGTGCGTGTAGGGCTCGATCGACGCGAGCCACTGACGGCGGTGCTCGACGACGTCGACGTTGCTGCGCCCCTCGAGCGAGTTGGCGGTCAGCTCCGCCACATGGACCCAGCCCCAGTGGGTGGAGATGAGCACCGCGCCCAATGCGATGGCCACGATCGGCGCCGCGTCGAAACCACTTGCGATGGCATCGATCACGCCAAACAGGACGAGCAGCACGCCGATCACCAGCGAGGCCGCGGTAAGCGTGGCGCCCGCCCCGACGATCCCGCTGTGCCTGTGGCTGGGCGGCATCATCACAGGACGCCCGAGGGCAGCGGGCAGCTTGTCCAGATCCTCGCCCAGGAGCCGCTCGTCCGGCTGGTAGCCAACGAACTCGGCTGGGTTGGACGCCCCGTCCATACGAAGTGAAGGTACTCCTCGATGGACGGGCATCGTGGTGCTTAACTTGACTGCACCAAACCATGTGCCGGTCGGGATCGGCGAGCGCGTGAGTCCCAGCCCTGGAAAGGGGGCACCAATGCCAGTTTTTTTCTTCACCGTCGAGCAGCAGGAGCGGGCGATCGTCGAGCGCTTCGGAAAGTTCGTGCGGGTCGCGGGTCCGGGGTTGCAGACCAAGACGCCGTTCGTCGAGCGCGTCGCCGGACGGATGAGCCTCCAGGTCGAGCAGTTGAACTCCCAGATCGAGACCAAGACGAAGGACAACGTGTTCGTCCAGGTCAAGCTCGCGGTCCAGTACAAGGTGGGCACGTCGGAACAGCAGGTTCAGGACGCGTACTACAAGCTCGACAATCCCGAGGTACAGATCCAGTCCTACGCGTTCGACGTGGTCCGCTCGCACATCCCGAGCATGGACCTGGACGAGGCGTACGCCGACGCAGACACGATCGCCATGCACATCCAGGACACGCTGCACCGGCAGATGGCCGACTACGGCTATGAGATCGTCAAGGCGCTGATC
Source organism: uncultured Solirubrobacterales bacterium (assembly GCA_963751185.1). Classification (GTDB taxonomy): domain Bacteria; phylum Actinomycetota; class Thermoleophilia; order Solirubrobacterales; family Solirubrobacteraceae; genus Palsa-465. The sequence goes on from CAVVTO010000003.1 coordinate 840,631, forward strand.
ACGAACATCGAGCCCGACCAGCGGGTGAAGGACGCGATGAACAACATCAACGCGTCGCAGCGTAATCAGATCGCCGCCGCGGCCCAGGGAGACGCCCAGAAGACACTCGCGGTCAAGAAGGCCGAGGGTGAGCGGGAGACCATGCGCCTACAGGGTGAGGGCGTTGCGGCCGAGCGCAAGGCGATCGCCGAAGGCCTGCACGAGTCGCTCGAGATCATCGCCCAGCACGGTCTCGACATGCGGGAGGCGATGGCGCTGGTCGCGCTCACCCAGTACACCGACATGATCCGCGCCCTCGGCGAGTCTGCGGCCACCAACACGATCCTGCTGCCTCACTCGCCAAGCGCAGTGGGGGATCTGATGGGCCAGATTCGCGACGGGATCCTGGTTGGGGATCTGGCGAGCGAGCCCGCAAACAATGCCAACAACAAGGCCGGGCTCCCGTCCGGGCGCCGTCCGGATCCGTCGTCCAATAGCTGAGGCCACGCAAGCCGCCCAAGCCCTTGCAGAGCGGCGCAATCCAGCCTAAGGCCCGCCCCTCAGAAACTAAGGTACAGAGCCGCGAAACCGTGTGCGAATTGCCGATGACGCACGGCTCGGCTTAGCCGAAACTGGTTGCTGTCCGAAGCTCGCAAGCGCGAGACCGAACAGCGAAAGGAGCCAGACGTGTTGACATCGGCGACATCCACATCTCAGACCAAGGGCGCGGTTAGGCGGCTCAAGCGGCTACTGGCCGAGCTTGACTATGTCGAGCGCCGGGTGTTTGAGATCCGGACCGGGGTCCCGGTCCGGCGTCCGAAGATCAGCCGGAGCGTCGAGGATCTCGAGCAGCTCTACGCAGCTTAGCCGTGGCCGACCCCATGGCCGATTCGCGGGGTCGAGTGCAACTGGAGTCAGAGGCTCGGTAGCCTTTATTGCACCATGTGGCAAATCGCCTGGGTGCTGGCATTTGGTCTCTGTCTCGGCGCGCTCGGCCTCGCGCCCGGCCAGCGGAGCCAGCGGCGACCGCACTTCTGGCTTCGGCTCGTCGCGATAGCCCTCATCCCGGGGTGCGCCTTGTCGATCGCCTCGGCGATCGTCCCGATCTGGAGGCTGCAGGTGGTGACGATGTGGCTGTACCTGCTGGCCATCCCGGCGCTCATCCTGCTCCCCGCGCTGCTGTTTCGCCCGTCCGGCCCGCCCCCGGGTCCGACCGGAGACGAGGGTGGCGGACCGGGCCCCGGCCCGCCACCTCCCCCGCCGACTCGCCCGCGCGGCGGGATCCCGCTCCCGGAGGCTGAGCAGGCGCGCGCCCGCGTGCGCGACCACGTCCGCCCCCACCTGATCAGTCGCCCGGCCCGTCGGCCTGCGCCCGAGCCCGCTCCAGCGCCCCGACGTGTGCCGGCGCGATAGCGGGCAGGTGCAAGCGCCGTAACGGCGAATCCCAGCGCCATGGACGCGCGCCGGTCTAGGGGATAAGATCGCCGCGGAGTTGCAGGAGAAGGGATCTCTGAGGAGGGTCCATGGCTAATGTAGTCGCGCCGTCGGGTGAAACCCCGGCAGCAGTTCTTGACGCCGAAGGCCTTGACCGGGGAATTGGCTTCCTCGGGCTGCTGTGGGCCTCCGAGACGTCAATCATCGGGTCCGGCTGGCTGTTCACAGCCCTGGGCGCGGCCGTCATCGCGGGTCCGTCCGCGATCATCGGCTGGGTCCTCGGATCCATCATCATCATCAGTCTCGCGCTGGTGCACGCCGAACTGGGCGGACTGTTCCCGGTCAGCGGTGGCACGAGCCGGTTCCCGCACTACGCGTTCGGCAGCTTCGCCGGCGCGACGTTCGGGTGGGCGTCGTACCTACAGGCGGCCAGCGTGGCTCCGATCGAGGTGCTCGCGTGCATCCAGTATCTGTCGACGGCCCACTGGGCCCGCAACTTCTACAAGTCGCACGCGGTAGGGCCGGGCACCCTATCGGGCCTGGGGATCGCTGGTCGCCGATGGGTCTGATGGTGTTCTTCGTGATGCTGAACCTGGTCGGCATCCGCTGGCTGGCTCGGGTGAACGGCTACATCACGGGGTGGAAGATCGCGATCCCGGTGATCACGGTCCTCGTCCTGCTGATCACGCACTTCCATCCGTCGAACTTCGGCAACGCGGGCGGCGGCTTCTTCCCGACACACGGGTCAGCGCTCAAGGCGATCCTGCTGACGATGCCGGCCGGAATCATCTTCTCGCTCCTTGGATTCGAACAGGCGGTGCAGTTAGGGGGCGAATCGAAGAATCCGGCCCGAGACCTGCCCCGCGCCGTGATCGGCTCGATCCTGATCGGCGCCGTGATCTACCTGCTCGTCCAGATCGCCTTCATCGGCGCGATGAAGCCGAGCCTGCTCGCCTCCCAGCACGGGTGGACGAACCTCGGTCCAACGAACACGAACGCGACCGTGGTGAACCTCAATAAAGGCCCGTTCTTCACCGTGGCCAGCATCGCCGGCCTGTCCTGGCTGGCCACGATCCTGCGGATCGACGCGGTCGTATCGCCGGCGGGCACCGGTCTGATCTACCAGACCGCGTCCTCGCGACTCAGCTTTGGCCTGGCCAGGAACGGCTACATCCCGAGTATCTTCGAGAGCATCAACCAGCGGACCAAGGTGCCGGTCTTCGGAGTCATCGTCGCGACGATCATCGGGCTGCTGTTCCTGCTTCCGTTCCCGGCCTGGAGCGAGCTGGTGAACGTGGTGACGCTGGTCTCGGTGGTGATGTACGCGGCCGCCCCGCTCGCTCTTGCTGCGCTCCGAAGGCAGAAACCGGATCTGCCGCGGACGTACCGGTTACCGGCGGGTGAGATCCTCGCGCCGCTGGCGTTCGTGTTCGCGACGTGGGTGATCGTCTTTTCCGGCTGGCAGTCATACACGACGTTCATGGTGGCGATGCTCCTCGGCTATCTGATCATCTGGCTGTCCTACCAGTTCCACCTCAATCCGAAGGCGCCGAAGATGGACTGGGGGTCGGTCCGTGGATCCTGGCCTACTTCGTCGGGATGGGGCTGATCTCGTACTTCGGGGACTTCGGTCCGGGCGGCATCATCGGTGGCGTCGGGGTCTTCAAGCATGTCCTCGACCAGGGCGGCAACGACGATCTCACTCTCGGCGGAACGCTCGCCCTATCAGCGCTGCTCGCGCTCGGCATCTACTGGTGGGCGTTGGCGACGCGGCTGCCCGAGCACGTGGTGGACGAATACGTGCGCGACGTTTATCCGCCGCCCTTGGCGGAGTAGCCGACCCCTACGGGTCACGGCCAGTTTCTTCGTTCTCGATCAGGCGGCCCCTGTGGGGTCGCCTGATCGTCGGTAGCGGCTCAGGCCGCCCAGGGTCGGAGCTGCCGCGCGGCCCGCGCCGCCCGAGCCGATAGCTGCTCGCTGCTGCCTGGGTGATAGAGCGGGCCTGTCCCGTCTGTGATCAGGAGCCAGGCCTGTGCGACTCCGTGAGCCGTCACCGGCCCGGGGTCGTCGAGAGTGTCCGCGAGCTCGTTTAGCTCGTGGGTCGCCGCCTTCACCGTGCCGGGATTTGGCCTGACGGGCATCATCCGACCGAGCCGAGGACCATCTTCCTCCGCGTCGTGGACGATCCGCCGAAGCGCGCCGGCGATCGACCAGCGGCGATCCGGTTCGGTCAGGCGCTGCGCGCGCAGCGCGAGGCGGGTGTTCGTCTCCGGCGAGACGCCCTCCGCCAAGGCGCGATCGAGCCGTCGAGCGCCCCATTGAGCGGCCAGGCGGTCTCGCAATCGCGGGCGCTCCGCGGCCACCGCTCCGGCCTGTCCGCAAGCCAAAAGCACCGTCGAAGAGTTGTTGGAGAGTTGAATTCTCATGACCACCAACCATGATACGCTGGTCATGGTGACCTGTCAAGCGCTTTTGGCGGTCACGGGAACTACTACAATCGGAACGAATGACGGAATCAATGACGGTGGTTGAACCCAGGTTTGCGAGCGACGAGAAGAAGCCGGCGCCGATGCCGCTGCTCGTTGTGCAGGGGTTTGTCAACACGCTCGATCTCGAGGAGGGGACCGATGTCATGGCCGACGCTGACGCCGCGCGCGAGTGGCTCATCGACGCCGGCTTGCTCGGTCAGGCGGCGTCTGCGAGTCCCTCCGAGCTGAGCCGCGCGCGGGAGGTTCGCGAGAGCCTCCGCTGGCTATTAGCGCACGACAATGAGAGCCGGGAAGTTCGCGAGGAGCGGTTGGCACCGCTGCGCAGGCTGGCCGAGACCCACCGAGCGCGTCTGACGCTCGACGACGGTGGCGCGATCGGGCTCGAGAACGCCCGGCACCAGGACCTCGACGACGGTCTGTTCGAGCTTCTGCTGATCGTCCGCCGGGCTCAGGAAGACGGGAGTTGGGCGCGACTCAAGGTGTGCACCAACCCCGACTGCCAATGGGCCTTCTTCGACCGGTCACGTAACCAGCAGGGGAGCTGGTGCGATATGGCGTTGTGCGGCAATCGTCTGAAGAACCGCGAACTGCGGGCGCGCCGACGCTGATCTGAGCAGGGCCGGGTGCCCCGACGCTGCTCTGAGCAGGGCCGGGCGCGCCGGGGGGAGTCGACCGGCGCGCCCAACGGCCCTGGGAGAGGGGAGAGGTCTCGAACGAAAGGACGAGGCCCCGACTAACCCAACGCGATCAGTGCCACACCCAGCGGGCGAGATGGATGACCCACGAAACGGTCGGTCCGCCCGTCTGCGTCGCGGTGATCGTCACCGGCAGCAGGTGCCAGACGCCGTTGGACCCCAGGTCGGTCTGACCCGTCGAGTTCAGCTCCATGTTCTGGAAGCCCCCGCTGTCGGCCGGGATCGAGTAGCTGCGCTGGGCGATGGTCGTGCCGTTATGGGACATCGTGAGCTGGCCTGCGCACGGCGTCGTGCCGTGGAAGCAGCCGAGCTCGGCGCCGACTATCCAGCCGGGGGAGACGAACCCCTCGTGACCCAACACTGCCACCTGGCTCGTGGCCGTCGACGGCGTGGTCAGCGTCTGATCGGCGCCGTCGCTGGTGCCGGCCGAACTCGTGGCCACAAGCCGGTAGTGATAGCTGGTGTTCGGGCTGAGCCCGAAGATCTCCTGGTGGACGGCGACGGGCGTCGTTCCCGACCCCAGGTTGGCCGGGCTGGTCTGGGTCCCGTAGGTCGTCGAAGTGCCGTACTCGATGTAGTAGCTGGTCGACTGACCATTCGGATCGACGGTCCCGCTTAGCGTCGCGGTCGACTGGCCGATATCGCTCGGCGTGGCGGTCGTGACGGTGGGCGGACTGGAAGCGGCCGAGGCCGGCGCTGGGTGGCCGGCGGATGAGATGGCGACCGCGAGCACGCCGCAGACAATCAGCACGATTGCCGCGGCGACGCGCATTCTGCGCATGCTGCCTCCCTTCGTGTCTGTTTCGCACCTGCTCGAGGCCGAAGGCCTTGAGCGGCAGCTGTAATCCCTTTACCTAACAGAGGCGGGAGGTGAGAGTTGCGAACGACAGTTTGATAACTGACACGCGCTTTACGCGGCTCGGCCGGAGCGCTCGATCGCCAGCCGCGGGATTGAGACGTGCGCGATCAGCCCGATCCCAAGCGCGTACACGACCGTGCCAATGCCAACCGTGCCGCCCAGAAGCCAGCCGGTCAAGAGAACCGTGATCTCGATACAGGTGCGCACCACGCGAATCGAGTGACCGCGGGCGGCCAGGCCGACCATCAGGCCGTCGCGCGGTCCGGGTCCCAGGCCCGCGCCGATGTAGGCGCCCGTGGCGATGCCGTTCAGCACCACGCCGCCGAGCATGACGAGCACCCGAGCCGGCAGTCCATGCACCGGTGGCACGGCCGCCAGCACCGCGTCGATCACCAGACCGACCACGATCACGTTAGAGATCGTGCCGAACCCGGGGCGCTGGCGAAGCGGAATCCAGAGCAGCAGCACGGCGACGCCGACGATGATCGCCCAGGTGCCCACCCCCAGGCCGAGCCGGCGCGAGAGCCCCTGGTGCAGGACATCCCACGGGTCGACGCCGAGGCCGGCAAGCAGGAGCATCGAGGCGCTGACCCCGTATAGGACGAGGCCAACGTAGAGCTGGACCAGGCGTCGTACGCGTGGGGGCCGGAGCCACGACATTCCTCGAGTCTGCCAGACAATGGTCTGTACAGGCGCAGGCCAATTTGCTAGAAGTGGCACGTGGCCATCGTTCCGGCCCAGCGAGTGGTCGAGCTGCTCGGCCCGTGGCGGCGCGACGGCGTCAGTCGGGAGCGGCTGGCCGGAGCGGTGCGCGCGCTCGTCCTCGACGGCCGCCTCGCCGTCGAGAGCCGGCTGCCGGCCGAGCGCGGGCTGGCGGCGGCGCTGTCGGTCAGCCGGGCCACGGTTACCAGCGCCTACGACCAGCTGCGCGAGGAGGGCTACGTCGAGAGCCGTCAAGGCGCCGGGAGCTGGGTGACTCTGCCGGGAGGCAACCGAGCGGCGCCCTCGGACGCGATCGTCTCCGGGTCCGGCCTCGACCTCCGGATCGCGGCGCTGCCGGCCCCGGCCGTGCTCGAGGAACTGTTCGCCGGGGCGGTTCGCGAGCTGCCGCGCTGGCTCGACCATCACGGCTACGACCCGCTCGGTCTACCGCCGCTCCGCCGCGCGATCGCCGCGCGCTTCGAGCAACGTGGGTTGCCCACCCGCCCCGAGCAGATCCTCGTCACGAACGGGGCGCTGCACGCGCTCGATCTGGCCCTCCGGGCAACCTTCCCCCGCGGACGGCGGGTGCTCGTCGAGCTGCCGAGCTATCCAGCCGCGCTCGACGCCCTCCGCGGCGTCGGCGGACGTCTGACCCCGGTGCCGCTACGCCGGGACGGTTGGGACGTCGACGCGATCGAGGCCATCACACGGGACGAGGCGGTGGCGCTGGCATATCTGATGCCCGATTTCCACAACCCCACCGGACTCATCATGGACACGGACACCCGCCGGCGCTCGCTGCGTGCGCTCGCGGGCGCAGGCGTGACCACCGTCCTCGACGAGACATTCGCGGAGCTCAACCTGGACGGAGTGCCGATCCCGGCGCCGGCCGGCGCCTTCGGCGACGCGCGCACGATCACGATCGGCTCGCTCAGCAAGGCGGTGTGGGGCGGCCTGCGCGTGGGATGGGCCCGCGCCGATCCGGCGGTGATCCACCGGATGGTCACGGCGCGCGCCGCCATCGACCTGGCCAGCCCGCTGTTCGAACAGATCGTGGCCACGCATACGCTCGCTCGCCTGGACGAGATCCTGGCCGAGCGGCGCGAGGTGATCCGGATCCGGCGCGCAGCGCTCGCGGGCGCGCTCGACGCCCGCCTCCCGGCCTGGCGGTACGACCTGCCCGCCGGGGGGCTCTACATCTGGGCGGAGCTGCCCGGGCCGATCAGCTCCAGCGTGGCGCTCGAGGCCTCGACGCGCGACGTGCACCTGACACCAGGTCCTCGTTTCGCGGCCGCCGGCCTGCTCGAGCGCCACATACGGCTCCCATTCACCCTGTCCCCGCCCCAGCTCGAGCGCGCGGTCGAGATCCTCGCCGAGGTGACCCCGCGCGAGTCGCTCCACGACATCTCACCGCCGGCGCTTCCGGCGTACGTTGCGTAACGATCTGTCTGCGCCTCCCGGCGGGTTCACCTTCCCGCGGCCGTCCGCCAGCCGTCGGCGTAGGAGAGGCGAGCCGGCTCGGAGTACGGCACCGGGGCGACGATCGCGTGGACGTGAATCTGCCTGTGGGGGTGGTCGACCGTGGTCTTGCGCGTGCCGCCGTTTGGCTCGCCCCACACGACCTCAACTTCGCTGCCGATCTCGACCGACGGGTCGACGGTGGCGAGCGAGAGACCCCGCTTCTCGTTGGCGCTGTAGCCGGTGAACATCGAGTAGCCGAGCACGTTGCCGTCGGGATCGAGCACCGAGTCGAAGTTCGACGAGCCGTAGTTGGCGATTGGCAGGTCGAAGAACTGGAACGGCTCCTCGTGGGCAAAAGTCACCGAGGAGAGGATCCGCGTGACGTCCTCGTCATCCCAGGCGAGCGTCACCTTCTTGCGCTGAGCGTCGGCCTCGATCTGCTCGAGCGCGTCGCGGCCGATGAAGTCGTGGTCGAACTTCACGAACTGGCCGTAGCCGAGCTCCCACGGGTTCAGGTAGTAGTCCTCGATGTTGTCCGAGACGAAGCTGCCTGCCAGCGCATTGTTCGCCTCGTATGACTCGGCCGGAAGCCACTCGCGATAGGACCGCAGCGCCTCGCCGGTGTAGATGGCGGGCAGCGGCGAGGGGATCCAGCCGGACTCGAGTGTGTTGGAGGCGTACGCGCGAGCGCCGCAGGGCTCGAGGCCGAACTCCTTGCCCGCCTCGAGGATGGCGCCGCGAATCTCGTCGTAGGTCTCGTAGGGGCCCCAAAGCTCGAGCCCGGGCTCGCCGGCCATGCCATGGCGGAGGGTTCGGACGCGCTGGCCGGCGACGTTCATCTCGGCCATACGGAAGAACTTGAGCTGCTCGACCGGGCCGCCGTTGACCTTCTCGATCACCTGCCAGGCATTAGGGCCCTGGATCTGGAAGCGCCAGTACTTGCGCGTGACGGCCTTGCCGTACGGGCGGGAGGGAGAGCGGTTGTCGTACTCGAAGTCGAGCTTATAGCCGCCGGTCTCGGCGTGGAAGCCCAGCCAGTTGGCGGCGGGGTTGCGGCCGACCCAGACGAACTCGTCCTCGTCGAGGTGGAACAGGATGCCGTCGCCGATCACGTGCCCCGCCGGCGTGCACGGAACAAACTGCTTGGCCATGTTGACCGGGAAGTTCGCCACGCTGTTGATCCCGATGTCGGAGACCAGCTTGAGCGCATCCGGTCCCTTGAACCAGAAGTTCACCATGTGGTGTGACTGGTCGAACAGGACGGCCGTCTCACGCCACGCCCTCTGTTCGTGACGCCAGTTGGTGAACTCGTAGGGCACGACCGGATAGATGTAGGCGCCGATCTGCGAATTACGCAGCAGCTCGACGGTGTCACCTGCCTGATCCAGAACCTCTTGCAGATTGCTCGCAGCCATGCCTCTCTCCTTATTCGTCAGTGTCTAGCCGCTGAACTCGCCGGACTTGGCGTGATGGTCACGGCCCAGAAATGTGTTGGCCCAGGCGCTGGTCCGCGCCAGCGCGTTGTCCTTGACCACCACCGGGTTACTCAGCATGTCCTCTTCCTCACCGTATGCCTTCAGTCGCTCGTACGCCTGTGACCAGATGCATTCGGAGTCGTACACCTCGCACAGCCCGTCGCGCGTCCCCCCGCAGGGACCGTTTCGCTGGTTCTTGGCACAGATCGATTCCGGACACACGTACGCGATCTCCGGCAGCGAACAGTCGCCGCAGTCGCGGCACTTGAACATCGGAACCTTCGCGGCCTGCTCGATCAGGTGGGCGGCGCGGCCGACCGGCTTGGGGGCGGCGTCGACCTTCTCGTAGAACGAGCGTGCCGGCTCGTACAGGGGGCCGGCGGGATCGAAAACCGTCTGGTGGACGACTCGGCTGAAGCGGTAGCCGAGCGGCACGCGCAGGTCCGTTCGGCGCTTTCGCCGGGACTCGAGGTAATCGCGGCCCAACTCGTCCGACGAGAGCCCGGTGTCCGGATCGGCCTCGAACAGGTAGAACTCGCCGGGTCGGCCGAACCGCAACTCGCGCGAGAGCTCGCGCCAGTCCGAGCCCTCGTAGGCGCTGGCCCGGTCGAGGATCTCGAAGAAGGTCTCGCCGGTCGCGTGTCCGCCCAGGTACGCGCCGTTGAAGCCCAGCCCACGTGCCACCGTCAGCTGCTTGGCGGCGAGGTCGAGGAAGAAGGCGCGGCCCTTGTCGGGACTCGCGCTCTGACGCTCCGCCAGCGCCAGCAGGCCGTCGGTGACGACGACGCCGGGAATCCGTCCGGCGTGGAAGGCGCGCGCCGCGGGACCGGAGAGGAGGAAGACGTTGGCCAGGCTGCGGACGGGGAGATCCTCGCGCGCGATGTAGCGGACCAGTTCGTCGTCCTTGCGCGCGTTGTAGCCGATCTGGTTGATCACGAAGCGCGCGCCCGTCCGCGCTTTTTTGGCGAGCTTCTGGTACTGGGGAACGACCTCACGTTCGTGGAGCTTGTGGTTGGTGACCACGCAGCCCAAGAAGAAGTTGGTCTGCTCGAGCCGTTCGTTCGTCTTGGCGATGTGCAGCCCGGCATTCATGTCGCTGTACAGCTTGAGCAGGCCGACCGAGTCGATGTCGAACACGGGCGCCGCCGTCCCGCCGTAGCCGTCGAGCGGGTAGTCGCCCGACAGGCACAGCACGTTGTCGAAGCCCTCGGAGGCGAGCTTCCAGCCGCGGCTCTCGAGCGCGTTGCGATTCCAGTCCTTGCAGGCCAGGTGGATGATCACCTGCTGGCCGCGGGAGAGCAGGTCCGTGCCCAGCGTGTCGGGCGCGAGCATGGCGTGGCCACCCGGGTTGTCGGTGATCGACAGCACGTCGATCCGCGGGTCGGCGGCCAGCGCCCGCGCCTTATCGACGAGCGCGCGGCTGCGCTCGGTCGTGACCATGCCCCGGGTCGTCACTAGTTCGACCGCGATCGTGAACGAACCGGGCTCCTGCAGGGAGTCCCGAAACGGGGTCGTCGTCACCTCACTCCGCCCTCATGGCTTGAGCCTAGGGGCGCCCGTGAGCGACCGCAACGGATCCTTCCGCTGAGCGGAAGGAAGCGCAACAATGTTCGCTCTGGGAAAAGTCCGACAGCGAGTCGACCGTCGATCGGTCACCCGACGCGCGTTCGCCGTGCTCGAGACGTTCACCCCCGAGTCCCCGGCCCTGACGCTGTCGGAGATCGCCCGCTGCGCTGGTCTGCCGCTCACCACGACCCATCGGCTGGTCGGGGAGCTCAGCGCGTCGCGGGCGCTCGAGCGCGACCGCGATGGGAGGTACCGCATCGGACTGCGCCTATGGGAGATCGCCTCCCTGGCGCCGCGTGGCATGCCGTTGCGCGAGGCCGCGCTGCCGTTCCTCGAGGACCTGTACGAGGTGACCCACGAGAACGTCCAGCTCGGGGTTCGGGAAGGCCACGAGGTCGTCTACATCGAGCGGATCGCCGGCCGGCAGGCGGTCGGGGTGCTGACGCGGGTGGGCGGCCGGTTCCCGCTGCACGCTTCCGGGAACGGGCTGGTGCTGCTGGCCCACGCGCCCGAGGCGGTGCAGCGCGACGTCCTCGAGGGTCCGCTCCAGCGCTTCACCGAGCACACCGTGACCGATCCCGAGCGTCTGGGGCGGATGTTGGCTCAGATCCGCCGGGACGGTTTCGCGGTCTCTGACCGCCAGGTGACGGTCGATGCCCTGTCGGTGGCTGCACCGATCGTCGACGCGGGCGGCGAGGTGATCGCATCGCTGTCGATCGTGACCCGCGCCGGCAGCACCGTGGTCGAGCGGCTGGCTCCGGCGGTGCGCGCCGCCGCGCTCGGCACCTCGCGGGCGCTGTCGGCGCGGCGGCGCCGGCGGGAGTAGTCAAGCAGACAACTTGCATACAGTTTACTGATCTGTCTATACTCCGCCGCGCGGCGGCTGCCGAAAGCCGCGTCCGATTCCGGCCCAAGGAGCAGACATGAAGCTGGTGACCTACAACGACGGTCGCGTCGGGCAGCTGGTCGACGGCCAGGTGCTCGAGCTCGATGTCCCGGACATGCGCCGGTACTTCGAGCTCGATGGCCAGGTCGCGCAGACGGGTCGCGCGACGCCCGTCGAGGACGTGACCCTGCGTGCGCCAATCGTCCCCAAGAAGTTCTTCCACACCTCCGGCAACTTCCGCGAGCACCACGAGGAGTCCACGCGGGTGGGCTGGTCGCACCCGGTCCTGCCCTGGATCGTGTTCTTCCAGAACGTCGACGCGATCATCGGTCCGGAAGACCCGATCGTCTACCCAGAGGGGATGACCAACGAGCTCGACTATGAGCTCGAGCTCGCCGTGGTGATCGGCAAGACGGGGAAGTTCTTCTCCCCGGAGGAGGCCGAGGAGTACATCGCCGGCTATGTCGTGTTCAACGACATCACGGCCCGCGACATTCAGCGCGAGGAAATGAAGTCGGGCGTGTTCTGCCTTTCCAAGAGCATCGACACGTTCTGCCCGCTCGGTCCTTGGATCGTCACGCCGGACGAGGTCGGCGATCCACACGAGCTGAGCATGGAGCTACGCGTGAACGGTCGGCCGCGCCAGCAATCGCATATGAGCCGGATGTCGGTGACCGTGGCCGAGCTGATCAGTCACTACTCGGCGATGGGCTACAGCGCGGGCGACATCATCTCCACCGGCACGGTGTCGGGCGTGGCCGGCTTCAGCGAGGACGCGGCCTCCCTGTATCTCCGGCCCGGCGACGTGATCGAGGCCGAGATCGAGCGGGTCGGCATGCTGCGCAACCCGGTCATCTCGTGGGCCGAGGGTCATCCGGAAGCGGCATCCGCGCAAGCCGCCGCGCCGGCGAGCTGACGGTGGCGCCTGACGGCGGCGCCTTGGCGACCGCGCGGCCCACCGTGGAGACCGCCGCGGGACGGCTCGCCGGCGTCCGGAACGGAGCCTGTCTCGAGCTCCTGGGGATCCCGTACGCCCGAGCCGAGCGCTTCGCACCGCCGACCCCGCCGCCGTCGTGGAGCGGCACTCGCGAGGCGACGCGGTACGGCCCGGCCGCGCCCCAGCCCGACCGCACGGTGGCCACGTTCACGCACGGGCCGCTACCGCCGACCGACGAGCAGTGTCTGTACCTGAACGTGTACACCCCCTCGCTGGACGGCGACCGCCCCGTGATGGTGTGGCTGCACGGCGGCGGCTTCGCGATCGGGCATGCCGGCGCGAGCCTGTACCACGGAGGTTCGCTGGCAGTCGCCGCCGACGTTGTGGTGGTCACCGTCAATTACCGGCTGGGGAGCCTGGGCTGGCTCAGCCATCCGACGCTCGCGGAGGTTCGGGACGCCCCCGCCGGCAACTGGGGACTGCTCGACCAGATCGCTGCGCTGCAGTGGGTGCGCGAGAACATCTCTGCCTTCGGCGGCGATCCGGACCGGGTCTCGGTCGCCGGTCAGTCGGCCGGGGCGCTGTGCGCGATCGACCTGCTCGCGGCGCCCGCGGCGCACGGGCTGTTCGCGCGCGCGATCCTCGAGTCGCCGCCGCTCGGCGACGTGATCCAGGCGCCGGAGGCGGCGGGGCGGTGGGCCGAGGCGCTTGCCGGCCTGGCCGGGGGCGTGTTCGAGCCCGGCGCGGTCCGCTCCCTGGCGGCCGAGCGGATCGTGGCCCTGCACGAGCAGCTGCTCGAGAAGCCCGAGTACCGGGGAACGCGAGGCGGGGCGCTCCCGACGCTCGACGCCGGCAGCCTGCCCGATTCGCCGCTGGCCTCGCCCGGCGTGGCCCCCGAGGTCGACGTGCTGGTCGGTCACAACGCCGACGAGGGCACGTTCTTCTTCAACGCGCCGTGGCGCCCGGCGCCGCCGCCCGCGCGTGTGCCGGAGATCGTCGCCCACCTCTGCCCGGATGAGGAGCCGGACGACGTGCTGCGCCGGTACGGCGGCGATCTCGGGGCGATCGCTACCGAGGCGATCGTGGCGGGCCCGACGGCCCGGTGGGCCGGGGCCCGCGTCGCCGGCGGCGGACGCGTATACCGCTACCGGGTCGACCATCCCGGCGCGGGCCCGCAGCTACGCGCGACCCATACCGTCGAAGTGCCGCTGCTGTTCGGGACCTGGAGCGACGGTGGACCCGGTGAGCGGCTGGGCGGGCAGGGCACGGGGACGGCGGCGGTGGCGCAGGAGCTCGTGCACGCCTGGAGCTCGTTTCTGCACGGACATGGCCCGGGGTGGCGGCCGATCGCCGCGAACGATGCAACGGTGGAGGCCGGGGTGTTCGGTGGGCGCCGGTCGCACCACGTGGAATCCGGGCCGGATGCCTAACACAGGCATAACGCGCCGCAGTCGTGAGCGACTGGACACAGCTAGTAAAACTGTGTACAGTTGCGCCGCCGACCGACAGGCCGTGCAGGTGAGGAGAGATGACAAACAGCGCACCGACATCTGAGCCGTTGCTCGACGTCAGAGGCTTGCGCGTCACCTACGGTGGCGTCGTGGCGGTGTCGGATGTCGACCTCCAGCTCGCGGAAGGCATTGTCTACGGGCTGATCGGGCCCAACGGCGCCGGCAAGACCTCCATGGTTGATGCTCTGACCGGGTACACGAGGCCTGCCGCCGGGCGGATCATGTTCGCTGGCCGCGACATCAGCCGCCTACGCCCGTACCGGCGAGCCCGTCTCGGTCTCGCTCGCACGTTCCAGTCGGTCGAGCTGTTCGACGACCTCACGGTCGACGAGAACCTGCTCGTGGCCAGCGAGCATGTGACCGTCGGCTCCGCGCTGCGAGACCTGTTCCTGCCGCACCGGCCGCCGGACCGCGCAGGCGTCGACTGGGCGATCTCGGTATGCGGCTTGGAGGACGTGGTCGATCGCTACCCGTCCCAGATCTCGCTCGGCAAACGCAAGCTGGTGGGCGTCGGCAGGGCGCTCGCGCGCCAGCCGCGGCTCGTCCTGCTCGACGAGCCCGCCGCCGGACTCGACACCGACGAAAGCGCCGAGCTCGGCCGCCGGCTCCGTTCGCTGCCCGAGAAGCACGGGGTGACGGTGTTCCTCATCGACCACGACATGGGGCTGGTCCTCAGTGTGTGCGACCGCCTCATGGTTCTGGACTTCGGACGCCAGATCGCCAGCGGGACGCCCTCGGAGATCCGCGAGGACCCGCAAGTAATCGAGGCCTACCTGGGAGCGCATCATGCGGCCGCCAGCCACTGACGACACGTCCGCCGAGCACACGCTGCTCCTGACTGGCCTGTGCGCGGGCTACCAGGAGATTCCCGTCGTGCGCGACCTCAACCTCGAGGTCCGCCGCGGCGAGGTCGTCGCTTTGCTTGGCCCGAACGGCGCCGGCAAGACGACCACGCTGGAGACGATCGCCGGTCTGCACCGCCCGATCTCGGGCACGATCGAGCTGGCCGGTGATGACATCGGCGGCACCCCGGCGCACATCCTGACTCGCCGCGGCCTCGCGCTCGTCCCCGAGGGCCGTGCGCTGTTCCCGGGGCTCACCGTCCGCGAACACCTGCGGCTCGCCGGCGGTCGCGCCGGCGCCCGCGAGGAAGAGCTGCTCGAGATGCTCCCCGAGCTGCGCAAGTGCTTGAACCGCAAGGCCGGCCTGCTGTCCGGCGGCGAACAGCAGATGCTGGCCATCGGGCGCGCGCTCGTGACCCGGCCGCGGCTACTGCTCGTCGACGAGATGAGTCTCGGCCTGGCTCCGGTGATCGTCGAGCGCCTGCTCCCGATCCTGCGCCGCGCCGCCAGTGAGATGGGGGCGGGCGTGCTGTTCGTCGAACAGCACGTCGCGCTGGCGCTGGAAGTCTCCGACCGGGCCTACGTCCTGACCCACGGACGGATCGCGCTCGAAGGAGTCGCCGCCGAACTCCGCGAACGGCGGGACCTGCTCGCCGCCAGCTACCTGGGGGAAGCGGCCGCCGCCTAACGGCCTGAACCCCCACCAGTCCACTCGACCGATAGACACAACCAGAGGAGATCAGCGCAGATGAAACGTTCCCGATGGCTCGGCATGGCTGCCGCGATTGCCGCGACTGGGCTGATAGCGGCCGGTTGCGGATCGAGCAGTTCAAGCAGCACCAGCAGCGCCACCAGCGGTGGCTCCTCTGCAAGCAGCACCTCGGCCTCCAGCACCGCCGCGAGCTCGTCGGTGTTCGGGACTCCGAAGAAGGCGACCGGCACCCCCTATGTGTTCGGGATGATCAACGACGAGACCGGCGCGGTCACGTTCCCCGAGGCGCGCCAGGGCGCGATTGCCGCGATGAACTACGTGAACGATTACCTGGGCGGCATCAACGGCCATCCGATCGCGATCGACAACTGTATCGGCGACGGCACGCCGGCCACCGCCGCGCGGTGCGCCAACGAGCTCGTGGCCAAGCATCCGCTGGCGATCCTCGGCGCCGCCGACGTCGGCGCACCCGCCTCGATCCCCATCTACGCGCACGCCAACCTCGCCTACATCGGCGGCATCCCGTTCACGCCCGTGCCGTTCACAGCCCCGAACTCGATCCAGTTCTGGTCGGTGAGCGTCGGCGACAACGCGGCGGCCGCCGTGTACGCGGGCAAGACGCTCGGCGTCAAGAGCGTGGCGCTCATGTACTTCTCCAATCCGCAGGGCGAGTCGATCCTGCCCCAGATCGTGCCGGTGTTCAAGGCGGCCGGCGTGACCACCGTCAAGACGATCCCGCTCTCGCCGACTTCGCCTGATCCGAGCCCGCAGGCGGCGCTGATCGAGTCGAGCGGCGCCCAGCTCGCCTACATCGACGTTCCGAACGGCTGCGGCAACGTGCTGAAGTCGCTCAAGAGCGTCGGCTACACGGGCAAGCTCATGGGCATCGACCCGTGCGGCGCGCCGCCGGTGATCACTGCCTCAGCCGGGGGAGCCGAGGGCATGTACATCGCCTCGCCGTTCCTCCTCCAGACCGGGACCAGCCCGCAGGCGCAGCTGTTCCAGGCGGCGTTGAAGAAATGGGGCGCCCCGGGAACGTTGATCGACTCGATCTCGGCGGCCGGCTTCGCCACCGTGATGAACGTCCAGGCGGCGCTGAGCAAGGTCTCGGGAACACCCACGACCGCGTCGATCCTGGCCGCGTTCAAGACCGGCAGCAATCACCCCAACTTCCTGTCGCATCCCTATACGTGCAACGGGCAGCAGATGACGGGAGCACCCGCGATCTGCAACGACTACTACCTGATGAACCAGGTCAACAACGGCCAGCTCACGCAGCCGAACTCGACCGATTGGACGACCTCAAAGGGCTACTACAAGGGCCAGGGCCTCTAGCCACTATTGCGTGGCGGTCCGCCGGGTGGGCGGACCGCCACGCCTGACGCCTCTGCACGCCACTACAGCCATGTCGAGCTACCTCCTGTTCCTCATTCTCGGCCTCGGCTCGGGCGCGACGTATGCGATCCTGGGCCAGGGGCTCGTCCTCAAGTACCGCAGCGCTGGCGTGGTCGACTTTGCTCACGGCGCCGTGGCGATGTTCATCGCCTATGTATTTGTGAACCTCCGCTCGTTCGGGCAGCTCGAGCTGCCCGTGGTGATCATCCCCCATCAGATCTCGCTGAACGGCGGCGCGGGGATCAACACCACGCTCGCGATCGTCCTCTCGCTCATCTACGCCGGGATCCTCGGGCTGGTCCTGCACTATCTGGTCTACCGACCGCTGCGGGGCGCCTCGCAGCTCACCCGTGTGTGCGCGTCAGTCGGGGTGCTGCTCGCGCTTCAGGCCATCGCCGTGCTCAACTACAGCACCGAGCCGGTCGCCACCGGCCCGATCTTCCCCAGCTCGGCGCTGAAGATCTCCGGCGTCACGTTCCCCGAGGATCGCCTGTTCTTCACCGCTGTAGTGATCGTGATCTCGGTCGCGCTCGCGCTGATCTATCGCCATACGCGCTTTGGACTGGCGACCCGGGCGGGGGCCGAGAACGCCCGCGGCGCCGCGCTGACCGGCATCTCCGCCGACCGCGTGGCGGCGCAGAACTGGGTGATCGCCACGGTCCTGGCGGGGGCGGCCGGGATCCTCATTGCACCGGTGGCCAGCCTCGACCCGACGTCGTACACGCTGTTCATCGTCCCTGCGCTGGCGGCAGCGTTGGTCGGGCGGTTCGAGTCGTTCTGGATCACCGCTCTGGCCGGCCTACTGATCGGATGCGCTCAGTCGGAGATCAACAAGCTGATCACGGTGTGGACGTGGCTGCCCCAGCAGGGGCTCTCGGATGCCGTCCCGTTCCTGGTGATCATCGGCGTGATGGCGTTCCGCTCGCGCTCGGTCCTGGCGCGCGGCGGCGAGATCGTCCAGCGCAACCCGTCGATCGGCCGCCCCCACTCGCCGCTTGTGGCCGCCGGCGGCTCGTTCGTGGCCGGGTTGGTGCTGCTCCTGCTGCTCAACAACGTCCTGCGGTTCGCGTTCATCTCGTCGCTGACGGTGACGTGCGTCGCCCTGTCCGTGGTCATCTTGACCGGGTACGTCGGCCAGGTGTCGCTGGCGCAGATGTCGCTGGCTGGCATCGGCGGGTTCATGCTCGGGCACATCTCGCACGGATGGGGCATCGGCTTCCCGTTCTCGCTGATCCTCGCCGGCCTGTGTGCGGTGCCCGTCGGGCTCGTGATCGGGCTGCCCGCGCTCCGGCTGCGAGGCGTGAATCTGGCGGTGGTGACGCTCGGGTTCGCCGCCGCGATGGACGCCCTGATCTTCTCGAGCACCGGCTTCGCCGGCGGCACGGCGGGCCTGCCGATCAAGTCACCGCATCTGCTCGGGCTGAACCTGGCGGCCAACGTCGGCACATCGACGAATCGCGTGGTCTTCGGGGTGATGGTGCTGGTCGTGGTGATCCTGATCGGGCTGCTCGTGGCCCGGCTCAGACGCGGCCCCGCCGGGCGGATGCTGCTCGCGATCCGCTCCAACGAACGCGCGGCCGGATCGGTGGGGATCAACGTTGCCCAGGGAAAGCTGATGGCGTTCGCGCTCGCCGCCTTCATCGCGGGGATCGGTGGAGCCCTGACCGGCTACTCGCAGGGTGAGCTCACCGCCGACAGCTTCGCGGCGTTCACATCGATCAGCCTGCTGGCAATCGTGTTCGTGGCCGGCGTCGGGCGGATCTCGGGGGCGGTGGTTGCCGGGGTCATGTTCTCGGCCGCGGGTCTGCTCGTCACCTTCCTCGATATCCACCTCAGCGTCGGCAAGTACCAGGCGATCGTCGCCGGCGTCGCCCTGGTGCTGACCGCGGTCCAGAACCCGGACGGTCTCACCAGTACCTCGACCGGCAAGGGCCCGGCGGTGGCGCTGTTAAAGCTCCGGGATCGCGCCCTCGGGACCTATCGAAGCGGACTCGCCTCGCGGCGCGGCGAGCCGCCACCGGAGCCTGCCGCCACCAGCCCACCCGCCGAAAGCGTGGGCGAGAAGCTCCACCGCCCGGTTGTCTGAGGGCCGGGCGGCGCGACCCGACCAGCTGCGAGTCGAGCACCTCCGCCACCCGCTCGGAATTGGAACCGCCGCACCGCGCTTCTCGTGGTGGCTGCCGGCCGGTGGGCGGCGGCAGGTCGGCTACCGCATCCGGGCCGACAACGGATGGGACAGCGGCCGGGTGCGGAGCTCCGCAAGCGTGCTCGTCGGCTATGGCGGTCCGCGGCTGCGTGCGGGCGAGGCTGTGAGGTGGCAGGTGAAGGTGTGGACGGACCTCGGCGAGAGCGACTGGTCAGCACACCACGCCTTCGAGCTCGGGCTGCTCGAGCCTGGGGACTGGTCCGCGCGGTGGATCGCGCCGATCGAGCCCGAGACGATGCCGCCAGGGCGCCGGCCAGCGATGCTCGTGCGCGGCGAGTTCGAGCTTGACGAGCGGGCCGTCGTACGGGCTCGCCTGCACGCGACCGCCCACGGCCTGTACGAGGCGTTCCTCAACGGCCGACGGGTCGGCGACGCAGAGCTCACGCCGGGGTTCACCGAGTATCGCGATCGGCTCCAGGTTCAGACCTATGACGTCACAGATCTGCTTCGAACCGGCTTCAACGCCGTGGGGGCGATCCTGTCCGACGGCTGGTTCCGCGGGCAGGTGGGGCTCCCGCGCGCGCACGACCAGTGGGGCCTCCAGTTGGCCTTCCTGGCCCAGCTGCGGATCGACTTCGCCAACGGCTCGACCGCGGTCCCGGGCACCGATGAGCGGTGGCGGAGCGCGCGCTCGCACATCGACGCCGCCGACCTGATCGCCGGTCAGTCGGTCGACCTCAGGCGTCGGCCCGAGGGCTGGTGCGATCCCGGGTTGGACGACGTGGGCTGGGAACGCGTCGCGGTGGTCGACCACGGCTATGCGAACCTGGTGGCCTCGCCGGCGCCGCCCGTCCGCGCGGTGCAGCTACTGGCGCCCGTGTCAGTGCGGCGGGTGAGGACTGGGCAAGTTTTCGACCTCGGTCAGAACATCAACGGGTGGGTGCGGCTGCGGAAACTTGGGCCGGCCGGGACCGCGATCACGCTGACCCACGGCGAGACGGTCGACGCCGACGGCGACGTCACGACTAGGCACCTCGAGGTCGACCTGCCGTTCATCCCGAGGCCGTTACCGGCCGGGCAGGTCGACCGGGTCGTCTCGGCGGGCCGCCGGGCGACGTGTTCGAACCGCGGCACACCACGCACGGCTTCGTTACGTGCGGATCGAGGGGCAACCCGAGCCGCTCGCCGGCGACGATCTCGCGCGTCGTCGTGCACACCGACCTGACCGACCGGGTGGTTTCGTGCAGCGACGAGCGCATCAATCGGCTGACGGGCGGCCGTCTGGAGCTTTCGCGGCAACGCCTGCGACATCCCGACCGACTGCCCGACGCGCGAGCGCGCCGGCTGGACGGGCGACTGGCAGATCTTCGTCGCGACCGCGGCGTTCCTCTACGACGTGGCCGGGTTCTCCGCCAAGTGGCTGCGCGACCTGGCCGCGGAGCAGTGGTCGAGCGGGCTGGTCGCCAACCTCGCGCCGAGCCCGCCGTCGGAATCGGAAGGCGGCTTCTTGGCCGAGCTGAACGGGTCGGCCGGGTGGGGCGACGCCGCGGTGATCGTGCCCTGGGAGATTTACCGTGCATACGGGGATCGCCGCCTGCTCGAGGAACAGTGGCCCTCGATGGTGGCCTGGCTGTCGTACGTGGAGGGCGCCGCCGCCGGCGCACGCCATCCGGATCGCGTGGCGCGCCGTCCCGACGCGCTGCCCCACGAGCGCTACCTGTGGGACACGGGCTTTCACTGGGGGGAGTGGCTCGTGCCGGGCGATGACCTGAAGGGTCCCGAGGAGTTCGAGGCGTTCCGCCGCGCCGACAAGTCAGACGTGGCGACCGCCTACTTCGCGTACTCGGCGCGGCTGATGAGTAGGGTCGCGGACGTGCTCGGGCGCGAGCGCGAGGTGCGCCGCTACAGCGAGCTTGCCGACCGCGTCCGGATCGCGTGGCGGACGGAGTTCCTCGGCCCGGATGGCCGGCTTTCACCCGACACCCAAGCCAACCACGTTCGCGCGCTCGCGTTTGACCTCGTTCCCGCGGACCTGCGCGCCGATGTGGCCGCACGCCTGGTGGCGCTGATCCGAGCAGCCGGCACTCGCCTGGCCACGGGGTTTCTGGCCACGCCGTACCTGTTGCCCACGCTGGCCGATGCCGGGCACCTGGACGTCGCCTACGAGCTGCTGTTCGCCGGAGCGATGCCGTCGTGGCTGTACATGATCGACCGGGGCGCGACCACGGTGTGGGAGCGCTGGGACGGGATTCGAGAAGACGGCACGCCGTACGAGTCGCTCAACCACTACTCGAAGGGCGCGGTCATTTCGTTCCTTCACCGCCACGTCGCCGGGATCCGCCTCATCGACGACGAGCCGGCGTATCGGCGGTTCCGGATCGAGCCTCAGCCCGGGGGCGGGATCACCTGGGCGCAGGCCGAGCACGACAGCCCGTGCGGGCGGATCGAGTGCCGGTGGCGGCTGACCGGCGACGAGCTGGAGCTCACCGCCGTCGTCCCGCCCGGGACAACGGCCGAGATCGTCCTGCCGGGCAGCACGGTCGCAAACGTCGCCGCCGGCGTGCACTCGCTCCGTGCACCGGCGGCGCGGTCGTGAGCGCGGCTGGCCTTACGCACGAGTGAGTTCCTCGGCTGCGGTCGCGCAGGTAACGCCCGCGATCCGGCCGAAAACGATCGCATCGGTCAGCCCGCCCCCGTGCTCGGTCAAGTGTCCCCAAATCGAGCCCGCGGCGCCGGCCGCGAACAATCCGGGAATTGGATCCCCGCCCGCCCCATCCGACCCACCCGCCCCACCGCCGGGCCTGAGTACGCGGGCGAGGGCGTCGCGCCGCGGGCCGCCCGAGGCGGTGGCGACGCCGGGTGTCATCTGGATCGCGTACAGCGGCGCCAGGAGTGGGACGAGCGTTTCCGACGCGCGGCCGAACTCGTGGTCAGCTCCCCGGCTCACCGCCGCGGCGTAGCCGGACAGGGTGTCCTTCAGGACCGCGGGATCGAGCCCGGTGGCGCGGGCGAGCTCGTCCGAATCGGAGCCGTGCTTGATCCATCCGGCGCCCACCTCCGCCGAGTTGTCGAGACTCCAGTCGTACCCGTTGGGGCTGCCCACGATCCCGTGCAGCGGTCCGGCCTCACGTGCGGCCTCGTCGAAGATGATCCAGCCGGGCATTCGCGGACGGTTGGCGCGGCGGGGGAGATAGGTCGTCAGTGCGCGCAGGCGATCGTGCACCTCCCACCCGGTCTCGTCCGAGAAGCGCCGGCCGTCGCCGTCGACTTGAATGAAGCTCGGGGCGTGAACGTCGAGCGTGAAGGCGGCTGGGTAGTTCGGATGGACGAACGAGAGCCAGCCGAAGAACGCGCTCATGTGCCAGAGCGAGGCGCCGGCGGCCTGGGCGAGGCGGAGCGTGTCGCCGGTGTTGCCGTGATGGCCGACCGAAACGAGCGG
This sequence comes from uncultured Solirubrobacterales bacterium, assembly GCA_963751185.1. Lineage (GTDB taxonomy): Bacteria > Actinomycetota > Thermoleophilia > Solirubrobacterales > Solirubrobacteraceae > Palsa-465. The sequence goes on from CAVVTO010000003.1 coordinate 863,159, forward strand.
GAGCGGGAGGTAGGTGTCACGCAGCTCAGCATCGGCCTCGAAGCTGCCGCTGGCCAGGATCACGCCGCCGCGCGCGGGGATGGTTTTGTGGCCGACCACTGCGCCGACCACCCGATCGCCCTCGACGACGAGGTCGACGACGGGCGTGTCGAGCGCGACCGGGATCTCGCGCTCGCGCACCGCGGCTTCGAGCACTCGCCACAGCCCTGGCCCCGGGCGCTCGCTCCCCTCCGCCACGAACTGCCGATAGCCGACGTGGCCCGCGCCCGGGAAGTGCGGCCACGAGGGGAGCATGCCACCGAAGGCCTCGAGGTCGACGGGTGCAGTGGCACCGCCGAGATCGCGGATGAACTCGGGAACCTCCAGCAGCCCGCGGGCGTATGCCTCGAGCACGATCCGGTCGGTCTTGCCGAAGCACAGCGCTTCGAGGTGCTCCACGGCGCGAGGTCCGTCCACGTGGAACAGGAAGCCACCCGAGTGGATGCAGTTACCTCCGCCGGCCGAGGTCTTCTCGAGGACCGCCACTGACGCCCCAGCGTCGTGCGCGGCGATCGCCGCGGCAGCGCCGGCCGCGCCGAAGCCGACGACGAGGACGTCGACCTCGGCGGGCAGTGTCATGTAGGCGGTGCGGTCAGGACCCGCAGCGGCTGCGACCCGTCCCAATCCCGCGACGCGTCGCGCACCATCGCGTAGAAGCGCTCGAGCTCCTCGCGGCGCTCGAGCACCTCGACGGGATGGCCGAACAGCGGGCTGGCGTCGAACCAAACCGCGGATGCGGGCCCGGTCCGTCCGGCGTGAAACGGGCTGAGGCCGGCGTCCCCGAGCCGGCCCATTTCGTCCTCGAGCGAGTCGGCCAGCCACGCTACATGTCCGACGCCGCGGCCCGGCCCGACCAGCGCGTCGCGCAGCCCCGGCGGCTGGGCATCGTGGACCTCGGTCAGCTCGACCAGGATCGACCCCCACTGGCCGAACGCCGATGAGTGGTCATAGACGGCGGGCTCGCCGCGATAGGTGACCTCGTCGAAGATGATGTGCTCCATCGCGAAGAACGGTCCGGCGCCGGTCGTGGCCGAGAATCGCGTGACGCCGGCTCGCAGGTCGCTCACCACGTAGCCGATGTGGTGGAGCGGGGGCATCATCGTCAGACTGTAGACGAAATGGCTTTCTGTATGCAACTATACGTCTAGTATGCGGACGCAGTTCGATCACGTCGGCCTGTCGGTAGCAGACCTCGACGCGTCCCGCGAGTTCTACTCGCGCGCGTTCGGCTTCCACGCCGAGTTCGAGTTCGATCTGTCACCGCACCCGATCCGCGGATTGATGATGCGACATGAGTCGGGGGCCCGGCTGGAGTTGTTCGAACGGAGCGGCTCACGCGACGGGATCCAGGGGGCTACGCCGATCGAGGCGGTGGCCACGCGCGGCTACGGCCACTTCGCGCTGTCCGCGCCCGAGATCGGACCCGTATTCGACGGCGCGCTCGCCGCCGGCGCGAGGGCTGTGCGCGAACCCTCGCCCTCTCCCGAGCCCGGGGTCCGGTTCGCGTTCCTGGCCGATCCCGAGGGCAACCTGGTCGAACTCGTGGAGCGGGCGTGACTGGAGGCGGACGGCTGGCCGGCAAGGTCGCCGTGATCACGGGGACCGCCGGGGGCCAGGGGGCGGCGGCCGCCCGGCTATTTGCCGGCGAGGGTGCGACCGTCGTCGGGTGCGACCTGGACGAGGCGCGGGCGCGTGCGGTGGCCGAGGAGATCTCCGTTGCGGGCGGACGCATGAGCGTGGACGCGCCGGTCGACCTCGCTGACCCGAGCGCGGCCGCGGCGTGGGTCGATGGCGCGGTGGCTCGCGCGGGCGGGATCGACGTTCTCTACAACAACGCCTCGGCGCCGCGAGTCGGACCGTTCGAGGAGATGAGCTGGGAGGACTGGCGTTTCACGATGCGCAACGAGCTCGACCTGATCTTCACGGTCACCAGCGCCGCCTGGCGGCACCTGATAGCGGGTGGAGGCGGCGTGATCATCAACACCGCCTCGGTGTCGGCCCACCGCGGCGCGACCTTCATCGAGCAGGCCGGTCACGGCGCAGCCAAGGGCGGAGTGCTCGCCATCACCCGCCACCTGGCGGCGTCGGGTGCGCGGCACGGCATCCGCGCCAACTCGATCAGCCCCGGGCTGATCGTCACTCCGCAGATCGAACCGTTCCTCGTGGAACCGGGCCACCCTGTGCACGAGATGCTCGACGCGCACCCGCTCGGCCGCCTCGGGCAGCCCGATGATGTCGCCCGCGTTGCGTTGTTCCTGGCCTCCGACGACGCCGCCTATCTGAACGCGGTCGACATCGTCGTCGACGGCGGCCAGTCGCTGATCTCATGAACATCTTCTGGCGAGGCGAGCCCGGCTACGAGGAGGCGCGGGTGGGCCGGATCTTCAACGCCCGGCGACCGGAGCGGTTTCCGGCCGCCGTGCTGCTGGCCGAGGACGAGCGGGACGTGGCGGCCGGCGTACGGCTCGCGCGGGAGCGCGGTCTGCGCGTGTCCGTCCGCGCGGGCGGGCACAGCTGGGCGGCCTGGAGCCTGCGCGACGATGCGCTGCTGATCGACCTGGGCGACCTGCAGGACATGACCTACGACCCGGCCACCGGGATCGCCACCGCGAGCCCCGGGCTTAAGGGCGGCGCGGAGTTCACGCCGTTTTTGACCGGACACGGGCGCGTGTCCACCGGGGGGCACTGCCCGAGCGTCGGGCTCGGGGGGTTCCTGCTCCAGGGCGGGCAGGGATGGGACTGCCGCCGGCGCGGCTGGGCGTGCGAGAACGTGGTCGGAATCGACGTCGTGACGGCAGACGGCGAGCTGATTCATGCCTCGGAGGAGGAGAACGCGGACCTCTTGTGGGCGGCTCGGGGCGCCGGGCCGGGGTTCTTCGGTGTCATCACCCGCTTTCACCTGCGGACGTTCCCGAGGGCCGCGGCCATGACCCAGGACACATGGATGTTCGAGCTCGAAGATCTCGAGCCGCTGCTCGTGTGGATCGACGAGCTCCTACCCTCGCTCGAGCGGGTCGTCGAGCCGGTCATCGCCGCGACGCGGCTGCCGCGACCTGAAGGCCCGCCGGTGCTACTGGTGCACACGACTGCGATGTGCGACACGCCCGAGGAGGCCGAGCGCGTCCTGGCGCCGTTCTCGAAGTGCCCGATCGCCGGCCGGGCGATGTCCCACGAGCGGGGGCTGACGAGCATCGAGCTCGAGAACGACGCGCAGGCATTCCAGAACCCCGAGAACCACCGGTACGCGGTCGACTGCACGTGGACCGACGCGCGGGGCGCGGAGCTCGCGCCGCTGCTGCGTCCGGTGTGGAGCGAGCTGCCCACCAAGCACTCCTTTTCGATCTGGTACGGCTGGGCGCCGACGCGGCCGCTGCCCGACATGGCCTTCTCGATCGAGGGAAGGACCTACCTGGCCACCTACGCGATCTGGCCAGACCCCGCCGACGACGAGCGCTACAGCGAGTGGGTGGTGCACCACGCCGGTCGGGTCGCGGCCGCGGTGGGCAAGGGCGTCTACCTGGGCGACGCCGACTTCACTCGCCGGCCCGACCGGTTCATGACCGACGAGAACCTTCGTCGCCTTGAGCAGATTCGCCTGCAGCGCGACCCTGATGGTCTGTTCTGCTCGTACCTGCTCGCTGAGGGCGCCACGCTCAATGGCGACCACGTTCGCTGGACGGACGCGGAAACAAAATCAATATAAGGAGAAGACCATGTCGTACCGAGTCGACAGTGCCGTTCCGTTGCGCCAGCTTCCGGGCGAAGCGGTGCCGTACTCGCTGGCCGACGGTGACGGGCGCGCCCACCTGCTACTCGGCCAGGTTGGCCGGACCCTGGCCGGCTCCGAGGAGACCGGGAACGCGATGTCGGTGATGACCGCGCTCGGGCCGGCCGACCGGCCGATCCCGATGCACTACCACGAGAAGGAGCACGACTACTTCTTCTGCGTGCGCGGCCGGATCCAGGTGTGGGCCGACGGCGAGAGCCGCATCCTTGCCCCCGGGGACGTCGCCAGCGTGCCCGCCGGCGTCGTGCACGCCTACCAGTTCCACTCGCACTACAGCCAGTTCATGGGCCCGATCGCGCCGGCCGGTTGGGACCGCTTCTTCGATTTCACGGGCACCCCGTACGCCGGTCCTGCCTATCCACAGATTGACCCGAGTCCACCGCCGTTTCAGAAGTTCGGGGCGGCGGAGGGCAAGTTCGCGATGAAGTACCTCCCCGAGGAGCCTTACGCCGACGCGACCACCGGTCCCGACGACACGCTCCCGGGCAAGCCCGTCGCGTACTTCCTGCGCGCCGGTGAGGGGCCGCGGCACACGCTGTTCGGCCAGGTCGCCTTCCAGGTGCTGACCGGGGCCGAGTCGAACGGCGCGCTCGGCATGACCGTGACCGAAGGGCCTCGCGGAACCTCTGTGCCCGCACACGCGCACGAAAGGACCCACGAGGGGATCTACGTCCTGGATGGGCGCCTGCGCGTGAGCGCCGACGGCGAGGAGCACGTCCTGATCGCCGGCGACTTCATGAGCATCCCGTCCGAGGTCGAGCACGCGGTCGCGTGCGACGCGCAGCTCACCCGGTTTGTGAGCATGTACGGCCCGGCGGGGCCGGAGCGGCTCTACGAGCTCGCCGGTGCGGTGGCCGAGCAGCGCATCTTCCCGGAGCCCGCCGCGCCGACCGAGGATTCCCGGCTCGAGGCGGCGGCCGAGCTCGACGTCGCGTTTGCGAGGTGAGCTCGTGAGGGTCCTGGGACTGAGTGCGAGCAACGCGAACGGCAGCGCCGAGATCCTCCTCAAGCTGGCGCTCCAGGCCGCCGAGGCCGAGGGCGCCGAGGTCGCGCTCGTCCGTCTGCACGAGCTCTTGCTGCCCACGCGCCCCGTCGGACCGGACGAGTCCGGGGCTGGCGGCGACGACGGCCCGTGGCTGTGGGAGCAGTTCATGGAGAGCGACGGGCTGATCGTGTCGGCGCCGATCTATTCGCGGACAATCCCCGGCATCCTCAAGCTCGCGGCTGACCGGTTGGCCGGGCCGGCGGCCGACGTGGTGTTCGCCGAGAACTATCGGCGCATGCTTGAGGCCGGCGAGAGCCCGCCGGTCGCGTTCCCCTTCGACGAGCGTGTCTTCCGTCCCCGGGTGGCGGGCTTCATCGCGGTCGGTGGCGCGCTGACCAGCCAGTGGACGTCGCTCGCGCTGCCGCTGATGCATCAGATGACGTTCTCTGCGCACATCGCCGTCGCCGATCAGCTGCTCGTCAAAGGCGCCGGGATGCCGCGCGCGGTAGTGCTCGACGCGCGCGCCTTGGCGGGTGCGGCGCGGGTGGGCCGGAGCGTCGGTTCGCAGCTCGGCCTCACCTTCGACGAAGTCTCCTACCACGGCGAGCCTGGGCTATGCCCTCTGTGTCACCTGTCGGTCGTGGTCGTCAACGGCGAGGAGGTGGAGTGCGCGACGTGTGGGGCCGGCGGCCGATTGGTCGTCTCGGGCGGGGTGGCGTCGATTAGCTTCGATGCCTTGCAGCGGTCCGTGGTGACGCTCGACGAGAAGCGGGCGCACTTCGCGGAGGTGCAGGAGACGGCGTCCGTCCAGGGGCCGCTCGCGCCGGAGATCGAGCGGCGGGCGGCGATGTATCGCGAGTTCGACCGGCGGATCGCGCCCGGATCGGTCCCCGCTTAGGCCACTAGAGCCGACGCGCGATCTCGACGATCCGAGAGCGGAACCATCGGTGGGTTTCGACCGGCGGCTCGAGCACGCGCAGGTCGGCCATCTCTGAGAGCTCAAGCGCCAGTCGCTCCTGGAGGAGGGCCACCTGGTCCGTGCCCCGGAGCATCAGCGCGCCGAGCAAGAAGCTGACGGTCTCGTTCCCGATCACCGATCAGATGCTGCGTAACTTCAGCGATGCCAGTGACAGCTGGGTCGTGTCGCCGGGTCTCTACACGGTGGCGATCGGAAGCTCCTCAGCTGACCTGCACAGCGCGGTCACGTTCCCCGTTCCCGGTTCCGGCTGGTAGGTGAGAGTCACACTCGTCGCGCGATCGCGTAGCGGAACACGTTGCTCATCGAGACGGCCCCGTCGGGGCGGGTGAAGGGGGTTAGCGCGTGCTCGAGGGCCGCGCGCGCGGCGTCCTCGCCGGCGGCCTCGATCGCCATCGCGCCGCCGGCCGAGGCGAGTATGGCCCGGACTGCCTCGCCGGCGTTTCGGTGCGCCCAGTTGAGCGGCACCTCGCCGCTGGTGACCGGCGCGAGCGAGGCCTTCGTGAGTAGTGCTTCCAGTCCCCCGGGTGTCGAAAGCTCGTAGGGAAGGTGCTTCGGGGCGGTGGCTGCTGCGGCGCCCTGGCGGAGCGGCTCGAGCGCGAGGTGAAGTGCGGTCGACTCGTTGCGCTCGGGTTCGGCGAACGTGGTGGCGGCGACGAGGCCGCCTTCCTCGACGACGCGTGCCGCTTCTTGCACCGCCCGGGCCGGATCGTCCGCGAACTGGAAGGAGTTGAAGCCGACCACGGCGTCGAAGGTGCCGTCCTCGAACGGGAGAGCGTCCATGCCGCCGACACGGAAGTCAGCGGTGGGCACCCGCTCGCGGGCGATCTCGATCAGCTCCGGCGTGATGTCGATTCCGGTTACGGTGGCGCCGAGCGCCGCCGCCATGCGCGCGGCGTAGCCCGATCCGCAGCCGATGTCGAGCAGCGGCGTGCCCGCGCCGATGTTCAGTTGGCGCAGCACCGCGGCGAACAGTGGTTCGTTCGAGGGCTCGGCCAGCTCGGCCCAATCGCGCGGCCTGCGTCCCCATTCGTCGCTAGAAACGGTCACGCCGTCGCAGTATACAGTTGTGAATTCTGTATACTTTTGGGCGTGACGCCCGCGACCAGTGACATCTCCCTCGACGCGGCCCGGCGGCTGATCGCCCGCGCGATCGACAAGGCGGCGCAGATGAACGCGCGCGGGGCGTTCGCGGTCGTGGGGGCCAGCGGCGTGCTCGTCTCGGCGTCGCAGATGGACCGCGGTGGTGCCGGGGGCATGGCCCGCGCGCGATCGAAGGCGTGGATATCGGCCACTCAGCAGATCCCGAGCGCCGAGCATCACGTGCGGATGGCGACACTGCCGGCGCCGATCGCCGCCGGGTTTGTCGCGTGCTCGCCGGAGGCGATGTTTCCGGGCGCGGGCGGGATGCCTCTGTACGAGGACGGCGTCGTGGTCGGGGGCTTCAGCGCGTCGGGCGCGACCATCGGCCCGTTCGTGAACATCCCGGGGGTTGACCGGCGCATGCTGATCGCCGACGGCAAGCCCGCCAACTCGGAGGACCTGATCGTGCTCTGGGCGCTGGGCCTGCCCTACCAGGGGCAACACGGCGATGACGAGAAGCGCTGGGTCGACGCGTTCGGGTCGCTGCCCGACGAGGCGGGGCTCGGTTACAGCGATCCGCCCCCGGCGAGTCAGCCGCAGCACGAATGGGCGCTTGCCCTCGTCGACCGTGCTTTAACGGAAGCGGGAGCGCGTGGGGTCCGAGTCTCGGTCGCGGTGGTCGACGTCCGCGGCGAGCCAATCCAGCAGGACACGATGGACCACGCTCCTACCGCGGCGCCGTTCGTGGCCGAGGCCGTGGCGGCGGGAGCCGCCACCTTCCAGCTTCCGAGTGCTGAGATCGATCATTTGCTGACGGCAGTCCTGCCGTATCGCGTGCTGACCGTGCCCGGGGGGTTGCCGGTGCGCGATGGAGATCGTGTCGTGGGTGGTCTCGGTGTGGCGGGAGCGGACCTGCACCTGTGCCAGCAGATCGCCGAGGCAGCCCTCGCGTGAGGATCTGCATCGTCGGCTGCGGTGCGATCGGCGGCCTGTACGCCGCCCATCTGGCGCAGCTGCCCGAGCTCGAGGTGTGGGCCTATGAAGTGTCGTCTGCGCACGTCGAGGCGATCAACCGTGACGGCCTGCGCGTCGGTGGTGTCGCCGAGCTGGTCGGCCGCGTGCATGCGACGGCCGATCCAACGGAGATCCCGGCCTGCGAGCTCGGGATCGTCGCGGTCAAGGGCATGCTCACCGAGGAGGCGATCAGCGCGTCCGCGGCGAGCTTCGCCGATGGCGCGGTGTGCAGCGTGCAGAACGGGATCGGCAACGAGGAGGTGATTGCCGAGCACGTCCCGCGTGTCATGCGGGGTGTCACGCTACCGGCGGCGCGCGTAGCCGGGCCGGGTCTCATTCACATGGACGGAGCCGGGACGACGTGGATCGGGCCGTTCGAACCGAAGCCTGCGCAGTTGGAGGAGGTGCAGCGCCTCGGCTCGCTTTTGAACGCGAGCGGCATGGAGACGCGCGTGCTGGCCGACGCACGCGGCGCCCAGTGGACCAAGCTGCTCTTCAACTGCGCCACCAATCCTTTATGCGCGCTGACCGGGTTGACGCACGGCGAGCTGTGCGAGCTGCCGGCCACCCGGCGGGTGGTGGGCGAGCTGCTCAGCGAGGGCCGTGCCGTCGCCGGCGCCTTGGGGATCGCTCTTGAGGAGGACCCGGAGGAGCTCGTTGACACGCTCGGCCGAGCGAACTACGACCACAAGCCGAGCATGCTCCAGGATGTGCTGGCCCATCGACCGACCGAGATCGGGACGCTCAACGAGGCCCTGGTGGCGCAGGCGCGCGCGTGTGGGGTGCCGGCGCCGGTGAACGCGGCGGTCGCCGACCTGATCCGGTGCGCCGAGCGCAGTTGGTCCGCCGGGTCAGCCGAGCACGCCGGGTCGCCCGCGGATGTCGGGGCGTGACCGGTGGGTCATATCTCCGGACTCGGCCGGGCGCGGGCGGTGAATCCCGATTCAGGCACATATGCGGGTCACAACGGCGGGCTCGACTCGCGCCGATCGCCGAGTCCGCACTTATGACCCGGTGTCAGGCCTCGCCGGCGGCGAGAGCGACGGCCAGCGCTTGGAGCGAATCGACCGCCCTAAGCAGGTTCGCGGCGTCCTCCGGCGGCATCCGGGCGAGCCGGACGCGCAGGAGCTCGCCCCAGGCGCCCTCACGCCGGCGTCGGATCGCCTCCGCCTTGGCGGTAGGAGCGAGACGGGAGACCCGACCGTCGCGACTGTCGGCCTTTCGCTCGAGCAGCCCGCGAGCCAGCAGCCCCCGAATGGCGGCGCTGGCGTTGCTCGGGTGCAGTCCGAGGTCGCGTGCCACCTCGCCCACGCTCAAATCGGGTGCCCGGACCAGGAGTCGCATGACCTCGAGCTCGGTCGGAGGGAGCGGCTCCTCGCCCTCGATCTCCGCCCACGGATCGATCTTGCGCGGCAGCAGCCAGGCGATGTCGTGCAGGGCGACGGCCAGCTCTCGGCTCTTGCCCGCGGGTAGCTGACGGGGCATCGATCAGAATGATATTCTGATACAGATATATATGGATGTATATGTATCTACAAATGGGGCGGGGTCGGTATCCGGGTCGGGGACGGGGCGACGGTCGGGGCTGAGCGGGTTCGAGGGTGAGATCGTGCGCCCGGGGGATGACGAATACGACCGGCGGCGAGCAGTGTGGAACGCGATGCACGATCGCCGGCCCGCGCTGATCGCGCGCTGCACGAGCCCGCGGGACGTCGTCATCGCCGTCGAGCACGGGCGGCGCGAGGGGATGCCTATCGCGGTGCGAGCCGGCGGCCACAGCATGCCGGGCCACAGCACGTGCGACGACGGGATCGTGATCGACCTGCGCCCGATGAACGCCGTGCGCGTCGACGCGGACCAGCGGCGGGCAACGGTCCAGGGCGGAGCGCTGCTCGGTGAGCTCGATCGCGCCACGCAGCGGCACGGGCTGGTGGTCCCGGCGGGAGTGGTGTCGCACACCGGCGTCGCCGGACTGACGCTCGGTGGAGGGGTGGGCCGCCTGATGCGACGCTTCGGCCTGACCATCGACAGCCTGCTCGCCGCGCAGGTGGTGACCGCGGACGGCCGGATCCTTGAAGCGAGCGAGGACCAGAACGCAGACCTGTTCTGGGGGATCCGCGGCGGGGGTGGCAACTTCGGCGTGGTCACCGAGTTCGAGTTCGCGCTGCACGAGCTCAGCGAGCTGCTGATCCTGGCCACGTTTCACCCGCTCGAGCGTGCCCCCGCGGTCCTGGCTCTCGGTCGCGAAGCGATGGCCGCGGGCGACGCGTCCGACGAGCTCCTGTGGACGAGCTTCCTGCGCAAGGCCCCGCCGCTCCCCTGGCTTGCACCCGACCTGGTCGGCACGCCAGGGATCATGTCGCTGATCGAATGGTCCGGCGAACCCGAGCCGGGCCGGCACTGCCTCGAGGCACTGGCCGCCGAGCTCTCGCCGCCCGCCGGATCGCTGGAAACCGTTCCGTTCCTCCGGATGCAGACCCTCACCGACGAGATCTTCGCCGCCGGCAAGCGCACGTACATCAAGGCCGGGTTCGCCACCGAGCTGACCGACCCCCTGATCAAGGTCCTTTGTCAGTGCGGCGGGCAGGTTGGCTCTGAGTTCTCGCAGATTGAGGTGCTCGCGCAGGGCGGCGCGATCGGTCGTGTCGCGCCCGAGGCGACGGCTTTTCCGCATCGCGACGCCGCCTGGCTGGTGAACATCCCGGCCACCTGGGAGGACCCGGCGGCGGACGGCGAGGAGATCGGTTGGGCGCGGCGAAGCTTCACCGCGATCGAGCCTCACTTGACCGGCGGCAAGTACGTCAACTTCATGGGCGACGACGAGCGCGAGGATGCGGGCGGTGCGTACGGCGCGACGTTGCGCCGGTTGCGCTCGGTCAAGCGCGTCTACGACCCGGACAACGTGTTCCGGCTGAACCAGAACATCGAGCCGTAACTGTAGACGACTTGCCAAACTGTATGCAATAATGCTGGCCGGTGATCATGGACATCGCACGCAAGATCGATTGGTCAGAGCAGGAGTTCAAGGAGGTGCGCCCCGACATCTACGGAGCCACCATCCACACACCGCAACTTACGGCGACCCTTTACCGCTACGGCGGTGGGTCGAGCTGGGAGGAGCATCAGCACCCCCAGGATCAGATCACCACCGTGCTGGAGGGGGTGGTCGACTTCGTTGTCGACGGGCAGCCTGTCCGGCTCGAGGCGGGGCAGTTGGCCGCGCTCCCCGGGGGTACGCCGCACTCGGCCACAGTGCCCGAGGGTGGCGCGGTGACCCTCAACGTGTTCACCTACCGCGAGCAGCCGCCCGATGCCTGATTGGCTCGGGTTGAGCGGACAGCGCGTCGCCGTGGCAGGAGGGGCAGGCACGATCGGCAGCGCACTGGTGGCGGGGTTCCTCGACGCCGGCGCGAGCGTCGGCGTCATCGACCTCGACGTGTCCGCCCTGCATCCCGGGGTGACGGCAAGCGTCCAGGCCGACCTCGGCGATCCCGACGTGGCACGCGCCTCGGTGAGGGACATGCACGAACAGCTCGGCGGACTGGACGTCCTGATCCATTGCGTCGGCATCAACGACCGCAAACCGATCGAGAGCTACACCGCACCCGAGTGGGACCGGATTGTGGACGTGAACCTCACGAGCGCCTTTCACGTCGCCGCGGAGGCGGCGGTGGCGATGCGCGATCAGGGGCGCGGGCGCATCGTCTTCTTCTCCTCGGTGGCCGGGCGCAGCGGACACAAGCTGCACGGCCCGTACGCCGCCACCAAGGGCGCGATCAACCAGCTCATGCGAGTGATCGCGCACGAGTACGCGATCCACGGCGTGACGGCGAACGCCGTCGCGCCGGGCTATATGGATACCGAGCTGACGCGCCGTTACCTGACCGGCAATCCCGACAAGCGCCAGGCGCTGATCGAGCTGATCCCCGCCGGGCGCTTTGGCTCATTACAGGAAGTCGTAGATCCGGTGTTGTTCCTGTGCTCCCCGCGAGCGAGCTTCATCACCGGGCAGGTTCTGTATATCGACGGCGGCCGCACGATCGTCTAGAAATTGATGGTTACATCCCACCCACCCACCCCCAACCGCCGACCACGCGCATGTTGAGAAGGTTCGAGGGACGGAGCTTCATGGTGACCGGAGCCGGGACCGGCTTCGGCGCAGCGCTGGCCGTACGGGCGGCGAACGAGGGTGCGGCGCGGGTGCTGGTGCACTACCGCAGCTCAGCCGATGGAGCGGAGCGCACGGCAGAGCGCGTGCGCGAAATCGGTGCCGAGGCGCTCGTCGTGCAGGGCGACATCACTTCCTGGGAGGACATCCAGCGGATGGCCGCGTGGGCGTTCGAGGAGGGCGGCGGCGTCGATGTGCTGGTCAACAACGTCGGCGACATGGCCTCGGGACAAGCATCGTGGAAAGAGGTCACCGAGGAAGCGATCGACCACGTGCTCGCGGTCGACATCAAGGGGACGATGCTGATGGTGCACGAGTTCGGCCAGCGGATGGTCGAGCGGGGTGGGGGCTCGATCGTCAACGTGGGCTCCACCGTGATCGTGCGGGGTAGCCCCCGCGCCCCCCAATACGCGGCCGGCAAGTACGGCCTGCTCGGGATCACCAAGTCCTACGCCAAGGCGCTCGCGCCGTCGGTGCGCGTCAATACGTTCGCGCCGGGCTTCATGGAGACCGAGGCGCTGCTGGCGCGGCCCGAGTGGCTGGCCGGGCGGCGCGAGGTGGTGCTCTCGGGCACCCCGACCGGCAGGATCCCGAAGCCCGAAGATATGACCGGCGCCGCGCTGTTCCTCGCCAGCGATGAAGCGCATCACATCACGGGCTCCTACATGGTCGCGGACGGCGGCTACAGCATGCTCGGGGCGTGAACGCAGAGAGCCGAATTAGGAGAGCGATGAGCGAGAACGGCCAGAACACCGAGGACGTCTACGAGCGGGTTCGCAACGCGATCCTGGATGGCGGCCTCGCGCCGGGGGCGGTGATGTCGCAGGTAGCCCTGGCCGAGGAATTGGGAATCAGCCGCACGCCACTGCGGGAGGCGCTCAGGATGCTCCAGGGCGAGGGGCTGGTCGAGGCCGAGCCCAACCGCCGGGTTCGGGTCGCACCGATGTCGACCGCCGACCTCGAGCAGTTGTACGTGATGCGGGTGACGCTCGAGGCCGAGGCGGTCCGCCTCTCGGTCCCGCGGATCACGCAGGACGATCTCGCGCGTCTGGAGGGGCACATGGCGGAGATGGCCCACTACGCGAGCATCAAGGATTACCGCCGCTGGGTGGTACCGCACAGCCAGTTCCACCGCGCCCTGACCGGGCCCGCCGGCCAGCGTGTCAACGACACGCTGGCCCAACAGTTCGACCATGCCGAGCGCTATCGCCGACTGCACATCGGCCACGGCCCGACCGCCTGGGCGACCGCCAGTCACCGCGCGATCCTCGACGCCGTCAAGGCGCAGGATCGCGACCTGAGCGCCGGCCTGCTGGCCTCGCACCTCGCGCGAACCGGTCTGGAGGTCTCCGAGTTGCTCGACCCGTCCTACCGGCCGGAACTGCTCGAGCGCGCGGTGACCGACGCCGGCGGGGAGCTGCCACGGCGGACCAGGCCCCGCCGGCAGGCGCGCGCCGGCTGAGGCCCGGACCGCCGCGGCCACGTCAGGCGGCCCGACCCACCGCCGCCTCCCAGGCGAACTCGCCGATCAGCTCGGCGAGGACGTCCGGCTCGTCGATCATCGAGAACGTCCTCGCGCCCTCGATCACCTTCAGCCGGGCAGACGGCAGCGCGTCGGCAAGGCGGCAACCGTCCTCGAGCACGAAGAACGTGTCGTCCCCGGACCAGGCGATCAGCGCCGGCTTCGTAAACTCGGGGAGTCGCGCGCCCGTCCGCACCATCGTCTCGCGATCGAGCGATGCGGTGAAGTGCCGCAGATCCTCGCGGACCCCGTGGTTCGTGAGCACGGGCTTGACCCACTCCGCGGCAAGATGCTCGACGTCCGCGTGGGCAAGCCCGCCGTACGCGCGCCGGCGTACCAGCCTGGAGCGCAGCGGCGCGACCATCGCGTGGAACGTCGGACCCAGCCTGGCGGCGTTGATGAACGGCTTGAGGACCGGGGGCGGGAAGTGCTCGAACGCGTCGCAGCTCGTCAAAACCAGCGCACCCAGGCGTGCCGGGGTCGTGGTGGCGACGATCTGCGCGATCGCCCCGCCCGTGTCGTTGCCGACCAGCACAACGTCGGTGAGCTCGAGCCGCTCGAGGAACTCGGCCACGATCCCGGCGATTCCCTCCATCGTGACCTTGGCCCGATCGAGCATGGGTTCGGTGTGGGCGCCGAGCGGCCAGGTGGGGGCATAGCACGCGTAACCTTGCTCGGCCAGTCGCTCGGACAGCGGGCGCCACAGTGAGGACGCCATCGCGTAGCCGTGGATGAAAACGACCGGGCGGCCCGTGGGTGGGCCTGACTTCTCATAATGGATCGTTCCGGCGCTGAGCGTGACTTCGGGCATGCGGTTCCTCCGCGGACGAGTTTTACGTACAGGTTGCACTAAGATACCAACAGACTGCATGTAATGGCAAGAACTCAAGCGGAAAGATCTGCGGCCACGCAGCAAGCCCTGATCGACGCGGCGCGTCGACTGTGGGGCGAACGCGGGTACGCGGAGGTCAGCACACCCGAGATCGTGGAAGCGGCGGGCGTCACGCGCGGCGCGATGTATCACCAGTACGCCGATAAGGCGGCGTTGTTCCGGGCCGTGGTCGAGGCGCTGGATCAGGAGATCATCGAGCGCCTGCAAGCCACGGTTGCCGCCGCAATGCCGGAGACGCCGGCCGACACGATGCACGCGATGGCTGACGCATGGCTCGACATCGCGGCGGAGCCGGAGGTTCGACAGCTGATGCTGCTCGACGCGCCGAGCGTCATCGGCTGGGTCGAGTATCGGGAGATGTCCCAGCGCAATGCCCTCGAATCGGCCGAGCAGCTCATCAGGGCCGCGATCGAGGCGGGGCAGCTCCGGCCTCAGCCGCTTCGGCCGCTCGCGATCGTGCTTCTCGGCGCGCTCGACGAAGCGGCCATCTACCTGGCGAGCGCGGACGACCCGGCGCTGGCGCGGGAAGAGGTCCGCGCCGTGGTCCGCGATCTGATCGACGGATTCCTGATCGGGAATCCGCGGCAGCCCGGCTGATTCCGGGCTGCCGCGGTACCGCGCCCCCGCTCAGTTGGTGATCGGCGGTGCCTCGAGTGGGGTGCTCGCCGGCGCCTACGCCCGATTGGCGCGACTTGCCAGTAGCTCCTGCGCCGCGGCCTGGGCACCGTTGGCCGAGGCCCCGTCGCTCTTGCCCAGACCGGCCGCGATACGCGCGCCGAGCTGCGCGTCGACGTTGCTCCAGTAGGCGATCACCCGCCACTGGATCTCGTCGGTGACTTCGTTCGAGGCGTGGCCGACGACATTCGTGACGAGGTGATCGCGATCGGTCTCGCTCATGACGTCGTTGACCAGCGTGCGGGGCTGGACGAAGTCGTCGTCGCCTGAGTGCTTCTCGTACGCGTAGCGCCCGATCTCGGCGCCCGGGACCTCCCACGTGACCTCATGGCCCAGGCTGGTGTCTGCCTCGGGGCCGCCGTAGCTGTTAGGCGCGTAGACCGGCTGATCGCCGCTGTGGTGGTAGGTCATCGAACCCGTCCTTGTTGTAGGAGTGGACGGGGCACTGGGGCCGGTTGATCGGGAGCTGCTCGTAGTTGGGCCCGATCCGATGCAGATGCGTGTCGTGGTAGGAGAAGATCCGGCCCATCAGCATCTTGTCCGGGCTGAGACCGATCCCCGGCACGAGGTTGGACGGGTTGAAGCTGGACTGTTCGACCTCGGCAAAGAAGTTCTCCGGGTTGCGATCGAGCACCATCCGGCCGACCTTGATCCGCGGGTAGTCCGACTGCGGCCAGACCTTGGTCAGGTCGAACGGGTTGAAGCGATAGTCGGCGGCCTCGGCGAACGGCATCACCTGGACCTCGAGGCTCCACTCCGGCGCGTTGCCCTGCTCGATCGCCTCGCGCAGATCGCGGCGGTGGAAGTCGGGGTCCTCCGCGACCATCTCGGCGGCTTGCGCGTCGGTGAAGTTCTCGATGCCCTGGACGGTCCGCACGTGGTACTTGATCCAGAAGCGCTCACCGCCGGCGTTCAGCCACGAGAACGTGTGGCTGCTGAAGCCATGCATGTGGCGCAGCGTGCGCGGCGTCCCGCGATCGGACATCAGGATCGTGACCTGGTGGGCCGATTCGGGCGAGAGCGTCCAGAAATCCCACTGCATGTCGTTGGAGCGCATGCCGGTGTCGGGCAGGCGCTTCTGGGAGTGGATGAAGTCCTGGAACTTCGACGCGTCGCGGACGAAGAACACCGGCGTGTTGTTGCCGACCAGGTCGTAGTTGCCCTGCTCGTGTGTAGAACTTGATCGCGAACCCGCGGGGGTCGCGCACGGTGTCGGCGGAGCCAAGCTCGCCGGCGACGGTCGAGAAGCGCAGGAACAGGGGTGTACGCCGGCCGGGCCGGAACAGATCGGCCTTGGTGTACTGGCTGACGTCCTCGGTCACCTCGAAGAAAGCCGTGCGCGCCGGAGCCCTTGGCGTGCACCACGCGCTCGGGCACGCGCTCGCGGTTGAAGTGCTGCATCTTCTGGACCACGTAGTGGTCGTGCAGAACGGTCGGGCCGCCCGGGCCGACGGTGAGCGAGAACTCGTCGCTGGGGGCGGGAATCCCTGAGTCGGTCGTCGTGGTCGGCGGTGTGGGGCGGGTGGCTTCTGACATGGCGACTCCTTGGACGATTCGGGCGGTCGGCTGGAGCCTACCCGTTTCTTGAATCGATCAATTTTTGGTTTACATCCGATTTACATTGGTATAGTGCGACCCTCGTGGGGATCGAGGTCGAACATCTGCCGGACGAGTTGCGCTCGCGCGGACTGCGGGTGACCGCCCCGCGTCTGGCCGTGTACCGCGCGGTATCCGAGACGCCGGGCCATCCCGACGTCGAGGTGATCGCAACGCGGGCGCGGGCTCTGATCGGGTCGCTTTCGACCCAGGCCGTGTACGACGCCCTGCACGCGCTGAGCGCGGCCGGGCTGCTGCGCCGGATCGAGCCGGCCGGGAGTCCGGCCCGGTTCGAGAGCCGGGTCGGGGACAACCACCATCACGTGGTTTGCCGGGTGTGTGGCGCGGCCCAGGATGTCGACTGCCTGGTCGGGCGCGAGCCGTGCCTGACGCCGAGCGACGCCGGCGGGTTTCTAGTCGACGAGGCCGAGGTCACCTTCTGGGGCGTCTGCCCCGACTGCCAGCTCGCGCCGCCGAGCTGAAACGGGCCGCGCGCCTCTGCGTGGCGGGGTCCGGGGCGAAAAAGTCCTGACTCGACGCAAAGCCGCCTGCCGAGTGCGGCGTTACTCGCGTGATGGCCGAGTGAATCTGAATTCACCGCCGGGCCGCGGGACGAATGCCGGGTTTCTCGGGGTTAGTGGCCGCCGGCAGCGGGTGTCTGTCAGGATCCGCTCGACACCGATCGGCGGCGCCGAGCGCGAGCGCCGCGCCGAAGCGACTCCCCGGAGGTCCGATGAGCACGCGTGTGATGCCGAGCGTTCCCCCGTTACGAGACCGGCCCGCGTGGAAGGCGCTCGAGCAGCACTACGGCGAGATCCAGGGCAAGCACCTGCGCGAGCTGTTCGCCGCGGATGACACGCGGGGCGAGCGCCTGGTCGCCGAGGGCGCCGGACTGTTCCTCGACTACTCCAAGAACCGGATCACGGACGAGACGATCCCGCTGCTGATCGCCCTGGCCGAGCAGTCCGGCCTGGCGGAGCGGATCGAGGCCATGTTCGCGGGCGAACACATCAACGTCTCCGAGGACCGGGCCGTCCTCCACGTGGCCCTGCGCATGCCGAAGAGCGCGTCGCTGATCGTCGACGGCGTCGACGTGGTCAAAGAGGTGCATGAGGTCCTGGACCGGATGACCGCGTTCAGCGACCGGGTGCGCTCGGGCGAGTGGCGCGGCCACACCGACCGGCCGATCCGCAACGTGATCAACATCGGGATCGGCGGCTCGGACCTGGGTCCGGTCATGGCCTACGAGGCCCTGCGTTACTACTCCGAGCGCGAGATGACCTTCCGCTTCGTCTCGAACGTCGACTCGACCGACCTGGTCGAGGCCACTCGCGACCTCGACCCCGCCGAGACCTTGTTCATCGTCTCCTCCAAGACGTTCACGACGCTCGAGACGATGACTAACGCTAAGTCGGCCCGCGAGTGGTCCCTGGCCGGCCTGGGCGGCGACGAGTCGGCGGTCGCCAAGCACTTCGTGGCCGTCTCGACCAACGCCGAGAAGGTGAAGGAGTTCGGGATCGACACCGACAACATGTTCGGGTTCTGGGACTGGGTCGGCGGGCGCTACTCGATGGACTCGGCCATCGGCCTCTCGACGATGCTGGCGATCGGCCCCGACCGGTTCAAGGAGATGCTGGCCGGCTTCCACGCCGTCGACGAGCACTTCCGCAACACGCCGTTTGCCGAGAACCTGCCCGCGCTGATGGGGCTGCTGGCGGTCTGGTACGGCGACTTCTTCGGTGCCCAGACGTACGGGGTGATGCCCTACGAGCAGTACCTCAAGCGATTCCCGGCCTATCTCCAGCAGCTGACGATGGAGTCCAACGGCAAGCACGTGACGCTCGAAGGGCGCCACGTCGACTACCAGACCGGCGCGGTGTTCTGGGGCGAGCCCGGGACCAACGGCCAGCACAGCTTCTACCAGCTGATCCACCAGGGCACGAAGCTGATCCCACTTGACCTGATCGGCTTCGCCAAGACCCTGAACCCGCTGGGCGACCACCACGACCTGCTGATGTCGAACGTGTTCGCCCAAGCCGAAGCGCTCGCGTTCGGTAAGACCGAGGAACAGGTGCGCGCTGAGGGGACGCCGGACCACATCGTCCCCCATCGGGTGATGGAGGGCAACCGCCCGACCAATGTGATCCTGACCGAGCAGCTCACGCCCCACATACTGGGGAGCCTGGTGGCGCTTTACGAGCACAGCGTGTTCACCCAGGGCGCAGTGTGGGAAATCGACTCCTTCGACCAATGGGGGGTCGAGCTCGGGAAGGCGCTCGCGGTGCGGATCATCCCCGAGCTCGAGTGCGCCACCGAACCCGACCTTCAGCACGACAGCTCCACCAACGCGCTCATCCGCCGCTACCGCGCGATGCGCTGACACGCTTAGAACCCCGAGACCCAGGAGAGCGAATCACATGCCGACGGACAAGCCGATGCAGCTGGGAATGGTCGGACTGGGGCGGATGGGAGCCGGCATCGTCCGCCGCCTGACCCGCGACGGACATCACTGCGTCGGGTATGACGTCAACGCCGACGTGGTCAAGTCGCTCGAGGGCGAGGGAATCGGCGGCGCCACCACGCTCGAGGAGTTCGCCGCCAAGCTCGAGAAGCCGCGCACGGCGTGGGTGATGGTGCCGGCGGGAGAGATTACGAACCAGTCGATTCGCAACCTCGCCGAGGTGTTCGAGGCCGGCGATGTGATCATCGACGGGGGAAACACGCACTACCACGACGACATCCGGCATGCCGCCGAGCTGGCGGAGAAGGGCATCCATCATGTTGATGTCGGCACCAGCGGCGGTGTGTTCGGGCTGGAGCGCGGCTTCTGTTTGATGATCGGCGGGGAGGACGACGTCGTCGAGCGCCTCTATCCGATATTCGGCTCGCTCGCACCCGGAGTCGACGCCGCGCCGCGGACGCCAGGTCGGTCGGGCACACCGAGTCCATCCGAGACGGGGTTCCTGCACTGCGGTCCCAACGGCGCCGGCCATTTTGTGAAGATGGTCCACAACGGGATCGAGTACGGGATCATGGCCGCGTACGCCGAGGGACTGAATATCCTGCACAGCGCCGGGGTCGGCAAAGAAGCGATGAAGGGCGACGCCGAGACCGCGCCATTGGAGAATCCCGAGTACTACCAGTACGACATCAACACGGTCGACGTGACCGAGGTGTGGCGGCGCGGAAGCGTGATCAGCTCGTGGCTGCTGGACCTGACGGCCGAGGCGCTGTTCGAATCGCCCACACTCGATGACTTCTCGGGCCGGGTGTCGGATTCCGGGGAGGGTCGTTGGACGTCGATTGCAGCCATCGACGAGGGTGTGCCGGCACCGGTGCTGACGACGGCGCTCTATTCCCGGTTTGCCTCGCGCGGGCTGGACAACTACGCCAACCGGATCCTGTCCGCCATGCGCTACGGGTTCGGTGGCCATAAAGAGAAGGCGTCAAGCTGATCGACACCGAGGAGATCGAGCGCGAGAAGCGCGTCGCGGCCGAGGCGGCCGCCGAGCTCGTGCAGGACGGCATGGTGGTCGGCCTGGGAACGGGGTCGACAGCGGCCTACCTGCTGGAGCCCCTGGCCGCGCGCAAGCTCGACATCCGCTGCGTGGCGACGTCGCCCTCCACGGGGCAGGCCGCCCGGGCAATGGGCATCGATGTGGTCTCGTTCGCAGGACTCGAGGCGCCGGCCCAGCTGGACATGGTGATCGACGGAGCCGACCAGGTCGACCCGTCGGGGTGGCTGATCAAGGGCGGGGGCGGCGCCCACACCCGCGAGAAGGCGGTGGCCGCCGCGACCGACCGCTTCGTCGTGATCGTGTCGGCCAACAAGCTGGTCGATCGACTGACGCCGCCGATTCCACTCGAGCTGGCCGAGTTCGGCCTATCCGGCACGCTCGCGCGCCTCGGCGGCGTCGAGCTGCGGGGCCTGACGATCGCGCAGGTGGGCTTGGTCAAGCTGCGGGAGGCCAGCCACAGCCCGGACGGCGGCGTGATCGCCGACTTCATGACGCCCTTCGAGGATCCTCACGAGATGGCGGAGTGGTTGTCGGAGATGCCCGGAGTCGTCGAGCACGGCCTGTTCCCGCCGTCGATGGTCTCCGAGGTCGTGGTCGGGCGGGGGGACGGGGTCGAGCGGATCGCCGTGGCGCACTGAGCGTGCGAATGGAATTGGTCGGCGGCGCCTGACGGCAGCGCCTCGGAGGCCCTTAGACGGGCGCTCCCGCGGCGAAGCTGTAGGGCGGCCACGGGCCCGTACAGGTCAGGTCGACGTCATCGAGAACATCGCCGAGCTGGCTCACCATGGCCACGAACTCGCTTACCCGATGGCGCTCGACGAGGTAGGCGTCGCGCACGGGCAGACCGGGCTCCGGGGAAAGCGTTCGCAGGCTCCAGAGCGCGAGTCCGCTGAGCGGATCGAGCTCGGTGGCAACCCGGCGCGCGCTCTGGCGAAGCTCAAGCCGCTCGCGCAGGTAGGAAGTGCCCGAGGGCGGCCGAACGCCGGGGCGGCCGTCCGCGCCGCGACGCCAGCTGGCGCGCAGCGCAAGCTCGACTGCTCCGCGGACCCGTCGCACCCTCGAAAGCAGATCTCGTCGGCGGCGGCGCAACAGCGCCCGCGCCGCTCCCTCGTCGGCGAGCAAGCTTCCGAACCTGACGGGCAGGATTGCGTCGCGCTCCATCAGCCGGCGCACCGTCAGCTCGTAGTCGCGCAGTCGCTCGCTCGCCGCCTCGGGATCGGCGCTCGGGTGATCGCTCACGATCGCCGCCAGTGGCCCCTCGACGATCGTCTGCAGCGGCTTTTCATCCAGCCCAAGTCCCCAGGCCGGAGCGCCACCGGCTTCGGCCACCCCATACAGCAGAAGACTCAACGCGCGGGACCTTCGACCGGATGGCCGAGCAGCTCCGGAAGCTCGCCGCGAGCAGTCTCGCCCGAGCTGCGCCTCGAGCGCTGCTCAGCCATCGACGGTCTCCTGCGCCGGTATGCATTGCCGCTCTGGCATAGCCAGCCTCTCCGACAATGCTTCCTCCCTCACCTGGCGCCTCCCCCTCACAAGGCTCGGCGATGCTTCGACGCCGAACGCGGTCGCAAGGGGGAAGGTGATCAGTGCTGTGAGCGGGCCCATCTACAGCAAGTCTGCCCCACCTCCTACCCACGGCTAGGCGCGCATCGAACCAATCTGGACGAATGTTCTATGCGAGCGGCTACCACCGCCTCGACGAATGATCGACCCGGTGTTCTGAGGCGCAGTTCGCGGCCGCTCAGACGCTCGCCGAGCGCCAGCTGTCCGGTGCATAGGACTGGCGCACGACCTCGACGTAGGGCACCGGGCTGACCACGCCCCGGATCTCGCGCTGGACGTGAGGCTCGACCGTCGGCTTCGAGGTTCCGCCGCCTTCCTCGCCCCACACGAGCGTCACCTCGGTTCCCGGGGCGGCGTGGGTGGCGTCGACGACGGCCAGCGTGAGCATCTTCGCCTCGTTGTAGCTGTAGCCGAACCAGGTGGATACGCCGACGGTCTCGCCACCCGCGATCACGCGATCGAACGGATGCATCGAATAGACCGCCGAGGGCCAGTCGATGAACTTGGCACGATCGGCCTTCTGGAACATGGTCGCGATCGTCTCGGCCACGTCGTCGTCCTCGAGCGCCAAGGTCACCTTGTGACGATGTTCGTCGTCGGCAATCCGCTCGAGCGCGCCCCGGCCGATGAAGTCGTGATCGAACTTGACCAGATGGCCGTAGCCGAGATCCCAGGGCGTGAAGTAGTAGTCCTCGATGTCCTCGGAGACGAAGCTGCCCCCGATCGAGGCGGAACCCTCGTAGCCGGTGGCGGGCAGCCACTCACGGTACGGCCTGAGCTCCTCGCCGGTGTAGACAGCGGGCAGCGGGGAGGGGATCCAGCCTGACTCGAGCGCGTTCGACGAATACGCTCGGCCGCCCACGAGCCGCAGCCCGAACTCGTGCCCAGCCGCGACGAGCGCCGAGTGCACCGTCTCGTAATCCTCCCAGGCGCCGAAGAGCTCCCAGCCCGGCTGGCCAACCATGCCGTGGCGCAGTGCGCGCACGTCGCGGCCGGCGATCTGAACACTGGTCAGGTTGAAGAACTTCAGCTCGGGTGGCGTGCGGTTGAGTGCGCGAGCGATGACGTCCATCGCGCTCGGCCCCTGGAGCTGGAAGCGGAACGACTCGCGCCGGCCGTCCGTGCGCAGGGCCCAGCGCTGATCGAGGGTCACTTCGACGTCGTAGTCACCCGTCTGCGCGTGATAGGTGACCCAGTTCAGCACCGGCGCGCGGCCCACCATGTTGAAGTCATCGTCGGCGAGGTGGAAAAGGATCACGTCGCCGATCACGTAGCCGGTCGGGGTGCAGGGCACGAACTGCTTGGCTTTGTCCACCGCGAAGTTCTCGAACGTGTTGACGCCCAGGTGGGACAACAGCGCGATGGCATCGGGTCCCGTCACCGCCATATCGGCCATGTGGTAGGACTGGTTGAAGAGCACACATGTGTTCTGCCACGCCCACTGCTCGTCGCGCCAGTTTGTGTACTCGGCCGGGACACCTGGATACACGTTGGGACCAACCTGTGCGTTGCGCAGCATGTCGACGGTGGAAGGGGTGTTTTGGAGAAGATCTTCCAGGCTGCGGTGAGTCATAGTGTGGTCTCCTTTATTTGGACCCCGCCCGCCCCGCCGCCGCCGAGATAGGCGGCGATCACGCGCTCGTCGCGGCGCACGCTCTCGGGCGGCCCGTCGGCGATGACGCGACCGAACTCAAGCACGACGACGCGGTCGCAGATGCTCAGCACAAGGCCCATGTCGTGGTCGATCAAGAGCGTGGACTGTCCCCGATCGGCTAACTCCCGCAGAGAACGGCCGAGTTCCTCGCTTTCGCGCGCGTCGAGTCCAGCACCGGGCTCGTCGAGGCACAAGAGGCGCGGGTGTCCCGCCAATGCGCGGGCGACGCCGACGAGCTTGCGTGCGCCCTCTGAAAGCTGATCGGGCATGGCGGGCGCGGCCCAGGCCAGGTCGACGAGCCCGAGAACCTGCTCGGGGTCGGCATCGCCGCGGGCCGCGACGGTCACGTTCTCGCCCACCTCGAGGTCGTCGAACAGATCGGTGTTCTGCCACGTCCGCGAGAGGCCGCGGCGCGCCCGCGCGTAGGGCGCCATTCGCCCGATGTCATGGCCGTCGAGCGTGACGTGGCCGGTGCACGGGACGAAACCGGTGATGGCGTCGATGAGCGTCGTCTTGCCGGCGCCGTTGGGTCCGATCAGGCCCACGAGCTCGCCGTCCCGGACCTCCAGATCGACGTCGCTGAGCGCGTGCACACCGCCGAAGGTAACCGACAGGTTGCTGACCGCGAGGACCGCCGCGCGATCACGGTCAGGACGGGCCCTCTCGGCCCCACGGACGTCGAGCGCAGCGAGACCCCTATCGATGGACTCTGGTGGCCGCACGGCCGGTCGCTTGTGTGTGCGTTTGTAGAACGCGCCGGCCACGCCCTCCGGGTTCTGGATGAGCGTGACGATCAGGATCGCGCCGCCGAACAGCAGGAACCAGTTGCCGTTGATCCCGAACCACTTATCGAGCGCGTACGGGAACAGCGCCTGGGTCGAGATCAAGCCGGCGAACACCGCGCCCGAGATCAGCGTGATCCCGCCGGCGTAGGCGAACGCGATCAGGCTGAGCGCGGTGAACGGGTCGAACCGGTCGGCGCTGACCGAGCCGAAGTTGTACGCGTACAGCCCGCCGGCGAGGCCGGCGATCACCGAGGAGACCCCGAAGGCGATCAGCTTGATGACGCGCGGATCGATCGCCGCGGCCGCGGCCGCGCGTTCGTTGGAGCGCACTGCGAGCATGCGCCGGCCCAGGTCGCCACGCCGGATCAGCGCCACGGTCAGGCACAGCGCGACGGTCACAGCCAGCGCAGCCCAGCCGAACACGGGACTAGGCAGGTTGCCATCCAGTCCGCGGAACGGCGCGTGAGGCCCGAGGTCGAGCCCGAACAGCTTTGGCTCAGGCACCGGCGACCCCGTCTGGCCCCCGCCCCAGGTCGGGTTCAGGAAGCCGAAGTTCGTGATCGCCACCACCGCCGCCAGGGTCACCACCGCCAGGCTCACGCCCCGGACGCGCAAGGCCGACGCCGCGGTGATCAGCCCGAGCACGAGTGCCGCGCCGGCGCCGAGCACGGGGGCGAGGGGAAAGCCGATCCCGGCGTTGACCGCCAGGTGAGAGATCGCGAACCCCGCCACTCCGGCGAGCGTCAGCTGCAGGATCGAGATCTGGCCGACGAAGCCGGTGATCACCACCAGCGACAGCGCCATCACCGTTCCGATCAGCGTGTTGATCAGCGCCTCCCGGAAGTCGAACGGAAGCACGACGAGCGCGATCGCGCAGATGGCGGCGGCAGGCACCGTCGTCATGGCCAGATGACGGGGCCGCGGGGCCTCGGGAAGCCGGCGCTCGACGAGCTCTCCGCGGCTCGGAAGCTTCGAGCCGCGGAGATACATGAAGAGCACGATCAGGATGAACGTGACCAGCTCGGCGACGCCGGGGATCGCGACGCCGCCCGAGGTGGGAAACCACGACAGGTTCGACACGTACTGGATCAGCGAGTCGATGATCCCGAGGCCGATCCCAGCCGCGCAGGCGATCCCGAACGAGGTGAACCGCGCCAGCAGCGCCGCGGCGAGCGCGGGAACGATCTGGAGCGGGAGCGTCTCGGTGTCGAGCTGGGTGATCGACGCGGCCAGGATCCCGATGCCGCCTGCGATGCCCGAGGCGATCAGCGTGTTGACCATCGAGAGGGCGTTGGGGGAGAGCCCGCTAAGCATGGCCACCACCTCGTTCTCGGACGCTGCGCGCGTAGCCAGTCCGAAGCGGGTGAAGCGGTAGAGCGCGGCCAGGGCGACCGTCAGCAGGATGACGATCCCGGTGAGGATGAAACGATCGATCGGGATCACCGCGCCCAGCAAATGCACGATGTTCTGGGGCAGCACGTTGGGCTCGGGCTGCTCGGAGCTCCCGAATGCGAGCAGCATCGACGCCTGGAGGACGAGCAGCACCCCGAGCGTGCAGACGAGCTTGGCCAGCGGCGACGCCGTTGCGCAGCGGCCGGAACGCGACGAGCTCGGTCGCCGCGCCGACCGCGAGCACGATCACGAGGCTGAGTACCAGGGCCGGCCCGGTCGACAGGTGCAACAGGTCGACCCGCAGCGCCCAGAAGGCGTAGCCGGCGAGCATCGCGAATCCGCCCGTCGCCAGGTTGATGACTCCCGAGCCGCGGTAGGTGAGCACAACGCCGAGCGCGATCCCGGCGATCAGCGCGCCCGAGCCGAGCCCGAGCAGCGCGTACAGCAGTACCTGTGTCACCTACCCGGCTGTCATCGGGACGCGTGTCACGACGGCGGCTGCAACCACCCGGCGGACTTCACGAACACGTGCTTGCCCTTGTAGAGGAAGAACTGTGTTCTGTCATTGCACACCGCGGGCGCGCTCGAATACTTGCCGCAATCCAGAGACGGTGCGCCGAGAGCGACCGGACCGGTGAACGCCTTGGCCTTGGCCAGCACCGCCGACGGGGTGATGTGGCCGTAGCCGAGCTGGTTCAGGAACCGGATCGTGGTCAGCGTCTGTCCGAAGGAGACGATGTTCCACGGGTCCGGTGCCTCGGCCGTCTGTCCGTACTGTGCGGTCACCTTCTCGTACGGCGGCATTCCCGGGTCGGTCGGATCGCCGAACAGCGAGCTCGCGATCGCGTAGGTCCAGATCGGATAGTCACCGCCCAGGCCGGCCGCGACCTGGCTGTTCAAACACAGCGGCGCCGAGAGGATCTTCTTCGCGTCGGTGATGCCGAGCTGAATGAGGCCCTTGGCCAGATTGACGCACCCCCCGGCCTCGGTGTACGGGATCACCAGGTCGGCGCTCGAGGCGCCCGCGCTGGTCAGCGGCCCGATCAGATCGGTCTCGTTTGGGTCGTAGGCGACGCTCTTGACCTTGACGCCGGCCGCCTTCAGCGACGCGTCGATCGCCGCCGCGCCATCGGTGATGCCGGCAATGTCGGGATAGATGAGCGCCGCGGTCTTGGCGTGGAGAACCTGCGAGGCGTACGTGCCGAACGGGCCAAGCACGTGAGTGACGTCGCCGAACAGGATCACCGCGTTGGACTTGACCGAGTCGATCGGCGTTACCGACACGCCGACGATCACCGGCTTGGCCGTGCCGATCGTCGAGTAGAGCGACTGAATGCCGATCGCGACCGCGCCCTCCTCGATCACCGAGAGGCTCTTGTCGGCGAGGAACTCCTGGCCGCACGTCGTGCCCTCCTCCTCGGCCGAGGTGATGAAACAGGTCTTGAGCGCCACCGGGTGTCCGTCGATCCCGCCGAGCTCGTCGTTGACGTACTTGACCGCGAGCTGCGCACCGTTAGTGGCGAGGGCGCCGATCACCTGCTGCCCGCCCTGCTGGTTGACCCAGCCGATGTAAACCGGCGGGAGCGAGGGATTGGCCTTGCCGGCCTTGCCGTCGACGTAACTCAGGTAGTTGGTCACCGACGCGGTGCCGGCCCCGCCCGCACCGCTCGTGGCGGGTGGCGTCGTGCTGGATGTGGTCGAGCTCGCGCTCGCGCTGCTCGAGGTTGTGCTGCTGCTGCTACTGCTGCTGCCGCAGCCGACGGCGATGATCGCGGTGGCGAGCAGCGCCGTCGCGGCGAGCCACCCTGTACGCGCCTGCTTTATCACCTTCTCCTCCTCTGTGAAATGTCATGCGCCTCGGTTTACGCGGCAGCCTTGGCAGGGTGGGTGGGCGGGCGGGCGGGTCCCCATAACTCTCGGGAGGCGATGCGCGCTCCCTCGGCCAGCGCCGCGAGCTTGGCCCACTGAATCTCCGGGTGCACGCGCTCGATGAACGCGCCTTGTGCAAAGCCGCAGTCGGTTCCCGCGAGCACGTTCTCCTTGCCGACCACGTTGGCGAGCCGGACCAGCCGCTGCGCGACCAGCTCGGGATGCTCAACGACGTTTGTGTGGTGGGTGACCACACCCGGGATCAGCTTCTTGCCCTCCGGGAGCGGCACCTCCTCCCAGACCCGCCACTCGTGCTCGTGCCGCGCGTTGGCCTGTTCCATGACGTAGGTGCCGGCGTTCACGGCCAGGATCAGGTCGACCACGTCCTTGAGCTCCGGGTCGAAGGCATGGGGGCCATGCCAACTGCCCCAGCACACGTGGTAGCGGACACGCTCCTCGGGCAAGCCCTCGAGCGCGTGGTTGAGTGCGCGCACGCGAAGGTCGGCCCAGCGCCGGTAGTCCTCCCACGACTGCCCCCTCGACATCATCGTGTCCGCCTCGTGCATCATCACCGCGTCGTCGACCTGCACGAGCAGGCCGGCGTCGACGATCGCCCGGTACTCCTCGCGCAAAGCGTCGGCCAGCGCGAACATGAACTCGTCCTCGCCCGCGTAGTACTCGTTCTGGAGCCAGTAGGCGCTGGCGGGCGCGACGACCGGAAGGAACGCGTCGACCACCTCCTGGCCCTCCAGGGCCGCCTTGAGATTGTCGAGGTCGCGGTCGACCGCGGCACGGTCGTAGGTCAGTGGGCCGGTGCAGACCCAAGCCACGCCCTGTCCGGAGGCAGCGGCCTCCTCGTCAGGCATCGCGCTCGAGGCGGCGGCGTTCGACTCGTTGACGCTGACGTTCTCGAGCGCGTCCATCACGGCGTAGGCGCCGGGGAACGCCTGACGGTCTCGACTCGGGGGATACATGGTCCCTCCCTCGAGCTCGACCGGGCGCACCTCGAGCCCGCGCACGCGCTCGTACACGTAGGTGATCCAGCTGGCTTTGCCCATCTCGCCGTCGTCGGGGACGTCGATCCCGACCTCGACCTGGTGGTGGACGACATCAGCGACCGCGTCGCGCAGCGTGTGCTGGTATGCGTCCTCGTCGATCTCCTGGCCCCGCTCCTTGGCCGCGAGAAACGCCAGCAGCTCGGGCGGCCGGATGAGGCTCCCGGTGTGCGTCGCAAGGATTCGGTTCATGTCCGCTCCTCCCTGCTATGGCGCCGCCGTCAGGCGCCGCCGTCAAACCTAAGGCGCCGCCGTCAGGCGCCGCCGACAAAGGTCATATGGGCTCTTTGAAGTGAGCCGATGCTATGGCCGACCCGGCAGGGGCCGGCGGCGCCCGCGGCGATAAGTGCGCGGGTGGGCAAAGCCTTTGTGAAGGCTGTGCGCTGTGCGACAAATCGCCTGCGTTAGCGCTACGTCAAGCTTCCTCGACAGTCGCCGGAGCCCTCGGTAGAGTGGCCGTCGCTGGCGACGGGCCAGCGGGAGAGAGAGTCTGCGTTCCTAGTCAGGAGACGTCAGAAACCATGACGTTGTTGATCGACACCAATGCGGTGGCGGCCCCACACCGGGTCGAGTTCTGGGCCAAGTCGTCGTGCGACGCCTACCACCCGCTGCACATCGGGACCGACGCGACAGACCGCTTCTGGGCTCGGATGTGGGCCGACCGGCTCGGCCCGATCGGCGTGTACCGGATCGCGGCCGGGCCGAACACGATGCGGCGCACGCCCCGTGACATCTCCGCCGGCGACCCCGAGTGCCTGCACGTCCAGATCGTGCTTCGCGGGCGGCTGCACGGCGCCCAGCAGCACCGAGCAAGCGTGCTGGGGCCCGGGGACATCACGAGCTACGACACCTCGTATCCCGCCATCTTCCGCGCCGACGCTCCGTTCGACCTGCTGGTGATCCGGGTGCCCAAGGCGACTCTCGGTAAACACGCCGACAAGGTCTCCCGTCTGACGGCGGTCAGGATCCCCGGCGAGGCCGGACTGCCGCGGCTCGCGGCCCGCTTCTGCTCGGAGGCGGCCGCCGGCCTGGCCGACGGCAGCATCGGACGCGACGACACCGGGCTGGCCGAGCACGTGATCGACCTGGTTCGCCGTCTGTACGTGGATTTGGATGCATCGCGGCCACCGCGGCCCCGGTCCACCGCCGAGCTGCTGATCCACGCCCAGGCCTACGTCGAGGCCAAGCTGAGCGACCCGAACCTGAACCCCGAGGAGCTGGCGCGCGCCTGCTTCATCTCGACCCGGTACCTGCATCGGGTGTTTGAGACCGAAGGGCTCAGCGTGTGCGACTTCATCCGCTCCGCGCGGCTCGAGCGCTGCCGGCGCGACCTGATCGACCCGGCCTTCGCGGATCAGCCGATCTCGTCGATCGCGAGCCGCTGGGGACTGTCCAGCGCGCCCCATTTCAGCCGCCTGTTCCGCAAGGCGTACGGGTGTTCGCCGCGCCAGTTCAGGGCCAGCGCGGCCCCGGCGGTCGATGCCGACGGGATGCTCGAGCGGACGTGGGCCCGTCCGCCCGCCTCGTGGCCGCTCGACGGCGGCGAGCCGTGGGGACTCGAGGGGTGACCCCAACGCTCGAGCTCCAGGCGCTGACCGCCGGCTACGACCGCGCGGCGGTACTGCGCGACCTCAGTCTTGTCGTCGATCCCAGCGAGGTCGTGGCCCTGATCGGGGCCAACGGCGCCGGCAAGACCACCACGCTGCGGACGATCTCCGGTCTGGTCAATCCGATGGGCGGGCTCGTTCGGCTCGCCGGCGAGGATCTTGCCGGCGTGTCGCCGACCGAGCGGGTGCGCCGGGGGATCGTGCACGTTCCTCAGGGCCGCGGGATCTTCTTCGGGCTCACCGTTCGCGAGCACCTGCGGCTCGACGGTATGCGCGATCGTTCCGCGCAGGAGGTGGCTTTCGAGCACTTCCCGGCCTTGAGCGATCTGGCTGACCGCCGCGCCGGGTTGCTGTCCGGCGGCGAGCAGCAGATGCTGGCGATCGCCCGTGCGCTGTGCCGGCAACCTCGGGTGTTGCTGCTGGACGAGTTGAGCTTGGGTCTGGCGCCGGTCATCGTCGAGCGGCTGCTGCCGGTAGTGAGGGAGTTCGCCTCGACCCACGGGGCGGCCGTTTTGCTGGTCGAGCAGCACGTCAACCTGGCGCTCGAGATCGCCGACCGGGGTTATGTCCTCTCGCATGGGGAGCTTGTTGCAAGCGATAGCGCCGAGCGGCTGCGCGCGGATAACGCGCTGCTCACGGCGAGCTATCTCGGCGAGCGGCGATGACGGGCGAACATCTCGAGCACCCAGCGGTAACCGCGCCGATCGGCCAGCGATTGCCTTAGGTCGACGACGGCCGGCGGCGGATCGATGTCGAGTGGGCCCTCGGGCGGGAGTACGACCAGGGAGAACATTGAGGCCGCGGTCAAATCGGCGACGGTGAAGCGGCCAGCGACTAGGTGGTCGCCGGCGCCGAGCTCGGACTCGAGTCGATCGAACGCAGCCAGGATTCTCTGCCGGGCGGCGTCGGAGCGGCTGTCGCTGGCCGTCTGAAAGCGAGCCGCGGTGTACGCGCGCCCGTAGGCGCCGGCGAATCCCCGGTAGCGCCGAAGCGGTTTGGGCAGCTGGCGGCTGGCGAGCTCATCGAACTGCTCGCGGTCGCTTCGCAGGACGTGCAGGGAAAAACGCCGCACGTATGGCCCGAGCTGCTCGTCGAACCAGTCCTCGAGCTCGAGCGCGCGGCGGCGCTCGGTCGGATCAGCCGGGTACAGGGGCGGATCGGGATAGCGCTGCTCGAGCGCCGCGATGATCGCGGTGGAGTCGCTTGGGTTCTCGCCGTCGAGCGCCAGCACTGGCAGCGTCCACGCGCGGCCGCCGGTGAGCGCGAGCGCGAGAGGTATGTGGAGGCCGGGGACCGCCGCACGACGGTTGTGCGGCACGCGCTTGTAATCCAGCGCCCAGCGGACCTTCTCGCTGTACGGGGAGAGCGTGAGGTGCCATAGCAGGGGGCGACTCATTGTGGTGCGGTCATTCTCGTCGAGACGCTGCGATGAGGCGACGGCCTGGTCGCATTAGTCGCTAATATAAGCGCGTCATGGAGAAGGTGGGGGTCGATCGGCGGAGCAGTCAGCTGGACGAGATCGCGGAGGCTCTGCCACAACGGAGCTCTGAGCTGTCGCGGCTGTTCCTGACGCGGACGAGCGTGTGCGTGTCGCGCACCGAGGTCGGGGTCCTGCGCAAGCTGCGTGGCGGGCCGCGGCGGATCACCGAACTCGCCGCCCACGAGCGTGTGACCCAGCCCGCGATCACGTTGCTGGTCAACCGGCTCGCTGAGCGCGGCTGGGTGCAGCGGATTCCCGATCCGACCGACGGCCGCGCCGTTCTGGTCAGTCTCACGTCGGCCGGCGACGAGGTGTTCGAGCAACTCCGCGCCGAGTACCGGGCGCTGTTGCACGAGGAGATGGCCTCGCTCGACGACTCCGAGGTCGAGACGCTGGCCGCCGCGGTCGCGGTCCTCGACAAGCTGATCGATCGGCTGGCCCGGTGAGCGCCGCGGCCGGGAAGTCAGGAACGAACGGAGGACCGGCCGGAGCGAACGGGCGCTTGCCGCACACGGGCGGCGGGCCGCCGCCGACGCACCCCGAGCGCTACAAGTGGATCGCGCTGTCGAACACGACGCTCGGAATCTTGATGGCGGTGATCAACCAGTCGATCGTGATCATCGCGCTGCCGGCCATCTTCCGCGGGATCCACCTCAACCCGCTGATCCCGTCGAACACGAGCTACCTGCTGTGGATGCTGCTCAGCTTCATGGTCGTGATGGCCGTGCTGGTCGTGAGCCTCGGTCGAGTTGGGGACATATTCGGCCGGGTGCGGATGTACAACCTCGGATTCGCCGTCTTCACGCTCGGATCGATCCTGCTGTCGGTGACGTGGCTGCAGGGCAGCGCGGGAGCGATGTGGATGATCGTGATGCGCGTCGTGCAGGGCATCGGTGCCGCATTCCTGATGGCGAACTCGTCGGCGATCCTGACGGACGCGTTCCCCGCCGAGGAACGTGGGCTCGCGCTTGGGATCAACATGGTCGCGGCGATCGCGGGATCGTTCATCGGACTTGTGCTTGGGGGCGTGCTCGCACCCGTGGCGTGGCGGTTGGTGTTCCTGGTATCGGTGCCGTTCGGGCTGTTCGGCACCGTGTGGGCCTACCTGAAGCTCGAGGAGCGCGGGATCCGGAGCCCCGCGAAAATCGACTGGTGGGGCAACATCACGTTTGCGGTCGGGCTGATCGCGGTGCTCGTCGGAATCACGTACGGGATCCTGCCCTACGGCGGGCACAACATGGGCTGGACGGCTCCCGGCGTGATCGGCGCTCTGGTCGGAGGCATCCTCGTCCTGTGTCTGTTCGTGGTGATCGAGCGCCGCGTGGCCGCGCCGATGTTCCGGCTTGACCTGTTCAAGATCCGCGCGTTCAGCGGCGGGAGCGTCGCCACGTTCCTCGCGGCGCTGGCGCGCGGCGGCCTGATGTTCATGCTGATCCTGTGGCTCCAAGGGATCTGGCTCCCGCTCCACGGCTACAGCTTCAAGGACACCCCGCTGTGGGCCGGCATCTACATGCTGCCGCTGTCGGTCGGGTTCCTGATCGCCGGGCCGATCTCGGGGCGCCTGGCCGACCGCTTCGGCGCGCGGCCCTTCACGTTTGGGGGCATGATCGTCTCCGCGATCGGCTTCCTGCTGCTGGTTGCGATCCCGATCAACTTCAGCTACTGGGAGTTCGCGCTCGTGATCCTGCTGATCGGCGCGGCGATGGGGCTGTTCGCAGCCCCAAACATGACCGGGATCATGAACAGCCTTCCGCCCAATCAGCGGGGGTCAGGCGCCGGCATGGCCGCGACGTTCCAGAACTCCGCGTCGGTGCTGTCGATCGGCGTGTTCTTCAGCCTGATAATCGTCGGGCTGTCATCGACGCTGCCCGCGGTGCTTTACCACGGCCTGGCGTCGCACGGCGTGCCGCACGCCTCCGCCCTGCAGGTCTCGAAGCTGCCGCCGGTCGGCAGCCTGTTCGCGTCATTCCTCGGCTACAACCCGCTCGGCACGCTGCTCGCTCCGACGCTTCCGCACCTGCACCCCGCGACGGCGGCATACCTGACCGGGCACAAGTTCTTCCCCACGCTCGTCTCCCACCCGTTCGCCAGCGGGATCCACACCGTGTTCTACTTCGCGGCCGGCTGCTGCCTGGTGGCGGCGGTTGCCTCGTGGCTGCGCGGCGGTAAGTACTACCACCAGGACGCGCCCGACCCGGTCGAGACGAACGAGCTCGTCGAGGTCGCCTGATGACGCGGCTCCTCAGCGCGTCCTGAGCGTCGCCCGCGTTGTCGCGCCTCCGCGCGGCCGCGTGTCCGGGCAGTCACCCGCGGACGGGGGCAATTTCCACCATTCCAGGGTCTCCACGCCGCCGGTGCAGGATCTTGCCTCGTGACGAGGCGGAATCCTGCACGGCCCGAAAGTCGCCCTCGGAATGCTGGAAATTGCCCGGTGGCGGGGTTGTTGCGGGGAGCAGGGAGGCCGGGAGACGATCCCGTCCGGGTTCATCGCCTAAGACTCGGTTAAGCCGCCTCCGCCAGTCGGATCGGAGCGCCACACTCAAGTCAGGAAAAGACCGACCCCGGGCCGGCGTTGAGTAGATCCGCGGCACCCATCAGCAGTCGTCAGCGAGGCAAGGAGTCCTCGGGTCGGGTGCCCGCGCGCGGTCGTGGCGGCGGTGTGCGCTGGCGACGCGTCGCGATACGCGCGGCGGTGGCTGTGGTCGCGGTGGTGGCCGTCCTGTTCGCCGCCGGCATCGCGTACCTGGCCATCCTCCCCAGCGTCGGCGACGCGCCGGCCCGGGTCGGCCGGATCCTGACGGAGCATCACGGCACTGCGGGCGGCCCGCTCCCGCCGGCCAAGCTCGGCGATGCCGTGGTGGCGGTGGAGGACGAGCACTTCTACTCGAACTTCGTGATCAACGTCCTCGACGGCGCCGGGCGCGCCGCGATCGCCACGCTGCACACCGACCAGGACCCGGGTGGCAGCACGATCGAGCAGCAGCTGGCCAAGCAGCTGTACGGCCATGGAACCGGGCTGCTCTCAACGCTTCAGCAGATCGGGTTGGGAGTCAAGCTGTCGCTCGACTTCCCCAAGCCGGAGATCCTCGCCATGTACCTGAACGCCGTCTATTACGGCCACGGCTACTGGGGCGACGTCGCGGCAGCGCGCGGGTACTTCGGAACCCGCCCCGACGACCTCGACTGGGCGCAGGCGGCGCTGCTGGCGGGCCTGCCGGAGGCGCCGTCGGCGTATGACCCGCTTGAGCATCTGCGCCTGGCCAAGCTGCGCCAACGCCACGTGCTCGACCAGCTCGTGGTCAATCACTTCCTGACCGCGCCGCAGGCGAACGCTGCCTATGCCGAGCCGCTCGGCCTCAGGTGACGTTTGCGGACACCGGAGCTGAGCTCCGCGTTAGGATCGCCTGGGAAGCTCAGGTCCGAGCGATAGGAAGGAGTGCCCGCCAATCCGAGATCGGCGAGCGGGAACGATGTCCGCCGCATCTGCATTCCGGTCGACTGAGCGCGCCGGCCTTGACCGGCTCTCGCTCGAGCGCCTGATTGGCGCCCGTCCCTCCGAGCTGAGCTCCTACGCCACATGGGACAAGTCCGACGGGCTGGATCACACGATCGAGATGCTCGAGCGCATCTCCTCCACGCTCTGTGCAGCGCCGGCTGGCCCGGTGGCGGTGTGCGATGCGGTTGTCGAGGCGGCTGCTCACCGCTTCGACGCGCGTTGGGCGGCGATGGTGTTCTCCGACGAGTACCCCGGCATTGGCGTGGCCCGGGCATTCGTTCATGCTGGCGATTGCCTCATCCAGCGCTGGGTGCTCCCCCCGCCGATGCTGGCGGCGCTCACCGACCGGACGCTGACCGCCCAGCGACCCCTGCTCGCAGAACACGACGAAGGGATCCAATGCGGCAGCTTGTCCTGCGTCATCGTCGCGGCGCCGATGCCGGTGCGGGACGAGCCCGCCGGGATACTCGCGGTGGGGCTGCCGGATGGCGTCGAGGTCGCCCCGAGCGATGTGTCGATCCTGGTTACGCTCGCCAACCATGCTGGCGTGGCTCTGCACATCGCTTCACTGTTTGAGGAAAACCGGCGTCGCGCGGCCGACCTGGAGCGGCGCGGCTCGGAGCTCGAGGGGACGCTGCGGCGCCTGGAGCAGGCCGGCCGGCGCCAGCTCCTGAGCGAGGAGCGCAACCGGATCGCGCGCGAGCTCCACGACAGCGTGTCGCAGCAGCTGCTGACGATCGGCATGAACTTGGAATGGTGCCGGCGGCAGGAGGCGACGCCGCCGTTGGTCCTCGAGCGAGTCCTCGCCGCGCAAGGGCTGGCGCGGTCGGCGATGGACGAGATCCGCGAGGTGATCTTCGGGCTCGCCACCGACGGGCAGATCGAGTTGCCGCGGGCGGTGCGCGAGGTGATCGAGGACGTCGAGGCGGGCACTCGCCTGGACGTCCGGCTGCGCGTTTACGGGCAGACGCGGCCGTTGCTGACCGCCACGCAGCACGCGCTTGTCCAGATCGCGCGCGAAGCATTGTTCAACGTGGTGCGTCACGCCAACGCGCATCATGCGTGGGTGACCCTGCGCTGGCAGCCGCAGGTGCTGTCTCTGGCGGTGGCCGACGACGGTTCGGGGAACCACCGCAAGCTCCAGCACCAGCTGTTCATGTCGCGTCCGGATGGCGATCACCTCGGCCTGAAGGGGATCGCGGAGCGGGTGCGCGGGCTGGGCGGTGCCGCCTGGTTCGAGCGCCGGCGCGGCGGAGGCGTGAAGCTGCGAGTCGAGGTGCCGGTGACTCGAGATGCCGGTGAGGACGCCGGCGACGAAGCGCGCTGATTGCCCGCCCGGCAATCAGAGCCTGCGGGATAGCGACAGCGCGACACGTCCGGCGGCCGCGATCGCCACGCCGACCGCCGCGGTGCCGGCCGTGATGGCCAGGTTGCCCACCGTGAGCGGTTCGACGCCAAGCGTCGCCCCCACCTGGGTCAGCGACAGCATGAACGCGGCGGCGAGAGCGACCAGCGCCCACGCAGGGAACGCGACGTTGCGCCGCAACGGCAGGCCCGGTCGAGCGCGCAGGCTCCACGCGATCGCCACATTCGCGATGAGCCACCCGGCCACGGCGGCTGCGATCGCCATGTTGGTGCCCGAGCGGGCGTGGACGATGAGAAACGCGGGGAGCACCGCCACGGTGAGCGCCACCGCGGTCAGCGCGATCGCAGACAGTTGCGTACCGTCGAGGAACCGGCTGGCGGGATCGCGCGGGGGCCGATCCATCGTGTCCGGCGCAGTGGGTTCGCTGACGAAAGCCACCGACGCGCCGACGTCCATGAATAGCTCCAGGATGACGATGTGCACCGGCTGGAACGGGGCGGGCAGACCAAGCGCGAGTGGCACGGCGATGACCACGACCAGCGCGATCTTCGCGCCTAGGTAGAACGCGACCGCGCGCCGCAGCTGCGAGGCCAGTGCGCGACCGCCCTCGACCGCGCCGACGATCGTCGGGTAGGCGTCGTCGACGAGCACAAGGTCGGACGCCTCGCGGGCGAGATCGGTTCCGCGCGCGCCCATCGCGATCCCGATGTTCGCGGCGGCGAGGGCCGGCGCGTCGTTGACACCGTCGCCCGTGACGGCGACCGCCTCGCCCCGATCCTGGAGGAGCCTGACGAGGCGCAGCTTGTCCTCAGGTGTCGCGCGCGCAATCACGGCCTCGCCGCGTAGGCGCCGGGCGAGCTCGTCGTCGCCGAGGGCGTCGAGCGGCAGGCCACCACGCAGGACCTCAGGAGCACGCACACCGGCCTCGCGCGCGGCCGCGGCAACCGTCTCGGGATGGTCGCCGCTGACGACGATCGTCCGCACGCCGGCGTGGGCGAGCTCGGCCACGGCATCGCCGACGCCGACGCGCAACGGATCGCGGAAGGCGGCCAGCCCGACGAAGTCGAGCTCGGTCTCGGCTTCGGCCGCGTCGCGAGGGGCTGAGGGGACCCGGCGTTCGGCGACCGCGATGATGCGCAGGCCGTCCTCCGCGAGCCGTGCGACCCGCGCGAGCACCGATAAGCGCTCGCTGTCGGACATCGCACACTGCTCGAGGACCGCCTCCGGCGCCCCCTTCACAGCCACCCAGGCGCCGGCTGGATCTCGCCATACTGCGCTCTCGCGCCGGCGTACCGGATCGAACGGGTAGCGGGCGAGGCGCTCGCTCGACTCGGGCTGAGCAGCGGCCTCGACCAGCGCGCGATCGACCGGGTCCTGCGCTGTCGCGCCGCCGTGCGCCGCCGCGGCGGCCGCCAGCACGCTGCGGTCGCCGTCGATGCGCTCGACCAGCAGCCGGTTCTCGGTCAGCGTCCCGGTCTTGTCAGCGAGCAGCACGGTCATCGCGCCGACGGCCTCGGCGGCGCGCAGTCGTCGGAGCAGGATTCCTTGCTGAGCCAGGCGTAGACCGCCGAGGGCGACCAGGACCGTCACGAGGATCGGCAGCTCCTCGGGGATCGTGGCGAAAGCGAGCGTCAGTCCGTTCAGAAGCATCTCGCGCGGGGGCTGGCCCCGGAGGACGCCGAGGAGCGGCACGAGCACGCACGCTGCCACCGCAACGATCAGCGCGGCGCGCGCCAGCTCGGTCATGGTGCGCTGGAGAGGGGTGGGGGGCTCCTTAGCCTGGGCGACGAGCCGGCCGAGGCGCCCGATCTCGGTCTCGTCGCCGACTGCGACGACGACGCCCTCCCCGGCGCCGGCCACCACGGCGGTGCCCGCGTGCAGCACGGAGGATCGGTCGGCGAGCGGCGTGTCAGGATCCACCGGCTCGGGACCCTTCGCGGCCGCGACGGGCTCGCCGGTCAGCCTGGACTCGTCGGTGGCTAGCCCATCGGCCTCCACGACGCGTGCATCGGCGGCGACGACGCTGCCGGCTTCGACGAGCAGCACGTCGCCGACGACGAGCGCGCCGACCGGGACCGCCACGGCGGCGCCGGAGCGCCGGACCAGTGCATTGGGGGCGCTGAGATCGCGGAGCGCCTTCAGCGCGTGTTTCGCACGGACCTCGGACGTCGCCTCAACCGCGCTGACGAGCACGATGACCGCGAAGATCGCGATCGCGTCGCGAACCTCGCCGAAGATCGCCGAGAGGACGGCGACCACGAGGAGCAGCAGCTGAAGCGGCTCGGCGAGCGACTCGACGACCTCGCCCAAGACGGCCGAGGTGTTGCCTTCTTGGGTCCGGACCGGCGCTGTACGGCGCGTCGCGACTTCCTCACTGCTTAGCCCCGTCGGGCGGCTTTGGGTGCGCTCCCAAACGACCCGCATCGCTTCCGCGTAAACCGGGAGCGTCGGGGCCCGGTTCCCGCGTGATGGCGCGCTCGTTGCGCCTGGCATGAAACGAATGATACGTTTCAGATAGAACGGATTGGGCCATTTGGGATCATTTGTCGCTTCGTGGCCCGCGACTGGCTGCTGATCACCGTCTCCACCCCGCCCGGCGGGACGTCGACGCTCCGGGTCTACGCGTGGCGCAACCTGCGCAGCCTCGGGGCCCACTACCTGCAGCAGTCCGTGTGCCTGCTCCCGGCCACGCCAAAGACCACGCGCGCCGTGGCCCGGATTGTGACCCGACTGCGGGCGGAGGGCGGCCACGGCGAGATGCTGCGCATCCACCTGACCGACTCCAAGCAGGAGGGCGCGGCGATCGACGCGATGCAGCGCGAGCGCACCGATGAATACCACGAAGTGGTCGAGAGCACGCGGCGGTTCCACGAGGAGCTCCAGCTCGAGCGCCGTCGCGGCCGGACCACTTACACCGAGCTCGAGGAGTCAGACGCCGACCTCGCCCACTATCAGAAGTGGCTCGCCGCCATCCGTGCCCGCGACTACTTCGATGCGCCCGGCGGCGAGGACGCCACGGCGGCCGTCGCCTCCTGCGAGGAGGCGCTCGTTCGGTTCGAGAGCGAAGCGCTATCCGCGGAACTCGACGACTCGATGTCCGACGGCGGTCCCGGACTGCGCGCCGTCGAGGGCGGGAACGACTGACGCGTCGACTGTCCGGCTCAGTTGCCCCCGGGGAGCGTGACGCCCATACCCAGCAGGACGGCCATCGCGACGAACGCGATCCCGGTCAACAGGTCGGTGCGGATGCGGGGTACGAAGTGGACCGCCATGCGGCCGATCTGATGTCCGGCGACCGACATGAAAAACGTGATCGTCCCGAACAGGATGGGCGCGATCCAGGGCGAGTAGCCAAGGAGGCCAAGACTCGCGCCGGCGGCGACGTTGTCGACGCTCAACGGCAGGGGCAGCCCGCGCGTCGCGAACTTCAAATCCGGATCCGCATGCTCGTCTGAAAGCAGCGCCCGGACGACGATGAACAGGCCGTATGCACCGAGGCCGATCGCGGCAATCGTGTCGGCGGTGGAGTCGATCTTGTTGCTCAGAAAATCGCCGATGAGGATTCCGATCAGCGGCGCGATGCCGTCCCACAGGCCGAAGATGAAAGAAGTCTTTATTGACCGCAGAAGCGTCGGCTTGAGCCCTCCGAGCACGACGGACATGCGGAAGTTGTCCAGGCTCAGGGTGAAGCCGAGCGATATAAGGGCGAACATCGGCTCTTTGGAACGGTCGGGTCGACTGCCCGCGATCTGTCACGGCTTCAAAGAGCCGTGACAGATCGCATATGGCTTCGATCGCTTTAGCTCTACTCCGGCAGCGCGAACGCGAACAGCGCCGATCCGCCCGCCTGGGCGAGCGCCCCGGGGTAGAACCCCTCGGTCCAAGCGCCATACCCGACCGGCACGGCGATGTACTGCCGCCCGTCGACGCTGTAGCTGCATGGGCTCGAGTGGTGTCCGCTGCCGCACGTGAACTGCCACAGCAGCTCTCCACTGCTGGCGTTGAACGCCCTGAATATCCCCGCGGGATCTCCCGTGAACACGAGGTCGCCGGCTGTAGTCAGCACCGACGCGGTCATCGGGTGTTCATTACGGAAGCGCCACTTCTCCTGACCCGTGGATGGATCGATGGCGGACAGGTATCCGGACACGTCCTCGGTGTCCACGGCGACGCCCGCGCCCCAGTAGGGGATGCTCTCCTTGAACTCCCGGCGCCGTCGCGTGGCCGTCGCCCCGACGTCCTGCACCGGCGCGTAGAAGAGCCCAGTCTTCGGGCTGTAGGCGGCGTGCGTCCATTCCTTGGCGCCGGCCGGACCGGGCCAGAAATGAACCGGGTCCCCTTCCTTGTCGGGGAACACTCGCGGCGTAACCTTGCCGTCAGCAGCGATCTCGCCCCAGGTGATGCGATCGACGAACGGCACGACCCGGATCAAGCTGCAGTCCGTGCGGTCGAGGACGAAGAAGTACCCGTTCTTGTCGAAGTGTCCGGAGCACTTGCGCCCGTCCATCTCGAACAGGATGTTCTCCATCGTCGAGTCGTAGTCCCACACGTCATGCGGGGTGTACTGGTAGTGGCCCTTGATCTGGCCCGTGTCCGGGTCGACCGCCACGACGGAGTCGGTGTAGAGATTGTCGCCCTCGCGGACGCCTCCGTCGAAATCGGGACACGGGTTGCCCGTGTTGAAATAGAGCAGGTTGAGGTCCGGGTCGAAGGTGGGCGTGGTCCAGCAGTTCGCGCCGCCACGCGTCCAGGGCTCGCCCTCGGTCGGCCATGTCTCCGACCCCGGCTCCCCGGGCTTCGGAACCATGTAGCAGCGCCACACGCGCTCACCAGTCTCGAGGTTGAACGCGTCGGCGTGGCCCCGCACCCCAAACTCGCCGCCGGAGCTCCCGACGATCACCATGTCCTTCACGATGAGTGGGGCTACGGTTGCGCTCTCGCCGGCCCGCACATCGCCGTATGGCTGGTCCCAGATGAGCTCGCCGTTCGTCGCGTCGAGCGCGATGATGTGAGCGTTGAGGGTCGCCATGAAGACCTTTCCGGCGGCCACGGCGCACCCACGGTTGACGTTGCCGCAGCATAGGCGCACGTCGTACGGGGACGCGCGGTGGTAGCGCCACAGCTCCGCTCCCGTCTTGGCGTCCAGCGCCCAGACCCAGCCATCCCAACCCGTCACATACATGACGCCGTCGACGACGAGCGGGGAGGCCTCGAACGAGTAGGTCGACGCGCCCGAGTGCATGCCCACCGAGCCGCACTGAAACACCCACGCGGGGGCTAGCTTCTTGACGTTCGAGGTGTTGATCTGGTCGAGGAGGCTGTAGCGCTGCCCGTCGTAGGCGCCGTAGTACGTGATCCAGTTGTGGGGCTCCGCATCGCGGGCCTTGAGGATCCGGTCGTAGCCGACGCCCTTCGCTGCGGGCGGCGCAGTGCCGACGTAGCCGGGGCTCAGATTCCGGAAGTCAACGGCTGTCCCTGCGTCAACGTATTCAGTCTCAGTTGCCATCAACTGCTCCTTTCTAAGGCCGGGGCTGGGGCGGGCGGTCGAGCTTGGCTTCGTCCGGCACCTCTCCACCGACGACGATCGTGCCGGTCAGGCCGCCACCCTCGTCATTCCCGGTCCGGGAGCCGTACCAGTAGTAGCCCGGGCCGTCGAGCTGGAGGGTTGCCTTTCCTTTCGAGAAGTTCACCAGCCAGATGAACTTGGAGTCGCCGTTGCACGGCAGGACCGCGCAGTGGGAGTTGTTGTCGTCGTTGATGATCTCGAGCTCCAGCTCGCCGCCATGCGGGAGGACCAGGACGCCAGGATCGAAGACCAGCTCGTCCAGCGGAATCCGCACTGTGGCGTGCATCTTGCCGCCGGATCCCTCCTCGGCCATCCCAACATTCCCCCGGCCCAGCACGCGGCCCAGCGTCACCCCATTCTGTTTCGCCAGCCCCTCCATAACACTTTCATCGACAGTGGTAGTCACTGCGGCTCTCCTTCCGATGCGGAAAACGGGCCATCCAAACCTAACAGGGGTGAGACGGTGACGCAACCTGACCGTCAGCGAGACGGTATACTGACTGACCGGGCAGTATCTGACACTGACCGATCGGATAGGTGCAACTCTAACCAATCAGTCAAAGTGTCACTGACCGAGAGGGTAAACGTGGTCACCCGGCTGACCGTATTAGAGCGCCTAGCCCAGCGAGATAGTGTCAGTGCCAGCGACGCGCAGGTGATCAAGTGCGCTACCACCGGCCTTTTTCAGCTGGAGCGCGTGGACGAGTCCTGCGTTCCGGCCACCCGCCAGCCCGTCGGCCAGGAGCGCGGCCCCCCACGCGGCCGCGCTGGTGCTAGTGGGAACGAGTGCGCTCACCGGGGCCACATCAGGCAGACGGCGACCCAGGGTCTCGACGAGATCGCCCACCCGAGCCAAGCGGCCCGAGACGACGATCTCGTGCGGCTCCGGGACGCTCACCAGTAGTCCCCGCACCGCCTTGGCGGCCGCCTCGAGCAGCGCCATCCAACCTTCGACGTAGGCCGGGTCATGCCAGAGAGCGCAGAGGTCGGTGATGTCCAGCGTTCCGGTTGGATCGAGGGCCCCGCCGCTGAACAGCGTGTCCTTGCGCAGCGCCTGCCCAAGCAGGTAGGCCAGCTCGCCGTCGAGTGCCCCGGCAGCGCGCATTCCGATCGGCCCCGACGAGCCACCCATGCCGTCGACGATCTGCCCGCCGGCGATCGCCAGCGCCGCCGTGAACGCGCCTCCGAGCTCGAGCAGGACCATCGACGTCTGCTCCAGCGTGATCCCCAGCCGGGCCGACTGATCGGCGATTGCATATGCCGCCGCGCACAGCTTGTCCGCGGTGCCGAGGTCGATCCGGTTGTACTTGCGGTGCCGCGGCACCGACGGCAGGTGGATCACCCCGGGCCCGAACACCACGGGCAGGCCGCTGCGCGTGAGTGCACGCAGGAGCGAGCGCATGCCGCCGACTCCAGCATCGGCGCGCGCCTCGTCGGGGCGGACCAGCACCATCTGCGCCAGCTCGGGCTCGCCGACATCGGCTGCATTCACCAGTGGCAGGCCGTAACCGCTTGGCCCGTAGATGAGGTCGTACGGACCGTGGGCGGCCAGCGTTTGCAGCAGCGGTGCGGGGTCCTCACTCAGCGTCCCCGTCGCGAACACCTGCTCGAGGACCGGCTCGCCGTCCTGGAGCACGCACAGGTCGAACGACACCGTTCCCGGGTCGACGCCGGCTACCCGGGGCATATGATTGGACCATGAGCACAACCAGCGGCAAGCCCCGTACCTACGGGGAGGACGAGATCCCCGTCAAGCTGTCCGAGTACGGGCTCGACCAGTGGTACTACGAGGACAAGTGGATCCGGCGCAAGTACAACACCGACGGGTGGCCGACGACGCTGATGGCCGTCAACGCCGTGGGTTACCTCTGTGAGGCGGCCGGCCATCATGCCGACCTGAGCGTGACCTGGGGCAAGCTCTGGGTCAAGCTGGCCACGCACTCGGCCGGCGGGATCACCGACAAGGACTTCGCGATGGCGCGCAAGATCGAGGACACGATCCTGTGGCGCCCCGAGCCCGACGGTCCGCTCGACGGGCCCATGGGCAAGTTCGTGTTCTCGAAGTCCAAGGGTTGATTCACAACTCCTCGAGGGCGACGTCGTACACGCCCTCGAGGTCGAGGACCGTACCCTTGGTCTCGAACATGGCCCGGATGCAGGCCTTTTGCAACTTCATCTTCGGGCCGCCCACGGCGAGCGCGCCGAGCTTGAGCACGCCGCCGTCGTCGGCGAGGTTGTCGCCGCGGTCCACGCCCTCAACCCCGACCGGCTCAGCCGCCGAGTAGTCGACCACCACTCGCACGCCCTCCTGCTTCCAGCCGCTTGAGCGCAGGATCTGGGTACCTGCGGGGCCGGCGGCGAAGATCACGACACGCCCGGCCAGTGCCGTATCGAGCTCGTCGCTCGACCCCGGCTCGACGACCTCGAACCCCGCCTCCTTGGCGACGTCGATCCCCGAGGCGCGGCGGTAGCCGCCCTTCATGACATCCGGCGGGAAGGTGAACATCGTCACCTCGGCGCCCTCGCGCTTCAGGAGCTCGGCCGTGCGCAGCCCGACGGGTCCGACGCCGATCACCGCCCCGCGGCTGCTCTTCAGCTCGGCGGCGCCCCCGACGCGGGCCACGGCGGCCGCCGCGGTCGTGTTCGAGCCGTCAGAGTCGAGCATGATCGAAGGCTTGAATGGGTCGAAGAAGAGCTTGCGCGCGGCCTTGAACACGGCCTCGCCGTCGCGGACCTTCGACCCGCCGACCCAGAAAGCGGTGTTCGTCAGCCCGTCGGGGCCGCGCGGGAAGATCGCGCCC
This sequence comes from uncultured Solirubrobacterales bacterium, assembly GCA_963751185.1. Lineage (GTDB taxonomy): Bacteria > Actinomycetota > Thermoleophilia > Solirubrobacterales > Solirubrobacteraceae > Palsa-465. The sequence goes on from CAVVTO010000003.1 coordinate 908,048, forward strand.
TGGACCACGCCGGCGAGGTTGTCTGGGGTGACCCCGCCGTACCCGATCACGACGTCCACGTCCGCGTCGTAGGCGGCGATCGCGTCGAACGAGCTCGGGTGCAAATCGGTGTCGAGCTGGATCAGGATCTTCTTCATGGGATGTCCTCTCGTCGAGGTTCGGGAAAGCTCAGCAGGCCCCAGTCCAGCGGACCCTCCTGGCGATAGCTCTTGTGCAGGCCGCGGGCGATCGTGGCCTTCATCAGCTCCTTGCCGAGATAGAACGCATGCGAGGCGTCGTCGACGTCGAGCTGATCGAACACCGCGAACATGTTCTGTTCGCGTACGAAGCGCTCGCCGTTGAACGCATAAAGCCAGTCCTCGTCGGCGAACAGGCGGTAGTTGCGGTCCGATATCTGAGCCTGCATGGCGTGCAGCTCCGCCTCCGACGGGGCGCGCATCGACTCGTCCTTACTCGTGACCAAGCCCGAGTCGATGTGCTTGGGAGGTCGCGCCTGGCGCTGGGCAACGTGCATGATCTGGGCCGCGAGGACGGTCTCGCGCACTACCCCGCGCGCCCATCCGATCACCTCGGTGGTCAGCACCGCGCCGATCCCGATCTCCTGGCAGAAGCCGATCAGCAGCGCCGTGACCCCAGCCGAGTCGGCCTCGGTGAGCTCGGTCAGATTGCCGATACCCATGAGCATGTCGGCCTCGGGGTGGCGTCGGCGAACCTCGACGTAGCGTGCCAGCGACGCAGCGAAGCCCGAGTTGATTGGGGCCAGGATCGAGTCGAGCAGGTACGGTCGCCCCAGCTGCTCCATCCGGGCGGCCATCCGGTCCAGGCCGTCGAGGTCGTCGGGGTCCTCGGTGATCAGCACCGGCGTCGCACGCAGGTCGGCGGCCATGTCGATCGTCTGCGGCGTGAGGCTCAGCACGTAGTCCACGCCGGCGGCGTCGGCCATCCGGATGTGCTCGGGGTCGAGCGTGTCGATGCTGAGCGACAGCCCTCGCTCACGCAGCGCCGCAATCGTCGGCGGCCCGTCGGTGAGCCACGAACGGTCGAGAGCAAGGCCGAGGTCGACCACGTCGGCTCCGGCCGCGCGGTAGCGCTCGGCCCGGTCGATCACCTGCTCGCGCGAGAGCCTCTGCACGTCGTTGATCTCGGCGAACACGCGCACGTCACGCGGCCCGAGCTCGGCCCGGATGGCCTCTCGCCCGTACCACTCTGGCAGCGAGCGGACGTCTGCCGGGCCCTTGCGCACCCGCAGTCCTGTCGCCTGCTGAAGTGTGTCTACGTCGCCCTCGCACAGTCCGGGGATCACGATGTTGTCAACCCCCGGCGGCACCTCCAGGCGCCGGGCGATCCAGCGCGTGGTCATAAGCGCGGCGACGGCGATGTGCATCACGGCGATCTGGTGGTCGATCTCCAGCTGGGACGCGACGGCGCGGATCGCGGGCTCCGCCAGCCGGCCGGTGACGAACAGCGTGCTAGGACTCACCCAACCGTCCCGCCGTTCACATTGATCGCCTGGCCGGTGACGAACGCGGCGGCGGGCGACGCGAGCCACACGGCCGCGCCGGCGATGTCCTCGGGCTGACCCCAGCGACCGAGCGGCGTGGCGTTTGCGACCTTGTCGTAGAACGCCCGATCGGTGCCGGCCCCGTAGGCGGTCTCGACCCACCCGGGGCACAGCACGTTGACGCGGAGATCGGGGGCGAGGGAGCGCGCGAGCGATTTGGAGAAGCCGAGCACCCCACCCTTGACGGCGGCGAAGAGTTCAGGGTTCTCACCCGCCATTCCGTCGATCATGGCGTGATCCCAGCCGATATTGAGAATGGAGCCGCCGGGGTGCATGCGAGCGGCGACTAGCCGCGAGCAGCGAATCGTCGCCTTCAGGTCGACGTCGATCAGCTCCTGGAGCTTGCGCTCGTCCGACCAGGATCTCGCCTCACCGGTGAGCACGTCGGCGCCCGCGTTATTGACCCAGACGTCGATGTGCTCGAGCGCGGCGAAGGCGTCCCGCACGATCCCTGTGCAGCCCTCGGGAGTGCTGAGATCCGCCTGCAAAAGAGGGTGTTTCGCCGGGTCGGTGGGACTGAGTTCGCCCGCCAAGGATTGCGCCTGTGGCAGCGAGCGACAGAAGCCGATACCCACGCGGGCACCCGCGGCGGCGAAGGCGATCGCGATCGCCCGGCCGATGCCGGAGCTGGCTCCGGTGACGACGGTGCGCAGACCGGCGAGCGGCAACTCTCCGGTCTGCGCGTTCAACGGCTCGTGGCCGGCCGCCGCTATCCCTCGGCGCCGCCGGCGAACGGGTGCCGCGCAGCGGGTGTCTCGGCCAGCACCTTGTCGGTGCTCGGCTCACCGCCCAGAGCACGGGCGATCGAGCTCTTCACGGCCTCGTAGTTCCAATCGTAGATCTTCTTGTCGTCCTCGGCCTCCCAGTGGATGAACACGCCGACGATGATGCACAGGTCGTCGACCTGATCCTTGGGGATGACGCCCTCGGCGACCGAGTCCACTACGGCGCGGGCAACCGCGGCCTGAGCGGGGCCGAACAGCTGCACGGCCTGCTTGGCGCCCTTGATCGTCACCTTGTTGCTGAGCACCGTGTCCGGCTTCGCAGGAAGGTTGGGGGTGACCACGGCGAGCAGATTCGTGTGTCCCTCGGACTCGTTCACGAAGGCGTGGGCGAACGCCTCACCGACCGGTCCGCTCTTTGACCCGATAAGCAGGTCGATGTGTGCGACCTCGTTACCTTCACCGACCAGAGCCTCGCCAGTTGCCAGGGTAATGGCCATGACGTGAGTCTCCTCTCTCCTATCGTATGGTGACGTGGGTGAACGCAACCCTAGCTCACTCGCGACTGAGCGGGGATCTACTCGAGCATCAGGTCGTCCTCGCGTGTGTGCTCGAGGTGTCAGCAGCCAAACCGGGCAACATCACGCCGGCCCACGATTTCTCCGACACGACGTACGCCGACATGGTGCGATCGGCGCTCGCGCTCGGTCCAGCGTTCGCGCCCACGCGCGTTCGGCAACGCAGTGTCGGTGAGCTGATCGCGGACGGAGTGCAGGCCACGGCGGGGGTCACGGGCGCCAATACGAACCTGGGGATCGTGCTCCTGTTCGCGCCGTTGGCCCGCGCGGCGGCGACGCAGCAATCGGACGAGACGCTGCGCTCGGCGGTGCGGCAAGTTCTGGCGGGGCTCGACGTCGACGATGCGGCTGCCGCGTTTGCCGCGATCGTCCGTGCCGCGCCTGGCGGACTCGGCGATGTGACCGAGCACGACGTGCACGCACCGGCACGGGTCTCCCTGGGCGAGGCGATGAGCGCCGCCGCGGACCGCGACAGCATCGCCTCGGAATACGCGAGTGGCTACGCGATCGTGTTCGAGACCGGGCTGCCGTTGCTCGAGCAGGGGCTCGCGTCCGGGCAAGGAACCCTCGAGGCGATCGTCTCGCTCCACGTCGGCCTGCTGGCGGCGCATCCCGACACGCTAATCGCGCGCAAGGCGGGCCAAGAGGCAGCGCAACGGGTCAGCGCCGCGGCTCGTGCGGCGCGCGAGGGGACGCTGTCGCTCGGCGACTTCGACGCGTCGCTCCGCAGGGATGGCAACCGGTTGAACCCCGGGACCACCGCGGATCTCGTCGCTGCGACGTTGCTGGCCGCGCTGCTGTCAGGGGTCGGACTGCCGTGAGGGTGCTCGTGGTCGCTGTGACGGCACGGATGCTTGCGTCAATGGCGGTCGCCGACGGTTACGAGGTGGTGGCACTCGATCGCTTCGGCGACTTCGACCTGCGCGCGATCGCCCCCGGAGCGACGGCGCCTACCAGCGCGGGGTTAGCTTCGCTCGCCGCCGAGATCGAGGCCGACGCGGTCGTATACGGGGCCGGGTTCGAGAATCGCCCCGAGCTGGTGGCGCGGCTGGGATCCGGGCGAGAACTGCTGGGTACGCCCCCCGATCATCTGGCGGCCGTTCGTGACCCTTGGGCGGTCGGGGCGGCAGCGCGCGCCGCCGGGGCGCACGCACCCGAGACACGATCGGTCGGCGAGCTCCCGGCGACCCGCGCACGTTCCGGTGACGATGTCTGGTTGCGCAAGCCGGCGCGCGGCGGCGGCGGGCGGGGGGTGTGCCGCTGGGTCGGGGGCGCCCTAGGTCCGACCGAGATCCTCCAGCGGCGGATCGACGGGCTGTCGTGTTCGGCGGTGGCGATCGGTGACGGGCGGCGGGCCGCCATGCTCGGGCTCACCGAGCAACTGCATCGCCGGCCGGGATTCGGCTGGATGGGCAACGTGACACCCCCGAGGCTGCCCGAGGTGGAAGTCGCCGAGCTCGAAGGTCAGCTCGGCGCCGTTTGCAACGAAATCGCGCTCCGCTTCGGCGTCCGCGGCGCGTTCAGCGTGGATGCGGTCTGGGACGGATGGCGTGCGTGGGTGCTCGAGGTCAACCCTCGGCCGCCCGGCTCGCTGGAGCTGTTCGGACCCGGGTGCTTCGAGGCGCACGTACGCGGGGCGCGAAGCTTGGCACTTCCGACCGCGGCCGGACCCCCCGCGACACGGTGTGCGAAGGTGAAGCTCGTGCTGTTCGCCGACCGCGACCTTGGCTCTCCCGATCCCGGCTGGTGGCCGGAGGGTCTGGTGCGCGACATACCGCACGCGGGAGAGACGATCAAACGAGGCGCTCCGGTCTGCACGCTGGTGTCGGACGGTGCCGATGTTCCCGAGCTGACCGAGCAAGGAGCTCGATTGCTGGCTGCGCTCGACGATGCGGTGCTGATCGGTGCCTGAGCGCGGCACGCTCACGTGTGCCGGCTGCGGCCTGCTGTGTGACGACGTGACGGTCGAGGACTCGGGCGAGCATCTGCGGCTGCGGCCGGAGTGCCAGCTGGGCGCGCGCTGGTTCTCCGAGCGTTGGTGGCCCGCGGCGGACGCGCCGGCGGCAACCATCGACGGTCAGCCGGCAGAGATCGAGACGGCGCTGATGCGAGCCGGCGAGCTGCTGCGAGGCGCGCGCCGGCCGCAGCTTCAGGGGTTCGCCGGCGCGACCGTGGAGGATGCCCGGGCCGCGCTTGCCCTCGCCGACCGCCTGGGCGCTCTGGTCACCACTGGGCCGTCGGATGGCCCGTGGCCAGGTGCGCCGGCGGCTCCGCTGCGCGGCATCTCCACCGCCACGCTGGGGGAGATCCGGGACCGTTCGCGCGTTGTCGTCATCTGGCGCGAGGATCCGGAGACGACCCATCCGCGGCTGCTCGAACGCCTCGGCTTCCAGTCGCCGTCCGGCGAGCGCCTCCTCGTGGTCGTCGACGACCATGACACCGCGACGACCGCGCGCGCCGATATCCGGCTCCGCTGGCCGCCGGAGCGCGACCTCGACACACTCGTGACGCTGCGCGATGGCGATGTGGGCGGGCTGTACGAACGGCTCGCTACGGTGCCCCATGCGGCGTTCGTCTATGGATCCCGGCCTGACCGGCGGCGCCGGCGGTCAGCGACGGGCGCTCGCGCTCTACGAGCTGGTCCGGGCGATGTCGCACGAGCGCCACGTGGTCACGCTCGAACTGCCGCGTGCCCCGGGGACCCGGAGCGCGGACGACGTGCTCGCGTGGCAGGCCGGATATGGCGGGAGGGTGGACTTCGCGAGTGGCCATCCCGAGCTGGTCATCGCCACGGAGCCGCTCGACGACGTCGACGTGACGCTGAACATCGAGTCCGGACCCGCCGGCGGTCTGGTGGTCGGACCGGCGAGCGAGGTGTGGATCCGGACCGCCCGGGCGGGCGTCTCCGCCGCCGGCACGGTGCATCGCCTCGACGGCGTCCCGCTCACGCTCCAGGCGCCGCGGCTCGACGGGGCGCCGACGGCCGCCGTGCTGCTCACCCGGCTCCTCGAGGAGGTTGAGCCGTGAGCGTGATCCGGATCGCCGGCGGTCGCGTCCACGATCCCACCAACGACGTCGATGGCGACGTGCGCGACGTGTGTCTCGAGGACGGGAAGGTGGTCGCCGACGTCGGTCCGCAAGCGCGCCGGATCGACGCGCGCGGGATGGTGGTGATGCCCGGCGGCGTTGACATCCACGCCCACATCGCCGGGCCGACGGTCAACGCCGCGCGCAAGCTCTCTCCGGAGGAGCGTCGTGACTATCCGCTCGATCGAACCGAGCTGCTGCGCTCAGGCACCGGCGGCCTTGTCCCGTCGACGTTCGCAACCGGCTACCGCTACTCCCTGCTCGGCTACACCACGGTCGTAGAGGCGGCGGCCCCGCCACTGGCCGCACGGCACGTGCTCGCCGAGCTGCGCGACACGCCGATGATCGACAAGTTGTTCCTGATCCTGATGGGCAACAACCAGGTGCTGTTCGAGCTGATCCGCCAGGGGGGCGCGAACCGGATCAAAGACGCCGTCGCCTGGTGGCTCGAGGCGACCGGAGGCTACGGCGTCAAGCTCGTCAACCCCGGCGGGATCGAGCGGTTCAAGCAAGACAACGGCAATGTGCACTCGCTCGACGACGAAGTCACCGGGTATGGAATCACCCCTCGCCGAGTGCTCGAAGCGATCGGCGGGGCGGTCGACGAACTCGGCCTGCCCCACCCGGTCCACGTCCACGCCAACAACCTCGGGGTACCCGGCAACGCCGACACGACGCTGGAGACGATGCGCACCCTGTCGGGGCGCGAGGCGCACTTCGCCCACATCCAGTTCCATTGTTACGGGGCCCCACCCACCCAGCCGGGCGGCCTGCCGCACTCGAGGGCTCCCGAGCTCATCGACTACCTGAGCGATCACCCCGAGGTCACCGCGGACGTGGGCCAGGTCATGTTCGGGCCCGCGGTGACGATGACGGCCGACGGCCCGGTGTCGGCGACACTGCGCGACCTCGGCGGCGACAAGTGGCTGAACCACGACACCGAGGTGGAGACCGGCTGCGGGATCGTCCCCTACACGTACCGCGCCGGCAGCTACGTCCATGCCCTGCAGTGGGGGATCGGACTCGAGCTCTTCCTGCTCGGCCGGAACCCCTGGCAGGTGATGCTCTCGACCGACCACCCCAACGGCGGTTCCTTCCTCTCCTATCCCAAGCTGATCCGCCTCTTGATGGACCGCGCTTATCGCGAGGATCAGATGGGCCGCGCGAATCAGCGCGCGATCCGGCGCACCGCGCTGCTCGACGGGCTCGACCGCGAGTACACCCTGAACGAAATCGCGATCATCACGCGCGCCGGGCCTGCCCGCCGGCTCGGCCTGCGCGACAAGGGCCACCTCGGGATCGGCGCCGACGCCGACGTCACCGTGTACCACGACCGGGCCGACCGCGAGGAGATGTTCGCGACCCCGCGCTACGTGATCAAGGGCGGCGAGGTCGTGGTCGAGGACGGCGAGCTGTGCCGGACCGAGGACGGGCTGCTTCTATCCAGTAGCGCCCCCTTCGATCCGGACGTCAGTCGCGTGCTCGAGCCGCTGTTCGGCGAGCGCTACACGGTGTCGTTCGAGCACTACCCGGTGCGCGATCCGGCCCTGCGCGAGCCGGCGCGCGTCGTCGAGGCGACGACGTGAGCGCCTACACGCTGGGGGTCACCGACGTCGCCGATACGTTTGCCGAGGCGTTCCCGATGCGCTTCGCGCGGCTCGTCATCACGGCGGCGAGCGAAGCTTGGGCGCACGAGGCGGCGCGCTCCGCGACGGGCTTTGCCACCTCCGTCATCGGCTGCAAGTGCGAGGCGGCGATCGAGCGAGCGCTGTCGGTCGACGAGACTCCGGATGGGCGGCCCGGGATCGCGGTGCTGCTATTCGCGATGGACCGCGAGGGAGTGGGCAAGCGCATCGTCGAACGCGTTGGCCAGTGCGTCATGACGTGTCCGACGACGGCGTGTTTTGACGGGCTGCCGGGGGCCGAGCGGACGGTGGCGCTCGGGGCGACCCTGCGCTATTTCGGCGACCACTTCCAGGCCAGCAAGGTGATCGCCGGGCGGCGCTTCTGGCGGATCCCGGTGATGGAGGGCGAGTTCCTGGTCACCGATTCCGCCGGCGTCGGCCAAGGAGTCGGCGGTGGGAACCTGGTGATTGGGGCCGAGAGCGACGAGACCGCACTGGCCGCCGCGCAGGCGGCGGCGGAGGCGATGCGCGGCGAGGGCATCGCGCTGCCCTTCCCGGGCGGAATCGTCCGCAGCGGCAGCAAGGTGGGGGCGCGGAGCAGCAACTCGATGCCGGCCTCGACCAACCATCAGATGGCGCCCACGCTGCGGGCCCAGGTGACCGACTCGCTGGTTCCGGAAGGGATTGGCGCGATGTTCGAGATCGTCATCGACGGAGTCTCCGAGGAGGCGGTACGGGAGGCGATGCGTCGCGGCCTGCACACCGCCGCGGCGGCGGGGGCCATGCATGTCACCGCAGCGAACTTCGGGGGCAAGCTGGGCGAGTTTCACTTCCCACTCGAAGAGCTCCGCGATCCGCCATGACGCTGACCCTCACACTCCAGACGCAGCCGCCGGCCCGCGTGCTCGCCGCTCCTCTGACCCCTGAGCGCCTGTGCGGGCTAAATGGCACGGCGGTTGCCGGGCTGACGCTGCGCTGCGGTGCCGACACGCCGGCCGTGGGCGACCTGTTCGTGGTATCCGGTGCCGGGACCGAGGAGGATGCCCTCCTCCTCGTCGGCGACCTGCGCCGCTTCGACGGGATTGGCGCCGGCCTGTCCCGGAGCGAGATCGAAGTGCGCGGTGACGTCGGCGCATGGGCGGGTGCCGAGATGTCCGGCGGGGTCCTGCGCATCTTCGGGGATGCCGGCGCGCGGCTCGGGGCCGCCTATCCCGGCGCGCGCGTGGGAATGACCGGCGGCGAGATCGTCGTGTCCGGGGACGCCGGCGAAGAGGCCGGCGCGGGTATGCGCCGCGGGCTGGTCGCGGTCGGGGGACAGACGGGAAACGGTGTCGGGTTGCGCATGCTCGCGGGCACGGTGATCGCGCTTGGCGGCATCGGCGAGGAGGCGGGTCTCGGCAACAAGCGCGGGAGCCTCGTGTCGGGTCGACCGGCGCGGCCGCTCCCGAGCTACGCGCTCGCCACTCGCTTTCGCCCTCCGGCGCTGCGCCTACAGTTGCTGCGCGTGCGTGAGCTGGGGTTGACGGTGCGCGATGAGCTGGTGGACGGGAGCTGGGCTCGATGGTCGGGGGACGTAACCGAGCTGGGTCGGGGAGAGATCCTGATCTTCGACGAGGAGGAGGGACGCTTGTGAACCTGTCCATGAACGAGCGGGCCGCGGCGCTCGTCGATGGCCTCGTCGCCGACGCGGGCGTGCTGGGGATCGAGGTCCGGACGCTGGACTCGGGTGCGCGCCTGGTCGACTGCGGCGCCGAGGCCCGTGGCGGGCTGCAGGCCGGGCTAGGCTTTGCCGCCGTCTGCATGGGTGGGCTCGGCCGCGTCGACCCGGTGCCCGTGGCGGTGGGCGAGCGCACGTGGCCGGGCGTCGCTGTGTCCGTCGATCAACCGGCGGCCGCCTGCCTGGCCTCGCAATACGCGGGCTGGAAGCTCGAAGACGGCGACTTCTTCGCGATGGCCAGCGGGCCGGGGCGCGCGCTGGCGCGGGCCGAGGACCTGTTCGAAGAGCTGGCCTGGCGTGAGCAGGCCAAGGAAGCCGTGCTTTGCTTGGAGACGCGCCAGGATCCGCCGGCGGACATCGTCGAGAAGGTCACAGAGCGCTGCGGCGTAGAGGCGTCTGCGGTTAGCTTCCTGATCGCGCCGACCGCCTCCGTCTGCGGCTCGGTTCAGATCAGCGCCCGCGTGGTCGAGACCGCGTTGCACAAACTGCACGAGCTCGAAGTCGATCCCGCCCGCGTCCGCCAGGGATGGGGCTGCTGCCCGATCGCCCCCGTGGCGCGCGACGACGGCGCGGCGATCGGCCGCACCAACGATGCGGTCCTCTACGGCGGGACGGTTCACCTGTGGATCGATGGGCGGCGACGACGAGGTCGCCGAAGTGGCGCGACGCCTGCCCTCGTCCGCCTCGGATGCGTTCGGCACCCCGTTCGGGGACCTGCTGGCGGCCGCCGACTGGAACTTTTACGACATCGACCCGATGTTGTTCAGCCCTGCGGCGGTGACCCTGACCAGCACCGAATCGGGTCGCGCGCACCACGGTGGCGGGCTGGCGCCGGACGTGCTCGAGCGCTCGTTCACACGGTGACCGAACGCCTGCGAGTCGGCGTGCTGGGCGCGTCCGGCTCGTGGCATTCACGCGCACTGCTCGGGGCGCTGGCCGATCGCGGCCACGAGACGTCGGCCATCCCCGCCACGCGATTGCGCTCCGAGGTCGACGAGCAGGGCGAGGTCCATGTGCTCGGACCCGATCGCGCCGTGCTCGACGGACTCGATGCCCTGATCGTCCGGGGCCTGCCGCGCGGCTCGCTCGAGCAGGTCATCTTCCGGGTGGATGCGCTGCACGTGCTGACTGCGCTCGGCGTCCGGTGTATCAACACACCCCGCGCCATCGAGCGCACCGTGGACAAGTCGTGGGCTAGCGCGACGCTGGCCCAAGCCGGGGTGTCGACGCCGCCGACGATCGTGTGCGAGCGCTACGACGATGCGATGCTTGCGTTCGAGCAACTGGGCGGCGACGTCGTCGTCAAGCCGCTGTTCGGGGCGATGGGCAACGGGATCGTGCGCCTCGAGGATCGCGACGTGGCCCACCGAGTGTTCCGCGCGCTCGAGCTCGAGCGTGCGGTGTACTACGTCCAGCGCACGGTCGCGCCCGACGGCCGCCGGAACCTGCGTGTGCTCGTCGTCGCCGGCGAGGTGGCCGGCGCGATGGAACGGGTGAGCGACACGTGGCGGGCGAACATCGCGCGGGGTGCCCGTCCGCGCGCGGTCACCCTGACCGACGCCGAGCGCAGCCTGGCCCTCGTCGCGGCGTCCACGCTCGAGGTCGACGTCGCCGGTGTCGACCTGCTGGCGGCCGACGACGGGACCAAGTACCTGCTCGAGGTGAACGGGATCCCGGGCTGGCAGGCGCTCCAATCGGTGTGCGACGACGATCTCACCGCACGCGTCGTGCGTGCCTGCGAGTCGCTGGTTACAGCGTGAGCCTGCCCTCATGGAGTGCCGTGGCCACGAGCGCGCCCGTGGCGCCGGCTGCCTCGAGCGCGCGCAGGTCCTCGTCGTGGCGGACGCCGCCGCCGGCGTAGATCGCGACTCCGGGCAAGGCGGTCACGAGTTCGGTGACCGCCTCGAGCGGCGGGCCGGCTCCGCTGCCGACGCGCGCGAGGTCGATCACCAGCAGCTCGGATACCGCAAGTGCGTGTGCCAGTGGCGCCGCGGCGGCCGGCCTTCTGCCGGCGAGCTCGGGGTCGGGGGAGATGAGCCGTCCTTCACGCAGGTCGACGCTGAGAACGACGGCTGGCTGAGGGATCGTGGACGCGCGCCAGTCCGGCAAGTCCGGCGTGATCGACTCGGTGCCGATTACGTTGCGGGTCACGCCGGCGCGAGCGAGAGCGGCCGCCGCTCCGGTCGTGGTGGCGCCTGCGTCCACCCACGGTTCCGCAACCTGGGCGAGCGCTGCCAGTGTCCCCTCATCGACTGGCCGGCCGGCGATTGCGTCGAGATCTGCGATGTACAGGTTTGTGGTGCGACACAGCGCGGTCAGCGCCCGCGCGACGTCGACCGGATTGCAACCTTCAACCAGCGGGCTCTGTAGCGGGGCGTACTCCTCGCGCCTTCCGCGGCGGGCGTGCACGACGACGCCGCCCTTGAGATCTAGGACCGGAACGATCTTCATGGCAGTGCGTCTACCAGGATCGACAGTCCCCTTGTCGACTCGCCGGATGCGTCACAGACTCGGTCTACCAAGGCAAGCGATTTAGGAGTGCATCGAATGCAGAGAAGAAAGCTCGGGAGCCAAGGACTCGAGGTCTCGGCGCAGGGACTCGGCTGCATGGGCATGACCTGGGCCTACGGCACCGGCGATGAGGAATCGGGGCGTCAGACGATCGACCGCGCGCTCGAGCTCGGTGTGACGCTGCTGGACACCGCCGAGGTGTACGGGCCGTACACGAACGAGCGGCTCGTGGGGCGGGCGATCGCCGGGCGCCGGGACCAGTTCGAGATCGCCACCAAGTTCGGCTTTAGCTTCGATCCCAACAATCCTTATGGCCCCCGCGGGCTTGATGGATCGCCGGAGAACGTCAGGCGGGCGCTCGAGGGCTCGCTCGAGCGCCTGGGCACCGACTACATCGACCTCTACTACCAGCATCGGGTTGACCCATCGGTGGCGATTGAAGAGACGGTCGGCGCGATGGCCGAGTTGGTCAGCGAGGGCAAGGTCCGCCACATCGGGCTCTCGGAGGCCTCGCCCGAGGTCATCCGCCGGGCTCACGCCGTCCACCCACTGACCGCGGTGCAGTCGGAGTATTCGCTGTGGACGCGCGACCCCGAGGCCGAGGTGCTTCCGACCCTGCGCGAGCTCGGCATCGGCCTAGTCGCCTACTCGCCGTTGGGCCGCGGCTTCCTGACCGGTCAGATCCGTTCGCTCGACGACCTGCCGGAGCAGGACTGGCGGCGCAACAACCCGCGCTTCCAGGAGGCGGCGCTGCGCCAGAACGTCGAGCTGGCCGACCGGGTTGTGGCGCTGGCCGCGGAGCGGGGTATCACCCCGGCCCAGCTTGCGCTGGCTTGGGTGCATGCCAAGGGCGAGGACATCGTGCCGATCCCGGGCACCAAGCGTCCGGAGCGGCTGGCAGAGAACGTGGCCGCTTTCGACGTCACGCTGAGCGCCGAGGATGAGGCGACGCTCGACGAGGCCATCCCCGCGGGCGCGGCCGTCGGCACCCGCTACCGGGAGGCCGACATGGCGCTGATCAGCGGCTAGCACCAGTTTCCGTCGCCGGCGTCATGATGCCCCGATGGTTTCGGTAATCGGGCTCGACGTCGGTGGCGCCAACACGAAAGCCGCGGTGGTGGACGGAGACAGAACGCGCGTCGTCTCCGAGCCGTTCGAGGTGTGGCGCGAGCCTGGGGCGATGTCCGATGTGATCGCGTCCGTGGTCGGGCGGCTGGGAGTCAACGGCGCTCCGGTCGCTATGACCACGACCGCGGAGCTGGTCGATGTGTTCGCCAGCAAGCGTGCGGGCGTCCTGCACGTCCTCGACGCTTGCGCCGGTGCGTTGCCCGGCCGCCGGCTGCGCGTGATGACCACCGACGGTGAGCTCATCGGCCTCGAGGCGGCCCGAGCGAGGCCGCTGCGCTGCGCGGCTGCCAACTGGATGGCGACGGCGCTGCTGGTCGCCCGTACCGCGCCCGACGCGATCCTCGTCGACTGCGGCAGCACCACGACCGATATGATCCCGATCGTCGCCGGCAGGGTCGCGGCGCAGGGGCGCACGGACGTCGAGCGGCTGCGCGCCGGCGAGCTCGTCTACACGGGCGCGCTGCGGACCAACGTTGCCGCGGCGCTGTCCCACGTGCCGATCGGTGGGGAGCCCTGCCCGGTGTCCTCCGAGCTGTTCGCGATCAGCGCCGACGCGCACCTGCTGCTGGGCAATCTCACGCCCGGGCAGTGCACGTGCTCGTTTCCCGATGACCGAGGCCCGTCGTCGGCCGAGGTGCGCGCGCGACTGGCCCGGGTCGTGTGCGCAGACCGCGAGGAACTCTCCGACGGCGACCTGGAGGCGATCGCCACCGCGGTGCAGGAGGCGCAGATCGCGGCGATCGCTCGTGCGCTCGGCCTCGTTGCCGCGCGGGCGCCGGTCGGGGCGGCTGTGATCGCGGTTGGCGTGGGCGCGTTCCTGGCCCGGGCCGCGGCCGGACGGTGTGGGCTTATGGTCCATTCGGATAGCGGCTCGCCGCTCGCCGGGGACGGCGGCGAGGTCGCGGCCGCCGTCGCGCTGTCGGTCCTCGGCCGTGACTGACCGGCGTCCGTTGGTGGTCAAGGTCGGCGGCGGGTTGCTGGCCTCCGATGGCATGGCGGGCCTGCGCCGCGGCTGTGCTGACGTGCTCGAACTCGCCCGCGACCGGCCCGTGCTGGTCGTGCCCGGCGGAGGCCCGTTCGCCGACGCCGTTCGGGCGCTCGACGCGGAGGTGGGTCTCGGCGACGAGGTCGCCCATGCGCTCGCGCTGCGGGCGATGGATCAGCTCGGGGTGCTGCTGGCCCGGATGCTGCCCGGCGCTGAGCTACTCGATCGGCTAGTGGCGCCCGCTTCGCTGGGGTTGCTGCTCGCGGCGCCCGCGTTCGAGGGGCATCCCGAAATACCGGCTTCCTGGGATGTGACGAGCGACTCCCTCGCGGTGATCGCCGCCGGCGCGATCGGTGCCGCGGAGGCGATCCTGCTGAAAGCCGTTGAGGGCGGGGCGGTCGACGCTTTCCTGCCGGAAGCGGTCCGCCGCACCGGGGTTGCGGTCACGGTTCGAATGCCTGACTAACGAGCGAACTTTGGCGATTCACATGACGTATGCGAGAGTCAGGCGCCAAAGTTCCCATGTAGCTCGGCCACCGCGGCCGCAACCAAGCGCTCCTCCAGGTGAGCCGTTCGCTCACCACCCGAACACACCGCGGATCGCACGCCCACAAAATCTGCTCCCACCCGACCGAGCTCGCCCAGGCGCAGCTGCCCCGCCACGGCGAAGCTGCCCCCGACCGCGTGCGTCGCATCGATCAGTGGGGCCAGCTCACGCGGAGACAAATAGCCGTAGAGACCCCGACCGTCCTTGACGAACGTATCCACCAAAGCGCCGGCGATGGCGGTCCGATCCACCAACGCCGGGAGCCAGCGGGGCGCGAGCGCCGGGGGCTCGAGGGCGCCGGCGTCCGCATACGCGGCGGCTATCACGTGCACCCCGGGTTCGACCGCATGGGCCACTGCGCTCACCAGCGCTACCGCCTCGTCGATCTCGCGTACTCCGCGCAGCCCGACCTTGACGAACCGCGCCCCGCACGCAGCCGCGCCGCGCGCCGCCAGCGCCGCGGTTTGGGGGGGCCCGGGGCTATCGCCCAGCGCCACGCTCACGGGCGCCGCATCGCCGATCGCGCCGACCACCTCGGCCAGGACGCGCGGGGACGGAGCGCCGAGCGCGCCTTCGCGGGGATCCTTGACGTCGATGATGTCCGCGCCGCCGGCGAGCGCGGCCCGCGCCTCCTCGGCCGAGACGACGCTGACCAGCAGGCGGCTCATGCCGCGGCCGCTCCAGAAGAGCCGTCCCGGGCGACGAATGCACCGCGCCGGTCGAAATCGACGACGCGGACATCGGTGCCGTCGCCCGCCGCCGCGCGGAGCCGGTCGGCGATCCCGGCCGCGCTTTCGGGCGACTCGACGATCGCGTACACGGTGGGACCCCAGGAGCTCTGGCCGACCGCGCCGAGCCCCAGCGCCAACAGCGCCTCGACCAGCGGAGCCGCCCGAGGGTGGAACGTTCCACCCTGCTGGGGGGCGAACATCGCCCCGATCTCGCACTGGATCTGGTGCAGCGCGACACCAAACTCGTCGAGGTCGCCCGCGAGCAGCCCGGGTAGGAGGTCCGTCAGGAGCAGCCGCGACACGCTTGGCTCGATGGCGGCCCGGTCGTGCTCGAGATCAGCGAAAAACCTCTCCTCAGCCTTACCCGAAAGCCCTTCGGCTCCGAGCGGCAGCGCGAGCACGCAGCGCCACCGATCCGGCATCGGATGGCGCGCCACCACCGGACTGATGGTGTCGCCCTCGCGCACGCCGGCCTCGACCACCAGGCCGGGCGCGGCGAACGTCCAGGATCCGACGCTCGAGCGGGACCCGCGACCAACCGCCGCGGCCAGGCGCTCGGGTCCGGCCGAGATCCCGGCCAGCTCCGCCACCCCGCGGGCGACGGCGAGTCCGAGCTTCGTCCCCGACCCGAGGCCGGCGTGGGGCGGGATCGCCTCGTAGAGGCTCACCTCGACGCCGGTGTCCAACCCGAACGCCGTCCGGGCCCGCTGCGCGAACTCCTCCGCGCGCTTGGCCTGCGATCCCGAGCCGACCACCCTCCCGTCCGATCGGCGCCGAAGCCCGACCACCACGCGCGGATACTCGAGACCGACGCCGAACCCCCCGTAACGGCGGGCCCCGATGCCGGCCGGGTCGAGCATGCCGAAGTGCAGCCGGGCCGGCGCGGTGACGACGACCTCGGTCACGTTCGTCCGGCGACGTAGCGGCGAACGTAGTCCATCGCCGCACGCTCGCATGGTCCGGCGGTCTTGTCCACCAACTCCTGCAGGCGGCCAAGCTCGGCCACCACGTGGTCGGCTCCCAGCCACCGCAGGCGCGAGGCAAGGATTGACGCCTCGACCGCCGCGTGGCGAGCGCGACATAGCCCGAGCGGCTGGCGCGTCCCGGTGCCGGACGCCACCACGCGAGCGCGCACCTCGGAGCGTTGGGGGTGGGCGGGGTCATCATTAATCTCCGTTACGACCACCTCGCGCCACGCATTCACGTCCTCGATCACCGAGCCGTTGATGACGCTGGCGGGGCGCATCGACGGCTCGGGATGTCCCAGCGCAGCCTGGACGAACAGGAGCACGTCGTCGGTGAGATGCACGACCGCCTCGCCCCGAAAGCGCAGGTTTCTCAGCGTCCGCGTGCTGTCGAACGGCCAGAAGACGAGCTCCTCCTCGCCCCACCGCACCCCGATTGCCGCGCAGTTGACCACTCCGTCACTTCCGGTGCTGGTCACGACGGTCTCGATCAGCGGCGTCCGCTCACCGGATTTCGTCGACAAGGCTGAAGAACTCCTGGCGCGTGCGCGCGTCGGCCCGTAGCAGGCCGCGCACCGCCGACGTGACGGTCTTCGCGCCCGGCTTGCGTACGCCCCGGATCGTCATGCACATGTGCTCGGCGCGGAGCACCACGCCGACGCCTCGGGGCGAGAGCTCATGCTCCAACCAGTCGGCGATCTGCACCGTCATGCGCTCTTGGAGCTGGAGATCCCGGGAGAACGCCTCGACCACGCGGGCGAGCTTTGAGATGCCGATGATGCACTCGCCGGGCAGGTAGGCGACGTGCGCCACGCCGTGGAACGGCAGCAAATGGTGCATGCAGAGCGACTGGAACGGAATGTCGCGGACGAGGACGAGCTCGTCGTAGCCCTCGTTGCGAAACAGGGTCGCGTCGAACTCGGCCGGCGTCAGGAGCTCGGCGAAGGAGGCGGCGACGCGGCGTGGGGTCTCGAGCAAGCCCGGGTAGTCGAGGTCGGCGCCGAGCGCGCGGAGCAGGTCGAGCGCGGCCTTCTCGGCGGCGGGGAGATCGAGCTTGGAGGAATCGACCACCCGCGCCGGGGTGTCGGGAAACGCGATTTCCTGATCGCGGCGGACAACGGTCATCGTCGGAGCGTAACGCTCAGGCGGGTGGCGAGCTCGACGAGCATCCGCACTCCATACCCGGACGCACCCGGGCCGAACGCGTCGCCGCGATCCTCCTCGAGCAGTGCCGGGCCGAGCATGTCGACGTGGGCCCAGGGGCCCTCGCCGGCAAACTGCTGCAGGAAGGTCGCGGCCACGATCGGAAACCCGAAGCTCTTGCCCGCGGTGTTGCGCAGGTCCGCGACGGTCGAGTCGATCAGCGGTCGATACCGCCGGTGCAGCGGCCACGGCCAGGCCAGGTCGCCGCTCGCGTTGCCGGCCTGCACGACGGCGTCGCGCCACGCCTCGTCGGGCGCGAAGACGCCGGCGTACACGTCGCCCATGCCCGCGCGCATCGCACCGGTCAGGGTGGCCAGATCGACCACGTGTGTCGCCCCGTCGCGGCGGGCGTACCAGAGCGCGTCAGCCAGGATCAGGCGTCCCTCGGCGTCGGGATTGTTCACCTCGACCGTGAGACCAGCCGCCGTCGTGATGACGTCGGTGGGCCGGATCGCTGAGCCGCTCAACATGTTCTCGCACGCCGGGACGACGCCGGTGACCGACAGCGGGAGCCCGAGCTCGGCGATCGCACCGAGCGCCGCGATGACCGCCGCACCGCCCGCCATGTCCGCCTTCTGACGCACGATGTCGTGCTGGGGCTTCAGGAAGTAACCGCCGGTATCGAAGGTGACAGCCTTGCCGACGAGCGCGAGCCGCGGTGTTTCCGGCGCATCCGTCGGGTTGTGCCGCAGGACGATCAGGCGCGGCGGAATCGGGCCGCTGCGGCCAACGGCGGCGAGTGCACCCAGTGCGACCTCACCGCCCGGGTAGATAATCTCACTACCCAGGTGGGTAAACCTTACTACCCGATCGGATAGTTCGATCGGTGACATCACGTTAGGTGGCGCGTCGACCATTTCGCGCGCGACGTTCGTCCAGTGAGCGATCAGCGCCGCGCGGTTGGCCATTGGTTCGAGGCCCTCGCCGGCACCGCAGATGACGAACCGCTCGACGCCGGGACTGTGTGGAGAGCTTTGCCAGCGCCGGCTGTCGTAGGAGCCGATGACCGCTCCCTCGCTCAGGGCGCGCACCTGCTCCACGACCGGCACGGGCAGCGTTGGATCCAGCGACCACGCGACAATTCCGCCGGCACGGCAGGCCCGGACGGCCCGCGCCGACGCCGTGCGCAGCCCCTCCGCGTCGGGATCGAGCGCGACCACCGCGAGGGTCGGAGCGGGGTCGCGATAGACGATCGCCACGGGGTCGGCGTCGGCCTGCGCCCTCTCCGGCGCACCGAGCTCGGACGCCTGCCAGCCCACGGCGACGGCGACGAGATCGGCTCCGACCGAGTCACAGTCGGCCGCGGTTACCTCGACGTTCATTGTCTGACAGCGATCTCTGGCACTTGCACTGGTCCGCTAAGATGGCCCCGGACGTTGAACTCTAAAGAGGGAGAGCCCATGACTTGGAGCAAGCCGAAGTTTGAGTTCATCGAGATGTGCTCGGAGGTCACTTCCTACCTCTACCACAGGTAGGACCTGAAGCTCGCGTGGCCTCGCGGGATACGCGGGGCTACGCAACGCTTTCTTCGCCGCGTGCGTGTTCGCATCCTCGGCTCCGCCGCCGGCGGAGGGTTTCCGCAGTGGAACTGTCGTTGCCCGACGTGTGAGGCGGCGCGCGGGGGTGTGCGGGCGCGGCCGCGCACGCAGTCCTCGCTGGCGATCAGGGGCGGCGAGGGGCCGTGGTTCCTGGTCAACGCGTCCCCCGATCTGCGCCAGCAGCTCGAGGGCCTAACTCCCCAGGCCGTGGACGGCCTCCGCGCACCGCCGATCGCGGGCGTTCTGCTGACCGACGCCGAGATCGACCACACGGCCGGCCTGCTGCTTCTGCGCGAGTCGGCGACACCGGTGCGTGTATACGGCGACACGGGCGTGCAGCGCGCGCTCACGCGGGGTTACCCGGTGTTGCCGATTCTCGATCGTTACTCCGGTGCCGAGTGGCGAGCGCTCGAGGCGGGACGTGCCACGGCGCTTGAAGGATCGAGTCTCACTGTCGAACCGTTCGACGTGGGCGGTGACGCGCCGCGGTATCTCGACGGATCGGGCGTCGAGCTCACGGCCAGCGGCTTGCAGTTCAACGACGGCGCGAGCGGCGGCGTCGTCAGCTATGTCCCCGGCCTGGCCCGCCTGGATGAGGAAGTGCTGGCGCGGTTCGCCGCGAGCGATCTGGTGCTCGTGGACGGCACCTTCTGGCGCGACGACGAACTTGCCCAGCTTGGGATCTCTGACCGCAGCGCACGCGACATGGGTCATCTACCGCTATCGGGACCCGGAGGGACACTCGAGGCGCTCGAAGGACTGAAGCGGCCGCGTAAGGCGCTCGTGCACATCAACAACACCAATCCGATCCTGCTCGAGGACTCACCTGAGCGTGAACAGGTCATCCGCGCGGGTGTCGAGGTCGCATACGATGGACTCGAGGTGGATCTGTGAGTGAAGCGTTCATCGGCAGGCTGCGGGCCCAGGGCACGCGTTACCACAACCTGCACCCCTTCCACGTGAGGATGGACGCGGGCGAGTTGACCCGCGATGAGCTCCAGCGCTGGGTCGCGAACCGGTTCTACTACCAGAAGTGCATTCCGCTCAAGGACGCGGCGATCGTGTCCAACTGTCCCGAGGTCGAGGTGCGCCGCCACTGGATCGAGCGGATCATCGATCACGACGGAACAGTGCAGGGGGGTGGTGGGATCGAGTCGTGGCTGCGACTGGGCGAGGCGCTCGGGGTGTCGCGCGATGAGCTCGAGTCCGAGTCCGGCGTCCTGCCCGGCGTCCGCTACGCGGTCGACGCCTACGTCAACTTTGCCCGCCGGCGGCCGTGGATCGAGGCGGTCGCAGCGTCGCTGACCGAGCTGTTCGGTCCGGCCGCGATCCGGGTTCGGCTCGAGGCACTCGAGCGTCACTACGCCTGGATCGATCCCGCGGGCCTCGAGTACTTCCGGACCCGACTGGTCAAGGCGCCACTGGACGCCGACTACGCGCTCGAGCTCGTGGTGGCGCGCTGCCACACACGCGAGCAGCAGGATGCGGCGGTGTCGGCTTTGAGATTTAAGACTGAGATGCTGTGGGCGCAGCTGGACGCCATCGAGCGGGGCGATACGCAGGGGTGGGCGGGATCCAAATCATGACTCGTCCGCGGCTGGTCACCGGTGCGCGGCTGCGCTACGACGAGGTCCGCGAGGAGCACCTGCTGCTCGTGCCCGAGGGTGCGGTGCGGCTCAACCCGACCGCGGCCGAGGTGCTCGAGTTGTGCGACGGGGAGCGATCGGTCGATGACATCGTCGGGGTCTTGAGCGCGCGATACGAGGGAGCGGATCTCGGCGACGACGTCCGGGAATTGGTCGATGGGATGACCGAGCGAGGGTTACTGGTCGATGCCGACACTGCCTAAGCCCTACACGCTCATCGCCGAGCTCTCCTACCAGTGCCCGCTGCACTGCCCGTACTGCTCCAACCCGGTGCACATCGGCGATGCCAAGTACCGGCGGGAGCTCGAGACCGAGGATTGGCTGCGCACCTTCCGGCAGGCGCGCGAGCTCGGCGTCATCCAGCTCGCCCTCACAGGAGGCGAGCCGATGCTCCGTCGCGATTTGGTGGAGCTGTGCGCGGGCGCCCGCGACGCCGGCTTGTACTCGTCGCTGATCACCGCCGGGACTCTGTTCACACGTGAGCGCGCCGAGGCGTTGAAGTCCGCGGGACTCGACCACGTGCAGGTCTCGGTCCAGAGCCCGATTCCGGAGGAGAACGACCGCATCGCCGGTAACCGGTCGTTCGAGAAGAAGATCGCGTCGGCGCGGGTCGCGAGGGCGCTCGACTTCCCGCTGACGCTCAACTGTGTCCTGCACCGACAGAACCTCGACCACATCGAGGAGCTACTCGAACTGGCCCTCGATCTCGGGGCGCAGCGGCTCGAGCTCGCCAACACCCAGTACTACGGGTGGGCGGTCGTCAACCAAGATGCGCTCATGCCGTCCTTCGAGCAGCTACGGCGGGGGGAGGAGGCGGTCGCGCGCTTTCGGGAACGCGTCGGCCCAGCCGTCGACGTCCTGTGGGTCCTCCCCGATTACTACGAGGATCTGCCCAAGCCGTGCATGGGCGGCTGGGGCCGGACGGCCCTGGTGGTCGCTCCCAACGGCGACGTGCTGCCGTGTCAGGCGGCGTCGACGATCCCGGGGCTCGAGTTCGACAACGTGCGCGAGCACGCGCTCGGCTCGATCTGGAACGAGTCGGACGCGTTCACACGCTTCCGCGGCACGGAGTGGATGCAGGAGCCGTGTCGCTCATGTCCGCTGGGTCGCCAGGAGGAGGATTGGGGCGGTTGCCGCTGCCAGGCGCTGCGGCTGGCCGGCGACGCCGCGGCCACGGATCCCGTGTGTCAGTTCTCGCCGCACCACCGGGAGGTAGTCGCGGCGCGCGAGTCGGCACAAACCGAGACGTTCGTCTATCGCACGATGAAGCGACCCGCCCGAGTCTGAATGTCAAAATTTTTGTAATGGCGCAAGACCCGTACATTCCGGCCGGAGCCGGCGGCCTCAGCGTCCCGCTTGCCGACCGCACCGAACTGTCGATCTTCCCGCGGCTCTCGTCGTACTCGCAGATCGTGGCCAAGCTCCAATGGGAGCCGTCGGCCATCGACCTCGAGCCCGACGCGCGCGCCTGGCCCGAGCTTCCGGTGCAGCGACGGCGGCGTCTGACCACGCTGCTCGCCGGGTTTCGGGTGGCCGAGGACGCCGTCGCCGAGCACCTCGTGCCCTTCGCCGAACGCGCCGAGCACGTGGACACGATGATGATGTGGCTGTTCTTTCTGCAGCGTCGCGACGAGGACCGTCACACCGTGCTGTTCGACCGCATCGCCGCCGAGGTGCTCAAGCTGCCGGGCGAGTCCCCGGCCGAGCGGCGGGAGGCAGCCCGAGCGATCGTGCCCGCGCCGCTGGTCGAGCTGTTCGAGGTTCGGCTCCCGGCGCTCGCGGCCGAGCTCGCCGAGGGCCGCGCCGAGATCCTCGACGGCGTCGCGCTCTACCACATGGTGCTCGAAGGCGCGGTGTTCACCGCCGGACAGCGCGCGCTGCTCGACGACCTGGCCGACGGCGTGCTGCCCGGGACGCTGGAAGGCATCGGGCGGGTCGAGCGCGACGAGCGCTGGCACGTCGGATTTGGCGTGCGCTGCCTGACCGAGGCCAAGCGGCCGGACATCTTGGACAACGTGCTCGATCGCGCGGCCGAGGCCGCGGCGGCCTGGGGGGACGCGGTGCCGCCCGAGACTCGCGACTACGCCGTGGGCCTGGTTCGGCGCCGCCTGGCCATCGCCGGCCTGGTCGACGCACCGACCGCCGTCTAGGCCTACATCGGCTTTTCGTCTAGCCGGGGTTGTTTTTCAACCGCTGATGGTCTAAATGGCCGAAGTCGCGGGTATCTGTCGACGGTCCGGAAGCTACGCCGGTGTAGCTTCGCTATCCACGGGACCGGAACCGAGCACAAAATGCGATACCTCACCGACGGTACTCACCTCTACGAAGTCGTCGAACGGCGGACAGTCGAGAACTTCGGGCTCACCCGGGGCGAGCTCGCCTACGTGGTCCTTCGCGACTGCGTCACCGAGGCCACGGCCACCATCGACGAGCTGCACCTGGCGGCGCTGTCCGTGGTCGTCTGAACGTCCGGCTCAGGCGGCGGGGCGGTGGGCGACGCGCCCCAATCCCAGTCGCCGGCGGCGACGCGTGGCGGTGAGCTGCGAGGCGCGGAAGTCGAGCAGCGCCACCGCGTCGGCTGTACGGACGAATGGGTTGGCTACGACGCGGCCGTCGCGCAGTGACCGGGCGGCGACGGGCTCGCCGTCGACGAGTGCGAGCAGGACCTCGCCGTTCAGCGACCTCGCGTTATCCAGCTCGGCGATTCGTTGGACCACGTCACCCTCGTCATCGTGGGCGACGCGTAGGGCAAGAACGGGCTTTTGCTGCGGAGTCATTGGGACGTTCCTCTCGGATTCGACTGTCCCGATTGATTGTGGGGCTAAGACACGGCTGGCACATCGGGCGAAAGGAGCGGCCGTGTCGGTCGGATCCCTTAGGCGGATGCGGGCATGCCTTATCGGGCGCTACCGTCCGTGGTCGTGACCGATGAGCCCCGGCCACTTCCGACGACTCTGGCCAGCGACGCCGAGCGCGAGCAGAGCATCGTGCTCCTCCGCGACGCCGTCACGAGCGGCCGGCTGACCCTCGAGGAGTTCAGCGATCGCGTCGGCCGGGCCCAGGTGGCGCGGACCAACAACGACCTGGCGACATTGACCGCGGATCTGCCCGCGGTGGCGCCCGAGTTGCCGGTGCTCGCTCCGGTCAGGCACCGGGCGTTCTGCTCGCGGCTGGTTCGAAGCGGCGCCTGGGAGCTGCCGGCGCACTCGTCGTGGCGCTCGATCTTCGGCACGATCGTGCTCGACCTGCGCCAGGCCCGGCTGCCCGGGTCCGAGGTGGAGCTCGAGATCTACAACCTGTTCGGGACGGTGACGGTGATCGCGCCGCCGGGTGTCGCGGTCGACGTTCAGGGTGGCGGCGCGTTCGCCAGCCAGGTGCTCGAGCCGCCGGCCTTCCTGCCCCCGACCGATGCGCCGCGGCTCCGGATCAACGTCTCGGGTCCCGGCGGGACGCTCTACGTCCGGCCCTCGGAGAAGCCAGGCGCGCTTAGCCGGTGGCGCTGAACGGCTGCGAGGTTCCGATCACGCGGCCGCCGGAGTTGAGCGCCTGCACTTCGAATCGGCTGTATCCCTGCGCCGCCGGGATCGCGGTCTCGAACCCCGACTTGGGGGCTGAGGCCAGCGTGGTGGTCGTGCCGCCGCTGCTCACTCCAAGCACCCGCCAGCTCGCGAGCTCGGTGGCTCCGTTCCAGCTGGCGTAAACCGTCGTCTTGCCGTTTTGCCGGCGCGCCGCCCCGGCGGGCGGGTACAGCGGCAGCCCGACCCACGGCTCGACGGTCGCCCGGTAGGAGATGTCGGAGCCCGGGAGGCGCGCATCGAGGAGCATCTGGCCCGAGGAGCTGTACTCGGTGAACCAGGGGGCCGATCCCCACCCGACGAACTCGTTGCCGTTTGACAGCGGCTCGACGCTTCCCATGTAGTCGGAGTCGAAGTTGCTGCCGTGGCTGTAGTCGCCGGCGAACGTAGCGGTGTGAGTCTGTGTGTTGAGCTTGAGCACGAGGCCCCGGGACGGCGCGGTGGGCGAGACATAGGTGCCGCCGCCGGTGATCTGGCAGCAATGGTCGTCGAACATCGTGATCAACGACGTGCCGGGGTAGGTGACCACGTCGTGCTGCCACTCGAAGTCGGCTCCCGACCCAATCTTGAAGCTCGAGTGGGGACCGCCGAGCGTCCACTCGATCGCCCCGGTAGCGATGTTCACCTTGTACACCGCCCAGAGGTTGCGCATCGACACGACAAACGTCCCGTCACCGGGGAGGTTGATCGAGTTGACGTGGTAGGCGTCCCACGGGAACCCGTTCGTTGGCAGCGAGGCGCGCGAGTCACTCAACGGGATGTGGTCGAGCGCGTCCCAGCTGTAGACGAGCTTGCCCGTGTTCAGGTCGTACTCCTGCACGGCCGAGTCGTCCAGCGCGCCGTTGTAGGCGCCGCCGTACCGCGAAAGGTTCATCGGAATGTCCTTGTTGGCGGTCACCCATGCGTCGTGACCTCGGATCACGATCTCGTGCAGGGTGAGGACCCATCCGTTGGTGGCCTTGAGCGTGGCGATCGTCCGGTAGTGCTGGTCGACGATCACGTCCTCGCCGCTCTCGGTCGAGCCCGTGCTGGTGATCGTGCCCTGCCACCAGGCGAGCACGGGCTTCCCGTTGTAGGCCTGCAGGCTGAGATTGCCGGCGACGACGCTCGTCGGCACCGGCTTGAACCACACCGGTTGGAGGTGGTTATCGAGGATCAGCGGCCCGCTCTGGCCCTCCATCGGCGGATGGTTCAGGTCGTAGAAGTTCGTCATGAAGATGTACCCGGGAGCAAGCTTGCTCGTGTCGGTCGGGACGTCGGTGCGGATCACCGGCGGCCGGAGGCCGGGGGCCGAGACGTAGCTGTAGGTGTCGTTCGTGACGTAGGCGCCGATCGGCGTCCCGTGCGATCCGCCAACCGCGAAGTCGACCGCGATGAACGCCACGATCACGACCGCCACGGCGACGGCGATCGGGGCACGGCGGGCCCCCCGCGCCTGCGCCGGCGGGCCGGGTGCGGCCGGAGCGGGCCCGGCAGGAGTCGGTGCGGCTCGCGGGACGAGCGTCAGCGTGAGCACGACGGCGGCGGCGCACAGGCCGGCGCCGATGAAGTAGCCGAGCCGGAAGCCGTCGGTGAGCGACTGGAGCTCGCCGTGGCCGTGGCCGATCAGATGGCTCGAGAGCGATGTGGCCAGCGTGATCAGCACCGCGATGCCGAGTCCGCCGCCGATCTGGCGAGAGGTGTTGACCAGTCCGGACGCCAGCCCGGCCTGGCCCTGCTTGGCGCCCTGGGTGGCGGCGATCGTCGAGGGGACGATCGACATCCCGATCCCGGCCGCGACCAGCAGCCCCGGGACGATCACGTACAAGATCGCGCTGCCGCTGGCGGCGATCTTGGTGAACAGAAGCATGCCGGCGGTCATCATCAACAGGCCGCCGCTCAGGACCGCGCGTACGCCGAAGCGGCTGACGAGCTTCCCGGCGCTCCGGGCGACGACCATGATCGTCAGCGCCATCGGGAGGAAACACAGGCCGGCGTGCAGCGGGGAGAGCCCGAGCACCTGCTGGAGGTAGAGCGAGCTCAGGTACCACATCGGGAACAGTGCGGCGCTGAACAGCAGCACGATCATGTTGGCGACCTGGAGCGATTTGGTCAGGTCCTTGAACGGGATAAGGGGTCGCGACGCGAACCGGATCTCGATTACGCAGAACCCGGCGAGCAACACGAGCCCGGCCAGGATCGGACCGAGCGCGAGCCCCGCGCCCGGGCCGCGCAGCCCGGCCTCGACCACGCCGTAGACGAGCACCATCTGACCCAGGGTGAGCGTCACCGCGCCGGCCACGTCGAAGCTCTGGTGCGCCTCTCCGCGGCGTCGGTCCGCGACCACCGCCCAGGCGACCACCGCGGTGGCGATCCCGATCGGAGGGTTGATCAGCAGGACCCAGCGCCAGCTGAGCTCCTGGGTGATGATCCCTCCGAAAAGCGTCCCGGCGGCGCCGCCGGCCCCGTTCATCGCCGCCCACAGGCCGATCGCGCGGTGGAGCTGCGGGCCAGGGGGGAACGAGGAGGTGATGATCGCCAGTGAGGAGGCGGCCATGAACGCGCAGCTGAAGCCCTGGACGCCGCGAGCCACGATCAGCATCTGGCGGTTGACCGCCGCGCCACCGACCAGCGAGGTGAGCGAGAACAGGATCAGCGCGGCGACGAACACCCGGCGTTGCCCGAGCTGATCGGCCGCGCGGCCACCCAGCATGAGGAAGCCGGCGAAGGTGATCGCGTAGGCATCCACGACCCATTGCAGGTCGGCCGAGGTGAAGTTGAGGCTCGACTGGATCGAGGGCAGCGCGACGTTGACGATGCTCAGGTCGAGGATCACCATGAACTGCGCAACACAGCAGACGGTCAGGATCAATCCCGACCGCGAGCTGGCCGGGAAGCGGAACCCGCGGCCGCCGCGCCGGACGGGCGGGTTCCCTGCCTCGGCGTCCGCGACGGGGAGCGGCTCGGCGGTCAGGGCGGCGGAAGCCGCCGTGCCGGTGGCAGCGGTTCCAGCGCGGGCGGACGGGTCATGGGTGGGGTGGCCATGGGTGGGCGGGCCATCCCTGTCAATGTCATCTGCGTCCCGCGGGACAGACGGGATTCCCGATCCCTCCATGAACGGGGGATACCTTAGCGGGGAGGTTGTCGGATGGCCGTCAAAGGGGTAGGTGGTCCCGGAATCGCCGGTAATTCCGGGGAAAAGCGTGGCCTGCGGCGAATAAGGTTTATGTCAGTTCGGTGGGTCACTTACCGGAACAAACAGGCGGCGGGGGTGTCTTGTACCCTGAAGACCCACGCTTTTGGAAGCGAGAATCGGAGCGGGATTTATGAAACGAATGGTTCTGAGCACGATCGCGCTCGCGTTGGCAGTGGCCGGCTGCGGCGGCGGGACAACTCCCAAGACCACGTCCACGCCAGCGGCGTCGACCCCGGCCACCACCACCGCTACGACCCCTCAGACCACGACGACGACCGATCCGGCCACGAAGCCCAAGAAGCCGGTGCACCACAAGGCGGTGCAAAAGGCCAAGCCCGTGACGACCAGCGCGACCACCACACAGGCGCCGCCGGTCACCACGCATTCTTCGCCGCCCGTCAGCACGACGAGCGCTCCGGCCCCGGTCGTCGCGGCTCCGAGCCCGAGTGGCGGGAGCAGCAGCGGCGGAAGCGGGACGACGAGCACGAGCAGCCAGGGCTACGGCCCGGGTCAGCAGGGCTACTAACGGCTGGGCCACCCCGCGCAGCGGGGCCTGGGAAGAAACTACGACTATTGCGTAGTTTCTTCCCAAGCGGTCGAGAACCAGGCGGCCGTGTCGCGGGGGACGCCGTGCCTCTCGGATACCGCGGCGCTGGCGATCAGCGGCACGGCGTCTCGCGGGACGCCCACGGGCGCGGCGGCCGACATGTTCACGATGCAGGCGAAGCCCGGTTCGCGGGCGAACGCGAGCGCTCCCGCCGGCACCGGGAGCCAGTTGAGCTCGCCGTCACCGAGGGCGGGGTGCTCGCGGCGGATCGCCAGGGCACGGCGGTAGAGCTCGAGCGTCGAGCCGTCCCGGAGATCCTGCGCCTCGACGGTCAGCTCGCGCCACGCCGGCGGTTGCGGAAGCCATGGCTGGGCGTCCGCGTCGGGTGGGCTGAAGCCGAAGGGCGGCGCCGACCCCGACCACGGGATCGGAACGCGGCAGCCGTCGCGGCCGCGTTCGGCGTGGCCTGACAGCTCCCAGCCTGGATCCTGGAGCGCCTCATCGGGCAGGTCCTCCACCTCGGGCAGGCCGAGCTCCTCTCCTTGGTAGATGTATGCGCCGCCTGGAAGCGCCAGCATCAACAGCGCCGCCGCCCGCGCCCGCTGGAGCCCGACAGGGTGATCGGCCGGAAGGGCGACGACGTCGTCCAGCTTGAGCAGCCGCCGCCCGTCCTGGGGACGGGCGTAGCGCGAAACCTCGCGGACCGTGTCATGGTTCGACAGCACCCAGGTGGGGGCGGCGCCGACGGCAGCATGGGTCAGCAGGGTGGCCTCGATCGAACGGCGCATCGGCTCGGCCTGCCAGGGCGCCAGCAGAAAGTCGAAGTTGAACGCGGCGTGGAGCTCGTCGGCCCGGACGTAGCGGGCCAGCCGCTCCGAGTCGTGCACCCAGGCCTCGGCCACGAACACGCGCGGATCCTCGTACTGGTCAGCCAGACTCCGCCACGTGCGGTAGATCTCGTGGACCTCGTCGCGGTCCCAGTGTGGGTGATCGACCGGCTCGCCGGCAACGGGCGGCCACTCGATCGCGCCCAGGTCGGGCAGGCCCTCGGCCTTGGCCAAGCCGTGGGCGACGTCGATGCGGAAGCCGTCGACGCCCAGCTCGAACCAGAAGCGCATGGTCGCCGCGAACTCGTCCCGGACTTCGGGATTGGTCCAGTCCAAATCAGGCTGTTCGGGTGCGAACAGGTGCAGATACCACTGCCCGGGACGGCCGTCGCCGTCGGTGACGCGGGTCCAGGCGGGGCCGCCGAAATTGCTCTGCCAGTCGTTCGGGGGCTCCGCGCCCACCCGGCCGCGTCCGTCGCGGAAGATGAACCAGCCGCGGGCGGGCGTGCCCGGCTCGGCCACAAGCGCTTCCTGGAACCGGGCGTGCTGGTCGGACAGATGGTTCGGGACGAGGTCCAGCAGCACGCGCAGGCCCAGCTCATGCGCTTTGGCGATCAAGGCCTCGGCCTCCGACACCGTGCCGAAGCTCGGATCGATGGCGCGGAAGTCCGCTACGTCGTAGCCGCCGTCACGCATCGGCGAGCGGTACCACGGGTTGATCCAGATCGCGTCAACGCCGAGCTCCGCGAGATAGGGCAGGCGCGCTCGGAGGCCGTCGACGTCGCCGATCCCGTCGCCGTTGGAGTCCGCGAAGCTGCGGATGTAGACCTGGTAGACGACGGCGCTGCGCCACCAGGGCGGCGCCTCAGTCACGCGAGCAACGTCGAGGCACGAGTCACGCGGCCTACGGTAGCGCCGGCACGTCGGGCGGCTCGAGCGGCAGGGGCGAGGGAGGCTTGAGCTCCTCAAGCCGGAGCAGGGTCATCACCCGGGCCGCGCCGCCCCGGGTGGACAGGCGCACGAGCACGCGCTGAAGCTGGGCGACCTCGCGGGCGACGATGAGCAGCATCGCGTCGGTCTCGCCGGTGACCCAGTCGGCGGTAATCACCTCGGGTATCTCCTGCAGCGCCTGCCTGAAGCGCCGGTGGGCGGCATCGCCGTGGTGCTGGAGGGTCACCGCGACGTAGACCTGGAGTGGAAAACCGGCGGCCGTGGGGTCGAGCCGGGCGACCACGCCGCGCACGATGCCGGACTCCTTGAGACGGCGGACCCGGTGCAGGGTGGCGGCGGGGGAGAGGCCGACGAGACGGGCCAGCTCGACGTTGGGGCGGTCCGCGTCGGTCTGAAGCTCCTCGAGCAGGCTCCGGTCAATCAAATCAAGTGAAACGGCCATTTGACGAAATATTCCATCGTTTTTTGGGCTGGGTGTCAAATCTAGTTGGAGTTTCTCGCGATTCTGACGATCCTCAGTGATGTGAAGTCTCAGCACCGCACCGCCATCATCTGTCTCGTCACCGCAGCCACCCTGTGGGGGTTGAACGTGCCCCTGACCAAGCTCGCGCTCGCGTGGCTTGGCCCTGGCTGGGTGACGGTGGCCCGCTTCGCCGTGGCTGCGCCCGTCCTGGCGCTGGTCGGCCGGCGAGGCCTGCGCGAGGCGCTGACCGGGCCCATCGTGGCTTCCGGCGCGATCGGGTTCGGAGCGGTGATCCTGCTGCAAAACGTCGGAATCGAGCACACCAGCGTCAGCCACGCCGCGGTCGTGATCGGGGCGATTCCGGTATTGGTGGCCCTGATCGGAGCCGGGCTCGGGCAGACTGCCACTCGCCCGCTCACATGGGCTGGGTACGCGGTTGCGCTCGTGGGCATCGCGCTGGTCGCGGGATCGGCCGGCGGCGGAGCCAGCACCCATGGCGATCTAACCGTCCTCGGGTCCGCTGTCGTGTCGGCTGGTTTCATCGTCGTCCAGCCGCGGTTGCTGGCGGGCCGCGACCCCGCGGCGGTCACCGCGGTCCAGTTCGCCGGCGGCGCGCTCGTCGCCTTGCCGGCGTCGCTGCTGACCGAAGGCCTGCCGCACGGACCGGCCGGTCCGACCTCGGCCATCGCGCTTGTGGCGCTGGCGGTGGCCGGCACCCCGCTCCCGTTCTGGCTCTTCGCTTTCGGCCAGGCCCGGGTATCGGCAGAGCTGGCCGGCGCCTTCCTGAACCTAGAGCCGGTGGTCGGAGCCGCGACCGGTTGGCTCGCGCTGG
Source organism: uncultured Solirubrobacterales bacterium (assembly GCA_963751185.1). Lineage (GTDB taxonomy): Bacteria > Actinomycetota > Thermoleophilia > Solirubrobacterales > Solirubrobacteraceae > Palsa-465. Next base: position 938,962 of record CAVVTO010000003.1, read on the forward strand.
GCGAGGCTGCGACCAGCGCACAGGTCATCGGCGCGCTCGCGGTGCTGGCCGGGATCGCGATGAGTACCGCGCCGGCGCGTCAGCGCGACGACGCCCGCCAGCCGGTCGTGGCCCGTGTGCGGCGCTACGCCACCGCTCGCCTACGGATTTCTTAAGCCGCTCAGGCGTCTCTCAGCCCGGAAGGGTCACCCACAGCCGGGGTGCGAGCGCGAGCAGCGTGTCGGCATCGAGCTCACGGACGGTTGTGGCGCCGGTGCGGTCCATGGCCATCGCGAGCTCGCGCCAGGCCTGCGCCACCGGTGCGACGCGCGCCGTCGGACCCCAGCCGACCGCCGCGCGCAGCTCATCGGCTCTGGACGCGGCGTCGTCGCGAGTGAGATCGCCGAACGGGCGGTTCGCACCCCGAATGAACACCTCCTGGCCGAGCGCCCGCGCAACCTCCGAACCCTCCCCGGTCACAGCGTCGCCGCCGCAACTGCCGCCTGGCCGAAGCTGATCCCGCCGTCGTTCACCGGCAGCCGTTCGGGCACGAGCACGCGCAGGCCGGCGCCGGTCAGCCCGCTCCAGACCGAGTCGAGCAGCAGGCGGCTCTGGAACACCCCGCCGGACAGGACGACGAGGTCGGTGCCATGCCCGTCGGCGAGGCGAACGCAGGCCTCGACGGTGGCGCGCGCGATTGCCCGGTGAAAGCGACGCGCGATCACGCCCGGCCCCTCGCCGGCGCGAACGTCGGCGGCCACCGCGCGGATCGTCTCGCGGGGATCAATTGCCAGGGGTGCGCCGCTCAGCGAGATCGGATACGAACCGCGCTCGCTCGGATCGCACGCCGCCTCGAGCTCGATCGCCGCCTGCCCCTCGTAGTTGACCTCAGCGCGGATGCCGGCCAGCGCGGAAACGGCGTCGAAGAGGCGCCCCATGCTCGTGGTCGCAGGAGCCGCCGTGCCGGTGGCGACAAGGCGCCGCACCTGCTCCCAGGCGTCGGGGTCGACCAAGCCGGCGAGCGACGGCGGAAGCCGCGGCTCGCCCTCGTCGAGCGCCGACAGCCAGGCGCACGCCATCCGCCACGGCTGCTTGATCGCGCGCGCCCCGCCGGGCAGCGGGACCGCCATGAGGGACCCCACACGCTCGAACGAGCGCGCGTCGCCCAGCAACAGCTCGCCACCCCATACGGTCCCGTCGAGCCCGTAGCCCGTGCCGTCGAAGATCGCGCCGAGCGCCGGGCCGTCTTCGCCGTGCTCGGCCAGGCACGCGGCCAGATGGGCGTGGTGGTGCTGCACGCCCACGAGCTCGATCCCGTCGAGTTCGAGTGCGTACTTGGTCGAGAGATACTCGGGATGCAGGTCGTGGGCCACGAGTTCCGGCTCGACCGCGAACAGCCGCTTGAAGTGGGCGATGCCCTCCTGGAACGACCGAAGGGTCTCGTAGTTCTCAAGGTCGCCGATGTGGTGGCTGACCCACGCCCGCGTGCCCTTGGCCAGGCAGAACGTGTTCTTGAGCTCGGCGCCACAGGCAAGCACGGGACGCGCCGCGCCCCGACCGGCGAGGGCTACGGCCGCCGGGACGTATCCGCGCGAGCGCCGGAGCACCATCGGGCGTGCCAAACCAGCGCGCACGACCGAGTCGTCGGTGCGCGTCTCGATTGGCCGGTCGTGGACGAGGATGAGATCGGCGATGTCCTTCAGGCGCTCGAGGGCGTCCTCATCGCGGTAAGCGATCGGCTCGTCGGACACGTTGCCGCTCGTGAGCACGAGCGTGGCGCCGACGTCGGCGAGCAGTAGGTGGTGAAGCGGCGAGTACGGGAGCATTACGCCGAGCTCGGGCGCGCCCGGCGCCACCGACTCGGCGACCGGCGCGCCGGGACGGCGCGGGGCGAGCACGATGGGGCGAGCCGGGCCGGTGATCAGCTTCCGTCCCGAGTCATCCAGAGCGATCAGCGATTCGGCCACGGCCAGGGAGGGCGCCATCACCGCGAACGGCTTGTCCTCGCGGTGCTTGCGCGACCGCAGCGCCGATACCGCGCGCTCGTCATCGGCACGGCACGCCAGGTGGTAACCGCCGATCCCCTTGACGGCCACAATCGCGCCGTCGCGAAGTGCCGCCACGGCGGTGTCGAGCAGGGGTAGCGAGGGCCCGCATGCCGGGCAGGCGTTGGGCTGGGCGTGGAAGCGGCGGTCGGTCGGGTCTTCGTATTCGGCGCGACAAGCCGAGCACATCGTGAACGACGCCATCGTCGTGAGCGGCCGGTCGTACGGGACGCCGCGCACGATCGTGAATCGGGGGCCACAGTTCGTGCAGTTGATGAACGGGTAGCGGAAGCGACGGTCGGTGGGATCGAACAGCTCGCGAAGGCAGTCGGGGCAGGTCGCGCTGTCGGGCGTCACCGGCGCGTCCGGCACCTTGCCGCCGACGCTCTCGCGGATCGCGAAGTCGGGGTCGCCGCTGGGCGAGACGTCCTCGAACACCATCTGCTCGACAACCGCAAGCGGTGGCGCTTCTGAGGGGAGGCGCTCGAGGAAGCGGTCGATCACATCCGCGCTGCCCTCGACCTCGATCAGCACGCCGTGGGTGTCGTTGAGGACGAAGCCGCCCAGCGACAGCTCGCCGGCGAGCCGGTAGACGTAGGGGCGGAAGCCGACGCCCTGCACGGTGCCGGTCACGCGCACCCGCGCCCGGCGGCAGACGGCGTTCATCCCACCAGCTCCACGAGTGCGTGGTACGCGCTCGCCTGAGCCTCCTGGATCCGCGGGATGTGCTCGGAGCGGGTAACCACGACGTGGTCCGCGAGCTCCTCGCTGGCCACCCGTCCACCGTCGTAGCCGACCAGCGCGATCGTCACGAGACCGCGTCGCCGAGCCTCGCCCAGGGCGTGAATCACGTTGCCCGAGTTGCCCGATGTCGACAGCGCAAGCACCGCGTCCCCGGAGGCGCCATACGCGATCACCTGCCGCGAGAAGATCGCTTCGACGCCGATGTCGTTGGCGATCGCGGTCAGGATTCCGGGATCCTCGGTCAGGTCGATCGCGGGGCGCCCGGCGGCACGGAGGTCGGCCACGACGTCCATCGCGTCGGTCGCCGATCCGCCGTTGCCGAGCGCGAGCAGCTTGCCGCCGCCCCCGAAGCTCGCCCGCAGCGCGTCGGCGGCGTCCACCAGCACATCTGCGTTGTCGGTGAGCGTCTGCTCGCGCAATGCCCCGACCTCCTGCGCCTTCATCAGCACCGACCGGCGCACGTCGTCGAGAACAGCGTCGAGGTTGCTCTCCCGCTCGTCAAGGAACGGATACAGAAAGCTCGACGCGCCCGCGTCGTGGACGCGGCGCTCGCTGCGCCCCGCGAGCAGGCCGCGATGCTCGAAGAACACGTGGACGAGCTCCCACAGGACGTGGTAGAGCGTCTCGACTAGCTCTTGGCTGATGTACGGGTCTTCGGTCGGGGGGTTGAACTCCCACTCGGCGCCCGCGCCGGGCGAGAACGCGATCGTCAGGCAGCCACGCTCGCGCGCGAGTGCGACCCCATCGTCACAGTCCGCGCCAAAGCCCATCGCGATGTCATCGGGACCAGCGATCAACGTGACCTGACCGGCAATGTCCCCGCCCTCGCCGGCGAGGCCGATCGCCGGTAGTGCCCGCTTGCCGACGATCACCGGATGCACGAACTCGACGGCGACGTGCCGTGCGTCCGAGCGCGCAGCCGGCGAGCGCCCGAACGCGATCAGCCGACCCCCGCGGGCGAACCGCTCGGCCATCAGATGACACACCCGTGCCAAGCCGTCGGCCGACTCCTCGAAGAACCGCGCATTGCACTGCGTCCGCTCCGAGAGCAGCGCGGCGACCGTCAAGCAATCGCCTCCTCCGGGGCTCGGGCGGGGATCCGCAGCAGCCAGTCCCGCCAGGCATCGATCCCCTGACCCGTCCGTGCGCTGAGCACGATCGTCTCGACGTCGGGGTGAACCGCGTCGATGTTGTAGAGCAGCTTCTCGAGGTCGAAGTCGAGGTGGGGGAGAAGGTCGATCTTGTTGACGATCACCAACTCGCACGCCCTGAACATCAACGGGTACTTGAGCGGCTTGTCTTCGCCTTCGGTCACCGCGGTCACCATCACGCGCGAGTCCTCGCCAATCCGGAATTCGGCCGGGCACACCAGGTTGCCGACGTTCTCGACCAGGAGCAGATCGATCTCGTCGAGTGGGAGCGCCGGGATCGCCGAACGGACCATGTTCGCGTCGAGATGACACTCGCCGCCGAACCCGTTGTTCGTGTTCAGTTGCGTCACGGGCACGTGCAAGCCTGCGAGGCGATCAGCGTCCATCGAGCCCTCGACGTCGCCCTCGAGCACGCCCACGCGCACGCCCGGAAGGTCGGCGACCACGCGCTCGAGCAGGGTCGTCTTGCCGGCACCGGGCGCGCTCATGAAGTTGACCACCTTCACACCGGCGCGGTCGAAGTCGGCCCGGTTGGCACTCGCGATCGTGTTGTTGGCATCGAGCGCGTCCTCGACGATCCTCACCTTTGTCCGATGCACTCTGCCTCCTCAATCTCGATTGACTCGACTTCGAACTCGTTCCCGGCGGCGATCGCGACGTCGCTTCCGCCGCACTCGGGGCAGCGGAAGGCGGGGATCTCGATCGCCCACTCGTGCTCGCAGGCCCGGCAGCGCAGCACGGCTGCAATCAGCTCCTGCTCGAGCGTCGCCCCGTCGCACACAGATCCGCGCGCGACGAACTCGAAGTAGAACTCGAGCGTGTCGGGAACCACCTGCCGCAGGGCCCCGACGCGCAGGCTGACGACGGTGACGCGACGCCCGGCCGCGTGCTTCTCGACCGTGTTGACGATCGCGCTACTAAGAGAGAGCTCGTGCACCCGCGCGCAGCTCCGCGACCGTCTCGACGACCAGGTCCACCGCCCGCTCGATGGCGTCCCGGACCGGCTGCGACAAACCCCAACCCATTTCCTCAACATCAGCGGGCTCGCAGGCGATCACGACGACCCGGCCCGGCCAGGCGCCGACGGACTTCACGAACCGCAGCACGGTCTGCGGGTCCATCGCGTGCGGGTTGATCACGTCGCCGTCCTCGATCGCGCCCGGCACCGAATCCTCGTCGGGCTCCATCACGTACAGCGTCCCCGGCTCGCCCCCCTGCTTGGAGACGTCGATGATCAGCAGCGCATCGAAGCCCCGCATCACCTCGTAGGCGAGGTCGAGCCCGCCCGTTCCGGCGTCCATCACCTCGACGCCCGGCGGGAGCTCACGCTCGCTCAGGCGCCTGGCCACCTCGCCACCGAACCCGTCGTCACGCAGCCAGGCGTTGCCGACGCCGGCGACGAGGATGCTCCGCAGTGGCTCGTCGGTCATTGGTCGATCACCTCCACCTCGGGGGCAAAGAAGTACAGAAAGCGGCCGGTCTCGCGCATCAGGTCCTGGCCCGGGTCGTCGTCGATGGTCAATCCCAGGTGCGTCTTTCCGTCGTAATCGGTGAGGATCCGCTCGATTGTCGCGGTGCGACCGTCGAGCATCCGCGCCTGGATGTCGGCGTCCGGACCCGGTCGGATCACGACTTTCAGACCTCGGGCGAAGCGCACGCCGTCGACGATTGCGTGAGGCTGGCCGGCGGCGGGGTCGGGCAGGTTCGGCGGCTCGCTAGGCGGCTCGAGCGTCACCGGATCGCGAAGCTCGACACGACCGTGCAACGCGATGATGTCCTCCGGGGTCGCGGCCGCCGCCCGCTCGATCATCTCGCGCACGGCCGGATCGGCGGCCTCGATCTCGGCGCGCTCGTTATCTGAAAGAACCTGCACGTGGAGAAGCAGCGCCTCCTCGATCTCGGTCGAGTCGAACAGACCGCCGCGGCTCTCGGGCGCGATCTGCGGGTGGTCGGGGAGCACGTAGGCGGTGCCCAGCACCGCGTCGTCGGCTTTTGTGGCAAGCACGGGGTAGGTGTTGACGCTACTCGGCGGGCCGTCCAGGGGCGAGCGAAAGCGTCCGTTGCCGATGCGCACGAGGATCTGCGTGGAGATGAGCGAGTGGGCGAGCGCGCCAGCGCGGTCAAGCCCGGCCGCCACCTCGCGCGCGTTGTGCACGCAGCAGCGAACGAACGCCGACCCATCGCGGCGCTTCTCGGAGCGCAACGTGAGCCGCCCGCCCTCGAAGTCGGTCGTGACACGCGCGCCGACCGGCGCCGGTCCGAGCTCCACGCGACGCTCGCCACCGCGGTCGAGGTAACGAAGCGTTGCGGTCAACGTCGCGTCGGACGCCGGATCGGCGATGCACTCCAGACGGGCATGGTCGAAGGCGCCGGCGCACTCAGCGGCGTAGGCCGGGGGGTACACGATCCCGAACGGCGTCGGCGTGGCGTTTTTGATGGCACTCGGGGTGTAGGGATACAGCGCGTAGCCCTCCCACAACAGTGACGTGACGAGCGCCTCCAGCTGATCAGTCATGATTCAGCAGTGCGCTGACACACGCGTCGAGTGTCACCAGGCCGCGCTCGAGCTTCTCCTTCTGGAGGGCCTCGAACGTCTGTGAGCGGACCGCGATCCACGATGTACCGGGGTAATAGTGCGCGATCGTCTCCTGCCACACCGATACCGGCATGCGAAAATCGATCGACTTCGACCACGGGATCAGCACCATCTGCAGTCCGCCATCCTCGCCCGGGTAATAGATCATCCCGTTGAAGTGGAGAGCGAGTGGTGCCTCGCCCGCGGGCAGCGAGTGCAGATACTTGGCCGCGGCCAGCTCGAGGTCGTAGTGACAGGCGATCGGGACCGTGACCGTGGTCATCCCGGTGAACGCGGGCACGAGTACGTCGAGCTTTGACCACACCAGGCTGCGGGTCGTGACCGCCCACCGCTCGGGCGCGCCGAACAACTCGACCAGCCGCTCGCGCGTCGCGTCGTCGTAGCTTCTCCGGGCCGGTTCGATCATCAGCTGGACGGTCAAGGCGACCATGTAAACCTCGCGGCCGCCGGTCTCGGTGATCTGAAGGTCGAGCGTGAGCATCGGGGCGGCGGCGTACCTGACCGGACGCGCGCCGAGCACCTCGAAGTCGAGGTCGACATCGACGAGAGTGCTCAACGGGCGGTCGCCTCCGCGCGGAGGACGTCGAAGAAGCGCGCGACCGCGTCCTGGACGCCCGGGCCGCCGGAGATCCCCTCCCAGTGGGCCTTGATCGTGCCGGTGAGCGCGTAGCAGCGATCGATCGGCGCGATCACGTACATCGGCGGATCGAACAGGCGATTGGCGATCAGGCCCTCGATGTCCGGCTCGAGGTTGTCGAGTACCGGGTTGAGCGCTCGCATCCGCGTCCACGAATCGAAGTGCAGCTCCGACTCGGTCGCACCGCCGGGACTCGGGTACATCGCGACCACGCACCCAGTGACCGTCGACTCCATGAAGAAGGCGAGCCCGATCGGGATCTGGAAGCTCGCCCACAGATCGTCGGGCACTTCGAGCCCGGGCAGCCATAGCGTCCGGTTACCGGTCGGGCGGTAGTCGCCCTCGCCGGAGCGCATGGCCCAGCACGCCTCGCAGGCGCACACGATGCGGCGCTCCGACAGCGCAAGCAGGTGACGGTGATCCTCGGAGATGCCGACGCCGCACAACTCGCACGCCGCATCGCGCTGCGGTGTCCGGGCCGGAGCCCGGGCGAGGCCGCGGAGCCCGGAAACCACGCCGGCCCGACGCCGCGCCGCGACGGCATCGTCGAGGAGTCGGCGGGTGTCACTCATTGGGTCAGCGCCACTCTCACGTGGCCGTTCTCGCGTAGCAGAGGCACGGGCTCCAGTTGCATCCGGTCATCGTCCATCGATCGCCCCGCGCTGGGCAGGAAGAAGGACCGTGCGCACTCGGGGCAGGACAGGGCACCGGCCATGAGCAACCCGCCTTGCAAGCGCGAGCCGCAGCTCGCGCAGCGGTCTTGGTAGGCGAGCAGGTTGCCATCGACGTTGGCGACTACCAGGTCCGAGCCCGCCACACTGACCGCGGCCAGAGATCCGTCTGTGAGCGCGGCGACCGATTCGAGGTCGAACCACGTCGGTCCCGACATCACGACCGGGAGGGCTTGGGGCGCTACCCCCTCTACCTCGAGGCCCTCGAGGTCGGGCGCCGCCTCCTCGAGGGCCTGCTTGATCGCGAGCTCGAGTGTCACCGAGGAAGCCGAGCAGTCCGAGCAGCTCCCCTGGAGGTGGATCCGAGCGATGCCGTTCTCCAGTGAGAGCAACTCAACGTTGCCCCCGTGCGACTCCATGTACGGCCGGACCGAATCGAGCGCGTTCTGCACGCGCTGCTCGAGCGGCACCGGATGCAGGTCGTGGATCAGCAGCAGCGTGGCGACGAGCGGGTCGTCGGCCAGTCCGGCCGCGAGCCGCTCGCCTTCGGCTCCCGCCTCGACCAGCGAGGCGACGATCCGCTCGAGGCCGACGCCGTACATCTGCACGACCGCGGACACGAGCTCCTCGGCGAGCTCCCGCGTGCCCGACTCGGCGGTCCCGTCGAGCTGCGCCTGGAGGTCCTGGACGCGCTCGACGAGCTGCTCGAGTTCCATCGCGTTACGCCAGCGCCGTCGGCGTGTGCATCACCTTGCGCACCTTCCCCGCCCCGGTGTACATGTGCACACCGCACGGCAGGCAGGGATCGAACGACCGGACCGCCCGCATGATGTCGACCCCCTTGAAGTTCTCGGGGCCGTTCTCCTCGAAGATCGGCGTGTTCTGGACCGCGTCCTCGTAGGGACCGGGCGTGCCGAACACGTCGCGCGGGCTCGCGTTCCACGGCGTCGGCGGGTAGGGCTGGTAGTTGGCGATCTTCCCTTCCTGGATCACCATGTGGTGCGAGAGCACCCCGCGGGCGGCCTCGTGGAAGCCGCAGCTGACGGCGCTCTCGGGGACCTTGAAGCTGTTCCAGCTCTTGGTCCGGCCCGCCTGGACCTCCTTGATCGCGCGCTCGAGGTTGTGCAGCGCGATCAGCGCGCTGTACGCCTGGTGATAGGTGCGAGCGCGATCGCGCTCGACCGCGTTGGATTTCTCCGGCACGTTCCACTCGAGCTCCATCTCGGGCATGTTGGGGGAGCGGGGGAGGATCATCTGGATCGAGTGCCCCGTCGCCTTGGCGTAGCCGAAGTCGACCAGGCCGGCCTTGGCCGTGCACCACTGTCGCGCGAACGGGCCACCGCCGGTGTCACAGCACACGTGGGTGTCGGTCCGCTTGTCGTAGATCCGTGGCGACACGACCCAGGTGTACTTGTCGGTGAAGTCGCGCTTCTGCGGCCGCGGCAGCGTGACCTTGTTCCAGGGGTGATTCTTGTCGACGGGGTTGCCCAGTGGATCGTGGGTGACGAATGTCGGCTCGTTCTCCCACGAGTCGAAGTAGGAGGAGCCGAGCAGGATCCGGATCATCAGGTTGATCTCGACCAGGTCGGTCGAGATCAGCTCGCCGCCGATCGCCACGCCGGGCGTGATGTAGCGCTTGCGGCCCCAGTTGGTCATGTTGCGGTAGTCGTAGTCGACGTAGTCGGGGTCGTCGAACGAGCCCCAGTTGACGAGGTTGGTCTCGCGGAAGCCGACCTGGTCATACCCGGGCAGCTCCGTGAGGAAGAAGTCGTACAGGTCGTCGTGCATCGGCACGCTGCGCTTCACGTAGTCGAAGTAGCGCATGAGTCGGACGTAGTAGTCGGTGCACGTCTGGTGGGTGATGTCGGCGCTGCAGCCGCCCGGCATGATCGTCGAGGGGTGGGTGTGCCGGCCGCCGAACAGGCAGTACATCTCCCGCGTGTAGCGCGCCACGTGCAGCGTCTCGAGGTAGAACTCGCCGGTGAACGGGTTCAGCGCCCGCATGATGTCGGCGATCGTCTTGTAACCGTGGATGTCCTGTCCCGGGGCTGCTGTGTTCTCGGCCTTGGCCAGCAGCGTCGGGTTGGTCTCCTTGACCATCTGCTCGCAGAAGTCCACGTTCGCCATGCAGTCGTTGAAGATCGCGTGGTCGAAGATGTAGTCCGCTGTCTCGGCCAGGTTGAACGCCAGGTCGCCGAGGGCCGGGGGTTTCACCCCATACGCCATATTCTGGTTCAGGCACGAACACGTGCAGTGGTTATCGCCGCAGATGCCGCAGATGCGGCTGGTGATGAAGTGGGCGTCGCGCGGATCGATGCCCTTCATGAAGATGTCGAAGCCGCGGAAGATCATCGAGGTGCTGTAGCACTTGAGCACCTGCTGATTGGTGAAGTCGATCTCGGTGTGGATGCCGAGGCTGCCCACGATCCTGGTGATGGGATCCCAGGACATCTCCTTGACTAAGACTTTTTGTCCCGTCTCAACTGCCATCGCTGTGTCTCCTCAGAAAGTGTTCGGGCTCGGACGCTTTAGGGCCTGGTAACGCGATCACCAGCGCTTGACGTATCCGGTGGTGAGAGTCTTGCCGCGTTTGCGCCACTCAGGCTCCACGTCGAAATTGGTCTTGATGTGGCGGTTGCGGAAGAAGCGGACAACCGGCCCGTAGGAGAACTTCATGACGTCCGCGGCTGCACCACCCCACTTGTCCTCGTCCATGAACGGCATGTACTTGTCGGGGAAGCCGGGCATCGTGCACGCCATGCAGATGCCACCCACGTTCGGGCAGCCGCCGACGCCGTTGACCCAGCCTCGGACGGGAACGTTGCACTTGACCACAGGGCCCTTACAGCCGAGCTTGACCAGGCAACGGTGGTCGGAGCCGTACTCGCTGGCGAACTCGCCCTGCTCGGCGAAGCCCGCGCGGTTACAGCTCTCGCGCACGGTGCGCCCGAACAGCCACTTCGGGCGCAGAGCCTCGTCGAGTTCGGGTGCCGGCGCCAGGCCGGCCAGGTGCAGGGCGAGGTAGAGGAGCGTCTCGGTCATGTTGTCTGGCTGCGCCGGGCAACCCGGGATGCACACGATCGGGAGGCCGGCCTTGGACTTCCAGCTCCACCCGAGGTAGTCCGGCACGCCCATCGCGCCGGTCGGGTTGTTCTTCATCGCCGGGATGCCGCCGTAGGTGGCGCAGGTTCCGACCGCCACCACCGCCGCCGCCTTGGGCGCCAGCCTATCCATCCACTCGTTCATCGTTATCGGCTGGCCGTTCTCCGGGTTCACCGCGAACCCGGTCCAGTGGCCATCGCCGTTGATCTCCTCGTTGCCGAGCGAGCCCTCGATCACCAGCACGAACGGATCGAGCTCGCCCTTCTCCGCGTCGAACCAGGCCTGGGCGTACTCCTGCCCGACCGCGTAGTCCACCACCTGGTTGTGGACCACCACCTTGGGCATCCCCGGGATCGCCTGGAGAATGATGTCCTCGAGGCTCGGGTTTGTCGCCGAGGTCATCGCCACCGAATCGCCCTCGCAGCTCAGCCCCGTGGTCATCCACAGCACGTGCGCGGTGACGGCCTCGGTCTCCTTCTGCTTCGCATACGCATTCGACAACGCCGACATACCGTCTCCTCTCGCTCTCTTTCAACAGATCCGCGGCAAGGGGTCTCCGACCAGCTGGTCCATCACCCGCTTGCCGCCAAAGCTCGTCTCAACCAGCACCATCCCGGGGGGCTCGGTGCGCACCTCGCCGATCTCGGCCGCCAGCTCACATCCCGGCACCTCGCGCATCGCGGCCAGCGCGCGTTCGGCCGCGTCGGCGGCCACGAACGCCACCAGCTTGCCCTCGTTGGCCACGTACATCGGGTCGATTCCGAGGATTTCTGCCGCGCCGGCCACGTCGGGTCGCACGGGCACGTCGCCCTCGCGCACGATCATCGCCACCGACGAAGCTCGGGCCAGCTCGTTGAGCACCGAGGCCACGCCGCCGCGCGTCGCATCGCGCAGGCAGCGGAGCTCGGGTCCGGACGCGTCGAGCAACGCGTCGACCACCGGCCACAGTGACCGTGTATCGGACTCGATCTCGGCGTCGAGCTCGAACTCGTCGCGCGCGAGCATGATCGCGGTGCCGTGCTCGCCGATGCTCCCGGAGAGCAGGATCCGGTCGCCCGGAGTCAGTCCGCTCGGCGACAGGCGGGCACGGGGGTCGCGTAGGCCGATGCCCGCGGTGCATACGTACATGCCGTCGGCGTGCCCGCGCTCGACCACCTTTGTGTCGCCGGTGACGATCTCGACGCCCGCCTCCCGTGCCGCCCGCGCGATCGCATCGACCTCGGCTTTCAGCTCGGCGGCGCCGAGGCCCTCCTCGAGGATCAGTGACAGGCTGAGTGCGACGGGTTTGGCGCCCGAAACCGCGAGGTCGTTGACGGTGCCGTTGACGGCCAGCTCCCCGATCGAGCCGCCCGGGAACCGCAGTGGTCTGACCACGTAGGAGTCTGTAGTGAACGCGAGCTCGACGTCGTTGATCGCGATCGTCGAGGCGTCGGCGAGCTCGTTCAGCGTGTCGGACGCGAACGCCGGCGCAAGCAATCCCTCGATCAGGCTCTGCGTGGCCTTGCCGCCGGCCCCGTGGGCCATGTTGATCCGCTGATCGCGGAACTTAGGGCGCTTGCCGCGCGCCGTCTCGATGATCCCCAGGATCTTCTGCTCGCGCTCGGAGACGACGGCCGGATCGGCCATCAGACCACCTGGCGCTCGCGCGCGAAGCGGCCGAAGTTGTAGTAGGCGGCGCAAGCGCCCTCGGAGGACACCATGCACGTGCCGATCGGTCGCTCGGGGGTGCAGGCGGTGCCGAACACCTTGCACTCCCACGGCTTGATGACCCCCTTGAGAACCTCGCCGCACTGGCAGGCCTTGGGATCGGCAACGCGCACACCCGGAACGCTGAAGCGAACCTCGGCATCGAGCTCGGCGTAGGCGTCGGACAGCTTCAGGCCGCTGTGGGAGATGAAGCCCAGGCCGCGCCACTCGAAGTGGGGGCGCAGCTCGAACACCTCGGCCATGACCTCGAGCGCCCGCAGATTGCCCTCGTACGGGACCACGCGCTTGTACTGGTTCTCGACCTCGCACCGGTCCTCGGCCAGCTGGCGCAGGATCATGGCGATCGCCTGGAGGATGTCGAGTGGCTCGAAGCCCGCGATCACGACCGGCCTGCCGTAGTCGGCCGGGATGAACTCGAACGGCCGGCCGCCGACCACGGTCGACACGTGGCCGGGGCCGATGAACCCGTCGAGGCGCAAGTCTGGCGACTCGAGCAGCGCGCGCAGCGGCGGGACGATCGTCACATGGCTGCACATGACGCTGAAGTTGCTTTGGTGTTCCGCGCGTGCGCGCTTCAGAGTCAGCGCCGTGGACGGCGCCGTCGTCTCGAACCCGATCGCGAAGAAGACCACCTCGCGGTCGGGGTTCTGCTTGGCGATCCGCAGCGCGTCGAGCGGTGAGTAGACCATCCGGATGTCGGCGCCGGCGGCCTTGGCGTCGAGCAGGCTGCCGTTCGATCCGGGGACGCGCATCATGTCGCCGAAGCAGGTGAAGATCACGCCGTCGTTGTGGGCGACCGCGATCCCGTCGTCGACCCGCCCCATCGGGATCACGCAGACCGGACAGCCGGGGCCGTGCACGAGCTCGACGTTGGCCGGCAGCAGGTCGTCGATCCCGTACTTGTAGATCGAATGGGTGTGGCCGCCGCACACCTCCATCAGCTTGTAGTGGCGGCCAGGTTCGACCAATGAGAGGATCTCGCCGGCCACCACGCGGCCGAGGTCGGCGTCGCGGAACTCGTCGACGAACTTCATGCCGCCGGCACTTCGGCGGGGTAGAGAAGCTGGGCCAGGGCGGTCCCGGCGTGGACGAGCAGCACGTCACCCGGCTGGACCGGTTCCACGAGCGCCACCTCGACCGTGGATCTAGCTCCGTCCTCGTCGGCGCACAGAGCCAGGCCGCGGTCGAGATCGACCGCCACCACGGTCATCGGCACTCCGTCGTCGCCGCAGGTGATGCAGTGATCTCCGTGGGATTCGCAGGACTGGGGCTGGCCGGCGCTCACTCGATCACGCTGGCCTTCAGCTCCTCGAGCTCCTGTTCGTAGTCGGCCCCCATCCGGACGAGCAGGTCGCGGGTGGCCCGAGCCTCCTCCTCGTCGACCTTCGAGATGGCGAACCCCACGTGGATGAGGACCCAGTCGCCCGGGCCCACGCCGCCGTCCTCGGCATCGAGCAGGCCGATGTTGACATTGCGACGCACTCCCGCGACATCGACCTTGGCCAACCGATTCAGGTCATCGACGATGTCAATGACCTGTCCAGGGATCGCCAGGCACACGCAGGCACTTCTACCACTCGCTTTCGGCGCCGCGAAGGGTCTCGGACCGTGTGTGTAACCAGGGTTACCACGGTGGTCTTAAGGGGGTGCGCTGGGGGCTGGCCGGGCATAGACTGGGCCTTCCGCCGTCTGTCGTGGGAGAGGCGATAGTGCCCGTGGAAGACCGAGGGGTGAGCCGTTCAGGACCCTTGCGGTGGCCCCGCCACCCCGATCTCGCTGGGGCCAGGCCGGAGTCGATCGTCCTCTACACGTACGTGCTCGACGCCGACGGTGAGCTCGCCGACGAGTTCGACGTCCGCGCCCGCATCGCCGCGCGCCAGCTGGCCACCGCCCGCGTGCTCCAGGTGGGCGCCGGCGGGTGCGACCTAGGGCCGTGGTTCGAGGCCGCCGGGCAGGGACTCGGCCTGCTCATTCTCGAAGGCCTGCTCGCGCTCGAGACCCGGGTTGGGGACCGCACGGCGGCCGAGCTGGTTGGTCCGGGCGACCTGCTCCAGCCACCCGGACCCGCCGCCGATCAGCTGCTGGCCAGGACCTGTGGCTGGCGGGTTCTGAGCCCCGCGCGGCTGGCCCTGCTCGACGGTGAGTTCGCCGACCGGGTGCGGCCGTTCCCGCAGATCACTCGCGCGCTGCTGCGGCGCGCTTGTCGGCGGCCGGTCGAGCTCGATGTGCTGCGGGCGATCACCTCCCAGCCGAGGCTCGAGCTGCGGCTCGTGCTGCTGCTGTGGCATCTCGCGACGCGCTGGGGCCGGGTTGAGCCGAGCGGGGTGCGCCTGTCGCTGCCGCTGACCCATCGCCTGCTCGGCCAGCTCGTGGCGGCCGAGCGTCCGTCGGTCTCACACGCCCTCAAGCGGCTGGCTCAGGCGGGGCTGGTGACCGGCACGGCGGACGACCTCCACCTGCACGGCAGCCTCGAATACGGACTGCAGGAATTGACCGAGCGCACCCCGGTGCTGCGCGAGCGGGCCGTGTCGCACTCCATGCACTCGCGAAGACAGACCGTGTAGGGATGCGCGAGCCGGCTGGAGACCCCGTCAGCGTGCTGTGGCTCACCTCTGGGCTGGGCTGCGACGGCGATTCGATCGCCATGACGGCGGCGCAGAGCCCGAGCTTCGAGGACCTGATCCGCGGCTGCTTCCCCGGCGCTCCTCCGATGATCATCTACAACCCGGTGCTCGCCTACGAGACCGGGGAGGAATTCATGCGCGCGTGGTTCGAGGCGGCTGCGGGCAAGCTGGATCCGTTCATCCTCGTGCTCGAGGGCTCGGTGCCGAACGAGGAGATCAGCGGCGACGGGTACTGGGCGACGCTGGGTGTGGACCCTTCGAACGGCGAGCCGATCTCGACGTGTACCTGGATCGACCGGTTAGCCCCACGCGCGGCCGCGGTGCTCGCGCTCGGCACGTGCGCGGCGTTCGGCGGGATTCCGGCGATGCGCGGCAACCCGACCGGGGCGATGGGGCTGGCCGACTATCTGGGCGAGCGCTGGCGCTCGCGACTGGACATCCCGATCGTCAACCTGCCCGGCTGCCCGGTGCAGCCCGACAACATCACCGAGACGCTGCTCGCGCTCGCGCTCCGGGTGGCGCGCGTGGCTCCGTCGCTTGACCTCGACGATCACGGCCGTCCGCGGTGGCTGTTCGGGCGAACGGTGCAGCAGGGTTGCGGCCGTGCCGGCTTCGCCGAGCAGGGGGAGTTCGCCGCCACGCCGGCCGATCACCGCGGGTGCCTGGTAAAGCTCGGCTGCAAGGGCCCGGTTGCGACCTGCAACGTGCCGATCCGCGGTTGGGTCGGCGGTGTCGGCGGTTGCCCTAACGTGGGGGGTATCTGCATCGCCTGCACGATGCCCGGCTTCCCCGACAAGTTCATGCCCTTCATGGAGCCCAACCCGCTCGGCCTGCTTGGTGCCCGGGTGACGCGGTTCAGCTACGGCCCTCTGCTCCGGCGGCTGCGCCACACTGCGATCAGCCGCCACTACGATCGCGAGCCGACCTGGCGCGGACGCTCCAGCGAGCTTCGCAGCGGGTACGAGCCACGCTGGTGAGGGGTCCGATATGCCGGTGACCGTTGTCTTCACGTGCGAGATCTGCGGCGCGCGTCCCGACGCCGAGACCCAGGTGGCGCTCGAGCGACAGCTGCTCGACCTCCGGCACGGCGAGTACGTCGACGCCGAGCCCGGTCGCTGGCTGACCTGGCACGGACGGGGCATGTACGGGCCGCAGCGGTACGCCTGCGGGACCCACCGCGGCGAGCTCAAGGCGCTGGTGCGCGAGCACTACGGGACGCTCGGTTGGCATCCGTGGGCGACGGGACCGCACCCGTGGGCAGGCCGGCGCGGGACCGACCGGGCGCGCGCGCTCGTGCGCGTGCTGCGCTCGACATTCGGAGCGCCCGGCGGATGACGCTCTCGCCGAATGTCCCGCCGCTCGCGGTCGACAGCCTGCCCGAGGCGGAGCAGGCGCTGCGGGAGGCGGGGTTTCGACTCTCGACGCCGCGGCGCCTCGTGCTCGAGGCGCTGTTCGAGGCCGCCGGCCCGGTCGCCGCGAGCGATCTCGCGCGGGAGCTCTCGCTCGACGAGTCCTCGGTCTACCGCAACCTGGAGGTGCTCGAGCACCAGGGGCTGATCCGCCACGTTCACCTCGGCCATTCGGCGGGTCTGTACGTGCGGGTCGGCTGCGAAGAGGTCGAATACCTGTACTGCGAACGGTGCGCGAAGGTGACGAGTGTCCCCCCGGCGCGGCTCGATTCGGTCCGCAAGCGCATCAGGGAGCAGTTCGGGTACACGGCGCGCTTCGGCCACTTCCCGATCGTCGGCGTCTGCGAGGACTGCACGCGCCGCGGAGTCGAGGGGTGATCGTAATTACCAGGCCCTTGCATTAGCGACGCTTGCGGGAGTACGTTCCCGCCAGCGAGTTTCCGGCTGATCCAAGTGGGATCGCGTCGCGTATATCCGGTCAGCGCTCGTTCTCGAGCGGGGATCGACACAGGAGGAAACGATGGAGGCGACGACGGCTGGAGCCCGGCCGCGGTCTCGGCGCCGTTTGGCCGGATTTTGGGCTTCGCTGACCGCGGGCCAGCGGCGGACGCTGATGATGATGACCGCGGTCGTGGTGGGCCTGCACCTGGTTGGGTTCCTGACGCTGATCGCGCTGGTGGCGCCGAGGCACTATCGGGCTGGCACGGCGGGGGCGTTCTCGATCGGGATCGGGGTCACCGCCTACACCCTCGGACTGCGCCACGCGTTCGATGCCGATCACATCTCGGCGATCGATAACACGACGCGGAAGTTGATGAGCGAGGGCAAGCGCCCGTTGAGCGTGGGGTTCTGGTTCTCGTTGGGGCACTCGACGATCGTGTTCGCCCTCGCGCTCTTGATCTCGTTCGGGGTCAGGGCGGTGGACGGGCCGGTGCGCAACGACCACTCCGATCTGCACCGGGTGACCAACTCGGTCGGCACGCTTGTGTCCGGCTCGTTCCTGTACGTGATCGCGGCGATCAACGTGGTGATCCTGGTTGGGATCGTGCGGGTGTTTCGGGAGATGCGGACCGGTCGGTATAACGAGGCGGAGCTCGAGGAGCAGCTGCAGAAGCGAGGGTTGATGAATCGGCTGCTGGGTCGGCTCACGCGGACGGTCCGCAGTCCCGGGCAGATGTACCCGATCGGCGTGCTCTTCGGCCTCGGGTTCGACACCGCCACGGAGGTCGCGCTGCTGGTGCTGGCGGGCGGCGCGGCGGGGGCGGGGTTGCCGTGGTACGCGATCCTTTGCCTGCCGATCCTGTTCGCCGCCGGGATGTCCCTGATGGACTCGATCGACGGATCGTTTATGAACTTCGCCTACGGCTGGGCGTTCTCAAAGCCCGTACGCAAGGTCTTCTACAACATCACGATCACGGGCCTGTCGGTCGCGATCGCGGTCGTCATCGGGACGATCGAGCTCGGTGGGCTGATGGCGTCCGAGCTGAACCTGTCCGGCTCGTTTTGGAACTGGTTCGAGAACATCAACATCAACATGCTCGGGTTCGTGATCGTCGCCATGTTCGTGTTGACCTGGGCGGTGGCGCTGTCGGTGTGGCGCTACGGACGGATCGAGGAGCGCTGGAGCGCGTCGATCGATTAGCCGGTTCGTCGGGTCCGCAAACCCGGGGCCGCCGGCAACCCCCGGATCGCCGTCAAGCGGGGGCGGCAATTTCCAGCATTTCGGGACGCGATTTCCGCCCGTGCAGGAAAGTGACCTGTGACGGGGGCGAAATCCTGAATTCCGTGGGATGGACGTCCGTAATGCTGGAAATTGCCCCGCCGGGGGCGGGGGGCAGGCGCGGGCGCGTCGGGAGCGCCGCGGGCTAGCGCCACCACGGCCGGCTGCGGATCTTCGCGACCTCAGCCGCCGGCTCCACCAGCTCGCCGGCATGGTCGCTGAGGTGATCGAGGTGCTCGCACAGCCACACGCCGTAGTAGGAGCCGATCGAGCTGTCGACGACGCCCGCCGCGGTCAGCGACGGTGGCTCGAGCTCGCGTACGGCCAGGTGATTCGGCTTGCCGACCTGCTCGGCGAGCTGCTCATACCACGAGGCGAGTGTCGCGGTGCGCCGCTCGAGCACGGCACGTGCCGCGTCGCGGCCGGTCGCGTCCCCGGGCATCTCGGCCACGGCATGAGCGGTGAGGCGGAGCCGGAGCGAGCCGCCGACGAGGCGCCACAAGTCCTGCTTGGTGATGTGCTTCGTCCCCTGCTCGGCGAGGAACCCGCGCAACGCATCGTCGAGGCGCAGGCCGGCGTTCCCGGCGGCGGCTGCGTTCTCGGGCCCGCCGGCCCGCTCGCCGGTCGCCCACTGCATCGCCTGGGTCAGATAGGACGCGCCGGTCCGGAACGCGTCGGCGAGATCGTCGCCGACAACCGCGGCCACGCCGCGCGGCCAGAACAGGGTGCCGATCACGACGCTAACCGCGCAGCCGAGCGCGACGTCCTCGATCCGCACCACGCCCACCTTCCATCCAACCGGGACGATCAGGTTGAACAGGACGGCGATCATCACCGTGAACGCCGCCTGACCGACGGCGAACGGCGTGGTGCCCGGCGAGTACGCGGCCACGAGCACCGCGATCGGGAACGCGATCCACAGCGCGGTTTGGTCGCTGCCGATCGCGACCACAAGCGCCCCGCCGATCACAAAGCCGAGGGCGGTGCCGGCGAGTGCCCGGAGCGCGGTCGCGCCGGTCGCCGCGGCGTTGGTGCGAAGCACCGACAGCGTGCCGAGCACGACCCAGAAGCCGTGCTGAACCGTGGTGACATCGGCGATCGTCACCGCCACGGCGAGCGCCACCGCTCCGCGGATGCTGTTGACGAACCAGACGGATCGCACGCTCGCGTGTGTGTACGCCGCGGTGGCGACGCTCGAAACTCGCTTCACGGTCCGCGCGGCGGCAGCCGATCCGGGGTACCAGCGTTGCCGCCTCTCCTCGAGCCACTCCGGGTCGGCGAGCCCGCACGCGATCAGCGTGTCGTAGGTCGCGGCGAGAACGGCGACGGCGATCCCGTGGGCGTGGAACGCGATCTGAGCAGCCTCGCGGAAGCGATCCGGCTCGGCCGAGCCGGGAGTGGGTGCGGGGTCGGCTTCCACGAGTCGCGTCACCACCGCCTCCTGACGGCGCTCGAGCTCATCGACGTCGGGGTGTGCATCGCCGCCCGCGAGCAGTGTCCCCGTATCTCGCAACACCGCGCTCGAGCTTGCGATCAGCTCGAGGTCGCATTTCGCCGCGTGTTTGAGCTCGTGCCGCTCGCTGACCGCGTCGGCGATCAGCGCCGTGCACCACTCGAGCAACTGAATGCAGTTCGCGAGCGCCTGGTCGGCGACGGCCAGGCCGGTCGGCCGAAACGGGGTCGCCGTGAAGCTCGCCAGCAGGTCGCGCTTGGCCTCCATCGCGGCGGCGAGGTAGTCATCGGGGGCGTCGCCCCGCAGCACCCCGTCGAGCTCGTCGGCGAGCGTCCCCGCCAGCTTCGACGCCGCGGCGCGCAGCTGGCTGCCGCCGGCCTGTCGCGGCGAGAAAAGCAGCACCGCGGCCGTACCGGCGACCGACGCCATCCACCAGCCGAGCAGGCGGTCGGGGATCATGCCGACCGTGCCGGGGGACGCCGCCGGAAGGACGTAGGCGAGCAGCGCCCCGGTGGTGCCCGAGGCCGCATTGGGGCCGGTGATGCCGGCGAAGAACACCGCGAATGTCACGGGCACAGTGACGATCGCCGCCGCCACGGTGGAGGAGCTGACAATCGTGGCGATGGTCAGCAGCACGCTTCCGGTGAGCGCCAGCGCGAGGTGGGCCAGGAGCTTGTCGCGCCAGGTTCCCGCGAACGACGAGAGCACCAGCGTCGCGAAGCCCCCGAATGCGCAGAACGTGGCGATCTGGGCATTCCCGATCACACTGTGCGCGAGCGCGAACAGGCCGCAGACGACGACCACGGCGCGGATGGCGCGCATTGCGGCCGGGACCGACCAGCGCGGGACCGCCCAGCGAGCCCATTGGGCGAGGTCCGCTCGCGTCGAGGAGGCGAGCGCCGTCACTCGAGTAGCCGCTCGAGCTCGCGGTAGACCTGCGCGTTTACTGCCATCCCGCAGTGGCTGCCCTCGATCTCCACGCACTCGGCGTCCGGGTCCAGGCAGGCGCGCCAGTCGACGATCGCATCGCTACGCGAGTAGAGCGACAGCGCGGTGGCACCGGGCGCGAGCGGCTGGGCGAGGAGCGACCGAAACTCCGCGCAGCAGTTGCCGTCGCGGCACTCGGTCGAGAACAGACCCGGGACGCCGAGGTCGCCGAGCAACGCGACCGAGCGGATGGTCCGGAGCACCGACGCTGATACGGCGAGCGGGTCGAGCACGGGGGAGCCGAGCGTGATCAGCGCCGCGACCTTGTCGGGATGGCGCGCCGCCAGGGCCCGGGCGAGCGTCCCCCCACGACTCTGGCCGATCACGACGACGGGATCGTCGAACGCGGTGAGGACCGCGTCAAGTTGATCGAGCTCGCGCCCCGAGCAGCCGACGTTGAGGCGGATCCCGCTGGTACGGACGCGGTGGCCGCGCCGGCGCAGCCAACCGGCCATTACCGTGAGCGACGCGTCGCCGGCAAGGAAGCCGGGAATCAGGAGGACAGGCTGGCGCGTCTGCCGCTTGGGCCACCAGAAGCGAGGATCGCTCATCAGGGTGGCGAGTTCAGGCCAGAAGCGCAACTCGCCCTGGAGTGGCGGCGAGCTCATGACCCGTGCCGGCCAATTTCTAGGATCAGCTTGCCGACGTTCTCACCCCGGAACAGCCGGAGGAACACCTCGGGGAACTGCTCGAGGTCGGCGGGGACCACGTCCTCGCGGGAGATCAGCTTGCCGTCTTGGAGCCACTCGGCGAGCTGGGCGACCGCCTCAGGGTAGCGCTTGGCGTAGTCGAACACGAGGAACCCGGCCATCGTCGCGCGCTGGACCAGCAGCTGCATGTAGTTGGCCGGGCCGCGCGGCGGCTGCTCGGCGTTGTACTGAGAGATCGCGCCGCAGATCACCACGCGGGCGTTCCGGGCCAGACGGCGCAGCACCTCGTCGAGGAGCTCGCCGCCGACGTTGTCGAAGTAGACGTCGACGCCCTTCGGGGCGTACTGGCGCAGGTCCGCCCGGGTCTCGCCGACCTTGTAGTCGATCGCGGCGTCGAAGCCGAGCTCCTCGGTCAGCCACTCGCACTTCTCGGGGCCACCCGCGATGCCGATGGTCCGACATCCCTTGATGCGGGCGATCTGGCCCGCGACGTTACCCACCGCGCCGGCGGCGCCCGACACGACGACGGTCTGGCCCGGCTCGGGACGCCCGATGTCGAGCAGGCCGAAGTACGCGGTCAGCCCGGTCATCCCGAGCACGCCGAGGTGGACCGGCGCCGGCGCCAGCCCGGTGTCGACGGTTCTGATGTCCCGGCCGTCGGAGAGGGCGTAGCTCTGGACCCCGAACATGCCTGAGACGAGGTCGCCGGCGACGAAATCGGGGTTGCGTGACTCGACGACGCGACCGATCCCCCCGGCGCGCATGACCTCCCCGATACCCACCGGGGGGACGTAGGAGCGGGCCTCGTTCATCCAGCCGCGCATGGCCGGGTCGAGCGAGATGTACTCGAGCGCGATCAGGAGCTGCCCGTCGGCCGGCTCGGGAGCCGGCTCCTCGACCCACTCCCAATCGGACCGCTTCGGTAGACCGACCGGCCTCGCCGCCAGGCGCCATTGCGCGTTCGGTTCGCTCACAGCGCTTGGCAGCCTACTTGACCGGACTTGGGAGATAACTGGCGTATAGCGCCAGTTTTATCCCAAACGACTGTTCAGCTGGAAGCCTGCTGGAGCGTCGTCACGATTCCGTACACGGCGAACGCGCTCGCGCCCACGGCCAGCGCGAGGGCCGGCCACATCCGCTGCCGGCGCTTGAACGCGAATAACGGAAACGCGGCGAAGACGATCAGCTGGCTGACCCACAGCGCAACCTCGGACGGCTTCAGCAGGCGGTTGTAGAAACCGTCCGGGTCGATCAGGCTGATCGGCGCCGCCACCAGCGCCACGACGCCGATCGCCGCCGCGATCGGCCGGATCCGCCACCGTCCGATGTGGTGGATGAGCCGCGTCAGCGCCACGTACTCGCACAGCATTACGCCCGCGGTGCTCACCGCCACGCCGATGCCGATCGCCTTGGCCAGGCCGGGGCCGGCGAACTGCTCGGCGACACTCACGCCGGGCACCGCGGTGCTGAGGAGACCCGGGGCGGAGGCCAGCGGTGCCACCGCGAGCACGATCACCACCGCGGTCGCAACGAAGGCCAAGGTCAGACCGCCGCGGATCGTGCGCTGCGCCGGCGCCGCCAGCTCACCACCGAGGAACAGCGGCAGGCTGCCGCAGACGTAGAGGAGCGACGTCTGGGCACTCGCCTTGGCGACCGCCTGCGTACCCGCGCCCGTGCCGAAGCTCGAGAGCGGCGTCGAGAGGTGCGCCAGCGTCACCCCGTCGAGGATTCCCGCCAGCGCGAGCTGTCCGGCCGCGATCACCCCGAACACGAGGAACGTCGCGGCTCGTCCGGCGAGCATGACCGCCACCAGCGCGACCGGGATGGCGAGGGCGAGCACGGTCTGGTAGCGGCCCTCGCCCGGCAGTACGCTCGGGAGGAGGTCGTAGACGATCTGGACCGTCGTGTAGACGACGTACAGCAGGTAGCTGAAGATCCAGATAGCGGCTTGGACCAGCGCGACGCGCCGGCCTGCCGCCTCCTCCACAAACGCGAACAGGCCGCCCGAGCTGGTCACGTCGCGCGAGTAGCGCAGCCAGATGGCGAGCGGCACGAGGAAGACGACCGCTCCCGCGAGCATCACCAGCCCGCTCGAGCCGGCGGCGTCGCCGACCACGCTCGGCGCACCCGACGCGGCCAGGGCCAGCGGGCCGCCAAACGACGCGACCGCGAACGCGGTGAACGCCCACGCGGGGAGCGGTCGCGAGGGGTCGCGGCCTGCGCGCTCGCGCCGGCCACCCGTCAAGGCGTGGGTGCCCGCGCGGTCGCGGGCACCCACTGTGATGTCTGACATAGGCCCCGGGGCCCCTGGGTTGGCTAGGCCCAGCTGCCGCTCGAGGATCCGCCGCTCGAGGATCCGCCGCTCGAGGATCCGGCGCTCGCGGTGATCGCGCTGCCGGACGGAGTGACCAGCCACCACTTGGCGCCGAAGCTGTCGCTGCCCTGACCCTTCGTGCTGCCGGCCGCGGTGTCGGCGACGAAGTAGTACAGCGGGTGGCCGTCGTAGGTCACCTGTTCGGTTCCGTCTGAGCGCTTCGTCGTACCGAGCATCGACGCGGTGACACCCGATCCCGCCGTCGGGTTGCCCGTCGTGGTGACGGGAGGCCAGGCCTTAGCGCAGGCGCCCGAGCAGCTGGAGGTGCTGCCCTTGTCGGCGACCCACAGGTAAATCGCGCGGCCCGATGCTCCAGTCAGGTAAGTCTGACCGTGTGCCTTGGCGGTGCTGATCATCGCGGCGCTCCCTGCCGCGGCGGTCGTGGTGGTCGAGGCCGTCGTCGCGGCCGCGGCCGGCGTGGCCGTCGAGCTGGTTGTCGAGCTGCTGGAACTCCCGCATGCCGCGATCGCCACCGCGCAAGCCGCCATCGCGACGATCCCTGCCGCGCGTAACTTCCCTTTTCTCAGAGTGGTCATTTTTGCTCCCACGGTTGAAGTTTTCTCGGGCCCGCCGAAATGGCGGGTTATTTGTGAAGACCCCAACCGGGGGCAAATCCTTCCTGCGGCCGGCGCGGCGCGCCGCGCCGGCCGCAGTGACTACGCGGCGGGCGAGGTCACACCGGCGGGAGGCTTGATCTCGCGCTTGAGGATCTTTCCCGTGGGTCCCTTCGGGAGCTCATCGACGAACCAGACGTGGCGTGGGTACTTGTAGGCGGCCACGTTGCTCTTGACGTAATCGCGCAGCTCGGCCTCGGTCACCTGCTGACCAGACTTGAGCGCAACCGCCGCGCCCACCTCCTCGCCGAGGTCGGCGTGGGGGATTCCGATCACGGCTGCCTCGCGCACCGCGGGGTGCTCGTAGAGGACCTCTTCGATCTCACGCGGGTAGACGTTGTAGCCGCCGCGGATGATGAGCTCCTTCTTGCGATCGACGATGAAGAAGAAACCGTCCTCGTCGACGCGCGCGATGTCACCCGAGTAAAACCAGCCGTCGGCGTCGATTGCCTCCGCAGTCGCCTCGGGACGGTTCCAGTAGCCCTTCATCACGTTGTGACCGCGGATCGCGATCTCGCCCGGTTCGCCCGGCTCGCTGTCGCGGCGGTGAAGGTCGACGAGCTTCATCTGCACGCCCTCGATCGGCGTGCCGATCGAGCCAGGCTTGCGCTCGCGACCGGGGTGATTGAACGACGCCACCGGCGAGGTCTCAGACAGGCCGTAACCCTCGAGGATCACGCACCCGAACGCCTGCTCGAATGACCGGAGCACCTCGACGGGGAGGGCGGCTCCGCCCGAGACGCACAGCCGCAGGGCGCTCACGTCGAACTGTTCGCGATCGGGGTGGTGAAGGAGCGCCGAGTACATGGTCGGCACGCCCTCGAACACGGTGACCCGGTCATCCGCGATTGCGGTGAGGGCCCGTCCCGCGTCGAAGCGCGGGATCAGCACGAGCGACGCGCCGGCGCTCACCGCGGTGTTGAGCGCGCACGTCTGCCCGAACGCATGGAACAGCGGGAGGGCGCCCAAGATGACATCCTCTGGGCCGATCGAGAACACCTGCTTCATCACGTCGGCGTTGATCGCGAGGTTCGAATGCGTGAGCTCGGCGCCCTTCGGCTTGCCGGTCGTCCCCGACGTGTAGAGGATCACCGCTGTGTCGTCCGCGTTGCGCTCGACGACTTCGGTGATCGTGTTGGCCGACTGAAGCAGCGCGCGGAATGCCTCCGGCTCGACGATCACACACTCGGCCCCTGCCTCGGCCGCGCCCTGCTGAGCGGCATCGGCGAACTGGTGCCAGGCAAAGACGAGCTTGGCCCCGGGATCGCCGAGGTAGAACGCGACCTCGCGCTGCTTGAGGAGCACGTTCATCGGCACGACGACGCCGCCGGCCCGCTGCACGCCGTAGTACGCGATCGCAAACTCCGGGACGTTGGGGAGCATGATCCCCACCCGATCGCCGGGCTCGATGCCGCGCTCACGCAGGAAGCCAGCGACCCGGGCGCTCGCATCGTCGAGGTCGGCGTAGGTCATTACATCCTCATCCACCTGTAGTGCTGGCCGGGTGGCGTAGCCCTCGGTGGTGCGGATCAGGTTGTCTGCGAGGTTCTCGTTCATCGGACGGTCCCTTTCTGGACGGCGGGTGATGGGTGCAGACTCCCGCAGCGGGATCGCCGCGAACATGGGACCGGCTGCCGAATTGGTGGGCGCCCGGTTGTGAGCCGCAACCAATAACGCGGCTAGCAGTCCGTCTGGCCGTTCGCCTCGGCGTCAGACAACCGGGCGGCGATCAGGATCTCGAGCAGATCGCTGACGTTGCGGAGATCGCGGCCGGTCCGCTCGGCGATCCTGCCCAAGCGGTAGTGGGCCGTGTTCACGTGAATGTGGAGACTGTCGGCCGCGCGCCGGGCGTTGAGGTCGCACGCGACGTACTCGCGCAGGGTGGTGACCAACGGCGCGCCTTCCTCGGCGTCCTGGGCCACGAACTCGTGGATGGCCGGCGCGATCAGACGGCTCGCGGTGGGATCCGGACGGAGCGTCAGGTACTCGAAGGCGCTCAGGTCGGACATCGCGACAACGCCGGATCGCGACCCTCGAGCGATTCGCAGCGTCCTCGCTTCACGGTAGGCGTCGCCGATCTGGGTCAGGCTCGAGACGGCGGTGCTGATCGCCACCGCGAGGGGGAGTCCGCCGTCGGCGAGCCGGTGCTGGACGTCAAGCAGCCGCGGGGCTGGTGCCGCCTTGAGCCCACGGGTCGCGACAACGACGACGACGATTTCGTCGTGACGGACGACCGCGAGCGGGAGCGTCGGACCGCCGATGGCCCGGGCGAGAGCCGCGGCCGCGCCACGCAATAACTCCTCGTCCTTGTGGCCCGACGCAGCGGCGGCCGAGATCACGGCAAACGACGAGCCGTCTTCGAGGCCCGCGGCGCGAGCTGCGTCCGCACGCGGTCCCGGCTCAGGAGCGCGCCCGGCGAGTAGATCCTCGAGCAGATTGCGCCGGACGGCCTCCCCGGTGGCCGCCAGTTGCTCCTGAGCCTCGAGGTACACCTCGGCTGCGTGCGTGGTGGCGACCTCGAAGTAGCGAGGCAGGTGCGAGGCGAAGGCGAGCGCCGCCCGCTGGGAGTCCTCGTCGGTGGCGAGGGACAGCGCCGTATCCCAGAGCACGCGTTCGCCGATGTAGAACGCGTGCACGAAGTCGCTGAGCGACACGCGCCTGGTACGGCGGGCGGCGTGCGGACGCACAAACAGCAGGTCCTCGCGCCTGACCTCGCGGCTTCGGCCGAGGCTCTCGAGGCTGGCGCGCAGGTGGGACATGACGTGTGCGCGGACGTCACGTCGTAGTTGCTCGTCGAACGAACGGTAGGCGGGAATCTCGGCGACGATCTTCTCCGTCGCCTCGTCGGCGAGGTCCTCCAGCCGCTGCTCAAGCGCCTCACGCAGCGCGACGATCGCTTGGTCCGGGTTCACGCCACGAAGCCTCTCCTCAGGGCACATTGTAGGGAGCACACAATCAAACGCTCCGAACTTCGGGTGCTTGGGGCTTGCCACCGGGCTTGCGGCGCGCGAGTCTTATCTCTCAAGCACAAAGCGGAGGAAGCGATGAGCGACAAGGCCACAACCGACAACAACCGATCCAGTCTGCGGCGCACGAGCCAGGCGGCTCGTTCCGGGCTCGACGTGATGCTGGGTGAGGCAGCGGTCGGCGGCCCGCCGCGGTTCCTTGCTCCGGGGGCGGGTGCCAAGGTCGGCGCCGGCCTGGCGCGGCACCCCGGCCGAGCGGCGGCGCGTGCCGGCGGCCTCACCGCCGAGCTCGCCCGCACCGCGCTGGGTCGCTCGGAGCGCGTGCCGGCGAAGGGCGATCGGCGCTTCGCCGATCCGGCATGGGAGGGCAACTGGCTGCTGCGCCGCGTCCTCCAGGCCTACCTCGCGGTGGGCGAGACGGTCGACGGACTGATTACGGATGCCGAAGTCGACTGGCGCGCCGAGCGACGCGCGCGGCTCGCGGCTGGAAACGTGCTCGATGCGCTGGCCCCGAGCAACTTCGCGTGGTCGAACCCGACCGTGCTCAAGGAGATCGTGAACACCGGAGGCGGCAACCTCGTGCGCGGCACGCGGCAGCTCGTCCATGACCTAGGCGGTCCGTCTCGAATGCCGGCGACGGTCGATACGAGCGGGTTCGAGGTCGGCGGCAACCTCGCCGCGTCCCCCGGGTCGGTCGTGCTCCGGACCGAGGTGCTCGAGCTGATCCAGTACAAGCCGAGCACCGATCAGGTGCGAGAAACGCCGCTGCTGTTCATTCCGCCGACAATCAACAAGTTCTATGTGTTCGACCTGTCGCCGGGGAGGAGCATGATCGAGCACTACGTCGCTCAGGGGCAGCAGGTCTTCGGGATCTCGTGGCGCAACCCCGGCCAGGAGCAGGGTGATTTCGACCTCGATACGTACGCGGCCGCGGTCGCCGAGGCCCGCGACGCGGTGGCGACGATTACGGGTGGTGGCCCGGTCCACCTCGCGGCGGCGTGCTCGGGCGGGATCATCACCGTCGGACTGCTCGGTCACCTCGCGGCTACCGGTGATCTGGGTGACGTAGCGAGCCTGACGCTGATGGTGTGCGCGCTCGACAACGACGCCGAGGGGACGGTGTCGGCGCTGACCAGCCGCGACGTCGCAGCTGCAGCAGTCGCTGAGTCCGCGCGCAGGGGTTACGTCGACGGGCAGGCACTCGCCGGTGTGTTCACCTGGCTTCGACCCAACGACCTGGTCTGGAACTACGTCGTCAACAACTACCTACTAGGCAAGGCCCCGCCCGCCTTCGACGTCCTGTACTGGAACCAGGACACCGTCCGGCTCGCGGCCGGTCTTCACCGTGACTTCATCCACATCGCGCTCGACAATTCGTTCGTCCACCCGGGCACGCTTGATGTCCTCGGCTCGCCGGTGGACCTGGGGGCGGTTGACCTGGACACGTACTTCGTTGCCGGCGCGAGTGACCACATTGTCCCGTGGGAGAGCGCGTACAACGGCGCGCAGCTGTTCGGAGGCGAGCGACGGTTCGTCCTCTCCCGGAGCGGTCACATCCAGGCGCTCGTCAATCCGCCCATCCCAGATAACAGCCGCTCGAGCTTCCGCGTCACCAACGAGCTTCCCGGCAGCCCAGACGAGTTCCTCGCCGGCACCCCGCAGCTACCGGGCAGCTGGTGGGACGACTGGGACACCTGGCTGGCCGAGCGTTCGGGTGAGCTGAAGCCCGCGCCGAAGAAGCTCGGCGACGCGACGTACAAAGCCCACGGAAAGGCGCCGGGGAGCTATGTACTCGCCAACTGACGCGCTCCCGGCCATTCCCGAGGAGCGCTGGGGAGGCGGCCACCTGCGGGAGACGCGCTGGCAGCTCGAGCTGTGCCGGCTGCTCGTCGACCCAGTGCTCCGCGGTGGCGGAGTTCCGCGCGGCGACGGGCGGCCGGTCGTCCTGGTGCCCGGCTTCGGCGGAGGCGACCAGACCCTGATCGTCCTCGCGGCGTGGTTGGCGCGGATCGGATATCGGCCGTATACCTGCGGCTTCGTGGCCAACACCGGTTGCTCAGACCGGGCGCTCGACCGCGTCGAGCGTCGTGTCGAGCGGCTCTACGAGCGGCACGGGCGGCGAGTGGCCCTGATTGGCCACAGCCGCGGCGGCCACTATGCCCGGGCGCTCGGCCACCGCCACCCGGAGCTGGTCTCGCATGCGATCTCGGCGGGTGCGGGCTTGCGCCGGATGCTCGCGACCAGCTACGCGACCCAGGGCGCCGTGGGCGCGGCACGGCAGGTGACGCTCCACAGCCGTCGGGCGCGGTCTCCCAGCTGCCTCACCGAGGGCTGTGACTGCGCGTTCGCTCGCGACTTCACCGGCGCCTTTCCCAGCGATCGAGTTCGCTTGACCAGTATCTACTCGAAGGGCGACGGCGTCGTCCGGTGGCAGGCGGCACTCGTCCCGTACGCCGAGAACGTCGAGGTGACCGGGAGTCACGTCGGCCTGATCTTCAACCGCAAGACCTACCGGGCGATCGCGAACGCGCTCGCCGAACCAGAGCTATCGAGTGGAGGACCCGATGCTGACCGTCCCTGATCTGTTCGAAGACCTCGGTCATTCACTGGCCACCGACTATTTCTTCCTTCGCGAGCAGCTGACCGGGGCCCAGCTCGACGTCCTGCGCCGTGTGCGCGTGTTCGTCGACGACGAGGTGCTGCCGGTTATCGGTGGCTACTGGGAGCGGGCCGAGATGCCGTGGCCGCTCATCAAGCGCCTCGGCGAGCTCGGCATCGTCGGCGAGGACATCCATGGCTACGGCTGCCCCGGCCTTGATCCGATCGCGTCGGGACTGGTGCACATGGAGCTGAACCGAGGCGACGGCAGTCTCGGCACCTTCCTGGGCGTACAGGCTGGGCTGGCGATGCAGTCGATCGCCATGCTCGGCTCCGAGGAGCAGAAGCAGCGCTGGCTTCCAGGGATGGCCCGTCTGGAGCAGCTCGGGGCGTTCGCGCTGACTGAACCCGATCACGGCTCGGACTCGGTGTCGCTGGCCACCAGTGCGCGCGCAGTCGATGGCGGTTACCGCCTCAACGGCGCCAAGCGCTGGATCGGGAACGGCAGCCTGGCCGACGTCGTGGTCGTCTGGGCCCGCAACGAGGATGGCCGGGTCAACGGGTTCCTCGTCGAGAAGGGCGCGCCCGGCTACGACGCGCAGGTGATCGAAGGCAAGGGATCGCTGCGGGCGATCTGGCAGGCGCAAATCGCCTTAGAAGACGTGTTTGTGCCGGCTGAGAACCGCCTGCCCGGCGCCAGCAGCTTCAAGGACACCGCTCGAGTGCTGGCCGGGACGCGGAGCACGTGCGCGTGGGCCGCACTCGGGCACGCCGTGGCGGCCTACGACACCGCGCTCGCCTACGCCAAGCGTCGCGAGCAGTTCGGACGGCCGCTGGCGAGCTTCCAGATCGTCCAGCAACGGCTCGTGAACATGCTGGCCGAGGTCACCGCGATGCAGCTCTACTGCCTCCAGATCGGGCGCCTGGCGGAGCGGGGGCAGCTGAGCGACACGATCGCGGGGCTCGCCAAGCTGAACAACACGCGCAAGGCGCGAGCAGTCTGCGCTGACGCGCGCGACATGCTGGGCGGCAACGGGATCCTGCTCGACAACCACGTGATCCGCCACATGACCGACATCGAGGCGATCCACACCTACGAGGGAACCGAGACGATGCAGTCCCTGATCGTCGGCCGGGACATCACGGGGATCGGCGCGTTCGCCTGACGCGCCCGGACCCGCCGGCAGCTCGCGCCGGCCTGGCTTCGGCGGGCCGATCGCTTCGCGCCTCGCGGCCCTTTCGTTAGAGAGATCTCATGTGATGCTTAAACAGATCTCACCCTGGGCGCAGACAGTTGGAGCGGGGCGCACCGTTTGTTTGCGGGAGTCAGATAGGCCGGCCCCGTTCCACGCGTCGACGGACCGTGGCCGGCGTACACGCCAACTTCCAGGAACTGATGAGCGAAGCAATGACACACACTCCGTCGCGCCGTGCGCGCTTGCAGCCGGTCCTCGTCAAGGTGCCCGAGATCACGTTGATCTTCTGGGTGCTGAAGCTACTGACCACCGGGATGGGCGAGGCGATGTCCGACTTCCTGGGTCAGAAGAGCGTCCCGCTGGCGGGTGTGGTGGGATTCTTCGGCCTGGTTCTCGCCCTGTGGCTTCAGCTGCGCCAGCCGCGGTACCGCGCTCCCTACTACTGGTTCGCGGTGATGATGGTCGCCGTGTTCGGGACGATGGCCGCCGACGCCATCCACGACGGGACCGGACTCGGCTATAGCGTGACCACTCCGGCCTTCGCCATCATCGTGGCCGCGATTTTCATCCTCTGGTATCGCACCGAGGGCACCCTGTCGATCCACAGCATCGACACCCGCCGTCGCGAGTATTTCTACTGGGCCGCCGTCCTCGGCACGTTCGCCCTCGGCACCGCCGCCGGCGACCTGACCGCGTACCAGCTCAACCTCGGCTTGTGGCCGTCGGTCGTGCTCTTCGGAGCGATCATCTCGATCCCCGCGATAGCTTGGTCGCGCGGCCTCATGAACCCGATCGTCGCCTTCTGGTTCGCCTACATCGTCACGCGGCCGCTGGGCGCCTCGTTCGCCGACGGGTTCAGCAAGCCGGTGGCCGGCGGCCTGAACATGGGCGACGGAACGGTCAGCGCGATCGCGCTCGTAATCTTCGTCGCGCTTGTCGCCTACGTTTCCCGCCGGGAGCGCGGCGCTCAAGCCGTGTCCACCCAGCACCACCATCATCACGTTCCGCACCTCGCTCTGGACGTGATCGAGCCGCAGCCAGCCGCAGCGGACTGAGCCGCCTGGATCCGCGATGCGGAGCCGGGGTCACGCCGCTCGCGCGGCGTCCGCCCCGGCATTCGCGGCCCGCAACGCGTTCAAGGTCGCGGTGAATTGCTTGAGGGCTCGATCGGACAGGGCGGCACCAACGCGCAGCTCCAGTTCTCCCTCGAACGTCGCGGTCGCCCGGGCCAGGGCCTTTCGGCCCGCCGGCGTGAGCTCGATGATCGAAGAGCGCCGGTCCTCGGGGTTCGGGCGCCGCTTAACGTAGCCCGCGGACTCGATCGAATCGACAAGCTTGCTCACCCCGCCGGTCGTGAGCGACAACGCATCGGCGATGTCGTAGACCCGGCAGTCGCGGGTCCGGGCGACGATCTGCATCGGCTCGAAGCGGTGCAGCGGCAGGTCGTGCTCGGCTCGCAGGCGCGCATCGACCGCATTCCATAGCTCGGTCTCGTATCGAATGAGGTCGCTGAAGAGCTGCCTCAGATCCTCGGGGATGCGGGTCCGCCCACGGCGGGCCTGCGTCACGGCGAACCCTCCTCGCGTAGGTTCGATCCCTACCTCCGAACGGTATCATAATGCTTGCTATAGAAGCTACTTACTAAGAAGCCAGATGGCCGTTTTCCCCTGCGGTCTCGCCCCGCGGGCTGGCGAGACCGGCAGGTTCGCAGCCAAGAGCTGAGTGGGTGTAAACTGGTGGTTCACTGTTGGGCGGGAAGGCGGACCGGTGACCAGCGCAGCGACGGGTGGCGGGTGAGTAGACGCAATCTGATGGTCCGTGCCGTAGGTGGCCTGATGCTGCTCTCGGCCGCGTTGCTCGCGGGCGCGGCGCTCGCCAGCGCAGCGTCGATCGGATTGCCGACTGTTTCGATCCCCACGGTCACCGTGCCGACGCTCACGGCGCCGACGCTCTCGGCGCCGACGGTCACCGCCCCGTCGCTCACCGTGCCGTCGGCCACCGTCCCGTCAGTCACCATTGGGCCGCTGACCACCCCGCAGCTGAGCACGCCGAGCGTCACGACGCCTTCGGTGAGTACGCCATCGCTTCCCAAGGCACCGGTCACGACACTGCCCGTGCCGACTTTGCCGAGCACAACGCACGCGGGAACGACGCCAAGCCGTGATTCGACTCCCGCCTCGGCGGCGTCCGCCACGGCAACGCCCACCACGGCTGAGTCGCCCTCGAGCGGCGCGAGCCCCGGCTCGTCGTCCAGCTCGCGTGGCGGCCGCGGGAGAGTGGGCTCGGGAGGACGTGGAGGCGGGTCGGTCGCCGGCGGAGCGACGGTCTCGGCCCACCGGACCGCGCCCGGGCGGTCCGCGGGTGGCGGGACGGGCACCGCCGACGCAAGCAGTGCGTCGCCGGACCCGAGTCGCGCGTCGGGCGGCGCGTCCCCGCGCACCCCGACCGGTGCGACGCCCGCCACCAAATCCAACGGTCCGATCGCTCGCTTGGTCAAGGTGCTACCCACCGCCGCGCTCATCGCCCTCCTCGCGTTCGCCGTCGTCGCGGCGGTGATGGCGCTAAACGCCTACCTGCAGCGCCGTCGCGCGAAGTCGCTGGCCGGTCAGCGCGCCGCGCTCCTGTCGGACGTCGGGGTGCTTCAGGCCGCGCTCCTCCCGGCGGTCCCGTCAACCCTCGGCGAGCTCGAGGTCTCCGTGGCCTACCGGCCGGCTCAGGGGCTCGCGGCCGGAGGTGATTTCTTCGACGTGTTCACCGTGTCGCCCGAACGGACGGGAATCATCATCGGCGACGTGTCGGGACACGGCCGGGAATCGCTCATCCACGCGGCGCTCGTCCGCTACACGCTGCGAACCCTGATGGGCGAAGGGCATCCGCTGCCCGAGGTGCTCTGCCGGGCCGACCGATATCTCACCGGTGAGCTCGGCGAGGGCTACGCCACGGTGGTCATCTGCCGCTACGAGCACGCGACCGGGGAGTTCACGTGGGCGAAGGCCGGACACGAGCCGCCGATCATCTCGGGCCAGCCTGAGCGCGATGAGGAGGCGGCCACCCCGCTCGGCCTCGGGATGGGCGACACGTGGCCCCAGTTCTCCCGCTTCCTGGCCGCCGGTGAGCGGGTGTGCCTGTTCACCGACGGTCTGACCGAAGCTCGCCAGGGCGGCCAGCAGCTCGGACGCGCCCACCTCAAATCGCTCGTCGAGCAGGGCCTCAGCGCGCAGCAGCTCGTGGACCGGATCCAGTCAGACGCCGACGAGTGCAACGACGATCTCGCCGCCGTCGTGATCACACGCGGGGTGGCCGTCGATCACGCGGTCGCCGGGACGCCTCGGCAGCAGGAAGCTGCGACCGTCTAGCCGGCCGCCCGCGCCGAGGGCATGGAAAACCGCGCGTGCCGCCCGGTCCGGCCCAGCCGCGCGCGTTTGTTCGCGCCACACACGCAGAACCGCGCACGCCCCCGGCGGACGTCGCGTCGTGCGCTCTTTTGCAGGTCGGACTAGGAGCCTTCGAGCGCCTGGCGAAGGTCGGCGACGAGGTCGCCAGGATCCTCGACGCCGCAGCTGAGCCTGACCAGGTCGGGCGGGACGGCCGCCGCCGAGCCCTCGACCGTCTGGTGTGTCATCGCCTGGGGCACCTCGATCAGCGACTCCACGCCGCCCAGCGACTCGGCCAGCGTGAACAGACGAGTTCGCGTCGCGAGCTCGGTCGCGCGGGGGTGGCGGAAGCTGACCATGCCACTGAAGCCTGGCCAGCGGACGTCCTGCACGTCGGGTATCGCGCGCAGCATCTCGACGACCGCCGCGGCGGAGCGGGCGTGCGCTGCCATGCGCAGGTGAAGCGTCCGCAGGCCGCGGTGGACGAGGAAGCAGTCGAACGGGCCGGGCACGGCGCCAACCGCGTTCTGGACGAAGCGGATCCGCTCGTGCCACTCTTCCGACCGGCTGATCACGACCCCGCCGACCACGTCGGAGTGGCCGCCCAGGTACTTGGTGGTCGAGTGCACGACGAAGTCGGCCCCCAGCTCGAGCGGGCGCTGGTTGGCGGGCGTGGCGAACGTGTTGTCGACCGCGACGAGGGCGCCCCGCCGCCGGGCGACGACACCGGGGATATCGATCACGTCGAGCTTGGGATTGGTCGGACTCTCGACCCAGATCAGTCGCGTGTCATCACGGACGGCACGTTCGAGCGCGCCGAGGTCGGTCTGATCGACCAGGTCGTACTCGAGCCCCCAGCGGGCCATGACCTTGTCGACCAGCCGGAAGGTGCCGCCATACAGATCGCCGGGGAGTACGACGTGGGATCCCGCCTGACAGGCGGCGGTGATCAGCGCGTGCTCGGCGGCCAGCCCCGAGGCAAACGTCACGGCGAGGCCACCCTCGAGCTCGCCGAGCGCCTGTTCAAGCGCGGCGCGCGTCGGGTTGGCCGAGCGCGCATAGTCGTAGTCGCCGACGAACTCGCCGGGCCGGGGCTGGGCGTAGGTTGAGGTCTGGTGGATCGCGGGGATGACCGACCGAAACGACGGATCTGGCGTCAGCCCGGCGTGCACCGCGCGAGTGGCGAACGCGTCGTCGCGCGCGCCGCCCTCTGAATCGTTCGTCACGTGGCCAATGCTTCCAGCAAGTCCGTCCGCGTGACGAGCCCCTCGGCCCGGCCGTCCCGCGTGACGAGCAGCGCCTGCTGATCGCCGACCAGCAGCTCGACCGCCTCACGCACAGGATCGTCGATCGATACCGCGGGGAACGGCGGCTCCATCACCTCGACGATCTCGGCGTCGAGCACCCTGGGGTCCTCGGCGGCTCGCTTGAGCAGGCCGCGCTCGCCGATCGCGCCGACCACCGTGGCCGGATCGTGGGCACTGACCACCGGGAGCTGGGACACGCGGTGCTCGTGCAGGAGGGCCACCGCGTCGCGCACGCGGTAGTGCGTCTGCACGGTGACCAGGGGCGGGATCTCGCCCACCTCGCGCTTGCGCGCCAGCACATCGCCGACCACCAGCTTGGTGTCGCGGTCGAGGAAGCCGTACTGCCGCATCCAGGCGTCGGAGTAGATCTTCGACAGGTAGGAGCGACCGCCGTCGGGGAGGATCACGACCATCAGCGCTTCGGGGTCATCGATCCCGACTGCGGCCTGCAACGCTGCGTGGAGCGCCAGGCCGCCCGAGCCGCCGGCGAGGATGCCCTCTAGGTGAGCCAGCCGCCGCGTGGTCAGGAACGCGTCCTTGTCCGACACGGTGATCCACCGGTCAATGACGGAACGATCGAACGTCTCTGGCCAGAAGTCCTCGCCGACACCCTCGACCAGGTAGGGGCGGACGTTCTCGGGGCCGCCCGAATAGATCGAGCCCTCGGGGTCGGCGCCGATCACAACCAGGTCGGGATTGCGCTCGCGCAGATAGCGGGCCGTGCCGGTCACCGTGCCTCCGGTTCCGACGCCGGCGACCAGGTGGGTGATCTGCCCGGCGGTCTGCTCCCAGATCTCTGGGCCGGTCGACTCGTAGTGCGCCTGGGGGTTGGCCTGGTTGAAGTA
The DNA here is from genome assembly GCA_963751185.1 of uncultured Solirubrobacterales bacterium. Lineage (GTDB taxonomy): Bacteria > Actinomycetota > Thermoleophilia > Solirubrobacterales > Solirubrobacteraceae > Palsa-465. The sequence continues at coordinate 975,711 of CAVVTO010000003.1, forward strand.
CTGGTTTGGCTGGAACGCCCCCGGGATCTCGTCTGTCAGCCGGTCGGCGACCCGGTAATACGACTGCGGCGATTCGGGGGGACGTCGGTCGGCGCCAGCACGACGTCCGCCCCGTATGCGCGCAGGAGTTCGATCTTCTCGCGCGACATCTTGTCGGGCATCACCGCGATGACCCGGTATCCCTTGAGGCGCGCCGCGATGGCCAGCCCGGTGCCCGTGTTGCCCGAGGTGGGCTCGACGATCGTGCCGCCCGGTTGAAGCCGTCCGTCGCGCTCGGCAGCCTCGATCAGGGCGACCGCGACACGGTCCTTGATCGATCCGCCAGGGTTGAACACCTCGAGCTTGGCGGCGAGGCGTGGGGTCAGACCTGCGCCGATGCGGGCGAGGCGAACGAGCGGCGTATCGCCGATCGTGTCGAGGATCGAGTCCTTCAGGATCGGTTCCGTGGCGGTTGGGGACATGCCTTCAGTCTGATGATCCTGCGGCGATTTGACAAGTAGCCGAAGGTTCTACGACTTAAACGCCTTCTATTGGATATTCTTCGTTTTGCCGCGCCATGCCCCGCTTCACCCCGAATCATTCACATGCTCCCGTCGACCAGGTCGACCGCGCGATCCTCGAGTTGGTCGCTCAGGACGCCCGGATCACCAACCAGCGTTTGGCCGAGCGGGTCGGGATCGCGCCGTCCACCGCGAACGCGCGTCTGCGATCGCTGCGCGAGCGCGGAGTGATCCGGGGCTTTCACGCCGAGGTCGACCTGGCCGCCCTGGGCCGGCCGCTACAGGCGCTGATCGCCGTACGCCTCACTGTGCACGAGCGAAATCAGATCGATGACTTCACCAACGCGGTCCGCGCGTTGCCCGGGGTGCTTATGGTGTTCCACCTGACCGGGGTAACGGACTACCTCGTCTGGGTGGCGGCCGCCGATGCCCAGGGGCTCCGCGAGTTCGTCGTGGACCACCTGGCCACGCACCCCTCCGTGGCCCATGCCGAAACGTCGCTCATCTACGAGCACCGGCGGGGCCCCGGAGTGTGGGGCGCCGCCGATCCGGCATGAAGGCGGCAGCTCGTGTCGATGGGCTGGGGACCAGCGTGTTCACCGAGATGACCGCCCTCGCCGTGCGCACCGGGGCGATCAACCTGGGACAGGGCTTCCCGGACACCAGCGGGCCGTCGGCGGTGATCGAGGCGGCGGTCAGCGCGCTGCGCGCGGGCGAGAACCAGTACGCGCCGCTCCCCGGAGTGCCCGCGCTGCGGGAGGCGGTGCTCGAACACCAGCGCGACTGGTACGGCCTCGAGCCCGAGGACGTGCTGGTTACCTTCGGCGCCACCGAGGCGATCGCGTCCGCACTGCTCGGACTGTGTGACCCGGGCGACGAGGTGGTAGTGCTCGAGCCCTACTACGACTCCTACGCGGCGTGCATCTCGTTTGCCGGCGCCACGCGGCGGCCGGTCACGCTCCGGCCCCCGGACTTCGAGGTCAGCGCCGAGGCGTTGCACGATGCGATCGGACCGCGCGCCCGGGTGCTCCTGCTCAACTCGCCGCACAATCCGACGGGGCGCGTGCTCACACGCGGCGAGCTCGAGCTGATCGCGGCGGCTTGCCTCGAGCACGATTTGATCTGCGTCACCGACGAGGTGTACGAGCACCTGGTCTACGACGGCGACCACATCCCGATGGCCACGTTGCCGGGGATGAGCGAGCGGACGCTGACGATCTCGAGCGTCGGCAAGTCGTTCTCGGTGACCGGCTGGAAGATCGGTTGGTGCTCAGGGCCGGCGGCGCTGGTCGCCGCCACCCGGATGGTCAAGCAGTACCTGACCTTCGCAGGGGGGACGCCCCTGCAGCACGCGGCCGCGGCGGCGCTCCGCCTACCCGCCGACCAGATCACCGCGCTGGCGGACGATCTCCGGGTCAAGCGCGACCAGCTGTGCGGCGGGCTCGAGGCGGCGGGTTTGCGTCCATACGTCCCGGCCGGCACCTACTTCGTCAACGCCGACGTAGGCGGCGATGCCGCCGAGTTCTGCCGGGAGCTGCCCGTGCGCTGCGGGGTGGTGGCGATTCCGACCGGCGTCTTCTACGACGACAAGGACGCGGCCGCGACGCTGGTCCGCTTTGCCTTCTGCAAGCGGCGCGAGGTGATCGCCGAGGCGGCGCAGCGTCTGGCCACGCTCGGGTGAGCCGGCCTGGCACCATGCTCACATGGCTCGTCGTCTGATCTCCAGCGGTTCGCAGTTCGAGCGGGACGTCGGGTATTCGCGGGCCGTCGTCGATGGCGAGTGGGCGTTCGTGTCGGGCACGACCGGATTTGACTACTCCGCGATGACGATCTCCGACGACGTCGCCGAGCAGGCCCGTCAGTCGCTACAGAACATCAGCTCCGCGCTGGCCGAGGCCGACTTCTCGCTGGCGGATGTCGTCCGGGCGAACTACATCCTCCCGAACGCCGAGGACTTTCCCGCCTGCTGGCCGGTCCTCCGCGATTACTTCGGTGAGAGCAGGCCGGCCAGCACGATGCTGGTCGCCGGACTGGCTGACCCGCGGATGAAGATCGAGATCGAGGTGACCGCGAAGCGGAGCGTCTGAGCCCTCGGCTCAGGGCTTCGGGTTCACGTGCTGGAACCCGAAGCGCCCCTTGATGCACAGATTGCCGCGCGTGATGTCGTGATCCGCCGGCGATGTCACCTTGACGATCTGGTTGTCCTGCACGTGCAGCGTCAGGTTGCAGCCCACGCCGCAGTACGGACAGATCGTGTCGGTCTTCGTCTGGTGTGACTCGTCCCACGTCGCCGCGTCGCGCAGGTCGTGCTCTGACTTGAACATGAGCGCGCCGGTCGGGCAGACGGCGATGCAGTTGCCGCAGTAGACGCAGGCCGAGTCCGGCAGCGGGTTGGCGTACTCGGTGGAGATGCGGGCGTCGAACCCGCGCCCGGCGACCGTGATCGCGAACGTGTTCTGGTACTGCTCGCCGCACGCGTCGACGCACTTGTAGCAGAGGATGCACTTGGAGTAATCGCGCACATACAGGTCGTTGTCGACCTTGGTCGGCGCGTGCACGGTAGCCGCCGTCTGGCCGTTGGGCCGCTCGTGGTGGCCGGCGTGCTTGTGGTCGCGGTGCGGGTCCGGCGGCGCGGGCGGCCCGTAGCGCTCGGGCTTTCCGTCGTAGCGCTTGAGGTAATCGCCGGCTACCTGGGTGATCGACAGATCGACGCTCGAGGCGAGAAACTCGATCACCATCTTGCGGCTGAGCCGGACCCGCTCGGAGTCGGTGCGGATCACCATGTCGGGTTCGACCTTGCGCGAGCAGGCAGGCACCAGCGTCCGCGCTCCCTCGAGCTCGACGACGCAGATCCGGCACGCGTTGGCCGGCATCAGCGTCTCGCCGTAGCAGAGCGTCGGCGTGTCGATCCCGAGCTCCTGGCAGGCGTCGAGGATCGTCGACCCTTCGGGTACCTCGACCGACTGGTCGTCGATGGTCAGCGTGATCTGCCGGACCGCCGGTTCCGGCGGGGCCATGGGCAGCTTGATCGGGTTCACGCGGTCGCACCTCCGTTGGTTGAAAACACGTTCAGACGTGCGATGGCGGACTCGACCGCCGAGGAGGCCGTCTGCCCGAGCCCGCAGATCGAGGCGTCGCGCATGGCCTGACCGATCTCGGCGATCAGGTTGAGCTCGTCCTGCACGGTCCCGCGCGTCTGTCCCGAGATGAGACGGGCCAGCGCCTCCTCCTGGCGCACGGTCCCGACCCGGCACGGGACGCACTGGCCGCAGCTCTCATCGCGCATGAAGCCGGCGATCGTCATCAGCAACTCGGGCAGGTCGGACTGGTCGTCGAGCACGAGCACCACGCCGGAGCCGAGCGTCGTGCCGGCTTCGCGCGCGTCCTCGAGCGTGAGCTTGAGGTCGAGGTGGTCGGGGGTGACGAAGCTGCCGGCGGCGCCCCCGAGGAGAACGGCGCGCAGGCTACGTCCGGGACTCACCCCGCCGGCGAGCTCGAGCAGGTCACGGAGGGTGGCGCCGAACGACACCTCGTAGGTTCCGGGACGCTGCACTGCGCCGGATAGGCAGAAGAGCTTCGGCCCGGTGGAGCGTTCGGTGCCGATACTCGCGAAGGCCGGCCCTCCCTCGAGCACGATCGGCAACACGTTCACCAGCGTCTCGACGTTGTTGACCACGGTGGGCTGGCCGAACAGTCCGCGCTCGACCGGGAACGGGGGTTTGTTGCGCGGCTCGCCGCGATAGCCCTCGATCGAGCCGAAGATCGCCGTCTCCTCGCCGCAGATGTAGGCCCCCGCGCCCTTGCGCACCTCGATGTCGAAGCGCAGCAAGCCCCGGCCCATGACGTCGTCACCGAGCAGCGATTTCTCGCGAGCTTCCTCCAGGGCGTTCTCCAGCCGGCGCTGGGCGAGCGGATACTCGCCGCGCAGATAGACGTAGCCGTGCTCACAGCCGGTGGCGTAGGCGGTGATCGTCATCGCCTCGATCATCGAGAACGGGTCGCTCTCGATGATCGTCCGGTCTTTGAACGTTCCCGGCTCCGACTCGTCCGCGTTACAGATCAGGTAGTGCGGACGACGCGGCTGGCGCGCCACCGCGTCCCACTTGCGCCCGGTCGGGAACGCGGCGCCGCCGCGCCCCATCAGCTTGGCATCGAGCACCTCGCGGATGACGCCCTCGGGCCCGAGCTCGAACGCACGGCGGAGCGCGTCGTAGCCGCCGTGGGCTCGGTAGTCGTCCAGGCTGTCGGGTTCGATCACGCCAATTCGCTTGAGCAGTCGTAGTCCGGACTGCCCGGACTGGGGCGGGACCGCCGACTGCGGCGGAGCCGGCGTCGCCCCGTTCACGATCTCGAGCAGACCCCCGGCGTCGACGCCGGTGAGCTCGCGCTCGGTCGGGTCCTGGCCGGACTCCACTAGAAACGCCGCCGGTGCCCGGTCGCACTGACCTAGGCACGGGCTGGGCAGCCAGGTCGTGCCCTCATGATCGGTTCCCTGAGGGCCGATCTGCTCGGTCAGGGTGTCGATCAGCTGCTGCGAGCCGGCGCATCGGCAGGTCAGGTCGTTGCACACGTGCAGGACCCGAGGCGGGCGCTCCTCGACCGAGAACAGGGCGTAGAAGGTCGCAACGCCATAGACGTCGGCGGGAGGGATGGTCAGCCGCTGCGCGATGTAGTTGAGCGCGCCCGGACTGACCCAACCGGCCTGCTGGTGGAGTGCGTGCAGGGTGGGGAGGAGCTGGTGGCGCTGGGCACGGGCGGCGTGGCCGCCGTGGGCGGAGTGGCCGTTCTCGACCCGATCCGCACCGGCCCAGGCCGATACCGGCGGACCGAGGAACGCGTCGATCGCGGCGCGCTCGTCGGTGGTCGGCTCGGCGTCGAGGAGGCGGAGATCCACGCTATTTCAGAAACCTACTCGCCGGCCTCGCGACTGACGACCCCGGCTGCCTCCTTGGCTCCGCCGTTCAGCTTCTCCACGCGGACGGCCGTCGCCTTGAACTCCGCGGTCCCCGACTTCGGATCTGTGGCGTCGATCGTCAGTACGTTGACGTCGACCTGGTCGGGGAAGTGGAACGTCATGAAGGCCAGGCCGGGCCGCAAGTTCGTGTCCAGGTGCACGGGCGCTTCGACCGATCCCCGGCGGGAGCTGATCTTCACGATTTCACCGGGCTCGACCTGCAGGTTCGCCGCGTCCTCCGGGTGGAGGTCGAGCGTCTCGCCCCGGCGCAGCGGCGAGCTGTAGAGATTGGACTGGACTCCCGTGTTGTAGGAGTCCAGGCGCCGGCCCGTGGTCAGCCGCATCGGGAACTCGTCGCTCAACTCGTCGATCGGTGGCACCCAGGTGGTGATCGAGAACGGCGCCTTCGGTCCCTGTGCGGGCGGGTCGTCCCACAGGCGATAGTGGAGGTAGAGCGAGCCGGGGTGGTCCTCGCTCGGGCACGGCCATTGGATCCCGCCCATCTCCTCGAGCCGCTGGTAGCTCATGCCCGTGTGCATCGGGCTCAGCGTGCGCAACTCGTTCCAGGCATCTTCGAGGGTGGGGTGGCCCCAGTCGTGACCGAGCCGCCGGGCGAGCTCGGAGATGATCCAGTGATCGTCGCGGGCCTGGCCGGGGGGATCGACCGCCTTGCGCATCCGCTGCACGCGCCGCTCGCTGTTGGTCACGGTGCCGCCGTCGACCTCGCACCACGAGGCCGTGGCCGGCAGCACCACGTCGGCCATATCGGCCGTCTTGGTCCTGAGGATGTCCTGGACGATCAGAAAGTCGAGCCCCTCGAGCAGCTCTTGCGTCTTCTTTGAGTCCGCCTCCGACTGAGCCGGGTTCTCGCCGAACACGTACAGGGTCTTGAGCTCGCCGCGCTCCATCCCCTCGAACATCTGCGTCAGGTGCCAGCCGTACTTGGGGATGATCGGGGTGCCCCACTTGACCTCGAATCTCGCCCGCGCTTCCTCGTTCTTCTCGATGTCCTGGAAGCCGGGGAGCTTGTTGGGGATGGCGCCCATGTCGCCGCCGCCCTGGACGTTGTTCTGGCCGCGGAGCGGGTTCAGGCCGGACCCGTAGCGCCCGACGTGCCCGGTCAGCAACGCCAGGTTGATCAACGACAGCACGTTGTCGACGGCGGTCACGTGCTCGGTGATCCCGAGCGTCCAGCACAGGATCGCCCGGTCGGCGCGCGCGTAGGCGTGAGCCAGCTCGCGGATCGTCTCCGCCGGCACGCCGGTGACCCGCTCGCCCTCCTCGAGCGTCCACGGCTCGACCGATGCCTTGAACTCCTCGAAGCCGGTCGTCGCGTGCTCGATGAAGACGTCGTTGGTCAGGCCGGCGTGGATGATCTCGCGCGCGACCGTGTTGGCCAGCGCGATGTCGGTGCCGACGTCGAGCCCGAGCCAGGTATCGGCCCACTGCGCGCTGCTCGAGCGGCGCGGGTCGACGCCGAAGAGCTTCGCCCCACGATGGACCGCCTTGAGGACGTGATGGAAGAAGATCGGATGCGTTTCGCGCGCGTTCGATCCCCACAGGATCAGCAGATCCGTTTCCTCGACCTCTTTATAGGACGATGTCCCGCCGCCCGCACCGAACACAGTCGCCAGACCGACGACGCTGGGAGCGTGTCAGGTGCGGTTGCACGAGTCGATGTTGTTCGACCCCATCACGGAACGCACGAACTTCTGCGCCAGGAAGTTGACCTCGTTGGAGGCCTTCGAGCAGCTGAACATGCCGAACGAGCGCGTCGTGTCCGTGGCCTTGGCTCGGGCGAGCCCGGCCGCTGCCACGTCGAGCGCCTCATCCCAGCTAGCCGGGCGAAGCGACCCGTTCTCGCGCACCATTGGCTCTGTCAGCCGGCCGCGTTGCTTTGGCAATCCGATCACCTCCTCTCATCGATCCATGCCACTGGGGCGGGGTGGACGTATACGTCCAAGGGTAGAGACTCGGGTGGTCGCACACAATGTCGCTGTACGACTGCGGACGTGCGGGATTCCAGTCCATATGCCACACCCCTCCGCCGCCCGCCGGTGGCGCAGGGTTCCCGTCAATTCGCGCCGTCCGCCGCCCGCCCGTGGCCCAGGGTTCCCCTCCACTCGCGCCGCCCGCGATCCCGCGTTTCTCCGAACTCGCCCCGCCCCCCGGCGGTGAATTCGAATTCACTCGGCTATAGCGCGAGGAGCTCCGCACTCGCGACGGTGAGGAGGTGGCGAGTGGGGGCTTTACGCCTAAAACTGCACCACTGTGGGGTCGGCCGGCCCATCCGCGCGCGGGTGGCGGGTCGTCGGCGACGTCGACCCGCCGGCGGAGCTGCCGAGATCGCGGTCAAGCTGGGGCACGCTGTTGCCAGTCCTCGCCGGCTGACCCCTTCGCCTGCCCCTCCCAGGGGGGCAATTTCCAGCATTACGGACACGACATCCGTCTCGTGGCAGGATTTTGCCTCGCCACGGGGCAGCATCCTGCACCAGTGGCAGGCCCGGTGCCGGAATGCTGGAATTTGCCTCCGGGGATCGGCGGGGGAGAGGCTCCGGGAGCAGGAAGGCCGGAGGCGGAGGGCCCGATCGAGGAGGGCAGCTGGACGAGGTCAGGCGTCGACCCGGTGGCGATCCACCAAATCGCGGGCACGGGCGCGCTCGAGCTCGCCGAGGTATCCGGGTACCAACTCGTAGCGCTCCGCATAGGCGTCGAGGAGTGCGCGCCGCACGGAGTCGAGCCCAACACCCGGAGCCTCGTCCGCCACCGCGCCCGTCGTCTCCGGATCCCAGTCCAATCCGAGGGCGGCGTACACGTCGTTGAGCACGACCCGAATCGGGCCGGCGGACTCGACCACAACCACGCTCGAGTGCAGCCACGACCCGCGCACGATCCGCTCGGCGGCGCCGATCAGCTTGACCCGCCCGCGCGCGTTGACGCTGAACTCGCCTGGGCAGTATTCGCCGGGCACCTCGCCGACGCGGGCGTCGACGCCCAGGCTACGCAGCGCCTCCGCCTGCCGGCGGGCATCGTTGGCAAACCGCTCGCGGATCCCGTCGGTCGACTCGCCGGCCGGCATGACCTCGTCAAAGATCAAGCAGCCCTGGTGATAGGCGGCGGCGCGGCCACCGGCGCCGCGGATCACGGGCGTGAACCCGTGCCGTCGCGCCTCGGCGGCGGCATCCGGGAAACCTTCCAGGAAACGATCGCGGCGACCAAACGCGACGGTCGGGTGCGGGCGGTAGCACCGAATCACCGGCGGGCGGTGACCCACGGCGACGAGTTCCAGCAGGGCGTGCGCCATCGCCACGTCCTGGGCGGGATCGCCGCCGGCTGGACCCTCGACGAGGTCGACCCGCACCGCGCGTCTAGAGCCCGGAGATCCGCCGCACAACGACCGGATCGACCGCGAGCGCGGTCACGTTCTCGGCGATCTGTTCCGGCGTGGTGGCACCGAACAGCACGCTCGCGACCGCGGGGTTGACGAGCGCGAACGCGATCGCCAGCGCCGCCGGGCTGTGGCCAAGCTCCTGCGCCAGCGCCCGCAGCGCCCGCCCGCGCTCGCGCGCGGCGGCGAACCGCGGCGTCTGCAAATCGGCGACCGCTCGGCCCGTCGCGCCCGCGTCGTACTTGCCGGTCAGCACGCCGCCGGCGAGCACGAACGAGGCGACCACCCCGGCGCCGGAAGCCTCGAGCGCGGCGGTCATCTCGGGGCTCTCGACCCAGTCGCGCTGCACGAGGCTGTACGGGAGCTGGGCGGCGCACGGCATCGGGACGCCCTGCAGGTCCGCGGCGCCCACGGCCTCGGCGAACGGCTCGGCCTGCCAGTTGACGATCCCCCAGGCCCGAGCCTTGCCCGAGCCGATCAGCTCCCCCATCGCGGCCACGAGGTCGGGCACGGTCAGGCCCTCGGGCGCCGGGTTCGCGTAGATCAGATCCACGTATTCGAAGCCCATCCGAGCCAGCGAACCGTCGAGCTCCGCGGCGGCGCTCTGCTCGGGCCAGAACTCCCACCACAGCTTGTTCGAGACGACGGTGTCCGCCCGGTCCCAACCGGCGGCCCGGAACAGCTCGCCGAACAGCAGCTCGGAGTAGCCGGTCGGGATCGGCGCCGCGCCGGTCTCGTCGTCGTAGCGAGCGTCGTCGAGGAAGTTGATGCCGTGCTCGCGCGCGGCCAGCATCACTGCGAGCCCGTCCTCCCGGGGAATGCGCTCGAACGTGCGCCACGAGCCCAGGGACACACGTGAGACCTTAAGCTCCGATCCTCCCAGCCGTTGCCTGGGCACGCCAGGCTCAGGGGGCAAGCCGCTCGATCCTCCAACCGCCGTGCGCTTCGGGTGTGTAGCGCAGCCGGTCGTGCATCCGGCTGGTGCGGTGCTGCCAGAACTCGAACCGCTCAGGCTTCAATCGGTACCCGCCCCAGTTCTCGCCGAGAGGCTCCTGCCCGGGGCGGTAGCGTTCGGCCAGCTCGCCCGCCCGCTCCTCGAGCCACTCGCGACTGGGAATCGGCTGACTCTGGGGAGACGCTAGTGCGCTCAGCTGGCTGCCGCGCGAGCGACTGTGCGCGTAGGCCTCCGACTCCGCGCGCGTGGTGCGCTGCACCGGACCCTCGATCCGAACCTGGCGCCCGAGCGGTTCCCAGTGGAAGAGCAACGCGGCGCGCGGGTTGGCGGCCAGTTCGCCGCCCTTGCGGCTCTCGTAGTTCGAGTAGAAGACGAACCCGGCGTGATCGGCGTGCTTGAGCAGGACCATCCGGACCGATGGCGCGCCGTCGGACGTCGCGGTGGCCAGCGCCACGGCCTCGGGTTGCGATATGCCGGTCTGCTCGGCCTCCGCGAACCAGCGCTCGAACTGGCGCACGGGGTCGGGATCGACGTCCTCCTCTCGGAGGGGGGTGTCCGCGTCGGTCACGCCGCGATTATCGCGGGCCCGAGCGACGCGTACGCGAACGGATGGGCGAACGCTTCGCGGGCGTGGGCCCCCTCGACGGGGAGCGCGAACGTCTCACCTGTCCGCCCGTCCTCGACCGTCACGGAGACCTGATTGGTGTGCGAGTTCCACAGCAGCCGCACGTCGACGCCGTCGGTGTGCCGGTGGTCCAGTTCGCGGATTGCCATTGTCGTCGTAGTCAGCATGGTTCGTCCTCCTGGTGTGATCTCGACGGTTAAGACGCCACACAGGGCTCCGACTCATCGGTCGCGTCGCGGATTAGTCTTCGCTCTCGATGCCCAAACCGCCGAAGGTCGTCCACCTGGACCAGCTCGAGTCGATTCCCGGCCCGGGAACGCTGACCTGGCATCCGGTCAGGCTGGCTCTCGGCGTGCAGGCGTTCGGCTGTAACGCATACACGGCGGGCGAAGCGGGTCAGGACGTGGTCGAGCCGCACACCGAGGACCCGAAGCTCGCCCATCAGGAGCTCTACTTCGTCGCCGGGGGCCGGGCGCGGTTCACGATCGACGGTGAGTCCTACGACGCGCCGGCGGGAACGTACGTGTTCGTTCCCGATCCTGGCTCGCACCGCCATGCGGTGGCCGAGGAGGCGGGCACCACGGTGCTCAGCTTCGGCGGGCCGCCGACGTTCGAGCCCTCCGCGTGGGAGTCCACGTTTCGGGCGGCGCCGCTGACGCGGTCGGATCCGGCGCGTGCTCTCGAGATCCTGGACGAGGGCTTGGAGGTCCACCCGAAGTCCTCCTCGCTGCACTACCACGTGGCCTGCGTGCAAGCGGTCCAAGGCAATCGCGACGCCGCTCTGACGGCGCTGCGCCGGGCGCTCGAACTGAACCCCGAGGCCGCGGACTGGGCGCGCGACGACGAGGACTTCGCGAGCCTCCGGGACGATCCCGAGTTCACGGAGCTAGCGGCGCTACCGTAGCCCTTCGGATGCGTGTCGCGACCTGGAACGTCAACTCGCTCAAGCAGCGCCTGCCGCGCCTGCTGCCGTGGCTGGATCAGCGCCAGCCCGACGTGGTCTGCCTGCAGGAGACCAAGCTCGCCGACGAGGCATTTGACGAGTTGCTCGGCGACGAGCTGTCAAAGCGCGGCTACGAGGCGGCCGCCTACGGCGAGACCGCGTGGAACGGCGTGGCGATCCTCTCGCGCGCGGGACTCGATGCCGTCGTGCGCGGGCTCGACGGCGCGCCCGGGTTTCCCAACCCCGAGGCGCGGGCGGTGGCGGCGACGTGTGGCGGGATCCGGATCACCTCGGTGTACGTCCCGAACGGTCGCGCCCCCGGCTCGGACCACTACGAGTACAAGTTGAAGTGGCTGGGCTCGCTCCGCGACGCCGTCGCCGCCGGGCCGAAGGAGCAGATCGTGTGCGGCGACATGAACATCGCACCGACCGACCAGGACGTGTTCGATCCCGAGGCGTACGTCGGCCACACCCACGTCACGGCGCCCGAGCGCGCGGCCCTGGCCGGGGTGGAGGCGGTCGGCTTGCACGACGTGGTGCGCGACCGGTGGCCGAACGACCGCGTGTTCACCTACTGGGACTACCGCGCTGGGATGTTCCACCAGGACCTCGGCATGCGGATCGACCTGGTGCTCGCCAGCGGGCCCGTGGCCGAGCGGGTCAAGGCGGCCTGGGTCGATCGTCAGGCCCGCAAGGGAAGCGGCCCGAGCGACCATGCACCGGTCATGATCGACCTCGATGAGGCCCCCGACGGGGACATCGGCCCCGTTGTTCCGCCCCCGTCCAATCCTGTGACCAAGCGGGGGACGAAGAAGCTGCCCCAGGCAACTCCCTAACCCGCCTCGGGCCGCGGGCGGTCGCGGTCACGCGAGGGCTGGACGCGCTTCGGTTCGCCCGGCATCTTCGGGTAATCGGGCGGGTAGGGCATGTCGCCCAACCCGTTGGCGAGGTCCCGCTCGTATAGGTCGAGTAACGGCTGAAGGGAGTAAGCCGCCGAGTCGATCTCGGCGTGGCGGTCGCCGAGCTGGGCGAACCGCGTAGGCATCGTCGCCACCGTGAAGTCCTCGGGTCGGACGTCGGGAACCTCGTCCCAGGCGAGCGGGGCGGAGACCGGCGCCCCCGGTTTGGCCCGGATGCTGTAGGCGGAGGCGATCGTGCGGTCGCGCGCGTTCTGGTTGAAGTCGATGAAGATCCGCGCGCCGCGCTCCTCTTTCCACCAGCTGGTCGTGACCTGATCGGGGACGCGCCGCTCGAGCTCGCGTCCGAAGGCGATCGCCCCGTGGCGCACGTCGGTGAAGGTCCAGCGCGGTTCGATCCGGATGTAGATGTGGATGCCGCGGCCGCCCGAGGTCTTGGGAAAGCCCTTGTAGCCGAGCTCCTCGAGCAGAGCCCGGGCGTCGGCGGCCACCCGCGCCGCGTCCTCGAAGTCGGTGCCGGGTTGGGGATCGAGGTCGAGGCGTAGCTCGTCCGGATGGTCGACGTCCGCACGTCGGACCGGCCAGGGATGGAACGTGATCGTGCCCATCTGGGCCGCCCAGGCCACGACCGCGACCTCGGTCGGGCACACCTCGTCGGCGTGGCGCCCGGACGGGAACGCAATCTGGGCGGTCTCGACGTAGTCGGGGGCTCCCTTGGGGATCCGCTTCTGGTAGAAGGCGTCGCCGACCCGGCCCTCGCGGGTCGACAGCGTCATCCCTGGAAAGACGCCCTTCGGCCAGCGCTCCAGCGTCGTGGGGCGGTCCTGGAGCGCGCGCATGATCCCGTCGTCGACGGCCAGGTAGTAGTTGACGATGTCGAGCTTGGTGACCGGTGCCGTCGGCTCGGTCGGCGGGAAGATCACCCGATCCGGGTTCGACACGCGTAGATCGCGCCCGCCGGCCTCGACGATGGTTTCCGGGAGGGCCACCATGAGGCAAGTTCTACCGGTCCGATGTCCTGAACCGGATCGGCCGCGTGCTCGATGTCAACCCGGGCGGGCTAGAGGCGGGGTGCGCCGCCAGCGTGGCGGTGATCACGACGGTGTCGTAGCGCATGGTGAAGCTCCCGCCGAACGCGTCGATCGCGGCGCCGGTGCCCGCCAGCAGCGCGTTCAGCTGCGGCTCCGGGAGCCGGCCATGCCCGCCGGCCGTGGGCAGCTGGTCGAGCCACTCGGCTCGCGTGTAGCGCCGCTCCCAGTCGAACCGCCACTGCTCCGGGTCGCTGAAGGCGGCGGCGGAGCGGATGCCCTCGGTCGGTCGCGCGAAAAACGGGGACCCGGCGTCGGGAGTGGGCGCCGCCCAGGGGCGGAACGGCAAGTCGGGCATGACTCGACGGTAGACCGCCGCGAAGGCCTCCGCGACCTCCGTAGTCGGCTGGAACATGTTCCAGAACACGGCGAGCCGACCGCCCGGCCGCAGCACCTCGGCTGCCTTGGTTGCCCCCGTCAGCGGCTCCACCCAGTGCCAGGTCTGTCCGGCGATCACGGCGTCGAATTCTCGTCCGGCGGAGTCCCAGCCCTCGAACCTCGCCACCTCGACCTCGAGCCTGCGACTGCGCGCGAAGGCGGCCATTCGCTCGTCGACGTCCACGCCGAGGACCCGGCAGCCCGCGGCCTGGAATTGCCGCGCGGCGATGCCCGTGCCGCATCCGACATCCAGCACCTCGGGCCCCGGGCTGGCGGTCACGATTGCGTCGATCATCGCGTCGGGATAGCGGGGCCGGGCCCGGTCGTAGCGTTCCGGGTCCAGGCCGAACGACTCCGCCATCTGACGGTGGCGGTGGATCTCCGGCTCGGTCTGATGCTCTGCCCGGGTCGGTAGAGTGGGCACCTGCCCACTCTAGTGGGCAACTGCCCACTCGTCAAATCAACCACACCCGACTCAGCGAGAAGAGACATCCAGGTGCCAACCGGAGTCGCCATGCGAGACGCGCGCGCACAGCTGTTCGACGCCGCCGAGCGGGTCTTGCTCCGCGACGGACCGAGCGAGCTAACGAGTCGGGCCGTGACCGCCGAAGCGGGCTGCGCCAAGGGAGTCCTGCACCGCCACTTCGCCGACTTCGGCACCTTCCTGGCGGAGTTCGTGCTCGACCGCATCGCTCGGCTCGACGAACAGGCCGCCGTCCTGCGCCGGGCGGCCGGCACGGGCACGGTCGTCGGCAACCTGACGCACCCGCTGTGCGACCTGTTCCAGTCGGCCGCCCGGGAGATCCTCGGCCTCGTCACCTCCCGGCACGAGCTGCTGGCACGGCTGCGGCCGACCACGCCGACCGGCATCCCCGTGTTGACCGAGGCCACGGCCATGTTCGCGTCCTACCTGAGGCTCGAGCGTGAGCTCGGCCGCGTCGACCCGGACGCCGACGTCGACGCCCTGGCGGCGATGCTGGTCGGCACCGGGCATCTGCTGTTCGCCGGGCAGCAGAACGCGCCACCCGAGTCGGACGCCGTCGCGAAGCTCGTGACCGGAGTGATCGCCGGCGCGGTGCCCGGACCCCAGGGATAGCGGTCCTGCCTCAAGGCCTGCAAGGTTCACGGGCCTGTAATGTTTTTGAACAGTCGTTCCACTATGGTCTCGGCACTGTTTTTGAACGCAGGTTCAATCATTGCCGGGCGAGGCCGGCGGAAAGGCAAGACGCATGAGAGCGATAGTGGTGCGCGAGCACGGCGGGCCGGAGGTACTCGAGATCCGGGAGTTTCCCGCTCCGGTGCCGCAGGAAGGTGACGTTCTCGTCCGGGTTCGAGCGTTTGGGCTCAACCACGCCGACACGTACATGCGAAGTGGCGTGTGGCCGTTCGGGATCCCGGTACTCGGGATCGAAGCGGCGGGGACCGTTGAGCATGACCCGAGTGGGCGACTTGAGCCAGGCACCGCGGTGGTGGCGATCGTCGGCGGCATGGCACGCGATCGCAACGGCAGCTACGCCGAGCTCGTGTCGGTTCGGGCGGCCAATCTCGTGCCCGTGGAGTCCAGCCTGGACTGGGCGGAGTTGGCGGCGATCCCAGAGGCGTACGCCACCGCCTGGACCGCGCTGTTCGGCAACGTGGCGCTGGAGGCGGGGGAGAGCGTGTTGATCCGCGGCGCGACCTCGACGGTCGGACAGGCTGCCGTGAACTTCGCGGCCGACGTTGGCGCCCGGGTGATCGCCACGACCCGCAGCTCGGAGCGCGAGCAGCTGCTCCGCGAACTCGGGGCGCACGAGGTGTTGATCGACGACGGTGCGTTGGCGGAGAAGGTCCGTGAGCTTCGCCCGGACGGGGTCGACGCGGCTCTGGAGCTGGTCGGCAACAGCGTGCTACGCGACACCCTGAAAGCCGTCCGGCCCAAGGGACGCGTCTGCTTCATCGGGTTTCTCGGGGGCCTCGCTCCGATCGAGGGCTTCGATCCGCTGATGGACCTGCCGAGCGGAGTTCAGCTGACGACCTTCGCGAGCGCGTTCGTGCTCGGCGATGAGTACTTCCCGACGACGGACGTCCCGCTTCAGGAGATCATCGAAAAGGCGGCGCGCGGCGTGTTCGCCGCCAAGCCGGTCCGAGTGTTCGGCTTTGAGGAGATCGTCGAGGCCCACAGGTTGCTGGACTCGGGCCGGGCGGGCGGCAAGCTGGTTGTGCAGGTCACTTGAGGTCGGCGAACGCCGCCTCGACGATCGTCTCGAGCACCTTCCGGCCCGGGTTTGTCCTGCCGACGACCATCAGCCCCATTCCCGTGGCCATCAACTGAGTTGCTTTGGCACGGGGATCGATCCGCTCCGGGATCTCCCCGTGCCGCTTGGCGTTGCGCAGCGCCCGGACAGCGTTGCGCTCGAGCCGCTTCATATGGTCGCGGACGATCGCCCCGACTTCCGAATCCTCGGCGGCCAGCTCCATCGCCGAATTGACCATCAGGCACCCCATGCGTCCCGCGGGCGTGGTCAGGTCGTCCACGAGCCCATCGAAGTAGGCGCGCAGCTCGGGCACGCCGGCTCCCGCGCTCTCGAGGGCTCCCAGCTTCTCCGGCACGACGAGCTTCGAGTAACGATCGAGTGCCTGCAGGAAGAGACCGCGCTTACCCCCCGGAAATGCGTGATAGAGGCTGCCGGGCCGGACGCCGGTCGCCTCAACGAGGTCATCCACCGACGTCAGGCGGTACCCGCGCTCCCAGAACTCGCGCATAGTGCGATCGAGCACCTGCTCGGGGTCAAATTGCCGCGGTCTCGCCATGTCGCCGAGGCTAGCGTAACGAGCGCTCAAAAACCCGGCGGCTAGGGCCGGGAGCGCGTGCCGTAGTCGCCCAGACCGTTCGCGAGCAGCTCGAGCGCCTTCTGCGCCTGGCGGCGGACGCGCCGGGCGAGGGTGGGGTTGCGGGTGCCGGCGACGATCTCGCGCCGTGAGTAGTCGACGAGTGCCTGGTGCAGGCCGATGAGGGTGCGGGCGACGACCCACGGCTCAAGGTCGCCCGGGCTTGCGCCCGTCTCCGCCGCTAGGAGCCCGGCCAGGGCCGCCGTGTACTTGGCGTAGATCTGCTCCTCGCGGGCGAGCAGTGAGGGACTCTCGGTGATCACGCGGGTGATCGCGGCCAGGTGCTCAACTTGCTCGGGGTCGTCGGCCGCGAGCAAGCCGCGTGGAATGGTCACGAAGTCGCCGAAGGCGGCGAGGACAGATTCGCGCGGGGCGCGGTCCCGGATGCTCGCGAGCAGCTCTTCCTCGAAGGCCTCGAGCCGGTGGTAGAAGAGGTCCTCCTTGGTGGGGAAGTAGTTGAACACGGTCGCCTCGGAGACCTCGGCTTCGCGGGCGATCTCTGAGACGGGCACCGCCTCGAACCCACGCTCGGCGAACAGCCGCCGCGCCGTCTCGGCAATCACCTGGCGCGTGCGCTGCTTCTTGCGCTCCCTGAGACCGAGCTCCGTGGCCATGCGTCACAGCATAGCGACGAACGGTTGACACGCCCTATTATTAGAGCTACTCTAAATTTAATGTCGCACCAAACTCAAACTCCACGGGAGGACTCCATGAGCGCAACCGCAGAGACCGATCTGCCTGCCAAGGACCTGGGCGACACTCGCCTGAGGCTCGCATTTGGCGGGCTTCTGGTGGCGATGTTCATCGGGGCGCTTGACCAGACGATCATGGCCACCGCACTGCCGACCATCGCCGGACAGCTTGGGGGCCTGACTGAGCTCTCGTGGGTGGTCACGGCATACGTCCTGGCCGCCGCGGCGTCCACGCCGCTGTGGGGCAAGGCGTCTGACCTGTACGGGCGCAAGCGGCTGATCGCCGCGGCGATCGCCGTGTTCGTCGCGTTCTCGGCGCTCTCGGGAACCGCGCAGAGCATCGGCGAGCTGATCGCTTTCCGGGCGCTGCAGGGCGTCGGCGCCGGCGGCGTGATGACGCTGGCGAGCGCCAGCGTCGCCGATCTGGTGCCGCCGCGCGAGCGGGGCCGCTACCAGGGGTACATCCAGATCACGTTCCTGCTTGCCAGCCTGGTCGGGCCGCTGCTGGGAGGCGTGTTCGTCG
Organism: uncultured Solirubrobacterales bacterium; assembly: GCA_963751185.1. GTDB lineage: Bacteria > Actinomycetota > Thermoleophilia > Solirubrobacterales > Solirubrobacteraceae > Palsa-465. The sequence continues at coordinate 993,542 of CAVVTO010000003.1, forward strand.
ACCAGCTCTCGTGGCGGTGGGCGTTCTACGTCAACGTGCCCATCGGTGCCGTCGCCCTGACCGTCCTGTTGGCTTACCTGCCCGCGGGCGCGCAGCGGCGCGCGAGCCGGATCGACTACGCGGGCGCGGCGCTGCTCGCCAGCCTGGTCGTCGCGATTTTGCTGATCGTCAGCTGGGGCGGGAGTCAGTACGGCTGGGGCTCACCGGAGATGCTCGCGCTGATCGCCGGTGCAGTCGCTCTGCTCATCGCGTTCATCGGGCGTGAGCGGAGCGCGGCCGAGCCGGTCCTGCCGCTGCGCATGTTCGGCGACCGGGTGTTCACGGTCGTCGCGGCGGCGGCGTTCGTCGCGACACTCTCGCTGTTCGCCGCGATCGTATTTCTGCCGGTGTTCTTGCAGCTCGTGACCGGCGCGAGCGCGACGCAGTCAGGTCTGTTGACGCTGCCGCTACTGGGAGCGAGCGCGGTCAGCACGATCGTCGCCGGCCAGATCATGGCGCGCACCGGCCGCTACAAGATCTTTCCCGTAATCGGGCTCGCCGCGATGAGCGCGGGCCTGTTCCTGTTCTCGACGCTCGGCGCCACCGGGTCGCGACTGACCGCAGCGCTGTTCATGGTGGTGTTCGGCGCCGGCTTCGGGATGGTCACGCAGATCCTGATGGTCGCGATCCAGAACGCGGTCTCGCCGCGTGAGATCGGCACCGCGACCGCAGCCGCGAACCTGTTCCGCGCGCTCGGGGGCTCGGTCGGCGTCGCGATCTACGGAGCGGTCTTCGCCGCGGGCCTGCGCCATTGGCTGCCGCTCGAGCTGCACGGTCGCGTGCCGCGCGGCATCACCGCCACCGGAATCCAGAGCACGCCGGGGCGGATCCACCGGCTGGCGCCGGCGATCCAGCACGGGATCGCGAGCGCGGTCGGCAACTCGCTCCACGACGTGTTCCTCGTGGCTGCGCCGATCGCGCTCGCTGGGTTCGTGATTGCGCTGTTCCTGCGAGAGCGGCCGCTGCGCGGGCGCGAGCAGGCCCAGCCCGAGCCCGCAGCCACGTCCGATGCCGCCGCCCCCCGCGAGCGGGTCGCGGCGTGAGTCAACCGCCCAATCGCGCGATGTGGTGCTCGGGGGCCTTGATCAGCTTCATCGTGATGTGTGAGTCGAGCTTGCTGACCCCGGGCAGGCTGCCGAGCCGGGTCGAGAGGAAGGTCTCAAAGCCCTCCAGGCTGGCGGTCGCAACGCGGATCAGGTAGTCGGGGAGCCCGAACATCCGGCGCACCTCGGTGACCTCGTCGAGCGCGGCGACCGCGGCCTCGAACGCTTCGAACGTCGCGCGGTCCTTGTGGGTGAGGTCGAGGAACACGAGCACCTCGAAGCCACGCCCAATCGCCTCGGGACTGATCAGCGCCGTGTAGCCGACGATCACGCCCTCGCTCTCCATGCGCTTCACGCGTCGCAGGCAGGGCGCCGGAGTGAGGCCAACCCGGTCGGCGAGCTCGACATTCGAAAGGCGGCCGTCGCGTTGGAGCTCAGCAATGATCCGGCGGTCCACGGCATCCATACCGTCGAATGATTGCGCAAAACGACAATATGAGGGCGAGATTCGCTATCGGATAGCCGAAGAGCCAGCGTAATGTCCTGCGCGTGAGCGCCATCATGACCCCGTCCTCCTCCGGCGCCGCGATGATCGGGTCCGAGTCGCTTCCCGGGCGGGCGCAGATCATCCGCGACGCGGCCGGAATTGGCCTCTACGCCGGCGCATTCGGCGTCACGTTCGGCGCCGTGTCGGCGACGGCGGGCCTGAGCGTGGTCCAGGCCGTGGCGATGAGCGCGGTCACGTTCACGGGCGCCTCTCAGTTCGCTCTCGTCGGGATTCTCGCCGCCGGCGGGGCGCCGCTCGCCGGGCTATCCGCTGCGCTTCTTCTGGGACTGCGCAACGCGTTCTACGGCGTGCCGGTCACCCACATCCTGAGGCCCAGCGGACTGCGCCGGCTCTGGACGGCTCATTTCGTCATCGACGAGACGACCGCGATGGCCGTCGCTCAGCCCACACGCCGCGCCGGCGGGTATGCGTTCTGGGCCACCGGCGTCACGCTGTACGCCCTGTGGACCATGGGCACGCTCGCCGGCGCGTTGCTCGGCAGCGGACTCGACACCTCGGCGCTCGGGCTTGACGCCGCCGCTCCGGCGATCTTCCTGGCCCTGCTGTGGCCACAGCTCTCGCACGCCCGCGCGCCAGTGGTCGTCATCGGGGCGATCGTCGTGACGCTCGGGCTCGGCCCGGTCGCGCCCGCGGGGGTGCCGATCGTCGCCGCCGCGGGAGTCGCGCTCGCCGCCGGCCTGGTTCCGGCCCACGTTCGCCGGACGCGGGACGATCGATGAGCACGCTCTGGGCGACGATCCTGGCCGCCTCAGCGGGCTGCTACGGCCTGAAGCTCGCCGGCGTGTCGCTCCCGGCGTCGGTGCTCAAGCACCCGCGGGTTCAGCGAACCGCTCGTCTGCTGCCGGTCGCGATGCTCACCGCGCTGGTCGTCACCGACCTGTTCGAGGCCAGCGGCCGCTACAGCGCCGACTGGCACACGCTTGCCGGGGTCGGGGTCGGTGCCATCGCCCTCCGGATGGGTCGGTCGCTTGTCGTCGTCTTTGTCCTGGCGATCGCCAGCACCGCGGCCTTGCGATTGCTCTTCTAGCGGCCGAGCTGCGGATCGCTGGTCAAGCGCGCGCCCGACTCCAGGCGCCCCGCGAGCTGGTAAGCGAAGCTGGGATCGTTCGGTGTCGTCAGCGCGAGGTCGTACCAGCCGCCCGAGTGGCTCGTGTCGACCGTGATTTCGCTCGCGCCGTCCAACTCGATCCTCCGATTCGGGCCGTACGCGTCGGCGACCTCGACGGTGACCGGCCGGCGCCCCCGTCTGGGGTTGCCGCGATCGCCGTTGTCGGTGAGCCGCAGCGTGAGCCGGCCCGCGCCGTGGTCGCCGTGTTCCGCCGCCCGCAGCACGGTCGCCGGCGAGCCGGCGTAGTGGCGGAAGAAGCCGTTCGGTCCGTGGATGCTGAGGTCGTAGGTCCCCGGATTGGGGAGCTGCGCCGTCAGCCCGTCGCCGGCACCGATTGTGTAGGTGTAGGGCGCGCCGGGGACCGACAGCGACCGTGCCTGGAGGCCAACGCCCAGCTGGCCGTGGTTCTCGAGCGCGAGGTTGAGGGTCTGGGGGCTCGCGTCGAAGCCGACGCGGAAGCGATATCCGAGCCGGCGGGACGGGCGCACGCCCGGCTCCTGGGTCGGGACCGACCCCACGGCAGGCGGCACGGGGTGATAGCTCGAGTAGGCCGCCTGAGTGTTGTAGGTATCGACGACGGGCGGCACCGGAGGCACGCGGTTCGAGGAGCTCTCGAAATCGAACGCGGAGGTCAGGTCGCCGCAGACGGCCCGGCGCCACGGCGTGAGGTTGGGCTCGTCCACGCCGAACCGCGCCTCGATGAAGCGGATCAGCGAGGTGTGATCGAACGTCTCCGAGCAGACCCAGCCGCCGGTGCTCCAGGGCGAGACGGCGAGCAGTGGCACGCGCACGCCCAGGCCGTAGGGTCCAACAACTCCGTTCGTGGGGGTGCCGTTCGGATTAGCCCCCGCCTTGCCGTTGAAGAGCTCGTTGTCGAGCGGTACGGTCGATGCTCCGTTGAGCGCGGCGACGTTGGGGTACGCCCCGACGACGTGATCGAAGAAGCCGTCGTTCTCGTCGAACGTGATCAGCAGCGCGGTCTTGGACCAGACCTCGGGGTCGCTGGTCAGCGCGTTGAGCACGCCCGCCGTGTACCAGGCGCCGTAGCCGGCGGGCCAGGCGGGATGCTCGGTGTAGGCCTCGGGCGCGACGATCCAGGACACGCTCGGCAGCCGGCCGTTCTGGACATCGGAGGCCAGGATGTCGAAGAAGCCACCGCTGACGTCGACGTCGGTCCCGGTGAGGGCTGCCTGGTAGAGCGGGCTACCGGGCTTTGAGTTCTGGTAGTTCAGGAAGTACAGCAGTGAGTTGTCGCCGTAGTTGCCGATGTACGCGTCCGACGTAAACCCCCAGGACTGGGCGGCGGTGAGGCCGAGCCCGATGTCCTGGTAGATCTTCCAGCTGACCCCGGCTTCGAGCAGCCGCTCTGGATAGGTCTGCCAGTTGTATCCGAGCTCGTCGTTGGCGATCACCGGGCCGTAACCCTGGCCGTCGTTGCCGTCCCAACCGGTCCACATGTAGTACCGGTTGGGGTCGGTCGGGCCGAGCATCGAGCAGTGGTAGCCGTCGCAGACCGTGAAGGCGTCGGCGAGCAGGTAATGGAACGGAAGGTCCTTGCGCTCCATGTGCGCCATCGTGGTGGTGCTCTTGGCCGGGATCCACTGGTCCCAGTTGCCTCCGTTGAACGCCTGGTGGGTCGTGTCCCAGTCGTGGGCAAGATCCTCGATGAAGGTGAGGGCCAGGTCGTCGCCGGACACCTCGGGGCGGAACGGGAGCGTGACGGCGGAGTTCTCGGCCTGGTACCAGGCCGGTTTGCCGCTCGGCAACGTCACCGGGTGCGGATCGCCGAACCCGCGGACCCCCCGCATCACCCCGAAGTAATGGTCGAAGGACCGGTTCTCCTGCATGAGCACGACGATGTGCTCGACATCCCTCAGCGAGTGAGTTGCGCGATTCGCCGGGATGGCGAGCGCGCGCGCGATGCTGTCCGACAGCATCGTCGCCGCGACGCTACCGCCCGCCAACTGAAGGAACCTGCGCCGATTGACCTCTCGCATCAGCTCACCCACCTCGCCTCCACGGGCAACGACCCAACGGCTGCCCTGGTTTCAGCCACTTATACAACTCCGAGCCCGGCCAGTGGCCGCCGGGCATCCTAGGTCGGCTCCCATCTGGTCGTCCACGCCGCTCACAACTGCCTTACAAGGCGTTCACGAGAAAGTCACGTGTCGAGGCTCGGGCGTCGGCGATCGAGCCCGCCTGCAAGACTGGGTCGGCCCCGGTGCCCCCGGCGTGAGCCCGCTTACGTGGCGTTAGCCGCCCCCTGGTTCTCGATCTAGTTTCCGTGACAAGTTCGATCCGCCCCCGTCTGTGCTGAGAGGCCGCCGCCGGCAGGCGGCCCTGGCGCTCGTGGTGGTGGTGATCCTGGCCGGCGTGATATTCGGGGCGTCCCGGTCGGGCGGTCCGGGTCACCATGTCTCGAGCCGAGTAGCCGCGCTGCCTGCCAAGCCGGACATCGTGTTCGTGCTCACCGACGATCTGTCCATGAACCTCCTTCGGTTCATGCCGCATGTGCTGGCGATGGAGCGAGACGGGCTGTCGTTCGAGAACTACTACGTGTCCGACTCGCTGTGCTGTCCGTCGCGCGCGTCGATCTTCACCGGCGATTTCCCGCACGACACGGGCGTGTTCAGCAATTTCGGCCCGGGCGGCGGCTTCAACGCTTTCTACAAGCACGGTGACGAACGTCATACGTTCCCGATCGCCCTTCAGCGCGTCGGATACATGACCGCGATGATGGGCAAGTACCTGAACGGGTATCTGGAGTCCTCTGGCCAGCGGGCCGACGGGCAAATCGCCTCGGTCCCGGCTAGCTATGTGCCGCCGGGCTTTTCCGACTGGGACGTGGCCGGGTGGGGCTATAACGAGTACGACTACAACCTCAGCCAGAACGGGAGTCTGCGCCACTACGGGGATCAACCGTCGGATTACCTGACCGACGTGATCGCGCGCGACGGCGTGAGCTTCATCAACGATGCCGCGCGTAGCCGCAAGCCGTTCTTCCTCGAGTTGGCGACCTTCGCTCCCCATTCGCCGTACGTCCCGGCGCCGCAGGACGTGAACGCCTTCCCCGGACTCAAGGCCCCGCGTCCGCCCAACTTCGATGTGCTTCCGACCAACGCGCCCAGGTGGCTGGCCGCCCATCGCCGCCTGAGCCGCCGGCAGATCGCCACGATCAACCACGTGTTTCGGCTCAGGGCTCAATCGGTCCAGGCCGTCGACCGGATGATCGGCACCATCGAGCAGACGCTGGCCGCGGACGGGATCGCTCGTGATACCTACCTGATCTTCAGCTCCGACAACGGATTACACACGGGCGAGTATCGGCTGATGCCCGGCAAGCTGACAGCGTTTGACACCGATATCCACGTTCCGCTGGTGGTCGTCGGCCCCGGTGTCCCAGCCGCACGTAAGACCGCGGCGATCGCCGAGAACATCGACCTGGCCAAAACTTTCACCGCGATCGGCAGCACGACTATCGGTTCCGATGGTCACAGCCTGCTTGGCGTGATGCACGGCCAGGAGCCGGCCGGCTGGCGCGACGCGGTTCTGATCGAGCACCACGGCGGTCGCCTATCCGTGCTCGACCCCGACTACCAGCCTTCGGCCAGCGGCAGCCCCACCACCTACGAGGCGATGCGTACCCCCTGGTTCCTGTACGTGGAGGACGCGGACGGCGAGCGCGAGTTCTACGACCTGCGGACCGACCCGTTCGAGCTCCACAACCTGGCTGCGGAACTCACCTCCGCCCAGCTGGCGCGGCTCCATCGGGAGCTCGTCCGGCTCGAGCACTGTCACGGAGGGCGCCAATGCTGGGCGGCGATGCACATCGCCCGCGGACCCACGCCGGTGCTGCGGCGCTGATCACTGACAGACCTCGCACTCCTCTCCGTTGCGGGCGGCCTCGACCGAGCACGCGAGCGGCTCGCTTGCTTGGACGGCGGTCACGGTCGCCTTCTCGATTGACGAGGCGCCGAGCGTACGCAGGTAGTAGGTGGTCTTCAGCCCCGCATGCCAGGCGCGGCGGTACATGTGGCTCATCGTCTTCATGTCGGGCTCGGGCAGGAACAGGTTGAGCGACTGAGACTGGTCGATCCACTTCTGCCGGCGGGCTGCGGCGTCGATCAACGCGTCGGCGGGGATCTGGAACGCGGTGCGATAACGAGACTTGAGCTCGGAGGGAATCTCCGGGATGTCGGTGAGATCCCCGTCTCGGGCCTTGAGCTGCTCGGCGAGAGCGTGCGTCCACAGGCCCGCGGCCTTGAGGTCACGGACGAGGAAGGGGTTGACGATCACGAAGTCACCGGACAGGTTGGACTTGGCGAACAGGTTCTTGTACATCGGCTCGATGCACGGCGAGGTGCCGGTGATGTTGGCGATCGTCGCAGTCGGTGCTATCGCCAGGACGTTGGAGTTCCGCATCCCCTGGGCGGCGATCTTCGCGCGCAGCGGCGCCCAGTCGATCCGGCCCTCGCGCGCGACCTCGACCGTTTCGCCTCGCTCTGCTTCGAGGAGCTCGATGGTGTCCTGCGGGAGCAGCCCTCGGTCCCACTTCGAGCCCCGGTAGGACCGGTAGGTGCCGCGCTCGGCGGCAAGGTCGCTGGAAGCTTCGTACGCGTAGTGGGCGACGGCCTCGAACGCCTCGTCAGAGAAGGCGATCGCCTCCGCGGAGTCGAAAGCCAGGCGCTTACGGTAGAGCGCGTACTGGAGTCCCATCACGCCCAGGCCGACCGGACGGTGCCGCGAGTTGGCGGTGCGGGCCGGCTCGGTGGGATAGAAGTTGACGTCGATCACGTTGTCGAGCGCGCGCACCGCGATCCGGATCGTGTCGCGGAGCTTGGCGTGGTCGAGCTGGCCGTCCGGGGTGAGGTGCTGGTCGAGCAGGATCGAGCCGAGGTTGCACACGGCGGTCTCCTCGGGACCCGTGTTGAGCGTGATCTCGGTGCAGAGGTTGGAGGAGTGGATGACCCCCACGTGATCCTGCGGCGAGCGCAAATTGCAGGGGTCCTTGAACGTCAACCACGGGTGGCCGGTCTCGAACAGCATCTTGAGCATCTGCTTCCACAGCTCGATCGCGGGGATCGTCTCGCCGAAGATCTCGCCCGCGGCGGCCCGCCGCTCGTACTCGACGTACCGGCGCTCGAACTCGGCGCCGTAGGTCTCGTGCAGGTCGGGGACGTCGCTGGAGCGAAACAGCGTCCAGTCCTCACGTGCCTCCATCCGCTGCATGAACAGGTCTGGGATCCAGCACGCGGTGTTCATGTCGTGGGTGCGGCGCCGCTCGTCGCCGGTGTTGCGCCGGAGCTCCAGGAACTCGCGGATGTCGTTGTGCCAAACCTCGAGGTAGGCACAGCCCGAGCCGGCCCGCTTGCCACCCTGGTTCACGGCCACGAGCTGGTCGTTGTGCATCTTGAGGAACGGCACGACGCCCTGGCTCTCGCCGCGTGACAGGAACGCCTTGCGGATGGCGATTTCGATCTTGATCGGCTGCCAGCCGGCCACCTCGCCCGAGCGGCGAATCAGCCGTAGGGTCCCAGTCGGTCGCGATGCGTTCCCGGCGGCGAGCGGGGTCACGGCGCGGCGAAGCACGAGCGCCTTGGCGATCTCGAAGTAGCCGGTGGCGATCAACGACGCTTCGACCAAGGCGGAGAGGTCGTAGGCGGTTATGCGCTCAGCGCCGTCCGCGGCCGCGGCTTGCAGTCGCCGGGAGACCTCGGTCGTGACCGCGCGGATGATCGCCCGGACGGCCGCCGTGTCGATGGCTGACTCACCAGAGGCCAGCGAGAGCGTTGCGAGCGCATCGGCGACGGGAGTCGCGAGGTGCTCAAACGTCAGCGGCCGCTCGCCACCATCCTCCTCGACCAGGGCCAGTTCGACTCCCAACCCGTCGTGCCCCGCGAGCGCGGCCGGGAGATCGACCTTGAAGCCGACATCGATGGTCGCGGCGGCGGCGCGCTTCAGTTCCAGGTCGCGGAGGATCTCGTCGAAGTCGATCAGCATCGGTGCTCCAATTTCATGTCGTCGTCGGTGATCACAGCTCGTCGTCCGAGCCGAGCGTCAGCGCCGAGGCACGCTGATACTCGGTCACGCGGCCCTCGAAGAAGTTCTGCTCCTTACGGAGGTCCATCAGCTCGGCCAGCCACGGCAACGGGTTCTCGACCGGCTCGGACGACAGCGGCTCGAGGCCGCACCCGGCCAGGCGGCGGTCGGCGATGTAGTCGATGTACTGGGCGAAGTCCTCCTGAGACAGGCCCACGCCTTCGACCGGGAGGCAATCGGCGATGAAGCGCTGCTCGAGCGCGACCGCCTCGCGCATGAGCTCGCGCAACTCGACCCGGAGCGGGTCGGTCCAGATGTCCGGGTTCTCGGCCACGAGATCGCGAAACAGGCGGCGGAACAGCTCGATGTGGTTGGACTCATCCCGCAGCGTGTAGCGGAACATCGTGCCGATGCCGGTCAGCTTGCCCTGGCGATAGAGCGACAGGATCATCCCGAAGAGCCCATAGAACTGGGTGCCCTCCATGCACTGGCCGAACACGAAGATGTTCTTGGCCAGCAGCTGCCGGGCCTGAGGGTCGGTCATGTCGAGGTCGCGCCGCAGCTCCCGGGAGACCTCGGTGACGAACCGGTTCTTGGCCGCGATCGTCGGGATGTCGGCGAACATCGCCTCGCACTCGTGCGGATCGATCTGTAGCGAGGCGATCATGTACAGCAGCGAGTCGGCGTGGATGTTCTCCTCGTGCGCGTGGCGCCCGAGCACGAGCTTGAGCTCCGACGCGGTCACGAGCTCGCGAACGACGTGGATGATGTTGTCGCCGACGATCCCCTCCGCGGCCGAGAAATAGCCGATGCCCATCCGCACGATCCACCGGTCGATCTCCGACAGCGCCCGCGAGTCCCGCCACTGCTCGATGTCGCGCGCCATCTGGATGTCCTCGGGCTCCCAGTGGTTGGCCTTCATCGTGCGGTAGAGCTCGTACGCCCATCCGTAGCGCAGGGGCAGCAGGTTGAACGTCATCGTCTCCCGGCCGCCGACCACGCGCTTGGCGGCCAGCGCCGCCTCGGCCTGCGCCCGATCCAGCACGAAGCTGCGTCCACCGAGGGTGTACGTGCGCGTTCCGGCACTCACATCGGGCTCTGCGAGGAGGGGATCGCTGTAGACGGCGGCTTCGGTGCTCTGCATGGCGTTCTCCGGTCGGTCGGAGAGGGCAGCAGCCGGTCGCAGGCACGCACGGTCGCTTCTAGCCCCTAGTCCGAGGGCATTGACAGCGGCGCGACGATCAGGCGACCGGGCTCGTCCCCCCACTTCAGTGGCGGGCCTTACCGTTGCGGGACAGCGCCGGGATCAGACCGGACTTCGCTGACGACCACGCACCCCGGTATTCCGAGGCACACGACAGGCTACGACTCACACCGGACGGACCCGGGACGTTGGCCGGGGGGAGGGACGCTGCCGCTAAATCGTGCTCAGTGCGTTGTGGGAGACTCCGTGCCGTGTCGCCCCGGCGTCGCCCCGTGCTGTCGATCGTCATCGCGGCGGCTCTGGTCAGCTTGCTGGCGGGCGCAATTCGATCTGGGCTGCTGGAGTCAAGCGCGTCCGGTGCCACGCTCGCACCCTGTTCGACGTACCCGATGCCGGGCACGCTCGCGCCGCCCGGAAGCTCGGTGCCTAGCACCATTACGCGCGGATACGGACTGTTCCGTCGTGCCCAGCGACCAGATGATCAGCTCGCGCTCGGGAGGTTACGGTCGACGCTGCCGGCGTCGGGAATCGTGCTGTCGGGCATCAGGTTGCTCGGGAGAGCCGGCGATCGGGGCCTGTTGTACGCGATTCCCGCTGAGCATTTCCTTCCCTATCGAATCGCGCCGGCGCGCTGCCTGTCCGCGAGTCAGCGCGAGATCGAGCGTTACCTGCTTCCATCACTGCGGCGCGACTATGCACAGCCGGCCGTGTGTGTGGCCGAGGTCGGTGGAGATGACCCGGTGGCCACCCCGCTGGAGAACTGCGCAGGCCTGTCCCGGGCCCCAGATGCGCTGCTGGGAACGGGCGCGACACCACTACTCGGACTGGCACCAGACGGTGTCACCTCAGTCACCGCGCGCTACCTTGTTGCCCCGCCCAAGACGGTCAGAGTCCGTCACAACTTCTACGAGATCGTCGCTCCCCGGCTGGCGGTGACACCGTGCGGCGCGGAGTGGCTCGACTCGTCTGGAAGCGTGGAGAAGTCGATCGGGGGGTGCGACTACCTCCCAGCCGAGATCGGACCGTTGCTTGCCTATCGCGGCTACGTGACCCAGGAGCTCTCCGCGGTTCAATCGGGCGTGAACGCACTTGCCGTGGCTATCGGCGCCGGCAACCTCGCTGAGGCCGAATCTGACTGGCTGAGCGCCCACACGGCGTGGCTCGAGATCGGCCAGGACGATGGTGCCTACGGCTGCTTCGGACAGCTCGGCGGTGAGGTCGACGGGACGGCGGCAGGTCTCCCCGGCGGCACCGCCAGCTTCCAGTTCACCGGGTTTCACAAGATCGAGTTGGATCTCTGGACGGACGGTGACCTCACGGCGGCCGCCGCCGACACCGCGACGCTACAGCAGCTGCTGACCAGGCTCGCCGCGGTCCCGCTCGGGACCGAGCTACCAGCCACGCAGACCGGAGCGGCGAACTGGGCCCTGCGCCCGCACGAGATCCTCGAGGACGCGATGCGCGACACGCTCACCGGCGACGACGACTACGGCAGCGGGACCGGCCTGGCCTCGGTCGCCGCCGACGTCTCGGCCACCGAGAAGCTGTTGGGCCTCCTGGCACCGGTCCTGGATCCGCTCGCGCCCCGTCTGATCGCACGCGCCAGCGGTCAGCTCAGCGCGGTCCTCACCGCCGTCGAGGAGGGCGAGATCAACGGTGGCTGGGTCGCCGTCAGCCATCTGCCCACCGCCGCGCGCGAGCGGGTCGACGCGGCCGTGGGCGCGGCCCTCGAGACCCTCGCGCCGATCCCGGATCTCCTCACCAGCACCGGTCACGCTGCACCGCTCACCTAGTGCAACTACGAAGGAGGCATTGTGAAGCGAGAGCTCGGTCGACGTCTCGGCTTGCCCGTCGGAATTGGGGTGCTGGTCGCCGTCACAGCGATCGCTATCGGCACGAGCGGTGCCGGCGCGGCGACGGCTCGTGATGGCTCCGCGAAGAAGGGGACCAGTGGCGGGTCGCACGCGAAGGCCAAGCCGCCCGTGCGAGCGGCGCTTCCCGCCGGTGCGATCAAGAGCATCTTCGTGATCGAGCTCGAGAACGAGAGCGAGCAGCTCGCGTTCGGCCCGAGTTCGCCCGCCACCTACCTCAACGACGTGTTGCGCAAGCAGGGCGAGTTGCTCGTGCACTACTACGCAACCGGCCACGCGAGCCTCGACAACTACATCTCGCAGATCTCCGGCCAAGCCCCGAACGAGGCCACGAGCGCGGATTGCGAGGAGCCGAGCTCCCCGGGTTCCTCGACGCTCGTGCCGGACTTCGTCAACGTTTCGCCCGGCACGCCGGCGCGCAACCAGAAGCAGTTCCCCGGCCAGGTCAACGGGACGGGCTGCGTCTTCCCGAAATCCGTGCCGACGATTGCGAACCAGCTCGACACGCTGTACCCGCCGAACCCCTCAACCCACGTCGCGGCCTGGCGCGACTACGACGAGGACATGGGCAACGTTCCGTCGCGTGACGGCGGCACGCCAGATCCCCTCGGCGGCACCGATTGCGCGCACCCAGCGATCGGCGCCCTCAACAACACCAACAGCGCGGCGGCCGCGACCTCCACGACCCCCGCCGACCAGTACGCGACCCGCCACAACGGGTTCATGTTCTTTCACTCGATCATCGACAATCAGGCCTTGTGCGACGCCAACGTCGTCCCGCTGGGACATGTGACCGTTGGCCAGCCGAGCACGTTCAGCGGCGTGGCGCTTCCCGACACCTTCACCGGGCACCTCGCCGATGACCTGCGGAAGGTGAGCACCACGCCGAAGTTCGGCTGGATCACCCCGAACCTGTGCGACGACGGGCACGATTCGACGTGTGCCGGCCCGAACACGATCGGCCAGACCGGGTCCGGCGCCGGCGGGTTGCACGGGATCGACGTGTTCCTCCAGCACTGGGTGCCCCTGCTAGAGGCGTCACCCTCCTACCGCAGCGGCCACATGCTGATCGTGGTCACGTTCGACGAATCGGGCGGCTCGACGACCACCGACGGGAGCGCCTGCTGCCACGAGACTCCCGGGCCGTCGGATCCGACGCCGGGCTTCTCTCCCTACTTCACCAGCCTCTACCAGAGCCTCGGGATCTCGATTCCATCCCCGGCCGCCGGAGGCGGTGACGCCGGCGCAGTGCTGCTCGACCCGCGGTACATCAAGGCCGGCACTGTCGACTCGACGGGCTACTACAACCACTACTCGGCGCTGCGCAGCTACGAAGATCTCCTCGGAATCACCACGGGCGGTGTCGACGGTTTCGGCCACATCGGCTTCGCTGCCACCACGGGCCTGCGCCCGTTCGGTCACGACGTCTTCAACAAGTACAAGGCACCAAGGAAGTCAAAGAAGTAGCAGCGCCCTCACGCGGAGGCGTAGTCAGCCAGGTAGCGCAGGCCCTGGATGGCGCGGCTTCCATACCAGGAGACCATCTCGCCGTCGATCAACGACACCTGCGCGTCCGGCAGGCTGGCTGTCACCTCGGGCAGATGACGTTCCTTGAAGTGATACGGCTCGCTGCTCAGGAGTACACGATCCACGCGGCCGGCGTACTGCTCGAGATCGACCTCGGGGTAGCGGTCCTCTGACCGAAGCGGGTGCGAGCGCCAGCCGACGAGCGCGAGCATCTGCGCGATGTAGGTCTCCGGGGCGACCGCCATCCACGGGTCGCGCCAGATCATGTACAGGACGTCCTGGGGCGCCCACGCGTGGGCGCGCACTTCGGCGAGCTCCTGCTCGAACTCCTGGCACAGTCGCTCGGCCTGCGCCTCTCGACCGAAGATCGAGCCGAGCAGCCGGTACAGGTCGAGGTTGTCGAGCGGCGCCAGGGGATGGGTGACAACGACGTGGGGGACGAACTCGGCGAGCGCGTCGGCGTCCTCACGGCGGTTCTCGTCGACGTTGACGATCGCGTGGGTCGGGGCCAGCTCCCGGATTCGATCTAGCTTGACGTCCTTCGTGCCGCCGACCTTCGGGATCTTGCGGACCGTCTCCCGCGGATGGATGCAGAAGCCGGTCCGCCCGACGAGGTCCTCGGCCAGGCCGAGATCACACACGAGCTCGGTGATGCTCGGGACCAGGCAGACGATTCGCGCGTCCATCGACCGCGACGCTACATGTTGCGACGGTACTCGCCGCCGACCTCGTACAGCGCCGCGGAGACCTGGCCCAGCGAGGCGACCTTGACGGCGTCCATCAGCGCTTCGAACACGTTCCCGCGCGCGCGGGCGACGTCCTGCAGGCGCCTGAGGGCGGCCGGCCGTCGCTCGTCGGCGCGGGCCTGGAATGCGCGCACGCTGGCGATCTGGTCCTCCTTCTCGGCCTCGGTCGAGCGCATCAGCTCGAGCTGGTCGATCTGCTCGCCGTGACCGTCCTTGGGAAGGAACGTGTTGACCCCGATCAGCGGGAGCTCGCCCGTGTGCTTGAGACGCTCGTAGTAGAGGCTCTCCTCCTGGATCTTGCCGCGCTGGTACATCGTGTCCATCGCGCCCAGCACCCCGCCGCGCTCGGAGATCCGGTCGAACTCCTCGTAAACCGCCGCCTCGACCAGGTCGGTCAGCTCGTTGATGATGAACGACCCCTGCCACGGGTTCTCGGTGAAGTTCAATCCGAGCTCGCGATTGATGATCAGCTGAATCGCCACGGCGCGCCGGACCGACTCCTCGGTCGGGGTCGTGATCGCCTCGTCGTAGGCGTTGGTGTGCAGGCTGTTGCAGTTGTCGAAGATCGCGTACAGCGCTTGCAGCGTGGTGCGGATGTCGTTGAAGCTGATCTCCTGCGCGTGGAGCGACCGGCCCGAGGTCTGGATGTGGTACTTGAGCATCTGGCTGCGCGGCGAGGCGCCATAGCGCTCGCGCATCGCCCGCGCCCAGATCCGCCGGGCGACCCGACCGATGACGGCGTACTCGGGGTCCATCCCGTTGGAGAAGAAGAAGCTCAGGTTGGGCGCGAACGCGTCGATGTCCATGCCGCGGGCGAGGTAGTACTCGACGATCGTGAACCCGTTGGCGAGCGTGAACGCGAGCTGGGAGATCGGGTTCGCTCCGGCCTCGGCGATGTGATAGCCGCTGATCGAGACGCTGTAGAAGTTGCGAACCTCATGGTCGACGAAGTACTGCTGAACGTCGCCCATCATCTTCAGCGCGAACTCGGTCGAGAAGATGCACGTGTTCTGCGCCTGGTCCTCCTTGAGGATGTCGGCCTGGACCGTGCCGCGGACGGATTTCAGCGTGTCGGCTTTGATCCGCTCGTAGACCTCGCGCTCAAGCACCATGTCGCCCGAGGCGCCGAGCAGCCCGAGCCCCAGCCCGCCGTTGCCGTCCGGCAGCGCCCCGGCGTACTCAGGACGCCCCCCGTGCTCTGAGAAGTACGCGTCGAGCTTGCCCTGGGCGGCCTCCCAGCCGCCCGTCTCCCGCAGGTGCTTCTCGACCTGCTGATCGATCGCGGCGTTCATGAAGAAAGCGAGGATGATCGGCGCCGGGCCGTTGATCGTCATCGACACCGACGTCGTCGGCGCGCACAGGTCAAACCCGGAGTAGAGCTTCTTGGCGTCGTCGACCGTCGCGATCGAGACGCCCGAGTTGCCTACCTTGCCGTAGATGTCGGGCCGCTCGGCGGGGTCCTCGCCGTACAGCGTGACCGAGTCGAACGCGGTCGACAGCCGCGCCGCCGGCTGTCCCTGGCTGAGGTAATGAAAGCGACGGTTGGTCCGCTCCGGGGTGCCCTCGCCGGCGAACATCCGGGTCGGGTCCTCACCCGCGCGCCGGTACGGGAACACGCCGCCGGTGTACGGATAGGCGCCCGGCAGGTTCTCCTTGAGCAGGAAACGGAGCCGATCGCCCCATCCGTCGAACCGCGGCGGCGCGATCTTCGGGATCACCTGCTGGCTGAGAGTGCGGCGGTAGTTCTCGCCGGTCACCTCGCGCTCGCGCACCTTGTAGCTGTACGTCTCGGACGTGATCGCGGCGATGCGGTCATCCCATCCGCGCAGCAGGCCGAGCGCCTCCGCGCCCAGATCCTCGAGCGCGGCGTTGTACCGGACGCGCAAGGCAGCCAGTGCGCCCGCTTCGGGAGCGCTACCCAGCGACTCGGCGGCCCGGAGATCGATGCTCGGGTACGGCTCCAGCTCGCCCGGCAGTTCTGGGTCCCCGATCGCCCGCAGCGCCCCGTAGCAGTGCTGCGCCAAGGCGGCGAGTTCGGCCTTGTGCTCGACCTCCTCGCCGATTTCGCGCCCCCGCTCGGCGATCTCGGCCAGGTACCGGACGCGGTTGCCCGGGATCAGCACGTTCCCGAGCGGCTCGTGCGAGGCCAGCTCGAGCCGCGGGTCCCACCGCTCGGCGTCGGCGCCGGGGAGCGCCCCGATCCGCCGGCACAGGTTGACGAACATCCAGGACACGCCGGGATCGTTGAACTGACTGGCGATCGTCGGGTAGACCGGAACGTCGTCGTCGGCTACCTCGAACGCGACGCGGTTGCGCTTCCACTGCTTGCGGACGTCGCGCAGCGCGTCGAGCGCCCCGCGCTTGTCGAACTTGTTGATCACGATCAGGTCGGCGAGATCGAGCATGTCGATCTTCTCGAGCTGACTCGCCGCGCCGAACTCGCTCGTCATCACGTACACGGGCAGGTCGACGAGATCGACGATCTCCGAGTCGCTCTGCCCGATACCGGCGGTCTCCACGATCACCAGGTCAAACCCGGCCGAGCGCAGGAACGCCAGCGCATCCGACAGCATCGCGCTGGTCGACGCGTTCCGACGCCGCGTCGCCATCGAGCGCATGAAGATCCGGTCGTTGCGCAGGCTGTTCATCCGGATCCGGTCGCCCAGCAGCGCTCCGCCGGTCCGCCGCCGCGTCGGGTCGACCGCCAGGACCGCGACCCGCAGCTCCGAGAACTGCAGCATGAACCGGCTCAGCAGCTCGTCGGTCACCGTGCTTTTGCCGGCGCCACCCGTCCCGGTGATCCCGACCACCGGAATATCCAGGCCGGCGGCTTCCCACTCGACCCGGAGCCGCGCGAGCTCCGCGACGTCGAGCACACCGTCCTCCAGCGCCGACAGCATCCGGGCGATCGTCAGGTCATCGAGCTCGGGGTGGGCGACGGGCGGGGGAGAGGTAGTCACCGTTCGCGTCCTGACCGTCCGAGTCACGAGGTCCTCGATCATCCCCGTCAGCCCGAGCGCCATCCCGTCCTTCGGGTGGTAGATCCGCTCGACGCCGTAGGCCTGAAGCTCATCGATCTCGGCCAGTGTGATCGTGCCGCCTCCGCCGCCGAACACGCGGACGTGCTCGGCGCCCTTCTCGCGCAGCATGTCAACCGCGTATTTGAAGTACTCAGCGTGGCCACCCTGGTAGGAGCTGATCGCGATCCCGTCGACGTCCTCCTGGATCGCCGCGCGCACGACGTCCGAGACGCTTCGGTTATGGCCCAGATGAACCACCTCGGCGCCGCTGTCCTGGATCAGTCGCCGCATCACGTTGATCGCGGCGTCGTGCCCGTCGAACAGCGAGGCGACGGTCACGAACCGCAGCGGCGTCGCGAGTGCGGTCTCCTCCCCGAGATCGGGGGCGATGTGCGTCTCGGTGGTCATGCGTCGAGCATCGCGGTCATTTGCTGCTTGAGCCCGCTATGCAGTTGCCTGACCTCGGCGTGGGCCATAGGCGAGACCAACCACGTGTAGACGATCCCGATGATCGCGGCACAGAACTGCTCCGCGACAGCTTGGACGTCGACATCCGGACCCACGGTGCCAGCCTCGATGCCGCCCCTGATCCACTCCTCGACGTCGCGCTGCCGGCGCTGGTGCGCGCGCGTGATCACGTCCCGCAGCGCCGGATCGGGCCCGACAGACTCAAACCACAGGATGTAGAAGGCTCGAATCCGATCCGGTGAGTCGAGCAGGAAGCGACAGTGAGCGTCGACCGCGGCGTGAATCGTGTCCACACCCGAGGTGCCCGCGACCGCCTGCTGCAGCTCCGCGAGCCACTCCTCGCCGATCGTCCTGATCAGGAAGGACCAGAGACCCGCTTTGGAGCCGAACCGGTAGGACGCCAGTCCGCGGCTGTAGCCGGCCCGCAGTCCCACGTCCTTGAGCGTGGTGGCGCCCGCCCCTCGCTCGCAGATCAAGGCCACGGCCGCGTCGGCCATCAGCGCATCCGACAAGGCGGAGCGCTCGGGCTGGGTCAGACCCGTCGACGCGCGGGTGGTGGCGACCATCCGCGAAACATACTTGTTTGTGACAAGCAAGTCAAAATGGCGCGACGTGTGACACGCTCGTCCGGGTGTGGGGTTCGTGACGTCCTACGCAGGTGTTCGCGGGAGCTTCAGTCCTCGTACCCTGGGGACTGAAAAACCGCGCGTCCGAGCGAATCAGCCGTCAGCATCGGGACGCGTCGGCGGGGAGCGGGGTCGGTCACGGGTCTTTCTTGCTGCTGGCGGTGAAGTAGTGGTGGGCTTCGCGGTGGGTCCCGGCTACGAGCAGCCCGTCGATCTCGCTGAGCAACTGCTCGTCGTGCTGGGTCTCACGCAGGTGCTGGCGCTCGTGTTCCTCCCAGGACGCGACCAGGAAGGTCTCGAGGTAACGGCTGGGGGTGGACTCGTCGGTGAACAGCCGCCACTCCATCGCTCCCGTGCGCTGGCGGAAGTGCCGCAGCCGATCCGAGCGGGCGAGAAAGGCATCCTCGGACTCGGGGGCGACGTCATATTGCACGGTCACGAGGATGCGGCCGATGGTGCCCTCGGGCACGACAGGGAGTGGCATCGCGTCCGCGGGCGTGACGTCGATCGCGCCCGGCCGGGGCAGGGAAAGGCGAAGCGTCGCCAGGGCCGCGACCACGAGCCCGGCGGCGAGCACGAACAGTCCGTCGTTCAGCGAGGTCGCCTGGGCGACGGCGCCGAGAGTCAGTGCGCCGATCCCGGTGGCTCCCTGGAAAGCCACCGTGTAGAACGCCATCCCCCGGGCCTTGACCCAGCTGGGCAGCGTCGACTGGAACGATGCGTTGAGCAGGCCGAGCGCGAGGATCCAACCGCCCCCGGACAGGACGAGCAGGAGGCCGTCGAGCACGGCCACGTGCGAGACGGCCAGCACCACGGCGCACACGGCGACGGCTGCAGCGCACGCCGCCATCAAGGCGCTTGGCGAGAGCGCCCGGCGGATCGCGGGCGAAAAGGTCGCTCCGAGCAAGGCGCCGATCCCGACCGCCCCCAACAGCAGCCCGTATCCGCCTGATCCGAGCCCGAGGGTGTGGCGGGCGACGAGCGGGAGCAGCGCCCACACGCCGCTGGCAAAGAAGCCGAAGGCGGCCGCGCGAATCATGATCGCGATCAGCACCGGGGCGTTGCGGACGAAGCGGGCGCCGGCCCTCGTCGCCTCGCGAACGTGCTCCCGCGGCAGCGTCAGCACGCGTGCGGGCACGGCCACCATCGCGACGACGATGATCACGACCAGGAACGACGCCGCGTTGACGAAGAACACAAGCGCCGCGCTGGTCGCGGCGAGCAGCAGCCCTCCGATGGCCGGGCCGATCGCACGGGCCAGGTTCTGATTCACCGACCCGAGCGCGATCGCCTGCGGCCGCTCGGACGGGGGGACGAGCTCGGGTTGGAGCGTCTGGGCGATAGGTCCGGTCAGTCCCTGCCCAACGCCGACGCCACACAGGAGCGTGAGGAGCACGGCCGGGGTCACCAGGCCGGCGAGGTCGAGCGCGCCCAGCGCCGCCGCCGATGCCAGCATGACCGCCTGGCCGGCGACGATCAGCTTCTTGCGATTGAGCAGGTCGCCCAACACGCCGCCCGGGACCGCGAGCAGCAGGACCGGAAGGTTGGTGGCCTGAATTGCGCCGACCAGAAACGCCGAAGTCGTCAACGTGGTCATCACCCACTGCGCCGCGATCGTCTGCATCCAGCTGCCGATGTTGGAGGTCAGGTTCGCCAGCCACCATCGCCGGAAGGCGGTGAAGCGCAGCGGGCTCCATCCAGACCGGTCGGCGGCGAGCGGGGCAGCGGGTTTGGTCGCGACCGGCGCCTCACCCGACCTCGGCGGGGTTGCCATCGCGTTACCTCCCCAACCGCGCTGCGCCTGGAACGTACGCCAGACACGTCGCGAACGCCGCTGCCGCGGCAACGGCGACGGGAAGAAAGAGGGCGACCTTCAGGAGCAGTGCGCCGACTACGGCGCCGGCGAGCATCGCCAGTACGGCGGCGAGTCGCCTGATCGAGCCTTGGCCGGTGCCGCCCGCGATCGGAGAATCGGCCGCCAGGCCGGTCAGGGTCAATGTGAGCACCGTGGTCGTCAGGTCCGGCACGCCGACGCGGCGCACGACGGCATTTCGCACGCCCATCGCGAGGGCCATGAGAACGATCAGCGCGTACGCGGCCGCATCGCCGGGGTGGACACTTGTCACCGCAGCCAGGACGGCCCCCGCGGCGAGCAGCGACGTTTCGATCCCAAGCGCGCGAGCCACGAGCCCGCTGTGTCGGTCCGCCAGGCGCTTGGCCAGGGCGCCTCCGGCACCGGCTCCGAGCAGAAACGAGAACAGCGAGACGATCGGCGCGACCACGGGCAGACCGCCGCTGTGCGCGATCCCGAACCCCAGCAGGACGACGTTGCCGGTCATGTTGGCCGTAAACACATGGCCGAGCCCGAGATAGGCCACGGCGTCGACAAGCCCGGTCGTGAACGTGAGCGCGAGCAGCGCTCGCGCGAGCGGGTGCCGCACCCTGGCCGCGTCGCGCCTGAGGGCCTGCTCATCGAAGTGGGCGGCGTTTGCGGCACCGATGGCGTTCATGGCATACCTCTCCTCTGAAGGGACGTGCGCTCCGCGTATAACAGACGCGCCCACACCGCGTCCGAAACCGAGCCGCGACCGACCGCGGCAAGATCCAGGCGGGTAACTCGCCAGTGGCGTACCCCCCTTCGGCGAGTGTCGAGTTCACCGCGCGGGAGCTGGGTGAACGGCCGTTCGCCGCCGGAGGGGGCGCGAATGGTGAGTTGACCGCGAAACGCTGGCCTGCGGGCGGGACCCGACGTGCAGGACCTGCCACTCGGTGGCCCGATCGGCGGCCGTGCCAGATTGCGCATCTTCCACGTGTACAGGCTGCCATGGTTCCGGCATCGCGTGCCAATTGGCAGGCCATGCACGTGGCCAGTCGGGCCGCGGAGCGGCTGCGACGGTTGCGTCGGGAACCGCGCAGGCAAACGGGGCTGCGTCGCACCGAAACACGACCGCCCCGGGAGCAGGCCAAAAACGGCGGAGCGCCAGCGCGCGGCGGGCTACAAGCGCGAGACGAGCTCGGCGACGATTTCCGCCGCCGGCTGTGTCCGCTTGGCGAGCGCGACGCTCTGTCCGGCCCACAGCGACAGCGGTTCGATCTCGCCGGTCGTTCCGACCATCGGCGGTGCGGGTTCATATCGAACGATCGCCTCGCCGGACGCGAAGTGAGCCAACACCTCCCCCTCCCGGGGTCGACTGCCCAGCGGCGGCCGGCCGGCGGCCTCCCACATCTCGGCCGTCGAGTTGTGGATGGCGCGGTGCGAAGCGTCCGGCCATCCGACCTCATAGAGGTTGGGGTACCACTCGGCATCGGTCTCGGTTGCGGCTATCAGGCGGCGCCGATACTCATCGTGAATTGGCATCTCCTCGGCGAGCAGGAAGCGCGTGCCGAGCAGGGCGGCCTGTGCTCCGAGGGCCAGCACGGCCGCGACTCCTCGAGCGTCGCCGATCCCACCGGCGGCAATGACCGGCACCGGCGCCACCGCGTCGACGACCGCGGGCACCAGCGGAAGCGTGGCCACGCCACTCCACACGTGCCCCCCGGCCTCCCAACCCTGTGCGACGACGATGTCCACTCCACACCCGACTGCGCGCCGGGCTTGCTCGACACTGCCGACCGTGTGCATGACGAGCCCTCCGCCGTCATGCACCAACTCAACATAGTCCTGGGGGTCGCCCCAGAAGAGTGAGACGACGCGCAGTCCGGCGGCGAGGGCCTGATCGATCCGATGGTGCTGATCGAAGGCAAGAACGAAATTGCCTGCAAACGGACGGTCGGTTTGGGCTGCGGTTTCCCGCACCACGGCTCCGGCATCGTCGGCCCACCCCAGCCCCAAAGTGCCAAGGCCGCCGGCATTGGAGACCGCGGCGGGCAGGCCGGGATCCGCCGATATCGGCGCCTCGACGATCGGAAGTTCGATCCCCAGCAGCTCGCACACGGGGGTGCGCCTCGCGTCCGGAGGCTTCGAATCGCTCACACGTCCGCCCAGCAGGTCATTTGCGCCCTCGACCGTCGTGGCTCCATGCGGCAGACTATCGGGCCCGGCGGCTCCCGATCGCCCCCGTGTCTCAACCCCTAACAGGAGCAGATCATGCGCCCCGACATCGTCCCCGGCGGGACCTTCCCCGACTACGAGCTGCCCGACCACGAGAGCGTCTCCCGGAAGCTGAGCGAAATCCAGGGCGACGATCCGATGATCCTCACGCTCGCCCGCGGGAACTACTGCCCCAAGGAGCACCAGCAGCACCTCGAACTCGCGGCCAACTATCCCAAGATCAACGTGGCCTACACGAAGGTCGCCACCATCTCGACGGATACCCATCACTCGAGCCAAGAGTTCCGCGCCTCGACCGGCGCGCAGTGGCCTTTCCTCTCAGACCCGAGCCGGACCGTCCAGAAGGACCTCGACATCCAGGAGTACACCGACCCCGAGCACGATCCGATGATCCCGCACACGCTCGTGCTCAAGCCCGGTCTGGTCGTGTACAGCATCTACAACGGCTACTGGTTCTGGGGCAGGCCCTCGTTTGTCGACCTCTGGCATGACCTGCGGGCCGTCACCAGCGAGATCCGCCCCGACTGGGATCTGAGCAAGCCGGGGCTGCGCAAAGCCTGGGATGCGGGCGACTTCTCGCCATTTCACGGATGGGACAAGCGCTCCCCTCAGTCGATGCCGACGTCATACCATTCTTAGCCGACATAGCCCGGCCCGAACCGGGGCCGGTTCTAGCGTTCCGCCTTGTTCCCTCCACCTCGGGAGGCTTCCCGCATGAGCACAGAAG
Organism: uncultured Solirubrobacterales bacterium; assembly: GCA_963751185.1. Classification (GTDB taxonomy): domain Bacteria; phylum Actinomycetota; class Thermoleophilia; order Solirubrobacterales; family Solirubrobacteraceae; genus Palsa-465. Next base: position 1,016,579 of record CAVVTO010000003.1, read on the forward strand.
CCAATGCAGCTGACGGGTCGGGCCCCTCGACGCTGACGCCCATCGGGGCGATCGTCCGTGGCCTCATCGCGGGCGCGGTGGGAACGGCGGCGATGGATGCGTTGCTGTTCGAGCGCTATCGGCGTGGCGGCGGCGATGAGGCCGTCGGGGAGTGGGAGTTCTCCGAGGGGCTGTCCAGCTGGGAGGACGCTCCAGCGCCGGCCAAGGTCGGGAAACGTCTGGTCGAAGGCTTGTTCCAGATCGAGATTCCGGCCTCACGCGTCCCGCTCGTGAACAACATCACGCATTGGGCATTCGGAATCCTGGGCGGCGCACAGTACGGCATCGTGGCCGGGTCGCTGCGCAAGCAGAAGGTCCTGTACGGGTTGCCCTTCGGGGCGTCCGTGTGGGCGGGCGGATACGTGGTCCTACCCGCCGCGATGCTCTACAAGCCGATCTGGGATTACGACGTCAAGACGCTGGCCAAGGATCTGAGCGCCCACCTCGTCTACGGCCTGACAACGGCTACAGCCCTCCGACTGCTCTCGCGCTAGGTCTTTGGTGCATGAGCACTGCTAGCGCCAGCTCCCGAGTTGCCCCGGAACCCCAACTGCGCGGGCAGACGGTGGTGTTGATCGGCGGGAGCAGTGGGATCGGGCTCGAGACGGCCCGGCGAGCACGCGGTGAGGGCGCCGAGGTCATCCTCACCGGGCGGGACACTGAGCGGCTCGAGGACGCGTCGCGTCAGGTCGGGGCGCGGAGCATCGCCGCGTTCGATGCCAACGATTCCGGGTCGCTGGCCCGATTCTTCGAGAGCGTGCCGAATCCGATCGACCACGTGCTGGTCACGGCCGGCGGTCCGCACTACGAGCCGCTGCTGAAGATGAGCTCGGCTGAGGTGCGGGGGGCCCTCAGCGACCGCGTGGTGTTGGCGCTGGACGTCGCGCGCAATGCCGTGGCCAAGATGAGGCCCGGCGGGACGCTGCTTTTCATGGGCATGACCGGTGGCCGCACGATCAGACGCGAGCTCGGGATCGCTCCTCTCGTCACCGCCGTGTTGCCTCCGTTTGTCGCGGCACTGGCCCTCGAGGTCGCGCCGGTCCGCGTGAACCTGATCGCCGCCGGCTTCGTCGACACGGCGTTGTCGGCATCAGTCCTGGGCGATGGACTCGAGCAAAGGCGCGAGCAGTTACGCGCGACGTTACCGATCGGACGCGTGGTCGAACCGGCCGACGTCGCGGCGCTCGCTGTTCACCTGATGATCAACACCGCGGTTACGGGCGCGACGTTCGACATCGACGGCGGAGCGCAGTTCGTCGAATAGCCGTCACGCCCTGAGGTATGCCCGGATCACCTCGGGGTCGGGGTCGATTCCAAGGCCCGGCCCTTGCGGAACCTCGACCCGGCCGCCCTCCGGCACGAGAGCATCCCCGTAGATCTGGGCCTCGAGATCGAAGTAGCGCCATTCGATCATCGCGTCGACGGCGCCGAAAGCTGCCATCACGTGTATCGCCGCGAGCAACCCAGGACCGTCGTAGAAACTGTGCGGCATCACGGTGACGTTGTGGATCGCCGCGAGCGGGAACACCTTGCACAGCTCGCTTACACCTCCCATCTTGGCCGGACTCGGCTGGACGAAGTCGACGGCACCGGCACTGAGGAGACGATCGAAGTCCATCAGGGTTGCCACGTTCTCTCCGGCAGCGATCGGGATGCCTTCCGTGCTGCGCACCTCGGCCAAGCCGTCGTAATTCTCCGGCGGCCAGACCGGCTCCTCCAGCCACTTCAGACGAAATTCTCGGAGCTCCTCGGCGAGTCCCCGAACTTGATTCACGGTCCAGGCACAGTTCACGTCGACCATGATGTCCACGTCTGCCCCTGCCTCCTCACGGGCGGCGCGAATCGCAGCGGGCTCCGTTTCGTGGAGCTTGATGCTCATGAACCCGTCATCGAGCGCCTGCCGGACGCGGTCGCGGACGACCGACGGATCCGCATAGGCTTCCAGGCTCGCGTATGAGGCCAGATCGGCGCTGCCCCCACCGAGGAGGCGGTGCAGCGGGGCGCCTGCGGCCTTCCCCGCGATGTCCCAGAGGGCGATATCGACAGCGGACAGCGCGTGGGTAACCGCCCCGCCTCGTCCGAAGACCTGCAGCTCCTTCTGCACGCCAAGCATGAGTGCAGAGATTCGCGACGCGTCCTGACCGACGCAGATCGGGGCGATCAAGTCATGGATCGCCCGTTGTGTGACCGCGATCCCCCGCAATGCAAAGCCCTCACCCCAGCCTTCCCAGCCCTGATCGGTCGTCACTTTCACCAGCAGTGAGTCGACCGCCGGCAGATCCGCGGGACCCCAGTCGGAGACCGCGGACGCCTGACCGGGCTTGAACGGGATCCGGAGCGGGAACGTCTCGATCCCGGTGATGAGCATCGCCGGCTCAGGCGTTCCGGGGGTCGTCGGCGGGGTCCAGGTATTCCAAGCCGAGGGGCCCGAGAGCCGAGACCTGAGTGACATACTCACCCGACTTCGCCCAGTGGAAGTGAGGAGTGTCGCCGGGGAGCACGACGACCGCGCCAGGCGGATATGCGTGCAGTTTCTCAGCGTCGAACTGCTCGCCCCGGCCGATGTAGAAGACGCCGGAGATGACCGTATAGACACGATCCTCGGGATGTCGATGGGGCATCAGCTTGACCCCGGCCGGCAGCTTGACTCTGATCGTGTACATGCCGGGCTTAGTCGGGTCGCCGACGACGACGGCGAGGCGGGCCAAGGGCGGGAACGACGGGAAGGGCTGCCAGTCGATGTCCTCCGTCAGGACCGACTCGAAGTCGACCTCGTCTGCTCGCTGAGTCCCGGCCACGGCTGAACCTCCTCATTCGTTAGGAATCTCACCGGCGCTGACGCTATCGGGTGACGGTGGCCATCGCCTCTGGGCGCGTGTGGCCACGAGCGAGCCGTCACTGCGGGGTGATCACCGTCGAACGCAGCGGAAGCCGATGTGGCTGGTGGAGGTGTCGATTGCCTCGGGTTGGCGGGCGGCGGGTCGGTAGCGCAGGCAGTAGCTGGGCGCACACAGGTGTGAGCCGCCCTTGATGACGCGGCGCGGGATGTGCGCCCCCGGGCGGCCGACGTCGTAGCTGCCATCCGGGGTGTCGACGCGCGGGCTCGGGGGCGGCTGGCAACACGGGCTCTTGGGCGCGTCGGTGCCGGCGCCTCGCGCCGAGTAGTAGTCGCTCGTCCACTCCCAGACGTTTCCCGTCACGTCGCAGAGCCCATAGCCGTTGGCGGGGAAGAGGCCGATCGGGCTGGTGCCGCGCCAACCCCTGCTTCCCGTGTTGCGCCAGGGGAACTCGCCTTGCCAGAAGTTGGCCAAGAGCTCCCCGCTCGGTCGCATCTCCTCGCCCCACGCGAACACCGCGCCGTCGAGCCCGCCGCGGGCGGCGTACTCCCACTCGGCCTCGGTCGGGAGCTGCTTGCCGGCCCAGTCCGCGAACGCTTCGGCGTCCTCGTAGGCGACGTGGGTGACGGGGTGGACCTGTCGCTCCGCGTTGTCGCTCCGCGGGCCCCATGGGTGCCGCCAGCTCGCGCCGGGAACGTAGGACCACCAGCGCGTCGCATCGTCGAGCGGGACCGGGTGGGGGGTCGGATGGAAGACCGCCGACCCGGCGACGAGCAGCGAGGGGTCGGCGTCCGGGTAGTCGCCGGCGTCCGGCTGGCGCTCGGCGAGCGTCGTGTAGCCGGTGTCGGCGACGAACTCGGCGAACTGGGCGACACTCACCGGGCCCCGGTCGATCGCGAAGCCCTCGATCTGGATCTCGCGCGTCGGACCTTCCTCGGGATAGAAATCTTCCGAGCCCATGCGGAACTGACCGGCGGGGATCTCGACCAAATCGTCAGGCGCCATGAGCCGAAGGGTCCGCCTCGGCGCCGGTGGCGCACATCACCTCTTTTGGATGATGAAGGCCGCCTCGCGGCTCGCTGATCATGGCCGAGATCCAGTGCTCACGAAGCGGAAGGGGACCTGATGGCCAAGCCGTTCAAGGGGATCGTCAACGTCGACGTGACCGAGTCGGTCCCGGACTGGGAGCCCTACACCCAGCCGATCGCTCCGGACGGAACGCCGAGTGTTCTCTACATCGTGCTCGACGACGTCGGCTTCTCCGCGATGGAGCCCTTCGGCGGCCTGATCGAGACCCCCAACATCAACCGGATCGCGGAACGGGGGCTGCTGTACACGAACTTCCACACGACCGCGCTGTGCTCGCCGACGCGCTCGTGCCTGATGACCGGCCGCAACCACACCACCAACGGGATGGGGACGATCACCGAGGCGGCTTCCGGCTTTCCGAGCTCGAACGGACACATCCCGTTCGAGTGCGGGACGATCGCTGAGGTCCTCGGCGAGCGCGGCTGGAACACGTACATGACCGGCAAGTGGCACCTGACCCCCGAGGACGAGATGAACCTCGCGTCGATCAAGAGCCAGTGGCCGGTCGGCCGCGGGTTCGAGCGGTTCTACGGCTTCCTCGGCGCCGAGACCAACCAGTGGTATCCCGACCTCGTCTACGACAACCACCCAGTCGCGCAGCCCGAGCTCCCCGAGGACGGCTACCACCTGACGACGGACCTCACCGATCGCGCGCTGTCGTTCATCCAGGACGCCAAGGCGATCGCGCCGGACAAGCCGTTCTTCCTGTACTTCTGCCCGGGCGCGTGCCACGCGCCGCACCACGCGCCGAAGGAGTGGGCCGACAAGTACCAGGGCAAGTTCGACATGGGCTACGAGGCGTATCGCGAGCTCGTGTTCGAGCGTCAGAAGAAGCTCGGGATCGTGACCGACCAGGCCGAGCTGTCGCCGATCAACCCCTACATCGATGAGAAGAGCGCGGACGGAAGCAAGGGATGGCCGGAGGCCGACACCGTCCGCCCCTGGGGCGCGCTGTCAGACGACGAGAAGCGGCTGTTCTCGCGGATGGCCGAGGTCTACGCCGGCTTCCTCAGCCACGCCGATCACGAGATCGGCCGCCTGCTCGACTACCTCGAGGAGAGCGGCCAGCTCGACAACACGCTGATCGTGCTCGTGTCCGACAACGGCGCCTCGGGCGAGGGTGGCCCGAACGGCTCGGTCAACGAAAACGCGTATTTCAACGGCATACCGGACCAGATCGAGAACAACCTCAAGTACCTCGACGTGCTCGGCAGCCCGCGGACGTACAACCACTACCCCACCGGTTGGGCGTGCGCGTTCAACACGCCGTTCAAGCTGTGGAAGCGGTACGGCAACTGGGAGGGTGGGACGGCTGACCCGATGATCGTCTCGTGGCCCGCGCGGATCAAGGAGACCGGCGTGCGGCGCCAGTACACGCACGCGGTCGACATCGTGCCGACGATCTACGAGGTGCTCGGCGTCGAGCCGCCCGAGGTCGTCAAGGGCCACACCCAGCACCCGATCGAGGGCGTCAGCTTTGCCGCCACCCTCGACGACGCCGAGGCGAAGACCGACAAACAGACTCAGTTCTACTCGCTCGGCGGCACCCGAGCGGTCTGGCACCAGGGGTGGAAGGCTGCGGCGGTGTCTCCATCCGCGCCCGACATGTGGGCGGGGTACGCCAGCCAGCGCTGGGAGCTGTTCGACACCAAGAACGACCCGACCGAGTGCCACGACCTCGCGACGGAGCATCCGGACAAGGTCCAGGAGCTGATCGGCTTGTGGTGGATGGAGGCCGGCCGCTATCAGGCGCTGCCACTCGAGAACCGCAACGCACTCGAGATTCTCACGACGGAACGGCCTCAGATCTCCAAGGACCGCAGCCGCTACGTGTACTACCCCGGCGGTTCTGAGATTCCCGAGTCGGTCGCGCCGAATACTCGCAACCGCTCATACTCGATCGCCGTCGAGGTGACGATCGACACCGAGGAGGCGGGTGGCGTGCTGTTCTCGCACGGCTCGCGGTTCGGCGGCCATGCCCTCTACATCAAGGACGGCAAGCTCAAGTACGTCTACAACTGGGTCGGCCTCGACGAGCAGATCATCGAGTCGACCGAGCCGGTCCCGACCGGTCACGTCGTGCTGTCGGCTTCATTCGAGAAGGAGGGCGACGGGCTGCCCACCGAGGGAACGCTCACGCTGCACATACGCGATGCATCGGTCGGCGAGGGCAAGATCAAGACCCAGCCCGGCAAGTTTTCGATCGCGGGCGAAGGCCTCAACATCGGCAAGGAGGGAGCCGAGCCGGTGACCGACGACTATCCGGGGGACTACCCGTGGGCGTTCGTCGGCGGCACGATCCACAAGGCGGTGATCGATGTCAGCGGCAAGCCGTTCGTGGACCTCGCCCAGGAGGCTCGGATGGCCTTCGCGCGGGATTGATCGCGGATGGCAACGGTCAAGGGCGCCGGCACGATGCTGGCCTCATGGAACGACACGCCGGCGACCCAGGCGATCGTCGAGTTCGTCGAGCGCGTGACCCAGGAGGGCGGCGCGGACTACGTGCCGCCCGCCGAGCGCATTGCCGTGTTCGACAACGACGGCACCCTGTGGTGTGAGAAACCGATTCAGATCGAGGTCGGGTTCATTCTGAAACGGCTGGCCGAGATGGCCGAGCTCGACGCCTCGCTGCGCGACCGCCAGCCGTGGAAGGCAGCGCACGAGCGCGACTATGCCTGGCTCGGGGGCGCGATTACCAAGCACTACCACGGAGACGAGACCGACGTGAAGGTGCTGATGGCCGGCATCGTGAACGCCTTCGCCGGCATGTCCGTCGAGGACTATGCCGCCGCGGCCGAGGAGTTCCTGCGAGGGCGCCACTCTGGTCTCGATCGTGGCTATCGCGACTGCGCCTACCTGCCGATGATCGAGCTCTTGCGGTTCCTGGAGGCCAACGGCTTCACCACGTTCATCGCCTCCGGCGGCGACCGCGACTTCATGCGCCCGGTCACCGAGGAGATCTACGGGATCCCGGCCGAGCGGGTGATCGGCAGCTCCAACGCGCTCAGCTACCAGGAGGACGAGCACGGAGGCACGTTGGTCTACCTGGCACAGCCCGACGTGTTCGACGATGGACCGACAAAGCCGGTCAGGATCTGGAGCCGCGTCGGCCGCCGCCCCATCGTGGCTGGCGGCAACTCAAACGGAGACATTCCCATGCTGCGTTACGCCGGCGGCCCGGCTCGGCCGGCGCTCCGCCTGCTCGTGCTCCACGACGATCCCGACCGTGAGTTCGACTACACCGCCGGAGCTGAGACTTCGCTCGAGGCCGCGACCGCCGAGGGTTGGACGGTCGTCAGCATCAAGCGCGACTGGGCCAACGTGTTCGCGGGCACGTAGGTGGCGCGGACTCGCCGGTGCGCCCGCCGCTCAGAAGGTGGTCAGGACGAGAGCCGTCGAGACGACCGCGAGCAGGATCGCGACGCCGGTCAACCAGTTGACGACCGGCGACGATAGCGGCGAGAACGTGTTGTTGCGGAGCGCCTCGGCGCTGCGCTGCTGACGGACGGCGCCCACGATCAGCACCGCGACCGAGAGCACGCCATAGCCAACGCCGAGGGCTCGATAGGGCCAGGCGTGCCGGTGCGTGAGCTCGGGTAGGAACCGGCCGAGCGCAAGCGCCACGGCGCCGACCCCCACCCCGGTTCGCCACCACGCGAGCCAGGTCCGCTCCGCGGCGAGCCATGTCCGGCGGGTCACATCGCTCACCTGAGCCGGGGGTTCGGGCATCACGAGCGTGAGCGTAGGACGTGGCACGGACAGCGCCTCATCTCGATCGGATGAGGAACCGCCGGGGCGCGGAATCACCCCGAAGGGATGATGTGGACACCCCCTGCCGCATCGAGAGTCGCCCGCTTGAGTCATGAGCTGGTTGTTCGCATCGCTTCGCGGCTACCAGCGGTCGTGGCTGCGGGGCGATCTGGTCGCGGGCGTCACGGTCTGGGCGGTGCTCGTGCCCGAGGCGCTCGCGTATGCGTCGATCGCCGGCGTCTCTCCGGTCGTGCGCCACGCGAGCGACAATCCGAGACTCGCGCGGGTCTACCCGACCGTCCAGGCCGCCGTCGACGCCGCGCAGCGGAGCTCTCACTGATGCCACAATCCCCCGAGTAGTCACGACATGGGCGAAGTCGTTGTCCTCTCCCTCACGTCGGCGCTGAATCCGACGCTGCTCGCGGCGAGCACCATGATGATGCTCCTGCCGAGCCCGAAGCGGCTGATGCTCGGCTACTGGGTGGGCGCGATGCTGACAAGCATCACCCTCGGCCTGGTGATCGTCTCCTCGCTCGAGGGGTCGAGTGTTATCGGCACGACGAAGCACACGCTGAGTCCTGCCGCAGACCTGGCGATCGGCGCAATCGCGCTGGCAGGCGCTTGGGTGCTCGCCTCCGGCAAAGACGAACGCCTCGAACAGCGACGAGCCGCCCGAGCCGCCCGAAAGGACAAGAAGCCGCCCAGGTGGCAGCGCGAGCTACAGAAGGGAACAGCCAAGACCACGTTCCTCCTGGGCGCCGCCCTCACCCTCCCAGGCGCGTCCTACCTCGCCGGGCTGAGCCGGATCAGCAAGCTGAACCTCTCGACGCCCGCGACCGTGCTCGTGGTGCTCGCCTTCAACCTCGTGATGCTGCTGTTGCTCGAGGTCCCGATCCTCGCCTTCACGATTGCGCCGGACCGGACCCCCGCCGCGATCGAGGACGCCAAGAACTGGGCTCGAGCGCACGGACGGGTGTACGGCGCCCGGGGATTGGCGTTGATCGGACTCCTCCTCGTGTTGAAAGCGCTCATCGAATTGCTGTGATTGAGCGGCCTGCGGGCACAGCCGCCATACCGCGGGACGTGGCCGTGGCTTATATGACGCCGAGCAGGACCAGCAGGCCAATGATGCAGAGCACCGCGGCGGTGAAGACGTTGCCCCAGCGCTCGAGCCATTCGCCCTGGACCTGGTAGCCGCCGCGGGCGGCGCTGAGCGTCAGTCCCACGATCGTGCCGATCGTGACCGCGGCGAACACGACCACCGATCCGATCGCGGTCAGGAGCCCGGCGGTGGTTGCGGCCAGGAAGACCGGCAGGATCGTCAGATCGGGTGAGGCCGCGGCGCCGAACGGCACCATCACCGCTGCGAGCCCACTGAGGCGCCGGGTCGCCGGCTTGTCCGCGTGGTGATGCTCGTGTTCGGCATGACCGTGCTCGCCGTGACGGTGGTCGTGGTCGGGGTGATGGTCATGATCGTGGTGGTGGCCGTGGCCGGTGAGCTCGAGCACAAGGAATCCGATCCCGGTCGCGAGCAGGATGCAGCCGATGATCGCGTCCTGGGCGTGCTCAATCGTCGAGCGAAACTGCAGCCCGATCACGATGATCACCGCGCCGAGAGCGATCGAGACCAGCACGTGCGCCACGCCGGCGAGACCCGAGAGGCGCGCGATTCGAGAAAGGGGATACCGGCGCGTGCGGCCGAGGACGGCGAGCGGCACCCAGTGATCAGGCAGGATCGCGTGCCCGAATCCAACTCCCGCCGCCGCGGCGAGGAGCGCCGGCCCAGTGCTCGTCACGTCAGCTGAACCTGCTCACTTGGATGAACGGCGAGGCCGAGCCGCAGATGCTCGGTGTGGGAGATCGCTTCGGTCAACAGCGAGCGGACGTGCTCGTTATGGAGCCCATAGATCGTTTGCCGGCCGTCGCGCTCCCCGACGACCAGGCCGAGGTGTCGCAGGACCCGCAACTGTTGGGAGACAGCGGGCTGCGACATCTCCAGATCGCGAGCAAGCTCGCCGACCGGACACGGACCCACACCAAGCCGGCTGAGAATCCGCACGCGGCTGGGGGCGGCGAGCGCCTGCATCGTCTCCGCGACCGATCGCGCGGTGTCCGTCGAGAGGAACGCGAGGTCCGGTTCGGATCCGTGAGTCATGCACGTATTATTGCATGCGTATTCGTGCATGTGTTTGTTACGGCCACGGGTACAACAACGACATGATTTCGACGCCGGGCAAGTGAGAGGATTCCGTCAATGCTGTCCGGGACCCGGCTTTCGCTCGGAGCGCACGTCGAGGACGACGGCGTCAGCTTTGCGGTGTTCAGCAGCGTGGCCGACGGTGTCGAGGTGTGCCTGTTCGACGAGAGCGGACAAGAGACGCGCCGGGCACTCGATCCCGACGAGGGCTACGTCTGGCGCGGGCACGTCCAGGGAATCGGGCACGGGACGCGCTACGGCTTTCGCGTTCACGGGCCTTGGGATCCACCGTCCGGCCTGCGCTGCAACCCGGCCAAGCTTCTGCTCGACCCCTACGCACGCGCGATCGCCGGTGAGGTGCGATGGGATGCCGCGATGCAGGGTGAGGACCCGGCCGACTCGGCTCCGTTCGCGCCGCGCTCGGTGGTGTCCGCGAGCGAGTTCGATTGGAGTGTCGATCGAAGCCCTCAGACGCCGCTCCAGGATTCGATCATTTACGAGCTTCACGTGAAGGGATTCACGAGGCTGCACCCCGACGTCCCCGATGCCTTGCGAGGCACGTACCGGGGACTGGCGCATCCAGCGGTGATCGATCACTTCACACGGCTCGGGGTGACCGCTGTCGAGCTCCTGCCCGTACATCAGTTCGTCCACGATGGCGCGCTGGTCGCGCGCGGACTGCGCAATTTCTGGGGTTATCAGTCGATTGGCTACTTCGCGCCGCACAACGAGTACTCGGCTTCCGGCGACGGCGGCGGCCAGGTGGACGACTTCAAGGCGATGGTTCGAGGGTTGCACGCCGCCGGCCTCGAGGTGATCCTCGACGTCGTCTTCAACCACACCGCCGAGGGCAACGAGCGAGGGCCGACGCTGTGCTTTCGCGGCCTTGACAACGCTGCCTACTACCGGCTGGCCGACGACCGAAGCCGCTATGTCGACGACACCGGCACGGGTAACACGTTCGACTCGCATCAGCCGCAGGCGCTGCGGCTGATCATGGACTCACTCCGCTACTGGGTAGAGGAGATGCACGTCGACGGCTTCCGCTTCGACCTCGCGGCCACCCTCGGGCGCGGCACGTCGGATTTCGACCCGCACGGCGCCTTCCTGGAGACGATCGGCCAGGATCCCGTGCTGGGCGCCGTCAAGCTCATCGCCGAGCCGTGGGACATCGGAAACGGTGGCTACGAGCTCGGCGACTTCCCGCCCGGCTGGAGCGAGTGGAACGGCCGCTACCGCGACACCGTCAGGGACTTCTGGCGCAGCACCGACGGCACGCTGCCCGACTTCGCGACCCGGCTCACCGGCTCTTCCGATCTCTACGGGAGCGGCCGTCGGCCGACCGCCTCGATCAACCTGGTCACCATCCACGACGGCTTTACCTTGGCCGATCTTGTGAGCTACGACGTCAAGCACAACGAAGCCAACGGCGAGGACAACCGCGATGGCACCGACGACAATCGCAGCTGGAACTGCGGGGTCGAAGGACCCACCGAAGACCAAGCGGTGCTGGCACTCCGAAGGCAACAACGTCGCAACTTCCTCGCGACCCTGCTCCTGTCCGAGGGCGTGCCGCTCCTCCTCGCCGGGGATCCGATGGGCCGCACCCAGCGGGGTAACAACAACGCTTACTGCCAGGACAACGAGATCGGCTGGGTCGATTGGTCACTGCTGCACAGCGATGACGATCTGACCGACTTCGTCGCCTCCCTGTGCCGCGTGCGATTGAGTACCCCGGCGTTTCACCGCAGACGCTTCTTCGCGGAAGGGGAAATCCTGTGGCTCCGTCCCGATGGCGGGCCGATGACGCCCGATGACTGGAACGACCCCGTCGCGCATGCCGTTACGGTCACGGCACCCGGTGCTCGTTACACGCTGCTCCTCAACGCGTGGTGGGAGCCACTCTCGTTTCGCCTGCCGGCAGACATCCTTGGCGAGTCTCTTTCCGCGCTCGTCGACACCTCGCGCGACGGCGGAGCGCCGCGTGATCTGGGCCCGGTCGAGGACGTTGTCGTGGCCGGGCGATCGCTCGTGCTGCTCGAGCGATCCGCCGGCCCAGGCTGACCGGCGGGGATCGCTCACGCCATTCGCTATCACTCCATGTGGTGAGCGACGGCAGGCGTCTGATCGACCCCGTGCGCGGGTTCCTGTCCGCGCCGCGGTGCGCGGTGCTGTCGACGCTCGGGCCCGACGCCGCGCCCCGCCAGATTGTCATCCACTACATGCTCGGCGAGGACCACGTCCGACTCAACGGCCACCGGGATCGTCGCTGGGTGGCCAACGTCCGCCGGGATCCTCGGGTCGCGCTGATCGTCCACGACGACCACGACTACCTGCATTACGTCTCGATCCGTGGCCGGGCTGCGCTCGTCGACGACAGCGAGGACGCGCTCGCCGAGGCGATGAGACAGGCCGAGCGCTACGGCGAGGACCCGGCCGGGTTCGCGGGCCAGCCGCGGGTCAGCTTCCGGGTTGATCCCGAGCACATCCACGAATACCACTGAGCCGGCCGGTCCCGGGCGCCCAGTGGCGTCATTCACGGATCGGCGCTATCGACGCCTGCGCCGCGAGGGCCGGGATCCGGTCCGGGTCGAGCACACCGGGCCCGGGCACCTCGGCGTTGGCCGCTCCCGCCGCGAGCGCTTGGGCGAGCAGCTCATGCGGCGGCAGTGAGCGGGAGACGCCCAGAGCCAGGCTGGCCAGTGCGGCGTCGCCACTGCCGACCGGGTAGGCCCCGATCTCCTCGATACGCCCGCCGAGCGTCTCGCCCGAGTCATCCACGAGCGCCATGCCGCTCGTCCCGCAGGTCACCACGGTGATTTGGTTTCCGGTGACCCGCCGCTTGATCTCGGCCGCGGCCCGGGCGGCCCAGCGCAACAGGTCGTGACTCGGCACGGCCGTATCCAACGCCTCAGCCGCCTCCTCGGCGTTGAGCTTGATGAGTTCGGGCCCGGCTTCGAACGCCGAGAGAAGGTGGGGGCCGTGCGAGTCGATCGCGACGGGAACTCCCCTGGCGTGGGCCATTTCCGCGAGCCGCCGGTAGCCGTCAACCGGCGCGCCGGCGATCACGCCCCCGGACAGGCAGACGACCTCGGTCGTGGCAATCACGTCCGTCGCGACAGATTCCAACTCCGACCACGAGCCCGCAGGGATCGGCTCTGATTGCTCGTAGAAGCCGGTGATCGATCCCGGCGGCTGGTCAGAGGACACGACACTGACCGAGGTGCGGGTTTCTCCGCCCGTCCACACGAACGTGCCCTCGACGCCCTCGGCGGCAAGCGCATCAGCGATCCAGTGACCGGCATGCCCGGCCAGAATCGCCAGCACATGTGGGTTACCGCCCAGGAGCCGAGCCGCGCGCGCGGCGTTCAGACCCTTGCCCCCGGGGACCACGCGGACCAGCCCCGGCCGCTGGATCGAGCCGGGCCGAATGTGCTCGACCTCATAGAGCCGGTCGACCGACGGATGCCCCGCGACGAAGGCGATCACCTCCGGCCGCGGTCGGTATGTGGAATGCTGAGTGCTCGGAGCGCTCAAGGGGTGCGGGCGCCGGTGATGCCCGACGCGTTGGGGTGGGGACGACCCATATCTAAGTCAACCGAAGCGAGGATTTGATGGTGACGATCACGGAGCACGAGGAGCGGCAGGTCAAGCGGGCGAACGCGTCCGAACGCCAGCCCGTCGTGTTCATCCACGGTCTGTGGCTGCTGCCGAGTAGCTGGGATCGGTGGGCGACAGTGTTCAAGAAGGCCGGCTATACGACGCTCACGCCCGGTTGGCCGGACGACCCTGAGACCGTCGAGGACGCCAAGGCTCACCCCGAGGTGTTCGCGCACAAGACGATCAAGGAGGTTGCCGATCACTTTGCCGACCTGATCGCGCAGCTGGACCGCAAGCCGGCGGTGATCGGGCACTCGTTCGGGGGACTGACCACTCAGATCATCGCGGGACGCGGGCTCGCGGCGGCGTCGGTCGCGATCGATCCCGCGCCGTTCCGTGGCGTGCTGCCGCTGCCGATCTCCTCGCTCAAGTCCGCGTCGCCGGTGCTCGGCAAGCCGGCCAACCGCAACCGGGCGGTTCCGCTCACCTACGAACAGTTCCGCTTCGCCTTCGCCAACGCGGTGAGCGAGGACGAAGCCAAGGCGCTGTATGACACGTTCGCGGTGCCAGCATCGGGTAAGCCGCTGTTTCAGGCGGCGAGCGCGAACCTCAACCCCTGGACCGAGGCGAAGGTCGACACCAAGAACCCCGAGCGCGGGCCGCTGTTGATCATCGACGGCGAGAAGGACAACACGGTGCCGTGGGCGGTCGCCAACGCCTCCTTCAAGCGCCAGCAGCGCAACGAAGGCGTGACCGAAATCGTCAAGATCCCGAACCGCGGTCACTCGCTGACGATCGATGGCGGGTGGAGAGAAGTCGCCAACACCTCCCTCGAGTTCGTGCAGCGATTCGTGAGGCCCTGACGACGCAGGAGTCCGCTCGGCCGGGCGTCAAGCGCACTTTTTGTGTCGCCGATCATCGCCGTGGACGCCTAACCTAGTCGAGATCATGTCCATGGGGACGACGTCGACGTCGGGCGGTGAGGGGGAGAGCGCCGTGCGGCAAGCGAGCGGCCAGTGGCGTACCGCGCTGGTCTCGATCGCCGCGGCGTCGCTCCTGGTCGTTCTCAAGCTCGGCACCGGAATCGTGTCGGGGAGCTTGGGCCTGGTGTCGGCGGGCATCGAATCCTCGGGTGATGTCGTTGCCGCGATCCTGACGTTCTTCGCCATCCGGCTCGGAGTTCGCCCGGCCGATATCGACCATCCGTACGGGCACCGGCGGGCAGAGAATCTCGCCGCGCTCGGCGAAGCCGCGATTCTGTACGGCGGCGGCATCTTCATCGTGATCGAAGCGGTCGTGCGTCTGACCTCGGGCGGCTCCGATCTGGCGGCTCGTTGGTACGTCTTCGCGGTGATCGTGGTCGTGCTGCTGGTCGATGCGTCTCGCGTGGTCGTGTCGACCCGAACGGCTCGCGCCTACCGGTCCGCGGCATTGCGCTCGAACGCTTTTCACTTCGCCGGGGATATGCTCGGGTCGGTAGCCGTGCTCGGCGGCATGATCGCCGTCGCTGCGGGGTTTCACGACGGCGACGCGATAGCTGCGCTCGTCGTGGCGCTCATCATCTTCGTGGCGGCGACGCGGCTCGTGTACGACAACGCCCGGGTGCTGATGGACACAACGCCCGCCGAGGCTCGGGCCCGAGCGGAGGCTGCGATCAGCGGGCTGGGCGATGCCGTCGAGTTGAGAAGGCTGCGGGTGCGTGAGTCGGGTGGTCGTTACTTCGCCGACGCCGTCGTCGGAGTGCCACCCGGGCAGGCGGTCGTCGAGAGTCACGGTACGGCCGACGCGGTCGAGGCCGCGGTCCGCGAAGCGCTGCCCGACACCGATGTCGTGGTTCACCTCGAGCCACGCCGTCGCGGGCTGGACCTCCGCGATCGCGTGCTCGCCGCCGCCCTGGCGGAACCGTTGGTGAGGGAGGCACACGACATCACCATTTACGAGCACGACGGCCGGGTGAGCGTCTCGCTGCACCTGAAGATGGCGCCCGACATCCCAATCGAGCAGGCGCATGAGGTCGCCGAGCGAGTCGAGTCGACGGTACGTGATGAGCCCGGCGTGGAGGATGTTCACACCCATCTGGAACCGTTGGAACAGCCACTCGCGGCTCGCCCCGATGAGAGCGGTGAACATCCCGATCAGGCGCAGCACGACAGGATCTCCCGGCTGGTCCTCGATCGGACCGGAAACGAACCACGGGAGCTGCGGCTGCTACACGCGGCCGGTGGGTTGGTCGTGTTCGTGAGTGTCGTCGTGCCGCCGGACATGCCGCTTCCCGAAGCCCACGACCTCGCCAGCCGGCTGGAAGACGACATCCGCGAGGGCCAGTCGCACGTCCAGGACGTGGTCGTACACACCGAGCCCTGACTCTCGCACCGCTATCGGCTGAGATGGACGCCGCTGTTGGAGCGGATCGCTGCGCAGCGCGGGATGGCGGAAGTTTTGGTGTGTGGTGCGCCGAGCGACTGGCCTGGTGACGGCCTGCATGTCAAGAGGGCAAATTCCAGCGTTAGCACGTGTCGATCCGGCTAAGTGACGGATTCTGCCCCGTGGAAAGGCAAAATCCGGTCGCTAGCGCCGAGGCGGGCACGGAATGCTGGAATTTGCCCCCTCGCCCGGACTCCAGGCGCGAGAAAGCCCCGGAATGAGGGGCTTTGTGGACTGCGAAAGAGAGGCCGTCGAACGCCCATGAACCGGATGGTCACACGACCGGTTGTCCTGCTTCACGTACTCATGTGCGCTCGCCAGCAAACCCATCCGCAGTAGCCGTCCGGCAACGGGAGCGTCGCCGCACGCCACGGGCCGCAGATGCCATCAGGCCACCCCGCCGGCGACTCGAGCCGGCGGGGGTCGTAGTTCAGCGCGTCTCCGAGCGCCTTGGACAGTGCCTCCTTGCTCGACCACAGCGAGATGATCTCGCCGTCGGTGGTCCATCGTGCCGCGGCGTCCTCGGCCGGCGTCGAGATTGACGGGGCGAATTCCGCCGGGCAGGTGACGACGTGCTCGACGTCGACGCCGATCGGCTCGGTATGCCAGCCGACGAGGGCGTATGGGTGGCAGTAGGAGCGCGACACCCTGTCGGCTCCCACTACCGCCCCCAGCTCTCGGGCTCGTGCCCGCAGAGCCGCCTCGTCGAGGCCCTCGGCGGAGGCGTCAATCAACGCCACCACCGGGGCTCCGACCGCGTCGATGTCGAGCTGCGTCACCATCGTCCTACATGGCCACGACAGGGGTGCCCTGCCAGCGGGTGCCGGCCGGCAGCTCCTCGCCCCGGAGGACGACCGAGTGGCCGAACACGCGGGTGCCGGTGCCGACATGCGTGTCCGGAAGGACCACCGCGGTCGGGCCGAGCGTCGCGCCGGGATCGAGGTGTGTCGGGCCGATCCGCAGCAGCCGGTCGTGGAACAGGTGCGTCATCAGGCACCCGCCGCGGTTGACGGCGGTCCCATCGTCGAGCGTGATCATGTCGTGCTCGGTGACGGCGGTCGTCTCACACCAAACGCCACGGCCGATCTTCGAGCCCATCGCTCGCAGGTACGTGGACATGACCGGGGTGCCCATCGCCAGGCGCAGCAGCCGCTCGTCGGCCAGCTGCTCCTGCGCCGCGTTCATCATCTCGTCGCGCCAGACGAAGCTGCACCACAGCGGATGCTCGCTGCGGCGGTAGCGTCCGATCAGGATCCACTTCATCGCGATCGTCACGACCGTGGCCACGAGCGCGCCGGCGATCAGGACGAACGGCGCCGCGACGATGGCCGCGATCAGCCCGAGGTGGGCGCCGAGCGTCGCCAGCGACATGATCTCGAACGCCTCGATCACGAGCACGATCGTGTTCGGCACGAGCAGCCGCAGCAGGTCCATCACGCCGCGGGCGAGCTTCAGCCGCCGGGGCGGATTGACCGTGCGTGATGGATCGGTGGCGTCAGGCACCCGGGGCAGTTCGAGCGCCGGGACTCCGAGCCATGACGTGCCTGACTCCGGCCGCCGCGGCGACAGCGTCATCACACCCAGTAGGCTGTCGTCGCCAAGCTGGGTACCGCCCCGAAGAATCGAGCCCGGTCCGAGGAACGTATGATCGCCGATCTCGATCGGCTCGATCGCGACCCAGCCGTCGCGCGACCGCACGCCGCAGAAGCCGATGTCATCCGTGCACTGGCTGAGCTCGCCGAACGACACGAGCGGGTTGAGCCCGGTGGTCACCGAGATCTCGGTGCCCCGACCGATCTTGATGCCCATCAGGCGGAACCAGGGGCGGGTGTACATCGAGGCGTACAGCGGGAACAGCAGCGTGCTCGAGCTCTGCTTGAGCTCTTCGCCGAACCAGAGGGCCCAGCCGACGGGCGAGTGCTCGTCGTACCAACCCGGCTTCACGAATCGCCACACGAGGCGCAGCGTGAGCGCGACGAGGATCGCGGTCGTCGGGACGAACACGGCGGTGAAGATCGCCGCTTCGATCAGGATCCCGACGGGCGAGCTGTCGAGCGTAGGCAGGTCGCTGCCGAGCAGGGCGAGCACGCCGACGGCGGGAACGATGGCCAGGACGGCGATCGCAAGCTCGAGCACGAGGCTCGCGCCGAGCAGCCACGCCCATCCGCGAGCGCGCCTCCTCGCCGGAGGCTCGGCCGGCCAGTTGTCGCCGGCCATGCCGGTCTGACGAGCCGGTGCTCCGCCCCAGCGCTCGCTGGCGGGGATCTCACCCGACACGACGGTGCCCATCTCGATCTCGGCGCCATCCCCGATGACCGCCCCGGGATTCAGCAGGGCGCGTGAGCCGATCCGCGCCCCGGCGCCGATCCGGATCTCGCCGACGACGAGCTCCTGGCCGTCGATCCACCAGCCGCGTAGGTCGACGTTGGACTCAACGGTCGCACCCGCGCCGATGTGCAGCAGCGATCCCGCGGGCGGCACCGTGGCCAGCCGCGCGCCCTCACCGACGTCGGCGCCGACGAGCCGGGCGTAGCGATCCGCCCACGGCGTGCCCCCGAGGCGGTTGAAACGGGTGACCTCGGCGAGCCGGTCAACGAACCACAACCGCGCGGCAAGCGACGAGTACCGCGAGTACCGCCCGGGCCGAAGGTCGCGCAACAGGAGGCGCGTGCAGACGCACTGGAGCGCGATGTGCGCCGGTGGGCTCGCGAGCAGCACCCAGGCGGCGCCGAGCCAGAGCCAGCCCACGTGCGGCGTGCCGATGTTCGCGAGATCACCATAGGCGAGCGCTCCGAGCAGCCACGGGACCGACTGGATCGCGAACAGGACGAACACACCGACGAGTTGCATCAGGCCGAGGCGCCGCATCGCCCCAAACGAGAACTCAGGCTTGGCGTCGGTATCGATGCTGCCGACCGACTCCAGGCGCGCCGCCAGCTCGCGCAGGGTGCGGTGCTCGTAGACGTCGGCGACGGCGATCGCCGGATGCTCGGCCCGCAGGACCGAGACGAGCTTCGCGACCGCGAGCGAAGTGCCGCCGAGCGCGAAGAAGTCGCTGTCGGCATCGATCGCGACCGGTCCGAGCTGCTCGCGCCAGCGCTCGGCGAGGTTCCGCTCGGCGGGGGTGAGCGAGTCGTCATCGCCGGCGGTCGGCTCGGTGCGCGGCGGCGGCCAGGGCAGTGCCTTGCGATCGACCTTGCCCGAGGTCGCCATCGGCAACTCCTCGAGCACGATGATCAGCGGCACCAGGCTGGCCGGCATCCGCTCGGCGGCCACGGCGCGAATGTCCTGGGCGTTGACCTCGCCGGCGACGTAGCCGACCAGGATCTTGTTGCCGGCCGCCGACTCGCGCACCACCGTGCAGGCGCCGCGCACGCCCGGGACAGAACTCAGCACGCCGTCGACCTCGCCGAGCTCGATCCGGCGGCCGCCGATCTTGACCTGATGGTCACGGCGCCCCACGAACTCGAGCCCGTTGTCGGTCCAGCGCACGATGTCGCCCGTGCGGTAGGCCCGGTCCCAACCCATCGCGGGCAGGCTGCGGTACCGCTCGGCATCGAGCTCGGGCTTGAGGTAGTGGCCGAGCCCGACCCCGCTGATCACGAGCTCGCCGGCCTCGCCGTCGGCGACGAGGTGACCATCGTCGTCAACGACGGCCAGTTCCCAGCCCCGCAACGGCTTTCCGATCGTTACCGGCGCGCCGGGCTGGAGCCGGATTGCGGTGGCGACGACGGTGGCCTCGGTCGGCCCGTACGTGTTCCACAGCTCGCGGCCCGGGGCGAGGCGCTCGACCAGGTGCTCGGGGCACGCCTCGCCGCCGAGGATCAGCAACCGGACCGACGCCAGCGCGTCGTCGTCCCAGATGCCGGCCAGCGTCGGGACGGTCGAGATCACCGTGATGCCGTGTTCCTTAAGCCACGGGCCGAGCTCGACACCGGAGCGCACGAGCGCGCGTGGCGCTGGGACGAGGGCGGCGCCATGCGCCCACGCGAGCCACATCTCCTCGCAGCTCGCGTCGAACGCGACCGACAGGCCCGCGAGGACCCGGTCTTCGGGCAGCACCTGCCACAGGTCGTCCTCGGCGCGGACGAACGCCGCCGCGGCCCGGTGCTGGACCGCCACGCCCTTCGGCTTGCCGGTCGAGCCCGAGGTGAAGATGATCCAGGCGTCATCGTCCGGGGTTGGGCGTCCGAGACGGCCGCCGGTCGGTCCGCGCCACGTCACCTCGAGCGACTTACCGATTACCGCGCATGCGCCGGCGTCGGTGAAGATCTGCTCCGCGCGAGCATCGGGGTCGTCGGCGTCCACCGGTACGTACGCCGCCCCGGCGGCGAGCACGCCGAGGATCGCGACGTAGAGGTCCGCTTTACCGCTCGGGACCCGCACGCCGACGCGATCGCCCGGACCGACCCCATCGGCGCGCAGGCGATCGGCGAGCTCGGATACCTCTGCCGCGAGGTCGTTGTAGCTGAGGACACCGCGGGGCGCGTCGACCGCGGGGCGCTCGCCCCACCGGGCAACCGTCGCCTCGAAGACGTCCAGCAGCGTCAGCTCGAGCACCGCCCCGTCAGAACGAGACGGTGACGGGCGTCCGATCCGAGCGGGTGTGCGCCCGGGATGCTCGCCCGCACGACCCGGCCGGCCGGTGAGCCGGCGGACGGATCGTCCGGTCACAGCATGAGTTTCAGTGTTGCTCATGAGAGGCTCCTATTCGGGTGACGCGCTTTTTGGACGCGCCGTTGGTCTGCTTATGCAGCCTTTCGCGGCCGGGGCGCCGGGTCGTTCGTAGTGGACTACGACACCTGTCGGCGGCCGGCTACGTACTGGGGAAGACGCCTAGTCGACCGGCGGCGGGTACACGTCGGCTACGTAGCGGTCGACGACCGCTTCGGGGAGCCGGCAGGCGATCGCCAGGCGATAGACGATGAGGCTCCACGCCGCTGAGGCGAGCAGGCCGCCGAGGAGTCCCAGTTCGTCGTTGCCGCCGTCGAGTACGTGCTTGAAGATCCCGATCCCACCGATCATTCCGCCGGACCCGAAGTCGCCGAGGTACGAGATCACGAGCATGCCGATGAAGTACGGCGCGATCCACGCCGCGGCCCGCCACTCGAGCTTGGGCGCTTGCGGGTTCAGGCGGAAGAGGTAGGAGAGGGCGACGAGCGTGTAGCCGATCAGCATCGCGACCATGAGCGTGGTCAGCGTCTGCCACCCGGACCAGTAGATGATCCAGCTCGCGCACACGAACGCCAGGGGCGCGAGGATCCGGGCAGCCGGAAGGCGATACACGCGCGGGAGATCGGGCTTCGTCTTTCGCAGGGCGGCTAGCGCCAAGGGCGCCCCGGCGTACATGAGCACCGACGAGCTGGTCGCGATCCCGACAAGCTTGCTCCAGCTCGGGAACGGCAACAGGAACAACAGGCCGATCCCGGTGGCGAACAGGACACCGAAGACGGGGACGTGCGTGCGCTTGCTCGTCCGTTCAAACTCGTCGGGCACGTACCCGTTTCTCGCCAGCGCGAGGCTGATGCGGGAGGACGTGGTCGCGTACAGCAGGCCGGTACCGAACGGGCAGATGACCGCGTCGAGGCGGAGGATGAACGCGAGCCAGGCGAGCCCGGCAATGCGAGTCACGGTGTAGAACGGCCCAGCGTTCAGCGCCGTCACTGCGGGATTGGTGTTGGTGGGACCGAGGTTGGTCCACGTGTGCTGGGAGGCGAGCAGGCCGGGGCTGATCGACCCGATGAAGACGATCTGGAGCAGGATGTAGATCCCGGCGCCGATAAGGATCGAGAGGATCACCGCGCGGGGAAGGTTCCGCTCCGGGTTTTCCGCCTCCCCGCCCAACTGCACCGCCTGTTCGAATCCCAGTAGAGCGAACACGATTCCGCCGGTGGGGAGCGAGATCAGGATGCTCTTGACCGCAGCACCGTGCACGAAGAACCCGCCGCCGGCGGTGAAGTTGCCGGGGTGAAAGTGCGTCGCCAGCAGCACGGCGATCGTGAGCAGCGGAATCGCGACCTTCCACGTGGTGATCGCGGTGTTGGCGCGCGTCAGCCACCGGATCCCGATCAGGTTCAGGACCACGAAGCACAGCATGAGGATGACGGCGGCGATGATCCCGTCCGGGCTCAAGGTCCCGTTCGAGCGGTAGAAGCCGTGCGCCCACTGCGCGGTCGACAGGTATTGGATCACGGCGAGGACCTCGATCGGCGCGGTCGTCGCCGCCTGCAGGTACGAGGCCCACCCGAAGGTCATTCCGGCGAGGCTTCCGAACGCGTAATGGGGAAAGCGGCTCGTGCCTCCGCTGACCGGGAATAGCCCACCAAGCTCGGCGTGCACTAGGGCCAGCAGGATCACGATCGCCGATGCGATCACCCAGGCGATCAGCGCCGACGGCCCCGCTACGGTGGCCGCGATCAACGCGCCGAACAGCCATCCCGACCCGATGATCGAGCCGACCGACGCCCACAACAGGCCGAGAAAGCCGATGCCGCGTTCAAGGCCTTCGCCTTCGGGTGCGACATCGGCAACGACTTTCTTGGGCGCAACGACGCCCTGTGGTGCGGTGGCCGTGATGCTCATTGGAGGCTCCTGTTTCGGTGGTGCGCTTCGGTCGGTGCGAGCAGACTCGCGCCGTCGGGGCGCACGGGCGTCCGTATCGACCTACGACACCTTGTGAGCAGCGGTACGTAGCGGCCCGGATCCACAGGGGGGAGGTGCCCGGCTCGGTAGGATTGGGCAAGGACCTTGATGCAGACAAAACCCGGGGCAGACGCTCGCGTGGGCTCGGTCTGGCCGTTCGTGGGCCGGGACGAGGAGCTCGCGAGCATCGCTGACGCGCGCGCGGACGGCTGCTGCGGCGTCGTGCTGTGCGCCGACGCGGGGATCGGCAAGTCGCGGCTCGGGCGGGAAGCGGTGGTGTCGGCGGAGCGGGAAGGTGCGATGACGGAGTGGGTCCAGGCGACGCGGAGCGCCGGAATGATTCCGCTGGGCGCGTGGGCGGGGCTGCTTCCGGATGAGGTCCCATCCGACCAGGCGTTCCGGCTGCTTCAGGCGACCGTCCAGGCCCTCCACGAGCGGGCGAGCGGGCGGCCGATCGTCGTCGGCGTCGACGACGCGCAGTGGCTAGATCCGGTGTCGGCGACGCTCGTGTTGCAGCTCGCGAGCGGTGGCGATGCCTTCGTGATCGCGACGGTTCGCGTGGGCGAGCCGTGCCCGGATGCCGTCATTTCCCTCTGGAAGGACGCCGGCGCCCGTCGCTTCGAACTCGGAGGCTTGGGTGACGATGAGATCCGCGGGCTGATCGAAACGGTGCTCGAGGGGCCGGTGGAGGAGCGGGTCATGCGCTGGATCCTCGACCGCAGCGGCGGCAGCCCGATGTACGCCCGCGAGTTGGTGAACGGAGCGGTGAGCGGTGGAAGCCTGAGTTGGGTCGGCGGCCTCTGGCGGCTGTCGGGACCGTTGTCGATCGCGAAGTCGCTCGTCGAGTTCGTCGGACAACGGATGGCCGAGCTTCCCGCCGCGCAGCAGGCGCCGTTGGAACTCCTCGCGCTCGCCGAGCCGCTGCGGCTCGACGAGCTTGCCGGGCTGACTTCTTATGACGCGCTGGCTGAGGTGGAAGCCGCGGGGCTGATCGTCGTGACGCCTGGGTCGAACGATGTCCGGCTCGCGCATCCCTTGTACGGCGAGGCGCTGCGTACCTCCCTCCCCGCACTACGCGCGCGTGGACTGCGCGTGCGACTCGCGGCCACGCTCCGGCAACGCGAGCGGCCGACGCCCGAGGACACCGTCCGGGTCGTGCGGATGCTCCTCGACGCGCATGCGCCAATTCCGCCCGAGCTTCTCGTCAGCGGGGCGGACGCAGCCAACTTCGCCGGCGATCCGGACCTCGCGACGGATCTTGCCGAGATCGCGGTCGCCGATGGCGCCGGCTTGCCCGCGGCGCTCGCGCTGGGGCGTGCCCTTGCCTCGCGTGGCTTATTCCTCGACGCTGAGGAGACATTGGCGGCCGTCGAGGCGGAGGCGCCCGGACATCGGCTGGCCCTGGATTACCTCGACCAGCGCACGCGCGTGCTGTTCTGGGGTCTGGGTCGCGTTCGCGGTGCCCGCGCGCTCCTCGAGCGCGCGCGGTCGTGGTCGCAAGAGCCGGCGTGGGGGTGGGGGCTGCTCGGAGTGTCGATGCCGAGCGCGGTCGTCGACGATCTTTCAGGTGCGATCGGAGCGGTCCGCGCCGCGTTGGAGGATCCGGCCATGGACGAGGACACCCGACGCGCTCTGGAGCCACGATTTGCGTTGGCGCTGTTCTACGGCGGCGAGTGGAACGAGGCCCAGGCGGTCGCCCGGAGCTGTCGCCCGTCGATTCCGGTGCGCGATTACCCGGGCCTTGTGGGCCTCGGGGCGTTCCGGCTCGCCGGGATCGAGTCCGGCGCCGACTGGGTCGCCCTCGAGCCCGAGTTGACTCAGATCCTCGTGGAAGGGGTGCGGCGACACGATCACGAGGCCGCGGCGCAGGGCGCGCTCGGGCTCGCCCAGCTGGCCTTCATGCGCGGCCGCTGCCGCGACGCGGAGCGCTGGCTGGCTGAGGCCGAGTTGCATTTCGAGCACGAGGACGCGTTCGGGACGCTTGCCGAGGTGCTCGTGCTCCGGGTCGGAATCGGATACTTGACGGGCGACCCAGCGGGTGCCGCCGCCACGCTTGCGGACCTGCGAGTGATCGAGGACCACATCCGCCTGCGGCCGCTTGCGCGTCAGGTCTACCTCGCGCGGGCACATGTCTGGGCGGCGTGTGCGCGGGAGGGCCCGGCTGCGGCACATGGCTTCCTCGCCGCCGGCGAGATGTTCGCCGCCACGATGCCCGGCCTGGCCGGAAAGCTCGTGTACGACGGACTGCTCGCCGGCGCGCCGGCCACCCAGGTGAACGCCGCGCTCGCGCCGCTCGCCGAGCGCGCCGACGCAAGGCTCGTCGATGCCTACGCGGCTCACGCCTCGGCGCTCGTCGCGCGCGATGGCGATGCCCTGATGCGTGTCACCGACCGGCTCGAGGAGATTGGTGCTCTGCGCTTTGCGATGAGGGCGGCCGCCCACGCCGCTTCGACCTTTGTCGATCAGGGACGGCAGGATTCGGCACGGCGCGCCGCCTCGCGCGCCCACGAGCTCCACGTGCCCCGGCAGGGGACCGACCCGCCGGTGATCGATGGGGTGGACGGGGATCGAGTCGGGCTCACCGCCCGCGAGAGCCAGATTGTCGAGCTCGTCCGCCAGGGCCTCAGCAATGCCGACGTCGCGTCTGCACTGGCCGTCTCGGTCAGGACGGTCGAAACGCACCTCTACCGCGCGATGCATAAGCTGGGCGTGCGCGACCGGCGGGACCTGTGAACGGGGAGCTGGGTCCGCCGCTCATCGGGCGCGCCCTCGAGCTGCGGACGATCGCTGAGAACCGAGCGGGCGGTGGCGTCGGTTGCGTACTCGTCGGGCCGTCCGGGGTGGGCAAGACACGCCTCGCGCGGGCGGCGCTCGCCGAGGCCGGGCAGGCCGGCGCAGCGCCGCTATGGGTGCAGGCGACGCGCAGTGCGGCGACGATCCCGCTCGGCGCGTTGGCCGGAGTGTTGCCGGGAAGCGTTGGCTCCGATGACCCGCTGACCGTGCTGCGAACGAGTGCTCAGGCCCTCACCGAGCTCGCGGGGCGTAGACAGCTTGTCCTCGGTGTCGACGATGCGCAACACCTCGACCCGACCTCGGCCGCGCTCGTGCTGCACCTGGCCAGGACGTCGGCGGCGTTCATCGTCGTGACCGTGTGCAGCGGCGAGCGGTGCCCGGACGCAATCCAGGCCCTTTGGAAGGACGCCGGCGCACAGCACGTCGCGCTCGGTGCGCTCGACGAGTCGCAGACCGACCAGTTGCTCGAGGCGATCGTCGGCGGCCCGGTCGAGGCGGGCGTGCGCCAGTGGATCTGGGAGCTCAGCCGCGGCAATGCGCTGTACGTCACCGAACTGTTGCGCGGCCTGCTCGCCGGCGGCGCGTTCAGCCTCCAAGATGGGTTGTGGTGGATGTCCGGGAGCCCGCAGGTGCCGACGTCGCTGGCCGAGCTCATGTCCGCACGGGTCTCGGGCCTCGGCGACGGCGCCCGGCGCAGTCTCGAGCTGCTCGCCCTCGGCGAGCCGCTGCGTCTATCTGAGCTCACGCGCCTCGAGCCTCTCGAGTCGCTCGTAGCTGCCGAGGCCGAGGGTTTGATCACCGTCGATGAGAACACGACCGATCCCCTCCTGCGTTTGGCCCATCCGCTGTACAGCGAGGCGCTCCAAGCGTCACTCCCAGACCTGCGGGCGCGAGCGCTCCGGCTCCGGCTCGCCGAATCGCTCCAGCAGAACGCCACACTGACGCCCGAGGCCTCCCTGCGCGTAGCGCGATGGCTGCTCGAGGCCGGCGAATCCGTCCCGCAGCGGCTGCTCGGCGACGCCGCGGGGGCGGCGATCGCCACCGGCGATCCGGAGCTTGCCGGGTTGCTCGCCGAGCGGGCCGTCGCGGGCGGAGGCGGAATGGAGGCGCGGTTGCTGCTCGCCCGCTCGCTGGCGGCCCGAAACCGCTTCGAGGAGGCCGCCGCCGCGCTCGCTGACGCCGAGCTGGCGATCGAGGCGCCTGAGGAGGCGATCGAGCCGGATGTCGCGATCGCCTACCTCCAGCAACAGACCGAGGTGCTGTTCTGGGGGCTGAATCGTGTCGCGGACCTGCGCGCGCTCCTCGAGCGCGCGGGCACGTGGTCGCCGGACGCCTCGTGGCAGCGCCGTCTCGATCCCCTGCGCGACCTGATCGATGCGCACCTCCCGCGCGAGCGTCCGGGCGTGGGTGGGCGGCGGGCCTCGATCCTTTCTGATGCCACCGGCTCAGACCATGATCGCCAGCGGGCCGTTCAGACCGCGCAGCTTCGGCGCCTGGCGTATGACGGCCGCAGCCAAGACGCCTATCGGTTGGCGCTCGCCCTCCGTCCGGCGGTGCCCTTCCGGGACGTCTACGACGAAGGCTCCGCGGCACTCTGGGTCGGTGTTTGCCTCAACACCGGCGAGGGCTGGGATGAGCTCGAGCGCTGGTGTGCGAAAACGATGCAGGCGGCAGTGCGGAGCCGGGACCACAGCGCGGCGGGCATAGCGGGGCTCGGGCTCTCGAACCTCCGCTACGCCCAGGGACGGTTCCGGGACGCGAGCCGGTGGCTCGCCGAGGCCCAGCTGCACTACGAGCTTCATGACCCGTTCGGCCTGCTCGTCATCACCCATGCCTATCAGTGCGCGGTCGCGGCCATCACCGGCGAGCCGGCCGCCGCGCGCGTCGCGCTCGAGCGCTGCCGGGCGGCGGTGCGAGGGGAACCGCCCCCGCCCAATCAGCTGCCACACCTCCGGTGGGCCGAGGCGTGGACGGCCGTGGCCGAAGGCGACCCAGCGCACGGGTGGCGCATCCTGCTGGACGGGGCGCAGATCGCCTCCTCTCCGCACGACGCGGCGTTCCTCGCCTACGACGCGCTGCGAACTGGCGCTCCGCCGGCGACGGTCGCTCCCATGTTGGCTGACTTGGACGCTCGCAGCGACGCGCCGTTGATCGCCGCCGCCGCCGCCCACGCCGCCGGGTTGCTCGACGGGGACGGAGCGGTGCTCCTCGACGCCGCCGAGCGGCTGGAGACGATCGGGGCTTTGCGCTGCGGCTGCGAGGCGGCCGCGGACGCCGCCGGCGCCTTCCTCGCCGAAGGCCAAGAGGGCCCTGCGCGCCGTGCGGCCGCGCACAGCCGGCGCCTGTTCGTCGACGGCGAGGGTGCGAGCCCGCCACCGATCGACGGGCTCGGCGGCGGGCCGGCCATGCTGTCGGCGCGCGAGGCGGAGCTGGCCGCGCTGGCCGCGCAGGGGCTGAGTAACGCGGAGATCGCCGAACGTCTCGTCCTTTCGGTCCGCTCGGTCGAGACCTACCTCTACCGCGCGATGCACAAGCTCGGTGTGAACGACCGCCGCGAGCTGGCCCAAGCGGTCGGCGGGGCGCCCGCTCCGCGCCGGATCGCTTCGTAGACCGCGGGTTCTCTCAGTACCTAGCTGGATCTCAGTAGTGGACTGGCGGCCAATGTAGTAGCCCGCTACGGACGCGAGTACCGCTGAGCGGTGAGACCGTGGGATCACCGAAACGCGTCTGCCTGGCAGGCGCAGACTTCTGAAACGAACGGAGATCCCGATGTTCCATTCACGCGTCTCTTCATTCAAGCTCGCCACGATGGGCGCGATCGCCGCGACCGCCCTGGCGGGCGCTCCGGCCGCGCTCGCCGCGACGTCGGGGGGCGCCGCTGCGGCGCCTGCCTCGGCCAACGTCGCCAAGAGCGCGCCGTTCACGATCGGCCTCAGCGCGACGACCGTGAAGCCGGGCGCGAAGCTCACCATCTCCGGGCTCGCGTACGCCAGGGCCGGCCTGAACCTCACGGTCATGTCCAACGCGATCATGTCCTCCCGCACCGTCAGCGGCGTCCCCGCTGTGCAGACGCCAGCGCTCGTCGAGGGCATCTACCAGACGACCGTGCGGGTGCCGCCGGCGACCGAGCCCGGCGTCTATTGGGTCTATCTGCGCTTCAACAATAAGCAGGTCGCCGCGATCCGCACGCTGCGCGTCGTGGCCGCCAACTCGCCGAGCGGCGGGTCGACGAAGCTCAACCGGTGCGCCGGGCATTGGCTTCACCGTTCTGCACAACGACCGTGCGGGCTCGGCGAGTCTGCCGGCCGGTGGCTACACCGTGTCAAGCCCGAACATGGACTGTGGAACGGCCTCGGCGGACTTCACGAGCTTCCTGGCCGGCGCCGGCAGGCCGATCGCCGGTTGGAACACGACCTCGCCCGCGGCGGGTCGTGCGACCTTCACCCAGCGCAGCAGCGGGCTCAACTTCAGCGTCGCCAAGACGCGCTGACCCTCTTCCCAGCGCCCCCCTCGCGCTCGGCCGGACCGCGACAGCGGCCCGGCCGAGCGCCGTTCTGCACTCCTCGGCGGCGTTCGCGGTCACTCGCCAATGAGTGCAGACGAGCAGGGATCTCGGTGCTGAGTTGAGGGCGAAGTGCCTAGGCAACGCTTGAGCAGGAAACGCTTGAGCTGTAAAGTGTTGGGTGAACGACCTGGCACTCAGGTTCGCTCCACCCGCGGCGAAGCTGCTCGACGGCTGGCAGGGCCCGCATCTGCGGGAGCGGACCTACTGCATCGCACCCCGGTACGCCGACGCGATGGAACGCCCGCTCGACTACGTGATCGGGTACTGCGAACTGCTCGCAGCGGCGGGTGTCGAGCCGCTGTACCGCGAGTCCGAGCCCATCCTGTAGTCGCTCTCTGAAGAGCGCCGGGTCGGCCTCGGGCGCGGAGCGGCGCCGCGGCCCCCGGCGTAGACGTCGATTCCGGCTGCGATCCGCTCGCGCGGGGGTGCAAAACGCCCGAAATCGCACCGCGCCCGGCGACCGAGGGGACATAAGCGCCTCCCAGGCGCTCATGTCCCGGATGCGCGGCGAGGCGGGGGACTTCCGGGCGTTTTGCACCCCTGGAGGGCCGGGTCCGAGGGGGCGGCTTTGACTCGCTGACCGTGGCGTCTTGAGGCCGCTCCGTCTTGAGGACGCTCAGTAGCGCCACAAGTGAGATGCGATGATCTCGTCGAGCTCGCGCTCCGCCGCCCACGCTGCGTCCGCATGCCGGACGGCGAGGAACGCCCCCAGGAGCGGCTCGCCCAGGGCTGACCTGACGGGCGCGCTGCCGAGCAACGCTCGCTCCTGTTCCTCGGGCGTCGACGGCAGCGAGATGATCCCGGCCCGGCCGCGCTCCTCGGCGGTCCAACCACCTGGATCCTCCGCGACCGCATCGGGCAGGACGAGTCCCTCCTCGACGCCGGCGACCCCCGCGGCGATCACCGCGGCCAGGGCCAGATACGGATTGGCCGAAGCATCGGAGGGCTTGAGCTCGATGTTCGCGTGTGAGGCGCCGAGCAGCGGGGAGAACGGCACGTAGCGGAGCGCCGCTTCTCGATTCTCGACTCCCCAGAACGCGTAGGCGCTGGCGAAGTAGCCCGGGCGCAGGCGCGCCAGCGAGGGGACGCTCGGGGCACTGATGGCTGTGATCGCGGAGAGGTCCCGCAGCAGGCCCGCGATATAGCTCGCGCCCTCCGGATCGGGGCGGGTGGAGTCCCCCGCGAGGAGGTTCTCGTCGCCGCGCCACACCGAGGAGTGAATGTGCCAGCCGTTCCCGACCCCCTCCGCCGTGACCAGCGGCGCGAAGCTCGCACGTAGCCCGTGGGCGCGCGCGGCCGCATGGATCGTCTGACGCGCCAGTAACTGGTTGTCGGCGGCGGCAACCGGGTCCGTTGCCCGGAGGCTGAGTTCGACCTGCGACAGCGCGTACTCGGCGTGCAGCTGACCGATCTCGAGGCCGTTGGCAGCCAGATCGCGCAGCAGCTGCCCAGCGAACTCATCGACGGCTAGGAGCGCGTGCGGGCTGTAGGCGGGCCCCTGATGGGCCGGCTGAACGTCGTCCGCCTGGCGGCCGATGAAGAACTCAATCTCGTACCCGGCTCGAATCTCGAGCCCCACCTTCGCGGCACGCCTGACTTGCAGCTCCAAGGCGGCGCGCTGGTCATAAGGCCACGCGGAGCCGTCGGCGGCGAGCTGGCGGCCGGGCGCCCAGGCGAACGCGGGCTGGCCGGCGAGCGGCCGCAGGCGTTCGAGGACCGGCACCAACCGGACATCGCCGGACGGGGTGGAGAGGCCGTCGTGGGCGTATGTGATCCCGTCGTGCGTGTCGAACACCGCGAACAGTGAGGTCACGCCGACGCCTCGCCTGGCCGCCTCCGCGAGTCGGTCGACCGGCACCGTCCGCGAGCGGGGGATCCCGTTGTTGTCCACCCAGGCGATCGTGACGCCTGCCACCCCGGAGCTTCTCAGCCAATCGGACAGGGAGTCGGGCAGTATGGGTCTGAGTCTCTGCTCGCTCATGTGGCGGACGCTACCTCGCCGGCGGCTCACGCGTGAGAGGATGGCTGGACGGGCGAAGGTCGCCGGGCAATCTCAACAAGCCCACTGGATGAAACAACTTAACCGACTCGATCAAGATGCTTGAGAATACATACGGATCAGCGGGCGCGTACCCGTTCGACCTCGGGTCGTTCGGGCGCAGCACATCGACATCGTCGGTCGAGGCTCAGCGCTGGTTCGATCGGGGGCTGGTCTGGAGTTATGCGTTCAATCACGAGGAGGCGATCCGCTGCTTCGAGGCCGCGGTCGCCGCCGACGATCGGTTCGCCCTGGCGCATTGGGGCATCGCGTACGCGGCTGGACCCAACTACAACAAGCAGTGGGACGCGTTCGACGATGCCGATCTGCGCGCCTCGCTGCGGCGAGCCTATGATGCGACGCAACGGGCGCTGGAGTCCTCGAGCGCAGCGCCCGCCGACGAGCGCGACCTGATCGACGCGGTCGCCAGGCGCTACCCGAACCCCAAGCCGGCGGACGATCTCGCCGCCTGGACAGCGGACTATGCGGAGGCGATGCGTGCCGTCTACGCCAGGCACCCCGACGACCTCGACGTGGCCGCGCTGTACGCCGACGCGCTGATGATGGTGTCCCCGTGGTCGTTGTGGGACCTGGTCACCGGCGAGCCCGCCGACGGGGCGCACACGCTCGAGGCAAAGCGCGTGCTCGAGTCGGCGCTCAGTCTCCCGGGCGGGATGGCCCATCCCGGGCTGCTCCACTTCTACATCCACCTAATGGAGATGTCGCCCGCGCCGGAGGCCGCGCTCGAGGCCGCCGATGCGCTGCGCGGGCTGGTTTCCGACGGCGGCCACCTGGTCCACATGCCCACCCACATCGACGTCCTGCTCGGCGATTACGAGCGCGTGATCGCTGAGAACGAGCGGGCGATCACCGCCGACGAGCGGTACGCAGTACACGCCGGCCGCGTCAATTTCTACGCGCTGTATCGCGCGCACGACCATCACTTCAGGATCTACGGCGCGATGTTCGCCGGCCGGCGGGCCACCGCGCTGGCCGCGGCCGACGCGCTGGCCGCCTCGCTTCCGCAGGAGCTGTTGCGGGTCGGCACGCCCCCGATGGCCGACTGGCTCGAGAGCTTCGTGCCAATGCGGATACATGTGCTGGTTCGCTTCGGTCTGTGGGCGGAGATCATCGCCGAGCCGCTGCCGGCGGATCCCGAGCTCTTCTGCGTCACCACCGCCTTGACTCACTACGCCAAGGGTGTGGCGCTCGCCGCCTGCTCGCGCGTCGAGGAGAGCGAGCGCGAACGCGACCGGTTCCTCGCTGCGGTGTCACGCGTGCCCGAGAGTCGGTATCTGTTCAACAACACGTCGATCGACATCCTGGCCATCGCCGGAGCGATGCTCGACGGCGAGATCGAGTACCGGGCCGGCAACTACGACGCCGCGTGGGCGCATCTGGGGCGCGCGATCGAGCTCGACGACACGTTGCCCTACGACGAGCCCTGGGGGTGGATGCAGCCGACGCGTCACGCGTACGGGGCGCTGCTACTCGAGCAGGGCGAGATCGAGCGGGCCTACGAGGTGTACGCCGCAGACCTAGGACTTGACGACACGCTTCCGCGAGCGTGCCAGCATCCAAACAACGTGTGGAGCCTTCATGGCTATCACGAGTGCCTGATGCGGTTGGGTCGGATCGATGAGGCCCGCCTGATCAAGCCGCAGCTGGATCGTGCTTTGGCGCGCGCAGACGTCGCGATCGAGTCGTCGTGCTTCTGCCGGACCGCACCGGCCCACTGACGCCTCCCGCTCGACAGCGCGATGCTACGCGGCGTGTCTGGACGCGACAAACTCCGGCGCGCGGTCGGCGAAGCGATCGCCTTCTACTGGGGGTCCGGTCTCGCCGACGAGGTCCCGGCCCTCGCCTGGTTCCTACTTGCCTCGCTGGTGCCGCTCGCGCTCGGCATGACCGCGCTGGCGGCGATCGTCCTCGGCGACTACGCGAAGGCGCAGATGGTCGCCGAGCGGCTGTCGCACGTCCTTCCCCACAACGTGCACCAGCAGGTGGTGCAGTTGATCCTGAGGACCCACCGCGACTCCCCGCTGCTGATCGCCGCTTCGATCGCCGGCATGCTCTGGACCTGCTCAGGTGCCGTCGGCGTACTGGAGCGCAGCCTCCTGCGGTTGACGGGAGAGCCGGGCAAGGGAATGGTTGTCGGGAAGCTCCGCAACATCGGCGTCGCGGCGGCGGTGACCGTGCTCGTCGTGATGATGGTCCTGGTCGCCTCGGCCGGCACCGGTGTGGTCAAGGAGCTCGGGCTCGACCCGGCACTGACCCGTATTGCCGTGCCGATCGCCTCGATCGCCCTGACCGCTTTCATCTGCGGTGGGGCGTACCGAGTATTGAGCGGCGGCCAGGTTCATTGGCGCTCAGCGCTCTACGGCGGCCTGGTCGGTGGCGTGCTCCTCGCGGTGACGCCCATCGTCGCCGGCTACTACCTGCGTTATGTAGCCGGCAACACGCCGGTTGAGCTGTTCTTGATGCTCTCGGGCGTGCTGATCACTTGCTATCTGGCGGCGCTGGCGCTCCTGATCGGAGCCGGCGTGACGATGCGTCTGCAACTCGGCCGCAGCCTTGGTGATCCGCCCGCATCGGGAGCCGGGCGCTAGAGCGCGTAGGGAGGATCGCCGCGACGGAGCTGCGGCCAGGAATATCGTCGTTGCGGACAGCCAGGGCCCGTGCATCGGTCAACCAGGCGCGCCGCGTGATCTCGTCGGTCACGTCGTGGACATCGCCCGTCGGGCTGGGCGCAAACCTCACCGCGCCTGACTGCTCGTCAACTGTCCCGGGCACGGCGGCGTCGATGTCGACCAGCAGCGTATCGACCGCCCCGAATCTCGGTCAGGCGAGGCACGGCTGGGCGGCGGCTTTAGCTGCTCAGTGGGGGAGGGGCGCGCCGGCGAGCGCCGCCACCACGCCCACCGCTCCGGAGGCCAGGAGCGTCTGGACGATCCCGCGCTTGAAAATGAGCAGCGCCGTCGCAGCTGCGGCGAGGATCGCGAACTGCCACACCTCCTGGAGGGCGCCGGTGAGCAGGATTGCGGCGCCCAGAATCGCTCCAATCGCGGCCGGGCCGGCTCCATCCAGGAAAGCGCGGGCGCGCTGATCGTTGCGGAGCCGCTCGAATCGCCCGCCGCCGAGCAGGATGAACGAGAACGAGGGAGTAAACGCGACGAGCGCGGCGAGCAAACCCCCGGCGAGCCCGTGGGCCGCGTAGCCAACCGCCGCGACCGTGGCTACGACCGGCCCGGGAGTGACCTGGCCGAGGGCGACCGCGTTCAGGAACTGCGCATTAGTCATCCAGTGGTAGTTGTGGACGGCGTCTCCCTGCATCAAAGGGATGATCACGAAGCCG
The DNA here is from genome assembly GCA_963751185.1 of uncultured Solirubrobacterales bacterium. Classification (GTDB taxonomy): domain Bacteria; phylum Actinomycetota; class Thermoleophilia; order Solirubrobacterales; family Solirubrobacteraceae; genus Palsa-465. The sequence goes on from CAVVTO010000003.1 coordinate 1,050,908, forward strand.
CCGCCAAACGAGAGCGCCCCCACCTTGAAAGCAGTCCAGGCCAGCGCACCGAACCCGCCGGCGGAGACCGATCCCGGCAGCAGCAGAGCGACCGAGCGCAAATGACTCGGGCGCCGCTGCAGGAACAATTCGATCAGTCCGCACGCCAGCAGCGCCAGCACCAGGTAGGAGCCGAGTAGGACCGCACCGGCGGCGCCCACGGCGAGATAGCCGAGCCAGCGAGCCACGCGCGGGGTGCGTCCGCGGACGTGATCGAAGCTCGGTCCGATCAGACCCCGTGCGGCGTGCACGGCCACCACGGCGACGGCCGCCCCGGCGCCGGCCCCGGCGCCGCGAACCCACAAGGGTGGGTTGTCGGCCAGGAACAGCACCGAGAGACCGAGAATCAGGATCACCGCGGGCGCGACGAACCCGAGTCCGCCGACGATCGCGCCGGCCGGCCCTGCGACCCGGTAGGCGCAGAAGATCGAAAGCTGAGTCGAGGCCGGGCCGGGAAGCAGGCCGCATGCGGCGTTGGCGTCCTGGAACTCGCGCGCGTCCATCCAGCCCATGCGCTCGACGATCAGCGCCCGCAGCATCGCGATGTGCGCCGGCGGGCCCCCGAATCCGGTGATCCCGATTCGCGTCCATTCCCGGGCCACCGTTCCAAGCGACGCCAGGCGAGGCGCCCGATCACCGCGCTCGTCATCGGGCCCCATCAGCGCCACCTCACCTGGAGGGAGCGGCGGCGTGCGTGTGCTCGATCAGCTCGAGCAGGAACCCGATCCGGGTCGCGAGCTCATCGGCGGTGCGCACGAACGCGGGGTAGGTCTGCCGGTCGTCGCCGGGCTCGCGACCCGGGTCCGGGATGCTCCAGTGGATCAGATCCGGGTGAGAAGGGAACTCGGGACAGACCTCGCGGACGCGGTCGCAGAGGGTGACCACGTAGTCGAACCTCTCGCCGGCGAACTCCTCAAGGTGCTTCGACCGCGCGCAGCTGATGTCGATCCCGCGCTCGTTGAGCACGCGCACCGCGTTCGGGTGAAGTGGCTTCGGATGGCTGCCGGCGCTACGCGCCGTGACGACACCGCCGCCGAGTCGCTCGGTGAGCGCCTCGGCGATCTGCGAGCGGGCGCTGTTGCCGGTGCACAGGAACAACACGCGCGCTCGGTGCCGGCGAGCGCGTCCATCTCCACGCTCCGGCGGTGGCGGCGCGAGGCGCAGCCCCGGATGCAGCGCACTTCCGGCATCAGCCAGCAACTCGCCGCAACGCTGGAGCTCGAGCCGGTAGTAGGAGTCGCGCCCGTCGGCCGCGCTGCGCCGGCGGGACACCAAGCACTCGGCCCGAAGCCGACCGAGGTGGTAGGAGACGAGGTTCTGCGGCAGCTCGAGGCGAACGCACAACTCACGAACTCGCCGATCGCTGTACGCGAGTTCGCTCAACAGCCGCCATCGGATCGGGTGCCCCGCTAGCCGAAGGATCTTCGGTGGCGCCGTCCGTGCCGACGGGGTCTCAACGGGCACGGCTTGGATAATACATCAAACAGGATTGATTGACATTCCGGGACCGGCGCGCCCGGCCGGGTTGCCAAGACATCCCTCCGAGTGAGAGCCTTGTGGTTGCGTGATGCGGATCGAGATGGGTACAAGAAGGCGATGAGCGCGGCGGGGTCACGCCCGGGGTCCTTTGAGTCGCTGCGGCGGCTGCCGGTGATCGGTCGCGCGATGGACTGGGGCCTTGGTCCCGGTGCCGCCTCGGACCCGACGCGGCGGGCGGAGGCGAGGATCGCCGGGTTGAAGGTGACCGAGTCGGTGTGTCCGTTCTGCGCTGTCGGCTGCGGCCAGCTCGTGTACACGCGCGGCGGCGAGCTCGTTGACATCGAGGGGAACCCGCGCTCGCCGATCAACCAGGGCACGTTGTGCCCGAAGGGCGCGTCGTCGCGCCAGCTGGTGCAGCAGCCGGGGCGGCTGACGAAGGTCAAGTACCGCCGGCCCGGCGCCACCGAGTGGGAGGAGCTGGAGCTCGAGCAGGCGATGGACATGATCGCCGATCGCCTGATCGCCGCGCGCGAGAGCGGCTGGCAGGACACCGACCGCCACGGCTGGCGGGTGGACCGCACGCTGGGGTTCGCACACCTCGGCGGGGCCACGCTCGACAACGAAGAGAACTATCTGATCAAGAAGCTGTTCGCGGCGATGGGCGCGATTCAGATCGAGAACCAGGCGCGGATATGACACAGCTCCACGGTCCCCGGTCTGGGGTCCTCGTTCGGCCGGGGCGGCGCCACAAATTTCCAGCAGGACCTCCAGAACTCGGACTGCATCGTGATCGAGGGCGGGAACATGGCCGAGGCGCACCCCGTTGGGTTCCGCTGGGTGATGAAGGCCAAGGAGCGGGGCGCGCGCGTCATCCATGTCGATCCGCGCTACGGCCGCACGAGCCAACTCGCCGACCTGCATGTCCCGATCCGGGCCGGGACCGATGTCGCGTTCCTCGGCGGACTGATCCGCCATGTGATCGAGACTGAGTCCTACTTCACCGAATACGTCGTCAACTACACGAACGCCGCGACGATCGTCTGCGACGGGTTCCAGGACACCGAAGACCTCGATGGGCTGTTCTCGGGCTTCGATCCCGACATGGGGTCATACGACCCGGCGAGCTGGGGTTACGAGGACTGTGTCATCGGTCTCTCGGCCGGCGTGCATGAACATGCGACGCAGGCGTTCAGCGAGCACACGGGCGCGGGGATGGACCTTGCGGGCGTCCGGCATGACAACACGCTCCAGGATCCGCGCTGCGTGTTTCAGGTCCTGCGCCGTCACTTCAGCCGCTACACGCCGGAGATGGTGCAGCGGATCTGCGGGATCTCGCCCGAGCAGTTCATGGCGGTGGCCGATGCGCTGATCGCCAACTCGGGGCGGGAGCGGACGGGCATGTTCTGCTACGCCAACGGGTGGACGCAGCATTCCGGAGCCGTGCAGATGATCCGCAGCGCCGCGATCCTCCAGTTGCTGCTCGGCAACGTCGGGCGGCCTGGCGGCGGAATCATGGCGATGCGTGGGCACGCGTCGATTCAGGGATCGACCGACATCCCGACCCTGTATGACCTACTGCCCGGCTATCTGCACATGCCGAGGACTCGCGAGGGTCATCTGACGCTGAAGGAGTACATCGGCGTCGGCAAGGTGGATCGCGGCTGGTGGTCTCACTTCGATGCCTACATCGTGTCGCTGCTCAAGGCGTGGTTCGGTGAGGCGGCGACGGCCGGGAACGACTACGGCTTCGGCTGGCTCCCGAAGCTGACCGGCAACCACTCGCACTTCTCAACCATGCTTCGGGCCCTCGACGGCGGGGTGGAGGGACTGTTCGTGATGGGGCAGAACCCGGCGGTCGGCTCTCAGCACTCGGGGCTCCAGCGCCGGGCGCTGGCCAAGCTGAAGTGGCTGGTCGTACGCGACATGGCGGAGATCGAGACGGCGACGTTCTGGCGCGACTCCCCCGAGGTGCAGTCGGGCGAGCTCGCACCCGAGGCGATCGAGACCGAGGTGTTCCTGATGCCCGTCGCCTCGCACGTCGAGAAGGAGGGCACGTTCACGAACACCCAGCGCCTGGTGCAGTTCCGCGACAAGGCGCTCGACCCGCCCGGCGACGCGCGCTCTGAGCTGTGGTTCATGCACCACCTGGCCAAGCGGGTCAAGGCGCACTACGCCGGATCCGACCGCAAGCAGGATTGGCCGATCGTGAACCTGAAGTGGGATTACCCCGAGCACGGGGAGATACACGAGCCCGACGTCGAGGCCGTGATCAAGGAAATCAACGGCTACAACGTCGCTACGGGCAGGCCGGTCGGCTCGTTCGACGAGTTGCGCAGCGACGGCTCGACCGCCTGCGGTTGCTGGATCTACTCGGGCATCTACAAGGATGGGGTCAATCAGGCGCGCCGGCGCATTCCGGGTGACGTCAGCGCGCCGGGCGGGATCGTCTCACCGGAGTGGGCGTGGGCATGGCCGGCAAACCGGAGGATTCTCTACAACCGCGCGAGCGCCGACCTGGAGGGTAAGCCGTGGTCCGAGCGCAAGCGCTACGTCTGGTGGGACGAGGAGGCCGAGAAGTGGACGGGCTACGACGTGCCCGACTTCCCGGCAACGAAGCGGCCCGACTACCGCGCGGGACCGGACACCACGGGGATGGACGCGATCTCCGGCTCGGATCCGTTCATCATGATGGCCGACGGCCGTGGCTGGCTGTACTCGCCGAGCGGGCTCCTCGACGGGCCGCTCCCCACGTTCTACGAGCCGCTCGAGTCGCCGATCTCGAACCTTCTGTATCCGAAGATGGATGGCAGCCCGGCCGCGATCCGCTGGCGCCGGCCCGAGAACCCCTACCACGCGCCCGCCGACCCGCGCTACCCACTCGTGGCCACGACCTTCCGGCTGACCGAGCATCACACGGCGGGCGGGATGAGCCGCACCGTTCCCTGGCTGGTCGAGCTCCAGCCCGAGATGTTCGCCGAGATCGATCCGCAGCTCGCCGCCGCTCGTGGCATCGAGGACGGGGGCTGGATGACGATCGTCACCGAGCGGGCGGAGATCGAAGCGCGGGCCAAGGTCACCGACCGCATCCGGCCCCTGCGCGTGGACGATCGGGTGATTCACCAGGTGGCGTTGCCGTGGCACTGGGGCTATAGCGGGCTCTCACGCGGTGACACCGCCAACGAGCTCGTCGCGCTGTCTGGCGATCCGAACGTCTCGATCCAGGACGACAAGTCGTTCACCTGCGACGTTCGAGCCGGTCGCAGAAACGGCGCGAGCACCGCGCGGCTGGCCGGCGTCGCGCTCGCCGATCATCGCGTTGCGCCGAACGAGGATGACCCATCGGCGGAAAATCCAAAGCAGGCGAGTCAGTGAGTACCAGCGTCCCGGACACCGAGATCGCGATCCATCGTGTCGGCGCGCGCCGGATGGGCTTCTTCACCGACACCTCGGTGTGCATCGGTTGCAAGGCGTGCGAGGTCGCGTGCAAGCAGTGGAACGATCTGCCCGCGGACGGCTCGCAATCGGGCGAGGGGGTCTCCTACGACCACACCGGGGATCTGTCTGCCTCGACGTGGCGCCACGTCCGGTTCGTCGAGCTGTTCGAGCCCTCGCCCCAGCTCAGGGAGGAGGCGCAGCGTGCGCTCGACGCCGGAGCCGGCGGCAAGCTGCCGGCGATCCCAGCCGCCGGCGCGATTGACCTCGTCGATGCTTTGGAGTCGGGGCCGGTGGACGTCGCCGAGGCGGTACGCAAGACGGGCGACTGGGTCTTCATGTCCGACGTGTGCAAGCACTGCACCAACGCGGGGTGCCTCGACGCCTGCCCCACCGGTGCGCTGATCCGCACCGAGTATCAGACGGTCGTGCTACAGCCGGACGTCTGTAACGGTTGCGGTTACTGCGTGACCGCGTGTCCCTTCGGCGTGGTCGATCGCGACCACATCGACGGCCGCGCCGGGAAGTGCACGCTCTGTTACGACCGTCTCGAAGACGGGCTCGAGCCGGCCTGCGCGAAGTCGTGCCCGACCGATTCGATCCAGTTCGGCCCCCACGAGGAGCTCGTGGAGATCGCCTCCCGCCGGCTTGCTCAGTTGCATGAGCGCGGCATCGAGGGCGCCTACCTGTACGGAGCCGGCGACGAGCCTGCGGACCAGCTCGCCGGTGGCCTGGGCTCGTTCTTCCTGTTGACCGAGCCGCCCGAGCGCTACGGATTGCCCGCGCATGCCGACTCACCGGTGCAGGAGAACGTTGTCCCGGCCACGCTGGCGGCGGTCGGCGCCGGTCTGCTCGCCGCCGGAGGCGCGGTCCTGGCGTTCGCCGCGGCCTCACGTCGCGGCCGTAGAACCCGCGGACAGGGGACCTGGTGAGCCGGGAGCCCGGCTGGGAGGGCCCGCTCGAGCACGCCGGCGAGCCGGCGGAGCTGGCTCCCGAGCACCGGCCTCCGGACACCGCCCGCGCCCGCGCGGCCGAGTGGGTGGCCGACCACGACACCGAGACCCGCGATAGCCAACCGGCGCTGGGCGCGCGCGGCGGACCGGGGCCGTGGACGGCGGCCGAGCCGGGGGCGCGGGTCGGGCTCGCGCGCCCTGACTTTGGCGACGCCCGCTGGTCGTATCTCTACAAGTCGCGCGACACCGGCTATGCCGACGCCCAACCGGCTCCCGGTCAGGTGGCCGAGGCGAACGGGAGGATGCGTGACGCGCCGGTCTCGGACGTTCATGGGCCGTTCATCCACGCTCCACTGTGGGGCTGGGAGGTCGCGAGTTACTTCTGGCTCGGCGGGATGGCGTCCGGCTCGGCGTTCGTCTCGCTCGCCTGCGACGTCACCGGCGACCATCGTTCCGCGGCGATCGCCCGCAAGGTCGCGCTCGGCGTCGTCGCCCCCGCGCCCGTCTTGTTGATCGCCGATCTCGGCCGGCCCGAGCGCTTCCTGAACATGACGAGGATCTTCAAGCCACGCTCGCCGATGAACACGGGTGCCTGGTGCCTGCTCGCCTTCAGCGGCTCCGGTGGGCTGGCCGTCGGTTGCGACCTGCTCGGTCTTCCGAGGACCGCGCGCCGATTGGGCGCATTGACCGCGCTGTTCGGCAGCTACCTCGGCTCCTACACCGGCGTGCTACTCGCCTGTACCGCCGTTCCGCTTTGGTCGGGCAGCCGCACGATCCTCGGACCGGCATTTGTCGCCACCGCGACCGCCACCGGCGCCGCCGCCACCCGCCTCGTGCTCGTGGCGAGCGGCCTGCCGCACGGGCATCCGACTCGGAGGGCGCTCGGCACGATCGAGACCGCCTCGATGCTCACCGAGCTCTCGATCTCAGCGTTCGGCGAGCGCCGCCTCGGAGATGTCGCCCAGGCGCTCGACCGCGGGCGTCCCGGCGTCTACTTCCGGGCCGCCAAGAGCCTCGTCGCCGTCGGTCTCGCGCTCCGGCTGGTTGCGCGCCGCACCGGTCCGCGAGAGCATGAGCTCGCGAGCGTCACCTACCTCGCGGCGGGCCTGCTCTTCCGGTTCGCGTGGGTCTATGCCGGGAGGGCTTCCGCGACCGACGACAAGGTTGTGGCGGCGGTGGCACGCGACCGTTCTCGGTCCCCGGACGACCATGGGCGAGCATGGCACGGGCGTGCCCTGTCGCTCCAGCGCTCCCCGTTGCCGCTGCCCAATGCGGTTCGCCGCGCCTACGGTGAAGCCATCCGGCGCACCAGTCTCGCGATCGAGCGCAGGCTGCGGGGCTGACGACCCCGAGGCCTGGGTGACCCGTTAGGCCTGGTGCCGGTGCTGTTGCGGGGCCGCGGCCACATCACCGCGGCGCGGCAACATCCGCGCCCTCGATCACGAATGTTGGGTCCGACGCCGAGCGCTGGGACTGGGCATTGATCCGCGCCCCGACCGGCGGCGCAATCGGACCGTGCAGGAGCGGATCATCGGTGCTGAGCATCCACCGCGCGAGGCGTTCGCGGAGGTCGGCCAGCACATCGGCGTAGTCGTCGCTATCGATGTAGTTGCGCCCTTCGCCGGGATTGAAGAACAGGTCGTGGAGCGACTCGCGGGGGACAGGGCGGGTCGCCCAGCCCCGCTCCAAGTAGGCGTGCTTGCTCGGGCTCTCGTCGCAGTTGGGCAGCACCGGATACGGGTAATCGTCAAAGCGCCGGATGTACTTGTAGCGGTCGGTGCGGATCGCCCGCTGCGGCTCATACGCGGCGTGGTAGGTGAGCTCGGAGAAGATGGCGGACCGGATCCCGGGCTCCTCTTCGCCCGCGACCAGCGGCATCAGCGAGTGGCCGAGCGCCCACGGCGGCGTCTGCACGTCGGCCACCTCGCACACGGTCGGGAAGATGTCGAGGTGCGAGACGAGTTCGTCGAGCGCGCGCCCGCCCGTGAATCCCGGTCCCCGAACGATCAGGCTGACGCCGATCCCGCGATCGAGCAGACTCGCCTTCGCCGTCGGGAAGGCGAGACCGTGGTCGGTTGTGAAGATCACGAGTGTGCGCTCGTCGAGCCGGGTTTCCTGGAGCGCGTTGAGGACGCTCCCGACGCCGTGGTCGAGCGAGCGCGCGCTCGCCTTGTAGGCCGCGATGTCCTCGCGGATCTCGGCCGTATCGGGGAGGAACGGAGGCGGCAGCGAGTAGACCCGATCCCGGACGGAGCTCGGCTCGAAGAAGCTGCGGTGCGTCTCGAAAAATCCGACCGACATGAAGAACGGCTCGCGGATGCCGCTGCGCAGCGACTCGATCGCGGCCGGGCCCACCGAATGCACGCGAGTATCGGGGATCTCGTGCACGACGTCGTACCCGAGCACGTTCGGATCGGCGGAGATGTGTTGCTCGCCGATCAGCTCGGAGTGGTAGCCGTGGGCCTTCAGCACTCGGACAAGCTGATGGTCGTAGTCGTTCAGCGAGAACCCGCGGTGCGCCAGTCCCATCATCCCGTTCGTGTGGCAGTACTCCCCGGTCAGAAGCGCCGCCCGAGAACCCGAGCACGACGGTGCGGCGCAGAAGGCGTTGCGGAACATGATCCCCTGGTCAGCCAGCCACTGGATGTTGGGCGTGGGGATCGCGTGGCCGTAGGGCTGCACATAGCGGCCCGTGTCGTGGGAATGGATGTAGAGGATGTTGACCGGCATCAAGCGCGAGGCGAAGCGGTGGCATCGCGATGGTAGGCGACGTACCACTCGTCGTTCAGCTCATCCGACTGCTGGGCCATCCCCGCGTCCGGTTCCCATCCCATCGGCACGTCCACCCCGAGGAGCGCCAGAACCCGCGTGACGGCGCCGGCCGGATCCGGACTGACGTCGTCCTCGTAGACGAGCTCCAACGGCACGATCAGCGAGTGGAGGAAGAACCGCCCCCACGCCTCGTCGTCGGCGTTCAAGCGACGCCGCAGGTGATCGATGCCCTCGAAGCTATACGAGAGAGTTGGTCGCTCGTTTTCTGCTCTTGGATGCTCCGCCCGCCAGGCGCGGGTCTGAAGCGCTCGCCACAGGCTGATCGCCTGACGCACCTTGTCGCGGCGGCGTATCCATACGTAGTCCGGCTGCTGAAGTAGCTGCTCGAGCAGCTCCGATCCGGCCAGGCCGGCGAACTCCGCCAGCGCCGCGGCATGTTGCTCGAGGTCCGGCAACTGATTCCACATCAACTTGGTTGCGAACACGCCGTTGGCGGTCGTCCCCAGCCGAAACGTGCGCTCCAGGTGTGCCTCCCACCCGTCGACGGATCGCAGGTCGGAGTATTCCGGGGCATTGGTCGGACGTGCGTCGTCGCGAATCCCGGCTCCGGTCCGCGGCAGCCCGGCCAGGAAATAGGCCGGGTGGGGTGGTGACCCGGTCTCCGCGCGCGCTTCGAAGTACTCCTGAGGATTCCCGGCCACCCCGGTGCTCGCCAGGAGCCGGCACAAGTAGGTACTCCCACTGCGCTGAGTGGAACAGACGATGTAGGTGCGATTCGGCTCGATCACGAACGGCTCCGGTCCACTCTTGGAACAAAATCGACTGGGATAGTCGGTTTAGCGATTATTGCATCCGCTTCCCGCTCTCCCGTGTCCCTATTCACGCGCTTTCGGTCGTGCCCTACACCCGCGCGCCGTCGGAGCGAAGCTGCGCCGCGCCAACCCGCCGCGGGACCCGCGCGCGCATCAACGCCGGCACCGCGAACCCGGGCAAGCCTCCTATCAACATGATCATCGCCGCCACACGCTGATCGTGAAGCGCCGACGGGCCGAGCACCCCCGCGTACTGTCCGTACACCGGACTCGGAGCGGCGCTCAGCCAGGCGGCTACCACGGCCATCGGCACCATGCACGCGAGCATGCACGCCATTTGGCCCCGAGGAGTGGGGCGATGCGGCAGCGGGTCGACGCCGATGATGGGTGCCCAGACCAGTAGCGACGTGACGAGGAAGAGGCCGTGCTCGATCTCGTGCACATAGTCGTTGCTCAGAGCGAGGCCGTACACCGCCGGCAGATGGGCGACCAAGAGGACAGTTGAGAACAGCGACACCGAGCCGACCGGGCCGGTCACGACGGACACCGGCCGGGAGCGAAGGCATCGTCCCAGCGTGCGCCGGCCAGAGCGCGGAAGCGCGTAGAACGCCAGTCGAACCGGAGCACCGGCGGCGAGGAGCGGTGCCACCACAAGCCACATGACCATGTGCTCGACCATGTGGACTGACAGGCGTTGGTCGGCCTGGGTGCCGATGCCCGAATAGAGATCGACGACCAGCACGACCAGTCCGGCGAGGAAGCAGGCGGTTCGGTTGTACGGCCACGGCCGCCCGCGTCGATCACGGCGCTGCCCCTGCTCCGCGGCCAGGAGGTAGAGGATGGCCGCGGCGAGCACCACGACCAGAAACGTCACCCCGGTTGGGCCGTCGAGGCTCCAATCGAGCGCGAGCGCCCGCAGGCTCATCGGTTACTGGAAGATTTCGGTTGTGCAGTCGCCGCCGGGGAGGTGGATTTCGTGGGGGCGGGCGCCGTCGGCTTGTTGGTGGAAGTCGACGAAGAAGTCGGGGTCGAGGGCGTAGGTTCCGTCGGGTTGGCGGTCGAGTTTGGTCAGCCAGCCCTTGATGCCGGGGTAGAACTGGTTATCCCAGGTCGAGAACAGCGAGTTGGTGACGTATACGCGGTCGCCGTCGAGTGAGTTCTGGATCATTTGCGGCCCGCCGTTCAGCGGCCCCGGCGCCTTGGGATGCCCGCCGTCGCGGCCGAGCAGCCCGCCGAGCCATACCTGTGATTTGAGCTGCGGACTGGTCGGGTCTGAGACGTCGTAGTGGCGCACGTCGCCGTGCAGCCAGTCTGAGAAGAACAAATCCTTGTCATCGAGTGAGAGGACGAGGTCGGTGATCAGCCCGGGCACGCCCCCCTCCAACGGCCAGCCCTCGAGCTCCTCGTTGGCCACGTCGATCACCTTGTTCACGGCCCAGCTGCCGTTATCACGGCTAAAACGAATGATGTTGGACGACAACGTCGCGCCGACGAACCCCTGCGCCGAGTCCGGGTCGTGCTGCCAGCGGATCTCCAACGGGATCAGACCATCGTTTCCGAGGTCGATCGTCTGCACCTTCTTGCGCTGCTCCAGATCCCAGAAATGCAGCTTGCGCCCATACTTCCCCGCCGCCACATCAGCCGGGTCAAACCCGTCCTTGAACGTGTTCGGCGCGCCCCACTCACTCGTGACCAGCGCGTTCTGACGCGGCTGATACCAAAAGTCGTACATGAACTCGATCCCGCCCGCGTCGCGCTCCCACCGCTCAACGATCGAGAAATCCCTCGCGTCGAGCACCGCGAACCCGCCCGGAGTGTTCCCCTCAGCATCACCGAGCATCGAGATCGTCACGATATCCCCCGGCATGCAATGCACCGTATGCGGCGCGCTGAGCCCCAACTTCTCCTTGATCTCCTCACCCTCGATCACGTCCCTGATCCGCGGCGCCCGCGGCTCAGAGATATCCACGATATGAACCCGGGACGAACGCAGGCCCGGGACGATCATCGTGTCCCGGCTGAGCTGCGAATGACACGCCGAAGAGCACGCGTTCCACCCAAAGTGATGAAGCTCATCACCCACATTCGGCATCTCCGTCCGATGCACAATCTCCCCATACCTCTCAGAACCCGGATCGACATCCACCACCGCGATGAAATCCGGCCGATCGATCCCCGTCCCCTCATACAACGAAGCGACATACACAAACCCCTCCGCGGGCTGCTCACGCGCCACCGCCGGCGACGCATACCCCGGCCCGTTGCCCTCGTGATCATCATGGCCATGAGCGCTCATATTCGAAAATCCTTTCTCTTGCCGTCGGTTACCGCGGCTGTTGACGATCCGGATGTAGGGCTTGGGCTGTGCCCGCTCGCCGAACGACCAGAGGGTGCAAAACGCCCGAAAGCCCACGGTCCCCGGCGACAAACCGCACATAAGCGCCTGCCAGGCGCTTATGTCCCAGAGGTCCGCGGATCGAGCTCGATTTCGGGCGTTTTGCACCCCTGGCGCACGGACGGTGGGCCGCGCACGGTGCGTCGTCCGCGCCACGCACGTCGATCGCTCCCACCCGGCTAGCGCGGCCCGTCGGGGGCGGCACGTCGGCCACAACGCGGGCGCGCGGCCTACGCGGTGCGCAGCCAGCCCCCAACTCGACGCCGAACCTTGGCGACATCAGCACAGCTCCCCGATCCAAATCGTGGAGCCTGGTCTCGGTCGTGTACGCCTCGAAGTCCGCGCCGTGTCGCCCAGCCGCAAGCTCATCTCTCCTCCTGTGGGTAGGTGGCTGATTCGAGTTGTGCCTGCGGCGGCGCAAGCTACGCACCCAGGCGGATCCGGTCAGTCGCCCACGATACACTACTAATTCGATACCCTTTGTGCAGAAACTTTCGGATTTCGGCACGCTCCTGCTCGGTTGTTCGGCGCCGCTTGCCAACGAGGTGAGGCGGGCGTGGGCAAACCATAACGACAAGAAAGGGACCCTTACATGACGTTCCGTGATGACGAGCAGCGCCCGACGGTTGTTCACGACCGGCCCGACGACGCTCTGGCTACGCGTCGGCGCTTCCTCAAGCAGTCCGGCGTAGCCGCTGCCGCGGGTCTCGGCGGTGGCGCGGCTGCCGCAGTGCTTCCAGGCACCGCCGTCGCGGCTCCTCGCCGCAGGCGGAACGGGCACGAGCCGACCTCACTGCAGTCGCTTCAGCAGGTCGCTGAGGATGCGGTCATCTTCGGCTCTCCGGTGGTGCTGATGCAGCGCTACCTCCAAGCGGGGCTGCAGGCCGGCATGCCCGTCAATCAGTTCTTCGTAAACACGGAGCTGTCCTCGCCGGCGACGCTGGCTGTGGGTCCCAATGACGACACCCTGTACGGCCTCATCTGGCTCGATCTCACCCGGGGCCCGCAGGTCATTGGGGTGCCGGATACCCACGGGCGCTACTACTCGATTCAGCTCATCGACTTCTGGACCAACCCATTCGCGTACATCGGGTTCCGCACGACCGGCACCGAAGCGGGCGCATTCGCTATCACCCCCCCGGGATATCGGGGGCGTTTGCCCAGAGGGGTGAAGCAGGTTCGCGCGACGACCAAGCGACTGCTGGGCCTGGTGCGCACGCTTGTGAATGACCCGGCCGATCTGCCAGCTGCCCAGGCGATCCAGACGAGCTACACCACAGGATCGCTGGATCGCTACCCGTTTGGTCGCGTCTCGGCCGTGGCTGCTCCCAATTCGGGCGCGTTCAACATCTTCGTGCCGATCGACCTCACCGGCGACGGGATCGATCTCTACACGGAGATCAACCAGGGCATCCTCGAGTATCCGCCGCTCCCGGCCGATGCTCGATATGCGCGGACACTGCGTCCTGTCGGTGTGGACGTCGAGCGCTACCGCCAGCCGGATGCATCGCTCGCGTCGATCCTCCAGGCGGCGATAACGCCCGCATGGCAGGCCGCCCAGGCCTACCTGCCCGACGCCGCGACCGTCGAGGGAACCTGGTCGGTGGTGCTCGGCATCACCGACATCACCCACGATCCGCTTCGCCGTCTTGGCCTGACGATCTACGGCCCCGGCACGCACATCGAGAAGGAGGCGCTCTACTACTCGGCGCTGCCGGTCGGCGGAACGCCGCTGAGCGGCGCGAACACCTATCAACTGACGTTCGCGGAGGGCCAACTGCCCCCGGTCGAGGCGTTCTGGTCGCTGATCATGTATGGAGCCAACAACGAGCTGGTCGCCAACCCGATTAACCGCTACGAGCTCGCCAGCCACAACCCGACCGACCTCAACTACGCCTCGGATGGGTCCCTGACGATCACGATCTCGAACGCGCAACCGGCGTCAGGCACCGATAACTGGCTGCCCGCGCCGGACGGACCGTTCCGGATGATCCTGCGCACCTACGTACCGGAGACGCCGATTCTCAACGGCACCTGGCAGCCGCCCGATCTGCAGTTGGTTTGAGGCTCCCACCGCCGGTGTCATGGCATGTGACCACATTGGCGCTATGATGACCACATGCGCGAGATCGGTGTCCGGGATTTGAAGCGCTCGCTGAGCGAGATCCTGCGGGCGGTCGAACGCGGCGCACACGTCCGGGTCACCGTCCGCGGCCGTCCCGTGGCCGACATCGTTCCTGCGGGCGCCGCCGCGGGCGACGAACGCGTTAGGGCCCTCGTTGCCGAGGGCCGGTTGACGGCTCCGATGGCCACGCTCCCGAAGCGTGCGCCGCAGCTGGTCAAGGGCCGCGGGAGCGCGTCCGCGCTTGTCGTCGCCGAGCGGGACTCCGAGCGCTGATTCTCTATCTCGACGCGACCGCGATTGTCAAGCGCTACGTTGCCGAGCCTGGAAGCGACGATCTCCGGGCGCTGATGGCCCGTGCTGGGGGCTGGTTCATGTGTCGGGTCGGGTTTGTGGAGACCTCGCGTGCGGTGGGGCTGACGGGTGGTTCATCAGCGTTACGGGCGTTCCGATCCGAGTGGCCGGCGTTCGGCGTTATCGAGGTCGATCAGCAGCTTGTGGAAGAGGCGAGCGAACTTGCGCTCGCCCACGAGCTTCGGAGTCTGGATGCTCTGCACCTTGCGGCGGCGCTTCTTCTTCCTGGTGGCGAGATCACTGTGGCGATCTGGGACCGCCGGCTCCATGCGGCCGCTCGCACTGAGGGACTGACGGTCTTTCCGCAGACACTTTGAGTGCGGCGAGCCGGGCCTCGGACGCGCAGCCCGCGGCCGTTTTGTCCATATCCAAGGCAACCGATAGGCGCCAGGCGTCTAATCGGCCGAAGACGGAGTAATGAGAAAGGGTCCGACATATGCCGGCGGGTTCGTGGGCAGTCTGCTCGGCAGCTTCGTCCCGAGCCTCTGGGGCGCCGGGCAGCTTACGATGTCGTCGATCGTGTTCTTCATGGTCGGCGGTTTCGTCGGCATCTGGGTCGCATACCGTCTGTTCCCCCGAGCCTGAAAACCGGTCGACCCGCCGTCGGCCAACCTCGGCGCGCCGCTCGTTCGAGCGTGGTCGTGTCGTGCTCGTTAGGGGGCTTGACAAACCACCGGCCGATCGGTGATCGTGATGCCCCGCCGGGTTAGGCGACGCGGTATTCGGATACGCGCTGAGAAGGCTATCGGCGCGCGCTCGACTTCCACGTCAGATGCGCACGTACTGTTCATCCAATTGGAAAGAGGCGATTTGCGATGGCTGATCCCACGATTGTCTTGGTCCACGGCGCGTTCGCTGACGCGTCCGGCTTTCGCGGTCTGTACGACGAGCTTCTCGGAGAGGACGTGGCGATCCTGGCTCCGCCGAACCCGCTGCGCGGTCTGACCGGCGGCGACGGCGAGTACCTCAAAGGCGTGCTCAAGGAGATCGATGGGCCGGTCCTGCTCGTCGGTCATTCCTACGGTGGTTCGGTCATCACCGCGGCTGGCACGGCTGACAACGTGGTCGGCCTCGTCTACATCTCCGGGTTCGCTCCGGACGAGGGCGAGAACCTGACCGACCTGCAGTCCAAGTTCCCCCCACCGGGGATCATTCCCTACATCGTGCAGCACGAGTTGCCGGATGGCGGCAACGAGTTCACGCTCTCGCTGGAGGGCTTCCACGAGTCATTCTGCGCCGACATCCCGGCCGACGACGCGGCGTTCTACGCGATCAGCCAGCGTCCCCTCGCTGGTGTCGCGCTCAGCGAGGCGGCACCCACGCCGGCGTGGCGCAGCCGCCCGGTCTGGGCCGTGCTGCCGACCGCCGATCGGTGCATTGATCCCGGCGTCCACCGCTTCAGCTACGACCGCATGGGCGCCAAGGTGACCGAGATCGAAGGCTCTTCGCACGTCGCCATGATCTCCCACCCTAAGGAGGTCGCGGAGGTCGTCAAGACCGCTCTCCGGGCCTCTGCGGCACAGGCGGGCTGATCAGCGGCAGACGGTCCGTACAGACGTTCGCGACGGCGTCGTAACCCGAGCGCCAGGCGTCTTTTGGCGCGTTCAGGTTGCGTCTCGTGGCGCGGTGTCGGAACTGGGCTCGAGTCGGGGCTGAAGCGGGGTGTGACCGACGACCGCGGACGCTGCGGCGCCCGGCGTCCGAGGTGGCATCTGCGCTGCCGCGTACGCGTCGAGCTCGTCGAGCGTCTCGCTCTTGAGGAGGGCCTGGGCCAGCGTTTCGAGGCGATCCCGGTGCTCGGTCAGCGCGGCCGTCACGTCCAGGTGAGCGGTGTCGACGAGCTGACGCACCGCGTCATCCAGGACGCGCTGGGTGGCCTCGGAGGTTTCGCCGGAGCTGCCCAGGAGTGATCCGCGTCCGTCCGCGGGCAGGACCCTAACGAACCCGATCGCCTCGCTCATTCCCCAGCGGCCGACCATCTGGCGCGCGATCGCAGTGACTTGGTCTATGTCGGATTCGGCTCCGGTGCTGATGGTGCCGAGTACCGTCTCCTCCGCGACCCGTCCCCCGAGCGCGACTTTGATCTTGCCGAGCAGGTCCTCGCGGGTGTAGGAGACCTGGTCGTCGTCGGGCGTGGAGAGGGTGACACCGAGGGCAGCGCCGCGGGGGATGATCGAGACCTTGCGTACGGGGTCGGCACCGGGGGTGATCATCGCGATCAACGCGTGGCCGGCCTCGTGGTAGGCGGTCCGCTCGCGGTCAGCAGCTGACAGCACGATCCTGCGCGGAGCCCCGAGCAGGATCTTCTCCAGCGAGTCATTGAAGTCAGAAGTCTGGACGGCGCGGTGGTTGCGGCGCGCGGCGAGCAGCGCCGCCTCGTTGGCGAGGTTGGCCAGGTCGGCGCCGACCATGCCGGGGGTCGTGGCGGCGAGCGCTTCCAGATCGACGCCGGCGGCCAGCGGGATCGACCGAGTGTGCACCTCGAGGATCTGCCGCCGTCCAACGCGATCCGGCGGTTGGACGGCGACCCGGCGATCGAAGCGTCCTGGTCTCAGCAGCGCCGGATCGAGAATCTCGGCCCGGTTGGTCGCGGCCAGTACCACAACCGCCTCGACCGACTCGAATCCGTCCATCTCGGTGAGGATCTGGTTCAAGGTCTGCTCGCGCTCGTCGTTGGAGCCGGCGATCGATACCGACCCCTGGCGGGAGCGTCCGACCGCGTCGAGCTCGTCGATGAAGATGATCGACGGCGCGGCTTCCTTGGCCTTGGCAAACAGATCCCGCACCCTCGATGCTCCCACCCCGACGATCGCCTCGATGAACTCCGAGGCCGAGATCGAGAAGAACGCCGCGTGTGCTTCTCCAGCGACGGCGCGCGCCAGCAACGTCTTGCCCGTCCCGGGGGCGCCCGAGAGCAGCACGCCGTGGGGCATGCGTCCTCCGAGTCGCCCGTAGCGCGCGGGGTTGCGCAGGAAATCCACGACCTCGGTTAGCTCCGCCTTCGCCTCATCGATCCCGGCCACGTCGGCGAAGGTGATCGTGATCGTGGCCGGGTCGATCCGTCGTGCCTTGGAGCGCCCGAAGTTGCCCAGCGCGCCCATGCCCCCGCCCTTGGCGGCCCGGCGGAAGAACAGGACGAACAGCCCGACGATCAGCAACGTCGGTCCGAACCCGAGCAATATGGACTCGATCAGGGGTGTGGTCTCGGTCGTCGACTGGGCGTTGACCTGGACCCCCTCGGACCGCAGCAGCGCCGTCAACTGGTCGTTGTTCCAGAAGCTCGGAACCTGTGTGGCGAACAGGGTCGTCGGAGTGGCCTTCGCATCGGAGGACGGGTAGCGCACCGGCGACTTGAACGTTCCCTGGATCGTGTCGCCCTTGGACGCGATCGACGCCACTCGGCCGGACTGCACCTCGGACAGGAAATACGGGCTGAACGGCACCCTGACACGCTGCTGGCCGCCGGGCGAGAACAGGAATACCGACGCCAGGTTGAAGGCCAGCAGCCCGACTACGAACCAGATGAACCACCGCGAACGATGTGGCGGTTTGGGGTTGGCCGGTTCGGGCGCGCCACGCCCGTCCGGGCTGGGCGCGACCCGCCAGCCCCGGTGATCACGGTGCATCCGCTTGCGGGGATCAGGTCCGGATGATGAGTTAGCGGACATCACTCCGTTTCCACGTGGAGTACGCGGCGTCGCTCAGCGTCGGCGCGTCCGCGATCCCGCATCGTCGGACCGGGCCGAATCCTCGGGACCCGCGGCCGGGTAGGCGTCGACCATGTACTTGTCGCCGTGCAGCGCGCTCATCACCCTGTCGAAGGCGATCCTGGCCGGATTTTGTCGTCCCGGTTTGCGCTCGGCCGGCTTCCTGGATGCCGCGGACGGCCACGATAAGTTGTCGTTCACGTGAGGTGGCTCGGGGATGATCCCGGGCGCCGGCGATCGTTCAGGCTGGTTGGTGGCGGTCATGCGGTATCAGCTCCTCGTTCGTAGAACCTGCAGTTAAGTCTGGGGTGGGAAGCTCACGCGCGGCTTTGCTCTCGCGGGCCAGGAACGCGCCGAGCTCGGCGATCGTGCTCATCAACGGCGCGGGGAAGACGACGGTCGAGTTCTTGTCGACCGCAACCTCGACCAGGGTCTGGAGGTTGCGTAGCTGAAGGGCGAGCGGGTGGGCCATCATCACGTCCGAAGCCTGCGCGAGCTCCCCAGCGGCGAGCGCTTCGCCTTGGGCGGCGATGATCTTGGCGCGCTTCTCACGCTCGGCCTCCGCCTGGCGCGCCATCGCCCGCTGCATACTCTCGGGCAGCTGGATGTCGCGGAGTTCGACGACCGTGACCTTGATTCCCCACTCCTCGGTCTGTACGTCCAGGATCTCGCGAATGTTCTGATTGATCCCTTCGGTCTCAGACAGCGTCTCATCCAACGTGTGGCGGCCGACCACGGCGCGAAGGGTGGTCTGGGCGATCTGGCTGATCGCGGACTGCACGTTCTCGATCGCGACCACCGAGCGGATCGGATCCTCGACCCGGTAGTAGGCCACGGCGGACACGTCGATGCTGACGTTGTCCTTGGTGATGATCCCCTGGGACTGGATCGGCAGGGTAATGATTCGTAACGACACGCGACTGACGCGCTGAACGAACGGAGCGACGAAGATCAGCCCCGGTCCGCGCGCCTCGCCCGTGATCTTCCCGAGCCTGAACACGACTGCGCGCTCGTACTGCTTGATGACGTAGAAAGCGATCATGGTCTTGCCTTTCTGACCGGGGTGACGGGCGCGCGCTCGGGTCCATCATCAGGCCGGCCGCCCTGGGGGAGAGCCGGGTAAGTCGAGGCACAGACTGCGGCTCCTGGCGTATTGGCTGTGGCGATGACCGTTGGGTCTCGCGCGTGCCCGGCCGATTGCTGGAGCCGGAAAACGTGGCTGCCGAGGGTTTGAGGCGAGCCTGTATTCGATACTACTCCCCGCAACTGGGCGGCCATGACTCTCGGGCGAGTCGAGCGATTTAGAATCGGGTCGTGGAGCCAGTCACGGACGCGATCGAGCATCTCCGTGTCCTGATCGCAAACGAGCGCGCGGACAGACTCGCGCTCGTCGCCCCGATCGTCGTCGCGTTGGGCCACGAGGTGATCGCGCGCGAGATCGACGTCGAGGACGTCGGAAGCGTTACCGCGCGGGAGCGGCCCGACGTCGCACTCGTGGGACTCGGTGAGAGCTCAGAGCACGCGCTCGAGCTGATCGACAAGATCGTCCGCGAGGCCGCCTGCCGAATACCACGAGCTCCAGGGTTCGTTCGGACGTCGCGCGCTGATCGAACGGGCAAAGGGGATCCTGATGGAACGCCACTCGATCGACGAACAGAGCGCGTTTCAGATGCTGTGCGCGCGGCCGCAGAGCGACAACCGCAAGCTCGTCGACCTTGCTGCCGCTGTCGTCGACGTCCACCTACTGCTCCCCAAGCACCCCGACCTTCCTGAGCAGTCGTGACCGCGCTGCCGAGCCAACGTCGCTAGCCGATCGAGCCTTCCATTTGGAGTTCGATCAGGCGGTTCATCTCGACTGCGTACTCCATCGGGAGCTCCTTGACGATTGGCTCGACGAAGCCGTTGACGATTAGCTTCGAGGCCTCTTCCTCGCGGATTCCGTGCGACATCAGGTAGAAGAGCTGGTCATCGCCGACCTTCGAGACGGTCGCTTCGTGCCCGACGTTGACGTCTTCCTCGCCGATCCGGATTGTCGGGTAGGTGTCTGAGCGGGAGTGATCGTCGAGCAGCAACGCGTCGCAGACGACCTTGGACCTGGCGCCGTGGGCGCCCTTGGCGATCTCGAGTAGGCCCCGGTAGGAGCCGCGGCCGCCGTCCTTGCAAATCGACTTCGCGAAGATGTTCGAGGTCGTGTTGGGTGCGGCGTGGATGATCTTGGCGCCCGCGTCCTGGTGCTGGCCGGCGCCCGCGAACGCAATCGACAGGACCTCGCCGTGGGCGCGCTCTCCGAGCAGGTAGATGCTCGGGTACTTCATCGTCAGCTTGGACCCGAGGTTGCAATCGACCCACTCGACCGTGGCGTTGGCATACGCGACGGCGCGCTTGGTGACCAGGTTGTAGACGTTGGTCGACCAGTTCTGGACGGTCGTGTAACGGATGCGTGCGCCGGGGAGCGCAATCAGTTCGACTACCGCCGAGTGAAGTGAGTCCGAGCTATATGTGGGAGCGGTGCAGCCCTCGACGTAGTGAACGTACGAGCCGGGCTCGGCGATGATCAGCGTGCGCTCGAACTGGCCCATGTTCTCGGTATTGATCCGGAAGTACGCCTGCAACGGCATGTCGACGTGCACACCCTCGGGGATGTACACGAACGATCCACCCGACCACACCGCGGAGTTCAGTGCCGCGAGCTTGTTGTCGTTCGGCGGGATGACGGTCGCGAAGTACTGACGCACGATGTCCTCGTGCTCGCGCAGCGCCGTGTCCATATCGGTGAAAATCACGCCCTGTTTCTCTAGGTCCTCGTGAATCTGGTGATAGACGACCTCTGACTCGTACTGCGCACCGACGCCGGAGAGGAACTTTCGCTCCGCCTCGGGAATACCCAGGCGATCAAAGGTCCGCTTCACATCCTCGGGCACGTCGTCCCACGACCGGCTGGGCGTCTCGGAGGCGCGCACGAAGTAGCGAATGTCGTCGTAGTCGAGCTCGGCCAGCATCGGGGAGCCCCAGGTGGGCTGCTTGCGGGCGAGGAAGTGGACGAGCGCCTTCAGCCGGAAGTCACGCATCCACTGCGGCTCTGACTTGAACTCCGAGATCTTCTCGACGATCTCCCGGTTCAGTCCCTTGGGCGCCTTGTATAGGTAATGCTCGGCGTCGTGGAACCCGTAGCGTTCCTCGTAGTCGGCATTAATGCCAACCAGCTGTTCGTTCTCGGTCCGGACGGCTGCCTCAAGAGTCACGGCTATTCCACCCCCGGCTTGGGTCGGGCTTCCGGTCTCGGCAGGGCGATCGAGACCGCGGTCGCGTAAGGCAGCTCGTGGGGGAGGTCGTCAGGTCCGAGGAGGCGGAAACCGAACGTGCCCTCCAGGCTGGCGATCAATTGCGGCGGGTTCCCGCATTCGGGGCACGCGCTGATGGAAGCGGCTGCGGCGGGCGTGAAGCGCAACCGGCAGCGCGGGCAGCACAGGTGAGTCGTTGGTGGCCTCACGGAGTGTTCTTCCCCGGCAAGCCGTCCCCGCATGATGGGCACACCCGGTTCATGACGGGGTCGCATAACCGCTCGTCAGTCAGCTCAAAGTAGACCCGGTGGCGGCCGAGCCCGGACGCGCGCAGGACGTGCCCGCACTCGGGACAGGTATAGATCTGCCCTGGATCAGACTTGCTTGACTTGCCTGGGGTCGCGAGCCGCGGTATCGGCGCGATCAGTGTTGCGCCGGCCACTAGGCCACCGCCTTGGTCCGGCGGGGCTCCAGCCCCGCTGAGGCGGCACCGTCGCGGATCTGCTCTGCGGCTCGTTCGGCGTCGTCGTAGGAGGCGTAGTCCCCTGACCCTCCAAGGCGTGAGCCGTCGCCAGCGAGGATCGTCCAGTGATAGGAGCCGCTGTTGTCCTCGAAGATGAGGAACTCCATCGCCGCTCGGGCGTGCACATGGGCCGGACGCGCGGCGAGCCGTTTCGAAGCGCGGGGCTTCTTGGTTGCGGTGGCCATCGCCAACCGCCTCTCTGCCCTTCTGACCGGTGATGTCGCCCGGGAAGCAAGAAGAGCGAGGGGCTCACTGAGCGCACCCACGACGATACCACATTCCGACTCCCGCGCTCGGAATTGCATTCCCGATTGCGCCTGCGCCAGAACCTCTGGGGGGCGCTCAGTCGGTCCTAAGATTGACGGCGGTCAGACATTTTGGGAAGACGAGGAGGTTCGACGATGACCGAGGGCCAGCAGGACGCCAGTTGGACAGTCGCGGAGTGGCACGGCAAGATGCTGGTCGATCGTGAGGGCGAGAAGATCGGCAAGTTGGAGGACGTCTACGTCGACGTCGAGAATGACGAGCCGCAGTTCGCCACCGTCAAGGAGGGCTTCATCGGGCGTCACTTGACATTCGTGCCGCTCGGCGGCATCACGGTTGGTCCCGACGACCTGCAGGTGCCGGTGACCAAGGAGCAGGTCAAGTCCGCCCCAAACATCGAGCAGCATGGCGAGGAGTTGTCGCAGGCCGACGAGTCGGCGCTCTACCACCATTACGAGCTCAACTACACGCCGCCTAACACCGAGAGCGGGCGCCGCCTGGCCCGTCGCTGACGCCCGAGCGCTCCGACAGAGCGCGACCGCCGCGCCGTGACGCTGAGGGCGGTCCCTACCTGGCCGAAGCCACCCGGGGATAGCTACTCGTGCAGAAGACCCGAGCGGTCGTTGGGGGGGCCTAACCGCCCTGGCGACTCCCGTCGCCGTATTCCGACCACGGCACTCGGATTTTACCGAGGTCTGATACGGTGAGGTAGTCCATCGCATTCCCTCAGGGGTCGGCGATCGTGCGTTCGCCCGGTCCTATTTGACCTCTCTGCCTCGCGAGCGCCCCGCCTGAGAGGTACGTGAGGAGTGTCGTTGGATACTGTGAGCCCAGCGGCCAGAGTGAGGTCGCGTGGTCAACTGTGGGGACGGGCAATCGGCGGCCACACGCCGGACCTATCAGTGGTGCGGCCGCCCTGGGAAGCGCTGCGCGTCGCGATGCTCGCTCCACCGTGGATCTCAGTCCCGGCCCCGGGGTACGGTGGCGTTGAGTCCGTCGTGAGTAGCCTCACGGAGGCGCTTGTCCGCCGGGGACATCAGGTGACGCTCTTCTGCGCTCCGGGCTCTGTGTCACGCGCCGACGTGGTGACTCTCCTCGACGATTCCCATGCCGACGAGATCGAGCGGTCGCTGTACGAGGTCGACCATGTCGGGCGAGCGTTCGACGCGATCGATCGCTCGACCGGTCGTGATCGGTTCGACGTCATTCACGACCACTGCGGATTCACGGGGCTCGCGATGGCAAACCGCATCGAAACGCCACTCGTGCATACGTTGCATGGACCGTTCACTCCAGAGACTGCGGCCTTCTATGCGCGGCACGGCCGCAAGGCCACGCTTGTCGGCATCAGCCGTGCCCAGCTGTCATCGGCACCGCCCGGGCTAGGCCCGATCGCCTCAATCCCCAACCCGATCGATCTGCGGGCCTGGCCGCTGCAGGAGCGCAAGGGCGACTACCTGCTCTGGGTCGGGCGGATGACCCCGGAGAAGGGTCCGCACCGGGCGATCGCAGCCGCGCGCGCCGTTGACGTGCCGCTCATCTTGGCCGGCGTGATCCAGCCCGGCCAGCAGGCGTTCTTCGACCGAGAGATCGCTCCCCACATCGACGGCGAGCGGGTCCAGTTCGTCGGCGAGGTCGGCGGGCCGGCGAAGCGCACGCTGTTCGCGCGGGCTCGCGGCCTGCTGATGCCGATTCGCTGGAACGAGCCGTTCGGCATGGTGATGGTCGAGGCGCTGGCGTGCGGGACGCCGGTGATTGCGTTTCCCGAGGGCGCGGCGCGCGAGCTCGTCGTCGACGGGAAGACCGGGTTTCTGGTCGATGATGAGCGCGAGATGGGGGTCGCAATCGGCCAGCTGTCACGGATCGCCCCGCGGGACTGCAGAGCCTGGGTGAGCCAGCACTGCGACGTCGAAGTGGTCGCTGCCACGTACGAGCGGCTCTATCGGTCCGTGTTGCCCCAAAGCGTCGCCAGTGCGGTCGCTGGTGTCTGAGCGGACCCTCAGCGTCCTGGACGGGAGCACGTTTGTCGTTGGGGACAGGCTCGGCGACGTGCGAGCCGACGAGGGTCGCGAACACGGCTTCTTTTCGGAGGACACTCGCTTCATATCACGTTGGGTGCTTCGCGTGGACGAGAAGCCACTGGAGTTGCTGAGCCTAAATCAGAGTGCACACTTTGACGCCCAGTTTTTCCTGACACCGGGCGTCGGATCCGACGAAGAGGCGCCGTGCTCGATCGTGCGCCACCGTTTCGTTGGCGATGTGTGGATTGAGCGGGTGATCGTGACGAACCATCTGCACGAGACCAGCCGTCTACGCCTAGCGCTTGACGTCGACACCGACTTCGCCGACCTGTTCGAGGTCAAGGACGGGCTCGTCGCCGGGCGGGAGGTGACCTGCAGCCATGACGATGTGTCCTTGACTCTGAGTTACGCGCGTGGCGATTTCCGCCGGTCGGTCACAGTCGCGGCCAGCTCACCCGCAGTTGTCACCCGCTTGGGTTTTGCATACACCCTCATGCTCGCGCATGGTGAGCAGTGGTCGGTCGACTTTGCGGTTGCGCCGCACGCCGCCCAGCCCGGGATCAAGTTCGCGCGGCGTACATCGCGAGGCAGCCTCGAGGCCCAGCAACAGGCGAGGTCCGCCGAGCTCGAAACGTGGCTGGCTGCCGCGCCGGCGTTGGAGGCCGAGGACCCGTCGCTCGCGCGCACCTACCGCGCGAGCCTCAGCGATCTTGGTGCGCTTCGCATGCGCCCCGATCTGGACAGGGGCCCGACCCTCCCGGCGGCGGGGCTGCCGTGGTTCATGGCGCTGTTCGGTCGGGACAGTCTGATCACGAGCCTGCAAGCGCTGCCCTACCTTCCGGGATTGGCGGCGACCACCCTTCGTGTGCTCGCGGCCCGTCAGGCGAAGGCACGAGATGACTTCCAGGAACAGGAGCCCGGAAAGGTCCTGCACGAACTTCGGTTCGGTGAGCTCACCGCACGTCGTGAACGACCCCATTCACCGTATTTCGGCAGCGCCGACGCGACGCCGCTGTTTCTGATCCTGTTGGACGAGTACCACCTGTGGTCCGGCGACGACTCGCTGGTGCGGGAGCTCGAGCCCAATGCCCGCGCGGCCCTTGCCTGGATCGCGGACAGTGGAGACCGCGACGGCGATGGATACGTCGAGTACGAACGGCGCAACGTCACCACCGGCCTGGTCAACCAGTGCTGGAAGGACAGCTGGAACTCGATCCAATTCGCGGACGGGCGGCTCGCACAGGGGCCGATCGCGACCTGCGAGATCCAGGGCTACGTCTACGACGCCCAACAGCGCTCAGCGCGGCTGGCGCGCGAGGTCTGGGGCGACGAGGCGCTCGCCGAGAGGCTCGAGCAGCGAGCTGGCGACCTCCGCGACCACTTTCGGCGCGATTTTTGGGTCGACGAGCGTGGCTGCTACGCCCTGGCCCTCGACGGCGACAAACGGCAGGTCGACAGCCTGACCTCCAACGTCGGGCACCTCTTGTGGTCGGGCATCCTCGACGACCGTGAGGCTGCCATCACCGCCGAGCAGCTACTCAGCGGTGAGCTGTACTCCGGCTGGGGAGTCCGGACCCTTGCCACGCGCGAGGCGGGATACAACCCGCTCGGCTACCACACCGGAACGGTGTGGCCGCACGACAACTCGCTGATCGCCGCCGGCCTGGCCAGATATGGACACCATGAGGCGGCGGGCACGATCGCGTCCGCGATTCTCGCCGCGGCGCCGTATTTCGAGTACCGGCTGCCCGAGGTGTTCGCCGGCTTTCCCCGGCCACTGACATCGGTGCCGGTGGCCTTCCCGACGGCGTCGCGACCGCAGGCATGGGCCGCAGGCGCCCCGCTTCTGCTGCTGAGCACGCTGCTCGGCCTCCGCCCTGGGCGCACGGAGGTCCAAGCTGATCTGCCGGATACGATCGGGCACGTCGCCATCCGGCGGCAGTCCGGTCACTCACCCTTTCTGCCCGCGACAGCTACCGTGTAACGAGTGGACGACCTCGAGATCAACGCACTCGTAACCAGACTGTCGCGTCCGCACCCCTCCGGTGGAGTCGTTATCGAGCGAGCTGCGATCCTCGCCGAAGGATCCGACTACGCCGCGGTCATTAGCTGGATCACCGCACACGCCGGCACGCCTGAGGCGACCGTGTCCGCCGCTCGTGGCGGGGGGCTGCACGGCTCGCGGATGAGCGGTGGTGACGCGATCGCGTCGCGTCCGCCGCTGCGCTTCGTGCTGCCGCCCGGCGCGCTGGACTGACCCCGGTCGACAACCCCCCGGCAGGCGCTCAGGTAGTCGCCCGTCTCGAGTAGATCCTTCGCCGCCGTGTCGCCCGACGGGATCGACCGCCACCGTCGGCCAAACGCCAAAATGGACGCACGGACGGACGTATTCGTCGCGTGACAACGGCAAGTCCATTGTCGACGTACACGAACCGGCCATCCGAGATGCAAAAAAGCCCCGCTGTGCAGGGCTTTCTTGATGCGCCCGAGAGGACTCGAACCTCCACGGACCCTACGGTCCACAAGGCCCTCAACCTTGCGCGTCTACCAATTCCGCCACAGGCGCTAGAGGCGGCGAGTATAACCCCGGGCCGGGGTACGTATGGGCCTGTGAGCGGCCGTGGCCGGGGGAGAGGGAGGCACCTGAGTCCGGTGTCGAGGTCGACCGGCAACGGCCGAGGCGGCGCGAGTTGAGTCCGTCCTAGAGCCGCGCTAGAGTCTCGAACACATGTTCGTCTCAGTGCAGATCGTCGAGCCAAACCAGCAAGGAGCGGACCCGTGGACCTGACCAAGCGCCAGCAGGAGATCTTCGACTTCATCAAGCGGTACTCGGCGAAGTACGGCTATCCCCCGACCGTGCGCGACATCGGCAAGGCCGTGGGTCTGGCTTCATCCTCGACCGTCCACGCCCATCTGGCGAACCTGGAGCGGATCGGGTTGCTCAGGCGAGATCCGTCCAAGCCGCGCGCGATTGAGCTGCTTGACCGGGCGGCCGCCGGCGTGCGCAGTCTGGTCCGGCCGGGCCTTCCGCTCGTTGGCCAGGTGGCGGCCGGGCAGCCGATCTTCGCCGAGGAGAACATCGAGGACTATGTCCAGACGCCCGCCGTGGCTGGTGGCGAGGAGGGGGACTACCTGCTTCGCGTGCGGGGCGAGTCGATGAAGGAGGCCGGCATCCTCGAAGGCGATCTGGTGGTCGTGCGTCCGCAGGACACGGCGACGGACGGCGACATCGTCGTGGCGCTGGTGGGGGAGGAGGCGACGGTCAAGCGCTTCTTCCAGGAGGCTGACCATGTGCGTCTGCAGCCCGAGAATGAGGCGATGGAGCCGATCCGCAGTCGCGACGTGCGGGTGATGGGAAGGGTCGTCGGACTCATGCGGAGCATCACGTGAGCGCTGGCACGCTTATCGCGGCACCGTCGCGCGTGGAGCTGGCCGGAGAGGGTGGGACCCTCGATGACCTGCTGGTCACCCTGTGGGAGGGGATCGAGGCCCACCGCACGATGGAGTGTCCGGTGTGCGCCGGCGAGATGAGGCCGGCGTACGGCGCGCACGCCCGCGCGATCGGGGGGAAGTGCGTCGACTGCGGATCGACGGTGCATTAGTGCCTTCAGGACACTAGTGCCCTGAGCGTCTGCCTCAGGCACTAGGACTTCGTGAACGGGACCGCCTCGCAGCGGAACTCGGGCTATGCTTGCCCGTGGAGGCCGAGCAGTCGCGGAGGTGATACGCCTTCGAGGAAAGTCCGGACATCACAGGGCAAGGTGGTCGGTAACGCCGACCCGGGGAAACCCGCGGGAAAGTGCCACAGAAACGACACCGCCTAAGCCTGGGGCCCCTGCAGAGCTCCAGGCCGGTAAGGGTGAAATGGTGCGGTAAGAGCGCACCGGCGTCGCGGTGACGCGGCGGCCGAGGTAAACCCCACTCGATGCTAGGCCAAGCAGGACCGTTCGTAGGTGGCCCGCCAAGGTCCGGGTAGGCCGCGCAGATGGATGGCTGTTCACGACAGAATCCGGCTTATAGGTCTCCTAAGGAAAGGCCCCGCCCCGGCGGGGTCTTTCTAGTGGTTGCGCCGGTCGCAGGATGAGCTGCCGGGGTCCTCCAGGACATCTGGGGTCCTCCGATCGATCTAGTCCAATTGGAGGATTGGAAGCCCGTCGGCTACTCCGTACGATCCCGCGACGGGTTCGGGGGCGGGTGGCGCAGCTATGCAGACCGTGAGTGAGGACCGCACTCGCCCCGCAAACGAAAGGCTGCCCGCGAAAGCCGAGATGAGCGTGGGCTGAACATGGACCGGGGGCGAGACCGCGTGCTCGACTGGATCGAGCATTGCGCTGACATTGGATGGTGGACGCTGCGCCTGCCCACGTTGGCGTGGACGTGGTCGGACGGCATGTATCGCCTGCACGGCGCCGAGCCGGGGCCCCACGATCTGCGGCCCGGCGCTGAGGCGATCCTGGAGCGGGTCGTGCCGACCGACCGGGAGCGGGTCAGCAGCGCCCTGTCGGTCTTGGATGAGGCCGAGAACGGCCACGGGGAGGAGATCGGACTCGAGTACTGGGTGCCCTCGGGTCGTGCCGTTCCCCGGCGCGTCCGATTGTGCGGCGGGATCGAGGCCGTACCGGGCACCGGCGGGGTCACGTGGGTGGGCTGCGCTCAGGACATGACCGACGCGTATCTCGCCGCGCGCGCGCTTTCAGCCCTCGAGGCGGCCGAAGACGCGCTCGCGCACTGGCGCTCGTTCGCGCCGAGCTTGGAGCACCTCGTCCGGAGCCTCGCGCTCGCTCTGGATTCACCACGGGCCGTGGCATGGACCCGCGGCGCGAACGGCCGGCTCGAGGAGCGGGTCAAGTGGAGCGCCGCCGGCGCGATCCGGGGTGCGAACCAAACCTCGCCTGGGTCGGCGGTTGCCGCGCAGCACAGACCTCTCGCCCGGATGGCGTGGGCCGGCGGCGGGGCAGTTGCCACGGACGTCGGCTTCGGCGTCCCTGCGACCTGGCACGGGAATACCGTCGCGGCGTTCACCTTCGAGTCGAGGGGTCCAGCGTTTCTCGACGAGGGGCTCGCGGGTGCGCTTCGATGGCTCGGGTCGGCGCTAGGCCGCCGACTGACCGGCGACCGACCGGAGGTCGGGGAAACCAGGCTCTCGGATCGCGAGCGCGAGGTCCTTCAGCTTGCGGCCGATGGCTACGACGGGCCGGCCATCGCCCAGCACCTGTTCGTCAGCCCCGCGACGGTGAAGACGCACTTCATCCACGTCTACGAGAAGCTCGGGGTCAACGATCGCTCCGCGGCCGTCGCGCGGGCGCTGCGCCAGGGCCTGATCGCTTGAGGGGGTCGCCGCCTCGAGGCGGCGCTCCCGCGTCTGAGTGTGACAGCGCTGGCGCACGCCCTGCCGTTCCGAGAAGATGTGCGCGCCGATGTCGCTTCTCCCGAAGACGATCACCGCGCCCGTAGGACGGATCGGAACCGCCGCCCAGAACGCGCTCGAGGTCGCCCGCTTCGGAGGTCTCACCACCGACGATGAGCCGTCCCCGTACGAGGTGGCCCACGAACAGCGGGTGTTCCGCCTGCGCCGCTACTTCCCGCCCGCCGGCACGCCGCCCGCCGGCACGCCCCCAGCCGGCGAGGCTGGCAAAGCGGGGGCGGCGCAGATCCTGCTCGTCCCGCCCCTGATGCTGGCGGCGGAGATCTACGACGTATCGCCGGCCTCGAGCGCGGTTAGCCTCCTGCACGAGCACGGGGTCGATCCCTGGGTGATCGACTTCGGAGCGCCCGAACGCGAGCGCGGCGGGCTCGAGCGGACACTGGCCGATCACGTGCTCGCGGTGTCCGACGCGGTCGATTGCGTCCGCGAACAGACCGGGCGCGACGTTCACTTGGCCGGCTATTCCCAGGGGGGCATGTTCTGCTACCAGGCCGCCGCATACCGGCGCAACGACGGCCTGGCCTCGCTGATCACCTTCGGGAGTCCGGTCGACACTCGTCTGGGTATGCCCCTCGGGCTCCCCGAGCAGGTCGCGGTCGAGCTGGCCGAGGTGATCGCGTTCGCGTTCCGCGGTGGGGGCCTCCCGCCCTGGTTCAGCCGCTACGGCTTTCGGCTGCTCGACCCGGTCAAGTCCGTCCGCAACCGAGTCGAGTTCCTGCTCCAGCTTCACGACCGGGAGGCGTTGCTTCCGCGCGAGCGCCAGCGGCGCTTCCTGGAGGGGGACGGTTGGGTCGCGTGGCCCGGCCCGGCGCTGGCCGAGTTCGTCAACCAGTTCGTGGCCTCGAACCGCATGCTCGAGGGCGGGTTCGTGATCGCCGACCGGCTCCTGAGCCTGGCCGACGTGGCCCTGCCGATCCTGACCGTGGTGGGGACCGTTGACGAAATCGCACCGGCCGCCGGCGTGCGCGCGGTCCGCCAGGCGGCGCCCCGGGCCGACGTCTACGAGCTCTCGCTGCACGCCGGGCACTTCGGGCTCGTCGTCGGCTCGGGGGCGCGCGAGGTGACCTGGCCGACCGTCGCCGCCTGGACCCGGTGGCGGTCCGGAGAGGGCGAGGCGCCCGAGAACCTCGTGCGGGTCCCCGATGACGGCGCGCCCGACCTGGCACCCCACGTGCGAAACCGCGTCGGCTACGGCGTCGAGCTGGCCGCCGGTGTGGGGGCGGGCATGGCCCGCACTGCCATCGGCACCGCCGAGCGCGCGGCCCGCGGCGCCCGCGAGCTGACCCGCGAGGCGGTGGCACAACTCCCGCGGCTCGCGCGCCTGGAGCAGATCCAGCCGAGCACCCGGATCTCGATCGGCTTGCTCGTCGAGGAACGCCGGCGCCGGGCGCCCGAGGCGGAGTTCTTCCTGTTCGAGGATCGCGCGTATGACGCCCGCGAGGTGGGCGAGCGGATCGACAACGTGGTCCGGGGACTGATCTCGATTGGCGTGCGCCAGGGCGAGCACGTCGGCGTCCTGATGGGGCCGCGTCCGAGTGCGCTGGCGGTGGTCGTGGCAATCAGCCGGGTCGGCGCGGTTGCCGTGCTGATGCGCCCCGACGGCGACCTGGAGCGCGAGGCCCGGCTCGGCCAACTCGAGCGCATCATCGCCGACCCCGAACGGGCGCAACTCGCGGCGGGCCTGGGTGCCGTACATACCTTCGTGTTGGGCGGGGGTGGCAGGGTGGACGGGGACCTGGATTTTGGGGACCGCGATGTGATCGACATGGAGGCGATTGACCCGGGCGCGGTCAAGCTCCCGCGCTGGTATAGCCCCAACCCGGGGCGCGCCGGCGACCTCGCCTTTGTCCTGTTCAGCGGCGAGGGCGAGAACACGCGGGCGAATCGGATCACCAATCGCCGCTGGGCCCAGTCGGCGTTCGGTACCGCCTCCTCGGCGGCGCTGACGCCGGCCGACACGCTGTACAGCGTGACGCCGGTCTCCCACCCGTCCGGGCTGATGGTCAGCATCGGCGGCGCGATCGTCGGCGGGGCGAGACTGGCCATGGCGCGCCGGTTTGAGGTCTCCACATTCTGGGAGGAGATCCGGCGCTACGGCGTGACCGTGGCCACGTACACGTGGACGCTGCTCGACGAGATCGTCGATGCGGCGCCGCAACCGGCCGAGCGACACCACCCGCTGCGGCTGTTCATCGGCTCGGGGATGCCTCGCGGCCTCTGGCGGCGCGTCGAGCAGCGCTTCCAGCCGGCACGAGTGGTCGAGTTCTATGCCTCGACCGAGGCCGGGGCGATCCTGGTCAACCTCGGCCGAGGCAAGATCGGCGCGATGGGACGTCGACTCCCGGGCAGTGCCGAGGTGCGGATTGCACGCTACGACCTCGACGCGCAGGGTCTCGTGCTGGGGCGCGACGGGTTTGCCGAGCGTTGCGGGACCGACGAGGTGGGCATGCTGATGGCCCGCGTGAGCCCGACCGACCGGCTCAGCATCACGCCGCTGCGCTCGCTGTTTCACCGCGACGACGCCTGGGTCGCCACGGGCGACCTGTTCCGGCGCGACGCCGACGGGGACTACTGGCGGGTGGACGGGGTCGCCGACGTGATCCACACCGCGCGCGGTCATGTATTCACGACGCCGATCAGGGATGCACTCGGGGATATCCCGGCCGTAGACCTTGCCCTCGCCTACGGGGTGCGCCCGCACGAGGGCCAGCCCGAGATCGCAGTGGCGGCGGTCACGGTGCGCCCGGGCCGGTCACTCACGCCGCGGGAGCTGACTCAAGGGCTGGCGGTGCTCCCGCCCGATGGGCGTCCGGGGGTGGTCCACGTCATCGAGCGAATCCCCCTCACCACCTGGTTCAGGCCGATCACCCAGGAGCTGCGCGCGGCTGGGCTGCCCGAGCCGGGCGCCGGCGTGCAGGCCTGGTACCTGGACGCCTCGGGCGAGACCTACCGGCCGCTGACCGCGGCGGCACGGCAGCGGCTGACGCGGTCGGCCGAGGCGGGCCCTAAGGGCCCTAAGCCGAAGCGGGCAGCGTCCGGCCCGAGTAAAGCTTGATCACGCGGACCGTGCCGGCCGGCGCGGCGTTGATGCAGAGCTCGCACAGCACGCACTCGTCGAGGTTCTCTTCGACGATCTCCACGCCGTGGTCAGTGGCCCGGAAGATGTCGACAGGGCAGACCTCTTCGAGCTTGGCCGCCATGCCCGGGTCGCTCGCCGCGGGGTCGTCGACCTCGACCGCGATGAAGAGGGCGGGGCTCATACCCTGGCTCCGATCCGGTCCTTGACGATGCGCGGGATCTCCGAGATCTCCTCGGCGACCACGATCCCGGCGTCGGCCAGGCGGGCGATCTTCTCGCTGGCGGTGTCCTCCTTGCCCTCGACGATCGTGCCGGCGTGGCCGAAGCTCATGCCGGGCATCTCGTCCATGAACCGGCCGGCCATGAAGGCGACGATCGGCAGGCGCGAATCGTTCTCGGTCACCCAGCGCGCGAGCTCGGCCTCCATACGCCCGCCGGGCTCGGTGTAGATCACGATCGCCTCGGTCTCGAGGTCGGCCTCGAACAGGGGCATGAGCTCGGCATACGTCGAGCCGATGATCGCGTCGCCGCCGATCGAGACGGCTGTGGACTGACCGAGGCCGGCGGCGGTCAGCGTCGAGGACATCTCGGTGGTCATCCCGCCGGAGCGCGAGATAACGCCGACCGACCCGGGCGAATAGGACTTGGCGGCGTCTTTGGCCGGCCCGCCGATGCCGCCCATCTTGATCACGTCCGGGACGATGATCCCCAGACAGTTGGGGCCGATGATGCGGGCGCCGTGCTCGGCGGCCAGCTCGACCATCTGCGCGACGTCGCCTCGGGGGATTCGCTCGGTCACGATCACGATGAGCTTGACGCCGTTCTCGATCGCCTCGAACACCGCGTCCTTGGTGAAGGCGGGGGGGACGGTCACGACCGAGCCGTAAATTTGGCCCCCACCCGCCCTGCCGTGGTGCTCGATCGCCTGGGCCACCGTGTCGAACACAGGCACGCCGTGGACATCGCGGCCGAGCCGGCCGGGCGTGACGCCGCCGACGATCTTGGCGCCCTTGCCGTAGTCGAGGCACTCACGGGTCAGGTTGACGGCCTCGCGGCCGGTGATGCCCTGGACGATGAAGGTCGTGTTCTCGTCGATCAGGATGCTCACGCCGCCACTCCCTGGATTTTCTCGACCGCACGCCGGGCCGCCTCGTGGAGCGAGACGCTGCGATCCGCGTACTCGACGCCATAGCGATCGAGGATCTGGAAGCCCTCTTCCTCCCAGGCCCCCGGGATCCGGAAGATGGCGATCTTCTCGGCCGGGTCGTAGCCGAGCTCGATGCAGGCCTTGATCACACCGCGGGCGACGATGTCCACCCGCGTGTTGGAGACGATCGACATCATCACCGCGATCTTGTCCACGCCGGGCTTCTGGAGGACGAGCTTGGCCAGGCCGCACGCCTTGCGCACCGAGGGGTTGCCGCCGATCTCGCAGTAGTTGGCCGGATCCCCACCGTGAGCGCGCACGGCGTCGAACAGCGTGAGCGACCCGCCGCCCGCGCCGATCACCAAGCCCAGGTTCCCGTCGAACTCGGTCACGTTCCCGGCCACGCCGCGGTGATCCTGGGAGTCGACCTGCTCGCCGGCTAGCTCGAACGGCGTCGGCTCGCGCGCCAGTCGGGTCTCCTCGTCGCCCACGCCGAGCTCGTGGAGCAGCGCTTGCTGGCGGGGGCGGCCCTCGTTCTCCATATCCATGTGGGCGTCGAGAGCGATGAATTTGCCGTCCTCGGTCTCGCCGAGCGGGTTGATCTCGGCCAGCGTCATGTCGTACTGAAGGAACAGACGGGCGAGCCGGGCCATGATCGGCGTGAGCCGGTTCAGGGCGCTGCCGCTGATCCCAAGCGAGGCGATCAGCTGCTTGGCCTCCCAGTCAGAGAAGGGCCGGATAGTCGAGAAGTGCCGGCGGGCGACGTGGTCGGGGTGCTCCTCGGCCACCTCCTCGATGTCGATCCCGCCCATGTCGGAGAACAGCATCACCGGCCGCTTGCGGATTCCGTCCCAGACGACGCCGGCGTAGTACTCATGCTTGACCGCGGCGCGCTCGTCGACGAGGACGCCGCGCGGCATGTGGCCGCCGATCTCGAGGTCGAGGATGTGCTCGGCGTGGTGGCCCGCCTCCTCAGGCGTGTCGGCGAACTTGACACCGCCGGCCTTCATCCGGCCGCCGCTGAGGACCTGGGACTTGATCACGACTGGTCCGCCGATCTGTTCGGCGATCCGGCGGGCCTCGTCGGGCGTCTTGGCGAAGCCGTGTTTGGTGACGGGAATCCCGGCCTTGGCGACGATCGCCCGCGACTCGTACTCGAAGAAGCGCATCGGGGCGCCGGAGGGTAGCGGAGCGGGACGTGTCGGGGCGCCAGACCTACGGTGGCGTAGCTTTCCGCGACCTCGATCCGCCGGGTTGGGTCGCCCCCCTCCGCTCGTCGGTCGTGCGACTCGGCCCGAAGTCTGCGAGTTTCGCCGCACTCGCGGTCCGCCGCGGGACGAGCGCCGAGAAACTCGCGCTATGGGCGAGTGAATCTGAATTCACCGCGCGCGCGGTGGCGAGTGCGGGAAAAGTCGTGGTGGTGCCGCGGACCCGGAGGCGTGGCAGTGGCCCCGGCTCCGGCTAGCGAAGTAAGCCGATTGGTCTGGTAATGTCGATGAAGTAAGTGCGGTACTTCTGTCTGGCTTAGGGGTTTTATCCGATGTCGCCGGCCGGCTCTGTCTTCCGCCGGCGCCGCCCCGACCGTGAAAACCCGTCCCATCTAAGGGGTTGTAAATGACACCACGAGCACGCCGACTCACCTCGCGCCGGCCTGGCCGGCGCACCGCGCGCGCCGCCGCGCTCGCGCTTCTGTCCATCTTCGTCGCCGGCCTCGCCGCCGGCTGCGGCGGCTCCTCGGACTCGACGAGCTCGAGCAGCGGCGGCAGCGCGACCACGAGCAACGCGGCGTCGACCGGTGGCGCCGGCAGCGTCAACCTCAACCTGGTCGCCTACTCCACGCCCAAGAAGGCGTTCGACGCGCTGACCGCGGCGTTCGGCCAGACATCGGCCGGCAAGGGCGTCAGCTTCAGCGAGTCGTTCGGCGCCTCGGGTTCCCAGAGCCGCGCGGTCGACACCGGCCAGCCGGCGGACGTCGTCGAGTTTTCGACGACGCCGGACATGACCCGCCTGGTCAAGGACGGGATCGTGGCCAAGAGCTGGAACGCCAACCCCTACCAGGGGTTCTCGAGCGACTCGGTCGTGGTGTTCGTGGTGCGCAAGGGCAACCCCAAGCACATCACCGGCTGGGATGACCTGATCAAGCCGGGCGTCGATGTGATCACGCCCAACCCGTCGACCTCAGGCAGCGCGCGCTGGAACATCCTGGCCGGCTACGGCGCCCAGCTCAAGGAGGGCAAGACGCCGGCCCAGGCGCTCGCCTACCTGAACACGCTCCTGACCAAGAACGTCAGCGTTCAGGACTCGAGCGCGAGCGCGGCACTGCAGACGTTCACCGGCGGCAAGGGCGACGTGCTGCTCGACTACGAGTCCGACGCGCTGTCGGCCGTGAAGGCCGGCGACGCCGTCCAGATCGTCTACCCGGCACAAACGATCCTGATCCAGACCCCGATCGCGGCCACCGCCAAGAGCTCGCACGCCACCCAGGCACAGGCGTTCGTCAACTGGCAGTGGACGACGGCGGGCCAGACGATCTGGGCCGAGAAGGGCTACCGGCCCGTGCTCGCCTCGGTGGCGTCGAAGTACGCCGGCAAGTTCCCGACGCCGGCGCAGCTGTTCACGATCGACTTCCTCGGCGGCTGGACAAAGGTCGACGCCACCCTCTTCGCCCCCTCCACCGGCGCGGTCACCAAGATCGAGCAGGCCGCGGGGGTGCCGACGGCGAGTTGACGTTGGACCACGCGCGGCCCGAGGAGATGGAGATGTCACTTGCCAGCTGAGCTCCAACCGGCCCAGGCGACGTCGGCCGGGACCACGTCTGTCCGCCCGCCACCGGGAGCGGCTCGCGCGCGCTCGAGCGTGCGCGCGGGCCGGAGCGGGCTCGGGCTCGGCGTGTGCATGCTCTACCTGAGCGTGTTCGTTCTGATCCCGCTCGCCGCGGTGGTCGTCAAGGCGTTTTCGTCGGGGTTCGGGACGCTCTGGAGCTCGATCGACAACACGCTGGCGCTCCGCGCGCTGACCATCACGCTCGTCGCTTCGCTGATCGTCGCCGCCATCGGCGCGGTGATGGGCACACTCGTGGCGTGGGTGCTGGTCCGGGACGACTTCCCGGGCAAGCGCGTCGTGAATGCGCTGATCGACCTGCCGTTCGCGCTGCCGACGATCGTGGCGGGATTGACCCTGATCGCGCTGTACGGTCCCGACAGCCCGGTCGGGATCCACCTGGCCTACACGCGCGGGGTGGTGGTCGTGGCGCTCCTGTTCGTGACCCTGCCGTTCGTGGCGCGGTCGGTGCAGCCGGTCCTGATCGAGCTCGATCGCGAGGTCGAGGAGGCAGCGGCCTCGCTCGGCGCCTCCAATGCCACCTCTTTTCGCCGGGTGGTCCTGCCGGCGCTGTGGCCGGCCATCCTCTCGGGTGCGGCACTCGCATTCGCCCGCTCGGTAGGTGAGTTCGGCTCGCTGGCGCTGATCGCGGGCAAGGTCCAGATCGCCTCGATCGTCATCTACGCCGACATCGAGAGCGGCTCGGAGCAGGCCGCCGCCGCGCTGTCGGCCGTGCTCATGCTGCTCGCGCTGCTCGTGCTGTTCGCGATTCGACGCCTGGGAGGCCGCGTTGGTCGTTAGCCGCCGCACCACCTGGTCGCTACGCGCGATCGCGCTGGTTTATCTCGGACTGCTTCTCCTGCTACCGCTCGGCGTCGTCTTCTACCGCACCTTCGAGCATGGCCTGAGCACGGCTTGGGCGTTCATGACCACCCCGGCCGCGATCAGCGCGCTGTGGCTGACGATCCTGATCGCCGCGATCGCGGTGCCGCTGAACACGATCTTCGGCGTGGGCGCGGCGCTCGTCCTGACCCGGAGCAACTCGCGGGGCAAGGCGGTCCTCGACGCGCTGATCGACCTGCCGTTCGTCGTCTCGCCGGTGATCGTCGGGCTCGCCCTGCTGCTCGTCTACGGCCAGGGCGGCTGGTTCGGCAGCGTGTTCCTGAACAACGGCATCCGGATCATCTACGCCGTCCCCGGGATGGTGATCGCGACCGTGTTCGTGTCGCTGCCGTTCGTGGTACGGGAGGTCACCCCGGTGCTGCGCGAGGTCGGTGAGGAACAGGAGCAGGCCGCCGCCACGCTGGGCGCCTCTTCGTGGCAGACGTTCTGGCGGGTGACGCTGCCGAACATTCGGTGGGGCGTCGCCTATGGCGTGGTGCTGACCACGGCGCGGGCGCTCGGCGAGATCGGCGCAGTGCTGGTCGTTTCCTCAAACGTCGCCGGGTCGACGCTCACGCTGCCGTTGCTCGTCTACCAGCGCGACTCGCAGATCGGGGGGCAGGTCGACACCAGTGTTTACGCAGCCGCTACCGAGTTGGCCGTACTCTCAATCGCCGTGCTGCTCATCATGACCGTGTTCGGACGCAGGAAGGACGCGCGATGAGGATCGAGGCGGACCGGATCTCCAAGCGGTTCGGTGACTTCGTCGCGCTCGACGACGTGTCGCTCGACGTGGCCGAGGGCGGGCTGACCGCGCTGCTCGGACCGAGCGGATCGGGCAAGTCGACGCTGCTGCGCATCATCGCCGGCCTGGAGGAGCCCGATGCCGGCGCGATCCGGATCGCCGGCCAGGACGTGACCCGGGCGCGCCCCCAGGACCGTGGCATCGGCTTCGTGTTCCAGCACTACGCCGCGTTCGCGCACATGACGGTGTTCGACAACGTCGCCTTCGGCCTCAAGATCCGCAAGCGCAAGGGCCCGGAGGTCCGTGCCCGGGTCGAAGAGCTCCTGAAGCTGGTCGGGCTCACCCAGTGGGCCGGGCAGCGGCCGCATCAGCTATCGGGCGGACAGCGGCAGCGGATGGCCCTCGCTCGGGCGCTCGCGGTCGAGCCGCAGGTGTTGCTGCTCGACGAGCCGTTCGGCGCGCTCGATGCCAACGTCCGCGCCGAGCTGCGGCGCTGGCTGCGTCGGCTGCACGACGAGCAGGGCGTGACCACCGTGCTCGTCACCCACGATCAGGAGGAGGCGATGGAGGTCGCCGACACGATCGCGGTCATGAACAAGGGCCGGATCGAGCAGGTGGGCGCGCCGCGCGACGTCTACGACAAGCCGGCCAGCCCGTTCGTGATGGGCTTCCTCGGGCCGGTCAGCACGGTCGACGGCAAGCTCGTGCGCCCGCACGACGTGAGCATCTCGCTTACCGCGGAGGAAGGCCTGATCGAGGCGATGGTCAAGCGCGTCGTGCACCTGGGCTTCGAGGTCCGGATCGAGCTCGAGCTCAAGGGCGGCGAGCCGGCGCGTGTGCAGCTGACCCGATCTCAGGCCGAGCAGCTCGAGATCAACGACGGCGACATCGTCTACGTGCGTCCGCCGATGCGCGCCGCCGTGTCCGGCGACCCGGCCGACGCGGCCGTCGCCGGGGAAGAGACCGCCCTAGGTCAAATGGTCGGCGGCGCCTGACGGCGGCGCCCAACCCGATCGAAGCGTCAGCTTCGATCGGCAGCATCCAATCAGCGCGTGACCCAGGCCTCCGGGTCCTCGGCTAGCTGATCGACGTCGGCCGGAAGCTTGCCGCTCGCCACGTCGGCGACCGTGACGTGCTCGAGCACTCTGCGCAGGTTCGCGCGCACCGCGATCCACACCCGCGGGAGCGCCTCCGACGCGCCCGGGTAGGAGGTCTCCTCGGGCGGCCCTCCCCGCACGCTTGCGAGTGGACCCTCGACCTCCCGGATTACGTCGGCGATCGTGATCTCCTCCGCCGGCTTGGCCAGGCGGAAACCGCCCTCGGCGCCGCGATGGCTTCGCACGATCCCGGCGTGCCGCAGGTCCCCGAGAATGTTCTCGAGGAAGTTCAGGGGAATCTCCTGCGCGATCGCGATCCGCTCGGCCTTGACCGGCTTCTCGTCGTCGGTCGCGGCCAGCTCGACTACCGCGCGTACCGCATAGTCCGCTTTGGCCGAGATCCGCATGTCCCGGAAACTCTATGCCGCCACGCGGTCGAACCCGTAGGCCTCGGCCAGTTCGGGGTCCTTATGGGCGAGCATCTCGGCCAGGGTGACCATCACCTTGCACTGCTTCCAGGTGGCGTCGTCCTGCATCTTGCCGTCGATCATGTGGACGCCGCGCCCGTCGGGGATGGCCTCGAGCACCTTCTTGGCGAAGGCGACCTCCTCGGGATCGGGGCTGAACACCTTCTTGGCGATCTCGATCTGGACCGGGTGAAGCGACCAGGCGCCGACGCACCCGAGCAGGAACGCCGCCCGGAACTGGGTCTCACAGCCCTGGACATCCTTGATGTCCCCGTAAGGGCCGTAGAACGGAAGGAGTCCAGCCGAGGTACAGGCGTCGACCATCCGCGCGATCGAGTAGTGCCAGGGGTCCTGCTGGGCGGTGTCGCGGAGGCCGTCCGGGTTGTGCGGGTTGGGGTCGTTGATCACGCGGTAGCCGGGATGGCCGCCACCGACCCGGGTGGTCTTCATCCGCCGCGAGGCGGCCAGGTCGGCCGGGCCGAAGCTCATGCCCTGCATGCGCGGGCTCGCGGTCGCGATCTCCTCGAGGTTGACCACGCCGAGGCCGGTCTCGAGGATCGCGTGGATCAGGATCGGGCGCTCGAGCCCAGCGCGCGCCTCGAGCTGGGCCAGCAGCCGATCGACGTAGTGAATGTCCCAGGGACCCTCCACCTTGGGGATCATCATCACGTCGAGCTTGTGACCGATCTCACTCACCAGCGTGGTGATGTCGTCGAGTACCCAGGGCGACTCCAGGCTGTTGACGCGCGTCCAGAGCTGCGTGTCCCCGAGCTCCATGTCCTTGCCGACCCGCACGAGGCCCTCGCGGGCGGCCTCCTTGCGGTCGACCGGCACGGCGTCCTCGAGGTTGCCGAGCAAGATGTCGACCGTCGGCGCGATGTCGGGCACCTTGGCCACCATCTTCTCGTTCGAGAAATCCAGGAAGTGGATCATGCGCGAGGGTTTGAACGGGATCTCGAGCACCGGCGCCGGCGCGCCGATGGCCAGGGGCTTTCCGAAGTCACGGGGGTTTCGCATCGCCAGAACCTTAGATGGCTTCCCTCATCGAGGGCGCGGATGGGAACGCCGCACGCGGCGCGGTCGCCTGACATTCTCTTGAAATGACCCAAACCGACAGAGATCAGGCTGCGACCGCGATCGAGACCGACCAGGCGGCGCGCGAAGCTAGCGGTGGGCACCCCTACGGTCGCTACCTGGAGGAGTTCGAGGTGGGCGCGGTGTACAAGCACTGGCCGGCCAAGACCGTTACCGAGGCCGACAACCACCTGTTCTGCCTGGTGACCATGAACCATCATCCGCTGCACATCAACGACGTGTACGCCCACCAGTCCCAGCAGGGGCGCAACGTCGTCGTCGGGCCGCTCGTCTACTCGCTCGCGCTCGGGATGAGCGTGTCCGACGTGAGCGGCAAGGCGATCGCCAACCTGGCCACCGAGGAGCTCAAGCACCCGGCGCCGGTGTTCCATGGCGACACCCTGTTCTGCGAGTCCGAGGTGCTTGAGGTCAAGCCCTCGCAGTCCAAGCCCGACCGCGGAACCGTGAGAGTCCACACACGCGTGCTCAACCAGGACGGCGTCCTGGTGGCCGAGTTCAAGCGCCTGGTGCTTGTTCCCCGAATAAATGGGGATCCCGCCCACCCAAATGGCAGCCGTGGGCACTCGGCCGAGGCCAACGTCGAGTAGTACGAACCCGTACGTATTTAGGCCACGAGCAGGTCATATTCGTTCCCGCCCGGGTAGGCTTGGCGGCCCACCCTGACTTTAGGAGTTGCTGAAACCTCATGGCCCATACTGCACCGACGCACCAAGCCAGGTCCAATAACGCCCGCTTACAAGAGTGGGTAGACGAGGTCGCGGCGCTGACCGCGCCCGACGACGTCTACTGGTGCGACGGGTCAGACGAGGAGTATGAGCAACTTGCTCAGACACTGGTGGCGGCGAGCACCTTCGAGAAGCTGTCGGATGCCAAGAGACCGAACTCCTACCTGGCTCTGTCGGACCCGGCTGATGTGGCGCGTGTCGAGGACCGGACGTTCATCTGCTCCGACCGCGAGGAAGACGCCGGCCCGACCAACAACTGGACCGATCCGGAGGAGATGCGCCAGGCGCTGACCGAGCTGTTTCAGGGCTCGATGCGTGGGCGGACGATGTACGTGGTCCCGTTCTCGATGGGACCGATCGGCTCGCCGATCTCCTACATCGGCGTTCAGCTGACCGACTCGGCCTACGTGGCGGCCTCGATGCGGATCATGACCCGGATGGGGCAGGAGGCACTGGACGAGTTGGGCGACGACGGCGATTTCGTGCCGTGTCTGCACTCGCTGGGAGCACCGCTGGCCGACGGCGAGCAGGACGTGCCCTGGCCGTGCAACGCCGAGAACAAGTACATCGTCCACTTCCCCGAGACCCGCGAGATCTGGTCTTTCGGCTCGGGCTATGGCGGTAACGCGCTGCTGGGGAAGAAGTGCTTCGCGCTGCGGATCGCCTCGGTCATGGCGCGCGATGAGGGCTGGTTGGCCGAGCACATGCTGATCCTCAAGATGACCTCGCCCGAGGGGGTCTCGAAGTACATCGCGGGTGCTTTCCCGAGCGCCTGCGGCAAGACCAACCTGTCGATGATGATCCCCACGCTGCCGGGCTGGAAGGTCGAGACGATCGGCGACGACATCGCCTGGATGAAGTTCGGCACGGACGGACGGCTGTACGCCGTCAATCCCGAGGCCGGCTTCTTCGGGGTGGCGCCGGGGACGAGCAAGAAGACCAACCCGAACGCGCTGAAGATGCTCGAGCGCGACGTGGTGTTCACGAACTGCGCCAAGACCGACGACGGGGACATCTGGTGGGAGGGGATGGGCGATGCGCCCAGTCACCTGACCGACTGGCGGGGTGATGACTGGACACCGGGATCGGACAAGCCGGCGGCCCATCCGAACGCGCGCTTCACGGTGCGGATCGCCCAGTGCCCGTCGATCGACCCGAAGTGGGATTCGCCGGGCGGCGTTCCGATCGATGCGATGCTGTTCGGCGGCCGGCGCGCCACCGTGGTCCCGCTCGTCTACGAGGCGCGCGATTGGGAGCACGGCGTGTTCCTGGGCTCGACCATGTCCTCGGAGAAGACCGCGGCGGCCACCGGGAACGTCGGCGAGCTCCGCTTCGACCCGATGGCGATGCTGCCGTTCTGCGGCTACAACATGGCCGATTACTTCCGGCACTGGCTCCAGGTCGGCCGGCGCGACGGGGCACAGCTGCCGCGGATCTTCTACGTCAACTGGTTCCGCAAGGACGATGATGGCAAGTTCCTGTGGCCCGGCTTCGGTGAGAACTGCCGCCCGCTGGCCTGGATCTTCCACCGCCTCGAGGGCAAGGCGGAGGCGAACGAGACCGCGATCGGACTCGTACCGCCGGTGGGCGAAGGCGGCATCGACACGTCGGGGCTCGACATCGATCGAGACGCGGTCGAGAAGCTCCTCGAGGTCGATCACGATGCCTGGCTCGAGCAGCTCCCGCAGATGCACGAGCACTACGGCAGGTTCGGTCAGAGGCTCCCGGACGAGCTCAAGGCCCAGCTCGCCGACCTCGAGCGGCGGCTCGGCGCGTAGCGCCTGCCGCCCCCGGTCGGGAGGGGCGACCTAAAGCAGCTTCGCCAGCGGCAGCCCGCCGTCGCGAATCACGACCTGGGCGCGCTCGGGGATCCACCCGGGCGCGCTGAGCGTGATCGTCAGCCGCTGCCCGGCGTTGAACACGCGAGCCTCGAGCG
The DNA here is from genome assembly GCA_963751185.1 of uncultured Solirubrobacterales bacterium. Classification (GTDB taxonomy): domain Bacteria; phylum Actinomycetota; class Thermoleophilia; order Solirubrobacterales; family Solirubrobacteraceae; genus Palsa-465. The sequence goes on from CAVVTO010000003.1 coordinate 1,094,479, forward strand.
ATCTGCTCAGCTTTCGCAGGTGGCGGTGGCCGACCTTCCCAAGCGTTCGCGGGCAGCGGCGCCCCCGGCAGGTGACCCGGACAGTGGCGCGGGCCGGGAAGCTGCCGAGCCAGCGGAGCTTGTGCAGACGGGTGTGGGCGCCGCGCCATTTCCACTGCATCAGGATCTCGACACGGATCCGCCGTCCGGGTGCCGGTGGCGGCGGGATCGTCGTCGTGACCGGCACCGTCTCGGTGGGCGGCGGGGGGACGAGAGGGCCAAGGCTCTGCTCGCTCGTCCATGTCTGGCCCACCAAGCGGGCCTCCCATAGGTTCGAGTCGGTCCCGATCCAGAACACGTCGTACTCGTCGGGCTCGACCGCGGCGACGGTCGGTGCGGAGCCCATCGGCCCGAAGCCGATCGAGGTCGGACCGTTCAGGTTCACCCCGTTCCAGCTCGTGCTGTCCCAGCTGGCCTGCCACAGCCTCCCGTACGTGCCGCCCCAGAACGCGTACTCGTTTCCATAGGCGAGTGAAGCAACGGCAGGGGCGGAGCCGAGCGGGCCCATGCCGTGGCTCGTCGGGCCGCTCCACTTGGTCCCGCCACTCGTGTCCGCCTCCCAGAGCGCCCCGTCGGTTCCCTTCCAGTAGACCTGAATCTGACTGCCGGCGGAGGTCGCCTGCTCGGTGGCGGTCGGGGGAGAGCCGAGCGTCCCCATGCCGACGTTCGTCGGACCGCTCCACTTCCCGGTCGAGGTGAGATACAGGGCACGCCACAGATCGCCGTCGGTTCCCTCCCAGAACACGTCGATCTCGGAGACGCCGGTCGCGTCGGGCAACGACGTGGCGGTCGGCTGCGAGCCCAGAGGGCCCATGCCGACCTGGCTCACGATCCATCCCTGTGGATAGTCCCCAGCCTCCCAGAGCTGGCGGTTGGTTCCCTCCCAGAACACGTAGTCATAGCCATGGGAACCGATCGTGGCCGCCGGCGGTGAGGCGAGCCCTCCGACCGGGGTGCGAGCCGGGCCCCGCCAATCGCCCCCCGCCTCGACGTCTTCCCAGAGATAGCCGTCGGTGCCTTGCCAGTACACCTCCTCATTGCCCGGGGAGCGCGCCACGACGGCGAGCGGCCGGCCCGTGGGATAAGCGGTGGCCGCGACAGCCCCCGGGGCTCCGATCAGCGCCAGCGCCGCCAATGCCCACGCGAGCGCGATCCCGGCCATCAGCCAGCGCCGACACGATCGTCGTCCGCCACGGTCCGTCACGTTGGCCTTCCCACCATCCCTCCGGGCTCCAATCATCGCAGAAGGCCCTCGACTCCTAAGGATCTCTTCGCCGGGACACGTACTCTGACGGCATGGCTCTGCCCTTCATCCCGTCCGATGCGGGGATGCTGGCACTTCAGGCGGCGACGGTCGCCGGGCCACGGTCCATCGCGCGGCCCGCCTGGATGGAGCGGTTTCGCGGGCGCGGCTGGGCCTTTGTGCCGATCGGCTCGATCGTGGTCGTCATCTTCGCGATCCGTTACGTGTCGGACACCGCCACCGGACTGACCTGGCTGGCGCTGATCGCGGTGCCGATCCTCGCCGCCGTGGCGCTGGGCTGGGCCATGCGAGGAGCAAGGCCGTGGGCGGCCGTGCTCGCCGTGCCGTTGTTCGTGGCCGCCTGGGCACTCAAGACTTCGCTGGTCGGCGAGGCATCGGGCGCCCTGCTCTCGGCGCTCAGCTGCGTGACGCTCGGCGTGCTGCTGGCCGCGGTCACCCCGCCTGCGTGGCTCAAGGCCGGGATCGTGCTGATGGCCGCCGCCGACACGTGGCTGGTGCTCTCGGACCTGCTGCAGGCCCCGAACGCGACGCTGGTTGCGGCGCAGCCACCGGCTGGACTGCCTCAGCTTCAGAGCGAGGTATTCGGGACCATCTCGATGGGGTACGGCGACCTGTTCGTCGCCGCCCTGCTGGGCGCGGTACTCGCGGCGCGGTGGCGCCGGCAGTGGCAGGCGGCCGTGCTCACGCTGGTCATCGCGGCCGTGTTTGACCTCCTGTTCCTGGTCATAGCCGAGCTCCCGGCGACCGTGCCGGTGGCGCTGGCGCTGATCGTGATGGAGGTCTACGACCGGGTCAGTGCTGGGAGTCGCCGCCGCCTGTCGATGCGGGCGGACGCGCTTCCTCGGCAAGCGAGGTGATGGCCAGGGCGCCGCGCGCGGCGTCCTCGAGGACCTCGGTGGCCTCGTCGGCGGAGCGCGCGTAGAGCTCGACCAGGAGGTGGACGACGATCCGGTCGTCGTCGTGCTTGTGGAAGCGGACGTGGGTGAAGAACTCACGCGTCCCGTGGTCACCGAAGGCGGCGTAGGAGAGGGCGTCGCCGGCCTCGGGGCCCGAGCACGTCTCGACATCGTCGGCATCGACCGTGACCGTGCACGAAGCCACCCACGGCGTGCCGGCGATCATCCGCTCCCAGCGGTCCTCGATCGGCTCGACGCGGCCGTTGTGGAAGCCGAGGTGGGGCTGGTCGTGCATGCACTCCAGGCACTGGACGACGGCCTCCTGCATCTCGTCCACGACCTCGCCCCGCTCGCCGGTCTCGGGGTCGATCCGGTGGATCCCCTCGTAGTGCACCTGCACCTCGAGGTTCTGGGACCAGCAGCGGTAGCAGCGGAGCCAGCTCCGTACAGAGGTTGAGCCCTCCATTGCCTTGATTCTACGATCCCCGTGTGAGCGAGTACCGCGAGGGCCGCTGATGCGGTTCCGATCAAGGCCGGTCGGCGCGATCATGGCGGGAGGCGCGGGTCTGCGGATCGGCGGGCAGAAGGCGACCGTCGAGCTCGACGGCAAGCCGCTCATCTGCTACCCGCTCCAGGCGGTCGGGCAGGTGCTGAACAAGGTGGCGATCCTGGCCAAGGCCGGCACCAAGCTGCCCTCGGTGTCCGGAGTGTCGGTGTGGATCGAGCCCGAGAGCCCGCGCCATCCGCTCGTCGGGATCACCCAGGCACTGGCGCTGGCCGGCGGACGTCCGGTGCTCGTGTGCGCCGGCGATCTGCCGTTCGTCACGCCCGAGCTGATCCGGCGGCTCGTCAAGGCCGATCCGGGACGGGCCCCGGCGGTGGTGGCGTGCGCCGAAGGGCGCATGCAGCCGCTGCTCGGGTGCTATCAGCCGAGGGCTCTCGAACTGCTCTCAGGCGCCACTCAGGCCGGGAGCGGCCGGCTTGTGGAGATCGTGGCCGGGATCGAGCCGGTCCCGTTCGAGGTCGACGATCCCGACGAGCTGTTCGACATCGATACGCCCGACGATCTGCTCCAGGCCGCGGCCATGCTCGATCGCCGTCGAACAAGGAGAACTGTCGGCGGCGCCTAGCCGCGACGCCTTGGTCGGACTCGCGGCAGCATTGGCGGCGGCGAACAAGGAGAACTGTCGGCGGCGCCTAGCCGCGACGCCTTGGTCGGACTCGCGGCAGCATTGGCGGCGGCGCCTTAGCCGAACGTGAAGTCGTACGCGGTTACGCCCGGGGGCAGCTGGACGGTGAAGGCGAACTGCTGCGCGGTTGGGAACGAGATCAGCGAATAGAGCCGCTCGCCGGTGACGGTGAGCACACCGTTCTTGACGTCCGTGCCGGCGTGGGCATCGGGAAGCGGCCGGCCGTCGAGCAGCACCCGACCCTGGCGCGGCACGTTGCCGGCCGAGGTCAAGACCAGGTAGACCTTGGCCGCCTGAACCGCCCCCGAGATCGAGGCGCCCGCGGCGGCGGGGGCGATCGACTCCGATGAACCGTCCCACTCGCCCCCGAGTGCGAACTGGTTCACGTTCAGGCCCGACGGCGCGCGGTAGTCGTAGACCCCGTTGTGGATGGAGGTGGCGAAGCCCTGCTGGCGCTGGGTGTTCAGGTAGGTCTCCGGTGTACCCAGTCCGGCGGAGGGCATGATCGCGGTCGCCGTCATCGGCGGCGGTAGGGAGGTCGCGCCGGCGTCGGCCAGGAGCGCGCGGACGGCGGCCTCGCTCTCCTTGTAGTCGCCCTCTCCGAATTGGTAGTGGCGGACCTGCCCCTTGGCGTCGACCAGGTACTCGGCGGGCCAGTACTCGTTCTGCCAGGCGTCCCAGGTGCCGTACTTGTTGTCCTGAACGACCGGATATTTGATCCCGTCCGACGCGATCGCCTGGCGGACGTTGCCGGCCTCCTGCTCGAAGGTGAACTCGGGCGTCTCGACCCCGATCACGTCCAGTCCGTACTTGTGGTACTGGGCGTAGAGCCCTTTTACGTAGGGCAGCGTGCGCAGGCAGTTGATGCACGTATACGTCCAAAAGTCGATCAGCACCACCTGCCCGCGCAGCTCCTTGAGGGTCAGCGGACGGTCGCCGGGCGTGTTGAACCAGTCCTGGGTGTCGGTGAACTCAGGGGCGTTGCCCAGGTCGGGCAGCGACGGGGTTTGGACGCCCGGGATCGCCACCTCCCGCTCGGCCTCGGTCGACACCGGCTTGGCCGACGCCACCTTCTGGGCCGTGACGAAGCGAGAGGTCGGGCGCAGCGAGGCCAGGCGCTTCTGAACCGCGTTGGAGTTCTCGAGCGAGCGGGTCGGGTCGACCAGGATCGCCGGCAGGCTGGTGTCCTTGGCCAGCGCCTCCTCGAAGCGGACGTCGACGTTGAAGATCATCAGGACGCCGGTCGCCAGCAGCACGACGCCGAGCGCGCGCTGGACGCCGTAGCCGCGGCCGACGCGCCGGATCCGGTTGATCACGGCCCGCCCAGCGAAGGCGTAGACGAGCATGACCGCGGACAGGCCGACCGAGTACGCGATCGCCACCGCCACGACGCGCGCATTGGCGCCGCTCGAGGCACTCACCGACGTGACCGCGGCCAGGATCGGGCCGGCGCACGGCGCACACACGAAGCCGAGCGCCCCCCCGACCGCGAGCCCCGACCAGAACCCGGTGCCGCGCGTCTTGGGGCCAAAGCGAGCCAGCCGGGACAGCGGCGCTTCCAGGCGCGCGGTGACGTCGGGGATCAGCAGCGCGACGCCGAACACGATCAGCACCGCGATCGCGAGGGTCCTGGCGGCGCCGCTGGCCAGGCCGACGCCCTTGACCAGTTGGGCGAGCAGGACGATCGCGATCGTGAACGTGGCGGCCAGTCCGACCACGATCCCGATCGGGCGCCGGCGGCCGCCGGTGGCGCTCGACGCCAGCAGCGCCGGGACGACCGGAAGCACGCATGGCGTGATTGCCGTCCCCGCGCCGGCGATCAGGGCGAACAGCAACAGTAGGACCATCTACGAAACCAGATGATGCTGGGCGAGTCTTGCGAAAGGGTTAAGTAGGCGTAGGTGCTCTCGCCGCCGGCCCGCGGACGCTTAGGAGAAGTCCCCGACCCCAGGCTGCTGCTCTTCAGCTGCCGCCCGGCGAGCGGCCCGCCAATCGGCCACCCTGAGCGCGATCATGCTGACGACCAGCAGGACGACGAGCGGGGCGGCTTCCAAACCCGTCGTCACCGGGTCCGACCCGGGCATAGCCGCGGCGATGATGGCGATGACCACGAGCGCGTAGCGCCAATACTTGGTCAGCGTCTTGCCGTCGATCACCCCGGCGGCGCGCAAGCCGAGCAATACAAGCGGCATCTCGAACGCGAGCCCGATGCCGCCCATCGTCAGCACCTCGAACGAATACAGGGGCTTCGCTTGCACCAGCGCCTGGAATTGCGCCGCGTTGTAGCCCTGCAGGAACCTGATCGCGGCCGGCAGCACGATGTAGTAAGTGAAGACGGCGCCGCCGAGGAACAGCAGCGGGGCGACGACCATGATCGGAAGGGCCACGGCCTTCTCGCGCGGGTTGAATGCCGGAACCACGAACGCATATAACTCGTAGAGGAGCAGCGGGATCGAGATCAGGATCGCGAAGTAGAACGCGACGGTGAGCGAGACCGTGAACGGCTCACCGGGGCCAAGGGTTACCGGGACGGGGCCGGCCGACTTGGACGGGAGCGCCTTCGCCGCACTCTCGAGCTGCGAGCTGGCGGCAGAGATCAACGCGCGATCGTTCGGCGTCAGGGTCGACGAGTTCGCCAGTTGCTGGAAGTCACTGGCTGCGTTGAGGAGGTGACCACGCTCACCAACTTGATCGCCGGTGACGCCGCTGATGTGGTTCTTCGCGGTCGCGGAGAGATGCTTGAGTGGCTCGTTGAGGACGTTGAGCAGACGCGAGCTCTGCCAAAAGCACAGCCCGAACACGACGGCGAGCACCCCCACGCACACGAACAGGCGGTTGCGCAGCTCGTCGAGGTGGTCGACGACGCTCAGCCGGTCTTCGTGTCCGATCGGGCGCAGACGTCTTGGCATGTCTCGAGGGTCCGATCTGCTTTAGCCGCCGATGGCGGACATGCTACGGGCGGGCTGGATGAAGCCCGCCTCACCGACGTGGTGCTTCAGCTCTTTGGCCCACACGGCGTCGCGCATGATCCGCTCGAGCTCACCGTCGTCGGCGCCGTTCCGGATCGGGGCGCGCAGGTCGGTCTCATTGAGCGAGAACAAGCAAGTGCGAAGACGTCCGTCGGCAGTGAGGCGAACCCGGTTGCAGTCGCCGCAGAACGGCTCAGACACCGGATTGATGAATCCAATCCTGCCGCGCCCGTCCTTGAAGCGGTACACCCGGGCGGTGGCGTGAGGTTCGCGCGGCTCGGGCTCGAGCGGATAGACCGCGTCGATCTCGGCGCGGATCTCCTCGCCCGTGAGCACCTGATCGGCGGTCCAGGCGTGGTCGGCGTCCAGCGGCATGAACTCGATGAATCGCACCTCATAGGGCGTACGGCGCGCGAACTCGGCCAACGGGATCGCCTCGTCCTCAGTGAAGTCGCGCATCGCAACCGCGTTGATCTTGATCGGATGGGCCTCGGGGAAACGGGCGAGGATCTCGAGCCCCCGCAGCACCTGAGGCAGCGCATCGCGCCGGGTGAGCTCGAAGAAGCGGTCGCGCTGGAGCGAGTCGACCGACACGTTGAAGCGATTGATACCGGCGCGTACCAGGGCCTCGGCGTCGCGCTCGAGCAGGAAGCCGTTGGTCGTCACGGACAGGTCTTGGACGGCGTCGAGGCTCGCCAGCATCGCGGCCAGCCGGGGGAACTCCCTGCGAACGAGGGGTTCGCCGCCGGTCAGGCGGACGTCGTGGACGCCCATGGCCGCGAACAGGCCGACCACGCGTGTGATCTCCTCGAAGGTGAGGATCTCCTCGCGCTCGAGCCACGGCAGCCCGTCGGCGGGCATGCAGTACTGACAGCGGAAGTTGCAGCGGTCGGTGACCGACACCCGCAGGTCGCCGATCAGGCGGCCGTGTCCGTCGCGCAGAGGCTCGAGCGCCATGGCTAGAGGCTAGCTGGTGAGGCCGGTTGGCTGGGCGCGATCGGTTACCAGCAGACCGAACGCCACCATGTTCTGGCGACCCTCCCGGCCCACCAGGTATGACCGCAGCACCGCCTCCCGGGTGAAGCCACAGCGCTCGGCGACGCGCTGCGAGGCGGGGTTGTCGGTGGCCGCCATGAGATCGATCCGCTCGAGGGCGAGACTCCGGAACCCCCACGCGGTGATCAGGCGTAGGGCCCGGCTCGCGTGCCCGTAGCCGCGCGCCTCCTCGGCCAGCCAATAGCCGACCTCGGCCCGGGCGTGCTGCCAGGCGAAGCGCATCAGTGAGATCGAGCCCAGCAGGTGGTCGCGGTCCTCGGAGGAGACGATCGCGAACGGCGCCCCGGTCCCGGTGTGCAGAGCGTCGTGGCGCGAGAGCAGATAGGCACGGGCCTCGCTGACGCCGTAGGGGTAGGGAACCCGGGTCCAGCGCGAGATATCCGGATCCTGGCAGGCGTTGATCAACCCGTCGAGGTCGGAGTCGCGCCAGGCGCGCAAGGCGGTGGCTCCGTCTACAAGGTGCTCGGCCGGCAGCACGATCCGGCGCGGTAGGCCCCGGCGTCGGCGAACCACCCTCATTGGTGCTCCTCGGCCTGGCTCTCCTCGGACTGGCGCTCCTCGGCCTGGACCTCGAGCGCGCGCTCGAGGGTGGGTACGTCGAGCTCGGGGTCTTGTCGCTCGAGCCAGCGCTGCGCCTCGCGCCGGCCGCCCAGGGCCCGCAGGCCGCGTTCGCCCCGCTCGGCGACGAAGTCGTCGAGCGCGTGCCGTCGCCGGGCGTGTAGGCGCCGGGCCGAGAGGTCGACGGCTGCCCGATGCGCGTCGAGCGCGTCGGCGAGCCGGTCGATTCCGCTCGGCGGTGCAACCGAGGAGACCGCGCAGACGGCGGTGTCGCTCGCCCCGAGTGCGAGTAGCGCGGCGTTCAGGTCAGCGAGCGCTCGGCGCGCGGGGATCTCGAGATCGGCTTTGGTCAGGACGAGCACGTCGGGGACCTCCATGATGCCCGCCTTGAGGAACTGAAGCACATCACCCGAGGCCGGCTGAAGCACGACCGCCACCGTGTCGGCCACGTCGGCAACCTCGGTCTCGGATTGCCCCACCCCGACCGTCTCGATCACCACCACGTCAAATGCCGCCGCCAGCGCCGCGGCCGCAGCGCGGGTGGCTGGAGCCAGGCCCCCGAGCCGGTTGCCGGCGGCGGTCGAGCGGACGAACACGGATTTGTCGCGCGGATCGGCCTCGATGCGGACGCGATCGCCCAGCAACGAGCCTCCGGACCGCCGCGAACTCGGATCGACGGCCAGCACGGCGACCGACCGGCTTCGCCGTCGCCATTCGGCGACCAGGCGGCTGAGCAGCGAGGACTTGCCGACGCCGGGAGGTCCGGTCACCCCGATCACGTGTCCGGGCGCCTCGGCGCCGAGGGCGGCGGGGGAGACCTGGGCCAGGAGCTCCTGAGTCGGCCCCCGCGCGTTCGGCGAGCGGCTCTCGATTAGGTTGAGCGCCGCCGGCGCCGCGGTCAGGTCGCGTTCGCGCAGGCGCCTGCCCAGCTCGCGTCCGTCTGGCAGGGCGGGGGTGAGTTTCAAGCGCCCACGGCGGTCTCGACGCCGTGGCGTTCGGCGACGAGCTCGACGATGGCGCGCATCATCCCGTTCAGGTTCCAGTCCTTCGGGGTGTACACCGCGGCGATGCCCGCCTCGCGCAGGGCGTCGGCGTCGGACTCGGGGATGATCCCGCCGACCACGACCGGCACGTCCTCCACGCCGGCCTCGCGCAGCGCGTCAAGGACGCTTGGGATGAGTTCTCGATGCGAGCCGGACAGGATCGAGAGGCCGATGACGTGAACACCCTCCTGCGCGGCAGAGGTGGCGATCTGGGTCGGGGTGAGGCGGATCCCCTCGTACACCACGTCCATCCCGGCGTCGCGCGCCCGGACGGCGATCTGCTCGGCGCCGTTGGAGTGCCCGTCCAGCCCCGGCTTGCCGACCAGGAACTTGAGCCGGCGTCCGAGCGTCTCACTCAGTTTCTCGACCTCTCCGCGGAGCTCGGCAAGGTCCTGGGAGTCCGAGGGGGTCGCCTCGCCGACGCCTGTCGGGGCCCGGTACTCACCGAAGGCGTCGCGCAGCGTCTGGGCCCATTCGCCGGTAGTGGCGCCGGCGCGGGCGGCGGCGATGGTCGCCGGCATGATGTTCTTGGTGTCGTCGCGGGCAACTTCGGCGAGGGTCTCGAGGGCCTTGTCGACCGCCGCCTGATCGCGGCCTTCGCGCCAGCGCTCGAGAGCCCGGCGCTGCTCGGCCTCGACCTCCGGGTCGACGACGAGGATCCCGCCGTCGGCCCCGGCGGTCAGCGGCGAGGGCTCGCTCGACGTGAAGCGGTTCATGCCGACTGCGACCTGCTCGCCGGATTCGATCCGCTGCCAGCGCCTTCGCTGTGATTCGACCAGCGCGGCCTTCATGTAGTCGACGGCCTCGACCGCCCCACCGAGCTCGGCCACGCGGTGAATCTCCTCGCGGGCGCCCTCGAGCAGCTCGGCGACCAGCCCGTCCATCACCTTGGAGCCCTCGAAGATGTCCGGATACTCGAGCAGATCGGTCTCGTAGGCCAGGATCTGCTGCAGGCGAAGCGACCACTGCTGGTCCCAGGGCCGGGGCAGGCCAAGAGCCTCGTTCCAGGCCGGCAGCTGGATGGCCCGGGCTCGGGAATTGCGACCGAGCGTCACCGCGAGCGCCTCGAGCGCGATCCGGTACACGTTGTTCTCGGGCTGCGCCTCGGTCAGACCGAGCGAGTTGACCTGCACGCCGTAGCGCAGCCGGCGGTGTTTCTCGTCCTCGACGCCGTAGCGCTCGCGGCCGAGTTCGTCCCACAGGACGGCCATCGCGCGCAGCTTGGCGTGCTCCTCGATGAACCGCACGCCGGCGTTGACGAAGAACGAGATGCGCCCGAACACGCTGGCCATGAGGTCCTGCTCGACGCGTTGCTTGACCGAGTCGAGCACGGCGATCGCGTTGCTCATCGTGAACGCGATCTCCTGCACCGGGGTCGCGCCCGCCTCCTGGAGGTGGTAGGAGCAGATGTTGATCGGGTTCCACTTCGGGATGTGCTGCACCGTGTAGGCAATCGTGTCGGCGATCAGCCGCATGCTCGGGGCGGGCGGGAAGGCGTAGGTACCCCGGCTCAAGTACTCCTTGAGGATGTCGTTCTGAGTGGTGCCCTGGAGCCCTGATTCCGGGGCGGGCGGGTCCTGTTCCTCAGCGGCGACGACGTAGAGCGCCAGGAGCCAGGCGGCGGTCGCGTTGATCGTCATCGACGTGTTCATCTGGTCGAGCGGGATCTGGTCCAGCAGGGTCGCCATATCGCCTCGGTGGGCGATCGAGACGCCGACCTTGCCGACCTCGCCGCGCGCGAGCTCGTGGTCGGGGTCATAGCCGGTCTGGGTGGGAAGGTCGAAGGCGATCGACAGGCCGGTCTGGCCCTTCTCGAGGTTGCGTCGGTACAGCTCGTTGGAGCGCCTGGCGTCCGAGTGCCCGGCGTACGTGCGCATCATCCAGGGCCGGTCCGGCTCGGGGAGGCGAGGCGAGGGCGTCTCCGGCATGGGGGCCGATTGTATGAGTGATCGTTTGCCCCGGCGCCAGGCTCGATGAATGATCGTTTGCGGGGGCGAAGGGCGTGGGCGCTAAGGCGACGCCGTCAGGCGCCGCCGACCATTCGACTGGCTCAGCACCCTGTAACGTGCGAGGCATGCCCGATCAGAGCTCAGCATCCACCGAACACGCGCTCATGCAGGAGATAACCGCACCTCTGGCCACCCTTCCGGACGATCCCGTGCCAGCCGTAGCCGACGTCGAGTTTCCAAGCGCGCTGCGCGGATACGACCGGCTTGCCGTCGACGCCTACGTTCAGAGGACCAGCCAGCTCGTCGCCGAGCTGCAGGCCACGCGGTCGCCCGAGTCGGCGATCCGGCGCGCGCTGGCGCGGGTCGGGGAGGAGGTCTCGGGCATCCTCCAGCGCGCCCACGATACCGCCGGGAAGATCACCACCCAGTCGCGCAGCGAGGCCGAGGACCGGCTCGAGACCGCGCGCCAAGAGGCGGCGCAGATCATCCAGCGCGCCGAGGATCGAGTGCGCGAGCTGGACGCGGAGACCGACCGGATCTGGGCCGAGCGCCACCGGATCGTCGAGGACACCCGGGAGCTGGCGGGCCAGCTCTTGACGCTCACCGACTCGGCAGCCGACCGGTTCCCACCGGATCCGGCGAGCGCCGAGACGACCGACGTAGGGGGCGCCGATGAGTTCGCCGGCGTGGATGAGTCGCGATTCGGGGCTGTCGAGGAGGGCGTCACCCCCGAGGAAGACGCCCGGGCCGAGCCGGCCCCGGTCGAGGTGCCCGACGAGGATGCCCTGCCCGACGAGGTGGCGGACGATGGGGATTACGGCGATCCGGACATCGAGTCGACCGCGGTCCTCCCGGTCATCGAGCCGCCCCAAGACGACACCGAGACGACCTAGGGATTTGGCTCCCGCTCACCCGCCTCACCCGAGACATCTGGTGTCGCGCAGATGCAGCTGATCGACGTCATGCATCTGGGTCGCCCGCGCGTGATCTGCGCGTCGCTGGTCGACGACGTGGTGATTGATCCGGGACCGACGTCCTGTCTGGAGACCCTGCTCGCTGGACTCGGCGGGACTCGTCCTCGCGCGCTGCTGCTGACCCACATCCACCTCGACCATGCCGGGGCGAGCGGATCCCTGGTGCAGCGCTGGCCTGACCTCGAGGTGTATGTGCACGAGCGGGGGGCGCGGCACATGGCCTCACCCGATCGCCTGGTGGAGAGCGCGCGGATGCTCTACGGCGAGGACATGGACCGCCTGTGGGGCGACATGCTGCCGGTTCCCGAGGAGAACCTACGCGTCCTGGGCGGCGACGAGACACTGTTCGACGGGGCGTTCGAGGTCGCCTACACGCCGGGCCACGCCTCCCACCACGTGTCGTACCTGCACTCGGACGGCGTCGCGTTCGTGGGCGATGTGGGCGGAGTGCGGATCGACGGCTCGCCGCTGACCATCCCGCCCAGCCCGCCGCCCGACATCGACGTGGAGAAGTGGCACGCGTCGATCGAGCGGGTCGCGGCCTGGAAGCCACGGCAGCTGGTCATGACCCACTTCGGCGCGAGCAACGACGTCGACGCGCAGCTATCCGAGCTGGCGGAGCGTCTCGATGCTTTTGCGGCGATTGCCCGGGATTCCGACCGCGAATCGTTCGTCGACCGGGTGCGGGCGGAGGTCGCCGAGCGGGTGGATCCGGAGACGGCGGCCGCGTATGAGCAGGCGGCGCCCCCGGACCAGCTATACGCCGGCCTCGAGCGCTATTGGCGCAAGCGGTCCGAGGCGGTGCGCTCGGGTTGAGGGCGCCGGATAAAGCTATCCTGAGCCCCGATGTCGCAGACGGTTGAGCTCCCGCGCCTGAGCGGACCGGGCAGCGACGTGGGTGGCCTGTGGCGGGTGGTAGTGCTGAACGACGACCACAACACGTTTGACCACGTCGCCGAGACGCTCTCGCGCGTTATTCCGGGCGTGTCCCTGGCCGAGGGCTACCGGTTCGCCGACCAGATCCACAAGAGCGGGTGCGCCATCGTCTGGAGCGGTGCGCGCGACGAGGCCGAGCAGTACTGGGAGCAGCTCAACGGGGCGGGGCTGACCATGGCCCCGCTCGAGTCGGCCTGAGGCGCCGACCATCGAGTTAGACGCTCGGTTGCCCGCTGGTTGGGGGCGATTCGTCGACGGAACCGTCAGATTGCGTGGCCAGGCGGGGCAATTTCCAGCATTGCGAGCGCGGAATCGCCCGGGTGCAGGATGTTGCCTCGTCACGAGGCAAGATCCTGCACAAGCTGCCGGAGCGATCGGGAATGATGGAAATTGCCCCCCGTTCCGCTTCCCGATGGGGACGGCCCGGTGGGTTAGACGCCGCGGGGGAGGGCCTTGTCGCGTTGGCGCTCGGGGCTGACGCGCACGACGTTCCAGACGATCCCGAGCTTCTCGAGCAACGCGATCAGCAGTCCGGTCGGGTCGGCGATGCGCTCAAAGCGGCTCAAGCCGTGGAATGCGGAAGTCGGGAAGGCATGGTGGTTGTGGTGCCAGGCCTCGCCCATCGACAGCGGCGCCAGCCAGAACACGTTGCGCGACTCGTCCTCGACGTCGAACCGCTTGCGACCGAAGAAGTGGCACACCGAGTTGATCGACCAGGTCACGTGGTGCAGTAGGAACACCCGGACGAAGCCGCCCCAGAGCACAGCGGTCAGCGCGGCGCCGACGCCGCCCCCCACGATCCACCCGAGCGTGAAAGGAATCGCGAACCCGAGGGCCACCCACACGAAGAACAGCTTGTCGATCACGCGGAGCACCCCGTCCTTGAGGAGGTCGGACGCGAAGCGCTGCCGGTCCGCGGTGCCGACCGCCTCGAACAGCCAGCCCACGTGCGCGTGCCACAGCCCCTTGACCCCGCCCCAGAACCCCGGTCCGGCCAGGTGGGGGGAGTGTGGGTCCCCCTCCTGATCGGTGAACGTGTGGTGCTTACGGTGGTCGGCCACCCAGGTGATTACCGACCCCTGCATCGCCATCGAGCCGAGGATGGCCACGATTGCCCGGAAGGTGCGGCTCGACTCGAACGCGCGATGGGTGAACATGCGGTGGTAGCCGAGCGTGACGCCGAGCGCGGTGAGCACGTACAGCCCGACCAGGAGGCCGAGTTCAAGAGGTCCGATCGCCTGGTTCCAGAGCAGGACTATCGCCGCGAGCAGGCCAACCAGCGGCAAAGGCACGCCGATCAGATTGACAATCTTGTGCGTGCGGGACACGGCACGGCTAAGGATAGGACGTCAGATCGTGCTGAGCGCCGGTATTTCGATTCCGGCGCCGCGCGCGAACCACGGGGCGTGTCGTGTCCTGCGGGTCCGCCTGGGCGCTGACTCAGACCCGCGCCGACGGCCCCGGGATGGCCGGTTCTGGCTCGGGCTCGGCCTCAACCAAGGGACCCATCGCGCCGGCTACCAGCTCGTCGTGCCACACGTAGGTGATCGGGATCACATATCGGCCCGTATGGCGGCGGCGAAACTCGATCATCTCGGGCCCCTCCCAATAGCTGTACCAGGCGGGCTTTGAGTCGAACCACGCCATCTGCGTGATCTTGTAGCGGTCGTCACGGGAGCGGTGGACGGCGTATTGAGTCGCGCCGTAGCGCAGGACCAATGGCGCGACGGCGACGACGTCCGCCGCGAACGACTCCTGCCGCAGGACGGTGGCGTACCAGTCCACGTGCATCACGCCCGCCATCAGGCTCCCACCTCCGCACGGATCGCGCCCGGCCCGTCGGCCGTGCGGCCCTGGCCCTCTTCGGTGGCGCCGACCAGGATCGCGATCTTGCCGAGGTGGCGGTTGTCACGCAGCAGCTGGTGCGCCTCCGCGACCTTCTCGAAGCCCATCGTCTGCCAGAGCACGGGCCGAACCTTAGACTCTTCGATCAGCTGGTTGGCCTTGGTCGCCTCCCAGGCGTTGGCGAAGTGCGACCCGATGATCTCTTTCTGGCGCATCCACAGATAGCGTACGTCGAAGTCGAGCTGGTAGCCCGACGTGGCGCCGCAGATGACGACCTTGCCGAACGGCCGGACGACCAAAACCGAGGTCGGGAAGGTGGCCTTGCCGACGTGCTCGAACACGACGTCGGGCGGCTCGCCCAGGATCGCTTCGACGGCCTTGCAGAACCGCCGCGACTCCTTGAAGCGGGCCAGCTCCTCGTCCTTGGTCTCGTCGCCGCGGCGCATCATGCCCGCGAACTCGGTGCGGTTGATGTAGCCGATCGCGCCGAGCTGCTCGATCAGGTGACCTTTCGCCTCGCTTGACACCACGCCGACGGCGTCCGCGCCGGTCAGCGCGCACAGCTGTGTGGCGAACACCCCGAGCCCGCCCGCGGCGCCCCAGATCAGCACACGGTGACCGGCTTGTAGGTGGCAGCGGTCGATCAGCATGCGATAGGCGGTGAAGTAGGTCAGACCGTAGGCCGCGGCCTCCTCCCAAGCCAGGTGCGACGGCTTGGGCAGGAGCTGCTGGGCCTGAACCTTGCAGAACTGGGCGAACGAGCCCCATGTCGTCTCGTAGCCCCAGATCTGCTGACTCGGGGCCGCAAGGGGATCGAAACCGTGCACTTCGGGGTCCTCGTAGGAAGCCTGGTTGCAGTGCATCACGACCTCATCGCCAGGCTTCCAGCGCGTCACCCCCGGGCCGACCTTCCAGACCACGCCCGAGGCGTCCGAACCGCCGATGTGGTGGCCCCAGCGCGGATGATCGCCGTAGCGCCACACGCCCACTGGCTCGCCGAGCGCCGCCCACACATTGTTGAAGTTCACGCCGGCCGCCATCACTCGGACGATCACCTCGAACGCCTCCGGCTCGGGGACCTCGATCTCCTCGATCTGGAACGCGTCGGTCGGCTCGCCCTGGCGCTCCTCGCGGATTACCCAGGCCGCCATCGTGGGGGGAAGCTCCCCTGGCTCGGTCTCGACGCTTGCGACTTGACTCAGGTCAACGGCCACTCGTGGTGCACCTTCCTAGGGTCGGTTCGCCCGGATGCTACTGGTGCGTAGCTCCAGAGGCCGCACCTCCGAACCGGGTGTGCGCATGCGCACACGAGGCCGTGGAATTGAGCGCTATCCGACGAGGCTGACTTCGGCGGGCCGGTCCTCGCCGGCCTCCTGAGGCACTCTGGCCACCGCTCGCTCGTTGATTCGCGGGGCGATCAGGATCCACGCGGCCACCGCACCGCAAAGGGTCACCGCGGCGCTGATGGTCAAGCCCGTGCCCAGCGCCGACACGAAGGCACCGCGCGCCACCGAGACGATCTGGTGAGGCGCATGAGCGCCTCCGACTGTGCCGCCGCTGCCGAGCGCGTTGACGATCGCGGTCCGGGTCGATGCGGCCACGTGGGGCAAGCCGGAATCGACCTTGGAGCGACCGATCAGCGTGACCAGCGCGCCCATCACGGCGACGCCGAAGGTGCTCCCCACCATCCGGGTCATCGACAGGACCCCGGATGCAGCACCGGCCTTGGTCCGGTCGACGGAGTTCATGGCGGCGGTGCTCATCGGCGACATGACCAGGCCCATGCCGAGTCCCATCAGAACAAAGCCCGGTAGCAGCAGCCCGTAGCCGCTGGTGACGGTGAGCCGCGACTGGATGAACAGCGCGGCGGCGACGATCACCAGGCCCAGCGTCATGAGCGGCCGCGAGCCGACCCGGTCGGCCAGGCGGCCCGCCAATGGGGCGGTGAAGATGATCAGGCCCGTCGCGGGAAGGAACCGCACGCCGGTCTGCAGCGGCGAGTAGTGCAGGACGTTCTGGAGGTAGAGGGTGAGGAAGAAGAACTGCGCGAACATCGCGAACGAGATGAGGAAGGCGACGACGTTCGAGCCGACGAACGTCCGCGCACGGAAGAACGCGAAGTTGACCATCGGCGACGGGACGCGGCGCTCGATCATCACGAACGCCGGGAGTGCGATTGCCGCGACGACCAGCAGCGAGATCACGGCGGGCGATCCCCAGCCCCAGGTGTTGCCTTCGACGAGCGCGAGCACCAGCGCGGTCAGGCCGATCGTGATCGCCCCGATACCCGCGAAGTCGACCGTCCGGCCCACCGTCTCGTCCCGCGACTCACGCGTGGCGAACAACGTCATGGCGACCGCGACGACGGCGATGGGGGGATTGATGAAGAAGATCGCCCGCCAGCTGACGTACTCGGTGAGGAAGCCGCCGACTACCGGACCGATCGCGAGCGCGAGCGCGCTGACCCCGGCCCACGTGCCGATCGCGGTACCGCGCTGCTCCGCCGGAAACGCCTGGGTGATGATCGACAGCGTCGCCGGCATCATGAACGCGGCCCCGATGCCCTGAATCGCACGGCCGGCGACCAGCACGGTGTCGTTTGCCGAGAAGCCGACCGCCAGGCTCGAGAGTCCGAACACGACCACGCCGAACAGGAACATCCGCCGGCGCCCGAAGATGTCGCCGAGTCGGCCGCCCGTGACGAGCAGGACGGCGAGGGTCAGCGTGTAGGCGTTGACCGTCCACTCGAGCGAGGCCAGCGAGGCATGCAGGTCGCGCTGGATCGACGGCAGCGCCACGTTAACGACGGTGTTGTCGAGCATCAGCATGAACAGCGCGAAGCACATCGCGGCCAGCGTCCACCAGCGGCTGTTCTCTTCGGTGATGAGGCGGTGTCGGTGGGCGAGCAGTCGGTCGGTCATGAGGTCGGTGTCTCCGGTCGGCATGCGGCGACGTCGTTGCGCTCGAGCAGCTTGGAGAGCGCTGACGCGAGCGAGCGTCGCTCGGCGGTGGTCAAGGTCTCGGCGAACTGCTCGAGTCCGCTCAGGCGAGCGGCGTTCAGCCGGCGGATCACCTCGCGGCCGCTGTCGGTCAGGCAGACGCGCTTCATGCGGCGGTCCTCGTCGTCCTCGCGGCGCAGGGCGAACCCGCGCCGGACGAGGTCATCGACCATCCGGCTGGCGGCGGGGAGCGACACGTGGACGCTCTCGGCGGCCTCCTTGAGCGTGATCTCGCGCGGCTGGTCCTCGAGGTGGTGGAGGAGCTTGACCTGGGTCAGCGAGAGTTCGACGGCGCCAAGCGCCTCGAACAGATCCGCGTTGCAGTTCTTGTGCAGGAACACGATGAGCGCGTACAGATCGGCGGCCAGGCCGTCATCTGCCGTTGAACCGGCGCCGGGCCGGGTGTCCAGCTTACGTGTCTCAATTGCTTGCACGCATGCAAGTATTGCACACAGACAATGGACTTGGCTGCCCACCCGACCTGCGGCACCGCTGCCCGGTAGGTCCTCGCAGTTCGGTACCTAGCTGGACTCGAGTGCCGCGGGCCGGGCGTCGCAGCCTCGCTGAGAGCCCAGTCGTTCGCCGTGAGCATGGATATCCGCGCGTCGTGTGCGCCGGCGCCACCCTGCGCGCGGCTATCCATCCACCAGCTGTAGAAACGCGCACGGCCCCGGGCAGGGGCTCGGCGTGCGCGGTTTTGCAGGTCGCAGCCCGCCGGCCTACGACGACGGCTAGGGCTGGAGGACCTGGTTGTCGCTGCTCGCCCGCGCCGACCCGACCGTGATCGATGCCGGCCGGATTGAGGACCCGGTGCCCGCATCTGCGGCGCCGGTCGACAGCGAGTAGGAGCCTCGGGCGCTGAAGTTGACCGTTACCTGGGCGGTCGCCTGGGGGTTGATCGGCCCAGTGCTCGCCAGCGGATCGCCGGCCGAGGAGCCGGAGTGAAGGATGGACAGCGACTCCGCCTGGCTGGCCTGGTTGGTGATGATGAACGTCACCGGGCCTGCGCCTGCCGAACTGGGCGAGACCGACACCGAGCTGTTGTCGATGTAGACGGTGAGGTTGACGGGCGCGGGCGGGCGCGGCAGGACCGCACCACTCGAGGTGGAGCCACACGCCGTCAGGGCGAGGGCGCTGGCCGCCAGCATCCCAATCGTCCTTGTGCGCATCCTCTCGCCAGCACCTCCTCGCAAGACCGCCTGAGGGAACCGGGGGCGGCCTGAAGTCCCGGTCCCGGCGCGAACCCTAGCGAGGGTAATACCCAGATCGAGAAACGCAACACCATTTGATGTCACGGTGGTGCGGAGGGCCGGCGTGGGAGACGCGGCTCAGGTGGAGTTCTGAGTCAGCGAGGCTTTCCGGCGCTCGAGGCGACGCAGTTCGCGTTGCAGCTCCGTCCACGAATCACTCTCGATCCGCTCGTACTCGTCGCCCTCGAGGTCGCGCAGCCGATCGTTGTACGTCATCCAGGCGCGGCGCGTCGAGTCCTCGAGCTCGCGGAGCTTGTCGAGATCAAACGCGGTGGTGGTCACTTCACCTCCTTTCCGAGCATTGTCGACCGATCCTACCCTGCCAAACGGTCATCTAGACCAATACGTCCAAGGCGCCTGCAATCCTGCTTGCTTGCCGTCCGACGCGGGGCGTATCACGCGTCAGGTGACGCTGCTCGAGCACGCGACCGCGACGGCGGAGTTCCTCGTCGTCGACACCGAAACCAACGGCTTGGCGGGCGAAGCGTGCGAGCTGACCGAGGTGGGGGCGGTGCTGGTCGGCGGTGGCGAGCTGCACGATCGGTTCTCGTCGCTCGTGCGGTGCAACCGGCCGCTCGGACGCGGCATCCAGCGCTTCACCGGGATCACCCAGGAGATGCTGGCGCAAGCCCCCGGCCTCGAGGAGGTGCTGCCCGGGATCGCGGAGCGTCTCGAGGGGCGGGTGCTCGTCGCCCACAACGCGCCGTTCGATCGCCGGGTGCTGCGGCGAGGGTTCGAACTGATCGGGCTCGAGTGGCCGAATCCTCCGGTCCTGTGCACCGCGGCGCTGGCCCGCAAGCTGCTCCCACTGCAGAACAAGCGCGGACTGAGCGTGCTCGCCGACGCGCTGGGTATCGAGGTGGAGGTCGCGCATCGCGCGCTGGCCGACGCCGAGACGTGCGCCCGCGTGCTGTGCGCGCTGTTCCCCCGGCTGTGCGCGAACGCGCTGACGATCGCGGACGCGGTGGCGCTGACGAGTAGCCGGCGCCGCCGGACCGTCGGCCGCAAGGTCAAGGTGCCCGCCGCCACGATGCCGCCGCAGCTCGACTTCGCCGACCTGCCCCGCGACCCGGGCGTGTACCTGTTCCGCGACGGCGCCGGGCGGGTGCTCTACGTCGGCAAGTCGGTCTCGATCCGCAGCCGGGCCCGTGCCCACTTCGCGCCCTCGAGCCTGCCCGCCGCCTGGACGACCCAGGCCACCGTGGTCGACTACCAGAGCACGAACTCCGAGCTCGGGGCGCTCGTGCTCGAGAACCGCCTGATCAAGCACCACAAGCCTCCCGGGAACATCCGCCTGACCCGGCGCGACGAGCGCCTTTGCTACATCCGCTGCCGCCTCGATATCCCGTTTCCGATCCTGGACGTGGCCTCCGAGCCGGCCGCCGGGCACGCGGTCACGATCGGCCCGCTACGCGGTCGGCGGCTGGCCCAGGAGCTGGTCGAGCAGCTCGACTCGCTGTTCGCGCTCCGTCACTGCGGCCGGCGGTTGAAGCTCCGCGAGCATCCCTCGGCCTACGGGCAGATGGGGCGCTGCCTCTCGCCTTGCCTCGGCGATCTGGACCCGAACCTGTACCGCCGGCGCCTGGACGAGGCGCTGCGCATGTTCGTGACCGACGGCGACGGGGGTGAGCGGCTGCTCGCGCACGTGAGGGGACAGATGCGCGCGGCGGCCGGACAGCAGCACTACGAACGCGCCGCCTGGCTGCGCCGGCGCATGCGGCGCCTCGGCGTGATCCTCGAGCGCCTGGGGGGCGCGCTCGAGGCCACACACGCCCGCGCGAAGCTCGTCCTGGCAGCGCACCCCGTAGATCGGGACCGCCGGGACGCTTTCTGGCTCGTCGGCGGACGTCTGGTTGATTGGGGCCCCGCGCCCGAGGACACCGACGCGCTCGAAGACCGCACGCGGCTGGCGCTCAGGCGAGGCGGCTACGCGGGCGAGCTCGGCGCGCATGTGCCGCCGGACGAGATCGACGAGCTGCGGATCATCGCGGCCTATCTGTCCTCGCATCCCGACCTGCCCCAGGTGATGCTGGAAAGGCGCGAGCTCGTCACCGAAATGGCAGCTCTGTGACCTGAGCGATGACGCCGGCGTCCGAGGTGACCGTGGATCCGGGTGGAGCCTCGCGGCGCACCAGGGCCAGCCCGATCGCGCCGAAGCGCGGGGACTGGACGACGCTCGTCAGGCGACCCACCGGGCGCCCCTCCGACAGAAGCTCCTCGCCGGGCTCGGCCGGGCCGGTCAGGCGTAGCCCACGCAGCTGACGGTTTGGCTTGCCCCGGTAGAACAGTCGGGCGACCGTCTCCTGGCCCACGTAGCAGCCCTTGGTGAACGACACCGCGCGCTCGTTCAGCCCCGCCTCCTGAGGGATCACGGTGTCGTCGAGGTCGATCCCGTAGCGGGGCCGGCCACGCTCGACCCGGAGGCACTCGGCCGCGGCCTCGCCGATCACGACCGCGCCGGATTCCTCGAGTACGGAGCGCAGAGCGTCTGTGTCGGCCGCGTCGCACAGGAGATCCAAGCCCACGTCGGTGCGGATCGCGCGCGCCTGGATGCCGCCGATCGAGAGGGGGATGTGCGCGTGCTCCTCCGACGGCAGCCAGTCGGCGCCGGCCAGCCGATCCGCGTCCGGGCCGATCAACGACAGCAATCCGCACTCGACCGTGCGCTTGTGCAGCTCGACCTGGTAGCCGATGCTGAACCGCCGGATCATGTTGAACAGCGCCTGGAGCGTCGCCCGCTCGGTGTCGAGCAACAACTCGTCGCCGGCGTTGAGGATCCGAACGTCGCCGAGCATCTTGCCCTTCGGGGTCAGGAACGCGGCATAGCAGCCGCTGCCCGGGGCCAGCGACTCCACGTCATTGCTCACCTGGCCCTGGAGGAAGCCGGCGGCATCGGCGCCGGTGAGGGCCAGCTTGCCGCGGTCGGAGCGGTCCAGTAACCCGCACGCCTCGGTGATGGCGCGGTAGTCGGTGCCCAACGTGTCCAGCGACGCCATCCAGAAACAGGATAAGGAGGTTGATCGGCGGCGCCTGACGGCAACCTCAGGTCGGATGGTCGGTCCGACTTGACGGCGGCGCCTCAGGGCCCGGGCAATGGCGGCTGAGATGCCTGCAATTACCGAAAATATCCCTTGAAAAATTCAAATTTAGGCATACCATAACTTTCGTCATGGCAACCCCAGACATCCATGCGACTCGTTCCCAGGCGATCGAGGACTACGCCAAGGCGATCTACGCCCTGGAGCGGCGCGACTCCGAACCGGTGAGCACGAACGCGCTGGCCGAGCGCCTCGGCGTCACCGCCGCGTCGGCGTCGGGGATGGTCAAGCGCCTGGGCGAGCTCGGCCTCGTCGAGCATCAGCCCTACCGGGGCGTGTCGCTGACCGACGACGGCCGGCGCGTGGCCCTCGAGGTGATGCGACATCACCGCCTACTCGAGCTGTATCTCGTCCAGTCGCTCGGGGTCCCGTGGGATCGGGTCCACCAGGAGGCCGAGGTGCTCGAGCACGTGCTCTCGGACGAGCTCGAGGATCTGATCGCGGACAAGCTCGGGAACCCCACCCACGACCCGCACGGCGACCCCATCCCAACCCGTGACCTGAGGATCGAGGAGGGCAGCACCGAGAGCCTTCAGTCGCTCGAGGCCGGCGCCACCGGGACGTTCGTGCGCGTGTCTGATTCCGATCCCGAGATGCTCCGCTTCCTGGCCGACCACGGCATCGCTCCCGGCGATGAGCTCGAGGTGGTCGACAAGCAGCCGTTCGACGGGCCGCTGTTCGTGCGCTTCGGTGACCGGGTGCAGGTGCTCGGCGGTGCCCTGGCCAAGGCGATGCGGGTGGAGGTCGACCGATGACGCCCCCGCGTATCCCGATCCCGGAGCCGGCGCTCGAGGGCGCCGTCGCCGACGGGCAGGGCACGAGCCTCCCCGCGGGGCTGACCGAGGAGGACCTGCTCAGGTCGCGGGACCGCTTCCGGGTGCACAACGCGCGCCGAAATCGGCGGCGTTGGCGCTTGCTGTGGCTGCTCGTCGGTCCGGGGATCCTCGCGATGCTGGGCGAGAACGACGGGCCCAGCATGATCTCCTACGCGACGAGCGGCGCCACGTACGGTCTCGGGTTCTTCCTTCCGTTCATCGTGATCAGCTTCGGGATGGCGGTCGTGTGCCAGGAGATGTGCATGCGGGTCGGCGCGGTCACCCATCGTGGTTACGGCCAGCTCGTGCTCGAGCGGTTCGGAAAGCTGTGGGGCTGGTTTGCCGCCGGCGACCTCGTCGTGACCAACCTGGTCACCCTGATCGCCGAGTTCGTCGCGATCCGTATCGGTCTCGCCTACTTCCATCTGGGCGCCGGGGTCGCAGCGGTACTCGGCGTGGCGTTGGTCGTGTTCACGATGAGCGGCGGGCGCTACTGGCGCTGGGAGCGGATCGTCCTCGGTCTGGCCATCTTCAACGGCCTGTTCCTGGTTGCGGCGATCATGGTCCACCCCGACTGGGGGGCGGTGGGCCGCTCGGCGGTCACCTTCTCCCCGTTGCCGGGTGGCAGCTTCAACACGCTCTTGCTGCTGGTGGCCTCGACGATCGGCGCGACCGTGACACCGTGGATGATCTTCTTCCAGCAGAGCGCATCCGCCGACAAGGGGATGACCCCTGACGACGTCCGGCACGGGCGCTACGACACGATCGCCGGCGCGGTGCTGGCGGCGCTGTTCGGGTGCGGCGCGCTGATCGCCGGTGCCGCCCTGGCCACCCACGGCGGCGCGAACATTCAGGGGCTCGCCGGCGCCGGGTTCCCCGCCGCGCTCGGCGCCGTCTCGGGTAAGGCCGTCGGGACGGTGTTTGCCCTCGGGTTGATCGAAGCCGGCGCGGTGGCGGTCCTCACGATCTCCGCGAGCACGGGCTATGCCGTCGGCGAGTGCCTCGGCGTTCCCCACAGCATGAACAGCTCGGCCCGCGGCGCGGCCCTGTTCTATAGCGCGAACATCGGCGCGGCGGCCATCGCGGCCGCCATCATCCTGATCCCGGGAGCTCCGCTGCTCTCGATCGCGCTGAACGCCAACGTGCTGGCCACGGTGCTGCTTCCGGTGGCGCTGGTGTTCCTGATCATGTTGGCCAACGACCGCGAGCTGATGGGTCGGTGGGTCAACGGCGCCATGCTCAACCGCGTGGCGATCGCGATCGTGGCCTTCATATCGGTGTGCGGCGCCGCCTACGCGATCGACTCCTTCCTCCAGACAGTTCACGTGGTTTAGATGACCGACCGCGAACGCGAAGAGCTGGTGATGTACCTCGAGCGAGATCAGCTCGTATCAGACACGGGCCGGCCGGTCTCCCCGGCGCAGCTGAGCCGCCGGGTCAAGGTGGGGCTGTGGGCGCTGCGGGTGTTCGCCCTCGTGGTCAGCGCCATGGTCCTGTACACGTTCATCGCGCAGCTCTGACGACGGCGGCGGCCGATCGCTACCCTCCCGTCGCGATGCCGCTCGCGGACACCTTCCAGCAGATCGTCGACTCGCTGCCCGACGACTGGACCGACCTCGAGCTCGATCTGCGCATCTTCGACGAGCGCCGCTACGTCGACGCCGCGGTGCTGCTCGTCACCTGCAACGCGCAGCCCTACTCCAAGCACGACTGGCACTGGCGGCTGCTGGTGGCGCACCGGTTCGGCCACGCCGCCTCCGCGCAGGCGGTCCACGCGTCGCTGGCGCTGCTCGACGACGCCGGGATCGACGGCGAGATGGTCGTGCGGGAATCGCGCACCGGGCGCATCGAGGTCAACCAGATGTGGGGGCGGACCGAATCGGTGCGCGAGGAGTTCCGCAAGCTCCGCACCCAGTAGGGGCCGGCGTGGCCCGAGTCGTCGCGTTCATCCCTGACCTGCTGTTCGGCTCGAACGTCGTCGGGGCGTTGGGCGCCGCCGGGCACGAGACGGCCCTGGTCTCAGACGGGGAGAGTCTGCTGCGCGAGCTGCCGGGCGCCGAGGTCCTGATCGTCGACCTGACCACCGACCCCGACGTGCGAATCGACGTCGTGACCGCGATCCCGCAGTCCGGGTACAAGACGCTCGCCTTCTACTCGCACGTCGAGGCCGACGTGCGCGCGGCCGCCGACCAGGCCGGATTCGACCTGGTCGTACCCCGCTCGCGGATGGCCCGCGAGGGCGGCGCGCTCGTGGATCGGCTCGTGGCGACGGACGGCTAGGGGACCGTGACTCCCTGGAGCTCGACCCCGCCGGGGTTGAGCGTCGGGTCGAGCTCGGTGTCCTGGTTTACGCCGGACGGCGTGATCGTGTCCATCACGTTCGGCACGCTATTCGGGTTCAGCGAGCAGATCGGGCTGCTTGCGCCCTGCGCGCAAACCCCGAAGGTGTACTGACCGGGGGTGGACGTGAAGCCGCGCACCGGCGGGTTGCCGGATCCCTGACCGGTCAGCGCCACGGTGAACACCCAGCCTGCTCCGATCGTGCCGAACTCCGACTGCGGCACGATCAGCGTGGCGGTGCCCGAGGAACCGTTGACGGAGTCGTCGACCACCAGCTGAGCTGTGCCGAGTGAAGTCCCGGAGGGGTTCTCCCACAGGACAGGCGCGAACCCCTGGGCCTCCAGCCACTCGCTCCAGGCGTCCGCCGGGGCGATGCCGTAGTTCATGACCGACGGGTAGGCCGATGAGGTCGAGGTGCTTGTCGCTGCCGGGTTTCGGACGTAGACGTCAAGCAACTGCGCGCCGAAGTCGCTGCCGAAGGTGTTGACCAGGTTCGTGATCTTCACCTGGATGTACACGTTCGTGCCGTCCTGATTCACCTGCAGATTGGTCAGATCGAAGGCGCCCGGCACGAACACCGAGTCGGTCGGGTACTGGTATGTGCCCGGTCCGTTGTCCATGCCCGAAGGGTGGCTGACGTTCAGCACGGTCGTCCCCGGCAGCGCGGTGTTCGTGACCGACAGCTGGCTGTAGCCGGTGCTGCGTCCGAGCGTGGCGGTCACGGTGATCGTGGTGCTGCCGAAGCTCGCCGGCAAGGACAGCGACCAGTTCCCTGACGAGTCGGCCGTGGTCGAGGCGGTCGGCGCCGCCCCCGCCGGTGCCCGGCTCGCCCTCGCCGACTACGGTGGCACCCGGTGTAGTGGTCCCGGTGACCGTGACGGTGGAGGTGTCGATTTGGGCGCCGTTGGACGGCGAGGTGATCGTTACTGGCAGCGAGCCGGGCATACCGTGCCGGACGTAGCGATTGCTCACGATCCTCGGTGTCTCGAGGTCGCGGCCCGCGCTGAGGTCCAAGGCGAGGCGCGCGTAGGCGGCCTGGGCCCAGGTGAGGGGGCTGGCCGAGCCGGCGGGCTTGCCGTCGGTGAACCCGATCGAGGCCGTGGCCGGATCGGAGCCGAACGCCGAGGCCGGGAGGTCCGGGTCTTCCCAGACCTGCTCGGGCTCGAGCCCCTGACCCGAGGTCATGTTGCGCATTGAGGTCAGCAGCTCGCCGGCAAAGCCGAAGTCGCCGGCGGCGATCTCGTATTCGCCGCGTTCCCCGTTCAGCACCGGCCACAGGTGCCCGGTGCCGGTGTCGGTGGGCGGCCACGGCGCGCCGGTCTGCGGGCACCCAGTCGGGTTCGGGAGCGGAGCTGGGGGCACGAAGCAGTCGCCGTAGCCGTCGTCGGACTCCTGAGAGCTGTACCCGTACCTATAGAAGCCGGGGCCACTCGGAGTCCGGCGCTCGATAGTGGCGTCGACGACCTCTAGCGAGTTCTGCACGTCCGGATCGCTCGCCGGGAGCACCCCGAGCCGGACCAGATCGAGGAAGCCGGCGTCGATCACCGAGCGCTGGTCGACCTGCGTGCTGTTCCCATTGTTCAGGCTGTAAGTGACGTCGGCATTCGGATTGATCGAGCCGTCGGGCGAAGGCTTGGTCACGCGGATGAAGTAGCTCGGCACGCTTGAGCTGATGTACGGACCGTTGGTCGTCACGGTCCAGTTCTCGATGTTCCGAGCGAAGTAGTCCGCGGTGGCCTGGTAGATCGCCGCGTGCTCCGGGTCATCGTTGACGCGGGCGATCGCCGACGCCGCGGTCAGGCCGGCGATCTCGGCCGCAATCGTCGAGGGCGAGTATCCCGACTGCTCCTCCCAGCGCTCGACGCCGTCCGAGGGGCCGTTCGCGACCAGGAAGTCAGCCGCCGGAATGACGTGGTTCTCGTACAGCGACGAGTCACGCGCCAGGCCCGACTGCCAGTCCATCAGGATCGGGTAGGAGGTCTCGTCGAGCTGGAGGCCGCCGGTGTCGGGCGCGGCCTCGCCGTTGGGGAGCGAGTTGCGCGGCATCGACCCGTTGGGCAGTTGCTGTTTATCGAACAGGAAGTACGTGGCGGCCTGGGCGGTCCGGGTGTCGCCCGCGACCAGCAGCCCGGTGAAGGCCTCGTAGGTATCGCGCGAGAACTCCTCGCGGTAGGACCCGAAATACGTTGGCTCGCCGTTGGTGAACTCGCCGGCGGGCACGGACTGGCCCCACGGTGAGGCCAGCCCGGCGGCGATCGCGCCCGGGAATGTCTTGTCCTCGCTCGCCTTGACCACGTTGACCGACTCGTAGTACTCGCGGATCGCGGCCCGGCCCAGCCAGGGGGCAGGCCTGCGCAGACCGGCGTCGTATTGGCGCCATCCCGCTTCGTAACGCGCCCAGACTCGGTCGAAGCTCGGCGCGACCGACGCACTCGCCGTCCCCAGCGCGGCGGCCTGGGTGGTGCCGAACCCAAGTGCCAGCGTGAAAGAGTGAGAGGGGATCTCGGCAGTCAGCGTGACGTGCCCGTCGGGCGCCTGGGCGTACGGAGTGAGGGTGTGCGCGCTGTCGAGCATGGTCAGCCCGTCGCTGGCCGTGCCGGCGTAGCCGACGCTCTCGCTCGAGAAGCCGCTCGAGGACTCGAGCGCCATGTAGGTGGGGACCGCGTAGGTGCGGTTGACCGCGTCGGTGATCGTGTTCGTGTTGTCGTCGACCGGGACGGTTTGACCGTGGCCGACGCCGACGAGCTCGGCGCTGTTGCCGCCGGCGTTCTCCGGGCTAGGAGGGTTCGGCAAGGTGCCGCCGCCGGTGCCGCCGGCGAGCGGGTCGAGCCGCACGTACAACTGATCCGAACGCGGCCCGCGGAACGAGCTGTGCATCAGCACGGAGTCACTCGAGGGATCCGTGATGTAGGTGGTGACGATCCGGTAGTGGTGGGCGCTGCTGGAGGCGATCACCGTGCACGCCATTCCGGTCGGATCGGGCAGGACCTTGTAGGTCATGTCCCGCGTCTGGAGGTCGGTGAAGCTGTGCCCGTCGGTCACCACGTACTGGAGCGTGTTGACGTTGGTGGCGTCGATCGTCGGCCAGTAGGTGTCCGACAGCACGCCGTCGGCGACCGTGAACCACACCTTGGAGGTCGTGTTGCGCGCCGTGCCGACGCAGTCCTTGCGGGCCAGGTCGAAGTAGCTCATGCCCCCGGGGGAGCCGGGGGCCACGGACGAAGCAGACGCGGCGCTCGGGCCGGCAATCGCCACGATCACGGCACACAGCGCGAACGTCCCAAGCGTGGCGAGGACTCGTGCTTTCACCATCTCCCAACCTCCCTCATCGGGTGCGGACCGGACCCCGGGGTGAAGCCTAAGCGGCGGCGGAGCCGGCGGTCAAGCGGAGCTCGTCGAGAACATGCTCCGGGGGCATGTAGCGCACGGCGACGATCGCGACGTCGTCCCGTGCGGCCCGGGCCGGATGGCCGGCCTCGTTGAGCAGAGCATCGGCCAGAGCGTCGGCGCTGCGCTCCGAGCCGGGACGCCGGAGCAGCTGCTCGGCCGAGCGCTCGAGCCCCGGGTGGGTGGGTCCCTGATCCGCGACGCCGTCGGTGTACAGCACTAGGGCCTCGCCGGGACGCAACTCGAGCTCGACTCCTCGCAGCCGGACATCGGGCCACACCCCCAGCAGGTCTCCGAACGCCTCGACCCGCTCGGGTTCGCCACGCGGCGAGACGACGATCGCCGGCGGGTGACCGGCGCAGGCCACGGCGACCCGCGCCCCGTCGGCGCGGATGTCGAGGAGCGCGTAGGCGAGGGTGATGAAGCGTCCGTCGAGCCCGTGGCGGAGCATGGCGTCGTTCAGCCTGCGCAGGACGTCGGCCGGCGGCGCGGCGGCGGTCGCGAATCTGCGAAGTGTCCAGCGAGCCATCGCCGTGACCGCCGCCGCCTGCGGCCCCTTGCCGCACACATCGCCGATCACCACCGCCCAGCGGTCGGCCCCGACCGCGAACACGTCGTAGAAGTCTCCGCCGACCAGCTCACCCGCGCCGGCGGGAGCGAAGCGGATCGCGAGTTCGCACGAAGGTACGTCGGGGAGGTCAGTGGGCAGGAGGCTCTGCTGGAGCGTGAGCGCGGTCTGCTCGCTCGCTCGGTAGAGCGTCTCGGTCCGCTCGCGCGCCCGCTCGCGCCCGATGAGCAGCCAGCCGAGGACGCTGGCCAGCGCGACCGTCAGCGCGGTGAGGGCGATCAGGACGACCACCCCGACCGCGACGGCCGTGTTCGCCGATCCGCGGGCGGCGCGCTGGCGCGCCGCCTGCTGGGAGGAGATCAGCTGCTCGAGACCGCTCGTCTGCCCTCTGATCCCGTCGACCAGGCGCTTGCCCTCGGCGGTCGTGGGAAACGAGCGGGCGGCGTTCGGGTTGACGACCACCTCCTGAATCACCGCGGGCACGTAATTACCCATGTAAGAGCGGACGGAGTTGATCAGCGACGCGGTCTGGATCTCGAAGGCGCCCTGGTCGGCGCCGGCCGCGCGCTCCAGTGCGCCAATGGCTCCAGTGAGCTGCGACTGGGCGGTGCGCTCGGGCGCCAGGAAGAGCTGCCTGCCGGTGATCACGTAGCCGCGCACCCCGGTCTCGGCGTCAAGCACCAGTCCCTCGAGGTTGATCGTGGTGGTGAGGTAGCCCCCCATGCGCAGCGTCGCGTCGGCGGTCGAGCGCAGGTGCACGATATTGCCGAGCAGGAGGGCTACACCGATGGCGACCACCGCGCCCCCGGCGGCGACGGCAGCAATCACCCCGGCGAACAGCCGAGTCCCCTGTCTCATGGGGCTATTCTGCCGATCAGCCCGGCCCTTGGGAAGAGGTTGTCCCCGCTCCGGCCGCGAAATTGGGATCGAACGTGGCGGACACGTCCGGCACGGCGCGGACGATGCCGAACCGCGCCTCCCACCGAGCCCAGGCGGTGAGCGTGGCCGTATCGAGCACGCCGACCCGCCCGCCGGCGCCGCGGAACGCCGGCAGCAGCGCAGTCAGCTGGGTCGCCACCAGCTTGGGATCGAGGCCGGGCACCGCTCGGTCGAGGTCCTGGGCGCCCCGAGCCGGGTTCGAGAGCGTGAAGTCGTAGCCGCGCACGAGCGCGTCGACCACGTCGTGGATCAGCGCCGGGTCGCGTTGGAGGGTCGCGCGGGTCACGCAGAGGACGAGCTCGGGGTAGGAAGGGGCGCCATAGTCGTCAACCCGAAATACGTGAAAGCCGGGGCGCTCTTGACGGATCGTCACGCCCTCATCGCTCCAGAACGCGGTCGCGCCTGCCACCTTGCCGGCGAGGAGGTCGGCCACCGCGTTGAAGCCGATCGTGATCGTCTTGACCTTGGCCGGATCGCCCCCGGATCCCGAGACCTCTGAATCAAGCACTGCCATGTCGCTCGGGTCGCCGGTGACTCCGACCGTCTTTCCCTGAAGCTGCTCGGGTGAGCCGACCTCCGGCGCCGCGATCACCGCCGCCAGCGGGCGCTCGACTATGGCCATGATCCCTACGACGTCCTGATGTTGCTGCCGCGCGATCGCGAGATCGTGGATGTCGAGGATCGCGAAATTCACCCGATCGGTCTCGAGCAGCTTGATCGAGTCGGTCGAGGCTGTGGGCGCGATCACGTGCAGATCGACGCCCTCGTCGCGGTCGTAGTGCTCGGCCAGGGCAGCGTAAATGCCGGTGTGGACGGCGTTCGGCGTGAAGTCGAGGATCAGGGTCGCGGCGCGAACCTGATCGCTCGCGCGGGTGGTCTTTGCGCCCGAGCCGCAGGCGGAGAGCACGGTGGCCGCGAGGAGGCAGGCAATGAGCAGCGTCGATCGGCTGGCTGCGCGCATCAGCCGGGGCAGCATAGGCGCTGCCTAGAATGAGCCGCGAGTATGCGCCGACGTGTCACGTTCAGCCGGAATCTCACGCTGTCGCTGTCGCGGACGTGTCGCTGCTATTGCAAGTACTGCGCGTTCGCGACGCACAAGGCGCATCTGTACTCGCCCGACGAGGTGGTGTCGATTCTCGACCAGGCGGTCTCGCGCCACCACGTCAAGGAGTTGCTCGTGCTGACGGGCGAGAAGCCCGAGGTCAACCCCGAGGTGGCCGCGCGCCTGGCGGAGTATGGCCACGCGGACTTCACGTCTTATGTCGTGTGGGTGTGTGAGCAGGCACTCGAGCGGGGCCTGTTGCCCCATACGAACCTCGGGGTGCTGGGTCGCGGCGATCTAGCTCGGTTGCGCGAGGTCACGGCGTCTCAGGGGTTGATGCTGGAGTCGGTCAACCCGGATCTGGTCGTCCACCAGGGGTCGCCGACCAAGCATCCTGAGCTGCGTCTGGAGACGATCGCTCTTGCCGGCGAGCTGAAGATCCCGTTTACGAGCGGGATCCTGGTCGGGATCGGCGAGACCGAGGAGGAGCGGATTGCTTCTTTGCAGGCGCTCGCCGAGCTCCAGGAGCGTTACGGGCACATCCAGGAGGTCATCCTCCAGAACTACGTTCCTCACGAGAAGTACTACGGCCGCGAGCCGGCCGAGATCGCGGACGCGGCCACGCGGGAGTACTGGCGGACGGGGGTGTGGGATGGGCCGAGGCTCGACGCTCCGGCGTGGGCGTGCGAGGTCACGGTTGACGATCTCAAGCGGCTGATCGCCGAGGCGCGGCGGCTGTTGCCGGGGGTCGGGATTCAGGTCCCGCCGAACCTGTCGGATTGGTGGATCGAGCTCGTCCGCGCCGGCGCCACCGATCTCGGCGGTCTGAGCGCCAACGGCGATCACATCTCGCCCGAGCACCCGTTCCCATCGCCGTCGGAGGTGCGCAAGCGGATGCGCGGGGAGGGTCTGGCGCTCTCGGAGCGACTGTGTGTGTACCCCGAGTACATCGACCCCGAGTGGGTCTCGCGGCCGGTGATGGACGTGATCAAGGCTTCGTATTGGTCGTTCATTCCTCGACGCGGCTCGGGCCGGACGGTCGCGTTGACGCTCGCCGATGACGTCGCGCCGCGGGCGGTGGAGCGCGCGCGCGACGGTTTGAGTCTGAGCGCCGAGGAGCTGACGGCGCTGTTCGCCGAGACGCGGCCGGCGGTGATCGAGGACATGCGCTGCGCGGCGGATGAGCTGCGCTCCTCTCTTGCCGGCGAGACCGTGACGTTCGTGGTCAACCGGAACATCAACGTCTCGAACATCTGCACGGTCGGCTGCGCGTTCTGCGGCTTCGGGCAGTCGCGGCGCTCGCCCGACGCCTACGAGCACTCCGAGGAGGAGTTCGTCAGCCGGATTCGCGACGCGGTCGAGTTCGGCGCCACCGAGATCTGCATGCAGTCAGGAATCCATCCCGCGTGGGGCCTGGAGGATTACGAGAAGTGGCTGCGGGTCGCCAAGGCCGCCGCGCCGCAGCTGCATCTGCACGCGTACTCGCCGATGGAGGTCGCGCACATGTGCGACGTGTCCGGCCTCTCGCCGCGGCATGTTTTTGAGCGGCTGCGGGAGGCCGGCTTGGGCTCGACGCCCGGGACGGCAGCGGAGGTCCTGCACGACGGCGTGCGCGAGCGGATCTCGCCCAACAAGCTGCCCGTGGCGCGCTGGGTCGAGATCATCGAGGCCTCGCACGCGGAGGGGATCCGCTCGACCGTGACCGTGATGTTCGGCCACGTCGAGGAGCCCTGGGAGCTGGCCGAGCACATGCGCGTAGTCCGCGAATTGCAGGAGCGCACCGGCGGGTTCACCGAGTTCGTGCCCCTGTCGTTCATCCCGTTCCACACCCTTCTCGGACGCACCCACGGGGTGGAGGAGATCTCACGCGAGGAGAACCTCAAGCACACCGCGGCGTTCCGGCTGGCGCTGGGACGGACCGTGGTGAACCTTCAGGCCAGCTGGGTCAAGATGGGGCTGGACGCCGCGACAGAAGCTTTGAGATGGGGCGTGAACGACCTGGGCGGCACTCTGATGGAAGAGTCGATCTCCCGGATGGCGGGTTCGTATCACGGAGTCCGATTGACGCCGCCCGAGCTGGTTGCGGCCGCCCACCGCGCGGGGCGTCCGGCGGCGGAACGCACCACGCTGTACGACATCCTTCGGCGGTACGAGGCGCCGGTAGCCGCGTAGAGGCGCTTAGGTCGTTCCCGTGAGCGTCGATCAACCCATCGCCTCCCCGCCCCCGTCGCTGTTCGCCGGGGTCGAGCCGCTCGAGGTGTTCGTCGAGCTGCTGGCCGAGATCGACACGCACACCGCGCCGACCGAGTTCTACGACCGGATCTGCGAGGCGATCTGCCGGCTGACGACGATGCGGCGGGCCGCTGTGTTCATGGCCGACACGACCCGTCGAAGGGTGCGCGCGATCGGCTCCCATGGGATCCCGTTCGAGCAGCTCTCGGGGCTGCGGCCGACGCTGGTCAACACTCCGATCGCCCAGCGGGCGCTGCTCGAGGACAAGGTCGTGGTCATCTCGGAGGGGATCGAGGAGGCGGTCCCGTCAGCCTACGCCCAGCTGCTCGGGGTGACGACGCTGGTGTGCACGCCGATGAGCGCGGGCGGCTACGCCTACGGCGTGATCTGCGCCGACCGCGGCGGTGGGCGGTTCGAGCTATCCGACGGCGAACGCCACCTGCTCTGGACGCTCGGCAAGACGGCGGCGCTCGTGGCCGCGGCGCGCAACGTCACCCGCCAGCAGGAGCGCATGCGCCGACTCGGCGACCGGCTCGACCTGGCGCGTGAGATCCACGAGAGCGTGCTCCAGCGGCTGTTCGGGGTCTCGCTGGTGCTGGGAGCCGAGCAGCCGTTGGACCGGGAGGAGCGCGACCGCTGTCGGATCGAGATGCAGGAGGCCTTGAGCGACTTGCGCCGCGCGCTTGAGCGCCCGCTGGCGCCGCTCGCGCCCGAGACGGGGACCACGCTGGCGGCCGAGCTCGATCGCGTGCGCAAGTCTCCGGGGATGGTGGTCGAGGTCGACTGGCGCGGGGAGACGAGCGTACCGCCAGACCTCGAGCCGCTCGCCCAGTCGATACTCGCCGAGGCGCTGCGCAACATCGCCAAGCACGCCGATCCCTCGCGGATCGAGGTCGCGGTGGCGCGCGATAAGGACGAGTTCGCCCTCGAGGTCCGCAACGACGGTGCCCGCTCGGGCGAAGGGGATCCCGGCATGGGGCTGCGGCTGGCGGCGTTCGAGGCACTCCAGCAGGGGGGTGTGGTCGAGTTCGGACCGGTCGCCGGTGACCGGTGGCGGGTGCGGCTCGTCGTGCCGCTTCAGCAGGACTTCGAGTAATGGACGATCGGCGGCTGCGGGTGCTGGTGGTGGACGACCACGACGTCGTGCACTGGGGCTTTCGCGTGCTGCTTGGGGAGCAGCCCTGGGTCGAGCGCTTCTTTCAGGCCCGCACGGGCACCGAGGCGTTGGCGCTCGCCCGGGCGCACAAGCCCCACGTGGCGCTGATCGACCTGTTCCTGGCCGACGAGTCGGGGGCCGAGCTGAGCACGGCGATCCGCCAGGCCTCGCCCGCCACTCGCGTGGTGCTGATCTCGGGGGCAGGGAGGATGTCGCCGGCGGCGGCTCGGGCGGCCGGCGCCTCCGGGTTCGTGTCCAAGGACTGGGACGCCGCGCGGGTTGCGGCGGCCGTGCGCCGCGTCGGGCTCGGGATGACCTCGTTCCCAGCCAAGGCCGAGCAGCCGGCGCCGCTACTCACCGAACGCGAGCGCGAGGTGCTGGATCTGATCGCGTCCGGATCCACGAACCGCGAGATCGCCGAGCGGCTGTATCTCTCGCCTCACACGGTCAAAGAGCACACGTCCGTGCTCTACCGCAAGCTTCGGGCGCGCAACCGGGCCGAGGCGGTCCAGCGGGCCCAGCGGATCGGCTTGTTGGGTTAGGGCCGCTTCGCGGCATCCGTGGGGCCGGGGAAGCGTCATCCGGCTGGGTGGCTGCCCGCGACGGCCGTGCGATCACGCCGCCGGGCAGGGATGCCCGGCGGAACGGCGTCGCGGCTGCGGCGCGCTCGGCATCCGTGCCTCTCTTTACGCGCCGGCCGCGACATCATCCGGAGGACGCCGAGCGCAGCGAGGCCCCTCACCGGCTTGGGTCATATGTGCGGACTCGACGGCCGGCCGTTGCCGAGATCGCACTCGTGACCCACATACGTGCCTGAATCGGGATTCGCCGCACGGAGAGCGCCGAGCCCGCGGAAATGACCCACCCGGGGGCGGGCTTAGTCGCCGGGGCGCATAAAACGTTCGAGGGCCGGCAGCTTGAGCATGTGGGGGATGTAGCGGCTGGCGAGCATCGCGGCGCGAATGGGTAGGCCCGGCACGACCACGCGCTCGCCGTGCTCGAGCCCCTCGACGCCTGCGCGGGCGGCTTGCTCGGGAGAGATGAGCGTGCCCGGCACCGCCCGCTCGAACGACTTGCCGCCCTGGACCTCCCAGCCGGCGATCTGCCAGAAGTCCGTGTCGACCGGGCCCGGCGCGAGTGCGGTGACCGTCACGCCCCGGCCACGCACCTCCTGGTGAATGGCTTCGGAGAAGGTCAGGACGTACGCCTTGGCCGCCGAGTAACCGGCCGAGTAGGGCATCGGTTGCATCCCGGCGGTCGAGGCGACGTTGAGGATCGCCCCACGTCCGCGTTTCACCATCGCCGGTAGGAAGGCCGACGTCAGCGCGACGACGGCCTCGACATCGACTCGCACCTGCTCGAGCTCGCGCTCGGGGTCGGCCTCGGAGAAGGGTTCGCCGCCGGTGGCGAAGCCCGCGTTGTTGATCAGGATCTCGACGTCGAGGCCGAGCTCCTCGACCCGTCGGGGGATCCGGCCGCGCGGGGTCGGCTTGGAAAGGTCGGCCGCGATCGTCTCGACCCGGAC
The DNA here is from genome assembly GCA_963751185.1 of uncultured Solirubrobacterales bacterium. GTDB lineage: Bacteria > Actinomycetota > Thermoleophilia > Solirubrobacterales > Solirubrobacteraceae > Palsa-465. The sequence goes on from CAVVTO010000003.1 coordinate 1,130,549, forward strand.
ACCGTGCTGCCGGCTCAGCTCCCCGGCCAGTGCGAGCAGGCGGTCCTTGCGCCGGGCGACCAGCACCAGCGCGTAGCCGCGCGCAGCGAGCAGCTTGGCGATCTCCGCGCCGATGCCGGCCGAGGCGCCGGTCACGAGCGCGGCGGAGGCGGAGGTCGGCTTAGGGAGGCTCATGGGGGAAGTGGAATTGTCGGCGGTGCCTGACGGCAGTGCTTTCGGGATTTTCGGGGCGCCTCACGGCGGCGCCTTACTCAGTGAATCCGGGCGAATCGCGCCTCCCCCCGAACGGGGGGAAGACCACGAGGCACGTGTATCCAGGTCCGGAGTGCCGCGTAGGGTGATACCAGAATGGGAGTCACAGCAATCCTCTTTCTCCGCGGAGAGCTGAGCGGTGTTTGAGATCGTTCGTCTCGGAGTAGGCACCCGCGTCGCGGGGCAGACGGGCGTCCAGGCGCTCGCCCCGGCCCGTCCGGCCATCCTGTCGGTCGCGGCCGAGGTCCCGTCGGCCCGCGTGAGCACCGCTGAGCTGGCCGAACGCCTGGGGGTCAGCGAGGACTGGATCGTGTCGCGCACCGGTATCCGCTCGCGCCCGGTCGCCGCCCCCGACGAGCGGCTCTCGGACTTTGCGGCTCGGGCCGGCTCGGCCGCGCTTAGCCGCGCCGGCGTGGACCCGGCCGATATCGACCTGGTGCTGGTGGCGACGCTGACGCAGGACGAGCTGATGCCGAACGCAGCGCCGATCGTGGCGCACGCCGTGGGCGCCGACCGGGCAGGCGCGATCGACCTCGGCGCCGCCTGTACGGGCTTCCTGTCCGGGCTGTCGCTGGCCGCCGCGCAGATCGAAACCGGTCGCGCCGAGCGCGTGCTGCTGATCGGCGCCGACTTCACCACCCGCATCGTCGACTGGGAGGACAAGCGGACGGCGCCGCTGTTCGGTGACGGCGCCGGCGCGGTCGTGGTGGGGCCGGCGGCCGGCGAGCTCGGGGCGATCGGGCCGATCATCCTCGGCGCCGACGGCTCGGGCGCCCCCGCCATCCACATCGACCACGCCGACCGCAAGCTCCAGATGGACGGCCCGGAGGTCTATCGCCACGCGGTGGCGCGGATGGGGGAGGCCACGGTGGCCGCGGTCGAGGGCGCGGAGCTGTCCCTGGAGGACATCGACCTGTTCGTCTACCACCAGGCCAACGGCAGGATTCTGCGCGCGCTGGCGGAAAAGCTTCAGCTACCCCCGGAGCGCGTTGTGGATGTGATCGAGAACCTGGGCAACTCCTCGGCCGGCACCCTGCCGCTGGGACTCGACGCTGCCGAGCGCGAAGGACGGCTGCGGCCGGGCGCGAAGGTGCTGCTGAGCGCGTTCGGGGCCGGGTTCACCTGGGGCGCGGGCGTGATCGAGTGGGGTGGCGCCGACGATGCCTGACACCTCGACCGCTCGGACCGCGCTCGTCACCGGTGCCTCCCGTGGTATCGGCGCGGCGATCGCCCGCTCGCTGGCCCGTGACGGCTGGCGGGTCGGCGTCAACTACCGCTCGGACCGCGACGGCGCGGAGTCGGTCGTCGCCGACATCAAGGGCGAGGGTGGCCAAGCCATCACGCTCGCCGCCGACGTGGCCGAGGCGGGAGCGGCCAACGAGTTGTTCAGCGCGCTCGAGTCGCATTTCGACGGCCCGGTGCTGGCGCTCGTCAACAACGCCGGGATCAACCGCGACAACATCACGGCGTCGCTTGACGACGAGGACTGGAACGCGGTGCTGGAGACAGATTTGACCGCGGCGTTCCGACTCACTCGCCGCGCGCTGCGAACAATGCTCCGGGCCCGCACCGGCCGGATCGTCAACATCTCCTCGGTCGTCGGCCTGCGCGCCAACGCCGGACAGCCGAACTACGCCGCCGCCAAAGCCGGGCTGATCGCGCTGACGAAGACATCGGCGGTCGAGGTGGCGCGACGCGGCGTGACGATCAACGCGGTGGCGCCCGGCCTGATCGACACGGAATTCATCGCGGACGTCCCGAAGGACGTGATCGACGCCATTCCCGCGCGGCGCACCGGCACGCCCGAGGAGGTCGCCGCGTGCGTGCGCTTTTTGACTTCTGAAGAGGCCAGCTACGTCACCGGCGCGGTGCTCACCGTCGACGGGGGGCTGGCCGCATGATCACCACTAACCACTGAAAGGAAGAACATGGCAACCGTCACTGCAGAGCAGGTCGAAGCGCGCGTCGTCGAGACGCTGGCCAGCTTCGGCCCCGACGCCGATCAGATCGCGCGCGGATCGACCTTCGAGGAGCTCGACATCGACTCGCTCGACCTGGTCGAGCTGGCCCAGGTGGTCGAGGACGACTACGGCGTCGTGCTCAAGGGCGAGGACATGAAGGAGCTCAAGACCGTCGGCGACGCGATCGATCTGATCGTCAGTCGCGCGGAGTGAGCTCGCAGGCGACACGAGTGAATGGAAGCGGTGCACCAATGAAGCGCCGTGTCGTCGTGACCGGCATGGGTGCCGTGACGCCGATGGGCGTCGGCGCGGCCGCGCTGTATGAGCGCTGGCTTGCCGGCGAGTGCGGAATCGTCGACGGCGCCGGCGCGTGCACGGACTTCGAACCGGGCGAGCTGCTGTCCGTGAAGGAGGTCCGACGGTTGGACCGCTTCTCTCAGTTCGCGCTCGTCGCAGCCGCCGAGGCGCTCGCCGATGCCGGCTGGGACGGCGAGCTCCCGTACGACCCGATGCGGGTCGGGTGCATCCTGGCCACCGGGATCGGCGGTATCCAGACGATCGAGAATCAACACGACGTGCTCCGCGACCGCGGTCCGGCGCGGATGTCCCCGCTCGGGATCCCGGCCCAGATGTCCAATGCGGCCGCGGCGGCCATCTCGATGAAGCACGGCCTCAAGGGCCAGGTGTTCAGTTTGGTGTCGGCGTGCTCGAGCGGCGCGCACGCGATCGGCTCCGGGATGCGAATGATCCAGTACGGCGACGCCGACGCGGTCGTGGTCGGTGGCGCCGAGGCGACGCTGACTACGTTCGGGTTCGGGAGCTTCAACGCCATGCAGGCGCTGTCACCGACCGGGATCTCGCGGCCCTTCGATGCGCGCCGCGACGGCTTCGTGATGGGCGAGGGCGCCGGCGTCCTCGTGCTCGAGGAGGCTTCGGCCGCCGAGGCGCGCGGCGCTTCGATCCTCGGCGAGGTCGCCGGATACGGCTCGACCTCCGACGCCTATCACCTGACCGCGCCCGAGCCTTCGGGCGAGGCCGCCACGCGGGCGATCGAACTGGCCATGGCCGATGCCGGGGTCGGCCCGGATGAGATCGACTACATCAACGCGCACGGGACCTCGACCGAGCTCAACGACTCGGCCGAGACGGCCGCGATCAAGCGTGCACTCGGCGAGGAGCGCGCTCGCCGGGTGCCCATCTCTTCGATGAAATCCGCGACTGGCCATCTGCTCGGCGCGGCCGGGGCGGCGGAGGTCGTGGCGACGGTCAAGACCCTGATCTCGCGGATCATCCCGCCGACGCTCGGCTACGAGGTGCCCGATCCCGACTGCGATCTCGACTATGTTCCCGGCGAGGCGCGGCCGCTGCTCATGTCGAACGGACACCCGCCCACCGCGATCTCGAACTCGTTCGCTTTCGGCGGTCACAACGTCGCACTCGTGATTACCGGCCCACCGACCCCGCCCGACCGATGAGCGCCACGCTAGAACGCGAGTCCACGCAGCGCCTGGATCCGCTCGAGCGCCTCGAGGCGCTCTGCGACCCGGGGAGCCTGCAGGTCCTGCGCTCGCGGGTTGTGTCGCCGCGTTTGGGGGCGCGCGCAATCGCCGGGGACGGCGTCCTCGGCGCCACCGGCTGCGTGAACGGGCGACCCATCGCCTGCTACGCCCAGGACGGCTCCTACCTCGGAGGTTCCCTGGGCGAGCGCCACGCCGACACGATCGTGCGCGTGCTCCAGACGGCCGGGCGGGCCCGGATCCCCGTGGTGGGATTCGTCGAGTCCGGCGGCGCCCGCATGCAGGAGGGCACCGCGGCGCTGGCCGGCTACGGCCGCATCTTCCGCGAGACGGTTGGCCTGACCGGGGTGGTTCCCCAGATCTCGGTTGTGTCGGGGGCCTCGGCCGGCGGGGGCGCCTATTCGCCGGCGCTGACCGACCTGATCCTGATGACCGAGGACGCCGCCATGTTCCTGACCGGCCCGGGGGTCGTCCACGAGGCGCTCGGAGAGGAGATCTCCGCCGTCGAGCTCGGCGGTCCGCGAGTGCACGAGCACAACGGCGTCTGCCACCTGGTCGAACACGACGAGCGCAGTGCAGCCGAGCGAGTCCGCGAGCTGTTGGGGTACTTGCCCTCGGCGGCGGGCCTGCCGCTACCGGCGGTCGAGCCCGTCTTCCCCGAGATCCCCGACCCCGGCGCCGTCGTGCCGTCGGAGCCGCGCCGGGTCTACGACGTGCGCGACGCGCTCCGCGGGATCGTCGACGGCGGCTCGCTGCTCGAGCTGTGCCCGCGCTGGGCCCGTAACGTGGTCACCGTCCTGGCTCGGATCGAAGGCCGTCCGGTGGGGATCGTGGCCAACCAGCCGCACCACCTGGCCGGGGTTCTCGACGCCGAGGGCTCCGAGAAGGCCGCGCGCTTCGTCTCGTTCTGCGACTCGTTCGGGGTGCCGCTGCTCGCGGTCGTCGACACACCGGGGTTCATGCCGGGGTCGCGACAGGAGCGCGCCGGCGTGATCCGCCACGGCGCCTCGCTCGTGCGCGCCTTCGCCGCCGCCCGCGTCCCAAAGCTCACGCTCGTGTTGCGCAAGTCCTACGGCGGCGCGTACATCACGATGAATTCGCGCGATCTGGGCGCCGACCTGGTGCTGGCCTGGCCCGATGCCGAGCTCGGGATCATGAGCGCTCGCGCTGCGGTTGGCGTCGTGAATCGCCGCGAGCTGCTCGCCGCCGAGAATCCGGACGCCCTGCGTCTGCAGCTCGCCGAGGAGTACGCAGCCGAGCACCTGACGGCAGAGGCGGCCGCCGCGTCGGGATTCGTCGACGAGCTGGTCGAGCCGGCGGACACGCGGGCGCGGCTAGCCGGCGCGTTGTGGACGCTCTGGGGTTCGCGCCTGACGTGATCCTCGAGGGCAAGCGATTGGTGATCACCGGGGTGATCACGAAGGATTCGATCGCGTTCCACGCGGCATCGCGGGCGCTCTCCGAGGGAGCCTCGGTCGTCCTGACCAGCTTCGGCCGGGTCCGGAGCATGACCGAGCGGGCCGCGAAGCGGCTGCCGTCGGCATCCGCGATCGACGTTTTGGAGCTCGACGTGAATCGGGCCGAGGATTTGGCGGCATTGACGTCCGAGTTGGAGAGTCGTTGGGGGGGCGTCGATGGTGTCTTGCACGCGATCGCGTTCGCGCCCGAGGACGCGCTCGGGGGGAAGTTCATGACCGCGCCGGCCGAAAGTGCGATGGCTGCCTTCCAGACCAGCGCGTTCTCGCTGAAGGCGCTGGCCGTGGCGGTCGAACCGCTGATGGGTGCCGGCTCGAGCATCGTGGGCCTCGACTTCGATGCGTCAGTGGCGTGGCCGATCTACGACTGGATGGGCGTGGCCAAGGCTGCGCTCGAATCGGTCTCGCGTTACCTGGCGCGTGACCTCGGGCCCCGTGGAATCCGGGTGAACTTGGTGTCGGCGGGGCCCCTGGGCACGGTGGCGGCGCGCGGGATCCCGGGGTTCGAGGCGCTGGCCGATCTGTGGCGGGTGCAGGCGCCGCTCGGGTGGGACGTCGAGGATCCGGCGCCGGTGGCGGACGCGATCTGCTTCCTGCTGTCCGACTACGCGCGCGGGATCAGCGGCGAGATCGTGCACGTCGATGGCGGCTTTCACGCCATCGGGGCGCCCGCTCAGTCCTAATCCTGGACATTCCGGACGTCAGTCGGGGTCTAGCCTGGAGTTGTGCGGGATCGGTGGCTGGCGAGCTCACGGGCCGTCCGGGTGTGCGCGCTGCTCGGGGCGCTGACGATTGCCTTCTCCAGCATCCTGGTGAAGCTGAGCGACACCTCGCCGTCGACGGCGGCGATCTTCCGGTGCGCGTTCGCCCTGCCCGTGCTCGGGCTCCTGGCGTGGCTCGAGGATCGGCGATTCGGCAGCCGTTCCTGGGCCGAGCGCAGGGTCGTCGTGGCCGCGGGCGCGCTGTTCGCGGCTGACCTGATCCTCTGGCATACCTCGATCGAGGACGTGGGCGCCGGCCTGGCGACCGTGGTGGCCAACATCCAGGTGGTGCTCGTGCCGCTGGCGGCGTGGGCGATCTGGTCCGAGCGGCCGGCGCGCCGGGTGCTCGTGGCGCTGCCCATCGCGCTGATCGGCGTGGTCCTGGTCTCGGGCGCGCTCCAGAGCGGCGCCTACGGCCGAGACCCGGGGCGGGGGGCAGTGTTTGGACTCTGCGCCGGTGTCGCCTACGTGGGGTTTCTGCTGCTGCTCCGGCGCGGCGGGGCCGACCTGCGCCGCGTGGCCGGGCCGCTCTTCGACGCGACGTTGACCGCCACGGTGGTCGCGGTGGTGATTGGTTTGATCGTTGGGGATGCGGATCTAACCCCTGGATGGCCCGGTGTGGGCTGGTTGATCCTGCTCGCGCTGAGCTCGCAGGTGGTCGGATGGCTGCTGATCAGCACCTCGCTGCCCCGCCTGCCCGCGGCGATCACATCTCTGATCCTGATCATCCAGCCGGTCGGCTCGGTCGCCCTGGCGGCCCTGATCCTGGGCGAGTCACCGAGCGGACTGCAGCTGGTCGGCGTCGCCGTCGTTCTCGGTGCCGTCGTCGTCGCTACCCGGCCGGTCGTGCGGCCGCGGTTACCGGAACAGGTCCTCCGCTTCCGGGCGGACCAGCGCCGCGGCGCCGGGGCCGTCGCCCGCGCCGACGTGCCGGCCGGCGCCGCGGACCAGGACTAGCGGCAGCGCGCCGTCCTTGGTGCGCGTCAGGTCGGCTGCGGCGGCGAGCTCGTCCGCCACGGCGATCCGGGTCGCCCGGAGTTGATGGCCGGTGGCGTCGGTGCGTCCGCGCCAGTCATCGATGGGCTGAAGGCCCGCGCAGCCGATCGCGATGTCAACCTGGCCGTGGCGCCAGGCCCGGCCGAAGGAGTCGGTGATCACGACCGCCGGCTCGGTTCCGAGGCGGTCGGTTAGGTCGCGCCGGAGCCTTCTAGCCGATGCATCCGGATCCTTGGGCAGAAGCACGAGGGTGTCCTCGCCCGGGACGTTGGAGGCGTCCACGCCGGCGTTGGCGCACACGAAGCCATGGTGGGTGACGCATATCAGCACGCCCTGCGAGGCGCGCCGAACGGCCCGTGATTCGTCGAGGACGACCTGGACGTGCCGCGGATCCTTCCCGAGGGCTTCCCCGAGCTCGAGCGCCCTCGGCCCAGGCTCGACGTCGGCCAGGCGGCGGATGCGGCCCTCGGCCTTGGAGACGATCTTGTGGGCCATGACGAGCACGTCGCCCGGCTGGAGCGTTTCCCGCTGCCGCGCGAGCGCGCCGGTGATCAGCTCGGGCAGGTCGTCGCCCGGCCGGACCTCGGGCAGGCCCTCCACTGCGACCGCGGTTATGGCCCTGGCCACGGCGCTTTCGCCACTCAGGATCGCGCCCGCATCAACTGGTTCAGCATCCCGCGGGTGTGGGCGGCGCCACCGTGGGTGCTCTCGAGCTGACGTTGCAACGCCTCGAGGTCGTCGGTGGTGTCGATGTCGAGCCCGAGCGACTCGAGCTCGACGACCTCGGCAGGCACGCCCGCCGCGGCTGCCTCGGCCAGATGGCGCCGGCGGCTGTCCGGCCCGAAGCTCGGGGCGAGGACGTCGGGCGGGGTCAGCAGCAGCGCATTGGTTCCGGTGCCGTGGCGGTCGGGGACGATCAGGACCGAGCGCTCGCCGACCGGATGGTCGAGCAGGGCTTCGATGTCGCGGGGAGACAGCATCGGGCAGTCGCCGGGAACCAGCAGCGCCCGTTCGATCCCGTCCTCGAGCACGGCCTCGACCCCGCGCGCGGCGGCGGCGTTGTGGCCCCGTTCCTCATCCTCGACGATGCTCGCGCCGTAGCCGCCGGCGATCCGCTGGGCGACCCGGTCGCCGCTGACCACCACGATCCGCTCCAGCGCGGCGACCCGGCCCAGCGCCACGAGCGCGTCAGCGAACATCGCTTCGACCAGCGCCCGCCGGTCGTGCGGCGAGAGCCCGTCGCGCAGGCGCTGCTTGGCCTGAGCGAAGCTCTTGATCGGGAGGATGGCGACGGTGCGCATCGGCGGGAAACGCTATCTGGTAGGCCGAGCAGAGAAGTTTCGCCCCTGGTGGGGTTTCGGGCTATCTCAGGGCCAATGCGAAGCCGAGCGCTTCCTCGGCCACCCGCTGGCGCGCCTCCGCGGAGGCCATCAGGACGTCCGTCTCAAGCACGGGCACCCGATCGGTTCGCCGATCGCTCACCAGCCCGTCGATGATCCCCTCGTAGTACGCGGCGATGCCCTCGGCCGAAAGAGGGAGCCCGGTGAACTCCATGAACGCCGCGGTCGGTCCCTTGACCACCTCGCCGTCGACTAGCGGGCTGACGGCGACGATCGCGGCCGGGCTCTCGTTGAGCGCTGACTTGAGCTCGGGGATCGCGAGCATGGGGCCGATCGAGACGATCGGGTTGGAGGGTCCGATGACGATCGCCTGCGCGGTGGCGATGGCTTGCAGGACCTCGCGGGTCGGGCGGGCAGCGCGAGCGCCGTGAAACTCGACGTCCTGGACCGGGTCGGCTGCGTTAGAGGCACCGCCGGCCTTGATCATGTACTCCTGAAAGGGCCAGGTTTTATTCGCAGCGAGCACTTTCGTGCGTACGGGAGCGTCGCTCATTGGAAGCACGGTGCCGGGGACGCGGAGCGCTTTAGCGATCACCTGGTGCGCGTCGGTGAGTCGCTCGCCGGCTTGCAGTCGGCGGGCCCGCTCGATCCCGATCGCCAGGTCCTGGTCGCCCAGGTTGAACCACACGTCGATGCCGATCGCCCTCAGTCCGTCCATCACGTGGAAGGTGTCGCCGTCGAGACCCCAGCCGCGCTCGTCGATCCGGTCAGCCAGCCAGAAGGTGACCAGGTCAGGATCGGGCGACACGTAGGCACCGTAGATCTCGATGTCGTCGCCCGTGTTGGCGACGACGACGAGTGAGTCAGCGCCGACCACGTCGAGCATGCCGCGAGCGAGCTTCGCCCCGCCGGTCCCGCCGGCGAGCACCACGACCGGGCCGCTCACAGGCCCGTGATCTTGATCCCGGCGCGGACCTTGTTCCGCACATTGATCGAGATGATCAGCGCGGTGAGGGGCTCGACGATTCGGGCCAGCTCGAGGGGTCCGCAGTCGACCGGTCTGAGCCCGTCGATGTGGTTGACGATCTCGGCCACCCTCGCCTTGTCCTCGCGGCGGTCGCCACAGATCAGGACGTCCTCGTCGAGTACGTGGTCGAGGTCGGTCAGGAGCGCCGCACTGACCGTGTGGAAGGCGGAGACGACTCTTACCCCTTCCGGGACCATCTCCTGCGCCTGCTGGGCGGCCGAGCCTTGCCACACCCCGATCGTGCGCGTCGCCTTCCCGCCGACCGCGGCGGCGAGCGGGACAGTGGCGTCGATGAGGAGCTGATCGGGTTTGAGCGCGTGCTTGAGGTTGGCGAGCGTCTCTGACTGGCTGCGAAACGGGACGCTCAGGATGACGATTTCGGTCTCTTGGACAGCGTCGGCGTTCGCGCGGCCGGTGAATTGGCCGTTCTTGATCGTGTTCGCTGCGTGCTGCGCGGATTCCTGGGCGCGGTGCTCGTCGCGCGAGCCGATGACGATCGGGACGCCGGCCCGGCCGAGTCGGAGCGCGAGCCCGAACCCGAGCGCCCCGGTGCCGCCGACTATGGAGACGGGGCTCGTGGTGGTTGGGCCGGATTGCGTCATCCCGCGCCGGCGGCTCGTGTGTCGATGATCCGCCGCTCGTGCCTTCCTAGGCCGATCGTGCGGCCGTCCTGCGCCGTGACCTCGACCGCGAAGCGGAGCTTTCGGCCGTCGGCGATTTCCTCGAGCCGGGCGTGCGCGGTGCACCGCTCGCCCTTTCTCGCGGCCCCGACGTGCCTCACGTTGACCTCGAAGCCGACCGTCGCCTTTCCGTCCTGGAGCGCGGGATAGACAAGCCTCGATGCGGTCCGCTCCATCATGCCGATCATGCCCGGCGTCGAGAGCACCTCGGTGGGCAGCGTGCCGCCGACGTCGGTCAGCAACCGACCGTCGACCTCAAACTCTTCCGAGTCCTCCATTCCCACGTGGAGTGAGCCGCTCATCGGCGGCGCACCCTAGCGCGTTCATAGAATCGGAACCGATGAGCGATTTGCCGGAGCAGGTGCGCATTCGTGAAGTGGGTCCCCGGGACGGGTTTCAGAACGAGCCCGAGGTGATCCCGACGGACGAGAAGGTGCGCCTGATCGAGCTTCTCGGGGCCAGCGGACTGCGGCGGATCGAGGTCACAAGCTTCGTCCGCCCCGATGTGATCCCACAGCTGGCCGACGCTTCGGAGGTGTTGTCGGCGGTCTCGCTGCCGTCGGACGTTGCCGTGAGCGTCTTGATTCCGAACGAGCGGGGGCTCGAGCGGGCGCTGCCGCTGCGTGATCGGTTTGAGGAGATCAATGGGTTCCTGTCGGCGTCAGAGACGCACAACGAGAAGAACGTCGGGCGGTCGGTGGCGGAGTCGCTGGCGGGTCTGTCGCGTGTGTTTGGGCGGGCGCTTTCGGAGGGACTTCGCTGTGAGGGTGTGATCTCGACGTCGTTCGGCTGTCCCTACGAGGGCCAGGTTCCGGTTTCTCGCGTGCTGGATGTCGCCTCGGCGCTGGTGGAGGCGGGGGCGGTTGAGGTGGGGTTCGGCGACACCACCGGGATGGCCAATCCGATCCAGGTGCGAGAGTTTTTTGCCGCGGCGCGGGAGCGGCTGCCGGGTGTGGAGTTGACCGGTCACTTCCACAACACGCGCGGACAGGGGCTGGCGAACGTGCTGGCGGCGCTGGAAGCGGGGGTCGAGAGCTTCGAGTCGAGCTTCGGCGAGCTGGGCGGCTGCCCGGTGCCGGCCGGGGCGACGGGCAACATCGCGACCGAGGACCTGGTGTCGATGCTGCACGAGATGGGAATCGCCACCGGGATCGACCTGGGGGCGTTGATCGGAGCCTCCCGCGCCGCGCAAGAGGTGCTCGGGCGGCCGCTGGGCAGCCACGTGCTGCTGGCCGGACCGGTGGAGTGGGGGGACCCGTCGTGACCGGCGGCGTCGAGCGAGGCGATGTGCTGTCGGATGCGGTCGAGCGCGCGGTAGCCGGCGGTCCGGAGCGCCACCGCGAGAAGGCGTTGTCGCAGGGAAAGCTTTTGGTGCGAGACCGGGTCGCTCGGCTGCTCGACCCGGGGTCATTTGCCGAAGAGGGGTTGCTGGCGGGATCGGAGGCGGATGGGCTCGGGGCCGAGGGCGTCGTCACCGGGCTCGGGACTCTGGCTGGGGCACCCGTCGCGGTGATGGCCAACGACCCGACCGTCAAGGCGGGATCCTGGGCGCCTCGGACGGTCGAGAAGATCGTGCGGATCCAGGAGCGGGCGTTGTCCCTGCGGGTGCCGCTCGTCTACCTGGTCGACTCGGCCGGGGCTCGGATCGACCAGCAGGTCCAGATGTTCCCGGGCCGCCGGGGCGCGGGTCGGATCTTCTTCAATCAGGTGCGCCTGTCGGGCGTCGTGCCACAGGTGTGCGTGCTGTTCGGTCCTTCCGCGGCCGGCGGCGCCTATATCCCCGCGTTCTGCGACGTCGTGATCATGCGCGACGGCAACGCTTCGATGTACCTCGGTTCGCCTCGGATGGCCGAGATGGTGATTGGCGAGAAGGTGACGCTCGAGGAGATGGGCGGTGCGCGCATGCACACCTCGCGTAGCGGGGTCGGGCACGTGTTGGTCGCCAGCGACGAGGAGGGGATCGACTACGCGCGTCGCTACCTGAGCTACTTCCCGTCGTCGTTTGCGGGTGATCCGCCCGCTGCTCCGCCGGCCTCGCCGGGCGCTTCGGAGCGGTCGATCCGCGAACTCATCCCGGCCGACGAGAACAAGCCGTTCGACATGCGGTTACTGATCGACTCGCTGATTGATGAGGACTCTTTTTGCGAGGTTCACGCGCGATGGGCGAAGGAGGTGATCGTCGGGTACGCGCGGCTAGACGGCCGGGCGATCGGGATCGTCGCCAACCAGCCGAAGGTCAAGGGCGGCGTGCTGTTCGTGGACTCCGCCGACAAGGCCGCCCGCTTCATCTGGACCTGCAACGCGTTCAACGTACCCCTGCTGTTCCTGGCCGACGTGCCCGGTTTCATGATCGGGACCCAGGTCGAGCGCGAGGGCATCATCCGCCACGGCGCGAAGATGATCAGCGCCGTCTCGGAAGCCAACGTCCCGAAGATCTCCGTGGTCGTGCGCAAGGCTTACGGCGCCGGCCTGTACGCGATGGCGGGCCCCGCATTCGATCCCGACTGCTGTCTGGCGCTACCGACCGCCTCGATCGCGGTCATGGGGCCATCCGCCGCGATCAACGCCGTTTACTACAACCAGCTGCAGGCGATTGCCGACGAGGAAGAGCGGGCGGCGCGGGTTGAAGAGCTGAGGCGCGAATACGCCGAGGACATCGACATCCTGCACCTCGCCTCGGAGCTCGTGATCGACGCGGTAATCCAGCCCGAGGACCTGCGTTCGGAGCTGATCCGCCGGTTCGCGCTCGCGGCCGGCAAGCACCGCGAGTGGCCCGAGAAGCACAATCCGGTCACGCCGGTGTAGCTGTCTGTTCTGCCGGGGTGAGCGAGGCGTTGATCTCGTCGATGAGTTTGAGTGTCAGGTTCACCGCGCGGTCGAGGGTCGCTTCGTCGATCGTGGTCTCAGTGTCCTTGGCTTGATGCGATCGGGGCGTTAGGCCCTGGTTGTTTTGGCATCCGATGGCGATGGCGGCGAGGCCGCGGGCGCGCGCCGGCTGGGCGGGCGTGGCGCCGCGGTCGCGGTGTGGGGTGGCGTCGGGTAGCTCGGAGGCGAGTGCCCGAAGCGAGCGGGCGTACCCGAGGGGAACCAGCCGGCCGTCGCTGCGCCAGTAGTGGAGGTGCCCGCTTCCCGACGGAGCGATGCCGAGGACGATCGCGTTGGCGCGCCTGAGCTCGCGCCGGCGAGTCCGCAGGTAGCGACGGATGCCGATCTCGCCGCCATTGCCGGCGCCGGTCAGGACGAGCTCGAGGGCGAGGTTGTCGGGCGGGTTTCGTGCGAGTGCGTCTGTGACCGCGGTCGCCACGGCGGTGCCGCTGGCGTTGTCGTCGGCGGCCGGACCGTAGGGAGCGCCGGCGGCCTCGAGCAGGAGCGCGAGGCCGACGACAAGCGCGATCGTCGGTGGGAGCTGAATCAGTCCGAGAGCGGTCGACGACTGGTGGACCGAGGTACGGACGATCGCGACCGCCAGCAGCCAGGCGATCGCAATCGAGAGCCAGGCGAGCCAGCCCAGGGCGGCAGGGCCCGCGAGGTTCCTGAGTTCGGCGGCTGAGCGGCGCAGGGGGTCGCGGTAGACGAGGGCGGTTCGGCCGGCGTCGTAATTGGCGGTGATGATCAGGGGCGTGTTGGCGCCGGGCGCCTCGGGTTTGGTCCGGGCTGCCGTTGCCACGACGTTCTGACTGGCGTGCTCGGGGGTCAGGCGGCGGCCGAGCGAGATCCCGGTGACCTCGTCGCTCACGATCGATCCGAGGGCGATCGCGAGCAGGATCGCGCCCGCGGTCGGGTGACTCGGGGATAGGAGGCTTCCCACCAGCGCCAGCGCGACATGCCACGCGTGCGCCATCGCCCAGTTCGGTCGGCACCAGAACGTCTCGATCCGGACCCGGTGGCGGTGGGGCATCAGCTCGCCGGCCAGCCAGCGTGCCGCGCGCCGTTCGGCGTCGGTACCTGGACCCCGCCGCTCGAACGCCGACAGCGTCCGGATCGTCTCGAGCGGTCGCATCGGCCGGATGATCGCAAGCCCGATCCGATAGAAACCCAGGCCGTGACCGCCGACGACGAGCTGGCGCTGCTTGCCGTGGCCCGCGACGCCGCCGATGCCGCCGCCGTCGAGCTGCGCGAGCGATTCGGCGGCCAGGCGCGTGGAGTGCGAACCAAGAGCACGCCTACCGACCTCGTCTCGGACGCTGACCTGGCGGCAGAGCGGGCGATCAGGGCGGTGCTCGCCGAACGCCGGCCGAACGATGCGATCCTCGCCGAGGAGGGAGGAGAGACCGCCGGCGGCGACGTTCGCTGGATCGTCGATCCACTCGACGGGACGATCAACTACCTGTTCGGGCTCCCCGCATTCGCCGTCAGCGTCGCCTGCGAGGACGCTTCAGGGACGATTGCCGGCGTTGTGCTGGACCCCAGCCGTGAGGAGCGCTTTGAAGCGACGCGCTCCGGCCCGCCGACGCTCAACGGCGTGCCGTTCGAGGCGCCGGATCGGGCTGATTCGCTAGGCGTGGCGATGGTCGCCACCGGGTTCGGTTACGACCGCGCGGTCCGCGCTCGCCAGGCCGACGTCTTGCTGGAGCTGCTGCCCCGGGTGCGGGACATCCGCCGGGTGGGCGCCGCCGCGCTCGATCTCTGCTGGGCCGCCTGCGGCCGCGTCGATGCCTACTACGAGCGCGGTGTCAACGCCTGGGATGTGGCCGCCGGCGGCCTCATCGCTTCCCGCGCCGGGCTGGTTGTCCGGAACCTGGCCGCGACCGGCGAGGACCCGGCGGGGACCGTGGCGGCCCCGGCGACCCTGATCGACGAGCTCATGGCGCTGATCGTTGAGTGAGCTGGCGCGCCGGCGTTCGGTGCACCGATACCCCGGACCGGATCCCGCCGCGACTAAACTGCCGCCGAGCGCGGCGGTGGCGCAATCGGCTGACGCGGTGCCCTCAAAAGGCACTGTCCTTCGGGACGTGTGGGTTCGAGTCCCACCCGCCGCACTACATCGCGGAGCAGAAACGCCCTGCTACCTGCCTAGTCCTTTGTCCGCCTGATACCGCTGAGCTACCTGGGGAACGAATCCCGTCGCTCCCGTGCTGGCGAGTGCTGCTTCTCGATCATTCCGACACTCTCGCCGATCACCTCCGTAACGCCGCGCGGGCGGCACAGATGAGATCGCGCCAGGGCCAGGTCGAGTGCCTGCGCGTCGCCGACAGCCTGTTCGCCCTCACGCAATCGCAGTATTTCCCCGGGGGCTCGCAAGACGACGGTCCTCTGCGGGGTTTACACGGTAGAGGGCGCGTCTCGAGCGCCTTAACCCTCGTCTGCCGCAAGCACGTGCGTGCGTGCGTGCGTGCGGCACGCATACAGGAGGAGTTGTGATGCGGCTAGCAAAGACAGCGGTTGGAGTCGCGGGTCTGCTTGCCTGCCTGATCGTCGGTGCGTCGGTCGCGCTGGGGGCGGGCTCGTCGGCGACACCGGCAGGTGGCCGGATTCAGTTGTTCGTTCAGCCGGGGAATGGTCAGGGTAAGGGCAAGATCCTGTTCACGGGCGCGGTCGGCGACTACGGGTCAAGCTCGCCCACTGAGAGCAGCGGAGGGAAGAAATTCGGAGTGGCGACCCTCAAGAAGGGCACGATCACGATCGATCTCACGGCCATCTCAGCCAAGGTCAACAAGGGCCCTGGGGCGATCTTCGATGCGGCGACGTGCACCGTCTCTCTCAGCGAGACAGCTCCAGCGCCGATCGAAAGCGGCACCGGGGCCTACGCTGGTATTCAGGGAACGATCCGGCTCACGGAAACGTTCGGTTTCATCGGCTCGCGCTACAAGAGCGGTCCGAAGAAGGGTAAGTGCAACCAAAGCAACAATGCTCCTGCGGTTGCTCAGATGGGCTTTGTGTACGGCAGCGGCAGCGTCAGCTTCTAGATCGTGAACCGGCCTGGCGAGAGATCGCCAGGCCGGTTAACCAGCTCCCGACGGCCGGTCATCGAGACGGCTGCATCGGGCTAACCGGGGAAGCGCGGACTCTGCGCGCTGCTAGCCGACAGCCCCCTCGTTGTGCTTTGCCCCTTTGGGGGACTGATACCGCTGACGTTGAGGACGATGACAGACGGCGCGCGCTGGCCTTGGTGGGCACGATCTGACCTCGCTGTCAGAGTCTCGTCTGATCCTCGATCGGCCGGGCGATAATCGTTCCCAGGACATCGTTGTGCCTCACTGAGGTCGGGCATTACGATTCGGGGGTGGCACAGGACGAGCGCGGTAGCAGCTTCAAGCGCTGGGCGCTGATCAGCCTGGGAGTAGTCGTCTTCGCGGTTCGGGCGAAGCAGGCGCGAGACGCTTATGTCGCGGAGGTCTCGTCGGGCAATAAACCGATCGAAGGGGTCGCCACAGCAGTCGCGGCCTTCGTCGGTCTCCTCCCTTCGGGCCCAATTCAGGTATCCCGGCACTGACATCAGCAGGCTCAGCCCTCTTCGGACCCCCGTCGCTCCGCTTCTGAAACGAGCGGCCTCGCTTTACCACTTTGGGGCTTTCGTACCCCACACGTTGATCACGAATCGGTCTCCGGACCGGTTCAGCTTCTGGCGCAGCCGGAACGCATGTGAGTCGAGCGTGCGCGTCGGCGCCCTTGACGCGCTCGGGCGCCTGGAGAGCCCGTCGGGCACAAGCCGAGGGTGCACCTACACCGAGGCCGGGAGGGCCAGGAGGAGCACGATCGCCGCCCCGGTGCGCGACGGTTGTCCCCACGGCTCGGGTACCAATTCAGGTACCAATCTGAGCGAAACTCAGCGGACCTCACCACACCGAAGGCCAGCAAGAATCGGCGTTTGCGAGCACCTAGAACCCAGTGATCGGGTTCGAGTCCCACCCGCCGCACTGTTTATTTATGTCGTCGCGGCTTCCCTCGGGCGCCGGTGTTGCGGTCGCTTTACGCGGTCACCGCGGCTCCCGGCCGAGGGTCGGGTGGGTCGTAGCCGCGTCTGCGGGCCTCCTCGATCGGGACTTCCTGCTCGACGTTCCAGCCCTGCGCGAACGCGCTCAGCGCGAACAGGATGAGGAGGACCTGGACCGGGACGAGCAACACCGTCACCGCCCCGAGCGTGTCGGCGCTCAACCCTTTGCCTCCGAGCAGCGAATGGGCCGGCGCGAACCCCTCGTGGCTCCGATCGAACCAGCTCGTCCCCGACAGGCCGATCCCGGCCACCAGGGCAACCATCAGCAACAGGATGCCCAGCCCGGCCGCGATCGGCAGCATCCCGCGCGACCAGCGCACGAAAACGTAGAACGCGATGATCAGGTACGCGATGCACCAGAAGAAGTTCAGCGGCTTCATCCCCTCGAGCTCCGACCAGCCGCCGATCGTCACGATCAGGATCAGGCCCACCGACACGAGCAGGATGAGCGCCACGAGGGCCTTCATGGCCTTGCTCCCCGCCTTCTCGCGGTTCGGGAACACGACCGCGTAGCCGGGGGTCAGCGTCCGCTGCTGGGGCATGGGCGCACCTTACAAATTGGCTCTCCGATGTGCGACGGTTCGAAGGGCGGCGGCGGGGTCAGGCCTTGGGACCCACGAACTCATCCATCCTCGCGACCGACGCAAGTCGGTAGATTGCGATCTCTTTCTCGTTCGGACGAGTCCAATGGATTCCGAGAGCGTCGCAGCTCTCGCAGAACAGGCTCTTGATGTCCTCTGATCTGTTGCTGAAGCTGTATCGCGCGGCGTACCGCACACGGCCCGCCTGACGTTCGCACGCGATGGTCCGGCAGCCATCGCTGTGAATCAGCCCGCGGAGAAACGGCTCTCTGTTCTGCTCAACGATTTGTTGCTGCCAACGAGCCAACGCTATTTCTCGGCGGTACTTCGGGCCCGCGCCGTGCTGCGGGATAAGCCAGAGCCAGTGCTTCGAGTACATCGAGACTTCGACGCAGCGGGAGTGCCGCCGCTCCAGACGGTGCGCGCACTGCTTTGGAAATAGGGCCTCAACGGCGTCGCAGCACTCGTCGATGATCCCGGGATACTGGCCATCCAAGGAAATTCGAAGTCGCCACACGCCGTGGCGGTGTGTTGCCGACAAGCATCCATCACCAAGGTAGAGCCCGAGCAGGTACGCGTATCGCTGGTTCGGAAGGGGCAAGTGCTGGCAGACGCCGCATGACTCGAGAGCAGCGGCCGGGTGCATGCCGCGCCGCCAGTCGGCGACGGTTCGGCGCGGGATCTGGGTGATCCGGGATATTTGCGAGTCGTTGAGTCCCGTCGCGATCAGTTCTAGGACTTGGCGTACTTCGCGTCCAGATCGCATCTGACAGGGAGGGGATCGAACATTTGTTCGATTGTCGCAGCGATACCGGACACGAGTCCCATTGTCGCTGCCCCGTAGACTCCTGAGCCATCGCCTCGCGGGCGTGGCGAAATTTGGTCAGACGCGCCGGCTTTAGGTGCCGGTGGGCTTAGCCCATGGGGGTTCGAGTCCCTCCGCCCGCACTGCTGCTTCCCTCACCTTCGCACCTCGTCGCGGGTGCGCGCCGCGACGGTATTCCGTCTGCGCCGCATGAGAACATGTGTTCCGAAATCGGCGGGCGGAAAAACGTATAGGTCGCTACCATCGCCGCTGTCCCAGGGGAGTGAGTCAACGGCTACACGCGCGGTCTCCAAAACCGTGAATCCGGGTTCGAATCCCGGCTCCCCTGCTTGAACTCTCACACGGTCTACCGGACCTTCACTACCGAGAAGCGCCGGGAGTTCATCCGGATCACGGAGGACGTGGCGGAGGCGGTCCGGGACGCGGGCATCGCCGAGGGCATGGCGCTCGTGTGCGCGATGCACATCACGGCGGGCGTCTGGATCAACGACGACGAGCCGGGCCTTCAGGCGGACGCGCTCGAGTGGCTCGACAAGGTTGCGCCCCCAAGCTGGCGCGAGCCGGCGAACGAGGTCGCTCGGGAGCTGCTGCCCGATCCGGGCGACTACCGCCACCACCGCGGCGGCGAGGACAACGGCGACGCGCACCTCAAGAACCTGCTCGTCCACCATCAGGTGATCGTGCCTGTTACCGAGGGCGAGCTCGACCTCGGTCCGTGGCAGCAGATCTTCTACTGCGAGTTCGACGGCCGGCGTCCGAAGCGGCTCGTGATCAAGGTCCTCGGCGAGTGACCGTCGAGCCCTCGCTCGTCTTCGTTGACGGGGCGCTGGAGGGACAGGTCGCGATCGTCACCGGCGGCGGCACCAACCTCGGCAAGGCGGCGGCCACCGAGCTCGCGCGCTGCGGCGCCTCGGTGGTGATCGCCGGCCGTCGCGCTGAGGTGCTCGAGGCGGCGGCCGCCGAGGTGGGGGAGGGATGCACCTGGGTCGCGGCCGATATCCGCGAGCCGGCCGGCGCCGAGCTCATCGTGCGGGCCGCCCTCGAGCGGCACGGGCACCTCGACGTGCTCCTGAATAATGCCGGCGGCCAGTACATGGTCCCGGCCGAGGACCTGGCGACCAAGGGCTGGCGTGCGGTCCATCGCCTCAACGTGGACGGGACGCTCCGGATGTGTGCAGCCGCGTACGGGCTGGCCATGGGAAAGGCCGGCGCCGGCACGATCGTGAACGTGACGGTCTCGCCCCACCAAGGCTTTCCGGCGATGGCGCATACGGGCGCCGCGCGGGCGGCGGTCGAGGCGATCACGCGTGAGCTCGCATCCGTCTACGGGGCAAATGGCATCTCTGTGATCGCAGTTGCCCTTGGTCGATTCGACACCGAGTCGCTGCGCAAGTATCCCGCCGAGCTGTGGCGCAGCGCCGCGGTCACCGTTCCTCTTCAGCGGCTCGGCACGCTCGAGGAATACGGCTGGCTGATCGGGCTCCTCGCATCGCCGCTCGGCAGGGCGCTGAGCGGATCGGTCGTCACGCTCGACGGAGCGCTCGATAACTGGAGCGGCCCGTGGCCGCCGGCAGACCTGACAAAGGACGGCCAGGTGCCGACGGAAGCGCGCCGACCCGTCGCCTGACCGGGACACCCGGCTACCATCCGCGCAAACGCGGGCGAGGTGTCAACGGTTGCACGGGAGCCTTCCAAGCTCTAGGAACGGGTTCGACCCCCGTCGCCCGCTCTGAGGTTCGGCGTAGAATCGGGCCACATCACGGGGAGTAGCGCAGTCTGGTAGCGCACCCGGCTGGGGGCCGGGCGGTCGCAGGTTCAAATCCTGTCTCCCCGACTAATGAAAGAACTGCAAATAGGCGTATTTCTCAGATCGCCGGGAGGCGGGCGAAACCATCAGAGGGCGACAAAAGGGCGACAAATGCGTGCGGCGAGCGTAAACCTCCCAAGCAGACGACAAGCTGATTTCCGCTGTTGCGGCCCGCGCGGGGACCGATCCTCGAGAGGATCAGCGACGGCGAGGACGAAGGTGTGGCTCGCTCGGCTCGAGTGGCCAATTGATGCCGAGATCGCGCGGTATCCGGGGCTTTGGCACCCGGCCGATCAGATCGATCAGCGGTGGCGCTAGCAACGCCGCATGGCGCCCGTCGGCGAGTGCCAGTTTGATCCAGCCGACCAGCAGGGCAAGCGCGAGCGGTTCGTATGGTTGCTCGATGTCGTTGCCGCGGGCGGGAAGGCCGCGCGCGAACGTCGGGACCGCGATCTCGGCTGGCTGCCCTGGCCGGGATCCGCCGTGGGACTGCATGAGCAGTGGCCGCCGCCAGTTCGCCGTCCGCGATCCGCGGTGGCCACGTGCGGACTGTGAACCTGTTCCCGTCGCGCTTCCACGCCCGCTCGCGCGTTACGCCACGCGGGGTAGTTCGTCGCGGGTACAAACCTCGACGATCGGCTGCACCCTCCACACGGTCACGTCCGGCCGAGACGCCCGACCGGCGAGCTCGTCGATCTGGTGCTGAAGGCTGTTTCGCGCCCGTGTCCGCCGCGAGCGTGTGCCAAGCCGGGCCGCTCACGGCTTCCACCGGAAGCTTGACCCGTGCGACCGCCCGGCCGAACGTACCGACCCGGCGGTGCTCGTCCTAGCTTCGGCGCGGTCAAGGAGCTCCGCTTCGGCGTCGGGCGGCACCCGCGCTCCCGATCCAGCGTGGCTCCGCTCAGGCGCGAAGGTCAACGCCGGCTGCCCGGGAAAACACATCAAGGCAAATCGTTGCAGAGGTCGAGCCGCCCGGATGGGCGGGGCCACACCGATGGCATGCGCGCTCGGGAGGCCACGCCGTTCTTGCCTCGCCCCAAATTGAGCCAGACGCGCGGGTTGGGCGATCGTGGCGGTTGCTGTGCGACAGAGCAGTCTGGCGCCCGCCATTGAGAGTGCTGCGCGATCGCGGTGGAGCCATCACCAACCGGGGCGACGGGCGTCCATCTCGGGAACGAATCGACTACCGCCCCAGTGAACGCATAGGCGAGGTTCATGTTGCCACAGGTGCTTTCACCGGCCGCCCGTCGGCGGCGGTCGCGGACTCGCTTCAAGAAAGGAAGGTTTGTGGAGACCGGGCACGCTGCCGAGGTCCTCGAAAACGAGCAAGATTGGAGGTGACATCGACGCTCCCGATCGCTGCGTGACGATGCCGGCTCGTCACCAATCATCCCGCGCCCGACAGCACGCACACACCGCCGCGACCAACAAGCTCACCAAGCCGACCCGTCACGACGCCATCCATCGCCTCAGTATGCCCGCGACCCCGCCTGACGGCGGCCATGAAAAGCTCCCCGTAGGCGGCCACGGAATCTCCCCACTGGCGGCCATCGTTTCTCCGCATGGGTGGCCACGGTTTCTCCCCACGGTTCTGTCCTGAGGCGTCGGTAGTCCGGCGCGCGTTGTTGTCAACGCGCGACCTGAGGAGGCCGGCCGGATGAAGAAACCGGAGGAAGCGATGGAGATTCTTGAGGCGTATGACTTGACCGGTTCGCTGCGACGCGCGGCGGTGTTGGCGGGGTGTGATCACAAGACGGTCGCGCGGCTGGTCGCCGCGCGGGAGGCGGCTGGTGGCGGGGTGCCGGAGCGTGAGCGGCGGCGGCCGCTGGTGGACCCGTTCGCGGTGAAGATCGAGGAGTTGGTCGATCGCTCCCGCGCCCGGATCGGTGCCGATCAGGCGCATTCGGAAGCTGGTCGCGATGGGGTATCTGGGTTCGGAGCGCACGACCCGGCGGGCGGTCGCGGAGGCTAAGCGCCGTTGGCGGCAGAAGCACGGTCGGCGCACGCGGCCGTGGATTCCGGAGCCGGGGTTGTGGTTGCAGTGGGATTACGGCGACGGGCCGGTCGTGTGCGGCTCAAGGACGGTGTTGTTCTGCGCGTGGCTGGCGTGGTCGCGCTATCGGGTAGTGGTGCCGTTGCGCGAGAAGACGTTGCCGTCGGTGGTGATCGGGCTGGACCGCGCATTGCGGCGGTTCGACGGTGTGCCGACCTACGCGTTGACCGATTTTGTGGCGCGCCACAAAATCGGTCTTCTGTGCCCGACCCAGTTATGTGGCCGTCCGGCTGACTCGGCGCGTGGTCATGGCGGTTGGTGGCGTCGTGTCACCGCGGTCGGGCACATAACGGTCAGAGCGAGGAGAGCCAGTTCAGGAGCGTGTCGTCGGTCCGCCAGATCGGTGTGGTGCGGGATCCCGTCGAAACGTCTAATAGCTCGGTCGCTCGTAGTGCTGCGAGCTTGGTATTGGTGTTGATTTCGGCGTATCGGTTGGTGGTGTCCAGGGAGACGTGTCCGAGCCATCCGCGGATGACGTTGACCTCGACGCCGGCCTCGAGGAGGTGCACGGCGGCGGTGTGCCGGAAGGTGTGCGGGCCGATCCGGCGGCCGGTCCTTGCGTCGTCGAGGTCGGCGGCGTGGCGGCGGACGATCTTGTAGATGCCGTAGCGGGTGAGCGGCTGCCCGCGCGCGGTGAAGACCGCGGCGGTCGGTGGTGGTTGTGATGGGTTCTCGTTCTCGAGCAGTTGTTGGAGGGTGAGGGCGGTCTGGTGCCAGAGCG
The DNA here is from genome assembly GCA_963751185.1 of uncultured Solirubrobacterales bacterium. Classification (GTDB taxonomy): domain Bacteria; phylum Actinomycetota; class Thermoleophilia; order Solirubrobacterales; family Solirubrobacteraceae; genus Palsa-465. The sequence continues at coordinate 1,153,480 of CAVVTO010000003.1, forward strand.
GGCACGTGCGCCACTTGTCGCCTTTGCCGTGAAGGCGGACGGTCGGGTGCTCGCCGAGGTCGAGGTGCTCGACGCGCAGGTCGGCGGCTTCTTGGACGCGCGCGCCGGTGTTGTAGAGGAACAGGATCAGCGCCTGGTCGCGGAGCGCGAGGCGTCCGTTGCTCGGCATGCGGCGCAGCAGCGCGTGGACCTCGTCGCGTTCGAGGAACCGCGTTTCCGCTGGGGCGGCGCGTTTCATCGGGATCGCGGCGACCTGCTGGGAGACGGCGAGCATCTCCGGCGAGCGCGAGGCGATGTAATCGAACAGGCTGTGGATCGCGGCGAGTCGCTGGTTGCGGGTGCTGATGTGGTTGCCGCGGTCCTCTTCGAGGTGGCGCAGGAACGCGATGATCCGCTCGAGGGTGAGATCGTCGAGCGTCAGGCGTGTGATCTTGCAGCGCTTGTGGGCGGCGAGGAACAGGAGCAGGAGCCGGATCGTGTCGCGGTAGCTACGGACCGACGCGGGGCGCAGGCCCTTGACCGCGATCAGGTGGTCAAGGAAGAATGAGTGCAGGATCGGCCCGAGCGGCTGTCCGGTCATCGGAGCACCTCCGTCCAGATCGGCTCGGCGAACGCCTCGAAGCGGCGGTTGGCCTCGTGAAGGAGCGTCGGCGTGATCGTCAGGTAGACCGCGGTCGAGACCGGGTCGACGTGACCCATGAACGTCGAGAGCTGATGCAGCCGGGCTGCAGGGTCAAGCCCTTGGCGGTACCAGCGCAGCAGGCATCCGACCGCGAACGAGTGGCGCAGGCTGTGCAGCCGCGGTGCGGACACTCCGGACGGCGCCGTTAACCCCAGCGAGCGTGCCAGCTGGGTGAACGTGCCGCTGGCGGCCTGCCGGGAGATGCTCGCGTGCCCGTTGAAGGTGAACAGGAGGGCGTCACGCTTTCTGTGTAAGCCGCTGTTGTGATAGTAACAGTTACTCTTTCGTGGGTCAATGAGTGACAGTGAATTTGCGGTAACAGTCAGGCAGTGTCGGGGATGCGGTCGCCGAAGTGGATTCGGAAGGCTGTGAGGGCTGAGCTCCAGTTGTAGGTGTGCCTCCATTTCTGTTGGGCGCGCGTGATCGCGAGGTAGAGCAGCTTGCGGGCGGAGTCTTCGTCGGGGAAGCTGCCGCGGGTCTTGATGATTTTGCGGATCTGGCGGTTGAGCGCCTCGATCGTGTTCGTGGTGTAGACGGCGCGGCGGACGTCGGGCGGGAAGGCCAGGAATGGGACGATCCGTTCCCAGTTCTCGATCCAGCTGGCGGAGATCATCGGGTACTTGCCGTCCCAGGTCTCGGCGAAGCGCTCGAGCGCTGACTCGGCGTGGTCGCGGTCGACGGCGGTGTAGATCTTCTTGAGGTCGGCGGCGACCTTGCGCTTGTCCTTGTAGGGCACGAACCGCAGGCTCGAGCGGACGAGGTGCACCAGGCACGTTTGCACCCACGCCTGGGGATAGACGGCCTCGATCGCCTCGGGGAAGCCGGTCAGCCCGTCCACGCAGCAGACGAGCACGTCCTGGACGCCGCGGGTCTTCAGATCGGTCAGGACCGCCAGCCAGAACTTGGCGCCCTCGGTCCGCTGGAACCACATCCCGAGCACGTCGCGGTCGCCCTCGAGGTTCACCCCGATCGCCAGGTAGCACGCGAAGTTTCTGACCGCCTGTCCGTCGCGGATCTTGATCATCAGCGCGTCCAGGTACAGGATCGGGTAGATCTGCTCCAACGGCCGGGTCTGCCACGCCTTGGCGTCCTCGAGCACCGCGGCGGTGACGTGGCTGACCGTCTCGCGGCTGACCCCGGGCCCGTACAGCTCGGTGATGTAGGTCTCGATCTCGCGGGTGGTCATCCCGCCGGCGTACAGGGCGATGATCTTCTCGTCCAGACCGGCCAGCCGCCGCTGGCCCTTCTTGACCAGCTGCGGCTCGAAGTGGCTCTTGCGATCCCGCGGAGTGTCGATCCGAACCCGACCCTGATCGGTCAGGAGCGTCTTGGGCGTCCCGCCGTTGCGGGAGTTCCCCGCGCCGCCTGGCGGCGCCTGACCGGCCGGATAGCCCAGATGCTCGGTCAGCTCCTCCTCCAGCGCTCGCTGGACCATCCGGCGGGTGACCTCGCCGAGCACGCCGTCCTGCCGAGGATCTCGCGCTCGCCCCGCTTACCGGCGATCAGCTCATCGATCATCCCGTCCAGCAACCGCTCGCGCAGCTCCTCCGGCAGCCCGTCGCGCCCGGCGCTGAGCTGATCAAGCAACGCGTCGATCAGCTCCTCACGCGCATCGTCGGTCATTCCCGCCACCGATCTTCCCAGCCGGGCCCGACCGAGAGCGTCCTCGATCACCTCCTCGCTCAAGGGCCGTGCAGCTCTCGCGCCCCTCACAGGGGGCGCTGGCGGCTCGCCTGGCGGCTCGCCGCCAGCGCCGTACGGATCAGAGCAAGCTCGCTGGAATGGGATCTTCTGTTGTGTTGAAGGCATGAGGCTCCATTCGCTCCTGCCTTACACAGACCTTGTGACACTCCCGTGAACAGCGGCGCCTGGTCATCAAGCCGCCCGTCCTCGGTGCGACGCTCGAGCTGCTCGTCGATCAGCTCGCCGATCCGTGGGCCGTGCGGAACGAGGCGGCTCTTACCGAACTTGCCGCCCTTGAGGACCAGTAGCTCGCGGCCGCGATCGATGTCACCGACGCGCAGCGCGCATGCCTCACCGCCGCGCAGTCCCAGCCCATAGCAGAGCGCGAAGATCGTCCGATAGGTGGCTCCGCGGTGCGGGGCGCGCGAGGCATCCGAGAGCGCGGCGGCAGCATCCAGCAGCCGTCGTGCCTGCGCGGCGTCGAGGATGAACGGGATCCGCGTGGCCGTCACCCGCCGCCGGCGAGTCTGCAATGGCGAGCACTCCAGCAGCTCCTGCGCGACCGCCCAGTCGAGCAGGCAGCCGACGACACCGAGCAGATGATTAAACTGCGCGCGTTCGAGCGCGGCCGTGAAGCGAGGAACTCATCCACCACAACCGGCGAGAGCTGTTCGAGGCGCTCGACGCCGTGCTCGGAGCAGAAGCGCACCAGCAGGCGCAACTCGGCCTCCTCGCTGATGTACTTCCGGGCGAGCACCCGCTTGTGCTCCAAGAAGCCGGTGACAGCATGGTCGAGGGTCATCGTCCGAGCACCTCCTCGCCATCACCGAGCGCGACCTCGCGCAACGACTCGACCGCAACCTTGGCATAGATCTCGGTTGACCTTGGCGAGCGGTGTCCGACGAAATCGCCGATCGTCTTCAGCGAGAAGTTCGCGTCGACGAGTCGTTGCACGCAGCTGTGACGCAGCGTGTGCGACCCAGGTCGAGCGACCTGGATCCCGGCCTCGAGCAGGTAATGACGGGCGCGCGACGCGATCGCGGCATGCCCGATGGGAGCCACCGGCGCGACCGCCCGGAAGAACACACGCCGGCTGCTGGTCTCAGGCCGGCCGTACCTGAGGTACTCGACGAGGGCCTCGCCGACCGAGCGTGACAGCGGAAACGCGGTCGAGTGACCCGCCTTGCGTGACGGTACCGCCAGACGCTCGTGCTTCCAGTCGATGTCGTCAAGCGTCAACGCCGCGATCTCGCGACTGCGAAGACCGTAGGTCGCGAGCAGCAGGAGAATCGCGTAGTCACGCTTGCCAGCCGGGGTGCGCCGCTCCACACACGCGAGGACCTGACCAACCTCCGTCCACGAGATCGAACGCGGGATATCCGCAAGCCGGTAGATCTGCGGGCCTTCGACCGCCGTGCCGAGATCGCGCGAGATCAGACCCTCGCGATGCGCGTAGCGCAGGAACACGCGCAGCACCCCGCAGCCGACACCAACGGTCGCCTTGCCCAAGCCGCAGCCGGCGAACTCGGCGACGAACGCGCTGATCAGCGGCGGGGAGAGCTCGCTCAGCTGCCTGACCCCGATCCGGTCCAGATACGCCTCGAACCGCCGCAGGTGGTAGCGGTACTGGCTGATCGTCGCCGGGCGAAGCCCGCGCTCGCGCACCAAGTACTCGAAGAACGCGGGAAGCGCCTCAACGAACGGATCCCCACGATGCCGCCGGCCGCTACCGCGGAACCCCGGCACCACCAACCCCAGCATCTGCTCGACCGGCCCCCGAACCTCCCTGCCGACCTGACGGCCGGTCTCGACATTCCCAGCGCGACGAACCCCCCGGTGGCTCGCGACACGGTCGGCCACGAACGGCTCGACATACCTCGGGAGATCGTCAACGGCACCGACCCCGCGAGCCCGCGCGAACTCGCCGAACGCCACCAGCAGCGGCACCCTGCGCGACACCGACGAACTCGAGTACCCGCGCTCGGACAGCCACTCGACGTACCGGTCGACCTCCGCGCCGATCCACGACGCCCGGATCTGATCGACCGTCTGCGGCTTGACGAAATACGACTCCAACATGAGGGACAACCTCCGCTCCGAAGATGGGTGGAGGAAGACCGTCAGCTGGAGCACCAGCGTTATGTGGCCGGCAACGGCGAGGTATCGACACCGATCACGGTGTTTGCGGGAACTACTTCAACCGCGGGCACATAACTGGGTCGGGCACAGAAGACCGATAACGAGAAGACGGTGACGGTCGATCATGTGTGCGGGATCGCGGTCCGCAACCCGACGATCGTCGACGTTTCCCGCCATTACGGGTTGACGATCGCGACCTGCGAGCCCGCCGATCCCCAATCGAAGGGTGGTTCGGAGGCGACGGTGAAGATCGCGAAGGCCGATCTGGTCCCGACCGATCACAACCTGCGCGACGAGTACGAGGACTTCGCGGCAGCTGGAGGCGGCGTGCGAGCAGTTCATGGCGGAGGTCAACACGCGCACGCACCGGGTCACGCGCCGGCCACCGATGGAGATGCTGGGGCGAGGAGCATGAGCATCTGCATCGGTTGCCGAGGTTGCCGCACACGATCTGTTTCGGGCAGACGCGCAAGGTCAACTGGCAGTCGACGATCTGGGTTGGCGGCGCGGTCTACTCGGTCCCGCACGAGCTGGTGGACGAGCGGGTGTGGGTCAGGATCGACGGCAGCGAGCTGATCGTGGTGCACGTCGACGGGTCCGCAGGTCCCGCGGGAGGTCGCTCGGCATGAGCTGACCACGCCGGGTCGTCCGGCGTTGTGTGACGAGCACTATCCGCCCAAGCCGGCCGGCGCGCTTGACCGCAAGCCGAGGGCGCGCAGCTTGGAGGAGCGCGCGTTCCTGGCGCTCGGCGAGGGCGCCGAGCGGTGGCTGATCGCCGCCGCTGCCGCGGGCGCGCAGCGTGTGCGGCGCAAGATGGCAGAGGCGATCGATCTCTCCAAGCTCCACGGCACGGAGCCGGTCGAGCGGGCGCTGGCGGCGTGCGCTAAGGCCGGCCGGTTCGCCGACGGCGACCTGCAGCGCGATCCTCGCGCACCAGCAGCAACAGGCGGTCGTGGTCCCGCTGGCGCTCCGGGCCTCAGACGAGTCCTCGCTGCAGCGCTCGACCCGCTCGTGGGAGGGGTTCGGACGATGAACACCCCGAATCACGCTCGCGCGACTGAAACCGACGCGCAGGGAGGCGATCTGCGGGCCTCCGGGGACTCGCCGCGACCGATCGCACGACCGGATCGGAGCTCCAACACGCGGATCGGGGGTCGACGATGACGGTCAAGCCGCCTGCCCCGCCCCCATTGCCCGACAGAGCTCGAGTAGCTGCTGCGCCGCATGCGGCTGCCATACATCCGCAGAGCCGCGCCCGAGGTGATCGCCACCGCAGCAGCGCAACGGTGGGAGCACGCCGAGGTCCTGCGCGTGCTCCTCTCCGAGGAAGTCAAAGGCCGCGAACAGGCAACGATCCGGACCAGGCGCCGCGCCTCGGGCTTGCCGGCCGGCAAGACGTTCGACGCCTGGGAGCCAGACCGATCGGCGATCCCGCCAAAGACCCAGCGCGCGCTCCAAACGCTGGAGTGGATCGACCGCGCCGAAGTCTTGGTCGTGTGCGGCCCGAGCGGGACCGGCAAGAGCCATCTGGTCGAAGCGCTCGGCCACCTGGCGATCGACAACGGGAAGACCGTCGCCTGGCACACGCTCGAGACGCTCGCGCAACTCCTGCGACGCCACCGCGCCGACGACAGCATCAACAAAGCGATCGGAAAGCTAATCCGAGCCGATCTCGTGGTCGTCGATGACGTCGGCCTGCTGCCCGGTGTCCGCCGACGCCGCCGAGGCGCTGTTCCGCGTGATCGACGCCGCCTACGAGAAACGATCGATCGCGATCTCGTCCAACGTTCACCCGTCCGGTTTCGACGAACTGATGCCCAAGAGCATCGCGACCGCGACCGTCGACCGGCTACTCCACCACGCCCACGTGATCATCACCGAAGGCCAAGACAGCTACCGGCTCGCCCAAGCAACCGCCGGCAAGGGGGTCAAGCCCCTGACCTGATCAGACCCCACAGCCCTGATGGTGGGGAGATTCGATGGCCACCAGTGGGGAGAAATCATGGCCACCAGTGGGGAGAAATGATGGCCGCGGTTGGGGAGAAACAGATGGCCGTTGACACCCCCCGCCGGCACGCGCAAAGGATGACGACTCCGACGCACCAAGCCCCGTACCAGCAGGAGCCGCCCTCGCGCACCCCGCACGTCACGACGATCGTGCCTGGTCGGCCCCACCGCCAGTCGACCGGCTCTGCCCCCGAGAACAGGGACAGCGGGACCCTCGCTGAGCAGAGCCCGCAATGTCGCCCAAGCGCTCGTCCGCTTTGGGTCCGCCTGAATGACGAAAGCAGTGGTCGCGGAGGCGCGGATTTCGCCGGGAGCAGGGCTGCCTCGTAGCTGGTGCAGAACCGGGCGGCGCATAGGCAACCTCGCCGTGCGTGGCCCGGTCCCGGTCCGCAACGGCCGCTCCGCCGGCCCTCAGAGTCGCTTGATCCCTCCAGCTGCCATGCCGCGGCGCCCGTTCGGGTCGCCGGCGAATGGCCGTAGCAGCAGCCGAGTGCAACGCGATTTGTGCAGGGGAGTCCGGAGGGGCGCCGTGGCTCTGCCGACGTAAGGACTCGACCGAGCGAACGTCAGTGCGCTGATGCTCGGGGGAGTGGCCGAACACCAGGCCGGTCACATGGCCCTCGGACGACCCGCCGCGAGCAGCGGTGGCGCCACCGTTGGGGCTAGCCCTGCTATTTCGATGTCGTTGCGATACTCAGTTCGGAGGTCGCGAGATGATCGAGTGCGTTCCGCGGAGCGGCATCGGGAGTCGGCTAACGCGAGATTGCGAGGACGCCGCAATCTGTGCGTGGTCACACAATGGCATTCTGTCACCGCATCGACCCGCGGCGGGATATGTGACGAGTGCGGGGTGGCCGACGCGAGTCGTTGTCAGCCGCCGATCCCGATCGCGAAGACGTGCATCGCGGTGAAGACGCCGACGCCGTTGCTTACGTCCGGGAGCGTTACAAAAGACGGCGTTTTACCTGATTGGAGCGGGACCGAAGCGAAGTAGAAGTTGCGGATGCCGCCGGAGCCGTTGGCTCCGCTGGGTGTGTTCCAAGTGCTCATCGTCGCGATCGTGTTGGTGCCCGGGGCGGGGCTGGAGCTCGCCCAGTCGGCGAAGTTGAGCGTGAACTGCTGCGTGGTGCCGTCGGTGTAGGTGATCGTGCCGGTGCCGGTAGCGGTGCCGAAGGCTCCGGCCCCGAGCAGGCCGAGCGTCGATCCCGTTCCGGAGAGGTCAAACGACTGGCCTTCGGCGACCACGTTGTCGGGCTGGCCGGCGGGCACGTTCGGCCACGTCATGGTGACGCCGTCGATGGTGACGGTCGAGCCGGGCGTCAGTGTGTTGGGGTTGGCCGCCGCGAGCGCCTGTGCTGAGTAGCTGTCGCCCACGCCGTCGAAGTCGCCGGGGGTCGTGTTGCCGTTGTCCGTGATCCCGACGTTGTTGTAGGCATCGGAAACATTGGAGTAGGCCCCGGTCACCGTCTCCTGCACCCAGCCGGTCGAGCGGCTGCCGGTCGCCGCCGCCGCGCTTATCACGGTCGTCCCGGGCGGTGTCGCAATGCTGGCGCTGTAGTCGCCCTGGCCGTTGGCGACCGTCTGGGTCACGGAGGTCGTGTTGTCCTCCGATCCGGGCTGGCTGGCGGCGATGTCGACCTTCGCACCAGGGGCGGTTGTGCCGCTGACGGTGGTCGTCGCGGTGGGCGTGATCGAGTTTGCCGCCGGTGAGCCGATCGTCAGCGGGACGACTCTTGGGGGGCCGGACGTCACGTACCGGCTACGGGTGATCGCGGGCTGGTCGAGCACGGTTCCGGTCTGGAGGTCGCGCACGAGCCGCAGGTACTGGGCCTGGGCCCAGATGAGCGGCGTAGCGGAGCCAGCGGCCTTGCCGTTCCTGAAGCCAATCGAGGCGGTCGTCGGATCGGATCCATACGGCGAGGCCGGCGTGTCGGGATCCTCCCAGACCTGCTCGGGCATCAGGCCAAGGCCCCAACCCATCCGCTGCATCGCGATCGCCAGCCGCGACGCGCTGGCGGTGTCGCCGGCCTGCAGTTCCTGCTCGGCCCGCTCGCCGGTCAGGACCGGCCATACGTGCCCGGAGCCGGTGCCGTTGGTGAACCACGGCTCTCCGGTCGGCGAGCAGCTGGTCGGGTCCGGGACGTAGCAGTCTCCGTAACCGTCCGTGGCACCGCTGGCCTTGATTCCGTACCGGTGCCAGCCGGGGCCAGACGCCGTCGGGGACTCGATCACCGAATCGACGACCCGCAACGAGGCCTGCACATCCGGGTCGTCGGCCGAGAGCTCGCCGAGTCGCGTCAACTCGAGGAAGCCCGCGTCGACGACCGAGCGCTGATCGACGTTCGGGATGCTGCCGTTCCCGAGGTTGTAGGTCTCGGCGGCATTCGGATCGCCGGTCGGGGACAGGCGGATGAAGTAGCGAGGCGCGTACGGGCCGGTGGTGGTCACGGTCCATTTCTTGACGTTGCGCTGATAGTCGTCGGCCGTCGCGAGGTACAGGCGTGCGCGCGCCGGGTCGCCAGCGGCCTGCGCTAGATGGCTCCCGGCGACGAGCCCGGTGATCTCGGCCGCCAGCGTCGAGGGAGAGTATCCCGGGTGCTCCTCCCAGCGCTCGACCCCGTAGTTGGGTCCGTGATCGACGATGAAGTCCGCCGCCGGCCGGATGTGATCGTCGTAGAAGCTGACGTCGCCGGCGAACCCACCCTCCCAAGCCATCAGGATCGGGTAGGCGTCCTCGTCGATCTCCGATAACCCGAACGTGTCCGGTGCCACCGAGCCGTCGATCTCCGAGTCGCGCGGGAAGCTGCCGTCCGGCTGCTGCACCTTGTCGAACAAGAAGCGGACCATCTGCCGGGCGCTCGTCCGGTCGCCGTCCGCGAGCAGACCGGTGAACGTCTCGTAGCTATCACGCGCGAACACCTCCCGGTAGGTCCATCCGGGGTGGGTCGTGCTCGCCGGCACGGACTGGCCCCAGGGGTCCGTGGGCGAGGCGACGAAGGCACCGATGTTGGTCTTGTCCTCGGCCGCCTTGAGCACGTTGGCCGACAGCCAGTAGGTGCGCTGCATCGCCGCGTTCTCGGAGGCCGAGTAGCCGGGCAGGTGCGCCGGCGGTGGATGCAGGGCGTCGTCATAGGTGCGCCAGCCGCTCTCGTAGCTCGCGAGAGTCTGGTCGAACGGCCGCGCGGCGCTTGCGCGGGCGGCGGCGATCGCGCCCTGCGCCCCGGGGGCGAACCCGAGTGCAAGCGTGAACGACCGGCCGGCAGTCTGATTTACCAGCGCGGTCTGGACGACGTTGCCGTCGTCGGCTGACCGGTAGGTGTCGACGAGCCGGTGGTAGGCGTCGAGCTGCTCGAGCCCATCGCTGGGCGTGCCGACGAACCCGCTCGACTCTGACAGGAAGCGGTGGTTGGCGAGCAGTGCGCCGACGACCTGCGCCGCGAACGGACCGCTCGGCGTGTTGGTGTCGGAGGAGATCAGCGCGGTCGTGGCTGGGTCGACGGTCGCGTCGTTAGGCCCGCCGTTGGTCGCGCCGCCGCCGCCCGTGTTGTCGATCGTCGCGTCGTAGCGGACGTAGACCTTGAGCTTCTTGATCGAGGCAGCGCCTCCGCCTAGCGGCTCGAGCGTGGTGCGCACCACGACGCTGTCTCGCGCCGGATCGGTGATGTAGTCGCTGACGAGCCGGAACCGGTGACTGGCGTCAGTGCTGACCACCCGGCAGACCATGCCGCTGCGATCCGGCGAGACGACCGTGTAGGTCATGTTGCGCTGCTGCAGGTCGGCGAACGACTTGCCGTCGGTGACGATGTACTGGACCGTGTTGACGTTCGAGTTCTCGATCGTCGGACTGAAGACGTCGGACAGGACGCCGTCGGCGATCGTGAACCAGACCTTCGAGGTCGTGTTGCGGGCGGTGCCGAAGCAGTCCTTGCGGGCCACGTCCATGTAGGCCGTGCTGCCAGGGCCGCCGGGCGCGGACGCGCCCGCCGACTCGGCGCTCGAGACCGAGGCGGCGATTCCCATACCGCAGCCGCAGACCAACAGCAGGGCGATCGCAAACCGAGCCGCTGCCGACCGCCGTCCTCCCTCCATAGGCTTCGTGTACCCAGATCGATCGAGCTCTAGTCGGCTACTCGACAGCTCTAGCAGCAGTAGTCCATCGGCGAACTCGGGCTGGCTCTCGCAGCTGGCGACAAGCGCAATGTTTTAGGTGACGTGCCGCGGGTTCCGCTCTCGTCGCAACACCCCCCATCTGAGACGATCACAGAGTTGACCTAGTTCGCGCGGCAAGCGAGTCCCGCGGGATCGGACGCGACTTCGTCCGAGTTGGTGCTGATCGCCTCGGCCGGCCGCTTGCGGCTCGCCGAGAGCGAGGCTCACGGGATGGCGTGCGAAAGACGCGGCCTACTATGCAGCGCTGGCGGCATGCAACAGCTCACACGGCGCGTGTGCGGCGCTCGCATCTGGACAAAGGCGATCGAGCGGCGGGGCTGGCTCTGACGATTCAGATCGTGGCCGCGCGCGCGGCCGCGGCTGCATTGCCCGCATGACGCGCAAGTCGAAGCGCGCGAGGCTGACGTCAGACGCCGCGCTGCTTTTGGTAGGGCATCGGGCTGCTGGTTTGCCTCGAACGGAGGCGTCAGGCTCCGCGCGGGGGCAGACGTGTTGTTGCGCGAGAAGCGATCGTCATCCCGGTTCGTGCCACGTGGCGGCCGCCCGCTAGAGCCCGGCGCTCGCTCTTCGCTCCAAGCAGGCGCCGGGGCGGCCGGGGAGTCCGGCTGCGTTCCTTTGGGGCATAGCGCGCGTGACGCGCCGGAGGGCTGACGACGTCGGCCCTGACAAGAGCCAGGAGCGGTGGCTCGCGCTGACCGCTCCGCCGCTTAATCTCTGCCTTCATCGCGACCCGGTGGCACGGGGTGCGAGCGGAGGTCGGATACCGGTGAAGTGCGCCGATGGGGACTAGCATCGCCTACACGATGGTCGTTAGGCGCACGAAGATCGTTGCGACGCTTGGGCCGGCAACGGATCCGAACGGGATGGTGGACGCGCTGGTCGCTGCCGGGATGGACTGCGCGCGGCTGAATTGCTCGCACGGCACGGCCGATGAGCTGCGTCGGCGGGCGGGAGAGGTGCGAGCCGCGGCGAAGCGCGCGGGACGGTCGGTCGGGCTGCTGTTCGATCTGCAGGGGCCGAAGCTACGGCTGTCGGCCGAAACGCCGATGAGGATGCTGCGGCCGGGCGAGAAGGTCGTGTTCACCGGCCTCGAGGCGGCCGCGGGCAACGATCGCGTACGCGTGGACTTTCCGGACTTTCCGCGGCTCGTTACCGAGCGTTCGGAGATCGTGATCGGTGACGGCGTGCCGCGCCTGGCGGTCGACTCGGTCGGCCCCGGCGAGGTCGTCGCGAGGGCCGTGTCGGTCGGCGAGCTCGCGCCGCGCAAGGGGATCAACGTCACCTACGCCCGGCCCGAGCTGCCCGCGATCACCGATAAGGACGAGGCTGATCTGGCTGTTGCCGCCGAACTCGGAGCAGACTTCATCGCGCTGTCATTCGTCCGCTCGGCGGCCGATATCGAGGAGCTTCAGGCGCGACTTGCCGCGCATGACTGGCACGGTCGCGTGATCGCGAAGATCGAGAAGGTCGAAGCGTTCGAGAACCTGGACGAGATCCTCGCCGTCGCGGACGGCGTGATGGTCGCCCGAGGCGACTATGGCGTGGAGGCTGGCGTCGCCCGAGTCCCGCTCATGCAAAAGGAGACGATCCGTCGCGCGACGCAGGCGGGCAAGATGGTGATCACCGCGACGCAGATGCTCGAGTCAATGATCCATGCCCCGGAGCCCACCCGCGCGGAAGCGACAGACGTCGCCAACGCCGTGATCGACGGAACCTCGGCGGTGATGCTTTCGGCCGAGACCAGCGTCGGCGAGTATCCGGTCGACGCGGTCCGGGCGATGTCGCAGCTGGCCGAGGCAGGCGAGGAGTTCCCAGACATTCACGGCGCCCGATCAGTGCACGAAGACACACCCGCGGCAGCCGTGATGCATGCCGCGGTAGAGCTGGCCTACGACATCGACGCCGTGGCGCTGATCGTCCCGACCACGCTCGGCGGCTCGCCTCGAGCGTGCGCGAAATACCGCGGCCGACGACCGATCATCGCGCTCCCTCACGACCAGGCAATTGCCGATCAACTGACTCTCGAGTGGGGCGTTTATCCGCGAACGATGCCCGTCGGCGCAACGGTCGACGACCTCGTCGAATCGGCTCTGGTGACCGCGAAAGAGTTCGCCGGTCTGCCGACCGGCGCGCGCGTGGTGATCACCGCGGGGCGCCAGACCGGAGCGAGCGGCGCCACCAGTCTGATCATGGTCCGCGAGATCCCGTAAGAGTCCCGGTGGCCGGGAGCGAACCGGTGGCTGAAGACTTCGCAGCGCCCGGAGTTGTCCTCGCCGGCGATGCTCGGTGGTGCACGACCTCGTTCCGGAGGAGGCGCAGATCGCCGAAGACCGGCAGCTTTATCCGCGTGGCTGTCCCGGTGGCGGTTGTGATCCGAGCGCGGTAGTGCTCCTCCCACTCGGTGACGTCCCGTACTCCAACGCCCTGTCCCCGTTGCACCTCCTCCGGGCCGGCCTCAGGCGGACAAATCCCGTTCGTGGGGCAAACCACTCGCGCGCCATCGCCAGCTGACGCGATCGAGACGTCGCCAAAGCGATCATCGTCCGGCGGGGGACCGGGCGTCGAGAGCGATCGTCCGCGGCATTCGCGGTGTCGGCGGGCGAGCAGGGAAGGGGTGGGCGTCGAGCGATTAGTGTGCGGGTCGGAGCATGCTGGTCATCGGCGGACAGGCCCCGGCCTGCGAGACGCTCGTGACCCGAAACCCGTGACGCTCATAGAACGGCAGCGTCCGCGGATTGGGCGTTTCAAGGAACGCCGGGCTGTGATCGGCGTCGACGCGGACCAGACATTGCCGGAGTAGGTCCGCACCGAGCCCGGCGCCCTGAAGTGCGCAATCGACCCCGAGCCACGGCAGATACCAGTGGGGATCCTTCGGGTGGGCGGCGTCCATCTGCTCCAGGACCGCGAGCGTGTCCGCGTGCTTGTCTGGCGAAACAGATTCGCTTAAGACTGCGACGATCGCCTCGCCGTCGACTTCCAGACCCGGCGGGAGCCACATCGCCACCGCCGCGAACTCGTCCAAGCGCCACACCGTCTGGTTCTCGAACGCCGCGCCACCAAAGGCAGCTACGAACGCCGGAAACTCCGTGAGGTACGCCGAGGATTCCGGGTAAAGCCATCGCTCGACCGGATCCGCGATGAACGCCGATACCAACGTGGCAATCACTCTCGGCTGATCGTCCCGAGCCGCAGCTTGGATCGTCATCGTATTCACGGCTCGAGATCCTATGTGGGTGCTCGTGACTACTGCATCTCACGTCAAACGAGGACCAGTGCCCCAATTGGAGGACAGCCGACGGCTTGCCGCGATCCAGCGATCGGGATATCGCCACTGGACTCGTCCCGCCTGGGATGGCGCGGATCGCGAAAGCGCTCCCGTCTGCTTGATCGGCTTCTCGCGGCGATGGACACGGGCTGCGGCGGGGGCTGCCAGCACACCGGCGTAAGGTCATGGGGTGGAATGGGATGTTGCCAACCGAGACCGCAGCTTCCTGGTGGCGGCTCGGAACCAGCGGCCGCGGCGTCGCAAGGCTGCAGGGGACGGCAATGCCGCCCCAGGACGTGCGATTCGCCTGCGGGTCTCCTCCCCGAACGATCGCCGGACAAGCCGTCGGGATGGCGACCTGCTCGAGTGCTAGGGCAAGACGGTGAGAGCGTCCCCGTTTACGCTTGGGCTGTGCGACTCTGCTCACCCCGACGCCTCCGGCGTCGCATCTAGGCGGGGGAGACCTTGGATGTGAGGCCGCGAGTTCTGGTTCTGAGCGAGCCCGGCGGACTCGGCGCGGCACTTCTGCGTACGCTCGACCAGGCCGGCGCGACGGGGGAAGCTGTCACACCCGGAGCGGATACCGAGCTTACGGAAGTGCTCGGTGACCAGTGGGCAGCGGTTGCGGTGGTGACGCGCGACGACGTCCTGGCGTTGCGCCTCACGCTCCTGTGCGCGCATGTGAGACCCGATATCCCGCTCTGGGTGACGCTCTTTGACAGGACGCTTATTCGCCGGCTGCGTCAGGACGTGCGGTCTGTGCAGATCATCTCATCGGCAGAGTTGGTGGCCCGAGAGATCGCCGACCATTGCTGCGCAGTGACCGCCCGAGCACCTCGTTGGCGTCACGGCGTCCGAGTGGTGGACGGTGCGCTGCGGCTTCTCGTCGCGGCAGGCACGGGGCTTCTGGGCGCATTAGTCGTGCAGACCGTCATCTCGATCATCGCGCTGCACGAGAGCGTGCTCAACGGGATCTACTTCAGCACACGGGCAATCGCAACCGTGATCGATGCTCCAAGGAGCGCATCCGCACCAGCGTGGTTCAAAATTGTCTCCGCGCTGAACATCCTCGCAGCGCTGGTACTCGTGGCGGTGTTTACCGCGGCCTTGGTCCGCAGACTCAGCCGCCCGCGGCTTACCACGATCATTGGCCGCCGCGCCGCCCCCGCCCGTGGTCACGTCGTGCTCGTCGGCTTCGGACAGGTTGGCTTTCGCCTCTCGCAGGCGCTGCGTGAACGCGGCGTCGCCATGGTCGCCATAGAGCGAAGTATCGATGCTCCGTGCGTGCGATTGGCGCAGAAGGCAGGTATCCCAGTCCTCATCGGCCTTGGAGACGACCGGGCGACGCTCGAGCTAGCCGGCGCGCGGCACTGCTCCATGGTGGCGGCGGTAACGTCAGATGACTTAGTCAACGTTGCCGTTGGACTCACGGCCAGCGACATGAGGCCGGGCATTCCGCTCGCGCTGCGACTTGGGGACGGCGGGGTCGCATCCGAGACCGAGTCTCTACTGCACCTCGGGAAAGTCTTCGATGCACATGACCTTGCCGCCGCGACGCTCGCAGAGGCGATCTGCGCCAAGATCTTCCCGCAGCGTGCGGCGGCCCCGAACGCGGAAGCCGACCGTCGCCCAAGTCCGCCGCTCCAACGCGCTCGTAACGTCGGCCCTAAAGAATCGATGATCGAGCAGTGCGGACCGGACGACTAATGAGCACCGGCACCGATCCGAGGGGCGAGGCGCGACCGATCGCATCACACCGATGTCCCGGCTGCTGCCCCGCCGTGGCCATCGACGTCGCACGCTTCACCCCAGAGCGGCACGTTACGACCGCGGCCACGGGCCCCGGGGCCACGGGCACGAGCATGAATTCCCGACGGGCGAGCCGGTCGCGGCCGTCCGTTGCCTCCGCCATCCGGGAGAAGTGGAGCGCCGCCGTTTGCACCCGTCCGGTCCGGCCAGCGCCGGGCGACTGCGTCCGTGGGGCGTTGCGATCGTACGCGTCGATCCTCGCGGGCGGCTCCTGCGTCGCCAAGGCAATCACCGCCTGTCAGGTCTGCGGGAGGTCAAAGCGAGCGTCCGGGAGGCGCGTGCTTGGCGCGCGTAGCGGGCTCCGGCCGCGACGTGGGGCAGGCTCGCGTGGAAGGGGAGGCAGGGCTGGTTATGCGGTCTGGGCGTAGGCTAGCTTGGACTTCATGGCGTCCGCGAGTGCAAGTGCGCCGGATAGCGGGCGAACCATCACCATGAGTTCGTCGATCGCGTCGTTCTCGTCGATGTGTATGAAGTCGCTGCCTTCTAGTTGGGTTTCGCCGATGCGCGCGCGGAAGACGAGCGCGTGGTCTCGTGCATTGGGAGCCCCGATCTCGCGTACGTAGGCAAAGTCGTCGAACACGCGAGCTACGGCCCCCAGAATCGCGCGAACGGCAGCGCGACCGTGGTAGGGGGTAAACACGATCGGGCTGCGGAACACGACATCGTCGGACAGGAGCGCGACAGCGCCATCGATGTCTCGTGCTTCGATCGCGGTGCGGAACGGATGCATGGCGTGAGCTCCTTCCAAAAGAGGCGTCATGAGTCGATGTGCTGCTCGACGCGGGGTGCCGTGGATGCCATGCGAGCCTGCGCCGTTCAGGCCACCTGCGCCGGCGACGGCGCCTCGCGGCCCGGGCGCATCCGCCAGGCTCGCTCCCACGCTGCCAGCGTCGCCGGGTAGACGACGCGGTGTCGGAACGGCTTGATGGCCTCCATGTACGCGATCCCGAGCATTCCGTGGGGCTTCACGAGCACGGCCATCTGGCCGCGAAAGCCGCCCGTCCCATCGGAGACCCAGCCGATGTGGAGGACGCCGTGGACGGTCCGGTTGGCAAGCTCGGCGGCAAACTCGTCATCCAGCAGGTACAGCGAGGTGAACGGCAGAGCATCGAATTCGGGCGGCGCCGCGTTTCGAAGATCCACCGGCAACCGGCTGCGCAAGCTCGTTGTCCCGAACCTCGCAGCCGCTCCTGCGTCGTCCCAGCCAAGGAGTGCTCCGAGCTTTGATCGAACCGCGAACAGCGCGCGGACCGCACGGGACGGGCTCCTCGATACGTCTTGCGCAACGATCAGTGACACCAGCCGCGTGAAGTCCTCACGGCCGCCTCGGCAGGGCAGCTCCCACACGTCCTCGACGCGAAAGTCGTGCGCAAGCTCGTGGATCCTCCACGGCCGGGACGTATGCGCGGTAGGCGGCAGCCTCATTGAACGATCCATACGGTCACGTATCGATACGGTAGAGTACTGATTGTGCGATGTCAACTTCTGCCCGCCGGCTGCGACCACGGAATGTGGCGAGCGGGGTAGGCGATGGCAGCACCACTTCGAACCCCGCGAAATAGTTGGATCGAAGAGGGCCTTCGAGCGCTCGGCATCGGGGGTCCAGACGCGGTCCGCATCGAGGCACTGGCGGAAGCGCTCGGCGTTACCAAGGGCGGGTTCTACTGGCACTTCGATGACCGGCGCGCGCTCCTGGAGGAGATGCTCGACACCTGGGAGCGGGTGGTGATCGACGAGGCGATCGAACGCGTCGAGGAAGGTGGCGGTGACGCCAGGGCCAAGCTGGAGCGACTCCTGAGCATGGCGTCGTCCAAACAGGCCCGAGCACTCGGCAGCATCGACCTCGCGATCCGAGAATGGGCCCGCCGCGATCAAGCAGTCGGACGCCGGCTCAGGCGGGTTGACAACCGGCGAATGGAATACATGCGCTCGCTGTTCGCCGCTGTCTGCCGGGACGAAAGCGAGATCGAGGCGCGCTGCCTGCAGGTCCTCTCGCTACTGGTAGCCAGCCGCCTGATCTCTGCCAACCACGGCGACCGCAGCCGAACCGAGGTAATCGCGCTCGCCATGACCCGGCTGCTGAAGTAGTCACCGGCCTCGCGAGCCTCGTGAGCCTCGGAGCGGACGCGTCAGCCCGGGCCGGCACCAGCTGCGGCGACACCAGAACCAAGAAAGCGGCGCCAACAACGGCGCGTCAGACCGTCCGCCGATTCGCCCATCCGGGACCCGGCATTCCGCACGGCGCCCGTCGCCGGACGCCAACCGGGCCCCGAGCGCAGTCGGTACGGCGGATGCCACGCGCGGTGCGCGCGCGAATGGATCGCTGCGATCGGAACGTCGCCGAAGGGCTCGTCCGGGCGGTAGCCCGCTGATGGTGGAAGCAATTGTCGGCGAGCTGCGGGTTTCCGCGCGTTGCGCGAGAGTGGCTGGCACCGGTCAGATACACGCCGTCAGAGGGCGTGAGAGCTGGGGTGGCGATCGGATGTAGCGTGTGGCATGGACGCGCGGATCTGGCGCCCGGACCGCCCTGGCCGCGTAGTTGCCGCAAACCGCGTTTGATCGTCAGCGCGATCCCGATCACAGTTTCCTGGCCGGAGTCGTCGATAGCCCCAGGCGCACGGCCGGCGGCGCTACCGGGGGCGTCGAAGTGAGCCTGATTCGCAACACTTTCCGCTACCACGATGAACGGGAGACCGCGATGTCCGACGTGATTTATCAGGCCGCGCCTGAGCGGGAGCTGCGCGCCTACCTGGCCACGCCGAGGGGCGAGGGCCCGTGGCCGGGCGTTGTCGTCGTGATGGACGCGCTGGGGCTCAGCGGCGACATCAGGCTGGCGGCTGACCGACTGGCCACGGCCGGGTTTCTGGCGTTCGCGCCGGACCTGTACTCCGGGCGCGGGATCCGCTGCGTGGTTGCGACGCTCAGCGCCTCGCGGTCGGGCCGCGGCGAGGCCTATGAGGACATCGAAGGGGCACGCCGGTGGCTGAGCGCGCGCGAGGACTGCACCGGCCAGGTCGGGATCATCGGGTTCTGCATGGGCGGCGGCTTCGCCCTGTTGTCGGCGCCGCGCTACGCGTTCTCGGCGGCGTCGGTCAACTACGGCGAGGTGCCCGCCGACGCAGCGCAGCGCTTGGCCGGCGCGTGCCCGATTGTCGCCAGCTACGGGGCTCGTGACCGCGGGCTGCGCGGCCGCGCGCAGCGGTTGGAGAACGCGCTCCAGGCGCTCGGGATCGAGCACGACGTCAAGGAGTACCCCGACGCCGGCCACAGCTTCATGAACCGCATCAACGCCGGCCCCGGCCTCGGTCAACTCGTCAAGTTCATTGGCATGAACTACCGCCACGAATCGGCCGAGGACTCATGGCGGCGCATCCTGGACTTCTTCGACGTCCACCTGCGCGTGACGTCGTAGGCGACGGCCTGCACCCGCGGTACGCGGCGGCGGCGCCACAATTCCGGGGAGCCCCGGCGCGAGCGGCGTGGGAACACGCGAGCGTGACGACCAGCGCCGCGCACGGCCCAAATGCGCTTCGCCCAATCAAACCAGGAGCGTCCAGCGAATCGGTGCTGGGGTGTTCGCTGACGATGCACAACAGCCACGATTTCGTTCCCGCCAGTGCCGCCGCGGGCTACCGATGCCGGACCGGGTCAGGCGATCACGGCGCTCTGGCGTCGCTGCTCCGTCGCCTACGCGATCGCGAGCTCGGCGCCGTCGGGATGAGCAAAGCAGACGTCAGCGGCCGTGCCACTTGCGACGCACGCGGACCACGAGATGCTGCGTCGGGTGCTCTACTCGCGGATCGCACGGTTGATGAGCGGGATGGTCGTAGAGTGGGTTGCAGCGGATGGACCCTCCTGATCGCGCTGCTTCAACGAACGTCGCGGCCGACGGCGAGATTGCCGTCGCGGTTGGACCCGGAAGGGAAAAGAGCGACGACGAGATCCACCTCGGCCTGGTCGTGACGCCGGCGCTCGACGCCGAGGACGTCGAGAAGCTCGTGCGCGATCTCGAGCGCGTGCTCGCGGAGCGCTACCCGGGGGTCAAGTGGAGGATCACCGCGGTTCGCGAGTCGCTGCTAGCGCCCCCGGCTGAGCTCGCTGAGCTCGTTGATGCCGCGCGCTCGCGGCTGCTGGATGAGAACTGGGATCTGGTTGTGCATGTCACGGAGCTTCCGCTGCGGATCTCACGCCGTCCGCTGCTGATGCACTCGAGTCCGACCCATGGTGCGGCTCTGGTCTCGCTGCCTGCGCTCGGGCCGCGGCGCGCGCGGCACTTGGTCGAATCTGTGGCGGAGGCGGTGGGCGTGATCGCGGGTGACAGGGCCGCCGGTGGCGAACGCGAGTCCGGCAGCGGGCGCCTGGTTCAACGCCGCGTGATCGTGCCGGTGAGCGAGCTTGGAGGGCCTGACTCGCTGGAGGGCTTCGCGCTGACACATCGTGTCTTGACCGGGAACCTGCGGTTGCTCGCCGGGATGGTGCGCGCGAACCATCCGTGGCGGTTGACCACGCGTCTGTCCCGCGCGATGGTCGGCGCGCTTGGTGTCGCGACGTTCACGATCGTCACAGCCGACGTGTGGCGCATCGCCTCCGGGCTGGCCGCGCCGCGCATGGCGGGGGTATGCCTCGCGGCGATCGTGAGCGCAACCGCGACGTTGATCTTCGTGCACGGATTGTGGGAGCGCGCTACTCGCAGCCGCGTGCGGGAGCAGGCGATCCTGTTTAACATCGTCACGCTGATCACCGTCGGCTTCGGGATTCTTGCGCTCTACGCGGGCGTATGCCTGATAGCGCTTGCCGCGGCCGAGCTGATGCTCGAGCCGTCGCTGATGTCGGCGCAGATCGGTCATCGCTCGGACTTTGCGGACTACCTGCGCCTGGCGCTGCTCGCTGGCGCGCTGGCCACTGTCGGCGGTGCTTTCGGCGGAGCGCTCGAGAGCGACGCGGCCGTCCGCGAAGCGACCTACGCCTACCGTCACCACCAGTCCTGAGCGGGACTACCAGCGGCCCCGATCCCGTCTCACGATCAGCCCACCGCCCGCCCGCACAATCGCTTCTGCGCTTCAGTTGAAGCACAGCTTGCGAGCGCAAAGGGCGACCGAGCGCAGCTCCGATCCCGGCGCCTGCTAGCCACCGATGAGCAAGCACCGACTCCGTCTCCGCGAGTTGCGTTCGGTCGCCAGAGCGCAAGTCAGCCGTGACCGTCCGTGCATGACGATTGCGATCGTGCGGGCTGGCCTCGTCAGGGTGGCGCTCATCGCCGAAGGCGAGAGTGCGCTGTTCCGTCCCGCCCCGGGCGCCGTGGGCTTGGAGTCCTCCTTGGACGCGGCGGGGCTTGTTCGGTGTTCGTAGGATGCATAGTCGTGGCAAGCGCTCCTACTTGGTGCTCGGTGAGCGGGCTGGTCCGGACGACGCCCTGTGACGCATCACCCGCGCAGACGTAATGGGTGACCATCTCATCGTCCTTCATTCTGCGGTGCGGGCCTGTGCGGGCTACAGCCGCCACGACGCTCCCTCGATTCTGTTGGACGGCTCATCGGTGGCGCGCGACACGGAGCACGGTCGCGCGATCACCGCGCAGCTGACGCGCCGCCAGGGAACGCTCGAGGAGGCGATCGATGCGGCGGTCTTTGCGCTCGGCGCCGCGGGGTTGTCTAAGAGCATCCGCCGTCAGGCCCGCGCGGCGTGCGAGGACTACTTCTACGGCCGGCTCGACCTAACGCCGAGCCACGAGCTGGGCGGACGGGGAGCGATCGTCGAATCGCTCGAGCTGATGCCCGAGCCGATGTACCGGGCACTGGAGGACGTCGTCGGCCTCGTCGTGGACGGCGAGTACGAGGAGCTCCGCGTCGCGTCCGGCAATCGGCTCAGAGTCGAGGACCTGCGCCGTCGCGTCGAGGACGACTGCCCGGAGTCGCTGATGCTGCCGCCGCGCGAGATCTACCAGATCGAGGCGATCGCCAAGTCCGACGATCCGGACCCGCCGGGCTGGGTCTACTTCCTGGACCTGTGGACCGAGACCGGCCCGGCGCGCCTGCACATCGAGGGCGAGCTCGAGGAGTCGGGCGAGCGGTTCACGGCCACGCTGAACGACATCCTGCCCTGATCCCCTGCCTGCCGGCGGCCGCTTCCGCGCCTGGTCGAGTTCGTAATCGACGGGCTCCAGGACAGATGCTCCTTTGAGGCGCGGACCGTCCGCCAGGACTGAGTTCGGCACCGCACGAGCCTCGATCCGCGAGGTTCGAGTCGCTTGCGAGGAGTATCGACCGGGCGGGCCGACGTGAAGGGCTGGAGAGACGCCGCGCATCAACGGGGTCGACCACGGGCTCCGTTAAACGCGGAAAGCCCACCCGTGGGTGGACTCTCGGCCATCAGAAGATCAGGCTGCTTTCGCGGCAAGGGGACGTTCAGATGAAGGTCTCGCCCTCGGGTTGCCCTCGCTATCTGACTCAGTCAGCGTAGCGCACGCCCGCGAGCACGGCCCTAGCGCTACGCCCGTCGTGGCGGCGTAACCGCTGGCACACCAGCCAACAGAGCGAACAATCACCTGTCGGCACCGAGCTTTCAAAAGCGATGGGTCGTCTGCACGAGCCGCGAGTCGCCGGCTGCGGACACCTCCGTCAGCGGCCGCGCCTGCCTACTCTCCCCGATAGCGAGGCGCACGTGAATGGGTTTGGAAACCTCATGCTACCTAGGCCGCGAGGTCGGCGCCTGCCGGCTGACCCCGCGCCAGTGCGAAGCTTGGGTCGCGGCGAGCGCGATCGCGCGACCGGGTTTGCCCTGACGATCCAGATCGTGGACGTCCTGTGTCAACCCCCGAGTGCGATAGCGGATGTCGGCTTGCCGTCAAGTGCGTTGCGCTCGGCCCTGCGGGCGGCCCGTTGGGTGACGGCGGCGCCGGCCATCCGCTGGGTGGCGGCTGTGTCGGGCCGGGGGCCCGACGAGGTGGGGATAGTGACAGTGACATGGCGTTGCAGCGCGCGGTGGCGGGCCGGGTCATACGGGGCGCGGTCTTGCCAACAGCGCCACACGATCCGGCACCAGCCGCGGCCGACGGTGCGGATCGCGCGGGGGTGGTCGTGCCCGCGGGCGATGGCGGCGGCGTACAGGTCCTGCGCCCACGGGTTATGGTGGCCGCTGGTGTCCGCGAGCGTGACGAACGCCTGGCGCAGGCGCTTGTTGCAGGCCCAACGGAAGCAGGCTGCCTTGCGTTTGCCGGACTCGACCTGGACCGCCCCCCGTTCCGTGGACACGTTCAGTGTTGACGGTGTGAGAGTAGGACAGCGCTCGGACGGAAGACGGTAGCGGTGGCTGGGGACAGCGTTCGGGGGAGCGCGCGCGGGTTCGCGGCGCGGCGAGCCCCGAGGGGCGAGCGGAGCTGCGTACCCGCGCGCGGCGCACCCGTCGGGACCCCCTCGCGGCGGGAGGGGGTACCTCTCAGGCGGCTTCGGCGACGGCGAGCGTGAGGTGATGGTCGCGTTCGACCTCGTCCGGGGAGCGGTACCCGAGCGTGGAGTGCAACCGTCGCCGGTTGTAGAACTCCTCGATGTACTGGAAGACCGAGCTGCGCGCCTGCTCGTGGGTGGCGAACGTCCGCCGGCGCAGCCGCTCCTTCTCCAGCGAGGCGAAGAAGCTTTCCTTGGCGGCGTTGTCGTGCGGGCTGCCCTTGCGGCTGTTGGACTGCGTGATCCCGTGCGCGCGGCACGCCGAGCCGAAGGTCACCGCGGTGTACTGACAGCCGCGGTCTGCATGGTGAACAATTCCCTCGCCCGGGCGGCGCTGGGAGACGGCCATCCGCAGCGCCTGGGCAACGAGCGGTGCGTCGGCGACGGGGCCCATCGCCCAGCCGACGATCCGCCGGCTGAAGCAGTCCAACACGCTGGCGAGGTGCAGGACGCCCTCGCCGGTCGGGATCTGCTTCAGGTCCGAACACCACAACTCGTTCGGACCGGCCGGCTGGAAGTCGCGCTTGACCAGGTCGGGCCAGACCCTGACGCCGTCGACGCCGAGCACACCATCGCCGCCGCGGCGGCGCTTGGGCGGCACGTAGGCGCCCTGGATGCCCTCCACCCGCATCAGCCGCTCGACCCGCTTGAGGTTGACCCCATGGCCCTCACGGCGCAGCTCGGCGTGCACGCGACGGGACCCGTAGGTCCCGTCGCTCTCAGCGTGCACACGGCGGATCTCGCCGACCAGCGCCGCGTTCGCAACCGCCCGCTCGGACGGCGGGCGCCGCGCCCAGGCGTAGTAGCCCGAACGCGACACGCCCAGCACCCGGCACATCATCGCGACAGCGAAGATTCGCCTTCTCCGCCTCGATGAACCGGAACACCGCTACCGGGTCTCGTTCTCCTTGACGAAGAAGGCCGCCGCTTTTTTTAGGATCTCCCGCTCCTGCCGGAGAACCCGCACGCACGGCGCAGCCGCCTGAGCTCCTCCCTCTCACCCGAGGTCACGCCCTCCACGGACCCCTCGATCGACCTCGTCGCTTGAGCCAGTTACGCAACGTCTGCTGCGAGACCCCGAGCGACTTCTCGACATCGGCGATCGAACGACCCTGACGCATCAACTCGACCGTCTCACGACGGAACTCCACGGGATACGGCGGACGCGTCCTTGGCATGGACACCACACCCTTCCAGCCGGGCCGGACAGACCCAAGCGATCAAGTGTCCACAGCTCCGGGGGCATTCCAACCGCGACGGCGGCCTGGCCGGCGTCGGCGGCGAGGGTGTCGCGGGTGGGGTAGCGCCCGCGGCAGTCGCCGATCTCCGCCAACAGTTCCGCGGCCGTGATCACGCTGTTTGGCTTCTTGAACAGCGAGAGGAAGATCGGACCGTCGGGGTGCTCGCGGATGGCGGTCGCGATCTGCCGCTCGAGCTGCTTGATTTGCTCGTTGATCGTCTTGATCGTCGCCACCAGGCTCAGGACCAGCGCTCGACGGACGCCGAGCTCGAGCTCGCCGACCCGGGCCTCGGGAGCGTGGCGGAGCTTTGCCAAAAGCCGCGCGGGCTTCTGGCCACCGGAGTATCGCTGGCGCGCCAGGAACGCCTGAAGGCGCTGCTCGCCCAGACCGCGCGCGTCCGTAGGGCCGGGGTAGCGCTCGAGGAACGCGAGCGAGATCTGACTGTGCAGGCTCGTGAACAGCCCCAGCGGACCGGGCCAGAAACCCGCAAGCTCAGCGCGCAGCTGGTTGACCAGCGCGGTCCTGGTGCCCACCAGATCCTCTCGTGCCCGGGTCAGCGCTCTGAGCGCCTTGGTCTGATCCGAGTCGGGCTCGAGCGCTGGGAAGCGGTGGTGATCGGTCCGCGCCAGCTCGCAGAGCACGAACGCGTCGAACCGATCGGACTTCCCGCCCGAGGCGCGGAACCGATCACGAGTCGCCGCGACCTGGTTGGGATGCAACGGAAGGATCCGCAGCCCCGCGTCCAGTAGCCGCTCGACCAAAAGCCCGTCGGGCCGCTCGATCGCGACCAGCGTTACCTCGTGACGCACGAGCGTGCGGCACAACCCGCGCACCCCGGCCTCGTCGTGGGCGAACGTCGCGGCCAGGATCTCCTCGCCCGTCTCATCAGCGATCACCACGTCGTGCTTCTCGGACGCCCAATCGACGCCCGCGTAGGTACTTCTCATCACTTCAACTCCATCTTGGTCAGGGGTCTTCACAGCGCCCCGACCGAGAGGTACCGTTGCGGATGCCTATAGACAGGCCCTCAACACGGGGCTACGTCCTGTTGCCGCTTGCGGCACCTCACCACCGCCGAGAGGGGCTGGTCCACGAAAGGCCCTCCACAACGGGGGGCGGGCAAAGCGAAGCCCTCTCCCGGCGGCGGTCGAGGCAACAACCAGGATGACCTATAGGCAAAGGGCTAGCGAGGTGCCGGCAGTCGCGGTGATCGAGATGTCCCCATTGCGATAGCAGCGGTGCAGGGCAGCTGTTCGGGGAAAGCGATCGCGGGGATCGCGACAGCCGCATGCTCCAAGTCGGCATGCTTGCGTAAGCCCGGGTCGGCCGCACCGTCGTCGGCGCCGGCGCCCGTGTATAGGCAGAGGTTTGGCATGGGTCGGCTTGCAACCGTTGCTCCCTTTCGTCCACGGCGACAACGCGGTCGCGGTCGGCGTCGACTCTGCTCCCGCAAGCCGACGTATATCGCTGCGCGCGCGGCGCGGCCCTCGATGACCGCAACCGCCGCGATCACAATCATGTGGGTCTCTCAGGAAGCGGCCACTGGACGAGCGGGGACACGCCGCACTCGTTTTCGGGGCATGAAAATCATTTCTTGAGAGGTTCTTGTCGGGTCCGTGACGAAGGTCTGGTGATCGGGATAGGGGCTTCTTGGGAGAACGCACAGGGCAGGCCGTAATCGGACGATGGGCTTCGAGCCCGTGCTTTTCGGTGGCCGCCCCTGCGACTTGCCCGATTGCGCTTCGAGCGCGTATCCGTCTTTGTCGTTTGCCCACGGGTTCTCCCCCTTATAGATCAACGGTTGGAGGCGAAGGTGAGAGCCATCGGCAGGTGTATCGGTTTGGACGTGCATCTCGATTTTTGCGAGGTCGCGGTCTGCGAAGAGGGGAAGGTCCGCTCGGCGGGGCGGGTGCCATCGACGCCGGAGGCCTTGAGGGCGTTGGCTGAGAGTCTGGCGGCGGAGGACCGGGTGGCGTTGGAGGTGACCGGCAGCGCGTGGGAGATTGCCGGGATCCTCGCGCCGCATGTCGCGAAGGTGATCGTCGTGTCCCCGGGTGATACCGGGATCGCGCAGGCTCGCGCGAAGACCGATCGATTGGATGCGCGGTCGTTGGCGAAGCTTTTGTGGGGCGGCGAGCTTGACGCGGTCTGGATGCCCGACGAGCTGACCCGGGTGTTGCGCCGCCGCCTCGCGCGTCGTGAGCAGCTGATGCGCGCGCGGACACGCGCCAAGAACGAGGTGCACGCGGTGTTGATGCGCCGGCTCGTTGGCCGCCCGCCGATGTCAGACCTGTTTGGGGTCAAGGGCCGCCGGTGGCTGCGGCAGCTCGAGCTGCCAGTCGAGGAGTGCGAGACAGTCGAGGGATGCATGCGTCACGTCGAGTTCCTCGATACCGAGATCGCTGACGTCGAACGGCTGATCGCGCGGTATGCGATGTCGTGCTCGGACGCCAGGCGGTTGATGAGCGTGCCTGGCGTCAACGTGATCTGCGCCGCGACGTTCTTGGCGGCGATCGGCGATATCCGCCGGTTTCAGACCTCACGGGAGCTCGTTGGCTACCTCGGCCTTGACCCAAAGGTTCGCCAGTCCGGCAGCACCCCGGCCAAGGGCGGGCGGATCTCAAAGCAAGGTTCCCCCCAGGCACGGTGGGCTCTGGTCGAGGCGGCGTTCAGCGCTGTCCGCCAGCCCGGGCCGTTACACGCGTTCTACGAGCGCCTGCGCGCTCGTCGCGGCCATCAGATCGCGGTCGTCGCCGCGGCCCGCAAGCTCACGGTGCTGTTCTGGTGCATGTTGACCCGCGAGGAGCAATACGCCCATCAGCAGCCGTCGTTGACCGCCAAGAAGCTCCGGCGCCTCGAGCTGACCGCCGGCGCGGAACGCTACGACACCAAGGCAGCCGGGATCTGGTCAACGAACAAGGCGATGCGCGACGCCGAACGAGCGCTCGCGATGCAGGCCGAGGCGTCCTACATGCGGATGGTCTCAGACTGGCAAGCCACAGCCCCAAACAAGAAAGTGGGCGCGAGCGCGACACTGGAGCGCGCATAAATCAGGCCCTCGAAGGGCATAGCTGCGCGGCAGACCCAAAGCTCCTGACGTCTGCACTTCGCTTCGTCAGTCACTCGCGCCCACCCGGCAGCCTACACCCCCAAAAGGTCGACCACGAACACGCCGGCAGCGCCGACGGCGACCACGCACGCCTCAACTAGGCCCAAACCCGCACGATCGACGCCTCACAGCCACAAGCGACCGCACCAAAGGCCGCCCGCCGCCCTCGGAGACCGTCACGGGACCGACCGGCCATCCGAATTACACCCAAAAAGTTGTCCCCAAGCCCTTGACTTTCATCCGTCGTCCGTTCCAGGAGGCAGCTCGAGACCGGCGCACACTTCTGCTCCGGCCGGATCGCTAGCAGCGATCTTGCAAGCACCACGCGCTGGCACGTGCTCGCTTTCCGCGCTCAGCAGGGCCCGTGGAGTCGCCGACGAGGTGTCCGCGCGACCCATGGGCAGGTCTGCGTCGGCCGTCGCGAGCCGGCCCGAGTGTGGATCCTTTAGCCTGCATCACTCACGCCAACTTGCATACAGCTGTGGCTTATGCATATACTGGCGCCGGCGATGGTTGGAGGAGAGGAGGATCGCGCCTTAAGGCGTGGAGCCGTGCCAGTACCAAGGATGAGGAGTGTCTCGAAACCGAGAGGCTTCTCGCGAATCGACTCGCGAAAGGAGTCACCCTTGTTGTCGCAACGAAGGCGCGCTTTGAGCGTGCTGACATCAGGACTGGTGCGGATAGCACTTGCGGGCGCATCGGTTGCGTCCGTCTTTCTCGTGCTAGGCGTCACGTCTGCCTCGGCCGCAACGAGGCCCGCGTGCTCGGGCGTCACTCCAAAGGCTCCCACCACCGACCCGAGCAACCCGTTCGGTTCGAACGTCACGATCTTCGACGCGTCGGAGTCGGTCTCGACGATCAACGCGGCGCTCAGCGCGCATTACACCCCTGCCAACCATGAGTTCTTCTTCCTGCCGGGTACCTACGGCGACGCCTCGGCGACGCCGGCGACCGCGACGACGAGCAACACGATCGACGCGCAGGTCGCCAGCGGCAGCGTTGTCGCCGGGCTCGGTGCGAGCCCGTGTGATGTCGTGATCAACGGCAACCTCGGCATCTACAACGACAGTCTGGCGATCCGGCCGAGTCAGCTCGAGAACCTCACGATCAACCCGATCGAGAGCGGCGATCCGGCCGACACGATGACCTGGTCCACCTCCCAGGAGGCGACCTGGCGGCGGGTCAACCTGCTCGGCAACCTGCTCGAAGCTGCGCTCCCGTACACCACAGGCTTGTGCCTGAACGCGTGCGCCCCATTCCCCGGCTCGGGGATCAACGGAAGCGGTGCCGTTGAAAACGGCTTTGAGGTTGCGAACTCCAATATCACCGGAGACGTCATCGACACCAACGGTCAGAACACCGCCGGTGTCTCAGGCCAGGACGGCAACTCGGATCCCTACATCCAGGGCAGCCACATCGGCGGCGCTCAGGGCTTCGGCTCGGACACCATGTTCGCCGGGGATACGGGCAGCGTCCCGGCGACCAATTTCGGTCCTGCGACCGACTCCAGCCCCGCTGGCTCTAACGTCAACGTCAAGTTCCTGCCGGAGGTCCGCGAATCACCGTTCGTCTACTACAGGCAACGGCCAGTTCTACGTCTTCGACCCCAAGGTGCAGTTTGCCCGGCGGGGCTATGACTGGAGGCTCGGCCGTTTCGCGGGTACGTCGCTGCCGCTGAGCGACTTCTACCTCGCCAATTCGACCACGGATACCGCGGCGACGATCAACGCAGCGCTCGCGACCGGCGAGGATGTGCTCCTCGAGCCAGGTGCCTATTCCGTGAGTGCGCCGCTGACGGTCCCCAACGCCAACGAGGTCATCTTGGGTCTGGGCGAAGCGACCGTGACCGCCAGCACCAACACCCCGACGATCGTGGTCAACGACGCCGCTACGGGAACGATCCTCGCCGGATTCAGCGCCAATGGCCTGGCATTCAACGCGACGACCAACACCGGACCGTATGCGGCTGAGCAGATCGAGATCGGCAACACGCCGAACGCGAGCGGCTCGCTTACCGACCCGACCACCCTCAGCGACGTCAGCACGATCAGCAACTCCACGACGGACGAGCTGATCAACCAGAACGACGTGTTGCTCAACCAGGCCGAGATCCAGTCGAACAACAACAGCGGGAACGGCTACACGACGATCAACTGGCCCGCTGAGAGCAGCGGTGACTACGGCGTCATCGTGAATGGCAACAACGTCACCTGGGAAGGCATTTGGCTCGAGCATTTCAAGATGACGGAAGCCACCTGGAACGGCAACGGTGGCCAGGTGATATTCCTCGAAAACGAGCTGCCTTTGACGATTCCGTATTCAGCTGCCGGTGTCCAGCCAAGCTTCTGGATGGAAAACAGCAGCTTCGACGGCTATCCGTCGCTGGCGGTGTCCCCGAGCGTCACGTCGTTCACGCTGACCGGCATGCAGTCCTGGAGCCGCTTCGGCAGCGGCTGCGACTGCCTGGTCACCAGCCTGATCACGGCGCCGGTAAAGAGGCACGTATCCATCAACGACATCTTCAGCGGCCAGATCCTCGGCTCGGCGTCGCTGTCCGGCGGGTCGACGGCGGTCGGGCCGGGATTCCCGGACTTCTCCGGCGCCACCCTGGGCGGCGTGCTGAACCTTATCAACACCGATGGAGTGTCGTCGTACATTCCCTACAACCCCGCGATGACCGCAAGCTTCACCGCGACGACAAGCTCGGGTAGCACGACCGTGACGAACGTGTCGAGCTTCACCGGGATCACAGTCGGATCGGTGATCACTGCGGCCGATATCACGTTCGATACGACCGTGACCGCGATCAACACGACCGCCGACACGCTGACGTTGAGCGCCGCGCCAACAGGCTCAGGCAACGCCGGCGAGGCGATGACCGCGAGCGGTCCCGGCTACGACAGCTTCGTCGGGACGACCAACGGCACCACAACAGTGACCGTGACGCCCGGCGCCGCGTCGAGCTTCGAAGGGCTCGCGGTCGGATCGACTGTCTCCGCGCCCGACATCACGGGCGGGCAGACCGTCACCGGGATCAACTCGGCTGCCGGCACGTTCACGTTGAGCGCGCCGGCGTCGGGGAGCAACACGTCCGAGGCCATGACCTCGAACGGCCCCGGCTACAACCCAGCCCTGGCCTGGGTGGGGAGCTCGGCGTACCCGCACTCGGACCTCTACGGTCATGGGGTGACCAACCGAATCGCTCATTTCCCAAGCCAGTATCCGGCAGCCCCGCTGTTCGCGCCGGATGTCGCACGACGGCGGGGCAGTAACAAGCAGAAGAGCGGGAGTGATCGAAGAAGTGGATAAACGCCGTGTACCGTTTGGCCGCCGCGACTTTCCAAGCGCCGCCTAACGCATCGCATTGCAGTTGAGGGCGCGGACGGTGGCAGGATGGAGCCGTCGCCCGCGCCTCTCGCTAAGGGAGTGCAAGGGAGTTTTTTTTCGCACACCTTCAACCTCACAGTGACGGAACGTGCACCGTGAGCGACCCAGGAAGCCTAGATAGGCGGGGTACCGCTCACGACAGCCATCGAAGCCCAGGGCCCGCGATCGATCGCGGGTACGCGCTCGTGCTCACCCGGCCGAGCTGGGGACTGGGGGCCCGCGCCGGCGCGGCGATTGACGGCGCGATCATCGTCGACCCGATCAGAGGCGACCCGCTAGCCCCATTTTCCGCTGTTCGTGAGGGTAAGGTCTGCCTGTTGTGGCCAGGGCAGCTGGATTCCGAGTAGCTCGAGGATGTGTTGTTGGGTGTCGGTGAGCGGGTCGAGTTGGATGCCGGTGTGGGTGTAGGTCAGGCCGAGTCCTTGGAACGCGGCGAGGATGTTCCGGCCGGTGGGTCGTGCGGCGCGGCCTTCGGGCAGCAGCCCTGGTAGTTGCTGCTCGGGGCCGAGTGCGGCACGGGTCCGGGTTTCGATCAGTCCGAAGATCAGCAGCGCGATTCCGACGATGCTCAGGAGTGCGTAGACGCGGTCGTCGTTGTGTAGGAAGATCGGCCGGACCTTCAGCGTCTGTTTCATGTCGCGGTGGCGACGCTCAACGATTTGCTGGTCTTTGTAGAGCCGCAGTACGTGTCCGGCGTTGATCCGGCCGGGGAGGTTCGTCGCGAGCGCGTAGATCCCGTCGCAGCTCGCGGCTTTGGTGATCGCGTCCTGGTTGCGCTCCCATGCCAAGGCGAGCTTCCCGTCACGCGAGGTGGTGACGGTCACGTCGATCAGGCCGGTGATGTTGACACCCAGGATCTGGCCGATCCGACGCTCGACCTGCTTGCGCGTCTTGTAGTACCGGCCGCCGAGTCCGTTGCGCATCCGCTCAAGCGCGTCCTCGGCCTTCTGAAGTGCGCGCTCGCGCGCGTCAGCGACCTGTGCAGCTTCTTCTGAGGAGTGGATATACGCCACGCGCAGTTTCAGCGGCGGATGCTCGCCAGTGGCCGGGATCTCCCAGTCCCGCAGCGCGCCCTTGAACACGGCCCGCAGCTTCGGCGGGAGTTTCGCTTCGCGCTCGGGCAGGTACCTGACCGGTCGCAACGCGGCATGGCCGACCTCGGCGAGGAACCGTTCGCGGAACCCGGCGCTCGCGCGTAGGGGCACCACGAACCGCACCCCGGCCTGGTCGACCTCACGCATCGTCTTGGGTTGTCCCATCGCGGAGTCACACACGATCAACAGGCCCGGGCCGGAGATCTGAAGGAGTCGTTCCAGGCTCGCGCCGACCAACGAGAGTTCCGCCGCGTTCCCCGGATCGGGGCGGCTGTAGAGCACCGTCCCGTCCGGTGCGCACGCCTGCAACGTCCGGACCTGGCGGGCGACCCGCCGATCAGACGCCCAGCCCTTCGCGACCAATGCCGAGTGCTCGTAGGCGCCTGACACGCCGACCGTCGTGAGATCGACATGCAGACGCCCGGCGTCCGCGCCGAACCGCTCGATCGCCCTGGCGGCGACCCGTGAGCGGAGATCCTCCGCGTAGACCGCGAAGCACTCCAGCGCTCGCCCGAGCCGGTCATCGTTCAACAGCGCCGGCGGGATCTCAAGCAACTCGTGCACCGCGGCACCGGATGCCCAGCCCGCGATGTCGTAGAGCGGCGAGGGGGAACACAACCGGCTCGCGACAAGCGCGCACACGACCTCACCGACCGACAGCACCGACCGGGCGCTGCGCGGCAACGCCCCATCCACCGTGTCCTTCACCACGAGCTCGCGCAGGAAATGCTCGACCAGCAACAACGGGCCCACCGACCGGCGGGTCCCGGCCATCGGCGGATCCAGCCTGGCGAACGACCCCGCGAGCGCCTCGAGCTGCCCGGAGTCCTTCAGCGCATCCTTCCGCCCGAGGTTTGCCACAACACGATGCCGGACCTTGCCGTTCTCGTCCCGATACCCATCCACCAGCTGCAAGTACGTGTACTCCCAGCCGGACCGCTTCACCTTAGTTTCCTTGACGAACATGTTGCCACAACACTACCGGCCCTATCGGACAGCAAAACGCCCCCACAGAACCAACAGTTGCCACAACAGCATCCCACCCCGGGCAGCCGAAACGGGCGCAAACCCGCACAGCGCCTCACAAACCGCGAGAACTACCCACCATCAACCGCGGAAAATGGGGCTAGCGGGGCACTGGCATCGCAGCGGGGTCCCGGTCGCCACAACCGGCCGGGTGCTCGATGACGACGCGCTCGACTCTTCGTCAAGACGACCATCCAGCCGGCGCCCGCGCCCTACTCGAGCATCTCGCCAGACGGGGAGCCGCGCCCGCATCGCGCTCATCAATACCGACACTCCGATGTCCTACACGGTGGACGTCGACCAGACGTTCCGAAGCTGGTGCGAGACCCACGGTATCGAGCCGCTGATCATTCACGCGCATGACTTCACCGAAGGGGCCGGGTTTGCCACCGCCCAGGACTTGCTAAGTCGCCCGACCCCGCCAGACGCG
>CAVVTO010000004.1:0-41318 GCA_963751185.1 uncultured Solirubrobacterales bacterium
TAGTCCTCAACCAAGCGTAAGACTGGGGTAGATGGGCGTCGAAGGGCCGGAAGGCCCGGTATTGCGGGGGTTTGAGCGGCGAGGCCGGATGGCTCGTGTCGGTTTGAAGTGAAGGGGCGCCGGTGTTGGGCTTGCGGCCGTGACCGCTATCGGGCTGGGCTGCGTCGGAGGCGGTCCAGTTCGATGGCGGTGTCGATCCATTGGTCGATGAGGTCGCGCAGCTTGCGGTGGTTGGCGATCTGGGAGGTGACGGCGTTGATGTGTTCGGGGCGGATGTTCTCGGTGCGGCTTTTTCCGTGGTGGCTGTAGCTGAGTTGGTGGTATGGGCCGTGGCGCTCGGGCGGGTCGGCTTTGCAGCGACAGCCGGGGGTGCGGCAGGTGTTGTACTGCTCGGAGAGCGCTCCTGGGCGCAGGTCGCCTAGCGCGAGCAATGCGGCTTTGATGCGTCGGATCCTGTCGGTCAGTTGGGCCTCGGTCGCCATCGTCGTGCTCCTTGTGTGCTGGGTGACTCTTATAGTGACATTAAAACCATAGCTGTGTTATGCTATGGTTTGGGTTAAGTATAGGTTACAGGGAGGGTGAGATGAGCAAGGCGAAGCGACAGTTGCAACGCAGGCTCGAGCGCGAACAGCTGGCGATCGAGCGGCGGCTGGGAGCGGCGGTGGGCCCGAACTTGGCCGGCCCGCTGCTTCAGGGAGCCCCGATCCGCTACGAGTGGGCCGAGCGCGACCGGGGGGTCGCGCACGGCGGCATGGGGATGATCGCCCGGCTGGTCGAGGCGGTCGGCCTGGCCGGCGAGATCGACTCCTCGCTCGGACTGCTCAAGGTCCACCGGCCCTACCACGAGTCCGACCACGTGCTCAACATCGCCTACAACGCCCTGTGCGGCGGGCAGGCGCCTCGACGACATCGAGACCCGCCGGACCGACGCGGTGTTCCTGGACGGCCTGGGGGCGCCGAGCCTGCCCGACCCGACCACGGCCGGGGACTTCTGCCGGCGCTTCGACGAGGCCTCGATCATGGCGCTGCAGGAGGCGATCAACCGCGGCCCGGCTGACGGTGTCTGGCAGCGCCAGCCGGCCTCGTTCTTCTCCCAGACCGCCCGTCATCGACGCCGACGCCATCGATCGTGCCCACCGACGGCGCAGGCCAAGGAGGGCATGGACATCTCCTACAACGGCATCTGGGGCTACTCGGCGCTCGCTGGTCTCGCTCGCCAACACCAACGAGCCGCTGTATCTTGGCCCTGCACGGCGCCAACCGGCCCTCCCACGAGGGCGTCGGTCGCCCTCTACGACCGGGCGATCGCCCTGTGCCGGCAGGCCGGGTTCACCGACATCCTGCTGCGCGGCGACACCGACTTCTCCCTCACCGCCGAGTTCGACCGCTGGGACGACGACGGCGTGCGCTTCGTGTTCGGCTACGACGCCAAGGCCAACCTCGTCGAAGCGCGCCGAGGGCCAGGCCGACGAGCTCTACCACGAGCTGGTCGGCCCGCGCCGAGCGAGCCAGCTCGCCACGCGGCCCCGCAGCGCGCCCGCACGAACGTCAAGGACGACGATCGTTCGCCAGCGCGGCTACAAGGTGCTGCGCCAGAAGGCCGAGGACGTCGTCGAGTTCTCCTACCGGCCCGCGCAAGTGCAAGCGCGACTACCGGGTCGTCGCCCTGCGCAAGAACCTCTCGGTCGAGCGCGGCGAGGACGTGCTGTTCGACGAGTACCGCTACTTCTTCTACATCACCAACGACTGGGAGCATGACCGCCGACGAGGTGGTCGCCGAGGCCCGCCAGCGCTGCAACCAGGAGAACCTGATCGCCCAGCTGAAAGGCGGCGTGCGCGCCCTGCACGCCCCGGTCAACACCCTCGTCGCCAACTGGGCCTACATGACCATGGCCGTCCCTCGCCTGGAGCCTCAAGGCCTGGTGCGCCCTGCTGCTGCCCGTCTCGCCCCGCTGGGCCGAGCAGCACGAACGAGCAACGCCGGCGACTGCTCACGATGGAGTTCCGCACCTTCCTGGCCGCTTTCATCGAGATCCCCTGCCAGATCGTCAAGACCGCCCGCCAGGTCCGCTGGCGCATCCTGGCCTGGAACCCCTGGCTGGGCACTTCTTCCGCCTCCTCGACGCCCTCTAACACCATCCGAGACCCGCCCTCACGCCCGAGCCGGCCCGCCGGCTCCGCGTCAGCCACCCAAAAACCCGGGCCCCATCGACACCGGTGAACTCGACGCACGTCATCCCGGCGCCAAACGCTCTCCCACCAACGATAAACGACCCCGCCGGTACCAATCACTCCGAAAACCACGCTCTTCGCCCCCAGCACAGCCCCATGCGCTTGTTTTAGGGACGCGGCGGCGCGTGACCGCGCCTCGCTGGCCGCGTGCTGGAGTCGATGAAGCGCCGCTGACTCGAGCTGCTTCACCCGCTGGCGGCTGATCCCGAGCCTGTGCGCCGTCTCCTGGATGGGATGCCGGCGCTCGCCGAGCTCGCGCGCCTGCCGGTCCGCGACCACTGAGTCGAGGGCGGTGGAGTCATCCTCCGATACGGGCTGGTCGAGCGACAGCAGTTCGCGGGCCGCGCTCCGTATCCGGTCGACGTCCGAGGGAAGGATGCCGAGGTGGGTGGCGATCTCCGCGATCGGCGGCGTTCGCCCGTTGCCGCTCAAGTAGGCATCGGCGCGGTTGATTCGCCGCAGAGTTTCGCCGATGTGCACCGGCAGCCGGACGGTCCGGCTCTTATCGGCGAGGGCCCATGCCATCGCCTGGCGAATCCACCAGGTCGCGTAAGTCGAAAACTCAGGCCCCGACGGTAGTCGAACTTCTCGGCGGCGAGCACCAGCCCGATCGTTCCCTCCTGGATCAGATCCCGGAACGGCAGCCCCTGCCCGCGATAGTGCTTGGCGATCGAGACCACCAACCGCAGGTTGGCCTCGATCAGCAGCTCCTTGGCCTCGGATCCCGCACTCGATCCGGAGCACAAGGCACTTATCCTATCTGGGCGCAATAGCCGCTGGCGACCGAGCTTGGCCAGGAACGCGTCGAGCGCCTTCGGCAGCTCGGACTCATCGTATTC
Organism: uncultured Solirubrobacterales bacterium; assembly: GCA_963751185.1. Taxonomy (GTDB): domain Bacteria; phylum Actinomycetota; class Thermoleophilia; order Solirubrobacterales; family Solirubrobacteraceae; genus Palsa-465. The sequence continues at coordinate 3,072 of CAVVTO010000004.1, forward strand.
GCCTGCCTCCAGCCGCGAGATCTCCTGGGCTCGAACGTCACGCTGATCGCTGATCTCCACGGGTCACACGAACCGACTGGTAGAGGCCACCCGCGAGGCCGAATGCTCGACGTGCACTGAGCGTGCATCAGGATCACTCCGACCGGAAATCGAGCGGTACCGGCCCCGTCATCCTGATTTCTGGCGTATGCAGGCCTTTGCTGGTCCACGCGTGCCCGCTCGCTGCCTGGCTTCTTTCACTTGTAATGAAGAGGTTTAGGGTTCGAGTCCCTAGGCGGGCTCTTTCCGAACTCCCTGCATATAGGTATCTTTCCGGACCTCTAGGCGACCTACCAGAGGTCCGTTTCGGCCCTGTGGGCAACGGATTCTGCGACACCTCGCGCGTTGCTGCTGCCCTGTTGCCCATCGCGGCGGTTCTCTCGCTTGCCTCACCAGCCACCGCCCGGGCCCACGGCGTCGCCCGCGCAGGCCGAGTGTTGGAGCGGTCCGCCAGCAGCCTCCTCCCGTCCCCGACAGCCTCCTGCCCGATCGGTGCACCGGTTCAGCCGATCACGATCATGAACCAAGCGAACGTCCGGCCGTGGGCGCTGGCGAAGGTCGAGAACGCGATCGTGGCGCAGTCGCTCCAGCTCCGGGCAGCCTGGGGGACGCCGTGCGTCCAGTTCGGCCCCGGCGGCTGGCCGGTCAACTCTGGCAGGGCGGGAGCACCTACCCGGGGGGCGTGCACTCCAACGATCCCGTCCGCGCGTACGTCTACACCGCCGGGGCGACTTACGTGGGGTGGTCACAAGCCTTCTCCCATGAGGTCTTAGAGATGTTGGTCGATCCGTCCACGGGGGTGTACTACAGCTACGCCGGGGAATCCGCTGCGCTTGAAGATCGCGGATCCGGTTGAAGAACACGACTATCGACTCGACGGCGTGTGGGTGTCGGACTTCGTGCTTCCGGCCTACTTCGCCGGGGCCACGCTCGGCTTGTGCACACCGAGCCAGACGGCAGTCAGGAATGCACGATAACCCCGTCGGGGACCCGAACGTCGCAACCCCGGGAACCGCCTCGTGTCCCCCGTTGATCGCGCTGCCAGATGCGCTCGGGCCTTATGACCGCATGGGTGTCCTGACCGCCCCATGGTCGGGTGCTGCCGACGACGGCTCGTAGGACAATGTGAGCGAGACGACGTGACCGCCGCGCTGATCATCCTCGCGTTCTCCCTCCTCGCGCTGCTCCTGGAATCGCATCGACGCAACGCGGCGAGCCATCGCCCCGCGCCGTTCGAGCCCGACCGGGACCTACGGGACCTGCGCGACTACTACGCCGCCGGGAAGATCACGCTCGAGCAGTTCGAGGCGCAGGTGGAGGACGTACTAGAGAGCGAGTCCCCATTTCCGGGCGGTGGACGCACCCCCCGCGGTCCACTCGGAGCGTTGGGAGATCGACGTCCACGACGCCCCTCCGGGGCACTCGCTCCACGTCTATCTGCCGTAACAACGAAGCGCCCGGCAGATAGTCGGGCGCTTCGTTGTTAGGTTTTCGGTGAACGCCCTCGGGTATGGGCAGCTTAGCCCCGGAGGTACGAGACAGTCGGTCGGCGCCGCGTTGTGGGGGCGCGCGGTGCCGCCGGCATCCTCTCGGCGAAGCCAAACTGTGGGCGCATCACACAACTTTTCGGGGCGTTGTGTGTTATGACTCCCTGCTGCTCAGCCTTATGAGGGCCTGGGGGCCCAGTGCAGCACGAGCAAAATGGAGGCGCCCCGCCCGGGGGTGTGGCGGGGCGCCTGTCACTGGCCACGGTCTTGGGCTGGGGAGCCACGCCGCGGCCGAGGGGCGTCCGTTCCCCTAGCCTTCACAAATCGTTCCCAAATTGGGACATTTCGCAGCATAGCGACCGTCGCGGGAGCTGACCAAACCGCGGTGAGCGCCCGGCCGGAGCCGGGCGCTTTCACCGGACTGCGATCGCCCCTAGAGGGGGTTGAGGTTCCCCCAAGGGGTCCGGTTCGCGCGTTCGCGGCGACGTTCTTCGAACTGCCGCTGACGCTCCCGCCCGCGTTCTTCGAACTGCCGCTGGCCGACGCGCAGAGCCAGAGCCTCGGCCAGCAGGTCCGTAAGCGAATCAACGCGAAGGCGAAGAGGGACACAGACGATCCCGACCGCGAGAAGACGCTCACACTCGCCGAGCTCCACGCGATCCTTCGCGTGATCCCCGACCAGCATCGCCTCCTGTTCGAGCTATTGGCCGGCACCGGCTCCGAATCTCTGAGGCCCTGGGGCTCGACTGGACGGACCTACGGGCTGACGGGGACCACACCACACTCAGGATCGAGCGCCAGTGGTACCGCGGCACGCTCAAGCGGAACGCGAAGACCGAGGCTGGGGAGCGCACCGTCGACCTGGACGCGGACCTTGTCGCAAAGCTCTGGCAGCGCGGGGCGGACGCCACTGGGCCGATGTTCGCCACCCGGACCGGCAAGCGCTTGAGCGACCGGAACCTCCGGCGTGTGCTCGACGCGGTCACGCATCCGCAGAAACGGCGCGACGGAACCATCGTCGAAGCGCTCGTGGGCCCTGGGCTCGAGTGGGTCAGCTTCCACACGTTCCGCCACACCCACGGATCCATGCTGATCGACCAAGGCTGGACGATCCCCGAAGTGTCCGAGCGGCTAGGCCACGCGGACCCCGCCATCACCGCACGGGTCTATAGCCACAAGCTGCGCGACCGGAGGCGCGAGGTCCCGTCGTTCAGCCGACCGATTGAGGCGCTGGAGCCCGCGTCATGACCGCTAGCCACTTCATTTTCGATGCAGAGGCTCCCGCCAAATGGGCAACGGGTGGGCAACGGGATGGCCCGGAAACATCCGCAAATTCAATCCCCCCCGATAGGGGGAAATGTCTACCTGAGCAGGAGAAACGCTCTATGACCGCAGTCCTCCAAAACCTTCGCTCGTTTCTTGTAATGAAGAGGTTTAGGGTTCGAGTCCCTAGGCGGGCTCTGTAGAGGCCGGAACGCATGGCCGGCTATTAGCGCTGCCTCGCGACGCCAAGCCGCTGGGCGAGCACCGCCGCGCTCGCGCGGTTGGCCACCGACAGTTTCGCGAGTATCCGCGACACATGGACGCTTGCGGTCTTGTCGCTGATAACGAGAGCGGCAGCTATCTCGCGGTTGGTCATGCCTTCGCCGAGGAGACTGAGGACCTCGAGTTCTCTCGGTGTGAGATCGAACCTGTCAAGCCCCGAGTCGCCGCTCGCCACCGCATGTTCCGCAGCGTTGAGGTCGAGTCGCGCCGCGCGCGTCAGGTTTTCGATCGCTTGGCGTAGCGGCCGGGCACCCAGCTCATCCGCAGTCTGGTGCGCCTGTCTGGCGAGCTCTTGCGCGAGCCGGTGATCTCCGCCGCCCTGAATCAACGTTTCCGCGCGGCGCCAGCGCGTGTATGCGACCTGATACGCGTCTTCGAGCGCCTGCGGCCAGCCGCTCGGCCTCTTCGCCACGCGGCAGGATCGGCGCCGGTGATGCGCGAGAGCTCCGCGGCGCGTGCTCGCACCCCCAGACGCGTGGAGCCTAGCCGTGTAGAACACGTACTCACCGTGGCTGAAGCGCGCGAGGCATTCTCCGATTGTCCGCAACGCCGCCTCGGGGTCCCCGGTCCACAGCTCGGCGGTCGCCTCCGCCGCTGCCACCGGCGCGAGCCACATCGATCCATGCGCATTGAGCATGGTGTCGTACGCTCTCGCCACCGCGTCGAGGGCTGCTTCGCGGTCACCACGCTCGGCGTAGAGCTCGGCTCGATGTTGGAACATCATTCCCGAGTTCACGCCGGGGGCCGCACGCTCGAGTAGCTCGGTCAGAAGTGTCTCCGCCTCCCCCCACTCTCCGATCCGGATGAGCCGTGCGACGATGTCACCGCGGAGGAAGTCCCCGTGTAGGCGGTCTGTTCCGTTGGCGCGAGCCACCTCGATTCCGTCGCGCGCGAATGCGATCGACTCCCGCACCTGCCCCGCTTCGTCGAGGGCGTCGCTACCGTTGATGAACGCCCGCCCAATCTCCTCGACGAGTCCCAGCCGGCGCGAGATCTCAAGCGCCTGCATCGCACTCGCCACAGCTTCCTCGAACTCGCCCTTGTAGGTGAAGTTGGCGCATACAGTGTTGAGGACGTGCGCCTTGATGTCCTCCGCGCCGACCACCGTCGCGATCTGCAGAGCCTCCTCGCAGCGTGTGTACGATCGCTCGTTGAAGTTGCAGAGCATCAAGACCTGGGCCTCGGCGGCGAGCACCAGGGCGCGCTCGCGGGAGGTCGACTTCGGCATCAGACCCACCGCCCGCTCATACTCGGGCAGCGCTTCTTCGGAGCGCCCCGCGGTCCACAGATAGCGTCCCAGGCGCTCGTGTGCGAGCGACAGTGCGACGGGGTCGTCCGGGTTGACCCGGTTGAGCGTGTCCCGAGCCAGCGCGATCGCGCGATCGACGTGACCGGACAGGATGCCCGCTTCGGCCGCCCGCTGTATGACCTCGACCCGGGGGAGCGCCGGCGACGCCGGATTAACGAGATCCCACAGTTCGAGCGCGCGTTCGTAATGCACGAGCGCCTCCCCGAACGCACGGACGTTGTCTGCTTGCAGCCCGGCGTCGATCGACGCGGCTAACGCCTCGGGTAGCTGCCGAGCGGCGTACCAATGGTGCGCGATTTCGGTGGCCACCGCTCCCCGGTCGAATGGATCGAGCCGTTGCCCCAAAGCCTGCGCGAGCTCCAGATGCAGAGCGCGTCGGTCCTCCAGCAGCAGATCGCTGTAGACGGCTTCGCGCAGCAGCGCATGGCGAAAGCCGTAAGCGCTCACGCCTGGGCTCTGGACGAGCAGGTGCGACTGCACAGCCTCCCGAACGGCGTCGAGTACCTGGTCGTCTTCGAGGTCGACCACGGCCTCGAGCAGTGAGTGATCGACCTCGCGCCCGGCGACGGCGGCGACCCGGAGCACGGCCTGTACGTCCCTGGAGGTCCCCTCCACTCGGAACAGCATCGCGTCACGAAGAGAATCCGGTAGCGGCGCATGTGGCTGCTCGACTGTCGCCAACAGCTCCTCGGTGAAGAACGGGTTGCCTTCGGCGCGCTCCAGCAGGCTGTCAATGAGCTCCGGCGCGGGCTCGTGGTCGAGGATTGCGCTCACCTGGTCGCGGAGCTCGTTTCGCCCGAATCCCTTCAGCTCGACCCGTGCAGCCTGGCCGGAGCGCTCTAGCTCCAGCAAGAATGGGCGGGCGGGATGCCGGCGCTGGATCTCGTCGTTGCGGTAGGTCAGGATCAGCGCGACCCGCTCCCGGCGGATCCCGCGGACCAGGAAGGTCAGGAAGTCCCGGGTCGAGCGGTCTGACCAGTGCACGTCCTCGACGGCGAGGACGAGGGGCGCCTCCCGCGCGGCGTCCGCGAAAACCGCGAGCAGCTGTTCGAACAGTCTGCCCAGTGAGCCGGCTCCATCGGACGCGATTGAGCCGGCGGGTCTTCCGAACCCGCTCAATTCGGGCAGCAGTCTTCCGAGCTCGTCGCCGGCTAAGCCGTGCGGTCCAGCCAGCGCCTCGGCGCCGCGAGCTTGAATGAGAGATCGCAGCGCGCCCACGATCGGCGCGTACGGCAGCTCGCCATCGCCGAGCGGCAGGCACTCGCCGATCACCGGGGTTGCGCCGATCGCGCCGGCAGAAATCGCCAGCTCGGCGACGAGGCGGCTCTTGCCCATCCCCGCCTCGGCGCCGATCATCACGACCGCGCCTGTCCCACCGGCGGCGCGGTCGACGGCCTCCTCGAGCACCTTCAGCTCGTCACGGCGGCCCACGAACAGCGGACTCGAGACGCGCGCGATCACGCCCGCGATTATCCCGGCATGTCTCCTTAAGGCCGGGGCCTCACAAGATAAGACGCAAGATAAGGCGAACGCCAGATGGCGCACCGCGGGCTTAGCCATAGCTTGGTCGCATCAATCAACCGCCCCTCCGAGGAGGCAACGATGCAGACCCAGCTCAACTACACGATCGCCCAGCAGCTCCACACCGAGCTAATCCGCAACGCCGAGCGCTCACGGCTCGCCGCCGAGGCAGGCGCGCTCCGCCCCGCGCGGAAACCCGTCCGGGCGATCACTCGTTTCCGGGCAAGAATCACCTCCGTCATCGCCCAGGCGCAGCCAAGTGCCACCCGCGACACCCTCTAGACCCTCTAGACCCTCTCGAGGCTGCGAAACACGAACTCTGAGAGCCACCGGCAGTCGGCGGTTTGGGTTGTTTCACCGTCACGTTTCCGCGGAAACGTAACCTGCGGGTTGCACATTGTCTCGACAGGAAACACTCGGAACCCAGAAGACTTCTCCGTCCGGATCAACTCGGACACGCCCCCTCGCGCCGACTGGGCTCTGCATCAGCGCGGACGTGACCACAGGTCGACGAGCAGGGCGCCGAGCCTCTCCGGATCGTGTCGCTGCGGCGATTCGAGATGGCTCAGCGACGGGAACATGGCCGCGGATACATCCGGCACTACGTCACGGAGTCTCGCGCTGACCTCGGCGAACCGCGGATGGCTCCGACCACACGTGACGACCAGTACCGGCTGCGTCAGTACCGCCCAGTCGGAGCTCGCATAGCCAGTCGTCGCCAGCGCTTGCTCCAGGAGCTGCCCTCGTTCAGGCGAATCCGATGACGGCAGCAGGCGTTCCGGCGGCGCTTCGTCGGGATGCATCATGGCTTGACGAAAAGCAATCCGCCGCAACGGTGGCGGGAGCGCGAAGATCGTCTGCATCCGCGCGCGCCAATCGGCCTCACCGGCGCTCCAGTCATCGTCGCCGATCGTGGCCGGCTCAATCACGGTAACCGTGGCGACCGACGACGCCATCACGCGTGCGCAGATCAGCGCGACCGTCGCACCGGCGGAGAAGCCGACGATATGAAAGCGCGACCACCCACGATCTTCCGCGACACGTCTGACCCCCTCAACCTCGTCGTCGATGGTGTACGACACGAGGGGACCGTCCGCCCAGACCTCCAACTCCTTGGGCACGATATCCGCGCGGCCCTCGAGTACCCGGGCTACCAGCTCGACGGACCGCTCGGCAGGTGTGCTCGGACTCAGCCAGAGGACCCGGGCGATCGGGGTGATCTCCGCCGACGTCGCACCAGGAAGGTCAGGCTTCACAAGACAAGAATCGCGTTTCAGGCGAGGATCATGAAGCTCGCTTCCTCGGGCTTTCCGCCGGCCGGTCACGGTGAGCGTGGCCGTATAGATCCCCGGTTGGGCGTACACGTGTGTGACGGCCCGCGTGGGCGTCGTCGCGCCTTGCCCGTCGCCGATACTCCATGCATAGGTCGCTATCGGGTAATCCGGCGCTGCTCGAACCCGACGCGTCGAACACGCTCGGTCCGCCCGCCGCAAGACAATTGTCTGCTCCGCGAGTGTCTTTCCGGGCAACGGCGACCGCTCGCTAGCCAAAACCGGCGCGTGTGGAGGTCAGCCGCTGAACACCTGCATGCGCCGGGCGCTCAACGACCGAGCGCGACGGCGAGATGCGCGCCGGTGGAGGCGATGTAGACGAGGCCGAGCCCGTGACGAAACCAGTTGACGCCGTGGGCGAGCTCTTCGTAGGCCCAGATCGTCATCGCCAGATAGGAGACCGCCCGGGCATCAAAGCGCCCAGCCCCATGAACGATCGCGGCAACCTGACCAGCCACGAACGCCACGATCAGAGCATTGTTCGGGAACTGGACGACCGGAAACCCGCGGGGCCATCCCAACCCCCTCACCCGCCGATAGTCAGCCAAGGCCCTAGTTCGATCCACTGCCTACTAGGACGCCGGCGCGTCGAGATCCTTTCGCGGAGCATGGCCCGGGTGCGTCGCCTGTGGGTCACTCTCGTGCCGACGGCCGCTTGTGGGGCCGCCTCGGCGTACAAACTTGTTTCACCGTCACGTTTCCGCGGAAACGTGTTTCCAAGTGGGTAACGATGTGGATGCCCCCAGCGCGGCGAAGCCACGTGCGAAGGCGATGGGCCGATGGCGACGAGTGGCCCGGCCCGCGGCGGTGCTCGCCTTGATTTGGTGTCTGCTGGTGCTGCTGGCCCACCTCGCCGCGGGGCAGCTCTCGTGTGGCCAGGACACGTCCAACTGCGCGACCACCAGTGAGAAGAACACGGTCTTCGAGGGCCGACTGCCGGTAGCCAACGCCCCGTTCCAGGTCGTATTCGAAGGCGGCGGGCTCGTGGGCGGCTTCCGCACCGACCCTCTCGGCCACTACTGCATTCTCTGGGGCCCCGACGGCGCAGCCGGAGACGTCGTTGTAAACGGACGAGAGTCGGGCATCTTGGGTTCGGGCACGCCGGTTCATGGTGTTCCGCCCACGGGGTGTCGATCCGGCGATGCGAGCATCCCATGGGACAGAGCGGATGACCTCAGGACGAGTTGGCAGTTCATCTCGGTAGTCGTGCTCGCGTTGGCGACCGTGAGCGTCCTCGGTGCCGGCCTTTTCGGCCGGCGCCGCGCAGCCTCGCCGGTCCTCGCGACCGGTCTCGCACTCACCGTCGCCACGACGGTGCTGCCGCTTGTCCTGTGGTGGAGCCAGCTGTGATTTGCTCGACGACCCTCAAACGATGTTGAGTTCGGGACGCTCGCTCCCGCGCGCAAAACGCTCGCTGGTCAAAGGCGTGACGTCGACGAACGGCGCGTGGCCGAGCCAGAGATCCCGCATGATCTCCCCGACCGCGGGACCCTGGAGAAAGCCGTGCCCGGAGAAGCCGGTCGCATACAGAAACCGCGACGGCGAGCGCGCCTCGCCGATCATCGCGTTGTGGTCAGGCGAGACCTCATAAAGGCCCGCCCAGCCGGTGCGGATGCCAGCCCTCGCGATCCGCGGTGCACGTCGCTCGATTGCCGCGAGGAGATCGGGGAGCCAGTCGTCAGTCACCTCGACGCTGAACCCGGGTCGTTCCCCCGGCCAGGACATTCCCATGAGCAACCCTGGTCCTTCTCGATGGAAGTAGAAGCTCGTGCCGAAGTCGATGGTCATCGGCAAGCGGGGAGGCAGATCCGCGAGCGGCTCGGTGAACAGGATTTGCCGCCGCAAGGGGGTTACCGGCAAATCGACCCCAACCATGGCAGCGATCGAGGAGGACCAGGCTCCAGCCGCGCAGACCACGGCCGAGGTCTCGATGACTCCCCTGCTTGTCCGGACTGCCTTTATTTCCCCTCCCCGAGTGTCGACCCCCTGGACCTCGCACCCGACGGCAATATGGGCGCCGAGTGCCCGAGCCGCGGCCGCGTAGCCCTGGACGACCGCCTCTGGAGTTACGTAACCATCCTCAGGGGAGAAGGCCGCGGCGAGCAGTCCGTTGGTCTCGACGAGGGGATTAAGCGACTTCGCCTCAGACGGCGTGAGCACACGGCTGGGAACGCCGTACTCCCGCTGAATGGCAATACTCGCGGTGAACGCGTCGACGTCCTGCGCGCTGTCGAGAAGAAACAGGTATCCCACCTGATGCAGGTCGATCTCCCACCCCGGCCGCCGACCGAAGTCTCTGAACGCCTGCAGGCTCCGCTGTGCGATTTCAATGTTGAGGGCGTCTGAAAACTGGGCCCGTACGCCTCCGGCCGCCCGGCTGGTTGACCCGCAGGCGAGCTGCCCCCGTTCCACTAGCACCGCATCCGCAACCCCGGCCTCGGCCAGGTGGAACAGGGTGCTGGCGCCCATCACCCCCCCGCCGATCACCACAACCGACGCGCGTCGCGGCAGAGGTTGTCGCCCCGGAAGGCTCACGGAGCGGACGGCAGATCAGTCTGGCACCGCACGGACCGCTCGCGACAATCCGCTGAAGATGCGGGGCCCGTCCTCCGTTAGATGGACGATCTCCTCGAGCCTGACACCAAAGTCCTGTTCGAGATAGATGCCCGGCTCGATGCTGAACACCATGCCGGCTCGGAGCGGCGTCGGGTCACCGGCCATGATCCAAGGGGCCTCGTGCCCCGACAGGCCGAGCCCGTGCCCGGTCCGGTGCAGGAACTGCTCTCCGTAGCCGGCGGCTTCGATCACGCCCCGAGCTGCTCGGTCGACATCTCCGCACGTCGCACCCGGACGGGCAGCGGCGAGCGCCGACTGGACTGCCGCCTCGACCGTGTCGTGAACCGCGCGATAGCGCGCGGACGGCTCGCCCACGACCACCATCCGGGCCAGGTCGGACCAGTAGCTATCGAGCTTGCCACCCAGGTCGATGACAACCGGATCGCCTTCCTGGAGTACGCGGCGGGACACCTCGTGGTGCGGGAACGCGCCGTTCGGTCCAGAACCGACGCACACGAAACGCTCCTCGGCACCAGCCTCGTTGAAGGCCGTGCTGGCCGCGGCCGCGACCTCGAACTCGGTCACTCCGGGCCGGCATGCCGCGATCGCGCGGCGCATGGCCTCGTCCGCGTTTGCCGCCGCGCGCGCCAGCGCATCGATCTCGTCGGCCTCTTTGGTCTCGCGCACGGTGCGCATCACATCCGCGCCGTTCACGGCGCTGAGCGCGGGCGCCGCGTCGATCAGCGCGAGCAGTGCCTCCGCCCGCATTTCGGGATCGACGGCCATGCGCTTCAGCGCCGCCGCGTCCACGCTAGCCAGCGCCTCGGTCAACGCGCGACCCGCCCCATCTTCGTCCTTCCAGCGAAACACCCGCAGCCCCGGAACCGCCGCCTCCGTTTGGTCGGCGTTCAACTGCGGGACCACGAAGGCCTCGGCAGAGGCGGTCACGAGCAGCGCGCAGAAACGCTCGTCCGCGAGCGGCGAGAACCCAATCGAGTGGCGAAGGTTGTCCGAGGGCGAGAGCGCGATCGCGTCGACGCTCGCGACGCCAAGGGCTTCGCGTAGCCGGTCCAGCCGCGTCTTAAGCGACAGCGTTTCAGATGTCATGTGCCCGCCTTCCCGTTGTCGATGTCTGCGTCGGTGAGTCCGTATATCTCACGGGCCCGCTCCGGGGGGAGGAAGCCCAGTCGGAGATCCTCGAGCATCTTGGGCCTCGCGCGTCGGCGCGGATCGCCGTAGCCGGCGCCGTTGGTGGTGTGTATCCGGATCACGTCGCCGCCGTTGATCTGCATTTCTGTTGCCACAGCGAACTCCTCGCGCGATCCGTCCGCCCTAAGCACCTCGAGATAGTTGGGACGTCGGCGGCACGTTCACGGACCTGGTGTGCCTCTACACCGACCCCGCCACGGGACCCAGCAGCTGATTACCGGGAAGTCAGACACGACCCCGCCTCGATCCGTCACTGGCGCGGCGGCCGTCGAGGGCTCGGTGTGAAATGCATGCTGTGTGCCATACTACCCGCTGATTTGGAGACGGCTTCCGACGCCGGCACGGTCGCGCCGACCCCGCGTCTGGTCATGCCGGTAGGATGTCACACATCACAGTCGTGACGTGCCCCATGAACCAGGCCCGGCCCAACCGGCCCGGCGGGGCACCGTTGTCGGGCGTGCCGACGCGGAGGTAGCACGTGGCCAGAGACCTCGCCTTGCAGTCCGATTCATCCCGGGAAGGGAACGCCGCCCGGGACTTCCGCCTCACCATTCCCGCGTTCGCTGCGCAGCAGAGTCTCCGCGAGCAAATCGCCGACGCGCTCCGCGCCGCGCTCGTCTCGGGTCAGATGCGCCCTGGCGTCGTGTACTCAGTTCCGGTGCTGGCCGACCGGTTCGGCATCTCGGCCACGCCGGTGCGCGAGGCCATGCTCGACCTGGCCAAGGAGGGTTTGTTCGAGCCCGTCCGCAACAAGGGGTTCCGGGTCACCGAACTCAGCGATAAGGAACTCGATGACATCACGCATCTGAGGAGCCTGATCGAGGTACCGACCGTGACGAGTCTTGCCGAGACCGCTCAGCCGAAAGCCATACGCGCGCTTCGGCCCCTGGCCAAAGCGATCGTCGACGCGGCGGCCGCGGCAGATCTCATCGCCTTTCTGGAGACGGACCGGCGGTTCCACCTCGAGCTCCTGGGACTCGCGGGCAACGCGGAGATCGTCAAGGTGGTGGGCGACCTCCGCGCGCGCACGCGGCTCTACGGACTCGAGCGGCTTGCCCAACAGGAACGCCTGGCCGCGTCGGCGGCCGAGCACCTAGAGCTACTCGACGCCCTTCTCGCCCGCGACGCCCCACGCGTCGAGAAGATCATGCGCCGTCACCTCGCCCACGTTCGCGGGATTTGGGCCGACCGGCCCGAAGATTGACCTACCGGTGGTCGAGAGTCACATATCATACGTGCCACCTTGCGAGGGAGGTTCGCACGGTGTGATCCTCAGGCAGTCGAGCCCATTTCCGCTATGTGATGCGTACTGTGCTACTGAGGTGAATGTCGTCCGGGCCAGGCTTTTCAGCCGTGTCTGACGGAACCGGCGGCATCGTCAGCGGGCCACCGTATGTGGCCCAGGCAGAGCTGATGGAGACGCTTCCGCTGCCGGCTGCGATCGGGGCGCTGGAGCGGGGGTTCGCGGCGCTGGGCGAGCAGCCGCTGGAGGTCACTCCTCGCATCGCCCTCTCGATGCCGCGCGACGGGGTGCGTCCCGAGGGCGAGATGCTGCTGATGCCGGCGTTCGGACCCCACGGCGCCGGCACCAAGCTGGTGACGATCTGCCCTGAGAATCCGGGTCGCGGGTTCCCACTGATCCAGGGCCTCTACGTCCTCTTCTCCCAGACCAGCCTGACCCCGGAGCTACTCATCGACGGCAGCGCCCTGACCAACCTTCGCACCGCCGCGGTGTCCGCGCTCGCGACCCGCTACCTCGCCCGCGAGGACAGCCGCCGGCTGGTCGTGTTCGGCGCCGGAGCCCAGGCCGCTGTTCACGTCGAGGCGATGCGCGCGGTACTGCCAATCGAGACTGTCACGATCGTCGCCTCTTCACCGGCCAGCGCTCGCGGCCACGAACTGGTGGCACGCCTGCGCGCCGCGGACATCGAGGCGAGCGCGGGCACGCCGGACGCGGTGGCCGGCGCCGACGTCGTGTGCACGTGCACTACGAGCGCGTCACCGGTGTTCGACGGAGCCGCGGTGGTCCGGGGCACGCACATCAATGCCATCGGCGCCTACCGCCCGGACCTCCGCGAGCTCGACGGCTCGCTGCTGGCCCGCTCGACGATCGTCGTGGAGACGCGCGAGGCGGCGCTGGCCGAGGCCGGTGACATCCTTCAGGCCATCGCCGCCGGCCAGCTTCCGAACGACGGCTTCGCCCACGAGCTGGCCGACGTAATCGCCGGCCGCGCCCGCCGGAGCAGCGAGGAGCAGATCACCGTGTTCAAGTCGGTGGGCGTAGCCATGGAGGATCTGATCATCGCCCGTGCGGTGGCTGATCGGCTCCGGACGGCCGAGCGCGTCTGAACGACCACACCGGCGGTTGGGGGCGGCCGGGAGCGTCCTTGTCGGCGGGTTGGCGGGTGGATATGCTGCCCGGGCGCCGCGCGCCGGTCTGAATTGCGCGGCCAGAAATGTGTGCCCGAAAGGGAACAGCAGAGAGGAGCGAGGATGAGGGCGGCAGGTTCAGTTCAGCGACACGGATGGCGTGTTCTTGTGGGGGTCGTTTCGGCGGCGGCGCTTGCGCTCGCGGCAGCGGGCGGGGCGGCGGCGGCAACTCCAGGAGGGCACATGCTGGCGCGCAGCGCGCGGCCTCGCTTGGCCCATATCCGAGGTAGCTATCTCCGGACCACGGCAAAGAAGACCGGGAAGATCTCGACGACGCGTCAGATGAGCGTCGACGTCGTGTTGGCGCCGGCAAACGAGGCCGGCCTCAACTCTCTGCTCAACGAGCTATACACGCCGGGGAGCGGTGCGTACGGCCACTGGCTCGGCGCAGGCCAGTTCGACTCCGAGTTCGCGCCGTCCCAGGCCACGGTGCAGGCGATGACCGCTTATCTCCAGAGCCAGGGGCTGACCGTGCAGCCGACCGCAACGCCCTTCCTGCTTCGCGCGGTCGGAAGCAGCGCCCAGATCCAGGGCGCCTTCGCGACGACCATCAACAACTACCGGAGCGCGCAGGGTGTCAGCTTCTACTCGAACGCCACGCCGGCTTCGGTGCCCGCCAGCCTCGCGTCGAGCGTGCTCGGCGTTGTCGGGCTGACCAACACGGTCCGGCTGCAGTCGCTAGCGAGCGTTCAGTCGGGCTCGGCTAGTTCCAGCGGGCACGGCGGCGAGCCGAGCTGCGAGATCCCGTATCCGCAGACCCTGGCTCAGCTCCAGGCGATCCCGGCCAACGGGCCGTTCAACGGTTACGGCGGCGGCCCTGGCTGCAGCGGGCTGACGCCGTCGCAGACCAACAGCATCTACAACGCACCCAACGCGGGGCCGCGCGGCAAGGGCGCCGGCGCCACCGTCGCCGTGTTCGAGCTTTCCGCCTACAACCACTCGGACATCACGAACTGGGCGCACACGTTCTACGGATCTCACTACTCCCCCCGCCTCGTGAACATCAACGTTGACGGCGGACCACTGGCGCCGAACACCTCGCAGTGCCCGGCGGGCGACACGTGCTTCTACGGCTACGGCGGGGACATCGAGGTCGAGGCCGACATCGAACAGGACCTGACGATCGCGCCGAACGCCAACTCGGTCCTCGTCTACAACTCACCCAACGACGAGACCGGCCAGACCGAACTGGACCAGTACGCGACGATCGCCAACCAGGACGTCGCCGACTCGGTCAGCTCGAGCTGGGGCGAGTGCGAGGCGGATGCCGGACTCGCATACGCGGAGGCCGAAAACGTCCTGTTCGAGCAGATGGCGGCGCAGGGCCAGAGCATGTTCTCGTCCTCAGGCGACACCGGTGCCTTCGAGTGCCTCAGGGATGGCACCTTCAGCGACCACGCCCCCATCGAGCAACTCGACCCCGCCAGCCAGCCCTGGGTGACCAGCACCGGCGGCACGTCGTTCGGGTCGTTCGACCCAGGGAGCAACCCCAACCCGAGCTACCCGTACGGAACCGAGGAAGTGTGGAACACGCTCGACGTCTGCAGCGGGAATAACTCTTCGACCGCCACCTCGACCGGGATCGTCGACTGCGGCGCCTACGGTGCGGGTGGAGGTGGTAACAGCATCTTCTGGCCGATGCCGAACTACCAGCGAGGCCCCGGAGTCATCAATCGCTACACGGTCTCCGGCCCGAGCAACTGCGCTCTGGCGGCGACGGGCCAACCGTGCCGCGAGGGGCCGGACGTCTCGGCCAACGCGGATCCGCTCACCGGTTACGCGGAGTACTGCACCGGGTCGAACTACGTCTCGCCCAATCCGACCGGCCCCGACTACACGAGTGCCTGCTTCGGATTGACCCCGACCCCGGGTGCTCCAGGGTGGTTCCACATCGGTGGCACCAGCCTCTCAGCACCGCTGTTCGGGGCGCTGTTCACTGATCGGGACGCGTACGAGGGCCACCGCGCCGGGAACGCCAATTATGTCCTGTACTCGCTGTTCGACAATCCGTTCACGGACGCAGCGGATTTCCACGACATCACCGGTTTCCACCAGGTGAGCAATAACAACGGCTTCTACCCGGTGACCCCCGGGTACGACGAGGCCACCGGAATCGGTACGCCGAACTTCACCGGGCTGATCGCCGGCCGTGGTTTCTAGTTAGGCGGCGAACCGTCCAGCGAGGAGGGAGCGGGCGTGAGCCCGCCCCCTCCGGCTGGTCGCCGCGTCATGACGGCAACAAAGGCGCGCCTCTCAGCCAAGGACGACCTCGCTCGCTTGGGATAAAACTGTCGCTATGCGGGAGAAATATCCCAAGCAGCTCTTGCTGCTCGTTCCGATCGGCGCCGCGACCGCCCTGAGTGGTCGGCTAGTCGCCCTCGTCGTTGCCGGCGCCGAGACCGCTCTGGGCGGGTCCGGGCCCGAGTCCGCCGGGCGGACCGCCGCGAGGCCTCGACACCCGATCCCATAGGCTGGCGGCATGGAAGACCTACTCAAGGCGCTCGCGCGCTACGACGCGCCGACGCTCGCCAACGCGATCGAGACGTTCGATCTGCAGCCGCGCGACGTCGGGTTCGCCGACAGCCGGATCCGGTGCATGTTCCCCGAGCTCGGGCGGATGGTTGGGTTTGCCGCCACCGCGACAATGGTCGCGCGCGGAGCGCCCGACCCGGATTGGTCGGGCGCCGGTAACGACGCCCTCTACGCGCACACGCGCACGATCCGCGCGCCGCGCATCGTGGTCGTCAAGGACCTCGATGATCCGCCCGCGCACGGCTCGCTCTGGGGCGAGGTCCACGCAACGATCTTCGGCGCGCTCGGCTGCGTGGGCTGCGTGACCGACGGCGCCGTCCGAGACCTGGATGAGGCACGGGCGATGGGATTTCATTTCTTCGCTGCCGGGCCAGCGGTCTCGCACTCGTACGTGCGGGTTGAGACGGTTGGCGAGCCGGTCGAGATCGGCGGCCTGCTCGTCGAGCCCGGCGACCTCCTACACGCCGACCAGCACGGAGTGCTCAAGATTCCGCTGGAGATCGCGGCCGAACTGCCGGCCGCGGCCGATCGAGTGATCGAGTCCGAGCAAGCGCTGCTGCGATGGGTGCGCTCCGACGAGTTCGATCCCGATCGACTGGCCGAGATGCGGGCCCGGCACTGAGCCGCCCACGGCTGGCTCGCTCGACGGACGTCGGGTGGGCCGCGTAGGATCGCCGCCCAACCTGGAGTCCACCATGAGGAGGGGGACCATGCAGCACAGCAAGCCACGCCGTCGCACGTTCGCGTTGGCCGCAACCGCAGCACTGACGGTCGGCGCGGTCGCCGCCGGAACCAGTTCCGCGAAGCCGATTCGAGCCCACAACGCCGGTACGACGGTTCACGTGATCGAACACGCGATCACCGATACCGAGATTCCGACCGGCGGCGGCAAGGACGTGAAGGGGAACATCCTCACGTTCAACAACCCCGTGTTCAACGTCGCCAACACCAAGCAGGTCGGGCACGACGAGGGCTTCTGCGTCCGAGTCGCACCGGCTCAGGGCATCTGGGAGTGCCTGTGGACGACGTTCCTCAAGGCCGGCCAGATCACGGTCCAGGGCCCGTATTACGACACCCGGAATAGCACGCTGTCGATCACCGGTGGGACCGGCGCCTACCGGGACAGCCGCGGCGAGATGATCTTGCTGTCGCGTAACGGCGGCAAGGAGTACGACTTCATATTCAAGCTCAGCTGACGTCACAGCGGCCCGCCCCCCGCGTCTCGCGGGGGGTTGGGGTGTTCGACAGGTTTGCCCGAGCCGGCGCTACCGCGTGGTGACTTCCAGCGCGAATTCGCAGCCGAGGCCGATCAGTACGAGCCCGAGGCCGCGCTCGATCCGGCGACGGATCGTGCCGCGCTCAAGGAGGCCGCGCGCCCGGTCGGCGAGGAGCACGACGCCGCTGCAGTAGAGCGTGTCGAGCGTCACCTGGTCCCGGCAGGGCAGCCAGATCGACGCACGCGAGCAGAAACCCAGGGAGGATGACCAGGACGTGGTGAAGCAGCCCGTCGATTATCGCCGACTGCGATCGGCGTCTACTCGGTCGACCTCAGCCAGCCCCGGCGGCGGAAGAAGAACCAGAATCCGGCGATCGAGGCGGCCAGCAACCCCAGACCCAGCACGAAGAACGACCAGGTGCTGTTCTGGATGTGCCCGGTCAGGAACGCGAAGTTCTGCCCGAAGAAGCCGGTCAGGAACGAGAGCGGGAGGAAGATCGTGGCGATGATCGTGAGCTGCTTGGCGATCTCGCCTTGGCGGTTGGCCACCGTCGACAGGTACATATCCGTCGCGCCGCTCAGCAGGTCACGGTAGGACTCGATCAGATCCGACGTGCGCACCAGCGTGTCGTACAGGTCCCGCATGTACAGGAGATCGTCGGCCTCCATCCCCGGCAGATGCGTGATCTCGTCCGTATCGCGGGCAAAGAAGTCGCGCATGGGCGTCACGACGCGGCGCATCCCGATCAGGTCGCGCTTGAGCGAGAAGATTCGCTGCAGGCTCTCCTCGCGCGGACGCTCGATCACGGACTGTTCGATCTCGTCGATCGAATCGTCGATGCGATCGAGCACCGGCTCGTAGCTCGACAGGACCACATCGAGGATCTCGATGACCAGCGCTCGCTCTCGGGCCGGCGGCTGCTTACGCACGCGCGCGCGCAGTTCGTCGAGCACTGCGAACGGGGTCGGGTGCAGTGTGACCACCCAATCGCCGGAGATCAGCAGGTGCACCTCACGCAGCAGGTGCTCGCCGGCGGCCGCCTGCTCGTCGACTCCGTAGGCGACGAGGCTCACATACCCGTCGTAATGCTCGCGCTTGGGTCGCTCGGAGAAAGTGCTGACGTCCTCGATCGTCAGTGGATGGAGATGGAGCGACTCGGCCAGCCGGCTGAGCTGATCCGGCTTCGGGTCGTGCAGGTCGAGCCAGAAGAACTGATGGGACTGCAGAAGCTCCGGTAGTCGACCGAGATCGCCCCCGTCGAGGAGCGGGAAGGGCGCGGCTCCGGAGCTCACGTCGGGCAGAGTAGAGCCGGGCCCGGCGGAGCCGGCTCAGTCGAGGCCCCGGCCCGTACGAGATCGACGGCTATAGAACCGTGAGCCCCAAAACGCCGAGGGGGCGCAGCCGCCACGCGGCCGCGCCCCTCGAGCAGTAATCGCTAGGCCCCGGAGCAGACGGTGCGGGACGGCGGCGTGGAGGAGTGCTTCAACTCCTGGATGTCGCGCAGCAGCCTCTGGGCCTGGACCAGGTCCGACAACGCGGTGAACTCGTTGAACTTGCCCGCGAACGAGGCCCCGTTCAGCAGCTCGTCGATGCCGGTCGCCAGCGGCTGGCGCAGGCTCTGGCAGGCGGTCAGCTGTGCATCCCAGGCCTCGTACTCGGAGTCTGGCTCCGTCACCGCGCTGGTCGAGACGCTGAGCGCGTCCTGGCCAAACTCGCCGAACGGCGCGTTCAGCTGCTTGTACGCGCTCGAGAGAGCGTCGTAGGTCCACTCGTTATCCGCGATCGCCCGCGGCGTCGCCGACCGGTCGATGATCTGGGAGATCGGGCGCCCGTCGGACAGGTAGTCCGACTTGAGGCCGGTCAGCGTCATCAGCGTCGGCTCGGCGTCGGTTGGTCGGTCCAGACGCGTTGTCGCGCACAGGTGCGCCAGTGCAGGATCTTCTCGGTCTCCTGATCGGCGAGCTGGTAGACGATCGGCTCGTTCGAGCCGGTGCTCGGATCGAACGGCGTCGTGTCACTTGGATTCCTTCCCTCAACCATGCTGTTCAGGTTGACGTCGGTCTCCCGGGCTCGTCGGGCAGGACGTCCGGCGCGCCGCCGTTGGCGCTTGAAGGATGGCAAGTACGCACCGCCGACTGACAGCGGCACGATCGGTGAGGTGGTGCCTGCGGACGGCCTGACGATCACGGTGGGAGTCGGCTCGACGCTGTTCGATGGGCCGTTCGAGATCGCGGACCGCAGGCCGGCACACCTGAAGCCGATGCAGCCCTTCCCCAACGATGACCTCGACCCGACCCAGACCGGCGGTGACCTCCTCCTGCAGATGTGCGGTGGCAGCCCGGACACGGTGATCCACGCGCTGCGTCAGATCGCCAAGGTCACACGCGGGGGCATGCAGCTGAACTGGCGCTACGACGGGTTCGCGTCTCCCGCGCGGCCGACTGGGGTGCCGCGCAATCACTTCGCGTTCAAGGACGGGATCGCGAACCCCGACGTGACCGACCCGAGCGTCGCCAGCCGGCTGCTGTGGGTCCAGGCGGACGGTCAAGAGCCCGCTTGGACGACCGGCGGCACGTATCACGTGGTCCGCATCATCAAGCAGTTCATCGAGTTTTGGGACCGCGTCTCGATCACGGAGCAGCAGCAGATGATCGGTCGCTTCCGTGGCAGCGGTGCGCCCCTGGACGGCCAGAGCGAGACCGACGTTCCGAATTACAGCCAGGACCCAGCCGGTTACGTCATCCCCCTGACCGCCCACATCCGGCTTTCGAACCCGCGTACCAAGGCCACGGAGGACAGCCGCATCTTCCGGCGCAGCTACAACCACGACCTCGGCGTCGACCTGAACGGCAACCTCAACATGGGCCTCCTCTTCAACTGCTTCTGTCAGGACCTGGACCGCCAGTTCGTCGCCGTGCAGAAACGGTTAGTTGGTGAGCCGATGGTCGATTACATCTCACCGATCGGGGGCGGATACTTTTTCGCGCTGCCGGGAGTGCGCGACCAGAACGACTGGTTCGCCTCGGCGCTGTTCAGCTAATCAGAGCGCGGCCAGCCGGCGGGCGATGAAGCGGCGCTCGGGGTCCGTGGCGGCGAGTAGCAGGGCGCGCTCGAACGCCGCCCGCGCCTCTTCCTGGCGACCCAAGCGGCGCAGCAGCTCGGCCCGAGTCGAGTGTAGGTAGCGGTAATCGCCGAGCTCGAGCGAGTCGACGAGCTCGAGCGCCCGCTCGGGCGCGCCCGCCTCGGCGACCGCCACGGCGCGGTTCAGAGCCACGACCGGCGAGCCCGTTAGCCGCTCGAGTCGCTCGTAGAGCACCGCGACCTCGTCCCAGTCGATCTCCTCGTCGGCCTGAAGCGAGGCGATCGCGGCCTGGAGCACGTACGGCCCGGCCGCCGGCCGCAGGGCCAGCCCACGCGCGAGCGCAGCGCGCCCCGCCTTCACCTTCGACTGGTCGTGGCGGGAACGATCCTGCTCGGCCAGCGGGATCAGCTGACCGTCGACCACACGCGCATCGCGACGTGAGTCGTGGAGCAGCATCAACGCGAGCAGTCCGTATACCTCTGGCTCGTCGGCCATCAACTCGGCGAGGAGCCGGCCCAGCCGGATTGCCTCGGCGGCGAGGTCGGCTCGATCGGTGAAGCCCTGGTTGAAGATGAGGTAGACGACTGCCAGCACGGCCGCCAAGCGTTCCGGTAGCAGGCGGTCAGCGGGCACCGCGAACGGGATTGCGGTCGCCTTGATCTTGGCCTTGGCTCGCGAGAGTCGGCGCTTCATCGTCTCCTCGGAGACGAGGAAGGCGCGCGCGATCTCCTCGGTGGTAAGCCCTCCTAGCGCCCGCAACGTCAGCGCCACCTGCGCCTCGACGGCCAGCGCCGGATGGCAGCACGTGAAGATCAGCTCCAGGCGCTCGTCCGGGATCGTGCCGTCGTCGAGGTCAATGTCGTCCATGCCCGCAACCAGCTGATCGGCCTCCAGCAGCCGCGTCTTGTCCTGAAGCGTCCGCTCGCGTCGCAGGCGGTCGATGGCTCGGTTGCGCCCGGTCGCCACCAACCACGCCACGGGGTGTTGCGGCGGTCCGTCGCGGGGCCACCGCTCGGCGGCGATCGCAAACGCCTCCTGGGCGGCCTCCTCGGCCAGATCCATGTCACCGAGGAAGCCGACCAGGGACGCCAGAACGCGGCCCCACTCGCGCTGGAAGACCTGCTCGATCAGTGCGCCGTCTCCCCGGGGACCTCGACGAGCGGACGCACCTCGACCGCGCCGCCGAGGCGCACCGCGGGAATCCGCTGCGCCAGCTCCAGCGCCTCGTCCAGGTTGGACGCGTCGAACACGTAGTAGCCGCCGAGTACCTCTTTGGTGTCGGCGTAGGGGCCGTCGGTGATCAGGTTCTCACCGCCGCCGTAGCTGACCGTGGTCGCCGTCTCGCCGGGCTGCAGATGCCCGCCGCCGAGGCACCGCGAGTCCTCGCGGAGCGCCCAGTACTCCGCGTTCACCGCCGTGTACTCCTCCTCTCCGAGCGCCTCGTGGCTACCCGACTTGGGGTAGATCAGCATCGCGTACTTCATACCCGCCTCCTTTGGGGGATGGTTGATCATCCTGGAGACGAACGGGCGACACCAGGGGGGACGGCGCCCCCGAAATTCTCTCTCAGGACACCTCGCCCGCCCTACAGCGTCGTGTTGATCGCGGTGGCGAGCAGTTCGACGCCCCGCTTGATGGCCGGCTCAGCCATCGAGCCGTGGCCGAGGACGACACCGGGCGGGGAGTCGCCGGCGTAGCTGTGCAGCGACAGCCCCTCGACGCCCACGCCGTGGCGGGCGGCGGCGGCCAACAGCGCGGGCTCGTCGAGGTGTTCCGGTAGGGCGACGGCCAAGTGCAGGCCGCCGCCGATACTCGAGGGCCGCCAGTCCGGGAGCTCACACGCCAGCGCGGCGAGGAGTGTCGCCTGGCGTTGTTCGTAGCGCTGGCGCATCCGGCGCAGATGGCGTTCGAGCTCGCCGCGTGCGATGAAGTCCGCCAGGGCAAGCTGGCCGGTGATCTCCGAGCCCGCGTCCTCGATCGCCTTCGCGGTGATCAGCGCCCAAGACAGCCAGGACGGAGGCAGCATCCAGCCGAGGCGCATACCCGGCGCCAGCCGCTTGCTCGCAGAGCCGATGTACAGCACGCGGTCGGGGGCGAGACCTT
The DNA here is from genome assembly GCA_963751185.1 of uncultured Solirubrobacterales bacterium. Classification (GTDB taxonomy): domain Bacteria; phylum Actinomycetota; class Thermoleophilia; order Solirubrobacterales; family Solirubrobacteraceae; genus Palsa-465. Next base: position 25,433 of record CAVVTO010000004.1, read on the forward strand.
GGAGCGAGCCGACTCGTTCGCGACACAGCTCGGCGTCGTAGTCGTCCTCGATGATGAGCCGGTCGCCCTCCTCAGCCCACTCAATCAGCGCCGCCCGGCGTCGGGGGCCCAACACCGCACCGGTGGGGAACTGGTGCGCCGGGGTTACAACCACCGCGTCCGTGCCGCTCAGTGCGAGCGCCGCGACATCGATGCCCTCGGAGTCCACCGAGACAGGCGTCACCTCCAATCCCGCCTGTTCGACGATCAGCCGTTGAGCGTGCCAGCCCGGTTCCTCGAGCGCCACGCGATCGATGCCGTTGGCCGCCAGCCAGCGACAGGTGAGCGACAGCCCCTGGCGAAAGCCGGTGCAAACGATCATGTGCTCGGGGTCGGCCGCCGTCCCGCGGACCCGCCCGAGGTAGTCGGCGAGCGAGTGGCGGAGCTCGGCTGCTCCGCGTGGGTCGCCGTAGCCGACGGCGTCGAGCGGTGTCTCGCGCCAGGCCGCGCGTAGCGAGCGCAACCAGCGATCGCGCGGGAATCCGGCGAGATCCGGCAGGCCCGGGCTGAAGTCGTAGGCCAACTTGGGCTCGAGCAGCGGTGCAGGCGGTCTCGGCAGATGAGCCCGCACCCCCGGCGCGACGCGGACCGGCGCGCCTTGCCTGGTCTCCAGGTAGCCCTCGGCGGCCAGCTGGTCGTAGACGGCCGTGACCACCCCGCGGGAAATGCCAAGCTCGGCGGCCAGCCCCCGGCTCGATGGCAGCCGCGTACCGGCGGCCAGGCGTCCGTCACGGATCGCGTCACGTATGCGGTGCTCGAGCTGCTCGTGGAGCTGCTGCTGGCTGCGGCGGTCGAGCTCGACCAGCAAGCCAACTGGCCCTTTTACATCGCTCACAACTGGAACTGTACGCAGGGCCAGCTCGAAGGTACCGTCATCGCCATGAACGAGATCACAGTCATCGGAGGCGGCGTCGCCGGCCTCGCCGCGGCGATCACATGCGCCGAGTCCGGCGCCAACGTCACGCTGTTTGAGGCCCACCAGCAGCTCGGCGGGCGCGCCCGCAGCACGGACGGGCCCTATAAGGCCAACCTTGGTCCGCACGCGATCTACACGGGCGGCGCCCTGTGGAACTGGCTCACCCAGCGCAACCTCATGCCGCCAGTCGCACGGCCGCCGTTGACCGGGGTTCGCTTCCGTTATGGCGGAGCCGTCCACCGCACGCCGCCCCTCAGCCTGATCCCGCCGGGGTTGCGACTCCGCGGGCGACTCGCGCCCGTGGAGCAGGACTTCAGGTCCTGGGTTACCGACCACGCGGACGCGCAGACCGCCGACTTCCTGTCCGCGCTCGCCGGCGTCTACACCTTCCACCACGATCCCGGTGAGCTGTCGGCCGCGTTCGTCTGGTCACGGACACAGCGGCTGTTGCTCAACCCGCGCCCGGCCGCGCGGTTCATCGCCGGCGGATGGACGAACCTGGTCGACGCCCTCGAGCGTCGCGCCCGCGAGTTGCGCGTCCGGATCGTCGCCGGCGAGCGCGTGGACACACTCACCGATCCCCCGGTGATCGTCGCGCTCGAGCTTCGCGACGCGCGAGCCCTCCTCAATGACGACACTCTCCAGTGGCCGAGCGGACACACGGTCTGCCTCGACGTCGGGCTCCGCGACAGGCGCGGGGACCCCTGGATCGTGTCTGACCTGGATAGTGCCGGGTGGCTCGAGCGCTACACAGCCCAGGATCCGTCGCTCGCACCCGCGGGCGAGGCGCTCGTGCAGGGCCAGATGCCGCTCCGCCCCGGCGAGACTCGGGACGCCGCCGGCGCCCGCCTCGAGGAACTTCTCGACGCATCTTTCGAGGGCTGGCGAGAGCGGACCACCTGGCGCCGGCGCCAACTGATGGACGGCCGCAGCGGCGCGCTCGACCTCCCGGGTACGACGTGGCGCGAGAGGCCCGCGATCGATCGCGGCGGTGGGATCTTCCTCTGCGGCGACCAGGTAGCCGCGGACGGGTGCCTGTCCGAGGTCTCGTTCGCGAGCGCGGCCCAGGCCGCCGAGCGTGCGCTCGAGCTCGTCGGGCAGCGCAGCGTTTCACAGGCTGCTTGACCAGACTCGACTTCCCAGCCAACGGGCGCTATCCGCGGCTTGTCATCTGACGCCCGCTGGGCTAGCTTTTTGGGTGCGATGGCGACGGCGCTCTCGTGGGTGGTCTGCACCGTGCTCATGTTCCTCGAGTTCGGCGTACTGGGGTGCTCGGCGCTCGGGAGCAGGAAGCGGTCGCGGTTCTACATCCGACTGGGGTGCGCAAGCCTCGTGATGTTGGGCCTCGCGCTCGGACTCGGATTCGCAATCGCGTTCAACGCGCTGCCCCAACGGTCGTTCGGAATTGCCTGGGGGTCGCTGTTGCTCGCGGCGCTGGCCGTGGCCCCCGTGTTCTGTTACGACACCGTCGCGCCTTTCCGGGGCTCGTCCGATAGCGACGGTGACGGTGGGCCGGGTGGCGGTCCGCCGCCGCCTCCGCCGGCCCCGCCCCGTGGCGGGGCTCCGCTGCCGGACGCCGACCAATCGCGGATTCGCAGGCGCGATCACAACCGGCCGAGCCTGCGCGGGGTCAGCCGCAGGCGACCGGCGGTCGATCCGGCGCGGCGCCGCGTGCCCGACCGGCCCAGGCCGCCGGTAGCCAGCCCACCGCTCAGCTCGACCGGGACCGGTTGGCGGCAGCTGCTCGAGCGCTTCGAGCTCGAACTACGCGACCGCCGCGAGGCACGTTGCGGACTCGCTCCCGAACTTCGTTCCTTGGGGGTCGTGAGGTCGTCTCGATATGTCTGTGATATCATGACGCTATGACGTTCGAGCCCGCCACTGTCACGGTCGAAGCCCCGCCCGGCGAGTTTGCGCTTGTGGCAACGCACCTGAGTAAGCGCTTCGGCAGCCGGGTTGCCTTCGATGACGTTTCCTTCGAAGTCGGGTACGGCGAGGTGTTCGGCTTCCTCGGCCCGAACGGCGCGGGGAAGACGACGACGGTGCGGACGCTCGGCACCCTGATCGCTCCGACGTCCGGCTCCGCGATCGTCGCCGGGATCCCGTTGAGTGCGGAGAACGGGGAGGCGATCCGGGCGCGAATCTCGGTCATGCCCGAGTCCCCGGGCCTCTACTTGCGTTTGACGGTGGCGGAGAACCTCGAATGTTTCGCCGGGCTCTACGAGCTCTCTGACGTTCGCGGGCGAATCGACCGCGCGCTTCGGGCGGTCAACCTGCTCGACCGCTCAGGCGACTTATGCGGGTCGCTGTCCAAAGGCCTTCGGCAGCGCGTAGCGCTCGCCCGCGCGGTGCTCAACGACCCCGCGGTGCTGTTTCTCGATGAGCCCACGTCCGGACTCGATCCTGTCGCGGCACGCGAGGTCCACGAGCTCATCGCCTCGTTGCGCGAGCGCGGAGTCACGATCTTCCTGACCACGCATCGGCTCGATGAGGCCGAGCGGCTCTGCGATCGGGTGGCGATCCTGAACACGACGCTCCGCCTGGTCGGTCGCCCCGAGGACCTGCGCGAGCAGTTGTTCACGAGAACCCTCGAGGTCAGGCTCCGGGCGCCGCTCGGCGATCCCGAGGGCGTCTTCGGAGCTCTCCCCGGTGTTGAGCGATGGGAAACGGCGCCGGCCGGTTACGCGCTCGCCGTGTCTGACCCGGACACCGTAGCCCCAGCCGTCGCCCGCGCGCTGGTCGGCGCCGGTTCCGACATCCTCTGGCTCGCGGAGTCTCGCCACTCCCTGGAGGACGTCTATCTCGAGCTGATCGACGAGGACGTGGAGGTGAGCCGACGATGAGCTTCAGCTGGCGGCGTGTGGGCGCGATTTTCCACAAGGAGTTGCGCGACTACCGGCGCAACCGGTTCGTCGTGATCTTCACGATGTCGATCCTGCCGTTGATCTTCATCGCCGTGCCGATGATCCAGCTGTTCACCATCCCCGCCTCCGTGTCGAGCAGCAAGCTCGATACGCGCATCGGCCTCTCGCTGCTGTACATGCTGCTGATCCCCGCGATCGTTCCCTCCGCCCTCGCTGCCTATTCAGTGGTCGGCGAGCGCGAGCAGGGCACACTCGAGCCAATCCTGACCACGCCGATCCGCCGCGAGGAGTTCCTGGTTGGGAAGGCCGTCGCGGCGCTCTTGCCGACGCTGGTGGTGGCGTACACGGTGTTCGGAATCTTTCTCACCGCGGCCGCTCTCTTCGCGCACCCGGGCGTCGAGTCGGCGGTGTTCGAGACCTCGCACCTCCTTGTCCAGTTGCTGTTCACGCCGCTGATCGCCGGCTGGTCGATCTGGGTCGGCATCGCGATCTCGGCCCGCTCCTCGGATGTCCGCGCCGCTCAGCAGCTGAGCGTTCTTGCCACCTTGCCCCCGACCGCCGTTGTCGCGCTCATGTCGCTGAATGTGATCACGGCCTCGACAGGCCTCTCGCTCGCCCTCGCGGCAGCCCTGTTGGCGCTCGATGGATTGGGGTGGCGCGCGGTGGCGGCGATGTTTGACCGCGAACGGCTGATCGCCGGCTCTCGACGGTGACAGGACCCGATAGAAGGGAGAGCAACAGTGTCCGCAATGATCAGGTTGACGCGAGGGGCCTCTTTTGGCATCGAGCTGCGCAGAGGTCCGATCGAGATCACGATCGACGGGAGAGCGGGCGGCTCGATAAATAGTCGTGAAGCAATGGAGTTTGCCCTCGAGCCGGGACACCACACACTCCGACTGACAGCCGGGCGGTACTCGAGCCGCGAGCAGTCCTTCGAGGTGAGCGACGGTGAGATTGTCAACTTCCGCTGTCACCCCGTGATGGTCTGGCCACGGTACGTCGCATCGCTCTTTCTCCCGAGCCTGGGGATTTCGCTCCGCCGGGAGGAGTGACGAGGAACTACGCGGCGATCTTGGTCAGGAGCAGCCAGGCGCTGATAACGCCACCGGCCAGCGCCACGAGCACGGGCAAGACCAGGACGTACAAGCCCGCGGGATGGAGTCCGAACACCAGCAGGAGACCGGCGATCAGCAGCAGGATCGAAGTGATGGCATTGGGCGCGACCGCATCGAGCAGCACTGCGACCGCGTGCGTGGTGGCCTCGGGTGTGCTTGGGTCGACTTTGGCCCGTCGATCGAGAATCAGCATGGCGCTTCCACTGATCGCGCTGAGCGCCACGAGTTCGGCTCCGAGCACCCGGTAGGACTGAGCCGGGATCGACAGGACAACCGCGACGCATAACACGGTGACAAACAACGCGAGCGTCTGCGCCGCGCGGTTTCGCAGCTCATGAGACTTCGCGATGGCATCGATTCGAATCGAGACCGCGACGAACAGCAGGCCGGTGAGACCGGCCGAAGCGCTGCCGGCAACCTCCGCGAATGTGCTCCAGTCCTCCAACCAGCCTCCCTCGTCAAACCGGCGCCGTCGCGACGCCCGTCATGCGACGGGAGAGTACGGACCGTGACGTCAGTGAGTCGCGTAGTAGTCGGCGACAGCGTGGAATGCTTGCTTGGGCTCCCACCCCATATCGGGGTAGGCAGTCCCACGCCGATTGGGAGGCAGGGCTCGGACGAGGCTGAGCGCCGTCGCGTCGAGATCGTGGCGGGGATCGTCGTCGTAGGTGGCGAGCGGAAAGCTGAAGCTCATGACGAACGCCCCGTCGACACCCGCGGAGTCGAGTAGCCGGAGCTGGTCAACGAGGAGTCGGGCCTGCGTCGGTTCGTCTCGGGGGTAGACGGTTCGGACTCGTGGTCGGGCGCGCTGTCGCACCATCGGTAGATGCAGTTGCAGTAGGGACAGCGACGTTGCGTTGAACGTGCCGAGGAACACCGGGTCCTCGGCATCACGGCAGGCAGGGAAGCCGAACTCGGTGATCATCACGGGCTTACCGGTCCGCTTGATCTCCCGGATCTTCGCCACGTACTGGTCGTTGGTGAGACCCTGGCGGGACTGGCGGTAGAAGTTGACGCCGACGACATCGAAGTCGCCCCAATCGACGCGCTCGAATGGAAGCGCGCAGTAGCTGATCGGGCCGCTGTAGACGCGGCGCACCGAAGCTGCGGCGTCAGCGAGGAATTTGCGGAGTGTCTTCTGCTCGGAAAGCACGACCGCGCGGAGGCTCGGCGCACTGGTCCGTTGCGAGTGATTGCGGCCGGGAGCGATGCCACGCATAAACAAGGTGAGCTCATTCCCGACGCAGAAGGTCAGCTGTTCCGGGAAGCGTCGGAACAGCGGCTCAGCAGCGGCCGCCGCCTTTGTGATGAAGCGCAGCGTCCGCTCCGGCGTCGCGTTCCACAACTCCGGCCCGATCCACACCGCGAGTCCGATCGACGCCGCATACTCGGCAGCCTCGAGCAGCTGGCGAGGATCCCGCCCACCCAGCCGCACGGCGTTGGCGTGCAGGTCGCTTCTGATGATGTCGAGTTCCCGGCGCATCAGGGCCGGCGAGTAGTCGGGCCGCCAGTTCACTGACAGCGCCCCCATGGCGCGACCGACGTCGTAGACGACGCCCTTGCACCTCACCGCCGTGCCTTGTCCTGGCCGACCGCCACCATCTTCTGGATCGCCTGACGAGTCACTCCCAACTCCCGGGCCAGATCGGCCTGCGAGAAGCCCTCGGCCAGCAGTGCGTCGATCAGCCGGCGGCGCTCCCGGGCGAGCTCCTGCGCCACACGGGTGTGCTCGATCGCTTCTGCGCGGACCCGCTTCAGTTCGTCGAGCAGCTCGGCGTGAGCCGTCGATTCGATGTGTTTGGACATGGAGACAGTATGACAACCCCCCGTTGTCATGTCAACCCCCGGTTGTCGTTAGCCCAAACTGGCTGCACCCAGGGTCTAGCGTGCCGGCGCCGCTCCGGTCATCTGCCGGCCGTCACGTCCGGAAGGTTCAACACGCACTCACGCTCGCGCAGCAGGTTCTGGGTGGTCATCGAAGTTCCGGCCAATCCGAGCATTGCGTGATGTCCGAGCCACCAGGCCGAGGACATCGGCGCGAGGTTCGGCGTGCCGTCGGAGTTCAACGTCGAGATGAGAACAACGGGGGTTCCGAAATAGAGAATGGCGGGATCGGTGATTCGGTGCATGTCGTTGAAACGGTCCTCGACACGACCGTGTGAGATCGCGCTGACAGCTGGTCGATCGAGCATGCCGTAGCCTCGGCGCAATGTTCGATCACGTCGGAATCGCCGTCGCGGACCTCGCCGCGTCCGAGCGCTTCTACCGCGCCGTCCTCTCCGCGCTCGGCGCCGAGCCGAGTCACGCGGACGCCGAGCTCGTCGAGTGGGACGACTGGGATATTGGGCCGACTGACCGGGAGCACCCGGTGACCCGCGGCCTGCACGTCGGCTTCCGCGCGCCGTCCCGCGAGGCCGTGGACGCGTTCTGGCAGGCGGGGATCGACGCGGGCTACCGCGACGACGGCGCGCCCGGGCCCCGCGCGATCTACGGTCCCGACTACTACGGCGGCTTCCTGCTCGATCCGGACGGCAACAGCGCGGAGGCGGTGCACACCAAGCGCGAGGACCCCGTGCCCGACGGCTGCATCGACCACCTCTGGATCCGCGTTCGCGACCCCGCCGCGTCCAAGCGCTTCTACATGACGATCGCCCCGCACGCCGGGCTACGGATCGGCGTGGACCAGCGGGACCGCGTCCAGATGGTCGGCGAGAACTTCAGCTTCTCGCTGGTCGCCGACGAGCGGCCGCTCACGGAGCACGTCCACCTCGCGTTCCCGGCGCAGGACGACGCGACCGTGCGGGCGTTCCACGCCGCCGCGCTCGCCGCGGGCTACGAGGACCACGGCGGTCCCGGCGAGCGCGCCGTCTACCACCCGGGCTACTACGGCGCATTCGTCCTTGACCCCGACGGGCACAACATCGAGGTCGTCAACCACAACCGCTGAGCTAGGCAGGATCTAGCCCCGCTCGCGCAGCAGCGCGCGCAGATCAGCCACCGGCCCCAGGTGTCGGAGTTTGTCGGGGTTGACGATCGAGCTCACGGCCTGGATCTGACCGTCGGCGACGTCGAGGATGATCACGCCGGCCAGCCTGCCGTCGCGGTCGACGTACATGGCACCCGGCTGGCCGTTGACCTCCTCGCGGCGCAAAGCGAAGCCGCCAATGCGGGCGCCCCGCCGCAGCCCCGCGATCAGCGTGCGCGCCACCTTGGGGCGGCCGTGGATCGCGCGTTTGAGCGCGGGCGCCTTGCCGCCGCCGTCGGCGCGGAGCACGACGTCGTGGGCCAGCAATTCCTCGAGTCCTTCAAGGTCACCCTCCTCGGCGGCCGCGAAGAAGCGGGTCGCGAGCTGCTCTCGCTGCTCGCGCGAGGCGTCGAAGCGTGGGCGCCGCTCCTCCACGTGGCGGCGGGCGCGGGTGACGAGCTGGCGGGCATTTGGCTCGCTTGTGTCGAGGATCTTCGCGATCCGGTCGTAGGGTTCCTCGAACACCTCGTGGAGAAGGAACGCGGCACGCTGCTCGGGCGTCAAGCTCTCGAGTAGGACGAGAAAGGCCAGCGAGAGCGAATCGGCCATCTCCAGGCCGCGGGCGGGATCGTCGTCGGCGCTCGCCACGAGCGGCTCCGGCAGCCACTCCCCCACGTAGGTCTCGCGCCGAACCCGCGCGGAGCGAAGCTGATCGAGCGATAGCCGCGAGACGACGGTCGACAGGTAAGCGCGCGGCGACTCGATCCGCTCGCCGCCCTCGCGCGCTCGGAAGAGCCGGAGAAACCCCTCCTGCACCACGTCCTCCGCCTCGCTCACGCTGCCGAGCATCCGGTAGGCGATGGCAAACGCCGGACGGCGAAGCTCGTCGAACTCCTCATCGGTCATCGCTCACCCGAGTCCCTGCACGAAGCCCTGCCGCCAACTCGGATACCGGAGCTGCCAGCCGAGCTCGCGCTTGGCTTTGGCGTTGGAGGAACCACGCGACTCGGTCATCATGACGGTCGCCATCTCACCGGCGGCGAGACGCGCGACCCACCGTGGGATACGCCTCGGTGGCTTGGCCCCGAGCGCGCTCGCCAGCGCCGGCAGCCACTCCCGCACGGGCGCGGGCTCGTCGTCGACGATGTTGTAGATCCCCGGCTCGCCGCGCTCGACCGCAACCGCCGTCGCCGTCGCGGCGTCCTCGATGTAAACGTGCGACCAGACGCCGCCGCCGTCGCCGACGATCGGGAACCGGCGCTTCCGGACCGGCGCGGCAAACGCGGCGTCCGGAGCTCGACTGACCGAGGTTCCCGGACCGTAGAAACCGCCGTAGCGCAACACGAGACCCTCGCCCCACTCGATGCTCGTCACCGCTCGCTCGACGTGCAGGATCCCCACGAGCGCAGGACGCATCGCCCCGGGCGGATTGGGATCGATCGGATCGGCCTCGGTCAGCACCGGGCCGCCCGTGCGCGCCCATCGGAACGCCCCAAAGCTCTGCGCCACGAAGCGCCGTGCGCCCACCGCGCGGCCGGCAGCCAGGAGATGGTCGGTCCCCTCGGACCGCAGTCGGTTGGTCATGATCGCCATAGGCGCGCGCTCGGGATGACGCATGTCCCTCGCCGACAGCTTCCCGGAAAGATCCGTGAGCTCGTGCACGATCACCTCGGGCTCGGCCGACGCCACCGCCTGGGCGACCGCGTCGGGGTCGAGCGCGTCGGCCACGACCGGGCGCGCGCCGAGGCTGCGCACCAGGTCCTGCTTGGACGTGCTCCTGGTCATCCCAACTACCTCATGGCCCTGTGCCACGAGCTGCGGAACGAGCATTCTGCCGAGAACGCCGGTGGCGCCCGCTACGAAGATCTTCATGACTGCTCCCTTCTGTCTCACGCTTCCCTTGTAAGACGAGATGGGAGTGTCACCTGTGACAGTCCGCGTCGAAGTCGGTCTGATGTCGAGCGAATCACGCGAGAGCTGGGGCGAGGACCGCGCCGCGGCCTACTGTCAACCTCTCGGCTACTCGAGCACGACAGCGCGGGCGTCGACGGGCGCCCTGACCGGGCGGCGCCAGCCCGAGTAGGCCATGCCGACCGCCGGAATGAGCGCGACCCCGATCAGCACCAGCGCCCACACGAAGGTCGAAGCGAAGGCGCTGGCCAGTGGCGCGGCGATGGCGGCGTGCGCGCGCGCCGGTAGGTGCTGGAGGGTGGCGATCCCGCCGGAGCCCGAACCGGTGGCGTGGCTCCCGAGGATCCCAGTGAGATTGGCCGTGATCGCCGAGGCGAGGATCACCGAGAGCACCGCGGTGCCGATCGAAGCACCGGTCTGGCGGATGATGTTCATCGCCGTGCTCGTCCGGGCGATGGCGGCCAGCGGCACGGCCTGCATGGCGGCGGTCATGTTCGGCATCATCGCCAGTCCCATACCGATGCCCTGGACGAAGTTGCCGAAGCCCAGCAGGACGTAGGAGGTGTTCGCGGTGACAAGCGCGAATGGGATCAACCCGATCGCCACGAACGGCAGGCCGGCGGCGGGCAACCAGGTGGGTCCGTAGCGGTCGGTCAGGCGGCCCGAGACCGGCATCAGGAGCATTGCCCCGACGCCGCCCGGCGCCATCAGCGCGCCGGCCTGGAGCGCGGAGGCACCCCGCACCGACTGGTAGTACAGGGGCACCAGCAGCATCGTGCCGAACACCGAGATTGCGAACAGGAAGAACGTGCCTGCGGCCGCGCCGGCGCGCGTGTGGGCGAAGGTACGCAGGTCGATGAGCGGGTTCGGGCTGCGCCAGCTGTGGACGAACCATGCGGCGATCAGCACCACTCCGGCGAGCGTCGGGCCCCACGAGCGAACCGAGCCGAAGCCGTACGTCGAGGACTCGGCCAAGCCGAAGATGAACACGGCCAGCCCGGGTGAGAGCAGCAACATCCCGAGCCAGTCGAGGCGGTGGGCGGGCTGCGGCTTATCGGGCTCCAGCACGATCAACGCGAGGATGAACGCGACGATCCCGATCGGCACGTTGATGAAGAAGATCCAGCGCCAGGACGCGTTGTCGACCAGCCAGCCGCCGAGGATCGGGCCGAGGATCGGCGCGATCAACATCGGTACCCCGAGCACGCCCATGACGCGGCCCATGCGGTGAGGACCGGCCTTCCTGGTCAGGATCGTCATGACCGCCGGCATGATCATCCCGCCGCCGAAGCCCTGGAGGATGCGGAAGAAGATCAGCGTTCCCGCGCTCCATGCCAGGCCCGACAGCACCGACCCGAGCGTGAACAACACCAGCGACGTCATGTAGATGCGCTTGGTGCCGAACCGGTCAGCGGCCCAGCCGCTGAGCGGGATCACGGTGGCGAGCGCCAGCGTGTACCCGGTGATGACCCACTGGATCTCGGTCAGCGAGGCGTGGAACGCGACCGCGAGGTGGTCGATGGCGACGTTGACCACGGTCGTGTCGAGGATCGACATGACCGCCCCCAGCATCACGACGCCGGCGACGATCAGGGTCTCGCGGTCAAGGCCTTCAGGCTGAGCTCCGGGTGCAGACGTGTCGGCCACACGGGCATCGTAGCGGACCGATAAGTCCGGTTAGCTCCCGGGCGTTTCCGCGCGAGCGGCTCAGAAGAGCTCGCGCCAGCTGAAGCTCGGCTCGTAGCCGAGGACCGCGCGCGCCTTGCGAATGTCCAGCAGCGTGTCGTGTCCGCTGACGTGGTCGGCGATCCGGGACGTCCGGGAACACCTCGCTCATCAGCTCGCGGCTGGGCCGCGTCATGACCGTGTCGGCGGCGGCGATGATGAAGCTGTCCGCGCCGTCGATGCTGGCCTCCAGGGCGAGCCGCACGCTCTGCGCGACGTGGCTCTCATCGACGTAGCCCCACAGGTTCCATTTCCGAAGATGAGGATCGTCCCAGTAGGTCGGGAAGAGCTCGTAGTCGGAGCGGACCATGATGTTCGAGAACCGCAGCCCGACGAGCGTCGTTCCGTTCCAACGGTGCGATTGGCGCGCCATCTCCTCGCCAAGGATCTTCGACAGCGCGTAGCTCGTCTCCGGGTAGACGTGCGCCTCGTCGACCGGTGCGTAGTCGGGCGGACGATCGAACGGCAGTCCGAGGGTGGTCTCGCTCGAGGCCCATACCACCCGCGGCAGGCCGAGCCGCGCCGCGGCCGAGAACACCGTGTAGGTGCTCGTGATGTTGGTCCGGAACACCTGGTCCGGGGTGGCGTGGGCGGGCGATGGGATCGCCGCCAGATGAACCACGACCTCGACGCCCGGCAGCGTGTGACCCCCGCTGAGCGCCTCGAGGGTCTGCCCGAAGTCGGTGAGGTCCGCCCTCAGGAACGGGATCTCGGCCTCTGGATGCGGCGATTCCGGCGACGGGACCAGATCGATGTTGAGCACCTGATGCCCGTGCTCGTGCAGATCGCGCACGACCACCCTCCCGGCCTTGCCGCTGCCTCCGGTCACCGCGATCGTCGCCATCGGGAGGAAGGTTTACCCGATTCCGGCCGTACGACGCCGGGGCGAGTGGCGAGTCCGCGCGCGATAGGGGCCGCGCGCATGGGTCGCGATGCCGGCCCCATAGCGGGCCGGCGCGCGGCGTCCGTGGGGCCATCCACCCCGTCCGGACGGGGTACCTGGTTCCCACGAGTGGCGAGTTATCCGGGCTGGTTCCCGATCCCGGCTAGATCGCGGCGCGCGCCGCCGGACTGACCCGTCCCGCCCGACCACCCGCCGGGTCGACCGCCGGACCACCCGATTCGCGCGCCGTCAGCGACGCCGTTGCCTTGGTCATCCTGGCCGCCGACCGAGGGGATGCTCGCCGCTCGGCCGTTCTGCGCCCCAACGGATAGATGGCCGGTCGACGGGCCGTCATTGCCACCCTGGCCGCCGTCCCCGTGGCCACCGCGTGGGTTGCTCGCTCGCCAGTCAGACCCCGACTGTCCGTCGCCCTGCCCCGCCGGCTCGCCTTGCGTGTGACCGTCCGGGTAGTTCCCGTGCCGCGGCGCACCGGACCAGACGCCGACCGTATAACCCCCGGCCGACTGGGCGGCGGTCCGGCCGAAGCCGCCGGGCGACCCCCTGCCGTGCCGTCCTCGCCGCGTCCGCGGCGAGCGGCGGCCCCGTTGCGCGGTCCCACCAAACGTTCCCCCCCGGGTCCGAGGCTGGCTGGCTGGAAGCGCACGCACTGCGTCCGCTGAGACGATCGGGAGCGCGACGGCTGCCTGCTGAAGGGTCAGCGAGGAGCGCGAATGGTGGTGCGGCGCGGCGACGGCGCGGACCGCCGTGGCGTTCGAGGTGACGGCCCGGCGCATCAGCGGCCGGCCGGAATGCGGCGCGACGAGGACGAATCCGCCGACGGCGCACACCGAGACCGCGCAGGCAGCCGTCACTTGGGCGACGCTGCCGCCGATCAGGGCGCCCTTGGCCACGAGGCCGCTGAACAAGGCGCCTCCGCTCGCGACGGGAACCGTGGGATCGGGCGCGAGCCCACGCAGGGCGCGAGCGTCGCCGCGCAGCGCCCGCTTGTAGGCGCGGCAGGACGCGCACATCCGCACGTGCCGGCGCACGGTCCGATCGCAGCGGCGCCCGTCGGGCTCGGCGGCGAGGGCGGCCCGCGCGGCCGCGCACGTCATCTCGTAGGCCTCGCGATACGAGCGCAGGCTGATCCGGGCGCGGGCGATCAGTCCGTGAACCGCGGCCTCGTCCACCTCGAGCAGCGCCGCGATCTCCCGATACGAATGCCCGGCGAGCTCGCGCATGAGCAGCGCGGTCCGCTGCGCCTCGGGAAGCTCGCGGATCCCCGCCATCACCGACTCGAGCTCGGCCTTGGTGCCTTCGCCGCCCTGCACCGAGGCCGGGAACTGGCTCCTCGGCGTGGGCATCGGTGCGGCGTCTGCGCGCAACGTCGATCGCGGCGTTGCGCGCGACCTTCATCAGCCACGCCGGAAGGTTCTCGGGCAGGCCCTTGCGCAGTGATATGGCGAGCGCGGCGAACGCGTCCTGGGCGGCGTCCTCGGCATCATGCCGCGAGCCGAGCACCCCCATGCACACGGCGAGCACGCTCTTGCGGTGGCGCTCGTAGAGGACCGCGAAGGCGTATTCGTCGCCCCCGGCGAAGCGCTCAGCCAGCGCTAGGTCCGAGCGCAGCCGCAGCAGCCGCCGCGGGATGCCCCCGGTCCGGGGGATGGGCGCTAGTGCGTCCATCCCCCGACCGGTGCTGGACCACGACCGCTGTCCTCTGGGGCGGCGCCTCTCAACTCACCTCTTCTTGTGGTGCTTGTGGTGATGCTTTCCGTTCCCTTTGGCCCTGCCCGCGTGCTTGATGCCGAACATTGCCAGCGTTGAGTCGAGCGCGCTCTGCTTCGCGGCTGGGCTCGCCGACCCGCCGACGGTCGGGAAGTCGAGCAGCGCGGCGAGCGGCTGCGCCTCGACCTGAGCGACGGTCTCACCGGCTGGGGCGACGAGCACACCGGCCACAGTGTCCCCTACCGAGACGTCGCCCAGCGATCCGCCGAACAGGCCGTTCCCGGTCGACGAGCTGCCGCCGAGGATCAGCGTGTTCGCACCGACTGTCAACGTGGCCGGCGAGCTGAAGAACCCGCTCGGGTAGGAATCGGCCACCGTGACCGTCACAGTGCCCGGGGCAGTCGTCCCGCTGGTCCCGGTGACCGTGCCGACGAACGCGTACAGCTGCTTCGGCGTCGGCGCCGTGTGGGCGAACACCGCCAGGGCAGGATTGGCGGTGAGGGTCTGGATCGTGTCCGAGGAGGACCCGCTGAACAGCGAGACGAACCGATCGCCGGCGGCAAGCGCGCCGACCGTCGAGGACTGGCCGTTAAGCGCGATCCTCGTGTTCGAGTTCGTGGTGATCGTGACCTGAGTCGTCGCGGGCGTCGTCGGCGTAGTGGTCGGGGACCCGCTCCAGTGCGCCCTCAGCCTGCCCTGCTGCCCCCATCCCTGGCCGCCCTGATTGCCGTTTCCGTCTCCGCGGCCACCACCGCGGTGGCCCGGATAGCCGCTGAACGTGGGCGGGGTGACCACGTACGCGTCAGCCACGATCGTGCCGGCCGTGGCGTTCACGGAGACGACGGTCCCGGCGACGGCTGCGCGCGGCCCGGACGGACCGTGGCCCCATCCCCAGGAGCCTCCGTTGTGTGCGCTTGCAGCTGCCGTGCCGAGCGTCAACGGCAACGCAAGGACCAACGCAATGACGGCTCGTCTCATGTCTGCACCTCCAGGGCAGTAGTAATCATGCCGGTCGGGTTCGGCCTCTGCCCTGAAAGACGCAGCAAAACGGGAAAAGTGCGCCGGCAATCCCCGCGAAAGCCTTGCTTCCGGCGCCTCCGGCGACGCGCGTATTTCTTCGGGAGCGGAGCTTGCCGCCGTAAGACCGCGCTAAAGCTGTGCGTTTGGAGCACAATGTGGGGCCGAACGGATATCGTGCGCCCCTCAGGGGCCAGAGTCGCAGGAAGGGGTCTTGGTGGATTCGCGCAGGTTTGTCGTCGCGCCTTGGTCGTCATCGTGACGGGAACTCTGGTCCGCGCCGCGCGGGCCGCTGAGCCGGACGAGAATCTTGCGGCCGCGCTCGAGGCCGCACGGGCGCTCGAGCGATGGGGAAGCGCCCGCGGTTGGCTTGGACCCGACCCCTACGACGCTCTGAATGCGCGATGGCTGCCGCGGATCACCAGACGATCCCCGCTCGCCCTCCGGGTCGTGACCCAGGCGGTCAAGCGCTCACCGCTGAACCTTCGACCAATCCTCGGGATCCCAGACGGACTCAGCGCCGCCACGCTGGCGCACGTCATCTCCGCCTACGCCCGCAACGGGTTCCTGGACGCTCAAGAGGCGCACACCAAGCTCCTGGGTTGTCTCGAGAGCCTCACCGCGCTTCGGTGCACCGCGTTCCCCGAGCCCTGCTGGGGTTATCACTTCGACGTCCAGACGCGCGTCTTCTTCTACCCCCGCACAAACCGAACACGATCGCGA
>CAVVTO010000005.1:0-125410 GCA_963751185.1 uncultured Solirubrobacterales bacterium
ACTGCGAGCTGGATGGCGCGCTCGCGATGCTCGTGGTTGGCGGGGTGCAGTCGATCCTGATCGGCTGGCCGTTCATCGGCCCGTACCCGGTCATCCCGGCCGGGTTGGTCGCGCTCTCGGAGATCGCGTACTGCCCGTCAGGCAGCGCGCATGGGCTTAAATTCGGTGACCGACGCGTTTCCGCCGCAGGGCGCCGGCTGCGCGGCAGCCGGCGTTATTGCCGCCGATCGCTTGCTGGCCGCCGATCGAGATCTGAACGCTGCAAACCCCGCCAGGGTCCGACGCGATTGCGGACAGCGCCCAGTTGCCGTTTGCTGCGCTGACCCACGTCGGCGGGTTGGAGGTACAACTACCCTCCGGACGCCGGGAAGGTGGGTGGGTTGGGGTCGTTGACGACGATGGTGGCGTCGTACACGTTGGCCGAGGCGGCCGGGCCGAAGAAGCTGTCGCCGTTGTTCGCCGGGCAGGCCGCGGCGTGGCACCAGATCCCAAATCCGAGCAGCGTCGTGTTCGGTACCGACGCGTACGCGTCCGACAGCGACTCGTTGTCGCATGGACTCCCGGAGCAGTCGATCGACCCGCCGTACGGGTCCCCGCTTCCGTCCATGCTGGTCGCCCAGTTCGAGATCCACCCATCGAAAGCCGAGAACATCCCCGACGATGACACGCCGGTGATCGTCGTGCCGGCCGGCGCGGAGAACCACCACCCGCCCGCCTGCCCGCCGGAGATCGAGCGGTCAGACCACGCCTGAACGCCGCGACCGGACCCTTCGCCGTTGCACCACGCCGAGCTGCTGACGTGGTTGGTGTTCTCCGAGAACGCCATCGCGTTGTTCGCCCCGCCCTGCCCGGGGCACACGTACACGTCGTAGGTGCTCGCCGCCGCGACGGTCGGAAGCGCCGCGGCCGGAGCGCCGGCGACGGCGATCACGATAAGAAGCAGTCGCGCGCGGGCCGCTGTTTTCGCTATCGGTGTGCGTCTCGTCATGCGTGTTGACTCCCGTCTTCTCGGTGGCGGTGGTCAGGGGCAGTAGACGGCGACGGCGACAGAGTTGCCGTCGATCGGCGTCCAGGTGCCGCTGACCAGCTCCTGGATGACGACTGTGAACTGGCCGGATCCAGGGACCTCGGTCGAGGCGAGCTCCGGTGCCGGCGTCCCGCTTATCCGCCATTGTCGGGGTGGCGACCGGGATCGACGTGAGGTTCTCGCAGCGTCCGCCAGTGACTGTGACGGTCGCGGTCCCCGGGCTGGTTCGAGTGACCGCCAGGTTCTGTCCGGTCACGGATGCGCCCGTGGAGTCGATGGTGATCGTGCCGAACGCGTCCGAGGCTTCCGGTCCGGGTGGGCCGGTAGGTCCGGTCGGACCGGTGGCGCCGGTGGGTCCGGCAGGACCGGTCTTGCCGATCGGCCCGGTGGGACCGCGTTGGTTCCAGCTGAGGCTCGTCTGGCGACGGGTGCAGCGGTTTGGATGCTGAGGACGTGGGTGGTCTTGGTGACGCAGCCGTGGATCGTCTTGCTGGGGGTTGAGGCGGCGATCGCGTAGCCGCCGGTGGCCAGAACGCCGCCAGCGAGCGTGGCGGCGGTCAGCTGGGCGATTCGGGACAGCGTCGGGGTCAAGGGCTTCCTTTCGCGGTCAGGGGGTGGGTGGTCCGCCGGGGGCGGCGGGGCCGGAGCTCGCCGCGCCGCCGTTGGTGGCGTGCGAGCTGCTCGTGCTGCTGACGTTGTTCTCGTTGGGGGCTGGCGCGTAGGCGTCGGAGCTGCTGCCCTGCGAGCTGCTGGTTGCGGTCGCGCTGGCGACGGTTGCGCGGACGCCGTCCTGCCCGGTGCGGCTGCGGCCACTGGTGGCGGGGAGCGGGTTGGCGTTCGGTGGCGGTGGTGCGGCCGCCCTGGTCGACGTAGTGGTCGACGTAGTGGTCGTGGTGTACGCAGCGGGCCGGAGGACCGGACGCGAGGTGACCGTGCTCGCCGCGCGGGCCGGCGTGCTCGGGTTCGGTGCGACGGCAAGCCTGTGGATCGCGAGGGGGTGCACCGTGACGTGCCGCACGTCCTGGTGCGCGGGTGGGTGGCTGGTGATGGCGTGTAGCGCGGCGGTGAAGCCGCTGACGGTTGCGATCGCGCCGGCGGTGGCGAGCTTGGCGGCGATCGCGGCGCTTCCGCCGCCCCCGACGGGCGCGACCTTGCGCCAGCGCGACATCGCGTCGTCGATGCGCTGGGTGACTGGGTGCGCCCCGGCCGCGTGCCACATCCGCGAGAGCGCGCCGGCACGCGCGACCGGCAGGGCCGTCGCCGGCAGGAGCGGGAGGATCGCGTGGCGGACCGCGGTCCGGGCCGTGTGGTGCTGCGCCCGGCAGGTGGCGCAGCGGCTGAGATGGATCCGCAGCGCGAGCGGCACGACGCCGGTGCGCTGCCATTCCAGGACGTCGCGGCGGCGGCGCTGGCAGAACGCGCCGGGGCGGGTCAGGAGCGCCTGGAACCGGCTCAGGTTGACGGAGGTGCGGCGCAGGCTGGCCCGCACCTGCTGGTAGGGGACGTTCAGCTCGCGGGCGATCTGCCGCGGGGTGCACTCGTAGGCCGGGTCCAGGTGTAGATATGCGATGGTGCGGTCCTGCTCGGAGAGCTCGGCGAGGAACTCGTTGAGGAGCGCGCGGGCCTTCGCGGCCAGCAGCCGGTCCTCGGGGTCCGCCGTCGAGACGTCGCGGACCTGGACGCCGACGGCGGCCTGCTCGAGGGGGATGGCGTGCCGGGCGGTGTCGCGGATCTGGTTGCGGGCGAGGTTGGAGACGGCGCGGTGCAGGTATGCGGCGAGCTGCGCCTCTTCCTCGAAGCGCGCGTCGCCGCGGATGATCCCTTCGACCGCTTGGCTGTAGGCGTCCTCGAGATCCGCGTCCGCAAGGCGAGGGAACTCGCGTCGCTTGCTCGCGAGGACCGACGGGCGGAGCTGTTCGACGCGCTCGGCGAGCTCGGGGACGGTCCAGCTCACGCGGCGCCTCCTGGGATCGGGCGCAGCTGCCGACGGCAGGCGCTCACGGCCTCCCCCACTGCCGGGAACTGGGTTTCACGCGTTTCCGCCACGAAGTCGGCGATCGCCCACATGACCGAGCGGCGGCCCAGCCGGGCGTGGCCGACGAGATGCTCGGCGAACCGTCTCGCCTCGGGCTCCTCCAGACAGGAGAACAGTTCCCAGTGCTCGCGGCGGGCGGCAGCCGCGAGGCGGCGCCCGTCACCGCGATCACGCCGGTAGCGGGCGTAGCAGACGGCGCAGTGGCCGAGCTCCTCGAGCGCCTGTTCGGGGCATCCTTGGGTGCGGCAGATCGCGGGCATCGGTGCTTAAGCACGCGAGCGAGCGTTTTGCCACAGATTTTTTGTCGAGGCTTCCCCAACCTCACGCCCTTGCATTCTACCGGCAACCGCCGGTGGCGTGGGACAGCCCATCAACGTGGTACATTGAGATTATGTCCCACAGTCATCGGGTTGTCGTTGGGGACCGCGGTCGGCTCGTGCTCCCCTCCCCGATCCGCTCGCAGCTGCACCTCAAGCCCGGCACGCCGATGCTGCTCGACGCCGAGCCCGATGGAACCCTACGGCTGCGTCCTTACCGGACGATCGCCGACAGCGCCCGGGGCCTGTTCGCCGAGGACGTCGGCCTGGTCGACGAGCTGCTCGCCGAGCGGCGGGCAGCCGCGACGCGCGAGGACTGACCGCCGGATGGCCGCGGAGGTCTCGGCGGTCCTGGATGCCTCCGCGCTGCTCGCCTACCTCGGCGAGGAGCCCGGCGCCGACCGGGTCGCCGACGCGATCGCCGCCGGCGTGGCCATGTCCACGGTGAACATCGCTGAGACGTTGAGCACCCTCGCCGGCCGCGGCCACGACGCCGGCCAGGTCACGAAAGACCTCGTTGACCGAGGCCTGCTGGACGGGGCGATCACGATCGAGCCGCTGACGCTCGCCGACGCCGTCGAGATCGCCCGTCTGCGGCCGCTCACCCGCGACGCGGGCCTGTCGCTCGCCGACCGCGCCTGCCTCGCGTTGGCCGGGCGGCTCTCGGCGCTGGCGCTCACGGCGGACCAGGCGTGGATCGGACTCGACCACGGCGTCGAGGTCCGTCTGGTTCGCGGGCCGCCGTCGACGACGTGAGCGCGCGCCTCAGCGCTGCCCAGCTCCTGCGCCGCGGCGGCGTACCGGCCGGCGCGGTAGGTGTCGAGGGCGCGGCTGAGGCGGGCAACAGCCTGGGGATCCTCGGGCGACCCGGCAAGCCAGACGAGCAGCGCGAGGACCTCCTGCTCGGGCAGCGCCTTCTGCGTTTGGCGCCCGGTGCCGCGGGCTCGCAGCGCGGCTGTGAGGTCGCTGAGGTTGCGGCGCAGGGAGCTGGGGATGCGGGTGGACAGCAGCTCGAGCGGCTCGTGCAGCGGCGGCGGCGCGGGCAGGGCGTGTAGCGAAGCGCGATCGTCGCCCGGTGCGTCCGGGCTGGCGGCGCTGGCGGCTCTGTCCTGGGGCGCGGTCGCGGTGCGCGTCGGCGCGAGGGTGGGGCGGACTTCGCGGGCGGTTTGGCGGCCGGCGCCTCGGTTGCGCGTGCCCGGTCTCGGACGAGCGGCGAGTCGATGCGTTTGATCTCGAGCTTGCTCATGCCGCGAGCTGGTCGAGTTCGTCGGCGAGGGAGCGGAAGGCCAGCGAGCCGGCGTGATCGGGACGCCAGAGGACCAACGGGGTCTGCAGAATCGCTGCCTTCTCGAAGTCGTCGCGGGCCGGGATGAGCGTCCGGGCGACGGGGACGCCGAGGTCGGCGATCGCGTCGTCGATGGCCGTGTACACCTGGCGGCGACGTCCGACCGTGCCTTCCACGCGGTTGCGCAGCAGCGCGGTGATCTTCGGGCCGTCCTCCTCGAGCGCCGCGGCGGTCGCGATGAGCTCCTCGGCGCCGGCAAGGGCGTCGACCGACTTCATGTCGATCGGGACGATCGCCTCCTCAGCGGCGCACAGCGCGTTCACGGTCAGCAATCCCAGGTTGGGCGGGCAGTCGATCAGGACGATGTCGTAGCCGTCGGTGTGCCCACGGAGCGCGCGGCGCAGGAACGTCTCGCGCCTGAGCTCGCGAACGAGCGTGGTCTCGATGTCGGCCAGACGGCGGTGCGCAGGGATCACGTCGACGTTCGGCGCGGCGTCGGAGGCGATCGTGTCCCCCACGCTGGGCGCGGCCGCGTTCTTGAGGATCATGCCTTCCAGGACGTCGACGATGGTTCCCCTCGCGGCTGGGTCGATGCCGAACCGCCGAGTGAGCGCGAACTGCGGGTCGAAGTCGATGGCCAGAACGCGACGCCCACCGGCGCCCCAGGCCGCGGCGAGGTTGGCAACCGTCGTCGTCTTGCCGACCCCACCCTTCTGCGTGCATACGCCGATTGTGCGCGTCACGTGATCCCCTTGTTCGCTGTGCTCGACGGACTCCCCGGCGACACGATTTGCTGGCATATTAGCCAGCAAAGCGGCCAGCAAACATGTTTGCAAACCGGCTGGATGATTTGCTGGCTGGCGATCCTTCGGCCCTTCTGCTCTCTCATCGTCGGAAGTCCCCGAGGCCGGCGAGCGTCGCTCGGAACGCCGCGAGTTCTCGTCGGGCCTGGTCGACGTCACGGCGTCGCAGCTCAGCGAGCCACGCGGCGCGGTAGGCGGGGGAGAGGCCGCGCAGCAGCCGCATGGGTTCGCCGGTGCGGTGGGCGAGCTCGCGCAGCTCGATCTCTTCGACCGAGGGCGGCACGGGCTTGCCGGCACGCTCAATCTGCCCTCGGTCGCGCAGTGACATGATCGTGCGCCCGTCCGCCTCGACCGGCAGGGGCCGGCGGGTGAGCAGATGCGCGTCGCGAATCGCGAGCCGGTAGGTATCGCCATCGGCCGGCGGGATCCAGCCGGCCGCGGTGTGCCGCTCGTTGAGCGCTAGCCGGCCGCGCTCGTCGAAGGCGGGCTCGGTGTGTCCTGGCAGAAGAATCCACGCGGGCCAGGTGGCCCGGTAGTGGAAGAGCGGCGCGGCGGGGGGTTCGCGGCGGCGGCGGGCGCGGGCCGCGGCGTTGTTGAGGCGCTGCGCGCTGGTGGCGGTGTTGTGCGCTCGCAGGCGCTTTGAGAGCTGGTCGAGGCGACCGATCGCGTAGGGGAGCAGGCGTGGCGGATCGGGGATCTCGCCCGCGGCAGCGAGGGTTCCGATGTGCAGCAGCGCCGCGAGCCCGCCGGCGGGCCATCCCTCGGGCCGGGCTTGGCTGTTCCGCTCCCAGCGGGCCACGGCACGCCGCAGCTGCACGTACCGCTCGCGCTCGAGCGAGCCAGCGGCCGCAGGCCCGCTGTCGGCGGCCGTGGTGGCGCCGTACCGGGCGACGACCCAGGCTTCGCGGAGCCTGCTGGGTGGCCACTCCCGTTCGAGCGTCCAGGCGGCGACCTCGACGGCGCGGGCGTGCGCCTGCCGGGCGATCGCGGCGATCAGCGGCGCGCGTTCGGCCTGTCTCGCCTTGACCCTGGCGATCACGGCCTCGGGGTCCCACGGCACCTCCGCCGCAGCCGCACGCTGGCCCCCAACTGCGCCCTGGGGCCCGGGGTGCCGCTCGCTAACCGGCACGCCCTGCTGGGTGTGCGCTGTTCGCGCCGGGTCGGTCGCTTCGTGAGCCGCGCGAGGCGCGGGCGTGCTCGCGCGCGTGCGCGTCACGCCTGTTCTAGAAGAACCACTCGTGTCGCTTAACGGTTTCGAATTGTCTGAGAGGCTGCCTTTCCGCAGCGCAGCGGAGGCCCCGGAGGGGGGCGGTGAATTTGATCGAGAGCTCTGCGAACGGCGAGCCGCCGCTGCCTGGCGGGCGTGATGGCAGCCGCGGCGTTGGCGCTCTGACGCGGTGAGAGGGCGGCCGTGGCGGGCGGCGTTCCGGATGCCGGTCCGGGACCCGGTGTTCAGCGCCGGGCCGTAGCGGCCCTGCCAGCGGGCAAGCGTGGCGGCGGCCGCCGCGAGCTCCTGCGGCGCGGCCTGGGGCGCCGGCTTGAGCTCGATCTCGGTGCGCCGCTCCTCGCCGTCGAGGTCGTGCCCGATCCGGCAGTCGATGAGGCCCATGTCCTGGAGGTCCCGGATCCGACGCCGAACGGCCTGGTAGTGGCGATCGCGCGCCTGGAACGCATCGCCGGTCATATCCCACGCGGGATGGATCCGGGCGAGGCCCGCGACGAGCTGGCGCATGCTGGTCAGCACGGTGCCGCCGTAGCGGCCGGCGGCCGCCAGGCGGCGCACGTAGCCGAGCTCGGCGTAGGCGGTCTTGAACGCCCGGACGTCGTGCAACCGCCGAGCGGACAGCTCGCCGGCGGCGACGCGGCCGGCGCGGACTCGGGTCAGCAGCGCGAGGAGAAGCACCGCGTCCACCGGGCCGGGCATCGGCGTCGGGGCGACATCCGGCATCGGACCCAGCTTGCGCGAGCGCCTAAGGCCGCGCTGCCTCGCCGGATCGACGCGGTCGGGCGCGAGGGTGTCCGGCGCGGACCGGCCTCGTTCTGCAGAGGCGGTGACTGCCACCGCCAACGCCGCGGCCGACGCTCGCGGCGACAGTCAGGCATCACGCGACCGCGCCCCAGCGCTCCGCGCCAGGCATCAGCGATCGCCACCCATTGCGATTCCGTCCGCGCGGGTGCTACCGTTCCCGGAAGCTGCTGGGCTTCCGGAAGGTTTTTTTGTTCGCCCCCGGCGGGCTATGAGGGATCGGCCCGCCAGCCTTCGACCGAGTTGCCACTCGGTCGTTCGGCGTTAAGGGCCGCTGTCGTTCAACGCAGCGGCCTACACCGGACCGCCCCCTCCCCGCCGGGCGCCGCGGCGACCAACGACGCCGACGCGAGCGCGTACTGACAAGCCTTGTGCGAGCGCGACACTGCGCTCGCGTTCAGCGACCCGTCGACTCCCCGGGTGGATGGCGGCGCGTTCCCGCCAGCCGACCCAGCGGACCGCCTGTCCGACCCCGCGGAGAGGGTGGAGCTGATCTGGCGCCCCCGAGACGCCCCCGAGTACGACTCCTGGACGGCCCTGCCGGAGCTTCCAAACTCTGGCGATTAGCAGTATTTGCAGGAGTTTCCGGCTAGTACCCCCAGCCGGATTCGAACCGGCGATCTCCTGCGTGAAAGGCAGGCGTCCTAACCGCTAGACCATGGGGGCTTGCGAGAAGGATTCTAGGGTCGGGTACGAGCAGTCCGGATACGGCGACATCCGAACGCGTCAGCTAGTCCTGATCGGCGACCCTCACGACCTCTCGCTGAGCACAGCCAGCCGCTTACAGAGAGCCGCCCGACGTGGCACATCCGGCCCCCCGGCAACCCCGTTGGACGGGCTTACGGTGCATCGGCGCCGCACGGGGCGGGTAGGCACGTAGGAGATGAACTCGCAATATGCCCCCGCCGGACGGCCACGCCGGCGGGATGAAAGGAACCGATGCATCCCCTCCTATTCGTGAATTGGTCCTCGGTGAACGGGCTGTTCCGAGCGCTGATGTGGATCGTCGCGATCGTGCTCGTGGGCGTGATCGCAGTCCACCTCGTGCCGACGGCTTCGACGGTCCACCACTCGGTGCGAGTGCTGCGCTGAGGGCGGCTAGGGCTGCCCGTTAGTCCTGAACGACGACGATCCCGGCGAGGCGTTCGGGAATGGTCTGGTGCAGCGGCGACCAGAGGACCGGTGCCTGGATGACGGTCGCTCCCAGCACAGGCGGCGCGCAGGAGGCTGCCGGACTCACGCGATGACGCTTGTAGAACTCCTTCGACGCGCGCCGCTGTGCCTCGGGGTCATCGGCGTTTTCGCGCCTGATCTGCGCTAGCTCGGGCCGAAGCGCCTCGAGGTGCCGCTTGTTTCGCGTAACCCAGGGATTCATCAGCCGGCGCCGGAGCCGGCCGGAGGCAATTACGACGAGCTGCTGAACGAGCACGTTGCGAGCCGACAGGGGTCCGCCGGTGCGGACATCGACGCGCCGCAGTCCCAGCGCCCGGTATCCGGGGGTGCGCCAGTCTCTGGTCGGCACTGCGGCGGCCACGGCAGCGGCCCAGAGGACGGCGTTCCACCGAGTAGGCATCGTGAACGGGCGCAACTCGTCGAGGTTACGTCCGCGCCCGGGGCCATGGCGGACGTAGAGCCAACCCGCGCCGACGCAGATCCCAAGGATCGGCGGGACGAAAACGACCGTATCGATGACGGCAGCGCCGAGTCGCCGCCACACCGACGCGACCTTTAGCCCGGGCGGACCGGTCTTAGCCATCGCGCCCGGAGTCTCACACCACCGCGCTACCCCACCGAGATGAGCGCGATGCCGGCGACGACGGCCACCGCGCCGACCATGCGGGCCGCGCCGATCTGCTCCCGGCCGCTAAGCGCGAGCACCGCCGTCGCCATCACCACGCTTGACTCGCGCACCGCGGCCACGGACGCGGCCGGCGCGAGTCGCAGCGCCAGCAACACCAGCGCGTACGCCCCGAAGAAGCCGACACCCGCGAGCAGGGTCTTCGGGGTGACGGCGCTCCGCAGTGCGGCCGCGCCGCGCAGCCGCCAGACGCCGAGCGCATACGCAAGCGCGGTGAGACCGAGCACCACCTCGAGGTAGACCAGCGGGTTGGCGTGGGTGACTCCATGCTTGTCCACCAGCGTGTAGCCGGCGATGCACGCCCCGACGGACAGCGCCAGCGCCAGATCGCGCGGACGCCCGCCGCCGCGTACGCCGCGCACCAGCACGATCCCGACCGCGACGAGCACGACCCCCACCCCGGCCGGGACCGACACGGTGGCGCCGGCCACGACCGCGCCGGCGATCAGGACGAGCACCGGAGCCGACCCGCGCGCGATGGGATATACGAAGCTCATCGCCGCCACCGAGTAGGCGGTGGCCAGGAGCACGATGTAGAGGAGCTCGAGCCCGCTGGAAGAAAGCACGTAGGGCCACGCCGCCGCTGAGAACCGCCACCCGACCAGCGCGACCGGCGCGAACACCAACGCCCCGGTCACAAGCGCGATTGCGCTCGCGCTGTGGGTGTCCTCAGTGTCGGCCAGCAGCATGTTCCAGGTGGCGTGGACGACCGCGGCGGCCAGAGTCAGCAGAAGGGCGGAGAGCGGCATGGGGTCGTTAAAGGTTCGTGAAAACGCCGGCCGCACGTCCCGCACCCCGGTCTGGTTGGATCTACCCATGCAGATCCTCGCGTCGTTGAGCGAACAGGAGCGGGGGCTGGCGCCACCGGCGCCGCCACCGCGGACGGCCGGTGCGATGAAAGCGATGCTGACTGACGACCGGTTCTCGGACCCGAACTGGATCTACGAGCGCAAGCTCGACGGGATCCGCTGCATCGCGATCCGCGACGGAAACAGCCTCCAACTCCTGTCGCGCAACGACCTGAACCAGAACGACCGCTATCCCGAGCTCGTCGGAAGCGCTCTCCCAGGAGCCCTGCGAGCAGTTCGTCATCGACGGCGAGATCGTCGCGTTCAAAGGCTCGGAGACGAGCTTTGCCCTTCTCGCGGAGCGCCACCAGCACTGGGTGCCGGTGTTCCTGTACGTGTTCGACGTCCTGTGGCTCGAAGGCCACGATGTGCGCCGAGCTTCCCCTGCGCACGCGCAAGCGGCTGCTCAAGGCCGCGCTCCAATTCCACGGCCCCGTCCGCTGGACCCAGCACCGCAACCGCGACGGTGAGGCGTTCTTCAAAGAGGCTTGCCGGAAGGGCTGGGAGGGTCTGATCGCCAAACGCGCAGACAGTCCGTACGTGGCCACACGCTCGCGCGACTGGCTGAAGTTCAAGTGCGAGCACGGGCAGGAGCTGGTGATCGGCGGCTACACCGAGCCGCGGGGCTCGCGCGTCGAGTTCGGGGCGCTGCTGCTGGGCTACTACCGGGACAACCGGCTCGAGTACGCCGGAAAGGTCGGCACGGGCTTCGACACCGACACGCTGCACGAGCTGGGCGCCCAGATGCGCGCGCTCAGGCGAACCGATCCACCATTCGCCGACCCGCTTTCGATCAAAGAGCGCCACGTCACCTGGATCGAGCCGAAGCTCGTCGCCGAGGTCGGCTTCACGGAATGGACGCGGGACGGCCGACTGCGCCATCCCCGTTTTCAGGGGTTGCGCGACGACAAGGCCGCGAGCGAGGTCGTGCGCGAGGGATGACCCAGACGACCGAAACCCTAAAGATCGGCCGGCGCGAGGTCCGCATCACCCACGCGGACCGTCTGGTATTTCCCGAGGCCAAACTCACAAAGCTCGACATCGCCCACCACTATGAGCGCGTCGCGCGCCTGATGCTGCCCTACATCCGGGACCGACCGTTGGCCCTCCAGGCCTACCCGGACGGGATCGACGACAAGGGGTTCTTCTTGAAGTCGGTGCCGAGCTACTTCCCGGAATGGATCAAGCGCGTCACGCTGCCGAAGAAGGGCGGCACGACGACATACGCGCTCGCCCAGGATGTGGCGACACTCGTCTACCTGACCGGCCAGAACGTGGTCACGCTCCACACCTGGCTCGCGCGTGCCGACAAACCGTTCCAGCCCGATCGGGTCACGCTCGATTTCGACCCCTCGGGCGGGGGCTTTGCCGAGGTCCGAGCCGCCGCCCGGGACGCCGGCGACCGCCTCCGCGACCTCGGTCTCACCCCCTATGCGATGACCACCGGCTCGCGGGGCGTGCACGTGGTGTGCCCGCTGCGCCGCGGACCGGACTTCCCCACCGTCCACACGTTCGCTCGGACGCTGGCCGAAAGCATGGTGGCCGACGATCCCCGCCACCTGACCCTCGAGTGGCACAAGGCCGACCGGGGCACGCGGATCTACGTGGACGTGAACCGCATCGCCTATGCCCAGCACGCCGTCGCCCCCTACGCGATCAGACCGCGCCCCAACGCCCCGGTGGCGGTGCCGCTGCACTGGGAGGAGCTGTCGGAGTCCTCGCTCCGACCGGACCGGTGGACGGTCAAGAACATCGCCTCGAGACTCAGCGAGGGCGACCCCTGGGCGGGTATGAACCGCCGTGCCCGGGCTCTACCGAAGAACGCGTAGCAGGTGCCGCTCCCGCCAAGCTCCGCCCTTCCGGGCGGATGTAGCCGGTGACGGCACTAGCGCTGGCGCCGGCGGCGGCGCTTCCCCGTGACCTGCCACGGCCCGGGCGTGAAATCGAGCGCGAGGTTCACGACCCACACGATCAGCGTGGCCACCACCAGCGTCCAGAAGCCGTCGATGTGAAAACCGCTGACGATGCCCTTGGTGATCACCAGCATCAGCATCGAGACGAAGAACCAGGCGATCCCGAACGTGAGGATCGCCAGGGGTAGGGTGATGAACCGCAGCAGCGGTTTGAGAATCGTGTTCAGCACCCCGAACACGGCGGCTGCGGCAAGCAGGGAACCCACGTTGCGAACGGTCACGTCCGCGAGCAGGCCGGCCACGATCGCGAGGATCAGCGCATTGGTGAGCCACGAGATGGCCAGCCTCACGACGAACGGCGGGCCGTCCGGACGTTGAACCACCGCGTTTCCCCGCGTCGCACTCACCCATCCAGCGTACTCCCCAGCCTCCCTAGCAGGGAGAACCTGCGGCGCAGTCGAGCTCCTTAGCCGAGCGTCAGCACCCCGTGGGCGTAGTCGATCGAGATCGTGCCGAAGTGGGACAGCACGTCCGAGCCCAGTAGCCCGAACGCCTTGCCGTCGGCGCCGGCGATCACCGAGCTCGTGGCCACGATGTTCGGCAGGGCCTGGCCGCCGATCGACCAGCGCGAGAGCCGCACCTTGCTGGCGGGCTCCGAACACCCAACGCCGGTGACGTTGATCGGCTTGCCGACGGTCTTCAGGTGCAGCTTGCGGGCCAGCGCCTCGTCCACCAAAGTCTTGGAGGAGCCAGTGTCGATCAGGAACGGAAAGGCGCGGCCGTGGATGATGACCCGGGCGAGCGCGAGCGTCTCGCCGTCGCGCGCCTTGAGGATGACGAGCGGGGCGGTCGAGGCGACGTGTGCCGGCGGAGTCGACGCGAAACCCCAGCCGGTGAAGGCAACCAGCACGAACGAACCGACCAGCCCTCCAAGCGCGATGAAACGGCGCACCCTTCCTCCCTTCGTTTGGAACCCGAGACGGTGGCGACGAGCCTAGAGGGTCCCAGGGTCAGGCGGCTCAGCCGCTGGAGCCGGTGGCCTGCGCCACGACGGCCGCCGTGATAACCCCGTGCGAAGCGGGGATGCACGCCCTGGCGGCGGTGGCGACCTGCGGAGCGTGCAGGTCGACGCCGGCCGCGGTGATCATCTCGATCGTGAGCTGGCCCTGGAGGCCCGGATCGGGGAAGTCGTTCACGCCGCGACCTCGCATACACCGCGCGAAGCCGAGCAGGTCCTGCGTGCGCACCCGCACGGCAGCGGCCTGCGCGGCGAGGTCGGCCTTCGATGGCGTCGGGAGGATCCCCTGACAGGCCTTCGCCGCGGTCTTGAACCCCGGCGTGTCCACTCCGACCGCCCGGATGGCGATCTTCTGCTGGGTCCCGTTGCTGCTCACCTGGGGATCGGGGAAGTTCGTCACGCCGTGATTTCGCATGCAGGTCGCGAACTTGAAGGCCTGGGTGATCGCGCTCTGAAACGACCCGTTGGTACTGGTCGTGGTGGTCGGCGACGAGGAGCCGCAGGCGCTCAGCAGCAGCGCGGCACTCGCGACGAACGCCCCTGCAGAAATGATTTTCATGTTCGTTACGCCTCCGTAGAGCGGATGAGCACTCGCAGCCCGAAGTTGTAGAACACAGGTGGTGACAGGATCGTGACGAAGCCTGTCACCTGGCTGTTACCGAGCGTCAGGCATGCTGTGTCGCGCCGGGGAGGACAACACATGAGGATCCTGGTCGCGGAAGATCACAGACGGCTCGCCAACGCCGTGGCCGAGGGACTCCGTCGCGAAGGCATGGCCGTCGACGTCGCCTACGACGGGGCGGACGCGCTCGCCCACGCCGCGCTTCTGCGCTACGACGTTGTGGTGCTCGACCGTGACCTCCCGCGCGTGCACGGGGACGACGTGTGTCGCAAGCTAATCGCAGAGCACGGCGAGACCCGAGTGCTGATGCTCACCGCCGCGAGCACGATCCGCGACCGAATCGAGGGGCTCGGACTCGGAGCGGACGATTACCTGACCAAGCCGTTCGACTTCGATGAGCTGGTCGCCCGCGTCCGCGCCCTCGCGCGGCGCACCGGGCCGGCGCTGCCCCCCACTCTCTCGCACGGAGATCTGACTGTCGATCCAGCGCGCCGCGTGGCCGTCCGCGGCAACGTCCCGCTTTCCCTGACCCCGAAGGAGTTCGCCGTGCTCGAATGCCTGCTCGCCGCGCAAGGCCGGGTCGTGTCCGCCGAGGAACTGCTCGAGCGGGTGTGGGACGAGGCCGCCAATCCGTTCACCACCACCGTCAAGACGACTATCGGCCGACTTCGGGGCAAGCTTGGCGACCCGCCGCTGATCGAGACCGTCCGCGAGGGCGGCTACCGGATCTGAAACCCGTGAGCTCGTTCCGGAAACGCTCTCGCAACTCCTCCGCCCGGCCGCTGCGGCGCATGCGCACGGCGCGCATGCGCCTCACGCTGCTCTACTCGGGGCTGTTCCTGCTCCTCGGGGACGACCGTGATCGTGGTCATCGTCCTGGTGACCGGGCACAGCCCGCTGATCGTCCATATCAACACCAATGCCCACTCGGTCGCGCCGTCCGCGATCGTCGCCCACGCGGTGCCGCAGGTGGTGGTGCCTAGCGCTGCAACCCAACTGAAGACTGAAGTCCTCGCCCAGCGAAGCGCCGATTTCGCGCGGGTGTTCACCGCGTCCTGGGCGGTTCTTATCCTCACCACGCTCGGCTCGGCGGTCCTCGGCTGGTTCGCCGCCGGCCGGGTGCTCCGTCCGCTGCGCTCGATTACCGCGACTGCCCGGACGATTTCGGCGGGCAACCTGAACGAGCGGCTCGCACTGTCCGGGCCCGACGACGAGTTCAAGGCGCTCGGCGACACGCTCGACGATCTCCTGGCCCGGCTCGAGGCCTCGTTCGACGCGCAACGGCGGTTCGTCGCCAACGCGTCGCACGAGCTCCGAACGCCGCTGACCCTCGAGCGCACCCTGCTCCAGGTGGCGCTCGCCGACCCGAACGCGAGCACCGAGTCGCTGCGGGCCACCGGCCAGGAACTGCTCGAGCTCCAGACCGAGCACGAGCGCATGCTCGAGGCCCTGCTCACTCTGGCGAGCAGCGAACGAGAGCTCGAGCGCCATGAAGCGATCGATCTGCCGATTCTGGTCGAGGCCGCGCTGATCCGCGCAGGCCCGGCCGTGGCCGAGAAGGGCCTGACGCTCGACACCTCGCTCGAAGGGCCCGCGACGATCAGGGGCGATCACGCGCTGGTCGAGCGCCTGATCGCGAACCTGATCGACAACGCGATCGACCACAACGTTCCCCACGGACGGATCGAGGTCCGGACTGCGGCGAACGGAGGCGGAACCGCCGTGCTGAGCGTGAGCAGCACGGGACCACCGATCCCGCCCGATCAGATCGAGCGACTGTTCGAGCCCTTCCAGCGTCTCGATCGCACCCGGCTCAACCAGAACGGACACCACGGGTTGGGCCTCTCAATCGTCCGCGCCATCGCCTCGGCTCACGACGCGCACCTCGCGGCGCAGGCGCGGCCCGGCGGCGGTCTCACGGTCACCGTCGGCTTTCCGGCCGCGCCAGTCAGCCCGCGGTGATGCTCGTGCTCAGCTCCGGCGTCGCGGCGAGCGTCTGGTAGACGACGCAGTAGCGCTCGGTCAGCTTCTTGAGCGTCGCCAGCTGCTCGTCGTCGGCGTCGGTCTCGAGCTCGAACGACAGCCGGATCGCGCTGAAGCCGACCGGCGCGTCCCGGTCGACGCCCAAGGTGCCGCGGAAGTCGAGATCACCCTCGGCCCGCACGCGGCCCGCCGACACCGAAAGCCCAAGCGACGTCGACACGGCACGCAGCGTGACCCCGGCGCAGGCGACCAGTGCCTCGAGCAGCATGTCGCCCGAGCACAAAAGCGAACCGTCGCCGCCGGTGGCGGGATGCAACCCGGCCTCGGCGAGCGCTCGACCGGTCTGAACCGAGCAGCTCACCCCCTCGCCGAGCTCACCGGTCGCCGACAGCGTGACCATGGCGGCCTCCGGTTGCTCGCGGTAGCGCTCCTTGAGCGGAGTCTGGAGGCTGCGAAGCTGATCGCCGTCCACGATCAAGATGTTAGGCCGAGCAAAGCCCGACCGTGATCAGACGCTGGGACCCGACGGCGGCAGAACCTCCGGCGCGACCGGTGCGGGGGCCGTCGATCCGCCGTTGTCACCCGGATCGTCCGGGGCGCGAATCCATTCCACGATCAGGCCGTGGGCGATCACGAAGTTGGTGCGAGCCGTTTCGCCGGCACCCGTGCCGCAGTCGCTCCCACCCAGTCCCGGCCGCCCGGTCAGGCGGAACAGAGCGTTCACGTAGCGGCCACGCTGATCGGCCGAGATGAGCCGTGCGCCGCACGGAAGTGAGGCGTTGGCAGCCTGCGCCGCCGCGCGGCTGTTGATCTGAATCACCAGTGCGTTGCCGTTGGCGTCGGTGCCGTCGATCATCACGCTGGGCAGCGCGAAGTAGCGGGCGGCCGCGCTCACGTCGCCTCGCCGCAGGGCATCGGACCACCCTCTGATCACGCTCACGTTCGCGGCGGCTGCATGGATGCCGGTGGGGCCGGGATCCGGGATGGTGATCGTACCTCCGCTCAGTCCCGGTATAGACAGCGGCGTCGCGCGTGCCGGCCGGTTCGAGCTGTTGCTCAGGATCTGGGTCGACCCGCATCCGCCCGCAAACAGCATCACCACGAGCAGAGTGATGTACGAAGCCCGGTGCGCACGGGCGAGCACACCGACAATCCTAGGCCCCCGCGCCAGCCGGCCCGGGGCGGTTGTCTAATCGAGCTGCGGCTCCCCGAGGTCCGAGTCGCCATCGCGGTCGCGGACTAAAGCCGCTCGAGCCACCTCGTCGTTCTCCCCGAGCGCCCGGGTTAGCCGATCGAGCGCGTCGACCACGTCCTCGCGGTCGGCCTTGCGCTCGAGAGCCAGCCGTACCCCCGCGATCTCCCGGGCCAGGTACTCCATGTCGGCGAGCGAGCGGGCGTCGTGTCTCCGGTCGCGCTCGACCTCGGCCCTCTCACGGTCGGCCTGGCGGTTCTGCGCCAGCAGGATCATCGGGGCGGCATACGCCGCCTGGGTCGAGAAGGCGAGGTTGAGCAGGATGAACGGATACGGATCCCACCGCAGCGACGCCGCCGTGAGATTGAGCACGATCCAGAGGAACACGAGAAACGTCTGGGCGGCCAGGTAGCGGCCGGTCCCGAGGAAGCGGGCCATCCGCTCGGCGTACCGGGCGAACGCGTCGGGGTCATACGACGGGCCACCCGGGGTTCCGCGGGGGGTGCTGAGGTCGTCGCGCCGCGCCATTACTCCCCCACCCGGGCCGTGCGCCAGTTCGCGGGGAGCATCCGGTCGAGCACGTCGTCGATCGTAACCGCGCCGACCAGCCGGTTCGCGGCATCGGTGACCGGAAGCGCCACCACGTCGTAGGCGGCCAGCCGCTCGGCTACCTCGCGATCGCTCGCATCGGCGGCGATCGGCTCCCACTCTTCGTCCAGACATCGGACCAGCGGCTTGCTCGGCGCCTCGCGCAGCAGGCGCTGCACGCCGACCACGCCCAGGTAGCGACCGGTCGGCGTCTCCAGCGGCGGCTGGCAGACGAACACCTGGGAGGCGATCGGTACCGGCAGATCGGCGTCTCGGATCCGCGCCAGCGCGTCCGCGACGGTGGCGTGCGGCGCCAGGATCACGGGCTCGGGCGTCATCAGGCCGCCCGCCGTGTCGGGCTCGTAGACGAGCAGGCGGCGGACCGGCTCCGCCTCCTCGGGGTCCATCGCGCCGAGCAGCTCGGCCTGCTGGGCGGCGGAGAACTCGCCGAGCAGGTCGGCGGCGTCGTCGGCCTCCATCTCGTCGAGCACACGGGCGAGGCGCTCACGGTCGAGTCCCTCGACGAGCCGGACCTGCTCGTCCTCGGAGAGCTCCTCGAGCAGGTCGGCGAGACGGTCGTCCTCGAGCGCCGAGGCGAGCACGCGCCGGCGGGTGAGCGGCAGGCGACGGAGCGCCGCGGCCATCTCGGCCGGGATGCAGGCCGCCCAGCGCCGCTGCCTGACGGTCGATCGGGCGCTCGTCGGCGAACAGCTCGCCGGCCTCGCTCCAGTCGATACCTCGGGTTCGCGCCGGCGCCCGAGTGAGCCCACGGCTGGCTCCGAGCGCGAGCGTGGCGACCTCCCACGCGAACGGCTCCGGCGCCGGTGTGATGCCGACGTCGACCACGCGCTCGCCGCGGACCCGCCCGCCGACCAACTCGCCGATCACGAGCCGCTCACCGGGCCGGAGCTCGAACTGGCGCAGGTTGACCGATCCCCGGCGCAGCCGAACGCCTTCGCTCTCGATCTCCCCCACCCGCCCGGCGCCCACGAACACTCGCCGCCGGCCCACCGCGGCCACGAACCCGTTGACCCGGGGCGGCCGCCCGCCGAGGTCGATCACGACATCCACCAGTCGGCCGACGTCCGCGCCGTCGGCCCCGATCAACGGCAGCCGCGTGAGACGCGTCACGTACACGATCCGGTCCGGCACGCGACCAAGCCTAGTGCGCTCCGGCACGCATTGCGCAGGCTAGACCGCGGAACCTGACGAGCGGCCGGCAACCCGCGTGCGCGCGGGAATCGGCTGTTAACGTGTGGGAACGGGTTGTCGATTTTGAACGGGAAGGGAATGTTTCACCGCTTCACGATCCTGGCGCTCGTGATCGCTCTCGGAGCGAGCGCGGCCGTCGCCGTGACCGCGTGCGGATCCGCTTCGTCCACGGCACCCCAGAGCAGCAGCACCGGCGCCAGCGCGCTCCCCAAGGCCCATCCCCAGGTGATCGATCCGACGGCTGGCCAGCAGGCTCCCGTGGTCACGCCCAGCGACCCGGTCGGCGACGTCAACGCGCACGCACCGCCGCTCTCGGTAGTCAGGAAGGAGCTGCGCGAGGAGTTCATCGCCGTGAGCGTCAACAACGCCAACTACATCGACCCGCTGCAATTCGTCTCGCGCTGGGAGCGGACTGACCAGGGCGTGGACGCGCAGCTGCCCGTGGGCGCCCCGATCCTCGCCCCCTGCCGGGTGAAGATCCTCGGCATCGAGCCCAACTGGTACGCCGGCCAGCCGCTGGTGTACTTCGAGCTGCTCGAGGGCTCCGACGCCGGCAAGGTCCAGTACGTGGCCGAGGAGATCACCGACATCGCCCCGCCGGGAACAATCCTGCGGCAGGGCCAGGCCATCGCCCGCTACGCCCCCTCGGGCACCGCGATCGAGTACGGCTGGTCGACCCTGAACGGCATCACGCTGGCGCGAGCGACCACCGGCTACGAGGAAGGCGAGATCACCCCGGCCGGCACCGCGATGCGCAACTGGCTTAACAGCCTCGGCGCCGGCGCAGGCCCCTGGCCGCCCGCCTGATCGAACGTCGCGGACGGCCAGCGACGATACTCCCTCGATGATGGCCGACTCGCACGAGATCGCGCTGTCCGAGCTGATCGGCGCTCTCTCGGTTGCGCTCGACGTCGGCGAGGGGGAGCCTGCCGGACACGCCCGACGTTCGTGCCTGATCGGTATGCGCGTGGCCGAGGAGATCGGGCTGGATGCCGGTGCGCGGTCGGATCTGTTCTACGCGCTGCTCCTCAAGGACGCGGGATGTTCGGCGAATGCGGCGCACATGTCGGCGCTGTTCGGCGCCGATGATCAGGTGGCCAAGCGGACGTCGAAGCTCGTCGATTGGGCGCGGCCGGTGAACGCGTTCGTGTGGTCGGTGCGCACGGTTGCGCCCGAGGGGTCGATACTCGATCGGGGCGACCGCCTGCGCGCGATCCGCAACGAGGGCCACGTGACCCGGTCACTGATGAAGGCGCGATGTGATCGGGGCGCTGACATCGCCCACAAGCTCGGCTTCCCGAGCGCGACAGCCGAGGCGATCCGGGCCCTGGACGAGCACTGGGACGGCCAAGGTCAGCCACGTGGACTCAGAGGGTCCGAGATCCCACTGCTCGCGCGGATTCTCTGCCTGGCCCAGACAGCGGAGGTGTTCCACCGCGTACGCGGCGTGCGGGCGATGTACAGGGTGGTGCGTCGGCGCAGCGGGCAGTGGTTCGATCCGATGCTCGTCGACGCTCTTGGTGCGCTGCATGCGGACGGCGGGTTGTGGTCGTCGCTGACCGAGGCGGACGTGTCGGCGGTCGAGCCGGCCGACCGCGTCATGACCGCCGACGACGATCGGCTGGACCGAATCGCCGAGGGCTTCGCCGCCGTGATCGACGCCAAATCGTCCTGGACCCACGAGCACTGCGACAGCGTCGGGAAGATCGCCACCGCGATCGCCGCGCTCCTCGGCTTCGACGAGGGTGCCGTGCGCGAGCTTCGCCGAGCTTCGCTCCTGCACGATCTCGGCAAGCTGTCGATCTCCAACCGCATCCTCGACAAACCCGGTCCTCTGACCCAGACCGAGATCGAACGGGTCAGGCAGCACCCTCTGTTGACCGAGCAGATTCTGGGCCAGGTGGCCAGCTTCGGCGGGCTGGCCGCCCTGGCCAGCGCTCATCACGAGCGGATCGACGGCAACGGCTATCCGTTTGGCCTGGCCGGCGAGCAACTGACGATGCCGATGCGGGTCCTGGCCGTCGCGGACGTTTACGAAGCCCTCGTCTCGGACCGGCCCTACCGTCCCGCCTATGCACCACAGGCCGCGCTCGATGTCATGCGCCCCGACGTACCGAGCGGGCTGGACCCCGATGCCTTCGCCGCGCTCGAGACGCTCGTCCGCCGGGACGCGGCGCACCCCGAGCTCGGTCATCTGTCCGGCGGCGAGCCGCCGCTGCGCCGCGTCAAATAAGCTCGAAGGCAGATCATGAAGGCGATCCAATACAGCCGTTTCGGCGGTCCGGAGGTGCTCGAGCTGGTCGAGCTCCCCGATCCTCATCCGGGGCCCGGCCAGATCCGCATCGCTGTCCGGGCGGCGGGCGTGAACCCGATCGACTGGAAACTGCGCGGCGGGATGCGGGGTGGCGATCTCCCGCAGCAGACCGGGCGCGAGGCAGCCGGAGTGGTCGACGAGGTCGGCGAGGGCGTGAGCGACGCCGAGCCCGGCGACGAGGTGTTCGGATTCGCCGCCGAGGGCGGTGGCGCGGCCGAGCTCGCTCTGCTTTCGAACTACGCGCCAATCCCGCCACCACTCGACTTCGCCGGCGCCGCGGGACTGCCCGTGGCGGTCGAGACCGCGTGGCGGACGCTCGATCTCCTCGGCGTGCGCGACGGCAGCACGGTGCTGATCAACGGCGCCGCCGGCGCGGTCGGCAGCTCGGCCGTGCAGCTCGCGCGGCTGCGCGGCGCCCGCGTGATCGGGACGGCCAGCCCCAACAACCACGATTACCTGCGCTCGCTCGGCGCCGAGCCGACGACCTATGGAGACGGGCTGGTGGATCGAGTCCGCGACCTCGCGCCCGACGGGGTCGACGCCGCGCTCGACGCCGCTGGGGGCGGAGCCCTGCCGGCGCTCGTGGAGCTCGCCGGTAACCCCGACCATGTGGTCACGATCGCGGACTACGAAGGCGCACAGGAGACGGGCGCCAGAATGAGTGGCGGGCCCGGCGCCTCGCGGGCGCTGCACGCCCTGCACGACATCGGCCCCCTGATCGCGGCGGGACAGTTCTCACTGCCGGTGGCGCAGACCTTTCCACTCGCCGACATCGCCGAGGCGCACCGGCTGAGCGAGGCGGGTCACGTACGTGGCAAGCTCGTGCTCCTTGTCGGCTGATCAGGCCCGCTGAGCAAGGATTGCCTCGAGCGGCCGCGTGTTGACGACGTCGGCCGGTTCGGCCCAACCGCGGCGAGCGGTCGCGACCGCGAACTCCATGTTGCCGAGCCCGGCCACCGAGTGGGCGTCGGTCGAGCAGACGAGCTCGACGCCGGCGCGGCGGGCATCGCGGACGTGCTCGCCGCTCAGGTCCAGGCGCGGGGTCAGGCCGTTGACCTCGAGGGCCACGCCGAGCTCGACCGCGAGCTCGAACGCCCGGTCGAGATCCAGCGCGTTCTCAGGGCGCCGGTTGATGTAGCGGCCGGTGGGGTGGCTCAGGCATCGCACGTACGGATTGCGCAGCGCCTCCTCCACGCGCGCGGTCATCTCGCGCCGGGGCATCCGCTGCCCGCCGTGCACGCTCGCCTGGACCCAGTCGAGCTCGGCCAGGACCTCGTCGGGCAGGTCGAGCCGGCCGTCGGGGAGGATGTCGCACTCGATCCCGCGTAGGACGCGGAACGGCGCCAGCTTCTCGTTGGCCGCCGCGATCTCCTCGCCCTGGCGGCGCACGTCGTCTGGGCTCAGCCCCCGCACCGCGCCGACCGCCGGCGTGTGGTCGCAAATCGCCACATAGTCGTAGCCGCGCGCGCGCGCCGCCACCGCCATCTCCTCCACGCTGGCGCGGCCGTCAGACCAGGTCGTGTGGCAGTGCAGGTCTCCGCGTATCTGGGCCAGCTCGAGCAGGGCGGGCGGCTCGGCCCGGAACGGCTCCTCGCGCAGCTCGGGCGGGCACCAGGGAACGCCGAGCTTTTTGTACACGGCGCGTTCATCGGGACCGTCCGGGATCGGCTCGAGCGCCTCGACGTACGCCGGGGCGCCGGTGGCTCGCAGCAACGCGGTCCCGAACCGTTCGGGCTCGGTCACGACCAGCTCGATCGGCACGCCCTCGACGGTGACGCCGACCGCGTGGCGCTCCGAGCGCTCGATCAGCCCGACGATCTGGGGCAGCTCGGCAAAGCGCGCGAGGATTCGTTCCGGATCGTCTGCCGCGGCGCAGACCACGGCCAGGTGCTCGCACGAGTCCCGCCACCGGCGCGCGTCCCCGGCGGGCACGCCGTCGAGCGCCTCCGCGATCCCTCCGACCAGCTCGCGCGCGCGGTTCAGGAGCAGTCCCTCGCGCGGTCTCGCGTCGTCGGCGCCGGCGAGCGCCTCGCGCAGGCGCGCCTCGGTCTTCGGTCCGATCCCGGGGACCGTCGCCAGCCGCCCGTCGGCCGCCGCCCCCCGCAGCTCGTCGAGGGTGCGCACCTCGAGCGCGCGGGCGAGCTCGATCGAGCGCTTGGCGCTCAGCCCGAGGTAGCGCCCGAGCCCGACGAGGTCGGGGGCGAGCTCGCGCTCGAGCTCGGCCAGCTCGGCGATCTCACCGGTGTCAATCAGCTCGCGCAGGCGCGACTCGATCCCCGGACCGACCCCGCGCAGCTGACGGACCCTGCCCGCCCGCACCAGGTCCGCCACCGGCAGCGCCGCGCCGCGGATCGTGTCGGCGGCCCGGCGATAGGCGCGGGCGGTGTACGGGTTGGCCTCGCCCAGCTCGAGCAGGGCGGCGAACGCGTCGAGGCGGTCGGCGATGTCCCGGTTATCCACACCCGTTAGTTTCCCGTCAATGACGCGTCTGCTCGTTCTCCAGCACATCGCCTGTGAACCACCCGGCGCCTACGAGGACGAGCTGCTCGAACGCGGCGGGTCGTTGGCGCGGGTCATGGTCGACCGCGGCGAACCGCTCCCCGACTGGCGGGAGTTCGACGGCATCGTCGCGATGGGCGGCCCGATGGGCGCGTACGAGGAGGAGCGGTTGCCGTGGCTGGCTCCGGAGAAGCGGCTGCTCGCGGAGGCGGTGGCCGACGGGATGCCGGTTTGGGGCGTGTGCCTCGGCGCGCAGCTGCTGGCCGCAAGCCTCGGCGCCGCGGTGTTTGCTGGGGAGGCGCCGGAGGTGGGCGTACTCGCGGTGCACCGCACGGCCGCGGCCGCGTCCGATCCGGTCTTCTCGCTCCTCCCCGACGAGTTCCGTGCCCTGCAGTGGCACGGCGACACGTTCGCCTTGCCGCCCGGCGCGGTGCAGCTGGCGCGCTCGGACGCCTACGAGCAGCAAGCGTTCGTGGTCGACCGTGCGTACGGGATCCAGTTTCACATCGAGGTCGGCACTGCACTCGCCGACGACTGGGCCGCGGTTCCCGCCTACGCCGCGAGCCTCGAGGCGACCCTGGGCGCCGACGCGCTTCCACGGCTGGTCGGCGAGATCGCCGAGCACGAGCAGCAGATGACGACGCTGGCGCGGGCGCTGTTCGGAGCATGGCTTGACCGGGTGGTCGCGCCGCGCGGCGTGGACGGCGCGTCGCGCACCGCTGTGTTGGGTCATAAGTAGCAACTCGGCGATCCGCGTCCGCCGAGATCGCAGTTCTGTCCCATATACGTGCCTGAATCGGGGCTCACCGCTCGCGGCGCGCCGAGTGCGCGATTGTGACCCAAGCGGGGAGTGGGGCCTCGCTGCGCTCGGCGTCCGTGGGCGGTGGGGGCGGGTGGGCGGGATCCAATCTTCCGTCCGGACGCTCTTAGCCAGACAGGGGCGAGCGGTCGCCGACGGACCAGTTGTGGCCGAACGGATCGCGGAAGCCGCCTTGGCGATGGGTTCCCCAGGGTGTCTGGTGATCCACGACCGGTGACCCGGCGGTCGCGCCCGCGGCGAGCGCACGCTCGACGAATCCGTCGGGGTCGTCGACGAACAGCTCGATCCGGACGCTGGTGGCCCCCGCCCGGTCGGCGCTCGTCTCGGTCGGGTTGCGCGGGTTGATCTCGTGGAGGAAGAACGGGGCGCCGGCGACGTGCAGGCCGGCGACGCCGCCCAGGTTCCAGAGCACATCCGCGCCGAGCGCGTCGTAATACCAGGCGATCGCCGCCTCGGCGTCGGGGACGATCAGCATCACCGAGATGGACGGTGAGCGCGGCGGCGCCTCGAGTGCCGGCCCCGTCGTGCCGCCCCACTCCTCGGGCGCCACGTCCGCGATCGACTGCGAGAAGCACCAGTGGTGGCCGCCCAAGTCCTCGGCGGTGTACTGGCGCTCGCCGTAGGGGTAGTCCCGCGGCTCGCTGACGATGGTGG
The DNA here is from genome assembly GCA_963751185.1 of uncultured Solirubrobacterales bacterium. Classification (GTDB taxonomy): domain Bacteria; phylum Actinomycetota; class Thermoleophilia; order Solirubrobacterales; family Solirubrobacteraceae; genus Palsa-465. The sequence continues at coordinate 25,015 of CAVVTO010000005.1, forward strand.
CACCGCGCGCGCGGGCGCGTTCGCAGTGCCCGGCGGCGTCGTCAACCCGAACCATGATGTCCCTCGGACCGGGGCGAACGTTTGACGTGCGGGGCTCGGTGATCGCCACCGTGCCGTTCCCGATCGAGAGCTGGGCGCGATGATCGCCGACTCGCCAGCGCTCGACGAAGCCGAACTTGTCGCACAGCCACCCGATCGCCTCGGTCACGTCGTCGTAGGTGAGCTCGGGGATCACGGTCGACGCGGGCATCGTCCGGTTCTCGACCCGCCCGGTGCGCTCGGCCGCGCTGGCGCGATCGCCCTGCTGGAAGATCCCGACCAGGTTGCCGGCGGGATCGAGAAACGACGCGAGCTGTCGCGGGCCGTCGGGCGTGGGCTCCTCGCGCACGGTGGCGCCCGCGGCCACGGCGTCAGCGAGGCTCTGGGCGACGTCTGACACGTTGATCCACCCCACCGGCCCTGCTTCCGGCGACGCCGGCCGGTCCGTGATCCACTGCCCGATCAGCCCGGGCGCCTCGAACCCCGCACCGGGCGGGTCGACGCTCCAGCCGAATATGCGCTCGTAGAAGCACGCCGAAATCTCGACGTCGTCCGCCGGGATCTGCAGGTAGCAGAGCTGACCGCGCATCACTCGTATAAGGTTGACACGCGTGTCAAGTTTCTCGCCACGGCCGAGCGGTCGCGCCGATGCCCGGCGCAACGCACAACGCATCCTCGAGGTCACGGCCGAGCTGATCGCCGCCGACCCGGCAACGACGCTCGAGCAGGTGGCCAGGCGGGCGGGCATATCGCGCGCCACCGTCTACCACCATTTCGCGAGCCGCGACGCGCTGCTCGATGCGCTGACGGAGCAGTCGGTCGAAGAAGTAGCGGCCGCGCTCGAGGCCGCGCGCCCGGATGAAGGCAGCGCAACGGCGGCGATGGAGCGCATGCTGCGCGCTGCCTGGCAGGTGATCGGCCGCTACCGGGGTCTGGTGATCGTCAACCCACAGCGCCTCCAGCGTGCCGAGCTGCGGACGCGGCTGGAGCCGGCGCTCGCGCCCGTGCGCGCCGTGCTCGCGCGCGGCCAGGGCAGCGGCGAGTTCGATCCAGACCTTCCGGTCGAGTGGCTGATCGGGATCCTCACCGACATCATCCACGCCGCGAGCCGTCAGGTGACCGCGGGCGCTATGGAGCCCGATGCGGCGGAGGGCGTGCTACTGCGCACGGCAAACGCCACGCTCACCGGGCATCAGCGCGACGGCTAATCGCGCCGAACGCGGCCGGGCTTCCACGACCGAGCCTGCCGAGCGTGCAGCACGGTCGCGATCCCGACGAACAAAACCATCAATAGAACGAACGCGCCCACCCCGACGGCCACGCCGGCCAACAGCGAATGCGGATCGAGCGCGAGGGCGAGCAACGGGGCGGCGGTGGCCGCGATGACGACCGGCCTGGGTCGCACCACCGCGCCCACGAGAGCCAGTGCCAGGGCCACGATCAGCGTCGACCGGTGATCGATCGCCCACCCGATGCTCTCCGACTTGGCCAGCAAAAGCACGACGGCGCCGATGAACCACGGCAAGCGGCGCCTTGATGCCGACCGATCTACCGGCTCGTTTGCCGGATGCGAAAGGTCCTGCCCGCCCGCCGATCTCGACAGCGTGTCCATGCCCGGGACCAGCCTAGAGCTTCGGTAAGGAGGGTTCAACCGGTCCTCGCCTGACAGCGCGTTGACGGCGTCCCCGGCGGTCTGGTTGAATCGCCCAGTGGGGAAGGGCCCAGGGCGGCGCCCAATGCAAGGAGGACTAAATGGAGAGCGAGACTCCACGCGGCGGTCGCCGCGTATGGCGAGGTCTGCCCGTTTCATGGAAGGTGCTGGTCCCGGCAGTGGCCGCGCTCGGCTTAGGCATCGGCGGAGCAGTCGCCGCTGCGTCGATCCCATCGTCTAACGGGACGATCACGGGGTGCTACGTGACGCCCACCAGCGACTCCGACAGCCCGGTCGGGTCGCTCCGGGTCATCGATCCCAGTGACACCACTGAGAGTGACCCGGCTGTGAGCACGTGCACCGATGGCGAAGCGACGATCACCTGGAACCAGCAGGGACAACCCGGTCCGCAAGGACCGCCAGGACAAAACGGAACGAACGGACAAAACGGACAAAACGGACAAAACGGAGCGACGGGGCCGGCCGGAGGCGTTTCGGCGTCGCCTGGCTCCAACACCGCCGTGATCATGGAGCTGACGCCATCGAACGCGAATCTGGGCGGGCTCAACTCCATCCCCGTGGGAGAGAGTCAGGTCTCGGGCACGCAGAACCAGGAGTTCAACGTGACGTCGTTCGATCTCGGCGCTTCGAGCCCGACGCTGAACATCGGCAGTCAGTCGACCGGCGCCGGCGCGGGCAAGGTGACGTTCCAGCCGTTCACGGTCACGAAGACGGTCGACCGCTACAGCTCGGATCTGTTCCTCGACCTGGCCGCGGGGAAAGCCCTGGCGTCCGCCGAGATCATCGTGCGCAAGCCCGACGCGACCGGCACGGCGACTCCAGTCGCGCAGTACCTGATGAAGGACGTGCTTCTCACCAGCGTCCACGTCTCCGGTACCGCGAACAAGACCACCGAGACGATTCAGGGTGAGTACGCCTCGATCCAGTTCGTGTTCTACGGACAGAACCCCAACGGATCGACGGCGCCTGTCTCCGCGGGCGGATGGAGTCAGGTGAAGAACACGTCTGTACCCGTCATCGGCGTCTCACCCACGTCCAAGCGGCATCGCCGCCGCCGGTAATGCGTAGCCCAGAGGGGGCAGCGGTCAGCGGCCGCTGCCCCCGCAGGGCGGGGCGGGCGGGTTTTTTCTGACCGCCCTTGTGAAATTCTGCGTGGTGTCGCTCCAGGACCCAGTCGCCGCGGCCCGGACGCTGATCGATCCGCCCCGGGAGCTGGGCGATCCCTCGACCGAGGACCTCACCGGCCGGGTCCTCGACGGCCTCGGACGAGTCGGTGAGACCATCATCTTCGCCGGCCGTGCGCCACGCGATCGAGTTCCTGCGCGCCCAGCAGTTCGATCACGGTGGCTTCTGGGGACGCTGGACAGTCAACTACCTCGCATCGACGGCGTGCGTCCTTCAGGGACTCGCGCGCGTCGGCGGCGACATGTCAGAGTCGTGGGTGCGGCGGGCGGTCGCCTTCGTGCTCGAGCGCCAGAACGACGACGGCGGGTGGGGCGAGCTGGCCGACTCTTATCGCGACCCGGCACTGGCCGGCCGCGGCCCGAGCATGGCGCCGCTCACCGGCCTGGTGCTACCGGGCTGATCGACGCGGGCGAGGCGTCGTCCGACGCCGTCCGGCGCGGTGTCGCCTATCTCCTCGACCAGCAACAGCCGGACGGCAGCTGGCCGCACGGAGACTGGCTCCAGGCCATCATCCCAGCCGACACCTTCTACATCCTGGCCGAGGCGGCCAGGCACTACCCGATGGAAGCGCTCGCCCGCTGGCTCGCGGCCGCCTGAGGCGACATCAAGCTACAAGGCCGGCCCGCCGCCGTACTCCTCGTCGGTCACGTGCTCACCCCAGGTGACCGGACTGCCGGTCTCATCCACCTCCTGAATCGCGATGTGAGTCATGAAGCGGTTGGGGGCGGCACCGTGCCAGTGGTGCTCGCCGGGCTCGAAATGCACGCGGTCACCGGGCCGGATCTCCTCGATAGGCCCGCCCCGGCGCTGGCAGCGGCCCATCCCTTCGGTCACCCAGATGGTCTGTCCAAGGGGGTGGGTGTGCCAGGCCGTCCGGGCGCCGGGAGTGAAGTGGACGCTCGCCGCGGCCACGCGAGACGGCTCCGACGGCGTCGCCACCGTGTCGAGGAACACCGTGCCGGTGAACCAGTCCCTCGGCCCGGGGCTCGAGTCCAGAGAGTTGCGGGTGATCTCCATGCTCGCGCTCAGAGGGCCTCGGCGACCATTAGCGTCGCGCCGCCGCTGGCGAACGTCGCGACGTCGGCACCCGCTGCCTGGCCCTCGGAGCTCTCCATGGCGGACTCCAAGTGTTCGGGACTCTCGAACCAGAGCTGCGCCATGTAGTAGTAGGGCGCCGCGGTGCCGTCCGGAGTCCCGAGCACCTTGCCGTGCTCAAAGCGCTGAAGGTTCGGGATCTTGTGCACGAGCGGGACGTGCGTCTCGGTGTAGTGGCGATCGAAATCCGCGGGATCTTCCGGAGCGCCGTAACAGACGACGAGCTTGACCATGTCTTCCTCCTAGTCGGGACCTGGGCAGGCTAACTCAAGACGCGAGCCCACCGGCCGTCGAGAACCGCATCGACGCCGTCGCCGTATCGCGCCTTTAGAACCACCCGGACCGAGCGCCGGGCGACCGAAAGGCACGTGAAGGGACCGATGATCGCGACGGCCCAACCGGACCTCGCCGTGAAGTTCGCCGGCGGCGACCCCGACGGCGTCCGCGCCGTGTACCGGCGCTACGGGCGGTTCGTCTTTGCGGTCGCGTTCAAGCTGCTGGGCGATCGCGGCCTGGCCGAGGAGGCTACGCAGCAGACGTTCCTCTCGGCCTGGCGTGCCGCAGCGAACTTCGACGTCAGCCGCGAGCTGGGACCCTGGTTGGCCACGATCGCCCGCCGGACCGCGATCGACATCCGCCGTCGCGAGTCTCGGCGGCCGGTCGGCGTCGCGCTCGAGGAGGTCGATCCATCAGCGCCGGAGCTGGTCACCCACCCGGTCGGCATCGAGACCACCTATGAGATCTGGGAGGTGCGGCGAGCGCTCGACGAGCTTCCCGAGGAGGAGCGCCGCCTCATCCGCCTGGCCCACTTCGAAGGACTCAGCCATGTGCAGATCGCCGCGCGGCTGGATCTGCCGGTCGGCACCGTCAAGTCACGGACGTTCCGGGCTCACCGCCGCCTTGCCGGACTGCTCGGCCACCTGCGCGAGCCGCCGGCAGCCTCCGAATCCGACTCTCCCGCCCATGCCTCCGACCCCCGACAGCGAGGTAAGGTCTCCGATGAGCGTGACCGATAAGGACCTGATCGACTATCTCTCCGGCGACTCGAACTCGCCGCTGGAGCCGGATGATCGCGAAGCTCTCGACCAGCTCCGAGCCCTGCTCGCCGACGAGGCGACCTGGGTCGAACCCGACCCGGCTCTCGAGGGACGGGTCCTCGCGGCCATCTCCGACGCCGCCGCCGCGCAGGACGCCCCGGCTGCCCCGGCGCAAGACATGCCCACCGGAGCCCCGGCACGCCGATTGCCGGCCGTCCGCCTACCCCGCGTCCGTCGGCTCGTACCCGCGCTCGCCGCCGGGCTGGCGGTGATCCTCGCCGCCGTTGTCCTCCTCGCCGGGCGCGGCCCGACCCCGACGCAGTTCAGCGTGATCCTGCACGCCACCGCGCTGGCCCCCGGCGCCGGCGGCAATGCCACGCTGACCAAGACCGACGTCGGCTGGCGTGTCAACCTCAGCGCTCACGGACTGCCGTTGCGTAAGCAGAACGGCACTTACTACCAGGCGTGGCTCAAGAATCAGGCCGGCAACCTGGTCCCGATCGGCACCTTCAACCAGCCCACCAGCATCACCATGTGGTCGGGGGTGTCACCCCAGAAGGGGTTCACCACCCTGACGGTCACGCGCCAGCGAGCCAGCCTGTCTCCGGCGTCCTCGCACCAGGTCGTCCTGACCGGCGTCGCGCAGCCCGCCCACTGACTCCGCCACCTCCGCGGCAACCGCTCGCGGGCGTGGTCGCGCGCCAGGTGCAAATTCCAGCATTCGGGCACGCTCGCTCGACTGTTGCAGGATCTTGCCTCGTCACGAGGCAACATCCTGCAGCAGCCGTGGGCGGCGGCTGGAATGCTGGAAATTGCCCCTGTAGGGGCTCGCGCCTCGACCGCGGGTCGCGCCAGCCGCCCTAGGGCAGGAACAGCATGCCCTGCGGCTCGAACGTCGGACCCTGCACGTCGACCGGTGTGATCACGCCGGTATCCGGATTCAGTTGGCCGAGGAAGTTCGGCGGGAATCCCGGAGCGGGGCACGTGCTGGGGGCGTCGTTCGCGTCGCACGGCGTGTCGGCCACGAACACCTCACCGGGCTCGAACGGTCCCCGGATCTCGTTGACCGTGTCATTGGAGTTGTCTGTGGTGAAGATCGCGCCGTGACGGTCGGACGGCCACGCGGTGTCGTCAACCGAATCGGACAGGTTCAGGACCGACAGCGTCTGACGCGGAGTTCCCGCGTCGTGGACGAAGATCTGCTGCTTGTCACCCTGGCTGGTGAGCATGAAATCGCCGGCGAAGCGATGCGCGTAGAACGGAACGTCCTCGTTGGAGTCGGGGTCGGTCAGCGCCAGTGACACGGTCTGACCGAACTGAGCGCTGTCGCGGTTGGCGACAGTCGCGGAGTCTTCGTCGTAGAACAGGGCGTGGACGGTCGCGACATCCGTCGCGCTGTCAAGCACGACCCGGTAAACGGCCGGGTAGTTCGGCTGCGGCGCGGCCGCGCCGGTGGTGCCCGGAGCCGAGGCGCTGATCAGGATCATCCCGTGGTAGATCTCGATCGCGTCCGTCCCTCCGTTGGAGGGGAGCGGCTCGTTATACGAGTAGTGGACGACGGTCCCGGCCCCGTGGGGGTCGATCAGATACAGGCTCGAGTTCGCGTCCTCGTTGACGGTGGCGATCACCCGGTGCGTATCCGGATCGGCGGTCAGCCCGTCGCACTTGCCGACCACGTCCCACTGGTTGACCTCGTCGCCGCGCCGGTTGAACTCGACGATCGTGCTGCTGGTGTTACCCGTCGTGCTCGGTTGTCCCTGCGGTCCCACGCCGTTCTGGAAGCCGACGAAGATGTGCCCGTCCAGGTACGTGATGTCGTCAGGCGCTGAGATCGCCTCCGGGCCGTTCGGGCCGGGGTGGGTGATCGTCGCCCCATTCACGAACACGGTGTTCGTGAACTGCTCCCGGCCCCCGCGGTGGTGATCGCCGTGACCGTTTCCCCGGCCTCCGGTCCGGTCGTGCGCGGCTGCGGGCAGGACGCTGACTCCGAGCGCGAGCAGCGCGGCGATCGCGAAGGCGCTGGCTCCTGCCAGCCGCCTGCTCCCTAGTGCTGCCAACCATGTCCGCACGGCGGGCGAGGCTAACGGGCCCCCGCTCCAAAATGGGTCCAACTTGTAACCCTAAGGCGACCCTCACAATGCCCCCTCACAATCCCCAATCGAACCAGGTGACCGAGTTCGACCCCGATCTGTACCGTGGGACCGCCCGCGACTACGACCGTTTCCGGGTCGCTTACCCCGATGTCATGATCGATGGCCTGCTCGACGCGGCCGGACCGAGTGGACACGGCCGCCTGCTCGACCTCGCGTGCGGCACCGGCCAGATCACCTTCGCGCTGGCCGAGCGCTTCGCTGAGGTTTGGGCGGTCGATCAGGAACCGGACATGGTCGAGCTCGTGCGGGCCAAGGCGCAGGCGATCCCGGACACCCACGTGCACGCAGTCGCCTTCCGCGCGGAGGACCTCGTGGCGCCCGCGAGTGCGTTCGAGCTGGTGGCGATCGGCAACGCGTTTCACCGGCTGCGCCGCGAAGCCGTCGCGGCGAACTGCTTTCGCTGGCTCGAGCCCAACCGCTGGATCGCGCTGCTGTGGTCGACCGGCCCCTGGACCGGCGATACGGGCTGGCAAGCGGCGATGGCCGCCGTGGTCGAGCGCTGGACGACCAGGTTGGGTGCTCAGGCTCGTGTTCCGGCCGGGTGGGAGGAGCCACGCCGGCGGCGTCCCGACATAGACGTGCTGGCATCGGCCGGCTTCCGAGATGTCCGGTCGGCGCGCTTTCCCACGATCCACGACTGGACGGCCGACGAGCTCATCGGGTTCGTGTACTCGACGTCAGTCCTGCCGCGCGCCGTGCTCGGCAACCAGGCCGCGGCGTTCGAGCGCGACGTCCGCCGCGAGCTCGGCGCCCCCAGCGTCCTTCGTGAGACGATTGATTTCGCCTACGAGGTCGCGCGCCGACCCGCATAGCATCCCGCCCGGTACTGAGGCGTCACCATTCACAGTGATGGACGCGGCCGCGCTGCGACGACGATGCCTCAGCCTTCGCGGCTCGACCGAGACGTTTCCGTTCGGACCCGAGACCTCCGTGTTCAAGGTTGCGGGCAAGATGTTCGCGCTCTCCCGGCTCGCGGGCGACCCGCTTGAGATCAGCCTGAAGTGCGAACCCGCGCTGGCCGACCAGCTCCGTGACGCTCACCCGGCGGTTCGCCCCGGATACCACCTGAACAAGCGACACTGGAACACCGTGACAATCGACGGCTCGATCGCCGACCAGCTCGTCGAGGACATGATCGAGGACTCCTACGACCTCGTGGTGAGCCAGCTCTCGCAATCGCGCCAGCGCGCCCTGGGCTGGCTAACTTAGAACTCCATGCCCACGATCGCGACGGTCGGCGTCTACGAGTTCGACCGCGGCAGCTTCATCCGTACGCTCGACGGCGCCGGGGTTACCCGGATCATCGACATCCGCCAGCGGCGAGGGGTACGCGGCCCGCAGTACGCCTGGGCCAACGCCCGCCGTCTTCAGGACGCGCTCGCCGGAGCCCAGATCGGGTACGAGCATCACCCCGAGCTCGCCCCGACCACCGAGCTCCGTCAGCTCCAATACCGCGACGACGATCGGCAGGGCGTCGGCAAGCGCTCCCGGGTCCGTCTTTCACCCGAGTACATCCGCGCCTACACGGAGGAGATCCTCGATCGCGCGCCGCTCGAGCCGCTCGTCGAGGGGTTGCCCATGCACGGGGTCGGGGCGCTGCTCTGCGTGGAGGCGACCGCAGAGGCATGCCACCGCTCGTTGGTGGCCCAGCGACTCGCCGATCGCTTCGGCTTTGAGGTCGTCCACCTGGAGCCCAGCGAGCCCCCGGACATCGACCTCTAGCGCTCGGCATCCAGCGCGAGGCCAACCGCTCGCTGCACGTGCAGACGGGTGGCGTCGAACACCGGGACCGGGGAATCGTTCGGCCCGACCAGGAGGTCTATCTCGGTGCACCCGAGCAAGATCCCCTCGGCGCCGCGCTCGGCGAGGTCGCGCATGATCCTCCGGTATTGCTCGCGCGAGGAGTCCTCGACGATCCCGACGCAGAGCTCGTTGTAGATCACGTCGTGGACGATGCCGCGATCCTCAGCGCCGGGCACGATCACCGTGAGCCCGTGTCGCTTGCGCAGGCGCCCGACGTAGAAGTCCTGCTCCATCGTGTACGCGGTCGCCAGCAGGCCGACGGTTTGCAGCCGCCTCTCGCGAACCGCTTCAGCGGTCGCGTCGGCGATGTGGACGAACGGCACGTCGACCGCCGCCGCGATCGTGTCCGCGACCTTGTGCATGGTGTTGGTGCAAAGGAATGCGATGAAGGCGGGCCCCCTCGGGCGGTGTAGCGCTCGGGGAGGAGGTCGGCCCTCCGAATCGAACAGCGTGGGTTAGGCGCGCGCGGCGCTATCCGCGCGGCCGGCCATTCGAGACAGAGAACCGACCGTCGTCACGGTACGCGGTGGGCTGGGCGGATCCTGCCTGTCCTGGTGCCGGGAGAGGAGTGTTCGTGTTGCATGTTGGTCTGGATCTGAGTCGCAAACAAGTCGAGGTGTGTCTGATTTCTGATCTGGGGGAGCTGATCGACCGGTTCACGGCGACCCCGGATCGCGACGGCCTGTACGGTCTGGCTCGCCGGGTGGCCGTCTATGACGAGCCGGTTCGTGGGGTGGTGGAGTCGATGAACGGCGCGCGGTTCGTGCACGACGAACTGGTCTGCCATGGCTGGGAGGTGCTGGTCGCCGACGCGCAGAAGGTCAAGGGGCTCGCGCCGCTGGCGTGCAAGACGGACAAGTCGGCATGGGCCGCGGTCCACCCCCGAGCGATGAAATGCTGGTTGCACGGTTTCGTCGTGGCCCCGGCAACCTGATTGGGCTGACGCGCCGGGCGCGGTCGCCGTGTCGATAGTGGAGGCAGTGGAGCCCGTGACAAGTCTGGTGCTGGGCCGCGGGACCTCGGATTGTCGCTGCGAGCACGAACCCCAGATTCGGTTATCACCAAGGTCCCTCCCCGGCGGGTCGCGTCCGTCAATCGTTGGAAGGAGGCAGCAGTGCAGCAGATCTACGATCGGGTGGCTGGTCTGGACGTCCACCGCGACACCGTGGTGACGTGTTTTCGCAGGCTTGGTCCGCGCGGTGGCGTGGTGTTCGAGAAGGAGCGGTTCGGGACCACTACGGCCAAGCTTCGCGAGCTCGAGGCGTGGTTGATCGAGCGGCAGGTGGGGCTGGTCGCGATGGAGGCCACGGGCGTGTACTGGAAGCCGGTCTACTACGCGCTCGAGGCTCGGTTCACGGTGCTGGCTTGTGCAACGCTCGAAACGTTAAGAAGGTGGCGTTGGTTTAGCACTGCGTCTCCTCTCGGATGGGGTTGTCGAACAGTCCAGCCTGGTCGGGTTTGACCTGGATTCGTAGGCCTTTTCGCTTGCCGTTGTGGACGTAGATGGCGGGGAGCTCGCCGCGTTGGACCTTGTGCAACACGGTCTGGCGGGCGACGCCGAGCGCTTGCGCGGCCTGGGTGAGCGGGAGCCAGCCGTTGGGGGCGTGCTCGCGGACGCGGGCGCGGAGCTCGGGGGTGAGCCGGATCTGCCAGGGCGCGCCGGGGGTGATCTGCTCGCCGGTGATGAACCCTTCGCGTAGCCAGCGGTGCACGGTCGCGGTGGAGACGCCGAGCTCGTTGGCGGCTGTGGCGATCGTGACCATCTCACCATCGTGAGCGCCGGGTCGGACGGGGGCGGCCGGGATGTTGTGGTGGGTGCGTAGCCCGGCGACGCGGTGGGCGGTGAACGGGTTGCCGGCGCCGGTGCGCCGTCCTTGGCGGGCGAGGATCGCGGCGATCTGCTTGTCGGGGTATTGCTCGGCGAGCTGGCGCACGAGCGCGATCGTGTCCTGGTCGGTGCAGCGGGTGTGGCTGCCGGTGCGCGGCAGCGTCACGGTGTGCTCGGTGACCGCGCCGCCCTCCCACACGACCCGCAGCTCGGCTGTGTGCTGCTCTGATTCGCGGTCGACCGTGACGACGACGTCGGTGAGGATCGCGCGCAGCAGCTGCTTGCGTTCGCGGTCGGTGGTGGTGGGCGCGTCGAACACCTTGCGCAGGTCAGCGCCCGCTTGTCGGCACCACGCGATCTCCTGCTCGGTGAGCGGGTCCGGGCGCTTGGCAGCGACCTCGGCCACGGCGCGCTCGGCGCGGCGGACGTCGGTCAGGCGCTGCTCCCATTCGCGCTCGAGCGTTCTGGCGACGAGCCGGTTCTCCGGTTCGCAGGCGTCGAACTGGCGTCGGGCTCGCTCGGCGTGGATCTGCGCGCGCTCGAGCTCGAGCTCGGCCGAGCGCACACGGGCGTGATGCTCGTCTTTGGCGTGCTCGATCGCGCGCAGTGTCGCCTCGATCGCGGCCGGCCGCAAGGCCTCGAAGACGGAGTCGAGCACGACTCGCTCGATCCGCCGGCCGCCGACTGACTGGCAGCGCTTGGTGCCATAGAGCTGGTTGCCGCGCACGCAGGAGTAGTTGGGCACGAGCGTCTTGCCGCTGTAGCCGACCTGCATCCGCCGGCCGCAGCGCCCGCAGCGGATCAGCCCTTGCAGCAGCGCCCGGCCCTCGCGCGCGGCGCCGCCGCCCTCCCCGCGCGGCGGACGCCAGTTGGATCGCAACCGTTGCTGGTTGGCGAGATAGCGCTCGAAGGTGATGTAGCCCGGATGGTGGCCTTCGATGCACACGTGCCACTCCTCACGCGGCGTGCGGCGCTGGCGCTCGCGGACGACGCCGTCCACGACGAGCCGCTCGGTCCGCTTGCGTCCATACGCGTACGCGCCGGCGAACACCGGGTTGGTGAGGATCTCGTGGATCGCCTTGTAGTTCGGCTGCACCCACCGCACGTGACGGTCGCGGCTGGACTGGCGCGGCAGCTTGCGGTCCTCCTCCAGCAGGCGCAGCATCACCTGCCTGGCGCTCTGGAGCTGATCGAAGTACGAGAACACGGTCGCGATCGCGTCCGCGACCGCCTCGTCCGGGGTGAGCCGCACGCGCCCCGGTTCGTCGTACTCGTAGCCGGCGGGCAACGGCAGGCGCAGCTCGCCCTTGCCCGCCTTATGCAGGCTCCCGCCGCGCAAGCGGGCACGGAGCACGTGCAACTCGGCCTCGCTCATCGTGCCCTTCAGCCCGAGCACGAGCCGGTCGTTGTGCAACCCCGGGTGGTAGATCCCGTCCGAGTCGGCGATCAGCGTGTCAGTCAGCGCGCACAGATCCAGCAGCTGGTACCAGTCGGCGTTGCGACGCGCGAGCCGCGAGACCTCGATCCCGAGCACGATCCCGACCCGACCGAGCCCGACGTCGGCGACGAGCCGCTGAAAGCCGTCGCGCCCGTCGGTGCTCTTCCCCGACCGCCCCTGGTCCTCGTCGACCACGACGACCTCATCGGCGGCCCAGCCGAGCCGACCGCGCGCTCAACGAGCTCGTACTGACGCTCGCGGCTCTCGGTGTTGCGCTCGACCTGAGCCATCGTCGACTGACGCACATACACGTACGCCTTGCGCTGCAGGTGCTGACGCTCGATCTTGCTCACTGCTCCTCCTGCTGGTTGAGGATGCGCGCGATCGCCCGCGCGAGCAGCCGCAGGATCCGCTCCTGCGCCTCGGGCGAGAACGACTCCCACATCCGATCGATCCGTTGGCGCCCCTCCACGGGAAGGGCAAGCTGACGCGGCGTAGACTCAAGTCCGCGCACGGGGGTTCACCTCCACGAGTTGTTGGCGCTTCTCGGGAGGCGAGCCTACGTGCCGCTGCCCTCGCCAGACGCGCCCCGTGGCGCCAGCAGCCGCCGCAGCCGGCGCACCCCCTCGGCCGACAACAACGCCCCGCCCGCGGCTCGGTCGCAGCCTCGCCCACCTGCTCGGCCGCGCCCGCGCTCGTCGCCTGCACCTCGATCGTGCCCGGCGTCCCGTCCGGGAAGCGCACGATCAAGCACGGCACGCCGCCGACCCGCCGGCGGCCCTCGACCGCGAGCCGCTCGCCGCACAACGGGTGGAACGCGTGGTGACCGTCACCTCCTCCGGCAGCGGCGAGCGCAACTCATGCAGTCTGTGATGCTGGTTGTCCCCGGGCGCAAGACGGACATGAGCGATGCGCAGTGGCTCTGCCAGCTGATGTCGAGGCACGGACTGTTGCGCGCGAGCTTCGTGCCGCCGCAACCGATCCGCGAGCTGCGGGAGCTGACGCGGTATCGAAAGACCCAGAGCGCCGCTCGCGCGGCCGAGAGCCAACGGCTTGGAGAAGGTGCTGGAGGACGCCGGGATCAAGCTGACCTCGCGTCGCCTCACGGGTTCTGAGGCAGTCGGGGCGGGCGATGATCGAGGCGCTGATCGGCGGCGAGCGTGACGGCGCGAAGCTCGCCGAGCTGGCGCTGGGCAAGTTGCGTCCGAAGGTCCCGGCGTTGACCGAGGCGCTGACGGGCCACTTCGGCGCCCACCACGCCGTCGCCTGCGCCGGATCCTCGGTCATCTCGACTTCCTCAACGAGTCGATTCAGGCGCTGAGCGAGCAGATCAACAGCGGACCGCGGCGTTCGCGCCCGTGTACACCTCGCTGTTGCCGGTGCCGGCGTCGATCGGCTGACGATCGATGTGATCATCGCTGAGACCGGTGCCGACATGTCGCGCTTCCCGACCCCCGGGGATCTGGCCTCCTGGGTCGGCGTGTGCCCCGGCAGCCACGAATCGGCGGGCAAACGCCGCCGGGTGGGAACAACCAAGGGCAACCCGTGGCTGCGCCAGGCGCTGATCGAGTCCGCCGCGCCGCAGCCGGACCAAGGGAAGCTACTTCGGCGCCCAGTACCGCCAGATCGCCCATCGCCGCGGCCCAAACAAGGCAGCCATGGCTATCGCGCACTCACTGATCACGCTCGTCTGGCACCTGCTCAGCACCGGCGCGGTCTACACCGACCTAGGCGACGACTACTTCGCCTCCCGCGAAGACCCCGACCGGCGAGCCCGCCGTCTCGTCGCCCAGCTCGAACAGCTCGGGTTCAAAGTCACCCTCGAGGCAGCCGCCGCGTAACCGACGATCACAGCCTCGCGCCAGTCCAACCCGGCTCCGCGCCGGACGGCTCTCGCATACCGTCATCTGCCCAACTGCAGTCGCGGTCGAGGGGGCATTTCACCCCAGATCGACGCGCGGGTGTTGGCCGAGCTGTCGTTTCGCGATCTGGTGCCGGCGATCTGGCTGCCGACGTTGGAGCTGCGTCGCGAGCGGGAGATCTCGCGCTGGCGGCTGCACCTGGTCAAGCACCGCTCGACGCTGAAGAACCGGGTGCATTCGACCCTGATCACCTTCGGCCACCAGCGCCAGATGTCCGACCTGTTCGGCGTCTCGGGCCGCAGCCTCCTCAAGCAGCTCGACATCCCTGAGCCGTGGCGCTCGCACGTCGACGCCAGCCTGGTGCTGATTGACGATCTCGAGGCGCGGATTACTCAGATCGCGAAGGGGCTCCGGCGCTCGGGCGCCGATCATCGCTACATCCCGATCCTGATGAGCGCTCCTGGGTTCGGGTGGATCACCTCGTTCACGGTCGCGTGCGAGATCGCCGAGATCAGCCGGTTCGCCTCGCCGGTCAAGCTGACCGGCTACACCGGCCTGTGCCCGCGCGTCAAACAGTCCGGGCAGATGGACCAGCGCGGCCCGCTGTCCAAGCACGGCCCCAAATATCTGCGCTGGGGGCTGATGGAGGCCGCGATCGCTGCCTCCTCGCACCCGCTCTACCGAGAGCGCTACCAGCGCACCAAACGCCGCCTCGGCAAACAGCGCGGCCCCAAGGTCGCCCAGATCGACCTCGCCCGCAAACTCACCGAGGCGATCTGGTACATGCTCACCCGTAACCAACCCTTCGCTCCGGCAGGCGCCACTTTTCGTCTGGCTGCCTGACAGCCCCTAAAGGAACTGCGCCACCGGAGCGAGCCCCGATGACACCTAATCCTCGAAGTTCAATGAGGCGATAGAGAGATGAGCACCGCTCCAACGGCCCGACCCGCACGCGGACCGTGAACAGTCAACTTCCTGCCAGGTTCACACTGTCGTGTCAAGCGCCATGAGCCGACATGTTCACTCCAGTGACCTTGCTCAGACGCTTGACACGGCAGCGCTCACCCAGCACCTGACACTTGGGGTGTCAGCAATCTGACACAGGGCTTGACAAGAGGCCCGCCTTCATAGAGACGAGCAGCTGCGCCCCAGCCGCGACGAGCGCGCGCGCCTCGTCAGCCAGCCGAATGCCGGCCTGCACCCACCGCCCCTCGCGCTGCAACCGCTCGATCTCGGCGAAGTCGACCGATCGGAGCACGCAGTCTGCGGAGTGCAAGCCCCCGCAGCGCTCGCGGACCTCCTCGTTGAGCAGCCGGTAGTACTCGCTCGAGGACTCCCAGCTCATCCCCCCGAGGAGGCCGATCCGCTTCACGCCCGGCGCGCGCTCGGGTAAGCGAACGTCTCGAGGAACCGGTCGAGCTCGCGCCGGGGCCCGCTCAGCTGCAGCTCGCCGCTGGAGATCGCCCCGTCCGGATCGGTCGCGCCGGAGAGCAGCCCGGCCAGGGCGCGCGCGCCGGCCGTGATCGTGCACCGTGGCTCCGCGGCGTGTCCGCGTGCGGTGTCGGCGCCGGCGTCCCCGACGGTGACGCTGAACGGCTCGCCCTCGACCTCGAGCTGGTAGCTCGCGCCGTCGCCCCCAGCCAGGGGCTTGTAACTGGCGCGCAGCGACAGCACGAGGGCGTCGGTGTCGATGTCGTCGTCCGCCCCCGGGAGGCCGAGGTGCTCGAGGCCGAGTCGCGCGAGTTCCAGCACCACATATCCGAGCCGGCGACCGGAAGGGGTGAGCTCGTACACGGTGACGGGCGCCGGGCGCGGGAGCTTGCGCCGCTGCACATAGCCGGCCTCCTCGAGCGTCCGCAGCCGCGCGGTGAGCAGGTCGGTGGCGATCCCCGGGAGCGCTTCGCGCAGATCGGTATAGCGCCTCGGTCCCATCAGCAGGTCTCGCACCACGAGGAGTGTCCAGCGCTCCCCGAGTACGTCGAGCGAGCGAGCGACCGCGCAGTACTGCTCGTAGCGCTTGCCCGACGGCTTAGCGGACTTCGACTTCGCGCTCATAGACCCGCATCGTAACAGATCAGCATTGGTTTATTTGCGTGTCTAGATGTCTTATTGGTTGACAAGCTTGGAAATCTTGGTATAACTCGCAGCGAACGTTTCCGCCAACTCGGACCCCGCCCCTCGTGGGCGCAACCAAAGCGAGGTGATCGATGTGACAACGACAACCCGGGAAAGACGAAGCCGTCGGGGACAGAGCGAGCGAGCGGTGCGCAAGCCGCTGGTCCTGGTCTCGCTCCTGCTGGCCGCCTTCGTGATCAACCTCGACACGACGATCGTCAACGTCGCGCTGCCCTCGCTGGTGCGCCAGCTGCACGCGTCCGACTCGCAGCTGCAGTGGGTCGTCGATGCCTACAACCTGCTGTTCGCGGCCTCCGTGCTCGCTTTCGGCAGTCTTTCGGACCGCTTCGGGCGTAAGGGGATGCTCCTCACCGGACTGTCCCTGTTCGGACTGGCGAGCGCTGCCGGCGGCCTGACCAGTGACCCCGGTCAGCTGATCGTCGCCCGCGCCGTGATGGGCCTGGGTGCCGCAATGGTGTTCCCGGCCACGCTGTCGCTGATCTCGAACGTGTTCACCGAGCGCGGTGAGCGCGCCCGGGCGATCGGCTTGTGGGGCGCGATCACCGGCGCGGCAATCGCGCTCGGTCCGATCGTCGGCGGCTGGCTGCTTCAGGCCTTCGACTGGACGAGCGTCTTCTTCGCGATGACGCCGATCGCCGCGCTGGCCGCGCTACTCGCGGCCAGGAACGTCCCCACCTCACGTGACGCCGACGCGCCGAGGACCGACCGGGTCGGCTTCGCGATCTCTACCGCGATGGTCGGACTGCTTGTCTACACCGTCATCGAGGCGCCCAACTACGGCTGGGGCAGCGCGCGGACGCTGGGCGGCTTCGCGTTCAGCGCGCTCATGGCGGTGGGGTTCTGGGCCTGGGAGCGGCACACGGATGCGCCAATGCTCGACGTGAGCCTGTTCCGCAACCCGCGGTTCTCGGCCGCAAGCGCGTCGGTGGCGATCTCGTTCTTCGCGCTCTCCGGGTTCATCTTCCTGGTCACCCAGTACTTCCAGTTCCTCAAGGGGTATGGCCCGCTTTCGACCGGCGTGCGCATGCTGCCGGTGGCGACGTTCGTGGCCCTCTCGTCGATCGTGGGCGCGAGGCTCGCGGTGAGGTTCGGTACCAAGCTCGTGGTCGCGTCGGGTCTGCTGGCGATGGCGGCCTTCTACCTGTGGGTGACGACGGCGTCGCTCGGTACGAGCTACGCCACGATCGCCGCACAGATGGTCGTTTTGGGCACGGGCATGGGCCTGACCAGCGCGCCCGCGACCGAGGCAATCATGGGCGTGGTGCCGAAGGCAAAGGCCGGCGTCGGCTCGGCGGTGAACGACGCGACGCGGTTGCTCGGCGGCACCCTGGGCGTCGCCGTGGTCGGCAGCGTGTATGCATCGCTGTACGCCAGCCGCCTGACCAGCGCGCTCCCCACCGGGCTCCCCTCCTCGCTCGTCCGGACCGCCCACACCTCGGTCGGGGCCGCCCTGACCGTCGCACACCACGTCGGACAGGCCGGGCACGCCGCACTCGCCGCCGATATTCACACGGCCGTCAGCTCGGCGTACTTCCACGGTTTCAGCGCCGCCAACTTCATGACCGCAGGCATCGCCGCTGCTGGGGCGGTCATGGCGCTGGCTCTGCTGCCCTCGCATCCCACCACCGGCGACGACCAGGAGCTCGAGGCATCGGGACTGGGCTCGGGCGTCGTCGCCACCGCGATCAACTGAAACGCCCCGTCCCGACAACCAATCCTCAAAGCAACCAGGAGAAACCATGAGCACCGTAAGTGAGCATTACCCGCTGTCAGCACGAGCCAAGGTCGACCGCCTGCGGAGCCGCGTTGACCCCCGGCGTTCCCACCGCCGCACGGCCGACGAATCCGGCGCCTGGCGGGTCATGGGCCCGGCCAACCGCGCGCCCGGCCTGCCGCTCATGGGCGCCGCCGACGCCGGCTCGCACCCCTACCTGATGGGCGGACCCGACGCGAACGGAAGCATCTGCTGACTCTCGCGCATAACTGTGACCCCCGGGCCGCCCGCGGCCTGGGGGTCAGCACGATCTTCCCGACCAAGGAGAGCAAATTCATGACCGAGCAACCATCCACCCATCCGCCGGTCGGCTCCGGCGTCGGTCGCGCGACCGGGTTTGAGCTGAGCGCCTCGGATCGTCCGAACGGACCCGCCTTCGACGCGGCGCTTCAGCGCAACCGCGCCTTCGCCGCGGCCGCCGGGCACGAGGGCGCCGTCGTGTTCCCCAGCATGGGCCTGTTCGTCGTCACCTGCTGTGATCCACGCACGGACCCCGCGCACTTCCTCGGCCTCGGTCTGAGCGACGCGGTCGTCGTGCGCAACGTCGGCGGGCGTGTCACCCCGGAGCTGATCAACGATGTGGCCTACATCGGCCAGATCGCCGAGAGTGTCATAGCCGACGGCCCGCTGTTCGAAGTCGCCGTGATCCACCACACCCAGTGCGGAACCGGCGCGCTCGCCGACGACACCTTCCGCCACCGCTACGCCGAGCGGATCGGCGCCGACGAAGCGACGCTTCGCGATCGCGCGGTTCTCGATCCCGCGGCCACGGTCGCAACCGACGTCGAGCGGCTGCGCTCCGCGTCGGCGATCCCCCAGCGGATCTCAGTCTCCGGACACGTCTACGACGTGGTGAGCGGCCTGGTGGAGACGATCGTCCCGGCCGGCCGCTGAGCCACGAAGTCCGGATTCACCGGTCCTGCACCAGCCCAAGCACGTTGCCGTCGGGATCGGTGAAGCTGGCCACGAGGCGCCCGCCGCCGACATCGCGCGGGGCGTCCTTCACAGTGCCGCCCGCGGCTGTCACCTCGGCCAACTTGCCCTCGATGTCCGACACGTGCCAATAGGCGATCGGCGACGTCATGCCCTGTGGACCGCCCCCCGGTACGAGGCCGATGTGCTGGCCCTCGACGTCGTAGCCGACGTAGTAGTCCGCGTCATGCTGTGGCGGGGTCCCGAGCAGGGCGGTGTACACCGCCTTGGCGCTCGTCAGGTCGGAGACTGGGTGCAGTACGGTCTTGATTCCTTGGGTGGAAGAGTCGGGCATGGTCACTCCTGTAGTTATGACGGTTACGGGGTTCTGACTGGTGAGCCGAGCGGGGGTCAGCAGGATCCTGCGGTGTTACGACCGCGCCCGATTGGACCTCGCGCGTTTGCCGCGGTGGAGGCAGTGAGTGGGAGAAGGGAAAGCACATGGCGGCCAATCTAGCTCCGGCTAGGTGACCGCGCTTCTCGATTCCTGCTCGGTTTAGGTCACGTGCTTTGCGTGGTTCTCGGGCGTCGCGCGGCGGGGTGTGGGGTGTTGCCGTTATTGGCGTGCTCGAGCTGGCGCCAAAGCGTCCGCATCGTCGGGGCGAGATGCGCGATCTCTTCCAGGTGGGCTTCGGCAAGCGCGTCGAGCTTGGCCGCGCCGAGCGGCGTGACGGTCACCCGCACGACGCTCCTGCTGACGGGATCGGGGTTGCGCCGCACGAGCCCGTCCTTGACCGCGCGGTTGACCAGCTCGACCGCGCTGTGGTGGCGCAGCACCAGGTAGCCAGCGATCTCGCCGATCGTCGGACCGGCCGGGTCGGGGTGACCCTGCACGGCCAACAGCAGCTGGTGCTTGGCCGCCGTCAGGCCGGCCGCCTTGGCCTGCTCCTCGCTCCAGCGAAGAAATCGTCGCAGGCCGGTGCGGAGCTCGAGCAGATGCTCGAGGTCCGACTGGTCAAGCGTCATGCTGTATGCGATTCATCGACCACTGGGAGATGGTACGCACCTGCTCGTCGTTCATCGAAATCGTTATGAAGGCGCCGCACCCATCGCAGAAGATCCGTAGCTGGTTCGACATCACGCGGTGATGCACGTCTCCCAGATCCTGGTGTCCGCAGGCCGGGCATGCGAGGTCCTCGAGGATGCGCTCGGTCGCGTCGCCCGGAGTGAACTGCGCGGTGCGCGAGATGTGGGGCACAACAGCCCCCTTTGGTTTCAGTCCGCCCGGCGCCCGTATTCCGGATTGGTGGGATCGAAGATCGGCGTCGCGCCGTCGGGCGAGCGACGAGACATGCGCGACGGCTCGCAGCAGCGCGGATCGGTGGGGTCGACGATCGGGTGGAAAGCTCCGGGCTGCGTCGTGATCGCTCGGGCCCGCTCTCCGGCCGTGGGGTCCACGCTTGGTCCTCTCATTGCCAAACCCTCCTGTCTTGGATGCGACAGGCCATATCGTAGCACGATATCGTGCCGCGAAACCGCGATGGCGGAGTGTGTGGCGACCACGAGCCGGGGCGAGCGTGGCGGCTAAGTCGCCACTCGCCCCTGCGCCCGCGGTGAATGGTCATTCACGCGGCTCTGAGACGGGTAACGCGCCACTCGGCGAACCGAGGCCGCCGAGTGACGAATTATCGGCTCAGCCCTCGCCCATCGCGCGCTCCACCAGCGCGCCGATCCTCGCCTCGACGTCGGCGGTCAGCTCCGTCAGGGCAAATTCAGTCGGCCACATGGCGCCGTCGTCGAGGTTCGCCTTGTCGCTGAACCCCAACGTTGCGTATCGCAACTTGAACTTCTCCGCGGGCTTGAAGAAGCAGACGACGCTCCCGTTCTTGGCATACGCCGGCATCCCGTACCAGGTTCTCGGCGACACGCCGGGTGCGCTGGCTTTGACGATCGCATGGATCCGCTCGCCCATCACGCGATCCGACTTGCCCATCTCGGCGATTTTCGCGAGCACGTCGTTCTCCCCCTCCGCATCATTCGCGGCGCGGCGCTCGGCCGCCTTGATTTCCTTGGCGCGCTCCCGCATGGCGGCCTTTTCCTCGGCCGTGAACCCGTTAGACGCCTTACCGGCGCTCCGCTTGGCGGTCGCTTCCTTCTTTGTGGCTTGCCTTTCGGCCATTGCCCTGCACCTCCTGGGTCGTCGCTATGGCGGTCACCTTAGTGCGGCCCAGCGACCCTCGCTTCTCGAAAACTGATCGCTTACGACCGCGCTGCGCCTGCCGCCGCGCCGGGTCGGCAGTGGCCGTCCTCGAGCACCGCGCGCAGCGTGTCCGCGAATGCCTCGGGCTGGCCGGCGTATCCCGACTCGGCACCGAGGAAGCCGCCGTGATGACTTGGGAACACGGTTGCGCGCTGACCAAGAAGGTCCGCGGTGGCATGCGAGGTCCGTCCCGTGAACCCGCTTCCCGATTCCTCCCCCACCGCGATCACCACCCGGGTCGGCGCGTCGGCCAGCGCGTCGACGTCCGGGCTATAGCTGGTCATGGCCCAGGACCGGTCAGACAGGAGCGGGTCGTCGCGGGAGCCGTCGTCCTCGCACGGCATCCCGAACGCAGCCGGATCCGGAGCGGGCCGGGCGAAGTACGCGTCGGTGAACTCACCCGGCCACGAGGTCATCGCGATGAAGGCCGCCATCCCGGCCCCCCGGCCCCCGGCGTCGTATGCGTCGCGAACCGCGGCCCGGGCGCGCTCGGCCGCCACGGCATCGGTAAGCACGGGGATGAGCGGCGGCTCGTGTGCCACCAGCGTGCTCACGTCGTCGGGATGGCCGGCCACGAGCGCGAGCGCGGTCACCGCGCCTCCGCTGCTCGCGAACATCTCGACCGGACCGGCGTCGAGCGCCTCGATGACGGCGTGCACATCCCTCGCCTGGACTTCGGGCGTGTTGTCGACCCGACCGTCGCTGCGGGTGCTGCGACCGAGGCCGCGCGGATCGTAGGTGACCACGGTGCGATCGGGAAAGAACGAGGCCAGCGTGCCGAAGCCGCCGGCGGTCATCGGCTGGCCGACCATGAACAGCGGCGGGCGTCCGTCGGCGGTGGGCAGTGGACCGCGAACGTCGTAGGCGATATCGCACTCAGGGGTCTTGAGCGTGTGTGTTTTCGTCATGGCTGTATGGACCTCGGCCGCGGCGAAAACTAATCGGCGCCACGGGCGTCGTCGATGCTCGCGGCCAGCTCCGACACGGCCGGCTTGATCGCGGCGGCATCGATGTCGGCGTACCCGAGCACGAGCCCGGGTGCGTCGGCACCGCGTCCCTCGAGCGCCAGCCCGCGCGCCCGCGCGGCTTGTAGGACGGCCGCTTCGTCGAGCTCGCGCGGGAGCTCCATCACGGCGTACAGGCCGGCCGCGGCGCCGTGAACGGTGAGTTCGGGCAATTCTGTGCCCAGTGCGGTGAGTAGCGCTTCGCGTTGCTGCTGGTAGCGGCGGCGCTGCCGGCGCAGGTGACGATCGAGTTCGCCGCGGTCGATCAGGTCCGCGAACGCGAGTTGGAAGATCGGGCTCGGGGTCGTTCCTGCCGTCCGCTTCAACTCGACGATCCGATCCCGGAGGCGTGGCGGGACGACGATCCAGCCGAGCCGCAGGCTGGGAGCCACGGTCTTGCTGGACGACCCCGCGTAGATCACATGGTCCGGGGCCAGTCCCTGGAGCGAACCGATCGGCTGGTGGTCGTAGCGATACTCCGCGTCGTAGTCATCCTCGATCACGACCCGCGCGCCGGCGCGGGCCCACTCGAGGATCGCCGTGCGGCGCGGCGCCGAGAGCACCGCACCGGTCGGGTATTGGTGCGCGGGGGCAACCGCGACCGCCTCCACGGCTTTCGTCCTGAGCTCATCGACGCACAGCCCCTGCTCGTCGACCGGCACCGGCACGGCGCGCAGACCGGCGTCGACCGCCGTCTCCGTCACACCCGACCAACCGGGATCCTCGGTCGCCACGCGCCGCACTCCGTGAGCCGCCAGCGCGCGCCAGACCAGACTGAGGCTGTTCCTCGTGCCGTTCGTGATCACGAGCTCCTCGGCCGCGGCCTGTACGCCGCGGACCCGACCCAGGTAGGAGGACAGGGCGGCTCGCAGCTCAAGCGCGCCGGCCGGATCGGGGAGACCGAGCTGCTCGTCGGGCGTGTCCCGCAGCACGCGCGCGAACGCGGCCATCAACGTCCGTCGCGGGATCGCCCCGAGCGCGGGGCGGAACGGGCTCAGGTCGTAACGGATCCGGTCCGGCCGCGTCGGCGCCGGGACGGGCGGGCTCGTCGGGGCGACGGTCGCGGCGACCCGTGTGCCGCCGCCCCGCGCCGTGCGCAGATAGCCCTCGGCGGCGAGCTGGGCATAGGCATCGACAACCACTCCGCGCGAAACCCCGAGCCCGACGGCCAGGTCGCGGGTCGATGGCAGGCGCTCGTCGGCGGACAGGCGTCCGCTGCGCATGGCCTCGCGCAGCGCGTGCTCGAGGCGGGCGCGAAGGGAGCGCCCCGGAGCCTCCGCGAGGTCGATGTGCAGGTCCATTTGGCCCCAGATTCTAGGGTCTAGTTGGCTCTGGTATTCGAGCCAAGTCGGCGTAGCGTTGGCGTCATGTCAACCACAGCGAGCCCCAGGACAAGGTTGCGCCGGCTCCCCGCCCGCGCCGCGTACGACCGGGGGGCGATTGATCAGATCCTCGACGAGGCGATGATCGCCCACCTCGGCTTCGTCGACGAAGGTCAGCCGTTCGTGATCCCGACGCTACACGCGCGCGTCGGCGACACCGTCTACTTCCACGGCTCGGCCGCCAGCCGCGCGATCCGGACGCTGAGCTCGGACGTGCCCGCGTGCCTGACGGTCACCCTGATCGACGGCGTCGTCCTCGCCCGATCGGTCTTCCACTCCTCGGTGAACTACCGCTCGGTCGTCGTGCTCGGCACGGCCACCCCAGTCGAGGGGCCCGAGGAGCGGCTCCTGGCGCTGGAAGCGTTCGTCGAGCGCCTGATCCCGGGAAGGTGGGGCGAGGTCCGACCACCCACACCCCAGGAGCTCAAGGCCACCCGCGTGCTCGCGATGACGCTCGATGAGGCGTCCGCCAAGGTACGCACCGGGCCTCCCGAGGACGACCGCGACGATCTTGACCTGCCGGTATGGGCCGGCGTGATCCCGCTCAACACGACCGCGGGGGCGCCGATTCCCGACCCCGCAACGCCGCCTCACGTAAAGCCCTCCGGCGCCGTCACCCGCTGGACCCCGCAACGTCAAACCATCCACACAAGGAGCAAGCCATGACCACCAACCGTCGCTCACGCAACTGGCGGAAGATCGTTCGAATCAAGCGCGTCTGGTCAGAGCTCGGGTACACCAATCGACGTCTGGTCGAGATTCGCACCGGCGTGCCCCAGCGCTAGTTTCACTGCCGACCGGGCCGGCAATCCATGACCGGCGGCCCCGCGAGGCGCCGCCGGTCAGCGCTTCTCCGCGACTGCTTGCTCGATGCACTCGATCAGAGATCGGGCGCTCGCTTCCAGATCTCCGCCGGTGAAGAGCCCGGTTGTCCCACCCACGAAGCGGTCAGCTCCAGCGCGTACCAAGCTCGGGATGTTCGCCGGCCCGATTGCGCCGTCGACCTCGATCCTGATCTCTGGGTTCACCGCGTCGGCGAGCGCGCGAATCTGGCCGACCTTTTCGACCACCTCCGGTACGAACGGAGAACCCGCGAATCCCGGCTCCACCGCCATGACCAGGATTTCGTCGACCACGGGGAGGACGTCGATGATGCTCTCGGGCGGGGTTGCGGGATTGAGCGCTATCCCCGGTCTGGCGCCGGCATCCCGAATGGCCTGGATGCAGGCCGAAGTATCCGAGGATGCCTCAACGTGGAAGAAGATCAGATCTGAGTGGGGCGCAAACAGGTGCAGCAGCTCGAGGGGTTCGGAGAGCATGAGGTGGCTTTCCCGGCGCCAAGCGACCCGAGCAGGCAGTTGGGCGAAGATCTGCACGCCGAGCGGGAGGTTGCGAACGAAGCGGCCATCGCCGAAGTCCAGGTGGGCCCAACGCATCCCTCCGCGTTCGAGGGCTTGGAGCTGGCTGGGGAGAGCGGCCAAGTCCGCGCACATTAAGGACGCCGAGAGGCGCCCAGAGCCGGCCGGCGCAGTGAAGCTTCCGGTCCTGCTCCCGGTGCTTGTTGAGAGATCGGACAAGGGGCAAACCCGCCGCCGCCAATATAACCACGGCCGCTGCCCGCTCCACCCGTCCCCTCGCCGTGGGGAGGGCCCGGCGTCATGCCGGACCCCTCCCCATCGCGTCGGCTACGGCCGGTTGATGATGTTCAGCTTCTGATCCCCGTTGTAGTAACCCGGGCCATCAGGACCGTCGGAATCGTAGGAGTCATACGGTGCGTCGTAGTAGGTGCCGGTGCTCGGGTCTTGAGTGAGCTGCTGGTTGTTGAGGGTGTCGTCGAAGTTCGCGACCTGATTACTGAAGCTCTGCCATTGCTGGTTGAGCTGGTTGATCGTCTGGAGGTCCTGAACGAAGCTGTGCTGGATCGCCCCCTTCATCTGGATGAGCGCGCCGTTGATCGCGTTCCACGAGCCGGCCTGCGCGAGGGCGAGCCGGATGACACCCGTGTTGAACCCGCCCCCGATGCTGACGTCGCTGTAGATCAGCCCATGGACGGGGTTCCCCTGGAAGGTGCCGGTGAACTCCTCGTACTCGAGGTTCCCCGGCACGCCGTTCTGGCCGGGCGGAGTGACATTCCACAGCGAGGTGACCGAGTCGATCCCCACGTAAGCGAGGTAGGCGTCGATCTCGGTCTGTGGCGAGTCGAACTGGAAGTTCGGCCCTTCGCCCCCGAGGAGGTAGGCGACGACGTCCCCCTGGCTGTCCTGCAACACGAGCGAGTCCTGCCCCTCGCCGCCGCTGGGAACGCTCCATCCTGGCGGCAGCATGTAGGTGAACGCCTGAGTCTGGACCAGCTGGTAGAGGCTCCCCTGCTCGGGCCCGTAGCAGTCGGCGATCCAGGTCAGGAGCGAGGACTCGGTGCCGAACACGGCCTGCGGCGCCCAATCGGCGACGAACACCAGCTCGGACGACGACGCCTGGCCGGCCAGTGGCTCGACGAGGACGGTCGCCTGGCCGCTCGCCGCTTGCCCGTTGATCGACGCGGTGAACGTCGACGACGGAATCCCGTTCTGCGAGCTGTTGCCGGTTGCCGTGATCGGGGTGCCGCCGGCGGCCGCCAGGGATTCGAAGTTGCTGAGCTCGGATTGGAAGTAGCTCGCGGGCGTCAGGCCGCTCGTCTGCGCCGCGGGAGCCACGACCACCGCCTCCGACCCTACGGCGTCCTTCTCGACCTCGACCTGACCCTTGAGCGTGAACAGCTCCCAGCCGCTGGGCACCGCGATGTGGAAGCCATCGTAGGTGTCATGGGTGAGCGGGAGGCTGCACGCGGGCTGCTTGAGCCCGGATCCTCCAGGCTGGCCGGGCCCTCCGGTGGTGCCCCCCGGCGCGGTCACGGTCTTCGATGTCCCGGATGCGCACGGGCCCGTACCTCCGGCGACCGCGCGATACCGTCCACCACCGCGATGGAAGGTTCCGTGGAAGCGGCCCGAGTGGTTGCTCTTGGCCGTTGCGATCGAGACCCACTTGCGCCCTTCCCGCATCTGCAGCCGGACGACGCGGCTGCGGACGCAACCCGCCTTCGGCGAGCTGACGCGCCCTTTGAAGCTGGTGTTGGAGGCGAACTGGAGCGACACCGACGTCTTCGACGCCGACGCAGCCGAGGCGATGGTCACCATCAGTCCGCCGGCGACGGTCACCGCGATCAAGAGCACCACCCGGAATCTGAGACCCATCACATACCCCCCCTTGTCGGTTTTGCGTGCTACGGCGTTGGGTCACGACGCGGGCCATGCTCCAAGCCTGGCGTCACACGAACGTCACACGGATCGGCGTAGAGTCCCCGCATGGCCACCTTCGTACTGCGCCTGATCGCTCCGCGCCCGAACTTCGCCCAGACGCTGACCGACGCCGAGCGGGAGATCATGAGTAGCCACGCCGCGCACTGGAGGCCGTACCTCGAGCGTGGCGACATGGTCGTGTTCGGACCCGTCCTGACCGAGGACGACTCGTACGGGCTCGCGGTGGTCGATACGGACGACGAGGAGGCCCTGCGCGAGTTCGCCGCGCAGGACCCTGTCGTGACGAGCGGAACCGCGGCCTTCGAGCTTGGACGGCTCGCCGCGGGGCACGTTCGCGCGCGCTGACGAATTCCGCGGTTCACCCGCAGCCGTCGATCAGCGACTGACACGCCCTGTCACATCTGGACGGGCCGTCGTGTCAGTGGAGTAGCGACTGAAACGTCGTGTCCATTCTGGTCAACGGAGCGAACGATGATTACCAACAACCCCCATCATGCCCGGCGTTGGACGATCCTGGCGATCCTCGCGATCGCCCAGCTGATGGTCGTCCTGGACGCCACGATCGTGAACATCGCGCTGCCCTCGGCGCAGCGCGCCCTGCATTTCCCGAACAGCGAACGGCAGTGGATCGTGACCGCCTATGCGCTGGCCTTCGGCAGCCTGCTGCTGCTGGGCGGGCGGATCTCGGATCTGCTCGGCCGAAAGTGGACGTTCATCGCCGGGCTGGCCGGATTTGCGACCGCGTCGGCGGTCGGCGGTGCGGCTCAGTCGTTCGGGATGCTCGCCGGCGCCCGCGCGTTGCAGGGCGCGTTCGGGGCGCTGCTCGCGCCCGCCGCGCTATCGCTGATGACCACCACCTTCACCGATCCGAGCGAGCGCAACAAGGCGTTCGGGATCTGGGGCGCGATCGCCGGCGCCGGCGGCGCGATCGGCCTGATCCTCGGCGGCGTGCTCACCCAGACCCTCAGCTGGCGCTACAGCATGTACGTGAACCTCGTTTTCGCGGCCATCGCGATCACCGGGGGGGTCACCTTGCTGCGCAACCAAGCACCGGCGGTCAAGCCGAAGCTCGACATCCCTGGAGTGCTGACCGTATCGGGGGGCCTGTCCTCGCTCGTCTACGGCTTCTCGCACGCGCAGACCAGCAGCTGGGGCGATCACACGACGATCGCGTTCCTGATCGCCGGCGTGCTGCTGCTGGCAGTGTTCGCCCGGCTCGAGTCCCGGACCCGCCACCCACTCCTGCCGCTGCGGATCGTGACCAACCGCAACCGGGGTGCGGCGTTCCTGTCGATCGGAATCGCCGGCGCGGCCGTGTTCGCAGTGTTCCTGTTCCTGACTTATTATCTGCAGCAGGGCCGGGGCTACACGCCGATCCAGACGGGCGTTGCGTTCCTGCCGATGTCGGCCGCGATCATGCTCTCGGCGATCATCGCCACGACCAGGCTCCGGCCGGTGCTCGGACCGCGCCCGCTGATGGTCGCGGGGATGCTGCTCGGCGCCGGTGGGATGCTCTATCTCACCCGGTTGACTGACGCCACGGGCTATACCACCGGGATCCTGCCGGCGCTGATCATGGCCGGGGTCGGGCTGGGGCTGGTGTTCTCGACCTCGATCAACAGCGCCACGCTCGGCGTCGAGCCGGCCGATGCGGGAGTTGCCTCCGCCACCGTCTCAGCCTCGCAGCAAACCGGCGCGTCGCTCGGTATCGCGCTGCTCTCGACGGTCGCGGCCAGTGCCGTGACCAGCTACATCACCGGCGCGGGCGCGCACCCGACCCGCCTGCTGCTCGCCCACGCGGCGGTTCATGGCGACACGACCGCGTTCGTGTGGGCCGCGGCGATCTTCTCCGGCGGGGCCATGATCGCAGCCGCCTTGTTCGAGCGCGGCACGAAGGCGCTCGCGGTCGATGCGCGCACCGCACCCGCGACCGCCCACTGACGAGATCAGACCATTGAAAGCGCATCCTCGAGCACGGCCGCGAGGCCGGCGTCCCGAGGATGCGCGCTGGTCTTGAGCATCGCCAAAGCGTCGAACTCCCCTCCGTAGTCGTGGAGCTTGGCAGAGCGGTCCGCGCCGGCATCGAGCAGCGCGGCAACAACGTCGGCGGCATTGGCGGGAACCATCTGGCGACGGATTTCGACACCGTCGGCCGCCGTGTAGTGCAGCAGGGTGGCGCGGTGTCCGTAGGCCGACCGGCGCACCGGCAAATCGGCGTGGTCCGTCGAGCGTCGCGCTTAGCTCGTCGATCCGCCCGTGGACGACCGCATCGACCGCGAGCTCGAAGGTCGGATCGGACTCGCCGGCGACCGACGACCACGTCGTGAATCCGTGGTCCCGGGTCACGATCAATTGCGCCAGCGGTTCAGACAGCATCTCCGACGAGCGCATCTCATCGTCCCCACCGCCGGACCAGTTACTGACCAGAACGGCGGCCGAGTCCTCGCCCGCCGCGTGGGCATCCACCAGTGCTGCCGCGAACCGCGAGAGTTGCTGCTGGATCACAGGCCCCGCAAGTCCACCACTCCGATCCCAGAGCGCCGACACGGCGCAGACCGAAGGCGCAACGTACACGAGAGCATCGCCCACAACCAAAGTTTGACTCAGATGGCCACCCAACCGGCGAGCACGATCCGCCCGAGGGACGTACTCGACGGGTGGGCCTGCCGAGTGATGACGAATAGATAGGAGCCGGTCGCCTGCGCTTCCGACAGCGACGGGATCGACCCTTGCGCGCGTAGCACGCCTCCAGCGCCCACGGGCGGCCTGACGATCCCTACGAAGGCAGGTCGCCGACCAGAGATCAGACTGTAGTCGCGGGCCGGGTTGTGCTCGCCCGACAGGAGCCACACCGCATAGTCCCCTCCGCGCGGACTGGGCGGCAGTCCCGAGACATCGATCGAGAACACCTCGCCGAGGGGCGGTTCTTCGTCAACGATCACCGTTCCACCGGGTTGCAAACGCGGCGTCAACCCGACCGACCCCGTGGTGCGGCAGTAGTTGGGGGGCGGGCCAGGTGCCGTCGGCTCGCGCCGGCTGCAGCTTGGCATCGCACACGACGCCGCCCCCGAGCGCAGGCAGCTCCGTTGAGGTGGTTGTGCACGACCGCCAGTCCGTGCTGGGCGGAAGGCCGCTCGATGTGCGACGCCGATGGCCGCAGCCCGACGAAGATCGCCGCGACGGCTGCGGCTATCGCCAGCGCCGTCCCGATGGCAAACAGGTCATGACGGGGACGCCCCAGCACGGCCGACGCAAGCCGGGCACGCGGGAGCGGGGGATCGCGGGTCTCGCGCATGAGGTAGCCAACGGTCCGGGGCAGGTGACGCCGGTATAAGACCGCGCACGCCTTTTGATCGTGCCGTGCGATCGCTACCAGCAGCTCCGAGTCGAGCCATTCTTCGGGGGCCCGAGGCCGCGCCATTTGCTCCCTAGATAACCGGCCGGCGAGATTTGTGACCAACGCCATCCTGACGCGCCCGGCGACCTCGTGCAGGCGGCGCGCCACAGTTCTCCGCGGCGATTGCGGCCTCGGCTCGCGCGAGCGGCGGTGGGTCGGACCAGACCACTAGCGGCGGCCCGCAGTTCTCCGCGCGAATCGCCGCCTCGGCGCGGGCAAGCGGCGGTGGGTCAGCCAGCGCGATCGGTGTGGCGCTGACGGTGAGCGCAAGTGTCACTATGACAAAGCGGCGGCAATGGAACATGCCCCTAAATAACCGGCTACCGAAATTTGTGACCCTCGCCGGCGGGAGCCTCGTCAGCGGGGCCGCAGGGCGACACGTGATGAAAGCATCACATGTCGCCGAGCGGCGCCACAGGGGACATGCCTACGGCAGCTTGTAGGCGACGACCTGCGGATCACCGCTTCGGCCACCCGTGACGGGGCCGCCCGCCGGAACGATCACCGTGTTACCGACGATCGCGATCGGCGAGTTGGTCGATGTAGGCAGTTGATGGCGATAGACGACGGCGCCGGTGCTGCGGTTCAGCGCGATCAGCACGCCGTCGTACAGCGTCGTGAACACGAGATCGTTGGAAACCGTGACGGCGCCGATCGGGAACTGCGGCACCTTCGTATCCCATTCGACCGTGCCGCTGGCGAGGTTGAGCGCCTCGACCTCTCCGCTGAGAGGACCGGCGGCCTTGACAGGGACCGGGTAGTTCAGGTTTGTGTAGGTGAGAGGTAGGTCAATGGTGGCCACGTACACGCTGTTGCCCCCGACGCCCAGGTCGCTCAATACGCCACCGAGCGATCCGGGGAGGATGGTGTAGGGCGCCTTGAGCGTGAGCTTGTGCTCGAGGGCGAGGAGCGAGTCGTTGTCGTGGCCGTTGTGCTCGCCGATCGGCATCTTCCAGATCAGCTTGCCGGTGCTCGCATTCATCTCGTAGACGTAGCCCATCTTGCCGCTGCCGATCACGACGGGGGCGCCGTTGACGCTCGCCGAGATCGGCGAGGCCTGCATGTCGTGGTCCATGAAGTCGTTGGTGACGCCCTGGTAGTACCAGCGCAGCTTCCCGGTTGCGGCGTCGAGGTTCACATCGCTGTCGGTGTAGAGCTGGACGGAAGGATGCGCGATCGCCGAGTTCGGCGATTGATATGGATTGCCGATGCCGTAGGTAACCGACCCGTCGCTACTGACGAGTGGCGTCTCCCACGCGCCGCCAGAGCCGACATTGAGCGATTGCACGCCCTGCTCTGGGCCTATGACCGTATTGAATCTCCACAGCACAGCTCCGTTTGACGCGTTCAGCGCGATCAGCACCCCGCCACCGGGCCCCGAGCCGTACTGGCTGGCGAGATAAACCCGCCCGTCGGCCACCTGTGGCTGGATGCCAAAGGTTCCCTGATCGGCGCTGAGGAGGCCGGTCTTGACCCACGCCGTCCGCCCAGTGGTGGCGCTCACGGCAAAGGCCGCCGTCGGGGTGAGCCCGTAGACCTTTCCATCGGCGACGGCGACACCGTTCGGTCCCGGTCCGCTTTTCTCCGGCTGATTGCACTGATACTCCCAGTCGAGCTTTCCGGTCGAGAGCGTGAGCGCGTACACGTTCGAGTCGAGATCCTGGAGATAGACGACACCGTTCTGCACGATCGGGTTCGCGGTCAAGGACCCATACGGGCGCACGCCGACCGCGGCCTGCCCCGTGAGCTTGAACGTCC
This sequence comes from uncultured Solirubrobacterales bacterium, assembly GCA_963751185.1. Lineage (GTDB taxonomy): Bacteria > Actinomycetota > Thermoleophilia > Solirubrobacterales > Solirubrobacteraceae > Palsa-465. The sequence continues at coordinate 57,046 of CAVVTO010000005.1, forward strand.
AGGCCTGCGCGAGCTTGGACACGTTGGCCGAGGAAATCGTCGACCCAGTCGCGTCGCGGGTGTTCGCAAGGTCGTCGTTCGAGTACGGCCACGACACGGAGGCACTCGCCGCCGAAGCGGCGGTGTTCGCGGTGACGGTCTTGCAGCCGGCGGCCGCGGCTGCGGCGCCGGTCCCAGTCCCAGTCCCAGTCCCAGTTCCAGTTCCAGTGCTTTTTCCAGTCCCGCCGCAACCGGTAAGCAGTAACGCCGCCACGACGACCAGAGCCGCGGCCACGGTGATGCGACCATTCGTACGCGTTTTCATCTCAGTCACCTCCTAGGGTGTGCGCGAGTGCGCGAGGGGTGTCAGAACCCGGCTAACGCGACACTCGCGGGCCGGCGCGGCGCGAGTGGCGAGGAACTCGTGCCATAGCCGGGTGAATCGCCATTCACCGCCGAACGCGGGGCGAGTGGCGAGAAACTCGGGGCGCGCGGACTATCTAATAGCCCGATGATATCACTTTGCTACCAGACGCGCAAGCCCCGGCGGTCGACCAATCTCGCTCACCCGCTCGCTTGCGGAACGCTGGCGCGTTCGGCGACCGCGCGGTCGACGGTGTGATCGATGTAGTCGATCAGGTCCGGTGAGATGCGGTCGAGCCGCTTGCGGTCGTACCAGAACGTCGCGGCCAGTCCGAGCGCGGCCCAGAAAGCGACCTCACAGACGAGAACGATGAGGGACGTGGTCAGTCCGGCATCGCCGCGAGCGCCGAAGTAGAGGACTGCGCGCGTTCCCATGAGCGTGTTGCGCAGGGGCTCGACGTGCCCGACGGTTTGCAGGACTCCAGGGAGCGCCTGGATCGGGACGGTTCCGCCCGCGGAGGCGATCGACAGATAGATGAGCAAGATCACCGCCAGCAACTGACCGATCGAGCCGAAGATCGCAAGCAGCGCGAGCGTGCCGGTAGCGATCATCAGCGCCGCCAGCGCGAGCAATCCCCAGAGCAGCAGAACGCTCGGGGCGTACATGCCCAGGATGCCGACGGCAACCAAGATCACGATGCCCGTCAGCACCGGTGCCGCAACGGCCGCGATCGCCCACTTGACGAGGAAGGTCCGTCGCCGGTTGATGGCTACCGGCCGGCGCTGTTTGAACCACGGACCCAGCTGCGATGAGGCGTAGCCCAGACCGGAGTCGACCGACCCATTGATCAGCGTCGCGCCCACGAACCCGGCGACCAGGCCCAGGAGCGCGATGTAGAACGCCGAGAGGCCGAGGGCCGAGTAATCCGGCAGCGGGCGGTAGGTGGCCGTCGTGAGGGTGATCGGGTTGGACACTCGCTCGGCGAGGATGGGGTTGTCCTTGGTCGCCGGCGTCGCCAGAGACGACACGTGACTGCCGATCTGCGGCGAGATCTGAGCGATCGCGGGGCCGATGACTCCGTTCGCCAAGCTGACGCCGAGCGTTCCCAGGCGCGAGTTCTCCTCAAGTTGCACGGCAGCGGTCGCCGGAGGTGTGGCGCCCGGCGTGCTGACGCCGGCGGCGAGCAGAACCGAGCGTGTGAGCGTCGCCGGGATGACCAGCGCGGCGTAGGCGCCGCCCTTATCCATTCGTGCCTCTGCTTGCTGCAGTGTTCCGGACGTGAGCTTGAGGTGACTGGTCACTCCGGAGGAGTGCTCGAGCGCGCTGGTCAGGCTGGCGCCGACGTTCTCGTGGTGTCCGTCGACGACGGCGCCGCTGTCCTGATCGACGATCATCACCGGCAGGCCGTGCAGATGCCCGGTTGGGTTGACGACCGAGCCGAAGTAGACCGTCGCCATCACGGCCGTGAAGATCGCGGCGAGGAGGATCGGCGCGATCCAGATCTTCTTGTTTCGCAGAACCTGGACCGCGCGCACTTGGAGATTGGGTGTAGGCGCGCTCATCGCAGGTAGCCCTCGAGCCAGTCGAAGATGCGCGTGTTTCGCAGTGACTTGGCCATCGGCTCGCAGTGACCGTTGGCGCCTTCGTGCGCGCTGAACCGGATTAGCTCCTTGGTACCGGGGACGAGGTCGTAGAGCCGCTCGGGTTGCCCGGGGAAGAACTGCTCGTCATCCGGATCGGTGATCAGCAGCGGGGTGGTGATGTCCTTGACCTCGTCGCCGAGTCGGTAGGACGCGACCGCCTGGTAGAGGTCAAAGCGGGAGCCGCCATTGAACCCATAGGGCTTGGCACGGAAGTCCAGCGCCGCCTTGGCCTTCGGCGATCTGCTCTCGGCGAGGTGCATCTCGCGATCGAACGCGTCTCGCTCGCCGTCGTCGAGCTGCTTGCGCACCATCTCCGGCAGCTGCTTGATCCATCCGGCGGAGATGTCGACGACCCCACCGTCCGCCACCGCGGCGGCGAAGCGATGCTCGAACGCGATGGCCCGCGGCACCCAGTAGCCGGCCTGGCTGACGCCGATCAGTGCGACATGGTCCTCGTCCACATCGGGGCGCGGCAGGATCGCGTCGAGGACAGGCGTGAGGACGGCTTCCCAGTCGTGGCGGAACGGGATGTGCTGCTCATAGAGAGCCGCCTGCTGCCCTGGACCGTCGAACGTCATCCAGTGATAGCCGCGCTCGGCGGCGGCGGCCCCGCCTTCCAACCACATCACCGAGGTCGCGCCGTCGCTGCCGTTGTTCATCACGATCAGCGGTCGTCGTTCCCCCGGCTCCGCATCCGGGGCCCGGAAGAAGAAGCCCTCGAGCATCGTCCCCTCGTAGGGGATGGCGATGCGCTCGCCCGGCGTAGGCTGCAGATCGACGGTTCGCTCCCAGCAGGCCCGCTGCTCACGCCAGAGCGCGAGTTCACGCTCGGGCGAATGATCGCCCGCCCCGGCGAAGCGATACAGGGCGGTCGCGAAGTACGTGGCCGCACGCCGGTAGTAGGCGAGCGCGCTGACCCGCAGACCTCTCGCCTCGGCGTCGGCTCCGGCGTCGCGACACACCTCGGCGGTGGCGACCCATTCGTTCACCCAGGAATCGCTGTCTCCATCCGCGATTCGATCGGCGGTGGCCAGAACCTCGCCCGCGTCCGCCGCCTGGTGATAGACCGCGCCTAGCGCGAGTTCGAGCCCGAATTGAAATTCATCGTCGGCAAACTGTTTTTTCATGGGGTGCCTTTCGCTTGATTCGCGCCCGCGGTGCCCAGCGACGCGAGAACTCGGTATCGGGCAACAGCGTCCCGCGCCGTTGCCCCGCCGTCCTGCGTAGCCCGCTACGTATCTGAAGCCGGGTCGGGCTTAGAGGGCGTGGCGGTCGCTGACGCCGAGCTTCTGCATCCCGCGATACAGGTGCGTCTCGACCGTCCGGACCGAGAGCACGAGACGGTCGGCGATGTCGGCGTTGCTCAGCCCCTCGCGAGCGAGTTCGATCAGCTGCGCCTCGCGTGGCGTGAGGTCGGTCGCAGTAGCGTCGAGACCGTCGATGCGGGGAGCTCGGCGCCCTGATCGGGGACGTGCAGTTCTCGGGCGCGAGCCGCGGCGCGGCGAGCCGAATCCTGACGTCCGGCCGCGAGGTACGTGGTCGCGGCGTCGCTGGCGGCCTCGACGGCATAGCGAAGCGCACCGATCGCCGCCATCTCCTCGGCCACGTCGATCAGGCCGGCGCCATCGTGCGCCGCCTTGGCCGACGCGTGCCGCGCGTAGAGGGTGACGAGCCGCGACTCGCCGCGGGCGGCCATCTGTTCCAGTAGCGACGCCGCCGGCGCTCCGACTCTCAGCGCGTCGTAGGCGAGCTGCGGAGCCAGACCCACCATCTCCTGGAGCGATACCGCGTCCTCGAGCAGCTGACGGCCCGCCTCGGCGGCGTTACGCATGCGGAGCGCCCAGCCCTCCGCACGGCAGATGGGTACTCGTTGCTGGGCCAGGGGCGTGTGGTTATCGCACCACGCATGCAGGCGGTTCAGCGCGGCGATGGTGCCGTCGAAGTCGCCGGTGAAGCACGCGATGCCAACCTGCAGCGTCCGCACGGCCAGCATCACGTTGAACGGATCCTGCTGTCGGAACTGCACCTCGGCCTCGGCGAGCCAGCGCGCCGCGTCTCGATGCTCCGCCCTGAGGAAGTGCAGGCGCGCGAGCGTGAAGGCCGACAGTCCCACGGCCGCGCGGTCGCGGGCACGGACGGCGGCGCGCACCATCTCGCTCATGTACTCCTCGAGCTCAACCCACCGGTAGCCGGTCTCGATCGCGATCAGGCTGAGCGTGGCCAGCGCGGCCGCGTCAGCGTCGTCGCGCAGCGGAATCGACGGCCGCGCGGCAAATGCTCTCGCGGCGGCAGCGTCGCCGTGCCCGGAGAAGAACAACGACATCGTCTGCATCGTCGCGAGCGAGCGCCGCGACTGATCGGTCGTCTCCGAATCGCCGACGCTCTCGGTCGGATCGGGCGGCGTCCCGTACCCGTCGGCGAGCGCCGCATAGGTGTGGCGGATCCGCTCGATGAACTGACGCCAGGCCCGATCCTCGGACCACGTCTGCGCACGATCCAGCAGCAGCCCGGTATCGGCCTGACGTCGTAGCCCCCAGTGATAAAGCCACAGCCGCTGCCTGAGGTAGTCGCGAGCGTTCGGATCCTCCGGCGCGAGCGGCTCGACCGCGGCCAGCACCGCCTCGGCCTGCTCGTAACGGTTCCGCATCGTGTGTGACTGCGCCAGCAGCATCGCAGCGGCCAGGTCTGCGCTCGGCACCCGCGAGTGCGGCGAGCTCAGCCCCGAGGTCGGGATCGCCGGCGCGGTTCGCCGCACGGGCCGCGTCGAGCGCGCGGCCCGCCGGCAGCGCGACACCTGCGTCGAGGCGCAGGCGCGCGGCGCGCAGCGCGTTATCCGGACCAATCGCGCTTCGGGCTTCGACGACGTCGACCAGCGCCAACCGGAGGCTCCGGGCCCGGAGCGGAGGGAGCGTCGCACGGACCGCCTCGCCGTACAGCGGATGGGCCAGACCGACCTCATCGCCGCTCGCCGCGATCAACCCGTGGGATTCCGCGTCGAGCAGCGCGTCTTCGGAGATCAAAGCCCCGATCTCGTCGAGGGCGAGCGGCTCGCCGAGCGCCAGCAACTCGACCGCCCGCCGGTGATCGGCGGTCAGTCCATCCATCCGTTGCCCTACGAGGTCGATGAGCGACGGACTCGCGGTCGGACGCTCCTGGAGCCGCCAGAATCCGGGCGAGTGGACGAGGGCGCCGGCGTTAACGGCGCCGCGGACCAACTCCCGGACGTACAGGGCGTTTCCCCGGCCGACCTCGGTCACCCAGTCGAGTGCCTCCTCCTCCACCGGGTCGCCGAGCGCCGCCTCGACGAGCGCGCGGACGTTCTCGTCGCTGAGCTCCCCGAGCTGCATTCGCGGCGCCGTGTCGTCCTTCCAGAGCGAGACGATCGCATCCGGGCACGGCTCGCCGGCGCGGACCGTCGCGAGGATGAACGCCGCCGAGGAGGTGGCGAGGTGAAGGACGAGGGCCGCCGACGCCGAGTCGAGCAACTGCGCATCGTCGACACCGAGCACCACCGGACGACCGCCAGCCCGGGCGCGCAGCTCCTCGCCGCAGCGTCTGAGCAGCGCGACGACGTCATCGGAGCGAACCTCGTCGGGTACGAGATCAGCGACGGCCCCGAGCGGTACGGCCGCCGCGCTGCGGGTGGCCTGGATCCAGCCCACGAACGCGCCGTCGCGCTCGGCGGCGGCCTGAGCCTCGCGAGCCAGGCGCGACTTACCCACGCCGGAGCCGGCAACGACAACTACCCCATGACAACCCGGGTCGGCACGCGCCGACGCGATCGTCTGAAGTTCGCGATCACGCCCGACGAGCGGCCATGCGCCCGCCGTGGCGACAGCCTGCCCCATGTCCCCAGGCATATGCAGGGACATGGTACGCCCTCGGTAAGAGCACTCTCATAAGCCCCGGGGTTGGGTCACGCAAACCGGTCCAGCCAGTCGGAGACGGGGTCCTCACCCGGCCCGACACGGGACAGCTCGGAGCCGGGCAGTCGCGAGCACAGCTCCTCGGCCTGGACGGCCCACAGGGGCTCGGCCCCGGCCGGCCGGGCGAGCACCGGCGTCGTAATCCGCTCGAGCTCCTCGCCGAGTCGAAATTCGCCTATCCGCCGCGCCAGGTCATACAACGGGAGCCCGGATCGGTCGTACTCACGCCCCATGCGCCTAAGACGGTCGGGGATCTCGGGCGAGAACAGCGTCGCCAGGTCAAGCTCGCGATCGAACGATTCACGGTCCTCGTCCTGTAGCGCCGTCAGCGCCGGCGTCGGCAGCGCGCTCAGCCACGGACGGGATGCGTCGACGATCCCGGGGGCGAGCATCGCTGCGGCGACGCGGCGCTCGAACGCCAGGGCTCGTGGGACCCCGTACCCGGCATGCTCGATGCCGATCACCACGACACGCTCGCGGTCCACGTCGGAGCGCGCGAGCATCGCGTCGAGGACCGGCGTGAGGACGTGCTCCCAGTCAGGTCGCAGGATCAACCCCTGCCGCCGCAGCGCGGCCTGGCGACCCGGGCCATCGAACGTCATCCAGTGATAACCGCGGGCGCGCGCCGCCGCCCCGCCGGCCGCCCATGCCTCGGACGTCGCGACCCGGCCACCATGGTCGATGACGACGAGCGGCCGGGCGCCCTCGCCGCCTGAGAAGAAATACCCCGGCAGGGTGGTTTGCTCATACGAGATCGACAGCGGCTCGCCCCCGGCCTCTGAGACCGCGCGGTCCCAGCACGCCCGCTGGCGCTCCCACAGCCGGGCTTCGTCGACCAGGCCGTCGCTCTCCTCGATCAACGCGAGAGCCGCCGCGTAGTACGAGGCGGCCCGTAGATATGACGACCCGCCGTGGTCGTGTTCGGCCGTCGCCCAGGCGGCGCCTCCGCTCGCCGTCCACTCCCGCACCCATGCCGCGCCGCCTCCGTTCCGGACACGATCGCCGATGAGCGCGATCTCCTCAGGATCGGCCGCCCCCCAGCACGCGGCGGCGACCAGCGCTCGCAACTCGTGCTCGCACCGGCCGCTCACCGGACCCGTCTCCGATCGGACAGACACGGTCGTCCCTATGCGACCTTCTGCACGGTTCCCGCGCCGGTGTCGGCCGGTGCGGAGGACCGCTTGATGCCCCAATACACGAGCCCGAGCGGGATCGCCCAGTTGAAGATGATGTTCCCCGGCTTGGTGTTGATCGTGCCCGCGATCGCGTGGAAGGGCACCATCGCGGCGAAGATGCACGCCCACATCGTTGTCAGCTTGCGGTTGATCTCCTTGAACTTGGGCGAGCCCCAGGACTGCTCGGGGACCTGCTCACGGGCGTACTCCTCGGTGAACGGCGTGAAGAGCAACGAGCCGAACGAGATCAGAGCCAGGATCGCGGCCGCGATTCCGCGCGCATACCGCGCCACCCAGTGAGCCGTCGAAGCATCGGCCAGGAATGCCACCGCCACGAACCCGATGAACGTGACCACCGCGCCGACCTCGAGCACCTTGGGATGTCCGGAGCGGACGCCCGGCACTGCGATCACAACCGCAACGCCCAGCGCGGCAATCGATCCGAGCTTGAGGGTCGAGTGGGCCACCAGCACCGTGAACACGATCCACGGGATCAGCGCGATGAAGATTCCCTTGCCGCCGGCGCTGTGCTCGGCGGCATCGGTCTTATTCGAGGACATGGAGTTTTCCTTCCGGTTGATGTGATGGCTGATCGCCATGCCGGAACTCTCCCGCCGCCCCCGTCGCTTGTCCTGCGTAGCCGACTACGTAATTGCGCGATGTGGGAGGGTTGGCCGGATGCGCTGGCTCCCCCGCCGTGCTATCTGTGTGCGCCTGGGGACGGTGAGATGTTGCCTTCGTCTTGCCACTAACCGTTGCTCACGCCGAGCGTGACCTCGAAACGATTGGAGCAGCAATGGGTCTTTCCTGGCAGCAAGGACCGTTGGGGCGCGATCCCATCGGCACCTTTCTCACAACAACGCCGATGCCCGAGCGCGTGCTGTACCTCGAGCCGCTCCGCCGGAGGATGAGCGTCGAACTCGGCGGGAGCATCATCGCCCGAAGCGAGGAGGCGCTGATCCTGTTCGAGCCCGGCCGCTACCCGGTTGCCTACTTTCCGATCGGCGACATCGACCAGAACGTGCTGCAACCGTCCGACCACGCGACCACGCACCTGGACCTCGGCGAGACGAAGTGGTTCAACGTCGTCGGCGGCGACGGCGAGACAACGCGACGCGGCGCCTGGGAGCATGTGGACCCCCCGGTCCAGGCCGCGGCATTGCGCGCCACCGTCGCGTTCGCATGGCGCACGATGGACGCGTTCTATGAGGAGGACGAGCGCATTCTCGGCCACGCCGCCGACCCCTATCACCGCATCGACATCCGCCGCACCTCGCGTCACCTCGTCGTGCAACACGACGGTCGGGTGATCGCAGACAGCCACGCACCCCTGGTGCTCTACGAGTCCGGCTTCGCGCCGCGCTGGTATGTGCCCCGCTCGGACGTCGACGCCGAGGCCCTGCACGGGGTCGAGGGCCAGACCTTCTGCCCGTACAAGGGCCTTGCCTCGTATTACGACATCGGGGACGCGCGAAACGCGGCCTGGTCATACCGCGCTCCGTTCGAAGATGTGGCTCGCATCGCCGATCTCGTGTCCTTTTATCCCGCCAGGGTGGCGGTCACGATTGACGGGGAGACGCTCGAGGAGGCCCCCGGGCAGAACGTCGTCCCGCACGGGCCTGACCGCAACCTGAGCGTGGATGAAGCCGGAGGCATCCAACTCGTCGAGGACGCGCTCGCCGCGGACGCGTGAGCATGGGTCTGGGAGCGCCGCAGACCGAACCGACCGAGGCCACCACCGACGATCCCGCGGGCAGGCTGGTGTCGGTGAACGTGGGCATGCCCAAGGACGTGCCCTGGCAGGGGAAGACGGTGTTCACCGGCGTGTTCAAGGACCCCGTGACAGGCCCTCGCCGCGTGCGCAAGCTGAACGTCGACGGCGACGGCCAGGGCGACCTGGCCGGCCATGGCGGCGAGCAGCGGGCCGTGTTCGTCTACCAGATGGATTCCTACCGCTACTGGGAACACGAGCTCGGCCGTGATGATTTCGTCTACGGACAGTTCGGCGAGAACTTCACCGTCGAAGGGCTCGGCGATGACAAGGTTTGCATCGGCGACCGTTTCCGGATCGGGACGGCGGTGTTCGAGGTAACGCAGCCTCGGGTGACCTGTTACCGCGTCGGGCTTCGGATGAAAGACCCGCGCATTCCGGCGTTGCTCGTTTCGCATCGCCGCCCGGGCTTCTACTTTCGCGTGCTCGAGGAGGGGGACGTGCAAGCCGGAGACGAGATCGTCAAGCTAGCTTCCGGCCCTGAGCAGATGCCGGTCGCCGAGGTCGACGGACTGCTCTACCTGCCTGGACACTCCCGCCAGCAACTGCTGCGAGCCCTACGGGTCCCCGCCCTCAGCCCCGGCTGGCAGGCCTCGTTCCACGCTCTGCTCGACGAAGAGCCGGGGGGCGGCAACGCGGGCCTCGGGGTTACGAGTCCGCCTCCTGCCTGGCCCGGCTTCCGTCAGCTGATCGTTACGGCGATCACGCGCGAAAGCGACTCGATCATCTCCATACGACTCGAGGATCCCGCAGGAGCCCCGGTGCCGGCCGCGCGCCCTGGTCAGTACCTCACGGTGCGAGTCCAGCCCGACAAGCAGCAGCGCTCGGCGCTTCGCAATTACTCCCTGTCCGGACCACCGGGCGCCGGCTATTACCGGATCACGGTCAAGCGCGAACCCGAGGGTGTGGCCAGTGGCTATCTGCACACGCGACTGGCGGTCGGCGATCAGCTCGACATCGCCGCCCCGCGCGGCACCTTCATCCTCGACCGGACGCAGGCTCCGGTGCTGCTGATCAGCGCCGGCATCGGCGCCACCCCGGTCCTCGCGATGCTCCACGAGTTGTCGACTGAGCATTCCGAGCGAGAGATCTGGTGGCTCCAGGGCGCACGCAGCAGCCATGAGCACCCGTTCGGCGCGGAGGCTCACGCGCTCCTCGCATCGCTCCCAAACACCCGGACCTACGTCTGTTACAGCCAGCCGGGGCCGGACGACGTTCAAGGTCGCGACTACGACGCCGCCGGTCGCCTCACGGCACCGCTGCTCGCCCAGCTCGAGCCACCGGGTAAGGCCGAGGCATATCTGTGCGGGCCAGGGCCATTCATGGACGACATCAGCGCTTCCCTGGGGGCCATCGGCCTCGGCCCCGCCCAGATCCACACCGAGCCGTTCGGGCCCGCACCCAGCGTGACCCCCGGCATCGCGGCCACGCCCACGCGGGCGCCCCACCCGCCCGCCGGCGCACCCGGCAGCGGCCCGACGATCGAGTTCGCCCGCAGCAGCCTCGCGATCCCATGGAGGGATGGGTATGCGAGCCTCCTCGAGCTGGCCGAGGCATGCGACGTGCCCGTCCGCTGGTCGTGCCGTACCGGCGTCTGCCACACCTGCGAGACGACGCTCATCGCCGGGACCCTCGATTACAACCCCGACCCGGTCGAGCCGCCCGCTGACGGCAGCGCGCTCATCTGCTGCTCGCAGCCTCACGAGGACATCGTGCTCGACCTATGACACCCGGGAACGAGTGCCCCGCCGGGGAGCGCGGCGGCGGCGGCGCGAGTCGCGGCTGAAGCTGATCGCACACGCGGCTAGTGTCACGACGGCGATCGCTGCCGCCACCGCCAGTCCCGGGGTGACGGCCAGGACGATCACCGCCACGACGATCGCGATCGCGACGTCCACCAGGAGCAGCTTGGCTCTCACAGCGGGAGCCTTCGGTAGATCCCGCGGGGCAGGTGGCGCAGAAGGGCGAACACCAATCGCAGGGAGCGGGGCACCCAGATCGTTCCGGCGCGTCCGGCCAGCGCCGCTACCGTCGCCGAAGCGACGGCCTCGGGCGTTGTCGCGAACGGTGCCGTCGCCAGACCAGCGGTCATGCGGGTCTTGACGAACCCGGGGCGGACGACGAGCACGCGCACGCCGCTTGACGCGATCGCGTCGGAGAGACCCTGGGCCAGGGCGTCGATGCCTGCTTTGGCCGCTCCGTAGATCGGATTGGAGCCACGTGGGCGCTCGACCGCCACCGACGAGAGGAGCACAACCGCGCCGTTGCCCCGCTGCCGCAGCTGCCGCAGGCACTCGAGGAGCAGCGAGCCGGCGCCGAGAAAGTTCACGCGCATCACCTCGAGCGCCTCGTCGGGATCGGCGTCCAGTCCGGCTTGGGCTCCGAGCACGCCGACCGCGATCACCGCCACGTCGAACCCCCCAGCGTCGGCGAATGCCTGCTCGATCGTGCCGCGATGCGAAGCGATGTTGTCGGCGTCGAGCAGGTCCCACTCGACCGTGGCGCCATCGAGCTCGGCCGCCGCCCGCGCGAGTCGAGCGCCATCACGACCGAGCAGCCATACCCGCTCGGCCGCCAGCCGCCGGACGATCGCGAGCCCGATCTCCGACGTGCCCCCAACGAGCAGCGCGCTGCTCACAACAGACCCGTCCGGCGAGCCAGATCCGAGCACCACAAGCGCTCGGGATCCGCGCGGTCGCGCGCCGCACGCCACTCATCGAGCCGGGGGTACATCGCCCGCAGCGCCTCCGGACGGAGCCGAGCGTCCTTGGACAGGTACACGCGTCCGCCTGCCTCGGCGACCGCGTCGTCGAAGCCGCGGAGCAGCGACTCGAGGCCCGGCGCGGAGCGGGGAAGGTCGAGCGCCAAGGTCCACCCCTCTAGCGGGAACGACAGGTGTGCACCGTCGGCGGGGCCGAGGTCCTTCAGCGTGGCGAGATAGCACGGCACCCGCTCCCGGCGCAGCCGCTCGATCACGAGCTCAAGCAAATGCTCGGAGCCGGCCGGCACGGCGAACTGATACTGAAGAAAGCCCCGCGGACCGTAGAGACGCGGCCAGGCGTCGAGCGAGTCGAGCGGGAACATGTGCCGGCCGAACGACTCGTGCCGACCGCGCTCGACTCGCGGTGTGCTCGCGTACCTGAGCGCGTTGTAGGCGCGCACGGTGGCCGGCCCCAGCGGGCCCGCGGGCCAGCCGCGTAGCACGCGAGCGCGTGAGGCCACGACGGCCGGGCCCTCGCCGGGGGCGTCGATGTGCTCCGCGCGGGTCACCACGCCTCGTCCCGGGCGCGCGCACAGCAGGTCGAGCCACGCGATGCGGTGGGTTCCGCCGCCCGTCCCCAGCACCGCGAGCGCATCGTCCAGCGACGCCACGCGGTCGGTGTCGACCGACAGCATCGCGCCCCGGATTGGGCTGAGCTTGACCCGTGCGTCGACGATGATGCCCGTCAGGCCCATGCCGCCGAGCGTCGATTCGAACCGGTCGTCGCCCAGACCGGACCGAAGCTCGACGAGCTCGCCATCCGCCTGAAGCACCGAGATCGCCTCGAGGTGAGTCCCTAGCGTCCCCGCGACCCTGTGGTTCTTGCCGTGGATATCGCTGGCGATCGCCCCACCCGTCGTCACGTGCTGGGTACCGGGCACCACCGGAAGGATCCAGCCAGCGGGCACCAGCTCGCGCAGGAGCTCCCCGATCGTGACCCCGGCTTGCGCGGTAACCGCACCGCGCGCTGCGTCAAACTCGATTCGCCTCAGCCCGGTCGTCTCGATCACGAGGCCCCCGGAGATCTGCGCGGCGTCGCCGTAACTTCGACCCATCCCCCGCGCAAGCGCCTTCCGCTCGCCCGCGGAGTGGAGCGCAAGGTGCAGCTCGTCGACGCTGCGCGGGCGGACAACCGTGACCCTGGCGCCCGGGCCTCCGGCCCATCCGGTGATGACACGGGTCTCGGGCTTGATGGAGTCCGAGGGAACGACTCTCGCGTCAGCCAGCCGCATTGACCTCCAGCGCGAACAGCGCCAGCCACGCCAGCCCCGCGAGCTGCAGAGGTCGATCGGACAGCAGCACGTCCTCGGGCGCCTCACCCGCGCCCCGATGGACGAGCCCGCCGTAGCGGAGCATGCAGACGGCGAACGGCACGATCGTCAACGGGCGCCACGGAATCCCTCGAACGGCGGGCAGTGAGAAAGCCCACATGCAGTACGCGAGCAGCGCCACTGCCGTCGCCCCCGCGATGATCAGCTCGAGGGCTCTGGAGCTGTACGCGTCGAGCACCCGTCTTCGCCCGCGCTCCGAGCCGTCGGTCCGTCGCAGCTCGGCGTACCGCTTGGCCGCGGCCACGAACACCGCTGAGCTCGTCACCACGAGCAGGAACCAGTGAGAGAGGGGCACCGGCGCCGCTACACCCCCGGCGACGGCACGCAGGACGAACCCGCCCGCCACCGCAAAGATGTCGAACACGATCAGGTGGCGCCAGACGAGCGTGTACGACAGCGTGAGCGTGGCATACCCAAGCCCAACGAGCGCGAGCAGTGGCCCGACCGCCACGCACAGGAGCAGCCCGGCGACCACCAGCGACAGCCCGAGGCCGGTCGCGAAGCGCGGGTCAAGGTCTCCGGCCGCGACTGGACGGAAACACTTACGCGGGTGGCGGCGATCCTCCTGTGCGTCGCGGACATCGTTGATCGCATAGATCCCGGACGCCAGCAAGCAGAAAGACACGCACGCGACGATCACACGTCCCGGCGTGTCGTCGTGACCGAGCGCGCCCGCTGCCCCCGCCGCGGCGATCACCAGCGAGTTCTTGATCCACTGCGTGGGTCGCATCGTCGCGATCACGGCGCCTGGGCGACTCCGTCGTGCTACCCGCAGCGGCAAACGACCGGCCTTGGCCGACTCCATGACCGAAAGGTAAGAACGATGTATAAGACCAACCTGTGACAGTCATGAGGACGCTCACAGGATCCCAGTCATGAGGACGCTCTCAGGATTCCCTTAGCCAGAAGTGAGTCGGTGTGACAAGGTTGCCGGCTGTGTCAGTGCGTTCGACATGGCCGTTTGGTCTCACACCGCGTCACACCTCCGTTCACCCGCCGAGCCGGCGGTGGGGCGCGACGGAGCGACGCACCGCGCGCGTTCGCCGGATCACAACCGTCGCGGCGGTACTCTGTCTCTTGCCGGTGTTGGCTTCCTACATCGGCTTGCTCACCGGACAGTCCGATTCGAGCATCGGCGTCAGGACGGTCGAGTGGCTACGTGACAACGGGGCACGCGGCGTCGTCGACGATGTCGAGAATTTCTACTACTCGCTGACCGCACCGAGCAGGGGCGGTCCAGCGCTTCAGGCTCTGCCGCAGCAGCCCGGAGCCGTCGCGCCCCGACCGATTCGCATCCCGCGGATCCATCACTATCGACCGGCGAAGGTCACCCCGGCGATCCATCCCGCGCTCACGGGCGAGGGTGTCTGGCACCCGACGTTCGCCGGCGGCGGCGAGCGCCCACCCGTCCTGATCACGAGCTTCCGCCCCGAGCCGGACTATCCACAACTCGTCGCCGGCGTCGCGTGGATCGACCACACGCGCACGAGCGTGATGCTGTACCCGGGCATCTCAGAGCCCGCCGTGACGATGACCTCGCGCGGGCCGGAGAAGGTCCCGTTGACGATGCGCTCCCGCCTCGTCGCGACCTTCAACAGCGCGTTCAAGCTGAGCGACTCCGGCGGTGGGTTCGCCTACGACGGACACACGTACGCGCCGATGAGGCCCAACGCGGCGACGATCCTTCGCTATCGCGACGGTCGCGTCGACGTCATCTCATGGCACGGAGGATCCGAAGTTGGATCTAACGTCTTGTACGCGCGGCAGAACCTCCCGCTGATCGTCAACGGCGGGCGACCGAACCCGAACCTCTCAGACGGCCCCCAGTGGGGGGCCACCCTCGGCAACGCCATCATGGTGTGGCGCTCGGCCGTCGGCGTCGACCGCCACGGCAACCTGATCTACGCCGCCGCCAATGACCAGACCGTCGGCTCGCTGGCGTCGATCATGACGCGCGCCGGCGCTGTCCGCGCGATGGAGCTCGACATCAACACCTACTGGCCGAGCTTCATCACATACCGCTTCCCGGGTGCCGGCGACCCGGCGAATCTCCTCGCCGGCATGGACCGCCCTCCGACCCGGTACCTGACGCCAGATGACCGGGACTTCTTCGCCGTGTACATCCGCTGAGCCTTAGAAAGCTCTCACCCGTCCACCGGTGCACAAGGAGCCACCGGCGGACGGTCGAACCGCTCAGGAGGGACATGCCCAGCCCCAGTCGCGCCGCGATCGAACACTATGAGGCGCGCATCCTCGCCTACGAGCGGGGGCGCGAGTCGCGTTCGAACGCGGGCCGCGCGTCCCGTCCGGAGCCGGTTCGCGGCGTCCGAGCCCGCCGGCGACCGGCACCGCTTCGATTCCAGGCGCGACGGATCGTCGTCCTCACGGCGCTGATCCTCGCCCTCGACGCGGCGGCCTCCTTCTGGGGCGCGATGACGCAGCCCTCGAATGTCTCGCTTGGGGTCCGCGCGGTCGAATGGCTGCGTGACAACGGCGCCGCGGGACCGGTGTCCGAGTTCGAGAGCATCTACTACTCCCTGAACGCTCCGGCGACCGGCGGGGCAGCGCTCAAGGGGCTGCCGCAGATCGGGTCGCGTCGGCCGGCCCAGGAGGCGAGCAACGCGCCGGCACCGATTGCTCCGGTCATCGCGCCGGCGCTACCGGGTGAGGGGCAGTGGCGCGGAACCGGGCCACTGGTGGGCGGCGCTTCGCCTGTCCAGGTCGCGACGTTCCGCCCGGACGCGAGCTATCCGCAACTCGTCGCCGGCGTCGCGTGGATCGACCACACGCGCACACGCTTGGCGCTCTACCCGGGCCGTTACGAGCCACCCGACGACGGAGCGCAGTTGGCAGAGGTGCCGCCTCAGCTGCGATCGAGCTTGCTGGCCACATTCAACAGTGGCTTCAAGCTCGAGGACTCGGGAGGCGGCTTCTTCTCCCAAGGTCGGGTGTACGCGCCACTGCGAGACGGTCAGGCGACGCTGATCGGCTCTCGCGACGGGGCCGTCGACGTCCGGACCTGGACCGGCGGACCAGATCCAGGCTCGGGGATCGCGTTCGCACGCCAGAACCTGCCGCTGATCGTCGAGAACGGAGGGCTCAGCCCTGCTCTGTCGAACGATTCCCTGTGGGGAGTGACGCTCGGGAACTCAGTCCGCGTGTGGCGCTCGGGGGTCGGCGTCGACGCCCACGGAAACCTGATCTACGCGGCGGCGGACATCCAGACCGCCGCCAGCCTCGCGCGCATCCTCCGGCGCGCCGGCGCCGTCCGGGCGATGGAGCTCGATATCAACTACGACTGGACCACATTCAACTTCTACGGCACCTTCGGCGGCGGGGACGCCACCAAACTGCTGCCCGGGATGAGCCGTCCCGCGACGCGCTACCTGGCCCCGGACGACCGCGACTTCTTCGCGGTTTACGCGCGATGACCCAACGGGGTGTCCCAAAGGACCCAGCCCGTTCGTGTGGGCACTCTCACCGTGTCTGCCGCATGGGCCGGTGTCGGCCGGCCGTTAGATGGGCATGCTCAGTTTGATGGCGGCGCCGAACAGCGCATGAGCCACCTGGTCATCGGCCTCTCGCTCGCGGTCGTCGGGTCCGTGGCGCTCAACGTGAGCTACCTGATCCAGCACGCAGGCTCGGTGGTCATGCCGACGATCGGCTTTCGTCATCCGATGAAGACCCTCAGCTCGCTGCTGCGCTCCCGCTTGTGGGTCGCCGGCGGGGTCCTCGGCATGACCGGCTGGGCGATCAGCATCGCGGCCCTCACGCAGGCCCCACTCTCGCTCGTGCAGGCGTTCCTGATCGGCGGAATCGCCCTTCTCGCACCGGTGGCGGTCCGTGTGCTCGGTCACCAGCTCACGCCGCGGGAGCTAGCCGGCATCTCGCTCGTGCTGGTCGCGCTCCTGGTGCTGCTGGTGGGCCGGGGCACGGTCGGCGTCCATTCGCACTTTCGCAACGGAGCGCTTGGCATCTACCTGAGCGCCTCGGTGTGCGCCGGTGCGTGCCTGCTCCTCATCAGGCAGCGGCGCACGTACATGCTCGCCGCCGTCGGGGGGATCCTGTACGGCGCCGTCGACGTGGCGATCAAGGCGCTCACCGGTCTGGCCAGCCACCAGGGCCTGACGGCCGTCCTTACCTCGCCGTGGCTGATCGCCACCGTCGCGGCGAGTATCGGCGCGTTCTTCTGCTTCCAGCGCGCGCTCCAGTCGGGCAGGCCGATGCCGGTGATCGCGCTGATGACCGCCGGGAACAACATCGTGTCGATCATCGGCGGGATGGTCGTGTTTGCCGACCCGCTCGGCCACCGCCCAGTAACCGAGCTCGCCCACCTCGCGGCGTTCGTGCTGATCGTGATCGCCGCGTGGCTGCTCGCGCCCGCCCAAGCAGCGGTCACGGTGCCGGCGAGCACGCGGCCCGAGCTCGTTATCGCCCACTGATGCGGTAGCGCCGGCCGTCAGTGTGGCTGGTTCCTGGGAGGATGAGCCAATCACCGACCGAGGCGAAGGAGGAGAAGGACATGCCCGACCGCATCCTGACCAGTCACGCGGGGAGTCTGTCCCGTCCCGAGGACCTCGTCGCACTCAACCTCGAGCGGACGGAAGGGCGGTTCGGCGACGAGGACGCCTACCAGCGCAAGCTCACCCAGGCGGTGCAGGACGTCGTCGCGCGCCAGCGCGAGATTGGAATCGACCTCGTCAACGACGGCGAGTACGGCCACTCGATGGGCCACCGCTACGACTACGGCTCGTGGTGGACGTATGTGTTCCAGCGCCTGGGTGGGCTGGAGCTGGTCCAGACCCCGGCCCTCGAGATCGCCCAGGCGCGGCCGAAGCCGGGACAGCTCGCGCTCGCGAGCTTCGCCGAGCGCCGGGATTGGAATGAATTCGCCGACGCCTACCGCGACCCCAGCTCGGGGTGCGCGCTGCCAACCCCGCCGCGTATCGCCCCCGTCTGCCGCCGGCCGATCACCTACACCGGCCAGGAGGCGGTCCAGCACGACATTGCCAACTTCAAGGCGGCACTGGCATCACAGGGACTCGACACCGGCTATCTCAACTCGGTGGCTCCGGGTAGCTGCGCGCGCTTTGGCAACGAGTTCTACGACAACGACGAGGAAATGATCTACGCGTGCGCGGACGCGATGCGCGAGGAGTATCAGGCGATCATCGACGCCGGCCTGACGTTGCAGCTGGACGATCCGGCCATCGCCGAGAACTGGGACCAGATCGTCCCCGAGCCGAGCGTCGAGGACTACAAGCGGTTCACGATGGTCAGGGTCGAGGCGCTGAACTACGCGATTCGCGATCTGCCGACGGACCGAATCCGGTTCCACCTGTGCTGGGGCAGCTGGCACGGCCCGCACGTGACCGACATCCCGATGGCCGACATCGTCGAGGTGCTGCTGCAGATCAACGCCGGGGCGTACTCATTCGAGGCCGCCAACGTGCGGCACGAGCACGAGTGGAGGGTGTGGCGCGAGGTCAAGCTGCCCGAGGGCAAGCGGATCCTGCCCGGCGTCGTCAGCCACTCGACCAATGTCGTCGAGCACCCGCAGCTGGTGGCTGACCGGATCGTCCATTTCGCGGAGGGCGTCGGAGCGGAGAACGTGATCGCGTCCACCGACTGCGGCCTCGGCGGACGCGTGCATCCGCAGGTGGCGTGGGCGAAGCTCCAGTCGCTCGTGGAGGGCGCGCGACTCGCCAGTGCGGAGCTGTTCGGGTAGCCGTTTCTCAGCGGAAGGCCTGGATGCCCGTGAGGGCACCGCCGATGACCAGCGCGTGGACGTCGGCGGTGCCCTCGTAGGTGACCACCGACTCCAAGTTGTTCATGTGCCTGATCACCGGGTACTCGAGCGTCACTCCGTTGGCGCCGAGAACCTGACGCGCCGTCCGGGCGACCTCGAGCGCGGCGTTGACGTTCCCGAGCTTGCCCATGCTGACGTGCTCGGAGCGCAGCCGGCCGTCGTCCTTCATCCGACCCAGGTGCAGCGCGAGCAGGGCGGCGCGATTGACCTCGAGCGCCATCATCGCGAGCTTCTGCTGCTGGATCTGGAAGGACGCGATCGGGCGGTCGAACTGCCGACGCTCGAGGCTGTACTGAAGCGCGGCCTCGAGGCACGCGCGCGCCGCCCCGGCCGCCCCCCAGACGATCCCGTAGCGCGCCTCATTCAGGCACGAAAGCGGGCCGCGCAGCGAGGTGGCTTGCGGCAGCATCGCGTCGGCCGGAAGACGAACGTCGTCGAGCAGCAACTCCGACGTCACGGACGCGCGGAGGGACAGCTTGCGGTGGATGTCCTGGGTCGTGAAGCCCGCGGTCCCCTTCGGGACGAGGAACCCGCGAACGCCCTCGTCGGTGCGTGCCCACACGACCGCCACATCGGCTATGGACCCGTTCGTAATCCACATCTTCTGGCCGTGCACGATCCAGTCCGAGCCGTCACGTCGGGCGTGCGTGCGCATCGAGCCGGGGTCGGATCCCGAGTCGGGCTCGGTCAGGCCAAAGCACCCGATCGCCTCGCCGGCGGCCATGCGGGGGAGCCACTCGAGCCTCTGCTCCTCGGAGCCCCAGCGGTGGATCGCGAACATCGCCAACGAGCCCTGGACCGAGACGAGGCTGCGCACACCGCTGTCCCCGGCCTCGAGCTCCATGCACGCCAACCCGTACGCCGTCGCACTGGCGCCCGCGCAGCCGTATCCCTCCAGATGCATGCCGAGCACGTTCAGGCTTCCGAGCTCGCGCGCGAGCTCTAGCGGGATCCGCGCCTCCTCGAACCACTCTCCGACGTAGGGGACCACTCGATCGCGGACGAAGGCGCGGACGGCATCCCGGATATCTCGCTCCTCGTCGGAGAGGAGGCGATCGAGCTCGAGGAAGTCCTTCGGGTTGATGCGATCTACGGCACTGGTGGTAGCCGCCATGGCAGCTTCTCCTCTCTGAGCTCAGTTCGTCGCTGGAGCCATCATCGCAGCGATCGCGCCAGGCAGCTCATCGGGAGCGTCGACGATCGCATCGGGTCGCGCGCCCCGAAGCTCCTCGACGGTGCCGGCGCCCCAGGTGACTGCGACGGCCGGGATCGAGCACCGATGGGCGCCGACGATGTCGAGTGCCCGGTCGCCGACCATCAGCGCGCGCGGGTAATCGAGCCGCTCGAGGGCACCGGCAATCGTGACCGCCTTGTCCTCGGCCGACTCGTCCAGCTCGGAGGCCGCGCACCACTCGAAGAACGAGCGCAGGCCGACCGCGTCAAGGAGCGGCTCGGCGAACCTCAGCGGCTTGGAGGTGGCGACGACGAGGCGATGGCGCTTCACCAGCTCGTCGAGCACGGCAACCATTCCCGGCACCACGGTGGTCTCGCCGAGCGAGACGTCGGCATACCGCGTGCGGTAGGCGTTCACGCAGGACATTACGAGCGGGGAGTCGGGCGCCTCGCCGGTCAGCTCGGCGAACGCGCCGACGAGCGGCGGACCGATGAACCTCACCAACGACTCGGCCGCGTGCGGCGGCAGGCCGTGGGCGATAAGGGCATCGTTGATAGATCCGGTGATGGGGGCTCGCGAGTCCACCAGGACTCCGTCGAGGTCGAACAGGACCGCACTCTGATCACGCGTGGGCATTGCGCCTCAGCCGGGAGGCAGAAACGGCCGCAGCGGGAGCGTGTGCATCGCGCGCCGATCGTGACGGTCCTCGTAGCTGTCCGCGGCGCCGAGCATGCGCACGATCGCGGACGAAGCTAGGTAGCGAAGCGGCTCTGGCTCCCAGCGCCGCGACCGATGTCCGACCCACGGCAAGGACACCAGGTCGGTGTTGCGACCGAGCGCGAGATCGGCAAGGGTCCGTCCTGAGATGTTGGACGGCACCACGCCGTGGCCCACGTAGCCGCCGGCGAAGCCGAAGCCGCTCGAGCGGTCGAAGTTCACGCTCATCGACCAGTCGCGCGGCACCGCCAGCGGACCTCCCCAGTGGTGGGTGACGCGCGCCTGCGCGGCCACCGGGAAGTTCGACCGCAAAGCCGTCTCCAGACGCCGGCGCACCGCGGAGTCACGCTCGTTTCTCTCGTCGACCGGGTGCCCAAGCCGGTACGGCGCGCCCCGGCCGCCGATTGCGATTCGGCCATCGGCCGTCCGCTGCGCGTAGAAGAACAGATGGTGGCGATCGCCGATCAGAAGACCGTCGGTCCAGCGGTGCTGCGCCCACGCTTGCTCGCCGAGCGGCTCCGTGGCGATCATCAGCGAGTAGAGCGGCAGATAGTCCCGGCCGCTCCCCTCTAGCTGCGTGGTGTACGACTCGATGGCCCGCAGCACGATCTCTGCCCGCACGATTCCCTGTTCGCAGCGCACTGCCCCGGGAGCGACGGACAGAGCTCGCGTGCGCTCGAAGATCTGCACGCCGAGCCGCTCGCACGCCCGCGCCAGTCCGCGTACGAGACGCGCCGGGTCGATCCGCGCGGCCTGTCGCGAGAAGGAGCCCGCGCGCAGCTGGGTCACCTCCGCAAGCTCGCTCACCTCGCCGGGCGTAAGAACCCGCACGTCTTCGTCGGTCATGCCGGCCGCGTGTAACCCGCCCACGCTCTCGCGCAGCCTTTGTTCCTGAGGCGCTGACGTGGCGATGGTGAGCATTCCGGCCTTGACATAACCGCAGTCGACCTGCTCCCGTAAGGCCACTTCGCCGATCTCGTCAACGGTCCGCATGGTCTCACGCGTACCGCGCACGATGCCATCGCGGCCGGAGCGCCGCTCGTACACACTCGGGCTGCCCGCGATGCCGCTCGATGCCCAGCCGCCGTTGCGCCCCGACGGACCGTAGCCGGCGATTTCCGCGTCGAGCACGACAACCCGGAGATCGGGCTGCGCCCGCTTCAGGTAGTAAGCGCTCCACAGCCCGGTGAAACCGGCGCCTACGATGACGGCGTCACAGTCGATGTCCCCCGGGAGGGACGCGCGCGGAGTCAGCGGCTCGCTCAGCTGATCCAGCCAGAGGCTGCGGGCGCGGTAGCGCTCCTCGAGCTCCGCAACCGCGCTCATGACGGCACCGCCGCAGCGTGCTCGAGCCGACGGCGGTCACCCCGATAGCGCCCGACGAGCCGCAACCCCACCGGCAACCCGTCATCCGTAAAACCGTCCGGAACCGCCGCCACAGGATGGGCGCAGACGGTGATCCGCGAGCACATACGCATCCATCCCAGATAGTGCGGCATCTCGACTCCGGCAATCTCCGCCGGGTACTCCTGCTCCACCGGAAACGGAACCACCTGCGCCGTCGGAGCCACGAGCACGTCGAAGCGCTCCATGAGGTCCGCGACCGTCGCGAAGATGGCCGATCGCGCCTCGAGTGCGCGAGCCACTGCCAAACCGTCAAGCTCAAGCCCCCGCTCGACGTTCCAGACGATGGTTTCTTTTACCGTTTGGCGCAGCGTTGGAAGCACCGGGCCGAACGCACCGGCGAACTGCAGGGCGCGCAGCGTCTCGAAGGCTTCGTCTGCCGCGCTCAGATCAAGCGCGACGTCCTGCACCTCGCATCCGAGATCGACGAAGCGGGCTAGATCACGCGCGCTCCACCAATGCAGATCACTCGTCGCGGTCGGCCAGGGCATCGCCGGCCGAGCACCTTATCGGCTGCCTGCTGCCGTCGCGGCGTGGTTCAGCTTCCCTGCGCGAGGGAGATGAGCGCATCGACGTCATCGTCAGCGAAGGCAGCCAGGTAGCGCCCGACGAGCTCGCCTTCTATGAGGTCGGCCCCGCTCGGCACGCTCTCGAGCTCGACCGACTCGAGCGCAGCATGCGCCCGCTGCAGCGCGCTGTTGACGCCCGCAGGCGTCGTGCCCAGGAGCTCAGCGACCTCCGACGCGCGCCACGACAGCACATCGCGCAGGATCAGAACAGCGCGCTGCCGTGGGGGCAGGTCGCCCGTCGCGGCGATGATCGCGAGCCGCAGGTCCTCACGGGCGAGTGCTCGGTCGGACGGGTCCTCGGGCTGGCCTGACGGGTCGACCGACGGGGGCACGTCCTCGACCGGCACCGGCCGCCGCGCCGCGTGCGTCAGTGCGTCGCGGCACACGTTGGTAGCGATTCGGTAGAGCCAGGACCGGATCGGGGCGCGACCTTCAAACCGTCCCGAGGCTCGCCAGGCTCGGAGCAGCGTCTCCTGGACAGCGTCCTCCGCGTCAAACGAGGATCCGAGCATACGCCGGCAATATGCGGACAGTTCGGCGCGATGGTGCCCACTTGCGAGGACGCCTTCAACGGTGGCCATCGAGCACCTCGCGAACCTCGACCCCGGCGGCGCGCAGCCGCTCCGCGTATCGGCGGGCTTCGTCATGCTCCCGCCCACACACCACAGTCGCGGGCGGCGCGCCGGCGACATTCGCCGGCATGGGCTGCCCCGGCGTGAAGGTGGGGTGTACCAGGAGCTGGCGCCGTAGCACGGGCCAGCCGCTGTCGCGCGTCGCTAGTGCGAGCCTCGCCGCTCGCGCACCGCCGGCGAGGAGCATGCGATCACGCTCCGCGCCGAACTCGTCGAGGTGCTCGGACACCCACTGGAGCGCCGCCAGCTCGGTCGAGCTGGACATGCCGGCGGCGAGGCCAATCACGATGCAGTTCTCCACCCAGGAATCGGCAGGTGACAGTTCGTCGGTCAGGACGAGCGCGAGGGACACCGTTTCTACCCGCGGCCAGCGCACGATGGTTTGCACGCGAAGCGGCCCAAACCTGAGTGTCATGTCGGCGACGATCACGCCGGCCAGACTGCACTACACCCGTGTAAAGGGAAAGGCCGATCGTGCAACACAGCGATGCACGATCTGCATGACCGTTCCGGTGCCGGCGAGCGATACTTGGCGCATGGAGCAACCCGGGAGCGTCCTTCCCTTCCCACACGCACCGGACGGCATTGAGCTGCGCCATCTGCGTGCGTTCGTGGCCGTCGCCGAGGAGCTCAACTTCGGCCGGGCCGCCGAGCGGCTGTATGTCTCGCAACCGGCCCTCAGCCGGCAGATTCGCGGCCTCGAGCAGTTGGTTGGATGCGAACTGCTGCGGCGCTCCACCCACAGCGTTGAACTGACGCTCGCGGGAGAGGCGTTGCTCGATCGCTCGCGGCGGCTGCTCCGCGACGTCGATGAGGCGGTCTCGGCTGCGCTTGCTGTCGGGGGCGAGTTGCTCGGACGGGTCGCGCGCACGCTCGAGCCGTTGCGGGGCATGCTGGCGAGCGACCCTGACCTGGTCCAGACGCGGGCCACGTTCGAGTCCATGATGGCCGAGTTCTCGCCGCCTGCTGGAACGATCACACGACCGGTCACCGCGGGCGGCGTCTCCTCGCTGGTCGTCTCTCCGGGCGAGGGTCACCAGCCGACCGTGCTCTATATCCACGGCGGTGGTTATGTCATCGGCTCGGCCTTCGGCTATCAGTCTTACGCCGGCGCGCTCGCCGCGGCGGCGCAGACCGCGATCCTCCTCCCGGATTACCGCCTCGCCCCCGAGCACCCGTTTCCGGCCGCACTCGAGGATGTCGAGCACGCCTACCTCTGGTTGCGGGAGCGGGCGCCCGACCCAGAAGGCATCGTCATCGCCGGCGATTCCTCGGGCGCCGGGCTGCTGCTTTCCCTGCTCCTGACGCTCAAGCGCGACCACCTACCGCCCCCCGCAGCGGCGGTCGTCTTCTGCCCATGGCTCGACCTGGCGCTTCGTACCGCGTCGCCGTCCGACGCGCCGCTGGCCACCGACGAAGACGTGCGCCGCTGCGTTCAGGCGTATCTAGCCGGCCATCCGGCCGACGATCCGATCGTCGATCCGCTCCGCGCAGACCTCAGCGGCCTGCCACCGATGCTCATACAGGCCGCCACGGGTGACGCCCGACTCGTCGACGCCAAGGCGCTCGCAGCCAACGCCCAGGATCACGGCGTCGACGTGCGGCTCGAGCTCTTCCCGGTCGACGCCCACGCGTTCCAGTTTTTCTGGTCTTTCCTGCCCGAAGCCGCCGACGCGATGGAGACCGCAGGCGGCTTCATCCGCGAGCTCGCCACCGAGCGGCGGGGTAGCCGGGCCGCGGAGAACCCGTAGTGCGCCCGGGCACTTGATCGCCACTCAGCGTGTGCGCTGCCAAGCGTCCAGCAGCAGCTGGAGGTCGATCGCATCGGCCATCACGCGGTAGCCAGCGGCGTTGGGGTGCAGATGATCGCCGCTGTCATACGCGGGATCGAGCGCCTCGGGCTGCCCAGGATCGGCGAGTACCCGCACGGGATGTTGTTCGGCAGGTTAGCTAACAGGCAACCGAGCTAAGCACTTAAGAACACCCATACGCGTAACAGCGCCTAAGAGTTCGCGAAGCCAGCGGCGTGAGAACATCAGCACGCTAATCGAGCCGCGACACTGAGAGGAAGCCATGAATCTCGAAGAGACGCTAGAGAAGATCGTAGAACTGGCCCGCGAGGAGCTTCACGTCGTCCGCAAGCGGGCCGAGGAGAAGACGCCGGCCCGCGACCACGGCAAGGACTACCACGAAGCCCAGGCCGCCGCCGATCGTCTTGATCACTACGCCCACCAGCTGCACCGGCTGCACGACGCCGAATATCCCGACGGATGGCGCCACCACAGCGCTGCCGACCGTAGCTAGCCGAGAACCCTGCGCAGGCCGTCGCTGCCCGCGGTGGTCTTTGCGCTGAAGCCGCGTGCCGCACGCTTCTCCCATTCAGCGTCCGTGACCGCCTCAGGTTCGGCGGGGACGTAGTGGTTGAGGATGAGCTCGTGGACGCCGGCTCGTTCCGCGACCGCACCGACCTCGTTGACATCGGTGTGCAAGGCGGCCATCCGCTCGAGCGCAGCGCCGGTGAACCCGTGCTGCTCGAGGTACCCGAGGTCGGCCACGCAGTGAACGAGGATGTCGGCACCCTCGGCCAGTGCGATCAGGTCTTCGTTCACGGTCGTGTCGCCCGAGAACACGACCGCGCCGTCGGACGTGTCGAAGCGGTAGGCAAACGCCGGCATGACCCTGCCGTGCGTCACCGCGGTTACGGTCACCTGGACGGCCGGATCCTCAAACACGACGAGCGTGGGGCGGGTGCCGTCGGACCTGGCCGGTAGGTGGATATCCATGGCCCGGACGAGCTGACCCGCGTCCGGCATGTGGGCGTCGAGCGGCATCACGTTCAAGTCGAACGCGTAGCCGGCCAGGATGTGCCTGACCAGGTCGGACGTCCCCGGGACGGGTGCCTCCGGATTGATCGTGGTCTCGCGCTGGAAGTCGGCGTCGCCGGCCGGCAACGAACGGGGGCTTCCCGGTCCGTAGACCCGGACCGGCGGGAGCGCACCCCCGTTGCCACCGGTCCGGACCCCCCACGGATAGAGCAGCATGCCGGGGAGGTCGCCCGCGTGGTCGCAGTGGAGATGCGTTATGAAGATCGCCTCGAGGCGGGTGAAGTCGAGTCCCGCGTCCACGAACGCCGACGGTGCGCCGCGGCCACAGTCGACCATGAACACTCGTTCGTCGACGATCAGCGCCGAGGAGATCCCGGCGCGCCCCGCGACTGGGAGCGGGGCGCCTGCGGTGCCGAGGAGGACTAGTTCCGTTGACATGGTCGTGTCAGTCCTGCTCGCCACCGAACAGCTGCAGGAACAGTAGGAACACGTTGAAGATATCGAGGAAGATGCTCGCCGCGATCGGAATCGCGTCCTGCACACCCGTGCGGCGCAGCCGGTTGAAGTCGAACACCGTGAACGCGCCGAAGATACCTAACCCGGCAACGGCGTAGATGACATTCGCGTGGGGAATCGAGGCGAAGAATGCCACGATCCCGAAGACGATCAGTGCGACCAATGCCCAGAGCAACGTGCGGGCCCACGAGCTCAGGTCCCGCCTGACGGCGTAGCCAAGCGCCCCCAGCGCGGCGATCGACGCGGCGGTGGCCCCGGCGGCCTGCCAGAGCGCCGACGGATCGACCTTTGCGTACGCGCTCAGAACCGGGCCGAGCGCGAGTCCGAGCAGCAGCCCGACGCCGAACAGCAGTGTGCTCGCGAGTTGCCGGCTGCCCCGGGAGGAGGCGACGTTCAGACCGAAGATGCACGCGAAAGCGCCGATGAAGAAAACGATCCCCAATCCTGGGTTGAGATCGCGGCCGACGTATGCGCCGGCGGCAAGGAATGCGACGGTCGCCGCGACGAGTCCCATGACCTGTCCGAAGACCGCCGCGGCGGGGTTTGCGCTGACCGGCCCCGAGCGATCGAGCGCGAGTCCGGGAGCGGTGGCGATGGCGGGTGAGCCTGGGTCTGATGTGGTCATGAGGTTCTCCTTGTGGGGGAGGGGGTTGACGTGACCCAGTGTCGAGGCGGATCGGGGTCGTTCGCATCCGCCAGGGGACAGTCCCGTGGAGCACGCGAGCGCCGCCGTCAGGCCCGATACGCCACCCCGCGGCATCAGAACAAAGGCCAACACAACATCGTTGACCGCGAAGGCGTACAACGTGGACAACGCAAAGCCGGGCTTGCGAAAGGAGCCGTCGTGGCGAAAACCGTTGCAGACGTCGTCGTAGAGACCCTCAAGGCATCCGGCGTGCGCCGGGTCTACGGGTTGCCGGGAGATTCGATCAATGGGTTCACCGACGCGCTCCGTCGCGACGGCGAGATCGTCTGGGAGCATGTTCGCCACGAGGAGGCGGCGGCGTTCGCGGCCGCCGGCGAGGCGGCGGTGACGGGACAGCTCGCCGTGTGCGCCGCGAGCTGCGGTCCCGGCAACCTGCACTTGATCAACGGCCTATTCGACGCAGCCGGCAGTCGCGTACCCGTGCTCGCGATCGCCGCGCACATCCCCCGGGAGGAGATCGGCGGGAGCTACTTCCAGGAGACGCATCCCCAGGAGATGTTCCGTGAGTGCAGCGTGTACTGCGAACTCGTCAGCGTCCCGGAGCAGATGCCGCGAGTGCTCGAGATCGCAATGCGTTTCGCGATCGAGCGCAGCGGCGTCGCCGTCGTGGTTATCCCCGGTGAGGTCTTCCTCCACGACGCGGGCAAGAACACGCGCCCCGGGGTGATCCGGCCGACGAGATCGGTCGTCCGTCCCAGCGACGAGGAGCTGGCTGCGGCGGCGGAGGCCCTAAACGCAGCGGAGGCGGTCACGATTCTTGCCGGCGCCGGCTGCCAGGGCGCCCACGACGAGGTCGTCGCCGTCGCCGAGGCGCTCAAGGCGCCGGTCGTCCACGCGATGCGCGGCAAGGAATTCCTCGAGTACGACAATCCCTACGACGTGGGCATGACCGGCCTGCTCGGGTTCACGTCGGGCTATCGCGCGATGGAGCATTGCAACGCGCTGCTGATGCTCGGCACCGACTTCCCGTACCGGCCCTTCTATCCCGAAAACGCGAAGGTGATCCAGGTCGACATCCGCGGCGAGCACATCGGGCGCCGGGTCACGGTCGACGTTCCGTTGGTCGGCACCGTCAAGGACACGATCCAGGCGCTGATGGCGCACCTGACCGCTGGGCGGAGTTCCGAGCACCTCGAGCGGATGCAAGCCCACTATCGCCGCGCGCGCGAGCGGCTCGACGCATTGGCGAGTGGCCACAAGGACCAGGCTCCAGTCCATCCGCAGCTGATCGCCACCACACTCGACAAGGTCGCCGCCGACGACGCGGTGTTCATCGTCGATGTCGGAACCCCGACGGTATGGGGCGCGCGATATCTGACGATGAACGGCCGGCGGCGGCTGCTGGGCTCGTTCAACCACGGTTCCATGGCCGACGCGCTGCCGCTCGCGATTGGCGTGCAGGCCTCGAGCCCCGGTCGTCAGGTGGTGACGCTTTCCGGAGACGGTGGACTGTCGATGCTGATGGGAGAGCTCCTCACGCTGCGCCAACAGCACCTTCCGGTGAAGGTGATTGTGCTCAACAACGGCGCGCTCTCGTTCGTCGAGCTCGAGATGCTCGCCGACGGCATCGTCAACTTCGGCACCGACCTCGACAATCCAAGCTTTGCCGAGATCGCCCGTGCCGTGGGTCTGCACGGCGTGCGGATCGAGCGTTCGAGCGAGCTCGAGGACGGCCTTCGAGAAGGCCTCGCGTACGACGGAGCATCGGTGATCGAGGTGATGACCGTCCGCGAGGAACTCTCGGTCCCGCCGAAGATCACCTACGACCAGGCCAAGGGCTTCACCCTCTGGGCCACGCGAAGCATTCTCTCCGGTGCCGGCGACGAGGTCTTGGAAGTCGCCAAGAGCAACCTACGCCAGCTCGCACGCGAATGAACCCTGGTGCCGGGCACTCACCACCTCGAACAGTCGGTAGGCGGGTCGGGTGTTTGGCGGCTAGGCCTGGTCGCCGAGGGCGACGATGTGCTCGGGTAGCCGCTCGTTATCGCCGTACATGAAGTGGTTGCGCATGTTCTCGGAGAACCGGCTGGCCTCGGTGGACTTCCCGACTGCCTCCGCGACCTCTCGGACCAGCATCGGCGAGGCGCCGCAGCAGACGCCGAGGTAGTTGACGCCGAGGTCATGGACCTCCTTGGCGAACGCGCCGATCTCGTACCGGTTGGCGTACAACGGATCCAACGCGGTCGGGAAGGTACGGCCATGCGGCGAGGGCACCTTGGCGCGGTCGTCTGAGAGGTTGAAGAACGTCGGTTCCTCGGCGGACGTCCGGTAGGGGATCGGCAGTGCGCCGACGTGGCACGACACGGCCGCGCGGATCTGCTTCAGCCAGGGCAGCATCGTCTCGGGTCCGCGGAAGCAGTTCATGCCCACCACGGCCGCGCCGGCCTGCTCGAGCCGCTGGCAGGTCTCGACGATCCCGGTCCCGTCGGCCATCTCCTCCATCGCCATCGGCGCGATCGTGACCACGACGGGCAGGCCGGTGGCCTTCGCGACGTCGAGTGCGGCCAGCGCCTCGCCGGCGTAGTAGAAGGTCTCGCCGATGATCATGTCGGCGCCGCCCTCGACGGCCCAGCCCACCATCTCCTCGAACATGCCGCGCACCTCGGCCTGGCGGCTCTTGTCCTCTGGGTCCCAGACGTTGGTGTTCGAGATGTTGCCTGCCATGAGGTCGCCGGGTCGCTGGTTGGCGACCTCCCGGGCGATCTGAAGCGCGGCGCGGTTCAGCGGCTCGAGCAGGTCTTCCTTGCCGATGACGCGCATCTTCTCGCGGTGGCCGTTATAGGTGAACGCCTCGACGACGTCCGAACCGGCGCGCTGGTAGTCGACATGCAGCGTCCGCAGCGCATCCGGGTACTCCAGCGCGACCTCCGGGACGAACTCGCCGGCGCTCAGGTAACCGCGGCGCTCCAGCTCGAACAGAAAGCCCTCGGCACAGATCACCGGCCCGGCGTCCAGGCGCGCGGTCAGGTCTCGGGTCGGAACCTCAGGGGTGGACTCGGTCATGTACTGCTCCTCGGTGGTGAAGGGCGGGTCGTCCCACGAGAAGGCAGACGGCACAAGCAGAATCGGTCAGCACAGGCCCTCCATCTCTCGTGGATCGGCACTACACGACGATGCAGGCGGTCTACTGACTCCCCGGTCTAGCGCTCTCACCCGCCTTCCCAGGCCGGCTGGCCCAGTGGCAACGTGGGTTCGAGCTCCCTGGTTACAGTGGCGAGGACCGTGTCGGACTCACACCGACTTCCCGGTTCTGCATCGACATCGCAAGTCTATCGGCCGATCACGAAACCGCACTGCGGGATCGCAAACGGCGCCCGGTAGCTACAGCGGAGTCGTGTAGGCGGCGGTGATGCCGCCGTCGACGAGCATCGACGATGCGGTCACGAAGCTCGCGTCGTCACTGGCCAGGAAGGCGACCGCCGCGGCGATCTCCGAGGCGTTCCCGAACCGGCCCATGGGCACGTGCACGAGCCGGCGCGCCGCGCGTTCGGGATCTTTGGCGAACAGCTCGCGCAGGAGCGGCGTGTCGATCGGTCCGGGGCAGATCGCGTTGACGCGCACCCCCTGGCGCGCGAACTCCACCCCGAGCTCGCGCGAGAGCGCCAGTACCCCGCCCTTTGAGGCGGTATATGAGATCTGAGACGTCGCCGCCCCAACCACCGCGACGAACGAGGCGGTGTTGATCACCGAGCCGCCGGCCGGATCGTTGGCGAGCAGATGCGGGATCCCGTGCTTGCAACAGAAGAAGACGCTGCGAAGGTTGACCGACTGCACGCGATCCCAGGCTTCGACGGAGGTGACGAGCACGGAGTCGTCGTCGGTCGGCGAGATTCCGGCGTTGTTGAACAGCACGTCGATGCGGCCGAGCTCGCTCTTGACGCGCGCGTACATGTCGCGCACCGCGTCCTCCGAGGTGATGTCCGCCTGGAGCGCGAGCTCGCCGATGCCGTGATCGAGCAGATCGACGCCGACCACGCGTCCGCCCTCGCTCTCGAAGCGATCGGCGGTCGCGCGGCCAATTCCTCCCGCCACGCCAGTGATGACACAGACCCTGCCTTGGAGCCTCATTCACGTCCTCCGTTTCGTTTCTGAGGCCGTCAAACCGGCCCTCACGTTGCGTAGAAGACTGTCTTGACCTCGGTGTACGCGTCGAGCGCGTGCGGACCGAGCTCACGGCCGTACCCTGACTGCTTGAAGCCGCCGAACGGCGTGGTGACCCTGACCGAGCTGTTCGAGTTGAGCGACAGGTTGCCTGCCTCCACGGCTCGGGCGACCCGGAGTGCCCGTGCACCATCTCGGGTCCAGATCGAGCCCGAGAGCCCATAGATCGTGTCGTTGGCGAGCCGGATCGCCTCGTCCTCGTCCTTGAACGGGATCACGGCCGCGACGGGGCCGAAGATCTCCTCGCGGACCGCGCGGTCGTCCGGAGCCACCGGACACAGCACAGTCGGTGGGAACCAGTACCCCGGACCGTCGGGCGCGCTGCCGCGGAACGCGACCTGGGCACCGTCGGGCACGAACGAGCTGACGGTAGCCAGCTGATCCGCCGAGATCAACGGTCCCATTTCCGTCCGCTCATCGAGCGGCTGGCCGACCCGAATGGCCTTGACCGCGGGCTCCAGGCGCGACATGAACTCGTCGAGCACGCCCTCCTGGACGAAGATCCGCGACCGCGCGCAGCAGTCCTGGCCGGCGTTGTCGAACACCGCCCACGGGGCGCTCGCCGCCGCCTGCTCGACGTCGGCGTCGTCGAACACGATGTTGGGCGACTTGCCGCCGAGCTCAAGCGTCACGCGCTTGATCGTCTGGGCCGCGCCCGCCGCGATCGAGTGGCCGACCTCGGTCGAGCCGGTGAACGCGATCTTCGCGACGTCCGGATGCTCGACGAGCCTCTGGCCACAGATCCGGCCCGGGCCAACGACGACGTTGACGATCCCGGCCCCGAGGACCTCGTCGGCGAGCTCGCCGAAGCGCATCGCGGTCAGCGGCGTCAGCTCGGCGGGCTTGAGCACGACCGTGTTGCCGGCGGCGAGCGCCGGCCCCATCTTCCAGCACGCGATCGCCAGTGGGAAGTTCCACGGCGTGATCAGGCCAACGACCCCCATCGGCTCGCGGAACGTGAACACCTGGCCGCCCGCGACCGGGATCGTGTCGCCGAGCAGCCGCTCGGGCGAGCCCGAGTAGTAGCGAATCGTCGCGATCGCCATCCCGATCTCGCCGCGCGAGGAATTGATCGGCTTGCCGGCGTTGCGCGCCTCGAGCACCGAGAGCTCTTCGTGCGCGGCCTCCATCGCCGCGACCAGGGTGCGTAGCTTCTCGGCCCGATCGCCCGGGGCGAGCGCGCGCCAGGCCGGGTAGGCCAAGCGCGCCCGCGCGACCGCCTCGTCGACCTCCTCGGCACCGGCGCGCGGCACCTCGTCTAGCACCGCCTCCGTAGCCGGCTCTATCACCGTCAGCGTATTTGTCATCGCCTGCCGCTCAGGCCGGCATCAGCGCCGAATCCTCCGGCGTCCCAATGTCCGGGTCATCCACCGTCCTGACCGGCCCCTTGAACTTGCGGTTGGCACCGGCCACCCACGCGATCCAGACCCCAAGCAGCAGGCCGAGCGTGACGAGCGGCGCGTAGTTGAAGGAACTCCAGCTGAAGTCCTTGTTCCATGGCACCGCCGCGGGCGACGTCGGCAGGCAGAAGATGACCACGCACAGGGCGACCCAGACGATCGCGATCAGGTTGATCCATCGGTAGTGCCGGCCGAGGTTCCACACGCCCGGCTGGAACTTGTCGCCCATCCGCCAGCGCAGGGCGACGGGCAGAACGTAGGCGATGTACAGGCTGATCGTGGTGATCGACGTGACCGCGTAGAACGCGACCGGGAGGCCGGCGCTGTTGCCGAACAACGCCGGGATCGTGATCACGAGGGCGAGGACGACCACGAGCAAGACCGACCAGGTCGGCGTGCGGTGGTGGTTCAGCCGTCGCCACAGACTGTGACCGGGTACGGCGCCGTCCCTGGAGAAGGCGAAGCACATCCTCGACGCGGCCGCGACGCAACCCATTCCGCAGAACAGCTGGCCGATGGTTGAGATGTCGAGCACGAGCTTCGCGAGGCCGCTGCTGAGCGCGGTCGTGACCACCTCGAGAGAGGTCCCGCCGGCCTTGTTGATCGCCGCCACGTGGGTCGCGGCGAACGTGATCGCGAGCAGCAGCGCCCAGCCGCCGACCGCCGAGTACGCGATCGACGTCCACAGCCCGCGGGGCGCGGCCCGCTCGGCGTCGCGCGTCTCCTCGGAGAGGTGGGCGGAGGCGTCGTAGCCGGTGAACGTGTACATCGTCAGCAGGAAGCCGAGCGGCAGGACGAAGAACCAGTACATGCTGCCCGAGAAGCCGGTGTTGTTGGCCCGGTGCCCGAACACCCACGAGAAGCTCTGGTGCGAGGAAGGGCCGAAGATCAGGACGGCCACGATCACGACGACGCCGCCCAGCATCCACCAGGCCGAGACCCGGTTCAGGAGCGCCACCAGGGGCGAGGAGAACACGTTGATCAGGCTGTGAGCCAGAAGGATGAGGGCGAACAGGATGAACGTGTTATGCAGGCCGGTTGACGCGTTCGTGGTCGTGAAGTTGAGGATGAAGTGCAGGCCGTACAGGCCGAGCACGGAGTTGAGGAAGGCCGCGGCGCCGTAGTCGACCCCGGCGATGATCGCGACCAGCCCGAGCAGGTTGAACCACCCGGTGAACCACGCCCAGCGAACGCCGCCGAGACTGTATGCCCAGTAGTAGATGCCCCCGGCGGTCGGGTACTTCGAGGCGAGCTCGGCCATCGACAGACCGACGAGGAGCACGAGCACGCTGATCACCGGCCAGCCGATCGAGATCGCGACCGGACCGCCGGCGTTCCAGGCCTGCCCGTAGGTCGTGAAGCAACCGCTCAGGATGCAGATGATCGTGAGCGAGATCGCGAAGTTGGAGAACCCGCTCCAACCCCGGTTCAACTCCTGTTTGTAGCCGAGCTCGGCGAGGCGATCTTCGTCGCTCGGGAGCGTGGCGGCGGCTGAAGTCATCCCATCTCCTCCTCAGGAGTACCGAAAGGTGTTTTGGTCCGTCCTTAGCGGCGGAAACTATTCGCGAGCCGGTACTCGTGTCAAGCGTCGGGCAAGAGTCCGGCGAGCACGTGCTCGGTGGCGTGGATGTGCTCGGTCATCTCCCGCGCGGCGCCGAGCGGATCGTGGCGTCTCACAGCGGCCACCAACCGCCGGTGCTGGTCGTTGGCGGAGCCGAGGACCTCGGGCGGATGGGCGATGTGCGAGATCAGCAGCACCATGTTTCCCTGGGTTTCGGTCATCGCGGTAACCAGCCGCGGGCTGCCGGTGGCCTCGGCCAGCCCGACGTGGAAACGCGTGTCGGCCTCGCGGTAGGTAGGGAAGTCCTCGAGCATCGACTCGATTGCGTCGACGATCTCGGCGAGCGCCTCGATCGACCCCGGCGTCGCACGCTCGGCGGCGAGCACGGCAATCCCGACCTCGACCGCCATCCGCTCGTCGCACGTGTCGCGCCAAGCGCTCTGCACCTCGAGCGACGGCGGCTGCGCCGGCGGGAGCGTCTCGGCGACGAACGTCCCGCCGCCCCGCCCCCGCACCGCGCGGAGATAGCCGCTCTGACCGAGCGCGACGAGCGCCTGGCGCAACGTCGAGCGCGAGATCCCCAGCTTCCCGCACAGCTCGCGCTCGGCCGGGAGTCGCGTCCCGGCGGACAGCAACCCGAGCCGGATCGCCGTCCCCAGCCGCTCGACCGTCTCCTCGAACGCGGTCATCGAGCGGACTGGGGCGAACACCACGTCGAGCGACGCAGCCGACTCCAGGGGCGCCACCGCGCTGCTCACAGCCGCTCAAATCCCCGGCGCAGCTCCCAGTCCGTGACGGCCGCGTCGAAGGCCGCCAGCTCGACATCGGCGGCGTTCAGGTAGTGCGCGACGACGTGGTCGCCGAAGGCCGCGCGCGCCAGCTCGCTCGAGGCGAAAAGCTCGCGGGCCTCGCGCAGCGTGGTCGGCAGCCGCGGCTTGTCGGATGCGAGGTACGCGTTGCCCTCGTACGCAGGCTCGAGCTCGAGTCCCCGCTCGACCCCGTACAGGCCCGCGGCGATCAGGGCGCTCAGCGCCAGATAGGGGTTCAGGTCAGCGCCGCCCGAGCGGTTCTCGAACCGGAGGCCGGCGCCGTGGCCGACGACACGCAGCGAGCACGTGCGGTTGTCGTACCCCCAGGCAACCGTCGTCGGTGCGAACGAGCCGGCCGCGAAACGCTTGTACGAGTTGACATTCGGCGCCAGCAACAGCGTGAGCTCGCGCATGCCCGCGAGTTGCCCCGCGAGGAACGACTCAAACACTCCGCGGTCGCGCTCGAACACCGACCCTTCCGCGTCAGCGATCGAGAAGTGGATGTGGCACGAGTTTCCCTCGCGCTCGTCGAACTTTGCGATGTAGCTGATCGACATGCCCTCCTGCGCGGCGATCTCCTTTGCCGCGTTCTTGTAGATCGAGTGCGCGTCGGCAGCGTGGAGCGCATCGCCGTAACGGAAATTGATCTCGTGCTGGCCGTAGTTGCACTCCCCTTTGGAGTTCTCGACCTCGAGTCCGGCGCCCGCCATCGCGTTGCGGATCCGGCGGATCAGCGGCTCGATCCGCGCCGTTCCGAGCAACGAGTAGTCGACGTTGTAGAAGTTGGCCGGGACCAGGTCCCGGTAGTGCTTGCGCCATGCCTCTTCATAGGTGTCCCTAAAGACGAGAAACTCCAGCTCGGTGCTCGCGTTGGCGGTCCAGCCGCGCTCCGCGAGCCGCGCCACCTGAGCACGGAGCACCTGACGCGGGGAGGCGAGGACGTCGGAGCCGTCCGCCCAGGCGAGATCCGCGAGGCACATCACCGTCGCCGGGTGCCAGGGCACCTGGCGCAACGACGACAGATCGGGGTGCATCTCAAAGTCGCCGTAGCCCCTTTCCCATGAGGACATCTCATAGCCATCGACGGTGTTCATGTCGACGTCGATCGCGAGCAGATAGTTGCAGCCCTCGGCGCCGTGGTGGACGACGTCATCGAGGAAGTGCCTCGCGGTCAGCCGTTTGCCCTGAAGGCGTCCCTGCATGTCCGTGAACGCCAGCAGGACGGTGTCTACCTCCCCGGCGTCAACCTGCGTCCTCAGCTCGTCGAGTTCCACCGCGCTGCCTCCGTTCACCTGTTCGTCGATTGCCGCAAGCGGCGAGGGTGCGAAGGTATAGGAACCAGGCCTTAGAAGCCAGCGGACAGGCGAATCCGGGGACGCCCGGAGCCGACGCACTCAAGGTAGGCGCCAGAAGTCGCCGGTCAGGCCGAGGCCGTCGAGGATCGCCTGGTTCTGCCCACGGTCATGCGGCTGCCACTCGGGGGCAAGTCGATCCCCCCACCACGCGTGCGCAAGTTCGCTCAACTTCGTGACGGTGATCGTGCCCCCCGGAGCGCGCCGCCCGAGCCAGCGCTCGATGTGCTCTTCCGACCGGAAGAAATTCATCGCGCTTCAGGCGAAGACAATGTCATCCCACCAGCGCGAGGCGGGAACCAGGCAATGGAACAGGAGACGCTCGTCGTCGGGCCGCCGATCGCGTACGTCGAACGAAATCGCCTCACCACAATCCGGGCAGGAAGTCTCGACGCGGCCATCCGTCCCCAACGCGGCACAGATCCCGAGCGCGTCCCACGCGCAGTTGCCGTACCACCACCGTCCGGCGGCGTGAACACGGTACGCCGTCGGCACCGCCGAGAATGGGTTGGCCATCCGAATCTCGGTGGCGGCCGGGTTGAGTACGAGCGCATGCTCGCGATGAAGCGCGCGCCAGGCAGCCTCAACCTCTGCACCCGAGAGGTCCGCGGCGCCCGCCACTTCCTCAGGCGACGGAGCGCGACCAAGCTCGACAAAGGTCCGGTAGGTCAAGTTGCGAACTTCGAGCAACCTCGCGTCCACCAGCCGATTCTCGCACTCACCCACGTCCGGAAAATCAGCTGACGTTGACGCCCATCAGGAGGCCGCCGCCGGCACTCGCCGCGCGGAACCCAACCCCGGACGATCGACCAGAGACGTGGCCGTTCCGATGAACCCGTCGACGAGCGCGGAGCGGCGGCCCGAACGCCATGCGACCGCGATGTCTGACGGTGGGAGGTCGGCGACCTCGATGAACGCCAGGCCTGGCCACTTGTGGGAGTTGGCGACCGACGCCGGCACGAGTCCGATCGCGCGGCCGGCTCGCGCGGCCTCCAGAAGGTCATCCAGAGTACGGCCGTGGGCCCCAAAGCGCGGCGGCCTGGCGCGGCGGTCGCTGACGTGCCAGAAGGCGCACCACAGGGGATCCGACTCGACGATCTCGATCCACGGCTCGTCGACCACGTCGTCGAACCTGACGGTCCCCCGGTGCGCGAGCCGGTGCTCGCCAGCGACGGCTGCGTAGCGGCGCTCGCTGGCGAGGACGATCAGGTCGAGTCCTGACGCGTCGAACGGTGGGCGGACGATCGCCACGTCGGTCCCGTGGCCGCGCAGGCCGCCGGTGGGATCCTCGAAACCGTAATGCTCGGTGAGCAGGCGGACGTGCGGGTGTCGCTCAGCGAACGCCCGCAGCACCGCTGGCGTGAGTTCGACCGCGGCGGTCGCGGCTAGCCCGACGCGCAGAGTCCCCGCGCTGCCCGTCGCGAGATCGCGGGCCGCCGTCTGTGCACGCTCGGCGGCCGCCAGCACCCTCGCGAGCGTGCGGCAGCCACTGCGAGCCGCGTTCGCTGAGCGTCACCGCGCGGCTCGAGCGCTCGAACAGCTTGAACCCGAGGCTTGATTCCAGCCGGGCGATCGCGCTGCTAAGCGACTGCTGCACGACGTTCAGCCGCTCCGCCGCACGCGTGAAGTTGAGTTCCTCGGCCACGGCGACGAAGTAGCGCAACTGACGAACGTCGAGCTGCATCCAGCGCGCGACACTAGCAATCAACCAACCAGCGCTGTGAAGCTACCGAAAAGTTCTGTTTCTCCCGGGCGCGCGCGCGTCTAGCCTACGGCGGGTGCCGGAGAGCCTCTATGAGCACGCTGGCGGAGACGAGGCCCTACATCGCCTCGAGGAGCTTTTCTACGCCAAGGCCCTCGCCGACCCGATACTGAAGACGTTGTTCACCAAGCGCGTGTCGAGCCACGTCGATCACTTGACGTGGTTCACGGCTGAATCGTTCGGTGGCCCGGACCGCTTCACCAGCAGGCTCGGCTTCGAGCACATCATCGACGTGCACCGCCGCCTGAAGATCACAGACGAGCAGCGCGAGCGGTTCGTGGCGCTCTACCTGGAGGCGCTGGACGAGGCCGCGATGCCCGAGGACGAGCCGTTCCGCCAGGCCGTCCGCGAGCACGTCGAGTTTGGCGCGCGCGTCGCCCAACAGAACTCATGGGCCGAAAGCGACGCCGACCTTCACCCAATCCGCGCGGTTCCGCATTGGGACTGGCCGAATTAGTCCAATGGGGCGACGAGGAATCCGGTTGCGCGGAGAGCTTGCGGCGGCGATGATTGGCGCCTCGCCGATATCCGCCCCCAGCGTGTGATGGAGACCCGTTGACCGACACCGATTTGTCGCTCCCGCGCGGCGCCGTGACGCCGCCCAGCTCGGTCACGGTGGATGACTTTGACCGAGCCCACGGGGAAGCGGCGCGGAGCGATCTGTTGTGGCAAGTGTGCCATCGCGCGATTGGCGGCGATTGCCCTACCGAAGTGCAGGCGTGGGGCGGGACGACGTGGTGGACGCTGGGCCGGTTAGTGAGCGGACTTCGGTTGAGCCCGAGCCAACTGTTGCTCGATCTGGCCTGCGGGCGCGGCGGCGTCGGGCTGTGGCTGGCGCGCGCTCTGAACGTGAACCTCGTCGGAGTTGATTGGTCGGCGGCGGGGATCCGGGCAGCGGCCGATCGATCGATCGAGTTCGTGCCGCCGGGATGCGCCCGATTCCTACTCGGCGACATGACGGCCACCGGCTTGGATGCTGAGAGTGTCGACGGGGCGATTTGCGCCGATGCGGTGTTCTTCGCCCACGATCGGATCGCTGTCTTTGCCGAGATGGCTCGTGTGTTGAGGCCGGAAGGTCGGTTCCTGTTCACGGCGGATGAGGACGACACGCCCGAGCGGCGTATGGCGGTGCCTAATTGGGCGCCGATTATCGAACGAGGCGGACTCACCGTCGTAGCGCGGGAGGAGATCCCGAACTGGTCAGCCCAACTCCAGCGGACGTATGACGCCTGGGTGGAGAACATCGACGCTCTCCGCGCCGAACTTGGCGATCAATCAGCCGACGATCTGCTCGAAGAGGCGCAGAGCGTTGGCCCGACTTTGTCCCGACGCACGGGAGTCCTGTACATCGCCGAGAAACGCAGCCGCGCGAGCACCCGCTGAGAACCGCTCACACCGACCGAGGTAATGCGCGCGCTGAGCGGGTGGCTCGAGCAACCTACCCGCATGTGGCCCGCTCATTGGTGTCCAGACCGACGAGCAGAAGCTCGGACTGGCGGGTAATCGCTTCCAGGTGGGCGGCGAGTGAACAGCCGCGAGCGCCTTGGCGATAAGAGAGGCGCGGCCCTATCGCCAGCGAATGAGTGTTCCCGTGGGTGCATCACGCGCATTCGACTCCCGCGGACGACCGAGGAGTCGCCCGATCGAAGGCGCGAGCGAGCAAAACCGCGCCGGCAATGAAAGGCCTGCCCCCCATCGCTGGCCGCATCTGGATTCCCGGGCGTGAGCAGCGTCCTCGCGACCCAAGCCCGTGCTGCTGGTGCTCGTCCATCCGGGAAGAGACCCGAGACATCAAGGTGGCGCCTGCTCGATCTATGAGAGCGCTCTGCGCCGCACTAGAGGCTCAGCTCCGCGGCGGCGCCGTCGGCCGGCACGCCGTTAGATCTAAATCCGGCGTGGGCGAGCGCGGCACGAAGGGGCCTTTTGAGCATCATCACGGAACACTGTCCCCGTTTAGGCCGCCACCGTGGCCGCTCCGGAGCCGGAGCGAGCGCGCAGTCTGTACGCGATCATCGCCACCACGGCCCCGAGCACCATAGACGGCGAGAACGATTAAGGCGTGTGAACTCCCATGGCCGTTGAAGTAAACGACATCGCGCATCGAGGTGACGGCGGCGCCGGGTGGCAGGATTTGACTGAGGGTTCGCCAGAAGCCGGGGAGAAGCTCGGGGGCTGAGCTTCCGCCGGACGCGGGGTTGCCGATGACCAGGAACATGATCGCACCGATCACGGTCCCGGCTATTCCGAAAATCACTTGAAAGGCGGCGATAGGCAAGCCGATGGCGAGGACGAACAGCGTCGCCACCCCCCACACCTGGAAGAAGTGGTCGGGGAAGGCCGCCACGAGGACGTTGGTGACCAGAGCCGTGATCAGTCCGGCACCGACTCCGAGGGCGACGGTGGCCGCCACGCGCAACGACTCTGGGCGATGCCGAGTTAATGTGTAGATGAGCGTGGTACCGGCCAGTCCGGCGATGATGAGGCTGAGCACGGCAGAGAAGGTTGTGGCGCCGCTGGAATCAGATGACGGCAGTGGCACCAGATCCCGGACCGCCAGAGCGCGACCCGATCGGCTGGCGACGCTCGCAAAGGTTCTTTGCAGCAAGGCGGCCACAGGGGGACTGGCCGCGCTGGCAACCAGCAAGATCGTCGAGGGGACGGGTTGGAACGCGCCGTAAACCGAACGGTGAAGCACGGCGGTCCCCGCTGCGGTGAGGGACTCGTAGGCGTGGACCTCGAAAGCGCCCGGCGCCGCCCGAGCGAGTTCAGCACGGGCGGCTTCAGCCACCGCCGGCGTCCCGACAATCCCGATAGGAAGGCTGTGAGGCTTCGGGGAGTGGTTCGCCGCGACGTTCGACGCGACCAGCGCGAACACCGCCGCCAAGACCCCGAGCGATGCGACCAACAGTTTGCGATCGTCCGGGGACAGCGATCGTCGCTGGGGCGTTCCGTCACTCATGGACCCAAACACGGGCACGACCGTTGCTCGCTCGGATCAAATAATGCTCCCGTCTTTGCGCGGCCTGGCGAGCCTGGTTGAAGTGATGTTCGCACAAGGCCTTGGGGCCATCTCAAGTTCTTCGGGCCCTCTTGCAGACCACACGATCGCCCCGACCCAGGTGAGCTGTCCTCGCCGGATAGTGGTGATTTACGTACGCACCTCCCGGCGGCCAGCGCTCCCGTGGGGCGTTCCGCGCCAGCGGATGGACCACACGACGCTTGCCGCGAGGCGAGGTATCGGTCAAACGCATCGGCGGTGCCGGTCGAGACCTGCCTTCGCTCGGGCACAAGCATCCCGGCGTTCAGCACGACGGTCCCGCAATGCGCGCGGAAAGCGCGCCCCCGCGGCCGCCGGGAGCTCGTTCGGCACGATCGATGTCGTCGCGGTGCGGCCCGGTCGGCGCCGGCTCCCTACGGGCTGCCGGCCCCCGGCTCGCCGTCCCAGTAGTCGGGAAGCTGGTCGCCGAGGCGAAACCGATATCCCGTCTGCCCGGGAACGCGCAGGACGTAGGTGTTGTCGTCGGGGTAGACCGCGGCCGATGGCCCGGTGACGGGCGCCGAGCAGACCAGCAGCCGCGCCGGCTCATCAGCATGGTTCAGGAACTGGTGGGCCCCGACCTCGCCCTCGGGAAAGCAGACGATGTCGCCAGACGCCATGACGTCCTGGCCGCCAGGGTGGCGCAGCGTCGGCACACCGCTGACCACGAGTGCCCAATGCTCGCGGCACCAGTCATAGTGGTAGGAGCCGGTCGTTTCACCCGGGCCGAGCTCGTACAGGAACGGGCTCCAAGTCTGCGTATGCAGGATCTCGGTGAGATTTGAACTGTCGACTGGGAGTGACAGCAGATCGACCTGCGGGCTGGAGCCCGCGGGGGCCGGCGAGACCGGGACGGCGGCCGGCTCGGTCCAACTCTCCAGAGCGGCCGCACGCAGGAACCGGACGCCGGGCTTGCCGCCGATCTTGTCGGCGTCCGGATACACGCTCGTGAACGCCTCGCCCCAGCCGCGCGCGCCGACCGAGAACATCACGACCCGACCCGGCCCGTCGAAAGTATGCGCGCCATCGGGACCGGCCTGGAAAGCGACCACGCTCCCGGGGCCTAGCGCGCGCTTGCCGCTTGGATCGCGCAACACCGGCTCGCCGGAGACGACGTACATCCACTCCTCGACCCCGTCGTGAAAGTGATAGGGGCCGCGCGTATAGCCAGCCGCGGTCTCGAACACAGTCGCGCCGATGACGCGCGCGCCAAACGCTTCGGTCAGGTCGTGATACGTGGTCTGAAACCTGCCGCGTTCGTACAGCAGCCGCATATCACACCCTGCGACGTTGACCTTCCTAAGCACGCGAGCATGATCCCAGGGCGCGGGACCGGCTGCCGCTCTCTCGCCGAGGCGGCATTCTCGCCGAGGCTTCTGCTCTCCACGCGGAGCGGGTGGCTGGCTGGTGGCCGTGCGGGTACTCGTCGGGCGAGAAACCGGGGCAGCTCCGACTTGGCGGCCTCGCGGCGCGAGGTGCCCAGGTCCGGCCGTGGACCCGGGCAACCACTAGCTTCCGCGAGGGCGTCCCCCAACCGATGATTTCTCGTCGATTCGGTGGTCTTGGTTCACATGACACCAACCACATGCCACATGTCCATCTCTCTCGACGGCTTCGTGGCCGGACCCGATCAGAGCCGCGACAACCCGCTGGGCGTAGGCGGCCTGGAACTCCACCACTGGCACCTGGACGAGCCCATCCACGAGGCCGATGCCCGCGCGCGCGACGAGCTCATGAAGCCTTGCGGAGCGTACGTGATGGGCCGCAACATGTTTGGCCCGGTTCGAGGCCCGTGGGATGTGAACTGGCGCGGGTGGTGGGGCGACGAGCCCCCCTATCACGCTCCTGTGTTCGTTCTCACCCACTACCCGCACGACCCGATCGCGATGGAGGGCGGGACGACGTTCCACTTCATCACCAAAGGCTTCGATGTCGCCTTCGAGCGCGCGGAGGCGGCGGCCGGCGAGCGCGGCGTCGACATCGCCGGTGGCGCCTCCACCGTGCGGCAGGCGTTCGCGGCGGGGGTGATCAACGAGCTGATGCTCGACGTCGTTCCCGTTCTGCTCGGCGCCGGCGAGCGCCTGTTCGACGGAGTGCAAGACCCCGGCCTACAGCCGGTCGAGGTGATCCACTCCCCGCGTGCGACGCACGTTCGCTACAGCATCGGGCGCTGACTCGCTTGCCACTCGGCAGAAGCAGGCCTGACAGGTCGCGGATCCAAGCGACCTGCTGCTAGCCACGAGCGAGGCCAGCACACGACCACTGGCGCAACGGGCGGGCCGTTTCCCCGCTGGCCGCGCGCATTGCGGGGCGATGCCTGAGGCCGATGAGATGCTCGTCATCT
Source organism: uncultured Solirubrobacterales bacterium (assembly GCA_963751185.1). Classification (GTDB taxonomy): domain Bacteria; phylum Actinomycetota; class Thermoleophilia; order Solirubrobacterales; family Solirubrobacteraceae; genus Palsa-465. The sequence continues at coordinate 100,774 of CAVVTO010000005.1, forward strand.
GAGCCTCGCGGGAGCCGGGCGAATCACCCGATGAGCCCGGCCTGCCGCGTCGGTCTAACGGTGGGGATCCTCAACATGCGAAGGGAGAATCGTGACCATCGCGTTCCCGGCGAATCAGCGGACTACCGAGCGGCGCGCGACCGGCTGCTCGATCAAGAGATCGAGCTGCCTCGGCTGACCGAGGCGGCGGCGGTATCGCAGCCGGCGCTGCCCACGGGCGGACCGATTCCGAGGACCACGCCCTCGATGGCGTCGGTCGCGCTGGCGCTCCGAGGAACGTGAAACTATCGGAGCTATTCAGACCGGGCAAGCCCAGCCTCGCCATCTACAACCTCATGTTCCCGCGCGATCCAGACGACCCCTCCGCAGAGCCCGCGATCGACAACACCGCGCTCCTGCCCCTAAAGGAAGGCCCGTGCCCATCATGCACGGCGCTGCTCGACCAACTCCACGATGCCGCCGAGCACGCCACCCAGCACATCAACCTCGCCGTCCTCGCGAACACGTCACTCCCACGGCCGCTCACCTTCGCCCAGGAGCGCGGCTGGCGTCGCCTTCGCCTCCCGTCCCCGGCCGCTAACACCTACAACCGCGTGTTCCACCGCGACCAGGACACAACCCGTCACTTCTGGAGCTCAAACTCTTCTACGCCCCCACCGACAGCGATCAGGACCCGCGTCACATCACCACCCTCGAGCCGCTCGACCGGGCGAGGGCTGGCCGGCGCGCAAGGATGCCACCGGGTCATCGCTTCGTCGTGTTGACGCTATGAGGGCGGAGCCGGGGCGTACGTGACCGGGACAGCGTTGGACTGGCCGGCGAGCGTCTTGACACTGAACGGAGCTACCAACGGATTGCTGGTCGTCGTCTGCGGCGGAGCGACAATCTGCATCTCGGTTCCGGTCATGTAGACGTAATCGACGTCCATCGAGGATGCGAGCGCAGGATCTCCGAAGTCGGCCCAGTCGATGTCCATCGGGGCGAAGCCGACCCCACGGGCCGTGAGCACTGAGCTGCCGTCCTCGTTCAGCCAGCTCGCCGGCCCAGCCGACGTAGAGACCGAGGTGACTCGCGGCGCGGGCAGGTAGTCGAACTCGGTTGGGGCCAGTTGTGTCTCGCACCCACAACCGGCCGGGGCGACGAGCACGCCGAGGTTGTTGACCTCGATCGGGCCCTCGAGTGGAGGAAGGATGTGCCCGGTCGCGCTGGTGCCGTATGCACTGGTGACCCTGACTTGCACCTGACAGATGTCATTTGACGCGTTCTCGCCGCGGTACACACCGGTGGAGGGCAGCGGAGAGCAGGCGGTCCGCCCTGAGAACCGTGGCGGTGTGACCGTGATCTGGTTCGGACTGTCCACCGTGAAGCTCGGCGCGGGCACGCCGCCGAACGTCACCGCGGTCCCACCGGAGAAGCCCGAGCCGAGAATCGTTGCCGTCGACGGCGCCGAATCGGATCCGCCGAACGGAATCACGGCCGTGATGCTCGGGACGACGCTCCCGGCGCGGGTATCGACGTACTCGAACGTCGAGCTCGGCCCGGGCGCGCTCGACTTGCCGCCGTTCAGCGTGACGATCACGTCGGCCGGGCCGGCGCCGTCCTGCGGAGTGGGCGCATCGGGCGCAAGCGTCTGGACCGCCGGCGGCAACGTCGCGGTGATCGTGGTCGGGCTGTCGACGGTGAAGCGGCTCGAGGCCAGCTGGGCGGCGCCGACCTCCACCCCGGCGACATCGGACACGCCGCCGGACTCGAACCCGCTGCCGGTGATCGTGACGCGCTCGCCGCCCGCCGTGCTGCCGTAGTCCGGACTCAAGGCGCTCACCACCGGTCGCGTCGCCCGGGCCGCGAAGCTGCACAAGTAGTAGGCCAGACCCGGCCCGCCGTTCGGAGCGGTCAGCTGCGGCGAGCCCAGACCACTCGCCAGGTCGTATCCGGTCCTGGCCGCGAACACCAGGCCGTTCGCCAGGTCGTAGATGTCGTTGTTGCCCGCCGTGACGTCGGTGAACGAGGCCGCGTAGTGCGCCGGGTTCGACGCGACGGCGTAGAGCAGCGGGCTGACGAACCCAACGCCGCCGCGCGTGGCCGGCTGCGAGGCACACGTCTGTGAGGCGTTGGTCACCGCGAGCATCGCCGCCCAGATCGGCGTCGAGGACGACGTGCCGCCGACCGTCTGCCACGCGCCGTCGTAGTAGACCGTCACGGCGCCGGTGAACTCATCGCCCTGCGAGGAAACGTCGGGAACGAGACGGCAGGGCGTCGAGGATCCGGCGCCGGCGACGGTCGACTGGCAGAAGCTGGTCGGATAGCCGAACTGCTGCTCTACGGCGTTGGCGTTCGTGTAGTCGGCGCTGCCGGGGAAGTCGATCCCGGGCACGTCGGCCTCTCGCTGCCAGGTCGGCATCGTCCAGGATTCGGAGATGCCGCCCCCGCCGGCGCCGCCCGTTCCGCCGTCGTTCCAAACCTCCTCGACGGGCGGCTCGCTGGCGTCGGTGATCGTCGTGCCTCCGACCGAGACGACGTACGGCTGGCTTCCCGGGTCATCGACCGACACGGGGTTCTGACCCGAGGCGACCGTGGTGGTCTCGAACGTGTCGCAGTCATCCGCTCCGTTGTCTCCGGCGGCGCCGAACACCGACTGTCCCTGGGCGGCGGCCTGTTCGAACAGGAGGTTCTCCGCCTGCTGGAGGCCGGGCTGCCCGGCCTGGATAGCCTGCTCGCAAAGGCCCCAGCTCGTGCTAATGACCTGGTCGCGATCGGCGTCGATGATCGCGGCGTAGTTGTCGATTGGGTCGTAGACCACGCCGTTGGTTCCCGGGCTCGGTCCCTCGTAGACGTCGATCGTGGCGTCGGGCGCCATCGCCGAGAGATCCTCCACGTCGAGGTTGGCCTCGCCGCTGCCCGGGCCGATCGGCTGGCCGCCATCGACCGGGATCACGTGCAGACGGCTGAGCATGGCCGAGGTCTGGGCGGCGCCGAAGTAGCAGGTGTCGAACGTGCGCACGTCGGAGTGCAGGAACGGCTCGAGCTCGTACAGGGCGATGTGCTGACCCTGGCCGAGGTCGCCGCTGTCGTACAGGCCGAAGGCACCGTAGGCGTGGGCGATCTGGTCGTCGGTCAGCCCCCCGTTCTGCTGCGCGTCGACGGTCGCGGCGGGGCACGCCGCGGGGGCCCCACTCGGGTGAGAGAACGTGGCCGTCGCGGCACGCCTGATCTTCCCGCGGTCAGCCGCGGGAGCGCGCAAGATCCCGGCTGGCCTGGCCCGGGCTAGGTCATTCAGGCCCACGATGCCCGCCACGGATCCGGCGACGGTGGGCGGCAGCGCTGCGGCGGACGTCATTGTTTGGCCGGTCGAGCCGTCGGCGAGCCGGTAGCGTTCCACGCCGGTCTGAAAGGCATGCTCGATCCGGGCGGCGCTGCTGGAGAAGTCGATGAGCAGGCCGTCGCTCGAGACCCCAGTGACGCGCAGTCCGTCGGCCGCGAGCTGCGAGCGCACGGCATCGATTGTGGCCTCGGTCGGGCCGAACCGGACGGCGAACGCTCCCGCCGGCAGGTACTGGTGGAACATCGGCGAGGTTGGGTCGCTGACCTCGTCAATGAACTGGGCGAGAGCCGCGTTGTCGCGAGGCTTCAGGACGACCGCGCCCGATAGGGAGGCCGACGAGGACACCGCGCCGAGCGATTGCGCGCCGACCGGCACGCGCGGGGCGGAGCCGACCCGAATCATCGGGGGAGAGCCGGCCGCTGCGGCCCCTGGCCCTGTTGCCGCCAGCAGCCCGACGAACAGGGCTACGAGAGCCACCCGATTGAATCCCTTCGCCATAACAGCCTCCAATGTTGCGTACCGGCACGCGCCACCTGGCGCGGCAAGCCCCAGCGGCCGCCCGCTTATATCACCGCTCGAGCCGACGAGTCAATCGATGACAGCGTGTCCTGCGTTGGGCCCTTAGCGAGACGTGGCCCGACGAGGCCGGGTATTCGTCGGGCGACCAAGGAGGCGGCATGAGCGGTTAGGCGGCTCCGGTTAGTCGCCAGCAGCTCCGTCTACTCGAGCAGCGTCGTGACAGCGGTGACGATTGCCCGGCGGCGCTTGGCAACCGAGAGTCGTTTGACGAGTCCGGAATATTCGGGGGTCATCGCGGACCAGGTGCCAGAGATGGTCAGGACGAGTGCCAGTAGGGCGGCTGGCTCGAAGCGCGTGGGGAGTAGCCCGGCCTGCTGCGCTTCGGCGATCGCTTTCACCTTTGCTGCATTGCTGGTGACGATCGCCTCGATCGGGTGATCGCCGTCGGCCCGCTCGAGGCGGTACCAGGTCGCGAGTCGCTGGATCTCCGGGTGCTGCTGGTAGCGGTCGAAGAGCCGCCCCGCGTACTCGGGAAGGTCGGTCGGGTCGATCGGCGTCTCGGTTACGGTTGCCTGGACGATCCGGTCAAAGACGGCGTCGAACAGCCCGTCCTTGCTTCCGAAGTAGTGGTAGATCTGCGCCTTGTTGGATCGGGCCGCGTGGGCGATTCGGTCGACGCGCGCGCCGGCGATCCCGCGGGCCGCGAACTCCTCCGCGGCCGCGTCGAGCAGCCGTTGCCGGGTGGCTTCCGCGTCTCGGATCATGTCCTCGCAGAGTAGCGAACTAACCAGTCAGTTGACAAGGTAAGGCCAGGGCGGTTACTATATACTAACCAACTGTTTAGAAAGGAGGGTCGACCGTGTCCCAGGTCTGGCTCATCACAGGAAGCTCCCGCGGCCTCGGCCGGGACGTCGTCAAGGCCGCGCTCGAGCGGGGCGATCGTGTACTCGGGACCGCTCGCCGCCCCGAAGCTCTAGAGGGACTGGTCGCGCAATACGGCGAGCGGCTGCGCACGATCGCCCACGACGTGGCAGTGCCCGCCCAGGCGACCGCCGCGGTCCAGGCCGCGCTTGACAGCTTCGGTCGACTCGATGTCGTAGTCAACAATGCCGGCTACGCCGACCTCGCCTCGGTTGAAGACATGAGCGAGAAGGCATTCCGCGATCAGATCGAGGCAGTCTTCTTCGGGACGGTGCACACCACGAAGGCCGCGCTGCCGGTCCTGCGCGAGCAGGCCAGCGGGCACATCATCAACATCACCTCCGTGGGCAGCCGGATGGCGACCCCTGGCCTGTCGGCCTATCAAAGCGCCAAGTGGGCCACAGCCGGTTTTTCTGCGGTACTGGCCGCCGAGGTCGCCCCACTCGGAATCCGAGTGACCTCACTCGAACCCGGCGGCATGGCGACCGACTGGGCCGGCTCGTCGATGGCCGTGCCGGAGATCAGCGAGCCCTACCAGCCAACCGTCGGCGCCGCCGCCGCGATGCACGACTCATCCTGGCGCCCACTCGGCGACCCCGCGAAGGTAGCCCAAGTCATCCTCCGGGTCGCCGATATGGACGATCCCCCCGTACGCCTGCTACTCGGCAGCGAGGCGTACGCCTACGCAACCGCAGCCGCCCGCGCACAGCTCGCCTCCGACGAGCGGTGGCGCGAGCTGAGCCGCTCCACCGACCGCGACGACGCCACTTCAGCCGAACGCGACCCCCTCGGGACGTACACCACAGCCGCGGCGTAACGCTCGACCCCAAGATCGCGCGCGTCCCGGTGCATACGCTGAGGCCCGCCGGTTCAAATCGAGCGGATCGCACCACCATCGATCGGGATCATGGCGCCGGTGATGTAGGACGCGGCAGGGGAGAGCAGAAACGCTGCCACCCGCGCGAACTCTTCGGGCTCTCCGTACCTTCGCAGCGGGATCAGCTCGGACTGGCGGGCACGCACCTCGTCGGGGTCACCACTCAGCGCGTCGAATTCACGGACGCGGTCCGTGGCAATCCTGACCGGTAACAGACCGTTTATCCGGACCCCGGATGGGCCGAAATCATTGGCGAGCGTCTTGATCACGCCGGCGAGGCCTGGGAAAAGCCCGTTGGAAATCGGGAGTCCGGCGAGTGGCGCGCGAACCGACGCGGCGAGCACGAGCACGATAGAACCGCCCGTTCCCGTCGTCGGGCCGAACCCTGCGTGCCCCGTGGGGTCCGCAAGGTTCGCCGCGAGGATCCGGGCCAGCCGGACCGCGCCGAGGAAGACGCTCTCGAACGCCGACCGCCATTGCTCATCGGTCGTACTTGAAATGGTCCCCGGTGGCGTTCCGCCCGCGCTGATCAGCGCGCCGTCCAGGCGGGAAAAGCGCTCCCGGGCTGCCCCAATCAGCCGACCGGGCGTGGCGGGATCGCCGTTATCCGCGACGACCCAGCCCACATCGCCACTCGCGGGGGCGCTCTGGGCAAGACGACCCGCGGCCGCAGACGCCGTCGTCTCCCGCGGGGAGCTGAGCACGATCCGAGCCCCCTCCGCGATGAGAGCCTCCGCCGCGGCGAACCCAAGGCCACGGCTACCCCCCGTTACGAGGTAAACCCGGTTATGCAGTCCGAGATCCATGCCACAAACCCCTCCAGCGCGAGAGCGCTAAGCCGACGATCCGGCACACCCCCGATCTCATAGCCAGGGCTAGCCATCCTATCGGCATGACCGCCCGGCTCACCGAACAGCGTGATGAGCAGCGTCGGCCCGTGGAGGCCGCCAATGCGGCCGGCGGGCACCGGCGGCTGCGGTGTCGTATATGGTGCGGCGCGCACGTGGGATGCGCCGGAGATCGAAGCCGGCCTTGGGACGAGAGAGGATCGCCGCGGGCATGACCGTCCATCCGCTGGATCCACTGACCGCCGACGAGATCCGGGCGGCGGTCGCCATCGTCCGCCGTGACCGCGAGGTCGGCGACCGATGGCGGTTTGCCTCGATCGAGCTGCGCGAACCGTCCAAGGCGACAGCGCGCGAGTACACCAACGGAGATCCAATCGACCGCGCCGCGCTCATCGTGTGCTGGGACCCCGAAAGCGGGTTGGTCTACCAGGGCCTCGTGTCGCTGACCGAGGATCGAGTCGAGAGCTGGCGGCTCGAGCCTGACGGCCAGCCGAACATGACCAACGACGAGTACTACGAAGCAGATGCGGCGCTGCGGCGCGACCCGCGGGTCATCGAGGCGCTGCGCCGGCGCGGGATCACCGACATCGAGCTCGTGCTCGTCGACACCTGGGCGTACGGCGCGCACCTGCTCCCCGAGGAGTACGCGGGACGCCGGCTGGGATGGGCGGACGTGTGGTACCGCACGGACGCGAACTCGAACCCGTACGCGAACCCGGTTTCGGGGCTGCATGTGATCGTCGATCTCAACCGCATGGAGTTGCTCGAGGTCGAGGATGACTATTCGGTCCCCGAGCCCGAGACGATGGGGGAGTACGTGCCCGGGCTCGTCCCCGGTCTGCGGCTGCGCGACAACATCAAGCCGCTGGAGATCGTGCAGCCCGAGGGCTCGTCGCTGCAGCTCGACGGCAATCTCGTGCGCTGGCAGAAATGGTCAGTGCGAGTCGGCTTCAACTACCGCGAGGGACTCACCCTGCACACCGTCGGCTACGACGACGACGGCCGGACGCGCCCGGTAGCGCACCGGATGTCATTCGCGGAAATGGTCGTTCCCTACCGCGACCCGTCCAACGAGCACTACCGGCGGACGGCGTTCGATATCGGCGAGTGGGGACTCGGGTTCATGACGACGTCACTGGAGCTGGGGTGTGACTGTCTTGGTGAGATCAGTTACCTCGACGCCGTCTTGCACAACTCACGCGGCGAGCCGTACACGATCAGCAACGCTGTGTGCATCCACGAGGAGGACAACGCCGTCCTGTGGAAGCACGTCGACTCCCACCTCGGCGCCGAGACGCGGCGCCAGCGGCGGCTCGTGATCTCCTGCCATGTCACCGTCGCCAATTACGAGTACCTCATCTACTGGCGCTTCTACCAGGACGGCAACATCGAGGCCGAGGTGCGCGCGACTGGGATCATGGTCACGACCCGTTTCGCCGAGGGCGAGCAGCCCGCGTACGGCACGGTCGTCGACGAGCGCACGTACGCGCCGTTTCACCAGCACTTCATCGTCGCGCGGCTCGATCTCGACATCGACGGCGAGGCCAACACAGTGCACGTCACCGAGTCCGAGGCGCTCCCGATCGGCCCCGACAACCCGCACGGTCTCGCCCTGCGCCAGACGAGCACGCCGCTGCGCGCTGAGTCCGAAGGCATCCAGGACTACAACTGGCACACCCAGCGCGCTTGGAAGGTCGTCAACGAGGGCGTCCGCAACCGGCATGGCACTCCGGTCGGCTACAAGCTCGTCCCTGGCGCGTCGCTGCCGCCGATGTTCGATCCTGAGTCGCCGGTCGTCCGCCGCGCCCAGGTAATTGGCCACACACTGTGGGTGACACCGTTTCACGAGGAGGAGCGCTGGCCGTGCGGCGAGTTCGTCGTCCAGAGCCGGGAAGATCGCGGGCTGCCTGTCTGGACGGCGCAGAACCGGTCGATCGAAGATACCGATGTCGTCCTGTGGTACGTCTTCGGCATTCACCACATCACCCGGCCCGAGGAGTGGCCGGTCATGTCGGTGGACGTCGTGTCGTTCTGGCTCAAGCCGGTCGGGTTCTTCGACCGCAATCCGGCGCTCGACGTGCCGCCGTCTCCTCACGCCTGCCACCCGGCCGAGTCCGGCTGAGCGTCGGCCGAGCCGTACACGCCCTACTTAGCCACGCAGGCGCCGGACCGCGATGCCGGTCAGCGCCTCGCGCACGACGCGGTCGGCGACGAGCGCCGACACGTCCACCGACCCGACATTCGTCGGGATCACCTCGACGACATCGGCCCCGACGAGATCCAGTTCGCTCGCCAGCGTGCGGACCGACAGCAGGAGGTCGATGGGCGACATGCCGCCAGGCTCGGGCGTGCCGGTGCCCGGGACGAGTGCGGCCTCGAGCACGTCGACGTCGACGGTGAGGAACACCGCGCCGCTTCCCACGATTTCGATCGCCCGCCGGGTGATCTCGACGATCCCGTGGTCGCGCACGTCGTGCATGAACAGGCTCGTGATGCCGCGCTCCGCTTGCCACGCGAACTCGGCCTCCCCGGGCCAGTAACCGCGCAGCCCGATCTGCACGTAGCGCGGGCCATCGACGTGGCCGTCGTCCAGGAGCTGGCGCATGAACGTCCCGTGCGAGCTCGTCACCCCGAACACCTGCTTACCGGTGTCGGTGTGGGTGTCGAAGTGCACGACGCCGACCGGGCCGTGGACCGCGGCGCACGCCCTGATGTTCGCGCGGGTGATCGAATGGTCGCCGCCGAGGATGACGGGAGTCGCGCCGGCGGTGAGCACCTGTCGCACGGTCTCCTCGATCGCGCGGTGTGACTCGACCGGGTCGGCTGGGACGACCGGGGCGTCGCCGAAGTCGACGACGCGCAGCTGCGCGAAGGCATCGACCTTGGCCTCGAGATGCGGACCGGGCGGACAGCTCGCCGCCCGGATCGCCCGCGGCGCGAACCGCGCGCCCGGCCGATCGGAGACCAGGTCGTCGAACGGCGCGCCCACGATCGCCACATCGTGGCCCGGCAGCTCGCTCGGGTCCTGCGTGTACGGCTGGCCGGCAAACGTCAATAGCCCCGCGTAATCGGGTTTCTCGCCGTAGCGCGCCCAGCGTTCGAGTGGGTCGATCATCAGGCCTCCTTGAGCACGTTGATGGTCCGGAATGCCGGATCGCTCGCGCCGTGCAGGCGCGCGCCGGCGTCGGCCAGTTCGCGCAGGTGCTCGGCCGTCGCCGTGGAGATCCGCTCGCCCGGCAGGAGCGCCGGGATCCCCGGGGGGTAGGGGGCGATCGACTCGCACGAGATCCGTCCCGTCGCGTCCTCGGTGGCGACGATCTCGGCGGCGCCGAGGAAGGCCTCACGCGGGGTTACCGCCATCACGTTTGCGGTTGCGACGCTCTCGGCGACGACGGCCACCGTTCGCTCGGGTCGCGATATCCGCTTGACGACTTCGTCGATGTCGCCGGCGAGCCGCCGCAGGGCCGCGATCGTCTCGCCGAGGCCGACGATGAACACGATCGTCGCCTCCGTCGGCAGCTCGACGTGAGTGTCGTACGTGCGCCGCAGCTCATCCGCGATCTCGAAGCCCGTGCACCCCGTCCCGCGGACGTCGATAACGATGCGCATCGGGTCGTAGGCGGCGATCCCCGAGCGGCCAACGAGAGCGGCGTCGACGAGCCCGATGCCGGGAATCGACGCGAGTTTGGTGCGCGCGGCATCGAGCGCCTCGAGCGTTTCGTGCAGCAGCTGCTCGCCGTGGAGCGCAAGCTGGCGGCGGGCGCCGTCGAGCGAGAGCAACAGCAGCGACGAGGGGCTCGTCGAGCGCAGCAGCCGCAGCGCCCGGGCGATCGCGCCCAGGTCGAGGCGGTCGTCGTAACCGATGTGGAGCATCGCGCTCTGGGTCAGCGAGCCCGCCGTCTTGTGGATGCTCGTCAGCATGGCGTCGGCGCCCTGGGACAGCGCGGTCGGCGGCACCGCGGCGTGGAAGCCGAAGTGCGGCCCCCACGACTGGTCGACGACGAGCGGCACGCCCTCGCTGTGGGCGACCTGCGCGAGCGCGGCGATGTCGGCCGCCATCCCGTAGTACGTCGGCGAGGTGACGAGCGCGGCGCGGCAGCCGGGAGCGTCTCGCAGCGCCTCGCGCAGCGCGTCGGGGGTCACGCAGTGGGTGATCCCGAGCTCGGCGTCGTACTCGGGGGCGACGAACGTCGGGATCCCGCCGCTGAGCACGAGGCCGTCGACAACCGAGGCATGGGCGTTGCGCTGCACGACGATCCGTGCGCCGAGCGGGGCCAAGGCGAGGCACAGCGCGTGGTTGCCCTGGGTCGCACCGTTGGTCAGAAAGAATGTCCGTCGAGCTCCGTAGGCCTCCGCCGCGAGCCGCTCGGCCCGGTCATATGGCCGGGGCTCGGGGCCGATGTCGATGCCGTGGACGAGGAGCGGGACGTCGGCCGCGAGCGCGTCGGAGCCGATCGCCTTGCGCACGCCGGGGTCCGCGCCGGGCCCGCCCTTGTGCCCGGGGACGTGGTAGCGGGCGGTGCCGCGGAAGGCATAGGCGACGACCGCGTCGAGGTACGGCGCCGTCGGCTGTTCGTCGCCGGCGAGGCGGCCGAGCAGATCACCACGCTCCATCCCGCTCCAAGGCGGCATCCGCGGCAGTCTTGCCGAGCGTCCTGATCAGATCAAGTGCTGCGAGCGGCCAAACTTGGGCGCTTGGAGCGCTCCAGAGCGGCCCATAGACGAGTCACCGCCCGCCGCCGAAATAGACTGAATCGACATGCCCTTCATGGCAGACGACCTCAATGTCTCGCCCGCCGGCGACGGACGCGTCGGCACGCTCGTCTGCTCATGACCGTACGTGGCTCCACGGTGGGGGTCCCGGGCGGGCCCCTCAGACAGCTTGTGGCCCCGACGATGCTGGCGTTTTCCGCGCGCAGCGAGTCCCGGCCGGGCGATGACTGGCGCGAGCGCTTCCTCGCCCTGCGCGAGGCTTACCGGACGTGGTATCTCGGGGTCGGCGACGCAGCGCGGCCGCCGCTGGAAGTGTGCGAGGCCAAGCTCGCGCAGTACATGCCCGAGCTCGTGCCGATCCACCGCGAGCTCGTCGAGCTCGCCGGCGGCGACGAGGTCGACGCCAGAATGCTGTCGCTCTATGACCCGCCGCCGTTCATCACCGGCTGCTCACAGGCGGCGTGGGTGCGTGGCACGCCGGTGCTGATCCGCAACTACGACTATCCGATCTCGCGCCTGGAGGGCATCCTCGTGCAGACCGCGTGGTCGGGCCGGCGGGTGATCGGCATGAGCGACTGCCTGTGGGGGCTGCTCGATGGTGTCAACGACGACGGGCTCGCCGTGTCGCTCACTTTCGGAGGCCGCGCCGCGAGCGGCGAGGGGTTCGCGATCCCGCTCGTCGTCCGCTATGTACTCGAGACCTGTACGTCGGTCAGGGAGGCGTGCGCCGTCCTCGCTCGCGTGCCGGTCCATGCCAGCCAGAACGTCACGCTCGTCGACCGGACCGGTGACTACATGACGGCCTACGTCGCGCCCGATCGGCCCCTGCGCCTCGTCAAAACGGCGGTGACGACCAACCACCAGGGCATCGTCGAGTGGCCCGAATACGAGCAGGTCGTCCAGAGCGTCAATCGCGAGAGCTGCCTGCTGAAGCTGATCGCCGACCCGACGATGACCGCCGAGCGGCTGCAGGCCGCTTTTCTGGAGCCGCCGATCCACTCAAGCGGCTACCGCTCGGGCACCGGCACGCTCTACACCGCGTCTTACTACCCCGGGGAAGGGCGCGTCGAAATGCGCTGGCCGAGCGGCGAGCATTGGACCGAGAGCTTCGACGCGTTCGTCGCCCTCGAGCACACAGAGATCTACGATCCACCGACCGACGACGCTCCGGCAGAGTACCGGGCGGCCCGCGTCAGACGCCTTTGACGGCGGCCGGGAAGGCGATCGGCGTTTGGGGTCCTGGCTCGATAGGGGTGCCGGTGTATTTGGCCTTCATCTGGGTGATCCAGTGACGGGCGCGTTCGGTGAGGGCCCCGTCGTCGGTTTGGAAGCGCCCGCGGGAGACGAGGATTCCGAGGTCGCCGCCTTTGTAGCGGTATTCGCCGGGACCGGCGACGCGTAGGTAGAAGGCTTCGGCTTCGTCCTGGATGGAGTGCCAGTCGTTGCCCCAGCGGCTCCAGCGGATGATGCCGTCGTCGTCAAGGCGGTAGATGCCGGTGCGGGGGGCGTCGTCGATGAGCTCGATCTGGTCGTCGACGTCTTTGATGACCATCTGGGTCCAGACGTCGAGGAGTTCGACGCGGGCCCACCGGTCGTTGATCTCAGCGACGTCGATCTCGTAGTCGACGTCGAGGTATTCGATGAGATGAAAAGCGAATAGGGGCATGTCGGCGTAGGCGGCGGCCGTGACGTTGGTAATCGAAGTTACGCCGCTGATGCGGGGGTTGAGCTCTCCGAGGTAGAGGTCGCCGGTTTCGCGGTCGATGAGGTAGTCGACTTCAAAGAAGCCGCGGTAGCCCTCCTTCGCCAGACGGTCGCCGAGCTTGGCGGTGGCCTGGCGGGCGGCATTGCGGTGTTCGGACGACAGCGCGGTGGGGAACATGTCGTTGCCGCACCATCCGCCGCGATACGGAGTGAGCTCGGGGTGGCCGGTGAGGTCGTGCATGACCGGTCCGACGACGGTGCCGTGACGGGTGATGACGGCCTCCATGGCCGCGGCGGCGCAGTTGATGCGCCGCATGACCTTCAAGTCCTCGCCGATCAGCGCTTCCTGGTCGCGCTCCCAGTCCTCGGGGCCGGCGATGAAGAACGTCGTCTTGCCCGAATCCCCATACGGGGTTTGGACGACGAGGTCGTGGCCGAGGGCCTGGCTTTCGGCCAGGGTAACCAGTTCCGGGTAGGTGGCGGCGCGGCCGAGGACGTTGGGCACGCTGGCTACGCCGGCTTCGTTCGCCAGACGGGTGGTGACGATCTTTGAGTCGATGTGGCGGCGCAGGTCAGCCGAGGGGAGGATGAGCTCCATGCCGGCGTCGGCGACCAGCCGCTCCGTGGCCTCGTCGAACATGACAAAGCACACCTTGGGCCGAGAGCCGTGGCGCTCGGACCAAGTCCTGACCTCGGGGTGAGCCACAAGTGCGTTGCACACGTCTTCCATCGAGGTGAACTCGTAGCCGGCGCGGTCATTGGGGACAAACACCCGGGGGTGGTTGCCGTCGAAGGAGTCCATCCAGTTGACGTAAAAGAACGATCGCACCCACCGATCGATGCCAAGCAGGTTGAACGCGGTCGGTGACACGAAATACACGGGGTGCGGGTTGGTACGCAGAAACCCCCGGATCTGCGAGATGCCACGTAACTCTCCCGCTTGCTCACTAGTGGTTGTCATTAGTCAGCGTCTCCTTTGTGTCCCTCGCTCACGAGTCCGCACCAGTCCCCGACGAACACTGCCAGAACCTGAGCGGCGCGCTCCATCGATGCGATCGACACCCGCTCGTCGATTCCGTGAATCTCCTCGGCAAGCGGCCCGAAGCAAACGGCCGGAATCCCCCGCCGCACGAAATGCCGCGCATCCGTCGTCGCCGTCGTCGGCACGAGCGGCGCCTCGGTGCCCACGACGCGGCGATACGCATCGGCCAGGGTCACTGCAACCGGCTCGTCTGGCGGCAGCGTGAACCCCTCGCAACGAAATCCGTCATAGCGCACGCGCGGCGGGTTCTCGGCCAAAAACGGGTTCGCGGCCGCGGCCGCCGCGACCACGGCCTCGACGCGGGCCGCAACTTCCAACGGCGACTGCCCCGGATACAACGCCAACCGGTAGGACACCGTGCACTGCGCCGCCACCGTCGACGTCCAATCCCCACCATGGATGACCCCGGGATTGAGATTGATCGGATGCGCGAACCCATCGAAGGGCGGCGGCTTGACGGCGTTCATCTCGGCTTCGAGCTCCCGCAGCGCCAGCGACACGGTCGACGCGGCGTCGATGGCGTTGAATCCGGCGGCGCTCGCCACCGCCGCGTGGGCGGGTCGACCGACGATGTCGACGTGCGCCCACAGAACCCCGACCTGCGAGGTCGTGATGTAATCGGGATGGGGCTCGGCGATCACGCACCCGTCGGCCACCGGACCCGACAACAGGCACTGCAACGCCCCGTTGCCCGTGCACTCCTCCTCCACCACCGACTGCACGTGCACGTCCGCGCACGGCGCCACCCCGAGGCTGCGCAGCCCGCGGAGCGCGCCCGCGATCGCCACCAGCCCCGCCTTCATGTCACCCGCCCCCCGCCCGTACAGCCAATCGCCGTCGCGGCGCGGGACAAACGGCGGCGAGGACCACAGCGCCGGCGCTGCCGGCGGCACCACGTCGACATGCCCGTTGAGGATCAGCGACCGACCGCCCTCAGCGGCCGCCTCCCACGTCGCCACCACGTTGCGCTTGGCCGAGACATCCCACGAGAACGGCGAGGACCCCGGATCGGCACGCAGCACGTCGGCGTCCAGCCACACGTCCCGCGGCGCCAGGCCGACGTCGCGCAACGCCTGCTCCATCACCACCTGTCCGGCCTCCTCGGCGCCGAGCACCGTCGGCGCCGCGACCAGCCGCTCGAGCACATCGGCCATCCACTCCGTCTGAGCCGCCACGGCGGCCGTGATCTCCGCCTCGGTCATCGCAGCGGCGCGGCCGCTGCCCATCAGAGGAGCGCCCCGGCGAAGATCTGGAATGCGCTCGTCCGGTCCATGGATGGGTGTGAATCATGCCGGACGGGGCGTGCGGCGTCGAGTCGCGCAGCGAGATTCAGAACGGGGTCTAGCTGCCTCCGCGGCTCCGGCCACCGCGGCGCTGATCATCATCGGCTCTGCGCACGCGCCGTCCGTCTGTCAGTTTGCGAGGGCCATCACCGCAGTTCAGGCGGGCTGCCAGAGCTCGACTCGGTTGCCCTCAGGATCGGTCACCCACCCGAACCGACCGACACCCTCCATCTCCTGCGTCTCATCCGCCACGTTCGCTCCCTCGGCGCGCAATTGCGCGAGCATCGCATCCAGGTCGCGGACGCGGAAGTTGAGCATCGTCTGCTGGGCGGGGGAGCCGAAGTAGTCGGTGTCGGACTCAAACGTCGCGAACACCGTCAGCCCGGGTCCCTGACGCCACAGGCCGTTCTCGTCGGCATCCAGTCCGAGGCAATCGCGATACCACGCGTTCAGGGCCGCCGGGTCGGCCGCCCTGAGGAAACATCCACCGATTCCCACCACACGCTCCACGCTGCTCATGTTCTCACGACGGCGACCCGCTGATCGTCGACGCTTGATCGATGCGACCGCGCGGGGGCGTAGTGTTTTTCCGGCCGGGCCGATCGCAGTGAACGAGGAGGTGGGTGCGATGGTGCGTGGGTGGCGTGCAGGTGTATGGGTCTCGTGGCGGCCGGGTTCGTGTTGCTGACGGTGGCTACCCAGCCGGCTTTCGCGGCGTGCCAGACCGGGACGGCGACGTTCGCCTTCACAGGCGCTGAACAGTGTTATGTGGTGCCCTCGGGGGTTACGAGCGTGCAGATCAACGCGACCGGGGCCCCGGGTGACAATCCCGGCTTTGGCGGCGGATTTGGTGCGGTCGTGCAGGCGCTTGTGCCGGTCGCCTCGGGTCAGACCCTGTACGTGGAGGTCGGCGGCGCCGGCTCGGCAACCAACGGCGTGGTTTCTACTGGTGCGCCGGGCGGGTTCAACGGCGGCGGAGCGGGTGGCAATGGCACGAGCGGGTTCGCTGGCGGCCCGAGTGGCGGTGGGGCGAGCGATGTCCGCTCCCTACCGAACTCGATCGGCGGTCAGTTGTCGTTGGGCTCGAGGATGCTGGTCGCGGGCGGCGGCGGAGGCGCGACGGATAATGGCAACGGCGGCAATGCCGACGGTCCTGGGAGCGGGGCCTTCTCCGGCATTGGCGGCAACGCGGGCGGGGTCGGCGGCGGCGGTGCCGGCGGGGACAGCCCGACGTGTACCCCGACGGCGGCAAGCATCGGCTTGCCGGGAACCTTCGGGCAGGGAGGCACTGGCGGCAGCGGCGGCACCGGCGGAACCGGCGGTGGGGGTGGGGGCGGCGGAGGCTACTACGGCGGCGGCGGCGGTCAAGGCGGCAACCAGGTCAACGTCGGCTGTGCCGAAGCTGGAGGTGGCGGCGGTGGCGCGAGCTACGTGACGCCGAACGGAACCTCGGTCACGTATGCGCTCGCGACCACGACTACGCCAAGCGTGGCTATCGCGCCGCAGGCGCCCGTCGTACCACCCGCGGGTCCGACCGGGCCACCCGGCCCCGCGGGTCTGACCGGCGCCACAGGTCCCCAGGGTCCCGCCGGCCCGCAAGGCGTCGCGGGGCAGGTCGAGTTGATCAGGTGCAAGACCGTCACAGAGACGGTGGTCAAGAAGGTCGGCGGCAAGCGTCGCACGGTCAAGAAGAAGGTCCAGGAATGCACCGGGAAGCTCGTCTCGGCGCCGGTCAAGTTTCAGACGTCCGTTCGCCAGGCAACGATCTCGCGTGGCGCCCGTCAGTTCGCGACCGGGGTGAGTGTTGTCGCGGGCGGGCATGGGATAGCGCTGCTGGTCTCGGCCGAGAGGCCCCTGAAGCCGGGGCGCTACACGCTGACGCTACGCCGGCGACGGGGAGACCGATGGGTCACTGCGCGCTCGCCAATCCAGCTCACCTGAGTTCGTATCGCGCGGTAGCGGTCGCTAGCTTTCGGCGCGGAACGCGTCTGGCCGTTCGGGCGAGGCGGCGGCGAGCGCTCGGATCGCTCCTTCGGCGTCCAGGTCGGCGCCGTAGACCGGTGTTCCCGGCTGCTGGCGCCACGATTCGGCCAACATCCCCCCGTCGACTGGATCGAAGCCGAGCTCGTTGACGAGCTCGAAGACGATCTCCTTGCCAGCGGCGTCGTCACCGGCGACTGGCAGCGCGATGCGCCCGGCACTGCCGGGCGGCAGTCCACCCTCGAGTAGGTGCTTCCAGAAGATCCCGTTGAACACCTTGAAGACAGGGACCCCGAGCTGCTCGGAGACCCAAACGCTCTCGGGCGTGCCCGACTCGATCTCCGCGATAAACCCGTCGCGCTCACGCGGGTAGTAGTTGTTGGTCTCGACGACCGGCGCGCCCGACTTCGCGCCAGCGACGATCTCGGGCGCGAGATCGACGACGTTCTTCTCTGGGATGCTGACGATGACAAGGTCGGCGTCCGTCGCGGCCTCGCCTGCCCAGACCGCGGTCGCGCCGGTCTCAGCGGCGAGATCGGCCAGAGTCTCCGGAGCGCGAGAGTTCGACACTCGTACGACGTGACCGAACCCCGCGAGCCGACGCGTTAGCGACCCGCCGATGTGTCCCGCCCCGATGATTCCGATGTCCATGATGCCTTTCGCTTCGTGAGCAATAAAAGTTGACTGATCTCAAGATCACGGGCTGGAGACCCGTTCCACACCCGAGTCGTGTTCTGCTACCGCTCAGGCGGCCAGTGCGGAACCGACCGCGGCGAGGCCGCGGCTGTCGCCGTGACCGGGCGCCGACCACAGCGCGTCGTCGCCGAGGGCGTGACGCTCGGCACGGCCGTCCGCGACGAGCTCGATGAGAGCCTTCTCGGCCGCGAGCCGATCGGGCCGGTCGTTTCCGCGGGCTATAACAGAAGCGACTTCCTGGGTGGTGAGGCCGAAGTCGAAGTAGTCCAGCAGCGGACCTGGATCCTCGGGAGGCGCCTGGCGCTCCAGGGTCGGCTCGAGGTTTGCGATCACCACGTCGTAGGCTTCGACCGGCTGGAACCCTCCCGCCTCCAGACGCCGGCCGTCACTGGTTTCGAACAGCAAGGACGGTGCGGTGTAGCGGACCGCCCCATCGCTGTTTCCGGCCTTACCCTGCAGCTCGGTCGCCGAGCCCGCGGCGGTACGAGTCTGTGCCTTGTCCTGTTCGTACTCGCTCAGCACCTCGGCATCGTCAATCAGGTCGACGATGCGGTCGGCGTCGACGCCCGGCACGCTGGCGAGGACCGCGCGCATCTGCTGGTCGTCGTCGAACAGCAACGCCGAGTTGAAGTTGGCCAGCTGCAAGGTGCGAAAGACGCGCCACTCGCTGCCAGGCCACTCCCGGCGAGCGGCGATCACCGCCCGGCAGGCGCGCGATGACGCGCTCAACCGGTGCTTGGGACTCACAGCGAACGGCATCCCATACCGCTCCCGGAACATCAACCCACTGCTCGCCATCCGCTGCGGCGTGAACCCGAACTCGGCGTATCGGGACACGTCCTCGCTCAATCCGACGAGCACGATCCGCCAGTCCAGCTGATCGCCGTAGCGCCATTCGATCGCGCGCAGGGCCGGGTTCGCCGAATAACCCCATGGACAGGCGGGGTCGCTGAACAAAGTGACTGAGATCACGTCGTTGATCGCTCAATCATATCAGTCCAGTCCACCTGACCACTGATCCAGGGGCTCAGGTGGCAGGGACATGCAGCATCGCCTCCCCGAGCAACGCGACCGATCGCAGCCGAGCCTCGATCGCCGGAGCTTGGTGGGCGACCATCAGCTCGTCGGCATGCGTGTGTTCTCGGAAGTCGTCAAGGTAGGTCTGTACTTCATCCGGCGTCCCGAACGCCGTGTAGGTGAGCATCTCGTCCACGTGCGCGTCGAGCCCGGCGCCGAGGAGCCGGTCAGCCTGCTCGTCAGTCAGCTCGGGGTCCCTCACCCCCGCCTGCCGTGCATACAGACTGACGGCCCGTCGGCGCCTTACGCTCAGCAGCTGCTCCTGCGCAGCGCTCGCCGTGTCGGCGGCAATCACGTTGACCCCCACGATCACGTAGGGCCTCTCCAGCTGTTCAGACGGCCGGAACTCGCGGCGATATGCGGCGACCGCCACATCCAACGCGGCTGGTGCGAAGTGCGATGCGAACGCGTAGGGCAGCCCAAGTGCGGCAGCCAGCTTGGCTCCGAACAGCGACGATCCCAGGATGTAGAGCGGAACGTGTGAGCCGTCGCCAGGGACGGCGGTGACTCCCGGCACGACGCTTCGACCCATGAGATACCCGCGCAGCTCGACGACATCCTGAGGAAATGTCTCCGCCGACCCGGGATCGCGGCGCAGCGCATACATGGTGTTCTGATCCGAACCTGGCGCTCGACCGAGTCCCAGATCGATCCGGCCCGGGTACATCGCCGCGAGCGTGCCAAACTGCTCGGCGATCGTGAGGGGCGCATGGTTTGGCAGCATCACGCCCCCGGCGCCAAGCCTGATTGTCCGCGTCAGAGCACCGATGTGCGCGATCAACACGCTGGTGGCCGAAGACGCGATGCCGGGCATGTTGTGATGCTCGGCGTACCACACCCGCTCGTATCCGAGCTCCTCCGCCTGCTGGGCTATCGCCACGCTCGCGGCGAAGCTTTCGCTTGCGGTCTCGCCAGGGCCGATCGGCGCCAGGTCAAGGATTGACAGACGCACGGGCATGGCCTCCCACCCTAGCGTCCGCATACTCGACACCCGGCCCGCGAGCGCGAGAGGCATGCCGCCGGCAGGATTCGAACGTGCGACCCTCGGATTAAAAGTTGTCCGTATGCAGGGCAATTAGCGTAGATACGGGCATCCTAGAGCAGTTAGGGCAGGTTGGAGCGGGTCAGAATTGACGGGTTCGGGACATATCTGGGGACATGTGAGGAGCGCACAGGCGGGCGTGACTTCCGCTTGGGTAGCCGGCTCCAGAGGGAGACCGCCGGTAGGCCAAGCTCTCGCTGGTTGTCCGATCCAAGAGCCGGGCTCGACCGGAGGTTGGTGTGGAGTTGCCCCGTTTTCGACGAATGCTGCAGACCTTGCGCGGCTCCGGCTGGGAGTTGCGTCGGCGGTGGCCGGCAGGAATTCCGCAGCCGCGTTCGCCGACATGGTCGTCACTGATCGCGACGCGCGCGCAGCCACGCCTTGCGACTCGCCCATCGTGAAGCGGTTGTGTTCTTTGTTCAGTTCCGGTTCCTCTCTCCGGCAGCTCGATTGCACGTGATCGGCGCTTCTGCTCGGCTTGGGAACGGGTGGCTTGCGAGCCGGGCGTCACTTCGCGCAGATGGCGCCGGCATCCGGTGGGCGCGGTGTGAACCAGCCTGGGTGGGATCGCCCCGATGCGCGAGTTTGCTCTGTCGGGTTGCCCTGGGCTCGCCGGCGTGATTAGCTGCGCGTGCTACGGGGGGCTCCTGCTGTCGAGGGGAAAGGAGCCAGGATCGGTGCGGCGTAGGTTGCGCAAGTCGGCGCACTGACGCCGGGGAGCTTCAGCGCACGGCTGCTTTCACCACTCGCACTTGCAGGGAAGCGGATCCGAGCTAGCGATCCGCAGCGCCCTGCTGCCCGCGCAGACGGGGTGCGCCACCGTCCCCGTCGAGATGCCCGTCTTGACAGGCTGTCAACGGCCATCTGTTTCTCCCCAACCGCGGCCATCATTTCTCCCCACTGGTGGCCATGATTTCTCCCCACTGGTGGCCATCGAAGAGGTTGTCCGAGATCTCGTAGAACTTTGAGTGGCGGTCCTCCCGCCTCGTCCGCTCCGGTTGGGAGCGTTCGGGGTGCCAAAGAAGTCCGAGAGGACAGGAGGAACCGCCATGAAGAAGGTATCCGGCCCGGAGGTCGTCACGACCGCGGAGGCGTCGGAGTTGCCGCTGCCTGCGGAGATTCAGGAGGCGCTCGGCGAGCTCGTCGGGGCAGCGAGGGAGGGACTGCTTGCGTTGTCGGTCGGTCTCGGCCTGACCGTCGTTCATCGAGCTGATGGAGGCCGAGGTCGACGAGGTCGTCGGCCCGAAGCACAAGCACAACCCGGACCGGACCGCGAAGCGTCACGGGCATGAGCGCGGATCGATGACGCTCGGCGGCCGGCGTGTCGAGGTCAGCCGGCCGCGGATGCGCACGGCCGACGATGAGCACGAGCTGCCGGTACAGAGCTACGAGTACTTCGCCGACCGCGACCCGCTCACGCGGGCGGTGATGGACCGGATGCTCGCCGGCGTCTCGACCCGCAAGTACGCCCAGGTGGGCGAGCCGGTCGGCGAGGACGTCGAGGCGTCGAGTACGTCGACGTCGAAGAGCACGGTGTCGGAGCTGTTCATCGAGCGGACCGGCACTGCGCTGGGTGAGCTGATGAGCCGCCGGCTGGACGACGTCCGCCTGGCGGTGATGATGCTCGACGGGATGGACATCGCTGACCGCACGCACGTCGTCGCGCTCGGGATCTCGACCGAGGGTGTGAAGATCCCGCTCGGACTGTGGGAAGGAAGTACCGAGAACGCGACTCTCGCCCGCACGCTGCTGGCCGACCTCGTCGACCGCGGCCTGGATCCCGAGCAGGCGATCCTCTTCGTCATAGATGGTGGGAAGGCCCTCAGGCGCGGGATCAAGGACGTGTTCGGCGAGCACGCGCTCGTGCACCGGTGTCACCGCCACAAGGAGCGGAATGTCACCGATCTGCTGCCCGAGCGCGACCGGCCGCAGATCCTCGTCCGCATTCGCGGCGCCTGGGCGTTGGAGAACGCGGACCTCGCCGAGCAGCGGCTCGAGCAGCTCGCCTCCGAGCTGGAGCGCACCTGGCCCGACGCCGCCGCCTCATTGCGCGAAGGGACTCGATGACACGTTGACACTGATGCGGCTCGGGATCACCGGGCAGCTCGCCAAGACGCTGTGCTCGACGAACCCGTGCGAGTCGATGATCGAGATCGTCCGCTACACGCAGCGCAACGTGAAACGCTGGCAGAACGGCGACATGCGCAAGCGCTGGACCGCCGCCGGGATGCTCGTCGCAGAGCAGCAGTTCCGACGGATCATCGGCTACCGCGACCTCGCCAAACTCGTGATCGCGATCGAGCGTCACGCGCTCCTCGTTGCCGAGAAGCACCGCGACCGTCAGGAGACCCGCCAGCCCGTTACCGTGTAACTGTCAACCCGCGAGGATCGCCACCGAAGTTCCACGACGATCCGGGCAACCTCCCATCGAATCTCCCCACCATCAGGGCTGTGGGGTCTGATCAGGTCAGGGGCTTGACCCCCTTGCCGGCGGTTGCTTGGGCGAGCCGGTAGCTGTCTTGGCCTTCGGTGATGATCACGTGGGCGTGGTGGAGTAGCCGGTCGACGGTCGCGGTCGCGATGCTCTTGGGCATCAGTTCGTCGAAACCGGACGGGTGAACGTTGGACGAGATCGCGATCGATCGTTTCTCGTAGGCGGCGTCGATCACGCGGAACAGCGCCTCGGCGGCGTCGGCGGACACGGGCAGCAGGCCGACGTCATCGACGATCACGAGATCGGCTCGGATTAGCTTTCCGATCGCTTTGTTGATGCTGTCGTCGGCGCGGTGGCGTCGCAGGAGTTGCGCGAGCGTCTCGAGCGTGTGCCAGGCGACGGTCTTCCCGTTGTCGATCGCCAGGTGGCCGAGCGCTTCGACCAGATGGCTCTTGCCGGTCCCGCTCGAGTAGGGGTCGAACTACTCATGTTGTGGAGGTCTTGCCGGAGCGGGTGCGGCTGGTGGCCGCTCCAGGTGAGGTGCGCGACGCGGTGCTCGACGTGCTGGGCTGGACGACGGATGACCGCTCGGGCGAGACGGCGCTGTTGTGCCGGCTGGTGGACGGAACGGTCGGGGAGATCCCAGCGAGGTGGACGGATCTGCCGTGGCGCACGCCGCCGGAGCCTGCCGCTGGCGGCATCGGTTCGCCGGCGGGGTGGCGGCTGTTGCTGGATCGGGCCGAGGGCCTGCGGAAGCGTCGCAGCCGGCAAAGGGCGGCACGATGAGCGGGCGAGGGCTGGCGTTGAGCGGGTTGGACGCGCGAGTGCTGCGGGCGAGTAATCCGCGGTATGAGCGCTCGCCTGAGCGGATCGGCGAGCTGGCGGGCTGCGCGGCGGACGTGGCGCTCTCGACGCTGCGGCGGTTGCGCGTCAGGTCGTTGGTCGAGGATGACGGCGAGCGGCCGCAGCGGTGGCTCCGCACCCATCGCGGCGATGTCGCGCTGGAGCACGCGCCGTGACCAGCTGGCGTCCGACGTGCGGTGCAGCGTGCCTCGAAAACGGAGGTGCGCATGCCAGGACAGTTGGCGCTGGTGATCGAGACCGAGGCGGTCGCGCCGGCAGCGGTGTGGGAGAGCCTGCCGCCGGAGCGTCAGTTGCAGGTCGCGCTCCGGCTCGCCAGGTTGCTGGCGAGGTTGATGGAGGCCGCGCGCGATGAGTGACCACCAGAAGATCACCGAACAGCATCGTCGCCGTCGCGCGGTGGTGTATGTCCGCCAGTCCACGATGGCGCAAGTGGAGCGCAACCACGAGTCCCGCGCGCGGCAGTACGCGCTCAAGGAGCGGGCTGTCGAGCTCGGGTGGGCTGCCGGGTCGGTAGGCGTGGTCGACGAGGATCTCGGCCGCTCGGGCGCCTCGACCGACGGTCGGCTGGGGTTCAAGGACCTCGTCGCCGAGGTTGGACTCGGGGGGGTCGGGCTGATTCTCGCGCTTGAGACCTCCAGGTTGGCGCGCTCCTCGGCCGACTGGCATCAGCTGCTGGATCTGTGCGCGCTGACCGGCACGCTGATCGCCGACCAGGACGGGATCTATTCGCCGGCGGACTTCAACGATCGGATGCTGCTTGGCCTGAAGGGCACGATGAGTGAGGCCGAGCTGCACCTGATTCGCGCCCGGCTGGACGGCGGGCTGCGCAACAAGGCGGCGCGCGGCGAGCTGGAGCAGAACCTGCCGGTCGGCCTGGATCGCGACGAGGACGGCCGGATCGTGCTGTGCGCCGATGAGCAGGTCCGCCACGCGATCGACCGGGTGTTCGAGCTGTGGCGCCGATTGGGCTCAGCCCGACAGGTCGTCGCGACCCTTCGCGACGCCGACGAGCGGCTGCCGCGCCGCCCAACCGGCCAGCGGCGCGTCAGCTGGGCGCCCGCGACGTATCGCGCGGTGCACGGGTTTCTGACCAATCCGGCGTATGCCGGCGCGTTCGTGTTCGGCCGCACCACCCAGCGCAAGCACCTCGACGAGCACGGCCGGGTGCGCCGCCGGACCGTGTCGCTGGCGCTCGAGGAATGGTCCGTCTGCCTGCCAGAGCACCATCTTGGCTATGTCACCTGGGACGAGTACCTCGCCACCCGCGAGCGATTGCGGCGCAACGTGAGACCACGCGGCCAAGGCGGCGGCGCCG
>CAVVTO010000006.1:0-75012 GCA_963751185.1 uncultured Solirubrobacterales bacterium
GTCGCCGGCCGTGCTACGATTTGATACGTTTCTACGCCGGATAGCCTCATCGGTGGGATCTACGTGAGAACAAGACCCTCAGAGGGCCCTCGAAATGCGCACCCCTATCAAGGCCATGTCTAGAGTCGGCTACTGAACGAGCAAGGTGAAAGGGATGTTCGAGAATCCATCAAGTCATGCCGCACGTACTCGTCGTCGGTGAGTCGTCGATCAAGCACACCGTTCACATAAAGGGATTCGATCATTTCCATTCAGCTGAGTACGCTGAAGGGGGCGGCGAGTTCCTAAAAGCGCTGACAGCTTCCGGCTGCACTTACGAATACATTCGTTCGCACGAGGTGTCGAGTCGGTTTCCGACGGATATCGAGCAACTCCAGCAGTACGGCGTGGTCGTCCTCAGTGACATCGGCGCGAACTCGTTTCTCCTGACCGACGAGGTATTCCTGCATTCCGAGGTCACCGTGAATCGACTCGCCTTGATCGCTGATTACGTCCGCCAAGGCGGCGGCCTCGTCATGGTTGGCGGGTATATGTCATTTTCTGGGATCGACGGACGGGCGCGATTCGGGATGAGCCCCTTGGCCGACGTCCTCCCAGTGAATATGCTGACTTACGACGACCGCATCGAGGCACCCGACGGGCTCACCCCGCAGGTCGATATTCCGGACCACCCAGTGCTTGGTGATACACCGAGCACGTGGCCGCGCTTGCTCGGCTACAACCGACTGATCCCGAAGCCCGACGGCACCGTTGTCGTACGCGTGGGCTCCGATCCACTTTTGGTGGTCGGACAATCGGGTGACGGCCTGGCCGTCGCGTTCGCATCAGATTGCGCACCGCACTGGGCACCCCCGGAGTTCGTCTCCTGGGAGCATTACTCTCGACTTTGGGGCGCAATCGTTGGCTGGGCGTCTAGCGGGGTACGCGCGCGGGCAGGCGCTGGCCGGCGCTAAACACAGCCAGGGGGTGGATCTTGAAGCGCGCTGCTCAAAGCCGAAGTGAGGAGTCACGGAACGCTCCCAGGCGGCCAACCATGAAGGACGTTGCCAGGCACGCGGGCGTCTCGGTAAGCACCGTCAGCTATGTGGTGAACGACAGCGGACCAGTGGCGACATCACGTCGCGCTCGGGTGCTCGACGCGGTGCGGGTGCTCAACTACACCCCGAACGAATCTGCGCGGAGTCTGAAGCGGCGCTCGACATCCGCGATCGGCCTTATCGTTCCCGATCTCACCAATCAGTTCTTCGGGGCTATTACAGAGGGGGTTGAGCGCGCAGCAACCGAGCGGGACGTTCTAATCGTCCTGTGCGCGCCAGATGTAACCGGCCGAGCCGACCCGGACCACGCAAGACTGCTTCAGAGCCAACGTCTCGACGGAGTCATCTATCTCGCAGGCACCGGAACCTCACCGGAAGTGATCTTAGAGCTTTCGAAGTCAGGCGCGGTCGTGCTGGTCGATGAGCAACTGCCTGGGTTTGACCTCCCTACCGTCGTCTCGGACTCCCACCGGGGAGCACGCGAGGTCGCGCGTCACGTGCTCGAGCAGGGTCACACTAAGCTTGCGATCATCAGCGGGCCAGAGGTCCTCTGGACCGCAGAGCAGAGGCTTGCGGGGATGCGGAGGCGCTAGCAGGGGCAGGAATCAATTCGGATACGGTGCCGGTGTACGTCGGTGACTATCGAGAGGATTCCGGGCGGAGATTGGCTCAAGAAGCTCTCAGCGGGATGAGTGGAGCGCGCCTTACGGCCATCCTTTGCGCCAACGACTTGATGGCAATTGGCGCCATTCAGTACTGCCGGTGGGCGGGAATTCGGGTGCCGGAAGATGTGAGCGTCACGGGTTTTGATGACGTGCCCGTGGCGGCAATGATCAGCCCTGCGCTGACAACCGTGCGCCAGCCGGCTGGAGAGATGGGCTACGCCGCGGGCACTCTACTCTTCCGGCACCTTTCGGGCACTAGTGACGGCGAGCGGGTTCAGGTTTTTCCAGTAAGTCTCCAAGTCCGGGAGTCCGTCCGGCCCCCCGCAAGCCAACTGCGGTGAGGCGTCGAGCTTGTCCCGTTGCTTAATCGAGTGGCAGCGCCTGGCGTCCTAGTCGGCGCGATCAACGTCGACGTCGTTGTCTCGGCCGCCTTGCTTCCGAAGCCGGGAGAGACCGTCGCGGGTAGCAGCCCTGTCGAACATCCTGGCGGCAAAGACGCGAACGCAGTGTCGGCGATCGCTGCGATCTTGGCGAAGTCGATCCTCGCTCCTCATTGCTCGAGCTTCGCGCAGCGCGACCCGGGTGTGTTCGGCGCGTCCTGAGGCCGCGCTGCTGCGGCCGGTGCGATCGTGTCCGCGCGGCCATGCCTTAGCAAACAGCGCGGAGATTGGCCCGGACGGATTGTGTCGTCTCAGACGACGTGTTCGATGAGTTTCGCGATGAGCCTCTGCGATTCGAACAGGACGACAGGTCATCCGAAGCGTGCGGGGCGAATGCTCTCGATGACTGACGATGCGGCCGTACGGCGCATGCGCCGGGGCCTTCCGCTCCCTCATGGCGAACCGGGCGTCAGGCCTACCAGTACCGCTCTGGACGAACAGAGCACTTTGGCCAGACTGGTCCTTGCTCGCGAAGCAGAAGACTGTGGTGCCCGCTCGTCGCTCGTTGACGAATGCTCTCCGCCCCCGGAAGTGGCCCTTGTCGTCTCGGTGCGCAGCTGCGGGCTCGTCCGGCGGGTACGCCGCTCGGCGTCCGGTGTCGTTCCGGCGAATTGGCGCAGTCCCGACCTTGATCAGTTGGCGTACTTGCTCTTGACGACGGGCGTCCGCGCCCGTCGTCAACAGCGAGTCGTTGCACGGCGGGTCGAGGGTGCGCTCGATTGCTCGGCCAGGCTCCTCAACGTCAAGCAGCCCAGCTTCAACCAAGAGGATCACAGCGAGCACGCAGCGGGCGGGTGCTGAAGCATCCTGCAAGCCTTCGAGTGCTACTCCCAGCTGCTACTCCGCACACCCGGTGGCAATGACGCATCTTGAGCCGAGTAGAGGCACCTGCAAACGGAGGCATTCCTAAAGCGGGAGCGACGGGACTCGAACCCGCGACCTCCGGCGTGACAGCGCGACAGCATCGTTCGTACGGCTTTACCCGTCAGCAGCGCCAATCAGTCCGACGACCTCCCCGGGTGCGATCGCGGCGAGACTCAGTCCTGAGGCTGTCGAGCCGGGGCGGCAGCGGATTGTGCGGCATGGGCCGGAGGGGGTGGGACGGCAAATGCGCGGTTCACCCGGTCGATATCTTCGGGTCGGCTCTTGGCATGTAGGTAGCGCTCGGTGGTGGTGATCTTGGAGTGGCCGAGGAATCCTTGGACCCAGCGGGCGTCCGCTTGGCGTGCCACGAGCGATCCGGCGCCGTGGCGGAGGGCGTGGAAGCGAAGGACTCGGAGGCCAGCGGCAGCGGAAGTTCGCTTAAACCTCCGGCGGAGGACCGCGCCATCGAGCGGGCGGCCGAAGCGGTTGCAGAACACGTAGTCGGTCCCACTCGTGAACTCGCCTCGCGAGTGAAGTCGCGTGAAGGCGTCGGCGGCGCCGTCTGAGAGCGGGACGAACCGGGCTTGCCAGCCCTTGGTTGGTCCCTCGATACGTGCGCTGAACGCGCGGTGCACTACGAGTCGTCTGAGGTCGAGGTTGGCGTCCTCCCAGCGGAGTGCGAGCAGCTCACCGAGCCGCAGCCCGGTGTAGGCGGCGATCCGGTACAGGTCGGCATCTTGGCTGTCCTCGCGGCGTCGCGCGGCGATTTCGTGCTCGCCGATCCTGCCGGGGCGGGCGGCGCGGTGGGCGCCGAGTTCCGCGGCGCGCGCGAGCGTCTCGACTTCGTCGGGCTCGTAGAAGTCGAGTACCGCTGGCGGCGGTTCGCGGCGTTTCGTCGTGGCCGCGGCGGGATTGCGCGGGATCGCATAGGTGTCTTCGCGCATCGCGTAGTTGAACGCAGCGGAGATGAGCTGGCGGTGCCGGTTGACCGTGCGCGGCTTGCATCCGCGTTCGTCGAGTGCGCGTAGGAACGTGCCGATCTCGCGGGTCGTCAGCTCGGAGATCGGGCAGTCTCCGAGCGCCACCATTAGGAGGCCTGGCGAACGGCCCTGGCCGCGGCGATGTGGTTGTCCTGGCTCGGCGGCCATCCAGCCGTAGTCGATCATCGTTGATGGCTTGGCGCCCTTCTCGCGCTCGAGGTACTCGAGCCATTCGTGCACGAGCTCGCGAAACGTGACTCCGCGCCGCCGGCGCTCCTCGGCATCCTGCTCGGCGCGCTCCTGCTCGACGTGGTGCTCGTGGACGAGGTCGAGCATCCGCGCGGATGCCTGCGCCTCGGTCAGCACGCCCTCGGGTGCCTTGCCTCGCTTACGTTTCCAGCTGCCGTGGCCGTCGGACTCTGCCCAGGCGCGGCCAAGCGCTCGCACAACGGGCTTGCCGTCGCGCGACCACTTGCCATACCAGAACGGCCCGCTCGCGCGCTGGCGGATGAACGGTCGAGAAGTGGGCTGCGGAACCGACATGAACGGCACTGTACAGTCTCGGCCGGCCAGCGGGCAACGGTCGGGCAACGGTCGAATCGGGCAACGGTGTCGGGCAACGTTCTCCACCAGAAACGCCGTCAGAAAGGGCTATTCGCCGCCTCAAACTGCCGATACCTACGCGGTTTAGAGTCTCGGCCCCTGCCTTTCACGCAGGAGATCGCCGGTTCGAATCCGGCTGGGGGTACTCGCAAACGCCCTGGAAACTCGCCGCTTTGCCTCGCGCGCCGCGACCGTCATGAGCGTTCCACACCGAGTTCGCGGCCGTTTCCGGCCTTTTCGTGCGCGCGGTCGGATGGGCGCAGCTCTCCGTTAGCCCGGTGTGGCGCGACGCCGAGTAGTCCGCGGATCCAGCCCTCAGCTCGTCTCGGTCGGCTCTGCGCATCACTTGTGCGTAGACCGCGAGCGTGACGGAGGGATTGGCGTGGCCGACCTGTGCCTGGACGCAGGGGAGGTCGTAGCCCGCGGCGATCATGTATGTGATGTAGGTGCGCCGGAAGGTGTGCGGCGTAACGCGGGCGCGAATTGGCGGCTGGTCCTGCGCGGCACGAATCTCGTTCGCTTGAGACACCACCGGCGCGATGACCCGGAGGCAGATGTTGTCCTTATTGCGCCGGTTGCCGGTCCGCGTGGGACGGCCGTTCGGCGATGGTGTGGGGCGGATCCTCGGAGCGGCCGAGGCGTAGAGCGCCGAGTTGCGCTCGATCGGCACCGCGGCCTGCGCCGGCGGCTGTATATGAGACTCGGGGCCCGACTCGGAGTGCGGTCGGTTAACCTCGAGCTGGCGCCCTCAGGTGTGGACCGCGCGTGACGCTGCTCCATGGCCGGTGCACTCGCGGCCAAGCAGCCCTGACACTGGGTCGTTGCCACTTGACGCTTCCGGGCCGGGCGGCGGGCGATTGGCTCCGTGGCATTGCGCTGGCTGGCTCCAGCGGCAGCGGAGTGCTCATATGTCGCCCAAGCGATGACGCAACGGGAGGCGAGCGAAGCGTGAAAGCACTCGTCCCGGCTGACGCGGCGGGTCGCTCCGGTTGGACGAGAACGTCGGCGGCTGCACAAGTCCGCAGTGCGGGTTTGCATGGAAAGGGGAACCGGCGTGGTCGCCGACGCGCGGCTAGTTTCGCCTAGTCCGCATGCGAGCGGGGCCGGCCCGATGCATAGGCACCCGTTGGGCATCCACCGCTGGTCCACGCTCTTGCTCTCGTCCAAAGGGGCGGAAGGGTTAGCTCCGAATCGAGCAAGCACTGCCCCCTTCTTCATTGGATGGGGAAGTGTCGTCTCCGTCGATAAGGCAGGCAGCCATGGTTCCCGGGTTGATCCCGGCGGTCGCTCCGCATCGCTTCGGTCGGCCATGCGACAGTCAGGCCGTGGTAAAGCTCGATCACATCCGCTCGCCAGGGCATTCTGACCGCCTGGCCGCGGCGATAAATCTCGTTATCGCGCAATAAACGTGACGCCGATAGGCAGGACCGAGGCGGTGATCGACCTTCTGGGACCGGCACTGCAGGGACCCGCCCCTTGACCCTTGCCTTCCGGTCGGTTACCGTTACGACACGATTGCCTTGACAACGTTGTCACCGCGGCCTCAGGGTTGAGCCGGCCGCGGGACCGAGCTGGGAATGACCTTGGAGGACCGGGCGAGGAGGCCGGTGCTGGCGAGCGTCCCGGCACCGTCAGAATCCGCGGAGATGTACCCGTCGTAGAAGCAAGGAGAGAGAGGAGCGAAACGTGAGCCGGAGTACCGTCATGCCTGAAGCGGCAGCGCCGCCCCGCCTGTGGCTGCGGTTCCTTACCCGGTCATGGTCACTCGCCGCGGCGGCCGTTGCCGTCGCTCTGCTCCTGCCGTTGGGCGCAGCGTCGGCCGCGACCGCCGCCTCCGCCCGGCGCCAACGCTCGGCAGGCGCGCGTGACACCGTGAATCCGGTGGACGCCCAAAGGGCCGTCGCCACGTACCAGGCGCTGCAGGACAACCTCTACCTCCCTCAGTACGGGCTCTACCAAAAAAGTGACCCGACGCAGAACTTCGGTTACCTCTGGGACTTCGTGAACCCGTTCGCAGCCACCGACTACATGGCCGCCATTCCCGGCCTCGGCGCTCGCTACCACAGAGACATGGAGGCCCGGGATCAGGGGATCCTGAACTACTACGACACCCAAGAGACGAGCCCGACCGGGCAAGCCCAGCCGCCGGCGTTCGCGTCCGGAGTACGCCCGCCGCTCGGCTCAGACCAGCCCACCTACTATGACGACAACGCCTGGGTTGGCCTCGACTTCCTCCAGGAGTACGCCCTCATTCACCAGCGGTCTGACTTGGCGCGCGCCGAGCAAATCTTCCACTTCGTCGTGAGCGGGTGGGACACCAGGACCAACGTCGCCTGCCCCGGTGGCGTGTTCTGGGAGGACGTCGCCAACTCTCCTCGCAACACTATCTCCAACGCCCCGAACGCGGAAGTCGGGCTCGAGATTTACCAGGGCACCCACGACCGCTACTACCTGACATGGGCGATGCGCATGTATGGCTGGGTTCGCGGTTGCCTGATGAACTCCGACGGGATGTACTACGACCACCTTGATGACGCTGGGAGCGTCAACACAGCCCTGTGGAGCTACAACCAGGGGACGATGATCGGCGCGGGGGCGCTGCTCTACCAAATCACCCACAACCGCACCTATCTCCAGCAGGCTGAGCAGACGGCCGCCGCTTCGGTCGGTTACTACAGCTCCGACAACAACCTCTACCACCAGCCTGACGTGTTCAACTCGATCTTCTTCCGCAACCTGCTCGCGCTGGCCAAGATCAACCACGACCCGAGCTATGCACGGCTGGCCGCCTCCTACGCCGATACTGCCTGGCTGGAGAATCGGCAATCGAACGGCCTGTTCACCGACCCGGATCCCACCGGCGGGGAGTCCCTCGAAAACCAGACCGCGCCGATGGCCGAGATCTACGCGCTGCTCGCCCAGAGCCCGCCGGTGTTCGCCGCCACCGGCTCGACCAGCCCTTCGTCGGTGATTGTCCAGCCGGGGCAGTCGGGTACGGCCACGCTGGCCCTGCAGTCGGTGACGGGCAGCGGGCAGGCGGTGCATTGGACGGCAAGCGCGCCGTCCGGATTCAAGGTGAGCCCGTCGTCGGGGACCCTCAACCTACCCGCCGGCGCGACCGCCGACACCCCGGTTGAGATCACCGGGGCGACAACCGACGGTAACTACCAGGTGACGTTCAACTTCACCAGCCCGTCCGGGCCGATCCAGCCGATCTCGACCTCAGTGGTCGTGGCCCGACCCGGCGACCTGGGCCCGTTCTTCAACAACACCGGTATCTCCGACGACACCAACCAGGCGGCAGGAAACCTCGACGGCCTCGGGTTCAGCTACTCCGAGCAGGCCCTGACCGCTGCCGGGCTAGCCCCCGGCGCCTCCATCACCAGCGGCGGGGTCCAGTACAACTGGCCCGGTGCCGCCGCCGGCCAGCCGGACAACCTCACCGCAGCCGGTCAGGTGATCACCATGCCGCCGGTAACGGGCGCCACCGAGCTCGGTGTCATGGGATCGGCAACCAACGGCCCCTCCAGTGGAACGTTGACGATCACCTATACCGACGCGAGCACCCAGTCGGCCACCCTGGGATTCACCGACTGGACGTCCGGCAGCGCCTCGTTCGGTAACGGGACCGCCGCGTCGATGCCCTACCGCAACAGCGCCGGCGGCAGCTCACAGCAGGTCGGGACGAAGGTCTTCACCACCAACATCCCCCTTCAACCGGGGAAGACAGTGGCCTCGGTGACCTTGCCCAGCAGCGCCAACCAGGGTTTGCTTCACATCTTCGCCCTCGGCACCGACAAGGGCCCCCTCACCACCGGCGGCTAACCAACGCACCTTCTGCTCGGCGACGGGGCCCGGTCCGGCAGCGCTGCTATCCGGCCGGGCCTCGTCGGTGTCCGGTGTAGCTTCCGACATCCGCAAGGCGTTCGGCGTCGCCCGAGCCGCCGCCTCGCGTCCTTCAGCTCGTGGCGCCCGGGTGGCCTCTCACCAGCCAGCCGTGTCAGCTCAACGCTCTCTGCCAGCCCCGCGCTGCGCTGGCCCGCGCCCGACTGCGTCGTACCTCGGGTTATTCGGCCTAAAGCTGGGCGTGGCGAGCGCCCATTGCGCGCGCACGATTGCGGTGGGGTCGATCTCGCGCGCACGGAGCCGTACATACCGAGCTAGTCGTGCTATCGCCTCGGTGGACCCAGACCGGGCCTCGGTCCGGCCGACAGCAGACCCAGGGTAGAAGCCCGACAGGTCAGAACCCGCGCGGCCAGATGGCTCGGCCTTCGTAGGAACACCTGGTCTCACCGGCTGAGCCTGGCTGCCGCCCGAAGCCGGACTGGCCGGAGGTGTGGCATCTCGTCCTCCCGCCGATCTATTCGGCGCGCCTCGCTGGCGGCAGCCCCCAATCGGTAGCTACCGCCAGGCTCGAACTCCGCTCCTGTGCTCTCGCCGACGGGGGAGCCGGTGCTAGTTGGACTGGAGCTAACCCCGGTCGCCCCTTTGGACGACCGAGCAGCAAGAGCGCTGGACCGGCGGTGGATGCCCACCGGGTGCCTATGCATCGGGCCGGGCCCGCTCGCATGCGGACCAGGCGAACTGGCCGCGCGTCGGCGACCACGCCGCTTCTCCTTTCTATGCGTTGCGACTGGCTGCCGCACAGCCGTCAGTACATCGCACTACTCGGCGTCGTTGCCGTCCCAGACGTACAGGATGTCAGGAGCGCCTTCCTCATTGTCGCCGGAAGTGTGACCCCTTGCTCTGAACCCGTGTCTCTCGTAGAAGCGTCTAGCCCGAACGTTGACCTCGAACGTCCATAACCGCAGGCCCGGACGCTGGCGCTGTGCCAGCGCAATCAGCTCCCCGCCAATCCCCCGGCCGGTGAGCGCCGGCTCAACGTAGAGTTGGTCGACCCATTCGTCATCAAGAACCAGCATGCCGACCAATGCACCGTCGTCGCTTTCGGCGAGCCAAAGCTCGGTCTGAAGGATGACTCGTCGGGCGATCCAGCTCCGAGTCTCCTCGTTCGTGTGGACCATCGTCGGGATCGCCGGTATCGCAGCCATACGCGCGCGGATATAGAGCTCGGCGACCTCCACGACGTCGTTGTCGGTTCCCCGCCGGAGAACGAAGTGCACCAGACGATGATGGCGCACAGGGCCAGCGGACCGGATAAACGCGCATCGCTCCCTTCCATGCGTGGGGGCAGCCACCAGTGCCGGGCCCCGGCGGCAATCAGTTGCCGCGGGCTGGCCGCCCGAACCGGTGCCTGCGAGAAGAGCGGTTAGGGTGCGGTCGCGGCGCCGCGACACGACCGGCACGCGCGAACCTACTATGAGCGCCCGGTCCTGGACACGGTGGCACCCGGACCAGCAGCTACACCGGGCAGCAGAAACAAGGTCGTGGGATATGCAGATGGCCGCATCACGCGCTCAGCTAAAGCGAACCGTGCGTGGCGATATCAACGATCGCGAGGAGCAATCCCGCGGCAAACGCGATGCCGAGCGCGACCGCCACGGCCGTGGTGAACAGCGCCATTGATCTCGCGCGCCTAATTCGAGCACCTTGACCCCACAGCATCAGGCTGACAGCAGCGAAGTACGTGGCGACGAGTAGATCTCCCAGGGTCCAAGGAGGACTCGTGACGGCGGCCAACATCCCTCCGCCGACGGCCACCGCGAGCGGCACGCCCGCCGTCACCTCCCAATCTCGAGCCCGGTCACTCCGAGCCCGTCCGCCGCCAGGCACCTGAGGCCACCGCATCACCTCGAACCATACAAGCGCAGCTATGCACATTGGACCTCCTACGCAGGAGCGAGACCTATCTGTAATAGAGCGAGTGCCGGTGCCCTGGGTCGACGACGGTCCTCAGATCGCGACCGTCACCACGATCGCGATCGCGGCGATCAACACGGTCGCCGCCGTCAACACGCTGAAAGCAGCCGTCGGTAAGCGTTGGGGCATCCAAGTCTCTCGGCGCTCACGGTAAATCGCCTGCCCGTTGCGCCAGGTCAGCGCGGAAAGGATGGCCATCGCAACCGCGCTCACGACGCCGACCACAGGCAGATCCCCGACAAATGCGGCCCGTGCGATCAGCACGCCGCTCGCGGCCATGGTGAGGGCCGATCGCGTCCACGCCAGCGCAG
Source organism: uncultured Solirubrobacterales bacterium (assembly GCA_963751185.1). GTDB lineage: Bacteria > Actinomycetota > Thermoleophilia > Solirubrobacterales > Solirubrobacteraceae > Palsa-465. The sequence continues at coordinate 10,721 of CAVVTO010000006.1, forward strand.
TACGCTCGCGCGCCAGGCCCGGATCGTCCGTATCGGGCGGCGGTGCGGCGGTTCCACCAGTGGACTGAGACTGCGGGCGACTCAATGAACCAGTCGGTCGACCACCGCCAGGATCCCGCCGCACACGGCGATAACCGCCATCCCCCACGTGAGGACACGCGGCATCCACGAGTAGTGCAGCGGTTGCCGGAGGCGCATCGCCCGCTCGCTGTCCTCCCAATGCAAGTAGCTCGCGAGCGCGAGCGCGGCGCCGAGCACAATCAGCGGCACCGCGATGATCAGCCGCAATCCGTGCAAATTGAACTTCAGGAACTGCGCCGCCGCCAAGCCGGCGGCGATCAGCGCCAGCGCGGTGCGGTTCCAGGCCAGGAACGTGCGTTCATTGGCGAACGTAAACCGCGGATCAGGGGCGCTCCCGGTTTGCTCGAGCCGCCGCTCACGCCGCGCGCTAAAGGCCAGCCACCGCCGAAGCAAGGGTTCCTCGCTTGCTGCCGCCTCGTCGCGGCCGGCCGCGGCCGGTCCAGTCGCGCCGGGGTTCGAGCTCTTCTCAGGGTCCTCCTCAGCCCGGGTCTCGCCCATCGCCGGATTCTCCTACCTCTACGCCACGATCGCGATCGCGCGCTCGCCACCGACGAGGCCCCCCGTCTGGCGAGTGAAACCCTAACGGTGTCGGCACCAAGGCTGCCGCCGCGCGCTGTCCCTCCCGACAAGTGAGGGGGAACCGATCATCGCGGTCTAGCTTGGCTGGTCCGTCGCCATAGGCATCGCCCGGCTGGGCGCTCGCCCAACGACCAATGCGATCGTGCGGGGGCCGCGATGGATTCGGGGTCGCGGCTATGCCTTCTCGAACGCGGCGAGCGATTCGGCGGGAAACTCGAACACGAACGGCATCGCGATCAACTCTTCCTCGGTTAGGACCTTGCCATCCGCGGCGAGCAGCTCGATCAACGGGCCCCAGCTTAGCCGCGGCGGGCGACGCATCTCAGGATCGCGACCAAGCAGCTGGTTCATCGCATCCTCAACGTCGTGACGCTGAACGCGGTAGGCGTCCAGGACACGTCGACGTGCGTCGGGATCCTCCGGGAGCGGCGGTCCGGCGTAGCGCTTCGTGATCGCCGCGATCCCGCGGCTCGGCCCGGCCGCACCCATGCTGGCGTGCGTCGCCGTGATCCGGCTGCTATCCGCGCTGACCGCAAAGAGTGTTGCGTCGGCGCTCCACTGTCTGCTTGTGATTGCGACGTCAACGACTACACCCACGTGGTCGATCTCGAAGGCCATCTCGATCAAGTATCGCCATCCGCGTCCCCGACCAAGATCTAGACCGGCCGCCGTAGTCCGCACAGCGACTAGCCCGCCCGGGGCCCACGCCTTCTTTCCCTAAGTCCCCATCCACTAACGCGACCGGCGCTTTGTGACGGACGTCGCTCGATGGCATAGTGGACGATTGCTTTCATGGTCCAGCCGGGCCTCCGCCGTGCTATCGCGTTGGCGCCGTTCCGCTTGCTCGGCTCGGGCTCGGTTAGCTCGGCGCTCCTAGTTGTTCGTGGTCGCCCGCGGTTCGGGGCGTGACTCGCAGTTCGCGATTAGGTGCTGGACGAGCGCTGGCCGGGGAACCGGAAAGCGGCCCACGCGTTGCTTCCACTTATCCTCTCTCCGGCGATGGCGAGCGCCCATCGGTGCCACCAGTGCCGAAAACGCTCGGCAGATCATCGGCGCGCACTTCCGGCACGTGCGCGTGGCGGACTGTCCGCCGGTTAGCGCGTCGTGTCGATCACTCGGACGCTCTAGCGAGGGTTCCGCTGTTCACGCGCGACGAGCGACTGCAGCCTCTCGAGATGTTCGTCGGGCGTAGACAGGTGCCCGGCTTCGTGATCGACGATCACGTTCGCGTTCGGGACATGACGGGCCAGCCATTCTCCGTGGCCGACCGGCACCAGGACATCGCCGGCGCCGTATCGCACCTGCACCGGGACCCGGATCTCCTCGACCTCGAATCCCCAGGGCTTGACGAACGCCAGGTCGTCGTCGACCCAGCCCCACACCCCCGATGCGAGTGCCTCGCGGAACGATTTGCGCATCCGCTCACGCACGCCCTGATCCTGCAGCACCGTCCGGTCAGCTTCAGAGAGCTCGAACTCGCCCAGCAACGTAGCTGGGTCCTCGTCTAGCTGGATCAGCTTCTCATCGGCTTCTCGGTTGAGCTCGCGGACGAGCGTCTCCTCGCCCTCCAGCGCCCAGCCAAGTTCCTTGACGTTTTCCGCGTCCATGCCCGCAAACCAGTCCAGATCCGCAGCGTCATACGGGGCGGCGCCGACGTTGCACTCCGCGCGGATCACACGGTCCGGCAGCCGGGCCGCTGCGGCCAACGCGTGCGGCCCACCGCCCGAACCGCCGGTAACGACAAACCGCTCGATACCCAGCGCGTCAGCGATCGCAGCGATGTCGGCGACGCAGTCGACAACATCGCGACCGGGATCGCGAGTCGAGCGTCCGTTGCCGGGACGGTCATAGGTGATCACCCACAGACCGGCCTCGGCGACCCGAGATGGATCAGGATGACGGCCGTTCAGACGCGAGCCCGGAGTTCCATGCAAAACGAACACGGGCGCGCCCTCGGGGTCACCGATCTGTGCGTAGGCCAGCGCACGACCGTCCGAAGCCTGGATGAATTCGGGGTCTTCCGCACCCACACTTGCCACCCCTCGACCCTACCCCATGGACGAGCGCACCGCCCGCCGCCACGCTCCCAGCGGTGCCCTCCCGCTTCCCGCTCCGCCAGACGCGACCAGCACGCCGGAACGTGTGGAGTGGCGACGGCTTTCGGCCACGTGCATACACCAGCGACGTGCCACGCGACGACTGCTTTCGCCGTTCGGCCCGCGCACAGCGGCCGAGCGCTCGGCGACCAACCGCAGCTCCGCGAGGACGCGGTTGCTAGCCGCGGACGAGCAAGCCGCCGCCCCGTGGCCGGCTGGGTTTGGTCGCCTTAGCGATAGCCCGGGGGTCGACGGCGCGAGACGCGGATGCGATCGTGCCGTCGATTTCGTCCGCGTGATCGGAGACATGGCAAAAGCACGCGTCATGGGGCAGCGCTTGTGACGACTCCCGACGCGCGAACTGAGCAGCGACGGTTTTTGACGCGACCGCTTCCTGGGGGCAGGCGAAATGTTGGGCGGTTAGAACGTGGTCGCTCCTGGGCGTGTGGCGAAGCACCTTGCTCGCCCGGGGCGCGCCTAGGCGGAGCGACCGGGTCTGGGGGCGAACTCGGAAGTCTGCGTCCGCTTTGTGCCAGGGAGAGGGCTCGCAACCGTACGACGGTCGGACCCAGCGAATCTAGCGGCTTTACTTGCTGTGGGACACCGCGAGTCTCACGTCGAGCTAGTCAGCTGATCTGCACCGGGGTACCGGGCAGCTGGGCTTCGCGAACTGTGTCCACCAGCCAGTCGATCGCATCGTTCGCGAGCCGAATGCATCCGTGACTATCGGCCGTCCCAAGCGGATCTTGGAGGCTCGCCCCTCCCCGTCCATGGATCCCGATCGTTCCGTCGCCGCCGTCGAAGTGCTGCAACACGTCACTGTGGGCTGTCAATTCGAGGGCCCAGCTGCCGAGGAAGGCGTTGGGGTTCCACGGTATCGCCCACACGATCGCGAACAGGCCGGCTGGAGTCGGCGTACTTGGTTTCCCGACGACAACGCTGACGCTCCGAACGGACACTCCTGCGCGGAGAAGAGTGAGCGTGCGCTGCTCCGTTGAGATCTCGATGCGCCATGGGGTCTTCTCCAGGACGACGTTCTTGGGGTTCACCCAGCCGGCTGCGTCGTTGGGTCGCCAGGGAAGCCGGAGTCGCAACCAGCAACGGTTATCGGCGACGCGCGGGCGCGCTACGACTAGCAGCCACAGGGCATTTGTCGGCGACAGCCAGCGCGAGGGACGGAGATTGTTACCCGGTAAATGGTCAAAGATCGCGGTGCTGGTTTTGATCTCGGCGCGCCAGGCGACGGTGCGCGTGGGTCCGGCGACGGACGCTCGGCCGAGCACATTTGCGCACGCAAAGGCGGTGGCCTCGGCGTTGGCGACCGGCAGCGCGACAGCGGACGCGACCACAACCGAGAAGATGACAAAGGTCCGTCGCGTAGTACTCCGCATCGCCGGCACGAACGTTATCTCACCGGCGCAGAACCGCGGACCGGGTCGATTTCATGAGGTCTGGGTATGTTCTAGGCTTCGGTACGGTCGCTGCCGTTCTAAACAGTTGCCGCCGGTGTGGTGACCCCTAGCAGAGCGCAGCTTCTGGGACCGACGCGTCCCGCGCAACTTGCCCCGTAGAGGTGTTTCAAGGCGCGTCCCATTGGCGGCGCTCACGCCCACCTTGGGGTTCGGGGCCCTGGGCGTGCCAGTCTGAAACGAGCTGGCGGTATGCGTGCTCGGCCGTTGCGCGGGTTCGCGCTCGCGCCGGCGGACTTCTTTGAGGTTGGATGCGCCGCAGGTGCCGTTGCGTCCGCGGTGCGACGGCATCCTGGCGCGGAGCTCGAGCTGGCGGAGCGTCTTGTTGGTCAGCGATCGGCGCGCGAACGCTTGGTCCTCGCCGCGCTCGATCATCGTCGAGCACTAGAAGATCCTGGCCGAGAGCCTGCTGCCGACGGACCGCGTGGCCTTGGAGGTGACCGGCTCGGCGTGGGAGGTCGCGCTTGGGGCCGGCATTGTGGCCTGCTGTGGATGGGTCGCGCAGGGAGGCCGAGTGAGACATCACCCGGAATGGGTGATGACGGGTACAGCGGCCCGACAGAGGATCCGGTCGGAGTGGAGCGTACTTCTGTGTTTCGTCGAGGGTGGCGTCTGCCTGTTCTTCTGGGGCTCGCGTTGGGGGTTCTGTTGCTGCAGGCCGCTTCTGCCGGCGCTGTGTTTCGTCCCGGGCCGGCCCCAGGGCCACCACCCGCGGTACGGAGCAACACCCAGCTGGTGATGACCGGCACCGGCTACGGCCGGGGGGTCAGCGGGTTCATCGCCGACCCCGGCTCCACATTTGACCCGGTCAAGACCCCCTATCCCACGAGCCCCCCCGCCGGCTTCTACCCCAAGGACGAGGGCTTCGCCGGCATCATCTATGCCCGTCCGCTCGCCGGCGGCGCGGACCTCAGGCTGTACTGCATCGACATCTTGACCGCTACGTATGCCGGAATCGGGTACAGCCTGGGCAAGTGGGACGAAACCAACGTCCCCAACGTGGACTACGTGGCGCGGCTGCTCAATGAGTACTACCCCAACACCAGCGAACCGGTCCTGACCAATCTCAACGAGACGGCCGCCGCCGTGCAGGCGGCCATCTGGTACTTCACCGACCGTTACGTGCTGAACAGCTCTGACCCGCTGCATGGCACCGTGGCCGGCATCGTGGACGCCATCCAACGCGCGGGGCCGCTGCCTCAGCCGGTACCGCCCAGTCTCACCATCACCCCGGCGTCTGTGAGCGGTCCTGCCGGTAGCGTGCTCGGACCGTTCAGGGTCGACACCAACAGTGGCCGTCACCACCACTTCCGGACCGGCCCGGACGCGACCGTGACCGCCACGGGCGGCGATATGTTCTCGAACTCGGCGGGGACGGTGCCGATTGCTAATGGAGCCACGGTGCCGTCGGGCCAGATGATCTGGGTGCGCGCCACGGTGTCATCCATCGTGGTGCTCGAGGCCACGGCGGAGGCTATCGTTCCCGGCGGCAACGTTTATCTCTACGACGGCAACAGCAGCGGGGTCAGCGACGCCCAGCATCTGATCCTGGCCGAGACGGGCCACTTGCGCACCACCGTCAATGCCGAAGCCGAGTTTCTGCCCCCCGGCTCGCTGGTCGTCGAGAAGACGATCACCGGTCCCGCGGCCGGATCGCAGGCGCGCGTCGTCATCCACGTGGCCTGTGACGATGGCATGGCCAGGGAGGACTTCATCATTCCCGCCGGTGAGCCCGCGGGCACCAAATCGAAGAAATACGAACCGATCCCGGCTGGCACGAAATGTACCGTCACCGAGACCAGCAACGGCAGCGCCGTTGGCACGAACGTGGTGGTGATCGGGGCCGGGCAGGAGGCGACGATCCCGCCCGGCGGAAGCGAGACGGTGAAAGTCAAGGATTTCTACTACCACGTCGGCTCGCTGCTCGTGAGGAAGACGATCGCCGGCCCGGCTGCGGGCCAGCAAGGCGAGATCACTATCCACTCCGAGTGCGGTGGCAAGGCCTTGACCCCAGACTTTGTGATCCCCGCCGGGACTCCCGCTAGCGACCAGACCATGCAATACGACAACATCCGTGTTCCGGCGACCTGCACGGTTACTGAAACAGTCGACGGGCACACCAGCACCGTGTCTGTCGACGTCGTCGGGAGCGGGCAGACCGTACCCGTCGGCCCCGGTGACATCGCCGAGGCGGACATCAGCGACACCTACGGACTTGTCCCCGGCCAGCTCGAGGTGACGAAATCGATCGCCGGCCCGCTTGCCGGGCAACAAGGGCAGGTCGTTATCCACACGGTCTGCAACGGCGCCGCGCTCACCCCCGACTTCGTCATCCCGGCAGGGGCCACAGGCGACCACTCGCAGATCTACTCGAATATCCCTACCCCGGCCAGCTGCGTGGTCACCGAGACCGTGGACGGTGCCACCAGCACAGTCTCGGTGGTCGTCGCCGGCAGCCCGGACAGCGTCACGATCCCTCCGGGCGGCTCTGGGTCTGCCCAGATCACCGACACGTACGGATCGGCTCCCGGCTCCCTGCTCGTGACGAAGACCATCGCCGGTCCGTTCGCCGGCCACCAGGGGCCGGTCACGATCAGCGTCGTCTGCGACGGCATCCCCCTGTCGCCGGTCTTCGTCGTCGCCGCCGGGACCCCCGCCGGCAACGTGTCGCAGGGTTTCGACGACATCCCCGCTGGCTCGGTGTGCACCGTGACGGAGACCGCGGACGGCGCCACCGCCACGATCACCGCGACCGTGTCCGGCAATCATCAGACGGTGACGATACCGGCGGGCGACGTGGTATCGGTGAACTTGATGGACGTCTACCAGCAGACCCCCGGGCTCGCGCCAGACGTGCCGGGCCCGTCCGGCACGCTGAAAGTGACCAAGACCATCGCTGGACCGGCTGCCCGCCAGCACGGTCCCATCTCGATCCTCGTGGTATGTGGCGGCCCAATCCACACCTACGCCTTCCGCATCCCGGCCCACACATCGGCAGGCTCTGTCTCGCGCTATTACCCCGAGCTCCCGCCCGGATCCCGCTGCATCGTCACCGAGACCGAAGACGGCCACACTGCCACGGCCAACGTGGTCGCCAACGGAAGCGGCAAAAAGGTGACCATCCGCGCCAATAGCACAGCCACCGTTCACCTCACCGACATTTTCACCAGCACCGCGCCCGTCACCGGTTAATGCGATCGCATGGGGCCTGGACGGGTCGATGGAGCCAGCGCTTCCGACCGACCCAGGTCCTGTACCGGGCCGTCACGAGTGCCTCCTCAGACGCTCGCGGCGAGCTTAAATCGGCAGTGGCCAGGGCACGGGCCAGCGACGGCCACGGCTCGGCTGATAAAGCTCATCTGCAGTTTGGTAGCTGGCCGCCGAACGTGACCGCTGGCCCCGAAGGACGGGTAGTGCTCGCGCGTGCGTTCGCTTCCAGGAGTCATCGCCGCCAAGGCGGGACGCTCTGCGATGGTTGCCGAAGCAGAGCCGCGCTCGCCAGGGAGCCAGTCTTGCCGGTGCGCTCCATTCGGTCGACCGGCAAAAACCGGCCGCTGCTCAGTGGCGCGACGGGTCGTCACAAGCGATTCCCCCGGATCGTCTCGCGGCTGAGATTCACCCGCGGCCAGGGATCGCGGTCTGCCAGCAGGTGTTTGAAGCCATCGAGGCAGCCGACGCCAGCGTCGACCGTGCCCGGATGAATTCGGGCCTCCGCTGACGTCGAGGAAGTCCGTCAGGGGTGAGTCACTCGCCTCTGCCGCCCCCGGATAACTGGACCGCCGTTTTCTCAGTCTGTGGCGACCATCGGTGTCGCGCGGCCGCCGAAGTGAACATATCGCTGTGCGCCGTCGAGCTGGTAGAAACGCATAGGCGCCCATGGTCCGTCGCCCTTGTCGCGTACCGCGTACAGATCCTCGCGTACGGGCACTAGCTCATACTCGGCTGGCGGATCGAGGCCGGCTAGCTCGCCCGTGGATTCGCTGCGGCAGGCGAGCCCGCCGGCCGTCGGGGTGATCGTGATGCGCGCTCCGTGGCGTTCGTAGGTTCCGATGTGTGCGGCGCCATCCAGCGTCGGTGTGTCCTCAGGCGGAGCGAAGGTGCGCACCCGGACCCCGCACAGGTCGGCGAATAAGCGACCGAAGACCTCGGTGTAAGCCGCGGTGGCGTCGCCCCCGTTGGTGAGCAGCGCGACGGCCACACCATGGTCGGGGTCGACCCGCAGGAAGGCGTACTGGCCGATCGTCCCGCCGTCGTGGCCGTACACCGTGGCTCCGTCCCAGTCGCACAGAAACCAGCCGAGTCCGCAGTGATCGCCCAGAGACCCCGGGTTCGGCACCTCGGCGTGGATCCGCTGCATCTCGGCGACAAGGTCGCCGCGGAGTATCTCCTCTCCGTGCGGGCCGCGCCCGCCGTGCAGGTGCGTGCGCGCGAACTCGAGCAGGTCCGCAGCGCTGGCGCTGATCAGCCCTGCGGGTCCGACGGAACGGGGTAACGACCATCGCGGGGCCGGCACGAACTGCTCGCCGGGTTCGGCGATGTGTCCCATGGCAACGCGGAAGCGCAGGGCGTCCTCGGGCAGCGTAACGGTGTGGGTGAGGTGCAACGGGTCGACGAGGCGCTCTCGGAGCGCCACGTCCCAGACCAGACCGGTCAGCACCTCTACCAGCCGCCCGGCGATGACGAAGCCCGTGTTGCAGTACGACAGCGTCGCGCCAAGCGGGTGGATCTGCACGAGGTTGGCGCACTCACGGACGTAGCGGGCAACGCAGTCATCGCCGCGACCGGTGTCGGTGAACACGTCACCGTCGATCCCGCTGGTGTGCGTAAGTAAGTGCTGCACCGTGACGGCGGCAGAGACGGCGGGGTCGGCGACCCGGAACCCCGACAGGAGCTCGGCTACCGGGGTCCGGAACTCGAGGCGCCCCTCGGCAACCAACTGAGCGAGCAGGGTGGCCGTCCACACCTTAGTGATGGAGCCAATCTGAAACAGCGAGTCGGGAGTGGCTTGCACGCCTGTGCCGCGGTGCAGGACTCCCGTCGCCGCCACGGTGACATCCGCGCCGTCGAGGACCGCGAGTGTCGCTCCGGGCACCTGGTGGCGACGAGCCGCCGCGTCGAGCAGATCATGCAGGGAATCGGCGTCGACGGGCACGGGCTCCTGATCGGTTGGGGTTAGCGCAGCGCAGAGGTTCCAGGCGCAGCACCGGCGAGCTCAGCGATGAACCGGTTGCCGTCCAGCACAACGATACGCGTCATTCTCGAGCACTCACTGTGGCTGCTCCTCGAACATCGCTTTGCGATCATCAATCGAGTTCGCCCGCGACCTCTATCGCGCCGACCGTGAGAGCTTCCGGGTCGGAGCTGATCTCGGCCTTCACCGGCCGCTGCGCTGAAACGCGGACGTCAGCGTGACCCGGCGGCGTGTGGAGCCGTGGGATCTTGCCCAGCTGCGTCCTGGTGCTCCCGCGCGATGAAGTCCTCGATATCAGCTTGATCGGCGCGGGCGCGCTCGGCGACCCGGAGCAGGGTGCTCATCGTCGCCACCTCCTCGGTCTGCTCGCGGATGAACCACTGGATGAACTGTTCGGAGCTGTAGTCGCCCGCCTCGCGCGCGGTGGCTGCAAGAGCGTTGATCTGCTCGGACACGCGACGCTCCTGCTCGAGCGCCAGCGCGATCGGCCCAACCACATCCTCAAACCGGCCACGCGGCGCCTCGACGCCCGGGATCGTGACCTCGGCGTCGGTATCGAGCAGGAACTGGACCATCATCATCGCGTGGTCGCGCTCCTCGAGCGCCTGCTGGTAGAAGAAGCCCGCCAGCTGCGGCAGCGCCTCGGAGTCGTAGTAAACAGCGCAAGCGACGTACTGTTGATGGGCGGCGAACTCGTTGGCGATCTGCTCGTTGAGCTTGGCGGCGAAGGCTGGGGCGGGAGGCATGACCAAGATCCTATGGGGATCGCGATCACCGGGTCGTGACGGTACGGTGCCACGAATCGGCGGTCGGAAACTGCGTGCGCGCGATCGAGCCCATACCCGGACGACGCTCGGCATATGACCGGGGCCCTCGCGGAATCGAAATCGATGGCCGTGGCCTCGCAAGCTGAGCTGGCGGTTCCGCTCACGGCGCCGGCGAAACGCTGGCGGGGGGAGGCGTATGCGGCATTCGCGGCGCTTGCCTGGTCCAGCGCGGGCATCCTGCAGCGGCAGCTTCGCGTGAGCGTGCCCACCCAGGTGGGCACCCGAGCACTGTTCGCATTCCTCGCGCTCGGCTGTTACGTGGTTCTGAGCGAGGGTCGACCTCGTCAACTGTTCCTGCGGCTCCGGGTCTCGATGGCCCCCACCGTTGGTGTCGCGATATGTCTGGCCGCGGCCTCGGGAACCTTCCTGGTGGCGCTAACTCTCACGACGGTAGCCCACGTCCTGCTCTTCCAGGCGCTGGCGCCGCTGGTCGCTGCGGGCTTCGGGATCAGGTTTTTGAAGGAGCCCGTTTCGCGCGGTTTCTGGCTCGCCATGGCCCTTTCGATCGTGGGTGTCGTCGTGATGGTTGGCGGCCCTGGTGGCGGAAGTGTCACGGGGGACGGCTTCGCCTTCTTGAGCAGCTGCGCATTCGCGGGCGCCGTCCTTCTCGCACGCCGTCATCGAACGGTCTCGATGGCCCCGGCAGCCTGCCTCGCTCAACTTCTCCTGCTCCTCGCCATGGCGCCGTTCGCGGATCCAACGACGATCCCGGCGAGCAACCTTGTCTGGCTCTTTCTCCTCGGGGCCGGTCAGCTCGGAGTCGGGCTCGCGTTGTTCACGGCCGCGGCGCAGCTGATCCCTGCTGCAAGGCTCACGATCATCGTCTTGCTTGAGGTCGTCCTAGGGCCGATCTGGGTATGGATCGGGGCTGGGGAACGGCCGAGCTCCGCCACCTTCGTCGGAGGGGCACTCGTTCTCGCCGGCGTCGTCGTGCAGGTGCTCCTCGGCCCGTGATCGCTCTAACACGCCGACGTGGACGACCCCTCACCAGCGTTTGTCTCCTCGCCAGCGAGCCGGCGGCGTGCCGTAGCGCTGCTTGAACGCGCGGCTGAATGCCGCCTCGGACCTGTAGCCGACGTTCTCCGCGATGAGCGTGACCGGAAGGGACGTGTCGCGGAGCAGGTCGGCGGCGGCGTCCAGGCGTACGTGGGCGAGGTAGGTGGCTGGCGGCTTCCCGACGCGAGCGACGAACCGCGCGGCGAACGCGGAACGGGAAAGGTGGCACGCTCGGGCCAGAGCCTCGACCGTCCAGTCGTGGCCGGGGTCTCGATGGATAGCGCTCAAGCCCGGACCGATCTGCGGGTCAAGCGCGCCGGCCAGCCAGTTCGGTTCACCGTCGGTGCCTGCGGCCCAGGCGCGCAGAATCTGGATGAAGAGCAGATCGAGGATGCGGGCGACCATCACCGCCGATCCTTGAGAGGGCGACTGCATCTCAATTAGGAGCATCCTGCGGGCCACTTCGAGCCCTTCGAGCGCTGGACCGCTCGCGCCGCGCAGGACTATGACGGCCGGGAGGCTCGCGAGCAGGTGGCTCGCCTGCGGGTCGCCGATCGTGAATGTGCCACAGAGCCAACGCGCCGGCTCGGGTGCGGGCGCGTGGTGCTCGGATGACTCGCCGTGCACGGTCGCGTGCGCGCGCTGGCCGGCATCGGTGATGTGGTGCGGGTCGCCGCGCGGGAGCAGGATGACGTCACCGCGACTCACGTGTTCGACGTGCGCGTCGGCGTCGATCCGAAGCTCGAGTTCACCCTCCTCGACGATGTGCAGGGCGCCGACACCGGCGAAGCCGATCGAGAACGTCTGCATCGAGGCGTAGGCAACGATCCGCTCTCCGCTCAGACGCACGCCTCGGAGTAGCCCCGAAAGCAAGTCGTGCGGCTGGCCATATGCGTCTAGGCCGAGCGCGGCGTCCTCGAGCGCTGGAGGATCGGCAAAGTCTCGCGGTGGTAGGAGCAAATCGGTCGGCGTTGCTGGACGATCAGCAAGATGTTCCGGCGGAGCGGTCATTGCCTGCGCCCGTTGCTCAGGCTACGCTCGCCGAACAGTGAGTGGAGCGACCAATCGGACGGTCTTCGGACCATGCTCGGGAGCTCTGTCAAGTGTCAACTTCTTCATCGGCGAGGCAGCTGCGCGTCGTAAGTTCACCCGATCTTCTCGTTTAGGTCGGGTCGCTCGCTTACGCCGACCGAGACTAACAACCATGCGTAACCCGAAGGAACAGAACACATGACATCGACAGCTGGTGAAGCTGGGCAGGACAAGCCGACCAAGATCAGCTTCGTCTATTCCAACCCCACCGACCCGGCCGCCTTCGAGGCCGCTTACCCCGAGCAGCTTGCGCTGGCGCGGAGGCTCCCCGGCCTGACTCGGCTGCAGACGTCGAAGGTCTGGCCTAAGGAAGACGGTACCCCGACCCCGGCGTACCGACTGCTGGACTTGTACTTCGCCAACTACGCGGCGGCCAACCACGCCGTGACTACCACAGAGGCGGGCGCGCTTGTCACCGCTACGCTCGAGCACGCCACTGGAGGCGTAGCGATCGCATTCGCGGAGGTCCTCGACGACGGCGTCATGCACGTCTAGTGACAAGGCAATCCCGCAACGCGGTCACTGCACTTGCCGCGGGAGATCGCAGGCAATCAGCGACAGCGCACATGATCGCGGAGACCGGCGGTCGGCCGGCCGCTTGAAATCCGGGAGGTGAATCGGCCGCTCGTTGGGGGCTTGAGGTCACGAGGCTGGCGGATCGGCACTTGCCGCCCGTTGAATTGCGCGGTACGGTTCGGATCATGGCGGCGCGTGGCGGAGTCAACCTTCTTGGCTTGTTGTACCTCGCGCTGGTTCTCGCGGTTATGTTCGGCCCAATGCTCCTCAGCCGTGGGCCCGCTCCGCGGGGGCCGTCCGGCTCGGACTCCGACGGCGGGTCGGGCGATGGTCCGCGCCAGCCACCGCCCCCGGGCGGAGGACCCGCAAACAGAACACCGCTCGACGATGCCGAGCCTGCGCGGTTTCGCCTCCGGGACCATGTCCGGCCCGCTGACCGCCAACCCGGCCGCGATCGCAGGCCGTCTCAGGAGCCGAACCGGACCCGCACCCGCCCCCGGGGCCAGTAGCAAACGAGAGGGTTTCGGTCTGTCGGTCGCCGGGATGGCGAGCGTGCCCGGCTGCGCGTTGCCAGCTGGCTAGGCGCTGCGCCGTTCTCGTGAAAGACCTTTGAACCAGCCCGTCACTGGTTCGGGCGGATCCTCGGAGGACACCGCCACCCGAAGCTTGGTCGCGCGGGTCAGCTTGCTGACGAAGTGCCAAGTCTGCGATACCCAGAAAGGTGGCCTTTCATTACTCTTTCGCCGCGAATGGCTCGACTCGGGCCGTCCAAACCAACTGACAGGGGGATATGTCGTGAAGAGGAGCGGATTTGCCGCTGCGGCGACGCTTGCCTTCGACGCTCGCGTTCGGGGTCAGCGGTGGCCCTCGCCGCGTCGCTGCCAGGATCGCCGCTCACGAACGTGGCGGCGCACGACGGCGTTTCGGTCCCGTCGTCGCTCGCCCACGCGATCGGGCAGGAGCTCGGTGACGCGCCGGCCGTCGTGGCCGGGGGCGCCAGTCAGGCGCAGACTCAGCAGCAGGAGCTCCAGACGCCTGACGGGGTGCCCGGGGATTTCTTTGGCGAGACAGTCTCGCTGACCGCCGACGGCCACACGGCCCTGGTAGGCGCGCCCTTCAGAACGGTCGGCGCCGCATACGTTTTTGCCGAGCTGGGAGGCAAGTGGAGGCTGGAGCAGGAGCTGCAATCCCCCGCGGGATCCGCAACGGACACCGACCACGCCGGCGAGCCCGTCCGGGGTCCCAAGAGCTCGTCCAGTCGAGCCCGGGCGGCTCGGACGCGTTCGGCTAATCGGTCGCGCTCGACTATCTCGGTAACGCCGCCCTGATCGGCGCGACCGGACGGAACGGCACCGATGGCAGCGCGTTCACGTTCGCCGGCTACCCGACCCTCACCCAGCAGCGGGAGCTCGACGACCCGGTCGGGGCAGCGAGGCCGAATACGGATTCTCGGTGGCAGTCGACGCCCTCGGCGATCAGCTGTTGATCGGCGCCCCTACCAGAGCGACGGGCAGGGAGCGGCCTGGGCGGCGGCCAACTAACTCGGGTTCGGCGCCGGCGTCTCCGGGCGCCGATGCCAATTGTCAGCCAACGAACGGCCGCCGGGCCACGCCTGGCGGCCGTTCGGCTCATGAACATGCCTGTGCTGTCGCACGAGCGGACCACAGTCCGCGGCTGACAGTTACGGGCGGTCAGAGCCCTTCGGGCCGCGAGTTGACACCGGCGTGGCGTCACGGACCGGCCTTCGCGAGGAAAGCCGTCTACGCCTGCACGGGATTAGACTCTTCGGCGAAGTGAGAACTGGGCGAGGACGAGCGGTATGAGCCAGCGCGTCGACGCGCTACTCGATGCGTTTCGGCGCGACGAGCCGGGTGACATTGCGATCGAACGATCTCCGGGCGAGACCGAAGTGAAGGTCGGCTCTGACACGATCGCCCGCATCGACGAACGACGACAGGAGCTCGTGGTGTACACGCCCTCCGAAGTCCGTTCGATGCTCCTCAACGAGTATGAGGGAGCGAGATCTGATCCTGTCGGCGTTGCGTTCGATTTGGGGAACGACAAGCACGCCGCAGCCGGCTTCGCGCTACTTCGACGGCGGGCGAGAGTCCAGCGCTTCGGATGGCAGTATCGCGAGCGCTCGCCGTGACTCGGCGGACCGAGTCTTGTTGTCAGGTATTGGCCGCAGGACTTAGGCCGGGCACCCGGCGTCCACCCATTCGCGGAACAGCGCCACCCGTTCGGCCGGCCATGCGCCGTCGCAGGGCATAGATCCACCCGCGACCGCCGCCAGTATGGGCTGCGCGCTCGCTTTCACATCGTCATAGGACGAGAGATCGAACTTGGAGGACATCGACTGGACGTCCTTCTCGCGAAAGAGTGGCCGTATGTCGCTCTCGAACCGAACTTGCTGCGCCATGTAAACCTCCAATTAGCAGGATGGCGGGGGCTTGATCCTAGGTCACTCCGGCGTTCGGCGCCTCCGGATCCTGCGGCGGGGGTGGAGCCGCGGGCGCGGGCGCTCGACCGCGGGGCTGAGTCGGTGGCTCGAGCGAGGGCGCCGGCGGGATTGGGCAGTGCGCGGGTTGGCCGCTGGTGACCGTGACCGCCTGACCATGGTGCTCGAGCTCGAGCGTTTCGCCGGCCAGCAGGGTGTAGGTTGCCCGAGCTGGCTCAACCTCGATCTTCAGTTTTGCTGTGTCGCCGACGCGGATTGCGAAAGAAAGGCGGGTCAGCGCCTCGGGGAGTCGGGGCATGAAGGCCAGCGTCGTGGCGCGTTCGCGCATCCCTCCGAAGCCGGCAATTGCCGCAATGCACGACCCCGCGAGCGAAGCTATGTGAACCCCGTCCCGCGTGTTGTGCCCGAGGTCGTGCAGGTCGATCAGTGCCGCCTCCGCGAAGTAGTCGTACGCGAGCTCCATGTGACCCACCTCGGCCGCCACCACCGCCTGGATGCACGCTGACAGCGACGAGTCGCGGACGGTGAGACGTTCGTAGTATGCGAAGTCGCGAGCCTTCTCTTCTGGGGTGAATGCCTCACCGGCGTAGAAAAGGGCCATCACGAGGTCGGCCTGCTTGACGACCTGCGAGCGGTACAGATCGAAGTACGGGTAGTGGAACATGAGCGGGTAGTTCTCGATGGGAGTCGAGTCAAAGTCCCACACGGCGTGCTCGGTGAACCCCTCAGACTGAGGGTGGACACCAAGTGACTCGTCGTACGGGATCAGCATCGCGTCAGCGGCGTCCCGCCAGCTTGCGGTCTCCTCAGCGTCCACATCGAGTTGCTCTGCCAGGTCCGGGTGGCGCTCGATCGCGTCAGCCGCGGCCCGCAGATTGCGCCCAGCCATCAGGTTCGTGTACACGTTGTTGTCGGCGATCGCGCTGTACTCGTCGGGGCCGGTGACGCCATCGATCCGGAACTGCCCGGCGGCGTCATGGTGGCCCAGCGACCGCCACAGCCGGGCGGTCTCGACGAGCAGCTCGACGCCCGCCTCGCGCTCAAAAGCTTCGTCTCCAGAGATCACCCGGTATCGCTCGACGGCGTTGGCGATCGCTGCGTTGATGTGGAACTCCGCCGTGCCCGCCGGCCAGTAGCCCGAGCACTCCTCGCCGTGGATCGTCCGCCACGGGAACGCCG
The DNA here is from genome assembly GCA_963751185.1 of uncultured Solirubrobacterales bacterium. Lineage (GTDB taxonomy): Bacteria > Actinomycetota > Thermoleophilia > Solirubrobacterales > Solirubrobacteraceae > Palsa-465. The sequence continues at coordinate 27,205 of CAVVTO010000006.1, forward strand.
CTCCGCGCAGCGCGAGCGATCGGGCCCGCTCGCGCGCGAGATCGAGCGTGCTGTGACGCCACCGCAGGGCGTCGGCGACGGCGCGGGGGCGAGAATAAGTCAGCAGGGGCAGAACGAACGCTTCGGTGTCCCAGAAGGTGTGTCCGTCATAGCCCGGACCGGTCAGTCCCTTCGCTGGGATCGGACGCTGCTCCCCTCGAGCGCCGGCCTGGAGGGTGTGAAAGAGCGAGAAACGAATGGCCTGCTGGAGCTCCGTGTCGCCTTCGATTTCGATATCGGCCGACTCCCAGAAGTTGTCGAGGAACTCGCGCTGCTCGGACAGGAGCCCGTCCCAGCCGGTCTGGACGGCACCGACCAACGCGGCGCCAACCTGGTCGCGCACCGCCGGAACGCTGCGGTTGCCTGACCAGCTGTAGCCGAGGAACTTCGTTATGCACAGCGGCTTCCCCGGGGCCGGCGTGTCCGTGATCGACAACCTGGCAAGGTCCGCATAGGCCTCGATCGTGGTCGCGATGCCGTTGGCAGCCTCGATCACGTGGTCCATCGCCGCGCCAACCGTCAGCCTGGTCGCCTTCGTGGTGTGAACCAGGATCGCGCGAAGGTCTTGAGCTTGAAAGAAGTCGGAAACCAGCGGCGCGGTGAGCGCCGCTGCGGCTCGCGGATCCTTTTCGGCCATGGGCGGCGCCTCGTTCGTGATGAGCTCGGACTGGACGACCACCTGGGCCGCGTCGTCGAGCGGCTCGACCTCATAGCGGATTGCGGCGATCGAGCGTTGCGTGAACGACACGATGCGGGTGGAGGCGACGCGGACGAGCCGCCCCGTCGGCGAGACCCACTCGACGGTCCGACGGAGCAGCCCGGCGCGGAGATCGAGGATCCGCTCGTGCTTGCGCAGCTGCCCATAACGGAGGTCGAACGGCTCGTCCTCGACCTCCAGCCGGATGATCTTGCCGTTCGTCACGTTGACGACGGTCTGTCCGTCTTCAGGATCGCCGTAGCCCGGCTCGGCGTACGGGAGCGGCCGAGTTTCGTAGAACCCGGCCAAGTACGTGCCGGGTATGCCGGAGGGCTCGCCCTCGTCGAGATTGGCCCGCAGACCCACGTGCCCGTTGGCGAGCGCGAACAGTGACTCGGTCTGCGCAAGAGTCTCCAGATCAAGCGCGCGCTCGAGAACCGTCCACCGATCGACGGCAAACCCGGGATGCTGGATCACGCCCCGTCCATGAACTCGGCTTCGTCGAGCGCGACGACGTGCGCCTCGCTGGCCCCGAGCCCCATCGGTCACCCGCTCATCTGGGGCCGGTTCTGAATTGGCGCCACTTTCTCGCATCGGGTTCACTGATCGCCTCTCTACGCTCGACGGTGCAAACAGGGTCTCCGCAAAATTGTGCGGCATCGGAGCACCGGGGGCGAGATCGTCACCGCGCGGCGCGGGCGATGGCGGCGTCCATCGCCGCGGCCGGATCGCGCACTGCCGGACCGTGACCGACGAGGAGGAGGCTCGGGTCGAGCGAACGCATCTTCCGCGCGGACTCGAGGTCGGTCTGCTTGTCGTAGGTGGCCATCGCGGCCAGCGGGAAGCGCCAGTAGAAGTGGTTGGAAACGGCCGTCGTCCCGTACGAGGTGAAGACGTCGCCGACGATCAGGGATCGGTCGCGGGTATCGAGGAAGGAGACGTGCCCGGGCGTGTGGCCGGGGCTCGCCACGACCTCGAGGCTCCCGACACGATCACCCGGCTGAAGGCGTACGTCGGGGACGGTGCTCAGCTTGGGCCAGCTGCCAGCGAGCTTGCCGTCGACGACCTTCTCGCCCGCGTGGATGCGGGCGTCGGGCTCGGGCATCAGCACCTGGGCACCTGCCCCGAGCGTCGACTTCAACTCATCCAGGGATCCGACATGGTCTCCATGGCCGTGGGTCAGGGCGATCCGCTTGATGTCTCCACCCGCTTGACGAGCGGCCTCGATCAGCGCCGCCCCGGTTTTCGACACGGTCGTGTCGACCAGCGTGAACCCGTCGTCCTCACGGACCAGGTACGCGTTGACGAATCGATAGCGAGTGAGGCGGATCAGATTGTCGGTCACGGATTCGGTCTTCATTGTTTCTCCATGGTTAGTCGGGTTGGACACGTCGTCGGCGGGGCATGGCGGAGCGCGAGGGCGCCGCCGGGCCCCAGACTGCTAGGTGAGGCTGTGCTTAGGAGATCCGGGTAAGCGCGAAGAGGACCGTCGCCGTGACAGCGAAGGCGATGCCGAGCGTCGCGAGGCCGGCGAGCCCCGCGAGCAGTCCCGTCGCGGCGAACAACGCCACCTGGGCAAAGACCCGACCCGGATCCGCCAGACGAAGCGAGCTCCGCGGTGCCATCCACACGGTCCAGATCGACGCGGCGGATAGCGGCAGAAGAATGGCCAGCGCCACGTCGAACGCAAGCGTGCCCGCTCCGAGCCTGGCCCCGGTCACGGCGAGCAGTGCGAGCATGGCGAGCTCGGCGAGGAAGGAGAGACTCTCGACGGCGGCAGGGCCGAGGACGGGGCGCGGGTGAGTGGTGTCATGAGTTTGCACGGGTATCTCCGGGGTTCGAGAAGGAATCGATGACGGCGGTGATGAGGCGCTCGTAGCTGCGGTCGATGTCGAGCGGGATCGCGAACCCACCCAGGAGCTCGAGGCTGACGAACCCGTGCATCGCTGCCCGCAGGCTGCGGATGGCGTCGATCGTGTCGTCGCCGGTAAGGTCGAACGCTGAGAGCACGCTGCCGAAGAGCTCGAGCACGCCGGCCGCGGCGGCCTCGAAAGCGGTGTCGCCTCGATCCGGTGCGCGCTGGCCGGCCTGATAGCGCCCCGGGTGGGCCTTGACCCATTCCCGAAACGCCCGTGCCATCGCCAGCAACGCCTCGTCGCCCGCGCGGCCAACCGCGGCGCGGGCAAGCTCTTCCGTCAGCGCTGTCGTCGTCCGCAGGCCAATTGCGCGGCGGAGCGCTGGGAGACTCGCGACGTGCTTGTAGAGCGACGGCTGACGTACGCCGAGCCGCTGCGCGAGCGCCGCCATCGTCACGTTCGCGAGGCCGACCTCGTCGGCCATCCGCTCGGCCTCGGCCACGACCAGATTCTCGGTGAGCCCGGCCCTAGCCACGGACGGTCTCCCTTGAAAACGTCGAGCTAGAGATAGTAGCCATGCGGCTATGATACCTAGCGGTAAAGCTATTATCAATAGCTAAGCCAACGGACCGCTCATATGCAACCGATATGCGGTTCTGACGCTGCTCTGATGCGCACAGGACATCCTCGGACTCAGATGCAAACGACGCGCATGGACGAGAGGAGCCAGAAATGCTTGAGCAGACCGAGGATCCTTGCCGGGGGGCGGCACCCCCCGACTTCACCGGGATGCGGGTGCTCCTCGTCACTGATCGGCGCGACGAGCAGCTCGCTCGTGCCCTCGCCCGCGACGGGCACGATGTCCTCAGCGTCGACGCGCCGGAAGCGGCGATACGGCTCAGCAGCGTCTTTGCTCCGGAGGTGATCGTGTTCGTCGGGACGTCGTGTCGCGACGTACGCCGAGCCGTTCCCGCCGCGGGCATCATCGCGCTCGTCCGTGGCTCGGACGTGGAGGAGCGCATCAGCGCGCTCCAGGCCGGCGCGGACGACTGTTTGGCGTCGCCGTGGAGCGACGCGGAGCTCAGGGCACGGGTCCGAGCCATGGGGCGCCGACGCGCCCGGGTGTGGCAATCCACCGCCGCCAGCTCCACCCCGACCGGCGCGCCCATCTAAGGGTCGGAATGGGGTCGGTGTGCTCAACCTTGTGGCGGTCCGGACGATGTCTTTGGCTGAAGGGCCCTGATCTCTGATGGTCGCCACCCCACACGCACTCGCCGGTGCCTTCGCGTCCCGCTTCGCCAGCGGCTCCCGCGGGGCGGTGGCCGCCGGCGTGATCAGCCACCTGGCGCTCGATCGCGTCCCCCACACCGACTACCGGATGTCCAATCGCAAAGCGGTGCTCGCCGATCTCGCCGCGGCCAGCCTCCTGACCGCGGTCCTGGCCCGTCGCCGCCGGCTGGCAGCCGCGGGGGCGTTCGGCGGCGTGCTGCCCGACCTGGTGATGGTGGCCGAGCTGCGTACCGGGCTGCGGGTCACGCGCCCGTTGCACCACGCCAATCACACCAAAATCGAACCTCCGGTCGCGGTCGGCGTGCTCATCCAGGTGATCACCGTCGGGCTACTCCTCAGCATTAGCCGGGTAAATCAAGCAGCTTGACAATCCGGGTTCGCGCGGTAGGTTGAACCGTCCCCCAAGGGAGGTTCATGGTGGCTATCACGCGCCGGTTGACTGCGCCGTTTTTTGCTGGCCTCGTCCTGACCTTCGCTCTACTGATCGGGCCAAATGCGGGTGCCGCTGCGCGTCCGACGGGCACGCCTCGATACGCCGGCGGGGGGCTGGCCGGCGGACCGCCCACGCAGCCCGCGCTGCTGCCCACGCCGCACTGTCCGGTGCCACCGTCCACCGATACCGCCCCCTGGCAGGACCCTAGCTTCGGCGCTGAGTGCCAGGCGCAGTATGTGATCGAGGATCTCGAGAACCCCGCCTCGGCGCTTTACGCGCATAGCTCGAGCGGTACGCCGGCCCAGTCGACGCTGCAGCGGTTGGAGGCGGCATTGGCCAACGGCAACAGCATCGATGCCGCCAACGGCACGGCCACCAACCTGCTGGCCCTGTATGGGCTCACGGTCGCGGGGGGAACCGACGACGGCGCCGACGGCGAGCGCAGCTCGGGTTTGTCGTTCCCCAGCGAGCTGACCGTCGGGGCGTCGTGGGACACGCAGGCCGCCGCGGCCTACGGGACGATGCTCGGGAGCGAGTTTCACCGCACGGGGCTGAGCGGCGTGCTCGGACCGGTGATCGATATCGATCGGACGTGGCACACCGGCCGTGAGCAGGAGAACTTCGGCGAGGACCCGTTCCTGACCGGCTCGCTGGTCGCGCCGGAGGTCAGGGCGATCCAGGCGCAGGGCGTGATGACGACGGTCAAGCACTGCTGCGCCTACACCCAGGAGCAGGGCCGCTCGGGACAGGGGTTGTCGCTTACGAATCCCAACGACACGGGTGAGAACGAATTGATCTCCGAGCGTGCGCTTGAGGAGATCTACGGGCCGCCGTGGCAGGCCGCGGTCGCACCGCAGCAGGGCAACGCGATGTCAGTCATGTGCGGGTACGCGATCGTCAACGCGGCGACGGCGCCGCCCTACACGGGTGCGGACTCATGCGGCAACGAGTTCATCCTCAACGACCTGATCAAGGGCGAGTATGGGTTCGAGGGCACCTTCACGCCGGATGCGGCCACCGCGATGCGTGACTCCTCGCAGCTGAATCTCGCCAACGGCGGCGATGGGGGCGATGTGAGCCTGACGCTGCCCCAGCTCGCGGCGATCGTCGGCGACGGCAGTGGCGACGGACTGACCAACGCCGACGGCAGCCAGAACATCATCTCGCAGGCGCGGCTGGTCGACGAGGTGCGCCGCCTGGTACTCCAATCGGTCAAGGACGAGCGTTTCCTCAACCCGCCCAACAACGACGGCATCGACGATGGCATCGCGCAGGATGAGGCGACCTCTGCCAAGATCGCGGAGGAGGGCGCGGTGCTACTCGTCGACCGGGGCGTGCTGCCGATCTCAGGCGCGGTCCACTCGGTTGCCGTGATTGGGACCCAGGCCGGCCCAAACGCGAACACCGCGCTTGGTCCGGTCTCGAGCCAGAACCCGCAGGCGGCCAACGACGGCTCGGCGTTTGTCGATCCGACCAACGTGTTCACCGACACCGTCACGGGTCAGGAGTTCGGATACTCGAGCGCGCTGAGCGGAATCGTCGCTCGCGCGGGCTCGGGCCGGACGGTCACCTACGAGCCCGGCTCGGTGGGGCTGATCGAGCAGCCGCTGCTCACGGGCAACGGCGCCACGAGCGGCTCGGGTTCGCTCGTCACACCGGGCGCCAACCCTCAACCCGGCTTCCTGGCCACCTACTACGGCGGCAACGACCCGACCCACCCGGCGGCGACGCTCGGCACCCAGGTCGTACCGTCGGTCGACTACAACGGGTCCGGGGGCGCGGAGGGGCAGTCGTCCTTCCCGGCGGTCCCGGGTGGCAGCCCGGCCGTGTCGATCCCGTCCCAGTACCAGTGGGACAACTGGTCCTCCTCCTATCAGGCCGTCTACACGCCGGCGGCGACCGGCGACTACAACTTCTCGGTCGTCGAGTCGGGCACGACCAAGCTCTACGTGGCCGGCCAACTGGTGTCAGACCGGCTGCGCGACGACTTCGGCTACATCGACCACGCCACGGTCCACTTGACGGCCGGGCAGTCGGTCCCGATCGCCCTCTACTACTCCTCGGAGGAGGGCGTCGCCGGCCTTCCCTCGACGCTCAACATATTCAACTTCAACACGTTCCTCGGCAACGAGGTGCACCTGGGCCTGGCCGTTCCGCCGTCCAGCGGACCGAGCCTGGTCCAGCAGGCGGCGGCCGCGGCGGCCAAGGCCAACGTGGCGGTGGTGTTCGCCGGCCGTGAGATCGGCGAGGGACACGACATCGAGAGCCTTTCGCTGCCCGGCGATCAGAACCAGATGATCGAGGCGGTGGCGGCGGCCAACCCGCGCACCATCGTGGTCCTGACCGGCGGCCCGGTGACGATGCCGTGGCTGCACCAGGTGGCCGGCGTGCTCGAGATGTGGGAGCCGGGCGCCACCTTCGGGACAGCCGTGGCCTCGCTGCTCTTCGGCGACAGCGATCCGTCCGGGCGACTGCCGATCACCTTCCCGGCCAACGACTCACAGGGACCGGGCGCGACAGCGGCCGAGTACCCGGGGATCACCAACCTCCAGACGGGAGCCTCGGACGACTACGACCAGCTCGAGCAGGAGGACTACAACGAGGGCATCGACGTCGGCTACCGCTGGTACGAGACGCACGGCCAGCAGCCGCTGTTCCCGTTCGGCTTCGGCCTCTCCTACACGACGTTCACAAAACGGATCGTGGACTGGTGGCCCGACCGGGACGGAGACGTGGTGGTCAGAGTGGCCGACACCAATCGCGGCCGCGTCGCGGGTGCCGACGTCGTCGAGGGCTATGTGCACGACCCACCGAGCACGGGCGAGCCGCCCGAGCAACTGCGCGCCTTCCAGAGGGTGTGGCTGGCGCCGGGCGAGACCAAGCTAGTCACCCTCGAATTCCGCCCCAGCTCGTTCGCCTACTGGGCCTCCGGGCCGGCCACCGGCACCACCCCCGGCACGACCTCGCCGACCACTCCGACCGCGACTCGCTCGCCGGAGCCCCCCGGCCACTGGACGATCGCGCCCGGTGCGTACCGGATCGACGTGGGCGGCTCGTCTCAGCAGTTCGACGGCGGCGTGACGCTGCGTATGGGTCAACGGCAGGACGCGCGGTCGCTCACCGGGCTGTTCGGCTGGCGGCTCGGCGGAGCGGGAAGCCGGAGCGGCTCCAGTCGCTGACTAGCCCCTCAACGGCCGGTTCGCTGCGCCGGCTCGAGGAAGAGCGCTCCGAGCTTGGCAGCGACCATCGCATTGCCGGCGATCGTGATGCGGCCGGTGAAGAATGCGGCCACCGGATTCGAGCGCCGGGTGACCAATCGGACCAGTTCGCCGGCGCTGAGCGTGATCGTGAGCGCGGGCTGATCGCCATCGGCGCCGCGCCTGACACGGCAGCGCCCGTCTGAGAAATCGAGCCGGTAGTGGTCGACACCGCCGTCGGCGCGTCCGGTCACTTGCCACTGCACCGACGTGTTGAGCGTCGTGCTCCGCTGCGTGGCGATATGGCGCGGCATCTGCCAGAAGATGGCCTCGAGGATGGCCCGTCGAGCCGGAGTCTGAAGCAGCCGGTCGAGCAGCGTCTCTTCGGAGCCCCTTGCCTGCGACGTGCCTTGGCTGTCGAGTCCCATCCCGCGATGCTAGCGGCTGGCCCATTGCCGACGTGCCTCACTTGGTCTAACGTCCGCCCCGCCAGGCGCCTACGTTGAACCGACCGGGAAGGACATAGCGAGCAATGCCGACATACGACAACCTGGGGTACGCCCCAGGCGGAGCGATCGCCCGCGGGGACACCCGCACCGTGTTCGGACAGGTCATGGGCCTGGTCGCTCTGACCGTGGGCTGTGCCGCGCTCGGCGCCTACGTCGGGCGCAATCTCAGCGGCGGTGCCGGGCTGCTGTTCTTCATCGGCGCGTTCGCCTGCATCTTCGGTCTGAACTCCGCCACGTCGCGGGGGCGCGAGCAGCTCGCGATCGGGTTCCTGTTCGGTCTGGGACTGTTCCTCGGGCTCGCCGTCGCGCCGGTGATCGCGTACTACGCGCACGCGGATCCCGCTGCTCTTTGGCAGGCGGCCGGCGCCACCGGCGGCTTCGTTGCCGCGCTCGGGGCGGGCGGCTACGCCACCCGGCGGGACCTGTCGGTCTACTACCGAGTGTTCTTCTGGGCGTTGCTGGCGCTGATCGTGTTCGGGATCGTCGCGATCTTTGTCGCGATCCCTCACGCCAACATCATCTACTGCGTGCTCGGCCTCGTGATCTTCGGCGGGTTCACGGTCATCGACTTCAACCGGCTACGCCGCGCGAACATGGCGAGCGCGGTCCCGATCGCCGCGGGCATCTTCCTGGACATCTTCAACATCTTCCTGTTCTTCTTGCGGATCTTCGGGAACCGGAACTAGTCGCGCGCCAGCGCCACCGCGGCCGCGACCAGCTCAGCGTTGTCCGCGGCGGCGCGGCCGTCGGGTAGTACCAGGACGTCCTCCAGCCCGACGCGCACGTCGATCCCCGCGGCCACGGCCCCGGCGAGCACCTCCCAGGTCCGCTCGTCGTAGCCGTGCCACAGCTGGGGCACGCCCGCCGGGATCAGCTCGGCGATCGCGCGAGCATCCTCGAGGCCACCGTCCACCTCGACCAGCGCCCGCACGACCTGGTGGCCGAACGGACTGCGGGCGAATTCCTCGGCCTCGGCCGGAGTAGCCAGACCCGCCTCGACCCCGATTCCGGCGTGCACGGCCGCGCGGACGATCCCCGCCCAGCCGAGCTCCCCCAGGTTGACCGAGACGAAGTCAGGTGGCTGACGCCAGGCGCGGACCGCGGCCGCCCGGGCAAACGGGTCGGGATCGATTGTCTCCGCGGTCGACAAGCCAACCGGAAGTCCTGGTACGGCCCGTCGGATCGCGGCAACCGCCGCATCGCAGGCTCGCGCGCTCAGGGTCTGGAGTCCCCTGTCGTCCCGCGGATGAACATGGACCGCGAAGGCGCCGGCGCGACGGACCGCGATCGCGTCGGCCGCGAGCTCGGCCGGCGTCAGCGGAACCGCCGGGTGCTCGGCCGGCGTGCGGCCGCCGTTCAGGCACGCCTTCACCCCCATATTGACCTCCGGTTGATCATCGGTCCACCATGCGAGAAGGTAACGGCTTCGAAACCCGTCGCCAGTGCCGAGGAGGATCGCGATGGCCCAGTCGTTCACGTATGACCTGTCCGTGCCTGGAACCCCATCCGAGGCCCAGGCGCGGCTGAAGGCAAGCGTCACCGAACGCGTGCGCGTGGCCGGCAGGATGCGCCTGGCCGGCGAGGACTCGAGCTCGCTGACGTTCCGCCCCGGATGGAGCTTTCCCGTGTTCCTGGCCGCCTCGCGAATGATCAGCGGAGAGACGGTGAAGCTGAGCTTCAGCGCCGGCGACGGTGCCGCTGGAACGCTGGTGGCAGTCTCGGGCAAGGTCGGCGGCAGCGCCAGGAAGCTCGCGACCAGGGAGTTCTGGGCGGAGACGCTGCAGGCGACGTGAGCCTCGGTCGAGTTGAGCGACTCCACGAAGCCATCCATCTTGCCGCCGTCGATCTGCTGGTGGGTGGCGTTCCAGGTCCGGGTGACGCTCCCCGGTTGCTCGGTGTTGGTGAGCTCGTAGGAGGTCACCGTGCCGCTCGAGCTCGGGCTGGTGTTGGTCGCCTGGCCGGCGCTGTCAAAGGTCAGGCGGTCCGCCTTGGGCTGGCCGAGCCTTGGGAGTGCCCCCAGCAGGTTGTCGAACGAGTGGTTCTTCATCATCACGCAGACGAGGTGGTCGAACGGCATGGCCCCGGTCGCGGTTCCGGCCGGGCGGCTCGGGTCAAGGCAGGCTGTCCGGACTCCGCAGGGCGGCCATCGCGCTCGCGCTCATGATTGCGCTGCCTAGCCCGGGAATGCTCAGGGCCGCGCCGAGCGCACCGCCGCGCTTGAGCAGCCCTCGCCGGTTAACGAGTGACGACGGCTAGGCCCGGCGCCCGACGGCTACCTTGGCCGACCGTCGGTGCCGCGCCGCTTCAGCGCGCGTGTGCAGGTGTTGGGTGCGCTCGGGCTCCTCGTCATCGGGACGGTAGGGCGTGCCGCGCATCAGCGAGGCCGCCGCGGCGACCAGGCAGGCCGCGATCGCGAAATACAAGGCCTCGTGCAGACCGCTCCGGAAGGGCGCCGAGATCAGGTGGGGGAAGAAGGATCGACCGGTCAGGATCGCCTGGCTGTGGGCGCTGATATGGGCCAGCGTGGTCGAGCCGAGCAGGTGCTGGATCGGGTTGTAGCCGAGGAACGCGGCGAACAGGATCGAGACGGGCGGCAGATGTGCCGCCGTGTTCGCGACGGCCGCCGGCACTCCGTGCGCCTCGAGTCCGCTGCTCATCGCGGCGGGCAGCGAGGCAGCCAACCCCAGGATCATCAGCGTGAAGAAGATCCCGATCGAGAGCACCTGCGCGGAGTTCTGGAACGTCTGATTCATGCCGCCGCCGGCCCCGCGGTCGCCGGGCGGGAGGCTGTTCATGACCGCCGCCCGGTTGGGCGAGGCGAACATCCCAAAGCCGATGCCGATCTCGGCCAGTACAGCGGCGAACACCGGATAGGAGAAGTCGGTGGGCAACAGCAGGAGCAGCGCGAATCCGGCCGCGGTGGCCAGCATTCCGCCGGTGGCGAACCATCGCGCTCCGAAGCGGTCGGACAGATAGCCGGAGGCCGGACCGGCCAGCAGCAAGCCGATCGTCAGCGGCAGGATGTAGATGCCGGCCCACAGCGGGGTGTCGTTGTAGTTGAAGCCGTGCTCGGGCAACCAGATGCCCTGGAGCCAGATGATCAACATGAACATGAGCCCGCCCCGGGCGATCGCCGAGAGGAACGTCGACAGCGACCCGTACGTGAAGGCGCGGATCTTGAACAGGGGCAGCCGGAACATCGGCTGCTCGACGCGGCTTTCGATAAAGACGAAGGCGATCAGGGAGGCCAGCCCGCATCCGACCAGCGTGAGCACCTTGACGCTGCCCCAGCCCGTGCTCGAGCCGCCGGAGGGCCGGATCCCGTAGGTCACAGCGACCATGATGAGGATGAGTCCGAGTGCGAAGGTGACGTTGCCCGGCCAGTCGACCTTCCGTCGACCGCTCGAGCGTGGGACCTCGCGGAGCTTCATGTACGCCCACACCGTGCCGAACACGCCCGCGGGCACGCTGATCAGAAACACCAGTCGCCAGTTGATCGGGGCCAGGATGCCGCCGAGGACGAGCCCTATGAACATGCCGCTGACCCCGACGATGTTGTTGATGCCGAGCGCCATGCCGCGCTGGTTGGCCGGGAAGGCGTCGGTGATGATCGCCGCCGAGTTGGCGAGCAGGCAGGCCCCGCCAAGTCCCTGCATGACCCGGAACCCAATCAGGTACATGGCGCCGGACTTGCCGGTCATCCAGTCGATGGCCAACAGCAGCGAGGCCACGGTATAGATGACGAAGCCCAGGTTGTAGATCCGCACCCGGCCGTACATGTCTCCCAGGCGACCGAGGCTGACCACGAGCACGCTGGCCACGACCAGGTAGCCGAGGATCATCCACAGGAGGTAGAAGCTGTTCGAGGCGACGAGCGGATCGAGCTTGATGCCGCGGAAGATGGCCGGCATCGCGATGATCGTGATCGACGCGTCGAGCGTGGTGAACAGGACCGCCAAGGTCGCGTTCGAGAGCGCGATCCACTTGTATCGGTCGGAGTTCACGTGAATCAATTATACAGGCAAACTGCTCAGTTTGCCTGTACACTCTTGTCATGCCAGCCTCGACTACGAAGTCCCCGGTAGATACCGCGGCGATCGCCAGCGATCTCCGCGTGGTGCTCGGTCAGTTGATGCGCCGCCTCCGCGCCGAGCACCGGATCCCGCTCAGCCACGCGACCGTCCTCGGCCGGCTGGACCGCTGCGGCCCGCAGAGCGTCAGTGATCTGGCCGGCGCCGAACGGGTGCGGCCGCAGTCGATGGCCCAGACGGTGGCCGACCTCGAGGCCGACGGTCTCGTCGAGCGCCGCCCAGATCCGGATGACCGCCGGCGCGCCCTGGTCACGCTCACGGCGCAGGGGCGGGGAACGCTGTTGCAGGACCGCGACCGGCGCGAAGGATGGCTCGCCGGCGCCATCGCCGAGCAGCTCTCGCCAGCCGAGCACGAGGTGCTCCGCGAGGCGGTCGCGTTGCTGCGGCGCTTGACCGACGCCTAGCCCACCGGCTCAGCATCGTCCCGCGTAGGCAGCGATTCGGGCAGCTTGAGGGTCGGCCCGCCGGCTGGACGAACGGTTTAGCTATGGTGCGAGTTTGGTAGGAATCGGTGCGTTCTATGCGCATGTCCAACGACCTGAAGGAATGAGTGCAAATGGTCAACAAACGTGCGATGGGCGGCATGGTCGCCGCCTTGTCGTTCTTCCTGGTCTTCCCGGCGCTGGCGTCTGCGCACCTGCTGGCGGTGTCCGCCGGCCCTTCGCATTGCGTCACGCCGCTTAACGGCCAGTACACCGCCACCGTGACGGTCACCGAGACGTACTTCGGGGGCACCACGGAGGACATCCCGGTCGGCCAGAACGTGTACGAGGTGCTGGCCTCGAGCACGGACAAGGGCAACACCGGGCTCAACCACAACTACTTCACCCAGGGCGCCGTTGGGACCCAGACCGGCCCCGTCAGCATGGGCCAGCCGACGGTGTTCACCTCGCCGGCCAGCGGTGGTGCGGCGACCCAGCAGTTCACGGTCACGACGTCGGTCCCGGAGACCTATGTGCTCGGCAACAGCTACATGAGCACGCCGTCGAACGCGACGATCACCGCGCCGTCGAGCGGCTGCACGCCGCCGCCGCCGCCGCCGCCACGTGCCCGAGCGGGGACACGCTGACCGGTGGTGTCTGTGTGCCGCCCACGAGCTGCCCCAGCGGCGAGACCCTGACCGCCGGCGTGTGCGTGCCGACCACCGGCTGCCCGAGCGGGGACACGCTGGTCAACGGACAGTGCGTGCCTCCGAGTGGGTGCCCCAGCGGGCGAAGTCGCGTCTGGTGGCCAGTGCGTGCCGCCGACCACCTGCCCCACTGGTGAAACGCTGACCGCGGCCGGCTGCACCCCGCCGACGATCGTGCCGCCGCCGACCGTCTACCCGGCCGAATGCCGCGCCTCGACCCACGGGTACAAGGTCCGGGCCGGTCAGGAGGACACGATCGTCGTGTCGGCCGACCGTCAGGGACAGCCGGTGGCGGGCGCCACGGTGCGCATCACCCTTCCGGGAGGCAAGGTCCTGACCAAGTCAACCGGCAGCAACGGCAAGGCGACGTTCTCCGTCAAGCCGACGCACAGCGGGACCATCGTCGTCCGCAGCCCTAGCTGCAACGACATCGCCAAGGTGAAGGTCTTCGCCGCCAAGGCGGCCACGGCCCAGCGGGCCCCGTCCTTCACCGGGTGACATGAGGGGTCACCTCGCATCAAGCCGCCGCGGCCTTCGGGCCGCGGCGGTGTGCGCCTGCATCGCGGTCGCCGCGCTCGCGCTCCCGGCCCTCGGACAGGCCAGCAGCGTCACGCGCCAGGTGCTCTCGCATCCCGGGTTCGCGTCGACCTGGGCCTACCTCGAGAGCCCCACCAACGCGTACGCCTCGCCCTCCCGCCACGCCCGGGTGCTCGGCCACCTCGGCCTGACGACCCAGGACGGCACGAGCGAGCTGCTGTTCGAGCAGCAGCGCGTGCTCATCCACGGCGCCTGGTGGGTGCAGGTGCGCCTGCCGCTGCGGCCCGCCGGGCAGATCGGCTGGGTGCCGCAGCGCACGCTCGGCGCCCCCCAGACCGTCCACACCTACCTCGTCGTGTCGACCGAGCGGACGACGCTCACCCTCTACATGAACGGCAAGGTCATCTTCTTCACGCGCGTGGGCACCGGAAAGCCCAGCACGCCCACGCCGCACGGTCACTTTTACATCCGCGACCGGCTGGACGGCTTCCCGGCCGACAGCGAGTACGGGCCGGTCGCGTTCGGCACCTCGGCGCTGTCCAACGTCGAGACCGACTGGCCCGGCGGGGGCGTGATCGGGATCCACGGCACGAACGAGCCGTCGCTGATCCCCGGCCATCCATCGCATGGCTGCATCCGGCTGCCGAACTGGGAGATCGTCAAGCTGGCGAAGCTGCTCCCGATCGGGACGCCGCTCACGATCGAGTAATTAGGGCCGCGCGCACGGGGTCGACGCGCCGGAGCGACCGCGGGCCGGCGCGCGGCATCCGTGGGATGGGCGCGGCAGGCCGCGTCTGCGAGGCATGAGCCGAGCGCGGCCGTCGCCGCGACCGCCATCCACCCCGTCCGGACAGTGTCGTCCGCCCCCGGAGCGGGCAAATTCCAGCATTAGCGACACGTCTATACCGGTAGCGCAGGATCTTGCCTAGCCACGAGGCAGAATCCTGCGCCCGCGCGAGAACGCGCCCGGAATGGTGGAAATTGCCCGGTTTCGTGTCCTCAGGCGAGCGGGGCTGATTCCTTCTCGACCCGGATCAGGTCGAGCGTGTTCTGCTGGACCCGCTCGAGGCTCATCGTGAAGCTGGGCGAGTACAGAGAGACGTGGTCGAAGTCGGCTTCGCGACGCGCGATGCCGGCGCGCACCTGGTCCGGGGTGCCGGCGACGGCGATCGCGTCAATCATGTCGTCGGTGACGCCGGCGATCATCGCCTCGCGGTCGCGCTCGGCGAACGCCGTCCGGATTCGGGCCGCATCATCGGCGAAGCCGCTGGCCTCGAGCATCGGCGCGTACGCCTTCGGCGCGGCGTAGAAGGCGATCTGGGCCGCCACCTCCCGACGCGCGAGCTCCTCGTCTTCGTTGACCGAGCACAAGAGCATGCCGACGATCTCGACCTCCGTCGGGTCGCGTCCGGTCCTCTCTGCACCCCGCGCGACAGCGGGCCGGACGACCTCGTGGACGTACCGCGAGCTGAACGTGGGGTGACAGACCAGGCCGTCGGACACCCGTCCGGCGGTCTCGATCATGCGAGCGTTCACGCCGGCGGTGTAGATCGGGATCCGGTCCCGGACGGGCGGGAGTACGTCGGCGGTCGCGCTGAGGTTCATCGAGTAGAAGCGACCCTCGTGCTTGACCGGGCCCTCGTGGAGCTTCCAGATGCGCCGCAGTAGCGGGACGAGCTCCTCCAGGCGCACGGCCGGAGACTGGGGGTCGCCCACGCCGTGCCAGCCGATCTGCATGCCCTTCGTGCCCGTGCCCAGGCCGAGCACGAGCCGGCCACCGCTCAGCTCATCCAGGCCGCGCGCGTCGTTGGCGAGGATCAGCGGCGAGCGACCGACGGCGTAGGCGATCGCGCTGCCGACCCGGCAGCGGGTGGTGTTCTGTGCCATTGCGGCGAGCGCAACGATCGCCGAGCGGTCGTTGAACTCGCTGGTCCAGGCGGCGTCAAAGCCGGCCACGTCGGCTGCCGCGGCCACCTCAACCGTGTCGGCCATCCGGCCGGCCAGCACGCACACCCCACGGGTCGCCATGCCCGGAACCTACCAGCGTGCAACGGCACGCTCGGTCTGTGCGAGGGCAGCCTGCTAGCGTCGGGACCGCTGTTGCATGGCGCAACTCCGCGTGGAGTCATGCGGTTAAGGGACTCGCCGGCGCCGTCGTGGCGGGGGAATCGACCTGTTCGCCGCTGGCAGCACCAGATCGAAACTCGAGCGCCTCGATGGGCGGGAAAGTGAAGTCTCGTATGTCCAAACGCATGTTGCGCGTCGTTGTCTCGATCGTCTGTGCGGTCTCCTTCGGCGCGGCCGCCTCCGCCGCCTCGGCATCCGCCGTGATCGGCATCGGCGACTCGAACACGGCGATGTTCTCCTCCCCACTCTTCACGCAGCTGGGCATCACGACTGCGCGTTACGTCATCCCGTGGGACGTCATCACGCGTAAAGCCGACGCGACGGATCTGGCCGCGTTCCGCGCCTGGTACAGCGCGGCACAGGCCGATCACGTGACCCCGCTCATATCGTTCGGCGCCGACTACACCAACCCGGCCGCCAACTTCGTGCCGAACGTGACGCAGTACGAGGCGGCGGTCAAGCCATTCCTCAAGGCCTTTCCGAAGATCAAGGACTACACGGCCTGGAACGAGCCCGACTTCTCGTACCGCAGTCTGGCTCGTAACCCGACGCTCGCGGCCAATTACTTCAACGCCCTGTACGACCTCTGTCACGGCTGCACCGTGCTGGCCGGCGACGTCTACCTGCCGGCCACCGGCCAGGCCCGCATCGACGGCGCGATGGCCACACTCGGCCCCTGGCTGCGCGCCTACGTCAAGGGCATTCACCACAAGCCGGCCGGGTGGGCGCTGCACGACTACACCGAGGTGCGTGCCCACAACACCTCGCAGATCAAGATCCTTGCCTCGATGACGTCGGGGCCGATCTGGCTGGACGAGACGGGCGGAGTCCTGCGTCGCGGCCACTGGCAGTACAAGAACCAGAGCGCGTCCGCTGCGGCCAAGGACGAGCAGTTCCTCCTGTCGCTGACCACCAAGTACCACCGGATCGCGCGCATCTACCACTACCAGTGGCAGGCCGACCCGAGCGCCGGCTGGGACTCCGGGCTGCTCGCCGCGAACGGAACCCCGCGGCCCGCGTACAACGTGCTGCTCAGCTACATCAAGGCTCACTCCGGCTGAGCGATTGAACGAGGTAGCGCCGGCGCAGCGTCGGGAGCCTGCGCCGGCTCCTCACCTCTCAACCGAACGGTAGATCAGGATCACCGTCTCGCCCGCCCGCGTGACCTCGGCCACGCGCAGATCGGTGGGTGCTCCGCCATCTGGAAACAGGCGTGTCCCGGTGCCGAGCACCGTCGGATACACCATCAGGCGGTACTCGTCGGCCAGGTTGTACTCGATCAGCGTCTGCACGAGGCGCAGGCTCCCGGCGACCAGGATGTCGCCCTCGAGCTCCTGTTTGAGCTGGGTGATGCGGGCGACGATGTCGGTGTCGATGATCGCCGAGTTATTCCACCGGGCCTCGGTGAGCGTGGTTGACACCACGTACTTGGGCATCCCGTTCATCAGGTCGGCGAACTCGCCGGTGCGGGAAGGCCACGCCTCGGCGAAACCCTCGTAGGTGACCCGCCCGAGCAGCAACGCTGCGGCGGTCTGCACCTCCTCGAGCTTCAAGTGGTCGCCCTCTGGCCCGCGCTCGAACCGGAAGGCCCAGCCACCCTGCTCGGTCTCGCCGACGCCGCCGGGGTCCTGCGCGACCCCGTCGAGGGTGACGAACTCAGACACGATGATGCTGGCCATGGCGTTGCTCCGTTCTAGGAAGGGTGTCTCTCCCGCGTAGGATTCGTAACACCATCAAGGCCACCAGGTACTTCGCGGCAGTCGATTCCCACACCGAGGGGATGCCGACGCGCGTCATCACCGGCGGACTGGGCCCGGTACCGGGCGCCACGATGCAGGAGCGGCGACTGTACTTCGAGGAGCACCTCGACCATCTTCGGCTGCTGTTGATGCGCGAGCCACGGGGCCATTCGGCCATGTCCGGAGCGTTCCTGCAGCCGCCGACCCGGCCCGACGCTGACTGGGGCGTGCTGTTCGTCGAGGTCTCCGGCCTGCTGCCGATGTGCGGTCACGGAACGATCGGGGTGGCAACGGTGCTCGTGGAGACCGGGATGGTCGAGGTGACCGAGCCGCAGACGCGCATCCGTCTCGACACGCCGGCGGGTTTGGTGGAGGCGACGGTGAGTGTCTGCGACGGACGCGCCGAGCGGGTGACGCTACGCAACGTGCCCGCCTTCACGGTTGAACTCGATGGCCACGTTCGAGTGGGATCGCTCGGCGAGGTCAGGTATGACATGGCCTTCGGCGGCAACTTCTATGCGCTGGTTCCTGCCGCTTCGGTTGGCCTCGAGCCGGTTCCGGCCAACGCCGAGGAACTGATCGCGCGCGGCCTGGAGATCGCCGCCGCGATCAACGCGAGCGCAGAGCCGGTGCATCCGGTCGATGCGGCGATCCGCGGCTGCAAGCACGTTGTGTTCCATGCTCCCGGGACGAACGGGGCGGATGCCCGGAACGCGACCGCGATCCATCCCGGCTGGCTCGACCGTTCGCCGTGCGGGACCGGGACCTCGGCTCGCATGGCCGCGCTCCACGCGCGGGGCGAACTGGCGCTCGGCCAGGAGTTCGTCAACGAGTCGATCATCGGCAGCCGGTTCACCGGCCGGCTGGTCGAGGAGGTCACCGTCGGTGCTACACCCGCGGTGGTGCCCGAGGTGAGCGGCCGCGCCTGGATCACCGGGATGGCCCAGTACCTGCACGATCCGACCGACCCGTTCCCGACTGGGTTCGCCCTGTAGGAGGCGCTCGTGCGCGTGGTCGTGATCGGGGGCGGCGCGGTCGGCCTGTGCGCCGCCGAGGCGCTCAGCGCGCGCGACTGCGAGGTGATCGTGGTCGAGGCCGGCCGCTGCGGCGCTGGAGCGTCGGCGGGAAATGCGGGTTGGATCACCCCGTCGCTCGCCACGCCGGTTCCCGGACCGGGGGTAATCGCCGCGTCGATGCGCTGGCTGGTCAACCCGTCGGGACCGTTGTGGATCCGGCCCACGCTGTCTCCGGAGCTGCTGGGGTGGATCACCGACTTCATGCTGTGCTGCCGCCGGCCCGTGTATGAGCGCGGTCTGGTGGCCATGCAGCAGGTGGTTGCGCGGGCTTCAGACGCGTTCGACGCGCTGGCGGCACGCGGCGTCGAGTTCGAGGCGCACGATGACCCGCTGCTCTATCCGTGCTTTGCGCGCGCCGAGCTCGAGCACGTGTGGAGCGTCGTGCATGAGCTCCAGCGGGCCGGCACGAGCCAGCGGTTCGAGCGTCTGTCCCCCGACGAGGTCCGCACGCTGGAGCCGGCACTCGGTCCCGGTCTCGTCGGCGGGGTGATCGCCCACGGCGAGCAGCGGGTCCGTCCCGAGCTGCTGACCGCGGGCGTCCATCGTGCCCTGGTCGAACGCGGGGTCGAGGTGCTCGAGGGCACGCCGGTCACGCGCTTGGCCCGGGACGCCGGGGGATGGATGATCGACACCTCCGTCTCCGGCGCGACGGTGCGGAAAGCCGATGCCGTGGTGATCGCTGCCGGCGTGGAGTCCGCGCGCCTGCTGGCGGCACATGGCGTGCGCGTGCCGATCGCGGCGGCGAAGGGCTACAGCCGGACCTACCCGCTCGATCCCACCGGACCCCAGCGCCCGCTCTACCTGGAGAGCCCCAAGGTCTCGATCAGCGTTTTCGACGGCGGCGTGCGCGTGTCCGGCACGCTCGAGTTGGGCGCCCAGGGTCTGTCCCTCTCGGCCCGCCGGCTGGCGGCGATCACCGCCGCCGCCCAACGGGCGCTGCCAGGCTGGCGGATGCCGGCCCAACCGCTCGACTGGGCAGGCATGCGCTCGCTCTCGCCCGACGGCCTGCCGTTCATCGGGCCGGTGCCGGGACTCGGCGGCGTGCATCTGGCTACGGCCCACGCCACGCTCGGGATCACCCTGGCGCCCGTGACGGGCGAGTTGCTGGCGGGGCTGCTGCTCGGTCCGCCCCGAGCCGACGTCCTGGCCGCGTTCGCTCCGGCGCGCGCGCTCCGGCGCAGTTTCGCGCCCCGGGGATGGCAGTCTAGTCCTCGCCGCGCGGCGCCCACAGGCCCGGCACGTGTCGGATGTGCGGACGCATGACCTCCTCGATCAGCGCGCGCAACTCGGTGATTTCGTCCGCGGTCGGCCTCACGCGCTCACCGGGTGAGCCTCACGAGCAGCCTACGGCGAGGGCGTTTTCGGTGGCGGTGCGGATGGCCGCCTCGTGCTCTTCGCTCAGCGCCTGCCGCGGCTCGCGGCAGGGACCGCCGTAGCGGCCGGCGGTGTCCATCGAGAGCTTGATCGCCTGCACGAACTCGGTCTTGGAATCCCAGCGCAGGAGCGGGTGGAGCAGGCGATAGAGCGGCAGAGCACGATCGAGGTCGCGGGCCAGGCAGGCTTCATATAGCTCGACGCAGCTGGTCGGCAGCGAGTTGGGGAAGCCGGCGATCCAGCCGCAGGCGCCGGCCAGCATCAGCTCGAGCAGCACGTCGTCGGCGCCGACGAGCAGGTCGAGCTCCGGGGCGAGCTCCGCGATCTCGTAGGCGCGCCGGGTGTCCCCCGAGAACTCCTTAACCGCGACGATGCTGCCGTCGTCGTGGAGCTTCGCGAGAAGGTTCGGCGTGAGGTCGACCTTGGTGTCGATCGGGTTGTTGTACGCGACAACCGGCAGCCCCACCTTCGCCACCTCGGCGTAGTGCGCGCGGACGGCGCGCTCGTCGGCCCGGTAGGAATTCGGTGGCAGGAGCAGCACGGCGTCGGCGCCGTCCTGTGCCGCCTGCTCGGCCCAGGCGCGGGCCTCCCCGGCGCCGTAGGCCGCCACGCCCGGAACCACGTGGAACCCGTCGGGCGCCGCCTCGACCGCGGTCCGCGCGACCGCGGCCCGCTCGTCGTCGGTCAGCACCTGGTACTCGCCGAGCGATCCGTTCGGGACCACGCCGTGGCACCCGTTTTCGGCCAGCCAGGCCACGTGCTCGGCGAACCGATCAAGGTCGACCCCGAGCCGGTCGTCGTAGGGGATGGCCGTCGCCACCAGCACCCCGTGCCAGGACTTCATGTCGCTCGACTCCTGTTCTCGCGGCGCCGATCGCCATCGCCCATAGTCTTCGGCACCGCGACATATTTCGTTTGCACTATTGGATCGATAATATGTCACACCTTACTCGGCCTGTCGACCGGAAGGGCGGTATCGGAATGGGAGGCGTCTCGCTGCACCACATCGGCCAGGAGTCGGGGCACTTCGGCTGGGATAACTCGATCGAGCCGGTGCTCGAGGTCGAGTCGGGCGCGGACATCGAGTGTGAGGTACGCGACGCCTCCGGTGGCCAGCTGGACAAGCACTCCGAGGTAGCCGCGGTGGCGGCACTCGATTTCACGCGGGTCAACCCGGTGACCGGCCCGGTGTTCGTCAAGGGCGCGCGGCCCGGTGACACGCTCGCGATCGAGATCCTCGAGCTGCGCCCGCGTGACTGGGGCTGGACGGCGATCATCCCCGGGTTCGGACTGCTGGCCGACGAGTACCCGGAGCCGTGGTTGCGGATCTCGGAGATCGACGCCGCGAGCGCTCGAGTCCGCTTTGGGGACGGGGTGACGCTCCTTTATGACCCGTTTCCGGGCACGATCGGTGTAGCGCCCGCGGAGCCGGGTCAGCACTCGATCGTCCCGCCCCGCCGGTGGGGTGGCAACGTGGACATCCGTCACTTGCGGGCCGGCACCACGCTGCTGCTCCCGGTCGGCGTCGAGGGAGCGCTGTTCTCGGTCGGCGACACGCACGCGGCGATGGGCGACGGCGAGGTGTGCGGCACCGCGGTCGAGGCGCCCATGGACATCGCGGTGCGTCTCACGGTGAGGCGCGATATGCGGGTGCACGCGCCGCAGATCGTGATTCCGCGCGAGGCGTCGGGGCCGGCACGAGCGGACGGCTCGGTGCACGTGTGCACTGGGGTCGGACCCGATCTGATGGAGGCGGCGCGGGACGCCACCCGGGCATTGGTGGAATACGTGGTCGAGCACCACGGGCGAGATCGCCGCGAGGCGTATGCGATCGCTTCGGTGGCCGCGGACCTTCGGATTCACGAAGTGGTGGACGCACCGAACTGGGTGGTCGGCGCGTTCCTGGCGCTCGACATCTTCGACGACGAGGGCTGATTCAGCGGTGCGTCGTCATCAGCCCTTGTGAAGGCCCCGCCTTCAGCGCGGCGCGCTGATAGCGAAAGATGATCCCGGCCAGGCGAGCGCGGTCGGCCTCGGGCATGTCCACGAACTTCATTCCGATGTGGGTCGGGGTATCCCGCACGGGCTGCGCATGACAGGTGATCGGCGCCGGGTCCGCATCGAAGCGGATCTCCATGGCAAGTTTCTGTGAGCCGAGGCCGGCGCGGCGCTCGACGAGCGCGCCGGTGATGCTGATGTCGGCGGTGATCGTCGTGATGCTCGAGGTCTGATCGTCGTCCGCTCGCGCCGGTGACAGTCGGACCGTGGCCGCGAGCGGGATCCGCTCGGCGGCACGACGCTCCGGCAGCACGACGTTGTCGATCACGACGAATTCGATCTTGGGCTCGTCCGCCGAGAGCGACGCAGCGATGCCGCGGAGCGCGACGAGGCTGCCGTGGTGCTCGAACACCAGGTGGCCGGGGGTCGCCGGGGGAAGCGGCTCCTCCGGCTCCTGCTCGAGTATGAGCGTGGCGACGGCGCCGGTGACCGAAGCCACCCGGCAGGTGATCGCGGGCTCGTCGGTCTCCAGATGGATCTCGACGATCTGTTGTTCGCGCAGTCGTCGCATGGTCGCGGCGATCCGTCCGGTCGGTGTCCGGTCCGGATCTAGTTTGTGGACTTTTGTTCGGCGGACGCGCGGAAAGCTTTAGCCCGGTTGGTGTTGGATTGCACCCGGGCGAGCCCCGCTCCTCGGTCAGGGCAGGATCTTCCCGGGGTTGAAGATCCCGTGGGGATCGAGGGCGCGCTTGATTGCGCGCATCATCTCGACGGCGGCCGGGCCGTGCTCGGCCACCAGGAAGCGCGACTTGCCGTAGCCGACGCCGTGCTCGCCCGTGCAGGTGCCGCCGTGCGCGAGCGCGCGCTCAACCAGGCGGGCGTGGAACTCCTCGGCGCGGGCGATGTCGTCGGGGTCGCCCGGGTCGACCAGCACGCAGGTGTGGAAGTTGCCGTCGCCGACGTGGCCGACGATCGGGGCGGTAAGACCGTGCTCGGCGATGTCAGCCTGTGCCGCCTCGACGCAGTCGGCCAGCGCGGAGATCGGCACGCACACGTCGGTGGTCATCCCGGCTTTCCCGGGCACCAGCGCCCGCGCCGCGTCGTAGGCCCGGTGACGGGCGTGCCACAGCCGTCGCCGCTCCTGTTCGTCTGAGGCCCAGGCGAAGTCACCACCTCCGTACTCGGCGGCGACCTCTGCCGTCTCGCGCGCTTGGCCGGCGACGTCCTCCTCGGAGATTCCGTGGAACTCGAGGAACAGGGTCGGCGCGACAGAAAAGGTGGTCTCGTCGTGCCGGTTGATGGCCTCGATCTGGAGCGCGTCGGCAAGCTCGATCCGTGCCACCGGGATCGCGTGCTGGGTGACCTGCACCATGCAGCGCACCGCGTCGGCGATGGTCGGGAAGGTGCAGGCGGCCGCCACCGTGGCGGGGGGGATCGGGTGGATGCGGAGCGCAATCTCACAGACCAGTCCGAGCGTGCCCTCAGAACCCACCATCAGCCGGGTCAGGTCGTAGCCGGCCGACGACTTACGCGCGCGGGAATGCGTACGCACCACCTCGCCGCGGCCGTCGATCATCGTCACCCCGAGTACGTTCTCGCGCATCGCCCCGTAGCGCACGGTCATCGTGCCCGACGCGCCGGTGGCCACCATCCCGCCGATCGTCGCGTCCGCGCCCGGGTCGACGGCGAAGAAGACTCCCTTCTGGCGCAGCTTGGCGTCGAGCGCCCGGCGCGTCACCCCGGCCTGCACCACGACGTCGAGATCGTCGAGGGAGGGCGGGGAGATGGCGTTCATCTCGCGCATGTCGACGCTGATCCCGCCCGCCAGCGCGGCGACGTGCCCCTCGAGCGACGTGCCCGCTCCGAACGGGATGAGCGGCAGCTGGTGCTCGATCGCGACCCGCACGATCGCCGCGGCCTCCTCGATCGTCCGCGGCCAGACCACCGCGTCTGGCCGGGCCTCGGGATGGAACGACTCGTCGTGCCCGTGCTGGGCGAGGACGTCGGCGCCGGTCCCCACTCGATCTGAGCCGAGGAGGTCGGCGAGCGCGTGGCGGCCCAGCGTCACGCGTTCGTCGGTCGGGCGGGTGAGGGTCGGTGCGTCGGTCGCGGCGCTCATCGCGACCGTCAGGCGGGTTCGGCGAGGACGCGGTCGAGCGCCTGCGCGATCGGCTCATCCCCGCCGTTGACATACAGGATCCGACGGGTCGCGCGTGGGTCCTGGAGCACCCCGGCCAGCACGTCGGCCACGTCGTCGCGGGCCACCCGTCCGTGGAAGGGGTCGGTATCGAGCCGGATCCGGCCGGTTCCGGGGTCGTCGGTGAGACTACCCGGCCGGATGACAGTCCAGGGGCGGTCGCTGGCCATGACCGCCGCGTCCGCCGCCGCCTTCGCGCGCAGGTACACGCTGAACACGGCGTCGTCTGATTCGGGCGGAGGGTTCTCGGCGCCGATCGAGCTGACGATCACGTACGGGACACGGGTGCTCTCAGTGGCCTCGAGCAGCTTGATCGCGCCGTCGCGGTCCATGGTCAGCTTGCGCTCGGCGCCGCTTCCCGCGCCCGCGCCGGCGGCGAAGACGACCGCATCGGCGCCGGCGACCGCGGCTGCGATCTCCTCGACGGTGGCGTGCTCGAGGTCGCACACTCGGGGATCTGCGCCGCGCGCACGCACGTCAGCGGCATGTTCGGGATTGCGGATCAGACCGCTGACCGTGTCGCCCCGCGCCACCAGCAGCACGGTCAACCGCTGCGCGATCTTCCCGTGAGCCCCGGCGATGGCAACCAGCACTCTTTGGAGCCTATCTACTCGAAGAGCTCGACCCGCCCGCGACCCGCCGCCTTGGCGCGGTAGGAGGCGGCGTCGGCGTCACCGAGCAACCGTTCGGGCTCCCCGTCCCCGAGCGCGACCCCGATGCTCGCCGACAGCTGGTGCTCGACCCCGCCGGCGGTGAACGAAGGCCGGAGCGCTTCTTGCAGGCGCCGGGCGACGGCCAGGGCCGAATCCGCATTGACGTGCTCGCACAACGCGATGAACTCGTCGCCGCCGATCCGTGCCACCGTGTCCCCGGGCCGCACGGCTGCGTGCAGGCGGCGGGCGCTCTCCACCAGCACGGCGTCGCCGGCGGCGTGGCCGTACGAGTCGTTGACCGCCTTGAAGTTGTCGAGGTCGATGAACAGCACCGCGGTAGCGCCTCTCTCCCGTTCTGACCGGGCGATCGCGTGCTCGAGGCGGTCGCGCAACAGGGTCCGGTTGGCGAGCCCGGTCAGCGGGTCGTGGAGCGCCTCGTGGCGCATCCGCTGCTCGGTCCGCTGGCGCGCGAGCGCGGAGGCGAGCGTGTGCGCGACGGCGCGTAGGAAGCTGAGCTCCTCCTCGGACAGCTGACGTCCGGGCACGACCAGCAACTCGTCGCCGTCGCCAACCGCCAGCCTGACGTTGTGCCCGCTGCCCGACTGAGGCGCGGGCGCCGGTTGCGCGGACTCGAATCCCGCGAGCAGCGAGCCGTCCCCGAGCCGTACCTCCGCCGCCTGCACGGCCAACAATGTCCGAGTCAGCTCGATCGTCTCGCCGGCCAGGTCGGCCGGGTCCGCGCCGGCCAGCGCGCGCTCGCCCAACGCGGCCACCGCTCGCAGGCGACTCTCGCCGGCGCGACGTTCGGAGACGTCGCGACCGACCGCGAGGAGCACTGGTCCGGCGGTTGTCTCCACGATCCCCCAGCTCATCTCGCCGATGAACTCCGAACCGTCGCGGCGTAGCCCCCGCACCGCGGTCTCGAACCGCAGCGGATTCTCGGTGGAGACGTACTGCTCCATGCTCCGGCGGTACTGCTCGCGGACGCGCTCCGGCCAAAGCATCTGCACCGGCTGTCCGAGGAGCTCGCTGCGGGCGTAGCCGAACAGCTCCTCGGCCAGCGCGTTTGCGAACAGAATCCGGCCGTCGCGCCCCGCGGCCACGACCGCGTCCGGCAACCCCTCCAGGACCGCCGCCGGGGGCAGCAACCAGTCGCCGAGCCCGCCCAGGCCGCTCGGATCGCGGGAACCCCCCATCCCTGTCTCCTCTCCCTCCGGCATGATTGCCGGGTTCCAGCGTACAACGCCCGTTGGTCCAGGTGGACGTTTAGGAGATGTCCGGGAGACTGCCTCAGAGCACTAGGTACCGGCGCTCTGATTTACCGACAGCGAGCTCGGCTGGACGCTCTTGCACGCCTGCATCGCCTGGCCGAACCGGGGGGCCTGCGGATTGAGTCCGGGTGGGAGGTCGAACGCTCCGTCGTGGGAGGGGTCGGGGAAGTTGGGGACCCCGTGCGCACGCATGCAGTCGGCGAACTTGACCTCCTGCACCTTGGCCCGAGCGCCACCGAGACCGACCGGCTGGCCGCCGTCGGGGAGGAGCTGACGGCAGTCGCTTTGCGCGGACTTGAACGCCGGCGAGTTCGGATTCGACTTGCCCGGGCTGATCTGCACGCCACCTGAGCTCGTGAACCGTGGATCCGGATAGTCGGGCACACCGTGTGAGCGCATGCAGGTGGCGAAGTCAACGAAGTGCTTCTGGAACTGCGAGGCGTTCGATGAGCCGGTGGCGACGGACGAGTTCGATGACTTGGTCGGGGCGCCGCCGCCGCAACCGGCGAGGAGCACGCCGGCGGCGAGCAGCCCGGCGATGGAATGTGGGGTGGGGTGTTTCATCTCACCCGCCGGTGTACTCCCGCTTGCGTAACCACGACATAACGGCGTTATCGGCGCTGTTACGCGGGCGGGCGGCCGTTCAGCTCGATCCCCTGGATATGGTTCGCGGCCGTGTCCGCCCCCGACGAGAACCCCCGCTTCCGCGTCCTCGTCACCGACTTCGCCTGGCCCTCCCTCGACGTCGAGCGCGAGGTCCTGTCCCGCGTGGGAGCCGAGCTGGTCGTAGCGCAGACGGGAGAGGAGGCCGAGCTAATCGAGCTCGCGCCCGACGCCGACGCGATCCTCACCAACTGGAGGCGCGTGCCCGAGACCGCGGTGCGCAATGCTCCACGCTGCCTGGTCATCGGGCGCTACGGCGTGGGCGTGGACAACATCCCGGTTGAGCTCGCCACCGAACTCGGGATCGTCGTCGCCAACGTGCCCGACTTCTGTGTCAACGAAGTTGCCGACCACGCGATGGGACTGCTGCTCGCCTGCGCGCGGCGACTGGTGAGGTTCACCTCCGAGACCCGCTCGGGCGTGTGGAGCCTCGAGCACGCGCCCGGCCTGCCCCGGCTCGCCGAGCAAACTCTCGGCATCGTCGGCTTCGGCCGGATCGCCCGGGAGCTCGTCCCGCGCGCGCGTGGATTTGGACTCCGCGTGCTCGTCTACACCCCCCGGCTCGCCGCGGCGGGCGTCGCCACCGGGGAGCTCGCCGGCGAGGTCGAGGTCGCCGCGTCCCTCGACGAGCTGCTCGCCGCAGCCGACTACGTCTCACTCCACGTGCCGGCGACAACGCAGAGTGCCGGCTTGATCGGCGAGCACGAGCTGGCGCAGATGAAGCCGATGGCCTACCTGATCAACACCTCACGCGGCGCGCTGATCGACGAGGACGCTCTCGCCCGCGCGCTCGGCGAACAGGAGATCGCCGGCGCCGCGCTCGACGTGCTCTCGCGCGAGCCCCCGCCGGCCGACCTGCCGCTGCTCGGTGCCCCGAACCTGATCCTCACGCCGCACGCGGCGTTCTACTCCGACGCCTCAATCCACGAGGTGCAGACGCGCGCCGCGACGAACGTCGTCACCGTGCTTACGGGGGACGTGCCCGAACACGTCGTCAATCCCGCGGTGCTCGAGGCGGACACGCTGCGAATGCGTTTGCGTGATTGGGCGCGCTAGCTGGCGCCGGCTGGACGCGTGCGGAACACCCAGCTGTTGAGCGCGACGTAACGGCTGAGCGTCGCGATCAGGTTGGCGAACACGAGGGCCGCCGCCTCGACGACGCGGGCCGGGTGCGGGTCGATGCTATGGAGCAAAGCCAGCGCACCGTTGGTGAACGCCAATGCGACGAGGAACACCCCGAAGGCCGCGACCTGGTGCCGGACCATTCGGTCGCGGCCGCGGATGCCGAACGTCAGGCGGCGATTGGCCGTCGTGTTGGCCACCGCGGTGATCGCGAGCGCGAGGTCGTTGGCCAGCGCCGAGCCCAGCGGGCCGGCGAGCGCGATGAACAGCAGCGCGTAGGCCAGCGTCGACGCGACGCCGATGGCGAGAAAGCGGATGATCTGCGCATCGCGCGCCCGTCGGAGTTTGGACACGGTAAGAGGTTCGGCTCCTGGTGTCAGAAAAACGTGAGGCCGGTCGAAGAGATTCTCCGCCGGCGCATAAGACGCGTCTATGTTAGAGACGCACGCCGGTTCTCGCTTGACAGCCGTCTACCCGGCCCCGAATACTCCCGGTGCCGATCCAGGTCCGCGGCCAACCCGGAGGCGGACAGCACAATTGCCGCCAACCCGTCGCTCCGCATCCCCGCGCTGGTGCTGAACGACAGCAGTACGGTGCGGTGCGTGCCGGGTGCGGAGGCCTTTGCCAAGGGTGGGACGCGATGAGGGCGGTTCACGGCGCACTCGACCCTGGGGCGGCCCCGAGTCAGCTGGTATCCGCCAAAGAGGTCACGCTAGGCCGATGCGGAGCCGGCGCCGCCGGCGGACCGACTTCGGTCCGTTGAACGGCATGCGCCGCGACTCGGCCGCGCCGGCCGCGTGCCGGCGGCGGTCGGCCGCCCGCATGAAGTCGGCCATCCGGGTCCGGGCGACGGCTTGGATCATGTTGGGGGTCACGGTGATCTCCTGGGGGGCTTGGGGGCTGATGTGTTTTCAGACCCTCCCGGCCTTCAGAACTCATCGCTGCGCCGAAACTAACCGCGGCGATACCGTGCCACCGCAACCGGCAGTGACACCGCGACGATCGCCAGTGCCCAGATCGACGCGCGAGTGATGAAGTACCCCGCCGGGTGGCCCAGCAGCGCTTGGGCGTGTGGACCCAGGGTGAGGGCCCGCGTCGCGTCGACCATGTAGGTGAGCGGCTGGTGCTTGGCGAACACCTGCAGCCACCCGGGCATCGTGGCGACGGGGATGTACGCGCTCGAGATAAACGCGAACGGGAACACGATCATCCCCATCCCCTGCGCGGCCTGGGCGTTGCCGGCGAACAGCCCCATGGTGATGAACAGCCAATCGAAGGCGAACCCGAACGCGATCACCAGGCCGAACGCAGCCACTCCGTCGAGCGCCGAGCCGTGGAGGCGGAAGCCAACCGCGAACGCGATCGCGACGGTCACGGCCGCCGCCAGGGCGAGGATCAGCGTGTCGGCGATCGCCCGCGCGGTGAGCACGCTGCTGCGCGCGATCGGGAGGGAGCGCAGCCGGTCGATGAACCCCTGCTGGAGATCCTCCGCCGTCGCCACCGCGGCACCGATGCCGCTGAACAGCACGCCGGTGGCGATGAACCCAGGCACGAGGTAGTCCACGTAGGGGAGCCCAGCGATGTGGATCGCGCCGCCGAACAGGTAGCGGTAGATCAGGAAGAACATCGTCATCTGGAGCGTCGCCATGACGATCAGCTGGGGCGTGCGCACGTAGCGCAGGAGCGCGCGGCGGGTGACCGTCGTAGTGCTCCGGACCAGGCCGGCGCCACGTGATGTCGCGGCCATGGTCGTCATGCCGCCACCCCGGTTAGGGCGAGAAAGACCTCGTCGAGGTTCGGTTGGCGCAGCGAGATGTCCTCGAGCTCGATGCCGGCCGCGTCTACCGAGCGCAGCACGCTCGCTAGCTGCTCTCGGCCGTCGTCCACCTGAAAGGTGACACGCCGGGCGGCTTCATCGGCGTGTGCGGAGGAGCCGAGCAGTGCGTGGATCCGGTCGAGGTCGACCGCGTTGCGGACGTGGAGCTCGATCACGCTTCCGCCGATCCGGGCCTTGAGCTCGGCTGGGGTGCCGGTGGCCACGGCCCGGCCGTGGTCGATGATCACGATCTGCTTGGCCAGATGATCGGCCTCGTCGAGGTACTGGGTGGTGAGCAGCACGTCGGTGCCGGCCTCGACCAGGTTCCCGATGGCCTGCCACAGCTCGATCCGGCTGCGCGGGTCAAGGCCGGTGGTTGGCTCGTCCAGCAGCAGCAGCCGGGGAGCGCCGACGAGGCTTGCGCCCAGGTCGAGCCGCCGCCGCAGGCCGCCGGAATACGTGCGAGCCAGCCGACCCGCATCCTCGAGCAGACCGAGCTGTTCGAGGACGGCGTCGGCGCTGCGCCGCGCGGCTTGGCGGTCCAGTCCGAACAGCCGAGCCACCATCTCGAGGTTCTCGCGCCCGGTCATCGCCGGCTCGATCGCTGCGAACTGTCCGGCCAGACCGATCACTCGGCGGACCGCGCCCGGATCCCGCGCGACGTCGTGGCCGGCCACGTTGAGCACGCCCCCATCGAGCCGGAGCAGCGTCGCTACCGCGCGCACGAACGTCGTCTTGCCGGCGCCGTTGGGACCAAGCACCGCGACGACCTGTCCGCTCTCGGCCGCCAGGTCGAGCCCATCGAGCGCGCGCGTCTTGCCGTATCGCTTCACGAGCGCCCGACCCTCGATCGCCATCGTCATTGCCCCTCCTCTCCTGCCGCGGGAAGAAACATCTCGAAGGCTTGGCGCAGCGACTCCTCGCTCCACGTGATCCGCCCCGCCTCCAGGTCGTCGATGACACCGCGCAGCCACGCGAGCTCGGTCTCGA
The DNA here is from genome assembly GCA_963751185.1 of uncultured Solirubrobacterales bacterium. GTDB lineage: Bacteria > Actinomycetota > Thermoleophilia > Solirubrobacterales > Solirubrobacteraceae > Palsa-465. Next base: position 58,009 of record CAVVTO010000006.1, read on the forward strand.
GCATCGCGGCGCGGTACTCCTCCTCGAGCAGGAACAGCCGGGGCAACTCGGGCGGGGCCGCCTCGAGCGCGGCCTTGCTCTCGTCCCGCTGCGTCGCGATCCGCTCGGCCCGGAGCTCGAGCTGCGCGCGCGCCTCCTCGACCGGCAGGCCGAACAGCAGTGAGAGAGCGACGATGAACTCGGGATACTCGCCGCCCGTCTCGCTCAGCATCTCTCGGAGCCATTCCTGCGCTGCGTCGCGGCCGGCATCGGTGAGCGCGTACACCGTCCGGTCCGGATAGCCCTCCTGGTGAGTCGTCTCGGCTATCTCGACCAGGCCGTTGCGCTGGAGCCGCTCGATCGCCTGGTACAGGCTGGCCCGCGACCGGACGTTGACGATCCGGTCCTTGCCCTCCGCCTCAAACAGCTTCTGCATCCGGTAGACGTGCATCGGCTCCGGGAACAGCTGCCAGAGGACGAGGAGGCCGAGAGCTGAACGCTGGGGGCGGCTCGATGGCGTAGGGGGCACGCCATGAGCATACTAGTTATCTAATAACTAGTCAAGCTATGTCTACTCGTACAGAATGAGCCCGCGGATATTGCGGTGGGTGCGCATGTCCTCGTAGCCCTCGTTGACCTGGTCGAGGGTGTAGGTCCGCGTCACCAGCTCGTCCAGGAGCAGCTGGCCGTCCCGGTAAAGCGAGAGCATCTTCGGGATGTCCGAGCGCGGGTTGGAGTGCCCGAACAGGCAGCCGATGATCTGCTTTTCGTAGACGATCAGCTCGAAGATCGGCAGCTCCACCTCTGTGTCCGTCATCTTGGACAGCGATGTGATGACGACCTTGCCGCCCTTCCCGACGAGTGACGCGGCCTGCCCGATGATCTTCCCTGTGGTCACGTCGACCGTGATCAGTGCGGCATTGGCCAGCTCCCCCCGAGTCATCTCCGTGATCGGCTCGAGCGCCTCCTCGGCCGAAGCGAACATGTGTGTCGCGCCGAACTTCCCCGCCTGCTCGCGGTTGAACGGCGACGGATCGATGGCAATGATCCGGCTGGCTCCCGCCACGCGAGCGCCCTGGATCGAGTTCGCCCCGATCCCGCCGATCCCGAGCACCACAACCGTGTCGCCGGCGCCCACCTTGGCGCCATACACCGCGGTGCCGAAGCCGGTGGTGACCCCGCAGCCCACCAGCGCCGCCTTGTCGAGCGGGAGGTCGTCGTCGATCTTGACCACCGAGTCCTCCCTGACGACCGTGTAGGGGGAGAACGTGCCGAGCATGCACATCAGACGCGCGTCCTTGCCGCGCACGTGGTGGCGGCTCGTCCCGTCGGCCTGCAGGCCGACCTGGACCCCGGCGCCGGTCTCGCAAAGGTTTTCGCGCCCGATCGCGCACCACTTGCACCGCCCGCAGGCGGGGATCCAGCTCAACACCACGTGGTCGCCCTCGGCCACCGAATGCACCTCGGGCCCGACCGCCTCGACGACGCCCGCACCCTCGTGGCCGCCGATCGCGGGCAGTTCCTCCATCGGTAAATCGCCAACCCTGACGTGCTCGTCCGAGTGGCATAGGCCGGCAGCCGCGAGACGGACCAGGACCTCCCCGGCCTTGGGATCGTCGAGCGTCAGCTCGTCGATCTCCCAGTCGCCGCCGTATTCCCACAGAGCTGCCGCTTGCGTTTTCATCTCTCCGAGCCTCCGGGTCGTGTTTCTAGCCAGGCGCGCGCGACATCATCCACCATCGCGCGCGACGGGGGCAACCACGGCGGCAGGCCCGTGCGCGCGCGCCGCGAAGGCCGGCCAGAGCTGGTCCACCACGTGCTCGCTCCAGCCCTTCTTCGGCTGGCCCTGAGCGATGCTGTGGTACATGAAGGCTCCCATCAGCGCGTGCACGGCGACGTCCGAATCGAGATCGGCGCGGACCTCTCCTCGCTGCTTGCCGCGCTCCAGCGCCGCGACGATATCCGCCATGCGGGGCTGAAGCATCCCACGCCGGAAGCCCTCGAGCAGGTCGGGATGTTTCCTTCCCTCGACGATCATCGTCCCGGCGAGCTCGACCGCGAACCGCCGCCGGGCGAACTCGAGATGCCCGATCAGGTCGGTTCGGGTGCTGCCCGTGTCGATCGGTGCCGCCTGCGCGGCCTTGTTGGCCAGCACCGCGGCGACCAGTTCTGACTTGTCGCGGTAGCGGCGATAGATGGCGGGACGGCCGACGCGCGCCTCCTCGGCCACGCGCGCGATCGACATGCGCGCATAGCCGTCCTCGAGCAGCAGCCGCCAGGCAGTCTCGAGGATTGCCGTATCGACGTTCTCGTCGAGCGGGCGCCCGGCGGCGCGGGCCCGGACTGGATCGGTCGGCTCGGCCTGCTTGCGCCCTGGCATCGGCGCAAGTCTCGCAGAACCGTCGCGCTCCGCATCGGGATTTGAGTCCTCGAGTTTCTTCATGATTACGTAACTTGCCTGTACCGTTACGTTACTGTAATGTCACGTCAAATCAAGCGACCGGCGAAGCCAAGGAGGAGTAGCAATGCAGGTATTGGACGAGGTGCCGGCGGTGGAGGTTGCCGGCCTGCGCAAGACGTACCCAGGTGGGGTGGAGGCGGTCAAGGGGATCTCCTTTGCCGTGGCTCAGGGCGAGGTGTTCGGTCTGCTCGGGCCGAACGGCGCCGGCAAGTCGACGACGATCGGGATGCTCACCACGACCGTGGCGCCGACCGCCGGGACGGCGCGGCTCGCCGGATACGACGTCGCCCGTCAGCCCCTGCTCGCCCGGGGGGTGAGCAGTGTGGTGTTTCAAGACGCGGTCGTCGACCGGGGTCTCAGCGGACGCGCGAACCTCGAGCTCCACGCCCGCCTGTGGGGAGTGCCCGCGGCGCCGGCCGCCCGGCGGATTGGGGAGCTGGTCGACGCCGTGGGACTGGCCGACCTGATCGGCCGTCCCGTCGGGAGCTACAGCGGCGGGGAGCGGCGACGGCTCGAAATCGCCCGGGCGCTGGTGTCGTCTCCCCGCGTCCTGTTCCTCGACGAGCCGACTGTCGGACTCGATCCCCGCATCCGGCATGAGCTGCTCGACGTGATCGCCGGCCTGCGGGGCCGCGAGGGGATGACGATCGTTCTCACCACGCACTACCTCGACGAGGCCCAGCGGTTGTGCGATCGGGTCGCGATCATCCACCAGGGGACGATCGTCGGCCTCGACAGTCCCCAGGCACTGCTCGCCGGGCTGGGGCGCGAGATTCTCGAGTTCCGCGTGAGCGGGAGCGCGCCCGCGGCGCTCGCGGCGCTGCGCGACCGGGGCATTGCCCGCGCCGACTCGTTCGCGGTCGGTGCGCGGATCACCGTTCCCCTGCACGAGCACGCGACGACGGAGGCACTGACCGCGATCGAGTCAGAGCGCCTGCACGTGTCGGAGATTGCGACCCGGCTCCCCACGCTCGACGACGTCTACCTGCAATTGACCGGTGCTCGCATCGCCGAGGCCGCCTAACCACCCCGAAGGAGCTATCCATGTCCGCAATCGCAGAAGCACCATCTATCGCGCTGCGCGCGCCCACTCGCCCGCGGCCGGCCAGCGTGTTGCTCACGCTCGCCAGGCGGCGGGCCTCGCTCACCTCGAAGACTCCCCGTCAGATCCTCGTCCCACTGCTCGGCCCCGCCCTCCTGGCCCTGGTCGTCGCGCCGGCGCTCAAGGTCGCGACCGGGGGCCTGCATTCCCACATCGACTACACCTCGTTCGTCGGGGTGGGCGCGGTCGGCCTGGTGATCCCGCTGAGTTGCATCTTCGCCGGCTTGAGCGTGCTGGTCGATCGTCACTCGGGCGCGCAGCGCGAGCTGCTGGCCGCACCGGTGCCCCGCGCCTACCTCGTGCTCGGAAACCTGATCGTCGCGCTCGGGCTCGCCACCCTCCAGGTTGCCGTGCTCATCGGCCTGTCGGCGCTCCGGGGCGGCGCGTTCCACATCACCGGCGTGGGCCTCGCCTGGTTCGCGGCCGCCGCGCTGCTGTTCACCGTGTTCATGTACGGCGTGGCCGAGACGCTCGCCAGCCGGGTCGGCACGCAGGAGGACTACGTCGGGGCCACCCCGGTACTCGCCATCCTCCCGTTCTTCTTCGCGGGCGCCCTCTACCCGATCGGCGCGATGCCGGGGGTGCTCACGGCGATCGCCAAGGCGTTCCCCCTGACTCACGCGCTCGCGCTCATGCGCTACGGATTCATCGACCCGAACGGCAAGGGGCTGCACGACATCTGGGGCATGCACAGCGTGACCCTCGAGGCGTGGCTCAGCCTCGCCGTCGTGGCCGTGTGGGCAGTGGCGCTCACCGCGATCTCGATCCGCGTATTCACGCGCTCGGCGGTGAACTGAGCGGGATCGCCAGGGCGCTCGGCGGTGAACTGAGCGGGATCGCCAGGGCGCTCGGCGGCGAACTGACCGGGCTCGCCAGGGTGCAAAACGCACGAAAGCCCCCTCCGCCGCTCCGCAACTGCGACATAAGCGCCTGCCAGGCGCTTATCTCACAAAAGCGCTTGGGGTGGGGGGACTTTCGGGACTTTTGCACCCGAGATGACGGCTGCGTGACACCCGACGCAAGACCGGTGGTTAACGGAGTTCATAGGTCTAACGATTCTGTGTCATCGACTCCGCTGAGGTTGAAAGCCCGGGCGGTGGGTGGTCAAATCGGCTCGACTAATTGGTCCAGGCAGCGGGGCGGCGACGGACGCGCCGGCCTCGCCCGATCGCCCACCAACCCATAGGAGAACCCCCATGCGTTATCTCTCGAGGCGCTGGCCTCGAACGATCTTTGCTGCCCTGCTGGCGCTTGCCGGAGCGGGAGCGGCACCAGCCGTCGCCGCGGCTCACTGGAGCCCGGCCGGCGCGGCGAGCTGGAACAACCACGGCTACGTGTACCTGAACGACAACACCGCTCCAAGCAACACCGTGGCCGCGTTCGTCCGCCACCGCGACGGCAGCCTGACCCCGGTCCCGGGCTCGCCGTTCCCGGCCGGCGGCGCGGGCCTGGGTAGCGGCCTGGCTTCACAGGGAGCGATCCAGGTCTCGAGTGACGGCCGCTATGTGCTCGCCGTCGACGCCGGCAGCAACCAGATCTCGGTTCTGCGGATCGAGCCCGGCGGAGCGCTGGAGCCGGTGCCGGGCGGCGTCGTCTCCTCCGGCGGTGTGCAGCCGGTGAGCCTGGCCGAGCACGACGGGCTCGTCTACGTCGCCAACGCGGGTCCCGCCGACTCGAACTACACGGGCTTCACGCTGAGCTGGGATGGCCGGCTGCGGCCGCTACCCGGCTCCACCGTCGCGCTGCCCTCGACCGCCCAGCCCGGAGACGTGCTGTTCAACTCCACCGGAACGAGGCTGGTCGGCACACTGGTGGCCAGCTCGCAGATCGCCAGCTTCCGCGTCGGGTTCGACGGGCGGCTGATCGCGGCGTCGGGCTCCCCGTTTTCCGCGCAGGGCCTAGGTCCCTTCGGCAGCGAGTTCCGTCCGACCAACCCGGACCAGCTGTTCGTCTCGAACGCACACAACGTGCCAGCCGGCAGCGGCACAGTTTCTGCGTTCGACGTAGCCCGGGACGGCAGCCTGTTCTCGATCGGCGGCTCGCCGTTCGCTGACGATCAAACGGCGCCATGTTGGGTGGAGATCAGCCATGACGGCGAGTTCCTGTTCACGGTCAACACGGCCTCGGGCAGCATCTCGAGCTACTCGATCGCGTGGAACGGCGCCTTGACCCTGCTCGGGTCCACCCCGGTCAGCGCGGCGGCCGGCGTGGGTGCGGTCGATGCCCGGTTGAGCCAAGACGGCCGGACGCTGTACGTCGACGAAACCGCCGCCGGCGCGGTCGGCGTGTTTGCCGTCAACGGCGGTCAGCTCACCGAGCAGGCCTCGGTGGCGCTCCCGGCGGACGCTCACGCGGCCGGCCTCGCGGTCTCCTAACCGATCGGTCGGGAATTCAAGGACCAGGGCCACGAGCCAAGTGCTCGTGGCCCTGCCCGCCGAATTCGCGACTAACCTGGCGGGGTGCGACACCTCGCTCCGAGCGGGATTGCGAGCCTGATCGTGGCGGGGTGCCTGGCCGCGACCGCGCCGCCAGCCAGCTCGGCCGCGCCTGTATTGGCCTCGTCTGTATCGGCCTCGTCTGTATCGGCCTCGTCTGTATCGGGCGCCGGTTCACCTCGGGCGGTACCCGTGCCGGCAGCCGGCGCTCCGGTCGACACCGCGCATCCGAACCGAGTCGTGGGGCATGGAACGCCCGCTAGCTGCACCTCGGCGGCGGTGGTCGCGGCGGTCCGTGCCGGCGGGATCATCCGCTTCTCGTGCGGGCCGCGGCCGGTCACGATCCGGATGAACGCGACCGCCAAGGTCAGGAACACGAGTGCGCGGGTGGTGCTCGAGGGAGGCGGGCTGGTGACCCTGAGCGGCGAAGGCCGGCGGCGGATCCTGTACATGGACACGTGCGATCCAGCGCAGGTGTGGACGACGTCTCACTGCCAGGATCAGGCCACGCCGCGACTCGTGGTCCAGAACCTGAACCTGATCGACGGCAACTCGACCGGCCAGCACTTTGACGGCGGCGGCGGTGGCGCGATCTTCGCGCGGGGCGGGCGCCTGGAGATCATCGACTCGACGTTCACCGGCGATCGCTGCGACCACTACGGCCCCGACCTTGGCGGCGGAGCGGTACGGGCGCTCTCCCAGTACAACGACCTTCCCGTGTATGTGGTGGGCAGCCGCTTCACCGACAACGCGTGCAGCAACGGCGCGGCGCTCAGCAGCATCGGCGTCTCCTGGACGGTGCTCAACAGCCGCTTCGTCGACAATCGCGCGATCGGTTCCGGCGCCAACCCGGCCCGCTCGGGGACGGCGGGCGGCGGCAGCGGCGGTGCGATCTACAACGACGGCGACCGGATGGAGCTGACGATCGGCGGCAGCGTGTTCACCGGCAACCGCGCCAACGAGGGCGGTGGCGCGATCTTCTTCGTGAGCGACGACCGCACCGGCACGATGACGATCACCGACTCGACGCTCGAGGACAACCCGAACGCCGGCTTCCATACGGCCGGCTTGCCCGGAATCTTCTTCCTCGGCGCCCACCCGCCGACGATCACCGGCTGCACCCTCCGGTGATCTTTCCCTATAGCGATACATATATACATATGTGTATCGGTGTATCTATGTGCGCGCGGTGGGGAGGAGCGCGCGCAGGTCGTCGATCACGTCGGACTCGGCGGCGTCCTTGTCGGGGCGATAGCGCTTGACCCGCGCGAAGCGCAGGGCGACGCCGCCCGGGTAGCGGGTCGAAGACTGGACGCCGTCGATCGCGATCTCGACCACCAGCTCCGGCCGCACCAGGACGGCGATCCCGCGCCGGTCGACCTCGCGCTGCAGCAGCTCGTCGGTCTGCCAGCGCAGGAGCTCGTCGGTCAGCCCCTTGAAGCACTTGCCCACCATCACGAATGATCCGGAGGCCGGGTCGCGTGCGCCGAGGTGAAGGTTGGATAGCCACCCGCGGCGGCGCCCGTGACCCCACTCTGCGCCGAGCACGACGAGGTCGAAGGTCCGGACCGGTTTGACCTTGCGCCACGCCTGGCCGCGGCGGCCCGCGGCGTAGGTCGAGGCCGCGTCCTTGACCACGACGCCCTCGTGGCCGGCGCTCAGCGACTCCTCGAGCACGCGCTCGGCTTTCTCCGGGTCGGACGTAAGCACCGACGGGATCCGGAGCTCCGGGGCGATCGCCGACAGGCGCGCGGCGCGCTCGTGCAGCGGCGTGTCGAGCAGATCCTCGCCGTCCAGGTGCAGGAGGTCGAACAGGAAGGTCACGATCCCCTCCGGCGGGGCACCCGAATCGATCTGCGAGACGGTGTGCTGGAACGATCCAGGTCCGTCCTGCGACATCCACAGCGCCTCGCCGTCGAGCACGACCTGCTCGACGGGCAGGCGCAGCACCGCGGCCACGATTCCGGGCAGCGCCTCAGTGATCTCGTTCAGGTTGCGGGTGTAGATGTGGACCTCCGACCCGCGGCGGTGGATCTGGATGCGGATGCCGTCGAGCTTCCACTCGACCGACGCGCGCTCGAAGCCGGCCACCGCCTCGGCCACGGTGGCGCTCGTCGACGCGAGCATGGGGAGGATCGGCCGGAATATCTCAAAGCCAACCTCGCGCAGGCCGGCCTCGCCGCTGACCAGTGCAATCTCGGCCATCCGCGTCAGATCGCCCGAGAGCATCAGCGCGCGCCGGGCGAGCTCGTTCGGCACGCCGGCCGCCTTGGCCACGGCATCGGCCATGATCCCCGCGAGCGCGCCCTGGCGCAGCTCCCCAGTCAACAGATGGCGCAGGAAATCCGCCTCCTCCGCGGTCGCGCGGGCAAGCAGCGCGTCGAGAAGCTGCCGGCGCTCGGCAGTCGACCCGCTTCCGGTAGCGGCTTCGATCTCGGAGATACCCTGATCGACTTCGCGCACGGTCAGCGATGCCGAGGCGGCCGGCCGGGCCTGCGTTCCGTACACGCTCGCGTAGCCGATCCCGATGCGACCCTGACGCGGCACTCCGGACAGGAACCCGACGACGATCGGGACCTCGCCCGGCTCGAGCCGCCGGAGCAGCTCGGCCAGGATCGTCACCTTGCGCGAGCGCGCGCTGGTGTCGGCGACAAGTCGGGAGGTCTCGACGACATCGGCAAACGGGGTCAAGCCCGCCCGATTATCGCGCGGCTACGATCAGGCTCCGTGCCCCTGGATGTCAGCCCTCAGCGCGCGTGGACCTGATCGTCGGCGCGACGGGCTACGTCGGCACTCTTCTCACCGAGGCGCTCGTTGCCGAGGGGCGCCCGGTGCGAGCGCTGTCGCGTCACCCACGCCCGGTCTCGGGGAAGGCCCAGGTTGAGACGGTGCGGGGCGACGTGCTCGAGGACAAGGGTCTCGATGCGGCGCTCGAAGGCTGTGACGTGGCGTACTACCTGGTCCACTCGATGGAGGCCGGGCCAACGAGCTTCGAGGCGCGCGATCGGCTGGCCGCGAACAACTTCGCCGCCGCCTGCCGGCGGGTCGGCGTCGATCGCGTCGTGTATCTGGGCGGCGTCGCGCCCCGTGGTCGCCCGTCACCCCACATGGGCTCGCGGCTCGAGGTCGAGCGGATCCTGATGGCGAACCTGCCCCGCGCGACCAGCTTGCGCGCGTCGATCGTGATCGGCGCCTACAGCCCCTCGTTTCGGCTCATGGTCCGCCTGATCGAGCGCCTGCCCGTCCTCCCGCTACCGCCGTGGCGGCACCGGCACACCCAGCCGGTCGCCGAGCGCGACGTGATCGAGTGCCTGGCGCGCGCGCCGCTGATCGAGCGGGCCGAAGGCCGGTCGATCGATGTCGTCGGGCCCGACGTTCTGACCTATACCGAGATCCTTCAGGGGATCGCGGCCGAGCTCGGGGTCGACCGGCCGAGGGTCGATCTGCCGATCTTCACCGCGCCCGCGTTCGCCGCGGTGGCGTCGGCGATCGCCGGCTCGGACCCCGACCTCGTGCGGGCGCTGATGGGTAGCTTGAATGCGGACGTCCTGCCGCGCTCATCCGGGGCGGCGCAGGAGATGGCGAAGCTGTTCGGGGTCACGCCGCTCCCGTTCCCTCGCGCGGTGCGGCGCGCGCTGGCCGACTGGGAGGGAGAGGAGCCGCTCGCCGCGCGGTGACGGGCCGGTCATCCGGCGGACTGTGGTGCGGGCGCTCGACTGAGCGTAGGCTGTCCCAAAGTGGCTCTTGATCGCACACTGCAGCGACCTGGGACCGACGCCGCGACCGGGTGATTATCGGCGCCTCGGAGTGATCTTGGTGCCGCCGCCGGACCACTATCTCGTGATCGAGGATGGTCATGGCTGTCTGACCGAGGCGAGGGCGGCGTGAACCCGCCACGCGCGGACCTGACGCTCGAGGCGCTCCTGACGTTCGTCAAGGAGACGCGCGGCTTCGACTTCACCGGCTACAAGCGCTCGACCATCCAGCGCCGGGTAGCCAAGCGGATGAGCGCGGTGGGGGCGGAGAGCTCCGATGACTACCTCGACTACCTGGAGCTCCACGGCGAAGAGTTCGCCGAGTTGTTCAACACCCTGCTGATCAACACCACCGGGTTCTTCCGTGATCCCCAGACGTGGGAATACGTGGCGGACGAGGTCGTGCCGCAGCTTCTTTCCGCGCGCGGGCCGGAGAATTCGATCCGGGTGTGGTGCGCCGGTTGCGCGTCGGGCGAGGAGCCGTACACGGTGGCGATGGTGCTCTCGCGCGTCATGGGAGACGCCGCCTTCCGCGAGCGGGTCAAGATCTATGCCACCGACGTCGATGAGGAGGCTCTGGACTACGCCCGCCACGGGGCCTACCTCCCGCGCCAGATCGAGGATGTCCCGCAGGACGCGCTCGAGCACTTCTTCGAGCGCACCGATCAGCGCTACGTGTTCCGTAAGGACCTCAGGCGGTGCGTGATCTTCGGGCGCAACGACCTGGTCCGGGACGCGCCGATCTCGCGCATCGACATGCTGGTGTGTCGCAACACGCTCATCTACTTCACCGCCGAGACGCAGGCGCACATCCTGCGCCGCTTCCACTTCGGCCTCGACGACGATGGGTACCTCCTGCTGGGCAAGTCGGAGATGCTGATCACTCACACCGACCTGTTCGCGCCGGTGGAGCTCAAGCGACGGATGTTCCGCAAGGTGATCAAGCCCGCCCGGCGCGATCGGGTCCGGGTCATGGCCGGCGATGCCCTGCGCACCGGAGCGCCGACCGAGTCGGAGAACCTGCGCGACGCGGCGTTCGACACCACGGGTCCCGCCCAGATCGCGCTCGACCACAGCCGCGCCCTGGTCATGGCCAACAACACCGCCCGCCGCATGTTCTCGCTGGGGCTGAACGACTTCGGCCGCCCGCTCCAGGACCTGGAGCTCTCCTACCGTCCAGTCGAGCTCCGCAGCCACCTCGACACCCTCGATCGTGAGCTGCGCTCGATCGAGATCAAGGCCGTCCACTGGCACGGCAGCGAAGGCAATCGTCTTGTCGACGTCCGCCTCGTCCCGCTCCTCGCGGACGGAGCGTCGGTGGGCACGAGCATCACCTACCTCGACGTGACCGACACCCACCGGCTCGAGGAACAGCTGGCCGGCTCCAAGCGCGAGCTCGAGCAGGCCTACGAGGAACTGCAGTCGACCGTCGAGGAGCTAGAGACAACCAACGAGGAGCTCCGGTCGATCAACGAGGTGCTCGGGACGACCAACGAGGAGCTCCAGTCGACCAACGCGGAGCTCGAGACGATGAACGAGGAGCTCCGCCACCGCACCGAGGAGGTCAACAACGTCAACTCGTTCCTGGACGCGATCCTCAGCACGATCGGGCTCGCGGTCGCCGTGATCGACCGCAACCAGCGCGTGCAGATCTGGAACAGCAAGGCGCGCGAGCTATGGGGGATGACGCCGGAGGAGGCCGAGGACGAGCACCTGCTCTCGCTGGACATCGGGCTACCTCTCGACAAGCTGCGGGTCAAGATTCGCGACACGCTCAGCGGCGAGTGCACGCGCGAGGAGGTCGTGCTAGATGCGACCAACCGTCGCGGCGAGCCGTTTCAGTGCCGGCTGACGCTCCTGCCGCTCGGCGGCACCGATGGCAACACATCGGGTGTGATCATGATGATGGAGGCTCTCGCCGACTGACCAGCTCGCGCGAGATCCGTTCGCGCGACGCGTTCATGCGCATCCGGGCGCTCCTAACCCGCTTAAGCTGCTCGCGAGTTTGTTCCCGGTCGCGGGCGTGCTGCTCGCGCAGGCGCCGGACAGTGTCCATGAGCCCGGCATAGGTCACGCTCGGGTCCGGGACCGGCGCCGCGGGTGCCCAGCGGGTGATGGACGGGCCCTGGAGCTCAGGCGGGAGGATGCCCGGGCCAACCACCCCCGCCGGTTCGGGCGGGAGCTCGAGGAGCAGCCAGCCGGTGTCCTGGTGGAGGATCGAACCCTGTTGGGTCAGCTTGCGTAGCGCGAGCGTGATGGTCGGCCGGCGCGCGCCGACGAGGGCGCCGAGCGTCTCGTGGGTCAAGGCCAGCGGCAGCCGCACCCCGGCGGACGTGACCTGACCCCAGGACTCGGCCAGCAGCCACAACATCGCGAGGACCCTCTCATCGACACGGGGGAGCTGGCAGATGACGAGCTGTGCGGTCAGCCGTTGTAGCTGATCCCCGAGGCATGCGTACAGGCCCTGGACGATCCGGGGCCAGCGAAACGTGGCGGCCAGCAGCTCGTTGCCGAGTAGCGCCAGGCGCACGGGCACCGGCACACGGACCTCCACATCGGAGAGCCAGCCCGGGGAGAGCTCGCTGATCGGCACGAGCAGGTCCCCGGGCCCCAGCAGCTGGATGCCGGTCTGTTCCCCGATTCGCTGGCCGCTCATCACGATGCCGTCGAGTACGGTCGCGCCGAACGCGCGACGCTCGGTCAGCAATGCGCTCATATCCACCCGACCCGGCTCGATGATCATCACGGGCAGGCTGAGGTTCGCCAGCTCCTCGCGCTCGTCCGCTGTCAGGTGGCCGCTGAGCTCGAGCCTCGCATCGAGGATCGGGATTCGCTCTGGGTTGGCCGCTGTGCTCATCGTCGAGACCTCGCGCCGGTTCGTGAAACCCCCATAAGCGAGCGATTGCCTCAAGGGCCTGGGGAACAGCGCCAGTATGAACGATCACCGGCCCGCAGGTGGTGCGTTCGACGCTGCGGCACGTCGGAGACACCACCTGCGGTTGGGGCATCACCCCTGTCTAAGACTCGTCGCTGATCGGCTCCTCCAACGCCGCCGGCTCGAGTGTGAACACCTCCATCGCCACGTCGCGCTCGGTGTCGATGCCGCTGACGAACGCGACCGTGCGCCGGCCGAGCGCCTCCTCGACAATCCCCCTGAACTGCTCCTCCAGCGAATACTGAAAGAACAGCCGTGCCTCGCGCAGTCGCTGGTGTTCCCCCAGCGCCACCAGATTGCGCTCAGCGACGGTCAGGCTGTTCTCGAGGATCACCACCAGCGTGTCCTGGCCGGCGAATTGGGCGCGTGCCTTGGTCGGTCCGCGGCCGAACGCCTCCTTGTAGAGGCGCACCACCGCGTTGGAGATCTCGAGCATCGGGCTCCGATCGGCAACCGCCGACCCCGACAGATGATCCTGATCGATGCTTTCGGTGATGTCGTCTTCCTGCAATCTCATGTGAATCGCTCCTGCATAGGCGGACCGACAATCTCCCCGTCGTCTACCTGAGCACTGCCTTGGCAGCGCGTCTCGCCCACCGAAGCCTCCCGGATGGGGCGTGAATCTGGACGTCGGCGACACGGTTCTCGCGAGTACCGGCTCTGTCGAAATGTAGGCCGTTCGGCGCTGGCCTACCAAGCAGTCGCGGCGGAGGTGGTTGTAAACCAACTCGGTACCGGCGCGTCCGGTCATCGCCGGTACCATCGGCCCCCCGGGCGGTTAGCTCAGCTGGTAGAGCGCCTGCCTTACAAGCAGGAGGTCACTGGTTCGAGCCCAGTACCGCCCATCGTCCATTTGCAGGGATTTTCCCCGCGAAGGGATCACTGGCCCTCGGCGCGTCCGAACTTTGTCCGAACACTTCCGCCACGGCGAGCGACCAGAATCGCGTCCTCGGCGCTGATCCGGGGCGCCTCGTCCAGTTCCTCAATGACGTGGCCGTACGTGCGTAGGCACACGGCTGTCGAGTGACCAACCTGGCGCGCGACGTAGACCACGCTTCGCCCCTCGTGCAGCAGCAGCGAGGCGAAGCTGTGGCGCAGGTCATACGGGCGCTGGTACGCGATCCCGACGCGCTCAAGCGTGGGTGCCCACACGCGAGCGATCCACTGCTCATAGCCGACCTCGGTCCATTCGGTGCCGAACGCGGGTGCCGTGCCGTTCCCGTTGAACGCCGGGATGACGGGCGTGCTCTCGCCGGGACGGCCAGAGGCGAGCCGCCACTCGCGCAGATCCTGCGCCAGCGGTGCCAGCAGGCGCACGCTGCGTGGCTCGGTGCGGTGTCGGCGCGTCTTCGGCGCATGCACGGTCAGCGTGCGCTCGCCGACGTGCGCCCAGCACAGCGCGCGTAGTTCCTGAGGCCGCAGCCCAGCGTACGCCAGCAGATGAACGACCATGGCGTCGCGCGGGCGCAGGACGGAGCAGATCGCCTCGACGGTGACGGGCGCGATCGGCCTGACCTCGTCGGTCGGTGCCGGTGCCGCTTTGCGCACGAGCCGCTGCGGGTTGGTCGGGATGCGTCCCGCTTCGAGTGCGCGTTGCAGGATGCCGCCGAGCAGGGTGAGGGCCTTGCGCGTTGACTCGACGGGCGCGCCGGCGGCGAGCCGGTTGGCCTGCCAGCGGCCGATGACCTCAGGCGTGAGCTGGCGCAGCTGGTAGCGGCCGAGCCAGGGCGAGACGTGGCTGTCATAGAGGCCGGCGTAGAGCTCTCGCGTCTTGGGCTCGAGCGCGGCGGCGTAGATCGGCGCCCAGGTGTGCTCGACGTACTCATCGAGCGTCTCGACGCCGCCGTCGAGGCGCGCGAGCATCCCGGTCTGCTTGGCGTCCTTGACCTGGAGGTCGAACCGCTCCGCGTCCCGTTTGCGGCGGAAGGACCTCGAGCGCGTATGGCCGGCTTCACGCCAGCGCACGTCGTGCCCACCGACACGGTTTCGGTGGACACTCATCGCGGCACCGCTTGTGTAGCGTCACGGTCGCTCATTTTGGAGCTGAGCCTCCTGTGGGCCGTGGTCCGAGCGCGTCGCTGGCACCGCTCGGCCGCGTTTCGTTCCACGCATGACTCTACCCGGACGTCATGAGCCGCTCAGGGCCCGGCGCATCGGACCCGCGTGCCCGTCGGCGATCCCGGAGTACAGACGGGCGCGTGGACCGCGACGTAGGGACCTGTGTGGGCGTTGCCCAGGCTTCCACCGCGGCGGCGGTGATCAGATAGCCGCGGCCGCGCTTGACGGCCTTCAGCTCCCCGCGCGTGATCGCGTCGCGCACGGATCGCTCCGATCGGCCGATCTCCTCAGCGAGCGACCGGACGGTGAACGCCGGCGCGGGCGCGGCGCGCTGCTGATTGGAGTCGATCTCGAGCAACGCCCGCAGCTGCTCTACCGCCACCGGATCGGACGCGAGCTCTGCGACGAGTGCCCGAACTAGGCCGCTCATGGCAGTCGGCTCCCTCCGGGTCGGGCAGCCCGTCTCCGGCGCAGAGGGCGAGCATGCCGGGCCGCGGGCGGGCTGGGGGCTTGCGAGCGCTCGCTCACGGCGACCTTCGCGTGCGCTGCCGTCCGGAACCCCTCAAGTCAGACGTCGCGTCCGCTGGAAGGGCACATCTCGCGGTGGCCGCCCAGCCGGGAGGGACCTGCGTTCCGAGGCAGTGGTAGTAGGGGTCTGCGAGCTGTTCGAGGTCGCACACCGGCTCAACCGCGTGCAATTCACCGCCGCGGATCGCGCGAAGAATCGCGTTGAACGAGAAGCCGGAGCGTTCCGCGACCTCCTGTGCCATCAACACATCTCGACCGGCGTTGCTGACGATCCGATCACCGCCGTCGACCGGTCGGACTCGTGTCGCGACGTCCCGAGCTTCTGGGCGAGCCGCTTCTGGAGCATCGAGTGCAGCAGGTGCCTTGGCAGCAGCGCGGCGGTGAACGAGGTCGGTGATAGCAACGCGTGGAGTTGCTCGTCGCCCCAGGTCGAGCTCCGGGCGGCAAGCACAACCTCGACGAGGATCTGCTCGCACCATTCACGCACCTGGGCTTCAATGACGCCGCGGGCGCCGGGTAGGCCCCTATAGCGATCCTGCCAGTGGGTAATCAGGTCGGTGATCGCCCTGAAGTCCGCGTTGATCGTGAGCTCGTGCCGGCCGGGGTGATAGCGGGCGGCCTCGTCCTCGAGGTCCCGTGGAGCCCTGGAGCCATCGCGTGCGGAGATCCAGGCGACGTCGGGCAGGCTGACGATCCGATGCGGGGACGCCTCATCGTGAGCGTCCTCGATCGGCCGGTTCGGAGGGGGCTCCCCGTGCGCGTGCTCACGGCCGGGTGGTCCGCCGGCTCCGTCCGGGCACGGCTGTCCGGTAGGCGGTCGAGGCCGGGCGGGCGTGTCGGTCGGGTCGTCGCCAGCGGCCTTCGTCGACTGCGTGGCCGTCTGTCTCGGTGGTGGTGTCGGGCGGTAGCTGCTCAGTTGGTATAGCGGCAGGATCGCGTTGACGCGATTGCGGATCGCTTCTCGGCGGGGCACCATGTCGGTGCTGGCGGCGCGTTCCTGGAGCTGGCGGATCTCGGCAGGCATGGAGGCGGTGAACTCCTCGCCCCAGCGGGCCCACGGGAGCGGCTCGTGGTCCAGGAGCAGCAGGGTGCGGGCGGTGTTGCATTGCAGACGCCTGACCTCGACCTGCGGCTGAAGGTGGAGCACGACGCGCTCGTAGCCGAAGCGGATGCCGAAGTCCTGAAGGCGCCCGTACCCACCCCGGGTCTGCGGCAGGATGTCGTACAGCTCCTCGCCGTGCACCGCGGCGACGTGACCGGTCGAGCCCCAGATCGTCGCTTCCCGGCGGCGGGCTCGATGATCGTCATCGAGCACCCACCAGTAAGCGAGCGCGTCGCCCAACTGCACGACACCTGAGGCGATCGAGTGTCGCTCGAGATGATGTTGCTCGCCGTGGACGTGCTGCAGCTGTCCGGGCTCGTCGCGGTCGCGTTGCTCGCGGACGAGCACCTCGACCTCGGCGGGGAGGCGCAGGAAGCGGGCGTTGAGGTAGCGGGTGATCCAGTGCCGGCGGGCGTCGGTGACGCAACCTGGCGCCTGGGTGGTGTCGTGGCGCTCGTGCTGGCCGAGCAGCACCACCTGGGTGCCGTGATCCTGGCCGCGCAGCAGCCATGGCTTCTCGTGCTCGTCGAGTGGTCGCCAGAAGTCGGTGTGGCCGTTCTCCCAGCGCTGGGGTTCGAGTCCCCAGCGGCCGTCGGGGTGTCGCTTGAAGCACACCAGCGAGCCATGCCCCTGGTGCCAGGAGCGCCGC
>CAVVTO010000007.1:0-136815 GCA_963751185.1 uncultured Solirubrobacterales bacterium
AAGCACGCGGCGCCTGGCGCGAGTGGGAGGAGCAATTCGGCACCGAGCTGCTCTCGCGCGACGGGGTGGTGGCGCTCGGACCCGCCGCTGAACGCCGACTCGAGCCGATGCGCGAAGCCGGCGTCCGGGCATACCTGATCGACGCCGACGAGGTCGAAGAGCGCCTACCGCTGCTGGCATCGGGACGAGCATCTGGCGTGCTCGACGAGGACGGCGGCGTGATCCGCACTCGCGCCTCAATCGACGCGCTGACCGGGGCGCTCCGCGAGCGGATCGTGTTCGACGAGGTGCTCTCGGTGCGCGCCACCCCGAGCGGCACGGTCGAGGTTCGCGCCGGCGGCTCGACCACCGAGCACGGCCGCGTCGTCGTGTGTGCCGGCCGGGGAACCACGGCTCTGGCCCGCGGGGCCGGGCTGCCCTTGCCGGTGCGCCAGGCCGCCCACGTGCGGCTCACCTATCCGGTCCGGGGCGAGCCCCCCGCGCGCCTCGCCTGCCTGCTCGATTCACGCGCCGCGTCCGGCGAGGTGAGCGCCTACGCCGACCCGCTGCCCGGCAACGGTTCCTATGCGGTCGGGCTCGACGACACGCCCGCGCACGACGACGGCAGTCTGATGGACACCGGCGGCCTGGCCGCGATCGCCGACCGCACCACCGCCTACGTGGCCCGCAGCCTGACCGGCCTCGACCCGAATCCGGTCGACGTACGCCACTGCTGGGTCACCGAGCTGCCGTGGCACCCCGATGGGTTCGCGGTGTGGGCTCTCGGCGGCCTGCTGATCCTGGCCGGCAACCACCTGTTCAAGCACGCGCCGGCGCTCGGGCCCGCCCTGGCGCGGGCAGCGCTCGGCGAGGGCCTGGCCTCGAGCCTTCAGCCCGAGGCCAAGCTGGGCGCCGCGCTGTTCGTCTCAGGCCGGCAGGCCCGCTGAGTCATCGCCACCGGCGCCGCGCGGCTTGCCCTGCGGCGCGACCACGCCCGGACCGGGCTGGGGACCGTGTCCCACGGCCGGCGCCCCGGTGTTCGCGGGGGGTCGGGGAGCCGGTCCTGCGGCTGGCGCGGCCGGTGGGGCGGCCACCGGTGTCGCGGTCGCGGCCCGCATCGACGGCGCCGGCTCCGCGGGGGCCCGCCTGTCCCCCTCCTCGGGGAACCGGTCGGCCGCGTCCTCGGCCAGCGAGAACAGCGCGGTGGCGACGCTGCGAGCGTCCTCGATCAGACGGCCGCGCTCGGCCCACACGGCATCGGTCTCGCTGTCGAGCTGGCGGAGCTTGCGCTTAGCGTCCTCGGTCATCGAGACGGCGTTGGCGGCTGCGTCCTGTACGCAGTGGTCGGCCTGAGTCTGCGCGCGTCGCGTGATCTCCGACGCCTGCTCGTGGGCGACTCGCAGGATGGCGCTGGTCTCCTCGCCCACGCGTTCGATCTCGGCCTCGACCGCCGCCGCCGGAGTACGGTGGATCCTGAGCTCGGCGAGCTCGCGTTCGAGGGCGTCGAGGTGGGCGTCGACGGCCTCGCGGTCATAGCCGTGGAGCGAAGTCGGGAACCGCTTCTTGCCCGGCAGTTCCGGGGCATCCCAATCCACCGAGTCAGCTACCGCCGTGGGCTGCTCGGGCTCGTCGTACTCCCAGTCGGGCTCGTCCTCGTCCGCCGGCGGGCGGTCGAAGTTGTTAAAGCCTCGAGCCAGCCGGTCGCCGATGTCCGCAAACCACGTTCCGGGTGAGCGACGCTTGGCCGGCTCATCAAAGGTCATGCCGCTTCTCTCGAAGTCGCTCATCCATAACTCCTCTGCGCGTCTCATGGTCAGAGGCGTGCTTCGTCGACACTCGGGCGATCCCTCCGGCCGGTCGAAGCGTTGCAATCCTGCCGTCATGACCCGACCCAAAGGACGCGCGAGCGCTCTCGGCGTCCAGCTCGCGCCCGGTTCAGTCCGTCTGCGCCGGCGGCTTGTCCGCCGGCCAGAGCTGGGACCCGATCCCCATGATCTCGATCATCCGCGCCACGGTGGAGCTGACGCGGGTGTCGACGTCGAGTTCGACTCCTCCGCTTCGCGCGTGCTTGAGCCCGAGGACGATCGCCCGCACCCCGGAGCTGTCGATGAAATCCAGTTGCGAAAGGTCGAGACGGACGGGATTGCCGTCGGCGCGATGCGCGCGCAGCCGCGTCTCGACCCCGTCGGCGACCGCGATGTCGAGCTCGCCAATCAGCATCAGACGCACCGCGCCGTCTGCGTCGGCGCTCTCTCGAATCTCAAACGACGGCCCGGCAAGTGCCACAAGTGCAGACCGTAAACGATTTTGTGTGCAGGACCAGAGAGCGCGCATCCTAGCCAGCCTCGCGCCGGGAAGAAATCGCCCACCGAGGCGTCCCTATCGGCACGGGCGCGAAGCCCCCCTCGCGGCCGGCATCGGCGGCGGCTCTCCACAGCCGCCGCCGTGTTGCCGGCTGCCGTGTACCCCCCGGCGGGGTGGCGAGAAACCCGGGCTCTCTCCCTGGGGTGGGCCGGCCCGGCGTAGCCTGTGTCCATGTCCGTCGAGTCGCCCGAGCAACTGCGCGGCCTGCAGCGGGCGGGCCGGGTCGTGGCCGAGACGCTGCGAGTGCTGAGGCGTGCGGTGGCGCCGGGCGTCACCACGGCCGAGCTCGATCGGCTCGCCGCCGAGACGTTCGCCCGCCTCGGCGCGCGCTCGGGGCCGATCCTCACCTACGGCTATCCCGGCTTCGTTTGCATCTCGGTTGAGGACGAGGTGGTCCACGGCGTGCCCGGCCCGAGGGTTCTGCGCCCCGGACAGCTCGTCACCCTCGACGTCGCGGCCGAGGTGGCGGGCTACCACGCGGACGCGGCGATTACCGTCCCCGTAGCGCGCGTCGACGCCGGCCGGCAGCGACTGATGGCGGCCACCCGCGCGGCGCTCAATGCCGGCATCCGGGCCGCCCGACCCGGCGCGACCCTACGCGACGTGGGCGCCGCGATCGAGCGCGAGGCGCGTCAGCGCCGGTTCACCGTGCTGCGCGAACTGACCGGTCACGGGATTGGTCTCGCGATGCACGAGGATCCGATCGTGTTCAACTGGCCGGCGCCGGTGGCGAGAACCCGGCTCACCTCCGGCCTGGTGTTCACGATCGAACCGATGCTCACCTCAGGCGGGCCGGGCCTCGTCCTCGAAGACGACGGGTGGACGGTTCGCACGGCAGACCGGGCTCCCTCGGCGCACCAGGAGCACACGATCATGGTGGCCCGGTCGGGCCGCCCGGTCGTCCTGACCGCGGCCTGAACCGCGAGCGACTCAGGCTTCGGCGGCGGTCTCGAGCTCCGGCTCGAGCTCACCGTCGAACTGCTCGCAGAACGCGCTGACCACCGCCGGATCAAACTGCGTGCCGGCGCCGCGCTGGAGCTGCGCGAGTGCGTCGAGCGGATCGAGCGCGGCGTGGTGCGGACGATCCGAGGTCATGTCGTGGAAGGCGCTGCACACGAACACGATGCGCGAGCCAAGCGGAATCGCCTCGCCGGCCAGACCGTCGGGATAGCCGAGCCCGTCCCAGCGCTCGTGGCTGTGGCGGACGAGCCGCGCCACCTGCTTCATCCCGAGCGGGCCGGCCAGGAGGCGCTCGCCCACGAGCGTGTGCAGGTGGATGAATTGCCACTCAGGCCCGGTGATCTTGCCCGGATAGCCGAGAACTGCCCGCGGGACGGCGACGTTGCCGACGTCGCACAGGTGCATGGCGGTGGCCACGTGCTCGATTTCGGCCTCGGGCACGCCGAGCTCGCGGGCGATCCCGACGGCCAGCGCGGCCACGTCCTGACGGGAGCGCACCAGCCGCAGCGCCTGGATCGTGTCCGACGGAGCGCGCCGGCCGGATTTGACGTGGCGCTCGGCGGCGTGCTGGCTGGCGCCGCGGGCGGCTTGCTCGAGCGCGGCGCGGGCGGAGTTCACCTCGCCCGGCAGCACTGCCTTGCCCACGTCGCAGGAGATCTGGAAGCCGTCGCCGGTCTCGCTCATCGCGCTCGCCGCGGAGGCGCACAACGCATTCGTGAACCGCTCTGAGCCCGCCGCCAGCAGCGCGAAGCTCCCGCCCCGCATGCGGTAGGCGCCCCCGTAGGCCCCGACGGCGTCGCGCAGCTTGCGGGCCAGCCACGCGAGCAGCGCGTCGCCGCAGGCGTCGCCGTAGGCGCTGTTGTAGTCCTTGAAGCCGTCGAGCGTGAACAGGTAAAGCGTGGCCTCACGACCGCTGCCCAGCTCGGCCTCGATGTCAGCCAGTAGCTGCTCGTGCGTGGCCAGGCCGGTCAGCGCGTCGGTCAGCGTGTCGGGGCCGGCGTCCGCATCAGCGCGCGGGCCACCGGATCGGCCGAGCCACAGCAGTGTCGCCGCGACGCCGACGATCACGCCGCTGACGAATCCGATCAGCCAGGGCATGCTGGTTTATCGAGCGATCGAGCCCGCGCCGGGGCAGTCTTAGAGGTTGAGGATCGGCTGAACCGCCTGCGCGATGCGGCGGCCCAGTTCGAGCACCTGCTCGTCAGACCAGTGCGCCAGGTTGACGCCCGCCTGGCTGAACTCGCGGCGGATGTTGATCGTGGCCTGGGCGGTGTCGACCGCCCGGCCCAGCCAGCCGAGCGCGGTCGAGACGACCGGGGTCTCCTGGGCGCTGAGGCCGTTGACCTCGGTCTCGAGCAGCCACGCGCGGAGCGCCTGGGCCTCGGAGAGGTCGAGTTCGAGGATGAGCCGGGGCTCGTTGCCCTGCCCGTCGAGGCGAGACTCGTTGTACTGATCGATGGCGCTCATTTGCGGGTTGTCCTCCATAACGATGGTGACGGAGCGCTGGCGGCGCTCGGGCGGAAGCGGTTCACGCCGGGTTATCGGCCCTCACCCCGCTCGCCTTGAGCCTGACTGCGGATCGCGGACGGGCGGCTACCGCGTGGAGGGTGCAGGCAGCGCCGCGCCGCCAGACCTATCAGTCACCGTGCCGCCGCTCGGGCGCGGCGGGACACCGGCGTTGTTCAAATTGCAGTAACAATCTGATGACGAACCGGCACCGGGCTCTCCGGAAGGAGCGAGCCGAGGATCTCGGCTAGGCGCCGGCTGTAGAAGAAGTGACCGCCTCGCGCCACCCGAGCGGTGCACTGTGGGATCACGGCGGCCAGCGCCCGCGCGTGCGCGAGCGGGACGAGCCAGTCGCTGCCACCGTGCCAGAGCGTCACCGGGACGCCCATGTCGGCGGGGTCGAAGCCCCAGGGGCGCCGGCACACCAGGTAGTCGCCGATCATCGCCGCGGTCGGTGTGTCTCCTTTGAACCCGAGGGCGCGCAGACAGACGTGGCCGAACAGCGCTCCGGCCGGACCTGAACCGAACGGCACGAGCGGCACCCGGTAGCGCAGGCCCCGGATGGCGCCGTGGCCGTCCGGCGGTCCAAGCGGGCTGACCGCCGCCAAGCCGACCGGCCGTTCGGCGAGAGCCCAGCCGCAGGCCAGCGCGTACGGCGCGCCTGCCGACACGCCGACGACCGAGAATCGCCGGTAGCCGAGGACGCTCATCACCGTGCCGATGTCGCGCGCGAAGTCGAGCACCGTCCGCCCCGGGCTGGGGTCCGAGCCGGCAAAGCCCGGCCGGTTCACCACCAGGTAGCGAATCCCGAGCCGCTCGATCACCCGATCGAGTTCGGGCGTGCGCCACCGGGGCGAGCCGATCGCGCCGTGGCAGTAAATAACCGGGAACCCATCCTCCGGACCCGCCGAGAAAAAAGTAATCGAGCGCCCGTCCGGCAGCCGGACGGAACCAGTGGGCCCGATCGTTAAGGGCGGCGACTGGATCAATGTCCCCGTGCACCAGGTTAGCTGGCGTCGTGGACGTGCAAGGATCCCAGCGCGATGCTGGGGTCCGAAGGCCCTGTGCCCGGGGCGCGGTTTGCGTCTCACGGGCCGCGTCCCGGAGCTCGCGGGGCGCGAGTCGGGTCAGGACGGGCCCTCGCGGTCCCACGGACGCCGAGCGAAGCGAGGCCCATTCCACACGGATAACGCACCACTCGCCGTGCGCCCCGCGGTGAACGGTCGTTCACCCGGCCATAGGACGGAGAACGCAACATTCGCGCCACAGCCGGCGACGAGTGGCGAGTTATCCGCGATGCTGGAGCCGACCGGTATGCCGCTGCGGTTAGGACAACCGCTTGAGCACCCGCTGGACGGCGGCCACGAACTCGACCGGCCGCTCGAGCTGCGGGATATGCGCTGCATCGGGCATCGTCTCGACCACGGCGTCGGGCCGCAAGGCACGGAGGGACTCGAGCGTCGAGACCGGAACCACCCGGTCGCGCTCTCCCCAGATCAGGCCAAGCGGCACCTGGAGACCACGAAGGAGCGGCCGCAGGTCCGCGCGCAGGACCGCGGTCAGCGCTGCACCGATGTGCTCGGACCCGCGCGAGGCCTCGAACACGGCACGGGCATCGCCCGCCGACAGCCGCGCGGGCTCGGCAACCGCTCCCCACAGGAGGGCGCGCCGAACCGAGGCGCTGCCCGGCGCCCGAGTCCCCACGATCCGTCTCACCGCCATAACCCGATCGCTGACCGCCCCAACCGCCGGAGCGCCAAGAGCGGCGAGCGGCCACGGCCACGGCGTGAACCCGGCCGGCGCGGCCAGCACGAGCGCCAGGCGGCCTGCGTCGTCGCGCCAGGGCCGCACGAGACCTTCGGCCTGGCCGTGCTCGAGGCGGCCGCGAGCGGTGCCCGCGTCGTCGCCTGCTCCTCGACGCCGGCCGCGACGCTAGCCGGTCCGCTCGTGCACACGTTCACGCCCAAGGACCCGAGCGACCTGGCCCGGGCCGTCGAGCGGGCCCTCGTCTCCCAGCCCGATCCGGCCCTCGGCTCGGCCCTCGCCGCCGGTCTGAGCTGGCAGCGAGTGTTCGAAGCCGAACTGCGCGAACTGAAGCGCCTTTGCCGCTGACCACATCGATCACCCACGAGCGCTCTTGCCACTGACCCTTCCGGCGGACGGCGCGCGGCTCGAGCGCCTGCGGTCCGGGGCGCATCGCGTGCTCGCGGGCAGCTGGCGGCACGGCTCGCTGGCCGACGGCACCCCCTACGGCTTCACCTGCCCCGCCCCGCCTCGGTACCGCCACCAGTGGTACTGGGACTCATGCTTTCACGCGATTGTCTGGCGCCACTTCGATCCCGCGCGCGCACGGGAGGAGCTCCGCACCCTGCTTCGCGGTGGTCGGCTGGATGGATTCATCCCGCACACGATCTTCTGGCATGACAACGCCGGGTGGCGCCGGGCGCCCTTCTACGCCACCCACTCCGTCCGCGGCAACCGCGCCACCGCCCACATCCAGACGCCGTTCCTAGCGGTGGCCTGGGAGCTCGTCGCCGCGGCATCCGAGGATGAGCCAGGTTTCGCGGCCGAGGGACTCGACGCGCTGCGCCTGCACTACGACTGGCTCGACCGCCACCGTGACCCGGACGGCGACGGGCTGATCTCGATCATTCATCCCGACGAATCGGGCCTCGACGACTCGCCGAAGTACGACGCGGTGTTCGGCTGGATGACCCACTACCGCCCCGGCTACTTCTGGCTTGTCGAGCGCTCGCGCCGGCTGCGCTACGACTCCCACGCGATCATCGCGCGCTACGACGAGCACGTCGAGGACGTACTCGTCAACGTCGTCTATGCGCTGTCGCTGCACGCGATGGCCAGGCTGACCGGAGACGACGAGTACCGGCTGCGGGCCGAGCGCACCGAGCGCGCGCTGCTCGAGCTCTGCTGGGATGAGGAGCGAGGTCTGTTTTGGGACCTCGCCGGGCGGGGCCACGCCCCGCAGCGCGTCTCGACTTGGTCCTCGCTCGCGCCGCTGGCACTGCCGTCACTCCCCGAGAGGATCGCCCGGCGGCTGATCGAGGAGCATCTGCTCGACCCCCGCCGCTTCGGAGCCCCGTTCGCGATCCCCTCCGTGTCGATGGAGGAGCCGAGCTTCCGGGCCGGATGGCACCTATTCCGATGCTGGCGCGGGCCGTCGTGGATCAACACCGTGTGGCTGCTCGTCCCGGCGTTGCGCCGCTTCGGCTACGCCGCGGAGGCCGATCGAATCCTCGGCGCGTGCGTCGAGCTGGTCGAGCGTCACGGCTTCCGCGAGTACTACAACCCGATCAACGGCGAGGGTCTGGCCGCGCGACGGTTCGGCTGGTCGACCCTTCTGGTCGACCTCCTGCCCGCGGCCGAGAACGGCACCCACCCGCACGCCGACCCGCCGTTTCGCGGCAGCGTCCGCGACGAACTCTGGGCGATGGGAGCCGAGGCGGCGAGCGAGACGCGACGCCGGCTCGAGCGGGTAATCAATGACACACGCTCACGTAACGGCCGCCGGCGACGAACTGCCCCCACTCGGCGCGGGTGAGGTTCCGGCCGGCGAGCGAGCAGGCCCGCTGCTCCCAAGCCGGGAGCGACATCGGCCAGGTGAAGGCGCCACCGGCATTGTCGGCGACGAGCAGGCCGCTCCCGTCCGGCTCGAAAACCGCCGCGGCAGTGGAGCCGGGATCGGCGGCCAGACGAGGACCCTCCTCCTCGAGGCTGGCCGTGAACCAGACCTTGACGTCGCCATCCTGCGATCCCGTGACGGCAAACCGCTGCCCAGTCGGATCGAAGGCCACGCCCGCGATCGCATTGGCGTCGGCCAGCAGCGCTTGCGCGAGGCGCTTGCCGGTGTGCGGATTCCACAACTCGACCGTTCCGCCCCCGGTGCCGGCGGCCAGCACCGTTCCGCTCGGCGCGAACGCGAGTGACACGGTGTCGTCTCCGGGATCGGACAGCGTCCGCACCGCACGGCCGTTCGAGGGGTCGAACAGTCGCACGCCGCCCGTGAGCAGGCTCGCGGCAAGCAGCTCGCCCTTGGGGGAGAACGCGACCACGTCTGATCCGTCGATGCCGTCGCCGGCGCCGAGCTCGGCCGCGGGGCCGACCATGCTGCCGGTGCCGACGTTCCAGATCGCCATCATCGCCAGCGGTGAGATGAGCCGGTGCCCGATCGTCGATCCTTCGCTCTTGTCGCTCGCGGCCAGGAGCTGTCCATCGGGCGAGAAGGCCAGCGCCTGGATCGCCTCGACCTGCCCGGGCACGGGCTCGAGCCCCGGGAGCGACCGCTCGCGCTGTGGCACGCCGCCGACGTTCCATAGCTGCACGAGGCCGGAGTGCGCTCCCACCGCGAGTATGCCCCCGGCGGGAGACCACGCCAGCGCGGTGATCGGCTCGCCCGAGGAGCCGATCGTGAACGACAGCTCGCGCCGCAGCGTCTCGCTCGAGAACACGCCGACAGTCGACGGGCCGGTCGGTACGGCGAACTCGGTCCCGTCCGGCGAAAGCGCGAACGCCGCACCCACGGGAGATACCGTCCCGCAGCAGGGCACCGTGGCGCTGAGACGAGCGCTCTGGCCGAAGCCGCGGGCACCGGTCAAGTCCCACGCCAACACCACGCCACCGATGCCCGCCGTGTAGAGCGTCGAGCCATCGGGGCTGACCTGGGCATCCTGGACGTGTCCCCCCGGCCCTGACAGCACGGCTTGCTGTGTGCCCGAGCGGGGGTTCCACACGATCACCCGGCCGTCGTCCCCGACGGTCACCACCGTGGCGCCATTCGGCGCGTAGACGACGCTGGCGACGGGGCCGGAGTGCCCGTGCATGGCTTCACTGCGCACGCCGGTAGCGGCGTCGACGAGCGACACAGTGCCGTTCTGAGACCCGATCGTGACGGTGGTCCCGGCGGGACTGATCGCCGCCGCCGAGGGCAACAGCGGCACCGGCTGGACCGTGACGGCTTGCACGGGCCGTAGCGTGGACGCATCGTAGGTGTCGATCTGGCGCGCGGTTACGACCATCAACCGCGCACCAGCGTCGATGAGCCGCACCGCCAGAAGCGGGCCGGCCCCCAGGCTGACAGTGCCGAGCTCCCGGCCGCTCGGCAGCGCCCAGCGCGCCAGGTAGGCCCGCGACGGCTGGCCCTCGGCATCGAGCAGCCAGTACGCGTAGTACACGGTGCGTCCGCCGG
Organism: uncultured Solirubrobacterales bacterium; assembly: GCA_963751185.1. Lineage (GTDB taxonomy): Bacteria > Actinomycetota > Thermoleophilia > Solirubrobacterales > Solirubrobacteraceae > Palsa-465. Next base: position 10,013 of record CAVVTO010000007.1, read on the forward strand.
GAGCCACGAGCGTCGAGCCCTCGGGAATGTCCGCCGCCAGCTGCTGGCTGAACGGCGGCCCGATCGACAGCCGCTGGCGCAGCGCCAGCGTGTGGGCGTCACGCACCACCAGGGAGGGCTGAGAGGAGTAGACGACCAGCGATCCATCGGCGGAGAACACCGGAGGCTGGTCGCCGGAGAAGTCGCTGAGCTGCCGGTTTTCAAGCGCGCGCGTGCGCGCGTTGTAGAAGCGCACGCTGCCGGCCACGGTGTCCGACACGGCGACCGTGGCGCCGTCCGGGCTGATCGCCACGTGCGGGGTCGAGTTGGTGGGGAGCGAGAAGGTGCCGAGCACGGCCGGGCTGCGCAACAACGTCGACAGCAGCGTCCCCTCGGTCTGCGGCGAGCCGTCGAGCGCCACCGCTTCCCGGGCCAGGAGCGCCGCCACGTCGAGCCTGGGTTCGCCGAGCGCCTCCGCGCCCAGTTGCCGGCCGAGCGCGGCATGGGCCTCATCGAGCGCCAGCCGGGCGTCGGTCGACGCGCGCTGCGCGCCGACCACCGCCACCACGCCGGCCACCACGGTCAGCACGAGCAGTGCCGCGGCCCCGATCAGAAGCGCCCGCAGGCGCCGGTTCTGGGCGCGTTGGCGTCCCGTCTCGCGCTCGGCTTCGAGCCGGCCGGCGTTGATGAACTCACGCTCGAGGCGGTCCAAGCGGCCCGGCTGCTGAGATCGGAACTCGAGTGCCGCCGCGAGCCGGGCCCCACGGTACAGGTCGGCGGGGTCTCGCCCCCGGGCGTGCCACTCGGTGGCGGCAACCCGCAGGTGCGCGTGCAGCTGGCGACCGACTCGATCCTCCTCGAGCCACCCGCGATAGCGCGGCCACTCACGCAGCAGCGCCTCGTGCGAGAGCTCGACGGTGCCTGCGCCAACCGTTACCAGGCGAGCGTCGATCAGCGCGGCCAGCACGCGCTCCGCGCCGGGGATCCCCTCGATCTCGGTCAGCTGCACCGACCGGCGCTCGGGGGCACCGTCGCCGACGTCGGCGAGCGCGAGCAGGAGGTCCCGGGCCGTCCGTTGCTCACCGCCACGGAACCGCGTGTAGGCAGCTTCCGCGATCCGGGCCACACCGGTTCGCACGCCGCCCGTGGCACGGTAGTCCTGCAGGCGGAGCACGCGCCCATCCCGGGCCTGCCACAGCTCGAGCAGCGTCGTAGACAGGAGCGGGAGGCTGCCGGGCTCGTCGGCGACCTCGGCCACGAGCACATCGACCAGACCGTCCTCGACCTCGAGCCCGGCGCGCACGGCCGGGCGCTCGATCGCCTCCCTCAGCTCGGCGCGGTCCATCGGGCCGACGAGCGCGTGGCTTCGGCTCAGGAGCTCCGCGAACCGTGGATAGGAGCTCAGTCGCCCGTAGAAGTCAGCGCGCAGCGTGCATAGCACGAGCACCCGGCGTTCGTGATCGTCCGCTGCCGCCACCAGCCAGTGGAGGAACTCGGCGCGCTCGGCCTCGTCCTCGCAGACCGTGAACAGCTCCTCGAGCTGGTCGACGGCGACCACCAGCCGCTCACCGCGGCCCAGTCCGGCCATCGCATCGGCCTTCCCGCCGAGCGCGCGCTCGAGCTCGCGTACCGGCTGCTTGCCCGGACGGAGGAGGACCGCTCGCCAGGTCGGGCTGCCCGGCAGGCCGCCGGCGCGCAGCGCCGGGAGCACTCCCGCGCGCAGCAGCGAGGACTTGCCGACCCCGGACGGACCGAGGATTCCCACCAATGGCCACTCGGCCAGGCGCGCGATCAGCTCGGACACGATCCGGTCCCGCCCGCAGAAGAACTCCGCATCGGAGCTCTCGAACGCAGCGAGGCCCTTGAACGGACACACCACGCCCGACGGCTTGGCCCCGCGATCCGCCCCGAGGCCCATGTCGTGCTGGAGGATCATCCGCTCGAGATCCCTGAGCTCGGCGCTCGGAGTCAGCCCCAGCTCGTCGCGGAGCAGCGCGCATGCCTCGCGGTAGGCAGCGAGCGCCTCGGCCTGGCGGCCGGAGCGATACAGCGCGAGCATCAACTGCGCCCGCAGTCGCTCCTGGAGAGGGGCCAGCGCGGTCAGTCGCTCCAGCTCGACGACCACCTCAGCGGCGTGGCCCAGCGCCAGCTCGGCGTCGATGCGCTCCATCTCGGCGAGCAGGCGGAGCTCCTCCAGGCGCCGGATCTCGCACTGCACCCCATCGACTGCCCCCAGGTCGGCGAGCGCCGGCCCGCGCCACAGACTCAGCGCTTCGCCCAGCCGTCTTGAGGCGCCGTCCGGGTCGCCCCTCGCCAGCAGACTCCTCCCCTCCTCGAGCAGCGACTCGAACGTCGAGGCGTCGAGCTGCCCGGACTCGAGCTCGAGTGCGTAACCGCCGCGTGCCGTGAGGAGCATCGTCCCGGCCCCGTCGCCGAGCGCCCGGCGCAGCCGGGAGACCGCGACGTGGACGGCGTTGGCCGGGCTACCCGACCCCGAGCGCGCGAACAGCTGCTCGATCAGCCGCTCGGTGCTGAGCGTCTCGTTCGCGTGCACCAGCAGGATCGCAAGCAGGGCGCGCTGTCGGTCGCCGCCCAATGCGAGATTCTCGCCATCCCGAAACGCCGTCAGCGGCCCGAGGATCCGGAACTGCACGGACGCGGTGGCCTGCGCGCGCATCGCATCGATTATCAGCAAAGTGCCGCCGAGGTGCAACACCCGTCCTCACGGGGGCTGTCACGTGCCTGTCAGCGACCGGTAACGGGCCGTTCGGATACTGGGCGACGTTGCCGTGGTGGGCGTCCTAGTGGGGCACTCGCCTGCGGCCTGGGAAGAGCTGCCGATCTGGAGGTGTTAGGTGCGACGAGGCGCTGCTTCGACTAGGCGTGGCCGGATAGTTACGCGTGGGTCGTTGGCAGTAATCGCCATACTCCCGGGGGCCGGCCTCACGGCAGCCTGTGGATCGGGTTCGAACTCGAACTCGAGCCCTAGCAGCAGCGATCAGGCAACGGCGACTTCCGCCGCTGCGACCAGCGGCCCTGGGCTCACCGCGCCCACCGTACCGAGCGGCGCCAAGACGCCCGGCAGGATCGTCTACTACACCGATCAGGAACCTCGGCGGCTACGCCGCCAACGCGCTCGGCTACATGAATCCGGAGGACTGGTACTTCACGCGATAGCCAGAGGCGGGTCTAGACCCGCACGGCTAAACGGCCCAGCCGGCAGCGCTCCCATCGCTTCGCCGGCTGGGCCTCTGCCGCCTCATCCGTCAAAGGGGGCCCCGGAGCCGAGGTCACCGCGTTCGGGCCCGGCGTGCGTTGCCCGGGTCAAGGAGTCGGCACGGACCGCAGAGCCGGTGCAAAACGCCCAGAAGTCCCCTCAGCCAGCGCGCCTCCGTTACATAAGCGCCTCCCGGACGCTCATCTCCCGGTTGCGGGCGCGGGCGGGGTGGTTTTGGGCGAAATGCACCGGCAGCGGCGCCTCCCAATCGGATTCGGGCCGCAGCGCGACCCATCGGCCCGCGATTCGAGCCGCAGCGCGACCCAGCGGGGCGGGTTCGGCGACTTTTACATGGGCGTGCGCAGCCCTTCGCGCGCGAGCCCTGGACGCCCCTCTCGAGCCCTTGGCTTGGCGCGGCGTTCGGAAGTCCGCGTAGGCCTGGCCCGATCCTGGGTAGCTTCATGACCACATGGATCAATTCGTCCCACTGGCACTGGAGCTGCCCCGTGCTCCAGACGCACCCGGAATCGCTCGCCGGCAGCTCGCTCGGTCGTTTGGAGACGCGCTCCAAGCGGACCAGCTCCGGACGGTTAGGCTCCTGACCAGCGAGCTCGTGACGAACGCACTGCTCCATGGTGCGGGCAGCATCACCCTGCGGGCCAGCCTCGGCGACCACCGGCTCCACGTCGAGGTGATCGACGAGGGCGACGGGCTCCACGGCACTCCGCCCGCTCGGCACGATCCAGACCGCGTCGGCGGATACGGCCTGCAGATCGTCGACAGCGAGGCCAGCCGCTGGGGAATCGGTCACGGAACGACCCACGTGTGGTTCGAGCTCGAGTGCTAGCGCCGCTCCCGTCACGGCGTTAGCTGACCCGAGTCTCTTCGGGATGTAACTCGCACCTATCCCGAGTTACATCCCAACGGGCACGCCACGGGCGCCGTCGACGCGATCCGTCAGAACCGGATCGTCGAGATGGCTGAGCGGCACGAAGATGGTGTATTCCCGCTCGATTACGTCCGAGGTCAGTTCGGGCATGCGGTACGCGCGGCTCGTACGGCGCGATTGCGTCCGCGCGATCTCTCGGCGATGCCTCGAGGAGACGATCCTCAAGCCCAGCAGCCCGACTATCCCCACGACCATGATCGCCACGAACGCGATGCTCAAGATCACTACCTCGGTCATTCCCGTCCTCCTCTTGCGTGTTCCAGATCCCGAAATCAGGGATTGCTATCCACATTCGCTCCCCCTTCACTGCACTGGGGAAGAACTTCGGGCGGGAGCATCACCTTGCCCCTGGGATGCTCCCGCCCTCTTTCCCCCGTTATTTGCGCCCCCACACGAGATGACGTGTTGTCCGTGCTCTTCGCGGTGTCAGATCGTGTTCTGGCTATTAGAGTCGCGAGGCTGCTGACTGATACATCGAATTACGACGATTGGTCCCCGGCAAGCTGCGACGCGGCGGCCAGGGCCTCGTGGCCGGACCGCGCGAGCTCCCATAGCCGCTCCAAGTCACCCGCTGCCGCGTGCTCGCGATCGAGCGCGGCGCGGTAGGACAGATAAAGGTCAGTGGCGGCCCGGGGCGGCCCGTCGTACCACGCCTGCAGCGCCTGCTCGCACTCGAGCTCGGCCCGATGCCACGCGACGTGAGCCTCGTCGAGAAGCCGGATCCCGATCTCGGCCAACTCGAGTCGCTGACGCGGCCGGCTGCCCGTCGCCGAAGGCGGGGGCGCCGTCGATTCCTGCCGTGTGCTCATGGTCCAAACCTCCAGGAATTCGAGAGTGCGGTCGCGCCCGGCGGGGCGCTACCCGTTCAGAGCGCGATGCGCGCGCGCTGATACACCCGCGTTCCGTCAGCCCGTGCCGAGGCAGACGAACCCAGCCTGCCCGTACGTGCCCCGTTTCAGTCCCGCCTGCGCCTTCGCAAGCGCGACCGCGGGTGGATCGCCGGCAGTCAGGTGGCGGTGCAGTGAGGTCATCAGCCGCTTTGCGCCCGCGTCGGGCACGGGGACGACGCTCGCGATGATCGTGCGGGTTCCCATCGCGATCAGGGCCGCAGCGATCCCAAGCAGCTCGTCCCCGGGACGTGTCTCGGAGGTGCCCAGGTCGCAGGCCGAGAGCACGATCAGCTGCGGAGGGCACCGCAGATGCTGCAGCTCGTACGCGTTGAGCGGACCATCCGCAAGCTCGAGCGAGGAGAACAGCGGGCTGTCGGAGCGGAAGTGTCCGTGGCAGGCCAGATGCGCGATCCTCGCGCCGTCGAGCGCCTCCATGGCCGCATCCACGGTCGCCTGCCTGCCGGTCAGGCTGACCGGCCGCGGATACAGGGCGCCGACTGCCGCCACCTCGGCTCGCACGTGCCGCAGGCGCGGCCCGGCCATCAGTGCGACCTGTCCCCGGCCCGCACGGCCGGGGGCTTGGAGCGCGAGCCACGTGGCCGCCGAGGGGGCAACCACGACCGGACGGCCGCGCAGCTCGGGGAGCATCGCCCACGGCGTGGCGTGCAGCGAGCCCGTGGGCACGATCACCAGACGGCGGTCGCCCAGGCTCTCTGCGAGCGGGGCGATCAGCCGCTCACCGAGTCGCTGGGCCGATGTCCGGGCACCCTGGAGCATGGTTGCCTGCTGAGCCGCGAGGAGGCGTCGTCGTGTCAGCCGGACCAGCGCGAAGCGCAGCCACTCGAGCTCTTCTTTGAGCGGCTTGGCCGAGCCAAGCTCGTGGCGCGCGAGGCGTCCGCCGGCCAGCGTTAGCGCCGTGAGCGAGCCGTCGAGCTCGATCAGCTCGACCAGAGCCGCGTCACCGAGCGCGCTGCTCAACTCGCGCCGGTCCGGGGGCGTGCCCTCAAGGGTGGCTGCCGTGCCGCCGGCATGGCGCGACAGACGGCGAATCGAGACCTCGAGTTCGGCCTGACGAGCGAGCGACGTCCGGGTCGCACGCTTGGCCCGCTCGGCCCGCCAGATCTCGGCGCTCACCTGACGCAGCTCGGCCGCCCGGTCCCGGAGCTCGGGAGCGTTCGGAGGTGTGACCGGTGGCGAGCGAAGCGCGCTCGCCCGCAGGCGGTCGGCCCAGGCAAGCATCGAGCCCTTGTCATTACCGGCGAGTGCGATCCGCAGGCCGAGCTCGGCCAGCTCGACCCCGATTTCCGACGCGCTGGCGCGCAGGTCCGATGCGCCGAGCGTCTCGCGGTAGCTCTCGAGCAGTCCCAACCCGGCGCGCAGCGCGCGCTGCGCGCCGGATCGATCGCCGCGCTCGAGCCGCAGCAGGGCCTCCACACGCCAGGCCTCGATCCGGTCGGGTACTCGACCGCGGCGCCGGAGAACCGAGCAGCCAGCGAATTCGAGTGCGGCGACGCGAGGTGAGCCAAGCTCCATGGCGGCGCGAGCGACCAGCAGTTGGACCCGCTGAGCCTCCTCGGGCCAGCCGGCGCCGGCGAGCGTTCTGGCCGCCCGGCGGCCCGAGCGAAGCATGCCGGGTCGCACCGCACCGGCAGCGATCGCGGCAGCCAGCGCGAGACCCGCCGCGAGCGAGCCATGGGCGTGGCGACCGTGCGCGACAAACGATCTCTGGGCTCGCAGTGCGAGCGCTCGCGCGCCGACCGGATCCCCCGCCAACAGCGTCAGGCGAACCGCCTCGAGGCGACCCTCGTAGTCGTCGATCCGTGACCGACGCCAGATCGTCTCGGCCAGTGCAAGCGCGTGCAGGGCTTCGCTACGCAAGCGCGCCGCGGCGAGCGCCCTTGCTCGGAGCGACTCGAGCTCGGCGCTGTTCCAGGTAGAGATGTCTCCGCCGCCGATCGCGTCGAGCCGCGCAAGGCACGCCGGGAGATCACCCTTGGCCAGGTCAATCCGCGCGAGCTGGAGATCGGCGCCGAAGGCCGCCTCTCGCGCGCCGAGGTTGATGTACAGGTCGCGGGCAAGGTTCAGGTCCGCCTCGGCCGCGGCGAGCTCACCCCGCTCGGCCTGCATCGTGCCGCGGTTGCGCAGCAGACGCGCCTCCCAGATCGTGTCGCCCTCCCGGCGGAGGGTCTCGAGCGCCCGGTCCGTGCCAAGGCCCGACTCCGTCGTTCGCCCGGATAGAACGAGAATCCCGATCCGGAATACCTCGGATCGGGCCAGCTCCAGACCGTCAAGGGACGCGCACGCGACCTCGAGCTCGCGCAGCGCGGCGCGTACCGCCCCGCGCGCGGCGAGATCTACCGCCAGGCGGCGGCGCACGAGCGCGGTGCGTCGCGCGAGCCCGTGGCGCTCCCCGAGGCGGATGGCGGCGCGGATCGTGCGCAGCGACCGCGGGTCGCCAAGCTCGTGCCAGGCGAAGGACAGCGCGTGCAGAGCGGCAACCTCTGCTTCGACCTCGCGGCGCTCCCGAGCCACACCCAGCGCCCGCTCTCCGAGCCGCGCGGCGGCGGCCGCGTCGGACTGGACGAGCGCGTGCGCGTACTCGGCCAGCGCAAGCGCGTCGTCCTCAACGACCTCGTCGAGCACCCCGGACATGTATCAAGGCTCTCGCAGCGCGCTCTACATGTCCATACGATCTTCGTACGAGCGCGAGCACCGCGAGAAAGGACCTGGAAGTGGCTCTCAACCAAGTTTTCCCGCCCCACATGACGCCGGAGAACCCAGTCACCGAAAGGATCCTCAAAGACCCGAACGTCGTCTGGGACGTCGCCGATGACGCTCTGGTGATCGCGATGAAGGACCAGCTGCTGGTGTCCGGGTCCGTGCGGAAAGCGGTACAGCAGCTCGACACCGCGCTGAGCGAAGTAGCGGACCCGGTTGGGACCCTCGCGGGTCTCAGCCGGGGCAAACGTGCAGACAACGACGACTACGACGACGAGCCGTGGCGAGGAACGGTCGAGCCGGAACAGTTCGAGGAGGCCAACAATGTCGAGATCTGGCGGCTGAAGCCCGAGGTCGAAAGCAACTCGATCGAGGAGGCCCGGCGACTGCGGGCGCTGGCCGAGCATGAGACCGGGCAGTCAGCCTGCCACTGCAAGACGCAACCGCCGCCGATCTCGCCCAACCACGTAGCGATCCTCGCCCCCACCGTCGATGGCTGTCCCGCGTCGCCGCCGCAGCCGGCGCCTTCGGTCGATGATTTCATCGAGCCGATCGTTAAGAAGGCCGTCAACTTGGTCGTGCTCGACAGCGGCTTCATCGAGGACAACGGAGCGGCCGCCGAGCTGAACCCGCGAGTGAGGTCGGTCCCCGGGGTGTGGCTGGATTCCACGACCGGCGCGTGGGAGTTCGACCCGCCGGACGGCCTTTACACGGACACGGACGGCGCGCTCGACGGGATCACCGGCCATGGCACGTTCATCGCCGGATTGGTCGCGCGCATCTGCCCGGAGGCCACGATCACGGTGGTCGGTCTGCGCGATCAGGAGGTTCCGATCGAGCCGCTCAATTCGGACGAGCAAACCTTTCTGTTCTCGACCGAGGCCGCCATCGCGTACTCGATGCTTATGCACTCCAACACGGACGTCATCCAGTGTGGCTTCGCATTTCCGACGCTTGACGACTACCCGTCAATCCCGTTCACCGCAGCGATGCAGGTGCTTACCGGTGACGCGGCTCCGCGTCCGGGGGTCGCCGTCGTCGCGCCGGCCGGCAACGAGGACTCACGCCGCCGCTACTGGCCGGCGGCGCTCCCCAACGTGATCGGAGTCGCGGCGACTAACCATCGTGGCAAGCACCGCGCACACTTCTCCAATTGGGGCAGGTGGTGTGACTGCTGTGCCCGCGGGGAGAATGTCTTCTCGACGTTCATCGATTGGACGGGCCCGATTGAGGGCGACCCGCTGGACAAGGACGAGGACTTCAACGGATGGGCGACGTGGGATGGGACGTCATTCGCCGCCCCGCAGGTGTCGGCCGCGATCGCCTGTGCCGTCGCGCACGACAGCGCGCTGACTCCGGTGCAAGCCTGGAGCAGCCTGCGTGGCGCGGCGCGCAAGTTCGTAACCGACTACTCCCTGTCCGGGCTTCCCGGCGTTGAGCTCCCCTACCTGGGTCGGCCGTGGTGGTAACCGTGCGTGAGCTGCTCGAGGCCGCAGGGGCCGGCGACGAGGCGGCGTGGGAGACGATTGTCGACCGCTTCGCCGGTCTCATTTGGGCGACCGCGCGGGCACATCGGCTCTCGCCCGCCGGTGCTGCGGACGTCGCCCAGACCACCTGGCTGCGGCTCGTCGAGAACCTCGATCGAATCAAGGAGCCAGAGCGGCTCGGCGGGTGGTTGGCGACAACGGCGCGGCGCGAGTGCTTGCGGCATATCCGCCTGCACAGCCGGGAGCTCGCGATCGGCGAGGATTCCGTGTTCGAGGCGCCCTCGGAGGATCGGGTCGAGCACCAGGTGATCACCCGTGAGCGCAACACCGCCCTGCGTCGGGCCTTCGCCAGGATCAGCGAGCGCTGCCAGGCGTTGCTACGGCTGCTCGCGGCGCCGGAGTCCCTCAGCTATGAAGAGATCGCCGCCGCGCTCGATATGCCGATCGGCGCCATCGGCCCAACCCGCGCTCGCTGTCTGGATCAGCTTCGCCGAACCCCGGAGCTCGCCGAGCTTCAGATCGGGAGTGGTTAGATGGTCGAAGATCAAGACACGGACGAGCTTCTCATGGATGAGTTGCGAGCATTCTTTGCCGACGTCGATCCCGTCCCGGCGCTGGTGATCGAAACCGCGAAGGCATCCCTGGGGTGGCGACGCCTCGACGCCGACCTCGCTGAGCTGCTCAGCGACTCGGCGCTGGTGGAGCAGCCGTTCGCCCTGGCCCGTAGCGGGGAAGCCCCGGCCAGGGCGGTCACGTTCAGCTCCGACGGGCTGACGATCGACATCGAGGTACATGTCGACGATCAGGGACGGACGCTGCTGGGCCAGCTCTCACCACCGACTCTCGCCACCGTTGAGATCCACCCGATGGCCCAGGCACCGCTGTCGGTGGAGGCCGATCACATGGGTCGCTTCCGAGTGCGTCTGCCGGTCGGCGACACGATCCGTCTTCGGATTGTTCGCGCGCGCGGGCGCAACGGTCCGGTCGAGACCAGCTGGATCACCGTCTAGAGTGGAGCAACGGAGGCGCAGGATGCAAAGCAGTCAGAGACGTAAGGCGGCGGTCGTGGCGATGACGACGGCCATCGTTCTTGGCGCCGGCGCGGTGGCGTCCGCAGCGGCCCAGCTGCCGGTTCTGGCCGGTCCGTGGAGTTCGGGTCAGAAGGGGTACGGACACGTGAAGCCGCACACGATCTTCAACGGCGGTGACCCCACCGGGCTGGTCAAGAAGATCCACTGGAACTCCTGGGGTGGCCGGCGAGCGACCGGGACCGGAACGGCTCTCTGGGTTGGACCAAATCAGAGCGTCGCACAGGGCACGTTCGAGACTGGCGTGCGCGTCGTCCTCTTCCAGCTGGGCCGTTGTAACGGTCGATCGGCCTACAACGCGATCGAGTGGTACTTCCCCCAGCACGGTCAGAAGTTCTCGCCGGGCACATACATCAATGCGTGCACCGGGACCTATTACATGCACGGCCACGCCGAGCCTTGACCGAAACTGATCTCTAGGCCCATGCGATTCGCGATCTCCATCCCGCAAAACGCTCGCGAGAGCCGCTTCGACGATTACGCCTTCCGCGCGTATCTGCGCCGCGTCGAGGAGCTCGGACTGTTCGACAGCGCGTGGACGCAGGAGCAGGTGATCGGCGCGGCCGGCGTGATCGCCCCGCTCCAGACGCTGACCTATGCGGCGGCGTTCACCGAGCAGCTCCGGTTGGGTTGCGCGGTGTTCGTGCTCCCCCTGCACAATCCCCTGCACCTGGCCAAGGCGATCAGCTCGCTGGACTGCCTGAGCCATGGCCGAGTTGAAGTCGGTGTTGCGACCGGCGGCCGGCAGCGTCCGTTCGCAGCCTTCGGCGTCGATCCGGACCGGCCGGTCGCTCGCTTCAACGAGGCCCTGGCGCTGATGAAGGTGTGCTGGACGGAGCGTGAGATCAATTTCGACGGAGAGTTGTGGAAGCTCCAGGACGCCTCGATGGAACCCAAGCCGGTCCAGAAGCCGTACCCGCCTGTCTGGTTCGGTGGCAGTGCGCCCGCGGGCATGCGCCGCGCCGTCCGGCACGGAGACGGGTTCATGGGTGCCGGCTCCCAGACGCCCGCGCAGTTCGCCGAGCAGGTCGAGGTGGTCCGGGAGGAGCTGAGCGCGCAAGGGCGCGAGCCCGACACGTTCCGGATCGGCAAGCGCATCTACATCCACGTCGACGACGATGCGGCGCGCGGACGACAGCGACTCGAGGATGCGCTCACGCGACACTACGGTCGCGGTGGCTGGTCGGAGCACATCTTCGCCGGCCCAGCCGAGGACTGTGTCGCTGGTATCCGTGCCGTCGCCGACGCCGGTGCCCAGCTGATTCTGCTCAACCCGATGGTCGACGACGCCCAGCAGCTCGAGCGACTCGCGACCGATGTGATCCCAGCGCTCAGCTAGCGGCCGACGCCGTCCACTCGTCCGCAAGGACGTATCTCGCGACCGGCTCGGGGCTCTTAAGAGCGTGGGACACTTACAAAAGCTCCTCCTGACCGGGATAAGCGGTCGAGTTGCGGCCGGCCGGCGGGTGGCGCGGCGCATTGCCGTCGGAGCCTTCGCGCTGGCGCTCGTATCGCAAGCATTCCTGGGGATACGGCCGGTTGTGAGCTCCGCGACCACTCTTCCCAGTGCCACGCCAGGCTCGCTGCCTTTCGTGCCCGTGCCACTACCCACGCTCACGCTGCCGTCGATTCCGATGCCGGTGGTGCCGACAATCTCAATTCCGCCGATAGTGATCCCAACGGTCCCGACGGCGACGCCGATATTCATCCCGGAGGCACCGACGATCCAGAGCGACTCGAATCCCAGCCCAACCGGGTCGACGGCTCAAACCACTCCGACCACTACCCCGACGGCTCCGACTCCGACGACTCCAACGACGACGGTTCAAACGACGACGACTCCACCGACGGCGACAACGCCGACGCCCGCGCCGCCCACGCCTCATCCCAAGCCGTTGTCAACCCCTCTAGCAAAGTCCTCGACGCACGTTCCGCCCACTTCGCAGACCAATCTCGGGCCGGGGTCCTCGGCCGGGCGCGACTTCGCCGGATACCCGTCCGCCGGCGGGTCGCGCTCGCCTCACGGCGCCGGGGCCGGTAGGCACTCGACGGCCGGTGAGAACCAGAGGACATCGGCGGTCGCCGGAGCGACGGCGGTCGGTTCGGCTCATCGAATCCAGGGATCGTCGCCACGCGGAGGACGTCAACCGTATCCGTCCCGCCACGAGCCAAATACCTCCCTTCGCCAGAAGGCCGACGTTGATCCGTCGCACCCGAGCGGCCTGGGTTGGCCCTGGCTCGTCGCTCTGCTCGTGCCGGTGTTCGGAGCCGGATGGGTGACCCGGGGCCGTCTCCGAGCGCGGCCTGTGGCAGCTGCGGAGGCAGACGGTGGCCTCGCGCCCGGGGGTTCGGGCGGTCCCGCGTCGACGCCGGCCGAATTGGCTCCGGCGGCCTGGTCCGATTCCGACCCGGCCTTCTCCGACGCGACAGCGGCGTTTGAGCTCGGCTGGACCCTGGCCGAGACTGACGATCTGGCGGGAGCCGAGGCCGCCTTCCTCCGCGCGGACCGACTGGGTCATCCGGCCGGTGCCACAAATCTCGGCGTCCTCCTCGAGCAGCGCGGCGATCTCGCCGGCGCGGAAGCCGCCTATCGCCGCGCGGATGAGCGTGGCGACGCTACCGGCGCCTTCAACCTCGGTTCGCTATTGGCGGAACAAGGCGACCTCGTCGCGGCAGAAAGCGCCTTCGGGCGCGCCGACGAGCGCGGGGACCCGGAGCTGACGGACAGGGCTCACGCCGCGCTGGCCGAGTTGCACGGACTGCGCGCGTCCTGAAGGTGCTCTGGACTCATCGTCCGGCCCACTCGCCCAGCCCTGCGTGATCCTTCGGGATCAGTGGCTTGCCGGCGCGCGCCCTGATCTCCTGCACCGCCCAGGAGTTTCCATCCGGGTCTTGAAAGCCGAAGAACGTCCCGCCGTCGCCGTCGGCAATGACCATCAGATCGCTGACCTCGACGCCGCGATCCGAGAGCTCCTGGTGGGCCGCCCCGGCGTCGGATACGACCAGCTGGAGCGCTCTCATCGAACCAGGCGGCATCTCGTTCTGCGTCGGGAGGTCTCCGAACACGATTGAGCAACCAGACCCAGGTGGAGTTAGCTGGACAACGTGCATGTGCTCGTTCTGGGTGTCGTGATCGAGATGGAAGCCGACCTGGTCGCGATAGAACGCGACCGACCGGTCGATGTCGCTCACGGGGAGCACTACAACTTCAAGTGTCCAGTCCATCAGTGCGCTCCTTTGTTGGTGCTGAGCACTCCCGACGCGCTAAGCGTTTGGTGACCCACGGGACCATAACCCCCTGTCTAAGGCACCTCCGGCGACCCACCAACGCACGCAAAGGCGCCAGGGGGACCACCGATCCGCTCCGCCAGCACCCGGCTGCATATGTAGGGACTTGTGGACCCGGGCATGAGGTGCTGGCAAGCGCGGATATCGGCGCTGATCTGCGGCGCATCCGGGTCGATGCTCGGCAGCATGAACACCGGGCGCGGATCGTCAGGGTGCTCGCGGTCCACGGTGGGGTCGGGCCAGTCCTGCGCTCCGCGGGAGTGCATGCACGCGGCGACTTGCACCATCCCGCTCAGCGCCGCCTCGACCTGGGCATGAGTCGACGTGGGGACCCTCGTGTTGGGCAGTAGGTGCTGACAGAGTCCCTGGGCCACCCGAAACTGGGGACTGCTGGCCAGGGGGACCACCTCGTTCTTGGGAATCTCTCCGCTGCTGTTGGGGTCTGGGAAGCTCGAGACGCCGTGCGAGCGCATGCACCGTGAGAAGGCAAGCGCCGAGGGCGAGCTCGTGGCCACCGCCGTCCCCGACGAGCCGCCGGTGCCACTGGATGCCGAACTGCCTCCGCATCCCCCGGTGAGCGGGACAACGCCGGCCATTGCGATGAGGGCGAGCGCCCTTCGAATACCAAGAATGCTCATGCCCGCCGGTATACGACCCACCCCATGACACGAGCCGAACGTTGTTAGGCAGATGTCATCCGCGCTCGGGCAGAATGTGCAGGTGCGAGTGTTGGTCGTGGAGGATCACGTCGTGCTGGCCAACCGAATCGGCGAGGGTCTGCGCGACGCCGGGTTCGCCGTCGACGTGGTCCACGACGGCGCGGCGGCGATCCAGAGCGCGGCGAGCACCGACTACGACGTGGTCGTGCTCGATCGCGACCTGCCGGGCGTGCACGGCGACCAGGTCTGCCGCCGACTGGTGCGTGACGGCTCGCCGAGCCGCATCCTGATGCTCACCGCGGCCTCGGACGTCGATGATCGAGTCGACGGGCTCGAGCTCGGCGCGGACGACTATCTCGGCAAGCCGTTCGCGTTCCACGAGCTGATCGCGCGGATCCGCGCCCTCGGGCGGCGTGGACCAGGATCGCCCGCGGTCGTGGAGCGGGGCGACCTAATGGTTGACCGCGCGCGGCATCTGGCCAGCCGCGCCGGTGCCCCGCTGACCTTAACGCGCAAGGAATTTGGCGTGCTGGAATGCCTGGCCGGAGCCGACGGCGCCACGGTCAGCGCCGAAGAGCTGCTCGAGCACGTATGGGATGCACACGCCGACCCGTTCAGCAACACGGTCGCGGTCACCGTCGGACGGCTGCGGCGCAAGCTTGGCGACCCGCCGCTGATCGAGACCGTCGTAGGCGTCGGCTACCGGCTGTGAGACGGCAACTCAGCGCCCGCTCACGCCTGACGCTGCTGTACACGTCGCTGTTCGCGCTGGGCGGGGCGGCGCTGGTGCTGATCACGAACCTGCTCGTCGCGCACAGTTTGCATGGCACAGCGACGACCCGGATCCCGCAGCCGAGCCAGCAAGCGATCGCCCGGTGCGTCAAGGCCGCGCAGGCCGCGGGTGGCTCACCCGCCGGATTCAAGCGGTCGCAGGTCCCGCACGGCTCGGCCGCCGGCGCGATGATCAAGTGCGCCGCGTTGTATGCCAACGGCGTCCAGGCCGGCGTCTCCGCCCAGCGCAGCACGACGCTCACCCACCTGCTCGCCTACTCGCTCCTCGGCTTGGCCGGGCTGATCCTGCTCGCCGCAATCGCGGGCTGGATCGCCGCCGGCCGCATCCTGCGGCCTGTACACCGGCTCACCGCAGCCGCCCGTGCGGCAAGCGAGCAGGACCTGTCCCAGCGCATCGCTTTGCAGGGCCCACGCGACGAGTTGCGTGAGCTCGCCGACACGTTCGACACCATGCTCGAACGACTCGACCGAGCGTTCACGGGCCAGCGGCAGTTCATCGCCAACGCAAGCCACGAGCTCCGCACGCCGCTGACCGTGATGCGCACGGCGATGGACGTCGTTCTCGCCAAGCCAGAGCCGACGCGCGAGGAGCTGGTTTCGATGGCCGCCGAAATCCGTCAAGCCGTCGATCAGGCCGAACGGCTGATCGGGGCGCTGCTGATCCTCGCGCGCAACGATCAGGCGCGCGCCCTCTCCGATCCCCTCGATCTGGCCGCCGTGGCGGAAGACGCACTCGAGGGACGTACGGCGAGCGGCGTCACGACGATCACCACGCTCGACGAAGCCCCTGTCACCGGCGACGGGGTGCTGCTCGAACGGCTCATCGCCAACCTGCTCGACAATGCCGAGCGCTACAACGTCGCGAACGGCACTGTCGCGATCTCGACCGCGACCGACAAGGGCGCGTCCCTCGTGCGCGTGGTCAACACCGGGCGGGTTGTGCCACCCGACCAGGTCGACCGGTTGTTCCTGCCGTTCGCGCGCCTCGACGATCGCACCAGCCACGACGGCTTCGGTCTCGGCCTCGCCCTCGTGGCCTCGATCGCGTCTGTCCACAGCGGAACCGTGCACGCCACCGCCGTCCCCACCGGCGGCCTCGACATCACCGTTCGCCTACCGCGCCGCGACCGCTCGCCCACCAGCTCAGGAGCTGTCGCCCCCCTCCTCCGCGAGGAAGATCAGGGTGGCCTTCACGCGCCGGCTGACGTCTTCTGACTCCGGCAGATTGAGCTTCGAGAAGATCGAGTTCACGTGCTTCTCGACCGCTCGCTTGGTCAGTACCAGCGACTGGGCGATGGCGCCGTTGCTCTTGCCGGCGGCGATCTCGGCCAGGAGCTGACGCTCGCGCGGCGTGAGCTCGGAGAGCTGCGACTTCGCGGCCTGGGATCGCGCGTCAATCAGGACGTCGACGATGATCGGATCGATGACCGAACCGCCACGAGCCACGGCGTTGATGGCACGGACGAGCTCCTCTTTGTCTCGGATCCGCTCCTTCAGGAGATAGGCGCGGCCGCCGGTGCCGTCCCGCAGCAGGCCGATGGCGTAGGCCGGCTCGGCGTACTGGCTCAGGACCACGACCCCGATCCGCGGGTGGCTCTCACGCAGACGGGCCGCGATGCGAACGCCCTCCTCCGCTCCGGACGGAGGCATCCGGATGTCGGTGAGCACGACGTCCGGATCCCAGGTGTCGACCGCGGTCGCGAGCTCCTTGCCGTTCGTACACACCGCCACCAGATCCACCTCGGGCGTCGAGCTGAGGGTCGTGGTGAGGAACTCCCGAATGACGTACGAGTCCTCGGCGATCGCCACGCGAATCGGTCGCTGGTCGTCCCGCGGCTCGGACCCTGTGGGCCGGAAGCCGCCGACTACCGGCGGGTCTAATCGACCCACGACCGCGCCCACCTCGTCTTCATCAGGCGACATGACAACACTGCAATGTTGCACCCGTGGACACCCCTTTGGCAAGGGCGCCCACCTGTCGGCGGATGGCAGGCCCGCACCACCCCCCGCGCGACCGGCGGTGACGGGCGGGACCACGACCACCAATCCCCACCGCCTCACGACGCGGCGAAATCACCCCTCACCCAATCCGGACGATGCGCTCTCCGCGGGCTGCGGCCAATCTGGCGTGCCGACAATGGTGGAGCAGTCATGACCAGCGGCCCCGGCTCGCGCGAGCGGCGCGAGCGCTACGGCTTGCTGCTCGGCGCGACGGTGGCCGCCTTCATTATCCAGGGTGTCGCCACCCCCGAGCGGTGGGAAGAGGTGCTCCTGACCGCCCTGCTCGCGTCGACGCTCATGCTGGCGCTGCGGGCGGCAGACGCCCGGCCGCCGGTGATCCGCACGGCCCTGGTGGTGGCGGTGCTCGTGGTGGCCTTCAGCATCATCGAGGCTGCCAACGGCAATGTCGACGGGGCCGCGCCGAGGATCGCAAACCTGCTGCTGGTCACCCTGGCACCACCCGCGGTGGTGCTCGGGGTGGTTCGCAGCCTGCGAGCCCACGGCGGCGTCACGGTGGAGGCCGTGTTCGGGGTGCTGTGCCTCTACATCCTGGTAGGGATGCTGTTCGCACTGGTCTACGGTGCGATCGATCGTCTCGGACACGGCTTCTTCGTCAACAATGCTCAGGCGACGCCCTCCAACTGCCTGTACTTCAGTTTCACGACGCTGACCACGGTCGGGTATGGAGACCTGACCGCCAAGAGCAACCTCGGGCACACCCTGTCGGTCAGCGAGGCCCTGCTCGGGCAGATCTATCTCGTCACGGTGGTGTCGGTGCTCGTCTCCAACCTCCGCCGTCGCGAGCCCACACGCACGTCATGACCCCAAGGGCCCGGACATGGCTCTCAGAGGCGGACCGCATCGACCGCGCCGTCTATGACGCGATCGCGCAAACCAGGACGCCACGGATGGATGGCGCAATGCGGCGCATCTCGACGGCGGCCAATTATTCCCGCCTGTCGATGGCGGGCGCCGCAGTGCTCGCCGTGACCGGGGGCGCCCGCGGCCGACGCGCGGCCGTCTCCGGCCTGGTGTCCGTGGCGGCCACCTCGGCGATCGTCAATCTCGTAATCAAGCCCCTCGGACGCCGACGACGGCCGGATCGGACCAACACGGGGATCGAGGCCAGCCGCGAGGTACCGATGCCGGGATCGCGATCGTTCCCGTCCGGCCATGCCGCGGCCGCCGTGGCCTTCGCGCGCGGCGTCGGTCGAGAGCTCCCTCAGGCCCGGCTACCGCTGGAGACACTGGCGGCGCTGGTCGGCTACTCCCGCGTGCACACCGGCGTGCACTACCCCGGTGACGTGCTTGCCGGTGCGCTGCTCGGCGCGGCAATCGCCGACGTGTCGAGCGGCGTGATCAAGACCCAGGACAAGTAGTCCTCGAATCCAGGCCGCGGCCCGGGCGTCCGCCCCATCGCGAACAGCTCGTCGAGGATCAGCAGCACCTCCTGGTGTGGATGATCCTTCTGGCGCGCGATCGCGCACACCACGCGAGTCGCGACGTCGGCTGGGTCGGGGCCGGGCAGATTCGTCCAGCGCTGCGCCCCGAACCAGACTCGCTTCAGGCGCCGGTGCTCGAGATCCCCGGCCCAGTCGATCAGGCGCTGCGCACGTGCCGATTGGACGTCGGCGGAGGCGCGGCTACCCACCACCTTGGCCGCATACGCATACAGGTCCTGGCGGCGGCGGTCGTCGACCCAGTCGTTGTAGGACCTCAGGAACGCTCCGATGATCGGACATGCGCAGCGCGGATGGTCGGTGAACGGTCCGCCCGTGAGCATCGAAGCCAGCTCCATGACGCATGCCCCGTGCTCTGGCGAGTGGTGCTTGCCGCGGGACAGCCTGACCGTTTGATGGGAAGCCGGGCGCGCGGTCATTCGTCCTCCTCCATGTCGTAGCCGATGGCCACCGCCAGCCGGGGCGCGCTCGACACCACGCGAGCGAGCCCGACTGCGGGCGCTACGGCGATCAATACGCCGACGATCTCCGCCTCAGTCGCCCCGGCGGCGATCGCTCGATCTACGGTGCTCCGTAAAGACGTCGTGGCGGCGCCAAGGGCCAGCAGCGCACCGAGCTGTACGAGCAGGTCGACCTTCGGCCGCAACGCCGTCGCAGTGGCTGCGTCCGGGCCGTTGGCCAGCACCATGCCCACCGATTCCTCATCATTGAGTGCGAGCCGACGAAGCAGCCGTTCCACATCGTCCACGTTCCGGACGCTAGCTGTGCCAGTTTGGCGCGCATCGTCCGAACCGGGTGATCTCCACGCTCGAACCGGGTTGATTTCCACGCTCGGATGACGCGACACGCTCCGGCTGGCCGCCCCGGATGCGAAGCGTCTGCGTGGTGCGGGCTTCCGGCAAGACGGAGGCGGACCCCCTTGTCTCGGGCCCCGCAGTCGGTGAGAACTGACAGGCACGCAGGAACCCCCTTCCTACGTTCTAATCCGAGTGCCTTCAGTCGCCGCTACCGCATTAGCCCCCAGTCGAGCCAAGTCGAGAAGCTCGACCACTCCCGTGCTGCCGGCAAATCCGCTCGTCGGCCGGCGCTGGCGCGAGGATCACGTGCGCCGCGCTGCGCTCGTTCGTCGCCTCTCGCAGTCGCCCGAGGCGTCGCTCGCGGTGATCGTCGCGCCGCCGGGCTACGGCAAGTCGAGCCTGATCTCGGAATGGGCGCAGCACGACCGGCGTCCGTTCCTGTGGCTCCCGACCGACGAGCTCGTCGCGGCCACCGTCACCGAGGCCGCGCGGGTGATCCTGACCACGCTCCAAGAGACCGGCTGGTTGGACGGGCGGGCGCGATCGTCGGGGCGGAGCCGCTCCGGCCGAGGCGCTGTGGCCAGCCTGTTGGGGGCGCTCCGGGGCCTTCGTGTCCGCGGTCAGACCTTCGTGCTCGTGCTCGACGACGTCCAGCTGATCGCGCCCGAGGTGCTCCGCGGGTTGGTTGACGCGATGGTCGACGAGGCTCCGCCCGGCGCCACCTTCGCCCTGTCCTCGCGCTCCGAGCTCCCGATCCCACTCGGCCGCCTGCGGGCCAGCCGGGCGCTGGTGGAAGTGCGGACGCCCGATCTCGCCATGATCCCGCGCGACGGGCTCATCCTCTTACGACAGGCCGGACTCGAGCTGAACGTGGACGCCGTCCGGCAGCTGGTGAGTGTGACCGAGGGCTGGCCCGTGGGGCTGTACCTCACCGCTCTCTGGCTGCACGAGCAGGAGGATCCGGCCGGCTCGGTGGAGCTCGTCAAAGGGGACCATCACCTGTTCGGCGAGTACGTTCGCGACGAGGTCCTCTCCGCCCTGCCTCCCGAGCTGAGGGAGTTCGCGCTCAGGACATCGGTGCTCGAGGAGTTAACGGGTCCGCTCTGCGACGAGGTGTTGGACCAGCGGAACTCCGGCTTGACGCTGCGTGCTCTGGAGCAGGCCACGCCGCTCCTGGGCCCGCTCGATCCCGCCCATGAGCGGTGCCGCTGGCACGGACTGCTCAGAGACGCCCTCCAGGCGGAGCTGCGGCGCACCGAACCCGAGCAGGTGCATCTCCTCAACGCGCGTGCAAGCACCTGGTATGAAGCGGCGGGCGACGTCGAGCGCGCCGTCTCGCACGCCGTCGCTGCCCGTGATCCGGGGCGCGTCGGGGACCTACTGTGGCCGAGATTGCTGGAGTACCTCGGTCGCGGGCGCAACGACATCGTCCAGTCATGGCTGGCGAGCTTCTCCGACGTTGAAATTGCCGCTCACGCGCCGCTGGCGCTGTGCGCGGCGTACAGCTCCGTGGTCGGCGGCGACGCCGCCCACGCTCGGCATTGGGCGATTGCCGCCGCGGCTCGTGGCGGCGTAGCCGAGGGCCGGCCCAACCCGCAGCTTGCAGCCGGCCTCACCGGATTCGAGGCTCTGCTGCCCGCCGGAGGGGTCACATCCATGGCCGCGGCCGCGGCGGGGGCGCTGGCACTTGATTCACCGGCCAGCCCATGGTGCCCGGTCTGGCTGTTCCTGCGCGCGACGGCGTTTCACCTGACGGGCGACCTCATCGGGTCGCAACAGGGTCTGGACGCAAGCTTGGACCTGGCCGCCGCCACCGCCCCGGCGATCGTTTCGCTCTGCCTGGCGCAAGGTGCGATGATCGCCGTGGAGCGGCGCGATTGGGATACCGCCGCCGAGCTGGCCGATCGCGGCAGCCTAGTGATCGAGGAGCACGGCCTCGCCGACTATCCGATCTGCGCCCTGGGATTTGCGGCCGCGGCGGCCGTCCGCGCCCATCACGGCCGGCTCGATGAGGCCAAGCGGGATCTTCGCCGCAGCATCGATCTGCTGGCAGCCTTCGGCGACTTCGCGCCCTGGTACGGAGCCGAAGCGCGGATCCTGCTCGCTCACGCCTCCCTGGCGCTGGCCGACGTCGTGCGCGCCCGGACGTTGCTCGCCGAAGCCTCGCGGCTGGCTCGCCGAGTCTCCGGTGCGGTGATTTTCCAGCACTGGTTTGACGATGCCTGGTCCCAGATGGATGCGCTGGCGGAAACCAGCCTGGCCGGACCTTCCTCGCTCACGATCGCCGAACTGAGGATCCTTCGCTTCCTGCCGAGTCACCGCTCGTTCCGGGAAATCGCCACGCAACTTGGGGTCTCGGCCAATACCGTGAAGACGCAGGCGCATGCGGTCTACCGCAAGCTGGGAGCGGCATCGCGCTCGGAAGCGGTGGCGCGGGCAGAGCAGGCCGGTCTCCTCGGGCAATGAGCCGGCGAGGGCCGGTGAGCTTCTCAGCCGCCTGCCCGAGTCAAGGTTCCAAGTCGAGCGCCTCAACCAGCCGCGACGCACTCGCCACGAGCTGCGCCGAGCCCGCTGTCCCACCCGCCGATAAGAGAACCGCGGCCAACGCGTCATCGCCCGCGCCTGAGGTTGAGGCAAGCTCAACCGCCCACCGCAGGGATGAAGTAGCGGCGTCGATCGCGAGCAGCGCACCGAGGCGGACCAGCATTCGCGTCCGGCGGTCCAGCGCACAAAGATGATCCAGATCCCCTCCCGGCATCAGCCGGAGAACCGTCCCCAGCAAGCGCTCGTCGTGGGAAGCCAGACGACGAAGGAGATCGAGGCTCTGTCCGCTTGCGTCTTGCTCGTTCATGACACCGGGCGATCCTGGCGCGCCACCGCCTCAGGCGCATCCCCCCGAATGGATGATGAGCCGATCAGCGGCGATCATTGCCCGGCCAAAACCGCTCGAGCTCGACCTCGGCGAGCTGAGACTTCGGGACGAAACCTCGTGCGCCACTCGCGTCGGCCCGTGCATAAAAATGCTCGTCGAAATCGGCCGAGGTCAGGAGCACGGCCATCCCCGGCTGTGAGAGCGTAAGTCGCTCCGCGAGATCGAAGCCGTTGCCGTCCGGTAAATGAACGTCAAGCAGCGCCGCGTCAGGTTGGATGCTCTCGGCCAAGCGGAGCGCCGCGGCAACGCCGGCTGCCTCGCCGGCGATTCGATAACCGCGCCGCTCGAGCAGCTCGCACACGATCTGCCGGCAGCACGTCGTATCGTCGACGATTAGGACGCGAATATCAGTGGGTGGCGTTTCCGGCGCAAACATGGAACAAGGATGGTCGCCGCAGGCGACCACGTCGATACCGCACCTGCGCTAATTACCCATCACCGCGCCAAAGCATTCCGTCTCCGAGCGTCTTTGCCACCAGCTGCGCGCGAGAGCGCGCCTCCGCCTTTGTCATCGCGTTTCGGACGTGGGTGCGCACAGTGTCGTGGGCGATCTGAAGCTCCTGGGCGACTTCCGGCCCGCTCAACCCGAGCGCGACCAAATTGATGACCTCGAGCTCGCGCGGAGTAAGCCGCACGAGCTTGGGCGCCGCGCCCGAACTACCGGCGGGACGCCGCCCGCGCGCGGAAGTGGCGAGAGCGACAAACAGGACGAGCTGGCGGCCGGTGACAATCTCCGGATGCCCCGCGAACTCGACTCGCACGCAGCGGCCGTCCGCACACATGAGATCGGCCGAGCCGGTGAACTGCCGGCGCTGCAGCACGGCTCGCCATTCGTCCGCGGTCGCGAGCGGACCATCGACGACGAACTCGTACACGTGCCGCCCGATCAGATCGGAACGCCGATACCCCAGCACCTGTAGATAGGCCCCGTTCAGCTCCACGATACGCCGGTCGTCGTCGACCAGCGCCATGGCGTTCTTGGAGCGCCTGAACGCTTCCCAGAAGAGACGCGACCATCCCGATTCAGCGCCGTCGGACGGCAAGACACCAATACGCTGAAGCACGCATGGCTCGAACGCATCACCCCCACCGGGTGAGACGCGCTCCAAGCGGGGCCTTCACCTGGATGAGGTGATGAATGTGAAAACGTGACGCGGCAGCCTGCCGATGTGAGCGGGGCCAACCTCACGCAGCCAGTGGCGCTCGGCACGGACGGCGTGTTGATGCCTCGGGTGTGGTCGGCAGTGACGCTGGGTCTGGCGTTCGTCACGGTCGCGCTGGCCATCGTCGTGGCCGTCGCGCATTTCCCGAACGGCTTGGCGGTCGTGGCCTGCGTCGCGCTCTCGGGCTGCTCGGCCCTGTATGGCATCCGACGACGCGGCGTGGCGCGCCAGGCCGGCCTAGCCGGCGCGGTGCTGCTCCTCGCCGGGGCGATCGTGCTGGCCGTGGTGTGGAGCTACGTGCTCGAGGACCTGCTGCTGCTGGCCGCCGTCGCAGCGACGCTCGCCGCGGCGCGCAGAGCGTTCAAGCCCCGGGCCCGCCTGCCGCGGGCACCGGCACCGCGCCATCCCGTCTTGTTCTACAACCCGAAGTCGGGCGGCGGCAAGGCGACTAAGTTCCAGCTGCCGCAGGAGGCCCAGCGCCGGGGGATCGAGGCGATCGAGTTGACACCCGGCCAGGACCTCGAACAGCTCGTGCGTGGCGCGGTGCAGCGTGGGGCCGACGCGCTGGCCATGGCGGGAGGCGACGGATCCCAGGCCATCGTCGCGATGGTGGCCGCCGAGCTCGGTCTGCCCTACGCCTGCATACCCGCCGGGACGCGCAACCATTTTGCCCTGGACCTCGGCGTCGATCGCGAGGACGTGGTCGGGGCGCTGGACGCGTTCGTGACGGGTGGCGAGCGTCGCGTCGATCTCGCCGATGTCAACGGTCGGGTGTTCGTCAACAACGTGTCGCTCGGCCTGTACGCCGAGGCCGTCGCCCAGCCCGGCTACCGCGACGCGAAGCTGCACACGCTGCTCGATGCGGTGCCCGACACGCTCGGTCCGGACGCCCGCGCTCCGGGTCTGCGTTGGCGCGACGACGCCAGCGAGGCGTCGGCCGCCGCCATCCTCGTATCGAACAACGCGTATCGGCTCGGCCGCGCGGTCGGCTCGGGGACCAGGCCGCGACTCGACCAGGCCGTCCTCGGCGTAACCGTGCTGGCCCCGACCGTCCGCGCAGGCGACGCGACCACCCATCGTCTCGCGATGCAGCAGTGGACCGCGCCGACGTTCGAGATCGACGCCGACGGACCCGTGGCGGCGGGGATCGACGGCGAATCGCTGGTACTCAGCCCTCCCCTCATCTTCCGAGTCAGACCGGGCGCGCTGCGCGCGAGGATCGCTCCCCAGCATCCCGGCGCGTCGCCCTCGGCGCTCGAGCCCGACAGCCCCCGAGGAATGGTCCAGGCGCTCGTTCACAACGTCCTGCACGGCCCAGGGACCGCCGCCGCGCCGTGACCGCGCGAGCCCGTCTGGCCGCTCATCCGTTTCGGGTGATGACCGACCCCGGGCGACTGGTGATGCTGATCCGGCAGATCATCAACAAATTGACAGAAGGGAGCTGCCAACGATGGCAACACTCGTCGCGATCGGCTATCCGGATCAGGGCACCGCTGAACAAGCCTTGCAGACGGTGGAGCAACTGCAGGGAGAGCTGATCATCCAAGCCGACCAGGTCGCCTCGATCTCACGCGACCCCGAGGGCAAGTACCACGTTCACACCCAACACGGCGGGGCCTCGGCCGGCGGCGGGGCAGTTTGGGGCGGGTTCTGGGGACTGCTGTTCGGACTGTTGTTCTTCATCCCGTTTGCCGGGCTCGCGCTCGGTGCGGGTATGGGCGCCCTCTTCGGCCACATGGGCGAGAAGGGCATCGACAAGGCATTCCAGCAGCAGGTCCGCGATTACCTCAAGCCGGGCACGTCGGCGTTGTTCATGGTCATCGAGCAGGTCACGCCCGACAAGGCGATCGCCGCCCTCCAGGAGTACGGCGGCACGGTGATCAGGACCTCGCTGTCCGACGAGGACACCAAGAAGCTTCAGGAAGCTCTTCAGCCCGGCGCGCCGGTGGCGTGACGGCCTGACGACACGGAGCAAAAGGAGAAACGATGGCTGTTGTTGGAGCAGCGACACACCAGACGCTGTCGCAGATCTCGGCCGGCAAGACTGACTTCCTTGAAAAGGCCGTGGGGCTGCGTGAGGCCGACCGCGAGCTAAGCGGGCTCGATCCGCGGACGTTCGCGTTGGTCAAGATTGCCACCCTGATCGCGCTGGACGCGCCACCGGCATCGTGGGGGTGGCAGCTGGGCAACGCGCTCGCGGATGACGTGACGCCGGAGGACATCCTCGGAGTGCTGGTCGCGGTCGCTCCTCAGGTCGGTGGTCCCAGAGTCGTCGCGGCCGCGCCCGAGATCATGGTCGCGCTCGGCCTCGACGAGGACGAGGGATAGGGGCACGATGCCTCTATTGAGACGTCGCCCGCTGTTGCGTGCCGCCGCCGTTGGTGGAGGAGCGTACGCGTTCGGCAAGCATCGGCAGCGCGCACAGGAAGAACAACAGGATGAGGCCTACAACGCCGGTCAGCAATCGGTGATGGCCAGCCCGCCTCCCCAGGCCCCACCCGCGGCCTCGCGCGGCACCAGCTCGGACGACATTACCCGGCTCCAGGAGCTCGGCAAGTTGCACGAGCAGGGCATCCTCACCGACGAGGAGTTCTCGCGACAGAAGGCGCTGATCCTCGGGTAGTAGGCCAGAGTCGCGGGGTAGCCGGAAGTTACGAGGCTTGCCTCACGGAACGATCGCCTTCCGGAGCGCTCGGTCGGGCCACCTCCGGAAGGCGATCTTCCTCGTTCTTGCCGAGCTGCGGTTGCAGCGAGCGCCGCCATCCGATCAGCAAATCGTGAACCGCCGCGGCGCCGACCGGCCGTTCTGGTGACATCGGCAGCTCCACGGGATGGAGGATGAACGGGCGTGTCTGCGGCCCGCCGAGCCCCCCGTGGAACGAGATCAGCTCCTCGAACGCGCAACCCTGCTCGAGCTCGGGATCGTAGAAGCTGTTGACCATGACGTCGGCGACGTTCGCGAAGCGGTCGGTTCGCCGCAGGTGGTCGGCCGCGCTCGGCGGGAATGGCGCCAGCGGATCTTCGCCTTCGACCACATCGCCGTCCAGGTAACGCTTTCCGCGCGCCCCGAGCACGACGGGCCCGCGCTCACGCGAGCGGACGAGGACGAAGCCGATATGGCGATGTGCTCGGAGCGCCTGGAGCAAGCGAGGATGGCGCTCCTCGATCTCCTCGAGATACAGACGGCGGCCCTCATCCATCAGGTAGACGAGTCCCAGGTTCCCGGATGCCAGCACGATCGCCTGGCGATCGGCTGCAGCGCCGCTATCGGCCTGCCGGGCATGGCCGGTCGCCTCGGCGATGGCGTGGCCGACGGCGGCGTCGTTCTCATCGCCCGTCGAGGTGCGCGCGACCGACACGCCCGACAGCGCGCGTTCGACGAGCTCGTTGAGGTCATAGCCGTTGCGCTGCTTGAACGTGGCGCCCTGCGTCTGACCGTGGTCGGACAGCACCACGATCACGTAGGGCCGCGGGGCGAAGCGCCGGGCACCAGCGATCCGAGCGAACTGCCGATCGATCTTGCGCAGCGCCTCGAGCGTGTCCGGCCGTTCGAGCCCCGAGTGGTGCGCGACCTCGTCGTAGCCCGAGAAGGTGGCGTACACGGCCGGACGGCCCCGCATCATGTCGGTCAGAACGCCGAACACGATCAGATCCCGCACCGCGACGCACAGCGCGGCTCGCATCAGCGGATAACGCCCGCCGCGGTCTCCGCGCGGCCGGATGCCGCGCCGGCGCTGGCGGATGGCCGCCCCTTTCTCGAGCACGGCCTCCCAGCAGAACAGCACGAGCAGGCGGGAGACATTGAACCCGTTGGCGAGGAACGCACGGTATCCCGGGTTCGCCCGCTTTTCGGCGGCCATACGGCTGACGGTCAGGATCATCGCCTCCGCATCCCCGGAGAACAGGTTGCCCCGGCTCGCGCCCGCGTCGATCAGCAGCCCGCGGCCGCTTGCCAGCCGCCGCTCGATCTCCGCGCAGTCCTGCGGCGAGGAGCACGTCATTACCCGTCCGGTCCTTTTTTCGACCCAGCGGAACGCGGGAATGTCCTCGTTGCCGCCGAGCAGGATTCCGGCCTGACTGGCCCCGGTCTGAGAGCTCAGATCCGGCTCCCACTCGTCCAGCCGGTACGCGCCCGACTCCAGCCAGCTGGTCAGCTGCGGAGTTGCCCCGTCACGCATCGCCCGGCGCAGAACGGGCAGGGCGAGGCCGTCGATCTCGAGAAAGATGATGCCCGGTGCATCGCTTTGCACCGCGTTGCCCTGACGCCTGGCTATCCGCCTGATCACCCGCAGCGAATATGCGTCGTCGTCGTCGACGCCGAGGATGACCTCGAGCGCGATCATCGCGGCCGCGATCACCAGCGCCGCCAGGAGCGCTGCACCGAACGAGTCGACGACGATCCGGCGGCCCGTGATGTGCGGGACGATCAGGAGGATCACCGCGTCGAGCGCGAGCACGGTGACGAAACCGAGCGCGAGCGTGAACGGCAAGCGCAGGGCGGCCAGGAGCGGCGGAAGCACAGCGTTGAGCGCGGCGATCCCGGCTGCCGCCGCGAGCGCGTCGAGGAAATCCCCGACGCTCACCCCCGGGACGATCGCCGCGGCGATCAGCACCGATACGGCGGCGACTAACCACGAGAGCAGAACGTGGACAAGCCGGAAGCGAGGCACCTGCGGCTCCCATGCCGGCCGCTCCCCGTATGTGCCACCCGGGCTCATCGGTGCACTCTCACGCTCGCCCACCGCGCTGTCGTCACCCCGAACGGAGGATGAGCGTCGAGCCCACGTCTCATCCCCATCGGGTGATGGCCCATGCGTGCCCCGCTGTCACGATCACGAAATGGCAACAACTAGGCCGGTAACCAGACCGAAGGTCGTCCCTCACCTGACCCTCGAAGAACGCATCGCGCGCGGCAAGGCGGCCCGCGCCGAGATCCCACGATCTCGCCACGCCGAGTACGAGTCGTACGCAGACCGCGCCGACCCGGTCGCTCTGCTCGAGGACCAGGCGCGCACGCGCGTCCCCGAGCTCGTGCCGATCCGCTACGGCCGGATGCTCGTGTCCCCGTTCACCTTCTACCGTGGCGCGGCCAAGATCATGGCCCACGACCTCGCGGGAACGCCGCGCTCGGGGCTGAACGTGCAGTGCTGCGGCGACGCTCACCTGTCGAACTTCGGCGTGTTCGCGTCGCCCGAGCGCCAGCTCGTGTTCGACATCAACGACTTCGACGAGACGCTCCCGGGCCCCTGGGAGTGGGACGTCAAGCGCCTGGCCGCGAGCATGCTGATCGCCGCTCGCGACAACGACTACGGCACGAGGGACCAGGACAGGGTGGTGCTCGACACCGTCAGCGAGTACCGGACCGCGATGCGCACCTTCGCCGCGATGAGCAACCTGGAGGTCTGGTACGCGCATATGCAGATCGACGCGGTGCTGAAGGACTACCGATCCCAGATCACGCCCACCCAGGCCAAGCGAGGCAAGGCGACACTGGCCAAGGCGCGGACCCGAGACAGCATGTCGGCGTTCTCGAAGCTGACCCAGCAGGAGAACGGGCGGGCCGGTATCGTCGACGAGTCGCCGTTGATCGTGCCGCTTCGAGTGCTCCTCCCCGAACAGGAGCACGACGAGGCGCTGCAGTGGCTTCGCAGCCTGATCCGCGTGTATCGCCAGTCCCTGGAACACGACCGGCGCAAGCTGCTCGAGGAGTTCGAGCTGGTCGACTTCGCGCGGAAGGTCGTGGGTGTCGGCAGCGTCGGGACGCGGGCCTGGATCGCCCTCTTCTTCGGCCGTGACGGCAACGACCCGCTGTTCCTCCAGCTCAAGGAGGCCGAGGAATCGGTGCTCGAGGAGCACGTCGGCAAGAGCGTGTACCGCAACCACGCCCAGCGAGTGGTGGTCGGTCAGCGGATGATGCAGGCGGCGAGCGACATCTTCCTCGGTTGGATACACATCAAAGCCGGCCTGGACGGGGTCGCCCGCGACTTCTACGGCCGCCAGCTGAAGGACTGGAAGGGCTCGGCGGTAATCGAGCAGATGGTCCCGTCGGGAATGGCCGCGTACGGCAGGCTGTGCGGGTGGACGCTGGCCCGGGCGCACGCGCGCAGCGGCGACCGGATCGCGATCGCGTCCTACCTCGGCGGCGGCAATGCGTTCGACCGGGCCATCCTCGAGTTCTCCCGCGCCTACGCCGACCAGAACGAGCTCGACTATCAGGCGTTGAGCAAGGCCGTCGAGGACGGCCGGATCACCGCCGTGTCGGGGCTCTGAGGAGCCTAACTTTCAGCCGCCGAGGAGCTGTGCCTTCGCGGACTCGTACTCCTCGGGAGTGATGGCGCCGCGGTCGCGCAGGTCGGCGAGCCGGCCGAGTTGATCGGCCGTCGTCGATCCGGCGGCGGGGCTGGGGTCGCTGGAGGTGTGGCGCCCCTCACGCATGCTCGCCACGCGGGCGCGGAACGCCTGCCTGGCCTCTCCGGCGTGGGCCTGCGGAAACTCCCGCCCGGTTTGGCGGATCAGGAGCTCAGTACCTAGGAGCGCCAGCACGGTGAACACCAGGATTCCCAGCGGCTTGCTGGTCGCCTCGATCGGGTTCCACACGAACACGAGAACCATGATCCCAAGCACGATCACGTAAGTCGCCACCGCCTGCTCGCGCAGGAACGGAGCGATCGCGCGGCGCATCGCCACGGCCGGGCGAGCCGGCCCGGCGAACCACGCGGCGGCGACGAGCACGATCGCGACAAGAATGACCGCGCCGGCCACGTCTTTTAGGATCGCGGTGCTGATGTTGTAAACGTGGCGCACGGTCACCTGAAGCGAGGCGTCGCTGGTCAGTGAGTTCGCGACCTGACCCTGCAGGATCGAGCGGCCGAGGATCACCAGCACCCCGGCGAGAATGCCGGCGAAGCCGATGGTCATCAACGTCCGCCGCCGGTGACCCTTGGCCAGGAACAGCGCCAGGATGTACAGGAGCGGCACGATAATCGTGAGCCACAGCGCCAGCCCCTTGATCGCCTTGCCCCCGTTCTGGACGTACTTCAGCTGGTCGGACTTGAAGATGGTCAGGTTCGCGACGCTGGGCGGAAGCTTGGAGGCGATGCCCGAGGGCAGACCGAGACGCGAGGCTATGTTGTCGACGAGCGAGGCGAGATCGAGTGTCACCACGCCGTTGTTGAATCCAACCACGCCCTTCCGTCCGTTCACGACGTCGATGAAGGTCTGGTCGGCGGCGCGATTGGCCTGAGCCCACAAAGCCTGAAAACGCGGCTGGCTGAGGGCGA
Source organism: uncultured Solirubrobacterales bacterium (assembly GCA_963751185.1). Lineage (GTDB taxonomy): Bacteria > Actinomycetota > Thermoleophilia > Solirubrobacterales > Solirubrobacteraceae > Palsa-465. The sequence goes on from CAVVTO010000007.1 coordinate 40,713, forward strand.
GCTCGGTGCCCGAGACGGCCGCGTTGCGCAGCGCACCGGCGGCGGGTCCGGCCAGTCCCTGGAGCTGGGTCGGCAGGTTCTGCTTGATCAATCCCGCGACGTCTACGTTTGAGTAGAGCTGATTGACGACGTAGTTGGCGGTGGCGGAGCGGACGTTGTCGTCCTGGAGCAGCTGGGTGCTCGTCTTCGACCAGTTGTCCGGACTGAACAGGAGCCGATTCGCCCAGGTGGCGAAGATCCCGACGATCAGGAGTACGGTGGTTACGCCGATCAGGACGTCGACGCCGATCAGCCGTCGGCGCGAGATCCTCGCCGCCGACGCGTCCGCCGCCCCGTCTGGCGGCGCGGCCGCCTCAGGCGTGGTCAGCGTGTCCTGCTCGTCGGTCGAGGGCGCGCTGAGCCGAGCGGTGTCGTCCTCGTGGTCATCTCGCTCATCAGGTTGCATCTGAACCCACATTTCTCGCGTCGCCGTTCCGCGAGACCATCGTCGAATCGCGGGGCACGGTACGCATCGCCCCATTTGGGTGATGGCATCGGTTAGCGTGCGCTCAAAGATCCGATCCAGTGAGTCATGTCTGATAACGACGGCGCGAGATCCATGCCGAACCCACTCCGGCCTCTCATCGGTTTCGGCACGCGTGCCGCGACCGCGACCTTGAGGCCGATCGCGGGGGCGGTCGAGGCCGCCGCCGAGGCGAGTCTCAGCTTGGAAAGGCGCGCAGTGAACCGCGTGCTCGAAAGCGACGAGCTCGAGCGCGTGGTGGTCGTGGCCATCAACAGCGTGCACATCCAGGCGGCGCTCAAGCAGGCGCTCGAAAGCGACGGCGCCGTGCAGCTCGTCGACAGCCTGTTCGAGAGCGGGTTCATCGACCGGTTCTTTGAGCGGCTGCTGGCCAGCGAGAGCCTCTGGCACCTGATCGACGAGATCGCCGGGAGCCCCGCGGTGACCGCCGCGGTATCGCAGCAGGGCCTCGGCTTTGCCGACGAGCTTGGCGACGAGGTGCGCTCCAGGTCGCGAAAGGCCGACGACTGGATGGAGCGCGCCGCGCGGCGGCTGATCGGCCGCTCTCAGAGGGTGATTCCGGAACCTGACGCGAGCACCTGATGAGCGGGCTGCCGGCGGCTGGTGTGGGCGAGGCGCCTATCGTGGCCGTGCCCGCTCAGCCGATCGGCTACGCCGGCCTGGCTACAAGGGTCGTCTCGTTCACGATCGACGCGACGCTGATCACCGTCGTGGATGTAGTCATCGGCGTGGGGGCGGCGTTGATCCTGTCGCTGCTGCACATTCCGCACGGTCTCAGAACGATTCTCGCGGTGATCGGCGGGGCCGCGTTCGTGATCGGATCGATCGCATACTTCGTGCTCTTCTGGTCGGCTACGGGTCAGACGCCCGGGGCCCGAGTCATGCAGATCCGGGTTCTCACGGTCGACCTCGAGCCGGTCAAGCCCAAGCGGGCGCTCATTCGCTGCATCGGCGTCATCCTGGCCGCATTGCCGCTGTTCTTAGGCTTCGTGCCGATCCTGTACGACAGCCGGCGGAGGGGGTTCCAGGACCAGTTCGCGCACACGGTCGTGATCGAGGCCCCGGGGCCGTCGGTCGCGGAGGTGAGCCGAGCCAAGAAGCGGGCCATCTACGAGGCGTCGCGGAGGCCGAGCGAGCCCGTTGCCGGGGACTGACCGACTAGGCGCCTAACTCGGCCAGCCGCTCCGCCACGATGATCCGCCCGGCGGCCTCGACGAGCGCGAGGTGCGAGAACGCCTGAGGGAAGTTCCCGAGGTGCCGGCCCGTGCCGGCGTCGAACTCCTCGGCGTACAGCCCAAGCGGTGACGCGACCTTCACCAGCCGCGTCATCAGGTCGCGGGCTCGTTGCATCTCGCCGATGATCGCCAGCGCCGACACGAGCCAGAACGAGCAGATCACGAACGTGCCTTCCTTGCCCGACAGGCCGTCGTCGGTCTCGTCCGTCCGGTAGCGCAGGACGAAACCGTTCTCGGTCAGCTCGTCGGCGATCGCCAGCACGCTCGCGCGCAATCGCTCGTCATCGCCCGGCAGGAAGCCGAAGATCGCCGCCAGCAGCGTCGACGCATCCAGCGACTCTGTGTTGTAGTGCTGAACGAGCACACCGCGCTGGTCGACCCCATGCTCGAGGATATCGGCCTTGATCTCAGCCGCGACCTTGCCCCATTCGGCGGCCATCGAATCCTCACCGCGGATCGAGGCCAGCTTGGCCCCGCGGTCCATCGCGACCCAGCACATCAACTTCGACGAGACGTAGTTCTGCGGCTTGCCGCGCGCCTCCCAGATCCCCTGGTCGGGCTGGCGCCACACCTTCGAGGCGCACTCCGCCTGCGCCTGGATCAACGGCCACAAGCGACGCGGCAGCCGCTGGCTACGCCGCGTGTGCAATAGAACCGAGTCGAGCGCTGCGCCGAACACATCGTTCTGGCGCTGGTCGAACGCACCGTTACCGATCCGGACCGGTCTCGCTCCCGCGTACCCCGAGAGCTCCTCGCGCAGCGACTCGGTGAGATCCCGCCGACCGTCGATGCCATACATGATCTGCAGCCCACCATCGTCGTTGCGCTCCAGATCGGCGATGAACTGCATGAACTCATCGGCCTCCCAATCGAGGTCGAGGTAGTGCAACGCCTGCAACGTGAACGTCGAGTCGCGAATCCAGGTGTAGCGGTAATCCCAGTTGCGCTCGCCACCCGGCGTCTCGGGAAGCGACGTCGTCAGCGCCGCGACCGTCGCGCCGGTCGGCATATACGTCAGTCCCTTGATGGTGAGCGCGGAACGCTGGATCAGCGGACGGAATTCATGATCAGGAATGCGGGCGCGGGACAGCCAGTGCCGCCAGAACCGGGTCGTCGTCCTGAGTTGGGCATTCGCCTCCTCAGCCGTCGTTGGCACCGGTGCCTGGTCGTCCCAGGAGAGCGCGCAGAACAGCTCCTCTCCCTCGTGAAGCACGTGCCGGGCGCGGACGTGATTGGCCTCGATCCCGAGCAGCATGTCCGTCTGCAAACGCATCGTCTGACCGGCCCCGGTCGCCGTGGCCCGATGGCGGTCCGGCTCGAGCGTCCACTCAGCCAGGGCCCGGCCGTAGTCGAAGCCCGGCTCGCACACGAGCTCGATCTCGACGCTGCCCTCGATGCACTGCACCGTCCGCACGAGCACGTGGTAGGCGTCCTCGTCCGTCGGCGGCCGCGTGTGGGGAGTGATTGTGTCCTCCCCCCGACGCGGACCCATCGTCAGCGCGTCGCGCACGATGGCCCACCCTGAAGGCGTCTTCCATGCCGTGACCACCGTGTTGGTCCCCGGCTCCCAGGTCCGTCCGCTCGGCACGTTTATGCCGAACGGGCCCAGCCGGAACGCGCCCGCGCCGCGGTCGAGCAACGAGCCGAACACGCTCGGGGAATCGAACCGCGGGATGCACAGCCAGTCGATCGTGCCGTCGGGCGCCACCAGCGCGCCCGTATGGCAGTCCGAGAGGAACGCGTAGTCGGCGATCGGCGTGAACGGCGAGGGCGCCGCGGCGCTCTGTTCGTTCGGCGCTGCAATCGATTTCACTGGCGTCGAGCCGCCGTTTCCGGATTTGTCCGCCTGACGCTTGCCCTTGATTGTCGTGCTCATGGCTGCGGATCCTCGACCTCTGGAACCCCCTCAGCATCACCTGATGTGGATGACGCGTCGTGTGAGCGTACACATGCTCTGGACCCGCTCCAAACCCGCGGTATAGGGAGAGAGCCCCATTGATGGCGGCGATACGACAGCGCTAGCCTGTGCAGGCGGGGCGCATCTGACCGTGGCCACCAACGGCAGTCGTCCACCCCTGCAAGATGAACACAGATCTTGCCGTACAACCCACGCGGGTCACCGGCGACGAGCACGCCGGCCAGCTACGCCGGGGCCCGTGGTCGGGCCCGGCCGCGGCCGCTAGCCGGCTCGCGGCGGGCGTCGCGCGGTGCTGGGATCGCCCGCCTCTCGGCTGGCGATGCGCCGCTGTCGGACTCCTCGGCGCGGCTGCCGCGGCCGGCGTTGCCTATCTCACGGCCGAGAATCATGCGGCGGCTCCGGCGCACATCGCCGTCGAGTTGCGAGTCTTCATCATCGGGGGCTACATCGCCGCCGGCATCTATGCCCAGACGACCCGGATCCAGGCGCGGATGGGAGCGCTGCTGATCGGCGCCGGGCTGTTCTCCTCGCTGTGGTTACTCAACGGATCGACCAACCGGGTCGCCTTCACCGTCGGCGTGGTGTGCGCAAGCGCGATGCCGACGATCGTCGCCTACGTGATGCTCGCCCACCCGACCGGACACGTGCCCGAGAAGCGGTTCCTGTGGATCACGGGCGGCGTACTGGCCGCGTCGTGGCTGCTCTCGGCCGTGATCGCCGTGCAGCCCCCCTTGAAGACGCCGTTGGTCACGTGCGCTCCGCATTGCTCTGTCCACGGGGCGCTCTGGCCGTCGATCGCCGGCGTCGTTCCGGTCCTGACAGCGGTCGCGGTGATCTCGTGGCTCACGCTGACGATCGGCACCCCGATCCTGGTCGCGAGGCGGGCGCGATCTTCCTCGGCGCCCGTCCGGCACTCGCTGGTCCCGGTCTGGATCGCGGCCCTCGTTTTCGCGGCGTCCTTGGTCGCGTATCTCGTGCTGCTGGTCGTCTGGCCCCGCGCCGCCCCGACGGTCGGCGCGGTGTACATCGCGGTCGGCGCCTTCGTTCCGCTGGCCATCCTCGCCGGCCTCAGCCGCGAGCGGATGTTCATGGGGCAGACGCTGGCTGAGCTGGTCAACGAGCTCGCACGCCATCCGCCGGCGGATACCGAGGCTTTGATTTCCGCCGCCCTGCGCGACCCATCGCTCAGGATCGCCTACTCCCTCCCGGAGTCGGGAACCTACGTCGACTCGGCCGGGAAGCGCATCGACGAGCTGCCGGCGGACCGGGCAGTTACGTGGATCGAGCGAGACCGTCGTCGCGTGGCCGCCGTGATGTACAACCCGGAGCTGCGGGGGCTGGAGCGTTTCGTGCGGGCGATCGCCTCAGCGGCCCTGATTCGCCTCGAGAACGCGCAGACCGAGGCGGACCTCAAGGCCTCGACCACCGAGCTGGCCGCTTCCCGCGGGCGGCTCGTGGAGATGGCCCACGCCGAACGACGGCGGCTGGAGCGCGACCTTCACGACGGGGTGCAGCAGGGGCTCGTCGGACTCCGCATCAAGCTCGACCTCGCGGCTGAGACGATCAAACAAGATCCCGCCCAGGGCGAGCAGGTCCTCGCATCGATGGGCCGTCAGATGGATGATCTGCTCCAGGAGATCCGCTTGCTGGCCCGCGGGATCTACCCCTCCCTGTTGTCCGCTCGAGGAGTGCTGGAGGCGCTCCGCGCCGCCGGCCGAAGCTCGCCCTCGACGGTCGAGGTTCGCTCTCAATCGATCGGCCGGTACGCGGAGGAGATCGAGGTGGCGGTCTACTTTTGCTGCCTGGAGGCGCTTCAGAACGTCACCAAGCACGCCGGACCGCATGCCGCTGCGAGCATCGTCTTGCGCGAGGAGGACGGGCTGCTGGGGTTCGAGGTTCGCGATTCGGGCGTCGGCTTCGACCCACTGGGAATCAGCCAGGGCACCGGCCTCGTCAACATGCACGACCGGATGGAGGCGGTCGGAGGCTGGCTCGAGGTGCTCTCCCGCCCAGGGCGAGGGACGACCATTCGCGGTTACGTTCCCCTGGCGTAGCGCCCGGACGTCCGGGCTCGACATGCTGGGTGTGTACGACGCGGTGGTAGGCGTCGTGGACGACCAGCTCGCAAGGGCCATCGCGGTACGCCACCGCGTAGGCAGCACGGGTCGCTTCGTCGAGGGTGTTGTACCGGTGCGGGCACAGGCTGTGTGCGCTGAGGACCTCCCATTCGCCGCGAGCGTTCGACAGAACCCGCACGGTGAGATGACGGTCCAGCACGTGGTTGGGGTCGGGGCTCATTCGCGTGGGTGGGGTTGGGAGGGAATGAAGAATGCGGCCGCGAGTCCAATCAGAGCGATGGCTGACAGCACCAGCATCGCGGCCACGTAGGAGCTATTTCCGGCGCTCGCGTCGGCGACCACGATCGTGCCGGCGATCGCCGTGCCGAGCGACGAGCCGAGGTTCGACACGCTGCGGGAGAGTCCCGAGATCTCGCCCTGCTTCTCCTCCGGGAAGCTCGACTGCACGACGTTGACCGACGGCGTCAGCATGGTCCCGACCCCAAGACCCAGGAACAGCAGGCCCGGCGCGAACCACGCCACGCTCTGCGTCACCTTGTACAGGGCGAGGAGCAGACCCACGCCGATGAGCGTGATCACGAACCCGACGATGATCAAGGTCCGCTGGGGGTACCTGCGCGCCAGTCGCTGCGCCGCCAGTGAGGACACGAGAATGCCGCCGGTGGCGGCGGTGAACACCAGCCCAGTCTTGATCGCGCTGTAGCCGCGGATCACCTGGAGGAAGACGGTGACCACGAAGGTGCATCCCATCAACAGCAGCCACTGGATGTTCTGGGTGACCATGGCCAGGTTCGAGGTCCGACTCTTGAACAGGCTCGTGGACAACAGCGGCTCCTTGCCCGCGCGCTCCTCGCGGCGGATGTACAGGAAGAACCACAGCTGGATCCCGCACCCGAGGGCGAGGAAGATCGCGAACAACGCCCAGTTATCGCCGGCCTGGAGGATCCCGAGGATCAGGAACAGCATGCCCACCGCCGACAGCGTCGCGCCCCACGTATCGAAGCGGCGGCTTGGGTCGGCGGGGAGCGGATCCTTCATGCGGCGGCAAAGCACCACGATCGTGGCCACGATGACGGCTTGCAGCAGAAACGACGCGCGCCAGCTGATTGCGGTAGTGATCAGGCCACCGATCAGCGGTCCGGCCGCGGCGCCGATTCCCCCCATCCCACTGATCACGCCGAAGGCTCGCGCCCGTGACTGCATGTCGTCGTAGAACAGCGTCGCGAGGATGTAGATCGGCGGGATCATGAGCGCCGAGCCGACCCCCTCGAATCCCGAATAGCCGAGGATCAGCACGCCAAGCCCGGGCGCGACTGCGGCGATCACGGCTCCCGTGCCGTACACGGTGAGGCCGATGTTCAGACACCGCGTACGCCCCCAGCGGTCGGTCAGCTTGCTCCCGGGAATCATCAGCGCCGCCATGACAAGCAAGAACAGGGTGATCGCGGTCTGCACGCCATGCACCGTGGTCCCGATGTCCTTCGCGATGCTGCTGATTGCGACGTTCATGTTCGAGCCGGCGAAGCTGGCCACGAACTGGGTCAGGGCGAGCGGCGCCAGTAGCCGCCGGCGGTCCGCCCGACTCTCCTCGCCCGGCGTCGCGGCCACCCCAGCGGGGTCTGCCGGCGTGGCGCTCACGCCGCGACGGTCTCTGGGTTTGCCTCCATCCCCACCGTGACCGGAGCTGGAGAGCAGGCCAGGAAGTGATACGCCCAGCCGTCGAGCGCGACGTACAGTCCATCGGCGGCGAGCTCGTCCCCGGCGCGTCCGAACCGCATGCCCGACAGCCGGTCCTCGAGCTGCCAGGTCGCGTCCGCGATGTCGGACCACGGCAGGCGCACACGTGCCTGGGCCGGGCGCTCGGACAGATTGACGACCACGAGATGGCGGGAACTCGGCGTCGACCAGCACCACGAGACGAGCTGCTGAGCGGAGTCGTTGTCCAGCCATCCCTCGCAGACGCAGAGCCGCCACTCGCCGTCGTGCAGCTCGGAGTCGGCGACCGCGCGCACCAGTTGCTGGTAGAAAGCTCGCAGCTCCGTGTCTGCCGGCTCCTCGGGTGCGCGGCACAGGAACACCGGCACGTGCGTGCGGCGGCCATCGAACTGACCGTCGTGGTAGAGCCGGGCACCCTGGAGCGTCGACATGACGACGGCAGCTGCCCGGGCTTGCCCGGGGGCGAACACGGCCGCCGCGCGCGGCTCGTCGTGATTCTCGATGAACCGGATAAGGCGCTCCTGATAGGCCGGGTCGGCCTGCAGATGCCCGCGCACCGAGTCGGCCGACTCGTGCAGCAGCCGGTCATACAGCCGCTTGTCGTAGCAGAGGTCGAAGCCCTGCTGCTGGAGCGTCCACTCCATATCCCAGTAGGCCTCGGCCATGAACAGGAGGTCCGGATACGCCTGTTTGACCCGCGCGATCAGCGTCGGCCAGTAATCCTCCGCCGGCACCGCCCCGGCGCGATCCCCCCACGTGCGCCCGAACACCTCGTTGGTCATCAGCATGGCCATGTCGCACCGCAGTCCGTCGCATTGACCTGCGACTCCGATCAGAGTGTCGGCGACCGCGTCGCGGAGAGCCGGCGAGTAGGCGTTCAGCTGAACGACATCGGGCCAGGCAGGGAAGTACGGATCGCGCCCGTTGGCAAAGATCCCGCCCGCGGTGCGGATGAACGACTCCGGATGCTCGGCCAGCTCCTGTTCGCTGCCGGCAACGAAGCACTCCGGATGCTCGCGGGTCCAGACGTGGTCTGGGGCGACATGGTTGGGTACGTAATCGAGGATCAGCGCGAGCCCCCGGTCGGCCAGCGCCGCCCGGGCGGCGACGAGCGACGCCGGGCCGCCGAAGCGCTCGTCGACGACATAGTCGCGCACGCAGTAGGGGGACCCGACCACGTCCTCGGGGCGCAGGTCGGGTAACGCCGCGCGGTTGCCCGCGTCGAGCTCGGGATTGCTGAGCGCGATGCGCAGTCCCTCTGGGCTCCGCATCCAGACTCCCATCAGCCACACCGCGTCCACCGGGAGCGCTGCCAGCGCGTCCCACTCCCCGGCCGGTACCTCGTCGAGCGCCAACGGGCGTCCGCGACCGCGGCCCAGCCGTTCCAGCCACACCGCGGTGTTGATCTCGTAGACGGTCGGTCGGGGCGGCAGGCGCACGATCACCGCCCTATTCGCCGACCGCCGCCATCGTCGCAGTCTCGGTGAGCCGCTCGCCGGCAAGCAGGAACAGCAGCGCCACAGTTCCAGTCCAACCGGTCTGGTGGCTGGCGCCGATGCCGGCACCGTTGTCGCCGTGGAAGTACTCGTGGAACGGCACGAGGTCGTGCCAGTGCGGGTCGGTCTGGAACTTCTCGATCCCGCCGAATACCGGACGGCGGCCATTTTCGTCCTCGGTAAATGTCGTGACGAGCCGGCGACCAATCTCGCTCGCGACCTCGAGCAGGTTCATCTGGCGCCCCGAGCCGGTCGGGCATTCGACCTTCAGCGCGTCGCCGTAGTAGCGGTGCAGCTGGATGAGCCCCCGGAGGATCACGAGGTTCATCGGGAACCACACCGGGCCTCGCCAGTTGGAGTTCCCTCCGAACATGCCGGTGTCTGACTCGGCGGGCAGATAGTGCACGTCGTAATCCTGGCCGCCCCAATCGAACCGATACGGCCCCTCCAGGTGCTGGCGGGATACCGCGCGGATGCCGTGCGCACCGAGGAATTCATTTTCGTCGAGCATCACGGCGAGAATCCGCCGGAGCCGCTCCTCGTTCACGAGCGCCAAGATCCGCTTCCCCTCGGCGTCGGGGTCCGCCGCGTGCGCGAGACTGGACAAGGTGTCGGAGAAGCGCTCGATGAACGCGTTCGTCCCCTCCACCACCCACGGGTAGCGCTTGACCAAATCGCCGTCGAACACGGTCGCCGCGCATAAAGGCAGCAGTCCGACCAGCGAGCGCACCTTGAGCTGGATCGGCTGACCGTCCGGCATGCGCATCACGTCGTAGTAGAAGCCGTCCTCTTCGTCCCACAGCTCGGCGTCGCCCTCGGGTGGGTTCATCGCGACGGCGATCCACAGGAAGTGCGCCACGAACTTGATCGCCATGTCGATGTAGGCGGCGTCGTGCTTAGCCAGCTCGACCGCGATCTGGAGCATCCATTGGGAGTACAGGGCCATCCAGGCCGTGCCGTCCGCCTGCTCGAGCGTGCCACCTCCCGGCAACGGCGCCGAGCGGTCGAACACGCCGATGTTGTCGAGGCCCAGGAACCCGCCCTGGAACAGGTTGCGACCATCCGGATCCTTGCGGTTGACCCACCACGTGAAGTTGGCCAGCAGCCGGTCGAACACGATCTTGAGGAACTCGACGTCGCCCTTCCCGCGGATCTCGGCCTCCCGCTCGTACACGTACAGCGCTGCCCACGCTGTCACCGGCGGGTTGACATCGCTGAAGTTCCACTCGTAGGCGGGAATCTGGCCGTTCGGATGCATGTAGCGCGTGCGCAGCAGCAGTTCGACTTGCTCCTTGGCGAAATCGACATCAACGAGCGACAGCGGCGCGCAATGGAAAGCCAGGTCCCAGGCCGCGAACCACGGGTACTCCCACTTGTCGGGCATCGAGATGATGTCGCCGGCCACCATGTGGAACCAAGGCACATTGCGCACCGGGCTCGCGGCCGCATTGAAGTTCCAGGGGTCGACGCCGTGCTCACGCAGCCAGCGATGCACGTTGTACTCGTAGTACTGCTTGCTCCAGAGCATGCCCGCCAATGCCTGCCGCATCACCATTGCTTGGTCGGAGCTGAGCGCGGATGGGATGACCTGGGCGTAGAAGCGGTCAGCCTCCTCGCGGCGGGTGCGCAGCACACCGTCGAAGTCGCGGCCGAGCGGCTGGGCCGGAGCGCTTCCCTGCGCGGGCGCGCCCGTCAAGCGAACGCGGATCGACGCGCTCTCGCCGGGGCCGAGCTCCAGGACGTGATGAGCGGCGAGCTTGGTGCCGCTGCGCTCGGGGTTGACCGCGTCCTGGCGCCCGCTCACGACGAAGTCGTTGATGCCGTCCTTCACGTACGGCGAGGCATTCGGGGCGCCGAACAATCGCTCGTTGTTCGTCTCGTTCTCGCAGAACAGGAGCTCTGCCGAACCATCCGCGCGGAACCGCCAATCGCCAAGGTCAGGGTGCGAGGCTCGAGCGACGCTCAGCCCGGCCTCGTCGTTCACCCCGTGGAGTTCGGGCCGCGGGACGTCGTCACCCCAGGACCAGGTGTTACGAAACCAAAGAGTCGGCAGGAGGTGGAGCGTCGCCGCGTCGGGTCCGCGGTTGTACGCGCTCACCACCATCAGGATGTCGTCCGGCGCCGCCTTGGCGTACTCCACGACGACGTCGAAGTAACGGTCCTCGTCGAAGATGCCGGTGTCGAGCAGCTCGTATTCCATGTCGGACTTGCCGCGCCGGCCGTTCGTGGAGACCAGGTCCAAATAAGGGAAGGCCCGCTGCGGGTACTTGTACTGACACCTCATGTACGAATGGGTGGGGGTGCTGTCCAGGTAGAACCAGTACTCCTTGACATCCTCGCCGTGATTGCCCTCGCTGTTGGCGAGCCCGAACATCCGCTCCTTCAGGATGGGGTCGGTGCCGTTCCAGAGTGCGAGCGCCAGGCACAGCCGCTGGCGCTCGTCAGAGATGCCGGCGATCCCATCCTCGCCCCAGCGGTACGCGCGCGAGCGGGCCTGGTCGTGGGTGAAGTAGCTCCAGGCGTCGCCGTTGGCGCTGTAGTCCTCGCGGACGGTGCCCCATTGGCGCTCGCTGAGATACGGTCCCCAGGCCTTCCACGGCGCGCTGCCCTTCCTGGCCTGCTCGAGTCGTTCGTGTTCGGGGCTCGGGGGGGCGGGCGTCGTTGGCACCGCGCGCAGTCTCGAACGCGTGGTACAGGGCTGCAACGGTGCGCGCACCCAGGGGTCGCGGGTGTCCGCCAGTGTCCAGATGGCCGTCGCGACGGGGCGGCTCGAGCGGGATCACGGCAGGGTGGTAAAACTTCCCGGTGCAATGCGTGTAAGCGCCCTTGACCTGACCCCGCGCGGTCACGAGGCTGGGCGTGGTATGAGGCAGATCACCGGCGAACAGCTCGGCAGCGCCTTGCGCAGGTTGGCGGCCGACGTGGTCGCAGAACGACGTCGCGTCGCCGTGCTCCAGCGCGAGAACCGCGAGCTGCGCGAACGAATCCAGGAGCTCGAACGCGCCCTCTCCGCGAGGAAGGGGCGATATGCCGGCTCCCGGAAAGCGGCCTGACCACCGGCTGCGATGACCACCCCGGCCGCTCTCGTCGACCGGGTCTCGTCGCTGGTGCGTGCGATTCAGGCCAACGATGAGGCTTCGATCGAGCAGGCGATCCTCCGGCTCAGTCGGTCCCACCGGCTGCTGGCTCCGCTGGCCTTCGCGGTCAGCGCCTTCGTACTCCTGTTCGACGGGCTCCGGCTCATCCTGTCGAACTGGCGCCTGATGCTTGTGCAGATCCTTCCGGCGATGTGGATCTGGCTGGCGATGTTCGACCTCAAGGCGCACGTGCTGCGCGGACGGGAGCTCAACGTCATCAGGGGACCGATCCTGATTCCGATCGGCCTGGTCATCGTTGGACTCACCGTGGTGAGCTTCCTGCTCAACGCGGTGTTCGCTTTCGCGATAACGCAGCCGCGTGGGCCCGCGATCAAGCCGGCCGTCGCGCGGGTCAGGAGCCGGATGGCGCCGATCGTCGCGTCCGGCGCGATCGTGGGGCTTGCGCTGGCCTTCGGGATCACGGTCGTGCCCCGCTGGGGACGCCCGTGGTTCGGGCTCGTGCTCGGGGTCGTCGTTGGGGTGATGATGGTCAGCTACGTCGCGGTGCCGGCGCGTCTGATCGGGGGCAAGCCGACCCAGTCCAGACGCGACAAGCTGTCTACGAGCGTGGTCGGAGGTGCGCTCGGAGCGACGGTGTGCACACCGCCGTACCTGCTCGGGCGGCTGGGCCTCCTGATGCTCGGATCGAAGGTCCTCCTGATTCCGGGGGTGGTTCTGATCGCGATCGGCGTCACGCTTCAGGCCGGAGCAACCGGAGCGGTGAGGGCGATCAAGATGAGCGCCAGCCTCACCGGAGGGCGATCGGCGCAGGACAAGGGCGACCAGGAGCCGAACAGCGTCGGAGCGCTGATTCGCGACGAGCGAGGCGCTTAGTGGCGGCGCCTCCTTTCACCCCCGGTGAACATGAAAGGTCGCGCCCATCGAGCCGCGGGGCCGACACGGGTGCACGCATACCCGCATTGACTGGCGCGCATGCTTGCGCGCTTCGCCTGCAACGAGATGGTTAACACGCCGGATCCCATGTCAGTCCCAGCCGCTACTCGTAGGTGCACCGATGATTCGCGTTACTTGCCGGACCCGATCCAGACGAGCCGTCGCGGCGTGCGTCGCTGCGCTCGGGCTGGCGGCGCTGAGCGGGTGCGGCGGTAGCAGCAAGCCCGCGTACTGCACCAACCGCGCCAATCTCGAAAGTTCGGTCAAGGGACTCACCGACCTGAACGCCAGCAGCGGCTTGAGCGGGCTGCAAGCGCAGATCGCGAAGATACAAAGCGACGCGAACGCGCTCGTCAGCTCAGCCAAGAGCGACTTCCCGAATGAGACGAGCGCCATCAAGTCGTCGGTGGACAAGCTGGCCACGACGATCAAGGGGTTCCCTTCGAGTCCGTCCGCAGCGGACATCGCCACGGTCGGCACGCAGGCGGCCAGCGCCGTCACTGCCGTACAGAACTTCTACAGCTCGACGAGCTCGAAGTGCTCTTGACCGCGGACCGGCCCACCACGATCACTTCTCAGCTCTCGGCCCACGCCGCATCTCTGAGGCGAGTAGCGCTCCTGACGCTGGCCGCAACGTTCCTGTGGGCGGCCGCGGCGAGCGCCCAGGGCACGACCAGCTCCACCGACACCAACACCACCACCACCACTACGACCACTACGACCACGGCGACCGAGACCACGACGGTAACCCAGCCGGCACAGACCCACACAGTGACGGACACGACGACCGCCACGAACCCATCCCACACGACGTCGGTCACCAACAACACCACGGTCGCGGGCAAGCCGACCTCGGACACGAATGGATCCGGCGTGGCGTGGTGGGTCTGGGTCTTGATCGCGCTGGGTGCCGTGGCGGTTGCCGTCGGCGTTTTCATGCTCGGCCGCAGCCAGGGCGCCCAGCGAGGCGCTGGGCCGCAAGGAGCGCCCTACCCGGGCCCGAACGAGCCGGGGGGGCCCGGAGGTTCCGCGTACCCCGGGGACCCGCGGTCGCCGCCGCGACAGCCGCCGTTGTGACGCGCAGGCTCGATCGCTCGGGCTGACGTTGCTCCTGCATAGAAGGCGGTTTGGCCACTTGTCCAAATCGCCACGAATGGTTGCTTTTGAACCCCGGCAGGGGGAGAATGGGCGCACCGTCCTTTCCAGGCCTCTGACCTCACGCACCCGTACAACGAAGCATTCGCGCCGGCTGTCGTCCCGTCGCCCCGGGCCGTAGAGCCAGTCCGACCGCGAGCGGTCGGCGGCAACTGGTTCGTCCGGACCGCAGCCAGCCTGGGTCCGAGCTACGCCGTCGGATGCGTCGCGCTCGTCGTCCTCTACTCTGGCGCTGCGCACCTCAGCTTCGCGCTTCGCTTCGCCGGCCCAGTGTCCTCGATCGTGTGGCTGCCGGTCGGAGCCGGGGTTGCGTTCTTGTACCTGCGAGGACTGCGCTTCTGGCCGGCCGTCGTGATCGGGGACCTCACGGTGAATCAGTATTCCACGCTGCCCGTGGGGTCGGCCGTCGGGCAGACGTTCGGCAACCTCCTCGAGATCGTCCTCGCCGCGTGGCTGCTGCAGCGCCTAGTCTCGCCGGTGCGCCCGCTGGACAGCACCCGCTCGGTCCTCGGGCTGTTTGGCGCGCTGGCGGCCGGCACGCTCGTGAGCGCGGTGATCGGGCCCGTCTCTCTGTGGATCGGGGGCGCCATCAGCGGCGGATCGCTTCCCCGCATCAGCGCCTCGTGGTGGCTCGGCGACTTCTGCGGGGCGGCGATCGTGGTGCCCACCGTCCTGGCCTGGTGGCGGGTCCGAGCGTCCGCATGGAACCGCTCCCGAATCGTCGAGGCAGCGTTGCTCGGAGTCGTGCTCGTCGCGCTGAACCTCGCTGCGGTCGCCGGCCGCGGGCCCGTCAGCTACATCGCCTTCCCCGCTCTGATGTGGGCCGCGCTTCGATTCGGGCCCCGCGGGGCGACCACCGCGTTCATCATCAGCGCGGTGTTCATGATCTGGGGCACCACCCATTTCCTCGGAGCTTTCGACGTCGGCTCCATCAGCCGGGGCCTGCTGGAGACCCAGCTCTACGTGGCGGTGACCGCGGTCGCCACGCTCCTGGTGGCGGCCTTGGCCCGCGAACGCGAGCAGCTAGCGGCGGCGGCTCTGGCGTCGCGCAAGCGAATCGTGGTCGCCGCGGACGAGGAGCGGCGTCGGATCGAGCGCAACCTCCACGACGGCGCCCAGGCGCGCCTCGTTGCGCTGAGCGCGCACCTCTCGCTCGCGGCAACGGAGGCTGCCCGGTCGCCCGACACGGGCGTAAGCTCGCTCGAGGCGGGGAAACAGGAGGTCCTCCTCGCCATCGACGAGCTCCGCGACCTCGTGCGTGGGATTCACCCCGCGGCGCTGCGGAAGTACGGTTTCGGGAGAGCGGTGGAGGAAGTCGCGGCTCGTTCGAGCACACCTATCGAGCTCCCCACGCTCCCTGCGGGCCGGTTCGACGAAACCGCGGAGGCGACGGCCTACTACGTCGTGCTCGAGGCTGTTACCAACGCGCAGCGACACGCCGGTGCCACCGTCATCCGCATCCGCGCCGATCTGATCGGCTCCAAGCTCGAGGTCGAGATCGCCGACGACGGCGTCGGCGGCGCGGTGGAGCAGAGCAATCTCGGGCTTCAGGGTCTGCGCGATCGCGTGGAAGCCACCGGCGGCAGCTTCACGCTCGAAAGCGATGTCGACCACGGGACTGTCATCCGAGCCAGAATCCCGCTGCGCGTGGCCGCCGCAGCAGTTTGACTCAGCGGCTCACCGGAGGCTGGCTCTCGCCGCTGGCCAGAAACAGCAGGGCCGCCTTCACGCGGCGGCTGACGTCGTCCGGACTCGGTAGCTCGAGCTTCAGGAAGATCGAGTTGATGTGCTTCTCGACTGCCCGCTTGGTCAGAACAAGCGACGACGCGATCGCCGCATTGCTCTTGCCCTGCGCGAGCTCGGCTAGCACCTCGCGCTCGCGTGGCGTCAGGGAAGCCAGTGGCGATTGGGCGCCGAAGCTGCGCGCCCGCACGAGCACCTCGACGACCTTGGGATCGATCACGGACCCGCCCTCGACCACCGCTTTGATCGCCGCGATCAGCTCCGCGGGCTCGCTCACTCGCTCCTTGAGCAGGTACGCCCGTCCAGCGCTGCCAGCGTCGAGTAGCGCCAACGCATAGTCGGGATCGGCGAACTGGCTGAGGACGACTACGCCGATTGAAGGATGACTTGCTCGCAGCGTTTGCGCCACCCGGATGCCCTCGTCGGTGTGGGTCGGCGGCATCCGGATATCGGTCAGAACCGCATCGGGCTCCTCCTCTTCGACCGCCGCGAGGAGGGAGCCGGCGTCGGTGCAGAATCGGACTACATCGACGTCGCTGACGTTCGCGAGGATCTTCTGGAGCGCCTCCCGGATGAGGTACTCATCGTCAGCGACGACCAGCCGAATACGTTCGATCGACATCTAAACACCCCCGCCGCCATCCAAGGTTATCGCCGCCCCAAGGGGCCGGTCAGCTCTCGGTAAGAAGACTCACACTCTCGCCGGCGCCGGTTGCGGCGCGGGCACGTCGTCGACCTCGCGGAACAGGCCGTTGACCACGATCACGGTCTGCTCGGCGAGGTCGACGGCGATGTCGCCGATACGTTCGAGGTAGCTGGCGGCGAGGAACGCGGCCATCGAGACGGGACTCACCGTGTCCCCGTCGGCGGGTTCAAGCGCCGCCCGGTAGATCTCCCGGCTGCGGCGCCTGAGTTCCACGTCGGCGCGCGCCACCTCGTGCGCGAGGTCGACGTCACGCTTCGCAAAGGACTGCTCCGCTAGCCAGAGCTCGGAGACGGAAACGCGCGCCGCCGGATCGACCAGATCGCTGAAGATCGCGGACGTCCTCCCGCCCGCGACGTCAGGGACGATCGTGGCGATCTTCAAGCACTGGGCGCTGATCCGCTCGGCGCCGCGCACGATCTGGAGAAGCGCGGCCAGCGTCTGCAGCTCGCCGGCGGAAGGATGGTCCCCCAGCGCCGACATCACGCCTTCCTGGAGACGCTGACATTCGCGCTCGCGGTCACCCGCCGTCGCCACGACTTCATCGGCGAGGCGACCATCGCCGAACACGATCGCGTCCAGCGCGCGGTCGAGCAGGTGAACGAGCGCTCGCGCGAGGGCGAGCGTCTGACGCTCGAGATCCTCCGCCCCGTCGTGGACCTCGAACCAGTTCGTGCTTGGCTCCGAGGAGCGCATTAGATCGCACATTTCCATCGCTGCCCGACGCCGACAATGGGGTACGCCTGTGTGTAGGTTGGATGCAGACCCGCCACCATCGCGAGGAAGTTCGGCGGGCTTCATCCCGATGGGACGATGACCGCCCCAGCAGACTTGATGTGATCTCGCGATGGCCTTACCAGCTGCAACGGCGGCTGAGACGGCGAACCAGACTGGCCTCGCGATCACCTGGCTCGGCCACGCGACCGTGCTGATCGAGATCGACGGCTACCGCGTGATCACGGACCCCGTGCTGCGCAACCGGGTCGGCCCCCTGATCCGAATCGGTCCACGGCCGCGCCTGGACGAATCGGTGGACTGCGTCCTGCTCTCGCATCTGCACGCCGACCACGCGGACCTCCCCAGCCTGCGGGCGCTACGCCGCTCCGGTCCCGTGCTCGCCCCCGAACCGGCGCAAGCTTGGCTCCGCGCCAAGGGAGTACGACATGTGCGGGAGCTCTCCCCGGGAGACGAGGTCTCAGCCGGCGGCTTGCGCATCTCGGCCACGGTGGCCAGACACGACTCGCGCCGCCGTCCATTTGGGCCGCGGGCAGACCCGATCGGCTACGTGATCCGCGGCTCCAGTTCCGTCTACTTCGCCGGCGATACCGATCTGTTCCTGGACATGGGGCAGCTGCACGGCTCGGTGGATGTGGCTCTCCTGCCGGTGTGGGGCTGGGGGCCGAGCGTCGGAGCCGGGCATCTCGACCCGCAGAGCGCCGCTGCAGCCGTCGGCCTGATCGGCCCAGCGGTCGCCATTCCGATTCACTGGGGCACGTTCGCGCTGCCTCGCCCGGTCAAGCGCCTGGCCGATCCGAGCCGGCCGGCACGTGACTTCAGGGCGCTCACCGCGCAGTATTCGCCGTCGACCGAGGTGCGAGTCCTGAATCCAGGCGAGCGGACCACGCTGTAGCGCTGCCGCCATCCATGGCGAGGAGGCTGTCGACGCATACGAGGAGCTCCGGCTGCCCGGAATCGTCGTGGGCGGCGAGCGTGCGCACGGCCTCCGCGCCGAGCGGCTCGTAGGGCGGCCACGGCACCATTGCCGGTCGGCGCATGCGGAGCAGTCGCCGCAGCCCGCGCGGAGGGCGCTCCGAGATCCAGCCGATGACCTGCTGGGCGCGAGCCCGCTCGAGACTCCGCGGACCCCGACTGCCGACCGTCTTGGCGGCATACGCATAGAGGTCCTGCCGGCGTTCGTCGCCGACCGAGTCGTTGTAGCTCCGCAGCAGCGCCGCGATCACCGGGCAGACCGACTGCGGGTGATCGCTGAACGACTCGCCGGCGAGCATCGACGCGAGCTCCATCACGCACGCGCCCTTCTCCTGTGACGTGTGCTTGCCCCTGCTCAGCTTGATCGTTTGATGCGTAACCGGAGCCATGGTGACCTCCCCTGATCGTGGTGACACACGCCATGTTTGCGCCGCTACCGCGAGGACCATCACCCATTTCGTATGAGGATGGGCAGGGGGGCGCCGATGTAAGCCTTTCCAGCAGCCTTCCGTACGCCCGTTCAGCGCGGCGACTGGCGGACCTGCATAAGCGCGCGGCCCGCCGACCTCGCTGGAGGCGTGCGCGTTTTCGCATCTGGGGCGTGAAGAACCGCACACGGCTCGCGGGGACGGGGCGGCATGCGCGGTTTTGCATGTCACGGGCTGGGGGCCCGTCGTCGCCGCGCGCCCGACGTCATCACCCCGAGCTTGCGGACCGCTCAGGCCACCGGCACGATCTCCCGTCCAAACGGAAACAGCGAGACCGGGATCAGCTTGAAGTTCGCCAGCCCGAGCGGAATCCCGATGATCGTGACGCAAAGCGCCACGCCGGTGATCAGATGCTCGAGGGCGAGCCACCAGCCGCACAGGACCAGCCACAGGACGTTGCCGATCGTCGAGCCGGCTCCCGCCCCGGGCTTCCGAACGACCGTGCGGCCGAATGGCCACAAGGCGTACATGCCGATCCGCAGCGCGGCGACGCCAAACGGGATCGTGATGATCAGGATGAAGCAGATGAGGGCGGCCAGCAGGTAGCCGAGAAACAGCCAGAAGCCCGCGAGTACGAGCCAGATGATGTTGAGCAGGAACCTGAGCATCGCGAAGCTCAGCCGCCGAGCCGGCGCACTCGGTCATCGACGCTCGCCACCGCGGTCACGTAGGCCGCGTGGGTTCCCAGGCACGTCGCCATCACGTCGGCCGGCCAGCGCCAGGGCGGCGGCGTGCGTCCGAGCAGCGGGAACAGCGAGAACGTCGCGCTCATCAGCGTGCCGCCGAAGATCGCGGTGGCCCACGGCTCCCCGATCCGGCGGTGCAGGAACCCGTGCCACAGGCCGAAGGCCGAGCCGTAGCCCCACCGCAGCGCCAGCCCGAGGTCGTCGTCCTCGCGCCCGGTCACGTGTGGCAGGTGCATGATCGAGGCCACGATCTGCCCCGGAACCAGGGAGTCGTCGTAATCGAGCGGGCCGCGGTGGCGTGGGCGCAGTCGCCGCTCCGCGGCGTACGACAGCGTCAGGGCGGCCGTTCCGGCGGTGCCCGCCATGACGCTTCGGATCGGCCAGGGTACGTTCATAAACTCGCTCCTCTCAGACCAGGGTTCCTCACAGTTGTACCGTGCGATCGACGAGCTCGAGCCCCTCGTCCCGGTGCGTGATCAAGAGCACGGTGCGGTCGTCGGCGACCGCCATCACGTCCCGCATGAGCGCGCTCGCGGTGTCGTGGTCCAGGTGGGCGGTGGGCTCGTCGAGTACCAGGACCGGCGCTCCGGCGAGCAGCGCGCGGGCGAGGACGATGCGCTGGCGCTGTCCGCCCGAGAGCTCGGATCCCGCCTCGCCGACCTGGGTGCCCAGCCCGTCGGGCAGGGAAGCGACCCAGTCCCAGATGCGGGCTCGCCGGAGCGCCTGCTCGACCTCGGGCTCGGCCGCCTCCGGCCGCCCCAGGCGGACGTTGGCGGCAATGCTGGCGGAGAACAGATGCGCGTCCTGGCCGGCAACCGCGAAAGCGCTTCGGACGTCATCCTGGCGGTAGTCGCGCACGTCGCGGCCGCCCAACGTGAGCCGTCCCTCCTCCGGCGCGAGGAACCGCAGCAGCAGGTTCACGACGGTTGTCTTGCCCGCGCCGCTCGGACCGACGAGCGCGACTCGTTCGCCGGGCGCGAGTCGCAAACTCATGCCGTGTAGAGCCGGTCGCGGCTGTCCCGGGTAGCGCGCGGACACGCCCTCGAGCGCCACCGCGAATGGCCACGGCGGTAGGGGCGCCGGCGTCGCGGAATCGAGCACCGATGCTGGCTGGTCGGTGAGCTCCAGGATTCGGCGGCCCGCGGCGAGCGTCGCTGACAGCTCGCGGGCGGCCGCCGCCAGCGGCGTGACCGCCTCGAACGAGGCCAGCGCCAGTAGTGCCAGCATCGCGATCAGCACCTTGTCGAGCCGACCGTGTCCCGACGCGTCGACCGCCAGAGCGAGCACGGCGGCCACAGTGACGCCGGTCACCAACAAGCCCAGACCGTCGGCCAACCCGGTGGCGAACGCGCTGCGCCGGGCTATTCGGACCAGGCGCGCATCGGCCGTCCGCACGCGCTCGAGCGCATCGTGCTCACGGCCGAAGGCGACGAGCTCCGGTGCCGCGCTGGTCAACTCGACCAGCTCGGCCGCAAGCTGCCCGCGAGCGGCTGCCTGCCGCCGTCCGGCACGGGCACCGAGGAGCCCGGCCACGGCCGGCACGGCGATCCCGCCGGCGAGCAGGCCGGCCGCGAGCGCGACCCCGGCGGCGGGCAGCACGGCGCTCGCCACCCCAACCGAAACGCCGCCGGCGAGCAGCGCGACGAGCGGCGGCTCGAGCCCGCGCAAGTACAGGTTCTGCAGGGCGTCCACGTCGGCGACCATCCGCGAGAGCAGGTCGCCCCTTCTGTAGCCGTCGAGCTGGGCGGGCGCGAGCGGCTCGATCCGCTCGAAGAAGCGCGCGCGCAGCCTGCCGAGGACGCGGAGCGTCATGTCGTGCGACGCGAGCCGCTCGAGGTAGCGCACGACGGGACGACCGATCCCGAAGAACTGGACGGCGACGATCGCCATCATCAGCGACAGGATCGGCGGCCGCTCCGCCGCGCGCGAGATCAGGTAGCCAGCCGTCGCCATCAAGCCCACGCCGAAGATGACCGTCAGGGCCCCGAGCAGCGTCGCCCAGGCCAGCCGCCAACGCGGGACCGGCACGAGCCGCAGCAGCGCCCGGAGCGTGCCGCCGTTCACGCTGCCCTCCGGACCGGCTCCGAGACGGCGGCGCCGTCCAGGAGGCGAACCACCCGGTCGGCGCTCATGACCAGTTCGGGGCGATGCGCGATCACGAGCACCGTCCGCCCGGCCTGCAGGCGCCGGATCGCGCCGGCCACGGCGGCGGCGCTCTGCGAGTCGAGGTCGGCGGTCGGCTCGTCGAGGATCACCAGCGGCGCGTCCCGCACGAACGCGCGTGCGAGGGCGATCCGCCGCCGTTCGCCCGTCGACAGCGATCGTTGGCCATCGCCGACGAGCGTGGCGTAGCCGTCCGGCAGCGCCCTCACGAACTCATCCGCGGCCGCGAGCGTCGCGGCATGCACGACCGACTCCTCGCTAGCCCCGGGATCGCCGAGACGGATGTTGTCGGCGACGGTGGCGCGAAACAGCGTCGGGTGCTGGGGCACCCAGGCGATGTGACGGCGCCAGGCGTCGAGTCCGCATTCGGACAGGTCGGCGTCCCCGACCGTGACCCGACCGCCGGTTGGTGAGAGCAGACCGAGCAACAGCGCGGCCACCGTGCTCTTGCCGGCGCCGCTCTCGCCGACCAGCGCCACGGTCTCGCCCGGGGAGAGGTGGAGATCGAACCCCTCGAGCACCGGGCCGGGGCGGGCTGGATACGAGAACGACACCCGCTCAAACGACACCGTGGCCCGGGCCGGGCTAGGTGCCGGCAGCGCGCCGCCAGTGCCGACGACCGCCGGCGCGTCGAGCAGCGTGAACAGCCGGTCGGCCACTGCCAGCCCGTCGGCGCTGGCGTGGTACTCGGCCCCCAGTTTGCGAAACGGCAGGTACAACTCCGGCGCCAGCACGATCACCGCTAGTCCCGCCTCCAGCCCAAGGCTGCCCGCGACCAGCCGGACCCCAGTGGTCACTGCGACCAGCGCCACCCCGATCGTGGCCGCCAGCTCGAGCACCGACCCGGACAGGAAGCTGACGCGAAGCGTCGCCATCGTCGCCTCGCGATAGCGGTCTGAGACCTCGGCGATGGTCGCTGCCTCGTCACTAGCCCGGCCGAACGCCCGCAGGGTCGGCAGGCCCCGCACGACGTCGAGGAAATGCATCGAGAGCCGGCGGAGCGCCAGCCAGCGCGCCCGTGTCGCCTGCTCGGTGTACGTGCCGATCAGCCACATGAACACCGGCACGAGCGGCAACGTCAGCAACATGATCACCGCCGCCTCGAGGTCGAGGAAGGCGACCCACGCGATCACCAGGAACGGGACGATCGAGGCCAG
Source organism: uncultured Solirubrobacterales bacterium (assembly GCA_963751185.1). Taxonomy (GTDB): domain Bacteria; phylum Actinomycetota; class Thermoleophilia; order Solirubrobacterales; family Solirubrobacteraceae; genus Palsa-465. Next base: position 63,515 of record CAVVTO010000007.1, read on the forward strand.
CACGACCTGGGGCAGGTAGCGGGCGAAGTAACCCTCGAGCGCCTCAACGCCCTGGACCGAGACCGCGGTGATCTCGGCCGCGCCGACTCGGTCGAGCGCGGCCGGCTGGGTCCGCAAGCGACGCTCCACGAGGGCCAGGCGCAGCTCCGAGAGCACGCCCCATGCGGCGCGCCTCCCCGAGACCTCCATCGCCCACGCGAAGGCTCCGCGCGCTGCGAACGCGACGACCAGCAGCGCGAACTCGAGCCAAAGACTGGACAGCGATGCGCCGGCGAATGCGCGCGCAGCAATCCGCGCGAGCATCGTGGCCCCGAGCAGGACAGCGAGCGCGGTCGCGATTCCGAGCGCGGAATCGACCATCAGCAGGGGGCGCACCGGCTTGGTGCGCTGGAGCAGGCGCGGGTCCAGAGCGCGCACGGTCCTCCCTACGCCGATGACGTCGGCGGCGCGCTCACGCGCCGGCGGAACACGTGGAAGGACCAGCCCTGGTAGAGCAGCACGATCGGGAAGAACAGAACCGCCACGACGGTCATCACGACCAGGCCGTAGTGGCCAGCGGCCGAGTTGTTGACGGTCAGGTTGAAGGCATGGTTCGTGCTCGAGACCATCACGTTCGGGTAGAGCGCGATGAACAGCTGGCCTACTGCGGCGGCGATCCCAAATCCGGAGGCGACAAACGCCCACCCGTCGTTGTTGGTGGTCGCGAGCCGCCAGGCGAAGATCACGGCGATAACGCCGAAGATCTGAGTCGGCTGAGGCACGGTGCCGCCGCCGATCACGACCAGCGTCCAGATGCACCAGGCGAGGTTGACGAGAACGGCGACGACCCCGATCGAACGGGCCGCCGCGTGGGCTCGATCTCGGATCTCGCCGGTGGTGCGCAGCCCCAGGAACGTCGCGCCGTGCAGTAGCGACAGCACGAGCAGGGTCACCCCGGTCATCACCCCGTAGCCGGTGAACAGGCTGAAGAAATTCCCCGTGAATTCGTGCTGGGAGTCGATCGGAAGACCGTGCAGGAGATCCCCGAGGCCGATGCCGAGGACCAGCGGGATCACGATGCTGCCGACCGTCAGCGCCCACGACCATCCGTTCAGCCACCGGGGGTCTTCGCGCTTGCCCCGCCACTCGAATGACACCCCACGAGCGAATAGCGCCACCAGCAGCAGCACGATCGCGAGGTACAGCGCTGAGAACATCGTCGCGTACCAGCCCGGGAACGCGGCGAACATCGACGCGCCGGCGACGATCAGCCACACCTCGTTCCCGTCCCACCACGGGCCGATCGTGTTCATGCAAACTCGCCGTCCGATCTCGTTCTTGCCGATCACCCGGTGTAGGGCCCCGACGCCGAAGTCGAACCCCTCGAGCACGAAGAAGCCGACCCAGAGGACGGCGATGATGACGAACCAGATCGTGTGGAGTGCCATGGCCTCAGTAGGTAAGGCTCGGCGCAGAGCCGGGGACGGGCTCAGCGGCCTCGGCATCCGCGGCTGCCATGCCGCGACGCGAGTAGCGGAGCATGAGGACGAGATCGGCCCACGCAAGCCCGATATAGGACAGGACGAACACGGACAGACTGATCCAGATCTCGGTGGCGCTGACCGATGGCGAGTTGGAGTTGACGGTCTTCTGGAGGCCCTGCACGATCCACGGCTGCCGCCCGCTTTCGGTCAGCAACCAGCCGGCTGTGTTCATCACGAACGGCGTGACCACCGCGAATAGGCAAAGCAGTAGGAACAGCCGGGAATCGCGCAGGCGGTTCTTGTGCAGGAGCCATCCTCCCCATAGGGCGAGCAGCAGGACCGCGCTCGCCAGGTACGCCATGACCCGAATCGACCAGTACTGGATGAAGACGTCCGGGACGTAGTTGCCGGGCCCGTACTTCTTCTGGTACTGCGACTGGAGCTCGTTTAGCCCGGTCACCGCGCCGTCGAAGGTGTTGGTGGCGAGAATCGACAGCAGGTGTGGGATCGGGATGATCTCGATCGGCGTCCTGTCGTTGGCTCCGCCCCCGATCTGGAACGCCGAGAACGAGCACGGCTTGCAGTTCGTCCACTGCGCCTCGGCGGCGGCGATCTTCATCGGCTGGTACCTGGCCTCGATCACGCCGAGCTGGTTGCCGACCGACAGCTGGATCACGATCGTCGGGATCAGGACGATCAGAGACAGCTTGGCCGTGCGGTGGAACAACTCGACGTGCTCGCGCTTGCGGAGGTACCACGCGGACACGGCGAGCATCACCAGGCACCCGGTGACCAGTCCCGCCAGCAGGACGTGCGCGTAGCCCCATACGAACGTGGGGTTCACGATCAGCGCCCACATATTGGTCAGCACCGCCTGGCCCTGCCGGTTGATCTTGTAGCCGACGGGGTGCTGCATCCATGAGTTGGCCATCAGGATGAACATCGCCGACAGGATGGTTCCGAGCGAGACCGCCCAGATGCAGCCGAGGTGCACGAGCTTGGGCAGCCGGTCCCAGCCGAACAGCCACAGCCCGAGGAAGGTCGACTCGAGGAAGAAGGCGAGGATCCCCTCCATCGCCAGCGGCGCCCCGAACACCCCGCCGACGTACCGCGAGTAGGTCGACCAGTTCATTCCGAACTGGAACTCCTGGACCAGTCCGGTGACCACGCCGATCGCCACGTTGATCAGTAGCAGCGTCCCGAAAAAGCGTGTCAACCGCTTGTAGTCGGGGTTGTCGGTGCGGTACCAGACGGTCTGGAGGACCGCGACCAGGAACGCGAGGCCGATCGTCACCGGCACGAAGAAGAAGTGGTAGATCGTGGTGGTGGCGAACTGCCAGCGGGCCAGGTCGTTGGCCATCGCGCGGGCCTCCGGGCTCAGCGGCCGACTGGGACGAAACGCATGCTCCGAGATGAGCTTTGCCAGGGCATCATCCGATCCGGGTGACGGACGCCGCTGGCGTGATGTCACTGTGCGGACTGTGACCGAACGCCCCGTGCCGGCGCCCGCTCCCGATCGGCCGCAGGAGCTCACCTCTGAGCAAGCCGACGCGACGATCCGCAGCAAGCGGTACGCCGTGCTGCTCGTGATCGTCGCGGTGATCGGGGTGCTTGTCTCGCTTGCCGCCTGGTGCTTCCTGGTGGCGATCCACCAGATGCAGCAGGAGTTCTACACGCACCTCCCCCACGCGTTCGGCTACACCGACGGGCCGCCGAAATGGTGGCCGCTGCCGATCCTGGCGGTCGGCGCGCTGATCACGGCGATTGCGATCCGCTACCTCCCGGGAGAGGGAGGTCACGTGCCCGCCAAGGGCCTGGCTGTCGGCGGAGCGGCCGGCCCGAGGGTGCTGCCCGGGGTGATCCTCGCCGGCCTGGGGACGATCGGCTTCGGCCTTGTGCTCGGCCCTGAGGCCCCGCTAATCGCGCTGGGGGCCGGAGTGGCAACGCTGATAATCCTCATGGCCCGTCGCGACACGCCGCCGCAGACGCTGATGGTGGTTGCCGCCGCCGGCAGCTTCTCCGCGATGTCGTTCATCTTCGCCTCGCCGTTGATCGCCGCGGTGATCCTGATCGAGGCCGCGGGTCTCGGTGGTCCCAGGCTCCGTGTCGTGCTCGTCCCGGGTTTGCTGGCGGCCGGAATCGGATCACTCGTCTCGATCGGAATGGGGAGCTTTACCGGTCTGAGCAGCAGCTCCTATGCCCTCGGCCCACTTTCGCTCACGGCGGCGGCGCATCCTCACGTGGGGGAATTTGGCTGGACGATCGCGCTTGGCGCTGCCATCGCCGTGGTCACGAGCTTCATCATCCGTGGCGGACTGCACACCTACCGTTTCGTTTCGCGCCGGCAGCTCCTCGTGCTCCTGCCCGTCGTAGGCCTGATCACGGGCGGGCTTGCCATCGCGTTCTCGGAGATCACCGGCAAGGGAATGAACGAGGTGCTGTTCTCTGGCCAGGACCAGCTCCCCGGGCTGGTCAGCCAGGCAGGGACCTGGTCGATCGCCGCGCTCGCATGGGTGATTGTGTTCAAGGGCCTCGCCTACAGCATTTCGCTTGGGTCCCTTCGGGGCGGCCCAACGTTCCCGGGTATCTTCCTCGGCGCCGCCGCGGGGGTCTTGGCGTCGCACCTCCCGGGGTTCCCGATTCAGGCCGGCGTGGGCGTCGGCATCGGCGCCGCGACCGTCGCGGTGCTCCGCCTGCCCCTTTCGGCAGTCGTGATCGCGACGCTGCTCACGACCCACGCCGGCAGCAACATCGAGCCGCTGATCATCGTCGGCGTCGTGGTGGCTTACATCACGACGCTGCTCCTCGCGCGCTCGTCCGCGCCCGCTACCGATACCGCACCAGCACCCCCGCCCGCGCCAACGCCCGAGCTGGCAGCAGGCACCACAAGGAGATGACTCAAGTGAGCACGCAGACGAAGACCGACGGCATAGGCGATACCGCGCTCGTGTTCGAGCAGCGCATCCAGGACCTCTGCCACGACCGGCTGTTCGAGCAGGGCACCGGCAACGAGGTGGCATACGACCTGATCTCCAACGAGCTGCTGCTCGACGGAAGCGCCCGGCTGAACCTGGCGACGTTCGTGACGACGTGGATGCCGCCGCCGGCCGGAACGCTGATGGCGAAGGTGGCCGACAAGAACATGATCGACAAGGACGAGTACCCGCAGACGGCGGAGATCGAGCGCCGGTGCGTGAACATCATCGGGCAGCTGTGGCACGCGCCCGCCGGCGGAGATGTCACCGGGTGCTCGACCACGGGTTCGAGCGAAGCGGCGATGCTCGGAGGCTTGGCGCTCAAATGGCGCTGGCGCCAGCGGATGAAGGCCGCGGGCAAGCCCACCGACCGGCCCAATCTGGTGACCGGCGTCAACGTCCAGGTGTGCTGGGAGAAGTTCTGCCGCTACTGGGATGTCGAGCCGCGCCTGGTGCCGATGGAGGGCGAGCGCTATCACCTCGGCGCGGCGGAGGCCGCGGCGATGTGTGACGAGAACACGATCGGGGTGGTTGCGGTGCTCGGCTCCACCTTCGACGGCAGCTATGAGCCGATCGCCGAGATCTGCTCGGCGCTCGACGAGCTCGCCGCCAGCGGGGGACCCGACGTGCCCGTTCACGTCGACGGCGCTTCGGGCGGGTTCATCGCCCCGTTCGTCCAGCCAGAGCTCGTGTGGGATTTTCAGTTGCCACGGGTGCAGTCGATCAACGCCTCGGGGCACAAGTACGGTCTCGTCTATCCCGGGGTCGGTTGGGCGATCTGGCGCGATAAGGAAGCGCTCCCGCAGGACCTGGTGTTCGACGTCAACTACCTGGGCGGGTCGATGCCGACGTTCGCGCTCAACTTCTCGCGGCCCGGCAGCGAGGTGATCGCCCAGTACTTCATGTTCGTGTCGCTCGGCGCGGCCGGCTACCGGGCGGTGCAGCAGGGTTCGAGCGCGGTCGCACAGCACATCGCGCGCGAGGTCGCGAACATCGGCCCCTACCGGCTGATCACCGACGGCAGCGATCTCCCCGTGTTCGCGTTCGCCGTCGCGCCCGAGGTCAAGAACTACACGGTGTTCGATGTCTCGGACCGCCTCCGTCAGGAGGGCTGGCTCGTTCCCGCCTATAGCTTCCCCGAGAACCGCCAGGATCTGGCGGTGCTGAGAGTGGTGGTGCGGGCCGGCATGTCCCATGACATGGCCGACCTGTTCCTGGGCGCACTTCGCAAACAGACCGCCAAGCTCGAGGCGCTCAAGACACCGCTGCCGGATCGTGATCCGGACGAGGCGGGGACGTTCAAGCACTGACGGAGCGATGAGACATGACCCGCCGCCGATGGATGGCGGTGTGCTTCGCCCTCGGCTCGGCGTGCTTTCTGATCGGGCCGTTCCCGGGCTACGCACAGCTCGTCGGCGACAGGGCCGACGCCGTCACCTTCTTCGCCGGATCGATCCTGTTCACGATCGGCGGAGGCCTGCAGAGCTGGCTTGCCTGGCCCGGCCGGCGGCAGGCCGGCGAGGGGCGAGCGGCATGGTTCTCGGCGGTCATCCAGTCCGCGGGCACCCTGTTCTTCAACGTCACGACCTACCAGGCGCTGCACACCGCCCTGACCAACTCCGAGTACAACAGGCTGGTATGGCGCCCCGACTGGCGCGGCTCCATCTGCTTTCTCGTCTCAGGGGCGATCGCCTACCGTGCCTCCCCGCGCCACGGCTGGTTGCCGACGCGCGGGGGCGCGGGATGGTGGCAGCCGGCGATCAATCTCCTCGGCTGCGTCTTCTTCGGCGTCTCGGCGGTGGCCGGCTACGTCGTCCCGTCAACCGGCTCGATGATCTCCCAGGCGGCGGCGAACTGGAATACGGCCCTCGGGGCTGCGTGTTTCCTGGCCTGCGCCGTCGACACCCTGCGCACGGGCGAGGTTTCGAAGATGCCGGCACTTCGCCGCGTGCGCGAGCTCGAACACGTGCTGGAGAGCGATATCCACCGGATCGTCTGAGGCACCTGTCGAACTGGTGTTGTGCGCTCACCTCGTCGAGACGCTCACGGGTTTCGACGGCCGCCTCGTGTTGGGATTGATGCGCGCCGGGCTGGATGATCCCGTGCTGTGCGACGCGTTGGAGACCAGCCTTGGTCCCACCGGCGCTCGCCTCCCGCCGGCGGTGCTCGAGCGGGCGATCGCGCGGGGCGAGCTACCCCCGTCGCGGACCCGTTCGCGTACGAGGAGGTCGGCGCAGCGGTGCTGATCCTGCGCATGATCAACGGCCAGCCAGCCGACGAGCCGTACCTGCAGCGCCTGATCGACGACGTCCTCATTCCCGCCCTCGCGCAGCCACCGGACTCCCCCGGCCGCGACACGGTGCCGGCCTTGTTCTCCGGCGCGAACTCAAATTGCAGATCCCCGGCTTCAGCTACCAGCGCGGAAGGTCGGCGGCGGCATCAAGCTCAACGTTGCCGTGGGAGGAGCGGGGTGAGCCGTGGTGCTGCTGCACGGCTTTCCGCAGACGCACCTGATGTGGAGCACGTTGCCGCGGAGCTCGTGGACAGCGCCGACGCGCTCGCTCTGGCGCGGGAGCTTGGTCACGAGCGGCTCGCCGTGATCGGACATGATCGCGGCGCGCTGGTCGCGATTCGAGCCGGCCTGGACCACCCCGATGTCATCAGCCACGTCGCGTGCCTGGACGTACTCCCGACGCTCGACATGTGGGACGTCCTGCACGGCGAAACCGCCGCGGTCGCCTTCCATCTGTACCTGATGGCGCAACCACCGGGGCTCCCCGAGGCGATGATCGCCGCCAGCGCCGACCGCTTCTTCGGCTACTTCCTCGATGCCTGGAGCCAGAGCCCGGACGCCATCCCGCCCGAGTTTCGTGATGCCTCTCTCACCGCGTCCGCCAACGCCGTCCCTCGATGCCCGTCACCGTGATCCAACAGGACTGGGGCAGGGCGCTTGGTTTTGACGCCGCCGGCATCTGGCGCTCATGGGCCCTCGACCTTCAGCACCGGACCACTCGTGCCGGGCACTTCATGGCCGAGGAGGCACCTGATGAAGTCACATCAGCCGTTCGCGCCCTGCTCGAACGGTAGGTCGAGCCGGGTGGCTAGACGACTATGGCGCCTTCCGCACGGACGCGCCGGCGCCACATCCGAGCCCGCTCACCGGCCGAGCTGTCGACCTCGGTGACGACCATCGCGTCGTGGCTGGCTGACGCGCAGCGCGCGGCCCAGATCCCGTTGGGAGTGAGCACCCCGGCCGGCGGCTGGTCTCGGCCCGCCGGGCCCGCGTAGCTCACCCACAACGAGTTCGCCGCGGCGTGTCCCGCCGCCTCGACCGCGAACGCGTCGGGGAACTCCGGGTTGCCGGCCGTCGACAGGAGCACGCAGTCCACGTCCGCGCGCTCGTAGGCGGCGAACAGCTCCGGGTACTGCGATTCCATCCCCAGCGCGCACCCGAAGCGCACGCGGCCGACGGCGAACACGAGCGAGCGGGTCCCCGCCGCGTACATGTACTGCGACTTCGTGCGCGAGAGCATGCGCTCGTCGTAGCGCCCGGTGATCGTGCCGCGATCGGAGATAACGAACAGTGAGTTCGTCGGCCGGGACCGCCCCGGCGAGAAGTCAATCCCGCCCACGGCAACCCAGAGCCTGAGCGTTCTCGCCAAGCGGGCGACGGTCTCGAGCTCGGCCCGCAACGTGCCCCGGTCGACGAGATCCCAATCCGCATCGGCGACCGCGTCCGGACCACGGCTCGACACGATCCGCTTATGCGGAGAGCACAGTGCGCCCTCCGGGAAGTGCACGAGCGAGGCACCCGCCTGCGAGGCATCGCGCATCGCGGCTCGGATCCCCATTCCACTCGCGCGCAACTGGTCTCGCGAGCGCGGGTCCGGCCGCAGCACGGACTGCGCGGCGGCGATCACCACCCGGCGCGGCTCCGCCTGATCGACGCCGAGCACGTGCCGACGCGCAGCCGTGTACGACTCACCCGTCTTCGCGGCCCGCGCCCGGACCCGCCGCTTGAGGTTGGCATTCTCAGTCATCACGAACCTCCACGTCGTCGGCGACAGCTTCCCAGCAGCCCACAGAGACGGTTCGGAACATGGATGGCTCGAGCTCAGAAGACCCTTTGCCTCCACCGACGTCGCTGGCGCTGGGAGCCAGCCCTCGGAGGTTCGGCGCGAGCCGCGCCGATCGGAACCTACCATGGGCGCGCGACGGCTCACTCGGATCGCCGAGCGACCACCTGCACGAGCGCAATCTTGTCCTGGGCGATGTTGCGGCCAAGCCCCGCCATTCGCTCCTCAAAATCGGGCATCAGGATATGCAGGCCGAGGTGAGGATCAATTCGTGAGGTTGGCACCTGGGCCGCCGCTTCGGCGATCGCGCCCAGCGCAGCTGGCCCCTCGTTCCAGGCGAGGATCTCGAGCGACGCGGCCTCAAGCAGCTCGCGCAGCTCCTCGGCGCTCACCAGCCAGCTCTGCTCCTCGTCGTCCGCCCACGGTACGGGCAGCTCGAGCGGCCCTCCCGGGCCGGCGACGACTTCGAACAGCGCCACTCGCCCACCCGGGCGAACCACCCGCGTCGCTTCGGTGATGAACGGCCGTTTGTCGGCGATGTTCTGGCTCACCGCCTGGCTCCACGCGAGGTCGAACGAGGCGTCCTCAAACGGCAGCGCCCGCGCGTCGCCGCAGACGACGGCCACCCGGTCGACAAGCCCGGCGCCGCGGGTCAGGAGCTCGGCGGCTCGGCAGAAGCGCGGGGTCGCGTCCAGGGCGATCACGTACGCGCCACGGCGGGCCGCCAGGTAGCGGGCCGGTCCGCCGATGCCGGCGCCAATATCGAGCACGCGGTCCTGCGGCCGTACGTCGGCGAGATCGGCGAGTGCGACGGTCGCGGCGCGCCCGAGCGCATGAAATTCGTCAAGCCCAGTGAGATCGTCGATGTCCAGCGCGTCCGGATCAAGCGCCGCCTCGCCCAGCGCGTGGAGCAGCCTGTCGACGATGTCCGGCCCTTCGTAGTAGCCGACGCCGCCGCTCGGCATACCATTTGGATCCGCCCCGTATATATTCATTCCAGTTATTCTGTATCTAATGTCTGAACTTGTCAAGCCTCGCCGCCGCTACGACGCGACCGGCCGTCGCGCCCGGGCACAGCAGACCCGGGACGAGATCGCCGAGGCGGCAAGGCGGCTGTTCATCGAAAACGGGTATGCCGGCACGACCATCGCCGACGTAGCCCGCCAGGCTAACGTCTCTCCCGAGACGATCTACAAGGGCTTCGGGTCAAAACGAGCACTGCTCGACGCCGCGGTCACCTCATCGATCCGTGGCGACACCGAAGCCACACCGCTGCGCAGCCGCCCCGTGATCGACGCGATCCGCCAAGAGCAGGACCCGAGACGCCAGCTGCAGACATACGGCGACCTCCTCGCCGAGGTGAACCCGCGACTTGCCCCGCTCGTGCGCGTGATGCGTGAGGCCGCCTCCGGTGACCCCGAAGCCGCAGCCGCGCTGTCAGAGCTCAACGGGAACCGGCTCGAGAGCATGAACGAATTCGCCACGCTCCTGGCCGGCCGGCGAGCCCTGCGGCCGGGGATCTCTAAACGCCACGCGCGAGATGTGCTGTGGACGCTGAACTCGCCGGAGCTATACGAGCTCCTCGTCCTCGAGCGCGGCTGGAGCAACCGCCAGTACGCGCGGTGGGTCGCGAGTCAGCTAACCGCGGCCCTCCTCACCTGAACCGCCGCGGAGGCCGCAGACCCACGCATTCGCTTACCTGCCGCCGCCATCCAGACCACCTTTGTGAGCATCTCACAAAGGGTGGTCGGCTTCTCTGCGTGCAACCGCTGCCGCGAGCCGGAATCCGGGAAGGCTGGCCGAGAAACGTGCCTGTGAGGGTATCTTTCTCAGCCAGCCTCTCCCCTCCAGCCGACGGTCGCGCGCCCCATTGTCACTTACTCACAAAGAGTGAGGTCGCGGGACGAGCCGGCTACCGAGGCGATGGCCGCCTCCCCCTCCTGACGCGGCCGCGTTCGACGACGCGGGTGCACTACTGCGCCGCAGCCGGAGCGCCGAACCATGTGGTTAACGCGTCGGAAAGTCCCGCGGAGTATGAGTCCTCGCCGACCCAGGCGACATATCCGTCCGGCCGAATCAGCAGGGCGCTCGGAGCGTCGACCAGGCCGAGGGCCGGGAGCTCCCACGAACCGATGTATTCGGCATCGATCAGCCGGACCCGATCCGCCCACGGGGAGATGTCGACGTCGCCTGGCGCACCGAGGTTCAGGAGTATTGGCCTCGCATCGTGTAGCAGGGTGAACACCCGCAACGGGCCGTCGACGGTCACCAGGTCCAGATCGGGCATGCGGCGCCCGAGCAACGGGTGTCCGTGACCGAGGTCGTAATGGATGTCCAAAGCAGACACCATCGCGGCAAACCGCTTCCGAGGCTCGTCCATGCTGAGCAGCTCGGACATGGTGTCGCGCAAAGCCTCGATCCGCGCGTCGGACCGCGCGAGTGCAGTTCCCGCCATGGTGTTCTGTAACACGCGGGCAGCGACCGGATGCCGCTCGGCCTGGTAGCTATCCAGCAGGCCGCTTGGCGAGGTCCGCTTGACTACCTGGGCCAGCTTCCATCCCAGGTTCACCGCGTCCTGCACGCCGGTGTTGAGGCCCTGTCCACCCACCGGGTAATGCACATGTGCCGCGTCACCGGCAAGCAGCACACGTCCCTCCCGGTAGGACGCCGCCTGCCGCGTCGTGTCCGTGAACCTGGAGATCCAGGTCGGGCTGTGGACGCCGTAGTCCGTTCCGCGGACAGCAATGAGCGCCTGGCTGAGGTCCCTGAGAGTGGGCTCCCCGGTTTGCCCAATGTGTTCTTCTCGCACCACGACCCGCACCCGCTCGCCGTCCTCCAGCCGGCCCAGGGCATGGATGCCCTTTTCATCGCGTCGGAGGCCGAGCTCTGGCTCCTCGCTTACGTCGACTTCGGCAATCAAGGAGCTGGTTGACGCGTCCCACCCGGGAAACCCGATCCCGGCCGCCTTACGGATCAGGCTCCGGCCCCCGTCGCATCCAACCAGGTATTGCGTCCGGAGTGACTGACCGTCAGAGATCTCGACATCGACACCGGTCTCCTCCTGCGCGAACCCGGTCACCTCGCGCCCGCGATAGATCGGTACGGCGAGCTCGTCTACCCACCCGGCCATGATCTCCTCGATTCGGTTCTGCCATAGCGCGAGCACGTAGTTGTGGCGCGTGGGACAGTCGCTGATGTCCAACGGGATCCCGGAGAAGCTGGCAACCTGCACCGTCTTCCCTTGCGAGAGGAATCGATCAGCGATCCCGCGCTGATCGAGTATCTCAATCGTTCGCGAGTGCAGACCCCCGGCGCGTGATCCCGCGAGCTCGGGACCGGGACGCCGCTCGACAATCGCAACGTCGACCCCAGCCAATGCCAACTCGCCCGCCAGCATCATCCCGGTCGGACCTCCGCCGGCGATCACCACCTCATGCCCTGTCATAGCCACACTCCACCGAAAAACGTGGACGCCACACCCAATTTCGCTCCTCCCAATTCCGTGAGGTACTGGCGCTGCGCTGGGCGATTATGCGGCATCTGCCGGGGCTTCATGAAGCCCCGGCAGATGGTATAAATTCGAAAGTAGGGGAGCTGCGGCCGGAACGTCGGCAGCGGCGCTACCGGCGAAGCCCAGCGGGAGCGCGAGCCCGCGGCCAACCAGTAACTGCGATCACTAGTTCGCGCTCCAGATCACGGGTGAGTCGACGGTGGCTTGCGAGCCGTTCCAGCCGATCTTCGCCGCCAGCGCGGGTTCCATATACGTCTCGCAGGTGGTGAAGCTCTGTCCGGCGGTGAATGGATTCGGCGTGTCGGTGTCATTGCAAGGCGGGAAGTCGCCGGTGATGATGAGGTTGCCGTCGGCGTCGCCGTTGGCGTCGATCGCCTGCACCGAGTCAGCGGGGTCCTGATTGCTGGTGCTCATCGACTTGCCGCTGAGGTTTGTCATCCGGAGCTTCACATACGTGGGGACATCGCCCTTGGGCACGCCCGACAGCGAGATGCCGTTGAAGTCGCTCATCTTGCCCAGCGTGATCGACTCGATCGTGAGCCCGAGCTTGTAGCTCGGACCGTTGTTGCCGTTGTTCAGCGTCGTGTCGAACTCGACCGTCGCGGGCTGGCCGACCTTAAGCGTTGTACCAGGCGCCGTCAACGGCGCCGCCGTCGTGGCCGGAGCTGCGGCCGCTGTGGAGCTGCTCGTGGCGGCTGCGTTCGTGGCCGCGGTGGAGGTGGCGGCGGTGGAGGCGGCTGGGGTCGACGCCGCTTGGGTCGGGCTCGTCGTCGAGCTCGTTGACTGGCTGGAGCCCCCGCAGCCCGCCAGCACGCAGGCGCTCAGCAAGGCCGTCATCGCAAGCCGAGCGCTAGGCCGCGCGGGTAGGTTCACCTCTTTGGCGTGGGTTGTTCTCATTGCAGCTCCTCGCTGATTCGTGGTTGGGCCCGGAGCGGCCATGTCACCGTGTCGGGGCGGGCGATGACAGCCCTCATCGCGACAGCCACCCCTCGTCCTCTGGCTCCGCCAGTGGAGCTTGGCCGGCGCCCGCGGAGGCGCGCTCGAGCCGATCGATCAGCTCGAGCCAGCCAAAGAAATCACTCGGAGAGGAGCCCTCGACGGCGACCTGTCCGCTGACCGTCTTGCCGGTGTGCCGGATCTCCAGCAGCACCCGCACCGATTGCTCACCTGGCATGATTGCTGACTTTCGCGGCCTCCCGGGCCCTGCGCATCGGGGAGCACCCCGGTGTTTTGGCCGTGGCACCCTGAGGTTTGGAGCTAGGCCGCCGGCGAAGTGCCCGGCACGGCGTCAGGACCAGGCAAACACGGGCTCTTCGAAGCTTTCCACGCGTTCGCCCGCCCGACCGAGAAGACCAACCTGCCTCAGCTGGAAGAGGATCGCGCCGGTCGGGGCGTGGATCAGGTGACTTCCAAGCGGCAACTGCAACACAGGACGATCGCTCTCGGGAATTGCGATGAACCGCGGCTCGGTGTCGACGAGCGTCTGGAGGCTGAGGCGGTGCACGGAGAGCACCTCTTGTTCTGCTGGCGTCAGGGCCGGGTCGGCCGGGCCCCACAGCACAAAGGGCGTGATCAGATAGCCCGAGCGTGTGGCGTAGTCATCGAGCCAGCCGACCACGGACTCCGGTTCGCCCCGAATCCCGAGCTCCTCCTCCAACTCGCGCAGTCCGGCCTTGGTTGTGGTTTCACCCGGCTCGACTCGTCCGCCGGGGAGAGCGTATTGGCCCGCATGGCGGGTCATTTGAAATGCGCGCTGGCACAGCAGCACGGCCGCCCCACCGGGAGCGCCGATCATCGCTTCGGCATGGCGCTCGGAGTCGCTATCGACGATCACGAGCACTACCGCCGCGTGGCGCCGTCCGCCGATCGGATGCTCACGACGTACGTGAGCACCAAGATTTCTGGTCAGGACGGCCCGGAGGCTAGTATCGAATCCGATCATCGCGTATCGCCTCGTAGGGTCGCACGCGATGACCAACTCGCGCCGCCTCATTGTGTTGCTGCTTACCTTCGCCGTGCTCCTGGTAGGTTCGGAACGGGCGCTAGCCGTGACCTTCTCGACAGGCCGGACCTCACAGCACGGTGTGGCGCGGGTCTTCTTCGCGAAGCCCGGCGTCGTCATCTCGTTGATAATCGAGTTGCGGACACGGTGCACCGACCACAAACGGCGCGCCAGCCTTAGGGCACGACTCACGGAAAATGCCGTGACGGGCTCGGCGAGGGTGACACAAACGCTGCTCGCAACGGGTGTCGTTTGTAAGAGTCCGTGGGTGACCTTCAGCATCCCGATCTGAGCCACCAGCGGCTGTCGCCTGCCCCGAGCCGGCGCGGAACCGTCACCGCACACATTAGGCACCGCGCACGCGATCGACCCCATCGCCGCCTGAGCGAACTCAAGTACTCCTCGCTCGGGCGGCCTGCAAGATCAGCTGAGCGATCTCTTCCGGGTGGGTGATCATCGACAGATGACCCGAGTCGAGCTCGATTGTCGTCGCCTTCATACGCTCGGCAAGAAACCGCTCGAGTTCCGGCGAGGTGGTGCGATCCTGCCGTGACACCGCGTACCAGCACGGCTTCGTCCTCCACGCCGCGGCGCTGACTCGCTCACCAAACAGGGTGTCCGAGACGCGGCCTTGGACCGCATACAGAGCCCGAGCCTGGACCGGGTCCAGGCCGTTGGCGAAGTCGTTGAGGAACGCGTCCTCAGTGAGCCCGCCGAACCCCTGCTCGAATACCAGCCCGGCGTTGGCTGGAGGAGTCGCGAACCTCTTCGTCAGTTCGCCATAATCCTCGCCCGCGTCCGGTGCCCGAGCAGCGACGTAGACCAACCCCACGACGCGTGGGTCGACCCCGGCCTCGGTGATCACCGTCCCGGCAAATGAGTGGGCGGCCAGGATCGTCGGGCCGTCCTGCATCGCCAGGACGCGGCGAGCGTGTGCGACGTCATCGGCGAGCAAGCTCAGCGGGTTCTGGACGGCGGTGACGGTCAGGCCGGCGGCCTGTAGGCGCATGATGACCGCCGACCAAGACGAGCCGTCGGCATAGGCGCCGTGGACCAGAACCACGTTGCGAACCTGTTCTTGAGTTGGCGCGTTCATGGGGCCGAGAATAGGCCGCGAGAGGACCTGAGGGGCAACGACTCCCTCTAGGATCGCGGCATGATCGACGAGTCAAGCGAGTTCGGGGCACGCGTCGCGCGCCACCTGCGCGAGGATCTGATCGTGTGGCTCACTACTGTGACTCCGTCCGGTGCGCCGCTCCCGCGGCCGGTGGGATTCCTCTGGGACGGCGGCGAGAACGTGTCGGTCTACAGCCAGCCGGGCGCGCGGATCCGCAACATCGCACGCAACCCGAAGGTCACGTTGAACTTTGGCGGCGACGGGGAAGGTGGCGACATCGTGATCTTCTCGGGCACCGCGCACCTGGACGAATCCGGTCTGAGCGCCGTCGAGGACGCGGCGTTTGCGACCAAGTACGCGACCGAGTTCGAGCGCTTCGGGATGACCGCCGAGGCGTACGCGCAGCGCTTCAGGATCCCGGTCCGGATTCGCCTCACCGCCGTCAACGGGCGCTGAGTGTCCCTTCAGCCGAGATGAGTCAGCTCGGCGGCAAGCCTAACCAGATCGGCTTCGTCGGCGCCGGCGGTCACAGGCGTAGGATCGGCGTGTGCTCGCACCGGTTGATCGCGTCGAGGTCACGGTCGTCATCGACAACTTCCTCGATCTGCTGATGGCGGGCGAGGCCGGCGTCGCTCGCTTCCAGGCGGGTGACCTTGGCGCAGCCGAGCAGCTAGTTGCTGAGCATGGCTTCTCTGCCCTGGTCACTGTCGAGCGGGATGGCGACCGGCGCACCGTGCTCTACGACGCCGGTCTCACACCACACGCGGTGGCCCGCAACCTCGACGTGCTTCAGGTCCCCGTGAATGACATGCGTGCGATCGTCATCTCCCACGGCCACGCCGATCACCACGGCGGTCTTGAGGGGCTGATCCGTCGTCGGGGGCGCTCGCGGCTGCCGCTGGTTATCCACCCCGATGCTTGGCGTGACCGGAGAGTCGCCTTTCCCTCTGGCGGCGAGCTACGACTGCCGCCGCCCAGCCGACACGACCTGGAGGCCGAGGGGCTCGAGGTGGTCGAGGAGCGAGCCCACAGCCTGCTGCTCGACGGCGCCGTTCTGGTATCCGGACAGATCGAGCGGGTCACCGAGTTCGAAACCGGCTTTCCCATCCACGAGGCGCGCGAACGGGGTGGTTGGCAGCCCGACCCGATGATCTGGGACGACCAGGCGCTCATCGTCAACGTCCGAGACCTTGGCCTCGTGATCATCTCGGGGTGTTCGCATGCCGGCGTGATCAACGTCTTGTTGCACGCTCGGCGCCTGACCGGGGAGACCCGCGTCGCAGGCCTACTCGGGGGTCTGCATCTCACCGGTGGACTGTTCGAAGCGCGCATCGAGCCAACGGTCGAGGCGTTGCGCGCCGCTCGCGTTGCCCGCGTCTTGCCCGCGCACTGCTCGGGCTGGAAAGCGGTCCACGCGATCGCGCGTGCCATGCCCGAGGCGTTCGTCCAATCCGCGGTGGGAACGACCGTAACGTTCGAAGCGGCGCCGGCGAACTCGGACTGAGCCTCGGGGCATCGGCGCAGACGAGCGCCCCTCCAGCTCTGAGGGAGGGCCACTCCTCACGGGCGTTTCACACGAGGGTCACGAGCGACTTGCCATCCTGATGGTGATGGCGGTATCCAGATCAGGCCCCCCGATCCCACCCCTCCGCACGCGGCCCGTGGAGCTAGCGGCGGGCGTCGCGACGATTGTGGCCGGCATCGCTCTCATCGCGCTCGTCCCGGAGCTTCGACACTGCGTCAGCCTCGTGGTCCATGGGCGGTTTGCCGAGCTTCGCTCTTACGTTCGCTCGCTCGGCGCCGGCGGGGTGGCCCTGCTCCTGGGCCTGATGCTGGCCCACGCGATCGTTTTCTACCCGAGCGAGATCATCACTACCACGGCGGGCTACGTGTACGGCTTCTGGCCCGGTTTGGCGTTGGTCCTCGTCGGCTGGCTGCTGTCGGCCTTGCTCTCTTACGCCCTGGGCCGCAGCGTGGGCCGCCCGCTGCTACAGCGAGTCCTGGGCCGCCGCTTCACCTGGCTGACGGCGACGATGGCGGGCGGCGGCATCACGCTCCTGCTCAGCGCGCGGTTGATTCCTATCGTTCCGTTTGCCCTGGTCGGCTACGCCGCGGGCGCCACGCAGATCAGTCTGTGGCGCTTCTCGTGGACCACCGTGGTCGGCTACCTACCGCTGACCACAGCGGTGACCTACCTGGGTTCCCACGCGCAGACGCTCTCGATCGGCAACCCCCTGGTGTGGGTCGCCGTCGCTGTGCTGGTCGGTCTACTCATCGGTGAGCAGCTGTTCCGGCGCCGTGGGCTGCGCGATCGCCGGCCATGCCGGCAGTGAGGAAACGAGGTCGGGTGTACACCCCCGGGAGTAGCCCGGGCCCAAAGACACATCCCCGGGGCGATTGCGCGATGAGACGCCGGAACGCACAATCGCCGCATGCTCCGATCACTCGCCACCAAGCTCAGTTCACGTCCTCGCCGGACCCTCGTCTACGTGTTCGTGTTCGTCCTCGTCGCTGGCGTAATCGGCGGTCCGGTGGCGGGCTCGCTGCAAAGCACCGGAGGCTTTGTCCCGCCCAACTCTGACTCCCAGGTCGCGACGAACATGTTGCAGGCCGCCTCGGGCGCCGAGCCAACCCCGGGCATCGTGCTGCTGGTGGACACGCCGCGGGGCCCTGCCGCGGCGGGAGGCCGTATCGCCGCGATCACGCACCAACTAGCCGCGGTGCCCGGCGTCGTGGGAGCCACGGGACCGGCTGCGCTCGCCCGCGACGGCCGTCACGTTCTCGTTACCGGGACGCTGTCGGCGTCAGCCAAGGACGACTCCGTGGCGAAGTCGGTCGAGGCGGCATTCGCGCTCGAACACGACGTCACGGTCGGCGGCGCCGCCGTGGCAAACCAGCAGATCAACTCAACCGTGATCAAGGACCTTGGTCTGGCGGAGCTGCTTGCGTTCCCGCTGCTGATCGCCCTGTCGATCCTGTTCTTCCGCGGCCGCGCGGCGCTCATGCCGCTCGTCGTGGGTGTTGTCGCGGTGCTGGGGACGTTCCTCGTCCTGACCGGCATCAACCACGTGTACGGGCTCAGCGTGTTCGCGCTCAATCTCGTGATCGGCATGGGACTCGGCCTTGCCGTCGACTACACCCTGTTCATCGTCACTCGGTATCGCGAGGAACTGGCCGGTGGCGCGGAGGTGAGCCAAGCGATCGTGGTGACCATGCAGCGCGCCGGCCGGACGGTGCTGTTCTCCGCCGCCACCGTGGCCTGCGCGCTCGCCACCCTGACCTTGTTCCCGCAGAACTTCCTCAAGTCGATGGGTATCGCCGGCGCGAGCGTCGCGGTAATAGCCGCCCTCTCGGCGGTGCTCATCTCGCCGGCCATGCTCGGTCTGTGGGGACGGAAGCTGGCGCGCCACGATCGCCCGTCCGACCAGCCGGACCGCTGGTACCGCTTCGCGCGAGCGGTCATGCGCCGACCGGGCGCGGTGGCGGCAGCGACCGCGGCGGTGATGGTGGCGGCGGCGCTGCCCGCCCTCAGTGTCGTGTGGTCGCCGGCCAGCGACAGCTCGGTCATCCCCGTCGGGCAGAGTGCGCGCACGGTCGCCGACGCGCTCACCACCGACTTCGGCGGCGCCGGGCAATCCCCCGTCACGGTGGCGATCCGTGCGCCCGCCGCCGACGGTGCCGCCGTGGATGCCTTCGCTCGGCGCATCGACGCGTTCGCCGGCGTCAAGCGGGTGAGCCCGCCGCGATTCCTCGGCGACTCGACCTGGGAGGTGGATGCCGCCGTCGCGGGAGATCCCGCCGGTGCGACCGCGCAGCGCATCGTCAACCAGATACGGGCCGTGCCTACGTCGTTCGAGGCCAAGGTGACGGGCGACGCCGCGTCGTTCATCGATCAACAGAGCGCCATCTCCGCTCACCTGCCCGAGGCGATCGCCCTGCTCGCGCTGCTGACGTTCCTCATGCTTTGGCTGATGACTGGGTCGGTGGTTCTGCCGATAAAGGCGCTGCTCATGAATGCCCTCACGGTCGGCGCATCGCTGGCCCCGCTCGTGCTCATCTACCAGCATGGCAATCTGACCGGCCTGCTCGGGTACACCTCGGACGGTGGTGTCGAGCCGACCGACTTCGTCGTCGCTGCGACGGTCATATTCGCGCTGTCGACGGACTACGGAGTGTTCCTGCTCGGGCGCATCAAGGAGGCCCGGGACGCGGGCGCCAACGACCGCGAGGCGGTAGCCGCGGGCCTCGGCGCCACCGGCCGCGTAGTCACGGCGGCCGCCATCCTGCTGGCGGTCGCGATCGGCGCGTTCAGCACGAGCTCGATCTCGTTCATCCAGGAGATCGGCGTGGCCGTGGCGACGGGTGTCCTGCTCGACGCGTTCATCGTCCGCTCACTGCTGGTCCCGTCGCTGATGGCGCTGCTCGGCCGTCGCAACTGGTGGTCACCGCACAGCCTGCGCCGGCTGCATAACCGTATCGCGCCCCCCGAGCCGAGCCCGGCCGGTCGCCCGGCCGAGGCGAGCTCGGTGGGTGCGCTGGCCGAACAGCTTGGTTGAGCGCCGCGGGCGGCGGGCGGGGTGGGCGGGTCGAGCGCGGCGGGCGGGGTGGGCGGGGTGGGCGGGGTGGGCGGGACCAACTCCACGCGGACGGCCACCTACATGACCGTCCGTATGATCCGGGAGGACGTGGCCACACGCGTCACCAGCACCGCGACCATCGTGGATTGGCTGCCCGTGGTTGTCGTGCCCCCGATTCTGATCGCCGACGCGGCTGTCTCGCAGGGCGGCAAGCCGATCACCGTCGTGTCGGTCCTCGCCGCGTTTGTCGGCTGTCTCCCGCTGGCGCTTCGGCGGCGGGTGCCGTTCCAGGTCATCTTCCCGTTGGTCACCGCGGGGATCGTCCTCGTCCTCTGGCAGCTCCATCCCTCGAACACGGTGGTGATCATCCCGATGATCGCCCTGTTCGAGCTCGCGCTCAGCGGCGACCGGCGTCGCTCGCTGGTGATGGGCGTCGCCACGGTGCCCTGCGTGTTCATCAGCATTCTGCCGTTTCAGGGATCGGCAAGCCTCGCATCGCTCGTGGTCCGCAATCTCGCTCTGTGCCTGCTGGCGATTGCCGCCGGAGACATCGTCCGCTCCCGCAAGCTCTCAGCCCAGCGCGCGCTCGATTCGCTGGAGCAGGAGACACTCAGGCGGGTGGGCGAGGAGCGCCTGCGGATCGCTCGGGAGATCCACGACCTCGTCGCCCACGCGATGACCGCGATCAACGTGCAGGCGGGTGTCGCGGCCCATCTGCTGGAGCGGGATCCCGGACAGGCCTACGACGCGCTGCGCAACATCAAGCACACGAGCGGCTCCGCGCTGAGCGACCTGCGCTCGACCCTCGACGTGCTTCGCGACCCGTCGCAGGCGGCGCCGCTCGCGCCGCCGGTCCGGTTCGACGACATCCCCGAGCTGACCGACGGCCTGCGAGCGGCCGGGGTGGCTGTCGAGGTCGATATCGACGCCGGTGCCGACGTCCCGGCAACCGTGCAGGGCGCCGGGTACCGGATCGTCCAGGAGGCGCTGACCAACGTTGCGCGGCACGCGAGCGGAGCGTCGAGCGCCCACGTCTCGGTGCGCCGCGTGCCCGGGGCGGTCACGATCGAGGTCTTCGACGACGGGGCGGTGGCGCCGATAACCGCCAACGGAGCCGGCGCCAGCAACGGCATCCGGGGCATGCGAGAGCGGGCGGCGGCGCTCGGCGGGAGCCTGGACGCGGCACCGATCGACGCCGGAGGGTGGAGAGTCTGGGCCAGGCTGCCGGTCGGGGCCGGCGCGCCGGACACGGCCGACGAGCTCGACGCTGCCAATGAGATCGTCGGCGCCGATGAGGTGAATCGGAACCGAGCCGTCCAATGATCACCGTCGAGCTCGCGGATGACCAGGCGTTGGTGCGGGCCGGGTTCCACGCTCTGCTTGACGCCGAGCCGGACATCAGCGTGGTTGCCGAGGCGGCCGACGGCGAGACCGCGGTCGCGCTGGCGCGCCGGCACCGTCCGGCGGTCGTGCTCATGGACATCCGGATGCCGCGGGTTGACGGCCTCCAGGCAACCGCGGAGATCACCTCGGACCCCGGCCTGAGCCAGACACGAGTCGTCGTACTGACAACGTTCGAGCTCGACGAGTACGTGTTCGGCGCCTTGCGCGCCGGCGCGTCCGGGTTTCTGTTGAAGGACATTGAGCCCGACGACCTGGTCGCTGCGGTCCGGGTCGTTGCCGCGGGCGAGGCGCTGCTGGCGCCGCGGCTCACCCGTCGGCTGATCGAGGCGTTCGTCGCGGGGTCGGCAGTCGGAGCCGAGGGGCCGGTCGGCCCCACCAGCCGCGAACTCGAGAAACTCACCCCACGCGAGCGCGAAGTGCTCGCCCTCGTGGGGCGAGGCAAGTCGAACGCCGAGATCGCCGAGCGGCTCGTGCTGTCGCCGCTCACCGCCAAGACACATGTGGCCCGGCTATTTTCAAAGCTCGGAGCCCGCGACCGGGCACAGCTCGTCGTCGCGGCCTACGAGTCGGGTCTGGTGGTTCCCCGGCGCGACGCCGTGACCGACTCCTGAGGATGCACGCCCAGGGCGACGAGAAGTTGCTGGCAAGGCCCTGGCCAGGACGCCGGCGGATGCTGGCAGCGCCATCGTTAGTCGCTCTGATCGTATTGCTCTGCTCCGCGTGCGGCGGGGGTTTACAAGCCACGGGGCAGGAGTCCTGCAATGGATCGCCCGAGTTGTGCTCTCGGCCGCTAAACGACGTGATCTTTCCCGGCACCCACAACTCGTTCGCGGCAGCAGATGAGCCCGGCTGGTACTTCGCCAACCAGACCTATCCGATCGCTCGCCAGCTGCAGGCCGGCATCCGGGCATTCCTGATCGACATCCACTACGGGGTGTATGACCCGGCTAACGGTCGCGTGCGAACCGACCTAACGGCCGAGGGTTCGGATCGCAACAAGGTGGCTGAGCAGCTGCCCGCCAGCGCACTGCGGGTCGCCGATCGCGTCGCCGGCGGTATCGGCCTGGGAACGCTGAGAGGCAAGCCGCAGCCGTTTCTCTGTCACACGCTGTGCGAGCTCGGCGCCGAGCCGCTCGATCGCGAGCTGGGCGTAATCGCGACGTTCCTGAACGAACACCCCAGCCAGGTACTCGTCGTGATCGTCGAAGACTACGTTCCGCCCACGACGATCAAACAAGCCTTCGGCACGGCCGGGCTCACGCAATACGCGGCAACCCTGAAGCCGCATGCACCAGTTCCGACCCTCGGCGAACTGATCAAGAGCGACCACCGGCTGCTCGTCTTCGCGGAGGTAGAAGGAGGATCACCGCCCTGGTATATGCCGGCGTTCTCATTCATCCAGGACACCCCGCTCGGCGCGGTGCACCCGGGCCAGCTCAGCTGTGCCCGCTACCGGGGCGAGGCGGACAGCCCGCTCCTGCTGATCAACCACTGGATTCCGCCGTTTCCTCCGAGTCTCACCGTGAACGCCCAGATCGGGCGCGCGGCCTTCCTCCGAGCTCGGATCTTGCGATGCACCCGGGAACGCGACATCTCCGGAGCGATCGTCGCCGTCGACTTCTACCAGCGTACGGCTGTTATCGATGTCGCACAACAACTCAACTCCCGCCGCTAGCCGCGCCAAGTCGCAGTCCTCGACCTCCGCCGACCAGACTCAACGCGCCTACAGTCTGCTGAATGAAGACCCTCCACACGGCCTACAGGGTGACCGACCTGGTCGCCTCGCTCGAGTTCTACACCGCGCTCGGCTACCGGGAGGTCGGACGCGTGGGCCTAGACGACGGGGTGACACTGACGATGCTGAAGTTCCCCCGCGAGGAGGTGGTCACGCTCGAGCTGGTGCACCGCCCAGGCGACGGGACCGTACAGATCGGCACCGGGTTCAGCCACCTTGCCGTCCAGGTAGACGATCTTGCCAGCACCCTCGCGGAGCTCTTGGGAGGTGGGCTGCAGCCGGGACCCGAGCAACATCCCGCGGGTCGGGATGGCCCACGCACCTCCTGGCTCACCGACCCGGATGGTTACCGGATCGAACTGGTGCAGTGGCCGGCTGGACACGCCGACGGGATCAGCGCCGCCGACTTCCCCTGAACCCTCGCGAGGGCGCGGATCGGGCGCACCTACCGAACGAAGAGTACGTAGACCACCATCGTCCAGTTCTCACCGAAGCGGTCGGTGTGTAGCCGGGTCGGGCTTCGCCGTTCAGCACCGAGATGCTCCGCCACGCGTATTGACGCGGCGTTTTCCTCCTCGATGTCAAGGACCAGGGACTTCAGCCCCGCATCGGCGGCGATCTTCATCATCTCGGTAACCGCAGTGACCGCTAGTCCCCTCCCTCTCGCTTCCGGGAGCAGCCAGTAGCTCAGTTCCCCTGCTGGCTGATCGCCCGTTCGCACCGCGGCGCATCGGACTGCCTCCGAGGCGGACTCGGGCAGTCGCACCGCGACCCTTCCGAGTGCGCGATCATCGTCGGGAAGACAGATCGCCCGCGAGGGCCCCCGCTCCTCGGCAATCTCCCGGCGCAGCCAACCTTGGAGGTCATCTGCCATCCACCACCAAGGACGGAGGTACTCGTCGTTGGTCATCCGCGCGACCCGGTCTAGGTCAGCCATTCGCCAACGCCGGAGCCTTACTGTTGGCACGGCAAGGCAAGCTAGCGGATCCTTGGAGCTCCACAGAGCAATCCCAGAACCGGCGGTTTGCCGGTCACTGGCCGGCTGACAGCAGAGTCGTGCGTTCCCTGTATGGAGCAGGAGTACGAACACGTTTCCGCGGAGCTGGCTATCGACTTCCGTCCCCCGAACGGCGCGGATGTGGGGAGACCCCTGGATTGGTTCCCGCGGCCGCGGCTGCGGCCCCCCCCGCGGTCATGCAAAAGCTGCCAACCGGCAAGCGAGCCGGCGGCCGTGGCAGCTTATGCACGCCCCACACGCAGTTCATGCCACGGTCGCCGCGATCCACACCGAATGGCCGCTTGTGCACGACCGAGCGGATCGAGATCACCGCACTGGCTGACGCGATCGCCGGCCCCGGCGCAAGCATGACACGCAGGGGGAGCGAACTGGATAGCCAGCTCCGCGGAAACGCGATCAACAGGGTGCACAGGTGCAGGAGCGGGCGCATCCGACCGAGTCGCACAAACACGGCGATGGGCCGGTTCGTTGTGTCGAGGTCACAACGCAGCGGACGCGTCACGGCGCCGTTGTGCGAACCATGGCGTTCCAGCTACCAAAAAATGGGGGTTGAACCGCCAAAGCTCACTCAGTCAGACCGTGTTCGCTCAGCCGCAGCGATTGGCGGCCTTGTGAGCCGACCACAACGACTATTTGTGGGGCAGCCTCGACTAGCACCGCCGGTGTCGGTCGGACTCGGGAGAGCGATGCTCCCGGTCGAGATTCCGGAAGTTGACCGCTGGGCGCCGGCGGCCTGCCCGTCTCGCGTGTCGAAGCCTCAGCGACGCAGCGCGGTCACGTCGTGAGGGACCGTTTGCTTATCGCGCGCGTCTTCACTGCCGATTCGACACCAAATCACGTGCGGCTGGTCTTTTCGGACCGACTCACCAAAGGTGTATATGGCGCGGAGGTTCCTGTCGAACCAGAGCTCCCAATAGCCAGGATGACCTTCGAGTTTCTTGACAAGGGCTCGCCCAATGTCGCCTGGAGGTGTTGTGCTGAGTGGCGCGACGAGCTTCTTGGCGGCGGCATGGAACATTTGCCGCTGCCCGGTGGTCAGCTTTGCATAGTCGCGCTTGAACTGTGACAAGCGGTCGAAGGTGGGCGCTGGCTTCAAGGGAGTGTTTTCGAATTCGTCGAGGAACTCCGCGAGGGAATACGTCAATCTCCCCATGCCGTTCTCCTGCTCATGCTTGAGCTGGTCTTCGACGTCCGCGGGGCGTACCCGGACGCCAACGTCGGAGGGCTCGATCACGACATATTCGACGTCTTGTAGGTCCCAGCGGGCGACGGCCTCCGCAGTCAATTTGCTGGCGTGGAGGACGGTCGGCGCGGCGAGAACGGGAAAGTCTCCGGTCCCGATGGCCACGCTGGGTTTCGTCTCGTCCACGGACGGGCGTCCGGGAGGCGAGGGTGGTTCAGCTCGCGTGGGCATCGGCGTCGGATCGCGGTGGCAGTTCTGCCCATCGATGCCCCACCTGCTGCGCTTTCGTGCCGAGCCGCGCACCGTTGAGCGCGCGTCGCCGGATGAGTGCATGCAGCCCAGGTCCAAGGTGAGTGCCGGCCAAGCTCAGCTCACCGTCGAGGTGTGACTGTCGAAGGTTCTGGCGCACCGCGGAAGCGACCCGCCCGCAGCCGTCCTCGAGCTTCTCATCCATCGACATGATGACGCCCTCATCGATTGGCGCCGGTACAACAAACGGCCTCCTCATCGACCGTCGCGGCACGACACTCTATCACCTCGATTTCTCGTCAGGGCCCTAGTGTGCGAGCGGGCGCCTGGGCTCGTCAAGGCAATCGCCCTGTACTAAGACCGAGCCGTTCCTCTAGGGGGTGAGCACGATCTTTCCCTGCAACCCTCCGCGCTCCAACCGTGCATACGCGTCGCGGAAACGGTCCAGCGGCAGGATCTCCGAAATGCGGACGGTCAACTCACCCGCCGCGGCGCGACGCGCCAACTCGCCCGCCGCCTCGGCATCCGGCTGGACCTGCACCGTCTGAGTAGCGATTCCTCGGGCAGGCTCGGGCAGCGCAGGCGGGACCGACGTCACAAACGCGCCACCGTCCCGAACGCACACCAATGCCTTAGTGCCGAGTCCCACCGTGTCGAGACACGCGTCGACGCCGTCCACCCATGCCCCGCGAACCTGGTTCTCCAGATCGTCGGTGGTGCTGACGACGCTCTCGGCCCCCAGCCGACGTGCCGCATCCGCGTCGGAGTCGCGCACGGCCGCCACAACACGCGCGCCGCGGGCGGCGGCGAGCTGCGTCGCATACCCCCCGACCATTCCAGCCGCGCCCGTCACAAGGACGAGGTCGCCGTCATTCACCGCAGCCCCATCCACGAGCAGGCGAGCGGTCAGGCCGCAGACCGGGAGCGCGCTGCCCTCAGGAAACCCCACGGAATCAGGCAGTGGCGCGAGGATCGCGGATGGCACCGCGATCTGCTCAGCGAGCGTGCCGACCCCCATCCACGGCTGCGTCACGAATCCGAACACCCGCCGCCCATCCACGGTCTCGCCGGCAAAATCCCAGCCTTGGACCTGCGGAAAATCGGTGGCGCCGCCCATCCCCGCGAACGCACCATCGGCGGCGGCCAGGTCCCAAGGCCCGAGCGACGCTGCCCGAACGTAGACCAGCTCCTCGCCATCGATGGGCGTCGGGTCGGCAACGTCGGAGAGCTCCAGCCCGTCAAGGCCCATGAACGAGTTCAGAACGACAGCCCGCACTTCCTGAAGTTTCGCACAGCCACAACGTT
Source organism: uncultured Solirubrobacterales bacterium (assembly GCA_963751185.1). Classification (GTDB taxonomy): domain Bacteria; phylum Actinomycetota; class Thermoleophilia; order Solirubrobacterales; family Solirubrobacteraceae; genus Palsa-465. Next base: position 90,130 of record CAVVTO010000007.1, read on the forward strand.
CGCTTCCGAGCTGTGTGAGGCATCATGATCGCCGAAGCCGGGGCCGCTCCAGAGTGGTGCAGAACCCCAGCGATGCGCAGATGAGTCGAACACGTGTTCGCTACAATATGTGTATGCGCGAAGAAGAGATTATGCGAGCTACCGACATCGGCATGGTGCCACTCGGTTACGGGCGCTTCGTGCGAGCGGACGACATCGTGGCCGTGCTGCCGATAGAGGAAGGGCGGGGGCGCGGACGCCGAACACACGTCCACGTCGCCGGGCTTGCATTGCCAATCGTGGCCTCTCGCTCCGAGGGCGCGATCCTGGCGGACATGAAGGCCGCGAGTGGCGTGAGCCGACGCGGAGCGGACTTGGGTGAGCGTCCGTCACCACGTGCCGGGCAGGCAGTGAGTGTCGCGCCTCATCGTCGAGGTCGCCTCGGGTTCGGCGCCCGCCGGGCGTGAACGCGCCCCGCTCGCCGGGCGCGCGAAAGTGCGAAAGTGCGAAAGCCGACGGCCACCCGACCCGTTGGACGGCGGGTGTTTTCGGCCGATAGTTTCATCCTGTCGGGGTGATGACGACGCGGGGACGGCTGACTTTCCTTGTCAGTGCCGCGCGTTTTGCGAGCTGCGCGGGTCCGGCTCACCGGGATCCACGCAATGAGCAGCGATCTAGTCGATTTCTTCCTGTTGTCGCTGGTCGCGATGTTGAACCCGACGCTGCTCGCCGCGGTGACGGTGCTGTTGCTGATGCCGAATCCGAAGCGCCTGATGGCCGGCTATCTGCTCGGTGCGTACACGACGAGCATCACCCTAGGCCTCCTGATCGTGTTCTCGCTGCATGGGTCGGGCACCGAGAGCACCTCCAAGCACGCCATCAGTCCGGTGGAGGACCTCGTTGTTGGGGTGCTCTGCCTGGTAGTCGCGTGGGTCCTGCGAACCGGGCACGATCAGCCCTATCAGAAGCGGCGACGAGCCAAGAAGGACGCGAAGCTGGAGGCGAGGCGAGAGGCGGGTAAGCCGACCGAATCGTTGCCGTTACGGCTGCTCGGGAAGGGCGATTTGAGGGTTACATTCGTTGTCGGCGCGGCGTTGACGTTTCCCGGCGTCTCCTACCTTGACGCACTCGATCACATTCACAAGCTCAATCCGGGAACCGTCGCGACGGTCGCGCTCGTCGTGTTCTTTTGCATCATGCAGCAGCTGTTCCTCGAGCTTCCGCTGCTCGGATACGTCGTTGCGCCCGATCGCACCCAAGAAAGCGTTAACCGGTTCCGAGCGTGGATGGCACGCAGTGGTCGCACCGCCGCGGTGATCGGTGCGTTCGTGGTCGGACTGTGGCTCACGGCCCGAGGGGTGATCACGCTGGTGTGAGCGATCCGCCTACGATCTCCCGGCCTGAGGGTTGGATGGAGAAGCGGATCGAACGCAAGGGCTTGCGCCCGCGTGACGCGGCATAGCTGATCGGCGCCTTCTGGGCGATCGCGGTGGTCGTGCTTGGCGGGCTTTCTCTGCTCGCGGTCGTGACTGCCGCTGTCACCAGCGGCTTCGTGTCACGCGCGCAGGGCGAGGACAGCAACAGAAGAACTGCGGACCCTCAGGCGCGAACTCGACCAGCGCAGCTCGACCGACCGCGCGGACTCCTCGCCGGACTGATCCTCCCGCAGCCGACGCGACAACGCGCGTCCTACGTCTATAGGAGCATCATCACAACGTCGGCTGCCGACCCCGCCGCAGGCGGGGTACCAGACCCAACCAGTGGAGGTACCAGATGGCCGAGTTCCCACCGCCCGCCGAGGGGATTGTGCTGACTCACTTCATCGTTTCAGAAGATGTCGAGCGCTCTCGGCGCTTCTACACCGAAGTACTCGGCGGCAGGGTCGTCTTCTCCGGAGAGTCCGGACTGCCGACCAATGTCGCCCTGTCCAACAGTTGGATCGTCATCAGCTTGGGCGGTGGACCGACGGACGACAAGCCGTCGGTCACCCTGGAGACGCCCCCCGACCCCGACCGGGTCAGCAGCTTCCTCAATATTCGGGTCAAAGACATCGAAGCCGTGTACGCCGAATGGAGCGCCAGGGGCGCGAATTTCCTGACGCCGCCCAAGCAGCATCAGTACGAGATCCGTTGTTACATCCGCGATCCCGACGGTCATCTGATCGAAGTGGGGCAAACCACGGATCCAGAAGGGGACTGGACGCCCGCTCACTGGCCATCGAGTGCGCCTGCCGAGGAGTCCGAGTGAATGCCGAGAGCACCGGCCCGTCCTGCGGCCTGCGCGACGCCGAGCAGCGCGAGCTTGTCGGCCCGCGATAGGCGTTTGATGCGTGCCTCCTCGCGGCGCGCGGCGGTGCGGTCGGGCATCGGTATCGCATGTGCGAGCTCGACCGGCAGCCGGCTTGCCGTGTAGCGACTCGCAGTGCCGGCTCGATGGCGCGCGAGTCTGCGCTGGAGATCGACCGTCCAACCCGTGTAAAGCGAGCCGTCCCTGCAGCGCAGCAGATATACCCACACCTCGGACACCGGTCCATAGCTTCGCCGCAACGAGGCCAGGGCCTTGCTGCAGCGTCGGCAACCGCCCCGAATTCGCGCGCATAGCGGGGACCTGATCCTGGAGTGCAAGGCGCTCGTGCCATCCCGAGAGCGGGACGCCTAGTCCAAGCGACAAGGCCCCGCCCGCTCAGAACGGGTGAACGTCGAGCCACTCGACGCTGTCTGGCTCTACGCCTACGCGCCTGTCGGCCGGTCGGGCTTGCATCCGCTGGCCGGCCGCTTTGGCGGCGTTGGCGTCCTCGTAGACAGTGAGCGAGAAGGCCTTGCCGGTCTGGGGATCACGCAGATGGAAGCCGGCGACAAACCCGGGCGTGCCGCTAAGCGTCTCGCGCAGCAGCTTGACCTTCGGATCGTCGTCGTTCGCCGGCATGGAGTTGAAGGTTGCTTGAGACGGATACCTGCCAACCACGATGACCAAGATCGCAGCCGAGGCCGGCGTCGCCGAGAAGACCGTCTACCTCGCCTTCCCCACCAAGGCCGACCTGCTCAACGAGATCATCCGCGTCGGCGTCCGGGGAGACGAGGACAGCACCCCGCTTTCCCAAAGAGAGGAATCGGGTGAAATGCGCGCCAGTCGCTCGGTCGATCGGCTGCTGGATCAAGCAGCGACTCGCAACGCCGCGCTGATGGCACGGGCCGCACGCTTCCTGGCCCTCGGCGAAGCGAGCGCCGCGATCGATCCACAGCTCGCGGAACTGCGCGACCGCGGCCATCGAAACATTCGCTCGGACATGCGCGAGCTCGCGACGGCGCTCGCGGCAATCGATCCGCGCATCGACCCCGAGCGGCTCGCGGAAACGCTGTTCGCGTTTGCCGCCAACGAATCTCCCTACCTGCGGCTAACCGAAGAATGCAACTGGCCACAACAGCAATATGCAGCGGCGCTCCGCGCCATCCTCGCCGCGCTCGTCGACCACGCGACGAGCTGAGCACACCACTGCTCGGGAGTGACGCTACTCGATCAAGCCGTTGAAGACCGGGCCAAGGAGGAGCACGTCGACCTCTTGATGAAACCGCCACAGGCCCGCCGCGTCGTCGCGACAATCGCCCAGGTAGGCGCCGAGCTGCGGAGCCGCCATCATCTCCTGAAGCGAAACAGAATCGTCAAAGGCGCATCGCTGAAGGTAGCCCTCGACGGTGACGGCGTGCTCCAGTGGGGTCGTGTGGTCGTAGGACAGGCGGACCGCGCGAGGGTCGGCGCCGCAGGCACGCAGCGCCTCGGCAAGATCCTCTGAGGAGGCGTACAACGTGCCCTGGCCGTCGCGGAACTCGTCAAGGAAGTGGCGGTAGAAGCGAAGGTAGTGGCCCTCGCGGCTGCCCTGGGCGATGAGCAGCGCGCCACCGGGCGCGAGGGCGGCGAGCATGCGTGCGGCCGCCGCCCGGACCGCGGCAGGCGTGAGGGAGTAAAGCGCGTGGGTGGCCCAGACAACGTCGAACGGTCCGACGGCGTCGTCGAGGTCCTCGACGAGGGTTTCGTGGCGAGCGGCCGCGACGAACGGCGGGCGAAGCGCTTGCGCGGCCTCCAACAGCGAGAACGGAGACGGGTCGAGCAGGTCGTACTCGATCTGTAGCTCACCAGATAAGGCGCCGATACCGCCGTAGTCTTGCAACGCCTCCGGGAACTTTCCGGAGCCGCAGGCGACATCGAGCAATGTAATACGTCGGCGCCCGCCGGCAACGCGACGAAGCCATGCCGAGTGGTCCACGAAGCCTCGAGCCAGACGCTCATAATCCCGGCGCGCGAGCGCGTAGAAGGCGTCCATTTCGGCCCGACCCTGCTCGCTCCAGTGAGCCAGGCTGCGCGCGGCAGTATCCACAGCCCGGAGTCTAGGCTCAGTGTTGCGACACCCGGGCGGGCGGTTTTACTCATTACCGCCCAGCTGTGAGGAACTGGGGCGCTCGCCTGATCACCTCTCGGCCCGTCTGCTGTCTCCAAGCTTCCTCGAGGACCGCCAGGTGCTCGAGCATGGTCACCTCGATCAGGTCCGGATCGCGCGTGGCGATCGCCTGGGCGGTTCGCTCGTGGATGTCGATCGTGAGCCAGGCCTCTTCGGCCACAGGGAGGGGATGGCGAGCGAGCTTGAGGCGCTGCTGGAGGGTCTGCATCAGGCCGATGAGGGTCACATTGTGGGTTGCGCGTGCGATCGCGAGGTGAAACGAGGCGTCGAGTCCGGGCACCCGCATCGTGTCGTCGGCGGCCTCCCGCTGAGCGTCGATGATGCGCTCGAGCTCATCCAGGTCGTCGGGCGTAGCGAGAAAGCCGGCAAGCTGCGCTACGCGCGGTTCGAAGAGGCGGCGGGCTTCGAGCACTCCTGCGATCTGCTCGAGGGGAAGCTCCTCCGCCGGTGCCGCCAGGCTGGCGGGAACGACGTCCGAGCGCACATAGATGCCGCTGTTGGGACCGCGGCCGGAGCGGATCTCGAGCACGGCGGCATCGGCCAGAACCTGGGAGGCCTTCCGTACCGTCGCGCGGCTGACCCCGAACTGGTCCGCCAGCGTTCGCTCGGACGGGAGGCGATCTCCGAGCCGGAGTGGGCCGAGCTGGATCGCCGATGCGAGCTGGGCGATCACGTCGTGATGCGTCGCGCGGCCGGCGATCTTCTGGCCCGCGAATGGGCGCCCTCGCGATCCGCTGACGGGCCGAGAGACGTCCTCGTGCCTGACCGCTCCCTGGTCGACCATGGTGCGGCCACTATACCACAGCGGCTTGACTCATGATCCAATATGGTCTAGTTTTCCGGACCATATTGGTCTAGAACTGAAGCGGAGGTGGACTCGAGATGATGGCTGAAACTCAGAGCGAGCTTGACCCCGTGAGCGCACGATTGCCCTCATTGCAGGGGGCTTGGCCTGTTGTCGGCGCCCCGCCCCGGCGAGCATCCGCCTGCCGGGCAGCGGCTTCTATTGCCGCCACCGGCTCCAGCTCGGCGCCGCAGCTCGAACACTCGCGCCTCATTGAGGAACTGCGCGCGTCGCGGTTACGAGTAATCCAAGCGGCCGAGCACGAGCGACGACGGCTCGAACAGGACCTTCACGACGGAGCCCAGCAACGACTCGTCGAGATCCAGATCAGGCTCGCCTTCGCACGCACGCTCGTCGACAGGGCCGATCTTGCCAGCGAGCTGGACGCGATTCAGGAGGCCGCCGAGGCGGCCCTCGACGAACTGCGCACGCTGGCGCGCGGCATCTACCCCTCGACCCTCCGGGACCTCGGACCAGCCGCCGCCTTGCGCACTCTGGCCCAGCGATCTCCGGTACCGATCCGCGTCATCGACGAAGGGATCGGGAGGGCCTCGGCGCCGATCGAAGCGGCGCTCTACTACTGCGCCCGCGAAGCGATCCAGAACGCCACCAAGCACGCTGGACCGGGTGCCAGCGTGACGGCCACCCTAGCCCGGCGGCGCGGCACGATCGACGTAACGATCACCGACGATGGCGTCGGCATATCACCAAAGGCGGCACGCGCCGGAATCGGCATCCGGGGCATGCGTGACCGTCTCGAGGCACTCGGCGGCCGGCTCGACATCTTCTCCGAGCCCGGTCTGGGTACTCGCGTCCGCGGAGCCATCCCCGACGAGGAGGTTCCCCTCGCCGGCGACCGCGCCCGGGTCTCCACTGAGCTGGCCGTTACCCTCGCCCTCTGACCACCGCTAAGTCGAGCCGCGCACCACACAACCCAAATCTGGCCTGCACGGCGGCGGACTTACAGGCCAAGCTTACGCACGCCTTCTTCGTCCCACCCGAGGTGGTGCGCGAGCTCATGGCGCAGGGTTCGTGTCACCGCTGCTCGTAGGCGACTCGGATCGTTGCCGTAGTCGTGAACGAGCGTGTCGCGGAAGATCACGATGCGATCCGGCAGGGCGCCGCCTGCCGGAGCGCCGATGATGTAGGAGCTCCGTCCACCGTGGCCGATGTAGAGGCCATAGAGCGGCTGGCGCCGGCCGTTGATGCGTTGCACCGCGCCTTGATCGGAGACGACCACTCCAACGTGGTCGAGCGCACGCGCGAACTCCGGCGGCAGCTCGTCGATCGCTTGGCGCACCAGCTCCTGGAAGTCCTGCTCGTTGCGCGCCGGGTCAAACCGCCCGCCGCTCCGGCGATGAGCGGCGTGAGCCATGGCCCCTGTATCGGTCGACGCAAGCTGGTCAACTCGATCCTCGAGCGCCTCGAACTCCGCCTCCGACAGTCTGGGCTCATGCACTGGTTTCTGATCGCCGGGCTCGCCACGGGCGAAAATCGCGATCCCGATGCCAGCGAGAACCGGCAGCCCGAAGAGGTACGCGATCAACCCCTCGCGTGCCGGCGAGAGGAACACGAGAGCCACTATTCCGTAGCCGACCGCCAGGAAGAATGCCGCCGCAATCAGCATCCGCGGAACCGGATACATCGTCGCCCAAATCAGGCGCAGCCTCGCGAGGATGCCGTGACTCGACTTTCGAGGAGGTGCGGGCACGCCACGGCTGCGCGGGCGCCGACGAGTAGCCGGGCCCGCGTTGACTGCATCCCGCTGCACCGACCCCACGCGACGTAAGTCTAAGGAGCGGGCAAGGCGAACCGAAGGCGAGCCTGCGCCGTAATGACCGGAAGAGCGACGACCTCAAAACCAACCGGGGGACGCCGTTGTCTGATCGCGCGAACGAACGAGGCATGGGCATTTCACGGGGCGCTCGCCAAGCCATCGCCACGCTCGTCTCAACTTCGGCGGTTATCGACGCACGAGCGCGAACGCCGGCTGGCCGTTGGCGACTGTCAGCCGAACACGGCGCAGCTCGGCCCTGCCCATGCGCCGGCTCTGGAGCTTTATGCTCCATGCGCCGACCGTAGAGCCGCCGCTTACCGTCTCGCAGAGCACTTGGTTGCCGAGCAGCAGCAGGTCTGAGCCGCGGCATTCCACCACCTTGCGGTTCGCTTCCACGAGCACGCGAGGCGCGTACTCGGTTGGGTTGGCCGCGATAGGCAGGCCCTCTGACGCGCCGACCTGCAGGATCAGCCGACAGGAGGCGTCCTGCTGGGCCGAGTCGCGGGCGCCGGGGAAGCCGTACGCCGGCGAGTCGACCATCCAGGCGTCGTAGGGCATCTGCGGTCCATACAGCGCGCACAGCCTGTACGACTCCGCGAACCACTCTCCGGCGCTGCCATCGCCGTTGGCGAACGGCGTCCACCAGGCGCTCGCCCCGCCGGGCAGCCCCCAGATCGCCATGAAGTCCGCGCGGAAGGGGTCCTGCATCTCGGTGCCGTCGAACACGTGCCCGAGTTCGTGCATGAGGTACTGGTGCGTCCAGTACGGGCCGCTGCCCGTGTCGATCTCCACCTGCGGCGTCGGCCAGCCCGACCAGGTCGTGCAACCGACGGCCCCCGCGACGGTGCCGCACGTGAACGACACGGGCGAGAACACGAGCTGCACCGCGCCGGGGTAGGTCGGGGCGTAGCTATCGTCCGCCCACTGCTGGTAGGGGTAGAGGCTCGGCGATCCAGAGGTGCTGCCGCCGACGAGGTCGAGCTGAGCGGCACCAGCAGGCGCTGACATGATCAGAAGCGCTGTCAGCGTCAGTCCGACCATCAGAGCGGCGAGGTGAAAACGGCGGGTCATCGTGATTCCTTGCCGCGGAAGCTGGGGCGGCGAACCCGAGCATCGTCAGCTCCGCCACCAGCACCTACCGTTTACGCGTCCTCTGGACAGATTCATCACCTGTGGCCCGGGCAACGCGAACAGCCATGGCGGCGGCGCGGCGGTCGCGCTGGCCGCGCTTGTCCCAGACGAGGCCTCTACTCAGCTGATCTGGACGGGTGTGCCGGGTAGTCGGCTCGGGCCGATCATCTGTACGAGCCGGTCGATCGTGTCGTTGGACAGCCGGATGCATCCGTGACTGTTGGCAGTGCCAAGCGGGTCTTGGAGGCTCGCTCCGCCGCGGCCGTGAATCGCGACCGTTCCGTCGCCTCCGTCGAACTGTTGCAGCGCATCGCTGTGGGCGGTTAGGTCGAGGACCCAGCTACCCAGGAAATCTTCGGGATGCCACGGTATCGCCCACCAGACAGCGAACAGGCCGTCCGGCGTGGGTGTGCTTGGCTTTCCAACGACTACGGACACGGTGCGAACGACCGTCCCGGCGCGGAATAGGGTCAAGGTTCGCCGGGAGGTGGAGACCACGATGCGCCACGGGGTCTGCTCCAGGGCGATCTTGTCGGCGTTGATCCAGCCGGCCGACCCGTTGGGACGCCACGGAAGACGCACTTGTACCCAGCACCGGCCGTCGACGGCTCGGTCGCGGCCGATGACGAGTAACCATGACGCGTCCGCAGATGTGAGCCAGCGCGTGATGTGCATGCTCTTCCCAGGCAGCGAGAACACTGCGGTCGAAGCTTCAATTCCTACGCGCCAGGCGACCGCATGCGTAGGTCCGCTGATCGCAGCGGTCCCCGCCACAGCGGAGCACGCAGTCCCCGTCGCCGCCGCGACGCGGGCAGGGAGGACGGAGGCGGAAACGAGCACGAGACCCATCGAGAGCAAGATCCGCCGCCAGGCCCGCATCCGGGGGACGTTACTCGGAAGGGGCGTGTGCGCCACCCTAAGAGGGGTGCTCACGCCCTTACCGCTCCCGGTGCTCCGGATATATGGTGGTCCTTAGAGAGGTAGGCACTCGAGAGGTGGGAGGCCGTGTTGCGACGTGTTCTGGGCAGCGCCGGCTGGTCGACGCTTAATCGTGGGTGGTCGCGAGGGATTCTGGCATTGCTAGTGCCCCGCCGGAGTTGGCGGGTGCCTGTCGTGCTCGTGGCGGCGTTGGGTTCGCTCCTGCTGCAGGTCGCTCCTGCCGGCGCCGTCGTCCAACCCGGGCGGCCGCCGACGCGAGCCAAGGTGCGGGGCAATACCGAGATGACGGTTACGGACTGGTACCCGGGCCAGGGTGTGAACGGATTCATCGCGAACCCCAACAACCCCTTCGACCCGGTCGCCGACGGCTATCCGCCAACGAACCCCACCGATGGCTTCACTCCCAAGGACGAGGGCTTCGCCGGCGTCATCCACGGCACGCCGCCCGGCGGCGGGGCGACGCTGAATCTCTATTGCATCGACATCAATACCGACACGTGGGGCGGCATCGGCTATGCCCTCGGCACGTGGGACGCCTCCAACGTCAGGAACGTCGGTTACGTGGCGCGGATCCTCAATGAGTATTACCCCAACACCACCCTGCCCGACTTGGGCAATGACAACGAAACGGCGGCTGCCGTGCAGGCAGCCATCTGGTTCTTCAGTGATCGGTACGTGCTGAACAAGGACCCGGCGGACCCGGTGTACGCCGCTACGGTCGCGATCGTCAACAAGATCAGAGCCGAGGGACCCCTGGTTGAGCCGCCACCGCCGAGCCTCACCATCGATCCGAAGAGCCTGAGCGGCCCACATACGACGCTCGGACCGTACACGGTGACGACCGATGCCCCGGGGGGAGCCACCGTCAACGCAACCGGGGCAAATATGTACGCAAACCGTGCGGGCACGACGCCGATCGCGCCCGGAGCAGAAGTAGGGTCCGGCACCAAGATCTGGCTTCGATCCACGGGTACGGCCGACGCCGTCCTCCAGGCCACCTCCCAAGCCACCGTCCCGAGCGGCAACGTGTATCTATACGACGGGAACACCTCCGGGGTCACTGACGCCCAAAGACTCATCCTGGCGCAAAACGCCACCTTGAGGACCACGGTCCAAGCCACCGCGGAGTTCCTGCCCAGCGGCGAGCTCGTCGTGCAGAAGACGATCGCCGGTCCCGGTGCGGGATCGCAAGGGCAGGTCGTCATCCACGTGGACTGTGACGACGGCGTGTCAAGGCGCGACTTCATCATCCCGGCCGGCACGCCTGCGGGCACGACGTCGCGTACGTACCGTCACATCGCCGCCGGAACGACGTGCACCGTCACGGAGACGTCCAACGGCAGCGTCGTCGGTACGGACGTGGTGGTGACCGGCGATGGGCAGGAGGTCACGATTCCCGCCGGCGGACAAAAAACGGTCGACGTCACCGACACCTACACCCCCATCCCCACCCCGAGCCCGAGTTCGCTGCTCGTCACAAAGACGATCGCGGGTCCGGCCGCGGGCGAGCAGGGACCGATCAGCATCCAGGTGGTCTGCAACGGCACGGCCTTCCCAGACTTCACAATCGCTGGCGGAACCGCGGCAGGCAGTTATTCGCAGAGCTTCGGCCCCGTTCCTGCGGGCTCGTCCTGCACGGTCACCGAAATCACGGACGGCGGCACCACCACCGTCACAGCGATCGTGTCCGGCAATGGCCAGACCGTGACCATCCCGGCGGGCGAGGTGGTACCGGTGAACGTGATGGACGTCTTCGAAAACGGGCCCAGCCCCGCGCCCGACGTGGCCACGGGTAACCTGAAACTGATCAAGACCATCGGCGGGCCGGCAGCCGGCCAGCAAGGTCGCATCGCCATCCTCGTGGCCTGTGGCGACGCCGCCCACACCTACGCTGTCCACATACCGGCCGATACCGGCGCTGGTTCTGAGTTACGCTGGTTCTCCGACATCCCGGCCGGGTCTCGCTGCACCATCACCGAGACTGTCAACGGCCACACCAGCACGGTGGAGGCGACTACGGCCGGTCGGCGTAAGACGGTGACCATACAGGCCGGTCGCACATCGACCGTTCATGTCACGGACACTTTCTTCGGCGTGCGCGCGGTGGCGGTCACCGGGTAACGAGACCTGATCGAAGTTGGGCTGGTCGGGTCATGGCACGCTGCCCGCGTTCCGGGACCACATGGGATGGGAGGCTCCACGAGTGATGGCGCGCGCGATGCGGGTCGGGCGCCTCCCGGTCTCATATTGCGGCCGTACCTGACCTCGAGGAGGCGGGGGCGCCGACCCGTCGATCAGACCGGGATCGAGTCCGCCATGGAAGAGCTCCGCGTCCAGTACACCGTCCACCATGGGGTGACGCTTGCCGGACCGACGATCGAGACTCCCGAGAACTGGATCGTGATGGCGTTCGCCAAGTCGCTCGATGAGGCGCTTCCGAGCTGCGTCCGCACCGCAATCGACTGGCTCAATGTCCATGGGGGCGTGGACCGGCGTGATGCGTATGCCCTGTGCAGCATGGCGGTGTCCTTCCGTGTGACACAGTGGGCCAACCAGACCGGATCGGTCTATTCCTCGATCCCGCCTCGCACGATCCACGGCGTGATTCCCAAGTCGGTCCTCGGCCAGGAGGTCACCGGCCGGATCGAAGCTTCGATGCGACCGGCCCCGTGAGCCTCACCGCCGCCGAGTCGCTCGAGATCATCCAGCTCGTCACCCGAGCTGACAACTGCGCGACCGCCCGGGACGCCAACGGCTATGCGGAGCTGTTCACCGAGGACGGCGTGATGACCGGCGACAAGGGCTCCGCCCGGGGAAGAGCTGCGCTCCGAGACGCCGTCACCGCCGTGTGGGCCGCCGAGCCGCCGCACACCCTGCATCTAACCCTCAATGTCACCATCGACGAGTCAGACCCGGACCCAAGCGTCAGCAGCGTGATGCTGATGGTCACGCGCGAATCACCGCCGAGGGTGCTCGGCTCGGCCCTCGTTCGCCAAGTCGTCCGACGCACCTCCGACGGCTGGCGGATCGCCTCCAGGGAGATAGTTGCCGCTTAGTCCTGGGGTGGGCGCGGCAAGATCGCCGCGGGCGGCCGCAGTTGGCGCCCGAGGCGGCGGGCTTCGGCAGCGACGACGGCCAGGTAATGGCGATTTGCCGATCGGCGTGGGGTGGTGCCTTGCCTGGGAGAACCGCCCGAGCGGTCGCGCGATGGGCGCTGCGCATGGGACATGGCTCAGTTCCCGGACCCGGTCGCCGTGGACGAGGTACTGCAACGCCCTGCGCTTAGCGCAGAACCCGTGAAAGCGGACGAGCTCGCGACCGTCGCTGAGCGCGACCGCCCAGCCGTGGTGGATCCGTTTGAGTGTCACTGTGAGTGCGATCATGGCGAGCCTCCTCGGAGGCGAGAGTTTCTGGGGCGGGTTGAAGATCTGTAGGTGTGTGGGCGCGAGCTGACAACAGGCGCGGGCGCAGGCGCAGGTACGCGAGCATCCCGCCGATTCCCGGCACCCAGAATGCGATGGCGTGGTACACGATCACGGCCGCGGCAGCATGTACGGGCGAGATGCCGTAAAGCACGAGCGCTCCGGTAAGCCCGGCGTCGAGCACGCCGATTCCACCGGGGACCGGCACCCAGTTGGCGGCGTAGCCGATCGAGTACGCCAGGGTCACCGCCGCGATGCTGGGAGCGGACCCGACCGCCCTGAGGAGCACCCAGAGGACGGCAACGTCAAACGCGAGGTAGCCGAGCGCTCCCAACAGGCGCCAATTGGGGCGGCGACGGAACGTCATCTGCTCGCCCTCGCGTACGGCGACCGCAATCGATACAAGCCAGCGCGGCGCGCGCGGCCAAGAATCCAGGAACATCGGCAGTGCAGCGATTAGGAGTGTCCCGAGCGCTGCGAGTGCCGTCGGCAGGATCACGGTGGGGAGACCATGTGGGCCCGGGGCCCCCAGGATCAGCGCCAGGCCCGAGCCGACGAGCGCCGCGCTCGATACGGCGCCCCCTACAAAGAACAGCGCAGCGGATCGTCGCGCGATCCAGCGTACCGGCGCCCCCGTGAGGTGGACTAACCAGCCGCCGATCGCCAGTCCGCCGGCTCCGCCGCCCGGAAGCAGCGCGCCGCTGGCCTGCGTGGTCCATGCCAGCGGCCGCGCGTCGCGGGCGTCCAAGTCATCGAAGAACAATCGGAACACCGCCACGAAGCTGAGGCTCGAGGCAAGCTCTAGCGCCACGGCGAGCGCGACCCAGCCGGGGCTGATCTCGCGGATCTCGCGCAAGACTCCTCGTAGTGCCGGCACCGCGGCCAGCAGTGCAACGCCGAGAACGACGAGTAGTCCCATCGTCGCGATGCGCCTCCCGACTCGCGGCAGTCTGAGGCGGCGACGAGTCGGTTCCCGGCCATTGGGACGCTCCGACCCCGGGACGGTGGCGAGAGGGCGAGCGGTCGAGGAGAGCGCAGACATCAGCTCACGCGGCGCCTCTCTGCGTTCCAGCGGCTGAGTTCTTGGTATCGACCATCGGCGGAATACGAATGTCCGTGGACTGCGATTGTTGCTGGGTCAACTTATATCGTAATCGGAGAGTCTTGTCCAGTTATGGACTTCTGCAGGCGCTTCTGCGATTGCGACTTTGCACTTGCGGACAGAATCTTCCGCACTACACTGGTCGGTGTGGCGGTTCCTGCTCAGGCACGGCAGCGCAAGGACGCTCGGCGCAACCGGGAGGCCATCCTGGACGCGGCGCGGGACCTGTTCGCCGACTGCGCCGATGTCCCGATGTACGAGGTCGCGCGGCGCGCCGGGGTCGGACAGGCGACGCTCTACCGGAACTTCCCAGACCGTCGAGATCTGGCCGCCGCACTCCTGCTCGAGGAGATGGAGCACACCGAGCGGCTGGCGGCTGACCACGCCGGCGATCCCGACGCATTCTTCGTTCTGCTTCGGAACGTCGTTGAGACGATCGCGCGTTTCCACGCGCTCGGCGAACTGGCGCGGGAGGATACGTGCGTGGGGTCGGCGCTCCAGTCGCGCCGGAGGCGGCTGCGCGAGCTGCTGAAGGAGCCGCTCCGCGACGCCAAAGCGGCGGGGACGGTTCGCTGCGACCTGACCATCGATGACGTCTTCCTGGTCGTTCTCATGGTCCGGGGCGCGATCGACGCATCGGATGGTGCCGCCGGACGCGCCGGTGCCGCCAGTCGCGCGCTCGCGCTTCTCCTCGACGGACTGACTCCTTACCGAACCGCCTGACGCGCGCCCTCCCCGGCAGCGCGCGAGCAGCAGGAGCAGCCGGCCGTTGCCTCGGACCTAATGGACAGCACTGTCCGGAGGTGTAGCATGTGGAGACAACTGTCCGGTATTACTTTCAATAGGAGGTAACCATGACTCACATGCGCTACTGGGCAATGACCTTCGCCGTCGCCATCGGCGGCGCTTTCCTGGCCATTGAGCGGTTTGCCTTTGCTCCCACGAGCGCCGTTTGGATCGCGTTCGGGGTGGCCGTCGCGGCAGTCGTCCTGTCCCTGGCCGCGGTTCTCGTCGCGCTCCTGCGCGACAACCAGGCGTTCTCCGGCCTGAGCGCGACTAGCGCCCTCGTCGCCGCCTCGACCGTGATCGCGACACTCGCGTTCACCACGCCAACCGCGCTGTGGATCGCCTTCGGCGGCGGCCTCGCGCTGCTGGCGCTGTCCCTACGCGGACTCGCGTTGCACGAAACCACAGTCGAGCGGGTCGTGCACCAGCTCGAAGTGAGCGGGTCCGGTGAGACCTTTGCCGCGATTCGCCGGCGCGGCATCGAGATCAGCGGCACCATGCGCTCGTGGCTTCATTGGCTCGGTCACACTGGCATCGGCCTCGCGGGTGCGTTCATCGTGGCCGCCATTTTCATCTGGCCAAACACGACCGCAGAGCTCTCACCCCGCTGGCTTGCCTTCGGCGCCGCCGCCGTCGCCGCGACGATCGGGCTGGGTCTGCTGGTGGACGGACTCGTGGACGTCGAGGGCACAAACATGACCGTCCCACGAACGATCGAGATTCTGCTCACCGCCATCACGGTCGCGGTGGCTGCTGCCCTGATCGCTCTGACGGCAGCCCACGGGATTGGCAACCTGCGCTGGTGGACGTTCGGACTGGGCGCCGGCCTCACCGGCGTCTCGCTCGTCGCGCTAATCGAGCACGAGCTTTCGAGCGAGCGCGTCCGTCACGAGCTCGAGGTCGCACAGACCACCGTCGGCGAACTGGCCGTAACTGCCCACTGAGCACGAGCGCGCAACGAGAGGGGCGCGCATCGCGCCCCTCTCCGCGCCCCCTAAGGGGAGCGGTTGTCGAGCAAGCTGGTCATGCCGCGGGTTCTAAAGCCAGGGGCTGACAAGGATGGCGAGGTCGACCACAAACAGCACGATGACGACGTCGTTGAGCACCGCGCTGCCGGGCAGCCCTGGCGCGATTTGGACGACGCCCCAGAGCGCGAACGCGCTCACCAAGATCGAGCGCGTCAGCAGCTCACGGGTCGTTTCGTGGTGAGCCAGCACGTGTGCGACGTACGCTGCGGCAGCCAAGAACAGAGTCGCGCCCTCGAGCGCTCGCGCCGGTGTTCCACCCCAGCCTGCACGCACGCCGATCGCAACCAGCCCGACGGCGGCGCTGGCCGCGATCAGACCGCCCGCCAGCTGGCGAAGCCGCCGGTTGCGGGCGTTCACGATCCGATCAGCGGTCAATGACCGACTATCAGCGCTTGTAGTAGTCGACGTTAATCTGGGCGTATTTCTGCCACTCGTCGGGCAGCTGGTCCTCGGCGAAGCACGCGTCCACCGGGCAGGCCTCTACGCACGCGTCGCAGTCGATGCACTCCTCCGGGTCGATGTACAGCTGCGCCTCGTCGTCAAACCCGGGCTCATCCTGGGTCGGATGGATGCAGTCAACCGGACAGACCTCCACGCACGAGAGATCCTTCGTTCCAATACACGGCTCGGCGATCACATACGTCATTCCAGATGTCTCCTGACCAGGCGGGCTGGGACCCAACTCGCCAACTGTTGCACTTCAACCGAGGTTGAAGTCAAGTCGCGGCGGCCCGCCGTCCGTTCGCTCGCCTGGTGCCGTTCGAGCCAGCGTAATCGCGGAGGGGCACGACCTGTTCGTCGAACATGCGACAGACGTCGATCGATTCGCAGCTGCACCGGCTGCAGATCTTCAGCACCCGCCGCACCGAGGTCGCGCGGGCGATCAAATCGTCGAGCTCGGGCAGCTTCAACAGGGCGAGCTGTCGAAGCCGCTCATGCGCGGGCTGGTCGCGCGCCCCGAGCAGATCCCTGATCTCCTCGAGGGTGAACCCGACCCGCTGCGCCGCGTCGATGATCGCCAGCCGCCGGAACACCGTCTTGTCGTAACGGCGCTTTCCGGCGGATCGCTCTGGCTCGGGCAGTAGCCCGCGTGCCTCGTAGTAGCGGATACGCGATGCGCTCATCCCGGCACGCGCCGCGACCTCCCCAATCGCCAGCTGCACGATGGCCTCGCTCATTCTCCTGACACTCCGCTTGACTTCAACCCGACTTCAAGAGCAAGCCTACCGACATGCCCTCCTCCAGCGGACACACAACCATCAGGCGGCCGGCGAGGCGATCCGCCAGGTGCTGATCCGGGTTTCAGTCAATGGTGATCTGCTCGCGACTTGTGAAGCGGACGCGACCGACCGGCGAGCGCACCGATCACGTTCAACGACCAAGTCCCCGACGGACTGACGATCGATTCCGCCGCCGCCGGGGACGGAACCTGCTCCACCAGCGGCCAAACGGTGACGTGCACCATCACCGGGCTGCCCGCGGGGCAAAGCGTGCCCGTCGAGGTCATCGCCACGCCAAGCGCGGCGGGCAGTTACACCAACAGCGTCTCAATCGCACTCAACGCCGGCGCGAGTGATCCGAATCCGACCAACAACACCGCAGCCGCGACGCTGTCGGTCGCGTCCGGAGCGCCGCCGGCAAAATGCGTCGTGCCCGCGCTCAGAGCTGTGCCGTCCGGCCTCGCCAGAACCGTGCTCGACGACCTCGGTTGCAAGGTGAAGACCGCCAAAGCGCATTCGAAATCCGTCCGCAAGGGGACCGTGGTTAGCACCAACCCGGGTCACGGCACATACGCATCCGGGGTCACGATCACGCTGATCATCTCGTCCGGACCTAAGAAACACAAGTAATCGTGGATGCAGGGTTTCGCCATCGTTGCGTCCGTAGGCGTAGGTAGGCGGCATCGAGGTCCTCGCGCCGGTCGCGGCGTCAGTCTTGGCTGAGCCGACTTCGCATTCACCCTGGTGATTGGCGCAAGTTTGCCGCGCGCGCGTGGCCGCTCGACGTAGCCTCCGGCCGGACGCCCATGGGCGTGAAGCGACGCAATGACGATGGAAAGGACCATCAAATGGCGGTTGTAGGAGCAGAGACTCAGCGGACGCTGGCGGGACTCTCCGCCGGCGACATCGAGGTCCTCGAGCAGGCGGTCGGCCTGCGCGAGTTGAATCGCGCTGGCAGCGGGCTGGACGCTCGCACGTTCGCGCTAGTCAAGCTGGCGACGCTAATCGCGCTCGACGCGCCCCCGGCGTCCTACGCGTGGCAAATCGCTAACGCCGTGGAGGAGGGCGTCACGGCGGAGGACTTCCTCGGCGTGCTCAAGGCGATCGCGCCACAGGTCGGAGGGCCGAGGGTGATCGCGGCTGCGCCAGAGATCATGCTCGCCATGGGGCTGGCAGTCGACGGGGAAGGGCAGGGATAGCGATGCCGCTGTTCAGACGCGGCTGGAACGGAGCAGACGATGGCTGACGACATGAGGCAGAGGCAGAAGCGGGCAGCGGAGTTCATCGAGCGGTTCCGGGTGAGTCCCGGGTCGAGGATCACGCTCGCCAAGGACTTCGATCCCTCGTTCAAAGCCGGGGTCAAGAAGAAGAAGGAGGGCGTCGCGCTCCTCCAGGGAGGCGTGCGGCTGCTTTGCGAATACCAGGCCCGCCTCGCCGCGCAGGACACATGGGGCGTGCTCGTCGTGCTCCAGGCGCTCGATGCGGCGGGCAAGGACGGAACGATCCGCCACGTCATGAGCGGGGTGAACCCACAGGGCGTGGCCGTACACAGCTTCAAGCAGCCGTCGACCGAGGAGCTCGATCACGACTTCCTGTGGCGCTATGCGCGGCGCCTACCCGGGCGCGGTGAGATTGGGATCTTCAACCGCTCGCACTATGAGGAGGTGCTCGTCGTGCGGGTGCACCCGGAGATCCTCGATCGCGAGAAGCTGCCGGCGGCGGCGAAGGGGGGAAAGGATGTTTGGCGGCGCCGCTACCGGCAGATAAACGATTGGGAGCGCTACCTGAGCGACAATGGGATCCGGATAGTGAAGCTGTTTCTCAACCTCTCCAAGGAGGAGCAGCGGATCCGGTTCCTGCGACGACTGGACCTGCCCGATCACAACTGGAAGTTCTCGACCGCGGACGTCAAAGAGCGTGAGTGCTGGGACGACTACCAAGAGGCGTTCTCCGAGATGCTCTCGCACACCAGCACCGAATGGGCGCCGTGGTACGTCATCCCTGCCGACCGGAAGTGGTTCGCGCGGATCGGCGCCGGCGCGGTTCTGGTCCATGCTTTGATGGAGATCGATCCTCGGTTCCCGAAGGTCACCAAGCAGCAGCGACAGACGTTGCTCGAGATCAAGCGATCGCTCGAGGCCCAGGCTCCCGAAGGCGCGCACGCGGATCCGTTCGAGCACGAGCAGAGGGCGGCGGGCGTCGCCGCGAGCGACGGCCGGAACGACCACGAGGCTCCCTGAGCGACCGGTAGCCGATCGATGCCATCGCGCTCGCTCCCGGGGATCCGTTCGCTGGCGAGCTACAAGATGTCGTGGCTCCGCAGCGACGTGGTCGCCGGGGTCGTGCTGACTACGCTGCTGGTGCCTCAGGGGATGGCGTACGCCGAGCTCGCGGGGCTGCCGGCGATCACGGGTTTGTACACGTCGATCCTGTGCCTGATCGGATATGCCCTGTTTGGCCCGTCGCGGATCCTGGTGCTTGGTCCGGACTCGTCGCTCGGGCCGATGATTGCGGCGACGATCCTGCCGATCGTCGGTTCGGACGGCAGCCCCGAGCGTGCGATCGCGCTCGCGTCGATGATGGCCCTGATCGTCGGTGCCACCATGATCCTGGCTGGCGTTGCGAAGCTCGGGTTCATTGCCGACCTGCTGTCGAAGCCGACGCAGATCGGCTACATGAACGGCCTGGCGCTGACAATTCTGATCGGGCAGCTGCCGAAGCTGTTCGGCTTCTCGACCGATGCCAACGGCCTGCTCAACGAGGCACACGCGTTCGTGCACGGGCTCGGCGCGGGCGAAGCGGTTGGCGCGGCCGTCGCGGTCGGAGTCGTCAGCCTTGCTTTGATCCTCGCGCTTGGGCGATGGCTACCGCGAGTTCCGGGGGTGCTGGTCGCGGTCGTCGTGGCGATCGCCGCGGCGTCCGTGTTCGATCTGGCCAGCCACGACGTCACGCTCGTCGGCACGCTCCCAAGGGGGTTCCCGCCGCTCGCCTTCCCGAGCCCCGTGTCCGATCTCCCGCTGCTCGTCGCGGGCGCCTTCGGCATTGTGCTGGTCGCGCTCGCCGACACGATCTCGACCGCCTCGGCGTTCGCCGCCCGAACCGGCCAGGAGATTGATGGGAATGGCGAGATGATCGGGATCGGCGCCGCGAATGTCGCCTCCGGGTTATTCCAGGGGTTCCCGGTCAGCACGAGCGGCTCGCGCACCGCAGTCGCCGAGCAGGCCGGCGCCAAGACGCAGATCACCGGGCTCGTCGGAGCGGCGCTGATCGTCCTGATGCTCGTGCTGGTCCCCGGTTTGCTCAAGAACCTCCCGAACCCGACGCTCGCCGCGGTCGTGATCGCGGCGTCGCTGTCGTTGGCCGATGTCCGGGGGACCGTGCGGTTGTGGCGCCAGCGCCGGGTTGAATGCCTCCTGTCGATCGCCGCTTTCCTCGGTGTAGCGCTGCTCGGGGTGCTCGAGGGGATCGCGGTGGCGGTCGCGTTGTCGATCCTCAACGTGTTTCGCCGAGCCTGGTGGCCATACCAGACGACGCTCGGACGCTTGCCAGGACTGTCCGGACAGCATGACCGCCGGCTCCACCCCGAGGCTGAGGGGCTGCCTGGCCTGGTCATCTTCCGGTTCGACGCACCCCTGTTCTTCGCTAACGCGCGAACCTTCCGCGATCAGATCCGGAGCATCGCCGACGCCGATCCGCGTCCGGACTGGATCCTGATCGCGGCCGAGCCGATCACCGACGTCGACACCACCGCCGCCGATATGCTCGCCGAACTGGACGAGGAGCTCAACGCCAAACACACTTCGCTGGTGTTCGCCGAGCTGAAGGATCCGGTCCGGGCGAAGCTCGAGCGCTACGAGCTGATCGGCCCGCTCGATCCCGAGCATTTCTTCCCGACCCTCGATTCCGCGGTGGACGCTTTCCGTCGCAAGACCGGCGCCAATTGGACGCCGGCAGGTGTATAGGGGGAGTGCCCGCATGTGTGTTCGGCGTCGACTTGACACGTTCTGGGTGAAGACGGATACCTTCACGGCCGGAAGCATGCGGACAGAAGCACGGCTCGGGAGTCGAGCGACGGACGGAACTGGGTGCCTACCGGCTTGCGCTTATCCGATGAGCTTCCGCCACTTGCCGAAGCGAAGCTGGCGGCGCCGCGGTTGCGCCGCGGCATGGTGCTCTCGGCCACGGCTCGAGAATGAGCTCGAGGCCGGTGGCGAGGCAATGCTCACGCTGGTCGCGGCGCCAGCCGGGTATGGGAAGACCACGGCGGTCCGCGCCTGGGCGGAGCACAGCGGATCCGCGCTCGCCTGGGTGACGCTGGACGCGGGTGACAACGAGCCCGCCCGGCTGTGGGCGTACGTCGCCACTGCAGTCGATCGGGTCCGGAATGGCCTGGGCCGCCGGGCGCTCAATCGGCTGCGCACGTCGGGCTTGGGGGTTGACGCGGCGGTCGATGAGGTAATGAACGGCATCGCGGACTTCGGCAGCCCATTCACCGTCGTGCTCGATGACCTGCAGACGGTGACCGACAGGGACTGCCTCGTGTCGCTCGATTACGCAATCGAGCGGCTTCCGGCGAACGCGCGGCTGATCGCGATCACGCGAGCCGATCCGGCACTCGAGCTGGCGCGGCTCCGGGGACGGGGAGATCTGACCGAGGTACGGATCGGCGAGCTCGCGTTCACGTGCGCGGAAGCTCGCGAGCTGTTGGTCGATCGGGCCGGCCTCCAGCTCGACGACGAGCAGATCACGGTTCTGCGTAACCGGACCGAGGGATGGCCAGCGGCACTGTACCTCGCCGCTTTGTGGCTGCGGTCGGTCGAGGACACCGAGCGCGCCGTGCTCGAGTTCGGCGGCGGGCATCGCCACGTAGCCGAGTACCTGAGCCACGAGGTGCTCGCGTCGCTGGACACCGACCACCGCGCGTTCCTGCTACGGGCAGCTGTGCTTCGGAGCTTCACCGCCGAGCTGTGCGACGCCGTGCTCGACCGCTCTGACTCGACAGCCGTGCTCGGCGAGCTGGAGGAAACGAACATGTTCGTGCTGAGCCTCGAGCGGCGGGAGTGGTTCCGGGTGCACGGGCTGTTCGCCGAGTTCGCGACCGCTCAGCTCGCTGCCGTGGAGCCCACCGTCCCACAGAGGATCCACCGCCGCGCGGCTGAATGGCTCCGTTCGCGAGGCCTGGTTATGGAAGCGGTCGAGCACGCCGCCGCAGCGGGTGATCTCGAGGTTGTGGCGGAGCTGCTGAGCGAGTACCACCTGGCGCTGATCCGAAACGGCCGCTCGGGGACGCTCCTTCGGTGGGCTCGGGCGCTTCCCGACGAGCTCATGATCGAGCATCCTGACGCCGCGGTCGGGGCGGCGACTGCCGCCATGCTCGTCGGCCGGATGACACTCGAGCGGCGCCGGTTCCTCCGCCTCGCGGACCGGGCCCGCGCGGCCCATCCCGAGCGATTCGGCGCCTACGAGGAATGCGTCACGGCGATGGTTCGGGCCGCCGGACTCGACGACGGGGTCAACACCGCCGTGGTCGAGGGCTACCGGGCAGTCGAGCTCGCTCAGAGAGGCGTAGACGAGACATTGGTGGCAGCGCTCGCGGCGCTAGCGCGCGCGTTGTATTTCGCGGGGGAGCTCGACGGGGCCTGGAGCGCCGCATCGCGTGCGATCGAGCACCCTGACTCAGCTCGGAGACCCCCCGGTCTGGCGGCGGCGCACTCAATCCTCGCGCTGGTGGCCGCGGATCGCGGCCGTCTCTCGACCGCTCGCGACCACGCGGAGGCGGCGCACGCGATCGTCGGCAAGATCACCAGCAGCAGGAGCTGGCTTGGCGCGAGCGTGGCCGAGGCGCTCGGGAGCGTGCTGGCCAGCGACGGTGACTTCGCCGGGGCTGAGCGCGAGTTCTCCTCTGCGGAGCGGTTTCTGGCCGACGATGTCGCGACCGTGGCACACGCCCGGCTGCTGATCCGGCTCGCGGACATCCGCCGCCGCCGCGGGCGGCTCGACGAAGCGGACGACACGCTCGGCCGCGCCCGGGAGGAGCTGGCAGCGCTGGGCGACACCGGGACCGTGTCGCTATTCGCCGACGAGGTCACAAGCGAGCTCGAGCAGGCCCGACGTCAAGCTGACGACGGCGAGATTCTCGCGGTCCCCAGTGAGGCCGAGCTCGCCGTGCTGCGTCTGCTCGCGACCGACCTTTCGGCTCGACAGATCGGAGCTGAGCTGTTTCTCTCGCCCAACACAGTCAGGTCGCATATCCGAGCGATCTATCGCAAGCTACGTGTCGGCTCGCGGGAAGACGCGGTCGCCAGGGCCGAGACAGTCGGGCTCCTGAGTGGAACCGAATCACCCAGGTGATCCGGGCCGGGACTAGTGCATCCTCGGTCGGATGTGCAACGGTAGGTCCTCGATGGGAGAAGGTGGAACGTATCGACTCGAGGTCCAAGGACACCTCGGCGATTTGATGGGACGTTCGTTTCCTCGCATGCGGATCGTCTACAAGAACGGCAACACGGTTCTCGTGGGTCCTGTCCGCGACCAAGCGGAGCTCAGCGGCCTCTTGCAGCGCTGTCTCGAGCTTGGGATCACGCTCGTGAGCGTGGCCGCGGTCGAGGATAATTCGCTGAGGTAGGAACCCTGAGCCTCGTCGCGTCAGAGCCGACGCCAGGCACACACGAAGCCGGCAGCGCCGGCCTTTTCGTCCGCCGCTCGACCCGCCATCGGTGGCGTCGGTGACCAGCCGCAGGCAGACGCCCGCCGTTGCGCGGGTTATCAACACCGTGATCAGCGAGGCCTTCCTAACCCTGATCGTCTACGCCCAGGGATTCGCTCAGGCGTTCCGCAATGCCAACCTCATCGCGCTCGCCTTATCGACCGTCGCGTGCCTTGCGGTCATCGCGTTGCCGTTCCGCCGGCGCGGCCTCTATGCCGCCGCGCCGAAACTGATTCGCGGCGCCTGGTTCGGCCTGCCTCCGATCGTGATTGTTGGGGCCATTGGCGCAGCGTTCTGCGGAGCCGGCGTCTACCTGGCGCTGACCAAGGGCCAATACTCCGGCGGCTACACGGCGGTGTCCGTTGCCTCGCTCGCGGTGATGTTGTCCGCAGGGCCGCTGCTCTATCTGGGGTCTCGATACCTCCGCCGTCGTCAGGGGATCGACATCGCATTGGCGATGCGGGAGTTGCCGCCGGAGTGACGGGAATCGAGGTACCGCGGGTCGATCACACCGCTTCACACACCGGCTCAGTCGCGGTGGTTCGCATTCACCCAGGTGAATGGGGTTTGCGACTTTCTCGTCGCCTTTAGCCCGGCATAGGCTCGCTTCCGGCCGCGATGACCACCACGATCGGAACCACCCCCGAGCCAACCTGGTACAGCGTCCCAGCCGGGGATGCGGCTGCGCAGCTGGGGGTCGACCCCAACCGGGGGCTCGACGGGACGGAGGTCGAGGAGCGTCTAAGCAAATACGGCCCCAACGAGCTGCCGAAGGAGCCGCCGCCGAGCCGGTGGGTGGTGGCGCGAGGGCAGCTCACGAACCCGATGAACATCATGCTGATGATCGTCGCGGTCCTGAGCTTCGTGGTCGGGCAGATCCCGACCGGCATCTTCGTGCTGGGGCTGGTGACGTTCAACGTGGTGATGGCGTCCAGCCAGGAGCTGAAGGCGCGGGCCAGCGTCGAGGCGCTCGCGCACCTGCAGGTTCCGCACGCCCGTGTTCGGCGCGGTGGCGCGGTGGAGGAGGTCGAATCGACGCAGCTCGTGCCGGGCGACGTCGTGTTGCTCGAGGCTGGTGACGTCGTGCCCGCGGACGGGCGCATCGTGACGTCCGCGACGTTGGAGCTCCAGGAGTCTGCCCTGACCGGTGAGAGCGCACCGGTGGCCAAGGACGGGACCAGCGTGCTCGATGCCGGCACTGCGCTAGGTGACCGCACGAACCTCGTGTTCCAGAACACGCAGGTGACCCGCGGCACCGCGACGGTCGCCGTCACTGCGACCGGGTCGAGCACCGAGATGGGTCGGATCGCGAATATGGTCACCTCGACCCAGCGGCAGCGCTCGCCCCTGCAAAAAGAGCTCGACGGGATGACCAAGATCTTCGGGTCGGTGGCGTGGGTCGTGGTCGTGTTGATCGCGATCGTGGGGATTCTCCGGGGCCAGGCGTTCGACACCGTCGCGCTGTTATGCATCTCGACCGCGATCGCCTCGATCCCCGTCGGTCTGCCGACGTTCGTGCAGGCGATGCTGTCATCGGGCGCGCAGCGCCTGGCCGCGTCCAAGGCGGTGGTCAAGTCGCTCGCCGATGTCGAAACGCTTGGCGGGACGACGGTCATCAACAGCGACAAGACGGGGACGCTGACGCTCAATCAGATGACGGCCACCACGATGCTGGCCGGTGGGGATTGGTTCGACGTGGAGGGCGGCGGCTACCGCAAGTCCGGCGCGATTCTGGGGGTCGCCGGGTCAGAGGTGCCGGATTTCCGGCGCCTCGCGTTGGGGCTCACGCTGTGTAGCGACGCCACGGTGGCCGACGACGAGTCGATCATCGGCGACCCGACCGAGGCGGCGCTGGTCGTGCTCGCGGCCAAGATGAGCACCGACGCCGAGCACACGAGGAACTCCCTCGCGCGTCGCGCCGAGGTGCCGTTCGACTCCGAGTACAAGTTCATGGCCACCTTCCACGACCGCCCCGACTGGCTCGCCGGCGGGATGCTCAAGGAACGGCACTTCATGACCGTCAAGGGCGCGCCCGATGTGGTGCTGGGGCTGTGCAGCCACGCCCTCTGGCACAGCCAGGAGATCCCGATCGACGAGGTCCGCAAGGAGATACTCGACGCCAACCAGCAGCTATCCGAGAAGGGGCTACGCGTCCTCGCGTTCGCTGCGCGCGACCTCGACGACCAAAACATGTCAGCCGCGATCGAGGATCCGATGGCGGCCGTGCACGATCTCATCTTCGTCGCGCTGGTCGGGATCATCGACCCCCTCCGCACCGAGGCGGCCGAGCGCCGTCCACACCGCGCTGCGCGCCGGGATCGACGTGCGCATGATCACCGGCGACCACACGGTCACCGCCCGGGCGATCGCCGACGAGCTCGGCCTTGGGCCCGGGGTCATGACCGGGTCAGAGCTCCAGCATCTCCCCGACGAGGATCTGGTGCGCCAACTCCCCAACCTGCACGTGTTCGGCCGCGTCGCGCCCGAGGACAAGCTGCGACTGGCCAGACTGATGCAGCAGTCCGGAGACGTCGTCGCGATGACCGGCGACGCGGTCAACGACGCGGCCGCGCTCAAACAGGCCGACATCGGGGTCGCGATGGGAAGCGGCTCGGAGGTCTCAAAGCAGGCGGCCAAGATCGTCCTGACCGACGACAACTTCGCCACGCTCGTGAAGGCGGTCGACCTCGGCCGCGACATCTACCGCAGGATCACCTCCTACGTCAAGCTCCAGTTGACGATCCTCTCCTCCGTGCTCCAGCTGATGCTGCTGGCCACGATCTTCAACATCAACAGCGGCGTCGCCTTGTTCCCAATGCAGCTGCTGTTCTGCAAGTTTTTCGTCGTGGTCACCGTCGTGATCGGCTTCATCGTCGACGTACCCGACCCGAGCGTGATGCAGCGGCCGCCGCGCAAGCCCGGCACGAAAATCGTCAACCGGCCCCAGATCATCCGGTGGGTCCTCAGCGGCCTGATCGTCGCCGTCACCGCGCTGCTGCTGCTCAACTTCGGACCGGACAAACCGAGCACCACCCACGCCTCCGTGTCGATGACGATGGCCTTCGCGTTCGTCGCCTTCACCGCCGTCAACCTCGGCGTGGTGATGCGGCGCGAGCGCGAGGCCCCCTGGTCCTCGCCCCTCTTCCCCTACATGGGATGGATCATCCTCGGCTGGGTCCTCACCTGGGCGGGAGTCGAACTGCACATGTTCCAGCGGCTGCTCGACACCGAGTCTCTCACCGGAGGACAGTGGGCATGGGTCCTCGGCCTGTCGCTCATCACACCGGCGCTGGTCTGGGTCGACAAGACGATCCAGCAGCGTCGCCAGAACAGGGCTGCCGCGCTCGAGACCGCGATCAAGGTAGGCGAACCAGCCAGCGGCCTATCGGTCTAACCGGATCGTCGGCGTACCTGATCACTGTTCGTCGGAGAGCATGCAAGCGGCGGGTGGGACAACCTTTTCGTGACGCCGCACGCGGATCCCACCCGAACGCCACACAGCGCCCGGCGCCAACAGGCTGAACGCTCCGCGACGATTTAAGATTCACCGGGGTGAATCCCGCGCGTCAACGATTCGCGCACACCCTGCGTACGTAGTCTGCGGTCGACCCAATTACCCAAAAAGGAGAAAGGCGCCATGGCCACGCTAGTCGCGATCGGATATCCGGATCAGGGAACCGCCGAGCAAGCACGCGAGACAGTCGCGAAGTTGGAGGCAGACCTCGTCATTCAAGCCGACCAGGTCGCAGCTATCTCCCGCGACCCGGAGGGCAAGTATCACGTGCACACGTCGCACGGCGGGGCGTCCGCCGGCGCGGGGGCGTGGTGGGGCGGGTTCTGGGGGTTCCTGTTTGGTCTGCTGTTCTTTATCCCGTTCGCTGGTCTCGCGCTCGGTGCGGGCATGGGCGCACTGTTCGGGCACTTCGGCGAGAAAGGGATTGACAAGGCGTTCCAGCAGCAGGTGCGGGACTATCTGCAGCCGGGTACCTCGGCGTTGTTCATGGTGATCGAGCAGGTGACCCCGGACAAGGCGATCGCGGCGCTGCAGGAGTACGGCGGGACCGTGATCAGGACCTCATTGTCCGAGGAGGACACGCGCGAGCTCCAGGCGGCGCTCACGCCGCCGGCGGGGGCGGGCGCCGAGTCCTAGGACGAGCGCCGCTCGCGGTCGCGGGGTGAGGCGCCGATCCATTCGAGTATGGGGGATGAAAGATGGCGAGCATGGCCGTAGAGCTCGATCACGGGCGCCGTTCTACGGCCGCGCTGACCGAGTCGGGACTGCTACGCCCGACCCCGACCCAGCCGGCATGGAGTTCGTGGAGTCGTGGACGCGGCGATCGCTACACGGTTGGCATGGAGGAAGAGCTCATGCTGCTGGGGTCCTCGCCCGTCGCTCTGGCGGAGCGCAGCGAAACCGTTCTGCGCGGGCTGTCCACGGAACTCTCCGCCCGCACTGCCCCAGAGACCCACGCAGGGGCGGTCGAGCTCGCGACGGGGGTTCATTCAGACGTCGGCTCGGCCGTGGCCGAGCTGGCGTCGCTTCGCGCCCGGTTGGCGCACGAGCTTGCGGCGATGGGACTGCTGGCGGCATCGTCGGGCACGTACCCTCTCGCTCATCCGGACGAGTTCCGGGTATCGACAGCGGCGCGGTACGGGGCGATCGGCGAGTCGATGCGCGGGCTTGCACGCCGTGAGCCGACGTTCGCGTTGCACCTGCACATCGGGGTCCCCGACCCAGAGGACGCGATCCGACTCCTGAACGGTCTGCGCGAGGCTGTCCCGATCATGAGCGCGCTGTCGGCGAACTCGCCTTTCACCCAGGGCCGGGACAGCGGGTTCGCCTCCGTGTGGACGGTGATCTTCCAAGGCTTTCCACGCACGGGCACCGCTCGATCGTTCGAGAACTACGCCGACTACGTCGAGACGGTCGACGCGCTGATCGCCTCCGGAGCGCTGCCGGACCCGACCTTTCTGTGGTGGGACGTGCGCTTACAGCCGGCGCTCGGAACCGTGGAGCTGCGGATGATGGACGCCCAGACGACGATCGCCGACAGCGCCGCTCTGATCGGGTTCGTCATGTCGCTGGCGCGAGCTGTCCTCGACGGCAACGACGAGACGAGGACATCGGAGGTTTGCGTCGGTCCCGAGGTGCTGGCGGAGAATCGGATCGCCCGGCTCGCAGCCGCGGTGGGCGCGGATCGGCAACGAGCCTGGGCCCGGACCGGCGGGTCGAACGGCCTGGTCGCGCGACTGGCTGAGCGCTTTGCCCCACCCCGCGCAACCCGGCACCGAACCACCTCCCACTCAGTGCCCCGGGTCGAGTCCGCGTGACCGAGGCAGCGACTGAGAGCGCGACCGAACAAACGGCCACCACGCGCCGGCTCGCGATTCTGCTCGCGATGGCGATGTTCGTACTGGTGGTCGACACGTCGCTGATGAACGTCTCGATTTCGGCGGTGGTCCGCGATCTGCACACGACCGCGAGCGGCGTGCAGTCCGCGATCGCGCTCGAGGCGCTGGTATCCGCTGCGTTCATCCTGATCGGGAGCAAGGTCGGCGACCTGATCGGCCGCAAGCGGGCATACGTGCTCGGGCTGCTCGGCTACGCGATCGGCGCGCTGGCGATGGCTCTGGCCCAGAGCCTGACCGCGATCATCATCTTCTGGGCGATCGTGGGCGGGCTGGGAGCCTCGCTGCTGCTGCCCGCGATGCAGTCGCTGATCCACGGCAATTTCCAGGGTGAGGATCAGAAGAAGGCCTATGCGCTCGTCGGTGCGGCGGCCGCGATCGCCGCGGCCGTCGGGCCGCTGCTCGGAGGATTCGTGACCACTTACCTGTCATGGCGGGTCGGGTTCCTGCTCGAGGATCTCGTGATCGTCGTCGTGCTGTCAGGGATCAAGCTGGTTCACGATGTTCCGTACACGGGCTCCCGGCACATCGACCTTGTCGGCGCGCTCCTTTCGGTGCTGGGAATGGGCGGCGTCGTCGTTGGCATTCTCGTTTGGCAAGAGGGCGGCGAATCCGTGGCGGCGCTGCTTGCGGTCGGCGTGGCCGGGCTCGCGGGCCTGGCGTACTGGCTTGTGCGGCGCAAGCGCGAGGACAAGCCGGTATTAGTCGACCCGGATCTGTTCAGGTCCCCGCTGTACCGGCTCGGGATCACCGGCCAGACGCTCCAGCAGATCGCCCTCGGTGGGATGATGATCGCGCTGCCGCTGTACCTGCAGATCGTGCTCGAGTACAACGCGCTGCAGGCGGGCGTGTCGCTCGCGCCGCTGTCGCTGAGCATGTTCGCCGTCGCGCTGCTGGCCGGAAAAAAGGCCGGCCACCGGCGTCCGAGCAGCATCATCAGGGCGGGTTTCGGGCTCGTCGCCCTCGGGGTGGCGATCGTGATCCCGCTCGTCCCCAGGGTCGATTCCGGCTGGTATCTCGCGGTGCCGCTCCTGATTGCCGGATCGGGCTTGGGCCTGCTCGTCTCCCAGCTCAACAACTACACCCTTTCCCCGATATCCGAGGAGCGGGTCAGCGAGGCTGCGGGCGTCAACTCGGCGGGCGGCTCATTCGGCCTGTCCTTTGGGCTGGCCTTCGCCGGGGCGATCATGCTGGCGACGCTGTCGGTCGCGTTCACCAACCTCGCGGACTCGAGCACGGTGCTCTCGCCGACCGAGCAGCAGCAGGTCTCCAAAGCGCTGGAGCACGACGCCGAGATCGTGAGCAACACGGCGCTCGAGGAGCAGCTAAAGGGAGAGCCGGCGGCGACCCGCGACGAGATCATCCGCATCAACACGCACGCCAGGCATGTGTCCCTGCAGGTGGCGCTGGCGATCCCGCTCCTCGCCGCTCTCCTTGGCCTCTTCAACTCGTTCCGGATGATGCGCCTCCCGGATCCGACGCCGTCGAGCGCGGTCGACGGCATGGCCCTAGGCTGACCCCTGCCGAGATCGTGTACCGCTGTTCGCGGCACCTCAGCCGTATAGGTTCTTAGCGGGCCGCAATGAGCGACATACTTCTTCTCGCGCTGGGGGCGGCTCTCAACCCAACACTCGTCGCGGCTTCGACGTTGATGATGCTCCTCCCGAATGCGAAGCGGCTGATGCTTGGCTACTTACTCGGCGCTCTGATGACGAGCATCACGCTCGGGCTCGTGATCATTGACAAGTTCGAGAACTCGAGCGCTGTCAGTACGACCGAGAACACACTCAGCCCGGCCGCGACGGGGGCGCTCGGCGTGATCGCGCTGATCATTGCGGTTGTTCTGCGCCGCGGTTTGGGCGAGGCGGCGGCGCGGCGGCGGCCCGCCCGCAAACGCGACAAGGGCCCACCTCGCTGGCAAACAGCCCTGGGGCGAGGGTCACCCCGAATCACGTTCGTCGTGGGCGCGATGCTCACCCTCCCGGGCGCCTCGTACCTCGCCGGTCTGAGCCGAATCGACAAACTCAACTACTCGACCCCGGAGACCGTGGGGCTGGTCGTAGCGTTCAACCTAGTCATGATGGCACTGCTCGAGATCCCGCTCCTTGGCTTCGCGATCGCGCCGGCCTGGACCGTGGCGACGATCGAGCGGACGAAGGCGTGGATGAGCCGGAACGGACGTCGGTTCGCGGCGATGGCGCTAACCGTCATCGGCACATTGCTTGTCATCAAGGCAGTGATCGAGTTTGTGAGCTGACATGGTGAAGTGGGAGCTCGCGATCGTCGCTGCCGCCGTGCTTGCTGTGGCCGGAGTGTCGCGGCGCCTGACCGGCACGCCCGTGACGCCGGCGATGGCATTCGTGGCGATCGGCGTTCTGGTCGGGCCGCTGGTGATCGACGGCGTGACCGCTGCACCGAGCAGTGCGACCGTCCGGACCCTGGCCGAGGCGACGCTCGCCGTGGTGCTGTTCGCCGATGCCTCACGCATCAAGTTGCGCGCGCTCACACGAGAGTACGTCGTCCCCCTGCGGCTGCTCGGGATCGGGTTACCACTCACGATCCTAATCGGGTCGGTGCTCGCGGTCGCGATCTTCGCGCAACTCAACCTGGCCGAGGCCGTTGTGCTCGCGATCGTGCTGGCGCCGACTGATGCCGCACTCGGCCAGGCAGTGGTGAGCGAGCCGCGGCTGCCGTCCCGGATTCGCCAGGGATTGAACGTCGAGAGCGGCCTCAACGACGGGATCTGCGTGCCGCTGCTGCTGATCGCCCTGGCGGTGGCGGACGTTGAGGACAAGGCGACAAGCGGCCACCATGCCCTCACCGTCGTCGCCGAGGAGATCGGCTACGGGATCGTCGGCGGCGCGGTCGCCGGCCTGCTCGCAGCCACCGTCGTCAGGGTCGCCTATCGCCGGGACTTGATCACGGGGGCTTGGCTACAGGTCATCCCGATCGCCGGCGCCGGTCTCGCCTACGGGATCGCAGTCGCCCTGGGCGGATCGGGCTTCATCGCGTCGTTCCTCGCGGGCGGCATCTTCGGAGCACTGGTGAGTCAGGAGTCGGAGGAAGCCTCCCGCCTCAACGAAGAGCTCGGAGACATCCTCGGCGGGGTCACTTTCCTGATCTTCGGCGCGGCGCTGCTCGGCCCAGCGCTCCAGCAGTTGAGTTGGCAGATCGCGCTCTACGCCGTGCTCAGCCTGACCTTGATCCGGTTGCTGCCGGTCGCGATCGCGATGATCGGCACCGGCGCCCGCTGGCCGACGCTTGGGTTCCTCGGATGGTTTGGCCCACGCGGCCTTGCCTCGATCGTGTTCGCCGTGCTTGCCGTCCAGGAGGCGAACCTGGCGCACGCCCAGACGATCCTGCTCGCCTCGTATCTGACGATCGGCCTGTCGGTGTTCGTGCACGGGGCGACGGCGGCACCGCTCGCCAATCGCTACGCGCGCTGGTACGAGTCGCATCCCGCCCATCGCCGCCCAGCGATGGAGAGCATCCCAGCCGCGCGTCATCGCCTCCGGGGCACGCCTCACCCCGACGGCTGACTGGCATCGACCCAATCGAGCACCGCCCGAGCGTGCTCGTTCCGCTCGTCGGTCTTGAGGTCGACTCGGGAGGCAGACCACGATTCGAACGCGTGCGTGAACAGCACGAGCTTGGCGACGGCGTTGACCACCGATCCCTGCACGCTCGGGTGCAGCCAGCCAGACTCTGCCCAACGTAGTCCGCCGCGGTCTCGGCCGTCGGGATCAACGCAAACCCGCGCGACTCCGCCCTCTCGCCGGATGACGCACGCTCCAAGCCAGAGACGTGCTCGCGCGACGAGAACCGCTCAAGCCGGACCAGCTCGTGCTCCAACACATCAACGCGCAGTCCCACGCTAGACGCCAGCACTCGACGCACGATCCGTCACGGCCAGCAGGCTACCCGCCGGGGTAGGATCGGCGGTGTCGATGGACCTCGGATTTCACATCGCCGACTTCACCTGGACCGGAGGCTCACCGGAGTTGGGTTCGACGCTCGGCCGCCTCGCTCGCGAGGCCGAGGCCGGCGGGATTGCCCGCCTGACCGTCATGGATCACTACTGGCAGATCGGACCGGTGGGCGCGCCCGAGGAGAGCATGCTCGAGGCCTATACGACACTCGGGTATCTGGCCGCGGTCACGGAGCGTGTTCTGTTGCACACGCTCGTGACCGGGGTGGTCTACCGCGAGCCGGGTTTCCTCGCGAAGGTGGTCTCCACGCTCGATGTGCTGTCCGGCGGGCGCGCTGGGCTGGGTATCGGCGCGGCCTGGTTCAAGGAGGAGGCGGAGGGATTGGGCTTCGCCTTTCCCCCACTGGGGGAGCGCTTCGAGCGCCTCGAGGAGACGCTTCGGATCTGCCTGCAGATGTGGGGGCAAGATGACGGGCCGTTCGAGGGGCGGCACTATCGGCTGGGACGTACGCTCAACTCCCCGGCACCCCTGAGCCGACCTCACCCGTTCCTCCTTGTCGGCGGCGGCGGAGAGCGCAAGACGCTGCGCCTCGTGGCTCAATACGCCGACGCCTGCAACATCTACGGCAGTGGCGGCGAGGCCGGGCACAAGCTCGACGTTCTGCGTTCGCACTGTGAGACGGTGGGCCGCGACTACGACGAGATCGAGAAGACGACGATGATCAGCATCGATGCCTCCACCTCCCGGGGCGAGCTTCTCGACAAGCTTCGCGCCGGGCACGACCTTGGCTTCACCACCACCTACGTCTTCGCCCGTAACCCCGAGCCGCTTGCCGCTATCGAGCTCCTCGCCGGGGTCGCGGACGAGGCCGGCGACTGGTAGCGCCGTTTGTTTACCGAACGGTAGTTACTGGAACGGCGAACCGGTCGGGCGGCGAAGGAGCTCATCGATCAATGCGCCGCAGCCCTCGGGGTCGTCGAGGAAGGGGGTGTGCCGGCCTGGGATGACCTCGGGGCGCCCGTCAGGGAAGAGGCCACACGCGCGCTCGCCGATTTGTGGGCCGCCGTAGGGTCCTCATCGCCCCAGATCATGAGCACCGGCACCTTGAGCTGTCGCAGTTGGGCGTCTGAGAGGAAGTTTTCGGCCCGCGGTCGACCGAACCGCATAGCGAGCCGCATGTGGGTGAGCATCGCCGTCCGAAAGCCGGGCTGTCGCATTCCTTCGTGGACGACCTCGAAGAACCCGTCAGGCGCTCCCGCGGCGGCGCGAGGGCTGATGACGCCGCGGGCCAGCGTCCGGCGTGTCATCGCGACGTTCGGTGAGCGGATCCGCGCCGCGAATTGGCGCAGGCCGGGTGTGGAGAGCGCGGCGAAAACGGGTCGCCGTGCATGCCGGGCAGCGCGACAGCGGGGACTCCGAGCGACGCGAGGGCGGCGACGCGATCAGGCGCGTCGAGGGCCAGGCAGAGCGCCCACATCCCGCCCAGCGAGGTGCCGACGATCGGCACCCGCTCGAGGCCGAGCGCGTCCAACAGCGAGGTGAGCTGGGCAACCGCGTGCGCTCGCAACGGTCGTCCGCCGTAGTCGAAGGCATCACTGAGGCCGAACCCGGGCAGGTCGAAGGCGATCAAACGGTGCCCTCCCAGATACGGCCTCAACGGTGCCCACGTCGAGGCGCTCATGCCACTACCGTGCACCAGGACGAGCGGCGGGCCCTCGCCCGCCTCCAGGACGCGCACAGCAACCGGCGGATCAGCCAGACGCACACGCCGGCTCGCGACCTGCACGCCACACGCGGCAAACAGCCGGCGCTCGGCCTGTTCGAACGACATGGCAATCAGGCCTGAGCCGCCGGGGAATCTCGGCATGGAACCATCGACAGACGGCGCGGAGCTGCCATTGCTACGCGAACGATCCAATCCACGACATCGGAGCGGCGACTATGGGCACGCGAATGCAGGGCAAGACGGCATTGGTGACTGGGGCCACCAGCAACATCGGGCGAGCGATTGCGATCGGCTTTGCCGCCGAGGGCGCGAACGTCGTGGTCAGCGGACGCAGTGCGTCACGCGGAGGCGAAGTTGCCCAGGAGATCAAGCGCGCAGGCGGACACGCGCAGTTCGTGGGCGCGGACCTGAACGGTTCGGCTCGGGCGTCACGGGAGCTGTCTAACGCAGCTCTAGACGCTCTCGGCGGCCGGATCGACGTGCTCGTCAACAGCGCGGGGATCTTTCCGGGCTCGACCACGCTGACCGTTGACGAAGCGATGTTCGACGAGGTTTACGCGGTCAACGTCAAGGCGCCGTTCTTCCTCACCGCTGCGATCGCGCCCGAAATGACCGCCCGCGGATCGGGATCGATCATCAACCTCGGCTCCTGGGTGGCGCGCTTGGGGATCCCAGTCGGCGCGCTGTACGCATCCACGAAAGGGGCCATGGAGACCCTAACCCGGGCCTGGGCCGCGGAGTTTGGGTCGCCCGGCGTGCGCGTCAACGCGATTTCGCCCGGTGTGGTTCGCACCCCGATCGACAACGATCCCGCCGCCGCGATGATGAAAGGCACCCCGTACGGGGCGTTCGGCACGCCGGACGCGATCGCACACGCAGCGGTCTACCTCGCCTCCGACGAATCGCAATTCGTCAACGGCACGGTCATCGACGTCGACGGCGGTCGGGTCGGAGTAGCGGTCATCGCGAGCTGACCGGTAACGGTCTGCAACGCGTTCCCGCCGCCGTTACCGTCGGGAAGGGGGGCTGCGTAAACAGGGCGCCGATCGACCTGCTCATCGCCAGATGCGCAGAGCAGCGGCGTCCCGGAGAGAGCGCCGCCTCGGGAGCTTGCGCGATGTCGCCCGGCGAGCTTTCGACTACCGTGGGGCGTTGTGCTGACTGGGGGCTACCGGGATCTGTTCGCGGCAATCGCGACTTCGGCCGCGTCGCTTACGGGTCTCTTGTTCGTGGTCATCACGGTTGCGGAGCGCCGCACCCCAGACTCACTCCCACACGTTGTCCAACAGGTTCGGGCTTCCGCTGCGCTCCTAGCGTTTGGCAACGCCTTGGCCGTCTCGCTGTTCAGCCTCGTGCCTGGAACCCATGTGGGGTATCCGGCGGTGGTGGTCGGCGTGATCGGCGTTTTCTTTAGCGTCGCGGCGACCCGATCTCTTATTGATAGCCCTTCGACGGGACACTGGCGGGGGCGGCACCTTCCGTTGACCGTCTGGCTGCTGGTGATCTTTGCTGTGCAGCTCGGCGCCGGGATCGCTCTCCTCGTTCATCCTCGCACGGGCCCGCTGGGCCTAATCAGTGATGTCTTGGTCTTATCGCTGATCATCGGGATCGCGCGGGCATGGGAACTCGTCGGCGGTAGAGGCACGGGCGTCATTGCCTCCCTGACATCGCTCATCGACGACCGTCGCACACCAGACCCGGCCCGCGCTGATCCACCCGAGCCGACCGACAGCGAAGCAGACGGGGAAAGTCGCAGCCTTCGGCCGGAGGCTGACAAGAGCCGATAAGCCGCCGAGACGGCGCGAGCGTTCCCGATTCCAACGCCCAGCTAACGGATGAGGCCCTGATTCCCGTGCAGAAAGGATCTGTCATGCAAGCCATCACCGTTCGTGATCGCGATGCCGGCGTCGGTGGACTGTCCTTGACGGACATGCCCTACCCCCACGCCTCCCAGAACGACGTCATCGTGCGGGTGCACGCCGCGGGGTTCACTCCCGGTGAGCTGGAATGGCCGACAACATGGGCCGACCGCACCGGGCGCGACCGGACGCCGAGCGTCCCGGGCCACGAGCTGTCGGGTGTCGTCGTCGAGTTGGGGTACGGAACCACCGGCCTCACCGTCGGCCAGCGGGTGTGCGGATTGACCGACTGGACGCGCAACGGCTCGCTGGCCGAATACGCCGCGGTGGAGGCCCGCAACCTCGCTCCGCTTCCAGCTGACGTCGAGTACGCCGTGGCCGCTGCTCTGCCGATCTCGGGGCTGACCGCATGGCAGGGGCTGATCGACCACGGCCGCCTCAGGCCAGGCCAGACCGTCCTGATCCACGGCGCCGCGGGCGGTGTTGGTTCGATCGCCGTCCAACTCGCGCACGATGTGGGAGCCGTGGTGATCGGCACCGGCCGAGCCGACGACCGCGACACAGCCATTGGCTTGGGAGTGGATGCATTCTTGAACCTGGAGGCCGACAAGCTGGAGGACGCCGGCGAGGTTGACGTGGTGTTCGACGTGATCGGGGGCGAGATCCTCGACCGCTCGACCGCGCTCGTGCGCGCCGGCGGCACGCTTGTCACCATCGCCAGGGCGCCCACAGTACAGCCGAAGAACGGGCGCGCCATCTTCTTCGTCGTCGAATCGGACCGGTCCCGGCTAGCGGACCTCGTGCAGCGACTCAGGGACGGCCGAGTCAAGCCGATCGTCGGAGCAGTGCGCCCGCTCGCCGAAGCACCCGCTGCGTTCGCCCCCGGCCCGCGGACCCCCGGCAAGACGATCATCCGGATCACCGAGAGCGGATAGCCGGCTACGGTCTATCCGTCGGCCTCGCGCCGCTGGCCGCAGGGGACAGACCTCCCGATCGCCCGAGCAGTACCGTGACGCGATAAGCCCGTGCCGTCGCTGGCGGGTTCGCTTATCCCGTCTCAAAACAGATGATGGAGTGGGTCGATGCGCACACAGCATGAGATCACCGTCCGCGTGGTCAGTCCAGAGGAAGCCGATCACGGCGTGGCTGAGTTCTGGCTCGGCGACGAGCTGTTCGGTTTCACCCGGCTCACGGACGGCGAGCTGCTCCTGAGCATTGAGCCGCGCAGCGACGGCGCCGCGGTTCTCGTTAACGCGCACAGCCTTGCTGGCGCGTTGGCGCAGGCGAAGGCGATCCTGGAGTCCTACTGAGCCCACCACACCCTTATTTGGAGCCCGGCGCGAGCTGCCCGCGTTGATGAGATGCCGCCCGATACTCACAACACCGATCTGCACTTCCACTCAGCACGCGAAGAAGCGTGGTTTGTGCGAACCGGCGGCGGGATCGCCCGCCTCGGCGAGGACGGGTACCCGCTGCACGCCGGTTCGTTCTGGCTATGCCGCGAGAACGAGGGCGTCGGCCACCGGATCGAGGTCGGCGCCGACGGAATGCAGCTCGTCACGATGGGCGACCTGATTTCCGGCGACATTTCTGTGCATCCCGAGCAGCGGATGTTGAAGCCGGCTCGCGGCCTCGAGATCCCATACTGAACGCTGACTCCCCAGCCCGAATGTCCATCAGCAGCCGCTGAGGGCGACCCGTGTCGGCGATAAAGCACCAGCGCGGGCAGGCGTTGTCGCAACCGATGAGATTTGACATCACCGCCGGTCTAACGAGCATGAACCTCGATCATCAAAAGAGAGAGATCTAGATGACTGGCTTGGCCCCATATCTCTTGTTCGATGGCACCGCGCGTTCGGCCCTCGAGTTCTATGCCGAGACATTCGGCGGCAGCGCTGAGCTGCACACTTTTGGTGAGTTCAACCGCGACGACGGCCCGGCCGATTCCATCGCCCACGGCCACGTGCTCACGCCCTACCTCTCCCTGTATGCCGCCGACGTCGGCACCGAGGAAGACCCGTTCGTGGCGCGCGGGATCATGCTCTCACTGCTCGGCACCGCCGACTCGCTCACCCTCCGCGGGTGGTTCGATCGGCTCTCGCAGGACGGTTCCACGGTCCAGCCCCTCGAGGAGAGACCATGGGGAGCCAGCGACGGTCAGGTGATCGACCGCTTCGGGGTTCACTGGCTGATCGGGTACCAAACCGAGCTACCCGGCTGACCGCGCGACGAATGTCGCGCGACGGCGCACTCGCCATCGCGATTCGCGCGCGACGGCAACTCAGAGCACGAACGCAAACCTCCCCGCGATGCCCGGTTTCGGTGAGAAACGCCTCGCCGGCTCCGCTCGGCGGGTTTGAGGCAAACCGGCGCCGATGATTTCTAAGACCATTGCCGGTCTCCTACACGAGCATTACAGAGATCGAGAGGAACGCAAATGGCAAAGCTCAGACTCCACATCACGATGTCGCTCGACGGGTACGTCGCCGGGCCAGACCAAGACGAGGAGAATCCGCTTGGCGTCGGCGGGCTCGAGCTGCACGAGTGGGTGTTTCCGCTCAAGGAATTCCGCGACATGCACGGCGGAGAGGGCGGCGAAAGCAACGCGAGCTCTGAGGTGGTCCAGGAGCGGTGGGCGAATATCGGCGCCACGATCATGGGCCGGAACATGTTCGGACCGATCCGCGGCCCATGGCCGGATGACGCGTGGCGAGGCTGGTGGGGCGAGAACCCGCCCTACCACCACCCGGTGTTCGTCCTCACCCACCACCCTCGCGAGCCGCTCCAGATGCAGGGCGGCACGATCTTCGAGTTCGTCACCGACGGCATCGAGTCGGCGCTCGCACGGGCCAAAGACGCCGCCCAGGGTAGCGACGTCTGGCTGTCTGGCGGCGCGTCCGTCATCAATCAATACCTGGCGGCGGGTCTCGTCGATGAGATCGACCTCTCGATCGCCCCGCTAATCCTCGCGGGCGGTGAGCGACTCTTCGAGGGACTCGAGCGCGGCTCTCCAAAGCTCACGCAGATCCGCGCTGTCGACGCGCCGGGGGTGACCCACATCAAGTATCAGGCGAGCTGACTGCTTTCGACGCCCGCGAGGCGAGCCTCGCGCTTCTGTCCCGGGTCGCCATCGCAGTAGAACCGCGCCCATTCAAACGGACACGGGTCCCCTGGTATCGCTACCGGCCGCGCGAAGTCGGAGCCAGCAGGCCTAACTCGCGGGCCCGCTCCACGGCCTGTGCGCGCGTGTGGATGCCGAGCTTGTTGTACAGGTGGCGTGTGTGTGTCCTTATCGTGTTGACGGACACGACCAGCTCGGACGCGATCTCCGGCGCCGGCAGGTTGGTAGGCAGGTAGCGCAGCACGCGAAGCTCGGTGTCGCTCAGAGGCTCCAGCAGCTGCGGGGCTTGGCCGGGCCGTGCTGTCTGTGCCTTGCCTGCCAGGACGTCGAAGATCTCTGAGATGAGAGACGCGTGGGCGGTGCCAAGGCGGGCGTGGCGCTCGAGCAGCTCCCGCGCCGGGAAGAACAGGAACGGGAGGATCAGGCCGTCGGGCTCGGCCAGATCCAGCGCGCGTTCGAGTGCATGGGAGACTCCCCCCGCGTCGCGAACCCCGTCGAGCGCGATTGCTCTGAGCAGCAGCGCCTGGATCGCCCATCGGAGGTGGATCACGGGCGGCGTGGATTCGTCGATGTCAGGCGCGGAGGGGCGGTCGACGACGGGCGCCAGCGCCGCCTCGGCGGCCTCCGGCTGATCCTGCGCCAGGCAGAGCGTGGCGAGCACCACGCGCATGTGGAGCGCGTCGCGGGCACCGTCGTCGAGCGAGGCGAGCACGTCTTCCACCGCCTCCGTGTCGCCCATCAGGACCTGCCCGACCAACATCTGCGCATGCACGAACGACGGTGGCGAGTGCCTACCAAGCAGCGCATCGTGCCGCTGCTCGGCGCGGAAGGCGGCGAAGGCCTCTTCCCGGCGCCCGCTAACGAGCGCGAGCAGTGCCCGAGTTCCGTGCAGCATCAGCCCCGCGGCGGGCGCTACCTCGACATCACCTGGCAGCGCCCTGGTGGCGCGCTGAAGCCAGTGCTCCGCTTCCGGCAGCCGCCCCCGCCAGAGGTTCAGGCTCCCGAGTACAACGTAGGCCATACCCCCGAATGGGTCCTCGCTCCAGCCGTTCCTCCGCGCTAGCTCGACCGCCTGGTTGCTGCGCTCCTCGCCAAGCGCCATGGAGCGGAGATAGGTCGCCAGAGCGAGGTGCGCCAGCGCCCCGAGCTCCAGCAGCGGACGGTTGATCCGCCGAGCGAGCGCCACCGTCTGCTCGAGGTGCTGTTCGGCTTCGTCGGTTAGACCCGTCCAGACCTCGGCGATCCCGAGCTGCATCAGCGCCAGCGTGCGCAGCTGCTCGCCGAGCCCGGGCGGCATCACCGCGCCGGACTCCGCCGGAAGGAGCAGCTCCTGCGCCCCCTGCGCGACTGCCGTCAGATCGTTTCGCGCCCGGGCAACGGCAAGCCGCAGTGTGACGCGGGTGACCTCGAACTGTTCGCGCCGATCCTCGGGCACGGCGGCTAGCTCGCGTGCCGCCAGCTTCAGATGCCCCTCGGCCGCCCCGGGCGAGCCATCCGTCAGCTCGTCTGCCGCGGCGACGAGCTGGAGCTCGGGGTCGGCCGCGACGGCCTTGGCCGGAAAGGCCGCCAGCATCTCGCGCGCGGACGCCCAGTCGCCGTCGAGGAAGAAGCCGAACCAGTGGTCGGCCAGCAGCCGCGCCGCGAAGCCCCAGTTCTCCCCCGACTGGGCGTGGCGGATCGCCTCGACCGGGTGACCGTGCTCGGCGAACCATTGGGCCGCCGCGGTATGTAGACCCGGCAGCTCATCGGAGGCGGTGCGTCGCAACTCGAGCGCCAGCAGGTCGGCGAACAGCCGGTGGTAGCGAAACCAGGAGCGCTGCGGATCCAACGCAACCACAAACGCGCCCGCTTGCTCGAGCTCGGTCAAGATCCGATCGCCGTCCGAGCCCCCGGTCAAGCGATCGGCCAGCGCCCCGCTTACTCGCTCCAGCACCGAGGTCCTGAGCAGTAGTGACCTGACCTCGTCCGGGAACTGGTCGAGCACCTCGTCGAGCAGGTATTCGGCGACGCTGCGCTCGCTGCCCGAGAACTCGGCCGCGAACCGCTCGTGATCCGGGTGGCGCGCGAGCGACAGGGCGGCCATGCGGAGCCCCGCCGCCCATCCCTCGGTGCGCGCGTGCAACAGCTCAAGGGCTGAGTCCGCCACTGGCACCCCGCCGACTTCGAACAGCGCCCGGGCCTCATCTAGCGAAAAGCGAAGGTCTTCTGCGCGAACCTCGGTGACCTCGCCCTCGAGTCGCGAGCGCGACAGGCCGAGCGGCAGATCGCGCCGTGTGACGAGCATGAAGCGA
The DNA here is from genome assembly GCA_963751185.1 of uncultured Solirubrobacterales bacterium. GTDB lineage: Bacteria > Actinomycetota > Thermoleophilia > Solirubrobacterales > Solirubrobacteraceae > Palsa-465. The sequence continues at coordinate 131,852 of CAVVTO010000007.1, forward strand.
AGCTCCGCCGGGGAGCGCATCAGCAGGAGCTTGAGCTGGCGCAACCCCTCGCTTGAGCGCAGCTCGTGGAGGTCATCGAGGACCAACCACAGCGGGTCCTCGATCGCAGTCAGGTCCGCGAGCAGCCGCTCGACGATCGCCTCGGCGTTCAGCTCCGGGTTCGGGGTGATCGCTTCGATCGCCCCGGACCCGGCGCTGGTGCCGCGCAGCCCGCGTAGTACCGAGAGCCAGAAGCGCTGTGCGTCCTCCTCCTCGCGCTCGACCGTGACCCACGCGGCGCTCTCGTCTAGGCCCATCTTGGCTATCCAGGAGCGCAGCAGCGATGTCTTGCCGCTGCCAGCCGGGGCGCACAGAACCGTTACACGCTGTGCGTCTCCCAACAGTTCGAACAGCTCGCGGCGGGCGACGATGCCGGGAGCGACGTGAGCTTCGGCGGTGTCTGATCGGACCGGTAGCCCCACAGGGCGGACATGTTCGCACCACGAGCGACCCACGTTCTCGAAAGGCCGTCGGCGATTTCACCAAGACCTTGTGATGAGCAGTCATCAACCGCGGAACGAACCTACTCGCATGTCGCCGTCGCGCCAATACGAGATCCGGATTCGGGGCTCCATTGGACGAACGCTGCTCGAAGCGTTTCCAGAGTTGAGGGCACGCAGGTCCGGGCCGGACACCGTCCTCAGCGGCCCGCTTGCTGACCAGTCCGCGCTCTACGGCGTGATCCACCAAATCGAGGCACTCGCGCTCGAGCTCTTGGAGGTTCGCAGCCCGTTCGCGGCGAGCTACGGCCGCGATTCACAGACACGTCAAATGCGCCGAGGCGGACCGGTCTCGGGCGAAAGGAGACCTCACATGATTCTCGTCACCACTGCCGGCAAGGTCGGCTCAGAAGCGTCGCGTCTACTCGCCCAGGGAGACGTTGCCGTGCGGGTGCTGGTCCGCCACCCCGAGAACGCGGCCGATCTCGCCCAAGCCGGAGTCGAAATCTTCAAAGGTGACCTGGACTCACCCGAGAGCATCGACCAGGCGATGCGAGGCGTCTCGAGCGTGCTGCTCGTAACCGCCCCGGTCGTCCAGCAAGAGCTGAACGTGATCGACAGCGCTGTCCGCACCGGCGTCGAGCACGTGGTGAAGATCACCACCAAAGCCTCGGCGGACTCGCCCATCGCCCGCCGGCGCAACCACGCGCATATCGAGAACGCGCTGATCGCCTCCGGGCTCGGCTACACGCTGCTGCGCAACAACGCCTACATGCAGAACTTCCTCATGATGGCGCCCGGCATCGCCAAGGCGAACAGCTTCAGCACCGCGACCGGCGACGGGCGCGTCGGCCACGTCGACGTGCGCGATGTCGCTGCCGTCGCCGCCGAGATCGCCGCTTCACCGTCCGCGCACGCACGCAAGACCTATTGGCCCACCGGGCCCGAGGTGCTTTCCGGGACGGAGGTGGCGGCGGTGCTCTCAAGAGTGCTCGGCCGAACGATCACCTTCCACCCCATCACCTTCGAAGAGCAAAAGCAGGCGATGCTGGACGTCGGGCTTCCGGAAGCGGTCGCCGATGACAACGCCACGGCGGTTGCCATGATGGCCGACGGCGACTGCGACTACGTCACCGACGACGTGCCCTCGATTCTCGGCAGGCCGGCTCGCAGTTTCGAACAGTTCGCCACCGACTACGCAGCCGCGTTCTCGGCAGTCCAAGCGGCGGCCTAGGAGAGAGGTGCCTAGCGCCACAGCCACTTTGAAGTGACCCATCACCATCAAGGAAAGGAGCCCTCGTGGCTACCACCACCAGCAACGACAGTCGGACCGCACATCTGCTCGAGCTCATGGCGAAGGGCGACAACGCCTTCAACGCCCGCGACTGGGCAACCGTCGACAGCGTCCACGACCCAGACATGATCGCTTACATCCCCGGGAGCCCAGAGCCGATCTACGGCGCAGAAGCGCACCATGCTGCGATGCTGCAATTCCTCCGGATCTTCCCCGACATGCACGTGAACACCCCGTACCCCATCCAGTTCGGAAGCGGCGACTGGATCACCGTCGTCACCAACGCGACCGGAACCTTCACCGGCGAGATGACCCTCCCCGACGGCAAAGTGATCGCCCCCACAGGGAAGGCGTTCGATCTCGAGTTCGGCCAGACCACCAAGTGGGAGGGTGACCGACTCATCGTCATCGCCGCCTTTTACGACACCGCTCTACAGCAGCAGCAGCTCGGTCTCGCGTAGCCCGCCCCGAAAGATGCCGGCCGGCTCGCGCTATCACAGCTGGCAAGCCGGCCGGCGACACGGCCACGAAGCTACGTCAGAACCGATGTCCGCATTCATCAACCCCCTCGGAGGCCGTCGCATAAACAGTGGGCCTTGTGAGCGGCTCACAAGGTCGCACTTCGCTGCGCCTGAACTCACGGTCTGACTGAGCGAACTTTGGCGATTCACCCCCATTTTTGCCAGGTAGAACGCCAAAGTTCGTACAGGGGCGCCGCGACGCGTCCGCTCAGTTATGCCCTCGACACAACGAACCCGCCCCATCGCCGCGTTTGTGCGACACCCCCTCCCAAAGAGACAGCGATGAAACCGCCTCCCCCGCCACCTTCGTCCTCGACGAGGTCACCACTTGGCCCGACATCACTACTCAGCTCACCCCCAGCGGCTCCACCGCGATCCTGTTCGAGGGTCACGAGCTTGGCCACGTACACCCAGACCGCGGCACACTCGATATGCCTCTGGCTGACGAGCGACGCGCGGAGGCCCTGAGCTCGGGACGGGTGAAGGACTGGTTCTCGGGCTGGGTCACCAAACCAATCAACGACGACGCAGACGCACAGGACGGGATCGCGCTACTGCACGCATGTCGCCGCTATCGCGAGCACCACGATCGGCGGTGAACGGCCCGGCGACAGCCGCAGCCCCCTCTGAACGCTGCTGCTCTCGCTTGACAGAATCGCCGCGGGTCATCTCCGCCGCCTGGGCGACAATGAGGACGTGACTACCGCGTCTTGCGCTTTGGAGCAGGGTGGCTTTGCCTGGATCCGGTCGGCTTTCGGCACTGCGGCCGCGGCGTTCGAAGGCGCGCAGGAGCTCATCGAGGAGTGCGGCGCGTCAAACCATCACGAGGCACTCAGCGTGATCGGCGAGTTCGTCCTCCCGCCGCCCGATGGCGAAGCGACCCGTGACTTCCAGACGCTCCACTTCGACTTCGGGCTCCCCGTGCACCCCGTGCGCCATCAGGACGTGGCCCGCTATACCGCCCTCTTCGTTCCGCCCTCGGTGTGCGGGGTCACCGCGGTGACGCGGTTGGTGTCGCTAAGAGCTCTGCTTGGTCAGCGTGGATGGCCGGAGCGGGCGACGCTGCTCGGCAACCTGATCTCCTACGGCGAGTCGCACGGGGCCTGGGATGACGCTGATGGCTACTCGGAGGGCAGCCTGGCCCGGCTGGTCGAGGCGGCGGCGGGCACGCCGCGGCTGCCAAGCGTGAAGTCCACCCCGGGCTTTTTATGCGGAATGGAGTTCGACACCCTCACGGCCGAGCGGAGCTTCTTCGACCGTCTCGGTCTGGACGTCGACGCCGTCCAGGTCGAGGTCCCGCTGCACCCGGGCGACCTGCTCGTGTTCGACAACCTCGCCTTGGCCCATGGGCGTCGCGGGACGCGGAGGCCGGGTGAGCTGCACCAGCGGGTCTTCGGGCACCGGTCCGTCTCCCCGGCGGTTCAGCGCGCGCTTCGTGACCGCGTCCTCGCGATGCTCGAAACCCGACCGGCGGCTCCGCTGCCGCCGGGCGTTCCCATGCGGTAGGCGGCGGACGCCGCGGAGGTCGGATCAGACGCGCGACGGAATGCCGCCGGCCGCCAGCCAGCGGTCGGCCGTGGCCGCCCTTTGACCTGTCCCACGCAGCTCACGACGCGAGCACTGGGCCCGCTCCGGCGGATGCCTGAATTGCGCGGACTGTAGGGAGCTAGGCGCCGGCGGAGCCGAGCCTGAACTCGTCGGTCGCGTTCTTGGCGAAACCTGGGACGCCCCCCGATCGAGCACCGCGCCGAGGGCCAGTCACATGCCGACACTCCTCAGCCCTTGACTTGATCGGCGCGGTGGCCCCGCGGTCATCACAGCGAGTCGAGGAACGCCTCGACCACGCGATTGAAGTTCTCGCTCTCCTCGAGAAACGGGCAGTGGCCGCTGTGCTCGAATATCTCTAGCCGCGAGCCATGGATGTGCTGGTGCATGTACGGCGCGCCCGAGACGGGCAGGAGCTTGTCGTGCTCGCCCCAGCAGATCAGCGTCGGAACGTCGATCGTTGCCAGAACATCCCGATAGTCCTGGACGGTTTGATCGAACAGGATCGCGCTGAGCGGCCCGATCGGCAGCTTTGACGACTCGCTGACCATCCACTCGAGGTCCTCCGGGGCCTGCGGCTGGCTGAACATGTCCGGTACGAAGTCTCGAATGAACGCGTCCTTGTCGTCCTGGACGGCCGTCATCAACGAATGGAGCGTGGGCAAATCGAGGAAGCCGTGCTCCCATCCGTCCCACTTGAAATCCGACGCGGCCTCGTCGACGTCGATCAGCCCTCGGAGGGCGCCGGTGCCGAACTGACGGATGTAGTCGAGCGCCACGAAGACGCCCATCGACCACCCGAGCAACACCGGTCGGTCGAGTCCCAGCGCCTCGATCAGCAGCCGCACATCCCTGGCGTACTGCGGGACCGTGTGGCCGGACTCGACCTTCTCCGAATCGCCGTGGCCCCTGAGGTCCACGGCGATGACGCGGTGACGCGCGCTGAGCGGCTCGATTTGCCTGCGGAAGTACCGGCGACTCATCGAGATCCCATGGATCAGTACGAGCGACTGCCCGTCGCTGGCGCCGTGGTCGTCATAGGCGAGCGTGATCCCGTTCGGGAGAGCGATCTCGGCCATGTCGCGCGACCCTACCACCGCACGTGCCGCATCCGAGCTCGATCGC
>CAVVTO010000008.1:0-416373 GCA_963751185.1 uncultured Solirubrobacterales bacterium
GCGCAACCCTTTCCGTAGAGTCGAACGTGAGAGGGGCTCGTCGATCGAAGGTCCCGCCCCTCGCGGGGCCCGGCCAAGGCCTGCCCGCACGCCGCAGGCGTGCCATAATCGGCGCCGCCGCGGCCCCCGCCGGCCGGTGGTTCAATGCGTCACACCGCAGCAGTAGACTCAGCGGGTCTTCGTCGGCATGACAAGTGCAACCGGGAAACGGAGGGTCAGATGGGGGAGGAAGCCGAATTCGGCGGCAAGTGCGCGTTCGCTGTCGCGGTAGGCGGGCCCGAGAAAGCGCCGGCCGGAAAAGCGAAGTACTCACTCGACCAGGACGGGAAGACCTATTACTTCTCGGGAGCCGTGCCGAGAATGCTCTTCAAGACCTTCGGCCTGGCACACCGAGCCGAGAAGAAGGCAGGCTGAGGCGCACGCGTCACAGACGCCTCGAACGTTCGCGGGCAAGCTGAACCTTTGATCGACGCGCTCTGGGCTCCGCGGACATCCACGGGAGTGCAGCCTAGGCCGTAGCTACGGCCCGGATCGGTGTCGCTTGACGAACAGCGCGAGATACGACGGGCCGGGGTCGACGGTGAACCAAGCGGGCCCGCCGCCTTAAGTTAAGAGGTCGCCCCGGGATCATCAAGCCGTCGCGGCTCGTGACGAAAAGGTCGGATTTGCAGCACAAATCACGGTTGGATCATGATCCGACAAGCCGCGCCGACTCCTTACAGGCAGGAGGTCACTGGTTCGAACCCGGTACCGCCCACCTGGGAAATCCTTGGGATTGGCCTGTCTAACCGGCGAGACCAGCCCGACGGGCCGGTCGGATTGCTACTCGGGCCGAATGCCGGAGTTCTCGACGAGCTGGGCAATCTCTACGAACTCAATCGTGGGGTGTGACGCCGTAGAGACCGGTCACTCGATCTCGCATCCCCTCCGCGCCGTCGCCGGACGCGGGCGTCACGGTCGTCCGGCACGCCGACCGACGGCGTAACGGCAAGCGTTACGTGGCGCCACGCCGTGGGCTTGCCCGCGGCTGAGCTGGTACAAGCTGGTGGGATGGGGCGGTTTGGTAAGCGCGACGATCTCGTGGTTCATCACGCGGAGCCGTTCAACGCCGAGACCGGCGTGAGGTCGCTGATGAATCCGATGACTGACACGGATGCGTTCTACGTTCGCAACCACGCCCGCGTGCCGGAAATCGCATCCGATGAGTGGCGACTGCGGGTTCACGGGATGGTCGAGCGAGAGCTGACCCTGTCGTTGGGGACGCTGCGTGAGGCGTTTCGCGAGCGGACGGTGACCGCGACGCTTCAATGCGCGGGCAACCGGCGGTCGGGCCTGATCGCCATTCGTGACATCCCGGGGGAGGCCCCGTGGGGCCCAGGCGCCACGGGGACCGCGACTTGGACCGGCGTCGCGCTGGCCGATGTGCTGGCGCTCGCTGGGCGCCTCGCCGATGCCTCGGAGGTGGGCTTCGAGGGCGCGGACCTGTGTCGGGAGGCGAAGCCCGTCCAACGGTTTGGCGGCTCGATCCCGCTCGACAAGGCGCTGCGCTCGGAGGTGCTACTCGCCTGGGCGATGAACGGTGAGCCGCTGGCACCGGTGCACGGCGCCCCGGTGCGGGTCGTCGTACCCGGCTACATCGGGGCGCGCAGTGTCAAGTGGCTCGAGAGCGTCGAGCTGCGCTCAGATCCGTGCCCGGGTTACTACCAGCACGTGGTCTACCGGCTGGTAGCTGCGGACGCCGTTCCTGGCCCGGGAGTCGGGATGCCACTCGGCCTCGTCGCCCTCAACTCCGAGGTGCTCTCCCCCCGCAACGGGGACACCGTGACCGCCGGCCCAGTCGAGGTACTCGGCTACGCGTTTGCCGGCGGGGATAGACACGTCAGCCGGGTCGATCTCTCGCTCGACGGCGGCGCGAGCTGGAGGCAAGCCGAGCTCTCGGACGATCTCGGCCGGTGGGCCTGGCGACACTGGCACATCACGCTGGAGCTGGCGCCCGGTGAGCACGAGCTCATCGTGCGCGCCTGGGACTCCTCGGCAGCCACCCAGCCCGAGGACGAGGCCGCCATCTGGAACCCCAAGGGCTACGTCAATAACGCCCGCCCCAGGCTTCGCATCCGCGCCATCGCCGCCGGGCGCGGGAGCTGACGAGGTCCTCAGAGCAGCTTGTCCAGAGTGATCGGCAGGTCGCGCACACGGCGGCCGGTCGCGTTGTAGATCGCGTTGGCGACTGCAGCGGCAACGCCGGTGATCCCGATCTCGCCGATTCCGCGTGCGCCTGCCGGGGCGTACGGATCCGGGATGTCGGTCCACATGACGTCGATCCTCGGCACGTCCATGTGGACCGGGACGTGGTACTCCGCGAGGCTCGGGTTCATGATCCGCGCGGTCCTCTCGTCGAAGTTGGTGTCCTCCATGAGCGCGAGCCCGATCCCCATGATGATCCCGCCCTTGAACTGGCTCGTGGCGGTCTTGGCGTTGATGATGCGGCCGCAGTCATACGAGCCGAGCATGCGGTCGACACGACTCTCGCCGGTGACCGTGTTGACGCGGACCTCGCTGAAGACCGCTCCGTAGGAATGCATCGAATGGGCCTGCATCTCCTCCGGGTCGGCCGCCGGGGCGACGACGGTCAGCTCGTCGCGGCCCGCGTGCTCCAGGATGCTTGAGTAACTCTCCCAGCGGCTCGGGTCGGCGAGCTCGCAGAGCCCCTCGTCGCGACCCCCGACCTCGTCGGCGGTCAGCCCGGCCAGAGGCGAGTCGTCGCCGGTGAGCAAGAGCAGCTGCTCGACGAGCCGGCGTTGAGCCGCGATGACCGCGCCAATGATGGAGGCGGTCTGCGAAGAGCCCCCGGCAATCATGCTGCCGGGGAATGAGGAATCACCGTGAGCGACCGCCACCCTCTCAAGCGGCAGGCCGAGCCGCTCGGCGGTGACGATTGTCTGGGTCGTCGAGGTCCCCATCCCCATGTCGTTGGCCGGCACCTCGACCGTCGCGTGGCCCGTCATATCCAACCTGATCCGCGCAGCGGCCCCGGGGAAGCGGTGGTACGGATAGGTCGCACTCGCGCACCCCATACCGATCAGCCATTCGCCCTCCCGACGCGTGCCTGGCGCCACTCGCCGCTCCCAGCCGAAGCGCTCGGCACCGTCGCGCCAAGCCTCGACGAGGTGACGGGCGGAGAACGGCAGGCCAGAGCTCGGGTCTTGCTCGGGCTCGTTGCGGATCCGCAACTCGATCGGGTCCAGGTCGAGTTCGATGGCGAGTTCGTCGATCGCGGACTCCAGCGCGAAGGTACCGACCGACTCCCCGGGCGCACGCATAAAGGAGTTGGCGAGCATGTCCAGGTCGACGACCTGCTGGTCGGTCTTCAGGGTCTCGGTCGCATACATATGCCGTGCGGGGAACGTGAATTGTTCGGCGAGTGCGTTGTTGGGCGTCATCGCGGAGATGCCGGTGTGGACGAGTGCCGTGAAGCGGCCGTCGTCAGCGGCGCCGATTGCGACTCGTTGCTCGGTGTTGGTGCGACCGCCGATCAGCCGATAGACGCCCTCGCGTGAGAGCGTGACCCGCACGGGACGCTCGGCGAGCTTCGACGCGGCAGCTCCGAGTACATGGTGGGACCACATCGTCTTGCCACCGAACCCTCCGCCGACGTAGGGCGAGGTGAGATGAACCTGGCTCTCGTCGATTCCGAACACCTGCGCCAACGTCCAGGCGTGCAGCTTCACGCCCTGGCTGGCGTCGTGGACGATGAGCTCGTCGCCGTCCCACGCGAGCGTCACCGCGTGGGGCTCGATCGCGTTGTGATTGTGGCGCGGCGTGCGGTAGACGAGGTCGACGGAGTGAGGCGCGTCCCCGAGTGCGGCCTCGGCGTCGCCGACCAGAACCTGGACCGGCTGGCCGACAAGGCTGTCAGGTGTCCGTGCGTGCGCCCTGGCATCCTCGAAGGTTCGCGGCGTCGAGGACTCGTAGGCAACCTCGATCAGCGAGGCGGCGTGGTCGGCCTGCTCCTGCGTGTCGGCCAGCACGACCGCGATCGGCTCGCCGTTCCAGTGGATGCCGTCGTCCTGCATGACCGGCAAGTCGCTTCCCCCGGCCGCCTTCGGCGCGGTGAGAAAGAGCGGCGGCGGCTGCATCCGGGGGGCGTTGTGGTGGGTCATGACGAGCACGACCCCGGCCGCTTCCTCGGCGGCGCTCGTGTCGAGCGTCGTGATGCGACCGCGAGCGATCGTGCTGTAGCGCAGCGCGGCGTAGACCATGCCCTCCATTGGGTACTCGGCGGCGAAGCGGGCCTCGCCGCGGACCTTGAGCGGCCCGTCCAGGCGCGATACCTGCGCGCCGATCAGGCCGTGCTTGGCGCGCAGCACTGGATCGGGACCGGCATTCGGCGTCCAGCCCTCGGGTGCGGTGGGGACCGCGGATTGGGGTTCGGCGGTGCTCATCGGCGAGCTCCCTCGGTCAGCTGTAGCAGGACGGCGACGAGCGTGCGTCGGGCGAGGTCGATCTTGAACGCGTTGCCGGCGAGTGGCCGGGCATCGGCAAGCTCGGCATCGGCCGCCTGCAGGAAACTGGCCTCCGTGGCCGGTTGGCCTCGTAACGAGTCCTCGGCGCGCCACGCCCGCCAGGGCTTGGGGGCGACCCCGCCAAGAGCGAGGCGCGCACCGGCGAGCGTGTCGCCGTCGAGCTCAAGCTCGGCGGCCACCGAGACGAGCGCGAAGGCATAGCTCGAGCGGTCCCGCACCTTGCGGTACGTCGAATGCGCGGCGGGGTTCGCCGGAGGCAGCTGCACGGCGGTAATCAGCTCGCCTGGCTCGAGCACCGTCTCGACGTCGGGACGATCTTCGGGCAGCCTGTGCAGGTCGTGCAGAGCGACCGTGCGCACTCCCGACGTGCCGCGAACGTGGACGACGGCGTCGAGCGCGGCGAGCGCGACGCACATGTCCGATGGGTGCGTGGCCACACACGCGGGCGACCCGCCGAGGATCGCATGGGCGCGGCTGAACCCGTCGATCGCGTCGCAGCCCTCGCCCGGGGAGCGCTTGTTGCAGCGCGAGCCGTCGGTGTCATAGAAGTAAGTGCAGCGGGTGCGCTGAAGCAGATTGCCGCCCACCGTCGCCATGTTGCGGATCTGCGCCGAGGCGCCGGCGACGATCGCTCGGGTGAGCATCGGGTAGCGCGTGCGGACCGCGCGGTGCTCGGCCACTGCGGTGTTACGGGCGGCCGCCCCGATCATCAGACCGCCGTCGTCGGTCTCCTCGATCTCCGCCGACAGGCCGGTCACGTCGACGAGCAGCGAGGGGACCTCGACGGTCTCGCGCATCAGGTCGACGAGGTTCGTCCCGCCACCAAGGTATTTCACGCCCTCACCCTCACCGCGGCGGATCGCGTCGGCGGCGTCGGTGGCGCGTGTGTATGCGACCTCGATCACGCGCCCTGCCCCGCGTATACCTCGAGGATCGCGTCGACGATCCCGTTTTGGGCGCCGCAGCGGCACAGGTTCCCGCTCATCCGCTCGCGCAGCTCGTCGTAACCGAGCGCTATCTCGACGGCCGCGACATCGTCGGTGACGTGGCTGGGCACGCCGCGGGCAACCTCTTGCGCCATCGCCACCGCCGAGCAGATCTGGCCCGGCGTGCAGTAGCCGCATTGAAATCCGTCATGGTCGATGAACGCCTGCTGCAACGGGTGCAGCGCGCCATCGTTCGAAAGCCCCTCGATCGTGGTCACCTCGCGCCCGTCGTACTGGACGGCAAGAGCCAGGCACGAGAGGATCCGCTCCCCGTCGACGAGCACCGTACAGGCGCCGCACGCCCCCTGGTTGCATCCCTTCTTCGTGCCGAAGAGCTCAAGGTGTTCGCGCACGAAGTCGAGCAGCGAAACACGGGCGTCGGCAGGTACCGGCACCTCGCGGCCGTTAATGATGATCGGCACGGCGGATTCCCCTTTTCAGCGACAAACTCCGGATAACAGCCAGGCTACACCGCCCCATACCCAAGCTCAGACCATCTGACCCGCCCTGGCCACGGGGATCGGCCACCTCCACGGGCTGTCACGAATCCCCCAGGGCGCAGTGGCATGGCGGGGCCCAGCTCGCCTCCGCCAGGGATGGGCGCGGTCGTCAGGGCCCGAGGTCGGCGTCGGGCCGATACGGGGGAGCGACCCCCCAACCCCATCGCGGCACCGGAGCGTGTGGGACCGTCTGCGCACCCGGTTGAGAGTTGTAAACCGCCAAGCGTGTGCCCCATTCCGCGTAGCCCATGATCGCCGCGCGAAACTCTGGATCGGCGGGGAGCTCGGTGTCGTCGGCCGCTCGGCTGAGCAACGTAACGAACGCCAGCCGCTGTTCGGCGGTGATTGCGAGGTTGTGATGGCGGGCGAGCATGTGCTCGTAGCCTCCGTGCCGCTCGCTATAGACGGTCGGGCCGCCCATCACTTCCACCCACCAGTCCGTCACGTGAGCGCGGTGCTCGGCACTGACCTGACCGCCGAACATCGCAGCAATATCTGGAGCTTCACGCTCCACCAGGTCGTAAAACCGGTTCAGCCAGCGGGCAAAGGCCTCACGCCCACCGCCCCAGCTATAGATCGTCCCGACCGCGTCCTCCATCGGCCAGACGCTACCGAAGCACGGCAAGCACGCCGGACCTCAGGCTGGAGAAATGCGGGCTTCCTCTAGATCGAGGTCGTGTTCAATCCGGCGCAGGGTGGTGATCTCGACGCGTCCCTGTTCGCGCATGTCGCTCAACGTGTGGCGCTGGAGGGCGATCAGGTCGCGACGCAGGGCCAACTCGGCCTGGGCGGTGGCGGCGACCTCGTCCTCGAGGTCCACTTCGTCGGCGGAGGCCTCCAGCCGGTGCAAGCGGGCGAGGTACTGGGCCCGCAGCCCGTCGGCGAGCTCCTCGGGTAGTCCGTCGTGGTCGGTGGCTTCTCCAAGATGATCGAGCACGGCCTGAGTGATCTGTAGGCGCGCCCGGCGTTCGGCGTCGACGACCGAGGGATGCTCGCTCAGGCCCAGGCGGCGCACCAGTGCGGGGAGGGTCATGCCCTGAGCGACCAGCGTCACGATGATCACCGCGAATCCGAGGTAGATGATGTCGTCGCGACCGGCGAGGGCGTGCCCTGCGTTAGTTGTCAGGGGAACCGCCAGCAGAGCCGCCAGCGTGATCGCGCCTCGCATTCCCGACCAGCCCAGGATCAATCGCTGCCGCCATCCCTGCTTCTGCATGCCATCCGCTCCGCGGCGTCGCAGCCTGCCCGGCCAGCCGAGGCCTTCCATCCAAATCAGCCGGACCAGGACAACGGTCAACACGACGCCCACTCCGGTCACCGCCAGCCGGCCCGCCGGACCACTCGCCCTGCTGCTGAAGGTGTGAAACGACAGTCCCACCAGCACAAACAGGGCGGCGTTCACCAGGAACACCAGCGTCGCCCAGAATGCCCGTGACTGGAGACGGCTCCGCGCCGAGAACGCCCCTCCGCTGCTGTGCCAACCCAGGTACAGCCCGGCGACCACGGCCGCCAGCACCCCCGAGGCGTGGAGTGCCTCGGCGGGCAGATAGGCGGCGTAGGCCATCAGCAGCGAGCCGGCGATCTCGATCGGCGGATCGTCGACACGATTGCGCAGCCAGCGGCCGGCGAGCCCGACGGCCAGCCCGATTGCGGCACCTGCCACCGTCGAGTACACGATCGACCCCGCGGTGTGAAGAACCGAGAAATGCCCTGTCGTGGCGGCGGTCACCGCAGCTGAATACAGGACGAGGGCGGTGGCGTCGTTAAACAGCGCCTCTCCTTCCAGGATGGTGAGTATTCGCCGCGGCAGGCCAAGCCTGCGACCAATGCTCGTCGCCGCCGATGCGTCCGTCGGACCGACCGCCGTTCCCAGCACGAACGCTATCGGCCAAGACAGATGGCCGAGCCAGTGGGCCGCGGCAGCCACGCCGAAGGCGGTTGCCACCACCAACCCCACGGCAAGCACACCGATGGAGCGGGCGTTGCGAAGAAACGCCGTCGGCGACGATGTCACCGCGGCGTCGAAGACCAGCAGGGGAAGCAGGCCGAGCAGGACCACATCCGGATGCAGCGTTACATCGGGGACGAACGGCAGAAAGCCGATGATCAAACCCGCCACCACCAGGACGACCGCGGCCGGCACTCCCACCCTGCGGAGCGCTGCCACGGCGAACAGCGTGACCGCGGCTAGGCCGAGAACGATGATCAGCTGCCCGGAGCTCACAACCGAATACTGATCCCTCGGCCCTGCGGTCGACCCAGCTTGCGTGCCGTCGGGCGCTGAGTTCGGTTAGGGCGCTACGGGCTCGGGAAGCGGCAGCGCGGCCAGCAGCTCCTCGGTGGGGGCCTCGGCGATCGTGCCGTGGTCTGTCTCGCTCGCCTCTGAGGCCCTGACAATATCGATCGCGATCGAACGCACCTGGCCGGCGATGTCGTTGAGAGCGATGGTGGGTTCGCGGGTCGCAGCGGCGGTCGCTCGGCCGGCCGCCTGCAGCGCGATGCGGAGCACATCACCGCCGCGCCACGGTTCTTCGAACTGGGCTGGAAGCTCCCACGCCGCCAGGCCGAGATCCCGGATCGCATCCGCGAGTTCGTGGTGGGGCGCGCCTCCGCTGCGGACGTACTGGCGGGCGTTTCGCACGAGCACCCGCGCGCTGCGAGCCGCGAGGTCTGCGTGGTCAACGATCCGCGCGTAGCGCTCGAGCTCGATCCGCGAACCGCGCCGCAGCGGAGCCCATCGAGCGGTGTCGCTGCCGACGACGACCGCGTGCCTCAGCTCGCCGACATGGACCTCAACGGTCTCGGCTGCCTGCGCTGCGGCCTCGCCGCGAAGCACGTCGCCGCCCGTCAGCACCCCCGCGGTATCGCGCAGCACAGCCCCCAACTCGCCAAAGACGCCGTTGGTGGCGCGCGCGACGCCGACGACGGGATCGGGCGGAAACACGAGCGTGTGGACCGCGAGCGCTACCCCACCACCGATCAAAACATCGAGTAGCCGCACCTCGGGCGTCGAGGACAGCGTCGCGACGAGGATCGCCGATACCGCCGCCTCGGTCACCAGAAGCTCTCCTCCTCCCAGGATCACGGCGGCCAACATCGCCAGGACCACGAGCAGTCCGATCTGCGGTAGCCCGGCTCCGATCGCCCGTACCAGCAGGTCGGCGAGCACGATCCCCAGCATCACCCCCGCGATTAGCTGCACCGCTCGCTGTCTGCGCTCCCCAAACGCCGCGCCGAGCGAGACCACGGCCGCGATCGACGCGAACGCCGGCCGATGCTCGACCCCCAACAGCACTGCGAAGTACCACGCCGCGACCGCGGCCACACCCGTCTGGAGAATCGGCCATAGGTGCCCGTAAACCCGTCGACGCGCCAATGGGATGAGTTGCTGCACACTAGAAACAACCCGCCCCTGGGGAACCGTTACACCCGCGCCGGACCCGATCACGAGGCGCTAACACCGGGCTACGCCGTACTTAGGAGTAGCCCACGGGGAGCGCGTAGCGCGGGTCGCTATGCAGATCCCAGTAGCGGCGGCGTAGGTCCATCGTGACTGACCCCGGACGGCCGTCGCCGACGGGCTGGCCGTCGAGCGTGGTGACCGGCATCACGCCGCCGGCGGTGCTCGTGAAGAAGAGCTCGTCCGCCCGATAGAGAGTGTCGACCGGTACCTCGCCGACGACCGTCTCGAGGCCGGCCTCCTGGGCGAGCTCGATCACCGTCCTGCGAGTGATCCCTTCGAGCACGCCGACGGCGGGTGTGAGCAGGCGGCCGTCCACGAGGGCGAACACGTTGAAGCCGGGCCCTTCCATCACGTGGCCCTGCCCGTCGGTGAGAATCGGCAGCCAGGCGTCGCGGTCATAGGCCTCGAATAGGCCGCGCACGAGGTCGCCCCAGTGGAAGTTCTTGACCCGTGGGTCGACCGAGCCGGGTGGGATCCGGATCGAGTCGCGTGCCACCACGGCCTGGGTGCCGACTTCCTGGGTCTCGGGCCGCACGATCCATACGTACGGGATCGCGTAGGCGTAGAAGCGGGGCGTCCACTTCCTCGGGTCGCGCTCGCCGGGCGTCGGCACCCCGCGCGTGACGACCGACTCGACGTAGGCGTCGCGCAGGCCTGAGCGGCGCACCACTTCGAACAGGATGCGCTTGACCTCCTCGAGCGGCAACGGGCATTCCAGTCGTATGCGCTTCAGGCCCGCGGCCAGCCGCTCCATGTGGTCGTCCAACCGGAAGAAGCTGCCCTCCCACACGCCGACCACGTCGTAGGTCAAGTCGGAGCGGACGAAGCCGGCGTCGAGGATCGGGATCCGCGCCTCGCCGATCGGCACGTACTCACCCTCGATCCAGGCGCACCCGGACGCGAACGGGTTGCCCTTCTCGGCAGCCGCCTCACCGACTGCTGATTGCTCACCGAGCCGCTGATCGTTCACCGACCCGCCCGCTGACGGCCCACCGACCCGCTGACCGCGCGCTTCTCCCCCGCGCGCGGTTGGCGGGTCGGCGCGACGAACGCGGTCGGCGGGTCGGCGATGACCGCGGTCAGCCGCCGATGCGGATGAGCTTCTTGTTCACGAACTCGTCCATGCCATAGCGGCCGAGCTCACGGCCGAAGCCCGAGCGCTTGATGCCCCCGAAGGGCAACTCCACGCCCTCGGCGCCAACGGCATTGATGAACACCATGCCCGCCTCGAGTTTGTCGGCGACTCGCTGAGCCTGATCGGGGTCGTCGCTCATCACGTATGAGCCGAGGCCGAACGGTGTGTCATTGGCGAGCTTGACCGCCTCGTCTTCGCCCTCGACCCGATACACCTGGGCCACCGGCCCGAAGAACTCCTCGTGGTAGGCGTCGTTGTCGGGCGTGATCCCGGTCAGGACCGTGGGCTCGTAGAAGTTGCCCTCGCGCTTGCCGCCGGCCACGAGATTCGCGCCGTGCTCGACTGCGCGGTTCACCTGATCTTCAAGGCGATCGGCGGCGGTTTTTGAGGAGAGGGGACCGATGGTGGTCTCCGAGGAGCTCGGGTCGCCGGGCTTCACGGCGGTGAGGGCGGCGGTGAACTTCTCCAGGAAGGGCTCGTAGAGCTCGTCCACGACGATGAAGCGCTTGCCGGCGTTGCAGGCCTGCCCCGTGTTCTCGAGCCGGGCCGCCACAGCCGCTTCGACCGCCTTGTCGAGGTCGTGTGTCCTCAGGAGGATGAAGGGGTCCGAGCCACCGAGCTCGAGCACTACCTTCTTGAGGTTCCGGCCGGCGATGGTAGCCACCGCGGCGCCGGCGCGCTCAGAGCCGGTCAGGGAAACGCCGCGCACCCGCGGGTCGCCAATCACCCATTCGATCTGCTCGTTGGTCGCATAGATGTTGATGTAGGCGCCCTCGGGGAAGCCGGCCTCGTGGAAGATGTCCGCCATGGCCGCCGCCGACTCGGGGCACTGCGGGGCGTGCTTGAGCAGGATCGTGTTGCCGATGACCAGGTTCGGCCCCGCGAAGCGCGCCACCTGGTAGTAGGGGTAATTCCAGGGCATGATCCCGAGCAGCACGCCGTAGGGGCTCCGGCGCACATAGGCCGAGCCGTCGCCCTCCAGGAGCGAGATCGGATCATCGGCCATGAGCGACTCGCCGTTGTCGGCGTAGAACTCGTAGATGGCGGCTGAGAAGTCGACCTCGCCCATGGCCTGCTCGATCGGCTTGCCCATCTCCCGCACGATGATCTCGCCCAGTTGCTCACGCCGCTCCGCGTGTATCTGACCCACACGGCGGATGAGCTCGGCACGCTCCTTTACCGTCGTCGAGCTCGACCAGGTGTGGAACGTCTCGTCCGCGAGCGCGATCGCATCGTGCAGCTCGTCGTCGCTAATCGTCGGATATTCCTTGACCGTTTCGCCGGTCGCCGGGTCTATGACTGCGTAAACGCTCATATGGTCCCTCGCTCCTCGTTCTCGTTTCGGTGCCCCGCGGCTCGCGCCATCGGACTTCAATCATGACGGTAGCCCGTGGCGTCTGCATTGCCAATCACAGCGCCCGCTAGCCGCCGGGTCAGCCGACGGGCACGAACTCGTTGAGCGTCCGTCCGTTGAGGGGAGGCTCGCGATCGCCTCGCGCATCTGGTCCGCAGACACGTCGTCGACGGGCTCCGGGGCACGTCGGCTCCTTTGGATCGATACCGCTGTCAGCTTGTGAGGCCGGCGATCGCGTCGCCGATCAGCTTGGCGCCGATGATCAGGCAGATCACGGCCATGATCGTGGCGTTCTCACGGGTCATCCTCTCGTGCAGCTCGCCGAGGATCTTGGTTGCGCGCTCTCCCATCAGGAAGAAGATCGCGACCGGTGCGCCGACCCCGAGGGTGGCGATCAGGATGAAGACCGCAAGTGCGACGGCCTGGTCCACGCTGCTGGCTCCGGTCTGAGCGATCGCCGCGGCGGCGGCGACGACGAGCAGAAGGTTCTTGGGGTTGATCGCCGAGAGGAGCATGGCCATCCCGATCGACTTGATCGGCGTGAAGGTGTCGATCGTTTTCATCCATGCCGGGAGTTCCGGCTTGGCATCGCCGCGGGGACGGCCACGCCATTGCTTGGCCGCGAGCGCCAACAGCAGCACGCCGAGCACGATCTTGACAATGCTGACCCAGGTCGCCGGGGCGCCGTGGTTGCTGGCTGATGCCCCGCTCGCCGCAAGCAGCACGATCGTGCCAAGCACGGCGATCCCGACGATCCAGCCGGCCAGGAAGGCGGGTCCGTTGATACGGCCTTGCGGCGTCGCCAGCATCAGGACGACCGCGATGATCGGTACCGGGCTCAACGCCACGCCGACGGCGTACGGCAGCGCCTGACCGATCGCTTGCCCCATCAGCGCCCCCTGCTCACGCTAAGCCGCACCCCGGGCTTAGCGATTGGCCATCTCGTCGATGCAGACCGTGACCGCGAGTATCAGCGGGTCGTCCTGCCCGGGGGCGACCTCTATTCCGTAGGTGTCGCGGACCCTGAACCAGCGCTTGGAGATCTCGGCCACCGTCTCACCGTCCCGTTCGATCTCAAATTCGTGATCGACAACGTTGCCCTTGGCGCTGAGTTCGGTCCCGTCGTCGAGCTCGACGGAGAAACGGTCACGGAACGGCGTGATCAAGGCCTTCTTGATCGTCGCCACGTCCTTTCCGTCGCGCTCGACTTTCATCGTGTCGTGGATATGCAGTGCCTTCTTCTGGATCTTGTAGAGCTCCTCGCCAGTCGGTCTCTCGAGAATGAAAGTCTCACGGGCGCGCAGCGCCTTTCCGTTGACCTTGAAGACGTGCTCCCCGTGCTCGTTTTCGATCCAGAAGTCGTCACCGATCGCCAGCACCTTCTGCCGCATCTGGTAACGGTTGCCAGCCGCATCTTCGTGCCTGTGTAGGAATCCCATCGTCCGCCTTCGTCGAAGCCTCGTCCGTACTCAAACGGAGCCTCACAGGACTCGCGGGCGTCGCATCATCCGATCCGGATGACCTCGGGAAGGGCCGGCCGACGCGGCCGCGGATCGACCGTCAACGCGCGCACAGATCGACCGTCCACGCGCCCACGGATCGACCGTCCACGCGCGCGCGAGGCAACGATGTACACGTGTCGGAAGACCTCTGTTCTGCTCAGGTTCGAGAGCGGACGTGCCGAGGGGGTCCTCGGATGGGTCAGCTTCGCCACCGACTGCCAGTCGTCGCTGTGCTCGCCCGGCTCGCCGTAGGGCCGGTGCTGCTGCTGGTCGGCACGGGAGTGCATCACATGTTCATGCCGGGGCCGGTCGTCCACATGATCGTCGTCGGCGCCGCCGGCGCGATCGCGGGAACGGCGTCGGTCGTCATGTCGATAATCGCGACCCGCCGGAACGACGGCCGCGCGGTATGGATCGGAATGGCGTTCTCGATCGTCGCGACGATGCTCATCATCCACGGCCTCGCCACCCCGGGCGTCATCTTCCCGGCCAACGGCGTCGTCCAGATCGCCGGCGCCCTCAACCTTCCGGTCGGCGGAACGATTCTGGCCGCCTCGGCATTGCCGCTTCTGCGCCGCCCGCGCCGGGCCAGTCTGCTCCTCGGCGTCCAGTTTGCGGCGGTCTTCGTGCTCGCCTCCGTCGGCGTAGGGGCGCTCGTGCTGTCTTCATCGATCCCGGTGGTGCCGACGCCGTCGTCGGTGCTGGCCAACCTGATCTTCGTCGCCGGGGCGATCCCGCTTGCCGTACTCGCCTGGCGTGCCGCCCGGACCTATCTGCTCACCCGACGGGTGATGGACCTTCTCGTGGCCGAGGGCGTCGTCTGTCTGATCTGCGCCCAATACGGGCTTCTGAACTTCGGCATGATGGACTGCGCGTGGTGGGCGGCGCACCTGCTCGAGCTCGGCGGCATCGGGATGGTCGGCATCCCGGCGGCGCTGGACCTTCGGCCCGCCACCGGGTCACGTCCCCTCGTCGGAGACCTCCGTGCCCGCGACCTAGCCGGTTGATCACGCGCTCAGCCGCCTCGCTGTAGCGCGAGGCCACGCTCGGCGGGAGCCCGGATAACGCGACACTCGCCGACCTGCGTAGCCCGAGTGGTGAGAAACCCGTGCCATAGCCGGGCGAATCGCCATTCACCCCAGCGGGGGCGGCGAGTGGCGAGAAACCAGCGAAGCGGCGGCATGAAACTTCCCAAAGTCGATCAAGTTAGTGCTGTATCTGTTATGCTGATCGGCCTGACCCAGAACTGACTTCTCTCACCACCAGCCGACGCCGGGTGGGGGTGCCGGCGCTCACGCTCGCGTGTTCATCTCACGCCGCGCCGGCACCCCCACCCAATTGAGTGAAAGAACGTGGGCGCTGAGCGCTATCAGGCCGAGGTCCGTGCGCGCGATCGCTTCGGCGCCGGCACTTCATCCACTTCCTCGAGCGCCTCGATGCTCTCCGGTGGCGAGAGCTCCTTCTCGATCTGCCGCGGGCGGGGCGTGCGCTTCGCCGGCAGTCGGCCTGCGCGTCGTGCCTGGTCGGTGAGCAGATACTCGATCTGGGCGTTGATGCTCCGCAGGTCGTCGTCGGCCCAGCGCCTAATGGCCTCGAACAGGTCGGGATCGAGTCGGAGAAGGAAACGTTTGCTTTCGGCCATCGTCGCTCGCTACCCGTTACGTATACAGGGAACCCGTGTTCAGGACAGGCGTGGGGGCGTGATCGCCCGAGAGCACGACCATCAGGTTCGAGACCATCGCCGCCTTACGCTCGGGATCGAGGTCGAACAGGTCTGAGTCGGCGAGCTGGGCCACGGCCATCTGGACGATCCCGACCGCGCCGGTGACCATCTTGCGGCGGGCGGCGAGGATCGCCTCGGCCTGTTGCCGGCGCAGCATCACCTCGGCGATCTCGGCCGCGTAGGCGAGGTGCGTAAGACGCGTCTCCAGCACCTCGATCCCGGCGGCCAGCAAGCGGGTCTGAAGCTCCTCGTGCAGGTTGCCGACGACCTCATCGGCGCCGCTTCGCAGCGACACCCGCGCCTCGTCGTAATCGTCGTAGGCGTAGCGACTGGCGAGGTGCCGCACCGCCGTCTCGCTCTGCACGACGACGAACTGCTCGTAGTTCTCGACATCGAAGGCGGCCTTGGCCGTATCGGTGACGCGCCAGACCACCACCGCCGCGATCTCGATCGGGTTGCCGCTGGCGTCATTGACCTTGATCCGGTCGCTCTGGAAATTGTGTACGCGCAGCGACACGGCACTGCGCCAGAAGACCGTGAACGGGTTCACCCACCACAGGCCGGGCTCGGTGAGGGTGCCGATGTAGCGGCCAAACAGGATCAGGACCCGGGATGAATTCGGCTGCACGACCACGAACCCGGGCAGGAGCAGCAGGTCGACGAGCAGGACGACGCCCCCGATGACGGCGGTGGCGGCCGCCGACTGCGAGAGGCCGACGATGAAGAACACCAGGCCCAGAACGGCTGCCACAACGGCAATGCCGGCCGCTTGGGCGCCGGCCACCGCGCGGGCGCGCTGCTGCTCGTATTCCCGCCGGCCAGGGGGAGCCAGATTCCGCTCAACAGTCGTTGCCGTGTGCTGGTCCGCTATCACTGCGATATTAGTTTAGTACGCGGACCGGCGCGGCGCCACCGATTTGCGGGCGGAGGCGCCGCGTGTCCGAGCCAGACGCTCCGCCTCAGGACACTAGGGCAGCGGGTGCGAGCCCTTGTGAACGACCGTCACCGTGCCGGAGCTCTCGGGATGGGTGCTCCCCGGGGCGTAGTCGAACACGACGCCGGTCGAGAAGTCCATGACGAACACATCCAACAGCGCGTGCGTCTTCGTGTCCTGCCAGGCCACGTAGATCTCGTGGTTCCCGATCGGCATCGCGACGTAATCCTCGCGCGGGAACTTCGTCCCCACGTACGGGCCCTTGATCGGGACGCCAATCACGGTCGACGCCCTGTACGTCTGCTGGAACGTGTTGCCCGCGTTGCGCCCCAGGCTGTAATCGGTGTTGATCACGTAGCCGCTCAGGTTGAAGCGCTTGACGCTCGGACCTCCGGCCGAGGCGCTGCGCGCCCGGGCCCTCGTTTGGTTCGGCGCCGCTCGCCGCGCGGCATCCTAATGGGTCCGCCCCGGGGGTTTACGCTTGGGGCATGTGTCGAAACATCCGAACCCTCCACAACTTCGATCCGCCCGCCACCGAGGAGGAGGTCAGCGCCGCCGCCCTCCAGTACGTGCGCAAGATCAGCGGCTTCACCAAGCCCTCCCGCGCCAACGAGGAGGCCTTCGCCCACGCCGTCGAGGCGGTGGCGCAGGCCTCCGCCGAGCTGCTGGAAGCGCTCAGCACGATTGCGCCGGCCAAGAACCGCGAGGCGGAGGCGGCCAAGGCCCGCGCGCGGTCCGCCCAGCGTTACGCGGCTTAGCCGGCTCGGTGGCCGGGACGCGCGTCAGGCGGCTGAGTGGCCGTTGCCCACGTTGGCAAACATGCCGCGGGTCGTCCCGGCGATCTCGATCACGGCGTCGCGGGCCGCGCGACTGACTCCGGCGGCGGCGACGAACGCGTGGATAAAGCCCGGGAAGCGGCGCACCGACGGCGGGCGTTCCGGCCGCGCGCAGGGCCTGCGCGTACTCCTCGCCCTCATCGCGCAGCGGGTCGAAGGCGGCGGTCACCACGAACGCCGGCGCCAGCCCCGAAAGATCCTCAGCCAGCAGCGGCGACGCCCGCGGGTCGGCGGCGTGGGTCCTCGCCTGCCCGAGGTAGTTCGTCTCGAACCAGTCCATCTCCTCGTCGGTGAGCAGGAACCCCTCGCCGAACAGCTCGCGCGAGCGCCGGCGCCGGGTGAAGTCGGTCGCCGGGTAGATGAGCAGCTGGAGCACGGGCGCGGGACCGCCGTCGCGAGCCGCCAGTTGCGCGACCACCGCGGCTAGGTTGCCCCCGGCACTGTCGCCGGAGACGCCCACCCGACCCGGGTCGGCGCCGAGGCTGCCGGCGTTGGCGCACGCCCAGGCCAGCGCGGCGCGCGCGTCCTCGACCGCCGCCGGGAACGGGTCCTCGGGGGCCAGCCGGTAGTCGATCGCGAGCACGTGCGCGCCCGCGTGACGGCAGAGCAGGCGGCACGTGCCGTCGTGCGTCTCGAGGTCCCCGTAGGTGAACCCGCCCCCGTGGTAGTAGACGAGCAACGGGTGGGGATCGCCGAGCTCGCGCGGCGCGTAGTGACGGGCGCGCAGGCGTCCCGCGCCACCCGGGAGCTCGAGGTCCGCGACCGCGCCGACTTCGAAACGTCTGCCCGCGTACACGGCGGCCAGGTGCTTGCGAGCCTCGCGGGACTCGGCGGGCCTCAGCGTCTCCAGCGGGGGCTCGCGACGGAGCGCGAGCACGGCCAGGCCGAGCTGCACCTCGGGCGCCAGCGTGTCGCCGTCGATGGTGATCGGAGGCTTGCCGGACAGGCGCACCTGAAGGCCCGGTGGCAGGGCGTCGAGGGCCAGCGCCCCCCACTGCTGCGCCCGCAAGATGAGCGACTCAGGTGTAAACGCGCGCGGCACGCGGGCAGCCTACGCGTATTGGTCCCCCAACCACCGGCCGGATGTCTTATCGTCGCTCGGGTCCGATGACCAGCCGGATCAACCACGTCAGCGTCAACGCCCGCAACCTGGAGGAGTCGGTCGACTTCTACGTCGAGCTGCTGGGCGCACAGCCGATCCCCACGCCGAACTTCGGCTTGCCGGTGCAGTGGCTGGCGCTCGGGCGCACGCAGGTGCATCTGTTCGAGCGCGATCTCCAGCCGACCAGCCACCATCATTTCGGAATCACTGTCGACGACCTCGAGCCGGTCTACAGGGCAGCCGAGCGCCGCGGAGCGTTCGACCGCGATTCGTTCCGCAACCACCTCGTCGAGCTGCCGGGGGACGTCGTTCAGCTGTACCTGCGAGATCCGGGCGGCAATCTGATCGAGATAGACCAGCACGGGGTCGACCGCCTTCCGGACGACATGCGCGCGCAGCTGAAGCCTCTCTGGGAGTTCAACCGGCAGAGTGAGGAGCAGATGCGCGGGCGGCTGTTCGTGCCCGACTGATCACCGTGTCTGGTTGTACCTGGGGGCGCTCTGCCGGGATACTGTGGGCGTGGGCCAGCAGGTCGCTCCCAGGACCTTCAGCCGCGAGGACCGCCAGCGGTACCGCCGTAAGGTCCGGGCGTGCCTGGATGTCTTCGCCCGGATGCTCTCGGAGGCCCGCTTCCATCCCGAGCGGCGCTCGTTCGGGATGGAGATCGAGCTCAACCTGACCGACGACGCGGGGGAGCCGGCGATGGTCAACGCCGCGGCGCTCGAGGCGATCGCCGACCCGGCCTTCCAGACCGAGCTGGGCCAGTTCAACGTCGAGATCAACGTCGCCCCCCGGCTGCTCGAGGGCGAGGTCTTCTCCGAGCTCGAGAACGACGCCCGGGCCAGCCTCAACGACGCCGAGGAGCGGGCCCGGACGGTCGGCGCGCACATGATGATCATCGGGATCCTGCCGTCGATCGGCCCCCAGCAGCTGCGGGCCGAGGTGTTCAGCGCCAACCCGCGCTACGCGCTGCTCAACGAGCAGGTGTTCGCGGCACGCGGAGAGGACCTCGAGATCGCGATCGACGGCGTCGAGCGGCTGTTGATCCACGCTGACACGATCGCTCCCGAGGCCGCCTGCACGAGCGTCCAACTCCACCAGCAGGTCGAGCCCGAGGCGTTCGCCCGCTACTGGAATGCCGCCCAGGCGATCGCCGGTGTGCAGGTCGGGGTGGCGGCCAACTCCCCGTTCTTCTGCGGCAAGGAGCTGTGGCGCGAGACGCGCATCGCCCTGTTCGAGCAGGCCACCGACACGCGCCCCGAGGAGCTAAAGATCCAGGGCGTGCGCCCCCGCGTGTGGTTCGGGGAGCGGTGGATCACCTCGATCTTCGACCTGTTCGAGGAGAACGTGCGCTACTTCCCCTCGCTGCTGCCGGTGACCGAGGACGAGGATCCGCTCGAGACGCTCGAGCGCGGCGACGTCCCCCAGCTCGCCGAGCTGCGGCTCCATAACGGCACCATCTACCGCTGGAACCGGCCGATCTACGACGTGGTTCGCGACCAGCCCCACCTGCGGGTCGAGAACCGCGTCCTGCCGGCGGGCCCGACGGTCATCGACATCATGGCCAACGCGGCCTTCTACTACGGCCTGATCCGGGTGATCGCCGACGACGAGCGTCCCGTGTGGTCGCAGATGTCGTTCTCAGCCGCGGAGGAGAACTTCCACGCGGGCGCCCGCGGAGGGATCGACGCCAAGCTGTACTGGCCCGGGCTGGGCGAGGTTCCCGCCGCTGAGCTGGTGCTCCGCCGGCTCCTGCCGCTCGCGCACGAGGGCCTCGAGCGCTGGGGACTCGCGTCGGCCGACACCGATCGGTTGCTCGGGATCATCGAGCGACGATGCGTCACGCTCCGAAACGGTGCTGCGTGGCAGAGTCAGATGTTCCATCGGTTGTATGACGACAAGAGCCTGGACCGGGGCGAGGCGCTGCTCGAGATGACGCGGCGCTACCGCGAGTACATGCACTCGAACCAGCCGGTCCACGAGTGGCCGCTCGACTGAGCGCGTGAGCGACGCGTATCGCTCAGCCGGCGTCGACTACGAGGCCCTGGATGCCGGCAAGCGCAGCGCTCTGACCGAGGCCCTCGCGACCTCGGACCTGCTGCGCGCCGCCGGCGGGCAGGCGCTCGACGAGTCGCGGGGTGAGCCCGCGTTCGTGTTCGAGGCCGGCGGGCGGCAACTCGCGTTCGTCGTAGAGGGACTCGGGACGAAATCGATCATCGCGCGCCAGGTCTCTGAGGACCTCGGTGTGAACCGGTTTGCGGACGTGGCCTACGACACGGTGGCGGCGATCGTCAACGACCTGGTCTGCGTCGGGGCGCTGCCGCTGGTCGTCAACGCCTACTTCGCGACGGGTTCGTCGGACTGGTACGCCCGCCGGGACCGGCACGAGGCGCTTCTGGCCGGGTGGCGCGAGGCGTGCGCCGACGCCGGCGCGACGTGGGGCGGCGGCGAGTCCCCCTCGCTGCCGGGTCTGGTGCAACCACACGACATCGAGCTAGCCGGCAGCGCGGTCGGCCTGGTGCCCGAGGGGCGCCGAGCGATACTCGGCCGGGATCTGGGGCCGGGCGACGAGATCGTGCTCGTCGCGAGCAGCGGGCTGCACGCCAACGGCGCCTCGCTGGCGCGGGCCGTGGCTTCACGCCTCGATCACGGGTACTCGACGCCTCTGCCGAGCGGACGGGCATTCGGCGAGGCGCTGCTCGACCGCAGCGTGCTCTACGCCGGCCTCGTCCGTGCGCTGCTGGCAAGCCGGGTCGACCCGCATTACCTGAGCCACATCACCGGCCACGGGCTGCTCAAGCTGATGCGCCCGCGCCGGGAGCTGACCTACCGGATCACGTGGCTACCCCCCGTCCCCGAAGTGCTCGAGTTCCTCGTCGAGCAGGCCGGCATGGAGCCGGCGTCGGCCTACTCCACCTTCAACATGGGGTGTGGCTTCGCGGTGTACTGCGCCGCCGGCGCGGGTTCGGAGGTTGTGCAGATCGCTTCCGGTCTCGGCTTGTCGGCGGGCGTGGCCGGCGTCGTCGAGGACGGGCCGCGGCGCGTGCTGCTCGAGCCGGTCGGCGTCGTGTTCGAGTCGGGCGACATGGACCTCGGGCCGCGCTAAGCCGGCAGGGTCGCGTAAGGAGTAGCGGCCGCGCGGGCCACCGCGCCGAGCAGCTCGGCCCGGCCTTGGAGGCTGGTGGCGATCACCGCCGTGTCCACCGCCGGCCCGGGCTGTGCCAGGTGGCGGACCGAGTCGCGTACGCCCGCCGTGAAGTGGACGCCGGTGGAGGCCAGATCGCCGCCCAGGATGACCGCCTCCGGGTTGAGCGTGTTGCACAGGTTGGCGATGACCACGCCGACGGTGCGGCCCGATTCGGCCAACACCTTGGTCGCCACCGGATGCTCCATGTCCTCGGGGTCGAGCGGGTTGAGCCCGAGGGGCTCGAGCTGGCGCCGCACGACGTCGATCGACACGGTCGCCTCCAGGCAGCCGCGATTGCCGCAACGGCACCAGGCGCCAGTCGGATCGATCTGCGTGTGGCCGATCTCCCCGGCCATGCCGTGGGAGCCGCGATACAGGCGGCCGTTCAGGACGAGCGCGGCGCCGATGCCGTTGGAGGCCTTGACATAGATGAAGTCGGTGAAGTCGCGCGCCGCCCCGTAGGTCATCTCGCCCAGCGCGCCGAACGCGGCATCGTTGCCGAGCGTCACGGTAAGCCCGGTGCGGCGACGGAGCTCTTCAGCCGGGTCGAGGTCGACCCAGCTGGCGAGAATCGTCGGTGAGCCGACCCGGCCCGTCTGGCTGTTGAGCGGCGCCGGTATGCCGGCGGCAGCGGCGCGGATCTCGGCCGCAGACACGCCGGCCCGATCGAGGACGGTGTTCAAGAGATCGTGCGCGCAGTCGAGGGCGTCGGCGGCGTGCCGGTCGACGTCGAGCAGGATGCTCTCCTCGGCCAGGAGGCGGCCGTCTCCGGATGCCACCGCCACCCGTAGGTGGCGGTGCCCGAAGTCGAATCCGGCCACCAGCCCGTCGGGCTTGCGCAGTGACAGGCGCGTCGCCGGGCGCCCGCTCCCCGAGCCGGCCCCGCCCCCGCGCCCGCGCTCCTCGGCGATCACGCCCTCGCGCAGCAACTCGGCGACCAGCGCGGTCGTGGTGCTGCGCGGAAGCCCGATCACGCGTGAGAGCTCTGACCGGCTGACCGGCGCCTGGTCGCGGATCGTCCCGAGCAGATGAGAGCGCAGAAGCGCGTGAGCCGTGCTTGACGCGATTTCAGGATCCGAGGTGTCAGCCACGAGAGCAGCGTAACGAACCTGCTCGGTTTTGACTCGCTACAGGTCTAAAAGGAGGCAAAGATTCCGTTCTTGACGCGTCCGCACCCTGAGTGTTAGCGTCGTGCGCCTCCGTACCCTCGGGTTTTTTGACGTCAGCTGCTCAAATTCCGCAGACGGGAGGGAGGCCGGCCCGAAAAACTTGCGTCCAATGCCCCAGCCAGAGCCGCCAGCGCGGCGACGCGCGGGAAGCAACGCGTCGACCCGTGTCGGTGCGCGCACCGAGCGCGTGGCCAGGGCCACCCCGACACCCGAACCCCAACCCGCTTGATGCGGCCAGTGTCCTCGGGTCACCTATGTTTATGAAGCGTTAATCTGGGTGGACGGGGGCGCGGCGGTTTGCCACTGTAGGTCCGGGCCGGGGCAGAACTCGGCCAAAAACAGTTAATTCGTGGTGTCAGTTGCGCGTCTTGAGAGGAGCGTGCAGGTATGAAGGCTCGTGTGTTACGAGTGTGTGCATTAGGCCTGGCGGTGTCCGCAGTGGCCGCCGGGTGCGGTAGTTCATCCAGTAGTACAACCAGCTCAGCGAGCGCCACGAGTTCGGCGACTTCCTCGACTGCTGCTGCTACGTCGACGCCGGGCATCTCGGTGACATCGCTCACCAACGATTTCTCCGCGATGAATGCGTTGAGATCACTGGCGGCGCAGGGCAAGGGGAAGGTCGCGGCGATCCTGCCGGACACGACCAGCTCGACGCGGTACGTCGAGTTCGACGCGCCCTATCTGAAGAAGGCGGCGGCGGCTGCGGGTCTGCCGAGTGGCGACATGACCGTCGAGAACGCGCTGGGTAGCGACTCGACGTTCGTGACCGACGCCGAGAGCGCGATCACCAACGGTGCGACGGTTCTGCTGATCGACCCGGAGGACTCGGGCACCGGCGTGACAGTGCAACGCTATGCCAAGGCGCACGGCGTCGCGGTCATCGACTATGACCGGCTCACCCTCGGCGCACCGGCGGGCACGGCGGACTACGTCAGCTTCAACAACGTACACGTCGGTCAGCTGATCGGCTCCGGTTTCGTGCAGTGCGTCAACGCGTGGCATGTGGCCAAGCCGAACGTCGTCGTGATGCATGGCGCCGTGACCGACAACAACGCCACGCTGTTTGCGCAGGGCTACAACGGTGTGCTCGCTTCTTACTTCCAGTCCGGGAAGTACGTGCTCGTCACCCGCACCGCGGGGACGTGGATGCCGCCGGACGCGCTGACCGAGTTCGAGGGCGCCTACACCGCCCACCACAACATCAACTCGGCGGTGATTCCCAACGATGAGACGGGTGCGCCGATCATCTCGTACCTGCAGAGCCACGGCGTCAAGCCGAAGACGTTCCCGACGACGGGACAGGACGCGACCTTGACCGGTCTGCAGAACATCCTCTCGGGCTACCAGTGCGGGACGGTCTACAAGCCGATCTGGGCGGAAGCGCAGGCGGCGGTAGCGCTGGCGATGTACCTCCGGGCCGGCAAGACCGCCCCGGCGACGTTGCTGAACGCCTCCACCGTGGACCCGACCACCCATATCGCGGTCCCCTCGTCGCTGTTGGTTCCCGAGTGGGTCACGACGACGAACATGAACGACACGGTCATCAAGGACAGCTTCGTGCCCGCGGCGCAGCTCTGTGCCGGCAAGTACGCGTCCGACTGTAAGGCGGCCGGGATCACGAGTTGATCGAGCGATCCTTGTCGAAGCGATAGTGTGTGAGGGCCCTTCCGGCGCACCGGAGGGGCCCGTCGCACATAGGGAGGACGATGAGCACTTCGGAGAGTCCCGCCACCGAGCCAGCCCCCGCCCCCGGTAGCTCGAACGGGTCAGCGCTGCTGGAGCTCCGCGGGGTCACCAAGCGGTTCGGCCCGGTGCAGGCGCTGACCAAGATCGATTTCGAAGTCCCGCCGGGCCAGGTCACGGCGCTGGCGGGCGACAACGGTGCCGGCAAGTCGGTGACGATCAAGACGATCGCCGGGCTGTGGCCGCCCGACGAGGGCGAGATCGTCTGGGAGGGAAAGCCCATTCACTTCCATGGGCCGCGTGAGGCGGAGGCCGCCGGAATCACCACGATCTATCAGGACCTGGCGCTCGCCGACAACCTCGACATCGTCCAGAACATGTTCCTCGGCCACGAGCCGCTCGAGCGCGGGTTGCTCGACGAAGCAAAGATGGAGACGAGCGCCAAGCAGACGCTCGAAGAGCTCTCGGTCAAGACGATCAGGTCGATCCGCCAGCCGGTAGCCTCCCTGTCAGGCGGCCAGCGGCAGTCGGTCGCGGTCGCCAAGGCGGTGATGGCTAAGGCCAAGCTCGTGATCATGGACGAGCCGACCGCGGCGCTCGGCGTATCGCAGACGAGGACGGTATTGAGCCTGATCAAGCGGCTCGCCTCGCAGGGCGTCTCGGTGCTCGTGGTCTCCCACAACCTCAACGATGTGTTCGCGGTCGCGGACCGCGTCGTGATCCTGTATCTCGGCCACATGGTCGCGCAAGGTCCAGTGTCCGAGTTCGACCCCAGCACGGTCGTCGACTACATGACGACCGGGCGCTCGTCGCGCGCGGTGGACCACGCCGCGGTCCCACGCTCGGCCGGACAGGAGGGCGTCTGATGCCTGACGAGTTCTCAACCCCCAATGTACCGTCCGAGCTGGAGGAGCCGCCGCTCTCGACCGAGCTGGAGGAGGACGAGACCGCGACCCCCGAGACCGACGCGGACCTCATAACGGCCGCGCCCGACGTGCTGGCCGACTCGCTCGGCGACTACCTCGGCGCGCAGTGGCGACGGATCAAGAGCGGGGAGAGCGGCGCGCTGCCGGTCGTCGCCGGCCTGATCGTCATCATCATCTTCTTCCAGGCCGAGCGATCCAGGTTCGGTTCCGCCGAGAATCTGGTCAACCTGTTCGATCAGGCGTCGCTCTACATCATGCTCGGGGCTGCTCAGATCTTCGCTCTGATCCTGTCGGAAATCGATCTCTCTGTCGGATTCGTGCTCGGCGTCGGCGGTTTCGTCATCGCTGAGTTGATCGCTCCCCCGGTGAACTTCCCGTGGTGGCTCGGGATCATCTGCGGCGTCGGCGTGACCGCGGGGATCGGCTACCTCCAGGGGAGCCTGATCACGAGGCTCCACGTCCCGTCGTTCGTGGTGACACTCGCGGGGCTGCTGTTCTTCGAGGGCGTCGTGATCGAGCTCGCCACCATCGACAAGCAGGCGGTCGGCGGTGTGATATCGGTCTCGACCACGAGCCCCGTCTTCAAGCTCGTGAACTCCAACCTCAGCGTCGCGGCCGGCTGGATCGGCTTGGTGGTGGTGATCGCGATCTTCGCGGCCGTATCGCTACGCCGCGCGGCGCGCCGTCGCGCCAAAGGGCTTACTGCGCCGCCGCTCAGCGTCACCTTGCTCCAGATCGGTGCCGCCGCGGTCGGGGGAATCCTGCTCGTCTACGTATGCAACATCAACCGTGGCCTACTGACCCCTCTCAAGGGGGTCCCGTACGTGGTTCCGTTCGTCGGGATCGTGCTGCTCGTGTACTCCATCTTCCTGGCTCGGACCCGGCTCGGGCGTTACATGTACGCCATCGGCGGAAATCCCGAGGCCGCCCGTCGCGCCGGCATCAACGTGCAGCGAGTCCGGAGGCTCGCGTTCGTGTTCAGCGGGATGACCGCGGGGCTCGCCGGGCTGATCTACGTGTCCACCCTGGGGTCGATCTCAACCGGCGTCGACGGCGGGACGTACACGCTGTACGCGGTGGCGGCGGCCGTGATCGGTGGGGCCAGCCTGTTCGGCGGGCGCGGCAAGCCTCTCCACGCGCTGCTCGGCGGGCTCGTGATCGGAGTCGTGTATAACGGCCTGGCGCTGATGGGTATCAGCGCCGCCGGCCAGTTCATCGCGACCGCGATCGTGCTCCTGGTCGCGGCGGCGATTGATGCGCTCGTCCGCCGGCGCACAGCCTGATTGCGCCCGACCGCAGGCTCAGCGGAGCGGAAGCTCCGCCCAGACGGCCTTGCCGTCCGGGTCGGAGTCGACGCCCCACGCTTCGGCGATCGCTTGCACCAGGTGCAGGCCCCGTCCGGACAGCGAGGCGGGTCCTCCGTTGCGCAGGACGGGCTGGGTGGGGCTCCAATCGCGGACCGAGATCCGCACCGCCGAACCGGTGTATCGGACGGAGACCGAGAACGGCGTGCCGGCGTGGAGCACCGCGTTGGTCGCCAGCTCGCTGACCACCAGGCGCGCGTCGCCGAGGTGGACGCGGTCCTCGTAGGGCCGGCGGGTCAGCACGCTCGAGACGAACCGGCGCGCGGCGAGCGGTGCCTCGGCACCGGCGGCGAACCGGGCCGTCGCCTCCTCGATCACGCACGTGTGTAGATGGCAGACGTCGTGCAGCTCGTCCGCGTGCTCGTGGACCGCCAGGGAATGCCCGTGGTAGGCGCACCACAGCGAGAACTCGAACTCCCGAGCCAGCTCGTTCCACAGCTTCTCGAGCTTGATGGCGCCGAGCACATCGCCGGCGTCCCACAGCAGGGCGACCATCTCCCCGTAGGCACGAATACGGCCGGTGCCGCTGCGGCTGCGCTTTGCGCGTCCACATTCGCTTGCCTCGCGCACGAGACCGCCGACCACGTCGTGGAAAGCATCCGGGTCGATCCGTCCGTCGGGCATGAACCGGGCCAGCGTCGCCGCCGCGTCCAGCCACACGATCGCGCCGGAGTCGAGCTCGCCGGGGGCGAGCCCGGCCGCCGCCAGCTCCTCCCGGAACGCGGCCCGGTGCTCCGGCGTGGCGAGCACGATCGAGACGTCTCCCGTCCGAAGCGCCTGCGCCAGGTAGGCGCCCACGGCCCGAGCCAGATCGGTGTCGTGGTCGTAGAACTGGACGACGTGCTCCCCAGTGCCAGCGATTATCTCTGGTGTCTGGACCTTCATATGCGGCCTGCCTCCGTGCGCCCGCCCCGGGGCGCCTCTTTCCCGTTGGTCCGATAGTACCCACGAGTGGCCGCGGCTACGCTCCCTTCGATGATCCAGGTGGCGGCGTAGTCCATGGACGAGGCACGACGTCGCTTCGCCGACGAGCTGTACGCGGTCAGCCAGGAGCACGACCGCGCGCGTGGTGACCGGCTCGAGCGCTTCCGCAACGTCGAGCCGCCCACCGCGGAGCTCCTCGGCGTGCTGATCCGCGCCACCGGAGTTCGGCGGGTCCTCGAGCTCGGGACCTCCAACGGGTACTCGACGCTCTGGCTGGCCGACGCGGTCGAGGCGACCGGGGGTCAGGTTCTAAGCGTCGACCTCGACGCGGCCCGCATCGAGCTGGCGCGCGCGAACCTCAGCGCCGCTGGCCTGAGCGAGCTCGTCGAGCTGCGCTGCCAGGACGCCGCCGATGCGCTGGGGGGCACGGAGGACGGGGCGTGGGAGTTCGTCTTCCTCGACGCGGAGCGGCCGGCCTATCCGGGATATCTGCGAGATCTCGTGCGGACGCTGACGCCGGGCGGGGTGCTCGCGGTCGACAACGTCATCTCGCACGAGCACGAGCTGGTCGAGTTCACGTCCCTGATCGAGGCCGAGCCGGCGCTGACTCAGACGGTCGTGCCGGTTGGCGCCGGCTTGCGGCTGGCGGTCCGCGACCCGTTGGTCGGCCCGGTCTGAGCCGAAGGGGCAATTTCCAGCATTAACGACCCGCCTCACCGTCAGGGGCGGATTTTGCCTCGTGGAGAGGCAAGATCCTGCACTAGCCGAGCGGGCAGGCCGGAATGCTGGAATTTGCCCCGTCGGGGGCAGCGAGCGGGTGGGTGCGGCGGCTAGCCTCGCCGACGGTCGGGGCTCGCGCGCCGGGCGCGCCGGCGGCGTTCGCCGGGCCTGACCCGGTTGCTCTGGGCCAGCGCCCGACGGAAGAACGTGGCCAGTTCCTGGTCACCGATCCGCTCCGCGTGGGCGATGTAGCGCTCGAGCGGCGCGCCGTTGGTCACGCACTGCTCGGAGAACCACGCCAGGCCGGCGTCCGGCTCCTCTCGAGAGCCGGCGCCGGGGGCGAGGTGGAGTGTCCGGTCCGCGACTGGCATGACTCGGTCAACTCCGCGCCGGGACGCGGCTAGGCGTCCGGCTCGATCCGCGTGACGACGCGCCCCGCGACGACGATCCGCGGGATGCGTGCTCCGCGAGCCCGTGCCGCGAGACGCGGCGCTGCGCGATGTCGTCCGCGACCGGCTACTTCCCGCGGCCGCCCGTGACCGGCTGGTCGTCGCGGCGCGGCGCGGGCGTGAGCGCGAGGCGGTGGCGCGCTGGTCGCGCGGGATCTCGGCGCGGATCACGTCCTTGACCAGCCGTCCGAGCTCGGTCTGGAGGTACTTGGCCATCCGCTCGTCCTCGCGCCGGATGGCCCGAGCGAGCTGCGTCGTATCCCGGTCCCCAACCTCGGTGGCGAACCCTTCGATCCGGGAATAGACCGCGATCTCGACCTGCTCCTCGCGGAGTTCGTCCTCCGCGTTACGCAAGTGGGTCTCGGCCTGATCGGTGACGAGTGCACGGGCTGCGCCGACCTGGCCCTTGACCGCGGCCACGGTCTTGCCGGCCACCTCGCCCACGGCCGAACCGGTCGCGCCGAGGAGGCCCTGGCCGGTCGGGCCGCCGAGCTGCTTAATCCTCGCGGCGACGCGTCGCTTGTGGTCGCGCGTCTCCTTGAGGTGCTGCTGCAGGCGCTTCTTGTAGGACTGCTTCTGCGTGAGGGCGATGTGAGCGGTCAGATCGGCCTCGAGCTCGGCCTCCTTGGCGTGCGCCTCGCCCAGCCATCTGACCAACTTCGTGTCGCGCTCGTTCAGGGTCTTCGCTGCGGGCATGTCGAATGGTCCTTTCGTCGGCTGTGCGGATCAGGCCGGAGCGCCGCCGCTGGCCAGCTTGAGCTGGCGATCGACCGCGGCGAGCACGGTCTGGCGGCTGCGGTGACGGGATTCATAGAGCCTCACGGCGGCCAGTTCGGCCGCGTTCCCGGTCCGGGCTCGCGCGATCACGTCCTTGGCGCTCATGCGCCGATACCCGTTCCAGGGCTCGGCGACGGTGATGGCCGCGCCGGCGCCGTCCTCGGCCCCGGCCTCGGCGACCTCGCGCACGAGCTCCGGCTCTTCGGAGACGTGGATTGGGGTTTGTTCGGCGGCGCCTGGCGACGGCACCTTGGGCTCCCGCTCCTCGAAAATGTTCCTGGAAGAGGGAGCTGGCGCGGCTGGCGGCGGGGGAGCGGTCGTGCGGGGGGTCGGTGGCGACGGCGCCACCGCGCCGATCGTCCGTCCGACCACCGACACGGCGAGCTCGGTCGTCCCGGCTGCGACGCGCGTCAACGCACGCGCAGACCGGAGAGACACGCGCAACGGCAGCGTGATGATGTTCCCCGCCATCGCCAGGTGTATTACCCAGGCCGACGGAAACGATTCACGAAACGGTGTAGCGACTAAGCGACGCCGCCGCCGCGTGGGGTCGGCGGCGGCGTCATGTCATCGCTGCTTGATCCGCAGCGAGCTGGCTGCGTTAGGGCTCGCGGAGTCGTCCGCGAGCGGCGCATACCCGGCAAGAATCACGGATAGTTTCGGGTCAGTCCTGGTAGGCATGCCCATGGTGAGCATGACGCCCGAACTGCGTGCAACCTTCCCGGCCTGATCAGTCCCGAAGGAGGAGAGTCCCATAATCAACCTGGACCCGAAGGCCATCATCGGCGCCGCTCGCGACCCTAAGGGTCTGATGGCAAGCGCCGCCAAGCTTGCCGAGCGCGCCGGCGACGAGGCATATTTCGCCACGCTGTGCATCCGCAGTGGGCTGGTGGGACCCGAGTCGCCACAGCGCGTCGCGCAGCTGGCAGTCGGCTTCCAGCGCTACGGCCTGCTCGCGGGTGCGGTTGTGGCCGGGGCAATTCGCCACGGCGACCGGGCGGTGATGATCGACGAACGCGGCGAGCTCAGCTATCAGGAGCTCGATGGGCGCACCAACGCGCTGGCCAACGCGTGGCGCGAGCGCGGCCTGGAGGCGGGCCAGGGTGTGGCGATTCTGGCCCGCAACCACCGGGGCTTCCTCGAGGCGGTGTTCGCGGCCGCCAAGTGCGGCGCACGAATCGTGCTGCTCAACACTTCGTTCGCGGGGCCGCAGATCCGGGAGGTGGCCCAGCGCGAGGGGACCGATCTGCTCGTCTACGACGACGAGTACGCGGACACCCTGCGCGGAATCGACGATCCTCCCCGCGGGCGGTTCCGCGCCTGGGCGGACGAGCCTGGCGACGACACGCTGGATGCGCTCATCGAACGCGCCGAGCCCGGCAGCCCGCCCAAGCCCGCCGAGTGGCCGCGGATCACGATCCTGACCAGCGGGACCACGGGCACGCCGAAGGGCGCGCCGCGCTCGGAGCCGCGCTCCCTGTCGCTGATCGGCGGGCTCCTCAGCAAGGTGCCGTTCCGCGCGCACGAGGTCACGGAGCTGTGCGTCCCGATGTTCCATGCCCTCGGCTTCATGCAGGCGATTGTCGGCGTGGGCCTCGGCTCGACGCTAGTGGTGCGGCGGCGCTTCGACCCCGAGACGACGCTCGACAGCCTCGAGGAGCACCGCGCCACGGCAATGGTCGTCGTGCCGGTGATGCTGTCGCGGATCATCGACCTCGGTGAGCAGAAGATCGAGCAGCGCGACCTGTCGGATCTGCGGATCATCTTCGTGAGCGGATCGGCGCTCGGCGCCGACCTGGCGCGGAAGGCGACCAAAGCGTTCGGGCCGGTGGTCTACAACCTGTACGGGTCGACCGAGATCGCCTACGCCACGATCGCCACCCCGGCCGACCTGGAAGCCGATCCGAGCACGGTGGGGAGTGTCGTGCGCGGATCGATCGTGAAGCTGTTCGACGAGAACGGCAAGGAGGTCCCGGAGGGGGAGACCGGGCGGATCTTCGTCGGCAACCTGTCGCAGTTCGAGGGGTACACCGGCGGCGGCAACAAGGACATGCTCCACGGCCTCATGTCCTCCGGCGACGTCGGCCACTTCGACGCCGAGGGCCGCTTGTACATCGACGGGCGCGATGACGAGATGATCGTCTCGGGCGGCGAGAACGTGTTCCCGGCTGAGGTCGAGGAGCTGCTGTGCGCGCACGAGTCGATCCAGGAGGCGGCAGCGATAGGCGTCGATGACGAGAAGTTCGGTCAGCGGCTGAAGGCGTTCGTCGTCGTGCACGGTGCAGCCAACCTGACCGAGGACGAGATCAAGGATTACGTCAAGGACAACCTGGCCAACTACAAGGTGCCGCGCGAGGTCGTGTTCCTCGACGAGCTCCCGCGCAATCCGACCGGAAAGGTCCTCAAGCGCAAGCTCTCCGAGTACGGCGAGGAAGCCGACGACTCAGATCGCGGCGAGAAGCCTCAGACCAGCAACGGGAAGGCGAAGGCGAAGCCGGCCGCTTAGGCGATGTGCTGCTCGAGGAACCCGAGCATCCGTCGCCACGCGTCCTGGCACGCCTCCGCGTGCTCCTCGTACCGGCGGTCGAAGAACGAATGCGGGGCGCCCGGGTAGACGTGGATTTCGTGTTCGAGACCCGCTTCGGTGAGGCGCGCGTCGAACTGTTCGACCTGCTCGACCGGGATGGCCTGGTCGGCTCCCCCGAATAGCCCAAGGAGCGGTGTCCGGATCTCGGCTGCGCGCTGGAGCGGGCCGCTGATGCCGAAGCGCGACCCGTCGAGTGCGGCGTAGAAGCCGACGACCGCGGTCAGCTCGGACATGTCGGCGCCGGCCAGGAACGACTCCATGCCGCCGAGGCAGAAACCGACGGTGGCGAACCTCTCGGCGCCCGCGCGTTCTTGGAGCGCGGCAAGCGCGGCGGCTGCGTCCTCCTGGACCTGGGGGACCTTCAGCTGCTGGACGTGGGGCATGTACTCGAAGTCCTCGTCTCGCGGTCCCAGCCCCGCGGTGCGCCCGAAGTAGTCCATCGCGATCGCGTGATAGCCGGCCTGAGCGAAACGCTCGGCCAGCTCGATGTAGAACGGATAGAGGCCGCGCACGTCGGGGAAGATCACGATCCCGCCTCTCCTGTCCGTGCCGGCTTGCGCCAGCGAGGCGGAGAACCTGGTCCCGTCGGCCGAGGTCAGCTCGAGCAGTTCCGCCCCGGCGGCACCGGCGATCGGGGCGAGCAGCAGGTCCTCGGGCGGCGCGGGAGGCCGGGCGTCGAACTCGAAGCACATGCGGCCCGACACAATAGGGGTATGACCGAATCGTTGACTTCCGCCACTGACCCGACGACGTTCCGCGCCCAGTTCCCGGTGCTCGAGCGACTTTCCTACCTGAACGCGGGCACGGAGGGCCCGGTCCCGCGTGCGGCCGCGGACGCAGCTCACCTCCGGATCGACATGGAAACCCACGACGGCCGTTGTGGGCGCCCGTACTTCGAGAAGACGATCGCACTGCGCGACAAGGCGCGGGCCGGATACGCGTCGGCGCTCGGCTGCGACCCCTCGGAGGTCGCGCTGACCGGCTCGACGACCGACGGCGTCAACACCGTCATCGGCGGGCTGGATCTGCGTCCGGGCGAGGAGATCCTGACGACCGACCAGGAACACCCCGGACTGCTCGCGCCGCTGGCTCGGGCGCGCGTGCGCCACGGGGTCGACGTGCGCGTCGTCCCGTTCGCCGAGATCGCCGGCGAGGTGTCGCCGAAGACGCGGTTGATCGCGTGCTCGCACGTCTCCTGGGTAGGCGGGGAGGTCGTCGACGTGCCCGCGCTGGTCGCCACCGGCGTTCCCGTCCTGCTCGATGCCGCCCAGGGCATCGGCGCGGTGCCACTCGACATGCACGCGC
Organism: uncultured Solirubrobacterales bacterium; assembly: GCA_963751185.1. Lineage (GTDB taxonomy): Bacteria > Actinomycetota > Thermoleophilia > Solirubrobacterales > Solirubrobacteraceae > Palsa-465. Next base: position 33,150 of record CAVVTO010000008.1, read on the forward strand.
TCGGCGTCGACTTCTACGCCGCCTCCGGCCAGAAGTGGCTGTGCGGCCCCGAGGGGAGCGGCTGCCTGTACGTGCGCCCCGAGCGGCTGGAGGACTTGCTCGTCCCGTGGCCGGGCTACAGCTCGCTGGCCGACGCCGGCAACGCGCTCGAGTCCGACTGGGCGGAGGGCGTCGCGCGCCTCGACCACGGCTTCCCGAGCGGGTTGCGAAACGCCTGGGCGCTGGCCTCGCTCGGCGTGTTCGAGGCCGCCGGCTGGGACTGGGTGCATGACCGGGCCGCGACGCTGGCGGCCGGGCTCGCCGACCGGCTGACCGAGCGCGGCTTGACGGTGCGCCCGCGCGGACGCTCGACGCTCGTCTCCTGGCACACCGAGGATGCCCAGGCCGAGGTGGAGCGGCTGGCCGGAGAGCGCGTGATCGTGCGCAGCATCCCGGCCTTCGGGGTGGTGCGCGCGTCGGTCGGCGCGTGGACCTCGGAGGACGAGCTCGAGCGGCTGGTCGAGCTGGTCGCTGACTAGGCCCGTTTCGAACAGACTCGTTGGCCGTGACGGTTAGCCGTCGAGCACGCGCTCCGCATGCGTGTAGACGTTGACCTTCCCGCGACGGGCGAAGCCGCACAGCGTCATCCCGCGGTCGTCCGCCAGCGAGACGGCCAGTGAGCTCGGGGCGCCCACTCCGACCAGGATCGGCGCGCCGGCGACCGCCGCCTTCTGCACGAGCTCGAACGACAGCCGGCCGCTGACACACAGGATCCGCTCCCCCAACGGAACGGCGCCGTCGAGCAGGGAGCGCCCGATCACCTTGTCCATCGCGTTGTGACGCCCGACGTCCTCGTGGGCCAGGATCAGCTCCCCGCTGGGCTCGAACAGGCCCGTCGCGTGCACGCCGCCGGTCCGCTCGAACGCAGGCTGGACGAGGCGGTCGGGGAGCGCGGCTAGCAGTGAACGCGCGATCAGCGGGCCCTCGGGCAGGGGAGCGCTGTGCACGGCGACCTCCTCGAGCGCGCCCTTGCCGCACACCCCGCACGAGGAGGTCGTGTAGAAGCGTCGCTCCCCGGGGTCGCGCGTCAGCGGTCCCATTACCTCGACCGTGTTTACCGCGAAGTCCTCGGTGGGGCCGGCCTCGTGCGGGCCGTCGATCAGGCCCTCGCCGTACAGGAACCCGAGCGCGAGCTCCTCGTCGTGGCCGGGCGTGCGCATGGTGACCACCAAGGGCACGCCGTCCACGCGGATCTCGAGTGGTTCCTCGACCGCGACCACGTCCTCGCGCCCGTCGTGCTCGACCTTGGTGAACGTGTAGGCCATCAGGGCCAGAAGGTCGGATCCATGACGGCGTCGCCCGGACGCTTCGCGCTGAACACGAGCAGCTCGAGCCCCTCCGGGCCGGCCTGGAACGCCCGCCCCGTCGTCGGGGCAAAGCGGATCGCGTCGCGCGCCTGTACGTCTCGTACCTCGTCATCGATCTTGACCCGGCCGCTCCCGCCCAGCACGACGACGACCTCCTCGGCGTGCTGGTGGCGGTGTCCGAACGCTTGGCGGACGCCGGGGCGCAGGCGCTGGTGGCTGACGCCGGTGCCCGAGGTGCTCAGCGCACGGTTGGCGAAGCGCGACTCGCCCATCTCTCCGAGGCCAAAACGCGGGGCCATGTCCTCCACGTCCTCGAGGTTGATGTGCGTGTAGCCGCTGCCACCGTGGATGTAACCGACGCCTCCGACCGGCTCCATGTCGATGCGCTCGGGCGGCGCGGCCAGCAGCGCTTGAAGCTCGGCGAGGAGGGCGCGTCCCTCGTCGCTGGCGAGCTGCTCGAGCGAGGCCTCGAGCGCGTCCTGGCTGAGCCACAGCTCGGTGACCCACACGACGTCGGGCTCTCCCGGAACGCGATTGATCACGTAGAGCTCGCACCCCGGCGTGTCGCGCAGGGAATCCGCGGCCTGAAGCAGGCGGTCCGCCACGTCGTCGCCACGACCCGGCTGAGCGGTGAACTTCATGTACCGGCCGACGCCCGCCACGGGCGTTAATCCTAGGGTGTGATCAGCTCAGTGCGGGCGTGGCGCGGAGCTCTTCCTCGCCCGAGAGGAGCTCGCGCTCGAGTTCGCCGTCCGGGCCGATGCGGTAGGCGCCCGTGCGGACCAACGGTGGTGAGTAGGCGTGAATCGTCACCGCGGGAACGGCCCCGGCATGCAGTACGCGGTGGATCGCGGTCGCCGGCACCGTGAAGACCGACCCGGGGCCGATCGTGCGTGACCGTGGGGGCTGGTCGAGACGGAGACGATCCTCCCGCACCTGGCCGTCGATCACGGCGATCGCGGCCGAGGACTCGTCGTGATCGTGGAAGCCGGTGTCCTGGTCGTGGCTCCAGCAGATAACCCACGCGTTCACGTCATCGTCATCCCAGATCTGCTCGTAGACGCGGACGTCGTTGGCGTGCCGGACCGCGTGGCGCCAGCGCTCGGGGGCGGCGGCGAGCTGGGCTACGAACTGTTCGAGCTCGATTGCGGTGAGGCTCATACGGCCACCGTCGTCGATTCGGTCCGGCGCCGTCCCGTCTTGGTCTGCAGGAGGCGGGTCGAGTTGGCCTGGAGGGTGTGCTCCCAGCCGGTTTGCGCCGGCTCCACCACGGGCCGGTCCGAGCCATACACAAGCTGATCGGCGCCGACTCGCTCAACCATCGCCTCGATTGCGCCACGGCCGAAGCTCGATGTCTCGTAGAACGTGAGCGGATCGCGCAGCTCGATGGGCGGCCCTCCACGGGCGACCAGCCGCTCGCTGAGCAGCGGTGCGCCCCCGGCGAGCACCGCGAACATGACCCGCAGGCGCGGATACCGCCGGCGCCCGAGCGCGGCGAACGTCAGCCAGGCAGCCTGCATCTGGGCGATGTAGTCGGTCATCGCCGCCCACCAGACGGGCTCGGTCAGGGAAGGCTCGCGGCTCAGCCGCCCCGGCCCGGGACCGGGATGGACGAACACGGGCGCGTCGAGCTTGGCGGCGCGGGCGATCACGGGCTCGAGGTGGTCGAGGTCGTCGGGAGTGCTGAGCCCGCCCGCGGGCAGCGAGATCCCGACGCACCCGCGGGCGAGCAGATCGTCGACGTCGTCAGCGTCCGGTTGATCGAGCGCGACCGGCCCCCAGGTTTGGAACGGCTCACCCGCGTCCTCGACACCGGCGAGGTGAGCCTCGATCAGCTCGTGGGCGTCGGCGCGCGGCAGGCACTCCATCCCGATCGGGCTCGAGGGCGCGATCAGTACGAGGTCGAGGCCCTCATCCCGGGCCAGGCGCGCACGCTCCGCCGGATTCTCGGTGGTGAGATCGATCGCATAGGCCTGCTCGCCGGCGCAGTGGACGATTGCCGTCCCGTCGCTGCGGGTCACGAACGGCAAGCGGTCGCGGGCGGCGAGGGCGTCGAGCAGGGGCTCGGTCCAAAGATGCTGGTGGACGTCGGTCGTGGCGGGCGAGGGGAAGACGGGCATGGGTCGGAGTATACAACACTAATTTGATCGAATTTCTCTATATACCTTCGGAGGGATGTGAAAGTGCGAGCGGTCTCCGGATTCCCGACGCGATGCGCGCTTTGCAGGCCCGGCTTCGTCGCCTCGGCACTGAGCGCGCCGTTTCACGTGCACTGACGTGATGGAGCCTGGCCGAGAAACGACACTCTGACGCACGTTTCTCGGCCAGCCTCAAGGGCGCTCGGATTACGCTGTCGTCGTGCCGCCAACCAGCCGCCACCTGCTGTTCGAGCTCGCCACCAGCGAACGGTTCGAGCGGGCTGTGCGCGCGATCCCGGGTGGGGCCGAGCTGGCCTACCGGCTGGCCTCGCCTTACGTCGCGGGCCCGACCGCCGAGGACGCCATGTCGACAGCGCGCGAGCTGGGCGGGCGGGGCGTGCGCAGCTCGGTCGACTTCTTCGGCGAAAACGTGACCGACCCGGTCGAGGCGGATCTGGTGACCGACGAATACGTCCACCTCGCCGGTCGCGTGGCCGACGCGCCGCCCGGCACCTACCTGGCGGTCGACCTGTCCCACATCGGGCTGGAATCTCCCGGCGACGCGGTGACACGGCGGCTCGAACGGATCGCCGCGGCGCTGCCCGAGGGCTCGCTGGTCCAGGTCGGCGCCGAGCAGGCGGCTCGAACCGACCGGATCCTCGACGCGGTGCTCACGGCGGCGCGGGCCGGCGGTTCGGTCGGCGCGACGATTCAGGCCAACCTGCGCCGCAGCCGCACCGATGCCCTGGCGCTCGCCGAGGCGGGAGTACCGATCCGCCTGGTCAAGGGCGCATACGTCGAATCACCGGCGCTGGCGCATGCCTGGGGTGACGCGACCGACGTGGCCTTCGTCGAGCTCGCGTACACCCTTCAGCGCGCCGGCGCCGTTTTGTCACTGGCCACCCACGACCCGGTGCTGCGGGAGGCGCTGTTGCCGGCGCTGCCCGGTACCGAGGTGGAGATGCTCCTGGGCGTCCGGCCGGCCGATCAGGCGTCGCTGGCCGCGCGCGGGATCCCGGTTCGCCTGTACGTCCCGTTCGGCGACGCCTGGTTCCGCTACGCGATGCGGCGCTGGGCCGAGTCTCGGGGCGTCCGCTAGCCAAGCCCCGGGGGCAAGTTCGTGCGAGCCGGGGTCAGACGTCCTGGTAGACGGTGACCTCCTCGGTGTAGAACTGCATCGCCGAGCGTCCCTGCTCGTGGGGGCCGAAGCCGGACTCCTTCACGCCGCCGAACGGGACGTGCACGTCGGCCCCCGCGGTCTGCGAGTTGACGTGAACCAGGCCCGCCTGGAACTCGTTCACGCAGCGCGTAGCGATCTCCAGGCTGGTGGTGAACACGGCCGCCGAGAGCCCAAAGCGCACGTCGTTGGCGCGCTCGATGGCCTCCTCCAGGGTTCCGAAGCGGTACAGCGAGGTGACCGGACCGAAGACTTCTTCGCAGGACAGGAAGGCGTCGTCGCCGACGTTCTCGAACACGGTCGGCGCGATCAGGTAGGCGTCCGGATCGGCCCGCTCGCCGCCCGCCAGCACCGTGCCGCCCTGGTCGCGTCCGCGCGCGACTGCGTCGAGCACGCTCTCGAACTGCGCCTCGTTGACGACCGGACCGACCTCGGTCTCGGGATCGGCGGGATCGCCGACCTTCCCCTGCTCGACGCGCTTGAGGAACCGGTCGCGGAACTCCTCGTAGACCTCGTCCTGGATGTAGATGCGGCGGGTCGCGGTGCACTTCTGACCCGCGGACCAGAAGGCGCCGGCGTACGCGGCCTGCACGGCCGCGTCGAGCTTGGCATCGCCCGCGACGATCAGCGGGTTGTGGCCGCCGAGCTCGAGCTGCACGCGCTTGCCGGCCGCGGTGGCGCGCTCGCGGACGCCGTGGCCGACGGGGACGGAGCCGGTGAACGAGATCGCCGCCACCCGCGGGTCATCGACCAGCGGCTCGCCGACCTGGCTGCCGCGACCGATCACCACGTTCAGAACACCCTCGGGAAGCTCAGCCTCCTCGAGCGCCCGGGCGAGATGGAGCCCGGTGAGCGGGGAGTCCTGGGCCAGCTTCACCACGACCGCGTTGCCGTAGGCGAGCGCGGGGGCGAGCTTCCAGGCCGGGATCGCCGCGGGGAAGTTCCACGGCGTGATCAGCCCGACCACACCGAGCGGCCGGCGGCGGGTGTAGACGGTGGAGCCGGTCGCGGACTGCTCGAACATCTCCCCGACCGGGCGCCATCCCTCGCCGGCGAAGAAGCGGAAGATCTGTGCCGCGCGGCCTGCCTCCAGGCGCGACTCGCGCAGGGGCTTGCCCATCTCGCGGGTCATGTCCTGGGCGATGTCCTCGATCCGGGCCTCGATCGCCTCGGCCGCGCGCGTCAGGATCGCGCCGCGTTTGGCCGCGGGTAGCGCCGCCCACTTCGGCCACGCCTCGGCGGCGGCAGCCACTGCATCGTCGACGTCCTCCTTGGTCGAGCTGGGGAACTCGCCGAGCACCTCGGAGGGCCGCCAGGGGTTGCGGCGCTCGTAGGTCCGGCCCCCGCGGCTGGCGGTCCATTGCCCGCCGACGAAGTTGGCCGAGCCGGGCGCTGTGATCGTGTCAGACATTGTCTCCGGGACCTCCTGTGGTTGCTTGATCCAGCGTCGGCGCGACTGGGTCTCCGTAGCATGTCACGCGTCACACCCCAGGACTCTCAGCCGATGGCCGCGCTCGGCGGTGACGGCTGTGGGAGTGCGACGCCGAGTTCGGACGCCGCGTCGAGCACCTCCCGCCAGGTCGCCTCCGCGATCGGGACCCCCTCGTGCCGTCGGCGCTCGGCGGTGAGCAGTTCGGGCTGGCCGGGAAGCAGCACCCTCTCCACCCCCGGCGCGGTGGGAGCGCCCTCGAGCGCCGCAGCCATCTCCTCCACCTGGTCCATGAACCGCTCGACCGAGACGAACGCGCCCACCTCGAGGGCCAGCACGAACATGCCGTTGCCCGCCCCATAGGCGGGGATCATCGCCGGTCCCATCCCCGAGAGGATGCCCCCCAGCGCCTCGATCGCGACCGCGAGTGCATAGCCCTTGTGGCCCTCGGCCGGCAGAAGCGCCCCGCCCGCGTAGAAGTCCTCGGGATCGTCGCTGGGGCGGCCGTCGCGGTCGATCAGCGTGCCCGGCGGAACCGTCCGGCCGGCGGCGCGCGCAACCCTGACCTTGCCCTCCGCCCGCACCGCCGTGGCGAAGTCAACGACGATCGGGGGCCGTCCCTGAGGGCGGGGTATGGCGAACGCGATGGGATCGGTTCCGAGGCGCCGGTCGCGGCCGCCGAACGGGGCCACGGTGGGGGTGGCGTTGGTGACGGTCATGCCCAGGTGTCCACCGGCCGCGATCAGCTCGACGTAGTCGGCCATGCGTCCCACGTGGGGGGACTCTTGGAGGACAACCGCGCCAACTCCAAGCTCGCCGGCGATCTCGGCCGCCGTCCGCGCGGCGAGCCGGGCGGCGGGCTGACCCCAGCCGCGGTGCGCCGAAACGGACGCCGTGGCACCTCGTCGGCGGACCACCTCGGCCCGCGCGGCGGGCTCGATAACGCCCTGGCGGGCCCGCTCGAGATATTGGGGCAGGCGCACGAGCCCGTGTGAGTCGTGGCCGGCCAGGTTCGCATTGCGCAGTCCCTCGGCGACCACGAGAGCGAGGTCGGGGGGAGTGCCTACCGCGCAGAGCAGCTCGACGCAGACTCGCTCGAGCTTCTCGCCGCTGAGCCTCGCCTCGGCCACGGTCGCTCAGTACAGCAGCTGGGGGTCGACGCGGTTCAGGAGATCCTCGCCGCGCAGGTAGCGACGGAGGTTCTCGACGAACAGTGACACGAGCCGCTCGTTCTCGTACACCGAGAGCCCCGCCGTATGCGGGCTCACCAGCACGTTGGGCAGCTCCCACAGCGGGCTATCGGCGGCCAGCGGCTCGATGGCGAATACGTCGAGGGCCGCGCCGGCCAGGCGCCCGCTGCGCAGCGCGTCGATCAGGGCCGGCTCGTCGAGCACCCCGCCCCGGCCGACGTTGACCAACGTGGCGCCGGGCTTGATCCGGGCGATCGCGGTGGCGTCCAGCAGCCCCGTGGTCTGGGGGGTCAGCGGCAGGGAGATCACGATCGCGTCGGCCTCCGGCAGCCGATCGCCGAGCGCGTCGATGCGATCCAGTTCGTCGACGTGGGGATGGTCGCCGGAGCCTGTGCGGTTGAGCCCGACGACCCGCATGCCAAACGCGGCCGCCAGCCGGGCCACCTGCGCGCCGATCTGCCCCAACCCGACGATCAGCAGCGTGCGGCCGGAGAGCTCGGCTACCGGGTAGTGCCCCCAGCGGCGGGCTCGCTGGTCGGCCAGCATCCGGGGAAGGTCCTTGGCGAAGGCGAGCATCCCGAACAGCGCGAACTCCGCGAGGGGTGTCGCGTGAATCCCGGCGCCGCTCGTGACGATTACCCGGGCGAGCTCCTCGTCGGTTAATTGCGCCGCGCCGACCTGCTCGCCGGCTCCGGCCGCGGTGGCCTGCACCCAGCGCAGGCCGGGGTTGGCGCGCACCGCGTCGGCCAGTCCGCGCGGAGACTCGCCGGGGATTCCGAACAACACCTCAGCGACAGCGAGCATTTCTCGCCACCGCCGCTCGTCCTCCGGGCTGCGCCGGAACCCGTCGACGCCGCGGTGGTCGCCCAGGAAGCGAGGGGGCGGCAACAGATCGGGGTCGTACTCGACTTCCACACGGGAATCGACCGCCCGGATCGATCCCACCAGCTTCGCCTCGAGCGGGCCGGCGATCGTGACTCTGACGGGCTCGGTCATCGAGCCGGGCATTATGGCCCGACTTATGGAATGGCGATCAGGATCGACTGCTGGCCGGCTTGGGCCGTCGGCGCGGCTCGACGAACGGCTCGGCGTCGGCCGGATGCCCGGCCTCGATCACCCGGGCTCGCGCGAGCTCGGCGTTGAGCTCGGCGCCGAGCAGGATGGCCACGTTGCTGATCCACAGCCACACCAGGAAGATGATCACGCCGGCGAGGGCGCCGTAGGTCTTGTTGTAGGAGCCGAAGTTCGACACGTAGAGCGCGAACACGGCTGAGGCAAGCACCCACACGGCCACCGCGAACAGCCCGCCGGGCGTCAGCCAGCGAAAGCCGGGCTGCTTCACGTTGGGCGAGGCCCAGTAGAGGATCGCGAACATGACGCCCACGACGAGCAGCAGCACCGGCCACTTGGCGATGTCCCACGCAGTGACCGCACTCCCGCCGACTCCGAGCAGCTTGCCGACCTGGCCGGCCAAGCCACCGGTGATCACCACGGCCAGCGCGCCGGCCGTGAGCAGGAGCACCATCACGATCGTCACCGCCAGCCGCACCGGATAGGTCATCCAGAAGGGGCGGCCTTCAGCGACGTCGTAGATCGCGTTCGATGCGCGCATGAACGCGGCCACGTAGCTCGACGCCGCCCACAGCGAGCCGAGAATCCCCACGACGAACAGCACGCCGGCCCCGCCGCGGCTCTTCTGCAGGCCCTGGATCGCGCTGATAAAGACCGTCCGCGCCGTCCCGGGGGCGAGCTTGCCGAGATTGTTGATCAGCGTGCTGGTGGCGGAATGGCCGATCAGTCCGACGATCGAGATCAGCGCGATCGCCGCCGGGAAGATCGCCAGCACCCCGTAATAGGTGAGGGCCGCTGCCCAGTCGCTCAGATTGTCGGCCTTGTACTCCCGAAACGTCCGGGTCAACACGCCACGCCACGATTGGCGGGGCAGGTGCGTGGGCCCCGTGGGCGCAGCGTCGTCGACTTCCGACGCGGCATCGTTCGATGTGGTGGCGACTGCGCGTTCGCGGTCGGCCGGGGCGTCTTCCTCGACGCTCATGTCCCCTCCTCCGGCGGCTCGACTCTCAGGTGGTGGCTTCCCGCTGGGCCCAACGCCAAACCTCCGAGGCCGTCGTTGATTCGTAACATCGCCGCCACCTCGCGCCCGCTACAACTAGGTGGGTGCGCGATGCTGAGCTGCTGCTGCGGGGTTCCAGGCGCCCGCTGGTGATCGGCATGGGCGGCGGGGGCGACGTGGTCGGTGCGCTGGCGACCGCTGAGGTGGCCCGGCTGTATGACAACGCGGAGCCCGTGCTCGGCGGCCTGACCTGGGAGCGGCGACCGATTGACCCCGTGCCGGGGCCGCGGATGGTCTCGGAGATCGAGGGCGCGGAGGAACTCGCCCCCGGCATCCTGCTCGCCGGCGCCGACACGCGCGTGCGCGGACGCGACGTGGTGTTCGCCGAGTCGCGCATGGCGGAGTTCCTGAACCAGCCGACCGTCCTAATCGATCCGGACGCGGGCCCCGCGGCCGTGGCCGACGGCCTGGCCGAGGCGATTGCCGCCCTGAAGTGTGATCTGCTCGTGCTGGTTGACGTGGGTGGCGATGTGATCGCGAACGGCGACGAGCCGGGCCTGCGCAGCCCGCTATGCGACGCGGTCATGCTGGCCGCCGGCGGCCGCCTGAGCACGAGCGGCCAGCCTGTCCTGCTCGGCGTATTCGGGATCGGGTGCGACGCTGAGCTGACGCCGGATGAGGTCCTCGCCCGGCTGGCGACGGTGGCCGCCGCCGGCGGCCTGTGCGGTGCCCGGGGCCTAACGGGCGCGGTGGCCGACCGGCTGGAGGCGGCGATGCGGCTGGTCGAGACGGAGGCCAGCGCCCAGGCCGTGCGCGCCTTCCGTGGCGCATCCGGCTTGACGACGATCCGCGGCGGCACGCGGACGCTCGAGTTGAGCCCGGTCGCTGCGCTGACCTTCTACCTGGACGTGGACATCGCCATTAACGCGGTGGGGCGGCTGGCTCAGGCGGTGGCGGACGCCGCCAGCCTGGAGGAGGCCAACAACGCGCTGCACGAGCTCGGGGTGAGCACGGAGCTCGATTACGAGCGCGACGCCGCCGGGGCCGTCAGCCCGCCGGGCGCTTAGGGTTCACGACAGAATTATTGACGTCTTTGACGGCGTCTGGCCCCGCCAGCCACGCCCAGCCACTCGTCAAACCCTGCCACTAATTCTGTCGTGAGCCCCTGAACGCGGCCCGGTAGTCGACACCCTCCACTTCGATCGCGACATTGACCGTCCGGCACTGGGCGCACCGGATCCGCAGCTTGCCGTTCATGTACTCGGGAGGCATCGCCACGGCGAGCACGTTGCCGCACTCCACGCACACGTAGTCGTCGGGACCGTGGCCCGAGAAGACGGGCCGATCCGGGTGCATCTGCACCGCGGTACCGCCGTCCGCGGGCACCTCGCCCGGCTCCGTTCGTCTCATCGCGATCCGCGCCACGGACACCGCCTACAGCGCCGCCAGCTTCGAGGTGAAGTCCTTGATCAGCGCGTCGAGCACGTTCTGCACGACGCCCTCGCCCATCGACGCCGCCTTGCCCGTGATCTGCGCCGCGGTGTGAAGCTGCGCGCCGCCGTCCGAGAGCGTGAACGTGACGTCGGCGTTCGCGTGGCCCTGCCCGCCGGCCTCGCGCGACTTGACCTGTAGCACCGCGCGATGGGCATCGGCGTCCTGCTCGATCACCGCCACGGTGCCCTTGAACGTCATCGACATCGCGCCCATCTTGATCTTGATCTCGGCCTTGACGCTTTCCGGGCTGGTCGCCTCGGTCACGCTCCCGCCATCGACGCACGAGACCAGCTTCTCAAGGTCGAGGATCGTCTCCCAGTTGTGCTCGATCGGCTTGCCGTTCGTGTAGGAGTGGTCCAGTTCAACCATTAGTCGTCTCCTGGGTTAGGGTTGCGGTATGTCACAGAACTTTGGACCAGACAACGCGAGCCTCAAGATCAGGACTCGAAGGACAGGAGGCGCCGCCAAGGCCGGCCATGACCTGGTGATCGAGGTCGAATCGTGGCAGGCGACACTCGACCCCGAAGGGCAGCCCGCGCTGACGCTCACGGCCGACTCGCGCTCGCTGCGGGTGCTCGACGGCACCGGCGGGCTCAAATCCCTCAGCGACGGCGACAAGGCGGACATCAAGAAGACGATCGACAAGGAAGTGCTGAAGGGGTGTGCGATCGAGTTCCGATCGAACGAGGTCTCCTCGGCGCCCGGCGGTCTGGCGGTGCGGGGCGAGCTCACCCTGAACGGCAAGCAGGGCCCGGCCGAGTTCGACCTCGCGATCGGCGATGACGGCCGGGTCAGCGGGCGCGCGAAGGTGGCGCAGACGGCGTTCGGGATGAAGCCGTATTCGGCCTTGTTCGGGGCGCTGAAGGTCGCCGACGAGGTCGACATCGAGATCGACGCCAAGCCGGCCAGCTAGCGCGGGCCGCGAGGCCGAAGGCCTCGTCGGTGCGGCCCGCCACATCAATCTGCCTTGTAGACGGTCTGGGCGTCGAGGCCGCCCTCGACGCCGGGCGGTAGCTGTCCCGTGCCGTGGGCATACAGCGCGATATCGGCGATCGTCTTGGCCTGCGACGGATCGGTGCTCGACACGAACGCGCCATCGACCCACCGAAGCGTGTCCGGGGAGGTCTCGAGCGCCGCGCCGGCGAGCAGCTTCGCCTTGTCCAGGATCTTCCCAGTGGCGCTCTGGATCGCGGCCGGCGTCTCCATCGACGGCGCCGTGTTGTAGCCGTGACCGACGCCGAACCGGTCGGTGTCGGCCGGGACGACCTTGACGTCGAGCGCCGGGACGCCGAGTTCGACGGCGACGAGCTGGGCGTAGCGCGCCTCTTCGCCGTCGGACTCGCTGGTCAGGCTCAGCACCATCTTGCCGGTGGGGTGCACGCGCAGGAACACCGCCCGGTACGCCTCGTTCGCCATCACTCATCCTCCTCGGTTGTTGTCTCGCGTGCGAGCCGCTCGCGCTCCAGGTGGGCGCTCAGCGCGTTGTGCGACTCCTTCTCGCAGAAGCTGGGTTGTGGCCCGCCAAGTGGGTGCGGTGGCACCGCCGGGCGCTGGCAGCCCGGGTAGATGCAGATCTTCGGGTCGGCAGCGCTCATGAGCCCAGCGACCACCCTGGAGTTGTCTTGCCCCGGCTCGGGCCGTAGCCACTCGGCATCGCCACCGAGCTTCCAGGCACAGGGGTCGCGCTCGGCCACGGTTCGTCCTCGGGCTGCGGCTCCGGCACCTCGCTCGCGGTAGCGACGGCGCGATCGGCGGACCGGGACGCTCCGATCGCGTCGGCCACCTCGCCGAGCGCGTCTAGGCTGTGGCCGCTGACGAGCGCGTCGCAGTGGGGAAGGGCCGCGACGAGTCCGCCGGCGCGGGCTTCGAAACCGCGTGCGCTGACGCGGGGGTTGACCCACACGACCCGGTAGGCGAGCCGGCGCAACCGCTCCATCTCGCGCGCCACGAGCGCCGGATCGCCGCGCTCCCAGCCGTCGGACAGGATCACGACCACGGCCCCGCGGGCCATGCCACGGCGGCCGTGGCGGTCGTTGAACGCCTTGAGCGCGTCGCCGATGCGCGTGCCACTGGACCAGTCGGGCGCCGCCGCGGCGGCGCGCTGGATCGCCCGCTCGGGGTTGCGTGAGGAGAGCGCCCGCGTCAACCGGGTCAAACGCGTGGCGAATACGAACGCCTCGGCGTTTGGCCCCGCCCCGGCCGCACAGGTCAGGAACTGAAGGTACGCACGCGCGTAGGGCTCCATCGAACCCGAGATGTCGCACAGCATCACGAGCCGCCGCGGGACCACGCGCCGGCGACGATGGGCGAGCCGGATGGGGTCGCCGGCGGTACGCAGGCTGCCGCGCAGCGTGCGGCGCATGTCGAGTCGTTCGCCATGCCGCGCGCGCTCGGCTCGCCGCGTCCGCCGCACCGGCGTGGCGATGCGCAGTCGCGTCATCAGGCGATACAGCTGGGCGAGTTCGTGGGCCTCGAGCGCGTCGAAGCGCTTGGTGCGGAGCAGCTCCTCGTCGCTGGCGAGCGTGGGCACGGGCTCATCGTGCGTGACCTCAGGCGGGGTCTGCGTGGATGCGCTCGAGCGGGTCGCGCCCGATGGTGGCCCGTCGACGCTCTCGGCGCTTCGCCGCCGCTCGTCCGCCGGTGCCGGCTCGGTTTCGTCCAGAGCGGGAACGCGTTCGGAGGCATCCTCCACCGAGGCCGCGCCAAACACGCTGAAAAACACGTCATCGAACGCGCGCACCTGGGCACGATCGGACACGAATGCGGCCCGCGCGGTCCAATACAGCCGCTGGCGCGAGATCGGCTCCACGACAGCGAGGGCCTGCGCGAACCAGCCGGCGCGCTCGGCCGTCACCGGCACGCCGGCGTCGTGGAGCCGCCGGCCGAACGCGCCCGCGACCGCCGGCAGGTCGAGCGCGAGGGTGCGAACGCGGAACGGCTCGGTCATCGGGGGATCACAAGCTCGTCCAGCCCGGCCGCGCGCACGACGTCCTGATCCTCTGCGTATTTCAAGACCGAGCCCAAGGTCCGGTCGATCGCGTTCACGTCCAGTTCCTCGATGCCGAGCACGGTCAGCGCCGCCACCCAGTCGATGGCCTCGGCCACCCCGGGTGGCTTCTGTATGTCCGAGTCGCGCATCCGCGATACGGCGTCGGCCACCTGAACGGCGAGCGACTGCGACGAGCCGGGCACTCGGCGCCGGACGATCTCGACCTCGCGCTCGGCGCTCGGATAGTCGATCCATTGGTAAAGACAGCGGCGCTTGACCGCGTCGTGCAGGTCGCGCGTGCGGTTCGAGGTCAGCACGATGATCGGGGGGTGCGTCGCGCGGATCGTGCCGAGCTCGGGGATCGTGACCGCGGCCTCGGCCAGCAGCTCGAGCAGGAACGCCTCGAAGTCGTCGTCGGCCCGGTCGATCTCGTCGACGAGGAGGACCGCCGGGCGGGGACCGGGATGCTCGAGCGCGCGCAGGAGCGGACGGCGGATCAGGTACTCGCGACCGAACAGGTCCTGCTCCGACAGCGCCGCACCCTGCGCCTCCGCGAGCCGGATGCTGAGCAGCTGGCGCGGATAATTCCACTCGTACAGCGCCTCGGCCGCGTCGATCCCGTCGTAGCACTGCAGCCGGACCAGGGGCGTGTCGAGCACGGCCGCGAGTGCCTTGCCGGCCTCGGTCTTGCCCACCCCGGCCTCGCCCTCGAGCAGCAGCGGTTGGGGCAAGCGCAGGCTGAGGAACATGGAGGTCGCGAGTGCCTCGTCGACCAGGTAGTCGATCGCCCCCAGGCGGACGGCGAGCGTCTCCACATCGGGGGCGAGCTGCCGGACCTCGTCGGCCGCCTCGCCGGTCACTCGCGCAGGCGTCATGCCAACGCGTGCTGGCGCTCGAAGGCGCGGAGACAGCCCTCGCCGCAGAAGTAATGCGTATCGCCCGCGTACTGCGCCGAGAGCGCGTCTGCGCTCACGACCACGGTCATGCCGCAGATCGGATCGACCGCGGTCGGCGGGGCGGCCGCCCACGAGCGCGGGGCCGTGCTCTCCCGGCGGCGCACCTCAATGATCGAGGCCAGGATCGAGAGCGCGACCTCGGAGGGTGTGCGCGCGCCGATGTCCAGCCCCGCCGGCGTGTCGATCCGCGCGAGGAGCTCTTCGGAAACCCCGTCATCACGCAGTTGATCGAGCACGCCGGCGCCACGCTTGCGACTGGCCACCAGCCCCACATACTGGACTTCCGCCTCGAGCGCCGCCCGCAGGATCGCGAGCTCGTCGCGCCCGTGAGCGGCCACGACCAGCGCCAGGTCGTCGGAAGAGGGCATCACCGCGCCGCTGTCGCCGCCTCGTGAGTCGACCGCGTCGAGCCCCAGGTCGGGTCCCAGCCGCAGGAGTGCGGCAGCGATCGGCGTGTCGCCGGCGACGATCACTCGCGGCGGCGGCAGGTAGGGCTCGAGAAACACCTCGATCGCGCCGCCTGACAGGCACGGGTTCTGCACGGTAACCGAGCCTTCGTCGTGCGCGACCTCGTGACCTTCATCGACGTTCGCGCCGTTCTTGGCGCTGACGGGCCCGTCGGGCAGGATCCGCAGGAGCAGCGGCTCGCCCCGCTCGATCGCCTTGAGCGAGTACAGCCGGACGCTGTTCTGCGCGCACACGCCGCCCACGAACCCCTCCATGCTCCCGTCCTCGTGCACGAGCGCGACGTTGCCGGGCTTGGCGCTGGTCGGGTGCTCGACCCGGACCACGGTCGCCGTCACGAACGCCGCCCCCTGGGCGGTGAGCTCCTGCGCCCGCGCACTCAGAGGGCCGGTGATCATTGCGGCGGCTCGGGCCTTCCCTGCATCGCCGCCCACACCCGCGCCGGCGTGCATGGCATGTCGACGTGGTCGACGCCATGGGTCTCGTGGAGCGCGTCGATGATCGCGTTGACGATCGCGGGCGGGGATCCGACGTTCGGCGACTCGCCCACGCCCTTGGCTCCCAGCGGGTGGTGGGGGCACGGCGTGACCGTCTCGCCGAGCTCGAAGTCGGGACACTCGAGCGCGGTCGGGATCAGGTAGTCCATGAACGAGCCGTTCAGGCAGTTGCCCTCCTCGTCGAAGGTGATCACCTCCATCAGCGCGATGCCGACGCCCTCGGCCAGGCCGCCATGGATCTGGCCCTCGACGATCATCGGGTTGATCCGTACCCCGCAGTCGTCGACCGCGATGAACCGGCGCACCTTGACCGCCGCGGTGTCCGGATCGACGTCGACTACGCAAATGTAGGCACCGCACGGGTAGGTCAGGTTCGGCGGGTCGTAGATCACCTGGGCGTCGAGCCCGCCCTCCATGCCCTCCGGCATCGGCTCGCCGCTGTATGCGTAGGCCGAGATCTCCTCGATCATCGCGCCCTTCTCGGGATCGCCCTTGACGTACCAGCGGCCCTTCTCCCAGGCCAGGTCCTCGGCCCGTGTCTCGAGCATGGTCGCCGCGATCAGGCGGGCCCGGTCGCGCACCTTGCGCGAGACGACCGCCACCGCCGCCCCGGACACGGGGGTCGAGCGGGAGCCGTAGGTCCCCAGCCCGTACGGGGTCCGGTCGGTGTCGCCGTGGCGGACCTCGATGTTCTCGGGCGGGATCCCGAGCTCCTCGGCCACGATCTGCGCGAACGTCGTCTCGTGGCCCTGGCCCTGGGTCTGCGCCGAGATGCTGACCACCGCCTTGCCGGACGGATGGACGCGCAGGTCGGCGCCGTCGTTCATGGCCAGTCCGAGGATGTCCATGTGCTTGCGCGGGCCGGCGCCGACGCCCTCGGTGAAAAATGACACGCCGATCCCCATCAGTTCGCCGCGGGCGCGCTTCTCGGCCTGCTCACGCCGCAGGTCCTCGTAGCCGGCGATCCGCATCGCCTCGCGCATCGTCTCGGCGTAGTTGCCCGAGTCGTACGTCCAGCCGGTGGTCGTCTCGTACGGGAACTGCTCGGGCTTGATGAAGCTGTTCATCCGGATGTCGATCGGGTCGACGCCCATCTCGAGCGCCAGCGCGTCGACCATCCGCTCGACCAGGTACACGGCCTCGGTGATCCGGAACGAGCAGCGATAGGCCACGCCGCCCGGTGCCTTGTTCGTGTAGACCGCCTTGACCTGCACGTGGGCGGCCTCGAGGTCGTAGGAGCCGCACACGATGTGGAAGAAGCCGGCCGGGAACTTCGTCGGCTGCGCGGTCGAGTCAAACGCGCCGTGGTCGGCGATGACATCGACCCGCAGGCCGGTGATTTTGCCGTCCTTGGAGCACATCTCGGCGTGCATGATGTAGTCCCGCGCGAAGCCGGTCGACATCAGGTTCTCCGAGCGGTCCTCGATCCACTTGACCGGGACGCCGGCGACGATCGACCCGGCGATCGCGCATACGTAGCCGGGGTACACCGGCACCTTGTTGCCGAACCCGCCGCCGATGTCGTTGCAACGGATGCGGATCATGTGCTCGGCCAGGCCGGCGACGTGCGCGTACACGGTGCGGTGCGCGTTGGGCGCCTGGTTGCCGTTGTAGATGTCGAGCTGGCCGGTCTTCGGATTGAAGTCGGCGATCATCCCGCACGTCTCGAGCGGCGCCGGGTGACAGCGCGGATAGATAATGTCGCGGGTGACGATCGTGTCCGCCTCGGCGAAGGCGCGATCGGTCGCCTCGGAGTCGCCGGCCTCCCACAGCGGGCTGGCCAGGTTGTCGGTCTGGCCATCCTTGTCGTCGCGGATCAGCGGCGCGTCGGGGTCGAGCGCCTTACGCGCGTTGACGACGGCGGGCAAGGGCTCGTACTCGACGTCGATGAGCGACAGCGCGTCGCGCGCGGTGTACTCGTCGACGGCGATCACGAACGCCACCTCCTGCCCCTGGAAGCGGACCTTGTCGCCGGCGAGCACGGCCTGAGTGTCGTAGGAGATCGTCGGCATCCACGCGAGTCCGAGCGTCTCGAGGTCCTTGGCGGTGACGACCGCCGCGACGCCCGGGTGGGCGAGCGCTCGGGAGGTGTCGATCGAGACGATCCTGGCGTGGGCGTACGGGCTTCGAAGGATCACGCCGTGGACCATCCCCGGCAGGCGGATGTCGTCCAGATACGTGCCCTTGCCGCGAATGAAGCGGGCGTCCTCCTTACGCTTCAGGCGGCCGAAGCCGATCGGACGTTCAGTGGTTGCGGTGTCAATGGTGGCCATTGGTCAGTTACGCCTCCTGCTTGATCGTGGCTTCGTGCTCGGCCGCCCAGCGCACCGCGCTGACGATGTTCTTGTAGCCCGTACAGCGACATATCGCCCCCGAGATCGCGGTCCGGATCTCTGCCTCGGTCGGGTTCGGATTCGAGTCGAGCAGCGCGCGCGTCGTCATCAGCATCCCCGGCGTACAAAAACCGCAGTGCAGCCCGTGCTTCTCATGGAAGCCCATCTGGATCGGGTCGAGCTGTCCGTCGCGCTCGAGCGATTCGACAGTCCGGATCTCGTGCCCGACGCACATCGCCGCCAGGGTCGTGCACGACTTGATCGGCTTACCGTCCATCAGTACGACGCAGGCGCCGCAGTTGGACGTGTCGCAGCCCCAGTGCGTGCCCGTCAAGCCGGGCGTGTCGCGGATGAAGTGGACGAGCAGCGTGCGCGGCTCGACGTCGCGCGAGACCTCCTGCCCATTGATCGTGATCTTCACTTCCATGTCACTAGGCCTCCTGTTGCAGGGCGCGAGCAGTGGCGCGCCGCAGCGCGCGGACGGTGAGGACGCTCGCGAGGTGGCGCTTGTAGTCGACCGGTCCGCGACCGTCGGCGACCGGCATGCAGTCCTCCTTGGCAATCTCGCCCGCCTGCGCGAACAGCTCCTCCGAGGGTGCCTTGCCCTTTAGCGCCTCCTCGGCGCGTGAGGCGATGATCGTGCTCGGTCCGAGCGCGGCCAGCGCGATCCCGGCGTCGGCGATCGTGCCACCGTCGATCCACACCGCGGCCGACACGGCCGCGATCGCGAAGTCGCCGGCGCGCCGCTCGACCTTCTCGTGCGCGCTGCCGGCCCCTTGCCGGATCGGCAGGCGGATCTCCGTGAGCATCTCGTCCGCCCCGACCGCGGTCATGAACGGTCCGAGGTAGAAGCCATCCATGCCCGTGGTGCGCTCGCCGGACGGCCCGCGGATTACGACCTGCGCCTTTAGGGCCGCGCATACGGCGGACAGGTCCTCGGCGGCGTCAGCCTGGCACAGCGATCCGCCGATCGTGCCGCGGTTGCGGACGACCGGGTCAGCGATTACCTCCTCGGCCTCGCGGAACACCGGCGCGCGCGCCGCGAGCAGTTCGGACTCGAACAGTTCGCAGTGCCGCGTCAGCGCTCCGATGCGAATGTCGGTCATCCGCTCCTGAATGTAGGAGAGCTCCTCGAGGTCGTTGATGTCGATCAGGTACTCGGGGTTGGCCAGGCGCAGCTTCATCATCGGCAGCAGGCTGTGCCCGCCGGCGATCAGCCGCGCCTCTGGACCATGCTCGGCGAGCGCAGCGATCGCGCCGTCCACCGTGGTCGCGCGCTCGTAGTCAAACGGCGCTGGAGTTTGCATCCCTTCTCCTTACTCCTCGTCGTTCTTCAGGCGGCGCAGGAAGGCCCGCCCGGATTTCACGATTCCGCCCTCGGGTTGCTCCTGGCCCTGGGCGGGCGTCGTCGTTGCCCCGACCGCCACCGGCATCCGCTTGCGGACTCCGGGCGACTCGCTCGGGACGTACTGGACGGGCGAGTCGGTCCCGATGACCGGCGAGCGGGGCATGGCCTGCGGTCGCGTCTGCCTGACCTCCGGGTACAGCCCACGGGCGGCTGTGCTGCCGTACGCCGGGTTCCGCAGCGCCGGACCGTTTGGACTGGCAGCGGCGATCGGGGCTTCCCGTCCCAGCCGGGCCAGGGTCAGCGTGCCTTTCGTATAGACCTCGCTGATCCGCGGGGCCTTCGTCTCCTTGCTCTCCGGGAAGTCGCGGAACCCTTCGCCCGCCGCGCCCGGGTAGAGCCCCTCGACGATGCCGACGGCGTCTTCCATGCCGGCCTTCTTGACGAGCAAGCCCTCGAGCAGGCCGACCCCGGCATCGAGGTTCGTGTTGATCGAGGTCACGACCTCATCGACGGGCGCGCTCTTCTCGATGATTCCGACCACACCCGTGATCGCCTCATCGAGTGAGTTGGTGATCCGCTGGAGCGCGACGATCGTCGATACGAGGTAGTAGACGACCGCGAGGACGATCAGCAGGACCGCGATGATCATGACTACACCAGCTGCTGGCATTCGTGCCTCCCTAATCAGTTCGCGTCGTCGAGGATCACGTCGAGCGAGCCGCCGTAGTCAGCGGCGACCTCGATCGTCGTCTTCACCTGGTCCTGCGTGGTGAGCAGGAGGGCCGTCGCGTCGAGGTCCCTCGAGCCCGCGGTCGCGGCGACCGCGATCTGCTGGGCGCTTGGGACGATGCTGTTCGCGGCGTTCAGCACTCCGCGCAGCAGATAGACGACGACCGGCAGGACGACGAGCAACAGAAGCGCGTCGCCGATCCACTCGAGCGTCATTGGGGCCTCCTCTGCGCGACGATCTTGGCCTTGCGTGCGATGCCCGGGAACGCGCCGATGATCACGTCGAACTGACCGTTGATCGCCTGGACCGCGGGCTCGAGCGGCTGCAGGTGCTCGGACTCGACCATTTTGAGTGCGCCGGCGAGCGTGGCGAGGTCGGCCGAGGTCGCCTCGAGGTCCTGGCGGATCTTGATCAACGCCGCCGCGACCACCGCGATGATGATCACCGCGAGCACGACACTGAGGATGATGAGCGTGGTCATTCGCCACCACCGTTCCCGTTGCCGAATCCGTCAGTGAGCGCGTTCATGTAGCCGTCCTGGATCACGGCCTCCTCCACGATGAGCCCCAGCACCGGCGCAGTGGCCTGGAGCTGAGGGATGTTTGCCGTATTGCCGGCGACCTTGCCGGCGACGTCGAGCAGAGCGCCGACGGATTTCCTGATCTCGCCCACGGTCCGGACCAGGACGAACAGCAGGCCGGCGACGGCTAGGGCCACGACCAGGCCGATCACGAGCGCGAGCGCCCACGCGTCGTGGTTGGTGAAGGCGGCGAAGCCAATCATTTGCCCACCGCCACCTTGCGCAGCGCGCGCGCCGAGTGCAGGATCCGGACGCCCGAGTCGTTGATCCGTCCGATCCCGGCTAGCCCCTCGGTCTGTTCCCGCACCTTCTCGACCCCGTCCACGGCGGTTCGCGCCTGGGCGGCGATCTTCCTCGCCAGCATCACGATCGTGATCACGATCGCCGCCGCCACCGCGGCCACGACGATCCCGAGCACGAGCCCGATGTACCAACCGGTGGAAGCACCGATCACCAACGGCAAGTCACACCTCCTGTGTCTTTCTACGTCTGCGTGGGGTCTGTCCGGCTAGCGCCCGGGTTGCGGCTCGGAGCAGCGCGCGCTCCGTGAGCACGCCGACGACATGTCGCTTGTATTCCGCTGATCCCCGCTGATCGGTGACCGGACGACACGTTTGCCCGGCCGCTGCCGCGGCCCGTTTGAAGAGTGCCTCCGACGGAGGCTCGCCCACGAGGGTCTTTTCCGCCTCGCGCGATGTGACCTCCGAGCCGACCGCGGCCAGGGCGACGCCGGCGCGGGCGATGCTTCCGTCCTTCGACAGCGTGAGCGACGCTCCCGCTGCTGCCACCGCCCAGTCGCCCACCCGGCGGTCGACCTTCTCATACGCGCTGCCGGAGGCGTCGGGCAGCGGGACGCGGATCTCGACGAGCATCTCGGCGGGCCCGACCGCGGTCTGGTAAGGGCCGCGGTGGAACTCGTCCATGCTGAGCACTCGCTCCCCGCCGGTGCCGCGGACCACCATCACGGCGCCAATCGCCGCGCATACCGCGCTGAGATCCTCGGAGGGATCCGCCTGGCACAGGGCGCCGCCGATCGTTCCGCGGTTGCGGACCACCGGGTCGGCGATCACGCGCTCGGCGTCGGTGAAGATGGCCAGCCGATTGGCGAGCAGCTCGGACTCGAGCAGCGCGCGGTGGCGGGTCATCGCCCCGATCCGGACCTCGCCGTCGTGGTCGGAGACGTACCCGAGCTCGTCCGCGAGCGGATCGATGTCGATCAGGTACGCGGGCGAGGCGAGGCGAAGCTTCATCATCGGGAGCAGCGAGTGGCCGCCCGCCAGCAGGCGCGCGTCGGGTCCCAGCTGGGTGAGCAACTCGAGCGCCTCCTCGACGCTGGTCGCTCGCTCGTACTCAAACGGGGCCGGAACTTGCAATGCGCTCCCTCGCGTACCAAAGCCTTCTCTCCTTTGTGGAACTTTGACGTTGTTATCGTGGGCCGTCAACTTGAGTTAAGTGATCGCTTAGGAGCCAACTGTTTGACCCTCGCCCAGCTGCAGTCGTTCGTACTCGTCGCCCGGCTGGGGTCGGTCAAGGCGGCGGCCGCTCAGCTCGAGGTGACCGAGCCCGCCGTCTCGGTCGCCGTGGCGGCGCTTCGCAGGGAACTCGGCGATGAGCTGTTCGTGCGCGAAGGCCGGGGAATCGCGCTGACCGCCGGCGGCCGCCGGCTGGCGGCGCTGGCCGGCGAGATCCTCGGCCTGGCCGAGCAGGCCCGGCGGTCGGTCCAGGACTCGGCCGGTCAGCCGCGTCGCTTGCAGGTCATCGCCACCAACGTCGTGGCCGAGCACATCGGACCGCTGGTGGAGGCGTTCACCGCCCGGGACGAAGGACTCGAGATCTCGATCGAAGCCGTCCCCGGCGCGTCGTTCGCCGATCGCCTTGAGCATCGGCAGGCGGACATCGCGCTCGGCCCGCATCCAGGGCCCGAGCGCGCCAACACGATCGCCACGGTGCCATTCCTGCGCTGCCGTCTGATCATCGTCTCCGCGCCGGGTCACCCGCTGTCGGGTCGGCCGGACGTGGCGGCCGCCGAGCTGGCTACCGAGCGCTGGCTGGTGGGCCCGCCCGACATCGATCCGACCACGGCCACCGGCCTGTTCTTCGCTCGCAACGGCTTGGCCCCAACGGATATCTCCGCCTACGCTTCTCACGCCGCCGCGATCGCGGCCGCCGCCGCGGGCGAGGGCATCCTGCTCACGCTCGCGCACTCGGTGATCGAGGAGGTCCGCCGGCGGGCGCTGACGCGGATTGACGTTCGCGGCACCCCGATCGAGGAGATGTGGCACGCGAGCACGCTTGGCCTTGAGCGCGCCGTGCCGGCAGCGCTCGCGCTGCAGCGATTCGCGACGACCTCGGACGCGACGCAGGCGATCTCGACTGGGCGGGCCGGCACCGTCTCGACGCGGGTGCGGCCGAAGGTACACGTGACGCTGTGGCGCTCGGTGGCGGACGAGATCGACGCCGCCGCGGGGCGCTGATCAACCGCTCGCGTTAGCTGCTTCGCGCTTCACGGCTTCGTAGTCCTCCCACGTGTCGACGTCGAGCGGGATCGGTCCGGTGATGGGGACGTCGACCACCTCGGCCGCGTGTCGATCGAGCAGCTTCCACACGCCCTTGTCGCCGTGGAGCGAAGCGAGGTCGTCGAACATGCTGCGGGCGAATGCCAGTGGATGGCCGCGTCCGTTCTCGTAGGCGCACGCGGCGAGCGCGCTGTCGCCACGGCCGGCGAGCAGCTCCTCGACGGTGACCGAGGTGACGCCGGGCTGGTCGCCCAGCATCAGGACCAACACCCCGCACCGCTCATCGACTCCAGTCAGGGCAATGGCGATCGAGGACGAACAGCCGTCACCGAAAAAGTCGTTCTCAACTAAATCAACCCCGCCGAGATCGACCCCGGCCTTGATCTCGCCGGCGCCACCGCCAAGCACGCAGATCAGCTGATCGAATGGGCAGGACCGCGAGGTCCCGAGCACGTGATCCAGAAGCGTCGCCCCGTCGTAAGGCAACAGCTGCTTGGGCTGCCCGAGCCGCTTCGACCCGCCCGCGGCGAGGACGAGGCCGGTCGTGAACTCGCGGCTCACTTTGGGCTTTCGTGCATCGCGTGCCACACCCGCGACGGCGTGCACGGCATGTCCACGTGCCGCACGCCGAATGGCCGCAGCGCATCGCAGACCGCGTTGACGATCGTCGGCGGCGAGCCCACCGTCGCGGACTCGCCGATGCCCTTGGCGCCGATCGGGTGGTGGGGCGAGGGCGTGACCGTGAAGTCGGTCTCCCAGTCGGGCACCTCGAGCGCGGTCGGGATCAGGTAGTCCATCAACGACCCCCCGAGGCAGTTGCCGTCCTCATCGAACGCGATCTGCTCCATCAGAGCGATCCCGACCCCATCGGTGAGCCCGCCGTGGACCTGGCCCTCGATGATCATCGGGTTGATCCGGGTGCCGCAGTCGTCGACGGCGACGAATCGTCTGATCCGCACCTTGGCCGTGCCGGGATCGATGTCGACCACGCAGATGTAGGCGCCGTAGGGGAACGTCAGGTTGGGCGGGTCGTAGACCGTCTCCGCGTCCAGGCCGGCTTCGACGCCGGCCGGCAGCTCAACCGATCCGCGCGCCGCCATCGCGATCTCCTGGATGGTCGCGTATTTCTCGGGATCGCCCTTGACCAGCCAGCGGCCCTTCTCCCATTCGAGGTCGTCGGCCGAGGCCTCGAGCATCGCCGCGGCGACGAGCCGCGCCCGGTCGCGTACCTTGCGCGCGACGATCGCGGTGGCAGCGCCGCTCACCGGAGTCGAACGCGAACCGTAGGTTCCGAGCCCGTACGGCGTCACGTCGGTGTCGCCGTGGACGACCTCGATGTCCTCCGGCGGGATGCCGAGTTCCTCGGCGACGATCTGGGCGAAGGTGGTCTCGTGGCCCTGGCCCTGGGTCTGCACGCTGATGCTGAGCTGTGCCTTGCCCGTTGGGTGCACGCGCAGCGCCGCACCGTCGTTCATGCCCAGCCCGAGGATGTTCATGTGCTTGCGCGGGCCCGCGCCTACGGCCTCGGTGAAGAAGCCGACGCCGATACCCATCAGCTCGCCGCGAGCGCGCTTTTCGACCTGCTCGCGGCGGAGTGCGTCGTAATCGGCGAGCTCGAGCGCCTTGCGCAGCGTCCGCTCGTAGTCGCCCGAGTCGTACACCCAACCGGTCTTGCACTCGTAGGGGAACTGCTCGGGCCGGATCAGGTTCGCGAGTCGCAGTTCGGCGGGGTCGATTCCGAGCTCGTAGGCGAGGCAGTCGACCATTCGCTCGACCAGGTACACGGCCTCGGCGATCCGGAACGAGCACGCGTAGGCGACGCCTCCCGGCGCCTTGTTCGTGTACACGCCTGTGACGTGACAGTGGGCCGCCTCGATGTCGTAGGAGCCGGTGAACACGTGGAAGAACCCGGCCGGGTAGTTGGTTGGCTGGGCGGTCGCGTTGAACGCGCCATGGTCGGCGATTACGTCGACCCGGACGGCGAGGATCTCGCCGTCGCGCGTGGCGGCGATCCCGCCGCGCATCGCATAGTCGCGCGCGAACGCGGTCGACATAAGGTTCTCCG
Source organism: uncultured Solirubrobacterales bacterium (assembly GCA_963751185.1). GTDB lineage: Bacteria > Actinomycetota > Thermoleophilia > Solirubrobacterales > Solirubrobacteraceae > Palsa-465. The sequence continues at coordinate 58,474 of CAVVTO010000008.1, forward strand.
AGCGGTCTTCCATCCACTTGACCGGCCGGCCCGCGTCGATCGCGGCGATGATCGCGCACACATAGCCTGGATACACCGGCACCTTGTTGCCGAACCCGCCGCCGACATCCGGGGAGACGACGCGGATCTTGTGCTCGGGCAACCCGGTGAGCAGCGCGTACACGGTGCGGTGGGCGTGCGGCGCCTGGGTCGTGCACCAAACGGTCAATTTGCCCGACACGGGGTCGTACTGCGCCACCGCCCCACAGGTCTCCATCGGAGCCGGATGCGAGCGCGGGAACACGAGGTCCTGCTCGACGACGACGTCGGCGTCAGCGAAAACGCGGTCGGTCGCCGATCGATCGCCCGACTCCCAATCGAAGATGTGATTGTCGGTCTGTCCCGGCTTGTCGTCGCGGATCAGCGGCGCGTCGGGCTCGAGCGCGCGCCTCGGATCGACGACGGCCGGAAGCATTTCGTAGTCAACGTCGATCAGCTCGAGCGCGTCGCGCGCCGAGTATCCGTCGTCGGCCACTACGAACGCGACCTCCTGACCCTGGAAACGCACCTTGTCGGTGGCGAGCACGGCTTGCGTGTCGGCAGAGATAGTCCGCATCCAGGCGACGCCGCGGTCCTCGAGATCCCGGCCGGTGATGACCGCGTGCACCTTCGGGTGCTGGAGCGCCGCGGACGCGTCGATCGAGACGATCCGTGCATGCGCGACCGGGCTTCGCAGGATGGCGCCGTGGAGCATCCCGGGCAGCTTCACGTCATCGACGAAGTAGCCCTGGCCGCGAATGAAGCGGGGGTCCTCCTTGCGCCGCATGCGGCCGAAGCCGATCGGGTTCCCGTCGGCATCGCTCATGTGCGGGCTCGATGTTCGGCCGCCCAGCGGACCGAGCGGACGATCGTGGCGTAACCGGTGCAGCGACAGATCTGGCCCGAGATGGCCTCGCGAATCTCGGCCTCGCTCGGATCGGCGTTGCGCTCGAGCAGAGCCCGCGCCGTGAGCATCATCCCCGGCGTGCAAAAGCCGCACTGCAGGCCGTGCATCTCGGTAAATCCCTGCTGCACGGGGTCGAGCACGCCGTCGATCTCGAGTCCCTCCACGGTGAGGATCTCGTGGCCCTCGGCGGTGGCGGCGAGCATCGTGCACGACTTGACCGGCTCGCCGTCCATCAGAACCACGCAGGTGCCGCAGTTGGAGGTGTCGCAGCCCCAATGCGTGCCGGTGAGGCCGAGCTCGTCGCGCAGGAAATGGACCAGGAGCATGCGCGGCTCGACGTCGCGCGCGTACTCGCGGGAGTTCACCGACGTGGTAACGAGCATCGGCGCCAATGATGACGACCCGTGCCCGCGGGCCGGCGCCGCGGCCTGGGGGCAGCGACTAGGCGGCGCTGGCTCGGCGCGCGGGGAGGACCGGAAGCGTGCGCCGACCGAGCTCGAGCTCGGCGGCGGGCTTGGGCTTTGAGATCACGTAGCCCTGGACGAGGTCGCACCGCAGCCCCGAGAGCAGGCCGAGGCACTGATCGTCCTCGACCCCTTCGGCCACCACTCTCAGGCCGAGCGCATGGGCGAGCTCGACGGTGGCGCGCACCAGGGCCACGTCGCGGCCGTCGCCGGTCTCGCTCAGGCGGGTGATGAAGCTGCGGTCGAGCTTGAGCTCGCCGACGGCCAGGCTTCCCAGGTAGGCCAGCGAGGTGAAGCCGGCGCCGAAGTCGTCGACCGAGACGACCAGGCCGAGATCGTGAAGCCTCTGGATGGCGTGCTGGCAGCGCTCGAAATCGGCGATCGCGGTCGTCTCGGTCATCTCCAGGACGAGGGCCTCCGGGCTGAGGCCGTAGCCGGCGAGCAGGCCCGCCACCAGGTCCGGGAACTCTGGGTTGAGCAGGTCGGACGCCGAGATGTTGACGGCGACGGTCAGGCTCTTGCCGGCGGAGCGCCACGTAGCGCATTGGAATAGGGCCTCGTCGAGCACGAAGGCGGTCAGGCTGCCCATCAGGCCAGCCTCCTCGGCCAACGCGATGAACTCGAGCGGCGGGATGAATCCCAGGCGCGGATGGATCCATCGCAACAGCGCCTCCACCGCCGTGATCTCGCCGGTTGAGAGATCGACCTGCGGTTGGTAGTGGAGCTCGAGCTGGCGTGCCTCGATCGCCGCCCGTAGCTCCTCGACCAGCTGGATCCGGTTGGCCGCGCCGTCGAGATCCTCCTGGTAGATGGCGAACCGCTTGCCCTCGACCTTGGCCCGGTACATGGCGAGGTCGGCGCAGCGGACGAGGTCGGCGGGATTGAGGGCGTCGTTGGGGAACACGGCGATCCCGATACTGGCGCCGATCTCGACGCGCACGGCGTCGAGCGCGAAGGGCTCCTCGATGCGGGATGTGAGGCGGCCGGCGACGGTGGCGGCGTAGTCGGCGTCGCTGTCCAACAGCGCCAGCGCGAATTCGTCGCCGCCGAGGCGGACGACCAGGTCGGACTCGCGGAGCGAACCCTGAAGCCGGGCGCCGAGTTGGCGGAGCAGTTCATCGCCGGTGGCATGCCCGAAGGAGTCGTTGACCTCCTTGAAACGGTCGAGATCGACGAACATGAAGGCGAGACTGCGGGCCGGCCCATCCGCGTCCTCCGGCTCGGCCAGGAATCCGTCAAGCAGCTCGAACAGCGCCCGGCGGTTGCCCAGGCCGGTGAGCTGGTCGGTGACCGACTCGCGTCGGCGCTGCTCGGTGAGCGTGCGCAGCCCGACGAGCGACAGGGCCGAGCGCGCGCCGGCCACCACGAGCGTGGCCGCGGCCAGCCCCAAGGAGACGCGTCCGACGTGGTTCAGCGAGCCGATGAACAGGATCGTCAGAGCGCCGCCGGCGGCCAGCGCCGGGAGCATGAAGCCCGGCGGCTCCTCCGCCGCCGTGGAGCGGGGCGCCCCGGTCCGGATCCACACGGCCACCGACACCAGCAGGATCGACAGCGGCCAGGCGATCGCGTTGAACATGGTCCCGACGAACGACGTGGAGCTCAAGACGTTGAAAATGTCCCCCACGGTGTTCAGCGCGTAGCCGACAGCGAGCAGCAGCCACGGCAGGCGCCGCCGGCCGGACACCATCGCCGCGCCGCCCACGACTAGGCCCAGCAGCAGGACGTCCCCCACCGGATAGACGAGGTTGACCGCGACGCCGGCGGCGTCGCCCCCGGCGTGGTGAAGCACAGCCTTGAAGGCGAACGTCGCGCAGAGCGCCGCCGCGCCGAACCCGGCAACCGCGCCGTCGAGCCAGCTGGCGACGCTGAAGCGCTTGACCTGGCTGCGGAGCAGGAGCATGAGCGCGGCGTAGGTGACGGGATAGAAAGCCACGTAGAAGGCGTCGGCCAGCGAGGGCGATGGCGGCGTCGCTCCCCCGAGGGATTGGATCGTCAGGACGATGTCGCCGGCGGCCCAGCAGAACAGGCCGAGGCCGAGCAGCGCGGGGATCGCGCGGCCACGCCGGATCGTGATGACCTTGAGGACGCAGAGGCCGCTGACGACGATCTCAAAGGCATCGACGCCCCAGCCGTTCACCCAATCCCAGTTCAGGTTCAGGAGCTGGGTCACCACGTAGGCCGCGGCGAGCAGGCTGAGCAAGCCGTACAGAGGCCAGACGAGAACCGGGGTGCGATCGAGCGCGCGCCGGTGCGGCGGGAAGGCAGCGCGAAGCCGCGAGCTTTTGTCCTCGCCGCTCATCGCCCGGGTGGAGTTGCAGTTGGTCTCATGAGGGTGCTCTAACTTCCGCTGTCCGTCGGGTCATTCGGCAGGGACGCCGAAAACTTGTGCGAAGGCGCCCGATGCGGCCGAATAGCCGGTGGGACGCGACGACGACCGTCAGACGCGGTGTACTGCGGCGAGAAGGGCGGCGTAGCAGCGCACGAGGGCGGCGCGCTCCTGAGGCACCAGCGGGCTGTCGAGATTGCAACCCTGCTCCACCCACTGGTCGGAGTAGCGCATCGCCAGGGCGCGCTCCTGAGCCGCCGCGGTCACGTCGCCCTCAGGGACGCCATAGACATACGAATACAGCGCGGTAAGTGCGACCACGAGCGGGCGCTCATCGCCGTCGCGGCGCTCGCGCTGGTGCACGCGGTGAACGCGCCACCACCCGACCTCGAGCTCGGAAGCGCGACGGGGATCGAACGGCTCGTCGTGGCGCCGGGCGAGCAGGCGGTAGAAGCGCTCCATAGTCCGCCGCGCACCCTCCGGGTCGTTGTCCGGGTACGGCGCCCAGAGCTGATTCGCGCGGAGCACGAGCCAGGCGGCGTGGATCGTCGAGGGCCAGGGCAGTCCGAACGTGTGGCGCGTGAGCGCGATCGCCGAGCGCAGGAATGTGACCCAGTCGCGGCGGTAATAGGCCACCCACGCGTTGGCCTCGAGCTCGCCGACCTGGCGTGGGTCAAAGGTTCGGTGCGGGCTGACCGCGGGGACGGCCGGTCGGCGCCGGCGGCGTAGGAGGCGGGCGGGCATGGTCAGTGCGACCCTAACCGCATAGGTGTGTGGGCTGCCACCTAGGGTGGGTGGGCGAGCCCGCGGCGCGGCCCACACGGTTGCCCCAGACATGAGCAACGGGGCAATCCAGCCGGGGGCATCTCGGAGCACGCCGGCCTGAGCGAGGCCGACGCGCTCGCACCCGCGAGCGTGAGCCCGCCGGGGCCGAGCGTGGCCGAGGGCTGGGGAAACGTCCGGGGAGGCGCACAGACGGTGCGCCTCCCCCTTTGGGGCCCGGCGCTGGGTCCGCCTCCCGAGTGCGGCCCCACTTCGCTGCGCATTCCTACCGATCGCTCATCATCAACTCTCTCACCGCGTTTCGGTTAGCCGCGAATCGCCTAAGCTTCCCCGCGTAGGGGGGAGTCGGTCTGCATGGATAATCGATCTGGTAGGGAGTGACCATATGAACTGCCGGCGGCGTTTGGTGTTGATGGTGACGCTCGGGGGGTTGGCTGTGCTCGCCCTTGCGGTGATGAGCACGGCTTCGGGTGCATCATCCAAGGCACGCGCAGCCGCGGCTCAGTGCGCGTCGAGTGACACCTCTGCGCCCAATCCCGCGAACCCGCTTGACACGCCGGGGTTCACTGGCACGGACCCGCTGGCCGGGGCGAATCTTTTCGTGGAGAGCCCGTGGCTCTACGGCGGGGACGCGGCCAACGCGATTGCCAACCTGGTTGGTCTTGGGTCGATGACCCACCAGGAGGGCGGGACGCCGATGCCGTGGAGCCAGTTCGAGGCGAAGGTGAACTCGATGCATCTGTCAAAGAGCGCGGCGTACGAGGTCGCCATGCTCGAGAAGATCGGTGAGTATCCCCAGGCTCACCAGTTCAGCGTGTACACAGCCGGTGGGTCGGGGCCGGCGATCTTCACTCAGGTACAGAATTACCTGTGCCGAATGCAGCGCACGACCCCGGGTTCGGTCGCGGAGATCACTACTTACTTCATCAAGCACGGCTCGGGCTGCACTCCGAGTAACAATCCGAACTTCGATGCCGAGGTCAACGCGACGAAGGATGCGATCGGGAACTTCCCGGCGCTGATCTTCGTCGAGGAGGACGCGATCGACACGATCTGCTGGCGCAGCCCGGCGGTGATCGCGCAACGGGAGGCGCTGCTCAAGTACGAGATCGACACGCTCTCCCAGATCCCTCACGCCTTGCTGTACGTCGAGGGCGGCACCTCGGACGCCAACAATCCGCGGCAGGTGGCGCGGGTGCTGAACGCCAGCGATGCGTCCAAGATCCGTGGCTTCTTCCTCAACGACACTCACTTCAACTGGGCCTATAAGGAGATCCAGTTCGGCAACAAGGTCGCGAAGCTGACCGGCGGCCTGCACTTCGTGGTCGACACCCGGGGTGACGGCAACGGCCCGCTCAAGACCAAGCACCCGGTGACCCAGGGCAACGAGGTGCTGTGCAACCCGCCCGGGCGCGGCCTCGGTCCGAAGCCGGGCGCCAGCGACGGCTCGTCGTACGGCCTGTACTCGCCGTACCTCGACGGCTTCGTGTGGGTGACGACGCCGGGCGAGAGCGCGAACTCGACCTGCCCGGGCAGCAACGAGCACTACGCGGCGTCGGGCATCTTCGACCCGAACATCGCGATCGGCTACGCATCGCGCGCGAACGACCGGATTGGTCCATCGCCGCGGTTCCCGACTCGGCCCTGGTGAGTCTGGGCCGCGCCTTCTGGCGCCGCCCATCGAAATCGCGGGCTACTGCGCCCGGGCGTGCCGAGGCAGCCAGAACACGGCCGCGCACGCTGCCGCGAGGAACGCCACCGCAACCAGAAGGGCGTCGTCCGAGGCACCCACGAACGCGACTGGGCCGTGGCCGCTGCCGACGCGGTCAAACAGAACTGTGCCGACGGCGGCGATCCCGACCGACATGGCCAGCTGCTGGATCGACTGGAGCAGCCCCGAGGCGGACCCCATCTCGTGCGGAGCGACGCCGGCCAGGATCACGTCGAACATCGGGACGAACACCATGCCCATGCCGAACCCGGTGATCGTGAGCGGCCCGGCCAGATCCCACGCGGTCAGGCTTCCGCCAGCCGAACGCATGACCAGGTCGGCGACGAGGAGTCCGGCCGCCATGACCACGATGCCGATGTGCATCGTGTGTCGGCCGATCTTCGGCAGCAGCGTCGAGGAGGTGATCGAGCCGCCGATGGCCGCGAGCGGGATCGCGAGTGTCGCGACGGCGCAGGCCAGCGGGGTGAACCCGAGGCCGGTCTGGAACATCACGTTGAGCGCGATCATCATCCCGCCCATCGCGCCGATGAAGCCGAGCACGACGGCGAGGCCGGCGACGTAGGCGCGGCGCCGCAGGATCGACGGCTCGACCAGCGGGGCCCGTCCGTGGCCGGCGCGATGCGCCTGGAGCTTTGCGAACCCCGCGAGCGTGACGACGCCGGCGGCGAGCAGCGCGAACGACCAGGCGGGCCAGCCGTCCTCGCGGCCTTCGATCAGGGGATACACGAGCGCGAAGCCACCGACCATCGCGAGCGTCACGCTGGGAGCATCGAGGCGGGCATTCGGCGCGCTTGGCGCCGTGCGCGGGAGGAAGCGACGGCCGGCGGCGAGCGCGAGGAGTCCGACCGGGACGTTGACGAGGAAAATCGCGCGCCAACCGGTGCCGAGCAGGTTGACATCGATCAGGCCGCCGCCGACGAGCGGGCCGGCGATGGCGGCCAGGCCCATGATCGGCCCGACCACGCCAAGCGCCTTCTGCTGGCCCTCATCGCCGAACAGCTCGCGGATCAGACCAAAGCCCTGCGGGACCATGAGCGCCGCGACCGCGCCCTGGAGCGCGCGCCCGGCGATGAGGGCGTTTGGATTCGGTGCCAGTGAGCAGAGTCCCGACGCGACAACGAAGCCGGCGATGCCGGCCAGCAGGACGCGGCGGCGGCCGAATATGTCACCCAAGCGGCTCCCGAGCAGCAGGGTGACCGCCATGGCCAGCGTGTAGGCGGCCGAGATCCACTCGAGCGCGGCATAGGAGCCGCCGAGGTCACGACGGATCGCCGGGGCGGCGGTCTGGGCGATCGTCGAGTCCAGCAGGTCCATGACCAGGGCGGCCACGACCACGGCAAAGCCCAGCCATGCGGCGCGGGCGGTGGGGGTGGTTGGGTGGGAACTGAGGTCCCGCGCGGAGGCGGCTTCTGAGGAATTGAACGTGGTGGTTGACATGGCTCGAAGCCTCTCGTCTATTGCGGCCACTTTCGGTCCGCAATAGGCGGCTGAGGTGCCCATTGAGGTCACCTACTGTCCTCGATCTCTGTAAGGATGCGCCGCATCATGGTTCAGACATCCGCACGCCTCCTCGCCCTGCTTTCACTGCTCCAGGTGCGCCGGGAATGGACCGGCCAGGAGCTCGCCAACCGCCTCGAGGTCGGTCCCCGCACGATCCGCCGTGACGTCGACAAGCTGCGCTCCCTCGGGTATCCGATCGAGGCCGCGCCCGGGGTCGCCGGCGGTTATCGCCTCGGCAACGGCGGCGAGCTGCCGCCCCTCCTGCTCGACGATGCCGAGGCCGTCGCGGTGGCGGTCGGGTTGCGAACCGCCGCGGCGGGAGGAATCGCCGGCATCGAGGAGACCTCGGTGCGGGCGCTGGCCAAGCTCGAGCAGGTGCTGCCCGGTCGTCTGCGTCGTCGGGTGAGCGCCCTTAGCCAGGCGACGTCGGCCTTCGGGATGGAGGGGCCGCGGATCGATTCAGAGGTGCTGGCCACGCTGGCCGGCGCGTGCCGCGACCAGGTGCGGCTCCGCTTCCCCTACATCGCGCGCGACGAGCGCGCTTCCCAGCGCGAGGTCGAGCCGGTGGCGGTCGTGTATAGCGGTCACCGCTGGTACCTGGTCGCCTACGACCTCGATCGTGACGACTGGCGCACGTTCCGGATCGACCGGATTCGCGGCCGCGTGCGGGCGGGCGAGCGCGGCCGGCGGCGGATCGTCCCGGGCGGCGACGCGGCTGCGTTCGTGCGCGATCGGCTGCGCGGCACGCGGGAGGGCGAAGGGCCTTCCGAGGCCCCGCCCGGCCGGATCCGGCTCGAGGCCCCGGCAGCGCGAGCGCGATCCCGGATCCCGAGTCGCTATGCGGAGGTGGAGCCCGACGGCGAGGAGGCCTGCATCGTCACCACGCGCGGCGCGTGGTCGCGCGGTTTCCTCGTCTGGATGGCGACCCTCGATGAGCCGATGGAGGTACTCGACCCGCCCGAGCTGATCGAGGTCGCGCGGGTTGTCGCGGCGCGGCTAGCGCCCAATCCAATTGGGTGACCGCTTCTGAAGGAAGGCGCTCATGCCCTCCTGGGCGTCATGCGCGAGCGCGTTCTCGGTCATCACGGACTTCGTGTGCTCGTAGGCGTCGGGCTCGGCGCGGTCGACCTGGTCGTAGAAGGCGCGCTTTCCGGTCGCGACGGTGTAGGAGCTCGAGCGTGCGATGGCTTGGGTCAGACGCTCGACTGCAGCGTCGAGCTCGTCGGCGGGGACGACCTCGTTGATCAGACCCCAGTCGAGCGCGGTGTCGGCGTCGATCGGCTCACCGGTGAGCAGCATCTGCATGGCGCGCTTGCGACCGACGGCGCGTGAGACCGGGACCATCGGGGTCGAGCAGAACAGGCCGATCTTGACCCCGGGGGTGCCGAAGCGCGTGCCCTCGGCCGCCACCGCCAGATCGCAGGCCGCCACCAGCTGGCAGCCGGCCGCGGTGGCGATGCCGTGCACCTTGGCGATCACCGGTTGGGGCAGCTCGTGGATCGTCTCCATCATCACCGTGCAGGTGGCGAACAGCTCGTCCAGGAAGGCCTGGTCGCGGTCGATCATCTCCGACAGGTCGTGGCCCGCAGAAAACGCCGGGCCGGACGCGTCGATCACGATGGCGCGGGTTTCGGGGCGCTTCGATGCGTCACGGAGCGCGGCGATGACCTCCTGCATGAGTTCGAGCGATAGCGCGTTGCGCTTCTCGGGGCGATTCAGCGTGATGCGGGCGGCCGGCTGCGTCTCGTCGGCGGGGAGAACGATCAGGTTGCGATATGCGGTGGCGGGGTCGGCGCTCATGTTCGTCAGCCTACCGCCCGCACCTCACCGCGCCCCATGGAAAGTCGCCAAACCCGCCCATCCCCGCGCTCCTTTGGCGACGTGGCCGGCTGAGTTGCGCTGCGACTCGAATTGCGGCCTGCTGGGTCGGGCTGCGGCTCGAATCCGATTCGGGTGGCGCCGCAGCCGGTGCATTTCGCCCAAAAGCACCCGGCTCGCGACCGCAACCGTTGCATAAGCGCCTGGGAGGCGCTTATGTAACGAAAGCGGGCTGGCTGAGCGGGCTTCTGGGCGTTTTGCACCGGATCTGCGGTCCGTTCGGACTCCTTGACCCTGGCTCCAGGCCTGCCCGAACGCGGCGACGTCGGCTCCGGGGTCCCAGGCGGCGCCTTCACCCAGGCCCTGGGACCCGCGCCAACGCGGGACCCAGGCTCTGGGACCCGCGCCAACGCGGTGGCACGGGCCCCAGGTTTTCGGTGAGCCGTCGGCGCCTCCCGCCGGTACTGGCCCAACCAGCACGTTCCCTACCTGAGTGTTCCTGGATCGGTCGCCTGGGAGCGCCCTGCACGCTCTGGAGCAGGTATGCCCAAAACACTTTCGTACCAAACAGGAACGCAGGATGTTCAGGGCGGTACTTCCGCGTTCCACACTGTTATGGTGTGGCCGGTGGCCACCGCGCCCTCGCTCTTCCTTCGGTCGGTCCGCGTGCCCCAGGACTGGGATGACGTCAGCGACACGACGAGCTCGATCACTCGCGCGCGGATCTTCGAGGCGATGGCGGGCGCCGTGTCCGAACGTGGCTACGCGGCAGTGACCGTGAAGGATGTCGTGACCACGGGACGCATCTCACGTCGTACGTTCTACGAGCACTTCCAGGACAAGGAGCAGTGCTTCCTCGAGACCTATCGGACCGGGTGTGAGAACGGGATCGCCCAGATCGACGCTTCGCTGCGCGAGCTCGAGGACCCCGACTGGCGCACGCGCCTCTCGGTTTCGCTCGAGAGCTACCTCGCGATCCTCGCGGCCGAGCCTCACTTCGCGCGTGTGCTGCTGATCGATGTGCTGGGCGCCGGACCCGAGGCGCTCGCGGCTCGCGAGCGGGTGCTCGCCGGCTACGTCGAGCATTACCGTGGATTGGGTGAGCGTGCGCGCGCGGAGGAGCCCGACCTGCCCACGGTCCCCGACGCGTTCCTGCGCGGGCTGGTGGGAGGGATAGCCGAGCTCTCGCAGCAGTGCCTGTTGGAAAGCAATCCCGATGAAGTGTCGGACCGGCTGCGCGAGCTGCATCCGACGCTGTTCCGCTTCGCTGCGTCGGTGCTGACCGGCGGGCGCGAGAACCGCTCGCGCGCGTTCTAGCTACACCGCAGTGGGCGCCGGCGTGGGACGGCGATCGACGCTCGACGCAAGGGCGCTGGGCGCGGCGGCCGGGAAGGTGACCTGGACGCGCAGCCCGCCGTGCTCACCGGGGCGGACGTCCAGCCGGCCCTCGTGGGCGGCGGCGATCGCCGCCACGATCGACAGGCCGAGGCCGAACCCCTCTCGATGACCGAGGCGATCGGGCGCCAGGCGCTGGAACGGCTGGAGCAGTCGCTCGACCTGATCGGCCGGCACGACCGGTCCGGAGTTGGCGATCGTGAGCGAGGCTCGGGCTCCGAGCGCGCCGACGTGAACGTGGACCTCTCCGCCGGGCCGGTTGTGGCGGACCGCGTTCTGGAGCAGGTTCGACAACAGACGGCCGATCAGCCGGCGATCACCGGACACGGTCGCGGGCTCGAGTGTCACGTCGAGGTGCAGGTGACGCTCGTCCGCCTCCGAGGCGATGCCTTTGATCGCGTCATCGGCGATCGTTGCCAGGTCGGTTGGTTCGCGATAGTCGAGTCCGCGCTGGCCCTGGGCGAGCGCGAGCAGGGCATCGATCAGCTGCTCCTGCTGCTCGCTCTCCTCGAGCGCCTCACGGCAGGTTTCGCGGAATGTCTGGACGGTGGCGCGGGGGTCGCTGATGGCCATCTCGAGCAGGGCGCGGACCGCGGTGAGCGGCGTTCGGAGCTCGTGTGAGGCGTTGGCCACGAAGCGCCGCTGCGCCTCGAACGCGCATTCCAGGCGTGCAAGCAGGCTGTCGATCGTGTCGGCCAGCGTCCGCAGCTCGTCGCGCGGACCCGGGAGGTCCAGTCGACGATGAAGGTTGGCCTCGGAGATCTGCTGTGCGGTGGCGGTGATCGTCCGCAGCGGGCGCAGCACGCGGCCGGCGATGTACCACCCGAGCACTGCGGAGATGATCGCCATGATGGCCAGGGCGATCGCCGACTCAATCTCAAGCTGGTGCAGGTCGGAGATCTGCTGCTGGCGGCCCACGAACCGGACAGCCTCCTGTCCGGTCGCGGAGCGAAGCAGCCGGCTGACGGTGGGCGGCACCTTCACCTCCTTGCCCTTGATGACCAAGGATGAGCTCGGCGTCGCGTGCAGCTGAATCGGACCACCGCCGGACGGTCGGCTTTGGATCGCGACACCGCCGGCAAATGCCTTGCCGACGCCGGACGAAGCCGCCGCCGGCGCGGGGCCGAAAGCAACCACGCCGTTCCCGGTGACCGCATGCGAGACGAGCCCGTAGGTGACTGCCAGCAGTGCGGCGCCGCAGACAAGGAACATGCCTCCATAGAGCAGCGTGAGACGCCATCTGATCGTCGTCTGGGGGTGGAGCAGGCGCTCGCGGGCGCGTCCGAGCATCACGTCCCGTCTCCGATCCGGTAGCCGATCGGCGTGACGGTCTGGATAACCGGCGGGTCGCCGAGCTTGCCGCGCAGGCGGCTGATCGTCATCCGCACCGCGTTGGTGAACGGGTCGGTGGCGTCATCCCAGGCCCGCTCGAGGATCTCCTCGGTCGAGACCACGGCTCCGTCGGCGCCGAGCAGGAGCTCGAGCACGGCGAACTCTTTGGGGCTTAGCGACAGTGGGTTGCCGCCGCGCGTGACGCGGCGGTGTGCGCTGTCGAGCTGGAGGTCGCCGTAGGCGAGGGTTGGCGGAAGCGATCGGCGCGAGCGCCGCGCGAGCGCGCGGATCCGTGCCACCAGCTCGGCGATGTGAAACGGCTTGGGGAGATAGTCGTCGGCGCCGATCCCGAGGCCCGCGACGCGGTCCTCGACTGTCCCGGAGGCGGTGAGCATCAGCACGGCGCTCTGGCCGGCGTCGACCAGCGACCGGCAGACGTCATCGCCGTGGACGTTCGGGAGGTCGCGATCGAGCACGACCACGTCATAGCTGGTGACCGCGGTCCGTTCGAGCGCCTCCCGGCCGTCGAAGGCGAGGTCGACCGCCATCCCTTCGCGGCGCAGCACGGCGGCCACGGTCTCGGCCAGGCGCGGATGGTCCTCAACGACCAGGACTCTCATATGCGGGTCTCACGATGGCGTCCCTGACATAACAGTGGGATAACAAAGTTACGGGCCGGTTATGGGCGGCTGCGTACAACCTGACGCCATGAGCAGGATCCACAGGTTGCACATGGGCCTGTTCGCCGCGGTCGTCGGGGTGTTGGGTTGCCTGGCCCTGGCCGGCTGCGGCTCGACCGACGCGGCGAGCGGGACCGCCACGGACGCCGCGAGCCCCAGCGGCAAGAGCCCCCATCAGGCGCTTCAATTCTCGCAATGCATGCGCGCCCACGGCGTGACGAACTTCCCGGACCCAACCGGTCGGGGCATTCAAATCACGCCGGGGAGTGGCATCAATCCCCAGTCGCCGGCTTTCCAGACCGCGCAGAAAACGTGCGATCGATACCTGCCCAATGACGGGCAGCCGCCGGTGACGTCCGCCGGTTCCCGGGCGGCTGCCCTCGCGTTCTCGAAATGCATGCGTGCTCACGGCGTGCCCGACTTCCCCGATCCGCTCACGACCAGTCCGAGCTCGCCTCCCGCCGGGGCTGTGGCGATCCTCGATCTGCGCGGGATGGCGTTCGAGCTCGGCTCCGGGATCAACCCGCGTTCGCCCGCATTCCAGCAGGCGGCGTCTGACTGCGGGATACGCTTACCCAAGGGTCAGAAGCCGGTGGCCGCCCCATGATTTCAGCCAGCCTTCTCTTCCTCGTACCGGTCTGCCACAGGAGGTCATCGTGAGGTTGCCCTGGAGCCGTGAGCAGGCGGGGGAGGATCGGACGACGAACAAACCTCGCCGCGCGGGACGCCGCCTCGGCGCGCTTCTGGCGCTCGTCGTGGCCGTCGGCGTGGTCGTCGCTATCGTGCTCGGTACCGAGTCATCGCCTTCGTCGGGCAGCTCGGCTAACCCGAGCGCGTCGTCGGGCGCGGTCGCCGTCGAAACGCGGAATCTCACCGAGACCGACACCGAGTCCGGCACGTTGAGCTACGCGAACTCGTACACGGTCTACAACCGGCTGTCGGGCACGATCACCTGGCTCCCGGCCGCCGGTCAGGTGATCAAGCCGGGCCAGGCGCTGTACAAGGTCGGCAACGAGCCGGTGACGCTGATGAACGGGGATACCCCCGCTTACCGTGACCTGAACTCGTCCGACATCGACGGCCCTGACATCCTCGAGCTGAACCGGAACCTGGTCAAGCTCGGCTTCGATGCGGGCGGGATCGTCGTCGACGACGCGTGGCAGGCCGCCACCACCGAGGGTGTCGACCTATTCCAGGAGTCTTTGGGCGAGACCGAGACCGGCGATCTCACGCTCGGGCAGGTCGTGTTCCTCCCCGGCAATCAGCTGGTTTCGAACGTCGAAGCGACGGCAGGATCGGACGGCTCGGCCGCTTCCTACCATCCGCCGGCCGGGGGCGCGCAGCCGGAGTTCGTCAGCCTGACCAAGTCGAGTAGTCCAGGCACGAGCAATTCGGGCACGACCAATTCGGGCACGACCAGTCCGGGCGCGACCAGTCCGGGGGCGGGTACCACGCCATCGTCAAACACTCCGCGCAAGTCATGCAAGTCGAACTCGAGCTCTGACTCCAAATCGAAGCCCGAGTCAAAGTCGCATAAGAAGCCTTGCAGCGCATTGACACCCGCGCAGACGATTGCCGCGCTCACCGCGCTGCTGGAAGCCGAGACGGCTGAGTTGAATGCCCAGCACGGTAACTCGGGCTCGCCGAGTCATTCGGGCTCAGGCTCACCGTCTAGCTCGGGCTCGCCGTCTGGCTCCGGCTCGCCGTCTGGCTCCGGCAACAGCGGCAATTCCGGGAACAGCGGCAACTCCGGGAACAGCGGTAACTCTGGCAACTCCGGTGATAGCGGGAACAGCGGCAACGGCGGCGGCGGAAGCGCCACCGCGATCATGACCACGAGCTCGACCCAGCTGGTCGCCACCGTCGATCTAGACGCCACCAAACAGAGCGAGGCCAAGGTCGGCGAGGAGGTGCAGGTCGAGCTGCCGGACGGCGACTACGTGAACGGAAAGATCACCGTGGTGAGTCCCGTCGCGCAGAGCTCGAGCGGGAACGGAAACGGCAACGGCAATGGGAACGGCAACGGCAACGGGAACAACGGCAACAACGGCAGCTCGAGCGGCGCGGTGGTCCCGGTCACGATCGCGCTGAGTGGCCGCGAGGTCGGGGCCGGAGCTGGCCTCGACCAGGCCGCGGTCAGCGTCAATTTCTCGGAGGCCGAGGCCAAGAACGTGTTGTCGGTGCCGGTCACCGCGCTGCTGGCCACCTCAGGCGGCAACTACGACGTGCAGGAGGCCGTGCCGCCCCACAAGCTGATCCCTGTCAGCACAGGATTGTTCGCTGCCGGCTACGTGGCGATCTCGGGCCCGGGGATTTACGCGGGCCTCCAGGTGACCGACTCTCAGGGTTGATCGTGGCGGTCGCGCTCGACGAGGTGGTCAAGGAGTATCCGGGCGGCGTCGCGGCTCTGCGCGGGGTGAGCCTGGAGATACCCGACGGCGATCAGGTGGCCGTGGTCGGCCCATCCGGCTCGGGCAAGACGACGATGCTGACGATCATGGGCACGCTCGAGCGGGCGACGGGGGGACGGGTCGAGGTGGCCGGCCGGGACGTGGCCCGCGCCTCGGATGGCCAACTCGCGGGCCTGCGTGCGCACGAGATCGGGTTCGTGTTCCAGGGATTTCACCTCCAGGAGGCGATGACCGCCACCGATAACGTCGCGCTTGGAATGCTCTACACCGGGCTGCCGCTCAAGCATCGGCGCGAGGTGGCCCGCGCGGCGCTCGATCGCGTCGGACTGAATCATCGGCGTGATTTCAAGCCCAAGCAGCTATCGGGCGGTGAGCGCCAGCGCGTTGCCATCGCCCGCGCCATCGCCAAGCGGCCGGTGATCGTTCTCGCCGACGAGCCGACCGGCAATCTGGACTCGAAGTCCGGGGGCGAGGTGATCGCGCTCCTGCACGAGCTGGCCACCGACGGCGCCACGCTCGTGCTGATCACCCACGACGAGAAGATCGCCGCCAGCTTCCCGCGCCGGGTGCAGATGCGAGACGGCGAGATCGTCGGGGATGACTTGACTTGACCAGCGCGGCCGAGGCACCCCCGCGCTCCGCCGGCATCGACCTCGCGCGACTGCCGGCGCGCGAGCTGTTCGGCACGGCGGTCCAGGGGCTGCGCACCCGCCGCCTGCGTGCGGCGCTGTCGGCGCTGGGGATCGCGATCGGCATCGGGGCGATGGTGGCCGTCGTCGGCGTGTCCGCATCGGCTCAGGCGAACCTGCTGGCGGAGATCGACTCGCTCGGCACCAACCTGTTGACGGTCACGCCGGGACAGACGTTCCTGGGCGCCAACGAGGTGCTGCCCGACACCGCCGTGCCGTCGATTGATCACCAGCTGAACGTGCAAAGCGCCGCGGCCGTCTACCAGGTCTCGAGCGTCAACGTGTACCGAAGCCCGTTGGTGCCCGCCGCCGAGACCGGCGGGATCGGCGTCGACGCCGCGGGAGACAACCTGCCGGAGGTGATGGGCACGACGATGGCCTCCGGACACTTCCTCACTGCGGTCAGTAACCAGTTTCCTGAGTGCGTGCTCGGTGCGCAGGCGGCGCAGGTCCTCCAGATCGAGCAGGTTGGAGGACACCTGATGGTCTACCTCGGCAACACCTGGTTCACCGTGGTCGGCATCATGAAATCGGCGCTTCTCGATACCTCGCTCGACTCGACCGTCTTCATTTCTCTGCCGGTGGCCGAGCGGATGTTCTCGGAGCAGCCGAACCCGTCGGAGATCTACGTCCGCGCCAACCAGAACGACGTCGTCGGCGTCTCTAACGTCCTCGCCCCCACTGCGGACCCGCAGAACGCCGACGGCGTCCAGGTCAGCCGCCCGTCCGATGCGCTCGAGGCGCGGGCCGCGGCGAAGGGGCAGTTCACCACGCTGCTACTCGGACTCGGCGCGGTGGCGTTGCTGGTCGGCGCGATCGGGATCGCCAACATCATGGTCATCTCGGTGCTGGAGCGGCGCGGCGAGATCGGGCTGCGCCGGGCGCTCGGCGCCACCCGGCGGCACATCAGCTCGCAGTTCCTGGCCGAGTCGGCGCTGCTGGCAGTGCTCGGCGGGATCGCCGGGCTCGCGCTCGGGGCCGGCGCGACCGAGGTCTACGCCCTCACCCGACACGAACCGTTCGTGATCCCGCTCTACGCGCTGGTGGCGGCGCCCGCCTCCGGATTTCTGATCGGGACGATCGCTGGGCTCTACCCGGCGGCCAAGGCGGCGCGCCTCAGCCCGACCGAAGCGCTCCGGTCGACCTAAGGCGCCGCCGTGCGCCGGCTATGGCCACGAAGGCGCCGCTGTGAGGCGCCGCCGACCATTCCCATTCCCTCGTATGTCGCAAAACCGCTAGACGCTCCGTTCAGGCTGTGTCACGCTCGGGGCGTGATCGAAGACTTCGAGCACTGCTACCGGGCCCTTAGCGCCAAGGACCCGCGGTTCGACGGATGGCTGTTCACCGCCGTGACCTCGACCGGCATCTACTGCCGTCCCAGCTGTCCCGCGATGATGCCCAAGCGCGAGCACGTCCGCTTCTACCCGTCGGCCGCCGCGTGCCAGCACGCCGGGTTTCGCGCCTGCAAGCGCTGCCGGCCCGACGCGTCGCCCGGATCCCCGGAGTGGAATACGCGCGGGGACGTGGTCGCGCGCGCGATGCGCCTGATCGCCGATGGGGTCATCGACCGCGGCGGCGTCCCGGCGCTCGCGTCGCAGCTCGGCTACAGCGGCCGGCAGCTCGAACGGGTGCTGCTCGCCGAGGTGGGCGCGAGCCCGCTGGCGCTGGCCCGGGCGCAGCGGGCGCAGACGGCGCGGATCCTGATCGAGAGCAGCGCACTGTCGATGGCAGAGGTGGCGATGGCCGCCGGATTCCGCAGCATCCGGCAGTTCAACGACACGGTGCGTCAGGTGTTCGCGCTCCCCCCGACCGAACTGCGCCGGCGGTGGGCCAGGACCGACGGGAGGGCCCCTGGGACCGGCGTCGCCGGTAACTCGCTGCGCCTGCGGCTGGCGTTTCGCCGGCCGCTGTCCCCGGACAACCTGTTCGGCCACCTGGCCGCCACCGCAATCCCGGGGGTAGAGGAGGTCCGTGACGGAACCTACCGGCGAACGCTCCGGCTCCCTCACGGTCCGGGTGTCGTCGAGCTGACACCGCGGCTCGATCACGTTTCGTGCCGGGCGACGCTGGCCGACCTGCGCGATCTGCCCGCCGCGATCGCGCGCTGCCGCTGGCTGCTCGACCTTGACGCCGATCCCGAGGCGGTCGATTCACAGCTCGCGCAGGAGCCCGGCCTGCGCGCGGCGGTCGGACGCGCCCCCGGCCGTCGCGTGCCACGCGCAGTGGATGGCGCCGAGATGGCGATCCGGGCTGTGCTCGGGCAGCAGATCTCGACCGCGGCCGCTCGCACTCACGGGGCCCGGCTAGCCGCCGAGCACGGTGAGCCGCTCGACGATCCGGAAGGTGGCTTGAGCCGACTGTTCCCGGTGCCCGAGGCGCTCGTCGATGCGCACCTGGCGATGCCGGCGGTGAGGCAGCGAACCATGCGTGCGCTCCTGGGCGCGCTCGCATCGGGGCGGCTCGACCTGAGCCCGGCCGGCGATCGGGAGCGGACGCTCGAGGTGCTCGGCGCCCTGCCCGGGATCGGGCCGTGGACCCGCGACATCGTCTCGATGCGCGCGCTCGGCGATCCAGACGTCTTTCCGATCGGGGACCTGGGCGTGCGGCGGGGCGCCGCGGCACTCGGGTTGCCGTCAGACGCGCGGGCCCTGAGCGAGCGGTCGGAGCGCTGGCGGCCGTGGCGCGCCTACGCCGTGCAGTACCTGTGGGCGGCCACGGCGCACCCGATCAACGACTGGCCTCCGGGTGGCGCGACCCGCACCGCCGGGCACGGACGCCCGGCGGAACGGCGTCGCGGCGACGGCCCGCTCGGCGTCCTTGCCTCGCCTGACGGGCCTGCCGCGACATCGTCCGGAGGACGCCGAGCGCAGCGAGGCCCCATCGCCGCCTGATCAGTCCGCGACGCCCAGGCCCCAGCCGCCGTCGATCACGATCTCCTGACCGGTGATGTACTCGCAGGCCGGCGAGGCGAGGAACAGCGCGAGCGACTTGATGTCGTCCGGCCACCCGACCCGGTGCATCGGGATGGCCTGGCTCATGGCGGCCTGGACGTCCGGGTTGTGGGCGTGGCCGCCGCCGATGTTGGTGATGAAGAACCCGGGCGCGATCGCGTTGACCATGATTCCGTCGGCCGCCAGTTCGAGCGCGAGCACGTGCATGAAGTGGCGGGCGCCAGCCTTGGCGGTCATGTAGGCCGAGCCGATCGCCCCCTCGGCGGTCGTCGCGGCCAGCGAGGTGGTGATGATGATCCGCCCGAAGCGGCGCGGGCGCATGTGGCGGGCGGCGGCCCGCGTGGTGGCGAAGATCCCGTTCAGGTTGATGTCGATCACACGGTTCCAGCGCTCGTCTTCGTAGCGCTCGATCGCGCCCTCGGGCACGCGCGGGCGCGTGTTGCCCGCCCACGCGCCGACGAAGCCCACGCCGGGATCAATGCCGGCGTTGGCGAACGCGACGTCGAGCCGGCCATAGGTCTCGGCTGCCTCGTCGACGACGCGATCGAGGGTCGCGTGGTCGGTCACATCGGCGGTGGCGCCCCGGACATCCAGGCCCTCGTCTTGTAACCGCGCCGCCTGCTCGGCCACCGCGTCGGCGTTCACGTCGATCAGTGTGACCCGGGCGCCGTGCGCGGCGAGTACCTCGCCGTACGCCAGGCCCAGGCCGCTGGCGCCGCCGGTGACGATCACGCCGAACCCGGCCACGTCGAATCGCGAGGAAACGTTCACGGTCACTGCTCCTGTCGTTCTCGTTGGGGGCGCGAGCCTATCGTGGGGGTAGGTTGTGGGACCGACCCGATCATCAATCAAACAGGAGCCGACAGCGTGGAATACGTGAACCTTGGGAGGACGGGACTGCGCGTCTCGCGCATTTGCCTGGGCATGATGAGCTACGGCAAGCACGAGACCCGCCCGTGGACGCTTGACGAGGCCGAGGCCGAGCCGATACTCCGCAGCGCGGTCGAGGGCGGGATCACCTTCTTCGACACCGCTGACGTCTACAACGGCGGCGAGAGCGAGGTGATCACCGGGCGGCTGCTGCGCAAGCTGTTCGGGATGCGCGAGGAGTACGTCCTCGCCACCAAGGTGAACGGTCGCACGATGCCGGGGGAGAACGGCCGCGGGCTCTCGCGCAAGCACATCATGGCCTCGATCGACGCCTCGCTGAGCCGCCTCGGCCACGACTACGTCGACCTGTACCAGATCCACCGCTGGGATCCGACCACTCCGATCGAGGAGACGATGGAAGCGCTGCACGACGTCGTCGTCGCGGGTAAGGCGCGCTACATCGGGGCCAGCAGCATGTTCGCGTGGCAGTTCGCCAAGGCTCAGTACGTGGCCCGCACGCGGTTCGTGTCGATGCAGGACCACTACAACCTGATCTACCGCGAGGAGGAGCGGGAGATGATCCCGCAGTGCCTGGATCAGGGCGTCGGGATCATCCCGTGGAGCCCGCTGGCCCGGGGGCTGCTGGCCGGCAACCGCACCCGGGAAGGCGAGAAGCTGACGACCCGGGCGCAGACCGACGCGTTCGGCGACAACCTGTACAAGCCGGATCTCGACTTCCCCGTGATCGATCGCCTGGTCGAGGTGGCCGGGGAACGAGGGGACAAACCGGTGCAAGTGGCGCTCGCCTGGCTTTTGCACAAGCCCGGCGTCACCGCGCCGATCGTCGGCGCGACGAAGCTCGCGCACCTCGAGGACGCGCTCGGCGCCGAGCAGCTGTCCCTCAGTCCGGAGGAGATGGAGCGCCTGGAGGGGGCGTACGTTCCCCATCCGATCGCCGGTCATTCATAGCGCGACGCGGACGGAGGGCTGGGCGTGGTTGCGTCGAACAAGCAGACCACGTGCGGCATCGGCCGCGCCCCGAACTCGAATCCGGAGAGTGGACATGACCGAGAAGACCAGCAAGCCCGCCGTCCGACGCACGCGCACCCGCAAGCCGAAGGTCGACCCGCGCCAGCCAAGCCACGGCGAGATCGCCGAGCGCGCGTACTACCTCCACCTCGAGGAGGCCGGCGTCGACGAGCTTGGAAACTGGCTGAGGGCCGAAGCCGAGTTGACCGCCGCTTAGTCCGGCAGCGGGGGCGCGCCGGGGCCGGGCGTTCATCGGGGCGACTGGGGCGAGCGAAAGTGGCTGCGCGGACTGCCGCCGAGTAGTTCATCCGTCCACTGGGCGGCAGTACGGCCTCCTCGTGGGTATTCACGTTCCGGAGGCGTAGTTGCAGCTCGAAATCGTTCTGTCGGTTGCACTCGGAGGATGGATTGCGTTTGTCCTCTTGGCTCTCTCGATGTGCCGCGCTGCGAAGCGAAGCGATGAGGCGACGGACATGAACATGGCCGTAGGGCACGGTCCGGAGGTGGCGCATTCGCCGCCGTCCGAACGGCCGCTCCGGAGCCTCGGCCTTGACCACGCGGCGACGCTGCTCGGGGTCAGTCCGCGCACGTTGCTGGTGTGGCAGGCGCGCTACGGGTTTCCCACCTCGAGTCCGTCGGAGTCGCGCTACAACCAATCCGAGGTGCTCGCCTTGCGCGACAGCCTCGAGCACGGGCTGTCGATTCCATCCGCGGTCAGCCGCGCCCGACAACAGACCAAGCGGCGCCGGGGGGCGGCCGCCACCTCGCCGTTTGATCATCGCGACGGGGGGCTTGCCTCGTAGCGCCGCTCAGTGCCGCAGCCGCACCCGATCACCCGGTTGCAACGACGAGGCCTTGAGGTTGGCGTTGAGTTGCTCGAGGGTGGTGATGTCGATGCCGGTGCTGGCGGCGATCGAGCCGAACGACTGGCCAGGCTTCACGAGCCAGAACATCGGTCCGGGCGGCTTCGGCTTGGGGCCCGCCGGCTTGGGCGGATGCTGCCAGAGGTTGAGGCGCTCACCCGGGGTGAGAGCCAGGGGATTGACGGTCGGGTTGTAGGCCTGCAGGAGCTCCACCGACAAGCCGGTCTGCGCCGAGATCTGCGCGAACGTGTCGCCGGGCCGCACCGTGTAGTACGGAGGGAGTCGGCGCGCCGCGGCGGCGGGTTGATGTGATTTCTGGTCCGCGTCGAAATTCGCCGAGCTGACGATCAGGTAGATCGCCGCCGCGATACCGAGAAGTACCAGCGGCACGAGCAGGCGCGCCAGTATCCGCCCCGATCGCCGGGCAGTAGGTGCGCGGTGTACTGCTGTTGCCACGTTCGCACCGAGTGGTCGCTACGGACCTTGAGGGAACTTTGACGCATCGGCCGGGGGTTGCCAAGGGGTGACAGGATTCTCACGCTCACGTGGTGGCGGGCGTTAGATGCCCGGTGAGGACCAGTTCGCTGCGGACTGAGATCATCCCGAGCGGGCTCCAGGTCATCCCCAGCTCACGGTGGGGAGCGCTGATGGATGCTTCGATCGCGAGCTCTCCGTCGAGGACGCGAACCTTCGCGTCGAGTTCGAGTGGGATCGACTGGTCGCGGGCGAACAGCCGGCCACGCACCTTCAGCACGTCGCCCTGGAGGACCGCCGAGTCCGAGACGAACCGCACCGTTCCGTGATTCTCGGCGTCGAAGAAATCGGCCGAGCGCAGGTGCTTGTCGCGCTTGCGGTTGCCGGTCTGCACGCTTGCCGCGTCGATCGTCAGCTCGATTGCCGGGTCGGCGCTCAGCTCGAGCCGGCCCTCAAAGTCGTCGAAGTGGCCTTTGACCTTTATCAGGCCCCAAAAGTGCCCGGTGCGGAAGGCAACGCTCGAGCGCTGCGGGTCAAGCTGCCACCGGCCGGCGAGAGTGTCGCCAAGGCGATGGTCCAAGAGGGAGTTCATGCTGCCTCCTTGGTTGGTCAGGGTTGGGCCGGCGAGTTGCGCCGCCAACGCCCTGACCCGCGATCTGGCCAAAACGTGACCTGGTAACCCAGACGGGGCGGACGTATGATCGGCCCGGGATGGATCCTGAGGGCGTTTCCGGGGGGCTGGTTGAGCGCGGCGAGGAGCTGCGCGCGCTCCATGGCTCGCTCGAGCAAGCTCGACTCGGAGGCGGCCAGTTTGTCTTGGTCGAGGGTCCGGCCGGGATCGGGAAGACGTCGCTGCTGGACGCGTGCGTCGACAGAGGGGTGGGGCTCGGTCTGACCGTGCTCCGGGCACGGGGTGACGAGGTGGCGATGGAGTCGCCGTTCTCCGCGGTTCGAGAGCTTCTCTGGCCAGGCGTCTCGAACACCGGGGTCAGTTCGCTCACCGGGGCTGCGCAATTCGCCGCGCCGGTGTTCGAGGTCGTCGCGGATGAGGGAGAGAACCGCGATCGCGTCGGCGCGGTGCTGCACGGCCTCTACTGGCTGGTCGCCAATCTCGCCGATCGCCGCCCCTTGCTGCTCATCCTCGACGACGCGCACTGGATCGACCCGGCCTCGGCTCGTTTCCTGCTCTATCTGGCACGACGGATCGAGTCTCTGCCCGTGTTCCTGCTTGCCGCTGCCCGGCCCGGGGAGGGGGCTGACCCGATCGGCGTGGTGCCCGCCCTGTCCGCCGTCGCCGACACGATCCTGCGGCCTTCGCCGTTGAGTGAGCTCGGCGCCGGGGTGCTGGTCCGCAGGGAATTGGGCCCGCGCGCAGACGACGAGCTGTGTCGCTCCTGCCGAGAGGCGACGGGCGGCAACCCGTTCTATCTGCAGGCGCTGACCGTGGCACTCCGGACCGAGGGCGGACGCCCGACCGTCGAGCTGGCCCGCCAGGTGCGGGCGCTGGGGACCGGGGCGCTAGGTCGCAGCCTGCTCGTTCGTCTGGCCAGGCTCGGCCAGGAATGCGAGCGACTCGCGCAGGCGGTGGCGGTGCTCGGTCCGGACTCGCCTCTGCGGCACGCGGCGGCGCTGGCGGGACGTCGGGCGCGAGCGCGCGGAGGCAGCGGCCGACCAGCTGCGGCGGGTCGAGCTGCTCGCTCCCGGCGAAGGCCTGTCGTTCATGCACCCGATCGTCCAGGAAGCGGTAGCGGCCGAGCTCGCGCCGTCCTCGCGCGCCTCGCAGCACCTGCAAGCGGCGGCACTGCTGGTCGCCGAGACGGCGCCGCTTGACCGGGTGGCGACGCACCTGCTGGCCGCCGAGGCGTACGGGGAGGATTGGGTGGTCGAAGCGCTTCGCGGCGCAGCCCAGGAGGCGCTGGCGCGAGGTGCCCCCGAGGCAGCAGTCGTCTATCTGCGCCGCGCGCTGGCGGAGCCACCGGCGGCCGAACTGCGGCTCGAGGTGCTCCTGGAGATGGGGCGGGCGGAGGCGCAGCTCCCCTACGGGAACGATCTCAGCGCGTACCGTGAGGCGCTCGAGTCCGCGCGCGGCCCGCAGCAGCGGGCCGGAATCGCGCTCGAGCTGGCCTGGGGCCTGACCGCCATGGGCCGAAACGCCGACGTCGCGGAGCTGCTCACCGGCGTGCTCGACCGCACCGACGAGCTCGATCCAGCGCTGGTGGAGCAGATCGAGGGCCTGCTCATCGGGGCCGGCGCCGTTGACCTGACGATGACCAAGCGGGTGCTGGCCATCGCGGCGCGTCACTTCGATCGGTTCGAACGCGGTGAGAGCTTCGATGCGGTCGCGGTCGCGCCGGCGCTGGCCTGGACCGGAGCGGTGACCGGCCTGCCCGCCGCCACGGCCACCGAGCTGGCGAGAAGGGCACACCGAGACCCGCGCATCCTCGACTTCTCCCCCGCATACCTGGGGGGGAGCATGGCGCTGTTCGTGAGCGATCACCTCGAGGAGGCCCGTGATGCGTTGGACGCGGGGCTCGCGGAGGCTCAGCGTCGCGGATCGGTGCCGATGTTCGTGCAGATGTCGGAGTTCCGAGCCGGCGTGGCGCTCCGTATGGGTGACCTGGATGTCGCCGAGGACCACGCGCAGCGGGCCTATGAGCTCGGCGGCGAGCTCGGCCTCAAGCACTGGCCGATGACGTACCTGCTCCCGATCCTGCTGGAGCGGGGACGCGCTGAGGAGGCATTGCGCGTGATCGCGACGCTTCCGCTGGGCGAGCCCGAGTTGCGACTGTGGCCCGGGGTGATCGTGCTTGCCCACCGAGGGTCCGGGCAGGTCATGTGCGGCGAGCCTGGCGCGGGGGTGGCTGACCTGCTCGACGCCGATCGGCGAATGGCGACGGGCGGCTGTGACCTGAGCGTGTGCATCGACTGGGTGGCAACCGCGGCGCCGGCGCTGGCTGCGCTTGGGCGCGAGGACGAGGCACGGGCGTTCAGCGCGCGCGAGCTCGCAGCCGCGGAGGCATTCGGCGCCCCCCGCCGGTATGGCGTCGCGCTGTCGATTTGCGGGATGTTGGATCCGGGTCCGCTCGGGCTAGAGCGGCTGCGCGAGGCGGTTGCCCTGCTCGACGGGACGCCGGCGCGGCTCGATCATGCGCGGGCACTGGTGAACCTCGGTGTCGGGCCTGCGCGAGCGTGGCGAGAGCGCGCGAGGCTCGCACGGTGCTCGCCCGGGGACTGGACATCGCGCACGGGTGCGGGGCGTTCGCCTTGGCCGAGCGGGCGCGTGAGGAGTTGGTGGCGGCGGGTGCGAGGCCGCGGCGGGAGGCGCTGAGTGGTCCTGGTGCACTCACTCCCGCCGAGCTGCGCACGGTCCGCATGGCCACCGAGGGACTTACCAATCGGGAGATCGCACAGGCCCTGTTCGTCTCCACCAAGACGGTGGAGACGCACCTATCTCATGCCTACGCCAAGCTTGGGATCGAGCGGCGAGCCGAATTGCCCGCCGCGCTCGCCGCCGCGGGGGCGGCGGCGGTGTTGGCATAAAGTGCACTCCATGCCGATTTCTCTGGCCTGGTCCGGTGACGGCGCTCCCCGGATGGAGGTCGCGCACGTGGAAAGCAGTGACTCTGGCTTGACCGCAGTAGGGACGCAGCTTGGTCCGGTCTACGAGCTGCGCTACCGGCTCGAGCCGACTCGCTTGTACCTCGAGGTCGTCGGGCAGCGGTCGCTCGAGGTGGACCTCGCGGGGGCCGACTTCTTTGACCTAGGCTTCTCGCCCTTGTTCAACTCGCTTCCGGTGATCCGCGACAAGCTCTTGGAAGCCGGCCCGGCGAGGCTCTACGAGATGCGCTGGATCGACGTACCGTCACTCGATGTGTCCATGTCAGACCAGCGCTACGAGCCGCTCGGAAACGGTCAGGTGCGATTCTCCTCCGACGACTTCACCTCCGACATCCGGTTCGACGATGCGGGGTTCGTACTCGAGTACCCGGGAATTGCAACGCGCGCACGGGTTAGATGGCCAAGCTGATCTACGTGATGAACGCGTCGCTCGACGGGTACGTCGAGGACGAGCGGGGCGGCCCCGAATGGGCCGCGCCGGATGACGAGCTGATGGCTGCGTTCAACGACCTCGAGCGGCCGATCGGCACCTATCTGTACGGGCGGCGGATGTACGAGACGATGGTCGTGTGGGAGACGATGAGCATTGGCCCTGATCAGATGGCCGGTATGGGCGACTTCGCGGAGCTGTGGCGGGTTGCCGAGAAGGTCGTCTACTCCCGCACGCTCGATGAAGTCACGAGCGCGAGGACCCGGATCGAGCGCGAGTTCGACGCCGGCGCGGTGGAGCGTCTCAAGGAGACGTCGGTCGCCGACATCACCGTTGGCGGCCCGGAGCTCGCTGGTCAGGCCTTCGCCGCCGGCCTCGTCGACGAATGCCACCTCTTCGTGCATCCGATCATCCTCGGGGCAGGAAAGCGCGCCTTGGACAAGGTGCGCGCGCGTCTTCAGCTCCTGGACGAGCGGCGACTCGGAAGCGGCGTCGTCCAGCTCCACTACCGCATCAGCAGCTGATCCCGATTGAGCCCCGGGGTGAGGCCCCTGGACGAGCGATGGCTTGTTCAGCTTTCGGTTGGATCCTCCCCGGGCACTTCGCCGATCTCGTCACCCTGCGTCGGGTCCTCGTAGGGAGCTTCGCCAACTTCTTGCCCTTCGGTTGGGTCTTCGGTCGGCGTCGCTCCGTGCTCGACGCCCTGGGTCGGGTCGCCGGATGGGTCCCCGGTCACCGCCCCCTGCATCGGGTCTTCACCTGGAGTCGGAGCTCCCTGCGTGGGGTCGTCGCCAAAAGACAATGTGCCACTCCTCTCAGAAGTAGATCAGCCGCTTCGCGCCGGGGTGCGGCGCGAGCAGCATCAGCCCGTCGGGTTTATCACCGCCGGCGCAGCTTGGCAACGCCTGGAAAACACATCTGTCGCCAAGAGAAGCGACAATGCGCGTATCAACGAAGACACCCACCCCGAGCTAATCGGACAGGATCGACGTGCGGAGGCGTCCTTCGAGCCGCTGGTGGAGGTGATCGCGGAGGAATTCTCCTCGCGCCGCAGCGGTCGTGAGTTGGAGACAGCCGAAGACGCGCGCGGCGTTGCGGAGTCGATCGCCGACGCGATTCTCGACCGGTTTGTCGTCCGAGCGCGATCCGCGGCGTCTGTGGATCGCCCGGCGAGTCGGCTGGATGTCGGCGCCGCGGGCGTCATCTTGGATGTCAGCAACCTGACTGTCACCTACGGAGCGACGAAGGCGGTCGACGGGGTCAGCCTGCAGATCATGCGGGGTGAGATATTTGGACTGCTCGGTCCGAACGGAGCCGGGAAGACGAGCACGCTCAGCGCGATCGAGGGGTTGGTCAAGCCACAGAGCGGAACCGTCATGCTCGACGGGATCGACATCCGACGCCATCCGTCACAGGCCAAGGCCAAGCTCGGCGTGCAGCTGCAGGCGACCAGCTTCCAGTCACAACTCACGATCAGGCAGATCGTGAGTCTGTACGCGGGGCTCTACGGCGTCAGACTGTCTGCCGATGAGATCGCCGAAGGCCTGCGCGAGATCGGGCTCGAAAGCGACGCGTCCAAGCCGTTCAAGCAGCTATCGGGCGGGCAGCAGCAGCGCCTCTCGCTGTACGTGGCGGTCCTCCACGGGCCAGCTTTGCTGCTGCTCGACGAGCCTACGTCGGGTCTCGATCCTCAGTCGCGGCGCCAGCTCTGGGGCCGGATCGAGACCCTCCGACAGCGGGGCGGGAGCATCCTCCTCACGACCCACTCGATGGAGGAAGCCGAAGCGGTGTGTGACCGAGTCGCGATCATCGACCACGGCACGCTGCTGACGGCCGAGACACCTAAGAACCTGATCGCGAAGCACAAGGACGATCCCGCCGTTCGGAAGGTCGCCCGCGGTGAGGTCACACTCGAGGACGTGTTCATCGGCCTGACCGGGAGCGAGATCCGTGAATAGCCATCAGTCGACCGCAGCGCCGCCGCTCGGGCTCGTTCTCACCTCGCTGCTCCGGGCCGATTTCATCGTGATGCTCAAAAACCGCCGAGCGCTGCTGCTCAGCATCATCCTCCCGGTCTTCATCCTGATCACGACCGACTCGAGCAAGGGCGTGCAGCGCTTTGGTGGAGCCGAATTCATCATCGGGCTCGCGATCGCCTACGGGCTCGTCTCGGCGTCGGTCCTCGGCTACGCGCTCACGGTGGCACGTGATCGCGACCAGGGCGTCTTCCAACGCCTGAGGGTCACGCCGGCTCCGACGTGGACGATCATGACGAGCCGGCTGGCGATGCAGGCCCTCGGCAATCTGGTCATCGCGCTGGTCGTCGTGATCGTCGGCAGCGAGATGCACCACCTGACGCTGTCGGCCGGCACCTACCTGCTGGTGATCGCCGTCTCGATCCTCGGCGGCGCGGTGTTCCTCAGCATCGGACAGGCGCTCGTCGGTCTTCTGAAGAACGCCGACAGTGTCAATGCCGGCGGTCGGGTGCTGGTCATCGGCCTGATCCTGCTCGGGACCTTCGGCCAGAGCGGAACGCTCGGAGCGACGTGGGAATCGATCGCTCGCTGGTCACCCGTGGGGGCCGTGATGACGCTATTCGCCGCGGTCCTGAACCTGTCCGCCTGGGACGCCCGCGACTCGCTGACGCTGCTGGCGTGCATCGGCTACATCGTCGTGTTCGCCGGTATCGGGATTCGCTGGTTCCAGTGGGACGCCCGCTGACGCTGCGCTGATCGCGGCAAGGTCCGCGGTCTACGGGCGGCCGGCGTGAGGCGCCGGCTGACCGGGCGCGGCGAGCAGCCGGCCGGTGGTGCCGGGGCCGTCGCGCATCGCCTGCTCCATCCCGTGCCACTCCGCGGCCGCGATGAAGAGAGTCCGGCCGTCCTCGCCGCCGAGCATGCACGCGAAACAGCCGCGATCGGCGGTCACCGTGCCGACGACCTCGCCGCCCTCTCGCACTCGGACGCAGTACTGGCCGGGGACGCTCGCGACCCAGACGGCGCCGTCTGCGTCAGCGCAGATCCCGTCCGGCGCGTGCTCGAGTTCAGCCCACACGCGACGGTCTGTCAGGGTCCCGTCGTCGGACACCTCGAAGCCGAGTAGATGCTCGGCATGGGAGTCCGCCACCACCAGCGTTCGACCGTCGTCGACGATGGCCATCCCGTTAGGCCACCTCAGACCGTCGGCGACCGTCCGTGCGCCGCCATCGGGCCGCACGCAGACCACGAGTCCCGGGCCTCCGTTGACGAAGGCATTGCCGTTCGCCGCGACGACAAGCTCGTTGAAGGGGGGTGTGCCGAGCGCGGTGAGGTCGGCCACGGTGCTGAGTGCTCCGTCCGCCTCCTGACGCAATAGCAGCCCCCGGGGGCCGTCGATGCTCACGAGCCGGCCATCGGGCAGCCAATCGATGCTGAACGGCAGCGTCTGCGGCGCCAGGCGAGCCGCCACCGCCGCGTTGCCGTCGGGCGTGACGGCCAGGACTTCACCTGCGCCCCAGTTGCACAGCCAGACGCGCCCGTCGCGCCAGCGCGTCGACTCCGGAAAGCCAAGCCCGTCAACCACCACTCGTGTCTCACCCATCGCGTTAGTTCCTCTCAATCGGCCAGCGGCCGGGCGAGGTCCCGGCCGGCTGTCTCGTCGCGTCTCGGCTGGAGGGCCGCGCGCAGTTGCGCCCTCGCGGTTATCCCCAGCTTCGGGAACATCCGGTAGAGGTGCGATCCGACTGTGCGATGGGAAAGGAACAGGCGCTCTCCGATCTCCCGATTCGACAGTCCCGCTGCGGCCAGCTCGGCGATCTGCAGTTCCTGGGCAGTAAGCCGGTCGCGGGCGTCCGCCGTGCGTGGCCCGATCGTCTCGCCGGTGGCTCGAAGTTCCTGGCGCGCGCGTTCGCTCCAACGCATCGCTCCCAAGGCGTCGAACAGGTTGATCGCGTCGCGCAAGGGAGCACGCGAGTCCGCGCTTCTCCGCCGCCGGCGAAGCCAGCGGCCGAATGAGTACAGCGTTCGTGCGCGCAGGAACGGGTAGCTGCTCAACTCTTCGCCGAGCGCCGCCACGAACAGCGCCTCGGCGTGATCGTCGTCGCTCAGCAGCGGTCGGGCGCAGGCCAGGCCGGCGCGCAAGATCGGTGGTTCACTCCGCCGCGCGATCTCCTCGAGGTCGGCCGTCACCTGCATGACGCGTGCGGCGTTCTCACCCCGGCCCCCGGCTTCGACGAGGTCAAGTACGGCCGGCCAGCGCATGAAGCGGTGAAACGCTGGGTCGTCCTCGTCAAACACGTGCCAGAGCGCACGGAAGGCGTCGTCGTGCCGTCCCTCGCCCAGGGCGGCTGCGCCGCGGGCAAGGTGCGCGGGCGCGAGCAGCGGGCCGTCTTGCATCGCCCTCAATGTCCGCTCCGGCCCGCCGATCAGACCATCGAGGTCGGTTTCGCTCCCGCGCTGCGCCGCGGCGAGGGCGCCCACGAGCTGGCCGGTGAATCCGTACTGCGGCTGCCGAGTGTCGCGTGCCAGGATCGCCGCCTCGGCACCTGCCCGCTCGGCCCCTTCCCAATCGCCGGCGTAGGTGGCAGACCACGCGTAGTGGACCAGCGCCTGCGTGAGCGGACCTAGCCTGCCTTGCGCGCGCAGACGCTCGACGGCTCGCCCGAGGAAGCGCGAGCCTCCCGCGAAATCGCCGGCTTTCTCGGCGGCGATGCCGACGTACATCGCAGCGACGGGATCGGTCATCTCCTGTGGCCGGATGCGCGCCACCCGGCGTCGCACCGACGGCGCCGTTACCTCCGGATTGGCGAGCGCGATGACGGCGAGTAGTAGCGGGTCGTCGCTGGAACCGCCAATGCCCTCGGCGGCATCGACGATGTACTGCCGCGTTCGGGCCGGGGACCGCGTCCACCAACAGCGATGCGCGATCGGTACCAGCGACCGCAGCGCTGCGTCGGGATCATGGGCGGCGAGTTGACCGGCAATCGCCACGAACGTCGGGGCGGCACCCTTCTCGCGCCAGACGTCACCGCTGATCATCTGCCGTAGCCAGGCCGCGCGGGCGGCATCGACCGGGCCCACCTGAAGCGACTGGGCCTCCCCCAGGAGCCGGCTGGCAACATCGGCCCGCCCCAGGTCGTACACGAGCTCGGCCGCGCGCACCAGTCGCTCGGCCTTCCGGCCGGGATCGCCCGTGAGCATGGCAGCGCGTTCGAGTGCGGCCGCGCCGACCATGACCGCGCCGCGCCGATGCGCGACCCGTGCGTGCTCCACCAACGCGGACGCGACCTCCTCGTCAGGGCCTACTGCGCACGCGGCGCGGTGCCACAACTGCCGCTCGGGATCGCCCACGACCTCTGCCAGGGCCGCGTACATCGCGAGCCGCTGGGCCGGCGGTGCTGCGCTCTGGACCGCCGAGCGGATCAGCGGATGCTGAAAGTGCACCTCGGGCCCGTGCGCTTGCGCCAGGCCTCGTTCGGCGGCGCCGTCCAGGGCGGAAAGCGCCACCTCGTTCCCGGCGACGAGGGTCGCCGCCGCGAGGAGCTCCTCGATCGACGCTCGGCCGTCGAGCGCCGCGGCGAGCAGCACGAGTCGCGTGTCCTCGGTGAGCCCGCCGAGACGCGCGCCGAACGCCCGCTCCAGACGCGCGGTCAGTGTCGCCGGCGCAGGCGAGAACAGAGCGACGGGGTCGCCGGGGTCCGGCATAACCCGAGCCAGCTCCACGAGCCCGAGCGGATTGCCGGCAGCCTCGGCCAGCACGCGGTCGCGCACGTCGACCGAAAGCCCCGGGGCGACGCGATCGAGCAGCTTCTCGGCATCGGGCGGGGCGAGCGGGTCGAGCTGAAGGATCGGCAGCCCGGCGTCCTCAAGCACCGTCGCGAACCCGTCGCGCAGGGCGGCGATGAACACCACCGGCTCGTTGTCCAGGCGCCGCGCGATGAAGGTCAGCACGTCGACGCTCGATCGGTCGAGCCATTGCGTGTCGTCCGCGATCAACAGCAACGCGCTCGCGTCCGCCGCGTCGGAAATGAGCCGGTAGGCGGCGAGGGCAACCCGGAACGGATCCGGCTCGACGAGGTCGTTGACGCCGAAGGCCGCCTCGAGCGCCTGTCGCTGGGGATCGGGGAGTCCGCCGATCCGGCTGGCGATCGGCGCCAGCAGCTGGTGCAGTCCGGCGAAGGCGAGCTCGGACTCGGACTCGACGCCAACCGTCGTCAGCGTGCGAGCTCCCAAGGCGCTCGCCCGGCCCCGCGCGCGGTCAAGCAATGCCGACTTACCGATTCCCGGTTCGCCACGGATCAGCAGCGCTGTCCCGTGATCGCGAACTCGATCGAGAACCGCGTCGACCCGCGCGAGGTCCTCGCTGCGCCCGATCAGCTCGCCGGTCGCATCCGGCGGGCTCGAGACGGTCATACGCCCAGCATAAGCGCAAGCAGTCGCATGACTGAAGCGACGAGCGCCGATCGCGCCTACCTTGCCTGCGTGGCAACGAGTCACGAGACCTACAGCGTGAGACGGCTGAACGTCGAGGTGCCGGGCGTCCGCGAGTTCCAAAGGCTCTACGAGCAGGCGGTGCCCCCGAATCCCGTCGAGGAGATCGTCGCGCTCGAGCAGCGCGGGGCGAGCTGGGCCGAGGTGATCGATCTGCACGCCGAGATCGCTCCGCACGGGTTTCTCGTCTATTGGCGCAACGACGTGCACGGCGTGATGGAGCTCGCGCACGATGAGGCGGACTGCATCGCCTACCTGATGGGCAACGTCACCATCGCGGAGCAGATGTTCCGCCACGATCCGCGCGCCATGCTCTACGCGCCGCTTCGGACGGCCATCTGGGAAGACGCTCACGGCCACGCGTGGTTCACCGTCGACCAGCCGAGCACCCAGTTCGCCAGCCTCGGGATCCCCGCGGTCTCAGCCGTGGGGGTCGAGCTCGACAGAAAGCTCGCCGAGCTGCTGGAAGCGCTCCGCGTCGAGGTGCCGATGGCGCTGCTCTCCTCGACCGCGGTTGCCTGATCAAACCGCCCAACGAAAGGACCGGCATGTCCCCGCAAAACAAGCCGAGCATCGTCTTCTGCCACGGCCTCTGGGCCGATGGCTCGTGCTTTAGCAAGCTGATCCCGGCGCTTCGGGCGGACGGGCATGAGGTGATCACCGCCGAGTACGGCCTCGACAGCGCCCAGGGCGACGTCGACTGCGTACTGCGCGCGCTCGGGCGGGTCTCCGGCCCCGCGATCCTCGTCGGACACTCGTACGGCGGCAGCGTCATCACCGCCGCCGGAATCGATGACCGTGTCGCCGGTCTGGTCTACATCGCGGCGCTCGCCCCCGACGAGGAGGAGACCTCGCAGAGCCAGCAGGACAAGTTCCCGGCGACGGACGTCTTCGCCCATATCGAGGTCGCGGACAACCGGGTCTGGCTGCTCGAGCCGGGGATCGACTGCTTTGCCGGCGACCTGACCGAGGAAGAGAAGCAGGTCGTGTGGGCCACCGCGATGTCGCCGGTGGCGGACCTGTTCAACCAGAAGGTGCAGGGCGTCGCCTGGAGAACGAAGCCGAGCGCGTACATCGTGGCCAACAACGACCACACGGTCAATCCCGACCTCGAGCGGTTCGCGGCAAACCGGATGGGCGCGACCACCTACGACGTCGACTCGAGCCATGTCCCGATGCTCTCGCACCCCGAGTTCGTGCTCGATGTAATCCGCAATGCTGCCGCGGCGGTCCAAGGCTCCGCAGCGGTCGGAGCGGCGTAGCGTTGTACACGGCCACGCCCAACCGGGTCCTCAGCGCTGCGAACGGGATCGAGTATGCCTATCGCGTGGTGGGCGACGGAACGCCGCCGCTCGTGCTGCTCCAGCACTTCCGGGGAAATCTCGATAACTGGGACCCGGCGCTGATCGACGCGCTCGCGTCAGGTCGGCGGGTCGTGACCTTCGACAACGCCGGGGTGGGCGCCTCGACCGGCACCACGCCCAACACGATCAGGCAGATGGCGATTGACGCGATCGCGTTCCTGGACGCGTTGGAGTTCGAGCAGGTCGACCTCCTCGGGTTCTCGATCGGCAGCTTCGTCGCCCAGGAGATCGCACTGATCCGGCCGGCTCGGGTGCGTCGTTTGGTCCTCGCGTCCTCGGCGCCCCAGGGTGCTGCCGGCATGCACGGCTGGGCCCCGGAGGTGATCGGGGCGGTCGGCGCCCCGGCGCCCAATCCGGAGGGCTACCTCGGGGTCTTCTTCGCGAGTTCGGGGGCCAGCCGTCAGTCGGGCATGGAGGCCCTGGGACGGATGACCGCACGCAGCGAAGAACGTGACCAGCAGACGACCTGGCCGACCCGTCAGGCGCAATACGACGCGGTGTGCGCGTGGGGGATTCCGGATCACGGTCTGCTACAGAGGGTCAGTGCGATCGACGTGCCCGTGTTCGTGGCAAACGGCGACAGCGACCCGATGATCCTGCCCCACTACTCGTATCTGCTCGCCGGTCTGATCCCGCAAGCGCAGGTGAAGATCTACCCGGACTCGGCGCACGGATTCCTGTTCCAACACCACGCTGCCTTCGCGGGCGACGTAGAGGCGTTCCTCAGCGTACCGTGACCGTGACGTAAACCAGCGGCTTTACGGTGTCACCTCACGGGTGTGAGGTGACACCGGTGAACAGGATGGCCCCGGTCCGCTTGTCGCGCAGCACGAACACGAACGGGCGGTCGACGATGAAGTGGATCTTCGGTGGCATCTCGATCGCGGTCGTACCGACCACAACCCCGGTCGCCGCGGCGGCCTTGGTGCCGGCCTCGTCGACGTCGATGTACGCCTCGTGGATTACGTGCTGGACGTAGAGGTACCCAGGCGCTCCCGCGATTCCGGACAGATCCGCGCGGCCGGGCTGGAACGCGAGCGGCATGCCCATGCTCGCCAGGGGTCCGGTCAGGTCGAACTGCGTGCGCAGCTGAAACTTCGGCAGGGCGACGCTTACGTACTGGGGCGCGAGGCCGCCGAGCAGGCGCAGCGGCCCGCTCGCGGCAAGCCGCGCGAGCAGTGGCTGGAGCTGCCCCTGGCTCGGGAGCAGGATGTCGAGCGCGAGCCGGCCGCCCTGGTAGGGGAGCTCGAGCGCCTGGTAGCCATCACCGCTGAGGTAGGCAAACGTCCCGTCCTGGTGCATCGTCGGCACCCGGATCGCGCCGGTGGGGGCGTGGAAGACCTCCGGGTGGGTGTTCTGGGACTGGAACGGTGAAAGCCACTTCGCGTCCAGGTAGACGGCGTCGGCGAGGACCAGCCTGGTCAGCGGGTCGACATCGCCTGGGGTAAGCAGGTGGGGGATGTTGCCCGCCGTGTGGTCGGAGACCCAGGCGTTGATCTGTGCGACGGCGTCGGGGTTGGCGAAGTCGACCGTGTGCATGGCGGCGCCGTAGTCACGGGCGAGGATGGTGAGGAACGGCTGGCGAAAGCTCTGTCCGCTCTGGCCGAACAGGGCGTTGGCGATCTCGAGCGTCGCCCCCGGCGTGTCGGCCTTCGCGAGCGATTGGCTTTGCGCATTGAACGCGGGCGCAAGCCGTGGCAGTGGCAGGCCGAAGTCGAGCGCGGTCGCGATCTGCTCGGCGGTGCTGCCCCGCGCGCCCGCGTAGGTCATCGACAGCGCCTCGGAGATGCTGAACGGCGACAGGGCGAGCGTCGAGTGGGTGCGGGCCAGCTGCGCCAGGAGGCGTCCGGCGAACCGGGCATTGTCGGCGGCGAACGCGGCCGCGTCGGCTCGAGTAACGCTCGGCATGGCCCTGGGGGTGGCGGCCGTGACCGTGGCAGGCGGCTTTGTGGCCGGCTGATCGCCTGTCGAGCGAGTCGCAGAGGCGCAGCCGGTGAGGAGAACCACCGCCGCGATGACGGTTAGCGCGCGAAAGACCATCCGTCCAACCTACGCTCGAGCCCGCGATCCGTCACGCGGCCGCGGGGTCGGCATAGCGCTCAGACCGGGTCGCTCGATTATGTGTGAGCTGCCGGGGTTCCGATTGGGCGGCCAAAGAGGACACCTCGATACGCGAAGGGCTCCTCGAGCAGCGCCCGCGAGTAATCCGCGAGCGCGTCGCCGGTGATCGTCGCGCCGTGCATCGCGTGGATCCACTCCGGCTGGCGGTCTGCGACCCGCCGGACAACGGCCCGGACCGGGTCCTCGTGCGCGAAGATTCCATACAGGCGGTAGGCCTGAAGCATGTCGTGGGCGAGGTTCTCCGTCGTCACCGGAGGCTGCTCGCCCGGTTGGAGGAACAGGTCTGACGGGAACAAGCTGTTGGTCTTCTCCTCGACGACCATCATCGAGTCCCAGTGGTGAACGTGCGGCGTCTCCAGGAACCGCAGCGTGTGCTCGCCCAACTCGAGGACCTCGCCGTCCCTGAAGCCCTGCGAACGTTCGCGCAAGCCAAATCCGGCCGCGTTCAGCCCGATCGACAGGGCAGAGCCGACGAGCCGGGAGCCGGGGGCGTGCGCCATGAAGCGATCCATGCCCCCGTTCTCATCGCCCTCCCAGTGCAACAGCACGAGGTTCTCCAGACGCGCTGGGTCGAGCACCTCGGCGACGGCCGCGACGACCGCGTCGTAGTCGTCATACCGGCCCGTGTGCACGAGCGTCGGTGCCTCGTCGTCGATGAGGAACTGATTGAAGGTGAGACCGGTCTCGGGCGACCAGACGGAAATCCGGTAGATCCCACCGACGATGTGGTCGATCCGCGCAGGCGTCATGCCTGGAGGCTAACGGAGTTCCACCGCACGTCGACCGATGAGTTCGGCGAGCCGGCCCGGTCCTATTGTCGATTGATGAGGGACGCCGGGTTTAGGTTCGGTCACGGCGTCTGGCGCGCAGAAAGGAGCGTTGTTATGGCTCGCCCAGTCGTGCATTTTGAGGTGATCGGCAGCAATCCGGACCAGCTGCGTCGCTACTACGGCGATTTGTTCGGGTGGACGTTCGACACGCCTTCGCCCGTCGCCAAAGAGGTCTCAGATGCCGACAGCTATGGGTTTATCGACCTCATCACCGCCGAGGACGGATCGGGAATCCGCGGGGGTGTCGGAGGCGGACAGGCCTATGACAGCCATGCGGTGTTCTACGTCGGTGTTCCGGACGTAGAAGCCGCGCTCGCCCGGGCAGAGAGCCTCGGCGGCGCGCGCGTGATGGGTCCGGCCAGATCGCCGAATGGACTCGTCGTCGGCCATTTCACAGACCCCGAGGGGACGCTGATCGGCGTTGCCGGAGTCAGGTGATTCCGCTACCGACGTCAAGACGGCGGCGTGACCGGGCCGGACGGGCCGGTGGTCTGCGGTCCGACGATGCCCTCCGCTTGCAGCAGCGCCGGTGGGCCGGGAGCGAGGAAGTCCGTGATGTCCCGCGCGTTCGCGTCCCGTCGGGTGAGCGCCGGGAGGTTCCATTTTGCCTCGATGCTCGCGAGCACGGAGGTGTGGTCGTGCACGACGTCTGTCGCGCCGCCCGGCTTTGAGTGTGGCGAGACGACGATCGCCGGAACGCGCGGCCCGTACAAGTCGTAACCGCCGGGCGGATCGCCAGGCTGGAGATTCGGGTTTATGTCGTCCGGTGGAATCGCCGGCGGCGGAGGGACGTGGTCGTAGTAACCGCCATGTTCGTCATAGAGGTAGACGAGGCAGGTTTGTGGCCACTGTGGCGATTGGATGACTGAAGTCACCACTTTGTATGCCCATGCCTCCCCGTAGTACATGTCCTGCGGATCCTCTTCCGTTTCCGCGGGGTCGGCATTGCTCAGGTCCGCACCTATGTGTTTGAGCCATTCGTCGAACGGCCACGGAAGCTGAGCGATCGGCTGCCCGATCCGCGATGCCACCCCGATCCGGGGGTCGACGAAGCTGACCTGCGGGAGGTTACCCGTGCGGCAGTCGTCGTAGAACGCGTCGATCACACGGTGATGATCCGGATGCTCGAGGACGCTCCGTCCGATCACCATGCTCATCGGGATATCGGAGAAGTAGTCGGCCCAGCTGATCCCGTTGTTGGAGAGCAGCTCGAACACCGTTCCACTCGCGGGCGACGGGTTGACCAGCGGGTCACCGTGAGTCTGGGTTGTGCCGTAGGCGGTTCCGGCCAGGAGGAACCGGCGGTTCGGGTAGGTCGGACCCGGAAGGGAACAGAACCATTGGTTCGCAACCGTGAACGTCGACGCGAGCGAGTACGCGAATGGGAGAACCGCCGGCGTGTAATAGCCCATCGGCTGCTCGGAGTTCATCGTCCGGACGAACCCATCCATCCGGCCACCGTCGATCTGCTCGTGACTGTCCTTCCAGGTTTGCGACACATCCGAGCCCTGCGAGGTGTTGGCAAGGGGGAATGCGGTGACGACGGCCGGCGTACCCGGACCGCCCGGATTCGAGTTCGTCGCCTTGCCATCCGCGAATGTCAGCCCGCGCACGTCGCTCCGTGTCAGCGAAAGGGCCCCGAGCAGGTTGTCGAACGAGTGGTTCTCCATCATCACCACCACGAGGTGCTCGAACGGCATGTCCGGATTCGACCAGCCGACGGGCTGATCGGGAAACGGTCGGCTTCCAGGGGCGCGCAAGGGCTCAGCGGCTCCGCTCATTCCGCGGACCGTAACATCACGGGCCGTGCCAACGGGTGATTTCGCCGCGGGAGGGCGCGAGCAGTGTACGCGCAGTCGCGGGGTGACCATGCGAGGTCGGTGTCATGCGGTCACCGCAACACGATCGGGCAATTTCCAGCATTACGGACGGCCGGCCACAGTTAGGTCGGGATGTTGCCTCTCCACGAGGCAAAATCCTGCTCTGGCGTGCCAGGACACTCGTAATGCTGGAAATTGCCCCGTGGGGTGACCGCGCGGACGCGGGCGCGGACTGCGCGTCGCCGATGGCGGATTGGGTGTGAAGCGGTTTCCTCAGGAGCCAAACCATCGCGTCCGGCGTGTAGCGCCGAACTCGGCCTTCTCGGCGGCGTACTCGCGTGAGGGATCGTGACGCTCGGCCGCGGGGGACTCTCCGCGGAGGAAGTTGACCTCGACCTTGCTGACGAGCCCGCCGCCGAACTCGGCGTAGCACACGCCCGACCCTTCGTAGGGCGCCGGCGGGTCCCCGCCTGAGATCTCCGCGGCGATGTCGTTGGCAACGACCCGCGCGGCCGCCTCGGCGAAGATCCCCGCTTTGGGGACGGTCCGTGGGCCGGTGCAGACGTCGCCGAGGGCGTACACGTGGGGGAATTTGGTCCGGAGGTTCGTCTGGTCGACCGGCACCCAGCCGTCGACCGCCAAGCCGGCGGCCGTGAGCGGTTCGGGCGCGCGATGCACCGGGATTCCGACGAACAAGTCGTAAGGGAGCGTGTCACCGGTAGCCAGCTGTGCGGCCTGGGCGGCCGGGTCGATACTGGTCACGAGGTGCTGGGGGAGCTCCTCGATCCCGCGCGCGGCCAGCCCGTCGCGGAACATCTGAGACACCGGGCCCGTAACCGGGACGGGGCGCTGCATCGGGAACGTCGTCGCCATCTGTACAGCGTCACGGATCCCCCGTTGCGTGAAGTGTTCGTGCAGGAGGAAGGACCCCTCGAACGGCGCCGGCGGACACTTGAACGGCTGGCCGAGCACCGAAACGAGAACACGTCCGCCCTGGAAGTCGACAAGCGCATCGCGCAGGCGCTCCGCTCCCGCGAGCGAGTAGTACTCGTGGCCGCCCTCCTCGAACCCCGGGGTCGCGGCGATGTCGTAGTCCGCGCCCATCGCCACGACCAGGAAATCAGCGTCGTGGGTCCCGACATCCGTCTGCACCCGGCGGGCCACAGGGTCGATTCCGACCACCGTCTCCCGGCGGAACTCGACACCGTCCTTGGCGATGCCGCGGTACGGCAGCCGCACGTCGTCGGCCGACTGGCGTCCGAGCATCACGTCGAGCTTGGAGAAGCCGAAGAAGAACGAGTCGTTGCGGTCGAGCAACGTGACGTCGACCGCATCGGAGCTGGTTTCGGAGAGGCGCGTCGCCAGTTCAAGGCCCCCGAAGCCCGCGCCCAGGATTAGGACGTGCCGCTTCATGGCGCGATCCTACTCGGCGAGCGGGCTCGGGCTGGGCCGCCCTAGACTGCGCCGGTGCTCGTCTTCGCCCGGACCCGGTGGAGCGCTTTGTGACGGCCACCGTGCCGACTCCGACCTTGCCGCCGACGGGGCGGCGCGGTCCGGGTTTGGCGCTCGGGGTGGTGATGACCGGGGTGCTGATCACGGCGGTCGATACGACGATCGTCGTCCTTGCCCTGCCCGAGATCGAGCGTGCGCTCGACATCTCGCTTGGTTCCGTGGTGTGGGTCGTGATCGGCTATCTGCTGGTGATCACGCTGCTCGCGACCCAGGTCGGGCGCTTGGGCGATATGTACGGGCGGGCGCTTGGACTGGGGCTGTTTGGGCTGTTGTGGGGGATCACGAGGCTCGCGACGGCGCCGCTGGATGCGACCCTGATCGCCTATCTGGTCGGTGGTGTGGTGCTGCTGGTCGTGTTCGTTTCGATCGAGCGGACCGTCACCGATCCGATGCTCGACCTTTCCCTGTTCCGGGTGCCGATGATGACCCCGTCGCTGCTCGCGGCGATGTTCCAGGCGCTGGCCAACTACGCGGTCCTGTTCCTCGTGATCATGACCTCCAGGGGCCGCGGGGACTGTCGCCGATCCACGCCTCCCTGCTGCTCGTTCCGGGCTACGTGATCGGTGGGTGTGTGGGGCCGTACGCGGGGCAGCTCGCCGACCGGGTCGCGCCGGTCTTGCCGGCCACGCTGGGACTCGGAATCCAGGTCGTGGCCCTGTTCGCCTACGCGCAGCTTTCGCTGCACACCGGGCTGTGGCTGGTCGTGCTCGCCTCGATCGCCAACGGCGTCGGCGCGGGCTTCTTCTTTCCCGGCAACAGCTCGGCGGTGATGAAGGCCTCGCCGCCGCAGCTGTTCGGCATCTCCTCCGGGATGCTCCGCACGTTCTCGAACGTGGGGATGGTGTTCTCGTTCTCGCTCGCGATCCTGATCGCGTCACGCTCGATCAGCCGTACGCTCGCGTTCGCGATCTTCGTGGGCTCCACCAGTCTGCACGGCCCGCTGGCTGTCGCCTTCACCTCGGGCCTGCACGCCGCCTTCTACGCCTCGATGGGGCTGATGGTCATCGCAGCCCTGCTGTCCATTACGCGTGCGGGCCGCGGCATGCGCGACTCGAGATCGGTTCCCGAGCCGGCGGCGTAGGATCGTTCTCTGAAATGACGGCAGAGGACGAACGCGTCGGCCCGAACGGCCACTGGGCGCGTAAGCACTACCAACAGACGATCGTGGTGCGCGCCCTTCTGGCGCCGTGGATCCTCTTTGTCACCGTGTTCCTGTGTGTCAAGGGCTACTGGTGGGGACTCGTCTTCCTCCCGTTCCTAGCCCTCGACCTCTGGCTTCTGCGTAGCCTCGTGCGGTACGCGCGCACGCAAGGCCAGTAACTTAGCCGCCGGCCTGACTATCCCGCGTCGGGCCAGGTCGGAGTGGCGCGGACGCCATCGCCTTCCTCGGGCTTGGGGCCGCCGACGGCGATAACGTCGAGCCCGTCCGGGCCGGCCTCGAATGCTCGGACGACCTCGGGCGCGACGCGGATGACGTCCCAGGTCTGAAGCTCCTGGGTCTCCTCGTCGAGCAGAATCCGGCCGGAGCCGGCGACGACGACGTAGGCCTCCTCCTGCTCCTTGTGGCTGTGGGCCATCGGACTCCGAAGGTTCGGGGCATACCGGAACAGGCTTACGCCGAGGTCGCGGGAGTCCAGGTGCTTACGGCCGAAGCGGCCCTCGAGCCCGTCCACCCGTCCGGCGACGGAATCCTCGACCTCGAGCAAGTTGACCTTCGCAAAGCGGGACATGCAGTCTCCTCGGCTGGGCAGGTTGTAGATGCGGCGTGGGAACCCTAGCCGTCGAGGCCGGCATCGGCGGGGGGAACCAGGATGGCCTGCAGCGCATCCCGCAGGCGTTCGCCGTCCTGGTCGGTGAGCGGCGCGAGCAGCGTCGCTTCGGCGCGCTCGCTTGCCTTGGTGGCGAGCCGGACGGTGGCCCGGCCTGCGTCGGTGAGCTCGACGACGTTGCGGCGACGGTCCTCCGCGTGAGGATGACGAGACACGAG
The DNA here is from genome assembly GCA_963751185.1 of uncultured Solirubrobacterales bacterium. Taxonomy (GTDB): domain Bacteria; phylum Actinomycetota; class Thermoleophilia; order Solirubrobacterales; family Solirubrobacteraceae; genus Palsa-465. The sequence goes on from CAVVTO010000008.1 coordinate 100,865, forward strand.
GCCCTTGTCCTCGAGTGCGTCGAGTCGCGCGACCATCGAGGTTCGGTCGATGCCGAGCCGCTGCGCCGCCTGCTGCTGGGAGCCCGGCTCGTGGCCGGCGATGACGAGCAGGATGCCGAGCTCGCGGCCGTCGATGCCGAACGGTGCCAGCGCCTCCTCGTTGAGCTCGTGCATTCGCATCTGTACGTGCTTGAGGAGGTATCCGAGGCGCGGGCTCAGCAGCGGCCCAGGTCCGGTGTCGGTGGACATGGCTCCAGCGTATCGCTATGCTGATCATCAGTTCCACTGACGATCAGCACAACGAACGAATCGAGGAAAAATGATCTTGACCACCGGAGGGCTGGGTTTCATCGGCTCCCACACCGTGCAGGCGCTGCTGGATGCGGGCGAGGAATGCGTGCTCGTCCAGCGCAGCCACGCGGAGGTGCCGGCTGGGCGCTTCGACGCGCCGGTCGCAGTTGAGCAGGCCGACGCCACCGACCTCGACGCGCTGCTCGCGGCCGGGCGCCGGCACCGGATCACGGGGATCGTCCACCTCGCCGGCTCGATGCCCTGGCCGCCGAGCGACGAGCCGCCGGTGCAGGCGGCGCGTCGCACGCTTGGCAGCCTGTTCAACATCCTGCAGGCCGCCCAGGAATGGGGTGTGGGGCGCGTTGCACTGGCGAGCACGATCGGCGTCTACGGCGGTGCAAAAGACCCGTTCGAGGGTCCGCTCACGGAGGACATGCCGTTGTCGATGAGCTCGCCGCACCTCATCCCCACGTTCAAGAAGGTCAGCGAACTACTCGGCGGCCACCTCGCCGACGCTACCGGCATCGAGGTCGTCAACCTGCGCATCTCCGGCACCTGGGGACCGCTCGGCCACAACCCCGATCCGTTCTTTCCTGCCCCGCAGCTGATCCACGCCGCGGCCCGCGGCCACGCGCCGGATCTGTCCGGTGTCAGCGGCCGGATGCACGCCGAAGACTCGCTCGACCTCTGCTACGTCAAGGACACCGGCCGGGCGATCGCGCTGTTGCAGCTGGCCGATCACCTCAACCACCGCACCTACAACGTCGCCTCCGGCCACGCCACGACCAACGCGGAGGTTGCCGCCGCGATCCGACACGCTGTGCCCGACGCGCAGGTCGATTTGCCGACCGGCGGCGAGACCAGCCAGGCCTGGCTCGACATCACCCGCCTGCGCCAGGACACCGGCTACGAGCCCGCATGGGATGTCGAGCGCGCCGCCGCCGACTACATCGCCTGGCTACGCGCAGGTAACGAAAGCTGAGAGCACGACACAATCCAGGGACTCTGGCTTCGAGCAACTGAAGAGGAGAAGGAGCAGAAGATGAGCACCGGCGTCGATGCGGCCCGCAACTTGATGCGCCGCTCCCGCGAGGAACATTTCGCCGTGGGAGCCTTCAACGTCGACAACCAGGAGACCCTGCTGGCGATCGCACGCGCCGCACAAACTAAGAACGCGCCCGTGCTCGTCGAGGTGAGTCACGGCGAGGTGGCGATCATCGGGCTGGCGAACATGCGCTCGCTGGTGGATAACTACCGTGTCGAGTTCGGCGTCGAGATGTACATCAACCTCGACCACAGTCCCAGCGTCGAGGCGGCCAAGGCCGGTATCGATGCCGGCTTTGAGTTCATCCATATCGACTACAGCCAGGCCAAGCACGACGCCACCGACGCGGAGATCATCGAGGCCACGCGCGAGGTCGTCCGGTATGCGGCCGAGACCACAGAGGCGCTGGTCGAGAGCGAGCCCCACTACTTCGGGGGCAGCTCCAACGTCCACACCGAGGACATCGACTACGACGAGATCCGCAAGACGTTTTCCACACCGGAGGGCGCCCGTGCGTTCGTCGATGAGACGGGCATTGACACGTTCGCCGCCGCCGTCGGAAACCTCCACGGCCGCTACCCCGTCCCTAAGCAGCTCGACCTCGAACTCCTCCAACGTATCCGCGACGCACTCGACATCAACATCAGCCTGCACGGCGGCAGCGGCACCCCGGGTCACTATTTTCAGAGCGCCGCGCGGATCGGCGTCAGCAAGATCAACATCAACTCCGACCTGCGCTACGCCTACCGCACGATGCTCGAAGCTCAGCTTGCCGCCCACCCCGACGAGTACGCGATCGTAAAACTCGTCGACCCAGTCATCACCGCCGTCCAAACCGTGGTCGAACAGCACATCGACCTGTTTGGGTCAACAGGGCGAGCCCAACCGTGACGCGTATACGACTTGGTCTCGCCCGTTGCGCTTGGCTTCATACAGCCGCTGGTCAGCGAGTCTGATGACGGCTTCGAGGTTGATCGGTTCCTGGGTCGTGGCCATGCCCAGGCTCGTGGTCACGCTCAGGCCTTCCGCGACGCTCGACCAGACCTCGGTGTTGATGGCCCGGCGGACGCGCTCGCAGCAAGCTTTCGCCGCGTTCGCGTCGGTGTGTGGCATAAGGATGATGAACTCCTCGCCGCCGCTGCGGATGATGCTGTCCGATTCGCGCAGATGATCACAGAGCAGTCTCGCGATCCGGATCAAGACCTCGTCACCGGCAGCGTGTCCGAAGCGGTCGTTGATCGCCTTGAAGTGATCGACGTCGAGTACCGCGAGGCTGATCCGACCGGTTACCCGCTCATGGGTGAGCCGCTCGAGCTCGCGGGCCAGGTAGCGGCGATTGTGCACGCCGGTCAGCGGATCCCGCTCGGCCTGCTCGCGTAACTGTGCGTGCAGCGCTTCGAGCTCGTTGGCGCGGCGCTCCAACTCGTCGTGAGCCTCGGCGAGCTGACGATTCTTGACCGTAAGGAGATCGCTGTGGCGGCGCGCCTCGCGCGTTTCGAGCGTCGCTCGCTCGAGGCTTAGCTGGACCTGCGAGAGCTCCCGGAAAGCCTGGCGTTCGAGCTCGCACGCCCGCTCCAGCGCCTCGTACGCTTCCTCGGTTCGCCCGGCGTCGCGCAGCGCGGTGGCCAGCGTGGTCAAGATCAGGCTGCGCATCTGAGGCACGCGATCGCCCAGCCACTGCAGTGCGCCCTCGCCGGACTCGCGGGCGCCGTCGAGCTGGCCAAGCGCCATGCGGGCCTGCACTTGCGCCCGGACGGTCATCCCGAGTACGTACGGGTTGGGGTCGCCGCCGTCCAGCAGGCGAGCGATCGCCGCCTCGGCGTCCCGCAGCGCCTCCTCCGGGCGAGCGCCGAGCAGCCGGATGTCGGCGCGGGTCGAATGCAGGACACCGAGCGCAAAGTTGTTTCGCCCAGGAACGCTGTGCGCCACGGTGAGCGCGCGATCGATCTCGCCCTCGGCACCCTTCAGGTCCCCCGTCTCCTGCAAGTAGCACGCGAGATCGTTGCGCGAGATCGCCTCCTCCCACGCGTCGCCGGCGTCGACCGAGAGCTGCAGCAGCTCTACCAGACGCTGCTCCCAGTCCGGGACACCGACGTTGCCGAATACCAGGCAAGCAGACCGCCGGGCGAAGATCCGCAGGTCGCGGTCGGCCGACTCATCGGCGATCCTGACGGCCAGCTCAGCTTCGCGCAGCGCGTCCGCGTACGAACCGGAGAAAAAGCTCACCTGAGCCTTCAGCGCGGCAACCTCGCAGCGCGCGGACGAGTCGTGGGACTGTCCCAGGTAGCGCTGCGCCTCGACCGCGAGCTCGAGCGCCCCCTGCAGATCAGCGCGATGTAAACCGACGGCACCCTGGAGAGCCCGCGCTCGGGCGCACAGACCCGGATCATCAAGCGAGCGCCCCGATTCGTAGCCGCGGACCGCTACATCCAGCGCCCAGGCAGGATCCTCGTAGTAGGCGCGCCAGGCTCGGCCGATCGCGCGACGCGCCGCGTCTGCCTGGCCGCCGTCCGCGGAGTCCTTTGGAGCAGTTGCCATAGCCATACCTGATGAGTGCGCGGCGCGCCCGCGTCTCTATCGGCACACGCCCCGCCGGTCTTAACGCGCGCTCCGCTCCATAGCCCGATGGCCGAGAGTCATCATCGTTTCTCCAGGAGGCCGAGGTCGCGCAGGCTGTCCGCGGGTGTGCAAATCGGCAACGTCGCGAACGTCCTCGACGGCGAACCGCTGGCGTCCACACGACGGGCATCGTCCCGTCGAGCATCGCCTTAACAATCTGGACCGAGGGACGCGCGCGCGTCGTCAGCGTCGGGCCGAGGATGAACGTCGGGTTGACGACGACCAACTCGCGGCGCAGGACCTCTTCGCAATAGCGCAACGTCGGCTCGCTCAGCCCGCTGCGCCGGGACACATCTTGGATGGTTGGAACTGTCGTGCGTCCAGCAAACCGCACATCAAGCGCTTGAAGTCAAGGGCCCGCTTCCGGTGTGCGACGATGGGCCGGTCGAAGATGAGTGCGAGCGTTGCCTGATCAGGATAAGGGTCGCGAACGGGTTCAGCGGGCTGTGAGCCGAGCCCGGCGAGTCGCTGAGCAAGGCGCCAGAGACATCACGGACGCCGTGACCCGCGGCCTTCAGGATGCCTCGGAGCGTGCGCGTCGCTCCGGCGCTAAGGCGAACGAGCCAGGCGCAGGCGAGCCAGGAAGTCCAAACGTCGACGAAGTCGCGGCCGATCCGGCGGCGTACTTCAGCGCTGAGCAGGAGAAGGCGAATCAGCGACTGGGGCACGCGAACATCCTCATTAGCGGACAGACCGGCGTCGGGAAGAGCACGCTCATCAATGCCGTGTTCAGGGTTCCCCTGGCCGAGGAGGGCACCGGCAAGCCAGTGACCAAGAACGTCCGGCGCTACGACGTCGCCGGTGTGCCAGTGACGATCTACGACACCCCCGGGATCGAGCTCGGACACGCGAAGAAGGACGTGATCCGCGACTACACGAAGACGATTGCTGATTCCCGGAAAGGCGGCCCCGACATCGTCGTCCATGTTGCCTGGTACTGCATCGACGCCGGGCAGACTCGCGTGCAGGACTACGACGCGGAGATCGTCCGCGCCCTGGCCGCCGAGGTGCCGGTGATTCTGGTCCTCACGCAGTGCATCGACGACCAACGGGCCGACGCGCTGGAGGAGGCAATCGCGGCCGAGAAGCTGCCCATCGAGGGCAGCCCCGTGCGGACGCTCGCCCGCGAGCGCAGGGTGGCCGGACACACCATCCCGCAGCGAGGCCTGGAGGAACTCGTGGAACGGACCAACGACATCCTCCCCGAGGCGGTGAGGCGGGCGTTTACAAACGCCCAAGGGGTAGTCATCCGCCTCAAAGCGAACCAGGCGCGAGCCGTTGTCGGCGCATCAAGCGTGGCAGCAGCCGGAATCGGTGCCATACCGATTCCGGTGCCCGACGCCGCCGTGCTCATGCCGGTGCAGCTTGGGATGCTCGCGAGCATCAACGCCATCTTCGGCATGGACATGGGCAGCGACCGCGCCGTCAACCTGATCCGCGGTCTGGTCGGCCAGGGCGGTGTCACAGTCGTCGGCAGACAAATCGCCGCCAACCTCTTGAAGGTGATTCCCGGGGTGTCAGTGATCAACGCGTCCGTCGCAGCAGCGCTGACCGCCGCGCTCGGCGAGGCATACATCCAGCTCTGCAGCGAAATGCTCCGGCGAGGAGCGGCGGGCACGCCGATGCCCGACGCGGACATGCTGCCGTTCCTCCTGGACGCCTACCAGAACGCGTTCAAGAAGCGACGCCCCAAAAGGAACCAGACGATTGCGTCACGGGCCGCCGGTTCCGCGTAAAGCGGCACCGCAGGGACGCGTCGGCCCCGATTCGAACCTCGTGCGCTGATGCGATCGTATCCGCGCCCGCCGCATACGGTCACGCGGCAGTCGCAAGGGTCAAGATGTGCTCGTTGCCACTCGCCCATTGGAGAGTGAACGTGATTCCGGCGATCCGCCAGCCGTCTGCGGTCCGTTTGAGCTGATAGTCGTGGCGGCCGGCGACGACCCACTGGGAGCCGCCCGAGGCGTTGGCGAGCACGTGCGTACCCTGCATGTTGGCCGCGCTGGTCGCCTCGTCGCCGTTGACCTCGATCATCTGACAGCTGATCAGGTGATGGGTTGTGTCGAGCTTGCCCAGCACATACTGCAAGCCGCCAACGAGCTCAGCGGGAGTGTTCGTCTGTGGCTCGCCTCCGAAGAGTGAGGTGCGGTCGCTGTAGACCGGATCAGCGAACAGCTGCTCGAGCGCGGTCCAGTCGCGCGCGTCGGTCAGCAACCCGAGGCGTGCGATCAGGTCAAGGATCGCCAGGCGGTCCTCAGTCGCGGTTGTTGTGGGATCCGGGGCGGTTGTGCTCATGCGTGCTCCCTTGCGTAGCTGGTCTGAAGCGCTGGACGTCCGATCGATCGCTTGTGTTTGTCTACAAGCTCGCTCCAGCCTGACGAGCGAGCAGGTGACCAGACATCACCGGATCCGAGTGATTCGCGGCGTGTCCTGAGCTGCGACCGGCTGGCTCGGAGCCAGGATGCCCGCGATCTGCGGGTTGAGCGCTTCGGGTGCGGAAACGTGGGCGGCCGGCGCCATTTGGGACGCCGACCGCCCGATCGACCTTTAGAGCGCGAACTTCTCCAGGTCAGGAGTCGCCCCAGTACGCGCGTCGAGCGAGCCCGTCATCGCCGCTCCGGTGGCCCCTGACCCACCCACCATCGGCGCTCGAAGAGTCCTTTGATCGGCAGATTCGAGTGCGGAACGTGTAGCTGGAATATCCTGGCCGGATGAACCCTGACGATGGTCCAACCCTGATCGCCTTCGACGGATCGACTGCGTCGCGTCAGGCGGTTGCCGCGGCGGCCGCGCTGTTGAAGCCGCGCGTGACACTAGTGCTTACGGTGTGGGAGGCGGCGCTCGCCCACGCGGCGGTGGCCCCGCCCCCCGACGTCGCAATGACTCCTGCCGTGGACCCGGCGACCGTGCTCGCGTTTGACGAAGCGTTACGCGGCCACGCCGAACGCGTGGCAAACGAGGGAGCTGAGCTGGCGAGATCTCTGGGGTTAGATGCCGAACCGCTCGCCGTCGCCGACGTTCACGACGTCACCCGGACGATCGTGGAGGTGGCCCGTGAACACAACGCAGCAGCGATCGTCGTCGGGTCTCGCGGCCTGAGTGGACTCCGGGCGAGGTTCGAGGGAAGCACGTCCAAAAGTGTCGTGAAGCACGCCCCATGTCCCGTGATCGTTGTCCACGACGTAGATGCGGAGGAGTCCGGCTAAGGCGACGGCTCTGCCCGAGGAGCTGGTGGAAGAACTCGAGCGGCCCCGTCGCCGATCGGAACTCATCGGATCTCGCCGGCGATCAGTACGAACACCATCCGCACGGGAGCGTCCGAGCGGTTCACCAGGGCATGGTTCGCCCCGCGCCGGCACGGGGCCGTGCCGGCGCCGCCGCTCCGGTGAATATCGCCTCGCGCCTCACGTCACCTTCGCTCCGCACTCGGGGCAGCGATACGGCCTCAGGGCGGCAAAGCCGCGGGCTACGCCGGTAACCACGAACGGGAACTTGATCTTCGGAACTTCCCGTGCGGCCAGCACCTTCCCGTGTGTGGGACAGCTTCCCTGACGCGTGTGGGTCTCGTTTTCGATCATCGCCATGATGTGTCTCTTTCATGTTTCGTGGTGTACGTGAGGTGAGATGAGTTCTGACGTAAGCCCAGTCGGGCGGGGGGCTTGCCAATCAAGCGCTGGCGGTCGTACCGGCAAGCCTCTGGCCGGCCAGGCTCGCGCAGCGCGCCTCGCCATTCCCTGAGGGCGGAAGGGGTACGCGTTTCGTGGGCAGGCTGGTGTCGTTCGTGGATGGGGTTGGTGGCTTGTCAGGCTTTGATTGCGGCTGGCGTCCAGCGGAACCGCGCGAGGGCGACGATCAGCCCAGCTGCGCCCCAGGCGGCGAGGATTGCCAGGTCGCCCCAGGCGACACCGTGCGTGCCCGGGAGGAATCCGCGACTCAGTGCCGCCACGAGGTGCTGGAGCGGGAACGCTTGCGCGACGTGCTGGAGGGCGCTCGGGAGCTGGGTCCACGGGATGTATACGCCGGAGATGAACGACAGCGGCAGGGTGAGAGCCAGCACAGCCGGCTGGGCGGCGTCCGCGGACCCGATCGCGCTGGATACAGCGAAGCCGAGGCACGCGAAGGCGAGCGAGCCGACGACAACGCTCAGCGCTAGCGTCCCGAGCGCGCTGGGGGCGGTGTGCACACCGTAGGCGAGGCCGCCGATTGCGATCACGACCGCGGTGACTGCGACCGCGACCACCAACGCGGTGACCGCGCGTCCGGCGATGATCACGGACGCGGGGGCGGGCGTCGCCCGGCGGCGCCTGAGCACCCCGAGCTCGCGTTGAGTGGTGATCGCGATCACGAGGTTCGAGAACGAGGCGCTTAGGACGGCGAGCGCGGCGATCCCCGGCACGTAATAGGTGGAGGCCTTGATGTGCTCGGGTCCGACGAGCTGGTTGCCGAACACGCTGACAAAGATCACGAGGAACATCACCGGTAAGATCACGGTGAAGAAGCGGGCCTGACGGTTGCGCGCGACCGTCAGCAGGTCGTAGCGCGTCTGATGAAGGACGAGACGGATCATCGTTGTGGCTCCTGGTGATCAGCGCCGGGCGGTCAGTTGTAGGTAGACGTCTTCGAGGGTCGGACGGCGCAGCTCGAGGTCCGGCAGTGGGTACTGGTGCCGGAGGGCCCACTGGGTCAGCGCGAGCATCGCGGGGACGGGGTCTTCACAGCCAACGGCGACCCGACCGCGCTGATCGACGCTAGGCGCGCCGAGCCCGACCGGCAGCTGGCTCAGCTCGACCCCGGCGGGCAGAGTGAAGGTGATCAGGGCGTCCATCAGCGATCGCCGACCGAGCGAGCCGGGTGTGCCCTCGGCGACGATCTCGCCGTTGGCGATCACTGCAATCCGGTCAGCGAGACGCTCGGCCTCCTCCATGTAGTGGCTCGTGAGCACAATCGTGGTGCCGTTCGCTCGCAGGCTCTGCACCAGCTCCCACATCGCGCGGCGCGCCGCGGGGTCAAAGCCGGTCGTCGGCTCATCGAGGAACAACAACTCGGGATCCCCGACCAGCGCCAGCGCCACATCGAGCCGGCGGCGCTGACCACCGGACAACTGGTCGCACCGTCGGTGGCCAAGCTCCGCGAGCCCGACCAGAGCGAGCGTGTCATCGACGGCGGCAGGAGAGCTGTAATAGCCGGCATAGAGCGACAGGCACTCGCGGGCAGTCAGCTCCGGTTCGGGCTGACTGTCTTGCAGCACGATCCCGATTCGCTCCCGCCAGTTGCGACCCCCCTGTGCCGGGTCGACGCCAAGTACATCGACGTCGCCGCCCGAGCGGACCCGGAACCCCTCGAGGATCTCCAACGTGGTCGTCTTGCCGGCCCCGTTTGGGCCCAACAACGCGAAGATCTCGCCCCGGCGGACCTCGAGGTCGACTCCGCGGACCGCTTCGAACGCGCCGTATGTGCACCTCAGCCCGCGTGCGGTGGCCGCAAGCCGATCCTGTCGATCTCGCCCCTCCTTCGCACGGGGCGGAACGGCTGCATCTGTGGGTGTGTGGTTGGGTGCTGTGATCATGGCCCGGCAAGCTACGTTCGCGAGCGCGCGTCGTCATCGGCGCCATGATCGATCTTTTGCGGGCGGCGAGCCTCATGCCTGGGCATGCTCGGTCTCCGCCCCGGGGGCGGAGAACGGCCCTACGCGCGTTATCCAACCCTGGGCTGATGACAGCCCGTCGCGAGACGCCTACATTTTGCCCATGCCCCAGGTGCTCGCCACCGGGCCTGACCCACTCGAGCGGACGTTGTCGGAGAATCTTGGCCCCGCGCGTCGCATCGCGCCGGTCGTGATCGCCGTCATCATCGCGATCGCGTTCGCCCAGCACCCCGCGCCAGCCCTCGCCGGCAATGGCCTCGCTGTAACCCTCTCGCTGGTCCTCCTCATCGCGTGCGCAGCCGTGCTCACGCGTCGCATGGACGCGCGCGCCACGGCGGCCGCTCTCGCTGCGATGATCGTCGGCTCGGCGGCGCTCGTGTGGCTCCAGCCGAACGGGGCGGGGGTAGCCGGCCTGTTTCTGGCCGTCGCGGTCGCCGGGATGCGGCTCGCTGACCGCGAGTCGCTCGCCATTCTGGCGCTGGCAGTCGTCGCATTGATACCGGCGGCGCTGCATGGGTATCGCTCGGGCCGGACGATCGCCGGCACCGAGTTCGGCATCATCGCAACGAGCGCGCTCGGGATCGTCGCGTTCTACCTAGTCGCCAGGTTCGCGCGCAGCGCCGCCGAAGCGCACCTGCAGACACGACGACTGTTGCTGGAACTTCAAGCGAACCGCGATGCCGAGGCCGAGGCGGCGATGCTCCGGGAACGCGGCCGCTTGGCGCGTGACATGCATGACGTGCTCGCGCATTCCCTCTCGGGGCTGATGCTGCAACTCGAAGGCGCCCGCATGCTCGCCGCGCAGCCGGACGCAGAGGGGCAGCTGCCGCCCGCCCTGGACCGGGCCCACCACCTCGCGCGCGCCGGTCTCGAGGAAGCACGCCGCGCGATCGCCGCGCTGCGCGACGAGGACCTGCCAGGACCCAACCGCCTCGAGCAGCTCGTCGGTGACTTCGAACGCGACTCCGACATTCGCGCGGCATTGAAGATCACGGGGACCCCACGACCACTCGACTCCGAGACGTCGCTGACCCTCTACCGCGTCGCCCAGGAAGCGCTGACAAACGTGCGCAAGCACGCGCTCCCGGAACGCGTCGAGCTGTGCCTCAGCTATGAGACAAACGGCACTCGCCTGACCGTCTCTGACCACGCCACCGCGCCCCCGTCGCCGGCCCCGCCGAGCGTCGGAGCCGATGGAGGGTACGGACTCACGGGGATGCGCGAGCGCGCGGAGCTGATCGGCGGCTACCTCGACGCCGGCCAGACCGACGATGGGTTTCGAGTCGAACTCTGGATACCCGCATGAACACTGAACCGATCACCGTGATAATCGCCGACGACCAACGCGTCGTCCGCGAAGGGCTGACGATGGTGCTCGGGCTCATGCAAGAGGTCAAGATTGTCGGCACTGCCTCCAACGGCAAGGAGGCGATCCAGCTAGTCGAGCAGCTCAACCCCGATGTTGTTCTGATGGACCTCCGAATGCCGCACTGCGACGGAGTCGAAGCGACACGGCGGATCTCCGAAACCGGTACCAACACAAAGGTGGTCGTGCTGACCACCTACGCCGACGACCACAGCGTCATCCAAGCGCTCCGCGCGGGCGCCTGTGGATTCCTCACCAAAGACGCGACGAGCCCGCAGATCGCCGCCGCACTGCAAGCCGCCAAGCGCGGCGAGTCCGCGATCGACCCCGCCGTCCAACACCACCTCGTCAAAGCGATCGCCCGCACCGCACCGCTGCAATGGAACCCACCCGACCAAGCCCAACTCCCCGACGGGCTCACCCCGCGGGAAGCGACCGTGCTCACCCTGATCGCCGAAGGACTCTCAAACGCCGAGATCGCCGAACGGCTGACCGTCACCGAAACCACCGTCAAGAGCCACATCAACCACCTATACGGCAAGACCGGCGCGCGCGACCGCGCCCAAGCCGTCGCCTACGCCTACCGGCACGGACTCGCCCCAGGCTCATAGTAAGCCCACGACACACGCTCGAGTGATGGGAGGCCGAACAAGATGACCGGCGCGGAGGTTGCTCAAGTCCGTTGTGCCACCGGGTCCGCCCGGGACGGACGACGTTGGCGTGGACTCAGCACCTTTCGGCGAGCATCCGCGCGTGGATCTCCTGACCCTCGATCGACACGCAGTGCAGCCAATGCTGTGGCGATCACTTGACCAGGTACCACGCCTCCGGCGTCAGATAGGTGAACGAGTTGCCAGCGAAGCCTCCGAGCTTGGCCGAGACCAGGGTGCCGCCGTTCGAGGAGTACAGGCCGATCGATGTCGGCTGATAGATGACGGGCAGTTGCTGCGCCATGAACGAGGCGTAGCCGCTCAGCGCTTCACCCTCTTGCGAGGCGGGCGCCGTGATCGTGTTGTCGATCAGTTTGTTCGCTTGCGGATTTGAGTAGCTGCCGAAGTTCGTAGTCGCACCGGTCGCGAACAGGACCTCGCCAGTCGGCAGGTATGGGTCCGCGTAGACCCAGCCGCCGTTCCAATCAGCCGCCTGCCATTTGCAGATCGCCTGGCTCGGCGTGCATGGCGTGGAAGCACTCGTGATTGCCGCCGGGGTCTGAACGGTCAGCTTGATCGTAATGCCCACCCGCTTCGCTTCTGCCTCCAAATCGTTCATCTCCGATTCGAGCGAGGTCAGACCGCTCGCGTATACGAGGTTGAATGTGAGCGGCTCGCCCTTGGTGATGCCGACGCCGCACTCACCCGCACCCGTCCCCGGCTTTTCGCAGGCGGTCGTGCCCCCCGGGACGACCTTCCAGCCGTTCGCGCTCAGCAGCGTCGACGCTGCAGAGACGGAGAACGGGTAGGGGCTCGTCTTCGTCAACGCCGGCACGAGCGGGCTCGGTGGCGCTATCGGCACCGGCGACACAGTCGCGGTCGCAGCGTGGCCGAGAAACGCGCTGACCCATCCCGTCTGGTCCACCAGATGCTGCAGGGCCTGGCGGAAGTAGAGCTGCTTGAAGATCGGCCCCACCGTCGGGTTGTTGTAGTTGAGCGGGAAGAAGTTGAACCCGTACTGCGAGCCCTGGTTGTCGAGGTAACCCTCGGCGGTCAGACTCGGCACCTCCGGCACGTCCTGAGGCGGTACGTACCCGATCGTGACGGCGCTCGGACCACCTGAGCGAAACTCGTCGAGTGCGGCCGCGTCGGATGTGAAGGGCAGCTCGACGAACTTCGCGATAGACGGCTTCGGCGTCCCCGAATAGTCGGGGTTTGGCACTAGCGTGACCTCGCCGTCGCTCGTGAACGACTGCAGCTTCCACGGCCCGTCGACGACGCTCCACAGCGGCGATGTCGTCCACGCGCCCTGGTCCTTCGACTGGCCGTCCAGGAACTTGTAGACGGCCTGAGCACCGGCAGTCGTCGTGTCGGGCAGATGACCGTTATCGCTGGTCGGAGCCGGCTGCGAGAGCGAGGTGCGGTCCCACGCGAGCGGCATCGGCACGAGCTGAGAGAGCTGGTTGTAGAGGAACCACTCCGGGTCGTAGGAGGCGTTCAGATGCAGCACGAGCGTTGAGGAGTTCGGTGCAGCCATGCTGAGGACGTTGTCGGGGAAGCGTCCCGGCACGTACTCGCAGTTGTCGGCTCGGTTCGCCTTGTAGATGTTGATATAGAACTCCACGTCGCGCGAGGTCACCTGCTCGCCGTCGGACCACTTCCAATCCTTCAACGTGATCGTGACGGTCCTGTCATTGTCTGACCAGACCGGCTGATTTCCTACCGAATAGTCGTAGTCGACCGTTGGCGTGTAGTCGTTTCCGTACCAGTAGAGCGGCCGATACATCAGGGTGTTGAAATTGGTCACGTTGGCGATCGAGCAGAACTCCGGACTGACCCCGGGGAAGATGTAGTTAGGTGGCGAGTCCGGCGCCTCCGCGAACGTGACCGTTCCACCTGTCACGCGCGTCCCCCTGGGAGCGGTCGGAACGGTGAGGCCAGGGCCGGTCTGCGCGATGCCCGACCCCGATGAAGCGGTCGCCCTGGTGGTGCTCCCGCTGGTGGTGCTCGTGGTGCTGCCGCTCGACCCGCAAGCGACGACCGTCGCCGCGGCGAGCAGCGTGACCATCGTCCCAATGAGCGCCCTCACCAGACGCCGCCGCGTAGGTCCGTCAGAGTTGTCTTTCGCTTCATGGACGTACATCAGCCACAGTCCCTCCTGGGCAATCCGTCGACGAAAACACAGATGACCGGGCGTTTCCCGCGAATTTGTCGACTTTCAGCACTTTTATGATCGAAATACTACAGTTCGAGGCCGTCCCGGGACCTCGACCGATCCGAATCGGTTGAAAGGGCGCCGTCGGGCCCGGCGAGCACATGCTGGATCGGACAGCCTTCGCTCACCGTGAGGGCGACGGTGCACAGCTCGCTTACCTCGACGACGAGCGGTGCGACCACGTCCGGATCGGCCTGGGGCACGACGTACGTCACCGCGATGTTCGATAACCGGTTGGCGCCAGTCGGCTTCTCGCCGCGTACGCGCAGCTCGAACTCCCCCACCTCAATGCCGTCGCGTTCGCTCAACGTGCACAGGTCGATGCCCGAGCAGCCAGCGATCGCGGCGAGCAGCAGCTCGACCGGCGTGAACGAATTGGGGGTTCCCTTCGGACCCATGACGATGCGTCCGTCCGTGCCGCCTCTCGCCTCCACGACATGGTCGCCAAGTCGTTGCAGCGTGATCTCGAACACGAATTTGCTCATGGCACCCTCCTGGACAGCGGTCAAGGTCGTCACTCGATGATGCCGCACCGCGCGCTCGTGCTCGCTCGAGCGCCGGCGCCGGATCGGTCGCCCGTTCGGAGAAGGATCCATCGCAGGCGCATTCAGCCTTGCCCAGAGCAAGCGAGCGCGATAGGTTGAGGCTCCTCGAGATTTCGTCCCCGCAGTACCTTCTGTGCGGAGAAAGTGCTCCGCGGCGAGCCGCGCGACGACCCTGGGGGACGCGGTGAGCGGGCTTAGGAATTGGAGCGCGACCGGCGTCCGTCGCGCGGCCAGTCGACGCGACGAACACGCGACGAACACCCACCACACCAGCACCGCGCCAGCGGGCGAGGTCCGGGGCCGCTAGGTCGAGTCCGGGCCCCGTGATCGCCTGTCGCGGGAGGGTCTGCCCCGTTCGCGCCGCGGTTTTACCTCGCGCACGCGCACTCCATCGCCGCGACCTCCGCTGAACACCGTCACGAGCGTGCCATCGTCGAGTCGGACGAGGCGAGGCCTGTCGCCCCGCCCGGGCCCTAGGGTCCGGACCGCGTCGATCGAGCGATCCCCGTACTGCGCCTCGATGGCCTCGCGTTGTGCGCTAGTGAGCGTGTCGTCCTCGCCCGCCGGCGCTGGCGATTCGCTGGGTGGCGTCGACTCGGTGAGGTCCTGCAGGATCTCATCCTGTGCCTTCAGCGCATCGAGCAGCTCCTGATGCGCGGCATCGCTCTGCGTCTGCTGCACACGGTAGATGCCCACGGCAACCACCAGGGCCGCGACCGTCGAGACCGTACCCAGCCAGGTCAGCGCGTTCAGATCCGGCGATCCAGGCAGCGCTCCCGCGATGCCCGTGAGCAGGGCACCGAGCAGCAGACCGAACGCAACCAAGAGGACGACCCGCCGCACGGCAGTGGATCGTAATGACGCCGCGGATCGATCGGTCCAGGCCCCAGTTAGCGGCCTGTGGGCGACGGTGAGGTCCCGACGAAGCCGCGGTTGCACCGAGCCCGCCAGCCCCGTAGGTTGTTAGGGTCCTAACAGCCGGCGGAGCCCTCCGCGGCGCCTGCTGGCGATGGATTCGAATCGGGTTCAGCGACCCCGCTTCTTGCGGAGGGGCTTCCCCCATATGTCGGTGGCAGCCTTTCGCTCCCTTGTCGGCGGCGACGACTCCTGCGGAGCCACTGGGTCAGAACTCGATTCCGAGGCCGACCAAAACGCCACCGTTGTGGGATTGATGTACACCTCCCCGCGTTGGTCTTGGCCCGTTAGTCGAAACGGGAGGCCGCCGGCGGACGTGAAAGCGTCGGCAACGTCACTCGGGTCTTCGCCAACCTCTACGTGCACGCCCGCGCCGGCAAAGTAGATGTAGGTCGCCATGCCGTCAGTGTTGCATCGATCGAGAACGAGCAGTGCCGCCCGTGTGGTGGTCGGGAGCACCCTGCCGCACGATCCTAGGATCCTTTGCATTTGGTTGCCTCCGCGGTCGGCGGCCGTCTCGCGCGTGCACAGGCGACACGGACGTACCGGCGCCGGCCAGAGCCGATGACTGTGTTTCCAGAAGAAGCGAGTCAGACTTCCGCATGTGGACCGGTCGCTGACCGATGACGTGGCTCGATGGCTGGCGCCGACAGACCTCCGGCCAGCGACCGTGCCGGCGCCGCTCGCCGGGCTTGTCGATCGGGTTGCTGCGGCTCGCCCGGAAGAACTAAGCCACAACGATCCCGTACCTCACAGGGTGGCCGAGCGGCAGGCCGCGGTCCTGATACTGATCGCGACAGACGGTGCCGACGGGCCGGACGTCCTGCTGGCGCAGAGGGCGGCCCAGCTCCGTGATCACGCCGGCGAGATCGCCTTTCCGGGCGGGGGGCGTGAGGACGGCGACGCAGGGCCGCCCGCGACCGCGATCCGCGAGGCTGCCGAGGAGACCGGAGTGGACCCGGCAGCCATCGAGCCGCTGATCCTGCTGCCGCGCCTGCACATCCCACCGTCGCGGTTCGATGTAACCGGCGTGCTCGCCCACTGGCGCACGCCATCGCCGGTCAGCGCGATCGACCCCGGCGAGACCAGCCGTGTCATGCGCATGCCGTTCACCGCGTTGGCCGACCCCGACAACCGCATCATGCTCAGCACGCGCTTCGGCTGGCACGGCCCTGCGTTTGTTCTCGATGGCGCAGTCGTGTGGGGGTACACCGGCGAGATCCTCGCCGCGTTGCTCCGCCTTGGAGGTTGGGAACGGCCGTGGGTTGCCTGCCACCCCGTCGATCTAGATGAGGCATGGCGACGGGCCGGCTGAGCTGCCACGCCTTCCCTCCTGCGGCCGACTATGTTGCCGTCGGCCGTCGGCGTCCCGCCGTCGACCGGTGTGAGCCTGGACGAATGAGTCCCTGAGGTCAACCAGGCGCTTCGACGTGGCGCAGGTCGCAGCCACTGCCTGTCCCGCCGCTCTTGAGGTTGGACCGTCGGATCAATCCATGCCCGTCGGACCGACGGACAACGTACGCGCTCTAGAAGTCGCGTTGGCGACGCTGGATCAGCAGCTGCTGCTCGCGTGCCGCTCGACGCTTGCGGGCCTCTTGGGATGCCTGCTCGTTACGTTGGGCGATCTCTCTGCGGACATCGTTGAAGGCCGCTTCCGAGGTCGATTTTCCCGGGCCTGGTTCTTCACGCGCTCGGTCGGGCTTCTGATTCTGCTTCGGCATGCGTGCACTCCTCGATCCGTATGGAAGGCTGGCCACTGGAAGAATGCAAGAGCAGGCACTCAGGCGGTGGAGGCTGCCACCGACTCTACTCCTGCGGGGCGGTCCGCCGGCGCGGTGCCTATGGCGAGAGCGTCGCCGGGTCCCCGCCCCCAGACTGCTTCAACCGTGTGATGAGGTCGTCGACCTCCCGGAGCCACCTCTCCCCGTCGCCGCTCGCATCCCAGTAGTCGCGCAGCCCGCTTTCCGTTCGGACGCGCTCCACCGCTTGAAGTGCCTGGTCGATCTCGGAGTCGTGCGGCTGATGAGGATGAGTGTCGACCCAGTAGCTCACGTTGTCCGGCAAGCGAGCGGACGCGTGACCGGCACAGGAGGCCGACAACTCTGCGGCCGCGATCGCTTCACTCGACTCATCGAGATTGAGGCACTCCGGCTCGCCCACCGCACCGTCAAGCGCCGAGGCAATGACCCCACCGGGATCAACCGCTTCCTCAACCAGAAGAAACCAGTCTCTAGCCGGATCGTTCTCGAAGCTCGCCCCTCCCCACTCTCCCACAGCCAGAACCATAAACGGCGACCCACGCTCCCGGCCCCTCGCGCACTCGCATCCCGGCGAGCCCGAGGTCCGGCCGCGTGCTTGATCGGAGATCAGAGCCGACTGATCAGCCGATCAGCGATCGGTCCCGAACGATTCTGATGTTGCTCGTCCGGGCTTGCAGCCGGTCAAACGCTCCCTCCAGATCGCTCGAAGGCGGCTCCGTCGACCAACGCTTGCCGACTTCGCGGACCCCGCCCGACGCTTCTAGCTGACGCAGCCGCCTGAGCGTCTTTGCGTGGTTGAGCCCGGCCGCCTTGGCGATCCTCCCGGTGGAATGCTCGCCGGGCGGCAGCTCACGCAGCACCTTCTTGACCCGATCCTCGTGCTGCTCGCGGCGGCCCTCGGGTGCTGGCGAGGCCGGCTCGGCGGCGGACGAGGCCGGTTCGGCCGGGACCGCGGGAGCACTCCTCTCCCGCACCGGAGGAGCGCTTCCGTAGCGGGCCCGACACGCGGCACACATCACCACCGGCTCAGCACCGTCTGCCCGGACCACCTCCAACCTGCGCCAATGGCGTCCGGAGCGGCAAACCGCGCAACGGCGCCCACCGCGGTCGATCTCTGCCAGGTCCTCAACGCTTATTGCCGTCACGCACCCCACGATAGAAGGTTCACGCGGCACCCACGTATCCCGCGCATCCCGGTCAGCGCGGCACGCGCGCCGCGGGGCGATCTATTTGACCCTCCGACCACGCGAGACAAGGTCATTGCCCAAGCGTCTCGCTCTTGGACGCCCGGCGCCCGCTTCGACGACAGAGCGCTGGTCCGGGTCGACGTGGCGAAGCTGAGCCCGTCGCGCAGGTAGACCCGTAGGCTGCAGGAGCTGTACGCCCGCATGTAGATCGCTGGTCATCAATGAGGAGGCTGTAGATGGAGACCTGGGATGCCATCACCGCTCGGCGCAACGTCCGCGAGTTCGCGGACCGAGCGATCCCCGACCCGGACCTCGACCGTGTGCTCGAGGCCGGCCGGATCGCGCCGTCATCGCAGAACCATCAGCCGTGGGACTTCGTTGTGGTCACCGACCGGGAGATGCTCGGCGAGCTCTCCAAAGTCTGGCGCGGGGGCGGGCATATCGCGAACGCAGCCGCCGCGATCGCGATGGTAATCCCGGACGAGGAGGAGCCCCGCGCCCGCGAGCGCAACCGCTTCGACATCGGCCAAGCGGCGATGCAGATGATGATCGCCGCCGCCGATCGCGGGATCGGCAGCGGCCATTCGGCCGTCGGCGATCAGGACGCGGCGAGGTCGGTGCTCCATGTTCCCCACGACAAGCTCGTTGCGTTTGTGATCGATCTCGGCTATCCAGCGGACCGGCCGCTTAGGCCCGGCACCCGCTTGAAGCGCCGCCCTTTCGAAGAGGTCGTGCACCGTAACGGCTGGTGAGCGAGGCCGGCGAACAGCTCCTGACGGTCCTCGCGGCGAAGCTCAACAGCGTCCCATTTGGCTCGGGCTCGCCTTCCGAATCCCCGGCGACCGGCAGAACTGACGCCCAAAGACATGACCGAGATCGTCGCGCTCTGCACGGCCGGTCGCCAGGGCATGCGCGCCGGCAAGCGCTCGCCCGGTCAGAGCGGCTCGAGGGTGCTGATGTGACGCGGGTCCTGATCGCTGTCGGTGGGGGCGTAGAAGAGTTTGAGCTCCAGAAGTGACGGGTTGTGTCCTGGTCGCGGTGGAACACGCGGTTGTAGGTGTTGGCGGCCGGGGACGGGAGGCGAAGGTGACGCCAGCCGCGCTCCTGGGCGAAGGTGAGCGGCCGTGGGAGTGACGTGTTCGCGAGGACGGCGAGGTTGATGTGCTGGGTGGCGTGCTCGGCGGCATCGTGGAGTTGGTCGAGCAGCGCGGTGCATGATGGGCACGGGCCTTCCTTTAGGGGCAGGAGCGCGGTGTTGTCGATCGCGGGCTCTGCGGAGGGGTCGTCTGGATCGCGCGGGAACATGAGGTTGTAGATGGCGAGGCTGGGCTTGCCCGGTCTGAATAGCTCCGATAGTTTCACGTTCCTCGGAGCGCCAGCGCGACCGACGCCATCGAGGGCGTGGTCCTGCGGGATCGGTCCGTCCGTGGGCAGCGCCGGCTGCGATACCGCCATCGCCTCGGTCAGCCGAGGCAGCTTGATCTCTTGATCGAGCAGCCGGTCGCGCGCCGCTCGGTAGTCCGCTGATTCGCCTGGGAACGCGATGGTCACGATTCTCCCTTCGCATGTGGAGGATCCCCACCGTTAGACCGACGCGGCAGGCCGGGCTCATCGGGTGATTCGCCCGGCTCCCGCGAGGCTCAGATGACGAGCATCTCATCGGCCTCAGGCATCGCCCCGCAATGCGCGGAGCTGGCTGTCCATTTCCGTCCCCCCGAACGGCGCGGATGTGGGGAGATCCCTGGGTTGGTTCCCGCGGCCGCGGCTGCGGACCCCCCCGCGGTCATGCAAAAGCTGCCAACCGGCAAGCGAGCCGGCGGCCGTGGCAGCTTAATGCACGCCCCACATGCAGTTCATGCCACGGTCGCCGCGATCCACACCGAATGGCCGGTTGTGCACGACCGAGCGGATCGAGATCACCGTACTGGCTGACGCGATCGCCGTCCCCCGGCGCAAGCATGACTCGCAGGGGGAGCGAACTGGATAGCCAGCTGCGCGGAAAGCGTGTATCTCGCCAACGATCGCGCCCTGGCGGGGCACCCCCGGTACAGCGGGCTACCCCACCGCGAACTGCGGCGCGAGCTGCGACAGCCGCAACTGGTTGCCGGAGGGGTCGCGCAGCCCGCAGTCGCGGCCATACGGCATGTCGGTCGGCGCCATCGTGAACTCGACGCCGGCGTCGCTGAGGCGGACGTAGTCATCGTCGACGTCGTCGGTCGTCAGGAACACGGTGCCGGCGAAACCCTTCGCCATCAGCGAACGGACCTGATCGGCTGTCTCGGCGTCCATCACTGGCGGGCCCGGGATCGCCATGAGCACGACGGCGAAGTCGGACTGGCTCGGCGGGCTTACCGTCAACCAGCGGAATCCGCCGAGCTCCGGCATGGTGACGTCGCTGCGAACCTCCCAGCCGAGTTTGCCGATATAGAAGGCGAGCGCCTCGTCCTGGTCGTGAACCCAAAGCTGCGCGTTGCGTACCTGCATGTGGTTGCTCCTTTCAGCGGTTGCTGAGGGCAAGCTAATCCGTGGCGGCCGCGCGTTCTTCTCGGTTTGTGCTGTGTTGCGGGCGGCCATACAGACGCACATAACAGTCGGGGACGATCACCTGCGCTGCGGCTGGCGGGAAGGCCGCGCGGTACTCGGTCGGGGTTTTGCCGAAATGCCGCTTGAAGCTCGTCGTGAACGACCCAAGGCCGACCAGGCCGACATCGAGGCAAATCTCGATGACTGGCCGGTCAGTATTACGCAGAAGCGCCGCCGCCCGCTCAAGCCGGCGCGTCATCAAGTAGCCCTTTGGCGACTCGCCGAACGTGCGGCTGAACTCGCGGCTGAAGTGCGCCCGCGACAGGCCTGCGGCGGCCGCCATCTCCTCGACTCCGATGGGCTCGGTATAGCGGCGGTCGACGAGATCCCGCGCGCGCAACAGGTGCCTCGCGGGCAGCACAGAAGTCACACGGCGAGGCTACTCCGTCGGATGCACGCGATCACGCAGAGACGCTTCCCCCCGGACCTTCAGCGCGCACGCGGACCGGTTCTCGTGACCCGCTGACTCGCTCAGCTGGGCGCCGGCTCGGGCTCCGGGACCGCCGGCTCGAGCGCGACACGCTCCTCGCCGGCGGCGCGGCCCGCCGAACCCTCGATCCGCATGTGCGGAAGCACGCGCTCCAGCCACGCGGGCAGCCACCAGTTGCGGTCACCGAGCAGGATCATCACCGCAGGCACGAGCGCCGAGCGCACGATCAGCGCGTCGAGCAGGACGGCGGTAGCGAGGCCGATCCCGAACAGCTCGATAATCCGCATGCCGCCGAGCACGAACGCGCCGAACACGAGCACCATGATCGTGGCCGCGGCGGTGATCGTGCGACCGGTCGCCGCTAGGCCGTGCGTGACCGCCTCGCGGTTGTTACCGCGCCGGTGCCACTCCTCGTACACGCGGCTGATCAGGAACACCTCGTAGTCCATAGAGAGGCCGAACAGGATTGGGAACATCAGCACCGGCAAGAACGCCTCGATCGGTCCGGTCCCGTCGATCCCGAGCAGGCTCGACCCCCACCCGAACTGGAACACGGCCGTCACGACGCCGAACGCCGCGCCAGCCGACAGCGCGTTCATGACCGCCGCCGTGAGCGGGATCAGCAGGCTGCGGAACACGAGCACCAGCAACACGAAGCTGAGCGCAACGACGATCCCGATGAACAGCGGCAGCTTGTTCGACAAGATCTGGCTGAAGTCCTCGAAGATCGCTGTGGTCCCACCCACCAGCACATGCAGGCCGGTGCCCTCAGAGGCAGCCGGTACGACCTGATCACGGACCTTCTGCAGCAGATCGGATGTCGAGGCGGCCTGCGGTGAGCCCTTCGGGTAGATGTCGGCGATCGCGACCGACGCGTGGCCGTCGACGCCCGGCAGGATCGAGGGTTTGGTCGAGCCGACCACGCCGGGCGTTTGCGAGACCTTCTCCACTACGGCCTCGAACGCCGCCTTTTGCTGATCGGAGCTCACCTCCGCGACCAGCTGGAGCGGACCGTTGTAGCCAGGGCCGAAGCCTTTGGCGAGCAGGTCGTATGCCTTGCGCGTGGTCGAGTTCGCGGGATCGCTGCCCGCGTCGGCCGAGCCGAGTCGCATCGAGAAGAACGGGATCGCGAGCACGACCATGATCAGCGTCGCGACGCCGGCGAAGGCGGCCGGGCGCTTCTGGATCGCGTCCGCCCAACGCGCCCACCGGCGCGACTCATCGCTGACGCGGTACTTGCTCTCGCGCAGCGCGCGGCGCTCGCGGCGACGCGGCACCCGTTTGCCCACCACACCCAGGAGCGCCGGCAGCAGCGTCAGCGCGGCTAAGACCGTGAACGCCACCGCGATCGCGGCCGCCACGGCGACCCCATACAGGAAGCTGACACCGAGCGCGAACATGCCCAGCATCGCGATGCACACGATCGCACCCGCGAACAGCACCGCACGCCCCGAGGTGTCCAGCGACTCGACGGTCGCCTCCTCCCGAGACTTTCCCCGCAGAAGCGCCTGCCGGTATCGGGTGACGATGAACAGCGCGTAGTCGATGCCGACGCCGAGGCCTATCAGCAGCGCCAGCTCGCTCGAGAACGAAGCCATCGTGATCACGTGCGACAGCAGCCCGATCACCGCGACCCCGGTTCCAAGCGACAAGCCCGCCGTGACCAACGGCAGCAGCATCGCCAGGAATGAGCCAAACACGATGAACAACACCACAGCCGCCGCGAGGAAGCCGAACAGCAAGCCAGTCGAGGAGTTGTCCTGATTACCGCTCTCCGCGATGTTCCCCTCGACCTGGAACTGGACGCCGTCACCCGACGCCGACGTGATCGTCGACACGAAGTGCTTGGCCGCGGTGCTCGTGATCTTGTTCTTGTTCGCGGCCTCATCGAAAGTCACATTCGCGAACGCGACCTGCCCCGACGGCGAGATCTGATGCTCGGCGCCGGGCACGAACGGCGAGCCGACCGTCGAGACGTGCGGCACCTGCTCGACCTTCTTGAACAGCGCCTCCGCACGAGCGCGGACGGCCGGATCGGTGACCTTGCCGTGATCGACCGCTATCACGAGCTGATCGGTCTCGCCGGAGGCGCGCGGGGAGTTGCGCTCGAGCAACCGGATCGCGTCAAAGCTCTGCGTGTGAGGCAGCTGGAAGTTGTCGCTGTAGGCGCTGCCGACAGCCCCGTGGATCGCCGTCAGCGCAACAAGCCCAACGACCCACGCCAGAATTGTTATTGCGCGGTGTCTGAAGCACCAGCGAGCGAGCCTTCTCAAGTCGATCTACCTCCGGTATCGATCCGCGCCTTGCGCCGCCCCGCCCTCAGTCGCGGCGCTCTCATTGAAGCGCGCAACTCTGACATTTGGCTGACACACGAAACGGCAGCGAGCACACGCAACCGCCCCCAGCGTAGCCAGACCAGATAACGAACACGTGCGCCCATCACATCTAGAGACCGGATAACTACCGCTAACTCATCGCGGCGCCGCCCGCTTGTCGCGCGTTGCGCGCAGCATTCGCCAAGCATCGAGACGCTGGTTCTGGAAGGAGCACAGGGGTCGACGGCTTGGTTCAACCGGCTGCCGGCAACGATGGCACCAACCGCCAACCGCACCGGCGAGAACCCTCAGCGTGCTGAGTAAGCCACTCGTGCTCGAGCAGTGCCAAGTCGATCTCATCGCTCCAGCCGCCCTTGAACCACTCGTTGCTGATCAGATGCGCTTCCTGGCGCATCCCGAGTCGCTCGCCCAGCCGAAGCGACGCCTCGTTGCGCGCATCGACCCGCGCGATTACACGGTGCAGGCCGAGATCGTCGAAGGCCAAGTGGAGCAGAGCGTGGGCTGCCTCGGTGGCATAGCCGCAACCCGAGAACTCTGGGTGAAATGCCCAGCCGACCTCGCCGCCGCGATGCTCGGCGCTGCGAAAGAAGAGCACCACGTCCCCGATCAATTGCCGAGAAGCTGCCAGCTCGACGCCGAGCGTTACGGCGTCGCCCTCTGCGACGATCGTCTTGCGCGACCAGTCCTCTTTGAGCTTGTTCCTAACGACCGCCGCGCTCATCGGCTCGAACGGCACGAACCTGCAGACCTCGTCAAGCGACCTGTAAGCGACCAAACCGTCGACGTCGGCTTCCGACAGTGGCCGCAGCAGAAGACGCGTCGTGATGACGGGATACTCGGGGGCAAGCTCCACCAGTCGATGATCCCAGACGGCCGCGGCCGGCCCTCGCCGACCGCGTTGTCGTCCGGCTCCCCGAGCGGAGACGCACCTGCAAACGACGGCATTTCTAAGCGGGAGCGACGAGACTCGACCCGCGACCTCCGGCGTTACAGGCCGGAGCGGAGGCTCTGGCTTCCGTGTTTACGGCCGGACGAGGGGATCGATCCTGGATCCTCGGAGGAAGGAGCGCCGCTCGACGCAGCCCGTCATCCCTTCGTTGCCATTGCGCTGGTCCGAGACGGTGAGCACCGGCGACCGCATCCGTGGGCGAAGGAATCGCGACGGGAGCACGCGCCCGCAGGGCCGAAGCGATCGTGCCAGCGATCGCGGCCGACGATCGCTATCCGGGCATCGCCCGCCGCGAAGCTACAGACGTCGCGACATCGAGATGTCGCCTTTGCGACAGCCCGGCCCGAGACGGCCCCGGAACAAAAGCATTCGCGCCGAGTTCAGGCCGCGGACGCCTGAATCGGATGCCGGCAGGGGCCCGCGCGTGTCGCCTGTCCGGTTCCTGTCTGTGCAAGGTCTGGCCTGGCTGTCGCTGGCGCCGTGAGATCGATCGCGCCAACGCTGTCGAGGCACGTCAGCGGTGGCGGACCGAGCAGAGATTCCTCGGCGGTGATCCAACGTAGTCCCTCCGAGACTTCTTCGTTGCGAGGGCCGGCGTGGCCGGCGCGCTAATCGGCCTGCTGTTCGTGGCGATTTCGGTAGCCCAGGAACGGCTGACTTCAGATGACGCCGACCCCGTCCACCAGGTGCGCGCGTCTGCCGCGCTGACAGCGTTTACGAATGCGGGGCTGCTGTTCATAGCGGGTTCGCTTATCTCGCTGCTCCGCGAGCGCCGGGCGCATCGCGCGGCCCTCCGCGACGCGACGTTCCTGGTCGGGCAGCTGGTGATCTTCACGCTGCAGCTTCTATACGGGCTGCAGTTGGTTGCCCATGGCCACGACACCGGTGCGGCGCAGGCGATCGCGGTCCTCGTCGTGGCGTGCTTCCTGCTCGGCATCTCGCGGTCCTGGGAGCTCGTGGGCGGGCCGTCGTTTAGCTTCTTCGGCCAAGCGTTCGCGTTCATCAGACAGCGGCCCGACCCCCTAACGGCAGCGATTAGTAATTGCATGTCGACCGGGCTCGCGTCTCCCGGTCTCGACGCCCGGCCACCCGCTTCGGCGACTCCTCGATCACGCCCATCGCTGGCGCCTGGCTCTCCCTTTGCCACTAACTGGATCGTCGGCTCGCCGACCTGGCGGGGGGATTTTTCACTTCTGTGGGCGGGAGTATGGTTCGCGTGCGGCTCAGCAACTCGTTCGGAACGGTGCCGCTAGTGGTGGGTCACGCCACGGTTGCCATCACCGGGTTGGAGGCCGCGGTGATCCCGGGCACGGTTCGACCGCTGACGTTCGAGGGGAAGTCCTCGCTCACGATTCAGCCAGGGACCGAGACTATGAGTGACCCGTCCCGCTGACGGTAGCGCCGCTCGAGGACCTTTCGATCAGCCTGTGCCTTCCGGACGCTACCGGCCCAGCGACGGGTCACACCCAAGCGCAGCAGGACAACTACATCTCGACGGGTGGGGATTTCACCGACCAGACATCCGGCGCGGCGTTCACTACGACGGTGACCTCTTGGTGCTTCGTCGACGGCGTCGATGTGCTCGCGTCGCGGAAAGTGTTGGGAGCGGTCGTCGCGCTCGGTGACTCGGTCACCGATGGCGCCCAGTCTGGACTGAACACCAACGCCCGCCGGCCGAACTGGCTGGCGCGCCGACTGGACGCGCTACCGGGCGCCTGACCCCATCCACGAGCGGGCGCGGCGCCCCACGGATGCGGTCGCCGGTGCTCACCGTCTCGGACCAGCGCAATGGCAACGAAGGGATGACGGGCTGCGTGGAGCGGCGCTCCGTCCTGCGAGGATCCGGATCGATCCCCTCGTCCGATTCGGGGGCAGCCAGCGGTGACCGTTGGGCGCGGGGCGCGTTCGTGCTTCCGCCGTCGCCTGCCGCGGGCTTACCCCCGAGTCCAGGCAGGGCCGGGTCGGGCTGTCGCACGAACATCAAATGCCCCTCTTCGACCGCGGGGGAGACGGTGGCTGGCCGGCAACCGGGTCATCGGCTGGGCTCCGCCGAGCTGCCTGACCGAGAGCGCGACAATCAGTCGGACGTTCCCGCGGGAACGTTGCCCGCGAACGGTTGCCGGCTCTGGCCGGCTCTGCTTCTTAAGCACAAGAAGTGCCCGGTTTCCAGGCACTTCAAGAGCGGGAGCGACGGGACTCGAACCCGCGACCTCCGGCGTGACAGGCCGGCGCTCTAACCAACTGAGCTACGCCCCCGAGGGGGGTCCCAAGTATCGCAGGCGCGACCGGGTTCGGGCGGACCGGGGGCATGGCCCGGCCGCCGCAACTTTCGGGTCGCCAATGAGTTTCATGCACAGAATCGATCTCCGGAGGACGCGCCCAACCCGGCCGTGGGTGCGTTGTTGGGATCAGCGACGGGGACCCTTCGGGGTCCCCGTCGTCTTTAAGGATCAAAGGGCTGGAAGGTGCGGTCGCAGCCGGAAAGCGTGCTGACCCCGGCCAAGGGCGGCACCTCGCCACAGATGTCACAGGTTCGCTAGCCCTGCGCCAGTAAGGCCAGGAAATCTTGCGCGTAGCGCTGGTAACGCTGGGGTGGATAGCGCTCCGGATCGGTCAGCACCATCCGTCCGGCCTGCTCGCAGAAGTCGCGGATGGCGCGGGCCGTCAACTCCACGTCGAGCTGGCCGGGGACGTCGCGATGTTCGACCGCCCCCCGAACGTGGCGCTCGATCCGCTGGAGCACGCGGGCTCGATTGACCTCGACGTGCTGGCGGACGATCGGGGGCGTGCCCTCGAGTGGGAGCAGGATAAGCCGCCAGGTGGCGGGCCGGTCAGTGACGGCCTCGAGGAACCGTCCCAGACCCTCGGCCAGGAGCTCGCTCGGCTCGTCGTCGCCGGGTTCCTCGGGGACAACCTGCGCCAGCTGCTCCACGGAGATCCGCTCCTCGCGCTCGATCACAGCGCGCAGCAGCTTGTTGAGGTTGGGGAAGTGGTCGTAGACGACCGGGCGGGTGATCCCGGCGGTCCGGGCGATTGCCTCGATCGAGATCCGGGCGTAACCCCGCTCCAGGATCACCTCGAGCGCGGCGTCGATCAGATGCTCGCGCCGCTGTTCGGGCGACATCCGCGGCGCGTACGGGCGCCGGCGTCTCGGCGGACCGGAAACGGGTCGTGCAGCCATTGCGGCCAGGCTAGCGGGGGAGGGGATCAGCCGCGCAGGCGTCGGCGGCGTCTCCTGCCCTCCAGCACCCGGCGGAGCACGTCCTCGTTCCACTCGTGGGTGCGAAGCAGCCGGTAGCGCTCGGCCGCGATGTTCATGTAGGCCTCGGTGTCCGTGCCGCCCTCCACCAGGCCGGCCTCGCGCAGCATCGCCACGACCGGTCGATATTCGGTTTCGAGCCACAGCTCAGCGGTGTGCTTGCGGTCGAGTGGCTCGCCCTGGCTCTGCATGGCTCGGAAGCCCCACGCCTCGACCGCCTCAGCCAGCTCGTCGTAGTCGTGCGGATCGGTCAGTTCGAGCTCGCCGCGCGCCGCGATGGGAAGCGGCACCCGTTCGAAGAACACACGCTCGTGGCTCTTGAGAGGCAGGTCGGAGAGGTTGATCGCCGTGTCGGCATCGATCCGGGTGGTCACCTCGGTCACGTAACCGTCGATGTCGATGCGGCCGAGCGCTCGCGCCACCGACACACGGTGATGACCATCGCGAACGAAGTAGAGCGGCCCGACCTTGACCAGGTCTACCGGCGGAAACGACTCGCCTCGGCGGGCGGCGGCGGCGATCTGCTCCCAGCGCCCGCGGGAGCGCCCGGAGGTGGGACGGAACCGCCGGTCAAAGTCACGCCCGCGGCCGACCGAGCCGACGATCTGTTCGAGCGCGACCACCTGGAGTCCTAGCGAATGCTCGCTGGCGAAGCCGAGTGCCTCGATGACCTCCTCGTAGGGGAGCACGACCGCGACGTCGTCGGGCTCGCCGCGCAGGCGGGCGATCAGCTTGGCGATGGTGGCCCGGCGCCGCGCGCGGAGGAAGTCGTGCTGCGCGTCGAGACCCGACAGCCCAGTGGAGCGAGGCTCGGGCATGTCGCCTGAGGTTAGCCCTGGCGGGGTCGGCCAGGCGCGAGACTCGCTCAGCTGGCGCGAAATTCGCTCAGGTGGCGGTTTGCGGCCCGCTCGTAACCGGAGCCTGCGCGGACGTTGGCCCGCCGTTACGCGCGAGCAGGCTTCGGCCGGACTCGGGGTCGAAGAGCTGCAGGTGGGTCGAGTCGAACCACAGCTCGGCCTCGGCGCCTTCCTTGACCTTGCTCTCGGCGCCGAGCCGCGCGGTGATCTGAACCCCGCCCTCGGTGCTCGGCAGGTCAGCGCTCCCGGCATCCTGCGCGATCTCGTCGAGCTCGCGGGAGGAAACCCCCTCGGACTCGACCACGAAGTAGGCATAGAACTCCGAGCCCATCGACTCGAGGACGTCGATCTTGACCTTGAACGTGACGCCACGCGAACGATCCGCCACCAGGCTGGCGTCCTCGAAGTGCTCCGGGCGCAGGCCGGCGACCACACCGTGGCGTCCGCCGCCCGGGCCGGACTCGAGCCGATGGCGGAGTTCATCCGGGATACGGACGTCGCCGATCGGGAGGTGCACGTTCTCACCACTGATCTCACCGGCGAGGAAGTTCATCGACGGCGAACCGATGAAACCGGCCACAAACAGATTGTTGGGCTGGCCGTACAGCTCGGACGGTGCGCCGACCTGCTGGAGGACGCCGGCCCGCATAACCGTGATCCGGTCGCCCAAGGTCATCGCTTCGGTCTGGTCGTGTGTGACATAGATCGTCGTCGTCTGCAGACGCTGCTGGATCCGAGAAATCTCGGTCCGCATCTGGACGCGTAGCTTGGCGTCGAGGTTCGAGAGCGGCTCGTCCATCAGGAACACGGACGGGTTGCGGACGATCGCCCGGCCCATCGCCACGCGCTGGCGCTGCCCGCCGGACAGGTTGGCCGGCTTGCGCTCCAGGTGTTGCTGGAGGTCGAGGATCCTGGCCGCCTCATCCACCTTGCGGTTGATCTCCTCCGCGGGGACCTTGGCCAGCTTCAGCGCGAAGCCCATGTTCTCGCGCACCGTCATGTGCGGGTACAGCGCGTAGTTCTGGAACACCATCGCGATGTCGCGATCCTTGGGGGCGCGGTCGTTGACGACCTGGCCGCCGATCTTCAGCTCGCCGCCGGAAATGTCCTCGAGGCCGGCGACCATCCGCAATGCGGTCGACTTCCCGCATCCGGAGGGCCCCACGAGGATCATGAGCTCGCCGTCGGGGACGTCGAGGTTCATGTGCTTGACGGCTTCGAAGCCGTCCGCGTAACGCTTGGTTACGTCCTCGAACTCGATCTCGGCCATGTCAGTAAAACTCCCTTTCGTTTATCCCTTGACCGCACCCGCTGTCAGCCCCGCCACGATCCGCCGCTGGAACAGCAGCACCAGGATCATCACCGGCACGGTCACCACCACGGCGGCGGCGGCGATGTCGGTGTAGGGCACCGAGAACTGGGAGACGCCGGGGAACTGGGCGATTGCCGCGGGCACGGTCTCCGCAGCGGTCGTCGAGGTCAGCGAGATCGCGAACACGAAGTCGTTCCAGCAGATGAGGAACACGATGATGAACGTGGTGACGATCCCGGGCATCGCGAGTGGTGCGATGACCTTGATGAAGGCCTGAAACGGCGTTGCGCCGTCGACCTGGGCGGCCTGTTCGAGCTCCCAGGGGATCTCCCGGAAAAACGCCGAGAGGACGTAAATCGAAAGGGGGAGTGCGAACACCATGTACGGGATGATCAGCCCGGGCCAGGTGTCGTAGAGGCCAACCTGGCGCCACAGGTTGTACAGGGGACCGACCAGCGAGATCTGCGGGAACAGCGCGACTGCCAGACACACCAGGAGGATGAATTGTTTGCCCGGGAAGTCGAGGCGCGCGATTGCGTATGCGGCCGAGCAAGCAAGGACCACCGCGATCGCGGTGGCAATCAGCGCGATACCAATCGAGTTGCGAAGCGCGTCGGTGAAGACGCCCGAGCTGAAGATCTGCGAGTAGTTCGACAGCGTCCACTGGTGTGGAATAAAGCTTCCGTCAGTTGCCGTCGCGGAGGTCTTGAGCGACAGGAACACGATCCACAGCACCGGGACGAGCGACGCGACCAGAACGATTGCCAGGGCTCCAGACCATCCAACCGTGCGCTTGGTGTCCTCACTCACGAAGCCGCTGCGCCCGCGGGTGCGGGTGCTCCTTCGACCGGTTGCCGCCGCGTCGACGCTCATCTTGCGCTCCCTGGCCTCGCCGCGGCGCCGAAGACCCCTATGAAGAGGAGCGCAATCAGTCCGACGAACAGGAACAGCAGCACCGAGACCGCTGAGCCCAGCCCGAGATTGAGCCGATCAAGCAGCGTCGAGTAGTTGAGCATCGAGATCGACTCCGTTCCCTGGGCGCCCTGGTTGAAGATGTAGATCACGTCGAAGATCCGGAACTCGTCGAGCGTGCGGAAGAGAAGCGCAACGAAGATCGCGGGCTTCATCAGCGGCAGCGTGATACGGACGAACCGCTGCCAGGTGCTGGCCCCGTCGACCTTCGCCGCCTCGTGCAGGTCGTCTGGGACGAGCGCGAGCCCCGCCAGGAGCAGAAGCGCCATGAACGGCGTGTTCTTCCAGACCTCGGTGATGATGATCGCCACGTAGCTCCCGAAGGTGTGGCTGAGCGGATCGCTCGAGAGCCCGAGCAGATGGGGAATCCAGCCGCCGTTGCCAAGCGACCACGCGAGGTTCCAGGAGTAGGCGGCAACCACCGCGACGATCCCGTATGGGATCAGTGCGACTGACCTCAACAGCCCGCGGGCGACAAGCGTCCGATGCATCGCGAGCGCCAGCAGCATCCCGAGCACGAACTGGCAGCTCACCGCAATGACAGTGATGATGACGGTGTGTGACACGTCCTGCCACCACACCGGGGCGGACAGAACGTGACCGTAGTTTGCAAGCCCGACGAACTTGTTCGCGTTCGGAAAGCGAAGATCGGCCCGCTGAAGTGACAGGATAACCGTGGCGATGGCCGGGTACGCGGTGACCGCGATCATCACGATGGCGGCAGGCGCGATGAGCCACGCCGCCAGGCGCCGCTCGGCGCGAGCGCGCTCGGTTAGGTGGCGTCGACGGCGCTGCGTTCCCGTCGGGGCGGGTGAGGTGACGGCGGTGGTGCTCATAGGAGGGCCGAGGAGGAGAGGGATAGCTTGACTTCGTTACGCAGCGTGCTCACCACCGTGTTCGGGTTGATGCTCGAGGTCGGCGAAAGGGCCTTCTGGATCGCCAGCGTGACGTCCGCGTAGGCCGGCGTCTGGGGGCGGATGCCGTAAGTCTTGAGCTGGTTCTCGATCAGCGCGTGGAAGGGATAGAGGCTCTCGAACGACGGCAGGTTGTAGACGGCACCTCTGACCGGCGCTAGCCCGCCCTTGACCGCGTAGGTGATCTCGTACTTCTGCTGGGTTAGGCACTGGACCGCGTCGAAGGCGAGCTGCGGGTGCGGGGAGTGGGACGAAACGCCGAGGTTGTAGCCACCGATCGATACGTGCGGAGCGAGGCCTGCGACGACCTCGGGGAATGGTGCGTAGCCCATTTCCTTGGCGACCGCGGGGCCGGTGGCCTTGGCCGACTGCCAGACGAACGGGTAGTTGATCTCGAACGCGGCATTGCCCTTGTCGAACGAGGTGTCCGACTGGCCCTCCTGCGTGACGTTGAGCGACGGATCGGCGGCGGGCGACGTCGCCAGGTCGTGCATGATCGAGGCTGCCACCTTGGTGGACGGCCCCACGACCACCTTGTTGGAGCGCGTGATGATGCCGCCGCCGTCCGAATCGACGAGCGAGTTGAACCACACCGTCAGCCCCTCGTACTGAGCCCCCTGCTCCTCGATGTAGTGCGGCTTGCCCATCTTGGCGAGCTCGTCCGCATCAGAGATCATTTGCGTCCACGTCGTCGGTACCGGTTTGTGGATGTCGGCGAGCAGATCCTTGCGGTACCAGAGCAGCTCGGTGTTGGAGTTGATCGGGACGGCCCAGATGCGGCCCTGCCAGGTGGCCGTCTGCACCGGACCGGGGAGATCCACGCTCCTGATCTGGGCGGCGAGCGCTGCCGGGACCGGCTGGATCCACCTCGCGGTCGCGAACTCGGCCGTCCAGTCGACGTCCATCGCCAGGATGTCGATCGAGGGATCGTCAGCGGCCAAGCGGCGCACCAGCGAGACCCGTTGCTGATCCGAGGAGGTCGAGAGGAAGTTGATGCTGATGTTGTATTTGCCGCCCGAGTCCTTACTGCAGGCCGCCGCGGCAGCCGCGAAAGAGCCGGAGGGCTCGGGGAACACGTACCAATTGAGTGTCACCGGTCCCTTGCCCGAGGATCCGCAGCCCGCCACGGCGAGCACTGCCAGCACTAACGCGAGGGCGGCATAGAGCAGCCGTGAGCGCTTGCGGAAGGTTCGCGAGACCGTAGCTCTGCCCGGTCTCTGCGGCATGCGAGTACTACGACGAGAACTTCTCCTCGGCAACGTCTCTCCAGTCCCTCTCCGGTGGAACGCTAGAGGTGGTACCCGGGATCGCGCGCCGTGTAAACGCGAAGTTAGGCGGAACGCAGCACGCCGTCGGTCGTCGGTCGGGCCAACCTCATCGCCTCTGTACAAAGCGCACATTTGGACCAGTCGAACGGCTGCTCGATTCCGCGCAAGCGGCGGTCGTTCTGACGCCACTCGCGGTTTAGATGCCGACCGATCACGACCGCCGCGATCGGACCGGCGCCGGCTGCCTTGAGCGCGGCCGCCGCACTCTGTGCGCTGGCTCCGGTCGTCCACGTGTCGTCGATCAGCAGAACCGCGCTGTTGGTCAGGCACTGCGTGGCCTCAAACCTCTGCTCGTCGAACGTGCGGGGCCGGACCTCGGCCGTCGTGCGGCGCAGCAGGCGCTGGTGGCGGTCCCGGGTAGGTCCGACCAGCTCGCCGACGACCCAGCGCAACGGATGGCGTTCGTCGCGGTGACAGTCTCCCGACGGGACCGTCGTGACGAGGTCGAATCCCCTAGTACCGGCGGCTCTGGCTACGCAGCGCTCGTGCTCGGCCAGAAACCGCCACAGGATCGCGGCGAGGACCGCACCGAGTTGGCGGGCGACGTCGCCGTCCAGACGCTTGTAGCTGGCGAGCGCGTGGTGAAGCTGCTCGCGCGCGACGCTGTAAGAGATCGGGGCCACCGTGTCAAGCACGGGGCGGCCGTGAGTGCAGGCGTAGCAGCGGTCATAACCGGCGGTGAAGTTGAAGCAAGTCGCGCACACGTCCGGGCCGCGGCGCGGACTGAGCATGACGTTCTCGTACGGCTCGCTCAGCTCGCGGACAGTCGGCACGGCCGCAACTAGGCCAGAAGCGGATCCGACGCGATCAGGCGCTCCAAGGTCGCGGTGACCTCGGCGGGGTCGCTGACCACACGGGTGCCGGGGCGTGCCGCGTACTCTCGGGCCCAGGGCTGGTGCCTTGTCAGCGAGGCGAGCAGGAACACGGGCCGTCCCTGTGCGAGCGCCAGGCGGGCCTGCATCCGGGCCCCGCTCGTCTCGGAAGCTTCCACGACCACCGTAGCAAGGGCGACGCCGGACATCACCGCGTTGCGCATCGGGAAGCTGCGACGGCTGGGCGGCGAATCGGGCCAGAACTGCGAGATGACCGCACACTCGTTCGCGATCCTCCGCTGAAGGGGCTCGTTCTCAGGTGGATAGGCGCGGGCGAGGCCGGTCCCGATGACAGCGACGGTGCGACCTTTCTGGGCGAGTGCGCCGGTGTGGGCGGCGGTGTCGATGCCCGCCGCCAGGCCTGAGATGACCGTGTATCCGTTGGTTGCCAGATGGCGGGCGAAGTTCGTCGCGGTCTGCAGGCCCGCATCGGTGGCCTTGCGGGCACCGACTACCGCAACGCCGCGGGCGTCCGCCGGCGTGAGCTGGCCGGCCACGAACACCATCGGCGGGCGGTCGTGCACCGCGCGCAGGTTCGGGGGATAGTCGCGCTCGAGCACCGTCACGAGCCTCATCCCGCGCGCGTCCCAGCGCACGAGGTCCGCCCGAGCCTGGTCGAGCAGCCCGTTCATGTCCGGGGCGGCATCCGGGAGGAGGCTCGTCTGTCCGGACCGGCCCGCTGTTCGGTCGGACAGCTCGTGCTCCAGGGCGGCCAGAGCCCCGCCGTGCTGCTCGAGGAGCTCCGAGTACTCGACCCAGGGACGGCGGCCGGTCCTGAGCAGGGCGACCGTCGCAGCGCGCTCGTCGTCAGCACGCTCGTCGTCAGCGCTCATCGCGCGAGCGTATCTCTCGCGCGGGCGGACCCAACCGGGGCTGGCTACCCGACCTGCTGCGCGGGCTCGGTGGGCTGACTTGTGGGTGCCGTCTCCGGCGCGGAGGCAACCGTGTCTGCCCCCTTCGGTGCGGAGGCAACCGTGTCTGCCCCCTCCGGCGCGGAGGCAACCGTGTCTGGCCCCTCCGGTGCGGTCACAGCCGGGGCAACCGCGTCTGCCCCCTCCGGTGCGGTCACAGCCGGCTCTGCCGCAAACGTCGGGAACGTCGCATCGCTGGGCGCCGGCGCCGGCGTCGCGACCGGCGCGTAGGGCGCCGTGACGCCCGCAGGCATCGGCGGCGACGAGATCGCGCCGTGATCCGGCTCCTCGCCGGTCACCGCCATCCTGAAGTCGCGGATGCCCTTGCCGATCGCGCGGCTCGCCTCGGGAAGGCGCTTGGGACCTAGCACCAGCAGGGCCACGACCAGGACGAACAGCAGATGGGTCGGCTGGAGAATGTCGCCGATCATGCGCCAAGCTTAGCTGGTCGTCGGAGGCGGTTGGCGGCGTGTCAGCCACGCACGCCCCGCGCGATTTCGCCCGAGACCCGCCTGGCCGCGCTCAGCGTCCGTTCGTCGCCGTCCAGGTTCGGGTCGTAGGCAGTGATCGCGCCCGCGACGACGCGGAATCGGCAGCAAGTCTCCGTAATGCAGTCCAACAGCCGGTCCAGGCTGGGGCCACCTGGCGCGGCGTACTTGTTGGCGCGTGCGTCGGCGACGTCGATCGAGTCGAGGTCGACGTGGAGGTACACCCGCTCGACGCGGCGGCTCAGCTCCGTGACGGCCTCTTCAAAGCGGCCCGTGTCGATCTCGCCCGGGAGCTCGATCAGCTCCGAGCGTTCGAGGCGCCGGCGCTGGTAGGGCTCCAGGTCACGGATGGCGGCCAGGATCACATTGCGCTCCGGGATCGGCGCGTGTCCCGGGATGGTGTGGCGCAGGGCAGTCCAACCTCGCCCGGTCAGCATCGCCAGACCCATCACGTCGAAGAAGCCAGATTCGTTCTCCTCGGGGTCATCGAAGTCGGCGTGGGCGTCGAACCACACGACCCCGAGGTCCTGCGGTCCCGCGCCGGCGGTCGTGCCCAGGCAGCTGTTGCAGTTCCCGGCGAACACGAGCGGAAATGCGCCGTTGCTGACGGCATCCGCGACGCTCGCGCGGAGACTCCGGATCAGCTCTATGACGCGGACGATCTCCGGATCGGACTCGTCCACGGGCTGAATCTCGTCGTGTTCGAGCTCCCATCCGGCTGACTCGATGCCGGCGAGTAGTGCGTCGTCGCCGGAGAGCCGCGTGGCGCCGGCGCCCATGCGCACGTTCCGCAGGCCGTTGTGGAAAGGACACGAGATGATTCGCAGCCGGTCGGAGTTGGTCCTCGGCGAGATCGCCATGTACTAAAGATCCCCTGGCGGGTGTGGTTCCTCCCCCCTAGGTGTCGGGACTGATAGGTCTAGGGCCCTCGTTCTGTGGCCTGGATCGCGGCGATTTGCCGATCGAGCTCGGGGATGTCCTGCCTCGCTGTCGTCCACAGGCTGTTGACGTTTAGGCTGTGGTACTCGTGCACAACGACGTTCCGGCTGGGCGATCACGTTGCGCCACGGCACGTCGGGGAAACGCGCGCGAAGCTCGGGCGAAAGTGCCTTTGCCGCCTCGCCGAGTACCGCGAGGTTGTAGGCGATGGCCTGTTGAGCACGTCGGTCAGCTTCGAAGCCATCCTCGTCACCCTGTGTTAGCTCTCGGATATCCGCGATCGCCGCGCGCATGTCCGCGAGCCGGTCGAGGTCTCGACGTGGGCTCAAAGCGGGAGCGCCTCGTGCTCGATGCGGTCGCGGGTGTGCTCACGGGCGTGTGTCAATCCGCTCGTCGTCACGACGTGCACCGGGCATCCGAGCAGATCCTCCAGATCTCCTTGCAACGCTGCCTGGTCGAAGAGGCTCGGTCCGTCACCCATGTCAACGAGCACATCGAGATCGCTCCCCGGTCCCGAGTCCCCGCGGGCAACCGAGCCGAAGATGCGGACAGTCAGAGCACCATGCGCGGCCGCCAAGCGATTGATCTCATCGCGGCGGCGGCGGAGTTGCTCGAGGCTCGGGGCCGGCCCGGTCGGACGCGGGTAAGGATCCGGGGGCCGGCGACGCTCGACCTCGCGGCCCAGGTCGCCCAGCTTGCGCAACGCCAAGTACCTTTCTTCAGCCGAGCTAGTCACGCGCCGCAGGGTAGGACGTGGCAGGGCGAATCCGTGGCGCGATCGAGATCCAACACGAGGCCGTCAACTCAGCTAGGGTTCCCGCCGACCGTCACGGGGACGCGCTGACTCGCGGCCGGGGCGTAGGGATAGTCGCCCATCGGCAGAGAGGCGATCTGGAACCAGTAGGTGCGGTAGATGCTCGGATCGCCGGGGCCGAAGGTCGCGACGGTCGAGAATCGGCCGTCGCCGGTCACGTGCTCCTGCACGCCGTAAGTGTTGTAGGCCGAGCCGTAGCCGATGCGCAGGCGGACAAGCGCGCCGCCGGGTGGGAGGTACCCACCGAAGAGCTGCCCGACCAGGTGGACGGTGCCGCCCCAAGCGACGTGTCGGGGCCACACGCTAACGAGCTTGATGTCCGCCGGCACGATTGTGGTCACCTGCCCACTCGAGGGCAGGATGGTGGGCGTGCCGTTGGTGACCGCCCGGATGACCCGCGATGGCCCCGGTGGCACGATCGCGGTCCAGCTCCCGTCGCGGGCGGTCGTGACAGTCGTCAGTGGCGTGAACGCGTTCGTGTGGTTGTCGGGCGCGGCGAGGAGGTTGACCGGCTGCCCGGCCAGCGGCGCGCCCTGGCTGGTGGTGTAGACGCCGTGGATCGTCACGCTGTGGCCATAGGGCACCGTGATCTTCGTGGTCACATGTGGGCGCTGGGTCGTACAGCCATGTCGGCCTTGGCCGTCGTCCGGTCCGGTCCGGATGCTCTTGGTGGTACACGGTTGAACAGTCTTGACCACCCTGATCGTTTGGAGGTGTCCTCCCCGCTTGACCCGGACAGACTGCCCTCCCCGGCGGATCGTGGCCCAATGCCAGTCGACGAGAACATGCTTGTAGATGACAAGGTGGCGAATCGGCTGCACGATCTTTTTCAGACTGACCAACGAATCGGGCGAGACCCGAAGTGGAAGAGTTATAGCCTCCGTTGCAGAGTCGCAGTTGCCAGCGTTGTCGCACGCGGTGGCCTTGACGACGTAAGTCCCCTGACGATGGTCATCCACTACTTGTGCAGTCAGATGGGCGTCACCGAAGCTTGTTGGCAGATTCTCCCAGTCGTTCGTGCCAGCCGGCGCCATCTGGATCGAGCCGCCGGCGACCCCCGACTCGTCGTCCGTGGTGTCGACAACTAACCCTGTAGGGTTGCTAGAGGTCCGCGGCTCGAAGCTTATGGAGGGTGGCACCTCGTCGATGTACACGGGGATCGAGTTTGTCCCACTGTTGTGCTGTCCTTGGGGACCTACTGCATTGTTCCACGCGGTGCAGGAGATGGTATGAATACCATTCCCGTCGACCGTCACGCCCGCTGCCGGATATGGTTGGGGCGGAAGGTCGTCGACGCTGCACTGTGTCCGTCCCACCCCAGAGGGACCAGCGCGCGCTATGACATCAATCGTCACGGCATGATTTACCCAGACCGCGGGGTTTGCATCGTTGGTCGGCTGCAGCGACACAACAATTGGGACGTTGTCGACATTGACTGCTCCGTAGTCGACGGTCGCGAGGCCGGCGGGATCGGCGGCACTCAAATCGATCGGTATCGACGCAGCGCCAGGGAATGGGCTGGTGTCGACCGTCGCAGTCCATGTCATCACTGTCTCTGGACATTCCTGCGCGGGGACCGGGACCGATGAAGGAGCCTCATACGCGGAGCCGCCGACGGTGAGAATGAGTTCGCAGACCCCCGACGGGTCCGACGCCTCGAAGGGTAACGGCCAAGGATCGTTGACCGGATTCCAGACCCACTCTCCCGGGGCGGTCTGGTCCCAAAGGCTGTCCGGCCCTTCCGGGAGAAGAGTCGGGCCATCGTCCGCCTGCGGCGAGAGGTGTGACGGCACTGAGGTCCGCCCAGGTCCTGCAGACAGGGGCGGAGCCAGGCGGAGAAGCGAGCTCGGGGCGTTGAGAGCTATTCCGGCACAGCCGATCAAACAGGCAAGGTCCGGACGTCCACGCAGTCTCTGCCTTGGGAAAGAACGGGATGGTGACCACGGTCGCGATATAAAGGGCAGACGAAAAGCTCCCGGGCTCGGCGAGGTCATGTATGAGAAAGTTAGTGGCAGGATCAGCGGCAAAATGATAAGCATCCGGACGGGAGCTGTTACGCGCCGCAAGCTTGAGTGACACGGGTCGGACGGTGATCCTCTTGGTGTTCGTCGGGAGCGGGCAGGCGTCAGGTGTGCCACTGCCAAGAGGAGCAGAAGACAGACGCGGCGGATCGCGTTGCCGTGCGTGTCCCGAGCGCGGTGTCTCATCGGGTGCTACTCAGCCGTCCGGAGATTGGATCGGCCCGAGCGCACCAGATTGTCCGGTCGCGGCGACCGGCGGGCCGGACTCAGTCGAGGTACTTGACGGTCTGCTGACGCCGTGGTTGGTCGTCGCGGGCGGCGGGTTCGTCGCGGCGGCTTCCGCTGTCGCCGCTTGGACCTGTGGATGGGAACCGGTGGTGGTGGTCGCCGCTGTTGGGGTGTAGCGGACTCGTTCGGGGGTGTAGCGCGGACGCGACTTGACCCTGGTGGCCGCGGGGCCGTGTCTGTCTGAAGCTGGGTGAGCCGGGCCACGGTGTGGTGCGATGACTGGAATGTCGAGTCTCAGGATCCGGTCGACTCCGTTGCTCAGCACGGAGGTAGCCTGCACATCCGCGGGTCTGGCTCCCGGCGCGGCGCTGCCGCCGAGCGTGAGGCCAATCACGAAAGCCGCGGCGGCGGCAACCGCAACTGCGGTGGCGCCGGCCAGGACGACCTGCCGAGGACCGGCGAGGATCCGCAAATGCCGCGCGGAGCCAATCGCGAACCGCCCTATCGGGCGTTTGAAAGCCACGGATCGCGCGCGGCTCGCTGCCTGCGCAGCGGCACGGGGAGCTCCATTGTCGGCGCGGATCCAATCCTCGCCGGGTGCCTGCAGCGCGTCGTGCAGGCCGCCGGCGCGCTCGCCCCAGAAATCTTCGGCACTGGGCGGAGTGTCCGGAGCGGCGAAGCTTGCGGGAGCGACTTCCTCGGGAGGCCGCTCGGGCTCGTGGTCCTGGCCTCGACTGCCGAACGGGACCAGCTCGTCGTGCGGGCCGATCCAATCCCAGAGCCGAACGACGTTCTGGGGCGCGTCCTTACTGCCCTCTTTGGTTTGCGGGACTTCCCTCTCCACCCGGTTGCCGACCCCTTGCAGGTGTTTCTGCTTCTAGCCGGTCCCGGTTGTCCGGACTAGGCGGTATAGTATATGCCTGATTGGGTCCCGATTGGACTCAATTAGAAACTTTTCGGATGAATTCTGAACCAGAAGACTCGTTTCTGACCGTGGCCGAGGTTGCTGGGATGCTCAAGCTGAACCAGCAGACGGTTCGCAACTGGATCGACCAGGGGTCTTTGCCTGCGCTGCGGGTGGGTCGGCGGGTGCGGATCAAGCGCTCGGATTTCGAGCGAGTTCTGGCGCAGGCGTACACCGGCGGATCGGGGTCGGCCTCGCTCGACGCGGGCCCGACCGCCGAGGATTTCTGGGGTGGCGAGCCGGTGGGTGTGGCTGAACCGGGGCTCGCGCTCGAGGACGGAGACAACGGCTCGAACGAGACGTGAGCGGCGAGGGGGTGAGCGAGCGAGCATGAGCTTCCGAGACGACCTTGACCGGCAGCGCGCGCAGATCATGCGGGCCGTGCGCCAGGCCGGAAACGACTGGGCCGAGGCGATGCGGGCTCACAAGCTCGCGCCACCCGACACGGGATTTGCGGGCAGGCTGCGCTCGCTGTCCGAGGCGGCCACGACTGAACAGGTGGCGTGGGAGCATGCCCACGCGGCGGGCTTGCTGTGGCGGCCGATCCCGGGAGCCGAGCAGGCCGAGCCCCCTTATGAGCTCCGCGCCGGAACCGGACGGCGCGGGCCAGCCGAGCTATGGCCGCGGTTCGACGAGAGCGTTGCCGCGCTGAACCGGGCAATTACGGGATCGGACGCCGCGGTTGTCGCCGATGCTTTCGGCGAGCTCTCGGATGCCGCATCAGCTCTCGCCGACGCCGTGGCGCGTGAGGACGAGGCCGCCGGCTCGCGGACTGCTTCCCGCACTGCCGCGTAGCCCTCCGGTCTCACCTGCAAAACCTGACATTCGAGCCCGCTCGGGCCGTGCGTGTCATGTTTTGCATGTGGGGCGTGAATAAGCGGTCACGGCCGGAGAAGACGGGCTGAAATGTCAAGTTATGCAGGTCCGTGGCGCCGTTCCGATCTGCGCCCCCAGTTACGGCACAAACTGCGCCGTCGAGTTACGGGAACAAAACAAGATGTTTACGCCTTCTGAAGGTGGAGATCCCAAAATGACGGCGGGACGGACGGGTGGGACACCACTAGAAGGAGAGAGATATGCCTCAGATCATTGTTGCCGCGGATCGCGGGGCTGCTTTCGGGGACGGCGCCGTGACACTGCGGGAGACAGTCAGCGTTGCGGATTTTGCGAGCCAGCACTTCGCGGCTCAGCTTGTCGAGCGGCTCGGGTGGGCGGTCGAGGACGCCAATCGCGTCGAGGAGGATTCGCCCTCGCCGGAGGAGCGCGCCAAACGCGTCGGGGACAATTCGCCCACGACGGAGGAGCGCGCCAAACCTCGTGCGCCGCAGCACATCCCCGATCAGCGCCGAGCGCGACGGATCAGCGAAGAGCCGCAATCCCAGCGCGAGGAGCGAGTCACCGTTCAATCGCCAGCGTAGTCACGACAGCCTCGTACACGCCGGCGCCGTAGGACTCCGACGCGATCCGGGCTCCGGGTAGCGCGCGCACCTCGGCGGCTAGATCGGGGTCGCGCTCGAGCGCGTTGGCAACCAGCCAGAACGCGCCCACGACCGTGGCGGCATCCATGTCCTCGCGTGAATCGCCGATCGCGATGCAATCTGAACGCACGTAGCCGCGAGCCTGCATGTGACGCGCGACCGCGCGAGTCTTCGACGCGCCCGCGGGGACGAGGTGATAGGCGTGGGTCACCGGCAGGCCGGGCACCTGCTCGCTTGCCACGCGCACGACGCCGTTGTCGACGAGCCGCAGCCAGCCGTAGCCGCCGTCCTCGAGCACCGAGCGCACCTCGGCCGGATCGACCGCCCCGCGGAACAGATGCGAGACGTCACGCCCGATCGACCAGGGTGTGTGGTACTCGAGCCGCCCCCGGAATCGCTCGAGCAAGAGTGCCGGCGCGCCGGATCGCTCCACCTGGTCGTAGATGGTCCCCTCCTCGGCCGACGGGACGACGCCGTCGGTCAACCACTCGAGCTCCCCGTCGACGACCAGGCCGCACCCGATCTCGAAGATGTAGGAGCTCGAGCCGATCAGCTTGGAGTCCTCAAAGACGGACGTGTACCGGCGGCCGGAATACGGAACAACCTCGACGCCGGCGCGGTCGCACGCCTGCAGCGCCCGCACCCCGTCAAGGGCGAACTGTCCGTCTGCCCCGCGTAGGAGGGAGCCGCCCGGACCGAGCAGAGTGCCGTCGAGATCCACGTAGACGCACCGCATGGCGGGCGCGACCGTAGCAGCCGCGAA
Organism: uncultured Solirubrobacterales bacterium; assembly: GCA_963751185.1. GTDB lineage: Bacteria > Actinomycetota > Thermoleophilia > Solirubrobacterales > Solirubrobacteraceae > Palsa-465. The sequence continues at coordinate 143,520 of CAVVTO010000008.1, forward strand.
TGCGCCGCCATACTGGCTGGAGTGGCCATCGCGGGTGAGATCGAACCTTGGACGGCCCTGCTGGGGCAGGGCCGTGCAGATCAACGCCTGGTCCACGACGATTCTTATGAGTCGCGCGAACCGCGTCCGGTGCTCGTTCCCCAAGAGCTGAGCCCGACGGTCCGAACCGCGCTGGCCAACCTGAACATCGACCAGCTCTACTCACACCAGGCCGACGCGGTGTACAGCGCGTTCGAGGCGCCGACGATCATCACCACGGGCACAGCGTCCGGTAAATCGCTGTGCTTCCAGCTCCCCACACTCCAGGTCCTGACCGCGGATCGCACGGCCCGGGCGCTCTATCTCTATCCGACCAAGGCATTGGCTCAGGACCAGGCGCGGGCCCTCCACGCGTTCGGGCTGCACAAGCAGATCCGGCCCGCGATCTACGACGGCGACACGCCGCGGGGCGAGCGCGCCGCGATCCGCAAGCGCTCGAACCTGGTCCTCACAAACCCGGACATGCTCCACGTCGGGATCCTGCCCAACCATCCAGCCTGGGCCGAGCTGTTCGCGAACCTGGCCTTCGTCGTCGTTGACGAGGCGCACGTGTACCGGGGCGTGTTCGGGTCGCACGTGGCGAACGTGCTCAGACGACTGCGCAGAATCGCCGCGATCCACGGCACCGAGCCGCGCTTCCTCCTGGCCAGCGCGACCATCGCCAACCCAACCGAATTAGCTGAGCGCCTGACGGGCCTAACCCAGTTCAACCTGATCGACGACGACGGCGCCCCGCGCGCGACAAGACGCATCGCCATGTGGAACCCGCCGCTCCTCGATGAGGAGCTGGGCGTTCGCGGCTCGGCGCTGTACGAGGCGGCCGAGGTGTTCGCCGAGCTGGTCACCGCCGGCGCCAAGACGATCTGCTTCATGAAGTCGCGAAAAGGCGTCGAGCTGATCCTCCGCCACGCCCGCGACCGACTCGAGCCAGAAACAGCAGAGCGGATCGCCCCCTATCGGGGCGGGTACACCCCACAGCAGCGTCAGGACATCCAGCGCCGACTGAGCGCCGGCGAGCTGATCGGCGTCGTGGCGACCGATGCGCTCGAGCTCGGCATCGACATCGGCGAGCTCGACGCGGCGATCTGCGTGACGTTCCCGGGCACGGTCGCCAGCCTCAAGCAGATGTGGGGGCGCGCCGGCCGCCGTGGTCGTGGCCTCGCGGTCTACGTGGCCGGCGAGGATGCCCTCGACCAGTTCTTCTGCCGCCACCCCGACGAGTTCCTGAACCGCGCGGTGGAGGCGGCCATTCTCGACCCGCACAGCCCGGAGATCTACGCCGAGCATCTGCTGTGCGCGGCGCACGAGGCGCCGCTGACCGACGAGGACGCCGAATTCCTCGGCCAAGACTGGCGATCCGTCGCCGAGGAGCTCGCCACAGAAGGGCTTCTCAGGGAGCGCGCCACCGGGTTCGTCCCCAAGCGCGCGGACGACTACCCGGCAGCGCGGACCGCGCTCAGGTCGGCCTCCGCAGACAGCTTCGCCTTGATCGACGGCGGCACCGGCGAGTTGTTCGGGACGGTCGAGCTCGCGCGCGCCTACTCGACCGTGCACGAGGGCGCCGTGTACCTGCACATGGGGCGCTCCTACCACGTCGTGGAGCTCGACCTGGCCGGCCGGCGGGCTCTGCTCGAGGCGTTCGATGGCGACTACTTCACGCAGACGAAACGCGAAATAGACATCTACGTCACCCGCCTCCTCGACCAGAGGACGTCGTGCGGCGTGACGCTCTCCTTCGGCGAGGTCGTGTACGCCGAGACCGTGATCGGCTATCAGCGCAAGGCGCTACGCGACCACGAGGTGATCGACTTCCAGACGCTCGACCTGCCCACGGTCGAGTTCTCAACGCGCGCGCTCTGGTACGAGTTGGATGAGCTGATCGCGGCCGAGCAGTTCCCTTCAGATCAGCTGCTCGGATCGCTGCACGCGCTCGAGCACGGGCAGATCGCGGTGCTGCCGCTGATCGCGATGTGCGACCGGTGGGACATTGGCGGCCTCTCGACCAACTTCCACAACCAGACCGGAGGGCCGACGATCTTCATCTACGACGGGCATCCGGGCGGCGTCGGAATCACCCGCCGAGGCTACGACGAGTTCGAGCGCCTGGTCGGCGACGCACGGCGCCTGATCGGAGAGTGCCCATGCCGCTCGGGGTGTCCCTCGTGTGTGCAGTCGCCGAAGTGCGGCAACCTCAACGAGCCCCTGTCTAAGCGGGGGGCGTTGGAGCTGCTCCGACGGCTTCAAGCGCCGCGTTGAACCCTTTTGGGGTTACGAACTCCTCGAGGCGAGCCCGGCCGGAGGCCAGGTCACCCCAGGTGCAATCGAACGACAGGGTCGCCAGTGCGCCCGTCGGGAACTTCCGCTTGATCGCCTCGCGACGCGGATCGACCGCACCAGACCCATTCTGATTGGTCAGTCGCAGGGTGAGCACCTGCATCGTCGGGTTGTGTCCGATCAGCATCGCGGAGGAGACGCCGTCGGGCAGCTCCCGTAGGCGCGCGAGTACCTCCTCGCACGTGGCGGAGTAGAGCGCCGGCTCGATCAGGTGCTCGCCCCCGACCCCAATGCCCTCGAGCGTCTCGCGCGTCCGCCGCGAGGTCGAACAGAGAACCAGCTGAGGGGCGATGCCGCTGGTTCGTATGTGCTCGGACATCACCTCGAGTGCGCGGCGGCCGCGCGGAGCCAGTGGGCGTTCGTGATCGTCGAGGCCGGGATTGTCCCAGCTGGACTTCGCGTGGCGGAGGACAAACAGGCGCTTGGCTGAACTCATCCCAGTCTCGATTCCGCTGCTTGAAGCGACATTCTGCTGCCGACGCGACAGCTACCCAATTTTGGAGGAATAGGCGCCGACCCTGCGAGGAAACCAACGTTGCCACAACCCCCGGACGGCAGTCTCGATTCGGCCCCGACTCGATAGCATCGCTCGCCCACGGCGAGATAGCTCAGTTGGTAGAGCACACGACTGAAAATCGTGGTGTCCCCGGTTCAAGTCCGGGTCTCGCCATCATCAACGCCGAGATGCGATCGCGGGCTGCGGTCTGAGCGACCACTACGTATCGGTGACACTTGTCAATGCCTGTATGCGGGACGGGGCCGGCGGTAGCCCCACGGCGGTGTTGTGGGAGTCGGGGCTGAGCGACGCCGAGCGACGACAGGTGCCAGAGCTGTTGGGAACCTCGCACGCCGTATTCGTGGAGCACCTCGATGACCAGCCCGATCAGCCACGCGCGGCCTTACGCTTCTTCACCAAATCAGTCGAGCTGCCCGCCTGCGGACACGGCACCGTCGCCGCGTTGGCCTTCCTCGCCGAGCACGCCAAGCCCGAGCGCACTGACTACCAGGTCATGCTTCTGGCCGCGGGGCGATCGTTTGCCGGCAATGCGAGGCGGGAGCGGGATCACATGTTCGCGGCATTCGACCCGGGCGAGGTCGAGCTGCGAGAGGCGACGGCGGACGAGCGAAGCCTCGCGCTCGACGCTCTCGGTCAGCACTCGGAGATCCTGGAGCCCGAGATCTGCGTTGCCTCGATCGGGCGGCCGCGGCTGCTTGTGCCGATCGCGAGCCGGTCCGCGCTCGCCGGCTTGACGCCGGACTACGACCGTCTGCGCGACGGCTGCGACCGCCTGGGCCTGCTCGGCTGCTACGTCCACTCCGTCCCGGCGGCCGAGGGCCGGCTCGCGGCGCGGATGTTCGCCCCCTCGATCGGGGTACCCGAGGACATCGCAAACGCGAATAGCACCGCCTGCCTGGCCGCCAAAAACGCACGACAGGGCGCGTGCCGGATCACGGTCGATATGGGCGATTCCCTCGACCAACCCGCCACGATCACGGCGACGGCGAAGACGACCGGAGCGTGCATCGAGATCCGGGTCGGTGGGTCAGCCGAGGTCACAGGAGCGCTGCGGCTCGCAGTATCGCCGCCGTCATAGTTCCCGGGATGAACGACAAGATCAATCTCGCCGACAAGCTCGAGCTCCTTGACGGCCTGTGGCAGCCGGGGATTGTCGGCTACCTCAACGACTACAAGCTCGTGGTGGTCAAGGTGCAGGGTGAGTTCGTCTGGCACAAGCACGACGAGACCGACGATTTCTTCCTTGTGCTGGCCGGCAGGCTCACGATCCAACTTCGAGATCGCGATGTCGTGCTCCAGGCAGGCGAAATGTTCGTGGTCCCGCGCGGAGTCGAGCACTGCCCGAAGGCGGATCAGGAAGCCCACGTCCTGTTGATCGAGCCACGGGGAACGGTCAACACCGGCGACGCCGGGGGCGATCTGACCGCTCCGGAGGTCGAGATCTAGCCGCCTCAGGACACTAGCCGAGCAGGGACGCCGCCGGCTCACCGTCGGGGCCGGCGCCCGACCCATCGGAGGAGTCGCCGGCGCTCGGTCGCCTCGCCCGTGAGGTGCGAAGCCGGCCGGCGCGGCGCACGCGGTCGGCAAGCAGGTATTCGATCTGGGCGTTGACGCTGCGCAGGTCGTCCTCGGCCCACTGGCGCAACGCGTCGAACAGCCGCGGGTCGAGTCGGAGCAGGAATCGCTTGGACTGCTGCGCCATCACACCCTCACGTGTAGAGCGAGCCGGTGTTGATGACGGCCGTCGGCGTACGGTCGCCCGCGAGGACGACCAGCAGGCTGGACACCATCGCCGCCTTGCGCTCGGGATCGAGCTCGATGAGGTCTGACTCGGCCAGTTCACCGACCGCCGTCTGGACGAGTCCGGCCACGCCCCGGACCAGCGTACGGCGGGCCGCGATGACGGCCTCGGCCGCCTGGCGCCGGAGCATGAGCGCCGCGATCTCGGGGGCGTAGGCGAGATGGGTAAGGCCCGCGTCGAGGACCTCGATCCCGGCAATGGCGAGGCGACTCTGAAGCTCGATCTTGAGGCTCCGGTTGACCTCGTCCGGGTTGCCGCGGAACGAGAGCGACTCCTCGGCGGGCGACGCGGAATCGTCATAGGAGTAGCGGCCGGCGAGCTCGCGCAGCGCGGTCTCGCTCTGTACGGTCACGAACTGCTCGTAGTCGTCCACGTCGAAGATGGCCTTCGCGGTGTCCGCGACGCACCAGACCACGACCGCAGCGATCTCGATCGGGCTGCCGGCCGCGTCGTTGACTTTGAGGCGCTGGCTCTGGAAGTTGCGCACCCGGAGCGAGACCGTCCGGGGCTTGGCGAACGGATTGCGGCACCAGAAGCCGGGCTTGGACACCGTCCCGATGTAGCGCCCGAACAGGATCAGCACCTTCGCCTCGTTGGGCTGAACTACCAACAGGCCGCCGTAGGCGAATCCGCCGATGATGTATAGGAAGACGCCGAACGCCGCCGCCCCCTTGCCGACGAACTCCAGTCCAGTGGCGAGCGCGTAACCGGCGATCGCAGCAAGTGCGATGGGCGCGCCGGGGGCAACGGGAGCGGGCCGCTGTTGCTGGGCCTCCCCCGGAGGGGATGCCGGCGTCTTCTGGGCGTCAGCGGTGGTGTTCGATGGCGATATCACATTTATATTATTGCACAATCAGATTCGTGATATCATGAAGCTATTATGTCGCTACAAGCAGAAGGAATCAAGAGTGGGCTCGGCTCGGCCAACGGGGTCCAGCCGGTGATCGCGGTCGACCATCTGCACAAGGCCTACGGGTCGACGGTCGCGGTGGACGACATCAGTTTTACCGTGAAGCCAGGCGAGATCTTCGGGATCCTCGGCCGCAACGGTGCCGGCAAGACCACGACGGTCGAGTGCATCACGGGGCTGCGCCGCCCGGATCGGGGATCGATCAGCGTGCTCGGCCTCGACCCGCGCCACGATCGGCACGAGCTCCACGAGCGCGTCGGCGTGCAGCTCCAGCAAAGCGCGCTGCAGGATCGCATACGAGTGGCCGAGGCGGTGGAGCTCTACGCCTCGTTCTACGAGCGGCCCGCCGACGGGCGCGAGCTGCTGGCCACGTTGGGGCTCGAGCGCTCCCGGGATCACTACTTCGCGAAGCTGTCGGGAGGTCAGAAGCAGCGCCTGTCGATCGTGCTCGCGCTGATCGGGCAGCCCGAGATCGCGGTGCTCGACGAGCTCACCACCGGCCTCGACCCGGAGGCGCGACGCGAGACATGGTCGCTGATCGAGGGGGTCCGCGACCGAGGCGTGACGATCGTGTTGGTCACGCACTACATGGAGGAGGCGGAGCGGCTCTGTGACCGCGTGGCAGTGATCGACCACGGCATGGTCACCGCGCTCGATCATCCGGCCGCCCTCGGCGTCCGGTCAAAAACCAGCAAGCGGATTCGGCTCACCGCGCCGGAGGGACTGGACGACGGACTGCTCTGGGCCCTGCCCGAAGTGAGCGGCGTCGAGCACCACGGTCAGGACCTCGTGGTGATCGGCTCGGGGGATCTCCTGACCGCGGTCATCCTGGCCTTCGATCGCGCGGGCCTGCGTGCCAGCGACGTTCGGCCCGAGACGGCAAACCTGGAGGACGCCTTCCTCGCCCTCATCGATGAGCCAACCCAGCCCATTCCGATCCAAATGGAGACGAAGCGATGAGTAGCCTGGCCATCGAACTCAGCCGCCAACGCCGACAGGCGTTCGGACTGCTCGTACGGACCGAGATCAAGCTCGCGCTGCGACGCCCGGTCGGGGTGATCGTCGCCCTCGGCATCCCGGTCTTGCTGCTCGTGGTCTTCGGCAGCATCCCGTCGACGACGCGCCCGAGCGCGGCATTCGGCGGCATCTCGTTCTTCACCCTCTATGTCCCAACGCTGATGGTGTTCGTGCTCATCGCCGTCGGTCTCGGGAGCCTTCCCCAGACGCTCGCGACCTACAGGCAGCAGGGCGTGCTGCGCCGGATGTCGACGACTCCGGTACCGCCGTCCTGGCTGCTGGCGGCTCAGATGGTCATCAACGTGATGCTGGCGACCCTGTCGATCACCGTCCTTGTCGGCCTGGGAGCGCTCGCCTTCGGACTGGGGCTCCCGTCCACCGTCGGGGGTTGGCTGGTGACCCTGCTATCGCTCGCCCTCACCATCGCGGCGACGCTTGGGCTCGGGCTGTGCGCGGCCGCGCTGGCGCCCACCCCACAGATCGCGGGTGCCATCCAGGCGATCTTGTTCTACCCGCTGGCGTTCCTCTCGGGACTGTACGTCCCGCTCCAGGAAATCCACTCATCAGCCCTCAACGACATCGCCAAGGTGGTGCCGACCGGGGCCGGATTCAACGCGCTGCACGCGTCGTTTCTCGGGCAGTCGCCGGGAGTAGAGCCGCTGCTCGTGCTGGCGGGCTGGGCGATCGTTTTCAGTCTGGCCGCCGCGCGCCTGTTCCGCTGGGAGTAGACGCGCGGCCGGACCCACGCGGACGGCGCGACCGATAAGCGCGACTCGGGCTCAACGCGACTCGGGATCCCAGTCGTACTCGATCTGCCGCGCCGTCAGCACGGCTAGCTCGCGGCCGGCGAAGCGGTCGACCAGGTGCAGCGCCATCGCGATCCCGGAGCTGAGCCCGCCCGCGGTGACGACACGCCCCTCGTCGACCCAGCGGACCCAGGCCTCCCCGGTTCCCGTGATCCGGGCGGCCAGGTCGGGGACGTCCTCCCAGTGCGTGGTCCAGCGTCGGCCTTCGAGCAGTCCGAGCCGGCCGAGGAGGAACGCGCCCGTGCACACCGAGGCGACGGTCTGCGCTCGCTGCGCAGCCACGTCGACCGCGGTCATCAAGGCCTCGTCTGCGAGTACGTCGTCGATGCTGATGGCGCCCGGAAGCACGAGCAGGTCGACCGCGCCGGCTTCGTCGATGGCGTGGTGCGGGGTGAGCCGCAGGCCGCCGTAGGCGGTCACCGGATCGCGCGTGAGGCCGACTGTGACCACGTCGAACGACGGCTCGGCGCCATCGCGCACCTGAAGGCGAGAGGCGGTCAGAAACACCTCGTAGGGGCCTCCGACATCCAGCAGGTCGACCTGCTCGAAGACGAGAATCGCGATCCTCACGGGATCATCGCGATCAGCTCGACGACCCGGAGCCGACGGCACCGCGGCCCGGCAGCCGAGGTGGACGGGCGCGCAGGCTGGCTGTCCACGCCGCCGCGATCAGCGCTACCCCGAGCACGAAGACAAGGATCGGTATCGCGCCGGCCGACCCTGCGGCCGAGGCGGGGGCCGTGGCGGCCGCGGCAGGGACCGTGACCGGGTGCCCGGCGGCTGCGGCCACGCGCTGGACAGCGCTCAACGCCGCTGTCCCGAGAACGGCCCCCCCGGCCGCTGGGTGGAGGCCGGCGAGGGCGGAGTGGCCGGCCGCGACAGCTTGCGCGGGGCCATAGAGCCCGAAACCGTCCGGCATCACCACCAGCAGGGTGCCGTGGTAGAGGAGCGAGAGCTCCTCGCCGAGGAACTGGGCGTACGTCTGCGGCTGGCGCCAGAGCGCCGTGACCGAGCCAAGATCTGACTCGGAGGCGATGATCGCCACCCGCATCGGAAAGCCGTTCGAGGCGGCGCTGGCCAGCGCCCCGTTCAGCTGGTTCTCGTGTGCGAAGCTGACGCCGGCGTCGGCGGGCAGGAACAGCGCCTGGGTGGCGAGCACATCGCTGGCGGGGTCGCCGTCGGCGCGGGCGGCCGCGGGAAGCGCCACCCAGAGGCAGCCAACGGCCAACGCCAGGACGGTGCAGAGGCTGCGCAATCGCGCGCGATGATTGTGGATGTCCGTACAGTGCATCGGGAAGCGATGAGCCTGGAAGCGATACGCGGTGGCGCACGCGCCGCCGGTCCGGCGGGAATCGAATCAGCCGCAAAGTCTAGGTGGGCGCCTCGGTCTCGCCGCCCCTGGCGAGTCGGAATGGTTGGCCTGCTGCTGGCGCTTGGGGTGTTCCCTGCGACGGCCCAAGCGCACGGACCGGTGGCTCCGGTCGCCTCGGCGTACCTCGCCAAGATCCACCAGGTTCCACCAGGGATCGACGCCAAGGTCGTCGACGGCGACCTCCGCATGTGGATGCGCGTTCCGGCGAATCAGACCGTGGTCGTGATCGACTACCGCGGGGCCCCGTATCTGCGGTTCTCGCCCTCGGGCGTGTGGGTGAACGAGAACTCGTCGATGTACTACCTCAATCAGACACCGGTGCCGGAGACGCCGCCGACGAACCTGACCGCGAGCACGCCGCCCCACTGGCATCACGTCGGCGGCGGACATTCCTACGAGTGGCATGACGGCCGGCTGCACGCCCTCGCCGCGGTGGCGCTGGCGCCGGGGGCGTCATATGTGGGCCGCTGGAACCTGCCGCTCCGGATCGATGGGCGGCTGGAATCGATCAACGGGGGGCTGTGGCACGCCGGCAATCCGTCGATCGTGTGGTTCTGGCCGATCATCGTCATGGTCGCGTGCGTGCTGGCGGCCTGGCGCGTGCGCAGGCCTCGCCTGGACTCCCTCGTAGCGCGCGCGCTTGCGAACATCGCACTGGTCGGGGTGACGATCGCGGGTCTCGGCGTGGAGCTCCACGGGCGGCCCACGATCACGATCCTCCAGCTCGTCGAGCTGGCCCTGATCCTGGCCTTCGTCGGCTGGGGCGCGTCACGGGCTACGCTGCGCCAGCCCGGCTACTTCATCTGCTTCCTGATCGGCGTCGCTGCCGTGTGGGCGGGCGGCGTGCTGGTGACCACGCTCGTGTACGGGTACGTGCTGATCCCGCTGCCGGCGTTCCTGGCGCGGGCGGTGACGGTCCTGAACCTGGGCGCCGGCGCCGCCCTGCTCCTGCTCGTGTTCCGCCTCGCCGACCTGTCGGACCGGCGCGCCGGTCGATCCCAGGCGGCCGACGCCGTCGACCGTGAGCTTGGCGGCGTCAGCGAAAGCATCGCCTGAGTCCGGGGTGCCGCTGTTGACGCTTCGACGTACCGCGGCCGTGTCGCTGCTAATAGGTGCCGTCGCCGGGTGCGGATCGAGCGGCCTCCGCACAACCGCGGCAACGACCGCGACAACGACCGCAGCCGCCCCGCCCGCCGCGCTCCTGGCGCAGGCGCGTCCGATCGGGCGCGGGGTCAGGTTTGAGCCGCCGGTCAGAGGACAGCCGCTCGGCGACTGCACCCGCAGTCTGGGCCCGCGCGCCGGGGTGCACGTCGAGGTGTTCGGCGCCAATCGCGTCGTGTTGATCCCGGCGGGCGTCGGCGTTCGTGGGCCGCGCAGCTTTTCCGCCGGGCGGATCGCGGACGCCGGCTGTTATGGGGAGCTCGTCACGCTCGACCCGACCGGGTTGGTGTTGATCCGCCCCGGCGCGCGGCTGACGGTGGCTGACCTGTTCCGCTCCTGGGGGCAGCCGTTATCCCCGCACCGGATCGCCTCGTTCACCACGGGACCCGGCGAATCGGTTCGGGCGTTCGTCGACGGACGACCGTGGCGGGGCCTGCCGGCGAGCATCCCCCTGCGTCGGCACGCCGAGATCGTCCTCGAGGTCGGGCCATACGTGCCCCCGCACGCCGCGTACGCGTTCCCGCCGGGGGCGTGAACGCCGGGTATCTTCGGGCCGAGATGCGACCGCTTTCTATTGTGGCCGCGATCCTCCTGGCCGCGACCTTGTTCCCAGCGGTCGCGCTGGCCGACGGCGACCCCGCGAGCGACGTGCTGCTCGGCGAGAGCGTCTTCTATCCGTTCACCCCGGCCGTCTCGAACCGGCTCCAGGCCGAGCTAAACGCCGAAACCGCCGCGGCGAGCCGTGCTCACTTTCCGATCAAGGTGGCCCTGATCGCCTCCCCGGCCGACCTCGGCGCGATTCCGAGCCTGTTCGGCAAGCCGCAGGAGTACGCCAACTTCCTCGACCGGGAGATCAGCTCGGGCAACAGCTCGCAACCGCTCCTGGTGGTGATGCGCAGCGGCTACGGCGCTCAGGGTCTCGACCTGGCCGGCGCGATGGCAGTGGTCAGGCTCGCCCCGCCGGCGGGTCCCAGCACCGACGACCTCGCGCAGGCCGCGGTCCTGGCGATACCGAAGCTCGCGGCGGCGGCGGGACACCCGATCGGCGCGGTACGGGCGGGATCGACTCCCGGCGGCGGCCCCTCGCGCCTGCTCTCATTAGCGCTGCTCGCCGTGGCCGCCGTTGCCGCCTCGGCGGCGATCATTGAGGTGCGCCGGCGGCGAGCCGGGATCGCGCGGCGCCGCCGGACTCGAACGCCCGGTGGCCTGCGACGGTGAGCGACCCGCTCACGCCAGGCGATTGAGCAACACGTCGTGCAGGTCGCGGTTATGCAGCGCGCACCCGCGCAGCCAGTCCTGCTCCAGCGGCCGCGAGACGATGATCGGGACGGCGCGCTCGTGCAGCCCGCCGTGCGAGCGGAGCCTCCCGTTCAGCTGACTCAGGTCGTGCGCAGCCTCGGACTTGCCCAGCACGGTGCGGGCGTCGGCCAGCACGACGAGGTCGCCGATCCGGTCGGCGGGCAGCTCCAAGCTCTCGGCCGCCGCCCACCGGTCGAGGACTCCCTCCACGCCGGGGAGTGACGCTAGGACGCCGCGAGCGCGGTCAAGCTCGTCGAGATCGTCCAGGTGGATCCAGGCCAACGATCCGAGCGCGGCGTGGTGGACCACATAGGGATCGGTGATCGGGCAGACGGTGTGCGCACTCCTCACGCCGGCGGCGCCCAGCGCGTCGTCCAGGAAGCGGATGTTGGGGCAGCCATCCGATGCCGTCTTGGCGTTCATGCCGTGGTCGGCGACGAGGCCGAGGATGAACCCCGCGTCCAGGGCGCGCCCGATGGCCGCGTCGAGCTCTCGGTGGAAGTCGTCCGACATTGGGTCTCTGGGAGCGGCGGCGTGCTGGACGAAGTCGGTCAACGACGCGTACACGAGCCGGCTGCCCAGGCGGCGGGCGAGGGCGAGCGCGAGGTCGATCGTGTAGATCGAGAGCCGCCAGTCGTAGATGCCGGGATTGGGCGCGCCGGCGAGGTCGAGGATCGGCGTCCCGTCGGGCAGCGACTGCTCGTGGGCCCGCTCGGCGCTGAACGCCGGGACGTCGCCGTCGGCCAGCAGCCGGCGCAGCTTGTCCTTCGCGGTCACGCACAGCGCCGGCACGCCCGCGGCCTGCGCGGCCGCGTGGATGGTGCCTGCGCGCAGGAAGCTCGGGTCGGTGACCTGGACCTCGTGGCCGTCGCGATCGCGGTAGTGGTTGCCGGCGATCCCGTTGCGGGCGGCGCACACTCCGGTGACGATCGCGACGTTATTGGGGTTGGTGAAGGTGGGGACCTGCGCGTGCCCGACCATGTAGGCGCCCGCAGTCGTGAGTTCGGCGACCCGCGGCATGAGACCTCGTCCGAGGGCATCGGCCACGTACTCCGGGTCCCACCCGTCCACGCACACGGCGAGGACCGGCTCGCTCGGGACCTCGTAGATTCGGTCGTTCGCCGTGAAGGTCTGCTCCATGGCCTGACGTCGATCCTAAACGCGCCCCGCGTGGGACACTCTGCCGCCGTGGTCCTCGCCTCCTACAACATCAAGGGTGGTGTCGGTAAGACCTCGGCCGCGGTGAACCTCGCCTACCTCGCCGCGCGCGAGGGTGCACCAACGCTGCTGTGGGACCTCGATCCCCAGGGCGGGAGCACCTACCTGCTGCGCGTCAAGCCGAAGGTGAAGGGCGGCGGCCGTCGCCTGGTGCAGGGCAAGACGGACGCGTCGGCGCGGATCAAGGGCACCGACTACGAGCTGCTTGACCTTCTGCCGGCGGACTTCTCCTACCGCCACATGGATCTTCACCTGGGCGACGCCAAGCGCCCCGAGCGGCAACTGTCCCGCGTCCTGGCACCGCTCGCGGGCGACTACGAGTACGTCTTCCTCGACTGCCCACCGAGCATCTCGCTCGGGTCGGAGAGCGTGTTCGAGGCGGCCGACGCGCTGATCATCCCGCTGCTGCCCGCCACGCTCTCGGCGCGCACGCTCGACCGCATCGACGAGGTGGTGGGCAGCGAGACGCGCCGGCTGGCCTTCTTCTCGATGGCCGACACGCGTAAGCGCATGCACCGGGATGTGATGGCGCAGTTCGCCGCCGAGCGCCCGGACGAGATGCTCCAGACCGTGGTGCCGATGTCCGCCGACGTCGAGCGGATGGGGCAGGCGCGCGCGCCCCTCGAGGAATTCGCGCCGCACGGTCGCGGCGCGGTGGCGTTCCGGGATCTCTGGAAGGAGATCCGCGAGCGGCTGGGCATCGCCGGCGCGGGGGCGACCGAAGACCCCGGGGTAACGCGTCACTCGTGAATCTCCGCGGCGCGAGTCGCGCGAAACCCGTGCCAGGGCCGGGCGAATGACCATTCGCGCCGGGGGCGGATGGCGAGTGGCGATTTATCCGCGCTGGGACGCGGGGCTCGGCGGTCGGTATGGGCCGCTTCGCGGCGTCCGTGGGGCCGGTGAGGCCTCGTCCGGCTGTGGTCGGGTGGCGCGCGATCCTGTCCGGACGGGGTCGGACGGCCCCACGGACGCCGAGCGAAGCGAGGCCCCTTAACCGGATCGTCACAGTCCTGCGCCGAAGCTCGCCCATCATCGAGAGAGATGAATTACGCCGAGCTGCACTTCCACCTGCTCCCCGGGGTCGACGACGGACCGTCGTCCATGGACGAGAGCGTCGCGCTGGCCGCCGCCGCCGCGGCCGAGGGCACCCGGACGGTCGTGACCACGCCGCACATCCATCCGAGCTTTGTCAGCGACCCAGGGACGCTGGCCGCCCGCGTGGGCGAGGTGCAGGACCGCCTGACCGCCGAGCGGATCCCGATCAAGGTGCGCTGTGGCGGCGAGCTTGACCTCGCCATGCCCGAGCGCCTGTCCGACGCGCAGCTCGAGGCGGTCGCGCACGGCCCGCACGCCCGGCGCTGGGTCCTGCTCGAGGCGCCCTTGCGGGGACTCGACGACGACTACACGGTCGTCGCCGACGAGCTGCGCGAGCGCGGCTTCGCCGTCGTGGTCGCCCACCCCGAGCGCTCGTTCAACCGTCCGGAAGCCGCCAGGCGCGCCGTCGAGCACGAGCTCGCCGCCGGCAGCGCGCTCCAGATCAACGCCTGGTCCGTCGCCGGCCTGTACGGCGAGCGCGTACGCGCCAACGCCGTGGCGCTGCTGCGCCGCGCGCCGCGTGCCGTCGTGGCCTCCGACGCGCACGGCGCCGCGAGGATGCCGGCGCTCGGCCTCGCCCTCGACGCGCTCAGCGCTGCCGGTGTGGACGACCCGGTCCGGCTGATGAGCGCGGATCCGCTCGAGCTGCTCGAGTGCGGGCTCGCGCCGGCGCCGGGCGCGCTGGCGGCCTAGCGGTTCACGCCGCCGCGGAGGCGGGCTCGGGGCTGCGCTCCACCCGCGGCCACATGACCAGCGCCTGATCGACGAGCCGCTCGACCAGGCTCTCGACGTCGACCCGCCGCTCGATTTCGATCAGCGGCTCGGGTTCGGTCCAGGTGACCGCGCGGCGGGGGGCGAGCAGCGTGCAGCAGTCCTCGTCGGGCAGGATCGACGTCTCGAACGTCCCCAGCCGCTCGGCCTCGGCGATGATCTCGGACTTGTCGCGGTCGAGCAGCGGACGGAGGACGGGCAGCGTCGAGGCCCCCTCCACGACCTCGAGGTTGCGCAGCGTCTGACTCGCCACCTGGCCCAGCGAGTCGCCGGTGACGAGCGCCTCGCAGCCCTCGCGCCGGGCCAGGGCATCGCCCACCCGCACCATCAGGCGCCGCTGGGCCAGCACCTGGAGGCGACCCGCGCCCGAGGTCGCGAGCAGCCGCTGCGCCAGTCCGAACGGCACCACGAACAGCCGTGAGCGCCCCTGGTAGCGGTTCAGCTGCGACACCAGGGCGTAGGCCTTGTACGCGGATTCGGGGCCGGTGAGCGGCTGCCCGGAGAAGTGCACGAAATCGCAGCGCAGGCCGCGCTTCATCATCCGGTAGGCGGCCACCGGGGAGTCGATGCCGCCGGACAGCAGGACGAGCGCCCGCCCGCTCGTCCCGACGGGCAGCCCGCCCGCCCCGCGCAGGCGGTCAACCGCGACGAAAAGAGCGCGCTCGTACGCGTCGACGTGCAGCTCGATGTCGGGATGGCTCAGGTCGACACCGAGCCCGAGCGCGTCCTGGACCGCGGCGCCGACCAGGCGGGACAGCTCCATCGAGCGGACCGGGAAGGTCTTCTCGCGCCGGCGCGGGCGAACCGCGAACGTGCCGGCCGGCTGAGCGCGGAGCAATTCGATGGCCGCGCGGCAGGCGGGCTCGACCGCCGGCTCGACGCGCAGCGCCGGCTGCACGACGCTCAGACCGGGCACCTCGGTCGCGATCTGCAGCGTCCGCGCCAGACTAGCCGGCGGAGTCAGCGCCAAGAGCGAGGATCCACGCCGCTGGAGCTCGACACCGTCGGCCGCGCGCAGCGCCCGGCGCAGGTTGCGCTCGAGCACGGCGGCGAAACTCGAGCGTTTGCGGCCCTTGAGGGTCAGCTCGCCGAACATCAGGAGCACGCACGGTGTCGCACCGGCGGGGCCGGCGGCGGAAACGATTCGCTCGGCGGCTGTCTGCGACACGCTGCTGGGCACGCGCCGCTCAGGCTAGTGCCTCTCCCGTCAACGTTCCACTACGCGGGTGCCAGCCCAAGCCGCCGAGCGCGCTCGAGCGCGCGGGCCAGCACCTCCTCGGATTCCTCCAGGAGGCCGTCGCGCACGATCACCCGCCCGGCCACCACCGTGCTCTGCACGACAGCGCCGGACGCCGCGTAGACGAGCGCGGCGGGAAGCTCGCCAAAGCTGAGCTCAGGCGCCGCCCCGCGCAGAAGCAGGAAGTCGGCGGGCTCGCCGACCTCGAGGCCGTGACTGGCGCCGAGCAGCGGCGCCCGGCGGCCAGTCGCGATCTCCCATGTCTCCTCGGCGCTGATCACCGCGGGATCCCGCGCCTCGTGCTTCTGCACCAGCGCGAGCACCTTCATGTCGGCGAACAGGTCGAGCGAGTTGTTGGAGCCGGGGCCGTCGGTCCCGAGCCCCACCTGGGCGCCCGCCGCCCGCGCCCGCGGATACGGGAACACGCGGCCCACCGCGAGCTTGAGGTTCGCCACCGGATTGGTGACCACGATCGCGCCCCGGGCGGCGATCAGCTCGAGCTCGGAATC
The DNA here is from genome assembly GCA_963751185.1 of uncultured Solirubrobacterales bacterium. Taxonomy (GTDB): domain Bacteria; phylum Actinomycetota; class Thermoleophilia; order Solirubrobacterales; family Solirubrobacteraceae; genus Palsa-465. The sequence goes on from CAVVTO010000008.1 coordinate 159,606, forward strand.
GTCGAGCCAGGTGCCGTGGGCGAGCACGGTCCGTGGCGAGAGCAGCCCGACGCGGTCGAGGTAGTGCGCGGGACGGATGCCGTGGGCGGCGAGGCAGTCGGTCACCTCCTGCTCGGTCTCGGACAGATGGATCTGGACGGGCAGGCCGCGCTCGGCGGTGAGCTCGGCGATCCAGCGCAGGCTCTCCTCGGTCACGGTGTAGATCGCGTGAGGGGCGAGGCCGACGTCGATCCGGGCAGACGCTGCGGCCTGGGACTGGGCCAGCTCGTCGAGGCTGAGCAGCGCGGCATCGCGCAGCGCCTGGCTGCCGCCCTCGACGTCGATCAGCGGCGCGGCGACGGTGGCGCGGATGCCCGCGTCGCGCACCGCGCGCGCGGCTGCCAGGGGGTGCCAGTACATGTCCCAGAAGCGGGTCGTGCCGCTGCGCGCCATCTCCAGGCAGGCCAGTCGCGTGCCCCAGTAGACGTCCTCGGGCTCGAGCTGGCGCTCGACCGGCCAGATCTTCTCCCGGAGCCAGCGCATCAGCGGCAGGTCGTCGCCGTGGCCGCGGAACAGCGTCATAGCGGCGTGCGTGTGGCCGTTTATCAACGGCGGCACGAGGATCGCGCCGGCGGCGTCGAGCACGTCGTCCTCGGGACGGGGGTGGACGTCGGAGCCGAGCTCGACGATCAGACCTTCCTCGGCGCGCAGGCCGACCTTCTCGCCGGCCAGCGTCGCGCCGCTGACGGCCAGGCTCACGCGAGCGGATCTCCTGGAATCCCGAGGCCGTGCTCCTGGAGGTCGATCGCGGCCTGGACCAGCGGCGCCTCGTGCCCCCGCGGCGCCACGAGCGAGACGCCCACGCACCAGCTGACCGGCAGGCACGCCACCGGCATGCCGGTCACGTCCCACAGCGCCGTGAACGCCACCAGCGGATCCTCAGGGCCGGCCGGGTGACCCCGCTCGTAGCCCTGGCCGCGCTCGAGCGGGAGGATCGGCAGCGTCGGCTCGAGCAGCACGTCTACGCCCTGCGCCGCGAACCAGTCCTCCCATACGGCGGCCCCGAGCGTGCGGCGCTCCTGGGCGGCGAGGTAGGCCTGTGCGTCGGTGAATTCGCGCGCGCCCTCGACGAACTCGGCGACCTGCTCGCGGTAGCGCTCGTGTCGGTCGGCGTGCGCGCGGTGGTAGGTCCAGGCCTCGGTCAGCAGCACGCAGCTCAGGTCGTCGGGGTCGGCCGTCCACGGCGCGGGCAGCTCGACGATGCGGGCACCGAGGCCCCCGCACACGCGCACCGCCTCCTCGTAACCACGGACGACCTCGTCTTCCATGGGGATTTTCTTTACGCGGTCGGTGAGCGCGACGGTGACCCCATCGAGCGGACGCGGCTTGGAACGCGGCTCGAGGGGCAGCCGGGTGAGCGCGAGCGGTGGCGGCGCCAGCGGCGAGGCCGCCGGGCCGCCGGCGGCCATCGCGGTCAGGACCGCGGCGCAGTCGGCGACGGTCCGCGCCATCGGACCGGCGTGATCGAGCGTGGGGGCGAGCGGGAGGACGCCGCTGAGGGGGATCCGGCCATGGGTGGGCTTGATTGCCGACGTCCCACAGCACGTCGACGGGATCCGCAGCGACCCGCAGGTATCGCTGCCGAGCGCGGCGGGCGTCATCCGGGCGGCTAGCGCGGCCGCGCTGCCACCGCTCGAGCCTCCGACGATCCGATCGAGCGCCCACGGATTGCCCGACTGATCGGTGGTGCCGCCGGCCGCAAACTCGTGCGTGTGGGTGTGGCCGAGCAGCACCATGTTCTCGGCCCGCAGACGTTTGTATGCGGTGCAGTCCTGGGCGGGGACGTTTTCTTCCAGGACGCGACTCGAGCCGGTCAGCGGCACGCCGGCGACCGCATAGAGATCCTTGAGACCGATCGGGATACCGCACAGGAGCGGCGTGCTGTCGCCCTCACGGGCGCGGCGCGCGTCGGCCTGCGCCGCGTGCTCGCGCGCCATGTCCGGGTAGAGGCGGGCCCAGGCGTTGATTCGGTCGGGCGCGCCCTCAAACGTCGGCGGGCCGCCGTTGCGTGCCTCGATGCGCCGCAGGCAGGCCTCGGTTAGCTCGGTCGCTGATAGCCGCCCGGTTGCAAGTTGACGCGCGGCATCGAGCACACCGAGATCGGCCGGGTCTGCGCTGCCGGACTCGGCCCCGGCGCGGAGCGAAGTGGTGTCGGTCATGGGCGAAAACCTACTCGGCCCTGGACGCGAGGAAGCGCGTCGTCGCGTCCGCGTTCACGGGGCGCGCGATCGCGAAGCCCTGAGCAGCGTCGCAGCCTTCGATGTGCTCGAGTTGGGCCGGAGTCTCGATCGCCTTGGCCACCGTGTATTGGTTCAGCGTCCGCGCCGCGGCGAGCGATGCTTTGAGCGTGCGGACGGGTGTCGACGCCATGAGCTTCACGCCGGCGAACGGATGGTTCGACAGGACCACGAGGTCCGAGCGATCGATGCCGAAGCCGTCCAGGTAAAGGCTCACGCCTGCGGCCGCGAGCTCCTCGAGGGCGGTGGCAGCGCCGGCGGGATTGCGATCGAAGATCGCCTCGGTCACCTCGAGGTAGAGGCCGGCCGGCGAGATTCCGGTCGCTCCGAGGGCACTGGCGACCGCGCCGGCGAGCCCGGGCATGCGCAGGGAGGCGGCAGACAGATTTACTGACACTCGCGTGTCATTACCGAGGAGGCCGTCGGTTTGCCACCGACCGAGTTGCCGACAGGCTTCTGTGATCGCCCACCGGTCGACGTCCGCCGCGAGACCGGACTCCTCCGCGAGGGGCAGGAAATCCGCGGGTGCCAGCAGCCCCCGCTCCGGATGGTCCCAACGGATCAGCGCCTCGAGCGAGTGCAGCCTCCCGCCGGTGAGCTCGATCACGGGTTGGTAGTGGAGGAGCAGCCCCGCCCGCAGCACGGCCTCGCGCAGGCGCTGCTCGACCTCGAGCCCGGTGATCGCGTCGGTGCCGCTTCCCGGGTCGTGCAGATCGATACCGCCGCCGCGTCGCTTCGCCCGGTACATCGCGGCGTCGGCTTCCCGAATGAGCTCCTCGGCGGAGACCTGCTCTCGCCGCGTGCGGGAGATGCCGATGCTCGCCTCGATCGTGACCACGTGGCCGCGCACGGTCAGCGGCTCGGCGATAGCCGCCCGTGTGCGCTTGGCGACGCGAACCGCCTCGCGCTGTCCGCGCAGGTCCTCGCACAGGATCACGAACTCGTCGCCGCCGTAACGGGCGACCGTGTCGCCCGGCCGGAGCACCCGCCGCATGCGCTCGGCGATCTCGACCAGGACCGTGTCGCCCGCCTCATGGCCGAAGCTGTCGTTGATTCGCTTGAAGCCGTCGAGGTCGAGAAACAGCAGCGCCACCGACGTGGGTCGCCGGCGCGCGCGGCCGATGGCCACGTACAGGCGATCGAGGAGCAGGGTCCGGTTCGGGAGGCCGGTGAGCGGATCGTTGAGCGCCTGGCGCAGGCGACCGACCTCGGTTCGCGTGCGGGCGATCGCGGAGTGGATCGCCCGGCTCAGCGCGTCGAGATCGGCGCTCGGCTCGACGACGTAGATCACAGGCACGTCCTGGACGCTGGCCAGGACAGCTTCGAGCGCCTCGAGTCTGGCCGGCTCGGAGCCGGCGACGCCGAGCACGACGCAGTCGATCGTCTGGTCGCGGAGCGTGCCGTGCGCGTGCGCGACCGTGTCGCCGACGAGCACGTCCGCATGCGGTCCGATCGCCTGGCGGACGAGCCGCTGGAGCGTGCCGGCATGGTGCGCGTCCTGACCTACGACGAGCAGTCGCAGTGACTGGGTGAAATCCTTTTCGTCGGGTCGCCCCAAACCCACCGAGATCCCGCTCCTTGCCTGGATAGTGGGGACGAGGCTAGCGCGTCATGCAAGGGGTGCTGTAGGGTCCGCGATCTCGTCATGGTGAGAGGGGCGAAACAGCTCTTGGGGGGGCTGGTCGCGGTGGTGCTCCTGGCTGTCGTCGCGCCGTCTGGAGCTGCGGCGGCGGGGGCCGCGGGGGCCGGGATCAGCGCGCACGGCAGCGTCCAGCAGGTGTACGTGCTCGGAGCCCAGGCCGGCGAACGGTTGACGCTCCTCGACCGAACGGGACGCACTGTCAAGACGGCTGTGGCCGGACCACTCGGGGGCGCGATCTTCCGCGGCGTCGCGCCCGGCCCGGGCTACAGCGTCCGGCCCACAAATGGCGGCGCGCCACCGACGCCCACGGTGACGGTTTTACCGGACCGATCGGCGCCACCGAGCACCAGGATCTACGACCAGCGGATCCCGAGATCTGGGTACGGCTACCTGACCACGCGGGACGGGACCAAGCTGGCGATCGACGTTCGCCTGCCCGCAGGACCGGGCCCATACCCGACGCTTGTCGAGTACTCGGGGTACGGCTATGCCGATCCGGCCGGGGCGCAGAGCGGCATCAGCCCGATCGCCACGCTGCTCGGATTCGCGGTGGTCGACGTGAACATGCGTGGGACGGGCTGCTCGGGTGGGGCGTTCAACTTCTTCGAGCCGCTCCAAAGCCTCGACGGCTACGACGTGATCGAGACGGTCGCGCGGCAGCCGTGGGTGCTTGGACACAGGGTCGGGATGATCGGGATTTCCTACGGCGGGATCAGCCAGCTGTTCGTGGCCGCCACCGACCCGCCCCACTTGGCGGCGATTGCGCCGCTGTCGGTGATCGACGACACGGCCACGACGCTCTACCCCGGCGGAATCCTCAACACCGGCTTCGGGCTCCCGTATGCGCAGGCGCGTGACTTCGACGCCGAGCCGGCCTCGCCGGGTCACGGCGAGCAGTGGGCTGTGCAGCGGATCCGCGAGGGCGATCGGGTGTGCGCGGCCAACCAGGCGCTCCATCCCGAGGCGGTGAACGAGGTCGCCGAGACATACGCCAACCGCTACTACGTGCCCTCGGTCGCGAACCCGCTCAACCCGGACACGTTCGTGCACAAGATCCACGTCCCGGTCTACCTGGCCTGCCAGTGGACCGACGAGCAGACGGGCGGTCACTGCCCGGATCTCGCCTCGCGCTTCACCGGCACGCGCTGGAAGTGGTTCACGTTCACCAATGGCGCGCACATCGACTCGCTCGACCCGGCAACCGCGGAGCGGTGGTTCGACTTCCTGTCGCTGTTCGTCGCCCACCGATTGCCTTCGTTGTCATCGACGGTTCGGGTGCTGGCGCCCGAGGTCTACCAGGAGGCAATGGGCGTCTCCGGTGTGACGCTTCCGGCCGATGACCCGATCGAGGATGAACCGTCCTACGCGGCCGCGCTTGCCGCGTTCGAGGCGCTGCCGTCGGTCCGAGTGCTGTTCGACAACGGGGCAGGCGGCACGACGCCGGGCCTGCCGCAGGCGGGCTTCGAGCAGTCATTCGCGAGCTTCCCCGTGCCGGGCACGAGTGCCGTGTCCTGGTACCTCGGGTCTGACGGGACGCTGTCCGCCTCGGCGTTTGGCGGGCGCGAGGTGGACGCCTTCACCTGGGATCCGCGGGCCCGTCCCGCCACCGACTTCACCGGGAACACCGGCGCCGGTGGCCTGTGGGGCGCGACGCCGCGGTACCGCTGGACGCAAAATCCGCCCGGAACCGCGCTCTCCTACCTGACGGCGCCGCTGACGTCGAACGTGGTCGTGGTCGGCGCGGGCGCGATGTACGCCTGGATCGAGGCGTCCACCCGCGATGTCGACCTCCAGGTGACCGTGAGCGAGGTCCGTCCCGATGGCTTGGAGACGTTCGTCCAGACCGGGTGGCTGCGGGCCAGCGAGCGCAAGCTCGATCGCGCCGCGAGCACGCTGCTCAATCCGGTGCTGAGCCTGCGCCGCGCCGACGCGCGGCCGCTCCCCCGGGGCCGATTCACGGAGGTGGCGATCCCGCTCTACTACGAGGGACACGTGTACCGAGCGGGCTCGCGGATTCGCATCACCGTCTCTGCCCCGGGCGGCGACCAGCCGACATGGGCATTCGGCGATCTCGTGCCCGGTGTCGGTCGGCGGGCGACGGTGCGGGTGGCCTATTCGCCGTCGATGCCCTCGCGGCTCGTGCTGCCGGTAGTGCCGGGGGTTGCCGTGCCCACCGGCCTGCCGCCGTGTCCGGGATTGCGCGGGGAGCCGTGCCGGCCCTACGAGCCGCTTGTCAACCGGACGCTCGGCTGAACACCCTGCGGTCCAACTCCCGCCTTCTATTCGAACAGGCGCTCGAGGACCCGCGCGACGCCGGACTCGTCGTTGGCCGCGGTGACCTCGTCGGCGGCGGCAATCACCTGTGGGTGGGCGTTGGCGACCGCCACCGCATACCCCGCCCAGGCGACCATCGGCAGGTCGTTGGGCATGTCGCCGAAGGCGATCACGTCCTCGCGGTCGATGTGCAGGAGCCGGCAAAGCCGGGCCAGCCCCGATGCCTTGCTCACGCCCATGGCGCTGATTTCGATCAGCGTGTCGTTCGTGCTCGAGTGGCTGAACTCGGCCAGGTGACCCCCGATAGCCTTGGCCCGCTCGAGCAATACGTCGGCTGACAGGTATTCGTGGCGGAGCATCAGCTTGACCGCCGGCTCGTTGATCAGCTCCTCGACCGCGTCGATCAGCGTGTCCGCGGGGACGGGCCAGCGGGGGACGTATTCGGGCTCATGGCCGAACCCGCCCGTCCGCTCGACCGCCCACGCCCCACCGGGCACCTCGCCCTCGAGTAGCGCGACCAGCTGGCGGGCGACCGCAGGCTCGAGCGGCGAGGCCTCGATCACCGACTCCGTGTGCACGTCCCACAGCACGGCGCCGTTCGCGCACACGGCGATGCCCCGATGGGGGTGGGTGGGGAACAAATCTTCGGCCAGCGGTTTCAGCCAGCGGTGCGGGCGCGCGGTGCAGAACACCACGGTGGCGCCGGCGGCTTCGGCGGTCGCGATCGCCCGGCGCGTGCGGTCATCGACGGTCCCGTCGGGGCGGAGCAGCGTCCCGTCGAGGTCGGAGGCGACGAGACGCGGGGGCATGTTTGAGGATGCTATGCGGTGCTGTCCGCGCCAACTATGCGGTGCTGTCCGCGCCAACTATGCGGTGCTGTCCGCGCCGATCCGCAGCTGGCCGCTCATCGCCCGCGCGGCCGCGGCCAGCCCGATCACGTAGCCGGCCTTGAGGATGGTGACGCAGGACTGACGAGGGGCTGATGCCGGCTTCGAGCGACCCGCGGTCGGCGGTGGCAGGCTGGTGTTCGCGCACCAGGTTTTGCAGGTCGGTACGGCGAGCCGGACTGGCGTGGTCGGACGCGCGGGACCAGCGTCGTTCAGTCCGCCGACTTGATCCCGCTACCGGCCGCCCGTATGATTCGTGTGGAACGTTCCAGATAAGGAACCGGCGGCTCGGCAGCCGGCGCCGAGCCGGAAGCAGCGGGGCGCAAATCGAGGAGAGAGTCGTGGCGGATCGGACGCGGGTGGGAGTGATCGGGTGCGGGTTGATCGCGCAGGTCATGCACATCCCATACCTGGCCGAGCTGTCTGACCGTTTCGAGCTGGCCGCGCTGTGTGACATCCGTCCGGCCGTCGTTGCCGCGTGCGCCGAACGCTACGGCGTGCCCGCCGTCACGACGCGTATTGAGGAGCTGCTCGCCATGCCGCTCGATGCGGTCGTGGTCGCCACCTCGGGCGACCACGCGCCGATCGCGATCGAGGCCGCGCGCGCGGGACTCCACGTGCTCGTGGAGAAGCCGATGGCGCTCTCGAGCGCGGATGCCGAGCGGATGATGCAGGCCGCGCAGAACGCCGGCGTCTGCCTGATGGTTGGCACGATGAAGCGCTACGACCCGGCGTACGAGCGGTTGAGCGAGCTGCTGCCGGAGCTCGAGGATTTGCGGCTGATCAGGGTGACGACGCTCGAGTCGCCGTGGGCACCCTACGTCGCCCACTATCCGCTGATCGGCATCGACGGGCAGGCACCGGCGCCCGACCTGGCACTCGGCGAGCATGAGCGCGACGTGCTCGAGGCCGCGCTCGGCGACGCCGACGAGCAGACGCGCTGGTGCTATCGGTGGATCTTGCTCGACAACCTGGTGCACGAGCTCAACATGCTCCAGGGCCTGCTCGGCGAGCCCGATGAGATCCGCTTCGTCCACCTCTCGCCGCGGAGCGTCGGCATCGACATGCGCTTCGGCCAGGCCGACTGCCGCCTGTCCTGGGTCGATCTGCCCGGGATCGCGCGCTACCAGCAGGAGCTCTGCTTCTACTCCCCCGCCCAGCGGCTAACGCTCGAGCTTCCCTCGCCCTTCCTGCGCAGCATGCCGACGCGGCTCGTGATCGAGGGCGGCACGCCGGGCAGCGCACAGAGCTGGGAGCGCGAGGAGGTGACCTCGTACGACGAGGCGTTCAAGCGCGAGCTGGTCGAGTTCTCCGAGTGCATCCGCACCGGCCGCGAGCCGCGGACCTCCGGCGCGGATGGGCTCCGCGACATGCGCCTTGCCGAGACACTCGCACGCAGCCACAGCGCCGCGGTGGCCGAGGTGGCCTGATGCAGACCAAACCGACGACCACGCAAACGTCCGCGCAGAACGGTGCCCGAGGCGAGCTGTGGCTCGCCAACGCGCCGGTCAGCTACGGCGCGTTCGAAATCACCGTCGGCATCGACCCTAACGTCCCCGATCCCGTCGCCCTACTCGATGCCGTCGCCTCGGCCGGGTACGAGGGCATCGATCTCGGCCCGGCCGGATACCTCGGCACCGGTGATCTGCTGGCCGGTCGGCTATCCGAGCGCGGGCTCGCCCTCGCCGGGGGCTACCTCGAGCTTCCCTTCAGCCAGCCGGCCGAGCTCGAGTCGGCGCTCGCGGAGCTCGACGCGCTGCTCGACCTGTTCGACGGCGCCGGCAGCGAACATCGTCCGCCGCGGCCGACGCTCGCCGACGCGGGTTCGCCGGAGCGGGCCGCGCTCCCCGGCCGCGCCGCCCGGGACCGGAGCGTCGGCCTCGACGACGCGGGATGGGCGCGGTTCGCCGACGGGTTGGCACTGGCGGTGGGGCGCTCCCGCGTGCGCGGCTACGAGCCGACCTTCCACCACCACACCGCCACCTATGTCGAGGCGCAGTGGGAGATCGAACGGCTGCTCGAGGTCTCAGACGTCGGGCTGTGCCTGGACACCGGGCACCTGCTGCTGGGGCGGGGCGACCCGGTGACCGCAATCCGAACCTGGAGCGATCGGATCAACCAGGTTCACCTCAAGGACGCGCGTCTGGAGACGCTCGAGCAGATCGTCGCCGAGGCGGCCCCCGTGCGCGAGATCTGGGCCCGCCGGGCGTTCCGGCCGCTGGGCGAAGGCGACATCGACATACCCGGGGTGCTCGACGCGCTGGCCGACATCGGCTACAGCGGCTGGCTCGTGGTCGAACAGGACGTGCTGCCGGATCCGGACAACCCACACCGGCCCGCGGAAGAGCAGCGGCGCAACCGCGAGTACCTGCGCGCCCGCGGACTGTGAGCGCCGGGCCGTTTCGGATCGCCGTGGTCGGCGCCGGCCGGATGGGCCGCGTCCATCTCGACGCCCTGGCGCGCTCGGACCAGGTCGAGGTTGTGGCGGTTCTCGAACCGGTCCAGCAGATCCGTCGGGAGCTGGCCGAACGGGGGCTGCGCACATTCGCGACGCTGGCCGAGCTGCTCGAGGACGGGGCCTTCGACAGCGTGCTGATCGCCGCGCCGACCGATCGCCACGTCGAGCTCGTTGAGGCGTTCGCCCTCGCGGGAATACCCATCCTGTGCGAGAAGCCGGTCGGGCTGGCCGCGGCCGATGCGATCGCGGCGACGCATGCGGTCGAGCGCGCAGGGATCGTCTTCCAGGTCGGCTATTGGCGGCGGTTCGTACCGGCGCTGCGCGCGCTGCGCGAGCGGATCGCGGCCGGAGAGCTCGGGGAGATCTCGCAGATCACGTGCCTTCAATGGGACGCCGAGCCGCCGTCGGCCGAGTTCCGCGCCCACAGCGGCGGGATCGCGGTGGACATGGGGGTGCACGAGTTCGACCAGGCGCGGTGGCTGACGGGACAGGAGCTGGCGTCGGTGACCGCGGTGCCGGGCGGGTCCGGGGATCAGGCGGACACCGATCCCGACGTGGCGGCGATCGCGGGCCGGCTCACCGGGGGCGCGGTGCTGGTCGTCTCGCTTGGGCGGACGTTCCCCGAGGGCGACTGTTGCTGGGTCGAGGTGTTCGGAACGAAGGGTTACGAGCGCGTTCCGTTCGTCTGGGGAGAGTCAGGCGACGAGGTGTTCCACGCCGCGCTGGCCGCCCAGGCCGAGGCGTTCGCCGCCGCGGTCAGAGGGGCCGAGCCGGCCGGCGCCGGGGTGACCGATGCGGTGGCCGCGCTCAGAAGCGCCGAGTTGGCGCGCGACGCTCTCCGGGAAAGCCGGGCGAGAGTTCCGGCGTGAGCCTGCCCGAGGTCGGGATCGGCATCGTCGGTTACGGGACGATGGGCCGGGCCCACGCCTACGCATACACGGCGGCGCCGGTGATTCGCGACCTGCCGTGCCGTCCGCGCCTGCGGGCGATCAGCGGGCGCAACCGAACGGCGGTCGAGCGGGCGGCGCGCGAGCTCGACGTCGAACGGTTCACCACCGACTGGCGCGAGCTGGTCGAGTCACCCGACGTCGAGATCGTCGAGGTGTGCACGCCGCCCGGCGCGCACGCGGAGGTGATCGAGGCGGCGGCCGAGCTGGGCAAGGCGATCGTGTGCGAGAAGCCGCTGACGGCCGACTGGGACGAGGCCTGCCGGGTCGCGGCGGCCGTGCGCCGAACCATGGTCAAGAACGCGATCGGCTTCAACTACCGGCGGCTGCCGGCGCTCGCCTTGATGAAGCAGCTGATCGACGCAGGTCGTGTCGGCGAGGTAAGGCTGTGGCGAGGGAGCTGGCTGTCGGACGAGTTCGTCGACCCCGAGATTCCGTTCGACTGGCGCTTCGAGCGACGCGTCGGCGCGAGCACGATCGCCGATCTCGGGACGCACCTGATCGACCTGGCGGGGTGGCTGGTGGGCGAGATCGACGCGGTCAGCGCGCAATCCCGGACGTTCACGGAGACCCGTCGCGGGCGGGTGGGCTCGGATTCAAGCACCGGCATCGCCGCGCCCCGGGCGGTCGACGTCGACGAGGCGTCCTCGGCGCTCCTGCGCTTCACCTCGGGCGCCCTGGGCGTGTTCGAGGTGGCCAAGACGTGCGTGCGCCGGCCATGTGACTTCACGGTCGAGGTCAACGGCGAGCGAGGGACGCTTCGCTTTGACTATGCCCGTCTGAACGAGCTCTGGTACGGCGACGGCGATGACCCGCCCGAGCTGTACGGCATGAGGCGGATCCGGGCCGAGCATCCCGTCCACCCCGAGACGCGGGGGTGGTGGCCGATCGGACAGGGAATCGGCTACGGCGCGAGCTTCGTCAACCAGGCGGCCGACCTGCTCGAGGGGTGGCCGGACGGGACCTGGGCGCCTGACTTCGCAGCCGGCCTGGAGGTCCAGGCCGGCTGCGAGGCGATTGAGCGCGCCGCGGCCGAGGGCCGCTGGGTGTCGCTCGAGGAGGTCAGGCGCGGGCCACCGGCTCGGCCAGGGCGCTGACCCGGGGCACCCGCCGGTGCAGGAACGCCGGCAGGTACCAGTTCCGCTCGCCGAGGATCGTCATCGTCGCCGGCAGGAGCACGCCGCGGACGATCGTGGCGTCGATCAGCACGGCCACGGCGAGTCCGACCCCGAACTCCTTGAGCTCGAGCATGCTCAGGCTGCCGAAGATCGAGAACACGGCGACCATCACCACGGCGGCGCTCGTCACGACGCCGGCGGTTGAGCCGATGCCGTGCGCCACCGCGTCCTTGGTCGACATGCCGCGGTCGTGCGCCTCCTTGATGCGGCTGAGGATGAACACGTGGTAGTCCATCGACAGTCCGAACAGGATCACGAACATGAACAGCGGCAGCCAGCTGGTCACCCCGCCGATCGACGTGAAGCCGAGCAGCTTCTGCGCCCAGTGGTGCTGGAAGACCAGCGCCAGGGCGCCGTAGGCGGCGGCCACCGACAGAAGGTTCAGCCCGATCGCGGTGATCGGAATGACCAGTGAGCGGAAGGTGACCAGCAGCAGGAGGAACGCCAGCCCGAGCACGAACGCGAACACGAGCGGCGCCCGCCGCGACAGCAGGCTGCTGAAGTCCTGCGACCCCGCCGTCGTTCCGGTGACGTTCGCGGTGACGCCCGGCACCTGGCCCAGCGTCTCCGGGATCAGCCGGTCACGCAGGGTGTTCAGGGCGCGGTATGACGTCGCGTCGGTTCCGTCCCCGTCGAGCGAGAGCTGGACGATCCCGAGCGTCCGCGCCCGGTTGACGGTGACCGAGAGCGGCCCGCCCATCTCGCCACTTCGCAGCGCGTCGCGCTCGAGGTGAGCCACGGCCGAGCGTACCGCCGGGGCATCCACGTTGCGAGCCTGGACGACGACGTCGGCCGGCGCTGGGCTGCCTGGGAAGGCGGCCTGGATCCGCGCGTAGGTCTTCATCACCGGGAGGTTCGCCGGCACGTCCCTGACGCCGGGCTCCGCGGTGTGCAGCCCGAGCGCGGGCACGGCCAGCGCGGCCAGCAGGGCGAACGCGGTCAGCGCTGCGGGCCAGGGATGTGCCAGCACGGGGCGGAGCAGCCTGGCCGACACGGTCGTCCGCTGCCGGCCGGTACGGCGGCCCAACCACGGGATGCGGCCCTTGTTGACCCGGTCTCCGAGCGCGGCCAACATCGCCGGCAGGAAGGTGACCGAGCCGAGCATCGCCACCGCGACCACGATCATCGTCCCGACCGCGAACGAGGTGAACGTCGCGTTGCCGGTCAGGAACAATCCCGCCATCGCGATCATCACGGTCATCCCGGAGACGAGCACCGCGCGTCCCGAGGTTGCCGCCGCCCGCTCGAGCGCCTCCTCGCTGGAGTGGCCAGCGGCGCGCTCCTCGCGCTCGCGGCGGATGTAGAACAGCGCGTAGTCGATCCCGACGGCCATCCCGATCAGCACGATCACCGACGAGGCCGAACCATCGAAGGCGACGAGTTGACTGGGCAGGGCGATCAGGCCGAGGGTCGCCGCGACAGCCGAAAGCGCCAGTAGGACTGGGACCGCCGCGGCCACCAGCGCGCCGAATACGACGACGAGGATCAACAGCGTGATGGGGAGCGACAGTCGCTCGGCCCGGTGTAGGTCGTTGGAGAGCACCCCGTTCAGCGCCTTGTTTGCGCTGGCGCCACCGAACTCCTGAATGGTCAGCTGCGGGTGAGCCCGCTGGGCGGCGGCGACCTGCGCGAGGGCCTGCTCCACGTGGTCGTTCACCTGGTCCGAGTCTCCGGGCAGGTTGAACTGGACGAGAGCCGAACGCCCGTCGTGGGAGATCTGGCCGCCGTCGCCGGGGGCGTACGGCGACTGGACGCCGTTGACGACCGAGAGCCTGTTCAGTCTGCTCACGACGTTGGCGACGGCGGATTTGACGGCCGGGCTGTGGGCTGTCTCGCCCCGGCCGCGCGGCTGGACGATCACGTCCTCCTGATCAGGCTGCGGAAACAACTTGGCCACCGCGGCGTCGGCCCGACCTGAGCTGCCGGTGCCGCCCTGGTTGTTGCCGAGCTGCTTGGTGCCGATCGCGCTTCCCACCGCGAGCGAGGCGATCACGAACGCGAACCACAACAGAATCGCCCGCTTGCGGTGCTGCGCGCTCCACCGTCCGGCGCGGACCGCAATGCCTTTCCTTCCCATGACCTGCACCTCCGTCGAGTTGGCTTGAGAACTGACTGGCAAGCTCTCAAGGCGGCGCCGCGTTGCCCAGCCGACGGGCTGGCGAGGAGGCATGCAGGAGCCACCCCGACCGGGGGTGGGGAAAACCCGAAGATGACCGATTCGGCGGGCCGCACCGACGAGGCCTTCGGCCTCGCGGATGACTGATTTGGCGGGCCGCACCGACGAGGCCTTCGGCCTCGCGGATGACTGATTTGGCGGGCCGCACCGACGAGGCCTTCGGCCTCGCGGCCCGCTACTCGGCGGGGGCTTCTTCCTCGGGCTCTTCGTACCAGCGCACGCGGTCGCCGACGCGTGCTCGCCAACGCCACTTGGACGTCTTCGGGGCCGCCTCGATCGCCTCCCACAGCCCCGCCAGTCGCTGGTCGATGAGCGCGCGCTCGCGCTCGCCGAGCTCGTAGCCGGCGAGATCGGCCCGGCAGCGCTCGATCGTGCCCTTGCAGGTTCGCCACAGCCCCCAGTCGCGGGCACACAGATCCGCCATCAGGCTCGCCTCGATCCCAGGCGCCCCGCCGGCGCTCAGGTCGTGGTGGAAGCACAGGTTGTAGATGTCACGCTCATCGCGCTCGTTGAGCTCGACGATCTGGAGCTTGGTCAGGAGCAGTTCGGCGAGGGGGATGGTGAGCGGCTCGCGGTCGAGGCGTTCGGCGATCGGGATCTCGTGACACATCGAGAACGCGCCGACGAACACGTCCACCTTGCGCTCGTTGGCTATGTCGACGTAGATCTGGCGGTGCGCGCCATGAAATGCGTTAAACACCTCGTCGTCGACGTAGCCGAGCGACTGGAACGCCTCGGCCACCGCCTTCTTGTTCCCGCGCGGGGTGACCACGTCGATGTCTTTGATCTCGCGGGAGAGAAGCGGTTTGCTCTCGGGTGCCTGGAGGCAAACGGCGACGCCGCCCAGCAGACGCAGGACCACACCCTTCTCACCGGCGCCGGCGACCACGCGCCGAGCTTCCGCAATCGGGTCGGCAAGGGCGACGTTGGCGTCAGGCGAGGTGGTGCTCATTCATCCGGCGGTCAGGAGGAAGTCAAGGTAGCTTCCGTCCTGCGCGATGTCCACCACCGCCCCGCGGAGCAAGTCGGCGGTGTAGTCGCTACCGGGGTTCAGGCACAGGGTCTTGCCGATCTTCTGAGCGCCGCGCGACTCGTGGATGTGGCCGTGCAGCCCGACCACGGGCTCGTAGCGCCTGATCGCGTCTCGGACGGCATGGCTGCCGACCGACACGAAGCTCGGGCGTCCGCCACGGACCACCGGCTTGAGCGTCTCGTCGAGCTCGGGCGCCGTGTCGAGGCCTGAGCCGTACGGGGGGCAATGGAAGTTGATCACGCTCGGTTGTCCGGCCGGGATCTGATCCATCATCGCGGCGATCCGGTTTCCGAGTTCTTCTTCGGAGTACTCGCGCTCGGTGTTCCACGGCGTCGGGGTGACGTCGCCGAGGCTCGCGAGCACCACCGGCCCGAGTTCGCAGAGCTCGGCCTCGGGACACTCGATTCGCTCGGCCTCTTGGAGGACCGCGTCGATCTCGATCGGATCGTCGTTCCCGGGGGTGATGACGCACCGTACCCTCGGGTCCAGGCGCTCGGAGGCGAGGTCACACCAGCGCTCGATCTGGGCGACGATCTCCTCGCGGAAGAGGCGCTCTACGGCGACCGGGTCCTCTTCGAGCGCGGCGATCTCGTCCGGCTCCATCTGAACCGGATAGAAGCCGAGCTGGTTGATCTCGGCGTACAGGCGCTCCTGCTCGGAAGCCGGGAGCGTCACGGGCTCGCCGCGGACGGTCGCGCTCAGCGTGCCGTCCTCCGCCGTCACCGGGACGAGGCCCTTGCCGGCGATGTCACCGCCGAGCACGAGCGCGTCGGCCTCATAGATCTTGGCGGCGGCGAGGAATTTGCGAAAGCAGCGCTCCGAGCCGTGGACGTCGGTCGCGAAGTAGATTCGCAGTCCGCGCTGCTTGCGCGCCTTCTTGCCGCCGAACATCCGCTATTCGGGTGGGAGCTCGCGCATCGCCATGCTCAGGTCGAGCGCATTCTGGCGCCGCCGCAGCCCGCGCGCGATGCCGTAGATGACGGGCCCGGCGACGAGCACGACCACCAGAGCGGTGACCGACTCGAAGCTGAACTTGCCGTACGCGTTCTGGTGGGCGATGACCTCGATAATGGTGAACAGAGCCAGGGCGGTCGTGGTGGCGCCGAACCAGGTGACGACCGGCAGCCCCGCCCAACGGTCGACGTCCTTCTGGCCGGCGCGCGTAACCAGCTCAGGCCGGCGGTGGGCCAGGAAGGTGGCGGCGATCCCGCCGGCGAGCAGGATCAGCGCGAAGAACAGGGCCTCGAGGGCGACGATGTTCGAGATGTTCACGAAGGCCAGCAGCAGGCAGAACAGGATGCTCACGATGAGCACGACCACGATCGCGGTGGTCGGTGCGTGGTTGCGCTCGGATACCTGTGCCACGCGGACGGGCAGCAGCCGGTCGAAGGCGAGCGCGAACAGCACGCGGGTCGTGCAGGCGAGGAAGGCGATGTTGACCGCGACCGCGGCCAGCGGGATGGTCGTGGCGAGCAGGATCTTCGAGATCGGGTCGCCCGAAAGCGCCAGTCCGTAGCCGAGTCCGCCCGCCGAGGACTGGAGGCTCGTGATCTTGCCGTAGGCCGTCGCGTTGCTGTTGCCCAGGTTGGCCTGCGCCTGCATAAAGTGAAGGCCGGCGGTGTGGCGCAGGAGCGCCCACACGCCGACCCAGACGACGACCAGCAGGCCGATGCTGATCGCCGACGCATAAAGGTAGGTGCGCGCGGGGCGGCGCAGCTCGCCGCCGACGTAGTAGGAGTAGAGGACGCCGTTGTAGTTGACGACCATGAACGGGATCGTGGCGACCATGGCGCCGACCGAGGCGCCGAACACCACGCCTGAGGACTTGGCCGCGCTGATGACGTCCTGGTAGGCGCCGGGGTGGTTGCTGTAGCGCGCGAACGCGGTGATGAAGTCGGTGCGCGAGTGGTCGGCCAGCAGAACGGCGAGGACCAGGAAGGCGAGCAGCTGAAGGACGATGAACGCGATGATGATCTGGGCCACGCGCTTGAGCGAGAAGAACGAGAACACGGCCACGACCAGCATCACGCCGACGCTGATGGCGGCGATCGCGCCCTCACTGGTGACGTGGTTGGCGGCGTTGGAGATCGAGTGGCTACTGAACGCGTCGCCCAGGCCGGTGAGCATGAACGGCGTGTAGGCGGCGAAGAAGTGCGCGTTGGTGGCTAGCACGTAGGTGAATACGACGGCCAGCCCGATACCGGCCATCGACCCGGCCACGGGAGAGACGATGCGCGACAGGAACACGTACTCGCCCCCGGCCCGGGGGATCGCCTCGACCAGGTAGCGGTAGGCGAACATGGCCACGAACCAGATGAACGCGCCGGCGAACAGCGGCAGGTAGAACTCGACCTTGCTGAAGTCGGTCAATCCCGCGTTGAAGTTGATGAACGTGTCGGGCAGCGCCACGGACGCGAGCGCGATTCCGGTGGCGGCGAGCACGCCAAGCTCGCGCACAAGTCCCGACGACTGACGGGTGAACAGGCCAGCGCTCGTGCGCGTATCGGTGGTCGCGCCGGTTGGCGCCCCAGTGATGCTGCTCATCTCCTCGGCCCCTCCGTTCGTGCTTATGGCTGGAACGTTCCAGGTAGGGCGGACGCTACCAGCGGGTTGTGCGGATTGCAACCCATGCAAGCGGTGTTGGGGTGTGGCGAAAAAGGCCCCAGTATTGGGGCCAAAATCCACCGCTCGCCGGGCGCTCGTCAGTGCTGGGAGTGAGGTGGTGGCGTCTTGGCCGGGGGAGATTGGACGCGCCGCAGGAACCGGACAAGTCCGTTAAAGAACGCGTTGTGCGGGTACGCGCCGGCCGGGTCGTTATGGGCGTACGTCGACGCCCGGTCGATCAGTAGGAGGTTCTTCGCAGGGATCCCTGACTGGGCCGCGAGCGCCCGAGCCTCGTCGAGCACGTTGGCGCCGCCCAGCCGGGCGCCGAAGGCGTAGATCTGAAGGCTCTTGGGCAGCTGCCGGCCCATCGTGGCGTCGAGCCCAAGCACCTGCTGGGCCGGATTGGCGATCCCGTTGCCCACCCCGCCGGTGTCGAGGGTCAGGCGCTCCGGGAAGTACCACTCGGTGCCGTCGGCGCCGTCCACGCCGATGCCCGAGAGCATCGTCGCGTAGCGGCTGATGGGCGTGAGCGCGCCGGCGTCGTCCCAGCCGTGCAGCGGGCTGGTCGTGCTGAGGCCAGCGCCGAGATGCGCCTGGGCGGCGATCAGGCCGGCCGGCGAAGTCCCCACGTTCAGCGCGAAGCCGAACTGGGCCAGGTTGGTGACCGGCACATCGGGCGTGAGGTGGAACGCGCTGAGAAGTCCGGAGGTCTGACCGAGCGAGGCGCCGTCGGGGTCGATCAGCGCGGCGGTGGCCCCAGTGGCGCTGAACAGGCCGGCGAACGGCGCCGCGATCCCCCCGAAGCTGAGCCAGGGCGAGGTCTCGGAGGAGTCGAGCACGGTCAGTCCCTCGCGGGCGGTCGGGGCGTTCACCGCGGGCGGGCTGCCGCCGTCGATGTAGACCAGGCCGGCGAGGTCGTCGGCGCCCGCGTGGCCGAAAAAGTCCCAGGTGGCGTACGCGGTGACCACGGCGCCGCCGAGCGAATGACCGCCGAGGACGACCTTGCCGCCCAGCCGGCGAGCGGCCTCGACCACGGCGTGCAGGTCCTCGACGGCGACCTTCATCCCCCACCGCTTTGCGAATTCCACCTTCGAGTTGGAGAGCAGGCGAATGTGCGGCCCGCTATACGAGCCCGGGATGAGCCAGCCCAGGTAGTAGTCGAACACCTCCGCGGCGCTGGCACTACCGGTCTTGGCCAGGTTCAGCCTGGACTGATCCTCGAGGAGGTTCTCGCGGCGCTCGACCGACCACACCTGCCAGCCGTGGACCCGGGAGACGAGCCACTGGGCAAGGGGCAGGAAATAGGCCGAGCCCGCGGAGGTGCCCGGCTCGAGCACGAGCACGTTGCGGGCGCTGCGCGGCCCGACCTTGAGTACGCCGACCTTGTCGTAGCGAGCCGGGGTGCCCGGGGCAGCGAAGCCCCGCATCCAGTGGATGTGCAACTCGCCGGCCTGCGCCGAGGAGCAGGCGAGGAGCAGCACCACGCCGGCGAGGAGGAGCGGCTTGGCCAAGCGGAGCACGGGGGCACAGTAGCCTGTCCGGCCGTGCGCGCGCTCGTATCGATGAAGTCGGCGCCATTCGCCGAACTGGCCGAGGTCCCCGATCCGTCGCCGCTCCCAGACGAGGCGCTGGTCACGGTCGAGGCGATCAGCCTCAACCGCGGCGAGACGCGGCGGCTGGAGCAGATGGAGCCCGGGACGATCACCGGATGGGACGTGGCCGGGACGGTCCGCCAGGCGGCGGTCAACGGCAGCGGCCCGGCCGTGGGCGCGCGCGTGGTCGGGCTGATGAACGCCGGCGCGTGGGCCGAACTGGCCGCGGTGAAGACCGAGCGGCTGGCCGAGCTACCCGAGAGCGTGTCGTTTGAGCAGGCCGCCGCCCTGCCGGTGGCGGGCCTGACCGCGCTGCTGGCGCTCGAGGTGGCGGGCTTCGTGCTCGGCAAGCGCGTGCTCGTGACCGGCGCGAGCGGCGGGGTCGGTCGCTTCGCCGTCCAGCTCGCGAAGTTGGCCGGCGGACATGTCACCGGCGTCGCCCTCCGTACCGAGGGGCTAACCGAACTCGGCGCGGACGCGGTCACGACGGAGATCGACCTCCGCGGGCCGATTTACGACGCGATCCTGGACGCCGTCGGAGGGCCCGTGCTCGGCGAGGCGCTCCAGCGCGTGGCGCCTGGCGGGACCGTGGTCAGCTTCGCCTCGACGGTGCCCGAGCCCGTCTCGTATCCGTCCCGCGAGTTCTTCGCCCGCGCCCCGCGTGCCCGGCTCTACGGGTTCTACCTCTTCGACATCATCGACCACACGCGCAGTGGCGCGACGGACCTGCGGCGGCTTGCCGATCTCGTGGCGCAGAAGCGGCTCGACCCGCAGATCCACCTCACGCTGCCTTGGACCGAGGCCGGCCACGCGATCGAGGCCTTGCTCGACCGGCGCGTCAACGGCAAGGCCGTCCTCACCGTCGACTAGCTGTTTCGCAACGTCGCCGGAACGGGCAAATTCCAGCATTCCGACATCCTGGATCAGCTGGTGCAGGATCTTCCCCCGTGACAGGGCAGAATCCTGTCGAAACGCGAATCGGCCTGCCGTAATGCTGGAATTTGCCCCGCGAGGCGGGCGGGCGGATCGCGTTCGCTTGCCCAAGCGGCACGCCGAGCCGCTGCTCCGCCGCTCGCCCCGGATCGCGCGCATCTCCGAGCTCGCGGGGGTCGACCTTAAGGGCGCCGAAGGGCGGGGTCTGACCTGGCTCGCGTGGCTCGCCAGGGGTAAGGCCTGGTCCCTCAGAAGTAAGGGGTCCGGGGGCGAAACCGGCTCCGTTCTCCCGATGTCAGATCGGGCCTCTCAGTTCATCCTGATCCCAGTGGAAAAGCAGGATTCGATCGAGAGGAACGAGCAATGCAACCCAGCATCTCACAGGCCCTCGCCTCACAGCGGATCGCAGAAGCAACCCGAAGCGCCGACCAACGCCGAAGCGTTGCCGAAGCCCGGCGAAACTCGCGATACTTCCGGCGTGCGAGCGCGGGTCACATCGAGTCGGTTCGTCGGACGCGCGGGCGAGCTGGCGGAGCTGGAGCACGTCTTACGTGAGGCGGCCGAGCAGCGCCCCTTCGTGGTGCTGCTCGGCGGCGAGTCGGGCGTCGGCAAGACCCGCCTGGTCAGGGAATTCGAGCGCCGTGTGTCCGACCGAGACGACGTGCTCGCCCTCCGGGGCGAGGCGGTGGAGGAGGCCGACGGGGAGCTTCCTTACGCGCCGCTGATCGGCGCCCTGCGGCCGCTGGTGCGAAGCCGGGATCCCGTCCTGGCGTCGCTCGGCCGAGGGACGCGCGCGCAGCTGGCCGCCCTGTTGCCCGGGCTCGACGAGGAGCCCGCGAGCGCCGACCGCAACGATCCCTCGGCGCAGCTGCGGCTGTTCGAGGCCGTGCTCGAGCTGATCGACTGTCTCAGCGAGGAGCGCGTCGTCGTGCTCACGCTCGAGGACATGCACTGGGCCGATCGCTCTACGCGGATGTTTCTTGACTTCATGGCCCGCAGCCTGCGGCACGAGCGGGTCACCCTGGTGCTCAGTTACCGCACCGATGAGCTTCATCGCCGGCATCCGCTGCGTTCGTTGCTGGCCGAGCTCGATCGTCTCGACCAGGTGCGGCGGTTAGAGCTCGAGCCGCTGGACCGCTCAGAGATGGTCGAGGTGCTGTCCGACATTCTCGGCGAGTCGCCCAGCGACCAGCTGATCGACCGCCTGTACATGCGCAGCGAGGGCAATCCGCTCTACATCGAGGAGCTCCTGGCCGCCGGGCTGGACGGTCGCGGCGCCGCTCCACAGTCGCTGCGGGATGCGTTCATGCTCCGGATCGAGCGGCTGTCGGACAACGCCCAAGCCGCGGCGAGGGCGATCTCCGCCGGGCGGGCGCTCGACGAGGAGACGATCGCCGAGGTGACCGGGATCGAGCCCGACGCGCTCAACGCGGCCCTGCGCGAGGCGGTGGCGGAGCAGGTTCTGGTGGCCGGCGAGGAGGGGCGTCTGACGTTCCGTCACGCCCTGCTCCGCGAGGCCATGTACGACGATCTGCTCCCGGGCGAGCGCGGCGAGCTGCACCTGGCGCTGGCCGTCGCGTTCGAGGCCCGAGCAGCGCTCGAGGACGACCGGGGCCTCGAGCTGAGCTCCGCCATCGCCCACCACTACGCCGTCGCGGGCGACCAGCCGGCCGCCCTGCGCGCGACCGTCCAGGCCGCGCTCGCCGCGCGCGAGGCGCACGCCTACGGCGACGCCGCCGATCTGGCCGAGCGCGCGCTCGAGCTGTGGCCCCGGGTCCCGGATGCCAGCGAGACGATTCCGCTCGACCACGTCGAGCTGCTGACGCTGGCCGCCGCCGCCCAGCGCGTGGCCGGGGACAGCGCCCGGGGTGAGACGTTGATCCGGCGAGCCCTGCGCGAACTCGACGCCGAGTCCGATCCGCGCCGCTACTCGGCGCTGCTCGACGACCTCTCGCGCGTGCAGTGGACGCTCAACCGGGGGCTGGAGGCGCTCGAAACCGCGCAACGGGCGCTCGAGCTGCTGCCCGACGATGAGCCGACGCGCGAGCGCGCTTCGCTGCTGGCCTGGCTGGCCCGGACCCAGCACCTGCGCGGGCGCTATCGCGAGGCGCTCACGGAGGGGGAGACGGCGCTGGACACGGCACTGGCCGCGGGCGACCGCCGCGCGGAGAGCGAGGTGCTCAACACGATTGCGATGTCCGAGATCCTCCTCGGCGGGGTCGAGGACGGGATCGCACGCATGCGCCGGGCGATCCAGATCGCGCACGAGGACGACGACATCGACGGGCTGGGCACGGCTTACTCGAATCTGGCCGACACGCTGAACCTGGCGGGCCGCACCGAAGAGGCGGTCAAGACCGCGCAGGCGGGCCTCGCCGCCATCGGGCGACCGGGTCCGCGCACACGCGACTGGATGATGCTGACGCTCGCGGACTTGTCGTTTGAGACCGGCGACTGGGAAGCCGCCCGCTCGTACTTGGACTCAAGCCCGACGCATCCAAGCGGACGGCAGTTGATCCTCCGGCGGCTGTCCGAGGCCGAGGTGTGCCTGGGCGTGGGCGATCACGACCGCGCGGCTGGCTACCTGGAGGAGATCGAGCCGCTCGTGGCCCGCTCGTCCGAGCCGCAGTTCATCGGGGCGTTCGGAACGCTCCTGGCCGAATCTCGCCGGCGTGCACGCGATCTGCTCGGAGCTCGCGCGGCCGTGAGCAACGCGCTCGACCGCATCGAGGTCTGCACCGATGATGTGATGCGGATCGCGCGGGTGACCGGAGCTGGGATGCGGGTCGAGGCGGATATCGCCCAGCGGGCGCGCGATCTGCGCGAGCGAGGCGACGAGCGCGACGCGCTGGCCCGGGCTCGCATCCACCTCCAGCGCCTGCGCGCCGCGGCCACGGAGGGCGGTCCGGTGGAGCGCGCCTGGTCGGCGTCCGGCGCGGCCGACATGGCCCGGGCCCGAGGGCGCAGCGACGCCAAGCTCTGGATCAAGGCCGCGCGGGAATGGGAGGCGATCTCGCGGCCGTTCCAGCACGCCGTTGCGATGTGGCGGGCGACCGAGGCGCAGATTGAGGCCGGCGACCGGACGGCCGCGTCGCAGACGGCGCAGCGCGCGCTCGAGGGCGCGCGCCAGCTGGGGGCACGGTGGCTGAGCGACGAGCTCACCGCGCTGGCCCAGCGGGCCCGGCTCGAACTCGGCGACGCCGGGGACCTCGGGAGCACTGGCGCGTCCAGCGCATCCGGCGCGGGAGCGAGCGGTCCGGGCTCCGACGGCGCCGACGAGGATCCGTTCGGGCTCACCGCGCGCGAGCGCCAGGTGCTGGCGCTGGTCGCCGAGGGCGCTACCAATCGGCAGATCGGGGCGGCCCTCTACATGGCGGAGAAGACCGCCAGCGTCCACGTCTCGCGGATTCTCAGCAAGCTGGGCGTGCAGAGCCGTACACAAGCCGCGGCGGTGGCGCACCGGCTTCATATGGGCTGAGCCGCTCGCAGGATGCGAGCCCGGCGATGTGCGTGGACTTGTACGACTTCTACATCGATCCGGGCTGCCAGGTGTAACCGACGCGTGCGGCTAAACCCGGGCCAGCTTCTTGCCCGGGTTGAGCAGCCCCTTGGGATCGAACACTCGCTTGATCGCCTCGTGCAAGGCGATGGCCGGCGGCGCCCACTGGCGGGCGAGCTGACCGCGCTTGACGAACCCGATCCCGTGTTCGCCTGACACCGAGCCGCCGAGGGCCACGGCCAGCTCGAACAGGTCGGCGGCCGCCTGCTCGGCCCGCTCGAGCTCGTTCGGGTCCTCGCGGTCGATCATAAAGGTGGAATGGAGGTTGCCGTCGCCGGCGTGGCCCCAGCTGCACGCCGGCAGGTCGTGTCGCCGGCCGATCGCGACCGTGGCCTCGATCGCCTCGAGCAGGCGATCGATCGGCACCACGATGTCCTCTGAGACCTTGCCGCCCCGCTGGGCGGTCACCGCAATCGACGCCCCGTCTCGCCAGCGCCACAGGGCGGCGATCTCTTTCGGTGCGGTTGGGGCGTGCACGGCCACGGCGTTTTCCTCGAGCACCTCGGCGAGCTCGGCGTGGATTCGCTTCGCTTCCTCAGCGCTGCCGTCGGCATCGACGATCACCATGAAGCCCGCGTGATCGGGCAACTCGACCGGGAACGCGCCGCGCGTGGCGGCGATCGCCCCCTCGTCGAGGTACTCGATTGCCGCGGGCACGATCCCGCTGCCGAGCACGTACTCGATCGCGGCGCAGCCCGCGGCGGCGTCCTCGTAGAGCGCCGCCAGCGGCAATGACGCCTCGGGTGCCGGGATCAGCTTGATCCACGCGGCGGTGACGACGCCGAGCGTGCCCTCGGAGCCGATCATGAGCGACTTCAGGTCATAGCCGGCAACGTCCTTGCGGAAAGGGCCCCCGACCCGGACGAGCTCGCCCGGCGCGAGCACGAACTCGAGACCGGTGATCCAGGCACCGGTGACGCCGTACTTGAACGCGTGCGGGCCGCCCGCGTTGGTGGCGATGTTGCCGCCCAGCTGCGACTGCTCGGAGGAGCCGGGGTCGGGTGGGTAGAAGAGCCCGTTCTCGCGGGCGCGCCGGCGGACATCGGCGGTGACGGCGCCGGCTTCGACGGCGGCGCGCCACAGACCCGGGTCGAGGTGGCGGACCTTGGTCAATCGCTCCAGGCTGAGCACGACGCCGCCGTTGAGCGGGACCGCGCCCCCGGTAAACCCGGTGCCACCGCCCCGGGGGACTATCGGGACGTCGTGCTCGTAGCACCAGGCGACGGTGTCGGCGACCTGCTGGGCGTCTTTAGGAAGGGCAATGGCGTCGGCTCTTCCTCGCAGGTTTCGGCTCTCGGTGGCGTCACTCAGGTACGCGCGGGTATCGCCTCCGAGCACCTTGTCAGGTCCGAGAAGCGAGGTGAGCTCGCGCTCGATCGAGGTGCCGGAAGCTGTGGCCATGATGGGTCCGAATCTACCGTTCCGTAAGGTGTAAGAGGTGGGGAAGGTCTTCGACTCCATAGACGACCGGCTCGAACGGTGGATCGCGTCGCAGCCGATGTTCTTCGTCGGAAGCGCTCCGCTCGACGAGGACGGGCACGTGAACGTCTCGCCCAAGGGACCGATCGAGACGCTGCGGGTGCTCGACCCGAACACCGTCGCGTATCTGGACTTCGTCGGGAGCGGAGCAGAGACGATCGCGCACGTGCGCGAGAACGGGCGGATCGTGATCATGCTCTGCGCGTTCCAGGGACCGCCGCGGATCCTTCGGCTCCACGGCCGGGGTGTTGTCGTTACGGCGATCGACCCCGAGTTCGACGACCTAGCCGACCGCTGCGGCTTCCCTGATCGGGAGACGCCGGAGGCGCGGCGTGCGATCGTGGCCGTCGACGTCGAGCGCGTGGCGGACTCCTGCGGGTACGGGGTGCCGCTGATGAGCTACGAGGGTCACCGTCCGCACATGGACCTGTGGGCGGCCAAGAAGGTGCGTGTGGGCGGTCCCGAGGCGCTGCTCGACTACCAGCGCGAGCACAACTCGTACAGCCTCGACGGCCTGCCGGCGGTCGAGGCTCCCACCGCAGTGCCGGACTAGGTGGCTGCCGTGGGGCCGGTGTTCGACGGGCACAACGATGCCCTCACCAAGGATGGCCACGAGTTGCTCGCCGAGGGACGGCCTGACGGCCACCTCGACATTCCGCGGATGCGGGCGGGCGGCGTTCGCGGGGCGATCTTCGCGGTGTTCGTCGAATCCGACGGTGCCGCGCGGGACGAGCGGGTTGAGCGCGACGACGGGGTGCTCGAGTTTGCGCCGGCGCCGCCGGTCGCGCACCCGGTGGCCGCGGCCCGGGCCGCCGCGGCCGGGGGACGGCTGTTCGCGCTTGAGCGCGCGGGCGCGGTGCGGATCGCGCGCGGGGTTGCCGATTTGGACCGCGCGCGCGAGGACGACGGACCGCCGATCGCCGTGCTCCATCTGGAAGGCGCGGAGCCGATCGACCCGGAGCTCGAGGCGCTCGAGCTGTGGTACGGCGCGGGACTGCGCTCGCTCGGGCTCGTCTGGAGCCGCCCGAATGCCTTCGCCCACGGGGTGCCGTTCATCTCGCCCTCGACGCCGGACACGGGCCCCGGCCTGACCGACGCCGGGCGGGCGCTGGTGCGACGCTGCGCCGAGCTCGGCATCCTGGTGGACGTCAGCCACCTCAACGAGGCCGGTTTCTGGGACCTCGCGGGGCTCGAGCTCGGGCCGATCGTGGCCTCGCATTCGGGTGTGCACGCCCTGAGTCCCACCTCGCGAAACCTGACCGATCGCCAGCTCGACGCGATCGGCGCGTCGGGCGGGCTGGTGGGGATCGTGTTCGCCTGCCCCTTCCTGCGCCGCGACTTCGACGACGACCCGGACACGCCAATTGAGCTGATCGCCCAGCACGCGCGCTACGTGGCCGATCGGATCGGAGTTGAGCACGTCGGGCTCGGCTCCGACTATGACGGGGCCACCATCCCGGCGGCGCTGGGCGACGTCGCGGGTACGCCGCGGGTACTCGAGGCGCTGGCCGCAGCCGGGTTCGATGAGCGCGAGCTGTCTCTGATCGCGTGGGAGAACTGGCGGCGAGTGCTCGGCGCGTGGTGGCGGTCCTAGCCGGCCTCCGCGCCTCCGCTGCTGATCGGAAACGCGTAGAAGACGCCTAGCGAGGCGCAGATCGCGATCGTCGCGTACGGCGAGACCAGGGCCACGGCCGTCGCGATCGCGTAGGGGATCACGCCGGCGACGCTGCGGATGAGGATCTGGCGCCGTCGGTCGAGCGGCAACTGTTGCTTGAGCTTGGGGTGCTTGACGAGCAGGATGTGCGCGTTGAGGGCGGCGAACAGGAGGCCCATGATGAGAAACGAGCCGCTGTAGATCGCCGCCGCGAGGTGCTGACCACTCGAGTGCCTGAGGTAGGCCGCCATGAGCTTGGTCGCGAACGGCAGGATCGCGATGCTCATCAGCAGCAGCAGGTTCAGGAACAGGATTGCGTGGTCGGCTTCCCGCAGGCGACCGATCATCACGTGATGGTTGATCCAGATGATCCCGATGGTGAGGAACGAGACGACGTAGGCGGCGTACACCGGCCACTGGCTCCCCAGTCCGTGCGCCAGGCTCTCGCCCGGCGACAACGGGGGCAGGTCGATGTTCAGCACGAGCAGCGTGATCGCCACCGCCATCACACCGTCGGAGAAGGCCTCGAGCCGATTGGTGCTCACGCCGGCTGAGTTCGGCGGCGCGGGCCGGGCTCCTGTCAGGCAAATCGCGTCGAAAAATCTCGTAACAAGCGCGCCAAACCTCCCAATTGCTCCTCAAGGTTTTCGACTGATGGCCGATTCCCACCTTGGATGAGTTCCAGTTCATTGCGCCCCTACGGCCGGGCCCGGCTGCTCGCGTTCGCGATCGTCGGCATCGTTCTGCCGGTGCTGATCGCCGCCGACACCGATCGGTCGGCTCACCGTCCGGTGTTCTACGTCGGCGCGGTCATCGCGTGTGTCGCGTCGATCGTTGCTGCGCTGGTGTCTCGTCGCCGCCGGGTGATCTTCTGCGTCGCCGCGTTTGGTCAGCTGCCTGCCCTGACCCTGCTGCAGGCGTACAGCGGCGGGGCCGGATCGAGCTACGCGGTCCTGGTGATCATGCCGATGTTGTGGTTCGGGCTTGTCGCCGGCGACATCGAGATGCTGGCCGGCATCCTCGTGTTCGCGGGGTGCTGCGTACTGCCGATGGTGCTGATCGGGGCGCCGGAGTATCCGCTGAGCTGGGGCCACGCGGGGCTGTTGGTGCTGGTCGGGATGATGATTGCGCTGTCGCTGCGCGCGGTGACCCGCGAGCTCGCGACGCTCGCGCAACGCTTCGCACAGGAGGCCGTCGTCGATGACCTGACCGGTCTGCTCAACCGCCGCGGCTGGCGCTACACGGCACCGCGAGAGCTGGCCCGGGCGGCGCGGAGCGGCAACCCGATCACGCTGGTGACGCTCGACCTCGACAACTTCAAGGAGCTCAACGACGAGCTCGGGCACGCCGAGGGCGACCGCGCTCTGTCGGATACGGCGGAGCGAATCCGGGCCACCCTGCGCGCCGGCGATGTCGTCGCGCGCCTGGGCGGCGACGAGTTCGTCGCGCTGCTGACCAACTCGACGCTGACCGGCTCGCTGACCGCGATCGACCGGCTGCGGGGCTCGACTCCGAAGCGCGAGGCATTCTCAGCCGGCGTCGCCGTGTGGGATCGCAAGGAGGATCTGTCCGCGCTGCTGCACCGCTCGGACCTGGCGCTGTACGCGGCCAAGGAGGCCGGGGCGGGGCGCACCGAGGTGGCGCCCACCCAGCTCGAGTCCGTGCCGGCGCTTGACCCCGATGACGACGAGTTCGACGAGCGGGTCGCTGCGGGCGCTTAACCGCCTCTTCGCAAGTCCATAGCAGGCTCTTCGTGAGCTCCGAAGGGACTCTTAGCGCGAGTTCCTTCAGTGGAGGTCATGAAACTTCGAACTGTCGTTACCACTGTTACGGCGGCCGCCGCCCTCACCGGCTTGGGTGCCGCTTCCGCTTCCGCTGCGACCGTCCCGTCGCAGGAGGAGGCCGCTTCCGCTGCGACGGTTCCGTCGCAGGGGGAGGTAAGTCAGAACTGGGCCGGCTATGTCGCCGGCGGATCATCTTCGGACACGCAGTTCTCGAGTGTGTCGGGCAGCTGGGTGCAGCCCACCGTGAGCTGCAACTCAGGCCAGAGCTATTCCGCGTATTGGGTTGGCCTCGGCGGCTCGAGCAGTCAGTCGAATGCGCTCGAGCAGACCGGCACGCAGGGCGATTGCACCGCCAACGGGGGCACCCAGTACTACGCCTGGTATGAGCTGGTGCCCTCGGCGCCGGTGCAGCTCAGCCTCGCCATTCACCCCGGTGATCACATCTCGTCCAAGGTCAGCGTGAGCGGGTCGAACGTCACCGTGTGGCTGGCGGATGAGACCACCGGGCAGTCGACCACCAAGAACCTCCAGATGAGCAGCCCGGACACCTCCAGCGCCGAGTGGATCGCGGAGGCGCCCTCGCAGTGCTCGGGCGGCGACGCGACGACCGGCGAGTGCCAGCCGCTCCCGCTGGCCGACTTCGGCACCGTGCAGTTCAGTGGTGCCTCGGCGACCGCGAACGGCCACAGCGGCACGATCTCCGATCCCGCGTGGAGTTCCTCCCCGATCGCGCTCGGCTCGAACGGCTCCTACGACGTCAGCTTCGGCGGCTCCGGGAGCTCGACCGCTGGGGCGACGCCCTCGTCGCTGTCCTCGAACGGCTCGGCGTTTTCGGTCACCTGGCAGCAGAACGCCACCACTGACGTGTCAGGGTCGGGTGGCTCGGCCGGTGGCTCGGCCGGTGGCTCGGGCAATGGCGGCTATGGCAATGGCGGCTATGGCGACGGCGGCTACCCGGGCGGCGACGGCGGCTACGGCTATGGCGGCGGTGGCTATGGCTACGGCTCCGGTGGATACGGTGACGGTGGCTATGGCTACGGCGGCGGCTACGGCGGCGGCTATGGCGGCGGCTACTACGGCATCGGAACGTTCTGATCGCTATGCGACGCCACGCTCGAGACGCTGATCGTTTCTGGCGGCAAGTGCGACGCGGTACGCGGCGGCGAGGCGGTCAAGTGCCGCCTCCCAGCTGCGACCGCGCACCCCGGCCAGAGCACCGCGTCGGACGCGGTCATGAAGCCTTGGCGCTGTGGTTAGTGAGATCACCCCGTCGGCCAGCGCACTGACCTCGGGCTCGGCCAGCAGGCCGGTCTCCCCATGATCAATCAGGCACGAGGGGCCTCCCCGGTCGACGGCGACCACGGGGAGGCCGCTTGCCTGTGCCTCGAGAATCACCTGACCGAAGGTCTCGGTCGCGCTCGCGAACAGGAAGACGTCGGCGCTGGCATACACGCGGGCTAGGTCGTTGCCGGACAGCCAGCCGAGGAAGGTGGCGCGGCCGCCGAGGCGCTCGCGCAACAGTTCCTCCTCGGGGCCCCCGCCCGCAAGCACCAGGTGCAGTCGCGGATCGCGGCGGTGGGCCGCCAGGAACGCATCCGCCAGCAGCTCGACGCCCTTCTCCTTGCTCAACCGGCCGGCGTACAGCACGTTGACGGCGTCCTCTGGCAGCAGAGTCTCGTCACGGTGGGCAGGGTCGAAGCGCTGCAGATCGACGCCGCGGTCCCAGCGGCGGATCCGCTCGGAATCGATCCCCAGCTCGGCCAACCGCGCGTCACTCGCCGGGCTGGGCGAGAGGACCACGTCGCAGGCGCCGTAAAAGGCGCGCATGCCGAAGTTGGCAAGCGCCTCGAGGCCGGCCTGTCCGGTGCGCAGCGCGGTGTAGGCGCCGAGCTCGGTGTGGTAGCTCCCGACGCGCGGCAGGTCGAGCACGCGGCCGAGGAGCCAGGCCCCAATGCCGGCCGGGCCCGGTGAGCACACGTGGACGATGTCGTAGCGGCCCTCGGCCAGCGCGTCGACGATCGCCGGGACGGTGGGGACGCCGATCTGAAGGCCGGGGTAAAAGGGGACATCGATCTCGGCCACGGCGGCGAGCCGCCGGTCGACCTCGCAGTCGGTACCGATCACCTCGACGTCGAACCCGCGGACGCCGCGGGCGCGGATCTGCTCGATCGTGTGCGTGACCCCGTGCATCGAGCCGATGCCATCGACGATCAGCGCCACCCGGGGGCGATCGCCGTCGCTGCGGGTCAGCTTTGCCTTCTCGCGCCCCAGGAACGACGCCGCGGCGGCGTACGGGATCGCCGGCAGGCAGGCGTCGAACAGGGCGAGCGCGCTTTTGGCCGGGTTCGGCTGGCTGTTTTGCAGGTCCGCGATGGTTTCGCGGACGACGGTGGCGAGCTTGCGCTCGTGAACACGGCGCGCGCGGCGGTCGAGGTCGGCGTGGGTAAGCTCGCCGTCCTGGAGTTGCTGGAGGAGCTTGTGCTCGTCCACGTCGAGCTGCATGGACAGCAGCCAGGCCCGCAATAGGGCAAGCGCATCGTCGGCCGCGAGGTCCGCCCCGCCGCTCCCCTGCCGAACATCGCCCTCGCACATGACCCGCTCGACAATCTTGAGGACGGTTCCTGGATTTAGATGCCCGCCCACCCGGGCCGGCGCCTCGCCGTCACCGAGCGACCGTATGGCCAGCGCCATCGCCGCGTGGGCCCACTTGGCGGCGCCGCCCTGCTGTCCGTGTGCGGCGGCTCGCCCGGCGCGGATGTGGGCGAGGAACTCCCGCGGGCTGTGGGCGCGAGGCGTCTCGGTGAACGTGCGGCCGACGTCGATTCCGGCGTGGTCATCGGACCCTCCGATGGCGGTTCCCCCATGGGTCTCGATGTACACAAACGCCGGAAGATTGAGTTCCTTGGCGCGCGAGCCGTTGCGCGTCTCCCAGATCGGGAACAGCTCGGCCAAGCGCCGTCGATGACGCGCCGTGAGCGGCGCGGCGACGGCGTAAAAGGGGTGAGCGAGCGCCGCGGTGATGTCGTGCTCGCGCAGGTAAGCCGCGCAGGTCTCGACGTCATCGGCGTGGGTCTGGAGCCAGGCGTGATGCTCGGGCGTGATGCCGTAGCAGAGGACGTGCACGGCCTGCGGCTCGCCCTTGAAGGAAGCGGTCAGTTCCTCGGAGATGAACGTGTCGGGCAGATGGGCAAGCGACAGGGCGCCATCGATCGTGTCGTGGTCGGTGATCGTGACGAAATCCATTCCCCGGGCCTTGGCCAGCTCATAGACCTCGAGCGGGTCGGTGGCGCACTCTGGGATCTGGAGCGAGCGCTGCACTCCCAGCTTGGAAAGCTGCGAGGCCGTGGAGTGCACATGCAGGTCGGCGCGACTCATTTCGTTCATGGGATCAGGATCACCCTGCAAAGAAAGGGGTTAGTGAAGAACGAGGTCACGTCCTGTGACGTTCCTGTAAACGACGGCATGGGTTTGGCGGTTCATCGGGGAACCTTGGCCCTATGTCTTTGGCCCCCGGCCGCCCCGATGGGGACGGCGACCTCGTGGTGCTGCGGGCCGGCACGCTCCGGGTCGAGATCACGCTGCTGCCGTTCGAGGTGACGGTCTGGCGCGGCGAGCGGCGATTGGTGCGCTCGCTCGGCGCCTGGGTGGCCGACGGGACCGTGCACGATCACTTCATCCAGCTCACCGAGGGAGTGGTTGCGCATGAGGAGCTCGCGCCCATTGAGCGCGCGCTGTCGGCGACAGTGCGGCGGCGGGCCGCCGACCGGGTCTCGCTATCGGTTGGCTTGAGTGGGGGGCGACGGGCGCGGTTGGAGGTGCGGATTGTTGACGGTCGGCGTGTCTCGCTGGTGGTTTTGCCCGAAGGCGAGCCGTTGCGCGTGTCGCTCGATTGGCGCCGGCGCTCCGACGAGCGGCTCGTCGGGTTGGGGGCGCGCCACGGCACCCAGCTCGACCTGGGCGGGCGGGCCGTGCAACTCGGGGCCGACCGCCGCTACACGGGCCCGGACTGTCCGGCCGAGCTGCTGGCGAGCGGGGGGATCCCGCAGGGCGACTACGCCCCCGTTCCGTGGCTGCTCTCGAGCCGCGGCTACGGGGTCTGGGTGCGGGGCGATGGAAACGGGGTGAGGTTCGACATGTCGGGCGAGCGGGTTTCCGTGTCGACCCGGTCCTTGTCCGGTCCTTTGGTCGTCGAGCTGTTGTGTTCTTCGACCCCGGCCGCGCGCCTGCGTGCGTTTTGCCGTCTGACCGGATTCCCCGCGTTGCTGGCCGAATGGGGCTACGGGTTCTGGAAAAGCCGCGACGTCTACGAGCATCAGGATGACGTCGTCGAGGACTACGAGGGAATGCGGGAGCACGACATCCCGCTCGACGCGATCGTGCTCGATTCGCCGTGGGAGACGCAGTACAACACGTGGGAGATCAACCCATACCAGTTCCCCGACGGGGTCGAGTTGATCCGGCGGATGCGTGCGGAGGGCGTCCGGACCGTCGTGTGGGTGACCCCCTGGGTCAACCTGGACTCGCGGGACGGCCAGATCCCGCCGCAGCCGGAGTCAGATCGCCTGCACCGCGAGCCGGCTTCGAACTACGCGCCAGGGGCTGCGGCAGGTCATTTCGTTCGAGGTTCCGACGGCGAACCGTTCGTGACGCAATGGTGGATGGGCAGAGGCTCGACGATCGACTTCACCAGCCCCGCCGCCGAGGAGTGGTGGCGGGCGCAGGCTCGCGCGTTGTTGGCGTTAGGGGTCGAGGGGATCAAGGCCGACGACGGCGAGGGTTATTACCTGCCGGACGACGTGCGGTTAGCCGACGGGCGGACCGGGGCTTCCGGTGCGTGGGCGCTCGGAGGCATGTACCGGTCGTGTATGCAGCGCGCCCTCGACGAGGTCCACCCGGGCCAGGGTGTGGTGTTCGGGCGCAGCGGCTGGACCGGTCAGCACGCCGTCGGGCACACATGGGCGGGCGATCAGGCGTCGGACTTCTGGTCGCTGCGCGTGCTCGTGGTCGCGACCCTGTCGGCGGCGTGCAGCGGCTTCTCGAACTGGTCGCACGACATCGGCGGCTACCTGGGCCACCGCCTGGTCGAGCGCTGCCCGCCCGAGTTGCTCGTGCGTTGGGTTCAGCTCGGCTGCTTCACACCGCTCATGCACGCGCACGCACGGATGCCCCAGGAGCCGTGGCACTACTCGGACCGCGTCTTGGAGCTGTATCGCGCCTATGTGTTGTTGCACGAGCAATTGGTGCCGTACGTGCGGGCGGCCGCTCTCACGGCTTCGTTGACCGGTCTGCCTGTGGTCCGGCCGTTGTGCCTGACCGATCCGAGCGACGCGCGGGGGTGGACGATCACCGACGCGTACGGCTACGGGCCGGCGCTGTGGGTGGCGCCGGTGGTCGAAGACGAGGCACGCGAGCGCGAGGTGGCGCTGCCGCGGGGGGAGTGGATCGAGACATGGTCGGGGCGGGGGGTGGTCGGCGGGGGCGAGGTCGTGGTGGAGGCACCTCTCGAGCGCATCCCCGTGTGGGTGCGCTCGGGCTCGATCGTGGTCACGTATCCGGCGTCGCACGTCGCGCGCGGGTTGGGTGACGTGGCCGAGCCCGAGCGGCCGCTGGTGGCGACGCTGTGGGGGCGGCCGCGCCTCGGTTCGGCCGCGGTCCGGCTGGCCGACGGGACGCGGATCGGATGGCGGCGTGGTCGCTGGTGGGTATCTGCGCCCGATTCGGGGCGGGATGTGGAGTTCCGCGAGATCGCCGGGGACTGACCGGCTTTGGATAGAACGTTCTACTTGGCGGGCGGGTTACGGCATGCCGATGCGCGTGAGCGCGAGCGCGCCGGCTTGCGCACCGAGCGCGGCCGCATCGGCGATCGAGTCGCCGCGGCCCAACCCGAGCGTGAAGGCGGCCGCGAACGAGTCGCCGGCGCCGTAGGAGTCGTGCGGCTGGCCCGGCAGCGGCACCGATTCCCAGCGGCCCTCGGACTCGCCCCACCAACGCCCGCCGTGGGCGCCCTCGGTGGCCACGAGCAGCCGGGTGTGCGCCGCGACGTGCTTGGCCCACGTCGCTTCGTCGTGGTCGCTCTCGCTGAACACCAGCGCGTCGATCTCGACCCCGGCCGCCTCGAGCACGTTTCTCGCTCGTGGCGTGGCGACGACCGCCTTGGCTTGACGTGCGTTGCGCAGCGCGCCGGCGTCGCCGGCAGTGAAGTACACCGAGGCGACGTGGCCGAGAACGCCCCAGTCGAGCTTGTCCTCGGCCCGGGGCTCCAGTCGCTCGCCGAGGGTGATGATCGTGCGCTCGCCGTTTTCGAGCAGCGTCGTCGCGCGCCGCGTCGGCTGCTTACGCCAGGCCACATGCATGAGCACGCCGCGGTCCTCGAGCTCGGCCACCGCGGCGTGACCGTTCGCGTCGTCGCCGAGCGCGGTGAAGAAGTCGACGTCGGCCCCGAGCTCGGCCAGCATGACCGCGGCTACGCCGCCGCCGCCGCCCGCGCGCAGGAACCCCTCCTCGGCCTGGGTCACCTGTCCGCGGCGCGGGAAGCGCGGCATCAACAGAAAGTCCACCCACTCCACGTGTCCCACGACGGCGACGCGAGTCATTGTCCACTAGTGTGACGGTCATGGACGAGGGTTTGCCTATTGCTTACGAGGTCCTCGAGCGAGGAATTCCGGTGTACGCGTCAGGTGGCGAGCAAGTCGGGACCGTCGACCACGTCGTGGCGGCACCCGAGGAGGACATCTTCCACGGGATCGTGATGCGGGTCGAGAACGGACAGCGCTTCATCGCCGCGGATCAGGTCGCCTCTCTGCACGAGCGTGGAGTCGACCTGCGGATCGACGCCGGGGCCGCCGCTGCGCTGCCCGCGCCGCACGGTGGCGCGCCCGCGTGGCGCGAGGCCGAGCCGGGCGTTAAGCCGAGCGGGTGGCGGCGGTTCCTCGACCTGATCGAGGGGAAGGACCCGCGCGCTAGGAGCTGGACAGAGGAAGACTGAAGCCGGACCGCTCGAGCCAGCCCCGCAGGTGCTCGGGCGACTCGAACCGGACCGCCTGCAATCCGGCCCGGCGAGCCGCTTCCACGTTGGCGGCGGAGTCGTCGATGAAGACCGTGCTCGCGGCTTTCAGTCCGAAGCGGTCGAGCAGCAGCTCGAACACGCGAATGTCGGGCTTGGCCACTCCCTCGAAGCCGGACACCACGGTTCCGTCGAACCAGGTGAGGAACGGATAGCGCTCGACTCGGCCCGGATACGTCCAGGTCTCCATGTTGGTCAGCGCGTAGCAGGGGACGGATTGATCCTTCAGCGCGCGCAGAATCTCCACCGTCTCCTCGATCGGCCCCCCGAGCATCTCCTCGCTGCGCTGCACCCAGGCCCAGATCATCTCCTCCAGGTCGGGGTGCTCGGCGGCCAGCGGCGGGCATGTCTCCTCGGGAGGAATGCCGAGGTCGTGGGCGTGGTGCCACTGCATCGTGCACACGTCCGCCAGGAAGCGTTCCATTGCCGCGTCGTCGCCGTCGAACAACTTGCGGTACAGGTATCGGGGGTTCCAGTCGAGCAGCACCCCGCCGAGGTCGAACACGACCGCGCGCGGGCGCCCATTGGCTTGCGGCGCCGGCATGGGGGCTAGTGAAGCAGGCGTGTGACCGTCCACCGAACGAAGCGCCTGAGTTTTCTGTGAATAGTTCCCAGAAGACTCAGGCGGAACGGTGGGCTAGCGACCCGAGGCCTTCCTTTCATACGCGTCGGCGAGCAACTCGCCCAGAAGCCCCGCATCGGCGGCCGTCAACGTCACGCGTACGGCGGCCAAACGCTGGCCCCACCAGACCTCGGCGCACACCTCGGGGTGCGATTGCACGGCGGTGAGGATCCCCGGCTCGTCGACCATC
The DNA here is from genome assembly GCA_963751185.1 of uncultured Solirubrobacterales bacterium. GTDB lineage: Bacteria > Actinomycetota > Thermoleophilia > Solirubrobacterales > Solirubrobacteraceae > Palsa-465. The sequence goes on from CAVVTO010000008.1 coordinate 195,957, forward strand.
ACGTTCATGTGGTCCTCGTCCCACAGCGTGGCGAAGATCGTGCCCGCGATGCGGAACGAGGGCCGTCCGTGGTGATCCTGCTCGACGGCGTCGGGCAGCGAAAGCGCGAGCCGGCGAGCTTCCTGGCTACTCAACATCGCCCCACGGATCGATCGTACCGGCGGTTATGCTCGCTCCCATGCACATCGCCGAGCTCACCCCGCCCGAACAGCGGGTGCTCGGGTGCTTGATCGAGAAGCGCTGGACGACCCCGGATCAGTACCCGCTGTCGCTCAATGGTCTGCGGCTGGCGTGCAATCAGTCGACCAACCGCGACCCAGTCACCTCTTACGACGAGCCGACGGTCCGGGAGGCAGCCCAGCGGCTGTGCCTGTACGGGCTGGCCCGGCTGGCCAGCGGCCACGGCAGCCGCGCCGTCAAGTACCGGCACCTCGCTGAAGAGGCGCTCGAACTGGATCGCGAGGAGCTGGCGGTTCTGGCCGTGCTCCTGCTCCGGGGTCCGCAGACCCCGGGCGAGCTCAAGGCACGGACCGAGCGGATGGCGCCGCTCGCGTCGCTGGACGACGTAGAGCGGGTGGCCGGCGTGCTGATCGAGCGCGGCTACGCAAGGCGCATCGGCCGCCGCCCCGGCCAGAAGGAGGACAGGTTCGAGCACCTGCTCGGTGGCCCGGGGACCGCAGAGGTGGCGGTGTCTGCGCCGTCGCCGCCAGTGTCTGCGCCGTCGCCGCCGGCTAGGCCCGCGTCAGCGCCATCGCCGGCTCCCGCGCCGACCCCGGCGCCAGCGCCGTCCCCGGCTCCCGCGCCGATGGCGATGGCTTCCTCGATGGTCGCCTCGGCGCCGTCACCGGACGGCAGCGGGGACCTGCTCGAGCGGGTGTTGGCGCTCGAGGACGAGGTCGCGACGCTGCGGGCCGAGCTCGATGAGCTGCGGAGCCTCTACGGGTAGAGCAGGCCGCTCTCCCGTCGCATCACGAACTCGGCTCGGCGCTCCAGGAAGTCGGCGACGATCGCTGCGAACGCCTCGGAGCGGTCGTCGTAGATCGCGTGGGCCGCGTCGTATACGAGCACGAAGTGACACTGGGGGAGGAGCTCGCGATAGATGCGGCCGAGCTCCGGCGGGGTCAGCCGGTCCTCGGTGCCGAACAGGACGAGCGTGGGGACCTCGAGTGTCCTCATCGCGTCCTCGAGCTCGCGGTCGCGCGGGGGGCCGATCAGCCGGTCGGTCAGCTTCCGCTGCTTGGCGTTGACCTCGGGTGGCACCGGCGTGGTGTCGAGGCGGCGCTCGGGATGCGTGTGCAGGATCACCAGCATCTCCACCGGCGTCCGCGGCAGGGGCCTCGGATTCACCAGGATGGCCGCGGGCGATGCCAGCACCAGCGCGTCCAGGCGCTCGGGCGCCTGCACGGCAAGCCACAGGGCGAGCTTGCTGCCGAACGAAATGCCCCAAAGGCTGAATCGGTCGATCCCGATCGCGTCAACGGCGTGCAACATCGTCTCGGCGAGCTCGCGCATCGAACCCGACCGCTCGTTGGCCGGCGAGGAACCGAACCCGGGCGCCTCGAACGCGATCACGCGGTGGGTCGCGGCCAGCAGTTCGTGTGCGCGGCTCATCCGCAAACCACCACCGCCGTGGAAGCACACCAGCGGCGGCCCCTCTCCGGCTTCCAGGTACCTGATGGTGAAGCCGTCCGCCTCGACGGCTCGCTCGACGAAGGTCACAGCTCTCGCATTCTCGGCAGCACCTCGGTCCCGAACAGCTCGAGGCTGCGCCGCGTCTGATCCGCGGCCGGGCCGATGAAGATCAACTCGACGATCCCCACGCCGAGCTCGCGCCGGAGCCGGTCCACCTGTCTCAGCACCGTCTCCGGCGAGCCCAACATGAGCTGCGCGGTTTCGATCCGCTCGTCGATGTCGCCGCCGGCGTGCAGACGCGATCGCTGGCGCGGCGTGTCGCGGCCGTAGTAGCCGGCCCGCGTGGCCGCCTCGTCGGCGGCCGGATTGGCCCGACTCAGACCCAGGCCGCCGGCGTGTCCGTGGGCGGCGGCCATTTGCGCCATGTCTGCGTGGGCCTGCGCATCGGACTCGGCCACGTGCACGGCGATTCGATAGAGCAGCTGCTCGGGCGCCGGCTCCCAACCGTGGTTGCCCGCGGCTTCCCGGTATACGCGCACCGACTCCCGGGCGCGATCCAGCGTGGTCACCGCGAGCCCGCCGCTGATCCGCTTGGCCGCCGCGAACTCGGCCGCCTCGGGGCTCGAGATCGACATGAAGATCGGGGGATGGGGCGCCTGGACCGGGCGGGGCCAGATCGAGATCGTGCGGTACTCGTAGTAGCGCCCGAGCCAGCCGAACGGCTGCGGTTCGGTCCACGCGCGCACGATCAGCTCGAGCGCCTCCATGAACCGCTCGCGGGACTCGGCGGGGTTGACCCCGTAGGTCGCGTACTCGTTAGAGGTGCCGCGCAGCATGCCGGCGATCAGGCGACCGCCGGTGAGCGTGTCGAGCATCGCGAACTCCTCGGCCACCCGCACCGGATTCTGGATCGGAACATTGGAGCCGAGCAGCGCGATCTTCGCGCGCTTGACCCGTTGCGCAGCGGCCGCCGCCATGACCATCGGGTTGGGCGTCAGCGAGGCGGGCGAGTAGTGGTGCTCGGCCACCGTGACCCAGTCGAACCCCAGCTGATCGGCCAGCTCGAACTGGACGAGCGCGCGCTCCATCGAGGCCTGCGCCGCCTCGGCGGAGTAGCCATCGACCGGGACGGGCCAGCCGTGCCCCGTGCGAGGCCCTGCGTACGGCACGATCGAGAACACCGCGGCCTTGATCCTCCGAGTATCGAGCAACGGGCGGTGCGATGACGTTCCGGGTTTCAGCGGCGAGCTCCTGGGAAAGGGGTTGTGTGGACGGCCGGTCCCTGGAGGTAGGAGGTAGTGCATGCGTCGCTTGTTCGTTGCTCTCGCTTTGGGCGTTGCCCTGGCGCTCTCGATAGTTGGGGTCGCACAGGCGTCGCCGGCAGCGAACGCAGGCGCGTTCACGCTTACGGCGAACAGCCCCGGCGGCACCTACGCCCCCACCTTCACCGGTAACGGCATGCTCGGCGTGCGCGTCCCGCCGTCGGGGCAGGGTTACGCCGCCGGTACCGTTCCGGCCCAGTCTGAGCTGGCCGGCTTCTATGCGTGGCCCAGCGGCAGCCCGACGGTGTCGCAGAACGTGCAGCAGCGGGCCAACATCCCGACCTGGTCGACGTTGACCTTCTCGGATGGCGGCCAGCCGTTCACGGTGCCTGGCCCGGGTGTGTCGGACTGGCGTCAGTCACTCGATCTGCACACCGGCGTGGTCACCACCAGCGCGCGCTGGACCGCTCCAGACGGGCACGTTACCGATCTCACCTATCAGGTTCTGACCGACCGAGCCAGCCAGTTCGTCGGACTCGTCCGTATGCAGCTCACCCCGCAGTGGTCGGGCGTGGCAACGGTCACCGACGCAATCGACGGGACCGCCGACACGACCAACAACCCATTGCTCACCAGCCAGGTTTCGAAGGGGTGGAACACGGCCGCGGACCAGGATTGGGTCACAGTCCAGACAGTGGGGACGAACATCCAGGCGACGCTGGCCAGTCAGCTTCAGACGAGCCCCAACGTCGTCGCGACCAACGCTCCGACCGACCAGAGCACCGATCAGAGCGTGGGCCAGCAGCTCACCTTCCCGGTCACTGCCGGTCAGACCTACACGGTCACCAAGTACGTCGGTGTGGAGAGCTCCCAGGACGCGACCGACACCGTCGGCGCCGCTCAGGGCCAGGCCACCGCGGCTGCCAACACGGGCTGGACGTCATTGCTGGCGGCCAACGACGCGGCGTGGGCGGCACTGTGGCACGGATGGATCGAGGTGCGGGGGAACCCGACGCTGGCCACCGACGTGAACGCCAGTGAGTTCTACCTTTGGTCGAGCACGCGGGACGGTGTCGACTGGAGCGTTTCGCCCGCTGGGCTCTCCTCCAACGGCTACGACGGACACATCTTCTGGGACGCCGAGACCTGGATGTATCCGACGCTGCTGGCCCAGCACCCCGACCTGGCGGCCGGAATGGACGCCTACCGGTTCCAACGACTATCCGAAGCCGAGCAACACGCCACCGCGACCGGATACGCAGGCGCCCGGTTCCCGTGGGAGAGCGCTCTGGACGGCACGGAGCAGATCCCGCCGCCCGCGTCGGTGAACAGCGAGGGCCTGTATGAGCAGCACATCACCGCCGACATCGCGCTCGCGCAGTGGCAGTACTACCTGGTCACCGGCGACCGGGGGTGGCTGGCGACACAGGGCTGGCCCGTGCTTTCCGGCGCCGCGACCTTCTGGGCCTCGCGGGCCACGCTCGGAAGCGATGGTCGCTACCACATCGACGGTGTCACCGGACCCGACGAGGAGAACCCCAACGTCAACGACGAGGTCTACACCAACGTCGGCGCGATGCGCACGCTCCAGGACGCCGTCCAGGCCGCCCATGTGCTCGGCATCACCCCGCCGGCCAGCTGGTCGCGGATTGCCGCCGGGCTCGTCGTGCCGGTGAATCGCCAGCTGAACATGCACCCCGAGTTCTCGGGATACGGCGGCCAGCTGGTCAAGCAGGCCGACGTAACCATGCTCCAGTACCCGTGGAACTACACGATGCCGAGCAAGCTCGCACAGGGTGATCTCGACTACTACGTGCCGCGCTCCGATCCGGGCGGCCCGTCGATGGACGACGCCATCAACCTGATCGACACCGCGTCACTGGGCACCCCAGGATGCTCCGCCTACGTGTACACCGAGCGCAGCTACCAGCCGTTCATCCGTGACGTCTTCCACCAGTTCTCGGAGACCCGCACGGGCGGCGCGTTCACGTTCATGACCGGGATTGGTGGGTTCCTCCAGGAGTTCCTGTACGGCTACTCGGGGATGCGCTGGAATCCGGCCAACGTCGGGCTCGATCCGACCTTGAACAGTCAGATCGGTGGGATCGTGCTGCACGCAGTGCAGTGGCGCGGGCGCGTCTTCCAAATCGCGATTGGCCCGCAGCGCACGACGGTGACGCTGACGAGCGGAGCGCCGCTTCCGGTGTCGACGCCGGGCGGGCTGCGCACTGTTCGACGCGGCCATCCGCTGACGCTGGCCACCCGCCGGCCCGATCTGACTGCCTCGGGCGACCTGGTCCGTTGCGGGCACGTGGCGGCCACGAGCTCGGCCCCGGGCGCGCCGGCGCTCGCCGCGGTTGACGGCAGCCCGGCCACCGATTGGCAGCCGGCAACGGTACATGCCTCACTGACCGCGCGGCTGCGGCCGTTGGCCGGCCAGATCGGCACGATCACACTGCGGTGGGGTCGTCAGTGGCCCGCCGTGCCCGGTCCGAACATTCCGCCGCCCCCCGGGCCTGTCGTCGTGCTCCGGCCGGCGAGCTACTCGGTTCAGGTGTCGAACAACGGACACGCGTGGCGGACGGTGGCCCTCGTGCGCGGCCGGGCCGGAGTGCTTGACACCGTGCACCTCAAGCACGCCGTGAACGCGCGGTTCGTCCGGATCCGGGTCAACGCGGCCAGCTCCACCAAGCTTCCGATGCTGGAGGAGCTCACGGTCACGAGCTAGCTCGGGAAGAAACTCCGACTATTTCGGGGTTTCTTCCCGCGGGATTTACGGGATGCCGATCTCGGAGTTGTCGCCGACCAGGAAGCGGTACGCGCGAGGCTGGTGGCGGTCGCGGCCGACCTTGACGTTGCGCCCCAGCAGTGAGGACTCGATCCGGCCGTCGAGGCCGGTCACGGCCGATCCGGCGAGCAGGATCGAGTGCTCCACCTCGGCGCCGGAGATCTCGCAGTCCTCGCCGATCGCGCTATAGGGGCCGACATAGCAGTCGCTCAGGCGGGCGCCGGCGCCGATGATGGCCGGACCGCGCACCGACGAGCGCTCGAGCCGGGCGCCGGCCTCGATCACCACGCGGCCCTCGACCTGGGAATCGATCAGCTCGCCCTCGAGGCGGGTCTGGATCGTGTCGAGCACGAGCCGGTTGGCCGCGAGCATGTCGACCAGCCGGCCGGTGTCCTTCCACCATCCCTTGACGATGTGCGGCTCCACCCGGTACCCCTCGTCGACCAGGCGCTGGATGGCGTCGGTGATCTCGAGCTCGCCGCGAGCCGAGGGCTCGATCGCCTTGGCCGCCGCGTGGACGCAGGGGCTGAACATGTAGACGCCGACCAGAGCGAGGTCGGTGCGCGGCTCGGCGGGCTTCTCGACCAGCCGCAAAACCCTGTCGTTTTCGAGCTCGGCCACGCCGTAGTTCTGGGGATCGGGCACCTGCGTGAGCAGGATCAGGGCATCGGGCTTGTCCGCCGTGAACGTGGCGACGAGTTCGGTGATCCCGCCCTGGAGCAGGTTATCGCCCAGGTACATGACGAACGGCGAGTCGGCCAGGAACGCCTCCGCGGTCAGCACAGCATGGGCCAGGCCTGCCGGCCTGTCCTGGACGATGTAGGTCAGCTGCACGCCAAAGCGCGAGCCGTCGCCGGCCGCCAGGCGGACCTCATCGCCCGTCTCCGGGGCGATGATGATCCCGACCTGCTCGATCCCCGCCTGCGCCATCGCCTCGATCCCGTAGAACAGCACGGGCTTGTTGGCCACGGGCACCAGTTGCTTGGCACTCGTATACGTGATCGGCCGCAGCCGGGTACCCCTTCCCCCGGACAGGATCAGTCCCTTCAGCGGTGGCATGGGCGCGGAGCGTAGCGGTGCGAGGCGCGTGCGGCCGCTAGCCGGCCGCGACAGGGGCGGCGGCGCGGATCGCCTCGGCGGCCTCTTGAACCGCGGCGCGAGCCTCCTCGGGCTCGAGCACGACGGCGTCTCCGGCCTCCTTGAGCACGTCGCGGACGAGGTAGCGCATGCTCGCGAATCCGCGCTCCACGATCACGGCGCCGTCCTCGAGTTCCTCACTCACGGTGCGCTCCTCGCGCGCCCACCGTGCCCGTTCGGGCGAGATCCACACGCGGCCGCGGCGCGCGGCCGGCACCTCGCCGGTCCGGGGCCAGCCGTCGACGTCCGCGGCGGGGTCGACGTCCGGCCGCGGCTCGAACGACTCGTCGGCCACCGCCGCCGACTTGAAGCGATCGAGGCGGAAGTGGCGGACGTCCTCGCGCGAGGGGTCGTAGCTGGCGACGTACCAACCCTCGCGTCCATTGATGAGCGCGTAGGGCTCGACCGTGCGGGTCGAGAACTCATCCTCGTTCTCCTTGTAGTACTCGAACGAGAGCAGACGGCTTCCGGCGATTGCGCGGGAGACGACGGCCGCGATCTCGGCGTCATCGCCACCCGGCGCGCCGATCTGAAGGCCTTCGCGCACCGGGTCTTCACCGAGTGCTGCCACCACCTTCGTGCGCACCGAAGTCAGGGAGCCCTCCGGGATGTGCTCGCCGATCAGGTCGATTGCGGCGATCAACGCCTTGGCCTCGACCGGGAGCAGCCGCGCCGGCCGGGCGAAGGAATCGCCATATGGCTCGGGCTCGACCTCGATCTTCCCGTCATTGCCGAGCTCGGCGTACAGGACGTATGTGCCGGCGCCGAAGTTGACCAGGTTGAGCACCGAGATGTCCTCCCGCAGCTCCTGCTCTGAGACCTTGAGGTTGCGGCAGAGCTCCCGGGCGTCGATTGAATGGCCCGCGCGGCCGGCCTGGATCAGGATGCTGGCCAGGGTGACCAGGCGGGCGAACCGCTCGGGTCGGATCGCGGCGTCAGGCTGGTGGCCGTTGCCGGCCTCGACGAATTCGTCGCCGCCGTGAGCGGGTCCGCTGTCGGGCTGGGTGGGGTCGCCCCCCGCGTGGCCCGGCGCGATCTGCATCTCGCCCGAGTGGCGCTCGATCAGCAGCTCGAGCCGGTCGCGGAGCTCGTCGGCCAGCTCGGCCGGTGCCTGGATCCGCGCGTGCTCGCCGAGCCCGAGGACCCAGGCGACCAGCTGCCGGGCGTTGGCGTAAGGCGTCACGAACACGCGGTCGCCCTCTTCCTCGGCGGGGCGCATCTCGCCGTAGCGGCCGAAATGGCGCTCGATCTGCCAGGCGATACGCCGCCCGATCCACACCTCCGCCGTGCCGACTGGGTCGCCGAACTGCCAGTCGATCCGGTTGGCATACGCGCGGGGATCGAAATCGGCGGGACGCTGGAAGTCGTGCTCGGCCTTGGTCGCGTAGCCCACCTTGCCGCGGATCCGCGACAGCCGGAACACCCGGAGCGCCTTGCGCTCGTGCGACTGGCCGATCAGATAGAACTGGCCGCTCGGCTGGTAGAGCAGGTGGTAGGGATCGACCTTGCGCGTCCCCCACTGGCCACGCTCCATCGTGTAGTACTCGAACACGATCGTCTTGCGGCGGAAGATCGCGGTCTCGATCTTGGCCAGCCGCTGGCTCAGCTCGTGCCCGCCGGCGGCGCCGGTGATGCCGAGCGCCACCGTGTGCTGTTCGGGCGAGCCGAGCGGGCTGGGGCGTCCCCAGGAGAGCTGCTGGAGGGCGATCCGCAGCGGCTCGGCGTAGGCGAACTCGCCGTCGAGCAGCTGGAGCGCTGTGTGCAGGGCCGCCAGCTCCTTGTCGGTGAACTCGATCGGGGGCAGGTGAAAGTTCTCGGGGGCCAGCGAGTAGGTCTCCTGCTCGACCAGACCGTCGACCGGCTTCTCGACCGACAGCACGATCCGCAGCGACTCGAGCTCGGAGCGGTCGGCGTAGAACCGGCGCGCGAACGCGTCCTCGTTCATCGCGCTGTACCCCTCGACGTCCCGCCGGATCTCCTGTGCGGTCACGGGCCGCCGTTCCGCCATCAGGTATGAGATCAGCGACAGCTGACGGATCAGCTTTTCCGTGTCCTTAGCCATGCCCACCGCAACTGTAGTTGGGCTGGGCGGGATGCGGCTCCGGTGGGTGGGTGGGGACCCAAATCGGAACGCTATTTGCGCTGTTTTGCGGCCGATCCTGAGCGGGGCGTTGACGACCCTTATCAGGCCGCTTCGCGGTCGGCGTCGGCCATGGACGCGAAGTACGCGCCGCCGCCCAGCGCCTTGTCGTAGGGCGACCACTGGGCGCCGGCCGGCAGCTCCTTCTCGAGTCGATCGAAGCTTCCGAGCCGCCCGCCGAGGTTGTCGATCATGTGGACGAGGGTCGCCTCACGTGTGCACGGGAGGACTGGGCTGCCGTGCTCCAACGCGCCGTGGTGGCTCAGGATGATGTGCAGAACGGCCTGGGCCAGCTCAGCCGGGAAGCCCTCGATCCGCTCGATCGTGCGGCGCACCCGGTAGTAACCGAGTGAAATCTCGCCCTGGAGCCGCCCGTCGTCGGACATGACGATCGCGCCCGCGTCGAGCTCGTACGCGTCGAGCTTGCCGATGTCGTGCAGCAGCGCGCCGGTCACCGCCACATCCCGGTCGATGCCCGGGAACGTCGCCGAGATCGCGCTGACCGCCTGGGCGACGCTGAGCGAGTGCTCGAGCAGGCCGTGCCGGTAGGCGTGGTGGTAGCGCTTGCCCGCGGGCGCGTCGCGGTAGTCGGGCCATGTGGCCGAGCCGTCGGCGAAGACCGCGCTTAACAGCCGCCGAAGGTGGGGGTTGTGGATGGTGGCGAGCAGCTCCAGCAGCTCGCTCTCCATCTGCTTCAGATCGTGCGCGGGCCCGTCGTGGAGCTCGCGCTGGGTGTACTCGCCCTCCCGCGGCGCTCGCAGGCTGCGCACCGCGAGCTCGGCGCCCGACAGCTTGCCGGTGACGAACACGACCTCACCGGGGCGGCACAGCTCGCCGGATCGCGCCGCGACCACCGCCGTGACGCTTCCGGTCCGATCGCCGAGGACCAGCTTGAGGTGCTTGCCGCCGTCTTCGCGCTCGACTGCGCGCACCAGCAGCGCCTGGGCGACCTCGCATCCGTCCGCAAATTCCCGGACTCGCATGGTGAGACGAAGATAAAGTGGCGCGCGGACAGCAATATGACGGGAACTGCGATCGTCACGGGAGGCACCGGCGGACTCGGGTCCGCGGTTGTCGAGCGGCTGCTCGACGACGGGTGGCGCGTCGTCGTGCCGTGGATCGTCGAGAACGAGCTCGACCGGGTCGTGCCGCGCGACGGGCTCGAGCTGATCCAGGCCGACCTGTTCGACGAGAGCGCGGTGGCGGGGGTCGTCGAGTTGGCGGCCGGCGATGCCTCGGCTCCTCTGCGCGGAGTGGTCAACCTGGTCGGCGGCTTCGCCGCGGGCGCACGGGTGCACGAGACGCCGATCGAGGACTTCGAGCGTCAGTTCCGGCTCAACCTAAGGCCCACCTACCTGGTCGTCGCGGCCGCCGTCCCCCATCTGATCGCGGCGGGCGCGGGCTCGATCGTGTGCGTCGGCACCCGGGCGGCGCTCCAGCCGTTCAGCGGCGCCGCCGGCTATGTCTCGTCGAAGGCGGCGGTGATCGCGTTCGCCCAGGCGGTGGCGGTGGAATACAAGAACGACGGGATCCGGTGCAATTCGATCCTCCCCAGCGTGATCGACACACCCGGTAACCGCACAGCGATGCCAAAGGCCGACTTCGCGAAATGGGTCAAGCCGGCAGAGATCGCCGGCGTGATCGCTTTTCTGCTGAGCGACGATTCGCGGCCGACCAGCGGCGCGGCCCTGCCGGTCTACGGCCGGGCCTGAAATTCTCGCTGCAAACAGAGGAAAAAGCCGGGCGGCTTGGTAGGTTCGCCGCTTGCTTGCACTCCGACGCGCTCTGTCCGTCGGGATGCTGGTCACCGTCGCCGTGGTGCTGTGCGGCAGCGGCACCAGCCATGCCGACCTAGCTGGAAGCTACGCGGCCGGCCAGCAACGGGCCGGCCAGCTCCAACGGTCGATCCAGGCCGACGGCAAGCTGATCCAGACCTATGAGGGGAGGATCGGCAACCTCGAGGCGGAGCTGACCATTATCGAGCGGAGCGTCGATACACAAGAGCGCCTCCTGAACCAGGTAAGGGTGGAGCTGGCAAGCGCGCGCGAGCGACTGGGCTCCTTGGAGGAGCAATACGCGCGAGGCCGGCGCGTGCTCGCCGCTCAGCTCGTCGCCGATTATGAGTCTCCCCAGCCCACGCTGGTCGACGTGGTCCTGCGAGCGCGCGGCTTCGACGATTTGCTCAACGGGCTGAGGCAGCTGTCCTCGATCGCGCGGGCGAACGCCAACACCATCCGGCTGATCAATACGACCCGGCTCGCGGTGGCGGCCGAGACCCGGCGGCTGGTTGGGATTCAGGCCCGCCGCAAGCGGGCCACGGCGGCGGTGCTGGTCGAGCGCGACGAGATCGCGCAGCTGCGGCTCAGCATCGTCGGCCGCGAACTGGCCGTATCTCGCGACCAAAGCCGCAAGCGGGGTCGGCTCAGCTCCCTGCGGCGCGTGCTGGCGCGGCAGGCGGCCACACTTCAGCAGAAGGCGCAGCGGGCGCAGGCGGCGTCGTTCGCGATCGGGGCTCCGCCACCCGGCGGCTGCGTCAACACGCCGTTCGTCGCGCACGGCGGCGAGTTTGGGTTCTTCCCGGCGCCGGGCACGAATTACACCGTCAACGAGGAGCCGGTCATCGCCGCGCGCCTGGACGCCCTGGGCCGAGCGCTCAAGCTCCACCTGATCGGGATCTCCGGCTATCGCACCGCGCAGCACTCGGTCGAGGTCGGCGGGTATGCCGACGATCCACACACGAAGGGCGAGGCCTCAGACACGCCCGGCGTGGAGGGCGTACCGGAGGCGACACTCGAGCAGTTCTGCCTCACGCGACCGTTTCCCGGGGCGCGCGAGGCAGATCACATCCAGGAGCTCGGCTCGCCCATCTAACGAGGGGGGTGAACCGGCTGGTCGGCGGCGCGTGACGGCGGCGCGTGACGGCGGCGCCTTAGGTCATTCGTCGAACTGGCCGGCGTAGAGGGCAAAGACGGCGCCCTGGGGATCCTGGAGCACGCCGATCTGGCCCGCCCCGATGTCGGTCGGGGCGACCAGGGTGGTGGCGCCGAGTTCGGTAGCGCTGGCCATGCCGTTCTCGATGTTGTCGGTGCCGAAGTAGACGAGCCAGTAGGTCGGCTCGTTCTCCATGGCCCCGCGCAGACCGCCGTTGCTGTTCCCGTCGGCGGTCTGAATGACCATGTAGGGCATCGGCATGCCCTCGAAGGTTTCGTACTTCCACCCGAACAGCTCGCCGTAGAAGTTGGCGGAGGCGTCGATGTCAGGCGTGGCGAGCTCATTCCAGGAGAGCGCGCCTGCCGCGTTGACGACCGACGCGCCGATGTGCTGCTTGGGCTCCCAGACCATGAAAAAGGCGCCCTGGGGATCCTGAATCACGGCCATGCGGCCGACGTCCATGACATCGAAGGCAGGCGCGTGCACGGTGGCGCCAAGCTTCTGGGCACGGTCGGCGGCGGCGTCGGCGCTGTCCACCGTGACGTAGGAATTCCACAGCGGCGGCACGCCCGCGTCGCGTTGCTGCTGGGGCTGCGGCCCGATCCCCGCGGCGGGCTTGCCGCTGATCTCCATCATCGAGTAGACGGCTCCGTCCCCGACCGGATTGTCGACGGCGTTCCAGCCGAACAGCTGACCGTAGAACTGCTTGGCGGCATCCTGGTCGGAGGCCGAGAGGTCGGCCCAGGAGAAGGTGCCGACTGAGTATTTGGTTCGTTCGCTCATAACCGGCGACGCTAACCGCTGGCGTGCGGCGATGTGTGAGGAAACTGCCACTCGCGGACAGGATCGGTCCGCATTGGCCCCCCCGGATTAGCGGAATCGTCGGCGGCGCCTCAGCTGGCGTCAAACGGCGCGAACGCGGCCTCCATGCCGGCGCGGTCAAGCTGCGCCCCGAGCGCGCACAGCAGCGCGATGCGCGCGGCGGCCGCCGACAGGAACGGCACGCAGACCGCGCCGCTGGCGCGCAGGTCGCGCTCGGCGCCCTCGAATCCATAGGTTGAGAACAGCATCGAGGAACGGTCGGGGCGGCAGGTGATCAGGACAGGCACGCGCTCGGCGGCATGGCGCAACTCGCTTAGTACCACCGGCGAGAGATGTCCGGCCCCGAAGGCGACCAGCACGACGCCGTCGCTGCTCTCGGCCGCGTGACGCAGGAGCCCGCCGTCGTCGCCGAGGCCGGTGCACACCGTGTTGACTCGGTAGTCGAGGCTTCTCACGTGCAGCGGCTCGAGACGGCGCGGGGTCGCATGGAGCCAGACTCGCCCCTGGACGATCCGCCCGAGCGGCCCGGCGGTCGGCGAGCCGAAAGCGGCCGGGCCGGTGCTGTCGATCTTGCGCACGGTCGTGGCGGCGTGAACCTCCCCGCCGAACACCACCACCACACCGAGTCCGGTGGCTGCGGGCGAGCGCGCCACGATGATCGCGTCGAGCAGGTTCGCGGGGCCGTCAGCACCGGGAGCGCTACCGGGCCGGTTGGCGCCGGTCAGGATGATTGGGGCCCGCCCGCCCTCCCCGCCGTAGGTCAGCGCGCACACCATCGCGACTTCTTCCATCGTGTCGGTGCCTGTCGTCAGCACCACGCCCTCGCCGTCTGAGGCCGCCTCGCCGGCCCGGCGGGCGAGCGCCAGGGCATCGGGCAGTGTGAGATGCGCACTCGGCAGCGACAGAACCGTCTCGGCCCGGAGGTGAAAGCCCGCCACCTGGGGCAATTGCTCGACGAGCTCCGATGCGTCAAGGGCCGGCACGGCCTGCTCGCCGCGCATCGCGATCGTCCCGCCGGCGGCGAGCACGCGCACCGGCCGCGCGGTGGCGTCGTCACAGCGTGAAGGCATCGCGGCATCATGCCGCACTACCCTTCGGCCGGTGCGATTCGCGATCACCGGCGCGGCCGGGATGCTCGGACAGGATCTGGTCGCCGCAGGGAGCGCCGCCGGTCACGAGATGGTGGGATTCTCGCGTGCGGAGGTGGATATCACCGACGCCGAGTCGGTAACCCGGGCGGTGGACGCGGCCCGGCCGGACGTGGTGGTCAACTGCGCGGCCTGGACGAACGTCGACGGAGCCGAAGCCGACGAAGCCGGGGCGGCTGCGACTAACGGCGCCGGTGCCGGCAACGTCGCTCGTGCGGCGGCTGCATGTGGTGCGTGGACGATCCACGTGTCCAGCGACTACGTGTTTGACGGCGCCAAGCGCTCGCCGTACACGGAGTCGGATGACGTCGGGCCGGTGTCGGCGTACGGGCGCTCAAAGCTGTCCGGGGAGCGGGCGGTGGCGGACGCAGCGCCCGGCGCGCACACGATCGTGCGCTCCTCGTGGCTGTTCGGCGCCGGCGGCTCCTGCTTTCCGGCCACCATCCTGCGCCTGGGGGGCGAGCGCGAGGAGCTGAACGTCGTCGATGACCAGGTGGGCTCCCCCACATTTACCGGGCACCTGGCTCGCGCGCTGGTCGACATCGGTGCGGGCGAGCGACGGCCGGCGGGCATCGTGCACGTGGCCGGCGGGGACGTCTGCTCGTGGTATGCGTTCGCGCGTGAGATCGTTGCCCGGGCCGGCCTGAGCTGCGAGGTGAAGCCGTGCACGACGGCCGATATGCCGCGGCCGGCAACCCGGCCCGCGTACAGCGTCCTGCGCAGCGAGCGCGGCGAGGAGGTTCCCGTTCTGCCGGGCTGGCAACAGGGGCTGGCCGAATACATGGCGGCGGTACCGGTGGCGGGCGCGAGATGAGATTGCTGGTGTGCGGCGGCGCGGGGTTCATCGGCTCGGCCTTCGTGCGCGCGCGCGTGAGCGAACACGGCGACCACGTCACGGTGTTGGACAAGCTGACATACGCCGGCCGGCGGGAGAACCTCCAGGAAGTGGACTCCGAGATCCACTTCGTCCAGGGGGCGATCGAGGACCCGGTGGTGGTGGCGGACGCGGTCGGTGACGCCGAGGCGATCGTGAACTTCGCCGCCGAGACGCACGTGGATCGATCGATCGCCGGGCCTGAAGAATTCATCGTCACGAATATGCAGGGCACCCACGTGCTGCTCGAAGCCGCACGTGAGCGCAGGTTGCGCTACCTCCAGGTGTCGACCGATGAGGTGTACGGCTCCATCGAGCAGGGGTCGTTCACCGAGCAGTCGGCACTACAACCGTCGAGTCCGTACAGCGCGACTAAGACCGGCGCTGATCTGCTCGTGTGGAGCTACTTCCATACGTACGGGCTCGAGACGCTGATCTGTCGGGGCTCCAACAACTATGGCCCGCATCAGTATCCGGAGAAGCTGATCCCGCTGATGATCCTGAACGCGCTTGCCGGGGACCGGCTGCCGGTGTACGGGGACGGCCGCAACATCCGCAACTGGCTGTTCGTGGAGGACTTCGCGCGCGGGATCGGACATGCACTGGCCCACGGAGGGCCGGGAGAGGTCTACAACTGCGGCGGCCCCGACGAGTGCGACAACCTAGCCGTCGTGCGGCGGATCATCGAGCTCACCGGCGCCGAGGAGGATTTGATCGAGTTCGTGACCGACCGGCCCGGGCATGACCGCCGCTACTCGCTGTCGAGCGAGAAGCTCGAGGGGCTCGGCTGGCGGGCGCAAGTGGGCTTCGAGGAGGGGCTTGCGCGAACCGTTCAGTGGTATCGCGACAACGAGTGGTGGTGGGAGCCGATCCGCAGTGGCGCCTACCGGGAGTACTACGAGCGTCATTACGGACGCGCCCTGAAGGGTTGACAATCGCGGATCTGCTCGAGCTCGAGCGCGAGGTGGTCTCCTGCCGCCGCTGCCCGCGCCTGGTCGCCTGGAGGGAGGAGGTCGCTCGCGTGAAGCGGGCGGCGTTCGCCGGCGAGGAGTACTGGGGGCGGCCGCTCCCGGGGTTTGGCGATCCGGGCGCGCGGGTGCTCGTGCTCGGGCTGGCGCCCGCTGCTCACGGCGGTAATCGCACCGGGCGGATCTTCACCGGCGACCGCTCGGGTGACTGGCTGTTCGGGTCGATGTACCGCACGGGGTTCGCCAACCAACCGACGTCCGTTTCACGCGATGACGGCCTGAAGCTGCGCGGCGCGTACGTGACAGCGGTAGTGCGTTGCGCGCCGCCGGCGAATCGCCCGCTGCCTTCCGAACGCGACAACTGCCTGCCGTTTTTGGAGCGTGAGCTGCCACTGCTCGAGTCGGTGAGCGTGATCGTGACGCTCGGATCGTTCGCGTGGGATGGGGCGCTCCGCGTGACGCGTGCGCTCGGTGAGCCGGTGCCGCGGCCGCGGCCGAAGTTCGGCCACGCTGCTACCGCCGAGGTCGGGCGGTACACGCTGCTCGGCTGCTTTCACCCCAGCCAGCAGAACACGTTCACGGGCAAGCTGACCGAGCCGATGATCGATGCGGTGTTTGAGCGGGCCAAGGGGCTCGCGAATAGCGGTCAGGTACGGACCTAAAGCGCCGGATCCCGGAGGCACGGCTCGCTACGCTCGGATCCGTGTCTCTAGAGCAGTTCAGTGCCCGCACGCGCGAATGGTTTGCCGGCGCGTTCACCGAGCCCACGCCGGCACAGGCGCAGGCGTGGCCGGCGATCGCCTCGGGTGAGCACGTCCTGATCTCGGCCCCGACCGGATCGGGCAAGACGCTGGCCGCGTTCCTGTGGGCGATCGACCGGCTGGCCAGCCAGCCAGGCCGGGATGAGAGCGGCGCCGATGTGGTCGGCGTCCGCGCGAGGAGCGGCGCGGGCGGGCGGATCGGGCTCGTGTACGTGTCGCCGCTCAAGGCCCTCTCCTACGACATCGACCGCAACCTCCGCGTGCCGCTGCGCGGGATCGGCGCCGACCTCAAGGTGGCCGTCCGCACGGGCGACACCCCCCAACGCGAGCGCCAGGCGATGCTGCGCGAACCGCCTGACATCCTGATCACCACCCCTGAGTCGCTCTACCTGATGCTGACCGGCCGGGCCCAGGAGCTGTTTGCCGGCGCCCAGTCGGTGATCATCGACGAGATCCATGCGGTGGCGGCGACCAAGCGCGGCGCGCACCTGGCGCTCACCTTGGAGCGGCTGACGAGCGCCGCCGGCAGCGACCTCCAGCGCATCGGCCTGTCGGCCACCCAGAAGCCGCTCGAGGAGATCGCGCGATTCATGGTGGGGCCGAGCCGCACGTGCCGGATCGTCGACACCGGGGTCCGCAAGGAGCTCGACCTGGAGATCAGGGTGCCGGTCGATTCGATGGTCGAACCCGACGCGGGGCGGGCGGGGACCGAATTCAAGCTCGACCCGCTGCTCGGCGGTACCGAGGCGACGCGCCGCTCGATCTGGCCCGCGATCTATCCCGAGCTGCTCGAGCTGATCAACGCGCATCGTTCGACGATCCTGTTTGTCAACAACCGTCGGGGCGCCGAGCGCCTCGCGCTCCGCCTCAACGAGCTGTCCGAGCACGAGATCGCCCGCGCCCACCACGGCTCTCTCGCGCGCGAGGAACGACAGGTCGTGGAGGAGATGCTCAAGGCGGGCGAGCTGCCGTGCCTGGTGGCGACCTCGAGCCTCGAGCTCGGGATCGACATGGGCGCCGTGGACCTGGTGATCCAGGTCGAGTCGCCCAAGTCGGTGGCGCGGGGGCTACAGCGGATCGGCCGGGCCGGCCATTCGGTGGGCGATGTCAGCCGCGGGCGGATCTTCCCCAAGTTCCGGGCCGACCTGCTCGAGTGCGCCGTGGTGGCCCAGCGCATGCGAAACGGCGAGATCGAGACCACCGTTGTCCCGCACAACGCGCTCGACGTGCTCGCCCAGCAGGTCGTGGCGATCGCCGCCGCGGCGCCCGAGGACAAGCCGGTGGCGGTCGATGAGCTGCACGCCTTGGTGGGGCGCACTCACTCGTACGCTGAGCTCAGCCGCACCCAGCTCGAGAACGTGCTCGACATGCTCGACGGCCGCTACCCAAGCTCGGAGTTCTCCGAACTGCGCCCGCGAATCGTGTGGGACCGGTTGCACGGGACGATCCGACCTCGCCCGGGCGCCCGGCAACTGGCGGTGACCAACGCCGGCACGATCCCCGACCGAGGCCTCTACAGCGTGACGCTGCCCGACGGTCGACGCGTGGGCGAGCTCGACGAGGAGATGGTTTACGAGGCCCGTCCCGGCCAGACGTTCCTGCTCGGCGCGAGCACCTGGCGGATCGAGGAGATCGGGCGCGACCGGGTCATCGTCACCCCGGCGCCCGGGCTGCCGGGAGCGGTCCCGTTTTGGAAGGGCGACGGGGTGGGCCGGCCCAAGGAGCTCGGCCAGGCGATCGGCGCCTTCTCGCGCTGGGCTGTGGAACAGCCGGCGGAGGTACTCGAGCGTTCGTATGACCTGGAGCCACGAGCCGCCACCAACTTGCTCGAGTTCCTGCGCGAACAACAGCAGGCCACGCGCGTGGTGCCGTCGGACCGGGCGATCGTGGTAGAGCGCTTCCGCGACGAGATCGGCGATTGGCGGCTGTGCGTCCTGTCTCCATTCGGCGGCCGGGTGCACGCCGCGTGGGGCCTGGCACTGAGCGCGCGGATCCGGGATCAGCTCGGCCTCGAGTCCGACGCGATCTGGTCTGACGACGGGATCATCGTCCACCTCCCCGACGCGGAGGAGCCGCCAGGCGCCGATCTCGTGATGCTCGAGCCCGACGAGGTCGAGGACCAGGTCGTCGCCGAGCTGTCCGCCTCCGCTCTGTTCGGGGCTCGGTTCCGCGAAAACGCGGCCCGCGCGCTGCTGATCCCGCGCGCCCGCCCGGGCAAGCGCACCCCGCTCTGGCAGCAGCGGCTGAAGGCTCAGTCGCTGCTCGAGGTGGCAAAGAAGTACGGCGAGTTCCCGATCATTCTCGAGACGTACCGCGAGTGCCTGCGCGACGTGCTCGACGTGCCGGGACTCACCGAATTGCTCACCGCGCTGCACCGACGGGAGATCTCGCTGATCGAGGTGGAGACGCCGACCGCGTCCCCGTTCGCTTCGTCGCTGCTCTTCGACTACGTCGCGACGTACATGTACGAGGGCGATACGCCGAATGCCGAGCGCCGGGCGGCGGCGCTGTCCCTCGATCGCGAGCTGCTCCGCGAGCTACTGGGTCAGGAGGAGCTGCGCGACCTGATCGACCCAGACGCTTTGCAGCAGGTTGAGGATGACCTGCAGTTCATCTCCGAGATGCGGCGCGCCACCTCGCGCGACCAGCTCCACGACGTGCTCCGCGGGCTCGGTGACCTCACTGCGCAAGAGGCGCAGCTGAGGATGGTCGAGGGTCTCGAAGCGCCGGCGATGCTCGAGGAGCTGCGGAGCGAGCGCCGCGCGATCAAGGTCCGGCTCGCCGGCGAAACCCGCTGGATCGACGCCGCCGACGCCGGTCTGTACCGCGACGCGCTCGGGGCGGCACCGCCTGGAGGGTTGCCGGCGGCATTCCTGGAGGACGTGCCCGACGCCCTGACGAAACTGGTCCGCCGCTACGCCGCCACGCACGGTCCGTTCACGACCGAGGATCTGCGGGCCCGCTATGGGGTGGACGCGGGGGCCTCGCTCGCCGCGCTGGAGCGCGATGGCACGCTCGTGCGCGGCGAGCTGCGTCCGGGTGGCAGTGGGCGCGAGTGGTGCGACCCCGAGGTGCTGCGCCGGGTGCGCCGGGCCTCCCTGGCCGTGCTGCGCAAGGAGGTCGAGCCGGTCGAGCAGCGCGCGCTCGCGAGGTTCCTCCCGGCGTGGCAGGGCGTCGACCGCTGGGCGGGCGGGACCGGGTCTGGCGCCGGCGTCGACCGCCTGCGCGAGATCCTCGTGCCGCTCCAGGGGCTGGCGCTACCGCCCGACGTGTGGGAGCGCGACGTCCTGCCTCGCCGGGCCGGCGCCTACTCGCCGGCGTGGATCGACCAGCTGTGCGCCGCAGGCGAGGTCGTCTGGATCGGGGCGGGCGCGCTGGGGCGCAATTCCGGCCGGGTCGTCCTCTACTTTCGCGAGGATCTCGGCCTGCTTGGCCCGCCGGCCCAGAAGGGGGGAGCTGGCCCCGCGACCGATTCGCCGTCGCACGACGCGGTCCGGGCGCGGCTGGCGGCCGGGGCGTGCTTCTTCACCGACCTGCTCGTGGACGTCGACCTCGCGCCCGAGGAGCTCCAGGAGGCGCTGTGGGATCTCGCCTGGGCGGGCGAGGCGACCAATGACGCGTTCGCGCCCTTGCGCGCGCCCCGGCTGACGCTGGCCCGGGCGCAAAGAGAGCGCACGCGCACCACCGCGCGCGCCGGGCGATTTGCCTCGCGCCGGCGCGGCGCGGGAGCGTCGGCTCAGGTCCAGGGACGCTGGTCGCTGACCGAGCCGCTGTTCCGTGGACCGGTCGATCCGGCGGCGCGGCGGCGCGCGGTCGCGGAGCTGATGCTCGAGCGCTACGGAATCCTCACCCGCGAGCAGGTCCGGGCCGAGGGCGTCCCCGGCGGGTTCACTGCGATCTACCCCGAGCTCTCGCAGCTCGAGACGCTGGGCGTTGCCAGGCGCGGGTATTTCGTCGAGGGCCTCGGCGGTGCCCAGTTCGCGCTGCCCGGGGCGGTCGAGCGGCTCCGGGCGCAAAACCACGACGAGGCTCCCGTCGTGCTCGCCGCGGTTGACCCCGCCCAGCCCTATGGTGCGGCGCTCGCCTGGCCGGAGCGCTGTGGGCGCGCCGACGACGCCCGCCGGCCGACGAGGGTGGCCGGCGCCTACGTGGTGCTGGCGGGCGGTGAGCCGATCCTCTACCTCGAGCGCGGGGGGCGGGCGCTCCAGACGCTGGTCGGCGCGGACGATGCCCGCATCGAGCCGGCGCTGCACGCGCTGATCGATTACGTGCGGGCCGGGCGGATAAAGCGAGTCGCGCTCGAGAAGGTCGACGGCGTGGCGGCGATCGAGTCTCCGCTCGGGCCGGCGCTTGTGACGCTCGGCTTCCAGCAGGGACCGCGCCGCCTGACCCTGAGTGCGTAATGCCCGAGGGCGACACGATCGCCTACGCGGCCAACCGGATTCGCCCCGTCCTCAAGGGTCGGGCGCCCGACGAGATTCTCACTCCCCACCCGCGGCACGCGCTCGACCGCTGGCCGGATCGCCTGGGCGGGCGGGTGCTCACAAGCGTCGATACGCATGGAAAGCACCTGTTTCTGCGCTTCGAGGGCGACCTCGTGCTCCACTCGCATCTCGGGATGGTCGGCGTCTGGGGCGTGTACGGACCGGGGCGACGGTGGGGGCGCTCACCGCGGCGGGCCTGGATCGTGCTCCGGGCGCAGGACCAAGAAGTGGTCGAGTTCGACGGGCCGCTGCTCGAGCTGATGACCGACTCGCGGACGCGGTTCGACCAGCGACTCGCGGCGCTCGGCCCGGATGTGCTCGCGACCGAGTTCGACCGAGAGCGGTTCCTGCGTCGCCTTCGGGAGGACGACCAGACGCGCTACCTCGGTGACGCGCTGCTCGACCAGCGCAACGTGGCCGGCATCGGCAACATCTGGAAGGCCGAGGGGTGCTGGGAGGCGGGCATCGACCCGTGGCGCCCGGTCTCCAAGGTCACAGACGACGAAGCCGGAGCAATCATCGAAGCGATGAGGCCGCGAATGCAGCGCTCGGCGACCCTCGGCCCTCGAGCTATTCAGGCCCGGGTCTACGGACATCCCGGCCGGCCGTGCCCGAGGTGCGGCACCGCGGTGCTCGCCCGTGGACAGGGCGATGCGAATCGAACGACGTACTGGTGCCCGGGATGCCAGAAGTAGCGCCCCGCCTGCGCCGGGTTGGTCACAAGGGGGCCGACCACATCGCGCCGGGCAACACGTTCGCCAGCTTCGACGCGGCGGTGGAGGCCGGCGTCGACATGATCGAGTTCGACGTCCTGCGTGAGGAGCGGGGCGAGGGACTGATCCTCGCCCACGACTGGAGGGACGCGGCCGAGAGGGGCACGCCGCACACGCTCGAGGAGGCGCTGGCGTACTTCTCCTCCGAGCGGTTCGCGGGAATCGAGTTGGACGTCGACCTCAAGCTGCCCGGCTACGAGGTGCGCGTGCTCGAGGCGCTGCGCTCCAGCGGCGTTCTCGAGCGGGCATTGATCTCGACCCAGTATGAGGAGAGCCTCGCGCTGCTCCGCGCCGCCGCGCCCGAGGTCAGGCTCGGGTGGTCGGTGCCGAAGCTGACCCGCGATCCGTTCCGCTCGTGGGTCACCAAGGTGCCGGCGTATGTGGGGCTCCAGGCGGTCCGAGCGCTACTACCCGGGCGGGCCGCCGCGGCCATCAGGGCGCGCCGCTGCGACGCGGTAATGGCGCACTGGCGGCTCGTGACCCCCCGGCTCGTGCGCGCCATCCATGCGGCCGGCGGCGAGCTCTACGTGTGGACGGTCGACGACCTGGCGCGGCTGCGGGCGCTCGAGGCACTCGGCGTCACGGGGGTGATCACGAACGACCCCCGGCTATTTGACCAGCTCGTGACGTGATGAATCATCCGCTCGTGCGTAGTGTGGAGTGTGACCGAGACAGACACCCTGGTTCGCACGGTGAGCGGGACCAGCTCGTGGGAGCGGTTCGAGGAGCTCTACCGCTCCAGTCGTGACGACGTGTATGCGTACGTCCTGACCCTGCTGCGCGATCCGGTTGCCGCCGAAGACGTCACCGCGCTCGCCTTCGAGCGCGCCTACCGCCGCCGGCGGACGTTCGACCGCCGACGGGGCGAGGAGCGGGCATGGTTGTTCGGCATCGCGCGCAACGCGGCGCTCGACGAGCTTCGCCGCCGGCGCCGCACCGCGACGCTGGTGACCGATCCCTCCGAGGACGTCCCCGACGCCGAGCAGGGAGACGGCGCCGAGGTCGCGCTGCGCCGCACGGCGGTGCAGGCCGCGCTCGCGGAGCTGCCAGCGCGTGAGCGGGAGATCATCGCCTTGAAATTCCACGCCGGCATGTCCAACGCCGAGGTGGCCCGCGTGCTCGGAGTCAGCGAGTCGAACGCCGGCACGCTGCTTTACCGCACGATGGAGAAGCTCAGGAAGGCCTGCAATGCGACTGCTTGACCACGACCCGATCGATCCGGAGATCGCCGCCACGCTGGACGCCATCGACGCGACGCTCGCCGGCGAGCCCGTCGACGCGCGCTACGCGGAGTTGGCCGAGATCGCGCTGCTGCTCGCCTCCGATCGTCCGCAACTCCCGGCCGAGTTCGCCCGCTCCATGGACGAGCGGGTAGGGCGCCGGTTCGCGCCGGCGCCCGACTCGGCCGTTCCGATCAAGGCCGTGCGGCACGGGCGCTTGGCGCGGCGCTTCTGGGAAGGAACCGGCGCACTGGCGGCCGGCGTCGCGCTGGTCGTGGCGATCGTGGTTGTGGCCGGAGGGAGCGGCGGAGGATCCTCGATGTCCTCCTCGAGCGCCGCGTCCGCCGGGTCGAGTGGCGCCTCCGTCGGGTCGAGCGCGGCGTCCGCGGGCACGGCTGCCGGCACCAGCTCGACCGCCGCCCGGGCCACGGGGGCGGCCGCCCCACTCGCTCCCTCAGACGTTCGCACATCGAACCCGCGCGCGGAGAAGGCGGCCGCGAGCAGCACCGCCGCGCCCTCCGCGCCGACATCCGGATCTTCCGCGCCGCAAGTCCTTCAGCCTCCGACCACGGGACGCAAGGTCGTCCAGTCCGCGCAGCTCAACCTGGCCGCCGCCTCCAGCCGGGTCGACGCAGTGGCGCAGGAGGTCTACAACGTGGTTGGTCAGGTCAACGGGATCGTCAACAGCTCGACGGTCACCCAGGGCGGACCCAACGGCTACGCGAGCTTCCAGCTGAGCGTCCCGAGCGCCTCACTGCCCGAAACGATGAGTCGGCTGTCCCAGCTCACCTATGCCCAGGTCACGTCGCGCACCGATAACACCCAGGACATCACCAATCAGTACAACGCGACCGCGAGCGCCCTGGCCGATGCCCGCGCGCTCAGGACCTCCCTGCTCAAGCAACTGGCGAACGCCGTGACCACCGAGCAGGTGCAAAGCCTGACCGCGCAGATCCACGATGCCGAGGCGTCAATCTCGAGCGATGAGGCGACGTTGGGGCGGCTGAACAACCAGGTGAACTTCAGCCAGATCAACGTTGAGATCAACACCAGCACGCCGCTGCCGCCGGTCGCGCACAAGAGTGGCGGGTTCGGGATCGGCCGCGCGGCCCACGACGCCGGGCGGGTACTGACGGTGGCCGCGGGCGGCGCCCTGATCGCGATTGCCGCGCTCACGCCGGTCGGCCTGGTCGTCGCGCTGGTCTGGTGGGTGGGCGCCGCATTCAGGCGCCGCCGCCGCGAGCAGGCACTCGATTCGGTCTAGTTGCCGCCGCCGCGAGCAGGCACTCGATTCGGTCTAGTTGCCGGCCCCGCGAGCAGGCACTCGATTCGGTCGAGTTCCCGGCCCCGCGAGCACGCCCTCGACCGCGTCGGTTGGACCGTCCTAGCCCGTGCGGCAAGGGCCGTATCGGTGCCAGGGACCTGCCCGTGTGGTATGCATGGGCGACATGTCTGAAGGCAGCGAGGACACGATTGTGCTGCTCAGGCGCGTGCCGGTCTTCTCCACCCTGTCCGCCGAGGAGCTCGAGCGGGTGGCGCGCGTGGCCATGGCGCGCCGGTTCGAGCCGGGCGAGGTGGTGTTCAAGGAGGGTGACCAGGGGAGCACCTGCTACATCGTGCGCTCGGGGCGAGCGCGCGCGATCCGCGAGCATCCCGACGGCCGCTCGATCACGCTGGCGCACTTCGGCCCCGGCGACATCTTCGGGGAGATGGCAATGCTCGACGGCGAGCGGCGCTCGGCGACGGTGGAGACCACCGAAGGGACCGAGGCGATCGCGATCCTCAGCACCGACATGCACCGGCTTCTGCGGGAGTACCCCGACATCTCGGTGAAGCTGATCGCGTCGCTGGGTCAGCGCCTACGGGACACCAACGAGCGCCTGGCCCGGCAGTCATTCCAGACGGTTCAGAGCCGCGTGGCCGCCGCGCTCTCCCAACTCGTGGCGGCGGCCGGGCAAGAAGAAGGCGACGTGGTGATCACCGCGACCCAGGCGGAACTCGCCCAACTCGCCGGTTCCTCACGCGAGTCGGCCAGTCGCTTCCTCGCCGTGCTGGAGCGGGCGGGAATAATTACCCAGGGACGGGGAAGGCTCACCGTTCATGATCAAGCGGCGCTTGAGCGATACGTCTACTAGCCCGGAAGGGACGATCGAGCTTTCCGCGGGTGGTGCCGTGGTCCACGACGGAAATGTGATCGTGGTCGTGCCGGTCAAACGCGACGCCAGTCGCCGGCGTGTCCTGGCGCTCCCCAAGGGACACCTCGATAAGGGCGAGACCGACGAGGCAGCGGCGATCCGCGAGGTGACCGAGGAGACAGGCGTGCGGGCCGAGCTGATCGACAAGCTGGGCGACGTCGAGTACACGTACGAGCGGCGGGGCCGCCGGCGTGCCAAGCGGGTGGCTTTCTACCTGTTCGAGTACCGGTCGGGAAGCGTCGAGGACCACGACCACGAGATCGAGGTCGCGCTTTGGATGCCGCTGGAGAAGGCGGCCGAGGAGCTGACATACGCCGGTGAGCGGGAGATCCTGCGGCGCGCCGTATCGCGATTGTCCCTGGATCGGTAGTCTGCGCCCGTGCGCGTCCTCAATTTCTATTCGTCGGTGTTCGCCGACCAACTTCGTCGGGGCCGAAAGACCGCCACGATCCGTCTCGGCGACAAGTCGCACAAGTACCGCAAGAACGACTGCGTGCTGGTCACCATCGGCTATCAGCACTCACCGCGGGAGAAGATCTTCAACGCGGTGATCGACCAGGTGGAGGTCAAGCGGGTGCGCGACCTTTCCCCGCGCGACATCGAGCACGACAATCCGGAGTTCAGGCGGGTGGACGAGATGATCCACTTCCTCGAGCAGATCTACGGCCGGACGGTTTCGATGGATGACACTGTCACGGTTGTCCGGTTCTCCCAGATCATCGAGAACCCGCCCGAGATCCGCGAGCGTATGCACGGGCTGGGTGCAGCCCGTAACTGATCTGGCCCACGCGTCGTTCGGTCTTGAATGCGGCGAGCCCGGAGCTCGCTATACCGCGGCGCGCCGACGAGGCGAGCCCGCCGGCGCTGCCCCCCAGCCGGTCGAGCCGCTGGGCGCGCCGACCGACAGCGGCGAGTCTCGAGTGGCGCGGGGTCGGGCCCTGGCGGACGGACTAGCCAGCCTGGCTGCGCTTGAGGACCCGGTCGGCGTGCCACTGTCCACCCTCGCGCACCAACGCGTCGGTCTCTACCGAGCTCTGGCCTTTCTCGCTCTCGGTGAACGTGACTGTCGCCTGGTTTCCGTGGACGGAGATCGAGTCGACCTTGCGCGTGATGCCGCTCGCCCCGAACGCCTTGGCGATCTGGGCTTTGCTTATGCCGGCCCGCTTCAGTAGCGCGGTAAACGAGTCGCTGCATGACGAAACGCTCAGTCCCGCCCGGCGCGCGCCGGCGACGATGTTGTTCTGCTGTCGCTGTGACAGGTCAGCGCACGCCGTCGCGTAGTCGCCCTTGGCAAACGCCGTGTACATCCCGTTGAACAGGTTCTCGATCTGCTGGCGGTTGCTGGTGCTGCTCGCACCGCACCCGGCGAGGACGGAACAGCTCAAGCAGACGCAGACGACCAGGAATACGGCCTTCATCGTCGGGCGATGATGGCAGTCACGGGTGGACGGCGGGCTGCCTCGGAGCCCCCGGGTGTAACTGCGTCAGCGCGGCGCACACGCTGGTCGTCTCGCCCAAGGGCGGCGGGTGCGGACGACGATCTCGTTCGTGCTCGGCAACCCGCTCGCCTCGCAGCTGCGACTGGACGCAGATCGGCTCGCCGGCCGAGCTCCACCCCTACGTGGCCCGCCTTCCCGCCGGTCTTCATCCGTTTGGCGCCCCGGCCCACGGAAGAGGGTGCAATAGGCCCGAAAGCCGACCTGGCCCGGGCGCTTCCGGGACATATGCGCCTGGGAGGCGCTTATCTGCGGTTTGGCGCAGCGGCGTGAGGGCTACCGGGCTTTTGCACCCCCCTCGACGATCGTGTCAAGCTCACGGGTGTCGCCGCCGGTCGGGAGCCGAGCAGCCAGCCGTACGTACTCTGGTTGGATCCGGCTCACGCGCCCACCGAGCCGTCCGCGGCCACGGCCGTTCTCGGCATCGTGCCCAGCACGCGCGGCCTGCCTCAACTCGCCTCGTGGACGCCGCGCGGGCGGTCTAAAGACCGGGTATTTGGCACTCTCTGCGGTGGAGTGCCAAGAAAACCTTGAAAAGCCGAGACGAGAAGCTATATTGGCGTCTTGGCACTCTCGTGGGAGGAGTGCCAAGCTCACAACGGCATCATTCCCTTCCAACCGGAGGTTGCATCACATGAAGCTCAAGCCCCTTGGCGATCGGTTGATCGTGCGGGCGATCGAGGAGGAGGAGACGACCGCCAGCGGCATCGTCCTGCCCGACACCGCGAAAGAGAAGCCCCAGAAGGGCAAGGTTCTCGCGGTCGGCGACGGCAAGGTCAACGAGGACACTGGCAAGCGCACTCCGCTCGACGTCGCAGAAGGCGACGAGGTCCTCTACAGCAAGTACGGCGGAACCGAGATCAAGGTCGACGGCGAGGAGCTCCTCGTCCTCCGCGAATCGGACGTGCTGGCCAAGGTCCAGTCCTAACCCCGTCCCCCCAGGAGAACTGAAACAGATATGGCACACAAGGAACTGAAGTACAACTCGGAGGCCCGCAAGGCCCTCGAGCAGGGCGTCGACGCGGTCGCTAACGCGGTCAAGGTCACGCTCGGCCCGAAGGGCCGGTATGTGGTCCTCGACAAGAAGTTCGGCGCGCCGACGATCACCAATGACGGTGTGACGATCGCGCGTGAGATCGAGGTCGAGGACGTCTTCCAGAATCAGGGCGCGCAGCTCGTGCGCGAGGTCGCCACGGCGACCAACGACGTGGCCGGCGACGGCACGACGACGGCGACCGTTCTGGCGCAGTCGATCGTGCGTGAAGGCCTCAAGAACGTCGCCGCCGGCGCGAACCCGCTTGGTCTCAAGCGCGGGATCGAGAAGGCCGTCGACGACGTCGTGAAGAACATCGAGAAGCAGTCGACCGAGATCTCCGGCAAGGATCAGATCGCTCGCGTGGCGACGATCTCGGCCGGCGATGACGAGATCGGCGATGTGATCGCCGACGCGATCGAGAAGGTCGGCAAGGACGGCGTGGTCAACGTCGAGGAGGGTCAGACGTTCGGCATGGACCTCGAGTTCACCGAGGGCATGCAGTTCGACAAGGGCTACATCTCGCCGTACATGGTCACCGACCAGGAGCGGATGGAAGCGACCCTCGAGGACCCCTACATCCTGATCGCCAACCAGAAGATCGGGTCCGTCCGCGATCTGCTCCCGGTGTTGGAGCAGACGATTCAGTCGGGCAAGCCGTTGCTGATCATCGCCGAGGATGTCGAGGGCGAGTCGCTCGCGACGCTGGTGGTGAACAAGCTGCGCGGCACGTTCACCGGGGTTGCGGTCAAGGCGCCGGGCTTCGGCGATCGCCGCAAGCGGATGCTCGAGGACATCGCGATCCTCACCGGCGGTGAGGTGATCACCGAGGAGATGGGTCTCAAGCTCGAGAACACGCAGATCTCGCAGCTCGGCCGCGCTCGTCGCGTGGTCATCGCCAAGGACACGACCACGATCGTGGACGGCAACGGTGAGGCTGACGGGATCAAGGGCCGGATCAATCAGATCAAGACCGAGATCGAGAACACCGACTCGGACTTCGACCGCGAGAAGCTCCAGGAGCGCCTGGCGAAGCTGTCGGGCGGCGTCGCCGTGGTCAAGGTCGGCGCGGCCACCGAGACCGAGATGAAGGAGAAGAAGCATCGCGTCGAGGACGCGCTGCAGGCGACTCGGGCGGCGCTCGAGGAGGGCATCGTGCCCGGCGGCGGCGTCGCGCTGCTGACCGCGCAGAAGGCGCTCGATCTCGACTCGTTCGAGGATCCCGACGAGAAGACCGGCGCGCGGATCGTGCGTCGCGCGCTCGAGGAGCCGCTGCGTCAGATCGCCGAGAACGCCGGCCTCGAGGGCTCCGTCGTGGTCAACGACGTGCGCAAGTCGAAGAAGGGCGAGGGCCTGAACGCGGCCAACGGCGAGATCGTCGACCTGGTCAAGGAGGGCATCATCGACCCGGCGATGGTCACGCGCTCTGCGCTGCAGAACGCCGCCTCGATCGCCAAGAACATCCTCACCACCGAGGCCATCGTGGCCGAGGTGCCGGAGAAGGAGTCCGGCGGCGGTGGCGGTGGCATGCCCGACATGTCGGGGATGATGTAATCCGCTGCTGACAAGCAGACGTTCGAGGGCCCGGTGGTGACACCGGGCCCTCTTTTTGTTCGGTGACAGGGCGGGCGCGCGGGGCCTGTATCACGCGCCGGGCTGGCAGCTCTTACAGAACGAGATGCTCCTTGGCACCCGCAACCGCCTGACCATCGCCCGATGGCTGCGCCGGACGGCAAATCGCGTGCCGGACGGTGGTCCCCTCGGCCACCGGCGCGAGTTCCTGCTGTGCGGGCGGGTAGCCCTCGTACGCACCGATCTGCTCGCGCTCGCCGACCTCCTGGAGCGAACCGAGGATCCCGATCCGGATTCCGTGGAGGCTCTGCGAGCGTTGCTGCGCAACGGCTGTGACAGCCCGCTCTACAACGCCGATCTCCACATGTCCGAGCTCCGCGCGGCTCTCTACTACCTCCGCGTCGGCCTGGGTGACACCACGGTGGCGAGGGCGGCGAGCCTGCCGAGTGACGCGAACGTGGAGCTGGGCTCAGCTGTCCGCCACGTGCCGGCGGATCCCCGGTAGCGACCGGATGTGCCGGTGGTCGGTGGCGCGGCAGAGTCGGAGCGGGTCGAAGTGGATCGGGGTGATGCCGGCGGCGAGGGCACCGACGACATCATTGACCACGGCGTCGCCCACGTGGACCGTGGCGTCCGGGTCCGCGCCCGCGATCTCGAGGGCGATCTCGAAGATGCGAGGGTCGGGCTTGGCGACGCCGACCACTGTCGAGTCGATGACGGGTGTGCCGGCGAAGCCGCTGTCGCGCAGGTTCTCCTCGCCGTGGCCGTCGGAGTTGGTGACGATCACGACGGCGACGCCAGCGCGTCCCAGGGCGGCGATCGTCTCGGCGGCGCCCGGTGTCGGCTCGTTCCAGAAGACCCGACCCGTGCGCGTACGGTCGGCCAGTCGCTCCCACACGGCGAGCGCCTCCGCCGTCCGTCCCGGGATAATTCCAAGCTGGGGGAACAGCGCGCGCTGGTAGTCCTGGCGGGTCGAGGGGCGGTCGAGGGTGCGGACCGCGCGGTAGTGGGCGCGGGGTACAGCGTCGGGGTCGATCTCGACGCCGATCTCGGCCAGCGCGCCGGCGAGCAGGTGGCGATCGGGGAGCACGAGCACGCCGCCAGCGTCGAGAAAGACCGCGCGGCAGGGGAGGCGATTGCGCGCAGTCAACCGGATCGGATGATCGCGCCGGCCGTGAGCGTGTCGTAGACCTCGGCCGTACGCTGCGCCACCTCGGCCCAGCCGAAGCGGAGCACGTGCTCGCGCGCCTCGGCGACCAGTTGCGCGCGGGCGCGGTCATCGAGCAGAACCCGCTCGAGCACCGCCCGCAGCGCGGTGGCGTCGCGGGAGGGGAAGCGCAGGCCGACAGTACCGTCGACCGGCACGACCTCGCGCAGGCCGCCGGTGTCGGCGACGACGCACAGGCAACCCGAAGCCATCGCCTCGAGCGCGACGATCCCGAACGGCTCGTAGATCGACGGCACGATGCAGAGGTCGGAAACCCGATATAGGGAATGGAGCATGTCGTCGCCCACCCAGCCGAGGAACACGCCGTGTTCGGCCAGCCCAAGCCGACGGGCCTGACGCTTGAGCTCGGTCTCGGCGGTGCCCGTGCCGGCGACCACGAAGCGGACGCCCCCGATCCGCCGCACCACGGGGGCGAGGGCGTCGAGCGCGAGGTGAAAACCCTTCTCGTACACGAGCCTTCCGACCAACAGGACGAGCAGCTCCTCGGGCGCGGCGTACTTGGCCCGAAGCGCGTCGAGGTCGGCCGCGACCGGCTCGAGGTCGTGCGGGTCGACTCCGTTCGGGATGGCGGTGACCTTGGCCGGGCGGATGCCGAACACGTTGGCCACGTGGACGCGCATGTAGCGCGAGCAGGTGATCACGTGATCGGCGCGGCGCACCATCGCCCGCTCGGCGGCGTGGATATGGGACTGGGGATGGTTCTGGACCCAGCCCTGGTGGCGTCCGTACTCGGTGGCGTGCACGGTGACGAGCCACGGCCGCTGGATGCTCCGCGCCGCCCGCTCGGCGGCACCGGCCACGAGCCAGTCGTGCGAGTGGACCAGATCGAACTCGAAGCGGTCGCACAGCTCGGCGGCCAGCGCGTGCATGTCGGCGTTCATGGCGTCGACCCAGCGCACGAAGGCGCTGGGGTCTTTGGGGAACGGCGGCTCCCGGACTCGGTGCACGATCACCCCGTGCTGGTCGGCCTCGGCTGGCAGCCGGCCGCCACCGCGGGTGAGGACGTGGACCTCGATTCCGTCGCGGACGTGGTGCTCGGAGAGCTTGCGGACGTGGCGGCCAAGGCCACCCTCGATCACCGGCGGGTACTCCCAGGAGACGAGCAGGATGCGCATGCGCCGGGCGGGGTGGGCGGGCACTCTATCAATGCGAGCCCTTCATGACACCATTACGTTCGCGATGGGCCAACAGGGCAACCTCACCCCGATTGCGCGTGCCGCCGACCCGATCGACCCGGGCGTTCGCATCGGCCACGCCCACCTTCGCACGGCGGATATCGACCGGATTCGCGACTTCTACGTGGGTGTGCTCGGCTTCGACGTGATCTCCGAGGCCCGCGACGTACCGGGGTGGGGCACGACCGGCGACATCCTGTTCCTGTCGGCCGGCGGCTACCACCATCATCTCGGCTTCAATACGTGGAAGTCCAAGGACGGTGCGCCGCAACCGGACGGGTTCACGGGGCTTCACCACGTTGCCATCGCGTATCCGACGCGCCGAAGTTTGGCGGATGCGTACCGGCGGCTGAAGGCGGTCGGCTGGCCGATCCGCCAGCACACCGATCACGGAACGCATGAGGCGATCTACTTGATCGATCCCGACGGGAACACGCTCGAGCTGATGTGGGACCGGCCGCCCGACCAGTGGCCGCGCGACGGCGAGGGTCACATCACGGGCGGGTTCGGCCCCGATCTCGATCTCGACGGACTACTCCGCGAGCTGGACTGAAGGGACGCGCCGCGCCGTTACCTGTACCTATACATATATGTATATGTATATCTGTATAGGTATGGGTAGGAGCTAGAGGCGCTCGAACACGGCTACGCCATGCTCGCCGACTAGTCGCGCCACCAATTCGCGTGCGCCGAACGATCGCTCGTCGCCGCGCAGGACGTCGCGCCATTGGCCGCCGGGCAGGTCGGTGAGTGTGCCTTCGAAGGGCGGGTTGCGGAGTGTGGCGAGGACGAGGATCTCGCCGCCGCGCAGGAACGCGCACGTATCCCCGCCGGCATCGACCGGCTCATAGCCGGCGGCGAACGGGGCCGGCCGGCGCGCCCGCAGCCCGAGGAGGCGCAGGATCGCGAACATCTTCTGCGTCTGGAGTACCGGCGGCGCGCCGCCCATCAGCCGGCGGAGCATCGCCTGATGCCAGTCGAAGTCGACCGGCCGGCGGTTGTCCGGGTCGACCAGAGCGCGAAAGGGAAGCTCGTCGCCCTGGTATATGTCAGGGAATCCGGGCGCGGTCAGCTTGAGCACAAGCTGTCCGAGCGCGGCCCGGTCGCCGAGCTCCGCCACCCGGACCGCGAACGGCTCGAAGTCGGCCAGGAACGCCTGGTCGGAGTACAGCGCGCGGACGAAGCGCTTGACCGCTGCCTCCCAGTCGTGGTTCTGCTCGACCCAGTTGGTGTTCCGCTTGGCCTCGCGCAGGGCCTTCTCCATGTACTCCTCGATCCGCTCGGGCGAGATCACCCACGCCCCCACCAGCGTCTGGAACAGGAAGTAGCGCTCGAGGTCGTCGGGCGCCCCGTCGTGACGTAGCGGCTCGGTCATCTCCAGCCAGCGCGTGACGTGCTCAGACCACTCCTCGGGGATCGAGGCGAGCGCGCCGATCCGGGCGCGCACGTCGCCCGAGCGCTTGGCGTCGTGGGTCATCGTCGTCAGCATGTTCAGCGGGAAGCGCTCCGCGCGCTCGAGGCAGCCGGCGTGGAAGCGCGCCACGTCGATGCTGAAGCGCGACGGGTCACCGCCGACGTCGTTGAGCGCCAGCAGTCTCACGTACCGGTAGAACGCAGTGTCCTCGACGCCCTTGGCCATGATCGCCGGGGTCGTCTGCTGGAAGCGCGTGACGAACCCCGGCGGCCCCTCCCGTTCCAGCAGGAGCCGTGCCGCGATCTCCGGGTTCATCTCCGACTCGGCGATCGCGCGGCGGTCCTCGTCCGCGACCCGTCCGGCTACTGCATCGACGTACGTCCTGTACACAGGTAGCGAGGCGAGAGCGTGTTGCAGCTCGGACTTTGGCGCTCCACTCTCGCCCACGTCAGTTGCATCGCCATAGTTCTCGCGCAGGAGCCGCTCCACGTCCTGGTCAAAGGGTCCGCGAACCTCCTCGAGCTTCGCTTCGTGGGCGATCTCGCCGAAGCTGCGACGGTCGCCCGATACGCGCTCCCACAGCGCGGTCAGCGGCGCCTCGCCGGCCGGATCGATGAACAGGGCGCCGACATCGTTCAGAAACTCGTAGCCGACCGTCCCGCAGACCGGCCAGTCGCGCAGGCGCTCGCCGGGATCGAGGATCTTCTCGACCCACACGCGGTCGACGCCGTGAGAACGCAGCCCCGCCAGATAGCCCGCCGGATCGGCGAGCCCGTCCGGGTGGTCGATCCGCGCGCCGTCGATCACGCCCTCGCGCACGAGCTCGAACAGCAGCGCGTGCGTCTCCTCGAACACCTCCGGATCCTCCTGGCGGACGCCGGCGAGATCTCCGATGTCGAAGAACCGCCGATAGACCCCGGTCGAAGGCTCGATGTCGAAGAACTTCGATCGCAACGACGGATCGGTCCAGTAGTGATTCCGGTCATCGACCGCCATGTGATTGGGCACCACGTCGAGGACCAGCCCCAGGCCGGCGTCGCGCGCGGAGGCCGACAGCGACCGCAGCTCGGATTCGCCGCCGAGATCCTCGGATACCCGGCGCGGGTCGATCACGTCGTAGCCGTGGGTGGAGCCCGGTCGTGCCTGGAAGGAAGGCGACAGGTATAGGTGCGAGATCCCGAGGTCGCGCAGGTAGGGGACCAGCCCCCGCGCCGCGGCGAACCCGAAGTCCGCGGTCAGCTGCAGGCGATAGGTAGCGCGTACCTCGGCGATCAGACCACCCGCTTGAGGATCACGATCGAGCGCGCCAGGACCGGCAGATCAGTCCGCGCCCCGTGGACCCGACTGCCCGGCTCGGCCTCGGGATCGGCCGTGGACAGCTCGAGCGCCCACTGCGCCCCGAACCGCCGGCGGGGGAGCGTGAACACCCGGTCTTCGAGCTCGGCGTTGAACAGCAGCACGAACGAATCGTCCTCGACGTCCTCCCCCCGCGGACCCGGGGTGACTATCTCGCGTCCGTTCAGGAACATCCCGAGTACGTGCTCGCCGCCCTGCCAGTCGCGGCGGGTCATCTTCAACCCGTCGGGGCGGAACCACCACACGTCCGGCAGCCCCGAGTCCTTGACCTCCTTGCCCCGCAGAAACGTACTGCGGCGGAACGACTGGTGCTCCTGGCGCAGGCGGATCAGCCGGCGGGTGAAGTCGCGCAGCTGCGTCTTCTCCGGCGTTTCCGTCCAGTCGACCCAGGAGATCTCGTTGTCCTGGCACCACCCGTTGTTGTTGCCGTGCTGGGTCCGCCCGATCTCATCGCCGCCGAGGAGCATCGGCGTGCCCTGGGACAGGAGCAGCGTCACCAGGAAATTGCGCTGCTGGCGGATGCGGAGCGCGTTGATCTCGGGGTCGTCGGTCTCGCCCTCGACGCCGTAATTCCACGAGCGGTTGTCGTCGGTCCCGTCCTGGTTGTCCTCCAGGTTGGCCTCGTTGTGCTTCTCGTCGTAGGAGACGAGGTCGCGCAGCGTGAATCCGTCGTGGGCGGTGATGAAGTTGATCGACGCGAAGGGGTCGCGCCCGTCGGCCTCGTACAGGTCGGCCGATCCCGACAGGCGCGAGGCGAACTCACCCGAGTTGGAGAAGCCTCGCCAGTAGTCGCGCATCGTGTCGCGATAGACGCCGTTCCACTCCGACCACAGGACCGGGAAGTTGCCGACCTGGTAGCCACCGGGACCGACGTCCCAGGGCTCGGCGATCAGCTTGACCTGCGAAAGGACGGGGTCCTGGTGGATCACGTCGAAGAACGCCGATAGTCGGTCGACGTCGAAGAACTCGCGGGCGAGCGCGGAGGCAAGGTCGAAGCGGAAGCCGTCCACGTGGCACTCGATCACCCAGTAGCGGAGCGAGTCCATGATCAGGCGCAGGACGCTCGGGTGGACAGGATTGAGAGAGTTACCGGTCCCGGTGAAGTCCATGTAGTAACGGGGGTCATCCGGGACGAGCCGGTAGTACGCGGCGTTGTCGACGCCCTTGAAGGACAGCATCGGCCCCAGGTGATTGCCCTCGGCGGTGTGGTTGTAGACGACGTCAAGGATCACCTCGATGCCGGCGCGGTGCAGCGCCTTG
Source organism: uncultured Solirubrobacterales bacterium (assembly GCA_963751185.1). Classification (GTDB taxonomy): domain Bacteria; phylum Actinomycetota; class Thermoleophilia; order Solirubrobacterales; family Solirubrobacteraceae; genus Palsa-465. The sequence continues at coordinate 231,626 of CAVVTO010000008.1, forward strand.
ACCATCCCCTTGAACTCGCGCACCTGCTCGCCGCGGCAGCCGGTCGCGGCATACGCGCAGTGCGGTGCCAGGTAGCCGATCGTGCTGTAGCCCCAATAGTTGTGCAGCTCGTTGTCGGCCAGGAACGACTCGTCGGAAATGTGATGGACCGGCAGCAGCTCGACCGCCGTCACGCCGAGGTCCTGCAGATAGGCGATCGCCGGCTCGGAGGCCAGGCCGGCGTAGGTCCCGCGCAGGTCCTCGCGCACCTCCGGGTGGAGCATCGTGAAGCCCTTGACGTGCGTCTCATAGATGACCGTGTCGGCGAACGGTACGTTTGGGAGCCGGTCCCCCTCCCAGAGGAACGCGTCGTCGATCACCACCGACTTGGGCATGGCCGCCGCGTCGTCCTCGTCGTCGGGCTCGAGGTCGGCGTCCTCCTCGCCGGTCGGGATGTAGGGCAGTACGTTGGCGTCGTGGGCCCAGTCCACGACGCCGTCGATCGACTTCGCGTATGGGTCGATCAGCAGCTTGGCCGGGTTGAAGCGATGGCCGTGCTCGGGCGCGTAGGGACCGGCGACGCGAAAGCCGTAGCGCTGTCCCGGCCCCGCCTCGGGGAGGTAGCAGTGCCAGTTGAGCGCGGTCCGCTGCGTCATCGGGATGCGGGTCTCGTTGTCCTCCGCGTCGAACAGGCACAGTTCGACGCCCTCGGCGTGCTCGGTGAACAGCGAGAAGTTCGTCCCGCCCCCGTCCCAGGTCGCCCCCAGCGGGAACGGGCGCCCCGGCCAGACGTCGCTCACGCGACCAACGCTCCGGACATCGGGTCGAGCTCCACCCAGCCGCCGGCGAGTGCCGGCGTGCCGTGCGTGGCCAGCTCCACGGAGGAACCGGCGCACGCCACCCGCCGGCGCTCGGGGGCGAAATTGCAGATCACCTCGAACCGGCCCCGGCGGACCCGCAGCCAGCGCTCGTCTGCGTCGAACTCGATCGAGTCGGCGTCGCCGGGCGGCAAATGACGGCGCACCCGTAGCAGGTCGGCGTAGAGGTCGGCCAACGCAGGGTCGCGCTCGCGGGTCAGCTTGGAGCGCTGAAACGTCGCCGGGTCCTGCGGGTCCGGGATCTCCTGCTGGGCGAACGACGCGAACGCGGCGAACTCCGCGCGCCGGCCCTCGCGGGTGGCGTCGGCGATGCTCTTGTCGATGTGGTCGGTGAAGAACTGAAACGGCGCGTTCTCGCCGTACTCCTCGCCCATGAACAGGAGCGGCACGAACGGGTTCAGCAGCGTGCAGAAGGCGGCCAGCGGGCGCGCCGGCACCGGCATGCGGTCCCCGAAGGCGCGGTTGCCGACCTGGTCGTGGTCCTGGTCGAAGACGACGAATCGCTCGGGCGGCACGTCGTCGGCCGGAGCCCCGAAGCGCCGCTGGCGAAAGGTCGAGTAGTTCCCGTCGTGGACGTGCGGGCGGTGCCAGGCCTTGGCCAGCTGAGCCACGGAGCCGAACTCGTCGTAGTAGCCCTCGTGCTCGCCGGTGACGAGCACGCGCAGCGAGTGGTGGAAGTCGTCGGCCCACTCTCCGTCGCAGCCCCAGCCGCCACGGTCTCGGTCGCGCATGACGATCGGATCGTTGAGGCCGCTCTCGGCGATCACCAGGGCATCGTTGCGCGTGGCGTGGACGCGTCGCGCGACGGCGGCCACGAGGTGTTCGGTGCTTGAGTCGACGATCGCGTGGATCGCGTCGAGGCGCAGGCCGTCGATGCCGAAATCGGCGATCCAGCCGGTGGCGCTCTGAAGCACCCATTCGCGGACCGGGTCGCACTGGGCATCGTCGTAGTTCATCGCCCTTCCCCAGGGCGTCTCGTACTTGGTGGTGAAGTACGGCCCGAATGCCTCGAGCGCCTGGGTGCCGGATGCGCCGATGTGGTTGTAGACGACGTCGAGGATGACGGCGAGGCCGGCGTCGTGCGCGGCGTCGATGAACCGCCTGAGTCCGTGCGGCCCGCCGTAGGACGACTGCGTGGCCGAGATGTAGATGCCGTCGTAGCCCCATCCGCGCTGCCCGGGGAACTCGCCCACCGGCATGATCTCGATCGCGGTGATCCCCAGCTCGGCCAACGCGGACAGATGCTCGATGGCGGCCTCGAATGTCCCTCCAGGCGAGAAAGTCCCAATATGTAATTCGTAGATCACCAGGTCGCGCATCACGGGTGCGGGTGAGCGCTGCTCCGGCGCCGTCACGCTGACGACTCGCGAGGGCCCTCGTATCCCCTCCGGCTGCCAGCGCGACGCCGGGTCCGGAAGCGGCTGGCCGTCGAGCACGTAGACGTAATCCTCTCCGGGCTCGGCGGGGGCGACCACTTCGTAGACGCCGTACCCGGCGTCGTCAAGCGCGACGTCGCGATCGCCGAGACGCAGAACGATCGAATTCGCCCGCGGCGCCCAAACCCGGAACTCGACGGTGCCGTCACCGAGCGGGCGGGCGCCGAGCGGGCGCTCCCAGGGATATTCGGCCACGCCGGGCCCGACCGGCGCGGCTACGTCGATGCTCACTGCGATTCCGGAACGAACCACACCGCGGCGAGCGGGGGCAACGTCACCAACGCCGAAACCGGCTGGCTATGCCACGGGATCGGTTCGGGGTCCAGCCCGCCGAGGTTGCCCATATCGCTGCCGCCATAGTAAGTGGAGTCGGTGTTGAGCGCCTCCTTCCACCGCGTCGCGCGGGGCAGGCCCAGGCGGTAACCGGTGCGCGGCACCGGCGAGAGGTTGGCCGCGAACACGACCAGCCGCTCGCCGTTCTTGGAGGCGCGGGCGAAGGCCAGGACATTCGCGTCGGCGTCGTTGGGCTCCAGCCACCAGAACCCGGACGGGTCCGAGTCGACCTCCCACAGGGCAGGCTCGTCCTTGTAGATCCGGTTCAGGTCGCGGACCAGCGATTGGATGCCGGCGTGGTCGGGCTGCTCGAGCAGGTGCCAGTCGAGCGAGCGCTCGTAGCTCCACTCCTGCTCCTGGGCGATCTCGGAGCCCATGAACAGCAGCTTCTTGCCGGGATGGGCCCACATGTACGCGTACAGGGCCCTCAGGTTGGCGAGCTTCTGCCACTTGTCGCCGCCGGCCATCTTGTTGTACAGCGAGCCCTTGCCGTGCACCACCTCGTCGTGGGAGAGGGGCAGGATGAAGTTCTCACTGAACGCGTACATGAGGCTGAAGGTCAGCTCGTGGTGGTGGTAGCGGCGGTAGATCGGGTCCTGCTGGAAGTAGCCGAGCGTGTCGTGCATCCAGCCCATGTTCCACTTGAAGCCGAACCCGAGGCCGCCCAAATACGTGGGTCGGGAGACGCCCGGCCAAGCGGTCGACTCCTCGGCGGCCGACATGATCCCGGGCTCGCGCCCATAGATCACCTCGTTGAACTCCTTGAGTAACGAGACGGCATCGAGGTCTTCGCGGCCGCCGAACTGGTTGGGAACCCACTCCCCGTCGTTGCGCGAATAGTCCAGGTAGAGCATTGAGGCCACCGCGTCGACCCGGATGCCGTCGGCGTGGTACTCGCGCAGCCAGAACAGCGAGTTGGCGATCAGGAAGTTACGGACCTCGTGGCGGCCGTAGTTGAACACGAGCGTGCCCCAGTCGGGGTGTTCGCCGCGGCGCGGATCGGCGTGCTCGTACAGCGCCGTGCCGTCGAACCGGGCGAGGCCGAACTCGTCGCGCGGGAAGTGCGCGGGCACCCAGTCGAGGATCACGCCGATTCCGTGCTCGTGCATCCGGTCGACGAACTGGCGGAACTCGTCGGGCGAGCCGTAGAACGGCGTGGGCGCGTAGTAGCCAGTGACCTGGTAGCCCCACGAGCCCTTGAACGGGTGCGCCATCACGGGCAGCAACTCGATGTGCGTGAAGCCGAGGTCCCTGACGTAGGCGCTCAGCTCGTCGGCCAACTCGACGTACGTGAGCGAGCGGTTGCCTTCGAGCGAGTTGAGCCGCCAGGAGCCGAGGTGGACCTCGTAGATCGAGACCGGCCGCTGGAGCGCCGACGGCTGCTTGGCCCGGAGCGCCAGCCAGTCACCGTCGGCCGCGCTCCAGCTGTGCTCGGGCTGGAATACCACCGACGCCGTCTTGGGCGGAACCTCGGTCCGCAGCGCGTACGGGTCGGCCTTGAGCAGGATCTGGTGATCCTGGGTGAGGATCTCGTACTTGTAATGAGCGCCCGGTCCGATCGCCGGGAGGAACAGCTCCCACACGCCGGTCGAGCCGAGCGAGCGCATCTGGTGCAGCCGGCCGTCCCAGGAGTTGAAGTCTCCGACCACGCTGACCGACCGGGCGGCGGGGGCCCAGACCGCGAAGGCGGTGCCCGTGACGGTTTGATCGGGATCCCCCGGGAATTCCATCTCTCTCACGTGAGCCCCGAGCCGGGTGTAGAGCTCTTCGTGGCGGCCCTCGCTGATGAGGTACTGGTCGAGCTCGCCGATCGTGGGCAGGAAGGCGTAGGGGTCCTCGATCGTGAACTTGCCGGCGTCGCCGTAGTCGACCTCGAGCTGGTAGCGCAGCGGCAGCTCGGCGCCGTCGATCACGCCCTCGAACACGCCACCGGGGTGGATCTGGCGCATCTCGACGGGCTCATTGCCATCGATCAGGACGTTGACGCCGACCGCGGCCGGGCGGAGCGCACGCACAACGACGCCGCCGTTCTGCGGGTGGGCTCCGAGCACGGAATGAGGGTTCGAGTGCTCGCGGCGGACGAGCAACTCGAGCTCTGCGGTGGCGACGGTCATAGCGTTTGGGCCTTCCCCGGTTTAGGCGCTCTCAAGCAGCCGCGCGATGCCGGCGACCGGGATCGGAATCCAGTCAGGGCGGTTGTCGAGCTCGTAGTGGAGCTCGTATATGGCCTTCTCGAGCTCGAAGATCGAGAGCAGGTTGGCGATCGCCGCCTCGCCGCCTGGCATCAGCGTCGAGTCGACCGATGCGAAGTAACAGGTCAGGAAGGTCTCTCGCGCTCGCTGCTCGAAGTCCTCGGGGGCTCGTTGTCCGCGCAGGATTTCGACGGCCGAGGTCACGTAGGCGAACGAGCGCAGCATGCCGGCCACGTCGCGCAGCGGCGAGCGCTTCTGCCGGCGCTCGGGCAATGGCCGGGCCGGCTCGCCCTCGAAGTCGATGATCACCCAACCGCGGGGGGTGTGCAAGGTCTGCCCGAGGTGGTAGTCGCCGTGGGTGCGGATCACCCGGCCGGCGACCCCGATCTGGGCCCGGGCGGCGAGGCGCTCACGCACGTCCTGGCCGCGGCCGAGGATCGGCGCCAGACGCTCGTCGTCGTCGGGCAGGCGCCGGAAGATCCGCTCGATGTCCTCGTCGACCGTGGCGGTGAGCAGCGACAGAGCTTCCTGGCTTGGCTGCTCGGGCGCGAAGGCCGGGTCGCCGGCGTCGGAGGCCAGCGCGTTGTGGAGCTGGGCGGTGACCGTGCCGAGGCTGCCGAGGCGCTCGAGGAACGTGTCGGGGGCCCTGATGATCTCCTCGAGCGCGAGTTCCCAGCCGTCGACCGCGTCGGGGAGGAAGGCCTGGCCCACGCCCAGAGTAGCGGCGAACGCCTGGCCCTCGTAGTCGTACCAGCCGTGCAGCGCCGCGATGTTGGGGAAGCTGCGGTAGGTCAGAAAACGCAGGACCTCGAGCTCGGGATTGACGCCCGGTTCGAGCTTGCGGAACACCTTCAGCACGGTCATGTCGTCGAACACGAGCGAGGAATTCGACTGCTCGACACCCATCACGCGGACGTTGGTCGTGTCGGCCAGGTTGGGCGATCCCTCGTAGGGGTGGAAGCTGAAACGGCCCTCGTCGGTCTCGACCTCGTCGTCGGCTGCGATCCGGCGCAGCAGCTCATGAGCCTGCTCGGGCTCGGCCAGCGCGTCGTACACGACCCAGCCGTCGGTGTGGGCGATCTCCTGACCGCCCGGAACCTCGCCCGGCAAGGCGATCGCGAGCGGGAGCTGATACAGCTCGTGCGTCCCGGTGGCGAACCGGGTCTGGACGAGCGCCAGCAGCATGAGCGGATCCTCGCGCAGGGTGATGCTCTCGACGATGTCGATGCCGGCGATCGAGCGCGACTTGGAGGCGTACCACCGCTGCTGCTGGACCCAGTCGCGGAGCTCCTCCTCCGCCAGGCACCGCCGGATCTCCTCGGTGCTGATCCCCTGCAACCGCTCACTCATCGCTGGTCTGCTCCTGCTCGGGCTCGGGCTCGGGCTCGACCAGCTGGAACCAGAAGAAGCCGCGTGGGCCCAGCGTCAACAGGTAGGGGAGCTCGCCGATGCGCGGGAAGCGCGAGTTCCCGAAGAGCTCGACCGGATAGCGGCCCTCGAACGCGCTCAGGTCGAGCTCCACCGCCTGAGCCGAGCGAGCCACGTTGTGCACGCACAGGATCTGATCGTCCTCGAAGGAGCGCAGGTGGGCGAAGACGCGCGGGTTCGAGGTCTCGATCGGCTCGTAGCTTCCGAAGCCGAACACCGGGTGCTCCTTGCGCAGCGAGATGAAGCGGTGCAGCCATCTGAGCAGTGAGGTCGCGGTGCGCAGCTGGGCCTCGACGTTGACGGCCTGGAAGCCGTACACCGGGTCCATCAGCGGCGGCGCGTACAGCTGCGCGAAGTCGGCGCGTGAGAAGCCGCCGTTGCGGTCCCCGGTCCACTGCATGGGGGTTCTGACGCCGTCGCGGTCGCCCAGGAACACGTTGTCGCCCATCGCGATCTCGTCGCCGTAGTAGAGGACGGGTGAGCCCGGGAGCGAGAACAGGATCGCGTGCATCAGCTCGATCTCGTCGCGTCCGTTGTCGAGCAGCGGGGCCAGGCGCCGGCGGATTCCCAGATTGAGCTTCATCCGCGGGTCCTTGGCGTACTCGGCGTACATGTAATCGCGCTCTTCGTCGGTGACCATCTCGAGCGTGAGCTCGTCGTGGTTGCGCAGGAACAGGCCCCACTGGCAGCTTCCGGGGATGGTCGGGGTCTGCTCGAGGATCTCGTAGATCGGGACGGCCTCCTCGCGCCGGATCGCCATGAACATGCGCGGCATGACCGGGAAATGGAACGCCATCTGGCACTCGTCGCCGCTGCCAAAGTACTCGACCACGTCGGCTGGCCACTGGTTGGCCTCGGCCAGCAGCACCCGGTCGGGGTAGTTCTCGTCGATCTCCTTGCGCACCCGTTTGAGGTAGGCGTGGGTCTCGGGCAGGTTCTCGCAGATCGTGCCCTCGCGCTCGAACAGGTACGGCACAGCGTCGAGGCGGAAGCCGTCCAGGCCGAGGTCGAGCCAGAAGCGCAGCACCTCGAGCATGGTCGCCTGGACCTCGGGGTTGTCGTAGTTGAGGTCGGGCTGGTGGGAGAAGAACCGGTGCCAGTAGTACTGGCCGGCGATCGGATCCCAGGTCCAGTTGGACGCCTCGGTGTCGATGAAGATGATCCGCGCGTCCTGGTAGCGCTCGGTGGTGTCTGACCACACGTACCAGTCGCGCTTGGGCGAGTCGCGGCTCGAGCGCGACTCCTGGAACCACGGATGATCGCTCGAGGTGTGGTTCATGACCAGGTCGGCGATCACGCGGATGCGCCGGGCGTGGGCCGCGTTGATCAGCTCGTGCACGTCGTCGACGTTCCCGTAGTCGGGGTGGACCGTGGCGAAGTCGGCGATGTCGTAGCCGCCGTCCCGCAGGGGCGATCGGTAGAACGGCAGCAGCCAGATGCAGTCGATCCCGAGCCACTGGAGGTAGTCGAGCTTCTCGGTCAGCCCGCGGAAGTCCCCCGAGCCGTCGCCGTTGGCGTCATAGAAGCCGCGGATGTGGATCTCGTAGAAGACCGCGCGCTTGAACCACAGGGGCTCGTGCTCGAACCACTGGCTGGTTTGTGTCTGCGGTGCCGTGGTGTCCTGAGGTGGCGCTGGGACCGCCGCTGTCCGCGTCTCGGCCGCGATCAGATGGGTGAGGGTCGGCGGGCCGACGCTCATCGGGATCCGTCCAGGAGGGTGGGCACGTCTAGATCTCGACGCGCACCACGTGCGCCTGTCGGACGCCGGGCTCGAGCCGGACGTAGTTGGCGCCGATGCGCCACAGATAGCGCTCGTCGGTGAGCAAGTCGTGGGCGGTGAAGCTCGGCGGAAGACCGAGGTTGGCGGGCACGATCGCGAGTCCCTCCTGGGCCTGGTGGGGGTCGATGCTGACGACGGTGATGATCGTGTTCCCGGGCGAGTGCTTTGCGTAGGCGATCACCGCGTCGTTGGCCGTGTCGAGGAAGGTTACGTTGGTCAGGTCGTGGAGCGCGGCGTTCTCACGGCGGATGGTGTTCAGGCGCTGGATGTAGGGCAGCAGCGGGCCGTCGAGCGCGCGCTGCTTGATCTCGTACTTCTCCGAGTGCAGGTATTCCTCGGACCCGAGCTTGACCGGGACGTGCTCGAAGCTCTCGTAGCCGGAATAGATGCCATAGCTCGGACTGAGCGTGGCGGCGAGGGTCACCCGGGCTTCGAACGCGGCGCGGCCGCCGTGCTGGAGGTACTCGTGCAGGATGTCCGGGGTATTGGCGAAGAAGTTCGGGCGGAAGTACTCGCTCTCCTCGGTGTGGGCCAGCTCGGAGACGTACTCAGTCAGTTCGTGGCGCGAGTTCTTCCAGGTGAAATAGGTGTAGGACTGGCTGAAGCCGATCTTGGCCAGGTGGCGCATGACCGATCTGCGCGTAAAGGCCTCCGCGAGGAACACGACGTCGCGGTTGTGCTGATGGACGTTTTCGATCAGCCAGCGCCAGAACTCGAATGGCTTGGTGTGGGGGTTATCGACGCGGAAGACGGTGACGCCGGCGTCGACCCAATGGATCATGACGCTTAGAAGGGCATCCCAGAGACCCTTCCAATCCGGCGACTCCCAGTTGACGTTGTAGATGTCCTGGTAGCGCTTGGGCGGGTTCTCGGCGTACTTGAGGGTCCCGTCGGGACGGCGATGGAACCAGTCGGGGTGCTCGTGCAGCCAGGGGTGGTCGGCCGAGCACTGGATCGCGAAATCGAGCGCGATGTCGATGCCGTGCTTTTTCGCCGCGGCGGTCAGCGCTTTGACGTCCTCGATCGTTCCGAGGTCCTTGTGCACGGCGTCGTGGCCGCCGGTCTCATCGCCGATCGCCCAGGGGGAGCCGGGGTCGTCCGGCCCGGCGGTCAGGGAGTTGTCGCGGCCCTTGCGATTGGTGTGTCCGATCGGGTGGATCGGCGGGAGGTAGAGCACGTCGAAGCCGAGCTCTTGCAGGCGGGGGAGCTGCTTCTTGACGCCTCGCAGCCCGCCCCAGGAACGGGGGAAGAGCTCGTACCAGGCACCGAACTTGGCCAGTTCGCGGTCGACCTCGATCGCAATCGGCTCCCCCAGGGTCACGGCCCCGTGGCGAGGCTCGATCCGCTCGATGGTTCCGAACAGCTCGGGACCGAGGGCGACGTCGTGCTTGGCCGATTCGGGGATTTTTGCGTCGCTGAGAGTCTCGACCGCGTGCTTGATCAGCGACTCCTCAGACGCGTTCTGGGCCGATTTCAGGGCGTTCTGCAGGTGCCGAACGCCCTCGGAGAGCTCGCCCGCGAGATCGTGCTGCTGTGCGGCGACCTTGCGCCCGAGCTCGTCGCGCCAGGTGCCGAACACGTCGGTCCACGCTTCGATCGTGTACTCCCAGCGCCCCTCCTGGTCGACCTCGAAGCTGGTGGCCCAGCGGACACCGCCGAGGTGGGCGTCGAGCCGATCCATCTCGACCTCGGTTTGCTCATCGCTGCCTGGGCGTGTGTAGCGGACGACTGCGCGGAGGATCTCGTGGCCGTCGCGGAAGATGTCGGCCTCGACCCGAACGGTGTCGCCGACGCATCGCTTGGCGGGGTAGCGGCCGTCGTCCACCGCCGGCGCGGGGTACTGGATCACGATCCGCGGGGGCGGTTTGCCGGCGCTGGCGCGCCGAGACTTGGCAGGGGAAGTGTGGACCTGTGTGCTCACGCTCGTTAGGGGGCGTGCTCTCGTTGGACGGGGCCGGTCCCGGGTTGGTGGGTCCGCGTTTCTCTCCGCGAAAAATATCCTTCCTCGCGATGGGTAAACACCTTTGCTGCTCGTTGACGGCGAGTCGTAGGTGATCGAGCTCCCGCGCTCGAGCGGTGTCCAGCTGCATTTGACGTCGCTCCCGGGCGGCCGGCTGGGGCCCGAGGCCTACCGATTCGTCGACTGGATGGCGGCCGCGGGGCAGACCTGGTGGCAGGTGCTCCCGCTCGGTCCGCCCGATCGGCACCACTCGCCCTACAAGGCGCGCTCGGCGTTCGCCGCGTGGCCCGGGTTCCTGGCCTCTCCGCGTGCTCCGGTGTCGGCGTCGGAGATTGCCGCGTTCCGGGAACGTGAGGCGTTCTGGGCGCTCGACTGGGAGCGGTTCTCCGCCCGGGGCGCCTTGGCCGACCAGGTGCGGTTCTCGCGCGAGTGGGAGTCCCTGCGGTCGTACGCCGCGTCGGCCGGGGTCCGGATGTTCGGGGATGTGGCTATCTACGTGGCCGCTGCGAGCGTCGATCACCGAGCTCATCCCGAGCTGTTTCGCTCCGGGTTCGTGGCCGGAGCGCCGCCCGACGGGTACTCGCGCTCCGGTCAGCTGTGGGGCAATCCGCTGTATGACTGGCCGGCGCTTCGCCGCCGGCGCTACCGCTGGTGGGTGGAACGGCTGCGGCGGACCATGTCGCTGTTCGATCTGGCCCGGATCGACCACTTCCGGGGTTTCGTCTCGTATTGGGCCGTGCCTTCAGGTGCTCGGACTGCGGCGGGCGGACACTGGATGCGCGGCCCGGGGCGCGCGGTATTCGCGGCCGCCTTGGACGAGCTCGGTCCGCTTGCCCTGGTGGCCGAGGATCTCGGCGTGATCACGCCGGCGGTGGAGCGGCTGCGCGATTCGCTCGGGTTTCCGGGGATGGTCGTGCTCCAGTTCGGGTTCGATTCGGCGCATCCCGAGAGCGTCCACCGGTTCGAGAACCACCCGGTCCATCGCGTGGTCTACACGGGCACCCACGACCACGACACCGCGCGGGGGTGGTACTCGTCCTTGGATCCGGCGACGCGCTCGCTGGTGGACGAGACCCTGGACCGGGTGGGCGTGCGCGAGCCGCGGGCGCCCTGGTGGGGGCTGATTCGCCTGGCGCTGGCTTCCCGGTCCCAGGTGGCGATGATGCAGGCGCAGGACGTGCTCGGCCTGGGGAGCGAGGCGCGGATGAACGCGCCGGGCCGGGTCGGGACGGCGTGGCAGTGGCAGATGAAGCGGGGGGCGCTGACGCCGGCGTTGGCCCGGCGGCTGCGGGCCGCGACCGAGGAGTCGGGGCGGCTGCTGGGCTGATGGGCGGGTCATAACTTGCAACTCGGTTCTCCGCGCGGCTCGAGCCCTCGGTTAGTTCCCGTATACGTGCCTGAATCGGGGTTCACCGCCGCGGCGCCCCGAGTCCGCAGATATGACCCAGCCCGCGCATCTGCAGGCTGCGGGACAGCCCGCGCGCGCGGGGCTCAAGTTGTGAGCGCCCCCGCCGATCGCACAGGACGATGAGTATCTCCGCCGTGGAGAGCCGCATCAGCCAGATCGTGGCGATGCAACAACAGCTCTCAGATCCGGCCGCCCTGGTTTCTTCCCTGAATTCGAGCGCTACGTCGTCCGCGACGGGTGGCGCGAGCGCCTCGCCGACAAGCACGAGCTTCAGCGACGCGCTGTCCTCGGCACTCGCCTCGGGCACCGAATCCGCGATCGGCGGCACCGACTCGAGCACCGACGGTTACTCCGACCCCTCGATGGACTCGACGCTGATGAGCAGCGACCCGTCCTCGGCGCTGTCAGCGCTGCTGGCGACGAACGGCGCCTCGGCGGCGACCGGCGCTTCAGGGCTGGTCGGCGCGTCGGGCGTGGCGGGGGCCACGACCGGCACCTCAGCCGACGCCCCGGCGCAGGTCCAGGCCATGGTCAACGAGGCCGACTCGCTGATCGGCAAGCCATACGTCTACGGTGGCGGTCACTCCGGCTGGGGCCCCCAGGCCGGCTACGACTGCTCGGGCTTCGTCTCGGCGGTGCTCCACGCCGGCGGCTATCTCAGCGAGCCCCAGACCACCCAGGGGCTGCCCGACCAGCCGGGGATCGAGTCCGGCCCGGGTCAGTACGTGACGATCTACGACCGCAACACCGGACCGACGAACAACGAGCACGTGATCATCGAGATCAATGGCCAGTTCTACGAGTCCGGTGGCGAGGCCGGCACGTGGGGCGGTGGCGGCGGCGTGGAGAAGATCAACACGCCCTCCCAGGCCTACTTGTCGTCGTTCACGACGATCCTGCACCCCGCCGGGCTCTGAGAAGGCATCTAAGCAGCGCCAGCCACACCAGCAGCGCCCCCGAGCCCGCACTGACCTTGAAGTGGCGGTAGGCGTAGGTCCAGTCTCCGCGCAGTCGCTGCCAGCGCGACGGCGCGTAGGAGATCAGCGAGGCCGGCGCGACGGCGACCCGCATGCCGTCGCGGGCCAGCACGGCCAGGGCGCGCTGGGCAATGTCGATCTGCCCGAATGCGGTGGGATGGACGTGGTCGGTCATCACGAGATTCCGTGCGCCCCACGAGCGCAGGTCGACCACCAGCGCCCCCAGCTCCCCCGCCACCCGAAAGATCACCTCGTCGAGGTCGCCCACCTTGGCGCCGGCCCGGGGCCGCCCGAGATCAAGCGGGGCGGTGATCGTGAGCACGCGGTCGCAGCGCTCGTGCAAGAACCCCAAAGCCGTCCGGAACAACGCCGCGAACTCGGCCGGGTCCCAGTCCACCGAACGGACGTCGTTGACGCCGATGTACAGGCAACCGACCTCGTACCGCCCGCCGGCGGGCGAGCGTGCCAAGCACGCCGGGATCTGCGCGTCGACCACGTCGCGCACCGTCGCCCCATCGGTCGCGTAGCCGGTGAACGGGAGTCCGAAACCGCGCGCCACCCACAGCGCCCAGGACTGCAGAGCCACCCCCCACTGGAGCTCTCCGCCGCCGTTGGTGATCGAGTCGCCGAACGCGAGGACGCCCAGTCGCCGGTCGCCCCCCTGAGCATCCGATGCGGTCAAGACGCGCGAGAGTACCCAGTTGTCCCATAATCCGCGGCCGTGACGGCGAGCTACGGGCGGGTGACGATGAACGACGGCCGGGAGGACGTCCGGCGCGCCGCCGAGGACCTGGCGGGGCGTCTCCCCGACGCGTTGGCGCCGCTGGCGCGAATCGCCTACAACTATCGGTGGTCGTGGCTGCCGGGCGGCCCGGAGGTATTCAAGGCGGTCGACGCCGAGCGGTTCGCCCTCACCAACCAGAACCCGGTCCGGCTGCTTCAGGAGACGTCGGCGGCCACCCTGCGGCGCGCCGCGTCCGACGATGCATTGCTCGAGCGGATCGCGGCCGTCGAGGGTCAGGTGCGGGCCGATCTGGATCGGCCGCCGTACCCGTCGATCGACCCGGCCCGTCCGGTGGCGTTCCTGTGCGCCGAGTACGGAATCCACGTCTCGATGCCGATCTACTCGGGCGGTTTGGGGGCGTTGGCCGGCGACCTGCTCAAGGAGGCGTCGGACTGCGCGATCCCGTTCATCGCGGTCGGGCTCATGTACCGCCGCGGCTACTTCCGCCAGCGGATCGACGCGGGCGGCTGGCAGCACGAGTACTGGATCGAAACCGATCCGCAGCGGCTGCCGGCGGCACTGGTGACCGGCCCGGATGAAAAGCCCCTCACCATCGAGGTGCCGATCTACGACGTCGACGTGACCGCGCAGATCTGGCGGGTCGATATCGGCCGCGTGCCGCTGTTCCTGCTCGACACCGACCTCCCCGGCAACGGCCCGCTGGAGCGCTGGATCACCGGGCGGCTGTACGAGTCCGACGAGGAGATCCGCCTGGCTCAGTACATCCTGCTCGGGGCCGGCGGCGTGCGGGCGCTGACCGCGCTGGGGATCGAGCCGGGCGTGATCCATCTCAACGAGGGCCACGCCGCACTCGCTCCGGTGCAACTGGCAGCCCAGGAGCTCCATTCCGGCGAGTCGCTCGCTGCCGGAATCGTCGCGGCGCGGGAGCGAACCGTGTTCACCACCCACACGCCGGTGCCGGCGGGCAACGACACGTACACCCCGGATCAGGTCAAGGTGGCGATCGGTCGGCTGACCAGCCAGCTCGGCGTCCCCGTCGACGAGGTCATCGCGCTCGGGCGCACCCAACCCGAGGACGAGAGCGAGCCGTTCGGCGTCACCCAGGCGGCTTTGCGCATGAGCCGCGCCGCAAACGGCGTGAGCCGCCGCCACGGCGAGGTGGCCAGAGGGATGTGGAACTCACTTTGGCCTGAGCTCGACGAGGACGACGTCCCGATCGGCTACGTGACCAACGGCGTCCACGTCCCGACCTGGATCGGGACGCCGATGCGCGAGCTGTTCGACCGCCACCTCGGCGAGGGATGGATGACGCGTGCCGGCGACCCCGAGACCTGGGCGGCCGTCGACCGGATCTCCGACGCCGAGCTATGGCAGGCCCGCCGCGACCAGCGGGCCGACCTGGTGGACGCCGTGCGCCAGCGCAGCACCACCGAGCGCCTGCTGCGCGGCGATGTCTCGGACTACGTGCGCGCTGCCGCCGAGACGTTTGACGCCGACGTGCTCACAATTGGGTTCGCGCGGCGGGTGGCGACCTACAAGCGCCTGGATCTGCTGACCCGTGACCCCGAATGGACCCTGTCGCTGCTGAGCGGCGATTGTCCGGTGCAGGTGGTGCTGGCCGGCAAGGCCCATCCGCGGGACGAGGAGGCCAAGCGGGTGCTACAGCGCCTGTTCGGTATGAAGCAGGCGCGGATCGTCGGTCAGCGCGTCGTGTTCCTCGACGACTACGACCTGGCCACCGCGAGCTGGCTGGTCCGGGGTTGCGATGTTTGGCTGAACGTGCCGCGACCGCCGCTTGAGGCGAGCGGCACGAGCGGCATGAAGTCGGTCATCAACGGTGGCCTGCAGCTGAGCGTCCTCGACGGGTGGTGGGCCGAGGGCTACGACGGCGAGAACGGCTGGGCGCTGCCCGGCGACGTCGACGCCGACCATCAGGCCCAGGACGAGCGCGACGCCGGCGTCCTGCACGAGGTGCTCGACGCCGAGGTCCTGCCGGCCTTCTACGAGCGCCACGGCGCTGAGCTGCCCGAGGCGTGGCTGCGCCGGGTCCGCGCGTCGCTGAAAACGCTCGCGCCGCGCTTCAGCGCGACGCGGATGCTTTCCGAGTACCTGGCGGGGCCGTATCGGGGGGCGTGAGGCGCCACCGCCAGGCGCCGTCGCCATTGGGTCCCGATTGGCGGGAAGGTCGCGACGGTCCCGGGCGTCTTTAACTTGATGGTTTTTACACCACCCTTCAGGATCCAGGGACATGGCGACCGGCGCCGATAACACGAAGCCGACCGACCGCGAGCTCGCCGAGCTCTCGGCGCTGGCCGACGGCACCCTCGATCCCTCGCGCCGAGCCGAGGTCGAGGCGCGGATCGCTGCCTCACCCGAGCTGCGCGCGGAGTACGACCGCGAGCGGCGGCTGCTGGCCGCGCTCGCGCAGGCGCGGAGCGCCGAGCGCGCCCCGGCCGCGCTGCGGGCGAGGGTCGAGGCCGCGCGTCCCGGCCGGCGGACCGCGACCCGCCGGAAGATTGTCTACGGCGGAGGGTTTGCCGGCGCGCTCGCCGTCATCGCCCTGGCGCTCGTCCTGATACTTCCCTCGGGCACCCCGGGGGCGCCGTCGGTGTCCGAAGCGGCGGCACTGGCCACGCGGGGGGCTGATCGGCCCGCGCCGGCGCCGGACCCGTCCAACCCGACCGCTCGCCTGAACGAGAGCGTGGGCGAGGTGTACTTCCCGAACTGGGCGTCGTCGCGCCTGCACTGGCGCGCCGTGGGTGAGCGGATCGACCGCGTGGCGGGGCGGAGCGCCGTGACCGTCTACTACGCCTGGGGCAAGGCGCGGATCGCCTACACGATCATCGGCACGCCGACCCTGAAGGAACCGGCCGCGCCGGAGACCTGGCTGGACGGCACCGCGATGCGGACCCTGACCCTGAACGGACGGCTGATCGTGACCTGGCGCCGCGCAGGGGCGGCTTGCGTCCTGTCCGGGAGCGGGATCAAGGCTTCGGAGCTGCAGATGCTCGCGGCGTGGCGGGTCCCGGCGGATCACTGACCAGTTCCCGCGCCACGCGCTGGCGGGCGCGGTGCAGACGGGTGGTGATCGTGGCCTCGCGGACCCTCAGCGTGCGGGCCGCCTCGCGGTAGGACAGGCCGACGACGTCGATCGCCACCAGCGCGTCGCGGAAGTCGTCGGGGAGCCGTGAGATCGCCGCGTACAGCTCGGCCGACTCGAGCCGGGCGTCTGCCGGCGGTGCCGTCCGGTCCGCGATCGTCTCCGGATCGTCGGGCAGCGGCTGGGTCTGCGGGCGCCGGCTCGCGGCGCGACGCTGGCTGAAGAACGTATTGCGCAGCACGCGCAACAGGTAGCCGAGGTCGTCCTCGGAGCGCAGGAACCGGGGGCGGCGGAGCACCCGCTCGAAGGTCTCCTGCACGAGGTCCTCGGCCTCCTCGCGGGAGCCACAGAGGCTCCACGCGGCGCGGTAGAGCCGATCGATGTGATCGCCCAGCGCCTCCGGTTCGAGCTGACGTTCAACGGTCATCCAATCGCCGGATCAGCATAAGGACGGCGATCTTGCCGGTGGGTTACACCTCGGAGGCCGCGCCCCAGGCGGGAGTCAGTTCTGCAGATCCGAGAGCGGACGTGGGGGCGGCCCCACGTACTTGGCCGTCGGCCGGATCAGCCGGCCCTCGCGCTTCTGCTCGAGGATGTGCGCCGACCAGCCGGCGGTGCGTGCACACGTGAACATCGGCGTGAACAGCTCGGGCGGGACCTCGGCGAAGTCGAGCACCACGGCCGACCAGAACTCGACGTTGGTGGCCAGGACTCGGTCGGGCCGGCGGGCCTGAAGCTCGGCCAGGGCGGCCTCCTCGAGCGCCTCGGCCACCTCCACGCGTGGAGCGCTCAGCTTGCGCGCCGTGCGCCGCAGCACCCGGGCCCGCGGATCCTCGGCGCGGTAGACGCGGTGACCGAATCCCATCAGCCGCTCGCCGCGGTCGAGCAGATCCTTGACGTAGCGGTCGGCATCGCCCATCTCGGCAACGTCGTCGAGCATCTTCAGCACTCGTGACGGGGCGCCGCCGTGAAGCGGGCCCGACAGTGCGCCGACCGCCGCCGACAGCGCCGCCGCCGCGTCCGCGCCGGTCGAGGCGACTACCCGTGCGGTGAAAGTCGAGGCGTTCATCCCGTGCTCGGCGGCCGAGTTCCAGTACGCATCGATCGCCTCCACGTGGTGCGGATCGGCCTCACCGCGCCACCGAATCAGGAACCGCTCGGGGATCGACCTCGCCTTGTCGACCTCGTTCTGGGACACGGGCGGCTTGCCGATCCCGCGCGCCGACTGGGCGACAAACGACAGCGCCATCACCGAAGCCCGGGCCAGGTTGTCGCGCGCCTCCACGTCTGAGATGTCGATCAGCTGCCGAAACCCCCACTGCGGCGCGAGCATCGCCAGCGCCGACTGCACGTCGACGCGAGGGTCGCCGGAGCGCACGCTCAGCGGGAAGGGCGGTGCCGGCGGCAGGCCTGGCAGCAGGTGGCCGTCCACGAGCAGCCCCCACACCTGCTCGAACGGCACGTTCCCGACGAGTTCCTCGATGTCCACGCCTCGGTAGCGCAGCGCGCCTCCGGCGCGGTCGGGCTCGGCGATTTCGGTGGCAAAGGCGACGACGCCTTCGAGGCCTGACTGGACTTCGGCGGTGGCGGTCATGGGGCGATGTCTCCTAGGAGGCGGGCAACAGAACGCTCCCGGCTGGACTCCGCGCCGGGCGGTAATGCTTCGACAGCGTAGCTAGTGCCGTGACGGGAGCGGCACCAGGAGCCGGGTCAGGACTCATGCGCCGAGGGGTCCGCGTGGATAGCCTTCGCTCGCCGTGTCCGAGCTGCTCCTACGCTCAGCCACCGAGCTCGCCGGGCTCGTCCGCGCCGGCGATCTGTCGTCCCGCGAGCTGGTCGAGACGTCCCTGCGGCGGATCGACGAGCTGCAGCCGACCGTCAACGCGTTCACCCACGTCGCCCATGAGTCGGCCCTGGCGGCGGCGGAGGCGATCAGCCCGGGCGACCCCCGCCCGTTCGCCGGCGTGCCGATCGCGATCAAGGACAACCGGCCTGTGGCGGGGATGCCGCTTTCGAACGGCAGCGACCTGTTCGGCGACTTCGTGCCCGACCACGACGCGTTCCTCGTCCGCCGGCTGCGCGAGGCGGGCTTCGTGATCGTCGGCAAGACCTCGATGCCGGAAATGGGGATCCTGCCCACCACCGAGCCGCGCCGCTTCGGACCCACCCGCAACCCCTGGAACCTGGAGCGCACCCCCGGCGGATCGAGCGGCGGCTCCGCCGCGGCGGTCGCGGGCGGCATGGTCCCCGTGGCGCACGGCAACGACGGCGGCGGGTCTACCCGGATCCCGGCCGCCTGCTGCGGGCTGATCGGCCTCAAGCCTGCCCGGGGGCGGGTATCCGTTGGACCCGACAGCGGGCAGAGCTTTCTGGTCTGCGACGCCGCGCTCACCCGGACGGTGCAGGACACCGCCGCGTTGCTCGACGTGCTCAACGGGCCCGAGCCCGGCGACGCCACCTGGGCGACGCCCCCGCCGGCGGCCGGCTACAGCGCGCTGGCCCAGGTGGATCCCGGGCACCTGCGGGTCGGAATGACGCTCACCTCGCCGCTCGCCGACGCCACCGTCGATCCCGTGTGCGAGCAGGCGGTCCATGACGCGGCGGCGCTGCTCGAGTCGCTCGGCCACGAGGTTCGGGAGATCGAGGCTCCGTGGGTCGGACTGGACCTGCTGCCCGAGTTCATGCGCTCATTCGGCCCGTTGGTGTCGTTCACGACCTGGCTCGGCGGCCGACTCAGGGGCCGTGACCCGGCTTCGGACGACGTGGAGCCGCTCACCTGGGCGCTCTACGAGCACGCCCGCACCCAGGACACGATGAAGTATCTGGGCGCCGAGCACCGTCTGGAGGCGGCGGCCCGCCTCATCGTCACCGCCCTGGTCGATTACGACGTGGTCCTGACCCCGACGCTGGCGCAGCGCCCGGTGCGGGTCGGCGAGATGCATGGCTATGGCCCCGACCCGATGGCCGATTTCCGTAGGTCGGGGTACTTCACGCCGTTCACCGCGATCGTCAATATCACCGGCCTGCCGGCGATCTCGCTTCCCCTCTACCAGGGTGAGGACGGGCTCCCGACGGCGGTCCAGCTGATCGGCCCGCCGGCGCGTGAGGAGGTACTGCTCAGCCTCGCCGGCCAGCTCGAGGCGGCGCTGCCGTGGGCTGACCGGATCGCGCCGTTGTAGTCACCGGCACGCGAATATCGGACGCTGAGGTCCGTTGATTTACCGCGGGCAGTCGGGTGCCCAACGCGTCCGCCGTGTGATCGCGTGGACCTATCGGCAGGGCACCCGCTGCACCGTCCACATCCTCACGGGATGGCGACGAGGTGATACGTCTGCCCGCCGTCGGTCGTGTAGTAGAGCCGCTCATTGGATTGCGACACGGAACCGACGTATCCGAGCGCAACTCCGTGGGTGGAGTCGGTGAACCCGATGTAGGTCCATTGCGCGATTCCGGACGGCCCGGTCGGCGTCCATGTGGCGCCGGCGTCCGAGGTTCGGTAGAGCTGCTGGTAACCGACCACCGCCGTCGTGTTCGAGGCGGCGGCGAACACGGCCGAGTTCGGAAGAGGCGGCAAGCCGGAGCCGTGCGCGGTTGCGAAACCGGCCACGTAGTCGCGCGCATACCAGACGCCGCTCTCGGTGCCGGTGGCGCACTCGGCCCAGATGGTCTGCGGGGACTGGGCCTGGAAGTCGCAGGGCAGGCCGGGGGAAGGGGCGGGTTGGCGGCTGAAGCTCTCTGCGCCGTTCTGCGATACGAGCAAGTCCGTGCCGGAGCCACCGCCGTTGCCCGATTGGACGATCACCTCGGTGCCGAGTACCCACAGACCGCCGGAGACCTCGCCCGCCGCCGCCACCGTCGTCCAGCGATCCTGACCCACGGGAGACCGCATCAGTCGACCCGAGTCGGTGCCGTTGGGGCTGACGGTCGCGTAGACCTCGCCGTCCGAGATCGCCAGGTCGATCACGTCGCCGCCCACGTTGACGGGGTCCCACGTCGTCCCACCATCGTGGGTGGCGTACAGGTTGGGGCCGTAGGCGAACCCGTCCTTGAGGTCGGCGAAGCGAATCTGTGAGTAACCAGACGGCGAAAGGCGACCGGCCAGCGTCGCGCGCGGAGCCTGGAGCACCGTGAAGCTCCGGCCACCGTCGGTCGTGCGCACGATCGCGCCGCACGGCGGTTGCAGGCCGGCGAGCGAGCACGGCGCCGCCCCGACCACCCACCAGGTGAGCTCGCTGATCGCGGTAAACGATTGCGGGGCGAAGTGGCTGGGCAGAGGCGCGGATCCCGAGACGCTGGAACTCGTCGTCTGGGCGGCCGGGGGGTTTATCGTCGGGGGCTTGGCCGTGGTCGAGTGCCGGCTGCCCGCGGTCGCCGGCGCCGGCGTGTGCTGCGGCTTGCTCGTCCCGACGTTCAGCACCACGATCGCCACCACCGCGACTGCCACCGCCGCCGCGGACAGGAAGGCGAGGGCCTCGGTGCGCCGGCGCGGCGGGCGCGGGCCCCCCGATCGCCTGCCGGGGCCGCCCAATCCAGGGCGGCGGGCGCGCAGCCGCCGGTGGGCTCCGCGGTCGGTGAGCTCCGCCAGTTGCGCCTCGACCTGCTCCAGGTAGTCGTTCATGCCGATTCCGTCTCCTCGAGCTGGTCGCGCATCCGGGCCAGGCCTCGGCTCACGCGCTTGCGGATCACCATTTCCGAGCATCGCAACTCGGTAGCGATCTCCCGGTACGGGCGCTCGTCGAGCACCCGCGAGCGGACCGCGAGCCGCTCATTCGGCGGCAGGTCGTCGACCAGCCGCAGAAGCGGCCCCGCGCCGCTGGTCGCTAGCTCCGCGATCCGTTCCAGGTCGCCGTCGTCGAGCGCCACCGCTTCAAAACCGAGGCGGTGGCGTGCACGCGCTTCGACACGCCCCCGGCGGAGGCTCATCAGCAGCTTGTTGCGGGCGATCCCGATCACCCAGGGGGTGGCTGACTCGCTCTGCGCCACGTACTTGCCCGCGGCCAGGAGCACGGCGGCGAACACCTCAGCGGCCAGGTCGGCCGAGGCCTCGCGGTCGCGTATCTCGCGCATCAAGTACGCGAGCACCGTCGGGACGTGGCGGCGGTAGAAGACGGCAAAGGCCGCGCCGTCGCGCCCGGCTATCGCCGTCAGGAGCGCCGCATCGGTCCAGTGGTCGCGGTTGTGCTGATGTGCGTCCATTCGCCCGTCTATTGCCCGGGGCTCCCGGTCTGTGACCGAGCCTAGTGGACCCGTCCGCAAGTCCTGCGACATTCGGACGAGCCCACTAGCGGCGGTCAGCCGCGGCACCCCCTCAGAGGGCATCTCTCTTAGAATCGCCCCCGACTGTCCCCGAACCTGAAGAGGAAACCGGTACCACATGGCCTACGTGATCGCCGAGCCCTGCATCGGCACGAAGGACAACTCGTGCGTTGAGGTCTGCCCGGTCGACTGCATTCATCCGACCCCCGATGAGCCGGACTACGACGACGTGCCGATGCTCTACATCGACCCCGAGGAATGCATCGACTGCGACGCCTGCGTCGAGGCCTGCCCGGTGGACGCCTGCTTCGCCGAGGATCAGCTGCCCGACGAGTGGCAGCACTACGCGAAGCTGAACGCCGACTACTACGCGAAGAGCTAGCTAGAGCGTCCGGACGGAGATTAAGTCCCCGCCCACCCTCCACGGACGCCGAGCGCAGCGAGGCCCCAGATTTACGCCATCGGCAGCGACATGCCCATGGGCTTGGGCGCGGCCGCCGGCGCCGGCATCTGCATGACCGGCAGCTCGACCGGCGAGAGCGCGATCAGCCCGCGCGCGGCGTGCGCCAGCGCCTGGGCGGCCGGGTCGTCGGGATCGGAGATGACGACAGGAAGGCCGGCGTCTGATTGCGCGCGCAGCGTCATGGTCAGCGGCACCTTGCCGAGCAGGGGCACCTCGAGCTCCTCGGCCAGCAGCTGGCCACCGCCCTCGCCGAACAGCTGGTAGCGCTCGCCGTTCGGTGTCACGAAGCCGGACATGTTCTCGATCACGCCGGCGATCTCGAGCTTGAGCTTGGTCGCCATCTCGGCCGAGCGGCGGGCCACCTTCTGGGCCACCGGCTGCGGCGTGGTGACGATCACGAACTTCGCCTGGGGGAGCAGCTGGGCCAGCGTCATCGAGACATCGCCGGTGCCGGGCGGCAGGTCGATCAGCAGGTAATCGAGCTCACCCCACTCGACATCCTCCAGGAACTGCTGGAGCGCCTTGTGGAGCATCGGGCCGCGCCACACGACGGCGGCGTCCTCCTCGACGAAGAAGCCGATCGACATGACGCTGATCCCGTCCGCGGCGGTGAGCGGGATGATCTTGCGCTCGGCGTTGACGTGCGGGCGCTGACTGCCCAGCCCAAGCATGCGCGGCTGTGAGTAACCCCACACGTCGGCGTCGAGCACGCCGACCTGCTTGCCGTCGGCCACGAGCGCCGCAGCCAGATTGGCCGTCACGCTCGACTTGCCCACGCCGCCCTTGCCAGAGCCCACGCAGATCACGTTCTTGACCTGCGCCAGCGCGCCCTCGGGCAGCGTGCCGCGGCCGAGCTTGCGCCCGAGCGCCTGCTTCTCGTTGTCGGACAGGACGTCGAAGCTGATGTTGACGCCGGTCACGCCCCCAAGCTTGCGCACCGCCTCGGCCACCCCGGTCTGGAAGTGGCTGCGGATCGGGCAGCCCGGCGTCGTCAGCGAGACCATGACATCGACCACGCCGTTCTCGTGCACGTCGACCGACCGCACCATCTCGAGCTCGACGATGTCGCGCCGGAGCTCGGGGTCAATCACGGCACGGAGGGAATCGATCACTTGGTCTTTAGTAGGCATGCAGCTGATTGTAGGCACGGCTCGGCCCCGACCGGAGAAGTGTGAGACTCGACACGGAAGGGCAGCTAGTCCTTAAAGACCGACGGGCCGCCACTTGCGTGACGGCCCGGCGGTTGAGGGAGGAGAGGGTGCTGCATTCGCCGGCGAGGATATGAGGCCGGCGAACCTGTCCCGCCGGCGGCGCTCTCCTTGGGCGCCCGGCGGGGGAAGCTTTTCGGCTAGGAGCCGATGATGCCCTGCGCGTTGGAAACGAGCCGCTCCACCCGGGCCCCTACCGCACCCGACTGCTTCTCGAAGTCCTTGCGCACTGAGCTTATCTCACGATCGAGCCGACGTCGATTCTGAACCATGGTCTTCTCGACGAGGCTGCGCCGCTGACGAAGCTCCCGCTCAAAACGGGTCCGCGCCCGACGAACCTGCCGCTCAAACCGATTGCGCGCGGTCGCGCCGCGACGCTCGTAGCGCTTGAGCTCGCGCTCGAGGTTCGAGCGAGTGCTGTACCTGGACGCCAGGCCCTTGACGGTCGAGACCAGGTTATGGCTGGCCAGCAGGCTCGCACCCACCGGCACGAGGACCGCCCGCTCGGCGATGACCTGCGCCTGCGCGGTCCGGGTCTTGGGCTGGGTCGAGGACGTTGCGCGGGCGGTCGTTCGCCGCGTAGCGGCGGGGGTCCGGCTCGTCCGCGCGCTGCTGCGCGTCGCGCCTGCGCCAGTGCCGGCCGGCTTACGTCGGGCGGTGGTGCTTCGCCTGGGAGTTGTGGTGGGCTTCGGCGTGCCCGGGCTGCTTGTGGACATGGTCTTTAGCTAACTCCGCTTAGATCTCTCGGGTGATCGAACATGTGTTTGTACACCGACAGGTTAGCGGGCGTTACAGGCCCCTCTTATGAAAAAGTCGTGAACGCCTCAGGAGCCGGCGGCCGCTAGGCCGCAGCGTCCGGAGAAGAGGAGCGGTTCTCGCGAAGCTGGCGCGGCATGGTGCGCTCCAGCCACGCGTCGGGGTCGCGGAGCTCGGCCAGCGTAGGCAGGACCTCGGGCGAGGACCAGAGATGGTGGAGCGCACCCGGGCCACGCTCGCGCACGATTGCGTCGCAGAAGAACTTGCCCTGCTCGTACTGGCGGAGCTTGAGCTCGAGCCCGAGCAGCTTCGCCACCAGGCGCGAGAGGCCCGACTGCGAGCGGCGCCGGCGATCCAGGGCGGCACGCAGCTTGGGCAGCGAGGGCAGCAGATCGGGCGCTACCGCGTCCATCACGTGCTCGGCGTGACCCTCGATCACCGCCATCACGGCCTGGACGCGATCGAGCGTCTCGCGCTCGGGCGTGGTTGTGACGATCGATATGAAGTCGCCGTTGCGCAGGTGCCCCAGCACGCGCTTGACCTCCTCAGGGCTCGGGACACTCAGCTTGCGCGGCGCGTCGAGGCGGACCTCGGCGCTCTTGAGCAGCTCGCGGACGAGCCCGGCCACGTGGCCATGCAACCACGGAACACCGGCGAACTGGACGGCGTGAGTGACCTCGTGCAGCGCCACCCAGGTCATGAACTGGTCCTCCTCGGCGCCGAAGGCCTGGACCGCCTGGCCGAGGTTCGGGAGCACGAACAACAGCCGCGGGGGCCGGTCCTCGACCGCCTCGTCGAGCAGCACCAGCTCGTACTGGCCGAGCACACGCTGGGCGAGGTACCCGAGGACGACGCCCACCTCCGTGCTCAACACGATGCCCATCCCGATCTCCATCGCCGGCTTGAGCGTGCCCAGGTTGTCGGTCGCGCGCTTGAGGACCGGATCGAGCAGCAGCCGCATCGAGTCGATGTTGCTGGCTACCCACTCGCGCCGGCTGATGCCCTCGGGTGGGGGGAGCGGCCGGGCGGGCTGCAGCCCCGTGTAGGCGACAACGCGCCGCTCGGACTCGATGGCCAGCGCGGCCAGGTCGGCGGTGGGTGTCGGGGCGTCGCCGGTACCACCAACGAAGGTGGCGATTCGCTGCGCGATGACCCAGTCGATCAAGCCGGAATCCTCTCGAGTTGGCTGAGCGTCTCGCTCGAGCGGGCGGCGATGACCGGCGAGGTCGGCTCGGCGGTGAGCGGCGCCGACAGCGGCCCCTCGCACCAGGGGAAGCTGACCACGCCGCCCGCCTCGCGCACGATCAACTGACCGGCGGCCGCGTCGACGCCGCGCGAGCGCCGCAGGGAAACCAGCCCGTCGAACCGCGCGCCGGCCACCTGACAGAGCGACGCGGCGATCGTCCCAAGCGCGCGCAGGCGGAAGGCGCTGTCCACCAGGGCGTCGATCGAGGCCTGGATCCAGCGCGGATCGGCGGACTCGATGCCGAGCACCTCGAGCCGTCCGTCGCGCCCGCGGCGCTCGCCGAGCGTCGGATCGAGCGGGGTGCCGTTCAGCCAGGCGCCGCGGCCCCGCCACGCCCACCACTGCTCCGAGGGTCCGAAGTCGTACACGAACCCGAAGGCGACGTCGGCCATCGTCTCCCCGTCGGCCACGGCGATCGACAGCGAGTAGGTGGGGAGGCCACGCTTGGCGTTGAGCGAGCCGTCGATCGGGTCGATGACCACGCGGACGCCGTCGTCGCCGTAGTCGATTTCGCCGCGCTCCTCGGACACGGCCATGAACCGGTACCCCTCCTGGACCAGTCCGTCGAGCTGGTCCAAAACGAGCTCTTCGGCACCCTGGTCGATCTCGAGCGTGCGGTCGCCGCCGCTGCCCCGCGTGCCCGTCTCGAGCGCCCGCTCCGCCGTGGTCGGAACGTCTGCCAGCAGGCGCTGAAGCCCGGCCACCGAGCGCTCGCAGACGCCGAGCCAATCCGCGTCGAGTGCCGAACGAGTGGAGGTCATTGTGAACCTATGCTGTCAGACGTGGGGCTCACCCTAGATCCGTTGCTTCCCGTTCAGCGTGAAGCCGTCACCTGTGATCGCGAGCCTCTAGTCATTCTGGGGGCGGCCGGGACGGGGAAGACGCGGACGATCGAGGCCCGTTTCCTGCGGCTGGTCGAGGCGGGTTGCCGACCCGAACGGATGCTCCTGCTGACCGCTTCCGAGGCCCGGGCCGACGCCTCGCGCGCCCGGCTCGAGCAGAACCTCGAGGCCGGCTACGACGAGCTGTTCGTCTGCTCGCCGGTGGAGCTGGCCGCGATAATCCTAGCCCCACCCGGGTCCGGGGTCGACCCGCTCGAGCCGGTGCTCGGCCCGGCCGAGCGGTTCGCGATGCTGCTCGACCGGATCAACCGGCTGTCGATCGAGCGCCACGACTTCGGCGGCAGCGCGAACGCGCTGCTGGCCGGGTTCATCCGTCGGATCGACCGGCTCAAGGCTCACCTGATCGGGGCGCAGGAATATGCGCGTTGGGCCGCCCGCCTGCCGGCCGGCTCGGCCGCGAACGGCTCGGCCGCCGCCGATGACCCCGGCGTCGAGCAGGAGTTCGCCGAGGTCTACCGCGTCCACGAGGAGATGCTGGCCGAGGTCGGGGCCCGCGACTCGGGGGATCTGATCCGCGACGCCCTGCGGGTGGTTCGCGACCGCCCGGTCGTCGCGCACCGGTTCGAGCACGTGCTCGTGGACGACGGGCACGACCTGGACCTCGCCGCCGCGACGCTGACGCGCGCGCTGGCCGGCGCTCGGCTGACCGTCGCCGCCGACCCGGGGCGGCCGGCCGCAGGGTCTCCGTTGCTCGATCTCGACAGCGCCTCGGCCGAGGTCATCACGCTGGGCTGCAACCTGCGCGTCCCGCGCCGGGTGCTCCGGGCGGCCGCCGCGGTCGTCCCGGTGGAGTGCGAGTCGACCGCGGTCGAGGGGGAGATCGCCTTCTGGCGCTGCGCCAACGAGCGCGCTCAAGCCCAGGCGGTGGCGGCCGACGTCGAGCGGCTGGTCGCGACCGAACGGGTCCCCCCCGGCCAGATCTCGGTGATCGTGCCGAGCGTGTCCCGCGAGGGGCAGGCGGTCGCGGTGGCGCTCGAGGAGCGGGCCGTGGCCCACCGGTTGGTCGGAGAGACCGCGTTCTTCCGGCGGGCCGAGATCCGCGACGTGCTGGCCTGGTTGCGGCTGCTGGCCGACCCGACCGACGCGCCGGCCGTCGTGCGCGCGCTCGCGCGGCCGCCGGTCGAGTTGCGCTCGGTGGACATCGCGCGCTGCACCCAGATCGCGCGTCGTCGCAAGCTCGACATGGTCGCGGCGCTCGAGGCGGCGATGGAGTCGCCGCAGGTGCCGCCGGAGGCCCGCGAGCGCATCCGTATGTTCCTGAAGCTGTATCGCGACGGGATGGCGGGGATCGACAGCACGCGGCCCGATCTATACGTCCATCGCCTGATCGACCGGTTGGGCCTGCGCCGCCAGCAGCTGTTCGCTGCCCAGCCCGACGTGGTCCAGAGGCTACGGGCGCTGGCGCGGTTCGGCGAGCTGGCCGCCGGTTACGCGCGACGCTCGCCCCATGCCACGCCGCGCGAGTTCGCGCGCCACATCGCCGCGGTGGCCGACTTCGGGCTGCGCGAGCACGAGGAGCCGGACCTGCTCGGGCTCCAGGCGGTCCAGGTGGTCGCGCTCGACGGGGCCGCCGCGCTCGAGGCCGAGCACGTCTACGTGCTCGGACTGCACGCCGGTCTGGCCGAGCCGGTGCCCGAGCCCGCGGTGCCCGAGCCCGCGGTGGCCGAGCCCGCGGTGGCCGAGCCGGCAGTGGCCGAGACCGCGCAGGCCCCGGTTCTGCGCCAGGCGCTGTACATCGCGGTCACCCGTACGCGGCGGCGGGTCGTGCTCGCGTATCCAGCCGTCGGCGATCGAGGCTCCGCGCTCGGCCCGGCGCCGGCGGTCGAGGCGATGCGGAGCGCAGTGACCGGAGCGTGGGAGGACCGCGAGGAGGAGATGTTCGGCCCGGCCGAGACGCTCCACTCGACCTACCGGCTGTTGCGCGACGAGGTGCTCGAGGGGACGATGCGCGCCGGCGGGCGGCTGGCCGAGCTCAGGCTGGATACGGATTTGGACGTCTCGCACGCCGTGGTGCGGTATCTGGAGCTGTTGAAGCTCGCGGCGCTGATCGAGCGGCCCGACGGTCAGTCGCTGGCCGAGGCGGTGCGCGATGTCAACTCGCGGATCCTCCAGGCGGTGTCGGCTGAGCAGCGTGAGATCTTCACCTCATCGGCGTTGGACGACTACCTGCTGGACGCCGAACGCGACGCGCGCCGGCGAGCCGCGGCCGTGACCGCGCGCGACGACCCGTCGGTCGAGACGTTCCTGCCCACGCGCGGGGACGGGGTGGTGCTGTCCGCGTCGGACATCGACACCTACCGGACGTGCCCCCTGAAGTACAAGTTCGCCCGGGTGTTCCGGATCCCGCAGGAGCCGACCATCAACCAGCGATTCGGGATCGTCGTGCACCAGGTGCTCGAGCGCTTCCACGCGCGCTCGGCTCCGGAAGCGGTTTCGGGGTCGCTGTCCGAGCTGCTCGGTCTGCTCGACTTCAGCTGGCGCCGCGGCGGCTTCGGCGAGTCCGAGGAGGAGCGCCAGCTGCGGGGGAAGGCGGCGACGGCGTTGACCAAGTACCACGGTCGCTTTCAGTCTTCGGAGTCGGAGCCGCTGTGGTTCGAGCGCGCGTTCTCGTTCAAGCTCGGGCCCCATCTGCTGCGCGGGCGGGTCGACCGGGTCGACCGTCTGCCCGGCGGCGAGTACGAGCTGATCGACTACAAGACCGGGCGGCCGAAGAGCCCGGCGCAGCTTCTCGACGACGTACAGCTCTCGCTCTACGCCGTCGGCGCCCGGCAGGCGTGGAGCCTCGACGCCTCGCAGCAGGCCTACTACTACGTGCTCGACGACCAGAAGGTCGCGGTGCCCGAGGATCGCGTGGACCGGTTCGAGTGGATCCAGGAGGTGGCGATGGAGGTCGCGGACGGGATTCTCGCGCAGGGGTTCGAGCCGACCCCATCGTTCGCCGCGTGTTCGGTGTGCGACTACCGGCTCGTTTGCCCGGCGGCCGAGGGCTAGCCCCGGGAAGTGTCCGGGTCGTCGTCGCCGCGCTGACGCAGGAAGCGCTGAAGCTCGCGCGCGATCGTGTCGCCGGAGGGCAGCGGGCTCTCCTCCTCGCTGAGCTCGGGTTCGGCGGCCTGCTCGAGGCGCTCGACGAACGCCTGCACGTCGGGGTCGCTCTGCACCGCGAGATTGACCTGGCGGTCGTAGTCGGCGGTGGCCGACTCAAGGTCGGTGGCGTCTACGGCCACCTGAACAAGTCCCTCGAGCTTGCGCACCAGCGCGAGCGCGGCCTTCGGGTTGGGGGCGGCGGCGATGTAGTGGGGGACGGCGGCCCACAGGCTGGCCGACGGCATGCCGCTCTCCTGGCAGGCTGCGTGCAGCACGCCGACGATTCCGGTCGGACCCTCATACGAGGAGCGGTTCAGGTTCAGGCGGGCGACCAGGTCGGAGTCGGTCGCCATCCCCGTGACCGAGATCGGCCGCGTGTGCGGGACGTCGGCGAGCAGCGCGCCGAGCGTGACCACAAGCTGGGTGCCGAGCGCCTCGGCCAGTTCGGTGATCACCTGGCTGAACGTGCGCCACCGGAACGAAGGCTCGTGGCCCACCATCAGCACGAGGTCGCGGGGGGCGCGCGGAACCCGCGCCTCGAACAGCTCGACCTCGGGCCACACGATCCGGCGCGCGTGCCCATCGATCAGCTTGACGTGCGGGCGCGTGCTCTGGAAGTCGTAGAACTCCTCGGGATCGATGGTCGCGAACCGGCGCGCGCCGAGCGCCCCGGCGACGAAGGTGATCGCGCTGGAGGCCGCGTCCGCCGCGTCGTTCCATCCCTTGAAGGCGCAAATCAGCGCGGGTGCCCTCAATCCATCGGGGCGATATTCCCATTGGAGCGGCTGCATCCGACTCAGCGTAGATCATGGGGCCATGAGTTCGGGTGAATCCACCGTCGTGGCCATCAGCGGCCTGCGGCCCGGGCAGCAGGTCGACGGCGTGTTCGCGTGCTCGCGCAAGGACCGGCTGTTCACGCGAAACGGCTCGCCCTATTTGGTTTTGGAGTTACGCGATCGCAGCGGGACGATCGCCGCCCGCGCGTTCAACGACGCGGACGCACTGGCCGGTCGCTTCGAGCGCGGTGATGTGGTCCGGGTGTCCGGGCGGGTCGAGCGCTTCCGCGACCAGCCCGTGCTCGAGGTGGTCAACATCGCGCGCGTTTCGGTGGATCCGGCGGATCCTGGTACCTCCGATTCCTCGGAAGGCGCGGACCCCACGCAGTTTCTCCCGGTGGCCTACCGGGATCTCGATGAGCTCGACGGCTTCCTCGAGCATCTGGCCGGCGAGGTGTTCGACCGCGGCTATCGCGAGCTGCTGACGCGCCTGCTCGGAGATCGTGAGCTACGCGCGGCGTGGCGCCGCGCGCCCTGCACCCGCGGTGGTCACCACGCCTACCTGGGCGGCCTGCTCGAGCACACGGTGGCGGTGGCCACGCTCGCCCTCGATGTCTGCCAGCTCCACCCGCGCCTGAACCAGGACCTGCTGCTGACCGCGGCGATCGTCCACGACCTCGGCCGGACCCGCGAGTTCGTCTACGGGGCCGAGATCGGGCTATCCGACGAGGGCCGCCTGCTGGGCCACCTCGTGCTCGGGGAGCAGATCGTCTCGGCGGTTGCCGGCGGGTTGGATGATTCACGGAGACTCGAGCTACTGCATTGCCTGCTTTGCCACCACGGCGCCGCCGGGGCGCCGGGGGGACGGTTCGGCTCGGTCGAGGCGCTGACCCTGTATCGCTTGAACGCACTCGACGCGAGCATCAAGGGCGCTGTTGATCAGGGCCTAGGCCTCGAAACGGCGCCCCGATCCGCCACGTAGCGGCTCGGCGCTCTTGATCGGCGAGCCCTAGGATCAGCGCCGGCGCGGCACGGGCCTGGTGGCCCATCCAGTCTTCAAAACTGGCAGGGCCGGGCAGCCCCCGGCTTGGAAGGTTCGATTCCTTCGCCGCGTCGTAACTGAGGGACTTCGTATTGTGGATCGGTGACGACAAGCCGCGCCGTTCTTCCGGAGCGACTGAGAGGACCGGACGGGCTGGTCTTGCGGACATGGCTCGCCTCGGACGCCGCGGAGCTTGGCCAGGCGATCCTGGAGAGTGCCGAGCACTTGCGGCCGTGGATGGCGTGGATAGCCGAGGAGCCACTCCCGTTGGACCGCCGGAAAGCGATGATCGACGAGTGGGAGCGCGACCGGGCTCAGGGAGGCGACGTAATCCTCGGTGTGTTCCTCGACGGGCGGATCGCCGGCGGCTGTGGTCTGCACCGCCGGATTGGCGAGGATGGGCTCGAGATCGGATACTGGACCCACGCCGCCTTTCTCCGACGTGGCGTGGCAACGCGCGCGGCGCACGCTCTGACCGACGCCGGGCTTGCGCTGCCGGGAATCACGCGGGTGGAGATTCACCACGACAAGGCCAACCAGGCCAGTGCGGGCGTCCCCCGCGGACTAGGGTTTGAATGGCTGGGTGAGTGGCATCGCGAGCCGGTCGCGCCCGCCGATACCGAGGTGGAGTGGTGCTGGCGAATAGACAAGGAGACCTGGGACGCTCGGCAGGCCATGAATCAACCCGGTCGCTGAGGCTCGTGTTCGATCAGCGGCGCTTCCCGGTTTGTTGTGACTTCGTCACAGGGAGGCAGACTCCCGAGGTGGGGCCTGGCCGAGAAAGTCGCCATATGAGGGGTGTCGCATAAATTCGGGACACCGGAAATTGGTTGTGAGCGGGTCACAACTGCCTCCGGGGCCGAGCGCCGGGCCGGGCCAAACTTTGGCGCTCACGCCCCCCATATGCCAACTGAGTCGCCAAAGTTCGCGCGCGTCGGCTCGGACAATTGTGTACGGCCCACAATGACGATCGTTTACGCGACACCCTCTATTGCGTCACGTTTCTCGGCCAGGCTCAGACAATCGCGCGTGACGCACGCGGGACGCGGCGTCGGCTGCCTGCGTGTATCGGCCCCCCGGACGCTCAATCGATCGAGCGGGAGCGCCGATCAGTACTGGGATGGATCCGGCGGCATACGCACTAGCTCACGGTGTACGGCGCACCAAGACGACGCTGAACGCGTGGCGGGGTAGCCCATGGCCGGTACTAGGCAGATGGCTTCTCGGCGCTCTGATGGCCGCTGGTTTGTTGCTCGTCGCGGTGCTGGCGATCGCGCTAATCGCGCCGAGCTCGGCCGGCGGGGGCCTGCCTGGACAGCCTCCGTTTGCCGTCGGAGACGCTCGGGACGTCATCGAGATTTTCAGGGACAACCTCCTCGTGCTGGCCTTGCATGCAATGGCGTGCGTGGCCGGCTTCATCGCCGGTAGCTCGCTGCCCTTGCAGGCCGAGCATCAGACCGGATGGAGGCGGGCGATCCATGAGCGGGGTCAACCAATCGCGATGGCGTTCGTGGTCTGTGCAACCGGGTTCTCCCTGAGCTTGCAGGCGTACCGGCTCGGGCTGGCCACCGGTCAGGACGCCTCGGCTCTGCATGTATCACCGGCGCTTCTACTCCTTGGCCTGCTGCCGCACGCGCTGCCGGAACTGCTCGCCTTGTTCCTCCCGCTCGCCGCATGGATCGTGGCAAGCCGCCGTGGAGAATGGGACCAACTGCTGGCTGCGACGATCGTCACCGTCTCCCTGGCGGTACCGACGCTCATCCTCACCGCAGCATGGGAGGTTTACGTCGCGCCGCACGTACTGGGGACGTTCATTCATCGCTAGCAACGCGCTCGGTAGGCTCTTTCTATGGCCGCGCGTGAGGCTGCCTGCAGTTGCGGCCAACTGAAGCTCGTCGTCGAAGGTGAGCCTTTGCGTGTCTCGGTTTGCCACTGTCTCGCGTGCCAGCGCAGGACGGGAAGCGCGTTCGGCGTCCAGGCGCGGTTTCCGCGCGAGAGCGTCGAGATCACGGGGTCCTCGCATGAGTACACCCGGATCTCGGACGATGGGGGACGGGCAACGTTCAGTTTCTGTCCGCAGTGCGGTGCGACCGTCTACTACATGATCGCTGCGGCGCCAGAAATCGTGGCCGTTCCGGTCGGCGCATTCGCTGACCCCACGTTCCCGCCGCCGAGCTTTTCAGTCTGGGAGGAGCGCCAACACGCCTGGGCGACACTGCCCCCAGACGTCGAGCGCCACCCCTAAGCAGACCCGCCGACCCCACGAACGTGTGTTCGCGGCCGGGCTAGACTCAATTGTGTGTCGCTTGTCGTCCAACCTTCGCTGTTCGCGTCCACGGGCGAACTCGGCGTTGCCGAACTCGGAGCGGCCGTAGAGCGCCGTCCGCTGTCCGACGGCGCATGGGTTGACCTGCGGCCGGGCTTCATCACCGCGGCGGACGAGCTGTTCGATGTGCTGGCCGGCGCCGTTCCGTGGCACGAGGAGCAAACGCACATCTACGACAGGACTGTGCGAGTCCCGCGGCTTTTGGCGGGCTACGCAGAGCGCGAAGCGCTGCCGCATCCGGTGCTCGACGAGGCCCGCTCCGCGCTGAGTCTCCACTACGCCAAGGAGCTCGGCGAGCCGTTCGTGAGCGTCGGGCTCTGCCTGTACCGCGACGGCAACGACAGCGTCGCGTACCACGGGGATCGCATCGCGCGGGAGAGCCCGCGCGACACGATGGTGGCGATCGTCTCGCTCGGTGCCGCGCGACCGTTCGGGCTGCGGCCGAAGTCGGGCGGCTCGGGACTCAAGCTCCAGGTCGGCCACGGGGACCTGCTCGTGATGGGCGGAAGCTGCCAGCGGACCTGGCTGCACGGCATCCCGAAGGTGGCCAACTGTCTGGGCGCGCGGATCAGCATCCAGTTTCGCCCGCGGTGGGGCGAGGAGCTGGGCAAGCGCGCTGCCTAACGCGCTGGGCGGGAACGGCGGTCGACCGCCTCGAGCCCGGCGAGCAGGACGTCGAGCCCGAACGTGAAGCGCGCCTCGGCGTCGTAGGTCGCCATCTCCTCGCCGATCGAGGCCAGGACCGGAAAGCGCGCGGCCGGGAGGGCAGCGTAGAAGCGGTCGATATCCGCGAAGTACTCATCGACCTCCACCTGAGTCATGCCGCTGTGCGCGAACAGGCCCCGCTCGAACGCGCATGCGCAGACGTAGAGCAGGAGCTGATCGAGCCCCAGTGCGACCGCCTGGTCTGACAGGCCGCCGGCCCTGAGGACGGCGGTCAGCGCTTCGGCCCCGGCCAGCGCCTTGGGGGAGGTGGGAATGCGGCCGAGCCCAGCCAGCGCGGCGTCGCGGTGCGAGGCGAGGATCTCGAGCAGATCTCCGAGCGACTCATGGATCTGTTCGCGCCAGCGCTCCGGGTCGGGCTCGGGCAGCGGCACCCGGCCGATCAGCTCGTCGAACACGAGCTCGAGCAGCTCGTCCCGACCTGAGACGTACGCGTACAGGGAGGCCGCGCCGGTTCGGAGGCGGTCGGCCACGCGGCGCATCGACAGGCCGGCGACTCCGGACTCGTCGAGTACCGCAATCGCCGCGTCCACGATCGCCTCCACCGAGAGGCCGGTGCGCCGGGGAGTCGCCTTCGGCCGGCTCGAGACGCGGCGGGGCGGTGGCGGCAGGGCCGCGCTCGCCGCGGCCGCGGCCTGCGTCGATGACCTCGCGACCTTCCTGGGCTCACGGCTTGACGGCGCCATGCCGATAGTGTAGAACATCGTTTGCGAACAGTGTTCGCGATTATTGTTCTCGAATTAAGTTCGAAATCACGAACAGCGTACGAAAAGAGGATTTGAAAATGTCTTCAACCACCCGCGTAGGCCACCCGCTGAGGTGGAAGATCCTCGCGCTCGTGCTCGCGGCCGAGTGCATGGACCTGCTCGACGGAACGATCGTCAACGTCGCGGCGCCGACGATCCACGCCGATCTGCACGCCGGCGCGGCCGCGCTCGAGTGGATCATCGGTGGCTACGCGCTCGCGTTCGCCGCCGGCCTGATCGCGGGCGGCCGTCTGGGCGACATCTACGGCCGCAAACGGCTGTTCATCATCGGCGCGCTCGGATTTGTCGCCTCGTCGATGGCCTGCGCGGCCGCGGTCGACTCCGCGATGCTGATCGGCTGCCGGCTCGCCCAAGGCGCGGCGGCCGCCCTGCTGATCCCGCAGGGCCTGGGCATCATCCACGAGGTATTCCCGCCCTCCGAGCACGGCAAGGCGTTCGCCGTGTTCGGCCCCGTTATCGGTGCCTCGGCCGTGCTCGGCCCGATCCTCGGCGGCGCGCTGATCGCCGCCAACGCATTCGGGAGCGGCTGGCGGCTGATCTTCTTCATCAACCTCCCGCTTGGCCTGATCGCGGCGTTCGGGGCGGCGCGGCTGATGGGGGCGGGGGCGGTGGGTGGGTCCAAATCACGCGCCGGACGGCCGCCGCGCCTGGACCTTGTCGGCACCGCGCTCGCGGCACTCGGCATGGGGCTGCTCGTGTACCCGCTGATCCAGGGCCAGCCGGCGGGTTGGCCGGCCTGGACCTACCTGATGGGGGCCGGAAGCGCGCTCTCGTTCGGGCTGCTGGTGGCGTGGAGCCGGCGTCAGACGCCGCGTCGGCAGCGACCCGCTCGTCGAGGCGAGCATCTTCTCGCATCGCCCCTACACCGCGGGTCTGGCCACAATCATCGTCTTCTTCGCCGGCATGATCGGGACGCTGCTCGTGCTGACCCTGTTCCTCCAGCTTGGCGAGCACTTCACCGCGATCCACGCCGGCTTGACCCTGGCTCCGTTCGCCGTGGGGACGGCGCTCGGCGCGACCGTGGCGGGCGCCGTGCTCGTGCCGCGGTTCGGCCGAACCGTGCTCCAGGCCGCGACGCTCGTGCTCGCCGGCGGCGTCTGGTGGCTGCACGAGGTGGTTGGCGCGCACGGTATGCACACCGGGTCGCTCGATCTGATCGCGCCCCAGCTCCTGGTCGGTCTCGGGATCGGGATGACGATCTCGCCCCTGTTCGACTTCATCCTGGCCGCGGTCACCACGGCCGAGGTCGGCTCGGCGTCGGGCGTGCTTACGGCCGTCCAGCAGCTCGGCGGCGCGATCGGAGTCGCCGGGATGGGCACGATCTTTTTCGCGGCCCTCGGCCATCTCGGCTTCGTCACCGCGCTTCAGCACTGCCTGATCGTCGAGCTCGCCACGACCCCCGTGCTCCTGCTGCTGATCAGCACGCTCCCCTCGCGGGCCCGCGAGCCAGAGACGGGCACGACAGACGCGGGCGCGACAGAGGCGAGCGGGGCCGGCATCACCGCCGCGCAGGCGAGTCCGCTCGCCACCTAACCGGATCCTTCCTCGCGGTGGATTGCGACTTCCCACCGCGAGGCACGGGTCCGAGGTTGATCACGGTCTCCGAGGTGGTGCCAGATCCAAGCTATGTCACCGCCGACCTTGGGATGGTTTGGGTCGGCGGAGAGGGAGTCGACGCGGTCCGCGTTCGCGGCGATCCCGACTAGGGTGGCAGCCGGAACCCAGAGGGAAGGAGATCGATGGACGCGAACGGACGCGAACCAGTCCGTGAGACGGTCGGATTCGTCGGCCTCGGGCGCATGGGCTGGCCCATGGCCACGAACCTGGCGCGAGCCGGCTATCAGCTCATCGTCCGGGACGCCGATTCCGACGTTGAACGGCGGTTTGCCGAGCAGCTCGGCGCCGAGGCAGCCACGGAAGCGAGTGCGTTCGTGGACGCCGGGGCGGTGATAACCATGTTGCCCGACGGCCGAGCCGTCCAGGATGGGGTGATCGCCGGCGGCATCGCCGACGTGCTCCGGAGTCGGGCGGTCGTCATCGACATGAGCTCCTCGAGCCCGCACGACACTCGCGAGCTCGGCCGACAGCTCGATCAGCGATTGGTCGCCCTGGTCGACGCCCCGGTGTCGGGCGGGGTCGCCCGTGCCGCCGACGGGACCCTGGCGATCATGGCGGGAGCCGACGACGAAGCGGGGCTGGATCGCGTGCTGCCGATCCTGGAGGTGCTGGGCCGGCGGGTCTTCCGGACCGGGCCGCTCGGATCGGGCCACGCGATGAAGGCGCTCAACAACTTCTGCGCCGCCGCCGGCTACGCGGCGCTGGCCGAGGCGCTCGTGCTCGGCCGCGGCTTCGGCCTCACGCCCTCGACCATGGTCGAGATCGTCAACGAGTCGACCGGACGAAGCTTCGTCAGCGACGTCGTGTTCCGCGAGGAGGTCATCACCGGCCGCTACGCCACGGGCTTCGCGCTTGGACTACTCGCGAAGGACGTGACGATCGCCGCCGGACTGGCCGAGGGCTCTGATATCGAGGCGCCACTCTGCGAGCTGGTGCAGCGGCGTTGGGCGGAGGCGGCGCAGGCACTCGGGTTCGGTGCCGATCACTCGCTGGCTCACCGGGAGTGGTGGGATGCCGATCTCTCCGACGCCGTGCCCAGCTGACGTCGGGGAGGACCCCGCTACGATCGGCCGCGAGGTCCCTCCAAGCGCCCGACCGACCGGTGGCGCAGACCGCGACGCCTTGCCAACAGACTCCGCCTCAAGGAACGGCTCCGATCCGCGCGCGCGGATCACCACCGAGCGAGTCGTCGTCCTCGCCTACATCCTGGCCGCGGCGATGCCGCCGCTCGGCTTTCTGCTGGGTGTCGGCCTCGGCGCTCGGTCGAAGTCGAAGCATTGGGTGTGGATCGTCCTGGTCAGCATCGTTTCGGCGGTGATCTGGGCCGTGATCATCAAATCGGGCGCGCTCAGCACCACCAACGACGCGTACTGAGGCAGCGGCCCGTCCGAGAACGCTTCCGGCGCCGATAGCCTGCGCGCGGTGAGCGAGATCGAGTTGTGGACCGACGGCGCCTGCTCGGGCAATCCCGGTCCCGGCGGCTGGGCGGCGCTGCTGCGCGCGGGCCCGCACGAACGTGTCCTGTCCGGCGGCGAAGCGCTCACCACCAACAACCGGATGGAACTGACCGGCGTCGTCCGGGGCCTGAGAGCCCTGACCCGGCCGTGCCTGGTGCGGGTCCACATCGACTCCTCCTACGTGAAGAACGCCTTCACGAACGGATGGCTGGCTCGCTGGCAGCACAACGGCTGGGCGACGCGCGATAAGCAGCCGGTCAAGAACCGGGAGCTGTGGCTCGAGCTGCTCGAAGAGGTGGCGCGCCACGAGATCGAGTGGGTGAAGGTCGCCGGGCACTCGGGCATTGAGCTGAACGAGCGCGTCGACCGCCTGGCCTGCGCCGAGCGCGATCGCCACGCCGAGCTCGCCGCCGCCCACTCGCGCGCTTAGCCGCAGCAAGTCGTCCGCGCAGCCGTCCCGCTGTCAAGCTCGGGCCCGGCGGCGACGACGAACGACTCATGCTGACTTCCGCTATCGATCCAAAACGCACCTACCGGCTGGTCACCCGCAGCGACTTCGACGGTCTCGTCTGCGCCGCCCTCCTGAAGGAGCTGGGCCTCCTACACGACATCCTGTTCGTCCACCCCAAGGACGTGCAGGACGGAAAGGTCGAGCTGACCGCCGACGACATCACGACGAACCTCCCGTACCGCCCCGAGGTGGCGCTGTCGTTCGACCACCACGCATCCGAACGACTCCGCGTCGTCGGGGACCGGGACAACCGCGTCATGGCTGCCGAGGCGGACTCCGCGGCCCGCGTGGTGTACGAATACCTCGGAGGCGCCGAGCGCTTTCCGCGCGTCAGCCTCGAGATGATGGATGCGGTCGATCGCGCCGATGCGGCGCAGCTCTCGATCGAGGACATCCTCGACCCGCAGGGCTGGATCCTGCTGAGCTTCCTGATGGATCCCCGGACGGGCCTCGGTCGGTTCCGCGACTTCCGGATCTCCAACTACCAGCTGATGATGCGCCTGATCGACAGCTGCCTGAACATGTCGATCGAGGAGATCCTGGCTTCGCCGGACGTCGACGAGCGCGTCGCGCTGTATCGCGAGCACGCCGAGGCGGCGGTGGAGCAGATCACGCGCTGCTCGACCGCGCAGGGCCATGTTGTGGTGCTCGACCTGCGCAACGAGGACGTCATCCACCCGACCAACCGGTTCCTGGTTTACGCGCTGTATCCACACTGCAGGGTCTCGATCCACGTTCTCTGGGGCCTGAGGCAGCAGAACACGGTGTTCGCGGTCGGCCGCTCGATCCTCGATCGCTCCTCACGGGTCGACATCGGCGCGCTGATGCTCGCCCACGGTGGCGGGGGCCACGCGGCGGCCGGTACCTGCCAGATCGACAATGCGCGCGCCGAGGCCGTCTTGGGCGAACTCGTCGGAGTGATCGCGGAGGGCGAGGGCGAGCTCGCCGCGTAGCCCACAACTCCCGTCAGGTCCTAAATCAAAAGTGTGGTGAGGACAGATGATTCGCCACGCCGTCAAAACGATGTCGGCCACGGCCGTGCTTGCGCTCACCGCAGCCGCTCCGGCGGTCGCATGCAACAACCCGACGAGCGTTAGCAGTCCGCAGGCTCAGCCGGGCTCGCAGGCACAGCACGTGCACGCGAAGTTTGCCGACCGCGGCTTCGCCCGGCGTTGGCATCACCATGACCGCTACCCGAACTGGCAGAAGCAGCAGCAAGCGCCGAGCAGCAGCCAGCAGTCGGCGCAGGCCCAGCAGCAGTCGAGCCAGTCGCAGCTGGGCGGTAACTGGGACCACTAGACGATTGATTGTGGCTCGAGAACCGGCCACACGTTCCGGTTTCTCGAGCCACCCGGGGGCGCTGGAGGACGGCGCCGTGAAAGAGTGGGGGGATGCCCGCGGCTCTCGCCAACCTCAAGGTCCTCGACTTCTCCCGCGTGCTGGCGGGTCCGTTCGCGACGATGATGCTGGCCGACCTGGGCGCGGTGGTGACGAAGATCGAGCCGCCGGGCGGCGATGAGACGCGCCAGTGGGGCCCGCCATACGACGACGCGGGCGACGCGACCTACTTCCAGTCCGTGAACCGCAACAAGGACAGCCTCGTGCTGGACTTCACCGACCCGGTCGACCTCGCGCGGGCCCAGGAGCTGGCAAGTCAAAGCGACGTCCTGGTCGAGAATTTCCGTCCGGGTGTCACCGAGCGCTTTGGCTTGCACTACGAAGCGGTGCGGGAAGCCAATCCGGGAATCATCTACTGCTCGATCACCGGCTTCGGCCGAGGCAAGGGCGCCGCGCTACCCGGCTATGACCTCCTGATCCAGGCACTCGGCGGATTGATGAGCGTCACCGGCGCGCCCGACGGGGAGCCGCAGAAGGTCGGCGTGGCGATGGTCGACGTGCTCGCCGGCCTGTTCGCGACGGTGGGGATCCTGGCCGCGCTCGAGCACCGACGGGACAGCGCCGAGGGCCAGCGGGTCGAGGTCGAGCTCCTCTCCTCGCTCCTGGCCGGGTTGGTCAACCAGGCCTCCGCCTACACAGTGGCGGGCGTGGTCCCCGTCCGGATGGGCAACCAGCATCCAAGCATCGCCCCGTACGAGCCACTGCCTTGCGCCGATCGGGAGCTCGTCCTGGCGGTTGGCAACGATCGGCAGTTCGCCGCTCTGTGCGACGTCCTCGGCGTGCCCCAGCTGGCGCGCGACCCCCGGTTCGAGACCAACGCGGTCCGGGTCCAGAACCGGATTGCGCTGCGGGAGATGCTTGTGGAGCGTCTGGGGACGCGTGATGCCGACGCGTGGGCGCGGGAGCTCGCGCAGGCCAGCGTTCCCGCCGGCGTAGTCAACGACATCGGCGGGGCGTTCCAGCTAGCGCGCGAGCTGGGATTGAATCCGACCGTCTTGATCGACCGCGACGACAGCACGGCGGTCGACCTCGTCCGCAACCCGATCGGGCTGTCAGTTACGCCGCCGACCTATCGCTCCGCGCCGCCCCGCCTCCCGGACGCGCAACTTGGGCCGTCCTGACCGGTTAGGACGAAAGCGGGTGGGCGTATTACCCTCGCGTGGGACCAGCATGCAGCCATAGGAGGAGTCAAAGTGCCACGCTCAGTTCTTCGTCGTTGGGCCCTGTCCGGGGCAGTGGTGTGTGCGGTCTTCGCCGGTCCCGTCGCGGTCGCCCAGGCGAGCGACAACGACATCCGCGCCACCCTGAACCACTATGCGCCGAAGATCGTCAAGGACGAGAACGCGGTCAAGACGGGCCTGAGCGAATACCCCAAGGGCAAGCCCAAGCCACTCGAGCGCGCACTCAAGCACGAGGTCTCCGACCTGCACGCACTGAAGAAGACGCTGTCCCACGAATCCGCATCCTCGGCCAAGGGCCGCAAGGGTAAGAAGGACATCGTCAAGGGACTCACGCTGATCGCCAGTGCTTACAGCTCGCTGCGCGCCGACGTCCTGGCCGTGCACGGCGGCGCCGTGCCTGCATCTGAAGTCAATGCTGCCGTAGCTACGGACAAGAA
Organism: uncultured Solirubrobacterales bacterium; assembly: GCA_963751185.1. Classification (GTDB taxonomy): domain Bacteria; phylum Actinomycetota; class Thermoleophilia; order Solirubrobacterales; family Solirubrobacteraceae; genus Palsa-465. The sequence continues at coordinate 272,992 of CAVVTO010000008.1, forward strand.
GGGCCGGACCAAGCTTCTAGCCGGTCTGAGCCTGCTCAAGGCCTGATCGCGTTGCGGACGACGGCGCCATCCAGTAGGTATGGCGCCGATGCGGTTTCGCCCACCGGCGCCCGATGACGCGCCCGCCGTACTGGCGGTGTTCGCGGCCCGCGAGATGGCCGACATCGGCGCCCCGATCCACCGGCTGGAGGATCTACGCGAGGAGTGGCAGGGAACCGAGCTAGACCTCGAGGACGACGCGCGAGTGGTCGAGGCCGACGCTGGGCGGATCGTCGCGTACGCAGCGGTTCGGCGTCACGGGACACTGGCCGTGGTCGCGCCGCAGCACGAGGGGCGCGGGATCGGCGCGCGGCTGCTCGAGTGGGCGGAGGGGCGCGAGCGCGCGCATGGACACCCGCGGTATCGCCAGTGGGTGGCGGCGACGAACGCGTCCGCGCGGGAGCTGCTCACGCGCGCCGGCTATGCGAAGGCCCGCAGTTACTGGCGCCTGAGCCGTCCGCTCGAGGGGATCGGCGCGCCTGCGCCGCCACCGGCGGGCTTGCACCTGCGCTCCGTCGAGGTGGAGCGAGACGCTCCTAGTCTGCACGCGCTCGACGCCGCGAGCTTCGCCGGCGCTCCCGACTACTCGCCCGAATCGCTCGAGATGTTCCGCGAGGAGCACCTGGAGGCGCACGATTTCGACGCCGGGCTGAGCGTGGTCGCCGAGCGCGAAGGGCGGATCGTGGCTTGCCTGCTCGCGCGCCGGCGAGACGAGGAGGGGATCGGCTTCGTGGCGATTCTCGCGGTCGATCCGGAACATCAACGGCGCGGGATCGGAACCGCCCTGCTTCAGAGCGCGTTCGCGGGCTTCGCCGTGGCGGGCCTCCGGGAGGCGATGCTGATGGTCGCCTCCGACAACCCGCAGGCGCTTCGCGTGTACGAGCGCGTTGGGATGATCGTCCAGCTGCAATTCGACATCTACGAACGGCTGAGCGGGACCTAGCGTGACAATGGAGCGCATGTCCAACACAGCGAGTACGTCCGACGCGGCCGGCGAAACCGGCTCTTGGTTCCCTGTTCCCGACGAGGCCGACCTTCCGCCCGGGCTGCAGGGCTTGTTCGCCAAGGCGCGTGAGCGGCTCGGGTTCGTCCCCAACGTCTTCCGGGTCTACGCGTTTCGGCCGGAGCGCCTGAGCGCCTGGTTTGCCCACTTTCGCCAGCTGCACGAGCCCACCGAGAACCTGAGCGCGGCCGATCGAGAAATGGTGGCGGTCGCGGTCAGCTCGGCCAACGGCTGCCTGTATTGCCTGGTCGCGCACGGCGCGGCGCTGCGCCAGGAGCTGGGCGATCCGGTGCTGGGCGAGCGGATCTCCTACGACTGGCGGCGCGCGGAGCTCGACCCGCGGCGCGCGGCGATCTGCGCCTACGCGGAGAAGCTGACGCTGCGCCCCCGCGAGGTGACGCGCGCCGACCTGCAGACGCTGTTGGACGCAGGGCTGACGCTCGAGGAGGCCTGGGATGTCGCCGAGCTGGCCGCGATGTACAACCTGACGAACCGAATGGCGATGGCCACGAACATGCTGCCCAACGAGGAGTACAGCGGCCAGGCGCGTCCGGGCTCTTAGGTGGCCTCGGCGCTGAGCTCGTGCCGGGGAGTGCCGTCGGCCGGCAGCTCGTAGTAGTCGCCGGCCTGGGACACGTACCAATGAGCGGCCACCCGCAGTCCGGTGGGGTCATCCAGGGTGCCGGCGGCGATGCTGATGGTCGGCCGGCCGGGCGGATCCCAGAACAGACTCGAGCCGCACTCGCCACAGAAGCCGCGGCGCGCGGCGGCATCGCTGCGCGGACTGTCGATCCAGCGCAGGCCCCGCTGCTCGATCAAGACGAGGTCCTCGCGCTTGGCCGCGGTGCAGGCCGAGACGTGGCCATGCCAGCGCCGGCACTCCTCGCAGTGGCAGATCAGCACGTCGCGCAGCGGGCCGTCCACGCGGTAACGGACCCCGCCGCACAGGCATCGTCCCGTCGCCATCGCTCACCTCCGAGGTCGCATAATCCGCTCGTGGCCTACGACGAGGATCTCGCCGATCGGATCCGCGCGCTGCTGGCGACGGATCATGACGTGACGGAGAAGAAGATGTTCGGCGGCCTGGCCTTCCTGATCGGCGGCCACATGTCGGTCAGCGCCAGCCGGCAGGGCGGTCTGTTGCTGCGCTGCGAGCCCGACGAGACCGGTGCGCTGTTGTGCGAGCCGGGCGTCAGCCGGTTCGAGATGCGGGGGCGCGCGATGGACGGCTGGCTGCGGGTGGAGGCGGACGCTGTGGAGAGCGCGGAAGAGCTCGAGCGCTGGGTAGCCGTCGGCGTCGGCTACGCCCACTCGCTCCCGCCGAAGTAGCCACGCGCCGTAGGATTCCCGCCTTGACTACGGGGGGCGGCTCAGGCACGAGCCCAAGGCCGAGGACGATCCTCATCCTGGGGTCGTTGTCCGCCTTCGGGCCGCTGTCGATGGACATGTACCTGCCCGGGCTGCCGGCGCTCACCCGTGACCTCGGCGCGTCGGCGTCGACCGGGCAGTTGACGCTGACCGGCTGCATGCTCGGGTTGGCCGCCGGGCAGCTGTTCACCGGTCCGCTCAGCGACTCGCTGGGGCGGCGGCGGCCGCTCGTGGCCGGGCTGGTCGGCTACAGCGCGGCCTCGCTGGCGTGCGCGCTCGCCCCGTCGATCTGGGCCCTCATCGGGCTGCGCTTTATCCAGGGCGCGCTCGGCGGCGTCGGCGTGGTCATCGCCCGCGCGATCGTGCGCGACCTGTTCGACGGCGCCGTTGCGGCCCGAGTATTCGCGTTGCTCATGGCTGTGATGGGGGTGGCGCCCGTGTTCGCGCCCCTGGTCGGCGGTCAGGTGCTCGAGATCACCTCGTGGCGCGGGATCTTCGTGCTGCTGGCCGCGATCGGCGTGCCGCTGCTCCTGGTCACGCTGCTCTGGCTGCCCGAGACACTGCCGCCCGAGCGTCGTCACGGGGGCGGCCTTCGCAGCACGCTTCGCACCTTCCGCGGTCTGTTGCGCGACCGCCGCTTCGTGGCGCCGGCCACGTCGCTGGCACTCGCGTCCGCCACGATGTTCGCCTACCTGGCCGGCTCCTCGTTTGTGCTCGAGGACATCTACGGCGTCTCCGCCCAGGGCTTCAGCCTTGTCTTCGCGGTGAATTCGGCCGGCCTGATCGCGTGCTCACAGGTCGGGGGACGGCTCGTCACCCGGGTCGGTCCCGCGGTCCTGCTCAGGTCAGGGCTCGTCGGGCTCGTCGTCGGCGCAATCGGGACGCTGGTCGTCACGCTGGCCCACTTCGGGCTCGTGCCGCTCCTGATCTCGCTGTTCGTGATCCTCTGCTCGGTCGGGTTCGTGTTCCCGAACGCCACCGCGGTAGCGCTCGCCGACCAGGAGGGGTCACTCGGCAGTGCCTCGGCTCTGCTCGGGATGGGCCAGTTCGGGGCGGGCGCGGTGGTTGCCCCGCTCGTGGGGCTCGCGGGATCGCACGACGCGGTGCCGATGGGCGTCCTGATCGGGGTGTGCGGGACGGCGGCGCTCGTCGTCAATCTGGTGTTTTCGCGGCCATTACCCTGGTTCTCGCCCCGATGGCAGAGATCGCGTCACACGCAGAGATCGTGACCGGCGAGCCGGCAGGGCTAGGTACGCGCTAGGGACCGGCGAGCCCGCGCTGGCGAATCTCGCGCTGCGCCGACTCGGTCTTGTCGAGACCGTCCAGGTTCATGGCGCCGAGTACCGCCGGCGTCTTTGAGAACTGGATGTCGCGGTAGTCGACGACCTGGACGTGGTTGCCCCACGGGTCGTAGAAGTCGAGCGACCCCGACGGCTGGACCGCGACGCCACCCTGCGCGAGCGCTCTCCGCGCCCCCTCCTTGTCATCGACGACCAGGCCGAAGTGGCGGCTCTCGTCGGCCGGCTGGACGCGCCCCGCCGACAGCGCGATGAACTGGTCGCCCATGTCGATGAACGCCATCCGGCTGCCGTGGCGCCCTCGGAGCTCAAACTCGAAGAAGCGCCCGTACCAGGCGAGCGCGTCGTCGACATCGCCCACCTCGAGCGCCACATGATTGATACCGACGAGGCGCGCCATGCTCGAGCAGCCAGGCTATCCGCTCGAAGGCGCCCCGGTGCTCGCCTTCGTCCACTCGGCCTTGTGCGCACGCTTGGCCGTCTGGTACCCAGCGAGCGCGTCGGCCGAGTCGACGTCCCCGAGCGTCGGATGCCAGGGGACCAAGTCCTGAGCGGCCTGGACGCCGAAGCGCTTGGCCAGCACGGCCCCGAGCGCCTTGATCTTCATCTCGCCGAAGCCGGGCAGCGCCGCCAGGTTGGCGCGCAGCTCGGCGGAGTCGGCGGCATCGGTCCAGACGCGGCCGGCGTCGCCGTCGTAGTTGTCGCGGATGTAGGCGGCCAGGTCCTGGACTCGCCGGGCCATGGACCCGGGGAACCGGTGGACGGCGGGCCGCTCGCGGAACACCGGGTCGAGATCGGTCTCGGCCAGGACGGCCGGGTCGAGCGTGCCGACCCGCTCGCGAATCGCCAGCGGGCCGGCAAAAGCCTTCTGCACGGAAACCTGCTGGTCCAGCGCGAAGCCGATCAGCAGCGCCATCGGGTCCGAGGCGATCAGCGCGTTGGCCTCGTCTGAGTCGGTGAAATGCAGGCGGTCGGGCATAAATCGATCATAACCGGCCCCCGCCGCCGGCCTCACGGGCCGGCCAGCTGTGTTCGGGTGCACGATGAACCCCGGCTTCGCTCCGTGGCGCAACGGGTAGCCAGGAACCATGTCAACCGTAAGCGGCACAACACACGAGGCGCCCGTCAGGCGCACCGAGGCCCTCCGCCTGCCGCGCACGACCGGCGCGCTGAGCGGCCTTCTGGTCTTGCTGCTCGGGGTGTGGGGCGGCCTCATCCCGTTCATCGGGCCGTATTTCCATTACGCCTTTGGCGGCTATCAGCACTGGCACTGGACCTCCCAGCGCCTGTGGCTGAACGTCGTCCCGGGGGCGGTGGCCGTCGTTGGTGGGTTAATGCTGATGAGGGCCAGGACTCGGGTTGGCGGCCTCACCGCCGGCTGGGTCGCCGTCGCGGCCGGCGTTTGGTTCGCGATCGGTCCGACCGTCAGCATCCTCTGGCACCACACCATCTACGCCATCGGTGCCCCGATGGGCGGCCACACCCGGCAGATGCTCGAGTGGCTGGGCTACTTCTACGGCCTGGGCGCGCTGATCATCGGGCTGGCCGCGTTCGCGATGGGACGCTTCTTCTCGAGGCCCCGGATGGTCACGGAGGCTGCCGCGGTGGCCGAAGCTCCGATCGCCGAGGGCGCAGTGGCCGACCGAGCCGCAGTGGCCGACCGAGCTCCGGTGGCCGACGAGCCGGCCGCGGTCGCTGAGGATCGGGCTCCGCTCGCTGAGGATCGGGCTCCGCTCGCTGAGGATCGGGCTCCGCTTGCTGAGGATCGCGCTCCGGTCGCTGAGGATCGCGCTCCGGTCGCTGAGGAGCGGGCTCCGGTCGCTGAGGACCGCGCTCCGGTCCCGGAGGACCAGGCCCCCGTCGCCGACGAGCCGGCGACGGCCGCGGACACGGCCTCGGTCGCCGATGAGCCGGCGGCAGCCCCCGAAACGGCCCCAGCCGGGACTGCGTACCCCGGAGACCCTGCCGTGGCGTCGCGCAGACGGTCCGGCGGGCTGGTCGGCCGGTTCCGGCGCCAGCCGTAGGCGTACGAAAAGCCACATTGTTCAGGCGGGACGCGGAGGCGCGTCCCGCCCTCGCATTTGGACACCCCCGCCACCGGATCATTGTCCGGATGGCCAATGCGGACGGCGACGTGCTCGCGGAGGATTCCCGTCGCATGAGCTCAGACCTGATCGTGTCCTACGACGGGACGCCCAACGACGACGACGCGCTGGCCCTGGGGAGGCTGCTGGCGCGCACGGGGGCCTCACTCTCGCTGGCCTACATACGCCATTCGCACGAGTTCGACCCGGCGCGCGAGGAGTTGGCCGAGCACGACGCGGTGCGCCGCCTCGAGCAGGGCGCATTGTGGCTCCAGGAGCCGGACATTCCGAAGCACGTCGTGTTCAGCGGTTCGACCGGAGAGGGCCTCGAACACCTGGCCGAGTCCGAGCAGGCCGCCGCGATCGTGTTCGGCTCCGATTACCGCACTTCGCCGGGCCGGGCCGAGCCAGGCACGAGCGCCGAACGCCTTCTGGGCGGTGGGTCGGTTGCCATCGCGGTGGCGGCGGCGGGGCTGCGGAGCCTCAGCGACGCCCAGATTGCCTCGATTGCCGTGGCGCCCGGCGGCGACAGCGCCGCCGAGCACACCGCCCAGGCACTGGCGGCAAGCCTGGGCGCGAGCCAGGTAGAGCTGGACGGTGCGCCGGTCGATCTGATCGTAGTTGGCTCTCAGCCGGGCGCCCCTCCGGGGCGAATCACGCTGAGCGGGGCGACCCGCACGCTGCTCAACAGCGCATCGCGTGGTTCGGTGCTCGTGCTGCCTGCGGGCGCTCCTTTGAGCCCGTAGCCCTCCGTTTTTGGCATCTATCGAAAGCTTGTGCCACCTCAGCCCCGGGGTTGAGGGACACTTCAACCCGTGGCCGAGTCACCCGCGACGCGAACCCATCGTCCGAGGCTCGGGCCGGGACAGATCGCGCTCGAGGCGGCGGAGCCGATCATCGATGCGCCCGACCAGGTCCGAGCCTCTTACCGATTCAGCGATCCGGCGCTGTCCGAGCTGCCCCTCGACGGCCTCCTCGACGAGCTCCTGAACCGAACCCAGGAGGCGCTCAACGTCGACACAGTCGCGGTTCTGCTGCTCGATGAGGAGGCCCAGCAGCTGGTGGCGCGAGCGGCCAAGGGGCTCGAGGAGGAGGTGGTGCGCGGCGTCCGGATCCCGATCGGGCGGGGCTTCGCCGGCCGGATCGCAACGGAGCGCGTGGCGATCTTCATCGCCGACGTCGACCACGCCGACATCCTCAACCCGATCCTGCGCGAGAAGGGGATCCGCTCGCTCCTCGGGGTGCCCCTGATTGTCGAGGGCCACCTCATCGGCGTGATGCACGTCGGCTCGCTGCAGCCGCGGACGTTCGTTCAGAACGACGTCGCGGTGCTCCAGCTGGCCGCGGCCCGAGCCGCCCCGGCGATCGAGCGGGCAAGCCTGGCGGCGAGACTCGACCATGAGCACAGCGTCTCGATCACGCTCCAGCGCAGCCTGCTGCCAAAGCGGCTGGGCAGCTTCGTAGGGGCCACCCTCGCGGCGCGCTACCTCCCCGCCCGCTCGGAGGTCGGTGGCGACTGGTACGACGTCATAGAGCTTGCGCGGGGACGCGTCGGGCTGGTGATCGGCGACGTGGTCGGCCACGGGGTCGCGGCGGCATCGTTGATGGGCCGGCTGCGGACGGCGCTGCACGCCTACGCGATCGAGAGCCACGGTCCTGGCCGGACGCTCGAGCTGGTCGACCGCTTCGTGCAGTCGCTCAATGAACCGGCGATGGCGACCGCGGCGTACGCGGTGTTCGACCCGTACGCCTCGACCGTCCAGTACGCCGCTGCTGGACATCTGCCGCCCGTCGTGATCACTCCGTCGGGGACGCGCGTGATCGACGTGACGCCGGCGCCCCCACTGGGGGCGTTTCCCTACGGCCGCTGCGCTGAGCACGAGTTCCCGCTCGAGCGCGAGGACATCCTGTTCCTCTACACGGACGGTCTGGTGGAGCGGCGTGGGATTCCGCTCAGCGAAGGAATCGAAGCTTTGGCCGACTCGGTCCGCGGCGCGGTTTCTCCCGAGGAGGCGTGTGTGGCCGCGGTGGCGGATCTGGTTCCGCTCGAAGGGCTGCGCGACGACGCGGCGATCGTCGCCCTCCAGAACAGCCCGGTTCCCGCCGAGCTTCACCTGCGCCTCCCGGCCGAGCCGGCGACCCTGGCGCAGGTGCGTCGCATCCTGCGCCGATGGCTGGTCGAGCACGGAGCGGGCGAGACCGACGTGGCCGAGGTGACCATCGCGGTCAGCGAAGCGTGCGCGAACGCCATCGAGCACGCCTACTCGCCCGCTCCGGCGACCTTCGAGCTGGACGCCTGGGGAGAGGACGGCGGCATCACGATCGCGGTGCGCGACAAGGGCCAGTGGCGCGAGTCGCGGGGCGAGGGCCGCGGCCGGGGGCTCTCGATCATCGCTGCCGCGATGGATGACGTGCAGGTCGGCCGCCTGGAGACCGGCACCGAGGTCGTGATGCGACGCCACCTCTCGCACCAATGACCCTGGCCGACGTGCAGATCAGCCGGGCACGGGGCGCCGTGGTGGCGCGCCTGAGCGGCGAGGTCGATATGTCCAACGCCGAGCAGATCGGAGTCACGGTGATCGGCGCCACCCCCAGCGACGCACGTGGCGTCGTACTCGATCTCTCCGAGGTCGACTACCTGGATAGCGCGGGGATCTACGTCATTCACGGCATGCGCGCGAGCCTGCAGGCGCGCGGGCAGGGCCTGCTGCTGGTGATCCCTGGGAACTCACCGGTGCACGACGCGCTACGCCTGTCCGGGGCCGAGCGTCCGGGCGAGGTCGTCGAAGAGTTGGACGGCGCGCTGCGGGCGCTCGGCGCCTCGCCGTCGGCTTGATCCTTCAGTCGCGATCGAGCGCGATCTCTTCCCAGTCGCCCGCGCGGCGGTAGCCGACCTCGGCGTAGATCTTGTTCGAGGTCGGATTGGCCAGGTCGGTGAACAGCATGCACCGGTCGGCGTCGGTGGCCAGTGCGCGCCGGCTGGCGGCCGCGACCGCGCTGCCGGCATATCCGCGGCGCCGATCGGGCGGCGGCGTGTAAACGGGTCCTATCCGCGCCACGCCGGCCACCGGGGGATTGACCCCGATCATCGACACGGGGCGGCTGTCATCCCAGACCGACAGGGTCTGGCGGCGAACGTACCCGTCGATCATTGCCCCGGCCTGGCTCGCGCCGATCAGACCCGCCTCGCGGACGAACTCCTCCATCCATTCGACGAGCAGGTCTCGGTCGCGTGGCGCGGCGAGGCGCAACGCGCCGGGTGCCGGATGCGGCGGATCGCTCACCTCGTCAAGCACGTGCATGGCCTCGTTCATCGTCGTGCGTGGCCGGCCGCCCGTCCGCTTCGCCCACGCGGCGGCGATCGCGCGTGCCGTGTCCGGCACGGCACTCACCCGATCGACGCCCGGATCCGTCTCGAGCCACCGATCCATGAATTCGCCCACGTCGTCCTCGAGCGGGCTGGCTAATAGTGGCCAGGGTGGCGTGCGTACCGCCACGAAGCTCACCTCGTCGTCGGACGCCACCCCGTAGGCGAAGAGCGGCGCGGGATCGGGATAGTCGCCCTCGAGTACTCGCATGAGAACGGTCGCCAGCAGGTTGCACTCGATGCGCTCGGACAGCAGCCGCTTGGTGCGAGCCGCGAACTCCTCGGCATCTCGGGTCAGGACGTAGCGCACGGATGCATATCATCGCCGCCGCCCAACCCGGCGTCGAGTCTTCTACAGCCGCTGGACGACGTCGTCGAACGGCTTGCGATCGGCCCGCTCGAGCCATTCGATAGCCGTGCGGCGCTCGGGGTCACGCGTGCGGACCGGATAGCCGAACGTGAGCACCGTGACGGGTCGCTCGCCATCCTCGAGGTCGAGTAGTGCCGCCACGACGTCGGCATCCGGCATTCCGTTGGGACAGGAGCCGATGCGGTCGTTCCAGGCCGCCAACATCATGTTCTGGGCGGCGCGGCCGGCGTCGAAGCCGGTCGGCCCGCGCCCGCGCATCGCGATCACCACCACCAGCGCAGCGCTACGGACGTTGCCGGGTCGGTACACGGCCTCGGCCAGCCGCTCGCGGAGGGACGGGCTGTCGACGACCACGAAGCGCCACGGTTGCCTGTTCTGCGAGCTGCCGGAGATCCGGCCGGCTTCCAGGATGCGCTGCTCCGCGTCCGCCGGGATCGGTCGCCCGGCGTAATCGCGCACCTCGCGCTTACTCGCGACGGACAGAAAAGCGTCCATTGCGCCTAAGCCTAGGTCGTTTCCAGGCTCAGCGTTCGCCTGGCTGTGGCGCGGGCGGCTCGGGCTCCGGCGCCTCGTCGGGTCCCGGATTGGGAGCGATAGGGGCGGCCGGCTCATCGGGGCCGGGCACGGTTGCCGGTTCCTCGGGCGCGGCGGGCGAGCCAGGATCGGGGACAGCCGGCGTCACCGGCGCGCTGGGTACGGCCGGCGTGGGCGGCACGGTGGGCTGCGGCACTTCCGAGATGATGGGATCAGCGGCTTTGGAGGCCATACCGATGCACTACCCGGTGATGGGGATGGTTAGCCCTTGACCACGCCGATCGGCCGCAGGCGCGCCACGCGCGCGGCCAAACCCGCCCGCTCGACTATCTCGACCACGCGATCGACGTCCTTGTACGCCGCAGGCGCCTCCTCGGCGAGGCCGCGCGCCGACGGCGCCCGCACGACGATTCCGCGGGCCTCGAGTTGCCGGCGCAGCGCGACTCCGTCCACCGCCTTGCGCACCGCCGTGCGCGACATCCGGCGCCCCGCCCCGTGGCACGTGGTCCCGAACGAGCGCTCCATCGCACCTGGCCGGCCGGCGAGAACGAACGAGGAGGTGCCCATACTGCCCGGAATGAATACCGGCTGGCCCGCCGTGGCGTACTCCGGCGGGATCTCCGGGTGACCGGGTGGAAAGGCGCGCGTCGCACCCTTGCGATGCACGCACACCGTGCGGCCACCGTGCTCCTCGAGCTTGGCGACGTTATGAGCCACGTCATAGACCTGACGGGTGCCGGCAGCGATCGCATGCCCGAGCACGGAGTCGATCGCCTCGCGCACCCGGTGCGCGAGCGCGGCGCGGTTGGCCCAGGCGAAGTTTGCGGCCGCCGCCATCGCCCTCAGGTAGTCGCGTCCCTCGGCGGAGTCGAGCGGTGCGCACGAGAGCTGGCGGTCGGGCAGCTCGATCCCGTAGTGCGCCAGCCCGGCGTCCATGCGCTTGACGAAGTCGGTGCACACCTGATGACCGAGCCCGCGCGACCCCGAATGGATCAGCACGGTGAGTTGGCCGACTCGCAGCCCGAACGCCTCGGCGGCGTCCGCCTCGTAAATCGCCTCGACCCGCTGCAGCTCGAGAAAGTGGTTACCAGAGCCCAGCGTGCCGATCTGGCCTGCGCCGCGGTGACGGGCGCGCGCGGACACGACCGCCGGATCGGCGCCGTCGAGCCGGCCGCCTGACTCGGTGAAGGCAAGCTCTTCCTCGCTTCCGATCCCGAGGTCCTCGAGCAGCGCGCGGGGGCCGAGCGACAGCACGCGTTCGAGATTGGCGCCCTTGAGACCCTCGTGCGCACCTCGCCCGCCCGCCCCGACCGGAACCCGACGCGATAGCTCGTGGACGAGCTGCTCGCGGTTTGCCCCCAGTTCGTGGTAGCCGAGCGGCAGCGCGAGCAGGCGCACCCCGCAGTTGATGTCGTAGCCGACGCCGCCCGGCGACACGACCCCGTCGCCCGCATCCGTGGCGGCCACGCCTCCCACGGGAAAGCCATAGCCCTGGTGAATGTCCGGCATGGCCAGTGCCGCGTCGACGATCCCGGGGAGTGTGGCGACATTCGCGAGCTGCTCGAGTGATCGGTCGTGCGCGATTGCCTCGAGCAGCTCGGCATCAGCGAAGACGCGGCCCGGGACACGCATACCGGCGACCGCCCCGATCGGGATCTCCCACAGCTCGTCGTCGATGCGACGGAGCTCAGACATCGAGCACCACGCGAGCAACGTAGCGCTCGCCGTGGCGCTCGAACGACAACCGGTGGTAGGTGACCGCCTTGACCAGCGGCGGCGGCTCGCCGAGCGCGCCGCCCACGGTCGCGCTGATGCTCCTCTCGCCGAGGCTGACGTCGATCAGACGTGTGGCAACGAAGCCCTCAGACTCGGCCAGGAAAGCGAGCTCCTCGAGCCAGCCGGCCAGCAGCGCCGGCCGATCGCCGGCCTCGACCAGGACCGAGCGCACATCGGGTCCGTCGTCTTCGGGGCGGGCGGAGCCGCGGACGCCCAGTAGCTCAGCCAGCGCGAGTAGCGCGTCCTTGAGCACGCCACGTTCGCTCTCTGACTCGATCTCGAGTTCGACTTCGGCGGTGTGATCCACCCAGCGATAGGTCACTGGGGAGCGACAATCTCGGCCAGCCGGTCGGCTTGCTGGATGTGCAGCAAATGGCCGGCGTGCGGGATCTCCACCAACTCCACCGACGGGATCTGCCCGCACAGCCGCCGGGCCGCGGCGAGCGGCACCACCCGATCGGCCGTGCCCGACACAATCGTGGTCGGCGCTGCAATCTCCGCCAGCCGTCGCTCCAGCACGGGCAGGTCTCGGACGAGGAACCGCTGCTCGCGGACGAACGAGCGCCACGCCCGCGGAGCCAGGAGCATCCGGCCGGCCGAGCGCAGGTAACGCTCATCGAGCGCCGTCGCCTCCGCCACCCACCGACGGACCGACCGGGCGCCCAGCATCACCCCGCCGCCGGCCATCGCGCCGATCGTGGTCAGCCATCCGACGAAAGGGGCGGCGAGTAGGTAGTCGACGGGCCCGAGCGAGTCGCTGTTCGCCGCCGGCGAGACGAGCACGAGCCGGCTCACGCGTTCGGGATGCGAGACCGCCAGCCACGCCGCCACCGCGGCGCCCAGGCTGTGCCCGACCACGGTTGCGCGGGCAACGCCGGTGCGATCGAGCGCGGCGAGCGCCGCTCGCGCGTTGCCGGCGAGATCGGTCGCCCCCGAGGATCCGTCCCAGCCGGGACGGTCAATCGCGAGGGTCGGCACCCCCGCGCCGAGGACGGCGCGGAGCCGCTCCCAGTCCGTCGCCGCACCCGGTTGTCCGTGAAGCAGCAGGAAGAATTCGTTGGACACGGCGCGCACCTCGGAGGGGGCATACTAGAGCCGTGACATCAGCGCTCCTCTCCGAAGCGCTCGCGCCACTGCGCGCCGATCCGACGCGCGCGGCGATCCTGCTCGACATCGACGGCACGCTGGCGCCGATCGTCGAGCGCGCCGCCGATGCGCGCGTACCCCCTCATACGCGCCGGCTCCTGGCTGAGATCGCCCGGCGCTACGGGGTGGTGGCGTGCGTGAGCGGGCGTCGGGCCTCGGAGGCGCGCGCGATGGTCGCGATTGGGACCATCTCCTATCTCGGCTCGCACGGCGCGGAGATACTGCGCGCGGGCTGGACCGAGCCGGTGGTCGATCCGGAGCTCGAGGACTGGACCCAGCGGATCCACGACTTCGCCCGCGAGGCAGACACGGCGGAGCTCCGGCGGCTGCGCGTGCGGCTCGAGGACAAGGGCCCAATCGTCGCCTTCCACTGGCGCGGATCCCCGGACGAGGAGGCGGCGCGCGCCGCGATCGATGCCGTCGCCGCCCGGGCCGAAACGGCGGGGCTGCGCACCCACTGGGGGCGCAAGGTGCTCGAGGTGCGTCCGCCGGTGCGGATCGACAAGGGGGCAGGCATCGAAACGTTTCTGGCCGACACCGACGTCGACGTCGCGATGTACGTCGGCGACGACAGGACAGACCTCGACGCCTTCCACGCGCTCGCGCGCTTGGCCGACGCCGGCCGCATCTCCAGAGCGATCCGCGTCGGCGTCCGATCGGAAGAGGGACCTTCGGAGATCACCGAGGAGGCGGACCTGGTGGTTGACGGGACCGACGGCGTGGTGCAGCTGCTGGCGGCGCTGGCGGCGGACTGATGCGCGCGCGCCTCGCCGGAGCTCCGAGGGTCGCAGGTCACTAGGGCTGGCGGCGTGCGCTTCGCGGACTTCCTACGCACCACGGTCCTGATGAGTGCCGGCTGCGCCACCCTGCTCGCCGCGGTCACCGTGGCCGGTGGGGCCAACAACCGCGACGACACGCTGGTGCCCTTCGCGGCCGGATGGTGGGTCGCAGCCGCCCTGATCGGCATCTGGCTGGGGCGGCGCGATGAGACATCGGGGCCGATCGCCTCGCTATTGGCCGGCGCCCGGACGCAGCCCTCGCTGCCCGAGCTCAGCCCCGCGCGCACGCTGCTCAACCGGCTCTGGCCGCTGCTGATCTCCACCCTGGGCGCCGGCGCGCTGGCCTTCCTGGTTCCGCAGGTCCCGGCGGTGGCGACCGGGTTCGCGATCATCTGGTCGCTGGCCTGGCGCCGGCAGGCGTCCGCGGTGCGGGCGATCGAGCAGCGGGACGGGGCGCGGTTCTACATCGACAAGACCTCACCGCTCAAGCCGATCCGACTGGTCCGCACTCCCGGGTTCCGGTCTAACCTGTTCGAGCTCAACGGGGCGTCGGGGCATTCCCACGCCCGCCCGCGCGCCTAAGTTGAATCTCACTGCCTTTATCCCCAGCCCGTCGCACAACGGCTTCTACATCGGGCCGCTGTTCATCCACGCCTACGGCCTGGCCTACGTCTTCGCTGTGGCGGCGGCGATCTTCGTCACCCGGTGGCGTTGGCGGCGGATGGGCGGCAACCCGGACCTCGCCTACGAGGCTGCCGCCTGGGGCTTCCCAGCTGGGCTGATCGGCGGCCGCCTGTACTTCGTGATCACCACGCCCAGCCAGATCAGCCCGCACAACTTCTGGGGTATCTTCGCGATCTGGAACGGCGGCCTGGGGATCTGGGGCGGAATCTTGTGCGGGGTACTCGGCGGCCTGTACATCGTGCGCAAGCGGCTTACGCGGGGCGACGTGCTGCGCTTCATGGACGCGACGGCGCCGGCGCTGCTGGTGGCGCAGGCAATCGGCCGGATCGGCAACTACTTCAACCAGGAGCTGTTCGGCAAGCCGTCGACGCTGCCCTGGGCCCTGAAGATCTCCCCGGCGCATCGGCCCCCGCACTTCACCCAGTACGCCACCTTTCAGCCCTCGTTCCTCTACGAGATGATCTGGGACCTGGGGCTGGCCGGGTTCCTGATCTGGCTCGGCAACCACCGCAAAATCAAGGCGCCCGGCCTGATGGCGCTTTACGTCGCCGGCTACTCGGGCTACCGGATCTTCGAGGAGACGATCCGGATCGATTACTCGGTGCACGTGCTGGGGATGCGGTTGAACTTCTGGATCGCGACGTTGGTGTGCCTGGCCGGGCTGGCTTGGTTCGTCTGGATACAGCGCAACGGCAAGACCGAGCCGCTGCCGCTCGACAAGCCGTACGTCCCCGTGCCCGCGATGCCCCGAGCGAAGCCGTCCGGCCCTTACCGCAAGCCGGCTGCGCCGACGTACGGCAAGAAGTCCGCGTCAGGCGCGCGCCCGCGGTCGAGCGGGCGAAGACGCTAGATCCAGCCGGTGACGAGGGCGGAGCGACTGCACCGCCTCCCATGGCTGCGTGTTGAGGACTTGGTCCGCGCACAGCCAGGCGCGTCGTGCGGTGGCGATCCCGTAGCGCGCGACGGCAAAGCCGGCCGTCCGGTGCGAGTCGGTGTCGATCACGATGGGCACGCCGGCCGCCGCCGCGTGGCGGGCGTTGGTCTCGTTCAGGTCGCGGCGATCGGGGTTCGAGTTGATCTCGAGCATCGTGCCCGTGCGCGCCGCGGCCTCGATCACGCGTTCGACGTCGAGCTGGTAGGGCGGCCGCCGCTCGAGCTTGCGCCCGGTCAGGTGGCCGATCACGTCTACCAGCGGGTGCTCGATGGCGCGGACGATGCGTTCGGTCATCTGGTCGGCTGACATCCGGAACGACGAGTGCACGGAGGCGACGACCCAGTCGAGCTCGGCGAGCAGCTCGTCGGCGTAGTCGAGCGAGCCGTCGGGGAGGATGTTGACCTCCGAGCCCGCCAGCAGCTGAATCCCATCGACCTCCGTCGCCCGGATCCGCGCGATTTGCTCGCGCAGCCGCGCGGGCGAGACCTCGTCGCCGAAGCCGAAGCTGGCCGAGTGGTCGGTGATGGCCAGGTACTCGTAGCCCGCGTCCCGGGCGGCCGCGGCCATCTCCTCGATCGAGGCGGTGCCGTCCGAGGCTGTGGTGTGGGAGTGCAGGTCGCCCTTCAGGTCTTCTTGGTTGATCAAGTCGGGGAGCGTTCCCGCCGCCGCTGCCTCGAGCTCGCCGCGGTTCTCGCGCAGCTCGGGCTCGATGTACTCCAGGCCCAGCAGCGCATACACCTGGTGCTCGCTGGCACAGCGGTCGGTCTCGCCGTTGGCGTCGTCGAGGATCCCGTACTCGGACACGTGCAGGCCCTTGCGCACGGCCGCCTCGCGCAGCGCCATGTTGTGCTCCTTGGAGCCAGTCAGATGCTGGAGCAGGTTGCCGAATTGGTCGGGCGCGACGATCCGCAGATCGACCCGGATGCCCGTGTGGGTGCGGAGCTTCACGCCGGCCTCGGTCGGCGTGCCCGCGTCCTCGATGAGGTCGAGGCCGGCCGCTGCTCGGGCAAGCGCCACCGGGTCGGTGGCGGTGGCGATCACGTCGAGGTCTTTGACCGTGTCGGTCATCCGCCGGGCGGAGCCGGCGAGCTCGACGTGGGTCGACGCGGGGTGCTCGCGGAGCGCGTCGACGAGCGGATCGGCGACCGCGAGCGCGCGGTCGAGCACGATCCGGCCGGGCCGCTCGCCGGCGCCGGCTAATCGGAGGCTGGCGAGGATGGCCTCTTCGGCCTTAGGCCCGAACCCCTTCAGCTTGCGGATCTTCTGCTCCTCGGCTGCCGTGCGCAGCGCGTCGAGCGAGTCGATTCCGAGCTCCTCATACAGTCGGCGGACGCGTTTGGGCCCGAGGCCTGGCAGGTGCGTCATATCGATCACGCCGGGCGGGAACTTGGCGCGCAGCTTCACGGTGGCCGGGATCGCCCCCTCGTCCGCCAGCGCGATGATCTTCTCCTCGATGATCTTGCCGATGCCAGGCAGCTCGGTGGCCCGGCCCTGGCGCGCCAGCCCCAGCACCGAGACGGGCGAGTCGCGCACCGCCTTGGCGGCGTTCCGGTAGGCGACGACGCGGTAGAGCGCGGCGCCGTCGAGCTCGCTCAGGTCACCCAGCTCGTCGAGCGCGGCGGCAATATCGCTGTTCGTTGGATCCGACATCTATGGTGCGTAAACGTAGCGGCCCGTCGGCGCGGGGTGGCGGTAAATGGCCGTGAGGGTGGGTGGGGCCTCGCTCCGCTCGGCGTCCGTGGGGCCGGGCAGCCCCGTCCTGACCCGGATCGCGGCGTGTCCTACCCGGTGCGCCAGCGGGGGGGCAAATTCCAGCATTCCGGGTCGCTCGCCGCGCCCGTGCAGGATTCCGCCTCGTGACGAGGCACGATCCTGCACCAGCGGCACGGCGCGGCACCAATGCTGGAATTTGCCCGGTTCGGGGCGCCCGTGGTGGCCCCGGCGCCGCGGTCCCCAGCGCGCGACCCATCCCTCCCGCAATCGCCCGCTGTCCCGCTATACTTTCTGAAGTAATCGCACAGACCCCCAAGGAGCCGACATGGCCAACGTGTCAGACGTAACCGACAACAACTTCCAGGCCGAGGTCCTCGAGTCCGACAAGCCGGTGCTCGTGGACTTTTGGGCTCCGTGGTGCGGGCCGTGTCGGATGGTTGCTCCAGTGGTCGAGGAGATTGCGCAGGAGCGGGCGGACGATCTGAAGGTCGTCAAGCTGAACATCGACGAGAACCAGAACACGGCGATTCAGTTCAACGTGATGTCCATTCCCACGCTGATCCTCTTCCGCAACGGGCAGCCGGCCAAGACTGTCGTCGGTGCCTACCCCAAGGGCAAGCTGGTCGCCGAGCTCGAGCCGGCGCTCGCGTAAGCCGGCTCGCCTGTCAGAGGGACAAAGCGCCTGAGCTTCGCCGGGCCGTTGGTGCGCTCGAGCTGAGCTACGGCGTCGACGTTTACTTCGGGCGCTTCCAGGCCGAGGCATAGAAGCCCGTCCTCGATCTCTCGCGCCAGCTCGTCCAGGTCGACCGCACCCTGGCAGCGGACCGCGATGTCGGCGCCCGCCGACGTCTGGCGTACCTGGTATTCGACGACGCGTCCGCGGCGTCCCAGCGCGGTCCGGAAGACGTGCGGGTGGACGGGATGGCCATCGTAGAAGAACGTGTCGTCCAGGCGCCCCTGGATGTCGGCCAGGCAGCGATGGGCTGAGCCGCACCGACAGCGCTCGCGCATCACCGTCAGCTCGTCGGTGAGTTCGTAGCGGATCAGGGGCAGGGCACGGTTGTAGAGGTTGGTCAGGTAGACCTTCGCCGCGGGCTCGCCCGGCGCCACCGGACGCCCGTCTGCGTCGACCGGCTCCACGATCATCAGGTCCTCGCTCAGGTGCGTGCGGCGCTCGTCGCAGGGCGTGGCCACGCCGCCGCCCTCGGACGTCCCGTAGAGGTTCCCGACCCGCACGCCCCAGGCCGCTTCGGCGGCGGCGCGGATTTCGGGAAGGAGCGGCTCGGCCGCGCTTTGGATTCGGCCTGGCTTGATCCGAAGCCGACCGGCTTGGGCCTCGAAGCTCAGCAGGTGCAGCGCCGAGGGGTAGGCGTTTAGGACGTCCGGCTGGACGGCGTTCAGTCCGGCCACGATCTCTCCTATGGGCAGCGTGACCGGGAAGGGGTGACTGATCACGTTCGGATTCGCGAACGTCCGGCCGAGCGCGGCGGTGGCGTGGGTGAAGTGGCCTGCCATTACCCAGCCGATCTTCAGCGGGCGTGCCGCGAGCTCGGGATCGGACTGCTTGGCCCGGAGCAGGTAGCGGAAGCAGCCAAGCCAGAAGGTCGTCCAGCCGTCCCAGTCGTAGAGGAACACGCCTCGCTCGCCGCTCGAGCCGCCCGACGTGATCCCCGTGTAGCGATCGAACAGATAGCCGTTCTCTGCGACGGTTTCGAAGTGGGCGTTGATCCGGGCCAGCGTCACGCGGGGGTCGGTGACGATCCGGTCGAAGTTGCCCATCAGATCGCCCTTGGTCATCGTCGGCAGGTCGCGCAGGGTGTCCTCGTCGAGGTGCAGGAGGTCGACGCCGGTCAGACGTTCGCGATGCCAGGGCGACCCGAGCATGGCGCGCGCGACGATCGCGCGCAGCTTTTGCTGGCGGTGGCCGGCGAGTTGGTCGGCCGACCAGTCGAGTCGCTCGATCATCTCTGGCGCGAGCGCCATCGCGTCCGCCATATGGCGCCGCCTGAGCAGTTCGTAATCGTGCATGTTGCCGGTCCGTTCTTTCATCGCCGTTGGGCAGGTGAACGGGATACGGCAGGCGGCCGCGAACGGTTCTTAGGCCAGTGCGATTCCCACGCGGAGCTCGCGGCCGTCGATCATGACGGGGGCCAGCTCGCCGTCCATCGATTGGTAGCTGACCTGCACGGCCAGGGTCTCGCGCGCGATGTAGCCCTCGTGGGCGTGGGCGGCAGCGAGCAGCGCGTCGTCTCCGTCGAGCGTGAGCACGATCCGGTCGGTGATCTCGAGGCCGGCCTCCTGGCGGGCCAGCTGGACCGCGCGGACGATCTCGCGGGCCCAGCCTTCCGCACGGAGGTCGTCGTCGATCTCGAGCTCGAGCGCGACCGCATGCGAGCCCTCGCGCTCGACCTGGTAGCCCTCGAGCGGCTTCATCGAGATCTGGACATCGTCGGCGCTCAGCTCGTGATCATCCCCGTTGACCGTCATCGCGACCTGGCCGCCGGCGCGCAGCGTCCCGACGGCTTTGCCGGCATCGAGCCCAGCAATCGCGATCGCCACCAGCGGCATGCTCTTACCGAAGCGGGGACCGAGCGCCCGGTAGTTGGGCTTGAGCTCGACCTCGGCGAGCTCGTCGGCCTGGGAGACGAAGCGGAGCTCTCGCACGTTCAGCTCCTCGCGGACGATCTCGGACATGCGCTCGATCGCCGCGCGTTCCTCGCCCGTGGCCACGACGACGGCGGCGCGGAGCGGCTGGCGCACCTTGAGCTTGGCCTGCCCGCGCGCGGCGAGGCCGAGGCGGACCGTCTCGCGGGCGGTGGCCATCGCCTGCTCGAGGTCGTGGTCGCGCGCGCCGGCGGTGGGAAAGTCGCACAGGTGGACGCTCGGCTCGCTGCCGTCGAGGTTGTCGTAGATCTCGTCGGCGACGAACGGGCAGAACGGCGCTAGCAGCTTCGCGGTCGTCGTCAGGCACGTGCGCAGCGTCGCGAACGCCGCGGGGTCGCCGTCCCAGAAGCGCCGGCGCGAACGACGCACGTACCAATTCGAGACGTCGTCGATGAACGACTGGATCGCGCGGCCCGCGACGGTGGCGTCGAAATGGTCGAGACGATCGCGGACCACCTCGACCGTCGCCTGTAGCCGCGACAGCACCCAGCGGTCGAGGTCGGTCGGCTCATTGGTGGCGGTCGCAGGCTCCGCGAGCGTGCCGGGGTCGACCCGGTTGGCGTTCGCGTAGAGCACGTAGAACCCATACGTGTTCCAGAGCTGGAGCAGGAACTGTCGGAGCGCTTCGCCGATCGTCTCGAGCGACAGGCGGTAGCCATCCCAGGGCTGCTTGGAGGTGAAGAAATACCAGCGCAGCGCGTCGGCGCCGAAGCGGTCGATCACCTGCTGCGGGGCGATCGTGTTGCCGAGCGACTTCGACATCTTGCGCCCATCCTCATCGAGGATCAGGCCGAGGCAGACGACGTTGCGGTAGGGCGCCTGGTCGAACAACAAGGTGGAGATGGCCAGCAGCGAGTAGAACCAGCCCCGGGTCTGGTCGAGTGCCTCGCAGATGAAGTCGGCCGGGAAGCGCTCGCGGAAATGCTCTTCGTGCTCGCGCGGCGCGTGATATTGGGCGAACGGCATCGAGCCGGAGTCGAACCACACGTCGATTACCTCTGGGACGCGGCGCATCGGCTCGCCGCAGTCCTCGCAGGCGAACGTCGGGTCATCGACGAACGGGCGGTGAGGATCGGTGATGTTCGTCCCGGCGCGCTCGTTGAGCTCCTTCAGCGAACCAATGGCGTGGGTGTGATCGTTTTTGCATCGCCAGACCGGGAGGGGCGTGCCCCAGAAGCGCTCGCGCGAGAGCGCCCAGTCGACGTTGTTCTCGAGCCAGTTGCCGAAGCGCCCGTACTTGACGTGCTCGGGTGCCCAATTGACGGTCTCGTTGGCGGCCAGCAGCCGGTCCTTGCGCTGGTTGGTCGCGATGTACCACGACGGCTTGGCGTAGTAGAGCAGCGGCGTGCCGCACCGCCAGCAGTGCGGATAGGAGTGCTCGATCATCTCGGCCCGGAGGATCCGGCCGCGCGCCTGGAGGTCTGCTATCAGGTCCGGATCGGCCTCCTTGACGTTGCGGCCGGCGTACGGCCCGATCCGCTCGTCGTAGGTCCCGTCCAGCCGGACCGGGTTGATCACGTTCAGGCCATATTGCTCGCCGAGGCGGAAGTCGTCCTCGCCGAAGGCGATCGCGGTGTGGACCAGGCCGGTGCCGTCGGTGGCGCTGACGAAATCGGCTCCGAGCACCGTATGACCGCGCGGTCCGTAGGCCGACCCCGGGATGAACGGGAACGGCGGGATGTAGGCCGCAGCCTCCATGTCCTTTCCGGGGAACCGGTCGAGGATCCGGGCGCCCTCGCCAAGCACGGCCTCGACACGCGCCTCGGCCAGCACGTACACATGATCATCGTCGGCGGGCATCGCCCGGGCGTAGGTGAGCTCTGGGTCGACGGCGACCGCGGCGTTCGACACGAGCGTCCAGGGGGTCGTGGTCCAGACCACGAGCTCGTCGTCGGGATGAAGGGGGCCCGCCCACCCCTCCGGGTCGGCGACCGGGAGGCGCACATAGATCGAGGGATCGATGACGTCGCGGTAGACGTCGGGCTGCCCGAGCTCGTGGCTCGAGAGTGTCACCTGGTCACGTGGGCAGTAGGGAACGACCTTGAGCCTCTCGTAGAGGAGACCGCGATCGTGGATGGTCTTGAGCGCCCACCAAACAGACTCGATGTAGGCGGGGTCGAGCGTGCGGTACGCGTCGTCGAGGTCGATCCAGAAGCCGATCCGCTCGGTCATCCGGTTCCAATCCTGGACGTGGCTCAGCACCTTCTCCCGACACCGGGCGTTGAACTCGGCGATCCCGTAGCGCTCGATGTCGTCCTTGGTCGTGAAGCCGAGCTCCGCCTCGAGCGCCAGCTCCACCGGCAGGCCGTGGCAGTCCCATCCGCCCTTACGCTCGACGAAGTAGCCGCACATCGTGCGGTAGCGGGGGAAGATGTCCTTGAACACGCGCGAGAGGACGTGATGGATGCCGGGTGGCCCGTTGGCGGTTGGGGGCCCCTCGTAGAACCCCCAGCGGGGCGAGTCGCGCCGGCGCCGGATCGACTCGGCGAACACGTCGCGCTCGCGCCAGCGCTCGAGGACGCGTTCCTCCAACTCGGGGAAGGAGGCGCGCGGATCGACCGGGCGGTGCGGAAATGGATGCTGCCGATCGAAGCTGACGCTTCGATCGGGTGGGATAGTGCGGTCCGTCGAGGGCATGGGCGGGTGATTCTAGGAGGCGGACGCGGGGGCTCGGCCCGCGAGGGCCTTAGCGAGCGGGGATCGCCGGAAGCGGCTGCGCAGGTGTGCGCGAGCGCGCGACGAGGTTCTCGTCCATCCGGCCGAGCAGCGCGTCGCGCGCCGCCAGTGGCGCGTGCCCGAGGCGGCGAACGGTGCTCGCCCCGGTATCGGGCACTGCGGTCCGGAAGTCGTACACCACCGCCCCCCGGGCGACCATGCGGATCGAGTAGACCAGCCGGCCCAGCGCGTCGAGCGAGAGGCCGCGGCCGGACAGTACGACCGCGCCGGGGTCGAGCGCCGGGAGGGCGCGGGCGAGGCGGGTGGGATTGATCGCAGCCGACATGCACAGGGTGCGAACGCCGGCGCGGCGCAGCAGCAACTCGAGCGCCTGGGCGTAGAGGGCGTCCAGCGCCGGCGGGGAGGAGGCATCGAGCACGAGCACGCCCGCGGCGCGCGTCGCCGGGGGGACACACGCTTGAGCGCCGACAGCCAGCCGGTCGCGTAGCGCCAGGCAAACTCGTACTCCGGCGTCGGAGCCCGTTGATCGAAGTGGGCCACGACGGCCTCCAGGAGGACCTCCTCGATCGTGCGCTCGATCGAGCGCAGGGCGAGGCTCTCTTCGAGCAGGCCGTTGGCCTTCTCCTCGTCGAAGGCAGCGAACGCCGCGGCCAGCCGCGAGCCCGACGACGGGCCTTCGCCGCGCTGGCGGGCGAGCGCGATGGCGCTCGAGACGTTGTGGGTCTCGGCCAGGGTGGCGCGGAGCGACTCGACTTCGCCGAGCGCGTACTGGCGGTGGCCGCCGGGGGTCCGCCGCGGGCGGGGGAAGCCGTAGCGGCGCTCCCAGCTCCGGAGCGTGTTGGGGCTGACGCCGAGCATGACCGCGGCCGCGTTGGTTCGAATTCCTGTCACACCCTGCACTTAACTGTTGGAATCAAACGTGCGCAAGAGCCGCAATGACTCCTGCAATTGCTACCCAAACTATTCAAGAACGAGCAACGCCGCACGAGGCGGTCCACAGCTCGCGATCCGAGCCGTGAGGCGAATGCCGAACGTGTTCGCCGGCCGGACGACGGCGCTGCGCATGCTCCCGTCGCCACGCGCGGCCCACATCACGGCCAGCGACAGGCTCTCGGTGCCCTGCTCCTCGGCGCCCGCCGGCATCAGCAGATCGGTGACGTGGCGGTTGACCGCGTCGGGCTCGCGGGTCGCCAGCAGGCGCTCGGCGGCCTCCGAGACCGCGCACACCGACAGCGAGCGGTCCAGCACGAGGAATGCATCGCCCTCCTTGGGCGCGGCGTCGAGGCGCGATTCGAGGATCAGACCGAAGCCACACGCGCCGCACACGCGCGAGGCGGGGGCTTCGCCGGCCGGGCTCGGCCGGACACCGCAATGGCTGCAGAACGAGACGGTCGGGGCCGGGGCCTCCTGTTCGGCGGGTGCGGCGAGAAGTCGCAATGCCGGGCGGCCGTTCCTGGCTTTGGCTGTGCGATCGAACATCAGGACGAGGCGTACTTTCTAGGGCTAGCGGCCGCCTCGGAGCGTTCGGGCCTGGGCGCGGAACTCGGCCGCCCCGGCGGCGGCGGCCGCGGCGATGATCTGGTCGGACTCGAGCAACTCGAGCAGAGTCCGCTGGGCATCTCCCGCGCCGGAGGGCAGCACCGTCGTGCCCGTGCCGCGGGTGCGCGGCCGCTCGGCGCCGCGCCGGTAAATGGCGAGGGGCATCGTCCCGACCGCGAGCCGGATCGCATAGGCCCAGCGGGCGACCGTGTCATCGTCGAGATGGCCACCGGCGACGACCACCAGGTTCGGCCTGTGCACTGAGGCGGCATCCCCGATGCCGGCCACGCCGCGTGCAGACAGGCTGAGGACCCTCACGCCCGCGCGCATCAGGAACAGCTCCAGCGCGCGAATGTAGGGCGCGTCGCGGTCGAGCTCGTCGCGGGAGGCGTCGCCGACGACGATCGAGACAGGTCGCACCGGCGGAGGCGTCAGCCGGGTGGCGCGCCTGAGCCAGTCGGTGGCCCACTGGGCGGCGAACGCCCAGGCGGCGGAGTCGACGCTGTAGCGGCGGGAGATCTCATCGAGCGTCGGGAGCAGCACCTCCTCCACCGAGCGCTCGACGGAGCGCAGGGCCAGCGCGGCCTCGATCGCCTGGTCCGCGCGCTCGCGCTCGTAGGAGGTGAGCGCACCGACCAGCGAGTTGGCATCGGCGGCGAGTCCCTCGCGGGCGCGCGAGATGGCCGAGGAGATCGATAGGCCCTCCTGGAGGGCGTCTCTCAGCGCGGCGACCTCGCCGTGCGTGAACAGCCTATGCTTGCCCGGAGAGCGCTGAGGCTTGGGGAAGCCGAAACGGCGCTCCCATGCCCGCAGTGTGTTCGGGCTTACGTTCAGGAGCGCTGCGGCCTCGCTCGTCTTGAGATAGCGCATGCGCAGTTAAAGAGACGTAGACGTTGCTATTTCGACCTAGCTGTTGCCCTCCTGAATACCCCGACATAGAATTGCACAAGTTTTCGCCTGAAGTACCACTTAAACCTCCACTTTTTGGCGGTTCGGGTGCGGTTGGTGGTGTCTGTGGAACCTGCGGTTAGATGGGGAGGAAAAATGCAGTACCGGAGCCAGTGACCTAAGCCGCGCCTGCTCGAGCCCCGATCTGGCGCAAACCTGGCGTTCCAGGCGTGAACGCGATACCTGGCGTTCCAGGCGTGAACGCGATACCGTGGCCCCGTGAGCGATCACCGTCGCACGCGGTCGCTTGCTCTTCGCCAGACGGTGGCGGTCGGGATCGCGTGCGCTTGTCTCGCTGGGTGCGTCCTTTGGAGTGTGCTCGTCGCGCCCCGGGACCACCTCAATGGACTGTCGGTCGTGCTTGCCATCGCGGCGGTCGCCGCTGGCTTAGGTGTGGCGCGCGTTGCCCAGCTCGTCAACATCTCGGGCGCGTTTCTTGTTTATATCCTGGCCGGGGCGTTCCTCGGCCCGACGTCGGCGTTCGTAGCGGCGGTGATCTCAGAGGTCGCCTCGACCCGCGTCCTCCGAACCCGGCGGCAGGCTTTCCTTTTCAACCTGGTCGCGGGCGGGTTCACGGCGTTGCTCGCCGGTACCCTGCTGCGCCGCCTCGCGCCGGAGGACCACCACGTGACGTTTTACCTAGTCCTGGCGGGCCTGGCCCTGGCCATGCTCGAGGTCACGTGGTTGATCATCGCGCCGCTCAACATCGCCTTCGACGGCTATAGCGAGATGTGGAATCCCCGCAACCTCGTGCAGCACCTACCGAGCGCCGGGATCACCGTGGCGCTAGCGGTAGCGGGCGCGGCAATCTACGTCGAGATTGGAGTGGCCGGCATCGCGTTCGCGCTCGCCGCCGTGCTGGCATTCTCATATATGGCGCACCTGCTCGCCGAGTCGCGCGACCGGGCCGAGCAGTATGTCTCGCTCTCGTGGGGCGTGCTGGCGGGCCTGCTCCGCGCTCTCGACATCCGGGATCAGCGGGCCGCTCGGCATGCCGCCGCCGTCGCCCGCTTCGCGCGGGACATGGCGGATTCGCTCGGGATGAGCGAACAGGAGCAAGAGCTCGCCCACACCGCCGGGCTGCTGCACGACATCGGCCACTTTGCGCTGTCGGACCGAGTGCATGAGCGGGGCCGCACGCTGACCGACGAGGACTGGCTGGCTATCCAACAGCATCCGGAGCTGGGCGCCGACATGCTCCGCGACCTCGGCATGTACGGCCCTGTGGCCGAGATCATCCTGGCCCACCACGAGCGAGTCGACGGGCGCGGCTACCCCCACGGCCTGACCGACGAGGAGATCCCCGACATCGCCAAGATCATCTCGGTCGCCGAGGTGTACGACACGCTGACCGCCGCCGACACCTATCGGACCCGGATGAGCTCCTTCGAAGCGCTGCGCGAGTTGCGGCGCGTCGCGGGGACGCAGCTCGACGCGGACTATGTCGAGGTGCTTGCCGGATTGCTCAGTGGGGAGGGCGTCGAGTACCGCCACGCCGACGCAGCCGATTTCGACACCGAGCTCGACATGGAGCGGCGAATCAACCAGGCGCGCGCGGGCTGAACGCGCGCTCTGGGCTACGTGAGGGCATGCTTCCGCGACGCGTCGGAATCCCGACGCGCACCCGGTCCCGGGCTTGACTTAGCTGACCAGCCGCTCTTGATGCGGCTGACGCGTCGCCGACCGGCGCTGCTGGAGCGTCTCCAGGAACTGCTCGATCTGTTCGACGCTAAAGCGGCGCTGACCACCGGGGGTGCGGTATGACTCGAGGTATCCCATGTCGGCCCACCGACGGATGGTGCCGAGCGAGACTCCTAGAGCGTTTGCGGCTTGCGAAGTCGACAAACCGAGGGGACTGTTCCTTGTTGGGTCCATATCTGGCATTTCAGACGCATTAACGAGGGTTGCCACGCAATGCGCAGCATTTGCACAACCTTGAGACCGAAGCGCGACGACAAGTGGCTCCGCTGCCAGTGGACTTGCGGGGTGCGAGGATAGGGCCCTGCCCGCCCAATGCGACTGAGGCTCTACCACCATCACGACGGAGCCCGGATAGCGTACCGCGAAACCGGCACCGGTCCAGCCCTTGCGATGTTGCATTCCATGGGCATGTCGCACCGCGAGTGGGAGCCGATCGTGGCCGAGCTCTCCTCGCGCTTCCGGGTCGTCGTTCCGGACCTGCCGCTCCACGGCGACTCCGAGGACCGGCCGCGCCATCCGTACACGCCGGACTGGCTAACCGAGGTGATCGCCGGCTTCTGCCGCGAGGTGGCGGGGCCCCAGCCACTGCTCGCCGGACACGACCTCGGCGCGGAGCTGGCCCTCAGAGCGGTCACGAGCGGGCGGCTGGCCCCAGCTCGGCTGGTGCTCATGCCCAACCGGCTGCACCGACGCGACGAGTTCGCCGGCAAGCGGGCGGCGTGGCGCGCGGCCTGTCGCGCCGCGGCCCTGCCGGGCTTCGACCGCGCGCTCGCCCACGGAGCCAAGCTGGTGTTCCGCCCCTCGATGGGCGAGCGACTCTCGGTCCAGCGCAATCCCGCCGCCCGGGACCTCGTCCGCCACGCCTTCGCCGACGTCGCCGGCAACGGCAACCGCGCCCGCTCGTGGGCCAAGTTCGCCCGCCGCTGGCCGACCGGTCCGCAGCGCCAGCTGCTCGACGCCTACCCCCGGATCGATCTTCCCGTCCTGTTGCTGTGGGCCGAGGAGGACCCGGCCCATCCGCTAATCGGTGCCTACGAGGCGCTCGACCTCCTGCCCAACGCGCAGCTGCGCACCCTGCCCGCCACCGGGTTCCTAATGGCCTACGACGATCCGGTGGGCGTGGCGCGCGAGCTGATCTCCTTCCTCGGGTAGGCGCCGCGAGCGGCGACATGAGCATTGCCTCCGTGCTTATGTAGCCAAGGGCGGTGGCGGGAGTGGAGGTTTGCTGCGTTTTGCAGGGTGGGTGGTGCGGGCGGGGGTGCAAAAGTCCCGAAATCGCACGACCGCCGCGGACTACCGGGACATAAGCGTCTCCCAGGCGCTTATGTCACGAAGGTCGCCGGCGGGGTGGGGCTTTCGGGCGTTGTGCACCGGCGGGTGGCGAGTCGTGGGTGCCGCGCTGCGGTTGGCGGCCTGCGGGTCGCGGCTGCCGGGGCTTCGGGGGGCGTCAGCGCCGGCAGCGGGCCGTCGACGCGCGCTCGCGCAGGGCGGGCTCGATCACGACACGCCGGCGCCGCCGCGGCTGCCCGTCGATCGCGGCCAGGACCATCCCGACCGCCATCTCGACGAGACGCTCGGTGTCCCAGGAGAAGCTGGTCAACGGCGGCGCGAGCAGGATCGAGACAGGATGATCGTCGTAGCCGATCACCGACAGGTCGGCCGGGATGCGCAGGTCGAGCTCACGGGCCGCGGCGTAGACGCCGTAGGCGATCGAGTCCGAGAAGCAGAACACGGCGCTGGGCCGGGGCGAGGCCGTGAGCACCTCGCGCGCGAGCACGGTCGCCTCGCCCAGCTCGTAAGGCGCGCTCACGACCCGAACGTCCAGGCCCAGCCGATCGGCCTCGGTGCCGACGTAGACCTCGGCCGGCCGGTCGTTGGTCGGCGAGCCGGGTGGGCGCAGCACCGCGATTTGCCGGTGCCCGAGCGCGTGCAGGTGCTCGAGCGCCCTCCTCACCCCGGCGCGGTTATCGAACAGCACCTCGCCCACCGCTCCGCGGCCGGGCAGGGCGTCGCCGATCGACACCACCGCCACCGACTCCGCAAGCTCGGTCCAGAACTCGTCGGAGGGGTCGACCGGCGAGAGGATCAGCCCGTCCACGTGCTGGTCGCGCAGCTGGGTGGCCAGCGTCCGCTGCCGGCCCGGATCGCCGCCGGCATCGAGGATCAGCGCGTAGCGATCGTGGGCCAGGAGCGCCCGTCCCGCCTCGGCCACCAGGCGCTGCTGCCAGAGGTCCTCGAGCGAGGGGCCGAGGATGCCGACCATGCCGGTGCGCCCGCTGGCCAGCGCGCGGGCGATCGGATTGGCCTCATAGCCGAGGTCGGTC
This sequence comes from uncultured Solirubrobacterales bacterium, assembly GCA_963751185.1. Taxonomy (GTDB): domain Bacteria; phylum Actinomycetota; class Thermoleophilia; order Solirubrobacterales; family Solirubrobacteraceae; genus Palsa-465. The sequence continues at coordinate 301,939 of CAVVTO010000008.1, forward strand.
GCGACCTTGCGTACCCGCTCTTGGGTCTCCTCGGATACCTGGATCCCACGTAGGGCGTACGAGACCGCAGCCGGGGAGACCCCGGCGGCATCTGCGACCTCCCGAATCGTGACGCGCTTGGCGGGGGGGCTCACGGCGCAAGCAAATAGGTTCGGCCATGGCCCCGGCAGGGGTAGGCGTTAGCGCTAATGATCGCAGGGTCTATCCGCCGGGCGGCAACGTAATCAGCGGTCGCCCGCCAGGATCCGGTCGCTTTCCGATCGCGATCATTGACAAGAACTCGTTGAACCGCTTCACTTAACCGATTCAATGAAACGGTTAAGGAAATGGCTGGTCGGTCGCGGGGCGCGTGAGGGGTGGGCGTCGAGGCTGGTCGGTCGCGGGGCCCAAATCGGGTGGCCGTCGAGGCTGGTCGGTCGCCGGGCGCGTGAGGGGTGGGGGTCGGGGCTGTCGGGGGCCGGCTGTGGTGGCTGACGGGGCGGTGGTCGATATCCACCAGCACCTGTGGTCGCGCCCTTTGATCGAGGCGCTGCGAGCGCGGCGCGCGGCCCCGTGTCTGCGCGGCTCGACGCTCGAGCTGGCCGGTGAGGCGAACTACGAGGTCGATCGGGCCTGGTACGACATCGAACTGCGGACGGCGCAGGCGATCGACGATGGTCTCGATCTGGCGCTCGTGTCGCTGTCGAGCCCGTTGGGGATCGAATCGCTCGCGCCGGATGAGGCGGCCGAGCTGCTGAGCGCCTACCACGAGGGGGTGCTGGGATTTCCGGCCCCGTTCGGGGGCTGGGCGGCCGCGTGTCTGACCGACATCGACCCGGCGGCGCTGGCCGCGGAGCTCGACCGCGGCTTCGTCGGGCTCCAACTACCGGCGACTGCGCTGGAGGACGCCGCCGGCTATGACCGCGTCGGTCCGCTGCTCGATTTGCTCGAGGAGCGGGGCCTGCCGCTGCTCGTCCACCCAGGTCCGACCGGCGAGCTCGGACCCCGGGCGAGCGACCCCGCGTGGTGGCCGGCGGTCGTGTCCTACGTGCAGCAGATGCACGGCGCCTGGTTTGCCTTTCGCGCTCACGGGCGCACACGTCACCCGCGGCTGCGGGTGTGCTTCACGCTTCTGGCCGGGCTGGCGCCGCTGCACGGCGAGCGCTTCGCCGCGCGCACCGGTGACCGCAATGTCGTCGATGAGGACCTGTTCGTGGAGATCTCGTCCTATGGCACTCGGGCGATCGACGCCACGATCCGGGTGCTCGGCATCGACGCGCTGGTCAACGGCTCCGACCGGCCTTACGCGGACCCCGTCGAGGTCGATCTCGGGGTGGCCGCCGCACACGCTCTGCGCAGCGCCAACCCGCTGCGCCTACTCCAACCCAAGCAGGAGGTGTCAGATGAAATGGCCGTCGCTGCCGGCGCGTAACCTCGATCGCGCGGAGCTGCAAACGCTGGTGGACGCGCTGGCCGAAGACACCAGGAGCTGGGCCGAGCACGTCGCGTTCGCCGGGGCGGCGCGGCATTTCGTCTCGCTGCATCGGGACGAGTACGTCGATGTCTGGCTGCTGTGCTGGAACCGGGGCGACGACACCGGCTGGCACGATCACGACATCTCCTCGGGCGCGGTGCGGGTCGTGCGTGGGGCGGTCAGGGAATCGAACCCGCGGATGGGCGGCGAACCGATCGTCCGGGTCGTGGCGGCCGGCGGCTCGTTCTCCTTCGGCCCCGAGCACATCCACCGGCTCGCCGGCGATGATGAGTATGCGGTCTCGATCCACGCTTATTCGCCGCCGCTGTGGCGCCTCGGTCAGTACTCGATCGACGCCGACGGGGTGATGCGCCGCGAATCGGTCAGCTACGCGGAGGAGCTGCGTCCGCTGGAGGCCGTTGTGCCCGTGTAGGGAGCACGACGGGGGTCGAGGCAGGCTATGCAGGCCCGGAACGCGCGCTACGCCGGTGGCGCGGTCAGGCGGACCACGATCTCCTCGAACGCCCGATCGGCGTAGGCGCGCAGCTCCTCGAGGCTGAGGAGCTGAACCGGGTGGGGGACGTACACCATCCGGTAGTCGGGCATGCCGAGCACCCGGGCCTGCTCGAGGGCTTCATCGACGAACGGCTCGGTGGCGACGGCGACGGTGGGGATCCCGCGACGCTCGAGCTCAACCATGTCGCGCACACTGCACGACGTGCACGAGCCTCAGTCGGCCAGGCCCTCCACGGCCAGGTCGCCGCGGTTGGCGATGCGGCGAACGATCTCGGGCGCGGCGGGCTTGGAAAAGATCTCTTTCACCAACCGGAATGTCACGGCACCCCGAGCACGTAGCAGCTCCTCGATCCGGTCCAGGAACTCGTCGCCGCGGCGCTTGTTGATGTCGAGCAGCGCCACGCGCGCTCCCTCAAGGCTTACCGGACGCGCGGCGAGCGGCTCGGCTACGCGCCGGCGCTCGTCGAACGGGCTCACGTAATCCACGGCACCTCCTTCGAGATCGGTTCTGTGTCCATGCCCAGGCAGGGTCCGAAGACGGCCGAGAAACGGCCCGCCTCGCCACCGGCCACGACGAGCACGATTTCCTCCGGGTGGGACCACTTGCCGATGAGTTCGTCGTCGGAGGCGGCCTGAACCAGGGGCGTGGTCTCGCCCCAGCGCAACGAGCGGGCGGGACGCCGCACCAAGGCAAACATCTCAGACCGGACGCGCTCCTTGTCCCATCCCCACTCGTGAAACGACTGTGCATGCTCGGGGCAGATCGCGAACAACGTGACACCGCCGAGCGGCCACCAGTTGGGGCTCCAGGTCGCCCCTGCCGCCTCCCCCAGCACGCGCGCCAGCTCGAGCGGCTCCAGGCTCCGGTGGTCGGAAACCGACAGCGGCGCGTCGGCGCCGAAAACCGTGACGACCGAACGGTCCGCGGGGTAGCCGAGCGACACGTGCAGCGGCTCCCACGGACTGACCTCCTCGTCCTCGGCGAAGCACAGCCCGACCTTGCCGGGATTGCCCAGCGTTGAGCGGTCGAGCCGCCCCGGGAAGCCGCCGCCGGTCAGGCCGACCACGAGTCGCAGCGCCCGGCCGATTGTCATGTTGGCCCGCCAGCCGGGTCCGAGCGCGCCGACGGATCCGTTCAGCCCGATCGCGTCCCGGACCGGGCCGTTGACGACGACGACCTGACCACAGGGCTGCGTGGTGACGGCCTGGCCACCGACGTTAAACGCAGGCTCCAACACGGCCTGCACCGCCGCCACAACCACCGGGAAGTACTCGGGACGGCAGCCGGCCAGCACCGAGCACGCGGCGACCCGCTCGAGCGTCACGCGAGCGAGGGCGGGCGCCATCTCGCCCAGCAGCTCGTCGGGATCATGGCCGGAGAGCATCGCGAGGACGCGCTCGGGCGTCGGCGGAACCACGGGCAGCCCGTCGGTCCAGCCCCGCTCGAACATCTCCTCGAGCTCGTCCAGCCCGGCCCCGTCCAGCGCCCGCAGCGTCTCCGGGTCGTAGGTGTTCTTGGCCGCGCACCCCGGCTTGAGGAGCGGCGGCTCATCAGTCAACGAAGTGGAAAGGAGCGCCCCGAGACGATCGGCATCCCAGCCGACCACGCGACCCGTCTCACGGCCTTCGCCATCGACCACCACCGCGGTTGGCAGGCTGACGAGCGAGTAGGCCTCCGAAACCTCATACGGCGCCGGCTCGGACAGGACCGCGCCGTCGAAGCCGACCCGCCGCGCAACCCGAGCGGCCACCTCGAGCGGGTCCTCGAAGATCGCCGCGAAGCGCAAACCGCCGGCGGCCAGCGCGGGCAGAACCGGGGCCAGGCGCCGCAGGGTCAGCGTGCACGTCGGGCACTCCTCAGAGACGAACAGCAGCAGCGCTGGGCCATCGGCGTGCAACTCCGACAGGCGCACCGATCCGCCGTCGACCGAGGCCAGTGAGAACTCGGGCGCCGCCGTGAGGCTCATGCCGGGCTGGCCTCCGCGGCGACCGCGGCCGCGACGGCTTGCCGGCCGCGGCCGGCGACCAGGTTCCCGCCCTGGACCACCATCCAGATCCGTTCGGGCTCCCGCAGCACGCCAACGTCGGCCAGCGGGTCCCCGTCGATCACGAGCAGGTCGGCGATCGCGCCGGGTGTGACCGTCCCTACGTCGGGCAACTCAAGCGCCGACGCCGAGCCGTGCGTCGCCGCGGAGATGCCCTCGAGCGCCGACAAGCCGCCGTCGACCATCCGCACGAGCTCGATCGCGTTGTCTCCGGGCGGCCCGCTGTCGTGCCCCATCGCCAAAATAACCCCGGCGCTCCGGGCTGCGACCAACGTCGCGTAGGCCTCCTCGAGCTGGCGCTTGGCCTGGTCGACGAGCGCCGGCGCGAACGCATCGGTGAATCGCTCGGCGAGATCGTGAAACGTGCTCAGCGTCGGAACAAGCACGATCCCAGCCCGAGCCATGGCATCCAACAGGCCTGGCTCCCGGTGGAGGGACAGCCCGTGCTCGATCGTGTCGACGCCCGACTCGACGGCGAGCCGCGCGCCGGCCAGGCCCTCGACGTGCGCGGCCACGCGGACGCCCATCCGGTGGGCCTCGTCGACGATCGCCCCGAGCTCATCAAAAGTCATCTGCGCCGGCTCGGGGTCCTCGGCGACGACCGACCGCGCGCCGGTGGCCATCAGCTTCACGAAGTCCGCGCCACGCCGGAGCTGCTCGCGCACCGCGCGGCGCATGTCGTCGACGCCATCGGCCTCGCGGTACATCGTGGTGAAGATCGCGCCGCCCGGGGCGGTGGCGGAGATGATCCGCCCGCACGAGAGGATCCGCGGTCCCGGCACGATCCCCAGCCGGACCGCCTCCCGCAGCGCGATCGCCTCGTCGTCGTAGCTCCCGACGTCGCGGATCGACGTCACGCCGGCCTCGAGCAGGACCGACGCTGTCTTGGCCAGCACGAAGTAGCCGAGCTCGCGCGGGCGCGGGAGCTCGCCCTTGAGCGCCGGAGGCGGCCCGAACCCCGGGCTCCGACTGATGTCGCTCGACAGGTGGGCATGGGCGTCGATCAGGCCGGGCATGAGCGTGCGGCCCTCGAGGTCGAGGGTTTCCTCGGGGAAGGTCGTGCCGTCAGGCGAGGCCCCAGAAACCTCGACGATGTGACCGTCCGCGATGCGTACGGTCGCTCCCTCCATCGGCTCGCGACCCGTGCCGTCGATCACGCGGGCGTTGGTCAGGACCATATGCTCACGGACCGTACACCGCCGACGAGCTCTCCCGACCTCACCAGCTCCAACACCCGCGAGACGTCGGCGGCCAGCGAGCGATCCTCGACCACTGGCGCCATCACGTCCGCGAGCATCGAAACGGGGGGTTCGAGCGCCGCCGGGAGCGGGTCGCCGGACAGGAAGCGCGCCTGCCGGATCGCCACCAGCTCGTAGGCCAGGGCCAGCTCGAGCGCATCGAGGACGCCGTCGAGCTGCCGGGCGGCGAGCAGCGTATGAGCCTGGACGTCCTCCTGGCCGGCGGAGGCATCGAGGGCATGGATGCTGGCCGGCGCCGCCAACCCCCGCGCCTGAGCAACCAGCCCGATCACCTGCTTGTGCACCGTCACCAGGCCCGACCGGCGCCCCGGATCGGGCGTGAGCTGGTCCGGAAGGCCGGAGAAGCGGGCGTCGAGCAGGCGATGCAGACGCTTCTCGAGCAGGTTCAGCACCTGGGTGAGCGCGATCGCGGCCGAGTCCAGCAGCAGCGTCAGCGCCTGGGCGTGGAAGTTGCCGGTCGGGTAGAGGCCTTCGGGTTCGACGCCGTCGTCCGACGGGCCCAGGAAGACCGGGCTGTCGGTCACCGCGCGCAACTCGCGGTCGAGCTGGCCGCCCAGCCCATCGAGCACATCCAAGGCGGCGCCGTGGGCCTGCGGAACCACGCGCAGCGAGACGGGAGCCTGGCGGGTGTTCTCGAGGCGGTCCGGGCGCGGATCGAGCAGCGACCAGATGCGGGCGTGAACGGCGAGCTGGCCCGGATCGCCCTTGAGCTCGCCGATGCGGGGAGCGTACGGCCGCACGGACGCGCCGGTGACGGCGATCGCCAGCGCGGCACACAGCGTCGCGTGCTCGAGCAGCGCCCGCCCCCGCTCGAGCAGCGGCGCGGCCAGGGCCGGGGCCAGCGGCGCGCCGTTGATCAGCGCGATGCCTTCCTTGGCGCCAAGCGAATACGGGGGCGCGGCCTCGTCGACCAGCGCCAAGAAGAGATGGGCCAGCGGGACGATCTCGCCGGCGGCGCCACTCACGCCGCCCGGGACGACCGGGAACCAGCCATCGTTCAGACGATCGGCGAGTAGCGAGCACAGCTCTGGACTGACGCCGGCGTATCCGCTCAAGAAGCCGGTCAGCCGAAGCAGCATCGCCCCGCGTACGACCTCCTCGGACAAGGGGCGCCCGACGGCGCTGGCGCGGCCGGCCAGGATCGAGCGCTGAAAGGCGGCCTGGTCGACGCCCTGGACCGGGCGACTCGCCAGGTAGCCGAGCCCGGTGTTCACGCCGTAGGCCTGAGCGCCCGAGCCGAGGTGCTCGAGCAGCGCCGCGCGACTCTCCGCCACCGCGGAAAGCAGCGCCGGCGCCACGGAGACCGACTCGTGGTCGAAGGCGATCCGCCGGTATAGCGGCAGATCGAGCTGGTCGTGGCGTTCGAGGACGATGGACGGCACCCTAAAGGCACGTTAACTTGACCCATCGCGCACGGTGTGCGAGAAACAGCTCTGGTCCATCGGCTGAACGGCGTTCTGCCCGCGGACCACCGGAGAGGATGGAAACCGCTATGGGTCATCAACCGGCGCACCGCCCGGGCGTCGGATCGCCGGGCATCGCGGCGGTGCTCGACGTGCTCGACGTCCTCGACCGCCGCGGTCCGGCCACGCTCGCCGAACTGTCGCGCGAGACAGGCACCGCCAAGAGCACTCTGCACCGCGTCTGCTCGATGATGTGCCAGCGCGGGTGGGTGGCCCGCGACGCGATCAGCGGCCACCTCGAGCTCGGCCCCCGGATTGCCTCCCTCGCCCGCGCGACGCCGACCTCGCCATTGACGGCCGGATTCCACGGCGTCGCCCGCCGCCTGATCGCCCGCCACAACGAGACCACCTGCCTGACCGTCCTCGACGGGCGCGACAGTGTGTTCATCGCCAAGGAGGAGACCACCCACGCGGTTCGCCTGGTGACGGCCGTCGGCAGCCGGCTGCCCGCGTTCGCGGCCGCCTCGGGCCGCGCGATGTTGGCCGACCGCTCCGAGCAGGAAGTCAGAGCGCTATACGAGGGCTCCGAGCTCGAGACGCCCACCGGACGGCGGCTGGACGGGGTGGAAGAGCTGCTCGAGATCCTGGGCGAGACGCGCCGGCGCGGCTACGCCGAGAACATCGACGAGACCGCCCTCGGCCTGCACTGCCTGGCCGCCCCGGTCGGGCCGCCTGGGCGTGTGGTCGCCGCGATCACTTTCTGCGTACCCACCGGTCGTATGAGCGCGTCGCGCAAGCGGGAGATGGTCCCCGACCTGCTGCGCGCCGCGAAGGAGGTCATCCCGTTTGACCGAACGAGTGGCTCGATGGAGACCAGGTACGCTTCCCCGACCCCTGAACAAACTCAATCAAATAAGTTGAGAAAGCTGGAAGGACCGGCGTCTCGACAGCTGTTGAACAACAACAGAAAGGTGGCTCAATGACGCGCAGCAACAGCGAGCTGGATCGGCTCCGCAGCGGGCGCACCGAGCTCGAGAACCACTACATCGACGAGCTCGTCAACGGCAACGTGAGCCGCCGAGACTTCCTGCGGAAGGGCAGCACGATCGGCATGTCGGTGCCGCTGCTCGGCGCGATCCTGGCCGCGTGCGGCGCCTCGTCGCCCGCGACTAGCTCGAGCGCGAGCAAGACCACGGCGGCGGCGCCGGCGACGAAGGGCGGGACGCTCCGAATCGCCTCGACCACGCCCGCCGCGGCGGTCAACCCCCTCACCGTGTCGGATGCCGGCGGCCTGTGCATGCTGAACCAGACGGGCGAGTTCCTGGTCTTCGACTCGAACCTCAAGCTGGCGCTCGAGCCGATGCTGGCGCTCAGCTGGTCGCCCAACGCCGACGCCAGCGTGTGGACGTTCAAGCTGCGTCCCGGCGTCACGTTCAGCAACGGTCAGGCGATGACGTCGGCCGACGTGGTCTACACGTTCCAGCAGCTGTCGGACCCCACGAACGCATCCAACGCGCTGTCGACGTTCACCGGCGTGCTCGTGCCGTCCGGGGTGAAGGCGGTCGACCCGATGACGGTGCAGTTCACGCTCCAGGCGCCGAACGGGAACTTTCCCTACCTGGTCTCCTCGGACAACTACAACGCGATCATCGTCCCCAAGGGCACCGACTTCGGTTCGTGGCAGAAGACGTTCCTCGGCACGGGCGCGTTCAAGCTGGCCAGCTACACGCAGAACGTCGGCGCGACGTTCGTGCCCAACCCCACCTACTGGGGCACGAAGGCACTGCTGTCGCAGACCAGCTTCCAGTTCTTCACCAGCCAGACGCCGATGATCACGGCGCTCCAGGGCGGCAGCGTCGACGTGGTGGCGCAGTTCGTGCCGGCCGGCGCGTCGGGGATCCTCAACAGCTCCTCGTACAAGCTCATCAGGCTCAGGTCGTCCAACCACCGCGAGCTGTCGATGCGCAACGACATCGCGCCCTTCACCGACGCGCGCGTGCGTCAGGCCGTGGCCTACACGCTGAACCGGCCGGCGATGGTCGCGGGCCTGTTGAGCGGACTCGGCAGCGTGGGCAACGACAACCCGTTCGCCCCGCGCTTCCCGTCCACCAACACGAGCGTGCCCCAGCGCGTCCAGAACATCGCGAAGGCAAAGCAGCTGCTGGCCGCGGCCGGCCATCCCAACGGGTTCAGCGTCAAGCTCGACACCGAGCAGTACGAGGAGGTCCCCCAGCTCGCGACGGTGATCGCGCAGGATGCCAAGGCGGCCGGCATCGACATCGCTCTGAACGTCGAGTCCCAGACGCTCTACTACGGCAAGAGCACGTACGGCAACTCCGACTGGCTCGACGGCACGATGAGCCTCGTCGACTACGGCGATCGCGGGGTACCGAACGTGTTCCTGGAGGCCCCGCTCACCTCCACCGGGCCTTGGAACGCCGCGCGGTTCCACAACCCGACCTACGACGCGCTGGTCAAGCAGTTCGTGGCCGCGGTCGACCTCTCGACCCAGCAGCAGATCGCCGGCAAGATCGAAACCCTGCTGCTGGCCGAGACGCCGATCGTCATCCCGTACTGGATCGACGGCCTGACCGCTTCAACCCCAAACGTCGGTGGCCTGAACCCGACCTCGATCGCCCAGCTCTACCTGAACGTGGCCTACAAGTCGGCATAGGGCAGAATGCTCGCGTTCATCCTCAAGCGGATCGGCCTCGCGCTGATCACGCTGTGGCTCTTGAGCGTGATCGTGTTCCTGCTCGGCCAGATCCTGCCCGGGGATCCCGGTCGGGCGATCCTGGGGCCGCTGTCGGCCCAGAGCGCGGTCACCGCGCTCGACCATCAGCTGGGTGTCGACAAGCCGCTCATCACCCAGTACTGGGATTGGATCACGAATTTCCCGGGCAAGTCGTACAGCTACCAGACCGCGATCGGGCCGATCCTGACCAGCGCGCTCGGGCGCTCGCTCAAGCTCGCGATCCTCGCGTTCATCATCGTCGTCCCGCTGGGGATCTTCGCCGGGATCGTGGCGGCGCTCAACGTCGGGAATCCGATCGACAAGATCATCAGCGTCGGCGGCGGCTCGAGCACGGTGATCCCCGAGTTCGTCTCCGGGATCATCCTGCTCGTGGTGTTCGGGGTGGCCCTCAAGTGGCTGCCGGTGACGGCCACCGCGCCGCCGGGCTCGTCGTTCCTGACTCAGATCAAGTACCTGATCATGCCGGCGATCCCGTTGGTGATCGTCCTGTTCGGGTACATCGCGCGGATGGCTCGGGTGGGGACCGTCGAGGCGCTCGATTCCGATTACGCGCGCACGGCGATACTGAAGGGGCTGCCGCGCGGGGTGATGATCCGCCGCCACGTGCTACGCAACTCATTGCTCCCGACGATCACCGTGGTGGCGACCCAGACCGGGTACCTGATCGGCGGCCTGATCGTGGTCGAGACGATCTTCCACTACCCGGGCATCGGCTCGCTCACCTACCAGGCGGCGCAGCAGAAGGACTTCCCGATGCTCGAGGCGTGCGTGCTGACGATCGGCGTCGTGTACATGGCGGTGACGATCGCGGCGGACGTCATGTTCTCGCTGCTCAACCCGCGGATCCGGTTGAAGGCGGCGGAGTGAGCATCGGGACGGTTCCTGTCGAGTCGGCTGCGGCGCTGTCGGCGGGGCGCAGCGAGGCCCGGCGGGAGCTCGTGCGTGAGCTGGTCCGCTCGCCGCTCTTCATCGTTGGCGCGCTGATCGTGCTGTGGTGGATCGTGTGCGCGATCTTCGGCAGCTCGATCGCGCCGCAGGACCCGAACGCGCAGAACCTGTTCGCGATCAACAAGGCACCGTCGAGCGCGCATATCTTCGGCACCGATCAGCTCGGGCGCGACGTCTTCTCGCGGGTCCTGACCGGGTCGCGCGACATTTTGATCGTCGCTCCGCTGGCCACGTTGCTCGGCACGGTCCTGGGCACCGCCGTCGGTTTGACAATGGGGTACTTCCGGGGCCTGGTGGATGACGTCCTCGGGCGGTTCGTCGAGGCGTTCCTGGCCCTCCCGGTAGTCGTCACGGCGATCATCGCCAGCTACGCACTCGGGCGCTCGAACCTAGAGCTGATCATCGTGATCGGCGTGCTGTTCACGCCGCTGATCGCGCGGACGGTGCGCGCCGCCGTGCTCCTCGAGCGCGAGCTCGACTACGTCGCGGCCGCGCGGCTGCGCGGCGAGGGGTCCTTCTACATCATGTTCGTCGAGATCCTGCCCAACGTGTTCGCCCCGATCACGGTCGAGTTCACGGTCCGCCTCGGCTACGCCGTGTTCGCCGTGGCCACCCTGTCCTTCCTCGGCCTTGGGATCCAGCCCCCGTCGTCGGACTGGGGGCTCGAGGTGGCCACCAACTTCGGCCAGGTCGCGGCAGGCTTCTGGTGGGAGGTGACGTTCGACGCGCTGGCCATCATCTCGCTGGTCGTCGCGGTCAACCTGATCTCCGATGCGGTCGAGGGGGTGCTCGAGGGATGAGCGCGCTGTCTTCGGAATCGCCGGGCGGTGACGCAGGCTCCGGGGCCGGGGCGATCGATGCCCTGAGCGTCCAGAACATCGACATCAGCTACAAGGTGCACGGGCGTGAGCAGACGACCGTGCGCGATGTGTCGTTCCGGATCGGGCGCGGGGAGTCCTACGGGCTCGTCGGCGAGTCCGGGTCGGGTAAGTCGACGATCGCGCTGGCGGTCGTCCGATACCTCGCCCGCAACGGCCGGGTCAGCCAGGGCAAGATTGCGATCGACGGCCGCGACGTGCTCGCGATGCACGGGGACGAGCTCCGCAAGCTCCGCGCGAACACCGTCTCGATGGTCTACCAGGAGCCGGGTCGGGCTTTGAATCCGACCATCAAGGTCGGGCGCCAGGTGGCGGAGGTCTTCGAGATCGACGGCGTCTCCAAGGCACAGGCGCTCGAGCGCGCCCAGGAAATGCTCGAAAAGGTGCGGATCTCGGATCCCGCCGGGGTGATGAACCGCTATCCCCATCAGCTCTCGGGCGGCATGCTCCAGCGTGTGGTGATTGCGATGGCGCTCGCCTCCGAGCCCTCGCTGCTGATCCTCGACGAGCCGACCACCGCCCTGGATGCCACGGTCGAGGCCGAGGTGCTCGACCTGGTCTCGGCGCTGCGCGACGAGTTCAAGACCTCGCTGCTGTTCATCAGCCACAACCTCGCGGTGATCGCGAAGATGTGCGACCGCGTCGGCGTCCTGTACGCGGGCGAACTGATGGAGCAGGGACCGGCGCGGGAGGTGTTCGAGGATCCGCGCAACCCGTACACGGTCGGTCTGCTGCGCTGCATCCCCCGCCGCGGCACGGCCAAGAACCGGGAGGCGCTGGACACGATCCCCGGCTTCCCGCCTAGCCCGGGCGACACGGTGACGGGATGCGTGTTCGCCGACCGCTGCGGACTCGTTGAGGACCGGTGCCGGTCTGGTGAGGTGCCTTTGTACGAGATCGGACCGACCCGCCGCTCGCGCTGCCACTTCCACGAGCGCGCGCAAACCCTTCCGCGCATCTTCAAGGCCGAGCCCGAGGCGTCCGCCAATGGCGCTGGTTCTCGCGAGGTGCTGGTGAGCGCCGAGAACGTATCCAAGACCTTCCATATGGAGGGCGAGACGATCCATGGTCTGGTCGATGTCAGCATCGAGGTGCGCGTGGGCGAAACCCTCGGTCTAGTCGGCGAGTCGGGTAGCGGGAAGACGACGCTTGCGCGGGTGCTGCTCGGGCTGACGGCACCCGACCAGGGAGCAACGCTCGCGATCGAAGGCACCCAGCTGGCGGACACCACGAGCCGGCGGACGCACGAGCAGCAGAAGACGCTCCAGATCGTGTTCCAGAACCCCGACTCGGCTCTGAACCGCCGCCACTCGATCCGGCGACTGCTCTCGCGTGCGCTCACGAAGCTGGGCGGTTACCGCGGCGACGCGCTCGCGACCAGGCTCCGCAACCTGCTCTCACAGGTGCGCCTAGCCGAGCGCTACCTGCCGATGCGGCCCGGCCAGCTCTCGGGCGGCCTCAAGCAGCGCGTGGCGATTGCCCGGGCGTTCGCCGGGGACCCGAAGATCGTCGTGTGCGACGAGCCGACCTCGGCGCTCGACGTGTCGGTCCAAGCGGCGATCCTCAACCTTCTGAACGACCTCCAGCGGCGGGAGGGCGTCAGCTATCTGTTCATCAGCCACGACCTCGGGGTCGTGCGCTACCTGTCGGACCGGATCGCGGTCCTGTACCTCGGGCGGCTGATGGAGACCGGGTCCGCCGACCAGGTGTTCGAGGCCCCGCACCATCCGTATACCGAGGCGCTGCTGTCGGCGGTGCCGACGCTCGAGAGCGGCGGTCAGCAGGAGCGGATCAGGTTGGAGGGGGAGATCCCGAGCGCGGCCAACCCGCCCACCGGATGCGTGTTCCACACGCGCTGTCCGCGCTTCTTGGGTGACATCTGCGTCAACACCGAGCCGCCGCTCGCGGAGTCCGAGCCCGGACACGCGATTCGCTGCCACATCCCACTCGAGGAGCTGAGGCGCCTGCAATCCACGGAGGTCACGGTTGCCGGCGCAGGCGAGTAGCGCTCCGATCGCGGTTGGAGCAATCGAGGAGGTCGGTGGCTCAGTCCTCGAGATGCGCGCCGTGGTGCTGCGCGAGCCGGGTCGCCCGGTCGGGGTCGAGACGGTCACGCTCGCCCCGCCCCGCCGCGGCGAGGTGCTGGTACGGGTCGCGGCGGCCGGGGTGTGTCACTCCGACGTGCACCTGGCGGACGGGCGACTCGGCGCCGGCCGTTGGCCGATGGTGCTCGGCCACGAGGGCGCGGGCGTGATCGAGGCGGTCGGCGAGGGCGTCGAGGCTGTCTCGATCGGTGACCACGTGGCTTTTTGCTTCGTGCCCGCGTGCGGCTTTTGCCCGGCCTGCCGGGCGGGGCGGCGGACGCTGTGCGAGACCGCGGGACGGTTCGGCGTCACCGGAATGCTGATGGATGGGACCTCGAGGTTGCGGGCGGGTGACGGGACGGTTCTCCAACACGGCCTGATGGTGGCGTGCTTCGCGCAGTTTGCGGTGGTGCCCGCGGCCGGGGCGGTCCCGCTACCGGCATCGATTCCCTTCTGGCAGGCGGCGCTGCTCGGCTGCGGGGTCGTGACGGGGATCGGCGCGGTCAACCGGGCCGGGCTACGGGTGGGCGCGAGCGTGTGCGTGATCGGCTGCGGTGGCGTTGGGTTGCAGGTGATCGCGGGGGCGCGGCTGGCCGGCGCGGGGACGATCGTGGCCGTCGATGTGGATCAGGCCAAGCTCGAGCTGGCGTTGCGCCGGGGGGCCACGCACGCGTTGCGCGCGGCCGACGGCGCGCACGTCGTCGAGGAGGTGATGGCTCTGACGGGCGGCGGGGTCGAGCACGCCTTCGAGGTGGTGGGCCGCCCGGAGACGATTCGCCAGGCCTGGGACGTCCTGCGGCCGGGCGGGATCGCCATGGTGGTGGGGGTGGCTCCTGTCGGGGTGGAGGTGTCGCTGCCGGCCATCGAGTTCCTATCCGAGAAGACCATCACCGGCAGCTACTACGGCTCGAGCGACGTCCATGCCTCGCTCGGCCGACTCGTGCAGCTCGTCGGCGACGGGCGGCTTGACCTGGGCGAGGTCGTGTCGGACGTGATCGCGCTCGACGACGTTCAGCAGGCGCTCGACCGGCTGCGCCGCGGCGAGGGGGCGCGGTCGGTGATCGTGATCGACGAAGACCTGGCGGGAGTGGAGGCGTGAGCGAGGTGTCTTTGCACGATCTGGATGGCCGGATCGGAGAGGGCTGGGGCGGGAATCCCGGGCCCAACGGCTGCCACATGAACGTGGTGCTGGGCGAACGGGGTTCGGCCGTGTCGGCGGCGCTGCTCGGAACCTTCACCACGCCGTCACCCGGCCACACCCCGATCCTGGTCGTCGTCGGCGAGTCCCAGGACAGCTATGAGACGGTGTGGCCGCCCACGATCATGATCAACAAGGCCACGGCCTTGGATGAGCGCCACCAGACGATCACCTGGGGCGCGGGGCAGCTGGGGATCGCGCGCGGCGTGCTCGACGCGGTCGCCGAGGGGCTGATCCCGGCGAGCGCGGACCTCGTCGTGCTGGCGTGCGTGTGGATCGACCCGGGGGCGTCGAATGAGACCGCGGTCCGCGACGCCGCGCGGGCGGCGACGCTGAACGCGCTGCGTCAGGCCGTTCGCGGGCGGGATGCCGAGGAGGTCCTCGATTTGGTTTCCCGCCGCGACAACGTGACCAGCCCGTTCTATGGGGGGTCCGCGTAGGTGCGGATCACCGCGATTCGCTGCCAGCGTCTCGTGCTGCCCCTGGACCCCCCGTTCTACGCGGCCTGGGACCCGACCCCGCGCCGGTCCTTCGAGGCGACGATCGTGCGGGTGGAGACCGACGAGGGCCTGGTCGGAATCGGCAGCGGCGACACGATGAACGGCTTTGATGATTTTGTTTCGGGGTTCGTGGGCCGGGACCCGCTCGCCATTGCCCGGCATGCTCGGGCGCTCGAGACGATCTCCTTTCACGCCGGGCGGTACTGGCCGTTCGAGGCGGCGCTGTGGGACCTGCTCGGCAAGGCGGCGGGGGTGCCGGTGGCGACGCTGCTAGGTGGCTCTGCCGACGCGATCCCCGCGTATGCGTCCTGGGGCTCGCTGCGGGATCCAGGTCGGCGGGCCGAGGACGCGCACACGCTCGTGCAGGACGGTTTTCGCGCGGTCAAGATTCGGATCGCGCCCGACCGGATCGACGAGGGGCTGGCGGTGGTGGCCGCGGTGCGCGCGGCCGTCGGCGACGCGCTCGAGATCATGGTCGACCTGAACCAGTGGTGGCGGATGCCCGGCGATGTGGCGCGGGGACTCGGACCTGTCGATGCGCGTCGTGTCGTCGAGCGGTTGGGCTCCTACGGTGTGCTGTGGGTCGAGGAGCCGCTACCAGGCGATGATCTTCGCGGTATGCGGGCGCTGCGCTCCGAGACGGGCGTACGTATCGGGGGCGGGGAAATGGCGCGCGTGTTTGACGAGCTGCGTTTGGCTTTGGACGCCGACGCGCTCGACGTGTACCAGCCCGATGTGGTGTTGGCCTTGGGCATCTCGGGCGCTCGGACGCTGGGGGAGCTGGCCCTGCGGCGCAACCGGTGGTTCACCCCCCACACCTGGACCAACGGGATCGGGCTGCTGGCCAATCTGCATGTGTGCGCGGGCGTGGGCGGCGGGCCGTTTTTGGAGTTTCCGTACGATCCGCCGGGATGGACGCCCGAGCGCCGCGACTTCATGCTCGCTTCGCCGGTGGCGCTGTCCTCTGACGGTACGGTGGTCGTTCCGGATGCGCCGGGATTGGGTGTCGTCCTCGACGAGGAGGCGGTGTCGTACTACGCCGGTGCGGCCCAGGCGGTGGAGGCCTGAGGACCGAGGCGTTCATCGACGGGCGGTTCGTGCCTGCGGCCGACGGTCGGGTGTTCGAGGATGTCTCCCCACGCGACGGTCGCGTGTTGGCCGACGTGGCGCGCGGGTCGGCCGAGGACGTCGACCGCGCGGTCCGGGCGGCGCGACGGTCCTTCGACGACGGCGTATGGGCGCTCGCGGATCCGCTCGAGCGCAAGCGCGTCCTGCTGCGCCTCGCCGGCCTGATCGACGAGCACGCCGAGGAGCTCGCCCAGCTCGAATCCGCGGACGTCGGCCACCCGATCAGCGACGCGCGGGGCGTGGACGTACCGGGGGCGCGCAACTGCTTCGCCTGGTACGCCGAGGCGATCGACAAGGTCTACGGGGAGATCGCGCCGACGGGCCCGGGCGCGCTGGCGCTGGTCGGGCGTGAGCCGGTCGGGGTGGTCGGCGCGGTGATCCCCTGGAACTACCCGCTGATCATCACCGCCTGGAAGCTCGCGCCCGCGCTCGCGACCGGGAACTCGGTGGTCTTGAAGCCGGCCGAGCAGTCGCCGCTGACCGCTCTCGCGCTGGCGGGTCTCGCGGCCGAGGCGGGCGTGCCCAGTGGGGTCTTGAACGTGGTGCCGGGATTCGGGGAGGAGGCGGGCGAGCCGCTCGGGCGTCATCCGTTGGTCGACAAGATCGCGTTCACGGGCTCGGTCGAGACTGGGCGCCGCTTCCAGGTCTATGCCGGCGAGTCAAACGGCAAGGCGGTCTCGCTCGAGCTCGGCGGCAAGAGCCCGCATGTGGTGCTCGCCGACGCCGGGGACCTGGATGCCGCGGTGCAGGCGATCGGGTGGGGGATCTTCTACAACGCCGGGCAGACCTGCCACGCCGGCTCGCGGGTCGTCGTGGAACGGAATCTGGTCGAGCCGCTGAGCGAGCGGTTGGTGGAGTTCGCGCGCGGCATGGTGCCGGCCGACCCGGCCGAGCCGGACACGCAGCTCGGCGCGATGGTAAGTGTCGATCACCTGGCCGGCGTGCTGGCGCGGGTGGAGCGAGGTGTCGGCGATGGGGCGCGCCTGCTCGTGGGCGGGGAGCGGGTCGAGCCGGTTCCGGGCGGGGCCTACATGGAGCCGACGGTGCTCGAGGCACTCGATCCCTCGAGCGCGATCGTTCAGGAAGAGGTGTTCGGCCCGGTGGTGGCGATCCAGCAGGCCGACGACGCCGAGCACGCGATCGCGCTCGCCAACGGCACCGGCTACGGCCTGGCCGCGGCCGTGTGGAGCTCGAACATCACCACCGCCCACCGCGTGGCGCGCCGGTTGCGCGCCGGGACGGTGTGGATCAACACGTTCGATGCCTCCTCGCTGACCACGCCGTTCGGAGGGTTCAAGGACTCGGGCCACGGGCGCGACCGGTCACTGCACGCACTCGAGAACTACACGCACCTGAAGACAACCTGGGTGGGGCTGTGAACGCTGTCGAGCGGGTTGGGTTCATCGGTCTGGGGAACATGGGCGGCCCGATGTGTGGGCACCTGGTGAAGGCCGGGTTCGACGTCACCGCGTTCGATCTGAGCTCTGACGCGCTTTCGGTTGTCGTTGAAGCCGGCGCACGAGCGGCCCGGTCGGCGCTCGAGTGTGTTTCCGCGGTCGATGCGCTGATCACGATGCTGCCGGCGCCACCGCACGTCCAGTCGGTGCTGCTCGGCGCTGATGGCTCTGACGGCGTGATCGGCGGCCTCGGGCCCGGCACGATCGCGATCGACATGAGCACGAGCTCGGTGGCGGTCGGATCGAGGGTCGTGGCGGCGGCGCGCGAGCGAGGGGTCGACGTGTTGGATGCCCCGGTCGCGGGGCAGTCGATCGGGGCCAAGGCCGGGACGCTGGCGATCTACGTGGGTGGGGATCCGGACGTGTTCGAGCGTGCGCGGCCACTGTTTGACGCCATGGGCGACCCCGCCCGTGTGTTCCATCTGGGGCCGAATGGCGCGGGCTACACCGTCAAGCTGCTGCTGAACCTGATGTGGTTCATCGAGTCGGTGGCGGTCGGCGAGGTGCTGAGCGTGGGGGTCAAGGCCGGCGTGCCGCTGGATCGGTTGCACGAGGCGCTCGTTGGGTCACCGGCCAACTCGGTGTTCCTCGAGCGCGACGTGCGCATGGTGCTCGACGATGGCGACTACGACGAGGCGTTCCCGATGCGGCTGGTGACGAAGGACCTGGGGCTCGCGGTCGACCTCGCGGGCGAGGTGGGCGTGCCGGCGGAGCTGACCGCGCTGGTCGAGCAGATCCACCGGCGCGTGCGGAACCTGTACGGTGACGACGCGGGCGAGATCAGCGCCGTCCGGCTTTACGAGGACCTGGCGGGTGTACAGCTCCGGCTACCGCGCTAGCGGGTTCGTGTTCGAGCCGCTGGAGCCGGACGACGATCCCTACCCGCTGTACCGGCGATTGCGTGACGAGCGGCCGGTGTACGCCGATCCCGACGGGAGGTTCTGGGCGCTCTCGCGCCACGCCGACGTGCAGGCGACGGCGCGCGACTGGGAGCGGTTCTCGAGCGCGGAGGGAAACGATCTCGACGACACCTCGCTCCTGTTCGCGCCGGCGGGCGAGCTGACCCACGCCGATCCGCCGCTGCACACCCGGCTGCGCGACGCGATCAAGCGTGAGTTCGGCCTCGGCGCGGTCCAGGCCCGGCTAGAACCGGTGGTGCGGGCCGAGGTCCGCCGCCTGGTGGCGGGCCTACGCGGCCGCGAGCGCGTCGACTTCGCCGAGCAGCTCGCGACGCCGCTGCCGGCGGCGGTCGTGTGCGGCTGGCTTGGTTTCCCTCAATCGGACCACGCCGAGCTTGTGGGCTGGTTCTGGGCGATGCTCGAGCGCGTGCCCGGGCAGCTCGAGCTTCCCGCCGCGGCGCTGCACGCCCGCGATCGGATGCGCGGTTACATCCACGAGGCGGTGCGCGCGCGCCGCCACACGGCCCGCGATGATCTCTTGAGCGTGTTCGTCGCAGCCGAGCGCGCCGGCAAGCTGTCCGAGGACGAGGTGCTCGGCTCGGCCATGCTCCTGTTCTTCGCCGGGATCACCACCACCAGCGCGCTGATCGCGAACTCCCTGCTGCATCTGGAGCGCTTCGACGGTCAGCGGGAGCTGCTGCGCCGCTCGCCGGAGTTCGCGCCGGCAGCGGTCGAGGAGCTGCTGCGCTTCGACGCGCCGTTGCAGTGGCTGACCCGGGTTGCGGAGTGCGACGTGGAGCTGCACGGGGAGACGATCCCGCACGGTAGCCGGGTGCTCCTCATCTGGGCCTCGGCCAACCGCGACGAGCGGCGCTGGCCGTCGCCCGACGAGCTGAACCTCACCCGCGAGCGGTTGCGGAACATCGCGTTTGGCGAGGGCATCCACCACTGCCTCGGGGCGCCGCTGGCCCGGCTCGAGGCGCGGATCGTGCTCGAGGAGCTGATGCCGCAGATCGCCGAGTACGAGCTCGCCGGCCCGGTCACGCGCCTCTACACCCAGACCGAGCGAACCATCACCAGCCTGCCCATGCGGGTTCAGTGGGCCTGACCGGCGCAGCCTTCCGGGTCAGTCTCTCGGCTTAGCTGGGCGAGCCGGGCGCCAGCGCGAGCATCGTCGCGCTGCCCGGGGCGAGGGTGATGTCGTACTGGCCGTTCGTCGGCGTGACCGGGGTCAGCTGCTGCTGGCCCGCGAGCGTGCCGGTGCTCGTCTCGGTCGCGAAGCTCTGACCGCCGAGGGTCACGCCGCTGGTCGAGGCCACGGTCGGGGCGGTCAGGTTCTCGAGCAGGCCGTGGCTGGTCGCCGAGGGCGGCTGGACGTTCACCTGGTGGGTAGTGGTGAGGCTGTCGTTGATCAGCAGCACGCGGACCTCGCCGTTGCGTGCCTTTGTCGCCCACGCGCGGACGTCGGGGGTGCTCGGCGTCGAGACCGGGAGCAGCCGCGACCCCGGGGGAGCCGCCTGGTTGAACATCACGAGCCCGTAGTACTCCGGTTCCACGTTTGCCGTCCAGTGACCGTCGGTGTCGGTGAACGTGAACAGCCGGTAGTAGGCCTCGGGCAGGGTGTGGATGTTGACGCCGTCGACGCCGGAGCGGGCCATCGAGAACAGCGTGTCCATCACCCACAGGGCCGAAGCAAACGTGTCGCTGACCCCGGGCATGCCCTTGCACGCGACCGAGTTGAGCTCGTCCACGCGGAAGGTGGCGCCGTGGCTGTGGGCATAGGCGATCTCGCTCGCGGCGCCGTTCAGCAACCCCCGGCTGGAGGCGGGCGCGAGCAGGTTAGGGATCGACGGATAACGCGGGTTGCCCGGCGTGGTGTAGCACCGGATCAGCGGATAGCGGTGGTAGGTGATGACCTTGAGCCCCGGCTCGACGGAGAACAGCTTGGGCAGTTTGGCCAGCCAGGGCAACGTGCCGGTGGCGGGCCCGGCCATCGGCTCGCCCTTCAGCTCGCCCGCGTACTGCGCGATCTCGCGCGCGTAGACCTTGAAATTGAAGTTGGGCCGGCGCGAGTAGACCTTCTTGCCGGCCGGCGTGGTGTACCAAGGGTTGACCGTGTAGAGCTCGGGCTCATTGCCGATCTCGAAGGCCTCGATGTGCTGTGCGCCGATGCCGGTTAGGTACGCGTGCTCCTCGGCCGCGATCTCCGAGGCGCTGTTCATCTTGAGGTTCAGCCCCAGGATCAGTCGCGCGCCCGTGTCCTGGGCAAAGGTCCGGATCGTGGCCAGCCAGCGCTTTGTGATCGTGTTGTGGATTCCCGGGGTGGGACTGACGCCCGCCGCCGGCCGCCACGTGGCGTCCGTGCTGTTGCCGCCGATCCGCACCACCGGTGCCTCGCCCGGAGCGAGGTTGCGGACCAGCTGGACGAACACCGGATTGACCGCGTTCGGGTCGTGTCCGGCGTAGGCGAGCACCGCGGGGAACTCGACCGACATGCCGACGAAGCCCGGCGCGATGGGGCGCCCGACCGCCGTGCCGCCGACGTGCAGGGTCATCGGAGGGGCGCTCGCCGGCGGCGTCGTGTCCGCGCGCACCGAGCCGGCGGGCCCGACGGCGATAGCGGCAGCTGCGAGCACCGCCACAACTAGGACTGTCGCGATCCGTCGCACCCGGTCAGCACTAAATCAGAGAAGGCAACCCTATGCGTCCTGCCAAAGGACGTGCAGCGTGGGCGGCTTGCGGAAGACCAGGCCCCGGACGTGCGACGGACGCCTCGGGTCGGTCCGCAGGCCGGGCAGTCTCCAGAGGATCGTCTCGAGCGCGGTTCGGGCCTCGAGCCGAGCCAGGTGAACCCCCAGGCAGACGTGCGGCCCGTGGGCGAAGGTGAGGTGACGGCGGGGCGTGGCGGCGCGATCGACTCGCCCGGGATCGAACCGGTTGGGATCGGGGAATACGGCGGGGTCCCGGTTCGCGGCGCTGATCGAGACGCGGACGAGCTCCCCCCGCCGTATCTGGGCGTCGCGGAGCTCGCTGTCGGTGGTGGCGTAGCGATCGATCACCGCGGCGGCGGGCTCGAGCCGGAGCGACTCCTCGAGCGCCGCCTCCAGGCGGCTGCGGTCGTGCCCGATCCAGGCGAGGAGCTCGGGGTGCTCGAGCAGGTCCAGCAGGGCGTTGGCAATCATCCCCTCGGTCGTCTCGATCCCGCCGAACAGAAGCACGGCGGCGTTCGAAACGATCTGCTCGGTCGTGAGGTCCTGGTGCGCGGCGACGGCGCCGAGAAGCGAGCCGTCGGGTCCCTGCGAGATCACGCTTTCGAGGCGGTCGCGGAGAGCATCGAATGCCTCCTGCCCGCTGGCCGGGACGTCGTGTCCAGCCGTGACGTCGGTGACCGCGGCGACGATCGCGTCGTACCAGGTGAGCATGGTGGCGACCTCGTCCTGCTCGAGCCCGAGGGCGCGGGCCATGATCGACGCGGCCAGCGGTCCGGCGAAGGCGCGCCTGAGCTCGGCGGTTCCGTCTGGCTCGAAGCGGTCGATCAGGCGGTCGGCCTCGCCGGCGGTTGCCTCCGCGAAGCGCTCTCGGACGGCGCGGGGACGGAAGGGCGGCGCGAACGGCTCGCGGTGGCGTGCGTGGGCATCGCCGTCCAGGCTCAGCATGCTAGGGCCGACCACCTGCGCGGTCGAGAAGCGCGGGTCCTCGACCGTGAACGTGGTCGCGTCTCGCATCGCTTGGACGGCCAGGTCGTAGCGCGTCACGAGCCAGCCGTTCAGGGCCGGGAGCCATGACACCGGCTCGCTTTTTCGCAGTTCGGCAAGCACCGGATGGGGGTTTTGGTCCAGTTGCTCGAGGGTGACGGCGGCGCCCAGCGGGAAGGCCTGCTCCGCGTCTACCGATCCGAAACTCACCGCTTCATGATGCGCCACGCCGCATCTGGGCGCACGTACACCGGCTCGCCGGCCACGAACGTGGCGGCCACCGGGTTGCGTCCCAGGCGATAGGCAATGTGCTCGCTCGGGCAGTCGAGGAGGATCAGATCGGCGCGCTTGCCTCTTTCAATCGATCCGATTTCTTGTGCTCGGTCGATGACGTACGCGGCGTTCAAGGTGACCGCGAGAAGCGCCTCCTTGGTGTTCAGCCCGTAGCGGCGGACGCCCAGACCGACGATGGTCGGCAGCGAGAAGATCGGGGAGGTGCCGGGGTTGGCGTCGGTGGCGAGCACGACGATCGCGCCGGCCTCGATGAGCTCCCTGGCCGGCGCGGTCGCTTCCTTGTTCATGAACTCGGCGCCCGGGAGGAGGACGGCGGCTGTGTTCGAGCTTGCCAGGGGTTGAATGTCGTCGGGGTGGATGACCGAGAGGTGGTCGAGCGAGCGGGCTTTGTGCTTGAGGGCGACCGGCACCGAGCGCATGGTCGTGAACTGCTCGACGTGCGCGCGCAGAAGGAGATTGTGGCTGTTGGCGAGGGCGCCCATTCGGTCGAGCTGCTCGAGGCCGAAGGCGATCGACTCGACGAAGATGTCGAGGGCGGTGGCGTACTCCGCGGCCTGCGGGATCATCGCCTCGACCTCGTTCATCCAGCTGTCGGCCGTATAGCCCTTGGGTATCGCATGGGCGAGGAGCGCGGTCCGGGTCGTGCGCTGGTCGACAGACCGGCCCAGCTCCGTGGCCAGCTTGAGCGAGCGCAACTCACCCTCGCGCGAGAGTCCATAGCCGGACTTGCACTCGAACGTCGTCGTGCCCGTGACGAGCATCTCCCCCGCCAATTCGCGTGCCTGCTGGAGTACCGCTTCGTCGGGGGTCTCGCGCAGCGCCCTTGCCGAGGAGGCGATTCCGCCGCCGGCTTTCGCGATCTCCTCGTACGGGACGCCGGTGACCTTCTGCTCGTATTCGTGCGCGCGCCAGCCGGCGAACGGCAGATGGGTGTGGCAGTCGACGAACCCGGGGAGGAGCGTGCAACCGGTGGCGTCGACGTGGAGGTCGGCGGCTTCGGTTGGCTCGAGCGCCGCGATCAGGCCGTCGGCGTTGTTCACCGTGATCCCGCCGGCGTCGAGGTTGAGCTCGCCGGCGCGGCCGGTTCTGAGGTACGGAAGGCCCGGCTCCGGGGGCGTGAGCACCTGGGCGGCGTTGTCGAACGAGGTCGTCATGAGCTTCACCGAACGCGGGCGGGCGTGGCTCACCCCGACAGCATCGGGATCCGGATCCCGTGACGTTCGGCCGCCGCCACGGCCTCGTCGTAGCCGGCGTCGGCGTGGCGGACGATGCCGAGCCCCGGGTCGGCTTTCAGGACCCGCTCGATCCGCCGTCCGGCGAGCTCGGTGCCGTCGGCGACGCACACCTGACCGGCGTGGATCGACTTGCCCATCCCGACGCCGCCGCCGTGGTGGATCGAGACCCAGCTCGCTCCGCAGGCCGTGTTCACCATCGCGTTCAGGAGCGGCCAGTCGGCGATCGCGTCCGACCCGTCGGCCATGGCCTCGGTCTCGCGCTGGGGAGACGCGACCGAGCCGGTGTCGAGATGGTCGCGCCCGATCACGATCGGGGCCTTCACCTCTCCGGAGGCCACCATCTCGTTGAAGCGCAGCCCGGCGAGATGCCGCTCGCCGTACCCAAGCCAGCAGATCCGTGCCGGCAGGCCCTGGAAATGAACCCTCTCGGAGGCGAGCTTGATCCAGCGCGCGATGTGCTCCTGGTCGCCGAACAGGTCGAGGATGGCCCGATCGGTGGCGTGGATGTCGGCCGGGTCGCCCGACAGGGCCACCCAGCGGAACGGGCCCTTGCCCTCGCAGAAAAGCGGCCGGACGTAGGCGGGCACGAACCCGGGATAGCTGAAGGCGTCCTTGTCCCCGTGTTCGAAGGCGAGCCCCCGCAAGGCGTTGCCGTAGTCGAACGCCTCGGCCCCGTTCGCCGCGAGCTCACGGATCGCGGACACGTGCGCCACGGCGCTCTCGCCGACGCGTCTGAGATAGTCGTCAGGGTCGGTCCGGCGCAGCACGTCGGCTTGTTCGAGGGTGAGGCCGGCGGGGATGTAGCCGTTCAGAGGGTCGTGGGCCGACGTCTGGTCGGTGACCACGTCGACATCGACTCCGCGCCGCGCCAGCTCGGGCAGGACCTCCGCCGCATTGCCGGCGAGGCCAATCGACAGCGCGCGGCGCTCGCGGCGGGCGGCATCGAGACGCGTCAACGCGTCATCGAGATCCGCGGCCCGCTCGTCGAGATATCCGGTCTGGATGCGGCGCTCGATGCGCTGGATGTCGACCTCGACGCATAGCGCGGTGCCGCCCAGCATCGTGATCGAAAGCGGCTGGGCTCCCCCCATGCCGCCCAGTCCGGCGGTGACCACCAGCCGTCCGGCCAGCGTCCCGTCGAAGCGCTTCCGCGCCGCGGCGGCGAACGTCTCATACGTCCCCTGGAGGATGCCTTGGGAGCCGATGTAGATCCACGACCCGGCGGTCATCTGCCCGTACATGATCAGCCCGGCGGCATCGAGCTTCCGGAACTCGTCCCAGTTGGCCCAGTCGGGGACCAGGTTCGAGTTCGCGAGCAGCACCCGCGGCGCGGCCTCGTGCGTCTCGAACACGGCCACGGGCTTGCCCGACTGCACGAGCAGCGTCTCGGTGTCCTCCAGGCGCTGGAGCTCGGCCACGATCGCGTGATATGCGGGCCAGTTACGGGCCGCCTTGCCGATGCCGCCGTAGACGACGAGCTCGGAGGGCTTCTCGGCGACGTCGGGGTGCAGGTTGTTCTCGAGCATGCGCAGCGCCGCCTCCTGCTGCCAGCCCTTGCACCGAAGCTGGGTGCTGCTCATCCCGCCACCGCCTTTCGAGACTCAGGTCGCTGCCCGGGCGCGCCAAGGCTTCGCGACAGTTCCGCTGCGTGCCGCGCCACCGCCCGGCCGCAAAGTTCGATGCGCCGGCGCGAGACTCGGTAGCTCGGCGCGAGCACGCTGAGCGCGGCGGCGATCTCCCCCGCCGGCCCAAAGACGGGGGCAGCGATCGAGGTCACATCGGGCTCGACCGCGCCTGCGCGGGCAACGTAGCCGTGACCGTTCACCGCGCCGCCCATGGCGTCCCCCAGGGCGGTCCCCCGCCGGGGAATCGTCCGCCCGGCCCAGCCGGCGGTCTGCACGAGCTTGGGCCCGGCGAACTGGCGCAGGTAGACGACTCGCTCCTCGTCCGCGCCAACCGCGAGATTGGCCGTCTCCCCGGTTTCGCCGGCCAGCGCCTCCAGGTGCGGACCGGCGAGCTCGTAGAGCGGGTCCTCGCGCAGCGTCGCCGCCGCGAGTTGCCGCAGGCGCGTCCCGGCCTGGTAGTGCCCGTGCTCGTCTCGGCGCACCATCTCAGCCGCCGCCAGCGTCGCCAGCAGGCGCGAGGCAGTGCTCGGCGAGAGCTCCGCCTGGCGGGCGAGCTGACTGAGCGTGCCGCCGCGCTCGGCGACCGACGCCAGCAGCGCCAGCGCTCGCTCCACCGTCCGGGTTCCGGTCCCAGCGTCCGTCATCGGAACTGAACTTTACCGTAGAATGAAATATCTTTTCGCTAGACGGCAACAGGCGCCTTGCGGCTCTCGCGGGCCGCGCCCACGGACGCCGCCACGACCAATCCGATTCCGACGATCGCCCGCGAGGAGAGCCCCTGACCAAGCACGAGGAATCCGGCCAGCGCGGCCATCGCCGGCTCGATGCTCATCAGCACCCCGAATACCGACGGGTCGATTCGCCGCAGCGCCTCGTTCTCGAAGGAGTAGGGGATGGCCGAGGACAGCAGCCCGACGACGGCGCCGAGCAGGAGCACGTGCGGCTCGAGCAGATGGGATCCGCCCTGGGCGATGCCGATGGGCGCCATCACCAAGCTGGCCACGCATATCGCCAGGGTCAGTCCCGTCCCGCCCTCGAACGCACGCCCGACCCGGGCGTTGATCAGGATGTACGACGCCCACAACGCGCCCGCCAGCAGAGCCAGGGCGACGCCGACGTCGTTCAGGTGGTGGACGCCGCCTCGCGTCAAGGCGAGGATGCCGGCCAGGGCCAGAACCACCCACGCCAGGTCGAGCAGTCGGCGCGAGCCGGCCAGCGCGACGCACAGAGGTCCGGCGAACTCGAGGGTGACCGCGATCCCCAGCGGGATCCGGTGGATGGCGGAGTAGAAGCTGAAGTTCATCGCGGCCAGCACGAGCCCGAACACGCACGCGAGGACCAGCTCGCGCCGAGTACGGCCGGCCAGTCTCGGGCGCCACAGCGGGATGAGGATGAAGGTGCCGAACAGGAGACGGAGCCACACGGCGCCCCCGGGCCCGATGCGGTGAAACAACGTCGTGGCGATCGCCGAGCCGAACTGCACCGAGGCGATCGCGCCGAGCACGAGCACCGGGGACGGCGCCGGTGTCAGCAGTCCCGAGCGGGGCGAGGCGGTCGTTGTCTCACTAGCAGCCACGGGAGGCGATGCTAATGACCGACTCAATCGTCCTCGATGGTGCGACGCTGACCCCCGCCGCGGTTGACGCGGTGGCCCGGCGCGCGGCGCCGGTCACACTCGCGCCCGCCGCGCGCTCGCGCAACGAGGCCGCGCGCGAGGCGATCGCGGCGCTGCTGGAGCGCGGAGAGGCTTTGTACGGCGCCACCACCGGCGTCGGCGCGCTGCGCGATCGCGCGATCGCCCCCGCCGATCGCGAGCGTTTCCAGTGGAACCTGCTGCGCAGCCACGCGGTCAGCGCCGGCCGCCCGCTGGCGCCCGAGCTGGTACGCGCCGGCATGGTCACCCGCGCCAACCAACTGGGCCTCGGCGGCGCCGGGACCGCGCCGGGGCTGCTCGATGGGCTCGTCGACGCTCTCAACGCGGGCATCACCCCGCTGACCCGCGAGCTCGGCTCGCTCGGGACGGGCGACCTGCCGGCTCTGGCCGATATCGCGCTCGCCCTGCTGGGCGAGGGCGAGGTGTGGCTTGACGGTCAGCTCACGGCCGCGCGTCCACCCGAGAATCCGATTCGCCTCGACCTGCGCGACGCGCTGGGCTTCATGAGCTCGAACGCGATGACGACGGGTCACGCCGCGCTGCTCGCGGTCGATGCGCGCGAACTGCTGGCGGGCTGGCTTGGAGTCGCGGCCCTCTCGTTCGAGGCGCTCGACGCCGACCCCGTAGTGCTCGACCCGCGCGTCCAGGAGGCGCGCGGGGCGGCCGGCCAGGCGGTCGTGGCGCGGCGGATGCGCGAGCTGCTGGCGGGTGCGCCGTTCGACCCGCACGCGCCGGACCGTCTCGTCCAGGATCCCTACCCGTTCCGGGTGCTCCCGCAGGTCGACGGCGTGGCCCAGGACGCGCTTGAGGTCCTCGACGCGGTGCTCGGCCGCGAGCTGAACTCGCGCCCTGAGAACGCCCTGATCCACGAGGGCCGGGCATTCCCCACCGGCAACTTCCACGCCGCCGAGCTCGGCGCCGCGCTCGACGGGCTCCGGGCCGCGTTCGCGCATTCGGCGTCGCTGATCGCCGGCCGGGTGAGCGCGCTGCTCGACCCGCGCATGAGCGGCCTGCCCCCGTTTCTGGCCGGCGACCCGGGCCCGGACTCCGGGGTGATGATGCTCGAGTACACCGCGCACGCGGCGGCCTCCGAGGCACGCTCGGTGGCCTCGCCGATGGCGGTCCAGAGCGTGTGGGCGTCACTCGGAGTCGAGTCGCACGCCAGCCTGGCGGCGACTGCCGCGGTCCGCACCGCGGAGCTGCTCCGGGCGATGCGGGTCCTCGTTGCCACCGAGCTGGTCGTCGCGATGCGGGCGCTGGCGTTTGCGGAGCGCCGGCCGTCCGGAGCGGGGGTGCAGGCGCTGTTCGAGGCGGCCGCCCGGGCTATCCCGGCCGGCAGCGAGGACCGCGCCTTCGGCCGGGACGTCGAGATCGCAATCGAAGTGCTGTGGAGCGGGGTCGAGCGCTGAGGGTGCGGGCGCCAGCCATCCGCCCGTCGCGCGGTAGCCTGGAAACAACGGCGAAGACTTCGAAAGGATGGACATGGGCGTACAGGAGCAGGAGCAGCTGTGGGGCGGGGAAACCGCGAAGGCGGTTGAAAACTTCCCGGTCTCGGGCGAGCGCGTGCCGGTGCCCGTGGTTCGCTGGCTGGGTCGGATCAAGGGAGCGGCGGCCCACGTCAATGCAGAGCTCGGCCTGCTCGACGAGGAGAAGGCGTCGCGGATCGCCGCCGCCGCCGACCGCGTGGCCGAGGGCGAGTTCGACAACCAGTTCCCGATCGACGTGTTCCAGACCGGCTCGGGGACCTCGTCAAACATGAACGCCAACGAGGTGATCGCCGCTCTGGCCGGTGAGGACGTCCACCGCAACGACGACGTCAACATGGGCCAGTCCTCCAACGACGTGTTCCCCTCGGCGGTCCACCTGGCGGCGCTCGACACCGTCACCCACGACCTGCTCCCGGTGCTCGAGGAGCTCGAAGCCTCGTTTACGCGTAAGGCCGAGGAGTTCAAGGACCTGGTCAAGTCGGGGCGCACGCACCTGATGGACGCGGTCCCGGTCACGCTCGGACACGAGTTCGCCGGCTACGCGGCTCAGATCCGCCTGGGCCGTCGCCGAATCGAGAACGCGCTGCCCCAGGTGGCCCAGATCCCGCTCGGCGGAACGGCGACCGGCACCGGCATGAACACCCACAAGGAATTTGCCGCCCGGGTCCGGGCGCGCCTGACCGAGGCATCGGGCCTCCAGATCCGCGCGCCCGAGGATCCGTTCGAGGCGCAGGGCAACCGCGACGCCCTCGTCGAGCTGTCGGGAGCGTTGAAGGTGCTCGCGGTCTCGCTGACCAAGATCGCCAACGATCTCGCCTGGCTCGGCTCCGGTCCGCGCGCGGGGATCGGCGAGATCTTCCTGCCCGAGCTCCAGAAGGGCTCCTCGATCATGCCCGGCAAGGTCAATCCGGTGATCCCCGAGGTCGTCCTCCAGGTGTCCGCCCAGGTGATCGGCAACGACGGCGCGATCACGATCGCCGGCACCCAGGGCAACTTCGAGCTCAACGTGCGCGTCCCGCTGATGGCCCGCAACCTGCTCGAGTCGATCAAGCTGCTCACGAACGCCTGCCGGATCTTCGCCGAGAAGTGCGTCGACGGCATCCGGGCCAACGAGGATGGGCTGCGCCGGTCGGCCGAGATGACGCTGTCCGCCGCCACCGCGCTCAACCCCTACATCGGCTACGACAAGGGGGCCGAGATCGTCAAGCTGGCCTCGGAGTCGGGGCGTCCGCTGCGCGAGGTCGCGCTCGAGCTGGGCGTCGACGAGGAGACCTACGACAAGGCCATGGACCTGCGCAAGATGGCGCAGGGCAACCTGTAGCTCCAGCGGGTCACAGAGGCAGCGTGCGCGGGAGGCCGAAGCGCGCCAGGTGGCCGCTGCCGCCGAACCGGGTGAGGCATGAGATCCGGTCGCCCTCGAGCGTCAGCACGATCACGCCGACGCCGCGGACGACCGGCGCCTGCACGTCGCCGATGTAATGCCCGAACGCCGGCTGCCCGTTGGCCCGCGTGGGGACAAGCCGGTCGTTGCGCCCGCCCCGTGCCCGGAAGGCGCCCACGAAGAACTCGCTGATCGCGACAGTGCCCTGGTACTCGAACGGCTCGGGCGGCATCGTCACCCACGCGTCGTCGGTCAGCAGCGCGACCATCTGCTCGACGCTGCCCTCGACGAACGCGTCCGCGAAACGCGCGACGAGCTCGCGCTCGAGCGGCGACTGAGGTAGGGGCGCGCGATCCCGGCTCACCGGCGCCGCTGCGTCGAGAGTGGCCCGAGCGCGCTGGAGCGCGCTGTTGACCGACACCTCGGTCGTACCGAGCATCGATGCGACCTCGGCGGCCCGGTAGCCGAGGACGTCGCGGAGGACGAGCGCCGCCCGCTGGCGGGGCGGTAGGCGCTGGAGCGCGGTCACGAATGCGAGCGCCACCGTCTCGTGCGCCTCGTAGCGGGCGTCCGGGCCGGGGGCGGCGTCGGCCACGCCCTCGAGCAGTGCGTCCGGGTAGGGCTCGAGCCACAGCAACTCGTTGTGCCGGGTGGGCGCCGGCGGTTCGAACGTCAGCGCTCGCCGCTCCTGCGGGCGGCGCGCGCCGTCGCGGAGCGCGTTGAGGCAGCGGTTGGTCGCGATCGTGTAGAGCCAGGAGCGCAAAGAGGATCGCTCCTCGAACCCGTCAAGACCGCGCCAGGCCGCCAACAGCGTCTCCTGAAGCGCGTCCTCGGCGTCCTGCAGCGAGCCGAGGATCCGGTAGCAGTGGAGCTGGAGCTCGCGCCGGTGAGGCTCGGTCAACTCGCGGAAGGCCTGCTCGTCGCCGGCGCGGGCCCGGGTCAGCTCGCTCGTGGTCATGGTCGAATCGTGACACGGGGCATCAGTTGAGAGGACACCGCCGGCGGGCCAAATTCATCGGTGGATTTCCGCCGAGAGCCGGGTCTGAACCTGCGAGACCGGAATCGACCCGTAGGAGGACAACATGCGAAAAAGACCCGGTTGGGTACTGACAGTCGCGTCGATCGCGTCGCTGATGGTGGCGCTCGACGCGCTCGTAGTGACGACCGCGCTCCCGACGATCCGGGTGCACCTCGGGGCGTCGATCCAGGAACTCGAGTGGACCGTGAACGCGTACACGCTGACCTTCGCGGTCCTGCTCATGACGGGCGCCGCGCTCGGGGACCGGTTCGGGCGCCGGCGGATGTTCACCGCCGGGCTGGCGATCTTCTCGGCGGCGTCGGCCGCGTGCGCGCTCGCGCCGAACGTCGGCCTGCTGATCGCCGCCCGCGCGGTCCAGGGAACCGGGGCGGCGCTTGTCATGCCGCTCGGGATGACGCTGCTGAGCGCGGCGTACGCGCCCGAGCACCGAGCGCGGGCGCTCGGCATCTTCAGCGGCGTCACGGGACTTGCCGTACTCGGCGGCCCGGTCATCGGCGGTGCGATCACGCAGGGGATCGCGTGGCAGTGGATCTTCTGGCTCAACGTCCCGATCGGTCTGTTGACGATCCCGTTGGTGTTCCGCCGGGTCGACGAGAGCTATGGCCCGCGCCGATCCCAGAGTCCGGACGTCGCCGGCCTGGCGCTGGTCACGGGCGCCGCGCTGGGGCTCGTGTGGGGGCTGGTGCGCGGCAACTCGGCCGGTTGGGGCAGCGCCGAAGTGATCGCGACGCTCGCCGTAGGAGTCGTGCTGACGGTGGCGTTCGTGATCTGGGAGCGGCGCACCGCGGAGCCGATGCTGCCGATGCGGCTATTCGCCTCCCGCCCGTTCTCGTCGGGCAACGCCGGGATCTTCTTCATGTGCACGGCGCTCTACGGCGCCGTGTTCTTCATGGCGCAGTTCCTCCAGATCGCCCAGCACGATGGCCCGCTCGACGCCGGGATTCGGCTGCTGCCGTGGACGGCGACGCTGTTCATCGTCGCGCCGCTCGTCGGCGCCCGAATCCGGCGCGTGGGGGAGCGCCCGTTCGCGGTCGCCGGGCTGCTGCTGCAGGCCGCCGGCATGGGGTGGATCGCGCTGATCGCGGGACCCCACGTCGACTACTGGCGGCTGGTCGCGCCGCTCGTGATCGCCGGGTGTGGTGTGTCGATGGCGATGCCGGCACTCCAGAACGCGGTCGTGAGCTCGGTGGCGCCGGAGAGCATCGGTAAGGCCTCCGGAACGTTCAACATGTTGCGTCAACTCGGCGGCGTGTTCGGGATCGCGACGCTCGTGGCGGTGTTCACGGGCGCGGGCAGCTATGCCTCGGCACAGACCTTCAGCGACGGGTTCACGGCGGCGGTCGCCGTCGCGGCGGCGCTGTCGTTGCTCGGCGCCGTGGCGAGCCTTGGGCTACCGGCCGTCGGACGTCAGGTGGCGACGGTCTCGGCGCCGAGCGTCTCGGAGATCGCCACGTCGATCGAGTAGTCGATCGGCACGACGATGACGGAGGGGACGTCCTTGGCCAGGGCGTCCCCCAGCAGCCGCGGGAAGTCGTCGGCGCTCGAGCACCTCCACGCCGGGATTCCGAACGACTCGGCCAGCTTGACGAAGTCCGGGTTGCCGAAATCGACGCCGAAGTGGCGCCCGAACTTCTTGTCCTGCTTCCACAGGATCGAGCCGAACTGGGCGTTCTCCCAGATCACGTTGACGACGGCGGTCTTCAGGCGAGCCGCGGTCTCGAGCTCCTGGGCGTTCATGAGAAAGCCGCCGTCCCCGCTGACCGAGACGACATTGCAGTCTGGGTGCACGAGCTTGGCGCCGATCGCCGAGGGCAGGGCGAAGCCCATCCCGGCCAGGCCGTTGGCGATCAGGACAGTGCCGGGCTCGTGGGCGGGGAACATCCGCGCGATCCAGAGCTTGTGCAGGCCGACGTCGGAGACGAGGATGTCTTTGGGGCCGAGCGCCCGACGGAGGTCCCACAGCGCGCGAGGCGGGCGGATCGGGAAGTGGTCGTCATCGCGGGCGTCGTTCAGCGCCCCCATCACCACCTCGTGGAGCCGGCTCGTGCCGGCCGTGGTCTGGTTGCGGGTGCAGGCCGCGGCCAGCCGCGCCAGTACGTGCGCGACGTCGCCGATCAGCTCGACGTCCGGGGTGAAGTACTGGTCGACCTCGGCGGCGACGCTATCGATCACGACGATCTGCTTGTCGCGATTTGGGTTCCAGTTCTTGGGCGAGTGCTCGACCAGGTCGTAGCCGACGGCGATCACCAGATCGGCGTCGTCGAAGCCGGCCATCTCATAGTCACGCGCCTGGAGCCCGACCGTGCCGAGCGCCTTGGGATCCTCATAGTCGATCAGCCCCTTGGCCATGAACGACTCGGCGACCGGGATCCCGGTGTTGTGCACGAACGAGCGCAGCGCGCGGCTGGCGTGACCGCGGATGGCGCCGTTGCCGGCCAGCACCAGCGGGTTCTCGGCGGCGTCGATCAGGTCGGCGGCGCGCTGGAGCTCGCGGCTGCCCGGCTCGGGCTGGACCGGCGCATGGCGGGGGAGCGGGCTGGCGTCGAGCGGTCGCCCCATCACGTCCTCGGGCAGCTCGAGGTGGGTCGGGCCCGGCTTCTCGGACTCGGCGACCGCGAACGCCTTGCGCACCACCTCCGGGATGATCTCGGGGGATGACACGCGAGCGTTCCATTTAACGATCGGGCGCAGGATGCCGATTAGGTCTATGTACTGGTGGGACTCCTTGTGCATGCGCTCGATGTCTGACTGCCCCGTGAGGGCGAGAAGCGGAGCGCGATCCAGGAACGCGTCGGCCACCGCGGTAACCAGGTTCGTCGCGCCTGGGCCGAGGGTCCCCAGGCAAACACCGGCTCTGCCGGTCAGACGGCCGTAGGCATCGGCCATGTACGCCCCGCCCTGCTCGTGGCGGACGGGGACGAACTGAATCGATGAGTCGGCCAGGGACTCGTTCAGGTCGAGGGTTTCCTCGCCTGGGATCCCGAACACGTAGGAGACCCCCTCCGCCTCCAGGCACTCGACAAACACTTCTGAAGCCTTGCGTTCGCCCATCTCGTCCCCCTATATAACCGGATCCTCACATCGGCAAATCGCAACCCCGCCCGCCGGCAGGTGTCTTGGGCAGTGGATGCGCGCGGCGGCAGCGGGTACGACGATGGTGGCTGCGCTGGTCCTGGCAGGGCCGGCGCTCGCCGCGCCCGGCCGGCATGCCCCCCATTCCCCCCGGTCCGCCCACGCCGCTCGTGCCAGCAAGCCCGCTGCGAAGCAGGCCTCGGCGGCCAGCACCCTGTACATCCAGGGTGGGGGCTTCGGCCACGGAATCGGCATGAGCCAGTACGGGGCCTACGGCTATGCGCTCCACGGCTGGACCTACCAGCAGATCCTCGCCCACTACTACACGGGCACCCAGATCGGGACGACCAACCCCAACCAGCCGGTGCGGGTGCTGCTCTCGAGCGGCCCGGCGGCGTTCGCCGGGGCCACCGAGATCGGCAACAAGCCGCTCAACCCGAGCTTGACGTACGACGTGACCCCGCTCGCCAACGGGCAGCTGTCGGTGGTCAACCAGACCACGCACAAGCAGGTGGGCAAGTTCAGCGCCCCGGTGACCGCGACCGGCTCTGAGCCTTTGAGTCTGGCGGGCCTGGGCGCCTACCGCGGGTCTTTTGAGTTCCGTCCGAACGGATCGGGCGGCATGTACACGGTCAACGTGGTCGGCCTCGACGATTACGTCCAGGGCGTGATCGGGGCCGAGATGCCCGCGAGCTGGGCGCCCCAGGCGCTCGAGACCCAGGCCGTCGCGGCGCGCACGTACGCGATCACCACCGACGTGGACGGCGGCTTCTTCAACCTCTATCCCGATACCCGGTCGCAGATGTATCGCGGGGTGGCGGCCGAGACGCCCTCGACCGTCGCCGCCGTCGCCGCCACCGCCGGCCAGATCGTCACCTACAACGGCGCGCCGGCCGTCACCTACTTCTTCGCCAGCTCCGGTGGGTACACCGAGAACATTCAGGACGCCTGGCCCGGCGCGACGGCCGAACCGTGGCTGGTCGGCGTGCCCGATCCGTACGACGGCGCCGGCGGCGACCCGTACCACCGCTGGACGCGCCAGATGAGCCTGTCGACCGCCACCAAGGATCTTGGCGGGCTGGTCAAGGGCAAGCTGCTGTCTATCAAGGTAACCGAG
Source organism: uncultured Solirubrobacterales bacterium (assembly GCA_963751185.1). Taxonomy (GTDB): domain Bacteria; phylum Actinomycetota; class Thermoleophilia; order Solirubrobacterales; family Solirubrobacteraceae; genus Palsa-465. Next base: position 337,061 of record CAVVTO010000008.1, read on the forward strand.
ACGGGTGCCTCGCCCCGCATCATGAAGGCGAAGGTGACGGGGACGGGAGGCAGCACCACGGTCACCGGCGCCCAGCTCGAGAGCGCCTTCGGGCTGCTCAGCACCTGGGCGAGCTTCACCACGATTTCGAGCGCCGCCGGCAGCGCACCGGCGCCTCTCGACGTCGGGCACGACGCCAGCGACCTGAAGGTCATCTCGCAGCTCCAGCACGAGTTCGCGATCGCGGGCGACACGGTCCCGGTGTTCGCTGGCTTCGTGCGGCCCGCCGCGAAGGGCGATCACGCGACGATCGAGGTTCGTACCGGCCACCGTTGGGAGAAGAGCGCGACGATCCGGCTCGCTAAGGGCGGCCGGTTTGCCCTGACCGTGTCGGGGCCCGGCGTGTACCGGACCGTGTACCAGGGCCTCGACGGGCCCTCCGTCAACGTGCGCTGACACCCGGCCCGAGTTCGCGGGTTCGTGCGTGGGCTGAGCCGATCGGGATGGAGCGATTAGGCTGAGGGACCTCATGCCCGGTCCGCTGCTCGTCGTCGACGCTCCGTTCGTGCTCTACCGCTCGTTCTACGCGCTGCCCGATTCGATCCACGGGCCGGAGGACCGGCCGGTCAACGCGCTGCTGGGGGCGGTCAACCTGCTGTTGCGGATCGCCGCCGACCGCGGACCGCGGGCCATCGTGCTGTGCTTCGGCGCCGAGGCGGCCGCGTACCGGACCGAGCTGTTTCCGGCCTACCACGCGGACCGGCCGGCCGTGCCCGACGCGCTGGCGTGGCAGTTCGAGCGCGCTCCGGAGCTGTTCTCTGCCTTCGGCTGGCAGATCGAGTCCTCGCCCGATCTGGAGGCCGACGACCTGCTCGGCGCGTTCGCGACGGTGGAGGAGCAGGCCGGCGGGCAGACGCTGATCGTGACCGGCGATCGGGACATGTTCCAGTGCGTCGACGACCGGGTCTCGGTCCTGCTGCTCAAGTCAGGGATCAGCGGCTTTGAGGTGATGGACCCGGCGGCGGTGAAGGCGCGCTATGGGGTGGGGCCGGAGCTCGTCCCCGACTTCATCGCGTTGCGCGGCGACCCGTCCGACGGTCTGCCGGGCGCCTCGGGGATCGGGCCGAAGACCGCGGCGACGCTGCTCGAGAAGTACGGCTCGCTCGAGGGCGCGATCGCCGGCGCCGACGCCGAGCGCCCGAAGGTGGCGGCCGCGCTCAAAGACTCGGCCGACGAGCTGCGCGCCTATCGGGACATCGCCACGCTGCAGCCGGCGCCGGTCGAGCGGCCGCCGGACCAGGTGACGGACCTGGCGAGCGGGGCGAGCGCGGCGCGCGAGCTCGGGCTCAACCGGCTGTCCGAGCGGCTTGAGAACGCCGACAGCGTGGCGGATCTCTAAGCCGCTGCGAACCCCAGGGCAGGTCTAGCGGATGGTGGTCACGGAGGAGTACATCCTGCCGGGCCGGGGATGAGGCGGGAGCATGCCGGCGCCGCCGCCGGCCGCGAGCGTCTCGGGATCGGTGCCGACGCCGAGCAGACTGCGGGTGAGCTTCTGCCCGGCATCGAGCAGGTCGTCCAGCGCCCGGCCGGCGTGGGCGGCGGTGACGACCGGATCGGACTGACTCTCCTGGAGCGACTCGAGCATGGCCCGGCGCAGGAACTCCTTCACGAAAGACGCGGTCACCCCCTCCATTCGCTCGATGACCGCGCGGGTCTCGGGCTCCGACAGACGCAGAGGGATCGAGCGGCTGTAGAGCGCGAGCAGGCGCGCCCGGCCCTCCTCGTCGGGCAGGTCGATCTCGATCGCCACGTCGACGCGACCCGGGCGGGCGGCCAGCGCCGGCTCGAGCAGATCCGCCCGGTTCGTGGTGAGCACGAACAGCAGATCGGCGTCGCCCGCGGCGCCATCCATCGCGTCGAGCAGGTCGAACAGGACCGGGCTGGATCCCGGCCCGAAGCCCCGGTGCTCAGCGACGAGGTCGACGTCCTCGAGCACGAGCACCGCCGGCTGGAGGTCCCGCGCGAGCTCGGCGACCGATCCGATCGCGTGTAGCGAGCGTCCGGTCAAGACGAAGCGCGTGTAGCCCGCCATCTGCCCGACCAGGTACCTGGTGGTATGGGTCTTGCCGGTGCCCGGCGGCCCGTACAGCAGCAGCCCGCGCTTGAGGTGCTGGCCGGCGCCCAGCAGTGCTTCGCGATGGGCGGCGATCCCGAGGGCGTGCCGCTCCACCCGCCCGATCACCGCCTCGGGGAGCACCACTTCGTCGCGCGCGAGTCGAGGAACCTCGCCGAACTCCAAGACAACGCCGCCCATCTGAGTCATCGTGACGTCGATCACGTGCCCCCGGTACACGTTCAGTTGGTGGCGAAGCTCGGCCAGGCGAGCGTGCACCGCCTGCGCCGCGTCGACCGACAGCCCCGCGATCTCGATGTCGAGCGACGGAGGGCCGTGGTCGGACCCAACCCGGACCATGATCACGTAGCGGCTGTCCTCGTCTTCGACGAGGAGCAGGGCAAGCTCCAGGCAGGCGAGGGTGGAGCCCGGTCCGTTCGGCAGATCGGCCAGGGCCGGCGCGGACAGGCGCAGCCACGGCATGCCCTCACCGGTCAGGATCTGCTGCAAGGTCACCGTCGGGTGGTGCGGCGGGATCGAGAAGCCGTGGACGGCCACCTGACGCCCGGGCTCTCGCGACCACGCGTCGAGCGCGGTCTGGAGATTCACGTGCTCGAACGGCGGAAGGGCACGCGTCACCACCGATCGACCCTGCGCTTCCTCGCCGAGGTAGGTCCCGACCAGGGCGACTACTTCGTTTCGTTCACCCCGGGGGTCATGCGAGTGCACCCATTCCAGGAACGAGAGGAACGCACCCGCAAACTCGCGAGCCTCTGAATCCGACGCGCCCGCCATCGTCGGGCCAACGATACGGTAACCAGGCCGATTGTCGTCGGCGTGAGGTTGTTTCACCGTCACGTTTCCGCGGAAACGTGATCGCGGACAAAGAGGGTCACGTCAAAGTGCCGACGGAAGGGCCGTTCTGACCGGGGCAGGTGAGACCCTCCCGCTCAAACCTACCGAGGAGGCGAGAGTGACCGCGCCCGGACGCAACCAGGCTTGCCCGTGCGGCTCCGGCCGCAAAGTCAAACGCTGCTGCGGGCAGCAGCGCGGGCCGTCCGAAGAGCAACTCGATCGCGCGTTCATCGCTCAGCAGGCCGGAGTAGCGGCTGCTCAGCTGCGCGATCTATCGACTGACACTCTCAAGCGCCTCTGGGAGGAGCTCGACGAGCTACCCGGGATCGACCTCTCGCTCGTCGTGTCGTTGCCTGCACTACAAACGCCCGAGCTCGAACAACTCCTCAAAGCCGCCAGGGACGACGATTTGGACACCGCTGAAGACGTTATGCCGGCCGTGCTTACGACGATCGACACGCCCCGGCAGCGTGCCCAACTCGCTCGGGCCGTGGTCAACCTCCGCGACAGTGGAAAGCTCACTTCCCGCCAAGCGGCCATCGCCATCATCGACCTCGACAGCGACTCACAGCTCCTGATCCGCGCCAGCCTCATCAACGCGATCTTCATCCACACGGGCCTCATGCACACCCCGGCAGGGCTCCGGCTCGCCGCCTAATCGCAATCGCTTACGCGCGACGTAGCTACGGCGTGAACTTGACGGTGATCACGTCACCGTCGGCCATCAGGTAGTCGCGGCCCTCCAGGCGTAGGGTGCCCCGTTCGCGGGCGCCGGCGTACCCGCCGGCGCTCACCAGCTCCTCCCAGCCGACCACCTCGGCCCGAACGAAGCCGCGCTGGATGTCGGAATGGATCAGGCCCGCGGCGTGCCACACCGATAGGCCCCGGCGCAGGTGCCAGGACTGGGCCGGCTTGTCCTCGCCGGCAGTAAAGAAGGCGATCAGGTCGAGCAGGGCGAACGCGCCGCGAATCACCCGCTCGAGGCCGGACGTGGTCAGGCCGAGATCGGCGCGCATCGCTGCCGCGTCCTCGGGATCAAGCTCGGCCAGCTCGGCTTCGAGCCGCGCCGACACGGCCACCGCCTCGGCGCCCTGAGCTTGGGCGTGCTCGAGGATGGCCGGCGGCACCTCGTGCGAGCCCTCGTCGACGTTGGCCACGAACAGCACCGGCTTGGCGGTCAGCGGCTGGAGCAGCTGGACGGCGTCGGGGGCGTCGGGCGGCGGCGGAACGGTCCGCGCCGCCCGCCCGGCCTGGAGCGCCTCGATCAAACGGCGCAGCCAGTCGGCTTCCGCGATGGCATGCCGGTCGCCGCTCTTGGCCGTCCGCGCCACCCGATCGAGCCGGCGCTCCGCCTGCTCGAGGTCGGCGTAGATCAGCTCGGTCTCGATCGTGTCGATGTCGGCCAGCGGATCTACCCGCCCTTCGGGATGGACCACGTTTGGGTCCTCGTGGACGCGGACCACGTGGACGATCGCGTCGGTCTCGCGGATGTTGGCCAGGAACTGGTTGCCCAGCCCCTCGCCGCGATGAGCGCCGGCGACCAGGCCGGCGATGTCGTGGAAGGCGATCGTGTCGGGCACGATCTTGGACGCCTTCACCGTGCTCGCCACCGCGTCGAGCCGCGAGTCGGTCACGGGGACGACGGCGACGTTGGGCTCGATCGTCGTGAACGGGTAGTTGGCGGCCTCGGCGGCGACGCCGGTCAGCGCGCTGAACAGCGAGGACTTGCCGGCGTTCGGCATCCCAACAATCCCGACCTTCACGCGCCCGCCTCCGGTGGGCCGTGCAGCATCGGCCACAGCTCGGCGACGGCGGTGCCGAGCAGTGTCCCGGCGAGGACGTCGGACGGGTAATGCACGCCCAGATAGGGCCTGGAGACGGCGAACGCCACCGCGGCGGCGTAGAGCGCCCAGACCGGCGCGAGGCCCGCGTAGGCCCGCGCGGCCGCGAACGCGGTCGTCGCGTGCGCGCTCGGGAAGGACAGGCGCGTGACGACGGGGCTCAGCGGCGGCAAGCCGGCGAGCTCCGGACGGGGCCGGCGGACGGCGAACTTGATCACCTGGTTGATCCCGTAGGAGCCGGCGACCGCGCCCACGCCGCGCAGCCATGCCCGACGATGCTCCGGCGAGCCGGAGAGCGCCGCGCCGGCCAGGCCCAGGCCGAGCCAGCACGCAGCGTGCTCGCCGCTGCGAGAGTACGCCGCCACCGCGCGCTCGACCCCGGGCTGGTGGCCGTGCGTGCGCGCGAATAGGAGCGTGGCCCCGTCGATGTCCTGGATCGCCACGTCCAGGAGGGTACGCAGGCGCCTACCGGGCCGCCTCCCAGCGGATCGGCAGTCCGTGGTCGTCGCACGTCGCCAGCCTGATCTCGGGAGCACCGGCGGGGTCGTGGACGGTCAACTGCATCCGCAGTTGCCGATCGAAGGTGGGCTCCATGCTGAGGCGCACCGCTTCGGGGTGCTCGCCCAGCGCGCGCTCGATCGCCGCCCACTCGTCGGCCTCGACGTACTGGCGCATGACCGAGTGCCACACCACGACGAGCTCGCCGTCGCCGCCGCCGGGGAGCACCTCGGGCAGCCACTCCGAGCCCGGCCGCGCGACCACGGGGATCGGATCGAGGGCAGCTACCGCGAGCGCGGCGCGCAGGCGTTCGATCCGGTGGAGCTCGTCGGGCCAGATGTAGGAGAGCAGCGTGAGCTGATCGTCGGGGAGGCGCGGGTCGAGCGGCGCCACGTCGCACCCGGCTCGAGCCACGATCTCAAGGCGCGCCGCGGCGCCGGCGAGGTCGATCGGGGGCGCGGGCATCCACGGGTCGACGAAGCGCAGGGGCGAGTCAGGATTACCGAGCTCGCGGCCGTCGACGGCGTAGGAGTAACGGTCGGCGATCAGGTTCAGGCCCGCGCTCGCCCCCACCTCGAACAGGCGGATCGGCCGGCGGTGACGGTCGGCCAGCCACAGGAGCCCGGCGAACAGCACCGCCGAGCGCCCCGGCTCGTTGGTCTGGACCGTGCGCCGCAGGCGTGTCCGCATCTGCTCGAAGTGCTCGTCGACGGTGACCAGGACGGTCGGCCACACGTCATCCGGGGGCCGCTCACCGCCCGCGCTCGGGTAGAAGGCGGCCAGCGCCGGCGCCTGCCCGGAGAGGGCCAGGTAGTGCAGCGCGGCGACGAACCGCAGCTGCGGCACCGCCCCGGGCGGGGCGTGGATGCCCTCGAACAGGCGAGCCACCTCCCCGCCCGCGTCGATGTCCTCCGCCGCGGCGCGCATCAGCCGGATGTAGAGGGGCGAGCGGTCCGAGCGGACCAGCATCTGGGCGTGCCGGCGGAAGCGGTCGGCCAGCGACGCGCCACCGGCCGTGGAATCGCCGGCGCCACCGTAGGGAGGCTGTGCGGAAACGCTCACCGTGGTAAGTGTCCCTGAGTGAACTCGCAAGCTCCCCGAATCACGGTGGTGGGCTCGGCCAACGTCGATCACGTGGCCCGCGTCAAGCGGCTGCCGCGACCGGGCGAGACGGTCAGCGACGCGGAGTTCGAGCGCGTGCCGGGTGGCAAGGGCGCCAACCAGGCGCTGGCGGCGGCCCGACTGGGCGCCCAGGTCAGGTTTGTGGGGCGGATCGGCCGGGACGATCTCCCGCTTCGCTCGCTCGAGCGTGACGGGGTCGATGTGAGCGGGGTGATCCGCGACGACGGCGAGACCGGGGTGGCGTTGATCCTGGTCGACGCGAGCAGCGAGAACGTGATCGTGGTCGCGCCTGGGGCCAACCGGCGACTGAGACCCGAGGAGGTCGACGTCGGTGATGCCGACGCGGTGATGTCCCAGCTCGAGATCCCCTTCGAGGTCGTCCGCGCCGCACGGGCTCAGGCGCGGTTCTTCTGCCTGAACGCCGCGCCGGCTCGCGATTTCGCCGGTGTGGAGCCAGAGCCCGACCTGCTCGTGGTCAACCGCTACGAGTACGAGCGAGTCGACCCGGGCGGCTCGCTGGTCGCGCTGACGCTGGGAGCCGAAGGGGCGGTGCTGCTCGAGCGGGGCGAGGAGGTGGCTCGGGCTGCGCCGCCGCCGGTCACGGCCGTCGACGGCACCGCGGCCGGCGATGCTTTCTGCGCGGCGCTCGTAGTGTCGCTGCTCGAGGGCTATGAGCGGGGCGCGGCGCTGGCCCGGGCATGCGCCGCGGGTGCACTGGCCGCCTCCCGTGCGGGGGCCCAGCCCTCGCTGCCTACGGCGGCCGAGGTCGACGCCCTGCTCAGGGGGTGACGACGTGGCTGGGGTCGGGGCGGCGATCGGGTTCGGCCGCGCTGTAATCGCCGAACGGCGCATCGCGCTGCTCGGTGGCGGCGCGGACGCCTGCCCCGGCGGCCTGCTCGACGAAGGAGAGCCCCTCGGGGGTGTTGCGCATCAGCCCGTCGAGGATCGGGCCGAGGGTCTGGGTCGCGTGGAGGCCCATGTTCTCGTAGGCGTGGTTGACGATCAGCTTCATCGCGGCGAGCTGCGAGGACGGAATGGCGGCGAGCTGGCGGGCCTGCTCGGTCACCGCGGCCTCGAGGTGATCGAACGGGACGGCGCTGTTGATGAGCTCGACATCCGCCGCCTCCCGGCCCGACAGCGGCTTGCCGGTCAGGGCGTGCTCCTTGGCCTTGGCCAGGCCGAGCCGGTAGACCCACATGCCCGACAGATAGCAGCCCCACACGCGCGAGTACGGCGTGCCGATCTGGGCGTCCTCGGCCGCGATGATCAGATCGGCGCACAGGGCCAGGTCGCTGCCGCCACCCACGCACCAGCCGTGCACCTGGGCGATCACGGGCTTGGGCGTGCGCCACATGCTCATGAACCGCTGGGTGGGGGCATAGGGTGAGGCGGCCAGCGCGAAGTCCTTGCCCGGATCCCAGCGACCGTCGGTGGTCAGCATCTCGTCCCAGTGGTGAAAGCCGCCGGCGAAGTCGTAGCCGGCGCAGAACGAGCGGCCGGCGCCCCTGACCACAATCACCTTGACGCTCCGGTCGACCGTTGCCGCCTGGATCGCGGACTCGAACTCCTCGGGCATCGGCGGCACGATGGTGTTCAACCGGTCCGGGCGGTTCAGCGTGATCGTGGCGACCGCGCCGTCCGTGTCGTAAAGCAGCGTCTCGAAGCTCACGGCGCCCTCCTCGTCGTTGGTGTCGGTCATTTTGGGGCCGCCTGCGGCGGCGTCCGTGGGGCCTGGCGGGCCCGTCCGGTCAGTGGTCGCATCGCCTCCAAACCCGGGGGGGCAAATTCCAGCATTAGCGACACGCCCCGCCCGTTAGCGCAGGATCTTGCCTCGTGACGAGGCAGAATCCTGCACCGGCGGATCGGGCGCCCTGAAATGCTGGAATTTGCCCCGTTGGCACCCGGTGGGGCGCGAGCGGCGCGTGGCGCGGCCGCCGGGCACGGACGCCCGGCGGAACGGCGGTCGCGGCGACGGCCCCGCTCGGCATCCATCCCTCGCAGATACGGCCTGCCGCGCCACACCCGGCGGACGCCGAGCGCAGCGAGGGGTGGGCGGGGACCTAACTAATCGCTACCGCTGGCCGAACCCGACCCGGTGGTCCTCGTGATCGACGAGGACGTACAGGACGCGGCTCAGGTCGAGCGCCACGGTGCCGTCCTCGGCGGTGAGCTCGTGCCAGCCCATCGATCCGAGCGCCTTGCGGAGGTTGGCGAGGTCGTCCGGCTGGACGCGCGCGCTCAGGACCTGGCCGCCGTCGAATCCGATGCTGATCTTCTGGGGTTTGTCGTCTGCCATCTCAGGGTTGAACGATTTCGGTGAGTACCCCGCCCGTTGAGGAGGGGTGGATGAAGGCTACCTGGGAGCCGCGGATCCCGGTGCGCGGCCGTTCGTCGATCAGGCGTACGCCGGCCGCGGTGAGGGCGTCGAGGGTGTCCTGTACCGAGGCGACGCGGTAGGCGACGTGATGCAAGCCGGGTCCTTTGCGGGCCAGGAACTTGCCCACGGTGGTCTCGGGACCGAGCGGCTGGAGCAACTCGATGTGGGAGTCGCCCACGTCGAGTAGGGCGGCGTCGACCCCTTGCTCGGAGACGGTCTCGCGGTGCACCAGGGGCATCCCCAGCGCGTCGCGGTAGACCGCGAGCGCGGCCTCGATGTCCTCGACGGCGACGCCGACGTGGTCGAGAGCCGACAGCTGCACCCGGGGCAGCTTAGTTATTTCCCGACGGGGCGGTGCGGGCTGGCCGGGTTCAGCGCGGTGGCGGCCGCCACCGACAGCTCGCCGATGCGCGACGGGGCGGCGCGCGGGACGTCGCCCATGATCCGGTCGATGTCCTTGCGCTCGAGCACCTCGTTGCTCAGCAGCGTCGTGGCGAGCTTGTCGAGCTCGGCGCGGTGGGAGTCGATGATGGAGGTGGCGGCCCGGAAGGCCTCATCGGCGAGCTCGCGCACCTCGGCGTCGCGCACCCGGCGGGTCGCCTCGGCGGCGCCCTGGTCGATCGCGCGCAGCGAGCTCGAGCCGGTCCCCATCGCGTACTCGAACACCATTGCGTGGGCGATCTCGGCCACGCGCTTGAGGTCGTCGGAGGCGCCGGTGGTGATCGAGCCGAACACCAGCTGCTCGGCCGCCCGGCCGCCCAGCAGCATGGTCATGAAGTCGATCAGCTCCTCGCGCGTCTTCAGGTAGCGGTCCTCCTCCGGCAGGTTGAGCGTGTAGCCGAGCGCCTTGCCGCGCGGGACGATCGAGATGCGGTGCACGCGATCGACGCTCGTCAGAAGCTCACCGCACAGGGCGTGCCCCCCCTCGTGGTAGGCGACGACGCGCTTCTCGTGCTCGGTCAGGGTGCGCAGCGACTGCATGCCGGCGACCACCCGCTCGAGCGCCGAGTCAAAGTCCTTCATGCCGACCCGGTCGGCGCCCCGGCGGGCGGCGAAGATCGCCGCCTCGTTGCAGATGTTGGCGAGGTCGGCGCCGGTGAGACCCGAGGTCTGGCGGGCCAGGAGTTTCAGATCGACCCCGTCGGCCAGTGGTTTATTGCGCGAGTGGACGTGGAAGATCTTCTCGCGGCCGTTGACGTCGGGGGGCGAGACGAAGATCTGGCGGTCGAAGCGGCCGGGGCGCAGAAGCGCCGGATCGAGCTTCTCGAGCAGGTTCGAAGCCGCGATCACGACTACGTCCTTGCGGGCGGTGAAGCCGTCCATCTCGACCAGCAGCTGGTTGAGGGTCTGATCGCGCTCGCCCGAGACGTCCATGCCGCGGTGGCCTCCCACGGCGTCGAGCTCGTCGATGAACACGATCGCCGGCGCTTTCTTGCGCGCGGCCTTGAACAGGTGGCGGATGCGGGCGGCGCCCACGCCGACGAACATCTCGACGAACGACGCCGCGGACTGGCTGAAGAAGCTGGCGCCCGACTCGTGAGCGACGGCCTTGGCCAGCAGGGTCTTGCCCGTGCCCGGCGGCCCGTGCAGCAGGATGCCCTTGGGCACCTTGGCGCCGATGGCGCGGAAGCGCTCGGGATCGCGCAGGTAGTCGACGACCTCGCGCAGCTCCTCCTTGGCCTCGTCGGCGCCGGCGATGTCAGCCCAGCCGATCGACGGGGCGGAGTCCGGCTTGATCTGCGCCGGGCGGGTGCGCGGCATGAACCGCATCAGCGCGAACACGCCGATGACCAGCGCGCCCATGAACACGATCGGCAGCCAGGCCTGGAGGAACGAGGTCACGTCGGGATAGCCGAGGAACGTGCTGGGGGCGTGGAAGACGGGGATGATGAGGTGATGGGTGGCCGGATGAACGACCTTCGTGGTGCCCGTCCCCGCTTTGATGACGTTTGCCGCATGACTCATAGGCCAGTGGGGATCATCGGCACGGCGCGGGCGTCACTCAACCCTCTCTAGACGAGGGTTAGGCGAATATCGCCGCCCGAACTTGGCGCGCGGCTGGCCGTTGACGAGCACGACGTCGGCGGTGAAGTCGTTGTCGCCCCGGATCAGCGAGGAGCCCACGCCGTACGCGTCGACGGGGACGCCCGCGGCCTCGAACTCGCGGATGCGCTGGGCCGTGAAGCCGCCGCTGGCCACGATCCGGACGTGGGGATAACCGACGCCGTCGAGCGCGCCGCGCACCTTCTCGACCAGGCGAGGGTTGACCCCGGTGGGCTTGAAGCCGCCCATCTCGTCGAATAGGGCGCGGTCGACCAGGTCCTCGCTGGTGTCCAGCCGCACTCCCCATAGCTTCGGCCCGAGCGCCTCGGCGACCTCGAGGGTGGTCCTGACCGAGTCGTTCTCGAAGTCGACCAGCACCGTGATGTTCATCTCGTCGTGGTAGCGATCGGCGAACACAGTGGCCGCCTTGACGGTGTCGCCGTCGTAGGCGGCGATCAGCCCGTGGGGGACGGTGCCGATGCCGCGCCCGCCCCACCAGGACGCCTGGGCGTCGGTCGAGACACCGATCGCGCCGGCCACGTGTGCGCTCCAGCCGTCGCCGGTCTGGACGAGCCAGTGATCGTGACGCGCTGGAAAGTAGAAGATCTGCTTACCGCGGGCGGCCTCGACGACCTCGAGCACATTTCGCATGACCAGCGAGCGCCGGGCGAGGGTGCCAAGGTAGACGGTCTCGAGATGGGCGAACACGCTGTAGTCGCCCTCGATCGTCATCACCGTCTCGCGCGGGACGATCTGGTCGCCTTCCCTGAGCGCGTAGACCTCGAGCTCGTTCCAGGCGGGGACCCAGACGCCGTCCTCCTCGCGTCCGGAGCACAGCTTGAGGACCGCGATCGCCTCATCGATCCCGCCGAGCACGGATTCCTGCTTCTGGAAGACCTGCATGGTCACGCGCGGGTGATGTCCCTCGGCCTCGAGCAGCTCCTTCGTGTAGACGAAGTAAGCGTCGGAGTAGTAGCCCTGCCTGATGCGGTCGACCGGCAACCGGAAGATCGTCGGGTCCAGGCGCGTCGAGGTCTGCGTCGCCATGCGGGAAGTCTAGTTGCGCTCGGGTCCTCGCCAACCGCTGCGCGGGGTCTTGCGCGTCAGTGCACAACTGCTTGCGCCGCCTTACGGTCGGGTGGACGATCTCTCCCGGTCAACGAGGGGAGAGACAAGATGCTCGGGCGAATCCGTGCTCGTTATGCGTGGGCCCTCTGCGTGCTCGCGCTCACTGCTACCGGTGCGCTGGTGGTGATCCTCGGCTCTGCCGGGGGCGCGGCCGGCGCCCAGAACCAGCAGCTGGTCGCCGCTTCGGCCAAGCTCGCGCCGACGAGCCCGACGATCCCGGCCAAGGAGACGTGCGCGTCGATCGCGACGCTTGCTTCGCTGGCGGGGCTGCCCCATTACCCGACGGCGATCGCCTCAGCCACGGTGGTGACGTCGGCCCAGAACGCGCCAGGTAACCCCGACTACTGCAACGTGCAGGGGATGATCGCGCCGCAGACCCACTTCGACCTGCAGCTGCCCTTGAGCACGTGGCAGGGACGGTATCTCCAGAACGGGTGCGGGGGCTACTGCGGGACGGTCTCGGGGCAGACGTTCCCCAGCTGCGACGCCACGCTGCAAGGCGACTTCGCGATGGCTACCGACGACGAGGGCCACGTCACCGCGGCCGGCCTGGGCGGCGGGGGGTTGTTCGCCTTCAACGATCAGCAGCTGCGCGACGAGTACGGCTACGAGTCCGAGCAGGCGCTCTACGTGGTGGCGAGGTACATCATCAACTACTTCTACGGGCAGCAGCCCAACTACTCGTACTTCAACGGGTGCTCGGACGGGGGGCGCGAGGCGATGGAGATGGCCGAGCGCTATCCCGATGACTTCAACGGGATCATCGCCGGCGCGCCGGAGATCTACGCCGGCCCGCTCAACGCCGAGGCGCAGACCTGGTTCTACAAGGTCAACACCGATGCGAACGGCAATGCGATCCTGACCGACAACAAGCTCGCCGCGCTGCAAACGGCGGTGATCAACGCCTGCGGCGGCGACGACGGCGTGGCCGGGGACGGGATCATCACCGACCCGCAGGACTGCCACTTCAATCCGGCCAGCATCGAGTGCCCGGCCGGGACCGACACCAACTCGTGTCTGACTCCAGCGCAGGTGCAGGTCGTGGACGAGTACTACGAGGGCCCGACCGACCCGCAGGGACAGCGCCTGTACCCGGGTTCGGTGCAGTACGGCTCGGAGGGCGGCTGGTCGGTGTTCGAACTGCCGCCGAGCGCTAACGGCGGGAGCGTGCCGACCACCGAGTCGCTCGACTACGCCGGACTCTCGCAGCCCTACCTGCGCTACCAACTGCTCCAGCCGGGCCAACTGGGTCCTGATCCCAGCCAGTGGCAGTTCACCGCCCAGGGATTCCGCTCGATGTTCCCGGTGGCGGACACCTGGGACGCGCTCGACACCAACCTGAGCGCGTTCCGCGCGCACGGCGGCAAGCTGATCATGTGGCAGGGCTGGGCGGACAACGCGATCCCGCCGACCGGGACCGTCGACTACTACGACACGCTCGTGTCACGGAACGGCGGCCTGAGGTCGACGCGGCAGTTTGCACGCCTGTTCATGGAGCCGACCGTCTACCACTGCGGTGGCGGCTACGCGAGCGCGGTGCAGCCCGACCTGATCCTGCCGATGGTGGAGTGGGTCGAAAGCGGCACTTCGCCCGGCAGCAAGGCGGATCCGCTAGCCATCAGCTACACCGTGGGGAGCAACTCGCTGTCCCGGCCGCTGTATCCGTACCCGGAGATCCCGCAGTACAACGGGAGCGGATCGACGTCCGCGGCGACGAGCTTCCACGCCGTGGTGGCGCCCGCGTATGCCAACCACGCTGACTTCACCAACTGGATCGGCAACTACCTGCTCTACCAGCCGATCGGTGGCGGTCAACAGCGGGGGTACACGCGTCGGGGGTGAACGGTGGCGCTTGGGAGATAGCTCGTGCTATCGCGCGAGTTATCTCCCAACCCGAGCGCGATCGGAGATCGCCCGCTCCGACAGCGCATCAGGCGAGCAGCCGGCCAGGTTCCTCGCCTGTTACCTCCTGGCGCCTGGGGAAGAGCGACTGATTGAGATGCTCTGAGGGCCGGGCGGCGAGCGGCAGCAGCAGCGCGGCGATCAGGATCATCAGCGGGGCGGTCCCGATGTCGGTCGCCTGGCCCGTGAACAGGCCGCCGAGACCCTCGGCCAGGAACCAGAACGCGAGCGAGACGGCCATCGAGCCGATCAGCGCGACCCGCGTGCCGCGGCGCCAGAGCACGCACAGCCCGACCTCGGCCGAGATGACGGCAAGGAGGACGGCGACCGTCATGCCCGACCCGTTCAGCAGGCTGGCTGCGTCGGAGTGAAGGCTCGATAGCCACCCCATTCCCGCAGGCGCACTCGTGAAGGCCGAGCTCGTGGCGTCGCGGCCGGCGTTTGCCGGGAACAGCCAGAGCGCCGCGGTGGCGAGCCAGAGCGCCGTCCAGGCGAGCCGTGCGCCGCGTTCCCCGAGCAGGCCGAAGCCGGCTTCCCCGGCGTCGCGACCGCGGGGGCCCCGCGGCCAGACGAGCAGGCCGGCGACGATGTACAGCGGCGCGGTCCCGAGAATCCCGGTCAGCGGGTCCGGGGTCGTCCCGGTGAACAGGAATCCGAGTCCCTCACCGGTCAGCCACACGTTCAGGGCCCAGGCGAACGAGAACAGCAGAGCCGGCTTGACGGTGGTGCGGACCAGGAGGCCGACGCCGATCAGGAGCTCTCCGAGCACCGCCAGCACCACGAAGACGGCCTGGTGCGGTCGGATCAGGTTGCCGATCCACGTAATCGGATGCCCGATCACGGCGGGCTGTGCGGCCGCGCTTGGATCGATCACCCCGCTCACGAAGTGACTGAAGAAGTACGGCTGAAGCTTGAGCAAACCATCGACGATCCAGATCAGGCCCAAGGCAATCTGCCCGATCCGGGCTGGTGAACGAGTTGGTAGTGAAGGCATGGTGTGGGGGACGCTGGGACACGGCCGTTCCTTTCCCGTTCACCATCAGTTCACTTCGCGTCGTGGAAGATGATCCCCAGCGCGGTGCGCTCGCCGCGGGTGACGGTCGAGACGCCGTGGCGCAAGCCGATGCGGTGATAACCGTCCTTCCCTCGGTTCGGTCGCTCGCGGGTGGGGAAGATCACGAACGCGCCCTGGGCGGGAGTGAGCACGTGGGCGCGACTCTGGGCGCGGGGGCGCTGTTCGAGCAGGACGAATTCGCCGCCGTCGAAGTCCTCCCCGCGGCGCGAGAGCACGGTCAGGATCTGGAACGGGAAGTAGACCTCGCCGTACAGATCCTGGTGCAGGGCGTTCCAGTCGCCTTCGCCGTAGCGCAGGATCAGCGGCGTGGGCCGCGTCTGACCGGCCGCGCGACAGCGCTCCAGCAGCTGTTCGTGTTCGAGCGGGAAGTTGGGGCGCTCGCCCCGCAGGACCTCGTTCCAGCAGTTGGCGATCGCCGCCAGGTGGGGGTAGAACGATCCCCGCAGCGCCGCGATCGTGTCGGGCAAGGGGTGGTCGAAGTACCGGTAGCGCCCGTCGCCGAAGCGGTGGCGCGCCATCTCGATCGTCGAGCGGAAGCGCCCGGCGTCGAACAGCCCGGCGAGCTCGTCACATTCGTTTGAGGCGAGGAGCGCCGGGGTGATCGCGTAGCCGTCGGCGTCGAGCTTCGCTCCGAGTTGCTCCCAGTCCAGCGCACGGACGCGGTCGTCGATTTCGGTGCTCACGTGCTCTGAGGTGGTGATGGTCATGGCCGGTAGAACGCTGTGCGACGCCGGCGTGTGAGATCCAGTGCGGCCCGCGGGGAACGGCCTCCTCCGGCCTCGGTTCGGCCGCCTCGGTCTGGTCAATTGAGGCCATGCGGCGAGTCCCCCGATCCGGCATCTTGGAGCGCCGTTTCGATTCTCGACAACCGCTCGTTGACCTCAACGAGCCGCTGTGCTACATCCCCCTCGGCACTTGCCGCGAAACGGCGTCGGCTGCTCTCGACAAGGGTTGCAGTCACTGACGCGGTGATCACCGCCAGAAACGCGATCCCCGCAAGCATTATCACGGCGGCGATGATGCGGCCCTCGCGGAGCCGGGGCGTCACGTCGCCGTACCCGACGGTGGTGACCGTCTGAAGCGCGAACCAAAGCCCTTTGCCAACCGTATGGAACTCCCGGTGGTCAAGAAATCGCTCGAGCACCCCGCCGGCCACCGTGATCGCGATCGTGAACCCGGCAATGATCATGGCGGCCCGCCGGGCGGTCAGCGACTCGCGCAGGAACAGTCGTGCGGTGATCGGGACCTTCGTGGGTCGATCCGACGCGCTGTCGCCCGTGGACATGGCCCGACGTTAAGCGATCCGGCGCAAACTTCGTCGCCCATTTCGGATGAGCACGGACCGGGCCGGTCATGATCCGGGTCAGCCGCGGGACCAGGGAGGACGCGGCCGGCGGGTCCAGCTAGCCGTCGAGCAGCTCGCGCGCCAGGTCGCTGTAGCAGGCGGCCGCGAATCCCAGGTCGCGCACATCGATCCGCTCGTCGGCGTTGTGGACGAGCGGGGCGGCCTCGAGCAGGGTCTGGTGGCGCTGGGGGAAGAAGCCGTAGGCGACGCACTCGGGGAACTGATCGCGGAACCAGCGCGAGTCAGAGAAGCCGGGCAGGATCAACGGCACGGTCTCGGCGCCGGGATCGTTGGCGCGCACCCAGCGGTCGATCGCGTCCATCAAGGGGCTCTGGATGGGTGAGGAGTTGCCGATGACCTGCTCGGTGAACTCGATCTCGAGCTGGTCCGCGGCGTCGCCCAGAACGTCCGCGATCCGCCGGCGGACGGCGTCCTCGCCCAGGCCGGGCGGCACCCGGCAGTCGATCTTCAGGTAGGCGCGTGCGGGGATCACGTTGATCTTGTCTGAGGCGTGGGCCATGGTCGGCGTGAGGGTGACGCCGAGCATCGGCTCGAACAGAACGAGGAGGTGGGGCTCGACCGCGGCGATCCGCTCGAGCGCACCGGCGGGGTCGTCCGGATCGGCATCAAGCCCGCGCAGGAGCGCCGCCGGCGCTTCGGTCAGCTCGAACGTCGGCTCGGCCGCGGCGATCCGGGCGAGCACGGGCGCGAGCTTGAGCAGCGCGTTATCGCCCGTCTTGGGGAGTGACGCGTGGCCCGCGGCGCCGCGGGCGGTGAGCTTGAAGCGGAAGATTCCCTTTTCGGCGCAGCACACGCCATAGCGGCGCTTGCCCTCGAACTCGAACACCTCCCCGCCGCCCTCGTTGAGCAGCATGTCGCAGCGGACTCGGTCGGGGTGGGCGTCGGTCAGCCAGTGCGCCCCCACGTCGCCACCGGTCTCCTCGTCGGAGACGAACACGAGCTTCAGGGTTCCGCTGCGCGGCCGCCAACCCCCTCGGGCGAGGTTCGCTGCCGCCACGGCCTCGGCGGCCACCTGGGATTTCATGTCGAGCGAGCCGCGCCCCCACAGGAAGCCGTCGATGACGTCACCCGACCACGGGTCGTGCGCCCAATCGGAGGGGTCCGCGAGCACGGTGTCGACGTGGCCGAGGTAGCAGAGCGTCGGTCCACGGCCGTCGTCGGCTCCGGCTGCGGTGAGGTCGGCCACGAGATTCGGCCGGTCCCGGTCGTCGGCCAAGAGCTCGGTCTTCAGGCCGGCATCGCGAAGGTAGGAGGCGAGGAACTCGATCGCGGGGCGTTCGTTGCCCGGCGGGTTGACCGTGTTGAAGCGCACCAGCTCGCGCAGGACGTCGGTCGTCTCGCGCTGAAGGTCGTCCGCAGCCATGGAGCGGTCAGCCTAGTGCAACCAGGACACGTAGGATGACCGTCCGTGCCGAGCACCCAAGACGATCTCACGCTGGCCCTCGAGCTCGCCGACGTCGCCGACGCGATCACGCTTGAGCGCTTTCGTGCCGCGGATCTGGGGATCGAGACCAAGCCCGACCTGACGCCGGTGACCGAGGCGGACAAGGCGGTGGAACAGACCTTTCGCGAGCGGCTGGCCTCGGTTCGGCCCGGGGACGCGATCGTCGGCGAGGAGTACGGCGCGACCGAGGCTGCGTCCGGGAACGGTCGCCGTTGGATCGTCGACCCGATCGACGGGACGGCCAACTACGTTCGCGGGATCCCGTCTTGGGCGACGCTGCTGGCCCTCCAGGAGGGCGACGAGGTGACCGTCGGCGTCGTGTCGGCGCCGGCGCTCCAGCGCCGCTGGTGGGCCGTCCGTGGGGGCGGCGCGTTCGCGCGCGACGAACTCTCTGACGAGCCGCGGCGGCTGCGGGTCTCCGCCGTGCAGGCGCTCGGGGACGCGCTGCTCTGCATCTCGGACCTGGACGGGTGGGAGGAGAAGGGAGCGCTTGACCGGCTGCTCGCGCTGGCGCGGCGCTGCTGGCGCATGCGGGGGTACGGCGACTTCTGGATCTACATGCTGATCGCCGAGGGCGCAGTGGATGTCGGCGGCGAGCCCGTGGTGTCGCTCTGGGATCTGGCCGCGCCACAGGTGATCGTCGAGGAGGCGGGCGGCACGTTCACCGATCTGGCCGGCGTCCCGACCGCGAGGGGCGGCGACGCGCTCGCGAGTAACGGACTGGTGCACGAGGAGGCGCTAACCCTCCTGCGGCGCTGAGCGCCGGCATCCGTCGCAGGTCCGCGGGTCCTGGAGCGTCAGACCGGGAGCGTCCGGCCTAGGAAGTCCTTCGTGATCTCCCAGGCCCGGGCGGCCGGCTCGGGCTGGTGGAACATCGGCGCCTCGTGGTTGTCGAAGGCGTGCCCGGCATCCTCGTGGATGTGGCACTCCATGCCCGGCCGGGAGGCGGCGAACGCGCACACCGCTTCGCTCTGCTCGCGCGGGATGTACTGGTCGGAGCCGCCGAAGTGGAGCAGGACCGGGCAGCTGATGCGGTCGGCTCGGTCGAGCATCCCGGCGATGCCCGAGCCGTAGTAGCAGACCGCAACGTCCGGATCGCCATTGATCGCGACTCCGAACGCGAGCGTCCCACCCAGACAGAAGCCGAGCGCGCCGGCCCGGCCACGCGTGACCTCGGGTAGCTCGCGCAGCGCCCGCAGGGCATCGATCGAATCGCGGACCGCGAGCTCGTGGTCGAGCTGCCCCGCGGTCTCGAATGCCCGACCCATCCCGGCCTCGTCGTGGTCGAGCGCGATGCCTGGCGCGACCCGCCAGTAGAGATCTGGCGCCATCGCCACGTAGCCCAGTCCCGCCAGCCGGTCGGTCGCCTCCTTGATGTAGCCGCCGACCCCGAAGATCTCCTGGAGCACGATCATGCCGGGGCCCGACCCCGACTCGGGGAGCACCACGTGCCCGTCGAACTCCCCATCAGGGGTTGGCACGCGCTCCACTCGGACCGTCCTCGGCACGGCGCGGAAGGTTATCTCGCGGCTGCGACCGGCAGCTCCATGCGGTAGTGCGGGCCGATGTCCGGCGGCTCGAACTCATCCGAGGCGACGACGAACCCGACCCGTTCGTACAGCGTGCGCGCCCGCGTGCGGGCGTTGCACCACACGCGCGTAGCGCCATGAGCGACGGCGTGCCGTACGAGCGCTTTGAGGACCCCGGTGCCGGCACCGCGTCCGCGAGCGTGGGGCCTGGTCGCCATTCCACGCACGCGCCAGTCGCCCGGCGCCTCGCCGTCGGGTCCGACCAGTCCGACGGCGAGGAGCTCATCCCCGTCGAACGCGCCGAACGCGATCGAACCGGAGGGCTCGTGCGAAGCGAGATCCTCGAGTGAGGAGTGGGGGCGAAGGACCTCGCGGCGCAGAGCCCGGGTCTCGGCCAAGGGGATCTCGCGCACGTGGATTTGCAGCATGTTCGGACAGGGTATGACGCCGACGACCTCACGCGGCGAGCGAGTAACCGCTACCCGGAGGGGTAAGGTCAGGGGCAGAGAGCGGGCAATGCGCGGCGAACTTCACCCCAGCCGGGAACGCGGCGAATCGTCAACGGCGGACGACTACGGCCGCGACTATGAAGCGCCGGCCGGCTCGGAGGATGGACACCCCCAGGGGACGGGCTCCCCGGATACAGGGTCGCTGACCCCGATCGGGCCAGTCACTCGTCGCAAGCTCGTGTTTGGCGTGCTGTTCGTCGTCGCCGCCCTCGTCGGCCTGTACTTCCTGATCCCGAAGATCGCGGGGCTCCATCAGACCTGGGGGCGGCTCAAGCATGGCGACCCGCTTCTGCTGGCCGTCGGGGGAGCGCTCGAGTGCCTGTCGATAGCGGGCTACACGGTCCTGTTCCGCACCGTCTTCGCGCGTGGCGTGCCCCGGCTGACTTGGCGGGTGACGATCGAGATCCCGCTGGCTGGGATCGCGGCGATCCGGCTGTTCGCGGCGGCGGGCGCCGGCGGCGTGGCACTCATGGTGTGGGCGCTGCGGCGAGCCGGCATGGAGTCCCGGGTGATCGCCTGCCGGGTGGCGGCGAACTACGCGCTCCAGTACTCCGTCTACCTCGGCGCGCTGGTCGTGGGCGGGATCGGTCTGTGGACCGGAGCATTCCCCGGCGGGGGCCCGGAAACGCTGACGC
Organism: uncultured Solirubrobacterales bacterium; assembly: GCA_963751185.1. Classification (GTDB taxonomy): domain Bacteria; phylum Actinomycetota; class Thermoleophilia; order Solirubrobacterales; family Solirubrobacteraceae; genus Palsa-465. The sequence continues at coordinate 357,477 of CAVVTO010000008.1, forward strand.
TGCTGCCGGCGGTGGTCAGCGCTGCGGCGCTGGCGCTGGGAGCCGCCATGGCGCGGGTACCGGGCGACTTCGAGCGCCGGCTGGCGAGTGTGGCGCGGCGCTCCGGCCCGGCCGGACGGATGGCCGCCCGGCTTGCCACCCTTCCAGCCACGCTCGGTGCCGGGGTTCGCACCGCACTCGGCTTGGTGCGGGAGCGGCGCCTGGGCTTGCTCGGGGCGGTCGCTTACTGGGCATTCGACATCGCCGTACTCGGTGTGTCCTTCCACGCCTTCGGCACCGACGTGCCGGTCGCGGTCGTGGTGATGGGCTACTTCCTCGGGACGCTCGGCAGTCTGCTGCCACTCCCGGGCGGGATTGGCGGCGTCGAGGGAGGGATGATCGGAGCGTTCGCGGCGTTCGGCGTCCCGGCCGGTCGCGCCGTGATTGCCGTGCTGGCCTATCGCGCGATCTCCTTCTGGCTTCCCACCCTGCCCGGCATCGGCGGCTACATCGCGTTGCGCAAGACGGTCCGGGGCTGGCGCGAGGAGGACGAGGCCCAGCAGCAGACTGCCGGCGAGGGCTGAGCAGCAATGGCCGCGAGGCGGCGCGACCGGGGCAACCGGACCGACCGGGCGGACCGGGCGACCGGGCGACCGGGCCGACCGGGCCGACCGCGGGGACCGCGGGATAGCGGCTCGCGCGGCACACGCCTTCTGGCGGTTCGTGCGCTGGCTGGGTCGGCTCGGCCGCGGCGAGGTGGTAAAGCGGGTCGGAGGCCCGGCCCGCGCCCGGGTGATAGTGCTCTTCGCGTTCGTGCTCGCGCTGAATGGCGCTGACTCCTCGACCGTAGGCGCGATCGCCCGGCAGCTCGAGTCCGGGCTGCACATCAACAACACCGACGTCGGGTTGCTCGTCTCGGTCTCGCTGATCGTGGGAGCGGTGTTCACGATCCCGGTGGGGCTGCTGGTCGACCGGACGCGGCGGATGCCGTTGCTGGCATTCAGCGTCGTCCTGTGGAGCGTCGCGTCGCTGCTCAGCGCGTTCGCGGGGAGCTTCTCCAGTCTCCTGCTGACCCGGCTGGCACTGGGTGCCGTTGCCGCCACCGCGGGTCCCGCGATCGCCTCACTCACCGGCGACTACTTCGCCGCCGACGAACGCGCCCGCATCTGGTCCTACATCCTCGTCGGCGAGGCGGCCGGTACGGCGTTCGGGTTCATCGTCAGCGGGTTCGTCGCGGATCTGATCGACTGGCGCGCGGCGTTCGTGGTGCTCGGACTGCCCGGCTTCTTCCTGGCCCGCGAGCTCTGGCGGACGGTCCCGGAGCCCCTGCGCGGCGGCCAGAGCCATCTTCAGGTCGGGGACGTCGACCTCGACGCGGCAGTGCATCGGGGCGCGGCGCCCGAGCAGGCCGGTGACGGGGTGGCGGAGGAGGAAGCGCCGGCAGTCGACGCGGCACAGCAAGCCGCGCGCGAAGCGGCACGGCAAGCCGGCGTCGAGGCCAACCCCCGGCTCGTGCTCCACGAGGACCCCAGCAAGATGAGCCTCGGGCGGTCGGTCCGCTACCTCTTCGCGATCCCGTCGAACGTGCTGATGATCGTGGGCTCCTCGCTCGGCTACTTCTACTTCGCGGGGCTCCAGACATTTGCGCTCCTGTTCGTTCTGGGCCACTTCAAGGCCGGCCAAGCGGAGGGGGAGCTGTTCCTCGCGCTGCTCGTGGTCGGCGCGGTGATTGGCACCCTCGTCGGCGGCCGCGTGCCGGACCTGCTGCTAAAGCGCGGTTACCTGTCGGCGCGCGTGTGGTTCCCGGGCGTCTGTTATGCCGGCGCCGCGCTGCTGTTGATCCCCGGTTTCCTCGGCAAGAGCATCACCCCCGCGATCTGGTTCGCCGTGCTCGGGGCCGGGCTGATCTCGGCCGCCAATCCGCCGCTCCAGGCGGCGCGGCTCGACGTGGTGCCGTCCGGGCTCTGGGGAAGGGCGCAGAGCGCGCAGACCGTCGTGCGCTCGCTCGCGCAGGCACTCGCCCCGTTGGTATTCGGCGGGATATCACAGCTGATCTCGGGGATCGTCCCCTCTCAGGCGCCGATCGGAGACGTGAAAACGCACCTCCACGCGCCCTCCTCGAACACCACCACCGGGCTCCAAGTCACCTTCCTCGTGATGCTGACGACGCTCGCCGCCGCCGGCTACTTCCTGTTCCGTGCGCGCGAAACGTTTGCGTCTGACGTCGCCAGCGCGGCCGCGTCCGACGAACAACTACATGCGGCCGACGCGGGTGGGAGCGATGTGGAATGGGAAGGCTTCGAGGGCCGTTCCGGGACGGAGGGCCACGAAGGCCCATCCGGGACGGACGGCCAGGAAGGTCGTTCCGGGACGGACGGCCACGAAGGAAGCTCCGGAAGCTAAGGGACGACTAACCGCCCAGGCCGCCGAAGATCGCGAACGAGCCGCGGCCAGGGTCGTCGTCGTACGCGGCGCGCCGGCTCACCTCAGCGATGACGGTGCTGCCGGGCGGCACCTCCCCGCGGATGCGCTCAGCGAGCGCATTGGCGCTGTCCTCGTCGCGCGAGCCAACGAGCAGGTAGCGCCACCGGCGCACGACCGGCAAGCCTTCGCCGTGCAGGCGCTCGGCCAGCGCGACCGTCTCGCGGTGAGAGTGGAGCTCGACGCGCACCTCGTACTCGGCGTAGCCGCGCTCCGCGGTCTCCTCGCGCTCCTTGGCGATCAGCGTGGCGTGCTCGGCGGCACGCTCGGCGTCGCTGTGCGGGAGCGGGACGTCCGGGTCCTCCCATTCCTCAGCGGTCGGATGCCACCGCTTGAGCTCGAGCCCGACCTCCCAGCCGTGTTTGGCGGCGAGCTCGCGGATCGCGTCCGCTGCGGCCTCGGCCTGCTTGCGGTCGCCCGCGTAGACGAAAACGTTCGGGCCGTCACCGGACACAACCAGCCTATTCCCGAACGAGGCCTCGAACTCGTCGCTGAGGCGTTCGGCCTCGAGACGGTCGGTCAGCGCGCGCGCGGCGCCCTCGTCGAGCAGCCCCGCCTGCAATCGCCAGTCGTCGCTCATGTGAGCAGCGTATTTGATTGGCCAAAACGGCGAGTGAATCGCCCCGCATCTGCGGGTATTTGCTCGTAATCCAGGTTTCCCCGATCAAGGACCACATAAATGCTCATCGCTACCAATCCCGAGCCGATCCAGAGGGAGTCGCCACGATGAAACGGTTCTCTCGCGACATCGGCATGGCCACGGAGGCTTACGCCGCCTACCTCAACGCCCCACGCGGGGTCCTCGACGGGGAGGAGCAAGTTCTGTTCGACGAGGACATGGCGCGCGCGCGGGCAGCCATGGAGCTGGCTTGGCTCGAATCCGTGCCCGTCCGCGAAGAAAAGCCGGACTGAGGTTCGACCCTGCCTCGCGGACGGGCGAGCGCCATACGGGGTCTCATACTTGTGACATGGAGCGCTTGTTCGGCGAGGACGAGGCGCCGGCCGCCGCCGGTGCGACGACGCTGCCCGACGCGCCGCTGGCCACGCGGATGCGTCCCCGCACGCTCGAGGAGTTCGTAGGCCAGGATCGGCTGCTGGCGGCGGGCTCGGGGCTCCGCCAGGCGATCCAGGATGGCCATGCGCACTCGATGATCCTGCACGGTCCCCCCGGGAGCGGCAAGACGACGCTGGCCCGGCTGATCGCAGAGGCGTCCGGCGCGGCGTTCGAGGAGGAGAGCGCGGTCCAGGCCGGCCGCGCCGAGGTGCGGGGGGTGATCGAGCGGGCGCGCCAGCGGCTAGCGGCTCCAGGACGGCGCACGATCTTCTTCCTGGACGAGATCCACCGCTTCAACAAGGCCCAGCAGGACGCGCTGCTGCCGGCGGTCGAAGAGGGGCTGATCACGCTGATCGGCGCCACCACCGAGAACCCCTACTTCGAGGTCAACTCGGCGCTGCTGTCCCGCGCCCGGGTCTACGAGCTCGAGCCGCTCACCGCGGACCAAGTGCGGGTCTTGCTCGATCGAGCGGTCGCCCGTGGCGAGTGCGGGCTGCCCGAGCGGGTCTCCGACGACGCGCTCGCGTTCCTCGCCGAGCGATCGGGCGGCGATGCCCGGACGGCGCTGAACGCACTTGAGCTCGCCTGCCAGGCGGCCGGCGACGAGGGACCCGTCGGGCTCGAGCAGGCGCAGGACGCGCTGCAGCGCCGGGCGCTTCTCTACGACCGACAGGCCGACCGCCACTACGACACGATCTCCGCCTGGATCAAGGCCACCCGCGGCTCGGATCCCGATGCCTCCCTCTACTACCTCGCGGTGATGCTCGAGGGCGGCGAGGACCCCCGGTTCATCGTCCGGCGGATGGTCGTCCTGGCCTCCGAGGACATCGGCAATGCCGATCCACAGGCGCTGGTGGTGGCGACGGCAGCGGCCGCGGCGGTCGAGCACGTGGGGATGCCCGAGGCCGCATTCGCCCTGGCGCAGACGGCCATCTACCTGTCGCTCGCGCCGAAGTCCGATGCGACCAAGCGGGCACTCGGCGCCTCGCGCGGGTTCATCCGCGAGCACGGCGCGCAGGCGCCTCCGGCGTACCTGCGCTCGTCCACCCGCAGCGGCGGGGACTACGACTATCCGCATGCCCGCCCCGGGCACATCTCGCCCCAGGAGCTGATGCCCGATCACGCGATCGGCGAGCGCTTCTACGAGCCCGACGACGCCGAGGCCGCGCTGCGCGAGCGACTCGAGGAGATCCGCCGCGACCGCGGCAGATCGTGACTAGCAGCGGGTAGTCTCGGATCGATGGAATCCGCTACAGCCGTCGCCCACCTCGAATCATTCAATCCCGCCAGCGGCGAGTCCATCGGGTCGGTCGCGATAACCCCGCCCGAGCAGGTCCAGGCCGTCGTCGACTCCGTCGCCCGGGTCCAGCCGGCCTGGGGCCAGCTGACGCTCGAGGCCCGCGGGCGCTATCTCGAGCGCGCGGTCGAGGTGCTCCTCGACGAGTCCGACGAGATCCGCGACCTGATCGTCCGCGAGCAGGGAAAGCCCCGCAACGAGGCGTTTTCGATGGAGCTCCTGCCGACGATCGACGCTTTGGGGTGGATCGCCAAGGCCGGCGCCGAGATCCTCTCCGAGGAGAAGGTCCCGATGCCACAGCTGTTCCTGAAGACCAAGCGCTCGGCGTTCGTGTACGAGCCGCTCGGCGTGATCGGGGTCATCTCGCCCTGGAACTATCCGTGGAGCATTCCCTTCGGAGAGGTCGCGCTGGCGCTCATGGCCGGCAACGGCGTGGTGCTCAAGCCGGCCTCGCTGACGCCGCTGATCGGCGAACGGATCGCTTCGGTGTTCTCGCGGGCCGGGGTACCGGACGGGCTCGTGCGGGTGGTGCACGGACCGGGCACGGGAGCCGCGCTGGCCGAGTCGAGCGTCGGCAAGGTGTTCTTCACGGGTTCGGTTGAGACCGGGCGCAGCGTGGCCGAGGCCTGCGCCCGCCGTTTGACGCGCTGCGTGCTCGAGCTCGGCGGCAAGGATCCGATGATCGTGCTCGGCGACGCGCACCTGGAGCACGCGATCGCGGGCGCCGTGTGGGGCGGATTCGCCAACGCGGGGCAGACCTGCTCGGGGATCGAGCGGGTGTACGTCGAGCGCTCGGTCGCGGACCGGTTCATCGCCGGCGTCGTGGCGGGTGCGGAGCGGCTGCGGGTGGGTGATCCGAGGAGCTGGGACACCGAGATCGGCCCGATGGTGTCGGCCGAACAGCGCGAGCTCGTACGGGAGCTGGTCGACGACGCGGTCGCTACCGGCGCCACTCTGCGCTGCGGCGGGCCTGTCGACGCGCCGCCGGGGCTCGAGGGCGCCTTTTACTCGCCGACCGTGCTGACCGGTGTCAGCCACGACATGCGGATCATGCGCGAGGAGATCTTCGGCCCGGTGCTCCCGATCACCGTCGTCGACTCCGAGGCCGAGGCGGTTGCGCTCGCCAACGACTCGCAGTTCGGGCTGGGCGCCTCGGTGTGGACGTCGGATCGCGCCCGTGGCGAGCGGATCGCCGCGGAGGTGCAATCCGGGATGGTGTGGATCAACGACCACATGTTCAGTCATGGCGCCTGCCAGTGCGCCTGGGGCGGGGTCAAGGACTCCGGGCTGGGTCGGACCCACTCGAAGTTCGGCCTGTACGAGTGCGTGAACGTCAAGCTGCGCACCTGGGAGGGCTCGGCGGTGCGCGATGCGTGGTGGCATCCCTACGACGAGACGCTCGGCAGGTCACTGCGCGCGACCGCGGAGATCCTGTACGGATCGGCGGCGGAGCGGGGGCGCGCCCTTCGTGACGGTGCCGTGCCGCTGACCCGGCTGGGGGCGCGCCTCGCGCGAGACGCGTTTCACCGGTAGCGCTGCGGTTCCGCCGGCAGCGCCGCGGGCTTTGGCGATTCGGTTGACATATACGGGACTCCAGCGCCAAAGTTCGGCCGCGGTACCCTCGTTAGACGATGCCGGCCAACGCTTATCGCGGTAAGGAGTGCGTCTGCCAGCTCCGCCTCGGGATCTGCGATCAGTCCTGCGTGCGGGGGATGCTCGAGACCCCGTTCTACATCGCCTGCCTGCGCCTGAGCGGCCGGCGGTGTGTGGTGATCGGCGGGGGCGAGGTGGGCCTCGAGAAGGTCGAGGGGCTGCTGGTCTGCGACGCCGACGTGACGCTCGTAGCCCCCGAGGCCCATCCCGAGCTCGTCCAGCTGGCGCTCGAGGGCTCGATCCGGTGGGATCAGCGCGAGTACGCGGACAGCGACCTCGATGGCGCGCTGATCGCGATCGCCGCCACCGACGACACCGACCTGAACATCCGCGTCTACCAGGACGCCGAGGCGCGTTCGATGCTCGTCAACGTGGTCGACGTCCCGCCGCTGTGCAACTTCATTCTGCCGGCGATCGTCCGCACCGGGCCGCTGGCGGTGGCGATCTCCACGGCGGGCGCCTCCCCGGCCCTGGCCAAGCGGATGAAGAGTGAGATCGCGGACCAGTTTGGCGAGCCGTACGCGGTCCTCGCCATCCTGCTCAACGAGGCGCGCGGCTGGGCCAAGGGGACGCTGCCCACCTACCAGGACCGCAAAGAGTTCTTCGAGTCGATCGTCAACGGCGATCCCGACCCGGTCGAGTTGTTGCGGGCGGGTGACGTGGAGGCGGTCCGCGAGTTGATCGCGGACGCCCAGAGCGCGTATACGCACGCGGCAGGGTGAGCGAGCTCACGCATCTCGACGCCGCCGGGCGCGCCCGGATGGTCGACGTAGGCGATAAGCCCGCGACCGAGCGCCGGGCGGTGGCCCAGGCGGTTGTGCGCGTATCGCAGCAAACCGCCGAATCGGTCATCGCCGGGGACGCTCCCAAGGGGGACGTGCTCGGAGTGGCGCGGATCGCCGGCATTCAGGCGGCGAAGCGGACGGCCGAGCTGATTCCGCTATGCCATCCGCTCCCGCTCAGCTTCGTGGGTGTCGAAGCGTCGATCGACGCGGCCGCGGGCGCCATCACCCTCACCGCCGAGGCCCGGACCACCGGCCCGACCGGGGTCGAGATGGAGGCGATGACCGCGGCGAGCGTCGCCGCGCTGACCGTCTACGACATGGTCAAGGGGATCGAGCGCGGAGCCGAGATCACCGAGGTCGTGCTGCTCGAGAAGTCGGGCGGCCGCTCGGGGCGCTGGACCCGGTCGGCGCAAAGCTGATTCCGCCCCCCGCGAGCGGGGGTATAGACGTCTTGTCCCTGGAGGAAGGAGAAGACCATGAGCACCATTCGGCGCGCCGCGCTCATCGCCCTGGCTTGCGCAGCTGCATTGCTGGCGCTTACACCGGCGGCGGGAGCCGCCACCGGCCATAAACACGGCCGCCACACCCGTTCGAGCCGGCACAACGCCGGCGCTCCAGGACAGGCCTCCTCGAGCGTCGCCCTGTCGAATCGCTTCTCGCCCGAGGTGATCCGGACCGACAGGCCGCCCACGGGCTACGCGGTGAGATTCCGCTTCTGGGATCCATCGGCGACCAGCGTCCAGATCAAGGGGGAGTGGTACTTCTCGAACCCGGCCCAGACCACGACCGCGACCAGCCAGGGCCTGCTTCCGTTCCAGTGGTCGCCGGGCGATGTTCCGATCGCCTATCCGAACTCGTACGAGGCCAACTGGCCGGTTAGCACAATGACCAAGGACGCTCACACGGGCGTCTGGACGTACACCACGCCGCTCCCGTCTGGAGTGTTCAACTACGGGTTCTTCGTCAACTGCTCGAGCTCGACGCAGACCGGCTGCACCGAGATCGCCGATCCGAGCAACCCTCCGTGGAACGTGCGCCACGGCGTCACCGCCGGATCGACCGAGCCGACCAGCCAGGTCTACGTCCCCTCGGATCCGCGATTCCACACCGTCAACTATTGGTGGCAGGCGCCGAGCCGCGTGCACGGCAGCCTGGCCGACGTGACCTACAACTCGCCCCTGTCAACGAGCCCAGTGGGCAAGAACTACCTGGCGGTCTACCTGCCCCCGGGCTATGACCCGAATCGCTCGACGCCGTATCCGACGCTGTACCTCAGCCACGGCGGCGGCGGCAACGAGGTGGACTGGAGCACACAGGGAGTGGCCGGAAACATCCTGGACAACCTGATCACCACCGGCGAGATCGAGCCCATGGTCGTCGTGATGACGAACTTCAACGGGTTCGGCGGCGGCTGCGGAACCAGCACTTGGGAGACCGACTACGACCAGAACCTAATCAGCGAGGTGCTTCCGTACGTCCAATCCCACTACAACGTGGCCAGCGACCCGTCGCAGCGCGCGTTCGCCGGGCTGTCCTGCGGGGGTGACCTCGCCGGCACGCTGCTGACGAACTACACCAGCGACTTCGACTACTTCGGGCTGATGAGCCCCGCGCCGAACACGGTCGGGACGCTGAGCGCGGCTCAGCAGGCCGCGATCAAGCAGGTCGCGGTGATGGTCGGCGGCGGCTGGCAAGACCCGCTGCACCCGTTCGCCCTGACCGACCTCTCAGCCGTGCAATCGGCGGGTGGCGAAGTCTTCCCGGACTTCATCAACGGCGGACACGAGTGGTACGTCTGGCGGATCCTGCTCCGGGACTTCCTGACCCGGGTCGCGTTCGAGCCAGTCGTGGGGTGATACGCCAGGCTTAGTCGAACAGCTCTGACAGAGCGCCGAGCGTGTCCGCATCCGCGCCGGCGCTCATGTCAGCGTGGAACGGCGGTGCGATCGAGGTCAGCCCGCCGTCGACGACCAGCGTCGTCCCGGTCACGTACTCCGCGCCCGGGGACAGGAGGAACAGCGCGCACTCGGCGACCTCCGCGGCGCTGCCCAAGCGCCGCTTGGGGATCTTCGGCAGCACGGTGTCGAGCGAGGGCACGCGGCCCGTGGCGTAGAAGTAGCTCGAGGAGTCCGTCTCGATGATCCCGCCGTTGACCGCGTTGACGTTGACGCCGCGCGGAGCCAACTCGACCGCCATGTAGCGCGCCCAGGTCTCGATTGCGGCCTTAGCGGATCCGAGGTTGGCGTAGGTGGGGAACGAACGGATGCTCCCGTAGCTGGACAGGACCACGATCCGGCCACCACTTTCCGGCATGAGCCGCACGGCCCGCTGCGTCCCGACCACGAACGCCCGCACGTTGAGGTTGAAGGTGCGCTCGAGGTGGTGGGGCTTCAGGTCCATGAAGTGGTGGAAGTTGCTGGCCGAGGCGTTGGAGACGAAGAAGTCGAGGCGCCCGAAGTGCTCCTGCACCTGGTCGAACATCGCTTCGATCTCCTCGAGGCTCTCGAGGTCGGCCCGGACCGCCATCCCGCCGCCGCCGAGGCGCTCGATCTCGGAAACCACCTCGCGGGCGAGCTCGTCGTTCTGCTTGTAGTTGACGATCACCTTGGTGCCACGGGCGGCAAGCCGCAGGGCCAGGGCGCGGCCGATCCCGCGCGAGGCCCCAGTGATCAGCGCGACCTTGCCCTCGAACCCGCGGCGCGGATCGGGGAGCACGGCGTCGAGGGGTTCAGATTCGGAGTGGCTCATCGTCTCAGCAGGTCCCGCGCGATCGTGGTCTTCTGGATCTCGGCCGTGCCCTCCTCGAAGCGCTGCGCGCGCGCGTCGCGATAGACCCGCTCGATCGGGCTCGAGGACCAGTACCCAATGCCGCCGTGCACCTGGAGCGCGCCGTCGGTCACGCGCTGGAGCATCTCGGAGGCGAACAGCTTGGCCATCGCCGCCTCCATGGGCGCGCTGCCGGTCTCCTCCCAGGTGGTGGCGGCGTGCCGCACGAGGCGACGGGCGGCCTCGAGGTCGGTGGCCATCTCGGCCAGTCGGAAGGCGATGGCCTGGCGCTCGGCGATCTTCTTACCGAACGTCTCGCGCTGCCGGGCGTAATCGAGGGCGAGATCCAGCGCGCGCTGGGCCAGCCCGACACACGTCGTGGCGAGCGAGATGCGGCTCGGGCCGAGGAAGCCGCTCAGCGCGATCTCCACGCCCTGGCCCTCCTCGCCGAACCGGTCGGCGACGGGAACGGGCGCACGGTCGAACACGATGTGGCCGTGGTCGGTCCCGCGCACGCCCATCGTCTCGGGCATCTCCCGCGCGTCCACGCCCTCGCCGCGCGTCGGCACCATCAAAGCCACGGTGCCCTCGGTGCCGCGCGTTCCCTCTACCCGGGCGAACGTCATCAGATAGTCGGCGATCGTCCCGAACGTGATCAGGTGCTTCTCGCCGCTGAGGTAGTAGGTGTCGCCTTCGCGCACGACGCTGCACCGGATGTCGGCGCCGCTGCCGGCGCCGGGCTCGGTCAGCGTGAACGCCACCTTGATCTCGCCCGCCACGGTGGGCTTGATGAAGCGCTCGCGCTGGTCGTCGTTGGCATGGGAGTCCATCGGGCGCCAGATGCCATTGGCGACGTGCACGATCATCCGCAGCGAGGCGTGCGACATCGAGAACAGCTCGAGCAGCTCGAGATACCGCGTGAACGGGATGCCGGCGCCGCCGTACTCGGGCGGCGCGGCAAGACGCAGATAGCCGCGGCCGCGCAGTTCGTCCCAGAGTTCCAGAGGCACCCGGTGCTCGCGCTCGATCAGCTCGGCCCAGCGCTCGCCCTCGTCCTCGACATATCTGCGCACGTCGACGCGCAGCGCTTCGAAATCGGTTGTCGGTGCTGTGGTCATGTGGTGACGAGCTCTCGGGCCTGGGCCCGCAGGATGAACTTCTGGATCTTGCCCGAGGGCGTCCGAGGGAGAGACTCGACCAGCTCCAGACGCTCGGGCCAATAGGTCTTGGCGACGCGAGCTGAGTCTAGATAATCGAGCATCGTCTCGAAGTCGAGGTCGCCGACGACGAACGCGCAGGCCCGCTCGCCGAGGCGCTCGTCGGGCATGGCCACGATCGCCACGTCGCGCACGGCCGGGTGGGCGTGCAGGAGCTGCTCGATCTCGGCCACCGGCACCTTCTCGCCGCCGCGGTTGATCACGTCCTTGACCCGACCGGTGATCCGAACGTAGCCGTGAGCGTCGATCCGGGCCAGGTCGCCGGTCCGGTACCAGCCGTCGGCGGTAACCGCCTCGGCGGTCAGCCCGGGGCGGTTCAGGTACCCCTCGAACAGGCAGTCGGTGCTGACCTCGAAGTTGCCCTCCTGGCCGGCGGCGAGGGGCTGGCCGTCGTCGTCGACGGTGCGCAGGGAGACACCCGTCAGCGCGCGGCCGTCGCTCCCCCACGCGAACTCGGGCGGGTCGCCGGGGGCGAACGCGCAGCCCAGGCAGCTCTCGGTCGTGCCCCAGGCGCCGCCCACCTCGGCTCCGAGGACCTCGCGTGAGCGGCGGGCAAGCTCGCGCGGGATGGCCGCGCCCGTAGCCACGAAAGTCTTCAGACGCTCCGGCGTCGCGCCCCGCTCCTCCGCGACCTGGGTCAGGTCGGCCAGGAACGGGGTCGCGGCCTGGACGAAGGTGACGCCGAAGCGGCGCATCGTCTCGAGGCCGACCTCGCCGTCCCACACCTCCTGGAGCACCTGTGGTACGCCGAGATGGATCGCTACCCACATCCCGTACAGGAAGCCGGTCTGGTGGGCGAGCGGGGAAGGCACGTAGATGACGTCCTCGGTGCCCAGGCCGAAGTGCTCGATGTGGTGTTCGGCGGCGCGCGTCAGCACGTCGTGGCGGTGAAGCGCGCCCTTGGGCTCGCCGGAGGTGCCCGAGGTGAACAGGAGCTGCGCGATCTGCTCCGGGGTCTCGGATGGGAAGGCTGTCGGCCGCCGAACCGTCGTCGAGCAGGCCCTGATAGCCGTGCGGGAGCACGACCACGTGCTCGAGCGCCGGCAGGGTCTCGCGCAGGCCGCCGCCATCGCTGCGTGATCGCGGCCGCGGAACGTGTCCGGGACGAACAGGACGCGGGCGGCGCTCTCGCGCAGCATGAACTCGAGCTCGCGCTCGCGGAAGATCGGCATGAGCGGCTCGCACACGGCGCCGGCGCGCAGCGTGCCCAGCGCGACGGTCACGAACTCGAGGCGGTTGGGGAGCTGGAATGCCACCGGCTCGCCCTCGAGGACGGCGAGCCGGAGCAACGCCGCCGCGATCCGGGTCGACTCGTTCTTCAAAGCAGCCCAAGTCAGTTCGCGAACCGATCCGTCTGCCCCGACCTCGACGACCGCTCGCTCGCCCGGTCGCTCCCGGGCGTGCCTGTCGAGATCGTCGAGGATCATCGAACCTCGTCCAGCGCGGGGACCTCGTGCGACACCGCCGCCGGGATGCCCAGCGCGTTCATGTGGTCCAGAAACTCGGGATAGGAGATCCGGTAGGCGTGCGGATAGGAGAGCTCGGTGACGCCGGTGGCGGTCGAGCCGGCCACGGCAAGCGACATCAGCACGCGGTGGTCGTTGAACGACGACAGGCTCGCACCCTCCAACTGCTCGACGCCCTCGAAGGTCATGTCGTTGCCGTCGAACTCGATCCTGGCGCCCATCTTTCGCAGCTGGAGCATCGAGGCGACGCGGTCTGACTCCTTCAGGCGCACGTGGGCGACGTGGCCGAGCGCGCTGCGCCCACTGGCCCGGCTGGCCAGGACGGACAGGATCGGGACCATGTCGGGGATGTCGCGGCAGTCGAGCGGCCCGCCCTCGGGAGGGGTGCCGTCGTGGTCCATCGAGATCGAGCGCAGGTCCGGAGCGATCCGGAACGGGACCCCGGCCGCCATCAGGCTCTCGAGCACGGAGGCCTCGGGGTGCCCGGCGATCACCGTGGGGCTGCGGAAGGTGACCTTGGACGGATGCAGGGTGCACGCGGCCAGGCCGAACATGGCCGAGCCGATGTCGGGCGGAAGCGTGACGTCGGTCGGCTTCGGGGTCTGGTTAGGCGTGACGTAGAACTCGCGCCAGTCCTCGCGCGCGGTGACCTCGAGGCCGAACTCGCGCATCATCTCGAGCGTCAGCTCCAGGTAGGGCCGCTCGTTGAGCTCGCCCCGGACCTCGATGATCGTTGGCTCTTGGGCGAAGGGCGCGAGCATGAGCAGGCCCGAGATCCACTGCGACAGCGTGCCGTCGATCCGGATTCGCCCGCCGCGAGGCCGGCCCGGGTACACCGTGACCGGTAGGTGCTGGCCCTCGTATTCCAGGCGCACGCCCATTCGCTTGAGCGCACGCAGGAGCGGGCCGATCGGGCGCCGACGGAAGTAGCGCTGGCCGACGATCGTGACCGGGCGGTCGCCCAGCGCGGCCAGGCCGATCAGGAAATACAGCGTGGTGCCCGAGCTCCCGACCGAGACCTCGTCGACCGTGGGTGAGAACCCGCCGCCGCCCGTGACCTTCCAGCCCGGACCGGAGGACTCGATCGTCGCCCCCAGCGCGCGGAGGGCCTGGACCGTGAAGGTCACGTGCCGGGCGGCCGTGCGGTCCTTGATGAGGCTCTGCCCGGGGGCGAGCGCGGCCAGCATCAGCGCCCGGTGGGCGTGGTACTTCGAGGGTGGGATCTGGATGTCGCCCTCGAGGGGGGCCTGGGCCTTCGCTACCAGCAGCCGCACCGGCGGCAGGATAACGGGGGCCTAACACGGCAAGGTCGGCGGCACGATTAGTCCCGCCGAATGGGGGGTCCGGCGCGGTTGGGGTCGTCGCGCGGCATAGCATAAATGCTATATTCAGTTTATGTCGTCGGCTGCATCGCTTGTTCGGGGGGCTCGTGTGGGGGCGGCGATGACCCAGGCCGAGCTCGCAGCGCGTGCCGGACTGACGCAGTCGGCCATCGCCAGACTGGAGCGAGGCGATGCCAACCCCACGATCGGAACGCTCGAGAACGTGATTGCCGCCACGGGCCACCGCTTGGTCCTGGCTGCCGAGTCACATCGCCCGTCTTTCGATGAGGGGCAGCTCCTCGAGCGGCTCGCGATGACCCCGGCGGAGCGCCTGGCCACGTTCACCGCGTCGAGCCGCAATCTGGGCCGACTGGTGGGTCGGCCGTCAATGCCGGATCGGCCGGCGCTCAGGGCTCACGAGATTCTCCGTAGGCTGGTCGAGCGCGGCGTCGACTTCGTCGTGACCGGCGGCATTGCGTCGGTGCTCCATGGCTCCGCGCGCAACACGTTCGACGTCGACATCTGGGTCGCGGAGGACGATGCCAACCTTGCTGCCCTGGGCGTCACCACGACAGCGGACCTCGACGTGCTGCTCCGGCCCTCCAGCGCGCCGACGTACCAGGAGCTCCGGCGAAACGCAGATCGCTATGACGTAGGTGGCTTCAACGTGTCCGTCGCTTCCATCGACGATCTCATCGCGATGAAGCAGGCGGCGGGACGGACCAAGGACCTGCTCGACATCGAGGAGCTCGAGGCGATCAAGCGCCTGCGTCGGCGGCGATAGGGGCCGCCTCTATTGGAGGGGGCAATTTCCAGCATTGCCGATGCGCCCCACCGCTAGTTCAGGATCTTGCCTCGTCACGGGGCAAGATCCTGAACTAGCGAGGCGGGCATGCGGTAGTGCTGGAAATTGCCCGGTATCGCTGGCCGGGCCAGTCGCCGGAACTCGTGATCCGTCCGTACCCTACGGTTGCACGTCATGAAGACCGCGATCATCACCATTTCGACCTCGGTGGCCGCCGGCGCGTCCAAGGATCGCTCCGGGGACGCGCTGGCCGAGCTGGCGGAGGGCGCCGGTGCCGAGATCGTTGCGCGCGATGTGGTACCCGACGACCGCAAGGCGATCGAGAAGCTGCTCCGGCACCACGCCCGCGACGGAGTGGCGCTGGTCTTCACCACCGGCGGCACCGGTTTCACCCACGACGACGTGACGCCGGAGGCGACCAGGGCGGTGATCGACCGCGACGCGCCGGGGTTCGCCGAGGCGATGCGGGCCGAGGCGCTAAAGCACACCCCGATGGGGATCCTGTCGCGCGGCGTGTCCGGGATCGCCGGTCGCACGCTGATCGTCAACTTCCCGGGCAACCCCAAGGCGATCAGCGAGCTGTTCCCGGTCATCGGGCCGACGCTCGGCCACGTCGTGGCGACGCTGCAGCACGAGGGTGGACCAACCCCCGGGCATTGAGCTGCGCGGGCTGGTGCGCCACTTCGGTGAGCGGACCGTGCTGCGGAAGGTGTCGGTGCAGGTGCCAGCCGGCGCCACGCTCGCGGTGCTCGGGCGCAACGGGGCCGGCAAATCGACCCTCCTGCGGATCCTGGCCACGCTGCTTCGGCCGCACGGCGGCGAGGTCTCGGTGCTCGGGGAGCCGCTGCCGCGCCGGGCGTGGGCGGTGCGGGGCCGGCTCGGCCTGTTGCCCCACGAGCCGCTCCTGTATCGCGACCTGAGCGGTCGCGAGAACCTTGACTACCACGCCCGGCTGCACGGCGTCGCCCCGCGTCGGGTCGAGGAGCTACTCGAGGCCGTCGGGATGACCGAGCGCGCCGCGGAGCCGGTGCGGCTGCTCTCGCGCGGGATGGTCCAGCGCCTGGCGGTCTGCCGGGCCGTGCTCCACGCGCCGAGCGTGCTGCTCCTGGATGAGCCGCTGGCGAACCTCGATCCGGCGGCCACGGGGCTGGTCGAGCCGTTGATCGGCCGCTCCTGTGGGGCCACGCGCGTGCTCACCAGCCACGATCCACGGGCGGCGCTGGCCGAGGCCGATTTGGTGCTGGGCCTCCAGGACGGCCGGGCGGCGTTCGTGACCGAGCCCGACAAGGTGGAGCCCGCGGCGGTCGAGCGGCTGTATGCGTGACGAGCGGCTGTATGCGTGACGAGCGGCTGTATGCGTGACGAGCGGGGACCGGGGACGTGGAGTACCGCGATGACCGTCCTGCGCAAGGACCTGCTGCTCGAGCTGCGCGGTCTCGACACGCTGCCGGCGATGGTCCTGTTCGCGATCGTGACCTTCGTCATCTTCCACTTCGGCCTGAACCAGGCGACGATCGAGGGGCAGGAGGCCGCCGGCGTACTAACCGTCACGCTGCTGTTCGCGGCGATGCTCGGGATCAACCGGCTGTTCGTGGCCGAGCGCGAGCAGGGCGGCTTCGACGCTTTCCTGCTGGCTCCGGTTGACCGCTCGGCATTGCTGATCGCCAAGGCGTCGGCGCTCTTCCTGTTCCTGGCCGTGCTCGAGGTGATCGCGGTGCCGGCGTTCGGGTTGCTGCTCCTGGGACCGTCGCTCGGGCCGCCGCTGCCGGGGCTGCTCGCGATGCTGGCGCTCGGCGACGTCGCGCTGGCGGTGATCGGGACGCTGGTGTCGGCGATCGCGGTGCAAACCCGCGCCCGTGACCTCATCGGCCCGATCGTGGGCCTGCCGCTGCTGCTGCCGGCGCTGATCGCGCTCGCACGCGGCATCGGCCCACTGCTTGCCGCCCACGGGTCGGGAACGCCGCCCGGGAAGTGGGTGGCGATCCTGGCTCTTTATGATGTGGTCTTCGCCCTCCTCTCTTACGCCGTATTCGACTTTCTCCTGGAGGACTAAGGCTTTGACGACTTACGGCCGCGGGCTGCGCGGCTTGTCCCTCTTGACCGTCGTGACCATCACGGTCGCGTTCGTGCTGGTGTTCTTCTACGCCCCGCTGGACGCCAACCAGGGCTTCATCCAGAAGATCTTCTACCTCCACGTCCCGCTGGCCATCACCGCGTTGTGCGGGTTCGTGTTCGGCGGACTCCTCGGCGTCATGTACCTGCGCACCGGGGAGCGCAAATGGGACATCCGCTCGTATGTGGCGATTCATATGGCGCTGATCTTCGGCGTGGGCACGCTGCTCACGGGCACCATCTGGGCCAAGGCGTCGTGGGGGCACTGGTGGGTGTGGAGCGATCCGACGCTGACCTCTTTCCTGATCGTGATGCTCCTGTTCGCGACCTACCAGCCGCTGCGCTTCTCAATCGAGGACCCGGAGCGCCAGTCGCGCTATGCCAGCGTGTTTGCGATCGTGGCGGGCGCGTTCGTGCCTCTGAATTTCCTCGCGGTGCGGCTCGCCCAACCGTACGTCCACCCGCGCGTGCTCACCCTGACCGGCGGCAACCTCCCGGGACCGATGCGTCTTACCTTCGTGGTCGCATGGCTCGGCATCGTGCTCCTGTACGTGACGCTCTGGAAGTACGAGATGGCCGCCAAGAGCACGCGGATGCAGGTGCGCGCCTTGCGCCGGGCGCTGCTCGGCGATGACGCGGTGGCGCCCTTGAAGCGGAGCGCGGCGCCGTCGTGATTGCCCTCGCGCTGCATATTGCGGTCGCCCCGGCGCTCCCCCTGCACGCCGCCGGCAAGTACGTCGCCGGCGCGTACATCGTGTTCGTGGCGATCCTTTTGATCTACGTGGGAATCATGGCGACCCGGCTGGGGCGCATGGAGCGCGAGCTGGACGAGCTGCGCCGCGACGTATTGGCCCGCCGCCGGGACTCGGCGGACAATCCGGATGGCTCGGACCTTGAGCGGGAGACGGTGGCGTGAGCGACCGCCAGGAGAAGACGGTTTCTTGAGCGAGCTCCTGGCGATCGGCGTCTCGCACAAGACCGCGCCAGTGGAGGTGCGCGAGCGCCTCGCCCTGCCCGACGCCCGCGCGAAGGAGTTCGTGCGGGACCTGCGCGGGACCGGCGAGGTGCAGGAGGCGGTGACGATCTCAACCTGCAACCGGACCGAGCTGTACCTGGTGGTCGGTAACCCCGTCGAGGCCGAGAGCCGGGCGCTGGCGATGCTGGCCAGTCAGGCCGGCACCCGGTTGAGCGAGCTGGCGCCGTCCATCTACTCGCTGCGCAACTGCGACGCGGCGCGCCACCTCTACCGCGTTACGGCTGGGCTGGACTCGATGGTGGTGGGCGAGGCCGAGATCCAGGGGCAGGTCAAGCGCGCCTACGAGGCGGCGATCGCCCGCGAGACAGTCGGGCCGCTGAGCAACCACCTGTTCAGAGCGGCGCTGGCGACCGGCAAGCGGGTGCGCACCGAGACTGCGATCGGCGAGCGTCAGCTGAGCCTACCCGCGGTGTCGGTGGCGCTGGCGCGCGAGCAGCTCGGAGATGTCCAGGGCCGCGAAGTGGTGATCGTGGGGACGGGCGAGACCGGCGAGCTGGCGGCGCGAGCGCTCGCCGACAGCGGCGGGCGGCTGGTGTTCGTGGCCAGCCGTCGGCGTGACCGGGCGATCTCCCTGGCGCGTCGTTACGGCGGGGAGAGCCTTATGTTCGATGAGCTGCCGCGCGTGCTCGAGCAGGCCGACATCCTGGTCGCTGCCACCGCCTCGCCGCACCTGCTGCTCGAGTCAGAGGAGCTGGCCGAGGTGATGGCCGGCCGCGCCGGGCGGCCGCTGCTCCTGATCGATCTGGCGGTGCCGCGCGACATCGACTCGGCGTGTGCGGAGCTCGACGGCGTGTCGCTGTATGACATCGACGACCTTCAGGCGGTGGCCGTGCGCAACCGGAAGGTGCGCCAGGGCGAGGCGCGCAAGGCTGAGGGGATCATCGAGCAGGAGATCCAGCAGTTCGCGGGGTGGCTGGGCTCGCTCGAGGTGCTCCCGACGGTCACCGCGCTGCGGGTTCACGCCACCGAGATCGCGTCCCAGGTCGTGGCAGAGAACGCCGGGAAGTGGGATGGGGCATCCGAGCGCGATCTGGAGCGGGTCGACGCGATCGCGCGAACGATCGTCAACCGCCTGCTGCACGGGCCGACCGCCCGGCTCAAGGAGCTTCACGACGACCGCGTGCACGCCCGGATGGCGCTGATCCGCGATCTGTTTGGGCTCGAGGTCGAGAGCGACGCTGGTGCTGAGCGCGGCGCGGTCGCCGGGAGCGGCGCGGTCGCCGGGGACGCGGTCGCCGAAGAGCTGGCCGACGTGCGCGAGCTCCGCCCCGGGCGGCGTTGATCCGCGTCGGCACGCGGGGCAGCGCGCTGGCGCTGGCGCAGGCGTCGTGGGTGGGCAAGCGGCTTTCCGAGTCCTACGAAATCGTCACGATCGACGCCGTCGGGCCGGTCGAGGACAAGTCGCGGTGGGTGTCGGGGCTCGAGCTCGCGCTGCTGGACGGCAAGATCGACATCGCCGTGCACTCGGCCAAGGACGTTCCGGCGGAGCTCGCTGATCGGCCTCGCGCTCGTGGCCGTTCCGGCGCGCGAGGATCCACGCGACGCGATCTGCGGCGCCTCCTCGCTGTCCGCCCTGTCACCGGGGGCGCGGGTGGGGACGAGCTCTTTGCGCCGGGCGGCTCAGATCCGCGCGGTGCGGGGAGATGTCGAGGTGGTGGCGGTGCGGGGCAACGTCGACACCCGGCTGCGCAAGCTCGCCGCGGGCGAGTGCGATGCGCTCGTGCTGGCGGTTGCGGGGTTGGCGCGGCTCGGGCGTCTGGATGCGGTCGGCGGCATTCTCGACGAGCTCGTGCCGGCGGCCGGACAGGGGGCGTTGGCGGTGGAGGCGCGTCCGGGCGCGGTGGCGATTTCCGGGCTCGTCGACGCCGACGATTTCGCCTGTGTCATGGCCGAGCGCGAGCTCACGCGCGCGCTGGACGCCTCGTGCAACACGCCGGTCGGCGCCCACGCCCGGGTGACCGAAGGCGGCGAGTTCGAGCTGACCGCATGGGTCGGTCGTCCGGACGGCTCGGTGTGGATTCGCGATCAGATGCGGGGCGGCGCGGCCGGGCTCGGCGCACTGGTCGCCGAGCGGTTGCTCGCAGCAGGTGCCGCGGAGCTGCTGTCGTGACCGTGTACCTGGTCGGCGCCGGCCCGGGCGACCCGGGGCTGATGACCGCACGGGCGCTCGAGCTGATCGCCGCGGCCGACGTGATCGTCTACGACCGGCTGATTCCCGCCGGCGTGCTGTCGGGTGCACGGGCCGACGCCGAGCTGATCTACGCCGGCAAGGAGGGCGGCGGGGAGTCGATGCCCCAGGAATCGATCACGCAGCTATTGGTGGGTCGTGGTTTGTCCGGAGCCTCCGTCGTGCGGTTGAAGGGGGGGGATCCGTTCGTCTTCGGCCGCGGCGGCGAGGAGGCACTGGCGTTGCGGGAGGCCGGGGTGCCCTTCTCGGTTGTTCCCGGCGTCACCGCTGGCGTCGCCGGACCTGCCTACGCGGGGATCCCGGTCACGCACCGGGGCGCGGCGAGTGCGGTGGCGTTCGTGACCGGTCACGAGGACCCGTCGAAGGATGAGTCCGCGATCGACTGGCGAGCGCTGGCAGCGTTCCCGGGGACGCTCGTCTTCTACATGGGCGTGCGGCAGTTGGGGGCGATTGCGGAGCGACTGGTGGCGGCGGGCCGAGATCCGGGCGAGCCGGCGGCGGTAGTCGAACGGGGCACGTTGGTCGACCAGCGGGTGGTGAGCGGTCGGTTGGAAACGATTGCTGGGATTGCGGTCTCGGAGGGGGTGCGCGCCCCGGCGCTGATCGTGGTGGGACCGGTCGTGGCATTGGGCGAGCGGCTCTCCTGGTTCTCATCCGAGAAATGGCCGCTGGCGGGCGTGGCGGTAGCGGTCACGCGAGCACGCGCCCAGGCCAGCGCGCTTGCGGATCGGCTGCGAGCGCTCGGAGCGGAGGTGGTCGAGGCGCCGGCGATCAAGATCGTGGCGCTCGACGGGCCTGCGTTGTCTTTGGCCGGGTACGACCTGATCTGCCTGACGAGCCCGAACGGGGTGCGATTGTTGTTCGATCGTCTGTTTGGCGCCGGGCTCGATGCGCGGGCGTTGGCCGACGTGCGGGTCGCCGCAATCGGTCCCGGAACGGCGGCTGCGCTGCGTTCGTATGGCGTGGTGGCGAACGTGGTGCCGCCCGAGCGGTTCGTGGCCGAGGGGCTGGTCGAGGCGCTGGCTTCCGTGCCCGTATCGCGCGTGCTGATTGCCCGGGCCACCGAGGCTCGCGACGTTCTGGTCGACGCGTTACGCGAGCGTGGCGCCGAGGTCGACGTCGTGGCGCTCTATGAGACCGTCGCCGAGCCATTGAGCGACGGTCAGGTTGCGGCGGTGGTGGCCGCGGATTACGTCACCTTCACCTCGTCCTCGACCGTGCGCTTCTTGGTGGCGGCTCTGGGTGGCGACGGCTCGGCGCTATCCGGGCGGCTCGTCAGCATCGGGCCGGTGACCAGCGCGACGCTGCGCGACCACGGACTCGAGCCGCACGTCGAAGCTGGCCGCCACGACATCGACGGGCTGATCGAGGCTCTGGTGGCCGACGCTAGCGCGCGGCAGCTTCCAGCCAGCGGCTAAGCGCCCGGTGCCCGGTCAACGTGAGCTGACCGTCGGCGGCGATCCAGTCGCGGACGCGCAACTCGCGGACGATCCCGAGCGCATCGCTCGGGCCTGGGCCCTCGCCCTTGGCCGCCAGCGCATCGGCGCCCGGTTCGATGATCCACCGCCCGGAATCGAGCGCCGCCAGCGCGAGGCCCTGCTCATCGGTCGGTTGATCCAGCGGGTGCGGGCCGGCGCTCCCGAGCGGGTCGGTGGGGACGACGCTCCGGTCTGGACCCGGTCGCCCCGGCACGGGCCCCGGTACGGGCCACCCGGTGCCCGAGGCGCGTCGGGCGATCTCCTCGCCGAGCCCTGACGTGAGGGCACGGAGCCAGCCGCCGGCGTTCTCGGCCCATTCGGCCGCGGTGCCGGAATCCACGCCAAAGCGATCAGAAATGTCGTCGAGGTCGACGTTCTCGAGCGAGCGCTCGAGGTACTGGCCGAGTTCGGCGGCGATAGAACGCAGTGCGTCCTCGAAGTTTTCGCCGCCGGGATCGTTCGCAAACATGTACAGATGATGGCATGCCGCAACCGTTAATCACATTTCTCTCCGATTACGGTCTATCCGACGATTTCGTTGGCGTCTGCCATGGCGTGATCCTTACGCGCTGCCCGGAGGCCCGCGTGATCGATCTCACCCACGGGGTGCCGCGCGGTGACGTCCGCGCCGGCGCGATGATCCTGCATGCGACGCTGCCCTACCTGGCGGCCGGGATCGTACTCGCCGTGGTCGATCCGGGGGTCGGATCCGAGCGTCGCGCGGTGGCGCTGCGGGTGGCAGATGGTCGGCTGTTGGTGGGTCCCGACAACGGGCTGCTGTCGTTGGTTTCGGCGTCTTGCGGCGGGGTGGTCGAGGCGGTCGACATCGGTCGGTCGGGGTTTATTTTGCAGCCGGTCTCGGCCACGTTTCATGGGCGCGACATCTTCGCCCCGGTCGCGGCGGGTCTGGCGGCGGGCGCGGCGCTGTCGGAGGCCGGCGAGGCGATCGACCCGGCGGGGCTGGTCGCGCTCGAGCTCCCGCGTGCGCGGGTCTCGGACGGCGTGCTGGTCGCCCACGCCGTGTACATCGACGGCTTCGGGAACGTCCAGCTCGACGTCGAGGCCGATGAGATCGGAGGGTTCGGCCTCTCGGTCGGGCAGGTCCTGGGGCTCACGGTGGCCGGGCGGGGCCCGGCTCGCGCGCGCTTCGTCCGCACCTTCGCCGACGCGCGGGCCGGCGAGCTGCTCCTGTACGAGGACTCCTACGCGCGCCTCGCGGTAGCGGTCAATCGGGGCAGCGCGGCGTCGCGGCTCGGGCTGGCCGTGGACGACCAGCTCCGGATCCGGCCCGGGTGATCGTGGCCGGCCTGGCGCGGAGTTGGGCGTGATGCTGGGGCTGCCGCGCGTCCACTACCGCGTGACCGACTCGACCAACGCCCGCGCGCGGGAGCTGGCCATCGCCGGTGCGCGCCACGGCACCGTGGTCACGGCCGGCGAGCAATCCGCGGGACGTGGCCGTCAGGGGCGCACCTGGAGGGCGGCGCCAGGGCGGGCGCTGCTCTGCTCGATCGTGATCCGCGACCCCGTGCCGCTCCTGCCGCTGGCCGCCGGCGTGGCGGTGGCGGAGGTGGTTGGGCCAATGGCGCGGCTCAAGTGGCCGAACGATGTGTTCGTGGACGGGCGCAAAGTGGCGGGCATCCTGGTCGAGGGTCGGCCGCAGGAGGGCTGGGCGGTGGTCGGAATCGGGTTGAACGTGGCGCTGCGGGTTTCCGACTTTCCGGTTGAGCTGCGCGAAACGGCCGGCACGCTCGGGCTCTCGCCGGCCGACGTCGAGCCGACGCTTGTCGCGGTGCTGGGGCGCCTGGAGGAGTGGATCTCGGTCGACGCCGCGTCGTTGGTCGGGGCCGTACGCGATCGCGACGCGCTGTACGGCCGCGAGGTCCAGTGGGCGGACGGGCGGGGCGTCGGCGCCGGGATCGACGCCGACGGGCGGCTGCTGGTGACGACGGACGGCGGCACGGTGGCGCTCGATGCCGGCGAGGTGCACCTGATCCCGGCTTGATGTGCCGCTGTGGGGGTGCTTAACCCGCCGAAGTCCCCGCCGCCCCGTCGCCGGGCGCAGATGAGCGTCTCAGCGGCGCTTATGTTGCGAGGATCGGGCGGGGGTAACGACTTTTGGGCGAAATGCACCCGTCAGGCGGCGGCTTCGGCGTCGCCATGCTCGTCGTGGCTCAGCTCCTCCGGGTCGTCGAACCCTTCGTTGTCGGAGTCGTCGTCCTCGTCATCGTCGTCGTCCGCGTCGGAGTCGGAGTCGGAGTCGTCCTCGTCGTCGTCGTCATCGTCGTCGTCGGGGTCGTCATCGTCGTCCTCGTCCGCGTCGTCCTCATCATCCGAGTCGTCGCCGTCCGGACGTCGTCGTCATCGACGTCGTCATCGACGCGTCATCCTCGTCGTCATCGACGTCGGCATCCTCGTCGTAGCCTCCGACGCCCTCGAGCTCCTCGTCGTCCTCGGCGACCGGGGTCTCGACGTCCACTTCGCGCTCGACCTGCTCGTCGTCGGTGGTATCGACCGCGGTCCTCGCCACCGCTTCCCGCGCCCCCTGCGCGCCGGCGCCGGCACCCGCGGTCGCCGTCCTGCGCTTGCGCCGGCTCTTGCCGCGCCGGCCCTTGGGGAAGTTGCGCAGTAGCTCCCGGGCCAGGGCCGCCGGCTTGCGGGCCATCCTGGTGCGCGCGCCGCGCAACGCCTCTTCGGCCTCGGGCGTGTGGGCCAACGCCGCGGCCAGCAATGCAGCGCTAAGACGCCGGTCCTCCTTGCGCGCGGCGTGGACCAACCGACGCGCGTTGCGCGCATGCGCGGCGCCGGAAGAGTTCACCAACAGCCCGAGCAGTCGCTTGGTCTCAGGCCAACGCTGGACCGCGTACTCCTCGTGCACCTCACGCGTGTACTCGGCCATCCGCCAGATCCAGGCGTTGGCCTGGTCGCGGCGGCCTATCCGGCGCTCGGCCAGGGCCTGGAGCATGATCTTCACGCCCTCGCGGCGCTCGTCGCGGGGCCAGCCGGCCATGATGTCGATCGCGGTGTCGAATGCCTCGGCGTCGCGACTCGTGGCGATCTCCTGCAAAGCACGCAACCGCAGCTGCGAGTTGCGGTTCCGCTGCACAGCGGTAACCAAGAAGCGTCGCTTCAGTTCCCCGCCGCGGTCGAAGTGGAGCATCGCCTTGGCCCGCCGCCAGCCGTTCGGCGCGACCCGGGCGCCCGCCAGCGCGGCCCATACGTGCTGTTCGCCGTAGTCCAGGTGCTCGACCGCGATCCGCCACAGCTCCCGCTCGAATACCTGTGCGCGCCGCTCGGGATCCGGTGTGACGGGAAGCACCCGCCGCTCGACCCGGACACGGCGTCCCCGGCCGCGGCGCACGGGTCCGACGACGATCGCACCGCCTCTATAAACGTCCCGGTCCAGCAGCGAATGAAGGGTCACGACCGGGTCGTCGTGCTTGGTCGCCGGATGGACGAAGTCTACGACGATGCCCGCCTCCTTGCCCGGGTGACGGCGGGTCACGCGCCCGACCCGCTGCTGGTAGATCCGCTTGGAGGCGGTCGGTGCGAGGTGCATGCAGATCGTCGCCCGCGGGCTGTTCCACCCCTCGGCCAGCAGCTGCGCGTTCACGAGCACGTCGATCTTGCCCGACTCGTAGTCGGCGAGGATCCGGGCCAGCTGGCGCTTGGGCGTCTCGCCCGAGACCCCCTTGGCCTTCATGCCCAAGTCCTGGAACGCCTTGGCGACGTTGTAGGCGTGACGCACGCCGGCGGCGTACACCACGCCGGGCACGCCGTTGAAGCGCGTCTTGTACAGGTCGGCGATCGCCATGTTGAACGGGGTCTGGTCCAGAAGTTCGGCCAGCATCTCCTGGTCGAACTCGGTGTCCACCTCGCCCCGGCGCAGCGGCACCTTGGCGATCGTGCGCACTCCAGGCCCGGGCGGGATGCGGATACACCGCAAGGGCGCGATCACTCCGCGGCGCGCGGCCTGCGCCAGGTCGAAGCGGGAGGTCTGCGTCGGGAAGAGGTCGGTGACGTGGCGGGCGATCAGGGCGCCCGTCGCGGTCATGCCGATGAAGATGGGCCCCGACCAGGCGCGGATGGCGCCCGAGGTCTTCTCGCCCAGCGCGGTGTGGGCCTCGTCGCAGATGACGATCGTGTACGCGTCCGAGATCTTGCCCGCGTTGCGCACGAACCACTGGTAGGTCTCTACGGTGACCGGGCCGTTCGGGTTGTCCTTGGTGCCCATCAGCGGGGCGCTGATGCGGTTGCGATAGCCCCGGTCGCGCAGCTCGCCGTTGAACTGATCGACCAGGTTGCGCCGGTGGGTAAGGATCAGCACGCCGCCCGTCCGCGAGGCCTCGACGAAGCCGAGTGCGGCCACCGTCTTGCCGGCGCCGGTCGCGTGCTCGAACCAGAAGCGCCGGTCGGCGTTCGGGTCCTCGGGCGGCTCCTCGAGCTGGACGTCCGCATCGAGGTCGCCCTCGTCCTGCCAGTCCTGCGGCTCCTCGTCCTCGGCGTCGCCCTCGTCAAGGTCCTCATCGGAGCCGTTCTCGGACTCCTCGTCGCCAGGGATGGCGGCGGAGACGAGCGGGGCGAGCTCCGGCGGGGCGGACGCCGGGGCGGCGCCGTTGCTGCCGTTCCCGTTGCGCTGAGCCTCGGCCAACAGCGCGGTCAACGTGCCCGACAACGCGTCGACCTGGTGGGCCGAAAGCACCGTGCCGTCCGCCAGATGGGGCTCCTCCTCAGAGAGCAGACGCTCCAACCCGAGGAGCATGGAGAACTGGCGGCGCCACTCGATCGAGGGCGCGGTAGCCCCGGCGTCGATCTCGGTCAGGGCGGCGTCGAGGGCCCGCCGGCGGGCTGAGCCGGCCGAGAGGCCGTCCTCGAGCGTTTCGCCGTCGTAGACGAACTGTTCACGGGTGAACAGCTCCGCCCGCGCGATCGCGGCAGGTTCAGGGAAGGGGGTGGAATCACCCATACAAATACGAAGGTTGCGTTTCGAACAGCGAGCCGCGGAGGTACTACGTGACGACTCAGGCGTACTCGCTTGAGACCGAGCGCGGGAGGAATACCCTCGAAGCGGATGCCCCCTCGCCGCACCCGGCTGGAGGAGTGGCGCCTCCATTAAAGCAGGTCGCTTCGGATGCTCGCTCCGAGCGATGTCGCGGGCCGGGCGTCGCATCCTCCGTCAGAGCGGGGTCGAGCGCCGCCCGCACTAACCTTTGGGGCCGGATGACAGGGACGGCGGTCTACGAGATTCGTCGGGCGCGCACCCGGGAGGAGCTGGCCGCGGCGCTCGCCCTCCGCCACGACGTCTTCTGCGTCGAGCAGGGCGTGCCCGAGCGCGACGAGCTCGACGGTCGCGATCACGAGGGCATCCATCTTGTCGCCGTGCGCGATGGCGAGCTGCTCGCCACGTGCCGGATCGTGCTGGTCGGGTCGACGGCGCAGTTCAGCCGCCTGGCCGTCAGACAGTCGGCCCGGCGGCAGGGAATCGCCACCGCGCTGCTGGCGCTCGCCGACGAGGAGTCGCGCCGGGGCGGGGCGCGACGGATCGTGCTCCACGCCCAGACCTACGCTCGCGAGCTATACGAGCAGGCCGGCTACCGCCCGCGCGGCCGGGTCTTCTGGGAGGCGGGGATCGAGCACATCGCGATGGAGAAGGCCCTGGATTGAGCGCGCCCGTCGCTTACGAACCCAGTGCCTGAGATTCGCATCGACCCACTGACCGGGCTGCGGGCGATCGTGGCCGGCGACCGGGCCAACCGGCCGGGCGGCGGGCTGAGCTCACCGCCGGCGCAGCCGCTCGATCGCGAGACCGACCCATTCGCCGAGGGCCACGAGGACCGCACCCCGCCCGAGGTCTACGCGGTGCGGCCGAACGGGGGCGCAGCAAACACGCCCGGCTGGACCGTGCGAGTCGTACCCAACCTGTATCCGGCGCTCAGCGAGGACTCGCCGCACCCCGAGCCCGAGGCCAACCCCGACCTGTTCTGGGCCGGGCCGGCGCAGGGCGCCCACGAGGTGATAGTCAACGCGCCCGATCCGGTGATCTCGCTGTCCGAGCTCGAGCCCGACCAGGTGACGGCGGCGATGGGCGTGTGGCGCGAGCGCATGCGGACCCACCGGGAGGCGGCCTACGTCCACCTGATCGTCAACGAGCGGCGCGAGGCGGGCGCGTCGCTGCCCCACACACACGCCCAGTTGTATGCGCTCGACTTCGTGCCCGCGGCGATCGCGCGCGAGCGCGAGCGCTTTGGCGCCTATGCCACCCGCACGATGGGCGGAAACCTCCTGGCCGACCTGGTGCAGGAGGAGGTCCGCCGGCGCGAGCGGATCGTGGCCATCGACGATGAGGTCGTGCTGATGGCGCCGTACGGCGCGCGAGTCCCATTCCAGCTGATGATCGCTCCACGGACGCCGCGCCAGCGTTTCGAGGACGACGGACCGCTGGGTGCGCGAATGCTCCACGACGCGCTGTCTCGCCTGGCACGCCAGCTCGGTTCGAGCCCGCCGCTGAACCTGTGGGTTCGCACGGCGCCGCGCGGCTCTGAGTACTTCTGCTGGCGGATCGACATCCTGCCTCGACTCACCCACCTGGCCGGGCTCGAGCTCGGCGCCGGGGTGAACCTGAACATCGTCTCGCCGGAGCAGGTCGCGGCCGAGCTGCGGGACTGACGGCCGGCGCGGTGAGGGCGCTCGTCCAGCGCGTGACCCGTGCCTCGGTCCGCGTCGATGGCGAGAAGTTGTCGGAGATCGGCCCCGGGCTGCTCGTGCTCCTCGGAATCACGCACGAGGACACCGACCGCGAGGTCGAGTGGCTGGCCGAAAAGGTGCGCGCGCTGCGGATCTTCCCCGACGCCCAGGGCAAGATGAACGAGCCTCTGGGCGACCGCCAAGTGCTGTGCGTGAGCCAGTTCACGCTCTACGGCGATGCCCGGCGTGGAAACCGGCCGAGCTACGTCGCTGCCGCACCCCCGGAGCGCGCAGAGCCGCTGTACGAGCGGTTCTGCGAGCGGCTGGGCGCGAAGAGGGGTGTGTTCGGCGCGATGATGTCCGTCGAGCTGGTCAACGACGGGCCGGTGACGCTGATGCTCGAGAGTCCGGCTGCTACGACACCTGGATCGTCCCCACGATCCGGTTGAAGTTGCCGGCCAGATCGGTGGCCGCGAGGTGGATCGTGTAGGTGCCCTTGTGCTTGAGCGCCGGGACCGAGAAGGAGCGGGTTCCGTAGCCGAACGTCGCGCTCGTGGCGAACAGCGTGTTGCCCCCCGGGCCGATCACGACTATTCCGACGCGGGAGATCTTCGACAGCTGGAACGAGATCGACGAGGCCTTGCCCTTGCGGAGCTGCTGGGTCAAAAGTTGCAGCACGGGGGGCGTGGTCAGATAGGCCGTGAAGTGCTGGGCCGTGATGCAGTAGACGGGCGCCTGTGTGCGCTGGCACAGCTGCTCCAGGAAGCCGGTGACGAGCTCGTGGTAGCTGAGCGGATCCTCCACGCCCGGCTGATAGAGCGACCACGCGCCGGTGTCGAAGTGGGGGACCTCGGCCTGCGCCTCGGCGTTGCCGGCGTTGAACAGCTGCTGGGCCAGCGGGTCGTGGCTGACCTGGGCGTAGTCGTAGAGGCCGATCAGCGACTGGAGGAACGCATTGATGATCGAGGTGCCCGGGGTGAACGAGTACTGCACGTAGCGCGCCCCCAGGGCGGTCGGCACGCGCACGCCGACGGGCGGCGGGACGGTGAACAGCGCCAGCGCCTGATGGGCCAGCTGGAGGTAGGAGGGGTTCTGCGAGGCCTCGTAGGCCCGGGTCAGGGCCTCGATCGCGGTCCCCTGTGACATCGCGCTCGTCCACGGCGGGTTCCCGCCGTCGAAGTGGAAGTAGTACTCCCAGGTCGGGCCGCCCCCGCGGCTGACCGCGAGCGGGATCATCTGCGCGAGCACCTCCTCCATCTGCGAGTAATCCGCCGCCCCGGCGGTGTACAGCCCGTCGGCCTTGCCGAAGGTGGCCAGCACCTGGAGCTCGATCCCCTGGCCCGGGTAGTACTCCCACACCAGTTGCGAGCCGGCGAATTCGACGTACTGGCCGCCGCTCGGGATCGGGCCCGTCGTCCACCACTGGCGGTTGTTATCGAGGATCTCGAAGAGCACGGGCAGCCGGCCCGCCGTGAGCTTGCCGGCCACCGCGATGTCGTGGAGGTTCTCGATCACCGCCTCGAGCTCTGACGCACGCGTTCCCCCGAGCCGGCGCTCCGCGGCGAGGGCAGCGTTGAAGCTCGAGTTGTAGGTGGCGTACGCCGCTGTGGTGATCGCCCCGGAATTGCGCAGCCGCGCGAGTTGGCCGGCGAAAGTCTTCTGAAGCTGCTTGGGTGCCCTAGTCGGGCGTGCGGTGGCGGCCGCGGCGGTGGCCTGGATCGCGCCGTCTGGGACGGGCGTCGGAGCGGCAGCGGGGACGAACGGATCCTGCCGGGTGGTGACGTGGCCGCCGGCGCCCATCACCAGCACGGTCGCGGCGTGCGCGACGCCGCTCCAGAGCGCGAGCACGAGTACGACCAGAACCGGCGCGAGCGCAGCCCGCACGGCGCGACGGTGGACAGACGTCACTAAGCGTCTTTAACCAGCGCGGGCGCCCGATGTTTCGGCCGCGCGATCTGGCACAACCCGGTCTCCTCCGCCGCCTCGATGTAGACCAGCGCGGTCGCCCGCGCCGCGTCCTCCCACGTCCAGGCCGGCGGCGCCGGCGCGGGACGCTTGGCCGACTCGGCGGCGGCGACCAACCCGTCGAGGTCGTCGACGGCACCGAGCGTGGCCCGCCCCTCGAGCACCTCGCGCAGAGCGGGCACGTCGGAGGCGACCACCGGGGTCCCGCACGCGAGCGCCTCGACCGGCGGCAGGCCGAAGCCCTCATCGTCGCTGGGGAACACGAGCGCGTGCGCGCCGGTGTAGATGGCGGCGAGGTCATCGTCGGAGACCGCGCCGGTCAGGATGACGTCCGGCAGCTCGTGCGCCCACGGCGTGGTGGGACCGACCAGAACAAGCGGCATCGAGCGCGCCGTCCGGGCCAGCGCCGCGACCCGCTTGCGCGGCTCGGGAGTCTGCATCGCGCCCACCCAGAGCAGATAGCGCTCGGGGAGCGCGAAGCGGTCCCGGACGCCGCGCACCTCCTCGGCCGAGCGCGCATACAGCGAGGCGGCCGGCGCCTCGGGGATCACGGCGATCCGCCCTAACGGGATTTCGAGCACGGTCTCGACCTGCTCGGCGACCGCGTAGGTGGGGACGATCACGCGGGTCGCGCGCTGAACCGCCAGGTAGCGGAGCTTGAAGCGCAGCATCGAGCGCAGGTACTGGCCTCGGTGCTTGAGCGGTGCGAGGTCGTGCAACGTGACGACCATCGGTACCGGGCAGCGTGGCATGGCCCCGTCGAGCCAGGGCGAATGGAAGATGTCGCAGCGGCGGGGCTGGTGCGTTTCCAGAACCTCGCACTCCTCGAGGCCGCGGAGCGCGTCGAGTAGACACCGGGTGTAGCGGCCCACACCATGCGTGGACTTCGCGGGGCGGCTGTCGAATGCGACTTTCACGAGGTGTCCGGATTACGAACGAGAGTCCGGTCCGCGGACTCTAACCAACGCGCTACCGGAAATGTCGCTTGCTTAGCGGACAGAATCGCATCGCCCGGTACGGTCGGCGGATGAGGGAGTATTACGAGGATTTGTGGGAGGGTCTGACGGGCGAGCTCGAGCCGCCATTGCTCGGACCCCGGCTGGCGTTTCTGCGAGACGAAGTGCGCCCCGGCGAGCGGGCGCTCGACCTCGGATGCGGGACCGGAGAATTCACCGCGGCCCTGGCGGAGGCGGGAGCGCAGGCGGTCGGGGCCGACGTCGCCGAGGCGGCGCTCGCGCGGGCGCGGGCCCGTAATTTGGGAGCCCACCCGCCCATCGACTTCCGACTCGTGCCGATCGACGGGCCGCTCCCGTTCGAGGTCGGCGCGTTCGACCTCGTGTGGGCGAGCGAGGTGATCGAGCACGTTGCCGACACGGCGCGCTGGCTGTCCGAGGTCCGGCGCGTGCTTGCGCCTCGGGGTCGGCTGCTGATCACCACGCCCTCGCACGGACGGTTGCTCCTGGCTGTTGGCGGCATCGAGCGATACTCGGAGCCGCTCGGGGATCACCTGCATCTGTATTCGAAGCGCTCGCTGCGTTCCCTGCTGGATGACTTCGGCTTCGCCGCGATTGAGGTTCGCGCCGTCGACGGGCCGCCGCTGCTCAAGCGGAGCCTGTTTGCGCGGGCGTCGCGTTGACGAGGGCGGTTCGCGCCGCGCCGAGCTGCTGGCTGATCGGGCCCGAGGCCAGGTCGAGTCGGTGGGCGGTCCGAAGCTCACCGACCGCGAGCCGCACCTGATGGGCCTGGAGGTCGAACTCGCCGAGCTGCAACCAGGTCTGCGGGTTCTCGGGCTGGAGCGACGTGGCCTGCACCAGCTCGCTGCGCGCGGCCGTCGCGTTTCCCAGGGCGCTGTAGATCGCCGACTGCTCCCAAAGTGGATCGACCGAGACCGGATCGCTGTCGGCGGCGCTGCGGGCATCGGCGAGCGCCGCCGCCGCGTCGCCGCGACCCATCGCGCTGATGGCGGAGCCGAACGAGTCGGCGGAATGCAGGGGCTGCCAGACGAAGAAGCCCGCGACCAGTAGTGCGACCCCGATGCCGGTGGCGCCGGCCAGGCGTCCCGGGGTGAGCGCGAGACGACTTCTTGCGCGGTCGGATGGATCGGATCGCCCTTGGGCCTGCGTGCGGTGGTCGACGAGCCGACCTGCGGGCGGCGATCGGGCCACGGCCGGCCAGCCAGCCGGCGGCCACCAGCGCTGGGACGGCGACGCCGGGCACGAACCACGTCCAGTCGATCAGCGAGGAGACGCCGAAGATCACCACGACCGAGAGCAGCGTGAGGAGCCCGATGCGTTCGGGCGAGGCTCGCTGGTCCCCGGGTGACACGGCGAGCGTGCGCCGACACGCGCGCGCCCAGGCGACCAGCAGCGCAAGGCTGATCGCGAGTCCGATCAAGCCCAAGTCGGCGAACGTCTCGATCAGGTAGCTGTGGGCGTGCGCGAACACCGTCGCGTTGGTCGTGTAACGAGTGCGCGCGGTGTCGAAGCCGCCCGCGCCGACGCCCGCGATGGGCGCGTGCTCTCCGACCTGCAGGCCCTCGTGCCAGTAGATCGACCGGCTGTTGCCGAGCGACCCAAGTCGCGCCGCGCTGTTGCCGGGCTGTGCGCTCAAGGAGCTGGTGGTGAGCGTGTGCCAGGCATGCGAGGCCTCGCCGGTCAGCCCACGCGAAGACGCGGCCGCGCCGATGACCACGGCGACCGGCACCAGAGCCACGAGCACGACCAGCGCCGTTCCGATGCGGTGGCGCAACCGCGCGCTCACGGCGACCCGGTCCATGCCGATCGTCGCCGCCCAGCCCGCAATCGCGCTCAGGATCACCACGATCAGCAGCACCAGTCCGAAGTCGTGGCCGGCCGCGGTCCGGGCGGCCAGTGCCTGGTTGTCGTGGGTGATGGCGTGATGGGAGAGCGCCCAACCGGACGCGATCGCTCCTCCGGCTGCGCCTAACGCCAGCACCAGCGTCGCCCGCAGGCGCAGCGGCACGAGCACGAACCAGCACGCCAGGCCGACGAGCGCGGCGAGCAGCGCTCCCCGCGAGTAGGACAGGATCAGCGCCGTGGTGAGGATCGCGATCGACGGGACGGCCAGTGCTCTCAGCACGCGCCCGGATCCGGACCGCGCGCCGGCCCACAGGCACACTGGCAAGCCCATCGCCGCCATCAGGCCGGTGGCGTTCCAGTAGTCGAACGGCACGCGCAGCCGGCCGAACGTGTCGGCGGCATCGAGCGAGCCGGGGAACACCTTGGAGAGCAGCCCGTAGCCGCACGCCACGACCGCCACCGTGCCGATTGCCCCGACCAGCGCGGGCCAGCGGGCCGGGACCAGCCGAGCCAGAGCCACCGCCGCACCGAAGGCCGCCAGGTAGGACAAGGTGCGGTTGGCCTCGGTCCACGAGGTCGCGGGCTGCACCGACCAGGCGATCGAGAGGTAGGTAAGGGCGGCCAGGGCAGCGAACAGGCCGAGCGCCGCGGCGCCTTCGATCCGCGTGTGCGGGCGCACGAGCAGAAGCGCTACTACGCAGCCCGCCGCGATGATGAGCAGCGCGATCTGCACCCAGGTGTTCGGGCCGAGATCCGTTCCCCCGGTGGCGACGAACACGACCAGGGCAAAACCGAGGGCAAGCAGCGCCCCGATTGCCACGTCGGTGGTGACGCCGGCCCGACGGAGGCGACTCATCGGCGTCGCCCCGGCCGGCTCGGACGCGCTACGCCGAGACGCCGTGGCGATAGACGACACCGCGCGAGCGTAGCAACGCCGGTGCCCGGCATGCCGCAAGAATGGGACCGATGCGGCCGGAGCTGACCATCGCGATCGTCCTCTACAACTCAGCTGAGACGCTCCCGGATTGCGTGCGATCGATTCGAGAAGAGCTCGACAACGGCTTCGCCGAGCTGATCGCTGTCGACAACGCCTCACCCGACGACGGCGTGGCCGTTTTACATGCCGAGTTCCCCGCCGCACAGGTGGTTGAGATGGACGGCAATCGTGGTTTCGCCGCGGGCGTCAACGCTGCTCTTGCGCGCGCTAGAGGTCGCTACTGGCTGCTGCTCAACCCGGATGTGCGCGCGCCGGCGCGTGGGTTGAGAGCGCTTGTCGCATGGATGGACGTCCATCCCGGGCTGGGTGTGGCCAGCCCCGAGATCATCGATGTGGACGGGCGCTGGGAGGAACCGGGTCGGGCGCTGCCCTCCGTCGCTCGGGTGCTGCTGAGGCTCTCGCGCCTGCACCGGCTGCTGCCCGCCGACGTGCGCCGGCGCATCTTCCGCGGCAGCTACTGGACCAGCGGCGATCAGCTGAACGCGGGTTGGGTCCCCGGCACCGCGATGATCGTCAGACCGGCCGCTGTCGACACGGTGGGTCTCATGCGCGAGGAGCTGTTCATGTACGGCGAGGACGTGGAATGGTGCTGGCGGATGCGCCGCGCGGGTTGGCGGGTCGGGGTCTGCTCGAGCACCACCTTCGTCCATGGGACGAGCTCAAGCGCCCGCCGCACGTTTAGCGAGGATGAAGTACAGCGCCGGATTGCCGAGGGGCTGGATGGGGCCTGCCGGCTGATGTACGGACCTAGACACGCCCGCGTACTGGCGATGGTGACGGCTCTCGCGTACGCGGTCGACGCCCTATCGCCCGGTACGTCGCCCGCGCGACGTGACCGGGCGCGAGCTGCTGTCCGGGTTTGGAGTGGCTTGGCGGCGAGGCGAGGCACAGCGCCGACGGCCTAGCGGAGTCGTCGCCGACGGAACTCATAGCCGGCTCGATAACCCACCTTAAGGGCCGCAAACAGGGGCGCGGCCAGCCGCGGATGCGTGGCGAGCGCGAGGAGCGGTCGATGGACCTCGGGCGGCAGCTCTCCGCCTGGTCCGACCAGCCGCATCGCGTCCTCGCCGATCGTGCCATAAGCCAGCGCCGGGGAGGGGTCGACTACCCGTGCTGTCGAGGCTGGCGCATCGCACGTAGCGCGATAGAGGTCTATGAGGGCCAGGGCGGTGGCGTCCCAGGTGAGGGAGTGCGCGCTGGCGCGAATCGCGACGAGATTCCGCTCGCGCTCCTCAGGACGGCGGATCAGAGCAAGCGCGCGCCGCGCGCTGTGATCTGCATCCCAGGCGACGATTCCCGCGGCCGCGTCGGGGAGCAATTCGCTCAGTGAGCTCCCGGGTGCCCACATGCACGGGACCCCATGTTCGGCAGCTTCGAACGGCACCAACCCGAATCCTTCCAGCACCGTCGGGTAGAGCACGAGCGAGGATCGTGAGAACAGCCACCGCTTCTCCGGCTCGCCGACCGGCCCCAGGTCGAGTACACGCGTGGCCAGCTCGGGATGGCCGGCGATCAACCGCTGCTCGCGTGGGCGCGAGGAGCCCTGCTGTACCGAAGCTCCCGCGAATACGAGCACACCGTCCCAGTCGTATGCGGTGAGCAACCGCTCGAGCACTCGCAACGCGAACACACGGTTCTTGTGCTGAAAGTCGGTGCCGAGACACAGGATCGCCGGGCGGTCCTCGTCCAGCTGTTTGGCGCCGGCGGGCCGGGCGAGGCCACGATCCGGTTCGGCGAGAGTGTGGTCGACGCCCAACCTGACGACCGTCCCGCGCGTCGGCTCCAGCAGCTCCTCGGCGATCGCGTCCTCGCGGGTGTGGTTGGAGAAGAAGGCGACGTGATCCGCCCGTGCCATGGCGAGCCGGGTCAGATGCCGGTACGCCGTCCAGGCCTCGTCACTCGGAAAATAGGACGGGTTGTGAAACGCGATCAGGTCCTGCTGGGTAAGGACTAGCCGATCGCCCAGTCTCTCCAGGAACGTCAGGTCGCCGGCATTGGTCAGCTGGAATGGCCGATGGACCAGATCGGCGTGGCCCAGCGGCAGCTTCGATGCCTCCTCGTAGGTGATGAGCGACACGCCCGCCAGGTTGTTGAGGCGTGTGACTGCATACTCGTTCGGCTCGTTGGGGATTACGGCCGTCAGGTGAACCTTCTCTGTCCTTCCGAGTCCGGCGACCAACTCGAGTACGTGGAGGTGTGTTCCGGTTTGTGGTCCGGACAGGATCCGAGCGTCGACTACCGCCGACAATCCCTGCAGTGCGCGCCGGGTGACTCCGACGGCTCGGGCGAGCGGTCCTTCGCCGCGTTCGGGCAATTCGAGAGGGGGATACCGATCCGGCTCGCCCGGGTCCACGAGTACGTCGTCGGCCAGCAAGTGTGAAAGACCGTTCTCGACGCACGATCGCGAGAAGTCGGCGTCTAGCGGGTCTTCGGACCGCGACTCGCTGTCGGAGCCGGTGACGAGTTCCATCGCGCTGCGGCGCACGAACACACACGGCCGGCGGGCGGCCGGCAGTCGCGGTCGCAGCGCGACGCTCTTTGACCGAACTGTCGTAACAGCCTGATCCGGGCTAAGTTCCGCGTCGGATTCTCCGGCGGACGGGGATGTGTCCGAGCGCCTAACGTCAGCCGGTATCAGCGCGCTGACGGTCGCGACCGTGCTGTCTGAATACGCTGCGGCCCGGAGTCCGTTCAGCCAACCCGAGCCGACAGTGGTCCCAGAATCCACAAGCGCAACGTCCGCCGGTGCGAGCGCGATGAGCACCGCGCCTATCGTTCCGTCGCCG
The DNA here is from genome assembly GCA_963751185.1 of uncultured Solirubrobacterales bacterium. Classification (GTDB taxonomy): domain Bacteria; phylum Actinomycetota; class Thermoleophilia; order Solirubrobacterales; family Solirubrobacteraceae; genus Palsa-465. The sequence continues at coordinate 394,364 of CAVVTO010000008.1, forward strand.
CTGTCCCCGGCGCCCGGTCCACGACAGGGGATCTCGCGGCCGAGTTCTGTTGCGACAGCGCAGACGAGCCCACGAGTCGCCGACGGAGGGGGCGAGTCGTCGTAGACAATCGTCGGCACGTCCTGGTCGGTGTGGGCAAGGACGCTACGGAGCGTTCTCGCGAGACGGTCGGGAGCGCCCTGGACAGTCACGCAGACAACAGCGTCGCCCCGCTCGCAACCGATGCTGTCGATCACCTGCGTTTCCGGGCGATCAGCATGAGCGTGTGGCCAAACTGGGCGGCCCGTGGCCGGGACCCGAGCCCGTCAATCGGCGACAGCGCACGCTGCACCACCGGCGGCAACCGACGCCAGCCGAACGTGACAGAGTGCAGCTCCGGGTCTAGGCCGGCGGCGCGAGCCTCGGCCACCAACCGACGGGGGGAGAGCGGGATATCGTCCGGCGTGCCGTGGAGGGCTGTTGCAAGGCCCGCGCGGTTGGCAATCGCCAGCCCCACCCCCACGGGGTGCCATAGGCCGGGCTCGACCGCGACCATCGCGCCCCCGGGACGGAGCAATCGCGCGGCTTCTCCAAAACACGGGGAGAGCGGGCCCTGATATGCGATGTGGTGCAGCGCCAGCCGATAGAGCACCACGTCAAACGATCCCGGCGTGAACTCGAGATGCCCGGCGTAGCCGATTTGGGCATCGTCAGCGCGGCCAGCGGCGCTGACAGCAGCGACTCGCTCGGGGTCGGAGTCAACCGCGACAAGCCGGAATGCCGGCGCAGGGAACAAGTGGCGGCCTGGATAATGGCCCGCGCCGACGGAAAGCACGTCGCCGTGGGAGATCCGGAGTCGTGCCGCGAGCAGCTGCTGCTCCCGGCACATGATCTGGCGGTAATTGACCTCCAGTGTCGAGACGCGGCTGAGGCCATCCAGCAGATTGTTGGGATCATGGGGTGCGACGCGCCCGTGATCCAGCGCAGTCACGCCGAAGCTCCATCCCGGCGAGCCAGGAATGCAAACTGCCCGCAGAACAGCAGCTTGGTCGCATTCAGGCTGCGGTTGTCGGTCCGAAGAACCCGCCCACACGCGTCGAGGAGGCGATTCAGGGGTGATTCTCGTGACCACCAGCGGTGAAACCACCTGTGCCCGCCTGCCAGGCGCCACGCGATCAACGTCAAGCCGTCAATGCCGGGACGAAGCTCGACAGTGTGCAGGTCGGCTTGCTCGAGAAGGGCCACCATCCCGATCGGGGTGTAGTTCCACACGCTTAGCGAGTGATACGGCTCGAGCTGCGATGTCGAGCCGGCGAACCGCCCTCCCGGGACAAGGACGCGGTGGACCTCCTTCAGCAGTGGTTCCGGATGGCGGACATGTTCCAGGACCTGCTTGCAGTACACGAGGTCGAAGCTGCCGTCAGCGAAAGGCATCGAGATGCCGTCGAACGTCTCGAACCGGGCATCACCACGTGTCCGGAACTGAGCCTCGGGAGAGCCGGGCACGTCAAGCCCGACCCACTCAACTCCTGGGTCCCGTGCCCGGAAGACATCGACCGAGCTCCCGATCCCGCAGCCGAGGTCGAGCACCCGCCACGGGCGTCCTCCGGGACGTCCGATCTCACGATCGATGAAGCGGTCGGCGAGAGTCTGTTGCGCGTGGTCAAGCGGGAGAGCGTCGCCTAGGAGCTCCTTGAGGTCGCGACCAGGCAGCCTGAGTCGCGGAACACTGCGTGACGGTTGGTTCGTCGTAGTCCTTGATGATCGCGTTCAGGGTCTCTCGCCGGCCCTTCGCCGCGCGAGCAGCTGCCGGGCGAAAGCGCCGACGAAGCGCGGGTTGTAGCGCAAGTACCGCCGCCACAGCCGGCGCGGCTCGTGGGCGAGCCGGTATGCCCATTCGAGACCCGCGCCCTGGAGCAGCGGCGGAGCCTGCGGGACGAGGCCCGCGTGGAAGTCGAACGCGGCGCCCGACCCCGATCGAGCACGGGCGCCTCGAGATACGGACGCATGGCGCAACATCCACTTCTCCTGCTTGGGTACCCCGATCCCGACCCAGACCACGTCGGCCCGCGGACTCGTTGATCTCGTCGATGACCGCGGAGCGCTCTTCGGTCTGTCAGCGGTCGGTGAGGAGGCGAGTAGCCGCCGACGATGTTGACCCCCGGGAAGCGGCGGCGTAGGTTGAGGCCGAGCTGGACAAGCGCGCCCTGGTTGCGGCCGCCGTACAGGTAGAGACGCTGCCCGTTCGATCGCGGCCCGGGCGAATGCGCGGGCCATCAGCTCGGGGCCATAGACCCGGTCGCGCGAGCGAGTGGCCGAGCGCGTTCATCGCCCAGACGAGCGGCTGGCCGTCGGGCACGTTGAGCGCAGGAGGACAGGAGCGCGGCGCGTAGCTCGGGGTCCTCGTGCGAGGCCATCACGGTGTGGACGTTGCAGACGCATACGTAGCCGCGCCTGCGCTCGACGACCATCGCCTCGATCCAATCGAGCGTCCGGTCGTAGTCGGTGACGCGCGAGCGGCACGCCCAACACCTCGACCGTTGACCGGTGCCGCGATCGGATCGGGATGGGGTTGAACGAGGCTGTCGGAGAGCGTCACGTGTAACTGCCTAGCCGGTGAGTGGAGAGGGCAAACCGGCCGGGCCCACCAACCCACACCTACGAAACGTGGTCGGAGGGCGCAGGTTCGCGGTTGCATTTTCGACCACAACGCGGTCAGACCGTCCACGCCGGTGCAAAAACGCGTCCAGTTATGTCCAACTCGCTTGACGAGGCGCCATCCGGCAGCGCTATGCTAAGCCGTGACACGGAAGTCAGACTGGCCCGCGAGCATCGCCCCCTTTCTCGCGGGTCTTCGGACGGCCCCCAGCCCTACCAGGGTCGTCCTTCGGTCGGGCCCGCGCCGCGTTCGCGGTGCGGGCCCGCCACCCTTCGGGCTCTGCGGCCGCGATGTGGCAAGCTGCCTTGCCGCATGAACTGCGTGGTCACGGGCGGCGCGGGCTTCATCGGGTCGAACCTGGTCGACGCGCTGGTTGCGCGCGGCGATCGCGTCGCGGTGGTCGACAACCTTTCCACTGGTAGGCGCGTCGAATCTCGACGGACGCGTTGTCGACAGGCGTCGACGCTTCACGTGGCCGATGTTACGAGTGCTGCGGCGCTGTCGGGCGATCTTCGCGGCGGTCACGCCCGAGCTCGTCTTCCACCTCGCGGCCCAGATCGACGTCCGCCATTCGGTAGCGGATCCGGCCGACGACGCTACGATCAACGTGCTCGGAACGATCGCGGTGCTCGAGGCGGCTCGGGCGGCCGGCGCGCGCCGGCTCGTCAACACCTCGACCGGCGGCGGCCTGTACGGCGACGCGGAGCGTGATCCCGACCCCCGAGGACCATCCGATTCGGCCGCTCGCGCCCTACGGCCAGTCGAAGTACTCGGCCGAGGGCTACTGCGAGCTGTACACGCGGCTGCACGGCTTTTCCACGGTGTCGCTGCGTTACGGCAACGTCTACGGACCGCGCCAGGACGTCGCACGGCGAGGCCGGCGTCGTCGCGATCTTCTGCGGCTGTGCGGTCGCGGGACGGCGGCCCACCGTGTTTGGTGACGGCAGCCAGACGCGCGACTGGGTCGAGGTCGGAGACGTCGTTCGGGCAAATCTGCTCGCCGCCGACAGCGCCGTGACGTCGGTCCGGTCAACATCGGCCAGGGCCGCGAGACCTCCGTGCTCGAGCTGCTCGATGCGCTCGGCGAGATCAGCGACCGCGGATCAGCCGGCAGAGCCCGAGCTTCGCGCCCGAGCGCCCCGGAGAGGTCCTCCGCAGCTGTCTTGACGTGACGCGGGCGAAAACGAAGCTCGATTGGCAGGCGCGGGTTGAGCTGCACGACGGATTGCAGCGGATCGTTGCTGGCCTCTAGCGCCTGACTCGGGGCGCGAACGCCTAGAGGTTCTCGGCCACGCGCGGGGCCTCCCGCGTGAACACCCAAGCGCCCAGCCCGAAGATGACGAAAATGAGCGCGATCGAGGCGAGCACCGTGGGGAGTCCAGCGGCGGTGACGGCGGAGGGAAGCTCGGGCCCGCCGATCACGGCATGTCCCATCTGGGTGAGCAACATGGCTACCGGATTGAGTAAGGCGAGCCGCTCGAATCCGGCGGCGAAGTGGTCGTAGCGGGAAGCTGCGTACATCATCGGCGAGGCGTAGAACCACGCCTGAAGGGTCACGTCCCAAATCGGCTGGACGTCTCGGAAGCGCACGTATAGAGCGGACAGGAGCATCCCGAGGCCGCTGGCGAGCACGATGAAACCGAACGCGATCGGGATCAGCTCGAGCCAGCTCAGCTTCGGCGGGACGCCGTTGAGCAGCGCGAAGACGATCACGACAATCCCGTTCAGAGCCAGGTTGAACGTCGCGGTCAGAGACACAGAAAGCGGCACGACCATCCGGGGGAACCGGATCTTCCGCAGCAGGCTCTCGCGCGCGAGCAGACAGCTGACGCAGCCCGCGGTCGCTTCGGCAAGGTAGCTCCACAGCACGATCCCGGTGAGCAGGTAGACCCCGTAATGCGGAATTCCCTTGCTGATGTTCAGGATCTGCGTGAAGAACACGTAGATCACGCCGAAGAACAAGAGCGGCCGGATCAGCGACCACAGGTAACCGAGCGCCGACCCGAAATATCGGACCTTGAACTCGGTACGGGCGAGCGTCAGCGTCAGCTCGAGGAACCGGCGACGATCCCCGCCGATCGCCGAGGGCCCGTACGGCCGTGCAGCATCGACGCTCATCTGCCGCCGAAATGAGCCGCCGCGGGATCGGTCCCCGGCTCGGCTAGGTCGCGTCGTTCGATCTCGATGGTGTTCGGCAGATCCGATGTCACCGCCGACGGCACGCTCGGCGAGGACGATGATCGAGCTCCGTTCGTGCCGGTCGATCACGTCGTCGCCCCAGCCTGCGCGCGCGACCGAGGCCGTCAGCCGATAGCGGCCCGGGCCGAGCCAGTTCTCGAACCGGATCCTGACGAGGACGTCCTCACCGGCGGCGAAATGGCCGGTTGGCGCGGGTTGCGCTACCGTGCTGGCGGCGAACACGCCGTGTCCCGCGTCGTTGCGCAACACCATCGCGAAGATCGGGTCGTCGATCTCGGCGTGGAAGGAGACGTCCAGCCGTACGGTGCAGGGCTCACCCTGGTTCGCGGTCACGATCGTCCCGCCGTTGTCGGACTCGAACACCGCCCCGACGATCTCGGCGATCGGCGGCGCGCGGAGGATCCGTTCGAGCTCGGGGCCAGGCGCGGACTCCGGGGCCTCGCGGTCGCGGCGGAAGTTGAGCTGGTTGTACTGACGCGCGATCTCACCCGGCTCGCCGATGTTCACAACCTTCCCCCGTTCCATCAGCATCGCGCGGTCGCAGAACCGCTCGATCGCACCCATGTCGTGGGTGACGAAGACGATGGTCCGTCCCTCCTCCTTCAAGCGGGTGAACTCGTTGAAGCACTTCTGCTGAAAGGCGGCGTCTCCAACCGCGAGCACCTCGTCAATCAGGATGATCTCGGCCTGGACCTGGATCGCGACGGAGAAGGCGAGCCGTATCTGCATGCCCGAGGAGTAGTTCTTCAGCTTCAGATCCATGAACTCCTCGAGCTCCGCGAAGGCCACGATCTGGTCAAAGCTCTCCTCGGCCTGCTTTCGGGAGAGACCAAGCATGATCGCGTTGATGATCACGTTGTCGCGTGCCGTCAGCTCAGGGTTGAACCCAACGCCGAGCTCAATGAACGGAGACAGCCGGCCGTTGACCGCGATTTCGCCGCCATCCGTCTGGTAGATGCCGGCGAGGCATTTCAGCAGCGTGCTCTTGCCACTCCCGTTTCGTCCGACGATCCCGAAGAACTCCCCGCTGGCGATCTCGAGGCTGACATCCTGAACCGCGTGAAGAGCGCTCGACCGGCTCGTCCGGAACGGGTGAAGCATCCGCTCTTTGAGCGTCTGTGCCTTCTCGCTTGGCAGGCGGAAGCTCTTGCTCACGTGCGAAAGCGAGATCGCCGGGGGCATCCCGGCAGCCGGCCTCGGGTGGCCCAGCGAAGAAGCGTCCAGGACCCCGCCCACGGCCGACACGGTCAGGCGATCGTCAGGTGCGGCCGGCGGCGCCGGGCCGCGGTAGGTGTGATACGTACGCGCTGATGACCGCTCATCGTCTTGATTATGGCGTGCAAATATGCGGGATCGCGGCAACCGCCAGGCCGTGATGCTCGGGATTCGAGCACGCCCCCCCGCGCCATTCGGCGTCAACGCCGTGAGCTACTGGCGTTCGGAGCTAGGCATCGCCGACAGCGCAAGGGCGCTGGTGGCGGCCCTTCGTGCTGCTGGGGTGCCGGTTCGGCCGATCGCGCTGCGTAGCTTCACGCCTCCCTCTCGCCAAGGGGGCGACGCGCTCAGCGCCGGCTGGCCCGAGGACGCGGAGTTCTCGATCAACCTTCTGGCCTTCAATCCTGAGGGGGCTCTGGCCCTCCGCAAGGAGGCGGGGCGGGGATTCTTCAGGGGACGCGCCAATGTTGGCTATTGGTGGTGGGAGGTGCTGGCGGCGTTTCCCGGTCGGTGGCGCCGCGCCTTCGGGCTCCTCGACGAGGTGTTCGTGGGGTCGAGCTACGTGCGCGAAGCAATCGAGGCGGCCTCCCCGTCCCGGTGCGCCTCGTGCCGATCCCGGTGGCGCCGCTCCCGCCCGCGGCGACGCGGGATCAGCTCGGCCTGTCGGAGGGATTCCAGTTCTTGACCGTGTTCGACTACAACAGCACGTCGGCGCGGAAGAATCCACAGGCCGTGGTGCGCGCCTACCGTGAGGCGTTCGATCCCGGAGCGGGGGCCTCGTTGGTAGTCAAGTCGATCAATGGCGATCGGGCACCGGCCGACCGGGCCGAGCTTCTGGAGCTCGCAACAGGGCGTCCGGACATCCATTTGATCGAGCACTACATGACCGGACAGGACGTAGACCTGCTGCTTGCCGGCTCCGACTGCGTGGTCTCGCTGCACCGCGCGGAGGGCTTCGGCATTCCCTTAGCCAGGGCGCTGCGGTCCGGCATCCCAGTGCTGGCCACCAGCTACGGGGGGAATCTCGATTACATGAGCGATGAGAACAGCTACCTGGTAGCTCACACCCCGGTCAGGATTCCTGACGGAACGCTGTATCCGGCCGGAGCGGAATGGGCCGAACCTGACCTAAAGGACGCGGTCAGTCAGATGCGACGGGTGTTCGACCACCCGGACGAGGCGCGTGCCCGCGCTCGCCAGGGGGCCGCGTGGCTGACCGAGAACTATTCACTCGAGCACACGGGTGCCACCCTGCGCAAGGAGCTTGAGCGGATCGCCGCGATCAAGGCTCGAGCCCGTCGATCAGGCCGGAAACCACCCGGTCCCAGGTGATCCCGAGAGCGCGGGACCGGCCGTTTCGACCTAGCCACCACGCTAGCCACGGCTGGCGGGCGAGCAGTGTGATAGCGCGTGCGAGCGAAGCGGGCTTCGGCGCGGTCACGAGCCCGTGGACAAGGTTGGAGATGAGCTCGGTGGGTCCGCCTGCGTCGCTCGTGGTGATGACGGGCTTGCCGCTGAGCATCGCCTCGACCGTGATGAAGCCGTAGTCCTCCTGATAGGGCACGAACAGCACTGCGCGCGCACCGGCGTAAGCACGGGCTAGCTCGGCGTCGTTGAGGAAGCCCATCAGCTTGACCCGCGGGTCCCCGGCGGCCAGCTCGCGCAATTCGTGCTCCTGGGGTCCGGTGCCGGCGATCCGCAACTCGATGTCGGCCTTGACGTGGGACATCGCGCGGATCAGCAGGTCGATTCGCTTAGGGTGATCGAGCCGGCTGACGGTGAAGAGGTAGCGCCCGCGTCGCCGGTGGAGACCCTCCAGCCGGGTCGGTGGATAGGCGACCACGACATCGGTGCCGGCCGGGAAATACCCCGGCCGATTGGCGACGGTGCCAGAGATCGCCCCGGATCTGCGCATCGTTCCCTGGCCGCGACCGATCGTGTCGAGGAAGTGGACAACCTGACGGATCAGCGGACCAGGTAGGGCGAACACGTCTGGTGGTACGTCGGCGCGTTCCCGCACAGCCTCCAGACGCCCGAAGCATTCGTCGAGATGGTCCCGCACAGGCGCCGGGTGGTCCAGCAACTCGACCAGCGGCCGGACCTCGGGGTGACTGCTGTCGCAGCGGGTCGGCCAATTCTCCGGATACGTGTCGTACAGGCCGCGGAGCGGATGCAGCAGGTAGCACACGTGCCGCTCGTGGGCCACCATCCAGCTCGGGTACTTGCCGCTGATCACCAGGTCGTAGCCCGAAGCATCGATCGCCGCCCAGCGCTGGTAGCTGTCGACGATCTCCCAGAAGTTGCGCTCCGGAGTCGGCAGCTTGATCAGGTCAGCCGCGTGGTGGGTGTGGCGGTTGAGGTGGTCGAGCAGGCCCCACCAGAGATTCTCCGCGCCGCCGATCGCCAGAGGCACGGGGCTCGGGGCGAGCAGGGCGATGTCCATGCGCGGCCATTCTGTCAGCGTGCCTGAGTCTCGGAGCTGAGGCAGAATGGCCCCGGTGAAGGTTGCCGAGCCCAACGGCCGTCCGCGCCTGGCCGTCGCGGTCACGTTTCCGATCGACCCGCCGCGCGGCGGTGGCCAGGTCCGAGCGTTCAACCTCTACCGCGAGCTCGCTCGGAAGTTCGACGTCCACCTGGTGACGCTTGGCAGTCACGGCACACGTCCCGCCTACAAGCAACTCGCGCCCGGGATGTGGGAGCGCCGTGTACCCAAATCGACGGAGCACTCGGCTCAGGAAGCACGGCTCGAACGCGACGCGGGTGCGGTCGTCACCGACGTGGCGATGACGAGGCTCTATCGCCAGACCCCTGAGTACCTCGAGGCGTTGCGCGAATCAATCCAGGGTGCGTGTGCCGTCGTGGCGTGTCACCCGTACACATTCCCGGCGATCCGCGAGGTGACTGACCTTCCGGTGTGGTACGAGGCGCAGGACGTCGAGGCCGACTTGAAGGCAAAGATTCTGCGACGCGGATGGCGTGCTCGCTCCATGCTCTCCGACGTCAAACGGGTGGAGAAGGCCTGCTGCAGGGGCGCGGAGCTGGTGTGGGCGTGCAGCGGCGAGGACCGCCAAGAGCTCATCCGGCGCTACCGGACCAAGCCAGAGCGGGTGCTGGTCGTACCGAACGGCGTGTCGCTCCAGGAGGTCGGCTACGTGCCCCCGGCGCTCCGGCGCGAGTACAAGCAGCGGCTGGGGATGTCCGATCGCTATCTCGCCTTGTTCATTGCGAGCTGGCACGAACCGAATGTGATCGCCGCCGAAGCCCTGGTGGAACTGGCCAGTCAGGTGACCTCGGTGCAGTTTCTGATCGTCGGGAGCGTTGGATTGGCGCTACAACGGCCGCGGCTGCCGGACAACGTGGAGCTGATGGGTACGGTCAGCTCCGAGTTCAAGCAGGCCGTACTCGGCGTCGCCGACGTGGCCCTGAATCCTGTCACCACCGGCTCCGGGACGAACATCAAGATGCTCGACTACTTTGCCGCCGGCGTACCCGTGATATCGACGCCGTTCGGCGCGCGCGGGCTCGGGATCCGGTTGGGCGAGCACTACCTGGCCGCAGAGCCAGACGGCTTCGGTGACATCCTGCGGCAGCTCCACACTGCACCGCCGACCCAACTCGATGCGATGGTGCACTCCGCTCGCACACACGTGGAGCTGCACTTGTCGTGGTCAGCGATCGCCCAGGATCTGCTCGCTACGCTGCCCAACTGTGGTTAGGTTCTGCTCGATCGCGACCCGCTACGCGTTGCCGAACGCGCGGGTACTCGCGAGCGCACTGACCCGCCATCACCCCGACGCGTCACTCACGCTTCTCGTTTTGGACGACGCCGAGGCGCCCGGGACCGGTGCCGGCCTCGAGGTGGTGCGCTTGCACGATCTGGATGCGTTCCCGGCCGACCTGGAGCTCGGCGAGGACGCTTGGGCGGACGTGGCGGCGGTGGCCAAGCCTCTCCTGATGCAGCTGATGCTCGATCGCCAGGCGAGTTCGGTGATCTTCTTGGAGGCTGACGTCGATGTCGTCGGCAGCCTGGATCCCGCGATCGTCGCGGCCGAGGCCGGCGAGACCGTGTTGATGCCCAGGGTGATCGAGGTCCTACCCGACGACGGGCTAGAGCCGAGCGCCCGCGAGCTGCTCGAGCTCGGACAGATCAGCTCCGCGCTGGTCGGCGCAGGCGCGGGGACGGCCGGTCGGGCCTTCCTCGCATGGTGGGCAGACAACGTCATCGAGACCGCGAGATCGCTCGACCCAGCGCCGCGCCAGCCGACCAACCTCGTCCCCTGCCGGGGAGCGCTGTCTCGCTGGCTAGATGCCGCCGCCACGGTATTCCCCGAACGGCTGACCCGGCTCGACGATCCCGGCTTCGGCGTGAGCTACTGGAATCTGCACGGGCGTGGCCTGGAGCGGCGTGATGGGGTGCTTCTGGCCGCAGGCAGCGAGCTGCGCTGCTTGCTGTTCTCGGGCTTTCGGCCCGATCGGCCGTATTGGCTGAGCGAATTCGCCACTCGCCCCCGCGTGTTGGATGATCCGGTGCTGGCCGAGTTGTGCGCTTCCTACGCTCGCCGTCTGCTCGACGCCGGCTGGGTAAACCCGGTCCAGACCGGACGTTCACAGAGCCTGACCAACGGCGTGCTCTACGACGAGCGGCTGCAGCGATTGCACAACCGCGCCGCGGCCGCCGGCGAGAGCTTCGGCGACGTGTTCGGCGAGGAAGGCACGGCGGCGTTCGTTGCCTGGCTCGCCGGACCGGCCGAGCGCGGCGGCCAATCCGGGGTGGGGAGGTACCTATACGACGCGTACCTCGACCGCGCCGACCTCCAGCAGGCGTTCCCAGACCTAGATGGCGAGGACGCGAGCAAGTTGATCGAGTGGGCCTGGGACCACGGGCGGCCCGAGCTCGGGCTCGCGGGTGAGCTCCTCCCGCCGCGCCCGGTGGGTCCGGTGAGCGGGACCTTCGACCGCGAGATCGCCGTGAACGTGGCCGGGTATCTGAATCGAAGCCTGGGCCTTGGCCAGGCCGCGAGGCTCTATATCACCGCCCTGCAGGCAGCCGGGGTGCCGGTCGGCACGGTGATGGCACCGCTCCACCTGCCGGTACCGGGATCCCAGGCACAGGCCCTCGCCCGCTACGGAGGGCAGGCGTTCGAGCAGCTCGAGCTCCCTTATCCGGCGCCGGTCAACCTCCTGTGCGTGAACCCGGACGGCTTGGAGCACCTTCTCGAGAGTGCCGGTGAGGCGCTTGCGGACGCGCGCTGGACGATCGGTCAGTGGGGCTGGGAGACCGATGTTCTGCCCCCTCACTGGATGCCTGCGTTCGAGCGCCTTGACGAGCTGTGGGTCTATTCCAGCTTCGTCGCGGACAACCTCAGCCGCGTCTCCCCGGTGCCGGTCATAACCGTTCCGCTCCCGGTGATCGCTCCCGATCCGGGCGGGAGCGTGCTCGATCTCGATCTCGGCGACGGGTTCACCTTCCTGTTCGTGTTCGACTTCTTCAGCACGTTGCAGCGGAAGAATCCGGTCGGCTTGATCGATGCGTTTACGCGGGCGTTCGCGCCCGGAGAGGGCCCGAGGCTGGTGCTAAAGGCGATGAACGGGTCGTTCAGGCCGCAGGCGGTCGACGAGGTCAGATGGCGCATCGGTGCCCGCCCTGACATCCAGCTCATCGACCAGCACGTCGACCAGCGCACCTACGCGGCACTGATCGCGCGTTGCGACTGCTACGTCTCGCTGCACCGAGCGGAGGGCTTTGGCCTGACGCTCGCCGAGGCCATGGCGCTAGGAAAGCCGGCGATCGCGACCGGCTACTCGGGGAATCTCGAGTTCATGACGCCGACAAACAGCTACCTGGTCGACTACGCGCTGACCCGGGTAGGTCCGAATGCCGAGATGTACCCGGCGGACGGGACTTGGGCCGAGCCCGATGTGGATCACGCCGCGGCCCTGATGCGTCAGGTGTGGGAGCGTCCCGACGAGGCCCGCGCCATCGGCAAGCGAGCCAGGGGCGATGTGACCGAGCGACTGTCCCCCAAGGCGGTCGGCGCCGTCGCGAGGGCGAGGCTCGAGCGCCTCGCGGCAGAGCCCAGCAGCGCCCGAAAGGCTTCCGCCTCGCCGGCCTTCGAGACTGTTGACCGCGCCCTCGCCCTGGACCCGGAGGAGTCGGCCAACAGTCGGCGCGGGGGTCTCGCACTCGTTGGTCGCCGTCTGGTCTTGCGGACGATCAGACCGTTCACCCATCACGAGCGCGAGCTCGATCGGGCGATCGTGGCCCAGTTGAAGCGGCTCGACGCCGAGGGAGTGCGGGAGCGCCAGGCACGCGAGCGCGAGCGGGCTCGCCTCCAACAGCTGGAAGCTCGGGTTCTGGAGCTGGAACAGGGCGCCGGCGACGCTTCCGGCGAGCAGGCGGACGCCGACCCGGTGAGTCCGCGCCCCTGAGGCGATCCGTTCCGGGGCGCCGCTACGATCCGGCCGACCATGACGGATGTCTTCGACCCGGCGCTCTTCCCGGATCGCCTCAACTTGGGCTGCGGGTATGACCATCGCGACGGGTACCTGAACGTCGACATCAACGACTTCCACAGCCCCGATCTCGTTGGGGACGTCACCAATCTGGACATGCTCCCGGCGGGGCGGTATCGCGAGATCCTGGCCCAAGACGTCCTCGAGCACCTTCCGCGGACGTCGACGGTGGGCGTTTTGCGCGAATGGAACCGGTTGCTCACTGTCGGCGGAACCCTGCATCTGCGGTTGCCGAGTGTCCTCGATCTTTCGCTGCTGCTCAGAGCCCCGGAAAACCAGTCGGTCGAGATGCAGGAGAAGCTCATCCAGTGCCTGTTCGGCACCCAGGCGTACAGCGAAGACACGCATTTGACGACCTTCACGGAGCCGCTGCTGCGCCACTATCTGGATGAGGCCGGATTCGCGGTCGTCAAGTGGGGGCTGCGCGACCAGTGGCTATTCGAGGTCGAGGCCGAGAAGCTGCGCTCGGTCGATCCGTCGGCGGAGACCCCGGCAGTCGATGGCGCCGTTCGCGCGGACGTAAAGGAGCCGCAACCAACGTCGGTCCCACTGCGCGAGCTGATCCAGGCGGGGGTGAAACCTCCGCTGCAGGCCGAGGCGGGCATGGTGAAACGCACCACGCGCCAGGCCCTTCTTCAGATGGGCCGTCCGAACGCCGTCCATCAGCAGCGTGTCGACATGGAGCTGCTCCATCGGCTCGAGGAGGTCGAGCATCGCCAGCGAGAGCTCAGCGAGTGGCTACTTGTCACAAGCAGTCGGGGCGATGAGACCGCCGGGCGGGCGATCGGACTCGAGCGAGCGCTGGAGGGATTGGCGGAGCGAGGTTCCGAGCTGGAGGAGCGGCTGGTGCGGACGATCGGGCTCGCGTCTGGGGATAGCCCACTGTATGGAGATGGGGCATTCCGCCTGGAACGCTTCGATGCCGGGCTGGGCGGAACCGTGGTCGGCTTTCGCCAGCGAGCGGACGCCGAGAGCTCCGAGCGGTCCGGCCGCCTCTACCTCTACTTCGAGGACTACTTCCGCGGGTCGGAGGAGGAGATCCGCGAGCGCCAGCGCGCCTACCTGCCGCTGCTCCAGGGCCGCGATCGGATCCTCGACGTCGGTTGCGGGCGCGGGGAGTTCCTCGAGCTGATGCGGGAGGCGGGCATAAGGGCCGAAGGGGTCGACCTCGACCCCGGGATGGTCGAGCATTGCCGTGGAAAGGGGCTAGAGAACGTCCACGTGGGCGACGCCGCGGGGTACCTGGAGAGCCTTAAAGATCACTCACTCGGAGCGGTGTTCGCCGCGCAGCTGATCGAGCACCTGCCTTACGCTGAACTCCTGCGCTTCCTCCGAGCCGCCAGGCACAAGCTTCAGCCCGGAGGCCTGCTCGTGGTCGAGACGGTTAATCCGCATGCACCCCAGGCGCTGAAGAACTTCTGGATCGATCCGACGCACCGGCACCCGCTGTTCCCCGAGACGGTGATCGCGCTGAGCGGGCTCACCGGGTTCGCCGGAGCCTACGTCTGGCACCCGCAGGGATCGGGAGATCCCGATCGAGACCGGATTCAGCAGCCGGACTATGCCGTGGTCGCTGAGACGTCGGCTGACCCGCCCCGGGCCTAGGGGCGCGTCGCGAGAAATTGAGTGATGCTTGTGGCAGTTCCTTCGTTCGAGTCGACTAGACCGGCGTAGCTGACCCGGTGCACGTCCTGCACGAACTGCTCGCTCGCGAGCTCGTGATGTTGGGAGTCCTCACGGGCCTCGGCGCCGGTCCGGCGTCCTGGCTCAGCACGCGCTTCGGCGCGGTTGAACGCGTAGCGCTGGCACCGATCCTGGGTCTTTGCCTCGGGATCTCGTTCTTTACCACCCTCCTCTACTTCTTCCCTGCGCACGACACTGGTTGGTTGATAGGAGTGGTGGTCGGGATTTCGGTGCTCGCGGCGGCGATCCGCTGCCGAGGCGCGGTCGGCTGGCGGATGCTCCGTGCCAACGTCGCCGGATGGGTGTCTCTCGCTGCTGTCCTTGCCCTCGTGACACTGCCGATTTTTTCCGTTATGGGCGCTCGCGACTCCGTCGGGCCGGTCTCATACGCGGTTGGAGACGCCATCGGATACGTCGCTGAAACTGACACCGATGTTCATATGTCGCTGCACGAGCAGTTCAACGCTCGGCCACCGCTGCCTGACGAGTCCGCGAACTACGGGACCGTCTACGCGCAGAGTTACCAGAACCTCGATGTCGCCCCGTTGGCGGCGAACGTGGACTCGCTGCTCGGCCTCGGGTCGACCGACACTTGGGACGCATTCCTGATCGCGGTCGTTGTTGCCGGCGGTTTGGGGGCGCTGGCGGCTGTGCGGTGGACGCTGCGCGAGAGCGCCGAGCTCGTGCGGACCGTCTGCGGCGCAATTGCGGGCGGGATGTTCGCAGGCGCTTTCTTCCTTCAGCTCTACGCCGCCGACAGCGAGGCTGCTCTGTGTGGCCTCGCGGTTCTGCTTCCGCTCGCAGCGGTCGCGGCTGACGCGACGATCGAGCCGGACTGGTCGGCGCTCGCACTACTGGCGTTGCTCCTCGCCGGTCTCATGGCCGTGTATCCCACGTTCGTCGCGCCCGTGGCGGCTGCGGGTGGGCTGGCGCTCGTGTTCCTCGCAGCACGTCGGCGGCGAGTCGCACGCCCAGGCGAACGGATGGAGTTGCGTCAAGGGGCGCTTCGAGTCGGGTTCGTAATCGCGTTGGCTGCTCTGCTCAACGTTGTCAGCTTTACCCGCGATCTGCGCTACTGGAAGGAGCTGGTGACTGGCGGGCTGAATTCGGCGTCGCTCAGCTTCCCGGTGTTTAACATGAAAGCGGAGACCGTGCCTGCCTGGCTGTTTCAGGCCCGCAATCTGTTTACGACCGTTTCGTTCGGCCAGGCCAGCCTCATCGTCACGTTAGAAGAGGTCCTGGTCCCACTCCTGTTGGTTGGGGTTGCGATTGTCGCGTTGCGCCGCTTTCCCATCCTGTGGTGGCTGGTGGTGTTGATCTTGGTGGTCGCGCTCCTCGGCGAATACGAAGCGGCAAGGTATGCGTGCTCGTACTGCACCGATCGCAGCCTGCTACCAATCGCGCCAATCTTCCTCGGCCTCGTAGCCGTCGGCCTCGGCGTGATGTTGATGTCGAAGCGGCCAGTCACGCAAGTGTTGGGTGTCATCGTCGTGCTCCTGTGGCTCGTGCCGGCATTCACAAGCGAGCGTGATATGCGAAACCGGGTCTCAAGTGGCGGAGTGTTCCTCGAGTCCCACGACCGTACGGTCCTCGGGCTCCTCCCCGCCGACGCCACCGTCGATGTCGAGGGGTTTGACACTAATCCCTATACAGCCTCTCCAGCCGAGCCGTTCGCGTACGAGCTGGCCGATGAGCGTTCGAACGGCCACGCGACGATCCCTGGCGATGTCAGCGACAACAACGCGATCGCGTACTTTGGCGTCCGTCCCTTGAACGCGGGCCAATTCAATCCTTTCTACCAGTACGTCCTCACCCGGCTGCCCGGGATCGAGACGGATCGACAGGTTGTCGGTCGTCTCTACGGTGTCGCCATCGAGAAACGGGTGCAGCCGCTCGACGTAACGCCCGATGATGGTCTAGTGGCTCCTGAGGAGCGGGCAGACCCCGATGGGGAAGCTTGGTTGTCGAACACGGTCCCCCTCCGGCTCATCGTCGCCGGACCAGGCTCGGTACCCGCGTACGTGGGACTCCGGATCGTCGAATCGGTGCCAACTCAGGTGACGCCCAACCAGCCCGGCGTACGCTGGCGGCTGCGGGGAAATCAGCTGTTCGTTTGCGTCCGTGCGACCGGGACCGCGCCGGCTCGCATCGCTCAGTTCGGCGTCACATTCAACCCGGAGCCGTCGAGCATCGCCATTCGGCCCTACGCCCTACCGCCGGTCGGGATCGGTGTTCAACTTGCGGAGATGCGCGTCGCCGCGGGACGGTGTCCATTCGCCGCCGAGGTCCGCTGAGGTTTCCCCAGGAAGTAGCTAACCTGCCGATCCGTGTCGGGTTCTGGGCACGCTGAGAGGTATTTCGCGGCTGCCGCGTCGCTGGCGACCGCCGTTAGTGCTGAGCGGGTCGATGCTATGGCTCTCGGCCTGGCGGAACTGCGCGATCGCGGTGGCCGGTTGTTCATTCTCGGGGTCGGCGGTGGAGCAGGACACGCATCCCACGCAGTCAACGACTTCCGCAAGCTGTGCGGGCTCGAAAGCTACGCCCCCACCGACAACGTCTCTGAGCTCACGGCACGCATCAACGATGACGGCTGGGAGGCCTCGTTCAACGGCTGGCTCGAGGTGTCGCGCTTGTCCGAGCGGGATGCCCTGCTGGTGTTCTCGGTCGGCGGCGGGTCGCGCAAGCACGGCGTGTCGGTCAACCTCGTCAACGCACTCGAGCGCGCCCGAGAGCTCGGATGCTCCATCTACGGCGTCGTCGGTGCGCCCGGGGGCACTCTGGCGGAGGTGGCCGACGTCGCCATCCTGATCGATCCGCCGTCCGACCTGCGCACACCGCTCGTCGAGTCGTTCCAGGCGATGGTATGGCACGCGCTCGTCTCCCACCCTAGCCTGGCGGCGCGCGCCGGGCACTGGGAGACCATCATTGGGCGGTGATTACACCGCCCAGCCGATGGGGTGCTGGCTGAGCCGGACCTTGCGATCGGCGACCGCCGCCACCGGGCCGGCCGGGATCAGGTCGGTAACGCGGTTTCGCCGGCGGACCTTGAGGTTCTTCAGCACCTTGAACTTGAGAATCTCGTCGAAGCCGTCGCGAGGCGGGAGGCGCCCGGCCCGGAACGAGCATTTGTCGAAGGCGTACTCGAGCGTGCGCGGCTCGAAAAACGAGACGTGGATCTCTGGAATGACATAAGGCCAGCGCAGCAGGCGCGACGCGAACGGTTCTGCGTTGCCGGTGGTCAGGAACAGCAATCCACCGCTTCGAAGGAGCTTGCGGATCGCGCGAAGCTCAGACAGGGGGTCGATCGTATGCTCGATCACCTCGATCGCGGTCACCACGTCGAAGCTCCCCTCGCGGCTCGGCAAGGCGTCGCTCGACACGATCGGAATGCCGAGCTCCCGCGCCTCGTTCGCGATCGACCCCTCCTCGAAACCGGAGGCCCGAGCGCCCGTGCGCTCGTTCACGTAGCGGACGAGACCCCCGTTGCCACATCCAAAGTCGAGCCAGCGCACGCCGTCGAGCCCTCCCAGCAGACGCTTGACCAACTGCGTGACCCCGCGCCACTCGTACTGGCGGATCGTACGGTCGGGTTCCGCAAGCTCGAAGTGGTAGTCGACCAGCGGGTCCGCGCCGTGCCCGTCGTAATAGCGAGCGTCGTAGATGCGCTCGAAGTCCGTCCACGGGTCGGCGACGAATGCGAAACCGCACACATCGCACCGCCGCAGCTCGTAGTCGCGGCCGCTGTAGCCGCCGTGCACCGGACCGACACGGCGCGCAGCGGCACCGCAAATACGACACGAAACCGTCCCCTCTGAGTCTGCGGCGGCCGTCAAGCGCGCGATGCTACTCAGTTATCTACCCTGTTCGCGTGGCGTCGCAGGAGGAACTGAACGGGGTCGCCGCCCGCGGAGAGCAGCCGTTCGTCTCCTACGCCGGCGCCGACATGGCGGTCAACTGGTCCGAGGAGCTCGAGGCGGTCCACGCGGAAGCGTCCCGGACCCATTTCCTGGACCGATGGACCCGGCGTGTGATCATCGAGGGTCTGGGTCCGGTGCCACCGGAGGCCACCATCGCGGATCTCGGCTGTTCCACCGGCTTCCTGCTCGAGGATCTGCGCGCGGCCCATCCAGATGCCGGCCTGATCGGAGTCGACATGATCGCGGCGGGCCTGCGCAAGGCGCATGCCGCCGTGCCGGAGGCCAGGCTCCTCCAGGCCGACGTGTGCGAGCTGCCGCTCGAGGATGAGAGCGTCGATGCCGTGGTGAGCGCGAACCTGCTCGAGCACGTGCCGGACGACCGGCGAGCACTGCGTGAGATCGCCCGCGTGCTCAAGCCCGGTCGGCCAGCAGCGCTCGTGGTCCCAGCCGGCCCGGACACGCTCGACTACTACGATCGCTTCCTGGGCCACGAGCGCCGATACGCTCACGGCGAGCTGGCCGACAAGTGCCGAGCCGCCGGTCTGGTGCCTCGCGAGGATCGTCATCTTGGCTCGTTCCTGTATCCGGCGTTCTGGCTGGTCAAGCAGCGCAACCGCCGGCGCTACGGTGACCTGCGCGGCGATGCCCTCGAAGCCCGGGTCACGCAGGACATCGCCAGGACGCATGACTCGCGCCTGGGCGAGCTCACCTGGCGGTTGGAGGATCGGCTGGCGGGCGCCGGTGTACGCCTCCCGTTCGGGATACGATCGTTCGTCGTGGCCTGGCGGGTGCCGTGATGCGAACGGTCAGCGTGATCATCCCCACGTATCGTGAGGAAGCGAATATCGAGTCCGTGTACGAGCGGCTGGCACACGTGTTCGAGCCGCTCCTGGTGGGTTGGGAGCTGATCTTCTGCGTCGACCCCAGTCCCGACCGGACCGAGGAGCTGATCCTCGACCTCCGCAAGCGCGATCCCAGGGTGAAGATGTTGCGGTTCTCTCGGCGGTTCGGACAGCCGATGGCGACGCTTGCCGGGCTTGAGGCCGCCGGCGGCGACGCTGCGGTCGTGATCGACTGCGACCTCCAGGATCCGCCCGAGCTCATCCCGGTCATGATCCAGCGCTGGGAGGAGGGGTTCGACGTCGTGTATGCGCAGCGTCGCACGCGCGCCGGCGAGACTCTCCCCAAGCGGATCGTGGCGTGGGCGGGCTACAAGGTCATCAACCGGATCGCTGAGGTTGACATCCCGCCGAACACCGGCGATTTCCGGCTGATGAGCCGCCGGGTCATCGACAACGTGGTGGCGCTTAAGGAGGGACACGGCTTCCTGCGCGGGCTCGTCGGGTTCGTCGGCTTCCGTCAGACGAGCGTGCCGTATGACCGCTCTCCCCGCGCCGGCGGCTCGAGCAAGTACAACCAGATGATGGGATCGCTGTTGATCGGCCTCAACGGCGTGATTGGTTTCTCGCGCTATCCGCTGCAGCTGATCTCGCTGTTGGGCATCGTCTTCTCGGGCCTCGCGTTTCTCGTCGCGGTCGCGTACCTGATCTTGAAGATCGGTGGGGTCGCATTCCCGATCGGCAACCCGACGATCGTGATCGTCGTGACGTTCTTCAGCGGTATCCAGCTGCTTTCGCTTGGGGTGATGGGGGAATACGTGGGTCGCATCTACGACGAGACGCGCCAGCGCCCGAAGTACATCGTGGAATCGCGGTACGGATTCGAACGGGACGACGATGGGTCGGAGCGGCCCGGGGAGATTGTCGAGTCGCGCTATGGCTTTGACGACTCAGGCTGACACTCGCGGGTCGCGGGCCGAGCTCGGGCGGCAAGGATTCCGGTTCGCGCTGACCGGCGGACTCGTCGCGCTCGTGTACGTGGGAACCACGACGCTGCTCCACGAGGTCGTCGGGCTCGGCTTCGAGGCGTCGCTGGCGATCGGGTTCGTGGTGGCGATAACCACACACTTCACCCTCCAGCGACTGTTCGTCTGGAAGCACTCGTCGGAGTTCGCGCTGCCGCTGCACCATCAGCTCGTCCGCTACCTGGCGATGGCCGGCATTCAGTACGGGGTCACCGCCGCCGTAACCGCGACCTTGCCCCGCGCGCTCGGCGTCGACCCCGAGCTCGTCTATCTCCCTGTGGTCGGGATTCTCACGCTGACGAACTTCGTTGTCTTCCGCTCGCGGATCTTTCACCCGGCGATCGACTGAATGAGGTTCGCGCGCCGAGTCGTGTTCGTGTCAGGAGCGGCGCCGGCCACGGCGACCGCCTCCGACCCACCGAGAGCCCAGTCGCGGCGCCGATGGGCCGTGCGCGTAAGTGGCTACGACGCGGCGCTTATCGGCGTGCTCTTGCTCGCGTTGGCGTTCTACATGTGGACGGCGGCGAGCACGTTCCCGTTCAGCTTCCCGTCGTCCTCTCAGGACCTCTACAACTTGCTGACCACGGCATTTCTCACGGTCACACGTACCTGCCGATCCCCGTTCCGGCAGGTTTGCTGCATCTCGCCGACCCGTACAACCCGGCTCTGAACGCGCCCTACCAAGCCGCTTACCACGATCTCGTCCTCTACAACGGGCATTTCTACTCCCAGTGGGGACCGACGCCCGTCCTGACGCTGTTCGCGCCCTTCCGACTCACCGGGCACGTGATGTCGGAAAGCTTCGCGGTGGCGCTGTACGCGTGGGTAGGCCTGGTCTGCTCGGTGCTCCTGCTGCGCGCGCTGATCAGGCATCTCGTGCCGAGCACTCCGCCGTGGGTCCTGCTGGTGGCAGCGGGAGGCCTGGCACTGACCAACACGTTGCCGTTTCTCCTGCGCCGTCCGACGCAATACGAGGTGGCGATCGCCTGCGGGTTCTGCTTCGAGATGGCCGGCCTATGGTTGATGGTCACCGCGGTGCTGGGCCCGGAGCTCCGACGGTGGCGGATGATCGTCGGCAGCCTGTGCTTCGGTCTGGCCATCGGCGGCCGGCCCACGTTGGCCGTCGGTGGAGCCGTAGCTGTCGCGGCGATCGTGTGGGAACTGAAGCGTCGCAACGGCACCTATCGCGTTCGCGTCACCAGCGAGACGTTCAAACTCATGATGTATGCACTCGGTCCGTTCGTCGTGTGCGTGCTGCTGCTCGCCTGGTACAACCACGTGCGGTTCGGGGGATTCGCCAACTTCGGCGAGCGTTATGAGCTGGCGGGCATCGATCAGACAAAGGTCCGGTTCTACAGCCTCGCCTACATCCCGCCGGGCCTGTTCACATATCTGCTGCTTCCGGTGCGCTACGCGCTGACGTTCCCGCACGCGTTCCTGCAGACCGCGGCCAACGACCCGTTCACGCTACCCAAGGGCTATGCGGGAGGAAGTCCGCAGCTGGGTGCCGAGCCGACCGGCGGAGTCTTCACGACGATGCCGATCACGCTACTGCTGCTGGCGATCCCGTTCCTTTGGTTGCGTCGCCGCCGCGGCGAGCTTCGCCCGCTGGTGGCCGCGACCGGGCTCACGCTGATGGGTCTGGCCGTTGTCACGCTGGTGTCGTGGGCGCTGTTCGGCACCACCGAGCGTTACGAGGTCGACTTCGTCTCGCTTCTGTTGCTCCCGGCCTTCCTCGTGTGGGCGATGCTGCTGGCACGGGCGCGCCCGAAGACTGCGGCACGTCGGATCTGGGCCGTCCTCGGCGCCGTCCTGACGCTGATCGGCGCCGCCGTTGGCACCGCGATCAGCTTCACCGGGTATTACGACCTTCTGAGACTCGAGCACCCGGCGATCTTCAACACGCTCGAAGATGTGACCTCTCCGTTCGCCACGGTGGCGACGATGATCGGCGGGAAGCCTCAAATCGCACGTATCGACG
>CAVVTO010000009.1:0-182400 GCA_963751185.1 uncultured Solirubrobacterales bacterium
ATGTGAGCGGGATCATCGACGGTGATCAGCCCGTCACGCGCGTGGCTGTAGTGAAGCCACTCTCGTCGCATGAACGGGAAGCACAGCGCGCCGAGCACCCCGACATCGCTGGCGTCGTGTCGATCGAGCGCGGCGGCGACGCGCGTGATTTGCCGCTCGAGCGCGTCGAGCTGGCTGGTGCGGTCGCGGCCGTTGACGAGGAGCTGTTCGTGCCGGTTGATGATCCCGGCGGTCGCGATCTGGACGCGTCCGCGGCTGCTTTTGGTGTCGATCACGGTGACGCCGCCGGGGCCGATCGCGATGTGGTCGATGTTCGCCCGGCCGCGGCCGGGGACGCGCCGGTCGTGGAGCACGATCACGTCGCTGCGGTGCAGGCGCAGCTCGAGCGCGCGGGCGGTCGCGGCTTCGCCCTCGGCACCCTGGCGCCAGGCATCGACATTGCGGGGTTCGCCGGCCAGCGCCGCGACCAGCGAGCCGACCGGTCCGTATCTGGCTCTGACGCGCTGGCGTCGCGCTTGCTGTCGCCGCGCGTACTCGCGCTGGGCGCTTGCGCCGGGGGCGCTGTCTGAGGTGTCGTGGATCTGTCTCATGGCTGTCGTCGATTGACGGTAGCTCTGGGTCCGGCGGATCACAGCGCCTGCCGGCCCGGTCCGCTGGGTGACAGGCGTCCCGTCTGGTGACGGTGTAGTCGACAGCGTCTGCTCGGGGTACACCGCGATCTCGCAGCGGGTGCGTGGCCCGGCCGGGTCGATCCGCTCGGGCTCTGCTTGGGGCAGGTGAACGGGCAGGATGCTCGCGCGGATGGGCTCGCCGGCGATCGGCGTGTAGATCACCGCTTCGCCTCGGTTCAGCGCGCCGAAGGTGTCGGAGGAGATCCGGAACTCGCGCACGCGTCGGGCGCTGCCGCGCCCGGTGTGCGTGTGTCCGTGCGCGCCGGTCTGGCTGGTCATCTGCCATAGCGCGCGGGTGCCCATCAGTTTCGCGAGCCAGTCGCGGGACTCTGGGCTGGTTTGACGGTGCGCGACGACGCCGGCGAAGTTGTCGGTCAGACTCGCGAGCAAGCCGGGCTGCTGCGTGAGCGCGTCGATGTCGGCGGCCGATTGGGTGATCACGATCACCTGGCCGCCGTGGGAGCGGCCGCGTTGCAGGATCGCGACCCCTCGTTGCGCGGCCATCTTGATCACGGCACCGAACTCGTCCAGCAGCAGCGTCCACGGCGCGCCGGCCTGCTCGGCGGCGTCGTGCAGGTCGGCCAGCGCGAGGACCGAGAGCGCGGCGGCCTCGTCGGGCATCCTGTCGGCGTGGGTGCGCCACATCACGACCGCCCGCTCCCGCAGCGCTTCGACGAGGCGCACGGCGACGGTCTCTCCGTCCGGGGCGACGCGCGGGGTGACAAGCGCCCGCCCGGCGAGCGCGAGCGCGACCTCGAGCCGGAACACCCCGCCGGAGAGGTCCTGAACCCCCCGGGTGGAGCTGACATACGTGCCGTGCGCGCTCGCGCGTCGCTTCAGCGCGGCATGGCTGTCGTCCAGGGGCTCGGTGAGCTTGACCAGCTGCTCGTAGTTCCCGGGGAGGCAGGCGTCGATCAGCAGAGGGATCGACGGGGGCCACATGCCCGCGGCGTGCAGAACCTTGCAGACGACGTCGAGGTGGCGACGCAGCACGTCGTAGTAGTAGGGCTCGGATTGCTTGATCGCCTCGACCGCCCGGGCGGCGACCCCGTCCGGGGAGCCCCAGAGCGGCTGCCAGCGGTCGGTCGCAGGATCCTGGGAGTCGAATAGCACGAACGGCACGCCGGCCGTGGCGGCGAGCTGCTTCATGTGCTCGACGTCTTCGGGGTCGCCCTTCTGGTCGAGCACCAACAGCGCCGAGTGGTCGGCGAGCGTCCGCGCGGCGATCAACCGCCGCGCGGTCGTCGTCTTACCCGCGCCGGTCGCGCCGAACAGCACCACGTGCTGTCCTGCCCCCAACGGCAGCCGCGGCCCCGCCTCGCCCATCGCAGTCATCGACACGTACGCCAGCGACCGCGGCCACGGCCGTTCGCGGACCAGCTCCCCCTGCGAGCGCAGGTACAGCCGCTCGCCCTCACGATGCTCAGCGGCGCGGTTGCCAGATCCAACGCCGTCCGAGCTCATGGTTCCGAAGCTCCTCGCCGGCCCCCAGGTCGCTCGATCGCCATCTCGCCCCCAGGACCGCGCCGGCCATCCAGGGAGACACCAGCGGCAACAGCACGACCGCGACGCCCCAGGCGCGAAGACCGATCGCACCAGCGAGCGCGAGCGCACCGGCGGCCGCCGGCGGATACAGATTCCGCGCCGACAACGTCGTTCTCCGGCGAAGCAGCCATGCGCCAACAGCCCCAGCCAGGCCGAGAAGCATCGTCAGGCCGAGGTCGGCAACGACCGTCTCCGGGTGCAACATCACGCGGCCCGGCTTCCGGCCAGGTGCCAGTCCGTCGACGCCAGCGTCGAGCATGCCTCAACGGCCTCGCGCTGGATCGTCGCGATTGGCTCGATGCGCATCGTTCCGCGGTCAACGCTCAGACCGGCCTGCGCGCCGTCGGCGAGGACGCGCTCGGCGATCTCCTCGTCGCCGCAGACATAGATCACGGCCGCGCTCTTGCCCGCCGCGATCCACTCGCTGTGCAGCTCGAGCACCGCCTTCAGCCGGGCGGAAGACTTCTCGGTCAGCTCGACCTCGATCGGCAGTACCTGCCCGTCCGGGAGCCGCCCGGCGAGGTCAGGCCGATGGCCGCGGCGTCGCAGCTCGCCCCGCTCACGCCATCGAAGCTCGCCCCGCCAATCGGTTCGCACCAGCATCTCGCGTGGGCCGACCATTCCGCGACCGCGTGCGGTCAGCCATGCCGCCGTCCACGCGCACGCCTCGCAGTGCGGCCACGTCACGGGAGCCGGCCGCTTCTCGACCGCCGCCGCGGCCACGTCGGCGTACCGGACACCCGTCCGTGACGCGTACACCAGCGACCCCTCGCCACGAGTCCGTGAGCACATTGCCAGCCAGCTCTCCGCCCGCAGCCGCCGCGCATGCGAATACACCGCAGCCTGCCCCCAGCCCATCGCGATCCCCCACGCCCCCAACGGCGCCGGTCCAACCTTCGCCAGCCACTTCAACCCAGCCACCGTCGATGGTCCCGGCCTCACCCCAGCCATTCCAAATCCCTCCCCCCATCCCCCTCCAGACTGAGAACCAACTCCGCCTGCACGATTCGTCTACAACCGCCCGCCCCCGCCAGTACCAAAGAAGAGAAGACCCCGAGTCCGACTACCCGCACCAATCCCACTGAACTTCTACGTGGGGGGCGGGTAGTCGGACTCGGGGACGTAGCGAAAACCCAGTACTGGCGGGGGCGGGCGGCCGTCGAAGTGTGTAAAGCGTTTACACACTTCGTTACACACTTCCCTACACACCTCGGGGTGATCGCCGACGCCGGCATCGCGCCGATCGTGATGGCTGTCGAATGCACTCCTGAGCTCATCGCTCAACGCTCCTCGTGCTCGGCCGCACGCTTACGACGGATCAGCTCCGCGACCTCATCTGCCGTCTGCGGCCCCTCTTCCAACAGCGCGATCACGAGCTCGGTCAGGCTCGGCCGCCGCAGCCTGGGATGGCGGACCTCGGCCTCGCGGACCAGGCCGCGGAACCGGTCGTGGAGGTCCACCGGGATGCGGAAGTTGACCAGCCGGGTGCTCGCGTAATCGGCGGCAGGCCGCCGGTCCGGCGGCCTGCCGGCAGCGCTCCGCCGGTCCCCTCGCACGCCTCGGCTCGACCGTGCCTCGACGCCTCCGGCTGGTTCGTCGGGAATCAGCGGCGGGGTCACGGACGCGGCTGCCGCCTCGGCGCCGGCCACCAGCTGGTCGGCCTCGGTCGGGTTTGGCGGCCGGGGAGCGACCGGCTCGCTCACCATCCCGGGGATCGGTCGTCGCCGCGCGGACGGCATCGGCTGCGTGGAACTCATAGCCCGAGCTCCCGGAGCAGATGATCCGCGAGCTGGCGGTAGGCATGGCTGACCATCGACTCGGGCTCCAGTACGGCGGTCGGAGCGCGGTAGCGCGGCGCCGACGCCACGCGGACGGCGCGCGGTACATGCACCGGCAGCACGCGCATCGCATCCGCGTCCATCCGCTGCACTGCGTCTCTGGTGATGCGCCAGCGCCGCTCGCTCGCGGCGATCAGCACGCCGAGGATCCTCAGCCCAGGAATCTCGCCCTCGACGAGGTCATACAGCTTGCTGGCGCCGCGCACGTCCAGGTCAGCGGCCAGCGCCGGGATCAGCAGCCCGTCGGCCGCCAGGACCGCGATCCCCGACAGCGTCCCCAGCCCTGGCGGGGTGTCGAGCAGGATCAAGTCGAAGCTGTCGCGCAGCGGTTCGAGCACCTGTCGCAGGCGCAGCTCATGCCCCGGTCCGGCCGTGGCGGGGAGGTCCGCGGCGACGTCGGCGAGCGCGTCGGTGGACGGGATGATGCGGAGCCGCTCGCGCCAGGGCAGCTCGGGCATGACGTCCGACTGCAGCGCGAGCGGCGGCGCGTAGCGGTTGGCGGCGTCCGGGTTCTCTAGGAGGTCCTCGAGCCTCTCTCCCGGGATGTCCGAGTACCAGCCGAACGCCTCACTGAGGTTCGCCTGCGGGTCGCAGTCGACGATCAGCACCCGCCGGCCGGCCTCGGCGAGCATCACAGCGAGGTTCGCCGTCGAGGTCGTCTTCGTGACTCCGCCCTTGTGGTTGGCGAGCACGATCACGAACGCACCCGACCCGTCTTTACCGACAGCTTTACGTCCGTCTATCTGTACGTCTACACATCTGTCTACCTGGCCGTCTTTACATACATCGCTCTGGACGGACGTGGCGATGCTCATGCACGCCTCCTTGGTTGGACGTGGTGACCTAGCCGCAACGACCGGCGCCGCCGCCGCGCCGCGGCCCGCCGCCAGAGGGTGCGTCGAGAGCCTCCGGCGACTCGCGACCGACTCGTGGTCGGTGACGTCGCGGGTTCGCATAGGCCACTCACTCCGCCGACTCCTCGAACCTCCGCTCGCCGCGGCGGCCGGCGATCACCACGCTGCGAGCGTCGACCGTCCAGATCACCTCGGCGCGCACGAGCGGCTGTCCCGCGAACGTTCCGAAGCGGCCCCATACCGGCGCAGCCAGGGCGTTGGCGAGCTCGTCATTGTTTGGCCACAACCGGACCTCGCGCGACTCTTCATCGCGCACCAGCTGTAGCGGGATCACGTCGATCTCGCCGCCCTTACCTGCGCGACCTCGGAACGGCACCGTCGCGACCGAGACTCCGCGGCGCTCGAGCTCGTCCCACACCGCCGCGTGGGACACCAGTTCGCAGCGCCCCGGACGGAGCCGCGCCGTGTGCACCTGCGAAGCCGGCCTACCGGTTGGAGTCGAGCAGTGCTCGCCGGGGAGCGCCTTGCAGGTCGGGCACGAACGCTCAAGCCAACCGCGAGCAAGATGCAGCTGAGCGGCGGCGTTACCTCGACCGCCAGCCCAGCGCGACCTCCGGCAGCGAGCGCCGGGTGCCGCATGGCAGGTCGGGCACCAGTGCTCGAGCCACGTCCAGCGCTCGCTCACCGCCGCCTCCGGGATCGCTCTTGTTGCCTGACCAGACACGGGGTGTCCGGCTCGAAACCAGGCTGCACTGGGGCTGCAAAAAGACCGGCCCGGGTGTCCACCTGCGTCTTTTCATGGGCGTCGGTGACCAACCTGCCGACCCTCGAAATGACCTGTGATGGTGGAAGGAGTATGGCGCGCATGAGTAGCGCTGGGGGCACTGTGGCGCGCGGAAGAGCGCGCGGTAGCGATGAGCTACTGGGGTGCTCTCGGTGCGGGCCGAGGTTGCAGGCGGCGGTGGTGACGTTGACCGCTCGGCACAGGATCTCGCGGCGGGGGATCTGCGAGCTGTCTCGTGATCTGCTCGGCGTGACGCTGTCGGTGGGCGCGGTCGACGCGATCTGCGAGCGCACGTCTGACGCGCTGGCGGGCCCGCACCTGACAGTTGCAGGACTGGGTGCTTGACCAGGACGCGGTGCATGTTGATGAGACCGGCTGGCGGACGCGCGGCGAGGGACGCGCGTTGTGGACCGCGACCACCCCGCAGGCGACGTTCTTGCAGATCGCCGAGCACTGCAACCGCGCGCAGTTCGACGCGCTGATCGGCGCGCTACGCGGGGATCGTGGTCTCAGATCGCTGGAACGGCTTTAGCCATTAGACCAAGCCGCATTTGCAGGCAATCCGACGATCCAGAGGGCGAACCAACGCCGCGGTCAAAACTCGGGAGCCCACCCTTACCATGGAAGTGCTCTACCAGCTGAGCTAAGAGGGCGCTCGGCGCCAGCGTAGCGCTTCCGTGGCGAACGCAGCTACCGACTCGCGACGGGCTGGGGCGGATAACTCGCCACTGGATGGCTTCCATCTCGCGAGTGGTGGGTTGTTCGCGCTGGGGCCGGGTGAACCGCCGTTCACCGCGGGCGGGGCGGCGAGTGGCGAGTTATCCACCACGGACTCGTGGGACGAGCTCGGGCGGGGTCAGCCGCCGAGGGCGTAGGTCGCGATGTCGGCGTCGAGCGTCCCCTGGGAGTCGTATTGGCCGATGTGGGTGTAGACGACCTTGCCGGCACGGTTGATGTAGATCGTGGTCGGAAGGTCCCCGACCCCTTGAGGGACGATGTTGGTCATGTTGCTGGTGCTGGTCTCGTAGCTCGGATAACTGACGGGGTGCTGGGCCAGGAACGATTGGGCGTCGCCGGCCGAGTCGTTGGTATCGGCGCCGAGGAAGGCCACCTGCCGCCCGTAGTTGGCCGACGCCGACGCGAACAGGCCGAACTCCGATTGGCACGGCACGCACCACGACGCCCAGGCGTTGATCACGATCGGATACCCGCGCAGCGCCCGGACGCGAGCGGCGAGCGCCGGCTCTGACCCGAGCACCTGGTCGGCCTGCTTGTGCAGCGCCGTGAGGGCAGGCGGCGAGCCGGCGAGCTGGGCTTGGGCCGCTGCGGCGGTCGCCGGCGCCGGGCCGGCAAAGGCGAGCGCTTCTCGGACGCGCGCGATGAGCGTCTTGGTGCTGGGCCAGCCGAGCGCGGCCACCGAGTAGTACCAGGCGATCCGACCCGTCTTGGATACGACCATCAGCCACGGGAGCCCCTCCACCTCGTAGCCGTCGGCGAGTCGTCCGTCACGGTCGATCCCGACGGGATAAGACAGGGGTCGCGGAAGGTTCGCGAGGAACCGGCTCAAAGCCCCGGGTGGCTCGACACTCCCCTCGTCGACCGCCTCGAGCGGCGGCAACCCGAGCCGATGGGCGACGGCGGCGTAGCCGCTCAGCCCCTCCAGGCCGGGTGCCAGGCCAAGGATCTCCTGGTCCCAGGTGGCGAAGAAGGCATACACCCGCGCGCTCCCGGGCCCGAGGTTGAGGCTGCCGCCGCCGGCGCGTGGCACGGTCACCGATGCGGTTGGAGCGATCCCGCTGATCTGGCTGTATGACAGGTGGGAGTTCACCGCGGGGTGACCCGGCAGGAGCTGCGATGCCTCCCGGGCGAGCAGCTGCCCCAGCTGGCCGACGGCGGCGTAGGACTGCTGGGTGATGTACAGCCTGCGCTCGTGGCCCTGGGGGTCGATCACGAACAGCGCGGGCGTGTGGGCGACCTCTCCGGCCTGGATCGCCGCCTCGATGCCGTAGGCCTTCCAGACACTCTGGAGTTGCGGCAGCGAGCCGGTGAGGAAGTGCCACGCGGTGAGCATCCCGTGCAGCTGTGAGTACGAGAACACATCCTCGATCGACGTGGACTTGGGGTTGGCATCGATGCCCAGCAGTTGAACCTGGTCGCCGGCCCGGCCGAGCATCGCCTTGGCGTCGAGCATCGCGGTTGTCGTCAGGGGACAGATCGTCGTGCACTCGGAGTCGTTGAAGGCCAGCAGCACAACCTTGCCGCGGTATGAGCTGAGCGACACCGACCGGCCGAACTGGTCGTTCAAGGTGAACGTCGGCGCGACGCGCGTCAGCGGGGTGCCGGGGTCGAGGTAGGGGTTGTTCGCCAGCGCGTCGCTCTGTGCGGGTGACGTCAGGCCGTGGACGATCAGCACACCGATCGCGACTAGGGCCAGGAGCGTGACCCCGGCGCTCAGCCCGAGGACCGGACCCGTTCGGAGTCGGCGCAATCTCGGACGTGGCAAGCGCGCCACCTGCCGGCGCATCAGGTATCCGAGCCCGACCAGCACCGCCAGCCCGGCCACGATGATCGCGACCAAACTGTCGGTGCTCGACCCCGACGCCGCGGGCTCGGAGTTCGAGCTGGAGGGCTGCGGTGTCTGTGAAGTGGCTGGCGCCGGCTGGTTCGCCGCCGGTGCCTGAGCGCCGCCGGTCACAGGTAGCCGGACACCGCTCGCCGCAGCCAGCGCGCCAACCGCCGCTTGGGTCGCGCTCGCCAGGCCGGTGCCGCCGGCCCCGATCCGGAGCCGCCCAAGAATGTGGCCTGCCGCAGCGCCCGAGTGTCCTGGCCAGTTGAACCCGAAGCCGTTCGGCATCACCACCAGCAGCCGACCGGTGTAGGTCAGCGAGAGCTCGATGCCGAGGAAGTGCGCGTAGGTCTGTGGTTTCTGCCACAGGGCGGTGACCGCGCCGAGATCGGACGGGCTGGAGATGATTGCGACGCGGATCGGGAAGCCCGCGCGCTGGGCGTCCTGGAGCAGCCCGCCAAGCTTGACCTGCTTGGACACGGAGATGCCCGCGTCCGAGGCGAGGAACAGCGGCTGGTAGACCAGCACGTCGCTGCCCGGATCGCCATCCGCAGCCGCCGGGGCGACGCGAGCGACCAAACCGGCGGCCAGAATCGCCAGTAGCGCGACGGCCAGGACCGCAAGCCGAGCTCTCAGGCCCTGGCAGGCCCGGGGATCAGCGCCTGAGCGCGACCGACGAGGAGCGGAAATGAGCGCTGGCTGCGTGGTGGAAGGATGTAGTTGGCGCGTTTTAGAACGAAGATGAACTCGTTGATGCCGTTGTTGACGGTATCGGTGATGGCCGGGTTTTGCAGCTGGGCCGAGCTCGCGTTCATCGCCTGGCGGGTCTTGACGAAGTCCTCGATCGTCTGCTGGACGGCCACGAAGTGAAGCCCCGCCTGCCCGCCATCGACGGTATTGAAGTCCCGGCGGATGATCAAGGGCCTGTTCTTGCGCCGGACGGTGGCTGATGTCTGGGAGTGCCCGATCACCCCGTAGTGGTTGATCGCCTGGCCGAGGAGCTTCGGATCGCTGGGCGCATCGGTCGTGAACCGGCTGACCTGCTCGGGCGTCACCTGGGGCGCGTACATGCGGGCCACCCGCTCGCCCTCCGAGAGGTCCTGGTACCAGCTGTCGAGGCGCAGGCGCATGTAGCTGACATGCATGGTGGTGCCGCCGGCGAACGGACCGTCCACAAGCGTGACGTCATCCTCGGTCGCCTGGTTTTTACGCAGGGCGGACTTGAAGCCCATGAACAGCGGGGCGCCCTTCGCGACGGGGTCGCCGGGCGGGATACCCCCCACGTTCTGATTGGCCGCCGGCAACCCGGCGCCGACGAATCCCGTCCGCGTTTCGCGCCAGGTCAGGACGCTCGAAAGATCCAGCGGACCGTCCGCGCCGGCCAAGGGTGCGCCGTGGATCAGGGCCGCCTCGACCGCGGCCAGGCGCTGGTCGTCGTCGCAGGCCAGATGAAGACAGAGGTCGTAGGCGTCGATCGCGGGCAGCTCGAAGTCGGACAGCGCGGTGGCGACGGGAATCGGCGAGGCGACCCGCAAGCGGCGCTCGAAATACGAAGGACCCCAACCCGCGGTGAACAACAGCCCGGATGGCCCCCACCGGTAGGTTTGCTCGAGCGTGCGGAGCGCCGCCTCGAGCACGCGCGCGTAGGCTGGGCTAGGGGTCCCGGCGACGTCGAAGAGCAGCAGGCGATCGAAGCGCGGCGAGATCGGGTTGCCTTCGCTGTCGAGCGCCAGCGTCGCGGTCCAGGCGTGCTGGCGGGAGGGCAATCCGGACGGAGCGCTGGCCAGAGCCACCGCCGGAACGGTCTTGCCGCCACCTGAGACCGCGCGGTCGACGCCCACCCCCACCGCGACGCCGCCGGCAACCGCGGACGCGCCAATCAGGAACCGTCGGCGGGTCAGCCCCGTCCGGCGGCCCGGCCTGCGATCCGCTTCGCTCATCCCACTGGTTGCCAGTGGAACGGCAGCGTCACCCGATGGGGTTTCAGCCAGACGTTCTGGTACTCGACGTGGCGAGCCGACACCGGAGGAGAGACCAGCAGGCTGAGCTGGTAGTTGCCGCCGCCCGGAAGCGATACGTCGTTGCCGTAGTGCGGGCCCATGTAACGCGAGATCATCGGCCACTGCCGCTCGTCGAAGACCACCTTGCCACCCTTGGTGATCGTCGCCCACACCGAGGCGTACGGGATCGGCACATTCGTCTGGGCGTCGTTGAGCATCACCATCAGGTGAAAGCTCGTGTGCGAGGTGGGCTTGACCATCTGTTCGCTGGTGCCGTCGTAGATCACGAACGGCACCGCGGTCATCGCCATGGCCGTGATCTTCATCCCCTGCCAGTCCGCCGTCCCAAGCGTCTGCGTCGGCACCGGCTTGATCCCGTCCACCGACGGCACGACCGCCGAGGTGGAGGTAGTGCCCATGCTCATGCCCGCCATGGCGCCGGACCCGCTCGACGCGCTCGACCCGCTCGATCCGCTCGACGCGGCGGTCGAACTCGACGTGGAGGTGGTTTTGTCGGCGGACGCGCAGCCGCCGAGGAGCACGCCGACGGCGATGATCGCTGCCGCGCGCCGGCCGAGGTGGGCCGGACGCTTCGCCAGGAACCTCATGCCGCCACCTCGCTCCTGGTCAGTTGCTCGGGTGCCCCGGAGCTCAGGCTCTCGGTCGGCCTATCGATCAGGGTGTAGAGAACATACGCGAGCAGTACGAACAGCAGGGCCGCGTTCGGGTCAGTGGCGCCGCCTTGCGCGATCCCGCCGAAGCCCTGGCCGACGACCCAATAGAGCAGGTTCAAGCCGATCGCGAGCCAAAGAAACAGCTTCGGCCGCCAGTTGGCGGCAACCGCCACGCCGATCGCGGCTGACACCGCTGCGAGCACGATCGCGATCAGAGTGCCGTTGCCCTTTGCCGCAGTGGCGAACCAGTCCTGAACGCTGCTGAGCCAGCTCATCCCGGACGGCGCCGCGTTGATCGCGTTGGCGATCCCGTTCGCCCCGCCTGCCTCAACCAGCCACAGCCATGCCATCACCAGCCAAAGGGTCGCCCACACCGCTCGCGCGCCACGCACGCCAAACAGCCCTCCGGGACGACCATTCGGCCACGCCATCGCACCGATCAGCCCATAAAGCAGCACCGCCCCGGGCGCGCCCGTCAGTGCACTTGCCATCGGAGCGCCACCCATCGGTGTGGTCGCCATGAACATCATCCCGAACGCCTCGCCGAACCACCATACGACCAAGACCCATCCGAACGAGGCCGTGAGCGCCGGCTTGACGGTCGGGCGGTAGAGCAGCCCCAGTCCGATCGCCACCTGTACCAGAGCAAACAGCGTGTTGCAGACGTCCAGGTTGTGGCTGGCCAGATTGGCTCCCCAGTTGACGCTGCTGCCGACCCACGCGGGCTGACCAGCGGTCAGCCCTTTCAACAACTCGATAAAGCCCTTCGAATACATGAACGACTGGAACTGCAGCCCGCCGTCCAACAGCCAGATCAAACCGAGGACGGTCTGAGCCGTGCGCGGGGCATCGGACGCGAAGTACGCTCGCGCGCCCGCCCTTAGCGAGCGCCCGCCCGAGTCGCTGAACTCGCCGGCGCGCACCCCAGGTGCGGTCGTAGTCATCGTCACTGCTCCTATAAATCGGAGGAATCGAGAAAGGCTTGACACCTCGACCAGTCGGGCCGCCTCCGCCCCCCGAGAATACGCACCACAGCACCGCATAGCGCGGCGCGCGCGTGACTGGTGAGCTCAGGCCCGCCTCAACCGGCGGAGACGTCGGCGGCTCTCAATCCCACGGGACGAGAGCAACGCCGCTAGAACCGGGCCGCCGGCGGTCCACGGTCCGACCAGCCGTTCGCGAGTGGCGCCAGCCGCGGCACGAGCACGGTCTGTGGCACACGGACGACGAGGCTTCGGCCAACCGGCACCAAGCAGCGCCGCCGTTCGCCAACCTGCCGCAGCGCCCATTGAAAGCCGTGGAAGATCGCTGCGAGCACGAGCCCGACCGCGAGCGCGGCCGGCACGGCCCACCAACCCCCGTAGCCGAAGATGCCAACCAGACCGCCCGGGTGCCCGGTCGCGAACAGCCCCTCGAGAAACTCCTGAGAAGCGTAGATCGCCACGAGGGATGCTGAGCACAGCAGCCATAACGCCGTGAACGAGAGCGTGTACCGGGGCACCGAGGCGCGGCCACCGAGCGCGCGGCCGAGCCCGCGCAGGAGGATGCCCGCCGATACCGCGATCAAAAGCACGATCCACGGCGCCACCGAGTGCAGATACGAGTGTCCCTGCCTCTGGAGCATCAGGCCGGCGCGGCTGCCGAACGCCAGCCAGTAGCGCAGCTGATGGACGGCGAACGCAGCCGCCGGCATCAGCGCCGCCGGCGCCAGCCAATTGACGGCAATGCCGCGCTCACGACCAATCGGCATCCGCCGGGACGATACCGCGCTAGCCGATGCGCGAGATCTGGGCCACCCGCAGACCGGAGGGCGCACCGTTGGCGCGGAGGCGTTTGGCCCGGCCGGTCTGCATGCCGTCCCGGTCGATCCGGGCGAGCAGGGAGTCAGACACCAGCACCTGCCCGGCCTTCGCCCTGGCGGCGACTCGGGCCGCGACATTCACGTCGACCCCAAGCAGGTCGCCTCGGAGACCGACTGCCAGACCTGAAGGGCCGAGAGGCCGAGTTCCTTGGCCACGCTTTCGCGCCCGGGCTGCAGCGACGATACGCCCCGGGCGATCAGCTCGACCGGGGCGCGGCCGGCGGTCGAGAGCGGATCGGCGAACTTCTCGTCGCCGGGCAGGCGGCGGCGGATCCCACGCGCCACCGACAGCAGCGAAGGCTCGGTGTCGAGCCGGCTCATGGCGGCTCGCAGCCGGAAAATCCCACCTGTCTGCTCGTAGTTCCGCGGCGCCGAGGCCTGGATTCCCTCGCGGCGCGGGCCCTGTTCCGGGTCCACGGCGTCCAGGATAGTGGCCGCCTCAGCGGCCTCGACCGAGCCGATGAGTTTTCCCTCAGGCCGTGGTCCTAAGGGGCAAAAGAGGACAAGGGTTGACCTTGTTCCCGCCTAGAGTCGGCCCGATCATGCTCGAAACCACCGATTACGAACCGAACACAGATCGCTCTGTCCCGTGCGGCGATGAGGGCGGCGCGGCCATCGCGGCCCGCGCGCTACGGCGGTCGTTCAAGGGGGGAATCGAGGCGGTGCGCGAGATCGACCTGACCGTATGCCGGGGCGAGGTGTTCGGCTTCCTCGGTCCTAACGGCGCCGGCAAGACGACGACCGTGCGCATGTTCTGCACGCTGCTCCCTCCTACCAGTGGGACCGCAACGGTGGCGGGCCTCGACGTCGTGCGCGACGGGGCGAAGGTCCGCCGGCGGATCGGGGTGGCGCTGCAGGAGATCGGCCTCGATCCCGTGCAGACCGGACGCGAGCTACTCGAGCTCCAGTGCGGGCTGTACGGCATCACGGGCGAGCGCGCGCGGAGCCGCGCCGCCGAGTTGCTCGACCTCGTGGGCCTTACGGACGCAGCCGACCGGCGGACCAAGACCTACTCGGGCGGCATGAAGCGGCGCCTCGACCTGGCGAGCGCGCTCGTGCATTCTCCCGAGGTGCTGTTTCTCGATGAGCCGACCACCGGACTGGACCCGGCGTCCCGCCTGACCATCTGGGATGAGGTACGGCGGATCAACGCCGGCGGCGCCACCGTGTTCCTCACCACGCAGTACCTCGAGGAGGCGGACAAGCTGTGCGACCGGTTGGCCATCATCGACAACGGCCGGATCGTCGCCGAGGGCACACCGGCACAGCTCAAGGCCGAGATGGGACATGACGTGGTGTCTGTGTCGGTCGGCGGCGCCGAGGTGGCCGCGACCGAGGTCGCCATGGCCGGCCTGCCCGGGCTCGAGCGGGTCGTGGCCGAGCCTGATGGGCTGGCGCTGTACGTCGAGGACGGCGCCAGTTCGATCCCGGAGGTCGTACGGCGACTCGAGCGCCAGGGGATCCGCGCCGCCGCAATCTCGGTCGCCCAGCCGACGCTCGATGACGTGTTCCTCAGGGCGACCGGCCGGCGCCTCGAGGGCCAGGACGCGGAGCAACCAGGTGCCGGGGTGAGCGCATGACCGAGGTCGCGCTGCTCGGGCGCCGCGCGGTCCGCGAGGTGATCCGCTACCCGGAGGCCACAATCCCGACGCTGTTCATCCCGCTGTTCTTCCTAGCGGTGAACATCGGGCAGGTCTCGAAGACCTTTCCCAGCAGCACGCCGTTCCTCAAGGGCGAGGGATACGTCGCGTTCCAGCTGCCCGTGTCGCTGATGTTCGCCGTGGCCACGGCCACGTCGGGGCTGGCCCTCGTCACCGAAATCGATCTGGGCTATTTCGACAAGCTGCTGGTCGCGCCGATCCGCCGCTCGTCGATCATCTTCGGGCGCCTGACCGCCGACCTGGTGCGCGGGATCGCGACCTCGACGCTCGTCCTGCTCGTGGGAATCGCCCTCGGCGCGCGCATCCGCACGGGGGTCGCCGGGGCGGTGGTGATC
The DNA here is from genome assembly GCA_963751185.1 of uncultured Solirubrobacterales bacterium. GTDB lineage: Bacteria > Actinomycetota > Thermoleophilia > Solirubrobacterales > Solirubrobacteraceae > Palsa-465. Next base: position 14,790 of record CAVVTO010000009.1, read on the forward strand.
GTGCTCCTGTCGGCTTTCTTCGGCGTGGCCTACGCGGGCTTCGGGCTACTCGTCGCCCTGCGCACCCGCAACGTGCAGGCGACCCAGTCGAGCTTCCTGCTGTTCTTTCCCCTGCTGTTCCTGACGCCGAACTTCGTTCCGTTCGACCGGCTCTCACCGCTGATGGAGACCCTGGCGCGGATCAACCCGGTGAGCTACGTGATCGTCGGCTTGCGTTCGCTTGTCATCGACGGCTGGAACCTCGGCAACATTGCGGTCTCCGTGCTGGTGATCGTCGTGATGGGCGCGGTCCTGACCGGGCTGTCGTTGCGCGTCATCGCTACCTACGATCGCTCATAGCTGCCTGACCGTCGCCATAACCGGCGCAGGCTGTGCAAGGTGTGATTTACGATCGGGACGGTCCGCGGCCCGATGGGCGCGCGAGCCGGTGGGTGCCTGACCACCGAGGTCCCTGTCGTGAGAGCCGTACGACCGATAGCGCCGGAGCCGCATCGCGATCTCGCGGTGAGCCGGCTGGAGCCGCCGCGCGCGCGTCGGGTTACATCCCCACCCGTCCTACTGGCGGACGCCACGTGGGCGGGTACGCTCGCCGCGGCCCGCGATCTTGGGGCTCGCGGGGTGTCGGTTATCGTCGCCTACGACAAGGTCACCGCGCCCGCCCGATGGTCGCGCTACGCGGGGTCGGTGGTCCGCTGCCCACCGCCCAAGGACGCGGCGAGGTTCCTCGAGTGGCTCCGCGCGTTCGGCGAGGAGCGACCCGGCTGCGTGTTGTGCCCGACGAGCGACGATGTCGCGCTGCTCGTGGCTACTCACCTGGGGGCGCTGGCGGCGCGCTTCCGTCTGTTCTCGCCGACGCGAGACGGCTTGCTCCGGATGCTCGACAAGGGCCACCTGGCAGCGGGCGCGAAGCGCGCGGGGCTGAAGACTCCAGCGACGTGGAGCCCGTGCGACGAGGGCGAACTGCGGAAGCTAGTGAACGAGCTACCGCTCCCTCTGCTGATGAAGCCGCGCACCCAGGCGCTCTCGCGCATGCCCGGCAAGGCGCGCATCGTCCACCGGCGAGACGAGATCGTCCCGACCTGGCGATCGATCCGGCGCGCGAACGCTCACCAGCCGACGATCACCGGCGTCCCGGACATCGACCTGCCCGTCCTGCAGGCCTACCGCACGGTATCCGAGCGCGTGTACACCGTCGACGGGTTCGCCGACGCGACGGCGAGGATCGTCGCCGCCGGGGCATGCATGAAGGTCCTCCAGTTCCCGCGGCGTTCCGGTCCCGGACTCTGCTTCGAATCGGCCCCGCTCGACGGTGAGCTTCTCGCCGGGCTCGAGCGGCTATGCCGGGATTGCGACTACCGAGGCGTGTTCGACGCCGAGTTCTTGATCTCCGGCGACGACAAGCTGCTGATCGACGTCAATCCTCGGTTCTACAACCACATGGCCTTCGAGCTTGATCGCGGCCTGCCGCTGGCGTGGCTCGCGTACGCGGCGGCCGCCGGCGACGAGGCGGCGCTACGTCAAGCGGTCAGCGCCCTTCCGAGCGACGATGCGCCCTCGGGCCGGATCTACGTGCACCGCTTCCCGACGCTCGTCCAGTTGGCCGCGCAGCGCCTCACCGGCCGGATGACCCGCGAGGAGGTTCGCCGATGGCGGGGCTGGGTCGCTGGAGGCGAGAGCGTCACCGATCCGGCCTACGTGCGCGGCGATCCGCTGCCGGCGCTGGTGGACGCGGCGCAATGGCTCCGCCACCCGCGCTCGTTCCTGCGCAAGGCCGCCGCCGGCTGAGCCGCCGCCCGGTGGGTAGACGGGCGAGCTCGGCGGTCAGCCGCCGGATACGGGCAGCACCGGCGTGCAGGCCGGATGCTGGGGATCCGCCGGGTCGAGCGCGGTGAGAACGTCGGCGTCGGCGATGTGGTCGTAGGCCATCGACAGGTGCTCGCCCTGATCGAGCGGGCACTGGTCCTGGAGCGTGATGTTGGTGACGTTCGGTCCGCTGAGGAAGGCCGAGGTGTAGGGGGTGACCACCTCGTCGTTCTTCGATTCGATCACCGTGTAGTTCACGCCCGGCACCGTGTCCCCGCCGGCGTTGAGCTCGGTCAGGAAGCTAGAGCCGGCGTCCTGCTCCGCGCACGCGGGACAGTCGGCGAGGAACGCATTCGAGCCGGCTAGGTAGCTGGAGAGCGTGAAGATGCCGTCGAGCGTGGTGCCGTGGTTCGACGGGGCGAGCCCGACCAGCGTGTTCACGTACGAGCCGCCACCGAGGAACTTGAGGTAGTAGCGCGGCATCATCCCGCCCTGGGAATGACCGACCACGTCGACCTTGGTGGCCCCGGTCTTGGCTAGCACCTGGCTTACGAAGCTCGAGAGCTGCTGCGCCGAGGCCGCGATGTCGCCGGTGGCGTAGATGCCGGCGGCGCCGCTGCCGTCGTAGGAGCCGTAGTTGAACGCGAACACGCAGTACCCGCTGTCGTAGAGCAGCGGCGACAGGGCGTTCCAGTTGTCGGCCATATCCTCGAACGTCCCGTGCACCAGGATCACCGGGTACGGATGCGCGACCGACGGCTGGCACGACCAGTTGTTCGCGCCCGGAGGACTCGCGGTGGGGCTGGCCTGGGCCAACCCGTAGATCCCGTTGTAGACGACGGGCAGCTGCCCGGCCAGGGCCGGGGTCGCCGTGAAGGCGAGCGTGACTAAAGCGAACGCGATCGCGAACGCGACATGGGCACGGTGACGCAAGACTGGCCTCCTCCCGCGAGTTGGACGTCTTCCGACTTATACCCGTCCACGCGCGCACGCGCGCCACCTCACCAGCGTGCGCGACCGCGAGCGCTAGCGCTCGGGCTAACCTCAACCCACCCGAGCGCCCCTCGAAATCAGCCAATGGCGGGACCAGGATTCGAACCTGGGAAGGCGTAGCCACTTGGTTTACAGCCAAGCCCCTTTGACCGCTCGGGAATCCCGCCGGGGCCGCTGAGTCTAACGTCGAACGCCTTTTTCAGCGGCCTCGACGACAGCCTGCGGGCGGGCCTGAAGTGGCTCGCCGGCCTCGATTTCGTAGGCCGCGTATTTCGGACCGCCCAGCACAATCAGCGACTGCCCACCGAGAGCAGAGATCGGGATAAACCACCGCCTGCCGTCCCCCGCGTGTACGAATAGGCAGTCGCATCGAGTGGCATCCAGTCGCTTCACGAGGCCACTCCAACTCTGGTTGCCGCCACGCGTGGCGAGAGTGGTGGCCCATCGATTGTCCCGCCAACACGTGGAGGTCTTGACCTGCACCCGCAGCAGCCGATCCCCGAAGTCGGCGATCAGGTCGTAGTCGGGATGCTCGAACAGCGGTCTGAACACGATCGCGCCGGTTTGGTGCAGCCAGACCATCGCCGAGAATTCCCCCGCGTTCCCTTGCCGCTTCGGCGTCCAGGCCAATTCCATGGACGGATCATACGTTCGCATCCGGACGGAAAAGCCCTGGAAATTGCGACAAAACTGTTACAAATCCGCCGACCCGCGCGAACTGGCGGACGCCGGCCGGGCTTTGAACGCGGCCTACGAGGCGTCGCGCAGGCGCTGCGCCTCGGGCAGCGCCTCGAGCTTCTTGAGCGTGTGGTTCTCGATCTGCCGGATCCGCTCGCGGGTGACGTTGAACGCCTTCCCAACCTCCTCGAGCGTGTACGGCCGCTCGCCGGTCAGACCGAACCGCATCTCGATCACCTCGCGCTCGCGCTCGGGCAACGCCGCCAGCGCCCGCCGCAGGTTCTCGCGCCGCAGGCGCTCCGAGGCGAGCTCGAACGGCGACTCGGCGGTCTGGTCCTCGACGAAATCGCCGAGCTCGGACTCCTCCTCCTCACCGATCGGCTTCTCGAGCGACACCGGCTGCTGCGCCATCCGCAGGACGTCGCGGACCTCGCGCACGTTGGTCTCGAGCTCGGCGGCGATCTCCTCCGAGGTGGGTTCGCGTCCGAGCTGCTGAACGAGCTGGCGCTCGACGTGCACGACCTTGTTGAGCTTCTCGACCATGTGGACCGGGATGCGGATCGTGCGGCCCTTGTCGGCGATGGCACGCGTCACGGCCTGGCGGATCCACCAGGTGGCGTAGGTGGAGAACTTGTAGCCGCGGCGGTAGTCGAACTTCTCGACCGCGCGGATCAGTCCCATCGACCCCTCTTGGATCAGGTCAAGGAAGGTCAGCCCGCGCCCGAGGTAAGACTTCGCGATCGAGACCACCAGCCGTAGATTCGCCTCGATCATGCGCTGCTTGGCGATCATGTCGCCGCGCTCAATGCGCTTGGCGAGCGACACCTCCTGCTCCGCGGTCAAAAGCGCGACCCGGCCGATCGAACGCAGGTAGAGCCGCAGCGAATCAAGACTGGGCTCGACCGTGAGATCGATCTCGACCTTCTTCGATGAAGTCTGTTCGGGCCGGGGCTCGGTGGCTGCGGCTGCGCTCGCCTCCACGCTTGAGTTCTCGGACTTGGCCGGGCGGCCGTCCCCGTCCACGACGTCGATGCCCTGGTCGTCGAGGTAGGCGTGGAGCTCGAGCACCTGCTCTTTGGTGACCTCGGACTCCTCGAGGCAGGCCCTGATCTCCTCGAAGGTCAGGTAGCCACGCTCCTGGCCTTCGGCGATCAGTGGTCGCAGCTCTTCGAGCTCCGCAATCGGAGCGTCATCGCTCAAAAGGATCGTCGACTTTTCGCTCACTCGCCCCTGAGCTCCTCCCTATGCACGCCGAGACTGCCCCCGGCCAGGGGCCCTCTGGCCCACTCTCTCGTTCTCCCAATGCGCCGGTCAGGAGTCATAGCACAATCGACGCGGTTGTCCAGGCATTCCGTGCACAGTTGGTACCCAGCCAGCGCGCGTGCAGCCGCGCACCGCCCCCGGGCCGGGACCGCGGCGCGTCTACCCTGTAGTACGCGCATGGCTTCGAACCCGACCTCGAGCGTCTTCGTTTCGGACGTCCAGGCCCGCCGGCCGGCCGTCCAGCTCAGCCTCTCCCGAGTCGGCGTGACCGGTGTCGAGAAGGTGATCCGGATGCGCCACAACGGGAACGAGCAGCTGTTCTCGGCCCGCTTTGAATGCGTGGTCGAGCTCGGGCGCGATCAGAAGGGCGCGCACATGTCGCGCTTTGAGGAGGTCATCAACGAGGCGATCGGTGAGGTCGTCCTTGGTGAGGCGACCTTCAAGGTCGAGACGCTCGCCGAGCACATCGCCCAGCTCGTGCGCGCGCGGCAGAACGCCCGTCGCGCCGAGGTGAGCATCGAAGCCCGCTTCCCCGAGCACAAGCCGGCACCCGTCTCCGGCATCCAGACCCAGGAGCTGTACACGCTGCACGGCGCGGCGGCAACCACCGAGCTCGGCACCCGCCGGCTGATCGGCGTAACCGCCCAGGGCATCACCGCCTGCCCATGCGCCCAGGAGCTGGTCGCCGACGCGGCTCGCGCACGGCTGCAAACCGAAGGCTTCGATGACCAGGACATCGAGCGGATTCTCGACGCGGTGCCCGTCGCGACCCACAACCAGCGCGGACTCGGCACGCTGCACATCGGGTGCACCGAGCTGTGCGACGACGAGATCGACGCCGCGGCCCTGCTCGAGATCGTCGAGCACGCCATGTCATCGGAGATCTACGAACTGATGAAGCGCTCCGACGAGGCGCACGTGGTCGAGAAGGCTCACCGCCGCCCGCGGTTCGTCGAGGACTGCGTCCGGGAAATGATCCGGGGAGCCGTCGACGCCTTCCCCCAGCTGGGCGACGCAGCGTTCGTCGAGGCACGACAGGTGAACCTCGAGACGATCCATCAGCACGACGTGGTGGCCGAGCGGTTCGGAACGCTCGGCGAGATCCGCGAGGAGCTGAACCACGGGATCGCGCCCGCGCTCCACACCACCCGCCGCGCCTGGCTCGACGCGGTCCCGTAACCAAAAACCCACGGAGCCAAAGGAGACCAAGTGCGCGCCGTTGTCCTCGAACGCCAGGGCGAGCCGCTCAAGCCGACGACGCTCCCGGAGCCGGAACCACGACCCGGGCAGTTGCTGCTCAGGATCAGTGCCTGCGCGGTCTGCCGCACCGACCTTCATTTGCGCGATCACGAGATCGAGGCGACCAAGCTCCCGGTCGTACTCGGGCACCAGATTGTCGGCCGCACCGAGGATGCGCGCAGAGTGGGCGTCCCCTGGCTCGGCTGGACCGACGGGACCTGCAAGTACTGCACCACACACCGCGAGAACCTCTGCCTGAACGCGCGCTTCACGGGCCGCGACATCGACGGCGGATACGCCGAACTCACGGTTGCGGACGAGCGCTACTGCTTCGACCTGCCCGACGAACTCGACGACGAGCAGGTCGCCCCCCTCCTGTGTGGCGGCCTCATCGGATACCGCTCGCTTAAGTTGGCCGGCGACGGACACCGGCTGGGCCTGTACGGGTTTGGGTCGGCGGCGCACATGATCTGCCAGGCGGCCGTCCACCAGGGCCGCGAGGTCTACGCGTTCACGCGACCGAACGACGCCCGAACCCAGGAGTTCGCAAAGCAGCAAGGCGCCATATGGGCTGGCGGGAGCGACGAGACCCCGCCGGAACTGCTCGACGCGGCGATCATCTTCGCCTCCGCGGGCGAGCTCGTGCCCCAGGCCCTGAAGGCCCTCGACCGCGACGGCACGGTCGTCTGTGCCGGCATCTACATGACCGACATCCCCTCCTTCCGGTACGACGACCTGTACTACGAAAAGAAGATCCGCTCGGTCGCCAATCTCACGAGGGAGGATGGCAACGAGTGGCTGGCGCTCGCCCGCGACGCGCAGATCAGGACGAGCATCACGAAGTACCCCCTCGAAGACGCCGAGCAGGCGCTGTCCGACCTGCGAGCCGGCCGCTTCGAGGGCACCGCGGTGCTCGTGATCTAGCCGCGCCACGTCAACCCCCGGCCGAGCGGCACGCAATCCCGCCGGGGGGCACGCGATCCCCGCCGAGGGTGTGGTCGATTCCTACCTAGGTCCACTCCCAGCCCGGCCGTCCCCGGCCCACAATGGTTCGATGCCGGCGTTTCTCGTAGACCCGAATGTCGTGGCCGACGCCTCGTTGAGGCTCGAGTGTGTGCCGCGCGGGGTCGAAGACATCCACGGACAGCTCGGCCGTCACCTGGGCGCCGCCGCCGGCACGCCGGCCGCCGGGGCGATCGACGACCTCCTGTCCCGGTTCTCGCACGTACTGCCGCAGTTCGCGCTGGCAAGCGCTCACCTGTCCCGCGCGGTCGCCGGCGCGGCCCGCGACTACCGCGCCTCGGACGCGGCTGTGGCCGAGGCCTGCGAGCCCGGGGAGCGACCGTGACCGTCGGATTCGCGGTTCCCGAGGGTGAGCCCGCCCAGCTGACCGACGCGGCGCGCTGGCACGAAGCCGCCGCGGACGAGTTCGACGGCCACGCCGCCCTGATCGACCACACGGCAGGGTCGCTCGCCCACGTCTGGCAAGGCGAGGCCGCCGGCGGGTATCAGACGCTGTCGGATACGCTCGCGGCGCACTTCCGGATCGCCGCCGACAGCTCCCGGTCGGCATCGACGATCCTCCTGCGCTACGCCCACGAGCTTGACGGTTACCAGCAGCAGGCGCGTCGGTGTTTGGCCGAGGCCGAGCATTGGCAGCGGCAGGTCGAGACCGATCGGGCCAGGCTGGCGCGGGCGCAGCAGGCGCTGTACGCAGCGCAGACGGCGGTCGCCCAAGCGAGGCACAACATGCACGCCACCGCAAATCTCGCGGACGCGCAAACCAAGCTCGTCGAGGCCGAGGCGACGGTTCGCGACGCGCAGCGCGCCCTGCGCCACGCCGAGGACGAGCTCGAACATTGGCAGGCGCGCGGCCGGCAGGTATGCCAGGAGGCCCACGACGCGGGCAACCAGGCATCGCAATTACTGAAGACCCTGACCGTCCCGTCCCCGCCGAGCGCGCCGGCCTCAGCGGCGCCCGCCCCAAGTACCCTCGCCACCGTAGCTCCGATCCCAGCGGCAGCTGCGGTGACCGCTCTCGTGGCGACAGGCAACCCCATCGGCGCCAGCGCGGCCTTGCCTTCCGGCGCGGGCGCCACGACCGGTGGCCCGAGTCTCCCCGCCGTGGCCGGCGGCGCCGTACAGGGCGCACTCACCTTCGGCGACCTCGAGGAGATCGGCCGCCGCTTCGGCTGGTCGCACGCGGAGCTCCAGGCTTGGTGGCAGGTGATCTCGGACGAATCCGGCGGCAACCCCGCCGCCCTCAACCCAACCTCGGGCGCGTTCGGGATCGGCCAGTTCCTCGGCGCGACCTACAAGGAGTACCTCTCGTTTGGCGCCGGAAGCCCGCATCCCCTCGACCAGTTGAACGCGATGGCGCAGTACATCCACGATCGGTACGGAAGCCCGCTGGCTGCACTCGCCCACGAGTGCTCCTGCCACTGGTACTAAGGGAATCGGCGCGGCCAAGCTACGCTGCATGACATGCCCCTGATCCCGATGGTGATTGAACGGACCGCGCGCGGCGAGCGCGAGTTCGACATCTACAGCCGACTGCTCAACGAACGGATCGTGTTCGTCGGCACGCCGATCGACGACATGATCGCGAACCTGGTCGTCGCCCAACTGCTGCATCTCGAGTCCCAGGATCCCGACAAAGACATCTCGATCTACATCAACTCGCCCGGCGGCTCGATCTACGCGGGGCTCGCGATCTACGACACGATGCAGTTCATCAAGCCCGACATATCCACGATCTGCGTCGGGATCGCGATGTCGATGGGCTCCCTACTGCTGACTGGCGGCGCCAAGGGCAAGCGCTTCTCGCTGCCCAACAGCCGCATCCTGATCCACCAGCCTTCCGCGGGCTTCGAAGGCCAGTCGACCGACATCGAGATCCACGCGCGTGAGATCCTCAACACCCGCCGGCGGATCGACGAGATCTACGCCCACCACACCGGGCAGTCGTTCGACCAGGTGCACGAGGACATGGAGCGCGACCGCTTCTTCAAAGCCGACGAGGCTGTCGAGTACGGCCTGATCGACCGCGTCATCGATCACCACTAGCTCGTAGGAAGAACGGCTACGTCGCGGGTGCGCGGCGCAAGCGTCCCGAGCCCTCACCGCGGGTCTCCTCCGGCTCCGGCATGACCGGCCGCGAGAACGCCCAGAAGAGCATCAGGATCCCGAAGACGAGCATCCCGAGCCCAGCCCACAGGTCGATGTTGATCCCCGCGGCCTTGTGCTTGATCGTGTGTGAGCCAAAGAGCCCGAGCGCGATCAGGATCAACGAATAGAGGATGAACAGCGCGCCGATCAGGCGGCGGATGTCGAACTTATTGGCCGCCCGCGCCGCCTCGGCTTCGTCCTGATTGCTCTCGCCGGTGGGCGCCATCGGCTCGTCTCGGCCCTGCGGCCAGCGGATGCGTTTCTCTGACGGGGACATGAGTGGCTCCTAGATGAAGATGATGTTCAGCGCGATCACGAGCGCGATCGCGACGCCGCCGAGAAGCGCGGGGGAGCGCCACCACAGCCGGTCGCGCGGGTCGGCGTTGACCTCGCGCTCCTCCTTGCGCGTGAGACCCCAGACGAGCCCGCGCAACTCCTCCCTGGGCTTGGGCTTGGTCACCAGCGACACCGCCACCAGCACCACGGCTCCGACGATGAAGGCCCAGATCGACTGCCAGAAGCTCGCGCTCAGCGCCGAGCCGAAGTGGAAGATCACGTGGTAGGCCGCCAGGCGGTTGACCCCGTATGCGGTCGCGGTGCCCGCGACGAGGCTCCAGAAGCCGCCCCACGCCGTCGCCCGCTTCCAGAACAAGGCGACGATGAACGTCGTGAACAGCGGCACGTTGAAGATCGAGAACAGCGTCTGGATGTAATTCATCATGTTCGAGTAGCCCTTGGCGATGAACGCCGTGGCGATCGAGATGAGAATCCCGCCGACCGTCATCAAACGGCCCCAGCGCACATAGAACGCCGGGTCGCGGTCCTTCCAGATGTAGTCCTGGAGCAGGTCGTACGTGACCACCGTGTTGAAGGCGGTCACGTTCGCGGCCACGCCGGCCATGAATGCGGCCATCAGCGCGACGATCGCGATCCCGAGCATCCCCTCGGGGAAGTACGTGGCGATCAGGTGCGGGATCGCGGTGTTGTACTGGACGGAAAGGTCCTTGCCGACCCCCAGGCCGTGGACGGTGGCGACGGCGATCAGACCGGGCAGGATGATGATCGCCGGCAGGAAGATCTTTGGGTAGGCAGCGATCAGCGGCGTCCGCCGCGCGGCCGATAGGTTCCTGGCCGACAGGGCGCGCTGCACCTCGGCGAAGTTCGTCGTCCAGTAGCCGAAGCTGACAACGAAGCCGAGGCCGAACACCACCCCGATCCAGTTCGCCTTCAGCGGGTTGGTCTCATGGTGGACGCCGAGGCCCTTCCAGGCGTGCAGGCCGGCGTTCCCGAGCGCGGGAAGCGCCTTGATCCGGTGCTCGAGCCCGGACCAGCCGCCCACCGAGTGCAGCGCCACCAGCGTGAGCGGTATCAGGGCGGCGCAGATGACGAAGAACTGGAGCACCTCGTTGTAGATCGCCGAGGTCAGGCCGCCGAGCGTGATGTAGATGAGCACGATCGCCGCGGCGGCCAGGATCGAGCCGCCGACGGGCCAACCGAGCAGCAGGTGGATGATCAGGGCCAGCGCGAACAGGTTGACGCCGCCGATCAAGACGGTGGCGACCGCGAATGTCAGCGCGTTGAAGATGTGCGCGGCGTTGCCGAAACGGAGCCGCAGGTACTCCGGCACCGAGCGGACCTTGGCCCCGTAGTAGAACGGCATCAGCACCAGCCCCAGGAACACCATCGCGGGCACCGCGCCGATCCAGTAGTAATGGACGGCGGAGACGCCGTATTGAGCGCCGTTGGCGGACTGGCCGAGAATCTCGAGCGCACCCAGGTTCGCGGAGATGAACGCCAGGCCCGTGATCCATGCCGGCATCGAGCGCCCGGACAGGAAGAAGTCGAGATCGGTCTTGATCGACAGCCGAGCGACGAACCCGATGCCGAGCACCATCGCGAAGTAGATCGCGATGATGACGTAGTCAATCGTCCCAGGATGCAATCGCAGCATGAGCCTCTCCTCTCCTTACCTCGAAGAGGTCTCTACCCAGCCTGACGCAGCGATAACTCCCCGACTTTTTTCAGTCGTCGCGGCGCGCCCGCAGAAGGGGCGCGCCGACAGTTAGACCCCGACGGCGTCCTGCACTTTGCTCGGCGCCGCCACGTGCGTGACCGGAAGCCCCAGCCCGCGCGTCTTCGACACCAGGTCGAGCTTCAACCACCGCGAGACGCCGAGCGGTAGCGTCGAGATGATGATCTCGTCATAGCCGCCGAGGTTGACGGCATCCTGGATCGCCATCAGCGGCTCCGTGTCGCCGATGCTGCCGGTTACCTCAGCGGCCGCCGCCTCCGACAGCTTGGGCAGCGCGACATCGAGCACCCGCTGGGCGTCTTCGTCGCTGGCGTCCTGAGGGTCGACGAGCTTGTGGATCCCGTGCGGCTGGCGCGGGACGACCAGGTGGAATCTGGCCGGGCCGCGCTGCGAGCGCTCCCGGACGGCGTCCAACAGCCCGGGCGTCGCCGCCGTCTGGTGCGCGACGACCAGAACGTTGACCGGCTCTGGCATTGCTCACCTCCCAAGTGAGATGGACCGGTTGGCCCGAGTATCTCACCGAGTGGCAAACCGCACAAGCAAGCCAGACCGAACCAAACCTACGTCAGGCCGCGCCAAACTACGTCTCGTCGGCCATGGCCAGCAGCGTCGTCACCGTCTTCCAGTTGCGCGCGGTTCCACCCGTAGCCAACCCACCCCGGGACGCCAGCTTCCCCCACATCTTCGAGCGACCGATCCCCTCGGGGTGCCACGTGTAGAGCTCGCGCCCGATCGACACCAGGCGCTCCGGTTCGAGTGAGACCAGGTCCAGACGCTTCAGCACCTCGGGATCCGCCTCCTCCTCCAGGAAGGTCACCTGGTAGCGCTTGGGATCGCCCGCCTCGTCGGCCAGCGGGTTGCGCGCCACCACCTCGGCCAGCTCATCGCGCGTGCGCACGATCACGTCCACGTCGAACCCGAACCGCTCGGCGATCAACCGCTCCACCTCGGTCGCGACCGAGGCCGGCGAATCGGCACTCGACAACACCACATTGCCACTCGCCACGTACGTCCGCACGTCCGCGAAGCCCGCCTCGGTTAACAAAGCACGCAGCTCCGGCATCGAAACCCGCTTGTGCGGACCAAGATTGACCCCACGAAGCAGGAGGATTAGAGAGCTTTCGCGCGCCACGTTGCGGGGAACTACTGACCGGGGTCCGGGGCCGGCGCGGATGTATACGGGCGCCGGTCCGCCGATGTCATTTCCGCGAGCCGGAACTTGAGGCCGGCCCCCGATTTCCCTCGAAAGAATACGGAGTCGCGTAAATGCGCAAGACCAAGGACAAGACGGGTCGCATGTCGGCTCAGGAGACGCTGGAGCTGTGGCAGCAGTACAAGCAGACCGGCGATGCCCGGGTCCGTGACCGCCTGGTCCTCACCTTCGCCCCGATGGTGAAGTACATCGTCTACAAGAAGGCCCGCGAGATCCCGGCCCGTTGTGAGGTAGAAGACTTCATCTCGTGCGGCCTGGAGGCCCTGATCCGTTCGATCGACCGCTACGACCCGAGCAAGGGCGCCACGCTCGAGCAGTTCGCGTGGACCCGGATCCACGGGGCGGTGCTCGACGAGCTGCGCCGAAACGACTGGGCCCCGCGCTCCCTGCGCCGTTGGGATCGCGACATCACCAAGGCCAACGAGCAGTTCGTCGGCCTGTACGGCCGCAAGCCCACGAAGCAGGAGCTCTCGGAGTCCCTCGGCATCACGGCCAACGAACTCGTCAGCCGCCAGGACGACATCTCTCGCTCGCACGTTGGATCGCTCAACACCGTCGTCCTCGCCGAGGATGACACCACGATCGAGCGGATCGACACGCTTCACTCCGAAGATCGCGACTGCGACCCGGTCCACTCGGCGATGCGCGAGGACGCCAAGGCTCGCTTCCGTGCTGCCTTCGAGCGGCTCCCCGAGCGCGAGCGCAAGGTGGCCGTGCTCCTCTACGTGTACAACCTCACCCTGCGTGAGATCGGCGAGATCCTCGGCGTCACCGAGAGCCGCGTCTGTCAGATCCACGGCCAGATCACCAAGAAGCTGCGCAAAGAGCTCGAAGCCGACGAGCAGCTCTTCAGCGAGGTCGCGTAGTACTGATTGATTCCGCGGGCCGCACCGACGAGGCCTTCGGCCTCGCGGCCCGCTCAGTTGACCGCGGGGATGTCCGGCAGCTCGCCGCTGGCCGCCGCCTCGGCGGCGGCCTGGTTCTCCCGCTTGACCTCGAGCCAGATCTCCTCGCGGTAGATCGGCAATGAGCGGGGCGCGTCGATACCGAGCCTGACGGTCTGCCCGCGGACCTCGAGGATTTCGATCACGGTGTCGTCGCCGAGCATGATCCGCTCGCCGGCGCGGCGGCTGATCCTCAGCATGCGGTCATGCCGCGTTCACTTCGCCCGCCGGGAACAGCCGGACGCGCAGCTCGCAGCCAGGCGCCTGGTTGATCACCTGCCAGGCTTGGCCGGCGCGCACCAGGATCGGCGCCTTCAGGTTGGCCGTGAAGTCCTCGAGCGCCGGTGCCGCCCGCACGGTCACGTACACATCCATCGCGCTCGAGCCGTCGAGGGCGAGTCGCTCGGCGTCCTCGTCGACGACCTCGACGGCGAAGTCGGCGAAGAAACGGTGCGGGTTGGTGAGCGGCAGGGCCAGCGCCGGGTCCTCGAGCGACTGCAGCCACATGAAGGTGGCGTCGGGGTTGTTGGCGATCAGCGCGTAGCGCGAGCCACTCAGCCCGATCAGGCCTTCCGGAAACTCGATGACCGCGCTGGGCTCTATCTCCACGCTCCCAAAGCGCGTGCTTTCGATCGTCACTGAGGACACTGCGGGGCGAACTCTAGCCTGAGCTGGTGCCGAGGAAGTTCATCAGCGACTCCTGCACGATGCTGGCGCCGGCCTGGAGGGCCGCGGTGAGCGCTGCCTGCTGGGTCGAGAAGTTGATCTCGGTCTGGGCCATGTCGGCATCCTGGGTGTTCGACAGGGTGTCGGTGGCGCTGTTCTGTAGCGACGCGATGCGCGAGCTGGCCATCTGCAGGCGATCGGTGGTTGAACCCACGTCCGCCGACAGCCCGAGGAGCGAGTTGAGGTTGTTGCCGAGATCGGTCAGGTCGGTCCCGCTGAGCGAGCTGGTGTTGCCCGACTGCATGTCGTCGACGACGTTGCGCAGGGTGTTCAGGAGCTGGCCGTCGCCTGCGGGCTGACCGGAGACGGTCTGGCCGTTGCCGAGCACGCCCGACAGGTCGGCGCTCACGGTTAGCGACGTGCCCGGACCGATCTGGCGCGTGACCGAGTTCGAGTTGCCGGCGTAGGTGTCGTTCGAGCCCGACTGGTAGGGCTGGGTCGTGGTCGCCGAGCCCGAGAACACGTACTGGCCGTCGTACTGGGTGTTGGCGTCCTGCTTGATCTCGTCGATCAGCTGGTTGACCTCGTCGGCCGCCGAGGACATGTCCTGCTGGTTCTCGCTGCCGTTGGCGGCCTCTTGCACGAGCTCCTGGACGCGCTGGACCGCATTCGTTATGTCGGACAGCGCGCTCGTCTGAGCCGTGGTCCAGCCGGTGCCGTCGGTGACGTTGTTGTTGTAGCTCGTCAGATTCGACAGGTCGTTGTTCAACTGGAGCGTCAGCGCCGTCCCGGATGGGTTGTCTGACGGCTGATTGATCGACTTGCCGCTCGACAGCTCCTGCTGGGTGGTGTCGAGCCGGTCGAGCGCGGACTCGATCCCGGCCAGCGTCGTCTGGGCCGCCATCTGGTTGGTGATTCGCCCGATCATCTAGATCACCCTGAGACCATGTCGAGCAGCGAGGTGAACGTGTCGTTGATCGTGCTCATCACCCGCGCCGAGGCCTGATAGGCCTGCTGGAACTGGATCAGGTTGGTCATCTCCTCGTCGAGGGAGACCCCGGACACGCTCTGGCGCTGGTTGCTGATTGCGGTGAGCAGCGACTGGGAGGTGGACTGCGCGTTCTGGGCGGATTGGACGTCGCCGCCGACCTGGGTCACGAAAGCCTGGTAGGACTGCTCGGCCTGGCCGCCGCTCAGTGACGACACCGCTGTTGCCTCGGCCGCCGTGTAGGGCGTGCCCGAGCTCGACAGGCTCGAGTTGACGGCGATCGTCGCCGCGGTTGTGCCGGACGGGTCGAAGAAGGCCGGCGCGGTGGCGCCCTGCGAGTCGGCGGTCGAGATCGCGCTGTTGACGCTGGTCACCAGCTGATTGGCCACGCCGTTCAGCGAGTTCATGTAGTTGACGAGCGTGCCCGTCGGGGTCCCGCCGGCGGCGTTCGCGTCGTACTGCCCCAGGAGCGCACCCAGCGTGCCACTCGAGCCGTTCAGGTTCGAGTCGGTCAGGTTCTGCGACAGGTTGACCGTGCCGCCGTCGACGAGTGGCGTCGCGTCGGTGGTGCCGTTCTGGGCCGCCGCGGCCGCGTTCCCGAAGCTCACGTTCACCACGCCGTTGGCCTCGGTGGTCGTGTACACGTTCGAGTACTGGGAGAGGTCGTCGATCGCGTTGTCGCGCTGGTCCTCGAGGTCGTTGGCGTTGATCCCGGCGGCTTGGGCCTGGGCGATCTGGGTGTTGAGCTGGGCGATCTGGTTGGCGTCGCTGGCCACAGCGCCGCTCGTCGGGTCGGTCAGCGTGTCGTATTGCTGGGTGACCTGTGACTGCAGCGTGGTGATCTGCCCGGCCAGCGTGTTCAGGCTGTCCGCCACGGCCTGGCCGTTGCCGATGATGGTCTGGGTGGAGCCGTCCTGGTTCGGGGCACTCGAGTAGGTGTTGAACCCACTCCAGAACGTGTCCATGACGGCAGAGAGGCCGGAGGACGTCGGCTCGTTCAGCGCCGCCTGGGCCTGGCCGAGGATCGTCGTGTTGGTGTTGTCGGCGCTCGTCTGCGAGTTCTGGGACCGGTACTGACTATCCAGGAACGTGTCGCGGATCCGCGTGATCGAAGTGATGTCGACGCCGGTGCCGAGCTGCGAGCCGTCGCCGGTGTTGCTCGACAGGGCGGTGATCGTGTCCGCGCTGCGCTCGGTCAGGTTCACCTCCTGGCGCGAGTAGCCCGGTGTGCTCGCGTTGGAGATGTTCTGGCCGGTGGTGTCGATCGCCGCCTGCGCCGCCTCGAGGCCGCTGAGCGCGGTCTGCAGGCCCATGAAGCTCGGAATCGTCATCGCCGCTACACCGCCAAATCGAGGACGCGGTGGCCGGTGACGTCGGCGGGCGTGGTCGCCAGGCGGTCGCCGCCGGCGTTGTAGCTCTCGTCGCCGCCGAGGCCCGCGAGCTTCAGAAGATGATCGAGGAACGCAAGCTCCTGGCTCATCAGCGCCCGGTTGACGTAGTGCTCGCGCTGGACCTCCTCGAGCAGCCCGCGCAGTTCGGCGCTGCGCGCGGCCGCGAGCTGCGCGGAAGCGGGGTCCATCACCTTCTCGAGCATCGCCACGGTGATCGATGCGGGGTTTGCGCCCAGCCGCACGCCGGCCCGGGCCAGCAGCAGCATGCGCTCGTTCTCCAGCAGGCGGCGGCGCTCGAGCTCGGCCTGGAGCATGCCGGTCAGATGGACGACAGAGCGCACGTCGCGATTGCGGATCGCGGCGCCCTGCTCGAGCACGACCCCGAGCAGCCGGCGAGCGGCCACGAGCTGCATCTCGAGGTGGGCGATCACCTCGTTCGTCAGGACGACGTCGGCCGGGTCCTGGATCACGGGCGTGCTCATGACTGGGTCCCCCCGGTCGAGGTGGATGCGGCGGAAGACGTGGAGGTCTGGGACGAGGACGCCGCGGCGCCCTGCTGCGTGCCGATCTGCGGATCGATGGCCTGGGCCAGCTGGGCGGCGATCCCCACCCCTCCGTTCGACATCAGGCTCGAGGTCAGCGCCGTCGGGATCATGCTCGCGAACGCGCTGGTGCTGGGATCGGAACCGAGGATGCCGCCCGAGGAGTCGTCGCTCGAGTCATCCGATCCGTCCGAGCCGTCGCTCGAGTCGTCCGACGGGCTCGAGACGGTCGACGCGAGCTCCTGTGTGAGCTGCTGCATGAGGACGTCCTCGAAGCCGAGCGCCTCCTGGTAGGCCTGCTTGGCCTGGGCGTTGCCGTTGCGGATGTCAGCCGGCTCGAGCGCCGGGTTGATCGGCGGCAGATTGGCCGAAGTGAGCGACGGATCGTACGAGCTCGCGCCCGATGCGGACAGGATGCTCATGGCTTGATCTGGTCGGCGATCTGCAGCATCTGGGCCTGGTACTGCACGGCCTGGCTGCTCATCTGGTACTCCTGCTGGGCGGTCTCCATCTTGGCCATCTCGTCGCCAAGGTTGACGTTTGACCCCTCGAGCGCGCCCTGCTGGAGGGTGGCGTTCTTGGCCGGGACGATCGCGCCGCTCGCGGCCGTGGCGCTCCACACGCCCTCGCCGTCGGCCACCAGGCCGCTGGCCGCCGGGACGTCGACAAGCGAGAGCTTGCCGAGCGTCTTGCCGGCTGCCTGGACGGTGCCGTTGGCGCTGATCGAGACCTGGCTGATATCGACGCCGGAGGGGATCGTGATCGGGGGCTGAACGAGCATCCCGGTCTGGGTCGTGAGCTGACGCTTCTCGTTCAGCTGCATCGAGCCGTCGCGGGTGAGCCCGATCGTCCCGTCCTGGCGGCGCACCTCCAGGTAGCCGGAGCCGTTGATGGCGACGTCGAGCGGCTGGCCTGTCTGCTCGATCGAGCCCTCGCTCTGGTCGTAGCCGACGACCTGGGCCTCGGCGCCCGCTCCGGTCGGAACGTTCGAGCCGTAGCCGCCGTTGGAGTAGAGGAGGTCGTGGAAGCCGACGATCGTGGACTGGTAGCCCGGCGTGTCGATGTTGGCGATGTCGTTGGAGATCGCGTTGAACTGCTGCTGCTGGGCTTCCATGCCCGACGCGGCGGAGTACAGACCTTCGAGCATGCTTTATCAGCCTCCCGTGAGCGACCCGACGGACGAGGCGCTCTCCTGCATGGTTGAGTCGATCGTCTGGATCGCGTTCTCGCCGGCCTGGTAGGTCTGCAGCGAGGAGATCATGTTCACCATCGTGGTGACCGGGTCGACGCCCGAGCTCTCGAGCTCGCCCTGCTTGACCGTCCCGGTGCCGCGACCGGCCAGCGTGCCGGTGTAAAGGTTGTTGCCCTGCTTGCTCACGTTCGTGAGGTTGAACACGCCGAGCGAGGAGGCGGGCACCGTGCCCTGCGCACTGACGGTGATCGTCGCGCCGTTCTGAGAGAGGACCGGATCGCCCTGCGCGTCGGTGAGTAGGCCCTTGGCGTTCTCCTGAAACTGGCCGTCGCGGGTGTATTGCACGCCCTGCGCGGTGCGGACCGCGAAGAAGCCCTGGCCGGCGATCCCGAAATCGAGCGGCTGCCCGGTCGAGTACAGCGACTCCGGCGTCAGGTTCGTCACCGGCGATCCGAGCTTCACGCCGGTGTTGAGCGTGCCGATCGACTGTCCCGTGGCCGTGTTGGACAGCAGCAGCGACCCGAAGTCGGACTGGACCGAAGAATCGCTCTTGTAGCCGGGCGTCGAGGAGTTCGACAGGTCGTTGGCGAGCTGATCCTCGCGTACCTGCTGGGCGAGCATCCCCGACGCTGCGATGTAAAGGCCGGCATCCATCGTCCCTCGATAGTCGCCCGTCCGGGATGATCCTTGAGGCATGGATCCGATTGCCGTGGACGTTCGTTTGATCAAGGCGGTGCTCGGCACCGAGCTCAAGATCGCCCCGGGCCGCGTGCTCATGGCCCGCGTGGCGAGCGCCGACGGTAACGGGCGCGGGTCTCTCAACATCGCCGGGACGACGCTGGAGGCCGAGCTGCCCAAGGAGGTCCAGGCCGGCCAGGAGCTGCGGCTGACCGTCCGCCACGTCAGCCCCGATCGGGTCGAGCTGAGCATGTCCGATCCGTCAGCCGCCAGCGCCCAGGCGGCCCAGGCCGCAACCCTCCCCGGCGGGGGCGCGCTCCGGGTCGCCGAGCGCGACTCCGGGTCTGGAACCGGCAGCGGCGGCTCTTCGGGGTCCGATCGCCATACCTTGTCTCTCCGCTACGACGCCCCCGCCCTCGGCGCGGTCGATCTGCACTTCGAGCTCGACCCCGAGTCGCTGCGGCTGACCGCGACGTTCGCCGCCGGCGATCCGCACGAGCGCGCGCTCGACGCCGCCGGGGATCTTCAGGCCGCGCTGGCCGACGCGCTCGGCCGGCCGGTCGCGGTCGAGGTCACCTCCCGCCGCGAGCCACTCGACGTCTATGCCTGACCCCAGCCAGGAGCCACCCCGCCGGCGCGCCACCGCCCTGCGCTACGAGCAGGGCCGGTCCGCACCCGAGGTCGTGGCGACCGGCGCCGGACTGATCGCCGACCGAATCCTCGCGGCTGCGCGCGAGGCGGGGGTGCCGGTCCGCCACGACCCGCGGCCTGGCCGAGGCGCTCGCCGCCCTGGACCTCGGCCAGGAGGTGCCGCCCGCGCTCTGGACCGCGGTGGCGGAGACCCTCGCCTGGGCCTACCGGCTCGACGCGACCGCCGCCGGGCGCCACCACCCCGGATAGCTTGCCAAGAGGGTGCTTATCTCGCCGAAGCTCCCGTCTGCCGCCGACCTTGGCGACATAAGCGTCTCCACGATGCTTATGCAGCCAAAGCGCGGAGCAGAAGGGGACTTTGCTGCGTTTTGCACCGCGCCAGGCGCTCGGGCACGCGGGCGGCGATCGCGCGTGTCGAGTTCATAGGCCTCGCTTCGCTCGGCGTCCGTGGGACCGGTCCGCCGGGCCTCCATGCCCGACGGGGTGATCGCGACCAGGCCGCCCGGCACGGATGCCGGGCGCAACCGCGATCGCAGCGACGGCCCGCTCGGCGTCCATGCCTCGCCGTGGAGGCCTGCCGCGCCACATCCGACGAACGCCGCCGCACGCGGCCCATGAACAGGGCATGCCGGCCGACCACCCTCAAGTCCGCTCACCGCCCTGCCGATCACCCCGGAAGCCTCTCCCCTCGGAAGGTTCCCTCGTATGGCTCTTCGCCTGACCGGCAAACCCACGACCGACGACGACGCCGGTAGCCCCGGCGGCGGCGCGGATCTGCGCCCGAGTACCTCGCTCAGGCTCCCCCCACTCTCCACCCGCACCCCCACCGCTCCGTCCGGTGAGGCGTTTGCCGCCGGCCTGCGCGAGCAGGCCCGCCTGCAGCTCGCCGTCAATCAGCTCGAGCACTACCGGGCCTTGTTCGACCGCGTCGCCGAACACGAGGACAGCCATGCGCGCTACCACGCGCGGGTGCTCCTGCTCCAGGAGGGGCTGGCCGCGGCGAACCAGACCCCCTCGCAGAAGCAGGCCATGCGCCTGTTCGTGACGATCGCCGGCGCGGTGCTCGACGCGCTCGAGGAGGAGACCCGCGAGCCTGTGCTGCTCAACTACGCCGGCGTCGCGCTGTACGAGCTGTGGAGCCTGGAGGCGGCCGAGACCATGTTCAAGGCGGCGCACCGACTCGAGCCCTCGATCCCCCATCTTCAGAGCAACCTCCAGGAGCTCGCCCGACGCCGTCGGGGCATGCGCCCGGGCAAGCCGCTGCACCCGGCCGTCCCCGCATTGGCCGCGCAGGCGAAGAAGCTGGCGCCCACGGCCCAGCCGGCCACGGGCATGACGCTCAGCCTGTGCATGATCGTCCGCGACGAGGAGGAGATGCTGCCGCGCTGCCTGGCCGCAATGGCGCCGGCCGTTGACGAGATCGTGATCGTGGACACGGGCTCAACGGACCGCACGATCGAGATCGCCCGCGAGTTCGGCGCCAACGTGATCGAGCGCGAGTGGACCGGCTCGTTCTCGGACGCCCGCAACGCGTCGTTCGAGGCCGCGACGAGCGACTGGATCGTCTACCTCGACGCCGACGAGGTTCTGGTGGCTGAGGACATCGACCGACTCAAGGCACTCACTGGCCGCGTCTGGCGCGAGGCGTTCTACCTCGTCGAGACCAACTACACCGGGGACGTCGGCGACGGCGGCGCGGTCACCGTCAACGCACTTCGAGTGTTCCGCAACCGGCCCCACTACCGCTTCGAAGGGCGGCTGCACGAGCAGATCGCGCAGCACCTGCCCACCTACGCGGACCGGCTCGAGCAGAGCTCGGTCCGGATCGATCACTACGGCTACCTCGGCGTTGTGCGCGATGCCAAGGAGAAGTCGCTGCGCAACCTGGAGCTCCTGAGGGCCCAGCAGGCCGAGGGTGAGTCCTCCGCCTTCCTGCACTTCAACCTTGGCACCGAGTACTCGATCATCGGCGACCACGGTCGCGCGTTGGCGGAGCTTTCGCACGCCTGGAGTCTCGTGGAGGCCGGCGGCGAGGAGGGCAGGGACTACGTGCCGGCCCTGCTCCAGCGCCTGGTCGCGGCCCTCCGCCACTCCGGAGCGCCCGGGGAGGCGATCGCCCGTGCCCGCGACGGACTCAAGCGCTTCCCCGGGTATACCGATCTCGTCTTCGCTCAGGCCCTCGCATCGCTCTCGCTCGGCCGGGAGGACGACGCGATCGGCTACTGGGAGCAGTGCCTCGAGATGGGCGACGCTCCCGCCCGGTACCTCTCCGCGAGCGGCACGGGCACGTTCCTCCCCCGGATCTCGCTCGCCGAGCTATACGTCCGCCGCGGAGATATCGAGCGCGCCCGCGAGCTGCTCGAGTGGTGCCTCGCCGAGCATCCCGACTTCGTCGGCGTCGTCGATCCGTACGCGACCGTTCTGCTGCGCAGCGGCGTGGATCCCAAGGAGATCGTCACGCGCATCGAGGCCCAGCTCCCCAGCCTGCCACCGGCCGCCAGGTTCATGCTCGCCGGCGCGCTCTACCGCCATGGCGCGATGGCCGCGGCCGAGACCGAGTACCGCGCGGTCCTGCGCGCCCGTCCGAGCAGCGCGCAGGTCCGGGTCCAGCTCGCCGAGACGCTGCTGGGTCAGCGTCGCTACGCCGAGGCCGCACTCGAGGCGGCGGACGTCCCCGAGGACGACGGGTTCGCGCCGCTGGCCAGTCGTTTGGAGCTGTGGGGCCGGATCGCGGCCGGCGATCTAGCGGCCGCGCACGCCGCTCGCGATCGCGCCGTCCGCGTCGGCGTTCCGGAGCCCCAGCTCGAGGTGTTCACCGCCTGGCTCGCGCTGGCTCGTGGTGTCGAGGAGCTTCCCGCCCTGCCCGTCGTGGCCACCCCGCTGCTCGGCGTGATCCTCGAGACGCTGCTGAGAGCCCACGACTTCGAGGCCTTCGAGAAGCTGACCGTGCTGCTCGAACGCTCTGCCCTTCCTCCCCGCGAGCAGCGCGAGCTGCTGGCCACGATGTACCTCGCACAGGGCTTCCTCCCCTCGGCGGCGAAGGAGTGGATGGCCGTCTGCGAGTCCCGGCCCGACGCCCGCGCGCTCCTGGGTCTGGCGCGCGTCGCGGCGGCCCACGGCGATCTCGCCGACGCCGGCGTGTTCGCCGCCGAGGCCCTGCGCCACGACCCGGCCAGCGCAGCGGCGCGCAAGATCCTCGACCGCTGTTCGACGGCGAGCCACGCCGATCCGGCGGTGATGCACACCTAGACATAACGCCGAGGTGCCCCTCAAGTTCTTCCCGGTGCGCTCGATTACCCCGCCTGAACGGGAACGGATCCCGTCTTCCAAGCTAGGAACCGCAGCATCCAAGGAGGAATGCAATGAGCTTTGATATCGGTTCTGTGGGCCGGACGCCCGCACCCGCGGCCGCGCCGTCGGCCCGATCCTCAGCCTCTGCGTCAGCGCAGGCCAATGAGGCAGGCGGTACGGTCACCGTCGACACCATTCCGGCGAGCCCTCCGCCGGAGGTGCAAGACGCGATCGGGGTCGCCAACCAGGCGTACCACAACCTGCAGGCGAGCGGCAGCGAGCTGCGCTTTAAGGTCAACGAGGCCACGGGCAAGCTGTCCGTCGAGGTCCACGACGTGCACGGAAACCTGCTGTTCACGGTTCCGGCCAGCACGGCGCTCGATGTCGCCTCCGGCCAGCCACTCCCGTCGAACCCCGAGTCATGAAGTAAAGCCCGACCGGCCCCCCTGCCGAATACAGGACAAAGATCATGTCGACCTCATCGATCAACACCAGCACCAGCAGTTCTGCAACCAGCTCGAGCGCGTACTCGACGGGCGACCAGTTGACGTCGCTCGGGAGCGGCACCGCGATGCAGGTCACGGGGCTCGCCTCGGGCCTGGACACGAACTCGATCGTCCAGGCCCTGATGGCCTCCGACCAGCAGCAGGTGACCAACGTCCAGAACCAGGTGTCCGGCCTGACGGCGATGAACACGCAGTTGACGAACATCTCGACTGCGTTGCAGACGGTCGCCAGCGACGCGCAGGCGCTCGGCAACCCGTCGCTGTTCGCCGACACCCAGACCGTCAGCTCGACCGACTCGACGCTGGTCGGCGCCAGCGCGCCGTCGTCCGTGGGCGCCGTCGTCGGGTCCTACCAGGTCGACGTCACGCAATTGGCCAGTGCGTCGCAGAAAACGTTCGCGTTCACCAGCCCGAGCTCGGCCACCACCTTCACGATCGACGGCCAGCAGATCTCGCTCGGCGCCAACGCTTCGGCTCAGGACCTGGTCAACGCAATCAATTCCGACAGCAACGCGACCGTCTGGGCGACGGTGATCCCCGCCGCCTCGGGTGGCCAGTCGTCCGTCGTCCTCTCCGATCGCGCCACCGGACAGCCCGACAACCCGGGTGACTACATCAACGTCCAGGGCGCCAGCGGCATTCTCACCCAGACCAGCGAAACCGACGGCGAGGACGCGCTGTACTCGATTAACGGCAACCAGGGGCAGTCGACCTCGAACACGATCAGTGGCGCCGAGGTCTCAGGCACCCCGAACACCAACAGCAACGCCGGCGCCACGCAGACGATTCCCGGCGTCAGCTTGAGCCTCAACGGCATCACGCCGACGGGGTCACCCGTGACCGTGAACGTCGGAGCTCCCAGCGTCAACACGAGCGCCGTGCAGAGCGCGGTACAGCAGTTCATCACCGACTACAACTCGGCGATCTCGACGATCCAGACCCAGCTGAGCCAGACCCCGTCGAGCTCGGACCCGACGCAGGGGACCCTGTACGACGACTCGGACCTCAACCAGCTCTTGTCGAGCATGCGCGAGATGATGGACTCGACGCTGAGCAGCCTGACCGGGGGCGACACGAGCATGCTCGACATCGGCGTGAGCACCGGCGCCACGACCGGTTCCGGCGCGGTGTCGCAGAATGCGCTGGACGGCGATCTGACTCTCAACACCAGCACGCTGACCAGCGCGCTCACCAGCAACGCCAGTGGCGTGCAGTCGCTTCTCACGAGCTGGTCGATCCAGTTCTCGAACGTGGTGAACAACGAGGCGGCGCCGGGTGGCGACATCACCACCCGGGTCCAGGGAGACGACTCCCAGGTCAGTTACCTCAACACCCAGATCAGCAACATGCAGGCGGCGAACACCCAGAAAGAGGATGCCCTCGTGCAGGAGTTCGCGGACATGGAGTCGGCGCTGTCGCAGAGCCAGTCGACAAGCAGCTGGCTGACCAGCCAGCTCAATTCGCTGGTGGGCGGCTAGAGCAAACGAGCGCGTCGATACAGCAGATCGCCTCCTTCAGCTCAAGAGCTCGCGGACACTGCCGAGCATCTTCAGAGACTCGTTTCGCAATTCACCCTCTAGGAGACCACGCCCCCCAATGTCCCCCTCCGTCGCCACCCCCAACGCCTATCGCGAGAGTGCCGTGCTGAGCGCGTCCCCCCAGGTGCTCGTCGTGATGCTGTACGACGGAGCGCGGAAGTTCCTCTTCCAGGCGGGTGTGGCGATGCGGGACGGTCAGATCGAGCTCACCAATCGAAAGCTGGTTCGCGCCGAGGGCATCCTCCAGCACCTGCGCGACATCCTTGACTTCGAGCAGGGAGAGATCGCGCACAACCTCGAGTCGATCTACGTGTTCTGCCTGCGCTGCACGCGGGAGGCCCGCTTCGACCGCGACCCGGCCAAGCTCGAGCAGGTCAGCGCGATGCTCGGCGACCTGCGCGAGGCATTCGCGACCATCGCGCAGGCATGACCCATTCGGAGTCATTGGCGCCGTATGAGACGCTCGCCCGGAGCATCGAGCGCGAGCTCGAGCTCGTCGGCGAGGGCCGCTTCGACGAGGTGGCAACCCTCCAAGCCGAGCGCGCCGCGCTCATCTCTACCCTTCCGGATGTTCCGCCGGCCGGCGCCCGCCCCGCCCTTCAGCGCGCCGCGTTGATGAGCAAGCGCGTGGAGATTGAGTTCCTCCGCTACCGCGAAGCGCTACTGCTCGAGCTCGCCAACGTGCGGCGGGTAGGCCGCGCGGCCCGGGGATACGCCCCGCCCCGCGAACGCCGCTCCAACGTGCAGGCAACCGCCTAGCAGCGGGCCGCGAGGCCGAAGGCCTCGTCGGTGCGGCCCGCGTAATCAATCATCTCGGCCACGAGCCCACCCCTAAAGATTCGACACAACCGGCCGATTTGCGGGGATATGCGGGTCGTTCCCATCACCAACCTTCCCGAAGACGCCAGGCTGGCGCGGGACATCTTCACCGGTCGCGACGCCGCTCCGCTGCTTCGCGCGGGCGTCACCCTGAGCGCTCGGTTCATCGACCACCTGATCCGCGCCGGGATCCAGGCCGTGTGGGTCGAGGACCGCTTCAGCCAGGGGATCGACCCCGAGCCGGCGATCAGCGGACAGACTCGCGCCACCGCCACCCGCGCGCTCCTCGCCCTGCACGAGGAGGCCAGGCAGGCCGTCTTCGCCGGCCGGCCGCTCGACCCCGAGGCGACCGATGGCCTGAGCGACGCGGTCGACGCGATCCTCGAGGAGATCGAGGAGTCAGACGGCAAGGCGCTCGTGCTCGCCGACCTGTGCGGCGCGGACGCGTACGCCGTCCAGCACTCGATCGACGTGACCGCTCTGGGGCTGCTGATCGGGCGGCGGCTGATCCTCGAGCACGGGTGGCTCGACTACAAGGGCGAGCGCCAAGACGACCGCCAGGAAGAGCGCCTGTTCCGGCTCGGAATGGGCCTGCTGCTGTCCGACATCGGCAAGCTCGCCGTTCCCGAGGCGATCCTGAACAAGGCCGGCAAGCTGCTCGAGGACGAGTGGGAGATCGTCCGGACGCACCCCAAGGCCGGCGTCAAGCTGATCCGCGACACCGGCGCCTGGTGCCCCCTGGTCCAGGCGTGCGTGCTCCGCCACCACGAGCGCTGGGACGGCAGCGGCTATCCGGAGGGCAAGAGCGGCACCGAGATCCACGAGATGGCCCGGATCGCCGCCGTCGCCGACACCTTCGACGCAATCACCTCGGAGCGCCCGTTCGCGCCGGCCAAGCCGGCCCACGTCGGCGTGCGGACGGTCCTGGCGGGCGCCGGCACGCAGTTCGACCCGGTGATCTGCGACGTGTTCTCGCGGCGAGTGGCCCCGTTCCCCCCGGGGATCGAGGTCGAGCTCGTCGACGGCCGCCGCGCGATCGTGGTCAGCGTTCCCGAGTACGCGCTCGACCGTCCCGTCGTGCGCGTGATCGGCGGTAGCGAAGCGCCCGTCGACATTGACCTGACCCAGGACCGGTCCATCCAGATCGCCGGTTGGACGCCCACGGCGCCGGCCGGCGCGGCTTACGCCGCCTAGGCGACCGGTAGCCGCTCAAGCTTGCAGCGCAGGCGGCCGATCCAACTGTCTGTCTGAAGGCCCCCCGGAAAGGACTCGCCCCCATGTCGTTCCTGATCTCGTCCGTGCGCCGGCAGCTGATCGCCGCGTTCGTGGCCGTATCCCTCGTATTTGCGATCGCGCTGGTGATCGGCTGGTCGAGCATCGGCTCGATGAATGCCAAGGTGCAGTCCGGCGCCAAGGAGCTGCCGGTTCTCGAGGGCGCCACCGGCCACGCGCGCGACATGGTCGCCTCGGAACTGTCAACGGTCCTTCAGCCGAGCAACGCCGAGAATCACCTAGGCGACGTCCAGACCTTCGAGCAGACGGTCCGGCGGCTTCAGGCGTATGCCATGACGCCCGCGGCACGCCAGGCCATGACCGCGCTGCAAGCCGCGTTCACCACGTGGCAGGGGCTCGATAACCAGATCCTGGGCGAGGTCAAGGCGCACCACATCGCCGCCGCCGCCAAACTCGCGAACGGCGCCGCCAACACCGCTGCCGACGACCTCACCACGGCCGTGGAGAACGCCAGCCGGGCGATTTCCAACGACAACACCAGCCAGGCGAACTCGACCGCCTCGAGCTCCAGGATGCTGATGCTGGTGATCGCGCTGATCGCTCTGCTGATCGCCGGGGCCATCGCCTTCGCGATCTCCCGCGACCTGAGCCGCCGCATCGCCAAGGTGCTGGCCGGCATCGACAGCCTCGAAGGACACTGCATGACCGAACTCGGCCAGGCGCTGGCGGCGATGGCCCACGGTGACCTGAGCCAGGACGTGGTATCCCAGACGACGGCGATCGAGAATTCCCGCGAGGACGAGATCGGCCAGCTGACCACCAGGTTCAACAGCATGGTCGCCAAGACGCAGAGCAGCGTGGCCGCTTACAACGAGACCCGTTCCAAGGTCGCGGCGATGCTCCGCGAGATCTCAGGCGCGTCCGAGCAGCTGTCGCTCTCCTCGCAGCAGATGGCGAACACCTCCGAGGAGACCGGCCGCGCCGTGGCCGAGATCTCCCAGGCGGTGAGCTCGGTGGCCGCCGGCGCCGAGGACCAGGTCCGCTCGATCGCCGAGGCGAAGCTTCTCTCCGACGCAGTGGCGCTGGCCTCCCA
This sequence comes from uncultured Solirubrobacterales bacterium, assembly GCA_963751185.1. Taxonomy (GTDB): domain Bacteria; phylum Actinomycetota; class Thermoleophilia; order Solirubrobacterales; family Solirubrobacteraceae; genus Palsa-465. The sequence goes on from CAVVTO010000009.1 coordinate 42,711, forward strand.
GTCCTCGGCCGACGGCGCTCAGCAGACCGCCGAGGCCGCCGCCCAGGCGCGCAGCCTGGCGCAGGAGGGCGCCCAGGCGGTCTCGCAGGCCACCGAGGCGATGCAGGCCGTGCGCAGCTCGAGCGCTCAGGCGAGCACCGCGATCCGTTCGCTGGACGCCAAGAGCGAGCAGATCGGGCAGATCGTCGACACGATCACGGGCATCGCCGAGCAGACCAACCTGCTGGCGCTGAACGCGGCGATCGAGGCCGCCCGGGTGGGCGAGCAGGGCCGCGGCTTCGCGGTCGTGGCCGAGGAGGTCCGCAAGCTGGCCGAGGAGTCGCAGTCCGCTGCCTCGTCGATTGCGAACCTGATCGGGGAGATCCAGCAGGAGACTCGCAAGGTCGTGGAGGTCGTCGAGGACGGCGCCCGCCAGACCGAGGAGGGCGCGGCCACGGTCGAGCAGGCCCGGGAGGCGTTCGCTCGGATCGCCGATGCCGTCCAGGACGTGGGCAACCGTGTCGAGCAGATCGCCGGCTCGATTCAGGACATCGCCAGCGCCGGCAACCGGGTCCAGGACAGCATGACCTCGGTGGCGGCCGTCGCCGAGGAGTCGAGCGCGTCCTCGGAGCAGGTGAGCGCCTCCACCGAACAGACGAGCGCGTCCACCCAGCAGATCGCTGCCTCGGCGACCGAGCTGGCCAAGACCGCCGAGGAGCTCGAACGACTGGTCTCGCAGTTCAACCTCGCCTGACCACGCTTTCGATCCAGGTAGGTAGGTAGGTAGGTAGGTAGGTAGTGCCCCCCGCCGGGTGCGGACCCCGGTGGTCCCGCTCGGCGCGACGAGATTAAGCCCGCGCCCACCCTCGCCTGCAGCGGCATCCGTGGGGCCGGGGAAGCCTCGTCCAGCGGTTTGCGAGGGCCGCGCGATCCCGGTCAGGACGGGCCCTCCGGCCCCACGGACGCCGAGCGAAGCGAGGCCCCAAACTGCCCGGCGCCGCAGGACCCGACCCCGGTACGGACGGTGTAAAACGCGCGAAAGCCCCGCCGCCGCCGCCGAAACCCGCACATAAGCGCCTCGTGGACGCTTATGTCCCCTCGGGGACCGACCAGACGGAGGTTTTGCGCGTTTTGCACGGGGAGATCGGCGTGATCACCCCGCCGGAACTCCCGAGACACCGCGCCCGCGCGGCGGGCGAGCGAGATCGCCGCCGGATCCCTCAAGGATCGCCGCCGCAGGCCGATTCATGGAAGGACTCGATGGATCGGGTCGCAGTCAAGCCCAGGGAGGGCGAACCAATTCGGCTCCTTGCACCATGTCCCTGGTTGACTCCACCCAACAAGCCCTCGAGTCCGCGATGAGCGGCGCCGAGCTGCGCAACACGCTCCTCACCCAGAACCTCGCCAACGTCGACACGCCGGGCTACCAGGCCCAGGACGTCAACTTCCAAGCCACGCTCCAGCAGGCCATGCAGTCCGGCCAGTCGCCGTCGAGCGTCACCTTCCAGCCTTACACCGTCCCGGGCTCGACCGGCGCCGACGGCAACGGGGTCAGCCCCGAGCAGCAGGAGGCCGACCTGTCCCAGAACGGGCTGCTGTACGAGACGCTGACGCAGATCGCCACCCAGCGCGAGTCGATCCTAGAGAGCGCGATGGGGATCGGGCAGAGCTGATGAGCTTCTTCGATGCGATCAGCGTCGCCGCCAGCGGCCTCACCGCCGAGCGCGTGCGCATGGACGTCACCTCCGAGAACCTGGCCAACGCGGACACGACGCAGGGCGCCAACGGCCAGCCCTACCAGGAGCAGGAGGTGCAGCTCCAGACGGTTGGCGGCAACAGCTTCAGCGACATGCTGTCCGGCGCGATGGGCGGCGGCACCAGCAGCAACTCGGTGCCCGCCGGGGGCGTCGAGGTGACCGGCATCGTCAATAGCTCCACGCCCGACCAAGAGGTCTACGACCCGGGCAGCCCGGGCGCCAGCGCGCAGGGCTACGTGAAGATGCCCAACGTCAACCCGGTCAACGAGATGGTCGACATGATCGACGAGTCTCGCTCCTACGAATCGGACGTCACGGCGATGAACACCGCCAAAGAGATGTTCGAGAAGACGCTGGATCTGCTCAAGTGATTCCAGCGATCTCAGGAGCCATCGGGCCGCTCGGCCCGAGCGAATGGAGCGTGGGCGGGATCGGCTCGCTCGGCCAGGGCGCGGCAACCGGGACGGGCGCCGCGAACGGCACCGGCGGGAGCTTCAATGACGCTCTCACCGGCGCGATCAACTCGCTCGACCAGACGCAGGTCAACGCGAGCACCGCCTCGGAGCAGCTCGCCACCGGCCAGTCCACTGACCCCACCCAGGCGATCACCGCGGTCGAGAACGCCTCGCTGTCGATGGACCTCGCTTCCCAGATCCGCACCAAGCTCACCGACGCCGTCAACGAAGTCTTCCAGACGCAGGTCTAACCCCTAACCCCGACCAGCCCCCGCCCCCGCTTCCCTCCCTCGAAATAAATGGACATCCGTCAGTTCATCACCAAGCTCACGCCCAAAGGTTGGGCCATGGTCGGCGGCTCGGTCGCGGCCGGAATCCTCTTCCTGGTCGTGCTGATGCATTTCGCATCCTCGCCCAGCTACACGACGCTCGAGACCGGACTCGACCCCGCGCAGACGGGCAAGATCACCGCCGCGCTCGACGCCAAGGGCATCGGCTACCAGCTCCAGAACGGCGGCACCGCGCTCGAGGTCACCTCGAGCCAGGTGAGCCAGGCCCGGATCGCGCTGGCCACGGCCGGTCTGCTCGGGATCGGCTCAGAGCAGCCCGGCTTCGAGCTGCTCAACAGCTCGCAGCTCGGCGCCTCGGACTTCCAGCAGCAGGTCACCTACCAGCGCGCCCTCGAGGGTCAGCTCGACCAGACGATCGAGCAGATCCAGGGCGTCGACTCGGCCACCGTGAACCTCGTCCTGCCCAATCAGCAGGACGAGCTGTTCGGCGACAACAGCCAGTCTTCGACCGCGTCGGTGCTGCTCGATGACTCCGGGTCGCTTAGTTCGAGCTCGATCCAGGGCATCGCCAACCTCGTCGCCTCGAGCGTCCAGGGCCTGTCGACCAGCAAGGTCACGGTCACCGACTCCAGCGGCGCGCTGCTGTGGCCGAGCTCGGGCAACAACGGCGGCACCGGCGGCGGGCTGCCCGCCGCGCAGTCGGCGGACGAGCAGTACGACTCGACGATGACCTCGCAGGTTGACGCGATGCTCGTCCAGACGCTCGGCCCCGGTAAGGCGCAGGTCGTGGTCAACGGCAACCTCAACGCCGACCAGTCCACCCAGCAGAGCCTGGTCTACGGCAAGAAGGGCGTGCCGCTGACCGCGCAGACGCAGAACGAGACCCTGACCGGCGCCGGCGGCACCACCGGCGGGACCACGGGGACGATCCCGGCCTACACGGGGACCACGAGCGGCAGCGGCAACTCCAACTACAAGAACACGTCCAACAACACCAGCTACGGCGTCGACAAGACGATCACGAACTCGACGATCGCGCCCGGCGCAATCAACAACCAGACCGTTTCGGTGCTGGTCGACAAGTCGGTGCCGGCGTCGGAGCTTCCGGCGATCCGCAACGCGGTCGCCGGCGCCGTCGGCCTGAACCCCAAGCGCGGCGACACGCTGTCGGTCTCGCAGATCGCTTTCACCAAGGCCGCCACCCCCGCGGCCACCCCGGCTTCCTCGACCAAGATGTTGGGCTACGCGAAGTACGCGATCATCGGGCTCGGGTCGCTGATCTTCATGTTCCTCATGCGCCGCGCGATCAAGCGGCGCGAGCGCGAGACGTTCGAGGGCCAGCCCACCTGGCTGCGCGAGCTGGCCACGCCGCGTCCGCTCGCGGCGCTCGCCTCCGGCGGTGATGAGCCGGGCACCGAGGTCAAGCGGCTGCGCTCCCCGGTCAACGTTCCCAAGCGCCAGGTCGAGGAGCTGGTCGAGCGCGATCCTGATCGCGTCGCCCAGCAGGTCCGCGCCTGGATGAGCGAAGACTAGGCCGAGCGGAGCCTTCGATGGCAGCCGAGCTCGAACAGGCCACCCAGAACCTACCCGCCGCCCCGGCCGCTGCCGGCGCCGCACCCGCGAAGACCAAGCGCCCCGAGCTGAAGGGGCGAAAGAAGGCCGCCGTGCTGCTGGTGTCGCTCGGACCCGACAAGGCCGCGGAGGTGTTCAAGCACCTGCGCGACGAGGAGATCGAGTCCCTGTCGCTCGAGATGGCCAAGCTTCAGCGGGTCGACCCGCTGACCACCGGCGCCGTGCTCGAGGAGTTTGCGGCCACCGTCGAGGCGTTTGACTCGCTCATGTCCGGCGGCGTCGACTACGCGCGGGAGGTGCTCGAGCGCGCGCTCGGCGCCGAGCGGGCGCTCGAGATCATCGGGCGGCTCTCGAGCGTGATCGAGATGCGGCCGTTCGAGTTCCTGCGCCGCACCCCGGCCGAGCAGCTCGTCACCTTCCTGCGCAACGAGTCGCCTCAGACGGTGGCGCTTGTCGTCGCCAACCTGCACACCACGCTCGCCTCGCAGGTGCTCTCGCACCTGCCCTCCGGCGAGCAGGCCGAGATAGCGCTGCGCATCGCGCGCATGGGCGAGACCAGCCCCGACGTGGTCAAGCAGGTCGAGGCCGTGATGCGCAAGAAGCTCGACAGCATCGTTCAGCAGGAGTACGTGCGCGCCGCCGGCGGGATCAAGTCGCTGGCCGAGATCCTCAACCACGCCGACCGCTCCACCGAGCGCAACGTGCTCGACGCGTTGACCGAGTCAGACGAGGAGCTTGCCTCCGAGGTCCGGCGCCTGCTGTTCGTGTTCGAGGACATCGTCAAGCTCGACGACCGCTCGATCCAGCTCGTCCTGCGCGAGGCCGACCAGAAGGACCTGGCCCTGGCCCTGCGCGGCGTCAACGACGACGTCAAGGAGCGGATCCTGTCGAACATGTCCGAGCGCGGCGCGACGATGCTGGTCGAGGAGATGGCCTACCAGCCGCCGCAGCGCAAGCGCGTGGTGGAGGAGGCACAGGGGCGGATCGTGGCGATCGTGCGCAAGCTCGAGGAAGCCGGCGCCCTGGTGCTCTCGCGCGGCGAGGAAGATGCAGTCGTCTAGCGAGAACGTGGGGTTGGGCGAGCGTCCGGGGTTGGGCGAGCGCGACGGCGCGTCCGCGCGACCGGTCGTCGGCTACGCCTTCCGTCAGCTCGACGCCCCCGCCGGCGCCACCGACGGCATCGCCGACGTCCTGTCCGCGGTCCGCGCCGAGGCCGAGCAGATCCGCGCGCAGGCGTGGGCGGCCGGCGAGGCCGAGGGTCGCGCCGCCGGTCTGGCCGCGGCGCGCTCCGATGCGCAGCCGGCGCTCGCCGCGCTCGGCGCCTCGCTGCAGGCGATCGAGCGGGCGCGCGAGCAGCTGGTGGCCGAGCTCGAGCAGGACGCCGTCGAGATGGCACTCCGCCTGACCGAGCAGATCCTGGCCGGCGTCCTCTCCGTGCAACCCGAGCGCGTGCTCGACGTGGCGCGCAATGCTCTTCGCCATCTGACGGACCGCCGGCACGTGACGGTGGTCGTCAACCCCGAGGACTTGGAGCTCGTCAGCGAGTGCGTCGAGCAGCTTCAGTCCGAGCTCGGCGGGATCGAGCACCTGGGGGTCCAGGCCGACCGTCGCATCGCCCGGGGCGGCGCGCTGGCACGCACTGACACCGGCGACATCGACGCCGGGATCGACACCCAGCTCGGCCGCGCCCGTGAGCTCGTCGCGGAAGCGCTCGCCGCCGCCTCGACCGACGATGAGTAGCTTCGCGCGCGCCGCCCACGCCCTCCACGGCGCCGATCTCTCGCGCCGCGTGGGGCGGGTCTCTGACCTGATCGGGCTGATCATCGAGGCGACCGGCGTGCAGGTCGAGATCGGCGAGGTGTGCATGGTCGGCGACGGGCGTGATCGCGCGCCGGTGGCCACCGAGGTGGTCGGCTTCCGCGGCGGGCGCACCCTGCTCATGCCGCTGGGGGAGCTGCACGGGATCGGCCCGGGCACCAGCGTTCACCCGACCGGCGGCCCGTTCCGGGTGGCGGTCGGCGAGCCCCTGCTCGGGCGCGTCATCGACGGGCTCGGCAATCCTTTGGACGGCTTCGATGTGCCCTCTGGGGTTTCGTGGCGGAGCACGACCGGCGCGCCGCCCGATCCGATGACGCGGCCCCGGATCGAGGATCGCGTCGGCCTCGGCGTGCGAGCGCTCGACACGCTGGTCCCCTGCGGCCGCGGGCAGCGCCTCGGCATCTTCGCCGGTTCGGGTGTCGGCAAGTCGTCCCTGATGGGGATGATCGCGCGGTCGACCTCGGCCCAGGTGAACGTGATCGCGCTCGTCGGCGAGCGAGGCCGTGAGGTGCGCGAGTTCATCGAGCGCGACCTGGGTGACGCCCTGTCGCACTCGGTCGTCGTCGTGGCGACATCGGATCAGCCGGCGCTGGTGCGGATCCGGGCCGCGTTCACCGCCACCGCGATCGCCGAGCACTTCCGCGATGCCGGACGCGACGTGATGCTGATGATGGACTCGGTGACGCGCTTTGCCATGGCCCAGCGCGAGGTCGGCCTGGCCATCGGCGAGCCCCCGGCCACCCGCGGCTACACCCCCTCGGTCTTCGCACTGCTGCCGCGCCTGCTCGAGCGGGCGGGGACGAGTTCTTCCGGTTCGATCACGGGTCTATACACGGTGCTGGTCGACGGCGATGACATGAACGAGCCGATCGCCGATGCCGTCCGTTCGATCCTGGACGGCCACGTCGTTTTGACGCGCTCCCTGGCGCACTCCGGGCATTACCCGGCGATCGACGTCTTGCAAAGCGTCTCCCGACTGATCGGCGAGATCGTCACACCCGAGGTCCGCGAGGCGGGGACGCGGCTGCGGACGGCACTCGCCGCCTATCGCGACAAGGAAGACCTGATCTCGATCGGCGCCTACCAGCCCGGGACAGATCCTGTGTTGGACGCCGCGATCGGGCTGCGACCGCGGATGGAGGCGTTCCTCAAGCAGCGCGTCGACGAGCCAAGCACCCCCGAGGAAGCCGACGCGTACCTGCTGGCCCTGGCCGACGAACTCGTGCGGCGGATGCCGGTGACCGGCGAGGTGATCGACGGTCCGCCCGCTGCTCCGTCCACTCCCGGCCGTGGACCGATGCCCGTTCAGGCCGGCGGCCCGCCCGCGATCCCCTCGTTGCAGCTCACCGCCTGAACGGCCACGCCCGCGGACGGGCGGGATTGACTTTTCTCAGCACTATTCGCAGAAAAGTCAATCGGAACGCCCGACTCGGACAAGCGTCCAGCGCGGCTTAGGACCAGCACGGGGCGGCCGAGTACAAGGTCATGAACGGATCCTCGTTCCGCTTCCGACTCGAACGCGTGCGCGCCCTGCGCGAGCGTCGTGAGGACGCCGCCAAGCAGGACTTGGCCGGCGCTCTCATACGCCACCAGCGTTGCGAGGAGGAGGTGCAGGCCGCTGCCAATCGCATCGCGGACGCTCGCGCCGCGCAGATGGACGCCACGCAGCTGCCCATGAGCGCCACCGACTTGATGGCCCGCCAGGCCTACCTGGAGCGCGCCGAGCGCGCCCATCAGGCCACCCGGCAGGACCTCCAGCGCCGCGAGGTCGAGCTGACCCAGCACCGAGAGTTGCTGATGAAGGCCGCTCAGGAGCGCCAGGCGCTGGAGCGCCTGAAGGAGAACCAGCGCGCCGACCACGAGCGCGAGGCCGCTCGTCAGGAGGGCATGGTCCTCGACGAGATCGCGCTCAACGGATTTCGCAGGAGGGCCGCATGAGCCCCGCCGCCGCGCTCGCCCCGGCCCCTGCGTCGGGCGGAGCAGCTCCGAGCGCCGGCGAGGCGCTCGCCGCCAACGGGCTCGACCCGACCACCGCGAGCGGCGCGCCGCCGGGCTCCAGTCCAGGACCGCCCGGCTTTGCCAGCGTCCTCGATGACCAAGTGGCCCGGACCGCCGTTGCGGAAGGCCAGAACAAGAACGCCGGAGGATCGGCGAAGGGGTCGACCACTCCCGCTCAGCCCTCCGCCGACGCGGTAGCGGCCGCCGCGGCCGCCGTCGCGCAGGCGACGCTCGCGCCGGCACAGACCCAGCCCGCCGCCGCCCAGTCCTCGGGCACCACCGGCCAGACTTCGTCCCCGGGCACGCCCGGTTCGACCGCCACGGCGACCGGAGTGGGCGCCGCGGTGGCGCAGGCGATCGCGACCAGCACCGCGGCCGCGACCGAAGCCGCGACGAGCGCCGACACCGCGACGAGCGCCGACACCGCGACGAGCGCCGACACCGCGAACGCCACGAGCGGCGCGACCACGGCAGCCGGCACAACACCCGCCGGCGCCAGCGCCGCCACCACCGCGGCCACCTCCACCCTGTCGGCCGCGACGGCGGACGCTGCGGCTTCGGCCTCCGCGACTCCCGCCTCGAGCGCCCAGGCCCAGCCCGCCCCCGCGCCGAGCCAGCCGCAGCCCGCATCCTCCGCCTCCACCTCTTCCGGCAGCGCAAGCACCACTCCCACCCCCCCGAGCGACACCACCACCCTGACCGACACCCCCACCGCGACGGGCGCGCCGGCTGCCACGCAGCCCGCGCCCGTCGCCGCCTCTTCCCAGCCGGCCCCGACGACGGCTCCCCAGCAGGTCACCCAGACGCAGACGGCCGGCGCGGTACAGGCCCAGGCCGCCGGCCAGCCGGCGCCCGCGCAGACCGCCGGCACCGCACCGACCACCCCCGCCCCGACCACCTCCGCGACGGCCCCCGTCGCCGCGCCCGCGCCCCAAACCGCCTCGCAGTCGCAGTCGCAGTCAGAGTCACAGTCACAGTCACACACCGGCTCGCAGCAGCAGCACACCTCCTCGCCTTCGCCGGCGCCCGCGCCGACCCCCACCGTCGCTGCGTCCCAAACTCCCGCGCCGATCCAGTCCACCCAGACGGTCCAGGCACCTGGCGCGGTCACGACCCGCCCCGGCGTCTCGCTTCAGGACGCGATCGACAACATCCGCACCACTATCGAGAACGCGGGCCAGGGCGTCACGCAGGCGCGGATCGAGCTCTCGCCCGCGTCGCTGGGCACGATCCGCATCCAGATTCAGCGCACCGACAACGGCGTCACCGCGCATGTGGTGGCCGACCACGCGTCGACGGCCGACACGCTCTCGCAGGGCGGCGACGACCTCAAGCGCCAACTCGCCAACGCCGGGGTGACGCTGCTCAGCCTCAACATCGAGACTCGCGGCGGCGGCAACGGCCAGTCGCAGAATGGCGACTCGGGCCCCCAGTCCCAGTCCGGGGCCACCGCCGATTCCAACCAGATCGACGCCGTCGGTGACGACGGCCCAGTCGAACCGAGCACCTCCGCGCTGTCCGGCAGCGCACTGGTGAACGTGTTCGCCTGAGCACCATCCAACACAAGGACGACAACGATGAGCATCTCCACCCCCGGCCCCACGAGCACGACCAACTCGACGAACGCGGCGAGCGGCACCAACTCGAGCTCGAGCAGCCTGCCGATCAATGAGAACCAGTTCCTCCAGATGCTCATGACCGAGCTCCAGAACCAGAACCCGATGGATCCGAACTCGAGCGACCCGATGAGCTTCGTCACCGAGCTCGCCCAGTTCACCTCGGTCGAGCAGGAAACGGATACGGCGCAGAACACCTCCACGCTTGCCTCCGGCCAGAGCACGGCATCGGCGGTCGAGATGATCGGCGCCACCGTCAACTACACCGACCCAACCAGTGGGGCGACAGACACCGGCACGGTGCAGAGCGTCGAGATCACCTCTTCGGGTCCGACCCTCACTATCAACGGCACCTCCGGGATCGCGCTCTCGAGTGTCACTCAGGTCTCGTGAGGTCGCGTGAGCTCAGCAATCCCCAACGCGGCGCTGATCGCGCCCGGCCCGGTCGGCCCTTCGCAGCCGGTCGCGACGCCGGCTGCGGCTACGACCGGCGCGCAGCCCGCGAACGGTCCGTCCTTTCAGGAGGTGCTCAACCAGCAGACGAGCGCCCCTCAGTTCTCCCGTCACGCGCTCCAGCGTTTGCAGCAGCGCGGCATACAGCTCGACCAGCCCACGCTGGGACGGCTGACGGAGGGAGTCCAGCGCGCGGCCAGCAAGGGCTCGCGCGACTCCGTGGTCTTCGTCGACGGCACCGCCTACGTGGTGTCAGTTGCGAACAACACCGTCATCACGGCGGTGGGATCAGAGCACATGCGACAGCAGGTGTTCACCAACATCGACAGCGCCGTGATCGCGTGAGCGAGACGGTCCAAAACAATCGCGGCTGGACCTCCCCGAGGGGGCCGCAGAAGGAAACGATGCTCCCATGATGTCAGGAATGTACGCCGCGATCAGCGGCCTCGACGCTCACCAGACCATGCTCGACGTGACCGCCAACAACCTGGCCAACGTCGACACCGTCGGCTACAAGGCGCAGAGTGTCCAGTTCTCGGACACGCTCTCGCAGCTCGTCGCTTCCGGCACCAGCCCGAACGGCTACAGCGCCGGCACCAACCCGCTGCAGGTGGGCCTGGGCGTCCAGGTCGGCTCGATCGAGAACAACATGGGCGGCGACTCGGTCGAGACGACCGGTAACGCCACCGACGTCGCGGTCCAGGGCGACGGGTTCCTCCGCGTGGCCAATGGCAACGTGTCCGCGACCCCGCCGACCTTCGACGCCACCGAGTACACCCTTGCCGGCAACCTGACGACCAACTCCGAGGGTTACCTGTGCACCCAGACCGGTCAGTACGTGCTCGGCTACGGTGCCACGCAGAACGCGACCACCGGCAACTACAGCCCGAACACGGCCGGGGGCGCCGACAACCCGATCGTCATCCCGCCCGGCTCGACCAATGTCACCATCGGTGCCGACGGAAGCGTGAACTACCAGAACGCCTCCGGCACGTCGGTCACCGCCGGCTACATCTCGCTGGCCACGTTCCCGAACGAGGCCGGCCTGCAGCGCGACGGCGGCTCGCTGTGGAGCCCCACCGCGGCGTCGGGCGCCGAGACCGTCGGGCAGCCCGGCACGGGCAACTTCGGCCAGACGATCAGCGGCGAGCTCGAGCAGTCCAACGTCGACATGGGCACCGAGTTCACCAACATGATCGAGGCCGAGCGCGGTTACCAGGCCAACGCATCGACGATCACCACCGCTGATCAGATGATGCAGACCGTGGTGCAGATGAAGCAGTAGTTCCAGCTTGAGGGCTGGTGAGGGAGGGGCGGCAATCGAGGGAATGCCGCCCCTCCCGATTCCAGTCTCAGCATCTCTCTCTCACAAACGAGGAACTAACCATGATCACCCTTCACCGTCTCGGGCACAAGCTCGAGATCTTCCGCCTTAATCCGGATCTCATCGTCACCGTCGAGGCCACACCTGACACGGTGATCACGCTCGCCACCGGGGCCAAGATCGTGGTGGCCGAGACGCCCGAGCGCGTCGTCAAGGCCGTGCGCGAGTACCGCGTCGACATCCTGGCCGACGCCCTCAACGTCCGCCACCAGCAGCGCCGGGCGGAGAACCCGCGTACCGGCGCTGTCCGCATCGCGGCCGAGGCCGGCCACCAGGGCCTTCACAACAACCACGAGAACGTCGCCGATTTCGGTCGCCGCGACCACGTCGCAGAGTGATCGTCCACGCTGAAAAGCGCGACCCGGTCAACTTGCAGACCGGGCCTGGACTCGCGTCCGCGGCCCGGCTGAAGGTTTCCATAGCGCGGCCGATGAAGGGGTCATGAAGGCCGCAACCGGCATAGGAATCGCTGTCGCCGTCGTCGGCATCCTGATGGGCGCGATGATGGACGGCACCAGCCCGGCGGCGTTCATGAACCCGACGGCGCTGATCCTGATCATTGCCGGCACGGCCGGCGTGACCATGGCGAGCGTCGGCATGGACGGGATGAAGAAGATCCCCTCCCTGTACAAGCTCGTGATCAGCGCCGAGCCGCTCGACGTCCAGGGCCGGGTCAACCTGCTCGTCTCACTGGCTGAGCAGGCGCGGCGCGAGGGCCTGCTGGCCCTCGACGCTCAGATCGCCGACATCGACGACGACTTCACCAAGAAGGGTCTGCAGCTGGTGGTCGACGGCACTGACCCCGAGCTCGTCCGCGACATCCTCGAGGCCGAGATCGACGCGATGGCGGCTCGCCACCACGCCGGCGTGCTGCCCTTCGAGAAGGCGGGTGGCTTCGCGCCGACGATCGGGATCATCGGCACGGTCATGGGCCTGGTGCACGTGCTCCAGAACCTGTCCGCGCCCGCGACGCTCGGTCCCTCGATCTCGGCCGCGTTCATCGCCACGCTGATGGGCGTCGGCTCGGCCAACGTGATCTACCTGCCGGTGGCCAACCGCCTGAAGGCCCTGTCGGCCGGCGAGGTCGAGCTCCGAACGCTGACGGTGGAGGGCATCCTGTCCGTCCAGGCCGGCGACAACCCGCGCGTGGTCGCCGACAAGCTGACCTCGTTCGTGCCCCCGGCCGAGCGTGGTGGCGCAGACGGCGCCGACAACGTCACCGAGATGCCCAAGCGCGAGGCGGAAGCCGCCTAGTCCGCCATGTCCGCGCACGGCAAGAAGCGGGGACTTCCCGTCGAGCACGAGAACGAGGAGCGCTGGCTCCTGACCTACGCGGACATGCTCACGCTGCTGTTCGCGCTGTTCATGGTCCTGTTCTCGATCTCCTCGGTGAACATCTCCAAGTACCAGGTCCTCCAGCAATCACTGAAGGCCGCCTTCTCGGGCTCGATCCTTCCCGGCGGGCGGGCCATCCTGCAATCGGGTTCGGAGTCGACCGCCGCCCACACGCCGGCCACCGCCGTGGTGCCGTCGATCGTCCCGCTGCAGCCCACGCCCACCTCGCGCTCGAGCAGCAGCACCGGGTCGGCCAACGCCTTCACCTCCGCCCAGCAGGCGGCGTCGGCGCAGCCCATGACCAGCGCGCAGCTCCAGGCAGCCCTCAACAGCATGAGCGCGTCGATCGCCGAGCAGGACGAGCTCGTCGGGTTGCAGCACAAGCTCGAGGCCTACGCGAAGGCGCACGGCTTCGCCAACCAGGTCCACGCGGTCGTCAACCGCCGCGGGCTGGTCGTCCAGGTGCTCACCGACAACCTGCTGTTCCAGTCCGGACAGGCAACCCTTCAGCCGGCCGGCCTCCCGTTGCTGAACGAAGTCGCTCAATTACTCAATGTCGACCACACGCATCCGATCACTGTGGAGGGATACACCGACAACGTCCCGATCCACAGCGCCGAGTTCCCCAGCAACTGGGAGCTGTCGACGACGCGGGCGACGACCGTCGTGCAGTACCTGATCAGCCGAGGCGTCAACGACAACCGGCTGGGGGCTGCCGGGTACGCCGACCTGCACCCAGTAGCCAGTAACGCGACCGCGGCCGGGCGTGCGCTCAACCGCCGGGTCGACATCGTCATCGAGCGCTTGAACCCCGAACCGCCGAACTGACCCTGAAACCCGAGCCCCGACCGCGAGAGCCCAACCCATGAAGAAGAAGATCCTCATCATCCTGCCGATCATCCTGCTCGGCGGCGGCTATGTCGCCAAGGCCAAGCTGATGCCGCCGAAGGTCGTCAAGCCGAAGATCGCCGGGGAGATCTACATCCTCCCCCACCAGTTCATGTGCAACCTCCAGGACGGGCACTACGCCACGTTCACGCTCGCGCTCGAGCTCGCGCCGGGCCAGAGCGACGGCGCGAGCGCCGACGCCACCGTGTCGTCGACGAGCGTGGTCGGCACCCTGCCCGAGGAGGCGGTCATCCGCGCGATCGTCACCAACCTGATCACCAACCAGACGGAGAACACGTTGGTCAGCATGAGCGGGCGCACCGGCCTGCAACAGCAGATCCTGTCCGACATCAAGACGCAGACCGACGTGAAGGTGGATCAGGTCTACTTCACCGACGTCGCGGTCCAATAAGGAATCGCCACACATGAGCGAGAAACTCGAACTGGAGCAGCTCCCGGCCGCGGCCGGTGAGCACCTCCCCGCCGCAACCGGCGGGACCGGCGATCTGCGCCGGCTGAGCGCCGTGCCGGTCGACCTGAGCGTCGAGATGGGGCGCACGCGCATGACCGTTGGCGAGACGCTCGAGCTCCGACAGGGCTCGATCATCACGCTGAACCGGATGGCGGGTGAGCCGGTCGACCTGCTCGTCAACGGCACCCCGATCGCCCGGGGCGAGGTGGTGGTGATCGACGAGCAGTTCGGTTTGCGGGTCACCGAGGTGCTCGGCTCCTCGCCGATCGTTGACAGCGCCAGTCCCCCCGCCGCGGCTCCCGGCGAGGACGGAACCGCCGCCGGCGCGTAGCCGCCCCATCCCATCACCTACTCCGTCGCGAACCTCTAAAGCTGCGCCCCGCGGCTGACGAGTACCCCAGTACCGAATCCCACTGATGGGAACGGCCGCGCCGGCCCGGCCTCGTTTGAAACCGCAAGGAGCAACCACGTCATGCCAGATGCCACCAACAACCCTCGCCAGCTCGTCGTGTTCACGCTGGGCACCGAGGAGTACGCGCTCCCCATCCAGCAGGTGCACGAGATCATCCGGTATGCCGAGCCTCGTTCGGTCGCCTCGCGCGCGGACTGGGTGCGCGGCGTGATCAGTCTCCGTGGGCGGATCGTCCCGGTCTATGACCTGGCGGCTCGGCTCGGCCTCGCGTCCGAGCTCACCGAGCAGACCAAGATCGTGATCGTCGAAGCGGGTAACGAGACCGCCGGCGTGATCGTCGACGGCGTCGAGGAGGTTCTGACTGTCGAGGACGGCCAGCTCCAGGACGCGCCCGGCGCCGACACCACGCTGATCGAGTCGATCGCCAAGATCGGCGACCGTCTCGTCGTGCTGCTCAAGCTCGCGGCCGTGTTCTCAGCTCCAGATCTGGCCGTCGCCGCCTGAGTTTCCGCGCAGACCGACCCCCCGCCCGCGGCCGACATGTCAACCACCTTCCCCGCGCGGGTCGTCGTCGTTGACGACAGCGCGCTGATGCGCAACATCGTCACCCGCTCGCTCACCCGCGCGGGGGTTGAGGTGGTCGGCAGCGCCCGCGACGGCGACGAGGCGCTCGCCGTGTGCGAGCGCGAGCGTCCGGACGCGATGACGCTCGACCTGACGATGCCGGGCCTGGATGGGCTCGGGGTGCTCCGCGCCCTGCGGGAGCGCACTGACACGAACATCCGCGTCGTCGTCGTCTCCGCCTTCTCGGAGGCGCACGGAGCTCGCGCGGTCGACGCTCTCGCCGAGGGCGCCTTCGACCTCGTCTCCAAGCCAACCGCCAACGAAGGGCTCGACGCCTTCATCGAGAACCTCGGGGCCAAGGTCAAGGCCGCGGCCGCTTCCCGCCCCAAACCTCGGCCGAGTCCGCCCGTCTTTACGCTCGCCCCGCGCCGCCCCTTCGCCGAAGCCGGCCACGAGAACGGCAACGGCACCGGCAATGGCGCGGGCGCCGTCGTGCCCCGCCCGGCCGCGGTCGGACGCAAGGTGGCCCGCGTCGTCCTGATCGCCACCTCGACCGGCGGGCCCCGCGCGCTGGCCGCCGTGCTGCCAGAGCTGCCCGCGCCGCTGGGTGTCGGCACCCTGATCGTCCAGCACATGCCGGCCGGCTTCACCGGGTCGCTCGCCGCACGGCTGAACGCCAGCAGCGCGCTCAACGTGATCGAGGCCGCCGGCGGCGAGACGCTCGATCCCGGCACCGCCCTGCTCGCCCCCGGCGGTCGCCACCTGCGCCTGTCCCTGGACGGTCGCACCGAGCTCTCCGAGGAGCCGGCCATCGGCGGGCTGCGCCCCCGGGCCGACCTGCTGATCGAGGACGCCGCCCGGGCCTACGGCGATCGGCTGCTGCTCGTCGTGCTCACCGGGATGGGCAACGACGGCCTGCGCGGCGCGCGCGAGGTCAAGCGCCGCGGCGGCCGGATCCTGGTCGAGTCCGAGGAGTCCTGCACCGTCTACGGCATGCCGCGCGCGATCGTCGAGAGTGGCCTGGCCGACGACGTGATCGACCTCGGACGTCTTCCCCAGGCGATCGCCGGTGAGGCCCTGGCGTGAACGAGCGCGACGCTCGACTGCGCAACCGCGGCGCGCTGCCCAGACACCGAGGGCACGACGCCGGCCTGGAGGGACCGCGCTCGGATCTCGTTGCGGCCGATGACTACATCGGCTTCTGCGACGGCCTGCGCCAGATCTGTGGGATCGACCTGCTCCAGTACCGCCGGCCGCAGATGGAGCGGCGCCTGCGCTCCTACTGGGCCCGGCTGGGCATCTCGATGCTGACCGACGCGCTACCGCTTCTGCGCCGGGACGCGACCCAGCTCGACGACCTGCTCGACCGGGTCACCATCAACGTTTCGCAGTTGTGGCGCCACCCTGACCAGTGGTCGCAGCTCGAGGCCGGTCTCCTGGGCGAGCTCGCCGCCGCCGGGCCGGTGCGGGCCTGGAGCGCGGGGTGCTCCTACGGCGCCGAGGCCTACACCCTCGCCGCTGTCAGCCGCGACGCGATCCCGAATGCGTCGGTGCGCATCCTCGGCACCGATATCGATCACCGGATGATCGCCCGCGCCAAGGTGGGCGAGTTCTCCGAGGCGGACGCCCGCAGCGCGCCCCGCGCGGCCATGGAGCGATGGTTTGAGCGCACGCCGACGGGCTGGCGGATCAAGCCTGCGCTGGCCTCGATGGCGAGCTTCGAGGTGGGGGACCTGCTCAAGCTTCAGCCGCGCGGGTCGAGCTATGAACTGATCATGTGTCGCAACACGGTCATCTATTTCGCTGACGCGATTCGAGACGAGCTGCACGCCTCCTTCGCCCACGCGCTGCGACCGGGTGGCCTGCTCGTCGTCGGGGGGACGGAGCGAGTCAGCGAGCCCGCGGCGCTAGGCCTGCGCCCGGTGCAGCCCTTCATCTATCGAAAGTCGTGATGGACACCTCCGAGTACATGCCGATGTTCCTCGCCGAGACGCGCGAGCATCTCGAACAACTGAATCTGGCGATCGTCAAGCTCGAGGGGGACCCCACCGACCAGGCCACCGTCGAGGAGATCTTCCGCATCGCGCACTCGCTCAAGGGCATGAGCGCGACGATGGGCTTTGCGAACATCGCGGAGCTGACCCATCACATGGAGGACGTCTTCGAGCTGCTGCGCCAGCGCACCAGTGGGCTGCCGTCGGAGGCAATCGACACGGTGTTCGCGTGCCTGGACGCGCTGTCGGCCGCGGCCGATTCGATCGAGGCCGACGGGCAGGAGGCGCTCGACCCGGCACCGCTCGTGAGCCGCCTGCGCGGCCTCGTGCGACCGCGCACCGCCGAGCAGGAGATGGCACGCAACGGCGGCGTCGACGAGCCCAGTCGCGCTGCCGTGGAGGCCGCCCGCGCGGCCGGGGCGCGCGTCCTGCTCGTCCGCGTGGCGCTCACCAAGGACGTGATGATGCCCGCGGTCCGGGCGCACATGGTGCTCGCCGCACTCTCCGATCACGGCGAGGTGCTGGGCAGCGTTCCCGCTCCCGAGGGGCTCGAGCAGTTCCAGGGCCGCGAGATCAGCGCCTGGGTGGCCTCCGATCACGAGGACGAGCCGATCATCAAGAACCTGTCCGGCGTCTCCGAGGTCGCCTCGGTCACCGTCGCCGACGTCACCGAGCCCGAGGAGGCAGTTGCCCCGCCCGAGGTCGTTCCGGAGCCTGCCATCGAGGTCGTTCCAGAGCCTGCGGTCGAGATCGCGCCGGCGCCTGCGGCCGAGGCCGGCCCGGCCCCCGAAAAGCCGGCCGACCCGCAAACCAAGGCCACACGGACCGTCCGGGTCGACGCCGAGCGTCTCGACGCGCTGATGCACTCGATGGGCGAGCTCGTGATCCACCGCACCGCGGTCGAGGCACTGACCGCGCACCTCGAGGTCGAGGGCCTCCAGCACGCCGTACAGGAGCTGACCCGCAGCTCGCAGGCCCTCCAGGCGATGGTCATGCAGGTCCGGATGATCCCCGTCGACGTGGTCTTCCTGCGCTTCCCGCGGCTGATCCGCGACCTGTCGACCAAGCTCGGCAAGGAGGTCAAGCTCGAACTGGTCGGCTCGGACACCGAGCTCGACCGCACCGTCGTCGACGCCCTCGGCGACCCGCTCGTCCACCTCGTCCGCAACTCCCTGGACCATGGCCTCGAGCTGCCCGACGACCGCGTGGCGGCCGGCAAGCCGCGCCACGGCACGATCGAGATCACCGCCCGCCACGCCGGCGGGAGCGTCGTGATCGAGGTCCGGGACGACGGCAAGGGAATCGACCCCGCCATGGTCGCCCGCAAGGCTTCCTCGCTCGGCATGATCGACGCGGATGCAGCCGCGGCGATCGATATGCGCGGCGCGGTTGAGCTCCTGTTCAGCCCAGGCTTTTCGACCGCCGAGATCACCAGCGACATCTCCGGTCGTGGCGTGGGCATGGACGCGGTCCGCGCCAAGATCCGCCAGCTCGGCGGAGAGGTCCTGATCGAATCCACCCAGGGCCAGGGCACGCTCGCCCAGATCCGCCTCCCGCTCACCCTGGCCATCGTCTCCGCACTCCAGGTCGACGTCGCCGGGGCGCCCTTCGCGATCCCGCTCGACCGGATCGAGCGCACCCTGCGCCTGTCCGAGCAAACTGTCCGCGCGGTCGTTGGCCGCCCGATGCTGGTCCTGGAGGACGGCGTGCTGCAGCTGCTCGATGCCACCGCGGTGTTCGGCGGCGAGGACACGGGCCAGCACGAGTTCGTCGTGATCATTCGCACCCAGGACCGGCGCCTGGCATTGGCCGTCGACGACCTGGTCGGCCAGCGCGAGTTGGTCACCCGGCCGCTCCCGGAGATCGTCTCCGACGGGCAGCCGGTATCCGGGGGCGCCGCCCTCGCCGACGGACGGATCGCGTTGATCGTTGACTGTGACGCGCTTGCCGCCGATAAGGCCATCACGGGCGGCGTGACCACCTCCGACCCTGGCGGCCGCGCTGCACTCCGCCTCGCCGCCTAGACAACAAATCGACCACAGGAGACAGACTGGTGACCCCTCGCTACACGGAACTGCAACTCGATGCTCTGCGGGAGCTGGCGAACATCGCCTCCGGTAACGCCGCGACGTCGCTGTCGCAGATGCTGGGGCGAGAGGTCGGCTTGAGCGTGCCCCGCGTCCTGGCCCTCCCGCTCGCCGACGCCGTCGAGGCGTGCGGCGGCCCCGACGATGACATCACGGGCGTCGTGATCCCGCTCCAGGGCGACCTGGAAGGGGTCGTGCTGCTGCTGATCTCGCTCGAGGGCGCCGATGCGCTGTGCCGGCTGCTGGGCGTCGAGGCCCGGAGCGAGATCGGCGAGTCCGCGCTGCGAGAGATCGGCAACGTCCTCGGCAGCTCCTGTCTGAACGCGCTGGCCTCGATGACCGGCCTGGACCTCGAGCCGCGCCCGCCGCACCTGACCACGGACATGCTCGGAGCGATCGTCTCCTCGCTCGCGCTGAGCCAGACCGCGCCAGCCGAGCTCGTGCTGGTGCTCGACTCCGAGCTCTCGGTGGCGGGCGAGCCGTGCTCGATCTGCTTCGTCTTGCTGCCCACGGACGGCGCCGTGAGCGACCTGCTCAAGCCGCTCGGACTCGCGGAGACCATCGCGTAGTGATGGGCACGGTACGCATGGGCGAGATCGAGGTCTCCTCGCAGACCGGCGAGGAGCTGGTCGCGCGCGGCCTCGGCTCCTGCATCGGCCTGGCGCTGATCGACCGCCGCTCCGGCGTGGCTGGACTGGCCCACATCGTGCTGCCCGAGGCCCCGAATGACTCCGATCCCGAACCCGGCAAGTTCGCCGACCTGGCCGTGCCCGAGCTGATCTCGCAGATGAAGCGGGCCGGAGCCGCCGTGGGCCGGCTCGACGCCGTGCTGGCCGGTGGCGCCCGCATGTTCGAGCTGGGCGACCTGGATATCGGCGCGCGTAACGCCGAGGCCGTCATGGAGGGCCTGGCCCGCTCCGGCGTGTCCGTCCGGGCCACCGACACTGGGGGCAGCCGCGGACGCACGATGCGCCTGACCGTGGGTGAGTTCACGGTCAGGGTCAAGGAGGCCGGCGGCGCGGCCTCCACGCTGTTCGACTCAGACCGTGGCGCGCGGTCCGAAAATGATCACCGGGGAGGAAAGGTCCGATGAATCCAGAGCAGGTTGCCGCGCTGGTCGAGGCGGCCAAGCAGGGACAGATCCCCGAGCAGGCCGCGGCGCCGCGGCGTGGTCACCGCCTGCGTACGGTCGACTTTTCGCGCCCCACTAAATTCACCGCCGATCACCAGCGGCGGATCGCCCGCGCGATCGACACCTTCACCCAGACGTCGGTGACCCGGCTCTCAACCGAGCTGAGAACGCCGGTCGAGCTCGAGACGATCAACACCAGCCAGGCCACCTGGTCCGGCGCCCAGTCCCAGCTTCCCGGCAGCTCCCTGTGGGTGACGCTCGAGGTGCAGCCCCTGGGCACCCGGATCCTGCTCACCGTGGAGCAGTCGTTCATCCTGATGTGCCTGGACTGCCTGTTGGGTGGCGCGCCCGACAAGCCCCCGCGCGAGCGGCGCTTCAGCGAGATCGACACGATGCTCACCCAGCGTCTGATCGAGTCCATGATCCACCAGCTCTCGATGGTTTGGCACGACCTGGCCGGCGTAACGCTGTCGCTCGTCGAGATCGAGACCTTCAACGACGCGAGCCAGATCGCCGCGGTCTCCGAGCCGACCCTCGTCGTCGTGATCGAGAGCCGGATCAACAAGCACTCGGCCTCGATGGCGCTGCTCATCCCGTGGCTCGCGATCGACCCGGTGGCCGACCGCCTGTCGGGCAAGGAAAGCGACGAGCCCGAGTCCGACCTGCTCGGCGCCGCCGAGATCGGTCGAGCGGTGGCGGGCGTCCCGGTGACCCTGCGAGCCGAGGTGGCCGCCATCGAGCTGCCGATCGACGAGATCCTCGCGCTCCGCCCGGGCAGCGTGATCAAGCTCGGGGCGAGCGCCGAGCACGGGGTGACGCTGTTCGCCGAGAACGTCAAGCTGGCCCGCGCCCAGGCCGGTGCTAACGGTCCGCGCCGTGCGGTCCAGGTATCCGGCACCGAGCGGAGGTTTGGATGAGCACCTCGCAAGACATCACGCCTCGCGAGGCCCTGACGCGCCTCGGCGCCTCGACCGCCGAGGCGGTCGCGCAGGTGCTCGAGATGTTCGTCCCGGGCTCGGTGCAGCGAGGCGAGGTCACCGTCCTCCCCGAGGGCCAGTCTCCGTTCGCGAACGTCGCCCGCGGCTCGATCGCCTCGAGCGTCTCCTACGTGGACGGGGTGACCGGCGCCAACATCTTCGTCCTCACGCCCGCCGGCGCGCGGGGCCTGGCCGGCGCGATGGGGGCGCCCAGGCCCGAGGATGACGAGACCACCGGCGGGCGGCTATCCGAGCTGGAGATGTCCGCGATCGCCGAGGCCGCGAACCAGACCATGGCGGCCGCGGCGTCCGCGATCGGCGTGGTCCTGGGTCAGGAGATCGATATCTCGACACCAGACACCCGCGTGCTCGACGATCCCGCTTCGGCCGCCGACATCTACGGGACTGCGCCCCACGCGATCTCGACCACCTTCCTGATCGACACGGAGGCCTGCCGCCTGATCCAGCTCGTCCCCGCCGCGTTCGTCGTCCGGATGGCACGCGCGATCGACGAGCTCGGCGCGGAGCACGCCGGCGCGGGGCCTTCGTCCAGCGGAGCCTCAGCCGCCATGGCCGCTGGCGACTCGGTCCCCCACAGCGTGGCCCTCGAGGAGGCGCTCGGCGGGATCAACCTGCGCGTCTGGGCCGAGCTCGGTCGCTCACGCATGCCGCTGGGCTCCGCCCTCGGCCTGCCCGTCGGCGCCGTGCTCGACCTCGACCGGTCGGCCGATGCGCCCGTCGACTTGTATGTCAACGGCGTGCGCTTCGCGCGCGGCCAGCTGTTCGTGACCGACGATGGCGAGTGGGCGGTGTCGCTCGACGCCCTCGAGAGCGAGGGCATGCGGGCGCTCGTGCAGGCACGCTCGGCGCCGTCCCGGCCCCGGGCAGACGTCGAGATAGACGCCCAACCTCTCGACCAGCAGTCCGATCAACCGATACAGACCGAAGTCTCCGAAGCTGAAGGCGACCCCCAGACCGTTTCAGCTGACCCCAAAAACGCCCCCAATCTGCAGGAACCAGAAGTGGAAGGAGCCGTGACGTGATGGCCCGTGTACTCGTAGTCGACGACGCCGCGTTCATGCGCAAGGTGGTGAGCGACGCGCTCGCCTCCGGCGGCCACGAGGTGGTAGGCGAGGCAGGTAACGGCACCGAGGCCGTGCAGCGCTACCAGGAGCTGTCCCCAGAGCTCGTGACGCTGGACATCACGATGCCCGAGAAGGACGGCCTCGAGGCCCTCCGCGAAATCATCTCGATCGATCCCGGCGCCCGCGTGCTGATGTGCTCGGCGCTCGGCCAGGAGGCGAAGGTGATCGAGTCGATCCAGAAGGGCGCCAAGGATTTCGTCGTCAAGCCCTTCCAGCCGGCCCAGCTGCTCGAGGCAGTCGGCAAGGCTCTGGCGTAATCGTCCACCGGAGGTACGCGCAAACGGGCGGTGGCCTTCGGGCCGCCGCCCGTTTCGCATTCTTAGGGGGCTATCCCAACGAGCGGAAGCGCTCGGTCATCTCGGCGTCCGGGTCGTTGGGCTGGTCCTCGCCCTCAGGCCCCTCGTCCTCCTCGATCGTGGTGTTCGCCTGGGCGATCACCGCCTCCAGGTGATGCTTGAGTTTCTCTTCCGAGCCGGGCGTCACGTCGGCGACCAGGATCCGGTCCTTCTTGAGCGTGACTTCGCCCCATTCGCCGCTGCCTAGGAGCGCGAGTGTCCGCGCGAAACTCTGCTTCCAGCCCTTGGGCATTTCGCCCGCGACCGGGACGGCGAGCTCGCCATCGTGGACCTCGGCCTCTGACCAGCTGAGCTTGACGGGTTCCATACGGGTATTCCTACCCCGGGATGACCGCTTTGAAAGACATCGACCTGCGCGACGGCTACGCCGACCTCGACGAGGTGCGGCTCCACTACCTCGAGGCGGGCGACGGGCCGCTGGTCGTCCTGCTCCATGGGTTTCCTGACTTCTGGTACGGCTGGCGCTTACAGATTCCGGCGCTGGCCGGCGCCGGCTTCCGGGTGCTCGCGCCCGACATGCGGGGCTACAACCTGTCCGCGCGGCCGTCTTCGGTCTCGTCGTATGCGCCCGCCAAGCTCGCCGCGGATGTCCGGGACCTGATCGCCGAGCGCGGCGCGTCACGGGCATTCGTGGCCGGCCACGACTGGGGTGCGGCGGTGGCCTGGCTAACCGCGATGCGCCACCCCGAGGCGGTCGAGCGCCTCGCCATCCTGAACGTCCCTCATCCCCGGCGCATGCTCGAGGCCCTGCGCCGGCCGAGCCGGCAGCTCCTGCGGTCCTGGTACATCTTCTTCTTCCAGGTCCCCTGGCTGCCCGAGCGCCTGCTCGCCGCCGGCGACTGGCGATGGTTGCGCCAGCCGTTCTCGGAGGCCCGTCCGGAGGCGTTCACGGCTGCCGACATCGAGCGCTACAAGCAGGCGTGGTCGCAGCCGGGCGCGATCACCGCGATGCTCAACTACTACCGGGCCTCGCTCCGCCGGCCGCCCGGGGGCGTGGGCGGGCGATCGCTCCCGCCCGTCGAGGCGCCCACGCTGGTCATCTGGGGCGAGCGCGACCGTCACCTGGGCGCCGAACTGGCTGAGCCCGAGCGCCGGGACGTCCCGCACCTCGAACGCGTCGTGCGCCTCCCGCAGGCCTCCCACTGGGTCCAGCACGACGAGCCCGACCGCGTCTCCGAGCTGCTGATCGACTTCTTCCGGCACTCCGAACGCGGATAACTCGCCACTCGCCGCGCTGGTTCGTCGAATGGTGAGTTATCTGGGTTTCGGAGGTCGCGGGCGGCGCGCGACCCCATTGCTCGAAGCCAGTAGGAACGCCGAGCGACGGTGAGGATTTCGCCGGGATCGGGATGGCCGCCGGGCCCAGATCTCGGGCCATTCAAGGTCCCAGACCCTGTGGTCGATTACCGGAGGGACTCTTCCCTCGGAGTCCATTCCCTCGATGAAGTCGCTCACGTTTACTCGTGGCGTCGGGCTTGCCGGCGCCCTGATGCTCACGCATGCCGCCACCGCGCTTGCCGCGACCAAGGATGCGTCGACCACGCACGCCCGCCACGTCGAACCGGTGGCCGTGCAGGCACTGGGCACCAAGGCCCTCGCGAACGCCACCGGCGAGAACACGCCGTTGAGCGTCAGCCACACGGCCACGACTCACGTCGCCGCGACCAGCGGTGGCGGCGCGAGCATCGTCCGCACGATCGTCGGCCTGTTCATCGTGATCGCGGTGATCTACGGAATCGCGTGGATCATGAAGCAGGCCAAGAAGAGCAAGATCCGCCCGACGGGCCGCGGCCTCTCGCAGGTCGCCAACCTACCCCTGGGTAGCGGGCGCAGCGTCGCGGTCGTCCGCGCCGGCCGGGAGATCCTGGTCGTCGGGGTGGCCGAGAACGGCGTCACCCCGATCCGCAGCTACACCGAGGCCGAGGCGATTGCGCTCGGCCTCGATGTCCCGACCGAGGAGTCCGAGAACGCCAATCCCGTCGTCGAGAAGCCCTTTGGCCGGGCGCTCGAAGGCCTGCGCCGGATGACGGCCCGCCCGTGACGGTCAACTCGAGCAACGCGCTCCAGATCCTGCTGCTGATCGGCGGCCTGTCGGTCGTGCCGGCGCTGCTGTTCACGGTCACCGGGTTCACCCGCATCCTGATCGTGCTCGGCTTCATCCGCCAGGCCCTGGGCCTGCAGAGCACGCCACCGAACCAGGCGCTTGTCGGGATCGCTCTGTTCCTGACCCTGTTCGTGATGATGCCGACGATCACCGCGATCAAGAAGGACGCTTACGACCCGCTGGTCAAGCACGAGATCAGCACCGCCACGGCGATCCAGCGCGGCGAGGAGCCGCTGCGCGAATTCATGTTCAAGCAGACCAGCAACGAGGACCTGTCGCTGTTCGTCAGCCTGGCCAAGATCAAGACGCCGCGGACGCGCGCCCAGGTCCCGACCTACGTGCTCATCCCGGCCTTCATCCTTTCGGAGCTAAAGACGGCATTCGAGATCGGCTTCCTGATTTTCCTGCCCTTCCTGCTGATCGACCTAATCGTCGCCTCGACTCTGATGAGCATGGGGATGGTGATGTTGCCTCCCTCCTTCATATCCCTCCCCTTCAAGGTCCTGCTGTTCGTGCTCGTCGACGGTTGGGCCCTGGTCACCCACTCGCTCGTCGTGAGCTTCCACTAACCATGACTCAGGACACCGTCGTCAACCTCGCCACCCAGGCCATGACCCTGGCCCTGGAGATCGCCGGCCCGATCCTCATCCTCGGGCTGATCATCGGGCTCCTCGTGTCGATCTTCCAGGCGGTCACCTCCATCCAGGAGCAGAGCCTGTCCTTCATCCCGAAGATCATCGGGGTGGCGGTGCTGATCGTGGTGCTCGGGCCGTGGATGCTCGATCAGATGGTGACCTACGCCCAGAACCTGTACACATCGATTCCGTCGATGCTCGGATGAGCGCGACGCTCAGCCACTTGATCACGGCGCTCGGCGGCGGCCAGCCCGTCACGGGATTCTTCCTGGTGCTGGCGCGGATCACGCCGCTGTTCGTGGTGGCGCCCCTGTTCTCGTCGTCGATGATCCCCACCTCGGTTAAGGGTGTCGTCGCGGTCGGCTTCGCGATCGGGCTGACCGGGATCGCGATGCACGGCCAGCACATCCCCGGCGACCCGCTCCCGGTCGCGGGACTGCTCGTTGTGAACCTGCTCGTCGGGCTGCTGGTGGCCTTCGCGGTGTCTGCGGTGCTCGCCGCGATTCAGACCGCCGGCGGGCTGGTCGACAGCCTGTCGGGCTTCTCCTTCGGCGCCACCGTCGACCCGATCAACGGCAACCAGGGCGGCACGTTTACCGAGTTCTATGGCCTCGTTGGCGTGATGCTGTTCATCGTGATCGGCGGCGACGCCTGGACCCTGCAGGGGCTGGCGCGCACGTTCGACCTGGTCCCGCTGACCAAGGCGCCGCAGATCGGGCCGATGGTCGCCGGTGCCGAAACCGCCTGCGTCTCAATCTTCGTGTTAGCCGTCGAGGTCGCCGCGCCCGCGATCCTGGCGATGCTGATCACCGATGTGGCCTTCGGCCTCGTCTCGAAGGTCGTGCCCCAGATGAACGCATTCTCCGTCGCCTTCCCGCTCAAGGTCGGCGTCGCCATCCTCGTGGTCGGGGCGTCGCTGCCCTTCCTGGGCGGCTGGATGTCGAACCAGATGTACACCTCGGTCGCGACCGCGCTGAACGCGCTCTAGCCCGCCATGGCCGATCCGTCAAAGACAGAGAACGCGACCCCGAAGCGCCGCCGCGAGGCGCGCAAACGGGGCCAGGTCGCCAAGAGCACCGATCTCAACGGCGCCGTCGTGCTGGGCGCCGGGCTGGTGGCGATCATGTTCCTCGGGCCGGGCATCGTGAGCGGCACCAGCGGGGCCATGACCGCCATCTTCGGGGAGGTCTCCAACCCCGGCGCGGCGACGACCGCGGCCGGACTGCACAGCCTCGAGCAAATCGGGCTGCACACGATGCTGACCGCGGTCGCGCCGATCGTCGGCATGTGCGTCGCGGCTGCGTTCGTGGCGAACGTCGCTCAGGTCGGCATGAAGCCGAGCGCTGAGGCGATCAAACCGAGCTTCGGCAAGCTGAACCCGATCAACGGGTTCAAGAGCCGGTTCGGGCCCACCATGTTCTTCGAGGGCGGCAAGGCGCTGACGAAGGTCGCCGCCGTCGGCGCAGTAGTGGCGATCGCGCTGGTCCCTCAGCTCACCCACCTCGGCGCGAGCATCGACACGACCCCGGTGGCGCTCGGAAAGATGATCAGCTCTGGCGTCTACAGCCTGGCTGAGCGCGCCGCGATCGCCTACCTGCTGATCGGGATCATCGACCTGATCCACCAGAAGCGCAAGCTCGCCAAGTCGCTGAAGATGAGCAAGCAGGAGGTCAAGGAGGAGTTCAAGCAGACCGACCTGCCGCCCGAGGTCAGGGGAGCCATCCGCCGCAGGCAGATCCAGGCCGCGCGCGCGCGCATGATGGCGGCCGTCCCGCAGGCCGACGTGGTGGTGACCAACCCTACCCACTTCGCGGTCGCTCTCAGCTACGACGGCAGCCACCCGGCGCCTGTCGTGGTGGCCAAGGGCCAGGATCTCGTCGCCAAGCAGATCCGTCGCATCGCGGAGGAGAACAACGTCCCGATCGTGCCCGACCCGCCGCTCGCCCGCTCGCTGCACGCGACCGTCGAGATCGGCCAGATGATCCCGGCCGAGCTGTTCGCGGCCGTGGCGCAAGTGCTCGCATTCGTCTACCGGATGGCCGGTCGTAGGAGGGCCTCAGCATGAACCAGGTTGCAATCAAGAGGCTCCTGAAGCACACCGACCTGCTCGCCGCGGTGGCAGTCGTAGTGGTGGTCACGATGCTGATCATCCCGCTGCCCTCGATGCTGCTCGACCTGTTCATCACGATCAACATCTCGGCCGCGCTGGCCGTCGTGATCGCGACCATGTACCTGAACAAGCCGTTGGACTTCGCGGCTTTCCCCAGCCTCCTGCTGCTGACCACGATGTTCCGGCTGGCGATCAACGTGTCGGTCACGCGACTGATCCTGACCAAGGGAGACGCCGGCAGCGTGGTCCGGGACTTCGGACAGTTCGTCGTCGGGGGCGACATCATCGTCGGCCTCGTCATCTTCCTGGTGCTGGTCGTGATCCAGTTCGTGGTCGTCACCAACGGCGCCGGCCGCGTCGCCGAGGTTGCTGCCCGCTTCACCCTCGACGCCATGCCGGGCAAGCAGATGGCGATCGACGCCGACCTGAACGCCGGACTGATCACCGACGAGGAGGCGCGCCAGCGCCGCAAGGAGATCGCGCGCGAGGCCGATTTTTACGGCGCGATGGACGGCGCCTCGAAGTTCGTCAAGGGAGACGCGATGGCCGCCGTGCTGATCACCGGGATCAATCTGATCGGCGGGATCGTGGTCGGGATGCTGCAAAAGCACGTGGGCTTCTCGCAGGCCACCCACACCTACTCGATGCTGACCGTGGGCGACGGCCTCGCCGCTCAGATCCCGGCCCTGCTCATCTCGGTCGCCACCGGCATCCTGGTCACGCGCTCGGGCGGCTCCGACAAGGACCTCGGCTCAGACCTGGCCAATCAGATCCTGCGCCAGCGCAAGGCGCCGCTGGTTGCCGGCTGCGTGGTGTGCGCGTTCGCCATGATCCCAGGGCTGCCCAAGCTGCCCTTCCTGTTCATCGGAGGGATCATGACCGCGATCGGCTGGTCGGTCCGCAACGGCATGCCTGACGAGCTGGCCGCCGCGGCCGCCGCCGCGCTCCCGGCCCCGACGCAGGCCGACAAGCCGACCGCCCCCCGCGAGGAGGTGCTCAAGGAGCTTCCGATCGATCCGCTCGAGCTGGGGATCGGCTTCGGCCTGGTGCCGCTCGTCGACCGCCGGACCGGCGGCTCGCTGGTCCGCCGCGTCTCGATGATCCGCCGCCAGATCGCCTCCGAGCTCGGCATGGTGATCCCGCCGGTCCGGATCCACGACGAGGTCGACCTCGACTCCCACGAGTACGTGGTCAAGGTCCGCGGCACGGTGGTCGCCCGGGGCAGCGTGATGGCGGGTCACCACCTGGCGATGAACCCGGGCGACGCGGTGGGCACCGTGGGGGGCATCCCCACCACCGAGCCGGCCTTCGGCCTGCCGGCGGTCTGGATTCCGGAGGCACGGCACGCCGAGGCCGAGGCGCTCGGATACACGGTCGTCGACGGCGAATCGGTGATCGTCACCCACCTCACCGAGACCATCCGCAACCACGCCGCCCAGCTGCTGACCCGGCAAGACGTACGCCAGCTCCTCGATCAGCTAAAGGAAATCAACGAAGCTGTCGTTACGGACACTGTGCCGGAAGTTCTTTCCCTCGGTGAAATCCAGCGCGTGTTGCAGGCCCTCCTCTCAGAGGGCGTGTCGATCCGCGATCTGGGCGCCATCGTCGAGGCCGTCGGAGACAAGGCCCGCATCACGCGCGACCCCAACCTGCTGGCCGAGTACGCCCGCCAGGCGCTGGGCCGCGCGATCACCGCGCCCCATCTGGACCCGAGCCAGACCCTGCGCGTGATCACGCTCGATCCGAATATCGAGCAGGAGCTCGCCACCTCGATAACCCAGACCAGCGACGGCGAGTACCTGGCCATGGAGCCGACCCGGGCTCACGCCGTCCTCAACGCGGTAAAGGCCCAGTCCGACAACGCCAACGCCCGCGGCGGCTTCCGCCCTGTGCTGCTCTGCTCGGCCCGCGTGCGCCGCCACCTCCGGCGCCTCGTCGAGTCCGGCGTTCCCCATCTGCCCGTCTGTTCTTACAACGAAGTCGCCCCAGGCATCAGCGTCGAAACTATAGGAGTAATTAGCGCATGAGCACCCTCACTCAGCCCCACACGAACGGCCACGACCGGGAGCTAGGCGACGTGCGCACCTACCGCGGTCGCAAGCTCGAGGACCTGATTCCCCAGATCCGCGCGGAGCTGGGCCCGGATGCCATCATCCTGCGCCAGCGCGAGGGTCTGATGGGCGGCGTGGGTGGTTTCTTTGCCCAGAAGTGCGTTGAGGTCGACGCCCAGGCCGGGGGTGGGCGGGAATCCCACCATCGTGTCGACATCTACGACGATGACGAGCCGGTGAACGGCTGGGACGACGGCCTCGAGGACTTCGTCGCTCCGGCGGCCCCGGAGCCTGCCCCGGAGGTGCTAGACCAGACCCCGGCCCTACCTGCGCCGGAGCCGCCCAAGCCCGTCGCCGCCGAGCCGATCCAGCCGCTGTCGCCGGTTGTCGAGCCGATCCGGGAGCCGTTCGCCGAGCCGATCCAGCCGCCGGCGCCGGCCGAGCCCGCTGCCCGCTGGGCCCGGGAGGCGGACGCCTTCGCCGCCCCGCCCGCCCAGGACATCCCCGCCGCGCCCGCCCCGGCCGCCGAGGATCTGACCGCCGAGTCGTTCGTCAGCCGCCTGGAGCAGGCCGCGGCGCACGTCGACATCGACGAGCTGGTCAAGCTGGTGACCACGGGCCGCGTGCTCGCGAACGCCGCGCCCGCGCCCGCGCCTGTGCCTGCCGCGCCGACGCCCGCCCCGGTCCCGGTGCCCGAGGCAGCCGCTCCCGTGACGCCGCCCTCGCTCGATGGCGACCCGGTTGTGCCCGCGGCCCCCGAACCAATCATCCAAGCCCCAGGGGTGGGCGGGCATCCCAATCCTGAGGTTCCGGTGCCCGAAACGGCGCCGGTGCCGCCGGCCGCCAGCCCCTGGGTCTCCAAGCAGGCCAGCGGGCCCGACTCGAGCGAGGCCGCCGCGGTCGTCGGCGAGCTGACCGCGCAGGGCATCAGCGAGAGCTGGGCCGAGCAACTGATCGTGGCCGCCTCGGCGCACCGCTCGCCGCTCGCCAAGGGCACCCTGCGCGACGCCGTCCGGGCCACGCTCGCCGCGATCATCCCGGCCCCGGCGCCGCTGCCCGCGTCGGGGGCGGCGGTCGCCTTCGTCGGCGCCGGCGGCGCCGGCAAGACCCGCTGCGCCGCCGCGCTCGCCGCGGCTTACGCCAAGGGCTCGACGCTCGCCGCGAGCGTCGTGTCGCTGGGCTCAGACGACTGGGGCGGCGACCTCAAGGAGCTGCTCAAAGGCCAGAACGTATGGGTGATGGGCGCCGCCAACGGCGCCGAGGCCGGCCCACCGGTCGCGCACGGCCGCGACGGCGGCCTCGTCGTTCTCGACACCACCGCGGCCACCCCGCGGGACCCCGCGACCGTCGACGCGCTCGCCGCCGAGCTGCGGTCTTTGAACCTCGACGCGGTCTACATCGCCGTGCCCGCCACCTTCAGCGTGCACGCCGCCCGCAAGCTGATCGACGGCTTCGCCGCGCTCGGCGCGGACGGAATCGCCGTCACGCACGCCGATGAGGCCGATCAGCTCGGGATCGCCGCCGAGCTGTCGCAGATCAGCGGCATGCCGGTCGCCTACATCCACGAGGGCCTCGAGCTCGAGGGCGCGCTGTCGGCGGCCGATCCGTCGACGCTGGCCGCCCGTCTGCTTCCTTGAACCAAACCATGACCGCCGAACCCGAGCCCACCGGCAAGGTCATCCGCCTCAACGTGGGCGGAACCCAGGGCAAGCTGTCCACCCGCGTGGGCAGTCAGATCCCGGTGCGCGTCTACGAGCGCGGCGACTTCCTGATGCTCGTGCTGATGCTCGACGCGGCCGAGGAGCTCACGCCCGACGCGGCCGATGAGCTGGGCCACGCGGCCGAGGCGCTGGTCGTCGAATACGTCTCGCCGCGAGGGGTGGTCCGGTTCCGCGGGCAGGCCGTGCTCCAGGAGCGCGACCTGGTGCGCTTCGAGGTGTCCGCGGCGCCCGAGATCACCCAACGCCGCGAGTTCGTGCGCGTCCCGGCGGTGCAGAACGTCGCCCTGGGGGGTCTCACGGGCGAGGTGGGCACCAAGGGCCACGCAATCGACGTCAGCGGAGGCGGCATGCTGCTGAGCGGGGCGGATCACCTGGAGCTGGGATCGATCGTGCGCTTCACGCTGAGCGTGGGCGCCGGCCTCCCCGAGATCGCCGGTTGGGCCCGCGTCGTCCGCGCCGCTGAGCAGGGCCGCCGCGGCCTCGTGTTCGAGCAGATCTCCGCCGACGACCGCCAGCGACTGATCCACTTCGTGTTCGAGCGCCAGCGCGAGGCGCTGGCCAAGCTGGGCCGCGCGACCAAGCACAGGAGGGCCGGATGAGCAAGAAGGCCGACAAGGACGCTGAGAAGGCCGAGGGCAAGAAGGGAAAGAAGGGCAAGAAGGGCAAGGGCGACACCGCCGCTGGCCCGAGCATCGCCGCCCATCCGCGCGCCAGCTATCAGGTCCGTCGGGCGAAGGGTTGGGGCGGGATCGCCGGCTTTGCGCTCGCCGCGTACTTCTCCTACAAGGCGGGCGTCCCGACCGCCGACCTCGGCCTGCGGGCGCTAATCGGCGGAATCGGCGGCTACATGCTCGCGTGGGCGTGCGCGGTCACGGTCTGGCGCCACCTGGTGCTGGCTGAGCTCCGAGCCGCTCTCGAGCGCACCGAGGGCCCCGATCCCGACCTGATTCCGGCCCGCGCGCCGCAGCCGGCCCAGAACCCCTCTCCTGAGCAGGCGGCCGCGGCCTCCTGACCGGAGCCGACGACCGAGCGCTGAGCGACGATGGATCCAATCCACCCGATCGCCCCGCTGTCCCCGAACATTCCGGAGATCAAGCCGGCGCCCATGGCCCGACCCGTCGACCGCGACTCATCGCGCTCGGGCCAGGGCAACGACCAGCGCCGCAGGCAGCGCCCGCGGCACGACGACCCCGGGTCGGGGCAGTTCGACTACGCCGACGATTACGCCGACGATTACGCGGACGACTACCCCGACGGCGAGGGCGACTCGGGCCTTCACATCGACGTGACGGCCTGACCGCGGGGACCGCCCGCACGAGAGTGTCCAGATCAATCTGGACACTCCTCAAGTGGGCCGCGCCGGGGGCGATAACCGGGGAGACCGGTGGCAAGGAGCCGCCGGGGGACTGACTAAAGCGACCACACCATGGAGGTGTAACCAGATGTCCCTTTCGATTCTCACCAACACCTCGGCGATGCAGACCGAGATCAGCCTGAACAATTCGAGCGACGCCGTCTCGACGGCGATGCAGCGTCTTTCTTCGGGCCTTCGCATCAACTCGGCGGCCGATGACGCCGCCGGTTACGCGATCAGCCAGGGCCTGACCTCTCAGGTCAACGGCCTCCAGCAGGCAAGCCAGAACGTCAGCGACGCGACTTCGATGGTCCAGACCGCCGATAGCGCGCTGAACAACGTTCAGAACATGCTCCAGCGGGTCAGCGAGCTGGCCGTGCAGTATCAGAACGGAGACCTCTCCTCGTCGGACAAGACCGACATCCAGAGCGAGGTCAACCAGCTCACCAGCGAAATCAGCCGCCAGCAGGGTTCCGTGCAGTTCAACGGCATCAACCTGCTGAACGGCACGGCCGGCGGCGCCGGCGTCGGCGTGACCTTCCAGGTCGGGCCGGGCGCGGGCGACACGCTCACCGTGTCCTTCGCGAACATCGAGGGCACGAATGGCCTGAGCAGCACCGTTGGATTCACCTGGAGCAACGTCAACACGAGCACTGCTGTGTTCAACCTGGGCCAGGCCAACGCGGTCAGCCTGATCAGCAGTGCCATCAACAACATCTCGTCCCTCGCGGCGACGCTGGGTGCGGTCCAGAACCGTCTCCAGTACACCTCGAATGCCATCTCATCGACTCAGGAGAACATGTCCGCGTCGCTGAGCAGCATTCAGGACGTCAACATGGCGAGCGAGATGACGACGCTCACGCAGCAGCAGGTTCTGCAGCAGGCCGGCACGGCGATGCTCGCGCAGGCCAACTCGGAGCCGCAGCTGGTGCTGAAGCTCATCACCGGCTGATCCACCCTTCGTCAGGCCGGACGGCGCCTAGTGCGTCGTCCGGTCAGACGCAAGACCAAGGCTTTTCTCACAAGCTTCGAACGCGGCAGCCTCGCTGCCGCCGCCGAGGGAACAACCCGCCTCGCGACCGTCCCACCTCACATCGCGCGGGGCCACATAACCACGTCCGATTCATCGAGGGAACCGGAAGCGGGGGTGGGCTGCCTAGGCAGCCCACCCCCGCGTGGATTAACGACCCGCTTGTGCGCGGGCCAAGATCTCGGCGGCAGGCGCGTTCTCCGGCTCCAATTCGAGCGCGGCGCTCGCGAAGATGGCTGCCTCCTGCGGCGTGCCGTGAGCCGCTGCGACCCGTGCGAGCCCGAGCAGCGCGTCGACGTCAGGCCGGTCTGCGCACACGGCCATCCACTCGTTGGCCGCCGCGGCGAGAAACCCGTGGCGCAGATAGATGTCGCCGAGCACCTGGCGCCGCTGGCGGGTCGGGAGCTCCGAGTTCTCCAGCGCCGGCAGGAGCAGCTCAAACTGTTCAACGTTCCGAGCCCTGAGCAGAGTCTCCATGATCTGCGTCAAGAACGTAACGGCGGGAACGGCTAGCGGCGATGGTGACGTCACGCCGGACGTGATCGCCAGCCAGGTCCCGAACACCTCGCGCTCCACCTCGGATAGATCCTTTCGCGCCCGCGCGAACGCGTCGGACGCGGCTCCGGGATTCCCTCCCGAAATCAGGGCACGGAGTTCGATTCCAGAAGCCACGCCGGCGGCCGTGTCGTCCTCGGAAACCAATGCGGCCTGCGAGGCCGCGCCGGCGTTGTCGCCGAGCCGCAGCAGCGTCTCGGCCAGGGCGACGCGCGCTTGACCATTGCCGGGCTCACCGGCGAGGACTGATCGATACTGGCGCTCGGCCGCCGGCAACGCACCCGCGTCCTGCAGCGCCGACCCGAGTGTCAAACGCACCGCCGGGGTCACCGACCCGACCCTGCGCTCGACCTCGGCGACGGCATCCTCCGCTCGCACTCCGGCGCTGAGCAGCAGGCTCGCGTAAGGAGCCACGACCCCGTGGAACGTCGGGTACCGCTCGAGGCACGATTCCAACAGCTCTCGCGCCATCGCGACATCCCCGTCCTTCAGCGCCAGCTGAGCCAGCGCGATCCTCGGCAGGTAGGTACCGCAGCCGACGAGGTGCCGGTACCTTGTCGGCGCGTCGCCGAGCGCGATGCAGCGGTGGAAGTGCTCCCGCGCATCGTCGAATGCACCAGTCGCCAAGGCAATTCTTGCCTGTGCGAAGACGAGGTCCGTGAACTCCGGATAGCGCCGCAGACCCTCGGCCGCCAACCTGGCAGCATCGTCGAGCCGGCCACTCTCGCGCATCGCCTCGACCATCCGGGCGACAAGCGGCGGCGCGTACCTGTAATCCACTCCGCTGCCCTCGGCGACGATCATCGCCCAGGCGCGCTCGAACTCGCTCAGCGCCGCGGCCGTGTCACCAACGGCCGCATACTCTGCCCCCAGGTTGAAATGCATGAAGGCGTCCGGCGAGCCCTCATCCAACTGCCTGCGCAACAGATCGATGTTGCGCCGAGACTTTGCCTTGGAGCTGCGCACGGTCTCCAGGTAGCCGTAGTGCTGAACGCGGACCGTTGTCTGGTGGATGCGGCCGGGAGCGTAGTGCGGCAGGCTGTGCGAAATCTGCTCATGGACGCGACCTTGGAACCGATACTGGGGCCGGTTTCTGAACATGCGCAGCATGTTGTCGGTCGTGGCGAAACCATCGCCAACCCCGCCCACATAGCTGGTTTCGACCACGGAGAAGGCTTCCCTCCAGGTGTGGCCCGTCAGCGCTCGGAGCCGCTCGGCATCCTCTGAGACCAAGACCTCGTCGGCATCGAGAAACATCACCCAATCGCCGGTGGCGGCGTCGAAGGAGATGTTTCGGGCTTCCGCGAATGAGTCGGTCCATTCGTGCTCGATCACGCGAGCTCCGAACGATCGGGCGATCTGGATCGTCGTGTCACGCGACCCCGTGTCGACGACGATGATCTCGTCGACGACCGGAGCGATCGCTCCCAGGCAACGAGGGAGCATCTCCTCCTCGTCTCGGACGATCATGCACAGGCTCAGCGTCAGACCAGCGACCGGGCTCGCCTTCTGGGCGGCGACGGTGGCGCGACGCGAGAGGCTCGAACTCGTCGCTTGAATCGGCCGTGCGGTCGCTCTTTCCCTAAGGCGGCTCTCCACCGCAGCGAGCTGCTCGTCCAGGCCGGCGAGACCCGGATCCAGACGTTGAGCTGCTTGGAACAGGGCGAGCGCGACATCGAAGTCCCCGAGCTCGCGGAACGCGACGCCGGCGCAGCCCAGCACCACCGGCTCACTCGGTTGCGCTTCGAGGACCTCCACGGCAGCGTCGGCAACCGCCATCAGAACTCCAGCCGCCGGAGCGGAGGGGGTGCTCGCCGCGGCCGCAAGTCCGCGCTCGAGCAGAACCACCCGCGCGTGATAGACGCGATTCGGATCCTCCAGCCGGCTGGCATCCGCGAACAGCCGCCGGTAAGCGTCGACGTCGCCACCGGCCAGCAGCTCCTCGGCCCGAGCGCCTAGGTGTGCCGCAGAAAAAGGGCTCTCGTCGCCGGGCGCGAGCGAAGTTGCGGCGAAAACCATCGTCTCCACTATGGTCGACACCTCCTCGGTGGCACTTGAGCCGCTTACGCTTCAGTTCCCCGCGGCACGACCGATTAAAGGGTTACCGGGCCCCTCGATGCCCAGGATCGTCTATGCCCGTCCCGATTTCACACCCGGTTCACGGAACGCCACGCGTTGCGCAAGCGTGAACGTGACCATCTGCTCGCTGTCGCCGACAGCATGCTCGACGGCGCGCGCCAGCTCCCCTACCTCGAGTCGGCGTCGGTGCGCAGGATGGCCCGCGACATCCTCGACGCGGTCCCCCTCCTCGACGCCCCGGCCTACGAGGGTACGCGTGAGGAGATCGCGCGGACCGCTGAAGGCTTGCTGGCCGCAGCCGGTGCCGACACGACCTCGGCAGAGCACGAACTGATTGGTCAACTCTGCGCGCTCAGGCAGCGACTTCTCGCCGACACAAACATCACGTACACGGTCGTGTTCATGCCCTACAACGCGTCCATGTGGGACAGTTTCCACACCATCTGGGCCGCGGCTCAGGCTGATCCCCGGGTGGAGCCGATCGTGGTCCCGATCCCGTACGCGGACCGACTCCCGGACGGCGGCGCCGGTGCCTGGCACGTTCACACGACTGAGCTGCCCCCCGAGGTCCCAGTCACGCCGTATACGGAGTTCGATCTGCAAGCCACGCATCCTGACGTGATCTACGTCCACAATGCCTACGACGGCAACAACCGCGTCACGAGTGTCGCCCCGCAGTTCTATAGCGCCGAGCTGCGCCCGCACACGGACCTGCTGGTGTACGTCCCGTACTACGTATCGGCGACGGCCCCCGGAGAGCACCTGTACGGCGCGCCAAGCTTCGAACTGTTCGACAAGGTGATCGTCCAGTCCGAAGAGATCGACCAGCCGGTCATCGAGAAGTGGACGAGCAACAAGGTGGTGCCGCTTGGTTCCCCGAAGTTCGACTACGTCCGTTCGCCGGGGTCACCTCCTCCGGCGGAGTGGACCGAAAGAACCAACGGCAAAACCGTGCTTCTACAGGTGACATCGATCGTCGAGCTGCTCGGCCCTCCGGCTGACCGTCAGGCGGTCATGCGGAAGCTGAACGAGGTCCTCGACGTGGTGGAGGCGAGTGAAGATCTCATGCTGTGGTGGCGCCCTCACCCGCTCGAGCGGGCGACCGTGACCAGCATGGTGCCTGACATCGAGCCCCTCCACGCGGCCTATGAGAAGCGGGCCAGGCGCTCCGGCCGTGTCCTAGTCGACACCTCGGCAGACCTGCAACGGGCGATCCACAACACGGACGCCTACTACGGCCAGTGGAGTTCAATCGTCACGCTCTACGGATTCACCGGCAAGCCGGTCGTCATTCAGGATGCCAACGTGGAAACGAACGTCCCCCGGCCCGAGGGACCTCCGGACGGCGGCCCGATCGCTGCCCTGAGCGCGTGGGCTCGGCTTGAGTGGTTCGTCTATGAGGGTGCGATCGAGTACCTGCGCCGGATGCTGAGCCAACCCAACGGTCGTGTGCCAGGGCAGCATGAGTATTTCGCGTCACTCGCCGCGCACTCGGACGGGACTGCGGGCCAGCACATCCACGATTACGTGATCAGCTGCCTGACGGATGCGTGACCGCCGCCATGACGTCCGACGTTGAGCGCGCGATCGACGAACTCCAGCGCTCCGGCCGGCTCCAGCACGTCGCGCTCTACGCCTTCGGCCACACCGCCGCGACCGAGCTGATGCGCCGACGCCTCGGCCTGTATGACATCACGCTGACCGGAGTCTTCGACAACAACCCGGCAAAGCAGGGCAGCTCCCTGCATGGGGTCCCCGTAATCGCACCGGACGCGATCGCCGACGCGAGCGTGCCGTCGGTCGTTCTGATCGCCTCGAGGTTCCACAGCGAGATGTGCCGGCAGCTGCTGAATCTCGGATACGCGGGGGAGATCATTCGCGTCGGCACCCTCTCCATCGAGGCTGACACGGCGTCCGGAACGGACCCTGATCGCGGCGCGCGGCTGCTCGGTCAGCTCCGCATCGCTCATCCGGACCGCCATCTCGTTGTGTGTCCGTTCGGCGCGCTGGGCGACGTGTACTGGGCGCTTGCCTACCTTCCAGCCGTTACTGCCGGCGGCCGCCCGCTACCGCCCGTGGTTGTGGTGGTGGTCGGTGAGGGGTGCCGGCAGGTCGCCCGGCTCTTCGGCCACGGGGACGTGCACAGCCTCTCGCAGGTCGAGATGGACGACCTTGTGGGGGCCGTCGTGGATGCGGGAGCGTCGGATGCGACGATCGCCCATCACGACCGGCCGTATGGCGACGGCGCCCCGGTCCGCGCCCTCGATCAACGCTTCGTGGCGTTTACTGACATGTACCGCGACCTGGTTTACAAGCTGCCGGCCCGCTCTCAACCGCGCGCCCCCACGCGGCACGTGCCCGCGTGGGCCAGGCCCGATGCCCCGTCGTGGGCAAGACAGATTCCCCAGGGCCGGGGTGTGCTGATGGCCCCCTACGCAAAGAGTGTCATGCCAGTTCCATTGTCGTTCTGGGAGGACACCGCCAAGCGCCATGCCTCGCAGGGGCACGTCGTCGCGACGGTCGTGCACGGTGAGGAGGAACCGGTACCCGGGACCCTGCCGCTCGAGATTCCGATATCGCAGATGCTCGATGCCGTTGAGCACGCGGGCACGTTCATCAGCCTGCGCAGCGGGCTCTGTGACGTCGTTCATACCGCGTGCGCCCGCAAGATCCACGCCTTCCCGGACGCGCATTACAGCACCACTCCCTACAAGGTTGCTGACTTCTTCGCGCTCCCAGGTTGGGAATCGGTCGTTCTCCAGGTCTCATGAGCGCCAGAAGGCGATCATCCGCCGGTACATCTCCGCCATCCCGTAGCGCGGCTCCCAGCCGAGCGCACGGATCTTGTCTGTGGCCAGACGGTATGAAGAGGGCGGCGCATATCCCCGGCGTTCGATGTCCTCGGGCGGCTTGACGACGACATTGATCGTCCCGCCGGCGACCTCACGGGCGACCACCTCCGCCATTTGCCGAATGGTCATGCTTGCCTGCGAGTTGGCGACGTTGTACGCCTCTCCAGCTGCGCCTTTGGTGGCGACTAGCAACAGCGCGCGAACAGCATCCGTGAGGTAGCAGACGTTGGTCAGGGCGGCCCCGTCGGTGTGAAGCTCGATGTCACGCCCGGCCAGCACGGAACGCGCGAACTGCAATGGGACACGAGTGTTCTCGGGATCATTCGGAACCCCGGCACCGAAGGTGAGACCGAGGCGGGCATTGGTCGTGCGCAGGCCATACTTCGTGGCGTAGGCGGCGCTCAACGCCTCGGCCCGCCGCTTTCCCTCCGGATAGCTGCTGCGAGGCTCGTCCGGGTCGACTGTCCCCAGATCGCTCTCCGCAACCACGCCCGACAAGCCTTGGCCGTACACCTCCATCGAGGACACGTTGACGACGCCGCGGGCTCGGAGTGCCACAGCCAGGTCGAGGACGTTGCGGGTGCCGTCCACCGCTGTCGCGAGGACCTCTTGGGGATACGCGACCATGCGCGCCGATGACGTCACCCCCGCCGTATGAAAGACAAAGTCGGCCCGGTCCAACCGGCTCGTGGCCGGCGAGAGCTCGCGCACGTCCGCCGCTAGGAACCGCACGTCGAGCTCAGCTTCGAGCCCTCGCCCTTTGACCGCGTCGCGCCCCTGCGCGACCACGGTGAGATCCAGGTCCTTGGAAGCGTTGGCCCCGCTGAGCACCCGAGCGATCCCGCTCCCGATTGTCCCCGTCGCGCCCGTCACCAGTACGGTGGCGCCCCGAAACCGGTCCCAGAGGATCGCGGGATCGTTCAGCGCTGTCTCGATATCGTCTCTGAGCACATCAGACACGGCCACGACGCACGCTCACCCGGCGGAGGATAGAGCGCGCCGGCCTCGGGTCACGCTGCCAGGATCTGCTGGTTCTCCATGACCTCGTACAGCGCGCGGAAAACATAGTAGTCCGTAGGCTTGGTGATCTTCATGTTGTTGGGCGTACTGGCGACCGTGCGCGGTCGGACCCCGCGCAAATGACAGAGATGGGCAGAGTCGATCGTCCCGATCTTCTCCGCCTGCGCCCATTCGTACAGCTCGTAGATCAGGCCGTACCGGAAGCTCTGCGGTGCTTTGGCGACCTGCATCTCATCGCGAGGCGGAACATCCACGATGTCACCGGCGGCGTCCACGCGCACGACACTTTCCACCACGCGCTCGACGGTGATGGCCGCCCCGTGCTCGCGGGCGGCGGCGATGTTCTCGGTTAGAAGCTGCTCGTCGATCAGGGGGCGCACGCCGTCGTGGATCAGGACGATGTCCTCGTCAGCCGTCGTGTCCCGCATGGCAACCAGCCCGTTGTAGATCGACGCGTCACCGGTCAAGCCGCCGGGGACGATCGTCGTCACCTTTTCGATGTCATAGCGGCGCAGCAAACGCTTGAGCTCTGCGATCCACGACTCCAGGCACACGACCACGATCCTGTCAACCTCCGGATGCTTCTCGAAGTGCTCGATCGTGTAGATGATCACGGGTTTGCCGTGAAGCTCCAGAAACTGCTTCGGGGTCGATCGGGTGCTCATGCGCTGGCCGGTGCCTCCAGCGAAGATCAGACCCGTCACGGAATTCATGAGAACACTCCGACGACGTCATCGAGGACCAGGTCCATTTCGGAGGAGGAGAACTCGAGCTCCACCGCGTCATCACAAAGATCCATGGCGTTGAGGCTGAACATCTCGAACATTGAAGTCTTGAACCACGGTCCGCGCTCGTGGAGGATCACCTTCACGGCTCTGGCTGGACTGATCACATCGCACAGGCCGCTCCGCAAGCCCACGAAGAAGCCTGCGCTCTCGACGAACTGCACCGCTTGCGAAAACGGGAACTGGAGCAGCACGGTACCGGCCACCGCCGGTTCTTCGGGGCCGAAGCCGCTCGTGCACACGTCATATCCCCTGGCGGAGAGATCCGCCGCCAGTGAGTTCCAGAACTGCTCGTCATGCCCGTGCACCAGTGAACGCGCGTACGGAGCGAGAATGACCGTCCGTCCGGGCCTCAACCCGTTGCTGAGGAGCGCAGCCGGAGCCGCGGCCGGATCGGAATCGGACGACGGAACGTCGTGCGGCACGTCATCGTCGAGATCAAACGATGCATACCGGAACATCTTCTCGAAGTTCAGCCCGTTGTAGCCCTGCATCTGGGCGACCGAACCGTTGAGAGACGGGTAGTGCATGACCACCAGGTCCTCGGCCCTGCGCCGAGCGACGCGAGCGTAGTCGACGATGTGCCACAGAACATCCTCGTCGAGTACGACAACCTCGTCAAATCCGAACAGCTCCACCATGCGCCGGCAGGCCCCGTTCGGGACGGCGATCACGAATCGTTGCACGTTGTTCTTCCGCACGTACTCACGGATGAACAGGCATTCGACGTAGACGTCGCCCGCCGGCGGCACCGGGGTCAGAAAGACGGTTCGCTTGCCATCGGCGCCATGGGCGAGCTTTCGTAGGGCTATCGCCCCTTTGGCAACCGGGGCCAGTCGGCGCAGGAACACCCACCACGCCTTCTTGGGAGGGAGGGCACCGACCGAGAAAACCTGAGTACGCTTCGAATACCCCATCTGGACAACCTGATGGGTCATCTCTGACCAGTACGTCGGAGACGTGATCACGATTACGCGGTCCTTGTCGAAGGGGGCCAGCACCTCCTCGGGAGTCTGTACCGTCAAACCCAGGTATTCCCGACCGACCTTTTCCCTGCTGTTATCGATGATGGCGTCGACGGCAAAGCCGCGGTCCTCCAGCCAGCGCTTGCACCGCCCGTCGGTTACTGACGCACCGAACAGGACGATCTTCTTGTCGTCGAAGACGCCCCTGCGCGCGAGCCGGCCGACTCGCTTCTCGATGTCGTCGAAGAATCTCTGCAGGCTCATGCTCTGACCATCCCGTGGCTCCGCAGCCTCAAGCAGCCGAGCGACACCAAATCGTCTTTGGTGACCCCTTGGCGACCCAACAGCCGGTGTAGACCGTTGCCGAACGGCTTGGTCAGCGACACAATCAACAAGCGATCGGTGATGCTGCATAGCTCGTAGAACGCGATCAACGCATCGATCTGGCTTGCCGTCCATGACTCGGTGCCGACGATGCCTGGCGAGCGTTCGGGGTCCGCCCCCGAGTCTCCGAACTCAGACGCGCTCGGTGCTGGCAGCGAGCAGTCGCTCACCAGCACCACGCCTTGCGCACGCCTGTCCGCGACGAGGTCCTCGATGCGCCTGAGCGCCGCGGCATTCAGCTCGGCGTCGTCCTCCGGGAGGAGGAGCACGTACACACCCTGACCCACGTTGTACTTGCGCTCGAGTCGGGCCCATAGCCGGCTTCCGCGATAGGCGGCGTAGGTCTGCCTCAACATCAGAGGCTCTCGTCGACGGTGACGGTCATATCCGGCCCCTCATCTCGGCTTACGCTCACAGAGACCGCGGTTCTCAACCCGGACGGCTTGGCGTCGTTCACGACGATCCGCTCTCCGAACGGGGCTCCGAAAATGATGTGGTCGTACCGGATACCGCTCTCGACCAGGAACACTTCGGTTGCCGCGCGATGGCTCTCCCCGCGGCTGGTCACGATCACGACCAGGTCGCCTGCCGGGATCTGCGCAAGGAGAGCACCGGCTCCCGGCAGGAGACTATCCCGCCCATCGGTCAGGTGCCCGTTGTGCTTGACCAGCGTGCCGTCCAGATCGAGGAACCAGGTGTGCCCGAGCGGGGAGAGAACGAGTTCCTTCACCGCCGAGAGTCCTCTGGCAGCGCAGACCGCAGCTCATCCGCCCAGACCCCCAGCTCCGCCGCATCCAGCTCTTCATCCAGCTCCGCTGCATCGAGCTTGGCACCGATCGCGCCACCTGGATGATTGGCGTGCAGCACGTCAATCGGGACTCCGAAGTGCTCGATGAGCGCCATGGCCAATCCCTGCAGGACGATGAGGTTCAGCACCGTGGAGTTGTTGGGCAAGATGTTCCAGCCGTCACCTTCGTGCTCCAGGTCGAGCACGAGGCGCTTGGGGATCTCCCGCTGGAGGATGCTTTCGCGGCTAAACGTGAGAAGCCATTGCGTGCAGCGGCGCTTGCTCAGCAGGCGCGAGAGGTGCACCGACTCCGCGGTCTCACCGCTCTTGGTCATGATGACAACGAGATCCCCGTCACGCACCACTCCGAGATCACCGTGGACTGCCGAGTTCGTGTGCATGAACGCTGCCGCCAGGCCCACCGAGTTGAGCGTGCCGACGATCTTCTCGCAGATCGGCACGTTCTTGCCGAGGCCGGAGAAGACGAGCTTGTTACCGCCGGCGAGGGTGGCGATCGCGTCTTCCTCAAGGCTCGCGAACTCGTGTGGATCAATGGAGCGCACCGCGCCCGTGAGGATGCGGAGCGTCTCGTCGAAGTCGTGGCTCACAGTGCCTC
This sequence comes from uncultured Solirubrobacterales bacterium, assembly GCA_963751185.1. Classification (GTDB taxonomy): domain Bacteria; phylum Actinomycetota; class Thermoleophilia; order Solirubrobacterales; family Solirubrobacteraceae; genus Palsa-465. Next base: position 86,443 of record CAVVTO010000009.1, read on the forward strand.
CTCGAGGTAATAGATGCCGTTGTAGAACGCCCCGCAAATGGAGTCGTAGTCATGCCACGCGTAGGTGGTGAGCGACAGCCAGATCACAGCGTGCAGGAGCTTGATCGTGCGGGGCTCTCCCCCGCTTAGCGCGAATAGGTCCTCCTCGAGGCTTTCCCATCCGTTGGAATCGACCGTCAGGTCAACGGTTGCAGGGGTGAGGCTCAAGCGGAAGTTCTTGAGGTTGAACTGGTCGTAGTTTCCGACGACCGAGTAGTAGAGCTTCGCCCAGTCATAGTTCGGGTCTCCGTGCAGCTCCGTGTACCCGAAGTAGCCGCGCGGGTCGATGAGCACCGGTTCCGTGCCGCCGCGCAGCATCAGGTTCGAGAACGTGGGATCCCCGTGGATGAAGGCGAACCGCTCGACGCTCAGTGCGTCCAGGGCGCGCTCCAGATCACGTCTGTAGAAGTAGATGTTGCGGCACTCCCTTCCGTTCACCGTGATCGTCTTGTGCTCCGTGAACGGGATCAACTCTCGTACCGCCTTGAGACGTTCAACGGTCTTCCCGTAGTACGCCTCCCTGGTGCTGAACGAGTCGGCGGGAGTCGACTCCAGCGAGTGAAGCTCGCGCAGCGTCGCGGTCAGGTCAGCCAGGATCTCGCGCTTGCCGACCAAGGGCAGGTCGGCATACTCGTAGATGTTCTTGCCGTCGATCCTCTCGATCGTCAGGGGCTCGAACTCGTACAGCTGCGGGATTCTGTTGACGCCGAGCTTGACCGCGTGCCTGTACCAGCCCACTTCACGACGCGCGAGTGACCGTCCCTGCTCGTCGACCGGCTCCTTGATGAACCTCTCGCCAACGACGGTGGCGCGGTTGAAGGGGCGCGTCTTCTCGGCAGCGAGCGCTTGGTACTCCGACAGCAAACCGAACTCACGGGTCCCAGCGAGCCCCAGCTCGTCGAAGTCATGTCCCTTCTGCTGGAGCCACCGGACCAGTTCGCCGCTCGCCGGGACGTCCGACAGGGCCGACTTGTCCCGGAACACAAACAGTCCCGCCACTCCATGCTCCCGTGAGCGCTCTTCGACAAACCGGCCGTCCGTGTGGCTCCACCGACAGTCAAACGTCTGAGAGATCCCCACCCAATCGCGGTCCCCTGCCGGTAGCTCGAAGCCCGCCGGCAAGATCAGATCCGACCACACAAGCATGAACGGCTCGCCGTCCGGCAGCAGGGCGAGCGCCTGGTCGACACCGCCGCACGTTCCCGACCCGGCAGCGTCGACGACTTGATATTCGACGTCGGCGAACGCAGCGAGGTACTCGCGCAACACTTCCCGGTGATAGTCCGCAATGACGACGAACCGCTTGTCCGGGAACCTGCGGAAGAGGTGGAAGATCATTGGCAGGTTCTCGACCGGCACGAGCGCTTTGGGCTTGTTCGCGGTCAGATGCTCCAGCCGCGTCCCCTTGCCTCCGGCCTGTACGACGATGTAGTCCACGGTCCTGGGATCAGCTCGGCCGTTCGCGTGTTGCCCGTTACCCGACACGTGAACCGACGCTGCCGACGGCTGCGCGATGCGGGAGAGCGTCGTGTCGAGGGACATCACGCGAGATGATCGGCACCGGTGCGCGAGAGTTGAGCAGCCGCTCGAGGGCTCCCCGGCAGTACTTCCTCGCGCGCGAGGATGCGGCTATGCGGCGACGAGCGCCCACGACCGGCCGAATCCGAGGTCAAGAATGGTGCGCGGCTGCCGATGAAGTGGAGTGAACCTCGATGAGCCTCGGTGCGATCACATCCGCGTCCGGCGGTGTCACTCTGCCCTTGAGCAGATCGGCTAGATAGAACAGCGCTGCTTCATGCCTCTCTTCTCTAGCAAGATCAACCATCTGCTTGCCCTCACAGAGGCCGACAGAGACGCCAAGGAGGCGCTGGCTCGGGGAGAAACTCCGTGTCTTGTGGTCGACGCCGACTTCTTCGCGAAGCTGGGAGTCGGCGTGACGATCACCAGCGCTCAGACGATCGTTGTAGGGGAGGCAATCGGCGTTCTCCAGGCAATGGTTGCCGAAGGCAAACAGCCGTTCGTCCTGTATGCGGTCGAACATGCGCAGGACGGGCTTGCGCTCATCGAGTGGCTCACCGACCAGGGGTTCAAGTATCGAGGCGCGGGCGGCTACGACGTCGGCGGCTACGTACATGACGACCGGATCGCGCGGGAGACGATCGAAACCGCGCTCCTCGAACAGACCTTCGACGGGTACGAGAAGTTCTGGGACCCCGGGTCGCATCAGGACTTCGTCAACCTGACCCAGGCCCTTTATCGAACTCGTCGGTTGTCCGGAAATGTCGTCGAGGTCGGGTGCTTCCGAGGGAGTAGCGGGTCGGTGATGCTCGACTACGCGGCGAATAAGAGCCTGCCTCCCAGGCGCTTCTGGTTCTTTGACGTATTTCAAGGGTTCGACTACGACGAAGCGCTTGCTAGTTCGGATGCGACCTGGGCGAACAGCCACGCCACCGAGGGTGACGCGATCGTCCGTCAGCGTCTTGAGCGGAAGGCCGGCGCAAACCAGGTCACGGTCAAGAAGCTGAACATCATCACCGACGAGATCCCTGATGACCTAGGGCCGATCGTCGTCGCGAACATAGACGTCGATCTCTACGAGGCGGTGCTCGCCGGGTTGGCCAGGATCGCTCCGTTGATGCAGATCGGAGGCATCATGATCTGCGAGGACGCGGGGCATACGCCGGCGCTCGTCGGGGCCGCCCTGGCCTTGGAGCAGTTCCTGGACTCGGATCTCGGCGCCGGGTTCACGCCAGTCCACATGACCTCGGGACAGACGTTCCTGGTCAGGCACTCATAACCGCGCCCCAGCGCGGCGGTCGGCCAACGTCGCAGTCCACGCCATAATGCCTCGCCATGCCGTGCCCGAGCACCAGCGCATGGAGCGGCCGCTCGGTGTTCGTCACCGGCGCGTACGGCCTGCTCGGAAGCTGGCTGGCCAAGCGATTGCTTGAGCTCGGGGCCAGCCTCACGGTGCTGAAGCGGGACACGGTTACCGGCTCGGCGTTGGTACTCGAAGGCACCGAACGGCGCGTCAACGTCGTGAGCGGCGACGTGTGCGACGGCCCGTTACTCGAACGGGCAATTGCCGAGTACGAGATCGACACGGTCTTTCACCTGGCTGCGCAGGCGATCGTAGGAATTGCCAACACCGCACCCGTGTCCACGTTCGAGACGAACATCCGCGGGACCTGGATGCTGCTCGAGGCCTGCCGGCATGTCGAGGTGGAGCGCGTCGTGGTTGCCGCCTCCGACAAGGCCTACGGAATCCACGAGCAGCTTCCCTACCGCGAAGACTTCGCGCTCGAGCCCCGCTACCCCTATGACGTCTCCAAAGCGGCAACCGACATGCTCGCTCGCTCCTACTGGCACGCGTTCGGCCTCCCCGTCGCGGTGACCCGTTTCGCAAACCTGTACGGGGGCGGCGACTTCAATCGCTCCCGCCTCGTGCCTGAGGCGGCGCTGGCTGCAATCGACGGGCGCCGGCCGGTGATTCGGTCGGACGGCACGCTCGAGCGGGACTACCTGTATGTCGAGGACGCGGTCGAGGCCTACATCGCGATCTGTGACCTGGTCGGGAGCGGCGCCGGCGTCGGAGAAGCGTTCAACGCCGGCTCCGACCAGCCCCGCTCGGTGCTCGAAGTCGTGGAACTGACCTGCTTGGTGGCCGGAACCGGCGTGCAGCCGGACGTGCGCGGCACCGGCGCCCCAGCGGGTGAGATTCCCCGTCAGTGGGTCGACTCGACCAAGCTTCGGACGATGACTGGTTGGGAGCCCCGGGTGACGCTCGAGGAAGGCCTGCGCCGGACGGTCGAGTGGTATCGGCGTTACCTGTACGACGGTACTAACGGCTGAAACGCCACAGGCGATCCGCAGGCGGTGCGCTCAAGGGCGCTCGAATCCCGCCGATCTAAGAGGTAGTCGATGAGCTACACCGATGCCGTAAGCCGGGTCTCCCAGATCCAGGCCCAGATCGCCTCCCTACAGACCGCCTTCGATCCGTCCGTCGCCGCGAGCACGACCGGCTCGTCGACCGGTGGGGTTTCCACGACCGGCACCGCGACTGGCAGTACGTCCGGCGCGAGCAGCTTCGCCGACGCGCTGGCGCAGGCCCAGGGAACCTCGGGAACGCTCGGCACGGCATCAGACGTCCCGAACATCGTCAGTTCGGGCCTCACGAGCGCAGGCCTCACCAGCACCGGCCTCGTCGGCAGTACCGGAGGCGCGGCGCTGCCCGCCGGCGCGCAAACCATGCTGACCTCCGATCAGCAGCAGTTCGCCTCCCGGCTGGCGGCCGACACCGGCCTTGATCCGAGCGTGGTCTCCGCCTGGCTGCTCGCCGAGGAGTCCGGTGGCGCCGCCCAGTCACGTCAGTCCCAGAACAACAACGACTGGCTCAACATCGGCTACACCGACAGCGCCACCTACGGCTCGAGCGACTCGATCTGGTCAAACCCGGTCACCGCCGCCGATGCCACCGCCGGCTGGCTCAAGGGCCAGAACACGATCCCGGGCTACGGCACCGCGAGCTCGGGCATCCAGGGGATTCTGAGTACCGCCGGTTCCTCCCCGGCGACGCAGATCGCCGCCCTCCAGAACTCGGGCTGGGCCTCGAGCGGCTATCCGGACCTGCCCTCGCTCTACTCGCAAGTGGCCGACTAGCGCCGCGGTTGGCGTGCGGCGGTTGGCTGCGGCGGTTGGCGTGCGGCGGTTGGCGTCTCGCGTTCGCGGAACGCGTTCAGCTAGCGAACCGCGGTCAGCGGAATCACATCGGCGCCTGGTTCGTCCGGTCCGAGATATCTGACGCACTCCGCGGCCACGAGCGGGCGCCCCACGTGGAACCCCTGGGCGTAGTCACACCCGAGCCGGGCCAGCACCTGCTTGACGTTCTCGGTCTCGACCCCCTCCGCCGTCACCCGCAGGCCGAGGTTGCGGCCGAGGTCGATGATCGAGTGCACGAGCACGGCATCCTGGCGGTCGGTCTCCATCCGGGTCACGAACGAGCGATCGATCTTGATCTCGTCCACCGGCAGCTGCTGGAGCTGCGACAGCGACGAGTACCCGGTCCCGAAGTCGTCGATCGCGATCGTCACGCCCATCGCCCGCAGCTCGTCGAGCGCGGCCCGCGCGCGGGGCAGGTCGGCGACGATCCGGGTCTCGGTGATCTCGAGCTGCAGCGCCGAGGGGTGGAGATTGAGGCGGGCCAGTAGCTCGCCGATGATCACCGGCAGGTCGTGGTCGAGCAGGCTGCGGGTCGACACGTTGACCGACACGGTCACCTCGAGGCCCTCCTCACGCCAACGCCGGCACTGCTCGAGCGAGGCCTCGAGCACGCGATCGGTCAGCGGCTTGATGATCCCGGTCTGCTCGGCGAGCGGGATGAATCCGTCCGGGCCGATGCATCCGAGCTGAGGATGGTTCCAGCGCACGAGCGCCTCGACCGCCAGCGTCTCGCCGCCCTGCAGCGGCACCTTGGGCTGGTAGTGGACGACCAGCTCGCCACGGTCGATCCCGCGGCGCAGCTGTGCGGCCAGCGCGAGCCGGTCGATGCTGTACTCGTCGTCCTCCTCGGCGTAGGTGGCGAACCCGGCATCCGATCCCTTGGCGCAGTAGAGCGCGACGTCCGCGTGGCGCATCAGCTCGGGCGCGCTCCGACCGTGGTTGGGGGAGCAGGCGATGCCGATGCTCGCGCAAATGTGGAGCGCCACCGAGTCGACCTCGAGCGGCTGGTCGAGCACCGCGAGCAGCCGTTCGGCGAGCTCCTCGGCCTGCGGTTGGCCGCCGTGCACGAGGACGCCGAACTCGTCGCCGCCGATCCGCGCCAGCACAGTCTCGTGCCCACCCGCCGGCGCGCGCTCCTCTACGGCCTCAGTCAGGCGCCCCGCGAGGCGCTGGATCACCAGATCGCCGAGCTCGTGCCCGAGCGTGTCGTTGATCGACTTGAAGTCGTCGAGGTCGAGCAGCATCACCGTCACCGGATGGGCGTCGGACGCGGCGTCGTCGAGCGTTTCCTGGAGCGTTTCGGACAGCGAGGATCGATTCGGGAGGCCGGTCAGGACGTCGTGGTGGGCGCGATGGCTGGAGATGGCCGCCTGCCGCCCGCCGAAATACACCGCGAGCATCGGGACGAAGCACACCGGGACGAGCGCCACGCTGGCGTTGGCCGAGGCCAGCAGGGCCGGGGCGAACGCGAGCACGCATCCGGCCGTCCACGCCTGGAAGGCCAGATCCTCACGCAGGTAGCTGCGAAGTGGCAGACGCGCCAGCAGCGCCCCCGCCGTGCACGCGAGCAGATGGTTGGCGACGAAGAAGGCCGTGCCGGCGGCCAGGACGGTCGGCAGCTCGCCGCTCGTGATGTGGCTGAGCGGCAGTTCCCCGGCGAGTTTCAGCACCGCCGCCGCGGCAACCATTGCGAGCACGTACTGGGCCGCGTTGAACAGGGTCTTGAGCGGCGACACGCGGCCGGCCAGATCGGCCACCACCGAGCTCGAGACGTAGATCAGCACCGCCGGCCCAGGGCCGAACCGGAGCAGGATCGCGAATGCGAACGCGGCCGAGATCGTCACCCGGGTGAGACCCCGCCGCCGCGGCACCGGGATCGGCAGCAGCTCGCCGGCCAGCACGAACAGCGATAGGACGACGAACAGCGCCGGGTCGCCGACCCGCCACTCGCGCATCCAGGGCAGCAGGATGAGCGAAGCGCCCGCGGCGGCAGCCACGAGCGCTACGTAGACAGTAAAGCTGCGCGGCGCCGGGGCCTTGCCCGAATCCGAGCGCAGGCTATTCGCGACGACGAGCAGGCGTCTGGTCAAGCGATCTTATGGCCCGCCGCGTGCGCGACCTGGAGGACCTGGACGACCTGGACGACCTTGGCCGGCGGCCGGGCGGAGACAACGAGCGCCGCATGTATGGGCATCGGGATTACAAACGCCGGCGTCACCGTCTTGGCCGACGCACCCGGCACCGAGCTGAGTGCGAACGTAAGCGCCGCGCCCAGCGCCACGAGGACCGACCCTGTCCGCCGCCTCCCAAGACGGTAGACAATTCCACGCATCTCTACCTCACTTTGTGTCACGTGCGCCCCAGGCGACACTGACCTTTGATCCGTCTCTGCACCAGTCATCGGCAGGGGGGCCTAGACGGTTAATCGAACATTCGTCCAGGCGGCAGGAAAACGCTCAACCGGCGCGAAACCACCCCGCCGCCTGGGTCGTCCGCCCGCGTCGCCCCGCCGCTCGCCCGGATCCTCAGAACAGCGCTTCTTGGCCGGGCAGCTCGAGACCCTCCCGCCCCCGGCCGGTTCCTCGACCCATCGCGATGGCCACGTCCCGGGCGATTGCACCCTCCGAGCGTGACGCGATGACCGGCTCCTCGATCCCCTCGATGTAGACGAGCGTCCGCCGGCCGTCGCCCCGCTCGTCTCCTTCGAGCGGCACGAGCGCGAACACCCGGTCGGCACGGACGAACTTGCCGTAGCCGAGGGGGATCAGCGCGTTGGGCTGGCGAGCCATGTTCCGCTAATTCTTCTACTCTGCCCGGCGTGCCCGCCACCGACCTCACCCTCACCATCGGCGGCGACCTCGAGATCTTCCGGATCGGGTTCGGCGCCATGCGGATCACGGGACCCGGAATTTGGGGCCCGCCCGCCGATCCCCCTGGCCCGGCGGGCGCACGCCAGCTCCTGCGCCGCGTGGTCGACCGCGACGTCAACCTCATCGACACCGCGGACTCCTATGGGCCCGACATATCCGAGAACCTGATCGCCGAGGCGCTGCGTCCCTATCCCGACAACCTCGTCATCGCGACCAAGGGTGGCTTCGAGCGTCCCGGGCCCGGTCGGTGGGAGCCGAGCTGCCGCCCCGACCGCCTCAAGCGCTGTTGCGAGGCGTCGCTGCTGCGGCTCAGACTCGAGCGAATCGACCTCTACCAGCTGCACACGGTCGATCCGAAGGTGCCGATCGAGGACTCGGTCGCAGCCCTGGCTGAGCTCCAGGAGGAGGGCAAGATTCGCCACATCGGCCTGTCCAACGTCGGGGTGGAGGAGATCGAGCGGGCCCAGCAGATCGCTCCGATCGTGTCCGTTCAGAACCAGTACAACGTCGTCAACCGAGCGTCCGAGGACGTGCTGCGCTTCTGCGAGGAGGCGGGAATCCCCTTCCTGCCCTACTTCCCGCTCGCGGTGGGCGAGCTCGCCGAGTCCGGGACCGCGCTGGCCGACATCGCCGCCGGTCACGGCGCCACGCCTGCGCAGGTGGCGCTGGCCTGGCTGCTCCAGCACTCGCCGGTCACCGTGCCGATCCCGGGCACCAGCTCGATCGCCCACTTCGAGGAGAACCTCGAGGCCGCCGAACTCGAGCTCGAGGACGACGAGCTCGAGGCGCTCGACGAGCTCGCGGCTGCGACCTAGCTCTCGGCCAGGATGAGCCCGAGGCGCCGCTCGAGCGTGTCGGCCAACCGCTCGCGCACGGGCCCTTCCTCAAAGCGCTCGACCAGCGCGGACAGGAAGCCCTCGATCACAAGCCGGCGGGCGACCTCCAGCTTGAGGCCCCGCGAGCGCAGGTAGAACAGCTGCTCGGGGTCGAGCTGCGCCACCGCAGCGGCGTGGGTGCAACGAACGTCGTTGGCCTGGATCTCGAGGCCGGGGATCGCGTCGGCGTGCGCGCGCTTGGAGAGCAGCAGGTTGCGCGACTCCTGGAACGCGTCCGTCTTCTGCGCGCCCGGGTCGACGATGATGTTGCCCCGCCAGACCGCGCTCGAGCGGCCGGTGAGCACCCCGCGGAAGGCGAGGTCCGAGGTCGTGTTCGGCGCCGCGTGCTCCTGGGTGGTGTCGAAGTCGATGTGCTGGCGGGCGTGGGTGGCGTAGGCGCCGGTGACCCGCGCCTCCGCGCCCTCGCCGCCGAGTCGCGTCTCCATGCGCACCCGGCCCCGCGCCGAGCCGAACCCCAGCGCCACCCAGTCGAGACCGGCGTCGCGACCGACCTCGGCGCGCTGGGCGCCGAAGATCCAGCTGCGCTCCGATAGTCCCTGGCCGCACACGTAGCGCAGGTGGGCACCGCCGCCGACGATGAGCTCGGTGACCGCGTTGAAGACGCCATTGAGCTCGGCCTCGCCCGACAAGTACTGCTCCCACACCTCGGCTCGAGCACCCTCCTCGAGCACGACCAGGGTGCGCTGGTTGAGCAAAGTTCCGGTTCGCGCCTGCACGCTCTCAAGCGAGATCGGCGCCTCGAGAGCCACCCCGCGCGGCACGTAGACGAACGACCCGGCGCGGTAGCCGGCGTCGTTGAGCGACACGAAGACGTCGTCGCCCGGGCGGATCAGCCTGCCGAGGTGGCGGCGCAGCAGCTCGCCGTGTTCGCTCGCCGCCTGCGCGATCGAGGTGACGATGACGCCCTCGGGCACCTCGCCGGCGGGCGCGTCGAACATCCGGTCAGCCGGATCGGCACCGCTCAACTCCTCGGCGCCCCGCACCGGCTCGTACGCGGCCAGGTTCAGCTCGGAGATGTCGGTGAACTCCCAGCCGGGGCGGCCCTTGAAGGTGGGCAGCTCCAGCGCGGGAGCGGCTGGGGCTGCACTAGCCAATCGAGCCCTCCATCTGGAGCTCGATCAGCCGGTTCATCTCGACCGCGTACTCCATCGGGAGCTCCTTGGTGATCGGCTCGATGAAGCCGTTGACGATCAGCTTGGAAGCCTCGTCCTCGGGGATGCCGTGCGACATGAGGTAGAAGAGCTGGTCGTCGCCGACCTTCGAGACGGTCGCCTCGTGGCCGACGTTGACGTCGTCCTCGCCGATCCTGATCGTCGGATAGGTGTCCGAGCGCGAGTGCTCGTCGAGCAGCAGCGCGTCGCACACCACCTTCGACCGCGCGCCGTGGGCGCCCTTGGCGATCTCGAGCAGACCGCGGTAGGAGCCCCGCCCGCCGTCCTTGGAGATCGACTTGGCGAAGATGTTGCTCGTGGTGTTGGGCGCGGCGTGGATGATCTTGCCGCCGGCGTCCTGGTGCTGGCCCTTGCCCGCGAACGCGATCGACAGGATCTCGCCGTGGGCCCGCTCGCCGAGGAGGTACACGCTCGGGTACTTCATGGTCAGGCGCGAGCCCAGGTTGCAGTCGACCCACTCGACCGTCGCGTCCTCCTGCGCCACCGCCCGCTTGGTCACGAGGTTGAACACGTTCGTCGACCAGTTCTGCACGGTCGTGTAGCGAATCCGTGCGCCCGGCTTGGCGATCAGCTCAACCACCGCGGAGTGGAGCGAATTGGATGAATAGGTGGGCGCGGTGCAGCCCTCCACGTAGTGCACGTATGACCCCTCGTCGGCGATGATCAACGTGCGCTCGAACTGTCCCATCGATTCCGTGTTGATCCGGAAGTAGGCCTGGAGCGGCATCTCGACGTGGACGCCCGGGGGCACGTACACGAACGAGCCGCCGGACCAGACCGAGCTGTTGAGCGCCGCGAGCTTGTTGTCGTTAGGCGGGATCACGGTGGCGAAGTACTCCCGCACGAGGTCTTCGTGCTCGCGCAGCCCCGAGTCCATGTCCTTGAAGATCACGCCCTGCTTCTCGAGGTCCTCGCGCACCTGGTGGTAGACGACCTCGGACTCGTACTGGGCCCCGACGCCCGACAGGAACTTGCGCTCGGCCTCGGGGATCCCGAGCCGGTCGAACGTCTTCTTGACGTCGTCGGGCACGTCGTCCCACGAGCGCTCGGCGCGCTCTGATGCGCGGACGAAGTAGTGGATGTCGTCGTAGTCGACCTCCTGGAGCATCGGCGAGCCCCAGGTCGGCTGCGGCCGCGAGAGGAAATGCTCGAGCGCCTTGAGGCGGAACTCGCGCATCCACTGCGGCTCTGACTTGAACTCCGAGATCTTCTCGACGATCTCCCGATTCAGCCCCTTGGGCGCCTTGTACAGGTAGTTCTCGGCGTCGTGGAAGCCATATCGCTGCTCGTAATCGGCGTTGATCGCCGCCAGGGCAGCATTCTCGGTGGTGACGTCTACAGCCACTACTCCACCTCCAGCTTGATCGTCTCGTCTTCGATGATCACCGGGAAGGTGTCCACCGGAACATATGCGGGCAAAGTCTTCGGGTTGCCGGTCTTCAGGTCGAACAGCGACCCGTGCCTTGGGCACTCGACCGTGCAGCTTTCCTGATCGAACTCGCCCTCCGCGAGCGGTCCGTTGTCGTGCGAGCACCGGTCCTCGATGGCGTACAGACTGCCGCCGCAATTGAACACGCCGATCTCGAGGTCCTCCCACTCGACGAGGCGACGTTCGCCCGGTCCGAGCTCGTCCACACGACACACGTCAATGATCTCCGGCACAGCTAAATCCTAGCGCACCGATAGGAATTTCTAGGCGGCGCTGCTCTCCGGCTCCCACCCCGCGGCGTGCCCCAGCGAGGCGCCCTTCAGCACCTTCAGCGACAGCAGGGCGCACTTCAACCGCGTGGCGGAGATATCGATCCCGAGCAGATCGAGCACGAACGACCGATCGAGCGACAACAGCTCCTCAACCCGCATCCCCTTGACCTCGTCCGAGGTCATCGACGCCGCCGCCTGCGAGATCGCACACCCGTGCCCCGAGAACCGCACCGCCTCGATCCGCCCCTCCCCGTCCAGCGCCAGCTGCACCCGCAGCTCATCCCCGCACAGCGGGTTCAGATCCTGGAACTCCAGGTCGGCCCCCTCCAGCTCCGCCTCCGGCGGACTCCAGTTATGGGGGTGTTTGTAGTGGTCGAGGATGTTCTCGCGATACAGCTCTTCCATCGCCATCAAGCGTAGCGGCCCTGCGGCACCCGTCATCCGGCCGCCAACGCCCTTGGCAGCAGGGCATCCATCGCCAGGTCATAGTCCAGCGACTCCCCGGCCGACAGCGGCCGGCACGTGAACGCATCCACGACTACGCCGCGCGCCCGGTGCTGCTCGGCAAGCGAGCCTCCCACCACCGAGCCGCACTCAGGCGCCGGCGCAATCGCCCTCCCATCCGGCCGGCGGAACCTCACTGCCCCGCCGCGCGATCGCTCCACCCTGAACCCGCCTTCGTGCACCAACCGATGGTGATAGGAGCACAACTGCACCAGGTTCTCCAGCGCGGTCGGCCCGCCCCGGGCCCAATGCTGGATGTGGTGGGCATGCAGGAAGTTTTGATGTGTGCAGCCGGGAAAGCGGCAGCCGTCGTCCCGGCTTCGCAGCGCCCGCCGCAGCGCCGGCGGAATCGTCCGCGTCCGCCTGCCCACGCTCAGCGGCCGCCCGTCCCGCTCCACGATCCGCACCACCGCCGCATCGCAGCCCAGTCGGCGCGCCGTCTCCGCGGGAAGTGTCGGTCCGTCCGCCAGCTCCGCCCGCTCGACCACGTCCTCCGACGCGAGCGTCGCCGCATCGACATGGACCACGATCTCGGGCACAGCCGGACTGGCGCCCCCAGCCGGGGAGGCCGCGCCAGCCCCCGCGGCGACGGCGGCGAGAGCGCCCTTGGCCAGCGCGACCAGCGCGTCGGCGCGGCGGGCGGCAACCGGCGACGCCACGTAGTCGTCCTCCTCGTGCGACTCCTGGAGCGCGTCCACCGCGTTGATCATGATCGCGGCGTCATCGGGCGGCAGCTGTCCTTCCAACCGCAGCGACCCGTCCTCGTTCCAGCTCCACCTCAGATACCGACACTCCTGGGCACGCTGAGCCGCTCCCAGCGTCGCCGACAGCGCCTTCGAATAGCAGCGCACGAGCTTCTCGAGCTGCGCGCCGGTGGCGTGTCGCGCGATCTCGAGCAGTCCGGCCTCAGTCGCCGGCGTCGCCGCGCGCGTCAGGGCGCGCACCTTGCAATACGACAGCTGCCCGCGGGAGAACGCCTCGCGGATAGCAGGCAGCTCCTGGAGCCGATGCGCGACCCGCACCTGCTCCCGCGCCGCCCCAAGCCCGAGCGAGCACTTCCAGGAAAGCCAGTGTGCGCACGACTTCACGCCCCAATCCGCCCATCCACCTCGCGCATCGAACTCCGCGATCAGCGACAGCCAGCGGCAGGTCGCGACCGCGATGTGCGCGGCCAGTTCACAGATCTCCTGCTCGAGCTCGTCGAGTGATGGGGTCGCCGAAGATTCGGGCAGATCAAGGGCTACAACCGAACACATGTTCGATAGACTACGCGTACCCGCGGACGGAACCGAGCGTCCGCCGCACCGAGAAACCGAGCGTCCGCCGCGCACCGAGCGAACGCGCGCGGGATCGCAAGGTCGCAGACCGACACGTGCAACCCCAAAGTTGCGTTTCTGCGGAAACGTCGAGGGCGAGTACCACGGGTCGTTGTCTCGGCCGCCGTCCCGGGGCTGGTCAGATGAAGTAGTGGCCCTGTTCGACGTCCGCAATGAGGCCCGGGTGGGCGGGCTTCCAGCCCAGGAGCTCCTGGGTGATGGTGCTGGAGGCGGGCATGTCAGTGATGAGCAGGGGCACGAGCATGCCGCCGAACTCTTCGGCCGGCAGGGACCGGGCGGGCAGGTTCAGGTGCCGGCCGATGGCCTCGGCGATCTCCCGAACGGGCACGCCTTCGTCACCGACGGCGTTGAGCACCGCGCCGTCGGGCGCCCGTTCGATGGCTAGCCGGTACAGGCTCGCTGCGTCCTTCACGTGGACGGCGGGCCAGCGGCTGGTCCCATCGCCGATGTAGCCCGAGACGCCCTTGGCCCGGGCCGCACCGAACGCGCGTGAGCGCCTGGAGACCGCCGCGCTGGACCTGTTCGTGGAGAACGGCTACGAGGAAACGACCGTCGCGCAGATCGCGGACCGTGCCGGCTTGAACCGCGCCACGTTCTTCCGGCACTTCGCCGACAAGCGAGAGGTCCTGTTCGGCGGTGAAGACGTGCTGGCCGGGCTGTTTGGCGACGCCATCCGGGATGCGTCGCCGGATGCGACGCTCATCGAGTGCCTGCAGGCTGCGTTCGCCGTCGAGCGCTGGATGAAGGCGAACGACGACGAACCGTTCCCCCTCCATGCCGCAGCGGCCTTGAGTGACCTGCAGACGCGCGCGGCCGAGCTCGACTCCCGGTGCATCCCGCCAGCACGAGCGCTAATCGACCCGGTTAGCGAAACGGTTTGAACGGATGGCCCGGGATGAGCACGATGGATGCTCCTACACGCCGAACTCGCCGAAACCCCGAGGAGGGTCCATTGTCCGAATCTGTCAGAACCATCACCGACGATCGGTTCGTTGCCGAGGTACTCGAAGCCGAGTCTCCCGTCGTCGTCGACTTCTGGGCCGCCTGGTGCCCGCCCTGCCGACTGATGGACCCGATCATCGCCGAGCTCGCCGCCGAGCGACCCGACGTCCGCTTCGCCAAGCTCGACGTCGACGCCAACCAGCGGACCGCGGTCGACCACGGAGTGTTGTCGATGCCGACGCTGCTGGTCTTCCGAAGCGGTCAAGAGGTCCTGCGGCTCGTGGGCGCCCGTCCCAAGCGTCGACTGACCGAGGAGCTCGAGTCCGCGCTCGGAGCAGCAACGGTGGGCACGCCGGCGATCTGAAGGGAAGCATCACGAGTAGAGCGATCCCCGGCGAAACAGCGGGCGGCCCCGCGAGTAGGGTGGCGGCATGGAGCTCCGCCAGCTCGAGTACTTCGCAGCGGTCGCCCGCCACCGTCACTTTGGTCGCGCCGCCACCGAGGTCTACGTCACTCAGTCGGCGCTCTCGCAGCAGATAGCCAGACTCGAGGCCGAGCTGGGAGTCAAGCTGCTCGCGCGGACGGCGAAGGGCGTCGAGATGACGCCGGCGGGCGAAGAGCTCAACGACCATGCGGCGACGATCCTGCACCAGGTCGCCAGCGCGCGAGCGGCGATCGATGGACACCGGGGCGCCGTCCGCGGCGTCGCCCGGATCGCCGCGACTTCGCACGACTCGGCAGCCCTAACGCCAGCGCTTGTCGCATTCCACCGGTCCCATCCGCAGACGCAGCTCTCGCTGCGTCACGCTCCGCCCGCCCAGCTGCTCGAGCTGCTGGCGACAGGAGCGGTCGACGGGGTGGTGCTTGGGGTCGACGGTGGGGAACCCCGGATGCCGGCCGGCGCGATCGCGCGCACGCTCACGGAGGAACCGCTTCGGCTCTTGTGCGCCCCGGACGACCCTCTCGCGGACACGACCGACGTTTCGATCGAGGCCTTGCGGGGGGTCCCCGTGATCCTGCCCGAGCGCGGCACTGCGCTGCGCGAGATGGTCGTCACGAGCTGCCAAGCGGCCGGCTTCAGCCCTCTGCCGCTGTTCGAGACGAGCGATCGGCTGACGATCCGGACGCTGGCCGCCGAGGGTCTCGGGTACAGCGCGGTCCCCGAGTCATGGGCGCAGGGGGACGGCCCCAAAACCGGGATCGCCAGCTTCGCCGATCCCACCCCCCGCTACCGCGTCGCACTTGTCCACGGCGAACAAATGCCGCCGATCGGAACTCTGCTCATCCAAGAGCTGGCTGCGTTCTTCGCGGCGACCGGCTACCGACCGCGCTAGCCGAGTGCGCTAGCCGAGCGCAGTGAGCAGCGCGGCACCATCCGGGCTCCCCAACCCGGTGCAGGGATCCCAGCCTGGCCCGGCGGTGTACGCCCCGTTGTTGCCCTGGGTGATGTCGTGAAAGCCGGCGGCAGCGGAGGCTTGATAGAGCCGCGGCTGGACGAATCCGACCGGCTGGCCGAGCGACTCGTTGATCAGCGCGATCAAGCCGGCCCACAGAGGCGCGACCGCGCTGGTGCCGCCGACCGACTCCTGGTTGCCGTCGACGTAGATCGAGTAGCCGGTCTGAGGATCGGCGTCACCGGCCACGTCGGGCACGCCGCGGCCCGGGCTACCGGTGTCGACGTTGTCCGGCATGGTCACGCCCGTCTGATAGGAGGGCACCGGGAACTCGATGCTTATACCCCCACCCCCCGCGCCGTCGCTCGGCAGATCGTTCCAGACGACCTCCGAGGTCGCGGCGTCGTTCGAGATCTGCAGCGAAGTGCCGCCACACCCCAACGCGTGCGGCGCCGAGGAGGGAAAGTCGACGTGCTGCTTGCCGTCGGTGACGCCGTCGGTCGAACCGTTGTCACCCGCGGCAACCGTCACGGTGACACCGGCCGCGGCGGCCTCCGTCAATACCTGCTCCATCTGAGTCCTGGCCTGCTGAGTCCAGGAGTCCTCGGGGCCGCCCCAGCTGATCGAGACCACGGTCGGCTTGTTGGTGGTGTCGTGCACCGCGGTCGAGACGGCGTCGATGAAGCCCTGGTCGGTGTTGGGCGAGAAGTAGACGACGAACTTCGCCCCGGGCGCA
Source organism: uncultured Solirubrobacterales bacterium (assembly GCA_963751185.1). Lineage (GTDB taxonomy): Bacteria > Actinomycetota > Thermoleophilia > Solirubrobacterales > Solirubrobacteraceae > Palsa-465. The sequence goes on from CAVVTO010000009.1 coordinate 102,753, forward strand.
ACGGAGCCGGCCACCTCGATGTCGAGCATCACCTCGCCATCCTCGTCCGGATTCGTGCCCGGGGAGTTCGTGCCACCATCGACGCCGACCGCGGTCACACTCGGCGCGGTCAGCCCGAGGCCCGAGAAGTAGGTGTTCAGATCGCTCTGGCTGAACCCGCCACCGAGCTCGATGAACCCCACCGTCTCCCCCGCGCCGGTCACTCCGGCGGGAAAGCTGTAGGCCGCCGCGACCTGGAGCGGCGTGTACGAGGTCGCGTCGGCGGCTGGCGCCTGGGGGCGAATGTAGGGCCTCGCTTGCGGACGCTCATCGATCCCGAACGCGCCGATGATCACTCCGTCCAACCCCCGGGGGATGGTCAAGGGTCCCTGCCGTCCGCGGTAGGGACCGGCGGTGGGGTGCTCCAACAGCTGGAGCTCCTGCGCGCCAAAGGCCTGCGCCATCGCCTCCACCGTTCCGCGCAGCTGCACCGCCCGGCGCCCGCCATCGACCTCGGCCACGTCAAGCCCATACTGACCAGCGAACGCTCGCACGGCGGCGACATCCTCGTCACGCGCCCCGTACCCCGTTGCCAGCTCGGAGCGCGACAGCGTTCGCCGCTCAGCCGGAGCGCGACCCGCCTCTTGGTCGACCCAGTCGAGCGATACCGACGCGCGCAGATACACCGTGACTGAAATCTCCCGGCGCAGATCGACCTCCCCGATCACCGGGTGGCCGGGCTCCCGGCGCCGCTCGCTGCCGGGAATGACAACACGTTCTTCAGGTGAGATACGACTAGGTTCTCAGGTCGGGCCGCCCCGTGTCGAGAGGGCGGCGCAGGCGGCTCAGTCCAGCTGCAGCGTCGCTCGGACCCGCCCCAGGCCCTCGATCAGACGATCCACATCCGCGACGGAGTTGTGCACCGCGAACGAGGCCCGGGTTGTCGCGGGCACGCCCAGCCGGCGCATCAGCGGCTGCGCGCAGTGGTGCCCGGCGCGCACGCACACACCCTGACTGCCGAGGATGTCCGCGATGTCGTGCGGATGCGCGCCGTCCAAGACAAAGGACACCAAGGCACCGCGATCAGAAGCGGACAAGGGCCCCTGGATGCTCAACCCCGGGACCTCGCCCGAACCAAAACGCTCCAAGAGCTCCGAAACCAGCGCCTGCTCGTGGGCATGGATCCGCTCGATCCCGACCGCGCGAATCCAGTCGACGGCCGCGCCCAAGCCGATCGCCTCGGCGATCTGGGACGTCCCGGCCTCGAACTTCCAGGGCAGGTCGGTCCAGGTCGACTCATTGGCCGCCACGGTCCGGATCATGTGGCCGCCGCCGATGAACGGCGGCATCTCCTCGAGCAACTCGCGTCGGCCGTGCAAGACGCCAACACCCGTAGGCCCGTAGGCCTTGTGGCCTGTCCAGGCGTAGAAGTCGGCATCCAAGTCAGGAAGCCAAACCGGCAGCTGCGGCACGGCCTGGGCCCCGTCGACCAGCACCACGGCTCCGGCTTCGTGCGCACGGCGAACGATCTCCGCCACCGGATTGACCGTGCCCAAAACATTTGACACATGCACAAAAGCCACCAACCGCGGACCCCGCTCCAACAACCCATCCAGCGCATCCAGATCCAACAAACCATCATCAAGAATCGGCACGTACGCGAGCTCGGCCTCTCGGTCCTGGCACAGCAGCTGCCAGGGCACGATGTTCGAGTGGTGCTCCATCTCGGTGAGCACGACCAGGTCGCCCCGGTTCACGTTCTGACGCCCCCAGGTGTACGCGACCAAGTTGATCGCGGCCGTCGCGTTCGCCGTAAACACAGTCTCTTCGGGCGTCGATCCCAGCCACGAAGCGATCCGCCCCCGGGCGTCCTCGAACAACGTCGTCGCCTCGTCGGCGAGCGGATACACCCCGCGGTGAATCGACGCCCGCGAGTGCGTGTAGTACGACGTCATCGCGTCGATCACCGGCGTCGGCGTCTGCGAGGTTGCCGACGAGTCCAGGTAAGTCAGTGGGTGCCCACCAAAGGTCCGCCGCAGGACCGGGAACTCCGCAGCAAGATCCCCGACGGAAACCCCAGAGATCCCGGATACCGAAGCCATCTACGCGGCCGCCCCGATCTCGTCGGTGATCCACCCGTAGCCCTTGGCCTCGAGTGCCTCGACCAGCTCCGGCCCGCCCTCCCGGACGATCCGGCCCTGGTACATCACATGCACGTGCGAGGGCTGAACCAGGTGCAGGATCCGCTGGTAGTGGGTGATGATCAGCACGCCCATGTCAGGGCCCGCCACCGAGTTCACGCCGTTGGCGACCACCCGCAACGCGTCGATGTCCAGCCCGGAATCGGTCTCGTCGAGGATCGCCATCATGGGCTTCTGGAGCGCCAGCTGAAGGATCTCCATCCGCTTCTTCTCGCCCCCCGAGAACCCCTCGTTCAGATACCGAGTCGAGAAGTCGCGCGGAACGTCGGTCAACTTCATCGCGGCCTCGACCGTCTGACGAAACTCCTTCAGCGGGATCGGCTCCAAACCCTCGCCGTCGCGATGCGCGTTCAAAACGGTCCGCAGGTACTTGGTCACGGTGACACCGGGCACCGCCACGGGATATTGGAACGCCATGAACAGCCCCATCCGGGCTCGCTCATCGGGCGATGCCTCGGTGATGTCCTCACCACGGAAAACGATCTGCCCCTCGGTCACCTCGAAACCCGGATGGCCCATCACAGCGTTCGCCAAAGTTGATTTCCCCGAGCCGTTGGGGCCCATCAACGCGTGTATCTCGCCGCGACCGACGGTCAAATCGACACCCCGCAGGATGTCCTTCTCACCGGCCCGGACGTGAAGGTTTCTGATCTCTAGGTCTGCCATATCAACTTTCGGGTCGTAAATCTCAAGCGTGCAGGGGCTCGCGCTCATTCCGACGCGAGAACTCGACCAGCTCGGCCAGCGTGGTGGTCTGCAGCGAGCGGATGATCCCGCCCTGGACACGCGTCCACAGCAGCTTGGTGGCGCAACCACGACCGGCGTCGGGCTCGTGCGAGCACAGCACCCGCTCGGTGTGGTCGTGCACGAAGCACTCCATCGGGGCGATCGCGCCCTCGAGCGCCTGCACCACATCCACCATCGTGATCTCCTCGGCCGGGCGGGCCAGCCAATAGCCGCCGTGGGCGCCGCGAGCGCTCTGCACGAGCCCCGCCTTGCGCAACCGAGCGACCACCTGCTCCAGGTACGCGAGGGGCAACCCCTCGGCATCGGCGATCGCCTTCAGGGATGTGGGGTGCTCGGGCGACTGGCGCCCAAGCTCGACCATCAGGCGCACACCGTATTCGGCCTTCGAGGAGAAGATCATCGGTTTTATATCCTACCAGGGCGGTCGGTTTACCCCCGATAGGTAGGCTGAAACCATGCGAACCCAGACGAGCCGTGGCCAACCAGCGCCTCCCCTGGCCACCTCGTCGGACGTAGCCGCGGTCGCGGCCGCCGCTCGCGCCGCCGGACGGCTCGGCATCGACACCGAGTTCATGTCCGAGGGCCGCTACCGCGCCCTGCTCTGCCTGGTCCAGATCGCCGTCGACGACCCCAAGCCCGCCGGCAACGACCACCCCGGCCACGACCACCTCGGCAACGACCACCCCGGCGACGACCACGGCGGCAACGACCACGGCGGCAGCGACCACCCGCCGCGGACCATCCTGATCGACCCGCTGAACGGCGTCGACGTGACCCCGGTCGCGCAGCTGCTGGCCGATCCGGCGATCGAGGTCGTGCTCCACGCCGGCCGCCAGGACGTGGCGATCCTGCGCCGGGCGTGGTCGACCGAGATCACCAACATCTTCGACACCCAGCTCGCGGCCGGGTTCGCGGGCGCGAGCGCCCAGACCGGTTACGGCAACCTGCTCGGCGCCATCCTCGGCCGGCGCGTCGGCAAGACCGCGAGCTACACCCGCTGGGACGCGCGGCCGCTGACCGCCGAGCAGCTGAGCTACGCCGCCGAGGACGTCGCCCACCTGCTCGAGCTGGCCGATGAGCTCGAGCGCCGCCTGACCGACAGCGGCCGCCTCGAGTGGGCCCGCGAGGAGTGCCGGCGCCTCGAGTCCGCCACCGACGAGCGCGATCCCGACACCGCCTGGGAGCGGCTGCCCCGGATCGGGCAGCTCGATCCGCGAGCCCGGGCGGTCGGCAAGGAGCTCGCCGCCTGGCGCGAGCGCACGGCGTCGGCCGAAGACCGCCCCGTCGGATCGGTGCTGGCCGATCCGGCCCTGGTCGAGCTCGCCAAGCGCCACCCGTCGAATCTGCAGGCGCTCGAGCAGATCCGCGGCATCCATCCCTCGGGCATCCGGCGGCGCGGCGCCGCGATTCTCGAGGCGATCGCCGTCGGCGTGAAGGCCCCGCCGATCCCGCGCGAGGAGGGCCGCGGCCGCTCCGAGCCCGAGGACGCCCCGCTGATCGTGTTGGCCGAAGCGCTGCTGCGGGCCCGCGCGCTCGACGCCGGCCTGGCCTACGAGCTGATCGCCTCGCGCAGCGAGCTCGAGGCGATCATCGGCGCGTCCCGGCGCGGCGAGCCCGAACCCGACGTGCGCGCGCTCGAGGGCTGGCGCGAGGAGCTCGTGGGAGCCGACCTGCGCGACCTGCTGGCCGGTCGCCGCGCGATTTCGGTCGGCCCGAACCGCCGCCTCATCCTCAGCTAAGACGAACCGACCTCGAGCATCATCGACATCGTCGCCGCGCGGGCGAACATCGAGCTCGACAGCGAAAAGACGATCGGCCACGGCCGGTTGATCGCGCCGAGGTCGACCTCCTGGAGATCGCCGGCCGCGGTCGAGAAGGTGAGACGCAGCTTGTGCCCGGGCGAGTTGGCCGCGCTCTGTGCGCCGGTGTCACCGTGGGCCAGCGACCAGCCGTCCTTTTTCAACAGGCGACCCTCGTCGCGCAGGAGGATGTCGGACGAGTTGTAGCCACCGTTGCGCACCACGAGATCGATCGCGCAGTACGCGTTCGATCCCTGGTCGCATGCGCGCACCTGGGTGACGATCCGGGAGCCCGGGATGAGCGGAACCGAGGCGGCCGTGGGGATGCGCTGCGCGGCGCTCACGCCGCCGCAGCCGGCCAAGATCGCGCTGAATGCGAGCGCGCACACGGTGAGCAGCGCCGTCCAGGCGCCTAGTCTTCGGGCGGTCATGGGAAGCTGCGCAAGCGTAGCCAAGCTCCCTAAGTGGGCCCGGGAGCTGCTCGACCAGGCCCGCGTCGGACGCCTCGGCCTGCTCGATGACGAGCACCAGCCGCGCGTCCTCCCGGTCACCTTCGCGCTCGCCGGCGACGCGCTCGTGACCGCCGTCGACCACAAGCGAAAGGACGTGCCGGCCGAGCGGCTGGCCCGCTTGCGCTGGCTGCGGGCCCGCCCGAGGGCTGCGCTGACCGTCGATCACTACGAGGAGGATTGGTCGCGGCTGGCCTGGGTCCAGGCGCTCGGGGCGGTCACGATCCTGGACCACGCTCCGGAGGCGACCGCCGCCCTCACCAGACGCTACCCGCAGTACCGCGATCACCCACCGGCGGGTCCGGTGATCGAGCTCAGGCCCGAACGGATCATCTGGTGGAAGGCGTAGGCCGCTACGCGCTGGGGGTCGCCGCGCTCGCGGTGATCTGCTCCGCGCTGGCGCTCGTCGCCGTGGCCATCCGCCGCCGCGTGCTGCCCGACTGGGACGGCGCGCCGGCCCGCCTGGCCGAAGCCGTCATCGGCCTGGCCGCGCTGATCGCGATCCTCGAGCTGCTGGGCGCGGTCGGGCTGTTCGCGTTCGTCCCAGTTGTCCTGGCCTCGATCGTGGTCGGGTTCGCCAGCCGACGACGAGGGGCCTCGCTGCGCTCGGCGTCCGTGGGGCCGTCAGGGCCCGTCCTGACCCGCGCCGATTTCCTCCTCACCGGGCTGGCGATCCTGGCTGCCTCCGCCGTGATCGCGGAGTGGGGGGCGCTGACGATCCAGTCCTACGACGTCGGCATCCGCGGCTTCGATTCGCTCTGGTACCACCTCCCGTGGGCGGCGAGCTTCGCGCAGACGGGGAACATCGTGTCGCTGCGCTTCACCGACGTCGAGTACCTGACGGCGTTCTATCCCGCCACCGCCGAGGTGCTTCACGGGCTGGGGATCGTGCTCCTCGGACGCGACACGCTGTCGCCCGGTCTGAACCTGCTGTGGCTCGGGCTGACCTTTCTCGCCGCCTACTGCATCGGGCGCCCCCGGGGCGTCGGCGCCGGCACGCTGCTCGGCGCGGCGGTGGCCATGGCGACCTCGATGATGGACTACTCCCAGGCCGGCGCCGCGGCCAACGACGTCGTCGCGGTGTTCTTCCTGCTGGCCGCGGTGGCGTTCCTGATCAACGACCCCGACCGGCCCGCGGCACTGATCCTCGCCGCGGTCGCGGCCGGGCTGGCTGTCGGGGTCAAGCTGACCGTGCTCGGGCCGGTGCTGGGTCTCACCATCGGCGTCGTCGCGATCGCGCCGCGCGGCGATCGGCTGCGCACCGCGGGGCTCTGGCTCGGGCCTCTGATCGTCGCCGGCGGCTACTGGTACGTCCGCAACCTGATCGCGGTTGGCAACCCGCTGCCCTGGAGCAGCCTGGGCGTCCTGCCGACGCCCGCAGCGCCACTACAGCAGAGCACCGGATTCTCGGTCGCGCACTACCTGACCAGCGGCCACTTCTGGAGCGCGTTCGCCCAGCCCGCCCTCGCGTCGGGGCTCGGCGGGTGGTGGTGGGCGGTGCTCGCCGGTGCTGTGATCGGCCCGCTTCTGTGCCTGCTGCCGAGTCGCTTGGGAGATAACTCCCGTATAGCGAGAGTTATCTCCCAACCGGCCGATCGCACCGTCCGGATGCTCGGCGCGGTGGCCCTTTTCTCGCTCGCGGCATACGTGATCACGCCCGAGACGGCCGCCGGCCCGGCCGGGAATCCGCTGGGCTTCGCGTTCAACCTGCGCTACCTCGCGCCGGCGCTCACGCTGTCGTCTGGTCGTCCTGCCGCTCGCGCCCGCCTTCGAGTCGCCACCGGCCCGCATCGCGCTCACGATCGCACTCGCCGCCGTGCTCGCCGCCACCGTGGCGCAGCCGGACCTGTGGCCCGCCCACACTCCAGGTGCAGTCTTTATCGCCGTGGCCGCGGTCATCGTGGTCGGAACACTCGTCGCACTCGCTCGCATAACCCCGCCCCGGGTCGTGATCGGCCTCACTGCCGTGGTCGCGCTCGCGGCAGCGATAGCCGGCCACGGGCTCCAGAACCATTACCTGCGCGGCCGCTACGTCTACCAGCCGGGCGTCTCCTACCTGGCGCGGGTGTGGGCGCTGTTCCGCGACGTCCACGACGCCCGCGTCGGTGTGGTCGGCACCTACGGCGGCTTCTTCGCCTATCCGTTCTTCGGCCTGGACCTCTCCAACCGTGTGCAGTACGTGGCCCAGCGGGGGCCGCATGGGTCGTTCACGCCCATCGCCACCTGTGCTCGATGGCGATCCCAGGTGAACGCCGACCACCTGAACTACCTAATCACCACACCCGCACGCGACCCTTGGGACCCGAAGGTGCTGAGCTATTCCCCCGAGAACGATTGGACCGCGTCAGATCCCGCGGCCCAGCCGATCTACCACGAGACCGCGCTTGGCCAGCCGATAGTCGTGTATCGCATCCGAGGACGGCTCGATCCGAGCGCCTGTGGGTAAGCTCAAGAAATGTCGACCATCGCTGACTATCTCTCCGATCCCGAGCTGACCGCCACGGAGTGGGACCTTGCCCCGCTGCTCGACGGCGAGGAGGACCGGGCCCACGCCGAGCGCATGCTCGACGAGGCCAAGGAGCTCGCAACCCGCTTCTCAGAGACGTTCTCGGGCAAGGTCGCCGAGCTCGACGCCGCCGGCCTGCACGGGGCCATGCACGAGCTCGAGGTGATCAACGAGCTGGTCGGTCGCGTCGGCTCCTACGCCAGCCTGCGCTTCGCCACCGACCAGGCGGACCCGGCGCGCGGGGCGCTGCTCCAGCTCGTGCAGGAGCGCGCCACCGAGATCGAGACCTTGCTCCTGTTCTTCGAGCTCGACTGGGCCGGGCTTGACGACGACCGCGCCGAGCAGCTGCTGTCCTCCGGCGAGGTCGACCGCTACCGCCACCACCTCGAGAGCGTGCGGCGCTACCGCCCGCACCTCCTCTCCGAGCCAGAAGAGAAGGTCTTCGCCGAGAAGTCGATCTCGAGCAACGGCGCCTGGGCCCGCCTCTTCGGCGAGGTCGTCTCAGCCCTGCGGGTGAACATCGACGACGAGGAGCTCACCCTCGACGTCGCGCTCAGCCGGCTCCAGATGGCAGACCGGGTCCTCCGCCGCACCGCGGCCGAGGCGGTGTCGGCCACGCTCGAGCCCGGCCTGCGCACGCGGGCCTTCATCTACAACACGCTGGTCTACGACCACTCGGTCGAGGACCGGCTGCGGAACTACCCGAACTGGCTGGCCAGCCGCAACCTGTCCAATGAGGCCTCGGACGAGTCGGTGATGGCGCTGATCCAGGCCGTGCGCGCCCGCTTCGACATCCCCCAGCGCTGGTACCGGCTCAAGGCCAAGCTGATCGGTGTCGACCGCCTGGCCGACTACGACCGTTCCGCCCCGGTGCTCAACACCGACGTGACGTACTCCTACGCGGAGGCACGCGACCTCGTCCTCGACACCTATCAGTCGTTCGCGCCGGTGGCCGGCGAGGTGACCCGTCGCTTCTTTGATGAGCGCTGGATCGACGCGCCACCCCGTCCGCACAAGCGCGGCGGAGCCTTCTGCGCCTACACCGTCCCCAGCGTGCACCCCTACGTGCTGCTCAACTTCACCGCCCAGCGCCGCGACGTGCTGACGATGGCCCACGAGCTCGGGCACGGCCTGCACGCCGCACTCGCCCAGCCGCAGGGCGTCTTCCACCAGTCCACGCCGCTGACTTTGGCCGAGACCGCGTCGGTGTTCGGCGAGGCCCTCGTGTTCGGCCGGCTGCTGGCCGACACCACCGACGAGGAGCAGCGTCTCGGGCTCCTGGCCGAGCGAATCGACGGGGCGATCGCCACTGTGTTCCGCCAGATGGCGATGAACCGCTTCGAGCACCTCGTGCACACCGGCCGGCGCACCGAGGGCGAGCTGTCGGTCGACCGGATCAACGAGTTCTGGGTCGAGGCCCAGAGCGAGCTGTTCGGCGACTCGGTTGAGATCACCGACGGCTACCGCATGTGGTGGTCCTACGTGCCCCACTTCATCAACACGCCGGGCTACGTGTACGCCTACGCCTACGGCATGCTGCTGGCGCTGTCGGTCTACAGCAAGTACCGCAACGAGGGCGATGCATTCGTTCCGCGCTACCTCGAGCTGCTGTCCGCCGGCGGCTCGCGCAGCCCGGAGCAGCTCGGCGACATCGTCGGGATCGACCTCGCCGATCCGGGCTTCTGGAACTCGGGGCTCGCCCTGGTCGAGGAGCAGCTCACCGAAGCCGAGGCAGCTCGCCGCCCGCCGCGAATAGCGGCTAGTGGTGCGAGGCCTTGCGCGTGCGCGAACGCTCCTCCTGGCGCTCGACCACGTTCACGATCAGCTTCATCACCTGCTCGATCCCCGTCGCCTGCGCGTCGCCGTGCTCGAACGCCTCCCGCCAGTCGCGAATGTGGCCCTTGGTCGCGAGCTCGTTGAAGGTCGGGCGCGACACCGAGATCCGCACCTTGGCGTCGGCGGCGATGTCCTTGGTCACCTTCGGCCCCGGCACCTCGACCCGGTACATCTGCGGCTCGCCCCGCGCCCGCAACTCGAGGCCGGCCACCAGCTTGAGGTTGGCGAGCGCCGGCACCTCCTCGAGGAACCGCGTGACCGCGGTCTCGATCAGGGATTTGGTGTCGGTCGGGGAGGTCAGGAGCGCGAGTGGTGTTGGGGGTGGGTGGTGGGGATCAGATCTTGTGGCGCTCGAGCAGCTTGCGGCCGATGACCATGCGCTGGATCTCGCTCGTGCCCTCTCCGATCAGGAGCAGCGGCGCGTCGCGGTAGATCCGCTCGATCTCGTACTCCTTGGAGTAGCCGTAGCCGCCGTGGATGCGCAGGCACTCCTCGGCGCAGAAGCGACCGGCCTCGGAGGCGAACAGCTTGGCCATCCCGGCCTCGATGTCCGAGCGCTCGCCGGCGTCCTTCATCCGAGCCGCCCGGTGAGTCAGCAGGCGCGCGGCCTCGACCTGGGTGGCCATGTCGGCGAGCTTGAATTGGATCGCCTGATGCTGGGAAATCTGCTTGCCGAACGCGCGGCGCTCCTGTGAGTACTTGAGCGCGAGCTCCAGAGACCGTTGGGCGAGACCGACGCCGCGAGCGGCCACGTTCACACGCCCGAGCTCGAGCGCGTCCATCATCTGACCGAAGCCCTTGTTCAGTCCGGCTTCCTCGCCGCCGAGGATGTTCTCCACCGGGCAGCGATAGCCGTCGAACACGAGCTCCGTCGACTCGACGCCCTTGTAGCCCATCTTCTTGATCTGAGGCGGCACGTTGAAGCCGGCATACTCGCCCGTGTTCTCCGCGGCGCCCGGCTCCTTCTCCGCGATGAAGCAGGTCAGGCCCCGGTGCTTGGGCTCGGCGTTCGGATCGGTCCTCACCAGCACGAATACGAGCGATGATCGCAACCCGTTGGTCACCCACATCTTGGTGCCGTTGATCTCGTAGGCGTCGCCCTCGGGCAGCTTCTTTGCCGAGGTCTTGATCGCGGCCACGTCGGAACCGAGCTCGGGCTCGCTCAACGAGAAAGCTGCCCGCATCTCCCCGGTGGCCATCTTCGGCAGGTACTTCTGCTTCTGCTCGTCGGTGCCGAACTTCATCAGCAGGTAGGAGCCGATGAAGTGGGTGTTGACGATCCCGCTGATCGAGATCCAACCGCGCGAGAGCTCCTCGACGATCATCGCGTAGGTCGTCAGGTCGAGCCCCATACCCCCGTACTCCTCCGGGATCGTGACCCCGAACAGTCCGAGCTCCTTCATCTGCTCGACGATCGGCTCTGGAAACTCGTCCTCGTGGTCGTAGTGCTCGGCGTTGGGGACGATCTGCTCGTCGGCGAACTGGCGGACCATCTCGCAGATGGCCTTCTGCTCGTCGGTCTTCTCGGTGTAGGGGGTCGCGATCGCCATGGTCGCGAGTATGGCGAAATCAGCTGCGGCTGGTTGCAGCGGCCTCCGACTTGACGCCGCGCGACCAGACGGTCTCGGGCCGGCTCTCCGGCTCGCCGTCGACCTCGACATCGACCCGCTCGTTGAAGAAGCACAGCAGCCCGGCAATCCGACCCACGGCGGGCAGCGGATCGACGTAGTACCAGATCAGGTCCTTGACGAGGTCCCCGTCGCCGCGGCGCACCGCGTAATAGCTCGCCTTGCCCTTATACGGGCAGCCCGTGACCGTGTCCGTCGGCTCGAGCTCGGCGACCACGTCCTCGCGCGGGATATACCAGCGGATCGGCAGGTTCGATTCGAACAGGGCCATCGCGCGCTCGCTCTCGGCCAACAGTTCACCGTCCAGCGAGAACCGCAGGTGGCGCGAGGTCGGGATGACGTCGATCCGGTGGTAGGGATCGCGCGGGTGGACGAACACCTCCTCGTCCTCCTCGTACCAGTGATCCATCCGGTCGAAGTAAAAGGCGATCAGGTCCTTGAGCGGCTCCGCTCCCTCGAGCGGCTCTGGGTAGTACCAGGCACCGGCCTCGACGACCGTGTCGCCGACCCGGATCGTGTGGTAGGAGGCCTTACCCTTCTTGGGGCAGGTCGTATGCCGGTCGGAGGGCTCGAGCAGGTCGAGCCGGACGTCATCGGGCGGGAAGTAGTACGTCGGCTGAAGCCCTGATTCCGACTGCAGCACGACGCGCCGGCTGTCGGCGATCGTCTCCCCGCCGACCACGACCCGGATCCACTTCGGCGAGGGCTCCATGTACAGAGCACGGCCCGGTGGCGGCGGTTCGAAGTTGAACGTTCCCGCCGGGTTCTTGCCCAAAGGCCCGGTGCCGGTCATCAGCCCCATCTGCTCGATGAAGCCTACCGCATGAAGAGTTCGCCGCCGGCGACAACCAGATCGATCGCCGGTTTTGCCCGGCGAGCCCCAGATGGAGCCGACCCGCATGCAGTCGATCTAGGCCCCCATGCGCCGGCGGCGGGTCGATTGTGGCGGAAACCTCATAAAACTTCAGCAAACTCGACGAATGTTTGAGAGGGCTTTAGGCGCGGGCGTCGACGGGCTCCGTTCCAGAACGTCACGGCCCGAGATGCTGGCAGACTGGCCAGCGCTATGAACTTCGCGCGCGACGTCGTCGAGGCCGCCCCGCCCGACCACAGGGCCCTGGTGGAGCTGGACCGCGACGGCAGCCGGCGCGAGTGGAGCTTCGGGGAGGTGGCCGATCACAGCGCCCGCCTGGCCGGTTCGCTCCAGAGCCGCCACGGCGTCGGTCGCGGGGACGTGGTCATGACGCTGATCGGCAGCCGCCCCGAATGGGTGCTCACCATGATCGCCTGCTTTCGCCTCGGCGCGGTGGCGCTCGCCTGCAACGAGCAGCTGCGCGCCCATGACCTGGCCCAGCGCCTCGCCGCGGCGCGCCCCAAGCTGATCGTCGCCGACGAGCGCAACCTCGGCGAGCTGTCGGGCGCCCGACCGGATTGCCCGGTCCTGACCGTTCCCGACGAGGCGCTGTGGGCCGGCGAGCCGGCCCCGGTCGTCGAGCTCGAGCTCGGCGACCCCTGCCTGATCACCTTCACCAGCGGGACGACCGGCGATGCGAAAGGCGTCGTTCATGGCCAGCGCTACCTGCCGGGCCAGCGCCTGCAGGCCGAGCACTGGCTCGACGCCCAGACCGGCGAGCTCGTCTGGTGCACCGCCGCCACCGGCTGGTCGAAGTCCGCGCGCAACGTGTTCATCGCCCCGTGGCTTCGGGGCGCCGCTGCACTGCTGCACGACGAGCGCTTCGACCCGGCGCGGCGGCTCGAGCTGCTCAGCACCGAGCGGGTCAACGTGCTCTGCATGGCCCCTACCGAGTACCGCCTGATGGCCAAGCGGGTGGAGCTGCATCCGGTGCCGGGGCTGCGCTCGCTCGCGGCCGCCGGCGAGGCGCTGAACCCCGACGTGATCCGCGCCTTCCGCGAGGCCACGGGGCTCGAGATCCGCGACGGCTACGGCCAGACCGAGACCGGCCAGCTGACCGCCAACCCGCTCGGGCAGCCGGTCCGCCTCGGCTCGATGGGTCGTCCCCTGCCGGGAGTCGACCTCATAGTGCAAGACGGGGAGCTGGTGCTGAACGACCCGAGCACCGACCCCACCTTTTTCGTCGGATACGTCGACGGCGAGCGGGCTCCGGTCAACCAGCCATGGCGGACGGGCGATCGGGTCACCCGCGACGACGACGGCTATCTGTACTTCGAGGGGCGCACCGACGATGTGATCATCTCCGCCGGCTACCGGATCGGGCCGTTCGAGGTCGAATCCGCGCTGGTCTCCCACGCCGCCGTGGCCGAGGCGGCGGTCGTGGCCGCACCCGACGAGGAGCGCGGCGCCGTGGTGCGCGCCGTGATCGTCCTGCGTGACGGCTACGCCCCGGGACGCGACCTCGCGACCGAGCTCCAGGAGCACGTCAAGCACGAGACCGCCCCGTACAAGTACCCGCGCATCGTCGAATTCGCCGAGGCGCTGCCCAAGACGGCGTCGGGGAAGATCCAGCGGGCTAAGTTAAGGAACGGATGAGCGACCAGATGGACCGGACGAGCGAGGAGGTGGACCGGATGAGCGACCGCCGACCCGTGATCGGCATCTGCACCGTGCTGGCCCGGGCCCGGTGGGGCGTGTGGGAGCGCGACGCGGCGCTGCTGGCCGTCAGCTACATCGCCGCCATCCAGCGCGCCGGCGGCCTGGCGCTCATGCTCCCGCCGGACGAGTACTTCGAGCGGAACCCCGACGAGGTGCTCGACCTGCTCGACGGCCTCATCCTGGCCGGTGGCGATGACATCGATCCCGCCTGCTATGGCGCCCAGGCCCACCCCGAGACCAAGCACTTCGTTCCCCAGCGCGACGCGGCCGAACTCGCGTTGGCCCGCCGGGCAATCGCCCGCGACCTGCCCGTGCTCGGGATCTGCCGCGGGATGCAGTTGATGAACGTGGCGTTCGGCGGCACGCTCAGCCAGCACCTGCCCGAAGAGCTCGGCCACGAAGACCACCGCCGCACCCCGGGAAGCTTCGACGACGCCGACCACGACATCCGCCTCACCCCCGGCTCGCTCGCGGCGCGCGCCGCCGGCGAGGAGCTTCACCCCTCCAAGTCTCACCACCACCAGGGTGTCGACGCGATTGCCGCCGGCTTCGAGGTCACCGGGTTCTCAGCGCTCGACGATCTGCCCGAGGCGATCGAGGCGCCCGACCGCCGCTTCGTGCTCGGCGTCCAGTGGCATCCGGAGGCCGACAAGGACAGCCGCATCGTGTCCGCGCTCGTCGAGGCCGCAGCCGAGTACAGGCTGCTGCCCGCAGCGCCTTAGCGAAGCGACCAGCGGCGGCTTAGCGAAGCGGCCCAGGCTCGGAGTAGCCGGCCGCTCGCACCGCGTCGACTATGCGGCGCGCATGCGCCGGGCCTCGCGTTTCCAGGACCAGCTGGACCGCGGTCTCGCGCACGTGGAGGTCGAGCCCCTCGCGGATGTGCTCGACGTCCAGCAGGTTCGCGCGAAGCTCGCCCACGAGCGTCAGCAGCCGCGCCAGCGAGCCGGGGCGATCAGGCAGCGAGGCGAGGAGCACGAGCCGCCGCCTCGACTGGCTCTCATGGCGGCGCGCCACCTCGCCCAACAGACCCGCGTCGACGTTGCCGCCCGACAGCACCACGACCGTGGTGCCGTGCTCAGCCGGTGACAGCCGCCCGGCGAGCAGCGCGGCCACCCCGACGGCGCCCGCGCCCTCGACGACCAGCTTGGCCCGTTCGAGCAGGAACACCATCGCCTCGGCGACCTCGTCCTCCTCCACGCACACCAGCTGGTCGACCCAGCGGTCGATCAACGACAACGTGAGCTCGCCCGGGCGCTTGACGGCGATCCCGTCGGCGATCGTCAGCGCCGAGGTGACGGGCACCGGTCTCCCGGCGGCAAGCGAGCCCGGCATGGGGGCGCAGCTGGCCACCTGGACCCCGGCCACCTCGATTTCCTTGCGCGCCGACTTGACCGCGATCGCGATCCCGCTGATCAGACCGCCTCCCCCGACGGGCACGATCACCCGCGCCAGGTCGGGCACCTGCTCGAGC
The DNA here is from genome assembly GCA_963751185.1 of uncultured Solirubrobacterales bacterium. Lineage (GTDB taxonomy): Bacteria > Actinomycetota > Thermoleophilia > Solirubrobacterales > Solirubrobacteraceae > Palsa-465. The sequence goes on from CAVVTO010000009.1 coordinate 118,001, forward strand.
AGCTCGAGTCCGAGCGTTCCCTGCCCGGCGATCACGTCCCGGTCCTCGAACGGGTGCACGAACGCCATCCGCTCGTCCTCGGCGGCCAGCGCGTGAGCGGCCTCGAGCGCATCGTCGACGCTCGTGCCGACCATTCGCACGTCCGCGCCCAGCGCCTCGGCCGCTTCGACCTTCGCGATCGGGGCCGGCTCGGGCATGAACACAACGCAGCGCACGCCCCGCGCCCGGGCGGCATACGCCACCGCCTGGGCATGGTTGCCGGCGCTACCGGTGACCACGCCCTCGGCACACGCGTCGCCCAGGGCTGTGAGCTTGTTCAGCGCACCGCGGAGCTTGAACGACCCGGTCCGCTGGAGATTCTCGGTCTTCAGGACCACCGTCCCGCCCACCCGCTCGCTGAGCGTCCGCGAGCTCAGCACCGGCGTCTCCTTGACCACCCCGGCCACGGTCGACGCGGCCCGGCGGAAGTCCTCGGGCGTGAGGGGCGCGGCTTGCGCCGTGTCAGTCAGGGATCGCCACCACGGCGTCGATCTCCACCAGCGCCCCGCGCGGCAGGCCCGCCACCGCGATCGCCACCCGCGCCGGCGGATCCGACTCGAAGAACGATTCGTACACCTCGTTGACCGACGCGAACGCAGCCATGTCGGTCAGGTACACCGTAAGACGAACCGCATCACCCAGCGTGGCGCCGGCCGCTTGGCACACCGCGGCCAGGTTCTCCAGGCAGCGCCCGGCCTGGTGGGCGGCCGTCGTGCCCACGATCTCGCCGCTCTTCGGGTCGAGCGGGATCTGGCCGGAGCAGAAGAGCAGGTCACCCGTGCGCACGGCGTGGACGTACGGGCCGACAGCCTCGGGGGCGCCGGGCGCGTTGATCAACTCGCGATGTGCTGGCAACGGAACCTCCTCCTCGTCCGGGCGGGATTCAAAGCCTAGTGGGCTCGGCACGGCCGAGTCCACGACTGAGGGTAGGCTCAGGCTGTGGCAAATCGCCTCGCCGCCGAGAGCTCACCGTATCTGCTCCAGCACAAGGACAACCCCGTCGACTGGTACGCGTGGGGCGAGGAGGCGCTCGCCCGGGCCCGCGAGGATGACCGCCCGCTGCTCGTCTCGATCGGCTACTCGGCTTGCCACTGGTGCCATGTGATGGCGCACGAGTCCTTCGAGGACCCGGCCATCGCTGCGCTCATGAACGAGCGGCTCGTGTGCGTGAAGGTCGACCGCGAGGAGCGCCCAGACGTGGACGCAATCTGCATGGAGGCCTGTCAGGCGATGACCGGCCATGGCGGCTGGCCGCTGAACGCCTTCCTCACCCCCGAGGGAGTTCCGTTCTACGCCGGGACGTACTTCCCGCCGCAGTCGCGTCACGGACTCCCGAGCTGGCGAATGGTGCTCGACGGCGTGAGCGAGGCGTGGGCGAACCGGCGCGAGGAGATCCGCGAGCAGGGCGTGCGGATTGTGGAGCTTCTCGGCGCCACCCAGCGGATCGAACCGTCAGCTGAGCCGATACGGGAGGAGCTGATCGATCAGGCGGTCGACTCGCTGCGCGCCACGTATGACGGCGTGAACGGGGGGTTCGGGGGTGCTCCCAAATTCCCGCCGGCGTCGGTAATCGAGCTGCTGCTGGCGCGCGGCGAGCGCGAGATGTCGCTGGGCACGCTCGCGGCAATGGCCCGTGGCGGCATCTACGACCAGATCGGAGGCGGCTTCGCGCGCTACTCGGTCGATGCCACCTGGAGCGTGCCGCACTTCGAAAAGATGCTCTACGACAACGCGCTGCTCGCGCGGGCCTATCTCCATGGATGGCAGGTGTCGGGGGAGGAGCGTTTCCGGCGCGTGTGCTGCGAGACGCTCGACTGGGCGCTGCGCGAGATGCAAGGACCCGAGGGCGGGTTCTGTGCGGCGCTTGACGCCGACTCCGAGGGCGTCGAGGGGAAGTTCTACGTGTGGACCGAGGCTGAGATCCGGGACGCGCTCGGCTCCGACGCGCTCGCCGACCAAGCCCTCGACTACTTTCGCCCACACCGGTTCGAGCACGGACTGATCCTCGAAGGTCGCGGCCCCGAGCCCGCGCCCGAGGCCCTGGCCGAGATCAAGGCGCTTCTGCTCGCGGTTCGCTCGGGCCGCGTCCGCCCGGGTCTCGACGACAAGCGGCTGACCGCCTGGAACGCGTTGATGATCACGGCACTGGCCGAGGCCGGCGCCGTGCTCGAGCGCTCGGACTACCTCGCGGCGGCGGACCGCTGCGCCACGTTCGTGCTGAGCGATCTGCGTGACGGCGATGGCCGCCTGTTACGCACCTGGAAGGACGGGCGCGGGCGGATCGAGGCGTATCTCGAGGACTACGCGTTTCTGCTTGAGGCGCTGCTCGGGTGCTACGAGGCCAGCGGTGCGCCGCGCTGGTTCGCCGAGGCGCGCGGCCTGGCCGACGCGATGTTCGAGCGCTTCTCGGACCGCGACCGCGGCGGGTTCTTCACCACTGCTTCCGATCACGAGACGCTCGCAGCACGGCGCAAGGACCTCGAGGACACCCCGATCCCGTCGGGGAACTCAGCGGCGGCTTTCGGGTTGCTGCGGCTTGGGCTGTTGGCCGGCGAGGCCCGTTATGAGAATCAGGCGGTTGGGGTACTGCGGCTCCTGTTCCCGTTGGCGGTCCGCCACCCGCATGCTTTCGGGCATCTCCTGCAAGCCGCCGACTTCTACCTAACGCCGGTGAAGGAGGTGGCGATCGTGGGACCGGAGCCTTCGGCGAGCGAGCTCGTGCGCGTGGTACGCGGCGCCTATCGCCCGCACCTCGTGCTCGCCGCCGGCGACGCTCCCAACGGGGTGCCGCTGCTCGAGGGCCGCGAGCCGGTCGACGGCCACGCCGCCGCCTACGTGTGCGAGCACTTCGTCTGCCAGGCGCCCGTCACCAGCCCTGCTGAGCTCGCGGCCGCTTTGTAAGATTTGCCCATCGGGAGGATCCGTCGCACGACGCAGTTTCTCGGTGCGTTCCTGGTGGTGCTGGGATTGCTGCCCGCCGCTGCAGCTGCAAGCAACACGCTCGGCACGTACGGGACGCTCAGCTCGGGCCAGTCGATCGTCTCGCCCGACGGTCACTACGAGCTGATGATGCAGAGCGACGGGAACCTCGTCGAGTCCATCGTCGGCGGTCGCGTCCTCTGGCAGAGCCGCACGGGCGGCGACACTGGGTCGCACGCCGTCATGCAGCCGGGGGGGAACCTCGCCGTGTACAACTCGGCCGGCGCCGCCGTCTACAGCAGCAACAGCCGCGGCACTGGTTGCCCGCAGCTCGTCATCCAGGACGACGGGAACGTGGTCATCTACTCCCCCCGAGCCATCTGGTCGTCGGCCACGGTGCAGAGCTTGATGGAGCCCGGGGACTTGCTCCGTCCGGGCTGGAGCATCTACTCGCCCTCCGAGCAACTCCAGCTGATCATGCAGGACGACGGGAACCTGGTGCTCTACGACGGCGCCGGCAAGGCGCTGTGGGCGAGCGGAACCGACCACCATTCCGGCGCCTACGCGACGATGCAGACCGACGGCAATTTCGTCGTCTATCCCCCGAGCGGCCGCGCCCTGTGGGCCAGCGACACCGACCACCACGCCGGCGCCTTTCTTTCCCTGCAGAGCGACGGCAACCTGGTCGTCTACCAAGGATCCACGCCGCTGTGGGCGAGCAAGACCAACGGCAAGCAAGCCGGAGGCTCGCTGGGAGGAAAGCCGCCCACCGCGGTCACGTCCTGCCCGGCGCCCGCGCCGCCGCCGCCGCCCCAACCCGTGGTGACCACGCCGGTCGCCACGACCGTTCCGGTGTCCGTCGCGCCCCACGCCCTCGCGGTCAGGATCCGGCTCAGCTGGACCTGGAACCACGCCACCACTCACCTGCACGTGGCCAAGATCGGCAGCTTCCCGGGACGCTCGCAGATCTTCGTTCAGTGTCGCGGCAAGGGTTGTCCACACAAGCACAACATCAGCGCCAGCGGCGCGCGCAATGTGCGGCGACTCCTGCACAAACTGCACGGCAGGCGCTACCGCGCCGGCGACCGAGTCCTGATCATCCTGAAGGCACCCGGCTACCTGCCCGAGCGGGCGCTGGTGCGGATCCGCAACGGCCGGCTGCCCGAGATCATCCCGCTCGGGGAGTGACACACACGGTGCTGAGATGAGGAAATTCCTCCGGGCGTCGATCGCCGTCACCATCCTCGCGGGTGGCTTCCTGCTCGCGACGACGCTGGCCGCGATGGCCTCGACCAACGTCACGGTCAGTCCCCGCGACAACTGCGGCGGCTTCAACGGGCACGTGGTATGGGAGGGTGGCAGCAGTCCCTACATCCAGCTCTACGGCGAGGTCTGGGACACCGGCTGCCCGGGGAGCACATCGGTGTGGCTCGCGTGGGACAGCCCGAGCTATCACAACATCCAGGCCAACAGCGCCAACGAGCCGGACACCGAAGGCGTCAATTACGAGACCGGCACCTCGACCACCCCGACCGCCGTCAAGGTGACGGTGTGCAGCACCAACGGGGGGTGGCACTGCGGCACCCCGGTGTCGGTGCCGACGGTCTCGACTCCGCCCCCGACGAGCCCGCCGCCGACCCCTTCGCCCACGCCGACCTCGCCGGAGCCGGTGGTCACCACACCGACGAGTACATCGATCCCCCAGCCCACCACGCCTCACGAGCTCGCCGTGGCGCTCCAGATGAGCTGGACCTGGGATGCCGCCACCACCCGCCTGCACGGGACGAAGCTCGGCAGTCTGCCGGGCCGCACCCAGATCTTCGTTCAATGCCGCGGCAAGGGGTGTCCCGGTAAGCACAACGTCAGCGCGGATGGAGCCCGCAACGTGCGCCGGCTCCTGCGCCGTCTGCACGGCAGGCGCTACCGCGCCGGCGACCGAGTCCTGATCATCCTGAGGGCGCCCGGCTACCTGCCCGAGCGGGCGCTCGTGAAGATCCGGGACGGCCGGCTCCCGCGGGTCACCCTGCTGCCGGCCTAGCTCAGGTTCCCCGGGCGCCCTCGTCGAGGTCGCTCGCGCGGACGACGCCACCGGCCAGCGCGCGCTCGGCCAGACGGACGCGCTTCTCGTTCTGAGGCAGCTTCTCTATTCCGAAGCGTTCGAACAGCGCTCGCATGTGGCTCTTGACGGCGGCCAGGCTGAGCACCAACTCACGCGCGATCTCGTCGTTGGTCGCGGGAGTGGAACGCTCGCCACCGGCGAGCGGCCGGCACAGCGCAATCAGGACCTTGCGCTGTGCGTCGGACACCTCGGGAGAGGGGGCGGTCGGCGTGGCGACGGTCGCCACCACCGGCTGGGGCTCGGGATCGCGGAAGCCGAGCCGCGTCTCGCCGATCTGGATGACGTCGCCGTCGCGCAGCGTCCGTTGCCCGTGCAGCCGCTCGCCCTCCACGAACGTGCCGTTGCGCGACAGGCCGTCGTCCTGGATCACCCAACGCGACCCCCGGCGCTCGAGGTACGCGTGGACGCCGGAGACGCGCGGGTCCCACGGAATCTCGAGATCGCCGCCGGGGGCGCGGCCGAGCACCAACCGCTCCGCTTCGAGCGACACGATCACCTGCGCGCCGTCGCCGTCGCGGAGGAACAAGAACGGCATCCCGCGTCGCTCGGCGGCGATCATCGCCTGTATCTCGGTTGGGCGCAAACCGGGGCCCAGCACAGCCCTTTCCTGCGCTCGCACGACCTCAGGGTAGCCTTGGCGGCGCATGAGAGTCGTGGTCGGCGATGGCGAAGGGGAGGCCGCGGACCTCGAGCTAAGGGTCGCGGACGAGGACGCAACCGTCGGCGACCTGCTCGACGCCCTTCAAGGCGCCGATCTGCCCAACACGCTCGGAGAGGTCAACGGCGCCGCCGGGATCGTGGTGGATGGACGCTTCTGTCACGCCGACCTCGCGCTGAGCGAGATCGGCATCTACGAGGGCGCCCGGCTGCGGGCCGCCACCGGTCCGCCCAGCGGACACCCCGAGCGGGCGGGCGTGTCGGAGCTCCGAGTCGTGGCCGGCCTCGACGCCGGCCGGCGAATGCCGTTGGGGAACGGACCGGTGACCGTGGGTCGCGACGACGACTGCGATCTCGTCCTGCTCGACGAGGGCGTGTCGCGGCGCCACGTGCAGGTGGCGCCCGGAGCGAGTGGCCTGCGCGCCACGGTCACCGATCTGGGCTCGATCAACGGCACCTGGGTCGAGGGAAAGCGGATCGAACGCGAGACCGAGCTCTCACCCGACCAGCTGTTCGAGGCCGGTGACGTCGCGCTGGCAGTCGCGCCGCTGGCGCCCGGCATGGCGATCGATCCGCTCCGCCAGGCCCGCCGGGACGGCACGATCCCGTTCAACCGCCCGCCGCGGGCGCGCTCCCCCGAGGCCGGCGGGCCGCTCAGCGCGCCCGAGCGGCCGCCCGATCCCGAGCGACCCCGGCTCAGCATCGTCTCCGCCGTCGGGCCGCTGGTGCTCGGCCTCGTGCTGGTGATCGCCCTGCACAACATCCTGTTCGCGCTGTTCATGCTGCTCAGCCCGATCCTGGTGATCGGAAGCTGGCTCGAGAACCGCCGCTTTGCGCGGCGGACCGCCCAGGGCCACACGCGCGAGCAGATCCAGCAGCTGGCGCGCTTCCGCGAGGAGGTGGCCGAGCGCCACGACGCCGAGCTCGCCCGCCTGCGCGCCCGCCTCCCCGACCCGGCCGAGGTGATGCGCCGCGCCACCGCCCCTGACCCCCGCCTATGGGAGCGCCGGCCCAACCACGAGGACTTTCTCTGGCTGATGGGCGGCCTTGGCCGGGTCCCGTTCCGCCCGCCGCTCGCCCAGCGGCTGGCGCCGGCCCCGCAGGCCGAGGAGATCCTGGCCGAGCACGCCGAGCTCGAGCTGGCCCCGGTTCGGGTCGACCTGTCGGGTGGAGGCGTGGTCGGGCTGGTCGGCCCGCGCGACGCCGCGCTGGCGCTGGCCCGGAGCCTGGTCTGCCAGGCCGCGGTCCTGCACGGACCGGCCGATCTGCGCATCGCGGTGCTCACCGAGGCCGGCGGCCGCGAGGCGTGGGACTGGGCCAAGTGGCTCCCCCACGCGCGCGATGCCGCCTCGGGCGGGGCACGGCGGCTGCTCGCGGCCGGGTCGGCCGATGCGAGCGCGCTGGCGGCCGAGCTGACCGACCCCGACGGCGGCGATGACCGCCGTGCCCTCGTGGTGCTTGACAGCCCGACCCTGATCGAGGGGCGGGGCGCGGCCGGGCGTGCGCTCCTGCGCCGCGCCGAGCTGATCAGCGGAATCGTGCTGGCCGGCTCGGTCGAGCGCCTCCCGGCAAGCTGTACGACGGTGGTCGAGCTGTCCACCGAGGGAGCCGAGGCGACGCTGCGCCGGCCGCAGGCAGGCGAGGTCGTGGACCCGTTGCTGGTGGCCGGGGTCTCGGCGGCGACCGCGCGCGAGTGCGCGTTGGCGCTGGCGCGGTTCGAGGACGCCGACCTGGAGCTCTCGAGCGGGGCGCTGCCCGAGTACGTGGAGCTGCTGGGGCTGCTCGGACTGCGTGACCTCGACGGCGACGTGATGCGCTCGCGGTGGACGCGCTCGGCTCCGGAAGCCGGGCTGCGGGCCACGTTCGCCCTCTCCCAGGACGGCCCCTTCAGCGTCGATCTGGTCGCCGACGGACCGCACGGGTTGATCGCGGGCACGACCGGGGCCGGCAAGAGTGAGCTGCTGCGCAGCCTGGTCGCCGCGCTCGCCGCCGCGCACGGGCCTGACCGCCTGAATTTCGTGCTGATCGACTACAAGGGCGGCAGTGCGTTCGCGCAGAGCGCCGACCTTCCGCACACCGTCGGCCTCGTCACCGACCTCGACGAGCAACTCGGCGAGCGGGCACTCCAGAGCCTCGAGGCTGAGCTGCGCTATCGCGAGCGCGTTCTGCGCGAGCATGGCACGGGCGATCTGATCGAGCACGGCCGACTGATCGCCGAGGGCCGGGCGGAGCCGCTGCCGCGGCTGCTCGTGATCATCGACGAGTTCGCGACGCTGGCCGCCGAGTTGCCGGAGTTCATCGCCTCCCTGGTCGGGATCGCCCAGCGCGGCCGGAGTCTCGGCGTGCACCTGCTGCTCGCCACCCAGCGGCCCTCGGGCGCGGTCTCGGAGAACATCCGCGCCAACACGAACATCAGGATCTGCCTGCGGGTCAACACCCCGCAGGAGTCAAACGACGTGATCGACGCCCCCGCCGCGGCCCAGATCGGGCGAAGCCAGCCCGGGCGCGCGCAGGTTCGCCTCGGGCCCTCGGAGCTCGTGCCGATCCAGACCGCGCTGGTCAGCACGGTCTCGGCGTCGGGTCCGGGCGGCGCACTCGAGCTGCGCCCGTTCGGTTTCCCAGTGACCTCGACGGAGCCGTTGGAGCCCGCACCACGTGAGGAGTCCTCGCAGCTCGAGCGGCTGGTCGCTGCCGCGCGCGAGGCCTCCGCCGAGGAGTCACCGTCCCGCCGGCCCTGGCTGCCGCCGCTGCCGGCGGCAATCGAGCTTGCCGACCTGCTCGAGCTCGGAACGCCGCGCCCGCTGGGCGGAGAACGGGGGCTCGTGGTTCCCCTCGGCCTGGGCGATGACCCGCCGGCCCAGGCCCAGTACCCGGTGGGCTGGAACCTGGACGCGGGCAACCTGCTCCTGTTCGGGATCGGCGGCAGCGGCACCACGACCGCGCTGACCACGCTCGCCACCGCGCTGGCCGAGCTCGCCGAACCCGCCCGGCTTCACATCTACGCGATGGACTTCGGCGCCGGCGAGCTGGCAGCGCTCGAGCGCCTGGCCAACGTCGGCGCGGTGATCGCCGCGGGCGAGCACGAGCGCCAGCGGCGCCTGCTCCGCCGGCTCCACGACGAGCTGCGGGCGCGGCGCGGACTGGACGCGAGCGAGCGCGCCCGGCTGCCGCGGGTCGTGCTGCTCCTCGACGGCTACGCCGGGTTCGCCGCCGAGCACGCCGAAGGCACGGGCGAGTCGGCCCGCGAGGAGCTCGCCCGGGTGTGGGCGGACGGCGCCGAGCTCGGCGTGCACGTAGCGATCGCCGCCGACCGCCTTGGCGCCGTCCCGCTCTCGCTGTCCTCGCTCGCCCAGCAGCGCCTTGCCTTCCAGCTCGCGGAGCTGGCCGACTACGCCCAGTTCGGGATCTCGCGCCGCTCGGTGCCGCGCTTCTCGCCGGGGCGGGCGGTCGCCGCCGGGAGCGGTCACGTGCTCCAAGTGGCGCGCCCAGGACAGGCGCTGTCGCGGCTGCTCGCCGGGGCGGCGGCCGACGTTGGCGTCATGGACGGCGGGCCCGCGCCCGTCGGGGTGCTCCCGGACCGGGTGGCGCTCGAGGCCGTTCTGGGCGCTCCGGGCCGCGACAGAGACTCCTGGTTCGTGCCGCTGGCGATCGGCGACGAGACGCTCGCGCCCGTCGGCTTCGAGTTGTTCGACGGCGACCACGCGCTCGTCAGCGGTCCCCCGCGGTCGGGCAAGACCACCGCGCTGCTCACCGCCGCGTCCGTGGCGGCGCGCATGTACCCGGAGGTCGAGCTGTTCGGCGTGGCGCTGCGCCGCTCTCCTCTACGCGACTGTGCCGGCCTGGCTCGGCTCGCGAGCACCCCTGACGAGCTCGAGGCACTGATCGACGAGCTCCGCGGCAGGGAGGGCGTCAAGCTGCTGCTGGTCGACGACGCCGAGACCGTCGATGATCCACGGCGGTCGCTGTCTGATCTGCTGTCCGCGCCCGGCACCGGCGTCCACGCCCTGATCGCGGGCCGGTCAGAGACGTTCCGGGCGCTCGGTCACTGGACCGCAGGCGCCCGGCGCTCCCGCACCGGGCTGTTGCTCGTGCCTGACCTGCAGATGGACGGCGCGCTGCTCGGCGCGGCGCTCCCCCGCCGCCCCGTGCCGCCGGCGCGACCGGGATGCGGCTATCTCGTCCGTCCCGACGGGTTCGAGCTGGTTCAGGTGGCGCTGGCGTCCGACGGCGGCGCCGGCTGAAGCGTGCAGCTCGACGCGATCGAGTCGAACAGCAGCGCGAACTCCGGAGCAGCGTCGACGTGCGGCGTGGCGAAGGCCAGGGCCAGCACGCCGTGATCGGTCTGTGCCAGGTAGGTGGCGGTGAACATCGCGATCTCCGGAAGGCCGGGATCACTCCGAGTGCGGGCCAGCCGTTGGACCCGCACGCCCGGACCGCAGGGCAGCTCATACTGGTCGACGTTCTCGTCCGGGAGGTCACCCGCCTCCGGATAGGGGATGTCCGCCAATGACGCCGCCAGCGTGAACGTCATCGGCACGTTGTCAGGGCGGGGCGCCGCGAACCCCTGGATCGCCACCGTCCCTCCGGCCTCGCCGGCCCGGGCCAGCGTGGAGACGAGGCCCGCGAGGCGCTCATCACCGCCCGCTTGCTGGCCGCTCGCCACCACCGGGGTCGGGCGAAAGCCGCGCTCGCCCCGCACCTGCGGAGGCTGGATCGAGAGCACCAGGTCCTCGCCGTCGCGGGACACCGGCCAGCTCAGCCGCGCCTGCGCCGCCTCGGCCGGCTCATCCATGACGCTCACCCTAGCGATCCAATTCCGAGACGCCGACGCCGCTCATCCGGCCGCGGGCTGGCCCAGCAGCTGGTTGATGTCGCCCTTGGCATGGTCGAGCAGCGGCTCCATGACGAACTTGTCGGTTCCGACGTTGACGAGCGACTTGAGCGGGAGCGCCTTGATGTTCGCGAGCTCGGCGCTTTTCTCCGCGCTCTCTACCAGCTCCTTGCCATTGCCGAGCTTGTCCAGGAACGCGGTCCGCTCGGCCGGGGTCATTCCGTCCTTCATCCCAGCGGTGGCGAGCACCATCTCGCGATCCTCGCTGCTCGTCATCGCCCTTAGCGCCTGGACATCGTTGAGGCCGCCATCCATCTTTCCCGCGAAACCCTTCACCGCGGTGACGGCGTCCTCGGCGTTGTCCGCCGCGATCGAGCCGGGCAGCGCGTCGCCGAGCTCGGGCGCCCCGAGTGCCCCGGGCAGGGTCGTCCCAAGGTCGAGGGCGGCGTCCGCGAAGTCCGCGCCCATGGCCGAGAAGTGACCCTCAACCCCGTCCTCGACGCCCTGGCCCACCTCGGCACCGGCGCCGTCCAGGCTGGCACCGGTCGCGACGGCGTCGAACACGTCGCTCGCCGTGTCCAGAGCGCCGGCCAGCACGCACTCCTCGGGCAGCAGCCACTCGCCGACGCCGCAGAACAGCAGCGCGACGCTGGCGGTGATCGCGACGTCCTCGGCCAACTTCTCGAACGTCTTCCAGCTCGGGTGCTCGGCGAACGCCATGAACGCGCCCGGTAGCCCGATCACGCCGTGGTAGGCGGTGTCGATCACGCCCCAGGCGAAGTGCCCGGCGTCCTTCATCCAGTTGCCCACGTCCGACATCACGTGGTCCCACCAGCTCTGGTGGGGGGCGAGCGAGCAAGCATTTGAGACCTTGCCCTGGCAGCCGTCGCGCGCGCCCTGGAAGCGATTCAGCAGCGCGAATCCCTGGGCCTCGAGGCCGCTGACCTCGCCCTGCAGGCGCGACACGGTGCCGCTCGCGCTCTGGACCGCGTCATGGGCGTTCTGGACCGCGGGCGAGGTCGCCTTGGCGTGGGGCGCGACGAGCGCGTTGGTCAGGTTGCCCTGGGCGTTCGCCAGCTGCCCCTGCGCGCCACTGAGCGCGCCGCGAGCGTTGCCGAGCTGTTCGGCGATGCGCTGGAAGGCCGGCTTGACGTCGTTCAGCTCGCTCTCGTAGGAGCTGAGCGCTCCGGCGACGTCCTCGTAGGACTGCTGGACCTTGTCGAGCTGGCTGGGGAGTTGGCCGACGTTGGCGCGGAACGCGCTTGCCGCGGCCCCGGTCCAGGTGGCCTCGTGCGGCGCGCCCCGTAGGGCACCGGCAATGCCCTGGGCCTCGGTGCCAACCTGCCGAAACAGCGCCGCCAGGATCCACACCTCGCCCGGATCGGCCGACAGCAGGTCGGCGGCGCGCGGATCAGATAGTGGATCGCTCATCGGTTGCGTGCTCTCCTACGCGCGGCACGCGTCCGCGATGTGCTGGTCCGAGGACGAGTACGTCGCGGCCGCCTTTCCCAGGTTCTCGACGACATGCTCCATGTGCTGCTGAAGGAGCCCGATCCCGTAGTGCCAGTTGTCGCAGAAGTGCTCGATCTCGCCCTCGAGCGCCCGCCCGCCCAGCACGCCCTGAAAACCGGACGCGACATCGTGCATCGCTTCCATCTGGCCGCACAGGCCGCCCAGCGTGCTCGCCAGCGCCTGCAGGCTTGCCGGATCGACGGTGAACGTGGCCATTTCGCGAACCGGGATCAGCCCATCGAGCTGCGGATTGCGTCCTCAGTGGCCTGATACTGCGTGCCGGCCGAGTTGAGCAGCCGCGAGATACCGTCGAGCGCGTCCTTCAGACCGGCCGCCGAGCGCTGCCACTCATCCCACAGTGTGTTGAACTGCGACGACGCGGCGCCCTGCCAGTCGGCGCCGACCACGCCGGAGACCTCGCCGGCCATCCGCGCGAGCTGGTCCTGGATGCTGTTGGACCCAGCCAGTACCTGCCCCGACAGCGAATGCAGATCCTCCGAGGTAACCCTGATCAAGGTCATGTCCTGCTCCTCTCTACTTAGTTGACTTCTCCGACCTGGATCAGTCTTCCGCGGCGGGAGCGCTAGCGGAACTGGACCTGGGTATGAATCGAGCCGACCCTGTGTGAGGGCCGCCCGATCGGCGCTACGCTGTCCCCGTGGCGAGGCTCGTGGCACTGGGTGCGGCGATGGTTGTGGTGGCATTCGGCGCCGCCTTCGGCATCTCGCGCGCCGCCAGCGGCGGCGGATCGACCGCGCATGCGGCGAAGCCGGCGAATCGGCCCGCGGCCACCCCAGCCAGGGATGCGGCACTGGCGACGGCCTTCTCGGGTCAGCTCGTCTCGTTGAAGCTCCCGCCCGCAGTCAAGCCGCCGGCGCACAAGCGGGCCAAGCACCACTCGGTCGCGTCCAGCTCTGCGGCTGCGTCTTCCTCGGCCTCGTCGGCCTCGTCCGCCCCGCCCTCGAGGTCGACCTCGTCCTCGCCCCCGGTGGCCCCGGTGGCTCCGGCGCAGAGCGTCACGCCGGCGGACGTGGGCGGCGGCTCGTCAGGCGCAGGGACGACCCACCACAGCTCTCATCACCACAGCGGCAGCGGCTCGGGCACGATCACGATCGGCTGAGCCTCCGGCTCGAGCTGGTCCACCCCCAGCGGCTTAGAGCGAGGCGGCCTCGGTCCGCAGCTGCTGCTCCTGGGCGCCGATCTGGGTCGCCACTTGCTGGTACTTGGTCCGGTTCTTGGCGCGCGCCGCCGCAGCCAGCGCCTGGTAGGAGCTCGCCAGATCGGTGAGCGTGGTGTGCAGCGAGGCGGGGCTGCCCGGGACCGCGGCCACGCGCTCCGCAGCCGTGCTGAAGGCGCCGGCGATGGTCGTGGCCGCGGCCGCCTGCTGAGCGGCGGTGTTCGCGGCCTTTACGTTGGCCAGACCGGTGGCGCGCGCACCGGCGAGGGTCTGGAGCACCGGTCCGAGCTCACCGTCAACGGTGGCAGCCGACGGTTTGTTCGCCGCCGTCGTGCTGCTGGTAGACGAACCGCCGCCACCGCTCGTCCCGATCAGCACGCCGATTGCGGCCGCCACCACAGCCGCGGCGAGCATTGCCGCGATCGTCGCCCGTGACCACGAGCGCGCCTGAGCCGGCGGGGCGTCGGGCTCATCGGGGAGGCTGTGGCGCCGGCCGGGACGGAGGATCGTGGTGTGGCCGGCGGCGCCCGGGACCAGCGGCGTCTCGGTCGGGGTGATCGGCCCGCCGGGCTCGGCGGGCGGCGGTCCCGGCTCGCCCGCCTTCGCCGCGCCCGCCTCCCGAACCCCGGCCTCCGGGTCCTCCGCGTCCTGCACCCGCTTTTGCTCGACGCTCTCGAACTCCGCCGGCGTAAGCGGGTGGCGATCCGGCGCGGGCGGGTCGGTGCCGAGCCGGGCCTCCCGACGCCAGCGCGGGCCAAGCAGCTCGATCACGATGTCCTCGAGTTCATCCCACGCCGCGTCGGCGGAGCCGAAGCGGCCGTCGGGCCGCTTGGCGAGCATGCGATCCAGCCACACCGCGAGCCGCTCGTCGATGTCCGGGTCGATCTCGCGCACGGGCGGGACGGGCTCGTGCACCTGGCGGTAGAGGACCGCGACCGGCGTGCCCGTCGACTCGAACGGCACCGCGCCGGTGAACATCTCCCAGGCCACGATTCCGAGCGAGTACAGGTCGGTGGCCGGCGTCAGCTCCTCGCCCAGCGCCTGCTCGGGAGCCATGTAGGCGGGTGTCCCGATCGTCGTCCCGGTGGCGGTCACCACCGCCCGGGGCGCGGCGGCGTTGTACGCCCGGGCGACGCCGAAGTCGGCGATCTTGACGCGGCCGTCCGCGGCCACCAGCAGGTTCTCGGGCTTGAGGTCGCGGTGCACGATGCCCTGCCGGGCGCCGTACGCGAGCCCGGCGAGCACGCTCTCGAGCACGCCCGCGATCTGGGCCACGCTGAGCCGGCCGACATAGGGCCGTAGCGATCCCCGGGGCATGTGCTCCATCGCGATGTACGGCACCTCGTCGTGCTCGAAGAACTCGTGGACGGTGACGATGCTCGAGTGGTTCAACGCGCCGGCGAGGCGCGACTCCTCGACGAACCGCTCGGCGAAGCTCGGGTCGGCGAGGTGCTGCGAGAGCAGCTCCTTGAGCGCCACATGCCGCCGCAGGTCACGCTGGTAGGCGAGGTACACGATCGCCGCGCCGCCCCGGCCGATCACCTCGAGTACGTCGTATCGACCAACCCTGCGCTCCGCTTGCACCATCGATTGGCAAGCGTAGCCCTACCCCCAGGCGCCTAGCCGGCCGCTCTGGCTCCGCTTAGTAGACGATTGACCGCGCCTCGGCTAGGCGATCCGGGCCGCTTCGCGTGCGACCGCGGGCCGGTCCGGCGGCACGCACACCATGCCCTCACTGAACCCGGAGGCGCCGATCCCGAAGGCGGCGTTGAAGCGGTCGAGGTTTACGAGGGTCAGCAGGGCGGTGATCTCGACCATCTGCTCGTCGCTGAAATGCTCCTTCATCCGGGCGAACAGCTCGTCGCTCACGTCCACCGGCGTCCGCATCACTCCGACGGCGTAATCGAGCGCGGCCTTCTCGCGCTCGGTGAACAGGTCGCTCTCCCGGTAGCGCGGCAGCGCCAGCAGCTCGTCGTCCGAGAAGCCGGAGTTGCGGCAGATCTGCGAACCGAGGTCGACGCAGTACTCACACCCGATCATCTGCGCGCCCTTCAGCTCGACCAGGTTCTTGATCCGCTCATCGACACTCTTGCCCTTGCGGATCGCCTGGTTGAACTTGCCCATGCCCATCATCATCTTCGGCTGGTAGGCCCAGACCTCGATCGGCTCGATACCGCTCCCATGCGCCGGCTCGCGGCCGGTCAGCTTCTTCATCATCCGAGGTCCGAAGCGGTACGCGAGCTTTACCGTCGGGCCGGCCTGATTCTTCGGAACTCCCTGGATGCGTGCCATCGGGTCCTCCTGCGCGGTGTTGGTTGGACGGGTCTTCCAAACAAGACCCGCAACGCCACCGACTTGTGACAGACAACCGCCCTACAGCACCGGCAGGTAGCGCTCCAGCTCCCAGGGAGTCACTTGCACCCGGTAGTCCTCCCACTCCTGGCGCTTGATCTCGATGTAGCGGTTGAACGTGTGCTCGCCCAGAGCCCGCAGCACGAGCTCGGATTCCGCGGTGAGCTCAATCGCCTCGCCCAGCGTGGCCGGGAGCTGCTCGATTCCCAGCCGCCGGCGCTCCTCGGAGGAGAGGTGGTAGAGGTTTGTCTCCATCGGGTCGGGCAGTTCGTAGCGGTGCTCGATCCCCTCGAGCCCGGCCTGGAGCAGGACCGCGAAGGTGAGGTACGGATTGCAGGCCGGATCCGGGCAGCGCAGCTCCATGCGGGTGGCGCGCTCCTTGCCCGGGTGGTACATCGGCACGCGGACGAGGGCGGAGCGGTTGCGTCGCGACCAGGCCAGGTACACGGGCGCCTCATAGCCGGGAACGAGCCGCTTGTAGGAGTTCACCCACTGGGCGAAGATCGAGCAGGTCTCGCGCGCGTGCCGGAGCTGGCCGGCGATGAACGCCTTGCCGATGTCGGACAGGAAGTACGGGTCGTCCGGGTCCCAGAACGCGTTCTGCTCGCCCGTGAACAGCGACTGATGGGTGTGCATCCCGGAGCCGTTCTTGCCAAACAGCGGCTTGGGCATGAACGTCGCGTGCAGGCCGTACTTCATCGCGTATTCCTTGACCGTGATCCGGTAGGTCATGCAGTCGTCGGCCATCTGCAGCGCGCCCTTGTAGCGCATGTCGATCTCATGCTGGCTGGGCCCGACCTCGTGGTGGGCGTATTCGGTGTGGATGCCGAGCTGCTCGAGCGCCAGCACGGTCTCGCGGCGGAGGTCCGATCCGGCGTCGAGCGTGGTCAGGTCGAAGTAGCCGCCCTCGTCGAGCACCTCGGTGGACTTCGGGCCGCGGAAGTAGAAGTACTCGAGCTCGGGCCCGACGTAGAAGTGGTCGAAGCCCATCGCTTTGGCTCGGTCCAGCGCCCGTCGCAGCACGTGCCGGGGGTCTCCCTCGTAGGGGGTCTTCTCCGGGGTGTGGATGTCGCAGAACATCCGCGCCACGCCCTGCTCGACCGGCCTCCAGGGAAGGGTCGAGAACGTGGTCGGATCCGGCATGGCGATCATGTCCGACTCCTCGATCGGGTTAAAACCGGTGATCGAGGAGCCGTCGAAGCCCATCCCGCCCTCGAACGCGTCGGCCAGCTCGGTGGCGTTGATCGAGAACGACTTGAGCTGTCCGAGGATGTCGGTGAACCAGAGGCGGACGAACCTGATGTCGCGCTCCTGGACGAGCGCCATCACGTCCTCGCGGGTCAGTGGTTCGGCGGTCGTGGCCATGGCGCCGCGAACGTTACTTGCTGGCGCCGCCTGCCAGCGCGCGCTCGCCCGGCCGCGCTCTTCCGGCGCTAGAGGCGTGTCGTGAGGCCGCGCTCGCCGAGCCAACGGTTGGCCCAGCGCTGGAGCTCGGACAGGGCGGGCTCGAGCTCACGCCCCATCTGCGAGAGCGAGTACTCGACGCGCAGCGGCGGACCGGAAATAACTGTCCGCTCGACCATTCCGCGGCGCTCGAGCTCCTTCATCCGCTCGGACAGGAGGCGGTCCGACAGCTCTGGAACGGCCTGGGCGATCTCCGAGAAGCGCAGCGCGCCGTCCATCAAGACTCGGAGGATCGCCCCGGTCCAGCGCCGTCCAACCAGCTCGACCGCCTCGTGATAGAGGGGGCAGCAGTGCGGCGAGTCGCCGCGTTCATCCTTCATAGCCGTTTCTCGGGGCGCTCCCATCGCCGCGGAAAAGCTTACGCTGCTTGCAAAGCGCGGGACGCCTCACTCGATCCGTCGACTGGCACCTCACCGGCCACATTGACCATCGCGGTGAAGCCCTCCAGGGCTACCGTGGCGATCGCTTCGAGGATCTGCTCGTCGTCCCAGCCGGCCTCACGCGCCTCCTCGTGGAGGTGCATCGGAGCCCGGCCGCGCTCCTCCAGCATCGCCTGGAGGTAGCGCAACAGCGCCGCTTCGCGCGGATCCTTGGAGTTGAACTGCCGCGCCAACGCGACCTCGTCGAGCGCCAGCCCGGCCACGCGAGCCGTGCGCGAGTGCATCGCGATACCCGGCTCGGACCGGTAGTACTCGGCGACCGCCAGCGCAATCCGCTCGAGCGTCGCCAGCGTCAGCTTGCCGTGGCGCAGCTCGGAGCGGAAGCGGGCGTACGCCCGCAGAGCCGCCGGCGAGCCCGCCAGGACACCGAGGAAATTCGGCAGCTGACCGCCGGTGGCCAGTGCGCCGCGCAGTACGGGCACCGACCCCTCGGGAGCGGTCAAGTCGTCATGGATCTGAAATCTGCTCATTGAAGTCTTCATAGTTGACCACCAGTAGGTCCAGGGGCTAAGCGGGGGCCTTGCCCTTCACTTTCGAGACCTGCTTACGCTTGATAAGTGTAATTCGGCGGCCGCAGGCGCACAAGAGGCATAGACACACTTTTCGGCGCGATCGAACCCGTCGCGCCCGCCGCGTTGTCCGCCACCGGCAGACTCGCCTACTCCTCTTATACGTGGCGGCTTAAACGCCCGATCAGCGCCAGCCGCAAGCTGCGTAAGCCGCCCCGCCGCACCCCGCGGGAGTCGGTCAGTGCACCAGCGAAGCGATCGGCGTTAGTGCGCGAGCTGAGACAGGACCGCGCCGTGCGCGCTCGCGGCCGCCACCAGGATCAGCACCATGCCAAGCAGCACCGCCCATAGAGCGGTCCGGTCCGGCCGGAAGCCCGGCCGCTCGTGGCGTCGCAGCGTCGGCCGGGTCACGGGCAGGTTGCGCTCCGCACCACGGCCGCGGATCGTGACCGTCCTACGGCCGTCGATCCCGGCGCCGTGGGCGTCGCCGCCGGCACGGACCTTCGCGCGCGGCGGCGCAGCAGGCGAAACCGGACGGCCAGCCACCTGACGAGCAGCCGCAGGATGGGCAGCCGCCGGGCGGGCAGCAACCGGGCGAGCGGCAACCGGGCGAGCAGCTACCGGACGGGCAGCCACGGGACGGTCATCCGGCGCGGCCGGCTTGGTGATCCGCGGTCGCCGAGCCGCCGGAAACTCCCGGAACGCCTCGCTGTCGAGCTCCTCCCACCACGGTGCCACAGAACGGCGCGCAGCGCGCGCAGAGACTCCTCCCTGGGCCATCTACCAACCTCTTTCTTTGGCTTACGGGGTTAGCTGACGGGCTCGCACCGAAAGAGCGGCGCTACGCGAAAAGCGATTCGCCCCAACAACTTGGGTCCCCCGCTCCCGCCGCCCGGCTTGTTTCGGGCGGCGCGGGATTTCAGCTTTGCGGGCGCCATCCTAACGATGGCTGCGGACGGAGGCGTGTTCGCCTCACCGACGGTTTCCCGCACGATGCGGGCTAATCGGCCAGCGCTACTCCTTGCCCGCAACCTTGGCTACGAACTGCGCCACGTCGGCCGCGTCGACGCCCTGCACCACATCCGCAGGCATCGTCCCGTAGCCCAGGCACGCCTCCTGGCTACCTGGCGGTGGGTCCTGGAGACACCCGTTCTGGATGGTGTGGAGCACCAGCTGTTCAGTTGGCTGAAGGACATCGAGGTTCGGTCCCACCTTGCCCACGGCGTTGGCCGCGGCCAGCG
Organism: uncultured Solirubrobacterales bacterium; assembly: GCA_963751185.1. GTDB lineage: Bacteria > Actinomycetota > Thermoleophilia > Solirubrobacterales > Solirubrobacteraceae > Palsa-465. Next base: position 137,261 of record CAVVTO010000009.1, read on the forward strand.
TGTGGCACAGGCCGCACTTCTGGCCGAAGATCTCCCGTCCGTTCTGCTCGGCTGCGTTCAGCTTGATCCCGCCCACCTGGGCGTTGGCCCGGTTGTGGTTGCCGACCAGGAACACGACGGGGAGCACGATGGCAAAGCCGATGAAGGTGAGCGCGAGCACCGACGCCCCGGCCCGGCGGGCCCCGTATGAGCGCCGGCGGGAACGGACCGTGGCCGTGGCACTGGGACCTCGGCGGAAGGCCAGAGCGAGCACACCCAGGCCCAGCACGACCCAGAACGCGGCAAACAGTAGGACGGCGAGCACGGAGCGGGACCTTACCGCGCTCTCCCGGCGGACGGCTCATTCGTGCCATCGCGCAGGCACTCATCGCCGCCGCCCCGATGCGAAGCTCATGATGGGAGGAGCCACCGCGCGGAAGTCCTCGGCCTCGGTCTCCCGCGAGGTCGGGTCGCGCTGTGCCCTCTCCGCGGCCAGCCCGCGGCGCACCTGCTCGTCGAGCATCGAGAAGTCTTTGATCTCGGCGGTGATGTGATCCGGCGCATCGATCGGCTCGACCCGATCGACCAGGATGTTGATCGCGCCACCGGCCGCCGGCAGCCGCTCCAGCTTGCCCGCAGCCAAGATCAGGGGCTCGGTCCTCACCGTCAGGCGATGCCGTTCGTAGACCTCGGCCGGGACGATCAGATTGATCGTCCCGTGCTCGTCCTCGAGCAGCACGAACACGATGCCGTTGGCCGTGCCGGGGCGCTGCCTTGCCACCACCAGCCCCCCCACCCGCACCCGGGTGCCATGGCGCAGGGTCGCAAGGTCCTGGCTTCTCACCAGCCCGTCGGGCAGTCGGCCGCGCATCAGCGCCATCGGGTGCGATTGCACGGTCATCCCCGTGGTGCTGTAGTCGGCGAGCATCGACTCCCACCTGGACAGCGACCGCAGCTCGGGCGGCGCAGGCAGATCGAGGGGTAGGGCCAGTTGCATCCCGCCGGGCACCTTGCGACCAGGCGTCGCCACCCCCAGCTGCCACAGCGCGATCCGCCGTGCCGAGCCCCCAGGCGCCGCCGCCAGGCGCCGCCGACCATCCCAGGTCCCTACGTCCTCCACGAGCGAATCGCACGCCCCCGACCAGGCCAGCAGCTCCAGCGAGCCCGCGCTCGAGCCCGCTCGCGAGGCCAGATCGGCCAGGCTCCTGAACCGGCCTCCCGCCTGGCGCGTCGCGACCAGCTCCTTGACCTCCTGTTCGGCGACGCCCCGGACGTAGCCCAGGCCGATCCGGACGCGAAGCTCCTCTCCCTCGCGCTCGATCCCGCAGTCGGCATCGCTCTCGTTGACGTCCGGCGGGAGCACTTCGATCCCCCGTCGCTGGGCCTCGTGGACGAGCGCGTCGGGCGGATAGAACCCCATCGGCTGCTCGTTCAGCAGCGAGCACAAGAACTCCGGGTTGTAGTGGACGCGCAACCACGTCGACTGATAGGCGAGCAGACCGAAGGCCGCGCCATGGGCCTTTGGGAAGCCGAACCCCGAGAAACCCCGGACCATCGCGAACACCCGCTCCGCCTTCTCCTCGTCCACGCCGTGCCGGCGGATCGCCCCGGCGACGAACCGCTTGTGGTAGGCCTCGACCGCGGCGTCTGATCGCTTGCGGCTCATCGCTCGCCGGAGCCCCTCTGCCTCGCCGGGGGAGAAGCCGGCAAAGGCGATCGCCACTTCGATCACTTGGTCCTGGAAGATGATCGCGCCGAGCGTCTCGCGCAGCGCAGGCTCGAGCGATGGGTGCTCGTAGGGGACCTGGTACTCGGGATCGACGCGCAGTCGCTGCCGGCGCTCGATGTACGGATTGACCGCGCCCCCCTGGATCGGCCCCGGCCGGACGATTGCGACCTGGATGGTGATGTCCTTCAGGTTCTCCGGCCGGGTGCGGTACAGCGACTGCATCTGTGCCCGGCTCTCGATCTGGAAGACCCCGGTCGTCTCGGCGCGCTGAATGGACTCATAGGTGGCCGGATCGTCGTAGGGGATCCGGCTCAGATCGATCTGCTCGCCGCGCGTGCGATCTATGAGCTCGACCGCGCGCTCGACCGCAGACAGCATGCCCAGCCCCAGCAGGTCGATCTTCAGGAAGCCCGCATCCGAGCAGGAGTCCTTGTCCCATTGCACGATCTGGCGGCCCTCCATCGCCGCCGGCACGATCGGGCAGCAGTCGATCAGGGAGCGAGTGGAGACGATCATCCCGCCCGAGTGCTGGCTGAGATGCCGCGGCAGGCCGTGGGCCTGCGCCGCCAGCCGCGCCAGCCAAGCCCAGCGTCCCGTGGATCCGCGACGACCGCCGCCTCGATCTGGATCCGGCGCGCCGCCTCGATCTGGATCCGGTGTCACTCCGAACGCCGAGGCGATGTCCTTGCCCACCTCGCGCGCGTCCCAGCCCTCGCTGCCCCGCGCCACCCGCTCGATCTCCCCCGGTGGCAGCCCCAGCGCCTTGCCCAGCTCACGGATCGCCCCCCGCGCGCGGTAGGTCGGGAACGCTGCCACGAGCGCCGAGCGATCGTGGCCGTAGCGCTCGTGCACCCGCGGGATCAGCTTTTCCCTGATGTCACGCGGGAAGTCGAGGTCGATGTCGGGCAGTGAGGTCAGCTCGTCGTTCAGGAAGCGCCCGATCAGCAGATCGTTGGCGATCGGGTCGACGTGCGAGAGGCCGGTCAGGTAGCAGACGATCGACGAGACGCTCGAGCCCCGGCCCCGGCCGGGCGGCAGCAGCTTCCTGACGCTGTCCGGCCCGCGCACCTCGACCGCCACCTCGCGCGCCAGCTCCAGCATGTCGTGGTGGAGCAGGAAGAAGCCGGGCAGCCCAAGCCGCTCGATGATTCGAAACTCCTGCTCCAGCCGACCCGCCGCTGCACTCTGTACGCCCGCCGGTTCGTCCCGGTAGCGATCGTCACGCCGCGCCTGACACAGCTCGGTCAGCTTGCGCATCGCTTCCGCATCCTCCGCGCCCGGATAGCGGTATCCCAGGTCGCTGCTCAGATCGAACCGCAGCCGCTCGGCCAGCCGCACGGTCTCCGCCACCGCCTGTGGGTGCTCGGAAAAGCGGGCCGCCATCGTCGCCGGCGAGGCGAGCACATGGCTGAAGTTGCCTCGCCGCTGGGGCTCGGATGCATCGAGCGTGGTGTGCAGGCGCACTGCGACGAAGGCGTCCTGGAGGGGAGCCCGGATGCGCGCGTGTGCGTGCACGTTCCCGGTCGCCACGCACGGCACGCCCAGACGATCGGCGACCCGCCCGAGCCGGCGGTTGCGCGCCCGATCGTCGCGCAGTAACGGCCGCTGTAGCTCGATCCGCAGGTGATCCGATCCGAACGCCTCGAGCAGTCGCCGGAGCGAGAACTCGTCGTGCACCCCGCGCAGCGCACAACCGCTCAGGCAGACCAGCCCCTCGGCGTGATCAAGAACATCGCTCAGCTCGACGAACGCCTGGGAGGGAGGACCTGGTTTTTCTCTCGTGTGCGCGTGCGCGCGGGTCAAAACGCGGCACAGGTTCGACCAGCCGCTCGCATCCTCTACGAGCAGCGTCAGGTGGCGCCCATCGTCGAGGTCGATCTCGGCGCCGTGGATCGGGCGCAACCCCAGCGCGCGAGCGGAGACGGCGAACTCCATCGAGCCCGAGACCGTGTTGTGGTCAGTCAGCGCCAGCGTTTCGTATCCCAGCTCCAGCCCCGCGGGAACCAACTCGTCCGGAAGCGACGCTCCGTCCAAGAACGAGAACGCCGAGTGGCAGTGGAGCTCGACGTACGGTTGTGGTCCCATGCGAACGCATGTTCGCATAGGCATCGGACGCGGGCCGGAGCAGCGAAGCGCCCAGGCTAAGCCGGGAGGAAGTCGATCAGCAAGCGAGTCACCTCATCGGGCGCTTCGAGCTGCATCCAGTGCCCGGCACCGTCGAGCCGCTCGTAGCGCCACGGTCCCACGACACTCTGGGCCGAGTCGACCATCTGACGCTCGGTGAGCGCGACGTCTCCGGAGCTCCACACGCCCATGGTCGGGACGCGGATCGGCGGCAGCGGTCGCCCAGGCGAGAGCCAGACCTTGGGGGGGACGTTCGCCCGGTAGTAGTTCAGCGCCGGCGTCAACGATTCATTCGCCGCGAGCTCGGCGATCACCGCGTCCGCATCCGGGTGACGGCTCCAGGCCCGGAAATTCGCCCAATCACTCCCCGACAGCCACTCCTCGGCGACACCGGCAAACTGGAACAGCAGCATGTACCAGGACTTCTCGTGCTGCTCGAACCCGGGCCCGGCACGGAAGGTCGCCGGGTGCCCGACCGACAGCACGACCAGATGGTCGACGCGGTCACTCGCCAGCCCCGCCAGTCCCCACGACACCGCCGCACCCCAGTCATGCCCGACGATGTGCGCCCGCTCCACCCCGGCATCACCCATGACCGCGAGCACGTCTCCGGCCAGCGCCTGGATACCGTAAGCGTCGACGGCGGGCGGCTTATCCGAACCGCCGTACCCGCGCATATCGGGCACGATCACTCGGAACCCCGCCTGCGCCAGCGCCGGCACCTGGTGGCGCCACAGTCGACCGGAGTCGGGAAAGCCATGGAGGAGCACGACAGGCCGACCCTCGCCCATGACCTCGTACTGAATGCCCACGCCACCGGCTTCGATCCGCATCCAACGGAATAGTTTGCATGACGTGACGATGGTCATCGCCCATCGCGGTGCGTGGGGCCCGGCGGCGCCCGGCGCCCCGGCCGAGAACACGCTCGAGGCGTTCGAGGCAGCGATCGCGCTCGGTGCCGACATGATCGAGCTCGACGTACGCCGCACGCGCGACGGCCACCTGATCGTGTTCCACAACGCGCGCGTCAAGACGGTTCCAACCAGCTCGATGCGCTACGAAGCGCTGAGGATCAAGGGCACGCGCTCGCGCCCGCCGCTCCTGGACGAAGTACTGGCGCTGACCAAGGGCCGCATCGCGCTGAACCTCGAGGTCAAGGAGCTGGGCTACGTCGAGGACACGATCGCCCTGCTGCGGCGCCACGACTTCGAACGCTGCGTGCTCAGCTCCTTCCTCGACGACGTCGTGCTCGAGGCCAAGACCCTCGCGCCTGAACTCAAAGCTGGGCTGCTCATCGCGACCGGGCTTCGCCGCGCGCTCGCGACCCGCCTCCCGGCCACGAAGGCCGACACCCTGGGGCTGCATCGCCGGCTGGCCGACGCCACCGCGCTCGAGAAGGCGGCCGCGGCCGGCGTGCGTTGCGTGGTCTGGACCGTCAACACTCCGCGGGCGCTCGATCGCTACCTCGGCCATCCAGCGGTTGAGGGCGTGATCACCGACCGGCCGGCGCTGGCCCTCGAGCGCCGCGCGCTCCGCGAGGCCGCATAGACGCGATCATCGCCCGAACTGTGCCCGCAGCGCCGCGCTCAACGCCCGCGCCGCGTCGGCTAGATCCCGCCGGCGCGGGTGACACAGCGCGACCGTGCGCTGGGTCAATATGTCCGGCGGCGCCAGCCATGTGAGCGACGGATCGACGGCGCGCTCGGCTGCCAGCCGCCCGACGCAGGCGTGCCCCAACCCCGCCGCGACAAGTCGCTGCAACGCCAGGTTGTCGTCGGTGCGATAGACGACACGGGGCTCGATGCCGTGCCGGCGCCAGGCCCCCTCGAGCTCGTCCTGGATCTCCCAGCGCGACGTCCACGCAACCACGTCGGCCCCGTCGAGCAGATCGAAGCTCGGGCGCTCAGCGGAGGCGATCGTGCTGTCGCGCCGGGTGAGGATCACCCACGGATCGTCATACAGCGGGATCACCTCGACCCGGTCGTCCGGCTGCTGGTTCAACGTCACCGCAAGATCGAGGCGACCCTGCGCCAGCCACTCAATCAGCCGCGGGTCATCCACGGTGTCCGACAGTACGACCTCCACCCCGGGCCATTCCTCGCGCAGGACCGTCAGAGCGGCGGGGAGGAGCTCGGCGGCCGCGGTCTGGAAGACGCCGACCCGCACCACGGTGCGCTCGCCTCGGAGCGTTGCCCGGACGCTGGCGTCCAAGGCGTGTAGCTCGGTGAACGCGCGCCGGGCGTGCAGGTACGCCGCCTCCCCCGCCCGCGTCAACGACACCGCACCGCGCCCGCCGGGACGCGTGAACAGGGGCGCCCCGAGCGCCCGTTCAAGCTCGGCCACCTGATGGGAGATCGCCGACTGGGTGTAGCCGAGCTCCGACGCTGCGGCCCGGAACGAGCCCGAGTCCGCCACCGTCACCAGGGCTCGCAGGCCACGTACCTCGACCCGAGATTCGATCGATCTAATTGATCGTTCCACGCTCAAACCTTCACTTTTCGAACGAGCCGCACAATCTTATCCTGGGCTCCAATGCCCCGTCACCGCCCACCACGCGTGAGGCTCACGCCGCTCCTCCATGCCCTGTTCTTCGTGGCCGCCGCCACGCAGAACGCGATCGTGCCGCTGCTGCCGCGCCTGAACCATGCCTATGGCCTGTCCCCGGCATCCGACGCTCTGCTGCTTGCCGCGCCCGGCCTGGCGACGCTGGCCGTCTCGATGCCCGCCGGCGCATTCGCGGACCGGCTCGGCGCCCGCCGGGTGACGATCGCCGCGACCGTGCTGATGGCCGTCGCGGCGATGGCCCAGGCGGCACCCGACTACTCCGTCCTGATCGCGGGGCGACTCGCCTTCGGTGTGGCCTACGGGATCCTGTGGACGACCGGCGTAGCCTGGCTCGCGGCCTCGCAGGTGCAGGCCGACTCGCCACAACTCGGGGCCGTGGCTACGAGCGCGGCGGTCGGCATGGTCGCCGGCCCAGCGATCGGCGGACTGTTGGCCGACCAGGTCGGCCTCGCGGCGCCGTTTCTGATCGTGGCCGCTGTCGGCATTGCGCTGGCCTTCGCCCTGGCCGCGCAGCCTGCGCCATCCTCGCGCCGGACATACCAAAACCACCCGAGCATGAAGCCACGCGACTTCGCCCGCCTCGTCAATGATCATCCCGGCGTGCTCACCGCCGCGGCAGTGCTCGCGATCGGCGGCGCGGTCGGTGGTGTCACCCAGCTGCTGGTGCCCCTCGAGCTGCACCGGGCCGGCTTCTCGGCCAGCGCCACCGGTCTCGCGTTCTCGTCCGCCGCTGGCGCCTACATCCTGGTCAGCGCGCTCGTGGTCAGGCTTGGTCACCGCGCCACCACGGTTCGTGCCGCGACCTTCGCCGGCCTGGGACTCGCCCTGTCGCTCTTGCCCGGCACGTTCGAAACCGGCGCGGGCGCAGTGATCGGGATGCTGCTCCTCACGACCGTCCCCCGCGCGGTCGTGAGCACCGTGTCCTATCCGCTCGCGACCGAGTCGGCCGCCACAGCCGGCCTGGGCGCCGGGCTCGTGATCGGGCTGCTGAACGGGACCTGGGCGACCGGCCTGGTGCTCGCGCCGCTGCTGGCCGGCGTGCTGGACCAGGCCGCCGGCCCGAGTGCCGCCTACCTCGTCGCGATCGTGCCGGGCGCGCTCGGCGCGCTCTGGCTGATCCGGAACCCGCGCCAGCGCCCGCGCCCCTGCCTCCAGGTGATAGAGGTCGGCGTGGATCCGACGTACTGAGCCGCGTCACCCCTGACCGAGGAGGCACCCATGAGCGAGGTAGCACCCACGACCGAGCAGGCGCTCCGCGAGCAGGTCGCGCTTGGCTGCCGCATCCTCGGCGCCAACGGGCACGACGACTTCATCTGGGGCCACGTCTCGGTTCGCGACCCGGGCGGCCGCGGCGTCTGGATGAAGGCGTCGACGTTCGGCTTCGAGGAGATCACCGCCGAGCACGTGATCCTCGTCGGGTTCGATGGCCAGGTCCTGATCGGCGAGCACCCGCGCCACGTGGAGTGGCCGATCCACACCGAGGTGATGCGCGCCCGCCCCGACGTCGGCAGCGCTGTCCACTCTCACCCGCCGCACTCGATCGCGATTGCCGCGAGTGGCCAGCCGCTGCAAGCCGTGTCGCACGCGGGGACGATGTTTGTCCCACCCGATGTGCCCCGCTTCGCCAAGACCGCCGAGCTGATCGTCACCACGGCGCTCGGCACCGACGTCGCAACCTCGCTCGGCCCAAGGCACGCGCTGTTTCTCGTCAACCACGGCATCGTCACCGCGGGGCGCGACGTTCGCGATGCGGTCATCCGGGCCGTGCTGCTCGAGAAGGCGGCCCACCAGCAGCTGCTCGTCGGTGCGTTCGGCGGAGCGCAGCGGTGGTCCTCGGACGAGGAGGCCCTGCGAAAGCGCGCGACCGTATGGGCCGAGAATCAACGGGCGGCGCTGTGGAGCTACCTCGGCCGACGGGTCTAGCTCCTGTGTTAATGGGCCTCGCTTCGCTCGGCATCCGTCGGATGTGGCGCGGCAGGCCCGTAAGGCGAGGCACGGATGCCGAGCGGGCCGTCGCCGCGACCGCCGCGAGGGCCCGTCCTGCCCCCGGTCGCGATCACGCCACGGTGCCGGCGAGCGGGCGGCCGGGCGGCCAGGCCGCGATAATCGCCGACGGACCGCGATGATCACCGAGGCGTTCATCACCTGTGCCGTGACCGGCGCCGGCGACACCGTCGCTCGCAGCGAGCACGTGCCCGTGACGCCGGAGCAGATCGCGAACTCCGCCCTCGAGGCCGCCCGCGCCGGAGCCGCCGTCGTTCACATCCACGTGCGCGATCCCAGGACCGGACGCGGTGCGCGCGATCCGGACCTGTTCCGCTCGGTGGTGGAGCGGATCCGCGCCCATCGGGACGTCGATCCGGTGTTGAACCTCACCGCCGGGATGGGCGGCGATCTCGTGCTCGGCGGCGACGAGGCGCCCCTTCCGGTCAACCCGGACGGGACCGACATGGCCGGCGCGAGCGAACGGCTTGCCCACGTGGCGGAGCTGCTCCCCGAGATCTGCACGCTCGACTGCGGCACGATGAACTTCGCCGCCGGCGGCGACTACATCATGGCCAACACGCCCGGGATGCTCCGGGCCATGGCCCGCCGGGTGAAGGAGCTCGGGGTCCGGCCCGAGCTCGAGGTGTTCGACACCGGGCACCTGGTGATGGTGCACGAGCTGATCGAGGAGGGCCTGATCGACCAGCCCGCCCTGATCCAGTTGTGCATGGGAATTCCGTACGGGGCGCCGGCCGATCTGGGAACACTGCTCGCGATGGTGGCGCGCCTGCCCGCCGGCGCGGTGTACTCGGCCTTCGCGATCGGCCGTTTGCAGCTGCCCTACGCGGCGTTGGCGCCCTCGGTGGGAGCGAACGTGCGCGTGGGACTCGAAGACAACCTCTACCTGTCGCGCGGACGGCTGGCCACCAACGCCGAGCTCGTGGAGCGGGCGGTGGCGCTGCTCGAGGCGATGAACGTACGCGTGCTGGGACCCGACGACGTGCGCGAGAGGCTCTCGTTGCGCATCCGTGTCTGAGAAGCCGGCAGCGATCGGCCTGCTCGGGGGCGGCGTGATCGGCGGGGGCTGGGCCGCGCGCTTCGCGCTGAACGGGGTCGACGTTCGGGTCTACGACCCGGACCCGGACGCCGCGCGGAAGATCGTCGCGGTGATCGCAGGCGCGCGCCGCGCGTACGCCAAGCTCACGATCCTGCCGCTCCCGGCTGAGGGCAGCGTGACGTTCGTTGACTCGCCCGAGGAGGCCGCGACCGGCGTGCAGTTCGTCCAGGAGTCGGCGCCCGAGCGCGTCGAGCTCAAGCAGCGCCTGCTCTCGGCGGCCAGCGCCGCGGCCGGCCCCGAGGTGGTGTTCTGCTCCTCGACCTCCGGGCTTCGCCCCTCACTACTCCAGGCCGAGATGGAGCACCCGGAGCGCTTCGCGGTCGGGCATCCCTTCAACCCCGTTTACCTGCTGCCGCTGGTCGAGTGCTGTGGCGGCGATCTGACAACGCCGTCGACCGTCGAGCGGGCGGCCGAGATCTACCGCGCTCTGGGCATGCATCCGCTCGTGCTGCGCCGCGAGATCGACGGGTTCCTGGCCGACCGGCTGCTCGAGGCGCTGTGGCGCGAGGCACTGTGGCTGGTCAACGACGACGACGCGACCGTCGAGGAGATCGATGACGCGATCAGCTACGGCGCCGGCCTGCGCTGGGCGATCATGGGCACGTTCCTCACCTACCGGCTGGGCGGCGGCGAGGCGGGCATGGCCCACTTCATGGAGCAGTTCGGTCCGACGCTGGCGCTGCCCTGGACCAGGCTCGTCGACGTCCCGTCGCTCACCCCCGAACTGATCGCGAAGATCGTCGGCCAGTCCGATACGCAGGCGCGCGGCCGTTCGGTCGCGGAGCTCGAGCGGCACCGCGACGACTGCCTGGTCGCGCTGCTCCAGGCGCTGCGCGCGCACGACGCCGGCGCCGGCGCGACGCTTGCGGCGTGGGAGCGCGGGTTGCTCGACGTTGTTCCGGGCGCCGGTGGGACACCCGGGCCCGGCGATGGGTCGGCCGACGGAGGACCGCCGGCGCCGCTGGCGGTGTACGTGCGCGAGGTCCCGCCCGCTTGGATCGACTACAACGGCCATGTCACCGAGAGCCGCTACCTGGAGCTCTTCGCCGACGCGACCGACGCATTGCTCCGCTACGTCGGGGTCGATGCCGCATACGTCGGCTCGGGCAGCAGCTACTACACGGTCGAGACGCACATCTCCCACCTCGGGCAGCTCTACGCCGGCGATCGCGTGCAGGCGGTCACGCAGGTGCTCGGCTGGGATGAGAAGCGCCTGCACCTCTTCCACACGCTGGTCCGGGTGGGCGAGGAGGAGCCGGTCGCGATGGGCGAGCACATGCTCGTGCACGTCGACGCGAGCGCCGGCCGGGCCGCGCCGGTGGGCGACGGCGTGCGCGGACGGGTCGCCGCGCTGGCCGAGGCGCACGCCGGGCTGCCGAGGCCCGAGCGCTCCGGCCGGCGCATCGCGCTCTAGCCGGCGCATCGCGCTCTAGCCGGCGCATCGCGCTGTAGCCGCACCTCCACCCCGGACGGCCGCCCCTGGGTCATAACTCCGGGCTCGCCCCGCCCCCGGCGGCGAATCCCGATTTAGCCACATATGTGGGTCCTGCCGCCGGACTCGGCGACGGCGGGTCCTCGAGCCCCCACTTATGACCTACGCCGCCAAAGAAACTTTCGCGCCGACTCTCTTGACAAATTATTAGTGGCTGCTAATTTATCTGACTAGTTAGCACTCACTAAGAAGGGATCACGCGATGTCAACCCCCACCACCCCAGGCACATCCCAGCGGATCTGGACGCTCGTGATCGTCTCGGTCGGGCTGTTCATGATGGTCCTCGACAACCTCGTCGTGAACGTCGCCCTGCCGAGCATCCATCGCGACCTCGGCGCCTCGATCCAGACGCTCGAATGGACGGTCAACGCGTACATCCTGGCCTACGCCGTGCTGCTGCTGACCGGGGCGGCGCTGGGCGATCGGCTCGGTCGAAAGCGGATGTTCATCGCGGGGATCTCGTTGTTTACCGCCGGCTCGGCCGCCGCCGCACTGGCCCCGAATATCGGCCTGCTGATCGCCGCTCGCGCCTTCCAGGGCGTAGGCGCCGCCGTCGTGACCCCGCTGACCCTGACTCTGCTGGCCGAGGCCTTCCCGCCCTCGCAGCGCGGTCTGGCGCTGGGCGTGTGGTCCGGAATCAGCGGCATCGGCGTGGCGCTCGGCCCGCTGGTCGGCGGCGCGCTCACCCAGTTCGCCTCGTGGCACTGGATCTTCTGGGTCAACGTCCCCATCGGCATCGCCCTCGTCCCGCTGGCATCGCGGCGCCTGGTCGAGAGCCGCGGAGAGGTCAAGCACCTCGACCTGCGCGGGCTGGCGCTGGCCTCGGCCGGCCTGTTCGGGATCGTCTACGGCCTCGTCGAGTCCCAGTCGCTCGGCTGGTCGAGCGCCCAGATCCTCATCAGTCTGGCCGCCGGCGCCGCGCTGCTGGTCGCGTTCGTCGCCCAGGAGCTGCGCACGCCCGAGCCGATGCTGCCGATGGGCTTCTTTGCCAACCGCGGCTTCGCGGTGACCAACGCGGTCTCGATCGCGATGTACTTCGGGATGTTCGGCTCGATCTTCTTCCTGAGCCAGTTCCTCCAGAACGTCCTGCACAACACCCCGCTCGAAGCCGGCGTCAAGCTGCTGGTCTGGACCGGAGCGATCATGGTGGTCGCGCCGCTGGCGGGCTTCATGTCGGAGCGGTACGGAAGCCGGCTCTTCATGGTCGCCGGCCTGGGACTCCAGGCGGTCGCGCTGGGCCTGCTGGCGATGTCAGCCAGCGTGGACGAGAGCTACATCAGCATGGTGATCCCGTTCGTGCTCGCCGGGAGCGGGATGGCGCTCGTGTTCGCGCCGTCGGCCAACGCGGTCCTGTCCTCGGTGCGCACCTCGCAGACCGGCCAGGCGTCCGGCGCCACCAACGCGCTGCGCGAGCTGGGTGGCGTGCTGGGCATCGCCATCCTCGGCACCGTGTTCACCAGCCACGGCAGCTACGTCACGCCGCAGGCCTACATCAACGGTCTGGTGCCGGCGCTCTGGGTCGGCGCCGCCGTGCTCGCCGTCGGCGCGCTGATCGCGGCCGCCCTGCCGTTCAGCACTCGCGCCTCAGCCGCCGCGAACGCCGCGGCCGAGGCCGGTCCCGCGACCGTTCCGGCCACGCTCACCGCCTAGGGCTGTCGTAGCATCGAGCAGATCGTCATGGCCACGACCTCCAGCACAGAAGACAAGTCTCCCCGTCAGCGCGTCCCGGCGTCAGAGCGCCGGGACGCGCTGATCGAGGCGGCCGTCCACGAATTCGCGCACGGCGGGCTGTACGGCACCCCGGTCGACCGGATCGCTCGGCAGGTGGGCGTTGCGCAGCCCTACGTGTTCAGCCTGTTCGGCAGCAAGCGTGAGCTGTTCCTCGCTGCCGTCGAGCGCGGCTTCGAGCGCGTCGCGGAGGCCTTTACCAAAGCCGCCGACGAGTTCGACCCGGCGACGGCCCCGCCGGGCACCGACGTGCTGGCCGCGATGGGTTACGCCTATGTCGAGATGCTCGCCAACCACCGCGACTATCTGATGCTCCAGCTGCAGGCCTACGCGGCGTGCGACGACGAAGAGATTCGCGACCGGGTGCGGTCCTGGTACGCGCGCCTGGTTGCGCACGTCGAGCAGCTCTCAGGAGCCGAGCCGGAACAGATCGACGAGTTCTTCCGTGGCGGAATGTGGCTGAACACGGCCGCGGCCATGGGTGTCGAGGATCTATCGGCCAAGTGCGAATGGATGCGCGCCGAGGCTCGCCGCCGCCTCGGACGAGGGCTAGACCGGGGTCAGTCCGCAACCCGGGTCAGTCCGCAACCCGGGTCAGTCCGCAACCCGGGTCAGTCCGCAACCCGGGTCAGTCCGCTACCCGCGCCTCGGGGTAGCGCGGGAGGCCATCGTCCGGGATCGGCTCCCAGGGCGCGGCGTAGGCGACGAACTGGTGGGCGGCGGGACGGATGCCGGGGTCCTCGTCGAACGCTCCCAACCGCACGCCGACCCGGCTCGCATCCTCTGGATCGCGGCTGAACAGCGCCGAGCCGCAATCGCCGCAGAACCACTTCTCGGCCCCGCCGTCGGGCTTCCAAGCCTTGAGGCGCTCCTCGCCGACCAGGACGTGAAAGGTGCCCGGCTCGACCCGCGCGCTGGCTGAGGCGGCGGTGCCGGTGCGGCGCTGGCAGCGCGTGCAGTGGCAGTACTGCGCCGAGACGGGCGGGGCGGTGACCTCGAAGCGGACCGCGCCGCAATTACACCCGCCGGTAAGTCGAAAGCTCGTTGCCATCGTCTCGGCGCTACGCGTGCGCCGGCACCTTGGTCAGGTCGCGGTCGGGAGCGATCCCCCAGCGTTCGGCCACCTCGGCCAGGTGCTCGTTGAGGTCCCAGCGGTCGGGCCGCTCCTCGCCCGAGTGCTCGGGATTGGCTCCCTTGAGCGCCATGCAGCCGGTGTTGTCGCCGATCGCGCGGATCGCCGCGACGTCCTCGTCGCTCAGGCGCAGCTCAGCCGGGAGGGCGGCGAGCTCGGCGCGCTTCTCCTCAACTCCTCGAGCGGCGGCGCCCATCTCCTGGATGAGCGTCGGCACCACGCAGGCGACTGCCTCGTGGGCCAGGTTCCATTGACAGGCCAGCTGGATCGTGGTCAACCCGGTCCGCTCCGCGATCGGGCGCATCTGATCGAGCCGCACGCGGCCCTGCTCGATCCAGCCCGCCGGCCGGAAGCTCCGGTGATCCTGGGGCGCGAGCTCCTGTCCGGGAAGCACGTCGTCGAAGAACAGGCCGCCGTAGTCGACGACGCGGGTGATCACCTTCACATCGGCCGTGGCCGCGGCGTCGAGGCATAGCTCACCCGGCCACGGCTCGAGCGGGTTGAGGATGATCATCGCCCAGTCGAGCAGCGCCCCGAAGCGCTCCAAGCAGTCGATCAGGTCGAGCGTGAAGCCGTTGGCCGGACCCGGCGCCACGCCGATCAGCCGCGTCAGCCCGGCCTCGCGCAGCGCCGCCATGCCCTCCCACACCTGCTCGTCCGTATAGCCGGTGCGGTCCGGGTTGTGCAGGAGCAGCAGGTCGAAGCTGTCGATCCCGCAGCGCTCAAGGCTGCGCTCGGTGGCCATCCGCAGATAGTCGCCGTAGCCCGAGGCGTCGCGCAGCCGACGGTCGGTGAAGCGCGGAAAGCCCTTGGCCCCGTCGCGCTCGCCGGAGTAGAAGTCGTGCCCGACCGCGCCGACGATGCACATGTCCTCGCGGGCCCGTCCGGCGATCGCGCGCCCGAGCATCCGGTCGGCATCGCCGGTGCCGTACACGTCGGCGGTCATCACGGTTCGGATCGACTCATCGGGCGTAACCATGGCGATGAAACGCTCGTCGTCGAGCGGCTCACCGAAGCGCATGAAGCGTCCGCCGCTCCAGGTGCCGACGGCAGTCGGCCCGGGCTCGAGGGGGGTTGAGCGCTGGTCAGCCATGAGGTCGTGCAGTTTAGGGAGGGGCCGGCCGCGGCCCCGCCGACCCGGGACCACTGGGCCGCGCCGACCCCGGGACCGCTGGGCCGCGCCGACCCGGACCACTGAGCCACGCCGTCGGGCTCAGCGTTGCCGCCACCATCTCCCGTGCTCCAGGTCCTGGAAGACGATCTCATCGCGCCCGCACGTGGTGACGAGTTCCCAGTAATGCCGGCGCAGTGGTCGCTCGGTCCACCAGCGGTCCTCAACCAACCAGGATTCCCGCACCGCTTCGACCTCGCGACCATCGACTTCCTGCGGGCAGCCGTCCTCGCCGGCGCTGACCGCGACCCGGCGGGGAACGGCAAGACGGCGCGGTCCACTCATCTCATCCGTGTAATAATTACACGAATTCTGTGTAATGTCGCTATGATCGGACCATGCGGCAAGCCAGCGGCGACCTGTTCCCGACTGACGTCCCCATCCCGGCCAGTCAGCTGATCGGCCGCGGCGACGACGTCCGATCGGTCGCGACGGCGCTCATCAACGGGACGAACCTGATCATGGCCGGCCCGCGGCGGACGGGCAAAACGAGCGTCTGCGAGGCGGCGCTCGGCCGCGCCGAGCGCAACGGGTGCTACACGGCGCGGCTGGATCTGTTCCGGATATCCGACGCCGCCGAGCTGGCGGAAGCGCTGGCAGTGGCGGTGATCGCCAACCGCTCTCCGATCCGGCGGATCGTGCGCCGAGCGCGCGAGCTGGGTCGGGCCGCGCTGAACGCGACGCAGGCGGCCGCCGTGCTCAAACTGAAGGGTGAGCTCGGGGACGGAGTCGAGCTGGCGATCACCCCGGGGTGGGCTGCCGAGAATCCCGCCCGCGCGCTCGACCTGGCACTCGATCTGCCCGAGCGCGCAGCGCGCGCCGACGGGCGGAGATTGGTTTTGTTCTTCGACGAGTTCCAGGAACTGGCCAGCGAGCGCCGGCCCTACGGCGATCCCGATCTGGTCACCAAGCGGATGCGCGCCGCGTTTCAGCGCAGCCCCAGCGTGAGCTTTCTGTTCGCCGGCAGCATCGAGCACGTGATGCGCGATCTGTTCGCCCCCGCCCACCGGGCGTTCAGCGGCTTCGGCAGCTTCTACACGCTCCATCCGATCGCGCGGGAAGACTGGGCCCGAGGCCTGCTCGAGCGCTTCGCAGCGGATGACTGCACGGTGCAGCCGGCGGCCCTGGGCCGGCTGGTCGAGCTGGGAGCACAGCATCCGCGCGCCACCATGCGGATCGCGCAGCAGACCCACCTCATCTCGGTGCTGCTCGACCGGCGCGAGATCGATCTCGACCTCGTCCAGCTCGGCTATGACGCCGCGCTCAACAGTGACCTGCCGACCATGGAGCAGACCGTGGAGCACATCAGACGGCTTCACAAGAACGCGCTCCAGGTCGCCCGCGCCCTGGCCAGAGGCGAGCCCGTCCCCCGCCGCCTGGCACCCGCCATCCGCGACCGTGTGCTCAAGCTGCTGCAACGCGCCGGCATCGTCGAGCACGCGGGCAGGGGCGACTGGCGGATCGTCGACCCGCTGTTCCAGGCGTACCTGCGCACCCTCGACCCGCTCGGCTAGGACCGTGGCGGATTCTGCACGCATAGCGGTACTTTTCCGCCACGCCCTTCGGTGACATACACAAGTTCTGTGTAATTCGTCCACAGTATCTGTGTTATCCCTCGAACGGCGTCAGCACAGCGCGCCGCTCGGGGAAGCGCGATTCGGGATCGACCTCGAGCACGCGCAGCGCGGCGTCCGGGCCGGCGACGGCACGCGCCTGGCGGATGGCCTCGCGCAGGCGCGCTCGGCGTGCCGCAACCGGGTCGTCCAGCAGGCCCCGCTGATCGCTGGCATGTGGCCCGAAGCGCTCCACCGCCAGGCGCAGCTGTTGCGCCGGCGCCGGCATCAGCGCCAGCCGCGGGGCGAGTGCGAGGCGCATCCTCACCGGATCGGCCAGCGCCTCGCGGAAGACGACCTGCTCACGCCAGGTCCCTCCCTGCTCCACGAGCACCGCGGATAGCACGACCGCTCGCAGCGTCCGTCCCCGCCGCTCGCGCCGAGCCAGCAGGCGATCGATCAGCAACCCGAGCGCGCGCTCGAGCTGAATCCCCGACGCCGCCTCGGGCAGTTCGAGCGCCTCGCGCAGAAACTCGCTCGCCGGCCGCGGCCGCAGCGCGCCATCGCCACCGCACGCGAGCTCGTGGGCGTGCAGCCCCGCCGTACCGAAACGGTCGGCCAGCGCGGCCGGCGCCACCGCCGCCAGCTCACCCAGGGTGCCGATGCCGAGCCGCTCGAGCGCCACCGGCAGCTCGGCCAGCGCCGGGCGAGCGCGCAGCAGCGCGACCGGCAGCGGCGCCAGAAACGCGGCCGCCTGCTGACGAGCGCCGGAGACGATCACCGGCCGGCGCACCCTCGCCCGGCTCGCCGCCGCCACCGCGGCGAACCGCGATGGTGCGACGCCGTAGCGAGCCGGCACCCGTAGGCTCCGCCGCGCCGCGGCCAGCACGCCCTCGAGCCCGCCGTGCAGTCTGAGCAGCCCGCGGACGTCGAAGCAGACCAGCCCCGGCCGCTCGGGCTCGACGGCCGCCCCAATCGCTTCCAGACGGACGAGCAGCCGCTCCCAGAAGTCGGCCACGCCCGCCGGATCGGGTGGGACCAGCGTGAGTCGAGCACAGCGGGCGAGCGCCTCGCCCAGACGCATCCCCGGCTGGACCCCGAACGCCTCGGCCGGGAGCGAGACCTCTCCGATCTGCTGCGTGCCACCAGGTTCCGGGGCGAGTGCCACCGGCTCCTGCAGCAGCTCGGATCGGTCGCCGACGGCAACCGTAAGCTGGAATCGAGGGAGGAGCACGCACGCGATCATGACGAACATATGTTCGCATACGGCTCGGACAGGTGCTCCTCCGAGAGCAGGGAGGAACTATCGGAGGAGCGTGGCCCTACTGGAACGCGACGCGATAGCTCAGCCGGTTGAGGACGCGACCGTCCGCAGACAACCAGGTGAGCGACCAGACCTCGTCCATCTGCCCGTTGGGAACGTGCAGCAACGCCACGTTGTTCGAGACGGGCAGGGTGACCGTGACCCGGTGGCGCCGCCCCGGATACTGGATCGTCCATCGCGCTCGAACCACGTCATCGGGCACGATGGCGAGCCAGGTCTTCGGCCCCTGGATCTGGCCAGCGATAGTCATGGGATCGTCCGGGATCCCCTCTGGAGGAGACGCGGTCTGACCGTGTTTCAGCAGAGCGCTGGCCGTCAGCGCGGGGCTGGCCAGCATCGGCTGACCGCGTTCGAGCGGGACCAGGCGAGATCGAGCGAACGGGACCTCGAGCCAGACCACGTCGTAATGAGGCGCGGGCGCTTTGAGTTTCGAACTCGCTCGCTTAGGGATCGGGGGCCGGAGATGGTCTTTGAAACCTCCAGCGACACTAAACACGGCGGAGTCGATTCCGGCGACCCGGCCGATGGCCAGGTAGACCCGCCTGCCGCCGGGCAACCGCGCCACCATGCGGGTGAGGCTCGGG
The DNA here is from genome assembly GCA_963751185.1 of uncultured Solirubrobacterales bacterium. GTDB lineage: Bacteria > Actinomycetota > Thermoleophilia > Solirubrobacterales > Solirubrobacteraceae > Palsa-465. The sequence goes on from CAVVTO010000009.1 coordinate 155,746, forward strand.
ACGATCGTCAGGTTCTGCGGACCCGGCGCGGGTGGGTGGGTCACCGATTCGAGGACGAACAAATGCGGGATCGGCGCGTCGATCCGATCCGTGGCGGTCTGGGGCCGCCTGAACACTCCGAGCTCGTCAGCCAGCGCGCGCGCACCGGCCGGCACCACAGCCGACGACGCGCTTGAGCCAGATGACGATCCGCCACGGGCGTGCCCCGTCACACCGGCCTGCAGCAGGACCAAAGCGACCAGCACGCAGGCCGCCACGCCACACACCCCGGCAAACGTTCCGGCGGGTGGCCGCGGCGCCCGCGCCACCGCCAACCGCGCGCGGCGGCGAGCGGCCAACCTGAGCTCGCTCTCGAGCTCATCCAAGAACTGATCGATCACTTTTCCTCCTTCAGCCTGGACCGCAGCGCTCCCAGCCCGCGGCTGACGCGCTTGCGGACAACCTGTGGCGAGACCGCCTGCTCGAATGCGATCTGCTCGTAGCCCTTGTCGTGGAGCACCCGCGCTTCGACGGCGACGCGCTGTTCGTCGGGCAACGAGGCCAGAAGTTCTTCCCCACCAACGTCAACGTCGAGAGCCGCCTCCTCGAGCACGGGGCGCCTGATCCCCAGGCGCCGGCACATGCGTGCCTCGGCCGCGCCGCGCCGTCTCGTCTCGGCCAGCTTGTTCAGCGCGATGCCCGCCAGCCATGCCCCGGCGGCACCGCGCGCCGGGTCGTACCGGCGGCAGTGCACGAGCGCCGTGGCAAAGACCTCCGCCACCAGATCGCCAACGTCCGGTGGAGCGGCTCGGCGCGCCACGAACGCGAGCACCGCCCGGCTGTGGCGGCGGTAGAAGACCGCGAACGCGTCCGCATCTCCCGGCGTCCGGGCCAGCAACTCGGAATCGGGGAGGAGCTCGAGCTCAATCACTGCACCCTCTTCGCGCGAGGAGTGTCGATCTGTGACCGCGAGGACCAATCTACGGGCCCAACCGCACTGCGGCCAGGACAGCGCGGCACTGCTACGGTCACGTCTCGCCCATGGCGCCACCGAACCCCTTCGACATCGCCGCCGACAGCATCCGCACACTCAGGGCGTTCGGGCAGCGCATCCCGGGCGCCGGCGACGTGCTCGCCCGCTCGCTCAAGGACGCGGTCACCGGTCGCACGGTGATGATCACCGGCGCGTCGTCGGGGATCGGCAGGGCGGCGGCGCTCGAGATCGGGGAGGCCGGCGGAACGATGCTGCTCGTGGCGCGGCGCCGGGACCAGCTCGAGGAGGTGGCTCAGCAGATCGAGGCGCTGGCCGGAACCGCCTATGTCCACACGTGCGACCTGAGCGACCCCGACGACATCGACCGCATGTGCGCGGAGGTGCTCGAGCAGCACGAGGCGGTCGACATCCTGGTCAACAACGCCGGTAAGTCGATCCGCCGCTCGGTCGACCGGGCCTACGACCGCTTCCACGACTACCAGCGGACCATGCAGCTCAACTACTTCGCGCCCGTCAAGCTGGTCCTCGACCTGCTGCCCAAGATGCGCGAGCGCGGCTCGGGCCACATCGTCAACATCTCGACGATCGGGCTGCAGATGAACACACCTCGGTTCAGCGCCTATGTCGCGTCGAAGGCCGCGCTCGATGCCTTCTCCCGATCGATCGGCCCCGAGGTCATCAACGACGGGGTCCACATCACGACCGTATACATGCCGCTCGTGCGCACGCCGATGATCGCGCCGACCAAGATCTACGACCGCTTCCCGACGCTCAGTCCCGAGGATGCCGGCCACATGATCGCCGAGGCGATCCGCAAGCGCCCCAAGCGGATGGCAACCACGCTCGGCAACCTCGGACAGCTCACCTACGCGATCGCTCCCGGCGCCCAGGACCTGGTCGTCAACCGCGCCTACCAGCTGATCCCCGAAGGCGACCAGAAGCAGCCCGACCACGAGCCCAGCGCCGAGGAGCGGGCGTTCGTGCGGGCCACCCGCGGCGTCCACTGGTAAGCGGTCCGGGTCAGGACGGGCTAGGACGGCGGTCGCGGCAACGGCCCGCTCGGCATCCGTGCCCCGGATTAGGACCCCGCCCACCCGCCGCGCCTCATCCGACGGACGCCGAGCGCAGCGAGGCCCCTCATACGGGGCTAGGTGACTTTCACCTGAGGCGAACAACTCGGTCACGTTTCGATAACACGGTGACCGCATCCCAGTAACACGCTCCACCGCGCGCGCGACTTAGGATCGCGCCGCCTACAAAGCTCGCGACCGGACCCGGTAGCCGGGGGGTCACCGGGATCGCGCGAGTATCCGCCACCGCTCAAACGAGGGGGAACTTGCCATGCCCGAGATCACCCGCCGACGTCTACTGGGCTCCGCTGCCGCCGGCGCGGGGGGAGTGCTCGCCTCTTCCCTGCTGCCGCCGGCACTCGCCCGCGCCGCCGCCGAGGGACCGCGCCGAGGCTCGCTCAGAGACGTCAAGCACGTGGTCATCCACATGCAGGAGAACCGGTCGTTCGACCACTACTTCGGCACGCTCGGCGGAGTGGCCGGGTTCGGTGACCCGAACGCGCTGGTCCAGACCGACCCCAATCCGCCGTTCAACACGGTCCAGGGCAAGTCGATCTTCTACCAGGTCGATCCCGCCCAGGACAACGACGTAAGTCCCCCGCAGGCCATCACCCCCGTCAACCCCGACGGTTACCTGCTCCCCTGGCACCTCGACACGCGGAGCACCAGCTCGCAGGCGATCCCGTCGACCTCCCACGCCTGGTACTACCAGCACGTCTCGCTGAACATCACAGTGCCGACCACGGCCGGACAGCCGACCACCGCGCTCAACAACGACTGGCTCCAGTCGCACTATCTCGCCGACCACAGCGCCAACTATTGGTACGTGATGGGCTACTACGAGCGCCAGGACATCCCGTTCCACTTCGCGCTGGCCGAGACGTTCACGCTGTGCGACCACTACCACTGCTCGCTACTCGGCCCGACCTGGCCCAACCGCATGTACCTGATGACCGGGATGATCGATCCAACGGGCCAGTACGGCGGCCCCGTGATCTCGAACGTGGTTCCGAGCCCGGCCAGCGGAACGCCGTACAAGTGGCTGACCTACCCGGAGCAACTCACCGCAGCCGGGATCAGCTGGCGCGTCTACCAGGAAGAAGACGACTACGGCACCAACGTGCTGGAGTTCTTCGAGGCCTTTCAGGCGGCGAACCCGGGCTCGCCGCTCTACGAGAACGGGCTGACCATCTACCCGCCGGACCGGTTCGAGTGGGACGCCAAGAACGGCCGGCTCCCGACCGTCTCCTGGATTGTCCCGACCTCGGGCCAGAGCGAGCACCCGGCGTACCTGCCGGCCTCGGGGGCGAACTACCTGGCCTCCAAGCTGGGCGCGGTGGCGGAGAACCGTGATCTCTGGAACTCGACCGTGTTCATCGTCAACTACGACGAGAACGACGGACTGTTCGACCACGTCGTGCCGCCGCTGCCGCCCGCCGGCACCGCGGATGAGTTCGTCGACGCCGCCTCGAATACGACGCCGGCCTCCCCCAACTGGCCGATCGGCGGAGGCGTCCGGGTGCCGGCGTTAATCATCTCGCCGTGGACGGTGGGCGGCTACGTCGCCAGCGAGCAGTTCGACCATACCTCGGTCCTCCAGTTCCTCGAGCAATTGACCGGGGTACGGGCGGCCAACATCACCAACTGGCGCCGCGAGACGTTCGGCGATCTGACCTCCGCGCTCGGCTTCTCGAACGGCAAGTCCACGACGTTCCCGCGGACCCTGCCAAACACGATCGGCGAGTTTTGGCAGGCCGAGAACGAGGTCGAGACGCTCCCGGCGGCGACGTTCCCGGGCGCGAACCAGACCCCGCCGGTCCAGGAGAAGCACCGACCGCCGCTGCCCTGGAGCCCCCAGCCGCGGCCGTGGCTCCATGCGCGCTCGCGCAAGGCGCTGCGGACGACCGCGAGCCGCCTCGAGGAGAACCGCACGACCCACCGCGCCGACTTCGGTGACAGCGGCGACAAGGTGTACCTGGCCAGGATCCAGGCAGTGGCGGAGAAGCCCCTGATCAGCGGCACGGTGTACGCGTTCGTTCCGGGCATCGTCGGCGGCAACGTCGCGATCCTGAACACCTCGACGTTCGCCCTGTCCTCTGCGGTTTCCAGCGGAACCACGAACCCTTACGGCGCCGCCGCTACACCCGACGGAAGCGAAGTGTGGGTGACCGAGTCGGGGACAAACACGGTGTCGGTGATCTCGACCTCGACGAACAAGATCACCGGGACGGTGGTGGTCGGCATATATCCGCACGGGATCGCCATCACGCCCGACGGCAAGACGGCCTACGTGGCAAACACCGGGCCGAACACCGGCCCGGGCGGATCGCAGACCGTGTCGGTGGTCGACGTGGCGAGCCAGACGGAGACCAGCACGATCGATGTCGGCGAGGCGCCGCAGGTCGTGACGATTTCCCCTGACGGCACGCTCGCGTTCGTGACGTGCGCCGACGGCGTGTACGTGATCACCACTTCGAGCGGCAGTGTGAGCAAGGTGCGCGAGTCGCTTCACCAGCCACACGGGGTGGCCGTCACTCCCGACGGAACTCACGCCTACGTCACCGACTCAGAGCGCGACGAGGTCGTCGTGCTCGCAACCAGCAACCTGCGCACGGTGGGCCGGATCGCGGTGGGAAGGACGCCGTGGAACACCGCGTTCAGCTCCGACGGCTCGAGCGCCTATGTCACGAACTCCAACGAAAACACGGTGTCGGTGATCAACACCGCCACAAATCGGGTGACCGACCGGATCGGGCTCGGTTCGTTCACTTACACCGACGCCAAGGCAGCGTTCTCTCAGCCCAATCAGATCCCGACCGGGATCGCTCTCGCGCCCGACAACCGCTACATGTGGGTCCTGTGCAACGTCTCGGGCTCGGTCGCGATCATTGACACCACGACCAACGCCGTCACGACGACGGCGCAGATCGGCCTCGGGGACGAGCCGACGACGATCGCGTTCGCCTGACGCCGCCTCTCTGACCGACCACGACCCAAACTCCGGGCGCCGGTCCCTCGTCACCCGAGGGGCCGGCGCCCAAGCGTTAAGCGGGCGAACCCTCGAGGATCTGACGGTGCAGATCTAGCAGCGTCGGCACATCGTTGGCGGCGGCGCGTCCCATCCCGCATTCCGTGCAGATTCCCCACTCCCGCGTTCCCGATGGGGACTTGTCGAGCTCGGCGTCGATCAGCCTCACCTGTTCGGCGGTCGTACCTTCGGGTTGGTCGTCCGGGTGGTAGGGCACGAGCGCGAAGTAGAGCTCGGTCTCTGGACCCGCGCGAAGGTCGCGCAGCGGTGCGAAGTAACCCTCGTCACTCCTTGACTGTGGCACCGTGAACGAGAACCAGTTAACGGGGCGGCCGGCTCCCGCGACGACTGCGTTTACGAGCCCGACCTGAACTCCCAGTGACTCGGGCTGTGTGAAATGCTGGTGTCCGTAGTCGCCGTAGCAGAGGTGAAGCCCGACGGGGACGTCCGCGGGCACGCGGTCGACGCACCGGATGATCCCGGGGACGACCTGGTCGAGCGGTACACGTGCGCCAAACCCGCCTTCGAGCAGCCCGAACTCGACCGCGACGTCCCATTGCACGGCACACCGATCGTGCGGGATCCTCGCGAGCGCCTCGTCGAGATCGGCGAACAGCGCAGCCTCGTAGGCAGGAGCCACACCGGCCATCGCTTCCGGCGCGAATGTTCCCGCCAACGACGCGAGCGGGGTCGGATACTGCATCTGCAAGCGCACGCCCGCCGGGATCGTCCCGTCTTCCTGCAGGGCGCTGAACAGCCTGTAGGACTCGGAGTAGGCATCGGCGTAGCCGAGGTTCGGCCAGTTCACATCCTCGGCTGAGACCCCGTCCACGAGCCGCAGCCGAGGCGACTCCGGCGCGTCCTCTTCCGTCTCGTACGCACGGCCGACACTCACCGTCTCGAACTCCGGCATCGCGAGGAACTTCTGGATCTGGAAGTGGATCCAGTAGCCCCGCTCGCCGGTCTCGCCGTCGGTCATCCGGCGCACGCCGGTCGGGATTCGCGAGGAGATCTCGCGCATGACCGTCTCGGCATCCGGAAAATTAACCGAGCCATTGAAATGAACGCTGCTAGGTGGCACCGCGAATTCTCCGATCTGCGCCCACGCATCGAAGTCGGCCGGCTCACGGCCAGGGCGGGCCGGGGCGGGTATCCCGCGGGACTTTAACTGACTAGACGCTGGCGCCGGCGTCGTGCATCAGCTGCCCGACCGGCACCGCGCGCAGGTGGTCGCGCTTGAGCCCCCGGTCGAGTCGGCCGATCAGCGTCTGGACCGGCGAGGAGCTGGTCAGCGCCAGCTCGATCACTTCGCCGGCGTGCAGCCGTCCGACGTTGTCGTCCTGGTCCTGGAGGCGTATCGCGCCGGCCACAAGCCGGCCGCCGGCGCCGTGGGCCATCCACCACTGGCCCACGCTCGGCCCGCTGGATGCGTACAGGAAGTGGTGGCCGAAGCCCATCTCGGCGAGTAGGTGGTGCAGCTCTCCACGCGTGTCCAGCCAGCGCACGAGTCCGCCGTCTGGAAGGCGCGGCACGGCCTCATCGCCGTAGGCGACCACCAGCGTGTCCTGGGCGTCATTGGGCTGAGTGATCGCGAACGTGGCGCGGATCCCCCGCTCGGAGAGGTAGGTCGCCAGGCCGGGAATTTGGCTGGCCGGCGCGTCGACGAGGACGCCGACCTCGGGGCGGCCCGTCGCGACCCGGGTCACGGGACGCATATGCACGAAGTCCGAGACCAGGCTGTAGGAGGCGCCCGCGGTGAGCGTCCAACTGGCGACGATCAGTACGGCAGCGCCGCCGAGGATGGCGCGGGTGGTCCGCACGCGCCAGGTCGGGAGTGGCTGCGCGCGGCGCTCGTCGCCCAGGATCAGCGACGCAGTCGAGGGACGGCGGGCGAAGCGGCCGTCGGGCTCGGGGCGATGCTCGAGCGCCCGTCCGAGCGCCGGGCCGATGTCGGTCACCTTCGGCGCCACCTGGGCCAGCCCGAAGCGCTCGAGCGCGAGGTTGCTCACCCGGACGTGCCCGTACCCGAAGCCGTAGGAGATGACCGGGCAGCCTCGGATGATCGCCTCGAGCACGGTCAGCCCGGCGCTCGAGTGGACGAGCGCGTCGCTGGCGGCGAGCACATCGCCCATCCGGTCGGTGAAGCCCATGATCCGCAGCCGGGGCTCGGAGCCGAGCTCGCGCGTCACCCGGGCGCGCAGCTTGTCGTTGCGCCCGCACAGGCACAGCACGATCGCGTCCGGCACCTGCAGGGCGGCGCGCGTCGCGCCGAGCAGGTCGCCGACGCCCCAGCCGCCGCCTGACACGGCGATCACCTTGGTGTCGTTGGTCGGCAGCCCGAGGGCCCGACGCGCGTCGTCGCGCGAGCGCGCCGCGAGGAACGACGGCGAGGTCGGCGGCTTGGCCCAGCGGACGCTTCCCGGCCCGGCGATGCCCTCGACCTCCTCGATCGTCTCGGGATGGGTGACGAAGTGCAGGTCGACCCCCGGATGGGCCCAGAACTGCATGCCGGCCAGATCGGTGATCGAGGAATAGACGGGGACCTTCAGGCGCCCGGTTCTCCGCAGCTCGCCCAGCACGGCCGTTACCCCCGGATATGTGGACACGATCAGGTCGGGGTTGTGGGCCTTGATCAGCCGCATCAGGCCGCGGCGCCCGATGAACGTCAGCATCTTCATCGAGAACCACCGCGTCGGCGCGAAGCCCATGAACAGCCGGTACTGGAGGTCGAAAAGCCACGGCACCCAGTGGAACATGAACTCGGAGTTCTCGCGCAGGAGCTTGGTCAGGAACCAGCCCATCGCCGGCAGGCCGTTGACGATCGAGATGTTGGCGTCGGGGTCCTCGTCGCGGAACTCACGCGCCACGGCGCGGGCGGGAAGGTCGTGGCCCTCGCCGATGTCGGCCGAGATGATCAGGATCTGGCGGGGGCGCGACTCGGCGTCGGGCTCGCCGGCCGGGATCACCGACGCGGCCTCGCTCTCGGCGGCGCGCGCGGCCCGGTCGCGGCGCCACTCGACGTAGCGCCTGACGCCTTCGGCAAACGGCGTGCGCGCCGTCCATCCCAGCTCGCGCTCGGCCCGCTCGCTCATGACGACCTTGCCGTTGAAGTCGCCCGGGCGCGCTGGCGCGTACACGATCTCGACGTCGCCCAAGAGCTCCTGGACGCGCACCGCGATCTGCTTGATCGTCACGTTTTCGTCGCTGGCCAGGTTGTAGACGCGGTTCTTGGCCACGTCGGCCAGCCCGAGCGCCACCCCGTCGGCCAGATCCTCGACGTACACGAACCGACGCGACTGCCCACCGTCGCCGGCCAGCGTCAACGGCTCGCCCTTCAGCGCCTTGTTGACGAACGCCGGGATGACGGCGGCCTCGCGCGCGCGGGGTCCGTACGGGATGCCGAAGCGCAGGATCGTGTAGTCGATCCCGTACAGCTCCTGGTAGGCCTTGCAGTAGAGCTCGCCCGCGAGCTTCGTGCTCGTGTAGAGGTGGCTCGGCGCCGGCAGCAGGGTGTCCTCGTCGACGACCTCGTTCTCGCAGTCCGAATAGACCCAGATCGTGCTTGCGTAGACGATGCGCTTGACGCCGGCGCGCCGGCATGCCTCGAGCACCGTCACCGTGCCGCGGGCGTTGACCCGCTCGGCGTCCTCGGGCTCGGCATGGACGTCGTTGACGTCGGCTACCGCGGCCAGGTGAGCAACGGCGTCGCAGCTGTGGAGCGCGCGCTCCAGGGCCTCGCGGTCGGTGATCGACCCGAGCACGGTGTCCACCGAACCGGACTCGTGCCATGGGGAGGGGCGCAGGTCGTAGATCACCGGCTGGTGCCCGGCCGCGCGAAGCTTGTCGACCACGTGGGAGCCGATGAAGCCTGAACCGCCGGTGACGAGGACTCTCATGTCGTTGATGTCTCCGGCCGGTAATACAGCGGGACGCAGGAATGGTTGCGCGCGACCCAGTCGGAATTGGGGAGATCGACCTGGTGGTCCATGACCCGGTGGCAGGGCTCGTCGTAGACGCGACCGGTCGAGCGCTCGAGCCAGTCGAGCACGATGTACTTGTAAAGGCCGGAGGTCATGCCATCGGGGAGCTCAAGACGGCTCGGATACTGCGGATCTAGCTCGCGTCTGGCGACGTCGTTCTTCCAGGCCACGATCTCGGGCAGACGCTCGATCTGGATCAGGCCCAGCGCGGCCGTGAACTCGCTCATCCGGAAGTTGAGGCCCTGGATCTCGTAGGTGGGCTTGCCGTAATTGCGGAACGCGCGGGCAAATTCCATGACTTCTGGCCGTCTGGAGACAAGGACTCCGCCCTCGCCGGTCGAGATCGTCTTGGTCGCGTACAGCGAGTAGACGCCCGCGTCTCCGTAAGTTCCCGCTCGACGCCCATTCCATTCGGCGCCGTGGGAGTGGGCGCAGTCTTCGATCAGGAAGATCCCGTTCTCCGCGCAATACTCGGCAATCTGGACCGTGTCGAACGCGATGTGGCCGCCGATGTGGACCAGGAACACGGCCCGCGGCTTGTGCTTCTCCGCCTTGGCCTCGAAGTCTTCGAACGACATACAGAGGTCCTCGCGGTTGCAGTCGACGAACTGGACGCTCGCGCCCGCGTTGATCGCCGCCAGCGGAGTCGCCATGAACGTGTTCGACGGGCACAGCACGGTTTCCCCCTGCACCTGGGCGAACTTCAGCGCGGCCAGAGCACCGCCCGTCCAGCCGTTGGTGGCCATCGCCTCGGCCCCGTTGTACGCCGTCCAGGCGGCCTCGAACCGGCTGGTCATCTCACCCTCGGACCAGTGGCCCGAGTCGATCACCTCGTCGATCAGGGCGTGCAGGCGGCCACGATCGCGCGGATCGAATCCGATCGCGAAGCGCGCGTAGTCAGCGACAGTCTGTTGCGAAGAAGCCGTGGTCATCGTCTCTGGTGCGCCGCCGTGGCGCGGCGATCGTGTGCTGCTACGCCGGCCGGGGCATCACGATCCAGCCTGTCAGACAAGTAGGACGGTACCGATTTTTTGACGTTTGAGTTCTCTCACGATCAGTGGCAGGGCGGCCGCGGTCCGTTCGTGGGAGCCCTTGGAGCTGTAGAAATCGGCATCGTGCAGGAGGATTACGTCGCCGGGGGTGAGCTGGCTCGTCGCCCGACCCGCGATGCGCTCTGGGGTGGTCAGGCGGCGCCAATCCTTGCCCCAGCGCGACCAGAGGATCGGCTTGAGGCCGCGCCGGCGGGCCTCGTTGAGGCCGGCTGCGCTGTAAAGACCGTACGGAGGCCGGTGCCAGGCCGGGGTGATGCCCGTGGCGGTTTCGATCGCGCTCGTGCCCCGGGCTAGATCGGTTTGCACCGCCCGGCCGCTCAGGCTCGGCTGGGGGCGGTGGCGGTAGCCGTGCAGGGCGATCGCATGTCCCCGGTGCGCGATTTCCGCCGCGAGGGCGGGGCGCCTTTCCACCTGCTCCCCGACCAGGAAGAAGGTGGCCTTGAGCTGCTCGCTGTCCAGGATGTCGAGGATCGCCGGGGTCCCCTCGGGGTGGGGGCCGTCGTCGAACGTGAGGGCGACGCCGTCGGCGCCCGGGAGCGTCCGGGCGACGCGCAGCGCGTTGGCCGCGCGCGGGACATGCGGGGCGAGGAGGTAACGCACCATCGCCAGGGATCATGGCGCGGTGCGGGCGTTGTTGATGGGGCCGCTGGCGCGGCCCGTGGTTTCGGCGGCCGCGGGCCTTGCGGGCCGCCATTGCCCGGACCGTCGCCGCTGAACGTCCCACACGCTCCCGCCGACGGGGGCAATTTCCAGCATTCCAGCCGCCGCCCACGGCTGTTGCAGGATGTTGCCCCGTGGCGAGGCAGAATCCTGCACTCGGGCGATCCCGCGGCGGGGAATGCTGGAAATTGCCCGGTTCCCGCCCGGGCGGCGTTCGACCACCGGAAGCGCCGGCCGCCGCGGGAAGCACCGACCCCCGCGCGGCGTCTTCACCCGTAACGTGTCGCACACGGCCCGCCAGTCCTCATCGACTCCCGACCTCGACCGCTGGCTCCCCGACCCCGCGATTCGGGTGGCCCACCGCCGTGAGTCGAGCGCCGCACCCGATCGGCTGTGGGAGGCGGCGCGCACCGTCCGGCTGAGCGACACCCGGCTACTCGGCCGGCTCGTGCGGTGGCGCATCCCCGGGCTCCCGTCCGACCTCGCCTTCGACGAGCTGTTCCGCTCGCCGCCCTTCCTGGTCCTCGCCGAAGAACCGAGTCGGGTGCTCGTCTCCGGCCTGGTCGGGCGCATCTGGACCCTGCGCCGCGACTACCCCCAACTCGAGGACCCCGATGAGTTCCGAGCCTGGGACACGGCCGGCACGGCCCGCGTCGTGTTCGCCAACTGGATCGAAACCGATTCATCCGAAGAGCGCTCGGCGATCTGCGCCGAGGCGCGTGTCGAGCCGATCGGGGCCCAGGGGCGACTCGGGGTGGCGGCCGTCCGCGGCCTCGTGAGCGCGTTCGGATCACTCCTCGGCAGCGACGGGATCGAGATCGCCGCCCGCCGCGCCGAGCAGTCTTGAAGGGGTCCAGCTCAACCCCGCCGGCACCCACCCGCAAATCCTTTGCAACAAAGCGCCGGTTCCGCCCGCGCCCGCTCTAATGTCACGCGCGTGACCGCGTTCGACTCGGTGCTCGCCGTCCGGCGCATCCGCTTCGCCAGCTCCGAGAGCGGCTGGGCGGTGGTCGAGGCGGTCGGCGACGACGGCGAGCCGGTGGTCCTGGTGGGCGCCCTCGGCCACCTCGAGGAGCGCGAGCGCGCCCACGTGATCGGCGCCTGGGTGCAGGACAGCCGCTACGGCATGCAGGTGAAGGTGTCGGCGGCTGAGCCACTGCCGCCCTCCGACGAGGACGCCGACGCAGTGATCGCCTACCTGCATAAGGTCAAGCACGTCGGCGCCAAGCGAGCCACCCGGCTGGTCGACCGGTACGGGCCGGCCGGCGTGTTCGACGCGATCGACGACGACCCCCACGCGGCCTTCAGGGCCGCCGGCCTGCGGGGCGCCGCGATTACAGACGCGATCCAGTCCTGGGAGCGGCTGCGCGTCACCCGGCGCCTGCACCTGCTGCTCGCCCCCCACGGGCTGGCCTACCTCGCCCCCCGCATCCGCGAGGCGTACGGCGATGGCGCGCATCGAGTCGTCTGCGAGCAGCCCTACGAGCTCACCAGCGTGTTCAGCGTCGGGTTCCTGATCGCCGACCGGATCGCCCAGCTGCTGGGAGTCGCCCCCGACAGCCCGCAGCGGACGCGCGCCGCCGTCCTGCACGTCCTGTCCGAAGCCGAGCGCGACGGCAGCACCTGTCTGCCGCTCGAGCGGCTGCTCCCGGCTGTCAACGAGCTTCTCGCAGAAAACCACCTGAGCGAGACCGAGATCGACGAGCTGGTCGATGCCGGCGACCTCGTCCGCGATGAGGAGCGCTGGATCTACCGGACCCAGACCGCCGAGCTCGAGGCCGAGCTGGCCGAACGTGTCCACGAGCTGCTCGCGGCTCCGACCGGCGAGCGCCTCGACGGCGCCCGCGCCCGCAGCGACGGAAACGGAAGCGACGAGCACGATCACCTCACGCCCGAGCAGCTGCAGGGCCTCGAGAACGCCTTCGCCCACCGCCTATCGCTGATCACGGGCGGCCCGGGTACCGGCAAGACGGCCTCGATCCGCGCGATCGGGACCGCGGCCGTTGCTCAGCGAGCCCGGGTGTTGCTTGTCGCCCCGACCGGGCGCGCCGCGATCCGCATGCACGAGGCGAGCGGCATGCGCGCCACCACGGTGCACTCGGCGCTGGGCTGGATCCCCGGCGAAGGCCCCACCCACGACGAGCACGACCCCCTCCCGTGCGACCTGCTGATCGTGGATGAGACCTCGATGGCCAACCTCGAGCTGCTCGTCACGCTCCTGCGGGCGGTCGGCCCCAAGGCCCACGTGGTCCTGGTGGGCGACGCGGACCAGCTCGCGCCGGTCGGTGCAGGCAAGCCGTTTGCCGAGCTGATCGCCTCGGGGTCGGTGCCGAGCACTCGCCTCACGCACATCTTCCGTCAGGCCGCCGGCAGCATGATCGTCCAGGCGGCCCACGCGATCCGCCGCGGCGAGACACCGACGTTCGCCCAGGCCCCAAGCATGCGCCGCGACCTCTTCCTGATCGAGCGCTCGGATCCGCGAGCGGCCCGCGAGGAGATCGTCTCGCTCGTAACCGAGCGTCTCCCCGCCCACTACGAGGTCGACCCGATCCGGGACATCCAGGTGTTCGCGCCGGTCTACCGTGGCGAGCTCGGGATCGACGCGCTCAACGAGGCCCTCCGCGACCGGCTGAACCCCGATGGCCAGCCGGTGCGCGGCGGCCGCCTGCGAATCGGCGACAAGCTGATGATGACCGGCCGCAACCTGCATGAGCTCGGCCTGATGAACGGCACGCTCCTGCGCCTCCTCGACGAGGTCGGGGGCGCCCGAGCCGGCGACGACGATGCAGATGACTCGAGCGACGACGCGGCGCTGCTGCTCGCCGCCGAGGATCAGGTGTTCCGCTACCCGCCCGAGCAATCCGACCGCCTACGCCTCGCCTACGCCTGCTCGGTTCACCGCGGCCAGGGAATCGAGCTCCCGGTGGCGGTGATCGTCGCCCATCCGGCTGCCGGCGCCTTCTTCCTGCGCCGCGAGATGCTTTACACCGCGATCACGCGCGCCATGCTCGCCACCGTCATCGTCGGCAGCCGCGACGTCGTCGCCCGAGCCGCCCGGACACCCGACACCGGCCGGCGCCACAGCCGCCTGGCCGAGCGTCTCGGTCGGCAGCCGGTCGGCGAGGGCGTACCTTAGACCCAGCTTGGCAACACCCGCCGAAACCGCCCCCTCGGACCGCAAGCGCCACGCGCTCGAGCTGTTCTCCGGCCTACCGGCCGCGTACAACCGCATGGGCGCCGCGCTCAGCTTCGGCCAGGACCCGCGGTGGCGGCATGCCCTGGTCGGGACGATCGGTCCGCACCCCGGCCAGCGCGTAATCGATGTCGCCACCGGGACCGGGATGGTCGCATTCGCCCTGGCGAGAAACGGGGCGGAGGTGACCGGCCTGGACCAGAGCGAGGACATGCTCGCGGGCGCCCGCCGGCGAGCAACCGAACACCCCGACCTCGCCGGCAGGCTCACGTTCATCCAGGGCGAGGCGGAACACCTGCCGTTCCCCGACCAGACCTTCGACGCGCTCAGCTTCACCTACCTGCTGCGCTACGTCGATGACCCGGCGGCGACGATGCGCGAACTGGCCCGCGTCGTCAAACCCGGCGGCCGCATCGGGATGGTCGAGTTCGGCGTGCCGGAGTCCCCGCCCCTGAAGGCACTCTGGCGCGTCTACACCCGTGTCGGGCTCCCCACGCTGGGCAGGCTGGTTTCCCCGGCGTGGCAGGACGTCGGCCGCTTCCTCGGCCCCAACATCGAGCAGTTTCACGCGGGCGAGCCCGACCTGGCCGCGCTCTGGCGCGCCGCCGGGATCGAGCAAGTCCAGACGCGCGCGATGAGCTTCGGGGCAGGCATCGTCATGAGCGGCGTCAAGGCCGCCAGAAGTAATCCGTGATGGCCAGCGGCCCCCGCGAGCTCGACCGCCCCGCCTTCTACGCGCTGCGCTCGGGCGGCTGGCGTGATCTGGTCACGCTGCTTCACCCGCCCTACACCGCCTGGCACCTCAGCTACGTGGCGCTCGGCGCCGCCGCCGCGCCCCACATCTACGCCAACCGGCTCGCCGCCGCGCTCGTCGCGTTCTTCCTCGCCGTGGGGATCAGCGCGCACGCCCTCGACGAGCTCAACGGGCGCCCGCTCCAGACCAAGCTAAGCCGCGGAGCCCTGATCGGGCTGGCCGTAGCCGGGCTCATCGGCGCGGTCGGGATCGGCGTCGCCGGGATCTTCGTCGTCTCCCCGCTGCTGGCACCGCTGGTGCTCGCCGGCGGGCTGCTCGTCCCGGCCTACAACCTCGAGCTGGCCGGCGGTCGCTTTCATTCGGACGCGTGGTTCGCCCTGGCCTGGGGCGGGTTTCCCGCCTTCACCGGCTACTTCGCCAACGCCCTCACGATCCGCCCCGCCGGCCTGCTGGTCACCGCGGCGTGCTGTCTGTTGAGCGCCGCGCAGCGCCGGCTGAGCACGCCGGTGCGCGCGCTGCGGCGCGACACCACCGAGGTGACCGGTCAGCAACGCCTGCGCGACGGCCGCGTCCTCGAGCTGAACAGGGCATCTATCTCCGCCCCACTCGAGGGCGCACTCCAGGCGCTCTGCATCGCGCTCGTGCTGCTCGCCGCGGCGCTGGTCGCAATGCACGCGTAGTAGTACAACTCCCACGGTAATCAACACGAGATTTGGGGGTCGGGGACTGAGCCCGGAGATGCGGGGAACCCTTGTCGTTCCGGCGCCCGCGCGCGACCGAACGTCACGCGCCGGTGCCCCATTCGGCTGGCTTCGGGGGCGGCTGCTCACCACCCCCGGGCGGCTGGCCCTCGCCTCGATCCTTGTGGTCGCGGGCGCGGCCGTGTGCGCGATCCTCACCACCACGGCCGAGCGCTCGGTGCAGCGCGCCTCGTACGCGGCGGGCGGCCAGACCGAGCCACTGCTCGTCCAGGCCGTCACCTTGTACACCGCGTTGTCGGACGCGAACGCGACCGCGACCGCGACGTTTCTCACCGGCGGGCTCGAGCCGCCGCGCCGCCGGGCGCGCTACCTCGCCGACGTGCGGGCGGCGAGCGGCGCGCTCGTGACCTTGACGCGCGAGTCCGGCACCGGGGCCGGCGCTCGCGCCGCGCTGCTCGCGATCACGACCCAGCTCCCGGTGTACACCGGGCTGGTTGAGACGGCGCGCGCCGACAACCGCCAGAGCCTTCCGGTAGGCGCCGGCTATCTGCGCCAGGCCTCGGCGCTCTTGACCTCGACGGTCCTGCCCGCGGCCGACCGGCTATACGCGATCGAAGCGGACCGGCTGAACAGCGTATACGACTCGGGGACCTCGACGGCGACGATCGTCGCGTTCACCGTCGCGATGGCGGTGGCGCTCGCGCTGCTCGTGGCCGCGCAAATCTGGATCGGCCGCCTGATGCACCGTGTCTTCAACGTCGCGATGCTGCTCGCGACGATCATGCTCGCCGCCGGGTCGGCGTTCACGCTCGTCGGCATGGTCGCCGCGCAGGATGCACTCGCGAGAGCCCAGCGCAGCGGGTCTGACCCGGTGGAGGCGCTGTCGGCCACGCGGGTCCTGTTCTCACGCGCGCAGACCGACGAGAGCCTGATTCTCGTCAACCGGGGAAGCGACGAGACCGACCAGGCCGACTTCAACGCAGTGGTACGCGTGCTCGCCCCGGCGCGCGGAGCCGACGGGCTTCTCGCCGAGGTGAGCGAACTCGATCGGCGTACCGCCGCGAGCACCGCCGCTCTCGTCGCCGGTCTCGCGGCCTACCGATCGCTGACCGATCGCATCGCCGCGTTCGAGACCCGCGGCGACACCAGCGCCGCGATCGACGCGGCTATCGGGTCGAGCACGGGCGACGCCGTGACCGCCAACCTCGACGCCCAGACAGCCGCCGCCCAGCGCCGTTTCACCCGCGCCGCCGCCGACGCGACCTCCTCGTTGTCGGGGCTGTCGGTGGCGCTGCCGCTCGTAATCGTCCTCGCCGCGGCGCTCGCCTTGTTCGGGCTCGGGCAACGGCTGCGCGAGTACCGCCCATGAGACCATCGACCCGCAAAGCGCCCCTCGCCGTGCTCGGGCTGATCGCCGCGGCGGCGACGCTCGCTGGCTGCGGCGCAACCTCGAACCACGTGCTCAAGGTGTCGCTGGCTGCACTCGACACGCCCACGCCCGCGGCGACCACCACGACCACAACCACGACCAGCGCCACCGCGAACACGACGTCGAACTGCGGCAGGCTGACCGCGAGCCTCCACCCGCCCGGCGTCATGCCCTCACCAGGCGCGATGCCCGCGGGAAGCCTCATGGCGCGGATCGAGCGGCGCGGGTACCTGGTCGCGGGCGTCGATCAGAACACGCTGCTGCTCGCCTACTTCAATCCGCGCGACCACCAAATCGAGGGATTCGAGATCGACCTCCTGCGTGAGATTGCACACGCGATCTTCGGCGACAAGCGCGACGACCTGCATCTCAAGGCGATCACCACCGCTGAGCGGATCCCTGCGGTCCAGAGCGGGGGCGTGGACATCGTCGCCGACGCGATGACGATTACGTGCGCCCGCCGGCGCCAGGTCGACTTCTCGACCGTGTACTACGACGCCAGGCAGAAGGTGCTCGTGCCGTCCAACTCGTTGATTCGGAGCGTCCGCGATCTCGGCGGCAAGCCGGTGTGCGCGGCGACCGGCACGACGTCGCTGGCCAAGCTCGAGCAGCTGAGACCCCGGCCAATCCCTTACCCCGTCAGCCAGCGGATCGACTGCCTCGTCGCGCTCCAGCAGAATCGCGTCGATGCGATCACCTCGGACGACTCGATCCTCCTCGGCTTCGAGGCCCAAGACCCGTACACGAAGATTCTCCGAGTTCAGCTCGCCGACGAGCCCTACGGCATGGCGATCGCCAAAGCCCATCCGGAGTTCGTGCGGTTCGTCAACGGAGTGCTCGCGCAGCTTCGCGCCGACGGAGGCTGGCGGCGAATCTTCGCCCGCTGGTTCGGCCGCGTGGCCCGGACGCCAACTCCACCCCCGGCACAGTACGCGGGGTGATATGAACACGCCCAACATGGCAGCGTCCGCCGCTCTGGGAGCTGGGCTGGTCGAGACTCCGGCGGCGCCGGTCCGCGATCCGGCCTCCGCCATTCTGGGCACGGACGCGGTCGTGCCCGAGAGCCTCCGGCACTGCGTGCGGTGCGGGGAGCCGGTCGGGCGAGGCCGTGACGGTGCTCTCGGACGCACAGCCGGCTTCTGCCCGGGCTGCGGCGAGCCGTTCTCGTTCGAGGCCAAGCTCGCCCCGGGGGACCTCGTCGCCGACCAGTACGAGGTGGCGGGCTGCCTGGCCCACGGCGGGATGGGATGGATCTACCTGGCCAGGGACCACCACGTCTCCGAGCGCTGGGTGGTGCTGAAAGGCGTGCTCAACGCGGGGGACGCCGACGCTATGGCGGCGGCGCTCGCCGAGCGACGCTTCCTCGCCGAGGTCGAGCACCCGAACATCGTCAAGATTTTCAACTTTGTCCGGCACAACGATGCCGGCTACATCGTCATGGAGTACGTCGGTGGGCGCAGCCTGAAGCAGATCCTCGCCGCCCGTCGGGAGGCCAATGGCGGCGAACCGGATCCGCTTCCGCCCGCCCAAGCAATCGCGTACATGCTCGAGATCCTGCCGGCGCTCGGGTACCTGCACGAACTCGGGCTCGTGTACTGCGACTTCAAGGGCGCCAACGTGATCCAGACCCAGCTCTCGCTCAAGCTGATCGATCTCGGCGGCGTCTGCCGGATCGGTGATCCCTCGGTGACCGTGTTTGGCACGCCCGGCTATCAGGCCCCCGAGGTCGCCGACACCGGTCCCACGGTGGTCTCGGACCTGTTCACGGTGGCCAGGACGCTGGCTCTCGTGTGCGCGGACCTTCCCGGTTATCAGAGCACCCACCGATTCGCGCTGCCTCCCCAAGAGTCGGTGCCGGTGTTCGCCCGATACGACTCCCTGTATCGCTTCCTTCTGACGGGCAGCGCGCCCGATCCCCGCGATCGCTTCCAGTCAGCCGAGGCGATGGCCGATCAGCTCTACGGCGTGCTTCGCGAGGTCGTCGACGACGACCGGGCGCGTCCGCTCCCGGTGGCGAGCAAGCTGTTCTCGGGCGCCGTGCGCGGCGACTACGAGCGCCCCGACGCCGGGGCGCTGCCACGCCCACTGCTCGACGCCCCCGACGTGAAGGTCGAGCTCCGGCTGGCGTGGGCGCGGATCGAGCTGGCCGACTGGTCGGGGGCGGCGGTCGCGGTGGCCGAGGTGCAGGCCGCCGATCCGCGCGACTGGCGCGCGCACTGGTCCCGCGGCGTGGTCTGCCTGGAGCGCGGGCAACCCGCCGACGCGCGCAGCGCGTTCGCGGCCGTCTACCAGGCGCTCCCGGGCGAGCTCGCGCCCAAGCTGGCCCTCGGCCTGTCGTACGAGCTCGACGGCCGGGCGGGCGAGGCGGCACGTTGGTATGAGATCGTCTCGCGAACCGATCCGGCGTTCACGTGCGCGACGTTCGGCCTCGCTCGCTGCCTGCTCCTGACCGGCGAGCGCGCCGGCGCGCTCGCCGCCTACGACCGGGTGCCTGACGCCTCGAGCGCGTACGTGGAGGCGCAGACGGCTCGCGTTCGCTGCCTCATCGGCGAGTCCGGCGCCGGCGGCGGCGCCACCGCCGACGACCTCCTCGCCGCCGCCAGCACGCTCGAGTCGCTGTCCCTCAGCGGAGCGCCGCGAACGCGTCTGGAGGCCGAACTGTTCGGAGCCGCGCTCGCCCTGATCGAACGCGAATCCGCCCTCGAGGACGGTCGCGCCAGCCTGCTCGGCCGTCGCTTCCGGGAACGCGAGCTGCGCTTTGGCGCCGAGCGTTCCTATCGCGAGCTCGCCCGGTGGGCGAGCAGCGGCGCGGAGCGAATCGCGCTCATCGATCGCGCCAACCGGGTTCGTCCGAGGACGTGGACGTGAACGCCGCCACCGCCCCGCCGTGTCCGTCCTGCGGGTCTCCGCGCCAACCCGGCGACCGGTTCTGCGAGCAATGCGGCGCCCGCCTCGAGGAGCAGCCGACCCGCATCGAGCTCGATCTGACGATCGCCGCCGCGGTGAGCGACCAAGGCCGCGTGCACCATCGCAACGAGGACGCCTTTCACCTCGAGGTATTCGATCAGCGCCGTGTCGCGGCCGTGGTGTGCGACGGGATCTCCTCGGCGAGCGCCGGCAATGTCGCCGCGCGCGACGCTGCTCGAGCCGCGGGCGCAGTGCTGGCGCAGGCGGCCGCAGATCCGGGACACGACCCGACCCAGGCCACCCTCGACGCGATCGAGGCGGCGCAGCTCGCCGTGCTACAGGTCCCCTGGACGACCCGCACGAAGCGGGTCGACCCGTCGTGCACCCTCGTCTCCGCGCTCTGCTTCGGCGCTCACATCCTGATCGGCTGGGTCGGCGACAGCCGCGCTTACTGGCTCGACTCGGTCGATGTCCACCAGCTGACGGTCGACGACTCGTTCGCCGAGGAAGGGGTGGCGAAGGGCTTGCTCACTCCCGAGCAGGCCGCCAACAGCCCGTTCCTGCACTCGATCACACACTGGGTGGGACCGGACGCGCCGGAGCGACCGCCCCGACTGGTGGCACTCGAGCCCGACCGCCCCGGTCGCCTCGTGCTGTGTACCGACGGGCTGTGGAACTACGCCCCCGGCGCCGACGAGCTCGGCCGGGTGGTCGCCGAACTCCCCGCCGACGCGACGCCCGCCGCCGTGGCCCGGGCACTCGCCGACATGGCCAACGATCGTGGCGGCCGCGACAACATCACGGTCGCCGTCGTCGACATCACGCCGCCGCCCGCATCCTGAGCAGAAGGGGAAAAGCGGCGTCCGGATCGGCGCCGGGGGACCGGGTTCCGGCGCCGATCCGGACGCCACCATAGGTCTTCCCGTTCTGGAGCCGCTCGAACCCCCCAATCGTTGCGCCCGAGACCTGCGCGGGGCACGTGCAGGCGGGACGACTGCGTCCGAGGCGAGAGCACATGGCGACAGGAGTCGCGCGGGCTACGCCAGTCGATCGGGTGTGCGGATGTGCACGAACGCCGCCTCCACCTCGTCGGTCAGCCGCTCCATCCGCGCGCCGTCCCGCAGCCAACGCGCAAGCTGTCGCTCTAGCGACGCTACGACCTCGCCGTGGTTCGAGCAGGTCGGACAGCTCGCGGACGCGCCACCGGCCACGGGGCGCGCACCGTCGCCATACCGACTCGTAGCGGTCGCCGAGCACGCGCCGCCACAACTGCTCGTCGGCTCCTCGCAGCTCGGCCGTGAGCAGGGCGGCCCAGCGATCGGCGGCCAGCTTGAGCAGCCTCGGCCCCAGCCACCGTACCCCCTGCTCGTCGAGCGGCGCGCACGCGCACGCGACCAGCAGCCGCGCCCGGGCGCGTTCGCCGTCATTCCAGCGCGGTGGCGGCGTGACCAGGCCGAACCAGTCCCACAGCCGGGCTCCGGCCGCCTGCACCGAATGTTCGGTCTCGCTCACGGCGAGGTTGACGAGCTCCTCGTACTCGGGCAGCTCCTGGAACAGCTTCCTGACCTCGCCCACCTCGGGAGGTGCGCCCGCCCGCTCACCACGCAGTTCGGCCACTGCGCGCGCCGCCGAGGAAAACGCCAGATCGAGGGTCCGCGGCGAGCGGCGCTCCTCGTAGTCGTCGAGCGCGCGTCTCAGGGCCTGAATCGGCAGCAGCCCGCCGCCCCGCGTCTGCGGGGAAGTGCCGTCGTCAGTCGAGCCGTCGCCCACCATAGAAAAATCTCATCGGGCGCCCAGGATCGCAACTCGTAAGGTTCGGCCGGGTTATCAACCACTAAGCAGGAATCGCCCAGGGGGGAGAACCGTCGCTGCGCCGGACATACGCTCTTCTCGCCACGATCGCCCTAGCGGCGCTGGCTGCTGCCGTGCTCGTGCCGGCGTCGAGCGGGCAGCCGACCGCCGGCACCCCATCCTGCACGCCCGCCACCAAGCCGCCACGACTTCCGCTCGCCCAGGGCCTGTCGATATCGGCCAGGCCCAACCCGCTCACCGCCGGCCGGGAGGTCAGGGTGTTCGGGCAACTGGTCGGGGCGAGACACGGGGTCAACCGCTGCGGGATCACGATCGTGCTGTGGCGCCGGCTCCCCGGCCGGGGCGGCTTCAGTGCGATCGCGCAGACGAGCACCCTCGCCGGTGGGCGCTACAGCTTCCTCTTTCCTGCTGGCTCGGTCAGCACCAACCGGGACTGGTATGCGACCGCTCGTGGGCTCGTGAGCCGGGTGGTCACCGAATTTGTCCGTCCCGCCCTCACGCTGACCAGCGCGGCCACGTTCGCCGTCGCGGGCGACGTCGAGACGTTCACCGGGCAGCTCGAGCCCGCTTTCCGGGGCGAGCGGGTCTGGCTCCAGCGGCGCGATGGCCGGCGCTGGGTAACGATGTCCGGTCCGCGCGTGCGCGACGGCGGGGCGTTTTCGCTGAACCACAAGTTCACCACGGGCCGCACCGAGCAATGGCGGGCGGTTCTGCCCGCGTCCGTCCGCAATCTCGGATCCTCGTCGGCCGTCGTGAAGATCAAGATCGCCCCGGCGACTGGGATCCACAAGATCCGCCACGTGGTCATCATCATGCAGGAGAACCGCTCCTTCGACAGCTACTTCGGGACCTTCCCCGGAGCCGACGGGATCCCGCCCGGCGTGTGCGTCCCGGATCCGGACAACGGCGGGTGCGTGGCCCCCTTCCACGACTCATCGGACCTCAACTACGGCGGCCCGCACGGGCTGAGCAACGCGCTCGCCGACATCGACAACGGACGGATGGACGGGTTCGTCGCCCAGGCCGAGCAGGGCATGGGCTGCACCACCGGAAACCCCAGCTGCAGCCCGTGCACCGAGACCGGCCAGATCCAGAGCGCGCTGCCCTCATGCGAGGACGCGATGGGCTACCACGACGCCCGGGAGATCCCCAACTACTGGGCCTACGCGGAGAACTTCGTCCTCCAGGACCACATGTTCGAGCCCAACGACTCCTGGAGCCTGCCCTCTCACCTGTACATGGTCTCGGAGTGGTCTGCCTACTGCAGCAATCCGTTACTTCCCGCCTCGTGTCACGGCGACGTCGAGAACCCCAATCCCGACTCCTCGCTTCAAGGATCGGACTTCGCCACCCCCAACGACGGGGAGCTGCACTACGCGTGGACCGACATCACCTGGCTGCTGCACGGCCAGAACGTCCCCTGGGCCTATTACGTCTTCCAGGGCAGCGAGCCCGACTGCGAGAACGACTCCTCGATGACGTGCGCCCCCGTACAGCAGGGACCGCAGACACCCGGGATCTGGAACCCGCTGCCCTCGTTCACCGACGTCACCGAGGACGGGCAGCTCGCGAACATCCAGTCGCTGACCAATTTCTTCACCGCGGCCAAGAACGGGACCCTGCCCGCGGTCTCCTGGATCGACCCGAACGGCACCGTCTCAGAGCACCCGCCGTCGCTGGTCAGCGCCGGCCAGACCTACGTCACCGGGCTGATCAACGCGATCATGCAGAGCCCCGACTGGAACAGCACCGCGATCTTCCTCGCCTGGGATGACTGGGGCGGCTTCTACGACCACGTGGTACCGCCGGTCGTCGACGGAGAGGGCTTCGGGCTCCGGGTACCCGGGATCGTCATCAGCCCCTACGCCAAGCAGGGCTACATCGACCACCAGATCCTCAGCTTCGACGCCTACACCAAGTTCATCGAGGACGACTTCCTCGACAGCGCGCGCCTGAATCCCGCCACCGACGGGCGCCCTGACCCCCGGCCCGACGTGCGCGAGAACAACCCGATTCTGGGCAACATCGCGAACGACTTCAACTTCAACCAGACGCCCCGCGCGCCGTTGATCCTGCCCGTGCATCCGGCGCCCGGGCCGGCGTCGACGCCGCCCGGGGGCTGATTAGTTTGGGCCGCCTTCGGCGGCGTCCGTGGGGCCGTTCCGCCGGGCGTCCGTGCCCGGCGGGGCGATCGCGACCACGGACAGGACGGGCTGGCGTGGCCCCAGGGACGCCGAGCGAAGCGAGGCCCCAAAATCCCCTAGCACCGCGAATCCACCGCGAGTTTCTCCCCTCTCGCCGCCAGCCCGCCCGGTGAATTCAGATTCACTCGGCTCTGGCGCGAAGAAGTCCGCACTCGCGCCGCAGCGGGGGCGCGAGTGCGGGATTACTCGCGGTAGGCCCTATCCGCCCATGTCCTGGCCGCCGTTGACGTCATACACGGCTCCGGTGATGAACGAGCTGTAGTCCGAGGCCAGGAAGTGAACGACCCGGGCGACATCATCGGGACGGCCGAACCGCCCGACCGGGATTTGGGACTTGACGCGCTCCTGGGCCTTCTCCGGCATCGACTGGAGCATCTCGGTGGCGATGAAGCCCGGCGCGACCGCGTTCACGGTCAGCCCGATCGAGTCGTCGGCGAGCTTGCCCGCCCGGCCGAGCTGGAAGCACGCTTCCCGCGCGAGCGACTTGGTCAGCCCGAACAGGCCTGACTTCGACGCCGCGTAGTTCGTCTGGCCGATGTTGCCGGTGCTCCCGATGATCGAGGAGATGTTGATGATCCGCCCGGTGCCCCGCTCGAGCATGTGCGGGAGTGCCGCCTGGCTCATGAAGAACGCGCCGGACAGGTTGACAGCCAGGACCTTGTACCAGTCGTCGTCGGACAGTTTGAGCGCGGTCTTGTCGATCGTGATGCCGGCGTTGTTGACGAGCACGTCGAGGCGGCCGTGCTGGTCGAGCACCTCGCTCACGGTCCGCCGGCAGTCATCGGCCGAGCCGATGTTGCCCTGGTGGATGCTCGCGATCACGCCGTTCTCCTCCAGCTGATGCAGCAGCTCCTCGGCCCCCTCGCGGTTCTGGCCGTAGCCGGCGGCGACCACGGCACCCTGCTCGGCGAAGCTGCGGCTGATCGCGGCTCCGATCCCGCGCGTCCCCCCGGTGACGAACACCACGCGGCCCGTCATCCGGGCCCGGCGCACGCCGGACGGGAATGCCTCGTCGGTCGGCACCCTGGTGTCGTGCGGTCTGGTGTCGGTGCTTGTAGTTCCGGTTTCAGTGCTCATTTATCCCTCGCCTCCTCAGCGATATGCAGTGTCAATCGTTGGAACGTTCGGCCAGCCACTGCGTGATTTCGGGCCACAGTTCCTTGCGGGCTGCCGATCCGGCGACGAGCCCGATGTGCCCTCCCGGACGCGCCAGGTGCTCGACGTCCTGGCTCGCGATCAGGTCGAAGAACGGCATCGTCCCCGGCAGTGGCGCGATGTGGTCCGCGCCGGCGGTGATCACGAGCACGCTCTGGTCGATCCTGCGCAGGTCCACCCGCCGGCCGCGTAGCCGCACTCCGCCCCGCAACAGGCCGGCGTCGCGGTACATGAGGTGAATCCACTCGGCCCAGGCCCGGCCTGGGAACGGCGGGTTGTCGCCCACCCATTTGGCCATCGTCTGGTACGCGTCGCGGCGCGCCGTGCCCTCCTGCACGTTGTCCCACAGCCGGCGGTAGGTGGTCCAGAAGTTCGTGACCGGCTTGAGCATCTTGTTCGCGAAATCGATCGCGCCGCCGGGCACCGAGCCCCACAGCTCGGCGACCTCATCGACGTCAAAGTCGTCGTCCCCGACCCACTTGGCGTAGTTGGACGCGCGGCCGTCGATTGGCATCGTCAGCTCGACGAGGTTGCGCACCGGTGCGCGGGGCGGGCGGGTTCCAATCAATCCGCGGTCAAGACCGCAGTACATCGCGCACAGCGTGGCCCCGATGCACCAGCCCATCAGCGTCAGCTCCTTGGCGCCGGCCGCCCGCAGCGTCTCGCGCACCGCCCAATCGAGCTCGTCGCAGACGAACTCGTCGAGCCCCATGTCGGCGTCCTCCTCGTCGGGATAGCCCCAGTCGACGAGAAACACGTCGAAGCCCTCCTCGAGCAGAAACTCCACCAGCGAGGAGCCGGGCCGCAGATCGAAGATCTCGGGTCGGTTGATCAGCGCGAACACGAGCAGCACGGGGACCTTGTAGCGCCGGTCCGGGGAGCGGTAGCGGTAGAGCGTGGTCTCGCGGTGTGTCCAGACGACCTCCTTGGGCGTCGCGCCCACGACCGCGTCATCCGTGGTCAGCAGGATGTTCGTGTACTCGAGCGCGTTGACCGGGAACCGGACGGCCCGATCCACGGCGCTCACGAACGGGTCGACGACGCTCACGACGGCGCCCTCTCCTCGTCACGCTCGCGCGCGACCTCGTCGCGCAGGCTCTCGACCTCTTGGAGCACCCGCTCGAGCTTGTCCTCGGTCCGGTGCAGCTGGCGCGAGAGCCTCACGATGTCGGCCCGCCCGGCCACCCGGAGGTTGCGCCACAGCAGGTCGACCCCGTCGAAGCCGATGCGGGTCAGCGCGGCGACGTTCTCCGCGCTCAGCGCCAGCAGGCGGCCGAAGCTCGGCTTTCCCACCAGCTGCTCGAACGCCTTGGCGGCGCCCGATTCGGTGTCCTCGAACAGCGCTCGAACCTGCTCCTCGGGCGATTGTGCGCCGTTGCTCCGGTCTGCCATCGCCTTCTCCTCTTTCGCTGTTACGTACAGCCGAGCCTACCCGATCGGACTGGGGCAACACAGCGGGTTTGTGCTCGTCCCCCTCGTTGGGGGGGACGGAGTCCTGGCCGCTCAACCCAGGCGTCAACCGGCCAGCTAGTGTCCCGCCCGAATGCAGGCTGGCGCGGATGTGGCGGTGATCGGAGCCGGAATTGTCGGGCTCGCGACGGCGTACGCGCTGACCGAGCAGGACGCCTCGGTCACGGTCTACGAGCGCGGCGTCCCCGGTAACGGCCAGTCGGGCGGGGAGTCGCGGATCTTCCGCCACGCCCACGACGACCGGCGACTGGTCGACTTCGCCGTCCA
>CAVVTO010000010.1:0-92813 GCA_963751185.1 uncultured Solirubrobacterales bacterium
AGTCGACCCAGTCGAAGGTCCGGGTGACGGCCTTCTTCCACTCCTTGTAGTAGGCGTCGCGCTTGGCCTCGTCCATGTTGGGCGTCCAGCGCTTGTCCTCGGCCCAGTTGTCGCGCACCTCCTGCGTGCTGCTCCAGAACCCGACGGCGAGCCCTGCCGCGTAGGACGCGCCCAGCGCGGTCGTCTCGGCCACCACGGGACGGATCACCGGCACCCCGAGGATGTCGGCCTGGAACTGCATCAGCAGGTCGTTGGCGACCATCCCGCCGTCGACCTTGAGCTCGTTGAGCGTGACGCCCGAATCGGACTCCATCGCGTCCATCACCTCGCGGGTCTGGAACGCGGTCGCCTCCAGCGCGGCCCGGGCGATGTGGCCCGCGTTGACATACCGCGTCAGGCCGGCGAACACGCCGCGGGCGTCCGACTTCCAGTACGGAGCGAACAGGCCGCTGAACGCGGGCACGATGTACAGCCCCCCGTTGTCGTCCACCGACTTGGCGAGCTCCTCGACCTGCGGGGCGGCCTGGATCATGTGCAGGTTGTCGCGTAGCCACTGCACGAGCGCCCCCGTGATCGCGATCGAGCCCTCGAGCGCGTACACGGCCGCCTCGTCGCCGATCTTGTAACAGACCGTGGTCAGCAGGCCTGCCTTGGACTGCACCGCCTCGGTGCTCGTGTTGAGCAGCATGAAGTTGCCCGTGCCGTAGGTGTTCTTGGCGTCGCCGGCGTCGAAGCAGGCCTGTCCGAACGTCGCCGCCTGCTGGTCACCGAGGTCACCGGCCACGCTGATGCCGGTGAGGTTGCCGGTCTTCACCTCGCCGTAAACCTGGCTCGAGGATCTGATCTCGGGCAGCATCGACATCGGTACGCCGATCGTCGCCGCGATATCGGCATCCCAGCTCAGCGTGCTCAGGTCCATCAGCATCGTGCGGCTGGCGTTCGTCACGTCCGTGATGTGCAGACCGCCGTTGACGCCCCCGGTCAGGTTCCAGATGCACCAGGTGTCCATGTTGCCGAACACCAGATCGCCGGCCTCGGCCTTCTCGCGCGCGCCGGGGACGTTGTCGAGGATCCAGCGAACCTTCGGACCCGAGAAGTACGTCGCGAGCGGCAGGCCGACCGTCAACCGGAACCGGTCCTGGCCGCCGTCGGCGGACAGCTCGTCCACCAGCTTGTCGGTCCGCGTGTCCTGCCAGACGATCGCGTTCATCACCGGCTCCCCGGTGTTCCGATCCCAGACGACCGCAGTCTCCCGTTGGTTGGTGATGCCGAGCGCGGCGATGTCGTCGCGCGCGGCGCCGGCCGTCTCCATCGCCTCGTCGATGACTTCCTGGCAGCGCGCCCAGACCTCCATCGGGTCGTGCTCGACCCACCCCGGCTTTGGGTAGATCTGCTCGTGCTCCTTCTGCGACACGGCTACCACACGGCCTTCGTGGTTGAAGACCATCGCCCGCGAGCTGGTCGTGCCCTGATCCAGTGCCATTGAGTACTTCGCCATGCGTGTTCTCCTTTAGCCCGCGAGCGCCTCAGCGGCGCTCTGGAAGAGGTAATAGGTCGAGGTGGCGCCCGGGTCTTGGTGGTCCTTGCTGCGCTCGCCCAGGTAGCTGGCGCGCCCCTTGCGCGCGACGAGCGGCGTCGTCGCCTTCATTCCTTCCTGCGCGGCCTGCGCCGCCGCGCGCAGGCCTTCGTCCAGATCCGACGCACGCTCCAGCGCGTCCACGGCAGGGATCAGCGCGTCGACCATCGTCTTGTCTTCCGGTTGCGCCTTGCCGCGGGCCTGGACTCCCTCCAGGCCCTTGCGCCAAGCCGCGGCGTAGGCCGGCAGGTCGACCTGCTCCTGCCCGGCCAGCGCATTGCCCATCTGCAGGAACAGCGTCCCGTACAGCGGGCCGGCGGCCCCGCCGACCGTCGAGACGAGCGCCATCGCGACGGTCTTGAGCACGGCACCGGGATCGGCCTGCTCCGCGGCGCCAAGGCGCTCGAGCGCCTTGGTCATGCCGCGGTTCATGTTGGTGCCGTGGTCTCCGTCGCCGATAGCCGTGTCGAGTGCCACCAGCTCTTCCCGGTGCTCGGACATCTCGCCGGCAAACCGGTTCATCCAGTCGAGCGTGGCGTCGCGTGTGATCGCCACCTCACACGCCCCCGAGCACCGAGGTCACACGCCCCAGCGCAGCGCCGGGGTGTTCACCGGAGCATCCCAGTAATGGACCATCTCATCGTCGAGCCTGAGCAGGGTGATCGAGCACCCCTGCATCTCGAGCGAGGTGATGTAGTTGCCGATCAGGTTGCGCTCGATGCTCAGGCCGTGCGCCTGGGCGATCTTGGCCACCTCGTTGTACATCACATACAGCTCGATCAGCGGCGTGCCGCCCATGCCGTTCATGAAGGCGAGCACGCGGTCGCCGCTCGAGAACGGGAGGTCCTCGAGGATCGGGGTCATGAGGCGCTCGGCGATCTGCGACGCCGGGCCGATCTTCTCGCGGAAGCGGCCCGGCTCGCCGTGGATGCCGATGCCGATCTCCACCTCGTCCTCGGCGAGCTCGAAGCTCGGCTTGCCCGAGGAGGGCGTGATGCACGGCGTGAGCGCCATGCCCATCGAGCGGCCGTTGGCGTTCACGCGACGCCCGAGCTCTGCCACCTCCTTCAGCGACTTGCGGTCCTCGGCGGCGCCGCCGCAGATCTTCTCGACCAGCACGGTGACGCCCACGCCGCGACGGCCGGCGGTGTAGAGGGAGTCCTCAACCGCCACGTCGTCGTTGGTGAGGATGGTCTCTACCTCGATGTCCTCGCCGCGGCCCATCTCAGCGGCCATGTCGAAGTTCATCACGTCACCGGTGTAGTTCTTGACGACATGAATGACGCCGGCGCCACCGTCGACCGCCTTCGTCGCCTCGATCATCTGATCCGGCGTGGGCGAGGTGAACACCTCGCCCGGACAGGCGGCATCGAGCATGCCGGGCCCGACGTAGCCACCGTGCATCGGCTCGTGGCCCGAACCGCCCCCCGAGATGATCCCGACCTTGCCCTGGACCGGCGCGTCGATCCGGACGATGTACGCCGGATCGTAGGAAACGCGCACGCGATCACCGTGCGCGGCCTCGACGCCGCGAAGCGCGTCCTGGAGGACGGCGTCGGGCGCATTGATGAGCTTCTTCATGCCCGTTTCCTTTCAACGGAACCGTGGGTCATCACCGCACGCTCGACGAAGCGCGATGCGCGACGGTGCGGCTGTGACCCCCATGCGTGCCTGAATGCACGTTCACGGGCGGCGGGCGGTCGAGTGTGCAGGTGTGACCGAACGGGCCAGCCGCGCAGCCACGCCGGCGGCGCCCCGCGGTCAGGTCAGCACCAATAATGCCCAACAAGCACCCTCCTTGTGGACCAAACGCTCTCCACCCACGAGCCTTGCTTGCGACAATAACGGAAAGGGTGCGACAATGTCAAACACCGTTCGGACCGCGATTTGGGCACGCCGCCCACCGCGGTTGAGCACGGGGAGGGCTGAGGTTGAGGGCTGTTTAGACGTGCCCGGTCGCATCCAATCCATCGAGCGAGCGGCCGCCATTCTGCGGCTCCTGTCAGGTCGCTCGCGCCGGCTCGGCGTGGCGGAACTGGCCGGTGAGCTGCGGTTGCCGAAGGGGACCGTGTACGGGATCCTGCGCACCCTCCAGGCGGTCGGGTTCGTCGAGCAGGACAGGGACTCGGGCAAGTACCAGCTCGGTCCCGCGCTGCTGCACATGGGCTCGAGCTATCTCGACGGCAACGAGCTGCGCACGCGCGCCCTGAACTGGGCGGATGGATTGGCTACACGCAGTGGCGAGAGTGTCCGGATCGGCACCCTGCACGAGAACCAGGTGCTGATCGTCCACCACGTGTTCCGGCCCGACGACACCCGCCAGGCGCTCGAGGTCGGGAGCCTGCTGCCCGCCCACGCTACCGCGCTGGGCAAGGCGCTGCTCGCCAACCACAACTACATCGCCGCCGAGTTCGCGCCCGGCTCGATGGCCAGCTTCACCCCCGCCACCGTGACCGACATCTACCGGTTCCGCCAGGAGCTCGAGTCGATCGCGCAACGGGGGTGGGCCGCGGACGTGGGCGAGCTCTTCCACGGCACGGCATCGATCGCCGCGCCTGTCGAAGATCGCCGCCGCGTGACGGTCGGAGCGATAGGGATCGCCGGTCCGATCGAGCGCCTGTGCGACGGCCCCCAGCCCCGGGCCGAGTTCGTGAACTACGTGATGGAGGCCGCGCGGGCCGTCTCGCGCGAGCTTGGCGCGATCCCCTGGTAGGCACCGGTTTTTTTCCTCAGCTCGCCGGGTGCGCTCTGCATAGACTCCCCGTGAGCATGGACGGGCGCTACGTAGCCTCGATAGACCAAGGGACCGCGTCGTCGAGGTGCTTCGTCTTCGACGACCGCAGCCGGATCGTGTCGGTCGCGCAGCAGGAGCACCATCAGCACTTCCCACGGCCCGGGTGGGTCGAGCACGACCCGCAGGAGATCCTGCGCAACGTGCTCCTGGTCGTGCGGGTGGCGCTCGACAAAGCCGACCTGACCCCCGATCAGCTGTGTGCGCTCGGGATCGCCAACCAGCGCGAGACCACCGTCCTGTGGGACCGGCGCAGCGGCGAGCCCGTCCACAACGCGATCAACTGGGCCGACACGCGGACCGATCGAATCTGCCGGGAGCTCGCCCGCGAGGGGGGGCAGGACCGCTTCCGGGAGAAGACCGGCCTGCCCCTGGCGACCTACTTCTCCGGGCCGAAGATCCGCTGGCTGCTGGACCACATCCCGGGGCTGCGCGAGCGCGCCGAAGCCGGGGAGGTGCTGTTCGGGACGATCGACTCGTGGCTTATCTGGAACCTGTGCGGCCGCCACGTGACGGACGTGACCAACGCGAGCCGCACGCTGCTGATGAACCTCCACAGGCTCGACTGGGACCCCGAGCTGCTCGACGCGATCGGCGTTCCGGCCGCCATGCTCCCCGAGATCCGGCCCTCATCCGAGGTGTACGGCGAGGCCAGCGCGCCGCTGGCCGGGGTACCGGTTGCCTCGGCCCTCGGCGACCAACATGCGGCGCTTGCGGGGCAGACCTGCTTCGAGCCGGGCGAGGCGAAGTGCACGTTCGGCACCGGGAGCTTCTTCGTGATGAACACGGGCGCCCGTCCTGTGACTTCATCCAACGGCCTGCTCACGACCTTGGCCTACAAGCTCGGCTCGGCCGAGCCGGTGTATGCGCTCGAGGGGTCGATCGCGGTCACCGGTGCACTGGTCCAGTGGTTCCGAGACAATCTCGGACTAATCGGGAGTGCACCCGAGATCGAGACCCTCGCCTTGACGGTCGAGGATAACGGCGGGTGTTACTTCGTCCCTGCTTTCTCCGGGCTGTTCGCACCCCACTGGCGCAGCGACGCCCGCGGAGTCATCGCAGGACTGACCGCCTACATCAGCAAAGGTCACCTCGCCCGCGCCGTGCTGGAGGCGACGGCGTGGCAGACACGCGAGGTGGTCGAGGCGATGAACGGCGACTATGGCTCCAAGCTGTCGGAACTGCGGGTGGACGGCGGGATGACGGCCAACAACCTGCTCATGCAGTTCCTCGCCGACGTGCTCGACGCCCCGGTGATGCGACCGATCGTCGCCGAAACGGTGTCGCTGGGTGCCGCCTACACGGCAGGCCTGGCGGTCGGGTTCTGGCCCGACACCGACACCCTGCGCAAGAACTGGCACAAGGCGGCCGAGTGGCTGCCGAGCATGGATGGCATGGCGCGCGAGCGCGGCTACCGGAAGTGGAAGAAAGCGGTGGCGCGCACGGTGGACTGGGTCGACGACGACGAGTGAGTCAAGCCCTCCGCCCCACCGGAGGACGTAATGCACAACGGGGCGGCGGCACCGCGCCGTGCCGCCGCCCCGCGTGACTCCACGCCTGCGGAGTGGTTAGGTCAGTTCAGTTTCGGGACCTGGTCGATCCTGCACTGTTTGACCTTCCGACACGATCCCTGGTTCGGGTGGTTTGCGCGCGATCAGGATCGACCGGATGAACCTGTCGTAGAACACCGAGGCGAGACCGCCTCCGATTAAAGGCCCGACGATTGGTACCCAGAAGTACCCGGTTATCCGGCCGCCGTTGACCAGGTAGTTACCAGGCAGCGCCTGTTTGCCCCATCCCGCGATCCAAGCGAATAGGCGCGGGCCGAAGTCGCGAGCCGGGTTGATCGCGTACCCGGCGTTGGCTCCGAACGAGATACCGACCGCCATCACGATCATGCCCACGATCCACGGTGTCATGTTCGCCCCGACCGGGAGGTTGAACTCGTCGGTCACCGCCCACACGAACAAGGCCAGGAAGAACGTACCCACAATCTGGTCGACGAGCGGTCCCCATACGCTCGAGAAGTACGGTGCCGGGAAGGTGGCGAACGTGCTGTAGGTGCCCTTGGAGGCGTAGGAGCCCCTGACAATGTGATTGGCCGTGTTGTATGCGTCAATCGCGTTGACGTACACCAGGTACACCAACGCGGCGCCGACGAAGCAGCCGGCCACCTGGGCGATCCAGTAACCCGGCACCTTGTTCCACGGCAGCTGTTTGCGTATCGCGGCCCCGAACGTGATCGCGGGGTTGATGTGCGCGCCGGTCACGCCGCCGACGACGTAGATGGCGAACACGACGGCCAGGGCCCATCCCCAGGTGATCAGCAGCCAGTCTCCCGAGGAATTGAGGATGTTCGAGTACGTGCCGCGCCCGGACCCCGGCAGCGCCCAGAGCATTGCCACTACCCCGTCGCCGAAGGAGATCAGGATGAAGCAGCCGACGAACTCGGCCCACAGCTCCCCGATTAGGCCCTGCTTCCACCGAAGCGGTAGCGGACCGACTGCCATTGACTCAGCTACGGTGCTCACACAACCTCCTCGTCTGAGACGTTCGGTTCAGGAATGCGCTCCCGCGCTCGCGCAGCCGCCAGGTACTTCGTGTAAAGAGGGCGCGCTCCCTGCCGATGGCGGCGATCGTGCACTCGCACGGCGGCGTCGCATAGCGACATCCAGCGCCGGTCACCAAGGCCCGACTTTCGTCCTGCCTGAGTTCACTGGAACCACCCTCAGATCCTCCGCCCGGTCGGGCGCCGCGGCGACCCACTCGCAATCCGCGGTAGGGCCGAGATTACCAGTCTGCGTGCGACAATGTCAAACGCTGTTCGGGTAGGTGGCGCACCTGACCGACTGGGCAGGAGCGTCCGCCTCCGCCCACGGCCAGATCAGTGTGAAGAGCCGACCGGCGTGCGTTTGCGGTACGGCGAGCGGTAGGGGCTGACCGAGCCGTTCTGGAAGAACGTGCTCACCGACTCCATCACCTGGTCGGCGTCGGCGGTCGCAATGATCGGATCGCCGAAGGAGACCTCGATCCGGTGGCGGCCGGACAGCGGGACGGGGTGCCGGCGCCTCGGCCAGAAGCGACCAGGGGGCATCGCCTCCGCCGTGCCGGTGACCCGGATGGGCACGATCGTCAGGTTATGGGCGGCCGCCAGCACAGCCGCGCCGCGGCGCAGAGGGCCCGGCATCCCGTCGCGCGAGCGCGTCCCCTCGGGGAACAGCAGCACGCTCCAGCCCTGATCCAGCAGTTGGTCGAGATGGCCGCCGTTCTTCGACATCCCGCCGCCGCGCCGGCGCTCGATCGGGACCGTGTTGAAGATGAGTGAGACGGCTGAGGCGACTAGACGGTTGCGGTAGAAGTAGTCGGCGGCCGCGGCCACCACGGTGCGTTTTCTGAGCCGGCGCGGAAGCGCAGACAGGATCACCGGCGTGTCGAGGTGGCTCGCGTGGTTGGCGACCAGGATGATCGGGCCCCTGACTCCCTCGAGCTTCTCCTTCCCGGTCGCTCGCCGCGCCGCGTAGTAGTCCATGGTCGGGGCGAGCACGAAGCGCATGAAGTTCTCGCGGATCACACCCGCAATCCACGACCGCGCCCACGGGATGTCGAGCTGCGAGGCGGCAGCCCGGAGCTGACGGCCGCGCTCGGGGGCGGCGCGTGCGACGTCGAGCCCGCGCGCCGGCGCAGCGCGCGCCGCCTCGAGGACCTTGCGCCTGCGGGAGCGCTCAC
The DNA here is from genome assembly GCA_963751185.1 of uncultured Solirubrobacterales bacterium. Classification (GTDB taxonomy): domain Bacteria; phylum Actinomycetota; class Thermoleophilia; order Solirubrobacterales; family Solirubrobacteraceae; genus Palsa-465. The sequence goes on from CAVVTO010000010.1 coordinate 8,094, forward strand.
GACGGAACTGCATTACGGGGGTGGTACCCCCTCCTGTGATCTTCGTTACAGGTGTCGCGAAGTGCTGCAGGTGCCCCGGCCCAGATCCCGGCGGATAACTCACCATTCGCCCTCCCCGGGGACGGTGAATGGCCATTCACCCGGCTATGACGCGGGTACCTCGCCACTCGCATCGTGGGGCAACCACGAGTGGCGCGTTATCCGGAATGCCCGCCGGATCCGGCGCCGGAGCCGCCGGGTCGGCCGCCGCCGGCCGCCGGAGCCGCGCGGCGCCGGCCGCCCCAACTACGATTAGCCGGGCTCGTGGGACGCCTACGCTTCTCACCCGATCCGTTTCGGCCCGCCTCGGTCGTGACCGACGACCTCCGCCACCACCCCGTGGTCCAGACCATGCTGCGCCGGCGCGAGGAGGGCTCGCGCCCGGGCGCGAGGACCGATGGGCGGCGGGTCGCGCTCTTGATCGAGGGCGGTGGGATGCGCGGGGTGGTCTCGGCCGGGATGGCCACGGCGATCGAGCAGCTTGGTCTGCGGGACGCCTTCGACGAGGTCCACGGCGCCTCGGCCGGCGCGTTCAACGCGGCGTTCCTGCTCGCCGGGCAGGCCGCCTACCTCGCGACCCTGTACGGGTACGGGTTCGGTGATCCCCGGTTCGTCAGCGCGATCCGGGCACTCAGGGGCGGGCCCGCGTTCGATATGGACTACGTCGTCAACCACGTGTGGACCCGGCAGCGGCCGCTGCGTCACGAAGAGATCCTCAACACGGGGATCGAGCTCCACTGCACCGCCACCGATGCCGACCGAGCCTCGATCGTCGACCTCACTGACCTGAGCGGCCAGGACGACATCTGCTGCGCCCTGAGGGCGTCGGGCCGTCTTCCCTGGCTCGCCGGCGGCCCGGTCGCCTTCCGCGGCATGCGGCTGCTCGACGCCACCCTGGCCGAGGCGATCCCGGTGCACGTCGCGCGCACGACCGCCACCGATCTGCTCGTACTCCAGACCCGGCCGCACGGCGTCAAGCACACGCCGCTCTCGCCCCTGGTGGCAAAGCTGACCGACCGCTACCTGCGCCCGATCAATCCCGACCTGGTCCACCTGCGCGAGACGCGGTCCGAGCGCTACGACGCGCTCACCGACGAGATCGCCGCGCAGGCGGTCGACCCGGACCAAGCGCCGGCCGTGTGCGTGATCCGGCCTGCCGCCGGCGCGATCGTCCTCAGCCAGCTCGAGGGCCGCCAGCCGGCGCTCCAGACCGGGGCCGCGGACGGGCTGCGCGCGGCCTGGATGGCACTGGCAGGCGAGGACCCGGAGCTGATCGGCACGCTCCGGGCCTACCCCCGCGGGGCCCTCGGCACGGCCCACGGCCCCGCGAACGGGTCAGGACGGGAGATTGGATCCCGCCCACCCACCCCCACCGCCCCACGGACGCCGAGCGAAGCGAGGCCCTAAAGCCGCACTCTAGACCGGCGCCGGCTCGCGCTCCGCGGGCTCCTCGGCTTCGGGCGGCCGCCGAGTGAGCTGCTCCCGCGCCTCCGATCCCTCGATGTTGATGTGCGGCAGACGCTGGTCGAGCCAGTGCGGCAGCCACCACGTCCGTTCCCCGAGCAGCTCGAGCACCGCGGGCAGCATCACGCAGCGCACGACGATCGCGTCGAGCAGGACGGCCACCGCGAGCCCGAAGCCGAATTCCTTGAGGACCCGCTCGTCGCCGAGCATGAAGGACAGGAAGACGCAGATCATGATCGCGGCCGCCGCCGTGATCACCCGTCCGGTGAACGCGATCCCGTCGGCCACGGCGTCAGACGCGTTGCCCCCACGTATCCATTGCTCGCGCACGCGTGAGACCAGGAACACCTCGTAGTCCATCGACAGGCCGAACACGACCGCGAACATCAGTACCGGGATCCAGGGCTCAACCGGCCCCTTCTCGATTCCGAGCACGCTGGCGAACCAGCCGTCCTGGAACACGAGCACGGTGACGCCGAGCGCGCCGCCGATGCTGATCAGGTTCATCAGCGCCGCCTGGACCGGGATCACCAGCGATCTGAAGATCACGAACAGCAGCAGCGCCGAGAGCACAACGACCAGCCCGATGAACAGGGGCAGCTTGTCCGCGAGCACGTGGGAGAAGTCGATCGAGCCGGCCGTGAAGCCGCCGACGAGGACGGTGGAGCCGGTCTGGTGCTTGACCGGCGGCAGGACGTCGTCGCGCAGATGGTTGACCAGGTTGGTGGTCGCCACGGCCTGCGGCGCCGAGCCCGGATAGGCGTCGAACACCGCCACGTTGCCCGCCGGTGAGATCCGCGGTGGGGTCACGGCGACCACGTTCGGCGTCTGCTCGACGGCGTCACGAACCGCGGAGACGGCCTGCGACGCGTTCCCATTCGGAACGTCGGTCACGATCAGCAGCGGACCGTTGAAGCCCTGTCCGAAGCCCTGCGCCAGCAGATCGAAGGCCTCACGCGTGTTCGTGCCCGACGGATCGTTGCCGGAGTCGCTCGACTCCAGCCGCAGCCCGACCACGGGCAGCAGCAGTACGATCATCACGGCCAGGGAGAGGATCGCGAGCGGCCACGGCCGCGACTGCACGGTCCGGCTCCACTGGCGCCACCGGGAGCGGGACTGCCTCGTGACCGCATCGTGACCGTCGCCGTCCGCGACCACCGGAGTCCCACGCCGACGCGCGACCCGAGCCCCGAACCGCGAGAGCATCGCCGGGAGCACGGTCAGCGACGCGGCCAGGACCATCAGAACGGCGAGGATCGACGCAATCGACAGTCCGTACAGGAAGCTCACGCCCGTAGCGAACATGCCGAGCAAGGCGATCACCACGGTGCTGCCGGCCAGTAGGATCGCGCGCCCGGAAGTGTCCATCGCCTCGACGACCGATTTCTCGACGTCGCCGTTAATCAGGAAATTCTCACGGAATCGAGTGACGATGAACAGCGCGTAGTCGATGCCGACACCAAGCCCGATCATCAGCGCCAGATCGGTCGAGACGTTGGGGATGCTGGTCACGTGCGTGACCAGCCCGATCAGCGCGACCCCGGTGATCAGCCCGAACCCGGCGGTGATCAGCGGCATGCCGGCGGCCACGAGCGAACCGAACGTAAACAGCAGGATGATCAGCGCCGCGACCGAGCCAATCAGGGTTGCCGGGCCTACCGTGAATCCCTCGGCGTTCTCCATCACCTGTCCGCCGGCGGCCACCTTCAGGCCGGGCACATTCACGGCGGCGATCTGATCGAGCACCGGCTTGCCGGCGGCATTCGGCACCTGGTTGGCCGGCTTGTCGTAGTTGATCGTCGCGAACGCGGTCCGGCGATCGCGCGAGATCTCGCCCGAGCCGTTGGTGCTATAGGGGCTGAGCACCGACACCACGTGCGGATCGCTCTTTACCTTGCTGAGCACGCCCTCGATCGCCGACTGGACCGCGGGATCATCGACGGTGCCGTTCGCGGTGTGGAACACGATCGTGTCGACGTCGCCGCTCTGGGCCGGGAACTGGCTCTTGAGCAGGTCGAGCGCATGCTGGGACTCGGTGCCCGGGAGGCTGAAGTTCTGTGCGTAAGTGCGCCCGGCCACACTGGCGACGACCGTTGTTAGGACCGCGATGGCGATCCAGGCCACGAAAACGCGGCGGCGGTGGCGGATGCACCAGCGTGTGACTTTAAGCACTTTGTCGACTCCCTAGTCGTGGCACTCTGGGCGGTGACTGGCGCCCCTCCCACCGCGAAGTCATCCTGCCCCGGTCTTAACTGTGTAGCAAAGCTGGTTGCTGGGCCTGTGACGTTCCTGACTGCCTCTATCGTCGTCTAAGGCGCCGACGAAGTCGCCGCCGAAAAAACCCCATTTTCTAAGTGGCCCTCCGTAAAGACATCCGCAACATCGCGATCGTGGCCCACGTCGACCACGGCAAGACCACGTTGGTCGACGCCCTCTTGTGGCAGTCGGGGGCGTTTCGCGCCGGCCAGGCGGTGGCCGATCGCGTGATGGACTCGATGGACCTGGAGCGCGAGAAGGGGATCACGATCCTGGCTAAGAACACGGCTGTGCGCTACGGCGACGTCAAGCTGAACATCGTCGACACGCCGGGCCATGCCGACTTCGGCGGCGAGGTTGAGCGCGGGCTGACGATGGTCGACGGCGTGCTGCTGCTCGTGGACGCCAGCGAGGGCCCGTTGCCGCAGACGAGGTTCGTGCTGCGTAAGGCGCTCGAGGCACGGCTGCCCGTGATTCTCGTCGTGAACAAGGTCGACCGGCCGGACGCGCGCATTGACGAGGTCGTCGACGAGGTCTACGAGCTGTTCCTGGACCTCGATGCGGACGAGTCCCAGATCGAGTTCCCGATCGTCTACACCAACGCCAAGGCCGGCTGGGCGTCTTTGGAGCCCGGAATCGAAGGAACCGACCTGGCGCCCCTGGTCGAGCTTCTGGTGACGCACATTCCCGCCCCGGAGTACGACCCCGAGCACCCTCTCCAGGCCCACGTCACCAACCTGGACGCGAGTCCCTACGTGGGTCGGCTCGCGATCTGCCGCGTCCGCCACGGCACGATCCGGCGGGGCGAGACGGTGGCGTGGTGCCGGGCGGACGGCGAGATCGAAAACGTCAAGATCAGTGAGCTTTACGTCACCGAGGCGCTCGAGCGCGTCCCGGCGGAGGAGGCTGGGCCGGGCGAGATCATCTCGGTGGCGGGGATCCCGGAGATCACGATCGGCGAGACGCTCGCGGCGGCCGATGACCCGCGCCCGCTCCCGGTGATCACGGTCGACGAACCCTCGCTGTCGGTCACGATCGGCATCAACACCTCGCCGCTGGCCGGCCAGGACGGGGACAAGCTGACCGCCTCGCAACTGAAGGCGCGGCTGGACCGGGAGCTCGTCGGGAACGTTTCGCTGCGGGTGCTCGAGGCGGAGCGTCCCGACGTCTGGGAGGTCCAAGGGCGGGGCGAGCTCGCGCTCGCGGTGCTGGTCGAGCTGATGCGGCGCGAGGGCTACGAGCTGACGGTCGGCATGCCGCAGGTCGTCACGCGCGAGATCGACGGCAAGCTGTGCGAGCCGGTCGAGCGGATGAGCATCGACGCACCCGACGAGTACGTCGGCGTGATCACCCAGCTGCTGGCCATGCGCAAGGGCCGCGTCGAGCAGATGGTGAACCACGGCACCGGTTGGGTGCGGATGGATTACCTGGTGCCGGCGCGCGGGCTGATCGGGTTCCGGACCGAGTTCCTGACCGAGACGCGGGGAACCGGGATCGTCCATCACGTGTTCGACCGCTGGGAGCCGTGGCACGGAGACCTTCGCCTCAGACCCACCGGTTCGCTGGTGGCCGACCGGCGGGGCAAGGTGGCGGGATTCGCGCTGTACAACCTCCAGGAGCGGGGGTCGCTGTTCGTCGGCCCCGGCGACGACGTCTACGAGGGAATGATCGTCGGTGAGAATTCGCGCGCCGAGGACCTCGACGTCAACGCGACCAAGGAGAAGCACCTCACGAACATGCGCTCCTCGACCGCGGACGAGCTCGTCCGGCTGGTTCCCAAGCGCGAGCTGTCGCTCGACCAGGCGCTCGAGTTCCTGCGCGCCGACGAATCGGTTGAGGTGACCCCGCACGCGGTGCGGCTGCGCAAGACCGTGCTCGACGCGAACGCCCGGCGCAAGGCGGCCCGGGCCGGGCGGCCGGCTACGGCCGGCGTCTGACGCTCAGGCGAGCGCGTTGGCCGGGCGCCGTACGTCGCGGTCGACCCGCGGCTCTGGCGGGGCGTCGGCGATCCTCGCCGGCTGCTCGCCGAGCCGCCGCGGGCGCCACACGCGCATGTACTGCGCGATCACGTAGGAGCCGATTACCAGGCCCAGCGCGAGGAACTGACCGGCGAACGTCTGCCAGTTGGGGAAGATCGAGAGCCATGTGCCCATCCACCCAGGAACGTTTAGACCGGCCACGTTAGTCGTGCCAATCCAGCCGGCCAGCTGCATCTCGTTGACCTCCTCGCCGACCGACACGAGCAGGACGAACAGGAGCATCACACCGGTGATGATGAGCAGCCGGCGGTAGGGCAGCCGCTGATGCAGGGCGAAGGTGAGCACGCCGACGGCGCCGGTGAACAGGAGACCGATGACCACACCCTCGAGCACAACGCTCGCCCCGTAGAGCTCGCGCAGGTTCTGGAGGAAGATCACGACCTCGAAGCACTCGCGGTACACCGAGGTAAAGCCGAGGAGCGCCAGGCCGAGCACGAGGCGACGCCGGTTAGTGTCCGGATCAGCCGACAGCAGGCCGCGACGGCGCTTGTGGTGATGGGAGATCCAGCCGGTCCAGTAGACCTTGTGGAAGAACCAGTTCATCACGATCAGCAGCACGATCAGCGACGGGATCCCGGTGGCGGCCTGGACGGTGAACTCGCCACCGTGGAAGCGGCCGATCAGCCACACCACGAACAGCCAACTCGCCACGCCGGCGCCCATGGCCGCGGCGCCGCCCGCCGCCACCGGTCGGCGGTACACGCGGTTACCGCCGAGGAAGCTGGCCGTGACCGCGGCCAGCACGAGGATCGTCTCGAGACCTTCGCGGAACACGAGGATCGCGCTGTTGATGACCACGCTCGTGTGGCTCAAGCGATGTCCCGGGGGCAGCGCCGTCGGATCGGTGGTGCCCCCGCGTGCATGCCAGCTGATCACGACCACGACGACCGCCGCCACAAGCGCCACCGCCGTCCACACGTAGAAGGCCACCCGTTCCCCCGGTCGACGTCGGGTGACCGGCTTCGAGGAAGACTGGGAAGTGGGCTGGGTGTCGAGCGGTCCCTGAGCCATCCGGGCGTTAGGGTACCCTAATACGCGCTTCAGGGGCTCGCCGCCGGAAAAATTTAATGAAGGCCCCAACCGCCGGAAAAATTCAAGCTGGCGAGCCAACCTCCTCCTGCGCCGGCGGGCCGGAGGGTAGCTCCAATCGCTCGGCCAGGCTGTTGACGGCGTCGACGATCTCGTCGAGCTCGCCGAGGAGCCCTTCAGGGTCGCCGACGTACTCGGGCGGCACGGTTCGCTCAAACGCGAGGTAGTCCGCGCGGAGATCCGGAATGGTGGCCGCCCTTTCGCTGGTGACCGCATCGGCGCCACGGCCACCATCGGCGGGTGTGGCCGTCGGCGGCGGCTCCTCCGGACGGGTCCGCAGCGAGGACTCAACGCTCGACAGGGCGGTGTCCAGATCGTGCGCCAGCGGCGCGAGTCCGGGCAGCGGTAGTCGAGGACGCTCCTCCTGGGCGTCGAGCCTGAGGACGTGCGCGGCCTGGACCAGGCGCCGGAGCGCGGCCAGCACGCCCTGACTCTGGTCGGCGTCGATCCGCCGCGTCTGCGGCTCGGACAGGGAACGGGCGACGGTCGACTGCGCGTTAGCACGAGCGACGCGAGCTCGGCGGCTCAGCCCAGGCGTCGCGGTCGCGTCGGCCCGGCGGCCCCGGACGAGCGCGTCGAGGATCGCGGCGAGGTAGGAGCGGTCCGCCGACACGAGGTCAGCGAGCGCCTGCCAGGCGGAAACGTTCGACCAGGTCGGCCACACGGCGTAGGCGATCAAGCCAAGCGAGCCGCCGATCAGGGTGTCGATCAAGCGAGCCCAGGCCGTGGCCAGCGTGTCTGGGCTGAGGACGTTCAACAGGAACACGACCAGCGCGGTGATGAACGCGAAGCCGAGCGCAAAGCTGGCCGGGAACACGGCGTATCCGGCCCATGCGAGCAGGCCAACCAGGACGATCGTGACAGCGCCCGTCGGATGCAGGGCCACCGCGATCGCTCCCGCCAGCCCAACACCCACGCAGGTTCCAAGCGCCCGCTCGGTGCCGCGCGTGAAGGTGGCGCCGAACTCGGGGCGCAGCGTCGTCGCCGCGGCCACCACTATCCAGTAGCTGCGTGAGACCGGGAGGTGCTGCACGAGCAGCTCGGCGATCAACACGACGGCCGCCAGCCGCACCGCGTGGCGACCCGCCGGCGACTCGAGGCTGGCGTTGTCGCGCAGCTCGGAGAGGCCGGTGGCGAACCGTTCGCGGAGCTGATGGGTCTGCCGCCGGGGACGGCGCTCGCGGAGCCTGCCCCCTTCGCCGGCGCTGATCGCGAGCCCCGTGGCGGCGCGGAGCTGGCCGGCGAGCGCCGAGAACCGCCGGGCCAGCAGCGGCGCCGACGCCTCGCGGCCCCGCAGCAGCCCGTCGGCATCTCCGCTCAGCTCTGTGGTCGTCGCCGTGAGAGCCTCGGCCGCGTCCGAGTCGCCCTCGACCGTGTCGGCGATCAGGTTCAAGACGGTCCCAGCCATCGACAGAAGCCGTTCGGCCACGCTTCGGGGCGGATCGCCGCCCTCGGGCGGCAGGCGGTCCATCAGGGCGTGGATCGCGCTCAGCGCAACCCGTATCCGGTGCCCCTCGTTCACGAGGTTACGCAGGTCCATCAGCGCCGGGTCGCCGAAAAGCGTCAGTGAGGCGAGGTCGTCCTGCGCCTTGTCGAGCGCCGTGGAGGCGGGCAGGAGCGAGGTCTCCGACGAGGCGCTCGCCAACCCCGCGAGCACCCGGTACGCGGCCGCCGCGGCCGCGCGCTGCGCCCGCAGCGGCGACGGCCAGCGGACGACGCTCTGAAACAGCACCTGGGTAAGCCCTCCGGCCAGGACGAGCCCCGCCAGCGCGGCCGCTTCGTCCGCGGGCTGGCTAAAGCGGCCGAACACCACCGCAGCCAGCACGGCCTGGTTGCCGATCACACCGCCGCCGTTCCCGAGCGCCACGAGCAGGCCGCCCATCAGCGCCCACACGGTCAGCACGCCGAGGTGCAGCCACTCGTGTGACCCGGTCACGCAGCCGACGAACGTCGAGATCGACATCACCACCGCGTCGATCGTGAGCACTGCCAGCGGCGGGCGGCCGCCGCGGATCCGCCACGCGATACCGATCAGCATCGCGCCGGCGCCCATCGTCACGCCGGCCACCGCACTCCAGGCCACGGTGCCGATCGTCAGCACAGCCACCACCGGGATGGCCGCGAGCAGTCCGCCCGCGACGGACACGGCGCGGCGGTCGAAGTGACCCGCCTGGCGAATCGCTGCCGCCAGCGAGCCGGGTTCCTGCGCGTCGACGGGCGGCTTAGTCGCCCGGGAGCCAGCCTGACTGGTAGCCGAGCGGGACACCGTCGGGTATGCCGGCGTACGCCTCGTCCGGGTTCCGCGTCTCCTGCGCGGCGCCGGCGTCGTGCTTGAGGGCGAGTTCAGAGCGCGGGTAGACGATCCCGTCGCCCGTGCGGCTGCCAACCGCGAGCAGCACGCAAGGGCCGTCCCCGGCGCCGACGAATACGTGCTCGGTCCACGGGGGGCAGTGCACGAAATCCCACTGGCGGAGCCGGCGTTCCTCCCCCTGGATCACCAGCAGGCATTCGCCCTGGAGGATCAGGAAGTCCTCCTGGTCGGCCTCGCCGTGGTAGTAGCAGGATGCCTGCCCGGGAGACAGCACACCGATGTTGAAGCCGAGCTGCGGAAAGCGACCTTCGGGACGGGCCTCGAAGCGCGTGTACGCGCCGAAGCGGTCGGTCATCCACTTGGCGTCACGAACGTTGAGCACGAACCAGCCCTCGCCAGCCGGCTCCAGACCGCCGTCGGTGGCTTTCAGCTCGGCCTCGGGCACCATCGTGGCCGAGGGTAGCGCTCGATGTAATCTCGGGTGGGTGAGCACCACATCCGTCCGCAACGACGGCCAGATCGGCACGTCCGCGGTCGAGGTCTCGGACCTCGTCAAGCGCTACCCGAAGTCGCCCGTCAACGCAGTCGACGGGATCTCATTCGCGGTCGAGCGTGGCGAGGTGTTCGGCCTGCTCGGACCGAACGGCGCCGGCAAGACGACGACGATCGGGATGCTGACCACACGCGTGCGCCCCACCAGCGGGCGGGCGATGATCGGCGGCATCGACGTCGGCGCCGATCCCGTGCGGGCCCGAAGTCTGCTCGCGGTCGTCCCCCAGCGCAGCAACCTGGATCGCTCGATGTCGATCCGGCGCAATCTGACCTTTCACGCCGCCTATCACGGCGTGCCGGCCGCAGAAGCGTCTCGCCGGGCCGACGAGCTGCTCGAGCAGTTCGGGCTACGCGAGCGCGGCGACGTCAAGCCCGACATGTTCTCGGGCGGGCAGTCGCAGCGCATGATGATCGCCCGGGCGCTCATGCACGAGCCGATGGTCCTGTTTCTCGACGAGCCGAGCACCGGCCTCGACCCGGCCGCCCGGCTGTTCGTCTGGGACCGGTTGCGCGAACTGCGCGAGCACGGCGTAACGCTGATGTTGACGACCCACGACATGCACGAGGCGGCGACGCTGGCCGACCGGGTCGGGATAATGGACCACGGCAAGCTGCTGGCGCTCGACACGCCGGAGGCGCTCATGCGCGGGCTGGCGGGCAGCGCGACGCTCGAGCTGAGCGTGCAAGCCCAGAACGGCGACGTGCCGGAACCGCTCGTGCAGGCGCTCGGTCAGCTCGCCGACGTGGAGCGGGTGGAGGCGCTTCACGACGACATGCCCGACGCCGACGCCACGGAGCGGCGCGTGCGCCTGTACGTCGCGGGCGACGCTTCGCAGCTCATCGCGCCGACCGCGACTTTGCTCGCCGACCGCGGTTTCGCGCTCAACGGCGTAGACCTGGGCACGCCCACGCTTGAGGATGTGTTCATCAATCTGACCGGGAGGACGCTGCGATGAGCGCCGCGGTCGCGGCGGCTCCGACGGCGCAGGCGAGTCAGGCGAGTCAGGCGCGGGCGTTCGCCGCGGTGCTCCGCCGCGATCTTTACGTGACCGGGAAAGAGCTGCCGGTGTTCCTCGCCCAGGTGATCCTGCAGCCGCTGTTCCTGCTGTTTGTGTTCGGCAAGGTCCTGGGCTCGCTCGGCTACACCCAGCACGGCTACTCAGATCTGCTGTTTCCGGGTCTGCTGGCACTGACCGCGGTGATCACCGGGATGCAGTCGCTGGCCTTCCCGCTGGTGATCGAGTTCGGCTGGACCAAGGAGATCGAGGACCGGCTGCTCGCGCCGATGTCTACGGCGCTTGTGGCCGCCGAGAAGGTCATATTCGCAGCGATGCGCGCGATCACCGCCACCACGGTCATGATCCCCGTCGGGATCCTGGTGCTGGGGTCGATCCCGTGGCGCTGGAGCGGCGTCCCGCTGCTGGTGGTGGCCCTCCTGCTCGGCAGCCTGCTGGGCGCCGGCCTGGGCTTGGTGTTGGGCACGCTCGTCGTCCCGCAGCGCATCAACATCGTGTTCTCGTTGGTGTTCACGCCGCTGCTGTTCACCGGCTGCAGCCAGTACCCGTGGCCGTCGCTGTCGCGCCTGCCGTGGTTCCAGGTGGTCACCGCGTGCAACCCGATGACCTACGTCAGCGAGGCTATGCGGGCCGCGCTCGTGCCGTCGGTGCCGCACATCACCCCGTGGGTTTGCATCGTCGTGCTGCTGGGGTCGGTGAGTGCGCTGATGGTCATCGGGGTGCGCGGCTTCTACCGGCGCGCCATCGACTGATCAGATCCTGTGAACTGAGGTAATCCGGTGCATGGCGCCGGCGCTCGGCGGGAAGCCCCATGGTTCGGAGGCGACCCAAATAGGAGAGAGATCCAAGTGAAGGTGTGCGTGACCGGCGCTACCGGTTTCGTGGGCGCACATATCCCGGCGTGCGGCGCGTGGTGCTGACCTCGACGATCTCGGCGATCGGCGTGGCGAACGGAAACGGGCCTGCTGACGAGCGGACCGACTATCCCGAGGACTGGCTCGGGCTCGTGTATCCGGATTCGAAGCATGCCGGCGAGCGAGCCGCGCTCGAGGCGGCCGAACGTCATGACATAGAGGTCGTGGTGGTCAACCCGGCATATGTGCTCGGGGTTCCGGTCAACCGCTCGCAGCCCGGCGAGACCTCCACGCGGACGGTCGGCAACTACCTCCGCGGTCGCCTGCCTGGCGTGATCGACGCTCCGATGAACTTCGTTGACGTCGAGGACGTGGCCGCCGGCCACCTGCTCGCGGCCGACCGCGGCGCGGCCGGGGAGCGATACATCCTGGGCGGCGTGAACCTACGCTGGCCACACCTGATCGATCGTGTCGCGAAGCTGTCCGGGGTCCGCTATCCGATCATCGTGCTCCCGCGCGCCACCGGGCGCGCGGCCCGGGTTCGCGAGGCGCTCGGGCTGCCCGGCGCGATCTCCGCTGAGGCGTTCGAGCTGATGGGCCAGGACTGGCGGTTCACCTCCCAGCGGGCGCGCGACGAGCTCGGCTACCGCCCGCGCCCGCTCGATCGCACGATGCGCGCCACGATCGACTGGTACCTCGAGCTGATCGAGGCCGGGGCCTTCAACGGTTCTGCCAGCTCGGGGCTCTCCCGGTGGGCCGACTCGATGCAGATGGCCTCGCGGCTCGGGCTGCTCACGCCGGTCCGGGTCGGCCAGCGCATCGTTGGTCGGAGGCTCGTCGTGGGCGGCTGACAGACCCGCGCCGGGCCGGCGCTTGGGAAGAAACTTCGGAATAGTCGTAGTTTCTTCCCGAGCGCCATGACCACAGACCGCCCCACCCTCCTGCTCAGCGTCGACTTCGAGGACTGGCACCAGCTGGTCCGCCGGCGCGTGGGTGTGACGGACTGGGAAAGCCCCGGGCCTGCGCTCGAGCGCCAGACCGACGCCATGCTGAAGCTGTTCGACGAGCTCGGCGCCCGCGCGACCTTCTTTGTGCTCGGCATGGCAGCCCGAGCACATCCGGAGCTCGTTACGCGTGTTGTCGAATGTGGTCACGAGATCGGTTGCCACGGCGATGCCCACCTCCCGGTCCACGGTCAGACTCCAGAAGAGTTCGCCGCGGACCTGCGCGCCGCGCGCGCCACGATCGAGGATCTGACCGGCCGCACGCCCGTCGGCTACCGCGCGCCCGCCTTTTCGATCACGGGGAGCTGCGCGGACTGGGCGCATCGGATCCTGGCCGAAGAAGGCTTCGTCTACGACGCGAGCCAGCACGACTCGCCGGCGCTGCGCGACCGTGTCGACGCAACGGACGCCAACCCCCACCGCCTCGCCGCCGGTCTGTGGGAGTTTCCGATCGCCGTCTGGCGCATGCGTCCCACGGGGGTAAAAGTCCCCGTCGGCGGTGCGTCGTACTGGCAGTTCCTCCCCACGCCGGTACTGCTGAAGGGCCTCGACGTCGCCGGGTCGCTGGCCGGCCTTTACCTGCACCCCAACGAGCTCGATCCGCAGGCGCTACACGCGCAACTACCCGCTGGGGCAAGCGCCGCCCAACGCGCACAGGCGAAGCTCCGCGAGGTCCAGCGCAACGGCGCCCGCCGGCGTGCCCCCGGCGTTCTGCGCGCGATCGCGCGGCAGTTTGAGTTGATCCCCTATGGTGACGCGCATGCACGACTCAACGGCAGCGCCTGAGCGCGTCCGGACCCGCTTCGAAGAGCGGGCCGAGCAGTTCGACGACCTCTACGAGGACGAGCGCTGGCTCGTCCGCACGCTGCGCCCCGGGCTGTTCCGCCGTCGCCAGCTCGCCGTCGAAACCGTGAAGTCGTACGCCGCGCCGCGCGTCCTGGACGTGGGCTGCGGCTCGGGCCGGATCGGTGAGTTCGTGCTCGAGGCCGGCGCCTCGCACTACGTCGGCGTCGACTTCTCGGCGCCCATGATCGATCTCTCGCGCGCGCGCCTCCAACGCTTCGAATCTCGGACAGAGCTAATCGTCGACGACTTCCTCACCGCTTCGCTCAGCGGTCCCTTCGACGTGGTCCTCGCCGTCGGCCTGTTCGATTACCTGCCCGAGCCGCACCAATTCAGCCGCCGGATGTTCGAGCTCACCGCTCCGGGCGGTTGCGTGGTCGGCTCCTTCCCGACCTGGTCGTGGCTGAAGGGCCCGGCCCGCAAAGTGCGCTACGAGTGGATCGGCAACTGCCCGATCTTCAACTACAGCCGCCGCGAGCTCGAGCTGCTGTTCGGCGCGAGCGGATTCGAGCGGGTCGAGGTCACCAGCCCGGGCCGCAGCGGCTACCTGGTCCGCGCTTACCGGACCTGAGCGCCCCCGGCAGTCTGAAGGCAGACACATGACCCTCTTGCACGCCCTGGCGATCTTCGGGGCGGGCATCGTGGCCGGCACGATCAACACCGTGGTCGGGAGCGGCACGCTGTTCACGTTCCCGGTGCTGCTGTCGCTCGGCTACGCGCCCGTAACCGCCAACGTCACGAATACGGTCGGCCTGGTTCCGGGGTCGGTGTCGGGCGCGATCGGTTACCGCCGCGAGCTGGTCGGCCAGGCCGACCGGGTGCTCCGGCTCTCGGTCGCCTCGGCCATCGGCGGGCTCGTCGGTGCGATCCTCCTGCTCAGCCTTCCGGCGTCCGCGTTCAAGGACATCGTGCCCGCGTTCATCGTGGTCGCGCTGGCGCTGATCGTCCTGCAACCGCGCCTGGCCCGCGTGATGGATGGCTACCGCTCGCGTCGCGCCCGCGAGAGCGGGCAGCTCGGACCGCTGTCCTTCATCTCGGTGTTCGCGACCGGGATCTACGGCGGCTACTTCGGCGCGGCCCAGGGAATCATGCTGCTGGCGATCCTCGGGCTGTCGTTGCCGGACGAGAACCTGCAGCGGGTCAACGCGGTCAAAGTCGTGCTCGCGGGCCTCGTCAACCTGATCGCGGGCATCGTGTTCGTTTTCGCCGCGCACGTCGTGTGGGTGGCCGCGCTGCTGCTCGCGTTCGGGTCGACCATCGGCGGCGTGCTCGGCGCGCGCTACGGCCGACGGCTCCCGCCGCAGGCGCTGCGCGCGGTGATCGTCGTGGTGGGAATCGTGGCGATCGTCAGGCTGGTGTAACTGTTGGCCGCGTGAACTGCGCCCGCGCCCGCTCCACCTGGGCGCGGGCCGCGCATCCGTCCAGGTGGTCGTTGACCAGGCCCATGGCCTGCATGAACGCGTACACGGTGGTCGGACCCACGAATCGCCAGCCGCGCCGCTTGAGCTCGCGGGCCAGCGCGCGCGACTCCTCGGTGTGAGCTTCGATCGCCTCGCGCCGCAAGCCCCGGGCCCTCGGGTCGGGCTCGAACTGCCACACGAACGCCGCCAGCGACCCCTCCGACTCGACCATCTCCACCGCCCGGCCTGCATTGTTGATGACCGCCTCGATCTTGCCGCGGTGGCGGACGATCGACGCGTCAGCCAGGAGGCGCTCCACGTCGCGCTCGTCGAACCGCGAAACCCGGTCGAAGTCGAAGCCGGCGAACGCGCGCCGGAAAGCCTCGCGCTTGCGCAGGATGGTCAGCCAGGACAGCCCGGACTGGAATCCCTCGAGGCTCAGCTTCTCGAACAGGCGGTGGTCGTCGGAGACCGGGAAGCCCCACTCGCGGTCGTGGTACTCCCGATATAGGTCACCACCGACCCCCGCGGAGTCCGCCCACCAGCACCGGGCGACCCCGTCCTCACCAAGCACGACGCCGTCGGTCACGAAGCCCTGGCCAGACATAGTCGCGTGACGTAGACGAGCTCGAAAGCGCCGCCCTGGGCGTCGACCACCCCGGCAATGTCGCTCAGTAACCGCTCTCGCTGGGCATCTTCGAGGGTCAGATTCGCCGAGTGGGTGCCGAGCAGATCGAGATACTGCTCCGTCGTGTAGTTCATGCGCCACGGGTAAGTGCGCACCTCTGCATCGTCGAAGCCGGGCGTGGCCGCTATCTCCTCTGGCCAGTCCTCGCGCTCCGGTGGCGCGTTCGGATTCAGCGGGTCGTCCCTGGCGTCGCCGCGGCCGTTGCACCGGTAAGCCTCAGCGAACTCGTCGTGGACCTCGGTGGCGCCCCAATCGGGCGCGTTCCAGAACACCGCCAGCGCACCGCCGGGCTCGAGCGCCGCCCGCGCGGCCGCGTAGCCCACGCCGGGGTCGATCCAGTGCCACGCCTGGGCCGAGAACACGAGCCGAAACGGGCGGCCGTCCGGGCGGTAGCGCTCGAACTCGGTCTGCTCGATCGTCACGTTCTCGTATGCCGCGCAGTTGCGCCGAGCCACCGCGGCCATCTCCGCGCTGGGCTCGATCGCCACCACGTCTAGGCCCCGCTCGGCGAAGAGCACGGTGGCCTTGCCGGTGCCGGCGCCGACCTCGAGCGCCCGGTCACCCTCGCCGGCGCCCGCGAATTCGAGCACGCCGTCCACCAGCGCCGACGGGTATGAAGGCCGGCTTCGGTCATAGAGCTCTGCCACCGCTCCGAAGCTGAGACGTCGCCTGTCGTCCATGGCGGAGTAGTCAACCAAGACCGGTGGCGAGAGAGATTCTCGGGCGCCTGTTGTTACATCCATGAGACGCGGGAGCCGCTAGGCTCGCTGGCCGGTGCTGCCCCCGTCCAAGAGATTGGCAACGCTCGTCGCGCCGTGCGTCGTCGCGTGCGCATGCGCGCTCGCGCTGACCTCGGCCGCGCCGGCAGCTGCGGGCTCGGGTCAGGTCCGCCTCGGCGCCGCACCTCGCCTCCCGGCCGGTTCGCGGATTGTCGCCTCGGTGGCATCCGCGACGCCGATCCACGTGACCGTCACCCTTCGCCCCCGCGACGCCGCCGGCCTCCAAGCCCTCGCGAACGCGGTGTCGACGCCCGGCTCCGCGCGCTACCGCCAATACATCACCCCACAGGAGTTCGTCCAGCGCTTCGGCCCCAGCGCCGCCCAGATGAAGGCGGTCGAGACCTCGCTGCGCGCCCACGGCCTGAGGGCTGGCACCCCGAGCTCTAACCATCTGTCGATTCCGGTGAGCACCACGGCCGGCGCCGCCGCCCGCGCGTTCTCGGTCTCGTTCGCGCACGTCGTGCTTCGCAGCGGCGCCAGCGGGATCGTGAACCAGCAGGCGCCGGCGGTCGATGCGGCGGTCGCGCCTGTGGTGCAGACCGTCCTCGGGCTCGACACGGTTTCGAAAGCGGTGCCGCTCCTGGTCCGCGATCACACCGCGCGGGCGGCCACTAAGGAACGAGCGCACGTCGCGACCGGCGGCACACAACCGTGTGGGGCCGCCATCAGCGCGGACTCACAGGGCGGCTACACCGACGATCAGATCGCGTCGGCCTACGGACTCTCCGGCCTCTACGCCTCGGGCGGACCCGGCGGCGGGTCGGACCTGGGCGCCCGGCAGACGGTCGCGATCCTCGAACTCGAGCCCTACACCCTGAGCGACATCCAGACCTACGCGCAGTGCTACACGGTCAATGGGCAACCAATCGACCCACAGATCGCCAATGTCAACGTTGACGGGGGAGCCTCAGGCACCCAATCCGGCGAGGCGGCGCTCGACATCGAGAACGTGATCGGCCTGGCCCCCCAGGCCAACGTCATCGTCTACGAAGGGCCGAACTCGGGGTCGGGTCCCTACGACACGTTCAGCTCGATCATCAGCCAGCACGCCGCCCAGGTGGTGACCGCGTCCTGGGGACAATGCGAGCCGCTCAACGGGTTCAGCCAGGCCCAGGCGGAGAGCATCCTGTTCCAGCAGGCGGCCGCCGAGGGGATGTCGATCGTGTCCGCCTCCGGCGATGACGGCTCTGAGGACTGCTTCCCAGAGTCGCCAACGGACGCGGTCGACGATCCGGCGAGCCAGCCCTACGTCACCGGTGTCGGCGGCACCAGCCTCGCCGCGATCGGCCCCCGGCCGTCGGAGAGCGTGTGGAACGACGGAGTCACCGTCGGTGCCGGCGGGGGCGGCGTCTCGAGCTTCTGGTCGATGCCCACCTACCAGTCGGTGGCCCCCGCGTCGCTGCGCGTGATCAACTCCGGCTCGAGCGGCTCCACCTGCGGCGCGGCATCGGGCGACTGCCGCGAAGTGCCCGACGTGTCCGCGGACGCCGATCCCTCAACCGGCTACACGATCTACTGGAACGGCGGCGGCTCGTCGGACCCCACCCAGCAGGAGGGGTGGCAGGTGGTGGGCGGTACGAGCGGCGCGGCGCCGCTGTGGGCGGCGCTGATCGCGCTGACGAACGCCTCGGCCGGATGCCAGGGCGTCACGGTCGGCTTCGCCAATCCGGCCCTCTACTACGCCGCGGGAACCGCGTACGCCAGCGACTTCAACGACATCACCTCGGGCAACAACGACATGACCGGCACCAGCCACGGGCGGTTTGGAGCGGCGTCCGGGTACGACATGGCGAGCGGGCTGGGCTCCCCGAACGGCTCGGCCCTCGCCACCTCGCTGTGCACCGATGCGATCGCGCTGGCCCAGCCCGGCACGCAACGCAGCGTGGTGAACACGCCGGTCGGGCTGCAGATCCTCTCCTCGGATACCCGAGGACATTCCGTGACCTACAGCGCCGTAAGGCTGCCGACTGGGCTTTCGATCAACAGCTCCAGCGGCAAGATCACCGGGCGCCCGCGCCGCTTCGGGACCTCGGTAGTGACCGTGACCGCCTCCGATGCGTTCGGCGCCACCGCGCGAACCTCGTTCGCGTGGACGATCCAGAGCAATCCGTCACTGTCGCGCGTCTCACTCGCCGGCGTCGGTGCCACACGACCGAAGCTGTCGTTCACCGTCGCGGCGGGCCGCGACGCGCCCAAGCTCCAAACGCTGACGGTGACGCTGCCGAGTGGCCTCAGCTTCAGCCGCTCGCGCGCGGTGGTCGCGGTCAGCGGACTGAAGGTCAAGCACCTTCGGTTCACGGCCAGTCTCCAGCGCGGGACGCTCGTGCTCAAGCTGAAGACCGCCGCCCAGCAGGTGCGCGTGACGATCTCCTACCCCCGCCTGACGTCCGGCGGGAGCCTGGCGGCGCAGGTGGCGCGCCACAGTGGGGCACGGGTGACGATCACGGTGCGCGTGACCGACGCCGCCAGGCTCAACACCAAGCTCACGAGCAAGATCACGCCGCGGAGTTAGTGACGGGCGGCGACGCCGACGGCGGCGCCTTGGGCCCGTCGGTGTAGCGCTTGGCCACCTCGGTCAAGATCGCGATCATGCTCTCGGCCGCCGGGGACACGCCCGCCGCCCCGAGCGTCGCGGCCACCACGCGTCGCATCGGGCTCTTCGGCGCCAGCGCCCGCACCACGATCCCCGGATGCACGCGCGTGAGCGCGAGGCGAGGGATCAGCGCGACCCCCACGCCGGCGGCCACCAGCCCCTGCACCATCTCGTAGTCGTCCGACTCGAAGGTCACCTTCGGCTCGAAGCCAGCGGCCAGGCACAGGCGCACCACGTGGCGCGCGCACGGACTCGAGGCGGAGGTCTGCACCCAGTCGTCCTCGCGCAGGTCGTCGAGGTTCAGCGCGGGCTTGCCGGCGAGAGCGTGATCGGCGGGCAGCGCGACCAGCATCGGATCCTCGAACAGCAGCTGGGTGCGCAAGCGCGCCCCGTGCCGCTCCCGGGTCCCGGGAAACTCGAACAGCAGGGCCAGGTCGAACTCGCCCGCGCGCAGGCGCGGGGCGATCTCCTCGGGCTCACCCTCGGCCAGCGTCAGCGCGACAACCGGATGGCGGTGGCGGAAGGCGGCGATCGCCTGTGGCATCAGCGTGGCTCCGGCCGAGGGGAACGAGGCCGCCCGGAGGCGCCCCGAGCGGACTCCGAGGACGGCCGCCAGCTCCGCCTCGGCCGCCTCGATCCGGGCGAAGATCCCATCCGCATGCTCGACCAGGCTGGCTCCGGCGGCCGTCGGCCTGACCCCGCCACGGTCGCGCACGATCAGGGTCGCGCCGGTCTCAGCCTCGAGCCGGGCGATCGCTTGCGAGACCGCCGATTGCGTGTAGGAGAGCGCCTCCGCGGCGCCGGAGAACGAGCCCCGGCGCACCACCTCGGACAGGACCCGAACGCGGCCCACGTTCAGCATTAGCAAATCTTATCGACAGCATGAACAAGTTCACTAGTGCTGATGGTAGGTAAATGGAATCCTCGCGCCGAACAGGACGCTCGATTTTTCGCAACCTAGGACTGGAGGGCCCATGCCACCGAGGGCAATCATCTCTTACGACGACACGGCCGGCGACCACGACGCGCTGATGCTTGGCCGCACGCTGGCTCTCGCCGGCGCTTCGCTCACGCTCGCCTACGTGCGCCACAGCGCTCAGAGCGACCGCTCGCGCGAGCAGCTCGAGGAGCACGACGCTCTGGCCCTGCTCGACCGCGGCGCGCAGCGGCTGGACGTCCTCGGCGTCGAGACCCGGGTCATCGTCAGCCCCTCGACGCCGGAGGGCCTGCTCCGCCTAGCCGAGCTGGAGGACGCCGACATCATCGTGTTCGGCTCCGACTACCGGACGCCGCCCGGACGCGTCGCGCCGCAGCACTCCACGCAGCGGCTGCTGGAGTCGAGCCGCGCCGCGGTGGCGATCGCCCCGGCCGACTATCTGGACTCGCGCATCCACCGCGTCGGCGTGCTGGCAGTTCCCGGCGACGACTCGACAATCAACACCGCCCGGTCGCTGGCCGACACCTTCGACGCGACGCTCACGCGCGACGAGCGCCAGGTCGATCTGCTCGTCGTCGGCTCGCGGATCGAGGCGCCCGTCGGCGAGGTGATGCTCAGCGCGCAGGCACAGAACGAGATCGAGAACGCCAGGTGCCCGGTGCTGGTCGTGCCGCGCGGCGTGACGATCGACTTCCCGCTCTACCTGGCGCACGCCGCGTAGATTAAGTCCCCACCCGCCCCTCGCTTCGCTCGACATCCGTGGAGCGTGGGCGGGGACCTGATTTCCGTCCGGACGGGGTGGACGGCCCCATGGACGCCGAGCGCAGCGAGGCCCATCAGTCGTGGTCACGGCAGGATGAGGTGGCTGTCCCCGAACTCGTGCCATAGGTAGCCGCGGTCGAGCGCGGCGGCGTACGAGCGCTCGAGCAGCTCCGGCCCCGCTACCGCCTCGAGCATCTGGAGATGCGATGCCCGGGGCTCATGCCAGCCGGTGATCATGCCGTCGACGGTTCGCACCCCGCATTCGGGTGTGATCACGAGACCGGTCCACCCCGAGCGGGCGCAGCTGCAGCTCTGGCCGGTGGCGGCCGACTCCAGGGCACGAACCACCGTCGTCCCCACCGCGATGACTCGTCCCCCGCGCTCGCCGCCGCGGCAGATCGCCTCCGCGGTGCGCTCGGGCACCTCGAACCACTCCGGGAACGGAGGCTCGTGGCTCTCAGGGGAGGACACGCCGGTGTGCAAGGTGATCGGGGCGATCACCACCCCGTGGCCGGCCAGGCGAGACAGGAGCTCCCGCGTAAACGGGCGCCCCGCACTTGGCATCTCGGCGCTGCCCGGGCGGGTGGCGTACACGTTCTGATAGTCGCTGAGGGGCCACGCCCTCCGAACGTGCCCGTAGCGGATCGGCTCCCCGTGGCGCTCGAGGTACTCGTCCACCGGCAGCGTGCAGCGCACGCGGGCGAGCATCAACCGCTGGCCGGACGCGTAGGGAGCGACCAGCTCGAGCGTCGCCCCGCCGCGCAGCTCGAGCCGCTCCCCCACCGGCAGCCGCGCCGGCCGCCGGCCGTCGGCGCTGCGAATCTCGACCACCCGCCAGTCGTCCTCCAGGTGCGGGGCGCGAGTGGCGAAGTGGACTCGGACGCGACCGCCGGTCGGGATGCGACGGGCGGGAACCGCCGCCGGGATCGTGGCCGACACGTTGAGCACCACGACGTCCCCGGGGGCGAGCAGGTCGGGCAGGTCGCGGAAGGTGTGGTGGCTGATCTCGCCGGTCGACCGGCGCGCGACGAGCAGCCGCACGCCGTCGCGAGGCAGGCCGCGCGCCTCGGGGGGCTCATGCGCCTCGAGGTCGGCCTCGAGCTCGAACGCCAGCGCGCTCATCGGGCCACGGTCTCCGCGGGAGCCAGTTCGCGGGCCACGTAGCGGCCGCTGGGGAGCAGCCCGCTCGAGGCGCGAGCCTCGAGCGGCAGCATCCGATTAACTCCCTCGATCAGAGCGAGCAGTCCGGGCACGCTCTCCTCGGGCGGCGGGATGTCCGAGATGTCCTCGCCCGGGAACGCCTCCTGGTGCATTCGGGTGCGCATGTCCCCGGGGTCGACCGAGTAGATCCGCAGCCCAGGGTGCTCCTCGGAGAGGATCGACGTCAACTGGTCGAGCGCCGCCTTCGAGGATCCGTACCCGCCCCAGCCGGCGTACGGCTCGATCGCCGCGTCCGAGCTCACGTTCACGATCGCTCCCCCATCGGGCATGCGCGGGAGGACGAGCTGGGTCAGTGCCAGCGGTGCGAGCACATTGACCTGGTAGACCCGCTCGAGCACCTCGAGCGGGTAGCGGCCGAGAGGTGGTTGCGGGCTCGGACCGAGCAGGCTGGCGTTGTTGACGAGCAGGTCGACCTGGTCGCCGGCGGCGTCGAGTAGGGCGCCGCGGTGCCAGTCGTCGGCGACGTCGCCGGGAAGGGCGACGACTTCGGTGATCCGGCCCAGCTCGCGAGCGGAGCGTTCGAGCGCTTGCGGGTCGCGAGCGTCGATCACGAGCGCCCAACCGCGCTCGGCCAGGGCGCGGGCCAGGGCGAGGCCGAGGCCGCGCGAGCTTCCGGTGATGATGGCTAGTGGCATGGCTGCCACGGTAGGACCGGGGCGGTCCCGATTACCAGAGCCAATTGGTCCTAGGACTTCTGGACCAATCCCTCTTGCACGGCGAGCACTGCGGCCTGGGTTCGGTCCGCCACTCCGAGCTTGGCCAGCACGTGACCGACATGGGCTTTGACCGTCTTCTCCGAGATCCCGAGCTCGAGCGCGATCCGCTTGTTCGATCGGCCGCCGGCGATCAGGGTCAGAACTTCGCGTTCGCGGCCTGTCAGCTGGTCCAGCGGTTCCGCCGCGCTGCGCGAGGTGCGGTCCTTGTTTGAGAGCGCGTCCACGAGGCGGGCGGCGGCGGTCGGGTCGATGATCGCCTCGCCCGCGTGCGCGGCCCGCACGGCTCGCGCCAGCTCGGCCGGCTCGGAGTTCTTGAGGAGGTAGCCGGCCGCGCCGGCCTCGATCGCCGGCAGCAGCCGGTCGTCGTCGAGAAAGCTCGTGAGCACGATTACCCGTGGGCGCGATCCCCGCCCGCCCCTGCCCCCGGCGCGCATGTGCAACTCGCGCATGGCGCTGACGCCGTCGCGCCGCGGCATCACCAGGTCCATCAGGATCACGTCGGGGTCGAGCTCGGCGGCGCGCTCGAGCGCCGCTTCGCCGTCGGCGGCTTCGCCGACGATCTCAAAGCCCTCCTGGAGCGCCAGGAACGCCCGCAGCCCCTCGCGCACGACGGCATGGTCGTCCACGACGAGGATGCGGATCGGGTCAGGCATTCTCGGCGAGCTCGATCCGGACCGTGGTGCCGGCGCCCGGGCTCGACTTGATGCGCAGCCGGCCGCCCGACTCGCGGGCACGCTCCTCCATCGAGGTCAGGCCAAGATGGCGGGAGCGGAGGTCGGGCGCCTGGGGGTCGAACCCGACCCCATCGTCCGCCACCTCGACCACGAGCTCGCCGTCGTGCCGGGCCAGCCGGACCGTGACGTGCTCGGCACGGGCGTGCCGAATCGCATTGTTGAGGGCCTCATGCGCAATCCGCAGCACCGCCAGGTCGCAGTCGCCGCCATCGCCGGCGAACCCGGACTCCACTTCGAGCTGGATGTCGGTTCCGTGCGTGCGGGCGAGCATCTCTACCTCCTTGCGCAGCGTTCCCTCGAGTCCGTCGCGTTCGAGCTCCGGCGGGCGCAGCCCGAGGATCAGCGAGCGCAGCTCGTCGAGGGCCTCCCGCGTGATGTCGCGCAGGCGCTCGAGCTGGGCCCGGGCGGCCACCGGGTCACGATCCATCTGGGTGGACGCGGCCTCTGCGGTGAGCATCACGCTGAACAGCTTCTGACTGACCACGTCGTGCAGCTCCAGCGCCAGCCGGTTTCGCTCCGACAGGATCGACAGCTCGCGGCTGCGCTCGTACAGCCGGGCGTTGGTGATCGCGATCGACGCGTGCGCCGCCAGCAGCTCGATCAGCTCCTGATCCTCCTCGTCGAAGGCATCCGCGTCAGTCTTCTCGGTCAGGTAGAAGGCGCCGATGATCGCCCCGTCGGCGGAGGTGATCGGGACGCCCAGGAACGAGCGCATGTCCGGGTGCTGCCGCGGCCACCATCCCCGGAAGCGGGGGTCGTCGTGGATGTCGTCTGTCCGGTAGGAGGTGAGCTGCTCGAGCATCGCGCCGAGCATGCCGTGGGTCCGGGGGAGCGGACCCATCGAGGCGATCAGCTCGTCGCTCATGCCCGAGACCAGAAACCGCCTGAATCCCCCCGTCCCATCGGGGATGCCGAGCGCGGCGTAGCGGGCACCGACCAGCTCGGGCGCGGCGTCTACGAGGTTCTGCAGCACCTCGTCCACCGACAGGTTGGCGGCGACCCCGAGGACCGCATCGCTGACTGCCTTGAGGGTCGGATTGAGCCGCTTGGCCACTGGGCCTGACATTAGACCGCGAGAGGGATGGTCCACTACCGTTAGCGGTGTGCCTCGCCACTGGATCTGGATGCAGGTGGTGCTCGTCGTGTTCATCGTGGCGGGCATGGTGATCGCGATCACGAAGCTCGTCTAGACCACTAAGGGCGCCTCGTTGTTCACCTCGATCCTCGTCGGCACCGACGGCTCGGACACCGCCCGTACCGCGCTCGAGCGTGCGATCGACTTGGCTGTCGGCCTGGGGGCTCGCCTGGGGATCGTCAGCGCCTACGAGCCGGTGTCCGACCCACGCCTACACGACGAGCAGGTGGCTACGCCCAAGGACGTGCGGTGGGCGGTCAACCCGCACGAAGCGGTTCTGGTGCTCCTCGAGCAGGCACGCGCCGACGCCGTGAAGACCGGCGTCGCCGAGGTCGAGACCTTCGCCCGGCAGGGAGACGCGGCCGACGCGATCATCGACGTGGCCGAGGAGCAAGGCTGTGACCTGATCGTGGTCGGCAACAAGGGGATGACCGGCGCCAAGCGCTTCCTGCTGGGTTCGGTCCCCAACAAGGTCTCGCACCACGCGCCGTGCTCGGTGTTGATCGTCCGCACCACCTGAGACGTCATACCGCCCGAGGCGAACGCCTCAGGAGAACGCCCGATTCCCTCCCACCAGATAGAACGTTCTACTAGCGGTGCGCGAATTCTGCGGTGGGCAAAGGTGCGGTGGCGGCGCCGGCGTTGAGCAGCCCGTAGCCGTAGTCCGCGTTCGGCTGGCCGGCGCCCAACGGGGCTGCCGTCTGCTCCAGGCGGGCGAGGATCGCGTTCGGCGAGGGATGCGGGCCGAGCACGCGGCTGGCGATCACGAGCGCCGCGGTCGCGGAAACCTCGGGCGCGGCCATCGACGTGCCGTAGCTTGGTGGGAGGCTGAACTGGTCGGGGTTCTGGCCGGGCACAAGCGAGTCAAAATCGCTGAAGGTCATCTGGTGCACCGCGGGCAGGTTGCGCAGCGGATGGCAATCGGGATCGCTGGTCAGGCTGGCATCGTCACCGCCGCCCGGGGCCACGAGGTCGAGCTTCGCGCCGCTATTGGAGTAGGCCGCGATGCAGCGGTCGCTCGTGGTCGCTCCGACCGAGATGACGTCCTGAGCAGCTGCGGGATAGGCGAGATGCAGCGCGCTGTCGTTGCCGGCCGCCGCCACCACGACGACCCCGTGCTGGTGGGCGAAGTGGATCGCGCTGATGATGTCGGGGATCTCCGGCGCCGTGACCGTGATGTCGAACTCAAGGCTCAGGTTGATCACCTGGGCGTGGTGTTTGACCGCGTAGCGGATTCCCTTCGCGATCGTGGCCGAGTCTCCGTTGCCGTTCGCGTCGAGCACCCGGACTGGCATGATCTTCGCGCCGTAAGCCAGGCCCGTGAGTCCGATCCGGTTGTTGGTCGCCTCGGCGATCATTCCGGCCACGAACGTGCCGTGGCCCTCGCGGTCGAGCGGGTACGGGTTGCCCGCCACGAAGTCGTAGGGGTCGACGAAGTGCGTGCCCCCGAAGTCGGGTGACTCGCGGAACTGCTCCCAGTTGCGGTAGGCAACACCCGTGTCGAGCACGGCGATCACCACGCCGCGCCCACCCGGACGGTGGTCGGCGAACATGTGCGCCCAGGCGTCCGGGGCATCGACGCCCACCCCAGCCAGGAAGTTCCACTGCATGGCCTGCCAGCCCATGGCGTGGTGGGTGTTGCCAGGGTCGTTGGGGATCCAGCCGCCAGCCTGGTGGGCGATGTAGTCGGGGACGGCATAAAGGACGCCACGCTGGCGGCGAAGCTTCGCGATCGCCTGCCAGATCGTCTGCCTCCGGGGCACCTTGAGGACCTGCATGTTGCCGGCGGCGGCGACCGCCGTTCCGGCGTCGGCCACGGTTCGGGCGCCGATCGCCCGGGTGGCGTGCGCGACCTCGTCCGCCCCGGTCGGATCGGGCGCGTAGCCGACCACCACCTCGCCCGGCACGTAGTCGGGCGCGACGGGCTCGGCCGGCCGGCGCGCTATCGCCAGGGCCGGCGCGACCCGGCCGGTTCCGCCCGCGAGCAACGTC
This sequence comes from uncultured Solirubrobacterales bacterium, assembly GCA_963751185.1. Classification (GTDB taxonomy): domain Bacteria; phylum Actinomycetota; class Thermoleophilia; order Solirubrobacterales; family Solirubrobacteraceae; genus Palsa-465. The sequence goes on from CAVVTO010000010.1 coordinate 34,518, forward strand.
GCGGCAGCGAGGAGCATGGCGAGGAGCAGCCGACTGGTGATCTTTGGCGCGGACATAGAAATCTGTACGTGAAAGTAGCCCCGCGGGATAGGACACCGCGGCGGACTGCAAGTTGCCCTCGAACGGTACCGTCGCTCCGGCGTGAGCTCCCACTTCTTCCCGCGCGAGGAGTACTTCATGCGCCTGGCTCTGCGCGAGGCGGCGCGGGCGCCCGAGCACGACGACGTGCCGATCGGCGCCGTGGTGGTGCGCGGCGGCGAGGTGATCGGTGTCGGCCACAACGAGCGCGAGCTGCGCGCCGACCCGACCGCGCACGCCGAGATGATCGCCCTGCGCGAGGCCGCGCGGGCCGTGGGCAGCTGGCGCGTGCTCGACTCCGTGATGTACGTCACGCTCGAGCCGTGCGCGATGTGCGCCGGTGCGATCGTCTTGGCCCGCCTGCCCCGCCTCGTGTTCGGGGCGGCCGATCCCAAGGCGGGCGCCGGCGGAAGCGTCCTCAACGTGCTCGATGAGCCCCGCCTGAACCACCGACCCCAGGTCGAGAGCGGCCTGCTGGCCGAGGAATGCGCTGACCTGCTGCGGGCCTTCTTCGCGCCCCGCCGGCGCTAGCTCCGGTCGATCGCGTGGGCGGGTTGGGTCCGGAGCCAGCGGGCGGGCGGGCCAGCGGGCGGGCGATCCGGGCGGGCGATCCGGGCGGGCCAGCCGGGCGGGCCAGCCGGGCGGGCCAGCCGGACGGGGGCAATTTCCAGCATTCCAGGCCGCTTCTCGCGCTGGTGCAGGATTCTGCCTGGTGGAGAGGCACTTTCCTGCACCGGCGCCAAGGTCGGCGTGGTAATGCTGGAAATTGCCCCCCGGGGAAGGAGGGGGCGGAAGGGCGCGGCGGGTCATGCATCCGCCGTTGCTCGGCTTCCTCTTGGCCGGGCTTCTACTACCTTTAGCGCTGCCCCACCGGAGAGGTGGCAGAGCGGTTGAATGCGCCGGTCTCGAAAACCGGTATGGGCTATCAGTCCATCGGGGGTTCGAATCCCCCCCTCTCCGCTGATGTGATGTCTCGGGACGCCGGGGCGCCGTGAAGGGGTTCCAGAGAGCGTTGGATTGACGCGGACTGCCGGGTCGACTCCAGGGGCGTGCGATTGGCCCACCACTCGCGGAGCACGATCTGGATCGCCGCGGCGGTCGGGATAGCCAGCAGCGCTCCCAGGACCCCGAGCAGCGACGCACCGACAAGTACCGAAACGATCGTCACGATCGGGTTTACGCGCAACGTCTTGCCGTACACAAGCGGCTGGATTACGTAGTCCTCAAACCGCTGCCAGACGATGATGAACGCCACCCACACGATCGTGGCGGTCGGGAAGTCGACCGGCACGGTCGCGACCGCCACGACGATCGCGCCGATGGTCGCGCCGACGAGCGGAAGCAGATCGAAGAAGCCAACCAAGAACCCCAATGACAGCGCGTAGGGCACACCCAGGATCGACAGCACAATCCAGGTCGCGATCGTCGCGAGCACGCTGATGACCATGTCGCCCAGGACATACTCGGCCACGGCCTTGTTGATGTCGATGACCACCCGCCCGGTACCGCTCCTCTCGATCTCCGGCCAGCGAAAGTCCCACGTTCACGTACTCGCGACCGTGCAGGAGAAGCATGAACCCAAGCGCCAGGACCGTGACCACCTGTCCGATGAAGCTGGCCGCCTGAACGGTGACCTCCTTGAGCGGGCCTACCAGATGCCCCAGCAGTTGCGGCAGCCGACGCGCGTCGTCGACCAGTTTCGAGCTTATGTGGTAGCGGTTGTCGTAGCGCCGGAACGTTGCGTTGCGGCGAAGATCGGCCGCGTAGCGCGGAGCGTCGTGCGACAGCTGGTTGACCTCCTTGACCAAGCTCGGGACGACCACGTACCCGATGAGTGCGACTGACGCGATCAGGACTACGTACACGATCAGGATGATCAAAGCGCGGGGCACCCGGATCTTGGTGGCCAGCCGGTCGATGATGGGGAACAGCGCCAGAGCCAGGAACAGGCTGATTGCGACCAGGCGAACGACTATGCGGACGCGCCAAAGGAGGTAAAGCAGCAGCACGCACGCGGTCAAGATGAGCACGCCCCGGACGACGGCGCCCACCGACGGCGCCTCCAGCCGGACGGGCACCGGCCCGTCATCTGCGGAACGCGTGCCGGCTCCGGAACCGGCTGAGCTCGAGGCCACCCTGTTCGCAGATTGGGGCTCGGCAGCCGGCGGCGGGGGATCGTCCGGAGGTCCCGCCGCGTCAGCTTTGCCCTCGCCGCCGGATCGGCTCGGGCCGCCGGATGAGCTCATGATCGGCATCGTAACCCCGGCCCCCGCCGTGACTGAGACTCGCCACGCGCCGAAGGCCATACGTGTACGTGTTCCCAGCTCGCGCCACGGCAATAACCCCCCCGCCTATGCTCACGGCGTGCACGCGGCTCACCCCCTCGAGCCCTAATCGGTGGCGGCCCTGGACGTCGCTGATCAGCCTGCCCCATCGCCCGCGCACTCGCGTCACGCGAGGCGGGCCCTTGCACACGCGCGCAGCGACCTCGGCAAGCGAGCGCTGAAGCTGGTTGGCTACCTCGCCTTCGCTTATCTCGTGCTCAGATTGCTGCCGACGCTGAAGGACTCGGTGCACAACCTGGAGCGGGTGGGATGGGAATGGATCGTCGCGGCGCTAGCGATCATGATCGTGTCCGAGGTCGGCTTCGTCGTGTCGTGGCGCGCGATCGTCGACCCGGACAACCTGCTCGAGCGTGACGGGCGCGGAGCCCGGACCGCGACCCGGGCGGCCTGGGCGCAACTGGGCGGCGGAATGGTCCTGCCTGGTGGTTCGCTCGCGGGCATTGGCGTGGGCGCCTGGATCCTGGGCCACTTCGGGATGCCGGCGAAGACGATCGCCGAACGCCAGTTCAACCTCAGCTTCCTGAACACCGCCGTGAGCGCGCTGGCGCTGATCGTCTTCGGCCTCGGGCTGGCGGTCGGCATCTTTACCGGCGAGGGGAACCTGCTGTTCACGTTGCTGCCGGCCGGGGCGGCCGCGCTCGGGATCCTCGCCGCGCGTCGCATCGCCGTCCGAGCCGCGAAATACGCCGCGCCGCTGCAATCCAAGCGTCCCAAGCTCGCCGCCTCGATCGCCTCCCTGGCCGAAGCGGTCGCCGCGACCGACCGGATGCTGTTCCATCGCGGCGGCCTCAGGAGCGTGCTGGGGGCGGTCGGCTATCTCGGATTCGACGTGCTCGTCTTGTGGATCGCGTTCAGCGCCATCCACGCCCATCCGATCCCGAGCTTCGCAGTCGTGTCGATGGCATACGTGATCGGCGCGCTCGGGGCCTCCCTCCCGCTGCCCGCCGGGATCGGGGCGGTCGGCGGAATCGCCGGGATGTTGATCCTCTACGGCGTCGGGCACCAGGCGGCTGTGGCTGCGGTCCTCATCTACGAAGCGGTCGGCCTGCTCGTTCCGCTCACCGGCGGCGGAGTCGCCTACCTCATCCTGCGACGGGAGTTCGGTCCCCCTCCCGACGCCGCAAGCGGAGCGCGCTAGCCCAAGTTCCCTGGCGGCACAGACGACTACCGCAGTTGGTTGCTCAGCTGCGTGCGTGATTTCACGCCGAGTTTGCGGAACGCCTTTCTGAGGTGGTACTCGACGGTGCTCGGGCTGATGAACAGCTGGGACGCGATCTCTCGATTGGTGTGTCCGTCCCCGGCAAGACGTGCGATCTGCGCCTCCTGTGGGGTGAGTTGGTCCCGCGTGTCCACGGTCCGCTTGCGGGCATGCGCGCCCGTGGCCAGCAGCTCGCGTTCGGCGCGGTGCGCGAACGCCTCGGCGCCGATACCGGTGAACTGCTCAAGCGCCGTGCGAAGATGGCCTCGGCCTTCGAGGCGGCGACGTTCCCGCCGCAGCCACTCCCCGTAGAGAAGGTGAGTGCGGGCGAGCTCGATTCGCACCCGGGTGCTGGAGAGGTGCGCAATCGACTGCCGGTACAGGTCGTCAGCGACGTCGCCCTCGCTCAGCAGCGCACGCACCCGCGCCTCGATTCCGCTTGCCCACCTGGAGTTGATGACGCGGGTTCGTTCCGAAAGCCAGCCAAGGGCGTCTTCAAGCATCGTGCGGTCCTCAGTCCTGGATGCCGCCTCGGCCACCTCGGGCACGAGCAACGATCCGTATCCGACCGGATCGGACTGAAACGCTTCCCAGGCCGCACTGCGCGCCGCCTCGTGTTGGCCGAGGGCGTTATAGAGCACGGACCTCGCGTAGTTGTGAGACGTCCATCCCCGCAGGAGCGCCTCCTGAGAGCTGGCTTGCATAAGCTCCGCAGCTCGGGCCTCTTGGCCGCGCCATACAGCGAGGATCATCGGGGCGTTGACGAGCGCCTGATTGCCGGTGGCGTCGGCGATCACGCCCGCTTCGTCGATGATGAGGGCGGCCTGACTCAACTCGCCGGCGAGCATGTGACTCCTCGCCAGGAAGCTGAGCGAGAACAGCAGGTGCCCGAGCGCGCCCGTGTCGCGAGCGAGCTGGACATCGCGAGCCGCGAGTAGATGCAGCGCTTTCTCGTCCCACAGCTCGAGCGCAACGATGTTGCTATTTCTTCCGCTGGACAGGGAAAGCGATCGTCCGACATCTTCTTTGGAAATTTCCGTTGCCAGCAGGAGCTCGAGAGCGCGAGCGAGTGCCGGCACTGCGGCCGCGTATCCGTCGGTGAAACGGATGGCGAACGCGTCAAGGAGCACGTCGACCGACCGCGGGGGAAGCGCGGCTGACGGCGCCGCCCGCGCGGCGGCCGCGACCGTCGGCACGCCTCCGGCCACCTCAACGTCGTTGGCCATGATGCCTCCCAGGGCCTCGAGGTATGTCTCGCGAGCTAGCTCGGCGTCGAGCGGCTCGAGGCGCCTCGCCGCGCTCAGAAAGAGGCGGCCGGCGTCGCCGCTGCGTCGCTGTTCCAGCGCGATCTCCGCTTGCAAAAGGTCGAGCCGGGCGCGCTCGAGCTCGTCGAGCCCGCTGGCGTCGATCGCCGTCAGCAGCTCAACGGCGCCCTCTGGGTCGCCGACGTCGCGTTTAGCGGCCGCGGCCGTGAGCAGCCGCTGCGCGCGGCGCGTCGAATCGGGTGTAAGCGTGGCGGCGCGCATGAGGAAAGCGGCGACGGCCGCCAATCCGCCGCGCGACTGCGCTCGCCCAGCCGAACGCTCGAGCTCTGCGGCGATGTCCTCGTCAGGCACGGAAGCGGTCTGTGCCCGGTGCCACGCGCGGCGATCGGGGTCGATCTCGGGATCGGTGGCTTCCGCCAGCGCCCGGTGGACAATGTGACGCTCCTTCACTCCGGCTGCCCGATAGACGGCTGAGCGAACCAGCGAGTGCCGGAACACCACGCGCGGACCGAGCTCCAACAGCCCTTCCGCCTGGGCGGTCTCCGCGGCCGATTCGGGGATCCCGAGCAGTTGTGCCGCCTGCCACACAAGCGCCGTGTCCCCCACAGGATCGGCGGCGGCCACCAGCAGCAAGCGCCGCGCATCACCTGGAAGGCTGGCCAGCCTCCGCGTGAAGCTCTCTTCGATGCTCGCCGAAAGAGGCACCGCCGGCGGAAGACCGAACCCGCCCGCGAGCTGCGCCGAGGTCAACCCGCGCGGCAACTCGAGCAGAGCGAGGGGGTTTCCGCCCGTCTCGAGGACGATCCGGTCGAGCACGCTCTCGTCGAGCGGGATCGGCAACACCGACTCCAGAAGCGCACGGCCATCCCGATGCCCCAAAGGCCTGACGCGGAGCTCTGGCAATCCCGCGAGCACATCGCGAAGCTCGCGTGTCGCGAACGCGATCGCGATCCTCTCTGCCAACAGGCGGCGGGCAACGAACGCAAGCACTAGCTCCGACTCGCGATCGAGCCACTGCGCATCATCGACAGAACAGAGCAGCGGCCGCTCCTCCGCCGCCTCCGAGAGAAGCCCGAGCACCGCCAATCCGACCAGGAACGCGTTCGGAGCCGGCCCGGCGCTGAGTCCGAGCGCGACGGCAACGGCTTCACGCTGGGGCTGCGGGAGGCCGTCCATGAGCTCGAGCACCGGCGAGCACAGCTGCTGAAGCGCGGCGTACGCGAACTCCATCTCCACATCGACCCCCGCGGTCTGGAGGATCCGGAACTCGTGCGCGGCCTCGCGCGCATACCCGAGAACGGCGGTCTTGCCGACGCCCGGCTCCCCGTGCACGACCAACACCCCGCCGCGCCCGCCGCGCGCCGCGTCGATCAGCCGGTCGATCGCGTCGAGCTCCCGTTGCCGGCCAAGTAGCCGATCGCGTGACGATCGGACGACTGACAGTGCTCCGCTCATCGCTGCCCTAAGCATGACTCAGGGCGACACTCGGGTCACGGACTAAGGACTCCCGGATTCGAGCGCCTCGCCGCGGCGCCACACTCCGCCCCCGTGGAAGATCACCGTCAAAGGAGCGGGATGTGAGCCCGGCTGACGCGAGCACCGCGGCGTTCGCCAACACCCGACCCGTCGGCGCGGCGGATCTGCCCGACTACGCGCCGATCCCTCGACCGGCGCTGGGCCCGGCACTCAACGAGCAGGGGTACTACGTCGGCCGCGTGGAGCGGAATCTCTACTGGGTCACTGACGGCACCTACCAGTCTGCGTTCCTAACGACCACGGACGGAGTCGTGGTGCTCGATGCTCCGCCGACGATCGGTCACAACCTCCAGCGCGCCGTGGACGAGATCGCCGCGGCGGACGGCGCGAGCAACAAGGTCACGCACCTCATCTACTCACATCACCACGCCGATCACGCCGGCGCGTCATCGCTGTTCGGCCGCGACGTCGTGCGCATCGGGCATGAGGAGACGCGAAACCTCCTGATACGCGACGACGATCCCGCGAGACCGGCTCCCGAGGAGACCTTCCAGGACCGGCGCACGCTCGAGATCGCCGGGGAGCGCATCGAGCTGGCGTGGCACGGCTCCAACCACTCGCCGGACAACATCTTCATCCATCTGCCCGAGCACGAAGCGCTGATGCTCGTCGATATCGTCAACCCCGGCTGGGCGCCCGCCTACCAGAGCGACCTCACCGAGGACGTGCGGGGCTGCATCGCCGCCCCGGAGACCGCCCTCACCTACCCGTGGAAGCATTTCATCGGTGGCCACATGGGGAGACTCGGGACACGCCAGGACATAGCCGTGCACCAGCGGTACATGGCCGACGTCTCGGACAGCTCGCGCAGAGCGCTGGACGGGGTCGATCCCACGCTGTATTTCCTGAAGTACGGCGAGAACACATGGGCGGGGGCCAAGGGCTACCTGGACGCAATCACCGCTGCCGCCGCGACGCCGGTGATCGAGAAGTACACGGGCGTTCTCGCGGCCGCCGACGTGCTCACCGTCAGTACGACCTTCCGCGTGATCCAGTCGCTCCGCCTGGACCTGGGCTACCGCTCCCAGGTTCACCCGTGAGCGGGAGACCAACCGCCGCCACAATGAACTTATGACTTCTAACTCCGCCGTCGCAGATCCGACCGCGCGCGAATTCCTACGGCGCGCCGATCCGACACTCCGGAAGCTGATCGATGCGCGTCCGGACTTCCACCCGCGCGCCTGGCTGAACGAGTTGCCCCCGCGCGACGCCTTCGGAACGCTCATCTTCCAGGTGGTCGGTCAGCAGCTGTCAGTGAGCGCGACCCGGACGATCGTCTCGCGCGTGGAGCAGCGGTTCGGCGGACACCTGCCCTCGGCACAGGAACTGCTCGCGGTCGATCCACAGGAGCTTCGCGCGTCAGGCATGTCCACGCGCAAGGCCGCCACCCTGCGGGCACTCGCGGAACGCTTCCGGGACGGGCGGCTCGACGACAAGTCGCTGGCGCGCATGACCGATGAGGAGATCGAGGCCGCGCTCACCGAGGTGCCGGGCGTCGGCCCGTGGACCGCGCATGGCTTTCTCATCGTGGCTCTCGACCGGCCGGATGTGCTGCTCTCAGGCGATCTCGCACTGCGCCGCGCGGTCAAGCGGGCCTACGGATTCGACCACCTTCCAACTGAGGACGAGATGGTCCAGTTGGCCGAGCGATGGCGGCCTTATCGGAGCCTCGCGGTCAGCTACCTGTTCGCGTCCGAATACGAGAACGGAGCCTGATGCAGCAAGCGGACATCAAGACTGTAGGAATCGTCGGGGCAGGCCGGATCGGCCAAGCGATGGCACGGATCGCGCTGCGTGCCGGACGCCGGGTGGTGATCGCCAACAGCCGAGGACCCGAGACGCTGACGCCGGTAGTACAAAGTCTCGGCGACGGTGTGACTGCCGGAACGCCCGCCGACGCCGCAGCCGCGGACATCGTTGTGCTCGCGGTCATGTGGGCGGACGTTCCCCGGGCAGTCGACGGGCTCGATTGGAGGGGACGCATCGTGATCGACCCGACGAACGACTTCGACCCCAGCGATCTCGACGGGCGCACATCCAGCGAGGTCGTGGCCGACCTCGTCGCCCCCGCGCGCGTCGTGAAGGCGGGAAATACGATGACGGCCGCGGTGCTGGACTCCGATCCGCATGAGGCGGGCGGTCAGCGGGTTCTGTTCGTTTCGGGCGACGACGACGAGTCCAAGGGCGAGGCGGTCGGCCTGTTCGAGGACGCCGGTTTCTTCGCCGTCGACCTAGGTGGCCTGCGCGAGGGCGGCGAGATGCAGCAGTTTCGGCGCCCTCTTGCCGGCCTCAACCTCGTCCGGCTGCCCTGAGGAGTGAGACAGGTGGCTACGAGCCGAGCACACGCGCAATTCGACGTCCATTACACCCGCGTTGACGGGAACAAAGTCACCGTCCCCTGCTGCAACGTGTTCCGGCTGCGCAACGGATTGGTCGCGGAGTACCGCAGCTACATCGACGCCACGCCGGTGTGTGCGTAACTCAAGACATGCCTTCCGCGCTCACGACAAGGTGACCGTGCTCGGGCGAGATCCTTCGGGCGTACCGGCACAGGGTCGCGTACGAGGCCGCTGCATCATCGATGCCGTCTCGAAGCCGAACTGCGCGTAGAGCCCGTGGGCGTCGTATGTCGCGAGCAAGAAGCGCAGGCCGGCGACATCGGGATGGGACACGGCGGTCTCCACAAGCCATTTGCCGAGCCCCCGGCCCCGGTGGCTTTCGCGCACGAAGACATCGCACAGCCACGCAAACGTCGCGCGGTCGGTGACGAGCCTTGAGAAGCCGGCCTGCTCGCCGTCGGCTGTCAGCAGGCTGAAGCAGAGCGAATTGGCGATCCCCTTCTCAACGTCATCACGGGAGATCCCCGGAGACCAGTAGGCGTTGGTCAGGAACTCCCAGATCGCCTCGATGTCGAATCGCGCCGGATCGGTCGTGATCAGGTAGCCGTCACGGCGCCACTCGGTCGCGGGCGCTGGCGCCGACTCGGGCGTGCGCGAGAGCTGGCCTGCATTTCCGGTCGTTCCTGGTCGCCCGCCCACGGCAACAGCGCCGCCACTGACCGCCTCGCCGATCGCGGCGATCGCCCGCTCGATGTCGTGAGCGTCGACGTCCATGTGCGTGACCGCCCGGACCCGGTGCGGATCGAGCGCCTGCAGCTCGACGCTGTCGGCGAGGTCCTGCACCAGCCGGCGGGCGTCCTCGACGGTGAAGATCACGATGTTGGTCTCGACCTCGCCCGGATCGAGCGCGATGCCGGGGATCTCGGCCAGCCCCTCGGCGAGCGTCCGCGCATGCGCGTGGTCATCGGCGAGACGCTCGACATTGTGGTCGAGGGCATACAGGCAGCCGGCGGAGATGATCCCGGACTGCCGGAAAGCGCCCCCCAGCATCTGCTTGTAGCGCCACGCCTCAGCGATCAGTTCCCGGGAGCCGACCAGGACGGCGCCAACCGGAGCGCCGAGGCCCTTGGTGAAGTCAAGCCAGGCCGAGTCGAAGCCGCCCGCGTAGTCGCTCGCGCTCACCCCTGAGGCGACGACCGCGTTGAGCAGACGGGCGCCATCCATGTGGGCGCGCAGCCCGTGCTGGCGGGCGACCTCAAGCACGCCCTGAATCTGCTCGAGCGGCCAAACGTGGCCGCCGCCGTGATTGGTCGTCTGCTCGACCGACACGAGACGCGAGCGCGGCTGGTACCGGGTGCCGGGGCGGATTGCCGCCTCGAGCTGACCGGGGGTGAACATGCCGCCCCCGCCGTCGAGCGTGCGGATCATTGCGCCGGCGAGGCGGGCCGGGCCGCCGGCCTCCGAGTTGACGGGGTGGGCGGTGCGGTCGATCAGCATCTCGTCGCCGCCCGGGGTGATGTGGAGCAGCACCGCGATCTGGTTGCACATGCTGCCGGTTGGGAGCAACAGGCCGGCTTCATGGCCGAGCAGCTCGGCGACTCGCTCCTGGAGGGCATTCGTCGTCGGGTCGAGCAGGCGCTGCTCGTCGGCGACGTCAGCAGCTGCGATCGCCCTGCGCATCCCCGCCGAGGGCCGCGTCTGGGTATCGCTGTACAGGTTGATCAAGGTCACGGCTTCCCTCCTTGCAGTTCTACAGACGCTAACCCAGCGCGAGCTCGACGGCGGCACGGGCATGTAGCTCGGCTGTGTCGTACACCGGCACCGGCGAGTCGCCGGAGCCGACTAGCAAGCCGATCTCGGTGCACGCGAGCAAAATCGCGTCCGCGCCGTCGGCGGCCAGATCACTGATTATCCGGGAGTACTCCGCTCGCGAGCCGTCGTCGACGACCCTTTGACAAGCTCCTCGAAGATCACCCGGTCGACCGTCGCGCGGTCGACCGGCCCGGGCAGCAGGACCCGGAGCGCGTAGCGGTCACGCAGCCGCCCCACGTAGAAGTCGTGGTCCATCGTGTAGCTCGTGCCGAGCAGGCCGACGGTCTGGCGGCCGTCGCCGCGCAGACCGTCGCCGGCCGCGTCGGCAATGTGGAGGAATGGAATCGTGATCGCGTTCGCGACTTTCTCGGCGACGCGATGGACGGCGTTCGCACAGACGACCAGCAGTTCGGCGCCGGAGGCCTCGAGTGCGCGCGCCTCGACGGCGAGGTGCTCGGCGAGCTCGGGCCAGCGGTCCTCCCGCTCGAGTCGCTCGACCTCCGCTAAGTCGAGTGAGCGGATCAGGCAGTCGGCCGAATGGAGTCCCCCGAGCCGCCGGCGGACCTCCTCGTTGATCAGCCGGTAGTGGACGAGCGTCGACTCCCAGCCCATCCCGGCCGGCAATACGCTGTTGTCGATCTGCGCACAGCCCATCTTCTCGATGCCCAACAGCAAGCTCGAGCGCTCTACCCAGAACCGCCGGTTGCCACCAGCGCGTGAACGACGATCACCGCGTCCTGAACGAGATGCTGCAATCGAGCGACGCCGAGGCCGCGGCAGCGCAGACGCACGAGCACCTGTCCTGCCTGCGCCCGGTGTACGAGAAGCTCTGGCGCTACGAGGCGCCCGGACAGAACTCGAGCACACGCGGCGCGGCGGCTTCGGGCGCCGCCGACTAAGACCTCCAGGGGGTCACATCATCCATATCACCGGGGAGACGCGATCGAAATGACGCAGACCAATGCGATGCAGTTCATCCCGATCCCGGGGGCCGAGCGGCTGGTAGGGCTGCACGCCGCCGAGTTGCCCCAGAAGGACGAGTTGTGCGGCGCCTTCTGGGGGACCCTCGCTTTCAGGCTTGCCCGGATCACTCTCGACGGCGCCGAGGTCGATCAGGACGCAATCGGCCTCGAGGCCGGGGCGATCCTGTCGGCGGGCGAGCCTGAGCCGCTCCCGTACGGCGACCCCGGCCGTCGCGACTACCGTGCCACGTTCCCGACGATCGAGGACTCCGCCCTGTCCGGCACCTCGGCGGTCGGCCTCGTGCACGCGCTGCGAGAGCTCGCGGGCGACAGAGCCGCGATCATTCCGATCGCCGGCCCCTGGACGCCGGCGGCGGTTCGCGCCGTGCTCGACGCGACCGATGTGTGCCGGGAGCCGTGCACCCTGATCGCCAACATCGCGACTCGCCACCTGTGGGGTAGTCGGACCGGTCCGCATGCCGCGTTCTCCTACCTCGTGACCGGCGACGACGGCGCCGGCGAGGAACCGGACTGGGATGTCGGCCACTTCGTGGGACTGCTCGGCCGGATTAACGGACCCAAGGGGACGCTCGTGGTCGTCGGCGACACCTATCGCGTGCTCGGCTGGCAGGGAGTCCACCTTCAGCCGATCGAGCGGTTGGCGCGGGCGCTCGATCGGACCGGAACCGGCCGGCCGTCGGGGGCGATCATCGTCGCCTCGCCGCAGGACGGCCCGGAAGTCGAGCGGGTTCTGCTCGCCGCCGGACTGGAGCTCGACGTGTGGGACAACGGGACGCCGTATCGGATCAGCGAGGCGGCGTGAGGGGCGAGCCGCTCATCGCATTCCTGATCTGCGTCCTCTACCTGGCGGCGGCGAACCGATGAGCCCCGGCGATCCCCGCGACCCGCTCGGACTCGCCGCAGACGCGCCCCTACTCGCGGCATACCTGGACGCGCTCGATCGACTCGGGGCCGGCGAGCACCCATTCTTCACCCCCGGTCACAAGGGCCTCACCAACCTGACCGGCGTCGTCGTCGCCGGCGACTTCTCGCTGGCCGGATGGGTCGACACGATCAAGTTCAAGCACCGCTGGCTGGCGCAGGCCGAGGAGCGGGCGGCCCGGCTGTTCGGCGCCGACGTGTGCCGCTTCTCGGTAGCCGGCTCGACGCACGGCAACCAGGCGCTGGCGCTCGCGGTCGGAGCACCCGGCGACTCGATCGTCGTCTCGCGCACCGTGCACCGCTCGGTGCTGCTCGGTCTCGTGCTAGCCGGTCTGCGCCCGGTGTGGGTGCAGCCCGATGTCGATCCTGCCACCGGCCTCCCGTCCGGCTACGCGCCCGAGCGGGTCCGCGAGGTGCTCCGGGAGCATCCCGAGGCCGTCGGCGTGTTCCTCGGGGACCCGTCCTACGTCGGGACCTACTCCGACATCGCGGCTCACGCCGAAGTCGCTCACGAGGCCGGCGTGCCGCTCATGGTCGACGCCGCCTGGGCCGCGTACTTCGGTTTTCACCCGGACCTTCCGGCGCACGCGCTCGGGGCCGGCGCCGACGCGATGGTGACCAGCCTGCACAAGACGCTCCCGGCGTTCTCCCAGGGCGCGGTGATGCTGGCGCGAACCGAGCGACTCGACGCGGCACGGCTCGAGCGAGCGTTCGACGCGACACACACGACCAGCCCCGGGGGCGGCATCGTCGCGAGCATCGACGCGACCCGGGCTCTGCTCGAGCATCACGGGGAGCGGCTATTCACGCGGCTACTCGCCGACGTCGCGAGCGCGCGGGAGCGCCTGGGCCAGATCGACGGTCTGCGCGTGCTCGAGGGCCCCGGTATGGATCCCGCCAAGATCGCAGTCGCACTCGCCGGCACCGGCGCCCACGGAATCGAGGTCGAGAGCGACCTGATCCAGGCGGGAGTTCCCGTCGAGATGGCCGATCGCGACACCATCGTCGCGGTCGTGACCCTATCCGACGACACCGCGTCGCTTCAGCGGTTCACGGACGCGCTCGGTGAGGCGATCGAACGCCGCCGGGGCACCCCTCGACCGCCGGTCACTGCCGCGGCGTGGATCGTCGAGCCGCAGCTAGTGGTCCCGCCCCGCGACGCGTTCTTCGGGACCGCCGAGACGGTGCCCTCGTCACAGGCGGTCGGTCGCGCTTGCGCCGAGCTGATCGCGCCCTATCCACCTGGCGTCGCGGCGCTCGCTCCCGGGGAGCTGGTCACCGCCGAAGCGCTCGCCGCGTTATCGGAGGCCCGCAGCGACGGCGTCCGGATCGCCTACGCCGCCGATCCGGAACTCCAGACGATCGAGGTTCTCCGGTCTCAGTGATGATCCCGCGGGGCCGGCGGGATGGTCTCGACCCCAGGGGGAGCTTCGGGCCACACGAGCAGAACCTGGCAGGGCACATGGTCAAGGGCGAAGCGCGTGTGCTTCCCGAGGCTCTTGGGACCGAGCCGAGGCTCGCCGTCCCGGGCTAGGACGAGCACGTCGGCGCCCGCGCACGCCGCCACCACCTCACGCTCGACCCGCCCTCGCAGCGAGAGCGGTCTGCGCCGGGCGCCCGAGGCGGGCCTGCGCATCGGCGAGCAGCCCCTGGGCCTCCTCCTCGGCGATGGCGCGCAGCGGGGTTTCCGCCGGCGGCGGTGGCGGCGGGTGGCGCCCGAGCAGGCGCGCAGGGCCACGCGCAGCGAACTCCTCGACGTCGCTAGGGGCCACGTGGAGGAGCGTCACGTCGGCATCCTCGGGCAGAAACGCCGCGGCCTGGTCGACGCACGCCTCCCAGGTCCCCTCGGATATCCACACGACCGCGCGCATCAGAGAACCTGCAAAGCCAACCACAAGGCCACCGTCGACGCCACGAGCCCGAGCGGCACGGTGCGCAGCCCCAGCCGGGTGAACTCCCCGAGGTCCGTCTCGTGGTCGTGGGCGTGCGCGATGCGCCGCCACAACAGAGTGGCCAACGACCCGACGTAGGTGAGGTTGGGCCCGATGTTGACGCCCACGAGCATCGCCAGCACCTGTCCCGTGCCCGTGCTCGCAGCCACCGGCAGGATGATCAGCGTCGCGGGCAGGTTATTGACCAGGTTGGCCAGGACGGCGCTGATCCCCGCCACCGCGAGCAGGACGGGCAACGTGGTGCCGTGAGGGATCAGGCTGGCGACGACGCTCGAGAGTCCGTGCTCGCTCGCGGCGTGAACGATGATCCCCAGCGCGAGGACGAAGATCAGGAACGTGGGCTGCGCGGCACGCGCCGCCCCACCGAGGGGTACCCGTTCACGCAGCGCCAGCACGACCGCCGCACCGGCAGCGATCCACGCCGGCGCGACGCCGATCAGTGAGCTCAGACCGAACCCGACCAGGGCCAGCGCGACGACGGCCAGGGCGAACCACGGCAGCTCGGGCCGGTCGGCCGGCCGCGCCGACTGAGGCGCATCGCCTCGTAGTTCGGGGGCGAAGGCCCGGCGCAGCACAAACCATTCGACCGCCACTGCGACCAGCCACGGCAGCGCCATCAGGCCGCCGAACCGCGTGAACGACAGCCCGCTGGCCTGAAACGCCAGCAGGTTGGTGAGATTCGACATGGGAAGCAACAGCGACGCGCTGTTGGCCAGGTGCGAACACGCGTACACGTGGGGACGCGGATTGGCCCGTAGCCGGGCCGCCGTCGCGAACACGATCGGCGTCAGCAGCACGACCGTCGCGTCGAGGCTGAGCACTGCCGTGGTCACCGCCGCGACCAGGAACACCATCGCCAGCAGCCGAGTCGGACGGCCGCGAGAGCCAAGCGCCATCGCGGCGCCGACGGCATCGAACATGCCCGCCCGGCGGCAACCGTCGGCCAGCACCAGCAGCGCGGCGAGAAAGCCGACGGTCGGACCGAGGTCGCTGACGGCGGACCGCGCCCCGTGGAGGCTCAGGATCCCGGTGGCCAGCAGCAGGATCACGCCACCCGCCGCCACCGCCCAGTCCGGCGCCCACCGTGGGCGGGCAATCGCCGCCACCAGGCTCGCCGCCAGCACGATCAGCGCCACCGCCTCGCTCATCTCGATGGCCATACGGTACGCGTCGGGCGCGCACCACCATCCGGTTGGCTCCCGGGTCTCAAGCCTCGTTGGAGCGTGAGAACCAGCCGGCGCCGAATACGCTGCCGTCCTTCTCGGGGGCAAACGGGATCCCGGCCGCGATCGCGCGGGAAGCGACCACCAGTGCCTGGGCGATGCGGTTCAGGCCGAGCATGAGGAGAATCACGCCGGTGCTGGCGGCCACGTGCGCGCCGGCCGCGTCGGCGATGCCGACGAGCAGCACTCGGCTGATAATCAGTCCGCCCCAAAGCCACAGGCCCTGCTTCGAGACCTGGGCCCACAGGTACCCGCCGCGCTGCTCGAGGCGCGTCATCGCGCCGAGACCGAGTCCAACTGCGACCGCGATTACTCCGCTCACCGCCATCAGCCCGATATCCATCGCGCCCGGCTTGCCGCTGATGTTGAGGATCCCGATCACGGTCACGACCGCGGGTAGCACGATCAGGCGCCTGCCGGTGACCGGGCTGCCGGCCAGCTGCTGTGCGATCACGTAAGCGAAGATCCCGATGACCGCGAGCGCTTCGAAAACAGACATCTCCATACCTCCTGGGCGGGTTGGTTGACGCTCCTGACGCTACGTCGCCACCGCCTCGCGCACATCGGCCCGCGGCTCGATTCCGGGTTGATTTAGGGTTGAGATGAGGGTTGACGCCGGTTCAGTTGCCCGCAGCCGTGGGCGGCAGCGGGTGCCCGTGCGCGTAGAGGTGAATCGGGAGGGCGTCCGCGGGGCGCTTTTCCCTGTCCTCGCGGTCCCTGTAGCGGTCGTAGATCGCGACTATCTCGTCCGTGATCTCGCTGAGCTCTTCCGCCGTCAGGTACGCGAGGTTCTCGCTCATGAACGCGGCGCGGCGCCACTTCACCGGATACGTCGGTCGCCGCGACCACCACTCCGCCATCTGGCTGAAGGTGCGCTCCAAGAAGGTCCGCTCGAGCGCCTCGCCGGCAGCGGCGGTCTCAGGATCGGTCATCGCGGTGTCAAACCGTCGGGCGTCGTTCGTCGCGCGCCACGGACGGCTGCGTCCGCGGCCTTCGCCCGTCTCCTCGACGTAGCCGTACTTGGCCAGCGTCTGAAGGTGCCAGGACATGTTCCCGGGGCTCTCGCCAAGCAGTTCGGCCGCCCGGGTGGCGGTGATCTCCCCGTCCCGGCCCATGGCCTCCAGGAGCGCTATGCGCAACGGATGCGCGAGCGCTCGCATGGCGCGTGCGTCGGTGACCATCTGGCGGCTCCGCGCCCCCGGGACATCTTTCCCGCGGGGTCCCGGCTTCGGCGCAGCCTTCTGGCGGGCTCGCGGCTCTGACGGCGCGCCCTTCCGGCGACTTTGCGGCTCTGACGGCGCGTCCTTGCGGCGAGGCCGGCGAGGGGCGGTCATAGGGATCGACCGCGACGACTGAGCAACGTTCGCTCCGCGCGCGGCATCGCATTGCCGGTCGCACCGCGGGGCACCGCCAGCCGAAGGCCGAGGTCGACGAGCAGCCAGCCAGTTCCGTGCCGGGCGGCCGCGGTGACGCGGTGCCGGCGCTTCTCGCGCCGGCCCCGCGCCCGTCCCACGGCGCTTCGGCGAAGCTCGAGCACACGGTCTCGAACGAGCGCCTCAATAACGGCGGGGTGTGGGTACATGACGTTCTCCTCTTGACAAGAACTCTTGTCACAAGAATAGTTGTCACAAGACTTCTTGTCAAGTGTTTCGCGCTCGGGCCGTAGGCTGAGGCGGAAATGCCCGCCATCCAAACGTGGGAGCTCAGCAAGCGCTACGGCGAGACGCTCGCGCTCGACCGGCTGGAGCTGACCATCCCAGAGGGCGAGGTGTACGGGTACCTCGGGCCCAACGGGGCCGGCAAGACGACCACGATCCGGCTGCTGCTAGGCCTGCACCGACCGACAAGCGGGCGCGCCGAGCTGTTCGGCATCGATGCGTGGGCGGATCCCGTGCGGGCGCACAGGCGCTTGGCGTACGTCGCCGGGGAGCCCTTCCTGTGGCCGTCGTTGACGGCTGGCGAAACACTCGAGTTCCTGGCGCGGCTGCGCGGAGCTGATCGCAGCCAGGACCCGGCATATCGCGACCAGCTGGTGGAGCGCTTCAAGCTCGACACGACCAAGAAGGTTCGGGCACTGTCGAAGGGGAACCGGCAAAAGGTGCAGCTGATCGCCGCACTGGCCACGCGCGCGGACCTGCTCCTGCTCGACGAGCCGACCAGCGGTCTCGATCCGCTGATGGAGGTCGCCTTCCGCCAGACCGTGAGCGAGGCTAAGGAGCGCGGTCAGACCGTCCTGCTCTCCTCGCACATCCTGAGCGAGGTCGAGGCGCTGTGCGATCGCGTCGGGATCCTCCGAGCGGGGCGGCTGATCGAGCAGGGGACGCTCGCGCAGCTTCGGCACCTCAGTGCTCAGACGGTCGAGGCGACCTTCGCCGGACCGGCCCCGGAGCTGACCCCGCTCCGCGGCGTGCACGTCACCCAGATCGCGCCGAACACGCTGCGCTTTGAGGTCCAGGGCGAGATCGCGCCGCTGCTCGCGGCGCTCGCGCCTCACGAGGTGGTGACGCTGCACAGTCGCGAGCCGTCGCTCGAGGAGATCTTCCTGCGCCACTACGGTCAGAACCAGGATGAGGATGAGCGCCGCGACGGCGGGGACAGCGACGCGCGGCGCTGAGCGGGCGCTGGTCCGGCGGCGCCTGCTGGACGTGCGCGTGATGACGGCCGCGACCGCGTACGTGTTCGCGATCTACGGCTACGTCCAGCCCTCCGGGTACCGCTCCATCTACAAGACGACCGCGGAGCGCATCGCCTTTGCGCACAGCTTCGGGACCACCAAGGGGTTGCGCCTGTTGTATGGGCTGCCATACGACGTGGCGACGGTCGACGGCTATGCCGCCTGGCGGGTCGGCGGGGTCCTGGCGATCTTCGCTGCCGTCTACGCGGTGCTGGCCGGGGTTCGGCTGACCCGCACGGAGGAGGAATCCGGGCGGCTCGAGCTGGTGCTGGCCGCCCCGGTCGGCCGCTCCAACGTCGGCTGGGCCACGCTCGCCGCGATCGGGGCCGGCACCGTGGTGGTGTGGCTCGCTGAGCTCGCCGGACTCGCGGTCGGCGGCCTGGGGCTCGGTGGCGCGGCCTACCTGGCGCTGGCGACCGCGTCGGTGATTCCGGTATGCGCCGCGCTCGGCGTGCTCGCGAGTCAGATCGCGCCGAACCGCACGCTCGCCCTGCAACTCAGTGGCGGCAGCGTCGCGGTCCTCTTCCTGCTCCGCGTGCTCGCCGACGTCGTCGGTCTGACGTGGCTGCGCTGGCTCACTCCGCTCGGGTGGGCGGAGTTGCTGCGACCATTCGCGGGCGCACGGCCGGCCGTGCTCCTGTTGCCGGCGGCGGCGAGCGCCGCGCTGCTGACGCTCGCCTGGCGGATCGCCGTGGCTCGCGACATCGGCACCGGACTGCTGCGCGACCGGGACCAATCCGCGCCGCACCTGGCGCTGCTCGGCTCGCCGCTCGGCCTCGCCCTGCGCCGCCAGCGCGGGACGCTGATGGCCTGGGCTGTCACGCTCGCCGCGTTCTCCTACCTCCTCGGGACGATCGCCAAGAGCATCACCCCGGCGGACGTCTCGAAGAGCGTCAACCGGGAGATCGCGAAGCTGGGCAGCGGCTCGATCACCACCCCGACCGGCTATGTCGCGTTCCTCTTCAGCTTCTTCGCCCTGTTCATATGTGTGTTCGTATGCACCCAGATCGCCGCGGCTCGACGAGAGGAAGCGAGTCAGCGCCTGGAGACGCTGCTCGCCGCTCCGCTCGGCCGGCGCCGGTGGCTGGCCGGCTGGATCGTGTTGACGTCGCTCACCGCGGCTGGTCTCGCCGTGGCCTGCGGCCTGCTCGGCTGGGCCGGCACCCGCACAGCCGGCGCGCACCTGGGGCTGGGGCGGTTGCTGGAAGCCGGCGCCAACATGCTCCCGATCGCGGCGCTGTTCCTCGGCATCGCCGCGCTGGCGTTCGCGGTCGCGCCGCGAATCAGCGGTCCGGTCAGCTACGGGCTGCTGGCCGTCGCCTATCTGTGGGAGCTGGTCGGCGCGCTCACCGGCGCGCCTCGGTTTGTCCTCGACATCACTCCGTTTGCGCACGTCGGCCTGGTACCCGCCGAGCCGTTCCGGACGGTTGGCGCGCTGATCATGATCGCGATCGGCGCCGTGGCCGGGGGTACGGCCCTCGAGCTGTTTCGCCGGCGCGACCTGGTCGGGGACTAGTGTCGTGAGGCGGCCCGCGCGTTACTCGAGCTCGGCATGGAGAACTCGGTGCCCCACGAGGTGCCTCAGTCGCGGGGCGATTCGGCGCCGCGGCGAAATCCCTCGAGCTCCATCGAGAGGTAGCGGTTAATCCGAGAGCCCAACAACCAGCCGACGAGCCTCGCCAGGGGGCCGGTCTGACGCAGCGAGAGCGTGATCGTCGATCCGCCCTCGCCAGGTTCCACGAGATGTTCCCCGACGCTGGCCACGCCGACCGCGGCTGTCTCCCAGGTGAACGAGCGGCCGGGGTCGAGCTCGGTCACCTTCCAGCGCACTCGGGCGAGACCGGGCTGCTTGATCAGCGCCTCGCTGCCGACCCGCAAAGGACCGCTGTCGACACGGCTCACCTCACTCACGCTCTTGGTGAGCTCGGGCCAGCGCTCCACATCTACGAACAGGCGCCAGACGTCGTCCGTCGGCGCATCAACCTGAGTTTTGATTAGACGCTCCATGAGAGAACTGTACCATTCGGTTCATAACTGGCCATAATCCAAGAGCAGCGCTGCTGGACGCGGTCGTCGAGGTGGCGCTGAACGGCGGCATCGCCGACAAGAGCCTGCGGGCGATCGCGGAGCTCGCCGGAACGAGCCATCGCATGCTGATCCACCACTTCGGATCGCGTGAGGGCTTGCTCGTCGAGGTCATTCGCGCGGTCGAGGAGCGCCAGCGCGAGGCCCTCGCCGGGCTTCGTTCCGACCCGGGCGAAGATCCCGCCGAGCAGAGCCGGCGCTTCTGGGAGCATCTGCGCAGCCCGGAACTGGCCCCACAGGAGCGGCTGTTCTTCGAGGTCTACGGTCAGGCGCTCCAGGGCCGGCCGTGGGCCCGGCCGCTGCTCGACGGCGTCGTCGAGGACTGGGTCGGTCCGGTGGCCGAGATGCTGATCGCCGATGGTGCACCTCCGGGGTCGGCGCGGATCATCGCGCGACTGTCCGTCGCCGTAAGCCGCGGCCTACTGCTCGATGTCCTCGCCACCGGTGACGACGAAGAGGTGGATGCCGCGATGGCCTACTTCTCACGGCTACTGCGCGGCGACCTAGCCGCCGGCGGTCACGATTGACGGCCCGGGCTCGTGTCGGTCCGCGGGTCACAACCGCGGACTCGGCCCCTGATTGCCGGCGAATCCCGATTCAGCCACGAATATGGGTCACAACTGAGACCTCGGCCAGCGCGCATCCCCGAGTCCGCAGTTATGACCCACGCCGGCGGCGGCCCCGCCCGCCCCACAAGAGACGCGAACGACCACGCGGGTAACTCACCACTCGCCGAGTCGCGTCACGCGAGTGGCGCGTTCTCCGCGGCCGCACTGGAGCCGGGTGAACGGCCGTTCACCGTGTGAGAGAAGGCGAGTGGCGAGTTTCCGAGCCGGTTGGTGGCGCCGGGCGGTCGCCGAACGGCCCCGAGAGCGACGGGCCGATGGCGCCCGGGAACTGCTGTGCTCTAGGCTGCCCGCTGAAGATGAGCCCCGCCGATCGCCCGGACCTGGAGGACGTGCGTGAGCACGCGGAGTTCAACGCGCGCGAGGGCACGAGCGGGATCGGCGCCGCCGTCGTCCGAGCCGAGTACCGCGACGAGCATCACGTGTGGGAGTGCGTGGTCAGCGACGGCCAGGAGTGGCACTACATCGAGGTGATCGGCACCGACGTCGTCGGGTTCGAGGAGCTCGAGAACGACGAGATCGAGCAGGGCATCGACCGGTTTGCGGCGACTTTGAGCTCTTCCTACCGCCTCAATGCGCTCCTGAACGCCAACCCGCTCCACATCAACCGGGCCGGTCAAGTCACTGACTGAGCGGCGCCGCTCACAGGTCGCGGCGCTCGAACCCGACGGCGGCGATAACGGCGGCCAGTCCGAAGTAAACGACCGCCCACAAGTAGAAGAGCGTGCTGCCCGACTGAGCCGCGCCGAACGGTCCGAGGTTGACCGCGATGCGGGCCAAGCCGGCCGCGTTTGACGCGAAGGCGTGCACGGCGGCTTCGTAGAGGCCTTCGAAGGGCAGCGCGATCGTGATGTCGTGGGAAATGGTCTGGACGGTGTGAGCGTTCAGCGCCGCGCCGATGCTGGCGAGCAGCCCCGAGACGAGGCCGGCGCCGTAGAGCATGAACATGGCGATGCCGTTGGCCACCGTCGACAGGAAGACCGAGCCGAGCAGCGACATCGCGACCAGGATCGTGACCGCACTCATGAGCGCCACAGCAGGCCCGACGATGTAGTGAGGCCACTGTCCGCCGGCCTGGTGGACGATCACCAGGACCGCGGCGTAGAGCACGGTGACGTACGCGCTTGACACCGCGGCGGCGCCGACGAAACGGCCCAGCAGGAACTGCCGGCGTCCCAGGGGGCGGACGACGAGCGGCTGGAGCAGTCCCCGCTCGGCGTCGCCGCCCACGGCCCCGACGGTGAGGAACACGCCGAGCACGGCGGCGAGAAACAGGGATCCGAACACCCCGAGGCCGAGCAGGGTGACCGTCGTGAGCGAGGCGACCCCGGCTGGACCGACCGGCCCATTGTTCCCGAACTGGAAGGTGCCCTCGGCGGCGAAGGCCTTGACGGTGGCCACCGTGAACAGCGCCAGGAACAGGAGCGTGAGCACGAGCACGACGATGAACACGCGACGGCGCACCGTCTCCTGGACTGCATGGCGCGCGATGATCAGGGTCGCCCTCATTCGCGCCCCAGCGCCTTCAGATAGACGTCCTCGAGGGTGGCCCGGATGACCGCGACCTCGTAGATGTCGACCCCCTCGGAGACGAGCTCGGAAACGAGCCTCGGGATGTCATCTCGGCTCGCATGCGGGAACCGCCGGACGCCATCCCCGGTCTGAATCTCCACGCCGCCGGTCCGCGTGAGCTCCTCGGGCCGTCCCGCGGCCACCACATGGCCGCCGGCGAGGATGACCACGCGGTCACAGACCCGTTCGAGCTCCCCGAGGAGGTGGGAGTTGAGCAGGACGGCGATCCCCCGGTCGCGCAGGCCGAGCAGAAGCGCTCGAACATCGCGACGGCCGGCCGGGTCGAGTGCGCTCGTGGGCTCGTCGAGCAACAGGAGCTTCGGGTCGCCGATCAGGGCCTGGGCGAGGCCGAGCCGCTGCTGCATGCCCTTGGACATGCCCTCGACACGGCGGTCGGCCGCGTCCGTGAGTCCCACGAGCTCGAGCAACTCGTCGCGTTCGGTCCGCCCGCCGGCCGATCCGGCGAGCTGCTGGTGGAGCGCGAGCACCTCCGCGGCGGAGCACCAGCCGGGGAAGCGGAACAGCTCGGCGAGATAGCCGAGGCTCCGGCGTGCCTCGCGACTGGCGGCGGGGGCGCCGCAGATCGTCGCCGTGCCCGCGCTCGGCCGCACGAGACCGCAAGCGATCTTCACCAGCGTTGACTTTCCCGCGCCGTTGGCGCCGATCAGGCCGACGAGCTCGCCCGGCTCGACGGACAGATCCACGCCGGCGAGCGCCACAACCGAGCCATAGCGCTTCTGGAGCGCGCTGGCCACGAGTGCGGTCATGCGTCGCGCAGTCTCAGGACGAGGCCGCCGGCCAGCAGCGCGCCGACCGACCACGCCGCGAGCACGCCTAACCCGGCCCACGGGCCGATCGGCAGGTGGTGCAGGTCGATCGTGTTCTGAATCGCTAGGCCGGCACTCATCGGAGCGATCTGCTCAAGGTGGCGCTGGAGGTGCGGACTCCCGATCAGGGCGGCGAGCACCGGGAACACATAGAGCAGCCCGAGCACCGTCCCGATCGCCACCGCGGCGTCGCGCACCGCTGCCGCGATGCCAAGGCTGAGCAGTGCGATGAGGGCGAGATACAGCGCGGAGCCGGCGGTGGCGCGGAGCGTCGCGCCGTGGCCAAGGGACAGCGGCGGATAGCCGTGCGCGGCGGTGAATCCGCCCGCGGGGAGGATCAGCCGCCCGGCCAGAAGGCTGCCGAGCACGGCGATCGCTCCCGCAGCGAGCACGAGCGCCCCGACGACGACCGCCTTCGCGGCCAGGACGCTCGGCCGGCCGGGGATCGCGGTAAAGGTGACCCGGATCATGCCGCAGCTGTACTCGGCGCTGATCGCCTGCACGGCGAGGATCGCCACGACAGCCTGACCGAGGTACACGCCGGTCAGGCTGAGCTTCGTGATGTCCTGCGGTGGGCCGGCCGAGTAGCTCACCGCGTGGGCGACCGCGGCGCCGAGGGCCACGGTCAGCACGACCGCGCCCAGGAGCAGCCAGGCGGTGGCGCTGACCGTGCGGAGCTTGGTCCATTCGGCGTGCAGGGCGAGGCTCATGCGTCCCGGGTGCGAAGCAGTCGGTGCGCCACGACCAGAGCGATGAGCGCGTACGCACCGAGCACGGCCAGGCCCACTCCGGGCGCCAGCGGGAAGAAGCCCTCCGAGGGGGTGTACAGGTAGGACACCTGGTGATACTGCGGCAACGTCTGCTGGATCGCGAATCCGGCCGCGGGCGTGAGCCGCATCAACCATTCGGATACGCCCGCGGGCAGCGCCGAGGCGAACGCGAGCATGTAGGGCACGATGATCAACGCGATCGCCGCGGTGACCGCACCCGCGCCGCGGCGCAGCGCGGTTCCGAGTGCGAGCGCGAGGACCGCGGCAAACGCCACCAGGGCGCCGGTCCCGAAGATCACCCGCAACTCGGTGAGGGTGCCGGTCGGATAGACGTAGTTGCCGTTCGTGCGCAGGAGGTGGTTGCCGAGCGGGATCGAGACGGTCGCTGCGGCGGCGCCGACCACGAACGCGACCCCTGCGATGACGAGCGCCTTGGCGATCAGCACGTGGCCGCGCCGAGGGCTCGCGCTGAGCGTGGTGCGGATCAGCCCCCGGCGGTACTCGCCGGTGATGAAGAGCACGGCGAGGACGATCAACGCGATCAGTCCGACGAACACTCCCGTCAGGGCCTGCCGATCGGTGTACCCGGCGCCGACCGCCGGTCCGATGTCTCCTGACCCGGTGATGGTCAAGCCTGGCTGGGACGGGGACCGCTTGAAGCCGACGGAGCCCACGGTCGTGATCAAACCGTTGTCGTTCACGTCTTGCATGACCCATCCGCCGGGGGACCATCCACCCTGAAGGTGAGGCTGGCCGAAGGTGGCCGTCGCGCCGGTGGCCTGGCCGTCCTGGCCGGGCACGAGCGCCTGCTGCGTCGGCGCGGTCGGCGGCGAGGTGACGAACAGACCGACCTGCACGCTCCGTGGAAGGCCGACGATCGTGGCCGTGCCGATCCTGGTCCAGTGGGTCCCGTCGGCCGACGCGTAGCCGGTCAGCGCCGTGGCCGACCGGGTCAGGCGCAACCACCGGGCCGAGGCGCCGGGGCCGGCGGTGTCGTGCTTGTAGTCGTATTGCATCCGCACGCCGTGAGCACCGGTCAGCATGACCGCGGCGTACGCGGCGCCCGGCCGGTCGCTCGCCCTGAGGATCAGCCCGGCCTTCGCCCACGGCTGCACTGGGCCGGCACCCCCGACCATGTCCTGGATCGAAGTCGAGTGGCCGTTCCCGCCACCCTGGATGAGACCGGTCAGAGCGCCGATGCGGACGGTGATGCTGCCGTCCCCGGTCAGCGTTCGGTGCGCGAAGGCGTATGTGTCGTACACCGGCGTGCCGTCGGGACCGATCGGAGGGGTCGGATGCGCGAAGCTCTGGCACGTGCCCGTTGCCGGGTTCGGACCGACGCAGATGCCGCCGTCCTGATGGCGGAAGGTGGCCAGGTAGGCGAACAGCACGATCAGCAGCGCGGCGAACAGCGTGCCGATCACCCAGCCGCGGACCGTCCTGAACTTGGTCCACTCGGCCCGCACCAGCTGCGCGAAGCCATCGCGCGCCAGCGGCCCACCCGAGCGATACGAGGTCGCGCTCACCGGGTCGCCTCGGCCGGCCGGAACTCGACCGCGTTGCGGGTCAGCTCCATGTAGGCCTCCTCGAGCGTCGAGCGGTGCACTGACACTTCCGAGAACGGCACGCCACTCTGACCGAGCACGCTGACGATCCGCTCCGCGGCCAGGCCGGTTACGGTGAGCGTGTCGGCACCGGTGGCGGCCACGGTGGCGCCGGCGGCGGCGAGCGCGCTCATCGCGTCGGCCCGGGCCGCCGTCCGGAGCCCGATCCGTCCAGCCGACGCCGCGGCGATCAGCTCGGCGACACTGGTATCGGCGACCAGCCGTCCGCGACCGATCACCACCAGATGGGTGGCGGCGTCCTCGAGCTCGCTCATCAGGTGACTCGAGACGAGCACGGCACGGCCCTCGTCCGCGAGCGAGCGCAGGAACTCCCGCATCCACACGATGCCCTCTGGATCCATGCCGTTGAAGGGCTCATCGAGGATCAAGACGGCCGGATCGCCCAGCATCGCCGCCGCCAGCCCAAGCCGCTGGCGCATCCCGAGCGAGAACCCGCCGGCCTTGCGCCGCGCCACCCCGTCAAGCCCGGCATGCGCGACGACCTCGTCCACGCGCCGAGCGCCTAGGCCCTGGGAGTGGGCCAGCCACAGCAGGTGGTTGCGTGCGCTGCGGCTGGGTTGCAGCGCGCCGGCGTCCAGCAGCGAGCCGACCTGACGGAGCGGGTGGCGCAGGCTGGCGTAGGGTTGCCCTCCGATCAGGGCGCTGCCCTCGTCGACCGCGTCGAGGCCGAGGATGACCCGCAGCGTGGTCGACTTACCGGCGCCGTTGGGACCGACGAATCCGGTCACGGTCCCCGGCTCGACCTTGAACGACAGCCCATCCAGTGCCAGCGTCGGCCCAAACCGCTTGCGCAGGGCGCTCACTTCGATCGTCGCATCCATGTCCCGGCAAGCTACGCCCGAGCACGCCGATTGTCGTCGCGCCCCAGAGCGATTTTGGTCCTGGTCGTTACGAGCGATGCAGCGCGCCCAGATCCCTCCTGGGAGCTAGGTCGGGATCGCTGCCGGGAGGGATGCCTGGACTTCCGGCAGGGGCGACAATGACCGCGTGGTTGAAGCGCACGGCTCGCGGCGAGCGCAGAAACGGCACGGACGGCCGGCGATCGGAGCACCGGCGCTCCACGTCCCGGCCGGGGTCTCCCTCGCGTTGCTGGCGCTTGCGGAGTCGATCGTCCGATCCGCGGTGGCCGCGGTCAGCGTGCAACGGGCCGTGGTGCTGTGCCTGCTCGCCCTGGCCACGACCACGCCGGGGATTTTGATGGCGCCGCAGACCGCCGCCGTTGCGGCGGTGTGCGCCGCGGTGGCGTCGGTCGCACTGTTTCACACCCTGACCGTCGCCGGGTGCGCCGCCCAACTCGTGGTCCTCTACCGGCTCGGGCGCTCCCGGCCGGCGCGCTTGGCCTGGCCCCCGACCGTGACGGAGGCAGTCACTCTGTGCCTGCCCTTCGCCTTCCTAGCGCTGGCGCTCGTCCGGCCCGTCCCGAGCGCATCCGAAGCCGGCGTGCTCGTCCTGCTGCTGGCGGCGCTCGCGCCCGCCGCCGCGCTGGCCGGCATCGCGCGGCGCGAGCGCGACGAGGCTCTCCGTCACGATGCCGCCCGGCAGGCGGCCGCGGGAGACCTGCTCGACCACGTCGCGCGGGGCGAGCGGGCCCGTATCGCGCGCGAGCTGCACGATGTCGTCGCCCATCACATCTCGATGGTCGCGGTCCAGGCCGAAACGGCGCGCCTGACGACTCCCGGCATGCCCCGGGCCGGCGCGCGAGCGCTCGGAGCGATCGGCGACACCGCGCGCGCGGCTCTGACCGAGATGCGCCGGCTGCTCGGCGTGCTGCGCGAGGACGCCGAGATCGACGGCCCGGTGCTCTCGCCCCAACCCGGACTCGAGCAGCTCGGCCAGCTGCTGGACCAGGCTCGCGACACGTCCGGGTCGGCCGCTCGCCTGATCTTGAGCGGCCGCCCCCGCCGGCTCGATCCGGGCGTCGAGCTCGCCGCCTACCGGATCGTCCAGGAGGCGCTCACCAACGCCCGCCGACACGCGCGCGGGGCCGCGGTCGACGTCGAGCTCCATTACGGCGATCACGACATCGGCCTGCGGGTCCGCGACAACGGCCCGGGCCTGGCCGCGGACGCACCCGCGGACGGCCATGGACTGACCGGCATGCGCGAGCGCGCCGCTTCGGTCGGCGGTCGACTGCGAATCGGACCGGCGCCCGGTGGCGGCTTCCTCGTCGAAGCGAAGCTCCCCGGGGAGCACGCCGGGTCGGTCACATGACCACGGCCGGACCGACGGTGCGGATCGTCGTCGCCGACGATCACGACGTGGTCCGCTCCGGCTTCGCCAGCCTGCTCGATACCCAGCCCGAGTTCACCGTCGTCGGCACGGCCCGAGACGGCGTCGAAGCGGTTCGCATCGGTCGCGAGCTCGAGCCCGACGTGGTGCTGATGGACGTACGCATGCCCGCCATGGATGGGATCGAAGCCACCCGGCAGCTGACCGGCGGTGGACATGGAGTGCCGCCCACCCCGAACGGGGTCCGCATCCTCATCCTGACCACGTTCGACCTCGACGAGTACGTCTACGAGGCGCTGCGCGCCGGTGCGAGTGGCTTCCTGCTCAAGGACGTGACCGCCGAGGCGCTGTTCCATGCGGTCCGGGTGATCGCCGCGGGAGATGCGCTGCTGGCTCCCGGGATCACCCGGCGCCTGATCAGCGAGTTCGCCGGGCGGACGGAGCGCACGCCGCCGCCGGCGCCCGAGCTGGACGAGCTCACCCCGCGCGAGACGCAGGTCCTGGAGTTGATCGCCGAGGGCCTTTCTAACTTGGAGATCGCCGAGCGGCTCGTCGTCACCGAGGAAACCGTCAAGACGCATGTCAGCCGCGTCCTCGGCAAGCTCGGCCTGCGCGACCGCACCCAGGCGGTCGTGCTGGCCTACGAGACCGGCCTCGTGGTCCCCGGCTCGCGCGGATCCTGAGCGATCAGGCCGCGCGCCCCCGCGACCAGGCATCGAGCCCGACCGCGAGGATCATCAACACCCCAAGCGTGATCTGCTCGTAGAGCGGATTGAGCCCCAGCAAGTCGTAGCCATTGCCGATCAACGCAATGAACAGCACCCCGACGACGGTTCGCCACACCGCTCCCTCACCGCCGAGGATGCTCGTCCCGCCGACCACGATCCCGGCGAGCACTGTGAACGTGAGCGAGCTGTTGTCCTGCGACTGGGCGCTCAGGACCCGGGAGGCGTCGATCACGCCGGCCAGCCCGGCCGCCCCGCCGCTCAGCATGAACGCGACCACGCGCACGACGTTGACCCGGACGCCGGCGATCCGGGCCGCCTCCGGGTTCCCGCCCGCGGCGTACATGTAACGACCGATGGTCGTCCGGGCGAGGAACAGCCCGAGGGCTATCACCGCGACGACCATCAGCCAGATCGAGCTGTCGACCGTGAAGATGCTGGTGCGGGTGAGGTCGGAGAAGGACTGATGCGTGAACAGGTTCAGCAGGTTCCCCTGCGTGATCAGCGACCCCAGGCCCGCGAGCACGAACGACATGGCGAGCGTCGCGATCAGTGCACTGATCCGGAAGTAGGTCGCAACCACGCCATTGATCAGCCCGGCCGCGAAGCCGACCAGCACCCCGACCAGGATCGCCAGGCCGGCGGGCCAGTTGTGGAGGGCGAGTTCCGCGGCGACCACCCCCGAGAGGCCGTAGATGGAGCCGACCGACAGATCGATGCCTCCGCTCACCAGCACCAGCGTCCCCGCTCCAGCGATGATCAGCGTCGCCGCCTGCTGGTCGAGGATGTTGAGCAGGTTGGCCTTGGTCGCGAACGAGGAGCTCGCGATCGTCAGCACGATGAACAGGATCAGGAACGGGAACACGATGCCGGCCGCTCGCCACCGTCCCTGACCCAGCGCCTGAACCCGGGCACCCAGGATGCGCGCGGGCCCGAACCGCGACGGTGCCGCCGTGTCGTCGGTGCTCGTGGTCGTCGTGTCGGTGCCCGTCGTCATGCCGCGTGTGGCTCCTGCCCCGTCTCCGAGAAGGCGGCGGCCAGGATCGCCGACTCCGTCATCTCCTCGCCCTGCAGCTCTGCGACGATCTGCGCGCGACGCATCACCAACACCCGATGGGCCAGGCCAAGGATCTCTTCGACCTCGGAGGAGATCAGGAGCACGCCCATCCCCTCCTTGGCGAGCCCGACGAGCAGGTCGTAGATAGCCCGCTTGGCGCCGACGTCGACGCCGCGTGTCGGCTCGTCGGCAATCAGAACACGCGGGCCGCACAGAAGCATCCGCGCGAACAGCACCTTCTGTTGGTTGCCGCCGGAGAGGGCCCCGACGGGCGCCGCGTAGTCGCCTCCCTTGACCGCGACGCGATCGAGGACCCTCGAGGCGGCAGCGCGCTCGGAGCGGCGGTTGACGACTCCGAGCCGACTGAAGTCGGTGAGTCGCGAGAGCGTCACGTTCTCGAACACCGAGCGACTCAGCAGCAGACCCTCGTCCTTGCGCGACTCGGGGATCATGGCTAAGCCGTGGCGCAGGCTGAGAATTGGTGTCGTGCGCAGCCGGCCCCCCGCGAGCTCGACCTCGCCTTCCTGGCGGCGGTCGGTGCCGAAGATCGCGCGCGCCAACTCGCTCCGTCCGGAGCCGACGAGGCCGGCCAGCCCGACGATCTCTCCCTCGCGAACCTGCAGCGAGACCCCGTTCACTCCGGGCGCGCTCAGCTCGCGCACCGACAGCGCCGAGGGAGCGTCGGGCCGGTGTGCGGGCTTGGCCGGGAATGCGGCGTCCAGCGGGCGGCCCAGCATCGCCTGGATCAGGGTCGCCTCGGTCTCCTGCGCGGCGGGCTTGGTATGAACGAGCTTGCCATCGCGCAGAACCGTGACCGTGTCGGCCAGCTCGAGCACCTCGCGCAGGAAGTGCGAGACCAGCAGGACGCTCTTGCCCGCCTGCGTGAGCGAGCGGATGATCTCGTGTAGTCGCACCGTGTCGGGCTCGCTCAGGGCGCCTGACGGTTCGTCCATCACGATCAGCCGCGCGTTGCGAGCCAGCGCCCTGAGAATTTCGATCTGCTGCTGTTCCGCCGTCCGCAGCGATCCCGCCGGCCGGTCGGGCGGAAGGGTGAAACCCGCCTCGCCGGCGAGTGCTTCGAAGCGCTGGCGCAGTGCACCACGCTTCACCCACCCCGCCCGTCGTGGCTCTGCCCCGAGGAACACGTTCGCGGCGACCGACAGGCGGGGAACCACGAGCAACTCCTGGGCGATCGCCGCGATCCCCGACGACAGCGCCTCCCGGGGCGAGCGGAACGACACGGCTTCGCCGTCGATGACGATCTCGCCGGCATCCGGTGCGAGAGAGCCGGCGAGGATCTTCCCAAGTGTGGACTTGCCGGCGCCGTTCTCGCCGATGACCGCGTGGACGGTGCCTTGCTCGACGCTGACCGAGACGCCGTTCAGCGCCCGCACGCCGCCGAAGCGCTTGCCGATCTCGCGGAGCTCGACAAACACCCGGCGGCTGGGTGCGGCGTCCCCTATCCGGGCCATTCAGGATGGAACAGGCTGACGTTCGCCTTCGTGATCGTGCCTCCGTTGGGCAGCGAGGCGAGCGGGTCGACCGCCGCCGAGTTGGTGCCGCTCTGTGCCGCGGCGACCACCTGCTCCATCCCGAGTCGGCCTTCGGTGGCCGGGGTCTGCTGGACGGTCCCGAACCACTTCCCCGCCTTCACCCCGGCGATGCCGGCGGCCGAGCCGCCGTAGCCGACCAGCACGACCTTCTTGCTGGTATTGGCCTGCTGGGCACCCTCGATTCCCTGGTCGGATCCTGCGATCAGGTTGATGCTGGAGTTGGACTGGAGCATGTCCTGGACCGCCTTCAGCCCCTCGGCGGGGGTGAAGAAGTCCTGACCCTCGGCGACCACCTTGACCGACGGGTCCGACGCGATCGCCTGGTCGAAGCCCGACCGCAGCGCCACGTCTAGGGCGGACGCCTTGATGTCGTACAGGTAGCCCACGTTGCACGGGTTCAGGTTGTTGGCCTTGCACGCCTGCACCACGAGCGCGCCGAACTTGTTGCCGAGCTCGGTGGGGACGAAGGTGACGTTCCCCGACAGCCCAGGCACCTGCTTCTGGAAGGTGCTGAGGCTCACGCCGAGGATCTGGTCGATGTTGACCACCTTGATGCCCTTGCTGATCGCCTGCTTGACCAGCGGGATCAGGTTCGTGCTCTCGATCGGCTGGGTGATGATCCCCTGATAGCCACCGCTCGTGATCGCGTCCTGGAGCTGTGAGTACTGGGTGGTTGGGCTGTTGTTGGCGTCGAACACGGTCACGCTTGCGTTCTGGGCCGCCGCGACGGCCTTCGCCGCCGCCAGCATCGGCGCGTCATAGGTGTTGGCTACGGCAAACGACAGGTACGCGATCTTCACGTGCTTGCCCGAGCTCGAGGCGGTCGAGCTCGTGGTGCTGCTCGCGCTTGTCGCCGCGGCGTTTGCACCCGAGGTGCTGCTCGAGCTGCTCGAGCTCGACGAGCCGCACGCTGCCAGGGACAGCGACACTGCGGCCAGGCCGACAGCGGTCGCCATCCTTCTGCGCGAAAGGAATCCGG
The DNA here is from genome assembly GCA_963751185.1 of uncultured Solirubrobacterales bacterium. GTDB lineage: Bacteria > Actinomycetota > Thermoleophilia > Solirubrobacterales > Solirubrobacteraceae > Palsa-465. The sequence goes on from CAVVTO010000010.1 coordinate 66,892, forward strand.
CGGTCCTCCTCATTTGGTGTGCTCCCTCCTCAGCCTCGTCCGGCGCAACCCCGTCGAATCCGCTCAGTGCCCTCTCACTTGTCCACCGGGCGTCAGGCGGGGGTAGACACTAGTGTCACCTGATCTAAAACAGCGTGCCGCGCCAATGGGCTGCGGCCGCGCTGCCTGCGGTCACGCCGCAGTCAGCGTGACCCACGCCGGTGACCCGGTCGCCCCGCGCGTTCGGTCCGCCCGGCTCGATCTTGCCCGAACGCTATATGTGAATGAGCCGGCTGTGATCCGTCGTTTGCGTGACGCTAATGAGCAAAGACACTTATTGTCAATATCGCTGTACGCGCATAGTCAAGTTCAGGGCACATGCGATCGCGCAATTCACGGCAGGTGCGATCGACCGATGTGTACATTGCGGTGTGAACGGGCCGCACTTGCCTGCCTCGCGGCGCTCTGATAGAAGGCCGCTTTACCGGGCTGTACGGCGCCCGCACACATCCGCGCGCATTTCGCGCGCGGCAGCACCCCAATACGACCCAGGAGGACAGAGATGGCGGGCGAAAACGGGCGGATCCTCACCACGCACGCCGGGAGCTTGCCACGGCCGGACGAGCTAGCGGACACGATCTGGGAGCGGATCGATGGTAAGGAGGTCGATGAGGCGAAGCTTGAAGAGTTGATCGACTCGGCCGTCGACCAAGTCGTGGCGAAGCAGCGCGAGGCAGGAATCGATGTGATCAGCGATGGCGAGATGAGCAAGACGGGGTTCAGCACGTATGTCAACGATCGCTTCGCGGGGTTTGGGGGCCGTTCTGAGTTTCAGAGCGACGATGTGGCCCCGTTCCCGAATCTCGCGATGCGGTTGTTCGCAACGCCGTCGATGGCGCATCTGATCTTCGAGAACTGCGTGGGGCCGGTGGAGCTTGCGGATAAGCAGGCGGTCCACCGGGACATTGATCGGTTTCAAGCGGCATTGGGCGACGCAGATCCCTTAGGTGCGTTTATGGGGGCGATCAGTCCCGGGCAGATCGCGTTCAACTATCCCGACCAGTACTACGGCTCACACGAGAAGTACCTGGCGGCGTGTGCCGACGCACTCTCCTATGAGTACCGCGCGATCATCGACGCCGGATTCAACCTGCAGATTGATTCGCCTGACATGGCGATGGCGGCCCACTCCCGGTCGGTGGGGTCAAGCGTGGGGGACTGGCACCACCATCTTCCGCTCGCCGTGGATGCGCTCAATGGGGCGCTCGAGGGGATCCCGCAGGAACGGGTGCGCCTCCACGTGTGCTGGGGCAACATTGCCGCTCCTCACCATTTCGATGTTCCGCTCGAGCAGATCATCGATCAGGTCCTTCGGGTCAACGCGGGCACGATCTACGTGGAAGGCGCCAATCCCCGGCACGCGCACGAGTGGCGGGTATTCCGCGACACCGAGCTCCCGGATGACAAGAAGGTGATCCTGGGGGTAATCGATGTCAAGACCAACTACATCGAGCATCCGCGGCTGGTGGCCGACCGGCTCGTGCAGGTGGGACAGTACGTGGGCAAGGACCGGCTGCTGGGAGGGACCGACTGCGGATTCGACACGTTCATCCGTTGGTCGCAAGTCGACCCCGACGTCGCCTGGCTCAAGCTCAAGTCCCTCGCCGAAGGTGCCGAGATCGCCTCAGCAGAGCTCTGAGAAAGGCATCCCGGGCTGCCGCGATGCAGCCGGGGTTCAGTGCAGGACGAGGCGGAGCGCGAGGATGAGCAGGCCGAAGGCCGCGCCCACGACGGCTTGGATCAGCAGCTTGCGCCCGGACAGGTCGGCCTGGATGCCGGCGGCCACTTCGATGGCGATGATCGTTGCCACCCCGGTCCACAGCGCGATGTCGATCGCGGTGCCCAGCGTGGCGCCGGCCGCCCAGGCGATCAGGACCGCGAGCAGCGGCGGACTGGCGCCGGCGAGGATCGGCAGCTCCCACCGCAGCATGCGCGCCAGCGACGCGGGCGTGAGCGGCTCGCCCCTTCGCACTCGCCACGCCACGAGCTCGGAGTAGGCGTGGGCAACCCAATAGAGCACCATCGCCAGCGCGACCCCGGCTACGGTCTCGCCATATGTCTCTTGCGCGGCGCTCTCGGCCGCGATTACCGCGCTGATCGTGATCAGGCCGTAGACCGCGGAGCCTAGGTTGTAACGCCCAAGCTCTTCGTCGGGCTCGCGGGGAGCCGGCGCCGGAGCAGGGGCAGGGGCTGGACTTGGGGCTGGGGCTGCGGACATGGCTCGTGCGGCTACCGGATGTTCTACCGGGTTTCGCGATCGACCCACCAGGGGTCTCTGAGAACATATGCAGCATGCATATGTCTTTGGGCCGCGACGAGGCGGTCGACCATGCCGCGGCCAACGTAGCCGGGGCGCTGGCGGTCGCGATCGCGGGCCGACTGGATGCCGACAGCCGCGCCGCGGCGCTGATCACGCTGCTCGAGCGCGGCTCGCTCACGATCGAATGGCTGCGGCGGATCGTCGGCCTCAGCCACTCGGCGGCCGTGCGTCTGGTCGATCGGCTGGCCGACGACGGGCTGGTACATCGGCGGCCGGGTCCCGACCGCCGGTCGCTGTCCATCCTGCTGACGGCGCGCGGCCGGCGGACGGCAGAGCGGCTGCGCCGCGAACGCGAGGCCACGCTGATGAGCCTGCTCGACCCGCTCGAGCCGGAAGAGCGCCGGACGCTGCTCGCGCTTTGCGAGAAGGTGCTGGCCGGAGCGGTGAGCGGACGCTGGGAGGCCCGGCTCATCTGCCGTTTGTGCGATCACGGCGTCTGCGCCGCGGCGGGCAGCTGTCCGGTCGACCGCGCGGCCACCGAGCGAGGCGAGTGAGGTGAGCGCGCTTTCCGCCGAGTTCGGGCCGTTCGACGGCCGGGTCTGGATGAACTGCGCGCATCAGGGCCCGCTGCCGCGCGTCGCCCAGCGCGCCGCGGTCGAGGCCATCGAGCTCAAGCGGACTCCGGCACGACTCAAGGACGCGCTGTTCGCCGAGGTACCCGCCCGGCTGCGAGCCGCACTCGCCCGCCTGACCAGCGCGCCGCCCGAGCAGATCGCGCTCACCAACAGCACGAGCTACGGCTTCAACCTGCTCGCTCAAGGGCTTCCATGGCGGCCCGGCGACGAGATCCTGTGCGTCGATGGCGACTTTCCCGCCACCGTCGTCCCGTGGAAGTCCCTGGAACACCGGGGCATCGAGGTTCGGCTGATCACGGTGCCCGACGCCCGGCTGACCGCGGACGTCGTCGCGGCCGAGATCAGGCCGGGCACGCGGGCTGTGTGCGCGAGCTGGGTGTTCTCGTTCTTTGGCAACGCGATCGACCTGGAGGCATGCGGACGCGCGTGCCACGAGCGTGACGTGCTGTTCTTCGTCAACGGATCGCAGGCGCTCGGCACTCGCGCGATCGACGTGACAAACCTGCCGATCGACGCGCTGTCGTGCTGCGGCTTCAAGTGGCTGTGTGGACCGTATGCCACCGGGTTCGCGTGGCTCTCGCCTCGGATCCTCGAGCGACTCGAGTTCCCCAACCCGCACTGGCTTCGGCTGCAGCAGAAGGCCGCAGCCAACGAGGGCGTCGAACTGGACCGGGCGCTCGCCTACGAGGTACCGACCGAGACGACGGCCGATGCCTACGACGTCTTCTGCGCGGCCAACTTCCTCAACTTCATGGCGTGGACCGCGTCCGTCGAGCACATGCCCGAGCTCGGCCTCCCCCGCATCGAGGAGCACGACCAGCGACTCGTGGAGCGGCTCGTGGCCGGGTTGCCCGAGGCGATCGCGGTGGAGAGTCCGGCCGAACCGCCGGCGCGTAGCACGCTGGTTCTGGCCAGCCACGTCGCTCGTGAGCGCAACCCGGCCCTCGCCCGCGAGCTCGAAGCCCGCGGGATCGACATCGCGCTCCGCGACGGCAAGCTCCGCTTCTCGCCTCACCTGTACAACAGCCCGGCCGACGTCGACCGCGTACTCGAGGCGCTGCACGAGCTGGCGTGAGGCGCGGGCCGGCTAGCGCTTGTAGTACTGGGCGTTGATCTGGATGTACTTCTGCCACTCGTCCGGGAGCTGGTCCTCGGCGAAGCAGGCGTCGACCGGGCACGCCTCCACGCAGGCATCACAGTCGATGCACTCCTCGGGATCGATGTACAGCTGGGCCTCGTCGTCGAAGCCGGCCTCGTCCTGCGTCGGGTGAATGCAATCGACCGGGCAGACCTCCACGCACGACAGGTCCTTGGTACCGATGCACGGCTCGGCGATCACATAGGTCATCGAGTGGCGCTCCTGAAGAGTTCGGCGAAGGCTGCGCTGGAGAGTTGCACATCAAGTCCGGTTGAAGTCAACCCGACTTTGACCTCAGGCCTAATCCCACCTCGATCCCAAGCTGCCGCAGCCGCGTGAGGTTGTCCTCGACGCCGAGCGCGGATACCAACCGGCCATCCCGGACCCGGAAGATGTAGATCTCGTCGACGTCCTCGAACCGGCGGCCAGTGGCGGGAACGCCCAGCCATTCGGCGCGATGCGTCCCGGAGCACCTGAAGTGACCGACTACGGTCTCGCCTTCGGCGATCAGGTCGACCACGTCCATCCGGAAGTCGGGGAACGCGCTCTGGAACGGGCTCACCCAGCGCCTGGCCACCCGAGCGAACTCGCCGGCCGCAAGCTCATCGACCGCGTCGGGGTCGCGCTCGACGACCACCTCTTCCACGAAGCGCCGGACGAGCCGCTTGTTGGCCTCGGTGTCCGGCACCGCGTGATCTTGCCGCCCTACGCGCGAGCCGCGGGCGTCGCCGATCAGCTCGGCCAGTCTGCGCCGCTGAGCACCGTCGGCGTCGAAGTTGCCCGGATCGAGCCAACTCTCGAAGCCGGCGCGCACCGCGGGCCACTCCTCGTCCGTCATCGCGTACCAGGCGGTGTCGCGGTTGCGCCCCTTGACGACCATGTGGCTCAGGAATACGCCCTCGAAGTGGAAGCCGAATCGCTCGGCGGCCCGGCGCGAGGGCTCGTTGAGCGAGTTGCACTTCCACTCGAGTCGCCGGTATCCGAGCTCGTCGAACGCATACGCGGCGAGCAGGTAGATCGCCTCGGTGGCGGCGACGGTCTGGCGCAGCGACGCGCCGAACCAGATGTGGCCGATCTCGATCACTCCCTGCTGGGGCGCGATGCGCAGGTAGGACGCCACGCCCGCGGGACGGTCCTCGGGCCGGAGGACCAGGGTGAAGAACAGTGGGTCCTCCAAGGCTTCGGCCTCCTCGAGGGCGTCGCGCATGTCGCGGGCATCGCGGTAGGGGCCGCCGGGAAGGTAGGTCCACAATCCCGGATCCGCCGCCGGCGGATGGGACTCCGCGTACAGCACCTCGGCATCGGCGGCGGCGTCGAGCGCCCGCAGCAGCACGTGCCGGCCCTCGAGCGGGCTTCGCTCTGGCCGGCGAGCCGGGCGCCAATCGAGCGCTGTCCCCAAAGGCTGTTCGCTCGCCATGGCGCTGATCGAATCACACCGCCGACGCGTGCGCGTATAGGCTGCCGCTCGACCCACCGCCCCGGTGGATCACGATCGAACGAGGGAGGTCGGCATGGCAGACAGCGTCTATCGCGTGACCGAGGTGATCGGCGTGAGCAGCGACTCGTGGGAGGCTGCCGCGCGCAACGCAGTCGAGACGGCCGCCAAGACGGTGCGCGATCTGCGCGTCGCCGAGGTGATTCGCCAGGACGTGACGATCGAGAACGGTGGGCTCGTCCAATACAGAGTGCGTCTGGGCATCTCGTTCAAGTACGAGAGCGGCGACTGAGCCGCTCCGCGCAGCCGGTCAGCCGCTTGTCCTGACCGGCCCATGACGGACCCAGGTTGCCCGGCCGCACCGCGGATGGGATCCTGTGGGCTTGTTCGAGCGGTTCACCGAGCGAGCCCGGCAGGTCGTGGTCCTGGCCCAGGTTGAGGCGAGGACCCTAAAGCACGACCACATCGGCACCGAGCACCTGCTGCTCGGGCTCGTGCACGAGGACAAGGGCGTCGCCGCCCGTGTACTCGGCTCGCTCGACGTGACGCTCGAGCGCACACGGGGCGAGGTCGTGAGGATCGTCGGCGTCGGCGACCACGACGAATCGGGTCAAATCCCATTCACCCTCGACGCCAGGCATGTGCTCGAGCAGGCCCTGCACGAGGCGCTCGTGCTCGGCCACAACTACATCGGGACCGAGCACCTCCTGCTCGGGCTGATCTCCCTGAACCAGGGTCCGTCCGTCCGAATCCTGGCCGATATGAACGTCACGCGGGACGCCGTGCGTAGCGAGACGCTACGGATTATCGGCCCGAGCGAGCCCGGGCCGACCGGAATCTCCCAGGACGCGCCGCCGGTACCACGCAGCCCCGAGGAGTGGTTTCACGTCGGTCCGGGATCCCACGCCCGTCGACTACTGATGCTCGCCGCCTCTCGGGCCCTCGCCGACGGCCGATCGCTGATCGAGCCGACCGACGTGTTGCTCGCGATGACCCGAGATGAGGACACCGGCCCGCTCTTGGCTGAGCTCGGCGTGGACGAAGCCGCGGTGGCGAACGCGCTCAAACGCCGGCGTCCGCCGAACGGGCCGCCCCAAGCTTCCGCGCGGGGCTGACGCCCGCCGGTCTCGGACGCACTTGCTGGGCTGACGCTGCCGGTCTAAGACGCGGTCGCGCGCCGCGCCCGCCGGCGTGGGGCGACGTCGATCTCGCTGGCTGATTCGAGCTCGTGGCCCGCGGCACAGCGGAGCGAGACCTCGACGGGCTCGCCGCAGTCGCGGTGCAGCAGCTCGACCGGGCCGCCGCGATCATCGAGCCAGCGGTCGCCCCACCGCATGAGCGCCACCAGCACTGGGAACAGGTCCGCGCCCTTGGGGGTGAGGCGGTACTGCTGACGGGTGCGCTGACCGGGCTCGCGGTAGTCCTCGCGCTCGAGCAGTCCCTCGTCGACCAGCTCGCGCAGCCGCGCCGAGGTCGCGGGCTCGCTCAGGCCGACGCGCTCGGCGAAGTCGTCGAAGCGGGTGGTGCCGTAGAAGGCCTCGCGCATGATCAGCAAGGCTGAGCGCGTGCTCAGCACTTCCATGGCCTTGGCGATCGTGCAGCGCTCGGCGGTCCACGCGCTGCGCGGATCGAGTTCTCCGGTGAGATGAACGGTGGCGGACATGGGGTACATGATAGCTGACTATTGATGTATTTAGCCAGCATGCTAGGATTCCTGACTATGCCCCTGCTAAGCCAGCTCTCCAACCGCTCCGGCGCCCCGAACGGTTCGGCCCCCTCCGGCCGCTCGGCCTCCCCCAACCTCGTCCTCGTGATCGTCTGCGCCGGCGTCGTGCTGGCCAGCCTCGATCTGTTCATCGTCAACGTCGCGCTCCCGTCGATGGCCCGGAGCTTCGGCTCCCATGGGCTGGGCAACCTGTCGTGGGTCCTCAACGCGTACGCGATCGTCTATGCCGCGCTGCTCGTGCTGTTCGGCCGGCTGGCCGACCGTTACCGGCGCGATCGCGGATTCCTGATCGGCGTCGCCGTGTTCGTCGCCGCCTCGGCCGCGTGCGCAGCGGCCACCAGCCTGCCCATGCTGGTCGCGTTCAGGGTCCTCCAGGCGGCGGGCGCGGCCCTGCTCACGCCCACCTCGCTCGGGCTGATCCTGGCCAGCTACCCGGCCGAGCGCCGGGGCGGCGCGGTCCGCACATGGACCGCGGTCGGCGGGATCGCCGCCTCGATCGGTCCGGCCGTCGGGGGCGTGCTGGTGGCCGCGAGCTGGCGCTGGGTCTTCCTCGTCAACGTCCCGATCGGCCTGGCCGCGCTGATCGCCGGCTGGCGGCTGCTGCCCAAGATCCCAGGCCACCCCGCGCGCCGGCCGGACGCGCTGAGCGCACTGCTGATCACCGGCGGCGTCGGCGCGCTCACGCTCGGCCTGGTCGAGGGCGGCAGCTGGGGCTGGGGGGACCCGCGGACGCTCGGCGTGCTCCTGCTGGCCGCGGTGTTGCTCGGCCTGTTCGCCCTCCACACCGCCCGCGCCAGTAATCCGCTGATCGACCGCGCCCTGTTCAAGGTGCGGCCCTTTACCGGGGCGTCGATGGTGGCCGTGCTGTTCTCGATGGCCTTCGGGGCGATGCTCCTCTCGCGCGTGCTCTGGGCGCAGGACGTCTGGCACTGGTCGGCGCTCACCACCGGGTTCTCGATCATGCCCGGTCCGATCATGGTGCCGCTATTCGCGTTCCTCCTCGCCGGACGCCTGATCGAGCGGTTCGGCTCCGGGCTCGTGATCGCGGCCGGCTCGACGAGCTTCGCCGCCGGCATGGCCTGGATGGCGCTTGCCGCCGGCCTCCGGCCCGATTACGTCGGGGACGTGCTGGGCGGCCTCATCCTGACCGGGATCGGCGTCGGCTTGACCCTGCCCACGCTGATGTCGACGGCGACGGGGTCGCTTCCGCCCACCTCGTTCGCGACCGGCTCGGCGGTGGTCAACATGCTGCGTCAGGTGGGGCTCGCGGTCGGGGTTGCCGTGCTGATCGCGGTGCTCGGGACGCCGTCGTCGCCGGCCGCGGTACTGGCCGGCTATCAGCGGGCATGGGTCGTGACCGCCGTCCTCGCCCTGAGCGGGGGAGTCGTGGCGCTTGGGCTCCTGACCAATCGGCGCCGGCGGCTCGTCGAGGCTCCTGCGATCGCGACCACCAGCGGGTAGCTTTCGGGCTATGAGCGTTCATCTCTCAGGCCTGAGCGAGTTCATGCGGCTGCTCGAAATCGAGTTCGAGGAGCGCGGACCGACCCGGGTGGCGGGCTCGATCGCCGCCGATGAGCGCCACCACCAGCCGTGGGGACTGATCCACGGCGGGCTCTACACGACCGCGATCGAGTCGTTCGCGACCACCGGCGCGTTCGAGGCGGTCAAGGACCAGGGGATGCAGGCGGTCGGGGTCTCGAACCTGACGGACTTCCTGCGCCCCCACCGCGGGGGGCGGCTGGGCGTCGTTGCCACCCCGATCTTCCAGGGACGAACGCAGCAGCTCTGGCAGGTGGAGATCCGACGACCGGACGATGGCAAGCTGGTCGCGCGCGGCCAGGTCCGGCTGCAGAACGTGCAGTCCGGCGGATGAGCGCCGTACCGCAGCCGTCGGACGGGCTCCGAACCAAGACCATCACGTGGGAGGACCCGGAGATCTCGGCGGCCGCGATGGCCTCAATGAACGGCCGTGAGCTCCTGCAGGCGATCCGCGACGGGCGGCTTCCCCGGCCGCCTATCGCCGAGTTGATCGGCGCCCGCTTGGTCTCGATCGGCGAGGGCGTGGCCGTGTTCCAGTGCACGCCCGATGAGTCTGCCTACAACCCGATCGGCCTGGTCCACGGCGGTCTGCTGTGCACGCTGTTGGACTCGGCGGCCGGCTGCGCCGTGCACACGCTGCTGCCGGCCGGGGTCGGCTACTCCTCGATCGAGATCAAGGTCAGCTTCCTCGCGCCGGTGAAAGCGGACAGCGGCACGCTCGAGGCGGAGGGCCGGGCGCTGCGCGTCGGGCGCCAGGTCGCGTTCGCCGAGGCCCACGCCCGCACGCCCGACGGCAAGCTGGTCGGGCACGCCACCAGCTCGCTCGCCGTGATGCGCCCCTAGGTCTTTGGCGTCCGCCACTGTCCCCCCGGGGCAATTTCCAGCATTACGGACGGCCCGATCCGCTACTGCAGGATCTTGCCTCGACACGGGGCAGAATCCTGCGCCCCGGCGCACCGTCGGCTGGAATGCTGGAATTTGCCCCCCTCGGGTGGAAGTGCGGAAGCCCCGGCCGCGCGATGACGGCCGCCGGGCACGGACGCCCGGCGGAACCGGCGGTCGCGGCGACGGCCGCGCTCGGCATCCATGCCTCGCAGACGCCGCCGGGCACGGACGCCCGGCGGAACGGCCCCACGGACGCCGCCGAAGGCGGCCCCTACTCGTACTGCAGGGCTTGGAGCACGTTCAGCTTGCCGGCGCGGCGGGCGGGCCAGATCGCCGCGATGAGCCCGGCGATGATCGCCGCGATCACGAACACGATCAGCGTCCCGACCGGGACCGTGAACGTGCCGAAGTTGATCGCCGCGCCGATCAGCGCGGCCAGCAGGATCCCGAGCGGGATCCCGAACGCGGCGCCGAGCAGCGCGGTGATGACGCTCTCGTGGCGGATCATCCGCCGCACCTGACGCCGGCTCATCCCGACGGCGCGCAGCATGCCGAGCTCGCGGGTGCGCTCGAACACGGTGAGCACAAGCGTGTTGACGATCCCGAACAGGCTGACCACGATCGACAGCGAGAGCAGCACATAGAGCAGGTTGAGCAGCGTGGTCAGCCCGGAGAGCTGATTGTCGATGAACTGCGACTTGGTCTGGAGCTTGGCGTCCGGGAAGCCGGCCAGGGCTGAGTTCAGGCTGTTCGTGTTCGCCGCCGTGACGCCGCCCTGCATGTTCACGAACGAGTAGAGGTTCTGGGGGTTCTGGTAGGCGCGGTCAAACAGGGCCTGGGAGATCGAGACGTCTCCGTACGGGGAGGCTCCCTGGGGCGGATTGCTGATGCCGATCAGCTTGAGGTTCAGAAACTTGCCGGTGGGAGTCTCAACCGACAGCGGCGAGCCGAGCTGGAGGTGCTGGGCCTTGGCGTACGCCTTGTCGACGAACGCGCCGTTTGCGCCCAGCTCGGCCGGGACCTGCGGGCCGCCGTGCGTCCAGTCGACGCTGATCGCCTCGCTCGCGTTGGGGGGAACGCCGGTGACGTTCACGGTCGAGCCGAAGGCCTTTCCGTCGCCGGCTCGGATCCCGACCACCGAAGTCACGCCGGAGACTCCCCTGACGGCGTGCTCGGAAGCGAGCCCGATCGGCGAGAAGTTGTTGGTGGCGGTGATCGCGTAGTTGGCGATGAACGCCTTGTTGACATTGGTCTTGAACCCGGTCCGCAGCCCGGCGGCCAACACGCCGACGAGCGTGACCAGAGCCAGTCCGATCATCAGCGCGGACGCGGTCGAGGCCGTACGCGCGGGGTTGCGCGACGAGTTGCCCTGGGCGAGCTTGCCCGCCGAGCCGCCGATCTTGCTGGCCGGCCACCCGAGCACGCGGACCAGTGGCGGCACGAGCTTGGGCGCGAGCATCGACACGCCGATGAACAGCGCCACAGCGCCGATGCCGACCGCGAGCAGCCGCAGCCCGGTCGACAGGCTCGAGACGAGGAGCCCGATCAGCATCAGCGCGACCGCGGTGACGACCGTTGTGTAGGCCGCGGCCGGACCGTACTTCGACCACCTCGAGGGAGGAACCAGCGCGCCCTCACGAGCCGCGGCGATCGGCGCCACCCGCGTTGCCCGTAATGCCGGTCTCAGCGCGGCGATCATCGTGATGATGATCCCGACCGCGAGCGCCACGATGACCGTCCGGGTCTTGAACACGGTCGACGTCTGGGGCAGGTTGATCCCGAACGAGTCGAGCAGCGAGTTCAGTCCCTTGGCGAGCAGCAGCCCGAGGAACAGCCCGATGATCGATGCCAGGGTCCCGATCACGAACGCCTCGACCAGCACCGAGCGCAGGACCTGGCGGCGGGTGGCTCCGAGCGTGCGCAGCGTGGCCAGCTCCCGGGTGCGCTGGGCGATCGTGATCGACAGGGTGTTAGCGATCACGAAGCTCCCGACGAACAGGGCGATCCCGCCGAAGGCGAGCAGGAAGTCCTGGAAGATGTTGAGGAATCCGCTGGTGTCCTTGGTCGCCTGCTGAGCCTGCTGCTGACCGGTTTTCACCTGCGCGCTCGGCCCGAGCAGCGGCTTGATCTGGTTCACGACGTCCTGAGGCGAGTAGCCGTGCTTGGCCGCGACGCTGATCGAGTCGTACTGGCCGACCTTGTTGAAGATCCGCTGAGCCTCGGGCAGCGTGAAGATGGCGATCGTGGCGCCGCCGAGCGACGAGACGCCCCCGATCTCGACGGTTCCGACGATCCGGTAATGCTGGACGGGTCCGCGTGCGACGACCCCGATCTCGTCGCCGACCTTGTAGTTCTTCTTGCTCGCGGTCGACGAATCGATGTCGATCTCATTCGCGGCGGTCGGGAAGCGGCCGCTCGTGAGCTTGAGCGCGTTGAAGTGCTGGCCGGCGGGCGAGTAGCTGAAGGCCAGGCCGGGCGCGCCGCCGCTCGAGATCACCTTGCCGTTGCGGCCGACGAGCTGGGCGCTGTCCGAGATGCCCCCGGACGCCAGCGCCACGGACGGGAGCGCCTGCACCCGCGGCAGGAGCGAAGACGGCAGCGAGGGCGTCGTCGGCGAGTTGCCGTTGTTGTTCGACGAGATCGCGCTCTTGCCCGAGATCACCGCGTCGGTGTTCTGGTAAACGGTGGTGAACACCGTCGTGAACGCCGACTTGATTGTGTCGGTGAGGACGAAGGTGCCGCTCACCATCGCCACTCCAATGACGATCGCGAATGCGGTGAGGACGGCGCGGAGCTTGCGCCCGAGCAGGCCGCGCAGGGCGACTCTGGTCACGACTGCAGGGTGCTCATCACCTCGAGCACCTGAGCCGCATTGGTGTCGGTGAGCTCCTTGACGATCAGCCCGTCGGCGATGAACAGGATCCGGTCGGCGATCGCCGCCGCCCGCGCCTCGTGGGTGACCATCACGATCGTCTGTTGGTAGTCGCGCACCGAGTCGCGCAGCAGGTCGAGGATCTCGCCTCCGGTCTTGGAGTCGAGATTGCCGGTCGGCTCGTCGGCGAACAGAATCGTCGGCTTGGTGACCAGAGCGCGGGCGATCGCCACGCGCTGCTGCTGGCCGCCCGACAGCTCGGACGGACGGTGCTTGCGGCGATCGGACAGCCCGGTCTTGGTGAGCAGCTGCTCCAGCCAGTCGCGATCGGGCTTCTCGCTCGCGATCGACAGCGGCAGCAAGACGTTCTCCTCGGCCGTCAGCATCGGGAGCAGGTTGAAGAACTGGAAGACGAACCCGATGTGGTCGCGGCGCAGGCGGGTAAGGTGCGCGTCGTCGAGGTGCGTGATCTCGGTGCCGGCGATCGTGACCGTGCCGCTGGTTGGCGTGTCGAGGCCGGCCAGGATGTGCATCAGCGTCGACTTGCCAGAGCCCGACGGGCCCATGACCGCTACCAGCTGCGCTTTCTCGACGTCGAGCGAGATGCCGCGCAGCGCATGGACCGCGGTGGCGCCCTCACCGTACTGACGCTGAAGGTCGCGAGCTTGGACGACTACGCCGCCCAATGAGGTCCCCGCTGGCGCGCTGACTTCGGTTTCCTGCGCGGGCACGACTCCGGTGTATAGCAGTCGTAAGTTTTCAGTCCAGGGTCAGTACAGGACCAATTTGCAAGCTTTCAGCAGGACCAAGTCCGCTTTCAGACTGTGGCCTTCACGAACTGTTCACGCAGCGCGGTTTTCTTGAACTTTCCCGTCGCCGTCCGCGGGATCTCGTTCATAAACTCGACGCGCTCCGGGAGCTGCCACTTGGCGAATTGACCGGACAGGTGCACGCGCAGCTCGTCGGGCGTCACTTCCTTCCCGTCCCTGAGCACCACGACCGCCATCGGGCGCTCGTCCCATTTCTCGTCGGGCACGGCGATGACCGCCGCCTCGGCCACCGCTGGGTGGGCCATGAGCAGGTTCTCCATGTCCACCGAGGAGATCCACTCGCCGCCGGACTTGACCAGGTCCTTGGAGCGGTCGGTGATGCGGATGCAGCCCCGCTGATCGATCTTCACAACGTCGCCGGTCTGAAACCAGCCGTCATCGGTGAACTTCTCGGCGCCCGTGCCCTGGAAGTATGCCGCGGCCACGAAGGGCCCACGGACCTCGAGCTCGCCCATCGCCTGATCGTCCCACGGGATCAGCTCGCCGTCCTCGCCACGCGCGCGGATGTCCACGAACGGTTGAGGGAAGCCCTGCCGAGCGCGGTAGTCGAACTTCTCGTCATCGGGTGCGTCATCGAGCTCGGGGGGAACGATCCCGCTGCTCGCAAGCGGCGACGTCTCGGTCATGCCCCAGCCCTGGATGATCTCGAGCCCCTGCTTGGCGTAGCCCTCGATCATGCTCTTGGGGACGGCCGAGCCGCCGACCAGGAGCCGGTGCACCCGGCTCAGGTCCCAGCGATCCGGCTCCTCCTCGATCGCCTTGAGCATGGCCATCCAGACCGTGGGGACGCCGGCCGTGAGCGTGACCTGCTCGTCGGCCAGCAGGTCGAGCACGCTCTCGGCGTCGAGCTTGGGCCCGGGCATTACGAGCGAGGCCCCCACCAGGGTGGCGGTGTACGGGATACCCCACGCGTTGGCGTGGAACATCGGCACCACGGGCAGCATGACGTCGCGCGCGGAGACGTTCATCGCGCCGGGAAGGGCCGCCGCCATCGAGTGAAGGACGAGCGCGCGGTGGGAGTAGAGGACGCCCTTGGGCCTGCCGGTGGTGCCCGACGTGTAACAGATCGCGGCGGCCCGGCGCTCGTGGGGCTCGAGCCAGTCGGCGGGCGCGCTGGCGCTCTCGAGCAGCCGCTCGTACTCGATCGTGCCCTCCGGGTTCTCGCCGGAGTGCGAGACGACGATCACGTGCTCGAAATCGTGGGCGTCCCGGAACGAGGCGAGGACGTTCAGGAGCGTCTCGTCGACGATGATCGCCCGGTCCTCGGCGTCGGCGGCGATGAAGCTCAGCTCGTCGGGATGCAAGCGGGGGTTGAGCGTGTGGACGACCGCACCCATCGCAGGCAGCGCGTAGTAGGCCTCGAGGTGCTCGGCCTGGTTCCACATCAGCGTCCCGACCCGGTCGCCCTCCTCGATGCCGAGTTGGCTCAGAGCGGCGGCGAGGCGCCGGGCCCGGCGCGCACAGTCGCCCATCGTGCTCCGGTGCAGCGTGCCGTCGGGCCGCCGGGAGACCACCTTGCGACTCGGGGTAAGCTGCTCGGCCCGCTCGACCAGCGCGGTCAGCGACAGCGGGTAGTCATCCATCATCAGCCCGTTCAGCTTCGGCTCGCCCATGCTCTCCTCCTTGGGGGGTTTCCGTCCCTATACAGGATGGCGCGACTCGCGCGCTCGCGTCAGTTTCAGGCGCTATCGGCCACGAGGGCGGTAAAGAACTCGATGTCCTCGCGCTGGAGCTGGCAAACCTCGAGCCAATGGCCCAGTTCGGCCGTCGTGTCGACGTAGCCGGCCCTGACCCGGTCGGGGATCAACAGCGTGTAGTCGAAGCTCAAGCCCGCGTCGGCCAGCAGCGCGATGATCCGCGCCCATTCCTCCTCGCCGGGCTGCGCGAAGGTGGCGATGTGGTGCAGACGCACGGCGAACTCTTGCTTGTCCTCCGGGAGGATCTGCGTGTAGAAGTCGACGACGCCGCCCACCGGCTCGATCAGCTCGATGATCTTGCCGCCGCGCGATCCCATCGCGAACTTGGCGTCGAAGTCCGCGGGCTCGCTGCCGGCCAGGAACGTGCCGCCGGCCGGCAGCTTCATGCAGTGCTCGAGGCCGAACCGGTCGGACATGAAGGCGATCGCCCGGTCTAGATCGTTCGTCACATACCCGAATTGCCACACGTTTGCGAACAGGTCGGCCAGCGCGCGGACGGGCCGAGGCTGGGCGAACAGGTCCGTACGGCTGTTCACGCCACCAGCTGTTCGCTGCGCCCGGCGCTGAGCTGGCCGTTCGCGCCCGAGTCGAGGTACTCCGCCAGACGGGTCGCCATCGCCATGATGGTCAATGACGGGTTCACCGACAGCGTCCGCGGGAACAGCGAGCTGTCGCCGACGTAGAGACGATCGACCTCGTGCGACTGACCGTGGGTGTCGACGACCGAGGTGGTGGGATCGGCGCCCATGCGGCAGGTGCCCTGCATATGGGTGGTGGCGAGGCCCGACCACAGGATCTCGGTGGCCCCGGCCGCCTTGAGCACTTTGGTCGAGAACTCGCGCGCCCTATGGATGCGATCGAGCTCGTTCGGCTGGAAATCGGACAGGAACAGCTCGTTGCCGTTCTCGTCGAGGGTGACGGCGCCGTTGTTGTCGTCGTTGGCCATGTTCAAAAGGCCGATCCATCGGCGGTACTTCTTCGCAGCCTCGACGAGCGGCTGGCCCCACATCGGACCGTTCTCGTCGCACAGCCCGGCCGCGAAGCCGATCGGGTCCTGGACGGTCGCCGCCTCGACGGCGAACCCGCCGTCCTCATCGGCGGCGAAGTCGTAGCAGTGGCCGCTGATCGGAGCCACCATGTGAGCGTCCTGGGGCTCGTCGAACAGGCCGAAGACAAAATGGGCCGGGTGCAAGCCGAGGTACCGGCCAACGTTCGCGTTGGGTACGTTCGAGCGCATCAGGACCTGCGGCGAGCGCAGCGATCCGGCCGCGACCACCACGACATCGGCGTCGACTTCGTGGCTTTCGCCGGTGGTCTGGTCGGTGTACCGCACCCCGGTCGCCTCGAGACCGGTGTCGTGGGGGGCGATGAGAACCCGATCCACGAACGAGTTCGGGCGCACGGTCAGTGCTCCCGAAAGCCAGTTGCGCTGGATGTAGGTGTTCATCGTCGACTTGCCCGCGTTGGTCGGGCAGCCCTGCAGGCACGAGCCGCACTGCTCGCAGTTCTCATCGACGTACGCGCGGACCGGCTCGAGCGTCGCGCCGACGGCTTCGAAGCCCTTCTTGGCCGTCTGGACGCAGCGCTTGAGGTCCCAGTCGGTGGCTCGATCGCGCACCCCGAGGTAGCGCTCGACGCGGTCGTAGTAGGGGTCGAGGTCGGCGGTCGAGATCGGGGCGCCGTGCGCGTTGGTAAGACCGGTGGCGGCGTACCATTTGTCGAGCTCGCGCTGCGTAGCCCGGAGGGCCACCTTGGTGTTGATCGTCGTGCTGCCCCCGACGCAGCGCCCGCTGATCATCACGATCGGACCGAGGCCGAAATCGCCGGCCGGCATGCCGAAGCTGAGCGGCCACCAGTAGTCGTGGGCCGCCCGGCTCTCCCAGCGCACGAAGTCGGCAGCGACGTAGTGACCGCCGGCCTCGAGGAGCAGCACCTTGCGCCCGCGCTCGGCAAGCTCTCCGGCAACGACGCCGCCGCCGGCGCCCGAGCCGATCACGACGACCTCGAAGCGCTCTGCGGTCATGTTTGAACTCCGAGGTAGGACCAGTCCTTCTTGATCCGCATGGCCAGCGGCGAGTGGAAGTCGATCTCCTCGTAGGCGCTCGGGCCCTCGGCGCCCGGACCCAGGAAGTCGCTGTAGAAGGCCTCGATGGCCAGCGCCCGGATGAACTGGAAGGCAGGCGTCGCGGCGTGCGGTCTCAGTCCCTCAGCTCCGTGCGGCGCCGCTTCCCTGAGCTCATCGATCGAGTGGATCAGCGCATCGCGTTGGGCCACGGGCATCTCAGCCATGATCGCGTCGATGTAGACGACGGGCTTTACGCGGCGCGAGCCCGGGACGATCGTCTCGCACAGGTTTGCCAGCACCGCCGCCCGATGCTCGTCGAGGTGCTTGAGTTCGCCCGTCATGCTCGGGCGACTCTACGCCGCCCGAACGCCCGCGAGCATGATCGTTTGGGCCGGGATGGTTGCCGATGCGTGCACGGCGGCCGAATGCCATCCTGAGTGGAAGCTATGAGCGGCAACGGAGTCGATGCCCGTGTTCGTGCGCTCGCGGACCTGATCGTCCGCTTCGGCGCCAACGTCCAGCCTGGCCAGATCGTTGCGATCGGATCAGAGCCCGGCAAGGAGACGCTCGCGCGCGCGGTCGCGGTTTCCGCCTACCAGGCGGGCGCCAAGTTCGTCGACCTGTCGGTGTTCGACGTCCATGTGAAGCACGCCCGGATGCAGTACGCCGCCGAGGACACCTTGGACTTCGTCCCTCCGTGGTACGGGCAGCGGATGAAGGCGCTGGGCGAGCACCGCTGCGCCGCGATCGCCCTGACCGGCCCGGTCGCACCCCGCATCATGGACGGGATCGACCCCGGGCGACTCGCCCGCGACCTGCTCCCGCAGGTCCGGGAGTCAATCGAGATCGTCAACCACCGCACGGCGAACTGGACGGCGGCGCCGTGCCCGACTCCTTCGTGGGCCGAGCTCGTGCACCCGGAACTGCCGCCGCAGGAGGCATTCGAGCAGCTCTGGCACGACGTGACCCACGTCTGCCGCGTCGACGAGCCCGACCCGGTGGCAGCCTGGGAGAAGCGCATCGGGGACCTACTGTCGATCGCCGGCAAGCTCGACGAGCTGCGGCTCGACGCGCTCCGCTTCGAGGGACCCGGCACGGAGCTGACCGTCGGCCTGTTCCGGTCGGGCCGCTGGCAGTGCGCGCGCCTGCGCACCGTGGGCGGCATCGTGCACGTGCCCAACCTCCCGACCGAGGAGGTGTTCACGACGCCCGATCCTTCGCGGGTCGAGGGATGGGTGCGCTCGACCAAGCCGCTGTTTGTCTCGGGGGCGATGGTGGACGGCCTGCGCATCAGGTTCGAGCGCGGCCGGGCGGTCGAGATCGAGGCCGAGCAGGGGGGCGACACGCTGCGCGCGCTCACTCAGCGGGATGCCGGCGCGTCGCGCCTCGGCGAGGTCGCGCTCGTCGATGGCGAGAGCCGGATCGGCGGCCTCGACAAAGTGTTCTTCGACACCCTGCTCGACGAAAACGCTGCCAGCCACATCGCGCTCGGTGAGGGGCTCGACTTCACGGTAGGAGAACACGAGCAACCGGGGATCAACCGCTCGGAGCTCCACATCGACTTCATGATCGGCTCAGACCAGGTGGCGGTGACCGGAATCGAGCCGGGTGGCGGCGAGGTGCCGCTATTGCGCGGGGGCGTCTGGAAGATCTAGTGCCTCAGGACACTAGTGCTTTGGGGATTTGACGGGCCCCCGCTTGGGCAACTTCACGCCCGCGCGCTACGCTAGCCCCCGCCTAAACGGAGAGGTGCCGGAGCGGTTGAACGGGCGCGACTGGAAATCGCGTAACGGGGGTTAACCTCGTTCGGGGGTTCGAATCCCCCCCTCTCCGCTGCGTTCGTCGCAGCTTTGCTCCATCGGGGCTCGGAGTTCGTTCGTATTTGCTGCCTGGACTGCAGCTTTCACCGCCTCGCCGCTTGGGGCGGTTCGGCCTCACTTCTCGGCTACCGGGCCCCACCATTTGGCACCGGCCGGGGCTCAGGTTTCGGCCGTTTGGGCGGGAGGCGTCTCCCCCAATTGGACTATCCGGCGCCCCCGCATTTCGGACGGACCAAGGCTCAAGTTTTTCCCGCACGGAGCGGAGGTATACCCCCCAATTGGGGGATGGGGTGAAATTCTGTGAGCGCTCTCAAGCCGATTTGGGTAATGGTCGGAAAAGCAGTCCCTGCGGAAGAGATTTAGGTCGGTTTGTGCAATTTCAGAGACGTGGGAGGAGGGGTTTTGGCTACGCGCATGCGTGCCATCGCCGTCAACGCTGGACCGGCTATTCGTCCAGCGCTACGCTGTGCAATCACGCGCGGCCCAAGGACGGCCGACGGGGTCTACAAGTTGCACAATTCTTCGGCGGAAGCTTCCGTTCCGCCTAGGTAAGAGCTAGCATCCGATCAGGGGCAATGAGGGGAACAAGCGAACTTCGTCCAGCACTGAGGCTTGTCCGGTCGGCGGATGCCGACCCGATCGAGTTCACCTGGTTCTGCGGTCACTGCGCCGCTCCGTCGCGCGGTGAGCAACCGCCGTCGCCGATGGCTCGCGTGTGCCGTTCGTGCGGCCTCGGGGTGATGCTCGAGGCGCGGACGGACATCGTCCCGAGCGCTCGTGACGCCTTCCTGGTCATCGACAGCTCGCTGCTGGTCCAGGCGATGTCGCGGCGCGCCGAGGCGCTGCTCGGAGTGACCGAGGACACCGCGGTCAATCGACCCGTGGTCCAGTTGCTCGTCCCGGCCGACGCCGAGGCCGGGCGGAGTGCCCGGTTCGCGGCCGCGCTGGTCGAGGCGGCGGCCGGCGCCGACGAACCGGCGAACGCCTTCGTGCGGCCCTGGAACACCTTCGGTGTGCGGCTTCGCGCGAAGATCGCCTCCTGCGGCCCACCCCGCGCGGCGCTCGTGGTCCTCGAGGACCATCAGGCGCGCCCGCTCCGCGTCGTCCGCTAAAGAAATCTCGCCCCGAGCGCTCGGCTCGGAGCCCGCGTCATGCCGCGGGTGCCGGGACCGCCAGAGCGCCCGTCACACCGCGGATGGCAGGACCGCCGGCGCGCCATACCCGACCAGCACGTCGGGTAGCGCCACCGAGCCGTCGTCGCGCTGCCCGTTCTCGAGCAGCGCGATGATCGTCCGCCCCACCGCCACCGCGGTGCCGTTCAACGTGTGGACGTGCTCGGGCCGGCCCTCGCCCGGGCGGAAGCGGATCCCGAGCCGGCGGGCCTGGTAATCGGTGGTGTTCGAGGTCGAGGTCAGCTCGCGGTAGCGACCCTGACCCGGCAGCCAGGCCTCGCAGTCGTACTTCTTGGCCGCCGAGGCGCCCAGATCGTCGACCGCGATCGCCACCACGCGGTACGGAATCGCCAGCTCGGACAGGATCGACTCCTCGATCGCAAGCAGCCGTTCGTGCTCGGCGGGACCCTCATCGGGTTCTACGAACGAGAACATCTCGACCTTGTCGAACTGGTGAACGCGGAAGATGCCGCGGGTGTCCTTGCCGGCGGCGCCTGCCTCGCGCCGGAAGCAGGTCGAGAACCCCGCGTAGCGGAGTGGCAGGTCCTCCCCGGCGAGGATCTCGTCGTCATGCAACGAGGCGAGCGCGACCTCCGAGGTGCCCACCAGGTAGAGGTCGTCGTTGGGCAGGGTGTAAATCTGCTGCTCGGTGTCGGGCAGGAACCCGGTCCCGTAGAGGGCCCGTTCGCGGACGAGCACCGGCGGCACCACCGGCTCAAAGCCTTCTCCGCGCAAGGTCTCGAGCGCGTATCGGACCAGCGCGAACTCGAGCATCACGAGGTCGCCGCGCAGGTAGGCGAAGCGAGATCCGGAGAGGCGCGCGCCCCGCTCCATGTCGATTCGCGGGCCGGCCAGCTCCAGATGGTCGCGACCCGTGGCGCCGGCCTCGCCGACCGTGCGGATCTCGGTGTCCTCGTCGGGCGCGTCGGGCGCCGGCAGGTTGGGCAGCGACGCCAGGGCGGTGTCGCGCTCGACGCGGACCGCGGTCTCCGAATCGCTCAGCTCCCGGCCCCGCGCGGCGAGCGCGGCGAGCTGCTCGCGCTCCTCGGGCGTAGGCGGCCCCTTGCGACCACGGCTGGCGCGGTTCTGCTCGGCCTGGAGTTCCTCCAGCGCGGTGCGGATTTCACGCCAGCGCTGATCGAGCTCGAGCACTCGATCGACCGCCGCCGCGGCGTCCTCCCCGCGACGGGCCAGCGCCGCCCGCACCACGTCGGGCTCGCGACGGATTAACTGGATGTCGAGGACGGGCCCCTCCTAACTCGTGGACCACAGCCGTCCCCGGCGATCACGGCTTCGTCTTGATGACCTTCCCGGAGGTCGTGATCACCCACCAATAACCTCCGTTGAGGTTGACGTCCTGCCCGGCCGTGCTGCCGGGTGTCGTGTCGGCGACAAACGCATAGAGCGGCCAACCGGCGTAGGTCACGACCTTGCCTCCGTTTTGCGCCGGCAGGCTGCCCAGCAGTGACGTCTTCACCCCGTCGGTGCCCACGGCGCTCCCGCCGGTTGGTAGGTACGTGGGTGGCCACACGGCCGCGCAGGCGCCGGTGCAGGTCACCCGCGAGGCGTTATCGGGCGCGAACACGTAGAGCGTGTGCCCGGCGGAGTTGACGAGGATCGTGCCCAGGCCGGTGACCGTCCTGGACGAGATCGTCAGCGTCTTGCCGTGCGCGGTCGGGGACTTGGGGCTGTGGTTCGGCGCCGGGGTCGTGGTCTGGCCGGTCACCGTGCCGGGCGAGGGACTCGTGGGCGCCGGCGTGGTCGTCGGGGCCAACGCCTCTTCGATCGTCCCTATCGGAACCTGCTCGCACGCCACCACCCCCGGAATCTTGGGCGCTTTGCGTCCCGAGTACGTCGCCACGAACTCGGCCACGTCCCTCGCCTGCTGGCCCACGACGATGTTCTGGGGCATGATCTGGCCGGAGAAGCCGCCGTTCTCGATCGCGTACAGAACGCGCGCCACCGGCCGCTCACAGCGGATATCGAAGTTGGGGCCGGTGTTGATCTGATTCGTGCGCACGTTCGCACCCGAGCCGTGCGTGGCGGCGAAGGACAGCGTGTGACAGCCCGAGCACCTCTGGTTGAACAGAGTCGCCCCCTCGTACAGGGCCGGCTGCGATTTCGGGACGTCGATCGTCTCGGTTCCGCACGCGGAGGCCAGGGCCGCCACCGCGAGCAACGCACCCGATAGGAGGACCTTGGCGGGTCGGCTCATTCGGGGCGGGATCATACGGAAGGACCGCCCGGCGATCCTCCGACGCATCAGGTGCGCATAATCGGCGGCAAATCACGCCAGATCCGGCAGGAGCCGCGGATGCGCCGCCGAAGCTCTCATTCGTTCCCGGCGCCGGCACGACGTTCGCTTCAGCGCACCCCCAGTCGCGATCGTCCCCCCGGCGGCAACCAGAGGGCCGGCGCCGGGGCCCCACCCTTTCGATTTGCCCGGGGCCCGCTCCGTGGAGCGCCCGGGCCCTACCCCTGTACAACCACGCTATAACGACCCGAGCGATGGCGCCCGCGTTCGAGCCCGACCCCGAGCTGTTCCGCGAGGTGTTCGGGCGTTTCGCCACCGGCGTCGCGGTGGTGACGGCCGCGGCCGCGACCGGCTCGGGCGGGATGACCGCGAACGCGGTGTGCTCGCTGTCGCTCGAGCCGCTGCTGGCACTGGTGTGCTTCGAGAACCAGGCCCGCACGCTTCCGATCGTTCGGGATGCGGAGCGGTTCGGCGTCAACGTGCTGGCGGCGCACCAGGAGGACGTTGCCCGGGTGTTCGCGTCCAAGATGCCCGAGTCAGAGAAGCTCGACGGAGTGCCCCATCAGCTCCAGGCCGGGGTCCCGATCATCGAGGGCGCGCTCTCGTGGGTGGCCTGCGATCTACGCGAGCTGATCGCGGGCGGCGATCACACGATCGCGATCGGCGAGGTCGTCGCGATGGGCCTCGGCGAGGGGGACCCGCTGCTCTGGTACGCCGGCCAGTACCACGACGTCCGGCTTCGGGTGGAGCGCTGAGCGACCCGATCGCTCAGTGCGGCTCGGCGGCTCGACGCCGGTTGTAGAGGCGAAGCGCCCACAGGTAGGACACGGCCGCGATACCCAGACTCCAGGCGATCGCCGCGACCGCGTGGTGGCCGACGGGGGCGCCGGTGAGCAGTCCGCGCACGGTGTCGGTGACAGGCGTAAAGGGCTGGTACTCGGCGAACTGGCGTAACCCGGCCGGCATCGTCGCCGTCGCCACGAACCCGCTGCCGAAGAAGGGCAGCAGGATCAGGATCATCGGGGTGTTGCTGGCGGTCTCGACGCTCTTGGCGGCAAGTCCGAGCGCCACCGCCAGCCAGATCAGCGCGAACGCGAACAGGGCCAGGATCCCGATCACGGCGAGCCAGTCGAGTGGCCCGGCGCTGGCGTCGAACCCGAGACCGAACGCGACGCCGATGAGGACGCCGATGGCGGCCAGGGTTTGGATCAGGCTGCCGAACACGTGCCCGGTGAGGACCGAGCCGCGGGCGATGTCCATCGTGCGGAACCGGTCGATGATGCCGCTGGTCATGTCCATCGCGACCATGATCGAGGTGCCCTGGACCGCCGAGGCCACGGTGATCAGCAGCACCCCGGGGACCACGTAGTCCAGGTAGGCGTGGCGTCCCAGGTGCGCGCCGAGGCCGGCGCCGAGCTGGCCCCCGAACACGTAGACGAAGAGCGCCAGCAACACGATCGGCGTCCCGACCAGCATCAGCGTCATCGAGGGGTACCGGAGCTGGTGCTTGAGGTTTCGCCGCAGCATGACCCGCGAGTCGCTGAGGGTGTAGGCGAGCGCGGTCATCGCGCGGCGGCTCCTTCCGGTGTGGGGTTCTCGTCGGGGTGGCCGGCGACGTCGCCGCCGGTGACGGCGAAGAACACGTCGTCGAGATCCGGGGTGTGGATCGACAGACGCTCCACGTCGATTCGGGCGTGGTGCAGCTCATCGAGCAGCCCGCGGAGGGAGTCGACGGTGCCGTCTGCGGGCACCTGCAGGACCAACTGCTCCTGGTCCGGGGCAGCCGCCGGAAGCAACTCTGCGGCCGAGCGCAACGAGTCGGGACCGGCGAAGTGGAGCCGGATATGCCCGCCCGGGATCCGGCTTTTGAGTTCGTCCGGGGTTCCTTCGGCGACGATCCGGCCCTGGTCGAGTACCGCGATCCGGTCGGCCAGCTGGTCGGCCTCGTCGAGGTACTGCGTGGTCAGCAGGATGGTCACGCCGTCCCGCGAGAGCTGGCGGACGATCTGCCACATGGTGAGACGGCTGACGCGGGTCCAAGCCGGTCGTGGGCTCGTCGAGGAAGATCACACCGGGCTCACCGACGAGGGTCATGGCGAGGTCGAGACGCCGCCGCATCCCGCCCGAGTAGATCGACAGCGGCTTGTCCGCCGCATCGGCGAGGTCGAACTGCTCCAACAACTCGGTCATGCGCCGTTGCCCGGCCTCACGGCCGAGGTGCCGTAGATCGGCCATCAACCGCAGGTTCTCGCGCCCGGTGAGCAGGTTGTCCACGGCCGAGAACTGGCCGGTGACCCCGATGCAGCGCCCGCACACCGTCGGGGTCGGTGACCACGTCGTGGCCGGCGATCTGCATGGAACCCGAGTCGGCCGGGATCAACGTCGAGAGGATGCGGACCATGGTCGTCTTGCCGGCCCCGTTCGGACCGAGCAGGCGAAAATCGAGCCCTCTCGGCGGTCAGGTTGACGTGGTCGAGGACCAGGTGGCCGCCGAAGGACTTGCATACGTTGCTGGCCGCGATCCGCCGTGCTGGTCATGTGTCGGTCATCGAGTTCCCCCTCTCGATGCGGATCCGGCTCGTCGGGGAGCTGGCCGGCGGCCTGCAGGCCTCACGCCGGTCCTTCCACTCCTGCTCCATCAGCGGGAAGCCGCTCGACCAGGAAATCGGCGAAGGCGGACCGCTCCAACAAGATCGCTCGCCGTTCCAGCGGCGCGTCGGCCAGCACGTCGAGACCCTCACGGGCGAGCTCGCCTTGTTCCAGGTACTCGGACATCGAAGCCCGTCGCGTGGGGCGAGGACAGATCGATCCGGACCCGGTCCATCCGCTCGCCCGCAGCCCGGGATCGATGGATGAGGCGAGGCGTCTCGAGCGTGTTGACCGCCCCGGCGATCGCGCTGCGGCTGGCAAGCAAGGCGTCGGCCAGCTCCGCGATGGTCTGCTCCGGGGGTCGCAGACCGGAGGTACCCAGCAGGCGACCCACCATCGGGGCCATCCCGTACCGGCGGGCGTAGAACCGGCCGACGTGGTCGGCGAAGGTGATCTCGCCGTCGCTTGGCACGCCGACCACTGTACACAGATACCTGAGATAACACAATATGTGGCATCTCAGGGATTGGGAACAGGCTTCAGCCCGTCATCGCCGCCCGCGAGAGCAGCACGAAGTTCACGAGCGCCGCGAGCGCCATGACGCCGATCTCGCGGCGCCGATCGCGACGACGACGGCCTGCTGATCGGGCGCCCGACCGTCCACCGCCTGCGCGGACTCGAACCCCCGCGCGTCGAGAACCATCTAGGTAGCCGGGACGCGCAGCTGCTCGGCGATGAACGAGACGAGGATCGGCAGGACCCCGTAGATCAGGTGAAAATACGGCGGCTTGTGCCCGAGCAGGACGAGCACGCCGCCGATCGCCATCGTCAGCACGATCAGGGCCTGGGAATCCGAGGCAGCCACCAGAACCACGGGCTGCATGCCCCGCACCCGCCACCAGCACCACGCCCCCCACATGCCGGCGACCCCGGAGACGGCGATCACGACAACAGCGGCGACGAGGT
>CAVVTO010000011.1:0-112667 GCA_963751185.1 uncultured Solirubrobacterales bacterium
AGGCGGCCGACCGCCGGTCGTATGTTGGACGGATGGCGGACCGCCGGGACGCCGACTTCACCTACTCGCTAACTGATCGGATCATCCGGCTCAGCCTCGGTGAGCTGGCCGATTTCAGCGGTGCGAAGTTCGACGGGGACTTCTCGCTCGGCCTCGAGCAGGCGCAGTTGCGCAAGCACGAGTACGTGGCCGAACAGGTCGGGATTGGGCCGGGGCGACGGTTGCTCGACCTCGGTTGCGGCTGGGGTCCGCTGCTCGCCTACACCCGAGAGCGCGGCGGGACTGGTGTGGGAGTGACGCTGTCCTCGGCGCAGCTGGCGGCCTGCCGCCGGCACGGGCTTGAGGTCTACCTCGAGGACGCCCGTCAGATCGACCGAGAACGCTTCGGCCCGTTCGACGCCGTGGCGAGCATCGGCGCGTTCGAGCACTTCTGCTCACCGGCCGACTATGGGGCGGGACGACAGGAGCAGATCTACCGCGACCTCTTCGCCCGCGTCGCCAGCGTGCTGCCGTCCGGTGGTCGCTTCTACCTGCAGACGATGGTGTTTGGACGCAACATGATCCCGGCATCGCAGATCGACCTCAAGGCGCTCCAAGCTGTCCCGCCGCGAGACTCCGACGAGTGGTACCTGGCGCTGCTGGGCCGCCAGTTCCCGGGCTCCTGGCTACCGTTCGGCCAGGAGCAGGTCATTCGATGCGCCCGGCCGCAGTTCCGGCTCGTCTCGAGCATCAGCGGCCGCCTCGACTACATCGAGACGATCAACCGGTGGAACGCGCGGATCGGGGCCCCGAGCTTCAGAAAGACTCTGCTCAAGCTCCAGCTGCTGCCACGCTGGCTCACGAGCGCCGACTTCCGCCTCGCGTTCACCTCCGGCGTGAGCGCCAACCAGGTCTGCTTCCAGCGCGAATTGCTCGACCACTATCGCCTCGTGTTCGAAAACACAGACTGACGGCAGGCAGCAGTCTCAGCGGGCCCACGAGGGATACTTGTGGTGTGAGCGGGGGGTTGGTTGTGCGTCTTCTGGGTCGGCCGCAGCTGGAGCGGGATGGTTCGCTGCTGGCGCCGCCCCGGGGTCGCAAATCGTGGGCGGTGCTCGCGTACGTGGCGTTGGCTGAGCTGCCGGTGACTCGGGAGCGTCTGTCGTCGTTGCTGTTCTCGGATGCGGCGGATCCGCAGGGGGCGTTGCGTTGGACGCTTGCTGAACTGCGCCGGGCGCTCGGCGCGGCGGATGTGCTGCGTGGCGATCCGCTGCGGTTGGGTCCGTCTGTCATCGAGGGCGTGTTCACGCCCGAGCAGAAGACCCAGATCGCCGAGCGCCTCACCGACGCGATGGTGAGCGTCGAGGGTGAGAACATGCGCCAGGTCACCTGGTGCGTGATCGACGAGGTCAACAGCGGGGACTGGGCGATCGGCGGGCAATGCCTGACGACCGAGGCCGTGCGCTCGCTAGCTGCAGGCGTCCCCGCGACGGCCTGAGACCGAGTAGCCGCCGTTCCGTTTGGGGCGGCGGCGACGGTCTGATCGTTGCCTGTGTTCGTGCGAGTTCGACTCACTCGAGCCCACCGCGTGCGGTTGACGCGACGGTCAGCGGCGGAGAGAATCGGCTGATCATCCGACCATAGGAGGCCGCGCATGTCGTGGAAGCTAGAGGGGTCCTACTTCGAGACGTGCTCGTGCGACGTGGTCTGTCCGTGCACCGCATCCCTCGCTTTCGGCGCCACGCTGGACCGCTGCCGGGTCACGCTCGTCTTCAACGTCAAGAACGGCGAGATCGAGGGCACCGACGTGAGTGGCCTAACCGTCGCCGCGGTCGCCGACACGCCCAAGGTGATGACCGACGGCAACTGGCGCCTCGGGGTATTTATCGATGCCGCGGCGTCGGACGAGCAGACCGAGAAGCTCGGCGGGGTGTTCTCGGGCGCACTCGGTGGCCCAATGGCGGCCTTGGGTCCGCTTGTGGGCGAGAGCCTCGGGGTCGAGCGGGCGCCAATCGAGGTGCGCGAGGACGGCTTGCGTCACTCGGTCCGGATCGGCGATGCGGTCGACTTTGAGATCGAGGACGTGGTGCCGTTCGGGATAGAGACCGGCGAGCCCGCTCGTCTGACGGGCATCTTTCATCCCGCCGGGTCAGAGCTGACGATCGCCCACGCGACGCGGTCAAAGATCGACGCGTTCGGGATCCAGTACGACGGGAACTCTGGCTTCTCGACTTCCCATTTCTCGTGGGCGGCTTGACGGCTACTGCCGTCAGCGACCGTGCCGGTGAGCGAGGCGAGCTTGCCGCCGCGATCGGGGCGGTCCGCTCGCGTGTCGGCCTAGTCGTCCTCTTGATTACCCTGGCCGGCGCGGCGTGGTGGTCGACCGTCGAGCGTATGGCCGGGATGGACGGCGGACCGGGCACCGATCTCGGCGCCCTTGGCTGGTTCTTGGGCGTGTGGGTCGTGATGATGGCGGCGATGATGTTCCCGTCCTTGGCGCCGACGACCGCGTTGTATGCGCGGATGACCCGAACGCGCGGTTGGAGCCGTCCGCTTCTGTTCACTGCCGCCTATCTGCTGGTCTGGGGAGCGGCGGGACTCGTCGCCTACGGGCTGTTTCGCTTGGGCCGAACTGTTCTCGGCGGCGATCTGGCCTGGCAGGCCGGCGGGCGGTGGTTCGCCGGCGGCGTTCTGGCCTTCGCCGCAATCTATGAACTGACGCCGCTGAAGGACGTGTGCCTCGGCAAATGCCGCAGCCCGCTGGGATTCCTGCTGGGGGCCTGGCGAGACGGTAACCGCGGTGCCCTCGAGATGGGGTCCAAGCACGCCGCTTGGTGCCTGGGCTGCTGCTGGGCGCTGATGGCCGCACTATTCGCGCTCGGAGTCATGAGCATCACATGGATGGCGCTGGTCGCCGGGCTGATCACCTTGGAGAAGACGATCCCGTGGCGCCGGGCAGCCACCTGGGGCACCACCGCAGTGCTCATCGCTCTGGCGATCTCGGTTATTGCGATACCCCACGACGTTCCCGGGCTTGTGATTCCAAGCGGGGCGCAACATGCCATGCACTCGATGAACGCAATGCCCTGATCCGCGCGCCGCGCGCGTTGGCGGCTCACTCATGGCGTCCCTGAGGTCACATTGGCCCGCTCTACGGCGGTCTGGCTAGCCCGCGTAATCGAACGTCGAGGCATAGCCGCACACACCCCGGTACTCGAACGAGAGCTTCTCATCGTTGACCACGAGTTCGTCGGTGATGAGTTCCTCGCCTGTTCTGTGATGCCCGGGAATCACGCACGTGACGGCTTCGTCGCCCTTGTAGCGATCGCGGATTCGGACACTGATGTGGTCTCTTATCCGCAAGCGCTGGCGACGGCGTGTGTGATCAACGGTGATCTCCACCGGTCGTACCGCAACCAGCTCGTTCGGCTTCCACGACCATGGGAAATGACGCTCGGCATCGCCACCTAGATCGCCGGTGAAGATCCCCTCAAGCGCTACGCGCTGGTCCTCGGAAGCCCGCGTGTCTAAGTACAGCACCCACGTCCACGGCGAGCCGGGCTCATCGTCGCTGTAGCGCAATGCCAGCGCGACCGGCAGTCCGCCCAGGTCGATGCCGTCTGCCACGCCCTCCTCAACCAGCCACGAAAGGACGCCCATGCAGATTCCATGAGTTGAACGGCCTCCCGCTACGCCGTCGATCCGACGGCAGGGACATATCGCCGCACAGTTGCACGATTCAAAGTAGGTGCCTCGGATTCGCCAGCTCATCGCCTCAGCTCCCAATCACGCTGCTTGGCCAGTATCGCGCTTCCGATCGTACGCGTGGCTTCGGCGTCGGGAGACGGAGCGTGGAGGGCAAGGCGCGAGCGGATATCGTCGCTGGATATGACCGCGATTCGCGACTCCAGCTTTTTGCACGTGCGCCGTTCGTGCTTGTCCGTGCCCGGTCACGTGGTGCGGATGCACGAGAAGGCGGCGGGGGTGCCGGCTGATGAAGTGGTGTTCGATCTCGAGGACGCGGTGGCGCCGGGCGCTAAGCGGGAGGCTCGGGACGCGATCGCGCGCACGCTTGGGGGGCCGGATTGGGCGGGGCGCTCGGTGGCGGTGCGAGTCAACGCGCCCGGGTCCTCAGAACTGGCGGCCGACCTCGAGCTGATCGGGAGGCTCAACACCTCGCCCTGGCTCACGGTCGTCGTCCCCAAGGTCGGTGATCCGGATGTCCTGGTCGAGATCGCGGCAGCGCTCGGGAGCGCGATCGGCTTGCAGGCGCTGATCGAGACTCCGGAGGGGATCGAGGCGGTGGCGGCGATCGCCGGATCGACGCCGCGGCTGGAAGCCTTGATCCTCGGCTATGCGGATCTCGCCACCGCGCTCGGCCGACGCGGCGCCGAGCGGCACGTCGAGCGATGGCTGTATTACCAGGAGGCGGTTCTTTCGGCAGCGCGCGCGGCCGGAGTTCAGGCGATCGACGGGCCGTTCCTACGCCTCGGCGACAGCGCGGGGCTGGCGCGAGCGGCCCGGGCGGCTCGCGAGCTGGGATTTGACGGCAAGTGGGCGATCCATCCCGAGCAGGTAGAGCCGCTGAACCGCGTCTTCGCCGCCACCGAGCGCGAGTTGCGCTGGGCCGAATCGGTGACCGACGCGCTCGCGGTGAGCGCCGAGCGCGGCGACGCCGCGGTCCGAGTGGACGGCGCGATGGTCGATGAGGCGATGCGCGCCCACGCGGAGCGGCTGCTGGCCCTTCCACGCGAACCAGAGGAGCCGCGCCCGTCGCTTGACGGCCCCCCCTATTACGAGGATCTCGCCGTCGGCCAGGTATTCCACGCCCCCGGCTTGACGCTTACGGCCGCCCACGGCGCGCTTCACCAGGCCATCGTGGGGGATCGGCTCCGGCTCTCGCTGGACGAGCCGTTATGCCGCGAGGTGACCGGCGAGGCAGCCACCCTCGCGCATCCGATGCTCGTGTGCGACGTGGCGATCGGGCAGTCGACCGGACCGAGCGGCCGGGTTCTCGGCAACCTGTTCTATCGGGGCCTCGCTGCTCGAGCGGTTCACCTTGGGGTGACACTGCGTACGACCACGACGGTCGTGGCCAGGCGGCGGGCGAGCTCCTCTCCTCGCCAGCCGCGGGGGATGGTGCTGCTGCATGTCACGGCGGTCGATGCCGCAAATCGGGTGGTGCTCGACTACTACCGCTGTCCGTTGTTGCCGGCGCGCGGGGATGATCCGGACGAGGCCGGCGATGATGTGAGGGCCGTCGCGGAGAATGCCCCACAGCGTGATGTCCACGACCTGGTCCCGACCGCCTGGCGCCTGGACGGTCTGCGACGCGAGCCGCTCGGGATCCTGTTCGCGGATCTGCGCCCCGGCCAATCCTGGTCACTTGAAGCCGGCGAAACGGTGACCTCCGCGCCGGAGCTGGCTCGCCTCAGCCTGAACGTGGCGATGACGCACACGGACGCGACGGCCGGCGCCCACGGCCAGCGGCTGGTGTACGGCGGGCACGTGATCGGGATCGCTGCGTCACACCTGACCCGGGTCCTGCCTGATCTGGCGACGATCCTGGCCTGGCGCTCGTGCGACCACGTCGGCCCGACCTTCGAGGGGGACCTGCTACGCAGCGAGATCCGGCTCGAGGAGCTCGAGCCGCTCGAGGACGGGGGGCTCGTGCACGCGCGAATCCTCGTCTCCGCGCAGGGCCAGCAGGACGACCCCGTGCGCCCGGTGCTGGACTGGCGCCTGACCGCGCTGATGCCGTGAGCGAGCCGGGGATCCTGTCCGGACTGACGGTCGTCGAGGGCTCGGCGTTCGTCGCCGCGCCGCTCGGCGGGATGACGCTCGCGCAGCTCGGCGCCGATGTGATCCGGTTTGACCAGATCGGCGGTGGCCTGGATTACGGCCGCTGGCCGCTGGCCGCGAACGGAGACAGCCTGTTCTGGGCCGGGCTGAACAAGGGCAAGCGCTCGCTGGAGGTCGACATTCACTCCGACCGAGGACGCGAGCTGGTGGAGGCGTGCATCGCCGCCGCCGGGACTTTCTTGACGAACTTCCCGGCCCGCGGCTGGCTCTCCTACGAGTCCCTCTCGAGCCAGCGTCCCGATCTGGTGATGGTGCTGCTAGCCGGCAACCGTGACGGCAGCTCCGAGGTCGACTACACGGTCAACCCAGCCACGGGCTTCCCATGGGCCACCGGACCACGCGACTACGCAGAGCCACTCAACAGCGTCCTTCCGGCCTGGGACGCGATCACCGGCGGGCTCGCGGCGACCGGGCTGCTGGCCGCCGACCGCCACCGAATGCGGACCGGCGAGGGACAACTCGTGCGAATCGCCCTGTCCGACGTCGCATTTGCGATGGTCGGGCATCTCGGTCGCGTCGCTGGAGCCCAGCTCGAGAGTCGAGACACGCCCCGCGACGGGAACTACCTCTACGGGGCGTTCGGGCACGACTTCCCGACCAGCGACGGGCGGCGAGTGATGGTGGTCGCGCTCACAACCCGACAGTGGAACGCGCTGGTCGAGGTCACCGGCGTGGCTCGGACGGTCAGCGCGCTGGAGGCGGGGATGGATATCGATCTGCAATCGGTGTCCGATCGCTTCCAGGCCCGCGATCTTCTAGCGGCGGTGCTGAAGCCATGGTTCGAAGCCCGCACGCTGAGCGAGATCCGTTCGGCCTTCGCGGGCACCGGCGTGTCATGGGGCGCCTACCAGACCTTCTCCCAACTCGTGCACGAGGACGCGCGCTGCTCGACCGACAACGCCATGTGGGAGCTAATCGAGCACCCCGGCGTCGGCCGCTATCTCATGCCCGGCACGCCGCTGGATTTCTCGGCCGTCCCGCGGACCGCCGTGCGCCGAGCGCCGAAGCTCGGCGAGCACACCGAGGCCGTCCTCTCCGATCTCCTCGGCATGACCACCTCTGAGATCGGCCGGCTCGAGCGCGACGGAATAGTCCGCTGCACACACACCGAAATCGGTGCGGAGTAGACGCCGCGTCCGAGCTCGGCGAGTCGGAGGCTCAGACCTGCACCGGCGCCACAGCACACCGGCTACGCGCGGACTCGCCGGCGGCGATGGCAACGGCAAGCGACGCGAGGCCGTCCTGGCCAGTGGCCAGCGGTTCGCCTTCACCACGAACGGCGCGGACGAAGCACTCGATCGCGTGCTCATATAGAGGCCAACGCTCGCCGACCGCGACGGGGGTGGTCGTGTTCGACCGTCTGAGCAGCACCTCCCCAACGGGATCGGCGCTCATCACGTCGCGGACCGATCAGCGACCCGGTCGTCCCGTGGACCTCGACACCGCTTCCGGCGTGCGCGACGGTGAAGGCGTCGTGGAATGAGACCAACTGTCCGCCTCGCATCCGGAGCACTCCCATGGCGGAGTCTTCGACCTGATCGTGCGCCATGCCCTGGCTGGCGGCGACGGCCGTCACCTCGGCGACCTCGTCGCCGAGGAGGAAGCGGATTGTGTCGACGTCGTGCACCGTCAGGTCGAGGATCGCACCCGCACCCGATTCCCTCCGGCTGAGACGCCAGGTCCGCATCGCCTCCGGCAAGAGAGTCGTGTGGAACACGCGTCCGGCCACGATGTCGCCGATGGCGCCCTCTGCGATGAGCGCACGCATGGCACGAACCGTGGCGGCACCTCGGATGTGATGGTTGGTGCCGAGGACCACGCCGGCCTCGGCGCACGCACGGTTCATGCGAATGCCGTCGTCGACCGACATGGCCAGCGGCTTCTCACACAGAACGTGCTTTCCAGCCTTCGCTGCGGCAATCGTCTGCTCGGCGTGGAGATCGTTCGTGGTGCTCACATAGACGGCGTCGATCGACGGGTCGGCCAGCACCTCCTCCAACGTCGCGTAGGTGCGCTCGAGTCCGGCCTCCCGCCGAAGCGCCTCCCCGCGTTCGGGCGATGTCGAGAACACGCCGACCGCGACGGCACCATCGACGGCCTGTACCGCGGGGATCATCCGACTGCGTGCCCAGATGCTCGCCCCGATGAAACCCCAGCGCACGGTCATGATGCGGACCCTGGTGTCAAGTGAATCAACCCTGTGGTTCGTCGATGACGTCGTAGCCCGAACTGCTGCGCCGCGAACCGCGCCGCCAAGCCGGGATCGGTCATCGACAACAAACCCGTCGCCGCCAGGACATAGTCTCTGTCGATCGCGATCCTCGGTTGGCGGGGAGCCATGAGGCCGGGCACGTCGGCGAGCCGGGAGAGTCCCTGGGCGACGACCTCCTGCCCGTCCCGTCGGCGTGCCAACACGCCGCCCGTTGCGACGAGAAGATCGACGTCGCGCAAGTCGGGACCGGTTCGGGTGAGCCGGGGCGGCTCGTTCGTGCGAAACGCCCAGAACTCACGGCCGGAATGCCGCGCCAGCGCCTCTCGGACGCAGCTCGTTGCGAGCAAACGGTCCACAGCCGCTTCTCGCCCCCGGTCTGGCGGGAGGAAGCTCGGGTCCGACTCGCGACGCTCGACATCCTGCTCGATTTCAGGGCCTAACGCGTCCTCGAGCCACTTGCGATCAGCGTTGAGCACTCCGCTCGCGCTCCATCTCATCCCTAGATCACCTTCCACCGTACGCGTCGTGGGCGTCAGCGCCAACAGGGGTCGGCCGGCCCCGACGATCCCCGGGCCTTCCCCTACACAGGAGTGGATATCGGTGGTCGCCCCCCCGATGTCGACGACCGCGACGGCGCCCGGTGCGCCCCGATCGCCACCAACCGCCCTGACGACGACGTCGACGCTGCGCAACACCGCGTCAGGGGTCGCCGTTAGAACCGACTCCAGAAACTCGGCTCGGCCGCTAAGGCGCTTGCCTCGAATCACATGAAGCAGAAACGCGTCGAGGATCGCGGCACGTGCCGGTTCGATGTTCAGCTCCCCCAACCTCGGCATCGTGTTCTCGACCACTCGGGCACGCAGGCCCGCCCGGTCGAAGCACTGCGCGACCGCATCGGCGATCTCGCGGTTGCAGGCGACGACGACCTCGGCCGTGATCGCGGATGTGGCCACCAGCTCGGCGTTTCGCAGCACGCGCTCGCGCTGACCGCCGTCCGTGCCGCCGCTGAACAGCACGACATCCGCAGCACTGGCCGCCAGCGCCTCGGCATCCGACGGCCCCAGGTCCCCGCTTAACGTCAGCTCGATCCTCCCCCCTGCGTTCAGCGCCGTGCGCCGCGCCGCCTCAGCCGTCAAATCACTCACGAGGCCGATCGCCGCGATCCTCAGTCCGCCGCCGGCGCTCGAAGCGGCAGCTCGTGGGCCGATAGTGACGTGCGGGCCCGCGGCCTCGATGGCCTCGGCGAGAGCTCTGTCGAAACCATCCATAACGTCGTGCGCCACCGTAGTCGGCGCCTGGGCCGCCGCCACCAGAAACCCAGAGGTCACATCGACAAGTGTCACCTTCGTGTACGTGCTGCCGAAATCGGCCAGGACCGCGACCGTTCCGGGTATGGACGCTCCTTCGCTGGCCGGCGCTTCAGTTACGCCTGACACCTCTGTCCCCTATCGCAGTGGGCACGCTAGCTCGGGACGGCCTCGCGGGCGTGGTCCACCTGCCACTGCAACGCACCGATCCGCTCCGCCGCGATCGGCGGGATGCCCGGCGGCTGATTGAACGACCCGCCATCGACCGAGAGGTTGATCCCCGTGATGTAGCGGCCCTCGTCGGAGACGAGAAATAGAACGGCGTTGGAGACGTCCTGCGCCTCGATCCACGGGATCGGCAATAACGTCATCGCGCCCGACGGGAACTTGAGCTCCTCGAGTGTCGAGTTCGGGTGCCCGACGAACATGTCGACGAACGCCGGAGCGTGGAACATCGGGCTCGCCGTGTTCCCCGGGGAGATCGCGTTGACGCGAACCCTGTGGGGCGCGAGCTCCGCGGACAGCGTCTGCATCAGGCCGAACAGACCTGCCTTTGCCGTCGAGTACGGCAGTTCTCCGGGCTGGCCTCGAAGCGCCGCCATCGAGGCCGTCATCACGACGGCACCGCCGCCGGCCTCGATCAGGTGCGGGATGGCCGGTCGGATCGTCTTCCAAACGCCAGTGAGGTTGGTTGCGATCGTCGCTTCCCACACCTCGTCGTCGACGCCCTCCCACGTCTGCGCGGTGCAGATGCCTGCGTTGGCCACCACGATGTCGATGCGCCCGAGCTCGGCGGCTGCTCGGTCAATCGCGTCGTTCATCTGTGCCGTGTTGCGCACGTCAGCTTTGACTGCGATGCAGCGACGGCCCAGGGCCTCGACCTGCCGCGCCGTCTCTGCAAGCTCGGCCGAGGTGGCCAGCTCATAGGGCAGCTCGTCGGCCGCCGCTTCGCACACGTCGATGGCGAGGATCTCAGCGCCCTCCCTTGCCAGGGTCACGGCATGGGACCGTCCCTGTCCGCGCGCCGCGCCGGTGATTATCGCGACCCGTCCTTCAACCCTTCCCATTGCTTCTCCTCGTCCTCGTGTTGTTCGATACCGCCTCCCCGCCATTCGCCGGATCGGCCACGGCCCAGAGGGCCTGCGTCGCAGCATGTGCTCGGCCGATGAGCTCTGGCGGCGGGAGCCGCCAGAGCGCCGAGGCGCCGTCGAAATCGAGGCCATCCCGGGCGAGCACCTCTAGGTCGATGATGCCGTCGTACCCGCCTCGGCGCAGCGCGCCCAGCATCTCGGGGAGATCGAGGTATCCGTCTCCCGGGAGGTGACGATCGACCGGACCCCGTGGTCGCCGCAGGTCGGCAAGGTGAACCGAGTTGATCAGTGGCGCGTAGCGCTCGGTGAGGTCGATGACGTCCTCGGTGTGCGCGAGGTTGCACGCATCCCAGCAGATGCCAACATTCGGCGCTCCGATCTCGTCGATCAGCTCAACCACATCCGGGATCGTGTGAACCATCGAGATATCGACATCCGGATGTGCCGGTATCGGCTCGATACTGATCGCCAGCTCATGCCAGGCTGCCTCGCGCGCGGCTTCGCGCATCCCTTCGACGACGATGCGTCGGGCATCCGCCGGGGGCAATCCGGCTCCGGAACCGGTGAGAACCACGATGGCCGACGGGCGGAACCGTGCGAGCCGGCGGATGCTCAGCTTCATCGCCTCAACTCGTTCGTCGAGGTCGGCCGGCCCGGGATAGGCGTCGTCGGCCGGAAGCGGAGAGATGTTCGCCGGGATGGCGGCGCTGGCGGCCAGGCCTGCCGTTGCGAGCAGGTTCGCTTGGACGCTTTCCTCTCCCTCGATGAGCTTGCCTTCCCAGATCCCGAGCGCCGCAATGCCCGCCGCGGCGACGTGACGCACGTCCTCGTCGAAGCTCGTGTCTGGAAGCATCAGCTGGCAGACGCCCACACTGGTGAACAGCTGAAGGGGTTTCTGTGTATCGGTCATGTGCGTTCCATATGTCCGTCGACGTACGCCGACGCGTGCCCGAGCCTCCGTACGAGATCGCCTAGGTCACTGACGAGCTCGGGGATGCCGGCAGGCGCACGGATCCCCATCTCAATCAGATCCTTGGTCACGTCAATCGGGATGTCGGAGTCCTCGACGTCCTCGTTCAGGACTCCGCCCATGTAAATCGGAAGGCCGCCGATGCCGGCCTGCTCCATCGTCAGGAGCAGTCGCCTTCCGAACGACCTCGCCACCCCGTTGTGCGTGGTGATAACGACGGCCCGCGCGTCCGTCTCCACGGCCGCTTTGACGATGTCCTCGGGATCGCGGCTGATGCCGAAGTCGATGATCTCTCCGCCTGCCGCGGCGAGCGCGCTGTGCAGCAGCATCACCGCCAGCTCGTGCACATCGGTCGAGGCGACGATGATCCGCTGCCCCGCCAGCGCCGAGCCACGCCCAAGTTCTCGGATCCGTCCGACCGCCGCGTCGCGTTCCTCGAGAGTCTTGCGGAGAAGGTCGGTCTGGATCACGGGCCGGCGGCCGCGGGGATAGCCGCTGTGGGGCTCACCAGCCCCGAACAGCTCCTCCGCCCGAACGGCCCCGAGCGTCTTGAGCGTGAGCAGGAACTGGACAGGGTCGGTCACGTCGACGCCACCGCGTTCAAGGCCGGTCAACAGGTTGGCGAAAAAGCGCTTTGCGCCCTCGACGAGCGTGGCGGCGATCCCCTCGATCCGCGCCCAGCCGAAATTCGCCTCGGCCGTCGGCATGTACTGCTCAAGCCGGCGATTCATGGCATGAACCGCGGCGACCTCCTGCCAGGTGGGAACCCGGACGGCCTCGGTGATCGGCACGGCCTTGACGGCGGCGCCGATGCGGTAGTGGGCGTCGGTGGCCTTCATGAACAACACATCGACCGAGGCGGTCGCCGCGTTCGCCTCGATGTCCGGCCCGTTGCCGATCGTGTCCCCATGCATGAACGACGGCGGCACATCGCTGGGGTTCGTCAGCTGCAGCGCGCGTGACACCGCCGACTTAGTGACCGGGTCGGTGCTCAGACCACCCCATGAGGCCGAGAAGGGCACCTTGAGCAGCTGCTCGCTCGCGTACCGCTCGACCATCGTCCAGCCGACCAGATTGGCGTAGTCGTGGAAGACCCCCGGATAGCCGTCGTCGAGATAGCTGTTGAAACACACGCCGTCGTCCCGCCAGGCGGACAGGGCGCCCGCGGCGGTGACGACAGCTGCGGTCTGGGCGACGTCGTCGTTCCAGTACGGCCAGCGCCAGAAGTACTGGGAGAGGACGCCGACAGTCGTCACTCCCACCTGCAGAGCCTGTAAGGCATTCGGGACTGACCCGGGGCCGCCGATGATGTTGTCCTCGGCACCTGGCTGGATCGGGACCGTGTGCGTCAGCTCCCACCAGTCCTGCTCGGTCCACAGCACAGGCCCCGTCTCCTGCGGCGCATCGACCCACATATCCCGTGGCAAACCCATGCGGCGCTCGGCGAGCAGCGTGAAATTGTCGGGCGGGACGACGCCGCGCGAGAGCGCGTCTTCGTAGATTCCGCCGAGGGCGTCGCGCGTGTCGGCCCAAGTCGCGAGCCCGATGTTGATGCTCGTGCAGTGACGGCCCTCGGCGCGGGCCCGCTCGCGGAACTCGCGCTCGGAGCGGACGCCGTGGTGTTCGCAGAACATCGACACTCCGCGCTCAACGCGGCGGCCCAGCTCGACACCCTCGCGGTGGCAGTCGGAACCTGAGGGGAGATCGCTAGGGAGCAGCGCTCCGAAGTCGACGCCCTCGCTCATCAGTCGCGGGCCCCCACCCCGGCCACGGCTCGCGTGTCGATGACCGCCTGGCGGATCGCGGCGACCGCCTGCTGAAGCTGCTCCCGGCTGATGACGAACGGCGGGGCGAGGAAGATGATGTCCCCGATTAGCGGCCGCACCAACAGGCCGTGATCGCGTGCAGCCCGGGCCACCCGAGCGCCGCGGGTCTCCTCGGCGGGGAACTTCTCGCGTGTCTCCTTGTCGGCGACGAGCTCGACAGCAGCCATGAGGCCGCGATACCGGACATCTCCGACCTCGGGCAGATCCCGCAGCCCCTCCAGAAGTTCCGCGAGGTAGGTGCCCTGCTCCACCACCCGTTCGATGAGCCGGTCGTCGCGAATGAGCCGGATGTTCGCGGTGGCAACCGCGCAGGCGACAGGATGACCGGAGGTGGTGAAACCGTGCCAAAGCTGAGGATCTCCCTCGGCGGTCCGGAGTGCCTCCCAGACGCGCCCGCCGATCAGCGTCCCGCCGAGCGGCACGTAGCCGCTCGAGACGCCCTTGGCGAAGGTCAGCAGATCGGGCACGACATCGTCATGATCGACCGCGAACCAGCGGCCAGCGCGACCGAAACCGGTGATGATCTCGTCGGCGATCATCAGGACATCGTGTCGCTCGCACACCTCCTTGAGGTTGCGGAGGTACCCGGCCGGCGGAACGAGCACCCCCCCGCTGCCGATCACCGGCTCGACGATGATCGCAGCGACCGAATCGGCGCCGTGCTCAAGGATCACGGTCTCCAGAGCCTGACCGGACGCGATCCAATCGAACCGCTCTGCGTCGTCGATCGCGTACTCGTACGGTGTGGGGAAGTGAGCCACCGTACGGGGAGCCGGGCCGAACCCGACGTGATATTGCGCAAGGCCGGTGGCGTAGGTGACCGTGCCGGTGACGCCGTGGTAGCCGCGATCGTGCGACAAGACCAGGGTCTTCTCCGGCTTGCCCTTTAGATGCCAGTGATAGCGAGCAAGCTTGATCGCGGTCTCGTTCGCCTCGCTGCCGCCGTTGACCAGAAACACATGGTCGAGATCCCCCGGGGCGATCGAGGTGAGCAGCTCGCAGAACTCGATTGCCGCCGGCGTGGAGTGCGCGCCGAAGATTGGCGAGAACGCGATCTGCTTCATTTGCCGCACGGCCGCGTCGAGCAGCTCGCGACGGCCGTGCCCGACGTTGACGCACCACATGCCGGCCGGCCCGTCGATCATCCTGCGCCCGTCGCTGAGAACAACCTCAGCCCCCTCCCCCGACACGACGACGGCCGGTCCCTCCTGCTCCCGGAGCTGCTGGATACGAGCCAGCGGGTGGACGAGATGGGCGAGGTCACGCTGGGCGTAGTTGTCGGTCATGGCGTCCCCGGAAGTTCAAAGGGATAGATGTGGCTCGCGGCCGGTAACCGGTCGCCTTTCGGCAGGCGAGCGGCACATGGGCGCATCCGCCCAACATCGCCGCCAAGGTCGGTCATTTCGGCGACAGTAGCCTCTCGGCCGCTCGGGGTCAAGCAATTTATGGGCAATGTCGCCCACTTAATGAGCAGACTACATCATTCCAGGGTGAGGTGCCCCCTCGCGGCAGCGCTCCTGATCGCTGCGTGGCGCCGGCGCAACGAAGGCATGCCCGCGCCGACCGCGCGACCGGGTCGGGCGTCCCGCGCAAGCCACGGCTCGCGCTCGATCCGGCCGCAATTCTTGTCAGAATGTGCGAGTAGGATCATCTTATGCCCAACCTCGCGAACAGGCCGTCGATGCGCTACCGGGGTGCGGATGCTCGTCGCGCCACGATGATCGAGCTCATCAACGAGCTCGGGTTCTGCAGCATCACGAACCTCTGCGATCGGTTGGGGGTCTCACGGATGACGGTCCGCCGCGACATCCAACAGCTCGAAGAGGAGAACCTCGTTCGCAGCACCTACGGCGGCGTGGTTCCCGTGACCCCTCAGTCCACGGGCACGCACTTCGAGCTTCGCCTCCGACAGGAGGCCTCCGCAAAGCGCGCGATCGCCCGCCGGGCCGTCGAACTAATCGAGCAAGAGCCGGGCGCCATTGTGGGGATCGACGCCGGCACGTCGGCGCTCGAAGTCGCACGCCACCTTCGACCGTCGGAGAGCTGCACAATCGTCACCCACTCGCTCCCGGTCATGAACGAGCTGTGTCAACGCCCGCACGTCGAGGTGATCGGCATCGGCGGCGTCCTGCACCCCGAGACGCAGGCGTTCGCCGGCCCGACGACGATCGCCGCGCTTCAGCGCGTGCGCCTCACGACGTTCATCCTGACGACGAGCGCGCTGCGCGACGGTGTCATGTACTGCGGCAACGCCTTTGATGCGGACACGAAGCGGGAGATGATGCGGATCGCCGACCAGGTCGTGCTGATCGCGGACTCGAGCAAGTTCCGCAAGGTCGCCGCGTTCGACATCGATGACCTCTCTCGCGTGAACACGGTGATCACCGACTCGGCGATCACGGAGGCCGAGCGCGACTCGCTGATCGCAGCAGGGGCAGACCTCATCGTCGCCGAGGGCGAGGCGATCCGAGCCGCCTGACGGCCGGGCGACCCTCCGGATCGACCGCGGCCTAGCGCTCAGGGCACTAGGTTGGAATGGCTAGGCGTGCGTCCGGGGCGGCTCAGGCGGCGCCCGAAGTGGCCGCCGTCAGACTCTGCCCGCGGCGGCCGGGGTCCTCCGGCAACTCGTACCACTGCACCCGCTCGCCGATCTTCGCCCGCAGCTTCCACCCTCGCGTCTTTGGTTGGCTGTCGATCACGCGGAGCAGCGAATCGACCGTCGCCGACGCACGCGTGCGGATCTCGGGGTCGAGGTCGAGCTCAGGGAGGCGCGACTGCACCTGGGTGAGCGAGCCGGTGACGGTCCGATGCAGACCCCAGTCACGCGCCAGCAGCCCGGCGATGTACGGACCGTTGATCGCGTCACGATCATGATCGGCGATCTCCTTGTCGGCCACGATCGCGACCAGGTCGAGCATGTCCTTGGCGTTCATCTCCACGACCTGCGCCTTCGTCAGCAGCAGGTCGGTGAGCGCCAGGGTGAGGTCCTCGAGCTCGATGCGCTCGCCGAGCGGGATCTCGTGGCACATCTCGAACTTCGAGATGAACACATCAATCTGGTTCTCGCCCGTGTCATCGTGGTACAGCCGGCGGAACTTGCCCTGCAGCGCGTTGAAGCTCTTGTCGCCGTGGTAACCGAACTCCTCGAATACAGCATTGAGCTTCTTGCCGTCATGCATGCGCGTGGCGACGTCGATGTCGGCGTACTTGCGCTTCAACGATCGATGTGACGCGCTCGGGCACCGCAAGGACA
This sequence comes from uncultured Solirubrobacterales bacterium, assembly GCA_963751185.1. Lineage (GTDB taxonomy): Bacteria > Actinomycetota > Thermoleophilia > Solirubrobacterales > Solirubrobacteraceae > Palsa-465. The sequence continues at coordinate 16,501 of CAVVTO010000011.1, forward strand.
CCGCGATTCCGCCAATCAACCGGAGCTCGATTCCGCGCTGATGGGCGAACTCGATGAGCGCGATCGCCTGGTTCTCCTGTTCCTCTCGCTCCATCACAGTCTCTTCCTCCGTTGTTAGCCCACTACCAGCTGTCTCGTGATGACCTCGCCATCACCGAGCTCCACGATTGCCCCGTTGAGGATCCCCTCGGTGTACTCACTGCCGGGGTTGATGCAGACGGTCCGCCCGATCGACGTGATGCCGCTGCTCTCGTGTACGTGGCCGTGGAGGGTAAGCAGGGGTTGCTGGGCCTCGATGAACGACCGCACGCCGGTCGACCCGACCGGCGCCATCACCACGGTGCCGGCGGAGACCTTGAGCCTGAGATCACCGCTCTCCTCACGTTCGAGTCCGGGCGCCGCGTCCAGTCGCGAGTCGAACGGCGGCGGGTGGATGACGCCGATCAGGTTTCGCGTCCCGCTCGCCTGGGCGGCGAGCGCGTCCAGCCGCTCGCGCATCTCCTCCTCTTCGAGCTCCCGCTCGGTTTCCCATGGCGTCCGGTTCGAGTAGCCGGTCGTGATCATCTCGTGATTCTCATCGAGCGCGATGCACGTGCTCTCGGCGAACACGACGGTGTCGCTGCCCTTAAGCGACTCGTCGATCTCGAGGAAATCGTCGTTGCCGGGGGCCACGTAGATCCGCCGGCCGGTCCCGCGCAGACGCTCCTCCGCGAGCTCGACCCACTGCGTCACGCCGTTGGCGATCGCCTTGCGGAAGACCGACTCACGCTGCTCGTCGTCGTCGAGCAACGCCAGCTCGTCGGCCGTCCCGATCATCGCGTAAGCGCCATGCCCTCGGATCAGGTCCCGCAGCTCGGCGAGACCGCTCGAATCGAGATCGCGGTATTCGCGTTCCAGGTAGGTGCACGAGTAGCCGGCCGACGACTTCAAGATGGGCACGATCGACTTACCCGTCATGTCCCCGCCGAGGATCAGATGATCGACCTTGTAGAAGTCCCCGGCCTTCAGGAACTTGCGAAAGCACTTCTCCGATCCATGGATGTCGGTGCAGAAATAGAGCCGCATCCCCCGGGACCGCTGCACACCACCCCCACGCTTAAACCGCATGGGGCCGACCGCACTCTGTCATGTTCTGGCCTTCCTAATCTGGGACCTACTGCCCACTTGAACGATACAAGTCGCACAATTTTCTCGCAAGCGACCGGCGCCACCGCACGTCACGCCCGCCACTGATCTCGCGCGGCTCAGCAAGCGCCCTGCCCCGGATGCGGAGCCGCGGGCGCAATCGCGTTTAGAGCCCGACCAATAGGCGCCAGGGACGCGGGAAGATTGCGGTAGACCGCGGCGTAGACCTGTTCGTACGCGTGGTGGCGCTCCATGTCTGGTTGCCAGCGCCGAGTCTCGTGGTGGACCGCGGCCGCGGCCTCACCGTGGTCGCTGTAGACCCCCGCGCCGACGCCGGCGAGCAGCGCTGCACCCAGCGCAGCCACGTGCCGGGTCTCGATGCTCTCGAGCTCCTCGCCAACGACGTCTGCGCGAATCTGCATCCACGCAGCGTTCTGGATCGCGCCCCCCTCGACCCGCACCGGGCCAAGCGTGCCCGCGCCCGTGCCGCGCAGGGCTTCGAGGTTGCTCCGCAGCGAGAACCCGGCCGCCTCAAGGCTCGCCTGCAGCAGATCGCCGCGCGTGTGCGCCTCGGTCACGCCGAGGTAGGTGCCGTGCATCAAATCGTCCTCGGCACTCGGTCGGATCGAACGGCCGAATGCCGGGTAACAGACGACGCCGGTGAACCGTGTTGGGACGCGCAGCTCGCTGATCATCTGCTCATAGGTCGCCAGCGGCTGTCCCGGAGCTGTGAACACCTCGCGCCGGAGCCACTCGATCACGGCGCCCGACTGCCCGACCCGTGCGGAGTACGCCATGCGCCCGGGGGTGACGTCGCAGTAGCGCGGGATGTGTGCCGCCTTCGCCGACGGCGCGGCAGGCTCCCCCACGGCGACCGTCAATACGACCGCCTCGGCGGTGCCGACGGAGTCGACGACCCCGCCGGCGCCGGCGCGGGCGGCGTAGGCGCCGCACAGTCGGTCGTGTCCGCCGAGGACGACCGGCGTCCCGGCGCGGATTCCGGTCTGTGATTCGACGGCACCGTCGGTCGCGCCGGCGCGGGTTCCGCTCTGATGCGCGGGAGGGAACAGATCGGCCGGTAGGCCCACTGCATCGAGCAGCGAGCTCGCCCAGGTTCGCGCCTTCTGATCAAAGGCCATCGTGCGCGACGCCAGGCTGTAGTCCGTCATCCGCGCGCCGCTCAGCCAGAGCACCGCCAAGTCGCCGACCGACAGCCAGCCTCGGGCCGCCTCGAACACCGCCGGCGCGTGTTCCTTGAGCCACATCAGCCTAGGGAAGCCCCAGCACGGCTCGAGCGCATGTCCGACGAGGTCGAAGAGTTCATCGTCGCTGAAGCGTGCGCGGAGCCAGTCGATCTGGGGGCGGGTGCGTCGGTCAGACCAGCCGATCACGGGGTGCAGCACCTGGCCGCGATCGTCAACGAGCGCGCCGGCTTCGCCCATCGACGTCACGCCGATGCCAGCCGGCGCGGGCGCGCCGCCGATGCGATCCATCAGCGCTCGCAAGACATCGAGGACGGCTCGCTGCAGCGCGTCGGCTGGGTGCTCAAGCCGGCCGTGATCCGCGCGGACGGTGGGGGTCAGAGCCGACGCATAATCGAGGAGTCGACCGTCGAACGTCACGGCGACCGCCTTGATCGAGGACGTCCCGACGTCGAGCCCGACCAGGCAATCGCTCGCGGTCACCCGACCGGTCGCTCAGACAGCTGCGCTCCGCCAGGGGCGGGCGTACTCGTTGACGATGTCGATGAGAGCGGCCATGCGGGGCACTGACTCTGCGCGGATCCTCTCGCGGTAGTCGCCCGGTCCGACTGTATCGGCCCACACCGCCCGCCCCGCCAGGAAGCCACTCGCGCCCCCCTGGCACGCCGCCTGCACCGCTGCGGGGAAGCGTTCAGCGAGAACGCCCGAGGACAACACGACCCACGGGCAGCTGATGGCCTCGGTCACACGCTCGCTCGCGCGTCGGATGTCGGTCGGCCGCGCGTCGCCGTGAAATGGGATCTCACACTTGTATAGGTCTGCGCCGGGCGCGAGCGCGGTTGCAGCGTGGACGATCCCGTCCTCGAGCGTCGACGCGAGCTGCCCGGCCGGCGGTTTCACGATCGCCTCGACGACACTCAGCAGACCGGCATCCGAACAGCGCGCGAGGAACTCGTCCACCAGCGCCCGACACTCAGTTTCGCTGTCGCCCCGCCAGAGGACGAGGAGCTTGGCGCCGACCGCCCCGTTCGCGCGCGCGAGCTCGAGGTCTACTTCGCCGTCGAGCCGCGTGTCGAGCACGGGACTCCCGGCCGGTTGGATGAGGTGATCCGAGGCCACGATCAGGCCGCAGTGCGGCATCGCGCTGATGAGTGGCAAAGCGTCTCGGCCGAAGAGCTGATCCATCAGGATCGCCGACGCCGTCCCAGCCATCTCCTCGACCACAGCGAGCTTGAAGTCGCGGAGCGTCTCGTCCGCGACCTCCGCGCCTCCTGTCTTGGCGCTAAACATATTCCGCAGTGACTCGCGCTGGTCGATCGCCAGCATTGCGAGCCCCCCAGACGGCAGTGCCACTGCGTCAAGCGTCAGTTGAAGGGAATTCGGCACGCTCATCCTTTCTCTGTCAGAGACACCTCGAGCCGCCAGTCTGGGCAGATTAGCACATTTTCTGCGACAATCTGTACATTCGCGTCCGGCGCACCTTCTGGACCAGCACCCGCGCCAACGACGCCGATCCCGAGCCCATGCACAGCTTTACGGCCACGGGTCGATCCGGCCGGCCGTGTGGCCGCGACCGGCGTCCTGCCATCTGCGTCATCACGCATGGGTGGCCGCTGCGTGGCGCCCGCCGGCCAGATCGGAGAGCGTGGCGACACGCAACGCGATCGCCGCAATCGTGAGGCCGGGATTGAGCGCAGTCGAGCACGGAAGGACAGACCCGTCAACGATGTACAGATTGGGTACGTCGTGCGACCGGCACAACGGGTCGACCACGGAGCTGCGCGGATCCGTTCCCATCCGGGCCGTGCCGCACTGTGCCGAGGTCGTGGCGCGCGGCATCCGCTTCGCGATGACCAGCGGGTAGCCCGCCCGTCGCAGGATGCGCTTGGCGATCGCGGTCAGCTCGTCCTGCGCGCGGACGTTGTTCGGGCGGTAGGCGAGGCGGACGCCGCCGTCGCCGGTGATCGTCACGCGGTTATCCGGCGAGGGCAGGTCCTCGGTCGTCGTCCACCAGTCGGCGCTGCGCTCGGAGAGGTAGCGCATCAGCGGACGTGGCGCCCATGGCATGTCGGCGGTCAGCATCCCCGCCTGCAGCTTCCCGAGGGTCTGGATGTTGCCGAGCGGATATTCCCGGCCGTCGCCGGGCAGGTAGAAGTCGTTCAGGCCGACCGTCTTTTGGTAGATGAGGTTCGTCTTTTGCACCGGGTGGATCGCCATCAGCGCGGTGAACTGGTGCTGCATGTAGTTACGGCCGACCTGGTCGGAGGAGTTGCCCAAACCGGCCGGATGGGCAGCGCCGCTCGAGCGCAGCAGCAGGGCGGCGCTGTTGGCGGCGCCGCAGGCGACGACGAAGCGGTTAGCTTCGATCCGGACCTGCTCGCGACCGTGGACTGCCTCGGCCGCGATGGCGGTGTCACCATCCGTGTTGGTGAGCAGCCGCTCGACGCGCGTTCCGAGCATAGCGTTGGCGTTCGCCGCCTTCAGTGCCGGCCTGACGCAGCGCACGTCGGCGTCGTTCTTGGCGAGCACGCGGCACGGAAAGCCGTCGCAGGTTCGGCATCGCACGCAGGCCCCGCCCTCGTGGAGGTCGATGCCGAGTGGCAGTGTGTACGGGTGGAGCCCTTGCGCGCGGAAGCTGTCCACGAACCGCTGCATGGTTGGCTCGTGAGCGATAGGCGGATACGGCGGGGCCGGCGCCTCGGGCGCAGTCGGATCCCCGCTCACCACCCCGTGCACCCCGTAGACGCGTTCGGCCTCGTCGTAATAGGGCGCGAGCGCGGCGTAGTCGAACGGCCACGCGGGTGAGGTGCCGCCGTAGTGGCGCAGTTCGCCGAAGTCCTCGGCGCGGAACCGCGTCAGGCAGGCGCCCCACATCTTGCTGCTCCCGCCGACGAAGGCGTAGGTCCCCGGCCGGAAGCTCTGCCCTCGGTCGTCTTCCCAGACGTCGCCGGCGCTGTAGCGCTTCTGGTCGAAGACCGCGCTTACGTCCCAGTTCTGCTCCTCCTGCGGCAGGTAGTCGCCGCGCTCGACGAGGAGCACATCGGCGCCGGCCTGGGCGAGCGCGTGAAACAGCGTCGCGCCGCCCGGGCCGGACCCGATGATGGCGACATCAGCCCGGACTGTTCTCATGGGTTCGAGCTGGCTGTCCAGCGCTGACTCTGAGCGCGTGGCTCGAGCATCTCATGGAGATCAGTCCGGCGGGATTGTGCGGTACACGAGGTCGAGGTCGATCCCGCGCCGGCGTTGAATCGCCTTCGCGGCGTAGTACCAGACGAAGACGAAGACGAGCACGCCGACCGGCGCACTGACCGCCTCGGCAACGTTCTTGACTCCGAGCGGCTTCGCGAAATCCAGGATCAGGAAGATCAGGAATGCGGTGGTCAACGTGCACAGGGCGCCCACGATCACGATTACCTGTACACCGCCAATACGCCAGTCGGCCGGCGTGCCTTTGAAGAGCTCGGGACGCCGGGCAGGCATCAGGGCCGCCGCCACCCCGCACACGAGCGGAGTGAGATAGCCGAACAGGAACGAAAGCGTAAGCGCGGTCTGGAAACTGGTGCCGTAGGTTGCCCAGTAGGCGGCGGCGAGACAGATCACCCACGTCACCACAATCGAGACCACGGGTGTGTGCGTGCGCTCGTTGACCTCCGCGAAGGCGCTCGGAAGCAGCCGATCGAACGACCACGCGAACGGGGCGCGATGAAGCAGCGCCAGGTTGTTGAAGATTCCCGGTAGGAACCAACCGAGCGATAGGAACCCCAGCACGATCGCGAGGAGTTGCCCGGGCGCGGAGATCGAGGCGAAGAACTGGTAGAAGGGGCTCACGTTGATGCCCATGTTCCCGTTGTTCGCCGCGGCCACGAAGTCGTAGCCGATCACCTTGAGGAAGATGAGGACGCCGAGCAGGAGCAGGATCGCCTGCATCATCCCGCCGCCGATGATCGTCTGCAGCTGGCGCTTGCGGAGCGAGCCGCCCTTCATCTCAGCCGACAGATAGATGCTGCACCAGCTGAAGACGACGCCCCCGGTGATCAGGACGAGGGCCCCGATCGTGCTGCTCGTCGAATACCCACCGTGGCTCGGGACCGCCAGCCCGGACTTCACAGCCGTGTTGATCGCGTGCTGATAGCTGTCCGGACGATGGGTGAAGGGCCGGGCGAACGCGTTGAAGTGGTTGACAAACCCCGCGTGCCCGCGGAACAGGACAACGACGACCGAGACGATGAAACCGACGGCCGCGACGCCGTAGAGCCAGGCCATCACCCGCGTAACGAGCCGGGTTCCCAACACCGCCAAAACGGTCAAGATCGTCAGCGACACACCGGCCGTGATGAATACCCCGGACTTCGACGCGATCGAGCTCGACGCACTCAGCCACCAGTGGCTGCCGGTCACGGTGCCGATGATCGAGAACGCCGGCGCGATGCCGATCGTCGCGACAAACGTTGCGTACAGCCCGCCGGCCAGCACGCCCCCAAGGCACTGCGACACGTTGCTGAACAGGCCCCATACCGGGCTGAGGATCCTCGAGGCGTAGATGTAGTCGCCCCCGACTTTCGCCATGCTCGACGCGAGCAGCGCGAACGTGATCCAGGTCGGGACCGAGATGATCATCGCCAGGATCAGATCCAGGATGATGTTCGCCCGAGGGAACGCGACGATCGCGAAGAACGTGCTCGTCGCGAGCGAGATACCGAGCGGGGTCGTGCTGTAGGCCGCATAGGGGACCAGCTCCTTGAGGGAGAGCTGCCGGACCATCCCGGTCGCGCTCCGAACGTAGACGTCCTTGCTTGCGCCACCCTGCGGCGCGGCGATTCGCGCTTTGCCTGTCGTCTCGGATACCGACATGCCGGTCTCTCCTCCTTCGCGCCTGCGTGCGGTGATAGTCGCCGGCGACTTGCCGCTACGCGTGACGCGCCAGGCCGAGCCGTCGGCAGGCACGCACCCTACAGGAGGGTTTGGGCACGTGTCAACAGATTTGTTCGACTTCTACCAATTTGCCTATCTGATCCGCCCACATAGTTCGGCGTCTGAGAGGAAGTGTGCCCGGCGAAGTGCCGACGATCGGTCACCCGCTCGAGGCCCTGGACGGGCGTCGAGCGTTCCCTCGCCGAGGAAGTTGCAGGGTCGCGCGCATGGAGCTGTAGGCGGTGAGCGGGAGTCGCGGGCGCTCGCGGGACAGGGCCTCTTGGCCCGCGCGTCGATGGGCACCGGCGGTGGTGATCGTCGAAAACCTCGGGGAAGAAATGCGCAGGTGTTGGAGTCTTGGGCATGTAACGGTCGGAGTATCCGGTAACGGTCCTTGTCAGTCGGGGCCGTTCTGGCTCTCTTCGACTGATCCAGCTCACCCAGGCTGCGGTGCGCTGGGACGTGGTCGCGGAGTGACACTCACGTGGGGACCCGTTAGTAGCCGCCATTAACCCCCCGTAACAAAAGGAAGAACACATGACAGTGCATGACTTGCCGCCGGATGGGTCACCGGAGGTCTCTACGCAGGACCACGAGCTGCAGGCGCTGTGGCAGCGAGTAGTTGGCCGTCGCTCGTTCCTGAAGCAGGCGGCCATCACCGGAGCCGCGGCTGTGCCGTTGTCCGCGCTCGCGGCGTCGTCGGCTAGTGCGAAGGGAACCGGACCGACCGATGGTGACATCGCGATCCTGAGATTCCTCGCGGCGGCCGAGATTCTGGAGACGGACCTGTGGGAGCAGTACAACGAGCTAGGAGGCCTCGACGGCGGCAACCCGGCATATGTAGCAGCGCTATCGAACCTCGATTCCGACTCGCCGGCGTACATCTCTGGTAATACGCGCGATGAGCGCAGCCACGCCGACTTCCTCAATGCCTACCTTGTTTCACAGGGCGCAGAGCCAGTGAGCCTGGAGCGGTTCCGCACGCTTAAGGGTAGCCAGGCGACGGGCGCTGACCGATCACGGCGGCGGCTCACGAACCTGCTCAATGGAACAAACGTCGACACCAGCTGGTACCTGCGCTACCGGTCGATGGCGAATCCCGACTTCGGGGCTACGTTCGGGCAGGCGGTAACGATCAACAATCAGCCGGTGATCCCGCTAAACGACACCGACACGCCGCCCAACCTTTCCGTCCCGGTGCCTCCGACGACCGCGCAGCAGTCCCGGATGCAGGCGATCGCGAACGCCGCGTCGTTCCACTTCGCGATGATTGAGCAGGGCGGCTCGAGCCTGTACACCACGCTGTCGCTCCAGGTCACCAATCTCGACGTCCTACGGATTGTGGTCAGCATCGGTGGAACCGAGGTCGATCACTTCGGCGTCTGGCAGGACGTCGCCGCCAACGCCGTCGAGCCCCCGCTGGCGGGGGTCACCGACCCCGAGACGGGAACATTCTTCCCCAATCTCGACGCCAGCGGCCGTGATTCCACCCGGGCGAACAACATCTTCCCCAAGCCGTGCGAGTTCCTCGACCCGCGGCTGCCCGACTGCTCGATCATCCGCCCAACGCTGTCAAAGAACGGGGGAGCGATGGCAGCGGTTACCTTCCTCACCTCAACCGGGCTGTTCAAGGGCCAGTCGAGTGCGTTCTTCGCCACGGTGACAGCGCTCGCAAGGGCCGCCGACGCGGCGGTGCGCGGGGTCTGAACGACCCGCCATCCGACCCCTACCCGCTCACGGCGCTCGCTCGGGCCTGCCCCGCGGCGGACGCCGCGTTAGGCCACGCTCGCCTCGCCCACGAGCGCCTCACTGCCGGCCGCAACCCGTCAACCGGGTTGCGGCCGCGCCGCACACCCCAACCATCAAAGGACACCACCGATGCTCACTGGAATGCTGCAGCCCACCCACCTCATCATCCTGCTGGCGATCGCGCTCATCTTCCTGGGCCCGAAGCGCCTCCCCGACGCCGGCCGCGCGCTCGGACAGGGCCTGAGGGAGTTCAAGGCCTCAATCGGCGGCGAATCCCCGGACCCGTCCCCCCTCCCCCCGGCCACCCCCGATAGCGACACACCTCCGGTCGGCTGACCGAAGGCATCCGCGGTTGACCTGCCATGGCGATCTCCGTCACACCCATCGGCCACGACGACCAGGTGTCCGTGTTTGCCCATGTGGGCGAGCTACGCGCGCGACTGATCGTCAGCGTCGCGGTACTCGCGTTCGCGTTCGCCTTCGCGTTCTGGCAGAACCATGCCGTTCTTCAGGTGCTCAACCGCCCGCTGGCCGACGTCCATTCCCCGTCGCTCACGGACTCAAGCGCCCCGCTGTCTGAGAGCGCCGGCACCCAGCAGAAGCTGCGCGCCGCGCTCGCCAGTCAGCGGGTCGCGTTTGGGCTCCTCGCCGCGTCCGCCGGCCCGCTCGACGCGACGCAACGCCACGCCCTCGCCGCCGCCGCGCACGCCGACGCCGACTATCTCGCGGCCGGCCCGCCCGCACCAGCAAGCGTCCGCCCGGTCACCCTCGGGATCGGCGAACCGTTCTCACAGACGGTGATCGTCTCGGCCTACTTCGCGCTGCTATTGGCCCTTCCGGTGATCCTGTGGCAGCTGTATGCGTTCATCACCCCTGCGTTCACGCCTCGGGAACGGCGGGTGGCAACGCCGCTCCTCACCCTGGCGCCGCTCCTGTTTGCCCTCGGGCTCGCGTTCGGATACTTCGTCGTGCTTCCGGGAGCCGTCAGTTTCCTCCTGAACTTCAACGCGAGCTCGTTTGAGACCCTTGTACAGGCGCGCAGCTACTACCAGTTCATCCTGTTCACGCTGCTTGCCACTGGTCTGTTCTTCGAGATCCCAATCGCGGTGCTCGGGCTCAACCGAGCCGGGATCCTCACCACTCGCCAGCTCCGCAAGCACCGCCGCTATGCCATTGTCGCCATCTCCGCGCTCGCGCTCCTGCTCCCCGGCAGCGACCCCGTCACCACCCTCCTCGAACTAATCCCCATGCTCGCCCTGTACGAGCTGAGCATCCTAGGCACCGCCGCGCTCGAGCACCGCGACCGGAAACGGACGCGCGTGCAAGCGCAGCCCTAGGCCGAGCTCTGGCGTTGTTTTTGTGGCCATACGCACGAAAGTACTCGTCTGGCCCAGTCCTTCGGGACTGGCTCGCCGCTGAGGTAGCGGGCGTAGAACGCGCCGATCAGCATGTTCGTTGCTGCCTCGATGTCCAGGGCGCGAGGAAGCTGACCCGCATTCACACCGTCGGCCAGCGCCTGGCGGAGCATGGCGCGGCGCGGCTGCACGAGCCGGGTCCTGAATCGTTCGAGTAGCCGCGGGTTTCGATGCTCCTCGGACAGGATCGACCCGAGCGTGGCCATTGCTAATGGGCGCTCGAGGTTTCGCTGGAAGTTTGCGAGGATCGCCAACGCGTCCGCACGTGGTCCTCTCGCTCGGCGGGGGAGGGGCTCGATACGCAATGAGTCGACGACCGCCGCGACGAGATCCATCTTGTTCTGATACCGGCGGCGCAGGGTTGGGACCGTGGTGCCGGCGGCGGCCGCGACGGATTCCATCGACATTCCGGCGTATCCCTTCTCCTCCAGCTCGTGCTCCGCGGCGGCCAGGATCGCCGCATCAAGCCGCGCGTCGCGGGGCCGACCGCGCGGGCGCGGACGCAATGGGCCGTCCGATCGCTTCGAAACTCGTCGGGGTCGGGTTAGCGCGTCAGCGCGGTCGGGCATCCACGTTCTGGTGTTGCATTTTCATTACGATAGCCTATCGTAAAATAACTGCTCCAGCCCGGAACCGAAGGAGAGTTCAGATGACCGCAGCGTCGCCTCCGTCGACGGCTGTCATTCGCGTCTCACGTGCAAACTTCGACCCAACCCGGTTTCAGGAGGTCGACCAAATGACGCGGAATACCGGCAGGTACCTAATTCCCGCGATCGGCAGATTGGACGGCCTCATCGCCTATTACGCTGGGGCCTCGGTTCAAGGATCAGCGGTCCACGTGAGCCTGTGGCAGACCAACGATCATGCAAAGCAAATGGACCACCTGAAGGAGATGGTTGTCGACGCACGCCGCGATGCAGACGCGGTCGGTGTGACCTTCATCCCGATCGTGAATTATCCGGTCGCCTGGAGCATTGCACCCTCGCCAGCTCGCGCCGGCAGCGCTTCGCCTCCGAACTGACTCCGTGATCGCCGTGAGATACGCGGGGGTGGTCGACCGCGCTGCGGGTCTGCGTCTCGTTCGTCACCGGAGCCTAGCCGCCGCCAACGAGCGCCGCTCTTGCCCCGCTCCGTCGCACGTAGTAGAACGAAACGATGAGCAGAGGGGCAGTCGTCGTGCTTTACGTGGTCGCGCTGGTAGCCGTCGTGGTCGGCGTGGACATCCTGTTCTTCAGGCACCAGTTCTGGGAGCGGCTGATAGCAAACGTCGGCATTGTCGTGGTATTCGCAGCGTTCTATTTGAGGTTCCTGAAGCGTCGATGGGCGCAGCCGCCGCAATAAGCGGCGACCGCCCGCAACTTGACCGAGACGTATTCGCAGATAACGTGAGCGGGAACGACCGCCAAGCGGCCCTTCACCGGCCATCGCCCACGAGTCGACGGGTTCGCGAAGGCTTGGTGCCCCTCGTCGCCAGGGCTTACGCCTCGGAGACCAGGCACCTGGCTGAAGCGGCAGTCCAGCGCATTACCAAACGCCGAAAAGAACCACGATGAGGCGATTGTCCGGTTACGCCGGCCGAGCGATCGCGCCTCACGTGAGCGCGACGGCCGATAGATCCGGGGACCGGCCGCTGTCCTTGCGCACGTGGGCCTTGAACCCGGAGCCCGGGATCAGCTCCGACAGGTGTTTGGCGCGGTTAGGTCGGCATGCTGGCGTCTGCTGCGATCGCGGCGCCTTGCTGTCGGATCGTGTGCATCGCCCATCCGACCGCGAGCATCCCGAGGCCGTAGCAGATGAAGCAGATCCCCGCGATCAATGCCAACGTCGCGTACCCGATGTGGGGCGCCGACACGATCACGATCCCGAAGATTCCGAGCACGAGCGCGACGATGATCCGCCAGATCCGATCGCCCGGGAAGGCGAACGCCGAGATGAGCCGGACCACCCCGGCGGCGATCAGCCAGATTCCGAGCAACAGCGCCACTGCCCGGACACCGCCGAGCGGGTGGCGAATGAGCAGCACGCCGGCGATCACGCTCAACGTGCCGATCACCGCCAGCAATCCCCGGCTCTCGGTGTCGCCGAGAATCGCGCCGACGATCTCGAGGATGCCGTCGATGAGAATGAAGATCCCGAAGATCACCGCGAGCGTGGACAGGCTGTTGCTGGGCTTCAGGATCACGATGACCCCCGCGACGATGCTGAGGGCGCCGATCAGCAGCGCCAGCCACCAGCCCCACGTCATAGCACGGATCTCACGGGAACCGAAGGACGTACTGGACAAGTCGACCTCCTCAGTGACGCACGGACGCTACGTGGGGTACACGTTACTGCGACGAGTCGATGGCAACCAACGACCGTGCCGCGCGCTTCGACAGCAAGGCTCGCGCCCGTGAGCGCTGGCAATCTCGGGGGCCAGGGAGCAGACTAGGCGTCACGGGCGCGGCGTGGATGCCAGGCGATCACGCTTGACGCCGTCGTCGAGCAAGGAGAGGGGCATGTCTGCCACAAGCGAGAAGCCAGCAGGTGCCACAGCAGTCCGGCCGTTCCGCGTCGAAATCCCGCAGCCGGAGGTTGACGATCTGCGTCGACGCATCGCCGCGACGCGCTGGCCCGACCGAGAGACGGTTGATGACGGATCCCAGGGAACTCCGCTCGCGAAGCTCCAGGAACTCGTGCGGTACTGGGGCGGCGAATATGACTGGCGGAAGTTCGAGGCGAAGCTGAACGGCTTGCCGCAGTTCGTGACGAGCCTCGATGGGCTCGACATCCACTTCATCCACGTTCGCTCGCCCCACCCCGACGCGCTGCCGTTGATCATGACGCACGGCTGGCCCGGCTCGGTCGTCGAACTGCTGGAGACCGTCGGTCCGCTCACGGACCCGTCGGCGTATGGCGGGCGCGCCGAGGATGCCTTCGATCTGGTGCTTCCGTCGATGCCCGGTTTCGGCTTCTCGGCGAGGCCGACCTCGGCGGGGTGGGACCCCGACCGCATCGCGCGAGCGTGGGCGGAGCTGATGAACCGGTTGGGGTATACACGCTATGTCTCCCAGGGCGGTGATTGGGGGTCGGTCGTCACCGAAGCGATGGGGCGACACGCGCCGACGGGATTGCTCGCCATTCACGTCAACCTGCCGGCGACGGTGCCGAGCGAGGTCGCCGCTGCGCTCGCCGCCGGCCGGCCCGCGCCGGACGGCCTGTCTGAGGAAGAACGCGCGACATTCGAAAAGCTCGCCACCGGCATCAGGACAGGAGGACGGGCCTACTTCGCGATGCTGACGGCGCGGCCGCAGAACATGGGCTACGGGATGGCGGACTCTCCGGCCGGCCTCGCGGCGTGGATGCTCGTGCACGGAGGCTTCACCCAGTGGACGTACGAGGACGATGCCGAAAGGACCCCGACCAACGACCAGGTGCTGGACGACATCACGCTCTACTGGCTCACAAACACCGGTACCTCGGCGGGACGCATTTATTGGGAGAACGGAGGGGGGAACCCGAATAGCGCGGCGGCCCAGCGGACCGCCGAGATCTCGGTGCCAGTCGCGATCACCGTGTTCCCCGGCGAGAGCTATCAAGCTCCGCGCAGCTGGGCCGAGCGCGCCTATCCGAACCTGGTCTATTTCAACGAGGTCGATCGGGGCGGGCACTTCGCGGCCTGGCAGGAGCCGCAGCTCTTCTCAGAAGAGGTTCGCGCGGCGTTCCGGTCGCTGCGGTAGCGCGACCATGTCTGAGCAGCTGCACATGCCTGCGTTCGCCGAGACGGTCGAGTGGCTGGGCTCAGAGCCAGTCGACCCGGCCGCGCTGCGCGGCCATGTCGTCGTGGTGAACTTCTGGACGCTGACGTGCATCAACTGGCTGCGCCAGGAGCCGTACATCCGCGCGTGGTCACAGACCTACCGCGATGAGGGACTGATCGTGATCGGGGTTCACACGCCGGAGTTCTCCTTCGAGCACGAGATCGACCGCATCCGCAAGGCGATCCAGGAGCGAGGGATCGACTACCCGGTCGCGGTCGATAACGAGTTCGAGATCTGGAGAGCGTTCGATAACCACTACTGGCCTGCGCTTTATTTCATCGACAAGGAAGGCATCATCCGCGACCAGCACTTCGGCGAGGGACGCTACGAGCAATCCGAGCGCGTCATCCAGCGGCTCGTCGGCGTGCGGCGCGAACTCGTCTCCGTCGAAGGGCGCGGCGTCGAGGCGCCAGCCGACTGGAATCACCTCCAGACGCCCGAGACGTATCTCGGATACGGGCGCAGCGAGCGCTTCACGCCAGTCGACGGTGCCACGCTCGAGGCCCGCGCGTACCAGCTACCGAAGCGGCTGCCCGTCAACCAGTGGGCGCTTGCCGGCGACTGGACGGTCGGGAGCGAGAACGTTGTCCTTGACCAGGCCGGGGGCAGCATCGCCTTCCGGTTTCACGCGCGCGACGCGCACCTCGTGCTCTCCGCCGGAGCACGAGCGCCGATCCCCTTCCGCGTACTACTCGATGGCGCGGCTCCGGGCCCGTCAGCAGGCGTCGACGTCGACGAGGACGGGAACGGCGTGCTCGGGGACGGCCGCCTGTACCAGCTCATCCGCCAACCCGACACCGTCCACGAGCGCACGCTTCAGATCACCTTCCTCGAACCGGGTGCCGAGGCGTACGTGTTCACGTTCGGCTAGCCGCAGCGGCCCCTG
Organism: uncultured Solirubrobacterales bacterium; assembly: GCA_963751185.1. GTDB lineage: Bacteria > Actinomycetota > Thermoleophilia > Solirubrobacterales > Solirubrobacteraceae > Palsa-465. The sequence goes on from CAVVTO010000011.1 coordinate 31,589, forward strand.
ACCACACGAGGACCTCACGCAACCAGGAGGTAGCCATGAGCGACACCGAAGCACACGAGGATGCGCCATTCATCGACTACGAGAACCTGCCCGCCCCGACGGAGGGCATCCTCGTCACCCAGTTCATCACCGTACGGAGCGTGGCTCGGTCCCGCGCGTTCTACTCCGAGGTCCTCGGCGGCCAGGTCGTGCTCGAGGAAAACCCGTGCATCGTCAAGCTCGCCAACTCATGGGTGCTGATGAACCCGGGCGGTCCCCCCACCCCCGACAAGCCCGACATCTCGGTCGTCAACTACGAGCCCGGGAACACGGTCTCGAGCTTCATGAACCTGCGCGTCGCCGACATCCAGGCCTGCTATGAGCAGTGGAGCGCCAAGGGGGCCGAGTTCATCACGCCGCCGATCGATCGCGGCGCTGAGATCCGCTGTTACATACGAGACCCCGACGGCTACATGATCGAAGTCGGCCAGGCCACCGGAGTGCTCCACGGGGAGCTCGCCAAGAAACGACCTGAAGACTTGCCGGGGTAAACACGACGGGATCACGAGACGTGCCGACCTTGTCGAAGGTCAGGCTCAGTTGGCCCGACGAATCCTGTTGCTAACGCAGTGGCCGGAACGCTGCGCGGATTTCTTGGGTGAAGAGTTGTGGTTGTTCCCAGGCGGCGAAGTGGCCGCCTTGGTCGAGTTGGTTGTAGTAGAGGAGGTTGTTGGGGTAGGCGCGTTCGGCCCAGCTGCGTGGGGCTTGGTAGAGCTCGTCGGGGAAGACGCTGATCGCGAACGGGATCGTGATCGGTTTGGCGTTGAAGAAGTCGGCCTTGTTCTCCCAGTACAGGCGAGCCGCGGAGATCCCGGTGTTCGTCAGCCAGTAGAGCGTGATGTTGTCCAGGAGGTCGTCCCTGGTGAGGGCGCTGTGATAGGTGCCGTCCAGGACTTTTTCCACGAGCCCGGGCTGTCCGGTCCCGTCGCCGTGATCGAGCGCGAACGCCGCCAGGTCCACGGGCGAGTCGGCGAGGCCGTACAGCGTTTGTGGGCGGGTCGCCATGATCTGCGCGTAGGCGACGTGCTTGGCGTAGAAGCCGCTCAACTGCTGGTAGGCGCGTAGCTCATCGCCCGCCAGATCCGACGGCGGCCGCTCGCCCTGCTCAAACCCCTTGACCAGACCGGCCGGCGCGGTGCCCGGCATGTTGGAATGGATGCCGAGCAGTCCCGCCGCGGCGTGTATCCCCATCGTCTGCGTGACCGCGGCGCCCCAATCGCCGCCCTGCGCCACAAACCGGGTATATCCCAGGCGACCCATCAGCACCACCCAGGCGCGCGCGATCCGGACCGGATCCCACCCCGGGCTGGTCGGCTTGGCGGAGAACCCGTGGCCCGGCAGCGAGGGAATCACCAGATCAAACGCGTCCGAGGCGCTCGCGCCATGCGCGGTCGGATCGGTCAGCGGCTCGATGATCTTGAGCTGCTCGATGATCGAGCCCGGCCACCCGTGCGTCACGATCAGCGGCAGCGCACCCTCATGCCGGGAGCGAACGTGAATGAAATGGATATCCAGCCCATCGATCTCAGTGATGAAGTTCGGCAGCGCGTTCAGCCTCGCCTCACACCCCCGCCAGTCATACTCGCTCCCCCAATAGCGCGCGAGCTCCTGCATCATCCCCAACCGCGCCCCCTGCGAATCATCGCTAACCGTCTCACGCTCCGGCCACCGAGTCGCATTCACACGCCGACGCAACTCCACCAGCTCCCCCTCCGAAAAACCCACCTCAAACGAACGAATCGCAGGGTCCTCGCTGCCCGTCTGTCCGGTAACCTCGGTAGCAGACATCTGGTCCTCCTAGGATCGTGTCCCGCGTCGCAGCCACCGCTTCGCGGCTCGCCGTGTAGTGCCCATCCGCCATCCTCGCACGTGCCGCTCCTTTCTCGCGTGAACCTCCAGTCAACGCCGTGGTGTGAGTTGCGCCCGGCTGCGTTCCTCGTAGGAGCCCCCGTTTGTCGGCCGTGCCCCAGCGCTGACGCTCCGTAATCTATACTAGATCGATCGAAAAAGGTGTGCATTTAGCCAGTGCCCCACCTGCGGAGACCGAAGCCCTGAAATGACGTTGACCGACGACCGCTTACCGCCCGCCGCGACTGCCGTCCGGGATCGAATTGAGGCGATGGTGCGCGGTGGCGAGTTGCGGGCGGTCGAGATTTTGTGGCCCGATCACTGGGGGCACGCGAGGGGCAAACGAATCCCTGCGGAAAAGTTCTTGGAGCACGCCGATGGCGACGGGTTTGCATTCTGCGACGCGGTCCTCAGTTACGGCGTGACCGGCGAGGCGCAGGACGGCACCCTGCTCACCGGCTGGGAAACGGGCTACCCCGACCTGCACGCGATACCCGATCTCGAAAGCTTTCGCGTGCTGCCCTGGCGACTTGGAACCGGGCTGGTGTTGTGCGACGTCGTCGACGCCGAGGGTGCGCTGGTTCGGACGGCACCTCGAACCGTGCTGCGCCGTGTTGTCGAGCGGCTCGACGCGATTGGTTTCCAGGCACGCGTCGGGGTCGAGCTCGAACTGCACCTACTCAACAGCCAGGGCGTGCCGCTTACCGACGGTCTGCAGTGCTACTCGCTGGCGAAGCTCGGAGAGCTTGACCCGGTGCTCGAGCGGATCCTCGAGAACCTGGACGGCATCGTCGAGCTAGAAGGCGCAAACACCGAGTACGGGCCGGGGCAGGTCGAGGTCAACATCGCCCACGCCCCGCCGTTGCATGCCGCCGACGACGCGACGCGCCTGAAGTACTGTGTCCGCGACCTGGCACGGCGGGGCGGGGCGCTTGCCACCTTCATGGCCAAGCCATTCGCAGAGCACGCCGGAAACTCGATGCACCTGCACGTCTCGCTCTGGCGGGACGGCGAGCCGGCCTTCGTCTCGCTCGATCGCAGCCAGAGCAACGTGATGCGCGCGTCGATCGGCGGCGTTCTGCGCCACCTGCCCGGGATCGTGCTCTACGGGGCGCCGACCGTGAACTCCTACAAGCGCTTCGAGCCGGCATCGTTCGCCCCCGCGACGCAAACCTGGGGCGGCGATAACCGCACGGTGGCTGTCCGGGCGCTACTCGAATCGCCGGCCTCGGCGCGGCTCGAGTTGCGCACGCCCGGCGCCGACGGGCAGCCCCACTGGGCGATTGCCGGCGTGCTGGCGGCGATTCTCGCGGGCATCGAGGCCGACGACGATCCCGGTCAGCCGGTCACCGGGGACGGGTACCGTCAGGGCGCGCCCCTGCCGGCGACCCTCGCCGATGGGATCGCAGCAGCGCGCGCCGACCAGGCCATGGTCGAACTGCTCGGAGCAGACGCGGTGCACGACCTGACGACCCTCGCGACCGCGGAGTGGCGCGCGTTCGCGGGCACCGTTTCGCAATGGGATCGGGACCGGTACCTCAGGACGATCTGATGGCGGGGCCGGTCACGCCTCACTCGGGGCAGCGTTAGCCGCCCCGCGCTGATCCCTGGTCCGGCCGACGTCTCGCAGGCCTGGCCCGTCTACGGCGTCATACGTGTTGGGTGTGAAGGTCGGCGATGCGGATGATCTCCTTCCAACGTCCCTTGCCGAGCCGACCTGCTCGCTCGAGCCCCTGTGCGGCGAGATCGCGTACCTGCTGCTCGATCTCGGGGTCGTGCGTGCCGTAGGCAGCGTCGGTAAGAAGACTGGCCGCCTTCTTGTCATCGCCGGCCGCCAGGCAGTCGCGCGCCTCGGTGACGAGGCCTGTCACATTGGGATCCTCGACCATGGTCCCTCCTATCCGTTGACGGCCCGTAGCGTAATGAGCCCAGTCCACAACCGGGTAGTTGCGTGCAGCCCTGCTGTGGTCAGCGAGCGTCCTGGCTCATTGTTGGGCCCTAGAGCTAAAGCAGTGCTGTTGGAGCATGCGAGTTCGGATTCGAACTCGGCCACTACCGCTTTGAAGGCGCCGGCTGCCTCAGGGCGAGGCTACAACGACAAATAACGGGTAGAACCAGATGGCGAAGGCCGCCGGTAGGTAGGGGTCGGACGAGTAATCGAGCACCAAGCCCAAGACTATGGCGCCGGATTTGTTCTTGGGTAGCCGAGGCAATCGCGGCCGTGTCCCGAGTCGCGCCCGAGCCATGGCCCTGGCTCTGGCAAGGGGCCGTTGGCAGAATCTGGATGCCCTTGGCGGCGATCGGAACAGATCCATCGCACACCGTGCGGGACAATGGGCGTCTAGGCAAAGATTCAGACAGGCAATGATGCAGAGTTCAGACAGCTGTCAACGATGGGGCCGGTGAGCGTGGGCGCGGCTGCTCTCAGCGGCTCCATGGATCACGGTTCGATCGCGACCAGGTTCGCGTTGGGCGGCGCGGGCGGTGGGCCCTCCACCGGCGCGGTGGCGATTGCCCTGACCGTTGGGATCCTCCTCCTTGCCCTGCTCGGCACCGCCTGGTTCGTCCTCACGCAGTTCAGTCACGGTGGGCGAGGCGCGGACGACGACGATGCCAACCCTGGCCCCGGGGGCGGCGGATCGGGGCGGCCTCCGAACGGCCCAAGCGGCCCGACGTCCGAGCCGGAGTGGTGGGGAGAGTTCGAGCGGCAGTTCGCCGCCCACGTCAGAGGCCAGTCCGAGAGCCCTGACGCACACCCGGAGCACGCCAAAAGCACCACCTCAGCCCCGGAGGTCCGCCTCGGGTCTGTGGCCGGAACTCGGCTGCCGGGCACGCAGTCCGCAGGTCGGTCACCGGGTACCGACTCCTAAGCACCGCCAAAGGGCATTACGCCCAGTCGCGCGCGAGCGTGGCGCACCCGTCGTCCCGCACGACGGAACCCGTGTTTTCCGCCGGTTCCGGTAGACCGCGCTCAGAGGCTTGTGGAAGAATCCGTGCGTGTGGGCTCGGAGTAGGCCGGGGTTGTCCGTTCTTGCCTTGGCCGCTCTCGTCAGCCTGCTGGCATTTGCCGTCGGATCTGGGCCATTGGTCTCGGGGGCGTCCGGTGACACGCTTGCGCCGTGTTCGACCTACCCTGTCCCGGGCACGGTGGCGCCGCAGGGAAGCGTGATCCCGAGGGGGATCCTCCGCAGATATGGCTTGTTCCGACGGAGCCAACAAGCCGATGACGAACTGAGCCTCGGGAGGTTGCAGGCGGCTCTTCCGGCGTCGGGGATCGTGACTTCAGGGATTCGGTTTCTCGGTCGCGCCGGCGATCGGGGGCGGCTGTACGCGATCCCGGCAGAGCACTTCCTTCCCCGCCGGATGGCGCCTCCGCGTTGCTTGCCCGTAGGTCAGCGTCAGATCGAGCGTGACCTGCTGCCATTCCTGCGTCGGGACTACGCACAGCCGGCGGTGTGCGTCGCTGAGCTCGGAGGCGACTATCGGGACGGGACACCGATCGAGAACTGTGCGCCGGTCTCCGGAACTCCGGACGCGATGCTCGGAACCAGGGCGACGCCGCTACTTGGACTGGCTCCAGACGGGATCACCGCCGTCACCGCCCGCTTCCTGGCTGCGCCGGCCCGGACGATCAGGGTGCGTGACAACTTCTACGAGATCGTCGCCCGAACGCGGACGACTACACCATGCGGGGTGGAGTGGCTCGACGTGTCCGGGAACGTCGCGAGGTCCATAGCGGGCTGCGACTACTTCCCGGCTGAGCTCGGACCGATGAACACCTATCGAAGCCGCTATGTGGTCCGGGAGCTCGGCACGGTTCGGCTCGACCTGACCGCCCTCGCGGGGGCCATCAGCGCTGGCAGTCTCGCTGAGGCGCAGTCCGACTGGTTGACCGCCCACTTGGCCTGGCTCGACATTGGCCAGGATGACGGTGCCTACGGCTGTTTCGGGGCGCTCGGCGGCGAGATCGACGGAACGGCGGCAGGTCTCGTCGGCGGCACCGCCAGCCCGCAGTTCACTGGCTTTCACAAGGTCGAGCTCGATCTTTGGACGGACGGGAACCTGACTGCCGCCGCTGCGGATACCGCGACCCTGCAGCAACTCGTGAAGACGGTGATAACGACCCCACTCGAGACCTGGCTTCCCTCAAATCAGGCGGGGATTGCGAGCTGGCTGCTCCGCCCGCACGAGATCCTCGAGGATGCCCTCCGTGACACGTTGACGGGCGATGACGACTACGGCAGCGGGACCGGCCTCGCTTCGATCACGGCCGACGTCTCGGCGGTCAGCGAGGTGCTGGGCGTGCTCGCCCCCGTCCTCGATCCGCTCGCGCCGCACCTCGTCGCGCGCGCGAATGGACAGCTGAGCGCGATCCTTGCCACCGTCGATCAGACCCAGGTCAATGGCACGTGGGTCGCCGTCAGCGATCTCCCGACCCTCGCTCGCGAGCGGGTCGACGCAGCCGTCGGTGCAGCCCTGGAGACCCTCGCGCCGATCCCGGATCTCCTCACGAGCACCGGCAACGTTGCGCCGTTGACCTAGCGCGCGGCGATTCGAGGTGCGGCGAGACGCCGCTCAGGAGCCGAACCGTGTCTCCCCCACCCCCGCCGAGGCCGGCCCCTCGGGTTCCGTCAGGTTCCAACAAAACATCAACCCAGGCTTTGGGATCATTGGTGGTGCAATGAGTCTGGACCGCCGCCAGTTTCTAACCCGCACGGGTGCTGCCGCCGTCGGCGCCGCCGGGGCGCTCGGCGCACCGGGGATCGCGGGGGCAGCGACGAAGAACGGGAGCGGCCACGCCGCCGATCCGCTCCTGGCCGACGGCGCCGTGCAGAAAGCCGTCGTCAGCGACCCGTCGGCACGGCTCCCGGCGGTCCCCTTTCACGGTCGCCATCAAGCGGGGATCACCAACGCACCGCCGCCCGCCGCATGCTTCGCGGTCTTCAACGCCACCGCCGACACTCGCGGTGCGCTGATCAGCACCCTGCAGACGCTGACTCAGCGGGCCCGGTTCCTCACCCACGGCGGCGTTCCGGCCGATCTCGGCACGGTCGCACCCCCGTCCGACAGTGGCACACTCGGCCCCGACATTCCACCCGACGGGCTGACGGTCACGGTCGGACTTGGCGCCAGCCTGTTCGAGAACCCCGCCTTCGGGTTGGCCGACAAGAAACCCAAACGGCTGACCGAGATGACCTCGTTCCCGAACGACAATCTGCAGCCCGATATCACCGGGGGCGACATTCTTCTCCAGATCTGCGCCGGCCAGCCGGACACGGCCATCCACGCGTTGCGAGACATCGCCAAGCACACGCGAGCCGGCATGCAGATCGCGTACCGGATGGACGGGTTCCAGGCACCGCAGCGGCCGAATGGGGTGCCGCGGAACCATCTTGGGCACATGGACGGAATCGCCAATCCGAACGTGGCGGACCCATACGTCGCCGACCGGCTGCTGTGGGTCACCGACAGGACAGATGAACCCGCGTGGGCGCGCGGGGGCACCTATCACGTGTTCCGCATCATTCGGATGTTCATCGAGTTCTGGGACCGCGTGTCCTTGAACGAGCAACAGACCATGATCGGCCGCTACCGCGCGTCGGGCGCGATGCTCGGGACGAACTCCATCACGGACGTGCTGGACTTCGCCAAGGACCCGCAGGGCAAGATCATGCCGCTCACCGCGCACATCCGGCTTTCGAACCCGCGTACGAAGGCGACCGAGGACAGCCGCATCCTCCGGCGCGGCTACAACTACGACAACGGCATCGACTTGGCCGGCAACCTCAACATGGGCCTGCTATTCAATTGCTTCCAGCAGGACCTGGTGCGCCAGTTCGTGGCCAACCAGACACGACTGATCGGCGAGCCCCTGGTTGACTACATCTCCCCGGTCGGGGGCGGTTACTTCTTCGACGTGCCCGGCGTTCAGGACGCCAGCGATTGGTACGCACGGCGGCTGTTCGAGTGAGCACGGCGGCCGCGCGACTGGCGCTGCTCGGCCTGTGAGGGGACTGGCGGCGTGCGCGGGTGGGTCCCCCGCCCCTCGGCGAACGCGTCGAGCTCGGGCTGTTCGCCTTCGGGCTGTTCGAGTCCCGGCGCCTCAGCGTCGTTGGAGGTGAAGGCGGTCAGGTTCTCCGGGTGCGTGCGCTCTCACGGGGTCCCCGATTTCCCGGACCCGACCATCGGCTCGAACGGCCTGCCCTCCTGGAACGACTCCTGGAGCAGCAACGCGAAAACGCAGGCTGAGGCATTGCCGGCGGCTCAACGGGCCTGCGGGAAGGACCTGCCCAAGCTCGGGCCGCAGACGTCGGCCGAGAAAGAGACAGCCAATGCCGAGGCGCTCAAATACGCCACCTGTATGCGATCCAACGGTGTGCCGAGCTTTCCTGATCCCAACGGCGAAGGGCTGATCCAGATCAAGAACGCGATCGGCGTCCTCGACCCGAGCTCGCCGCAGTTCCAGAAGGCCGCGACGGCCTGCAAGAGCCTGGACAACGGCTTCGGTGAGCAGTCGAGCGTCGCGGCGTCCGCGTCGGGCAGCGGGGGAGGCAGTTCGTGAGGGGCGACTGGTGCGGTCCACCGGCCAAGCGAACGATGCGGCAACGGCCGCTGCCGTGAGCTTGACAATAGGTTGTCTCTCGACCTATCGTGTGGGTGTGGAGCTTCGCCCCCCGAGCTACTTCGCGCTCGCGGCCCTGATCGATGGTCCGTTGCACGGCTACGCGATTGCGCAGCGCGCCCGCGAGCTATCGGGCGGACAGGTGCGCCTCTCGACCGGAACGCTCTACGCGCTGCTGGAACGCGCGCTCTCAGAGTCGCTGGTGATCGCCGGCGAGCCGTACATGGAGGGTGGACGCCATCGCCGCGACTACACCCTGACACCGGCCGGCAGGGCGCTGCTGGCTGACGAAGCAGCGCGTCTGGCGCACGCCTCCAGAGCGGTCTCCAGCCGCCTGCGGGCAACGTCAAAGCCCGCGCTCACCTGATCTGAGAGCGCACCGACAAGGCCGCGTTGCGCCTAGCCGTCTGCGGCGGGCCGATCAGTACACGAGCCGCGCTCGCCAGGGCACCGGACGCGACTGCTCCTGGGCGTGATCCTCACCCGGTTAGGGTGATGAGCCCGACAGCGATCGGCCGGACATTGATCGCCATGATCGAACGCTTGACGGATATGCCCCCGGACACGATCGGATTTCGCGTAAGCGGCGAGATCGAGCGCGAGGATTACGATCAGGTGCTGGTGCCCGAGCTGCAGCGGGCGCTTGAGGCGGGGAGGGGACTGCGGACGCTCTACGTGATCGATGATCTCGACGAGATCGAGCCCGGTGCGCTTTGGGCCGACGCGAAGCTCGGATTCAACCTCGGCATCCGCCAGCGCGAGGCATGGGTGCGGTCGGCCATCGTCACCGACATCGAGTGGATGGCGCGCGCGACAAAGCTCTTCGCGTGGATGATTCCCGGCGAAGCGCGCGTCTTCCCGCTCACGGAGCTCGAACAGGCAAAGACCTGGGTTGCCGACGGCTGAGCCGCTGCACGCCGCTGATCGGAGCGAACGGCTCCGCGCAACTTGATGGTTCACGGCTTCCTCGTGATAAAGCGTGGCGCGTGATCGCAAGCGTGTGGCGAGGTCGCTGGGCGAGGTGTCCATTTCGTCCGAGTCGCTCGTCGTAGGGGTGTTGAGTCAATCATTAGACCTGAGGAGGTCTCGATGCACCCGACGATGATCATGGCCGTGGCCCGGGAGGTTGAGAGGGAGCGCCAGCGCGACCAGCAAGAGGTCCACCTGCGATCGTTGGCACTCGCGAATCGCGCCCGAGCCGTTGACAGCGCGCTCACAGCGAGTCGGTTCGCCCGGGGGCCGCTGGTCGGTACTGGCCCGCGGCCCGGGCTCTCCTAGCGACCGCCCTGCGACGAGGCACCGAGGAAGCGAGGATTCGAGATGAAGTACATGATGCTGGTATGCGTAGACGAGGCGATTGAGTTGTCGCCCGAGGAGGGGGCGAGGGTTAGCCCGGAGGCGCAGGCCTGGGTAAAAGAGATGGACGAGCGGGGCGTGCGGGTACAAGGGCATGAGCTCGCGTCCGTACAGGACGCCACCACGATCCGCGTCCGCGGCGGCGAGGTTGTGATCGCGGATGGTCCGTTTGCGGAGACCAAGGAGCAGATCGCGGGTTTCGACATTCTTGAGTGTGCGGACCTGGACGAGGCGATGGAGGTGGCCGCGAAGCATCCAGTCGCCCGGTTCGGCGTGCTCGAGCTGCGCCCGTTTGCGGAGGAATGAACCAAGACGCGACGCTGGCGATCGAAGAGGCCTTCACGGAGGAGTGGGCGCGGATCGTCGCCGCGCTGATCCGCCGCACCAGCGACTGGGATCTGGCCGAGGATTGCGCCCAGCAGGCATTTGCCGAGGCGGCTCGACTATGGCCGAGCCAGGGCGTCCCCCGCCAACCCGGCGCTTGGCTGATGACCGTTGCGCGCAACCGAGCGATCGACCGCCTGCGCCACGAGCGGATGCGCGACGCCCGGCTGCGAGAGGCAGCGACCATGCTTGACGATAGATCCGGTGATGAGGACGAGGAGGAGTTGGGCGATGAGAGCGGGATCGAGGATGACCGCCTGCGGCTGATCTTCACCTGCTGCCACCCGGCAATTCCGCTGGAGGGTCGGGTCGCGCTGACCCTCCGTGCGCTGGCCGGCTTGACGACCACGGAGATCGCGAACGCGTTCCTCGTCCCGGAACCCACGATGGCCAAACGACTGGTCCGCGCTAAGCACAAGATCGAGCACGCCGGGATCCCGTATCGAGTTCCGCCCGCGCACCTGCTGCCCGAGCGCACGGGCAGCGTGCTCGCGGTGCTCTACCTGATGTTCAACGAGGGATACGCCGCGTCAACCGGGGATGCGCTGATCAAGGTTGACCTCTGCGCGGACGCGATCCGCCTGGCGCGACTACTGAACAGGCTGATGCCTGACGAGCCGGAGACGGGTGGCCTGCTTGCGCTGCTGCTGTTCCAGCACTCCCGGCGCGAGACTCGAACCGACCCCTCGGGCGACGTGATCACGCTGGAGGAACAGGATCGTTCCCGCTGGAACCGGGCGGAGATCGACCGAGCGAACACGATTCTCGACGCGGTTGTTCGCAGGGACACAATCGGGCCCTACCAGGTGCAAGCTCTCATTGCCGCCTGCCACGCCAACGCGCCGCACGCCGGTGCGACCGACTGGGCCCGGATCGCTGCCCTGTACGAGCGGCTCCTCGACGTCACAGCGAACCCACTCGTCAAGCTCAACCACGCCGTCGCCGTCGGGATGGCAACCGGCCCCAAGGATGGACTCGCGCTCGTCGCCCGACTCGAAGCGTCGGGCGAGCTGCGCGAGTACCACCTCCTGCACGCGACTCGCGCAGACTTCCTGCGCAGGCTGGGCCGAAACTCCGAAGCCGCGGACGCGTACCGCGAAGCTCACAACCTGGCGCGTACCGAGGCGGAGCGTCGTTACCTGGCCAAACGCCTAAAAGAGGTCAGCATCGGTCCAGCACCAGCCGACCTGTTTTGAGATCGGCAGGACACGCCGATGCCCCAGGGCGTTGACCACGACGGTTCACCTTGGCCACGGTGCCTGCACGTCGCTCGGAAGTCCTCGAGGCGGTCGCCGAGGCCGAGCACAGCGAGGCGGCGTTCGGCGATGTACCGGCCACGGGGGCGTTGTCCCGCCGCCCGTTCGGCTGCCGCTCACTCGCCGGTGAGCTCGATGAACGCCGGCTCGTCGCGCAGCGCCGCCAGATCCTCATCATCACGGGCGAAGCGCCCGATCTCGGGCATCAGCTCCACCGCGCGACGCAGGTGACCGAGCGCGTCGTCGGTGCGCCCGAGCAGGCTCTCGCTGCAGGCCACGTTGTAGAGCAGCTCCGGGTAAGGCGGCCCGTCGTTCAGGAGCGGCTGGGCGCGCGCCACCAGCTCCTCGTGGCGGCCAGCCTCGACGAGCGGCCGCAGCGGTGACCACACCTCCCATCCACCGGGCCGGTAGGGCTCGCCCTCTCGGCCGCCGCCCACGGCGAGAATCGTGGTGCCGGCCTCCTGCGCGAAGGCGGTGCGCATCACGCCGGGCGGAACGTGGACGAACGTTCCGGCTGGCGCCTGCACGGTGTCGCCGGCTAGCTCGAAGCGGGCCATCCCCGAGAGCACGAGATACAGCTCATCGAACTCGTCCTTCTCGTCGTGCTCGTTCAGGAGTCGGTCGCCCGCGGCCTGGGCCGTCCAGGTGGTGGCCCCGAACGTCGTGATACCGAAGTGGTGGCGGACCGGACGGTACGGGCAGCGACCGTCGTCCATCTCCTCTATGTCCTGTAGGCGTGCGACGCCGTAACCGGCCATTGTCCTCCTCGCGCGTGTGGTCAGGACCCCGGCGGCGGCCAGCTTACACCCGACCACAGGCTGCTGGGCAACGCTACTTCTTCTTGCCCCGACCGAACCGCGACATGAGGCGGCTCATCTTGCTCCGGACCTCCTGGCTGGCGTCAGCGGCGATCCTGCCGACCGTGTCATCGGTCTTGATGACCCCCAGCTCCTCGTCCGTCGGGCGCGCGGGGCCCCCTCGGGCGACGGTCTCGGCGGCCTGTGCGCGGTAGCCCGCGCGGCGGGCCTTGGCCGCGTCGATCTGCGCCTGCAGGCGGGCGACGTGGTCGTCGGGATCAGGCGCGGCAGGGGTTGCGTCGGCGTCGTCGGTCATGGGACGCATTCCAGCACCTTTCAGGAGGCCTCGCCCCGATGATCAAGACCGTTCTTGAACCTGCCGACGCTGCCCATCGCCCGGTCATCGACTGATCGGAACTGACAGTCCGGATCCTTATGATCGTTCGATGACGTTCGCCGTCAAACCGCTCGACATGACAACCTGGTCAGACTTCGCGGCACTGGCCGAGGATCACCATGGTGTCTGGGATGGTTGCTGGTGTCTGGGCTTCCACGAGGAGGGCCGTCCGCACGTCCACACGCCCGAGGAACGTCGGGCGCTCAAGGAGATGCGGGTGCGTGACGGCCGTGCCCACGCCGCGCTCGTATTCGATGGCGACCGCTGCGTTGGTTGGTGCCAGTTCGGTCCGACAGACGAACTGCCGCGAATCAAGCACCAGAAGGCTTATCGGGAGGGGCTGGGAGAGCTGCCCGACTGGCGGATCACATGTTTCTTCGTCGGGAGAACTCATCGCCATCGCGGGGTGGCCCACGCCGCGCTTGCCGGCGCGCTGGCAGAGATCGCTCGCCTCGGGGGCGGGACCGTCGAGAGCTATCCGGAGGACACGACTCACCGCAAGGTCTCGGGATCATTCCTCAACAACGGGACCGTGGAAATGTTCGCGCGCGTCGGCTTTACACGCACTCGGCAGATCGGCAAGCACCGATGGGTCGTCAACCAAACTATCCGCTGACCGTGCGCCGACTGCTTTCGCCATCAGACGGTCCCGCAGCCGACGACTCCAGGCAGACGCCAGCGCGCTGACCTCTAGACGAGCGATTTCGCGAGGCTGTCCGATAAATCTCGGGAGTTGTGAGAAGCCCACAAACGGTCGCCGCTCGCGCGCGCTTCGCGCGCGCTTTTCCGAGCCTGGCCGAGAAACGTGACTATATGGTCCGTTTCTCGGCCAGGCCCCACCTCGGGAGTCTTTCCGTTCTGACGAGGTCACAACGAACCGGGCCGCGCCATGGTGGTTGGCCACCCTCGCGCTGTTGCTCATCCGTGCGATCAACCTGGGAGTTGCTTGCGAAGGAGCAGTTTCGAGTGCCCTTTTGGATAGTCCTTGAGCTCGCCGACCATCTCGAAACCGTGTCGGTCATAGAACGACCCGGCTTGGAACGTGTGCGTGTCTAGAGCCAGCTGCGTACAACCGTGTCCTCGCGCGTGTTTCTCCGCCGCAGCCAGCAGCCGGCTCCCGACGCCGCGACGCCGCATGTCCCCGCGCACCCACAGCGCCTCGATCCAGCACGTCCCGCCCCAGCACCAGCCGTAGACCCCCGCGACGAGCTCGCCGTCGCCGTCGGTCTCGACCGTGAGCATTTCGTGGAACTCTGCGATCCCGGTTGCTTCGAGGTTGAACTCGCCGATCTCGGCGATCAAGCGCTGAGCGATGGCGCGCTCGCCCTCGCCTAAGACGTCGCTGCTCTGGTCATTCGCCATCGCCTCGGAATTGTCACTGGTAATGAGATCGCACCGAGCCGCGTGAGTCCGCCCGTCACACCGGGAGGCGGGCACGTGAGGCTCAGGGGCCGCGGAGCAGGCTGGGGATGCTCAGGAGCAGTCGCGGGAGGTCGCGACGAGAGCGGTCCAGCGCGTCGCGCAGGGCGGCATCCGCGCCGGACTCGATCGCCTGGCCGTGGCCGACGAGGAGGCGCTCGGGCTCGAGCCCCGCGAACTGCTTGCGTGGCGGGGTCAGGCGCAGCACGGGATGCACTCCGACGCGGTGCCCGAGCGCGAATGCCGGTGCCGTGCCGACCGCCTCGGCAACCACCAGGGTCTCCCGCTCAGCCCACCACAGCGCGACCTCGCGCCAAGCTCGGTTTGAAATCACCGGGATCGGCTGAAAAGGTGTTCCAACTGCCTCGACCGGGAGACGCAAGAGCGGCACGTCGAACCCCCGTGCGAGCCGCTCGCAATCGCGGTTGTGGCGATCGAGCAACTGCAGCACGCCGGCCGGCATGCCGAGCTCGGCCACCACAGCCATCGCCTCCGCGTCCTCGTAAGGATCGATGAGCCACACCCGACCGTCGTCGAGAAGCCCATGCGCGGCGCGCGCCATCGCACTCTGCTCAACCCAGGTGACGCCAAGCCCGTGCCGTCGAATCGTGACCGCCATCAACCGCAACGATGTCAGACGACCGCCACCGGGCGTAGCATTGGCCTTTGCATTAGCCCTTGGCAGTCGAAAGCCGTCCCGCAGGGCTTTCCGTGGGCGGAGTTACTCGCCGTCGTAGTAGTCGACGTGGGCGTCGGCGCGGCGCACCATCAGCACGTCATCTTCTCTCCCGGGCCAGATGCCGATCTTGTCGCTGTCCGGGTAGACGGAGACGGACGGCTCGTGCGCGCTGGAGAACATCACAACCCGCGCCGGCGCGTCCCCCCGGTTTATCAGCTTATGAGCACCGTCCGGTCCGGCCGGGAAGCAGACGGCGGTACCCGCACTGGCCGCCTCCTCGCCGTCAGGTGTGCGGATGACCAGCGAGCCCTCGAGGACGATCAGCCACTCCTCGACATACTCGTAGTGGTAGGGGCAGAGACTCTCCCCGGGCGGCACCTCGAACGCCTTGACGGCAAGCTCCCGAGCGCCCAGCAGCTTGGTCAGATGTGTGGCTGCCGAGCGGTACCCCTCCGGATCAGAGGAGTCGTACTCGAGCGCATCGAACAGGGCGGCGCACCGCATCAGCGGATGATCGCATCAAGATGCGATTAGCGCCGTGTGGGCGTGTTCGAAGCAGGTTTCCTGGAATCGATACGGCGGACCATCACGATCTCGGACTCGCTCTTGCCTTTGAGGGACAGCTCGCGCCGCTCGGCGCCTGCCGTTTGCACGCCGGCGCGGTTGTACAGGCGTCGAGAGATCACGATCTCGCCGCTCGCAGCTGCGGCCTGGAGGCGAGCGGCGGTGTTAACCACGTCACCAATAGCCGTGAAGTCTTTGACCTCGCCTGAGCCAACGTTACCCACGAAAGCGGTCCCGAAGTCCAAGCCGATTCCGAGCTCCACCCATGGCCGTTCTGAGTCGTAGCCCGCGGCGAGCAGCAGCGCCTGCGCGTCGCTGACCATGTGATCCGCGGGCTCGCCCGGGAAGATGCCTGGGAGGTAAAGGGCCATTATCTGATCGCCAATCAGCTTGTCGATGATCGCGTGCTCACAGACGACGTCGACGGCAGTGGCGTAGAACCGGTTTAGCAGCGTCGCGGCCGCGTCCGGTGTCCGTCGCTCGGCGAGCGAGGTGAAGCCACAGAGGTCAGCGAATAGGATGCCGACGTTCATCTCTACGCCGCCCATTGGCGCCTTCTCGAAGCACAGGCTGCATATGCGCGGGTTCTTACGCGATGGAGCAAAGCCGAAGCGACCCATCACGCGTCCGCCGACACCCCCATAGGGTGCCCCGCAGATCGCACAGCGAGGGTCGCTGGGAAGGTGGCGCATCAGTCGCACGAACATCCTCACCCGATGCGTCTCGAGAAGTCTGAAGAACGCCTCATCGCCACCAGCGCTCATCGGCCAAAGTATGACAACACCGCGCGATGACGGCGGGCGGAGCATCGTTCGTCAGGCCGCGCGCCCGCCGCAGCTACTGACAAGGAGGCAGTGACGATGTCGTCGCCCATCGCCGGAGAGCTAGTCACCGAGACGTTCGACTACGACCATGGTCGCCGAGTCACGGTTTACGTCCCGCCAGTTCCGCCCGAAGCAATCGTGTTCGCTGGTGACGGTCAGCTGATCCCGCAGTGGGGCGGCGTTCTTGAGACCGCCGGTGTATCGCCGACGATGATCGTCGGGACCCACCGACTTGACGACGAGATGCTGCGGCTCCACGAGTACTCGCCGGGCTTCGACGCGGAACGGTTCGCGGCCCATGAGAAGTTCTTCGTCGAAGATGTCCACCAATGGGCGCAGTCACGTTTCGGAGTCGCGCTGCCCGCGGAACACACGGCGGTGTGTGGTGTCTCCGCGAGTGGAGAGCTCGCGCTCGCCATGGCGCTGCGCCATCCCGACATCTACGGTGCTGTGTTCTGCGCGTCGCCGGGCGGTGGTTACCGTCCGCCTGACGTGATGCCGAGTTCGCTTCCGCGTGCGTATCTCGTCGCCGGCACGCAGGAGCCGTTCTTTCTCGAGAACGCGACCCGTTGGGCTGTCGCCCTGGGCGACGCAGGTGCGGACGTCGTTATGACCGAGCGGGTCGGGTCGCACGGCGACGCGTTCTGGAGAGAAGAGTTCCCATTGATGGTGGCGTGGGCGTTTGGGCGCTGAGCTTCCCCTGCCGCGCACTCGTCATTGCGCGTGGTGGACCTCCTGGAGCCCGTACACCGGAGTGTCGATCCCCTCCGCCCGCGCCTTTAGCTGAAGAGCCAGGTACTGTGAGTAGTGACGGGATTGGTGGAGGTTGCCGCCGTGGAACCATAGTCCCGGCTGTTGAGTGGGTTTCCACATGTTGCGCTCCTCGCCCTCCCAGGGGCCGGGATCCTTGGCCGTCCCTGAGCCCAGGCCCCAGACCTTGCCCACCTTATCGGCCACCTCTTGGGAGACGAGGTCGGCGACGAAGCCGTTCATAGACTCGTAGCCGGTCGCGTAGACGACGAGATCAGCGGCCAGCTCGGTGCCGTCTTTCATCACGACCGCGTCCTCGGTGAGGTGGTCGACTTGGCCGGGCTGGAGCTTGATATTTCCGTTCGCGATGAGCTCCGAGGCGCCGACATCGATGTAGTAGCCGGAGGCGCGCCGCAGGTACTTCATGAACAGGCCGGAGCCGTCCTCGCCCCAGTCGTGCTGGAAGCCCGCGCGTTCAAGCCGCTCATAGAAGTCGGCGTCTCGGTCGCGAATCTGCTCGTAGACGGGAACCTGGAGCTCGGCCATGATCCGGTAGGGGATCGACGCGAACGTGAGATCGGCCTTTTCCGTCGTCATCCCGGCAGCGACTGCCTCCTCGGAGTACAGCGCGCTGAGCGCGATCTCGAGCAGAGTGTCTGACTTCACCACGTGCGTGGAGGATCGCTGCACCATCGTCACGTCGGAAGCCTGCTCCCATAGGGCGGCGCATATGTCGTGGGCGGAGTTGTTTGACCCGATCACGATCGCCCGCCGGCCGCGATAGCGGTCCGGCCCCGGGTGCTGGGAGGAGTGGTGCTGATCACCCCTGAAGTCCTCCATCCCCGGGAGCCGCGGCACGTGTGGGCGGCCGGACATGCCCGTAGCCATGACCAGATGTTTGGGGCACAGCGTGACCTCGGATCCTTCCCGCTGCACGGTCAGGGTCCACTCCCCGCGCGCGTCGTCGTAGCGAGCATGCTTGGCTTCGGTGGAGCTCCAGTAGTTCAGCTCCAGGACGCGCGTGTACATTTCGAGCCAGTCGGCGATCTTGTCCTTGGGCGAGAACACCGGCCAGTTCGGCGGGAACTTGATGTATGGCAGATGGTCGTACCAGACCGGGTCGTGTAGGCAGAGCGACTTGTACCGGTTGCGCCACGAATCGCCCGGTCGCGCGTTGCGCTCGATGATGATCGTCGGGACCCGAAGTGCGCGCAGGCGCGCCCCGAGCGCGATTCCGCCCTGCCCTCCACCGACGATCACTACATACGGCTGCGTCGTGTGGCCGAGCTCCTCGCGCTCCCGGCTGCGCTCCTCAAACCACGTACGCCGCTCGGCGATGGCGCCGTGCTCGACGCCCTTGGGGCGGTGTGGACCGGCGCTCGCCTCATGACCCGTGAGTTCTTCGAGAGTCGTGAGCAGCGTCCACGCCTTGCCGTCCCGCAGCCGCAGATAGCCGCGGCCGCGGCCAACCGCCGTGTCAAAGGTGATCCAAGCCTCGCTCACGCCGTTCGCCGCAACCGGCTCCTCCGTCGTCTGCCAATGGTGCGGCCGGGTGCGCGCAAGGGCGTGCTCGAGCATGTGCCGCACGCCTGCCTGCCCCTCAACGGTCGTGAGGTTCCACGTGAACGCCACGAGGTCGCGCCAGTAGCTGTCCTGCCCGAACAGCTCGGCAGCGGCGGCGCTATCTCCCCGCGTCAGGGCCTCATCGAAACGCGCCAGCCACTGCTCGACCTCCGCCACGACTGATGGGGCTGCGGTTGTTGACATTGCTCTCTCCTCGTCCGCTGGGTCGGGCGTCCATTGTTTCGCAAGGCGCTCACGAGCCGATGCTAGATTCTCGGCGTGGCGGCTTCGGATTCAGCGCTTTTGGCTGAGCGCGAAGGGGGCAGCAGCGAAGCGCGGGAGCGACTGCTCGAGGCGGCCTATGAGCTGTTCTCTCGTCGGGGCATCCAGGCGGTCGGGATCGACGCCATCATCGAGCGAGCGGGCGTGGCCCGGCAGACGATGTACCGCCACTTCGCCTCCAAGCAGGACCTCGTGTTGGCGTTCTTGGAGCGTCGCGAAGAGGTGTGGACCCGGAGGTGGCTCCAGGGTGAGGTCGAGCAGCGAAGCCCGGATCCCCGCGAGCAGTTGCTGGCCATCTTCGACGTGTTCGACGCCTGGTTCCGCACCCCCGAGTTCGAGGGTTGCTCGTTCATCAATGTGATGCTCGAGCATCCCGGCCCCGAGCACCCCCTGCACGTCGAATCGAGTGCATACCTGCAGAGGATTCGCGACTTCCTCGCCGACCTGGCCGGACGGGCCGGAATCCGGGAGCCCGAGAGCTTCGCCCGGGAGTGGCACATCCTGATGAAGGGTTCGATTGTCGCCGCCGGCGAGGGCGATCATGACGCCGCGCGGCGGGCTCAGCGGATCGCCGCGCTGCTCCTGCGCGACGCGTTTGAAGGTTAGGGCGAACCCGCCCTTGACTGCTGATGACCCGCGGTAGTAACGTCCCGAGCTAGAGGGAGACCGGTCAGTCTCGCGGTGTCGGGACGGAATTCTCAGCGCCGACATTCGGCGGCGTGGACTGGTCATCTGCACGCGATCTCCTATAAGGGGAGGACGGTTCATGCCCATCCGCACTGAGCTCGTCGGGTCGCTCCCACGGCCGATGAAGCTCCAACAGGCCTACGCCGATTACGACGAAGGCAAGATCACATGGCAGCAGCTACAGGCCGAGCAGGATGCCGCAGCCGAGGATTCGATCCGGCGCCTGGAGGCAACGGGCGAGCCGATCGTGACCGACGGCGAGCAGCGGGAGTCGAGCTTCGCGACGTACTCGATCACGGACACGCTCGCCGGCACCGGCCTGGCCGAGAACCTGGCCGGGGACGGGCAGTTCTTCGCGATCTTCGATGACGGCCATCATCGGCAGCTGCCGCGGCTGACCGGGGGACCGTTCCGCTACAAGACCTACGCGTCCGAGTTCGTCGAGAAAAACGTCAAGACAGCCGGTCATCCCGTCAAG
The DNA here is from genome assembly GCA_963751185.1 of uncultured Solirubrobacterales bacterium. Taxonomy (GTDB): domain Bacteria; phylum Actinomycetota; class Thermoleophilia; order Solirubrobacterales; family Solirubrobacteraceae; genus Palsa-465. The sequence continues at coordinate 51,534 of CAVVTO010000011.1, forward strand.
CAAGCCGTTATCTCTCCGTCGATGATGAGCCTCCTGTATCCGCTGGAGGGGGAACTCGACGGCTATTCGCGGGAGCAGTTCCTCGCCGATGTGATCGACGAGTGCGAGAAGGACATCCGCCAGTGCTTCGCTGCCGGCGCGGTCCGGGTGTCGGTCGACTTCACCGAGGGCCGGCTAGCGAACAAGAACGACTCGCGCAATCCCTGGACCGGGAAGAACATGCTCGGGGAGTTCATCGACCTCAACAATCGGTTGTTCGAGCGGTTCACGCCCGAGGAGCGCCGGGACATCGGCATCCACACCTGTCCGGGCGGCGACTGTGACTCGGTCCACAGCAAGGAGGTGCCCTACGAGCTGCTGCTCGAGCACATGTTCGACATGAACGCCGGCTACTTCCTGATCCAATGCGCGAGCGAAGAGGACCGGGAATCGGTCTACAAGCTGTGCGGGCAGTACCGCCGCGACGATGCGGCCGGCGTCTCGCAAGTCTGCTTCATGGGCGTCATCAACCCTCTAAGTCCCGAGGTCGAGACGCCCGAGCACGTACGGGATGAGCTGTTGACCGCGGCCAAGTACATCCCAGCGGACCGCCTCGGCGCCACCGACGACTGCGGCTTCTCTCCGTTCAGTCGCGACGTCAAGCCACTGCACGGCTCGCCCGACTTCGCCCGGGACATCGCGATGCAGAAGATCTCCGCGAGACTCGAGGGGGCGCGCCTGGCGTCGGCCGAACTCTGAGCGGTGGCGACGCGGTGGACTTCGCGACGCTCCGGGTTATTCGGCTTGGCGCCCCAGACTCGCCACGAACCGTTCGATCCGGCGGCGTTCGTCTCCGGCCAGCGGGCCTGTCGCCTGTACGAGCAGCGTCATCGGGCCGCGGTCGTGCGCCCAGGTGGTGACCTTCTCGCCGAAGTCGTTATCGACCCACACGAGCGGGAGGCGATCGGCATAAGCCATCGCCGTCTCCTGCTGAAGCTCCGCCGTTTCCTCACCTCGGACGAGGGGGACGCTGATCATGCCCAGCGTGTGCGCAACCTCGTTGATCGCGGCGAAGCCGCCACCGTCGGCCAAGAGTGCAATCTGGCCGTCCGCGAGCATCTCCGTGACCCACTCGGCCTCGACGCCGAGCAGTGCGGAGGCAACGCACAGGAAATGAAAGCGCGGCTCGGACACCTCCGGGAAGTTACCCGCTTTGCGGCGCACCACCCCGCCGAGCCGGGCTTTCCGAGGGCGGACCGCTAAGGGAGAAGCGGCACGCCGGCCGCTAGGACCAGCACTGAACTGCGGGCGCTGTCCAGCTCGTTGCGCACGTCACCGCCAATCACGACGTGGCCTGCCGGTGCGCCGGGCTGCGAGCCAACCACGATCAGGTCGACCGGCTCGGCGCGTGACTCGCGAACCGTTGCCCCGAGCTTCGCCGCCAGCGCACGCGCGGTCTCGCGGGCGACATCGTTTCTCGGGCCGGCGAGAGGCACGGCGATCGATCCGATCGCGCCGTCCAGCTGGGTACGCAAGCCGGCGGCCGCGATTGCGACCGCGACCGAGCCACCGTCGAGGATATGCTGAGCGGACGTGCCGGGCTCCACGTGACCGGGTGCGGTCCTGTAGTCCGAGCCAAACACGACCACCGACGCTCCCTCGCTCTCGGCCAGCTGCCCCAGACCGGCTCCGGTCGAGGCACCGATGACGACGTGGCGGGAGATTTCCGCATCTCCCAACGTGGCCGCGCCTCGCTCCAACCGTTGGTCGGCGTCATGCTGGGCCACCTCTTCCCGGCGCGGGTCAAACTCACGGGAATGGCGCACATACGCGAGCGCCAACACGAAACCGGCCCGCGCCAGCATCTTGCCCAGCACAAGGGCGTCGTCATCGTTCGGAGTCCCGTCATAAGAGATGATCACGTTCGCGCCCATGGGTCAGAGAGTCCTTCCGCGGCTGATTATCGCGCAAGCGGCAGGGCCATGGGTGAGCTAGTCCGACGGCAGAAGGATCTGGCGCTCGGTTCGCGTGGCGGTCAGTATCCGCTGTCGTGGAGAGTCCGATTGAGCTACGGCAGCTTCGCTACTTCGTAGCGGTTGCTGAGGAGCTGCATTTCGGGCGGGCGGCGGACCGCTTGCATATGTCGCAGTCGCCCTTGTCGCGGGCGATTCGCGAGCTCGAGCGCGAGCTCGGGGTGGTGTTGTTCGTGCGCACGACTCGCCGGGTGGAGTTGACGCGCGCCGGGTCGCTGCTGCTCGACCGGACCCGCAGAGCGTTGGCCGAGATTGACGGAGCCGTCGCGGACGCCCGGCGTTTGAGCCGGTCAGGCGACGGCGTGCTCCGGCTTGGCCACGGTCCGTTCAGCGCGGCAGTCGCCGGGCGCATCGTCGCGGCTCTGCGGGCTGAGCGTCCGGAGTGCAGGCCACGGCTCGTGCAGGAGGTGACCCCGGACTCGCTCCGGCGCGTGGGTGCCCATGAACTGGCGGCGGCCGTGGTGATGGAGTCTCCCGCGGCTGCTCGCCGCTACGCCATCAGGGTCGACGCGCTGAAGGACGAACCGCTGCTGGCGGCGCTGCCACGGTTGCACCGATACGCGGCGGAGCCGGCGATTCCGATCGGCGAGTTCGTAGCCGAGACGGTGCTGTTGCCTCGCGAGCCTTCGGGCCTGATGTTCAACGCGTGGTTGCGCAGCGTGGTGCGCACGCACGGATTCGAGCTTGAGAACACGATGTCGATCGCCAGTGCGCCTTGGGATCGACGCTTGCCACCGGTCGCAAACGGCGAGGCGGTGGCGGTGATGGTGGCCGACTGGGTGGCAGAGCCGGGCGGCGGTCTCGTCGCCGTCCCGTTCGACCCGCCACTGACCTTTCCGACGGACCTCGTTTCGCGCTGGCCGCCCACCGAGGAAGCGAGCGGCCTCGTGCAGACGGCCCTCCGGATCCGGGATTCAGAGGGCTGGTTGACCCAACGTCCGGCGCGAACTGAGCTGCCCGAGGATTGAGTCCCAGCCGGTCTGGATGGTGCGCCGATCGGACTTTGTCGCCGGTGCACCCGGGCGTAGGCTCGCCACCGTCAACGACAGCAGGAGGGAACCGGATGGAAGCGAGCCGCATCGAGAACGGACACATTCCGCTCATCCTGATTCACGGCGCCTGGCTCTCGGCGTTGAGTTGGGAGAACTATGCGGACTACTTCACCAACCGCGGCTTCGACGTCTCAGCGCCCGAATGGCCGCGTAAGCAGGGCGACGTCGAGGAGATGCGCGGCACCGCCGACGCCTCCGCGGGGCTCGGCGTGCAGGAGATCGTCGACCACTACGCGCGGATCATCGAAGGCGCCGAGGAGCCGCCGGTGCTGATCGGGCACTCGTACGGGGGCTTGGTCGTCGAGTTGCTTCTGGACCGTGGTCTGGGACGCGGCGGGGTGGCGATGAGCCCGGCGCCGCCCAAAGGAATCCTCGTGCTGCCGTTCTCGACCCTGAAGTCGGGCGCGCCCGCGCTGGCGCACCCGTCGAAGTGGCACGGCGTGGTGACGCTCACGCTCGAGGAGTTCACGTATGCCTTCGTGAACACGTTCTCCTCAGAGGACGCGGCTGCGGCCTACGACCGTTACGCCGTGCCGGAGACCGGCCAGATCTTCTACGAGGCCGGGTTCGCGAACTTCCATCTGCACCCGCCGACCGAGGTCCATTTCAAAAACGCGGATCGGGCGCCGCTGCTGATCGTCGGCGCGGCGCAGGACCACACGGTCCCGGCGTCGCTGTCGAAGGCGCAGTACAAGCACTACGAGCGCTCGCCGGCGAAGACCGACTACCTCGAGTTCGAGGGTCGCCCGCACTTTCACATGGTCGCCGCCGACTGGGAGGACGTCGCTGCCGCGGTCGACAGCTGGCTAGACGGCGTCCTGGACGCGCCGGTGATAGCGACCGAGACGGCCACGTAGGGGCACGCGCACATGGACCTTCATCTCACCGACAAGGTCGCGGTGGTCACCGGCGCGAACAAGGGCATCGGGCTCGCGATCACCCAGGCACTCATTGCCGAAGGCGCTCGTGTCGTCGCCGGGTCGCTGTCAACGGAGAACCTGGACAGCCTAGACCGCGTCACGCCGGTCGCTCTGGACCTCCTGACCCAGGAAGGCCCGGCCCAGCTCGTGCAGACGGCGATCGACGAGCATGGCCGACTCGATGTCCTGGTCAACAACGTCGGAGCTGTCCGGATCAGGGTGGACGGGTTCTTGGCCACCGCGGACGAGGAGTTCGAGTGGGCGCTCAGGATGAACTTCTTCACCGGGCTCCGTACGACTCGGGCCGCGCTCGGTCCGATGCTCGAGCAGGGCTCCGGATCGATCGTGAACGTGGCGTCGGTCAACTCGTTCTTTCAGCCGGACGCCGCTACCGTCGATTATGGCGTGGCCAAGGCCGCGGTGGTTAACCTCAGCAAGTCGCTGTCGCAGGAGTTCGGACCCAGGGGGATCCGCGTGAACTGCGTCTCGCCGGGTCAGGTCAGCACCGATCTGTGGCTGGGCGAACATGGCGTCGCCGCGATTTTCGCCGACGCGACCGGGGTCGACGCCGACGCGATCCGCGCGAGCGCGGCGGCCGCCATCGCGACCGGACGGTTCACGACGCCCCAGGAGGTCGCGACGCTGGTCACGATGCTCGCGTCCGATCGCACGGCGAACGTGACCGGCGTCAACTACGTAATCGACGGGGGCCTGATCAAGACGACGTGACCCCTTCCTCGACGCGTGGAAGAGCGGCCGCGAGCTCGACGCGGGAGCTGATGTCGAGCTTCGTGAACACCTTGCGCAGGTGGTACTTCACGGTCCGCGGACTGATGAACAGGCGGGTGGCGATCTCGGGGTTCGAGAGGCCGTCGCGAGCCATCCGCGCGATCAAGGTTTCTTGGGGCGTCAGGTCGTCGCGGGTCTCGATCGTGCGCTTGCGGGCGGTCTCCCCCGTGGCCAGCAGCTCGCGACGCGCGCGTTCGGCGAACCCATCGAGTCCCATCGCCTCGAACATCTCGTGGGCCGCGCGCAGCTGCTCCCTGGCGTCGACGCGCCGGCGCTCACGCCGCAACCAGATCACCGTCGATCGGCTCAAGCCGCGTCGCCGCTGTCAGGAGCATTGGAACCGCCTCCGCGCCTCGTCGCTGGTCAAACGCGATCTGTCCACGCAGACGGTCAGCCTCGGCGCCCCGACACCCGTCCAGCGGGCCGGCCTCGACCAGGGCGAGCAGTGCCAGCGCCGGGTCGAGCGCGCCCGCATCGCGCTTGGCCTGCGCAGCCGCCAGGAGGCGCCGCACCCGGTGCGCCGGCTCGGGCGTCAAGGTCGCCGCTCGCTCCAGGAAGGCGGCTGCCGCCGCCAACCCTCCACGGGCCTGGGCCCGCCCGGCCGACTGCTCGAGCGCCGAGGCCACCTCCTCATCGGTTCCGGGGGTGGCTTGCGCCAGGTGCCAGGCGCGGCGGTCGGGATCCAGCTCGGGAGCGGTGGCGAGCGCGAGTGCGCGGTGCACGTCCTGGCGCTCGGGAAGCGAGGCCGCCTGATAGACCGCCGAGCGTGCCAGCGGATGACGAAATCGCACTCGTGTGCCGAACTCGACCAGGCCACTCTCGAGTGCCGGGGTGACCGCCGAACCCGGGATCCGCAGCCGCTCGGCGGCACTCCATACCAGCCCCGGGTCGCCCACCGGATCCGCGGCTGCGAGCAGCAACAGCCGACGAGTCTCGGGGGGCAAAGCCTCCAGTCGCCGCTGGAAGCGCTCCTCGATCGCCCCCGAAAGCGACACCGCGCCGGGCAGTCCAAAACCGCCCGCCAGCTCATCGGGCGTGGCTCCACGCGGTAGCTCGAGGAGGGCGAGCGGGTTACCGCGGGTCTCGCTCACGATCCGGTCCCGGACGCGCGCATCGAGGGGTCCCGCGAGCACCGAGTCAAGGAGCGCGTGGGCATCGGCCTCCTCGAGGCCCGCCAGTACGAGCTCAGGGACTCCCACGAGGTCCTCGTCGACCACACGCGCGGCAAAGACCAGCCCGACCGACTCCATGCTCAGCCGGCGCGCGACGAACGCGAGCGCCTGCATCGAAGCGCGATCGAGCCATTGCACGCCGTCCACGAGGCAGACGAGCGGCCGCTCCACGGCCATCTCGGAGAGCAGACCCAACACGGCCAGACCGACCAGAAAGCGATCCGGGGCCGGAGCCGCGGTGAGCCCGAAGGCGGTCCGCAGCGCGTCAGCCTGAGGGACCGGCAGACGGTCGAGGCGATCGAGCATCGGCGCCAGGAGCTGATGTAGCACCGCGAAGGCGAGCTCCATCTCGGACTCGACGCCACCACCGCGGACGACGATGAAGGCCGACGTCTGATCGGCGACATAGTCCAACAGCGCGGTCTTCCCCATCCCCGGCTCCCCGCGGATCACCAAGCCGCGGCTCTCGCCGGCACGGACCGCATCGAGGAACGCGTCCAGCGCGAGGCGCTCGCTACGCCGACCTCTCAGGTCGGAAGCTCCTGCCGGAATGAGAGGACCGGTCGTCATCGACCGGTGATCCGGTGAGCGCTTCAACGCCTGGCTTCGAGCTCGGCGTAGCGACTGGCGAATGCGTCGGCGGCCTCGTCCGGTGACCATGCGGTGAGCTCCAGTTCAAGGGGCTCGACGTCTTGGAGTTCGGGCCAGTGCCAGATCTCGGCACTGAAGGCGCGCCGCTCAGTCGCCAGCAGCGCGCGGTCAACGGCCTTGACTTCGGGGACGTTCGGCTTGATCTTGAACCGATCACGGATCGCATCCTCGAGCCGTGCCTCTGCGTCTCGAAACGCTGCCCCGAGGGCGCTGCGGTGCTTGAGGGGATGCGGCATGTCGCCGAGGTAGGCCTCGCCGGCGTCGTGCATGAGCGCGGCGAACACGTCCTCGGCGTCGCCCCCGCGCTCCTCCACGACACGCGACACGATTACGCAATGCTGGGCGACCGAATAGAACACGCGACTGTGCCCGCCGAACCGGCACTGGTTGGCGAGCGCACGCGCGATGTCGCCCGCGTCCAGCTGTGCGGGGTCTGGGTCGAAGGGGTTCACCCACCGTCCTGAGACGGTCTGCAGGTACGGACCCGCGGCGGGCGGCGCATTATCGGATGAGCTCGTCACCCAGCTCAGGCTATCGAGCGTCTGGCACGCTCAGGCGGCCGCGCTGGCGACGTGGAGCGTGATCGGCGTGAGCGAATCGGTCGGAACGAGCAGCCGGAAGTCGCTCCACGACACCCTCCGCCCGGCTGGGTCGGCCTCGACCCACACCCACTGGGACCGGTGGCACGCGTACCCGCGCGGTCGCGGCGACACTTCGTAACCATTGATGCTGAACGCCAGCTCACGCGCCGAGCGAGAGCGATCGGCCCAGTCCTCATCCCGGAATTCGAACTGGGCGACGGCCACGTCCTTGATGCTGATGAAGCTCGTACCCATCGCGGTCCGACCGTACTATCGGCCCCCCGCCGCTCGCGCTTGCGCGCAGGACGGTCAAACCGGACAGGATGCGTGCCGTCTCACGCGCGGCGACGCTGAACCTGCGCGTGCGTAAGCGCGATCGCGGCGGGCGCGGCACCGGTCAAAAGAATCGCGACGTAGGTCAGCTCGGCCTGATCGAGCGCTTGGGCGGCCGACATAGCGGTCAGGTAGACGCCGGTCCCTGTCCAGACAAGCGCCGTTGCGATCCACAGGCACGGATCGAAGACGATCCGCAACAGGCCGGCGATCGTCAGCGCGCTCAGCCCAATGAGCACACCGGGCAGGATCCCGAACGCGTCGATGGGCACGACCAGGAGCGCAATCGCGCTCAGCGGGAGCATCCACGACCGCCGCCGCAAGGCCCGCGAGGGCGGCGAGCGCCGGACGACCATCAGCACGAAACCGGCGAAAGGCATCGCGTACCAAGCAAATACGCACCAGAGCGGGGAACCGGGACCGTCGAGCGGGCCGAGCCACCGTTCGACGCCACAGCTGAGCATGACGATTCCGCACACTCCCGCCGCCCTCCTGGACCCCAGCACCCAGCACACGAGGACCACGGCGATCAGCAGTTCCAGCGCGTGCGGTGGACGCCAGTACGCCTCGAGGGAGAAGCGCCAGTGCGTCTGGAGCCGGGGGCGAAGCAGCACGGCCAGGACGAGGGCCACCCAGATCACGGCGGCCCTCTGGAAACCCTCGGCAACCAGACTCCCTGTGCTCACGGGCGCACCCGCCCTCGCGCGCTCGCGCAGCCCCGCGAACCCGAGCGACGCCGCCTCAAACACGAACGCACGGGTCGATCCGCAGCTCGCCTCAAGCATCGTGTCGAGCATCTCCCCGCCCCGCTGCGCGCGCGCCTGGCGTGGGAAGCAGCGCAGCACCAGCCGCCCGACTCGCTCGCGGATCACGTCGTCCGGATCCTCGCGACAGCCTTCAACCTGGCGTTCACCGTCGTCCCACCCCCGGCAGGATATGTCGGTAGCAGACATATTGTCAACCGCCGCCCTGGCGAAAGCGGAACGCCAGCGTTACGTTATACGGCACGGTCAGAACTCGAGACCCGAGCGTCGACAACGCGATCGCAAATGCCGCTCCTGCCCTGCTCGTCGAGCGCGGATTCGCCCGGTTAAGCCTCGAATAGATAGCCAGGATGGCCGGCGTCGGTAAGCCGGCGATCTACCGCCGCTTTGACAACAAGGCGGCGCTCGTCGCCGACCTGATCTCGCGACAACTGCCGGACTGGACGTGCCCGACATCGGCGACACGCGCGCCGAGCTTCAGCTTGCCATCCAGCGGGGACTACCCGCCGACGGGCCGGGATATGTCCGGCTGATCGGCGGACTGATCGCCGAGCAGGACCGCCATCCAGAGTGATCGACGCGTTCCGCGAGAAGGTCCTGCTGCCGCGCCGGGCCGTCGTACTCACCGTCCTCGAGCGTGGAGGTGAGCGAGTTCGAAGCAGACCGCGTGCTCGCGCTCACCCTCGTCGAGGGAGCATTACCGATCGATGCGCGAATCACCCTCGAGCCGCGTGGGCCGGGAACCCGACTGCGCTTCGACGCGCACGGCAAGCCCAAGGGGATGGTGCGGCTGAGCGGCGAGCAAGTCGGCTCTCCTCGACGGGAGGGTTCGGCCGACTCTTTGCATGACTTGCCACCGGCGGGCCGCGGCGGGACACTTCCGGGCGTGAGCGTGCAACCCGTCAGCCCTGGGGCCGTCGTCTCCAGGATCTGGGCGATCTACCGCGATCAGTTCTCTGTCTTGGTCAGCACCGCGGTCGCGCTCTATGCCATCCAGTTCGTCATCTACCTGGTGCTCGGCAGCGCGGTCAGCTTCGCGCTCGCGATCCTGTTCTGGGCCCTCAGCATCCTCTATCAGGGGATGGTGGTGAAGCTGGTTCAGGACATCCAGGACGGACGGCGCGATCACTCGGTCCGGGATCTCGTACGCAGCGTTGAGCCGGTGGTGTGGCAGCTGGCCGCGGTATCGATCCTGTTCGGGATCGGGGTCGGGATCGGTTTCGTCCTCCTGATCATCCCCGGGCTCATCCTGCTCGTCATCTGGTCGGTGGTGGCGCCGGTGACCGTCCTCGAGCGGCCCGGGATTTTCCGCGCCTTCGGGCGCAGCCGGGAGCTCGTCCGCGGCAACGGATGGAACGTGTTCGGCGTCATCGTGCTGGTGTTCCTTGCCGTCGCGGTCATCAGCCTCGCCGCCGGCCTGGCCGCCTCATCGCTTGGATCGGTCGGGCAGGCGGTGGTTCAGTGGGCGGTGAATGCGGCGCTCGCTCCGGCTACCGCTCTCGCGGCCTCGGTGCTCTATTTCGCGCTGATCGGCCAGCGCGGTGCCTCCCCCGCCTGGACCGCGCCGTAACCCAGTAGTAGCTCAGCAGGCCCGAGTGCCGGCAGCACCCGGTGCGCTCATTTGTCTTTCCGGAGGCTGCGGAGCACTGCGGCTCGATCCGCGGTGACGCCGTTGGCCCGCTGCTGCACCGCCTCCTCGGGGCTCAGCCCAGCGCCGATCCAGTCGGCTACTTCGTCAAACGGGATGCCGGCCCGCCACCATGCCTTGGCGGTTTGCATCGGACTCATCTCACGCGTTCGGTATCGCTCGGCCTCCACCGGTGTGAGCCCGAGCTCCTTCCAGGCGAGCGCGTCGGTGGCCTCAATGCCGTGCCTTGCCCAGGCGATCGCCTCGTCGTCGAACCACTGGCGCTGCATGTAGGAATGCATCACTCGCGGGTCGCGACCACGAACCGCCTCCATGAAGCCGCGATGGCCGACGCCCACGCGCGTCAGACCAGCGCGCGGGGCCGGCCGGGCTGGCGGGTAGGGCAGGGCCGCGTTCACGCGGTGGGCGTGGCCGTAGGCCTGGACGGCTGTCCGACCGGCACGCTTCTGCTTGCGCGCCTCGGCGATATTGAAACCGAGCTCGGTCCAGGCAACCGCCTCTCGCGCGTCGATCTTGGCGTAGACCCATTCGCGCACAGTGTCCGGGCCGATGCCGGCGATCTTCCAGCGAACCGCGTCGATCGGCTCGGCGACCTCGGCGCGCTGCCAGCGCAGCGCGTCCCCCGGCTCGATCCGATGCTTCCACCAGGCCAGGCCGCTTTCCCTGGAGAAGCCGAGCTCTCGCCAGCGCTCGGCGTCGAAGCGGCGGTCATGGCCGGGATCGGGCCGTCCAGGCACCGGGCTCGTCATCGGGTTGCCCCCGCCATGTCGCCGACGAGCACGGTTTCTGCCCAGTCGGGCGTCCTTCCACCCCGGTCCATCAGACCGACGACGACACGGATCCCGCGAGGCGGGGCGCTGCGCCAGGGGGTGAAGCCGTCGGTGATCACGATGATCAGATCGGGTCGAGGGCGAAGCGCCGCGGCGGCGTCAAGTCCCGCGCCCATGTCGGTGCCGCCCCCACCCTCGAGGCGGATCGCGCCGAGGTCACGTACCTGCTGCGCCCGGTAGGCATGGGCGTCGCACGCGATGACCCGTAGGTTGCGTCGTGCCACGCCCAGACTGCGAAGCACACCAGCGACCTCGCCCAGAGCTTGGCCCAGCATCGCGTCGCTCATGCTGCCCGAGGTGTCGATCACCAGCGCCACCTGAGGCAGCGGCTGGCGCAGGCTCGGCATCACCACGTCCGGGATCGCGCTGGCCCGCCGCGATGGCCTGCGGTAAGTGAAGTCGACGCGGCCGGCGACGTCGGCGGCACCGCGTCGGACATGGGCGGCGAGCTGTCGGCGCCAGTTGACGCTCGGCTCGAGGACGTCGTTCGCCCACCGCTGCCACCCCTCCGGGGTGTCTCCCCGCTCCTGTGTGTGCTCCCGGATCCGCCGTGCCGTGTTCCTCGCGACCATGCGCACGTCGATCGGACTCAGGCCGGGCTGCGCGCAATCCCAACCCCGCGGCTGGCCGTCACACCCGCTCCCACAGTCACACGTAGCGGCCGGCGTCGATTCGTGGTCGGCTTCGACCTCCTCGCCGTCTGGGATGAGTGCGTCCCAGTACTGCTCGGCCGTCCAAGCCTCGGGCAAGCCAAGTAACTCCGGGTGGATCGCACAGTCGGGGAGCTGGAGCCGCGCGGTGTGTAGATCGTCGTTGATCTCGGCATCGCCGGCCACGTTCCAACGGTTCTGATCCGTCGTCCGCGCGCCCAGCGGACCGGTGCCCGACGATGCCGGCGAAGGCGCACCGGGATACCGGGCGGCATGCTCCCGAAGCAAGTGGCTGACCTGGTGTAGGAGCCAGAACCCGAGCTCGCCAACAGGGGTCTCGGCAAGCACCTCGGGATCGAGGTAGACGTGCCAGTCGCGATCGGCCGGAAACGCGCGCAGATCAATCGCCCGATCGTTGGCCTCGCGCTGAATTACCACGGCCTGGAGGGCGAGCAACGCGGTGGCGAGATACGGCGCCTCGTGCGCGGCCCAAACCCGCCCGGCCGCCCACTGCCGGCGTAACTCATGGCTCAGTTCGTCAATCCGGAGGAATCTCACCGGCCATCACCGGGACTCACAGCAATCCCGCCGCTCGGAGAACCGGTGCGAGCTCGAGCAGGGCCTCCGGCACCTCGGCTCCCTCCGGGCGGTTCGCGGCCAGCGTGCGGGCCACGAGCGTCGCCACATCCGGCGCCGCATCGGCGGCCCGGGCAAGCACCCGCCACGCCTGCTCCCAGCGCTCGGCGGTTCCATCGACGACCGCGACCGATGCCACCGCGGTGAGCACGGCGAACGCCCGGTCGCTGCGCTCGGGCAACACGAAGCTGTCGGGATCGGCCAGGACCGCCTCCGGATCGGGCAGGTCCAGATGCTCGAGCCAGGCCAGAAACTCGAGCGCGGCACCATCCCCCACTGCCCCTTCGACCAGGGCCGCACGCGCCGCCTCGGAGGCGTGTGCCGCCTCGCACGCCGCGAGCAACCTGGCCACCGCCTCCCAGCTACGCGGACTAGGCCAGCCGCGGCCAGCGGCCGCTGCCGATCGCGGCAGCTGCAAGGCCAGCGGAGGTCGAACCTCCAGGAAGGCGCCGACCGCCGACCGAGCCGCCATCGCCTGCGCCTGGGTCGGCGGGTTCTCGATCCCGGCCAGCACCGGGCGCGGGAAGCCGACCGCCAGTCCCTTTGCGATGTGCTTTCCGTCGACGGGCCAGTCCAAGTGGACGAGCCGGTTGGCGAGCGGGGCGGCGAGCTCCCAGCCGTCAGCAGCCTCATCCGGCGGATTCGCGGCGGCCACAACGCGCACGCCCGGGGGCAGCCTCGTGTCGCCGACGACCCGCTCAAGCACCACCCGAAGCATCGCCGCCTGCACCGCCGGCGGCGCCGTCGTCAGCTCATCCAGGAACAGAAGCCCCACGCCCGAGGCGGACAGCCGCGTCGCCCAAGCCGGCGGGGAGAGTCGCACCGATCCGTCGATCACGACCGGCAGCCCCGCGAAATCGCTCGGCTCCCGGATCGAACCGATGACAGTCTCGACGGGCCATTCCAGTGCCTCGCCCAAAGCCAGCACGGCCGACGTCTTCCCGGTCCCGGGGCTCCCCCACAACAGGACCGGAACTCCCGCCGAGACGGCAACGGCCAGCGCCTCGAGCGCGATTCCGCTGTTCATGAACCCAGGGTACCGGCCCGTCTAAAACGCAACCGTGGGCATTTGTGAGCGGTCATTTACAGATCAGGGCAGCGTCCGCCGATAACTCATTTGAGCGGGATGCGACACTCACGAACCTGGCTGCTCGCGGCACTGCTGGCAGCGCTGCTGAGCTCGATCGCCGCGATGGCTCACGGCTGGCTCGTATTCCGCGCGCCACCCCAGCGTCGCGATAACGCACACGCAACCGTGCCCCTGTCATCGCGTCCGGCGGATTTCTGGCGCACCGCCGGTGAAGCGGTTGCGATCGCGGACCGGCAGCCGGCCGTCCGCAGGCTGCGCGCCCGCTATCCGCACATGCCGGTCACCGTGTTCCCGGGAATCGCCGGGCAACGCATGCTCGGCGTGTGGGAGGTGACCTACTTTCCGTCGAGAAGCCAGCAGCGGACGCTGTTCGGCCAGAGCGGTCACGTCGTGTTGATCGCCGACCGGTCGGGGATCGTGCTCGAGACCAGCTCGCAGGCGTGGCCCATCCCCTGGGAGACTGGCGTCCAGAATCCCACCTGGCGGGTTCGCGACGAGCTCGTCAGCGCGTTGCTCGGCGCGGTGCTGCTCGTGCTGATGTGGGACACACGGCGGTTCTTCACCGCCCGCAACGTCGACCTACTCGCGCTGCTATCGCTCGGGATCTCGATGGCGTTCTACGACCGGGGGCTCGTGCTCATCTCGGTGCCACTCCAGTACCCGCCCTTGCTCTACGTGGCGGGCCGCCTGGCCTGGGTGGGCGTGCGCCGCGTGCAGGTCGGCGGAGTGAGGCGCGAACCCGCCGCCTGGGGGAGCCCGCGGACGCTCTGGATCGCCTTGGGCGCGCTCCTGTTGGCCCGCGTCCTCTACAACCTGCTGCTCGGCGACACGAGCGACGTCGCCTTCGCCTCGGTGCTCGGCGCCAACGGCATCCATCACGGCTGGCCGCTGTACTGGCCGGGCAACGCGCACCTCGACACCTATGGGCCGGCCATGTATCTCTCCTACCTGCCGTTCGAGATGCTGTTCCCGGATGCGAACTGGGTCTGGAACTGGCTCCCGGCCGCGCACGCCGCCGCCATCACCTTCGACGCGCTCACCGTCGGCGGACTCATCCTGCTCGGCCGACAGCTGAAACGCGGCCAGGGCGGCACGCGCCTCGGTCTGGTACTGGCACTCGGGTGGACCGCCAACCCGTGGACGCTCCAGCCCCTCGCCGCTTCGACCAACGACGGACTGATCGCGCTGCTGCTCGTGGCCGTGCTGCTGGCCGCCACCTCGCCGCTTATCCGGGGCACGCTGCTCGGCTGGGCCGTGGCCGCGAAGTTCGCGCCGCTGGCCCTCGCTGGACTCTTCTGCTTTTCCACCGACGGCACGCGCCGGCCCAGGTCGCTGATCCTGTTCGCGGCGGCGCTGAGCGCCACCACCAGCATCATCATCTGGGCCTTCCTGCCACCGCAGGGCTTCTCGCTGTTCTGGGCACACACCATCGCCTTTCAGCTCAGCCGCCACTCGTTCATGGGGATCTGGGATCAGCTGCCGCAACTCGAGCCCCTTCGGATGGTCCTCGAGGGCGGCGTGATCGCGATCGCCGCTGCCATGCTCGTGTGGCCCCGCCGCCGCGAGCTCTACCAGGTGAGTGCGCTCGCCGGCCTCGTCGTCATCGGCCTCGAGCTGACCATGCGCTCTTGGTCCTACCTGTACGTCGATTGGTACATGCCCGCTGCGCTGGTCGCGATCCTCGCGGCTCCGGCGCTCGCGCCCTTCCGGTCGCCGGTGCGGGTGAGTACAGCCGAGCCGGTGCCGGCTCACGCCGGCGTGTAGTTTCAGGGCGTGTCCGCGGTCGAGATCGCCCTGTCGTGGAGCGGCGGCAAGGATTCGGCGCTCGCCCTTGGCGCCCTGCGCACCGCGCCGGGCCCCGACGTCGGCGCCCTGATCACCACGGTAACCACCGAATACGAGCGCATCTCGATGCATGGCGTTCGGCGCGAACTGCTCGTCGCGCAGGCCGGCGCCGCCGGACTCCCGCTGGTCGAGATCGAGATCCCCGCCGGCTGCTCCAACGAGCTCTACGAGCAACGCATGGGCCAGGCGCTCGCGCGGTCACCTCTGAGCGAGGCGCCCGCGATCGCGTTCGGTGATCTCTTCCTATCCGACATCCGCGCCTACCGCGAGGAGCGGCTCGGCCGGGTCGGAAAGGAGGCGGTCTTTCCGCTCTGGGGCCGCGACACCAAGCTCCTGGCCGAGGAGTTCATCGAGCACGGCTTCCAGGCCTTTCTCGTCTGCGTCGACCCCTCCCGGCTCGACGCTTCGTTCGCGGGGCGGGCGTTTGACCAGCAACTGCTCGACGACCTCCCGCCGGACGTCGATCCGTGTGGCGAGAACGGCGAGTTCCACACGTTCGTTTACAGCGGCCCGATCTTCACCCACCCGATCTCCTGCAGGCACGGGGATGTCGTGCAGAGGGACGGCTTCGTGTTCTGTGACCTGCTCCCAGATTCCGACTAGTAACCGGGTCGTCGTAGGGCGACTCTCACCCCAGACGGTCGGGCAGCCCGAACCGCTCGAACGCGCCCGCGAGGCGCCGTGCGTCCATCGGCTGGTCCGGGAAGCGTGTGTACACCTCCGGATCTGGTTCCTCGATCGACCGGACGATGAAGGCGGTCACGTCCGATACCAGCCTGTCGCGGAGGGTCAGCACGCACAGCGCGAACGGCAGGTACGCGGCCGCGGGCTCGTCCCAGGCGTAGAACGCCAGCGCCGGCTGGGCATTGGCGCGTGTGACCAGCGCCTGCCACCGCCACGCCCCCGACATCGCGGACTCGCGGGCCCAGGTCACGATCTCGTCGCGCGGCGTGTACCACGTGCTCAGCGGGGGCATGGCAAACGACGCGTCCTCGACCAGCAACGAGGCGAAGCCGTCGACGTCGCAGCGCTCCCAGGCCCTGAGATACCGGTCGACCAGGTCGCGCAGCCCGTGATCGCCGAGGGAGCGGAGCGTCGCCTGTTGGGTTCGCTCGGGCACGCGCTCTGCGGTCGCGGCTCGCGCACGCTGGAGCGCGCTGTTCACGGAGGCGACGGTCGTCTCGAGCATGGTCGCCGACTCCTGCGCGCTGAAGCCGAGGACTTCGCGAAGGAGCAGGACGGCTCGCTGGTTGGCACCCAGGTGCTGTAGCGCCGCGACGAACGCGAGCTCCACGCTCTCCCGTTGCTCGTAGGTGGCCTCGGGCGCCGCGCGCCCACCGGGAAGCCCGATCGACTCGTCGGGGTAGGGCTCGATCCAGGTGGACTCGGCCGCCGGAATCCCGGGCGGGGTCTCGCCGTCGGACGCCGGGCCGAAGTCGTGCGGCAGCACGCGCCGGCGCCGGCGCTCGAGCTCGGTCAAGCAAACGTTCGTGGCGATCGAGTACAGCCAAGACCGGGCGGCCCTGGCGTCGCGCAGGCCAGCCGCACCGCGCCACGCGCGCAGCAGCGTCTCCTGCAACGCGTCATCGGCATCGTGCACCGAGCCGAGCATCCGGTAGCAGTGCGCGTGGAGCTCGGCCCGGTGCTGCTCGATGAGATCCGCGAAGTCGCGATCCGGGGGAGTCATCGTCAGCGCTGCTCGACCACCATCAACGAATTGCCGGTCGGATCCCGCAGCCAGAACATCGGCGGGACGGGATCGCCCATGCGCGACACCTCGGCGTCGACGTCGATTCCGCGGGACTTCAGCTCGGCGTGGGTCGCGTCGACATCGCCGGTGTACAGCGTGATGCCGGTCTCGACCGGGGTGACCTCGGTCCCGGGCCTTGGGGGCGCGAGCGCGATGCCCGTGCTTCCCTCGGGCAGGTACACCTCGATCCACCGGTACCCGCCGCCAAAGGGCGTGTCGGTCCGCTTCTCGAACCCGAGCGACTCATAGAACTCGATCGCCCGGTCCTGCTCAGGCGTTGCGATGCAGACCAGACCGATCTGCCGAATCCCGGTTGCAGTGGCACTCATGCTGGATCCTCCTGTGGGTTGGCGCTCATGGCCCACGAGACCAGACCCACCGCCAAAACTAATCGGTCGGCCACGCCCCGATTCCGCCGATCAGGTCGGCCAGCTCACCGAACCCGTCCCGTTGCAGGAGGCTCGCGGCGATCGCGGAGCGATAGCCGGTGGCGCAGTGCACGACGAGTGACTCGTCACGGGGCAACGTGGTCATCCGCTCGGCAAAGCGCGAAAGCGGGATGTTCACCGCGGCGTCGATCCGCTGCTCGCGCCATTCGCCGGGGGCGCGGACATCGATCAGCAGCGGTGGCCGCGCGCTGGCCAGCCGCTCGGCGAGATCACGAGCCGTGATCCGCTCGATCCGCTCGATCAGTTCCGGACGGTCGGACAGCACCTGCATCCCGCCGGCGAAGTATCCGGCGACGGTGTCGAACGCGATCCGCCCCAGGCGCATCGCCCCCTCGGCCTCGCGTCCGGGCTCCGCGATCAGCACGATCGGCCGCTCGGGCTCGAGCACGGTGCCGCACCACGTGGCGTAGCTGCCGCTCAGGCCGACGTTGACGCTCCCCTTCAGATGCCCCTCCTCGAACCAGGCCGGCTCGCGCGTGTCGAGCAGCTGAGCGCCATCCGCGGCCAGCTCGAGGACCTGCGCCAGCGACAACGGCCGCAGCTCGCGCGCGAGCGCCTGCTCGAGTGTCGGGCGCTCGCGGGCGTTCAGCGCCGCGTCGTAGGTGAAGTAGGCCGGCGCGTCGGGCAGGTCGGCGGTAACCGTCTCGATGAAGCGTTCGCGGCTCATGGGCGCGAGCGCGTAGTTGGCGACGCGCTGGACCCCGATCGTCGACACGGTCTCGCTCGAGAGACTCTTGCCGCACAGCGATCCGGCGCCGTGGGCGGGGTAGACGAGCGTCGCGTCGGGCAGGCGCGCGAGCTTGTCGTGCAGCGAGTCGTAGAGCATGCCGCCGAGCTCCTCGGCACCCCACCCGGACGACCCGCGGAGGTCGGGGCGGCCCACGTCGCCGATGAACAGCGTGTCCCCGGTCAGCACCGCGTACGGCTCTCCACCGTTCTCGGCCGGTGCAAAGACGAGGATCGAGATCGACTCGGGCGAGTGACCCGGAGTCTCGAGCACGGTCAACCGCACGTCGCCGAGCGTCACCCCATCGCCGTCATCCATGGCTATGAACGGATACTCCGCCTCCGCCCGCGCCCCCAGGTGGATCACGGCGCCGGTCCGCTCCCGCAGCTCCAGGTGCCCCGCGACGAAATCGGCGTGGAGGTGGGTCAGGAACACGTGGGAGACCCGGCACCCCACCGCGGCGGCATCCCGGATGTACTGGTCGACATCCCGCTGGGGATCGACCACGGCGGCCTGGCCGGACGCCTCGTCGGCAATCAGATACGAGGCGTGGGCCAGACAGACGAGGTAGTACTGCTTTAGAAACATCAAGCGCCCCCGAATGATCGCGGACGCCGCGGCGGTCTTGCGGTCAGGACCCCACGGGTTCGCGTGGCTGAGGCACGATCCGGATGTAGGGCTTGGGCTCCTTCCACTCCCCGAAGATCTCCTTGGCTTGGTCGTTGGAGACCGACCCGGCGATGATCACGTCGTCGCCCGGCTGCCACTGGGCCGGCGTGGACACCTTGTGGTTGGCGGTCAGCTGGAGCGAGTCGATCACCCGCAGGACCTCGTCGAAATTGCGCCCGGTGGTCATCGGGTAGACCAGGATCAGCTTGATCTTCTTGTCGGGTCCGATCACGAAGACGTTGCGCACGGTCTGATTGTCGGCGGGGGTCCGGCTCTTGGGGTCGCCCGAAACGTCGGCCGCCAGCATCCCGTAAAGCTTCGAGACCTGGAAGTCGCTGTCGCCGATGATCGGATAGTTGGGCGCCGTGCCCTGCGTCTCCTCGATGTCCTTCGCCCAGCGCTCGTGCTCGGTAGACGGATCGACGGACAGCCCGATGATCTTCACCCCGCGCCGGTCGAACTCGGGCTTGATGCTCGCCATGTAACCGAGCTCCGTCGTGCAAACCGGCGTGAAATCCTTCGGGTGTGAGAACAGGACCGCCCACGAGTCGCCGATCCAATCGTGGAAGGAGATCGGTCCCTCGGTCGAGTCGGCCTGGAAGTCCGGCGCCGTATCGCCCAGCTGTAATGCCATGTGTGGCCTCCTGAGTCTTTTCCAAGTGCTGTGCGCTGCAGACGATACCCAACCAGACTAGTGCAATTCGAGTGGGGTGCGCGAGCGCCGGCCCGAGAGACACCGTCAGCGGACTGAGCGCAACAGCTCGAGCTGCCGGCTCACCGCTCCGCTTACCCGCTCGACGTCCCCCGTGGCGAGCAGGTCGAGCATGGCGCCGCGCAACACGGCGAGCAGCAGTGTGCGCAGGACGGTGTCCGGGGTGGCCTCGCCGAGGACGCCGAGCCAGTCCGCCACCGTGGCGGCTGCGAAGCCGCCCCAGGGTCCGTCCGGCTCGATCAGCGAGCGGGCATAGCCCTCGACCCACAGCTTGAGCAGGGAACGATGCTCCTCGGCCGCCAACCAGGCCCACACCTCGGCCGTGACGGCGAGCGGATCACCGTTGTCGGGCGGGTCGGCCGCCGATCTCCGGGCGCGTTCCAGTAGGTCCAGCTCGTCTTGCCGGGCGCGGGCGAGCACCGCTTGCACCAACCCGGCCTTGCTCCCGAACAGGAACAGCAGCACGCGCGGGCTCGACCCCACGGCCGCGGCGAGTGGGCGCAGCGACAGATCCGCCACCCCGTGATCGAGCGCATACCGGTAGGCCAGCTCGAGGAGTTCATCGCGCCGAGGCGAGGCGCTCGCGGGCATGGCGCGATAGTGTAGGCTACTGAAACGACTGTTTCAGTAGCCGATCCAGCCGCAACGATTGAGCCCCCCACCATCCGGCCGCTCGGCCAGTCCGGCGATCTGGGCTGGGTGGTCATGGCCCACGGTGAGGTGTACTCCCGGGAGTTTGGGTGGGACACGAGCTTCGAGGCGCTGGTGGCGGACATCGTCGCCCGCTTCGCGGCCGGCCACGATCCAGGCCGCGAGGCGGCGTGGATCGCCGAGGTCGACGGGCGGCGCGTGGGCTGCGTGTTCTGCGTGTGCGATCGCGAGCGCGAGGGCACCGCGCTGCTGCGGATCCTGCTCGTGCACCCGGACGGCCGCGGCCGGGATCTCGGCCGCCGCCTGGTGGGCGCCTGCCTGCAATTCGCCCGCGATGCCGGGTACGAGCGGATGCGCCTGTGGACGAACCACTCGCTGGCCGCCGCCCGCCATCTGTACCTGGAGCGGGGGTTCCGCCTACTGGCCGAGGAGCCACATCACAGCTTCGGCGTCGACCTGGTCGGCCAGACGTACGAGCTAGATCTGAGCCGATGCGCCGCCTGATCGTCAACGCCGACGACCTCGGTCTGACCGAGGGAGTCAACCGGGGAATCATCGAGGCCCACACGAATGGCGTTCTCACGAGCGCCAGCCTGATGGTCGACACCGCCGGCGCCGAACACGGTGCGGAAATGGCGCGCGAGCATCCAGGACTGTCGGTCGGCCTTCACTTCGTCGACGACGGGCCCGACCTCGATCAACCAGGCCACGCCGAGCGCGAGTTCATCCGCCAGCTCGCCCGCTTCCGCGAGCTGATGCGATCGGACCCCACCCACGTGGATTCCCACCACCACGTGCACTTCGCCCGCTCCTCGACGTTCGGGCCGCTGGTCGCGCCACTCGGCGTGCCGTTGCGCGGCGACGGCCAGGTCCGTTACCTCGGCGACTTCTACGCCCATCCGCCGCCCGGCGTTGTCGACCTGGATCGGATCAGTGCCGGTTTCCTGCTGGCGCTGGTCGAGACCGAGGCGACCGCGGAGTTCACCGAGGTGGGCTGCCATCCCGGGAGGGTGACCGACGAGCTGCGCTCGAGCTACGGTCCCGAGCGCGAGCTCGAGCTGGCCACCCTGACCGAGCCCGGACTGCGAGAGCGCATCAAGGCACTCGGGCTGACCTTGGCCGGCTACCACGACTGGCCATAGCCCGATTGTGAGCCGCGCGACTAGGGTCGGGACGCGCTGACCGTTGATTCGGCGGGCACGTCTTCGAGTTCGAGCTTAGGCCCGAAGCCGACCCGCAGGACCGCGCCCCCGTCCGGGGCGTTCGACGCCTCGGCGAACCCGTCGTGCGCCTCCGCGGCCTGCCGGACGATCGCCAGCCCCAGACCCGAGCCGGGCTTCGAGCGGGCCTCACGGGCGCGGTGAAAGCGGTCGAACACGTATGGCAGGTCGTCCTCCTTGAACCCCGGCCCGTGGTCGCGGACCGTCACGACGCCGTCGAGCAGGGTCACTTCGACCAACCCTCCGTCCCGACTCCACTTGGCTGCGTTGTCGAGCAGGTTGCTCACCGCGCGCGAGATCCGGTCCGCCTCGCCCCGCACCAGCGTGGGCTCGATCACCTGATGGAAGGTGAGCGTCGGCGCTCGCCGGCGCGCCCGCTCGATTGCGTCGTACAGGACCGCGTCGAGCCGGACGTCGCCGGGCTCGGTGCTCGGTTTGCCGCCCCGGGCCAGCTCGACCACGTCGCCCACCAGCGCGGTGAGCTCGTCCAGCTCCTCGATCACGTCGGCCCGCAGAGCGGCGCGGTCCTCGGGCGAGAGCAGCTCCTCCTCGCGCATCAGCTGGAGATTGGCTCGGATCGTCGCGATCGGGGTTCGCAGCTCATGCGATGCGTCGGCCACCAGGTTGCGCTGGGACTGCACCGAGCTCTCGAGCGCGTCGAGCGTGCGGTTGAACGTGCGGGCCAGACGGGCGAGCTCGTCCGAACCCATCACGTCGAGTCGCTCGTGCTCGATCCGTTCCGGGTTGGCCGCGATCGACTCGGTCTGGCGGGTGAAGCGCGCGATCGGGGCCAGCGCCGTCCTCGCCACGAGGAACCCGAGCAGCGCCGCGAGCAGGATCCCGGCCCCGCCGATCACCAGCGATACGACCAACTGACGACTGAGCGCATTGTCGACCGTGGTCAGCGGCAGCGCGACCGCCAGAGCACCACGCGCCCCGATTCCCGTGACGAGCGCGCGGATGTGGGTGCCCTTCACGCGCATGTCCGTGTAGAACTGGCCGTTGCCGCTGCGCGCCGCGGACTCGATGGCCGGGGTCGAAGGTATCTCGTACGTCTGCCCATCCGGGACATACGTCTGCCCGTCCGGCTTGAACAGCGTGAACGTCCCGGAGGGCCCCCCGAAAGCCTGAGGGGGCAGGCGGTCGATCCCTAGTCCTTCGTCCGGGTCGCCCTGGTGGGTCCGGCTCGGGTAGGGCTGACCCGTCTGCGGCAGCGGCGACGGCCCGTGCGGTCCGTGCGGCCCCACCCCGATGTTGGCCAGTGGTGCATTTATCAGGCTCTGCAGCTGCTCGTCGACCTGGCTCTGCAGGTCAGACCGGGTCCCTACATAGGAGGCGACCGCCACCGCCACTACCGCGATCGCCACCGCGACCCCGGCTACCAGCACCATCCGCGTCCGCAGGCTCACCCCTCCGGCTCCCGCAACGCATATCCCACCCCCCGCACGGTGTGGATCTGCGCCTGCGCGCCGGCCTCCTCGAGCTTTCGCCTCAGGTAGCCCACGTAGACCCGCAGGGCGTTGGAGGTGGGGCCGAAGTCGTATCCCCACACCCGGTCGTAGATCAGCGTGTGGGGCAGGACCCGGCGCGGGTTGAGCATGAGCAGTTCGAGCAGCTGGTACTCGGTGCGGGTGAGCTCGATGAAGGTCTCCCCCACCATCACCCCGTGACGGGCCGAATCGAGCGTCAGATCGCCGAACTTCAGCGCGCCGTCGACACTGGTCTCCCCCCCGGCCCGGCGCAGGAGCGCGCGCAACCGCGCCTTCAACTCGTCGATGTCGAACGGCTTGACCAGGTAGTCGTCGGCGCCGGCGTCGAGGCCGTCGATCCGGTCCGACACCGTGTCGCGCGCCGTCAGCATCAGGACGGGCACGCGGTTGCCCTCGCGCCGGAGCAGCCGGCACACCTCGAGGCCGTCAATATCGGGAAGCCCGATGTCGAGCACTACCGCGTCGGGCAGGCTGCTGCTCACCTCCGAGAGTGCGCCGGCACCGCTCTCGGTCAGCCGCACCTCGTAGCCGGCCAGCTCGAGAGCCCGGCGCAGGACATCGCGCAAACCTCGATCGTCGTCGACTACCAGCAGTCGCATAGCTGTGATTGTGGTGCGTCACGCGCGCAAGCGCGAATACTCCTACTTAGGTCTTACCCGCCTGGAGCTCGCGCAGCACCGCCCCGAGGATGCCATTGACGAAGCCCGGCGCCTCCGAGCCGCAGAACCGCTTGGCCGTCTCGACCGCCTCGTCGATCGCTCCCTCGGGCGGAATCGCGTGCTCGCCGGGCAGCTCCGCGCCGTACAGCAGCTCACCGAGGCCGACCCGGAGGATCGAGCGTTCAAGCGGGGCGATCCGCTCGAGCGTCCAGCCGCTCGCGTGGGTGCGGATCAGATCGTCGAGCTCGTCCTGGTGGTCGCGGACGAGCTGCGCCAGCGCGCGCGTAAACGCGTGTACGTCGTTCGGAAAGGTTTGCTCGAGGGGCCGACCGAGCAGATCGCTCTGATACAGCGCCCAGATCGCAGCGCGGCGCTGCTCGGTCCTACGCACGGCGAGGAGTGTAGTGGCGGCCGGGATCGATTCAGGCGATCCAGGCCCAGAGCCCCCAGAGGGCGCTGAACATGACCAGGAGCGCGGCTGAGATTGTCAGTACGTCCCTGCGGATGGTGGGTCGCTCCCCGATCAACGCGCCCCAGCCCATGAACACGGGGAACATCGGGATTACGAAGCGCGAGAAGGACAGGAGTGGCTCGGTGGCGTTCGGATAGCTCAGGGCCTCGGCGAGCAGGGCGACGGCGTAGGCGAAGTACGCGAAGGGAACTCGCCGCCAGGACAGGGCCAGTCCGGTCGCGGCGAAGGCGAGGAAGCCCATGTCGAGCAGATTGCGCGTCGTCGTCCAACCGATCCCATGGCCTGGACCGAGCACGCTCGCCGCTCCGGAGAGCAGGAAGCGCACCTCCGCGGGAAGGTCGGCGAGCGCCTTGGGAACCGCACCGAAGGGGCCGGCGAACTGGCGACCCCAGCCGGCCTCGGCCGTAAACGGAGCCATCGGCGAGTGATGGGTGAGCACCAGGTACCCCATATAGGCGAGCAATCCGACCGGGACGATTCCCAGCCAGAGGATCGAGCCGGAGACCCCGTAGCGCGGCTGCCAGAGGTGCGCCCGTTGACGCGGTCGACCGCCCGCGCGAGGGCCGTACAGGTAGATCATGGCCAGCGGCAGGGCTACGAACAGACCGTTGGAGTGGGTCGCCGCGGCAACGGCGCCGAGCACGCCGGCCCAGGCCCAACGATCGAGCCGCGCCGCGTAGATCGCCCCGACCGACAGCATCAGGAACAGCGCCTCGGTGTAAACGGCCGACAGGAAGAAGCTGACCGGGAAGAACGCGACCAGCAGCACGGTGGCACGGGCCTGAGCGTCGCTCAGGTCGAGCCCGACCAGCCGGTGCAGGAGGTAGAGCCCGACCGTCATCGACACCAGCGAGATCAACGTCCCGGCGAGGATGCCCGAGCCGAACAGCACCGTGCCGAGATGGATCAGCAGCGGGTAGAGCGGGAAGAAGGCGGTCGCCGAACGCGAGAAGTAGCCCGAAGCGGCGATGTGCAGGTACCAGGCCGAGTCCCACCGCGCGGCCGGCGCGAACGCGAGGTTGAGCGCCGAGCTGGCGAACGGAAAGGTGTAGTGCCCGGTGTCGAGGTCCTGATAGCGGAACTTGTTGGCCCCGATCAGGGCGATCGCGAGGATGGCGGCTCCCCACACGACCAGGCGTGACGCAACGACCGTCTTCACGGTGAAGGCCACGGCGGGGTTGGCGTCCCTACGCCGCGCCCAGCTGAGCCAGCCCCGCCGCGGGACAGCGGCGCTTGGCAGTGCACGCGCATGGGTGCTCGTCGCCGGCTGGCTCACGCCAGTGAATATCGACCGGCGGCGCGATCGCACTTAGACGCGGGCCCCCGCCGTGGACGGGCGGCGCGCGGACCGGGTTCAGTCGCTGATCTCGGTGCGCAGCCGCTCGAGCGCGTCGCGGTACCCGTCCGGACCCTTGCCGGCGATCCGGGCCACACACAGCTCGGCGATCACCGACTGGCGCCGCCACGGCTCGCGCGCATCGACATCGGACAGGTGGACCTCGACCGCCGGCAGGCCGGTCAGCTCGAGCGCGTCGCGGATCGCGTACGAGTAGTGGGTCCACGCTCCCGGGTTGAGCACCACCGCGTCGGTCAGTTCGGCGAGCCGGTGGAGGTGCTCGACGAACTTTCCCTCGTGGTTGGTTTGGAAGAAGCGGACCTCGAGCTCGAGCTCGCGCGCAGCCTCGGAGATCCGCAGCTCGAGCTCCTCGAGCGTCAGCGTGCCGTAGTGGGCGGGATCACGGCGGCCCAGCTGGTCGAGATTGACCCCGTGCATGACCTCGACCCGATTGCGGAGCTGGGTCACGCGGCCAGCTCCCGGACAGCGGCGACGAGCTCACGCGAGGGGACCGCGCACCCGGTGCGGGGCGCACCGGGCGCGTCGAGCAGCACGAACGGCACCTCGCCGTCGCCGCGGCGCTTCTTGTCACGCGCCGTGGCCATCACCACGGCGTCGGGGTCGGCGTGCTCGAGGCGCGTCGGCAACCCCTGGGAGGCGAACAGCTCGGTCACCTCCATGCGGAGGTCGTCCTGGCCGGAAAGGCGCAGCGCGGCGAGCAGCCCGAGGGCGACCGCCTCGCCGTGACGGTAGGCGGCGTACCCGGTGACCGCCTCGATCGCGTGCCCGACGGTGTGCCCCAGGTTGAGGACCTGGCGCAGACCCGAGTCGCGCTCGTCGCGGGCGACGATGCGCAGCTTGGTCAGTGCGCAGGCGGCGATGTTTTCCGGGTCGGTGGGGTTTGACCCCGTCCGCACGCGTTCCCACAGCTCACCGCCGGCGATCAACGCGGTCTTCACGACCTCGGCGTAGCCGGCGGCGATCTCGGCCGCCGGCAGGCTGCCCAGGGTGTCGGTGTCGGCGATGACCGCGCTCGGCTGATGGAACGCGCCGACGTAGTTCTTGGCCTCGGCCAGGTCGACGCCGGTCTTGCCGCCATAGGCGGAGTCGACCTGGGCCACCAGTGTGGTCGGCACCTGCACGAACCGGACCCCGCGCTGGTAGGTGGCCGCGCAGAACCCGGCCAGGTCGCCGACGACGCCGCCGCCGAGCGCCGCGACCAGATCGTCTCGGGTCATCCCGGCCCGGGCCAGCTCGGTCCAGACGATCTCGGCGTGCGCGACGGTCTTGGACTGCTCGCCGGGCATGATCGCCACCCGGCCGGCCAACGGTGCGAGCGTGTCGCCGTAGAGTCGCCCGACCTGCCCGTCGGTGACGAGGAAGCGGCGCCCCGGAACCGCGGCGGGCCAGAACCGATGCCCGGCCAGCAGCCCGGCTCCGATGTAGGCCGGGTAGTCGGACGAAGCGCTGGCTGCCCACAGGAGCTTGGTGTCGCGGGGGACGCCCTCGAACGCGGCCAGGACGCGGTCCATCTGGTGCGAGCGCTCCGCCGGCACGGTCGCATCGGCCAGCTGCGCGTACAGCGGCTCGCGCTGGCGGTACAGGCGCTCGAACTCGCCCCGGTCGCGTGCCAGCGGTCGGTCGCTGTCACGGCACCGCGCCCACGCCACCTCGAGCCCCACGTCGAGCCAGATCACCAGGTGGTCCTCGAGCGCGGCCCGAACGCGCTCGTGGCCGATCGCCCCGCCGCCGAGCGCGAGCACGCTCGGCTCCGCGGCCTCGAGCAGCTCGAGCGTCACCCGCTCCTCCGCCGCCCTGAATGCCGGCTCTCCGTCCTCGGCGAACACCCGCTCGATCGACTTCCCCAGCCGATCCTCGATCACGCGGTCCACGTCGATCTCGTCGGTCCCGAGGACCTTCGCGGCGCCGCGAGCGGCGGTGGATTTGCCGGCCCCCATAAAGCCGATGCACACCACGCTACGGTGGCCGACGCGGGTCGGGACAGCTAGAGACCTCGCCACTCGATCCGCTCCTCGTAGGCGCGCAGGGAACCGCGTGCGTCGTCGATGTGGTCGCCGCCGAACTTCTGCCGGTAGGCATCCGCGAGCACGAACGCCACCATCGCCTCCCCCACCACGCCCGCCGCCGGGACCGTGCAGGAGTCCGTCCGCTCCCGGAGCGCCTCGGCCGGCTCGTGGGTGGCGATGTCGACCGATCGCAGCGGCTTGGTCAGCGTCGGCAGCGGCTTCATCGACGCGCGGACGACGAGCGGGGCGCCGGTGGTCATCCCCCCCTCGAGCCCGCCCGCGCGGTTGGTTTCGCGGTAGTAGCCGCGCGTGGCGTCGTAGAAGATCTCGTCGTGGGCTTGCGAGCCGGGGAGCCCGGCCACCTCGATCCCGTCCCCGATCGAGACCGCCTTGATGGCCTGGATCGAGAGGATGGCCTGGGCGAGGCGGCCGTCGAGCCGCTCCTCCCAGGAGATGTGGGAGCCGAGCCCGGGGATGAGTCCGAACGCGATGACCTCGAACACCCCGCCCAGCGACTCGTTGGCCTTGCGCAGCCGGTCGATCTCGGCCACCATCGCCTGGCTCGCCTCGGGGTCGAGGCACCGGACCGGCGACTCGTCGACGGTGGCGAAGTCCTGCGGCGTCAGGTCCGCTTTGCGGGGAGCGTGGACGCTCGTGATCTGGATCACGTGCGAGAACACCTGCACGCCGAGCTCCCTGAGGAACGCCTTGGCGACGGCCCCGCCGGCGACGCGGGCCGCCGTCTCGCGCGCGCTGGCGCGCTCGAGGACGTTTCTGACGTCGGTCAGGCCATACTTCTGGGTACCCACCAGGTCGGCGTGCCCCGGCCGTGGCAGGTGGACCTCGGCCAGCGCCGCCTCCACCGGCCAGGGATTCATCCGCTCCTCCCAGTTGGCGTAGTCGCGGTTGGTCACCTGCAGCGCGATCGGGCCGCCCAGCGTGCGGCCGTGCCGCACGCCTCCCGTGACCTCGACCTGGTCGCGCTCGATCTTCATCCGGCCCCCGCGGCCGTGACCGAGTTGCCGGCGGGCCAGGTCGCGGTTCAGGGCGTCGCGATCGAGCCGCATGCCGGCCGGCATCCCCTCGAGGATGCAGGTCAGACCAGGGCCGTGGGACTCCCCCGCGGTGATCAGGCGCAGCGACATGGCCGATGTAGGTTACGGAGCGATCGCGCTGAGGCCCGACTCCGCGCTTGCTACGGACCAATCCGTGTTTTCTACGGATAAGGCTGGGCGCCCAGAAGCCGATGCCTGGAATGTGGTGTGGATCAGACTGCTGCGCCTTCCGTGACACGATCCGATGGCGTCTCCCCTCGAGCATCTTGAAGAGCACGATCTCCTGACCGGCGTCCTTAACCGGTCGCGGCTGGTGGCCGAGCTCGATCGCCAGCTCTCCTATTCGGCGCGTTACTCCCGCGTCGGCGCGCTGCTCACGCTCGACATCGACAACTTCAAGCTGTCCAACGACACCTACGGTCGAGCCGCCGGCGACGTGATGCTCAAGGCCGTGTCCGAGATCCTCCGGGCCCGGGCCCGCGCCACCGACGTGGTCGCGCGGCTCGGCGGCGACGAGTTCGCGCTGATCCTGCCCGAGGCGACCGAGGACGAGGCGCTCGTCGTGGCCGGCGACATCCGCGCCATCCTGTGCGAGCGCCAGCTCGGGCCGCCGATCCTGGTCAGCATCGGGATCGCGATCCTGACCGGCGATGAGGAGGTCGGAGCCGACGACGTCCTGACCCGGGCCCACATCGCGCGCTACGAGGCCAAGGAGCAGGGCGGCGATCAGGCCTGCGTCTACAGCGGCCAGATCAGTGGCGCCGTGACCTGGGTGCAGCGGATCCGGACCGCCCTGACCGAGGACCGCTTCGTCCTCTACGGCCAGCCGATCGCCGACCTTCGCACCGGCCGGATCACCCATCACGAGCTGCTCGTGCGGATGCTCTCCGAGGACGGGGACATCATCCCGCCCGCCGCCTTCTTGCCCATGGCCGAGCGCTTCGGCGTGATCGGCGAGATCGACCGCTGGGTCACGAGCGCCGGCCTGCGGCTCGCCATCGACGGCGAGGGCGTTGCCGTGAACCTGTCCGGCTACTCGATCGGCGATCCCGCGATCGTGGCCGAGATCCGCGCCGCCATCGACGACGGCGTCGATCCGGGAAAGGTCATCTTCGACGTCACCGAGGCGGCCGCGATGACCAAGCTCGAGGCCACCCGCCAGTTCGCAGGCCTTTTGTACGGGCTCGGCTGCAGCCTCGCGCTCGACGACTTCGGCACCGGCTTCTCCTCCTTCACGTTTTTGAAGCACATACCGGCCCGCTACCTCAAGATCGATATGGGCTTCATTCGCGAGCTCGCCTCCAGCAAGCTCGACCACCAGGTCGTCAAGTCGATCGTGGGCATCGCCCGCTGCCTGGACAAGCGCACGATCGCCGAGGGCGTCCAGGACGGCGAGACGCTCGGCGTGCTCAAGGCGATCGGCGCCGACTACGCCCAGGGGTTCCATTTCGGTGCCCCCAAGCGGCTCTCGCCGCCCACGGCGTTCGAGCGCCAGCTGCGCGCGGCGCGAGCCGCCGCCGCACCGGCCGTCTAGTCCGTCTGGGCCGTCCTCCGCCGCTCGGGTCGTCCACCGACCGCCGAACGACTTCACCTGGAGGGTGAGGTCGCCTGTGCGCGCTGCCGGCCGCGTTCCACTCCCGCCACTCAGCCGTTGCTCGCGGCTAACGGCTCACTCGATCCAACCCGTTAGGCGAGTGCGCCATTAACCGCGACCAGCGCGGAGGACGACTCACTCGATCGCGGGTCATAACCGCGGACTCGGCCCTCCCCCTGCGGTGAATCCCGATTCAGGCACATATATGGGTCCCAACCACGGACTCGGGGATCGCGGATCGTCGAGTTCGCACTTATGACCCAACTCCCGCCCCGCCAGGCCTGCCCGACCCAGATCACGGCCCCGGAAACGCCACCGGGCGCCACGCGCGGCGAAGCGCGTGACGCCCGGGTACTACAGAAGAGAAGTGCCGGCTAGTACTTGGCAGCCGCGTCGACCGCGGACTGCTGGTTGCCGGCGGCGACGAGCGCGAGGCGGATGGTCATCGAAACGTGCCCGACGTGAGCCAGCTTCTTGGCCACCGACCGCGACAGGTGCAGGTGCAGGGTGACCGTGCCGTTCGTGATCGAGGCCACGGTACCGATGCCGATCCGGACCCTCGCGGCGCGGCCGACGCCGATGTGCGCCCGCTTCGCAGCCGCCCGGGTGATCCACACGGTGGCGATGCCGTTGGCAGCCTTGTTCGAGCTCACCCGGAGGGCGATTCCGTTGGCCAGCACGGTCTTCAGGCTCTGCGGCATCAGCTGCAGGCGCACGCTGAGCGGATTCCCGGATCCCGACGGAGCCGGCGAGGTGGACGGTGTCGACCCGCCCGGCGCGGGCTGGCCGTTTGACCCGAGCACCTGGACCGTCTGGGTGATGCTGGAGGTGTTGCCGCCGCGGTCGGTCACGGCGAGCGTCACCTGATAGTTGCCGGCCTTGCCGTACTGGTGATACACGCTCGGGCCGGTGCCGGTGGTTCCATCGCCGAAGTTCCACTGGTACCCGCTGGCGTGAACCATCAGCGTGGAGGCGGTCACCGATCCGTCGAACAGCACGTTGTCACCCGGCTCGACCGGACCAGGCACCACGAAGGCAGGGGCCAGGTCGACCCAGCCGATGCAGGGCAGGGCGTTCGGATCGGTCTCGATAGCGCCGGCGTTGTTGAACTCGCGCTGGAGGTAGTAGGTGGTGCCGTTGAGCGTGACGTTGTCGAGACCGTTGGCGAGCGGAATGCAGCCGTTGTCGTTGATCTCCGTGCCCTTCTCGCCGAGGAAGCCGTTGTCGTTCCCGTACCAGCCGTCGAGGCCGGGATCGGTGATCGCAGCCGTCTCTCCCTGGCTGAGTGGGCTCACCAGCCTGGAGCCCACGTCCTGAGCGAGCGTCGTCACGTTGACTGGGAAGGTGATCTCCGGCGCGTTGGGATCGTCACAGCCGACGCCCTGGCCGAACTGAGCCGTCCATGGCTGCACCACGTACGCGATCTCCGTGCCCCCGACCGAGACCTGCGAGTGGTAACTGCAGAACTGGGTGCTCGTAGCGCCGTTGGCCGAGCAGACGTTGCCGGAGGAGTCGAGGCACACCTCAACACCCGCCGGCAGCAGCACGTCGACCAGCGGCTGATAGCCGGGGCGGTTTCCGCCGGGCAACCCCATCTGCGGGAGCATGTCCTGCAGCTCGGTCTTGATCTGCGCGTCGGTGAGGCAGACGTCGTTGGACGCTGGATTCGGTTCATCGCCCACCGGACCGTTGTCATCTCCGTACCACACGTTGGTGCCGGACGGCGTGCACCCGTTGGTCGGATAGTTGTTGCCCGTGCCGCTCGGGGCGTTGGCGCCGAACTGACAGGTGTAGCCGGTCTGACCGCCGGAGTTGTTCCCGTAATCCACGCAGCCGCCGGCGAAAACCGACTTGTTCTGCGCGTGGACCAACTGGCCGTTGACCGTTTCGGTGTACTCGGGGAGGAGCGCGAAGGGTGAGCCGAAGGTGCCACTCGCACTCGCGACGTCGCTCAGGAACTGCTCGACGTACTGACGCGTCGTCGCCCAGTAGCGTCGGTCGGGGTCCCATGTGAGCACATAGGTCTCGTTGCTGGTGAGCACCGAGCCGCCGTGGTAGCAGAGTGGCGAGACATCGCCGATGGTCGCCCAGCTCAGATCGGGCGCCAGCGACGGGTCATTACACGATCCGCTGGTGGACACCTGAAGCCCAGCCGGCAGGGTCGTGTTGGGCGTAAGCGCGACGCCGTATTCGGTGCCGTTGTCGTTGACGAGCACCGCCTGCGCGCTGGCGGCAATGGCCATCGAGGCGAGCAAGGCCGATGCGATCACGAGGATCAGCCGTCGAGCGGTGAGCGAGTAGCGGCGCATGTCAGTTACCTCCCACTGTCAGATTGCGCAGGTCGACGATGGCGCCGACGCTCGGGTCGTACTGGAAGAGGGAGAGAGCGGTGTACGAGGACTCAATGAGCAGCTTGCGGCCAACGTCGGACGCGTTACGGCGGGCCCGGTCGGCAGCTGCGGCCGACGGGTGCTGGGCCGCGTTGATCGAGTTGACCTGGAAATCGGCCACCGGGGTCGAGCCGGTCGGCGTCTGCTTCGAGACGGCCTCCATCTGACCGGGCGAGAGGGTCAGGACCTCGCAGTCGATCGGACCCGGGGTGCAGGTGCCGGCACCGCTCACCGCGGCGCCGGGCTGGACCGCGAACACCACCTGGCGACCGCCCTGGAGTACGCCGTATTCGACGAGCAGGGGCTGCTGCGGGCTCGGCAGGATGCTGAGCCGCTCGAGCGGGTCGATCGTGTTCATGTTGCCGTTCGCCGTGTTACTGATCGCCAGCGACACCTGGTAGGACTGGGTCGCGGTCAGGCTCGGGGGCCCGGGCTTGGCCGGGGCCGGCTTGGCGGGCGCCGGTGCGGGCGTGGACGAGCTGGGTGCAGGGGTCGCCGCGGTGCTGGAGCCGCCGCCGGTCGAGCCGCCCGTGGAGGTCGTCGAGGTCGAGGTGCCAGACCCGGTGGTCGTGCTGGCCGTCGTGGTCGGCGTGGTCGGCGTGGTCGGCGTGGTGGCGGTCGTCGTCGTCGCGACGACCTGGGGCGTGAACGGGTTGCGACCGCGGCCCGGGAGCTTGGAGCTCGAAGCGGTGGTCTGGACCGAGATCGCCGGCAGCGTCGTGCCGGTGGAATATGGGAGCCCGCCGGTCGGCTGCGGCGTGACCAGGTCGGTCGACGACTTCTTGGAGAGCACCACGGGCACCGCGACGAGCGCGACGATCAGCCCGATGGCGATCGGCCAGAGCTTGCGGTCGCGCAGCTCCTTGATCAGGTTGGGAAAGAAGCTCATCGAAGCACCGGGGCGATGGTCGCGGCGGGAGTCGAGCTCGAGGATCCCGACGTGGAGGTCTGGGGCTGGGGTGACGTGGTGCCCGGCCCGGTCGCCGTGGCGCCGTCCGTGGGGCCCTGTGTGGGCGGGACGATGTAGGTCGTCGCCGAGACGTTGGCGGTGATCTGGGGGAACCCGTTGGAGCCGGGCGCGAGGCTGATGGCGTTGATGGTCATGAGGCGGCCGCTGATCAGGAGGTGGTTCTTGCCGCTGACCACGAAGTTCTGAACGCGGTTGAAGAAGTTGGCGAGGTTGAAGAAATTGCCGGCGAGCGTGAAGGTGAACTGATCGGTCGGAAGACCCGCGGCGCCGACGGCCGCGCCCGGCGGAAGCGCCGTGGACGACGCCGTGGACGAGCTCGAGCTGGTGCTCGGACTCGAGCTGCTCGAGCCGGGGGAAAGCTGCAGGGCACGGAGGCTCACGTGGGCCGCCTGCGCCGCGCTCTGAACCTGGTAGATGAGCGAGGGGATGTCGTCACTCGGCGGGACCGCCTCGCCGAGCCGGGCAAGCTGAGCGTACTGCCCCGCGAACGCGGTGCGTGCCTCCTCCCCCGCGGCCACCTGGCTGCGGGCGGAAGTGAGCTGGGACTGGACACTCGTGATCTGGCCGCCCAGCGCCGACGCCTGGCTGCGCTTGGGCGAGACCACGAGCAGCCAGCCGGCCACGATCGCACCGAGGGCGAGCACGACCATGATCACCGTGCGATCACGGGCGGTCATTGGGTGCCTCCGGTGGAGCTGGTGCTCGAGGTGACGCCGGTGACCGAGGTCACGCCCTGCGGCCCGGCGTTGGCGACCGGCTGGAAGAACACGACCAGGTCGAAGCTGGGCCCGTTCGCGCCGCAGCCCTGGCTGGGGCCAGCGCTCGCACCGGCACTGGTGCCCGCGCCCGCGCCGCTGTTGGATTCCGTCGAGTCGCTGAACGCGACCCGCGTCACGCCGTTGATCAGACGCAGCTGGGAGATCAGTCGGGCGACGTCGTCCTGTGAGCCGGTGCATCCGCTGAGCTGGAACGCGGGGGCCGTGATGTCGCCCCGAAGCGAGGCGCCACCGCCGCCGGCGCCACCGGCGCTGGCCCCGGGGGCGACCGTGCCGACGAGCGACTGGAGCGTCGTGTTGGCCGGCACCACCTTGGACAGGTCGGCGAGGGCGGTGTGCCAGTCGAACCGAGCCGCGGCAATCGACTGGACGGTGCCGATGCGGGTCTGGGCCACGTGGGAGAACTTGGTGAACTCGCCGAGGCGAGCGGCGACGGCCTGCTCCTGCGCGACCTGCGTCTGCAGGCTCGCGAGCTGGGCTTTGCGCGAGGTGATCGAGTTGCCGGCCAGGACGTAGACCGTCACCAGCACCACCGCGGCGGCGAGGAATCCGAGCAGCACGTAGGAGGGGAGCTGCATGCCGGTCGACGGACCGCGGCTGCGTCCGCGCGAGTCGGCGGGGATCAGATTGACGGCTCTCATGCCGGGATCTCCTCGAGGGTCAGGCCGGCGGCCACGGCGAGGCGTCCGGCGTCGATGCCGCCGAACCCGCCAGGCTGGCCCTCCTGGACGACGCCCACTTCGAGCGGGAGCCCGACCTCTTCGCCGAGCCGCTCCGGGAAGCCGGGAATCGCCACGGCGGGACCGGTGAGGACGACGCGCTCGACGACGGCCGAGGCGTCCTGCATGCTGAGGAAGTCAAGTGAGTTGCGGACCTCGTCGGCGATTCGCCGGATGCCGTCGTTCAGCACCTCGCGCGCCTCGGACACGATGTCCTGCTCGCCTTCGATTTCGTCCACCGGCGTGAGCAGACCCACGTGGCGCAGCCAGCCATGGGCGTGCTCGAGCGTAAGCGCGCGCCGCTCGGCGAGCTCGCCCGCGATCGACTCGATCCCTTGACCGGCGACGCGGGTGAACGCGCAGGTCGGACCCATCGCGACGGCGAGGTTGGTGAGGCCACCGACGCTGGTATAGAGCGTCGCACCGGTCAGCTCCGGGCGGTAGAGGGCGCGGATCATCGCGAACGCGGAGAGGTCGACGCCAACCGGACGCAGCCCCGCCTTTCGGGTCGCGTCGAGCAGGCGCTCGATCATGTCGCGGCGAGCGGCGACGACGACGACGCGGGTCCGGGCGCCTTCGGGGGTCTCGACGATCCCGAGCGAGTGATGCTCGAGCACGGCCTGCTCGAGCGGCATCGGGATGTGGTCGGGCGCCTGGAAGCGGATCGCCGAGCTGATCTCCTTGGCGCCCTTCAGCGGCGGGAGGTCGAGCGTGCGCATCACGATGCGCTGGTTGGCGACACCGACGCGCACCCGCTTGGAAAGCTTGTGAGCGGCGAACAGGTCGCGCAGCGACGCGGCGAGCGTCTCGACGTCGACCACCTCGCCGTCGCGGACGATGCCCGCGGGAAGCTTGGCGCTGGCGGCACGCTCGACGGTCACGTTACCGGGGCGCGTCTCAACCGCTGCGACGTATCCGGGCTCGATGTCGAGACCGACGACGGATTTTGACTTGGCGTATCCCATTGGGCTCAGGCCAAGTGATCGACCGGTACCCCCGAGGAGTTGAGGCCACCTATCTCAGGCTGGACACCTCCGAACCTGGAGCGGCCGTGTCCAGCGCGCGACAGGGCTGCAAATGCAGGAAAATCGGCCACTTCAGAAGACAGCAGCGAGATGACGAGCAGCGGAGCAACCCAGACCGCGTACAGGAAGGCCCAGTAGTCCGCGCTGAGCTGGAGACCGATCAGGATCGCCGCCATCAACGAGGCCATCCGGGCCGGCTGATCGGCCAGCGCGGGATCCCGCCGCAGCGCGATGACCGCGGTGACGAGGAGGCCAAGCACGCACGCCTGGACGAGTGGCTGGAGCCGCTCGATGCCGAGCGTCGCCCACGCCGACTGCAACGACCCGCGTGAGAACTGAAACGAGATCGCGTGGACCATCGAGGCCGGTCCCCCGATTCCGCCCAGAGCCAGCAGCAAGGCGACGAGCGGCAGCGAGACGAGCCCAACCGCCGCCAGGGCCCCGACGAGTCGCCGTCCTCGCAGCGGAGCCAGCCGAATCGGGAGCAGCGCGAACGGGGCGAGCTTGAACCATCCCGCCACCGCCAGCAGCCCGGCGCAGGCCGCGGGCCGGCGCCACAGGAGCACGGCGCCGGCCACCATCGCGGCGAGCGCGACGTCGGTGGTCCCGGTCGACGCGGTGGCCAGGAGCGGCGGAAAGGCCAGCCAGGCCAGCGCGGCGCGCAACCCAGCCTCCTCGGCATAGAGAGAGCGAGCCGGGAGCTTCACGGAACTCAAGACACTCCGGAACACCACCCAGGCGCCCACCAGCGCTGCCAGGGCGGCCGCGGCCAGCCCCACGTCGACCGAGTCCCAGAGCGAGTTCACGGGCTCGAGCAGGGCGACCGGGACGTACAGCGCGTAGCTCAGGATCGGATACGTGTCGCCGTGGACGATCCCCGGTGGCAGGTGTCCGTAGGGCAGGACACCGTGCAGGAGCCGAGTCGCTCCTTCCATGACGGCGTAGAGCACGTCGATCGGGGCGGGCGAGCTCACCCCGACCATCACGTAGACGGCCGCGAGGACACACAGCCCGACCCGCAACCAGACGATGCGACGGGCCGGATCGAGCCGGGGCGTGAGCGCCTCGAGAATGGGCCTGGCCGGCGCGCGGTCGCGCTCGCGGCCCACACGCCGCCCACCTCCGAAGGCCGGCCCTAACCCGTGCGCCGTGCAACGGACCAGCAGGTAGACCATGCCGGGCAGGGCGCTCAGCATGCTGGCCCCAACGTACTCCCGCTGCATCAGCACCACGGGCGCGACGAATGAGAGGCACGCGACGACGTCGAGGTTGCGCAGCCGGCGCCAGGGCGTGACGCCGGCCACGAGCACGAACAACGCGGACAGCAACGCCAGCACGGCAGGCTCGTAGGCGATCCAGTCGCCGTACGGAACGGGCTGGCTGCCGTCCCGCCCGGGCTGCACGCGCAGCGAGCGATCGACCGCGACCGTCTCGACGAGCCGCCCGCCGGCGAAAAAAGTCACCTGGTCGAGTTGATCGTCGAGCGCGCCGACCGTGATCCGGTTCCAGTGCGCATGTCTCAGCACGCGCGCAGTCGTTGGGTCGCGTAGTGCAGCGCGGATCGCGGTCCGCGGCGCCACCGCCGGACGCGGCTGACGATGCGTGACGGTCAGTATCAGCCCTGCCACCACCGCCACGGCCACGCCCGCGATCAACGGCGAGGCGGCCCCGGCGCGTCCCGCGCGCGGCGCGAGCCTGCCCATCAGAGACCTGCGTGCAGATACCAGTGGATGATCTCGGGCCCTGCGAACAGGCCGACGAGCCCCCCGATGGCCAGGAACGGCCCGAACGGCACCGCGGTCTTGCGGCCCTTCTCGACGCCGACCCGGGCCATCACGACTGCTCCTACGACGGTGCCTAGTAGCACCCCGGCGAGCAGCGCCACCGCCACCGAGCGCCCGAGAAACAGACCGAGCATGGCGGCCAGCTTGGCGTCTCCCATCCCCATGCCGCGCGGATAGGCCAGCACGAAGAACAGCAGGAACCCGCCGGCGCCGGCGCCGGCGATCAGCTGCTCGGGCACGCCGCGCAAATCCAGCAAACCGCCAATCGCCACCGCGGCCAACGCGGCCGGGAGCGTGATCTTGTTGGGGATGATGCGGTGCTCGAGATCGATCAGAGCGATCGGGACGAGCACGCCGACGAGCACGAGCCCGAGCACGATCTCCGCCGCCGAGTGCTTGGTGAGTACGACGGCGACAGCCAGCGCGGCGGTGATCCCCTCGACCAGCGGATAGCGCGGGGAGATCGACATCGCGCAGGTCCGGCACCGGCCGCGCAACAGCAGCCAGCCCACGACCGGCAGGTTGTCGTAGGGCTTGATCGCGGTGGCGCACCCCGGGCAGCGGGAGCCGGGCCGTACCAGGGACTCACGTCGCGGCAAGCGGTAGGCGACGACGTTCAGGAACGATCCGACCGTGGCGCCGAATACGCCGGCGAAGGCAGCGGCGAAGGCGACGGGCACGGGAGTCGCCTACGCCGTCCCGGCAAGCACGCCCGCCGGCTCTCCCGCCTCGAGCTCGGCCACCCGATCGGCGTCGCCGGCGCCGGTGACCTCGAACCGGGACTCGACACCGAGCACCGCGACCAGGACGAGCGGGAGGAACCAGACGATGTACAGGTAGAACCAATGAAGCGCCGGCAGCTGGACGGCGATGATCAACGCCGCGGCGAGTGCTGCGACCTGCGCCGGCGTGCGGGCACCGCGCGGTCGGAACGCGACCACGACCGACAGCACCACCGCGATCGCTTCGACCGCATCCTTGAGCGGCGCGAGGCTCGGGTAAAGCGCCCAGATCGAGAACACGTCGCTCCGGGTCAGCTGGAAGCCGATCGTGTGATCCCACATCTCCTTCAGGCCACCCGGCGGCAGGAACAGCGCGATCGACGTCCCGACCGTAATCACGAAGGCGGCCAGCACCTTGCGCACGGTCCGCTGATCGGCATTGCCGCTCCCGACCGCGACCAGTGGCAGCAGGATGGCCGGGAAGAACTTCGACGCCGCTCCGAGCCCGACCAGAACGCCGCGCTTGAACGGTCCGTTCAGAGCCAGCATGGTCAGCACCACGATCAGCGCGACCAGCCCGTCGTTGGTGCTCTTCTCCAGGTCGAGCAGGCTCCAGGGGCAGGCCGCGAACAGCCAGGCCAGGAGCAGGCCCAACCGCCATCCGTCGCGTCCAGGGCGAAGTCTCGAGCCGAGCACGATCAGGCTGCCCAGGGTGAGCAGGTCGAAGGTGATCGCGGCCGCTCTCGCCGCCGGCAGGTATCCCCACTGTCCGGGCCAGAGCCACTCGAACGGAACGTAGGCAAGGTAGTTGATCGGCCCGTAGGTGTCGGGATGGCCGATCGAGGGGAAGTAGATGCTCTGCCCGTGCAGGATCTTGTACGCGCCGAGCACAGAGGCGGTACCGACGTCGATCACGCCCGCGGGATGCAGCGCGATCACGATCCGCGCGACGACCAGGGCCAGCAGCCCGAGCGCGAGCACGACCGTCGGCAGGCGACAGTCCCACGGGCCGGCGAGCGGCCGGCTTCTCGCGCCCCGCACGAGCATTCTCACCATCAGGTAGACGAGCGGCGGATAGAAGGCCCATACCCCCGGATAAAAATGGAGGGTGTCGAACAGCGCGTACGACACGCCGAAGGACAGCAGCATCGCCAGGTCGAGCCGGTCCAGCCATCTGCGCCCGCGCAGCAACAGGAGCGGAAGCAGGAACATCGCGGTAAACGACCCCAGCACCCAGGGCGAGTCGAAGATCTGGCCGTAATGGCCGCGGGCGTAGGACGCGATCATCAGCGGCCCCGTGTAGGTCGGGCCGAGCGCGCCGTTGTCCAGGACGATCTGGTCCGCGATCTGCTTCCCGCGGTAGTAGAAGAAGATCTCGTAGTGGCTTCGCACCCACTCGTAGACCTGGAACTGAAGCGGGTGATGCACGCGGTGGATCGCCAACATCTTGGGCGAGCGCTTCGCCGCCGCGAGGGCCTGGTCCGGGGTGATCTTGAAGCCGGGGGGAACCGTGTGCCAGGCGTTGTCGATGAACAGCGGCGGGGCGACATCCGGCGGGGGACCGGCCGTCGCTGCGCTCGCCACCGCCGGCGCGGCCGCACATACCAGCACGGTCAGGGAGAGAAGCGCCACGATCAGTCGTTTCATCTCCCATGTAATCGACCCGCACCCCACCTGCCTTTACCGGCTTCGCGGATCGAACGAGATATAGCTACTTAAATGCGCCGAGGCGGCCCGGAGGCCGCCTCGGTCACTAGTGGTTTGTCTGGAATCGAGTGACTACCAGCTGCCGCCGCTGGAGCAAGCGCCCCCACCACTCGGAGAGCAGTTGAAGCTCTCGGTGCCGTTGTTGTTGGTGAGTGTGAACAGCTCGGTGTCGGTCGGCGACTCGGCCGTGATCGAGTACGCGCTGGCGGTACCACCGCCGGACACGAGGTAGGCCTGGCCGTTGGTGGTGCTGGTGTTCAGCGCCGGGGTGATGGAGTTCAGGATCGACGCATTGGCGCCAGAGTAGCTGCCGTTGTTGTCGGTCGCGTACGTCTCCATCGCGGTGGCGGCGTTCCGGGCCAGCGACTCGGCCGAAGCGTCATCGGCCTTGCTCTTCTGGTTGAGGAACGTCGGAATGGCGATCGCGGCAAGAATGCCGATGATCAGGATCACGACGAGGAGCTCGATCAGGGTGAAACCCTTCTCATCCTCGGCGCGATGGCGCAGCTTATGAAGCATGGAGCCCTCCTGGGTTTGATTGGGTCTGTTCGCCAGATCCAGGGCCCCAATCGGTCGTCCATGACTACGCCTTTTGGTGGTAGCTCGGCTTCCTCTCGATATCCGTTCGGAGGCCCGTGGCTTTGCGTCCCGCCCTCGCGGACGGTTTGCCCTTGGCACCTGAGTGACTCTGGCAAGGGGTGTATCGACACCCCTCGGAAAGAGCCTGACGGGTTTGGACGTTTGTGCTATTCGGCGCTGGCCGTGTCCGCCGGCCCGGCCTGCTGCGCATCGCGCCCGGGCTGGAACTCGCCGCTCCCGCCGCACCACGGACAGGTGACCTCGTGCGGATTTCCACCGAGGCCGGAGACCAGCTTGCCCGTGCCACGGCACGGCGTGCAACTGCGTCTACCTTCATCTGGCGTGGCGCTCATCGCCGGCGACGATAGCGGGCAACGCCGCACGGCCGCCGGTTGGATGTGCGGCCTACTTGATCGAGTTGTAGACCGAGAAGAGCGGCAGGTACATCGAGATGACGATCACGCCGACGATCCCGCCGACGAAGATGATCATGACCGGCTCGAGGATCGAGGTCAGCGCCTTGACGGCGGCCTCCACCTCGTTGTCGTAGAAGTCGGCGATCTTGGCCAGCATCGTGTCGAGCGCGCCGGTCTCCTCGCCCACGCCGACCATCTGGGAGACCATCGGCGGGAACGCGGGGCATTCGCGCAGCGGCGCCGAGATCGTGCCGCCGCCCTTGACCGAGGTGATCACGTCACCCATCGAATTCTCGATCACCCGGTTGCCGGCCGTCTTGCCGGTGATCTCGATCGCCTGCATGATCGGCACGCCGGCCGAGGTCAGGGCGGACAGGGTCCGCGACCACCGAGCGATGGCGACCTTCTGCACGACCTCGCCGATCTTCATTGGGATCCGGAGCTTGAAGCCGTCCCACATGTCCCGGCCGCGCTCGTTACGGCGGATGGCGATGAACCCGCCGACGCCGGCGATGAGCACGACGATCAGCACGTACCACTGGTGGGTGACCAGATGGGAGAAGTTGACCATGAACTGCGTGAGCGCGGGAAGCTTGCCCGGGAACTGCTTGAACACTCCCACGAACACCGGGATCAGGAACGCCACCAGCGCGAGGAGCACGCCAACCGCGAACGAGATCACGAGCGCCGGGTAGACCATCGCCGCGCGCACCTGGCGGCGCAGCGCGGCGTCCTTCTCAAGCTGGTCGGCGACGCGCATCAGGCACTCCTCGAGCACACCGCCGGTCTCGCCCGCCCGCACCATCGCGACGTAAAGCGGGCCGAACACCTTGGGATGGCGCCCCATCGCGTCAGAGAGCAGGAGGCCGGCCTCGACGTCGTGGCGCACGGAGGCGATCGTCTCGCGGAGCATCTTCGACCCGGTCTGGGTCTCGAGCACCTGG
Organism: uncultured Solirubrobacterales bacterium; assembly: GCA_963751185.1. GTDB lineage: Bacteria > Actinomycetota > Thermoleophilia > Solirubrobacterales > Solirubrobacteraceae > Palsa-465. The sequence continues at coordinate 93,350 of CAVVTO010000011.1, forward strand.
AGCGCACGCATGATCGACATGCCCGACGTGACCATCGTGGCCAGCTGCCGCGACGCGACGGCCAGGTCCTTGGCGTTGACGCGGGCGAAGAGCTCGACGTTGAGCTCCTTGGAGCGGTACTTGGTCGCGATGTCGACGACGATGAGCCCGCGCTCCTTGAGCTGGTCGGCGACGGCCTGCTTGGACTCGGCCTCGACCTCGCCCTTGGCCTGGACGCCGGCCAGGTCCATCGCCTTGAAGACATACGTCGCCATGGCTCAGTGGTTCCTCACGTAAGTACGGTCGCACCGAGAGGCGCGACTGGTGGATGCCGGGCGAGGACGCAGGACCCGACGTGTAGCAGCGCTACACGAGGGTCCGAGGACAAAGCCCGGCGCCGCCAGGCGTGCCTCGAATCCGAGCGTATTTGCGTGAGGGATCACTTATGCCGCCATCTGGTAGTTGCCGCCGCCACCGGCGCCGGCGATCAGCCGGCGGAACTCCTCGACGGCGTGGGAGCGGTTCTCGGCGACCTGGCGATTGACCTTGCCGGCGCGCACGAGCTGGGCCAGCGCGGAATCCATCGTCTGCATGCCGTGTGAGGCGCCGGTCTGGAGCACCGAGTAGATCTGGTGGGTCTTGGCCTCGCGGATCAGGTTGCGGACCGCGGGAGTCGGGATGAGAATCTCGGCAGCTACACAGCGCCCGGCGCCGTCGGCCGTCGGCAGCAGCATCTGGGTCATGATTCCCTGCAGCGCCACCGACAGCTGGGCGCGGACCTGGCCCTGCTGCTCGGACGGGAACACGTCAATGATGCGGTCGATCGTCTGGGGCGTGTCCTGGGTATGCAGCGTGGCGAACACCAGGTGCCCGGTCTCGGCCGCGGTCAGCGCGGTGCCGATCGTCTCCAGGTCGCGCATTTCGCCGACCAGGATCACGTCGGGATCCTGGCGGAGCGCCGCCTTCAGGGCGTCGGCGAAGCTCATCGCGTCGGAGCCGAGCTCGCGCTGGTTGACGAGGCACTTCTTGTGGTGGTGCAGGAACTCGATCGGGTCCTCGACCGTCATGATGTGCTCTTCGCGGCTGGCATTGATCAGGTCGACCAACGAGGCGAGCGTGGTCGACTTGCCCGAGCCGGTCGGCCCGGTGACCAGCACCAGTCCGCGGGGCTTGTTGGCGAAGTCCGCGACAACCTTGGGCAGCGCCAGGTTCTCGAACGGGACGACGTCAAACGGGATCAGGCGGAAGGCGGCGCCGACGGCGGAGCGCTGGAGGTACGAGTTGACTCGAAACCGTGCCCGGCCGGGGATCTGGTAGGCGAAGTCGAGCTGCCAGTTGTTTTCAAACTTCTGGCGCTGGCCCTCGGACAGGATCGAGTAGACGATCTCGCGCGTGTCGTTCGGGGTGAGGACAGGGAAGCCGTCCATCGGCACCAGCCGTCCGCGCACGCGCACGGTCGGGGGCGCACCTGCCGTGATGTGCAGGTCCGAGGCCCGGCGGTCGATGACCTCGAGCAACACGTCGGCGAAATCGAGCTGCATTCGTATCCGTCCTTGGGTTCGAAAAGTTCAGGGATGTATCGGCAGTCCGGCCGATCCGGTTTACGGCTGACAGCGCTGGTGGACGCTCAGCCTCCACCAGAGCCCGTCACGCGGGCGATCTCGGCCACCGAGGTGAGGCCGTGCTTGACCTTGTCCAGACCGTCCTCGCGCAGCCGGCGCATCCCGCCCCGCACCGCGGCGGCGCCGAGCTGGTCGGCCGAGGAGCGCTGCAGGGTGAGCGAGCGGATCTCCTCCGTCATGACCATCACCTCATAGAGGCCGATGCGGCCGCGGTAGCCCATTCCGCCGCAGCGCACGCAACCGGCGGCCTCGTAGGCCTCGATCGGGAACTCGGCCGGAAAGCCGTGGTCGCGCAGCACCTCGGCGGGAATCAGCGTGCGCTTCTTGCAGTGGGCGCAGAGCGTGCGGGCGAGGCGCTGGGCGACGACGCAGTCGATCGCGGAGGCGACCAGGAAGGGCTCGATCCCCATCTCGACCAGTCGCGTGATCGCCGACGGCGCGTCGTTGGTGTGCAGCGTGGAGAGCACCATGTGACCCGTGAGCGCGCCCTCGATGGCGATCTGCGCCGTCTCGGGGTCGCGAATCTCGCCCACCATCAGAATGTCGGGGTCGGCACGCATCATCGAGCGCAGCCCGGCGGCAAACGACAGGCCCGCCTTGTTGTTGACCTGGACCTGGGTGATGCCGGCGATCTGGTATTCGACCGGGTCCTCGATCGTGATGATGTTCTTCTCGGGCGTGTTGAGCTCGGAGAGCGCGCCGTACAGGGAGGTCGACTTGCCCGACCCGGTCGGACCCGTCGTGAGCACGCAGCCGTAGGCCTGCGTGAACGCCTTGCGAAAGCGCAGCAGCTCCTGCTCCTGGAAGCCGAGCTTGTCGAGTTCGAGGCGGATGCTCTCCTTGTCGAGGATGCGCATGACCACGCCCTCGCCGTGCACGCTCGGGATGGTCACCACACGGACGTCGACGTGACGGCCGTCGATCGTCATGCCCACGCGCCCGTCCTGGGGGATGCGGCGCTCGGCGATGTCGAGGTCGGCCATGATCTTGATGCGCGAGATAACGCCCGGGACCATCTTCTTGGGCACGGTGGTGGCTTCGGTGAGCACGCCGTCGACGCGCATCCGCACGCGCATCTCGCGGGCCGCGCGGCCGGTCGAGTCGGGCTGGGGCTCGTAGTGGATGTCCGAGGCGCCGCGTTCGGTGGCCTGCGCGATGATCGAGTGAACGAGCTTGATGACCGGTGCGTCGTCGGCGGTCTCGCGCAGGTCGACGACCTCCTCGTAGGCCGCGCCCGCCGCGTCCTCCTCGACCGCCTCGGCGACGGCGTCCTCGAAGCGATTCATGCGCATGATCAGCGCGGTGATGTCCTCGGCCGAGGCGACAGCCGGACGGACATCGAGGTGCGTCAAGAGCGCGACGTCGTCGATCGCCAGCACGTTGGCCGGATCGGACATCGCCAGCAGCAGCGTGTGCTCGTCGACGTAGGAGACGGGGACGGCGGCGTAGCGCTTGGCCGCCGCGGCGCTCAGCAGGTTGGCGGCCGCCATGTCGACCTTGAAGATCCCGAGGTCGAGGTGATCGAGCCCGTGGCGCTCGGCGATCGCGCGCGAGAGCTGCTCGGAGGTGATCGCCTGCTGGTCGAGCAGCATCCGCTCGGGCGGAACGCTGGTCGAGCGAGCGGCCTCGAGGGCGCGATCGACCGTCTCCCGATCGGCGAACCCAAGCTCGACCACGACGTCGGTGAGATGGCGGCTCGAGCCGCCGCGCCGGGTCGGCGCGGTGATGCCGGTGAAGATGTCGGGTTGCGGCGCTTCGCTAATGCTCATCGCACGTCCACTGCACGGCGCATCAAATCGATCGGCGCCGCACGACCGGTAAACAGCTCGAAGCTGAGGGCTCCTTGGCGCACGAGGAATTCGCGCCCGTCGACAACCCGGACGCCGTGTGCTCGCGCCGCTTGCGCGAGCGAGGTCTCAGTCTCCCTGTACACGAGATCAACCACGCATTCGTAACTCACCAGGTCATCGGCATCGAGCGGCAACGGCTTGAACGCGTCCTCGCGGGGATCGAGCCCGCTCGCGGTGCAGTGGACGAGCAGGTCGGCCGGCTCGGCCCGCGTCACCGCAATCGCGCCCAGCTCGGCGCTGAGCGCACGCGCCCGATCGGGGGTGCGGTTCCAGACCCGGACCTCGCGCGCGCCGGCGTCAAGCAGCGCCCATACCACCGCACGGGCGCTCCCCCCGGCTCCCAGGACGAGGGCGCTGCGGCCGGCGGCGCTGAACGGGAGCGCGGCGACCAGGCCGGGCGCGTCGGTGTTATCGGCGGCGATCCGACCGTCGGGCTCGAACAGGATGGTGTTGGCGGCCCCGATCGCCCGCGCTCGCTCCGTCGGGTCCGTGGCGAGGGCGAGCGCGGCTTCCTTGTGCGGGATCGTGACGTTGACACCGCGAAAGCCGGCACCCGGGAGCGCCACCACCGTCTCGGCGAACAGGTCCGGTGGAACCGGAAGCAACTGGTAGCGCCAGTCGCGCAGCCCGACGGCCGCGAGCGCCGCGTTCTGCATCGCCGGCGAGCGGCTGTGCGCCACCGGCCAGCCGACGACCCCAAGGCGCGTCACTACGAGCAGCGGGTGAGCGACTTGCCGTGGCGAGCGCTGCGCGCCTGCTGATACTTCGCCGAGTCGGCCAGGAACTGGTTGTAGTTCGACTCGAACACACTCGAGCCGTTGCCGCACACCCTGGCGACGAAGTACAGGTAGCTGGTGCGAGCGGGATGCGCCGCGGCCTGGATCGCGGCCAGGCCGGGGTTGTCGATCGGCGTAGGCGGCAGACCCTTGTGGTTGCGGGTGTTATACGGCGAGGGTGAGTTCAGTTGCGCCTGGGTGAGCGGCTCGGTGTAGTTGCCGGTGGCGTAGCGGGTGGTTGAGTCGAGCTGGAGCGGCATGCCGAGCGCGAGCCGGTTATAGACCACGGACGCGACCAACGGCTGGTCGTGGGCGGTCGCGGCCTCGGCCTCGACCAACGAGGCGATGATCAGCACGTCGTAGGGCGTCAGGTGCTTGCTCCGCGCGTAGCCCAGGTTGACGGTGGCAAACTGCTGGCGGAACGTGGTGAGCTGATCGTTTACCAGCTTGGGGATGCTGATCGGCTCCACCAGCTGATAGGTGTCGGGGAAGAGGAAGCCCTCCAGGTCCGGCGTGCCCCGGGGCGCGCCGTAGGCCGCGAAGTTGATCAGCGGCGAGCGGCGGGTGGCGACGAAGTAGCTCCCCGCGACGCCCTGGGAGCGCAGCAGGTCGTTGATCTGGGCGCGGGTCCGACCCTCGATGATCGTGATGTTCGTCACCTTGGCCGCCGTCGGTGGCGTGCTCAGGACCTTCAGGACCGAGCTGTAGGTCATCCCCTGTTGGAGGTGATAGGTCCCGGACAGCAGCTCGCCGCGCTTGCCGTCGAGGGTGGCGCGCAGCTCGAAGAAGAACCCCGAGGAGACCACACCGGCGTTGGCGAGCTCGTCGCCGATCTGACTCGCCGTGGAGTGGGCCGGGATCGTGACCGTGACCTGACCGTGCGGCGAGCCGTGAATCGGCTGGAACAGCTCGACCAGGAACCAGACGACGGCCGCGGCGAGGACCAGCACCAGCACGGCGACGATGCGGCCGACCCAGGAGTGCCGGCGGGGTGGTGGCGCACCGCGACGGCGAGGTGGTGTGGGCCTGCGGCCCCGCGGCGCCCGCGTGGGTCGGCGGGTGGGTGGGGTGGGCGGGCGGGTGGGTGGGTGGGTGGGTGGGTCCCCATTCCGCCCGCGCTCGCGCTCGAGCCGGGCCTGCTCGCGCTCATGGGCGGTGCGCTCGCGCTCGTCCGAAGTGCGCTCGCGCTCGTCCGAAGTGTGCTCGCGCTCGTCCGAGGTGCGCTCGTAGCCGTCAGACATCGGTGGCGTCCGAGTCCGGAGCCGCCCCCGCGTCTGGCTGGCTGGCCAGCCAGCCCTCGAGCAGATGCGCCGCCGCCCGCGAGTCCTCGTCCGCCGTCCCCCCGGTACGCGCGGCCAACCGCGTGGTGAAGCGCTCGTCGTAGAGCTCGACCGGGATGGTCAACTCGCCGGCCAGCCGCGCGGCGAACTCGCGCGTCTCCGCCGTCTGCGCCGAATCGCGTCCCGACAGGGACACAGGTAACCCCACCACGACCGTCTCTACCCCGAGTTCGCGCACGAGCGTGCGCAGGCGGGCGAGGCCGCGTCGCGTCGTCGGCCCGCGGACCGATTCGATCGGAGACGCGAGCACACCGGTAGGGTCGGAAACGGCGCAACCGCACCGCGCCCGGCCGTAATCGAGCGCCAGCACGCGCATGACCTTACCTGTGGAGCAGGATGCAGGTCATCCGCTCAGCGCGGAATCGATCGCCGCCCGGGCCACGTCGAATGCCCGCGGCAAGCCCGATGGGTCGCGGCCGCCGGCGCGCGCCAGCGTGTCGCGGCCGCCCCCGCCGCCACCCACCTCGGCAGCGGCGAGCTTGACGAGCTCGCCTGCCCGGATGCCGCGCTCGACCAGCGCCGGCGCCACGCTGGCGACCAGGTCGACCCGGTTCTCGCCGGCGCTGCCGAGCACGATCGCGGCGTCGCCGAGCACGTTCTTCAGCCGGTCGGCGACGTCGAGCAGCGCCTTTCCGTCGAGCCCGTCGAGCTCGGTCACCAGCACGCGGGCGCCGTCGCGCTCGATCGCGTCCTGGGCCAGTCGCTCCACGTCGGCCGCCCCCCGGGTGACGCCCCGGCGCGCGTCGCGCTCGAGCTCGCGCACGCGCGAGCGGATCTCCGCGACCTCCTCGGGAACGCGGTCGGGCGTGACGCGAAGGACCTTCGCGGCATTGTTCAGCTCGCGGTCGTGGCGACGCATCAGCGCAACCGCCTCGGGGCCGGTGATCGCCTCGATGCGGCGCATGTTGGCGGCGCTCGAACTCTCGCCGAGGACCTTGAACAGCGCGATCTCGGCCGTGTTCTGGACGTGGGTACCCCCGCACAGCTCGCGCGAGAACGATCCGTCGCCGACCTCGACCATGCGCACCAGGTCGCCGTATTTCTCGCCGAACAGCGCCATCGCGCCAAGCGCGCGGGCCTCGTCGAGCGTCGTGGTGAGCGCCCGCACAGGCTGGCTCTCGAGGATCCAGATGTTCACCTGATCCTCGATGTCCAGCAGCTCATCGGGCGTGAGCGCCTTGCCGTGGGTGAAGTCGAAGCGGAGCTTGTCCGGGCCGACGTACGAACCGGCCTGCCGCACATGCGTGCCCAGACGCCGGCGCAGCGCCGCGTGCAGCAGATGCGTGGCCGTGTGGTTGCACTCGGTGGCGTGACGTGCCGCGCGGTCCACGTGCGCGTGCACCCGCTCGCCCGGTTGGATCGTTCCCTGCTCCGGCACCACGGTCAGGACCTGGTCACTGCCGACGCGGAGCACGTCCTCTACACGCGCCCGGCAATCGCCGTGCAGGCACTCCACGTATCCGGTGTCGGCGACCTGGCCGCCGCCAGTGGCGTAGAACGGTGACTCCACCAGCTTGACCAGCACCTTGCCGTCCTCGACCGCCGCGGCGCCGATCGTGGTCTCCTGGTCGGTTGTCTCGTAGCCCACGAAGTCGGTGGCGAACCCGGCCCCGTCCACCAGGGCGAGCGCGCGTTCGCGCAGCTCCTGGCCGCCGGCGAAGCGCCCGCCGCTGGCCCGCGCCCGTTGGCGCTGATCCTCCATAAGGAGCTCGAACCCCCCCTCGTCGACGCCCAGGTCCTGGTCGGCGACGAGCTCGAGGGTGAGGTCGATCGGGAAGCCGTAGGTGTCGTGCAGGAGAAACGCGTCGGCGGCGGCGATCCCCTCGGCGCCGGTCTCGCGCGCGCGCTCCATCAGCTCCTCGAGGCGCTTGAGACCCTGTTCGAGCGTCCGCCCGAAGCCCTCCTCCTCGCTCTCGAGCCACTTCTGGATCGTGTCGCGCTGCTCGTGGAGCTCGGGATACTCCCCACCCATGATGGCGGTGACGCGGTCGGCGTAGACGTCGAGGAAGCCGGGGTCGAGCTCGAGCATCCGCCCCTGCAGAATCGCCCGGCGCATGATCCGCCGGAGCACGTAACCTCGATCCTCGTTGGAGGGAACCAGCCCGTCGGCGATCAGGAAGGTCATGGCGCGGCTGTGGTCGGCCAGGATGCGCAGGGCGCGATCGGTCGGGTAGTCCTCGCCGTATCGGCGCCCGGATAGCTCCTCGCCCAGCTCGATGAGCGGAGCGAACTGGTCGGTCTCGAACACGGTCGGCTTGCCCTGGAGGATCGCGGCGAGCCGGTTCATCCCAAGGCCGGTGTCGATGTTCTTGGCCGGCAGCGGCGTCAGCACGTTCGCCGGGTTCTGGTCGAACTGCATGAACACCAGGTTCCAGTACTCGAGGAAGCGCTCGTTGTCGCCGCCGGGAAGGTCGTCGGCCTTGCCGAAGTCGAGACCCCGATCCAGGTAGAGCTCGGAGCAAGGTCCGCAGGGGCCGGGCGGGGGCAGCTCCCACCAGTTCTCCGAGCGCGGGCACTCCACAATCCGCTCGCGCGGCACGCCGATATCGACCCACGCCCCGATCGCTTCCTCGTCGGCGCCGATGCCGAGCTCGTCGTCGCCCGCGAATACCGTGATCCAGATGTTCTCGGCCGGGAAGCCGAAGCCCTGGGTCGACAGCTCCCATGCGAACCGGGTCGCCTCTCGCTTGAAGTAATCCCCGAACGAGAAGTTCCCGAGCATCTCGAAGAAGGTCAGATGCCGCGTGGTGGTGCCGATGATGTCGATGTCGACGGTGCGGAAGGTCTTCTGGCACGTGGTCACGCGCGAACGCGGCGGCTTCTCGCGCCCCATGAAGTAGGGCTTGAGCGGGTGCATGCCCGCGACCGTGAACAGCGCCGACGGATCGTGCTCGGTGGGTATCAGCGACGAGGACGGCAGCCGAAGGTGCCCGCGTTCCTCGAAGAACTCGATGAAGGTGCGGCGGATGTCGTCGGAAGTCATGGGCGTAAGGCAGTGTAGGCACGCTCGTCGAGGTCGGGCTGCTGACATAAAGCCAACCGCGCGGGGTGCCGAAGCAAGGCGGGATGCGTCGCTTGTGTCAGATCGCGCTGCTGCCCGCCATGGTGCTCTCGGCGCTGCTGGCGCCCGTCGCGGCGCACGCCGACGCTCCGGCCGATCCGAACGGGTTTCACCTGCAGTCCTCCTCGCTCTCCGTCAACGAGGACGCCGGACAAGCGTCGATCACGATCGAGCGCACCGACATCAGCGAGGACGCCCAGATCCGCTATATCACGCTCGGCTGGGGGACGCCCTGCGGTGACGCCGAGTGCACGGCGGTCAACGAGACCGACTTCACCTCGGTCAAGGGGATGCTCGACTTCCCTGTGGGTGTCGCCAGCGAAAGCTTCACGGTGCCGATCGTCGACCACGGTGCGCAGTCTGTCCCAAAGACGATCCAGGTGTCGCTGTTCGGCCCCTCCCCGATCGGCATGGCCTCGCCGAGCACCGCCGTGCTCACGATCGCCGACAACGACCCGACCCCGCCCAGGAATGCGCAGAACCCGCTCGACCTCTCAGTGACTCCGACAGACGGCAATCCGCTGTCCGGCGCGCCGTTCTTCGTCGATCCTCAGAGCGCCGCGGCCCAGGCGGCGCAGCAGTATCCCGCGATCGAGACGATCGCGCGGGAGCCCGGCGCAGAGCGCTTCGGCAGCTTCAGCTACGGATCCAATGGAGTGCCGAACATCCAGACCGCGGTATCCGCCTATCTCTCCCGCGCGCAGGTCGAGCAGCCGGGCACAGTCCCGATGATGTCCACCTATCAGCTGGTCGATGGGCACTGCGGCCATTGGGCCGACCCGCCCTCGACGGTGGCCGCCTACCACAACTTCATCGACGGGTTCGCCGCCGGCATCGGGTCCTACCGGGCGGTTCTGTTCCTGGAGATGGACTCGATCATCACCATGCCGTGCCTCTCCGGACACGGTCAGGCCGTGCGCGAGGCCGAGCTTCGCTACGCGATCAACACGCTGACCGCCGATTGCCCGCATCTGGTCGTCTATCTCGATGCCGGCGCGGCCGACGCGCTCCCGGCGCGCCTGACCGCCAAGTTCCTGAGAGCCTCGGGGGTGGCAGATATCCAGGGCTTCTTCCTGAACGCCACGCACTACGACTGGACCTCTAACGAGATCCGCTACGGCGAGCAGATCTCGCGCCTGACCGGCGGCAAGCATTTCGTGATCAACACCGGCGAGAACGGCCAGGGACCGCTGCGTCCCCGCGACATCGTCCACCAGGGCATGGAGGTCCTGTGCAACCCACCCGGGCGCGGCCTGGGTCCGCTGCCGAGCACCAGCACCGGCTACCGCAACGTCGACATGTTCGCGTGGATGAGCCGCCCGGGCGAGTCGGGCGGGGCCTGCCGGCCGGGCGCACCACCCACGGCCGTGTACTGGCCCGCCTACGCGCTGATGCTGGTGCGCAACGCCGACTTCAAGGTCCGATAGCCGCTCGCCCCGCGGGCGATCGTCCCCCACCCCACGACCAGGTCACCGTCCATGAGGCAGGCGAGCTGTCCGGGGGCCGCGCCGTCGACCGGCTCGGCGAGCTCGATCGCCAGCCGGGCGTGCAAGCCGGGTTGCGGATCGCCTGACAGGCGGCAGAGCAGCGGTCGTGAGCGGTAGCGGAGCTTGACCCGATCCACTCGCACGCCGGCACGCATCAGCCGCCCGCCGCGGACGTGCACGCTCGCGGTCTGCAAAGCGGCCCGGGGGCCGACCCGCACCTCGCCGGTGGCGGCGTCCTTGTCGAGCACGTAGAGCGGCTCCCCCGGTGCGGCAACGCCCAGGCCGCGCCGCTGGCCCACGGTGAAGCGGTGCTGGCCGAGATGACGGCCGATGACCGTACCGTCGAGCCCGACCACCGGCCCCGGTGTGTCCCCGAGACCGCCGTGGCGAGACAGAAAGCGGGCCCGGTCGGTGCCGGCCAGGAAGCACAGGTCCTGCGAGTCGGCCTTGCTCGCGACCGGCAGGCCGGCATCGGTGGCGATCCGTCTGACCTCCGGCTTGGTCAACCCGCCGAGCGGAAAGCGCATCCGCGCCAGCGACGCCGGCGCAAGCGCCGCGAGCATGTAGGTCTGATCCTTGGCGGGGTCAGCCGCGACGCGCAGCAGCGGCCCATCTGGATGATCGGGCTCTGCGATCCGCGCGTAATGACCGGTCGCAAGCCGGGTGCTGCCGAGGCGTTCGGCGAGGTCGAGCATCGCGTCGAGGCGGACGTGGCCGTTGCAGCCGACGCACGGGTTCGGCGTCTCCCCGGCGGCGAAGCCGGCGATGAACGGCTCGACCACGCCGGCCCGGAACTCCGCGCGCAGATCGACCGTGAAGTGGGGCAGTCCCATCGAGTGCGCGAGCGCCCGCGCCTGCGCGACCGCGGAGGCTGAGCAGCAGCTCCGCTCGGCGTCGTTCTCGGAGTCCGACCAGAGCTCGAGCGTGACCGCCGCCGACTCGCCCTCGCGCGCACACAGGAGCGCCGCGACCGCGCTGTCGACGCCGCCGCTCATGGCAACCAGCGTGCGAGCACGCGACTGAGCGCCCGGCGGGGCGACGCGAGCTCGGTCGCGGACGGCGGCACCGAGCGCCCTCGCGAGAGCGTCGGCGGCCAGCTCGGCCGCGTGCAGCTTGCCCGGGCTGAGACCCCCGAGCTCGGCCGCGATCTCCCCGGGGCCGAGTCGCGCCGCCTCGAGCACGGTGCCGCCCCGGGCCAGCGTGACCGCCGCGCTGCCGGCGGCGGTGCTGGCGCCACACCCGCGCGCGTCGAAGCCGGCGTCGGTGACCCGATCGCCGTCAACGCTGACCGAGAGCTCGATCTCGTCGCAGCACGCGAAACCGCCGACCGTGGCCGTGAAGGCGCCGGCCGGCCTGCGGTGGTGGCCCTGGGGCGAGGTCAGGTGGTGCTCGAAGGCGATGGCATCCATCACCCGCGAGGATAGAGAGCAGCTACTTGACCGCGAGCGCGTCCGCGACCCGCTGGTCAATCTCCAGCTGAGACGCGTAGCCGGTCATGACGGTGGCCTGGCGTGTCGGGTCGATCAAGATCAGGGTGGGAGCAGTGACGACCGGGATCTGGGCGGTGATGCCCTGGAACTGGGTGAGCTCGCTCACCGGCACCGCCAGCTTGACGACCTGGCCCCGGTGCGTCGGAACCGCGCCGAGCTCCTGCTTCATCGCCTGGTCATCGGCGGCGGCGGGGTTGTAGAACAGGACCGCGACCACGTCGTGGGCGGCAACCGCACTGGCGATGAGCTTCACCTGGGCGGCGGCCGAGGGAGCTGCGGCAGGCTTTGTGGCGGGGCCAGCCTTGGCCGCGGTCTTCGCGGCCGGGGACGCCTTCGCAAGCGTTTTCGTGTCAGGCTTGGTGGCGGGGACGGCCTTCGCCGCAGTCGTCGCGGCCGGGGTGGTCTTCGTCGCGGTAGGCGACGTCGGCGCGGCAGTCGTGGCGACCGGCGCGCCAAGCTTGGCGTTGGCGGCGTTCGAGGTCGCGACGGCCTGATGGGCCTTGTTGATCGCCGACTGGTACTGACCCAGACCGCTCGGGGAGCCACCCGACGACGACGCGCTCGGCTTGAGTTCGACGTACCACAGCGCGAAGAACGCCAGCGTGGCCACCAAGAGGCCGATCATGGGCTTGGGCAAGCTCCTCATCAAGCCATGTGTTCGGCAGCTTGGTGCCGGGCTTTAAGCCCGGGGGCTCGAGAACGGACGCTCGGCCGGTGTAATGCGAAAGTCGTCGGCGCCTCCCGGCGGTGCCGCCGAGATCGTCGGCGTCGCCCTGCGGCGCCTTAGCCCGGCCGCAACCCGAGCTCGCGGAGCTGAGCCGGGTCGACCGGCGCCGGCGCGCCGGTGAGCGGATCGGCGCCGCTGGCCGCCTTCGGAAAGGCGATCGTGTCACGGATCGAGTCAACCCCCGCGAGGGCGGTGACGATCCGGTCGATGCCCATGGCGATGCCGCCGTGGGGCGGCGCGCCGTAGCGCAGCGCGTCCAGGAAGAACCCGAACCGGGCGCTCGCCTCCTCGGGACCGATCCCGAGCAGCTCGAACACGCGCTCCTGGATGTCGAGCCGATTGATACGGATCGACCCACCGCCGATCTCGGCGCCGTCGAGCACGAGGTCGTAAGAGCGGGAGCTCAGATTCGCCGGGTCATTCAGATCGCCGGAGGGGGCGGTGAACGGGTGGTGCGTGGAGTCCCATCGCTCCGCCTGGGCGTCCCAGAAGAAGGCCGGGAACTCGACGACCCACAGGATGTCGTGGCGGTCCCGCGGGATCAGGTCGAACCGGCGTCCGAGCTCCATCCGCAGCGCACTGAGCGCCTGGCCCGCTGTCGTGGCCTGGTCGGCCACGATCAACAGCAGGTCACCCGCGGTCGCGTCCAGCCGCCGGCCGATCGCCTCGATCTCCGCCTCCGAGAGGAACTTGGCGATCGGCGAGCGCCAACCGTGCTCCTGCACGAACGCCCACACGAGCCCCTTTGCTCCGTGCTGCCTGGCCAGCTCGGTCAGCGCGTCCAGGTCCGAGCGGGGCAGCTCGCGCGGTCCGGCGTTGATGCCGCGCACGACCCCGCCCGAGTCAATCGCGTCTGCGAACACCTTGAACTCCGTCGACGCGAGCGCCTCCCCCAGGTCGTGCAGTTCGAGGCCGAAGCGCGTGTCTGGCCGGTCGATGCCGTAGCGGGCGACGGCTTCGGCAAAGGTCATCCGCGGCCATGGCGGGGTCGCGACGTCGAACTCCGCGGCTCCAAACACCGCGCTCATGACCGCCTCCATGCATTCGATCACGTCGTCCTCATGCACGAAAGCCATCTCCAGGTCGAGCTGGGTGAACTCGGGTTGGCGGTCGGCGCGCGTGTCCTCGTCCCGGAAGCAGCGCGCGATCTGGTAGTAGCGCTCCATCCCGCCGATCATCAGGAGCTGCTTGAACAGCTGGGGCGACTGGGGCAGCGCGTAGAACGAGCCGGGCGCAACCCGCGCCGGCACCAGGTAGTCGCGCGCGCCCTCGGGCGTGGAACGGGTCAGGTACGGCGTCTCGATCTCCAGGAAGTCGCGCTCGTTCAGCACCTCACGCATCGTGGCGACGACCCGGTGGCGCAGCGCGATCGTGCGCTGGAGCTGCGCGCGGCGCAGGTCGAGGGAGCGGTGGCGCAGGCGAATGATCTCGTCCACGTCGCTCCCGTTGTCGACCGGGAACGGCGGCGTCTCGGCGTCGGCCAGGATGTCGAGCCCGGTCACCGCGAGCTCGATTTCGCCGGTGGCCAGGTTGGGGTTGACGTTCTGAGGGTCGCGCCGGGTGACGCGGCCGAAGGCGCTGATCACGTCCTCGGAGCGGAGCGCGTGGGCCCGCTCGTGCGCCTCGGGCGCGTTCTCGGGATGGAACACGAGCTGGACGATTCCCGAGCGGTCGCGCAAGTCGATGAAGATGAGCCCGCCGTGGTCGCGCCGGCGGTGCACCCAGCCGGCCACGCGGGCATCGGTGTCGGCCCGGTCGGCGGTCAGCTGCTCGCACCAGGCGTCGCGGTAGCCGTTGGGCCGCGGAGCGTGCCTCATCACAGTCGCCGCCACTCGTTGAGAATCGCGGGGATCACCTTGGCCAGCTCCGTGTCCTCCTCATCACCCGACTCCATGTTCTTGAGCGTGGCCGTGCCGTTCTCGCCGATGATCGCCACGTAACGCGCGCCGATCCGGTCCGCGTGCCGGAGCTGGCCCTTGAGCGAGCGGCGCGCCAGCTCGAGCTGGGCCTGGAGACCCGCCCTGCGCGCCTCGCGCGCCAGCTCGAACCCGGCGCGCGCCCCCTCAGGTTTGGCCAGGGCCACGAACAGGTCGACGAGCTCGGTCCCCGGCGTGAGCTCGCGCGAGGCCAACAGCATCCGCTCGATGCCGGCCGCCCACCCCACTCCGGGAGTGGGGGGTCCGTCGAGCAGCTCTATCAGGCCGTCGTATCGACCTCCGCCGCCGACGCCGGACTGAGCGCCGAGCTCGTCGCTGGTGAACTCCCACAAGGTGCGGGTGTAGTAGTCCAGGCCGCGGACGAGCGTCGGATCGAGCTCGTAGCGGACGTCGGCGTCGTCGAGCAGCGCCCGGACCTGTGCGAAGTGCTCGGCGTCATCAGGGGCCAGGCGGTCGAGCAGCTTGGGGGCGTTATGCATCACGCTGATGGTGCCCGGATCGTTTGAGTCGAACGCCCTCATCGGGTTCAGGTCGATCCGGTTGCGGACGTCCGCCGGGAGCTGCTCCTCGTGGGCGTGGAGATAGGTCTGCAATTCGTCTCGGTACGCGGCGCGGGTCTCGGCCGTACCCAGGCTCGCTAGATGTAGGCGCGTGCCCCTCACCCCCACCGCCTCAAGTAGGTCCGAGAGCAGCACGATCAATTCGGCGTCGGTTTCGGCGCTGGCCGAGCCGATCGCCTCGGCTCCCACCTGCCAGAACTGGCGGTAGCGGCCTCGCTGGGGCGCCTCGGCCCGGTAGAAGCTCGACAGGTACCACAGCTTCACCGGCTGGGCGAGCTTGTGCATGCCGTGCTCGAGGTAGGCGCGGCAGATCGGCGCGGTGCCCTCGGGACGCAGCGTCATCGATCGCCCGGCGCCGTCGTCAAAGGAATACATCTCCTTCTGCACGATGTCGGTGGCTTCCCCGACCCCGCGGACGAACAACTGGGTGAGCTCGTACGTGGGGGTCTCGATCCGCCGGTAGCCAGCCGCGCCGAGGATCCTCTCGGCCTGCTGCTCGAGGGCCTTCCGGCGTGCGGCGTCCTCGGGAAGGATGTCGAATGTGCCGCGAGGGGCCTGGATCACAGAGTGCTCACCGCTCCGCGAGCTCGCGCAGGAACGGGTTGGTGGCGCGCTCGCGCCCGAGCGTCGTGACCCCCATGTGACCGGGGTAGACCGTCGCCTCCGGCGGGAAGTCGCTGGCCAGGGTCTCGATCGAGGAGAGGAGCGTCGGCCAGTCGCCGCCCGGGAGGTCGACGCGGCCAACCGATCCCTGGAACAGGACGTCGCCCGAGAACAGCGCCGGCTCGTCGCGGACTGCGTAGGTGACATGGCCGGGACTGTGACCCGGAGTGAAGATCACCTCGAGGTCGATGCCGGCGATCTGGAGCGTCTCACCGCCCCCCACCGTGTGGTCGGCCTGATAGCTCTCGAATGGCCCGAACCCGGGCCACGGGACGTAGTCCATGATGTTCGCGAGCACTTCCCTCTCGAGCTCGGGCACGTATACCGGAGCGCCGGTCGCGTCCGCCACGGGCGCCACCGCGCCCACGTGGTCGAAGTGCGTGTGGGTGATCAGGATTGCGTCGACGGTCTCGATGCCGAGGCTCTCGAGGGCGCTGAGCAGCTTCGGCGCCTCGTCCCCGGGGTCGACGATGAGCGCGTTCGCGGCGTCCTTGCGGCGCACGATGAAACAGTTCTGCTGCACAGGACCGACCGTGAACATGCGGACGTCAAGCGGGCTCATTTGGCGGCCTGCTGCCGTCGCTTCTGGCGCCGGCGGTACATGATCAGCTCCATGTAGTAGCCGCCCGGGATGTACAGAGCGAGCGCGAACAGGGCGAACAGGATCGCGCTCTCAATCCGGTCCTTCTTGGGTCCGAGCACCAGCAGGAAGACAAACATCAACACCGCGGCGAGCGCGGCGCGCGTGGCGGCACCCCTCCAGGTCGGCGGCGTGTTCTGCCGCCGCTCTCGGGCGTCCATCCGGCTCTGCTTCTTCTTCTCGTCTGCGGTCGGCGGCCGGCCGGTGCGACCCCGCGCCTGGATCGTTCCGGCTGCCGTCCCCCGGTGCTTGGTGCGGCGCTTGCGCTTGGTCTGAGCCATGGTGGAAGGGAGCTTAGTGGGCGAGGCGGTGAGTTCGCTACTGTGCGAGCGCTTCCTCGACGGTTCGACGGTTCGCCACCGGCAGCTCGGCGGGAAACCCGGCGAAAGCGGCCGCCGGCGCCAACCCCACGAGCTCGGCACCGAGGGGCGTGGCGTGCCGCGCAATCGCCTCGACCACGATCGCCAGCGGCACCGCCCGGTGGTCCTCGACGTTCGTCGAGACCTGGGCGACCCCGCGCGCGTCGAGCCACAGCCCGATCGCGCGGACGCCCTCGAGTCCCTCCGCTCCGCCTTCGCGGATGAGGGCGGCGATCTCGCGAGCGTCCTCGACCGTCGCCGGCGGAGCGAGCTCGACGTTGAACGCGACGAGCGGCCGGCGCGCGGCCACCAGCACCGCGCCCGCGCTCGAATGCAGCCGGCGGGGTCCGAAGTCGGGACGCAGCTCGCCGGCCTCGATCCTTTGCGCCAGGGTCGCCGGGCCACCGCGCCGCAGCTGCGCCCGCGTCCTTCCCTGCGCGAGCTCGCCGTATAGGAAGACGGGCAGCTCAAGCTCGGAGCCCAGCAGATCGCCGAGGACCAGCGCCTCAGCGCACGCGGCACCGCGGTCGCCCGGATCGAGATACACGATCGGCGCTACGTCGATCGCGCCCACTCGGGGGTGAATGCCTTCGTGGCGGTTGACGACGTCGATCCGGCGAACCGCCTCGGCGGCGCCGTTCAAAACCGTATTCGCCACCTCGCCGGGCTGGCCGGCCAGCGTGAACACGCTGCGGTGGTGGTCGGGGTCGGAATGGATGCCGAGCAGGCGTCCGTCGAATGCGGCGCCGATCGCATCGATCGCGTCCCGGTCGCGGCCCTCTGAGACGTTCGGGATCGCCAGAAGGGTGGTTGGCACGACTACGCGAGCACGTACCGACCGGCGTCGAGCACCCGGCGCCCGTCCACCTCGAGGCTCGCGTCGAGGACGACCACATCGAGATGGATCGGCACCGACACCGTTCCGCCGATCCCGGCGCTGGCGCCGAACGCGACGTGGACCGTGCCGAGGATCTTTTCGTCCTCGAGCACATTGCCGGTCAGCCGCGCCCGATCGTTCGTCCCCACGCCGAGCTCGGCCAAGTTGGTGCCGAGCTCGCCGTGGTCGAGCAGCAGCTCGATGAACTCTGGGCCGAGGCCATCGACAGCGGCGACGATCCGGCCCTCGGCCACGGTCAGCCTGGCCGGCTCCATGCTGAGACCGAGCGGCGACAGGCTCGCCGCCACGACGGTCCCCTCCCCGTACGCCGGCGCGATGAACCCCTCGCCGCAGGGCAGGTTCCCGAACGCTCCCCGGGCGGTCAGTTCGCCGTCGTCGGAGATCCCGGCCCGGCCGTCGAGGGCCAGCCGCAGGTCGGTACCGCGTGGACACCTAACGTGCGCGCTCGTGCCCTCGTCGAGCACCGCGGCCACTGCCTTCGACCGAGCCGCCATCGTGTCGAAATCGACCGCCATCACTCGCGCGAGCATGTCCTCAGTCACGCCGGGCATCGTGGCGCCGCGCGCTCCGGCGTCGCTGGCGCGCTTCCGCGCCGCGGTGTGGCTGAGCGAGCGACTGGTCGGGGCGATGTACACGTCGCAGGCCTGCAGCGCCGCGGCGATGCTGGGCGGCGGCTCGGTCCCGTCGGTTGCGCGCTCGTCCATCACAGCGAGCACCGCGTCGGCGCCGGCCGCGGCGCACTCGTCGCGCAGCGCCTCCCCGATCGAACGGGTCTCCCGGTCGACGATCACCAGCGCATCCTCGCCCGGCCGTACGCCCAGGCAACGACGTACCACGGTGGCGACGGCAGGTCCAAGGTCGCTCATCGCGGGCATCTTATGCGCGCCCGGGTCCGGTTGGGGTCTAGACTCGCTGACCGCGCCGGAGTAGCTCAGTCGGTTAGAGCAGCGGAATCATAAACTGCACTCGCCTGTCACCGAAGGCACCATCTAGCAGGCATTTCTACGGCCTTCTAACAAACTCGATCCGGCCCGTCTAGCAAACTGTTGTCGAACGTGGGCCCGAACCTCGCTCGCACCCCGCCAAGGCATCCGCCGCCAGGTTCACCAGATGCGCCGGCCGGGCATGTGCCGCTACCGGGGATTCGAACCCGGGTATCCGCCGTGAGAGGGCATTTGGGCGTGCCTATGCGACCCCGACTGTTACGGTTTTGCAGGAAAAAACGGAAACGCAGGGACACCTAGAAACGTCAGATGCTCCGCTCATGTGTCCGTACGGTGTCCGCGAGCGGTGTTGTCGAAAGCGTCGGCGCGGAGGCGCATCGAGCTCAGAGTGTGCCCTCGGTAATCGGGGTCTCCCCCTTTTCCACGCTGGACGGATCCACCGAGACCCTACGTCAAACCTCGGCCTACAACTCAACGTCAAGGAAGTCCTCTTCTGGCCCCGCGCGACTAGGCGAGCCAGGCTCCACCGATCGGCCGGCTCCGCCGGCCCGCAGGGAACTCTGTCTGCGCGGGATGCGAGCCTCCGATGATGCTCGTCTGTAGCTTTCCGCCGCCAGCGGTTCGGCGCTTGCGTCGCGCGGTGGGGAGCGGCGCAGCAGGGCTGGCGGCGTGCGTTCTTGTGTTGATCGCCGCGGGGGCCGGCGCGTGGGGGGTCGCGGGAGCGCTGTTGCTGGTCGCGGTCGGTTTGTTCGTCCGGACCCGCCGGTGGGTGCGCCTCGCCGCCCGCAGCCGTACCGGCGCGCGTTCGGAGGAAGAGGTGCGGCACGCTCTTCGCGGCGCTGGAGCTGGAGGGGTGGCGGGTGCGTCACTCGCTCCCGTTCGGTGGGCGCGGGGATATCGATAGCGTCGCGATCGCGCCGACCGGAATTGCGTTCGCGATCGAAACAAAAAACAGGACGTTCGAGGACCGTCGCCTCGCCGCGGT
>CAVVTO010000012.1:0-1045579 GCA_963751185.1 uncultured Solirubrobacterales bacterium
GGAAGGATCGCCCTGAAAAGCTCTGTGCCTCGATTCTTTTTTCCACAAGAAACCAGGTTGTACACGACGGTCGTGGGACAGGCAGCCTTGCCTGTCCTGTGGGTTTGGCGGACAGGCAAGGCTGCCTGTCCTACCAGCATGGCCGGCCACATGAGGAGCGACCCTTGCTGACGATCGGTGGCGGGAGTCGGAGTTCCGGCTTTAGCCCAATGCCGTTCGAACAGGCCCGTATGCCCAGGCTCACGCCGGGGCATATCGAGTCAATCCGTGGACACGATCGAAGTCGGCGTCAAGGCTGGCGAGGTGGGAAAGGCCCTGATTGCGCATCACGGCCACGATCAGTGCGTCGCCGGAGAGCAGACCCAACTGCCTGGACAGGTCGACGGCCTGCGAAACTTGCTGGCCGGTCACTGCCAGGACGCTCAGGCGAGCCGTCTGGATTTCGTCCACGGCACGCCTGGGAATCAGCAACTGTTGCACCTCGTTGGGATGCCGGCGCAGACAATTGGCAATGCCCTGGGCCGGCCAGCCAAAGCGGTCGCATGCTTCCAGGGTCATGACTCGATGCACCGTGTCGCTGAGAAGGTGAGACGACGTAAAGCCCTGGAGATCCTGAAACTCAATGCGGTCCAGCAATGCGGTACAGGCCGCACCATAAAGGGGATGCCCAAGGACCGCGTACACGAAGGTGTTGGCGTCCAGAAAGACTGGTGCACCGGAGGGAATGTCGTTGAAGCTCATTCTTCATTGGTCCACGGGATATTGTCGGGACTCAGAAGATGATCAAGGTCGTCCTGGCTTCCTTTCCAGCGGATCAAACCAAACAAGCGCTGACCGGCACTGTCGGTTGCATGAATGGTGACGATGACCTTTTGCCCCTCCGACAGGGGTAGCTCGCGCGGTAGTTTCAAAGTGCCACGTTCGTAGATGGCCTCGACGTTCACTGTCTCCATGCGGCCTCCTCCTTCGGTGCAATTGGTTTGTTTGTCGTGGACCTGTTCCTTCGCCCTCGGGTCAAATCCATCAGAACAACACTCAGCTCATCCAGCGTTCATGTTAGCAACACTCAGGCGAGCAAGACAGCCTCGTGTGCAAAACTCCGTGTCGGTTAGCGTGGTTCGTCAGGTGGGGAAACCGGCCCAACGAAGGAGTGCATTCCGAGCCAAACGAATGCTGTTGAGCAGTCCTTGCTGAGCCAGCTGCCAGCCGAGGCACGTCTGCCGTCCGGGCAACCGCCCCCAAGATCCACAGGCACCCGGCTGCGCTCGTTGCTGTCCTTGGGCTGCCGCGGGAGGAACCAGCAGCCCACGGTGTTTTCCAGCTGCGCGTCCATCGTGGTTCTTCCAAGTGGGCCCGTACCGAGTTCTCGTGGGGATCGATTCCACATTTCCAAGCTTTCTCACATTCCCGTGTAACACGAGAAGGCTCTCGGATATTATCAGGTTGTACACGACGGTCGCAGGACAGGCAGCCTTGCCTGTCCTGTGGGTTTGGCGGACAGGCAAGGCTGCCTGTCCCACGACCATGCCCGGCCAGGCGAGGAGCGACTTATGCTGACGATCCGCGGTCCGTGCCAGCGTTTGTGCGAAGGCGTCGGGCGCCGCGACTTTCTGCGCATGGGCGCGCTGGGAGGCCTCGGGCTGTCGCTGCCTGATTTGCTGCACGCCGCGGCCGGCCGGAGTGCGCCGGCGCCGGCGGGCTTTGGCCGGCCGGCGCTGCGTTTTGCTATTCTTGACCGGTGGGCCATCGCACCTCGACACCTGGGACCCCAAACCCCTGGCGCCGGTGGAGTATCGCGGCGAGCTGCGGCCGATCGCCACGACCGTGCCGGGAGTGAGCGTCAGTGAGCTGTTTCCGCGGACGGCGCGGCAGGCCGGGCACTGCTGCATTGTCCGTTCCGTGAGCCACGCGGACCGCGTCCACACCAGCGCCGGTTACACGATGCTGACCGGGGCCATCCACCCGCAGGCGGACGGCCCCGGGTCGGCCAAAATCAAGCCCGGCCCCCACGACCAGCCGCACCTCGGCTCGCTCCTGGCCATGACCCATCCTTCACCCCGCGGTTTGCCGGTTTTTGCGTCCTTGCCGGAAGCGATCAAGGACGCGGGGGTGAACCCCTATCCCGGGCTGGACGGCGGCCTGCTGGGCAACAAGGTTGCGCCCTGGCGCATCGAGGCCGATGCTTCGCAGACCGGCTTCCGCCTGCCCGATATGGCTCTGCCGCCGGACATGACCGCCGAGCGCCTCGCCGACCGGGGGCTATTGTTGCCGGCGCTTGACCGGAGCATGTCGGCCGGTGAAAGCGCCGCCGACAAGGACCACTGGCAGCGCCAGGCGTTTGCCCTGCTGCGGTCGCAAAACTTGCGGGAAGCGTTTCGGCTCGAGCGCGAGACAGAGCGCACCCGCGCCGACTATGGCCGGCATCTTTTCGGCCAGGGTTGCTTGCTGGTCCGGCGCCTGCTCGAAGCGGGCATTGCCCTGGTCTCGGTCTACTGGCATCACGAGGGCCCCGACGACTCGCCGGTCTGGGACACGCATCAGAACAATTTCCGCCATCTGCGCAAGCGCCTCGCCCCGCCGACTGACAGGCCCTGGCAGCCCTGGTCGGCGACCTGGCCGAACGCGGGCTGCTCGAAGATACGCTGGTCATCTGCATGGGCGAGTTCGGCCGCAGTCCAAGGATCAACAAGTGGGCCGGCCGGGATCACTGGCCCGCCGTGCAATCGGTCCTGCTGGCCGGTGCCGGCATTCCCGGAGGCAGCGTCCACGGATCTTCCGATCGGATCGGGGCCTACCCGGGCAGTCAGCCCGTCTCTCCCGCCGACCTCGCGGCCACCATCTTGCACTTGCTGGGAGTGAGCCCCGACCTGGAACTGCACGATCGCACGGGCCGGCCGTTCCACGCCTGCGGGGGCAAGCCGATCCACGAACTTTGTTCGTGAACCGGGCGAAGTTTGGGCTGACGCTGTGGTTGAACACGGATAAATGCAAGAAACGCAGCGGAGAAAACCGCGAGGCCAAAGACTAAAATTGGTTTTGTCTTATACGTGTTATCGGTGTAATCCGTGGTTGGTTTCTTGGGTCCGTAGCGCGGCTTTTGCAGTTTCAGATCGGAAGCGCCGCATGTCGGCGCTTGATTCACCTGGTAGGTAGACCGGCGACCTTTCGGTCGGGTTCAGAAACTTCTGGCGGAATCGCCCGAAAAGTGCCGATGCCGGGCCCCTGGCCGGTCGAACCAACCAGCGCAATAGAGCACGGGCTTTCCGGAAACCGGCGTCGAGTCGTCGACAAGTTGGGGGATTATGGACGGATGCCGGTAGGAGACGATCTCGCTTGGTCGCGTGTCGAAACATCTCATCGTGCCGGAGCCCGGAGGCCGTTGACCGAATAACTGCTTCACTTGCCGGGCGCACCGGCAGGTGGCGTCGCGCGGTCAATCGGCGGTTTATTCTGGGGTGGCTTTGGCGCGACGATGCTCATCGGTGACATTCTCACGACGAACGTGCCGCCCACGGAATAAGCCAGGTCAGGGCCAGGCAGCTCGCCCTTGAACGGGTCACCGGTTATTTTGTGCCAGTGTGCCTGCTGGTCGGGAGTGAGGAGTTTCAGGGCCCGCTCCATCGGCGGCCACTGGGTGCGTGCTGCCAGGCCGGGCCGGCGTTGCGTCTGCTGCACGTCTTCTTGGATACTTGCCAAACGCTGGCGCTGGTTTGCGGTCAGGCCGAGCTTCTTGCATACGTCGTCATCTTCAAACGCCCAGATACCCGATTGCTGCAGCAGCAGTTGCTCCAGACGCTCGCTCTGATTGGCGGAGAGAAGCTTGGCCACGTCTTTCTCAATGTCCTGCGCCTGACCCAAAGCAGGCGACCCGCCTTCCCTTCGATTCAGCTCGCCGCGCTGGACTCCAGCTCACGGAGCGCCTGCCGTTGTTTTTGGTCCATGCCCAGATCGTCCTGAACGCGCTTCAGCCTGAGTAAACTGAGTTTGCTCCTGGGCGGGACGATGTGGAAGGCCAGCTGGCCGTCGCCGGCGACCAGCGCGATCTGGTTCCAGACGGCTTCGGCGTCCTTTTGCCGGCCCATGGCGGCCAGGAGGGTCAAGACGCGTGAGTAGCCTTTCACCAGCTCCTCGCGCGTCATCTTGTTGTCGTTGTGCTGCTTGATGAAATCGCTGTAGTAGGAGAGGGCGGCCTCGAGAAGCTTGCGGCGCACATTGTGAGAATCAGCGTCCGCGGCCATGTCCGTGGCGGCGATCTCGGCGATGTAATCAACCAGGCGCCGGGCCTTGCGAAAGTTATCCTCGGCCTGGGCCCGCAGCTCCGCCTCCTTGGCGCGGGCGTCTTCCTCATTCTTGCGCGCCAGGGCTTCCTGCTCGTAGGCGGCCTTGAATGCCGCCTGGGTTTTGGCCTGTTCCCGTCCAATCAGGACGGCGCCGACGGTCAAGCCCACGAAACAAAGCGCCAGGATGGCGGCAGCGCAGGCGACCAGGGCCGTGTGCCGGCGGGCGCATTTGGCGGCTCGCTCCCACAAGGCGGGCCGTCTGGCCATGATCGGCTGGCGGTCCAGGAAGCGGCGCAGGTCGTCGGCCAGTTCCTGCGCCGTGGCATAACGCTCCTCGACCCGCTTGCCCAGGGACTTGAGCAGGATGGTTTCCAGGTCGCGGGGCATGTTGGGGCACAGGCGGCGCGGCGGCAGCGGCTCTTCATGCAGCAGCTGCTGCAGCAGCTCGCGATGATCGGCGCCGCGGCAGACCGGCTCCAGGGTCAGCAGCTCGTACAGGGTGGCGCCGAGCGAGTAAATGTCGGTGCGATGATCGACCAGGCCGCGCCGCGCGGACGCCTGCTCCGGGCTCATGTAACGCAAGGTGCCCAGCACGTCACCGGTCATCGTCAGCGACAGGTCCGGCGACCAGCGGGCCAGCCCGAAATCGGTGACCCAGACCTGGCCCTCGACGTCCAGCAGCAGGTTGGCAGGCTTGACGTCGCGGTGGATGATGCCCAGCTGGTGGGCGTGCTCCAGGGCCTCGGCCGCCTGCATGCCCATTGTCGCCGCACGCCGGAAGAACGCGAGGTCGCGCAGCGCCGGCGTGATCATGGTGGGATCGTCCCCGGCACTGGGCGCCGGAGGGGCGAGAGGGGGACGGGATGCCTCGTCCGGCCGGGTCAGGCAGTTCCTCTCCGTCTCTTTTGCAGGGGAGCCGCTGACGCAGCGGAGGTCCTGAATGAAGGCGCTGAGCGTCTTGCCTTCGATGAAGCGCATGGCGTAGTAATGGACGCCCTGCTCGCAACCGACCGCGAAGACGGGGACGATGTGGGGGTGCTGGAGCTGGGCCGCCGCCTGGGCCTCGTTCTTGAAGCGCTGCAGGTGCCGGGGATCGAGGGTTGCTCCGAGGGACAGGACCTTGAGGGCCACGTGGCGGTGCAGGGAGCGCTGCACGGCCTCGAAGACGATGCCCATGCCGCCGCGGCCGACCTCGCGCAGGATCTGGTAATCCGAGAGGGCTGGCACCACGCCGCCGGGCGGGACGGCGTCGATGTCAGGGAGAGGGCCGCAGGCGCCGCCGTGCATCCTGGCAGCGGAGCGGTGCATGAATTCCAGGCTATCGAGGTATTCCGTGAGCTGGCCGGCGACGTCCGCATAGCGGGCCTGGAAGTGCCGGCGATCGGGCAGCCGCCCCGTTTCCAGGGCCGCGAGGTATTCCACCAGCGCCTCGGTGAGGCGCGGGTCCTCACCGAGAGCTGCTGGCTCTGCCACGGGAGAGAGAGTTTCATTCATGGGACACCGGTCATGGAGCGCGCAGCCGGGCGAGAGCACGCGTCCACAGTTTCTTGACGGAATCAAGGGATCGTTCCATGCGCTGAGCGACTTCGGGAAAACTCAGGCCCTCGAGGTGCCGTAGGATGAGCACTTCGCGGTAATCCTCGGGGAGCAAGGCGAGGATATTGGCCAGCACGACACCCTCCTCGCGGCGGGATACTTGTTTGCTGGGTGAATCTTGCTTGGCCAGCAGGCCGCCGTCAAGGTCCTGGGAGGAACGCTCGAGCTCGGCGGCCAGCTCGCGTTCGAGGCGCACATCCCGGCACTGGCTGCCGAGGTAGCGGCGCATCATATCGGCAATCTTAGCCGCGAGGATACGCCGCAGCCAGGTGAGCAACTCGGCCTCGGTGGTGCCGCGGAAGCGTTTGAAGTTCTTGCTGGCTTCCAGGAACGTATCCTGCACCAGGTCCGCGGCATCGACCTTCCCTTGCAGCCGGCGCCCGATCTGAAGGCGGGCCAGCAGGGTGAGGTAGCCGCGGTACAGTTCCAGGACTTTTCCCAGACTCAGAGCTTCGCCAGCACGGGCCAATGCCAGGAGCTCTTCCGGACTCGGCACGTCCGGTTCCATCGGTTCCTCCTTCATCTGGTCGGAAACAACATTCCAATCGTGCCGCTCGATCTGCAATCCAGCGGTACGGCGTGCTCGGACCTCCTTTATCTAAACGCTCCCGGCGAACGGCCATCTTACAAAAGACGACTACCAGGGCAGGCTTTAACCGATCAGCACCTCTTCAAAGATCTCAACCCGGCTAACAAGTGATTGCGCACCGGCCGTCGTAGTGCGGGCTTTAGCCCGTTTTTCGGGTGAGAGTGGCGACAAGACGGGCTAACCTGGATTGCGCACGGAGTGCAAAAGGAGGCTGAAAACCGCTCGTAGTGCGGGCTTTAGCCCGTTTTGTCGACACTCCCATCCAAAAAACGGGCTAAAGCCCGCACTACGACGGCCGGTGCGCAATCCAGGTTAAAGCCCGCACTACGGGCGGTTTTCAGCCTCGTTTGCGCTCGGCGCACAATCGGGCGTAAGGGCTGGCCTGACTTCCAATGCGGCACGATGGGACGGGGTCTCACGACCAATGGTGGGTAAGTTGGCAACAGGGATTACCATGCTCAGTTTCTGGTTACTCTGCCTTGGGTATGGCGGCATTCCAGTCCCCGCCGCCATCGCCGGCATCGTGCTCGCATACCGGTGCCGGACGCCCGTGCGCGCCTTGCTGTGCGGGTTCGTGGTTGCTTTTGCCGTGACCGGTGTGTGTGTCGCCGCCACGGCTTTCTTGCTGCTGGGGCTGTCGCTCGAACGAGCCATGGCGCTCATTCCTCTCGGCCTGGCGCCTGGCCTGCTGGCCGGGGTTGTTGGCTGGGCCGCCCGGCGGAATATTTGGTGGCGGCGCAAGGCGTTGGAGTTCGACCCGTCGTTGCTCTTCACGCAACCGGCTCGCATGCCGGCCGGCGTGCTCAGGCAGGGATCGATCGATTTCACGCATGTCCTGACGGAGCTTGGGGACGCGGCACGCGAAGCCAGCCTGGAAATGCAAGCCAAGCGCGAGGGCGGGGCCGTTCCCGGCGTGGCAGCGGTGCATCACCTTGCAAGCCTTGATCCGCCCGTTTACGATGACCTTGGGCTGGGAGGGCCCCACAACATCGACCGCTACCCTCCGCGGCCCAGATCAGGACTGAAGACCGATGGGCCAAAGGCTTGAGCTGGCGGATGGCGGCACCGTCCTTGTCGACGAAGGATTCCTGGAGCCTGCGGCGGCCGAACATTTGTTCGCGCAGCTGCTGGCCCAGACGCCGTGGCAGCAGGAGGTCGGCCGTGGCCGGCCGTTTCCCCGTTTGACCGCGTGGTATGCCGACGAGGGACTGGTCTATCGTTACTCCGGGGTTACACATCGGGGCACCGGCTGGACGCCGACCCTGCTGAGCCTCAAGCAGCGGATCGAGGCCGAGGCCGGCGCCGACTTCAACAGCATGCTGCTCAACCTCTATCGCGACGGCAAGGACTCGATCGGCTTTCACGCCGACGACGAGCCGGAGCTGGGCGTCAATCCGGTGATTGCCTCGCTATCCCTCGGCGAAGGCGCGCGATTTCGTGATGAAGCACAGGAAGACCGGCGTCAAGCGAATGTTTGCACTCGGCCATGGCTGTCTCCTGGTCATGGGCGGCACCAGCCAGCATCACTGGCTGCACGGAGTGCCCAAGACAGCCCGACCCGTGGCCCGCGCATCAACCTGACGTTGCGCAAGATCCTGTCGTCAAGCGCTGGAACCAGCTGAACCCGGCAATTCTGTCATGGAACGCCCGCCGGTGGCCGCTGGGGGCGGCTTGCAGCCTCGCCCGCCTCGCCCTCCCCTGGAACCCCAGCCGCCGAGCCTTGTCGAGCACCTTGGCCCGGTGTAGGGTGACGGCTCACCCGCGAAATCAGGAGCCTTGGCGATGAAGTGCGAGATCGTGTCGATCGGCAGCGAATTGACCAGCGGCCAGAACCTTGATACCAACAGTCAGTGGCTCAGCCGGCGCCTGGCGGAGATGGGCATCGTGGTGGGCTGGCACACCACCATCGCGGACGATTACGAGGCCAACCTGGAAGCATTCCACATCGCCGCGGGCCGAGCCGGCCTGGTGCTGGTCACGGGCGGCCTCGGGCCGACGCAGGACGACCTGACCCGCGAGGTCCTGGCCCGCGCCGCGGGGGTCGCGCTGGTCTTTCATCCCGAGCTGTTCGAGCAGATCGAGGAGATGTTCCCGCGCCGCCACCGGGCCATGCCGGAACGCAACCGCGTCCAGGCCTTCCTGCCGGCCGGGGCCGAGGTCCTGATCAACGATTGCGGCACCGCGCCGGGCATCTGGATGAAGCTCGGCTCCAGCCTGGTCGCCGCGATGCCGGGCGTGCCTTCGGAAATGTTCGTGATGTTCGAGACCAAGGTGAAGCCGCGCTTGCTGGCCCTTGGCCTGGGCGGCGGCGTCCTGGTGCAGCGCAAGGTCAATGTCTTTGGAGCGGGCGAGTCGGCGCGTGGAGGAAAAGCTGCTCGACTTGACGCGGCGCGGCCACGTGCCCGAGGTGGGCATCACCGTCAGCGATGCGACCATTTCCCTGCGCATCCTGCGCGGGCCGATAGCCAGGCAGCAGCCCAGGAGCAGATCGCTCCCGTGGAGCAAATCATCCGCCAACGGCTGGGCGAGCTGGTATTTGGCGTCGAGGACGAGGAGCTGCAAGACGCCGTGGCGTCCCTGCTTGTCTCGCGGCGGCAGACGCTGGGCGTTGCCGAGAGCGTGACAGGTGGGATGGTGGCCGAGCGGCTAACGGGGGTGAGCGGCATCAGGCCCTGGTTGCTTGGGGGACCGTGGCCTGCGACAACCGGCTCAAGGTGGAGCTTCTCGGTGTGCCGCAGGGGTTGCTGGATGACAAAGGCGCGGTCAGCGCCGAGGTGGCCGAGGCCATGGCCGTCGGCTGCCGTATCCGGCTGCGCACAGACCTGGCCGTCAGCACCACAGGCCTGGCAGGACCAGGCGGGGCCACGGCGGACAAGCCGGTGGGGCTGGTGTATGTGGGACTGGCATGGGAAGGCGGCAGCAGGACGGCCAGCTTCAGCTGGTCCGGCACCCGGGACGAGATTCGCCGTCGCACTACCAAGTTCGCCTTGAACTGCGCCCGACTGCATTTGCTGGGCTTGCCGCAACGGGAACGGATTGGCTGACATGGCGGGAACCCCGCCGGTTTCCTCTATGCCACGGTCTTCTTGGGCGCCTCCAGATCCAGGGTCTCTCCTCGCCAACAGGCCGCCGCGATCAGCCCGGCGGCTCGGTTAGGCGAGCGGCAGGAAATGATTTACGCGCCCGCGGCCACCGTGGCCGCCGTGGGTAGATCGCTGCGCAATCAACCCACGGCTGAGCTAGGCAACCCCTTCGGGGTAAAGAGGGGTCTTCTGTCTTTACCCCGAAGGCCCGAAGGGGTTGCCTAGCTCAGCCGTGGGTTGGTCGCGCAGCGATCTACCCACGGTGGCTGGTAAGTTTTCTCCTGCCGGTCGCCTTATCTCCTGTGTCGGCTTGCGCGTTGGTAGTAAGTTAAGCGATGCCTGAACCGTGGCGGGCGACGTGCCGGGTCGAGGGTAACAAATTCATGGAAGCCTGCCCGTGCATTCAGGCTCTATCTGTGCAGGTGAGATTTATTGGAAGGCACTCCCATGGCAGACGGACAGCTGAATACGGTGATCGGCCAGTTGCGGCGGCGCCTGGGAAGGCAAAGCGGTTGCACGCTGACCGACGGACAGCTTCTGGACGACTTTGTCACCCGTGGCGACGAGGCCGCCTTTGAGGTGATTGTCTGGCGGCACGGCGCCATGGTCTTTAACCTCTGCAAGCGTCTGCTGCACGACGGCCATGAAGCCGAGGATGCGTTCCAGGCCGCCTTTCTCGTCTTTGCCCGCAAGGCTGGCTCGATTGGCAAAGGGGAGTCAGTCGGCAGCTGGCTCTACAAGGTGGCCTACCGAGTCGCTTTGCGAGCCCGTGCCAAGGCCGCCCGGCGAAACATACCCACGGAAGCAACCGACGAGGTGCCGGCCCGGGAAGAACCCGATGACGTGGTCTGGCGCGACCTGCGGCCGGTGCTCGATGAGGAAATCGACCGCTTGCCGGAAAAATACCGGGTTCCGTTTGTGCTGTGCTACCTGGAGGGCCACACCAACGAGGAGGCGGCGGAGCAGCTGGGCTGTCCGAAAGGAACCGTCCTGTCCCGGCTGTCCCGCGGCCGGGAACGGCTGCGGTCCCGCCTGGCCCTGGCGGGGTTGGCCTCTCGGTCGCCTGGCTGAGCACAACCTTGTTCCCCAAGGCGGCATCCGCAGCGGCGCCGGCCGCGCTGGTGCATGCCACCGTCGAGGCCGCGCTCCCCTTCGCCGCCGGCAAAGCGGTGACGGGAGTTGTTTCGACTTTCGCCATCGCGCTGGCCCAAGCGGTCTTGCGTTCCATGCTGCTGACCAAGCTCAATATTGCCGCGGTGCTGCTATTGGCCGTGGGCCTCGTGGTCGGGGCCAACGGCATCGCTGCGGGGCTCTTCGCCGAGAAGCCTGCTGCCCAGGCGGGGGACAAAGCCAACGGCCGGGCGCCCCGGGTGGACGAGAGGAGCCCGGCCATCGCGGGCACGGTGTCGGCCATCGGCAAGGACGGCAAATCGTTCACGCTGACCCTGCCGGCCACGGTGCGGGGTGAAGAACCCAGGAAGATCGCGGTTAGCCTCGATGGCAAGACCGCCGTGACTTACACCGGCATCGGTCCCAATGGCGCCAAGCTCAGCGCCGGTTACCATGCCCAGGTCAGGCTGGCGGCAGGATCGCCGGAACTGGCGGCCAGCGTGCTGTTCCAGGGCGGCGCCGAACGCGGCATACCGCCGGACGCGGCGGGTAAAATCGTGGCCCTGGCCGGGGACGGCAAGGCGCTGACGCTGGAGATTGGCTCGCGCCGGCCGCGCGAGGAGGGGCCGACCAAGCTCGACGTGCTCCTCGGCGCCAAAACGCACCTCGTTTTCTCCAACGTGGCCACCGGCGGGGCCAAGCTGGCCGAGGGCCAGAACGCCACGGTCTGGCTGGCGGACGCGGCCACGGGAAACACCGCGAGCGTCATCGACATTAACGGCACCGTTCGTGCCGGCCGGCGCGACGCCAGGGCGGACGTGAGCGGCAAGATTATCGCCGTGACCAGGGATGGCAAGGCCCTTACCGTGGAAACCCATCCTGCCGCCCGGGGCTCGGCCGCAAAGACCATTGCCGTGACCATTGGCGACAAGGCCCAGCTCTCCTATCTCAACGTCGGCACCGCTGGCGCCAAACCGGCCGAGGGTTACCAGATCGACGCCTGGTTGGAGGAAGGCTCGAAGGACAGCGCCGCCCAGGCGACCATCCGCGGCACGGCCAATGCAAGGAGTGGTCCAGCCCTGTTAACCGGGAAGGTGGCTGCTGTCTCAGCCGATGGCAAGGAGATCAAGCTCAAGCGCCCCCCCACAACACGCGGCGGACCGGCGGAGAAGATCGTGGTCCACGTCTCCGACCGGACCCAGATCGCCTACTTCGACGTCGGCCCAGACGGGGCAAAACCAACCGTCGGCTACCAGGCACAAATCCGGCAGGACGAAGGCTCAAAAGACGCCATTCATATCCTGTTCAGCAAGCCAGGCGCCAGCCGGCGGTAATGTGGTACACGTGGACATGGTTCACCCAGCGGCGTGCCAGTCCTGCGTGCCACTTTTTCCAGGGATGTGGCACGCGCAGGATTTGCCTGAAATTACAGGCGTTTCAGGCGAAAAAAGCCCCAGCGTGCCACTTTGCCATTGGGTCTCGGGTTGGCATTTAGGCGGGCATTTTGCATTGCTTTTCGTTCCTTTTCGACGCTGTTGTCGCATCGCCTCCGGCCTCATGGCTCTGCACATTCGCATTAGGCGGCGTCCGCCCTAGCCTGGATTGCGCACCGGCCATCGTAGTGCGAGCTTTAGTAGCCCGTTTTTTGGGGTGGGAGTGGCGACAAAAAGGGGTAAGGCCGGCTAAAGCCCGCACTACGAGCGGTTTTCAGCCTCCTTTGCGCTCCGTGCGTAATCCGGGCTAGGGTGGCTGTGCTTGCTGCCGACGCTCCAGCGCCTGCTCCCATTCTGCCAGCAGTCGCATGAATGTCGGATCCGGCTGAATCTGAGGCCGTCTCGAGCGCGGCGAACGCCAGTGCCGTGTCCCGGCTCCAGCCATGCTCCTCCATCAGGTAGGCGGTGACCACGGCCCCGCTCCGATTCATCCCGGCGAGGCAGTGGACATAGGTCGTGGCACCGGACCGCCGCTGGCTGGAGACGAATTCCACCATGCGGCGCAGCCATGCCAGATCGGGCTCGGTGCCCCCTTCAAGGACCGGTTCCCAAAGACTGGCTTCAACAGGATAGCGATCCTCTTTGCCGCAGAGATTGAGGACGGCCCGTGTTCCCGACGGCGGCTCCGGGACCGAACTGCCCACGTAGAGACCGTTCTCGATGAGTGAATAGGGTTTGTCCAAGGACCGTTCCACCAATACCAAGGCGAGCCACGCGGCAATTCCGGCGACCAAGATGATGACGGCGCCGCGCCAAAAGCGATTCATGTATTCCTGCTTGTAAAACCGGGTGACCATGGGAGCTGGCGTTCCAGCCTTCCGGCCGACCGTTTGCTTTTGAGACTCCGGGGTTATAATACCATCATCCATGTAATCAGGAGATAAACAGTGTCCAGCGTCACACTGGAAGAAGCCCAGGCCGAGCTGCCTCAGCTGCTCGAAAAGCTCCAGCCGGGCGAAGAAATCACGATCACCGCCAATGGTTCGCCGTTGGCCCAGCTCAAGAAGAGCGAGCGCGCCATCTGGCCGTGTAAGGCAGGGTGCTACAAGAAGCCGGGTTTCTGGATGGCCCCGGACTTCGATGCCCCGCTCGATGATTTCAAGGAGGATATGGAGTGACGTGTCTGCTTGACACTCATGCTTTCCTGTGGTTCTGCCAGGACGACCCGGCTTTGAGTGCGGCTGCCAGGGCTGCCACAAGCATAGCTCAAGGTCCGAAACTCGATTGCATTCCATCCGCCACCGTCATGCCCCATAGGATAAGGTAGAGGGCGAGCCAACGGAGAATCCTGATGCTCCGCGAAGAACAAATCGACATTCGCCGCCAGCGGGCCGCGCAGGAGCAGTTGCGCGTCGTCAACCTCGGCCGCAATCGCGTCTTCAGCGATTACCAGGTCACCAATCCCGACCACCGGCGGCCAATATCGCGTCAGCATTCGCGGCTTCGACGTCGGCGACAACACCTGCGAATGTCCCGATTTCCGCACCAACACGCTCGGCACCTGCAAGCACATCGAGGCGGTCCTCGCCGCCCTCAAGGACGAGACGCCGCCGCAGCTCCGCCGCCGCAAGGCCGCCGTCACCCAGCCCGAAATCGTATCTGCACTACGGCGAACAACTGCGCCTCGGCCTGCATCTGCCGCCGCGGCACTCCGACCAGCTGCGCGACCTGGCCGACGCCTATCTTCGATCCGCGCGGCCTGTGGCAAGGCGGCGACCGCTATCAGACACTGATCGAGGCCGTCGAGAATGTGCCGGAGCAGGTGACGATCTTCTCCGACGCCATGGAGTTCATGGAGCGCGAGATCGACCGCCGCGAAATGGCCCTGCGCGAACAGGAGTTGCTGTTCCAGCTCGAGGAGGCCGAGAAAGCGAACGAGCCGCTGCCGTTGCAAGACCTGCTGACGGTGCCGCTCTATCCCTACCAGATGCGCGGGGCCCTCTTCGCCGCCTGCCGCGGCCGCTGCATCCTCGGCGACGACATGGGCCTGGGCAAGACCGTCCAGACCATGGCGGCCGTCGAGATGCTGGCCCGCGAACGCGGCATCGAGCGCGTGCTGGTCGTGGCGCCGGCGTCGGTCAAGTACCAGTGGGAGACGCGAGATCCGCAAGTTCACGGACCGGCCGGTGCAGGTCATCGAGGGCACCACCGCCCAGCGCCGGCCGCAGTACGAGCAGCCGACGTTTTATCGGCTCATCAACTACGAAATGGCCGTCCGCGACCTCGACGAGCTCAACGCCTGGCAGCCCGACCTGATCGTGCTCGACGAGGCCCAGCGCATCAAGAACTGGGAGTCGAAGACGACGCGGCGCCGTCAAGAAGCTGCGCAGCCGATACGCCATCGTGCTGACCGGCACGCCGCTGGAGAACAAGCTCGAAGAGCTGTACAGCATCGTGCAGTTCGTCGACGATCGCCGGCTTGGCCCGGCCTTTCAGTTCCTGCACGATCATCGCGTGCTCGACGACGAAGCGGCAAGCTCCACGGCTATCGCAACCTCGACAAGCTGCGCGAGAAGCTGGCGCCGATCCTGCTGCGGCGCACCCGCGGCCGAGGTGCTGTCGCAGTTGCCGGCCCGCACCGACAACACCGTCTTACGTCGAAATGGCCGACGCAGCAGCGCGGCCCCTACGCCGAGCACCAGCACACGCTGGCCCGGCTGCTGCACAAGAAGTATCTGACCGAGGTCGATCGCCGCCGCATTCTGGCTGCATCGCCAACCTGCGCATGCTGTGCGACAGCACGTTCCTGCTCGACAAGCAGACGCAACGTGTCGCCGAAGCTGGAGGAGTTCGGCGAGCTGCTGCGGCGAACTGCTCGGCGCGGGGCCGCACAAGGTGGTGGTGTTCAGCCAGTGGGAGATGATGCTGCGGAAGGCGGCCGAGGTGGTCGAGAAGACTGGGGCTCGGCTACGCCATGCTGCACGGCAGCGTTCCCGGCAAGGATCGGCGCGGCGTTGCTGGAACGCTTCCGCGACGATCGCCGAATGCCGGGTCTTCCTGAGCACCGACGCCGGCGGCACCGGGCTTGAACCTGCAGTCGGCGGACACGGTCATCAACCTGGAGGTGCCGTGGAACCCGGCGGTGCTGGAGCAGCGCATCGCCCGGGTGCATCGCATGGGGCAGCATCGGCCGGTGCAGGTGTTCAACCTGGTGACGCGCGACAGCATCGAGGAGCGCGTGCTGCGATCGCTGGCCCAGAAACGCAGCCTGTTCGAGGGCGTGTTCAGGGCACCAGCGACGAGGTGCTTCGACCCGCTGGGCCAGCAGGCGTTTGTGGACAATATCCTGCGCGCTGATCGCCGAGGAACCGCCGCCGCCAGCGCCCGTCGTCGCGGTTTCGGCGGAAGCCGGCGTCGATCCACGACAACTCGCCGGCGCAAGCGGGAGTGCAGTTCCTGGAAATGCTGGCCGCGGTGATCAAGACCTGGCCGGCACCCGATCCAGCGCAGGCCAAGGACGCGGCGGGGCTGTCCCTGTTCCTTGGGACCGACGCCCGAACAGGGCAGCCGGTGCTGCAAATGCCCTTGCCGACAGCCGAATTGCTCCAGCGGGCGCGGCGGCGGTCAAGGCGATCGTTGGCGGTTTGGGGACCACGCCACGCAATGGCGACGGTGCTTGAGGCGAAATTACGCCCGCGCAGCCGGGTCGCCGGGTACAATACCAAAGGATTGCTCGTAAGCGCGGTTCGACGGTATTACTGACAGTGCGCAAAGAAGGTTAAGTTTTCACACTCCGGTTTCCGCATCCAAGCTTCGAAAAGCCCCAGAAACGCTGGAAACCGAGGCACTGGTCATCCCGAGTCGCCCAGAAAAAGTTTAACATTCATTGCGCAGCGGTCAGTAACGTCGCGGACGTGACAAATGTTATTGTGAGGGAGAAGAACCCATGCCGTTGTATGAATACGTGTGTGAATCCTGTCAGAGCGAATTCGAGGTGCTGGTCAACAATGGGGACGAGGTGACATGCCCCCATTGCGAAGGAACGCAGGCTGCGGTGCAACTTGAGTTTGCCGGCAGCCCCGGTGAGCAAGTTGGCGTCAATGCCGCTGGGTGGGTGCGGCGATCCGAGCCTGCCGCCCTGCGGAGCACCCGGCTGCCGCCGCCAAGGGAAGTAGCGGCGGTGAGCGCGGAGTCGGCCAGGGGGAGGCGGAAGGCTACTGGATGATCCTGTTTTCGCCGCCGCTTGGTCCCTGGGCTACTTCTTCGCCGTCAGACTCGGCGACTTCCGCGGCCTGCAGAAAAGCAGCGTCGAACAAAGCCGCTTCTCGTGACGCCGGGGGGCATTCCGCGCGTAGAGGTCAGCGACATCCCAGCCCCGGCGCACGAGAGCCCGGTCGTTCGGCGACGGAACTCGGGCGACTGAGCCTCCTTACCCGACCATAGATCCAATTGACCATGTGGGGCGCTTGATGAAGCCATTTCCGCTCCTAGCTTTGATCGGAGTGCTCACAACCGCTGTCGTGCTTGCATGCGGTACTTTATTCGATCAGCGCGCCGATAGGATGCGTTCCTTTGAATACCGTGTCTGCTTGGTGCAGGAAGCGAGAGTGACATTCGTCGACGGATCTTGGCAGGGCGCAATCCCCATGGACCTCAAAAAGCAAAATGAATCGTTAGAATCTTGCCCTCTCGAATGGGAATACCTGGTCAAGGCTGGAGAGGATGGCTGGGAGCTGGCTGCTGTGGTGCCCTTCACACACTTACAGGACCAGCCAGTGCGCGAGTTGTATTTGAAGCGGCCGAAAAAATGACTGGTGTTTTCCTTGTGCGTCGTGGGCAGTGCGCGGTCCTTTTCCGAACTATTGCCGGCAGCCCCGGTGAGCAAGTTGGCGTCATCGCCGCTGGGCGGGTGCGGCGATCTGAGCCTGCCGCCCTGCGTTGCACCCGGCTGCCGCCGGCAAGGGAAGTAGCGGCAGTGATCGTGGATTGGGCCAGGGTAGCGCTGGCGCGGCTCCTGCATAGCCATTCGCTGGAAAGCAGGGTGGTTGCCATCAGGTTAGCAACCGCAAGAGTTCCGCTGTTGCGGTGGGGGTTGGCACCTCGCCGCGCCGCCAGCGCTCCAGTAGCTGCTGCAGGGCCGGTGTGCTTTCCGCCGTGTGGTACCTGGCTGACAGGGCACACTGGGCCAGCCGCAGCAATTCGCGCCCGTGGTCTTGGCCTGGCGGCGGCGTGGGCAAGCCCAGATGGCTGTGAGCAATTCCGCCAGCCCTTGCCCCGTGCGAGCTGACGCGGACGATGGGCGGCATGGGGCGGAATCAAGGCCTAGCGTCGCCAGGACCTGGGCCTCGACGCGGTCGGCCCCGGGCAGGTCGGCCTTGTGGATCACGACGACGTCGGCGACCTCCAGCAGGCCGGCCTTCTCCCATTGCAGGTCGTCGCCGGTTTCCGGCTGCAGCAGCAGCACCAGCACGTCGACCAGGTCGCGCACCACCGTGTCGCCCTGGCCGGCGCCGACCGTCTCGATCAGCACCACGTCGAAACCGAACGCCTCGAGCAGGCGGATCAGCGCATCCAGATGTTCGGCCAGCGGCCCGTGGCCGCCGGCGGCGGCCAGGCTGCGGATGAAGACGCCGTCGTCGTCGGGCTGGGCCGGCATGCGGAAGCGGTCGCCGAGCAAGGCCCCGCCGCGTAAGCGGACTTTGCGGATCGCACGCCAGCACCGCCACGGTTTGACCGCTGCTGCGCGGACCTGCTCGATCAGCTTGCCGACCAGCGTGCTCTTGCCGACGCCGCCGCTGCCGGTGACGGCGACCACGCGGGCCGGGCTGCGCGGCAGGCGTGCAGGTGCCGGCCAGGATCTGCTCGACCTGCTCGCCGCGGGCCACCAGGCTGACCAGGCGAGACAGGGCCAGCCGATCGTGCCGCCGGAAGCGCTCGAGCAGGTCGTCAAGCATGGCCGGCTCCGCTGCGCTGCTTGCAGGAAGGCGACGATGTCCGGCAAGCGGCGTGCCCGGCCCGAAGACGCGGGCGACGCCCATGGCGAGCAGTTTCGGAATGTCGGCTTCCGGGAATGATGCCGCCGACCAGGACGCCGACATGCTCCAGACCGGCGTCGCGCAGCAGTTGCAGGACGCGCGGCACCAGCGTCATGTGGGCGCCGCTGAGGAGGCTCAGCCCGAGCCAGTCGGCGTCCTCGTCGGCGACGGTGCGGACCACCGCCTCGGGCGTCTGCCACAGCCCGGCGTAGATGACGTGCATGCCGGCGTCGCGCAGGGCCCGGGCCACGACCTTGATGCCGCGGTCATGGCCGTCAAGGCCGACCTTGGCCAGCACGATGCGGATGGGAGCGGTTGGTTCCATGGTGGTCTCAGTCAACTTCCAGCTTTCCCCCTATCGGACGATCACACCAGATGCGTGTGCCCAACGTTAAAGATCACCAAAGCTTGTTCAGACTGGGCGTAGCGGTAATGGATGGTGAAATGGTGCCTGTCAGCGCCGTCGAAGCAATCAAAATGAAACACCATGCCCACTGGCGGGTAGGGAAATCCGGCTGGCCGGCCCAGCGACGGTTTTTCCGCCAGCTCGGCCAGATGGTCTCGCACACAGTCGGTCAGTTGAGGCAACGCTTCAAGGAATGTCCGCAGCCGCGTCCGTGCTTCTTCCGAGTAGATCAACTCCCACATGAACGGCGCCCAGTCCGGCAAACACAGCCGCGTGACTGTGGACTTGCCCCCTGGCGGCCTCCTCCAGACCTTGCCAGGAAGCAAGCGGGTCCAGCCCGGGGATCAGCTGGGCACGGAAAAAGTCGCGCAGCGCCGCGTGGGAGATTTCTGCGCCGACGTTTCCCCATGCTCGGCTCCCTTCCTTGCGTCCAGCCAGGGCTGCTCTGCGTGCGCGCTTTGGCACAGACGGTGCGCGGAAACATTGCGGTAGGAGTCCCAGAACCGCTGCAAATAGGTCCGCTGCTCAGGAGACAAGCAACACGGGGCCCCAAATACGGCGGGATCGATGCCCAGCTTGCCGAATGAGGCCAGGCGCTCATGAACCACACGGACTACTGGGCCATGTTGCCAGGCTTCAATCGGCTCGGCAAACAATGGCCGGCCATACACAGCGAGGTGCCAGCCCTGGGCAAAGTAAAGCAGTTTCTGAATACGCGATGGCGTCAAGGCGTCCGGTTCATCCTGCTCGGCGGCAAGCTGGACGATGTAACGCGCAACCTCAACGGCAGCAGTCATGAGCAACTCCCATCCAGAACACCGGGAACGACTGTATTATGAACTGCGCCCGCTCGGTTGGGCAAGAACAGTTTTTGGTCCGTATGTTCCTCGAATTTTGCCCCAGTTGGGTGTCACCACAACCAGGACTGTTATGCGGTGCGACCTTACCACCTGGCCGCCCCATCGTAGCGGCCAAACACGTCGGCCAGGGCGTTCATGATCTCGCCGACGCGTGCAGCGCGCCTGGGCCGCCTCGATCAGCGTCGGCATCAGGTTCTGCTTCGTGGCCGCGACGCGGCGCACCTCGGCCAGCAGCCGGCGCACCGCTGTCGCCGTCGCGCTTGGCCTTGATCTGCTGCAGCTTCGCCATCTGCTCCTTCTCGACGGCGTCGTCGATGACAAGCGTTTCCATCGGTTTCTCGTCGGTCTCCTGAAACGCGTTGACGCCGACGATCAGCTTGCGCTTGGCGTCGATCTCGCGCTGATAGGCGAACGCGGCGTCGGCGATCTCGCGGCGGAAGAAGCCAGCTTCCAGGGCGGCGATCATGCCGCCCAGTTCGCTCGATGCGCTCGAAGTAGACCCTGCGCTTCCTGCTGCATTTGCCGCGTCAGCGTCTCGACGAAATAGCTGCCGCCCAGCGGATCGACGGTGTTGGTCACGCCGGTTTCGTAGGCCAGCACCTGCTGCGTGCGCAGGGCCAGCGTCACGGCATGTTCGCGACGGCAGCGCCAGCGTTTCGTCCATGCTGTTGGTGTGCAGCGATTGGCAGCCGCCCAGCACCGCCGCCAGCGCCTGGTAGGCGACGCGGATCAGGTTGACCTCCGGCTGCTTGTCCTGCAGCGAACAGCCGGCCGTCTGGGCATGGAAACGCAGCTTCCACGAGTTCTTCTCTTGCGGCTCCGTACTTGTTGCGCATCGCCTCGGCCCAGAGCACGCGGGCGGCCCGGTACTTGGCGATCTCCTCGAAGACGTCGTTGTGGGCGTTGAAGAAGAAGCTGAGCCGCGGGGCGAAGGCGTCGATGTCCATGCCGCGTGCCAGGCAGGTGTCGACGTAGTGGAAGCCGTCGGCCAGCGTGAAGGCCAGCTCCTGCACGGCGGTCGAGCCGGCCTCGCGGATGTGGTAGCCGCTGATGCTGACACGGTGTTCCACTGCGGCACCTGCTGTGGTGCAGAACTCGATCACGTCGGCACACCAGCCGGACGTGACGGCTCCGGCGGAAAGACGAACTCGTTCTGGGCGTGGAACTCCTTGAGGATGTCGTTCTGAATGGTGCCGCGCAGTTGCTTCCAGTCGACGCCGCTGGTCGCTGGGCGTTGGCCAGGAAGAACGCCATGACGACGATGGCCGGGGCGTTGATGGTCATCGACACCGACACCTGGCCCAGGTCGATGCCGTCGAACAGTTCGCGCCATGTCGTCGAGCGTATCGACGGCGACGCCGAGCCGGCCCACTTCGCCGAGCGAGCGCGGATCGTCGCTGTCGAGGCCCATGAGCGTCGGCAGATCGAACGCGGTGCTGAGGCCGGTCTGGCCCTTGTCGAGCAGGAAGCTTGAAGCGCTCGTTGGTCTGCCGCGGCGTGCCGAAGCCGGCGAACTGGCGCATGGTCCAGAGCCGGCTGCGATACATGGAGGCATGCACGCCGCGCGTGAACGGATACTGGCCGGGATAGCCGAGGTCGGTTTCGGGATCGAAATCGTCGAGGCTTATCCGGCGTGTAGAGGGCGTCGATGGGCACGCTGCTGACGGTGGTGGGCGGCTGCTCGCGCGGCGGGGCGGCGGCGTTTTCCTTTTCCCAGCGTTCGTGGGCGGCAGTGTCGGTGACGGTGGCCATGGCTTCTCCTGGTCGCGGTTCCAAAGGGCCTTCCTACGCCGGGTTCACGGGTATGGCAGTCGAGCAGCTGGCTGTGGGGGCCGCGTCGCAAACAGGGGAGTGAAACGCCAGTCTTGCTTATCACGGACCTCGATGGGTTTGCCCGCGGATGAAAAAGTCTTGCTCGATCAGCGTACGGGATATTCTGAGGCACTGTGCGCGTCCTTTTCTCACTCATTGGTCATGTTATCGGGAAAGGCGCAGTGCGGTCAACCGATCTGGGCGAGCTTGGCGAGCATACCCCGTCTGAATGGTATGCGCGGTTCAACTATTCTTGAAAAAAAATGTCAGGGTCGGAAAAATCGTTGCAATCCCTCTTTCTCGCCTGTATCCTGCAAGCTTCAAAAAATCCCCAAGTGGACTCCCTCCGAGCAAGACCTCGCCACAGCAATGAAGCTGTCCTCAGACGGATAACCCACCTGACTCGACCCGTTTTCGTGACAGGACTGGAATATCGCGATGTTTTTCCGTACATGGCTGCGCGACCTCGTTCGCAAGACATCCGCCCCATGGCGTCGGGCTGGACTCAGGTTAGCGCGACACGGCCGGCTGGGCGTCGTGCGCCCATGGTAGAGATCCTGGAAGACCGTCTGGCCCCGGCAACACTGCACTGGATCGGGGCTTCCGGCACGGGCGGCAACCTGTGGAGCGTGGCCGCCAACTGGAAGGAAGACAGCGTCCCTGTCAACGGCTCGTCCTTGGTCTTCGATATCACCACAGCAGGCTTCTTGTCGGCCAGCAACGGGTTCAACCCCGACAACGACATCACAGGCCTGACTAGCCTGGATCTCACGATCAACGACACCTCGGGGTCCACTAACTTCGACCTGACCGGCAACGCCATCGGCCTGTCCAGCACGGGCATCAGCAGCGACGCCAGCAGCGGCAATGCCACCGTGGCCATGCCGTTGACGATTGCCAGCGCCACCACCTTCTCCAGCACCAAAGACACCCTGATCGTCTCGGGTGCGGTCAGCGGGGCGGGCGGCATCGACTTCTCCGGCGGCAGCACAATGGTCCTCAGTGGCGACAACACCTTCACAGGCGCGGTCAACGTCAACGCCGGCACCCTTGACGTCGAAGCCAACAACGCCCTCGGCACCGGCGCCAGCGCGACCACGGTTGCCGCCAGCGCCATCTTGAATATCAACGGCGTCGACTATACCACCAACCAGCCGGTCACACTCGATGCCGGCGCCACCTTGGGCTCCGCTGGTGACTAATCCATCTACCTTCGCGGGGACGATCACCAACCAGGGCACCGCGGCCAGTCCTGGAAGCATTCTCCCCAGTACACTGCTCACTCTGACCGGCGGGATTGACAATACGTCGGCGTCGGCTGGACTGGACCTGACTGCGCTGGTGACACCCTGACCGTGAACACGGCGGGTATCAACGATAGCGCGGGCAATGTGGCGGTGACGGTCGGCGGCGGCACACTGAACTTGAACGTGGCCAGCAACTACACGGGCGCCACCACCATCGACACGTCCGGCACCGTCACCGTCACTGCCAATGGTGCTTTGGGCGCTACGGGCTCCGGCAACATTGACCTTTTCTTCACGCGGGGGGCGAAGCAACGCCGAACCTGCAATTCGCCGGCGGGGTCGATTACACTTCTCCGAAGAACCTGATCGTGGGGAGCAGGTCCAGGCCAGCCTTCAGAGGCGAAGACGGCAACAACACCTTCGCCGGAACCTCATGGATAACGCGCCGGCGGCCTCGATCTGAGTCGGCCACGGCTGGAGAACCTCTTCGCCTTGACCGGAACCATCACCACCAACGCCAGTCTATCGTTACGATGCGGTCCGGCAATATCCTAATAAGCAGCACCTCTGGCGGTAGTGGGGCGGTGACGTTGAACGGCACAGGTACCGTGACACTCTCGGGTAACGACACTACAGCGGCAAAACGCAGGTCAACAGCGGCGTCCTGGCGGTGACGGGCGATGTGACGGCCAGCTCCATCAAGGTAGCGGCTGCCGGCACGGTCAGCGGCACCGGCACGGTGGGGGCCTTGAGCATTTCTCGGGACTCTCGCTCCCGGCGTGAACGGGGTCGGCACGCTGACGGCCCAGCAACGCAACTTTTCCAACTCCGGCACCGCCTCTTTCACGGCGGAGCTGGACGGCGCCGGGGCCGGTTCCTCCAACCAACTGCTGGAGACCAGCGGCACTTCGGTCAATCTCGGCAGCCTGACAAGCTTGGCCGTGACCCAGACGACCCCCACCACCAACGGCCAAGTATTCACGATCATCGCCGGCGCCAGCAGCATCATCGGCACATTCGCCGGCCTGGCCAACAACGCCACCTTTACCAACAATGGCCGCACTTACGAAATCAACTACAACGCCACCAGCATCACCCTGACCGATGTCACGAGGCAGCGACCGGTCCTGCACTGGATCGGCAACGCCGATGCCACCGGCAACCTGTGGAACCTGGCCTCCAACTGGCTGGAAGACACGGTGCCTGTCAGCGGCGACGACCTGGTGTTCGACACCACCACCGCCGGCTTTTCCGCCACCCCAACGGCTTCAACTCCGACAACAACATCCCTGGCCTCGCTTCCATCAACCTCACCATCAACGACGCCTCCGCCGCCGGCGATTTTACCCTGACCGGCGACGCCATCAGCCTGACCGACACCGGCATCACCAGCACCGTCAGCACCGGAAATTAACGCCAGCGTGGCCATGCCGTTGACGCTGCGGAGGAACCACCAAGTTCACCGTCAATGCCGGCGCGCGCGCTGGTCATCGCGGGCGCTCTGACCAGCGGCACAGGCGGTCTCACATTCGCCGGCGCCGGCACTCTGGACCTCACGCCGACAGTCCGGGTTACACCGGGACGATCACCGACTCCGCCGGCGGACCTGGAGGTCAATGCCTACTACGGTGCCAGCACCGTGGACCTGAGCGGCGGCACCTTGTCCGGCACCGGGACTGTCCAGAGCATCACGGCTACCGGCGGCACCATCAATCCTGCCGGCGGCGGTTCCATCGGTACCCTGACCACCGCTGTGGGGGCATTCGTTTCCACGCTCAACGGTTCGACCTTGCAGGTGGACCTCAGCACGCCGGCTGCCGCGGACCAACTTCTTATCGGCAGCAACGCCACCATCGACTTGACAGGCGCGGCCCTGAACGTCAACGTCCTGGGTTCGGCGGCGGGCAACATTTACACCATCCTCAGCAGTGCCACCGGCGGCATCAGCGGCACCTTCACGGGCCTGTCCAATAACACCACGTTCGCGAGCGGCGGCCGCACCTTCCAGATCGACTACAGCCCTGACGCCGTCACCTTGACCGACATCGGCGCCGCCGCTGCCACCGAACACTGGATCGGCAGCGCCGCCGCCAACGGCAAGAGCTGGAACGTGGCGACCAACTGGCTGGAAGACGCGGTGCCCGTCTCCG
Source organism: uncultured Solirubrobacterales bacterium (assembly GCA_963751185.1). GTDB lineage: Bacteria > Actinomycetota > Thermoleophilia > Solirubrobacterales > Solirubrobacteraceae > Palsa-465. The sequence goes on from CAVVTO010000012.1 coordinate 24,602, forward strand.
GCGACACGCTGGTCTTCGACACGACCACGGCCGGCTTCTCGGCCACGGCCAACGGCTTCGCGCCGAACAACAATATCGCCGGCTTGACTAACCTGACCATCAGCATCAACGACGCCTCGTCGGCCCGCGACTTCAACCTGACCGGCAACGCCATTGGCCTGTCCGCCGCGGGCATCACCAGCCTGGTCAGCAGCGGCGTCAATGCCACGGTGGCCATGCCGTTGACACTGACGGCCACAACGACTATCACGGTTGCTGCCGGCGTGCCGCTGGTGGTTTCGGGCAGCTTGAGCGGCACGGCAGGGTTGGACATCGACGGTCCGGGCACGCTGACACTGAGCGGCAGCAGCCCGAGTTGCACCGGTGCTACCACGGTTGAGGCCGGGACCGTGAACGTCAATGCCAACTACGGGAGCAGTCCGTTCAGTGTGGCGGGGGGCACTCTTGCCGGCACCGGGACTGTCAAGAGCATTACGGCCACGGGCGGCAGCATCAGTCCCGCGGGCAACGGCACCATCGGTACGCTAACCACAGCCGCGGGTGCTTTTGCCTCGACGCTGAATGGCTCGACGTTGCAGGTGGATGTAAACACCCCGACTGCGTCCGATGAGCTGGTCATCGGCAACAACGCCACCATCGATCTGACAGGCGGCACGCTCAACGTCAACGTCCTGGGATCAGCGCCCGGCAACGTCTACACGATCGTCAGCAGCGCGACCGGCGGGATCAGCGGCACCTTCTTCGGCCTGGCCAATAACGCGACGTTCACCGTAGACGGCACGACCTTCCAGATCGCTTACAGCACCAGCGCCGTGACCTTGACCGACCTCGGGGCAGGCACCACGACGCTGCACTGGATCGGCGGCAGCGGGGCCAACGGCAACCTGTGGAGCGTGGCGGCCAACTGGTTGGAGGACGCCGCGCCGGCTTCGGGGGACACGCTGGTTTTCGACACGACCACGGCCGGCTTCGTGCTGGCGAACAACGGTTACGATCCGGTTAACGACATGGCGGGTCTGACCAACCTGTCCCTCATCCTCAACGACACTTCGGGGACCACCAACTTCAACCTGACGGGCAACGCCATCGGTCTGTCGGCCACCGGCATCACTATCGACGCCAGCAGCGGCAATGCCACCGTGGCGCTGCCGTTGACGCTGCCCACGACCACCACCTTCACCAGCACGGCAGGCTTTCTGCTCTTGCCGGGCGTGCTCAGCGGTCCGGGTGGAATCAATATCGACACCAGCAGCACGATGATCCTCAGCGGCTCCAACAGTTTCACCGGCCCTGTTAACGTCGCTGCGGGCATCCTGGAGGTTGAGTCCAACAACGCCCTGGGAAGCGGGGTGAGCACAACCGCGGTTGCCACCGGCGCCACCCTGGAACTCAGCAATGTGAGCTACACGACGTTCCAGCCCGTCACCCTCGCTCCAGGCGCCACCTTCAGCGCCGTCAATAGTGGTTCGGGCTCATGCAGCTTCGCCGGTACGATCACCAACCAGGGCACCGAACTTACACCGGGAGTCATTTACGCGGACATTACCGCGCTCACCCTGACCGGGGGCATTGTCAACACGGCAGCGACAGCGGGGCTGGATCTCAATGCTATTGCAGGCGGCGGCGCCCTGACCTTAAACGCGGTCGGTATCAGCGACGCGGCGGGCACCGTGGCGGTGACAGTCGGCGGCGGCACAGTGGATCTGAACGCGGCCAGCAACTACACGGGCCCACCCAGGTTAACGGGGTGGCCACCGGTCTCATCACGGTCAGCGCGGGAGTTAACGGCGCTTTGGGGGCTACCGGTCCGGGCAATGACTTTCTCATCGAGGAGCCGGGTGTGCAAGAGAGCCTGGTCTTCGACGCCGGGGTCAACTACGCTTCACCGAAAAACGTGATCATAGACAGTAATGCAGGGGGCAACGTCCAGGGCCAGATCGGTAACACCACGTTCGCCGGAACGATCGTCGCGAACAACAACCTTACCGTCACATCCACAACCCCGGACAATCTCTTCACGCTGACCGGGATCATCACGACCAACGGTCAGCCCATCACTTTCACCGGTGAAGGGGATAGCCTGATAACCGAGAACGTTGTCGGGAATGGGAAAGTGTATGTGGACGGCCCAGGGACGGTCACGCTGTCGGGCAACGACAGCTACAGCGGCGCTACGACTGTCAGCAGCGGCGCCCTGTCGGTGACAGGTAGCTTGACGGCCAGCACTATCACGGTCGCGGCCACCGGAACCGTAAACGGCACGGGCACTGTGGGAACCTTGACGATTTCCGGCGGCGGTGTTGACCCTGGCCTGAACGGCGCCGGCACGCTTACCGCCAGCGGCAATACCACATTCAGCACCAACACCGCGACGTTCGCGGCGCACCTGGATGGCACAGGAGGCGGGTCCTCCAATGAACTGCTGGAGACTGGCGGCAGTTCAGTCAGTCTCGGCACGCAGACAGCCTTGATCGTAACCCAGCTACGCCAACCTCGAACGGACAAACATTCACCATCATCAGCGGCGCCAGCAACATCACCGGCACGTTCACCGGACTGCCCAACGACGCCACTTTCACCAACGGCGGGCGTACCTATCAGATCACCTACGCCGCCAGCGCTGTCACCTTGACTGACGTCACCGGTGCAGCACCCATACTGCACTGGATAGGCGGCAGCGCCGCCAACGGCAATCGGTGGAGCGTGGCCTCCAACTGGCTGGAGGACACGGTGCCCGTCAGCGGCGACGCCCTGGTCTTCAGCACGGCCACGGCCGGCTTCTCCGCCACTACCAACGGCTTCAATCCCGTCAATGACATCGCTGGCCTGGCCTACCTCACCATCACCATCGACGACACCTCCGCGGCCGGCGATTTTACCCTGGGCGGAGCTGCCATCAGCCTCGCTGGCAACGGCATCACCAGCACCGTTAGTACCGGAACTGGCGCCACCGTGGCCATGCCCTTGACCCTGCCATGGGACACCGCCTTCACGGTCAATGCCGGCGCGCCTCTGGTCCTCGCGGCTGCGTTGAGCAGCGGCGTGGGCGGCCTGACCCTGGCCGGCAGCGGCACCCTGGATCTCACCGGCGACAGCCCGGGTTACAACGGAACCATCACCGACACTGCCGGAAACATTGAGGTCAACGCCAACTACTGCGCCAGTGCCATCGACCTCGAAGGGGGGCCCTGTCCGGCACCGGGACTGTGCAGACGATTACCGCCACTGGCGGCACCGTCAATCCCGCCGGCAGCGGCACCATCGGCACCCTGACCACGGCGGTGGGTGCCTTCGCCTCCATTCTGAACGGCTCGACCTTACAAGTGGACGTCAGCACTCCGGCTAGCTCCGACCAGCTGGTTATCGGCAAAAACGCCTCCATCAACCTGACGGGCGAAACCCTGAGCGTGAATGGGGTGGGCTCGGCAATGGGCAACGTTTACACCATCCTCAGCAGCGCCACCGGCGGCATCAGCGGCACCTTCACCGGCCTGGCCAATAACACGACCTTTGCCAGCGACGGCCGTGCCTTCCAGATCGACTACAGTCCCGACGCCGTCACCTTGACCGACATCGGCACTGCCTCCGCCACCGAACACTGGATCGGCAGTGCCGCCGCCAATGGCAACGTGTGGAACGTGGCCGCCAACTGGCTCGAAGACGCCGTGCCTGTCTCCGGCGACACCCTGGTCTTCGACACGACCACGACCGGCTTCTCGGCCGCGGCCAACGGCTTCGCGCCGGACAACAACATCACCGGCCTGACCAACCTGACCCTGGTCATCAACGATGCCTCGTCGGCCGGCGACTTTAACCTGACGGGCAACGCCATCGGTCTGTCCGGCGCGGGCATCACCAGCCTGGTCAGCAGCGGCCTCAATGCCACCGCGACCATGCCGTTGACTCTGGCGGCAACCACGACCATCACGGTTACTGCCGGCGCGCCACTGGTGGTGTCGGGTAGCGTGACCGGCACGGGGAGTTTGGACATCAACGGTCCGGGCACCGTGACACTGAGCAGCGACAGTCCGGGCTATACCGGCACTACCACCGTTGACGCGGGCACGGTCAATGTCGATGCGAACTACGGCAGCAGTCCATTCAGCCTCGCCGGTGGGTCGCTGGCCGGCACCGGAACCGTCCAGAGCATCACGGCCACCGGCGGCACCCTCGGTCCCGCTGGCAACGGTATTATCGGCACACTGACCACGGCGGCGGGCGCCTATGCCTCCACCATGAACGGCTCGACGTTGCAGGTGGACGTGAACACACCCGCTGCCGCCGATGAACTTGTCATCGGCAACAGCGCCACCATCGACTTGACCGGCGCCACACTGAACGTACGCCAAACAGACGACACGCTCAACGTCCGTGTGGGGGTTCTTTTGCGAGAGAAAGTCCTTCGGGCTCAGGTCTGTACGATCGGCGAAAAAACTAGTTGCGCGAGTACCGTCCGGCGGTACGGCATGTGCTACGGAGGGCAGGGAGGCGCGGAATGGCAGGTGAAGCGAACCCGAAGAAGGTTTCTGCGGTCCGAAAAATCCGCAGCCGCGTGCCTTCATCGAAATCGAGCAGACGGTCGATGATGCTTTGTACAGCATCCCGAACGTCACGCTCATTGGCGATCGTTTCCGGACTCATGGAGCGTTCTCCCTGATAGGCCTTTGACTAGCGATAAATATACGTTCGTCTCTATCAGAAAGTATAACGGAATGGCAATTTGTCCGCAAGTGCCGCAACAAGAAAACCGACCTCCGGTTTGGGGGGAATCAGCCGTGACCGACCGTTTTCGCGAGGGACGGGACGTCGTGGACTCGCACCGGCGTCCCCTGCTAGCGGCCGGGCTTACCCTTCCCGCACAAAGCCGATAATCTCCTGGCCGTGTCGTGCCGTGGGCAGGGCGGCGGTTTGGATGATCCAGTGGTGATCTTCGCCGCCGGCCACGACCAGGCGCGAGCGACAGTTGTGCTTCAGGAGTCGCTTGTGAAATTGCTGGGCCTGCCCGGCCAGGGTCCAGATCTCTTTCTGAGCGCGCAGGATCAGGAACGGCGGGCAGCCCGGCTTGATGTTCCAGTAGGGTGAGGCAGTTGTCTTGTCCACATTGCGGAAAACGTAACCCAGGCCGGCGACGGTCATGTTCCAGTGGACCTTGTACACGCCGCTGACGGCGATCACGCCACGGACATACTCGAAGCCGAGCCGCTCGGCGGCAAGGAAGGACTCGTTGGTGCCCAGCAGGGCGGCCAGGTCGAGCGCCGGCCGAATGACCGGCGAGGTAGAGCCGGTGCCGATCGCCGCCGTGGGCCGCGATGTGCTGGTGCGTCCAGGCAAAGGCGCGGGCCAGGTCCTGAGCGGGAATGGGATGCCGGAAGTGCGGCGCCAGGCGGTAGTTGATCAGCGCCGCGCCGATGCCATGCCTGGCCAGGAAGCTGCCCAGCGTGCCGTGAAGGGCCTTGTCGCCTGACATCCAGGCGCCGCCGTGGGCGAACACCACCACCGGAAACCGCTGCCGCTCGGGCAGGTATAAATCCATCTTGTTCCTGGCCTCGTCGTTGCCGGCATAGGGAATGTCATGGATAACCCGGATGCCGGCTTGCTGCCGGCTCGGCAATGTTCGGGCCAGGGACCGCATGAGACTCGAGCCAAGTGGGTGCTGACTCGCATCCAGGGTGCTATGCCGTGTCGCGATCATGATCTCCTCGCTTGGATAATCCTCAGGGTTTCTTGCCGATCAAGACCCGGACGCGCTGGCCGATCCGCAATGGGGCCTGGTCCGGGCTTAGCGTAATGAGACATTCCAGAGTGCGTACGTCGTTGGCTTGCAGCGGCTCCTGCAAGATCGAGCGGCGCTGCGTGTACCAGTCGGAGATAACGGCCACCTGGCCGTGCCAGGTTGTGCCGTCGTTGCCGTCGTCGCGGATGACCGCCGGCTGGCCGAGCTGGACGTGCGCGGCGAATTCCTGTTCCACCTCGGCCCGGATGAAACGCGGACCATCCGGGCAAAAGAGGATGGCGGCCTGTTTCGACAGCGCGTTCAGCATCTCTCCCGTGCCGGCCAGGACGCGGAGGACCTTGCCGTCCGCCGGCGCGCAGCTGCACACTCGCGCAGCGATTCCTGGGCCTGGAGCAAGCGTGCCTCCCTGGCCTTGACCTCCTCTTCGGCCCGGCAGACGTCGGCGGCGGGGTCGTGCAGTTGCAGCTCTGCCTGTTTTTCCAGCTCGCCGTGCAGCAGCGCCTCCGCTTCCTTGACCTGGTCGCGGGCCACGTCGAGGTCCGCTTTCTGGAGCAACTGGCTGGCGAACAGGGCTTCCTTGCCCTCGCAGACATGCCTGGCCGCGGCCAGCCGAACCTTGGCCCCGGCAATGGCGGCTTGCATCTGGGCGAGCCTGGCCTGGTGCTGCCGCGGCAGTTTGCGGGCCTCGACCAGCTGAGCCCTGGCAGCTTGCAGGTCCGCCTGGGCTTCCTGAACGCGCAGCCGGGCGCTGGCGTCTTCCAGCCGCAGCAGCACCGCACCTGCCTTGACCGACTGATCCTCCTCGACCAGCACCGCGGCCACCCGGCCGAGCCTGGCTGGGGGAGAGCGACCTCACGCCGTGCTTCACGTCCACATGGCCGAAGCAAGCCACGGCCTCTTCCGCAGGCGCGGGCTCGCCGGACTCGGCACCGGCACGGGCTCTCTGGTGGTTCAGTCCGAACCAGGTCAGTGCGGCCCCCAGGGCAACCGCCCCAAGGGCCAACTCACCCAATGCAACCGCCGATTGGTCTTCATGAGATTCTCCTTCGTAGCCAGAAGTCAGAAATCAGAAGTGAGAGGTCACAGGTTAAACGGCCAAGGACGGAATTTCTTCTGGCTTCTGATCTCCGATCTCCGACTTCTGACTTCTGATTTCTGATCTCTGACTTCTGACTTCTGGCGCCAGCCGGCCGTCTTCCATGTGAAACGATCGGTCGGCAAAGGGCACGACGCGGGCGTCGTGGGACACCACGAGCACCGTGGTGCCGCGCTCGCGAGCAGCCTCACGCAGCAACCGGATCACTTCTTCACCGTGGGCCCAGTCGAGGGCGCTGGTCGGCTCATCCGCGAAACAGAAGGCTGGCTTCATCACCAGCGCACGGCCGATGGCCACGCGCTGCTTTTCGCCGCCGGATAATTCCGCTGGCCTCAAATCGCCTTTCCGGCCCAGCCCCAGCATTGCCAGCATGGCCTCGGCCCGCTGGCGAGCCTCGCGCGGCGGCGTCCCCGCGGCCCAGCGCTGCACCATTTCCAATTGCTGCCTGGCCGTCGAGCGCCGGCAGCAGGTTGCAGCCCTGGAAGATGTAGCCAAAGTGGCGTTGCCGGAAGCGCTCCTGTTCGACCTCGCCGAGAGCCCAGTAGTCCTGATCCAGAGCCAGCACCTGCCCTTGCGTGGGACTGAGCAGTCCGGAGAGCACCGCGAGGAGCGTCGATTTGCCGCTGCCCGACGGCCCCATGAGGAGAGCCAGCTCGCCGCGATAGAGCTCCAGCGATACCTCGCGCAGCACGGTCGAGACCGTGCCGCCCTGGTCGAACGTGCGGACCAGGCGTCGGGCTTGCAAGGTCGTCTTCTTGCCGAACATGTCGGAAACTCCTGCAGGGCGTCAATCTCCCCTCTCCCCTTGGGGGAGAGGGGTTGGGGGTGAGGGGGAAGGCCCACCCCTCACCCCCAACCCCTCTCCCCCAAGGGGAGAGGGGAGAAGAAGGCCCCTCCCAAGGGAGAGAGGGGGAGAGAGGAGGAAGGGGGAGGTCTACCCATCCAAGCGCAGAGAACCGTGCTTTGTTACCGCAGCAGTGTGGCCAGCTGGAGGTGGCGCAGGGAGCGCAGGGCGGTCAGGTCCGCGAGCAGGGCGGTAAGCAGAGTCAAGACGGTCGCGGTGCCCAGGACCCACGGCGGCAAGAACACCTGAGCGCCCAGGAGGCCGGCCGCTTGAGCCAGGGCGAAGACGGCCGGGAAGGCCAGCACGACGCCGGCCACGCCCAGCCAGAAGGACTGGGCGAGGATGATCAGGGCCAGCCGCCAGCGTGGCACGCCCAGGGCGCGCAGCACCGCGTACTCACGGAACGATGCCGCCGTGGCCGCGTACAGCGTCTGGCTGGTGACCACGGCGCCGACCAGCAGGCCGAGGAGCGCGGCACAACCCAGCGAGATGCCGCCGCCGCTCATCACCAGCCAGTACCAGCGCGACCGTAACGAAAACTCGGCGCTGGTGAACGCCGACATGTTGCCGTAGCGCCGCAGGCGCTGCACCACCCGGGCAGCATCCCCGGCATCGCGACAGCGTGCCAGCACGAAGGTCGCGTCATCGGGGGACATGTGGATCAGACGCCGCGCCGTCTCCAGCGAGGCGAAAATGTAGGGGCCCCAAGCCCTTTCAGGCCGCGCACCACCCCGACGACGCGCACCCGATTGCCGCCAACCTGGGCAATTTCGCCGATGGCAGTGGTCAGCCCCAGCCGCTCGAGGTCGGCCTCGTCCACGACTACCGCTCCGGGCTCAGCCAGCTTCTGTCGCAGGTCCGGCGTTAGCTGCTTGACGGCGCCGAGAGCGTTCGCGTGCAGCCGGCAACCGATGACGATGGCGTTTTCCGTGCCCCCGTGCGGCTTTTCCCAACCATAGAACACCTGGATGTACGGCTCCGTCTGGACCACTTCCGGCAGCGACTCCACGCGGTTGCGCGAGCGCTCGGGCACCGCTTCGCCGACATCGACGCTGACCACGCCGGGCTGGCCCACCCAGACGTCGGCTGTCGTGTTGTCGATGGGGATCGACACCAGCGAGAATGTCCCCAGCAGCAAGCCAAACTGCAGCGATACCAGCAAGGCGCTGAACATTACCGCCAGCATGGCGGGCACGTAGCGTTGCCGATCGTGCCACAGGATTGTCAGTGAATAGCTCATGGGTCGGTCCTCGTAATGCCCCTTCGTAGGACAGGCAAGCTGCCTGTCCTACGACCGTTTGGTGCTAACGGCTGGCCTGCGCCTTCTCCGCGGCCTTGAACACATCGTGCGCCGGCAGCGGCGCCCGCGGCGGAAACAGCAAGCCGGCACACTTCCGCAGCACCCAGGACACGATCGGCCCCACGCCGCGGGCATAGAGGTAACGCGGTGTTCCGGAACAACCGAGGAGCGTCTTGAAGGCATCCGCCGTCTGGCCCACGTGCACGATCTCCGCCCCGGAGCGGAAGGCGTCGTCGAAGGACTCGTAGACCAGGTTGAAATAAAGATCGGCCTCGGTGTTCTGGCTGTAATCCAGGCCGAGAAAGAGAAAATGGTAGTCGCGGTCGCCGGCCAGCGACCAGGCGAAACCAACGACGTGCTCGGCGCGATACACGACAACCAGACGCGCTTGGCCGGACAGGGCCTGCGCCAGCTCGAGGAAGAACTCGCGCGGCAGGACCTCGAGCTTGAGGTCTGACTTCTCGACGACGGCTTCATAGAGCCGGTGCACTTCCGGCGTGTAAACTCGGGCAATTTCCGTGGGATCTTCGAGATGGACGACCCGGCAGCCGGCGTCCACAAGCTTCCGTTGCGACTTGCGGACCTTGGTTCGAGAGTGCGCCTTGAGTGCGTCCCGGTAAGCCACGAAGCTATCGAAGGGCTTCGCCAGCTCATACATGGGCGGACTGTCGGCACGCCAGTAACCGCGCCGGCTCAGGCCATCCATGTCCAGGCTCTGCTCCTCGTCCATTTCCTTGAACACGATGGCGCTGGCGCCTTCGCGCCGGGCCAGGGTTCGGAGGAGTGTGTCGAGCACTTCAAGAGCGCGCCCGGTCTGCTCCTGGAGCGAAGACCAGGTGGCTCTGTCCCGCGGAGAACGGCAGGCCGCACATGAGGATCTTGGTCTGCCCGAACCGCGGCAGCAGCTTGCGGATCCAGCCCACCCTGTCCCTAACCGTCTGGCTGGCCAGTAGCAACAAATCGACAGGGTACAAACACAGGCTGGCGCAAGCCGCGGGGGTGCCGTCCTCGTAAATCATGACGTGAAAGATTCGGGACCCCTCCGGCTGCGCGGCGCTCGAGGGGCGCAGGAACCTTGGGTCCATGAAACAGTCTGCCCTCGCCTGGCACACTTCGTTCCACTCCGTGACGGGAACCGTATCGATCGTTTCGTGAAGGACGTAATCTCGAGTCATGGGTAAGCTCCTTTTTCGGGTTCGAGTTTGTACTACTGTTGCTCTTCGCCCCCCCGGCGGGAGGGGTGAGTTGGAGTACCGGCTTCAGCCGGTCTTCCGCGGACCGGCTAAAGCCGGTACTCCAACTCTTCGCCCCCGAACGGGAGAGGGTGAGTTGGAGTACCGGCTTTAGCCGGTCTTCCGCACACCGGCTAAAGCCGGTACTCCAACTCTTCTCCCTCCAACGGGAGAGGGTGAGTTGGAGTACCGGCTTTAGCCGGTCTTCCGCGGACCGGCTAAAGCCGGTACTCCAACTCTTCGCCCCCGAACGGGAGAGGGTGAGTTGGAGTACCGGCTTTAGCCGGTCTTCCGCGACACCGGCTAAAGCCGGTACTCCAACTCTTCTCCCGAACGGGCCAGTTTATCCTTCCACCGGCTTGCCGAAGCTCCGCAGCTTGGCGACATGGAAGCCGTGCTGTCGGCCAGCGAGCGCAGCAGCTGCAGCGTTTCGGGCGACAGGTCGGTGCCGATGCTGGTGTTTTGCAGATGGCCGGCCAGCGTGAGCATCATGGTTTCCGCCATGCAGGCGTAGATCAGGCCGTCGCCCAGTCCGAAGCTGGCTCAGCTCCGTTCCCGGCCGGCACGGCGATGATGCCGCCGTCGATGACCAGGACATCGGGCCGGGCCGCGCTACTTGCCGGCTAACGTTGGCGGGCCGCGACACGTCGCAGACCACGGCGTGCGGCTGAAGGTCCGCCGGTCCGATCATCGTGCCCGTGGCGCTGGTGGCCGTGACAACCACGACCTGGCTTGCCGGACCGCTGCACTGGTCTGCTGGGTCAGGACCAGCCAGCCGGTGCGTTCCAGCTGGGCGATCGACTTTTCCGGGCGGCAGGCGCAGGTCAGATGTCAGCAGCCTGGCGGCGAAGGTGCCTGGTTTGAAGTGCAGCGCCCTCGGCATGGCGGGCGGCCGACGAAATCAACCACGTCGGCGGCCACAACAAGCAAACGTTCGCGGACACGGCTGCTGGACGAATCGGGATTGCCGACCAGGGTCAGCCGGCCCACGTCCTCGGCCAGCATCAGGGCCATGGCCCGACCAATGGCGCCGGTGGCTCCCATGATGGCGGTATGGGCGGGCGGTTGGGACGCCGATTGGCCCGGCTAGGGCCAGCGCTTTGCGAGCGGCCTCGGCCGACGCGACGGCGGCGTAGGAATTGCCCGTGGTGACGGGCACGCCTTCGTCCGTGACGGCTCGGCCGCCGAGGGTCACGACGGACGTAAACGCCCCCAGCCCAACCAGCTCGCACCACGGTCGCGGGCCAGGTGCAGGGCGCCGCGGACATAGGCGGCCGCTTCTCTCTTGCGCATCCGCGGCGAGCTGCTCCGCGGTCCGCGGCAAGGTGATGAACTCGCCATAGATCGTCTCGCCGGTCTTCGCGACGACTCGGCCATGGCTGACCACGAACGGGTCCACCAGCCCCGAAACCTTCCGGAACACCTGTTCCAGCGAGCTGGTCGTCCAAGTATGCCAGGGAGGAGTCGAAATCCACGACATTGGCATAATCCAGCGGGTGCATCAGAAAGGCGAAGCGGCGCTCGGCGGGGCGCGGTTTGACATGGACCCACGGCTTCTCCCGCGGAGTCGCCCACACCAGCGGCTGCGGTTGGCCTTCGGATGATCGACGCCAGGATGCGACCCGTGTCGCCGGTCGCGAACAGGGCCAGCGTCCGCTCCAGGGCAGTCAGCAGCCGCTCGCACTGCGGCCAGGTCATGGTCAGCGCTGGCTCGATGCGGATCACCGACTTGCCGTTCAGCGTGGGAGCGACGCGGACGCCTTCGACGTTGAGCATGTAACTGGCGAACAGCGGAGTAAAGAACTCCTGTTCGAGGGCCACGCCCAGCAGGCTCTCCGGCCACAGATCGCGCGGTCGCCGACGAATCGAATCCCCAGCAGGAAGCCCTGCCCGTGCACCTCGGCGATCAGCTCGGGGATAGCGGCGTTGCAATTCGAGAAGGCCGTCCTTGAGCCTGGCTCCGTTGCGTTTCACACGGCGAACCAGGGCATTGTCGTCGCGGGTCAGCATCTCGAGCGCGGCCAGGCCAGCCCGGCAGGCCAGCGTGTTCGCCGGCGAAAGTCGAGGAATGCCTCAAGGCGAAGCTCTCGCTATAGGCCGGGGCAGCTGCACAGCATGGCGCCGATCGGCATCAGGCCGCCGCCCAGCGCCTTGGCCAGCGTCATGACGTCGGGCTGGACGCCTTCGGACTGCGCAGGCAAACATTTCGCCGGTGCGTCCCAGACCGGTCTGGATCTCGTCCAGGACCAGCAGGACGCCGGCGTGAGTGCAGAGGTCGCGCACTTCCGTCAGATAGCCCGGCAGGCGGTACGACGATGCCGCCTTCGCCCTGAATCGGCTCGACCACGAAGGCGGCATAGTGGCCGGGACGGGCTGCCAGCTCGTGACGCAGCGCCTCGGCGTCGCCATACGGGATGGTGTGGAAATCGCCGTCGGGAGCGCCGAAGCCGTCCTGATAATGCGGATTGCCGGTGGCCGACAGAGCTGCCCAGCGTTTTGCCGTGGAAGCTGTTGTCGGTGGACAGGATACCCATGCGGCCGGTGGCGATCCGGCACAGCTTGATGGCGGCCTCGATCGCTTCGGCGCCACTGTTGGCGAAGGTCACATAGCGCAGGTTTGACGGAGCCATCGCCAACAACCGCTCGGCGAGCTCACCGGCGGCGTCCAGGATCGAGGGCTGCACGAAGCTCGGTTCGCCGCTGCGCTGCACTTCTCGTAGGCTCTGCCAGATCTCGGGGGGATTGAAGCCGAACGGCAGCGCTCCATAGGCGGCGATGCAGTCGAGATAACGTCGGCCTTCGTCGTCGATCAGTTCGCAGCCTTCGCCGCGCACAAACCGCTTGTCCAGCCACAGCCTGCCCAGCAGGTCGGCCAGGTGAGGATTGACGCAGTGCACAAAAGGGTGCGCTTCGCCTGGCGTGGTTATCTCCTCTTCCGCAAGCGGAAGGATCGCCGCGGGAGGGCCGATCATCTCGGTCGCGACCGGCAGGCGGATGGCGTCAAGCACGGTAGTGGTCATGGGAATTGCTCCCGTCCTTTGGTTGTGTCATCTCGAGGTCAAGGTGGTGTTGCCCTTACCTGAAATGCGCAGTGCAAAAAGGCGGGATTTGTTATCACGGAAAGAGATGAAAAAAAGCGAGGTAGGGCGGAAATAAAAAAACAGCGATTCTGAAGGGCCATACCGCGGATTTGGGTTAGACGTCGATCTCTCCTGGGAAGGTGGGCGGCGGCGGCAGGGAGTCAGCAGCAATGTGCCGCGCTCGCTTTTTCCTCACGTCGGAGGGGTCAAAAAGAAATACTCCTCACCATCATACAGCAGGTCGCCAATCTATCCTTCGTGACCAGTCGTATAGCGTAAGGTCACGGTGATGATCCAGACCTTCTGCGCCCTGATGTGCTCCTCGCGGACGCTGGTGGCAACCAGAAACATACCGTGGTGGAAGAGCAGGTGCCTGGTTGCGTCCTGGAGGATTTGCTCTTCCGGAATCACCGTCGCCTTTTCACGTAGTATGCCAGTTTGGCGTCGTCCCGCCCTCGCGGGGCGGCTCTTGAGGCCGATGCCTTGCTCGTCTTCTTCACCACGATAGGCCCTCTTTACACGACGGGCTTTACTGCATCGAGCAGCTTGTCGACGATCTTGTTCGGGGTCCAACCCTCGGCCTGGCCGTTGAAGTTCAGGGCGATGCGGTGCCGCAGCACGCTGCGGGCCACGGCCTTGACTCCTTCGATGGAAGCGTGCGACTGGCCGTGCAGCACCGCGTGGGCCTTGGCGCCGAGGGCCAGGTACTGCGCTGCTCGCGGACCGCAGCCCCAGCTAACGTAGTCCTTGATGAAAGCGCGGCGCCTGCGGATGCACCGGCCGGGTTACTGCCGACAGGCGCACCACGTAATCGACCACCGGCCTGGCGATCGGCACGCGCCGCACCAGACCCTGGATCTGCTCGATGTCCGCGCGGTCGAGGATCGGCTCGACCGTCGCCGTCGCCTGGCCCGTCGTCTGCAGCACGATCTCGGCCAGCTCCGTCGTCGCTGGGATAATCGACGTAGGTGTTGAACATGAAGCGATCGAGCTGGGCTTCGGGCAAGCGGATAGGTGCCTTCCTGTTCGAGCGGGTTCTGCGTGGCCATGACCAGGAACGGGCCGTTCCAGCTTCATCGTTTGCCGGCCGGCGCTGACCTCGCGTTCCTGCATGGCCTGCAGCAGCGCGGCCTGCGTCTTCGGCGGCGTGCGGTTGATCTCGTCGGCCAGCAGCAGGTTGGTGAAGACCGGGCCGCTGATGAAGCGGAACTCGCGCCGGCCGGTGGCTCGGTCCTCCTCGATCACCTCGGTGCCGGTGATGTCGCCGGCAGCAGGTCGGGCGTGAACTGGATGCGCTTGAAGTCCAGCCGCAGGACGCGGGCCAGCGTCGAGATCATCAGCGTCTTGGCCAGGCCCGGCACGCCGATCAGCAGCACGTGGGCGTCGCAGAACAGCGCCATCAGGACCTCGTCGATCACGTCTTTCTGGCCGACGATCACCTTGGCCATTTCGGCGTGGATTTTGCGATAGGTGTCGCCGCTGCGGTCGAGCAGGGCCAGGTCCTCGGCCGTGGCGTGGGTAGGGGAGTTGGTGATGGCAAGATTCGACATGTCTGGCTCCTGGGGTGGGTCTTGGTTTACTAACGGGGTGAGGTTGGCCGTTTGATCCGCAGGGCGACGCGCTCGGCATGGGTCAGGTTTACGGGGCGGGTCAGCTCCACGGTGACTCCCTTGGCCTGCCGGATCTGCACCAGGCCCGGCTTGTGCGGGAAAGTTTCGGTCCTCCAGCACGACTTCGCGGGCCGACGTCTTCACGGTAAACGTAAACGTCTGTGCCAGGGCCTGCTGCAAATCATAGCGGACGAAGGTCAGCTCGACCGGCTCGCCGCCTGGTGCACGCAGGTCCAGGCCCGCGGCCAGCTGGCGGGCGCGCTGCTGGAAATAACGATCGCGTTCCTCCGGCGTGATCTTGCCGTCGTGGTCCTGGTCCATCAGGGTCATCTCGACGAGAGCGTCGTCACGGTTTTGCAGGATGCGATACTCCAGGACCAGGCCGTCGGCCAGGGAGCGAAATAGAGCACCCGCCGCGAATGGCCGAAGCCGCCGTCGTGGGCGAACGCCGAGACCACGCACATCGAGCACAAGGCGAGGATTGCGGCGAGGGCCTTCCCCCCACCCCCAACCCCTCTCCCCCGAGGGGAGAGGAAAGACAATGGAAACGTGCCGGTCATTCTTCCTCAATCCCGCGATGCGGAGGATATTGTTGTCGTCGATGCCGGAATCCAGAAACTCGCGCCATAACGGCGAGGCCTGGAAGAAGCGCCGCATGCGCTGTCGGGCCGGCTTCGTCGCCATGGCGGGCGATCACTGTCGCGGCCGTGGCCACCAGCTTCGGCTCCAGCGCCGGACAGGTCGGCGAACGCTTCCTCCGGCGCCTCGCCCAGGTCGAGGAACGCCAGCATGACGTCCATCTTTTCCGTGGGACCGCCCTTGTGGTGCAGGTCCAGCAGCTCTTTGCGTGCCGCGGCATCCGCCAGCTTGGCCGTACCCAGCAGCCCATCAGGCGAAAGCGATATTGCCAGTAGCGCTCGTCGTTGAACAGGCTGTCGCGCAGCGTTGTCGGCGGGTTGTCGGCCAGTACCTTGCGGAAGAACTCGGTCGCCAGCTTGGCTTTCCAGCAACCGATGGCATAGATCGCCTCCTGGCGATGCCCCATCGACGGGTCAGCCAGGGCCACGCGGATCAGCGACGGACCGATCTCGTTCATGTCCTCCGCGGTCAAGCCGTCCCGGCCGGCAAACATGCGGATCGCCGTCAGCCGAATGTCCGCCTTGGGATAAGCCAGCAGCGGCAGGAGCTTACGGCGCGTGGCACCGTCGGCTCGTTGCAAATACAAGCAGCGCCGCCTGACGCAGGATTTGCTCGCGGTCCTTGTCCAAGGCGATGCGGACGGCGTCGTCCTCGAAGCCGGTCAGCCGCAGCTCCGCCGCCAGGCGCAAAGCTTCCTCATGGCCGCGATCCAGCGCGAAACGATAAATCGGATCGCTTGACGCGCTTTCTCGGGCTCGCCATGCCGCAGCACCAGGAGGGCCACGTCGATGAGGTCGTAGCACTGTTCCAGGACGGCCTGCAGCGCGATGTCGTCGTTGCCGTGCCAGTGGACGCCCATGGCAAAGAGACACTGGTAGCGCAGGCGGACCTGTTTCGCGGGCAGCGTGGCCCAGAGCCGCCGCAACGTGGCCGAATGGTCCTTGTGTTCGGCAAAAGCGAAATTGCGCAGGACCTGCTCCACCAGCTTCGGTTCAGCCGACCAGCGCTCGACCAGGCCCTCGTTCAACTCCAGCAGCCGGGCGCCCGCTGCTGTGCCGCCAGGCCAGCTTGGACCACGGCGCTGCGTTGGTGCTTCAGGCATTTTTCCAGGCACGATTCGTAAGTCCTGGCCAGCGCCGGCCAGGATGCGAGGAAACGCAGGTGGGCTTCGAGGTCCTCGACCGGCTGCTCCAGGGAGAAGGAAGTCGCAATTGTGTCCAGCGTTTCCTGCAAGCCAGGCAGCGGCCGGCGTTCGCGGGCCAGGGCCAGGCGGCGATTCCAGGCAGCGAACAACTCGGCCCGGCCTTCGCGGCTGGTGCCGGCCAGCTGACGCAGCGACGCCGACGGCGCCAAACGCACCACCAGGTCAAACGCCTGCCTGCCGGTCCCGCTCCTCCGCAGCTGCTCGAAGAGCTGGGTTGCCAGCGGATTGTCGGCCGGCGCCGCCGTCAGGAAGCGAGCCAGGTCGGGAGCATAGAGAGTGACCATGGGCCAGGGCGAAACGGCCTCGCGGCTGGTGCGTTCCAGCAGCGCCTGGAAGGCGCGATGCGTGTGCGGCTCCACGTCCATACCCAGGCCGGCGTAGGTTTCCATGATCAAGCGCAGACCAGGCCACGAGATGCCGGCCAGACGCTCGACCATGGCGGGACTGCACGGCCGGCCCGTTTTCAGCTCGGCCAGGTAGGTCTTCAACTCCGCCAGCTCGGCGCTATCCAACGAGTCATCCGCGCCCTTGACTGCAAGTGTCCAGGTCAAACCGAGCAGGAACAGGAGCAAGAAACGCCAGTGCATGGGAGTGCCAGGGCGGGGGTAATGCTGCGGAGGCAGGGTATACTCTGAATGTAGGGCGAGAGATGGGCAATGTAAATACCCAAGGGAGTGTCGTCTTTCGCTCCGCGAAAGACGACACTGGGTATATTCCCTGAGTGTCGTCTTTCGCTCCGCGAAAGAACGTTCTTTCGC
Organism: uncultured Solirubrobacterales bacterium; assembly: GCA_963751185.1. GTDB lineage: Bacteria > Actinomycetota > Thermoleophilia > Solirubrobacterales > Solirubrobacteraceae > Palsa-465. The sequence continues at coordinate 42,099 of CAVVTO010000012.1, forward strand.
GGAGCGAAGACGACACTGGGTATATTCGCTGGAGTGTCGTCTTTCGCTCCGCGAAAGAACGTTCTTTCGCGGAGCGAAAGACGACACTGTCATTGGTCACTGGGCGTTTTCCCCAGGTGCTTTTCTTGACGGCGCTGATCGACAGCGTCGATCAGTCGGGCCCGGTTGGTCTTCCAGGCGTTATCCAGCTGGGGGTCGAAGCCTGCGAATACCCAGGGCGACAGGGTGAACAAGGCCGTCAGGGTGGCATCGACATGCCGCTCTTTCATGGCCATGGAAGTCTGGTAGCCGTGCCGGTCGTGCAATTTAACGTAATAAACCGGGGAGCCGTTGACGCGGACAACCAGCTTGTAGATCCAGACGAGGTCGTCGACGCGGAACACGTGGGCGCCGCAATCGAGCCAGCGGTCGAGCAAAGTGATGCGGCCGATGCGGAAGCGGCGGATGCCCGCGGTTTCGGTCTCGATGGTGTCGGCGACTTCGCGAGGGATGCCGAAGCGGCACAGGGACTTGGCGAGCGGATGCTGGTCCATGTGCCGCATGCGCGCGCGGCGCGGATCAGCAACCACGCGCCCAGGCCGCCCAGCAGCACAACCAGGACCAGCCACCAAATGACATTGGCCTTGAAGGAATTTGTCTGGGCATCCACGACATAGGGCAGAATCAAGTGCTTGCTGCTGGGGTTGTCGTTTTTCAGGCCCGGCAGGATCTTCGACTCCTCATCGGAATCGGGGGCGCGGATTTCGCCCGTGAAGGTGTTGCCCACGTGGTCTGGCTTGATACGCATGAGCAGCCAGCGTGGTCCCACCTGGGCCAGGACATAGTCGGCCACCGGGGTCTGGGAACGGCCGGAGGTCAAGCGAAAGCCGGCGTTGATGCGCTTGGGAACGTCGAAGGTGACCAGGCGGCGGACAACCCGGCTGGGGTCCTCAATTCCTGCCCCAGGTCCGCGGCCGAGACGGCGTAAGGGCCGTGACAGAAATTAAGCAGCGAGAAGCGCATCGAGCCAGAGAATAGCCGCAGCGCCCGCAACGGCACAGAGGCCAGCGCCGAGGCCTGCGGTTGCTGCGCCGAATGCGTTGTCCAATCCAATTCTTCCACATGAGGGCCATCCCCGCGGCCTCGTCCGTCGTTGGTTCTGGTTTTGATAGCGGGTTCGGCCGCGGAAGGCGAGGTACGGCAGGATAACGGAGGGAGGGCGAGGCTCCTGCCGAGCCGGAGGCGCAGGCTCGGTAGGAGCCTCGCCCTCCCTGCGGACGGCCTCGCCCTGCCGTGTCACCGGCCGGCAAAGAAGTAATAGTAGGCGGCCACGGCGCTGCCGGCGAAAACACCCACGAGAATCAACCACAGGCGCCAGTCCAGCGCCGGACCCCGATGTTCCTGGTTCATCCAGGGAGATGCGCGGTGCCGCCGACTGACCGTTTGGCGCGGCCGGCAGTGCGATCGTCGGACCCGAGGGCACCATGCGCCTGCCCTTGCCGGATGAACCGGGCGGGCTGCTCCCTGCGGTGGAGCGCAGCGGCTTACTGGAGGGCGCGGCGGGCGGAGCGGCGGCGGGGGGCAGAGCAAAAACCAGGTCGCGGAACTCCGGGAATCTGCGCAGCGCCTCGAATGGCCCGGTCTTGGTCCGGCTGGCGCGGATATTGCTCGCGTCGCCCAGCAGGCCTTCCTTGAGCGATCGGCGGATGGCGGCGGTTGTCCCCTTGACCGTGTGTCGGGCGCCCGTCTCGTCCTTGTAAACCAGGATACCACAGGTCCTGGGACGGCGCTGGACGTCGATCTGCGTGGCCGAGCGGCGCGTGCTGTGCCCGGTCAGGTCCTCGACGAATTCCCGGCACGTGGCCGGCCGCATGGCCGGGTCGGCATTCATGGCCCGCAGGATGGCCCAGTCGAGCCGTTCGCTCAGGCTCGGCACCAGCTCCCGGGGCGGCGTCAGGTCGTTCTGGATCTTCTTCATCCAGGCGTCGAGCGGGCCGTTGGAGCGGAAGGGCAACTCGCCCGTCACCATCTGGTACAGGGTGGCGCCGAGACTGTAGATGTCGCAGCGGATGTCGGCGTTCTTGGCGTTGCGGAATTGCTCGGGAGCCATGAAGTGCGGCGTGCCCAGGCCACGGCCCGTTTTGGTCAGGTTCAGGTCGGTCTCGGTTTCCTTGACCAGGCCCAGGTCGGCCAGCTTGGCCACGCCGTCGCTGGTGACCAGGATGTTGTCCGGCTTGACGTCGCGGTGGACCAGGTTCTGCTTGTGGGCCCGGTGCAAGCCCTGGGCCACCTGGGCGATGATGCGAATGGCCTCGGTCTCGTCGGTGATCCGGCCGTCGCGTTCGAGCCGCTGGCCCAGCGATTCGCCCGTCGACGAACTCCATGACCAGGTAGGGCGTATTACCGCTGTCGCCGTAATCGAGGGCACGGACGATGTTGGGGTGATCGAGCCGGCTCGCGGCCCGGAACTCCTGCTCGAAGCGCTTCAGCAGCACCGCGTTATGGGCCATGTGGGCCGGCATGATCTTGATGGCCACGATCTGGCCGGTGTGGCGATGCCGGCCCCGGTAAATGGCCCCCATGCCCCCCTCGGCGATCTTCTCCAGCAGATCGTAGTTGCCGATGGACTCCAGGATCGGTTCCTTCGAAGTTTCAAGCGCCATTGCCGAGGTCTCCATGAGAACGCCATCGCCACAGGGTCAGTCCCCGGCATCCCTTCACCCTTATTCTAACTCGTTCCGGGGCCGGACGCATGGTAAAATTCGCGAAAACCGCGCAACGGGCGTGCCCGGCCTCCGGCGGCGGCAACCTCTGACCGGCGACCTCGAAACTTTTTGCGCGGAAAAATGATTTTTTCACTGGCATTGTCAACCAAAATCGGTCACAATCGATATTAATGACAGTCTGGCTGTCAGCTGTCAGGCGGCTTGCCTGTCTTCGCCAAAGCCACACGGTGTCACCATGTCTCTCCTGGGTAAGATCCTGGCCTTCCTCAATATCCTGGGCGTGGGCGGCTTCTTTTACCTGGCCACACTCACCATGGCCAAGCACAAGGCCTGGCAACAAGCGAATTTCCGACACGACCTCATCATCAACGGCTTGCCCCTCAACGACAACGAAACCGACAAGCAAGGCCTGCTCATCACCGACGAACTGACTGACTCCATCCTGCAAGAGCTGTTTCCCCAGGGCCAGAGGGTCAAGACCCAGATCGAGGAAGTCCGGCGCGTGCAGGAGCTGGTGCAGAGCAACCTGCAACAGGCCGCCGCCGACAAGAACAAGCTCCTGGTCGAATACGCGCGGATCTTGCTCCCCTTCGCCGTCAGCAACGCCGAGCGCGAACGCTTGCTGGCCCTGAAAGACAACCTGAGCGAGGACAAGGAGAAGAAGCTGACCGCCAAGGAAAAGGCCGAGGCCTTGCAGCAAACGCTGTCCGGCGCGATCCAGCCGGCTCTGGAATTCAGGAAGCCCGATCCGAAAAAGCGACCCTTCGATGAAGCCTACGGCGAGGCCGTTCACCTGGCCCGAGGCGAGATGAAGCAACCGTTTGTCGAGACCCTGTTGCGGATCCAGGTGGGCGGCAAGAAATTCGAGGAGGCGGTCCTCGCCGCCGAGCTGGCCGGTAAGCCGGCCAATGAGCCCTTCCCCGCCTATTACAACCAGGCCCTCGACACGATCCAGGCGAATCTGAAGGAACGGCTGGACAACCTGTTCCGCGAGGCCCTCGATGGCAAGCGGCGCATGAAGCCAGGCGCGCCGCCGGAAGCAGAGCCAAAGGTCTCCAACGAACAGAAACGAGCCATCGCGTCCTTGCTGTTCAACCTCGTCCAGGTTCTGCCCGCGCCGGGCAATGTTGCCCGGGCTGGCTCCATCACGGATGACCCAGCCTATCGCCGGGTCATTACCGTCGTTGGCGTCAAGGACATGAGCAAGGTCATCGATGCCCAGGCCAGCACCTTGCAAGCGATCGCTGGGGAACTGCCCCTGGAAATCGCCCGCGAACAAAGCGCCTTCGCCCTGGCCCAGCAGTCGTTGCTGGATCATATCCGCGACCGGGCCGCCAATGTGACCGCCCAAAACGTCTTCCTGGCACGCAAGAAAGACATGGCCACGGCGAAGGAAAAGCTGGTCGCGGACCGCAACGAGGACCTCACGTATTTCACAAAAAAGCTGGAGGCGGCACGCAAGGAGACGTCGGATCGCTTCAAGGAGCTGAAGGCCATGCGCGACGAGCTTTACCGGATTCGGCTCCAGACCCGTGACGCAACCCAGCTGAATCAGGATTACGAACGGCAGCTCAATTCCCTGGAAGAGCTTGTTGGGGGAGGGCCGGCAAGATGACGTGGTTTGGTAAAATCCTGGTGCTGTGCAACCTGGCCTTCAGCGTGGGTCTGGCGAGCTGGGCGTTGATTTTTTACACCACGCGGATCGACTGGTCGGACAACCCGGCCAAGGACAACCAGCCCGCCGGGGAATTGGTGAAGCGCATCGAGGACGCCAAGGCAGGCTGGAACGGCATTCCACGGGCCGAGCGGGACTGGGTTGCGGTACGTGCCAAGCTCGCGGCCATGGAGGAAGGCTCCACCCGGCTGGTCCTGGACCAGAAAGAGTACAAGATCAATGGCCGGCGTGCCAACAGGCAATGGTACGCGGATGAGATGCAGCATCTGCGGACGGGCGCCAACGCAGACAAGCCCTGCCAGATGCTGGTCTTCGACGAGCTGCGCCGCCTGACCTTCGCGGATGCCGACCCCCTGACGCCGCGACCCAGGATGGTGCCGGCCGCAGATCGCGACGGCAAGCCCCTGCTCAGCCTGGCCGCCTACATTGACCAGGAAAAGACTGTCCTGGCCGAGCTGGATAAAGAACAGCTGCGATTGCAAGCGGCCATCGAGGAAGACATCCGCTTGACCCTGCTGATCACGGGGGATAAAGAAAAGGGGACAAAAGGGTTGTATGCACGCCTTCTGGACGAGTGGGCGAAGAAGGACGACATCATGACCGAGCATGGCCTGGTCAAGTACCCGCTGATCAACACCTACGTGGAATCGGAGCTGCTGCTGAAGCGAAAACGCGCCTGGAAGTACGGCTGCAAGAACTGAAGCAAGCACGGGCCGCCCGTCTTGCCGGCCTGGGGGGCCGGTGAGAACGCAGTGTAGTCATCACGCTCCGCGTGTCTGCCGCTTGCGGCTTAGCGTGGGGCCTCCGCGGAGCGCGTCCGCTCGAAGCCCCACGCTAAGCCGCAAGCGGCAGACACGCGGAGCGTGATGACTACACTGGAACTGGCGTTGACATGGGAAGGCTCCCTCGCCATAGTCCCGCTTCGTTCGCTTGGGGGATCGAAGGCGAACCCGCAGAGATAGTCCATTCGGGCGACGGCTGCCGCTCTGTCATTTAGATGGAGAAAGTGGGCAGCATCGTGCCGGTCAGGGGGATGGGTCATGACTACTCTTGGTAAGATTCTGGTCTTTGTCGTGCTGGTGTTTAGCCTGGCGAACGGCGCCATGGTGCTGTTCGTTTACGTCACCCGCACGCTCTACGTCAACGAGCTGAAAAAGCAGCACGAATACCGCCAGGTCGAGCAGAGCGACGCCAGGGCCTGGAAAGACCAGGTTGCCGAGGTGCGGGCCGAGAAACAGGTCGAGGTGGACCGGCTCCAGGCCGCTCTCAAGCACGTCCAGGACGATCTCGCCGCCTCGAAGCTCGTTATCAATGGCTTTGAGCAGAACGACAAAGCCAGGGATGATAAAGTGATTCGAGCGGAGGCGCTGGTCAAGAAAGCCCAGGTCGATGCGGAACGGCATGAGGAAGAAAAGAAAGAATTGCGGAAGACGCTAAGCGAGAAGATCGCCGAAAACTTTACGATGGTGAACGAACGCAACGCCTACCGCGACAAGGCGACGGCGGCGGACATTGGAAGAGATGCGGCCGTGCGCCGCAACGCCGAGCTGGAAAAGCAGACTGCAAGAGATAGCCCGCCAGAATGCCAAGCTGCAGGCCAACGCAGGCGTCACGACCGTGGTGACCCAGAGGGGCGCCAAGAACCCGCCTCCGGAAAAGATCGAGGGGCTGGTGTCGAAAGCCCTTAACAAGGAAGGCCTGATCGAGATCACCCTGGGCACCGATGCCGGCCTGGCGATTGGGCACACGATGGAAGTGTTCCGTCTGGACATTGGCAACCCCGGCCGGTCCAAGTACCTCGGCACCATCCGCATCACCGACGTCACGGCTCACGAAGCGGTTGGCCGCTTCGAAGGGAAAATGACCGACGAAATCAGGAGAGGCGACACGGTCGCCAGCCGGATTTCCGGCGGTTGAAAGTGTTCACAAGCCGGAAGCGTGAGCGACATTTTTGGTGGCAGGGTGCCAGGCGACAAGAATAAATCCGTTTGAGATTGAGGTGAGACCATGCCCGCGACCGTTCGTTCCCGACCCAGCCGCCCGGCAGATGCCTCTTCGGGAGGTACTCCCAAGCCGCGCACTGACGCCTATGTGGGGCTGCTGGTGATTTCTCTGCTGGCGCAAATCGCCGGCGCCGTGTTCCTGTACCTGGAATACAGCAGCTATCCCGGGGACAAGAAACCGCCCGCCGGGCCCGGCCAAGCCGACGATCACCTTCCCGGCTGGTCAAGGCGGAGCGGGCGGCCAGGGTGGCAACCCAGCGATGGGGGGTAATGCGGGCATGGGCGGGAAGCAGTGATTGCTTGCTCTCGATGCGAATCAGCGAACGGCCCGCGGGACCCAGTGTCCAGCGGGCCGATGGCGTTGATAAATAACAGAACCCGGTTCAGTCATCCGGTGTCCCGATTATCGGGAAGCGCGTTTTTTCGTTCCCCTGGGACAAGCTACTGGATGAGGTGACACCAATGGCCAAGCGCGTCGTCCTGGCCATGAGCGGCGGGGTGGATAGTTCGGTGGCGGCGTACCTGCTGCGCCAGCAGGGCTACGACGTCATCGGTCTGTTCATGCGCACCGGCGCTCATGGACACGATGACGACGCGCGCCGATCGCAAGAAGGGCTGCTGCAGCGCCATCGACGCCGGCGACGCCCGCCGGGTTGCCGACCGCCTCGACATTCCGTTCTACGCTCTCGATTTCGAGAGCGAGTTCAACCGCATCATCGACTACTTCGCCGACGAGTACCTTGCCGGGCGGACGCCGAATCCCTGCGTCGTCTGCAACAGCTGGCTCAAGTTCGGCCAGCTGTGGACCTACGGTCAGCAGCTGAGGCCGACTTACATCGCCACCGGCCATTACGCCCGGACCTTGTGTCCCGCGGCGAGCAAGTGGAGCTGCACCGGGCCGCCGATCCGGACAAGGATCAGTCGTACGTGCTGTACGGGCTGCGCCGGACATCCTGCCGCACTTGCTTTTTCCCATCGGGGGCTACCGCAAGGACGAGGTGCGTGCACTGGCGCGCGAGGCGGGGCTGGGCGTGGCCGACAAGCCGGACAGCGTCGAGATCTGCTTCGTTCCCGACGGCGACCACGCCGGCCTGATCCGCCAGCGCCGCCCCGGGCAGTCGACCGCCGGGGCCATCGTCGACACGTCGGGGGAAGTGCTGGGCGAGCACGACGGCATCGAGCGCTTCACCGTCGGTCAGCGCAAGGGCCTGGGCTTCGCGGCCGGGGAGCGGCGCTATGTCCTGCGCATCGTGCCGTCGGCCAACGAGGTGGTGCTGGGCACCGCGAGCAATTGCTGGCCTCGGGTTTGCGGGCCAGCCAGGTCAACTGGCTGACGGAGCCGCCCCGGGGTGCGCTTGGCTGTGCCATCAAAATTCGCTATCGTCACGCGCCGACGCCGGGCATGGTGACGGCATTGCCTGGGGGCCAGGCCCACGTGACATTCGGGACACCGCAGAGCGCCGTCACGCCGGGCCAGGCAGTGGTCTTTTACGATGGCTCGCGCGTCCTCGGAGGCGGCTGGATCGACGAGGCGATGTAAGCCGTTTTGTCGCCTTTCGCTCCGCGAAAGGGCGTTCTTTCGCGGAGCGAAAGACGACACTCCCTGTGGCTCCGCGAAAGACGACAATGTCGCTTGTCTTGAGTGTCGCCTTTCGCTCCGCGAAAGGGCGTTCTTTCGCGGAGCGAAAGACGACACTCCCTGTGGCTCCGCGAAAGACGACAATGTCGCTTGTCTTGAGTGTCGCCTTTCGCTCCGCGAAAGGGCGTTCTTTCGCGGAGCGAAAGACGACACTCCCTGTGGCTCCGCGAAAGACGACAATGTCGCTTGTCCTGAGTGTCGCCTTTCGCTCCGCGAAAGGGCGTTCTTTCGCGGAGCGAAAGACGACACTCCCTTTCGCGGACCGAACGACGACATTCTCGCGGTCAAGTTTCCTGCTACGCTGCTCGCAACTCGATTTTTCAGACGATTTTCTCTTGTTCCTGTTGTATGCTCTTACCTGAAGCCGTTGCGGTGTGCGCCGGGTGGCGCTGCCGGCTTCTTTCGGTGTCCCAATCATGATGATGAACCAATGCAAACCGAAAAGGTAGCAGGACATTTCCGTGGCAGCCCGGACCCTGGAGCCGTTTCATCACGCCAGCACGCCGAGGAAGCCTTGCGGCAGAGCGAGGAGCGCTTTCGCGGCGCCTTCGATTACGCGGCCATCGGCATGGCCCTGGTGGCGCGCGATGGCCGCTGGCTCAAGGTTAACCGGTCGCTGTGCGAGATTGTCGGCTACAGCGAGGAGGAAATGCTGGGGCTGACCTTCCAGGACATCACCCATCCCGACGACCTCGATGCCGACCTGGCTCACGTCCGCGACATGCTCAACGGCGCTAGCCGCTACTACCACATGGAAAAGCGTTACTTCCGCAAGGACGGTCAGGTGGTCTGGATCCAGCTGAGCGTCTCCATGGTCCATGACGCGGCCGGCCAACCGCTCCACTTCATCGCCCAGATCCAGGACATCTCCGCGCAAGCGAGGGGAAGAGGAAAAACTCGTCCTGGAACGTAAGCTTCAGGAAGCGCAGAAACTGGAAAGCCTGGGCGTGATGGCGGGTGGCATCGCCCACGATTTCAACAACCTGCTGACGGTGATCCTGGGCAACGCCAGCCTGGCCGGAGCCCAGACGCCAGTCGATTCCCCGCTGCGGCCAGCCCTGGGCCAGATCCAGCAGGCCGCCGAACGCGCGGCCGACCTGTGCCGGCAGATGCTGGCCTACTCCGGCCGGGGACGCTTCGTGCTCGCCCATCTCGACCTCAACCAGCTCGTTCAGGAGACCGCCGGTTTGCTCCGGCTGTCGATCTCGCGTAAAGCAGCCTTGCAGCTGAACCTGGCCGAGCGCGTGCCGCTGATTGTCGCCGACGCCACGCAGATTCACCAGGTGGTCATGAACCTGGTCCTGAACGCCTCGGAGGCGCTCGGCGACCAGCCGGGAGTCATCCGCATGACCACGGGCCGGCAGCATGCTGACAAGACTTTTCTCGCCGAGAGTTGCCTGGCGCCGGAATTGCCGGAGGGAGAATACGTCTTCCTGGAGATCGCGGACACGGGGTGCGGCATGACGCAGGAGACTCGGCGCAAGATATTCGACCCGTTTTTCACGACCAAGTTTACCGGCCGGGGCCTGGGACTGGCCGCCGTGCTGGGGATCATCCGGGGACACAAGGGGGTGATTCGGGTCGAGAGCGAGCTGGGGAAAGGCTCAGCCTTCCGGCTGCTGCTGCCGGCACCGGGAAACCGACCAGGGACCGAAAACAGCGCCTCCCGCCGGGCAAACCTGGCGCGGCGCCGGCACGATCCTGGTCGTGGACGACGAAAGCTGGGTCCGCGACGTGCTGACCCGTCTGCTGCGCTCGCTTGGTTTCACGGTCATCGTTGCGGCCGATGGCGAGGAGGCCCTGGCCAAATTCCAGGAGACGCCCGAGGATTTCCGCCTGGTGCTGCTGGACCTGACCATGCCCCGGCTCGACGGCGTGGAAACCTTCCGCACCCTGCACCTGCTGCGGCCCAACCTGCCGGTCATCTTGATGAGCGGCTTCAGCGAGCAGGAGGCCAGTGCCCGCTTCGCCGGCAAGGGCCTCGCCGGCTTCCTGTCCAAACCATTCCGGCTGGAAGACTTGACCGAGCGCGTGCGCAGGCGCTCTGACGAAGTGACGTGCAATGCGGTGGCCGCCTTTATCCATTCTCCAAAAACCGCCGCATTAGCTCATGCCCCTTCTCGAAAACCTGGTCGCTGCGCTCCGCCACCACCTCGTCATAGCTCGGTTGTCCCGCGGGTGCGACCCCGGTGCCGGCCAGGGCGAAGGGCACCAGGCCATAGGCGTGCGCCCGGGTCCGCAGTGTGGTCCGATGGTCGGGCGAGACCAGCATGCGCCACTCCCCATGGCGCGGCAAAGCCTCCAGCAACGGCCCCACGATGTGCTCATCGATGCGCTCCAGCGCCTCCACCTTGGCATCCGCCCGGCCCTCGTGCGAGGCTTCATCCGGGGCCTCGACATGGACGCATACCAGGTCATACCGCGGCAAAGCTGCCACGGCGTAGCGACCCTTAGCCGCGTAGTCGGTGTCGAGATAGCCCGTGGCGCCGGGCACGTCGATGCGGTCCCAACCCAGCAGCACACCCACGCCGCGCACCAGATCCACGGCGCTGATGATCGCTCCGCTCATGCCATGGACTTCGCGAAACGGCCGCAGTTGTGGCGCCGCGTCCCTGGCCCCAGAGCCAAACTTGGGTCGCCGGCCGTTTGCCTGCCGCCAGGCGCGCCTTGTTCACGGGATGCTCGCGCAACACCTCCCGGCTGCGCTGCATCAGCTCGCGCAGCAGCTCACTCCCCGGGCCAACCGGCAGATGATCGGCAAGCGGCTGATCCGGGACGTCGTGGGGCGGCTGCGTGCTGCGTCTCCGCCGAGAAGGGCGCCGGCCCGGCGCCGCGAAAGACCAGGATGTTGCGATAGCTGACTCCGGGATGAAACTCCAGCCGTCCGCCAGGCACCGGGCCGCCCAGGGCTGTTTGCAGGGCATCGATGACCGACCGGCCTTCCGCGCTGGTGATGTGGCCCGCGGTGAAGTCGCGCATCTGCTCGCCGTCGACGTGTACCAGGTTGCAGCGAATGGCCCAGTCGTCGGGCCCGAGTGGGATGCCCATGGCCGCGGTTTCCAGCGGCGCCCGGCCGGTGTAGACCAGCAGCGGATCGTAGCCGAACAGGCTGAGCGTGGCCACGTCGCTGGCCGGGGTCAACGGCCGCGGCACATTGTTCGACCGGCCCACGAAGCCCAGCTGGGCCAGCCGATCCATGTTCGGCAGACGGGCTGCCTGGAGAGGGGTCTTGCCGCCGAGCACCGCCTGCGGCTCATCGGCACAGCCGTCGGGGATCACGATGACATGTTTCACGGCGCGCCTCCCCTCAATCTCCAACCGGGTAATAGACACAGGGCCCGGCCACGCTGGCCAGGCCATCGAGGCCGGCCGCGGCGCTGCGGAACTGGCTGACCCGGGCCTTGTGCGTCATGATCACCAGCTGGACCCGCTCGCCCTCGTGTTCTTCCGGGGCCTCGTGCTGGATCACGGAAGAAATGCTGATGTCGTTGTCGGCCAGCACCCGGCACACCTCGGCCAGGACGCCCGGCCGATCCTCGACCAGGAGCCGGAGATAGAACCGGCTGCGCACGGTGCCCGGCGGCCTCAGTTGCAACCGTGCCGCGGTCGGCGACCATAGCCGCAGGGTGTGAAAGGTCCGTTGCGCCCGGCCGACGGCGAGGTCGATCAGGTCGGCCGTCACGGCGCTGGCGGTCGGCATCATGCCCGCGCCCTGGCCGTAATACAGCGTGTCGCCGACCGCATCGCCGATGACGAAGATGGCGTTGTAGGCGCCGCGCACCTGGGCCAGGGGATGTCTGCCGCCGCAGCAGCACCGGCGAGACGTGCAGGGCCAGCTGGTCGTCCTCGAGGTAGCTCTCGGCCAGCAGCTTGATGGTGTAGCCCAGCTCGCCGGCGAAGTGGATGTCGATGGCGTCGATAGTCGGCGATGCCGCGTCGCTCGATGGCGGAGAGCGGCACGGCCACGCCAAACGCGATCTGGGCCAGGATGGCCAGCTTGTGGGCGGCGTCGGTGCCGTCGACGTCGAGGGTGGGGTCGGCCTCGGCGTAACCGCGTTCCTGGGCCTCGGCCAGAGCTTCGCTGTAGCTCTGGCCTTTTTCGCTCATGGCGGTGAGGATGAAGTTGCAGGTGCCGTTGAGGATGCCCTGGAGCGACAGGATCTGGTTGGCGGCCAGGCTCTGCGCCAGGGCGGCGATGATGGGCACGCCGCCGGCGACGCTGGCCTCGAAGGCGATGGCCCGGCCATGCCGGCGGGCGGCGTCGAAGATCTCCCGGCCATGCGACGGCGAGCAGGGCCTTGTTGGCGGTGACCACGTCCTTGCCGGCCTCCAGGAGTGCCAGCACCGCCTGCCGGGCCCAGTCGACGCCGCCGACCAGCTCGGCCACCACCTGGATCGTCGGGTCGCGCAGGATGGCGTTGAGGTCGGTGGTCAGCAGCTCGGGCGGTAGCTTGACGGGCCGTGGCTTGTTGACGTCGCGGACCAGGCCGCTGGCGCCGGTGGCCCGGAGATCGGCCCAACTCGCGGCTCCGGTACGTCCGGAACGTCCCGACCTGAACGCGGCGCGCATCGGCTTCATCTGGGACTACGTGTTCAGTGGCGATGTGATCTTCGAGGAGATCAGGGCGCGGCTCGAGCGACGCTTCGCCCGACTCTCGTTCGTGGACTATCCGACCTTCGGCAACATCCACGGGCACGACGAGGACCAGGTGCTCGAGCGGCTGCCCGAAGTCCTGCAGGCCACCGAGGTCGATTCGGTCATCCTCGGTGTCGGCGCCTGAGGGAGCTGCACGCCCGCCGTGATGCGGGCAGCGGCGATCGCGGAGCGGGGCGGAGTGAGGGCGGTCGCCGTCGCCTCAACGGGCTTCCTCGGTCAGGCCCAGGCGATGCGCCGACTGCTCGGCATCGAGCATGTGCCGATCGCGGAGTATCCGGGAACGATCCCGGTCGACAGCGAGGCGACAATTCGGCGCAAGGCCGTGGAGGACGTGCTCCCAGCGGTGATCGAGGCGCTCACGGTCGCGCGCCCGGTCGCGCCGTCAACCGCCGCCGAGGACCCCGAGCCGGGCCGGCGCGCGACCGTGTTCAGCGGCGATCTCGACGCGATCGCCGAGCATTTCGACGCGCGTATGTGGAGCGACGGCCTGCCGGTTGTGCCGCCGACCGTCGAGCGGGTGGAGGCATTCATGGCCCACACCCCGCTGGGGGAAGGTGAAGTACTCGGCGTTCTGGCGCCGGAGTACCGCGAGGCCACCATCTGGTCAGTCGCGGTTAACGGCGTGATGGCCGGCTGCCTGCCGCAGTACATGCCCGTGCTGGTCGCTGCCGTGGAGGCGATCGCCGACCCGCAGTGGCGGATCCAGGACGCGGGCTCGACGCCGGGCTGGGAGCCGCTGGTCGTCCTCAGCGGCCCCGCGGTACGGCGGCTGCAATTCAACACAGGCTCGGGCCTGATGCGGATGGGCTCGCGCCCAGCGGCGACGATCGGACGGTTCCTGCGGCTCTACATGCGAAACGTCGCCGGGTTCCGCGTACCGCCCGGAACGACCGACAAGGGCAGCATCGGAGCCGGCTTTAACGTCGTCCTCGCCGAAGACGACGAGGCGGTGGCGACGCTGGGCTGGGAGCCCCTGCGCGTAGACCGCGGTTTCTCGCGTCTCGAGGACGTGGTCACGGTACAGAGCGTCGTCGCGGTCAGCCCCCCGATCTACACCGGAGGCGATCAGCCCGAGCAGCACCTGGAGATGCTCTCCTATTTCCTCGGAACCACTTGCAACCCCTGGGTGTTCACGGCGCTGATGTACCGCAAGTGGTCGCCGCTGCTGCTGCTCTCACCGAGCGTGGCTAAGGTCCTGGCCGACCACGGCTGGACCAAGGATCGCGTGCGCGCGTATCTCTTCGAGCACGCCTCGATCGAGGCGTGCTGGCTCGAGATCTACCCCTACTACGTCGGCGCGGGGAGCAGCGGAGACCTGCGAACGTTCGTGGCCGACGGGAGCGCGCCGCCGCGCTGGGCACAGTCAGACGATCCGCACCGCCGGGTACCGGTGCTGCTGCGCAGCGAGTGGACCAACATCGTGGTCGCGGGCGACCCCGGCCGCAATCAGTCACGCTTCTACGTGAACAACCACGAACAGGGCTTTCCGGTCAGCCGGGCGGTCCGATGGGGCTCGACGTGACGCGTCGCGAGCGCTCCCGCCCGGACGAGCAGGTCAGCTGTGCGCCGGCCGCAGGCCGGCGACCGGCCACTCGCAGGCGATGAGCTGTCCGTTCCCGGTGAGCGTGACATACGCAGTACGCAGGTCCCCGCCACCGAAGCACAGGTTCGTCGGCCCCCAGTCGTCGAACTCGGCAGGGAGCGTCAGATGCGAGACGTGCCCGGCCGCGGTGACGACCGAGACACCGGCCTGGGCGCCGATCACGCAGACGCAGATGTTTCCCGCAGAGTCGATCGCCAGGGAGTCAGGACAGCGCACGCCGCCGAGGTGAGCGAGCAGCGCATCCGGGTTGAGCGGTATCGGGCCGCGTCCGGGCGCCGGCGCGAGCCGCCCGGGAGCGATTACTTGGCGGCGCCAGATCCGTCCGTTGTACGTCTCGGCCCAGTAGAGCCAGCGACCGTCCGCGCTCAAACCGATGCCGTTCGGGCGATCGGCGCCGAAGACGACCTCGTGGATCTCCCACCGATCCGCCCGCGCGTAGTAGATCGCTCCCATGTCCACCTCGCGCCCGCGGCGCTTACCCATGTCGGTGAACCAGAAGCCGCCGTCGCCGTCGAAGACGAGGTCGTTGGGTGCGCGCAGGGGATAGCCGTGAGCGGATCGGTACACGTCCTCGACCCGGCCGGTCTCCAACTCGACACGCTGGATTCGCCCGCCCATGTAGTCGGTGTGATCGCCGCCGCCGTTGTTGCAGACGTAGAGGTACCCGTCGGGGCCAAGCGCCGCGCCGTTGGGCGCACCGCCGCACTGGGCCACGACCGTGAGCTCCCCGGTCGGTGAGGCACGAACGATCGCGCCGCTGCGCATCTCGGTGACCAGCACGCTGCCATCCGCGAGCGCCACTGGGCCTTCCGGGAACCGAAGGCCGCGTGCCACGCAGCGTACGTTGGTGAGCTCTTCACTCATTCCGGCTGCCGGGCCGGCGTTCGACGACAAAGCGCCCGCTCCCGTGAGCTTGGGAGCTCACGGGCGCGGACGCTGGTGCGCGGCGAGATCCGCGCGCATGTCCTCTAGTACGAGTGGACCTGGCCGTTGGCGACCGGGCCGGCCGGCACGACCTGGAAGTCGGCGGACTGGGCGTCGACGTTCTCGTGGTCAGAGGGGCTCCATGCGAGCTTGAGCGTGAACGTCCGGTTCGGATCGGTCGGCGAGATCTTGAGCATCGCCGCGTCGAGGTTCTTGACGGCAAGCGAGCCACCGTCTTCCTTGACCGCCTCGTTCAGCGCGACGATCTCATCCCAGCCGGTGCTGGCCACGTCGAGCGGGACCGCGGCGACGCCGCCGAACTGTTTGCCGTAGGTCAGCAAGTGCTGGATCCCCGGCGCCGGATCCTTCGGGTTCATCTCGTAGAAGACGTCCTCGTAGGCGTTGTTCTTCACGTCGGCGATCGGGGCCAGCTTGGTCAGGTCCAGCGAGCTGGCCGCGACGTCGAAGATCATCGGGGCGTTCCAGCCCAGCTTGGCCCGGCCAGTGAGCGCATACCCGGCCGGTGCCACCAACGCCTCGGTGAACACCGCCTGGGCGCCGGCGGCCTTGAGCTGCTGAACCTGCGGCGTCAGGTCGAGCGCCGTGGCCGGGAACGTGGCGGTCGTGTGGGCGATGCCCTCTTGATCGAGCGCTTTGATGAAGTCGGGCGTCTCGGTTTCCGTGAAGTCGATCTCCTCCTCCAGGATCCCGACCTTCTTGACCCCGTGAGCCTTCAGCCACGCGGCTACTGGCAACTCATCGGTGATGCCCGGATCGGCCAACGTCCACTCGTTGGGGCAGTTCGTCTGAGAGTTCGTCGCGCACTGATACGTGCCGTCGTTGAGCGCCATCGCGAACACGTTGCGCTTGGCGATCACAGGAATCAGCGCCGCAGCGTCGCCCCCCTCGGAGCCGGCATCGATCATTGTGGGCGCAGGGTGCGAGCTCATGTACTGAATCAGATCGGTCACGGCGGTCGCGTCGTCATTGTTGTCGCTGTAGTGATGGATGACGACCTTGTGACCGTCGATTCCGCCCTGCGCGTTGTAG
The DNA here is from genome assembly GCA_963751185.1 of uncultured Solirubrobacterales bacterium. GTDB lineage: Bacteria > Actinomycetota > Thermoleophilia > Solirubrobacterales > Solirubrobacteraceae > Palsa-465. The sequence continues at coordinate 58,355 of CAVVTO010000012.1, forward strand.
TAGGCGGCCGCAGCCTCCAGACCGGCCAGGTGCGTCGCGCCGATGATCTTCGTCGGGCCGGTCGTATCGCCGATCGACAGGATCGTGATCGGGCTGTTCGCCGAAGACGTGCTGGCGCTGCTGCTGCCGCTAGTGCTACTACTGCTGCTGCTACTGCTACCGCAGCCGGCTGCGACGATCGCCAGCGTAAACGCAGCGAGTCCAGCTGCAAGCCATCTTGTTCTCAACGGTTGCTCCTCCCCGGAGGATCGTGGTCTTTCTAGCCGTCGCTCTGGGACGGCCTGCAACATCCTTGCACAAGCCGACCATTTGGTTGATTAAAATTTGTATTGGCGCGCCGGGTGCGGCGTGTGAGCAATGAGCTAAGGAGCGACGCGTGACCGATACGGCGCAATTGCAACTCGAGGAAGCGCTTGCGCGCCTCGCCCGTCTGGAGGATGAGCAGCAGATCCGGGACTGCCTGTACGGCTACAGCCAATTCCTCGACGGTAAGCTGCGCGAGGACTTTCTCGACTGCTTCACCGACGACGGGCGCTTCGCCTGGAAGCCCAAGCCGGACGGCGACTTCGCGCTCGACGTGAATGGGCAAGCGGACCTCGAGCGCTGGTATCTCGAACACGAACAGAACATTCCGGCTGGCCGCGAGCACCACGTCCTCACCAACCCGCGGATCACCTTCAACGATGGCACGCGAGCCCAGGCGATCAGCTGGTACCTGATCATCCGCGACTTCGGTGGAAGGCCTGGCGTGCGGTCGACCGGCCGCTATCTCGACGATCTGGTCCGGGGTTCGGATGGCCGGTGGCGGATCCACGAGCGCCTCGCGCTCGGGGACATGCCCCGGTAAGCCAGGCGGCTGGGACGAATTGCCGTGCCCGAGGTGACGGTCGAGGCCGGCCTGACGCTCCACTACGAGGAGGACGACTTCGCCGATCCGTGGCGCCCGCACGACACGTTCGTGCTTCTACATGGCTTCGCCGAGTCGAGCGCGGCCTGGTTTGCCTGGGTGCCGCATCTGGCTCGGCGCTCCCGTGTGCTGCGTCCGGATCTGCGCGGCTTCGGACGCTCCTCCGTGCCCGAGGAGCCGCTCGACTACCCCTGGTCTGTGTCGGGCTTCGCCGAAGATATCGTCGCGCTGCTCGACGCGCTTGAGACGACGCGCGTCCACCTTGTCGGAGCGCGTGTGGGGGCACCGATCGCCATGCAGATCGCGGCCGATCATCCGGACCGAGTCAGTTCGCTGTCGCTGATCAGCGGATTGGCCCGGGGAGCCGACGTGCGCGGGCTCGACACGGGGGGCGAGGTGGTTGCACTGGAGTCCTTTGCCGAGCGCATTCGCAAGGATGGTCTGGGCGCGTGGTTTGAGCGATCCGGGAGGGCGCGCTTGGGCATGGCAGCCTCGGAGGCGCAGCTGGCGTACTGGAACCGGCTGATGGCGCGATCGGACCCGGAGGTCTGCATCGCGATGATGCGAGCCGCCGCGCGACTCGACATCACCGACTCCCTGGGCCGGATCCAGGTGCCGACGCTGGTCATCGCCAGCCAGGACAGCCGCGTTCAGGGCATTGCCGCGACGCGGGCCTGGCAGAGCCTGATCCCCGGTTCGGAGCTCGTGGTCGTGGCCGGCGATTCGCCCCACCTCGCCGCCACCGCGCCCGACAGGTGCGCGCGGCGCGTTCTTGCGTTCGCCGAGCGAACCATCGGAATAGTGGCCTGAGACTAAGCGCGCGCAGTTACACTACGGCTCCCTACCGAGCGTTTGGGGCCAAGGCCTGACAGGAGGAGAGCATGAGCGCCAGGTGGATCGAGGTCACAACAATCGGCGATTTGGTCGATCGGGCCGCCGATCGGACCGATCGCGATGCCGTGGTCTTCCCCGAGGAACGGGTCAGCTATCCGGAGCTCGCCGCGCGGAGCACCCGCTTCGCCCGCAGTCTGTACGGGCTTGGCGTGCGCGGGGGCGACAAGGTTGGGATCCTCATGCACAACTGCATGGACTTCGTAGTCGCCCTGGTCGGCGCGAGCAAGCTCGGGGCGGTCGTTGTTCCGGTCAACGGCCGCTTCAAGGCCCATGAGCTCGGCCACGTGATCAGCCACGCGGATATCCGCGTCCTGCTCACCGCCGCCGGGCCCGCCGGGGCGCCCGACTATCCGGCTCTCCTGAACGAGGTATTCCCCGGTCTGGCCACGCAGAATCCGGCCGACCTGCAGCTGCCTGAGGCGCCGATGCTGCGCAACGTCGTGTTGTTGGCCAGCGAAAGGGCCACGCCAGGTCTGCTGTCCCGCGATCAGCTCGACGCGGCTGGCCGGGCGATCGAGGACCGGCAGGTCCACACGCTCCAGGAGCGCGTCCGGGTTCGCGACATTGCGATGCTGATGTACACCTCGGGAACGACGGCGAAGCCCAAGGGCTGCCTGCTCACCCACGAGGCGCTGGTGCGCCACGCGGGCAACGTCGCGCGCAGCCGCTTCTTCCTGACCGAGCAGGATCGTTACTGGGATCCGTTGCCGCTGTTTCACATCGGCGGGATAGTGCCGATGCTCAGCTGCTTCTACACGACGGCCCTGTTCGTGCACGCCGGGCATTTCGATCCCGACGTGGCGCTGCGTCAGCTCGAGGAGGAGCGCTGCACGGTCGCCTATCCGGCGTTCGAGACGCTCTGGCTGCAGGTCCTCAACCACCCCCACTTCGACGAAGCGGACCTGAGCGCGCTCAGGCTGATCCAGAACATCGCCACCCCTGAGCGCCTGATCTACCTCCAGTCTAGGCTGCCCAGCGCAATCGAGGTTTCCTCCTATGGAGCCACCGAGTGCTCGAGCAATCTGACCCTGCCGCTGCCCGATGAGCCGTACGAGGTGCGGATGCACACGCTCGGCCATCCCCTCCCGGGTATCGAGGTCAAGGTCGTCGATCCGGAGACCGGCGCCGAGCGGCCGTCCGGTCAGGTCGGAGAGCTGTGCTTCCGCGGCTATTCGCGTTTCGAGGGCTACTACAAGGATCCCGAGCTCACGGCCAGCGTGATCGATCAGGACGGATGGTTCCACTCGGCCGACCTCGCCCACCTTGACGCGCATGGCCGCGTCGTATACGCCGGGCGGCTCAAGGACATGCTCAAGGTCGGCGGAGAGAACGTCTCGGCACTCGAGGTCGAGGACTTCATGGCCAGCCACGCTTCGGTCGACATCGTCCAGGTCGTCGCCGCACCCGATTCCCGCTACGGCGAGGTTCCCGCCGCCTACGTCCAACTCAAGCCTGAAGCCGAAATCGGCGAGGCCGAGCTGATCGACTTCTGCCGGGGTCGGATCGCCACCTACAAGGTTCCGCGGTACGTCCGCTTCGTGAACGAGTGGCCGATGTCGGGGACCAAGATTCAGAAGTTCGTCCTCCGAGAGAGGATCGCGCAGGAGCTCGCTGGCCGCGGCATAACGGAGGCTCCGCGACTGGGCTCACAGCCCGGACGAGAAGCCGCCGTCGGGGTCTAGAAACGACGGTCCTGTAAGGGTTAGTTTAAGCTGAGGGCGTACGCTTGACTTACCAAACGCTTGGTTGTACCGTGGCCGTCGCGAGCGAACCCGAGGACGGGACGAGGCAGGCGGTCGCGCCCCGGCGCAGTTCCCGAGGAGAGGAGCAGGTCGTTTTCAGCATGATCCCCCATCGAGAGCAACCTGTAGGGCCGTGCGTGGGCGCCGCGCCGGACCGACGGAAGATCTGAGCAGCGGCGAGTCATGGCGGTAACCCTGTGGAGCGGTCTCACGCTCGGCGCCGTCTACGCAATCGTGTCGCTCGGCTTCACGCTAAGCCTGCTGCCCAGCGGCGTGTTCAACTTCGCCCAGGGCGCGATAGTGGTCGCGGGTACCTATCTGGTGTATCTGCTCCTGGTATCCGCGGGCTTTGCATTGGTTCCGGCGCTGGTGCTCAATGTACTGATCGGGATGGCCCTCGGAATCGCCTGTGAGCTGATCACGGTGCGTCCGCTCCGGATTCGAGGGCGAGCCGGCGGACAGCAGAACGAGCTGGTGACCACCGTGGGCATGGCGACGATAATCGTCGGCGTGATCGGGATCAAGTGGGGCTACAACCCCCTGCTGGTGCCGTTTCACGGCCCGCAGGCGACGGTCCACTTCCTCGGGATCATCGCTGCCCCGGTTGAGATCACCCTGCTGCTTTCCGCGATCGTCTTGGCGATCGTGCTCCACTTGTGGTTCCACGCCACGCGCTGGGGCCAGGCTTGCCTGGCCGTCGCGGAAGACCGCGAGGCGGCGACCCTCCGGGGTATCAACGTGAACCTTCTGTCGCTGGGCGGTTTCGCAGCCGCTGGAGCGCTTGGAACGGCGACTGCGTTCGCGATCGGCCCAGTCACCTACGCGATTCCGACACTGGCCAACACGATCGCGCTCGGCGGCTTCGTGGCGATCGCCCTCGGGGGTCAGGGCAGCTTTCTGGGGGGCCTGTGTGGCGGACTGCTCGTCGGCATCGTGTCCGCGTTCGCAACTCGCTACATCGGCGCCAACTACGCCGATTTGGCCGTGCTGGCGTTGCTCCTGACCACCCTGCTCGTGCGCCCCTCGGGGCTCGGAGCCCAAGCGCTGGCACGCCGTGTCTGATCAGCTCACCACGGCCAAGCCAAACCCCGCAACGCCAACCGGGGCATCCGGTCCCAAGCCGGTCGCCCGGTGGCGCCATGTCGCCAGCGACACCCTTATGGGCGGCCCGATCGCGCTCACGATCCCAATCGTCCTCGCGATCCTGTTCATCGCCTTCCCGTTTCTCGACAACGACGCCTACTGGGTCAGGGAGTTCTCGCTGATCGCCGTCCTGGCGCTCGTCGTCAGCGGCGTCAACCTGAGCTTCGGGTACGCCGGCGAGATTCAGTTCGGCCAGGTGTTCATGTTCGCCCTGGGGACGTACCTGACGATGATCCTGGCCGGCCGCGTCTGGGACGAGATCATTCCGCTCCTGCTGATCGGTGGCATCGCGGCGGCGGTGGTCGGCGCGGTGATCGCGTTCCCGGCGGTGCGCATCGGTGGTTGGTCGCTGGCCCTGACCTCGTTCTTCCTGGTGATCACGATCCCAGATCTTGTGGCGATCTTCCAGAAGTACACCGGGGGCCTGAACGGGCTCGTGAACATCCCGAGCCCCAACATCGCGGGCCACCCTCTGGGCACGAATGGCCTCTACGAGGTCACGATCATCGCGACGATCATCTGGTTCACGATCTATCGCAACATGGTGACATCTCGCTACGGCGTGATCTTCCGGATCCTGCGTCAGTCTCCGGTGCTGGCGAACTCGCTCGGGTTCTCCACGCGTCAGCTGAAGCTCATGGCCTACACCACGGGGGCGTTCCCGGCGGGCGTGGCCGGATGCCTGTTTGGCTTCATCAGCCTGGTCGTGACGCCGGACTCCTTCGGTCTGACCCTCGCGATCGGCATCGTGGCCGGCTCACTCCTCGGCGGAATCGAAAGCGTCTACGGCGTGTTCATCGCGGCCGCCGTGCTGCAGCTCGGTCCCGAGAGCTCGCTCTCGTTCGCCCAATACGCTCCCGTGGCCTACGGGGCCTTCCTGATCATCGCGGCCGTCGTTTTCCGAAACGGCCTGGGCGGCCTGGGCAAGCTGGTGGCGCTTCGGCTCAGCCGGGCGCTCGTGGGAGACCGCTCCCTGCACGCCACGGCGATGGGATCGCTCTCCGCGAATGTCGACGAGGATCCGACCGAGGAAGTAGCCGAGATCGCGAGCGAACGCCACGGGCTGAGGCTCGATCAACTCGACGGCAAGCCGCTCACCGTGAGCTCCGTCTCTAAGAGCTTCGGCGGCAACAAGGCAGTTGACGACGTCTCGCTGACCGCCAAGCCCGGTTGCGTGACGGCGCTGATCGGCTCCAACGGATCCGGCAAGACGACGCTGCTCAACCTGATTTGCGGCTACGCAGGTGCAGATGCTGGCACGATCGAGTTCGGCGATGCCACGCTCACGGGCAAGCGTCCGCACGAGATCGCGCATGCCGGAATCGGGCGCACCTTCCAGACCCCGAGTGTGCCTCGCGGGGTATCCGTCCTCGACGTGGTTGCCTCCGGGCGCTTCTGGAACGACCACTGCGGAATGGTCTCGTCGGTCCTCAGGCTCCCGGGCTACAGGCGCTCTCGCCGCGCCGACCGGCGCGAGGCTCTGGTCCAGCTCCAGCTGGTCGGGCTCGCTGAGCTCGCCGACCAGGAGGCCAGCAGCCTCTCGCTCGGCACGCGTCGGCTGGTCGAAGTTGCTCGCGCGCTGTGCGGACGGCCGGGCCTGCTCTTGCTCGACGAGCCGGCTTCCGGGCTGAGCGAGGAAGAGGTGAAGCGCCTCGGTACGGTGATCACCGCCGCCGCCCGTGCCGGAGCCACGGTCGTGCTGATCGAGCACAACTTCGGCTTTGTCAGCTCAGTCTCCGAGGTGGCGCACGTGCTCGACTTCGGCAAGCTGATCGCCAGCGGGTCGCCGGCCGAGATCGCCAAGGATCCGCTGGTCATCGAAAGCTTCCTCGGACAGGCGCCCGGCGCGGTCGGCGGGGCTGACCACGAGGTCGAGAATGGCGTCACCGACGAGTCGCTCGCTCCGGATGAGGTGTTCGCGGCCGCTGGCAATCTGACCACGCTCATGAGCACGAGCAGCAATGGCAAGCAGGCCGGACCCGCGCTCGAGCTCACGGACGCGATCTCCGGATACGGCGACCTTCAGGTTCTGCGCGGCGTGTCGCTGGCGCTCGAGCGGGGCAAGCTCGAGGTCGTGCTCGGTCGCAATGGCGTCGGCAAGACCACGCTGCTGGGCACGATCTCCGGTCAGGTTCGCCTGTGGAAGGGGAGCGTCAGGCTCGACGGGAAGGAGTTCGGACGCATGCCGGCGTACCGCCGAGCCAGCGCCGGCGTCGCGCTGGTGCAGGAGGGCAAGCGCATCTTCCGCGACCGAACGATCATGGAGAACGTCGTGCTGGGAACCTTTACCCAGAATCTGTCTCGCCGCGAGCGCCGGGAGTTGTGCGAGGCGGTGCTCGAGAACTTCCCGATTCTCCGCCAGCGGGCGAGCGAGCACGCCGGCGGCCTGTCGGGCGGCCAGCAGCAGATGCTGGCGATCGCGCAGGCGCTTGCCTCACGGCCCAAGCTGCTGCTCCTTGACGAGCCCTCGGCGGGACTCGCCCCGGCAATCGTGCGCGAAGTGTTCCAGCGCATCAAGCAGCTGAGCGACCAGGGGATGACGATCGTGCTCGTCGAGCAGTTGGCCGAGCAGGCCCTGGTGATCGCCGACCACGTGACCGTGATCGACAACGGACGGGTGGTTGCCTCCGGCTCGCCACAGGACTTCCACGACCAGCGAGGCCTCCAGGAGGCCTACTTCGGCGACTCGCCGTCGGCGTCCGCGGCGACGGTGTCGCCGACCGCGCCCTCGAAGTTGCCGACTTGATGGCCAAGCACGTCATCGGACTGCTCGAGGAATTTCCTCCCGGAACCAAGCGGCGCGTCGAGATCGGAAGGCGCGCGATCGCCGTCTTCAACGTGGATGGGCGGATTTACGCACTGCGGGACGTCTGTCCCCACCAGGGCGCGCCCCTGTCCAGCGGAGTCGTGCTCGGACAGGTGCTCGCCCGCGGCCCCGGCGAGTACGAGTACGTCGCCGACTGCAAGTACGTCCGTTGCCCGTGGCACGGTTGGGAGTACAGTCTCGAGACCGGGGAGTCCTCGTACGACCCCAAGCACGATCGGGTCCGCGCCTACGAGGTGAGCATCGAGCACGGAGCCGAGCTTGCTCCGCTGGAGGGGTCTGAACGCCGGCCCGGCCCGTACGTCGCCGAAACCATTCCGGTCTCGATCGAGAACGACTATGTTGTCCTGGAGGTTTGATGAGCACCGTCTCCGCAGCCGCTCCATCGTCCACCCAGACCCTCACCGGCCTCACCGACTGCGACGTACACAACGCGCTACGCCACCCGAGTGATCTGAAGCGCTACCTGCCGGCACGCTGGCACGTCTATTACGACCACGGCTCTCACATCGGCGGCCATGGCGGCCAGGTCGTGGGAGCCCGGCCGCAGCGCGACATCTATCGCCAGGACTCCCTGCCCAGCTCGGGAACCCCGGGCAGCGACCTCGAGCTGATGCGCGAGCAACTGCTCGACCAGTTCGATGTCCAGCGCGCCATCTTGAGCCCGCTCGAGGTGCTCGGATGGCCGACCTACGGCCCCGAGGCCGACGCGTTCATGACGGCGCTGAACGAATGGATGATCGACGAGTGGCTCGACGCGGACGACCGGCTGTACGGCGCGATCTCGATCCCCGTCGAGGACGGCCAGCGGGCCGCCGCGCAGATCGAACGCGCAGCGGCCCACCCACGTTTCGTCACGATTCTGATGACGATGGTGACGCGCGAAGGTCTGGGCCATCCGAAGTACTGGCCGATCTACGAGGCGGCGGCGGCCCACGGTCTGCCGGTGGCCGCCCACGTCGGGGGCTTCAGCGGGACGCACATGGCGACCGGTTGGCCGAGCTACTTCGTCGAGCAGCACACCGGCTATACCCAGCCCTACCAGGCGCAGATCGTGAGCCTGGTCTACAGCGGGGTGTTTGACCGCATCCCGGGCCTCCAGGTCGTGCTCGAGGAGGGCGGGATCGGCTGGATGCCTTCCCTGATGTGGCGTCTCGATCGGGTCTGGGAGTCGATGCGAGAGCACGCTCCGCACCTCACGCGCCGCCCCTCTGAGACGATCCGGGAGCACATCTCGTTCACCACCCAGCCATTCGACGAGCCAGAGAAGCCGGAGTTCCTGCCCCAGCTCATCGATGAGCTCGGGATGAGCGACCGGATCATGTTCGCCAGCGACTATCCCCACTGGGACTTCGACGACCCGCGCCGGGTCCTGCCCAAGTCGCTGGGCAACGAGCTGCGGAGCAAGATCATGCGCGAGAACGCAGACCAGCTGTTCCGATTCACGGGCGCAAACGGTGCCATCCATGAGTGACGAGGCCGGGGGCGTACTGGACGCCGATGTCCACTGCGCCGTCCCGTCGTTCGAGGTCCTGAACCCCTACCTGCCCGACCACTGGGTCGAGTTCTTCTCCGCCGGGTTCCTGCGCAGGCACCCCGCCGTCTCAACCACCTATCCGGCCTGGTCGCCGATGATCGCCACGCCGGGCGAGCAGTTGACGCTTGAGCGGCTGCAAGCCGACGTCCTCACCCACGCCGAGCGAGCCGTTCTGAACTGCTATTGGGGAGTGGAGAGCTTCACCCACCCCTACCTGGCCGGGGCCCTCGCCACCGCCATCAACCGGTGGATAGCGGAGGAGTGGCTCGATCGCGACGAGCGGCTGCTGGGCAGCGCCGTGGTCACACCCCAGCATCTCGACGCGGCCCTAGCCGAGATCGAGCGGATCGCCCAGGATCCGCGGTTCGTGCAGATCCTGGTTCCGGCCCGGGCCCAGACGGGCTACGGCAATCAGCGCTACTGGCCGATCTGGGAAGCTGCGGCCTCCCACGGCCTCACCGTCGCGATCACCTTCGGCGGGGGCACCGGCACTCCCCCGACGCCGGTCAACTGGCTGAGCAGCCACTTCGAGGAGTACACGACGGCGACCCTCAACTTCCAGGCGCAGATCCTCAGCCTGTCGGTCAGCGGGCTCTTCGATCGCCGACCCGATCTGCGCTTTGTGATCGCCGAGAGCGGCTGGACCTGGTTGCCGGCGTGGCTGTGGCGGATGGATCAGGAGTGGCGCTCCTTCTATCGAGAGGTACCGTGGATGACCGGGGCGCCATCCACCTACGTGCGGCGTCACTTCCGCTTCACGATCCAGCCCACCGATGTCCCGCCGTCCGACGAGCAACTACTCGACGTGTACAACCAGCTCGGATCGGAAGAGCTGCTGCTTTTCTCGAGCGACTATCCCCACACCTACGGCGACGGCGCGGACAGGTTCCTGGCCGTGCTGAACGACGAGCAACGCGCGCGCGTCCTCTGGAACAACGCCGCTGAGCTCTATCGGCTCGGCGAGCGCGCGCCCGTCGCCGCCGGCTGATTCACCTCACGGATAGACGACGCGGAAGCGCTCGTGCTTGATTGGCTTGCCCACCTCGAGGCCAAGATCCGCGGAGAAGATGTGGTGCGGCGCGCCGGTGTAGCAGGTGTCGGCGGGATGGTAGGAGATGATGTAGGCCCACCGGGCCCGGTCGGTGGAGTTCGGCGGCGCGCCGTGGACGACGAGCCCGTTGTGGACCGTGGCGTCGCCGGCTCGCAGGTGCAGTGGCGGCGAGAGCTCGTAGCGCTTCGCCAGGTCCGGGTAGTACTCGGTCACCTGCACGCCCGACACAAGCCCCATCTTGCCCAGCGGCCCCGCCTCGTGCGAGTGCGACAGGAAGCGCATCGACCCGCGCTCCGGCGGGATATCGTCGAGCGCGATCCAGAAGGTTAGGAAGCCGGTGCGGTCGAACGGGAAGTTGACCCAGTCCTGGTGAAAGCCGGTCGGCCCGCTCGCCAGGTGGCCCTCGGGCATCTTCACGGCCAGCAGATCGGCGTGGTAATTGATCGACACCTCGCGCCCCACGAACTGCTGCGCGGCCGCTCCGATCTCTTTCGAGTAGGCCAGCGACCGAAACGGCTCGAGGCCGTAGTCGCGGGCGGGAAAATGCCAGTCGCGACGGTCGGCGCGGTCGTGTACCTGGCGGCTGTCGGCGATGTGCCCCTCGACCTCGCTGGCGTCGGCATCCAGCACCGTCCGCTCGACCGCCTCCCGCATGGCGGATGCCAGCGCGGGCTCGATCAGTGCGTCCAGACGCACCCAGCCGTTCCGACGGTAGAACTCCACCTCCTCCTCGCTCACCGCGCGCATCAGCGGCGAGCTCTGCGCCTTGGCCCTCATCGATTCAGCCCGTGGTCGCCGGTTCGGCGTACGGCTCGGCCGGTCGGCCGATCGCCTCGGACGGCAGCTCGGTCTCACTCGAGAGGGCGGGCGTCCATCCCGCCTCGAAGTGGCCCGTGAGCCCGTGCTGCACGAAATCGAGATGCTCATAGGCCCAGGAGAGGTCGTACTGGAGGTTGGCCTGCTCGATGATCGGCTTCTGAGTGAGCGCGCGCACGCGGCTCAGCACGGACTGCGGCCGGGCGAGCAGGCGTCGCGCGATGTCGTCCACCTTGGCGTCGAGCTGATCCGCGGGGACCGCGTAGTTGATGATGTGCATGTCGGCTAGGTCGCGCGCCGTCAGCTGCTGGGAGAGCATCTGGTACTCCTTGTAGCGGTAGGAGCTGAAGTTCTGCTGCGCGAAGGCCATCGCGCCGTCACCGGGACTCACCGCCCACGGGAATCCGGCGGCATCGCCGTCGCTGTTGGTGACCTCACCAATTCCCGTGTGGACGTCGGCGATGACGGCGTCCTCGCGAGCAATGATCATGTCGCAGCCCCACATCACACTCTGCCCGGCGCCGATCACGTCGCCGTTGACCCGCGCGATGATTGGCTTCTCGTAGTGCAGCATCAGCTCGACGTACCCAGGCGTGTGGCGGTACTTGGCCCTCGCCTCGGACGGGCGTAGCTGCGAGTGAAGCTCTGGCGAGATGATTCCGCGCAGGCGATCGCGGAACTTGTCGACATCGTAGTGCGAGCGGTTCGGCACTCGATAGAAGGCTCCGTCGGATGACCCGGTGATGATCACAATCCGCACCGTGTCGTCGTAGCGGAGCTCGTCCAGGCACTTGGCAATCGCGGCGTGAACCTCGATGAACTCCTCGCAATCGGGTTCCATCGAGCGCTCCATCATCCGCTCCACCGGATGGATCTTGACCAGCCCCACCGGGCCATGACGCTCGACGTCCGCGCCTTGCAACTTCACGCCCATATCGCTCTCTCCTGGTTCTGCGCCGGTTGCCGAAAGCCGTATAAGTCTACCAAGCATTCGGTTGTTTGGATGATAAGGTTCGTCGACCTGCCCATCGAGAGGAGAGATATGGCACGTGTCCAGCAGCCGGCCCGTTCGGCATTCGACGACCCCGAAGACCGCGAGGCCTACGAGGCCGTGATCAAGCGGCGAAGTGCCATGTCGATGACGAAGAACGGCGAGGAACCCGACACCCCCGACATGGGTGACTATTGGGGAGCGCTCTTGAACAGCCCCCGGATGTGCGCGATCGCGGCCCGCATGGGGACGTTCGTGCGTACGGCCGGGGAGCGACCCGGTACCTATGCGCATTGGGAGCGCGAGCTGGTCGATCAGGTCCTCTCGGCGGACTGGAAGACGAACGTCGTTCAGGGGTTGCACATCCCCGACGGCGTCGCGGCAGGAGTACGGCTCGAGGCGGTGGAGGCCCTGCGCTTCGGTCAGGAGGAGAACCTCAACGAAGACGAGCAGCTTCTGGTCCGTTACATCCGCCAGGTCGTCTCGGGCACCGTGGATGACGAAACGTTCGCCGCCATGCACGAGCGCCTCGGTTCGCGCGGAGTCGTCGAATACACCGGCTTCATCCTCTGGCTGCAGTGGATCATCCGCATGATGCAAGCCTTGGGCGTGCACAACCCTTCAGACGAGGAGATCGACGCGATCGTGCGCGGGCTGCGGGACGGGTCGGTACCGATCCCCGACTTCAAGGAGCGGATCGGCTGAGCCGCGCGCTCGGGCGCTCAGTCCGGCGCCGTCGCTCCGTCGCTCAGCACGCGGCGCGCGTAGGCGATGTCATACCAGTTGCTGAACCGCCGGATCAGCCCGTTCTCGAGGTCGAACACGTCGACCGCGTCGAAGGTCACGTCGCGCCCGTCCCGTGTGGTACCGGTGAAGGTCACCTCGGCCACCACGGTGTCCCCGTCGCAGATCAGCCGGGTGGGGGCGTCAGTATGGCGCGGCCACGGCGCGAACAGACCGCTGAAGTATCCGATGACCTGCTCGACCCCCTCGCGAGGGCGCGTACCCACCGCGCGAAGTTCGGACTCGGGGTGCCACAGGGTGCGCATCGTGTCCCAGTCCTCGGAGTCGAGGCATGTGAAGTAGCTCCGCACCACGTCCTCGGGGCTCATGGGTACACCTGGGGAAAGCGGGGATGATCGAACAGCTCGTTGACCGCGAGCATCTCTGCGGCCAGCTCGGGGGCCAGCAGGCCCTCGAGCTTGACCCAGCCGTTCTCGCGGTAGAAGGCACACTCCTCGGGCGTCACCGAGCGAATCGCAGTCCCGACCGCCTGCTGATCAAGCATCTTTGCCTCCTCTGGCGGGCATCTCGTGGGGCGCCCCGCCCCTTCCAACCGATTGGTGATCATAGCCACTACGGGAGCCGGCGAGCCGCGGGCCGATCCCCCGGCGGCCTTCGTGTTAAGCTACCAGACAGTAGGTTGGTAAAAACGGCGAGAGAGACACATCGACTAGGCCATGGACTTTGAACTGACCGACGAGCAGAAGCTGTTCCAAGAGACGGTGCGCCGCTGGGTCGATAACGAGACCCCCAAGGCGTGGGCGCGGGAGATCGAGCGCAAGGAGTCCGAGTATCCGTTCGAGCTGTGGGACAAGCTGACCGCGGCCGGCTTCCACGGCATCTCGGCATCGCCTGAGGAGTACGGCGGCCAGGGCGGCGACATCATGATGCAGATGCTGCTGGCGCGCGGTCTGTCCCGATCGCTGGCCGGGCTGACCTGGGTGTGGGGGCTCACCTCGTTCGCCGGCGCCAAGTCGGTCGGTATCTACGGCAGCGAGGAGCAGAAGCAGCGGTTCCTGCCCGCGATCGCCGAGGCGAGCGCGCGTTTCTCGATCGGCTTCACCGAGCCCGGGGGCGGCACCGATGTGCTCGGGCGCGATGCGCACGTTCGCCACGCGCGAGACGACGGGCGGCTGGGTCGATCAACGGCTAGAAGACCTGGTGCTCGTCCGCTCACGTGGCCGACTACATCCTGCTGCTGGCGCGCACCGACCGGAACGTCGAGAAGCGCCACCAGGGCCTGACGCTGTTCATCCTTCCGGCCAAGTCCGACGGCATCACGGTCAACGACATCCCGAAGCTGGGCATGCGCTCGCTCGGCTCCTGCGACGTGGGCCTCGACGACGTCTTCGTCCCGGACGAGAACGTGCTCGGGCGAGCCGGGCCGCGCGCTGGTACATGCTGCTGCCGACGCTCAACAACGAGCGCATCATGCTCGCCGCGCTGTGCATGCGGCATCCTCGACGGCGTGCTCGAGGACGCACTCGAGTACGTGAAGGAACGCGAGGCCTTCGGCAAGAAGATCGGCCAGTTCCAGATCCTCCAGCACTACATCGCCGACATCGCGATGTGGCGCCGCCAGGCCGAGCTGCTGGTCTACTACGGCCGCCTGGCTGCAGGCCGAGGGCAAGGACTGCGGCATGGAGGCCAACATGGCCAAGGTGCGTCGCCTCCGAGTACGCCGTCAAGGCCGCCGACCTCGGCATCCAGATCCTCGGCGGCATGGGCTACTCGGCCGAGACCGACATGCAGCGCTACTGGCGCGACGCCCGGCTGTTCCGGATCGGCCCGATCACCAACGAAATGGCGCGCAACTCGATCGCCGAGCAACTCGGGCTGCCCCGGTCGTTCTGATGACCGCTCCCGGCTTTGAGTCTTTGCCCGGGACGCCACTGCCCGAGGGCAGCTTCACGATCACCGAGGAAGACGAGCGCCGCGTGCTCGAGGTGGTGGGAGGAGCACCGTCCACGGATCGCGCGGCGCATCCCCTGTGGGCCTACATCGCGCCACAGCGGGGGATCGGCATCAGCGTCGCCGACATCTGCCGGCTCGCGGATTTCGACGTCAACGACGGCCCGATGCTGGGATCCTCGCACCTCGAGTACATCGGCCCAATCCGGTTGGGTATCCCGTACCGAGTGACCGGGGAGGTGCTCGGGATCGAGCGCAAGCAGGGCAGCATCGGCACCTTCGACATCCTCGAGTTCCGCGAGGAGCTCCGCTCGCACGAGGATGAGCTCGTGGCGGCTTCGACCAGCACATACATTCTGCCCCGGCGAGGCGCGTGATGAGCCTTTCACCTGGCGCCGAGCTCGGTCCCTGGACGATCGAGCACGTCGACCCCGAGAAGATGAAGGTCTTCGCCGTGGTGCTCGCCGACCCCAATCCGATCCACCTCGACCCTGAAGCCGTCAAGTCAGCCGGGTTGGGTGACCGAGTGATCAACCAGGGGCCGGCCAGCTTCGGCTATGTGCTCAACATGCTTCGTGAGGCGTTGCCGGGCGCGGCCGTCCGAGATCTGAACGTCCGCCTGACCGCGAACGTATTCGGCGGCGACCGGGTGACGGCGGGCGGACGGATCGAGTCGGCCGAGCAGGAGGGCGAGGAGCATCGGTTGACGTGCAGCGTGTGGCTCGACGTCGAGGGCGGGCGGCGCGCGCTCCAGGGCAGCGCGACGCTCGTACTCGCCGGGACGTGAGGATCGATTCGTGGCCGTGATCGTCGAGCATGCCGACGGCGTGGCCACCGTGACGGTCGACAACCCGCCGGTGAACACGCTCGACGACCCGACGCTGATCGGCCTGAGGGAGGCGGCTGAGGAGGTCGCCGCCGATCCCTCGGTGCGCGCCGTGGTCCTCTACGGAGCCGGTGAGAAGGCGTTCATCGCCGGAGCCGATCTACGCTCGCTGAGCCACGCGCTGGGGCCGGATGGCGCGAGCGGGGAGATGGAGCACCACGTGTCGCTCACCGGACCTGCCTTCAGGGCCTGGAGCGGCCTCCCCCAGCCCGCGGTCGCCGCCGTGGGCGCCAACGCGCTGGGCGGCGGCCTCGAATTCGCTCTCTGCTGCGATCTGATCGTGGCTGATCCGCGGGCCAGGTTCGGCCTGCCCGAGGTGACGCTGGGACTGATGCCCGGTGGCGGCGGAACGCAGCGCCTGCCACGGCGAATCGGAGGCGCGGCCACACTCGAACTGATCCTGCTCGGGCGGGTGATCGATTCCGAGCGCGCCCACGCGCTCGGTCTGGTCAACGTGCTCGCCGACGAGGGCACCGCCCTGGCACGGGCCCAGGACACCGCCCGCCGACTCGCGTCTCTTCCCGCGGTGGCAATTCAGAGCGCCAAGCGCGCCGTCCGCGCCGGAATCGAAGAAGGCCTGGCCGCGGGCCTGGACCTTGAGCGCCGGCTGTTCCTCGAGGTCGCCCACTCGGCCGACGCCAGCGAGGGTGCCAACGCGTTTCTGGCCAAGCGAACGCCGGCGTTCATCCACCGGTGAGGCGAAGCAGCGCTCAGCGTCCGTCGCGCGCCCGCGCCGCGGCCCGGTCTATGAGCAGCGGCTCGTATGGCGTCGGCGTGATCTGCGACCACAGACGGGTGGCGTCGCGTACCCGGATTCTCCAGCCCTCGGTGGTGCGCACGAACTCCTCCTCGTACCTGACGCCGAGCGTCTCGAGCGCTCCGCCGTCCGCCCCGTCGACCACGTGGTAGGCCAGGCAGTACGTGGTGCCGGTGGCCCGATCCCCGTCGATCGTGGCCTCGTGAGTCGTGATGTGATGCAACGTGGCGCGGTAGAGATCGCCGAGCAGCCGTGCGATCAGCCCGACCCCGTCCGGTCCGGGGCCCTGGAAGATCCCGAGCGGCTTCTCCCGCCCCGGCGCGCGCACGACCAGCGCCCCGTCCGGTACGAACAACCGAGGAAACGCCTCCAAATCCTGTCGATCCATGGCCAGCGCGTAGGCATCAACCAAGCGACGGATCTCCGCGAGCTCCATGCTGGTGCCGGCGATCGTCGTCATCGGTTTATTCTACCAAGCGATTGCTTGACGTGAACGGAAAAGTGGGCGACGATACATTGATGAACATCGGTCTCGGCCTCTGGACCATGCGCTCGACGGCGGCGTTCCCGGCATCGTGGCCGAAGCTGTACGAACAGCTTCGCACCGACGCGCAACTGGCGGAGTCGCTGGGTTTCCACTCGCTGTGGATCGCCGAGCACCATTTCTGGTACGACGGCTGGACGCCCGCTCCACTGGTGGCCGCCGCATCGGCACTGGCGGCAACCTCCACGCTGCATGTCGGCACAGGAATCCACCTCCTGCCACTCTACGAGCGCGACCGCGTCACGGCCCAGCTATGCGCACTCCATCGGCTCTCCGGCCGCCGGCTCGAGCACGGCGTGGGACTCGGCTATCGGTCCTCTGAATACGACGGCTATGGCATCTCTCGGCGCGTGCGCGGCAAGCGCATGGATGCCGCGCTGGAACGCCTGGCCGAGCGCGACGACGCACCCCCGGCCTGGGTGGGTGGATTCGCCACCCCGGCGGTGCAGAGAGCCGGCCGTCTGGGCCTAGGCGTCATGCTCCCCTCCACGCTCAAGAGCCCGCAGATGAGTGCAGCGATCCAGGAGGCCCGGGAGGCCGCCGCGCAGGCGGGTCGGGCCGTCCGAATCGGCGTAATGAAGTACGCCTGGGCGACTGACGGCAGCCAGCGCGAGCACGACTGGGCGGTGGAGATGCTCGGCAGCTTCACGCGTGAGTACTCCGGGGCCTGGTTCCCCCTCAAGGGCCGACCGGGCTTCGAGGCGCCCGAGCTGCTCGAGGTCCAGATGAGACGCTCGGCCGAGACCGCGCTCATCGGCTCGCCGGCCGAGCTGGTGACTCAGCTCAGGGAGCTCGCTGACGCCGGCGCCGAGCTCTGCGTGCTGCACCTGGTCGGCGACGCCCGGCTGCCGCCGCTGCACGAAACGATGACCCGGATCTCCGAGGGCGTGCTGCCCGCCTTCCGGCAGGCCGTGGCGGCATGAAGCTCGGCGTGATTCTGGAGGGCGAGACGATCGAGAGCCTCGCCGCGCAGGCGCTGGCCGCGGAGACGGCGGGCATCGACATCGCGTGGCTGCCGGTGGAGGCGGATGGGGACACGGCGATGCTCAGAGCCGCGGCGGTGGCGACTCGCACGTCGGTGATCCGCCTGGCGGCGTGCGCCCCGGTGGACGGTCACCCACTGGAGATCGCAGAGGCGGCCGCCGTGGCCGACAACGTTTCCAACGGCCGGCTGATCGTGGTCCTCCAAGACGCCCAGGGCGACGAGGGCCGGTTGGAGGAGAGCGCGGAGGTCGTGCTCGCCGCGCTCGCGCCGCGGCCCTTCCGCCACGACGGCCCGCGCTGGAAGGTTCCCGGCAACCTGCCCGAGAACGAGCAGCAGGAGGAGCGGATCATCGTCACGCCGCAGGCCGTCCAGCCCGAGCTGCCGGTCTGGCTGGCGGGTCGGGCAGCCCCGGTGGTGGCTCGGACGCTCGGCCTGGCCAGCGTGTCCTCGGAGGACGAATCGGCGCAGGAGGCACGGGCTCACTGGGCGCGGGCCGAGGCGGAACTTGGGCCGGTGGCGCAGCGCCTACGCCGTCCCTCGCTGCACCGGGTGAATGCCGACGAGGACGGCTGGTTCGACGATGAGGGGCTGGTTACTCGGCTGCGCGCCGAGCAGCGCGCCTGGGGTGCCGACACCGCGGTGATGAGGCTGCCGGCAGGCCTTGGCGACGACGCGCGCGCCGCCGCGGCGCACCGGATCGCCGTGCGCGTCCGCCCGCGCGTGACCCTGTACGAGCTGCCGGCCGGGACCGAGCAGCACTGGCTCCAGGTACTTACCTGATGGCATCGGCGACCGGCCGGAGCAACTCGTTCGGCGGCCTGAGACGCGTGATCTTCGGCGATGAGCACGAGGAGTTCCGCGCCTCCGTGCGGCGGTTCCTGCAGCGCGAGGGCGCGCCCCATGCCGCCGAGTGGGAAGCCGCCGGGATCATCGACCGCGTGTTCTGGAAGAAGGCAGCGGCGCTCGGATTCGTGGGCCTCGCCGTGCCGGAGGAGCACGGTGGCGCTGGCGTCGATGACTTTCGCTTCAACGCGATCCTGGACGAAGAGGTCGTCTACACCGGGACTGTGACCGATGCGTTCTCGCTCACCAACGACATCGTCCTGCCCTACCTGATCGAGCTCGCCTCGCCCGAGCAGCAGGCGCGTTGGTTACCCGATCTGACCAGCGGCGAGCGAGTGTGCGCGATCGCCATGTCCGAGCCCGGCGCGGGATCGGATCTCCGGGGCATCCGGTCCACGGCGAAGTGGGCGGACGGGCACTACCTCCTCTCAGGCTCAAAGACGTTCGTCACCAGCGGCATCCAGGCTGAGATCGTGATCGTCGCCGCGCGCGTGCAACGGGACGCCATCGACGGCCTCGGTCTGTTCGTCGTCGAGGACGGGATGAAGGGTTTCGAGAAGGGCCGAAAGCTCGAGAAGCTCGGTCGGCTCGCCCAGGACACGGCAGAGCTGTTCTTCGACGACGTCGAGGTACACGAGGAGAACGTGCTCGGCGAGCCGGGCCAGGGGCTTCATTACCTGATGGGGAACCTGGCCCAGGAGCGCCTCTCGATCGCGGTGTCGGCGGTGGCGAGCGCCGAACGTGCGCTGGAGCTGACGCTCGAGTACGTCCGCGACCGTAATGCCTTCGGTCGTCCCATCGGAAGCTTCCAGGCCAATCGCTTCACGCTGGCCGAGCTGGCGACGGAGGTGAGCATCGCCCGTACCTACATCGATCGCTGCATCGAGGCGCACACTGAGCGAGAGCTCGCCGACGCCGATGCGGCCGCAGCGAAGTTCTGGACGACCGAGCTCGAGTTCCGCGTCCTCGATCGCTGCGTGCAGCTCCACGGCGGCTATGGGTACATGGAGGAGTACGAGATCGCCCGGCGCTGGCGCGACGCGCGGGTGACCAGGATCTACGGCGGGACGAGCGAGATCATGAAGGAAATCGTCGGCCGCTCGCTGGGACTGTGATCGAGGGCGCGCTCGACCCGAGCGATGCCGCTTTTCGCGAGGACCCCTATACGGAGTACATGGCCAGGCACGGCAGCTGCCCCGTGTTCGCCCTGTCGGGGGTTGGCACCGGAATCTGCGGCTACGAGAACCTGATCGCGCTCTCCACGGACAGCGTCCACTTCTCCCGGCAGATCCCGAGCCAGCGCGCTCGGTTCGGGATCGGCGAGAATCCTGTCGGCGGCGAGGTACGGGCGCTGGCGGCGGGGTTGGTGGAGGAGGCGCCCGCGCTGTTCCATGCCGATCCGCCGGTGCACACGGTTCATCGGCAGCTGGTCAACCAGGCGTTCGCGCCTCGCCGCGTGCGCCTGCTCGAGCCGCACATGAAGCGGCTCGCTCACGGGCTGATCGATCGGTTCATCGAGACGGGCCGGATCGAGTTCTTCGACGCGTTCGCCGTCCCGTTCCCGCTGGGCGTGCTGAGCGGCATGCTCGGTGTCGCGCCCGAGGACATGGACAGCCTGAAGCGCTGGACCGATGACATGCTCGCGGGAATCAGCGAGGTCGTCTCCGATCAGCGACGGCTCGAGGTGACGCGCTCGGCGATCGAGTTCCAGCGGCATTTTCTGGCCCTGATCGAGGCGCGCCGGCGGGAGCCGCGTGAGGACGTCCTCACCGGCTTGATCCACGCCCGGCTCGAGGACGGGCGGCAGCTGCACGAGAGCGAGCTGCTGCCGATCATCGCGCAGCTCGCCATCGCCGGCCACGAGACATCGACGAACTTCCTCGTCAACTCGCTCGTCCGGGCCCTGCGCAGCCCCGAACAGCTGGCCAGTCTCCGGAGGGAGCGGAGCTTGATTCCCGCCTTCCTCGAGGAGGCGCTCCGCAACGACCCGCCGCTTCAGTGCACGTTTCGCCGCGCCACGGAGGAGATCGAGCTCGACGGGGTGGTGATCTCCAAGGATCAGACCGTAGCCGTGTTCTGGGCGGCAGGCGGCTACGACCCCACGGTGTTCGAGGACCCGACCGCGTTCAGACCCGGCCGCAAGAACGCCCGCCGGCACCTGGCCTTCGGCCACGGGACGCATTTCTGCGTGGGGAGCGAGCTGGCGCGGTTAGAGGGCCGGATTGCGTTCGAGGCGCTCCTTGATCGCCTCGCGGAGATCGAGCTTGACGAGGCGGCCTCCGACCTCTCACGTCGCCCGAGCTTCGCCCACCGGGCCTACAGGTCGGTCGTCGTGCGGTTCACACCGGCGCCAGGCTGAATGAGTCTCCTAGACCAACCGTCTGTTTGATAAGCTGCGCGTGGACTGCACCAAAACCCGGGAGAACACGATGCCCAGCGGACCCCTCGCCCACATCTGCCTGCTCGTCAAGGACCTCGATCAAGCCGTCGAGGACTGGACCAAGATCCTGGCGGCCGTCGACCCGGAGCAGCTGTCACAGCCCCTGGTCCGGTACGACGAGTTCGAAGGCGGCGAGGATCGGATGCGCTGGGTCACCTTCGTCTCCGATCACGGGGCGGAGATCCAGCTCATGGAAGCCGCGCCCGACAGCCCATTGGGGCGACGCCTGGCCAAGTACGGCGAGGGGGTGCACCACATCTGCTTCACCACCGACGATCCGCTCGCCGTGTCTCGCAGATTGGCCGAGGAGGGACTGAATACATCGCCTCCGGATGAGGTCTACAGTGACCCCGAGATGCCTTGGCAGCGCTGGACGTGGGTCATGCCGGACAGCGCCCACGGCACCCTGGTCGAGGTAGCCCGTCCCTACAGGGCCGTCGAGGGCAAGTGGGAGTCCGGCTCAGCCGACGACCGGGCGCCCAGCGCCGCCGGCTGAGCGGCGCAGCTCACATCGACCAGCCGCCGGTCACGTTGATCGTCGCGCCGTTGACGTAGTCGGCCTCGTCGGAGGCCAGCCACAGCACGGCGTTCGCGACCTCCTCGGGCTTCC
This sequence comes from uncultured Solirubrobacterales bacterium, assembly GCA_963751185.1. Classification (GTDB taxonomy): domain Bacteria; phylum Actinomycetota; class Thermoleophilia; order Solirubrobacterales; family Solirubrobacteraceae; genus Palsa-465. The sequence goes on from CAVVTO010000012.1 coordinate 80,019, forward strand.
CGGCCCGCTTCAGCGGGATCGTGGCGAGCACCGCCGGACTATTCTGCGGTGTCCCATCGGGCACGTCCGGATACCACTCCGGGTTCTTGCGCACGGTGTCCATGATCCCGGGGCCGACGAAGTTGAAGCGGATGCCGTGGGGTGCGAACTCGTAAAGGAGCGATTGCATCAGCGTCAGCCGCCCAGCCAGCGCGGCGAACGCGGCGTGTCGGGGATAGCGGGCCGAGACGAAGCGGCCCCCGTTGGTGACGGTGATCACCGACCCGCCGCCCCGCTCCATCATCACCGGCAGGACGCTGCGGCACAGGTACATGCCCGAGTGGAGGTTGATTGCGATCTGCTTGTGCCACTGCTCGATCGTCATCTCCAGCAGCGGCGTCAGCGGCCGGGAGGAGTGGCAGATCACCAGGATGTCGATCCCACCGAAGCGCTCACGAGTCCGCGTCACCAAGTCCTGCACCGCGTCCATCTCGGTGAGGTCGGCGAGCACGGGCAGAACCTCGCCGCCGACCGCCTCGATCTCGGCGCGAGCCTGGTCGAGCTCGTCGGAGGACCGCGAGGCGTTGATCACCACGCTCGCCCCCTCCCGCGCAAACGCGCCAGCCACCGCCTTACCGATGTTGCGGCTGCTTCCGGTCACGAGCGCGACCTTGCCGGCGAAGCGCGCCGTGTGGTCCGAGGTGCTCAATCCGGCTTGCGCGGCGGACGAATCGCGAAGCTTCCCACGGCCGTGATCAGCAGGCGCCCGTCAGCGTGGTGAACCTGACTGCTTAGAGCGGCCGCGTAGCGGTTGCGGCGATCGAGCGTCGAGCGGCAGATGATCTCGCCCTCGCTGACGCTCTGGATGAAGTTCAGCGAGATGTTGATCGTGGCGATCAACTCGCCGGGGTTGCGCTGCGCCCACAGCGCAGAGGCCATCGAGTAGTCGACGAGCGCGAATCCCACCGGACCGAGCAGCAAGCCGGCGCCGTTCAGGAGGGTCGGACGTACCGTGAGGCGGGTCACGCCGGGGCCGTCACGTCGAAGCCCGATGAAATCGGCAAAGGCCGTGCCGCCGAGACCGTCGCCGACCTCGCGCAGCTCAGACTGGCCTCGGAGGACCTGCACGGCCGCCCGCTCGCTCATGTTCTCACCGTCGCCTGAATGGCCGGAATCGACGCTCCCGTGGGAGACGCGTCGACCCCTCCGTCCACAACTATTCGCTGTCCGGTCACGAAAGCCGCCGCGTCGGATACTAGAAAACCAACGACCCGCGCCACATCGGCGGGCCGGCACACCCGCCCCAATGGCTGCTTGGAGTCAAGCGCATCGATGTCGTCCGTGCCAAGCTGGGCCCGGACCAGCCGCACGCCCATGTCGGTGATGACGAGACCGGGCGCCACGATGTTGACGCGGATGCCGTTGGCGATCTCCTCCTTGGCCAACGTCAGGGCCAGCGCCTCCAGCGCCACCTTGGCCATGTTGTACGGGGCCCCGTTGGCCCGCATGTGGGAAACCTCGCTGCTCGAGATCATCACCACATCTCCGCGCGGCCGGGTCCGCATGGCCGGAAGCAGGCGGCTGGTCAGCCGATGGGCGCCCAGTGCATGCGTGCCCACGACGCGTTGGACCTCGCCCGGGTCGGTGTCCGCCACCGACTGGCCACGACTCGCGATGCCGGCGTTGTGCACGAGCACATCGACGAAACCCCAGCGCTCCAGTACCTCCTCCGCCAGCGCGTCGATCTCCTCCGGATCTGCCAGAGACGCTTTCAGTGCGATAGCCTCGCCGCCCCGAGATTCCACCTCAGCCACAGCCTGTGCGGCCGCCGCCTCGTCCCGCCGGTAGTTGATCGCCACGCGGGCGCCCCGGCCACCGAGCTCGAGTGCGATCCCGCGCCCGATGCCCCGGCTCGCGCCGGTGATCATCGCCACACGCCCGTCCAGATCTCGCATTAGGCAAACCTTACACGCTCAACCAAGCGTCTGGTAGACTCAGCCGCTCGGTTGCGATCGTTTTCCGGGAGGATGGCATGAGTTTGGCGTCGCCAGCGTCGCTGCAGCAGGAACTCGATCGCCTGTTCGCCTCCGATCCCCGCGCGATGGCTGACCCATATCCGGTCTATCGCCAGTTGTCTGAACTCGGTCCGGTCGTGGAGTGGGGCCCGATGGTGCTCGTTACGCGCTATCAGGATGTCAAACCACTGCTGCGGGACGGGATCCGCTACAGCAACGGCTTCCGCGCGCGCGGCAGCTTCTATGAAGAAGTCCGGGCCGGCCTGACCGACCGCTACCGAGAGGCGTTTGATGAGGTCACGGCGTTCGAGGCGATGTATATGAGCCGCACGGACGGCGACGTCCACAGGCGACTGCGCCAGATCGCCCACCGCGCCTTCACGCCGCGCCGCATCGCTGAGCTCGCTGACGCAACCCAGCGTTACGTCGATTCGATTCTCGATCCCCTCTCCGGCGAGGAGATCAGCGACCTGATGGGCCTGGCGTACTGGGTGCCGCTGATGATCATCGGCGATCTGCTCGGAGTGCCGCCCGCGGCGCGCGAGCTGATCCATGAATGGTCTGGAAAGCTCGGACGCAACCGGGGCGGCACCGAGGCCGAGCCGCTGATGGAGGCCTACCACGCGATGTTGGACTTCCGCCGCTACATCGACGGGGTGATCGAAGAGCACCGGCACCTCTCGGGCAGCGGTGACCTGGTCACGGCGCTGATGGACGCCGAGGAGGGGGACCGGCTTGGATCCGACGAGCTCGCCGCGATGTTCGTCGTGCTGCTCTTCGCCGGACATGAGACGACCACCAACCTGATCGGCAACGGAATGCTGGCGCTCCTGCGCGAACGGGACCAGTGGCGGGCGCTGTGCGATGACCCGGCGCTCATTCCGGCCACGGTCGAGGAGCTCCTCCGATACATCTCACCGACCCAGTTCCTGGGCAGGGTGCCGCTCGTCGACGTGGAGATCGCCGGCACGGCGGTGCCAGCGGGTCAAGCGATCCGGCCAATGCTGGTGTGCGCCAACCGCGACCCAGCCTTGTTCGAGTCGCCCGACCAGCTCGTCCTCGACAGGGCCAACGCCCGCGATCACGTGGCCCTCGGGTTCGGGCCGCATTACTGCTTGGGCGCCTCGCTGGCCCGGATGGAGGCTGAAATCGCGGTGCGGACGCTCGCCACGAGGTTCCCTGACGCCGGACTGGTCGACGACGAGGAACTCGAGTGGACGGGCAACGCCAGCCTCAGGCGGCTACGCAGGTTCCCCGTGAGGCTCGGGGAGGATCGAGCGCCGGTGGCGGGTCGATGAAGATCACCGCCAAGGTGCCGGGACTGACCCTGTATCCGGGCACTGGCAAGCACTGGTGGGAGTCGATCACCTCCGAGCAGATGGTCGCTGTCGCGCGCCGCGCTGAGGAGCTCGGATTCGACTACCTCACGGTATCCGACCACATCGTGATGAACGGCGAATCCGCGCCCGAGATGGGGTCGCGCTGGGTGCACTCGCTGACGGCAGCCGGGTTCATCCTGGGCGCGACCACCCGGATCAAGGTGGTTCCGTTGGTGGTCGCCCCGTACCGCAATCCGATCGAGCTGGCCAAGTCCCTGTCCACGCTGGACTTCGTGTCCGGCGGTCGCCTGACGCCGCTGCTGCTGGTCGGCTACAAGCGCTGGGAGTTCGAGCTGATGGGCTCACCCTATGAGGCGCGTGGCCAGGTCATGGACGAGTGGGTTGAGGCGATGCTCGAGCTGTGGACGAGCGAGCGTCCGGTGTACCGGGGGAAGTTCGTCAGCTTCGACGATGTCGTATTCGATCCCAAGCCGGTGCAGCGCCCGCTCCCTCTGTGGTTCGGTGGTCGCACCAAGGCGGCCCTGGCGCGGATCGCCCGCTTGGGCGACGGGTGGTACTCCTACTCAACCCCGCGGGCGCAGTTCGGCGCGATGGTCGAGTTCATCCGTGAGCACCCCGCCTTCCAGGAGCGGCCCCGGCCGCTCGAGGCGTGGCTCGAGCTCTTTGAGGGCCGGCGTGATCCGGATAGCCACGCCGTGATCGAGCAGGCAAAGATCGTCCGCGACAAGGACGCGATCCTCGAACAGATGCACGAGATCGCCGCGGTCGGAGCGACCATGACCTCGCTCGACGACATCGTGGGCATCGGCAAGTTCCAAAACGACCAGCCCGGGGCGCCACCGCCCGTGCGTGACATCCAGGAGTACCTGGAGCGCCTGCAGTGGGTCGCCGAGGAGATCCTCCCCGCGGCCGGGCAGATCACTACCGGCCAGGCAGTGGCCGGCTGACCGCCGACCCCATCACACGAACCAATAACGAGGCTCCGCCATGTCAACCACCGCAGCACCCGACGTCGATCAGCAGATCCGTGAGATAAATGATCAGGAGGTCGCCTTCTACCGCGAGAACGGCTGGGTCAAGCTCGAAGGCCTCTTGACGCCCGAGCTCGTGTCGAACCTCCTCGAGCGCGCCCAGGCGCGCATGGGTGAGCGCGCCATGGCCGACATGCCCGACGACCGGCCGGGCATCATGACTCCGCAGCTGCGAGCCCTCTGGCGGGACTGGCAGAACCCGGCCGAGGAGGACGACTTCTTCCGCTCGGTGTCGCGCTCGCGCGGGATGGGGCGCGGGGCGAGCCGGCTGCTGCGCGACCGGGAAGTGCGCTGGTGGGCAGACGCGATCCTGTGCAAGCTGCCCTCGGCTGAGGGCGGGTCCCGCACGCCCTGGCATCAGGACTTTCCCTATGTTTCGCTCGACCGGATCGGCCTGCTGAACTTCTGGGTGGCACTGGTAGAGATGCCGCCGGAGATGGGCACGATGCGCTTCCTGAACGGGTCGCACAAGCTCGGGCCGATGGGCCGGGTCATCCATCGCACCGACGGCAAGGACCTGCTCGACCTCTATCCCTGGATCGGCGATGAGCACGAGATCTCCGAACCGCTGCATCTGAAGCCGGGTGACGCGACCGCGCATGACTGGACGACCGTGCACGCGGCCCCGCCGAACCAGACCGACCAGCCCCGATGGGCCTACACGGATTCGTTGTTCCCGGCCGAGACCTTGTTCACGGGAGCGCAGCAGCGCCGCACGGACGGGCTCGAGCTCAAGGTCAACCAGCCGCTCGAGCATCCTCGCTTCCCGGTCCTACCGCGCTGAGCCGCGCTGGGACTCCCGAGCGTCACCGAATCGCAAGACGAAACAGTACAATCCAAACGCTTGGTTGGTTGACCGGCTCAAATGGGAGCGCGAGGGCACGAGGAGGTTGCGATGGGCGATGTGGAGCGCGGTTTCGATCACGAGGTGGACGTGCTCGTCGTCGGTGCCGGCGCGGGCGGCATGGTGAGCGCGTGGACGGCCAAGGGCGAAGGACTCGACGTGCTCGTGATCGAGAAGGCCGGGCTCTATGGGGGCAACTCGGCCCTGTCCGGCGGAGGCGCGTGGATGCCCAACGCACCCGAGTTCATCCGGCAGGGGCAGCGCGATGATCCGGAAAAGGTGTTCGCGTACTTGCGCGCGATCGCTCCGAACGTGACGCCGGAGCGCCACCGGCGCTACCTCGAGGAAGTGCCCAAGCTCGGTCAGGCGCTCGAGGCCACGCCGTTCTTTCGTAACGGCTTCTTTTGGGCCAAGGGCTATTCCGACTATCACCCCGACAAGGGCGGCAACCCCCTCGGCCGAGGGCTCTGGGCGTCGCCGATCGATCGCCGCCAACTCGGTGAGGACGGGGAGGCGCTGCGCGGCGGAACGGCGCGGATCCCCGGCGCGCCGCGAGGCATGTGGCTTACGAGCGTCGACTACCACGACCTGACCCATCTGCGCTGGAGCGGCTGGCGCGGAAAGCGCGCCCTCCTGCGGCTCGCCGGCCGGACCATCGAGGCGCGCCTGCGAGGTCAGATGATGATGACGAGCGGGGCGGCGCTTGTTACCCGGTTACGTCTGCTGCTCAAGTCGCCGGCGTCCCGTTGTGGATGAGGACGCCGATGAAGTCGCTGATCACCGACCACAGCGGACGGTGGTGGGCGTAGAAGCCGAGCGCGAGGACGGCCGCTGCGCATCCGGGCACGCCGCGGCGTGGTGCTGGCAGCCGGCGGGTTCGAGCACGGCGCGGAGATGCGCCGGCGCTACCAGCCGACGGTCGGTAGTGGGTGGAGCTCGGGCAGCCCCGACAACACTGGCGACGGGATCCGGGCCGGCGAAGCCGTCGGCGGGGCGCTCGACCTGATGGACGACGCCTGGTGGATGCCGGCGATGCAGCTGCCGGGCGGCGTCTGGCCGCTCGTCGCCGAGCGCGCCTATCCCGAGCAGTTCATCGTCAATGGGGCGGGCCGCCGCTTCACCAACGAGGTCGGCCCCTATACGGATTTCGTCCACGACCAGCTCGCCGGTCATGCGCCGGGGATCAGCCACATCCCGGCTGTTCATGATCATCGATCACCGCGGGTGGACGCACAACATCATCGCCGGCCACCTGCCCGGCAAGCCGATGCCAAAAGAATGGATGGAGTCGGGCCTGGTACAGCGCGCGCCGACCATCGCAGAGCTGGCGCGTCGGATCGGCGTGCCCGCCGACCGCTCTGGTCGGAGACGGCCGAGCGCTTCAACCGGTTCGCCCGGCAGGGCCGCGACGAGGACTTCCATCGCGGCGAGAGTGCCTACGACCAGCTACTACGGTAACCCGGACTCCCCGAACCCGAATCTCGGCGAGGTCAGCAAGCCTCCGTTCTACGCGTTCAGGCTCGTCCCGGGAGACCTCGGCACCAAGGGCGGCCTGCTCACCGACGAGGACGGACGCGTGCTGCGCGAGGACGGATAGCGCGATCGCGGCCTGTACGCCACCGGCAACACCTCGGCGTCGGTGATGGGCAACGACTATGCCGGGCCGGGCGCGACGATCGGGCCCGCGATGATCTTCGGCTGGGTCGCGGCTCACCACATGGCCGGCGGGCACGCACCCGCGGTCCAGGCGCTGGCGGCCACCGGTGAGCGAGTCGGCTAGCACCAGCGACGCGCTCGCCAGGCTGCTGGACGAGCGCGATGTGATCGAGACGCTCTACGCGTACTGCGAGGCGGCCGACGCCGTCACGCCCGATGCGTTCGTCGACTGCTTCACCGAGGAGGGCGTCTTCACCTACCGGGCGTTCTCAGATACCGAGCCGTCGCTCACCTGTCGGGGACGAAGCGAGCTCGAACGCTGGTTCATCGAGCGCCTACCCGTGGTGCCGCCGGGCACAATGAACCACACCACAGTGCATCCACGCGTCACCGTCAACGGAGGTCAGGCCGAAGCGAGCTCGCGCTTCATCTCGATCCGCTCACGGGACGGCGGGCTGTTCGTGGCGTCGACGGGCAGCTACCAGGACAGGCTAGTCCGTTGCGAGGACGGCCGCTGGCGCTTCGCTGAACGCCACAGCGTCGGCGATATGCCACGCTGAGCAGTGGGTGGAGATCCCCCGCGATCCTGGCATACTACCAATCGGATGTTTGAAGACCCGGCTCGCCGCCGCAGCCAGGAGGTGGTCAAGCTCAGCGGTGGGACCGTGGTGGGCCGGCGTGTCGACGGCGTGAGCCAATTTTTGGGGATCCCCTACGCCGCGGCCAAACGCTTCCAAGTCCCCCGCCCGATCGAGCCGTGGAGCGGAGCGGTCCAGGCCCGGGAGTACGGGGCGGCCTGCCCCCAGCCGCCAATCCGGGAGAACCTGGTCATCGACCCAGAGGTCGAACGGGCGATGTTTGGACTCGCCGACGAGCCACAGAGCGAGGAGCTGCCTCTCGCTCAACGTGTGGTCGCCCGCGGTCGGGGATGGGGCGAAGCGGCCCGTGCTTGTCTCGTTCCACGGCGGCGGCTTCAAAAGCGGTTCGGGCTCGGCGCGCTCGGCGCCATGGTTCGACGGATCGCGACTGGCCCGGCGGGGCGATGTCGTGGTCGTCACCGTGAACCACCGGATCGGAGTGCTGGGCCACCTGCATCTCGAACAGCTCGAGGCATCGGGCAACCTGGGACTGCTCGATCTGCTGGCTGGGCTTGGATGGCTGCGCGCCAATGCATCCGCCTTCGGCGCCGATCCGGACCGCGTGACGATCTTCGGCGAGTCGGGCGGCGGCGGCAAAGTGATGGCCCTGATGGCGATGCCGTCGGCGCGAGGACTGTTCCAGAGGGCGATCTGCCAGAGCGGAGCCCTCAACTGGCTTACGCTGCAGCGAGGCGCAGCGCGTCACCGAAGCAGTCATGGACCAGCTCGGCGCCCACTCGGTGGCGGCGCTCACGGAAATAGAGCTCGGCTGCGCTGGTCGCCGCCGGCGCCGCCGTGACTCGCTCCGGGCTGAGCTTCGGCCCGGTGATCGGGACTCCGGAGCTTCCGTGCGACGCGCCCGCCGCGCTGGCCGGCGGGCGCCGCGTCCGATGTGCCGCTGATCATCGGCGTGACCCGCGATGAGGCCACGGCATTTGTCGGCCTCGGACCGCCGCCCCGATGGGAAGCGCTCGAAGCCAGTTTTGGCGAGCGCATAACGCGCTACCGCGCGCTGCATCCCGATACTGATCCACAGCGCGCCCTTGTCGAGCTGCGTACCGACGACATGTTCAGGCTCCCGGCGCTCGCGGCCGCCGGCGCCAGGGCGGCCCACGGCGGGGCTCCGGTCTTCATGTATGAGTTCGCCTGGCCCACGCCCGTGCTCGGCGGGTCGCTCGGCGCAGCCCACGGTGTCGATGTGGCGTTTCCGTTCGACAACACCGAGCTGCACCCGGCGACCGCCGGGAGCGATTCGGCCCGGCGGCTCGCGCCGGTGGTCAGTGATGCCTGGGCCGCGTTCGCGAGGACCGGGGATCCGAACCATCCGGGTCTTCCGCACTGGCCCCCGTACGACGGGCCCGGCGGCGCGACGATGATCTTCGACAACCAGCGCCGCGTCGAGCGGCGCTCCACCACACCGGCGAAGGAGGAGATCCAAGTATGAAGCTCCTGATCATCGGGGGTACCAGCTTCATCGGGGTACACGCCGTCACGGAAGCGACGGCGGCCGGGCACGAGGTCACGATCTTTAACCGGGGCCTGACCGACCCTGAGGCCTTTCCATGGCTCGAGCGGCTGACCGGAGATCGGGAGCGCCGAGAGGATCTCGAAGTGCTGCGAGGACGCGACTGGGATGCCGTGCTCGACACCTGTGGCTTCGATTACCGGGTCGTGGAACGCTCGAGCGAGATCTTGCGCGGCCACGTCGGCCACTACACGTTCATCTCTTCGATCGCCGTCTACGCCGACCTTTCCGCGATCAATCGGGAGGACGATGCAAAGCTGACGCTCCCGGAGGACATCGACCAGCCCGGCGAGCGCCCCTACGGCGGCTCGACGCTGTACGGGCCGATGAAGGTGCGATGCGAGGAGGTGATCGCCGAGGCCTTTCCCGACTGCTGGCTGGCCGTCCGGCCGACCTCGGTGTCCGGACCACTCGATCACGGTGCCTCCAATCGACGGACCGGCTACTGGGGGGGGCGCGTGCGCGACTATGCCGAGTTCCTCGTCCCGCGGCCCCGCCAGCGAGTGGTCTCATACATCGATGTCCGTGACATGGCCACCTGGATCGTCGCGGGCGCCGCGCGGGGGCTGACCGGCGCCTTCAACCTGGCCGCACCGGCACTCACCATGGAGCGGTTCCTGGAGATCGCGCGTCAGGTCTACGACAGCGGCGCGCGGGCGATTTGGGCCGATCCGCAATGGCTGCTCGACGAAGGCGTCAAGCCAAATGTGGAGCTGCCGTGGTGGGTTCCCCACGAACCGAATATGTTCGCGGTCGACAGTGCGAAAGCGCTCGCTAACGGGCTGAGGATCCGACCGATCGAGGAGACGATCCGCGACTCCGCCGAGTGGGAGGACATCCGTCCGCCCGGGCTTGCCCTGCAGTCCCCTTTCGCCGGCCAGGCTCGCGGGGACCTGCTCGACCGGGAGCGTGAGCTCGAGCTGATCGAGCTGTGGCGGAGCCGCGTCGGCGTGCGCACCAGTGCCGGCCGCTGAGCGACCGAGCTTGCCGGCTTCACGGCTCACCCACGGACAACCCGCGAAGACAAAGGAGAGTCGGAGATGAATGTCACCTGGCCGTCGATGGAGGTGCTGGTGGCTCCGGAAGCCACGGTGGAGCGGTTGGCCACCGGCTTTCGCTTCACCGAAGGACCGATCTGGAACCAGGACGGCCGGTTCCTGCTGTTCAGCGACATGCCCGGGGACGTCCGCCGGCGCTGGAGCGAGGCGGACGGCGTCGACGAGGTGAGGCGACCGAGCAACAAATGCAACGGCATGGTCTACAACTCGAGCGGGCGAGCTGCTCGTCTGCGAGCACGCGACCTCACTCCTCGTCCGAGAGCGTCCGGACGGCACGCGTGAGACCGTCGCGAGCCACTACCAGGGCCGCGAGCTGAACAGCCCCAACGACGTGGTCACGCGCTCGGACGGAAGCATCTACTTCAGCGACCCGGTTTACGGCCGGACCGCTGCATTCGGGGTGGAGCGCGCCCAGGAGCTGCCCTTCCAGGCCGTCTACCGGGTCACTGCCGGGGCGGCGAGCCTGAGCTGGTGGTCGACGAGCACGACTTCGAGCAGCCCAACGGCCTGTGCTTCTCCCCCGACGAATCGCTGCTCTACATCAATGATTCGGCGACGCGCCTGATCAGCGTCTACGACGTGCGGGACGACGGTACGCTGACCGATGGCCGCCTGTTCTTCGAGCGGTTCGACACGCCGCCCGGACCGGGGTGGCCCGCGATGGCATGAAGTGCGACGAGCACGGCAACGTGTGGGTGACCGGCCCGGGCGGGGTGTGGATCGTCTCCGCCGGGGGAGAGCATCTGGGGATCATCGAGGTGCCCGAGATCGTCGGGAACCTGGCCTGGGGCGGACCTGGATGGAGGACGTTGTACATACCGAGCTCGACCTCGCTGTACCGCATAGCGACCCGGGTTGCCTCGGCGCCGCTCCCGTACCACCGGTGAGTCGATCTCCAGCACGGCCTGAGCGACGAGCCGACGATTTCGAGCCGGTCCAGACCATCGCGCGTTTCAACCCTGGCAGGACTCGCGCACACGAGCAATCGCCCGCGCGAGCGGCTCCTGGCCGAGTGCGGCGGGGTGAGCCCGAGGGCGAGCGACAGATCGGACGGCCCCACGTAGATCCCGTCCAATCCCGCGGCGCGCGGTTAGGCGGCCGACCGACGGAGCGTCAGAACTCCTCCATCCAGCGCGAGCGCACCTCCCCGGCGATCTTGCAGTCGAGCAGCAGCGGATGCGTGCGTGGCTCATTTAGCGCGGGCTCGTGCGCGCGCAGGTCGTCCAGAGTCCGGATCGTCGCCGCCTCCATGCCGAGTCCCCGCGCGACCGCCGCGAAGTCGATGTTGCCGAAGATCGAGCGGCCGTTAGGATGGCCGGCCAAGTCCAGGAAGTGACGCTCCGCACCGTACGCCCCGTCGTTGAACACCACGATCACCATCGGCAGGTCGTGGCGAACCACGGTCTCCAGGTCGCCCATCGTCATGGCCAGGCTGCCGTCACCGGCACAGAACACCATGGGCGATTCGGGACGACCGATCGCCGTGCCCATCGCCGTGCCCAGACCGGTCCCGATCGACCCGATGCCGTCGTAGAGCAGGTAATGAGATGGATCTGTGACGCGCATGTGCATCGCAGGAAAGCCCATGCAGTGCCCGCCGTCGGTGAGGATCGTCCGCTCCGGCGGTAGCAGCCCATCGAGCGCCACCGCGAGCACCCGCGGGTCGATCTCGGAAGCTCGGGAGACGTCGTCCTCCTGGTAGGTGTGACACTGAGCCACCCGTTGCAGCACGTCCGGCTCATGCAGGGCGTGAGCGCCGCCGTTGGCGGGGGGAAGCACCGCCAGCAGTTGCTCGGCCGCGCCCGCGGCATCGGCCACGAGCGCAAGTGACACGTCGACCTTGCTCGATGGGGGCTTCAGGTCGATGTCGAACTGAACCACCGGAATGTTCTGGAGGACCCGGCCCTGGGCGACCGTGAAGTCACTCAGCCTGGCTCCAAACACGAGCGCGCAATCGATGTCCTTCAGCAGTTCGCGGGTGAGTGGGCTCGAGAAACCTCCGACCACACCTACATCGAGCGGCGAGCCACGGAACAGGTCCTTGGCGCCCATGCTCGTCCCGAGCAGAGCGCCGGTGCGCGAGGCGAGCTCCTCGAGCACACCGCGCGCCCCGGCCAGGGCGGCGCCGCGGCCCGCAAGGATGAGGGGGCGCCGAGCTCGGTCAAGCAGGCCAACGATCTCAGCGAGCTGGTCGGAATCGAGCGGCGGGGGGACGGAGGCGCCGTCACCGATGGGCACCGGAGCCGGCGTCTCGGCGGTGGAGGCCGAGAGCACGTCAACCGGGACGGCGAGCATCGTGACCTGCCCGCCGCGCGCCAGAGCCACCGCCTCCTCGAAGCAACCCGCCAGTTCGTCGGACGCCCGCGGCGAGCGGAACTCGATCCCCAGGATCCGGCAGAGGCCGGCGTGATCTACCTTCTTCATGGCCCCGGCAAACGAGCCGGACCCCGCCGGCATGTCACCGCTCAGGATCAGGACGCGGCTCCCTCGACGCGCCGCCGTGGCCGCCGCGGTCGTCGCGTTGGTTACCCCGGGACCGCGGCTCAGGATGCACACGCCGAGCCCGGTCATGGCGGAATACCCGTCGGCCATGTTGAGCGCGACGTTCTCGTGTCGCGCGGCGTAATAGGGGACGCCGACCCGGTCGAGGTCGGTAATCAGATCCGCCGTGTCCTCCCCCATCAGGCCGAATGTCGCGCCGACGCCATTGGCGGCGAGCCCATCGGCAATCACCTGATAGACGGGACGGAGTGTCTGTGCGGTCTCAGTGGCCATGCTTGCTGCTCCCTCTTGCTTGGAATCTCAATTCTTTCGCCTGCTCCGGTCCCAACCTGACCGGCAGGCTCACGGGCCGGCGGAGCATCGCGTTGCCTCCAAAGCCGATGTCGTCGCTGATCAGCTCTACGCGCGGAAACCGGGAGGCCAGCGTGCGGTAGGCGATTGACCCCTCGAGTCGCGCTAGCGCGGCGCCCAGGCAGAAGTGCGGTCCGAACCCGAGTGCCAGGTGCTGGCTACTGTCAGGCCGCGTAACGTCAAGCACCTCGGGCTCGGCGAACACCTCGGGATCCCGGTTCGCCGCCGCAATCAGCGGAAAGACCGTTGTCCCGGCGGGAACGCGTGTGCCGGCCAGCATCACGTCCTCGTTGGCGACACGGGTCGTCCACTGCACCGGCGTCACCCACCGGAGCATCTCCTCGGTCGCCGCGCGAGCGCGGCTCGGCTCGGCGCAGAGCTTCTCCCATTGCTCGCGCCGGCGCAGGAGCTCGAGCATTCCGGTGCCGATCAGGCTGGTCGTCGTCTCGTGGCCGGCGAACAGCAGGACGAAGAACATCCCTGCCAGCTCATCCGGCGTGAGCCGCTCGCCGTGCTCGGCGCCGATCAAGACGCCCACCAGGTCGCTGGCCGACGGGTCGGTCCGATGCTCTTCAAGCATCGCCTCGACGTAGCCGCGGAACTCGCGCATGGCACGGTGCGCCTCCATCAGCGGGCCTGGCTCTACGCCACCGCGGTTGCGCCCCCACTTGTCCGACCAGCCCTTGATCAGCTCCCGATCCGCCGGCGGCACGCCGAGCAGGTCGCCGATGATCATCAACGGCACCCGGTAGGCCAGCCGCATCAGATCACCCTCCTCCTCGGCGGCCAGCTCCGAGACGACCGCATCGACGTAGCGCTCAGTGGCGGCGGTCAACGCGGCGATGCGCCGGGGCGTGAACGCGCGATGGGCGATCCGGCGCAACCGGGTGTGCACGTCGCCGTCCGTAGCGACGACGAACAGCCCCTGAAAGCGGTAGATCTCCTCGAACGCGGCGCGCTGCTCGTCACTCAACCCCGCCCGGATGCTGTCGGCCCGGCTCCCGCGCAGCTGCGCCCCGCTCGAGAACCGGGCACGGTCGTGCAGGACAGCCTTCGCCTCCGCGTGCCGGGTGATGAGGACAAGCGGGGCGTGCTCGACCACGGGCCCAGCCTCCCGCAGCTCCCGATAGAGTGGGAATGGATCGAGGATGGCGGTCGGCTCGGATCCGAACAGCGCCGCGAGACGCTCGTCTAGCGACCGCTCCTCGGCCGGCTGAGCTGACACGGCCAGCGCTACGTCTCCTGCTCCCGGGGGTCGTAAACGACGGGGAAGTTCGGATGATCGAGCGGCTTTCCGACCGTCAGCCCGAGGCCGTCGGTGTGCGGGTTCGGAGTGCCCAGGTAGGGCGCATGAGCCGGGAAGTAGCTGTAGATGAACGCCCATCGCGCGCGGTCCGAGGCGTTCTCGGGTGCGCCGTGGACGATGTGCTGGTGGTGGATGGTGGCATCGCCGGGGCGGTAATGGATCGGTTCTGAGAGGGGGAGCTCTGCCACCGCCGGCCAGTCCAGCGCCGGCGGGGCGAGCCAACCCAGCCGGTGCGAGCCCTCGCGGAAGCGCATCGTCCCCATCTCCGGGGTCGCCTCGTCGAGCGCCAGCCACAGACCGATCGTGTTGCAGATGGCCGGCATGTTGTAGTCCTGGTGCCAGTCGGTCTTGCCCGCGCCGCTGATCCGGCCGGCCAGAGCGCTCGGCAGCTTGGGCGCGACCAGGGTGGTATTCGAGCGGATCGCCATGTCGCGCCCAAACAGTCGGGCGGCGTTGCGCCCCATCTCGCGGTTGGTCCGCAGCGCCCGGAACAGCCCGTCTTCCTCGTCGATCTTGTAGTACATCCGGAAATGCTCGAGGGTCTTCCCGAGCGTCTTCTCCTCGGAGACCTCCCGCTCACCGGTTTCCCCCATCCTCTGCTTGGCGCGCTCGAAGAGTTCCGCGGCCGCCCGCTCGCTGAGCAGCCCGCGAAGCATCACCCAGCCCTTGTCGCGGAACCGGGACACCTCCTCGTCGGTCACCTCGCGGACATCGATTCCGACTTCCCTTGTAACGCTCATCTCTGCTCCTCTCGGGTCACGATCTCTTACATCAGCCCCTGCCGACGGTTGAGGAGCGGATGCCCGGACGGTCCAGTCGTATCGCGGGCAGGTGGTCGGCGTGCATATTGGCCACGTACAGGTCCTGAAAACCCGAGCCGCCAAAGGCACAGTTGGTGGGAAACGGCAGCGTCTCGCCGTCCGGGTCTTCGACCAGCGTGTGCACCACCTCGTCTCGGCCCAGCACGACGAGGCGGCGTTCGGAGGGCAGGGTGATGACCAGGTCTCCTGCGGCGTCGAAGGCCATTCCGTCGGGGCCGCCCCCGAGATCGGGCCCGTAGCGCTCGGGCTCGGTTCGGACGCCGCCACCCAGGGGAAGCCGCACGCAGTTCTGCAGCGTCGTCTGCAGGACGTAGAGCCACTCCTCCTCGGGATCTATGGCCAGCCCATTGGGCATGTACATCCCCCTGAGGACGACCTCTCCCCGTCCGTCCGGACCCAGTCGTAACAGCGTCCCCGCCGGGCGAGGCTCCCGGTGCTCGGCCGCGAAGTCGATCTCCGAGAGCGGACGATCGAACGAGTCCGACACCCACAGGTCTCCGCCGCCGTCGAACACGGGAAAGTTTGGGACGTGCAGGCGAGCACCGCCGGCCCACTCCGCGAAGACGCTGACATGGCCCGTCGGCGTCACCTTGACCACCCGGCCGGCGAAGCCGTCGCACACGAACAGGTTCTCCGCGCGATCGAAGGCCAAACCCCCGAGCTGACCGTCGCTCACCTTCGCGAGCTCCGACAGCTCCCCATCGGGCGAAAGCCGGCGGATCACTCCATCGGAGCCGCCGCCGTACACGTTCCCCGCGCGGTCGATCGCCACCCCCTCGGGCCCGCGGATGCCGGGGGCCAGCCGGCGGAACACGCCCGGCTCTACCAGCGCACTCATCGCCCGGCGCCGTCGATGTAGCGCAGTCCCTCGGGCTGGCCGTGATAGCTCTCGAGTGGCGGGGTGGGACCGCGCTGGACCGCGCCGAGCATTACCGCGCCCATGTGCACCGGCTCGCTGCCGCGGTTGAAGAAGGCCTTGTTGGCACCGTTCTGGACGACCAGATCGCCGGGCCCGACGACGATCTCGTCCCCCCGGTCGGTCACGTAGGTCAGCTCGCCGGCCATCACCCAAAGGATGTCCAGGCGGCTTGACCAGAACATCTCGCCTTCCCAGCCTGGCGGGAAGATCGTCACGGACACGCGCGCGCCCAGAGGGCCAGGAAGGGCGCCCGTCGGCTCGGCATCGGGATCAGCCGGGAGGATCACCGGCAGTTCTTCCCAGTCCCACACCACCCGGACGTCCGGCGCGCCATGGGGGTAGGAGCGCGCCTGCACGTCTGGCGGGAGCCGACCCGATCGGTGCGCGGGTACCTCCTCGACGCGGGCGATATACGTCATTCCCTGCTCGTCAAGGGCCGTGACGATCCGCCTCGGCCTGCCGCTCAGCGCCATCTCACTTCTCCACCGGCCGCACCAACTCGACCTCGGCGTCGAGCCGGGCAGGCATTTTCAGCCACTGCTCATCGGAGTCCTCGACGAACGCGATCATCCCCTCGCGGTCCATGAACCCTTGATCGATCCGGGTCACGGTCAGTTCGGCGCCGAGCCTGGTTCGGAGGCGGTCCCCGATCCGAACTTCGGTTGCCTTGATGGTCGTGTCCGTGCCGCTCACGTCAACGAACGCTCGATCGCACCGGTCACGCGCTCGTCCTCGGGCTCAACCGGCGGCCTGAAGCGCGCAATGACCGCACCGTCGGGCGCGACGAGGAACTTCTCGAAATTCCATTCGACCTCCCCCGCTATTCCGCGGTCATCTGGCGCGGCAGCGAGCCGTTCGTACATGGGATGACGGTGGCGCCCGTTCACCTGCAGCTTCTCGGTCATCGGGAAGGTCGTACCGTACGTAGTCGAGCAAAACGTCTGAATCTCTTCTGGAGTGCCCGGCTCCTGCCCGGCGAACTGGTTGCAAGGGACACCGAGAACCGTGAAACGCTCGCCTCCGTACCGCCGCTGAAGGCGCTCGAGCCCTTCGTACTGCGGCGTCAGGCCGCACCTCGACGCCACGTTGACAACCAGCACCATCTTGCCGGCCAGCAGTACCGGATCGAAGGCGAGGCCGTCGATCCCGGTCAAGTTCCACGAAGCATCCACCGGAACGATCGTATCGCAACCAATCACTTGTTTGAACCAAGTTTTTCCCCCGGCCAATCCGCCGAGGGATTCCGTGGCGGACTCAATCTCGATCGCTCCGGGTCGAGAAGGAGTGCCTGGGTCCCAGCGCGATCGTCCGGCGTCCTCGCTAAGTTATCTCCACAATGTTCGTCTTTTTCCTCTCCATCGGGCGGCGCACAGGTGCCCCGTAAGAGCACCGCGACCAGGAGTCCGGCCGAGCCCGCCAGCGCCGACGCCTCTCGGACTCGGCGACGCGACGCCGAGGTGCTCGATGCCGCGGCGAACATCTTTTACGAGCGCGGCTATGCGAGCGCAACCGTACAGGACGTGGCGGACGCGCTTGGGATGCTCAAGGGCAGCCTCTACTACTACATCGACAGCAAAGAGGACCTGCTCTACCGCCTGATGCTCGAGATCCACGACGGCGTCGACGGGGTGCTCGCCGAGGTGGACGCAAGCGAGGGCCTGTCTGCCGTGGAGCAGCTCGAGCTGTACGTCAAGAAGACGGTCGAGTACAACGCCCGGAATCTAAAGAAGATCTCGGTCTACTACCACGACATTGACCAGTTGAGCGGTGCGCGGCACGAGGAGATCCTGGCCCGACGACGGACCCACGAGAATCACGTCACCAAGCTGATCCGTGAGGCGCAGGCGGCCGGCGACGCGGCGCCCGATCTCGATCCCAAGCTGCTCAGCAACTGCGTATTCGCGACTGTCATCTGGATGTACCGCTGGTACCGCCCGGGCCGAGGCGCCTCCGTCGAAGACGTGAGCGAGACGTGTGCGCGGTTCGTTCGTTACGGCCTCACCGGCCGAAGTGGCTCGGGCCGCTCGACCTCGGGCCGCTCGACCTCGGGCCGCTCCAGCTCGGGCCGCTCCAGCTCGCGGCGCTGAATCCGGCGGTGGACCGGCGCCGTCTGGGCTTATGACCACGGTCAGGAGAGTCATCACCGGCCACGACGCCGACGGACGCTCGGTATTCACTAAGGTCGAGGACGTGGAGCCGGTACGCGGCCGGGCAACCTGCCTATGGGGAATCTGGGGCTGGGACCACGGACACGACCTGCTGCCGGTGGAGGAGAGCGACGAATACTGGTTCGAAAGCTTGTTTCCCCCGCGCGGCGGAGTTCGCATAAACATGGTGGAGCACCCCCCGCATCAGGACCGTGAGGCCGACCCCTACGAAGCCGACCCCACCCCCGGTGACCGGAGGGTAATGGAGCTCGTCCGTGCGGGCGGCCGACTGCATGAGCGGACGGGTCGCGTGCACAGCACCAACTCGGTCGATATCGCGTTCATCGTCTCGGGCGAGATCGAGTACCTGCAGGACGGTGGCCAATCCGTGACGCTGGGACCCGGCGACTGCATCGTGATCAACGGGACCAACCACAAGTGGATCAACCACGGGCCGGAGCCCTGCATGATGGGAGAGGTGATGCTGGGCGCCGACCGCCGCGACGGGCGCAGCTAGCTCCCGGAACAGCTGGCATGCCGCCTTGACCCGGTCATCGTCCAGCAGCCCCTCGGCCTCCTCGACCGCGGTTAGCGCCGCTCGGTGCAAAACGCAGCAAAACGGGGCTCGGGCGGACAACCTCCAGCCGGACTGGGGCTAGCCGTTTTCGGGAACGTAAACGGTGGGGTAATACGGATGCTCCGGGAAGGGCTCGCCCGCGACGAGGACATCGTCAGCACCGACGGTCGCCCGTCCTGCCAACCCGGTGTAAACGGCGTCGTCGGGGAAGTAGTTCACGATGTAGGACCAGCGCGAGCGATCAGTGCGGTTCTCGGGCGCCCCGTGGACGACCATGGTTCCGTGTACCGTCGCATCTCCCGGCTGGTAGCGGACGGGTTCCGAAAGCGGGAACTCGTTCAGTCGCGGCCAAGTGAGCGGATCGCCGGCAAGCCAGTTGAGCTGGTGCGATCCGTTGTAGAAGCGCATCGCACCCATCTCGGGGGTCACCTCGTCGAGGGCGATCCAAAAGACGAGCGATTCTCCGCGGTAGGGCATGGCGCCGTGATCCTGGTGGTACACGGTCGGCCCCTTGCCCTTCTTGTCGGTCTGTAGGTCGGCCGGAAGCTTGACGGCGACGAAGTTGTTCAGGCTCCTGATCTTCATGTCCTTCCCCAGCAGGCGCGCGGCGCTTCTGCCCATTTGAGGGTCGGTGCGAACGCTCAGGAACACGTCGTCGTCCAAATCCGGCCGATACCGAGTGTTGAAGAGCTCGCTCTCCTGATCGAGAACCGGCCGCAGCTCATTCGCATCGCCCCGTTCGCCCATGAGCTTCTTGGATCGCGCCAGCAGCTCAGCCGACACTTCCTGACTGATCAGACCGGGGAGGAACGCCCAGCCATTTCGCCAGAAGAAGCTCACCTCCTCGTCCGTCACTTCTCGAATACCGAGAGCGACCTGATTAAGTGGCGTCATCGCTGTCCCATCATTTCGCGGGTATCCGGGCCCGGATCCGAAACAATCGCGCGCGGATCTTACCAAGCGGACGGTTGGTTGCGTGGTTGGCCACGCGGCCGGGTCGATAGGTCGACTGACGCCTCTAACGGCGAAGCCGGCCGTGAGCCGCGCGGTCAGCGATCGTGCGGCCGAAGGACCCGGCGATGCTTGATCCTCCAGAGTCCGCCATCGACCACGAACACATCGTCGTACCAGCCGACGGACACGAACTGGGCAATGCCGTCCGGCGGCTGTAGGAAGAATGCGTACCGGGACTTGACCGTTGCCTGCTGAGGCGCTGCGTCGGTGATGTACGCGTTGCTGATCACGTGCCAGGGCATCTCGACGGGATGCGTGCTGCGGCGCCGGCGCAGCTCAGCCGCCACCTCCTCGCGTCCGATCTTCAGACCGACTCGCGGGAAGAAGACATGGGCATCGGACGTGAAGCACTCGCCGATCCCATCGCTCCCGTTCTTGTCGTACGCCCAGGCGTATCGCTCCAGCGTGTGCGCGATTCCGGACCGGCTGGATTCAGTCACTTCAGCTCACCGTGACGCTCGAGATATCGCGGGCCGCGGGCAGGATCTCCTCGGCAAACCACTCGAGGCGCATGATCCAGTCGTCCACGCTCTTGATCGGCTTGGCCCGACCATCCGGACCCGGCCACGATTCCAGCGACGGATAGGTGGTATCCACCCCGGTTGAGGCCAGGTAGTGGAGCTGCTCCAGCACAGCGTCTTTACCGACGATCAAGCGGTGCTGGCCCACCTCCTCGTGGGTGACGGGATCGTGGGTCGCCTCGACGAAATAGGCGCTGACTGAGAGAGGTCGCGGATTGTCCTGAAACTCGGACTGGCTGCGGATGTAGTCGATCGTCGCCCGCATTTGGCTATGCGGCGTCGCATACGACATCCAGCCGGCGCCATAACGCGCGAGCCGGCGCAGCGCCGGCTTTGCCCTTCCGCCGAACCAGAGCTCGCCGACGAGGCGCGCCGGCTTCGGCTCGAACACGATCCCCGCGAACGTCACGTACTTGCCGTGGAAGACGGGATCGTCGTTGGACCACAGCTCGATCATCGCCTCGACGTACTCGTCCATGATCGCGCCGCGCTCTGCGTATGGCACGCCCAGCAACTCGAACTCGGTCTGCAGGTAGCCCGTCAACAGCACGGGCCGCACGCGGCCCCCTGAGATCCAGTCCAGTGTCGCCAGCGCCTTGGCGGTCTCGATCGGCTGCACGCAGGGGACGACCACCAATGGCATCACCGCCAACCGCTGGGTGGCTCCGAGCAAGAATCCGGCGGCGGTCATCGAGTGGGGCCAGCGCGGGCCGAAGTTCTCCGCCTCGGCTCCCTGGTGCATGACCAGGTGCCAGGGGACGGGAAGGTAGTCGAACCCGAGTTCGTCCGCGCGCCTCGCCATCCGCGCGATCTGGTGCGTCGTCACGTCGCGGGCCCAATCCGGCTGGCCGCCGAGGCCCTGAAACAGCGTGAGCCCGGGAAGGCTTACTTGGAACTTCATCTCGCGGTGCTAGGCCGGCACGCCGGTGCGCTTGCGGAGCTCCGAGAACACCGTCGCCGCCACGCGCGTGTGCTCGATGTAGTCCGGGAGCATTTGAACCGCGATGATGTTCCGGGCCCCGGCCTCGACGAGGCCGTCCAGGCGCTCGAGAACCTCCTCCACCGATCCCGGAACGAGAAACTGCCGCGTGGCCCAGTCCTTGATCCCGTACTTCTCGAGCAGCTCGACGTTGTGTCGGGACCCGTCGACATAGGCCTCCTCAAGGGAGTACTCCGACACGTACCCGCGGATGCGCTCGGCTAGCTCGCCCTCGAGGCGGAAGCCCCTCGCCTGGGCCGCCTTTTCGGTCTTGAGGGCATGCACAACCCAACGCGCCGCGTAGAAGGCGAGATCGTCGGCCCCCTGTTCTCCCGACTCGCTCACGCGGATGCGCACCATGAACCAAACGTCGAGCTCGTCCAGCGAACGTCCGGCTCGGCGCGCCCCGATCTCGATGTTCTCGCAAGCAAAGCGCACGAGCTCAGGGGTGGCACCATTTCCGATGATCGCCCCATCCGCGAATTCGCCCGCGGCCTGAAGTGCTCGCCGGCCTTCGGCCCCGAACCACGTGGGTAGCGTTCCACCGCCGCCCGCGATCTGCAGCGACTTCCCGCGCCACGAGGCGGACTGCCCCTCGGCCAGCGCCTTGACCGTAAGTCCGTACTCGACCATCTCATCCAGCGTCGTGGCCCGCTCGCCCATTCCCGCCAGGAAGCCACCATCGCCGACGCCGACGCCGAAGAAGGCCCGGCCGTCGGAGAGCTCCTGCAGGGTCGCCATCGTCGCCGCCATGCTCGCCGGATGACGGTAGTGGGGAGTCGCGACAACCGGGCCGATCAGCGCGGAGTGCGTCGCGAGCGCCATCTGACCAAACAGCAGGTACGAGTCGTGGAACAGGTGGGGGGCATCGCCGGTGCCGATCAGGTCTACGCCCTCTGCTTCCGCGGTTGTCGCCCACGCATTTAGGTTCTCGAGCAACCCGGGCGGGCGAGGCCCGAGCAGCATGCCGAGCCGCAGGCGCTGGACCGACGCTTCAGACGACATGCCCGCCACGTCCTGTTCTGCCATTCCCGTCCCTCTCCTCGGCGTCTCGGCGCATCTGCCACGACCAGGCGGCCCAATCTGCCAACCGGTTGGTCATTATACGGCCGATTCGGGTCACGGCTGAGATGCGCCTTGGCGTCAGCATGCGACATCCGCTAGCGTCGAGATGACGTGAGCGCGCGCCGCTTCGACATCCGAGTCGACGTTTCCGCAGCGCTTCCAGGCGAGACGTCGCTCGAGGTCGCGGCCTGGCTGTTTGCGCCGCCGGAAGGCGCGACTCCGCGGGCGATGCTGGTTTGCGCCCACGGCGGAGGCTTCACACGCCACTACTGGCATCTCAAGGACCAACCCGATTACTCGTTCGCGGAATACATGGCCCACCGCGGCTACGCAATCCTCGCCTACGACCGCCCAGGCGCAGGTGAGAGCGGCTCATTCAGCGATGCTCGCGGGGGTACAACTGCTGCGCTCGCGGCCGCGGCTCACGTGCTGGTCCAAAAAGTCGGCGCAAGGCTCGCGGAGGGGACGCTCGCGCCGGGGCTGGCGCCGATGCCCAAGCTGAGCGCGATCGGGATTGGCCATTCGTTCGGGGCGTGGATCACCTTGCGTCAGCAGGCGCGGCACGAGAGCTTCCAGGCAATCGCCGTCCTCGGGAACACCGCACGGACCGTGCAGCACTCGGAAGCTCTCGCCGCGGTTCGGGAGCAGACGCGGCCGTTGATCGAGTCCTACGGCGCGATCGCCCCCGAGGAGATCGAGCGCAGGCTCGCGCACGACCTCCCCCTGCCGTTCGGCGGCGCTCCGCAGCGCGGCAAGGACGTGCTCCGCCTCTACTACCTCGAGGATGTTCCCCAAGAAGTGATCGCCGCAGACCTGTCACATCAGTCGAGGATTGGCGGGGCCGCCGGCTATGCCGCACTCATCCCCGACGCCTTTGCGTCTGACGCGGCCGCGATCGGTGTGCCGCTGTTCCTGGGCTTCGCCGAACGGGACGTCTCACCCGATCCCTGGGCGGAGCCGCAGTTCTACCGCAAATGTCGCGACATCTCCTTGTATGTGCTCCAGGGATCAGGACACATGCACAACGCGGCGGCCACCCGTGAGCGCCTCTGGGCAACGATCCACGAGTGGGCGAGCAGGATCAGCGCAAACCAGATTAGACCAAGCGATTGGTAGAGTCCGCCAACCAGTCCCATCGAGGAGGATCACGTGGCCCGTCTCTCCCAGCCCAAGCGCGGCATATTCACCGACCCCGAGGATCTCGCCGCCTACGATCATGTGACGGCGCGGATGTCGACGATGCTGGGGAGCGATGCCGAGGATCCCGAGCTTGAGGCACCTTCGGCGGGCGATTACTTCGGCGCACTGCTCAACAGCCCTAAGCTGACCCAACTCGCCACTCAGCTCGGAACGTTCGTGCGGGCGGTGGGCGATGGCGAGGGGTCCTATTCACACGCCGATCGCGAGTTCGTCGATCAGGTCCTCTCCGTCGACTGGCAGACCAACGTGGTGCAGGGCACCCACGTACCTGACGCGATCTCCACCGGCGTCCGGTTGGAAGCAATCGAGAGGCGTTGCGCTCCGGCGACGAGCCGGCCCTGACCGACGATGAGCAGCTCCTGGCGCGCTATATCCGGCAAGTCGTGTCCGGCACAGTCGACGACGAGACCTTCGCTCGGATGCACGATCGGCTGGGCGCGCGCGGCCTGGTGGAGTACACCGGCTTCATCCTCTGGCTGCAATGGATCATCCGGATGATGCAGACACTCGACACCGATGCGGTCAGCGACGAGGAGATCGAGCGCATCCTGGCTGGGGTCAAGGACGGTTCGATTGAGGTGCCGAACTTCCGGGAGCGAATCCACTAGACAGGGAGCTCAGGATCATGTCCCCATCCGCCACCGACCAGACCACGCCTGAGGTCGACTATCCGACCGCCGATCTGGTCCAGTGCCCATTCCCGTTCTTCGCGCAGGAACGTGAGCGCCACCCCGTATCTCGTGATCCGCGGGGGCATTATCTCGTCTTCCGCCACGAGGACATCGCGGCCGCGTTGCAGCAGCCTGAGCTCTTTCGCTGCGCACCGCATGACGGCCACGGGGGCCCCCTCGCCTACCAGGAAGGCCGCATGCTCGGCCACGTCGACGGCGACGTACACACGGTGATGCGCAAGATGTTCACTCGGCCGTTGACCCCCGGCCGTCTGAAGACCTGGCGAGCCGAGGTGGAGGCGATCGTCGATTCGCTGATCGACCGCTTCGAGCCGGCCGGGATGGTTGAGTTCGTCGACGCATTCGCTGCACCGATTCCGGCGCTGGTGCTGTGCCGGCTGATCAGCATCTCCGGAGACAGCGAGGAGTACGAGCTCGTGCGCGGCTGGACCCGCAGTCTGATCGAAGCCGCAGAGCGCCGTGTTCGGGCCGAGCGGCTCGCGGTGGGCGGCCTGCACGGCTTCCTGGCCGAGCTTGTCCGGCAACGCGCGGAGGATCCAGGAGACGATGTCCTCAGCGAACTCATCGGACTTCAACGCGAGCAGGAAGGCGAGCTCAACCTCGGGCAGATCGTGACCCTGGCCAGCGAACTCGTCGCCGGCGGCATCATCACGACGGCGATGCTCATCGCCAACGCGATGATGCTGCTGTTGCGCAACCCGGATCAGCTCGGGCGGGTCCAGAGCGACTCGGGGCTGATCCTTCCGATGCTGGAGGAGACGTTGCGATTGGAGTCCCCGGTGCAGTCCAAGCACCGCTGGACCTCGCAGGATGTGGTGCTGGGGGGAATGAAGATCCCGGCGGGTTCCGACGTGATGCTCGTGTATGCGTCGGGCAATCGGGACGAGGAGCGCTTTCCGGACGGCGAACGATTTGACTTCGATCGGCCGTCTCGCGTCCTCAAGCGACATCTTGGCTTCGGGCTAGGCGAGCACTTCTGCCTCGGCGCGCCACTGGCCCGCATGGAAGCGAGCATCGCGTTCGAGCGGCTATTCGCCCGGCTGGGCAATTTCCGCTTGACGCAGCCGTCGCAGGACGATTTCGTCATGTTCGATAGCTATCACTTCCGCTCGGTCCGAACCCTGCGTGTGTCGTTCGACTCGCTTGGATGAAGCGAGCTCGGCCGACCCGTCACCGGGGAGGGCCTTGGGCCACAGAGCTGCCGGCCAAGACTCGCGCGGCTACCTCGCCGACGACGTGAACGGTCAGGTTCGGGTTATTCGTCACGTGAACCGGAAAGACACTGGCGTCGGCCACCGACAGTCGCTCGATACCCAGCACGGCCAGATCGGAGTCGACGACACTGCCAACGCCACACCCTCCGGCCGGGTGAGCCCCTGAGCTCATCATCCTGAGCAGGCGGTCCTCCATGGAGGTCTCGCCCAGAATGTCCTGGGCGGAGGCACCTCGGAACGGTGATGTCGCGAGCAGCGCCTGGTAGTCGTCCCATACCGGCCCAAACGCCCCCTGGCCGACGACGTTCCAATATCCGTGTTCGATCACCGGCGGAACGGTTGGATCAGCCGATGCCAGCCCGATCTGGCCATCAAGTTCGTCACGAAGGCCGAGGAAGAAGGCCAGAGCGACGACCCCGCCCTCGCCATCGACCGCCATCGGAATCCCCCAGTAGGCGGAGCTCCGGGATGCGGTGCTGAGCGTCGGCCAACCCATCCGCGCGTACTTGCCCTCCACACGAACCGGCATGGCGACGCCCGGATGATCCCTCAGACCCCGCCCCACGGGCAGATCGACCAGGACCTCGATCCCGAGCGCTTTGAGCTCCTCCGCCGGTCCAACGCCCGACCGCAGCAGGATCGGGGCACTGCCATAGGCACCCGCCGACAGGACCACATGCGACGCGCGTAGGTCGAACGAGCTGCCGTCCCGGGCCAGGCAGTGAACTCCGACGGCTCGATGGTGCTCGATGACCACCCGGTCGACCAGCGTGTGCGACTGGATCGAAAAGTTCTGACGCCGGCGCGCTCGCCGGATGTATGTGTTGAGCGCGCCCTGCCTGATCTCGTTGCGCCGATTGCGCGGCCACGGACCGACCACGCCGTCCCACGCCTCGGGGGTGTTCAGATCATCAAGCCAGCGGAAGCCCAGCTCCTCGCACGCCTCGGCGAACAATTCCTGGATCGGCAACCAGAGCTCGCGAGGATAGGCGTTGACCGATAGGTCAGCCTCGACCTGTTCGAATATCGGGCGAACGTTGTCCCACGTCCAGCCCTCAGCCCCGGCCGCGACCCACGCGTCGAAATCGCTCGGTTTAGCCCTCACTGCAACGCACCCGTTGGCCATCGAGGAGCCGCCGACAAGCTTGCCCCGGGACAAACGCAGGCGACGGCCGTTCGGCAGCGGCTCGGAGGTGTAGCCCCAGTCCATGTCCGGGCTGGGAGGGCCGGAGCCCGCGCCGCCCTCGCCGTGCAGCGCCCCTCCGACGTAGAAGGCCGGCGGATGCTTCTCCTCATCGGGGAAATCCGGCCCCGCCTCGATTAGCACCACGCCCGCGCCCGTCTCCGTCAGACGGCCGGCCAGAGTTCCCCCGGCTGACCCCGAGCCGACAATGATGTAATCGGTCTCCTCGTTCATCGGAACCTCCGCTGAGACTCCCGTGGGCCGAGACGCTCGCCAAAGGGGTGGAGTAATGCTAACGTCCGTTTGGTCAAATTTCTGACTTCCTGAGGAGAGTGCGAGATGGGCGCGACTATAGAATCGTTCAAGCTGACGGACCACGTCCGCATGCCAACCGACGAGGAAGTCGAGTTCTTCCGCGAGAACGGTTGGGCTTACCTGCCGGGCCTCGTGAGCCCCGAGCTCGCGACCGAGCTCCTCGCTCATGTGAAGAGCGTTGTGGGCCTCGACTACGACGAGTTGCCGAGGGACGCGGACGGCGTCGGAGAGGCGACGATCAAGGTGAAGTCGTTCGCGCTGCGGGCCATGCCGCGCTTGGAGGACGAATTCCTACGCTCCTTCGACGAGTGCTCGGAAATGGGCGAGGCGGCGGCGCGGCTCACGGGTCATCGTCCGATGCGCCTGGTCACTGACTCCGTGATCTACAAGCTGCCCGAATGGAGCGGCGCGGGCGGCGAGACCGACTGGCACCAGGACTGCGTCAACATGCCGGTCGAGCCCAAGACGGGCGCCGTCCAGACGTGGCTCGCACTCTGCGAGATCTCCCCTGAAATGGGAGCGATGCAGCATCTCAGCGGCTCGCACAAGCACGGGCCGGTCATCGAGTCCGATCAGACGATGCACACCTGGTCCAAAGAGGAGTTCTACGACAGCTTCCCGGAGATGAAGGAGTTCCAGATCTCCGAGCCTCACCACCTCGACCCCGGCGACGCACTGGTGCACGACGGCCTAACCGCGCATGGGGCGCCACCCAATCTCACCGACCGCATCCGCTGGGCGTACACGCAATACCGCTTCCCGGCCAGCACGAGCTATGTGGCCAAGCCCACCAGCCCGTGGCTCGACAGCCTCGGGCTCGAGGTCGGCAAGCCGATGGAGCATCCATTGCTCCCGGTCGTCAGCCGGTAGGCACATGGCAATCGAAGAGCAGGCACCCGATGTCGTCACGGGTGCCTACACCGAGAAGCGCGGCGAGGTCGGCTGGATCATCATGCGCGAGTACGATCAGACGTCCAATGCTTCGCTGACCGCGAAGACCTACGTCCACGTGATGGCGGCGGTCGGTCAGGCGTTGCACGACTTTCGCTACGACCCGGAGGTGCGAGTCATCGTTCTGAGCGGGGAGAACGACGGGGAGTTCTACCGGGTGGCCCGCGTCCATCGCTACGACGACGCCGGCAACCGAGACCGGCTCAACCCGATCAAGCGAGCGGGGTCGGGCGGAATTGCCGGCCTTGCCGGCGCTCCCAACGCGCTGGAGTTACTTGCGCTGATCGAGAAGCCGGTGGTGGCGCGCGTGAACGGGGACGCGATTGGACTAGGCCAGGCCTTCTTCTGGGGCTGCGACATCATCATCGCCCGGGACGACGCCGTGATCGCGGACGTCCACACCGGGATGCAGGAGGTGATCGACTCCGCCGGCGAGGCGCGGGGGTTCCCGTGGGCGGTCACGCCGGGCGATGGGGCGCAATCGTTCATCGCGTTGTCGATGCCTCCCACGAAGCTCAAGGAATACCTGTTCCTCTCGCCTGTGTGGACGATGAAGAAGCTCGAGGAGATGAACATCGTCAACTACGCCGTCCCGCCCGATCAACTGGATGCCAAGGTGGATGAGATCGTCGAGGCACTGCTGAAGCGGCCGCCGTACGTGCTCGCCCACGCCAAGCGGGTGGTCCAGAAGCGATTGATCAACAACTGGAACCTCCATCAAGATCTTGCGCTCGCCTACGAGCACCTGGACTTCTTCACCCACGCGGCGACGGGTGAGATGGACTGACGCGCCCGCGCCGGTGCGAGATCGTTGCGGCGACGCTCACCCGCGACGTAGCCGTACAGGGACTCGTTGGTATCCGCGCATGGCCTCCACCGTGAGCTTCGGCTTCGGCCCTGGCCAGGCCTCGGATAGGCCAGCCCGCTCGATCGACACGTACTGGTCAAGCATCGCGTCCATGAGGGCTCGTACCTCGAACCGCGAGACCGGCGCGCCCGGACAGTAATGGATACCGAGACCGAAGCCCAGGTGACGGGTCAGATCGCGGTCGAGATCGTAGCGATCAGGATCGGTGAACTCTCGCTCATCACGATTGGCCGAGCCGCATACCGGCATCAGTATCGAATCGCGGCGAATGCGTGCCCCACAGATCTCGACGTCCTCCAGCGCCCGGCGGCGGCCCGCCTGGAACGGAGCGTCCCAGCGCAGCATCTCCTCGATCGCAGCATCGACCAATGAGCGGTCCTGCCGTAGCCGCTGCCAGAGGTCCGGTCGATCGGCCAGCAGGTCGGCCAGCATCTCGACGAGATGCTGCGTGGTCTCAAGGCCGCCGGCGATCAAGGTCAACAGCATGTTCATGAACAGCACGCTGTCCAACTGCTCGCCACCCTCACTGCGTTGGGCCGTGACCAGCAGCGAGATCGCGTCGTCGCGAGGATCCGCCTCACGCTCGCTCACCAATGGCGCGACGATCTCCCAGAGATCCGCGCGGACGTGGTCGATCGTACGGGCGCCCGCCGCCCGCGGCGCCACACCCGGTAGGTTTCGATTGGCATACAGCATCGCGATGCGTTCGAGCGTCAGCTCGCGAAAGCGCGTCTGGTGCTCGAACGGGATGCCGAGCAGATCGCAGGTCACGCGGCCCGCGAGCGGGGTCGCGATCTGCGACGAGACCTCAACCTCGCCGTCGATGCCGGCCAGAACCTCGCCCGCCACGCGTTGGAAGTAGCCCGTGCGCTTGCGCATCTGACCGATCGTGAACAGGGGCGCAATGATCCTTCGGCGATACGTGTGCGCGGGCGGATCCTCCTCCTTGATCGGACTCATCTGCTCCCGCTCGCCACTCGCCTCGGCAAGTACCCGGCTCGAAAAGAGATGCTGATCGCGAAACACCTTCGCGACGTCGTCGTAACGCGTGATCACGTACGCACCACAACCCTCATCGAAATACACCGGCGCCTCGTCACGCAACCGCCGATAGAGCGGATAGGGATCATCCGCCGAGTCGTCCCAGCTGATCGGCGTCCACGCGATTGTCCGCTCAGACGAAGACAACCGTGGCCCTCCAGCCTCCGCTCGTCGGGTCGTACCGCATGTCGCTGGCCTGGACGCATCCGAGCAGCGGCGGTGCGCATCCAGTCCATCCGGACACAGCCGCCCGCAGAGACAGACGGTCGATGTGAAGGCGCTCGAGCCGCGTGGCCGTGAAACTCTCGACGTCGGCCAGGTACAGCAGGTCGTCGACGAACGCGCCGATCAACGAGACACGGTCGGTCGCCCCGACAAGCACCGGCACGCGGTCGGGGGTGCCTTCGGTGCCGTCCACGAGCTCACCGAAGGCACGGGTGAGGTCCACGAACAGCGCCTCCTGGGTGGCCGCCGTGATCTGGAGCTCACGCTCGCCGCCGCGCTCGAGCCACCGTACGGCCATGCGCGCCGTTCACGACGGTGCCGGCGCCTGCTGCTTGATGCGCGCGGATGATTGCGGAGCCGCCGCTCGTTCTCGGATCTCGACGTACACGATGTCCTCCTCGACGGTGACGGGGAACATCCGCAACCTTGCCTTAAAGGTGGTGAACACCGTCCGGCCTCCGTCCTCGAGATCGTACTCGAAGCCGTGCCACGGGCAGCGCAGAATGCGGTTCTCCATCCCCCACACCGCCGTCCCCGGATCGGACGGCAACACCGTGCCGGTCAGCCGTCCCTCGCACACGGGAGCCAGCGCATGCGGACACACGTTGAGCACGGCGTACAACTTGCCCGCGCCGTTGATGATGCCGATCGAACGGGAGTCGATCTCGACGATCGTGATCGACCCCGGAGCGAAGTCGTCGATCCGGCCGACGTCGTGCTTCATCCGGCTGCTTGTTCGGTGACCGTGCCGGCAGCCTCGCGGTCGGGCCGCGGCCAGCGAAACCAGGCCTCAGCGTTGTCGTGGAAGACGGAGTCGTGCCACCCCGCCGGGAACAGCTCCTCGACCTCGTCCGGCCATACCGTATCCCAACTCGGGTACCCGCTCCCATAGACGGTCAGCTCCCGCAGCTCCGGTTTGCGTTCGACGAGCCGTTGCAACGTGTCCGGGGCACCGCGCTCCAAGCCGTAGGTGCTGATTCGAACCTGGCGAGCAAAATACGAGCTCGGAGGCTCGTGCACCCACGGGAAGTCTCGCCGCAGGGAACGCCAGAGCGTGTCGATCCGCAGCAGCAATGCCTCGGCCCAGGCCAGCCCACCGCCGACGATGAAGAAACGCAGCCCTGGATATCGCGCGAACACGCCGTTCGTCGCGAGGCTCATCACGTTGGTCATCAGCGCCAGCGGGGCCAGCGTCTGATACTCGGCAAACGTATAAGGCGGCCCCGCGGCGGTGCCAGTCCGTGCGTCGGTCATTGTGTCGATGCCGCGGTGGATCACGACGGGCAGCCCCAGGTCGGAGGCCGCCTCGTAGATCGGGTTATACAGAGGATGGCCGAGCAGCCGGCCGATCGATGGAGACAGCGTGACCGCCGCGATCCTCGGGTGCGCGGCCACCCGGCGAAGCTCGGCGGCCGCTTCGTCGGGCACCTGCTCGGGCACGAGCGCGGTGCCGTACAGTCTCTCGTCGCGTGAGAGCCAGGTGTCGATGTTCCAGTCGTTGATCGCTCGCACGATCGCGGCGGCATAGAACGGGTTCGGGTGCGAGGGAGCGAACATGGCCCGGTCATAGAGCAGCAGGGCACGCTCGACGCCGAAGCGACCGAGGACCTGGTCATCGAGCAGCTGTGGGCTCGATCCTGGCGGCGAGCCGTCGGGCGGCTGGGCGTCGTCCAGATCGTCGCCCATAGGGTTGTGGTAGCGCGAGAGCGGCACGAGCCGGCGAGCCCCGAACGTGCCCATGATCGAGCGGGGCTCCCCCACATAGTGGCGCCAGCCCTCCTCGATGTACGGGTGTACGTCGCTCTCGTCGATCCACCGGTGGTGAATGCAGGCGTCGATCATGTTGACCCGTGCCGCGTCGCGCCGGCTTCAGCCCGCCATCGCCGCCATCGGCGGGCGCATCGGCATCGACTCCGGCAGACGCAGCAGCCGGCGCGCGTTGCCGTAGAAGACCTTCTCGTGCCACTCCGCCGGCAGGATTGTCCCGACGAACGTGGGCTCGTCGGCATCCCAGTGCGGATAGTCACTGGAGAAGCAGATCATGTCCTCGATCCCCTCGACCGTGGACAGGTAGTCAACGAGCCGGTGGCGGTCGTCGATCGAGGCCTCGATCGGCTGCGTCGAAACCCCCAGCCGCTCCCGGAGGTACTCGCTCGGCCGCCGGCGCACCCACTTTGACTCACGCTTCATGAGCTCGTAGTTGGCGTCCAGCGACGTGACCAGCCACGGGAGCCACGCGATGCCCTCCTCGGCCACGACCACGCGCAGGTCGGGGAACTTCTCGAACGTGCCCTGAACGATCATGCTCGTCAGGTGGTGGCTCATCGGATGGTGCAGCGAGGCGAACATCTCGAGCCGGTAGTGCAGAACGGAACCGCCGGATGCGGGCAGCGCGACATCGCCGCTGATCTCGCCGGTCGAGCCGTGGACGTAGATCGGGATCCCCATCTCGGTCGCCGCCTCGTAGATCGGGTCGTAGACGGAATGGCCGAACGGCTTACCGATCGCGTAGAACATGTGCGCGGCCGCGAACCTCGAGTTTGCCGCGGCTCGCCTCAACTCGGCGGCGCCCTCGCGGGGATCGTGCGTGGGCACGAACAACGTGCCGAATAGCCGGTCATCCCGTCCGTCGAGCCACTCGTCGGCCAGCCAGTCGTTCCACGCCCGGCACATCGCGGCCACGAGCGCACCGTTCGGCGAGTTCGGACCGGCGGCCTGGGTCAGGAGCGCGGCGCGGATGTCGAACTTGTCGAAGTACTGCTCGCGCATGAGCTCGTAGTCCGAGCCGGGTACCGAGCCGTCCTCGGGGAACGAGTCGAGCCTGAACACGCCGTCCTGCTGCTCGGTCACGGTGACGAAGGCGCCACCCGTGGGCGCCGTACGGCCGCCGCCAGGCGACTCGACATAGTCGCGCCACTCCTTCGGGAGGTAGGGAATCCAGTCGCGCTGGCTACGCGGCAGATAGTGCACGTCACAGTCGATTACTGGTCCCTCATACATCGCTTTCTCCCTCCGGTTCGATTCTGCCCGGGAATTGCATCACCAGCAGTTCAGCCCCTTCCGGGCCGCCCTCGACCGTGGCGCGCTCACCGGCCGCGACGAACACGAGCGCCATGCGCTCGAGCTCGCGGCCTTCATACACGACCGTGCCCCGCGTCACCAGGTGGTACTGGCCCGCGGAGCCTTCCGGTACGGCCACCACTTCCTCAGCTCCTGGAGCTACCCGCAGCACGTAGCCGGCGAGGCCGTCCTCGTCGCCGTCGATCAGATCCTCCCGCTGCGATCCCGCGGTGGGCAGCGAGGCATCCGGGTCAAGCGTCGCGGCGCGGTTGCGTCGAAGCGTCCCGCTCAGCTCGTGCTGGTTCCCCGGCATCCACCACAGCCCCTGCCGGGCCACCGGGCGCAGAGTCAGGAAGTCGATGCCGCGCTGCTCGTCACTCGGTCTGATCGGGCCGTAGGGCGTCGACGGATCGGCGTATTGGAAGGAGATCGGCGGTACCGGCACCTTCCCGATCGCCCCGCCGCCCCCGATTACCACCTGGAACTGCGCGACCTTGTGAAAGTGCGGACGGATCGCGCCACCCGGCACGGGCCGGAACTCAACGAGGAACGCGGAAGGCTTCTCGTTGTTCGGCTCGGCTCCGCCGAAGTAGTTGGTCACGCGGTTGAGGCCGTCCTCGGTCTCCACGTCGCGTTTCGCGCGTCCCTGAATCTCGGCGGGTGTCACGACTTCCATCGGGAGCGACCTCCTCGCTGATAAGTCCGGTTCAACGCGTGTATCAAGATTTCGACCGACCGTAGTCCTGACCCCTTGCCTTGTCAAGCGATCGGCTTGGATCAAGGGCGTATTAGCGAGCCAGAATTCGACCAACCGGTTGTCGTATCTTACACCCCGACCATGGTAGGCTCCCGGAGGGTGGCTGTGGGGCAGGTTCAATCGTGGTAGAGGCGGCCGAGGAGAGGAACAAGTTGAAGTTCAGCGCGCACGTCCCGGGCCTCACGCTTTACCCCGGTGCCGGCAGGCATTGGTGGGAGCGGATCACGCCGGATGAGTTCCGCGCGATCGCCGCCGAGACCGACCGGCTGGGTTTCGATTACATCCCGTCTCCGAGCATCTGATCATGGACCGCGAGTCGGCGACCGAGCTCGGGCCTGCGCTGGTCGCACTCTCTCGCCGCGGCCGGGGTGCTGCTGGGCGCCACCGAGCGTGCGACCGTCGTTCCCCTACTCGTCGTGCCCTACCACCATCCGGTCGAGCTTGCCAAGGCGCTCTCGACATTCGACTTCCTCTCCGGCGGGCGCGTCATCCCGATGTGCCTGGTCGGCTACAACCGGCAGGAGTTCGAGATCATGAACGTCTCCCTACGCAGAGCCGGGGCCATCATGGACGAGTGGCTGGACGCGATGACCGAGTTGTGGTGCTCGGATGAGCCGACGTTCGACGGGCGGCACGTGCAGTTCTCCGACATCGTCTTCGAGCCCCGTCCCGCCCGGCAGCCGATGACGCTGTGGTTCGGCGGAAGGACGAAGATCGCGATGCGGCGCATCGCGCGGTACGGCGACGGCTGGGATGATGCAATCAACTGTGCCGCGAGCGAAGCTGCGCGAGATGGTGCGAGCCACATCCGCGAGCAACCCGCGTTCCAGGAGCGGCCTCGGCCGCTCGAGCTCGTCATTCGAGCTGTTCGAGGGCAACCGGGACCCGATCACCCACGAGATCATCGATCAGGCGCGAATCAGCCTCGATCGCGACGTCATCCTCCAGGAGATGCAGGCGATCGCCGATCTCGGCGCCACCGTCTGCACGGTCGATGATCTGCTGGGCACCGGCAAGTACCAGAACGACCGACCCGACGCCCGCCGGCGACTCGCAGCGCGGAGGAGCACATCGAGCGGCTTCACTGGTTCGCCGAGGAGATCATGCCGGAGGCCCGGCGGAATCTCGCCCGCGTCCGCCGCGGTCGCCTAGGCACCGTGAAGATCATCTCGATCGAGGACATGCACGCGGCCGGCGGGGAGTTCGCCAGAGCTATTCGTTCCTGAAGGTCACGACGGACGATGGGATCGTCGGCTGGTCGGAGTTCAACGAGGAAAGCCGGCTGGAGCCACCTCATCTCAGCGCATTTCCGGGATTGACCATGGCCATCCGTCAGATCGCCCCAGGGCTGATCGGGCTCGATCCGATGAACGTGTCCGGGATCGCGCAGACGCTTTATGCCGGGAGCAGGCTGGCGGATGGCGGGGTGGCGGCCCACGCGAACGCGGCGATCGAGCACGCGCTGCTGGACATCAAGGCAAAGGCACTCGGAGTGCCGGTCTACGAGCTGCTCGGCGGCGCGATCCGCAATCGGATACCGCTCTACTGGTCGCACTGCGGAACCTATCGAGCGATGTACCCCGAGCCGCTCGGCGTCGAGCCCCTCGAGACGATCGACGACGTGGTCGCGCTCGGTCGCGAGGCCGCTGCGCGCGGCTTCCGCGGGCTGAAGACCAACCCGTTGCTCTGGGAGGATGGTCGTCTGGCGGGCCGGGCCGCCGGCACGAGGTATGGCGACTGGGGAGGCGAACTCGACCGCAAGCAGCTCGCGAGCATCGTGCAGATGCTCGAGGCATTCCGCGAGGGCGGCGGCCCCGATATCGGATTGATGCTCGACGTGAACTTCGCCTATAAGCCGGAGAGCCTACGGCGACTCGCGAAGGCGCTTGAGAGGCTCGGGCTGTTCTGGCTCGAGATCGACCTGTACGACCCCGCCGCCCTCGGTCGACTCCGTAGTGGCACGAGCACGCCGATCGCCTCGCTCGAAGCCGTCTTCGGCGCCCGCAACTGGCGTGCGTACCTCGAGCATGATCCCGTCGACACGGCGCTCGTCGATGTGCAGTACAACGGAATCACCGAGTCGCTGCGCATGGCCAACCTGGCCTACGCGCACGAGGTCAAGGTGGCGGCACATCATGCGTATGGGTACCTTTCCACCCTTCACGGCGCGACGCTCTGCGCGATCGTCCCGAATTTCCGGATCATGGAGTACGACGTCGATCATCCCACCTGGGGCGATGAGCTCGTCACCCATCCGCCGGCGGTTGAGCAGGGCGAGTTCGTGATGCCGACCGCGCCCGGGCTGGGGCACGGACATCGACGAAGCCGCCGTGCTCGCGCGTCCGCCGACTAACGTCGGTGGCGCGAGTTGGCTACTCGATTATCACCGCCGGCACGCTTGAGCGCTCACACGGGGATGGCAGCACGTTGGCGCTCCAGCAACCCCGGCAGCACCTCCGGGTTGAGCACCCGTGAGGAACGCTGCCCGCGCAGCACCCGCACGGCCTGAGTGGCGGACGCCGTGCCCAGCATCTCCATCGTGTTGTCGGCGCCCCCCGAGATGTGCGGCGAGATGACCACGTTCTCCAGCTCGTAGAGCGGATGTCCGTCGGGGAGGGGCTCGGGGTCGGTCACCTCGAGGCCGGCGCCGGCGATCCACTTCTCCTGGAGCGCCTGCAGGAGGGCGTCAGCATCGACCGTGCCGCCGCGAGAGGTGTTGATCAGATACGCGGTCGGCTTCATCAGACGCAGCTCCGTCTCGCCGATGATCCCCTTCGTTTCCGGAGTGAGCGGGCAGTTCACCGAGACGAAGTCACATTGGGGGATCATGTCCTTGAGGCTGTCGAGCAGTTCCACGCCCTGACGGGCGGCCTCCATCTGATCGAAGTACGGGTCGCAGGCGAGAACCCGCATCCGGAAGCCCTCGCGGCATTTGCGGGCGACCTCGCGGCCGATGAAGCCGAAGCCCACGATGCCGACGGTCTTGCCGGAGATCCCGCCCGGATACATGTTCTGCTCAGCCAGGTCGGCCAGGAAGATCCAGCGCTTCTCCCGGTGCATGAACCGGTCCACGTAGCCGATGCGCAGGCTGGCCGAGAGCATCAGTCCGACGGCGGCATCCGACACCGGCGTCGCGTTGACACCGGCCGAGTTGATACACGCGACGCCGTGCTCGGTAGCGGCGGAAAGGTCAACTCGCTCAAAGCCCGAGCCCGGCATGAACACCACCTCGAGTTGTCCCGCGCGGGCAATCATGTCGGCATCGATGGGGCGCGGGCCGCCGGCGTAGATGGCGTGCAGCTCTCCAAGCGCCTCGTCGAGGACCTGCTCGGCGTAAGCGTTCCTCCGCGCTGTCTCCCCGGCGTCCTTGGGACGGCGCCAGCGATCCTCCCCATCGAGGCCCCAGATCACCTCGATGTCATCTGCGGCCTCGAGCACGTCGGCGACCGCGCGGTGCATCGGAGTGAAGCTCGGCATAAAGAACACCTTCTTGCGCATGTCTCTCCCCTCCCGGGTGAATTCGAGGTCGTTAACGCGGAGCCAATCACCCACCACCAACCGCTTGGTAGTCTACTCGCACCCGCGTCCGGTTGACGACCGAACGCGCGGGGTGCCGAACGGAGAGAGGGTGAGGATGAGTCGGAGGCGAGCAGTTATCGGCTTGGCGAGCTGTGCATTGGCCGTGGTCGCGGTCGGGTGCGGCAGCTCGAGTAGCAAGACCAGCAGCACCACCAAATCCGCGTCGGGGACGCCAATCAGGGTCCTGTGGCTGGGCGACTTGACCGGTCCGGCCAAGGTGTTCGGTCAGGTTCAACTTACCGGGCTTGAGGGAGCCGCCGCCTACTACAACGCGAACGGGGGCATCGACGGTCACAAGGTAGTCGTGACGCACGTGAGCGATAACAGCGATCCGAGCACGGCCGTCTCAGAGCTTCTGCAGCAACTGGGCTCTTCCCCTCCAACGATGATCTGGGGTGGCTCGGTCGCCGGTGACATCGCCGGGACGATCCCGTTGATCGCCAAGCGTCGCGTGTTCACGATCGCCGAGAACGACGGCAACCATCAGTGCATGACGAACGCCTCGGTGACCTGCCC
Source organism: uncultured Solirubrobacterales bacterium (assembly GCA_963751185.1). Taxonomy (GTDB): domain Bacteria; phylum Actinomycetota; class Thermoleophilia; order Solirubrobacterales; family Solirubrobacteraceae; genus Palsa-465. Next base: position 117,908 of record CAVVTO010000012.1, read on the forward strand.
GACCGAGTGGACGCTCGGCGATCCCAGCATCGATCCGATGCTCACCCTGGCCGCTTGGCTCAAGCAAAAAGGCTTCAAGAAGGTCGGGCTGCTGCAGGAGACCGACACGTTGAGCGAGGCCGAGACCCCGGACTTCGTCCAAGCCGTCTCGCAGGCTGGCATCGCGCATTCGATCGCGACCTTCCCTGCCACGGCCGTCGACCTCACGCCGCAGATGTCGGAGCTCAAGTCCGACGGGGTCGACGCCGTGTTCATGGAGGCGCTCGGAGCACCCGCCGGCTATGCGCTCGAGGCGCGGGCCAAGCTCGGCTGGAACGTCCCGATGAGCTTCGACATCGCGGCAAGCTCACTCGACCTGACGAAGCTGGTCCCACCCGCGGATATCGCTAACGCGTACGAGGACATCTTCTACGAGCAGGACCCGTCTGACCCCAGCCCGGGCATACCGGCGATGCTCAAGTGGACCAAGCCCTACGGAACCGTCGGCCCCGCGGCGCTTGACACCATGAGCGTCGGCTGGGACGCGCTGGTGGCCCTGAACGACGCGGTCAAGGAGGATGGGAACAACCTGAGCGTGATCGCGCTCGACGCCGCGATGCTCCGCATCACCCCGACCGATCCGCTGCGGACGTTCTCGCGCAGGCTGGGCTTCTCGACGTCGGACCACGAGAACGTGCTTGGCGCCGCGGACGACTTCGAGATCGTGCCGGCGGGGCCGGTGGTCAACGGGCAGGTCCACTCCCTGGTGAAACGCTGAACCACCGCAGGCCGGCGTGCTCGAGCAGTTCATCAACCTGAGCGACCTCGAGGCGGCGGCGGAGCGTCAGCTGCCGAGACACATCTGGGATTACATCGCGGGCGGCGCGGCCGACGAGGTCACGCTCGCCCGCAACTGCACCGCGCTACGCGAGCTTCTGCTCCGTCCACGGTTTCTGGGCGAGGTCGAGCAGCGTGTGCTGAGTACGACGGTTCTCGAGCAGGAAATCAGTCTCCCGGTGTTCGTCTCGCCAGCGGCGTTTCAGCGTGCTGTTCACCCCGACGGCGAGCTGGCCACCCATCGCGGCGCAGCGCGGGCGGGGACGCTGGCCATCGTTCCGGCCGGCGACGGTTCGCGCATCGCCGAGCTTGGCGCCCTGGCCTTAGGTCCGCTGTGGCTCCAGATCTACCACCGTGACCGGGACACCACCGCGGCTTGGGTCTCGCTGGCCGAACAGGACGGCTACACGGCGGTGTGTCCCACCGTCGATGTTCCGCTGCAAAACCCGAAGGAGCGCGATCGCCGGAACTGGTTCCTGCCTCCGTACGATTCGGTTCGCTACGCCCTGCACGACGAGAGCTTCTCGACTGCCTGGCCGACCGGCCACGCGTTCACCTGGAAGGATCTGGAGTGGCTACGAGCGCTGACCGCGCTTCCGGTGGTGCCGAAGGGGATCATGACGCGGGAGGACGCTTCTCGGGCCGTCGAGCTGGGGGCCGACGGCATCCTCGTCTCCAATCACGGCGGCCGGCTGATCGACACGACCGCGAGCACGATCGAGGTGCTCCCAGAGATCGTCGACGCCGTCTCGGGCCGCGCCGAGGTGTACCTCGACTCCGGCATCCGGCGGGGCAGCGACGTGCTCAAGGCGCTTGCCCTGGGGGCGCGCGCCGTGGGGATCGGCCGGCCCCTGTTCTGGGGGCTGGCGACGGGCGGCTCGGACGGCGTCGCGCGCGTGCTCGAGATCCTGCGCTCGGAGCTCGAGGTGGCGATGGCCTACTGCAGCCAGCGATCGGTGACCGCGCTCGAGGATGGCGTCATCAGCATCCCACCGGGATGGGGCGCAGGGACCCCGGTGCGGCGGAGACTGGCAACGTGAGCCTAGTAGCCCAGCCCTGGCGCCGTCCAGGCCCAGCCTCGCGCTATTCGGCGACGATCGGGAACTTCGGGTGCTCGTGCGGCTTCCAGACCTGGAAGCCGAACTTGTCCATACGCGGGTTGGGGATCCCGTTGTACAGGGCCCGGGCCGGGATCCGGTAGCTCGTGTAGACCCAGCGGAGCTTGTCGGTCTTGTTCTCCTGCGCGTAGTGAAGCGTGAGGGCGTGGTGCGCCAGCACGTCTCCCGCCTGGAAGTGGTGCGGTGGGGCCACCTCGTACTTCTCAAGCAGGTCCGGTCGCTCGGTCTCGAGCGTCTGGTCCCGGGTGTACTGCACATTGCCGATCGGCGGTTCCCGATGCGAGCCCGTGAGGTGCTGCATCGAGCCCATGTCGGGCGTGATCTCGCACAGGGCCATCCAGAACTGGATGCCACCGGGACGGTCCATCGGCATCGGTGGCAGGTCCTGGTGCCACGGCGTCGGGCCGTTCATCAGGCCGCCCAGTCCCTCCGTCCATGCCGGCATCTTGCAGATCGCACCATCAGTGAAGAGACGCATCGGGCGAAGCCCGGTCAGCCGCGCGGCGGCCTCGCCCAGACGGGGTGAGGCCATCAGCTCGTACACGAAGTCGTCCTTCATGCGCAGCATCTGAAAGATCCCACTGTCGGCTTCGCGAATGCGCTCGACCACGGCGTTGGCATCCGGGTGATCCTGGGGCAGCTCGTCGTAATCGAGTCCTGTCTGCCGCTTTATATGTGAGAGAAGCTCGCCGGCGAGCTCCGGGTCGACCAGGCGCTTGAGCTCGACCCATCCCTGCTCTCGGTACTGACGGACCTCAACGTCGGTGACGTCGCGAATCTGTCCTGAAATCGTTTGCTCGACCTTGGTCGCCATGACTCTCCTCTTGCTTGACTGACGGCGTGAGAGTAGCGCCACGCGTTCGACTTGTCTACCGGTCGATTGGTTGTTCCAACGCATGCCGCGCCCGGACTAGGGGGCTTCCGGGACCGGGCGCTACGTCGAAGTCGGCGCAGCCAGGACGCTCTCGTGGCCCCACGGCGCGACGGCACCATCCGCTCGGAAGCTCTCCGGAAGGTCCTCCACCATGTGCCAGGTGGCGGCCAGCCGACCGAAGCCGACGAACACGGCGCAGCGGGTGCCGAGTTCGACGATTTCCCCCTCGTCGAAGTGCTCCCGGAGACGTTCGTACATCGTCTCGTCGATCGAGAGATGATCGCAGGCGAAGCGGTCGGCGTACTCGAGCGCCAGCCGCTCGGACGCAGCCAGGTCCGGCGCGTCCTGCGGGCGCTCGAGCGAGCACACCAGCCCCTCATCGACAAGCTCCGGTTGGTAGCGCACAGCCATGCAGGAGCGACACTGATTGTGGTAGGCGACACGCAGACGCATCAGCTCCACCAGCCGGGGGGGCAGGCTCCCCGATGAGCTCAGCGCTGATCGCACGGAATCGAGCGCGGCGGCGACGTCCGGCCTGTGCGCCGCGATTCCCCTGGCCCGCTCGCGCGTGCGGACAAACGGATCATCACTTCCGCAACCCGCGGAGACACCGTTCACGCGCCGGGAGGCAGGCTCCATGGCAGGCACCGTAACACCGACCGGCGCCGTCGACAACTCCATCTGAACCTCTGGCCATTGACGAAGACAGACGGACAGTTTGGCGGTTGACGGGACGCGTTTAGGAAGTGGCTAAGAAGGCTTGACTGGGCCTAGGATGATCGGTTACGCTCACCAAACTTCTGGTTGGTAGTTCAGGCGCGCCGATGCGCGCCGTAGAGGGTTCAAGCCTTAAAGGAGGAGAAGGAGATGCGAGGTTCGAAGCGAGCCCGCAAGGCCATGCTTGCGTCGCTGGTGGTCCCGACGATTGCGCTCGCACTGAGTGCGTGCGGCTCGAGTTCATCGAGCTCGAGCACGGCGTCGTCGAGCTCAAGCGGGGGGTCGGGCGCGACGTCGGCGTCGACGTCGAGTAAGTCCCCGTTCACGGTGCTGATGGTGATCGACACCACGGGCCCGACCAAGGCGATCGGGGTGGTGGACGAAGCCGCGATGAAGGCATCTGCCGCGTATTGGAACCAGCATGGCGGGATCCTTGGTCATCCGGTCTCGATCACCGTGCTCAATGACAACGGCGACGAGACGACCGCGGTGTCGGTCTTCGAGAACTATCTCACCGGCCATCCGAAGCCGGACATGGTGTTCGCCGGCACGTCCGGGATCGATTCCGGAGGCCTGATTCCGGCGGTCAAGCGGGCTCACTTGCTCGACGTGGCGGTCGACGACGGTGGCGCAGTCTGCGAGAAGGACGCGCAGGTGACGTGCCCGACCGCGTTCACGCCCGGGCCGGTCAGCTACAACCAACAGGCCCCGATCGCCGCTTGGTTCAAGGCGCGCCACTACACGAAGGTCGGGATCCTGCAGGAGGAGGACGCCTTCTCCGAGAGCGAAACGCCCATCGTCCAGGCCAACCTCAAATCCGACGGGATCCAATCCAGCGTGGCGACCTTCGCTCCCACGGCGGTCGACGTCAAGCCCCAGATCTCGCAGTTGCAGGGGGACGGCGTGCAGGCGGTATACGCCGAGGCGCTCGGGGCACCGGCGGGGTATGAGGCGCTCGGGCGCCAGCAGCTCGGCCTGGTCAACAAGATCCCGTTCGTGTTCGACTACGGCGCGGCGGCCCTGGATCTGACCAAGCTCGCGACGCCCGCGCAGCTGAAGAACGCCTACGAGGGCATCGCCAAATCGAGTGATCCATACGTGACGATGCCGGGACGGACCCTGCTGATCCAGTACGGCGGCACCGGCGTCGACTCGCAGCCGATCATCATTGCCTCGTTCGAGTGGCAGGACCTGGTCACCGTGCATGACGCGGCGAAGCAGGCCGGCTCGATCGACACCGACGCGCTGGTCAGCGCGCTCAACAACCTCTCGCCTCAGGCCCAGAGCGACCCGCTGAACATGACGGCGCCAGGGGTTCAGTTCACCCCCAGCGTTCACGAGAACATCTCCCCCAAGGGGCAGGACGCCTACGAGGTCGTGCCGATCGGCCCGATCAAGCAGGGACAGGTGTATTACAAGCAGCAGTAAGCGGGTGTATCACCCGGAGCGGTGAGCAGGTGAGCGGCGGGCCTTAAACGCCCCGCCGCTCACGCCGTCTCACGACGCCACTCCCAGCCGAGAGGGATGCACCGGTCGCTGGCAGAATCCGCGACCCAGTGACTCACGTCGCTCCCACTAGACGGCCGGCGCGTTATGGGGACTCGCGGGGCGACGCTCCGGGAGATCAGCCGCCTGGCTCTTCGGCGGGCTCGATCCCGGACGGGAACTGCATGACGAGCACCTCGCCGCCTTCGGGGCCGGCGGTGAAGTGTGACGCTCTCGCCTCGCTCGGCGTAGAGCAGGGACAAGCGCTCCAGCTCACGCCCCTCCGGCTCCGCGACGGTGCCGCGCGTGACCAAGTGGTACTGGCCCCACGAGTTCTCCGGAACCGAGACCGTTTCGGTTGCCCCCGGGGCCAGGCGGACCAGGTAGCCGTCGAGTCCGTCGTCATCCGACTCGATCATCTGCCGACGCTCTACCCCCGCGGTGGGGAGCGGCGCGGCGGGGTCGACGGTGGTGGCCCGGTTGCGGCGCAGCTTGCCCTCCAGCTCGTGGTTGTTGCCGGGCATCCACCACAGGCCATTACGGGCGACCGGACGCAGGGTGAGGAAGTCGATCCCGCGCTCCTCGTCGGCCGGCTTAATCGGGCCGTAGGGTGTCGACGGATCGGCGTACTGGAACGAGATGGGCCGTACCGGGACCTTTCCGATACGCCCGTCGCCGCCGATGACGACCTGGAACTGGGCCACCTTGTGAAAGTGCGGGCGGATCGCCTGTCCCGGCAGGGGTCGGTACTCGACCAGGAAGGCCGACGCATCCTCGTTGTCCGGGCCGCGCCCGCCGAAGTAATGCGTGACCTCGCTCAGGCCATCTTCCGTATGGAACTGCTCCTTCTCTCGGCCCTGGATCTCATCTGGCGTGACCACCTGCACGTGGGTCTCCTCTCTGAACGCCCCGCTCGAGGGGTCACGGGGCTCCGCACACAAGCTACAACCTGAGCGAACAACCGGTCAATCGTTTGGTTGATGTTCCTCCGGTCAGGCCGCGGTGATGGCGCGGGCCGCCGGCATGATCTCCTCGGCGAACCAGTGGAGACGCTCGAGGTAGTCCGCCGCGCTAACCGTCGGCTTGGGCGCATCCGGGCGATCGTTCTGGTATTTCCCCGTGCCGAGTAGGTCATTGACCGTCACCACGGTCGCCCCCAGATCGGCCGCCCTCTGCATCTCGGCGAGGATCTCCTCCGGCTCGAAACTGATCTGAGCCTGCTCGATGATCCGATGGGTGACCGGGTCACGGTTTCCCTCGAACAGCTCGAGCGAGATGTCGAGCGGCCGCGGACGGGCCTGGAACTCGGGCTGCTCCCGAATCGTAGTCACGAACTGCGTCAGCCGCGACCGCGGGACGGTGGACTGGGCAACCCACCCATCGCCGACGCGTCCGATCCGGCGCATCGCGACCAACGTGCGCCCTCCGAACCACATCGTCATCGGCTGGCGCGCCGGACGCGGCTCGAACACGATGTCAGCGAACCGGACCCAGCGGCCCTCAAAGACCGGATCGTCAGACCCCCACAGCTCGATCATCGCCGCGACCCACTCATCCATGATCGCCCCGCGATCGGCGTAGGCGACGTTCATGATCGAGAACTCGTGCTGGTTGTAGCCGACCAGGCAAAGCGGGATGACACGGCCGCCGGAAAGGAAGTCGAGCGTCGACAGGGACTTGGCCAGCGCGACCGGGTGGTGATACGGGACGACGATCAACGGCACGACCACGATGCGCTGAGTCGCCCCCACCAGGAGCGAGGATGCGGCGAGCGAGTGCGACCAGCGCGGCCCCAGTTCCCGCACCGAGTGACGATCCATGATCAGATGCTCGGAGACGGATACGTAGTCGTAGCCCAGCCGGTCGATCTCCCGCGCGATCTCCTGGACCTGCGTCGGGGTGATGTGCTCCCACCAGTGCCGACCGGTCCCCGGGTACAGGCTCATGCCCGGCATCCCGACCCGGAACTTCATCGCGTCGAACCGATCATCGTCTCTCTGTCCGTCTCAGCCGGAAGAAGAAGCTATCGAAAACACACAGAGTTAGAACATACATTTGGTAGAGTCCACCCCTCCTGGGATCCCGGGGACGAGAACACGGCGCCGACCCTGAGGAGGGGACATGCTGAAGCAATGGGTGGCGGTTGCATCGGCCGCGGTTGCGATTGTCGGCATCACCGCTGGCTGCGGCAGCTCAAGTAGCAGCAGCTCGAGTAAGACCAGCGGCGCTAGCACGTCAAACGCCGCCTCGGCGACGCCGATCCGAGTTCTCTGGATCGGTGACACCACCGGGCCGCTCAAGGTCTACGGCGTCATCCAGCTCGCCGGCACCGAAGCCGGCGCCGCCTACTACAACGCGCACGGCGGGATCGACGGCCACAAGGTGATCGTCAGCCACATCAGCGACAACGGCGACCCCACGCTCTCAGTCTCCGACTTCGTCAAGGAGGTCGGGTCGGGCCCGCCACCGACGATGATCTGGGGCGGATCGGTAGGCGCCACCGTCGGAGCTCTCATCCCAGTGATCGCCAAGCGCAAGGTGTTCACCATCGCCGAGAACGACGGCAACAACCAGTGCGCCCAGAATGCGCAGACGGCATGCCCGACCGAGTTCGATATGGCGGATCCGACGATCGAGCCGATGCTTACCCTGGCTCAGTACTACAAGCAGCACGGAATCAAGAAGGTGGGATTGCTGCAGGAGACCGACACCCTCTCGGAGGCCGAGACACCGTACTTCATCAAGGCCCTGAATCAGGTCGGCATCGCTCACAGCGTCGTCACATTCCCGGCCACATCGCTCGACCTCACCCCGCAGATGCAGCAGCTGAGGGGCACCAACCCGCAGGCGGTCTTCATGGAGGGCCTCGGCGCGCCGGCCGGATACACCTTGGTGGCGCGGGCGAAGCTGAACTGGAACATCCCGGTGACGTTCGACATCGCGGCCAGCTCGCTGGACCTGACAAAGCTGGTCCCCAAGGCCGACCTGGGGAACGTGACCGAGACCGTGTACTACGAGGAGGACCCCAAGGATTCGGTCCCGGGAATCAAGGACATGCTCCAGTACGCCAAGCCCTACGGTGACGTGACTGCCACGCCGCTGGATGTGACGTCGGTGGGCTGGGACTCGATCGTCGACCTGAACGCCGCGGTGACAGCCGCCGGCGGGAAGCTCGATGCGGCCTCGCTGAGTGCGGCGATGCTGAAGATCCCCCCGACCGACCCGAACCGGACCTACTCGCTCGCCCTCGGCTACACCGCATCCGATCACGAGAACCAACAGGCCTCACCGAAGGACTACGAGATCCTGCCCGCCGGGCCGGTGGTCAACGGACAAGTGACCAGCGGGTAATTCCTCAGGCCCCGCCGGAGGTCACCTCGGCCTCTTCTTCGGCCAGCCCGACCATCAGATCCGCCCGCTCGCGTACGAGCTCGGCGCCAGGGAGCGAGATCCCCAGTTCACGGGCCAGGTCCAGGACATAACCGAGGTCCTTGCGGGCAAAGTTGGCGGATGCCTCTCGCTCGCTCACCGGCGGCGAACCGCCGACACGGGTACGTCCGGCCTGATGCCGCGGATGAGGAGGCTGAGTCCAGCGCCATTGGAACGCTCGTTGCTGATCTGATGTCCCTCGATCAGCTTGTCGATGTCGACGCCGGCGGCGGCCGCAATCCGCGCCGCCTCCCACGCGGCATACCAGCCGCTGTAGTGCATGAGGTTGCGCGCGAGCTTGGCCGTCATCCCGGCGCCGAGCGAGCCCATGTGCAACAGGGGATCGGCAAAAGTCTCCAGCACCGGGCGGGCGGCTTCGAGAGCTTGGGGAGATCCGCCGGCGAAGACGACGATCTTGCCCATGGTCCGCAACCCGGTGCCTCCGGTCACCCCACAATCGAGGAGCTCGACCTGCCGCGCTGCCGCGGACTGCGCTGCCCCGCGCAGTGTCTCGACCGTGATCGTGCTGAGCACGCATACCGTGGCCGGTGGGGAGTCGGCCGCGAGGATCCCGTCCACACCATCGAGCACCTCGCGCAGCTGCTCGTCGTCGTATACGGCGATCAACACGGTCCCGCACGCCTCCGCGAGGTCACGGACCCCATTGCTGCGGGACGCTTCCGGATACTCCTCGAAGGCGCTGTCGCGGACGTCGTATCCGAACACCTCCCAACCGCCGCGCTTCAGCGTTCGCGCAACCGGCCCTCCGATCGCGCCCAGGCCGATCACGCCAACCGGCTGCCCTGTGGCGTCATTAGGTTTGCTGTCGGGCATAGCTTGTACCTCTTTAGGCCGGAACGGTTGCGGTCTGCTTGAGCGCGTACAGCTCGGCGGCGTTATCCCATAGCACCCGCCGGCGCTGTCCGGGCGTCAGCTGCTCGAGCAGCGGTTCGACGCCCTCGTCATAGGCGTGTGGATAATCGCTGCCGATACATGAGGATCTCCTCTGAGCCCATCTGCGCGTAGATGTCGGCCAGCTGGTGTGCACGGGCCGGCATGTCGATCGGCTGAGTGCAGAAGCGCATGAACCGCCGCACGTAGCTCGACGGGGGGCCGTCCATCCAGGGAACCTCTCGATGGACGGCTTTCCACTCCTGGTCCATCCGCCACAGCCATGCCGGCAGCCACGTCCACCCCGACTCGGCCATCACGAACCGCAGCTCTGGACTGCGATCGAACAGGCCGGACACGGCGAGGCTGATCACCTGCGATTGGAAGTTGAGCGTGGCCGTCGTGTACTCCTCCCAGTAGCTGGAGAGCCATCCCAGCGGCGTGGGCGGAGTGCCGGTTCCACCGCCGTAGGTGATCGCTATCCGCAGCCCGTGACGGCCGGCGGCCTCCCAGAGCGGCCAGTATCGCTGGTTGCCATATTGCGAGACCGAGCGTGCCGGAACGAGGATCTGCACGAACCGCTTGTCGGCGGCGATCCGCTCAATCTCGGCCAGTGCCGCCTCTTGGTGCTGCGGGGTGATCACCGCGGAGCCCAGCAACCGGTCGTCGCGATCCAGCCATTCCTCCGCGATCCAGCGATTGATGGCCGTCGCCAGCGCAGCAGCCAGATAAGGATGCGTGAAGCTCTCGACCCCCCAGTAGCAGTGCAGGATGGCGAGATCGGCTCTGCCCAGGACCGTATCCTGCAGTCGTTCCAGCGTGAGTTCCTTGGCCGGCGGCCCCACCACGGGGGACCAGGCCGGATAGGTGCTGCCGAGCGCGGATTGGCGCAAGAAGCCGGCGGCGACGTACTCCACCCATTGGGGTGGGAGATATGGGTAAAGCGCCTCAGCCGAGGGCACAGAGCAGTGCACGTCGCAGTCGATCACCGGCTCGCCGGTCACGCCACGCCCCCGGCGAAGCCGTACAGCCGCTGGGCATTCGTGCGGAGGATCTGATCGCGCAGTTCGTCTCCCAGCGACTTGGGAAGGACCCGATTGGGGTCGTCGAAGTCCCAGTGCGGATAGTCGGAGGCGAACATGATCCGCTCGGACATGTCCATCTGCTCGAGCGTCTGTCCGAGGTACTCCGGCTTTTCCGGCGCATCGAGCGGCTGGGTGGTGAACCAGACGTGCTCGCGGATCACCTCCGATGGGGGCCGCTTGAGGTGTGGCGTGTGTTCGCGCATCGCCTTCCAAGTTCGGTCCAGCCGCCACATCAGGGACGGCATCCAGCCGATTCCGCCTTCCTCGAGCACCACCTGAAGCTTCGGGAAGCGGTCGAACATCCCGCTGTGGACCAAGCTCACGATCTGCGCGGCGTACGGCTGCGTCCAGCCGGAGTGATTCTCGACGAAATAGGTCGGCCAGCCGTTACTCATATGCGTTCCGGAGAACCCGCCGACGTGCGCGATCACTGGGAGGCCGCGGTCGCAGGCGGCCTCATAGATCGGCCAGTACTTCGGGTGTCCGAATCCTTCGCGGGTCACCATGGTCACGAGCACCGCCACGAAGCGCGACGAGCGCTCGGCGGCACGCGCAATCACATCCGCCGCGGCGGTCCCGTCCTCGACCGGGACCGAGATCGCCCCATAAAGCCGATCATCGCGATCGAGCCACTCGTCGACCATCCACTGATTCAGCGCGTCCATGAATGCCGCGGCGGCCTCTCCGTAGGTCGGCAGCGTCAGCACCTCAAGAGGGCTAAGCACGGCCTGAGAGACCTTGAACGGATCCAGGAACTGGTCGCGCATCAGGTCGAGGTCGCTCCCCGGAACACCCCGCGCCGGGAAGGCATCCTGCCGGAAGATGTCGCGCGAGGGGCGCGCGCCCACCGTGAGCCCGCCGTGGCTGCCGATGTGCGATTTGTGGTCGTAGTCGACGTGCCATCGCTTGGCCAGATATGGCTTGAGGTCGTCGTGCGCGCGGAGCGCGTTGTGCACGTCGCAGTCGATGATCCACGTAGCCTGCGACGCCTCGCGGGAATCGGCACCGGTGGAAACCTGCACGGTGGTCATCTCATCCACTCCCTCCCGCCGCCGCTGACTGGCGTGCCAAGACACGTCAGGGCTCGACGACATTTAGTCATTCTCAACCGAGCCTAACTCACCGAGGCCGGTTCATCGACCCAACCGAACAACCGGTTTACCCGTTCGCGATTCTGCCGATCGAATTGCGCATGCCAGCCCGCCCGGCTGACCGGGGGCACGCCGAGCTGCTGCTGGAGCTGGGCCCGGAGCTCGGCGAATTTGAGGCCTACGGAGATCACGTCGAACACGGGCACCTCGGGGTCCTCGAGCTTCGAGAAGCCGGCACGTGAGGCGAACGTGCTGAGTCCGGCGCTGCCGAGCACGATCGCGTCGGCGCCGTTGAGCACCAGTTCCTGGGCTCGGGCGCGCATGTCGTCGAGCACCAACGCCGGGTCGCGAAAGCCGTCGGTGAACACAACCGGGGTCGGAGTGTGGAGCCGCCGAAGCCCCACGTAGCGGGCATCGAGGCCGTTGATGTGGACCACCTGGTCCATCCATGAGGCCCATTCGCGGTCCTCGACCGTGAGGATGCCGAAGCGCCAGCCGTACGAGCACGCGAGCATCATCGCTGCCTCCATTGGCCCGACGACCGGGATGCTCAGCAGACTGCGCGCCTCGGACACCGCCGTGTCCCCGGAGCAGGCGACCATGACCGCGTCCGCCCCGTCCGATTCGAGCCGGACCATCTCGCCGGCCACGTCCACCTTGTTCAGGAGCGTCGGATAGGCGATCGCCGTGTCGCTGGCCCGGCGCACGTGACCAACGTAGCGGTGCAGGATCTCGGTGCCCTCACTTTTCGCCCGCTCGAGGTTTGCCGTGATCATCTCCGTATAGGGCCCGGAGGCCGCCTCAGTGGTCACGTGGACGACGCCGATCTTCATTTCGATCCCTCACTTGCGGTTGAACTGCGGCGGACGCTTCTCGAAGAAGGCGCTCACGCCCTCCCTGAAGTCGGAAGTCTCGACCAGCGAGGCGAACAGCGTAGCCTCGAGCCGATGCCCATCGAGGGCGCTCATCTGCAGGCCCAGATTCACAGCCCGCTTGGCCGCCGTAACGGCCAGCGGTGCGTTCCGGGCGATCCGATCGGCCAGAGCCTGCGCTCGCTCGAGCGCGGTGCCGACGGGCACGACCTCGTCGACCAGCCCGAGCGCGAGCGCGTCGGCGGCGCCGATGCGCTCGCCCGTGAACAGCATCCGCTTGGCCGCGCCGACGGGGACGAGCCGCGGCAGGTTCTGCGTGCCGCCGGCGCCCGGGATGATCCCGAGCGTGACCTCCGGTTGACCGAACGTGGCGCCCTCGTCGGCCACCCTGATGTCGCATGCCATCGCCAGCTCGCAGCCGCCGCCCACCGCGGCGCCGGCCACGGCGGCGATCACCGGCTGCGGGAGCGTCCCGATCGCGTCCTGCATGCGCTGGACACCGAGGACGTAGCGCTCGGCCCGGTCGCGATCGAGCGACGGGAAGTGGGCGATATCCCCGCCCGCCATGAAGTGCCGTCCGCCGCCAGTCAGGATGACGCAGCGTATGGAGATGTCGTCTGCGAGCTCGCCCAAGCGCTCCTCGAGGGCTGCGGCTACGTCCGGATGAAGGGCGTTGACCGGGGGATTCTCGATCGTGATCACCGCGACGGCCCCCAGGCGGTCGGTCCGGACCTCAAAAGCCAACCGACAGCCCCCCGCAGACGAGCAGCGTCTGGCCCGTGACGTAACTCGCCTCTGAAGAGGCCAGGAACGCCACGCACGCGGCGACCTCATCCGGCTCCCCCAGACGCTGCATCGGCACCCGGCTGACGAGCTCCGCTTGATACTTGGGCGGCGTCGTCATGAACATCCCGGCGGAGATGAGCCCAGGTGCGACACAGTTGACGGTGACGCCGTGCCGCGCCAACTCGAGCGCAGCCGAGTGAGTCAGACCCTCGATCGCCCCCTTGGCCGCTCCGTACGCACCCCCGGCGAGCGTACCTCGGAAGGCGATCGAGCTGATGTTGACGATCCGCCCGTAGCCGTGCTCCCGCATCTTCGGAGCGACCGCTCGCATTGTGTTCAGCGTGCCCTTCACGTGGCTCGACATGGTGAGGTCGAAGTCGCCGTCGTCGATCCGGACCAGCGGGGCGTTCCGGATCACGCCGGCCAGGTTGACCAGTATGTCCAGCCGGTCGAGCCCGGCTACCAGCCGCTCGACCGCCGAGCGATCTGTTACGTCGAGCGTCGCCGCCTCCGCCGAGGACCCGCTCGTGCCGAGCTCACCGGCCAAGCGCTCCGCGCCGGCGGAATCGAGGTCGGCGACGATTACGTGCGTTCCCCGCCCGCACAGCGCACCACAGCAGGCACGTCCGAGACCACCGGCGGCTCCCGTCACAAGCGCCGTACGCCCCGTCTCGGTGCTGTCGGCGTACTCGTTCAGGCTGCAATCTTACCAAGCGGTTGCTTGAACTGGATACCCCTTAGATGCTTGACTTCGCGTACGTGAACGATCTGTTCAGCCTCGCCGGAAAGACGGCAGTGGTCACCGGCGGGGTGCACGGGCTCGGCCTGCTCTGCTCACAGGCGCTGCTCGACCACGGCGCCTCGCTCATCGCCACCACGCGGCGGGCCGAGGAGGTGCCGCAGGCGACGGAGCGGCTGAGCGCGCATGGGCCCGCCGAAGTCGTGGTCGCGGATCTGGCCGACCCGGACGGCGTCGGCGCGCTCGCCGCCGCGGTCGGCCGGTCCGTGGGGCGGCTCGACATCCTCGTCAACAACGCCGGAGTTACCTGGGGCGCGAGCTTCGCGGACTATCCGGCGTCGGCCTGGTCCAAGGTCCTTCAGCTCAACGTGGCCGTTCCCTTCCAGCTCGTCCAAGCCCTCCTGCCGCTGCTCGAGGCGGCCGCGCGGGTGCACCCGCCGGCTCGGATCGTCAACATTGGATCGATCGACGGCCATGCCGTGGGGCCGTTCGACAATTGGGCCTACCCGCCGAGCAAGGCCGCACTGCACCAGTTGACGCGAGTTCTGGCCTGCCGCCTGGGTTCCGTCGGCATCACGGTCAACGCACTCGCCCCGGGACCTGTGCGCACGAAGATGACTGCGCAGCTGCTCGAGCAGGCCGAGGCGGAGATCGTCGCCGGCACGCCGCTGGGCCGGATCGCCGACGCACAGGACATCGCCGGCGCGCTCGTGTTCCTCAGCTCACGCGCCGGCGCGTACGTGACGGGCGCGGTGCTGCCGCTCGACGGTGGCGCGTCGCTCGCTCGCTGGGCGGTGGACGCGGCGTGAGCTTCATCGAGTCCGACGAGCAGCGGATGCTCCGCGAGGCGGTGCGAAGCCTCGCGCGCCGCTTCGGTCACCGTTACTACCTCGAGGTGTCGCGCAGTGATCGCAAGGCGGACGAGCTCTGGCTCGAGCTGGGTCGTTATGGCTACCTCGGCGTGAACATCCCCGAGGAGTACGGCGGCGCAGGCGCGGGCGTGACAGAGCTCGCCATGGTGTGCGAGGAGCTGGCCGCCGCGGGGACTCCCTCGTTCATGCTTATCGTCTCCAGCGCGATCTGCGTCGAGCTCCTGGTTCGTCACGGCAGCCCGGCGCAGAAGCTCGAATGGCTGCCGCGCCTCGCTTCCGGCGAGGCCAAGATGGCCTTCTCGGTGACCGAGCCCGATGCCGGCACCAACACCCACCGCATCGCCACCACGGCCACGCGCGACGGCGACGCCTACCGCCTCCGGGGCTCCAAGGTGTTCGCCTCGGCGGTCGACGAAGCGGACCGGGTCGTCGTCGTCGCCCGCACGGGCGCCGACCGGTCCACGGGCCGCGGGCAGCTGTCGCTGTTTCTGGTCGATCCTCGCTCGGACGGCTTTGAGCGCCAGCCGATCGAGATCGAGATGACCGCGCCCGAGAAGCAGTTCTCGCTGTTCTTCGACGACGTGCGGGTACCTGAGGACGCATTGGTCGGCGCGGAGGGCGAGGGGCTGGCCCAGCTGTTCTCAGGCCTCAATCCCGAGCGGATCCTGGCCGCCGCGCTCGAGAGCGGGATCGCGCTCTACGCGCTCGAGAAGGCCGCCGCGTACGCCCGCGATCGCCAGGTCTGGGGAGTCCCGATCGGCGCGCATCAGGGCGTCGCCCACCCGCTCGCCCGCTGCAAGATCGAGGTGGAGCTGGCGCGCTCATGATGCAGCAGAAGGCGGCGTGGCTACACGACCACGGGCTCGAGGCCGGCGAAGCGGCGAACATGGCCAAGTACGCCGCCGCCGAGGCCTGCCTGGCCGCACTCGACCAGGCGATCCAGACCCATGGCGGGAACGGCCTCGCCACCGACTATGGCCTCGCCACGCTGTGGGGCGCCGCGCGCCTGCAGCGCACCGCCCCGGTCAGCCGCGAGATGATCTTCAACCACATCGCCCAGCACTCGCTGGGCCTGCCGCGTTCCTACTGATCGGGCGGCCCAAGCAACGGGCGCATGTAGGTGGGATCCGTCGCGTCCCGGCGAGCTCGCGGTGGCACTTCGGCGGCAAGGTATGAGCCCGTGCGCGTTCCGTCGGCCACCATCGACCATTCCTTGATAACCACGCGCAGGGCGATCCGCCACCCCACGTCGCGGCGTTCGAACCGATCCGCATAGCGACCGCCTGAGAGAGTCATCTCGGGGGCACCGAACGCCTTGTGGTAATAGGTGAAGTAGGTCTCCACGTGGGCAACGTCGCCGTCGAGATCGATCGTCGTGTTCGCGACGTAGTGCATGCTGACCTCGCGCGGCGGCTGCAAGGGCAGCCAGTAGGCGAGGAAGTCCTCCACCGTGCCGGTCACGGGTCCGTGGTGATCGATCGCGTCGGGGTGGAACGCCGAGCGGATCAGGTCCGGGTCCACTCGGTCGACACCGCGCGTGTAGCGATGCAGGCAGTCCATGATCTCCTGGTGATCAAGCAGCTGCGCGAGCCTCGCGTCCGTGCTCTCGAGGACGTTCGCCATGGTGAATCTCCTTCTGGCCTAGGCCGGGTCGAAGACGATGTGTAGTTGTCGCACGGCGCGGAAGTGCGTGAAGTCGATGTGGCAGAAATCGTTCTTGTCCTCGGCCAGGCCGATGTTGCGCAGGCGGTCGAACAGGCGGGCAAAGGCGATCGTGCCCTCCATCCGGGCCAGCGGAGCGCCCAGACAGAAGTGCCGGCCGAGCCCGAACCCGAAGTGCTGTTTGAGCTGTTTGCGCGGACGGTCCAGATCGAACCGCTCGGCGTCGCTGAAGCGCCGAGGATCGCGGTTGCCCGAGGCGTGCACGAGCAAGACCGGCGAGCCGGCCGGAATCCTCACCCCGCTCAGCTCGACGTCCTTGGCAGTGATCCGCTCGCGGGACTGGACCGGCGATTCCAGACGCAGCGTCTCCTCGAGCAGCCACGGGATCCGCTGCGCCGGCTCGGCCAGGACCTTCTCCATCTGCTCCGGATGATGCAGGAGCAACATCATCCCGTTGGCGATCATCTGCGCGGTCGTGAGCAGGCCGCCGGCCAGGAGCTCCGTGCAGATCGTGACCAGCCGCTCCAGCTCGAGACCGTCGGCTCGGGTGACAACCTCGCTGAGCACATCCTCCCCCGGGTGAGCCCGGCGCTCGAGCAGCTCGCCGCGCATGTACTCGTGCACCCCCTCAATCCCCCCGGCGATGGCCTGGCCCGCGGCGGCGGCGGTGCCCGTGGTCACCAGACTACGGTGCCGGTGGTCCGTGCTGCGCATTGACATCCGGTCGAGGATCGTCTCGAACTCGTCTCCGGCGGTGGGCAGGCCCATCAGCCGGCAGATGACGAGGCCGGGGAGGGGGATGGCGAACTGGTCGACGAGCTCGACCTCACCGGCGGCGATGAAGCGGTCGATGAGCTCGTCGGTATAGGCGCTCACCATCGGCTCGTAAGACCGCAGGCGAGCAGGCGTGAACGGGCGATAGGCGAGATCGCGGATCGGCTTGTGCTCGGGTGGGCGCGTGGCCGAGATCATGAGCGCGCCTTGATACCCGATCGAGCCGTTAACGGCGGTGAAGATGTGATCGTTCTGGAGCGCGAAGGCGATGTCTTCGTGGCGGAACACCAGGTACATCCCCGTAGCGGGGTCCTGGTAGACCGGACTGTGCTCGCGGGCCTGCTCGAAGAACGGGTACGGGCACTCGAGGAGCTCCGGCGACGGATAGCTCGGTGCCTCCGCGATGCTCATCCCGGCACGGGTCGGCGGCTAGGTGCGGCCGGGCGGCTCAGGGATAGACGACGCGGAACAGATCGTTCTTGATCGGCTTGCCTACCTCGAGCCCCAGATCCGCGCTGAAGATGTGGTGCGGCGCGCCCGTGTAGCAGGTGTCCGCGGGATGGTAGGACAAGATTGCCGCCCACCGGGGCTTGTCGGTGGAGTTCGGCGGCGCACCGTGCACGACCATGCCGTTGTGGACGGTCGCATCGCCCGCACGCAGATGTAGTGGCGGCGACAGCGGGAAGCGCTCGAGCAGGTCAGGGTAGTACTCGGTCGGCTGCGGTCCGCCCACGAGGCCCATCTTGCCGAGCGGACCGGCCTTGTGTGAGCCGGAGAGAAAGCGCATCGCTCCGCGCTCGGGCGGAATGTCGGACAGAGCAATCCAGAAGCTCAGGAAGCCGACGCGGTCGAACGGGAAGTTCACCCAATCCTGGTGAAACCCGGTCGGCCCGCTGGCGGCGTGGCCGGTGGGCATCTTGACCGCCATCATGTCGGCGTGGTAGTTGATCGGGACTTCGCGTCCGATAAAGCGCTGGGCGTTGTGCCCGATCTCCCGCGAGTAGGCCAGCGACCGGAACGGCTCGATCCCGTCGTCGCGCCCCGGGAAATGCCAATCGCGCCAGTACACGCGATCGTGGACCTGGCCGCCGGCGGAGACGCCTCCCTCGCCAAGCTCGGCTTCGGACTGCTCCATCGCCTCACGCACCGCGTCGAGCATCTGCGTCGCTACGGCCTCGGGGATCAGCTGCTCCAGCTTGGCCCATCCGTTTTCCTGATAGAAGGCGACCTCCTCGTCGGTGACGTCGCGCATCAAAGTCGTTGTTGCCGTGTCGGCCATGGTCCTCTCCTCCGCTGCGGGGCTTTCCGGGCATCCACGCTACTCCGCCCGCCAAAGGCGCGCGCGAGCCTTGGTGCCTCGTGCGGCAAGGCTACCAAATGGTCGGTAGTACGGTCAACGCAATTCGTGAGCGCAGGGTCCGTCCGGCATGCCTACCAAGCGATCGGTTGACCAGCACGGTCTGTGGGGATAGCCTGATGTCATCCCGACGACGTGGAGGAAGTTAGATGATCGATAGAACCATGAACCTGCCGCCGAGCTGGGACGAGGAGTTCGACGTCGTGATCGCCGGGGCCGGGGCAGCCGGGCTGACGTGCGCGGTGGTGGCGGCGGTCGAGGGACTGTCGGTGCTGGTGCTGGAGAAGGGCGGACAGGTCGGCGGCACGACGGCGCTGTCCGGCGGTGGCGCGTGGTTTCCAGCCAACCGGCACACTTCGGAGGTCGGCGTCGACGACTCCCCCGAGGAAGCGCTGCGCTACCTACGCGCGTGCACGGGCGAGAACGCCGAGGATGACATTCTCGTTGCGCTGGTCGAGCATGGTCCGCCTACGGTCGAGTATCTGGAGGAGCGCGCCGGCATCTTCTTCCGCCCCTGGCCATCGGTCGGGGGCACGATCGACTATCGCCCCTGGCTCCCCGGAGCCAAGCACGGCGGGCGCACGCTCGACCCCGGGAAGTTCACGGTGGCCGAGCTCGGCGAGTGGGGCGACCGCGTACGCACCGGGTCCGCCTCGGAGTGGCTGATCGACAAGCTCGACTACTACGCCAAGCAACTCCACACCCTTCCCCCGGCGCCCGGCCAGGAGGGCCGTACGCGGCCACACCAGCGAGCCCAGGGCGACGAGGGCCGGATCGAGTTCTTCGCATCGGGCACCGCGCTGATCTCGCGCCTGCTCAAGGCCGCGCTGGAGCAGGGGGCGTCGGTTACCGTGAACGCGCCGGCCCAGGAGCTGGTCGTCGAGGACGGCGCGGTAGTCGGGGTCCGGGCCGAGCGGGACGGCAGCCCCTGGCTCGTGCGGGCCCGGCGGGGCGTGGTGATGGCCACGGGCGGGTTCGGCAAGAACCCCGAGCTCACGCGGATGTGGCTGACCCGACCGATCGAGCACACCTGCGAGCCCGACACCGTCACCGGAGACGGCCATCTGATGGGCGCCGCGATCGGGGCTCAGCTCGCCCAGCTCGACGCCTGGTGGATGCCCAAGCTGCGCATCGGCGAGGAGCCGCAGGGCAGCCGCGAAGACCGGATCATGCCGCACTCGATCATCGTCAACCGCGCCGGCCGGCGGTTCGTCAACGAGGCCTCCAACTATCACGATGTGTGCGAGGCGTTCGGCACCAAAGAGGGGGGCTGGCCGCGCAACCTCCCCGCCTGGCTCCTGTTCGATGCCCAAGCCCGCGAGAAGTACATCCTCTTCAGCGGCAAGGTCCCCAAGGGCGATCCGCCACCCTGGCTGACCGTCGCGGATTCGATCGAGGAGCTGGCCGACAAGCTCGGCATCGACCCTGCCGCGCTCAGCGAGACGGTCGAGCGCTTCAACGGCTTTGCCCGGGAAGGCCGCGATGTGGACTTCCAGCGCGGCGAGAGCGGCTGGGACCGCGCCTGGGGTGACCCCAAGCACGCGCCCAATCCCTCGCTCGGCCCCCTCGAGAAGCCACCGTTCTACGCGGTCGAGGTCATGTCCGGGGCGCTGGCCACGAAGGGTGGCCTGCGCGTCAACGCCTCGGGCGAGGTCCTGTCCGCAGCACCTCCGTTCGGGCCGATCCCGGGCTTCTACGCCGCCGGCAACTGCTCCAACGCCGGACCGCCGGTTTCCTACCCCGGTGCCGGAGCGACGATTGGCGCGGCCATGACGTTCGGATACATCATCGCTCGCGAACTGGCGGTCGCCGAGCCGGCGCGCTCCGCGGAGACCGTCCAAGCCGTGCCGTGACCGCCGCCGCGGCTCCGCTCTACCGCGCCTTGTCCCGGGCCCTGGACGGGCTCCGAGTCCAGCACGTGTTCGGCGTCATGGGCGAGGACACGGCGTCGCTGACCGTCGGGATCATCGAGCAGGGCATCGCCTACCACGGAGCTCGCCACGAGTCGGCGGCGGTGGCGATGGCCGATGGCTACTCGTGGGCCAGCCAGGCCCTTGGGGTGTGCATGGTCACCCGTGGGCCCGGGCTCATGAACGCGGCCACCGCCTGCCGAACCGCGGTGCAGGGTGGCCGCCGGCTGCTTCTGATCACCGGCGACGCTCCCATCGGCGCGGACCATCGGTTCGACTACAAGTACATCGACCAGGCGCCGATTTCCAGCGCGCTTGGGTTGGCGCACTTCGCCGCCGCCTCCCCGGAGGAGGCGTTGGTTGCCCTGGAGCAAGCCGTGGAGTCGGCTCAGCACGGCCGGCCGGCGGTCCTGGCCATCCCCGCGAATGTGTTTGGCTTTGAACTTGCGCTGCAGACGCCCGTCCGCGCCGCACCGGTGGCCACGAGCGCCCCGCAGCCGCCAGACGACGGGGCGATCGCCGGGTTGAGCGAGATGATCGCTGAAAGCCGGCGTCCGTTGATTCTGGCCGGACGAGGCGCCGCCTCCTCTGAGGCGGCCCCAGCGCTGGGGCGGCTGGCCGAGCGAATCGGTGCGCTCCTGGGCACGACCCTGCTGGCCAAGGACCTGTTCCGCGGGCATCGTCTGGACCTCGGGGTGGTCGGGAGCTTCGCCAGCGATGCCGCGGCGGATCTTCTCGCGGAGGTGGACCTCGTGCTGGCCTTCGGTGCCAGCCTCACCCCGTTCACGACTGCTCAGCGCACGCTGTTTGCCGGCGCTGAGGTGGTTCAGATCGACAGCGACGGTAGCCGGCTCGGCGCGAGCTTCGCGGTGAGCATGGGCGTGGCGGCGGACGCGCGGCTGACCGCCGAGCGGCTGCTCGAGCGCGTGGAATCGGAGGACTCGACGGCGGAGCCGCGGTTCGACACGGCGGAGCCGCGGTTCGACACGCCGGAGGCCCTGGCTCGGCTGGCGCGGCCGCTGTCGGAGGCCCGGACGAAAGCGGGCCCGGGGAACTCGACCCCAGGATGGTGGCGGTGACGCTGGATCGCGCACTGCCAGAGGACCGAGTGGTCGTCCTGGACTCCGGCCGCTTCATGACCTCGCCTGCCCGGTTCATACGCGTTCCCGAGCCCGGGTGCTTCCGCCTGACCGCCGACGCGGGCTCGATCGCCATCGGTCTCGGTGTCGCACTCGGCGCGGCCATCGCCCGTCCCAAGGCGGCCAACGTGCTGTTCGTCGGCGATGGCGGACTGAGCATGTCCATGGGCGACCTCGAGACGGCAGCTCGGAACGCCGTCCGTCTGATCGTCGTGGTGATGAACGACCGCGCCTACGGCGCAGAATATGTTCACCTGCAGGCCGACGGTCTTCCTCCGAACTACGCGGCACTACCCGAAATCGACTTCGCGGGCGTGGCTCGGGCGCTGGGCATCGAGGCCCTCGACAGTGAGCTCACTGAGCGAGCTCGAGGCCGTGGCGCCTCGCCTGCGGGGGCGGCCCGGGCCGCTGTTGATCGATTGCCGGATCCGCCAGGACATCACGGCGGAACGGCTCCGCTGGCCGGAAAAGGCGGACGGGTTGGCGGTCAGCCCGTCACGCGCTACCATACGGCCAAACGTTAGGTTGGTGAGGCCCTGAGCGGCAGTGCTCCGTCCGGTGTGCCTTGCCGCCCAAATCGGGAGCGTGTAAATGGGAGCAACTCGCACGTCGCGGCGTACAGCGACCACCGGCAAGAACGGAAGTCCAGCCAAGAGTCGCCGTCGTGATCGCGAGGTGCTGAAAGCCGCCACCACGGTCTTCTACCGACGCGGCTACGCCGATGCGACAGTACAGGACGTCGCCGACGCGCTGGGCATGCTCAAGGGCAGCCTTTACTACTACATCAAGAGCAAGGAGGAGCTGCTCTATCGCCTGGCCACTGAGGTCCACGATGACGTAGACGCCCTCCTGAGCGAGGCAGTCGCGCTCGAAGGACTGAGCGCGCTGGAGCGGATCCAAGAGTTTGTGCGCCGACAGGTTGAGTACAACGTCCGCCGCCTCGAGGCGATCTCGGTCTACCACCACGACGTGCACCACCTGAGCAAGGACCTGCGTAGCGAGATAGTAGGCCGCCGCCATGCGCACGAGGCCGTCTTGGTGTCTCTGCTTGAAGAGGCACAGCGTGACGGCGACGTTGATCAAAGTCTGAATCCCTGCATACTCAGCCAGTCGATCTTCGCCACGGTAATCTGGATTTACCGTTGGTACCGCCCGTCGAGCGGGATCAGCGTCTCCGAGTTGGCTGAGACATGCGTCGCTTTCGTCACGCGCGGGATCAGTACGTCATCGCGCCCGGCAAACAGATAGGAGCGAGCCGTGTCTACCGCAGAACAAGTCTCCGTCGATGTGCGCGAGGTAACCGACGAGGAGGTCCGCGCCTATCGCGAGAACGGATGGGCGCTGCTCCGAGGGCTGATCAGCCCCGAGAGCGCCGCGGATTTGCTCGCCGTCCTGAAAGAGAAGATGGGCGAGCACGGAGACGAGCGGATGAACACGCCTTCGAACGCCCGCAACCTTGAGGCCTTTGCCAAGTGGTACCGACTAGATGATGAGTCGCCGCTGTTCCACGCGCTGCGCTACAACCGCCAGCTCGGTCGCAACAGCGCTCTGCTGATGCGCCGCGACATGCCGATCCGCAGTCTGACCGCGCTCGCCGCCGTCAAGCTTCCGGCCGCCAGCGACGTCGACCACGGCAAGGGCAAGACGAGCTGGCACCAGGATCACATGGCGACCCCCGCGAAGTGCACGTCACTCGGGTTCTGGCTGGCGCTCGACGAGATCACTCCGGAGATGGGACCGATGCAGTTCCGAAACGGCTCGCACCGCGAGGGGCTGCTCACCCCCCGATGGAGGACTGGGAGCTCCTGAACGAGTACCCGCTCTCAGAACCTCTGCACCTGATGCCCGGTGACGCCACCGCCCACTCGAGCCTCGTCGTCCACGGAGCCGGGCTGAACGAGTCGAGCCGAGCCCGCTGGGGATACATCATCAACACCTTCCCGGGCGACGCACCTTACGTCCCCTACCCCACGATTCACACCAAGGGGATCGAGGACGAGCTCACCCCCGGCCAGCCGCTGGATCATCCACGCTTCCCGGTGCTCTACTCGCCGGATAGCTGATCCGGCGAGGGTCGCTGGACCAGCGGCAGGCCGCCGGTCCAGCGAGCCTTGTCTCAGATGCGCTGGATCAGCGTGCCGGTCCCGAGCCCGCCGCCGCAGCACATCGTGACGAAGCCGATCTCCTTGTCGCTGCGCTCGAGCTCGTGCAGGATCGTCGTGATCAGCCTGGCCCCGGTGCAACCGACCGGATGGCCGAGGGCGATCGCGCCGCCGTTGACGTTGACCCTATCCATGTCGGGATGGTGCTCACGCGCCCAAGCCGCGATCACGGGCGCGAACGCCTCGTTGATCTCGATCAGGTCGATATCCGAGATGCTCATGTCGTTGCGCCTGAGGATCTTGGAGGTCGCGGGGATTGGGCCCTCGAGCATCTTCACCGGATCGCACCCAACGGTGGTCTGATCGACAATCCGCGCGCGGGCCTTCAACCCAAGCTCCCTCGCCTTTTCGGCGCTCATGATCAGCACCGCCGAGGCACCATCGGACACCTGCGAGGAGGTTCCGGCTGTGACCTTGCCGCCCTCCTTGAACACAGGCTTGAGCTTCGAGAGGGCCTCGAGCGTGGTATCTGGACGGATGCCCTGATCGGCGACCACGGTGTGCCCATTGACTGGCATCGGGATGATCTCCCGCTCGAAGCGGCCCTCTTCTGTGGCCCGATGCGCCAGCTGGTGGGAGCGCAGCGCGAGCTCATCCAGCTCGGCGCGTGAGATCTCCCACTCATCGGCGATCATTTCCGCCCCGATGCCCTGGCCCTTCACCGGGTGCAGGGCAAGTAACTCGGGCGTGAACGGAACGCCGTAGCGCGTCTGCGCGTCCTCCCCAACGGAGAAAGGGATGTGCCCCATGTGCTCGACGCCGGCCCCGATGACCACGTCAGCCACCCCGCTGGCGATCTGCGTCGCCCCGAAGTTCACGGCCTGCTGGGCCGACCCGCACTGACGGTCCACGGTCGTGGCCGGCACCTCGATCGGCAACCCGGCCTGCAGCCACGCCGTGCGGGCGATGTTGTAGGACTGCTCCCCGATCTGCTGGACACAACCCGCGATCACATCGTCGACGTCCAACGGGTCGATTCCTGCGCGCTCGATCACGGCCTTGTACATGGCGCCAAGCAGCACGTTGGGATGGGTGTCCTTGTAATAGCCCTTCTCCCTATGCCCGCGCCCGATCGGTGTCCGCACCGCTTCCACGATGACAACCTCACGTCCATCCATCTTCCTCATCGCTGCCTCCGTCCAGATCCAGTCTCTTATCCGATGTTAGTTACCGATTCGCGTGCGCCACGGAACTGCGTCAGGCCAGTCGTGTCGCGGCGTCAAGTCGTAAGACGTCCCCATTGAGCAGCGTGTTCTCGGCAAAGCTCCGCACGACCGCGGCAAAGTCCGCAGGCCGTCCTAGCCGCTTCGGGAACACGTGGATGTCGATCAACGCCTGCCGGCGCTCCTCGCTCACGCCGGCCAGCATCGCGGTGTCCATGATCCCGGGAGCGACGGTCATCACCCGGATGCCCCAGAT
Organism: uncultured Solirubrobacterales bacterium; assembly: GCA_963751185.1. Lineage (GTDB taxonomy): Bacteria > Actinomycetota > Thermoleophilia > Solirubrobacterales > Solirubrobacteraceae > Palsa-465. The sequence continues at coordinate 143,106 of CAVVTO010000012.1, forward strand.
GGCCAGGTCACGAGCGAGCGGGAGCGTGAGCGCGATCACCGCGCCCTTCGAGGCGCCGTAGGCGGTCTGCCCGACCTGCCCTTCGAATCCGGCGATCGATGCGACGTTCACGATCAGACCGCGCTCGCCGTCCTCGCCCGGCTCGTTACGCGCCATGTGCCGCGCCGTGTTGCGCACCACGTCAAACAGACCAATCAGGTTGATGTCGACAGCGCGCCTGAACACGTCGAGCGGGTGCATGTTCCCTTTGCGGTCGAGCGTTCTCGAGGCCGGGCTCACGCCGGCGCAATTGACGAGCAGGTTGACCTTGCCGAAGTGTTCGGCCGCCGCATCCACGGAACGCTCCACCTGTTCGGAATCGGCCACGTCGACCTCATAGAACGCCGCGGAGTCGCCCAGTTCGTCGGCGAGCGCTGAGCCTTTCGAGCTCGGCAGGTCCAGGATTGCCGCGCGCCCGCCGGACGAGGTGACCATCCGCACGACGCCCTCTCCCAAACCCGATGCTCCGCCCGTGACGAACGCGACGCTGTCATCGATCCTCAATGTCGGGCTCCTCTCGCTGGTTGGTTGGCTTCGCCTGCGCCCGCTCACCCGATCCGGGCGGTGGGATCTATCTCGGGGGCAGTGCCGTCGCGGTATGAATTGAGCAGCTCGTCGATCTCCGCGGGGGGCGGGTCGGGAACGCCGAGGGCCTGCCAAAGGCGCATGGTCATGATCAGGAAAGCGATGAAGGCCGAGTACTCGACGGCGCCGCGCAATCCCATGCGATCGGCCAGTGCGGTGAACCGTTCGTCGTCTACAGTGCCACCGGCGACCGCGCGTATGTAGCCCACGCGGAAGCGTTCCTCCGAGTCCAGATCCTCCTCGCGGCCTTGCCACAGCGCCTCGATCGCCTCGAGCCGCACCCCGACGGCGATCGCATCCGGGATGTGCAGGGCCAGGATGGCCCGATAGCCGAAGTCGACACTCAGGACCACGTCGACGAGCTCCCGTTCGGCGTCGGAGTACGTGCCGCGAACCTGCCCCTCGCGCATCGTCCGCCCGAGCGTGGCGAATGCCGCCCCGAGGGTCGGGCTGTTGAGCAGCGCTCCGAAGTAGGCATCGGAGTTGCGTGGAGCGTTCTTCCACAGGTTCTGTTGGCGAGCGACGACCAGGTCGAACTGGTCGAGCTCGTCGTCTGGTATGTCGCTGCGCTGCGGCGGAGGAGGCGGTCTTCGCATCTCGGGTCCTCTCTCCCGGGTCATGGCCAGCGGGCGCCAGCCGCCGGACCGGGCTCTGTTATCCTACCAAACGGTCGGCTGTGAGAGAGGCCCCGAGAGTTCGAGGAGCGAGCGAGAGATGAGTCAGACGGCAGTCAGCTTGGACGGTAGGACAGTGATCGTCACGGGTGCCGGCCGCGGGCTCGGACGCGCCTATGCCAAGGCACTGGCGGCACGCGGTGCCTCGGTCGTCGTGAACGACCTGGCCGGCGAGCACGCGGACGAGGTGGTGGCCCAGATCGAGGCGGCCGGCGGTTCCGCCACGGCCGCCTATGACTCCGTGACGACGCCAGACGGTGCCGCGGCGATCGTGCGAACCGCGGTCAGCCGATTCAGCCGGATCGATGGGGTGGTCAACAACGCCGGCTTCATGCGCAACGGCTACTTCGAGCAGATGACGCCGGACAAGCTCGACGCGATGCTCGACGTGCACATCAGGGGGTCTTTCTTCGTCACCCAGGCAGCCTGGCCGATGCTCCGCGAGAGCGGCTCAGGCCGGGTCGTCATGACCAGCTCGGCCGGCGGAATGTTCGCGATGCAGGGCGAGAGCAATTACGCCGCCGCAAAGGCTGGCGTCTACGGCCTGTGCAAGGCACTGGCGTGCGAGGGGCGCGAAGATGGAATCTGCGTCAACGCCGTGTTGCCTATGGCCGCGACCACGATTTCGGCCGGCGACCCGGTGCCCGGCTACGCGGAGCGTTATCCCGCCGGTCTACGAGAGGCACTGGCGCCGCGGCGCCACGCCGAATCCGTCGCGCCGCTCGTGGTCTACCTGACCAGCGAAGGCTGCGCGGTCAACGGCGAGGCTTACGCCGCGGGCTTCGGCCGGTACGCCCGGGTGTTCGTGGGTGAGACGCCGGGCTGGACGGCGGACGATCCGCTGCAGGTGACGCCCGAGGACGTCGCCGAGCGGCTGGAGCAGATCCGCGACCTCGACGGCTTCTCCGTACCTGGCGACATCTACGACGAGGTGCGTTTCATCGCCACGACCATGGGCGTGACCGGTGCCATCCTAGGTGACCGTGGCCGGACATTCCCAGACCTGACCCGAAACGCACCAAGGAGCACGAAGATGCCAAGCCTCTCATTCCCTGACTTCGACAAGCTCGTCGACGTCGTCATCGTCGGCACGGGCGCCGGCGGAATGGCTTCGGCTCTGACGGCCAATGACGCCGGCCTCGACACGCTGATGATCGAGAAGACGGAGTACTTCGGCGGGTCAACCGCGCGTTCGGGCGGCGGTGCCTGGGTTCCCAACGCGCCAGCCTTGCTTCGCAAGGGCGAACGGGACGATCCGCAGCAGGTTCTCCAGTATCTGCGTGACGATCGCCGGCGACAAGGTCCCCCGCGAGCGTCTGGCCAAGTACGTCGAGGAATCGCCCCAAGTTGATGGAGTTCCTCGAGAGCCAGAGCGAGTGGCTTCGGGACGGCTTCTTTTGGATCGAGGGCTACTCGGACTACCACCCGGACAAGGGCGGCAATCCAAAGGGGCGCGGTGTCTGGGCAGTCCCGATCGACCGCCGGCTACTCGGAGCCGACCAGAACCACATGCGCCCCGGGGTCAAGCGCATGCAGCTGCCGCTGGGAGCGTGGATCACCTCCGTCGACCTGCACGACCTGCTTGCGGTGCGCTGGGGTGGCCTTCGCCACAAGAAGATCATCGGAAAGCTCGCTTACCGGCGGTGGTCCGCGCCCGCGTGACGGGAGAGCGGATTGTGGCCAGCGGCGCCGCGCTGATCGTCCGCCTCCTCCTGACCGTGCGCGAGAAGCAGATCCCGATCATGATCGAGACGCCAATGCGGTCGTCTGATCACCGACGACGACGGTGCCGTGATCGGCGTGGAGGTCGAACGACGGGGCCGGCCCTACCGGATCGGCGCGCGTCACGGCGTGATCCTGGCCACTGGCGGCTTCGACCACAACCTCGAGATGCGCCGGCGCTATCAGCCCGGGATTGACGAGGAAGAGTGGAGCCTCGGCAGTCCGGACAACCTCGGCGACGGTCATGTGGCCGGCGAGGCCGTCGGGGCAGCGCTCGACCTGATGGACGATGCGTGGTGGATGCCCACGATGAAGATGCCCGACGGGACGCTGTTCGGGCTGGTGGCCGAGCGGCAATACCCGGGCCAGTTCGTCATCAACGCCGCGGGCAAGCGGTTCGTCAACGAATCGAGCCCGTACACCGACTTCGTCCATGCGCAGATCGCCGGTCACATCAGCGGCATCAGCCACATTCCGGCGTGGATGATCGTCGACGACCGCGCGTTCAAGCGCAACTTCATCGCCGGACACATACCGGGGACCCCGCTACCGAAGTCCTGGGTGGATTGCGGTCTCGCCCGGACGGCGCCCTCACTCGAGCAGCTCGCCGAGAAGCTCGGGATCCCGCCGCAGACCCTGCGCGAGACCGCGGAGCGCTTCAACGGCTTTGCCCGCCAGGGACGCGACGATGATTTCCATCGCGGCGAGAGCGCGTACGACCGCTACTACGGCGACCCCACCTACCCGAATCCGAACCTCGCCGAGATCTCCAAGCCGCCGTTCTACGCCTTCGCGCTGACGCCGGGCGACCTCGGGACCAAGGGGGGCATCGTGACGGACGAAAACGCCCGCGCGCTCCGTGCCGACGGGTCGGTCATCCCGAACCTGTACGCGACCGGCAACGTGTCATCGGCGGTGATGGGCAACGACTATGCCGGACCCGGGGCGACGCTCGGACCGGCGATGACGTTCGGGTACCTCGCCGCCCGCCACATCGCCTCGCAACGCGACCACGCTGCCGGGAAGATCCTCGTGAACGGCCATCAGACACCCGTCACCGAGGGCTCGGCCTCGGTTGCCACCGGCTCCTCAGAATAGGCGGGCCGGACACGAGGCTCCCCGACCCGGTCCGGTGTATGCCCGACGAGTCGGAGCCAGCGGCTTGACACCGCATCCGGTTGGTTGGATGCGGCAGGGTCCTTGGTGTGAGTGAGATCCGAGTTGAGCGCGACAGAAACGTCGCGACGATCGTTCTGGCGGCGCCCGATCGGCGCAATGCGCTGACCCCGGCGATGGCGGCCGACCTGGTCGCGGCGTGCGAGGCGGTCGACGCAGACACGAACATTGGCGCGGTCGTGATCCGCGGGGAGGGCGACGGATTCTGCGCGGGCGCCCATCGCGACACCCTGACAAACGTCGGAGCCGACCCGGCCAGCGATCAGCTGTACAAGCAACTCACTGCCGTGTATCGGGCGTTCGCGCGAGTCGGCGAAATCCTCGCTCCGACGGTCGCGGCGATTCGGGGCGCGTGCGTCGGGGCCGGTGTCAACCTCGCGCTGGCCCCAGACCTGCGGATCGTGGCCGAGGACGCCCGGATCGTTGCCGGCTTCCTCAGACTTGGAATCCATCCCGGCGGTGGCCACTTCGCGCTGCTCGGCCGGTCCGGGGGCCGCGAGGCCGCGGCAGCCGTCGGCCTGTTTGGCGAGGAGATCAACGGTCGCAGGGCTGTCGAGCTGGGCTTCGCCTGGCTGTCACTGCCGGCCGACGATGTCGAGCCCAAGGCGTACGAGCTCGCTCAGCGGATCGCCGCCGATCCGGAGATGGCCCGGGCCACGGCGAAGTCGATGCGGCTCGAGCTCGGACCCCCCGCGATCCCCTGGCCGGTCGCGCTGGCGGCGGAAACCGCGACGCAAATGTGGTCGTTGCGGCGGGCGCACGACCGGCGCAACGCTGACGTCTAGCACGCCCCGTCTGCATCGCATTGCTGCCAAACGTTTGGTCAGATAGGTACCATATCCACCTGTGCCGCGATCATCGGCGACAGAGCCACCCGTGAGCACGGGCAGCGCGGAGACGCCATCCGACCCGGGGTTCTATCGCGCGCTGCTCCCGACTATGGCCGTGCTCAGCCTCGGCGCGGTCATGACGATCTTCGATGCGACGATCGTCAACGTGTCACTGGACACACTCGGCCGTGACCTGCGTCTGTCGCTGACCTCGGCGCAATGGGTCAGCACGGCCTACCTGCTGACCCTCGCCTTCGCGGTACCGCTGACCGGCTGGGCCACCGAGCGGCTTGGGACCAAGCGCCTGTGGATGGGAGCGTTGACCGCGTTCCTCGGCGGGTCCGTCCTGTGCGGCCTGGCCTGGTCGCCGGCCAGCCTGATCGCGTTCCGGGTGCTCCAGGGGGCCGGCGGAGGGATGGTGATGCCCGTGGGGCAGTCGATCATCGTCCGCAGCGTCCCGTCCAAGCAACTCGGCCGCGTGATGGGTGTGCTTACGATGCCCCTGCTGCTCGGGCCGGTGCTCGGGCCGGTGATCGGCGGCTTGATCGTCACCCACCTGAGCTGGCGCTGGATCTTCTTCGTCAACGTGCCCCTGGGCGTGCCCACACTTCTCTTCGCCGCCCGGCTCCTGCGCAACGAGTACCCGGCCGAACGGCACGCGCTCGACGTACGTGGTCTGATGCTCCTCCCCCCCGGCCTCGTCCTGATCGTCTACGGACTCTCGCGCCTCGGCAACGTCGGCTCTGTCTCTTCGCTGACAATCGCGGTGATCGTCGCCGGCATCGCGTTGATCGGCCTGTTCGCGGTTCATGCGCGGGGACTCGGCCGCGGCGCCCTGATCGACGTCGGCCTGTTCAAGCGGATCGCCTTTCGGGCGGCCGCCGTCATCGCCTTCTGCTTCGGGCTCCTGATGTTCGGCGGCTTCTTCCTACTTCCTCTGTACTACCAGATCGTGCGCGGCCAGTCCGCGCTTAACGCCGGGCTGCTCATGGCACCGCAGGGCATCGGGTCGGTGGTCATCCTGCCGATCGCGGGCCGCCTGAGCGACCGCTTCGGAGCCGGTCGCGTCGTCCCCTGCGGGCTGTTCCTCGCGATGGCCGCCACCGCGGTGTTCGCCCGCGCCGGCACGAGCACCTCGTTCGCCGTGCTGGCGGTGGCGCAGTTCTTCCGCGGGATGGGCATGAGCTCGGTGATGACCCCGGCGTACGCGGCCGCGTACAGCGCGCTCGAGCGCGACGCGGTCCCCCGCGCCACCAGTGCCGTCAATGTGATCAATCGCGTGGGCGGTTCGGCGGGCGCGGCGTTACTGGCCGTCGTGCTCTCGAACGGCCTCGCGTCTCTGATCCCCGGCGCCGCGGGCGGCGGCGCCCTCCAGGCCGTCTCGGTCCTCGATCCGGCGCGCCACCCCGCGCTCGACGTCCACGTGGCGGCCGTGTTCAGCCATGCCTACTGGATCTTGTTTGCCATCACCGCCTTCACGCTGATCCCTGCCGCGTTTTTGCCCCGCCGCCCGCTGAGGCGACGGGTCGCACAGGAGAGGCTGCCCGAGCCGGTCCGGGCGGGCGCCCGAGTGGCGGCGGTAACCGACGAGACGTCGCTGAACGAAGCGCCGGCCCGTTAGGCGTCTCAGCCTCGCCGGAGACGCACGGGAACCCGCTGGAAGCCCCGCATCGTCTCGAGCGTCGGCATCTCCGGCGGGTGCGGCAAGGGCTCGGACGCTCCGGTTCGCTCAATCTCGGCGTAGCGGTCGAGCATCTCGTCCAGTAGCGCTCGCACCTCAAACCGAGAGACCGGCGCGCCGGGACAGTAGTGAATGCCCAGGCTGAAGGCCAGGTGGCGCCCCACGTCCCGGTCGAGGTCGAAGCGATCCGGTTCCGCGTACACACGCTCGTCGCGGTTTCCCGCGCCGAGCACGGCGATCACCGCCCCGTCTCGGGGGATGGGCACTCCGTCGATCGCCACCCCCTCCATGGCTCGGCGGCGCTGGGTCTGGACTGGCGCCTCCCAGCGCAGCATCTCCTCGATCGCCACGTCGATCAGTGCCCGGTCCTCGCGTAGGCGCCTCCACAGCTCCGGGCGGTCCGCGAACAGGCTGATCAGCAGCTCCACCAGATGCTGGGTGGTCTCGAATCCGCCCGTCAGCAGGTGCGCGAGCATATTGACCAGCAACAACTCGCTCAGGTCACGCTCCGTCCCGTTGTCCTGCGCCTCGACCAGGAGCGAGATCGCGTCGTCGCGGGCCTCGGAACGACGCGCCCTCACCACTGGACCCACGATCTCCCAGAGGTCAGCCCTGACCTCGTCGATCGTGCGCGCCCCCTCGGTCGGGTAACGCCGGCCGTTGTTGACCTGGAGCAGCTCGAGGCGCTCCTCCGTCAGTGCCTTGAAGCGCACGTGATGCTCCAACGGAAGCCCAAGCAGGTCGCAGGTGACACGCCCGGGTAGCCGCACGGCGATGTCGGCGGACGCCTCCACCTCCGAACTGGTTTCGGCCTCATCGAGGATCTCGCGCGCGAGGCGTCGGAAGTACTCCTGCTGGCGGCGCAGACGGCCGCTCGTGAACAGCGGCGCGACGATCTTGCGCCGCGCCGTGTGCAGGGGTTGGTCTTCCTCGCGAATGGGACTGAGCTGTTCGCGCTCGCCTCGCATTTGGGCCAGCGGACGGTTGGAGAAGCGCCGGTGGTCGCGGAGCACCGCCGCCACGTCGTCGTAGCGGCTGATCACGTAAGTTTGGCTGCCTGGGTCGAAGTAAACCGGTTGCTCGTCGCGCAGCATCCGATAGAGCGGATACGGGTCGTCCGCCCAGTCGCGCCAGCGGATGCCGGTCAGGTCAACGGTGGCACCGATACCGGCATGGTAATGAAAGTCATTGGAGACAAACAAGCGATTGGTGTAGCTTTGCCAGCGGGATGCTGCTGGAGCAGACAGATCGAGGATCAGGTCGCGGCGCTGTTTGCGGGCGATGAGGAGCTGATTCGCGATCCGTACCCGCTCTACCGTCGCCTCAGGGACGAGGCGCCGGTGCATTTCGTCGACAGCACGCTGGCGATCGTCAGCTCCGCACCGCGAGGCGAAGCTCGTCTACCACAACCACGCGCGCTTTCCGAACCCGGAGGAGCGCGGCAGCGTTGGCACCGGGAAGCTGAGCCTGCTCTCCGAGGAGGAGAAGGGCTTTTATCGAGAGTTCATCGAGTTTCAGCGGCAGCTACATGAGCCGCATGAACGGTGAGACCCATCGGCGCGTGCGCAGCGCCGGGCAGCGCGCGTTCACACCGCGCCGCCTGACCGAGCTGGAGCTCGCGGTCGAGCGGATCACCGAGGAGCTGCTCGACGAGCTCGCCGGCGCAGGAGACCTACGACTTCATGGAGTTCGCGACCCGGCTTGCCCCTGCTGGTGATCATGGAGATGATGGGCGCGCCGCACGACGACGCCGATCAGCTCAAGCGGCTCGGGGACGCGATCAACTCGACCGAGGCTTTCACGCCGCTCCCGCCGGAGACGTTGCGCGAGTGCTACACGGCCATGGGCGAGTACACAGAGTACGTCCGAGACCTGATCGCCCGTCACCGCGATGCGCCGGACCGCTCGACGCAGCTGGTCGGGGCGCTGCTGGACGCCTCGCAGGGCGACGCGCTTTCGGAGCAGGAGCTGGTCGGTACGTACGTGCTGCTGCCTTTGCCGGCCACGAGACGACCGCCAACCTGTTCGGCAACGGGCTGGTCGCGCTGATGGAGCACCGCGACCAGTGGGAGCGGCTGTGCGCCGACCGCTCGCTGGCCGCGTCCGCCACCGAGGAGCTGCTCCGCTACGACGCCCCGACCCAGTTCTTCCCCAAGCGCGCGGCGGCCGACGAGGAGCTGCTGGGCGTGCGGATCCCGGCCGGCACCACGATCCACGTGGGCAACGCCGCCGCGAACCGCGATCCGCTCGCCTTCGAGGAGCCCGAGCTCTGGACATCGCGCGGCGGCCGAACGACCATCTGTCGCTCGGCAAGGGCGCGCACTTCTGCCTTGGCGCACCAGTGGCGCGCCTGGAAGGCAGGATCGTCTTCTCGGCGCTGGCGCGCCGGTTCCCGGACCTCGAGCTCGCCGTCCCTGCCAGCCGACCTTGACTGGAAGCGGCACGTGGTGCTCCGCGGGCTAAGATCGCTTCCGGTGCATCCCGGCCACGACCGCGGCTGAGTAGAGTCAGGCGCCCGTGAGGACCCGTCAGCTCGGCAGGCAGCGGACCCGTGGTCTCGGCGATCGGGCTCGGCTGCATGCCGATGTCCGGCATCTACGGCGCGCGCGCGGACGACGACGGGATCGCCACGATCCACCGCGCGCTCGATCTCGGCATCAACCTGCTCGACACCGCCGACGTCTACGGCGACGGCCACAACGAGGAGCTCGTCGGCCGCGCGATCCGCGGCCGCCGCGACGAGGTCGTGCTCGCCACCAAGTTCGGCAACGTCCGCGACGCCAGGACGGCCGCTCGGGGATCAGCGGCCGGCCGGAGTACGTCCGCGCGGCGTGCGAGGCGAGCCTGCGCCGGCTCGGCGTCGAGACGATCGACCTCTACCAGCAGCATCGCGTCGACCCGGACACGCCGATCGAGGAGACCGTCGGCGCGCTGGCCGAGCTCGTCGCGGAGGGCAAGGTCCGCTACATCGGCCTCTCCGAGGCGCTCGCCGCCGGACCTGCGCCGCGCCGCCGCGGTGCACCCGATCACGAGCCTCCAGAGCGAGTACTCGCTGCTCGAGCGCGGCGTCGAGGGCGGAGGTGCTCGACACCTGCGAGGAGCTCGGGATCGGCTTCCTGCCGTTCGCGCCGCTGGTGCGCGGCCTGCTCGCCGGCAGCCTGACGCCCGAGCGCGAGCTCGACGAGCGGCGACTTCCGCGCCGACGGACCGCTTCCCGCGCGTCGGCCCCGAGCACCTCGCCGCCAACGCGCAGCTGGCCGCGCGGTCGCGCGAGATCGCCGCCGCGCACGACGCGACGCCGGCGCAGGTCGCGCTGGCGTGGCTGCTCGGCCGCCGGCCCGTGGATCGTGCCGATCCCGGGCACCAAGCGGGTCGCCTACCTCGAGGACAACGCCGGCGCCCCCGAGCTCGAGCTGAGCGCCGGAGGACGAGAGCGCGCCTCGACGGCCTGGCCGCGTCGGTCGAGGGCGATCGCTACGGCGCGAGCGGACGCGATGCCGACCTGGGTCTCGCCGCCGCTCCCGGCGTGAGCGCCGAGGACCGGGGCCAACCGCCCGCCCAGCTCCGGCTCGCCCGGTTCGCGCTGGGACTCGACTACGGGTCGCTGCCCGCCCCGATTGTCACCTGGGCCAAGCAGGTGCTGCTCGACACGCTCGGCTGCGCGATCAGCGGCTACGGCGCCGAGCCCGCCCGGATCAGCGCGTCGGTCTTCCGCGAGCTCGGCGGGGTGGCCGAGAGCACCGTGATCGGCAGCGGAGAGCGCCTCCCGTGCACGTCGGCGGCCTTCATCAACGGGACGATGGCACGGTACGAGGACCTCAACGACACCTACCCTCGGCCCGGGCGCATCGGCCACTTCAGCGAAGTCATTCCCACCGCGCTGGCCGTCGGCGAGCGGGCCGGCGCGAGCGGAGCGGAGCTGCTCGCTGCGATCGTGGCCGGCTACGAGGTACTCGCCGCCACCACCTTCCACGGGCCCAAGGTCGGAGTGGGCTTCGCCACCTTCGGTGCGATCGCCTCACCGATAGTCGCCGGCAAGCTACTCGCCCTGTCCGAGGAGCAGATCGCCAGTGCGGTCGGGATCTCGCTCTCCTCCGACGTGACCCTGGTGACCTGGCTGGGCGAGGCCCGAGCTTCGATGCTGAAGGCCACGACCTGGAGCGCCAATGCACACCATGGGATCCTCGCCGCGCTCCTCGCCCAGCGGGGCTTCACCGCCCCGGACACGGCAATCGAGACCTACCTGCGACACGTGAACGTGACCCATCCCGATGTCACCCTGCCAGCGCGTGGCCAGTTCACCGTGCTCCAGTACAACATGCTCAAGCGCTACGCGGCGCAGATGCTGACCGCGGGGCCAATCGAGCTCGTCCGCGAGCTGGTGCGCGAGCACGAGCTCGCGCCCGACGATGTGGAGGAGATCGTCGTACACAGCACCTCCGAGCTGATCCGCTACGCCGGCGGCCCCGGCGCCGCGCACCCGGATTCCCGCGAGGCAGCGGATCACAGCGCGCCATACGTCGTGGCGATCGCGCTCATCGAGGGCGATGTGCTCCCGGCTCAATACGCCGCCCGGCAGTGGGAGGACCCGCGCGTGATCGAGCTGATGCAGCGGGTCAGGCTCGTGGCCGACCCGGAGATGGACCTCCGGGCCGAGGCCGACGCAGCGATGCCGGCACGCGTGGAGATCCGAGCCCGGGGCAAAGTGCTTTCCGGTCGAGCTAGAGCATCCGCGGGGACATCCGGCAAACCCAATGACCCCCGGCGAGGTCGAACAGAAGTTCAGGCAGCTCACCGTTGGGCACCTGCCCCGCGTCCAGCAGGACGCGGTCGTCGAGGGCGTGGCCGCGATTGAGAAACCGGAGTCGATCACGCCTCTGCTCCGGGAAACGTGTCTCGACGACAACCAACCAGCCGGTTGAGATATGGTGCCGCCGATGGCTAGCGACTACGACTTCACTCATCTGACCGTCGAGCTCGACGACGGGATTGCCACCGTGACGTTCGGGCCGCAGGACGAGGGAGAGCTCGAGGATTCGATCTTCGCCAACACGCGTGACGTGTTCACGCCGCTCGGCCTCGATAAGACGGTGCGCGCGGTCGTGCTCACCGGGCGCGGCGACGTGTTCTTCGGTGGCGCGGGACGGGTACGGACGCGCAAAATCGTGAACTCCCCGGTCGAGCTGGTGGCGGGACAGTTCCAGACGATCCAGCAGCTCGTGGCGGCGATGGTGAGCTTCCGCAAGCCGCTGGTCGCCGCGATGAACGGGTCGGCCCGCAACATCGGCGCCCAGGTCGCTCTGCTCTGCGACGCCGCCGTCGCGTCCGACACCACGCGGTTCTTCGACGACCACGTACAAGGCTGGAATCGCCGCCGGCGACGGGGGGACGATGCTGTGGCCGATGCTGCTCGGCATCGCCGCGCGCGCGCGAGATCCTGCTGCTCGGAGGCGAGCTGAACGCGGAGGATGCGCTCCGGCTGCACCTCGTGACCAAGGTTGTGGAGCAGCGCGTCGTCCGGCGGAGGCGGTCGAGCTGGCCCGGCGCCTGGCCGAGCTCCCGCCGATGGCCTACTTCGCCACCAAGCTTGCCGTCAACAACTGGTGGCGGATGTCCTCGATGCTGTCGTGGGACCTGGCAGCCGCCTACGAGGCGGCCTGCCTGGTCGAGCCGTCATTTGCCTCGCGCATGGGCGGTGGTTGACCATGGCTCGGTTCAGCACTCGACGGTCTTCCGATTTATACAGGCAAACTTTTCAGCTTACCTGTATAATTTTCCGATGTGCCGACGGGCCCTGCACGATCATTGCTAGGGGCCTCCGGGCCCGTCAGGGGTGGCGACCGCTACAAGTGGATCGTCCTGTCCAACACCACGCTGGCCGTCCTCCTGGCCACCCTCGACGCCTCGATCACGCTGATCGCGATGCCCAGCATCTTCCGGGGCATCCATCTGGAACCCGCTGGTCGCGAGCAACAGCTTCTACCTGCTTTGGATGGTGCTCGGCTACCTGGTGGTCTCGAGCGTGCTGATCGTGAGCCTGGGCCGGCTCGGCGACATGTTCGGACGGGTGCGGATGTACAACCTCGGCTTCGTCATCTACACGGTGGCCTCGCTGCTGCTCGCGATCGACTGGCTGACCGGGCGCACAGGCGCCACGTACCTGATCGTCTTCCGCATCTTCCAGGGCGTCGGCGGGGCGTTCCTGCTGGCCAACTCGACGCCGATCCTGACCGACGCGTTCCCCGTCGAACCAGCGAGGCATGGCGCTCGGGATAAACAACATCGTGGGCGTCAGCGGCTTGTTCATCGGGCTTGTGCTCGGTGGCCTGCTGGCGCCGATCAGCTGGCGAATGGTGTTCCTGATCTCGGTTCCGGTGGGGACTGTTCGGGACCGTCTGGGCCTACATGTGCCTGACCGAGCTCAGCCACCCGAAGCGGGCCCGCATCGACTGGGCCGGGAATCTCACCTTTGCCGTCGGGCTGGTCCTGGTAATGGTGGGCAATCACGTATGGCATCCGGCCGTGGGGCACGGCCACACCACCGGATGGGAGAGCCCGCGCGTGCTGGCGCTCCTCGGGTCGGGGCTAGGCTTCCTGCTCGCCTTCGTGAGGATCGAGCGCAGATCCCCGGCCCCCATGTTCAACCTGCGCCTGCTCCGCATCCGCGCCTTCAGCTTCGGGACCGTCTCCACCTTCCTCTCCTCAATGGCGCGGGGCGGTCTGATGTTCGTTCTGATCATCTGGCTGCAGGGCATCTGGCTCCCGCTGCACGGCTACGACTTCGTCAGGACGCCGCTGTGGGCCGGGATCTACATGCTGCCCCTGACGCTCGGCATGCTGCTCGCCGGCCCCACATCTGGGTATCTCTCAGACCGCTTCGGGGCACGCCCGTTCGCCACCGGGGGCATGATCGGGGCCGCCGCAAGCTTCGCGCTGCTCGCCGCCCTACCCACGAATTTCTCCTATCCCGTGTTTGCACTCGTACTGGCGTTGAACGGGATCTCGATGGGCCTGTTCACGGCGCCGAACAAGGCGGCTGTGATGAACAGCCTGCCTGCGGGCGATCGTGGCGCCGGCGGCGGCATGAACCAGACCTTCCAGAACTCGGCGCAGGTCCTGTCCGTCGGTGTGTTCTTCTCGCTGATGATCGCCGGCCTGGCCACCGACCTGCCCCATGCGCTGGCGGCGGGGCTCCAAGCTCATGGGGTTGCAGCCGGAGCGGCCCAGCAGGTGAGTCATGCGCCGCCGGTGGAGGTCCTATTCGCCGCCTTCCTCGGCTACAACCCGGTACGCAGTCTCGCCGGCCCCCACGTCCTGAGCGGGCTCTCAGCACATGCCCAGGCCGTGCTCACCGGCCGGGCCTTCTTCCCCCATCTGATCTCCACCCCGTTCCGCGCCGGTCTGCACGCCGCGTTCGCCTTCGCCGTCCTCGCCTGCCTGGTTGCGGCCGTGACCTCGCTAATGCGTGGAGGCCGCTACCACCACCAGGAGGACGCAGCGCCCGCCGAGGCGGAGGAGTCCCCGGAGCTACTCGCGGCCGGCGTAGCGTTCAAGTGACGGCGGGACTGAGGCGCTCGAAGCGGTGGAGGTGAGCCTCGATCGCGTCACCCAGTGCCTCCGGGTCGTCGAGCATGACGTGATGGCCGGCGCCCGGCAGCACCGTCACCGATGCTTGACTTGACCCCACCACGAGCTCGGCGCAGAGTTCGTTGTCGTAGACGCTCCGCGCTCCACGGATGATGGCGACCGGACAGCTCAGCGCGGGGATGTGGGCCAGTACTGTGTCGTTCGACACGCGGCCCATAACGACCAGCGGGTCGCCGACATACAGCCAGCCGCCGTCCGGACCCTGCGCCACCGAGTGTTCGGCAACGTACCTGAGGACCTCCGGCCGGCCGACGGGCTGAGGGGGAACGACGCGAAAGGCGCCCACTGCTGCGCCCCTTGTGTCATATATCCGGCGCCGCTTAGACATTCCGAAGCGAACGTGCTCACCTGCCGGGAGTCTGATCGGCGCGTCCACCAGAATCAGTCCCTCGATCTGCTCGCGGAAGATGGCCGCGGCGACAATTGCGACGCGCCCGCCCATGCTGTGCCCGACGACCGCCGCGCGACCGCCAGCCGCACCCTCGATAACGGCTCCGATCTCTGAGGCCCAGGTCACAGCGTCATACCCCCCGCGGACGCCGCTGGCGCCGTGTCCGGTCAGATCCATCGCGACGATCCTGCGGTCGGTTCGCAGCCACGGGAGAACGGCATCCCACCAATACTGGTTGGCCGCGCCGCCGTGCACGAGCACGACCGCCCGGGCGCCGAGTGGACCCCGCGCCGTCCAGTGCACGACACACCCCTCGACCTCGACCTGCCCGTGCTCGGCGACGCTCACACGCGCCGCCGGGCAGGCACCATGGAAAGCTTGGCATCGGCCGTCCGGATCATCACCACCGCAGCGACCCCAGCCAACCCCGCGATCACTGCGGCGGCGAGGTACGCCGCATGAAAGGCCGTGATTGCCGGTCCTTGTACGCTGGCCACGATCGTGGTCAGGATCGCGATGCAGGTGGCGATCGAGGCCTGGCGCTGGGTGTTGTAGATCGCCGAGGCGTGACCGGTGTCGGCGCTGCGAGATCGTGGTGAACATCGCGGTCTGCACCGACAGGAAGATGGCCGAGTTGCAGACGCCGCCGAAGAAACATCGGCGCGCGGATCAGCCACAGGCTGGTCGAGGCGTCGACCAGCAGGAACAGGCCAGGAGCGTCGCACACAGGCCGGCGCCGCCGAACGAGGCCATCACACGCGGGCCGACGCGCGGATAGAGGCGGCCCAGGGTCTGCGACGCGCACGCCACGCCGAGCGCCTCGACGAACGTGGTCGGCCCGAGCCGAGCGGCGACTGGTGGTGGACCTCCTGGAGGAAGATCGGCGTCAGGTACAGGCTGCCGAGGAACGCGCCGCTGCTCGAGGGAGAAGACGATGTTGGTCGCCACGGAACAGCCGGTCGCGCAGCAGCGCCAGGCGCAGGAGCGGATCGGGCCTGCGCAGCGCGATGCGCGTGAACAGCGCCAGAGCAGCCGACGCCGCCGACGCCGCGGTGACAACGATCTGCGGCTGAGGCCCAGCCGTGCACCGACGCCCTCGCTGATCGCGTACAGGAGCGCGCTCAGGCCGGCGCCGGAAAGGAGCAGGCCAGCCACGTCGAAGCGGCCCGCGCGGCCGCGCGCGATGCTCGGTCAGATACGCGGCGCGAACGCGATCATCACGATCCCGACAGGGACGTTGACGAGGAACACCCACCGCCAGGAGAGCGTCTCGGTGAGCAGCCGCCGAGGATCGGAGCGGTGGCCGGGCCCGATCAGGATCGGCATGATCAGCTGCCGCACGACCTGCGCCCGCCGCTCGGGCGGGTAGGCGCGGTAGAGCATCGCCGTGCCGATCGGCGTCAGCATCCCGCCGCCGACGCCCTGCAGGGCGCGCGCCGCGATCAGCTCATCGAGACTCTGCGCGGCGCCGCACAGCGCCGAGGCGAGCGGTGAACAGCGCGAGCGCGAAGAGGAACGTCCGCTTGGTCCCGAACCGGTCGCCGATCCAGCCCGAGGCCGGGATCACCACCGCCAGCGTCAGCAGGTAGGCGATCACCGTCCACTGCACGTCCGCGAGCGAGCGCGCCGAACGACCGCGGCCAGCGTCGGCAGCGCGACGTTGACGATGTGCATGTCCATCGCCGTCATGAAGATCGCCGCCACGTAGGCCACCGAGACGGCAGTGGTCGGCTGGACAAGGCGACCAGAACCGCCTTCCCGCGCGAGCGCCGGCTGCCCCGGCGGCATGGCCAGATCGTCGCTCAGCGGAAGCGATGCCGGGGCCACCGCTGCAATCTACCAACCAAAAGGTTGCTTGACAAAACCGACGCTGGCAGGACGAGTGCCCACGTCGTTGGCACCGCCTCACGAGGTCACCTCGACGCGGACGCGGGCGAGGTTGAGGATGCGGCCGTCCCCGGCGGCGGGGTCGCCGTCCTGGTGCGAGGCCACTCGGGCGCACGCGAAATACACCCCGGGCCGCTCGTATACGTGCTCCGTCTCCAGGTCGATCCGGGACTTGGTGCCGTCCACCTCGTGCTGCTGTGGCCAGGCAGCGGTCCCATCGAAATCCCATTCTGCGCACACGATCCGTCCGGCGCCCGGTGGCGCGTGCGCGGAGACGGCGAGACGCACCGGCTCGCCGGTCCGGACCGTCGCGGCCTCGGCGCCATTCGCGGTCGCGCTGACCACTGGCTGGACGCCGCCGCGGTCGGTGGCGCTCGAGGGAAGGGTGATCCGCCCGTCCTCGTAGTGGTAACTCGTATCGGGCGACGGTTCCACGTCCTCTTCCACCCACCGAATTAGCGCGCGCACAGCATGTTCGATCGAACCGTCGTAGTCGACGATCCGAGTCGCCGCCACCGGTGGTCTGCGAGCTCGCCTTCGCAACGGCGTGAAGTGGCCGGCGTTGTCGTTGAGCCACACGCGGATACGCTCGGGCGCCTCGGCGCCGAGCTGCGCCCGCACCCGGCCCATGTAGGTGATCGTGCCGCCGATCGGAGAGGCCAGTGTGTCCTTCAGGTTCGAGGTGTAGATCATCTTGCCCTCGAACCTGGCCGTGGTCGGCATCCCGGCCAGCAGGTCGGGCACCCCGAGGGGACGTTGGGGGAAGATCGGCGTGCCGGCGACCGTCAGATGGCGGCAGTCCAGCGAGTCCGCATCGATCTGATGCCGGAAGGCGTGGCAGTAGGCCAGATAGTCCCGGTTGTCGACGCGCAGCTTGTCGCCCACGGCGATGTCCGCCACCGGCAGCCGGCGGAAGTCGAGGACCAGGACATCGTCGCCCATCACGCCGATGCACTTGTGCCGGGGGCGGGCGCCGCGATCATCGCCACCCCAGACGTCGGCGCCGCGAGCCTTGCCGGCGCCGCCTTCTATCCGGATCGCCACCGGGGTCGACGGGTCGATGTCCCGTGTTTCCGGCGCGACGGCATCGACCAGCGTGGAATCAGCGGCCAGGAGATCTCGAGCGCTCAGCACTTCGATCACGCACACGAGCCGATCGATCAGTTCCTCGTCGAGCGCGCCGTCGGCTCCGGCGTATCCGGCGACCGTCCAGAAGTCCGAAAAGTACTCAGGGTCGAAGTCGGCGTTCATCTGGCTCGTCAGCAGCAGCACCGCGAGCTCGATCGCCGGCTCGAGCAGCTGGAATTCGGCCCCCGGCTGCAGACCGGCCCGGTACAGGGTGGCGAGCTCCTCCCGCTGCCGGGCGCCGAGGCCCGCGAACGGATCGCCGCTCCCGCCCGGCTCCCAAGCGTCGACCACGCGACTCACGTCCTCACCCAGAACGCGCGCCAGGTTCCCCACCGCACAGGGGAAGCTGATGCCGTTACCCGCCGGGCTGATGTATGGGGCGGCCCCGTCCCAGATGCCGCGGGTGTTCTCCATGCACAGGATCGTCCGCCACCCCCCGCCGCTAGGCCCGAAGATGTACCCGCGCGCAGGACGCCGGCCGTACATCGCCTCGGCCAGGTGCCGGGCGAACCGAGCTGTCTGGGCGGTGGCGCGGAAGGTCGTGATCGAGCCGTGCTGCTTCCCCCGGCTCGTCGCTGGACCTACGGCGATGTGCCCGTTGTTGGACTCGACCAGATAGGCGCCGTTGGCGAAGGCAAAGCCGATCGTGGCGAGGCCGTCGCCCTCCAGGTACGCCGCTCGTGCCTCGTGGCCCCCCACCCCGCCCTCGAGCGAAGAGAAGAACCTGTCCTCGTAGCGCTCGGGCGGTGGCAGGTAGATCGAGAAGCGGGTGTCGGTCTCGCCGAAGCCGCCGTGCACGAAGCGATGGCGGTGTGGTTGCTCACGCCATTCGTCGATGTCGATGAACGGTCGGCCGAAGTAGTCGTCCTCAGACGCGAAGCCGATTTGAACGGGTTCTGCCATCGCTGCCCGACTAGCCGGTCGGCCGTGATGACCGGAACGCATGGACGAAGTCGAGCCGCCGGAACCGCCACCCTCGACCCGTGCGAACGAACTGGTCGTAGTAGAGACCGCCGATCCACAACCCCTCCCCCGTGGTGGTCGTGGCGGCAATCAAGCCGTGCCAAGTGGCCTGCGCTCGGTCGACATCGACCGTCACCGCGGGATTGAGCGCGTAGTGCATGGCGAACGGCAACTGGGCCTGAAACTGCCTGAACAGCTCTCGAATCGCATCAGATCCCTGGGCGTTCCCCCACTGTCCCCGCTCGTCGAACAGGGCCGCCACCGCGCTCGGATCGTCACCCGCGCCGGAATAGCCGCGATCAGACAGGAGGCAGTAGTCGGCCTTCAGCCGGCGGATCGCCTCCAGGTCCTCCAGTTCGGCCAAACGGCGGTCGAGGGTTAACTCAGTCATACAGCTCCGGAGCCTTTCGCAGCAACGGCCACTGGTCTGAATCGTGGCCGTAGACGAGCAGCGCACGTTCGCGCTCGACGATCTCGAGCAGCCGTCGCGCGCTCGCCGCCGCCGTCGCCGCGCCGCGCTGAAACTCGAGCGTTCGTGCCTCGGTGCTGGTTCGGATCGCGTCGATGGCCAGCAACATCGCTCCCGTGCTCGGCAGGTGCACGAGCACCGAGAGGTGTCCCGGCGTGTGGCCCGGACTCGCGAGCAGCTCGACGCCCGGCCTTAGCTCGAGGTCGCCGTCGACCAGCTGATAGCGCCGAGCGGGCCAGCTGGCCGTGGAAGGATCCTTGACGTAGAGGGGTGTCGCCAAGGCCCGCTCGGCCCGGCCGATGACCGTGGGCACCGAGGCCGGCACGAGCGCGATCCCTCCGATGTGGTCGGGGTCGCTGTGGGTCAGGACCAGCAGGTCGAGATCATCCGGCGTCAGCCCGGCCTTCCGAAGCTGTCCGGGCACCAGGTTGTCCATCGACATGTCGGCCGGCCGCAGGTGCGCGGAGATCCCGTCGGCCTCGATCGCCGCCGTGGGATCGACTCCGAACCGCTCTGGCCAGCCCGTATCGACGAGGATGTTCTCGCCGGCCGCCGTCTGAATCAGGTAGCCCGGGAAGCCGCGCCGCTCCCCGGAGGCCATCTCCATCGTCCCGAAATCGAGGATCGTCAGGCGCGGGCCGGGTGGCGTCACCGGGGCGCCTCATGGCAGACCCGAAGCTCCGCGAGCCCCCGGGAGACGAGCGACGGCGTCCAGCGCAGCTCGGCCGCATTGCCCGCGAGGCGCAGACCCGGCAACCGGATGACGATCCCGGTCACGGCCAGACGCATCTCCAGGCGCGCGAGTTGCGCGCCGATGCACGCGTGGATCCCTCTCCCAAAGGCGATGTGGGGATTGGGGTGGCGCGCGATATCGACCCGATCAGGAGCCGGGAAGCGCTCCGGGTCGCGGTTGGCCGCCGTCACCAGGACTAGCACCCGCTCGCCCTCCCGGATCTCGCGACCGCCCAGCTCAACGACGCGCTTGACCCAGCGGTGCAGGACCTTGATCGGGCCCTCGTAGCGAAGCGCCTCCTCGACGGCCGACGCCGCGAGCTCATCCGGCCGCGCCCGCAGCGCCTGCAGCTGTTCCGGGTGCTCGAGCAGCATCAGCACGGCCGAGGCGATCGTGCTCGTCGTCGTCTCATGCCCGGCGAACAGCATCAGGGCGCACATTCCCTTGATCTCGTCACTGGACAGCCGGTCCTCGCCGGCACCCGCGATCAGGTCGGAGATCATGTCCTCGCCCGGCTTATCTCGCCGCAGCTCGATCAGCTCGCCCAGGTACCCGAACATCTGCTCCAGGCCATCCAAGGCGCGCACGTAACGATCGCTTCGCTCCTCCCCACCCGACCCGAAGGCGAGCAGCCCGAGTGCCTGGGACCACTCGCGAAAGCGCCAGCTGTCCTGCGCCGGCGCGCCGATGATTGTCGCGATCACGGTGGCAGGCAGCGGGTAGGTGAAGTGCGCGATCAGGTCCTCGTGCCCGTCGGAGACAAACTCATCGAGGAGCGCGTCCACGAGCTCCCGGATCGTCTGCTCCATCGCGGCGACCCGGCGTGGATTGAATGCCCGGACGACGAGGTTGCGCAGCCGCCGGTGCTCTGGCGGATCGGTGACGACCATCCATCCGCTGATCAGCTCGTAGACCGGCGCGGCAACGGCACGGCGCTCCTGACCCAGCACCTCGAGCAGGGGCCGCACCCGATCCGAGGAGAGCGCCTCAGGGTTCATCAGGGCCGAGCAGCAGTCCTCGTAACGCGTCAACAGCCACGCCCGGTGGCGCTCGCTCCAGTGCACCGGATCCTGCTCGCGCAGGGCACGGAAATGTGGATGTGGATCGTGATTGACGTCGGACGCCAGCAGATCATCGGCCAAGGGCACGTACGGCTGCTTGATCATGACGGTTATTATCCACCAAACGTCAGGTGGGAACACAGGTCTACATCGGTCCCGATCCAGTACCCGCCGTGCTCGCGGCGGTGAGCGACGCTGGCGGCACCTCGGTCCCGTTGGACCAGGCGGACGCCGTGGTGTGGATGGACGGGGACCCGGCCACGCTGCCGCAGCTGCCCGAGCAGGTCCGGTGGGTCCAGCTGCCCGGCGCGGGGGTCAACCGCTGGCTTGAGCGAATTCGCCTCACCCCGGGGACGACCTTCACCTCCGCCACGGGCGTCTACGCGCGACCGGTAGCCGAGCACGCGCTGGCCTTGCTGCTCGCCGGTGTGCGGCGCCTTGGCGAGGCCGCGCGCGCGAGCAGCTGGGAGCGCCGCCTGGGGATTCCGCTCCAGGGGGCGACGGTCGCCGTCGTTGGCGCAGGCGGCATCGGCTCCGCGCTGATCAGGCTGCTGGCACCCCACGACGTCGAGGTGATCGCCGTGACCCGCAGCGGACGGGCGGTCCCCGGCGCGGCGCGCAACGTCGCCGCCACCAGCCTCCCTGACGTCTGGCCGGCCGCCGATCACGTCGTGATCGCCGCGCCGTTCACCCAGGCGACGCGGCACATGGTGGGCCGCGCGCAGCTCGACGCGATGCGATCGCACGCCTGGCTCGTCAACATCGCGCGCGGCTCGCTGATCGACACCGACGCGCTCCTCGACGCGCTCGACGCCGGCAGCATCGGCGGAGCCGCACTGGACGTCACCGACCCTGAGCCACTGCCTGACGGGCATCGTCTGTGGGGCACCCCCGGGCCCTGATCACGGCGCACGTGGCCACGCCGCCCGCGTCTCAGTCCGAACACTTCGCGGCGCGGGTGCGTGAGAACCTGACGCGGTTCATGGCCGGCGAGGCGTTGTTGTCGCAGATCGATCTGGAGGCGGGATATTGAGCGCAAACGGAATTCACCTCGGCCGGTTCGGCATCCGCGCCTGGCAGCTGAGCGACGCCGACGTCGCCGACGCGGCCGACGCCGCGAGCGAGCTGGAGGAGCTCGGCTTCGGGGCGGTGTGGATCCGCGCGCGTGGCTTTTTCGAGCGCGCCGGAAGCCTTCTCGAGGCGACCCAGAAGCTCGTCGTGGCCAGCAGCGTGATAAGCATCTGGCAGGAGACGGCACCCGATGTCGCCGCGGCCGCCGCCGAGCTCGCGAGCCGCTATCCGGGCCGCGTCCTCATCGGGATCGGGGTCAGCCACCGCCCGCTCGTCGATCGCGCTGAGCCCGGGCGCTTCGAGAAACCCGTGGAGACGATGAGCAGTTACCTCGACGCGCTCGACGCCGCCGCGTCTCCGCTCGATCACAGCGGCCGGATAATCGCCGCACTGGGTCCGCGGATGCTCGCGATGGCCCGCGAACGGGCTTTGGGCACGCATCCGTACCTGGTCACACCCGCCCACAGCGAGCGAGCGCGCGCTGCGCTGGGACCCGGCCGGCTCGTCGCCCCGGCGCACGTCGCCGTGCTCGAGCAGGACGGCGCACGGGCACGCTGGGCTCGGCCGCTATCACCTGTCCCACCCGTATCTATCGCTACCCAACTACCGCAACACGCTGCTCAGCCTCGGCTTTTCCGAGGAGGAGCTGGCCGACGGCGGCAGCGATCGCCTGGTCGATGCGCTCGTTGCGTGGGGCGACGCGGACCGCGTAGCGCAGCGGGTCGGCGAGCACCTCGAGGCCGGCGCCGACCACGTGTCGGTGCACCTGTTGACCGACCCGGACGCCGGCATCCCGCGCGAGGGCTGGCGCCGGCTGGCCGAGGCCATGGTCCAGCCCTGAGGCAGCTAAGCCGTCAGCTTCTCCGGCGAGACGACACGCGCGGGGACTAGGCCCGCCTCTATGACTCGGTCCGCCCGCCAGCTCGCCACCGCTGCCAGTGAGGTTGGATCGAGCAATCGAAGTCGTTGGTGTGCCCATTCGGCATCAGGGAGATATGTGCCGCGGGCCCGCTGTCGGGCGCGCCATGCATATGCGGCACATTCGCCGGCAGCCGGACCCACGCGCCGACTTCGATCAACTCATCGTCGCCGCCGTCGATTGCGACGACCCCCGGGCCTTCGGTGAAAATGATGATCTGGTCGGTGTCGTGTGTATGCGGCCGGGAACGCGCGCCTGCGGGGAAATAGAGCATGTTCGCGATCAGTGTCTCGGCCCCGAGCTCCCGCGACATCCAGTGGACCTCCGGACCTCCTATGTGCTTGCTCAGTGCGCCGGTCTCGTAGGGGGTGTCCTCAGGTCGCGCGATCCTGAATCCTCGGCCATGTCTTCAAGCGCTGGACGAACCGGCATCGGGAAGTTCGCGTGCCATGAACAGGATGTGCTCGCGCCCGTACTCGCCGGCTCTCTCCGGATGGACCTGGGCCAAATGCGCTTGGGTGTTGGCGACCAGTTCGTCGTCGTCGGTGCCGGTGATCTCCTCGCCGCATGGGCACTGCAACAGCTTCACTTCACCTCCTGTCCTCGGATTGCGCTCCACCTCCTGGCCTCCCGCTCGGTCCGCCGCTCCTGGAAGCGCCAGCGACCGTCCGGGCACCGGATCAACACGTCGCGGTAGCGGCCGAAGCTGCGGATCTCCGGCCCCTCTTCGTAATCGTCCCAGCGCGCGAAGTAGCACTCCGAGGTCGCTCGTTCTCCGTCAATGTCGATCCGCGGCTCCACGATCACGTGCTTGTGGAAGAAAGTCCGGGGCGTGCGTGTGGGCCCGGAACGCCGCGGCGATGGCCTCACGGCCGGCCAGCGGGGGCCGGTCCGGCCAGACAGCACAGCGTCCTCGGTCCAGCAGTCGAGAAATTGCTCCTCGAGGCCGTAGTCGATTCCGTGCCCGTAGGTGTACAGCGTGCGAAGGATCGCTCGCTCGTCCTCGAGCTCACGGACCCGTTCCTCGAGTAGCCCATCAGCCATCGACGGTGATCCTAACGGT
Source organism: uncultured Solirubrobacterales bacterium (assembly GCA_963751185.1). Lineage (GTDB taxonomy): Bacteria > Actinomycetota > Thermoleophilia > Solirubrobacterales > Solirubrobacteraceae > Palsa-465. The sequence goes on from CAVVTO010000012.1 coordinate 167,145, forward strand.
TTCGTGTCCGATAAGTGCCTATCGACCATTTGATTGGTAAGCTTGGCTAGGGACGTGAAGGCACCCTGAGGCCACGGAATCGATCGCGTTATCAGGCTCAACGGCAAAACGGTTGAACTGGATGTGGAGCCGCGCCGGCTTCTGGTGCACGTCCTGCGCGAAGACTCGAACTGACTGGCGCGAAAATCGGCTGTGACACTAGCCAGTGCGGAGCCTGCACGGTGTTGCTCGACGGGCGCGCGGTCAAGAGCTGCACGCTGCTGGCTGTCCAGGTCGACGGGCGCCAGGTGACGACGATCGAGGGGATCGGCGACTCCGAGCGCCTGCATCCGGTCCAGCAGGCGTTCTCGCGCCACCACGGCTTCCAGTGCGGATACTGCACCCCGGGAATGATCATGGCCTCGCTGGATCTCCTGGCCCGCGACCCAGATCCGGATGCGCACGCGATTCGCCATGCGCTCGACGGCAATCTCTGCCGCTGTACGGGCTACCAGTCGATCGTGGACTCGGTCCGCGCCGCCGCCGAGTCGCTGGGGAGAGACAGGTGATTCCGGCCAGCGTCGAGTACGTACGCGCGTCGTCGATCGATCAAGCCCTGGAGGCGCTTGCCGATCCCGAGGCCAAGGTACTGGCGGGGGGCCACTCGCTCGTGCCGATGATGAAGCTGCGCCTCGCCTTTCCGTCGCTGCTGGTGGACATCGGCAGGCTCGAGCTCCGCGGCCTGGACGCGGCGGGCGGAGCGATCACGGTAGGCGCGCTGACCACCTACGACGAGCTGTTGCGAGCCGATGGCCCGGTGCTTCCCGACGCGCTGCGCGAGAGCGCGGCTGCCGTGGGCGACGTGCAGGTACGGAACATGGGAACGGTCGGCGGGGCGATCGCGCACGCCGATCCGGCCTCGGACATGGCGGCGGCGGTGCTCGCGCTCGGGGCGCGCCTGCGCCTGCGCTCCGCCGCAGGGACGCGCGATTGCGCCGGCCGAGGAGTTCTTTGAGGGCCCGTTCACGCCCGCGCTTGAGCAGCAGGAGCTACTCACCGAGTTCGAATCGCCGCCGCCTGTCGCCGCCGAAGGATCGGCCTACCGATCGATCGACGATGCTGCCTCGGGTTACTCGCTCGCCGGCGCGGCGGTCAGGGTGCGGCTCGACGAGGCCGGAGCGGTGACTGAGTGCGCGATCGGACTTACCGGCGCGGCGTCATTCCCGCGCCGCCTGCCGCAGGTCGAGCAGGCCCTGCTGGGCAAGCCGCGATGGGGCCGCACAAGAGGCGGTCAGGCAAGCGCTTGCCGGTGTTGAGCTGAGCGTCGAAGGCGAGCGCAGTGCCTATCGCCGCCAGCTGACGCTGGTGGCCATCACCCGCGCATTCGACGCCGCCCGTCCCGGGCCGAGAGAGGACAGCCGCGATGACGAGTCTCGTGGAGGAAAGCCGCGCGAGCGGCCTGGGTGCGCGGCGCCCGCGCATCGACGCTTCGTCCAAAGTGACTGGGACGGCCGCGTTCGCCGCCGACGTGCGGATGGCAGGATCTCCTGCATGCACGGATGGTCCTGAGCGACGCATGCCCACGCCAAGATCATCTCGATCGACAAGGGGGCGGCGCTCGAGGTGCCCGGCGTGCACGCTGTTCTCGTCTGCGATGACCTGCCGATCCGCGGCGGGGCCGGGCGTGTGGCGGAGCCACTGGCCCGCGACGAGGTGGTGTTCGCCGGTCAGCCGGTGGCGCTCGTGCTGGCCGACAGCCGAGGCCCACGCCGAGGATGGGGCCCAGGCTGTGTTTGTGGAGTATGGGACGCTCCCCGAGGTGGTCGACCTGCGCGCCGGCGATCGACCCGGCTTCGCCCCTGGCTCGGCTCGAACGCGGTCGTCGACGAGGCCGACGTCGAGATGCACGGCGCCGCCGGTGGCGGCCAGGCGGTCAGTGATGCCAAGCCCGTGTCGGCCAACGTGGTCGATCGGAAGGTGTTCGCCCACGGTGACGCCGCGGCGCCCTCGAGCGCTCCGCCGTGGTCGCCTGCAGGCAGCTTCCGCGTTCCCTGGATCCATCAGGTCATACATGGAGCCGCAGGTGGCGACGGCTTGGCCTGACGGCGACGGCGGGCTGGCAGTGCTCTCGAGCACGCAGGCAGTGTTCTGGGTCCGGCAGGAGCTCTCGCGTCAGTTCGATCTGCCGCTGAACAAGGTGCGCGTCCAGGCGGCGGTGTTGGGTGGCGGCTTCGGCGGGAAGCTGCGCCTCATCGAGCCGATCGTGGCCAGTGCCGCGCTCGCCGTGGGCCGGCCGGTCCGACTCGCCTTCACCCGCAGCGAGGATTTCGCCGCCGCCAACCCGTGTCCGTCGCTGGAGTTCGAGCTCCAGATCGGGGCCGACGCGGAGGGCCGCTTCACCGCCATCGCGGGCCGCGTCCTGATCGACTGCGGCGCGTTCACGGACTCTGCGCCGGCCGCGCTGGCCGGGGCGCGCGTCTCCGGCCCGTACTACTTCGATACCTGGAACATCGAGTCGATCGGCGTGCGCACCAACCGCTGCGGTGCCGGCGCCTACCGGGGCCCCACCTCGAGCCAGTCGACGTTCGCGGTCGAGTCGCTGGTCGATGAGATTGCCCAGCGACTGCAGATGGACCCGTTCGAGCTTCGGCTGAGGAACGCTCCCGAGCCGGGATCGCGTCGCATAGATGGGCTTCCGTGGCCGCCGATCGGCTTCCGCGAGACGCTCGAGGCGCTGCGCGCACACCCGCTCTGGGGGCAGCGCCAGCAGCTGCCGCCCGGCGAGGGCGTGGGGCTCGCCCTGGGGATGTTCCCCGGCGCCAAGCAGGGCGCCGGCGCAATATGCCGGATGGACTCCGACGGCGGTCTGACCGTGATCAGCGGCTACGTCGACATGACCGGAACAGACACGTCGATCGCCACCATCGCGGCCGAGGTGTTCGGGACGACGTCGGACATGGTCCGGGTCACCGTAGGCGACACGAACAGCGCGCCGCATGCCGGGGTGAGCGGCGGCAGCATGGTCACCTACTGCCTCGGCAGCGCGGTCGCGGTCGCGGCCAAGGAGGCACGCGGTCAGGTGCTCGAGGTGGCCGCCCAGGAGCTCGAGATCGACGAGGCCGACCTCGAGATCGCCGAGGGACAGGTGCGTCCGCTCGGCTCGCCGGACCGCGGGCTCACGCTGGCCCAGATCGGCGCTAAGGTCACCGGCTTTGGGCCCTACGCGCCGGTGGAGGGTCACGGGCGCGCGGTGCCGCCCGACCTCGCTCCGTCGGTGGCGGCGGCCCTGTCGCACGTGCGCGTCGACCCCGACACCGGGATCGTCGAGCTCGTGCGCCACGTCGCGGCCCAGGATTGCGGGCGGGCGATCAATCCGGCCCTGGTCGAGGGGCAGATGCGGGGCGGCGCGGCCCAGGCGATCGGGATCGCGCTCTATGAGGACCTGGCCTACGATGAGCGTGGGCAGCTCATCGCGGGGTCCTATCCTGAGCTACGCGCTCCCGCGCAGCGGCACCGTGCCCCCAATTGAGACGATCCTGGTCGAAGTGCCCTCCCCTCACGGTCCGCTCGGTGCCCGCGGAATCGGTGAGAGCGCGATGGCCCCCGGGGCGGCGGCGGTCGCCAACGGCGTGGCCGCGGCCACCGGCCGGCGCTTCCGCAACCTTCCGATGACGGCGGCGCGGGTGTGGGAGGAGTTGGCTTCGCAGCCGGAGGGATGAGGTCCAGTCTCCGACCGCGGGGGACGGAGCTGACGCGCGGATCAGCGCTGGCTCACCTCGGCCAGCCAGTCGGTGCGGCCACGACTCGAGACCATCGTCGGCGTCTGCACCGAGGGCTGCGGCTCGCCGAGGATCGGATTCAGCTTCAGCCGGGTCAGCCTCAGCAGCGAGATCTTCCAGCGGCCGTCCTCCTTGCGGTACTCCTCCTCGTAGTGCCCGTAGCCGGTGAACCCGCGGTTAAGGCCGCGGCCCACGTCTCGCTCCTCCTCGAACTCGACCCAGTCGAACATCGACCAGATGCCGCGGGCGGTGTCCTCGCCGGTCAGAACGATCTCCGGCATGTGACCCTGGTGGATGGTGAGAGCGTCGCTCAGCCGCTCGCGCGTTCCGGCCACGAACTCGTCGGGCCCGGGATACGCCCGGGAGGTGCCATCGAACTGGCAGTCGTCGGTGAACTGCTCTCGCCAGTCGTCCCATCGCTTTGTGTCCAGGAGGCGGAAATAACGGGCCTTCAGCTGCTTGATTGCCTCGATGTCCTCAAGCGACATGCGAGTTCTCCTTCGCTCAGTGGTCGGATGGATTGGGAGCCTCGTGATGGGCCGGGCGTGCATGCTCCACTCCCAGGCCCTCTAGAGCTCGGCCGTGCCCGAGGCCTCTGAGGAGCTCGGCGCGCTCGTAGATGTTCAACGTCTCCCGCGTGTATCTGAGAAGTGCCAGCGGCTTACGAGCGAACCGCTCCGCGATCTCCCAGCCGCGCTCGAGCGCACGGTCGGGCGGCAACACCTCGTTGACGACGCCCAGCCGGAGCGCCTCATCGGCCTCAATCCGCTGATTCATCGTCAGGAAATACTTGGCCCGCTGGGGACCAAGCAGGTAGGGCCAGATCACGTGTACCCCGTCGCCCGGCACGGTCCCCGGGTCGCGCGAAAAATGACGGTCATCCGCGAACACCGCGGTGTCCGCGGCCACGCGGATGTCGGCAAACAACGGAACCTCAGCGTGCACCAGAGCCGGCCCGTTGATCACGCCGATCACCGGCACGTTGATCTCGACTAGCCGGGTGAGCATCCTCCCCTCCCACCAGATGTGTTCCCAGGACTTACGTCCCGCCGCCCGGAAACCGTCCGTGTCGAGCTCGGTGCACCAGGCGTCCCCGGTGCCCGTGATCAGCACCACCTTGGTGTCGGGCTCGTCGCCCACAGCGGTGAAGGCGTGGTAGGCGTCCTCGTAGCTCGTCGGGCTCCAGCGCAGGACGCCGCCGTCGGTATGAAAGCGGATTTCGGTGATCTCATCACGGTGCGTGAGCTCGATCGTCCGGTAGCCACCCATTCACGCCTCCTGTCACGGCACGCTTTCCTCGTCTCTGGCGATTTACCCTACCAATCAATTGGTGGATGAACAAGCGGGGCGAGGACTCGGCTACGATCCGCGTGCGATGCGAGTGAAGCGGAGGTCGCGATGGCGGTGAACGGTTTCCTGGTCGTCGATGGTGACGCGCATTATTTGGAGCCGATCTCGGAGGTGGCGGAGTTCATCGAGGGGCCATGGCAGGAGCGGCTGATCGGAGCCGACCCGGCGAAATGGATCCCGGTCGGCCTCGGCGACCGCATGCTCGCCGGCCGCATCCGCCGCGACGACCTCGACTACGGCTACGGCTACGGCGTTCAGGACCCCACTGGGATCCGAGGGGTGATGGGCAACATCGGGATCGACGCGGCTGTGCTCGTGCCCAACCGGATCGTGACCCTGGGGCACGTCTCGATCCGGGACCTCGTGGTCGCGCTGTGCAGCGGCTTCATCCGCTACATGCTGGCGCGAGTGGTCAATCCGGCCGAGGGCGTCTACACGATGGTCGTGGCATGTTGGCAGGATCCGGAGGCCTCGGCCGAGCTGATCGATGAGGTTGCCGATCACCCCGCCGTAGCCGCGGTCTGCATGATGACGGCAGGGGCGAACCCCCCGCTGGGCGATCCGCGCTATGACCCGATCTTCGAGGCGGCGGAACGGCACGATCTGCCGATGGTGTTCCACGGCGCTCCAGGGCTGAACCACGTCGAGGGCGCCGACTACGCGCAGTTCCAGCGGCTGATCGAGTCGCATTCGCTCGGTTTCATGATCTCGAACCAGATCCAGCTGACCAGCCTGATCCTGCAGGGAGTGCCCGAGCGCTTTCCCAAGCTGAGGTTCGTCTTCCAGGAGAGCGGGGTGTTCTGGGTTCCGATGATGCAGTACCGGCTCGACGAGTACTTCCTCAAGCGCCGCTCCGAGGCGCCGCTGCTGCGGGGACTCCCCAGCGAATACATCCGCGATCGCTTCTACTTCGGCACGCAGCCGATCGAGGCGCCCAAGAACCAAAAGCATCTCGAGATGGTGTTCGACGCGGCCAACGGCTACGAGCACTTCCTGTTCACCAGCGACTATCCACACTTCGACTACGACGACCCGAGCGCGATCCTGCGCCTTCGCTTCCTCGACCGCGAGCAAAAGATGGCGATCCTCGCGGGCAACACCCTCAACGTCCTCAAGCTGCGAAAGGCGGGGCCTCAGCCGTGGGAGAGCATCGAGCGGCCGCTCTCGACGACATCCCCACAGACCGCGGGCTGATCGTCGAGCTGGCCGGCCGCAAGGTCGGTCTGTTCCGGGTCGGCGAGGAGGTCCACGCGATCCTCAGCGTGTGCCCCCATCAGGGCGGGCCGGTGGGCCGCGGCGGATTGTTTCCGACCACCCGCGCGCGGGTTGAGAACCGGCGGGTGGTCGAGTACCTCGACCACGACGCCGTCGTAGTGTGCTGCCCCTGGCACGGATGGGAGTTCGACATCCGCACGGGCATCTGCACGGCCGACAGGAGCCGGCGCGTAGTTCGCTACCCCGTGCAGGTGCGCGGCTCGGAGGTCATCGTGACGATGCCCGAGCGTCCGGGCAACGGCCGCACGGCCGAATAGGCGGGCCGCCGCTCACCACACCTTGGCCGACGCGGCGTGCGAGATCATCACTGAGGGTAGGTACGCCGCGTGCAGCGGGTCGTCGCGCCCGGCCACCATGACGAAGATGTCCGTTGCCGAGCGGGTGATCAAAACCTTTCCGTCCTCCTCGGCATAGCGGTGCCCATGCAGCTCCTCCCAGTTGCCAAATCGGCCCCAGGTGAACTTCGCCTCTTCGAATAGGCGCTCCTGCAAGCTCCTCCGGGTGTACCCGTCCCCGGCGAACACGCGCGCGATCGCCGGCGGGATGACCCAAAGGAGGGTCCCCCGAGACGTCGCGCGGTTGGTGCCCAAGGCCTTCATCAGCTCACCGAAGTCGTAGATGATCGGCTCGCTGCTGGTGAACGTCGGACGGCAGGTGTCGATGATCGACTCGGGCGCCGTCACGGTCACGACGTCGTCGGTCGGAAGGTATCCGAGCGACACGTGAAGCGGCTCCCAGGGACTCGCCTCCTCGTTCTCGGCCAGGCAGAAGCTGTACTTGCTCGGCATGCCGAGCGTGGCCCGGTCAACCTCCCCCTTCGCCTCGCCGATGTTACGCAGCACGAACCGGATGGCACGGCCGATCGGTCCGTTGGGGTTGTTGCCGCCGGAGTACGCGTGGCTGCCGCTGTCGATTCCCAGTCGGTGCCTGATCGGGCCGTTGACGATGGTCAGCGGGCCGACCGGATTGGTCGTCACCTGGAGCCCTGACAGGTTGAAGTGGGGCTGAAGCATCGCCTCGAGTGAGGCCAGGATCACGCCCAGGTGCTCGGGCTTGGCGCCCGCCATGACCGCATTGACGGCCACGTTCTCGACCGTCGCGATACCACCGGAGGGCGGGATTGCCCCGACCTCTTGCCCGCGCTGAAAACCGGACGCCTCGATGAAGGCATCGACGCGCGCCACGGTGGGGACGACGATCGGCATACCGTCGGTGACGTCGTCACGGCGAAAACGCTCCTGGAGCGCCAGCTCGACGTCCGTCTCAGCGTCGAGCTTGAACGACGCCCGCAGCAACCCGCTCGCGGTGCTCGCCATCTGATCCTCCGAAGATCTCGTCTACGACCTGCTCGGCGTAGCGTCTGATCGCCTCCGGCTCGCTCCAGACTTCGGGCAGCTCGAGCTCAGCCGGGAGCACCACGATCGGATGCCGAGGACTTCCTAGACCGGTGACCGTGGCCTTCGCCAACCCCTCGAAGTTCTCGGTGCACACGTGACCCGTGTACACGCCGCGCTTCTCGAGCTCAACGCTGTCGTGGCAACTCCACGACGTGCAGGAGCCTCAGTTCCCCAAGCCGAACACGGCGCCGCCCGCGCGGCCGGCCACCATGTCGAGCAGCCGGGGAGACGCCTGCTGCGAGGCGCCCTCCGGGTAGCCGCCGGTGGGAATCTCCAGTTTGAGGACATCGCTGGCACCGAGCTCGATGAGGCGATCGGCAATCGCGTCGGTCAGCCGGTACATCGCCTGCCAATGGTTGTGGAGCACCGCGAATGTGGCGCCGGCGATGGAACGCGGTGCCGCCGGCTCGGTAGTGGACCTCGCTTCAGCCACGTCTGGAGCTTGCGAATGGCGGGTCGCGAGCGGCTTGTAAACCTCGATCGACATGGAGTCCTCCGATCAGCGTCGCAGGGCCCAAATGGCCAAACCGACCCTACCACCCGGTTGGTGGGTGCGCAACGCTGGACCCGGAGAGCGCTACACGTCCGCGCGGCGAAAGTGCACCGGGACCGACCTGAAGCCGTGCATCGCCTCAACGGTCCGGCTGTCGTTGGGCCAGCGTTCAGACGGGCCGGCCCGCTCGATCGCCACGTAGCGATCCAGCATCTCGTCAAACAGCGCGCGGACCTCGAACCGCGACACGGGCGCACCGGGGCAGTAGTGGATCCCGGCGCTGAACGCCATGTGCCGGGTGACATCGCGATCGAGCGAGAACGTGTCCGGGTCCTCGAACACGCGCTCGTCGCGATTGGCCGACCCGTAGACCATCGACACCGAGGAGTTCCTGGGCAGCTTGACTCCATGCATCACCACGTCCTCGATCGGTCGGCGCCGCAGCGCCTGCACCGGGGCGTCGAAGCGCAGCATCTCCTCGATCGCGATCGGGATCAGCGCGCGGTTCTCGCGCATTCGCTCCCACAGATCGGGACGATCGGCGAGCAGGCTGATCAGCGACTCGATCAGATGCTGGGTGGTGTGAAAGCCGCCGGTCAGCAGGTGCAGCAGCATGTCGACGATCATCTCGTCGCTTACCTGATCGCGTCCGTGCTGATCCTGGGCTTGGACGAGGAACGTGATGGCGTCGTGCTCGGGCTTGTCCCGCCGCGCCTGGACGACCGGGCCCACGATTCCCCACAGGTCGCTGCGGATCTGATCCAGCGGGCGCAGGCTGCCGTCGTCGGGACTCCGCCCGTCGCTGACCCCGAGCAGGGCGAGCCGCTCGGCGGTCAGCTCGAGGAAGCGCTCGTGCCGATCGAGCGGCACGCCGAGGAGGTCACAAGTCACCCGTCCGGGGAGCGGAATCGCCAGCTGCGAGGATACGTCGACGACTTCGCCCCGTTCGGCCTGGTCGAGCAGATCGCGCGCCACCTCGGTGAAGTAGGCCTCCAGCCGGCGCATCTCCCGCGGAGTGAATAGCGGCATCACGATGCGGCGCAGGAACGTGTGACGCGGCGGGTCCTCTTCTCGGAGCGGGCTGATCCGCTCGGCGTCGATCATGTGGGTCGGGGTGCTGGAGAAGCGCCGATAATCCTTGAGCACCGCGTCGACGTCCTCATAGCGCGTCACGAGATACATCTCGTTCTGCGCGTCGTGGAAGACGGGATGATCATCGCGTAGACGGCGGTAGAGCGGTGCCGGGTCCTCCCGCCATTCAGACCACCGGATGCTGTCTAGATCGATGTCGAGGACGCTCACAGCGGGCCCACCAGGCCTCAGCTAGAAACCACGGCGGGCTCGCCGGTCGGGCGCGCCTGCCACACCGGAGAGTCCTCGAGCTTCAGCTCGTCGATGCGGTCCCGGAACTGGCGGGCCACGACGATCGGCTTGGGTGCTTCGTCCGGGTTGAGCGGGGTTCCGCCGAGTTCGAACCGCTCGCGCAGCATGTCCGTATCGACCGGTCCCGGCGAAGACAGGACGACGGAGATCCCCCGATCCTTGACCGCGCGCGCCAACCCGTGGCCGAAAGAGGTGAGCGCGGCCTTGGACATCCGGTATCCGTAGCTCCCGGTGCTCGGCACGTGGCCCCGGTTGAGGGCCGTGGCCCCGATCGAAACCAGCATGATCTTCGACCCCTCGTGCAGCGTCGGCAGCAGCGCAAGAACCGTCCGCACGGCGCCGAGGGTGTTGACGTCGAACGTCTCCTTGAGCACCTCGACGTCGATGTCCTCGAGACCGAGCGAGTCCTTGTTGATCGCCGCGTTGTAGATCAGTACGTCAAGGCCCTCCGGTCCAACCGCATCGGGCAGCTTGCCCACCGCCTGATCGTTGGTCAGCTCGATCCCGTCCACGACCTGCACACCGAGCTCCTCGAGACGAGGGTTGGACGTCCGCACGGCGGCGATCACGTGATCGCCGCGCTCGGAGAAGGCCTCGCATAAAGCCAGGCCGATCCCGCGCGAGGCCCCGGCGACCAGAACCCTCACGCCCGGGACTCCTGTGATCGTCCCGGCGGCCGGCCGGGGAGCACGAAGCGCGCGACACCTCTGCCGGTGTTCGGTGAATCGACCATCCGCTTGGTAGGATACAGAAATCCACGCCGTCCGGGCCCCGGATTGGGGAAATGGTGAGAGGGCAGTTCAGGATCTTCGACGCTGACGTGCACCACCAGTGGCCGTCGGGCGGTGCACTCATGCCCTACCTCCCGGAAGGTGCGGGGTTCTGGCTCACGGACCCCCAGTACTCCGGCCGGACGCTCCCCCACGTGGTTGGGGCGTTCCGCCTCGACACGATCCCTCCGGGTGGGGGCACGCCGGGCTCAGACCCACGTCACCTCGTCTCCGACCACCTCGACCGCCACGGGATCGAGGGCGCGATCCTCAGCTCAGGCAGCGTGCTCGGGATCTCGCTGCTGCACGACGTGGACCGAGCGGCGGCGCTGGCCAGCGCGACGAACGACTGGACGGTGGCGGAGTGGCTCGACGTCGACGAGCGCCTGCTCGGCTCGGTCCACGTCGCGACCAGCGATCCCGCACAAGCGGCGGCCGAGATTCGGCGCGTCGGCCGGCACGCGCGGATGGTGCAGGTCTGCGCCACCGGGCTTCCGTGCCAGATGGGAAGCCAGTTCCTGCATCCGATCTACGAGGCCTGCTGTGAGGTCGGTGTCCCGTTCACGCTGCACCAGGGTGGGTTGCGCTCGGCCGAGATCAAGCCAACCACATTCGTCGAGAATCACTTCGACATGTGCCTACCTGTGCTCTCGCACCTGGCGAGCCTGGTCACGGAGGGCGTGTTCGAGAAGTACCCGACGCTCACGGTGGTGTTCAACGAGTACGGCGTGGCCTGGCTGCCCTTCCTCATGTGGCGGCTTGACATGGAGTACCGGGCGGGTCGGGACGAGGTGCCGTGGCTGCGGCGCCTGCCCAGCGAGTACATCGCCGAGCACGTCCGCTTCACCACCCAGCCGCTCGAGGAGCCGCACGACCGGCGCGACCTGATCAAGCTGCTCGAGACGGTTCACGGCGAGCGGATGCTGATGTTCTCCTCCGATTATCCGCACTGGGACGCCGACAACCCCGAGTACGCGCTCCGGGGCTTCCCGGACGACTGGAAGGAGCGGATCTTCTTCGAGAACGCCCGTGAGACGTTCAAGCTCGACGTGCTGGCGCCGGCCGGCGCCCTCTGAGCCCGTGGCGATCCTGATCACCGGGGGCACCGGCTTTCTCGGCTCGCACCTGACCCGCCACCTGGTCGGCGAGTGCGGCCAGTCAGACCTGGTGCTGTTCGATCGCTTCCCCAGCCGAGAGCGGCTCGGAGATCTGTGGGATCAGGTCACGGTCGTCGAATGCGACGTGCTCGAGCCCCAGGAGGTGCTGGCGACGATCATCCGGCACGGCATCGACCGGATCGCCCACCTCGCCTTCCTGCCCGGCGAGGTCCAGCCCGAGAAGATCCCCGGATACGTGCGGATGCAGGTGCTGGGTACGCTGAACGTGTTCGAGGCCGCCCGCCTGGCCGGGCTGCGCCGAGTCGTCGCGGCTAGCTCGGTGGCCGTCTACGGACGCGGGCGCGCCGGCAGCGTGAGCGAGGACCAGCCGCTCGCGCCGCGTGACTGGTACGGCGTGTGCAAGCAGATGGCCGAGCAGATGGCGCGCCTGTACAACGAGCAGCACGGGATGGAGATCGTCAGCCTCCGGGTGTGCGCGACGCTCGGCTACGGCCGCCTGCGTCGCGACTCGCTCTCGACGGGCCTGACCCGCGAGCGGGTGAACTTCCTGGCCTACCCCGAGCTGGCGCTCCACGGCCAGCCGGTCACGATGCCTCCGGACGAACAGCTGATGGACGTGCTCGCGCCGGCCGACGCCGCCCACGCCTGGTGGCTGGCCCTGAACGCCGACCGGCTCGAGCAGTTCGTGTTCAACCTGCGCGGCGAGCAGCGGCCGGTTGGCGCGCTGACCGCGCACCTGCGCGCACGACTGCCCGACGCAACAATCGAGGTCGCGCCGGAGCCTGTCCCATTCACGCAGTTGATGGACAACGCGCGGATCGTTTCGGAGCTCGGCTTCCGACCGCGCTACACGCTCGAGCAGGCGCTCGAAGCGTATTTGGACCAGGCCCGTCAGGCGAGCCAGGGAGGGCTCGTCGTAACCCGATGATTGGTGCGCGAATGCAATCATTGCCGACATGGCCGTAGCGACGCTTGAGCAGCGCTGGGAGGCGCTGATCGGCTCCGAGCCTTCGCCGGCTGTTCTCGAAGATGCGCCGGAGCTATTCCGCGACCTACGGCAGGCCGCTCCGGTGCACCGCTTCGGGGCGGCTGTCCTCGTCACGCGCTACGTCGACGTGGAAGCGGTGATGCGTGACTTCGTCAACTACAGCGCGGCCCCGGGGAACGGATCGATGACCCAGGAGCGCCGATCGCGAGTGGCGGGGGACGACCTTCACGCCTACGACGAGCTCACCGCTTTCCGTGGACTCTTCATGGCGATGCAAGACGGAGAAGATCACCGTCGGATCCGGGCGGTCGCTCACCGCGCGTTCACACCGCGCCGGATCGCTGAGCTCGGCGCTGCGACCGAACGGTACGTGGATGAGTTACTGCAACCGCTCCTCACGCACGGAGTCGGCGACCTCGCAGACATCGCCTATCGCCTCCCGCTGATGGTGATCGGAGACCTGCTGGAGGTACTCCCGGAGGATCGTGAGCGGCTCTACGAGTGGTCGCGTGCCCTTGTGCGGCATGGCGGCCGGGAGGATCCCGAGCTTGTGCGAGCGGCTCTGGAATCGGCGCGCAGATTTACCGAGTACGTCGAGGCGGCGGTGGAACGGTGGCGGCGGAACCCTCGTGAGTCGGAGCTGGTTGGGGCATTGATGGCCGCAGAGGAAGAAGAGCGGTTGACGTCAGTAGAACTGGCCGCCATGTTCGTCCAGCTGATCCTCGCCGGTCACGAAACGACCTCATCTCTGATCGGAACAGGGGTCTACGAGCTGCTGCGCGACCCGGCGCAATGGTCGCTGCTCTGCTCGGACCCCTCGCGCCTCGCGGCGGGAGCAACCGAGGAGTTGCTTCGCTACGTGACGCCGCTCCAGTGGCGGATGAGGACCGCGCTCGTGGACGTTGAGATCGCGGGGGTGACGGTGGAAGCTGGAACGACGGTGCTGGCACTCCTCGCGGCGGCGAACCGAGATCCGGAGATCTTTACCGACCCAGACGAAATCGACATCGAACGGCATAACGCCGCCCGTCACATCGCCTTCGGACACGGCCCGCATTTCTGTCTCGGGGCCTCGTTGGCTCGGCTCGAAGGAACGCTGGCTTTACGAGCTGTGGCCGAAAACGTCCCGCAACTCGCCGTGGCATCCAGCCCCGTCGAATGGACCAGCTTGCGCCGCCTCGAGAGTTTGCCGGTCCGCGTGCGGGCACGGGTGCCGTAGTAGGCGGGATCCCGTCGGCGTTCCGCGGAGTCGGTCGGGAGATCGTCTATTTCAACCAAACACTTGGCAGATGCACGAGAACTGGTTATGCTCGCGATCAGTGGCGATGGAAACGAGACCGGCGATCAGCAGGGCTGAACCGGCCACCGGCGTCCCGGCTGCGACGCTGCTCGCCGCGTTCGATGAGGCCGAGCTCAGCCACATCGTGACCGTGCCGGACAGCCACCAGCGCACGCTGTTCGATGCGCTGGACGCCGACCCAGCGCGGCCGGTCATCCGGGCCGCCACCGAGGACGACGTCGTCGGCATCTGCTTCGGCCTGTGGCTTTGCGGACACCGACCCGTAGCGGTCATCCAGCAGCTCGGTCTGTTCGCGGCCGCCAACGCGCTGCGCTGGCTGACTCACGACGTCCGGGCGCCGCTGCCGATCCTCGCTGGACTGTACGGTCGTGATGTGGAGAGCTCGGTCGCCCAGGACACGGCATCGGCGGTCCGCTTGTGCACGCCGTTGCTCGATGCCCTGGAGATCCCGTGGCGATTGATCGAGCATCCGAGTGAGGCCGCCGATATCGGCGCGATGTTCTCGGCGGCTTTCGAAACGCAGCGGAGCTCCGCCGTCTTGCTCGGAGCGCCGACCGTATGACCGCCCGCCTGGAGGCGACCGAGGCGGTGCCAGCGATTGCTGCCGCGCGCCGCGACCAGCGGGTCGTCCTGACCATGAGTGGGTTGGGCCTCTGGCCCGATCTCCGCGAGGAGGACTTCCGGCTCGTCGGCCAGATGGGAGCGGCGGCGTCCATCGGCCTTGGCGTTGCGCTGGGAGCCCCCGACCGGGCCGTCTGGGTGATCGACGGGGATGGCTCGCTGCTAATGCAACTCGGCGTGCTCAGTGCTATCGCCGACGCGGCCCCGGCGAACCTCACGCACGTCGTCCTGGCTAACAAGATCTACGCGATCTCAGGGGCGCAGCCCGTCCCGGGGGAGGTCGACTGGCCCCAGCTGGCGCTGGGTGCCGGTTACCGCGCCGCGTCGGTGTGCCGAACGGCCGAGGAAGTGTCGGCGGTACTCGGCCGCGAGGAGCCTGGGCCCCGCATGGTGGTCATCGCGTGCGAGCCGGCGCGCCCGGTCTACGCCCCCGGCGTGTTCGACGTCGAGCCGGCGCTCGAGACTTCGCGCGTTCGTGCGGCCCTGACAGCGAGAGCAATCACGGCCTCACCTGAGTTGTTAGCGTCCCGTTCATGTCCGACGTGATCAATTCCGAGTCGGAGCACGCCGCGGTCGACGACGCCGAGGCGTCCGCCAATCTTCAGCTGTTCAGCGAGAACGAGTTCGAGGGCTTCAACGCCCGCAACTGGGACCTGTTCCGCGAGCGCCACGCCAATGATGTCCGCGTAGTGATGCCGGACGGGTCGGTGGTCGAGGGAATCGAGCGTCATCTGCAGGACATGCTCGACATGCTGGTTTACATACCTGACGCGCGAATCGCCTCGCATTCGGTCAAGGTTGCGCAACGGGACTGGACGGCCGTGGTCGGAACGCTGGTCGGCACGTTCTCCGCGCCGATGCCGCTGCCCGATGGCGGCAGCATCCCGCCCACCGGCGAAACGCTCAGCCTCAGCGTCGCCACGTTCTCACGCTGGGAGAACGGCCGGATCGCTGAGGAGACCCTGTTCTGGGACTCGGGGCAATTCATGGCCCAGCTTGGCCTGGCGGGCTAGATGGGAATGCCGTTGAACTTGCCGAGGCGGGCATGCGCGCGTTAGAGTCGCTCGACCCATGACGCAGCCTTCCCAGCTCGTCACGCTCGCGCGCGAGATCACCGACGAGGAGGTGGCGTTCTATATCCAGAACGGCTGGGTAAGGCTCGACGGGCTGATCTCGTCCGAGCTGGCGACCGAGCTGCTCGACGGCGCCAAGGCGATGATGGAGGCCGGGATCTCGGCCCAGGGCGTGGCCGAGGAGCAGGAGGGCGACCGGTTCGCCAAGGCCAGCAAGGGCACCAAGGTGCTCGATATCGGGATCTGGCAGGACTACCACTACCCGGCCCGTGACGATCACGCCGAACCGTTCCGCTCGCTGGTGTTCTCCAAGGAGCTCGGCCGGGCGGCGCAGCGACTGTTGGCCAAGGACGTGCCGGTCCAGTACTCGAGCGATCTGCTTGCCTGCAAGATGCCGGCCGGCAACCGGGGCGGGCAGGCGACCAACTGGCACCAGGACTTCCCGATCTTCCCGTTCGACCGCTACGGGAGCCTCGCCTTCTGGATCGCCCTGAACGAGATTCCCCCCGAGCGGGGCACGATGCGCTTTCTTTCAGGATCCCAGCGCGAGGGACCGATTGGTCGAGACGGCTTTCTCCAGGGCATCGATGCGGTTGAGCTCTATCCCGGCCTGCTTGACCGATACGACGTCTCCCCGCCGCTGCACCTCAAGCCGGGCGACGCCACCGTGCACCATGCCGCGGTGATCCACAGCGCGCCCGAGAACAGCACACCCGATCCCCGGTGGGCCTACATCGTGGCCTTCATCCCGGCCGATACGCTCTACACAGGCGCCGCGCACCACAACTTCGATGGTCTCGGCCTCGAGGTGAACCAGCCAATCCGGCACGAGCGCTTCCCGATCGTCTACCCGTAGAGCCGGGCGTCGTGGAGGGAAAGAGCGTTTGCTGGCGCCAGGCTCTAAATCAAGGTGCTATCGACCATCCGCTTGGTAGGATTTGAGGGCCTTACGGCTTCAGTTGCTGTTCGAACCGCGACGATCGAGGTGGCCAGTGGCAACCAATCGGATTCAAAATCTTCGACGCCGACGTCCATCACCAGTACCCGTCCGGCGCGGCGATCGCGAAGTACCTGCCCCAGGGCACGACGGCTCAGTACTACAACGCCGGTCGTGCCGTACCCCACGTCGATGGCGCCTTCCGGCTCGACTCGGTGCCGCCGGGCGGCGGCGTACCCGGCTCGGATCCGGCGTTCATGGTCTCCGACCATCTCGATCGTCACCAGATCGACTACGCGCTGCTGAGCTGCGGAAGCGTGCTCGGGATATCGACGATGCACGACGTGGATCGCGCCGCCGAGCTGGCGCGCGCCACCAACGACTGGACGATCGAGGAGTGGTTCGCCGGTCGACGAGCGCTTCGTCGGCTCGGTTCACGTGGCCACCAGCGACCCGAGCAGGCCGCCGCCGAGATCCGGCGGGTCGGCTCCAATCCGCGCATGGTGCAGGTGTGCGCCACCGGTGCTCCCGTGCCAGATGGGAAGCGAGTTCCTGCATCCGATCTGGGAGGCGTGCTGCGAGGTCGGTCTTCCGTTCTGCTGGCATCAGGCTGGCCTGCGTGGCTCCGAGACCGAGGCCGACCAGCTTCGTCGAGCTGCATGTCGACATGTGCCTTCAGGTGCTTCCGCACTTCGCCAGCCTGATCCTGGAGGGCGTGTTCGCGAAGTTCCCCGACCTGACGCGTGATCTTCAACGAGTTCGGCATCGCATGGATCCCGTTCATGATGTGGCGAATGGACATGGAGTACCGGGCCGGGCGCGACGAGCTGCCGTGGCTGGACCGGCTCCCGAGCGAGTACATCACCGAGCACGTTCGCTTCACCACCCAGCCGCTCGAGGAGCCCC
Organism: uncultured Solirubrobacterales bacterium; assembly: GCA_963751185.1. Taxonomy (GTDB): domain Bacteria; phylum Actinomycetota; class Thermoleophilia; order Solirubrobacterales; family Solirubrobacteraceae; genus Palsa-465. The sequence goes on from CAVVTO010000012.1 coordinate 184,514, forward strand.
AGAGCCGCGAGGACCTGATCAAGCTGCTCGAGACGTTCGGCGGCGACGAAGATGCTGATGTTCTCCTCGGACTATCCGCACTGGGACGCCGACAATCCGGAGTACGCCCTGAAGGGCTTTCCGACGAGTGGCGGGAGCGCATCTTCTTCGAGAACGCTCGCGAGACGTTCAAGCTCGACGCCCGCTTGGCGCCCCCGGCGCCGGCCGGCGGGCCGGCTGACCCGGGGCGCTGTGTGGCCAGCGGCACCGCTCCGAGCCCGGCAGCGACAGCGCGTGGTGATCCCCAAGGCCGAGCTGCGGCCCGGCACGCATAAGGTGATCACCGTGCGCCGGCGTGAGATCGTGGTCATCAACGACCGCGGACGGCCCTATGCGCTGTTCAACCGCTGTCCTCACCAGCAGGCGCCGCTGGCCGTGGGCGGATCACCGGGACGAGCGAGCCTGGCCCGGTGGGCACGTTCAGTGTTCGACCCCGAACATCGCGTGTTCCGCTGCCCTGGCACCACTACGAGTTCGAGCTGACAAGCGGCCGCTGCCTGGCCGACCCCGAGCGACTGCGGGTGGCACGCTACGAGGTCGAGGAGGAAGGCGAGAACTACGTCGTCCTCGTCTGAGATCCCCGTCATCGACTGCGACGTCTGGGCCCAGAAGGCGACCTTCACCCTGATCAAGCCGCACATGACGAGCTCGTGGCGGGAGTGGCTGCGGATCGGCGAGCGGATCCCAACGGCAACCCGACCGAGCTGCCCGAGAGCCAGTACTTCCTACCCGGGCCCGCGCTGACAGGCGAGCCGCGACGGTCACGATCCGCGTGCCGGCCTTCGCGACTACCTGGACCGCAACCAGATCCAGCGCGCGATCTTCAACCCGGCGCCGCGACGAGCGTGGCCGGGCTGGCCAGCCCGCTGCTCGCCGCCGACACGGCGAGCGCGGTCAACGACTGGACGGCCAAGGAATGGCTACTCGCCGACGAGCGTCTGCTCGGCTCGATCGTCATCGCCCCACACGACCCGGCTCGCGCCGCCGCGGAGATCCGCCGGGCCGGGGCTAACGCGCGAATGGTCCAGGTGGTGGTGGCCTATCCACCGCGTCTCCTCGGTGACCGCCTGTTCCATCCGATATACGACGGCAGCGTCCGAGCTTGGACTACCGGTGGTGCTCCAGTCCGGCGGCGATTTCAGCGGGAGCAACCCGGGGCTGACCGCGATGGGCAACCCGGCGTCGCTGATGGAGGCGTTCGTGGCCTGGGAATACGCCGCCCAGCCGCACCTGATCAGCCTGATCCTGAACGGCGTGTTCGAGCGCTTTCCCAGGCTGCGCGTGGTCCTGAACGGATTCGGAGCCGCGTGGCTGCCCTCCGTGCTCTGGCGACTCGACCACGAGTACGACGCGGGCCGGGTGCCGGCCCCCGTCTCGCTCGAGCGCCGGCCCAGCGAGTACATGCGCGAGCACATTCGTCTCACCACGGCACAACTCGAACTGCCCGACGATCCATCCGCGCTTGCCGGGCTACTCTCCTCGGTCGGGGCGGAGCGCCTGCTGGTCTTCGCCTCCGGTCAGCTGCGGGGCGAACCGGAGACCGACCTGCAGACACTCGCCGCGCTGCCCCCGGACTGGCATGAGCAGCTCCACCGCACCGCCGCAGAGCTGTACCCCCACGTCACGCGCCAGCTGGCGCGATCAGCCTGAATGGCGCAGGGGGTCTGGGAGCGGAGGCGCTCTCGCCCGACGAGGTCGCTCCAACCTGCGGCATTTGCTAACGGACGACATGCCGTCAAAGGCAACGGTATTTCAGGCGGAGCCGCCGCTCAACCGGCGAGGCAAATCACGCTGGAGGAGAGGATTTGTGAAACGTAGCACCGACCGAATCCTGACCACTCACTGTGGCAGTCTTCCACGGTCAGACGATCTGGTCGAGATCGTCTCAGCGGTAGAGCGCCGAGCCACGTACGACGCGGACGAGTTCAACCGAATCGTTGGTCGCGAAACCGCTGAGATCGTCCGTAAGCAGGTTGTGGCAGGGCTCGACGTTATTAACGACGGCGAGCAAAGCAAGTTCAGTTTCAATACGTATTACAAGGCCCGCTTTTCTCACCTCGAGACGCGGGAGGTAGCGGCTGGTCCTGTGGTCGCGGCTGAGGCCGCAGACTACCCGGCGTACTTCTCGCACTGGCCATACCTATCGGGTCGGCGACAGATGAGCCGTCCGGCGTGTGTGAGCCCGATCAGCTACGTCGGCGAGGGAGCGGTGCAGCGAGATATCGCCTGGCTGAAGGAGGCTGCAAAGTCGCATGTGATTGAGGAGGTCTTCATGACGGCGATCTCTCCCGCCACGGTCGTCCGTGGCTTGTCGAACGAGTTCTACGCGTCCAAGGAGGACTTCGAGGAGGCGGTCGCCGACGCTTTGAGCGTCGAATATAAGACGATCACCGATGCGGGGCTGCTCCTGCAGGTCGATTGCCCCGACTTCGGCGTTACCGCTCGCTACTCCGGGGCGACCGTGGTCGAGCACCGAACCCAGGTCGCGCGCAACGTCGAGCTTCTAAACCGTGCTACGCGTGACATCGACCCCGAGCAGATGCGCATTCACGTCTGTTGGGGCGCCGATGAGGCCCCGCACCATCGAGACGTGCCCTTGGCGGACATGATCGACTTACTCCTTGGGGCGCGGCCGCATGGAATGACGCTGGTGGGAGCGAACGGCCGTCACGAATGGGAGTGGCAGGTGTGGCGGGACACCCGGTTACCCGACGGAAAGGTCATCGTCGCCGGGGTCATCGATTCGACGACCAACATCATCGAGCATCCCGAGACAGTCGCTGACCGCATTCTTCGCTACGCGAACGTTCTCGGACGCGAGAATGTGATCGGTGGTGTCGACTGCGGGTTGGACACTGTCGCCGGTGTGCACCAGGTCGACGCCGACATAGCTTGGGCCAAGCTCGCATCGTTGAGCGAAGGGGCCCGGCTGGCGTCAGCGCGCCTCTGGAGGTAGCCGCGGAACGCGCGGTTTGGATGCTGAGACCACCGAAGAACACCCGATGAGAGATCAGATGCGTCTCCGCGTTAGTTGGCGCGAGTGTCATGTGACTTTCCATCGAGAGGTACGATCCTGATGATGAATTCACGATTTGCGCCGAGCATCGCGGAGGCCGACGACTTCCTCTCGGTCCGTCGCCTCGGCGCCGTAGAGGTCGCGGTCGTCCACGCCGGCATCATGCACTGGACTCCAATGTTTGCCGAGGGCGAGGACTGGCGCCCGGGTGCGACGATCGACGAGCAGGGCCGGGCGATTATTGGCATCAACGGGATGATCGCCAAGACTCCGGATGCGCTCGTGGTCATCGATCCGAATTCGCTGGGCCCGGAGGACGCGCCGAGCACTGCCGAGATCGTCGTCGGCCCGGGGATCCAGGCGGCACTGACGGCGTTCGATGTGGATCCGGTGGACGTGACCCACGTCCTGATCACACACGGCCACGCCGATCACTTCACCGGGCTCCTGAATCCACGCGACTCGGACCGTCTGCGGTTCCCCAATGCGCAGCATATGTTCCCTTCGGCCGACATGCCGCAACCAGGAGCGTCCGGCCCTCACGTAGACCAGGCCCGACACGTCCTCGGCATCGTGCAGGCGAGCGGGCGATTACGTATGGTCAGCGGCGATCTCGAGGTGGCAACGGGTGTGTCCGTGTTGTCGGCACCCGGGGAGTCCCCAGGCCACCAGATCGTGAGGCTAGATGGCGGCGCAGACCTGGTCTATTACCTCGGCGACCTTGTCCACTTCTGCGTCGAGGTCGACCATCCGGATTGGGTGGCCCTTCGAAGTCGTGACGCCGCCACCCTCCTACAGTCGCGCCGCCGCGTGTTCGGCGATCCGGCCGGACGCGAGGCGGTCTTCGTCTTCACCCATAGCCGGTTTCCCGGGTGGGGCCGGATCGAGCGGGCCGGGGACGATGGCTGGTCGTGGCGGCCCGACTGATCCGAAGCGTCAGAGCCGGTTGATCCAGCCCCCGTCGACGTTCAGGCACTGGCCGCTCAACCAGGCGCTGGCCGGCGATGCCAGGTAGATCAGCGCGCCACAGAGATCGTCAGGCAGCCCGGTGTCGGGAAGGGACTGCAGTTTGCCGCGCTGCTCCCACCAAGGGCTGTCTTCGCCCCCCACGGCGTTGACGACGGCCTGGGTCTTCATCGAGCCGGGGGCGATCGCGTTGACCCGGATGTTGTGCTTGCCCAGCTCACGCGCCAGCCCGTAGGTCAGGCCCACGAGGGCGAGCTTGCTGACACCGTAGACGGTCCAGTTATAGAACGCACCAGCGGAGGATTGGTTGACAATCGAGCCACCACCACGCTCGATCATCGCGGGCACGCACGCCTGGGTGCAGATCAGTGCGCCACCCACGTTGACCTTCATGACACGGTCCCGCCACTCGATGGGGAGCTCGGCCAGCGGCTCACGCGGGATCCCCATCATCAGTGCAGCATTGTTGACGAGCACGTCGATGCCGCCGAACTCGTGCCTGGCCTTATCCGCCATCGCTTTCGCCGAAGCCTCGTCGGTGATGTCGACTTCCGTCGCCATGACCTTAAGTCCGTCGCCCGCCAGATTGTCCGCCGCCGCCTTGACCGCTTCCTCGTTCACGTCCGGGATCAGCACCGAGGCTCCCGCCTGCGCGAGCGCGCGCGCGTACGCCTCGCCAATCCCGCCGGTCGCAGCTCCCGTAACAATCGCGACCTTGTCCGTCAGCGAGAAATCCACCGCAGGCATCCCCAGGGCCGCCCAGTTGCCCGTCGCCCAACATCGCGACGGATGACACGAACTCCGTATCCTACCAAGCGAATGGTCGATTCAGCGCCTAGGGGCAGCCGGGTGCGGGCGGGGTTGAAGCTGATCCCCGAGTACACGAGCCTGACGGAGCTGCGCACGATCTGGCGCATCGCCGACGAGGCCGGCTTTGACCACTGCTGGGTCTATGACCATATCCTGCCGGTGAAGGGCGATCGTGACGGACCTGTGTTCGATGGGTGGACCTTGTTGAGCGCCATGGCGCAGGCCACCTCGCGAGTGCGGATCGGCGCGCTCGTGACAGGCAACAGCTACCGCAATCCGGGCCAGCTGGCCAAGATGGCCACGACGGTGGACCATCTCTCCGACGGTCGACTCGAGTTCGCTGTCGGCGCGGGCTGGGCCGAGTACGAGCACCTGATGCTCGGTCTGGAGTATGGAACGGTCGGGCAACGGCTGGACCGCCTGGACGAGGCCTGTCAGATCTTGAAACTGCTCTGGACCGAGGACGTGGTCAACTTCGAGGGTCGGCATTATCGTCTGACCGGGGCGATGGCTAATCCCAAGCCGGTACAACGGCCGCATCCGCCAATCTGGATAGGCGGGCGCGGCGAGCGAAAGACACTCCGCGTGGCGGCTCGGTATGCAGACGTGTGGAACGTCTCCGCGCGAGAGGCCTCCGAGGACATCCGCCTATCCCGGGTGCTCGACGCTCACTGCGCCGAGATCGGACGGAACCCGACCGAGGTCCGGCGCACGGTGCAGCTCTACTACTCGGGCGATGTCGGCGCGTTCCTCTCTGCGGCCGAGCCGTACCTGGCCGCCGGATTCAGCGAGATCATCGTGTCGCTGGCGGGACCCGCGGCGGGTCGTGCGCCCGTTCCGGATGCGGAGTCGGCGGCCGAGCAGTTGCTGCCGAGGCTCCACGAGCTGGAAGTCAGCGCAACCTAGCGATCAGCTCCAGCGGATTCGGGCCGACTCGCTCGCTTCCGTATCGACCATCCGCTTGGTAGGATCGCGGCGCGATCAGCGTGCATAATGGAGCCCCTCAGGCAGCTCGACGTGGAACTCGGCCCGGACGGCCTCCGGTCCCGATCCGGACGGCACTCGCGCCAGCCGCTCGAGAATCACGTCCACCTTCCCGTACCAGTACAGGTCCCGGCGGGCCTCCGAGGCGCCCAGCGATGCCCATCCCTCGCGCTCGTCGTTCACGCCGATCGAGTCTTCCTCTCCCGCCTGGGCCGGCGTCGCACCGATGCGCTCGAGCTCAAGGACGATCGCGCGGAGCAGATCCTCGGCCATACCTTGAAGTAAACCGCTCTCGATGAAGGGAAGGACATGGAACGCGTCTCGTTCGAAGACCAGGTCGTGATCGTGACCGGCGGCGGTCGGGGGCTGGGCCGGGCCTACTGCCTGGAGCTGGCCGCCCGCGGCGCCTCGGTGCTGGTCAACGACATCCTCGAGGACTCGGCCGACCAGGTGGCCGCCGAGGTGCGGCAGGCTGGCGGCAAGGCGGTCGCCTCGCGGGCCTCGGTGGCGACGCCGGAGGGCGGCCGGGAGATCGTCGAGTCGGCGCTCGAGGCGTTCGGTACCGTCGACGCCCTGATCAACAACGCGGGGATCCTGCGCAACAACCTGTTCGAGGATCTGACCGTGGAGCAGATCGACGCGGTGTTCGACGTCAACCTCCGGGGCACGTTCTTCGTTACCCAGCCCGCGTGGCGGATCATGAAGGAGAAGGGATACGGGCGCGTGGTGCTCACGGCCTCGGCCGCCGGGCTGTTCGGACGGGCGGGGTCGGTGAACTACTCGGCGACCAAGGCCGCGATGTACGGGATCGGCAAGGCCCTGTCGTTCGAGGGCGCGGATCACGGGATCAAGGTCAACACGCTCCTGCCCCGGGCGAGCTCCGCCATCACCTCTAAGGATCCGATCCCCGGGTTCAACCGCTACTACTCGCCCGAGATGATGCAGGCGCTCGACCCGCGCCGGGGCCCCGAGCTGACCGCGCCGCTCGTCGCCTACCTGGTCAGCCGCGAGTGCTCGGTCACCGGCGAAACGTTCTCCTCGGCGTTCGGCCGCTATGCCCGGGTGTTCGTTGGGGTGGCGCCCGGGTGGCTGGTGGCGGACCCGCAGGCGGTGGCGATCGAGGACGTGGTCGAGAACCTGGACGCAATCCGCGACCGCGACGGATACACGGTGCCGCTCAGCAACTTCGAGGAGACCGCGACGGTGGCCGAGATGCTCGGCGTCCCCGCGGCGTAAGGGTCGAGCCATGACTTCAGGCAGCGGCATCCGGATCGCCGACCCCAACCAGATCGAGTTCCGAGATGCCACGTCCCGGAACCTGGTAGGGCAAGCCACGGTCCATCCGATCTCCCCGGCGCTCGGAACGGAGCAGATCAAGGTGAACGCGATCTACTTCGAGCCGGGAGCGCGCTTCCGACCCCACCGCCACCCATTCGATCAAGTTCTCTATTACCAGTACGGCACTGGCATCGTGGCGATCGACGGAGGCGAGGACGTGATCGTCCCCGAGGGCAACTACGTGATCCTGCCGGCCAACACCGTGCACATGCACGGGTGCACGGCGGACGGGCCGGCGCTGCAGCTGTCGCTGATGCGCGACACCCAGACGACCTTCGACGTCGAGTATCCGGAAGCCTGGCTGAAGTGGATGCCCGAGGAGACGGACTGAGCCAGCCATGAGCGCGACGGCCGAGGCGGGGGCGGGCCTCGAGAACCGAGTGGCCGGGCTGATCGGCGCCGACCCGGCGGTGCTCGAAGATCCGTTCTCGCTCTACCGCGAGCTGCGAGAGCTCGGAGGGGTGCACGAGCACGACAGCATGCTCCTCTTGACCCGGTACGAACACGTCAAGGAGGCATACCTGCTCGGCGACTCCTACGTGCGGGGTGCGCGAGCAGGACAGCACCTCCAAGCGGCGAAGGCGCGTCTGCCACTGGACCTGCAGCTCCAGTGGCAGGAGCTCACCGATTTCAACGCCGCCTTCATGATCCGCACTCGCCACGAGCGGCACGATCGTCTGCGGAGCATCGCTCACCGGGCCCTCACCCCGCGCCGTATCGCGGCCCTTGAGTCCTCGATCAACGACCAAGGGCGACGGCTCATCTCCGATCTCACCGGGCACCCCACCGCCGACCTCACGGATTTCGCGTACCGGATGCCGCTGCGTGTGCTGCTCGAGCTGCTCGGGATCCCGGCCGAGGACCACGAGATGGTGCACGAGTGGTCGGCGAAAATCACCATGCAGATCGGCAGCCTGGGCGATGTCGATCCCGCGCGGCTGAGGGCCTCACATGCGGCCATGCGTGGATTCTGCGACTACATCGACGCCATGCTCCAGACACGGGTGCGCGCGTCCGCCTCGCGCAGCGACCTGCTGTCCGATCTGCTTGCCGCCGAGGGCGACGGCCGCCTCAGCGCCACCGAGATCACGGCGATGTTCGCCGAGTTGCTGATCGCCGGCCACGAGACCACGACCGCCCTGATCGGCAACGGTCTGCTTGAGCTGATGCGCCGACCCGAGCAGTGGCGCTGGCTGTGCGAGGAGCCGACGCGCGCACCCGTCGCCGTCGAGGAGCTGGTCCGCTTCGTCTCTCCGGTTGCCGTCAACCCGCGCACCGTCGGCCCGGAGGGAATCGAGCTGGCCGGACGCCGCTACCCGTCGGGCATGACGGTCCTCCCCCTCCTCGCCGCGGCCAACCGCGACCCAGCGGTGTTCAAGCGTCCCGAGTCGCTCGAGTTGGCGCGGCCCGACGCCGGCCGGCACATCGCCTTCGGATTCGGTCCGCACTTCTGCATCGGCAACCAGCTGGCGCGCCGCACGACTGCGGTCGCGCTCCAGATGCTGGCCACGCACTTCCCGTACATGGAACTCATCGATGCCTCGCCGGACTGGTATGGAACCGTGATGCTGCGCCGTCCTAGGCAGCTGTTGATCTCACTTGGAACCAAGCAGGAGGGATGAGTGCCTAATTACACACCTACCGACCCTGAGTACTGGGAGGGCGCCACGTACGCGCTCCCCGGCGTGAAGTCCAAGCGCTGGCAGATCGGCACCACCTCGCCGGACGACGCGTTCGCCACTGCGCTCGAGATGGATCCCGGCTTCGTGATCGCCCGCCACGCGCACAACTACGATCGCTTCGAGGTGATCGTAAAGGGCACGCTGTACATCGGAGACCGGGTGTATGGGCCTGGTGACGTGATGACGGCTCACGCCCACGAGTTCTACGGCCCCAAGGTCGCGGGGCCGGATGGGTGCACCACGATGGAGTTCTTCGCCCAGCGGCGCGAAGGCGACTATCTGCGCTTCGAGCTCGCCGACGGCAGCACGATCGCCTGGACGCATGGGATGGACTTCCCCGAAAACCCGGCGGAGGAGGATTGGATCGCGCAGACGCGCGCGAAGGTCCTGGCCGCCGTCCCGGCGCCGGCGGGATGAGAGCCCGCCGCCTCGGGTCGTGCGAGAGGGTCAGGTGGCCCTGACCGGCTCGCCGGCCGGCGTGTAGACCTGATCGCCGGCGGTCCACACCACGCTGCCGCCCGCGATCACCAGGTCGTAGAGGCCCGGCGCCACGATCGGTTAGGCGACGTGCATGATCCAGCCGCCATCGACATTGAGGATCTGCCCGGTCACCTTGTCGCTCGCCGGGGAGGCGAGGTAGACGAGCGCGTGGGCGAGATCCTCCGGCTCGATCAGCCCGAAGGGGATCTGGGCGAGCATCTTCTGACGGCGGTCGCCCGCGGCTCGCCAGCCGGCCTCGGAGTTGACCTGCCCGGGCGCGATCGCGTTCACGCGAATGCCGAATGGCGCGAGCTGGCGGGCGAACCCGACCGTCAGGCTGTGCAGCGCGAGCTTGCTCGAGCGGTATGGGCCGCCGCCCAGATAGGCGCCCGCGGAGGACTGATTGATGATCTTTCCCCACCCCTGCTCGCGCATGTGCGGCACCACCGCCCGGACTCCGAGCAGTGGCCCGGTGAGGTTGACGCGGTGCACGCGGTCCCACTCATCGATGGTGATCTCGAGCATGTCGCTGGTCGTGATCTCGGCCATCAAGGCGGCGTTGTTGACAAGGATGTCCACGCCGCCCAGCTCTTCGCCGACCTGCTCGAGGGCCCGCTTCCAGCTCTCCTCGCTCGTCACGTCACACTCAACCGCCGTCGCCCTGTGCCCGTCCGCGACGATCTCCGCGGCCGCGCTCCGCGCTCCGTCCGCTTGGACGTCGGCGAGCGCCACCGCAGCCCCGGCCCGGGCGAGCTCATGCGCGTAGACCGAACCGATCCCTCCGGCGGCGCCCGTGACCATGGCCACGCGGCCGGTGAGTGGGAGCCTTGCGTCGTCGGTCATGGCTAGGCCCTTTCGAACTCGAGGTAGAGGTGATTGAGCGACCGGAAGCTCGGGACGTGGACGTGAGTCCAGTCGTTGCGCTCGGGGGCAAAGCGCATGTTTTGGCAACGGTCGAGCAGGATCTCAAAGGCGATCGCCCCCTCGAGCAGGGCGAGTGGCGCGCCGAGGCAGCGGTGCGGACCGCGCCCGAAGCCCAGGTGCGTCTTAGCGACGCCGGGGCGTCCGATCCGGAACTCATCGGCGGCCTCGAACTTGCGCTCGTCGCGATTGCCCGAGCCCCACACCTTGTAGACGATCGCGCCGGCGGGAATCCAAACCCCGGCGAGCTCGTTGTCGGCCAGACACACCATCTCGGTGAGATGGAACGGAGCCTCCACACGCAGCGACTCGTCGAGCATCGGGCGGATCAACGCCGGGTCTTCGAGCACGCGGCGCATCTCCAGCGGGTGCTCCAGAAGCAACGACATAGTGTTGGTGAACATGTGCTGGGTGGTGACCAGGCCGCCGAACAGCAAGGTAGTCGCCTCGATCACCAGATAGTCCAGCGGGAAGCTTCCGGTCGCGCGGACGTGCTCGTACACGAGCTCGCTGAGGAAGTCGTCCTGAGGCTCGGCGTGGCGATCGCAGATCAGCTGCCGCATGTAGGAGTGGATCTGCTCGCCCACGCGGCGGCGATCCTCCAGCTCGGACTCGTCCAGGAACCGTGCCGCGGAGGCGGGAGCCTGCGCCATGACCCCAGCGAACAAGGCGTCGTTGCGCGGGACGCCGAGCATCTCGCACACTACCGCGACCGGCAGCGGGGAGGAGAACTCTGAGACCAGCTCGACCTCACCGCGGTCGATGAAGGCGTCGATCAGCTCGTGCACCGTGCGCTCGATGAAGGGCGTGTAGCGGCGCAGGCGCTCAGGCGAGACGAGCCCAAGCGCGGCGCGCCGTTTGCGCCGGTGTTCGGGTCCGTCGCATTTCGATAGGCCCTCGCCGGAGAACATCGGATCCTCGACCGGGCACTCGACCGGCCGCCCCGAGACCTGCGCGCCGAGCGACGAGGAGCCGTCGCGCCCAGGCGAGAACAGCTCCGGATGATCGGCCACGTGGACGATGTCCTCCCAGCGCGAGACGAAGAACACGTTCCGCCCCGGCAGTTGGTACACGGGCGCGTGCGCGCGCATCCAGGCGTAGAACGGGTAGGGGCACTCCAGCGTGTCGGCCGACGGGAAAGTGAACCGGGCCGAGCTTTGACCCTCTCCGCTTGCCGTTACGGTCACGCCGGTCACCTCCTCAGCCGAGCCGCTCGCGGTAGTCGGGGACCGCGACCGAGCCGTCCTTGAGGCCGGCGATCACAGCGTCGATCTCCGTATCAGGTGGATCGGGCGTGCGCAGCGCCTGCATCATCCGCATGATCCACGAGAGCCACATGATGAATCCCGTGTACTCGACCACGCCGCGCGCGCCGAGTCGCTCCTGCATCGCCGCGAAGAGCTGATCGTCGACGGTCCCGCTCACGACCGCCCGGATGTACTTCACGAGCAGCCGCTCGTCCTCGGTCAGGTCCTCCTCGTGCCCGTACCGGATCGCTTCGATCGCCTCCAGGCGGACTCCGGTCGACACCGCGTCGCCGATGTGCAGACCCTGCACGACGTTGGTCTTCCAGTCGGCCGAGAGGACCTGATCGACTAGCTCGCGCTCCCAGTGTGCGTAACCACCGGCCGCTCGCCCGCCGTGCGCACGAAGTTCCCAAATCCCCGGCGACGGCGGTCATCCGCGGACTGTTGAGCAGCGCGCCCCAGTACTCGCCCACGTTCGCGGCGCCCAGCTCGCGTGGTCGAACTCGTTGCGAACAGGCCCGACTTGGCGTTTGATCACCGCGTCATAGGCTGCGAGATCGTCAGGGTCGGAGAACGTGCTGCGCGGCGGCTGGGAAAGTCGGGCCATGGGTGCTCCTGTGGGTCGTGCGTGGTCGGTGCGCGAGGGTGTCACGTCGGAGACTGCTTGAACCCTGAGACCGCGGAGCTGCGGATGGCCGTTGCGCTCCACGGCGTCTGGGGACGCCGGTGCGATGCCCATGTCCGGGAAGCGGCGCGCGAGGGTCTCGAACACAACCTTCCCCTCCAGGCGGGCCAGCGGCGCCGCCGAGGCAGAAGTGGGCTCCGAAGCCCAGCGTGAGGTGATCGTTGGGCGAGCGCGTGATATCGAAGCGGTCCGGCTCGGTGAACCCTCGGCATCACGGTTGGCGGCGGCATGTAGCATCATCACCGCCGTGTACCGGCCGGGATCTCACGCCGCCTAGCTCGACGTCGCACGCGGTGAGCGTACGCATCGCCTGGACCGGGGGGTCGAAGCGCAGTAGCTCCTCGACGGCGGATCTCGCGAGCCGGGTCGGCGCACATCCGCGCCCACTGCTCGGGATGCGAGCAGCGCGTGCAGACGCCGTTGCCGATCAGGTTGAGGTGGTCTCGTGACCGGCGAACAGAATCAGGACCATCGTCGCCTCGAGCTCCTCGCGCGTCAGTCGGTCCTCCTGGTGGGCCTCGCGCAAGCCGGCCAGCAGCGAGGTGTCCTGTGCGGCTCGGCGGTCGATCAGGTCCGACACGTAGGCGCGAAACTCGCCGAGGCTCGTGTGCGCGCGTGCGAACCACGACGGGCTCGATCGGGCTGCGGCCCTTGTGATCGTTGATCTCGTCCCCCCAGCGCTTGAGCTGTCGGCGTCCTCATAGGGCGCGCCGATCAACTCCATGATCACCAGCAGCGGGACCCGGTTGGCGAGCTGGATCATGTTCGGCTGTCCTGCCGCCGCCAGCTGGTCGAGCATCACGTCGGTCTGACGCTGGGCCACCTCGCCGAGCTCGTTGATCCGCCGCGGCTGAACGCAGACTGCACGGCGCCCCGTACACGCCGGTGCGTTCGCCGTTCATGCTGCTCATGTACAGCCGCTCGAACGTCGGTCACCTCGCGCAGCAGTCCAGCTCGCCGCGGAGAGTAGCGCACGGCGCGATCTCCGAAGTGGCTGCCCTCCGGGCGGTACTTCAGGAAACGGGCGTGTCGCGGTAGACGCGCGCGTCTCCGGATAGGCGGCACGATCACCAGTGATGGCCTGGAACAGTGAACCGGTGATTCTCGCGCAGGTCGGCGTACAGGCAGTAGGGATCCTCGAGCGCGTCCGGTCGGCCGCGTACAGCGCCTCCAGCCGCCCGTCGAGGTGAGCGCTGTCGCGGGCATCTGCGGCCGCCGGGCTACTCGGCCACGATCGGGAACTTGGGATGCTCGAACGGCTTCCACGGCTCGAACCCGAACTCGGTGAAACGAGGGTTCGGAATGCCGTTGTACAGCGTGTCCGCCGGAATGCGGTAGCTCGTGTAGACCCAACGCAGCCGGTCGGTCTCGTTGGCCTGGGCGTAGTGCACGGTCAGCGAATTGTGGGCGAGCACGTCGCCCGGATGGAAGTGGTGCGCGGGCGAGAGCTCGTACTTATCCCACAGATAGGGATAGGACGCCTTCAGCGACTGGTTCGGGGTGTAATGGACGCAGCCCGAGTGGAGGCTCCCGATGGGAGCCCGTCAGGTGCTGCATCGAGCCCATCTCGGGCGTGATCTCAGACAGCGCCAGCCAGAACTGCACCCCTCCGGCCCGGTCCCACGGCACCGGACAGAAATCCTGATGCCAGGGCGTCTCGCCGCTCATGATGCCGGCGTTGAGCTCGGACTCGGAGGTCCAGGCCGGTAGCTTGCAGATCACCCCATCGGTGAACAGCCGGATCGGGCGCGTGTGGGTGAGCCGCGCCGCCGCCTCGCCCAGCGCGTGCGAGGTGACGATGTCCCACACCGTCTCGTCGTGCAGACGCGACATGAAGAAGATCTTGGCCAGACCGTGCTCACGGATACGTCGACGACCGCGTCGGCGTCCGGATGATCGCGCGGAAGCTCGTCGTAATCCAGTCCGGTCACCTGCTTGAGGTGCGTCAGCAGCGCTCCGGCTAGGTCCTGGCTCATCAGTCCGGGCAGTGAGACCCAGCCCTGTTCCTGGTAGGCGGCGACCTCGTCCTCGGTGACCTCGCGGACCTGTGAGTCGATGTCGGAAACGGTGAGGGTGCTCATTTGCTCTTCTCCTGGTTGCTCAGAGCGACAGACGGATCAGCGGCCCGGAGCAGTCGCGAAACTGCGGACCCGCTCCTGGAGACGTGGCTGCTCGGCTAGCGCCTCCGCCGCCCAAGCGCCAATCACCGGGCTCGCAGCAGCTTCCTCTGGCGAGATCAGACCGCTGCGGAGGCGGTCGATCAGCGCCGCCATCTCCTGGTTTGCTGGCTTGGGCGATTCGTACACCGGGTGCAGTCCGGCCTGCCGGCTGAAGATCTCTAGGGTCAGCACGCCATCCGGCCCGGCCATGTGCGGGCCGTACTGCTCACCCGGCCGCGACGTCGAGACGTCCCCTGGTCCGAGCACCGCTCCGTCGCGGACGATCATGGTTCCCTCGATCACCACCTCGAAGCGGTGGCAGTCGTGCGCGTGCCGGTCGAGCACCCACCCCCGGAGGCAGGTTCATGAACAACGCCAGCGGGGCCTCGACGTCGTCCTCTTCGCCCATCACGAAGCTGGCCACCCGGTGATCGACGGCCTCGGCAAACACGCTCGTGTACCCGAGCGCCTCGGGACTGAGGCGCCAGAAGCTGGGCTCGTTCCTGAAAAAGTGAGGCATCAATCTCTCCTCAGCCGGGCCCGTCGATGCTACCAATCAAATGGTTGGCTGGTCAAGCTCGCTCAAGGGACGAGCGCAGCGCGAGATCGAGCAGCTGGAGAGCGACTACCTGACCGCCATCAACGGCCCTCGCCATCATCAAGTACGAACCTCCGCCCAACGGGCGTCAGCCCCAGGCGGCTGGCCCGGATCCGCCACGCGGTCGCCGAGCTCACCGACACGCTGCTCGACGCCGGGCGCGAACGGGACTCCGTCGACATCATGCAGCTCGCCTACCGGTTGCCGTTGCTGGTCGTGTGCGACATTCTCGGCGCGGAGCGCGAAGACGCCGAACAACTCAAGGCCTGGAGCCTCGACATGACCTCGGTGTACGCGCGCAGCCCTATCGAGCCCACCCAGGTTCGCGCCGCGTACGCCGGCATGACGTGCTTGCGCGACTATTTCCTCGAGCTGATCGCACGTAACCGCAGCGACCCGACGCGTGAGAGCCTGCTCGCGGCACTCGACCGATCCGACGAGGCGAAGCTCGGCGACGACGAGATCGTCGCCCATGCCATCAGCGTGATCTTCGCCGGTCACGAGACGAGCACCAATGCCATCGGGAACGTGCTCGTGGCGCTCCTGCGGGAACGGACTCTCTGGGAGCGACTGTGCCAGGCGCCCGACCTGCTCCCGACGGCGATCGAGGAACTCCTTCGCTACGACGCGCCCGTCCAATTCTTCACCAAGGGCACCACCGGCGAAGTGGAGGTCGGCGGGATCCGAGCCCCGGCCGGGTCCAGCGTCGTGCTGGCCATCGGTTCCGCGAACCGAGACGCGCGTTCCTTCTCCCACCCCGACCAGGTGGAGCTGACGCGCCGCCCGAACGATCACCTCTGCTTCGGGCGAGGCGTGCACTTTTGTCTGGGTGCGCCGCTTGCCCGTCTGGAGATCCTCATCGTGGTCGAGCGCATCCTGGCGCGCTTTCCGCGCCTTGAGCTCGCCGTGCCGGTGCACGAACTGCGCTACCGCCAGCACCTCAGCCTGCATGGACCGGAGCGGCTACCGGTTCACTTCGGCCCCGAGAGGGCGCCGGCGCTCGCCTGAAGTCTCAGTCCACGGAGCTCAGGAAGTCCTCGATAACGCGAGCGTATTCCCTCGGGTTCTCCTCGGCGAAGAACAGCCCTTCGTCGCCGACATCGCGGAAGCTAACGTGCGAGTTCAGCGCGGCGGCGCGCTGGGTCTCCTCATAGAAGGAGTCCCGGTGAGGGCTGATCCCGAGGAACCGGCGCGTCAGATCTCGCACCATCGCCTCGTGGTCGGAGTCCTTCATCGCCAGCAGCCCGAGGTGGCGGCGCTCGCCCGCCTCGAGCTTGGCGGCCACGCTCCTCACCGCCATCTCCGCGGTGAAGTTCGCGCCACCGAGCTGCCACCGGATGTCCCATTGGCGCATCACCTCGGCTCCCGCTCGGTCGTAGACTGGGGGCGCCGCCGCGGTCACTGCGGACTCGAATCGGCCTCCCGGCAGGAAGATGCCGAAACCGATCCGCGCGCCGACCCGCTCAGGCGCATCGAGCACCAACTGCAATCCGACCGAGGCGCCAAGGTGCTGCCCGAGCACGTCGAACCCACCCACGCCGAGCGCGTCGAGCAGCGACAGCGCGCAGTTCGCGTAGCCCCGTAGCGACGGGGGCGCTGGGAACGGGTCCGAGAGTCCGTGCCCCGGCAGGTCGAGCGCGATCGCACGCCGCCCGTTGGCCGCCACCTCCGGCATCCGTGCCTCCCACATCGTTGACGAGTGGGCGTTCTGGTGCACGAGGAGTAACGCGCGGCCCTCACCCGCGGTGCGGAGGTGGAGCTGACGGTCACCCTGGTCGACGTATGCCCGCTGGATATGGCTCATGAGCGCTGATGTTCGCACGAACTACCAATCGACTGTTTGTATGCTGTCGCGCATGTCCGGGCTCAGAACGTCATTGGCAGATGACTGGGCAGATCCTCCCCGCCTTGAAGCGGTCGATGACGCCCTGGACCTCTTCCTCGGAGTCCGGTGGGAGCCCGAAGGCGTGATACAGGGTCAGGATCAGTTGCAGGAAGGCGACGAAGATTGCATACTCGGTTGTGCCCCGCTCGCCGATCTGCGCCTCGAGCGCGTCCCAGGTGTCATCGTCGAGGGTGCGGCTCGTGACACCACGGATGAACCGCGCCAAAAGCTTCTCCTCGTCGGTCAGCACCTCGTCCTCACGCCCGGTACGGATCGCCTCGATCGCCTCGAGCCGGACGCCAGCCGACAGCGCATCGTTGGTGTGCAGCCGCCGGAAGGCGTTGGTCCCGAAGTCCTGCATCATTATCTGGTCGACAAACTCGCGCTGGGTGTGCGAGTACGTTCCCTCGTAGTTGCCCCGCTGACGCATGGCGCGGCCGGCGCTGGCGAGCCGCCAGCCGAGCGGTGGGGTGTTGGCGAGCACGCCGAAGTAACCCTCGGGCATGACCCCGCGGAAGCGACCGACCAGGTTGTCAAGCGCTTCGAGCTCGTAGATCGGGATGTCCTCGCGATTGGGGGGAGCGGGTGGACGGGGCATCGATTGACTCCTTCAGTAGGTCTCCAGACAGCCGGGGCGCAAGCTTATGCGCAGCTCGCGTCATCCTGCTTTCACCGTCACGACGACGTCACAACCGAGGAGAACCAATGACCAGCACCACTGCAACCAGGATCGACATCCGCGACGTCAGCGGTGCCGAGGTCGACAGTTTCTGGGAGGTCGGCTGGGTCAAGCTGCCCGGTCTAATCAGCTCCGAAGCCGCAGGGGACCTCCTCAAGCGGGCCAAGGCGATCCTCGGTGAGAACGCCGACGACCGCGAGATCGACGCGCAACGCCATCGCGACTTCGCCGGTTTCCGCGACTACTACCGGATCTCTGAGGTGGACGAGCTGTTCCGCGCCTTCCGGCTGTCAACCCAAAGCGGGCGTAACGCGGCTCGGCTGTTCGACCGCGACATGCAGATCCGCTCGGTCACCGATCTTCTGGCGGTGAAGATGCCCGTCAGCAAGCAGGGCACGGTGGGTCGTGGCGCAGACGTGACCGAATGGCACCAGGACCACGGCGCGGTGCCGGTCCGTGGTAACTCTCTGGCCTTCTGGGTCGCGCTGGACGAGGTCACGCCCGAGATGGGGAGCGTGTGTTTTTACGAGGGCTCACACCGGCTGGGTCAAATGGGCTGGGATCCGACGGGCTTCCCTCGAGTGCAGAAGTGCCCGCTCTCGGCGCCGCTGACACTGGCCCCCGGAGATGCCACGGCGCATCTAGGGCTGGTCGTTCACGGCGCGCCAGAGAACAAGACCGAGCGCCCGCGGTGGGGCTACATCTGCAACTACTTCCCGGGCAGGGCGCCGTACACGGGTGCCCCCAGCCACCACCTGGGCGGTGCAGTGATCGAGCCAGGCTAGCCGCTCGACCTTCCCGCTTTCCCAGTCGTTTACGACCCGGAAACCTGACCACCCGCAGGTCCTTCGGAAAGATCGCGTCGACGGGGAGCTCTCGACGCACGCGTCGCAGTCGACGCACTCTTCGGGATCAGATGGTTGGCAAATACGCTCGCTCGAGCAGGGCCCGGACCGAGCGGGCGGTGATCCCGCGAGCGGGATCGGCGGCCGAGAAGTCGTCCAGGGTGTCGGCGACGATCGCCGGCAGGTCCGAGCGCGGGACACCAATCGCCTTTAGGCAGGTGGGCAGACCGAGCCCCGCGACGAACTGGACGAAGAAGCGCTCGAGCTCCTTTGGGTCATCGGGAGCGCCGAGCGTCTGCGCGATCAGCGACACGGGCCCCGGGCTTCGCGCGGCGGCATGCGAGCAGCGCCCGCGGCATCACGATTCCGTTGGCCACCCCGTGGCTGACCCCGTAGCGTCCACCCAGGACGTGGGCGATCGCATGACCGATCCCGCCGAGCACGTTAGTCGACTCGGACAGGTGAGCCCCAAGCATGCATCCGACCAGCGCCTCGTCGTCGCCGGGACCGCCGGCGGCGAGCCGGCGCAATGCCGGGACCAGCAGCCGCAGCGCGTGCAGGAACTGGGCGTCGGCGATCGGTTGATGGCGAGGTGACACGAGCCGCTCGGTGGCGTGGTTGACGGCGTTCATGCCCGTCGCCAGGAGCGTCTCGAGCGGCGTCGTGGCGAACACGTCCGGATCGAGCACGACGTCCGAGATGTACAGCGTCTCCCCCACGAACACGAGCTTGCGTCCCGCAGCGACCACGCCGCCGCCGAACGTCGTCTCGGCCGCCGATAACGTCGAGGGCACGGCGATCAAGCCCGGTCCACCTGCGCCGTCCGGCGGGTCACGCACGAACGCCTGACCGGCCGGGAAGTGCTCGACCATTCGCCGCCCCGTCCGCAGGCAGAGCGCTACCGCTCGCATCGTGTCGTGCGCGCTGCCCCCGCCCACGCTGACCAGCCCGTCGGCCTCCAGCGCCGAGCCAGATCCGCGGCGGCGTCCACGGTCTCGGTGGGCGCGTGCGGCCGAACGCCCCGGTAGACCTCGACGATCCGGCCTCCAGCTCCCGTTATCAGGGCCTCGAGCCACGGGGCGGCGCCTACATGCGCGCCGCAGATGATCACACAGCGCCTCAGTCCTCGCTCCTCGAGCAGCGAGGCGAGCCGCCGCGCGCCGCCCGGACCGAAGTGCACGCGTTGAGGGGGATAGCTGTGGACGAAGTCCTCAGGAACGTACATGCCTGCAACGGCCTCCTACTACCGACCGGATGGTAGGGTAAGCGCGCACGTGGGTATCGCCATTATCGGGCTGCACGACGAGTACGCCGCTTTGCTCGAGAAGCGCCCCGAGCCCTGGCCGACCCGTACCTGCTGTTCGCCAGGCTGCGCACCGAGGCGCCCGTTTTCCGCCACGACCCGGTGGTCGTGCTCACGCGCTACGAGGACGTGACCTGGGTATTCCGAAACGAAGACCTGTTCGGCGTGAACGGGTCCGGTACGGGCCGTCGCTACGAGACGACCCTCGCCGCACTCCCCGAGCCCGAGGCCGGCGCGCTACGCGAGATCACGGCGTTTGAAGCCAGCTACATCAGCCGCACCGACGGCGCCCTGCACGAACGTCTGCGCCGCATCGCCCATCGAGCCTTCACGCCGCGCCGGATCGCGGCCAGCTCGATCGGAGCGTGCACCGTTACACGGACGCGATGCTCGACGAGCTCCGGGGCCAGGACACCGTCGAGCTCATTTCGGCCTTCGCCTACCGGTTGCCGCTGATGGTGATCGCCGACATGCTCGGGGTCCCGATGGCCGACCGCGAGCAGGTCCACATCTGGTCTGATCTGATCGGCCGAAACCGCGGCGGCACCGAGCGTTCGGCGATCCTGCCCGCCCGCACCGCGCTGCGGGAGTTCCGCGCCTACATGGCGGAACTCGTCGCCGCCCGGCGCGGGCGCCCGGCCGAGGAGGACCTGGTGGCGGCCCTGCTCGACGCCAATCAGGGCGAGCAGCTATCGGAAGATCGAGCTCGCGGCAACGTTCGTGGTGCTGCTGTTCGCCGGCCACGAGACCACGACGAACCTAATCGGCAACGGACTGATCGCGCTGCTGCGCCACCGGGCGCAGTGGCAGCGGCTCGATCGACGACCCAGGACTTGTCTCGCTCGCCGTGGAGGAGCTCCTCCGCTACGACCCGCCGGTCTCGCAGCTCAACCGTGTGGCCATGCAGCGACATGGAGATCCGCGGCGAGCCGATTGCCGCGCGGCGACTCGATCGTGATCACGCTCGCCGCGGCCAACCGTGATCCCGGGGCGTTCGAACAGCCCGATAGGCTCGACGTCGCCCGCCAGCCGAACCGGCACACGTCGCTGGCCTTCGGACCGCATTTCTGCCTTGGCGCCTCACTGGCCCGGCTGGAGGGCCGCGTGGCGTTCGAGGAGCTCACGCGCCGCTTCCCGGACATGGAGCTGGGCGCCGACGAGTTCTCCTACAGGGACAACATCGTCCTCCGCGGGGTCCGCGAGCTGCCCGTGCACCTGGGAACGCCGGCCGGCTGAACCGCTGCGGCGGGCGCGGCTCAGTCGCGGTCTCCGTGCCCGGCGGCCGCTCGCTGAACGCTGGGCGCGGCAAAGCGCGCCTGCAGATCGGCGGCGCCGGCGCGGAAGCTCTGAACGCCTCGGAGCTTGACCGATTCGTAGCCCCGGACAACGGCCGGGAGCTCGCATGCGGCCATGACGTCGTCCGGTGAGCTCGCCAGGTGCGGTAGCGCCGCCTCGACGAGCGCCCGATACTCAGACGGCAGAACGCGCTCCACGCGCCGCACCTCGGTTCGGCCGAACAGATCAAAGGGAGTTCCGCGCAGCCGGCGCAGGGAGCGGAGGCCGCGTAAGGCCGGATCGAACCATTCGCCGAAGCCGATCTTCCTTCGGACACCGAGCGCCCGAAGCAACGGAGGATGGAGCATGTAGCGAACCTGGGCGCCCTCTCCGAACTCGTTGCGCAGGCGCGCGCGCTGCTGCGGGTCGAGCAGCAGCCGGGCCACCTCGTATTCGTCCTTGTAGGCCATGAGCGTGAACAGGTGCCGAGCGACCGCCTGGCTGACCTGCTCGCTGCCCGGGCTCGCCTGCCGCTCAGCCTCGATCACGCGTCCCACGAAGCGAGCGTAGTGTTTCGCGTAACGGACGTTCTGGTAGGCGATCAACTCCGGAACGCGGACGCTCACCAGGCGTTCCAGCTCCGATCCGGGACGCGCTCGGCTCGACCCAACGATCGCGGCCGCCGTACGGTCCGGGGCGACCCGCGCCGGGCTGGGCGACTCCGAGTGCGCGGCGATCGCGTCCGGAGCAGCGACCGCCGCCCTGCCCCAGCCGAACGCCGCAAGGTTCTGCTCGACCGCCACGCCATTGAGCCGAACCGCCTCCTCGATCGCCGGCAAAGAGATGGGAATCAGACCCTGCTGCCACGCCGCCCCGACCACGATCAGGTTGGCCGGCATGTGATCGCCGAACAGCCGCTCGGCCAGGGCCTGCCCGTCGAGATACACGTTCCGCTCCGGGTCCGTGTGGCGGTCAATCAGCGCGATCGCGCGGTCGATCGCGCGGAACCGGGCGCCGTGCCGGCCGACCATCTCCGAGGTCTGGACCTCGCCCGTCGAGACGACCGCCGCCGTGTGGCCGGCGCGGGCCATCCGCAGGTTAGTCGGGTTCCCGGCACCCAGCAGGTCGAAGCCGAGGTAGGCGTCAACCGACTGCTCGGCCGGCCGATTCCCCCAGTCCCCACGATCCGCCGCCGGCACGAGCCTCACATCCGAGACCACCGGTCCACCCTTCTGGGCCAGGCCCGTTTGGTCGAGTCCCAATGTCTGGTGACCGTCGAGCATCGCCGCCATCCCAACGATCTGGGCCACCGTGACGACTCCGGTCCCACCGATCCCGATCATGCGGATCGTCCACGGCTCGGTGAGAGGCGGGATGTCCCGCGCCGGCACCGGAGGAGGCGGATCCGGTGCGTGACGATCCGGGCGCTTGCCCGGCCGCACGCTGACGAACGACGGGCATTCCCCCTCGAGGCAGGAATAGTCGGTGTTGCACGACCCTTGGTGGATCTGGGTTTTTGGCCCGAACTCGGTGTCGGCCGGTACCACCGAGAGGCAATGCGACTTCTGACCGCAGTCGCCACAGCCTTCGCACACGCGCTCGTTGATGGCCACGCGCAGCGCTCGCTCGGGCACGCGTCCGCGTTTGCGCAGCCGCCGAAGCTCGGCGGCGCAGCCCTGATCGTGAATCAGCACGGTCACTCCGGGCGTCGCGTGAAGTTCCTCCTGGGCCGGAAGGAGGGCCGAACGGTCCCGCACCTCGGCGATGGGAGCGAGCGAGACTCCGCGATAACGCTCCGGCTCGTCGGTCGTGACGATGACCCTGCGCACGCCTTCGGCCTCCATCCAGCGAGTCAGCGCGGGGACGGACATGGCGCCGTCGACTGGTTGCCCGCCGGTCATCGCGACGGCGCCGTTGTAGAGCAGCTTGAACGTGATGTTGGCGCCGGCCGCGACGGCGGCACGGACGGCGAGCGACCCTGAGTGGCTGAACGTGCCATCGCCCATGTTCTGGGTCAGGTGCGTGGCCTCGATGAACGGAGCCTGTCCGATCCACTGGCTGCCCTCGCCCCCCATCTGTGTCACCCCGGTCAACATCCCCTTGCCCTCGGGGTTGAGCGTGACCATCGCATGGCAGCCGATCCCGGCTCCGACGAGGTGCCCTGGCGGGGCGTCCGTGGAGGAGTTGTGCGGGCAGCCGGAGCAGAACGCGGGATGCCTGACCGGGAGCTCGGCCAGCGCCGGCGGCGCCTGGCGGCGCTCCAGCTCGGCGAGCCTGGCTTCGAGCGTCTCGCTCGCGCTCAGCGCCCGCAGCCGATCGCCGAGCACGCTCGCGAGAAGCTCGGCGGTCGGTTCCGCGAACGCGGGTATCAGGGGGGCCCCGCGCTCGTCGCGCTTGCCGACCACACGCGGGCGATCGGCCTCACCGTAGAGCGCGTCGCGGACCTGGGACTCGATGAACGGCGTCTTCGCCTCGACCACCACGATCTCCTCGATATCGCGCGCGAACCGACGCACGATCTCGGGCTCGAGCGGCCAGATCATGCCCAGCTTGAGGATTCGCACCCCCAACTCGCTCAGCTTCTCGTCACCCAGTCCGAGCAGCCGCAGGGCCTCGCGCATGTCGTAATACGCGGCGCCGGCCGCAACCAGACCCAGACGGGGTCGGGGTGTGTCGAGGGTGATCTGGTTGACCGGATTGAGCCGCGCGTACTCGCGCGCGAGCTCAAGCCGCACGCCGTACAGCGTCCGCTCCATCTCGTTCGCGAAGGGCGGGACGAGCTCGGCCGAGGGTACGTGCACATACGGCCGACCCTCGAATTCGAGCTCGGGCATCTGCGCGGCGGGCCGCTCCGAGGCGACGTCAACCGAGCTCACGCCATCCGCAACGGCCGTCACCAGCTTCAGCGCCGTCCATAGGCCGCTGGCCCGGCTGGCGGCGATCGCGTGGCGACCCAGGTCAAGCACCTCCTGCGGGCTTCCGGGATACAACACCGGGATGTCGAGTCCGGCGAGCGTTGCCTCGGACGCAGACGGTAACGTCGAGGACTTGTTCTGCGGATCGTCGCCACACAGGGCGAGCAGACCACCGTTCGGGTGCGCGCCGACGAAGTTGCCGTGTCGCAGCGCGTCCGTGGCCCGGTCCAGACCAGGCGCCTTGCCATACCAGACCCCGAGCACGCCCTCCACGCGAGCGCCGGGCAGGGCGGGCACGAGCTGCGAGCCCCATACCGAGGTTGCCCCCAGCTCCTCATTAATCGCCGGCTGATGGACGACGTCGAGTTCCTCGCGGAGCGCGCGCTGACGCGCCAGCTCTATGTCGAGGCCGCCGAGCGGCGATCCCCGGTAGCCCGAGACGAACGCCGCGGTCCGTCTGCCCGCGTCCCGATCGGTCCGGAGCTGATCGAAGATGACCCGGATCGCTGCCTGAACACCAGTACTGAGGACGCGTCCGTCGGCCAGCCGGTAACGGTCATCGAGGCTCACCACCCGTCCGATCGGGAGGGCGTCGCCTCCGGACCCGGGTGGGGCAGGTGGGCGCCTCCCAAAGCTGGCATTTGAGGAGGAGGAGAGTGTCACCCGGTATGCCAGATTGCCCTTGGAAGACGCCCACGCTCGGCGCACGCGCCTGTTCGGCGCCACCGGCGAGCTACCACGCCATGGTCGGGCACTGTACTACCAATCGGTGGTTTGGGGCAAGCCGCTGGATCTACTGACCGCTTGGTTGACGGAGGGTTAGAATCCGGGGATCTCGAAGGGAGGCTGAGGACATGGGAGCACAAAAGATCGCCGAGCCGCCGCTCACTTATGCGGAGATGTATGTGCGCACCGCGGAACGCGTGCCCGATGCCGACGCACTGGTGTTCCCTGGCGTCACACTGACCTACCGCGAGCTGCTCGGCCGCGGCGAAGGCCGGGCCGGCCAGCTCCGGACGCTCGGCGTCGGCCCGGGCGACCGGTTCGGACTGCTCATGCAGAACTGGCCGGAGATCGTCGAGTTCCTGCTCGCCGCGGCGTTGCTCGGGGCGACGGCCGTCCCGATCAACACTCGCTTCAAGCCACGAGAACTCGCGTCACGTGATCGCCGACGCGGAGTTGGCTCTCGGTCGTGACGACCGGCGGCTATCGACGGGGTACTCGACTTCACCGAGCTCCTCTACGTGACACTCGAAGGTCTGCGCGAGAATCCGGACGCCGCTGGATCTCTCGCTGCCCGGGTTCCCTCGCCTTCGCAGCGTGGGCAGCACCGCGCGAGACACCCGTCGTCCGGGGATTGCCAGCGTGCGCCGCCTTGCCGACGCCGAACGGACGCCACGAGCCGTCACAGGCCCGCGGTCGCACCCCGACGATCCGTTCCTGATCATGTACACCTCGGGCACGACCGCGAACCCCAAGGGATGCGTGCTGACCAGCGGCGCGCTCGTCCTCAATGCGCTCGCGATCGTCGATCGCCTCGAGATCCCGGGCGACGACGTGTGGTGGGATCCGCTGCCGATGTTCCACATGGGCGGGATCATGCTCGATGTCCTCGGTGTTCGCCGCCGGCGGTCACGTTCATCAGCCAGGCCCACTTCACGCCCGAGCAGGCGCTCGAATTGATCGACGGCGAGCACCCGACGGTCGTCTATCCGCTGTTTCCGACGATCACGCTCGACCTGATCCACCACCCGGGCTTCGCCGGCGCCGGGATCGACGGGCGTGCGGCTGGTCGGCAGCGTCGCCCCGCCCGACGTCCAGCGGCGGATACAGGACGCGTTCCCCTCGGCGCGCGCTGTTCAGTGCCTACGGAATCACCGAGCTCTGCGGCTGCGTCGCCTTCCACAGCCCGGGTGATCCGGTCGAGCAGCGGCTTACGCACCTGCGGTCGCGCCCTGGACGGCTTCGAGATGCGGATCGTCGATCCGGACTCGAACGAGCCGCTGGCGCCGGGTGAGCAGGGCGAGCTCGTCGGCCGCGGACCGCAGATGTTCACCGGCTACTACGGCAACCCGAGAGGCCACCGCCGCGGTGATCGACGACGAGGGCTTCTTCCACACCGGCGATCTGTGCTCGATGGACGAGCACGGCGAGATCACCTACCACGGCCGGATCAAGGACATGCTCAAGGTCGGCGGCGAGAACGTCTCGGCGATCGAGGTCGAGTCGCTACCTGGCCACCCACCCGGCGATCAAGATGGCGCAGGTCGTCGGCGTGCCGGACGACCGGCTGCTCGAGGTCGGGTGCCGCGTTCGTGGAGCTGGCGCCCGGGCAGAGCCTGACCGAGGAAGAGGTGATCGCCTACTGCCAGGGCCGGATCGCGCGGTTCAAGGTTCCGCGCTACGTCCGCTTCGTCACCGAGTGGCCGATGTCGGCCACCAAGGTGCAGAAGTTCCGCCTGCGCGAGCAGCTGATGACGGAGCTGGACACCGAGACGAGCTGGTCGCGGGCGAGCCCGCGGCCCGTTGAGTCCGGCGGAGCCGGCGATGATCGACGTCGGGGTCGGGCTGTGGACGATGCGCAGCACCGCGGCGCGGCCCCAGAGCTTCCCGGCGCTCTACGGCCGCCTGCTCGCCGACGCTCGGCTCGCCGAGCGGCTCGGCTTCCACTCACTGTGGGTGGCCGAGCACCACTTCTGGTATGACGGCTGGTGCCCGGCGACGGTGACCGCCTGCGCAGCGGTGCTCGGGGCCACGACGCGGCTGCACGCGGGGACGGGTATTCACCTGCTCTCGCTGTGGGACCCGAAGTGCGCGGCCTCGGCCGCCGAGACCGCAGCGGCGCTGTCCGGCGGCCGGCTCGAGCTCGGGGTAGGGCTCGGCTATCGCGACGAGGAGTACGACGGCTTTGGGTTCTCCCGGCGCGTTCGCGGCCGGCGGATGGACGCGACGATCGATCAGCTGTGGGAGCGGTGGCGCGGCACCGACCTCGGCCCCCCGACGATGGTGGGCGGCTTCTCGGAGGTCGCCCTGCAGCGTGCGGGGTCGCGGGGACTCGGCATCTTCCTGCCCTTCTCGATGGATCTGCCCCGGCTACGGCGTACGATCGAGCGCTACCGGGAGATCGCTCAGGCCGCGGGCCAGGCGCCGGGGAGAATCGGGATGCTCAAGTACGCGTGGGCGACCGACGGGAGCGCGCGCGCCCGCCGGGAGGCCGAGGCGTCGATCGCGGCCTCGGCCAAGGAGTACTCGGGCGCCTGGTTCCCGCTCGGCGGCAAGTCGGGCTTCGAGGCGCCCGAACGACTCGAGCGCCAGCTCCGCCTCGCCGCGGACAACGCCTTCATCGGCTCGGGCACGGAGATCGCCCGAGCGTGCGCGAGCTCGAGGAGGCCGGCGTTGACGTCGTCGTGCTCCAGGTGACCCGGGACGACCTCGACGTCGACTACCGAGCCAACATGGAGGCGATCGCCGAGCACGTCCTGCCGGCGCTCGCGGTGGCATGAGGCTCGGTCTGGCGATCGCGGTGGATTCGCCCGCCCGGGCCGATCCGGTGGCCGCGGCGCGCGGTGGCCGAGCGGGCCGGACTCGACCTCGTGCTGCTCGAAGGCGATACCGCCAGCCCGGCCGACGCGTTGACCACAGCGGCCTTCCTCGCCGGGGCCACGAGCGCGGTCCGCGTGGTCGCACTCGTTCCCGTCGGAGGCCATCCGCTCCACATCGCGGAGCAGGCGGCGGTGGCGGACAACGCCCTCGGGGGCGCCTGTCCCTGGCGCTCGAGCGCCGACGGTGGCGAGCCGGTCGCTATCGCCGAGTCCACCGAGGTCGTGCTCGCCGCCAGCGCCCCGCGCCCGTTTCGAGTTCGAGGGCCGCCGCTGGACGATCCCGGGCGGTGTGGAGGGCAACGCCGTCGAGCGGCGCATCAGCGTCACACCGAAGCCGGCGCAACCTGAGCTGCCGGTATGGGTGAGCGGGCCCCAGGCCGCCGAGGTGGCGGCCGAGCTCGGGGTGAGCTACCTGGCCCGGCCCGACGACGACGCCTCGAGGGCGGCGTCGGCCTGGAATGCGATCGAGCACTCGCTCCGGCGAGCGGTACTGCGCGATGCGCCGGCCGGCCGATACGGGAGCTCGAGTGCACCTCCAGCGGCTCGTTCGACGATGCCGCCGTGATGGAGGCGCTGCTGGCCGAGCAGGCGCTCTGGGGCCTCGACGTAGCGATCCTCCGCCTCCCGCGTGCGCTCGAGGCGCCTGCGCGGAGCCGAGCTGTGCAGCGCCTGGCCACATTCGTGCGCCCGCCGCTTCAGATGGACCGAGATCCCGGAGCATGTGCAGGCGTACTGGCGACACGAGCTGGCGGGACGCGTCGACGGCGGTGCCTAGGCAGCAACCCACCGCTAATGAGCCGCCGAGCCCGACGCTCAGAACGAGCGGGGAAGCCCGAAGCTCTCAGCCAGGAAGTTGCGCCCCATCTCGTTGTTGATCGGAGCGACCCGATACAGGCGCATATCGCGCCAATAGCGCTGCATATCGTATTCGAGCGCATAGCCGTAACCGCCCAGGACCTGCATCCCGCGGTCGGCGCCGGCAAAGCATTGCTCAGAGGCGACGAGCTTCGCCATCGTCGACTCGATGCCGCATGGGCGCCCCAGCGCGTGGAGCCAGGCAGCGCGGTAGGTGAGCAGCCGGGAGATCTCAAGCCCCGCGTAGGTGTCGGCGATCATGTGCTGGACCGCCTGCATCTGGCCGAGCGGTTTGCCGAACACGATCCGCTCCTTGGCGTAAGCGACCATGTCCTCAAGCACCCCGACCAGCGCGCCCGTGCAGTTGGCCCCGTTCATGATGCGTTCGCTGTTGAGCGTGGGCGCGAGCACGCTCCAGCCTTTATCGACCTCGCCCAGCACGTCCTCGTCAGCGACGAACACGTCCTCGAGCTGGATCTCACAACTACCTAGCGAGCGCATGCCGAGCTTCGGGATCGGGGTGGCTGTGACGCCCTCGGCCTTGGCATCGCAGAAGAACACCGTGATGCCGTGGTGCGGCGCGACGGGCTCTCGGAGCTCGTGCGCGCGACCAGAAACAGCCGGTCGGCCACATGGGCGAGTGTCGACCACATCTTGGTGCCGTTGATCACCCAGCCGCCGTCGACCTTGCGGGCCCGCGTCTTCATCGCGCCGAGCACGTCAGTGCCTCCCCGGGCTCGGTCAGCGAGATCGCGCACATCAGGTTGCCGGCGGCGATCTCGGGCAGGAACCGCTGCTTCTGCTCCTCGGTCCCGGAGCTCGCTATCGCCTTGCCGTCGAATAGCGTGATCCCGAGCAGCCAGTACAGGCCGGCCATCGTGCGCGAGAGCTCTTCGTCGAGGATCACCTGCTCGATGATCCCGCCGCCCTGACCGCCGAACTCCTCCGGAACGCCCACGCCGGTTAGTCCGGCGCCGGTTAGCTTCTCCCATAGGTCCCACGGGAACTCTTCGCGCGACTCGACCTCGCGACAGTAGCTCTTTGAGAATTCCTTCTCGACCATCTCGTGCATTGTCCGGCGAAAGAGCTCCTGCTCGTCCGAGAGGTCGAAGTTGAGGCCGTCAGCGGTCGAGACGTCTGTCATGGGGACTCGTTTCGGGAAAGCGAAAAGTTTCTTGTTACCAAACCGACGATTGTTTTATCATAACCGACCGTGACCCCCTCGCCAACCGGCCTTCGTCGCGGCTTCCCGTGGCCCTGATTGCCATCTCAGCCTCCTATGGCGCCGCCGGCGGGCGAATCGCCCCCGCGCTGGCCGAGCGTCTCGACGTGCCATTCCTGGGCCGTGCCATCCCCTTCGCCGTTGCGGAGCGCCTTGCGGTCCCCTACGAGGTTGCCGCCGCATACGACGAGCAGGTGTGCGCCAGCCGACTGGAACAGCTCCTGCGCGGGTTCCTCAGCAGCGACATGGGCGGCATCGTCCCGCTTCTCGCTGACACCGTCACGTCCGCCGACTTCTACCGCGCCACCCGTGAGATCCTCATGCGCCAGGCGGCCACCGGCGAGGGCGTGATTCTGGGCCGGGGCGCCGTCGCGGCGCTGCGTGGGGATCCCTCCGTGCTGCGCGTGCGCCTCGACGGCTCGCCCGATGCTCGCATGCGCCGTGTCATGAGCCTGCAGGGCATGGATGAGGAGAGCGCCAAACGCGCCATGCGCCGCCTCGACAGCGCCCATCGCGCCTATGTGAAGCACTTCTATGGCGCTTCGCTCGACGATCCTCGCCTATACCACCTGATGATCGACTCAACCGTGCTGAGCATCGAGGGCTGCATCGACCTGATCGAGCGGGCGGCCGAGATCCTCGATCGCGACCTGTTCACCGGTCGACGCTGATCCGTCGACCCAACAAAGGAAGGGCCCATGGCTACAGCTACATCCAAGTTCGCACCGCGCTCGGTGACGGACGAGGAGCAACGCTTCTTCGCCGACAACGGCTGGGTGAAGCTCGAAGGATTCCTTCGAGAAGCGGACGCGGTGGCGCTCGTGAGCGCCTCGAAGGGAGAATGGGCAGCGACACCGCCAAGGCACAGCATCCCGCCGGCGAATCGCGCGGCGACGGCTATGAATCGTCGTGGCACACATTCGCGCCGGTATCGATCGAGAACCGAACGGGCACGCCGGCCGACGAGCTGTTCTATGGCTTCTCCCACTCTCCGGAGATGGGCGCCACCGGTGCCGCGCTGTTGGGCGGCTCCGTTCGCTACTGGATCGACCAATCGCTCGTGAAGATGCCGGCCGGGGTCGGCGGTAGCGGCGAGACGATGTGGCACTCGGACATCGGCGGCGTGGCGAATTCGCCGTTCAATCCACCTCGCCAGGTCCAGGTGTGGATGGCCCTCACCGACATCACCCCAGCCCTGGGGTCGCTGCGGTTCGTCGCCCCCAAGGACACCAACGACGAGGTGCGCGCGCTTATCAAAGAGCGCGGCGTAGAGGGCTCCTATCCGGAGCTCGAGCGGAGCGGCATCCTTTCTCCCGCACTCCACATGAAGGCCGGCGACGCCACTGTCCACGGCTCGGCGACACTTCACTCGGCGCCCCCCAACAAGACCGATCGCATCCGCTGGGCCTATATCACGAGCATGTTCCCCGCCGACGCGACATTCACCGGAAACTCGTTCTGGCCGTGCGAGGGGGTCGAGGGGGTCGTGAAGGGAGAGCCCTTCCCCGATCATCGCTTCCCCGTGCTCGCCTGAGGTTTGCACCGAGTGAGCGCGAGCCCGACTCGCGCTCACCCGCGCTCCCGGGCTTTCGACCGACTCAGAAGCGGAGCGGGTGGCCTCCGCCGACGACGAGCGTCTCGCCGGTGATGAAACTCGCGTCGTCAGAGCAGAAGAACAGCAGGGTCTTCGCAAGGTCGCTCATCAGACCCGGGCGCTTGATCAGCTGCCGGTCGACGATCTCACGTGCCCGATTCGGCGGGATCGACGCCATAGCCGCCTCGGAGTCGACGAGCCCGGGGGCAATCCCGTAGACACGGATGTTCTCGGCGGCGAGCTCGTGGGCAAGAACTGGCACGAGTACGCGGGCTGCGGCCTTCGTGACGGTATAGGTGCCGCCCTCATGCGTGTAAGCCGCGGTGGTGAGCTGGTTGACGATCACCCCGCCACCGCGCACGCGCATCGATGGTCTGACCGCCGCGGCGCAATTGACCACGCCGGTGACATTGATGTCGAGCGCCCGGCGCCACTTTTCGCGCGGGATCTCGGTGACGGGTGGTCGGCTGTACTCGGCGAGGTGAGCGCCGGCATTGTTGACCAGGATGTCGATGCCGCCGAACCGCTCCGAGGCGGTGGCGACGGCTGCGTCGACCTCGTCCTCGTTCGCAACATCGCAATGAACACCCAGGACCCGCCAGCCCTCAGCCTCGAACTCGCCCACCGTCTGCTCCGTCCGCTGGTCGTCGATGTCGGCGATCACGATCGCGGCGCCTTCGCTTGCCAGCGCGCGTCCATAAACGCGGCCGATTCCGTATGCGCCTCCGGTGATCAGGGCGACCTTATCCTCAAACCGCATCGGCTGGGCCATCACGTGGCTCGGACCGACGTAACGGGAGGTTCGGGTTGGCACGCCGGGGCGGCAGCCGGTCCCATGGGAATTCGGGCCGGCGGCGTAATCGTCGGAGCGGGCGGCGGTTGGCGGGGCATGCTGGACGATGGCAGTGAGCTGATCGAGAGCACCCTACCTGCACGTATCGCTGGCCGGCAGCGGGTTCGGCCAATCGGCCGTCGGAACGGTTTTCGACGCACCGCTTCCCCTCCGGTGCGGTCTTCTGGGAATTGGGCCGGCGGGCTTGCCGGAACCCCTCCCCATGAGGTAGTCTGCGACCAAACGGTCGGTGGGTTGGTCGAGTTTCCTCGAGGACCGGTCGGAGGATAGGGATGTGAAGACAAGCGATCGTGTGGTTGAGGGGATTTTGTTCCCGGAGGGTCTGGCTTGGGAGGACGCCACGGAGACGTTGGTGTCGGCGTCAGTGCAGACCGCCACGGTGTTTCGGATCTGGCCGCAGGAGCGACGCAAGGAGACGATCGCCGAGTTGGGCAGGGGCGGGGCGAACAATCTCACGCTGGCAGTTGGTGGCGGGATCGTGGTGTGCCAGAACGGTGGAGTGGACGCTGGGCCGCCGATGGCCGCCCGCTATCCCGAGATGGAGCCGTTGCCGGCCCAGGAGTCGACGACGCCGGGTTTGGTCTACGTCTCACTGGACGGGAAGGCCAGCTACATCCTTGAACAGGGTGTGAACGCCCCCAACGACATCACCGTGGACGGCGGTGGGGACCTCGTGTTCACCGATCCCGGCAACCCGTTCCACAATCCTCGACCCGAGCCACGGCTGATGCGCTTCTCGCGGGAAGGGTCGTTGTCGGTGATCGCCGACGGCTTCGACTACTGCAATGGGATCTTCGCCGAGGGCGACTCGCTTTTGGTCACCGATCACGGCGGCGTGCTGCGTTTCGCGGCTGATGGTTCCCGCGAGTGGGTCATCCGTTACGACGACGGCAACGTCGACGGACTGACGGTCGACAGCAGCGGCCGGATCTACGTGGCCCGTCAGGCGAACGGAGGCGTGGACGTGATCGAGGACGGCCGGGTGGTGGAGTTCCTGGAGCTGCCGAGCCCGGCGATGATCACCAATGTGTGCTTCGGCGGCCCGGATCGTACGTGGCTTTTCGTCACTGATGCCCGCAACGGCTCGGTCTCGGTGTTTGCTGACATGCCGGTCCCTGGCGCTCGGGTGGCTGACTGGACGCCCCCGCAGCCGTCGATGGACGGCTAGAAGGTTCGCAACGCAAACGACTGAACCCACTGGAGAAAGTAGACAGGACATGGCCACTATTAGCGAGAGCGCAATCTCACGCGTGTCAGGCGAGACGCGGCATTTCATTGACGGCGAGTGGCGCGAAGCCACCGGGTCGGAGACGGTGGACGTGATCAACCCCGCGACCGAGGAAGTCATCGCCTCGGTGCCCCAGGCGACCGCCGAGGAGGCGGTGCAGGCAATCCTGGCGGCCCGGCGCGCCTTCGACGAGGGCCCGTGGCCGCGCATGCCGCGGGCCGAGCGCTCGCGGATCCTAGCCGGGTTCGCGGAGGCACTGTGGGAGCACCGCGAGGAGCTCGCGGACATCGTCGTGGCCCAGGGCGGTTGCACGATCGCGCAGGCGCGCGGGATGCAGTGCTTCCTCCCGATCCAGATGATGCACCGCTACGCCGAGCTGGCCAAGCGTGATCCGGTGGAGACGTTCTCGATCGCCGGCGGCGGCATTCGACGGCGCGGTTCCGGGCGTCGGACACGAACCTGTCGGTGCGCGAGCCAGCTGGCGTGGTGTCGGCGATCACCCCGTTCAACTATCCGTTCCTGCTGAACATCCAGAAGATCGGTCCGGCGATGGCCGCCGGGCTGCACGGTCGTGCTCAAGCCAACCGAGTACATCTGCCTCGACGCGATCCGGATCGCCCAGATCATCGCCGAGGAGACCGAGATCCCGCCGGGCGTGTTCAATCTGCTGCTTGGCGGCAAGGGCGACGTCGGCGAGATCCTGTGCTCGCATCCGGCGGTCGACCAGGTGACCTTCACAGGCAGCACGGTGACCGGCCGCCGCGTGATGGCGCGCCGCCTCGGAGACGGTCAAGCGGGTCACTCTGGAGCTCGGTGGCAAGTCGGCGAACATCATCTTCGCCGACGCTGACCTTGACAAGGCGCTGGCCGGTGACTGCGCACTGGTCATCCGGCACTGCGGCCAGGGCTGTGGCCACCTGACCCGGGTGCTGGTCGAGGAGCCGATCTACGACGAGGTGCTGCGAGCGGATGACGGCGCGAGCGGGAACCGTGGTCGTCGGTGATCCGGCGACCCGGCCACCGAGATGGGGCCGCTGGTCAGCCAGGACCAGTGGGACCGGGTCAAGGGGCTACATCGACTCCGGCCTCGAGCAGGGCGCGCGGCTGGTGATCGGCGGCGATCGCCCGGCCGGCTTGGAACACGGCTATTACATGGAGCCGACGATCTTCGCCGACGTGGCCAACGACATGCGGATCGCCCAGGAGGAGATCTTCGGCCCGGTCGTGTGCGTCGACGCCGTTCCGCTCCGAGGACGAGGCTGTCCGGATCGCCAACGACTCGATCTTCGGGCTAAACGGCGCCGTCTGGAGCGGCGACACCGCTCGCGCGCCTGCGGGTCGCCGGTCAGATCCGGACCGGGACGATCGTCGTCAACGGTCCCGGCTGCGGCGACTGGGAGGCGCCCTACGGCGGCTACAAGCAGAGCGGGACTGGGTCGGGAGTTCGGACTCTGGGGCTACCTCGAGTACACCGAGCTCAAGTCGCTCCGCTACAACGCGTTCTAGAAGAGAGGACCCATGGGATTTCAGGACTTGCTGGGCTATACGGGCAAGCGTGCTGTCGTCACCGGCGCAGCTTCGGGTATGGGACAACGCGACGATCAAGTATCTGGCCGAGCTTGGCGCAGAAGTCCTGGCGCTGGATATCAGCCCGATCGAGGACGGGCCGTGGACGCCGATCGAGGTCAACCTGGGCGACAAGGCGTCGATCGACTCGGTCCTCGAGGCGATCGGCGAGCCGGTCGATCGACTGTTCAACGTGGCCGGGGTGGCCGGAGGCCGCGGCAAGGAGAAGCCGGCCATGATGGTCAACTTCTTCGGGCTCCGCTACCT
This sequence comes from uncultured Solirubrobacterales bacterium, assembly GCA_963751185.1. GTDB lineage: Bacteria > Actinomycetota > Thermoleophilia > Solirubrobacterales > Solirubrobacteraceae > Palsa-465. The sequence goes on from CAVVTO010000012.1 coordinate 219,528, forward strand.
CACCGAGCGCCTGCTGCCCGTGATGCCGACATGGAGGGGCGATCGTCAACGTCTCATCCCTCGCCGGCTACCGGTACATCGTCGCCCGCGCCGACATCGAGCAAATGCTGCACATCTCCACCATGGACGAGGCCGAGGCATGGCTCGAGGATGAGGACAACCAAGAGCTGTTCAACGGCTACGGCACATCAAAGGAGCTGTTGAACCTCTGGACGGTCACTACGTGCAAAGAGCTCGCGGAGACCCACGGCGTCCGGATCAACGTCGTCGCCCCCGGAACAACCGAAACCCCCCTGCTTGACGCCTTCAAGGAGAACGCGATGGAACGCACCGGCAGCGATCAAGGCGTCATCGCCGCCCGAGGCTTCATGGGTCGTTTCGCCACTTCCGAAGACCAGGCCGCCGCCTGCGTCTTCCTCAACAGCGACGCAGCCGAAATGATCACCGGCCAAATCCTCGGCGTCGACGGAGGCATGGCCGGCGCCATGACCGGCGGCGCTCTCGCCCAACCAGGAGTCCGAGGCCGATAAGGTCCCCCATCGGGTCTAGACCTCGACCACCGCCGGCGCGTCATCCACGGCGGGCAGCGGCGCGTGCGTGCCGGCGTCGACGTACCGCTCCCCCCGCGACCACGACGCCACCGCCGCCACCAGACACGCGATGACCGCGAACGCGAACGCCTCGTGGAGACCGTCGCGGAAAGGCGAGGAGATCAGGTCCGGGAAGAACGACCGCCCGGTGAGCAGGGCCTGGGTGTGCGCGGGTAGTTGGCCCAGGACCGAGCCACCCAGCAGGTGCTGGATCGGGTTGTAGCCCAGGAAGGCCGCGAACAGGATCGACACCGGCGGCAGGTGCGCGGCGGTCTGCGGCCGCGGACGCGGGCACGCCGTGGGCCTCGAGCCCGGAGGCCATCGTGTGGGGCAGGCTCGCCGCGAGCCCAAGGATCATCAGCGTGAAGAACACGCCGACCGACAGCACCTGGGCGGAGTTCTGGAACGTCTGGTTCATTCCGCCGCCGGCGCCGCGGTCTCCCGGCGGCAGGCTGTTCATCACGCCCGCCCGGTTGGGCGAGGCGAACATGCCCATCGAGACGCCGTTCAGGAACAGGATCGCGCCGAACACCGGGTAGGAGAAGTCGGTCGGGAGCAGCGCCAGCAGCACGAAGCTGAGCGCGGCGCTGAGCATGCCGCCGGTCGCGAACGGGCGGGCCCCGAACCGGTCCGACAGGTAGCCGGACGTTGGGCCGGCGATCAGCATTCCGATCGTCAGCGGCAGCATGTAGATGCCCGCATACAGGGGCGTCTTGGCGAAGTCGTAGCCGTGCAGGGGCAGCCAGATGCCCTGCAGCCAGATGATCAGCATGAACATCAGGCCGCCGCGCGCCACCGCCGAGAGGAACGTCGACAGCGTCCCGAACGTGAACGCGCGGATCTTGAACAGCGGCAGCCGGAACATCGGGTCGGCGACGCGGCGCTCGATCGCCACGAACGCGGCCAACGACGCGACGCCGCAGGCCATGAGCACGAGCACGCGGGGGCTCCCCCACCCGGTCGTCGAGCCTCCGTACGGTCGGATGCCGTAGGTGACCGCGATCATGACCAGGATCAGCCCGACGGCGAACGTGACGTTGCCGCCCCAGTCGATCCGAGCGCGCTTCGGCGTCGAGATCTCCTGGAGCTTGAGGTAGGCCCACACCGTCCCGAACAGCCCGACGGGTACGGAGATCAGGAACACCAGCCGCCAGTTGATCGGCGCGAGGATGCCGCCGAGCACCAGGCCGACGAACATGCCGCTGACGCCGACGATGTTGTTGATCCCGAGCGCCATCCCGCGCTTGTTGGCCGGGAACGCGTCGGTGATGATCGCCGCCGAGTTGGCCAGCAGGCACGCGGCGCCGACCCCCTGCACGATCCGGAAGGCGATCAGGAACGTCGCTCCGGCGCGCCCGTTCAGCCAGTCGACAGTCAGCACGAGCGACGCGGCGGTGTAGATCACGAACCCGAGGTTGTAGATCCGGACCCGGCCGAACATGTCCCCGAGCCGGCCCAGGCTGACGATCAGCACGCTCGTGACGATCAGGAACCCGAAGATCATCCACAGCAGGTAGAAGCTGTTGGCCGGGACCAGCGGATCGAGATGGATGCCCCGGAAGATGTCGGGCATCGCAATCAGCGTGATCGACGCGTCCAGCGTGGCCAGCAGCACGCCGAGCGTGCAGTTGGACAGCGCGATCCACTTGTAGTTCTCGCCCCGTGGGTCGGGCCGGCGCAGAGCCCTGTTGCTCGCGCGCCATCCGTTGCCAGCCGAGGCCATGGACCTAATGTACGCACGAGGGTTCGCCGCGCCGCGGTCCGAAATCGGACATGCGCCATGCCGAGGCGCGGACGGCCCGGCCGGTGGCCCGGCCGGGCCGTATGAATGGGGTCCTCCAGCCACCCGCACCCACCCGCGCACCAGCTATGTGCGGGCTAGCTCACATGTTGGGGCAGTTGTGCGAGCCGCTCCCGCCGCGCCCGGGCGGGGCGTGACTGCCCTGCCCCGGCGTCGTCGGCGTCCGCGCCGGCGTGGTCGAGGACGTGGTTGTGCCACTGCCGGTCGTCGAGGTCGACGTGGCTGCGTTCGCGATTGCAGCGCCGCCGCCCGCGAGCGCCGCCGTGGCAGCGACCGTGACCAACAGGGGCTTGAGTCTGAGCATCGTTCACCTCCTTTCGGTGGACGCCACGGACGTTCCTCGCCCCGCGTCGGCCCTCGGTAGGAGGTGCGTAAGAGTTGACTACGAGTGTCGGTCCCGCGCGACGAGCGGAAGGTCGGTGGTCAGCGGCGGGCTCTCACCGAGGGCGATATCCAGCGCCTCCCCGACCGATGAGCGAGTGGCGGCCTCGACGACCCGCTGGGCCAGCATCCGCACCGGCAGCACTGCGCCCACCCAGCGGGGCGCCACCACCCGCCGCGAGCGCCGTGCGATCCCTCGCTCAATTGCGTCTACACCCGCATCGAGCGGCGCGACCCGCAATGCACTCCACCGGCTCTCGCGCATGCGCTGAGAGGCGGCGGTGCCGAATCCCTGGCGGACCATGTCGGTGTTGAGCTCGGCGAAATACGCGACCCCGACGCGGGCCCCGCTCGGCGCGAGCTCGATTCGCAGCGAGTCGGCGAGCGCCTCGACGCCGGCCTTGGACGCGCAGTAGGCGCCGAGCAGCGGCGGGTGAAGCGCCGCCGCGAGCGAGGAGATCGCGAGCGCGTAGCCGCCCGGGTGGGCAATGTGGGGCCCGGCCGCGCGCAGCGTGTAATAGACGCCGAGCAGGTTGACCTCGATCGTGCGCTCGAACACCTCAGGGTCGCCGCCGACGAGCGGCAGCTGCGCCGCCACCCCGGCGTTCGCCACGACCACGTCCAGCCCGCGCAGCTTCTCGCAGGCCGCCTCGACGGCGCCCTCGACCTGCTCGCGGTCGCGCACGTCGCACACCACGGCCAGCGCGTCGCCGCACTCGGCGGCGGTGCGGGCCAGGCGCTCCGGCTCGATGCCGGCCAGCACGACCTTGGCCCCGCGCACGTACAGCCGCTTGGCCGTGGCCGCGCCGATGCCGCGGGCGGCTCCCGTGATCAGGACCCTGCGCCCGGCGAGCTCGCCGCTCACAGGATCTCGCCGGGCCGCTGAAACACGATCTCGGGGATCACGGCCTGCGGCGAGACCCGGAGCACGAAGCGCAGCGCCTCGGCAAGATCGCTGGTGCGGAGCATCTCCTCGGCCGGGATCCTGTCCTTGACGTAATCGGCCATGTCGGTGTCGACGAAGCCGGGCGCAAACGCGACCGACTTCACCCCGTGTTTGGCAAGCTCCTTGTTCATCGACACGGTGTAGGCGGCGATCGCGGCCTTGGTCGCCGAGTACACCGACAGCCAGGCCTGAGGCGAGACGCCCGCGAGCGAGGCCATGTTGACTACGAGCGCCCTCTGGTGCTCGGCGCCGGCGGCCCGGAGCATTTCGGCGCACTCGCGGTAGAACAGGATCGGAGCGCGCAGGTTGACGGCGAGTTGCATGTCGATGAACTTCGTCTGGTGCTCGTCGTACTTGGCGCCTATGCCCACGCCCGCATTGTTGACGAGCACGTCGAGCCGCCCGTAGCGCTCGCGATGCCGGCGGACCACTTCGAGCACGGCTTCCTCGTCGGCCAGGTTCGCGACGACGTCCTGCACCTCGAACCCGCGCTCGCGCAGCTCGGAGGCTGCGCGCTTGAGCGACTCGGGCTTGCGCGCGGTGATCGTCAGGCCGTAGCCCTCCTCCCCGAGCGCCTCCGCGAGCGCGAATCCGATGCCGCGCGAGGCTCCGGTGACGAGTGCGGCGCGTTCTGGCATGGGCGCACCATATTGGGTAACGCGCGCTCAAGGGCCAGAACCCTTGGTCGATCAACTGTTCAAGGGGTTCTCCACACAGCTAGCTGGGGTACACCCCGAGTGGACCGTCACACAGCGTGGCCCGCCCCTGCCGGCCACGTCCTCGAATTCTCCGAACCAAACCTCAGCTTCCCTGCAAAGGAGGAAGCATGCTCGATCGTTGTCCAACGTGCGGAAAGACCACCGGCACTCTGATGGAGTCGCATCCGGATCGACCCGGCCTGATCCAGATCCTCACCGGCGAGAGCACCGAAGCGCATCGAATCTTCGTGACGATTGCGCTTTGCGTGCTGGTCACGCTGGCGATCGTCGGCGCTGAAGCCGTCTTCATGCACTGATCCGCCATCGTCACGACGCGTAAGCTCCGGCGCGTGCCCTGCTAGGGCGCGACCAACATTGCAACTAAAGGAGCGACATGCGCGTCGATTGGTATGGCCAGGCCGCATTCCGGTTGAGCGGGCCTGAAGGAACGGTGTTCATCGACCCATTCGGCGACCCCGCGCCGATGGCCGCCCGCGGCATCAAGTTCGAGTACCCCGTGCCGGTCGGGGTCGACGCGGATCTGTTGCTCGTGACCCACGAGCATTTCGATCACAACGGGGTCGAGACGATCGAGGGCGATCCGGTGATCCTCCGCTCGACCGCCGGCCGCCTCGAGTCGCCCATCGGCGAAGTGATCGCGGTCGCCTCCGAGCACGACGAGGCCGCGGGCACCGAGCGCGGCCCCAACACGATCTTCGTGTTCACCCTGGACGGGGTGCGCGTCGCTCACTTCGGGGACTTCGGCCAGACCTCGTTGCGTGACGAACAGGCCGCCGCGATCGGCCAGGTCGACCTGGTGTTCCTACCGGTGGGCGACGGTCCGACGATCGGAGCCGAGCAGGCAGCGGCGATCGCCGAGCGCGTGGGCGCGCGCTGGGTCGTGCCGATGCACTACCGCACGCACCGCATCGGCTTCCTCGAGCCTCACGATGCCTTCGTCGAGCGGATGCCGCACGTTCACACGCTCGACGAGGTCGGCTTCGACACCGACGCGCTGCCAACGGAGGACGGGCCGGTCGTGGTCATCCCAGCGGTTCCGTAGGCGTTGCCGTCATGCGGGCCGGCGGTCAGGCCGGCCCGGCAGCCAAGCGGTTAACCGGCGGTCAGCTCGCGGCGCGGGCGAGTGCCTCGCGTCCGACGCGCTGCAGGTCCCGCAGATAGTCGAGATGCGCGGCCCACGCCGGTTCTGCATCCAGACCATCAGCCAGCCGCATCGTGTCGACGTGAGCGTCCAGCAGCTCGTACAGGAGCTCCGTGACGTAGCCCTCGGCGATGACCGCACTCTTGTCGGCGTCCAACACCGTTCGATCCTCCTTGTCCACAGAATGAACGCTGGGTCGGACGCCACGCTTTCGGAGGCGCGTCCGAGCTTCGTACAGCTGTGCGGTCAGCGTCTACGGCGCGCGTCGGGCTCGAGGGCCGGGTTCTGCCAGCCGCCATCGGCCGGGTTGATGGTCAGGCCGGGCGGAACGATCTCGTCGATCCGATCGAGCACCTCGTCCGACAGCGTGATCTCGGCGGCGCCGAGCTGCGACTCGAGCTGCTCCATCGTCCGCGGGCCGATGATCGGGGCGGTCACCGCCGGATGCGAGAGGACGAAGGCGAGCGCGAGCTCGATGAGGCTCATCCCCGCCTCCTCGGCCAACCGGGCAAGCGCGTCGGCCGCCTCGAGCTTGCGCTGGTTGGCGGGCAGCGACATGTCGAAACGCGCCGGGATCCGCTCGGCCCGGTGAGACTTGGGCAGCTCGGCGTCCTTGCGGTAGCGACCGGTCAGCCACCCACCCGCGAGCGGGCTCCACGGGATCACGCCCATGCCGTGGCGCAGAGTCGTGGGGAGCACATCCTGCTCGATTCCCCGGACCAGGATCGAGTACGGCGGCTGCTCGCACACGAAGCGCTCGCGGCCGCGCCTCTCGGCCACCCACTGCGCCTCGACGATCATGCTGGCCGGAAAGGTCGAGGAGCCGATGTAGCGGACCTTGCCCGCGCGCACCAGGTCGGTCAGAGCGCCGAGCGTCTCGTCGAGGTCGGTGTCGAACTCCGGGCGGTGGATCTGGTAGAGGTCGATCCAATCGGTCTTGAGCCGGCGGAGCGAGCTCTCGACCTCGCGAACGATCCAGCGGCGCGAGTTGCCGAACTCATTGGGATCGTCGCCCATCGTGCCGTGCACCTTGGTCGCGAGCACGACGTTGTCGCGCCGGCCGCCGGCGAGTGCCTTGCCGACGATCTCCTCCGATTCCCCGCGTGTGTAGACGTCGGCGGTGTCGGAAGGGTCACTTTTCCGAGGCTCTGTTCGCACCCATCCCGGTGCCTCGAGGTCGGGGGGTGCGCGATGAGCAACAGGGCTTTCTCGTGCCACGATGACCGGGCGCCCCGGTCTTATTCACCATGACCACGGTGTCGCCGGGGCGCAGCTCTAGCTGCCCGGTTGGGTCCGGGGGGGCTGGGACGCTGTCCCAAATGGCCGAAGCGACGCTCGAGGACAGCCAACTGCTCATCGAGCATGCGAGGGGCGACAGCGTCAGGCAGATCGCCAAGAGGCACGTCCTCAGCCGCTCCACCGCCCACCGGATCATCATCCGAGACGGTCAGAAGCGGATCGAGGACATCGAGCACACGTTGCTCGCAGCCGAGCTGACCCAGGGCCGGGAGCGTGGCCGGGGATCGTGATTCCGCCCCACCCCGATCGGTCCGATGCCCTCGACCTGTTCTTCTGGGTCCGCAAACGTCTACGCCAGCGCGGCTGGGTCCTCGAGACCGTCACCCGGTACGTGCCCATCACCGACGACGCCGGCCGAGAGACCGGCCGTGCCGTCGTCTTCCTGTTGATCGTCCCGGGAGGGGAAACATGACCGTCGCCACCGCCAATCACCGGGATCGGCTTCGGTCGATCAGAGAGCGGACACACACCGCCCGGGAGGCTCGTCAGCGGGCCAGGACCACCTTGGACGCCGCCCGTGCCGCAGGTGACGACCAGGCCGCAGGCATCGCCTCCCTGGCCCTGGAGCAGGCCAACGTGGAGGTCGAGACCTCGGAGCGCCTGGAGAACATGCTGTTGTCCTCGATGGCCGGGGTGTCGGACAACGGCCAGTTCGGTGGCGAGAGCTTCCTCGACAACCCCGAGACGGTCCAGACGCTGGAGCGGTTGGGCAATGACAGCTTCCCGATCGGTGCCGTTGACCTGGGTCCGGTGAGCACCCGCGAGGAGTTCGTGCAGCGGATCAACAGCGGGCGCTGGGGTCAGCGAAGCTATCGCAGGCCACGGGCGACGTGACAATCCCGGACTCGGCGCGGCTCGGTGCCTACTACGGCGTAGACGCCGCAGCTGCGTCCTGAGCCTGCTCGACATCATCCCGACGGCCAATGGAGGGCGGTCGTTCGAGTACATGCAGGAGGGCGAGAGCTGGACGAAGCGGCTGAGACGGCTGAGGGTGTGATCAAGCTGCTGGTGACTGACGCTCACGAGGCTGAGGTCATCGCTAAGACGATCGCGGTGTGGCTGAAGATGCTACGATCAGCAGCTTGCGACTCGCTGATGCTGAACAGACGTCAACGATCGCTGGTCTACCAGTGCCTGCGGAGGCTCGAGAACAGGTCGTGGCCGGTGACGGCGCGGGCGAGAACATCTCGGGATCTTGAACACGATTGGGATCGGATCGGTGTGTTCGACGCCGCCTCAGCGCTCTCCGACTCACCTGGACGGGCTCGTGTCTGTGATCTAGGCCGACGCAACACGATGCGTCGGTGCTGTACTGACGATTGGGCTGGGATGCTCAAGGCGAAGGCTGCGAGTCGGGGGTCAGGTTGGACAGCGAGGGCATGTTCTCGACGCGCTGAACACGCGTGGGGCTGCGTGGTCACTCGAAGGTGATGCCCTGGGTACCGCTCTCGTGGGTGCGTTCGAGACTGCTGCACGCTGTTCATCGCGAGGCGTCAACGTGAGGGTCTCGAGATGCCGATCAGGACGACTTTGTGAGGAATGTGTGACAGCTGGGTGAGTGGCGTCTGGCGTGTGGCAGCGACAGGGTTTCACGAGGTCGCTCTGGCGTGAGCTACGGCGGAGAGGCGCATACGCGAGGCGGAGCCAAGGCACGAGCCAATTTTTTTTTTTTTTTTTTTTTTTTTTTTTTTTTTTTTTTTTTTTTTTTTTTTTTTTTTTTTTTTTTTTTTTTTTTTTTTTTTTTTTTTTTTTTTTTTTTTTTTTTTTTTTTTTTTTAGTCTAGGACGGGCGCCGAGATAAAGGCCGACAGCGGAGCCTAAACCAGGACGACGCCAAAAGGCCGGGCCGAGGAAGCATAGAGCTGCCCCCGACGAGTGATGGCCTCGTCTCCTGCCGCAACGCCTCACGGAATGCCATGCCCGGATGACCGGAGGTGGCGGCGAGCGCGGAATGGCTATTGCCTAGATTGTGTCCAGGGAAGACCACTTGGGCGAGTCGCAACATCGCACGTAAAGCCGCCATCAGGGCGACAGCGGGTTGGGCGAGGCTTCTGGTTCGCGTCCGGGGAGCGTCCCCGGTCCTCGTAGGGCTGCTCAGTCGGCGAGGAAGATCGTCAGCGAGTGCTGGCCGGACTCGGCGTTCGTAGCTCAGGCGCCACAGCTCGATGTGATCGAGGAGCACTCACGCCAGAACGCACACGTGGCCAGTCGACGTTCACGAAGAGGCGTGTGACTCGCCGACGAGCCACCTGAACGCCAAGTCGTTCCAACGGGAACCGGCCTGACGACGCCGCTCAAGCGCCTCCCGGAGCAAGCTCGGCGGTTCGGGGTTGGGCGTTGTCTTGCACGGCTGTGGCGGCTCAGGAGGCGGTGCAGGGAGAGCGGGGAAGGGGCTGGCGCAGAGGTCGGCGTGGGCCGGCTCTGATCGGCACAGGAGCGGCGTGGGCACGGCGGGCCAGCCTAATCCCCCGAGCCAGAACGTGAAAAGGGCCTGCTCTATGCTCAGTGCAGGCTCAGTCCACGCAATACGCAACGACGATCGAAGGACACTCTACGCCGGCATCCGGCGGACGTGGTATTCAGGTCTCAGCGCTCTCGGCGGCTACAAGCTCCCGCTCAACGCCAGACAGACGCTCCAGCGCGTAGGAACGAAGGACGTGGCGCAACGCAACCAGCGATCAAGGAGCGTCACTATGCCCGCATCACTCGCGTTCGAGCGGCTCATCGAGCTGCTCGGCGATGCCGTCGGCCACGCAACGGGAGCTAAGCCGAGGCTGTTGTCCTGCCATGATGACGGCGGGCCTCACTCTCGATCGGAGTCGGAACGAGGGTGACCGAGCGCGTGCTCGTCTGCCAGGCGGGCTGTGCGTCGAAGACGTGCTCGCCGCGATTGGCCTGGACAAGGCCGCGCTGTTCGATCAGTGGTGGGAGCGCCGGAACGGGTCGAGCTGGGACCTCACGCGGATCTATCGCTACGCCAACGAGGACGGCATAGGTGCTGTTCGAGGTCGGCCTGGTTCGCTCACCCCAAGCGGTTTCTGCAACGGCTTCCGGGTCGCACCGACTGGAAGGGCGGGATCGGTGACGTGCGCCGGGTGCTCTACCGGCTGCCCCAGGTGATTGAGGCGGTCGACTGCCGGTCGTCGGATCTGGGTCGTGGAGGGCGAGAAGGACGTCTATGCGCTTGAGGCCGTGGGTGAGGTCGCGACGTGTAACCGGGTGGTGCTGGGGAAGTGGACCTCGGCGTACTCTGACGTCCTGCGTGGGGCGAAGGTCATCGTCGTTGCCGACGCGGATGAACCTGGCCGCAAGCACGCCCGTGAGGTTGTGGGCTCGTTGGCGGGTGCGTAGAGACGCGGCGGTGGTCGAGTCGCTGTCGCACAAGGACGTACACGCCCACCTGGCTGCCGGCGGTATGGGCTCGACGCGTTCGTCTTGCTCCAGGAGGTGACGCTGACGAGGCCCCGCGTTACGTGGGTACGTCACGTCGACCTGGTGGCTAGACTGCTGGCGGGACCGGCTCGGGAGACACCCTGGCGTGTGAAGGGGGTCGTCGCCGACGGCACGCTAGACGTTCATCTCGGCCGAGGGTGGAGCTGGGAAGTCGTGGGTCGCCCAGGCGTTCTGCGAGGGCGTCCACCACGGGGAGTCAGTCGCCGGGCTCGATTGCGCCCAGGGCGTGGCCCTGTACGTCGATGCTGAGATGGGCTCGGCGATGTTCGCCGACCGCCTGCGTTCGTCTGGGGCCACCGGGGCCGAGTACGAGTACATCGACGCGGTGGGACTCGACGTATCGCGCACCGACGATCTGGCGTGGCTCCAAGGCAAGATCAAGCAGACCGGCGCCAACCTGGTCGTGATCGACTCGTTCAGACGCCTGACGCCGTCGAAGGCCGAGAACGACTCCGACGACATGGCCCCGGTGGTCGGCTCACTGGCCAAGCTGGCGCGGGACACCGGCGCGGCCATCGTCGTGATCCACCACAAGGGCGAGAGCGAGAAGCTGTTCCGGGGCTCGTCGGCCATCCAGAACGAGACCGATGCGCTGTTCGGCCTGGTGCGCTTCGAGGACGACCCGGAGGGTCCGCTCCGTCATCTGTGGTGTCCCGTGGCCAGGGGCGCCAAGCGGCCGCGCTACTCGTCCGACGCGGCCGATGTGTGGCTGTTGATCGACGAGGACACCGGAGCCGTCGACGAGGGCGATAGCCCAGACCTCGTCGCGCACATGACGACGACGGCCGAGTCCGTTCTGCGCCAGGTGATCGAGCAGGACATCCTCGCGGCATTGCCTGCCAAGACGAAGTCGGAGATCGCCGGGGAGGTGAAGCGGCGCGTTGACGATCCGACCTTCCGAGCCGTTTGGACCGAGCTGCGGCGGACCAAGAAGCTGGTCAAGGAATCGGGCTCTTGGGTCGACGCTTCAAAAAAGGGTGGTGGTGCTCAAAACCTTAGGGACCCGACCACCACCACCCTTTTTTCATGCTCCTGCGAAACACCCGCTGAACCGGCCCCAGACGGGCGCTGCAGCCGCTGCTACGGAGCAATCTCGGCCGCCAACGAGGAGAAAGGCGATTAGTGATCGACTTCATCATCCGGGCGGCCTAGATCAGGCGCTTGGGCGCCCTGGCGCCGGCCCAGACCTTCAAGACGGCTGGTTGCTCACCGAGGTGGCGCTGTATCGAGAGCCAGTGCCGAGAGAGCCCGCGCATCATGTCCCACCGGTTGTAGTTGGCCTTGGCGAAGCCGACGATGCGTGCGCCCGAGTCCGTCACCGCCTGGCGCTCCTCATGGTTATCGACTATCGCGAGGTCGCAGCTCACGATGACGAACCCTTCGGCGGTCACCTCCCTAATCCACCACGCATCGCCGTACTCCTGGCGCTCCTGCATCTCGGGGTGGCGGTCGTGCTGGAACACGGCCTCCCACCCGTGGTGTCGCTGGAACTTGTTGAAGGCCTCGGTCAGTGCCCGGCCGACCGAGTTCTCGATGTAGAGGCGGTTAGGCGGCGAGCTTCAGGCCCTCCAACCGCGCGGCGGCACGAATCTCGTCAACGCTCGCGGCGGTGTCCTCGGTGATCTCCTGGAGGTCCCAACCGTCGCGCAGGCGGGTCGCGATCGCGACCGTCCGGACCCCCGTCGTTGCGGTGGTGGGCCGCCCGCCGTTGACGCGCGTGTCCAGCAGCACCGGTCGCTGGCGACCGAGCGGCCACCAACGGTACGCAGCATGCTCTGCCCTGTCGTAGTCGAGCGAGTCAAGCAGGGCATCGGCGGCCTCCGGCCAGGTGATCTGGCCGCCACGGGTCGCGCTTACGAGGTGTGTCTCGTACTCCACGAACAGCTCTTTGCCGTGCCGCTTGAACTCCAGATCCAGCAGCGGTCGCTCGGCGCCGAGGTGTGCCGCCGTGTAGTCGAGTGCGGCGCGGATCGCCGGTAGCGGGATGTGTTCGCGCCACGAGGCGAGAAAGCGCAGCTCGATGAGGTTAAGGAACGAGAGCGGCGACTCGTCGTTACGTGGATCGCCATCGACCCGGATCAGCGCCGGGTCGTGCTTCGGCTCTCCGAGGTAGAGCCGGTCGTGGCCGAGAGCCCAGCGCCGAAGCGTGCCCGGGTTGCGGTCGATCAGCCGTCCCGCCTCCGCGAACGTGTACGGGGCTCCATGGCTCGCTGGGCGATTCGGGGGTGGGGCTGCATGGTCATCAGGATCGGAGTATCCCCGGACGACATTCGGCGTCGCCGGCCGACGCCCTTCAAGACAGGCGACAGAGCCAGCGCCTTGGCTCCCTGGCTACCCAGTGAGGTGGCCCTGCTCCTGCCCTGCCCCCCGACCCAGAGCACAGGCGAGGAGAGAGAGGTCGCTCTGCTCCGAGCTGAGCCAGGCGGTGAAGCCGAGTCGTTCTGGTTCGAGTCGATGACGACGACCGACGATGCCGGGCCAGCGCAGCCGGGGGGCGATGTGCATCTCTGGCGATCTTCGGGGCCGGGGAGAGTCCTTGACCTTTGGAAGAAAGATCGTCTGGGATCTTTTCCGTGGGACGATTTCGGACGATGCGTTGTGGTGCCTGTGGAGGTCCGTTGAGGCCCAAGCCGCCCCACGAGCCGGGGCGCCACCAGACCTACTGCTCCAACGCCTGCCGCAAGGTGGCCTGGCGTCGACGTCATCGGGTCTCGCTCGGTTCGGCTCTGCTCGCCGAGCTGGGTCTGCCGGACGTGAGCCTCATGGCCCTGCTCGCCAACCGCGACCAGACCTGATCCCACCCCCAGGGAGGCCGGCTCCCCCAAGGAGGGTCCCGGGGCCTCGCAGGAGCCACGCTCCCGCCCTCGGAGGCGGTTTCGGGGTCCCAGGGCTTCCCTCGATCCCAAGGCCCGCAGAAGGGCTCCCAGGAGTGTCGGGTGAGTTGGAATACTCACTGTCTGCCAACAGTGACAGTAAGGGTCACTGGGGGGGTCTCGGGAGAGGTCACAGTAAGTAGACTGGTGACAGGTGAAAGAAGCCCCCGGCCAGGCAAGGGCCGAGGGCGAAACTGCAACATCGGAAGGAGCCCGATGCCACAGCCAGACCAGCCTAGCCCGGAGCCCGGGCGATGAGGACCGACTTCCAACTCCTGGAGGCGCCCAAGCCCGTGCCCGACGAGGTCCTGGACGACGCCCGAGCGTTGATCGCTCGAGTCCGGTGGACGTATGCGAGCAGCGTTCCAGAAGCCCCACACGCCTATTTGCCCAGGGATCACGTGCCGATCGAGCTCCGGGAGGACTTCGACGGGTTCTGCGAGGCCATCAAGGCCCACGGCTATCGAGGTCGGTTCGGCGGCACCGTCTTCGTTTACCTCGAGGTCGACGGCCTGCGGTACTGGGATAGCCGCAACGTCTACGGCCCGGGGTCGAACCTGAACCGGAGCCGTCCCGTCGAACCCGACCAACTCGCTCTCGACGGGGTGGCGTGATGACCTCGGCTGCCTTCGTGGTCGATGGCATCGACGGGAGGCGCCTGATGGTCGATCCTGGGCGCCCGGATTGCGCCGTGGCCCTGACGACCGCCTGGCCACCCGGCGAGGGGCGGTACGCGGTAGGCCTGGAGGTGAAGCTCGACCTCGAGCACACCGCGCAGTTGGCTCTGGCGTTGGCCAAGTACCTGCAGGACGCCGACTGGGGTGGCGAGGTGTTCCAGGTCCTGTGGGAGATAAACGAGTGGCTGAACATGCTGCGCGAGGAAAGCGGCCTGGACGACCTGGACGACGACGAGGAGTGAGGCCCCGGCCTCCTGTCCATTAAAGGTCAAAAGGCGAGGTATATGGACAAGAGGCCTCGGACAGTGACCAGTGAGTAGTGGCTGGTAACTGTCAAACCCCTAAAGACGACCCCGCGACGCTCGTGACGCGCGGGGCCACGACCGCTCAGGAGGTAACGACCCATGAGCAGCGACACCAAGATAGGCAAGGAGCTGACCCGAGCCGCCGGCTACATCAGGGTTTCGACCGAGGAGCAACGCCGGGACGGCTGGAACCTCGAGGCCGACCGCTCACGTATCGAGGCCACGATCGCCGAGCAGCCCTGGACCTTCCACGCGATCTACGACGACGGAGCACGGCAGGGCGACGATCCCGACCGGGAGGACTTCCTGCGGATGCTGGCCGAGGCCGACCAGTTCGACGTGCTGCTCATCCGTGACCTCGACCGATTCAGCCGCAGCCTGGCGATCTACGCCTCAGCCGTCGACGACCTGGTCGCCGCCGGGGTCACGTTGTACGAGTTCTACGGCGACGGCACCGGGATCAGGAAGCTGGACCTGGACAACGAGGACGGGCGGGCGCTGGCCGACATCAAGGCAGTGTTCGCCCAGATGGAGAAGGCCAAGACCAAGCGCCGGGTCCGTCAGGCCAAGGGTGCCCGAGCGAAGGCGGGAGGTCACCCCGGGGGGAAGCGCCCATTCGGCTATCAGTACCCGTCCCGCGATCCCGACGACAGGCCGGCGCCGCTCCTGGTGGATCCGGTCGAGGCCGCTGTCATCCGACGGATGTTCGACATGGCTCAGGCGACCAGCCAGCGGAGGATCGCCTACATCCTCAACGCGGAGGGCATCGCCGCGAGCCTGGGTGGCCGGTGGATCGCAATCCACTGATGGCTCGGGTGCTTGGCTCACCGCTCTACATCGGCAAGATCCGACGCCGAGTCCCTCCGGAGGGACTGTGGGAGTGGTTCGACGGCCAGCACGAAGCGATCGTGGATGAGGACCTGTGGCGTCGGGTGAACGCCAGCCGGGCGACCAAGGAGCGCCGCGCCGGTGGTCGACCGATGAAGTCGAACGCACCTGCTCACCCGGGGTCTGCTGCGGTGCGGTCTGTGCGGGTCGGCGATGCAGCCGGTCCCCTCCTACGACGGTCGACCCGAGACCTACAAGTGCCTCGGCCGACAGAACCACGGGCCCGGTTTCTGCCGCCAGCCGTCCGTCCACCGGTCGCTGATCGACGACGCTCTCCTGGCCCAGCTCACCTCGACGGTATTTCGACCTGGACGGAGCCCGGGACCGCCTGCGTGAGCGCCAGGCCACCGAGCTGCCCAACGCCGAGGCTGCCGTCGCGGAGGCCGAGCATGAGGTCGCCGCCGCCGAGGCCCGGATCGCCCGGGTGACCCGTGGGTGGCAGGACGACGTCATCACCGACGAGGAGTACCGACGCCAGTCCGCTGCCCTCGAGGATGAGCTCGCAGGAGCCCAGGAGGCTGTCACCCAGGCCCAGGGCTTCGTGGAACAGATCAAGGCGGCAGGAGCCACCACAGACGCCGAGGAGGCCCTGCTTCGCCACCTGGCCGACCTCAAGGCTCTGGTCGCCGGGACCGTGGATGGGGCCGGGGACGTCGAGTCGTTACGGGCGGTGATCCGGCAGTTGTTCGAGCAGATCGACTTGGTGTCACCCGACCAGCCGTTCGGGCCGCTGCTGTCCTCGCGCGAAGGACGGCCGAGGGCGTGGTGCTCCCTCACATGGGCTGCCACAGCCAGCGCCCTACTGGCTCCTGCTCCACCTTCGACCGCAGATGGTCGACTGGACGGGCCTTCGAGCCGATCAGGCAGCCCCTGCCGGAGAAAAGACGACCACATCGAGGTGTCGATGAAGTTGATGCCCGCGTCGAGCGCCCGGTGGATGATGCGGATGCAGTCGTCGTGGTCCGGATTTCCCCAACCCCCGAACATCATCGCGCCGAGGCAGAGCGGGCTGACCTTGACCCCGGTGCGTGCGAATTGTCGATAGTTCATGCCCGGGAACCTAGCGATCCTTCGGGGGCGGCTCGTCTCTCATAATCTGTCGGTGTGAGTCCGTATGACGACGACGACGATTGGGTCGGTACCCCGCCCGAGGGTCACTACACGCGCGACCGCGCCGATCCCGAGTTCTGGTGGCGCCAGCGTCCGGTCAGTATCGCCGCGGCCGGGCTCGTGGTCGTGGTGATCGTTGTGATCATCCTTGCTCTGGTTCACTGAGCCGCGCCTTCGCCTCGCGCAGCTCTTCCTGGGCCTCGGCCAGCTCCCCCTCGGCCGCCTCGAGCGCCTGGGCAGCTCGATCGCGGCGCTCGTGCGCGAGCTCCGCGCCCCGCTCGGCACGCTCAAGGCGCCGGCGGGCCTCGCGCTCCAGCGCGCGCTCCTCGGCGCGGGCCTGCGCTTCGGCCTGCGCCCGTTCTCGCACAGCGCGCTCGGTCGCCCTTCGATCGGCGGAGGACTTCTCGGCCGCGGGCTTCTTCCCCGGCTCAGCCGCCGTCCGGGGGGCGGTTGGGGGCGCCCGACGGGTGGGCGCAGTCGCCGGCGTGGCACCGGCGGCCGCCATGCCGAGCCCGACGTGGCGCAGCTCGCGTTCGAGCCGGCCATCGCGCAGGAGCGCGCGCGCATCGTCGTCGAGCGCGGCCGCGTGCAAGGTGTCGGCGACCCGGTCGATGATCGTCGGGCTGAGCTCGTGCCCATTGGTGCTCAGCAGACCACCGGCGGACTGGATCAGCGACTCCACCGCCTCGCGCTCGCGCTCCACCGCGACCCGCAGCGAGCCTCCGTCGCCGCGGCCGGCCAGCACCTCGTCATGGGCGTGGCGCAACCCGTCGCCGGCCTCGAACAACTCGCCGATCGCGCTCTTCTGCGTGCGCACCAGCTGGTTGACCGCCCACGCTGCCACCGAAGGTTTGCGCAGCGCCGCCACCTCGGCCCCTCGCTCGCGCTCGCCGGCGTTGCGGAGCTCACGCGCGAGCGCGTTGCGCTCCGGGGTGAAGCGGTCGAGCGGGAGGCCATATAGCTCGTCCACATCCATGGACCCATGGTGGCACCCCACCTGGGGCTCCGGCTACCCGGCGATCGACGGCCCGCTTACGAGCGAGTAGCTCCGGACGGCACTCCCCCGGCCGCTTCGCGCAGCGCGGCCCACTCGGTCAGCTTCACGCGCGGGCGTCCGGTGCCCGAGGCCCTCCCGGCGGCGGTCTCGATCGCGTCGATCGCCTGCCAGCCCTGCCACGTCACCGCGTGAGGGCACGTCGCGATCAGGCCCTCGATGTCGTCGGACAACGGCTCGTTAAGGCGGCCGGCGGCCGCGTCCTCGAGGATCTTGTCGACCGTGTCCTGTGAATCCTTCTTGTTGGTTCCGATCACGCCGGAGGGACCGCGTTTGATCCAGCCGGACACATACTCGCCCACCTGGTGCCCGCCGTCGACGTCGGTCACGCGTCCGCCCTCGTTGCGGATCAGGCCGCGTCGCTCGTCGAACGGAACATCGCCGACCGGCCGCCCCGGTGTAGCCGATCGAGCGGAACACCAGCTGGGTGGGGATCTCTTCGAAGCTTCCGGTGCCGCGCGCGGCGAGCGGGCCGTCCTCGCGCGCGACGATCTCGTTGTTCTCGATCCTCACCGCGCGCACGTGGCCGTTCTCGTCGCCGAGCAGCTCGACGGGAGAAGCGAGAAAGCGGAAGCGGACGGTGATTGGCTTGCCGGTCCTCGGCCGGGCGGCGTAGCCCTGGATGATCTCGACGTTGCGCCGGCGGGTCTTGTCGGCCTCCCCCAGCGCGACCGCTGAGAGCTCGTCGAGGTCTCCGGCAACGACCTCGACATCGCCGCGCTCGAGCTCGCCCATCTCCAGCAGCTCGGGATTGGTGAATGCGGCCTGCAGCGGGCCCCGGCGCGCGAGGATCGTGATCTCCTCGATCCCGCTGTCCTGGAGCACCTGCATCGCGTGGTCGGCAGTGTCGGTCCCGGCCAGCTCTGCCGGGGCCAGCGCGAGCATGCGCGCCACGTCGATGGCGACGTTCCCGGCGCCGATCACCACCGCCTGGTTGGCCTGCAGATCGACCTCCAAGCCGCAGTGGTCAGGGTGGCCGTTGTACCAGGCCACGAACTCCGTGGCCGCGTGCGAGCCGCGCAGGTCCTCGCCCGGGATCCCGAGCCGTTTGTCGATCGAGGTGCCTAGCGTGTAGATGACCGCGTGGTAGTGCTCGAGCAGGCGGCGGCGGCTGACGTCGGTCCCCAGCTCGACGTGTCCGAAGAAGCGAAACCGCTCGTGTTCGGTGGTCTTGTCGTACGCCTTCGTGACCGACTTGATCTTCGGGTGGTCCGGAGCCACGCCCGAGCGCACGAGTCCATACGGCGTCGGCAGGCGGTCGTAAAGGTCGACGGCGAACTCCGGCTCGGCGACCCCGAGCAGCTGCCCGGCAGCGTAGAAGCCACTGGGGCCGGCCCCGATGATCGCGACGCGGACAGGGAAGTCGTCGGTCATATCGACAAGGCGTCGGCGCTCACGTCACGCCGACCGGGGCTCCGAGCGCTGCCGGATCGGCTAGGACCCTGGCGCGGAGCTCGTCGAGTATCGGCGGATCCTCGAGCGCCATTCGATACGAGCCCAGACGCCGAGCCGCATTGATCGCGATGATGCCGACGAGGCGCCCGTCGCGTTCGCCCCCGTACACCACGCGCGACCGGTCGGGCGTCGACTCGAGCAGCTCGACGCCGTCGGCGCGCCCGGGCAGACCGAGCGATTGGATCTTGACGTCGTACTGGTCCGACCAGAAGTAGGGCGGAGCGACGTACGGCTTGCGCTCCTCAGGTGCCAGCAGGGCGTTGCGGCCGGCGAGCTGTCCCTGCTCGGCCGCGACCGTCCAGTGTTCGATGCGAATCGGGTCGCCGTCGGCGAGTGGATGCGGCCAGGTGACGATGTCCCCGGCGCCGAGGATGTCCGGATCGCCGGCCGCGGTCAGCGTCGCATCGCACGCGAGCCCGGACTCCACCTCCAGGCCACTGCCGGCCAGCCACTCAACGTTTGGGAGGGCGCCGAGGCCGACGACCACGACGTCGGCGGGAACGCGCTCGCCGTCCGCGAGTTCGACCGCCTCGACGCGGCCGCCGCCGATCAGTCCGGCGACCCCGGTCCCCAGCCGCACGTCGACGCCGCGGTCCCGGTGCAGCTGCGCGCACCATGCGCCGAGCTCCGGGCCGAGCGGGAGCATGGGGGTCGCGGCGATGTCGATCAGCGTGACGTCGAGGTCCTCCTTGCGCGCGGTCTGGGCCACTTCGCACCCGATGAACCCCGCGCCCACGATCGCGACCCGCGGGCGCTCGTCGAACGCCGCGCGGAGCGTCAGCGCGTCGTCGAGGTCGCGGAGCACGTGCACGCCGCCAAGGTCGCCGCCCGCCCCCGGCCACCGTCGCGGGCGCGAGCCGGTGGCCAGAATCAGCCGGTCGTACTGCACCTCGTCGCCGTCGGACAGCAGGACGCGCCGCCGCCCCCGGTCAAGGCTCGCGGCTGGCACGCCCAGGCGCCACTCGGCGCCCAGTTCGTCGCTTGGCAGGTGCACGCGGTCGACGGTGTGCTCGCCGGCGAGCAACTCCTTGGATAGCGGTGGCCGCGTGTAGGGCCGATGGCGCTCCTCGCCGATCATCACCAAATCGCCGTCGAAGCCGGCCTTGCGGGCGGCCTGCGCCGCGCGCAGCCCGGCCAGTGATGCTCCGACCACTACCAGGCGGCGCATCAGGATTCGATCAGGCTGATGGCGTTCTCGGGGCAGGTGCCCTCGACCTCTTCGGCGAGCTCGCGAAGATCGTCGGGAACGTCGATCGGGTCACCGCCGCGGATCGTCACGAAGCCCTCGTCGTCGCTGCTCAGCAGCTGCGGGGCGAGCGTGTAACAGCGCCCGTGGCCCTGGCACGCCTCGCTGACGCAGAGCTTCACGACTCGACTTCCCACCGCAACGGCAGCGTGCTCAGTGACATCATCGCGCCACCCCCACGCTCGAACAGCTGAGCGTCGGTGTCGAGCTCGAAGTCGGGGATCACCTTGAGCCACTCGTCGACGGCGATCGCCATCTCGCGGCGGGCCAGGTGCATTCCCAGGCAGCGGTGCGGACCGCTGGCGAAGCCGAAGTGGTTGTTCTTCTTGCGGTCGATGACGAACTCGTCGGCCTGCTCCCAATGCCTCGGGTCGCGGTTGGCGCCGGACACGAGCCCGTACACCATGTCGCCCTGCTTCAGCTGCACGCCGTGGAACTCGACGTCGCGGGTGACCTTGCGGCCGTCGCCGAAGATGATCGTGTAGTAACGGAGGGTCTCCTCGACCGCGAGCGGAATGATCTCCGGGTCGTCGATCAACCTCTGGCGGTGTTCCGGGTTCAGGGCCAGGTGGTGGAACATGTAAGCGAGCTCGGCGCGCGTGGTGTCGAGGCCGGCGAGCGTGAGCACCGTGCACATGTCGAGCAGCACCTCGTCGTCGAGGGGCTCATCGTCGAACGTGGACTCGAGTAGGTACGAGAACAGGTCGCCCTGACGATGGCCTTCGCTGCGGCGGTTCTCGAGCTGCTCGGCCCAGAACACGCGCATCTCACCGAGCGCGGTGGCCATCCCCGCGGCACCCTCGGGGTCACCGCCGAAGCCGCCGAAGAACGCGTCGACCCACCCCACGAACACGTCGGTGTAAGAGGTCGGCACCCCGATCACGGTCAGGAACGCCGCGGTCGGGAAGCGCAGCGCGAACTCCTCGAAGAAGTCGCACTCGCCCTTGGGCACGATCGGCTCGATGAAGCTCCGGCACGTCTCTCGGATCATCGGCGCCGCGGCCTCCATCGCCTTCGGCGAGAACCACGGGTTGAGGATCCGGCGGTACTTGATGTGGTCCGGGGCGTCGACCTGCGTCGGCACGAACCGGTAGATCGGATCCGGCTCCCACGGCGTGATCGACGCGCTGGAGAAGATCTCCGGGGTCTTGTAGATGTCGTTGACGGCTTCGTGCCGCGTGAACACCCAATAGCCGCCCTCGGCGTACTTGTTGTAGAAGTGCGGGCAGCTCTCGCGCAGCTCGTTGGCGAGCGCCCAGTAGGCGCCCATCTCGCGGGTCTTGGAGAAATCGTGATCCATGACGGGACAGCCCGTGACCTCGGTCCCATGCCGCTCCGCGGTGACGCTCGATTCCATGTCTGATCTCCTTTCCTCGTCTGAGGTTCACGCGCCGGCGTGTGCTTCGGCCAGCTCGGGCTTGCTCGCGGCGACTCGCTCGGCGATGTCGCGTCCGGCGAGGTAGCCGAACACCATCGCCGGTCCGAGCGTGCCGCCGGCGCCGCCGTAGGTCATGCCGAGCGGCGAGGACATCGCGTTGCCGGCGGCGTACAGCCCGGGGATGACGTCGCCGTCGACGTCGAGCACGCGCGAACGCGTGTCGGTCAGCGGGCCGCCCTTCGTCCCGAGCGCTCCGCTGAACACCTGGATCGCGTAATAGGGAGCGGTCTCGAGCGGACCGAGCGAAGCCCTCGGTGTTCCGTCGCGGAGCGTCGGATCGCCCCACCACTGGTCCTGCGCGCTCCAGCCCCGCTTGAAGTCGGGATCATGGTTATCGCGCGCGTTGGCGTTGAAGCGCTCGACCGTCTGCTCGAGCACGTCGCCGTCGATCCCGAGCTTCTCGCCGAGGCCCTTGACCGTGTCCGAAGACGTGATCCAGTCCGTCCGCGCCTTCTCGGTTCCACCGAGGCCACCGGCGAACCCGTACTTGTCGAGCCAGGTCTGGTCGAAGACCAGCCAGCACGGCAGGTTGCGGTACACGCCCATGATCGTGTCCTGCTCGTGGAACGCCGCCCCGAACGCGTTGTAGTTCGCGGCCTCGTTCGTGAACCGCTTGGCCTCACGGTTGACCATGATCGCGCCCGGCAGCGTCCGCTCATAGGTCAGCAGCTGCTGACCCGTGGGGACGATGTCGGTCGGCAGCTCGATCATTGGCATCCACCACGCCTCGCGCATGTTTCCGAGCATCGCGCCAATGCGCATGGCCATCTTCAGGCCGTCACCCTCGTTCGTCTCGACCGCGACCGTGTGGGTACACGGCCCGCGCAGGAACGCCCGCTTGAGGTCGGCGTTGCGCTCAAAGCCGCCGGTGGCGATCACCACGTTCGGCGCGCGGAGCACCTTGCGTCCCTCGGGGGTCTCAAACACGACGCCGGCGATCTCGCCGTCCTCGACGATCAGCTCGACGCCGCGGTGCTCGGTCTGCGGCTCGACGCCCCGGTCCAGGCACGCCCTGAGCAGCCGGCCACCGAGCGCGAGGCCCATGCCTCGCTCGTCGTTCTCAGCGCGCCGCTGCATCTCCTCGGGGGTGAGCTCCTGCGGGATCGCCTGGCCGAGCGTCGTCTCGCCGATCGTCAGGTGGTAGCTCGGGTAGTACGGCGAGATGTGGACTTTGGCTCCCCACTCGCCGAGCTCCCCGTAGGGGTAGATCGCGGTCTCGAGCGAGCGTCCGCCCTGCGCCAGTCCTCCGCGTTGTTCGGGGTGATAATCCGGGAAGTCGGGAACGGCGCGGAACTTGACCGGCGTGCGCTCGTCGAGCCAGCGCACCATCTCGGGGCCCACGTCGATGTAGGTCTCGGCCATCTCGTCGGTAATCGTGTCGTTCGACAGTGCGCGCAGGTAGTCCATCGCCTGCTCGCGGGTGTCGCCCTTCTCGGGCGGCTCGTGTTGGTTGAGCGGGATCCAGATCATTCCGCCGGAGTAGACGGTCGTCCCGCCGAGCGTCGCGCCCTTCTCGAACAGGCCGACGTTCGCGCCCAGTTCGGCAGCGGTCAGCGCCGCCGTCAGTCCCGCGGCTCCGGTGCCCAGCACGATGACGTCGTAGTCGGCCATTCGTTCTCCTCTCCTCCGCGCTTCGAGTATTCGAACTAACTTCAGGTCGGGAACCGTACCAACGGCGACGGGCCTATGTCAAACCCCGCGCGGGCGCTGGCGCCTCGGTGATGCACCGAGTAGTCTGCTTGAGTTGACTTCACTTTGACGCGCGTCGGCCCTCTTCGGAGCGAGGCGACGACTTGACCCCGAAAGGAAGGTGCAGCAGCCATGGCCGGAGGACCGCTCGAAGGAAAGGTCGCGATCATCACCGGCGCGGCGATGGGTATGGGCGAGGCGACCGCGCGCGTGTTCGCCGCTGCGGGAGCGCACGTGCTCGTGAGCGACATCAACGCCGAAGCCGGCCAGGCGGTTGCCCGGCGGATCGAGTCCGAGGGCGGCACGGCCTCGTTCTGCCGGACGGACGTGTCCAAGGCTGCCGACGCCGAGGCGATGGTGCGAACCGCCGTCGAGCGTTACGGACGCCTGGACTGCGCGGTAAACAACGCCGCTGTCACTCCCGACACGCATCCAATCGCCGAGCTCGACGAGGCGGAGTGGGACCGCATCCTTGCCGTCGACCTGAAGGGCGTCGTGCTCAGCCTGAAGTACGAGGTCGCGCAGATGCTCGAGCAGGGCGACGGCGGCGCGATCGTCAACATCGGATCGGTGAGCGCGCACCGGCCGCAACCGAACAACGCGGGGTACGTCGCGGCCAAGCACGGCGTGCTCGGCCTGACCAAGGTGGCGTCGCTCGAGAACGCGCCGCTCGGGATCCGCGTCAACACCGTCTGCCCGGGCGCGATCGACACCCCGATGATCCGCGGCGCGCTCGAGACCGTCGGCTTGACCGAAGCCGAGTTCGCTCCGGTGTTGAGCTTGTTCGGACGGTTCGGCAAGCCCGAGGAGGTTGCGCAGGCCAGCCTGTGGCTGTGCTCGGATGCGGCCTCCTACGTGACCGGCGCCGTCCTCAACGTCGACGCCGGCTACACCTCGCGCTGACGCCGTCACCTTGACGACGCGCACATCCTCGGCTTAAACTGAATCGAAGTAAGCTCAAATGCAGTCGCCGCCGACCACGAGAGGGATCAATGACCGCCACCAATGACACGATCGTCGACAGTGCGAGCCTCCGGGCTCTCCAGGACCGAACTGAAATCGCTGACGTCCTCTACAAGTACTCCTCGGCGGTCGATTCGTTCGACTACGACGGCGTCCGCAGCGCCCTCGCCGATGACATCTGGGCGCAGTACGGGAACGGCGACCCGGTCGAGGGTGGGGACAAGCTGGTGAGCTGGATCGCCGAGGCGACGGCGACCATCATCTGGCAGCACCACCTCCTCAACGTCTACCACATCACGCTCGACGGCGATCAGGCCAAGACGCTGTCGTATCTGACGTCCTACCAGGTGTTCGAGGAGAACCCAGACGCGGCCATCATCCTCGTGGCCCGCTACCACGACGAACTGCGGCGGACGCCGGACGGATGGAAGATCAGCAAGCGGATCATGGAGCTGCTGTGGGCCGAATCGAAAGCCGATGAGGGCTACATCGCGAACCTTGGCGGTCGCGGGCCCAAGATCTGGCAGCGCAGCTGACAGGCCCTGTCAACCAACATCCGAGGAGAAACCATGGCAATCGTTCGAACCGCCTGCACGATGACGCTCGACCGCAACAACCTCGACGAGGTCGTGGGCATCTTCGAGAAGTTCATCAAGGACGTTCAGGAGAACGACCACGGCACGCTCGCGTACCACTACTTCATCGACGAGGACCCGCTGACGATCCACGTCATCGAGTGGTACCAGAGCCCCGAGGCGATGCTCGACCACTACGCCAAGCTCGACCTCGAGGCGGCGGGCCGCCTCGTCCAGCTCGTCCAGCTCTCGCCCCTCCACTACTACGGCAACCCGACCCCCGAGGAGGAGGCGCAGATGGCGGGGTTCGGCACGGTGCTCGTGCATCGCCCGCTCGCGAGCATCGAGGAGACCGCGGCGCAGGCTTCGTGAGCGACCACTAGTGGGAGCCGCGGGTTGGGAGGCGGTCGCCGACGCCGCCGGGGTCGGCGACGGAACGTTGCTGCTGGATCTGGGATGTGGAGACGGCGCGTTCTGCGCTTTCGCGGCTCGGCGTGGAGCGATGGTGCACGGCATCGACGTTGAGCCTGACGCCGTGGCACGTGCGCTGGAGGCCGTGCCCGGCGCCGACTTCCGGCTCGGGTTGATGGAGGACCTGCCGTGGGCCGATGCCTCGTTCGACGTCGTGACGGCGTTCGACTCGCTCCAGTACGCGCTGGATACCGAGGTGGCGCTGATCGAGGCTACGCGCGTGTCGCGCGTCGAGGGACGGATCGCCATCTGCAAATGGGGGCCTCCCGATGGGAACGAGTTCTTCGCGTTCCTCACCTCGATCGGCGCCGGCGGCGTCCGCGGTGAGATCCTGCCGGTGTCCGATCCAGTCGAGGACGCGATTCGGTCCTCGCGACTCGTCGTGCTCGCCACCGGCGAGGTCCCCGCTCCGATCGAGATGGCGGGCGACTCGGCGCTCGAGTCGTCGCTGGCAGGGGCCGGAGTCGCAGCCGGCCCTCGTGCGATCGCAGCGGCCGCACGATGGCGCCGTGACGACGGCACGTATCGCTTCGACAATCGGCAGCGCTACTGGATCCTCGAGAGCCGATCGTGAGCGTCGAGGTTGCCCGCTCTGTCGGGCCCGCGCGCGTCGACATCGCGTACGAACGGTTCGGCGAGCCGGATGCGCCCCCGGTGCTGCTGTTGATGGGTCTCGGCACGCAGATGCTCGGCTGGCCCGACGGTTTCTGCGATGCGCTCACGGCCCGGGGCCTGCACGTGATCCGGTTCGACAACCGCGACATCGGGTTGTCGAGCCACCTCCGCGATGCGCCGATGCCCGACGTGCGGGCGGCGCTGACCGGCGACACGTCGTCGGCGTCGTATCGGCTGTCGGACATGGCCGCCGACACGGTCGGCCTGCTCGATCACCTCGGGCTGGACAGCGCGCATCTGGTCGGCGCGTCGATGGGCGGCATGATCGCCCAGAGTGTCGCGATCGAACGTCCGGATCGCGTGCGATCCCTGACCTCGATCATGTCGAGCACCGGCGATCCCGCGGTCGGGCAGGCGACCCACCGGGCGCTCGCGGCGCTACTGTCGCCGCCGGCCACGACGCGCCAGGAGGCGATCGAGCGGACTGTCTCGATCGTCCGCGTGATCGGCTCGCCGGTGTTCGAGCTCGACGAGGCCGACATTCGGTGGCGGACGGGACTCGCCTATGACCGCTCCAACGATCCGATCGGCGTCGGCCGGCAGCTCGTGGCGATCGCGGCGTCCGGCGATCGGACCGTTGCGCTCAGGTCGGTCACTGCCCCGACGCTTGTCATCCATGGGGCGGACGATCCGCTGGTCAATGTCAGCGGCGGCCGAGCCACCGCCCGAGCCATCCCCGGAGCCGAGCTGGTCGTCCTGCCGGGGATGGGCCATCACCTTTCACGCGAGCTCTGGGGCGAAATGGCCCGCCGGATCGGCGAGCTCGTGGCGCGCGCCGAAGCCGAGCCCCGGGTCAGACCGCGGTGACCAACCCCCCGTTCGGACTGAGGGTCGCGCCTACGAAGAACGAGGCGTCGTCGGAGGCGAGGAAGGCGACTGCCGCCGCCACCTCCTCGGGAGTGCCGAGGCGGCCTGCCGGCGTACGGGCGACATTGACGTCGCGGGCCACCCCGACCTGGGCCTTGGTCCGCGCCGTGTCGATGAACCCGGGGGCGATCGCGTTGACCCTGATTCCCTGAACGATCACTTCCTTCGCGGTGGCTCTGGTGAAGCCGAGGACGCCGGCCTTGGCAGCGGAGTAATGCGGATGGCCCGTGCAGCCCTCGATGCCGCAGACGGAAGCCATGTTGACGATCGCGCCCGCGCGGCGCTCTGCCATCCGCCGGACCGCGGCTCGCGTGCCGTAGAAGGTTCCGTCGAGGTGCACCGAGAGGACGAATCGCCACTCTTCGTCGGTCAATCGCACGAGCGCATCGAGCGGCGTCGTGATCGGTCCCACCGCCTGCTCGGCCCGCTGCTGTTCGATCAACGGGTTGATCCGCGCGACGTGGGACATCGCCAGCGCACCGGCGTTATTGACCATGACCGCCAACGGACCGAGATCGCGCTCGACTTTCGTCAGCGCCTCTTCGACCGAGTCGCTGTTCGCGACGTCGGCCTCGATGGCGACTGCTCGTGGCAGGTCGGCGACGATCTCCTGCGCCCGATCCGCGGACAGGTCGAGCGCGGCAATGATCGCGCCCTCGGCTGCCAGCCGCCGGCAGATCGCCGCGCCGATTCCCGATCCGCCTCCGGTGACCGCAGCCACCTTGCCCTCGAATCTGGTCATCTCCTGAACTTACATCAATTCGGTTTCGTGCGCAAGCCCGGGGCTGTGTCAGGTGGGGATGCGGGTGGCGCTGTAGAACGCGACGTACCGCGCGATCTTGCCCTCCGGAGTGATCTGACCCGTCGAGAAGAACGTGCCACCGTTGGGGATGCCTTCGATGACGCCTTCGACGAACACGCGGGCCCCCTGCTGCCAGAACGCGGTCACGATCTGACGAACGGGACTCGGCCCGCGCTCGGTGACGAGCCCACGCCAGAGAGCCTCCCGGCCTTGGAAGAGCACGCGCTTGGTTCCGCCGGCATACGGCGGATGGGAGTAGATCGTGCCGACCGTGAAGTGCGACGCGGCTTCCCGAAACATCGAGCTCATGAGGTCGGCTAGATAGCGCCCCAGAACCGGTCGACCATCCGGGCCGGGGCTTTGCTCGTCAACCTCTGACGAGGCCGGGACGAGCGGCGCGCGCAGCCAGACCAACCGTGAGACGGTGCCTCGCGCGTCGTACGTAAGCCCGACCAGGCAGGTCTCGGCCTCGCCACCGGCGCGGCGGGTGACCTCGGCCCAACACCCGCGATTCGACACTGCTGCCGCGAGCAGCGTGAGACTCGACGGCGACAGGTCCGCCAGCGCCGCGGACGACGCGTCGACTCCCCGCACGGCGTCGATGCCTGCCGTCAGCCCCTGCTCAGGACTGGCGAGAAAGGTCTCGACGTCGCGGGCGAACAAGCTCCGAGCCTGACCGCCCGAGCCCTCGACGAGTGCGAGCACTCCATCGAGCGCGGGCACCGCGTAGGCGTCTGGAGTCGAGTAGAACTGAACTGAAGTCATATAGGCAAACTATCACGGATCATCACCGAATTCAGGTCGACTCTCGAGTCGCGCGCGCAGCCGACCCCGAGCAGGTCGGCGAGGCGTCGGCCGCTGTGCATATCATTGCCCAACGACCACCTGCCGCAGCGAGGAGGATTGTGGCCCCGCAACCGGGCCCTAGAGCCAGACGAGAAGCCGGCGCCACTCCCGCGTCTTCGCGCAGCAAGCGCGACGAGATCCTGCGGACGGCGACGCGGTATTTCGGCGAGAACGGTTACGAGGCGACGAAGCTCGCCGACGTCGCCGCTGCCGTCGGAATCGGCTCGACGGCGCTCTACCACTACTTCGAGTCCAAGCTGCACTGCCTGTACGTGATCATGGCGGACGCGCTCGGCAGCTTTCGAAGTGACTTCGACCGGCATACGAGCGAGCACGAGGATTACATGGACGCCCTGCTGGCGGTGCTTCGTGGCTCCTACGACCTCAGCGAGCAGGACGTGCTCCGTAACCGCGTGCTGGTCGCCGAGCAGGGGCTCGTCGGCGTCCACCGGACGTCCCCGCGCGAAGAGGAAGCCCGAACGCTCGCGCGCGCCCGCATCCGCGATCTCGAGTTCACCTGGGCGACCTTCCTCGTGCGCGGCATGGAGCAGGGACTGCTGCCGGAGGCCGACCCGCGCTTGCTCACCCGCGCCCTGCTCGGCGTGTACAACAGCATCTGGCACTGGTACCGCCCCCGCGGTCAGGTCAGCCTCGAAGAGGTCGCGGAGTTCTTCCTCCGCCGGCAGCTGGCAGTGCTTGGTATTCCGCCCGAGCTCGCCGACGGTGATCGCTCAGCGGCCCCAGCCGTCGCCCGGAAGGCGGGCTCAACTACCCGCGCCGCGCGGGGGCGCCGGCGGCCGACCCGGTAGGGCCGGAGCACGCCGCCCGGGCCAGCTCCTCCCTCCCCACGCGTTGGAGATCGCGCAGGTAAGCGAGGTGGGCCTGCCAGTCCGCGGCACTTGCCTCGTCTTCGGCGAGCCGCGCGGTGTCGGCGTGCGCGTCGAGTAACTCGTACGCCAGGGCGACGAGCGAATCCGCGCGTTCGTGTGCGGGTTCGGCCGCACGACGTGGTGAACGACGCTCGGTCCGCGAGGGCAGGAACCTCACCGGAATCACCGTGCGAGCGCCGGCGCCGCGGGAGCCGGCACGGGCGAGGCGTCGACAGCGTGACGGACAACCGGCTGGAGAGGCCTCATCGCCAGGGGCGATAAGGCCGGCGCCGGCGGGTGACTCGAGTGGCCCGAGATTGTCACCCCTTGTAGCGGCACGACGACGGGATAGCTGAAATGGTGATCGTTCATGGGATTCACTCGCAAATGGGCGGCTGGCTTGGGATGACCGCGGCACGCAGCGCGCCGCGGCCAACCCCGGGACACGTCAGGACACGAGCTCGCGGACGGCGCTGGTGTAGGCGCGGGCGATCTCACGGGTCGTGTCGGCCTGCAGGCTGCCGATGCTTACCACCCACTCGATGTTGGACGCGCTGGTCGCCTTCTCATACTGATCGGCCAGGGTCACGACGGCCTGCTCGTATGAGGAGAGGTACGCCTCGCTCGCCTTCTTGCTCTGAGCGACCGCCTTCTCGTGGAGCTCGGAGACTCGCTGGGTCGCCTCTTGGACGGAATCGGTGATCGGATCGGACTTCGACTGGGTGGGCACGATGGCTTCCTCCATTTATGTGCTTGCAAATTAGCCAAATGAACGCTAGCACAGCAACTGAGGTGATGTCAATTCAATTTTCTGATACCCTTCCCGCGCGATGAGCGGTGGCGAACCCGTCGAGGCGCGATCGCGCCCGCCGGTCCTGCTTCTGGCCGGCATCGGCCTCACGGCGGCGGTGGCGCTCCGCCTGGCCGCGCCGCTCCAGGAACGCTTTCGCGTGCTATCGACGACCCTCGGCGCCGTCGCGGATGACCGGTCCGCCGTGGCGCCCGCAGTGACCACCGTCGACAATGCGGTGGCCCTGCTCGACGACGCCGGCGCGGAGCAGGCTCACATCGTCGGCCTTTCGTTCGGCGCAGCGATCGCTCAGGAGATCACGATCCGGCATCCGGAACGTGTCCGTTCGCTCGTACTCGGCTCGTCCACGGCCGGCGGCGAGCTGTACGTCGCACCCGAACGGTCGATTCGCCAGTTCCTGCGCCGCCTGCCGGACCTGCCGGCCGAAGAGGGTCTGTGGGCGACAGTGCCCTACCTCTACGCCGAGACGACCTGCCGCCGGTACGCACCGCTGATCGGCGAGGACATCGCCCGGCGCATCGGCAGGCCTCTCGAGCCTCGCTCCTATCGCGCCCAGCACGCGTTCGCCCGCGCGCACGACGCGAGCACGCGACTAGCTGCGATTACCGCTCCGACGCTCGTGATCCATGGCGAGAACGATCGGATCCTGCCGCCGGGCAACGGCCGACTACTGGCGGACGCCATCGGGGGGGCGCAGTTCATCGCGCTTCCGGCCGGCGCCCACGGGTTCCCGACCGACGTGCCCGAGGCGGGCCGGGAACTGGTCAGCTTCCTACTCGCGCACTCGCAGTCGGGAGGGCGGCCGCGGGCGGCCCGTACCGGGCGCGCAGGTCGCGCTTGAGCACCTTGCCCGCCGGGCTGCGGGGAAGCTCGTCGACGAACTCCACGGAGCGAGGAAGCTTGTAGCTCGCCAACTGCTCGCGGGCGAACGCGACCAGCTCGCCGGCGTCGACGGTCGAGCCGGGCGCGGGAACAACGAGTGCCTTGACGGTTTCCCCCCATCGCTCGTCCGGAACGCCGATCACGGCGACGTCAGACACGCCGGGATGCTGCGAGAGCACCTCCTCGACTTCGATCGGATAGATGTTCTCGCCACCGCTCACGATCATGTCCTTGATCCGGTCGGTGAGGAACAGGTACGCCTCCTCGTCGAAGTACCCGCCGTCGCCCGTGCGTAGCCATCCATCCGGCATCAGCGCGGCGTCGGTCTCGGCGTCGCGCTTGTAGTAGCCGGCCATCACGTTCGGAGCCCGTAGCCACACTTCGCCGACCTGTCCGGCACCGCGATCGACGCCGCTGACGGGGTCGACGATGCGCATCTCAACCCACGGCAGCGGGCGCCCCGCGGAGCGCAGCAGGTGCTGACGGTCGCCGTCGGCGTCGTGGTCCTCGGGGCGGAGCTGAATCACGCCGCCGGTCGTCTCGGTCAGACCGTAGACGCCGAAAAGCGGGCACCGGAAGGTTCGGAGCGCCGCCCGCAGGACAGCAGTAGTGATCGGCGAGGCGCCATAGACGATCGCGCGCAGGCTCGAGTAGTCACGGTCGGCCGCGCCCGGCACCGCAGCGAGCATCTGCAGGATCGTCGGAACGAACACGGGGTTCGTCACCCGGTCGCGCTCGAGGAGGTCGAGGACCTCCGCGGCGTCGAAGTCGCGCACGAGAATCGTCGTCGCCCCGTTGACGAGGCCGAGATACGCCCAACCGATCCCGCCGATATGGAACATCGGGAGCGGCGTGAGGCTGATCGTCTGCGAGTCGAACTGCCACACGTCGGCGCTGAGAAACGCGGCGGCGAGATTCCGCTGCGTGGTCAGAACGCCCTTTGGGAGGCCGGTGGTCCCAGACGTGTACATCTGCACCGCGACCTCGCTCGCCCCGCCTCGGTGGCCGGGATCCCTGGGAGCATGGCCCTCAAGGCGCTGTTCGTAATCCTCGCCGGTGTCGATCACCTCGAGCCGCTGCGGGACGCCGCCCGCGATGTCCCGAGCCATCTCGTGGTATTCGGGTCCCGCGATCATCACCGAGCAGCCCGCGTCCGCGACGATCGTCTCGAGCTCCGCTTGAGCGAGCCGCCAGTTGAGTGGGACGGTGACAGCCCCGATCTTGCTCGTCGCGAACAGCAACTCGACTACCTCAGGCGCGGTCCGGTCGAGGTGAGCGACTCGATCGCTCGCACCGACGCCAGCCGACAGCAGCGCCTGAGCCAGTCTGCTCGAGCGATCGTGGAGCTCGCCGTACGTGATCGATCGCGCGCCACAGCGGATCGCGACGACATCAGGTCGATTCGACGCATGCTCGCGGATCACGTCCACGACTCGGAGCTCCTCAAGAACCTGCACTGAGGTCAATTCAATCAGAGAGATCGGTGGCTCACCCGTGCGCCGCGAAAAACTCTCCGATGGACTCGTCCACGGCCGGCTCCTCGGTGGGGTACAGATGCCCGGCGTCCCGCAGGATCTTCAGTCGCGCTCCCGGCACCCGCTCCGCGCTCAAGTGCGCGTTTGCGACCGGGATGATGCGATCGCGTGCCCCATGGACGACAAGCGTCGGTGCGCGGATCCGCTCGAGCCGGCGATAGCAGTTGTGCAGTGACGCCGCGAGCAATTGCGCCCGGTACGCGCGCTCGTTGAACGGGTTCGCGAGGCGCCGCTCGATGTCCTGCGCGATGCGGTCGACCTGTTCGGCGCGGCCCTGCGGACCGTAGTTGTAGGGAACCGACGCCCACGCCGCTTCCTCGGCGGGCATCGTCGCGCGCCTGCGGAAGAACGCGACGACCTCGGCCTCGGGAAATGTCGCGTGTCGCCCCCCGGAATGGGTGGCGCCCAGGACGAGCGACTGAACCCGTGTCGGGTGACGGAGCGCAATCTGCTGGGCGACCATACCGCCGAGCGAGAACCCGTAGAGATGGACGCGGCCGATCTCCAGGTCGTCGAGAATCGAGACGGCGTCGTCCGCCATCGCCTCGGTGGTGTAGGCGTAAGTCAGCGACTCCGACTGCCCGATCCCGCGATGGTCGAAGGTGATCACGCGCATCGCGCCGGCGAGCGCGTCGACGGTACGCCACCACGCGCCCCCGCTCAGGCCGAGGCCATGGATCAGCAGGACGGGATCGCCGGTGCCGGTGCTCTCCCAATAGAGCCGTGTCCGCCCGTCCAGCCGGTTGACGATGCCTGATCCGGAGCTCACACGTCGAGGAGCCAGCGCACGCTCGAGAGGTGCGCGGCGCCGATGTCGCGGGTCATCTCCGCGCACGATGCGAAGACCGCCTGCACGGGCACGACCTCGACCGCGCGAGCGACAGTGAGCTGCGCGTCGCTCAGCGCTCGGATCGCCATCTCGTACGCGTCTACGCAGGCCTCGGCTCCCCCCCAGGGGATCAGGGCCGCCCTGCCGACCGTCCCGGCCGCGTCCACGGCGCGCCCAAGCACATCTTCCATGAATGCCATCACCTCGAGATCCTCCTGTTCAGGTCACTGCAGCTGATCGGCCACGCCGGCGGCGCTCAGCGCCGCGAACTGCTCATCGACCGAATTGGCGAGCACGATTAGGTCCCTGGTCTGTCCCGATCGGTCGCGGACGTGGTCGGTGAGAAGCGCCTCGGGCTCGAAACCCAGGCCCCGAAACATAGCGATCAGCGGCCCCTGATCGGCAATCACCTCGACCACGAGCTTCTTCAACCCCATTTCGACCGCCTCGAGAACCGCGCGCTGCGCCAGGCGGCGGCCGATCCCCTGGCCCCGGTGATCGGGATCCACGACCAGCCGGACTTCGCCGACGTGGCTCGACCAGCCGACGAGGCGTGCGACGTCAACCGAGCCGACGACCTCGCCGTCCTGCACCGCGACCGTCCGTCCCGTATCGGGCTTGACCCAATCCTCGATCACGCGCGGGTCGCCGACATCCTCCTTCAGAAACGTCCGATCGCTTTCGGGGATGCGCTCGAAGAAGCGCGAAAGAGCCAGGCGATCGCCGGCTTCGGTTGGTCGAATCTCCATGCTGCTCCTCGTTTACGGCGACGGGTCGCTGTGGTCGATGATCCAGCCGGTCAGCTTCGGCATCGTGTGCTTGAACGCCGACTTGCCGGTCCCAAAGGTGACGTGGCCGCCTGGAAGCCGGAGCTCCTCGCGGCGCGTGGGATCCCCGATGAGGTCGATGACGGGTTTAACGGCGGGCGGGGGAACGACGTTGTCGCGCTCGGCCATCGCGTTGAGCACGTTGCCCCGCACATTGGCGAGATCGACCTGGCGTCCCCCGAGCGGCATCGCACCCGTCATCAGGATGTTTTGCCGGACGAACAGCTCCACGAGCTGGCGAAAGGCGGCCCCCGGGAACGGCACGTGGTCGCGGGACCAGGTCGCCATCGCCTGAAACCCCTCCACGAACTCGTCGTTCCACAAGTTCTCGAGCAAGGTGGCCTTCTGTGCCACCTCGGTCGTGGGGGCGAGCATGTAGAACCCGCTGTAGAGCGCGTCGGCCGGGACGTTGCCGGTCTCGTCGATCATCTCGTCCGGGTCGAGCCTCCCCTCGCGCAGTAGCGCGACCATCGCTCCCATCTCCCTGAAGTCCACCGGCGTGGCCATCAGGATCAGGTTGCGCACGTTCGCATCCTCGTGGCCAGCGGCGTAGAGCGCCGCCAGGACTCCCCCGAGGCAGTAGCCGGCGAGCGTGACCTCCTCGTGGCCACTCACGCGTCGCACTTCCGCCAGGGCTCGCGGCAGGTACCAGTCGACGTAGCGCTCGAGGTCGTTCTCAGCGTCGAGCTCGTCCGGGACCCCCCAGTCGAGCATGAACACATCGAGGCCGGCGCCCGTTAGGTACTCGACGAGGCTGTTCCCCGGGCGCAGATCGAGGATGTAGCTCCGGCTGACGAGACTGTGGACGATGACGACGGGCGGTCCATAGCGGCGATCGCCGCCCTGGTATCGCCAGAGCTCCGCCTTGCCGCTCTTCCAGACGACGTCCTTGGGCGTCGCCCCGAGTGCCGGCCGGTGCGTGCCCCTGACATAGCGGATGCCGTTTCGAGCTCGCAGAATCGACCGCTCGACGTCGCGGTTGACACGCTGGAGCACGTCGCCGGGGCGGGGCGCTGACGGCACCCTCGGGTTCACTTGACACCCGACGGTGGCTCGTTGCCATCCAGCTCGGCGACGTCGTCGGACAGCTCGTTGAGCCGCCGCTCCATGCGCGCCAGCTGCTGGCGCATGCCGCGAATGTCGGAGCCGGCCGGCAGGTTGAGCACGTGCAGACAGCGCCGAGAGACACCCTCGGCCGTACCCGTCACCTTGCGCCGGACGCGCGTCGTCGTACTGATCAGATCGAAGTACGTGTCGGAGCGGACCGCCGATTCGATTGGCTCACCGATGGTCCGTTCGACGCGAATAACAACTCGCAGCCACAGGGGCTGATTTGCTGGCATATCGAACCGGCCTACGTGGGAGACGAGTTGACTTCGAGCTGACTCTCGGGAGCGCCTTCCCCGGTTCCGGCCATGCTCCACTGAGCACCGCCGTCGACGGTCAGGATCGTCCCCGTCGTGTACGTGGAGGCGTCACTGGCGAGATAGAGCGCCGCCCCGGCAATCTCGCTCGCCCGGCCGGCGCGTCGCATCGGAAACGTCCTGGCGCGCTGCGCGAACACCTCCATGTCCCAGGTTCTGGAGATCGTCGTGAGGAACGGCCCCGGCATGACGGCGTTCACGCGCACATCTGGACCGAACGCGTGCGCGAGACCGACCGTCATCGCGTTCACGCCCGCCTTCGCGGCCGCGTACGGAACGATGTCGCGAGTCGGACGCGCGGCCCCCGTGCTTGAGACGTTGATGATCGAGCCGCGACCCGCGGTGACCATCCGCTCGCCCACGAGCGCCGCGAGGCGAAACGGTCCCTTGAGGTTGACCGCGATCACCTTGTCGAACAGGTCCTCGGTGACGTCCGACAGCTTGCCGTACATGGGTGAGATTCCCGCGTTGTTAACCAGTACGTCGATCCGTCCGAAGTCACCGTAAATGCGCTCGACGAGCGGTTCGAGTTCTTCCCAGTGGCCCATATGGCACGCGCAACCGGCGGCCTTAAGTCCCTCCGATCGAAGACCCGCGACGACCTCCTCACAAGCTTCGGGCTTCCGGCTGACGACGATGACCTCGGCGCCGGCGGATGCGAACGCGCGCACCATGGCCAGGCCGAGGCCGCGCGTACCACCCGTCACCACCGCGATCCGCCCGGTCAGATCGAACAGGTCACGCGTACGCAAGCCGCCTGGCACATCGGGGCTGTCACTCGGATTCTGCAGAGCGATCAACTCCTGAGTAGAGGGGTGGATGTTTTTGGCACACGCAAGGTCGGAGAGTGCGTGCCCGCGCCACGATCGTTCCGCGCGGGCAGCGAAAACCATGCCTTCCCGTAACGGCTGCCGTCGTCGAACTTTTGCTCGGAGACCCTGCCTTCGTCGAGGAGCAGGTCAAGGTGTCCGAGGACCTCCCAGACGACGAGCAGCGGCTGCTCGGCGACCGTGCGCGGCGACCACAGATGGCCGGCGATCGCGTATGCGGTCGCGGGCCCCTCCTCGAGGGCCGTAAGGATCCGTTGGCAGCGGCGCCGGTGCTCGCTGACGCGACGGCGCACCAGTCTCCGGTGATCGGTCACCGGATCCCCGTGACCGGTCAGCAACCGGTCGAGCGGCATCGACGCTGTCCGCCGCAGGTTGCTCAGGTATTCGATTCGCGCCTGCGGTCGCGATCCGGTGGGTTCGGCCGCCGGGACGATCTCGGCGTTCGACGAGATCCCGGCAAGCAGGTGATCGCCGACGAACGCGGTCGCGCTTATCTCGTCCACGAGCAGCGCATCGGTCGTGCTGTGGCCGGGCCGAGCCAGGATCCGCAGGTCCCGACCGCCCGCCGTGATCACATCGCCATCGGAAAGCACGACGTCGGTCTCGAACGCCTCGGACGTGTCTCGGATGAAGTCCCAGAAACCCTCGTTCGCTTCGATCACCGAGTCGGGCACGCCGTGATGGCGCATCAGCTCAACCGAGAACGAGCGGTCGGCCGCCGAGCGGTCCGCGTACCTGGCTCCGTATTCGGCGGCGCGATCGAGCGCCGCCACGCGGGCCCCTGCGCGACCTACGATCGTGGCGATCAAACCCGAGTGATCGAGGTGGTGGTGAGTGGGGATCACGAGCTCGATGTCTTCGACGCGCAGCCCTTCGCGTTCCAGACCGGCCTCGAGCGCAACCAGTGCCTCGTCCGTGCGCGGGCCTGTGTCGATCAGCGTGAGCGGGTCCCCGCGGAGCAGCCAGATGTTGACCGATTTGATGTGAGGTAGAGGTGCTTGGATCCGAACGGTGCGTTCCATGTCCCGGCTCAGCTCGTGCCGACTAGCTACATAATTGAAGCCAGTTCAGTATGTCATACCCGGGCCCGACGTGAGCATATTCCGGATCAATTAGCATCGCAGGCCCGGCTCGTTGGCCGAGAACCCCTTGGTTTCGGGGGAGAAATCGGCGGGCCGGTTTTCCCCGATTCGGGGCTAGCCAAATCGACCGTGAGAAGATATGATCTGAATTCAGCTTAGACACCGCACGACGGAGGAGACCGATGACCGTTCAGGAGCAAGCGACGACGAGAGAGGGCGCCGTTGAGTACGAGGTCAGCGATGGCGTCGCCACGATCTGGCTGAACCGACCCCACGTCAGGAACTGCTTCAACTGGGAGCAGCTCACGACGTTCGGCGCGGCCCTCGAGCGCGCCGAGGAAGATGACGATGCGCGTGTCGTCGTGATCCGTGGCCGGGGCCATACCTTCTCCGCCGGCGCCGACCTCAACATGCTCGATTCCGAGTTCCTCGCCACCTCGGCGAACTCGATCAAGATCGCCCAGGTCTCCGCGCGCACGTTCGACCGGGCGTTCAACCTCGCCAAGCCGACGATCGCGGCCGTCGAGGGCTACGCGGTGGCCGGCGGCTTCGAGCTGTCGATCTCGTGCGACTTCCTGATCGCTGCCGACGACGCGAAGATCGGAGACTTCCACATCCGCCGCGCCCTGTTCGGCGGCGCCGGCCCGATCTACCGCCTCCCCCGCTATATCGGCCTGCGCAAGACGAAGGAGCTCCTGTTCACCGGCAAGCTGCTCTCGGGCAAGGAGTGTTACGACTGGGGCATCGCAAATGTCTCGGTCCGGGCCGAGGACATAGACCAGGCGATCGTGGACTTCGCGGCTCCGATGATCGACAAGAGCAGCTTCACGATGCGGATCACGAAGATGGCCGCCAATCGCGGACTCGACGGCGACACGGAGACGCTGCTCGCGCTCGAGAGCATGACGTGCAATGTCGCGCATCAGTCGGAGGACGCAAAAGAGGGCGTGCAGGCATTCCTCGAGAAGCGCGATCCGGTCTGGAAGCACCGCTAACCCGTCCAGCGGGGCACGGGCCATGGATTTCGCCTACGACGACACGACGGTCGAGTTCCAGCGAAAGCTGCTCGCCTTCATGGATGAGTGCGTGTATCCGGCCGAGGTGCGGTTCAGAGTGCAAGCGCATTCACCCGAGGACCGGTGGGGAACCCCGCCGGTCATCGAGGAGCTGAAGTCAGAAGCCCGGCGACGCGGGTTGTGGAACCTGTTCCTCCCGCAGACGCACGAATACGGCGCCGGGCTGACGAACCTCCAGTACGCGCCGCTGGCCGAGATCACGGGACGAAACCCGTGGATCGCCCCCGAGGCGATCAACTGTTCCGCCCCGGACACCGGGAACATGGAGCTGCTGTCCCTGTTCGGGACCGACGAGCAGAAGCAGCGCTGGTTGGAGCCGCTGCTCGAGGGTGAGATTCGCTCCGCGTTCTCGATGACAGAGCCTGAGGTGGCCTCTTCTGACGCGACCAACATCGCCACTCGCATCGAGCGTGACGGTGACGATTACGTCATCAACGGACGCAAGTGGTGGACATCCGGAGCGATGTCGCCTCGCTGCAAGCTGCTGATCGTGATGGGCGTCACCGACTCCGAGGCGACGCGTCACCGCCGCCAGAGCATGATCCTCGTGCCCAAGGACACGCCCGGCGTGAACATACGGCGTTCCACGAGCCTGTTTGGCTACGACGATGGACCGCACGGCGGCCACGCCGAGGTCGTCTACGACAACGTCCGGGTCCCGGCGTCGAACCTCCTCGGGGACGAAGGCGACGGCTTCCGGATCGCCCAGGAACGCCTCGGCCCGGGGCGGATCCACCACGCGATGCGCGCGATCGGGATGGCCGAGCGCGCGCTCGAGATGATGTGCGAGCGGACCGCACAGCGGTCGGCGTTCGGGCGTCCGATCATCGAGCACGGGGTCGTCCAGCGCTGGATCTCCGAGTCACGCGTGCGCATCGAGCAGGTCCGCCTGCTGGTGCTGAAGACTGCCTGGCTGATGGACACGGTGGGAAACCGCGGCGCACGGATCGAGGTGTCGGCGATCAAGGTGGCCGCGCCCGACGTCGCCACCTGGGTTATCGACCGGGCGATCCAGGCGCACGGCGGGGCGGGCGTCGCCCAGGACACGCTGCTGCCCGAGCTGTATGCGGTGGCCCGGATTCTGCAGATCGCCGACGGACCCGACGAGGTTCACCACATGGCGATCGCCCGCCGCGAGTCCGCGCGCTATCAGCCCCAGCCCGTCGCGACCTAGGCGTCCGACCTACGCGGCCGGACGGGCGCCAAGCTGCTGGCGCCCCGCCTCGACCAGCGGCGCCACGAGCCGTTGGGCGTTGTCGAATCCGTCTCCGACCATCGAGCCCCCGGCGGCGCGCGCGGCGATTCCCTGGCACACGACGGCGAGCTTGAAGTACGCAAACGACTGATACCAGCCGACGTCCGTGGGGTCGATGCCGGTCCGGTTGGCGTAGCGCTCGATGATCTCAGCGCGGGACGGGAATCCGTCGAGGGCGGTCAGCGGTGCCATGATCCGCGCCCGCCGCAGGACCTCGCTGTCGCCGGCCTCGCTCCAGTACGCGAGCATCGCTCCGAGGTCCGCCAGCGGATCGCCGATCGTGCTCATCTCCCAATCGAGTACGGCGACGATCGTGCCCACCGCGGTCGGGTGCAGGATCGTGTTGTCGAGACGATAGTCGCCGTGTACGACGGCGCTCGCTCGCTGCTCGGGCACGGTCGCCACGAGATCGTCACGGAGCAGATCGAGCGCGGGCAGCTCGGTCGCCTTCGATGCGTCCCATTGCTGGGACCACCGTCGCAGCTGCCGCTCCATGAACCCGGCGGGCCGGCCGAACTCGCCCAGCCCGACTCGCTCGGGCTCGACGGCGTGGAGATCGGCCAGGACGTCGACGAGCGCTTCGCCCAGGCGCCGACGATCCTCGGGCGCCTCGGCGTATCCGGGCGGGAGGGCGTTTCGGCAGATATGGCCGACGACCCGCTCCATCAGGTAGAAGGGCGCGCCGAGCGGACTGCCGGCGTCACCCAGGTGGAAGGTCCGCGGAACCGGCACGCCCGTCTGCGCGAGCGCGGTCATCACGCGGTATTCCCGACCCATGTCGTGCGCGGTGGGGAGGATGTGGCCGAGGGGAGGCCGCCGCAGGATGACCTCGCCGGCGTCGCAGGCCACCCGATAAGTCAGATTCGACTTGCCGCCTGAGATGAGCGCGACGTCGCAGTCGAGCCAACGCGGATCGTGGAGGATGTCGGCGAGCATCGACCCGACGACGTCCGCGTCGGCGCCCGTCGCGATCCGCTCGAGCCGCTGCGCGGTCGGATCGTTGAAGTTGAGCTCCTCCGCAGAGGTCACACCGTCACCCGCGACGCCGCTGCCGCCAGGGCCCTGCCGAGCTGCCGCTCGTGGTGGGCGGCGTCACCGAACTGCTGCTCTCGGACGACGATCCTTCTCAGGAACCGGTGCGCGGGGTGCTCCTCGGTGAACGCGATGCCGCCGAACACCTGCATCGAGCCGTGCGCGACCTCGCGCGCCGCGCGTGAGACGTACGCCTTTGCCACCGACGCGGTCTGGTGCGCTCCCGGGATGCCGTCATCGAGCGCGGCGGCGGCGAACAACGTGGTCGACCAACTGCTCGCCTGCCTCACGTGGAGATCGGCCATCAGGTGACGCAGCGCCTGGTTGCTCGCGATCGTACGGCCGAACTGCCGGCGCTCGGAGGCGTATTCACGCGCCTGGGCGAACACCGCGCCCGCCGCGCCGACCGCCTCCGCGGCGCTGAGCAGTCCCGCCACGGTGATCAGCCTCTCGATGATCGCCTCCCCGAGCTCGTCCCCGGCGATCATGTCGGCGGTCGTGTCCACAAACCCGACGCGGGAGAGTGGGACCGTGACGTCCAGGCCCGGCGCCGGCGTCACCTCGATGCCCGGCGATACGCCGGGAACGAGCGCCAGCACGGGTTCGCTACCGCCGCGAGCAACAACCCCCAGGTAGTCGACGTCGAGAGCATGCTCGACTGCGGTCTTCGTGCCGGTGAGCCGGCCGGAGTCCACGGTCGCGCGCGTGTCCGACATCGACCAGCCACCGCCCGGCTCGAGTAGAGCGACCCCGAGCCGTGAGTCACCGCCGAGCAGCGCGGCGAAATCAGCGGGGAGCTCCGCCGCGAAGGGCGCCAGCGCGTAGCGCACACCGACGCTGCCGAGGAACGGGGCCGAGCCAAGGTGAGCGCCGAGCGCGCGCGCGACGAGACACAGCTCGATCGCGCCCAGCTGACCGTCGGCGGCGCCGCTGAGGACGCCGAACTCGACGAGGCTCTCCCAGAGCCGCGCCCGCTCTACCTCTCCCGCCTGCCAGGCGGTCTCGGCGGGCGGCCACTGGCGTTCGAGCAGCGTGTCGACCGACTCCTCGATCCAGACCTGCTCGTCGCTCAGCTCGAGGTCCATGCTCTTCCTACTCCTTCGGGAGCGCCAGGATTCGATCGGCGATGATGTCCCGCTGGATCTGCCGAGTGCCGCCGTAGACACTGGCCGCGCGGGAGTACAGATATGTCTCCTGCCAGAAGTCGTTTTCGGGAACGTCGTCGCGCTCGCCGGCGAGCAAAGTCGGCCCGAGGACTTCGAGCACGGTCTCGGCGAGCCGTTGCTCGGCCTCGGTCATGAGGAGCTTGACGCTCGAGCTCTCCGGGCCGACCACGCCACCGCTGAGGAATTCGCCCGCGGTCCGGTATGCGTGATGGCGAAGTACCTCGATTCCGATGAGCGCGCGGGCGAGCGCCGTCTGAGCCTCCGGATCCTCGAGCAGCGGGTGACCGTCGATCTCGCGCCGAGCGGCGACTGACACCGCGCGGTCGAGCCACGTTCGCAACTTGACCTGGCGCGGCAGCGCCGCCGTCCCACGCTCGTGCCCGAGCGTGTACATCGCGATCTTCCACCCGTCGCCGAGCTCCCCCAGCAGGTTCTCCCGCGGGACGATGACGTTGTCGAGGAACAGCTCGCTGAACTCGGCGTGGCCGGTGATCTGCGTCATCGGGCGCACCTCGACGCCGGGCGTGGCCATGTCGAGGATCAGCATCGAGATCCCCTTATGGCGTGGAACTGAGTCGTCGGTGCGCGCCAGCACGCCGCACAGCGTCGCGTACTGACCCCACGACACCCACGTCTTCTGGCCGTTGATCACGAACGTGTCACCGTCCGGCGCCGCCCGGGTGCGCAGGCTCGCGAGATCCGACCCGGCCTCGGGCTCGGAGAAGCCCTGACACCAGATCTCCTCCGCCGACAGGATCGGGGGGATGTAGCGCCGGCGCTGTTCGTCGTTACCGAACCGCAGCAGCGAGGGCCCGAGGACGCCGAGCCCGACGATGTTCGCGAACTCAGGGGCGCCCGCGGCGGCCAGTTCCTGGTCGACGACGATCTGCTCCACCGGCGGCCGCCCTCCGCCGCCGAACTCGGTCGGCCATGCCCTTCCGACGAACCCCGCGCGGTAGCAGGCGGCCTGCCAGCGACGAAGTGCCG
Source organism: uncultured Solirubrobacterales bacterium (assembly GCA_963751185.1). Taxonomy (GTDB): domain Bacteria; phylum Actinomycetota; class Thermoleophilia; order Solirubrobacterales; family Solirubrobacteraceae; genus Palsa-465. The sequence goes on from CAVVTO010000012.1 coordinate 262,396, forward strand.
CCATCCGGTCATCGAGCGCGTGCGGCAACTGCTCGGAGCGGTAATCCTCGCGCGCGAGAAACGCGCGGACCTCATCCGCAAGAGCGCGCTCGGAGGCGGTTTCGACCATCTGCATCGAACTGAGATCGTATCAGGAAACAACACTCCGATCACTCGGTGAATCAGCCACACCAGCCCGATATTGCGCGATATTCAACATTGTCACCGAGGCGGCGGTCGTGCTAGTGTGCGTCCTGACGTGAGTTCGAGTCAGGACTCCAATGGCCGACGATCACGGTCTACCCGCCGGTCCCGCGAGGGCCGCTCTCGGGACGAGGGCGCGAGGCGAGCCGAGATTCTCGACGCTGCGATCGATCGCTTCGGGCGCAACGGCTACGAGAACACGAGATGGGCCGAGATCGCCGATGACGTGGGCATCGGGCCTACCGCCCTCTATCACTACTTCGACTCCAAGCAGCACTGCCTGTACGTGATCCTCGACCAGGCGCTCGGCGAATTGCACGAGCGATTCGATTCGATCACGGCGAGCCATCCCAACCCGCGCGAGGCGCTGCGTGCGATCTGCGCCGACTGCTTCGAGCTGTCCGATCACGAGGTCATGCGCAACCGCGTGCTCGTCGCCGAGCAGGTGCTCCTTAGCGCCGGGAGCTCCTCCCAGCGGGAAGAGCAGGCTCGCCTGGCGGGCCGCGAGCGGACGAGAGCGCTCGAGATTGCGTGGACGCGCTTTCTCTCCGATGCGATGGCCCAGGGCGCGATCCCCGAGCGCGACCCCCGGATGCTCACGCGGGCCATGCTCGGCCTGTACAACAGCATCTGGCACTGGTACCGCCCGGACCAGACCCTGCTCCTGCCGACCATCGCCGAGTTCTTCGGCGCTCGCATGCTCGCGGTTGCCGGCATCCCGCCCGACCGCACATCCGGGCTCTGAGGCAGGTGCCGCAGATGCCGTTCGGCCTCGAGCAGTCACGTCGGCTGGTGCTGCCGGAGCTCACCGGCAGGGCGTGCCGGGCCTATCCGCACCACCCCGCGCTCGTATTCGGCGAGGAGGTCCGGACGCACGCCGAGCTTCACGACCGCGCAGCGCGCCTCGCCTCCGTGCTCTGTACCGGGGGCGTGCGGGCGGGCGACCGCGTCGCGCTGCTTCTCCAGAACCGGATCGAGTTCGTCGAATCGCTCCTCGCGTGCCACCGTCTGGCCGCGGTCGCGGTCCCGATCAACTTCCGCCTGGCGCCCGACGAGGTCGACTACCTGCTCGCCGACTCAGGTGCCGTCGCCCTGATCTGCGATTCGGCGGCGCCCGCTTCGGGCCGTGTCCCGATCGTGCTCCAGGTCGGGCCGGTCTACGACGCTGCTGTCGCTTCCGCCCCGCCCCGCGGGCCGGCGCCTGTGGCCGAGGACGATCCCGCGCTGATGTGTTACACGTCAGGAACGACCGGCCGGCCGAAGGGAGCGGTGCTCACTCATGCCAATCTCGTGGCGAGCACGCTGAGCTGGATCCACGAGATGCGCGCGGGCCAGGACGACGTGTGGCTATCGGGTCAACCGCTGTTTCACATCGGTGGAATCAACGGACTTCTACCGTTTCTGGTGCTCGGAGCGACCGTCATCATCACTCCGACGACAACGTTCGACCCCGAGGCGATGCTGCGTCTCATCGAGGTACACGGCGCGACGATGTGCATCTTCGTGCCGACGCAGTGGGCGGCGATCTGCTTGAGCGAAGCCGTGGCGCGGATCGACCCGCACCAGCTGCGCGTTGCCATGTGGGGCGCCTCGCCGGCGCCGCGCCGAACGCTTGAAGCGATGGAGCGGGCGTTCCCGCGCGCGGCGGTCGTCAGCGCCTACGGCCAGACGGAGATGTCCGGTGCGACGACGCTCCTCAAGGGGCCGGACTCGACCCGAAAGATGGGCTCGGTCGGGAAGCCGATGCTCGGCGTTGAGTTGCGGGTAGTCGACGACGCCCTGCGAGACATGCCTCCGGGCGGGGTCGGGGAGGTCGTCTACCGCGGTCCGCTCGTGATGGCGGGCTATCACCAGCAGCCGGAGGCGACGCGAGAGGCGTTCGCCGGTGGCTGGTTCCACAGCGGCGACATGGCCCGGTTCGACGAGGAAGGCTATCTCTGGCTCGTCGATCGCAAGAAGGACATGATCGTCAGCGGGGGCGAGAACGTGTACCCCGCCGAGGTCGAGCGGGTGTTGCTGGATCACCCAACGGTCGCGGAGGCTGCGGTCATCGGTGTCCCCCATCCACGCTGGGTGGAGACGCCGGTGGCGTTCATCGTCGCCGGCGAAGACACGGAGCCTGACGAAGCCGAGCTGATCGCCCACTGCCGCCAGTACCTCGCCGGGTTCAAGAAGCCTTCGGCGGTGATCGTGGTGGACGAGTTACCTCGCAACGCCGGTGGAAAGGTCCTCAAGCGTCGCCTACGCAAGACGTACGGTGACGAGTTCTCACCAGTCATGGAGTGAGTCGATGCCATACGTTTACGCGAACGTCAAGGTGAAGTACGGCCAGCTGCCCGCCTTCTACGAGGCGATGGTCACGATCAAACGGGTTATGGAGCAGAACGGCTGGAAGCTCGTCGGTGGCTGGAGCACGGTGATCGGCGACCTCCACGAGGTGCACGACCTGTGGGAGGTCGAGGATGCAAACACGGTGCCGGCGGGCTTTGCCGGGGCATCCGAGGATCCCGAGTTCGTGGAGGCCGCCGGGCAGATCGCGAAGGTCGCCGAGCGCGAGGTTCTGTCGCTCGTGATGAAGACTCCTTACAGCCCCTAACGGCCCGGACGTCGGGCGCCGTGCCGCTCCCCGACGGCGCGGCCACACTCCCCCGCGCGAGGTGCACAAAGCCCGAAAGCCCCTCCCCCCGCCGGCACTTCCCGCACATAAGCACCTGCCAGGTGCTTATGCCCCGGTTTCGCCTGGCTGTCTGGCGTTTCCGGGCGTTCTGCACACCCGGAGCCCGGCGGGGCGCGACCAATGCCTCGCCACTCCCCCCGACGCCCCCGCAAAACGCAGCAACCCCCTCACCCGGCCGCGATCCCCGAACCCGCGACCGTTCAGTAAGCCTGCGACTGCCCGCCGTCGATGGGGATCACGGTCCCGTTGATGAACGACGCGTCGTCGGACAGGAGGAAGGCGACGAGGTTGGCGACCTCGACCGGCTGGCCGAACCGCCGCATCGGATTCATGCTCACGTACTCCTGACCGAACGCCTCCCAACCGTCCTCGCCGGCGATCTTGATCAACGAGCCCTTGATCATCTCGGTCATGATCGCCCCCGGGGCGATCGCGTTCACCCTGACCCCGTACTGGCCGTATTCGATCGCGGCCTGCTTGGTCATACCCGCCACCGCGTGCTTGGCCGCGCCGTACGCCACCAAGTTCGGCACGGCGCGGATCCCGCCGACCGACGCGGCATTGACAATCGCGCCGGACAACTGCGCCTTCAGGTGCGGCAGCGCGTGTTTCATTCCGAAGAACACGCCCTTGAGGTTGATCGAGATCACCCGGTCGAAGCCGTCGCTGGTGTAGGCCTCGATCGGGTTCTGCTCGCCTTCGATCCCAGCGTTGTTGTAGAGCCCATCGATCCGGCCGAAGTGCTCGAGCGTCTGGTCGACGAACGCCTGAACCTGGTCTTCCTGAGCGACATCAGCGGCGACCGTGAGGATCTCCACGCTGTCAACCGCACCGAGGATCTCCCCACGCGAGCGCTCGAGCGCGGCCTCATCGACGTCAAGCAGCGCGAGGCGGGCGCCCTCCCGGGCGACCCGCACCGCTGCGGCGTGGCCGAGGCCGGTCCCGGCCCCGGTGACCATGATCACCTTTCCTTCAAGACGCATGAGGCCGTCAGGCGTGCGCCGGAGTGCCCTGCACCGAATTGAGGATCTCTTCGGGGACGTCCTGGGACGGATCGATCGAGATCGTCTTATCCAGCAGGTACTCGTCGATCGCGTACGGACCGTGCTCGCGGCCGACACCGGACTCCTTGTATCCGCCGAACGACGAGTTGAAGTCGGCAGCCATCGTGTTGACCGAGAAGGTTCCGGTGCGAATTCGCCGGGCGACCTGGAATCCGCGAACGGGATCACCGGTGAACACCGAGCCGGACAGGCCGAACCGGCTGTCGTTGGCGATGCGGATCGCGTCCTCCTCGTCCTCGTACGGGATGAGGGCGATGACCGGTCCGAAGATCTCTTCCTGGGCGACGGTCATATCGTTGGTGACGTTGGTGAGCAGCGTGGCCTCGACGTACCAGCCCTTGTCGAGGTGCTCGGGCACCTTGCCCCCCGCGGCGACGGTGGCGCCCTCGTCGATCGCCTGGTTGATGTAGCCGAGCACGCGCTCGCGGTGCGCCTGGGTTACGAGCGGGCCGATCACCGTGTCGTCCTCGTGCGGGTCTCCGACCTTGAGCGTCTTGAACGCCTCGGTGAGCTTCGCGGCGATCTCGTCGTACTGCGACTTTGGAGCCAGGATCCGGCTCATGCACACGCAGCTCTCGCCCTGGCTCGTGCCGGCGCTCGCGCCCACCAGGATCGGAAGCACGGCGTCGACGTCGGCATCGTCGAGCACGATCGCGGCCGACTTACCGCCGAGCTCGAGCACGCACGGCCTGATCAGTTCGCCGCACGCCTTGCCGATCTGCTTACCCACCTCGACCGAGCCAGTGAAGCTGACCATGTCGACGTCGGGGTGCGTGACCAGGCGCTCTGAGCCCGCGCGCGTCGCGGCGACGATGTTGATCACGCCGGGCGGGAAGCCCGCCTCCGTGACCAGATCGGCCATCGCGAACAGCGTGAGCGGATCGGGATCCGGCGTCTTGACCACGACGGTGCACCCGGCGACGAGCGCGGGCGCGGTCTTCTGGGCGATGCCGGAAATCGGGAAGTTGAACGCGGTCATCGCGGCCACGACGCCCACCGGCTCGCGCACGAGCAGGCTCTTGCTCTCATACTTCATGATCAGCCCGCCGGCATTGCCTGCCAGCGGCGACAGGTCGGCCTCGCGCAACTCGGCGAACCTGTGCTCCCGACCGACCTTGGCGTAGTAGTTCCAGTGGAGCGTCGGCGCGACCGAGTGGTAGACCTCGGCGGTCAGCTTTGTGTGCCCGAGCTCGTCGACGATCAGGTCGCGGAACTCCGGCTGGTGCTCGGCGAGCAGGGCGGCGAGCCGCTCCATCATCTCGGCGCGCTCCTCGACCGGGCGAGTCGGCCAGTCCGTCTCGTAGAACGCCTTGCGCGCTGCCTCTACGGCGCGGTCGATGTCGGTCTCGTTGCCCGCGGGGACATAGCCGATCTTCTCGCCGGTGGACGGCGAAATGACGTCGATGCGCTCGTTCGAGTCCGGCTCCTGCCAGCGGCCGTCGATGTAGAGATTGGGATATTCGCGTGGCAGCATGAAGAGCTCTCCTCGTCTCGGCTGGTCTTGGGCGGCTTGAGAGGTTGACCTGAAGTCGGTTCGTTTATCTTAGTGGAGCCCGCGTTGGAGTCAAGGCCCCGCCGCCAACCACAGGCCCGTTAGCCCGGGTTGCTTCCCCGGTTCGATCTGGTAGTCTCGACCCGAATTCAGGTCAAAGTGCCGGAGACGCTGTGTTCCCGATACCGCAGGTCAACGACGACAATCGAGCGTTCTGGACAGGTGGCCGCGACGGCGAGCTGCGGATCGTCCGCTGCAACGACTGCGGTTATTACATCCACCCGCCGTCGCCGAGGTGCCCGCGCTGTCTCGGTGACGACGTAGAGCCGCACGCGGTGAGCGGGCGGGGTGTCGTCTACACCTACACGGTGAACCGACGCGAGTGGTCCCCGGGCGTGGAGGTCCCCTACGTGATCGCGATCGTTCAGCTCAGCGAGCAGCCCGACCTGCGACTGATGACAAACATCGTCGGATGCCCATCCGACGACGTCGCCGTCGACATGCCCGTCCAGGTCGAGTTCCGTGAGCAAGGCGATGTGTTCGCCCCGGTGTTCAGGCCGGCGGAGGCCCCGCCGTTAGACGCCGCCGACCAATCTTCATGACCATGGCTGAGCGCTTCGAAGACCGCTGCATCATCTCCGGCATCGGGCAGTCCGATGTCGGGCGGCGCATGTCGCGCGGCGTGCTCGCGCTCACGCTCGACGCCTGTCTCGAGGCGATCGGCGACGCCGGGCTGACGCCGGCAGACATCGACGGGGTGATTTCCTGGCCGGGAGCCGTGACTCGCGCCGAGGGCCTCGCACCTCCCGGCCCCGGCTCGTCTGGACCCGGCCCCCACGCCGTCATCGATGCGCTGCGCCTTAACACGAACTGGCACGCCGCTGGACCGGAGACGCCCGGGATGCTCGCCTCAGTGATTCACGGCTGCATGGCGGTCGCGACTCGCATGTGCAAGCACGTGCTCGTCTACCGCGCGCTCGATGAAGACACGGCGTGGCGCCAGAGCACCGAACGGGTCGCGACCGACGCCGGTGGCGTCACCGGGATGATGCAGTGGATTCTGCCGTTCGGCGCGTTCTCCGGACCGAACTGGATGTCGCTGTACGCGCGGCGGCACATGTACGAGTACGGCACCACCCGCGAGCAGATCGCCCAGATCAGCTTGAACGCCCGCCGCAACGGCGCGCTCAATCCAAAGGCCGTCCTGACGAAGCCCCTCACGCTCGACGAATATCTCTCCTCGCCGATGATCAGCGATCCACTGTGTCTTTACGATTGCGACATCGCGATCGACGGTGCCACCGCGGTCGTGATCTCGGACGCGGCGCATGCGCCGGACACCCCGAACCGGGCGATCCACTTCGAGGCCGTCGGAAGCGCGCTCCACGGCCGCGCGTCTTGGGATCAGTGGGAGGACATGACGACGACGGCAGCGATGGGCGCCGGTGCCCATTTGTGGTCGCGGACGGATCTGACGCCGGCCGACGTCGATTGCGCCCAGCTGTACGACGGGTTTACGGTCCTCACTCTGTACTGGCTGGAGGGGCTCCAGTTCTGCGGCAAGGGCGAGAGCGGCGCGTTCGTCGAGGGCGGCGAGCGCATCAGCCTGACCGGCGAGCTCCCCCTGGCGACCAGCGGCGGCCAGCTCTCGGCCGGCCGGTTGCACAGCTTCGGCCATCTCTACGAGGCTTGCCTCCAGTTACGTGGGCAGGCCGGCGAGCGTCAGGTACCGGAGGCGAAGGTGGCGGCGGTGTCAGCCGGAGCGGGACCTCTGGCTTCGTGCCTGCTGCTGAGAACATAGGAACGGGTAACCCGTCCACGTCACAGTGAACGCGAGGGAGACATGAATCTAGCCACGCTCGTCGATGAGAAAGCCGCACAGTTCGGTGACCGGGTGCTCGCCATCTTCGACGATGACACCGTTACCTATGCACAGGTCGCCGAGCGCGCCGGGCGGGTTGCCGGCGGTCTGAGGGACCTTGGTGTCGATCAGCGCGACCGGGTCGCGATCATGATGGGGAACCGGTCGGACTTCCTGTACGCATGGTTCGGGATCCTCAAGCTCGGGGCGATCGAGGTGCCGATCCACGACGCCGCGAGGGGCCCGGGCATCTCCCACATCCTCAACACGACCGAGGCCCGGGTGGTAATCGTCGAGGACGTGTTTCTCGAGCATGTGCTGCCATGGCTCGGGGACTCGCCGAGCGTCGAGCACGTGATCGTCGTCGGCGAGCGGTCGAGCGACGCCAACGGCGGACGGCCGCTTCTCGACTTCGCCGACCTGCTGGCCAATCCGTCACCGGTCGAGACGGTGGAGGTCGAGCCGCACCAGCCCGCGTCGATCCTGTTCACCGGAGGAACGACCGGGCCGCCGAAGGGCGTCGTGCTCCCGCACAACCACAACATCAATCTGGCGACGAGTACAGCCGAGATCGCCGGCTATACCGAAGACGACGTGCTGCTGTCGGTCTTCCCCCTGTTCCACGCAAACGCCAAGTACATGACCGTCGTCGCCGCGATGGTTGCCGGGGCGAAATCGATCGTCAATCGCCGGTTCTCGGCGAGCCGCTTCTGGGACCAGTGCCGGAGCGAGCGCGTCACCGCATTCAACGGCATGGGCGAAATGCTCCGCATCCTGATGAAGCAACCCGAGACGGCGGATGCCACCGACAACACGGTCCGCGTGGTGATCGGCGCCGCCGCCCCTCGTGACCAGGTACTCGAGTTCGAGAACCGGTACGGCCTCGCGATCCTCGACGTCTACGGCCTGACCGAAACCGGTCCAATCACCTTCTGCACGTACGACCAGCGCCGCGCCGGCTCGATGGGGGTCCCGGTGCCGTGGTACGAGGTACGGATCCTCGACGAGAACGACAACGAAGTTCCGGTCGGCGAGCCGGGCGAGATCTGCATCCGCCCCGCCCGTCCAAACGTGATGATGGCCGGTTACTGGAACAACGACACCGCAACACTCAAGTCGATCCGCAACCTGTGGTTCCACACCGGCGACCACGGATACAGGGATGCCGACGGCTTCTTCTTCTTCAGAGCGCGGGAGACCGACTCGATCCGCCGGCGTGGTGAGAACATCTCGGCCTGGGAGGTCGAGCGCGTGCTGGCGCTTAATGACGAGTTGCTCGAGTCGGCGGTGTACGGAGTGCCGTCGCCGATGGGCGGCCAGGAGGTTATGGCCGCGATCGTGCGCAAGCCGGGCTCGACGCTAGGCCCGGAGGATGTGCTCGATTTCTGCCAGGACAAGATGCCGCACTTCGCGGTTCCCAGATACCTGCGGTTCGTCGATTCGCTGCCCAAGTCCCATGCGCAGCGGATCCTCAAGCAGGAGTTGAAAGCCGAAGGGCTCGAGGCCGACGACGTGTGGGATCGGGATTCGGTCGGTTACCAGGTGCGGAGGTAGGCCGATGACAGCTCGCGCGCGCCAGGTTCACCTCATCGAGTACCCCGTCGGTGAGGTGACACCCGGCCATTTCGTCACGGTTGACGTCGAGATTCCCGATCCTCGCCCTGGTCAGGTGCTCGTGCGGAACACCTTCACGTCTGTGGATCCCGGCATGCGACTGCGCCTCCGGGAGAGCGGTCCCGCCGGCTATTTCAACTCGTTCGCCCTGAATGCCCCGATGGACGACATCTGGGCCGTGGGCGAGGTGATCGAGTCCCGCGCCGAGGGCTTCGAGCCCGGGGATGCCGTGTGGCACGCAAAAGGGTGGCGCGACTACGCGATCGTAACCGCGGACGAGCCGGCGCTCGCCGGCATCGCCACGCTGGCTCGGCTCGACACGACCATCGCGCCGGCGGAGAAGTACCTCGGCCCGCTCGGTGCGATGGGCGTCACCGCATACGCGGGATTGATTGACGCCGCGGAACTGCGGGACGGAGACGTCGTTTGGGTCTCGGCGGCCGCCGGGGCGGTCGGCAGCCTCGCCGCCCAGATCGCCAAGCTCCGCGGTCACCGCGTGATCGGCAGCGCCGGGTCCGAAGCAAAGGTCCGGTTCCTGCTGGACGAGCTCGGTCTCGATGCGGCCTTCAATTACCACGATAGCCCCGTCGTGGACCTCTTGCGCCAGGCCGCACCGGACGGCATCGACGTGTACTTCGACAACGTCGGCGGTGACCACCTCGAGGCAGCGCTCGCCACGCTGCGAAACTGGGGAAGGGCCGCGCTCTGTGGCGCGATTTCCGAGTACGAGTCGGTCGGGCCGGCCCGGGGCCCGAGCAACCTGTTCCAGGCGACGGCGAACAACCTGACGCTCCGAGGCTTCCGCGGAAGCGCCTACCAGCACCGTCTCCCGGATGTGGTCCGGGAGCTCGGCGGCTGGCTGGCGGAGGGACGCCTCCGCTATCCCGAGACGGTGATCGACGGTCTGGAGCGAGCGCCCGAGGCGCTCATGCGAGTCCTCTCCGGCGACACCACCGGCAAGGCGCTCGTACGGATCGCATAGCCACCCGGGTGACGACGATCAGGCGGCCTTGGCCCGCCGACGATCAGGCCGCCTTGCGCGCGGCTCGTGGCTTTCGCGCCGGCTGGGTGGAGAGCGAAGGGGCGTCGCCGCAGCCGGCCACGGCCAGGCACCGTTCCACGAAGAACCCGCGGATGTCGTCGAGGGACAGGTTCCCGCCGGGCCGGTACCAGTGCCAGACACTCTTGTACAGGCCAAGCAGCGCGTGCGTGAGTAGACGTGGGTCGGCCTCCGGGATCGCTCCCTGCTCCATGCCCCGGGTCAGGAACGATGCCCAGGCGAACTCGATGTCGCGCATCCGGGCGCGGGCGAGCCGGCGCGCCTCCTCCTCGCGCGGCGATTTGCGTGGGACGGCGATCAGCCCCTCTTCGGCGACCAGGACGCGGTTGCGGAGGACCTCATGCTCGGTGAGATCGAAGAGCCCGTTGAGCACGCGCACGAGCATGGGGGCGAAGTCACCCCGGTCCGACGTAAGGCGCTCGAACCGCTCCTGTTCGGCCTCGAGTGCCTCGGCGTGGATCTCGAACAGGCAGTGGAGCTTCGACTCGAAGTAGTGGTACAGCGCGGTGGAACCGAGGCCGACGTCGGCGGCGATGTCCGCCCACTTCGTGTACTCGTAGCCGTCGCGGCCGAAGTGCTCAATCGCTGTCGTCAGGATCTCCTGGCGCTTGCTGCGAGAGCTCGGCGGACTTGCTTCCCGCTGACTCGCCCGGGGTCGCGCGTTCTTGGCCACTGTTCCTCGTTTCTATTGAAGTGACCCCAATTCTATCAGCGGGCGCCGGCGCGACCGGTCGCTCGGCGCAAATCCCCTGGTTTTCCGGTGTCTATTGGCGCTGCGCAGTTGCACTCAAGCGTTCGCCTCGATAGAATTGAACTGACTTCAACTTAAAGGGACTGAAATGCAGCGGCTCGATGAACATGTCGTCATCATCACCGGAGCGAGCTCCGGACTCGGTGCCCAGCTCGCGAAGGCGGTCGGCGACGCCGGCGGCATTCCCGTCCTGGCCGCGCGACGGACCGACCGCCTAGCTGCGCTCACCACAGAGATTCCAAGCGCCGAGCCCGTCACCTGCGACGTTACGGACGAGGCGGATCGCCAGCGCCTGATCGACGGTGTCATGGACCGCCACGGCCGCCTCGACGGCCTCATCAACAATGCGGGCGCCGGTGCGTCAGCTCCCGCGCTTGGCACCTCGGCGCAGACGTTCGCTCGCGTGCTGGACCTCAACCTCGTCGCGCCGTACGCGCTCTCGTGCCTGGCGGCGGATCGGATGCGAAACGGGAACGGCCACGGCCGATCGATCGTGAACGTCGCGTCGGTCATGGGGTTGCGCTCGATCGGTCAGATCCCGGACGCGGCCTACGTGGCCTCCAAGGCGGGCATCATCGGCCTGACGCGAGAGCTCGCGTCCCAGTGGGGCCGCTATGGCATTCGCGTGAACGCCGTCGCGCCGGGCTTCTTCGCCACCGAGATGAACAAGGACGGACTTGGCGAGGACCCCGAGCAGTTTCCGGACTTTCTGCTCTCGCGGACGCCACTCGGGCGCGGCGGTCGAACCGGCGAGCTCGACGACGCCGTCATGTTCCTGCTCGGCCCGGGCAGCAGCTTCGTCACCGGGACGGTGCTGAGCGTCGACGGAGGCATGGCAAGTGTGTGATCGTCGCGGATCACGATTCGACAACATGAACACCGGAGGAAGTGGATGACGACCCTGACGTTCCAGCCCGAGGCCGATCGCTACTACGCCGAGGGTTACTGGCGTGAGGGAGATCTGTGGAGCGACTTCGCCCGCCGCGCGGCGGAGACCCCGCAGAAGCCCGCGCTGATCCTCGACGACCGGGTGTTCACGTTCGATCAGCTCCGGCGGGCGGCCGCCGGCGTCTCGGGCATGCTCGCCGACGGCGGCGTCGAGCCCGGGGACATCGTGATCCTCCTGGGCCGCCACTCGATCGAGGCCGCCGTGGCGATGCTCGGCTGCATGCACCGGGGCGTGGTGATCGCGCCGCTGCCGCCGATGTTCAACGAGACTCAGCTGTCGGCGCTGATCGGGCAGACGAGCGCCAAGGGACTGCTCGGGTTCGGCGGCGAGAAGGAGCTCGCCAAGTGTCGTCAGGTCGCCGATCAGGTTCCTCTGTTCCTCCCGATCGAGCCCGACCTCGTCGACCGCCTGGCCGGCGCAGACCCTCCCGACGAGCACGTTCCGCGCGCCGCCGACGACCTGGCGATGGTGCTGCATTCCTCAGGGACCACTTCGACCCCGAAGGGCATCTCGCACTCGAACAACACGCTGCGCTACGCCACCGAAGGAATCTGCAAGCGGTGGGAGCTGACCGGTGATGACGTCTACCTCGTCGTGTGCGAGTTCGGCTTCGTCGGCGGCCTCGTGTTCGGTTACTTCCCGCCCCTTTTCAACGGCGCCACCGGCGTGCTCGTGAACCGGTGGCGAGCCGAGGATGCCCTGCGGCTGATCGACGAGCATCAGTGCACGTACGTCCTGTCGATGCCGACGCACTCGGCGGATCTGATCGACGCGAAGTTGGAGAGCGGACTCGAGTTGCCGTCGATGCGCGTGCTCGCCGCGCCGGGGCTGACGCGCGAGCGCCGTGTCGCGATGAGGGAGGCGTTCGGAGTGCCCCCGCTCGGCGACTACGGCCTCTCCGAGGTGCCCGGACACGCCGCTCACGGGCTTCATGAGCCGGACGCGAAGATCGATCTGACCGAGGGCCGCCCGTACGACGGCACCGAGATCCGGATCGTCGACGACAGCGGGGAGCCCGTTCCCGCGAACACCGTCGGCTCGGTGATCGTCAACGGCCCGAGCCGCTTCCTCGGCTTCCTCGGGAACGACGAGTTGACGCGCGAGTCGCTCACGGAGTGGGGCGGCTACCGGACCGGCGACCTCGGTTATCTCGACGAGGACGGCCAGTTCGTATACGTCGGGCGCAGCAAGGACATCATCCGGCGCGGTGGCGTGACGATCGTGCCCTCAGAGGTCGAGCCCGTGATCATGCGACACCCGAACGTCCACGAGGTCGCGATCGTCCCGCTACCGGACGAGCGGCTCGGCGAGCGCGCGTGCGCCGCGATCATTGCCGTCGAGGGCAAGCCCGCGCCGACGCTCGATGAGCTTCAGCAGTTTCTGGATCAGGAAGGAGTCGCGAAATACACCTGGCCCGAGTCGGTCGAGGTGTTCGACGAGTTCCCCCGGACGCCGTCGCTGAAGGTCGTGAAGCGAGACATCGTGACCCACATTCTCGAACGCCCGACGGTCCACGCTTGAGGTCGGGTATGATTTTGTTGAAATGACTTCAGGTCAAGCCGAGCCGACTGTGTCGCCATCAGGCGAAGCGGGTGCGAAGACGTTCTTCGAGCGGTACTTCGCGCTCCTCGACGGGCCGGATCCTCACAGCTCGCTCGAGCTGGTGGCCGAGGATCTGGAGTTCTCCATCCAGTGGGCTGCCGATGAGTCCCGCAAGAGCAGCCAGTTCCTGGGCGGACGAGAGGAACTCCGCGGGTTCATCGACGCCGGTGACACCGAGGGCTGGGCTCACTATGTAATGCGCAGTGGTGTCAGCGGCGATGTCGAGTTCGCTCTGGGCGAGACGCGCTGGGAAAGTGGAGAACGCATCGGCACGTTCGTCGCGGTGGCAGAACTCGACGAGGCCGGGCGAATGCGCAGGTACATGGTGGCGCGGTCGCCCGCGCTCGCGTTCCCGCGGACCGATGGCTGACACGCGCGAGCTAGCACTGATCGACCCGGACGTGATCGGGGGCACCGAGGACGAGCCCAGGCTGATCGGCTCGGAGTGTGAGCGGTGTGGCACGGTCACGTTCCCGCGCCAGCGCTCGTGCCCGCGGTGCACCTCTGAGGATGTTCACCCCCGCGAGCTGGCCACGCGCGGCGCGCTGTGGACCTGGACGATCCAGTGGTTTGCGCCCAAGGCGCCGCCATACCTCGAGGCCGGCGTGGCCGAGTTCGAGCCCTACGGCGTCGGCTACATCGAGTTGCCGGGCGAGGTCCGGGTGGAGGCGCGACTGACCGAGAGCGATGCGACGCGGTTGCGGATCGGGATGGAGATGGAGCTCACGCTGATCCCGGTCCCCGGGGCGAGCGACAAGCTCACGTTTGCGTTCCGACCCGTGCCCGAGGAGGAGGACGAGCGATGAGCGACGACGTCGCGATCGTCGGCCTCGGCATCCACGCGTTCGGCCGCCACGACGGCGTGTCCGGACTCGAGATGGGCGCGATCGCTGCCCGTCGCGCGCTCGCCAGCGCGGGGATCGCGTGGAAGGACATCGACTTCGCCGCCGGCGGTTCGGACGCCGCCGGCAATGCCGACACCTCGGTGTCGATGCTCGGGTTGACCGGCGTCCCGTTCATCAACGTCAAGAACGGATGCGCGACCGGCGGGTCGGCGCTGAAGACGGCCCACGCGATGCTCGTCTCCGGCGCGGCCGAGGTCGCGCTCGTCGTCGGCTTCGACAAGCACCCACGGGGGGCATTCAACCCTCTACCCGAGGAGTGGGGCATCGGCCCGTGGTACGGGGAGACGGGCCTGATGCTCACCACGCAGTTCTTCGCGATGAAGATCCAGAGATACATGGCCGACTACGGGATTTCGGAGTCAACGCTGGCGAAGGTGGCTGCGAAGGCGTTCACGAACGGATCGCGCAATGAGAACGCGTGGCGGCGAGCCCCGCTGAGTGAGGACGAGATCTTGTCCTCGCGGATGGTCAACAACCCGCTGACGCAGTACATGTTCTGCTCTCCGGGTGAGGGCGCGGTCGCGCTCGTGCTCGCACGGGGCCTACGGGTAAAGGAACTCGCGCGGACGCCGGTGTACCTGCGTTCAGTCGCGTTCCGCACTCGCCGCTTCGGCTCGTTTGAGGTGTTCGCGCCATCGATCCCGATCGAATCGGCGCCGTCGGCGACGACCGAGGCGGCCGCGGCCGCGTTCGGAGGAGGCCGGGATGGGACCCGGCGACGTGGACGTTGCGCAGATTCAGGACACCGAGTCCGGAGCGGAGGTCATGCACCTCGCCGAGACCGGGTTGTGCGAGCACGGCCAGCAGGAAGAGCTGATCCAGAGTGGCGCCACCGAGATCGGCGGACGCCTGCCGATCAACACCGATGGCGGCTGCCTCGCCTGCGGCGAGCCGATCGGGGCGTCCGGCTTGAGGCAGGTCCACGAGGTCGCGCTCCAGCTGCGGGGCGAGGCCGGCGATCACCAGGTCCCGAAGCGGTGCCGCGTCGGGTTCACGCAGGTGTACGGCGCCCCCGGCGTCAGCGCCTGCACCGTGCTCACGGTCTGACCGCAGGCCGGCAGGCACTCCCGGCGCGCCAGCCGGCGTGCCGTCACTTCACGATGTTGCCGGCGTCGATCGGAAGCGCGACGCCTGTGATGAACTTGGCCGCGTCCGAGCACAGGAACACGACCGCGTCGGACACGTCGCTGGGCTCGACCCAGGCCACACCCGGGAGGATGTTCAGCGACTCGAACGGCTCGCGCACATCGTCCTCGGTCGGGTTCTCTAGATGCGGAGCGAACAGTTCGAAGGTCGCGTCGTTGATGACGAGCGGCGTGCGGACGGTTGTGGGACAGACAGCGTTCACCCGGATTCGATGCGGACCGGCCTCCTGGGCGAGCACCTTCATCAGCCCGATGACGCCGTGCTTGGCGGCCGTGTAATGCGCCGTGTTCGCGTAGGCGCGAAGGCCGGCGGTAGAGCTCGTGAGAACCACGCTGCCGCCCTCGCCGCGCTCGACCATCGAGGGAAGCGTCGCGCGTACGGTGTTGAAGACGCCCGTCAGGTTGATGTCGATCATGTCCTTCCACTGATACTCGGTCATCTCCCAGGCGACCGCCCACGAGCCGATGCCGGCGTTGGCGCAGACGATGTCGATCTTCCCTAACTCGGACACGCCGGTGTCGGCCGCCTGCTGAAGCTCGGACAGCGACCGGACGTCGGCGACGGCCTTGACCGCACGGCGGCCCAGCGCCCGCACTTCCTTTACGGTCGAGTCGAGATCCTCCTCGCTCGCCAACGCGTAGGAGATCGTGTCCACGCTGTTCGCCGCGATGTCGACGGCGATCACATCCGCGCCCTCGGCCGCGAGCCGCAGCGCGTGCGAGCGCCCCTGTCCCCGGCCGGCGCCGGTGACCAGCGCGACCTTCCCGTCAACGAGTCCCATCTCTCTTAGTTCTCCTTCCGCGGTTTCGCCCGAATTGCGCTAGCGGTCGGACACCTACCATATGAAGTGAGGTCAGTTCAATATAACCAGGCGGCCGGGGACGATTACCCGCGACCAGGAACGACGACCGCGCGTCCGAGCACATCCCCTTGCCGTAGCTTCCCGTAAGCGGCGAGCACATCGTCGAGGCCGAACACGTCGGCCTCGGAGTGGATCGCCCCGGAGGCCGCAAGCGCCACCACCTCGGCGAGCTCGGCCACCGTTCCCCACGTCGGCATGCGCACGGTGCACTCGTACGGGATCCGGCCCGGGGCGACGCGAAGCTCACCCCCACCTCGGCCGACGAACGTGACGTCCCCGCCCTGCCCGATCGACCCGGCGGCCAGCGCGAGCGTCGCATCGTTGCCGACGAAGTCGAGCGCGACAGTCACTCCGGCGGGGCCGGCTTCGGCTCGCACCGCCTCCGGGGTGAGGCCGTCCGCGGACAGCACCGCGTCGGCGCCCGCCGTCCGCGCCAACTCCAGAGCGGCGACGCGTACGTCGACCGCGACGACTCGGACGGGGCTGATCGCTTTGAGAATCTGAACCGCCAGGTGCCCCAGCCCGCCCACGCCGAAGACGACGGCGGTGGTGCCGGGCCGCAGTTGCGCGAGCGAGAGCTTCGCGGCGTGATAAGAGGTCAGGGCCGCGTCGGTCAGCGGCGCCGCCACCACCGGATCAAGGCCGGCGGCGGGGACCAAGTATCGCGCCGACGGCACGATCACATACTCGGCGAGGCCGCCGTCGCGCCCGAGCCCCCCGCCGTGAGGACCGTACTGCGTGTGGGCGCAGGCGTTGTCGCGCCCGTTGGCGCACTGCCAGCACGTTCCGCAACCCCACCGGCTGTAAACGACGACAGCGTCGCCGACCTCCACGCCGGAGGCACCCGGGCCGAGGGCGGCGACTCGTCCGGCGGTCTCATGGCCGAGCGTGAACGGAAGCGTGTAGGGGTACGCGCCAGGCGGCGCGCTCATGATGTGAATGTCCGACCGACAAAGTCCCGCTGCGCCAACCTCGACGAGCACTTCCGATCCACGCGGCTCCGGCCGCGGAACCTCGGCGACGACAGGGTCCGATTGCCATTGCGTTAGCCGAACGGCACGCATTGTTGTGGGGCTCACGACGGCCGCTCCAGTGTCGATCAGCAGAACTGAACTCAGGTAGAATGGTACACTACGATCGATGACGGAGGACGCGGGCACGGCACTGAGCCCCTCTTTGAGCAAACACGGCCGCGTGGCGGGCAAAGTCGCGCTGATCACCGGGGCCGCCCAGGGCATGGGCGCCTCGCACGCGCGTCTCCTCGCGCGCGAGGGGGCGGCGGTGGCAATCGCGGACATCGCCTCCGACGCCGGCGAGCTGCTAGCCGCGGAGCTCTGCGCCGGCGGCGCGGAAGCCTCCTACCACGGCCACGATGTGACCGATCCCGATGCGTGGCGCGCGCTCGTCATCAGCGTCGAGCGGACCCATGGGCTGATCGACGTACTCGTCAACAACGCCGGCATCCAGGTTCGCTCGGTCGGCATCGAGGCCGACGACGAGGAATGGGCGAAGGTCATCGCGGTCAACCAGCGCGGCCCGTTCCTCGGCATGCGCGCCGTCATACCCAGCATGAAGAGAAACGGCGGCGGGTCGATCGTGAACATCGCATCGGTCGCGGCGCTCATCGGATTGCCCGGCTCGATTCCCTACCAGGCGAGCAAGGCAGCTGTTCTCGGTTTGACTCGAGGGGCCGCGGTCTCGTACGGGCCGGACAACATCCGCGTAAATGCGATCTGCCCCGGGCTGGTGGTCACGGCGATGACCGACACCGCGTCGCCCGCGACCGTCGAGGCGATGAAGGCGCAGATCCCGCTGAGGCGCGACGGTCGTCCCGAGGAGATCTCGGCGGCCGTCCTGTTCCTGGCCTCGGACGAGTCGTCCTATATAACCGGCGCAGCGCTGCCCATCGACGGCGGCTTCGTCGCGACCTAGCGCCCGCGGCGCGACCTAGCCGCCGGTCACATCGAGCGGCGCGAGTTCGTCGACGCGGAGAAGGTTGACGTCTACGAGCCTGGGATCGCGCAGCGCACCCCTCGCGACGAGCGGGCCGAGGGCTTCCGCGCCCCAGCGGGCGTGGTCGAAGTACGCCTCGATGTAACCGACCCGCGTGGTCTCGTCGAGCAGCCCGATCGGCCGCTGACCCTCGACCTCAAGCGGCTCGCACTCGACCTCGTTGAGGACCCGGTTGGCGATCAGGCGCCGAACGCCGAAGGCTCCGCCAACCTCGGCGTGAACGCGATCCGTCAGCCGGCTGAACGCGCTCCAGGCATCACCGGCATCGACCCCGGGGGCGCGGTCGGCCTCGAGCATAAACTTGGTCAGCGCGAGCTGACCGTCGACGCGATCGAGCAGCACGCTCTCATCGACGTCGCAGGAGCGCAATCGGTAGAGACAGTTGACGTGATCCTGAGCCACCATCTCGTTCTGCTCGGCGGTGAAGGCGAGAGTCTCGCCGGCGGTGAAACGCAGCACGACGAACCTCCAGGCACGCGGCCGCTGCTTCCACCCGCCGTTCACATCCGCCTGCGCGGCGGCACGATTGGTGTAGTAGCTGAGTAGCGAAGGCATGGGCCTCAGGAGATCCTGCGCCATGCGGACGTGCACCTGTATGTAGTGGCGCTCGCACTCCTCGGGAGTGCGAGACGGAGTCGGGTCGAAACGCCCGATGACCTTGCCCATCGGGCGCTAGTGCGTCTCGCCGCCGTTCGCGGCGACGGCCTCGGCCGGTACCGCGGACATCGGCATGAACCCGCGCGTGATGTTTCCTTCGGTCAAGTCGGCCCCGTCGAGCTGCGCGCTGATGCGGCCGTCGACGATGACGAGCACGCGGTCGCAAAGGTCGGCAAGCTCCTCTAGGTCACTCGAGCTCACGACAACCGCGGCTCCGTTCTGGGCTGCCGTGACGAGCTCGCGGTGCAGATCGGCCTTGGCGCCGACGTCGACGCCCTGGGTCGGCTCGTCCAGCAGGAATACCGACGGCTCCTGCGACAGCCACTTGCCGAACAGGATCTTCTGCTGATTCCCGCCGCTGAAGATGCTGAGCGGCTCGTTGACGGCGGTCGCCGGCCTGACCGAGAGCCGCTCGAACCATTCCGTGGTCCTTGCCGTCTCTATCCGTCGGCGGAGGAGCCCGCCCTTCCAGAACGGCTTCAGGTCCGGCAGCGTGAGATTCTCGCGCGCGCTCATCGTCATCACGCCGCCGCCGACCTTCCGGTCGGGCGCCAGGTATGCGACTCCGCGGCCGATGGCGACATCGGGCCGGCCGGCTGGAAGCGCCTGACCCGTCAGCATCACCTCGCCCGCGGCGCGGGGGAGCGCACCGAAGCTCGCGCCGAGAACGCTGTCCCGGCCGGAACCGGCGAGGCCCGCGATTCCGACGATCTCGCCGCGCTCGACGCCGAAGGACACGCCCGCGAGGGCTCCCGCGCGTAGATCGCTGACCTCGAACACGGTCTCGTGCTCGCGCGCGGCCGCCCTGCCGGCCTTCTCGCGCCGGGACTCCGTCTCCTCGGCGAGCAACTCCTCGCCGGCGAGCAACTCGACGATGGCGCCGTGGTCGAATTCCGTGACGGGTCCGGCCCCCACGACCCTGCCGTCTCGGAACACCGAGACCTTGTGGGCGACCCGAAAGACCTCGCCGAGGTGATGGGTGACGTAGAGGACCCCGACGCCGGTCGCGGCCATCGCGCTCACCCGGTCGAGCAGATTGTCCACCTCGTCCACCGGAAGCGTCGCCGTCGGCTCGTCCAGGACGAGCAGACACGCCGGGTACTCCGGGTCTTCACGCAGAGCGCGGGCGATGGCCACGCCGGTCCGCTCCGACGCGCTGAGCGTGGCCACGAGCGCCTTCGGGTTGATGTCGAGGCTGAGCCTCTCCAGGTCGTTCTTGGCTTGCCTGTAAGTCGCTTTTCCGTTGATCGTTCCGAACGACGTGGGAAAGCCGGACCCGAGCGCCATGTTGTCGAGGACGGACAACGTCGAGACGAGCCCCAGGTCCTGTTGGACGAACCGGCATCCGAGCCGGTAGGACTGCACTGGTGACTGGAGTGGCAGGTCATTGCCCTCCACCCGGATACCACCGCCCGGGTCGGGCGCGTGGTATCCGGAGAGGATCTTGATCAGGGTTGACTTCCCCGATCCGTTCTGCCCCAGGAGGGCGTGAACCTCGCCGGGCTCGATCGTCATGCTGACGCCTGCCAGCGCCTTGGTGCGCGTGAACGTCTTCGACACGCCCTCAACTTCGAGCACAGCACTCATCGTGTCCTCCTGGAGTGAGTCACCTGGTGGATCCGCTTACTGGTTGCTGAGATGCCAGAGCTTCAGCCACTGCGCCTGGGCATCGGTCGGAGCGCTCCAGTTGGTGGTCGATCCGATCGTGTCCTTGGTCAGCAACTGCGTCGGCTGCTGAGCCTCCTGGGCGAGCGGGATCGGCATGCCCTCGGTGTCCCGGAAGGCGATGTCCATGTTCTCGTAGGACTCGTAGCCGGGGTCGAACCCGGTCCACGCTGCCTCGGAGCCGTTCTTGAGCGCGGCGATCCCGGCCGTATCGGCGGCCTCGCCGATGATCTTCACCTTGCTCAGTCCAGCAGCCGACAGGGCTGAGGTGATGCCGTCCGCGAATGGGCCGTCGTCGAACACGAGATAGTTCGCCGACGAGTTCGACCTGAGGGCCGAGACCAGGTCGCTCCCGACCTTTCCGGCGGTCAGGTCCGGGATCGTGATGTTGGTCGTCGAGGTCTTGCATCCCGGGCATTGCGCCTTTACCTCGTTAGCGAAGCCTGTCGTGAACCCGTCGAGGATGGGATACGCGGGAACGTGCTCGATCACAGCGTTGCCCTTGCCGCCCGAATCCGAGATGAAGTAGTCGGCGACGATCTTGCCCATCAGAGCATCCTGGGCGTAGGCGTCCGACTGTGCGATGACCGGCGGCGCGATCGTAACCGGATACACGGAGTCGAGGATCCACTTGGCGCCCGCGCTCTTGGCCATCGCGAGCTGCGACGCGGTCAGCGGGAGCCCGGCTTCAACCAGGTACTGGGGATGCTTCGACAGTGCCGTGGTCTCCGCCTGGGTGAACGTCCCCGGGTTGGCGGGGTCGTAACTCACGACCGAGAAATTCCACTTCGCGTCCGAGGCCAGCTTCGCCATCTCCTGCTGGACGATCACGTTCGAGGGGTTGTTCGTCCCGAGCATGACGATCGTCTTGCCGGGGGGCGGCGCGGACTTGAGCGGCGTGGTGATGTTGATCGTCGTCGGCAGTGTCTTGTAGGGGGTGAGCGCCGCGGCGGCGGCCGAGGTCGACGCGGAACCCGAAGACGTGGCCGCCGCGTTCGAGCCCGAAGCAGCAGCAGATGAACCGGTTGAACTAGAGGAACTGGACGAGCCGCAAGCGGCGACCGCGAGGGCGAGCACCAGCGTTCCGATGATCGCTACGAATCCAAGCGGCCGGCCTCCCCTCCGGCGATTGAGTTTTGTCATGTGTTTCTCCTTTCCGATGTGACTTCGGTCACGATTTAGTTGTGACGCAATCCGAGCAAGAATTTCGTGCGATTTCATGAGCGGCCGTTCTGCTTTCAGTGCGGTGCGGCGGCTTCGGACCCGACCGGGGCCGCGACCTCTTCCAGAGATGCATCCGCCCCCGTGCCGGGCTGTTCCGGACCACCCGCCGCGCCTCCCGAACCGCGGCGGAACGCGCCCTTCAGCCGCTGTCCCAGCGCCGACGGCGACCGCTTGATCGAGAGCGCGACGGCAATAATCAGGGCCACGCCATTGAACATGTCACTCAGCCAGCTGGCGCCCGATACGAGCTGGAGCCCCTGGACGCCGATGGCGAGCACGTAGATCGCCAGCAGCGTCCCCCACACGTTGAACCGACCTGGGATCAGCTGCGTCGAGCCGAGGAACGCGGCCGCGAAGGCCGGCAGAAGCAGCGTCGAGCCGAAGTCGAGCGACGGACCGTTCAGCGAAGAGAACATGACCCCGGCGAAACCCGCGATGGTGGCGGAGGTCACGAGCGCGAACGTCGTGTACCGGTTGATGCGCACGCCCGACAGCCGCGCCGCGTCGGGGTTGCCGCCGATTGCGTACAGGTAGCGCCCGACCGGCGTATGTGCCGTCAGCCACCACAGGACGAACCCGAGGATCACCAAGTACAGCACCACGATCTGGAATCCGCCGACCGTGGTCTGCGTGAGGTTGTTCCACGCCGTCGACGTGGGCGGGATCGGCTGGCTGTTCGACGAGATGATCACCTCGAGCGCCGCCAGGACGGATCCCATGCCCAGCGTCGCGATGAACGAATTGACGCCAAGCTTGACCACGATGAACGCATTGGTGAAGCCAATCGCGACGGCCAGCACGATCCCAGCGATGATTGCGGGGGCGACGGCCCAATGGCTGCCGTTCATCAGGACGATCGTGAAGATCCCCGATACGTTCGCTGTGGCCCCTACCGATAGGTCGTACAGACCGGCGGCGAGCGGGATCAGGACGGCGAGGCCGATCATCCCAGTCACCGCCTGCTGCGCGGCAACGCTGTGGAGCGTCGAGCTCGTCAGGAACTGGGAAGGCACCCAGAGCCCGAACACGATGATGAACAAGGCTCCCAGGTAGAGACCGCTGAAGCGGTCGAAGCCGGCGTTGAACTTCCGGCTCGTCCGCTCCGGAGTCTGCTTGCTGACGGTTACCACCGGGCCCGTCCCTTCGTCGGGCGGGTCGAAGGCGCTCCGCCGAACTCAAACCAATCTGATTCACGCACCAACGCGGCGCCGGGACCGTCTCGCATTACACACCCTCTCCTCGAGGTGAATTGAACTCAGGTTGGGATCCTAGACATGCTTCGCCCGGAAGTCAAGGTTGGTAGTTCGTTAGGGCGCAAAAGCACGCCCCATAAAGCCGTAGCCGCGCTAATCGGGCGTTGGCAGACCCCGCCCGGCGGCTAGGTTCGTGCCTCCGACAGAAGCGTCTTCACTTCAGCTACGGCCTCTATCGCGTGCGGCAGGCTCGCCGCCTCGGGTACGAAGTTGAACCGGCGGCAGCCGACTTCGAGGTACGGAACGAGCGCCTCCGCCACCGCCTCGGGAGTTCCACACGGGACATACTCGTTCGAACCGTTCGAATGGGAGGGTGTAAGCGCGTTCCATGGTCCGGCTCACCTGGTCCCTCGCAACCTCGCGCGAGGCGCCGAACCCGGCCCAGAGCTGAAGGGCGTGCTCCCACCGAACCTCGTCCCGACCCTCCTGGGCGGCGACGGCGTCGATCCGGTCGACGACCTCGTGCCAGCGCCGCGGTGACACCCACAGGGCCAGCCAGCCGTCGCCGAGCTGGCCCGCGCGGACGAGCGCCGCGTCCGACCGAGCTCCAACGAGGATCGGGATCGGCACCGCCGGCGCGGGTCGGATCGCGCCGCGGAGGTCGAAGAAGCGCCCGCGGAACTCGACCTCGTCTCCCTGCATGAACAGCCGGACGCACCGGAGCACCTCGGTCGTCCTGGCGCCTCGCTCGCGCGGGTTGATCCCGCACAGCTCGAGCTCACGCCGATCGTCGCCGCCGACGCCGACGCCGAAGGTGAACCTCCCTGGAGCGAGCAGCGCGACCGTGGCGAGCTGACGGGCGACGACCGCCGGGTGACGCAGCGCAATCAGGTACACGCCGGTCTGAACCGACAGGCGCGGATGCGCGGACAGGAGCGCGGCCGCCTGGATTAGACCGTCGGCGCCGTGCCCGCCGGCGAAGCTGACGTGATCGCCGACCGTCAGATGGTCGATGCCGGCATCAACCGCGTGCGCGGCGAGCTCTGCCAACCGACCGGACCACGCGCCCAGGTCGTGCTCGCGAAGGACGATCCCGACCCGGATGGGGTCGGCGGTGACCCCGATCTCCACGGTGTGTCCCCGATCCTCACCGCCCGTCCCGCAGACCTAGGCCGAGGCGGTGCGTTCGGCGGTGGCGGTGGCGGCCGCCTGCAACCCGAACACCAGCGCGCACGCGAGGCCGCCGGCGTAGGCCCGGTGGAAGACGCCGCCCGCGTCCGCCCCGGCGGCGAGCAGACCGGGAATCACCGTTCCCGATTCGTCCAGCACCCGGGCCTGAGGATCGATCCTCAGCCCGCTGAACGTGAACGTGATCGCGGGGATTACCTCGATGATGTAGTACGGAGGCGTGACGAGCGGCGCCGCGTCGAGCTTACGGGCCGGCTTCGGGACCCCCGCCTCGCACTGGCGATTGAACTCGTACAGGGTGTCTCGGGAAGCCTCACCCGGATAGCCCCACTCCTCCGGCAGCGCCTCGAACTCGTCAATGTCCTCGGCCACGGCCGCCCGGGCGCCGCGCCGGTAGGCGAGCTGGAACTTGTCGAGCGGCTCGACGCCCTCGACGTAGGGCGCCATCTCCCACTCGTCGTGGACGCGCTGGTCATAGACGAGCAACGCGCGCGCCTCCGGCTGGTCCAGCACGTAGAGCGTGTTGAGGTGATCGCCGATCGTCTCGTCGCAGAAGCGCCGGCCCTCCAAGTTCAGCAGCACGCCGTGCTCGGAGTGATAGAAGGTGAGATCGGTGAACTCGTACGGGTCGTTGTATGCGACCTTCGACGGGATCAGGTGGCCGTAGAAGCCGGAGTTATGAGGCCCGAAGGCAGCTCCCACCGATAGGCCGAGCCGAAGGCCGTCGCCGACGCTGTGGGTGTTCGCCCGCAACGGCAGATCGGCGGCGAGAGGGCCGATGTGCTCGGCGCGAAGCGCGGGATCGCCACCGAAGCCACCGGTGGCGAGCAGCGTCGAGCGCGCGCGGATGACCCGTTGCTCGCCGGAGCGATTCTCGATCTCCGCGCCGACGATGGCTCCGTCCTCCACCAGCAGCCTGTTCGCCGTCGTGCCCACCAAGACCTCGCCGTGCTCACGAACCAACCGGTCGCACGCCAGCAGGTAATTGGCCATATCGGTCGCGGAGCCGCGGCCGTAGCCGAGAACCGTCACCGGATCGGCCACCGCGGCGTCGAGTGAGCGGACCCAGTCAAGCGCGTCTCCGTACTGCTCGACAACTTGTGCCGACAGCGCTGGATCTGCGTCCGGGTTAACGTCTCGCATCACCTCGACCGTCGGCGCCGTCCAGATGAATCCGGCGTAAATGGCCGAGCCGCCGATCGCCGGACCCTTCTCCACCACCACCACGCTGGCGCCGTCGCTGCATGCGCGCGCCGCCGCGCTCATTCCCGCCATGCCACCACCGAAGACGAGCAGGTCAACGGTCGAGTCTGAATCCGACATCACCAGAACTCCTTGTACTCCCTCAATTTGAACTGACGTAAGCTCGCGCCCACGCGCATGAGCTTACTTCAGTTCAGGGGAATGTGCGAGTCGGCGGATAGAGAAGGGCCTACGACTGCGCCACGAGGCCGGGGATCCACGACGTCCCGGCGAGCGGCACGCGCGCCATCGCGGCCGACTCGATGGTGAGCGCGACCAGATCCTCGGGCTCGAGGTTGTGCAGGTGCGACTTGCCGCAAGCACGGGCCAGCGTTTGTGCCTCGAGCGTCATCGTCCGCAGATAGTTGGCCAGGCGCCGGCCACCCTCGACCGGATCCAGCCGCGCCGCCAGCTTCGGATCCTGGGTCGAGATCCCGGCGGGGTCGAGGCCGGCCTGGTAGTCGTCGTAGTAGCCGGCGGCCGATCCGATCGTGCGGTATTCCGAATCGTGCTCGGGCGCGTTGTCGCCGAGGGCGATCAGCGCCGCGGTGCCGATCGACACGGCATCCGCTCCCAGCGCCAGCGCCTTGGCGACATCCGCGCCCGATCGCAGTCCCCCGGACACAATCAGTTGGACCTCACGGTGCATCCCGAGCTCGACCAGCGATTCCACCGCCTGCGGGATGGCGGCGAGGATCGGAATGCCGACGTGCTCGATGAACACGTCCTGCGTGGCCGCCGTGCCGCCCTGCATGCCGTCGAGCACGACGGCGTCCGCACCGGCCTTGACGGCCAGGGCCACGTCGAAGTAGGTGCGGGACGCGCCGACCTTGACGTAGATCGGGATCCGCCAGTCGGTGATCTCGCGCAGCTCCTCGATCTTGATCTCCAGGTCGTCGGGCCCCGTCCAGTCGGGGTGCCGGCAGGCGCTGCGCTGATCGATGCCCTTGGGCAGGTCGCGCATCTCAGCCACGCGATCGGAGATCTTGTGGCCGAGCAGCATGCCCCCGCCGCCCGGCTTGGCGCCCTGCCCCACTACCACCTCTATGGCGTCCGCGCGCCTCAAATCGTCGGGATTCATCCCGTAGCGCGAGGGCAGTAGCTGGTACACGAGAACGGAAGAGTGCTCGCGCTCCTCGGGCGTCATGCCCCCATCGCCGGTCGTCGTCGAGGTCCCGACCTCGGTGGCGCCGCGCCCGAGGGCCTCCTTGGCCGGCCCGGACAGGGCGCCGAAGCTCATGCCGGCGATCGTGATCGGGATGTCCAGGTGGACCGGCTCGCGCGCGTAGCGAGTACCGATCACCACGTCGGTGGCGCACTTCTCGCGGTAGCCCTCGAGCGGGTAACGCGACACCGAAGCGCCCAGGAACAGCAGGTCGTCGAAGTGCGGGACGGGGCGCTTGGCCCCGAAGCCGCGGATGTCGTAGATCCCCTCGCGCGCCGCCCGCTGGATCTCGGCGATCGAGTTGCGGTCGAACGTCGCCGACTCGCGCAGCCCCGGATGCCAGCCGTTCACGCTCCCCGAAGCAGACATCTCAATACGCCCCCAGGTTGTCGACGTGGAAGTTGTAGAGCCGGCGCGCCGATCCGTAGCGCCGGAAGTCGGCCGGATCCACGTCGTCGACCCCGGCGGCCTCGAGCAACGAGCGCACCTGATCGGAGTGCTCGGGGCGCATCTCCTTCTCCACGCAGTCGGCGCCGAGCGCGTCGACGCTGCCCCGCACATACAGCCGTGCCTCATAGAGCGAATCCCCGAGCGACTCGCCGGCGTCGCCGCACACGACCAAACTGCCCTTCTGGGCCATGAACGCGGCCATGTGACCGACCGACCCGCGCACCACGATGTCGGCGCCCTTCAACGAGATCCCGCAACGCGCCGAAGCGTCGCCGTGGATCACCAGCAGCCCGCCGCGCGCGGTGGCGCCCGCCGACTGCGAGGCGCTCCCCTCGACGATGACCAGGCCCGACATCATGTTCTCGGCCACGCCCACGCCGCAGTTGCCGCGCACGCGCACGGTGGCGTGCTTGTTCATGCCCGCGCAGTAGTAGCCGACGTGGCCGTCGATCTCGACTTCGTAGGGCGCGTCGATGCCGACCGCGAGCGCATGCCGCCCGCCTGGGTTGCGCACCACCACGCGCGCGGCGGCGCCATCAAGAGCCGGGCCTGCGTGCAGTGCCTGGTTCAGCTCACGGACGGTGTCGACCGACAGGTCAAACGTGCGCACAGCTTCCTGGATTACCTCAGGCGTGGCCATCTGAACCTCACGCCACCAGCGACGCGGTGCCCCAGCTGTACACGTGCCCCGGAGCGGGCTCCCAGGTGACGGCATCCTCCGCCCCCGGCAGGACGGCGATCGCCCGGTACTCGGACGCCATCGCCACCCACTCGTCGGTCTCGGCCATCACGGCCGGCTTGCAGGCGATCGGATCGCGCAGCACCGCGAAACCGTCGGCCGTACCAACGGCGAATGTGTAGAAGCCATCCAGATCCGAAAGGCAGCCCTCCAGGGCCTCCTCCAGGGAAGCACCCTCGCGCAGCCGCCACGTCAGGTAGCCGGCCGCGACCTCGCTGTCGTTCTCGGTCCGGAACACCATGCCCTCGCGTTGCAGCGTGCGGCGCAGGCGATTGTGGTTCGAGAGCGAGCCGTTGTGGACCAGGCACAGATCGAGGCCTGTCGAAAACGGGTGCGATCCCGCGGTCGTGACCCGGCTCTCGGTCGCCATCCGGGTGTGACCGAGCGCGTGGCTACCGGCGATCTCATGCAGAGCGAACTTCTCGACGAAGCGCGTCGGCAGATCCGCCTCCTTGTAGATCTCGATCGAGCGGCCGGCGCTCATCAGCGTGAGCTCGGGATGGTTCTCCAGCAACCACGCCTGGGCGTCCTCAGCCTCGGCCGTGACGACGAACACGGCGTGAGTCGCGCGTACGCGCGGGGGCAAGCACTCGCCGAACTCGACCTCGAGCTCGGCGGTCAGCGCCTCCCACTCGGGCGTCGGCGACGGCGAGTGCAGCGACACCTTGCACCAGCCAGGCGGAGCCGGGTCGCGGTAGAACGCGACGCCTGCGCTGTCCGGGCCACGGTCCGAGAGCTGCTCGAGCATGTCGGCGAGGTGCGCGCCCAGCTGCTCGCGAAGCGTGGCCGACTTCGTGTAAAGACCCGCAATACCACACATGACGAGCCAGGCTAGAGGCTGTTGGACATCGGGCCAATGGCACGGGCGCGCACACTTTCGCCCGCAAATGTGGTTGCGCCCACTACTTCCTCAGGTTGGGTTAGTGGCGAATGTCACGGCGGTGACCAGGCGCCGACTCGCCGCTGGGCCCGGCGCACCACCTGGAGCGCCTCGCGTAGCTCCGCTCGCGCGATCGGATCCAGCTCGTCCGGGTCGATCAAGTTGTCGGGCGGCACGTCAGCCTGCACCTGGGCCGCGTGGTGCTCGAGACGGATGCCGTTGATGGCCATGAACGCTTCGCGCAGCCCGTCCGCGACGTCGCGCTCCAGACCGCCCAGCCCGGCCACGGCCTCGATTCGGTCGAGCGTCGCGGAGATCGTGACTCCGTGCGCGAGTGCGTGAAAGCGCACCAGGTTGACGAGCGGGATGACGCCACCGCGCTTCAGATCCAATCGGCCGGGCGGATCCCCGTGCTGCCCCACCGCCAGCTGGCCGCGGAAGCCCAGCGCGACCGGGAAGCCCGTCGCCGTCCGTGCCATCAGGCGCATGAACTGGGCGTGGGTCCGGGCGGCTCGCATCCGCTCGGTCAGCTCCGGTGCGATGATCAACCCGCCGGCGCTCGAGCGGAAGTCGAACGCCACGGTGGCGCGGATCAGGTGCGACTCGTCGGGTTCCCGCAGGACGCCGTCGAACGTCTTGAGCCAGTCCTCGGAGGACATCCGCCACTGTCGGTTGCGGGCGAGCACACCGTTGTTGTCCACGCCGATCCCGCACCGCACCAGCCCGTCGTTGACGTCGGCGCCCAACCGGGCGAAGTAGTCATCCACGTCCTGAGCCGAGCCCCCGTCCGAAACGGAGGCGTAGGCCAGCGCATTGTCCTGGTCGGAGGCCAGCGTGAGCTCGCGCCGAGCCGCGCTGCCGAGATCGAGCCAACTCCACGACGCCGGCGCCGGCCCGTGCCGGGCAATCGAGAACTCGATCAGCCCCGCCACGAGCGTGTCGAGCTGGAGGCTGAGCACCCGGCCGAGGTC
Source organism: uncultured Solirubrobacterales bacterium (assembly GCA_963751185.1). Taxonomy (GTDB): domain Bacteria; phylum Actinomycetota; class Thermoleophilia; order Solirubrobacterales; family Solirubrobacteraceae; genus Palsa-465. Next base: position 291,949 of record CAVVTO010000012.1, read on the forward strand.
GGGCGGGGGGACGCCCGCCCGGGACAGAACCAGGAACAGACCCGGGATGCGGCCCGCCGCCCTTACCAGCGCCTCCTCGTCCGGAGCGCCGAGCAGCACGTGACGCAGGGCGATCGGGCTGCGCGTCTCCAGGCTGAGCAGGTCGGTGGCCGACACCAGCCCGCACACGCGATCGCCCTCTAGCACCGCCAGATGCTCCGCCCCCGCGGCCAGCATCTCCACGGTTGCCTCGATCGCGAGCTGATCCACCGGCACGGTCGGAACGGGACAGCGCGCCGCGCGGCGCACCGGCGCGTCGAGCGAGACCCCATTGACCGCCACCGCCGCGCGGACGCTGGCGTCGGTGAGGATCCCGAGCCGGTCGTCCTCCAGGCGAATCAGTAGCGCCGAGACCCCTTCCCGGCCCAGACGCGATGCAGCTTCCCGCAGCGGCTCCTCCGGCCCGCAGAAGACCGGCCGGCTCATGACCGCCGAGACGGGCGCGGTGCCGACGTCGAGCAATCCGTGCACGGTGTGGCCCGTGTAGGTCAGCCGCTTTCGCATCGACTCGGCGACGTAGGTCGCGCCGGCTTCGGTCCCAAGCACCCGGCGTCCGGCCTGCGCGCTGAGCAGAGCACACCGTGATGCCTCGCGCGCGCGCACGGTGAAGGTAGGCGCCATACCGGTCAGCATCGAGGCCTGGCCGAAGCATTCGCCCGGCTCGAGCACCTGGACGGGCTCGCCCTCGTGCACAAGCTCCAGAGCGCCGGCCAGAATCACCCACAGCCCGGGGGACGGCGGTCCGTCCTCGACGAGGACCACCTGGCCCCCTTCGAACGTTTGCTCCTGGGCGCCCAGCGCGAGCTCAGCCAGCGCGTCGGGGCTCAACCCGTCGAACGGCGGGTGGCGCGCGAGGAATGTGTTCAGCTGCTCCATGTGAAGCGATGCAATTGTGTGCGCATCGCGCCTGGGACGTGCACCGGCCACGTGGGAGCCTAAACCTGGTCATTGCCAACCGTGGGTCTTTGGAGGAGCTACATGACGGACGTGCCGGCGACGGAGTACGACGAGCTCAGCTACGAAGGCGGCGGGCTCCCCAAGACGGGCAACTGGTGGAGCGCCTTCGTCATCGGCTTGGCGGGCACGATTCTCGTCACCGGAATTGCGCCGACGATGGTCACCTCGTTGGGCGCGGCGGCGATTCCGATCACGTTCCTGGTCACGCTCACCGGCTGGCTGCTGTGTCTGTTCCTGGCCGAGCTCGCGGCGATGATGCCCGATCGCTCGGGCGGCTCGCCCACGTACGCCTACGTCGCCTTCAAGGACCGCTGGCCGACGTTCGCCGGCCACGTCAACGGGATCACCGCCTGGGGCTACTGGCTCGGCTGGTTCCCGGTGGCGCCGCTGAACATGATCCTGGCGTCGTTCTACATCGCGGAGCTGTTCAAGCTGAACACCACGAGCGGGATCAACCTGCTCGGCACGAACATCGCCTGGTGGACGATCGCGATCTCGGTCATCGGGATCCTGCTCCTGTTCATTCCCTCCTACCGCGGTCTGCGCTTCGGGACGTTCTTTGCGACCGCGCTCGCCCTGCTGTCGATGATCCCGCTGACGTTCTTGGCGATCTCGTGGATCTTCCACCCGTCGGTCGTCGACTTCGGCCAGCTCACCCATTTCCAGCACACCGACGGCAGCGGCTTCTTCACCTCGAGCTACGGCCACGGCTGGCTGACGATCTCGATCGCGTTTTCGTTCCTGCTCACCTGGAACGTGATCGCGATGGAGGCCGCTGCTTGCTACATCGGCGAGACGCGCGACCCCGACCGCGACGCCAAGATCGCGATGAACCTCGAGGGCGGCTACGGCGTGTTCATCTACACGATGATCCCGATCGCGTTCGTGATCGTGCTCGGCGTCCACGCGCTCGGCACCACGGCGCTCGTCGACCCAAAGACGATGTTCGTGACTTTCGCCTCGGCGGTGTTCGGGACCAGCAAGGCCTCGACCGTGCTCGACGACCTGATCGCGATTATGCTGATCCTGGCGCTGATCCTGTCGGCGCTCAACGCGATCACGGGTACCGCCCGCTCGCTGCACCAGATGTCGTCCGACGGGCACTTCCCGAAGTTCTTCTCGCGGACGAACTCCCACGGCGTCCCCGGCCACTCGATGGCGTTCAACGTCGTCTGCGCGATCATCGTCGTGTTCATGGGTGGCGCGGTCCAGATCTACACGTTCTCGAACGTCGGCTACCTGTTCTCGTTCATCCCGGTGCTGATCGGCTACTACTGCCTGCGCCAGTGGCGCCCGAATGTCCGGCGGCCCTACAGGCTGCCCGAGTGGATGAAATACGCGGCCCTGGCCCTGGCGTTCGTCTACGCGGTGATCTACGTCTGGGGCGGCCCGATGTACGCCTCGTGTACGTGCTCCCAGGCCGGTAAGTCGACGCTGCCTTACTACTTCATCGGGATCGGCGTGCTGCTGGCCTACCTGCCTCTGTACTGGTATCGCAAGCGCGTCGAGGACAAGCGCGACGCGCCGCCGACACCCGAGCAGGCGGGCATGATGGCGGCGACCGGCAACAGCCCGTGAGGGCCATAGTCGCGTCGGTGCGCGAGCAGGATCCTTCGGATACGGACGCCGGGCCGATCGAGCGAATCCTGCTCGCGTCGGAGGGACGAGACATCCCCGACGCCGCCGTCGCGCGCGTGCTCGAGCTGGCCAGGCGGTCGAATGCGAGCGTCTACGTGCTGTCGATCGCGCGCGTCCACGGCGTGGCCTTCGGCCTGCCCAACCCGGGTCTGCTGCCGACCAAGCGCGAGTGGGACGAGCAGCGGGACATGGTCGGGAAAGTCGTCAAGCGCATCAAGCGCAAGGGGATCGAAGCCGACGGTCGGGTGGTCGGCACCCGCAAGGCGACCAAGGTGATCCTCCAAGAAGCCCAGCTGTCGGGCTGTGACGCGATCGTGATGGCTGCCGACCCGGACCGCAACCGCGTCGCGGGCGACTTCATGTGGACGCAGGAGCCCCAGCGCGTGCGCCGGCGCGCCAAGGTGCCGGTCTTCCTCGTCGCCGACGACGGTCACGAATGATTGTCGGCGGCGCCTGACGGCGCCGCCTTAGGGCTAGCTTCTCGGCCGGTGCGGCCTGAACGTGCCGCCCGCGGCGAGCACGATCCAGAACAGCAGCGCCTCGCCGTGCCCCACGTTGCGCCACCGCTCGATTCGCTCGCTGTCGGCGACCAGGACCTCGCCCCGGCGCACGGCCGGGGTCTGACCCGCCACCTCGATCTGGACGAGCCCACTGGCGACGGCGACGATGCCGCTGCCCTTCCGCGGCGCCGCCGGGGCGCCGTCCTGCCGCGGCGCCAGCTGCACGAGGTCGATCTGGACCTCGGTGTCGGGACTCCCGAGCAGGGTCGTGGCGTCCTCGGCGTGGTGTTGGGGATCCTCGGGCCGCCGTCCGATCCGGTACACGTCGGGGTTTTCTCCCCGCAGGAGATCGTCGATCGTGATCCCGAGGCTCGCGCTCAGCCGCGCCAGTGTCGAGAGCGAGAGTCCGCGCTCGGCGCGCTCGGCCTGTGACACCGCGCTGGCCGTCACTCCGGCCAGCCCGGCCAGATCCTGCTGGCTGAGCCTCCGGACGCGACGCAGCGAACGCAGCGAGGCAGCCACGCGCCCCGTGACGTTCGCCTCGTCGAGGATCGGCCGCCCGTCCTCCAGGTGCCAGTGCAGCATCGAGCCGGTGACCCCCTGCTCTCGACCCTCCGCCTTCGCCACACGCACGCTGCGGTCATCGACGCGCAAGATGCATTGGGTCACCGCATAGACGGTGTCCCGCACCACGGCAGGCGTCTGTTGCACGCTCATGTTCCAGTAGGCGATAGCGCCCGCGTCCAGGAGGAAGGGGCAGCAGCGACTGAAAAACGCGCGCGCGCCGCCCACACCCCAGGCGCGCACCATCTGATCGAGTGAGTCGAACATGAGCAGTCGCCGGCTTGGGTCGTGGCAAAGACGCTGAATCTCACGCAGGAGGTCGGCCGGCTGGGGCAGCGCCGTGCCGGGCCCGGCTTCGATCAACGTCAGGTCGGGGGTCCCGCGGACGGGCATCGAACCGCCGATCGAGACGAACGCCCGCATGTCGAATTCCTCCGCGAGGGACCCGATCGCGGCGTAGAACGGATCCGCTTGCGCCCCGTCGACCTCCCACACGACGTTGTCGCCCCAGTACAGCTCGCCGAGCACCGTGTCGAGCTCGTCGATACCGGTGCTCACCTTCAGCTTGGAAGAAGATTGGCCGTCAAGCATTGCTGTTGTTTTGGGGTACTGCTGGTCTGATGCCGTGCCCGCGGATCCTGTCAGAAAGCGTGCCGCGGACGCGCGCATTCGTCAAGTTCGGACTGAGCGCCGGTGCTCGGCCGGGTCGCGGCCCCCACCTGCCCTGAGCAGCACCGCTGTAGCCGATTACCACGTTGCGCTCGACCGGTACTAAAACCACGCCCCCAGGTTTCCTCCCTAGCCAGGCTCCAGGAAGGGGTCGATGACCACTCTGCTGCTCACGCGCGGATCGGATCCGCGCGTCGTTCAAGTGCGCCGTTCCGGCGCGTGCGCGCGTCTTCTCGTCCGTGCGCGGGCGCTCGCGCTCGATCGGGCGCTGGCCACCGGGGCCAGCCCGGATTCCAGGGCGACGCTGTCGCTCCGTGCCCAGGCTCTCATCAGCCCCCGGCATCGCGTCGACCTCGCCCACCGCTTCCGCTCTCTGCTGCGTGCGGCGGGTCAGCCGGTCCACCCGTTCGATCCCGCCCTCCCGGTGCCTACACACGTGCTCCTCGTCCGTGAGTTGATCGACGAGGTGTTAGAGGTGCTCGAGGGCGTGGAAGCGATCGATGCGCGCGGCGTCGCCCGTCTCGAGCTTCTCCTGCGCGATGGCGGCGGCCCTCTATACGGCACCACCACCGCCAGCCGACTCGAGCTTCGCCACTCGCTGGAACAGATCCTCGACGCGCTTGCCTTCTCGCCAGCGATCCCGGCGGACGCATGACCACGGTCCCCCTCGATTCGCCGGAGGTGCATCCGGGCTAGCTCGAGACCACGTTCCTCACACGCCAAATCGATGCCGGCGAGCGCCAGGCGCGTAACGGTTACGTGCTTGGTTTGCGCTGCCGTCGTCACTGTGTCACTCGTTTTCGCAATGACCAAGTGACACCGCGAAATGTGGTGATGTCACACATAGCCCGTCACTGACTCCCGGCCTACACTGGCCCCCGCAAAACCGTGTCACTCAAGGAAGTGACCCGGTGCGGTGTCAATCCCAGAGAGCGGTCGAGGCGTGGAGGATGCGATGGAGAGCATGAGCGAAGTCGACGGGGTCGAGGAACTCGAGTACGAAGCCTCGGGTCTGCCTAAGACGACGAACTGGCTGGGACCGTTCGTAATCGGCCTGGCCGGGACCATCCTCGTCACGGGAATCGCCCCGACCATCGTCACCACGCTGGGTCCAGCGGGGATCCCGTGGATGTTCTTCTTCACCATCACCGGGTATCTGCTGTGCCTGTTCCTCGCCGAGCTCTCGGCGATGATGCCCGATCGCGCCGGAGGCTCACCCGCCTACGCGTATGTTGCCTACCGGCAGCGGTGGCCACGGTTTGCCGAGCACGTCAACGGCTTCTGCGCATGGGGCTACTGGTTCGGCTGGTTCCCGGTGGCCCCACTGAACATGATCCTGGCCTCGTTCTACCTGGTGGGGCTGTTTCACCTCTCGCAGGCCGGGTTCACGCCTCTCGACACCCCGATCGCCTGGTGGACGCTCGGCATCTCGGTGTTCGGCATCCTCGCGCTGTTCATCCCGGCCTACCGGGGACTGCGCTTCAGTCAGGTCTTCGCCGGGATTCTCGCCGTCCTATCGATGATCCCGATGACGTTCCTGGCCATCTCGTGGGTCTTCAACCTGGGAGTGGTCCACTTCGACCAGCTGTTCGGCTTCCAGCACACCAACGGCACCGGCTTCTTCGGAAGCCAGTACGGGCACAGCTGGTTCGTCCTCGGCATGGCCTTCTCATTCCTGATCACCTGGAACGTGATCGCGATGGAGGCCGCGGCGTGCTACATCGGGGAGACCCGCGACCCCGACCGCGACGCGAAGATCGCCATGAACCTCGAGGGCGGATACGGGGTGTTCATCTACACCATGATCCCGGTCGCGTTCGTCATCGTGCTCGGCGTCCACGCGCTCGGAAACCCCGCGCTGGTCGATCCGAAGACCATGTTCGTCGATTTCAGCGCAAAGGTGTTCGGTACCGGCGCGGGTTCGACGATGCTTAAGTGGCTGATCGCATGGATGCTGATCATCGCCCTCATTCTGTCGGCGCTGAACGCGATCACCGGCTGCGCGCGCTCGCTACACCAGATGTCGACCGACGGTCACTTTCCGCGGTTCTTCGGTCACCTCAACGCCCACGGTGTTCCCGACCGGGCCATGATCTTCAACGTGGTCTGTTCGATCATCGTCGTGTTCATGGGCGGCGCGGTCGAGATCTACACGTTCTCGAACGTGGGCTATCTGTCGTCGTTCATTCCCGTCCTGATCGGTTACTTCCTGCTGCGGAAGTACCGACCGAACGTCCGACGTCCGTTCCGATTGCCCGAGTGGATGAAGTACGTCGCGATCGCGCTGGCATTGATCTACGCCGTTGTGTTCTTCTGGGGCGGCCCGGTCTACGCGTCCTGCTCGTGCTCGCAAGCCGGCCATTCCACGCTCCCGTACTACTTCATCGGCTTGGCCACGCTGGTCGCCTACCTACCGCTCTACTGGTACCGCAAGTGGGATGACAAACGCAGACTGAGGCCGGCGGAGAGCGACGGGACGAAGATCTCGTCCGAGGTGGCGATCGGCGGCCCTTGATCCCGGTGGAGGCGGCGCCGGCCTGGAGTGCCAGAATGACCACTTGCGCACGGCCAGAATGGCCCCCGCGCGAGAGCGATGGGCTCGCAGTCGACCCAGATCCAGCGTCCGGCCGCCGCGCCGTCTGCACCTTTGCCACCGGCAGAGGCGCGGGAGGGCGGGCCGACGCCCGCCGCCGGCCCGCGGCCCTGGAGCAGGCTGTCGCTCCTGTGGCGCGTTTTCCTGGGCAACGCCGCGGTGTTCGTCGTGGCGTTCGCGATCGTGGCCTGGGCGCCGGTGACCGTTCATCGGATCGCCACCCCGAGCGAGGTCCTGGTCCTGTCGATCATCTTGATCCTGATGCTGCTGATCGACCTCGTGCTGCTCCGCCGCGCACTCGGCCCGCTCCGCCGGTTGGCGGCGACCATGAGCGCAGTCGACCCCACCGAGCCGGGTCGCCGGTCTGAGTCGTTCGACACGGCTGGTCCGGAGGTCCACGCGCTCGCCCACGCGCTGAACGAGATGCTCGACCGGCTCGAGGGCGAGCGGCGCGAGAGCGGCCGGCGCGTGCTGACCGCCCAGGAGCAGGAGCGCATCCGAATCGCCCGCGAACTGCACGATGAGGTCGGTCAGACCTTGACCGCGATCGCGTTGCGGGCCGAGCGCGCGGCGGGTGAGCCGGCCTCGCAAGGGGAGGCGCTGGTGGACATCGGCGAAACCGCGCTCTCAAGCCTTGAGGACGTGCGGCGGATCGGGCGCGAGCTCCGACCCGAGGCGCTCGACGACCTCGGGCTCGTGAATGCGCTGATCGCTCTGTGCGGGCGGATGAACCGTCAGGAGGGTCTGCGAGTCCATCGCGCGCTCGATTGGCACCTCCCGGAGCTCTCGCCCGAGGTTGAGCTGGTCATCTACAGAACGGCCCAGGAGGCGCTGACCAACGTGCTGCGTCACGCTCACGCCAGCGAGGTGTACGTCGCCTTGAAGCGCGAGGAAGGACAGGTCGTTCTCATGGTGAGCGACAATGGCCGCGGCCTGCCGGCGGGCGCCGACAGAGGCGGATTTCGGGGACTGCGCGAACGTGCCATGTTGATCAGCGCGGAGCTCGAGATCGCCGAAGGCGCGGGCGGCGGGACCGACGTCGTCCTCCGCGTTCCCAGTCCCAGTTCTGTCTAGCTATGCCAACGCCGCTGAAGACACGCGTGCTGCTGGCCGACGATCACGCGGTCGTGCGCAGCGGGTTGCGCGCGGTGCTGGACGGCGAACCGGACATTGAGGTCGTCGCCGAGGCGCAGGACGGGATGGAGGCGGTCGAGAAGACCCTCGCCGGCGACATCGACCTCGCGATCCTCGACGTGTCGATGCCACGGCTCACCGGGCTGCAGGCCACCGTGGAGCTGCGGCGGCGGCGCCGTGAGGTGCGGGTACTGATCCTGTCGGTCCACGACCACGAGCAGTACTTCTTCGAGGCGTTGAAGGCGGGAGCAAGCGGCTACGTCCTCAAATCGTCCGCCAACCGTGACCTCATCGCGGCATGCCGGGCCGCGATGCGCGGTGAGTCCTTTCTCTATCCGAACGCGGTGACAACGCTGGTCCGGGAATATCTTGAGCAGGCGCGGCGGGGAGAGGCGGCGCCGGAGGATCCGCTCACGCCGCGGGAGCTCCAGGTCGTCAAGCTGATCGCCGAAGGGCACTCGAGCGATCAGATTGCCGACGAGCTGGTGATCAGCCGCAAGACCGTCGACCACCACCGGGCCAACATCCTCGGAAAGCTCGGCATGCGCAACGTCGCGGATCTGACCCGGTACGCCATCCGGCGCGGGCTGATCGAGCCCTAACGCGCCGCTGCCAGGCACCGGCTTATACCCCGGGCCGGCGACTCATAAATAGGGACTTGCACCCATAGAGTTGCGACCATCCGGTTGCCAGCCTCCGGAACATGCCGGAAGTACTGATTCGCCTCGAGCGACCGGCTCTGCTGACGCCTGAGCTCCGCGCCTGGCTCGCCGACCGCATGGACGGGGGGCGAGCCATCCTCGCGCGGGAACGAACGAATGGCTCCGATCGCGGCGCCCTGCTCCTCCGGGTGGAAATGGGGACCCACCCACCCGGCGCCCACCCACCCGGGAACCACACGCCCGACTCGGACGATGAGGTGCAGGACGAGGTCGGGGACCTGATGACCGACCTGCGGCTGCTGGGGTTGCGACCGGCGTTGGTCTCAGAGCAGCTGGCCTAGGCGGAGATCCGCCATGTCGTCGCCCTCGCGCCGGAGCCTTAACGAAGCGGCTCACAAGGCCGCTGCCGTGACGTCGACGTCGACCAACGGCAACGGAACGGCAACGGCAACGGCAACGGCCAGACGCCCACCCGCGTCCGCCGCAGCTTCAACGAGGCCGCCCACAAGCTCGGCTACTGGCCGGTGACACCGGTCAAGGCGATCGAGCGCAATGGCAAGGTTCCGATCGCGGCGGACGACGACGACCGCGATGTCGTCGCTCACGCCACCAAGATCGTGCTGGCGCTGGGAGCCCTCGGCGTCGTTTTCGGCGATCTCGGCACTAGCCCGCTCTACACCGAGCAGGTGATCTTCACCCAGCACGCGGACGCCGCCCGTGCCACGGTGGCCGGGGTCTACGGCGTCACGTCGCTGATCTTCTGGTCCCTGACGATCATCGTGTCGATTAAGTACGCGGGGTTCTTGATGCGCGCGCACAACCGCGGGGACGGCGGCGGTATGGCCCTCGCTGCGCTCATCCAACGGCGCCGGGTGGGCCGCACCATGCTGCTCGTGACGCTCGGCATCTTCGGTGCCGGCCTGTTCTTCGGCGACGGTATGGTCACGCCGGCGATTTCGGTCACGTCCGCGGTCGAGGGTCTGAAGGTCGACTCACCAGGCCTCGCCCACCTCGTCGTCCCCATCTCGATCGCGATCCTCGTCGGGCTGTTCGCGCTGCAGCGCCGCGGGACGGGCGCCGTCGGATGGCTGTTCGGGCCGTTGATGCTGCTCTGGTTCTCGGTCATCGCGGTGCTCGGCGGCCGCGAGGTCGTGGCTCATCCCGCCGTGCTCGAATCCCTGTCTCCGACCTGGGCCGCCCGCTTCATGATCGATCACGGTGTTGCGGCCTTCTTCACGCTCGGTGGCGTGGTGCTGGCGTTGACCGGTGCCGAGGCCCTGTACGCCGATCGCGGCCACTTCGGCGCCAGCCCGATCCGAAGGACGTGGTTCGCCGTGGTCTTTCCCGCCGTGCTGCTTTGCTACCTCGGCCAGAGCGCGCTGATCCTCGCCCACCCCCACTCGATCAGCAATCCGTTCTACCTGCTGGTACCTGCCGGCGGCCGGATCGTGATGGTGTTCCTGGCGACGATCGCGACGATCATCGCCTCGCAGGCGGCGATCACCGGGTCGTTCTCGATCGCGCGCCAAGCCGTACAGCTCGGGTTCCTGCCGCGCCTGAAGATCAAGCACACATCAGAGCTCGAGGGCCAGATCTACGTGCCGCTGATCAATTTCACGCTGGCCATCGGGGTGATCGCCCTGATCCTGATCTTCCAGAGCTCAGGCGCGCTGGCCAACATCTACGGTGTCGCGGTGACCGGAACGTTCGTGCTCGACACGATCCTGTTCCTGGCCGTCGCCCACGCGATCTGGCACATGGCCAAGTGGAAGCTGGCGCTCATCGGGGTGGTGTTCCTGACCCTGGAGCTGTCGTTCTTCACGTCAAACGTGAGCAAGGTCAGCCACGGCGCGTGGATCCCGCTCACCCTGGGTCTGATCACCGCGATCCTGATGGTCACCTGGCGCAAGGGGCGCGAGATCGTCACCCGCAACCGCACCAAGGAGGAAGGCCCGCTCGACGACTTCCTCTATCAGGTCCGGATGAGCGACCCTCCGATCCATCGCTGCCGCACCGTCGCGATCTACCTCAACCCGAGCAAGGACACGACGCCGCTCGCGCTCAAGGCCGACGTCGAGCATCACGGGATCTTCCACGACAAGGTCTTGATCGTGTCTGTGGAGCCGGTCAGCGTGCCGCACGTCGACGCGGACCAGAAACTGGTCGCCGAGACGCTCGGGAGTGGCCTGTTCAAGATCAGGCACATCACGCTGCGCGCCGGGTACCACGACACCACGGATGTTCCCGCGGCATTGGCGCTGGCGCGCAAACGCGGGCTGCTCGAGCGCAACCTCGACCTCGAGCATGCCTCCTATTTCGTCTCTCGAATCACGATCACGCCGACCAGCGCCCCCGGCATGAGCCGCTGGCGCAAGCTGTTGTTCATGCTGATGGCCCGTAACTCAGCGAGCCCGATCGATGCTTTCCGGCTCCCTGTCGAGCGCACGGCCACGGTCGGCGCGATGATCCCCATCTAACTGGGCGCAGCTCCCTCCGGCCGCGCGGGGTGTTCGAACCCCGCGTGGCTCAGGGGCGGCCGTGCAGGCGCGCCAGCTTGATCGCGAGCTCGAGCGACAGCAGGTCGTCCTGGTCGAGACTGAGACCGGTCAGCTCCTCGATCCGTCCCAGGCGCTGGCGCAGCGTGTTGGGATGGATGAACAGGGCGCGGGCGCTTTCGATCACGCTGCGCCGCTCGGTCAGATACCGCTCCAGCGTGTCCAGCAGAGCGGTCCGCCGCTTGCGGTCGTACTCGATCAGGCAATCGACGGCGGCCCGCATCCGGTCGTGCGGCGCGTCCTCCGCCCCGATGTGCACCAGATACCGATACGCGCCGACCTCTGAGTAGGCAACCGCGCCACCGGCCGCGAGCAGCGCGGCGCCGATCTTGGCCGCGTCGACCGCCTCCCGGTAGGCACGGGCCGCGTCGCGCGGGGCGGAGTGCAGCTCGCTGATCCCAATCGCTGCGTCGGACTGCTGGCCAAGCTCGCGGCAGAGGCGAAGCACCTCGTCGAGCTTGCGCGAGGTCCGCGCGTCAAGGGCCAGCAACGCGCGGACCGGTCCGGGTCCGGCCTCGACCGCGTTACTCGCGGCCAGCTCCGCGAACCCTTGGCCGAGCGCCTGCGCGGTCGCCCGCCACCTGCCCGAGCCCTGGTCGCGGCCATCCGTGGGCACGGCGCAAAGCATCACGTACGGCTTCGTCAAGTCGCAGCGAACCTCGGTGGCCTTGGCGACGGCGAACGTCGTCGCGCCCGCCGCCAGCGCCTCGAACAGATCCTTGACGATGTTGGCGTTGGTGAGACCCTCGATCAGTTCGGCGCGCTTGATCGCGACCGCGGCAAGGTGGGCGATCGCGCGCGCCATCTCAGTCTCCTCGTCGCTGAACGGACGGCGTGGCGAGGCGCCCGCGCACAGCAGTCCCATCCGCTCGCCGCCCGACACCAGCGGCGTGACCAGCAGGTCCGCTACATCGAGCTGCGGCCACAGCGTCCGCGCCGGCGGCCGCGAGGCACCGGCGTCGAATGCGGCAAGCAGCAACTCGGGCGTCGATAGCACCTCCGGCTCGGGCGCCGAGTCCGGAGACGAGGACAGCAGCTGGAGCGCGATGCCCTCGCGGCCGAGGCGGTAGACCTGGCACACCTCGGCGTCGAGCAACACGCGCGCACCGCGGGTCACCGCACGCCCGATCTCGGCCGCGTCGTTGGCGGCCGCAACCTCCTGCGCCAACCCCGAGAGCTTCGTCAGGGCATCCACCCGGCGCCGCTGCTGGTCGTAGAGCTGTGCGTTCTCGATCGCGCCCGACACCAGCGAGGCGATGTGGACCAGGAGCTTGAGCGTGTCCTCGGTGAACTCGCGCGGCGCCTCGGTGTGCAGCACGATCACGCCGATCGAGTCGCTCGCCCGCGAGAGGATGGGCACGGCCACCATCGACTGGAAGCGCTCCTCCTCGAGGAGCGGCACGTACTTCATCCGCGGATCGGCCATCGCCTTCTCGCGGATGAACTCGGGCGTGCCGTGGCGCGCCACCCACCCGGCGAGCCCCTCATCGAGCCGCATCTGGACCTCTCCGACCGCTGAGGCGTACACCGGGGAGGCGGCGCGGATCGTCAGCAGGCTGTCTTCGACGAGATAGATGAAGCAGGCGTGGCAGTCCGTGGCCTCGGTCGCCAGGTCCACGATTCCCTGGAGCATCGGGCCGAGCTCGATCGATGAGGCGACGAGGTTGATGACCCGGTAGAGGGTGCGGTTCTCTTCGCGAAGGCCGCGAGCGTCAGACGTGGTTGCCATATGTGCGAAGCGCACATGGTAGCCCCCACCAACCGGTGGACAGCGCCACTACCGCCAGCCGTCACAGCCGGTTATACATCGCATATGGCTATCTCTACCGAGCATCTCGACGAAATCGCGCCGCAGCCGCGGGACGCGGACGACGTCAAACGCATCATCCGCGACAAACACATCGAATTTCTGTTCGCCCAGTTCGTCGACATGCACGGGAAGCCGAGCGCGAAGCTCGTGCCGGCCCACCACATTGACGACCTGCTAACCGAGGGCGCCGGGTTCGCTGGGTTCGCGGCGGGCGACGTCGGACAGGGCCCGCACGACCCCGACATGATCGCCATGCCGGACCCGACGACGCTCACGATCCTGCCCTGGCAGCAGAACGTGGCCAGGTTCGCCTGCGATATCACGGTCGAGGGCGAGCCGTGGCCGTACTGCCCGCGCACGATCCTTCGGAACGCCCTCGCCCGGGCACAGGCGCTCGGCTACGAGCCGATGATGGGAGCCGAGCTCGAGTACTTCCTCGTTCGTCGAACCGAGGACGGGGGCATCGAGGTCGCCGACAAGCAGGACACGCTCGAGCTGCCCTGCTACGACATGCGAGCGCTGACGCGCAACCTCGACTTCGTCTCCCAGGTCTCGCAGTCGGTCACTGGCCTCGGCTGGGACAACTACGCGACCGACCACGAGGACGCCAATGGGCAGTTCGAGCAGAATTTTCAGTTCGCCGACGTTCTGACCACGTGCGACCGGGCGGTGTTCTTCCGCTATATGGTCGAGACGCTCGCCCAGCAGCGGGGGCTGATCGCCACGTTCATGCCCAAGCCGTTCGCACACCTGACCGGCAACGGGTGCCACTTCCACTTCAGCCTGTGGCATGACGGCGAGAACGTGTTCGAGCGCGACGTCGATGAGGATCCCCGCGGGCTCGGCCTCTCCGAGGTCGCCTACCAGTTCATCGGTGGGCTGAAGACCCACGCCAAGGCGTACATCGCGGTCACAGCGCCGACGGTGAATTCCTACAAGCGCCTGGTCGTGGGCGCACCGACGAGCGGGGCGACCTGGGCGCCGGCGTACGTCAGCTACGGCTACAACAACCGCACGCAGATGCTGCGCATTCCGGCTCCGGGACGGATCGAGGACCGCACCGTCGACGGCTCGTGCAACCCGTACCTGGGCGCGACCGCGATGCTGTCGGCCGGACTGGACGGGATCGAGCGCGGGCTCGACCCTGGCGACCCGAACTCGGCCAACCTGTATGAGCTGGGCGACGCCGAGCGCGAGGAGTTGGGCATCGAGCTGCTCCCGGCCAACCTGCTCGACGCGGTGCGCGAGCTCGAGAAATGCGACGTGCTGCGCGCCGGACTGGGCAAGGTCCGCGATGGGGACTACGTCGATTACTTCGCGAAGGTCAAGCGCAAGGAGTGGCGAGCGGCGCACGAGCAGATCACGCAGTGGGAGCTCGACCGCTACCTCCAGCTGTTCTGATGGTCTAGTTGCGGTGGCGCGCGCGCGCCACCGCAAGCAGCGCAAGCTGGTCGTAGACGATCGCGGCCGCGTTCAGCGCGGTGATCTGGCCTGGGCTGTCGTAGGCGGGCGCGACCTCGACCAGGTCGAACCCGGTGAACGAGAATTCCGGCCAGCGCGCGTAGGAAGGCCAGCGCCTCGCGCGGCTGGAGGCCGGCCACCTCGGGCGTGCCGGTGCCCGGCGCCGAGGCCGGGTCGAGCACGTCGATGTCGAACGACATATACACCGGCCCCTCGCCGATCCTCGCTCGCACCCGCTCCCCGTAGGCCTCCGGACTGAGTGTGACGAGCTCTGAACCCGGGATCACCTCAAAGCCGAGCTCGAGCGGCACGTCGACGTCGGCCGCCCCGTACAGCGGCCCGCGCATGCCGGCCAGGATCGATCGGGACGGATCGAGCAACCCCTCCTCGACCGCCCGCCGGAACGGCGTGCCGTGGAAGTAGCGCTCGCCGTAGTACTGATCCCAAGTGTCGGCGTGCGCGTCGAGCAGCACAAGGCCGACGGGGCCGTGTACGGCCGCCTGCGCGCGCAGCTCGCCGAGGACGATCGAGTGGTCGCCTCCGATAACCAGGGGGACCGTCCCGGCGCGCAGGACGGGCTGGAGCGCCGCGTCGATCTGCTCGGTAGTACGCAGCGCGTTGCCGGGCGTCACCTCCACATCGCCGCCGTCGACCACGCCGAGGGTGGCGAACACGTCGACGTTGAGCGCCGGGTGGTAGGGGCGCAGCAACGCCGAGGCGGAACGGATCGCCTCGGGCCCGAACCGCGCGCCCGAGCGAAAGCTTGTCGCGGTGTCGAACGGGACCCCGATTACCGCCGCGTCGACCCCGTCGTGGGGCAGCGCGATATGCGGAAGGCGGGCGAAGGTGCGGACGCCGGTGTAGCGGGGCGCGATGCTGGCGTCCGGAGGTTGGAAGCGTGGCCGATAGGAGCTCATGGCGACATACCCTATGCGTCGCAGGCGCCCTGGCTATACCCGGTTGGTATCCCGACGGTAGGCCCAGGCGGCCAGCGCGGCTTCGCCGCGGTGACCATCGATGACGTCGCTCGCGCCGCCAATGTCTCGCGGCAGACGGTCTTCAACTACTTTCCGACCAAGGAGCAGATGCTGTTCGACCGCGAGGACGAGATCGCGGCGGCGCTGCTGGCGCTCGTCCACGGTCGCTCCGACGGCGCTTCGCTGGTGGCGGCGTTCCGCGCTCACACGCGCGGCTTCTGGGAACGATTCGGCCGGATCCTGGGCGAAGGGGGCGAGACCCATGGCTTCTGGGAGATCGTGCAGGCGAGCCCGGCGCTGCGCGACTATGCCGAGGCGTCGTTCGCGCGCCAGGCCGATGACGTCGGCACGGAGCTGGCGCGGGAATGGGGCCGGTCGCCCGACGACCCGATCTGCCACGCGCTCGCACGAGCGCTGTGCGGCGTCAACATGGCCATGCTCGTCTGCGGGCTGGAGCGGCTTACGGCCGACGAGGACTCCGCGACGGTCGTGGCCGACATGCTCACGCAGGCCGACGCGGCCTATGACCTCCTCGAGCACGGGATGGGGCAGTACGCGGCGGCGTGACTCAGGTGAGCAGCTCGGAGTCGTGCTCCTCGAAGATCCGAGCGAAGTCGTCGCGGTCGCCGGCGTGGAGCACCTCGATCAAGTGGTGTAGCCGCGGCGTCATGACCAGCAGGTAGCGCGTCGGCTCGGAGACCGCGTTCCAGAACGAGTGGGGCGTGCTGCGCGGGACGAGGATCGACTCGCCGGCGGCCACCTCGCGTTGTTCGTCGCCGACCTGGAACCCGAGGCGCCCCGTCAGCACAAACCACGCCTCATCGTCTGAGCGGTGCAGGTGCAAGCCGGCGATCGGGCGTCCGGGATGGGTGCCGGGATCGGTCCAATCCGCGACCACGAACGACTCGCAGACGATCACGCCGCCAACCCTAAGCGTCTTCCGGTGCCACGTGGGTCATATCTGCGATCTCGACCCCACGCCTCCGGTGAATCCGGATTCAGGCACGTATATGGGTCACGAGCGCGGCCTCGGCCACGCCACGGCGCCGAGTCCACACTTATGACCCAGCCCACTAGATAGAACGTTCTACTCGCGAGCGCAGGATCGATCACCCCGGGCCGAGCCGCCGCGCCCCTCCGGTGGCCCGCGCGCCCGCGCCACCGGCCGCCCCGGCGCGAAGCAGCGAGCCGACCGTCTGCGGCGCCACCGTGTCGAGCAGGCTGGCCAGCGCGATGAACACCTGGGCGGTGGTCAGCGCATCCCCAAGCGCATGGTGGGGCGCTTCCGCCGGCTGACCCAGCGTCTCCGCCAGCCGACCCAGGGCGATCCCTCGTGGGTACGCGCCTTCGGAGCCGTCGCGGTGGCGCAGCCAAGCCCGTCCCAGCACCTCCGTGTCCGCCGCCGGCGGCAGTCGCACGTGCCGGCGGGTGAACTGGCGCCCGAGGAAGGCCGTCTCGATCGCCGCCGTGTGGAACACCGGCACGCGACCGGCCAGAGCCTCGAACAGCAGATCGAGGGCTTCGTCGAGCGTGGGGGCGTCGGCCACGTCGGCCAGCCGGAGCTTGTGGACGAGCACGGCGCCGACCTGGGAGCGCTTGGCCGCCCGCACCAGCGTGTACATCCCCCCTCCGAGAATCACGCGCCCATCGGAAATCGGGACCGCGCCGATGGCCACGATCTCGTCGGTGCGCGGATTGAGACCGGTCATCTCGAGGTCGACCGCGCACCACGGCACCTCCCGCCAGCCCGCGGCGTCGGCCGGCCGGGGAGCCGCGTCGAACGCGGCAGCTGCGGTTCCTTGAGCCGCCCGCCGCAGCCTCACGCAGTTAGCCTCACCCGCGCAGACCCCGCTGGACCGAAGCCACCGCGCGGAACACGTCGCGCAAGTGGTCGCGCATCAGCGGGCTGATCCGGGCGCAGTCGATCCGGTCGTCCGGCGCCCCACCTTCGGCCAGCTGCTCCATGTGGTGGGCGACGCGCAGCTCGAGCCCGAGCTCGAACGCGTCTGACAGCGTCCGCGCGTCCTCGTCGCGCAACGCGCCGGCGGCAGCCGCCGCGCGTAGGCGCTCGGGCGTCGACCCCTCGACCACCGCCGCAACCGCCGACCCCCATCGGGCCAGTTCGACGATCGGCGCGATCGCGGCGCGGCGGATGTCGAGCCGGTCGCTCCGCGAGCCATCGGCCTCGAGCACCTCGTCGCCGTCGAAGCCGGTCGGCGGCACGGCCGTCCGGGCCCGCGTCAGCAACGCCTCGACAACCCCGTCACGAACGCGGTCCGAGACCGCGGGGAGCGGATCGACCGGCGTCCCCCAGAGCGCCCGGCGCTCGACCAGCACCGACAGCCCGAGCTCATCAGATGAACCATGCACCGACGACGACCACTCGGCCGCCGTCCGCGCCACCACCTCGCGGTCCGGGAAGCCGCACGCCGCCAGCGCCGACGCGACCGACCCCGCCCACTCCGGCGGCACCGGACCGCTCGCCACCACCGCCCCCCGCGGAATCGACACCGGGGTGAGCTCCCGCCGCGCCTGGCTGCCGACGGCCACCCAAACGATCCCCTCCGGGGCCGGCGCCGGCCCGACCAGCTCGAGCGCCCGCGTGGTCAGGGCGTCCATCAGTGCCGAGAGCACGCGCACGACCTCGAGCGCGCGCAGCCGTGCGGCATGCAGGTCGGCCACCACGCCCGTGAGCCGCGTCGCCACCACGGCCAGGTCATCGACGGTCGCAGCCCGCGAGATCGACCGTCGCACCCCGAACCACGAACGCGACTGGGCCGCGAACAGGTCGGCGTCGTCGATCACGCCGATCAGCTGCCCGTCCTCGCCCACCACCGGGGCGTGGCGGATGCCGCGCTCGAGCAGCTCGAACAGCACCTCGCCTCCGGGCCGTTCGGGCGGCACGGTGAACACCGGTGTGGTCATCACGGTCGCCACCGGCGCGCTCAGCGGCAGGCCGGCGCCGACGATCTTGGTCCGGATGTCGCGGTCGGTGACGATCCCGAAGCCTTGGGTGCGCAGGTCGACGATCGCCGAGGTGGCGCCGGATTCGGTCATCCGCCGGGCGACCTCGCGGATCCGTTCCATCGGCTGGCACAGCACCGTGGCTGACCGGATCAGCCGCACGACGGCCTGGTGGCTCGGCGCTCCCACGCCCACCTCGAGCTCGCGCTGTTTGACCCGATCCAACAGCGGACGCGCCACGGTAACGGGGATCCGGTAACACAGCGTGTCCTCGGCGGCGCGTGCCTCGAAGCCGGGCGGCAGCCCCGACAGCATCGCGGCGTGGCCGAATGTGTCGCCCACGCCCAGCAGATCCAGCATGCGGCCGTCGTGGACGATGTCGACCGCCCCCGAATGGATTACGCGCAGGGACGTCACCGGCCCGCCGTCCTCGGTGAGGATCGCGGCACCGGCCAGGAAGAACTCGATCTCGGTCTGCGCGGCCAGCTCTCCGAGCTCCTCGGGGCCGAGCGCGTCGAACGGCGCCCGCGCGGCCAGGAAGCGCGCGATCTCACTCAGCGCCGCGTCCAGCGGGACCTCCACACCCTGGAGGTCGCTTGCGACCTCCAGGCAGTCGTCCAATCAAAATTCATCCAGATACTGAGACTACGCCAGGAGGCCCAGGCGCTGTCCCCGCTGCACGGCCTCGGTCCGGTTACGAACGCCCAGCTTGCGGTACACCGCGCTGGTGTGCTCCTTGACCGTGTGCTTGGACAGATGCAGCTTCTCGGCGATCTCCGGGTTGGTCGCCCCCGAGGCCATCAGATTCAAGACGTCGCGTTCGCGCTCTGACAGCCCGAGGGCCGATGGAGACTCCTGGTGGTCGAACACCATCTTGCCCAGGCCGACCATGCGCACGGCGCTGGCGATCTTGCGCGCCGGCCAATCCTTGTAGGCGAACCCGGACGCGCCGGCGGCCCGGGCGGCCGGAGGGGAGATCTCGCCCGCGCCCGAGAACAGGAGCACCCGGGTCATCGGCTGGGACTCGCGCAGCTTCTCGCAGATCTCGGCCCCCGACTCCTCGCCGATGAACAGGTCGACGAGCGCCACGTGCGGGCGATACCGGACCGCCAGCTCGATGGCCTCCACACCCGAGTGCGCGCTCAGGCAGCGGTCGACCCAGGGCTGCTGGGTGAGCATCAGACGGATCCCCCAGTGGACAACGTCGTGATCGTCCACCACGAGCACGCTCAGGCGCTCGGGGCTTCGCATGGTCGCCTCACTGGTCAACCGGCACCACCAGCCTGACCTGCCAGGTTCCCGGCTCGCGCTCGCCGAACTCGACCACGCCCCCGCTCTGGAGCGCCTCGAGCGCCGCCAGCCGCAGGCCCATGCCCGCGCGATGCCGCGCCCCGGTCACCCCGTCGTTGGCCACCTCGAGCACGAGTGCGCCGTCGGTGCGGCCGATCCGGACGCTGACTCGGTTGGGGTCCGCGTGCTTGTGGGCGTTACGCACGGCCTCGGCGAGGACCGACTGCGCGAGCGGCTCGAGCGCCGACGGGACGTCGCCCTCGTCGCCGGACTCGAGCGTCACCCCGAGGTCGGGGTGCTCGCGGGCAAGGCGCTCGACCTCGGCCACGAACGTCGTCTGGGTCGACCGCGGCGCGCGCCCGAGCGGGCGCTGGAGCGCCGTCCGCAGGTCCGACAGCGCCTCCTGGGCCTCGACCGCGCAGCGCTGCCGCGCTTCGGCGGGCAGGTCGCCCTCGCCGTCCAGCGCCATCGAGATCCCGAACAGGCGCTGGATCACGCCCTCGTGGATCTCGCGGGCCAGGTCGATCCGATGCTCGAGCTGCCGCGCCCTTTCCCCCTGGGTGGCGACTGTGCGCGCTACCGAAGCCAGCGCCGCTGCCTTGCCGAGCGTCCACAGCAGGTGCCGCTCGGCGTCATCGAGCGGCGGCTCCGACAACAGCCGGTCGGCCAAGATCACGCCCAAGGCGCGACCCGCTGCCGCCATCGGCGCGCACACGAGCCGGACCGGCTCGGGAAACAGGCTGATGTACTCGGTGGGGAACTGGCCGGTCATCTCGCCCGCGATCTCGATCACGCGGTCCTCGCGCAGAGACTGGGCGGCGATCGGCGCCGACTCGACGGTCACGTGCGCGTCGGCGAACTGTTCGAGGTTCAAGCCGTACGTCCCCGCCGCACGCACCCGCCGCCGCCCGTTGTCGTAGCGGAAGATCAGCGCCCGGCGCATGTGGCCGAGCCGGCACACCGCCTCGCACAGCCGGTCGTAGAACAACTCGTCCGATGCGGCCGGGCCGTCCTCGGACTGCGACAGGACCTCGACGAACAGCTCGAGCGCGTCCACACCTACTTGCGACCTCGCGGTCGTGGTCATAGCCTCGTTGCCAGGCAGCTCAGTCCGCGCCCATGAACGAGAGGCGCAGCGCCTGCTGCGGCTCCAGGTACACCCGCCAGGACTCCTCGCACCGTGGGCATCTGCATTCCACCGACGGATCGTATCCGTCGAGGGCAGCGTGCCACTCGAGATCGTCGCTACGCAAGCACATCGGACACGCGAGGGAGGCGCGGACAAGCGCATCCGGGTCGTCGGTCCGGAACCTGGCCGTGTCGGCTAGCAGGACCACTGAGTCGAGGATGCTCGCGGTCCGGACCGCCTGCAACAGGCAAGGCGGTTCAACCCCCCGGGTGGGGGAGGGGTCTCGCTTCGCTCGACGTCCGTGGAGGGTGGGCGGGGACTTAATCTCCGTCCGGCCAGTGATCGCCCGCTGCCGCGCGGACGCCAACCGCACCCTGCCGCGCGACCGCACCGTGCCGCGCGACCGGGCAAATTCCAGCATTAGCGCACGCAGCCAGCGCCGGTGCAGGATTCTGCCTCGCCACGGGGCAACATCCTGCACCAGCGCGAGAAGCCGCACGGGATGCTGGAAATTGCCCCCTCCAACGATTGACCGGCCGGCTCAACCCGGCAGCGGCTCAGCCGGATGAGGCCTCCCGGCCCCACGGACGCCGCCGAAGGCGGCCCCTAAAACGCGGCCCGTGTCTCGGCCCGGGCGATCGGGCGCTTGCCCCACCGGGCGCGGGTGGCGAAGTCGAGCAGCCGACCGAGGTATTCGCCCAAGGGCGAGGCGCGGATCCCAGCCGGCTCGAGCCGCTCCCGCGTGAACGCGTCGTCGAATGTCGCCGCCACCGAGAAGTACGGGAAGTACGCACTGCCCTCCTCCAGCGCGGACATGGCCATCCCATTCGCCGCCAACGAGGCGAACTCGGCCGGGGTGACGAGATCGGGCCCAGGGCGGTGGAAGTAGCCGCTGGCGATGCTGACGATCTCGCCCATCGTGCTCGCGTTCGAGCCGGCGGTCAGGTGGTAGGTCTGACCGGAGTCGCCGGGCCGCTCGCAGAGCTCGTGAATCGCGTCCGCCACGTAGTCGATCGAGACGACGTCCACGGGCGCCGATGGGCTCGCCGGGACGGCCTGGAACAGTCCCCGTGCGAGCGCCCGCAGCGGCCAGTAGAGGACGTTGAAGGCTGACGTCCAGCCGCTGTGGCGATCGCCCACCACGATGCTCGGTCTGAGGATTGTGAACGGGATCTGGTCCCGCCCTCCCCGGGCGCGGACCAGCTGCTCGGCCTCGAACTTCGAGCGCTCGTAGGAGTTGTTAAAGGCCTGGCCGAGGTCGAGGTCGCCCTCACAGAACCGGCCGGCATGCGTTCCGGCGACGTACGCGGTCGAGATGTGGGCGTAGCGTTCGAGCACGCCAAGCTCGCGGCCGCGTGCGGCCAGGTCGAGCATCCGACGGGTGCCCTCGACGTTGACCGCGCGGGCCTTCTCGAGCGGCAGCGTGAACGACACCGAGGCGGCGCCGTGGACAATCGCGGTCACCTCGCCCGCCAGCCGCTCCCACCGGCCCTGGTCGAGGCCGAGACGCGGCGCGGTGAGCTCGCCGGCGACGGCACGCACCCTTCCGCTGTAGCGACCCGCCCGATGGCCGAACAGATTCGCCATCACGGCCTCCAGGCGCCCGCGGGCCGCCTCGTCGCTCTCGGCGCGGACGATGACGACGACCGGCCGGTCGGTGCGCTCGAGGTAGCGCGCCAGCAGCTCCATCCCGACGAACCCGGTGGCACCGGTGAGCAGGACCGCACCATCCGCGCGCGTCATGCCACGCTCCCCGCGAGCGACCCGAACGCCCACACCATGCGCTTGCGCGTGTCGGCCGGGGCGATCAGCTCGTCGACGTAGCCGGTGGCGGCGGCGTTGCGCGGGCACAGCTTGGTCTGGGCGTAGCTCCGGGCCAGCTCCTCGCGCGCGGCGGCCGGGTCTTCGGCGGCGGCGAGCTCACGGCGGTGGATGATCCCCACCGCGGAGGAGGCGGCCATCACGCCGATCTGCGCGTCGGGCCAGGCGAACACGTAGTCGGCGCCCAGGTCCTTGGAGTTCATCGTGATGTAGGCGCCGCCGAATGCCTTGCGCAGGATCAGCGTCACGCGCGGCACCTCGGCGGCGGCGAACGCGTGGACGAAGTCCGCCCCGAAGCGGATCACGCCGGCCGATTCCTGCTTGGTCCCAGGCATGTAGCCGGGCGTGTCAACCAATACGAGGAGCGGGATTCCGAACGCGTCGCACTTGGAGACGAAGCGAGCCCCCTTCTGGGCGGCGTCGGCGTCGATGATCCCGCCCAGGTAGTGGGGCTGGTTGGCCACCACGCCGACGGTGCGCCCGTCGATCCGCGCAAAGCCGGTAACCAGGTTGCGCGCCCACCCTGCCGACACCTCGAGCAACTCGCCGCCGTCGACCACAGCGCGGATCACCTCGCGCACGTCGTACACGCAGCGCGGGTCGGCGGGGACCGGGTCGGACGGGTCGTAGCCCAGCGGCTCGCGGACCGGAACGACCGGCGGCGCGGCACCGCGGTGGCGCGGGAGATACCCGAGGAGCTCGCGCGCCAAGTAGGCGGCATTCGCATCCGTAGGCGTGACGAAGTGACAGACGCCGTTGCGTTCGTGGACGCGTGTGCCTCCGAGCTGCTCGGCGGTAACGTCCTCGCCGAGCGCCTCGCGCACGATGCCGGGCCCGGTCAAAAACATGCTCGACTGCTCGCTCATCACGACCCAGTCGGTCAGCGCCGGCGAGTAGGCGCCGCCGCCGGCCGAGGAGCCGGTGACGATCGACACCTGCGGCACACGTCCGGACAGCTTCACGATGCGGTGGAAGATGCGGCCATAGCCGCCGAGCGCGGCGACGCCCTCCTGCATCCGGGCGCCACCGGAGGAGATGAACCCCACTACCGGCGAGCGCGCCTTGTCGGCCAGCTCGAGCACGCGCACGATCGTGTTCGCGTGCTGCTCGCCCAGCGAGCCACCGGCGAACGTCGGGTCCTGGGCGTAGCAGAACACCGGGTGACCGTCGATCAGGCCGGCGCCGCCAAGCACGCCGTCGCCCGGGCGGACCTTGTCGCCCATCGCCGGCGAGAGGACATCGGTGCGGATGAGCTCGAGCGAGCCCGGATCGCACAGGGTCTCGAGCCGGCCGAGCGCGTCGAGCCGGGATTCCGGCGCGGTCTCCGGTCGCGCATTCGGAGAAACGACGGTGGCGCTCACGCGGGCGCTCCCAGGCAAAGCACGGCGTTGTGGCCGCCGAACCCGAACGAGTTCGAGAGCGCAATCGCGCGTCCGTGTCCGTTTCCGTTCACGACCAGGGGCCGCGGTCCGTCGGGCACGTAGTCGAGGTCGAGGCCTTCGTCCGGCTCCTCGTAGCCCAGCGTGGGGGGTGCGATCCGCTCGGACAGCGCGAACACGGTGGCGATCGCCTCGACCGCGCCGGCGGCCCCGAGCAGGTGGCCGATCGCGGACTTGGTCGAGGACACCGGAACGTCGTAGGCGCGCTCGCCCAGCGCGAGCTTGATCGCCTCGGTTTCGGAGCGGTCGTTGAGCGGCGTCGAGGTGCCGTGGGCGTTGATGTAACTGACGTCCTCGGGCGTGAGGCCGGCGTCCCGCAGCGCGCGGGTTATCGCCGTGGCCGCCGGGCGGCCCGTCGGCTCGGGGGCGGTCAGGTGGTGGGCGTCGGCGGTAGCCGCGTAACCGAGGACCTCGCCGAGCACGCGCGCTCCGCGCTCCTGGGCCAGCTCCTCGGATTCGAGCACGAGTACGCCGGCTCCCTCGCCCATCACGAACCCGTCGCGCCGCGCGTCGAACGGGCGCGAGATGCCGGTCGGCGAGGTGGCCTCCATCTTGGCGAAGGCGGCCTTCGCGAGCGGGGTAAGCGTCGCCTCCGCCCCACCCGCCACGACGGCCTGTGCCTCTCCAGTTCTGATCATCCGCGCCGCCTCGCCGATCGCGTGCGCCCCCGACGCGCAGGCGGACATCACCCCGAACGCGGGGCCCTGGAGCCGGTGGCGCATGGCCACCAGACCGGCCGCGGCGTTCCCCATGATCAGCGGAATGGCGAGCGCCGAGACCCGTTCCGGGCCGCGCTCGCGCAGTGTGTCGCACTGTGCTTCGAAGGTGGCCATCCCGCCGATGCCCGAGCCGATCACGCAGCCGACCTCGGCCGGATCGGCGGGCGGCGCCTCGGCGTCCCACCCGGCGTCCGCCACCGCCTGGGCGCCGGCTGCGACCGCAAGCTGAGCGAAACGATCCGAACGGCGCGCCTCCTTGACGCTCATGAACTCGGCCGGGTCGAACTCGTCGCAGGCGCCGAGGCCGTCCTCGATGCCGGTACGGCGGGCGATCCAGCCCTCGTAGAGCTCGCGGGCACCCACGCCGAGCGGCGTCACCGCGCCGACGCCGGTGATGAGGACGCGGCGGCTCATGCCGGAATCGCCGGGGTGGGCGAAGTGGGCGGGCCCCAATTAATGACGGTGGCGCCCCAAGTGAAGCCGGAGCCGAACGCGCCGAGCAGGACCAGCTGACCCGGCTCCAGGCGCCCGGCTTCCTCCA
Organism: uncultured Solirubrobacterales bacterium; assembly: GCA_963751185.1. Classification (GTDB taxonomy): domain Bacteria; phylum Actinomycetota; class Thermoleophilia; order Solirubrobacterales; family Solirubrobacteraceae; genus Palsa-465. The sequence continues at coordinate 317,411 of CAVVTO010000012.1, forward strand.
CGTGCGCAAGCGCGAGCGGCAGCGTCGCCGCCGACGTGTTGCCGTACTGCGAGATGCAGTCGACGACGCGGTCGGAGGGCAGATCGAGTCGCTCGCCGACGGCGCTGAGGATCCGGCCGTTGGCCTGGTGGTAGACGAACAGGTCGATGTCGTCCAGGCGCGCGCCGGCCGCGCGGACCGCCTGCATGGTGGCCAGCGAAAGCCGGGCGACCGCCTCGCGGAAGGTCTCGTGGCCGCGCATGCGGATCGTCCCCTCGGCGCGCGGGACGATGATGTGGTCGGCGCCGGCTCCGTCCGAGCCGAGCACGATCGGTCCAATGCGAGTCTCCTGAGTCGTCGCCTGCAGTACCACCGCGCCGGCGCCGTCGGCGAACACGGCGGCGGTTGTGCGATCGTCGGGATCGGTGATCCGCGACATGAAGTCGGCGCCGATCACCACCGCGCACTGCGCTCGGCCAGCTTCGATCTGACCGGTGCCGACGGCCAGCGCTGATAGGAAGCCGGTGCACGCCGCGCCGATGTCGAACGCGCCGGCACCCATCGCGCCAAGCTCATGGGCAACCTGGGGTGCGGCGTTTGGCATTACCTCATCGGGCGTGGTGGTGGCCACGAGCACGAGGTCGACCTGGGCGGGCGCGACGCCGGCGCGCCGGAGCGCCGCCGTCGCCGCGTTCGTCGCGTGCGTGGCGAGCCGCTCGCTCGGGTCCGCAACGTGGCGGGAGTGAATGCCGGTACGGCGGACGATCCACTCGTCGGTGACCCCGATGCGCGGGGCAATCTCGGCGTTAGTAACCACGGTCTGCGGCAGGCTCACGCCCACGGATGCGATCGCGGCGCCGGACGATCCGACCGGCAAAATCGGGGCCAGCTCGTCGCTGGTCTCGGGCAGGGTCACGCTCACATAGTGAACGGTTCCGCGTGACCGGCCCGATGCCAACGGCCGCGGGGCCTAAACCCGACACGCGGGGGGTCGGTCGAATTGGCCCCTTGGCCAGCCCTACCGACCCCCGCAGCGGTCGTTACGCGCGGGCCCGCAGCTCCTCGCGCGAGCTCAGGGGCGGGCCCGTCCGGTCCCATACGGGACGCACCTCGACCGAGCCGTACGGGATGTTCGGCATGCGCGATGCGTGGTCCAGGGCGACGTCGAGATCCGGGCAATCGAGCAGGTAGTAGCCGGCCAGGTATTCCTTGGTCTCGGCGAACGGCCCATCGGTGACCTGCACGTCGCCGTCGCGCTCGCGTAGCGTCGTGGCGATCTCGACGCCTTCCAGGGCATCGCCGCCCACAAGCACCCCGGCCTCCTGCAGGCCCTGGGTGTAGGCGTCGAAGCTCGGTCCCACTTCGGCCATCTGCTCCGGGCTGAGCGGGTTCTCGACCGGGTTGTAAATCAACAGCATGTACTGCGGCATCACGCCTCCTGAGGTTGGTTAGCCGCTCGCTCTCGGCGGCTTTCAACCCTATGACGGACGAGCGTGTCACGTTTCGACACGCTCGCCCGTCAGATTCAGAGGGTGCTAGCCCGATCGAGGCGTCAGCCTCGATCGGCAGTATCTATTACCGTGGGGCTACCAGCCGCGCTGCTCCCCGATGCCCGGGAGCACCTGGGTGCCCTCGCGCTGGACCGCCTGCAGGTCGTTCGGGTTGAGCCCGAGCAACCGCAGGACCGTGGGCGCCACCTGCGTGGTCTCGACCCACTGGTCCGATGAGCCGGGCCGGACGGTGCCCGGCGCATAAACGACGAGCGGCACGTCCCGGTCGCCCGCGTTGTCCCCGCCGTGCTCGGCGATCTTCGAGCCCGTCGTGTAGATCGTGCCGACCTGCGCGATCGCGAACACGTCCGGATGGTGCGGGTCGGAGTTCGCGACTCCGAAGAACCGCGCCGACTCGTCACCGGCGAAGATCCTCTTCAGGCCGGAGTGCTGGACGGTGATCGTCTGGCCGGCGTAGTTGACGGCCGGAGCGCTGTGCGCCCAGAGGTAGTTCTTGACGAAGTCGGCCGCGGCCTGCGAGCGATCCGACAGCCACCACAGCAGCCCGTCGTCGTCGGCCTCCTGCACCACGAGCGTCTGGTTGCTCGGGTGCGTTGCCGCCCAGGCAGCGTTGACGCCGGAGATGATCGGACCGTCATCGATCCGCTGCAGCTGGTTGTTGTCCAGCGGCGACTGGCCGTGCTTGGCCGTCAGGATGATCGCCGTCGAGTTGGCCTCGTGATCGGCCTGGATCGTGTCGGCCATCTGCTGCAGGGCGTTGTTGACGTAGTCGAGCGCGATCTGGAGCAGCGGGCCCGGCACCTGTTGGCCGTTGACGGTCATGTAGCCGCCCGGCAGCGATGGGCCCTCGATGAGGTTGCCCGACGCGTCGTGGCCGATCACCGTTCCCGGCGAGTGCTTCAGCTTCTCGGCGGTCGAGACGGTCTGGAAGTTCATCCCGTAGATCGCCGGTGTGCCGACCTTCGGCCCCTTGCCGGAGTGGTCATAGCCGTTGATCCAGTTGATGACCGCCTGGACCTTGTAGCCGTCGTACTGCTGGGTCGCGACGTTGTCGGCCGTCCAGGCGCCGTCGACCGGATACGGCGTGCCGTTCGGCTCGACCGCCTGTGAGTCGATCTCCGGCCCGAAGAAGTCGTCGATGCTCACGCCGTTCGAGCCGGGGCCGTTGAACGACGTGTAGATCGCGTGCTTCTCCGCGTACGCGGTCCGCATGCCGGCGGCGTGGATCACCTGGAAGATCGTGTTGACCCCCAGGAAGTCCCACGGCTGTATCGGCTTGCAGGTCTTCGGGTCGACCGGGTACGTCGCCGGGTTCAGACCCGACTGCGGGTGGTCACTCAGGTTCATGATCAGGGCCGGGTTCGTGTCATCGCCGGGGAACGCGCCGGTCGAACCGCCGTTACCCGAGTAGATCGAGCCGCCCTCGTCGAACGACGGGAACGTATTGCTGGTGCTGCCCGTGAGCAGGTCCGGCACGTTGGCGAGGGTGTCGTCCGGCGAGTCGTAGATCACGTCGCCACCCGGGACCGGGCCCGAGCAGTTGGTGGTGCCGGCGGGGAAGACGCCGTGGCTGTACTCGTCGTCGTAGTAGATGCCGGTGACCTTGGGGTCGCCGCCGGTCACGATCGCGGTACCACCCGGATCGGAGTCCGACGGATCGGAGGTGTGCGCGTTGGTGTATTCGGCGCCGCCAGTCGCTAGCCGGGCGAGCTCCGAACCCGGATGGTTGGCGACATACCAGTCAAGGTCCGACTGATGCATGCCGTCGACCGAGATCAGCAGCACGTGCTTTATCTGATCGCCGGAGCGATCGTGGTCCGCCCTCGTTTGGTGGGCGGACACTGCGGCTGCCGAACCTCCGATGGCTCCGGCCGCGACCACCGCGGCCGCCGTTGCAACCCTCGTGACTCTTCGCATAGGCAAATGGCTCCTTGTCGTTGCCGTTGGATGCGAGGTCCGTTATATGGACGGCGGAGGAGGGGGCGAGTTGCCCAGCCGTGTCCGGGATGTAAGCGTGTTGTTAATCGACGGCCCGGATCCGTGAGCCTTAAGGCTCCGGAGCCGGCCCTAAGGTTCCTGATCCGGCCCAGCAGCGAGCTCGTCGATCAGCGCCGCGAGCCGGAACAGCAGGTCGGGGGCGAGCTCCTGCTCAGCCCCCGCGAGGGCGGCGTAGAACGTGCGCTGGCGGCCGCGCAGCCACTCCTGCTCGGCGTGTACGACCTGTCGACCCGCCTCGGTCAGGCTGACCGCCACCGCGCGCCGATCCTCGTCTGATCGGGTTCGCTCCACGACCCCGCGGCGCTGGAGGGCATCGAGGATGCGTGTGGCGGTTGACGGCGTGATGCCCGCGTGCGTGGCCAGCTCCTGCACGCGAGCGCTCTGCCGATCGACGAGCAACTCGAGCAGGCCGTACTGGGAGAGAGTCAGCCCGGCGTCCGGCCCGGCCCCGTTGGCACCCGGCCCGGTCCGGTTGGCACCCGGCGCGCCGCCGTCCCCACGGCCGGTGGCGCCGCTGGCACGACCGTTGGCGGCGCGCCCACGGCCATTGGCGGCGCGCCCACGGCCATTGGCGGCGCGGGCACGGCCGTTGGCCCCGCGGGCGCGGCGTACAGCCTGGGCCAGCGCATCGAAGCCGGCGAGGAAATCGGAGGTCCCGGCTGACTCCATCTCTCCTTGCCACTATACGCACTTGCAATGCTAATATTTGGCATGCCAATCTTTCTCGAGGTTCTGGAGGGAGCGGTCATGTTCCGAAACATCCTCGTTAGCGTCGATTGCTCTGACCACGCCCAGCGTGCCCTCGACGAAGCGATCGACATCGCGCGGGTCGGCAACGGCCGGATCACGATCCTGACCGCCGTCAATCAGCCGCCGGCCTGGTGCGCCTCTTCGATCGCCGTCACCGCCGCCGCCCTCTCCGCGGCCGAGCTCGAGCGTGAAGCCGTCCAGGTCATGCAGCGGGCGGTTGCGCGCGTCCCCAATGACGTGCCCGTGACCACCGTGATTAGCCGCCGCCCGATCCGGGCCGCTCTGATGCGCGCGGTCAAGTCCGGCGACTACGACCTGCTCGTGATGGGCTCACGCGGCCGGCGCGCCTTGGCGGCTTCACTGCTCGGCAGCGTCAGCCACTACGCGCTCAACCACAGCCCGATCCCCGTGCTGATCGTCCACGCCGACGGCGCCGATGCTCGCGAGCGGTCCACCGCCGAGCTGGCCGCGCGGGAGCGCCCGGCCGAGGGCAGCGGCGGCGGTCCGGCCATCGTGCCCGCATAACCCCCCGCGCAACCATGTCCGACGCACGGTCCGCCGCCTGGCTATTGCGCCCTCCGGGGTGCATTTCCTACGAAAGCGGCACACCGGCGACTGTCACGGTGACATAAGCGCCTGGCAGGCGCTTATGTCCCGAAAACGTTGCGGACGGCGGCGATTTCGGGCGAAATGCACCCCCCGGCCTAGAACACCGCGCGCCACAGCGCCGCCACCACCGCCGCACCCAGCACGGCGACGACCACCGGCACCCCTCGCCGCAGCGCGATCGCGGCGAACGCCACACCCGGCACACGCGCGTCGATAACCAGCGACCGACCCTGGCCGAACGTCTCGACGATCACCAGCGCGGCCAGCAGGGCCGCGGCGAGTAGCTCGACCACGCTCATCGCCCGCGGTGGCAACGCGCGGCCGCCGAGCACGAGCGGCCCCACCAGCTTCAGCGCCGCGGTAGCCAGCGCGAGCGCGATGACCGTGATCCACACGGCGCTCACGGGCGCATCCTCGAGGCCACGATGGCCGCCGCGGCCGCGGCCAGGATCGGCAGCCCCACCGGGGCAACCGGGGTCAGCGCGAACGCGATAGCGGCGCCACCGGCGGCGGCAGCCCGCTTGCGCCGCCCGCGCGCCTCCTCGAACAGGAGCGCGAGGAAGAAGGCCGGGAACAGCGCGTCAAGTCCGAACTTCTCGGGGTTGCCGAGCGCGCTCCCGGCCAGCACCCCGATGACCGTCCCAAACACCCACCCCGGATCGGGGCTCCCACCCACCCACGGTCACACCGACCAGGTACCACGGGTCGAACGTGCCGTCGCCGGCGCTTGCCGCCGCCCATGACGCGTCCACTACCGTCATCGCGAACGCCGCTCGCGACAGTGCGCGCCCGCGCAGCGAGGGCGCGAGGGCGAGGCCCATCGCGAGATAGCGGGCGTTCAGCAGGATGCCCGCGACGATCGCGGCGCCGGCGCCTCCGCCGGCCGCAAGAATGGCCAGCGACCCGAGCTGCGCCGATCCGGAGAACACCACGATCGACATCACGATCGGTGCCACCGTGCCCATCACCGGCCGCGCCAGGACGCCGTAGGAGACGGCGATCAGGAACACGGCGAGGCCGAACGGCAGCCCACGCCTGATCCCCGCGCGCAGCCGCACCCGCGCGGGTTCGGTGCGGTCGGGCAAGCAGGATGCGGTCACGGGCGGAGGGCAAGGCTACGGGACCGGACCGCGGACCTCTAAACGACGCGAAGGCGCACGTACGACCGAGGCGGTGCACGCGCACCGCCACCCAACCGCTCGGGCTCAGGGGCAGCCGAGTATCCGCGGTGCGCTTGGTTCTAACGTCAACCGGGCACAGCACGATCATAAATCCGCGCGCAAGCCCGGATCGCACGCCAGAGGCCGGCCGGCCTCTAGGTGCCCTACGCGCCTCGCAACAGCTGCTCGGTGGCGGCGACGATGTCCTGGAGGGACGGCAGCTCCACGGCGTGCATCGCCAGCTGGCGTTGCGAGGCGCGCGTGTAGCACGCGCCCACGAACATCATCGCCACGGCACGCGGATCGGCGCCGGTGCGCACACGGCCCGCGGCCTGCTCCGCGGCCAGGTAGTCGCCCAGCGCCTGCACCCCGCGGTGCGGGCCGAGATCGTGCTCGCTCATGTAGGCGGCGAGCGAATCGCGCAGCGCGGCGTCCGACTGGGCGGCTGCCATGACCGGCAGCGCCTGGTCAAGGAACCGCTCGAGCGTGGTGCCGAGCCTCGTCAGCACGTCGTGCAGGTCGGCACCGCTCAGCATCCCACGCTTGGCCAGGTCGCTCAGTGGCTGAAGGCCCTGCTCGAACACGGCCTGGAGCAGCCCGGCGCGGTCCTTGTAGTGGTAGAAGACGCTCGCCTCCGACACGCCGGCGAGCGCCGCCACCTCGCGCGAGGTCACCCTGGCGATGCCGCGCTCGCGCAGCAGCGTCAGCGCGGCCTCGAGGATCGCCTCCCGCCCGCCGGCCGACGGTCGCCCGCGGCGGCGCGGCGCCTGAGACGGCTCGCCCGCTGGCAGCCCGGTGTCGGCCTTCAACTCCCGAGCGTCGGGCAATGGCGGTCGCGACGCCGGCGAATTACTGACCATACACTCAGTATATATGCTACGGTGACCGTCCCGCGAGGATCAGGAGGTAGCCGATGGAGCGCAAGTGGTGGACCCTGCTCGCCGTCTGCACCGGCGTGTTCATGCTGTTGCTGGACATCACGATCGTCAACGTCGCGCTGCCGTACATCCAGCAGGCCTTCCACGCGACGCTCGCGGACCTCCAGTGGGTGATCGACGCCTACGCGCTGACGCTCGCCGCCTTTCTGCTCACGGCCGGGTCCGTGGGAGACCTCGTCGGGCGCCGGCTGGTGTTCGCGGTCGGGATCGTTGTCTTCACCGTCGGGTCCGCGCTGTGCGGAGTCGCGCCCGACGCGACCTTCCTGGCCCTCGCCCGCGCGTTCCAGGGCGTCGGCGGCGCGATCATGTTCGCCACCTCGCTCGCGCTGCTCGCCGACGCGTTCGCGCCACAGGAGCGCGGCGTGGCATTCGGGGTGTTCGGCGCCGTCACCGGCGTTGCCGTGGCCATCGGTCCGGTGCTGGGCGGCGCGTTGACCAGCGGTCTGTCGTGGCGGTGGATCTTTTTCGTGAACCTGCCGATCGGGGTCGTCGCGCTGGCGGTCACGCTGCGGGAGGTGCGGGAGTCCAAGGCACCCGTGGCCAGCCGTCCGGACTGGCTCGGCTTCGTCACGTTCACGCTCGGCCTGACCGCGCTCGTCTACGGGCTGATCCGAAGCCATCCCGACGGTTGGGGCTCGACGACCGTGGCCGGGTCGCTGACCGCCGCCGTCGTCCTCATCGGGCTGTTCCTGGTCGTCGAGGTGCGATCGAGCGCACCCATGCTCGATCTCCACCTGCTCCGCGTCCCCACCTTCAACGGTGGGCTGATCGCGGCCTGGTCGATCTCCGCCTCGCTGTTCTCGCTGCTCACCTATCTCGTGCTGTACCTGCAGAACGTGCTCGGGTCATCGGCGATCGACACCGGACTGCGCCTGCTCCCGATGACCGGCGGCATCTTCCTCACCGCGGGTTTGGCCGGGCGGCTCACCGGACACGTGGCCACACGGTTGCTGATCGCTCCCGGCTTCGTGCTGATCGGCCTCGGCTTGCTGCTCATGCACGGCATCACGCCCAGCGACAACTGGACGCATCTGCTGCCTGGGATGATCGTCGGCGGGATCGGCGCCGGCCTCGTCAACGTTCCGCTGGCCTCGACCGCCGTCGGTGTGGTCGAGCCGGCCCGAGCCGGGATGGCGTCGGGGATCAACTCGACCTTCCGGCAGGTCGGGATCGCTACCGGCGTGGCCGCTCTCGGGAGCATCCTGGCGAGCCAAGCCGATAGCACGGTGGTGTCGCATCTCGCCAACACGCCGCTCGCCGGACAGGCCCACGCGCTCGCCGCGTCGGTTAGCAACGGCAGCGTTCTTCAGGCCATCGCGACCGTGCCCGCGCACCTGCGCGGGGTGGCCGCCGGCGCGGCCAAGGCCGGGTTCGTCGACGGGATCAACGTCGTGCTCCTGATCGGCGCGCTGGTCTCGTTCGTCGCCGCCGTGCTCACGTTTGTCCTGATCCGCCAGCGCGACTTCGTCGGGCTACAGGCCCAACGGTCCGAGGCCGAGTCCGCGCGTGTTCCCGCAGCCGCTTAGGCCCCGGCGCAGTGGTGATGAGCGTGCGCCCGTGGGCCGCGGCGCAGTCACTAACATCGGGTAAGTGCTTCTCTCAGTCCTCGATCAGTCGCCGATCTCCGAGGGTTTCACGGGCGTCGACGCACTGCACAACACGATCGACCTGGCCCGGCTCGCCGACGAACTCGGCTACCACCGCTACTGGGTGGCCGAGCACCACGGCGGCCCGATGCTGGCCGGCCCCAGTCCCGAGGCGCTGATCGGCCCGATCGCCACCGTCACCGACGGGATCCGGGTCGGGAGCGGCGGAGTAATGCTGCCCCACTACAGCCCGCTCAAGGTGGCCGAGACGTTCACGGTGCTCGCCGGGCTGTTTCCGGGCCGGATCGACCTCGGGATCGGTCGGGCGGCGGGCACCGATCCGCTGACCACGTTCGCCCTCCAGCGCGACCGCCGCCAGGCCTCTCCGGACGACTTCCCCCAGCAGCTGGCCGAGCTGCTCGCCTACTTCGACGACTCGCTCCCAACCGATCACCCCTTCCACCGCCTTGCGGCCACCCTCCCGGGCCGCCCCGAGCTTCCGATCCCCTGGCTGCTCGGCTCCTCGCCGCAGAGCGCGATCTGGGCCGCCCAGCTCGGGCTCCCGTACGCCTTTGCCGACTTCATCAACGCCGAGGGCTCGGACATCGCCAGGCACTACCGCGAGCACTTCGAGCCCAGCCGCGACCTGCAGGCCCCCCGGACTGCCGTCGCCGTGTGGGCACTGGCGGCGCCCACCGAGGACGAGGCCGTCTACCTGTCCACCAGCAGCCGCATGGCGTTCACGTTGTTGCGCCGGAATGAGCTGATTCCGGTGCCGCCTCCGGAGAAAGCGATCGAGTTCTTCAAGCGCGAGGGGAAGCCGGTGAACGGAACGAGACCCGGACGGCGCTCGATCCTCGGAACGCCGGAGAAGGTCCGGGCCGACATCGAGACCGTCGCCTCCGAATACGGCGCCGAGGAGGTGATCGTGGTCACGATCACCCACGACCACCAGGCGCGCCGGCGCTCCTACGAGCTCATCGCCGAGGCGTTCGGCCTCGAGCCGCGCGAGGTCAAGGCGACGACTGAAGCGCTCGCGTCGCCGCGCTGACCAGCTGCTGAGCCATCGCGTCGCCCACATCCCCGAGCGGGATGAACCGCGGCACGTCGAGGTTCGCGGCCAGGTCGAGCGCGATCCGGGTGCTCTGTCCTCCGTCGACCCGCCAGGTCACATCGAAGCGCTCCTGATCGGTGGGCTGGTGGGGGATTCGCCTGAGCGCGATCGTTCCGGCGGGATCGACGCTCACGTCGAGTACCAGGTTGAAGTCGCGCGTGAGCGGCCCGCGCTCGACGTGGAGCTTCGTGCGAGCTTTGACGGGATGACCGGCGGTGTCGCGCTCGAGCACCTCCGCCTCCTTGATGATGTCCGGAGCCCACGTGGGGTAGCGGTCGATGTCCTCGAGCAGCGTCATGCAATCGGCCGGCGACGCCGAGGTGGTCCCGGATCCGCTCCCGGTCAGCTCCTTCACTAGTTGTGGAGCCTACTCGGCAACTGCCGTCTCCAGTGAGCGGCCCGTGGCATTGATACCGAACAGGATCAACCCGCCGGCGAGCACGCCGGTGATCGCCATGACCAGGAAGGAGGCCGAGAAGCCCCAGGCCGAGTTCGCCCCGAGCACGATCAGCGGCGCCAGCGCGCCACCGATGTGACCGAGTCCGTCGCTCAGGGCAACGCCGGTCGCCCGCGCGTTGGTCGGGAAGTGCTCGGCCGTATACGTGTACAGCATCGGGACGAGCAGGCCAATAGTGGCCGACGCGATGAAGCCGAACACGATGATGATGGCCGGCGAGACGAAGTAACCGATCACGAACAGCGAGATCGCCCAGGCCAGCGCGAACAGCGCGGCCGAGTACTTGCGCTCGAACCGATCGCTGAAATGGGTGGTGGTGTAGGCGCCGATCAGGAAGCCGATGCCCGACACGACCAGGTAGGTGGTGCTGTCGGCCAGGCTGTAGCCCTTGTCGGTGAACAGCGTCGGCGCCAGCGTCAGCCAGCCGTAGTTGCCGATGTAGTAGACGAACCAGATGGCCACGAACAGCGCCACGCGCCCGGCCATCGGCCGGCGCAGCAGCGCCTTGATCGGGACCCGCTCGGCCGGCGCCTCGTCGGGCACCGGCTCGGGCTCGGGCAGCCGCTCTGAGTCGATGTTCTCAAGCGCGGTCTGCTCTGCCGTCTCTATCACCTCGCGCGCCTCGTCGGTGCGCCCCTGCGTGACCAGCCAGCGCGGCGAGGGTGGCAATCCGCGGCGCATGAACAGGATCGTCACGCCACCCAGCGCGCCGATCAAAAACATGATCCGCCATCCTGAGGCGAAGTTGGGAACCAGACCCCGCGCGACGAACGGCACCACCGAGAAGCCCGCGTAGGCGGCGGTCGTGGCCCAGCTCGTGTAGCGACCCCGCAGGCGCGCCGGCGACAGCTCACCGATGTACGTCGTAACCGCGGCGATCTCGGCGCCGATGCCCAGGCCGGCGATGAAGCGGAAGATGATCAGCTCGGTCACATTGGTGCTCGCCGCGGCCAGCACCGTGCCGAGCGAGAACACCGCCACCGACACACCGAGGCTGAGCTTGCGGCCCCACTTGTCGGCGATCGTCGAGTCGGCGAACGCGCCGATGATGTAGCCGATCAGGCTGCTCGTGACCGACAGGGTCACGGTCGCCTTGGAGACGTGGAACTGCGTCGCGATGACCGGCGCCGCGAACGAGATCGTGACGATGTCGAAGAAGGCGAAGAAGTAGCCCGCGCCCACGACCCACAGAAGCTTTCGCTCATACGGCCAGACCGGAATCCGGTCGAGGCGAGCCGTAAGACTGGCCGTTCCGCGGCGGCCCTTCGCGGCTGACGTTCCGGTCCTCGTCCGGGTCCCGCGCGGCGCTCCCTGTGTCATTTATCCAACCTCCCTTCACTAAACGCCTACCCCCCAGCCGCGCACCAAAACGTGGAAGGGCAAGCCCGGGGACGTCGCCCGCAGCCGCGTCAGGGAGTCAGGGCGCGCGCCCCCGGACCGTGCTACCAGCCACTCCGCGCGCGCTTCGACCAGGTGTCACCCGCTGCCGGGCGTCTATACCTCGTAATAACCCAGGCGGCTCAGCGTGGCCCGGGTCATCCCTCCTGTGAGGTCTCCCCCGCGGTCAAGAGCTCTTCGGGCGCGTCGACGACCGTCAGTAGATCCCGTACCCCGGTCAGCGTCAGCACTCGCTCGACCTGGTCGGCGCCACGCACGAGCGCAAATCGCCGGCCCGTCTCCTTCGCGCGCTGGTGCGCCGCGAGGAGCACCCGCAGACCAGTCGAGTCCATGAACTCGATCATCCTCAGATCGAGGATCACGAGCTCAGCTCCGGCGCGGAACGCACCGTTCAGGCGCTCCTCGAGCTCTGGGCTGGTGCGCAGGTCCAGCTCGCCGCTGACCGTGACGATTGCGGCGTCGCCCTGCCGGCGCTCTTCTACGCTGAAATCGGTGTTCACGACTCCTTCGCCTTCCGCCCGATCGCCCGCCAACCGAATCGAACAGAAAACCTAGCACCGTGGGAAGCGCCGCCGCTCAACTCGGACCCTGCCATTCGGTGCCCAGGATCCTCTGACCGCTGGTCTGCGCCAGCGCCAGGTGCAGGGCGGGCGCGACCACGATCTCGGGTGCGAGCAGCTTGAGTTGCGCCGGCGCGCCCTCGGGGACCATCCCGGTGGCCGTCGCGCCGCCGGGCGCCAATAGGTTGATGTGGACGCCACTCCCCTCGAGCTCCTGGACCCAGACCTGCGTCATCGCCTCGAGCGCCGCCTTGGACGGGCCGTAGGGCGAGAACCCACGCCGCACCATCGTCTCGTGGTTGATCGTCACGTTGATGATGCTGCCGTGTCCCGCGCTCAGCATGTGCGGCACAACGGCGCGGGACATCAGAAACACCCCCACAATGTTGGTCTCGATGACCATCCGCCATGCCTCTGGATCCGCGTCCCAGAACGGCGCCGGGTCGGTCATGAACCGCTCGTTGACGAACCGCATCCCGCGCGCCGCGTTGTTGACCAGGACGTCGATCCGTCCGTCGATCGCGAGCGCGCTCTCGACCAGGCGATCGACCTCGGTCTGGCTGGTCACGTCGGCCTGGACGGCCTGGATGCCGCCGGGCAGCGTCTCGGCGGCGGCGACGACCTCCTCGGCCTCGGCGGGATTGCGTGCCACGCCGATGACGACCTCGGCGCCCGCGGCCGCGTAGCCGAGCGCGATCGCGCGGCCGATCCCGCGCCCGCCGCCGGTCACGATCGCCACCCGCCCGTGCAGGTCGACGCTCGGATGGCTGGCGGCCGCGTCCGTCACTCAGTTACACAGTACGCAACGCCCAGTCGAGCACGAGCACTGCGGAATCTCGGCCGCGCCGGCGTCGGGATCCCATTGGCGCAGCCAATCGCGCGCCGAGTGGTCGGTGCGATCCTCCAGACCGCCGGGCCAGCACGCGCCGATGATCAGCGAGACGAGCCGCTCGGCGGTGAGTCCTTCGCCGGGCGCGACAGCGTCGATGTAGTGACGAAGCTCTTCGCGATCCATCATGTCCGGTCCTCATCGCGCAGATACCCGTTTTTGCGCCCGTATCAACTGTTACGAGCGACACGTGCCTTATTTGCACGCTCGTATGCCATCCGGAACAGCTCGACCGCGTTTTCCGCCTCGGAGGGCGATCGGATCGACACCGTGATCCACCCCGAGTCGGGCAGGACGTGGTGTGGCCGCGCTCGGCCCTCGGCGATCAGCTCATCGCGCACGCGACGAGGGAACGGTAGGTCGGCGATCCGGTCGCCGTGCAGGTGACCGAGCTCGCGGCGGCCGAGCCGGAACTCCACGCCGCCGAAGCGGTGCGGTGCGGACTCGACGCCGGGCCACGAGCGGACGGTGGCCGCGATTTGGTCTCCGGTTGACTGGCTCATCTCTTTGGTTGACTGGCAGATTGGGTGCTGCCCCTCGATGCTGCGCATCGAGTGGGTTGAGTCCCTAGGCTAAGGCGGTCGCGTCCGGCTCGCCAGACGCAATTGGTCGTAGGACCTATGGTCCCACTGGTCTGATGGCCGAGCGCACTAACTTCGATGTGGTAATCGTCGGCGGCGGGCACAACGCTCTCGTCGCCGCGACCATCCTCTCCCGCGCCGGCCGCTCGGTGCTCGTGCTCGAGCGTCGCGACGAGCTCGGCGGCGCGGCCGTGTCGGCCTCGCCGTTCCCTGGTGTGGACGCGCGTCTCTCGCGCTATTCCTACCTGGTCAGTCTCTGCCCGCCGGCGCTCCTACGCAGCCTAGGCGTGAGGATCGAACTGCGCCGCCGGCGGGTCGCCGCCTACCCGCCGATCGAGTACCCCCCGGAATGGAGCCGCTGGATCGCGCGAGTGGCCGAGCGCGTCTTTCCGACGCTGACCGAACCGCTTCGCTCCCGGAAGGAGATGCGACGGCTGATCGACGACGATCGAGCCTGGTCGGCACTGTTCGAGACGCCGCTGTCCGAGGTGCTCGAGCGGATGTTCGACTCTGATCTCGACCGCGGGACGGTTCTGACCGACGCCCTGATCGGCACGTTCGCGCCGGCCGACGATCCCCTGTTGCGTCAGAACCGCTGCTTCCTCTACCACGTGGTCGGCGGCAGCTGGGACGTGCCGGTGGGTGGCATGGGCGCGCTGTCTGGCGCGCTCGCGCAAGCCGCGCAGCGCTCCGGCGTTCAGACCCTGACCCGCTCCGAGGTCGTCGAGATCTCGACCGACGAGCGATGCGCCGAGGTCACCTGCGCGGACGGGCGGCGCTACGGCGCCCGGCATGTCGTGGCCGGCGTCGCCCCTTACGTCCTGAGCCAACTGCTAGGCGAACCGGCACCGGACGTCAAGCCCGAGGGTGCGCAGCTCAAGATCAACATGCTGCTGAGTCGGTTGCCCCGCCTGCCGGACGCGGGCGTCCGTCCCGAGGACGCGTTCACCGGCACCTTCCACGTCAACGAGGCGTATGAGCAGCTCAGTACGGCCTATCGCGAGGCAAACGCCGGGCAGATCCCCTCGCTCCCGCCCTGCGAGGTCTACTGCCACTCGCTGACCGACCCGAGCATCCTGTCCGCCGAGCTCCGCGCGCAGGGCGTGCAGACGATGACGCTGTTCGGTCTGCACATGCCCGCGCGGCTCTTCGCCGATCCCGCCGCCAAGGACCGCGCCGTCGCGGCCACGCTCCGCTCGCTGAACTCGGTTCTCGCCGAGCCGATCGAAGAATGTCTGATCGGGCTCGAGTCGCTCACCCCACCCGAGCTCGAGGCCGAGCTCGGGATGCCGGGCGGCCACATCTTCCACCGCGACCTGGCGTGGCCCTTCGCCGAATCCCAGGATCAGGAGGACGTCGGCCGCTGGGGCGTCGAGACCGCGCACGCCAACGTGTGGGTGTGCGGCGCCGGCGCCCGGCGCGGGGGCGGGGTCAGCGGAATCCCGGGACACAACGCCGCGCGCGCGCTGCTCGATGCCGCCCCGCGCTGAGGTTCCGATCGGCGCGCGATCAGAACACGATCACGGCCCGGCCGCGCAGTCCGCCCGCGTCCATCAGACGGTGCGCTTCGCCGGCCTGCTCGGGCGGGAACTCGCGGGCCACGCGCAATTTGATCCGCCCGTCCGACGCGAGCACACGAAGCTCATCGAGCCAGTCGGTCCGCTCGAGCACTCGGCCGACGATGACCGGGTGGACGCGGATCCCGCGATCCTCGACCTCGTTGCCGTCCCAACCGCGCACGAACACGACTCCGCCGCCGTCGCGAATGGCGCCGAACGCGTCGCGATAGATCAGCGCGGTGTCGTACACCGCATCGACGCCGTCCGGCGCCACCGCCCGGACCGCGTCGCCGAAGCTGTTGCTGCGCGGCACGACGACGTCGGCGCCGAAGCCCCGGACGAGCTCCTCGTCCTCGGGCTTGGCGTCGGCGATCACCCGTAGCCCGCGCTGCTTGGCCAGCACGATCACGTAGGAGGCGAGCAGCCCGGCGCCGCCGGCGACCGCGAGCGACTGCCCGTCGCCCAGACCCAGCATGTCGAGGCCACTTTCCGCCGTCAGCCCGTTCATCGGCAGCGTCGCCGCTTCCGGCAGGCTCGCGCCATCGGGAATCGGCACGACCGAGGCCGCCGGCACGACCAGCAGCTCCTGCTGTGCGCCACCCTCCGGCCGGCGCGGACTCACCGCCGCCATCACCTCCTGGCCAACCTCGAGCCGGTCGACGCCCGCGCCGAGCGATTCGACCACGCCGGCCGCGTCCATGCCCGGAATCCACGGCCTTGGCAGATCGCCGCCACCGCGCTGTCGGAGGCCGATGTCGGTGGGATTGACCGACGCGGCCTTGACCGCGATCCGGACCTCACCCTTCTCGGGTTCGCGGGGCTCCAGGTCGGCGACGGCGAGGACGTCGACGTCCCCCGGTTCGGTGATGACAACGGCACGCAAGACTCAGACCTCCTGAATAACCCGCTCTAAGCGTCAGCTTCGAGCGGCAGCATTGAATGTCTTTGGCTCCCGGTTGATGACGATCAGCGACGCGTGCGTCTCGCCCTCGGGGCTCACGATCCAGCGATAAGTTCCGTTCCGGAGAACGGCTTGTTCTCCCGGCTGGGCCGGCGAGCGGTACTCGATCTCGACGTCGATCGACGGTGGGTCGCCGTCCTGCACCAGCTCCTCCTCGAGCGGCAGGAAGTACGCCGCGTTGTTGATGTGGCCGGCGAGATCGCACTCGGTGCCACGAAAGCGCCACGGGACGGCGTCGCGCGCGCCATCGGGGCCGGGATGGTGGAGTCGCGCCGTGACCTTTCGGCCGCGAGCCGACTCGCCCCACATGGCCAGCTCGTCCTCGCGCAGCGGCGTCGGCCGGCCGCTCACCGGGTCCAGGTGGACCCATAGCGAGACGACCTCGACGTGCCCGCCGCCACCGCCGGCGATGGTCGTCCGCCGCTCGGCCCACATGCGCCCGAGTCCGCTGCAGAACGTCGCCAGGTCGAGCCCCTCTTCGAAGCGCGGGAAGCTCTCGACCCGCATCCGCGTGCGTCGCACCACCCATTGCGCGGTCTTGGACAACCCCGCGTCGACGGCATCGGCGTAGGCGATGTCCTGCGTGAACCGCGCCAGCGAGTCGAGCCGGACCCGGCCAGTTGGCGCGCAGTCGGCCAGACCGGGGCGCGCCGGCTCGGTGAACACGCGCCCGCACCCGGGCGGACCGACCAGCTCGGTGGGCTTGGCCGTCTGCACCGTCATCAATGTACGAAGTCAGGCGAACAAGCGTGGGTCGGCGGTGGTGATCCCGTGCACGCCGAGCTCTCGGAACCGACCGATCGCCGCGCGTTCGTTGACCGTCCACGCGTACAGCCGGCCTCCCCGCTCGCTCACGTCGTCGAGCAGCGCGTGATCGATCAGCCGGTACTGGGCCATCACCGCGTCCCACCGGCCGGCCTGGACACCTGCGAGGGCCGTCGAGCGCCAATCGCGCCAGCGGCGGCCGAGCCGGGCCAGACGCCCACCGACCGAGATGCCGACGCGAGCCCGCGGCTCGAGCGCCCGCACCCGGTCGACGACCTCCGGGACCTGGGAAGAGACCAGCGTGCGCTCGAGCAGCCCGGTGTGCCGCAAGCGATCGAGCAACGCCGGCTCGCACCCGACGTGCTTGACGTCCACGTTGAGCTCGAGGTCGGCGAAGCGCCGGCTCGCGAGGTGGCGGAGCGCCTCGACGAGGCACACGTTGCTGCCCCGCCGAGCATGGAAGATCGTGTGGGCGAGGACGAGCTCGCCGTCCCAGGCGCGTACGTCGAACTCGACCATGTCCACGCCGACCTCGCGGGCGGCGTCGAACGAGGCCAGCGTGTTCGCCGGCGCCAGCGCGCTGGCGCCACCGTGGCCGATCCGCTTGCACACGCCGGTCAGAGTAGCTGGGCGAGCCACTGAGATACGGCGGTTCTGATCGCTTCGAGATCGCTCCGCAGGCTGTGGTCTCCCTTCACGGTCGCCACAGTCCGGTTGGGCCCGGGCGCCGGCATCCCGAATGGGTCTTTCTCTCCCTGGACCACGAGCACCGGGACCTGGACCGCGTCCAATTCGTCCTGCCGACTCGGAGCGTCGGGGCGACCCGGCGGGCGGACGGGAAAGGCGAGGCACAGGACGCCGGCCGCATTGATTTCGGCCGCGGTGCGGCACGCCACCCGGGCGCCGGACGACCGCCCGCCGGTGACGATCGGCAACTCCCGCAGCGGCTTGGCGCTCAGGTGCGCGATCACCGCGATCCAGGCGGCGTCGAGCTGCCGGGCCGCCGCCGGCGAGCGGCGCCCGGCCACCCGATAGGGCTGCTCGACCAGAGCCACGCTGAAGCCGTTCGCGACAGCTGCCTCGCCAGCCGCCACCAGATCGCGCGCTCCGACGCCGCCGCCGGCGCCATGCCCGAGGACGACGGCGCCCTTCGCCCCGCGAACCTTGGTCACGTGCGCCCGGGCTGGGCCGTGCGGGGTGTCGATGTTGAGAACGGTCGGCGGCACGGTCACGATTGTCCCGCTCTCGCACCTCCTGGGTCATATCCCCGGACTCGCGCCGCCCCTCGCGGCGAATCCCGATTCAGCGACATATGCGGGTCAGATATGCGGACTCGAGCCGCGAAGACCGCCGAGCCCGCATACGACCCGCCCGTCAGATCCCTCGGTCGCTAAGGTCCGGCCGCGAAATGGCCAACCTCACCGGAAGCTCAACCGCCGACATCGACGCACCCCTCGACCAGGTGTGGGCTGTGGTCGAGGATGTCGAGACCGCGCCACAGTGGCAGGGCGGCCTCAACAAGCTCCGCGCCCTGGAGCGCGACGACCAGGGACGGCCGATTCGCTGCGAGACCGAGACCGACGGCAAGGTCAAGTCGGTCAAGTCGGTCGTGCGCTTCACCTACAACGGGCCGACAAGGCTCAGCTGGACCCAGGAGAAGGGCGACCTCAAGTCGGTGGACGGAAGCTGGGAACTAAGCGACCTCGGCGACGGCCGCACAAAAGCGACCTACTCGATCGATGTCGATCTCGGCCGCACCCTCGGCATGCTCATACGCGGCCCGGTCGTCGACATCCTGCGCCACGTGCTGGCCGGCGCTCGCGCCGGCGAGCTCAAACAGCGAATCGAAAAAGGGTCCTGACGAGAATCAGGCCGACACGGCCGCGGCGAGCTTGTCCAGCATCTCGCCGTAGATCCGCCTGAGCCCCATCGGCGCGAACGTCCGCTCGAACACGCCGCCGATCCCGCCCGCGCCCTGCCAGGAGGACTCAAGCGTCACCTCCGAGCCCGATCCGCTCGGCGCGATCGTCCACCGGCTGACGAACGAGGACAGCTGGTCGCGCTCGACCAACTCGCCGCCGTCCTCCTCCGCACTCAGCCGGTAGTCCCGCTCACGCCCGCCGGCCGCGAAGTGGTAGCCGATCACCGTGCCCGCCCCGTGCCCACCTTGCTCGACCCGGTAGGCCGTGTAGTTGTCGGTCAGGATGCGCGGACGGCCCTCGCGGTAGTCGCGCAGGAACTCCAGGACGCGCTCAGGCTGAGCGTCGACCGCCTTGGTGGCACGTGCCGTCACCGTTGCCATGCGCACCCGATTGTGGCACCCCGGACCGCCCGACTCCTCCCGAGTCAGGCATGATGAGGACCGATGCTCGCCGTCTTCGCCTCGGCCATCAATCGCGATGACCCACTAGAAGGGCTCCAGATCGACGAACGTCCCGAGCCGGAGATCCCCGAGGGCTGGACCACGGTCACGGTCAAGGCGGCCTCGCTCAACCACCACGACCTGTGGTCCCTGCGGGGAGTGGGATTGCCCGAGGATCGCCTTCCGATGATCCTCGGCTGTGATGCCGCCGGGCTCGACGAGGAAGGCAACGAGGTCCTCGTGCATGCCGTCATCAGCGACCCGGCCTGGCACGGCGACGAGACGCTCGACCCGCGTCGCTCGCTGCTCTCCGAGCGCCACCAGGGCACGTTCGCCGAACGGGTCGCCGTCCCGCGCTGGAACCTCCTGCCGAAGCCAGCCCAGCTGTCGTTTGAGGAGGCGGCCTGCCTACCGACGGCCTGGCTGACCGCTTACCGGATGCTCTTCACCCGGGGTGACGTGAAACCCGGCGCGACCATCCTCATCCAGGGGGCGTCCGGCGGCGTCGCCACCGCGCTGACCGTCCTCGCCGGCACCGCCGGCATCCGGGTTTGGGTCACCGGGCGAAGCGAAGAGAAACGGGCGCGGGCGCTCGAGCTCGGCGCCGAGCAGGCGTTCGAGTCCGGGGCGCGGCTACCCGAGCGCGTCGACGCGGTGATGGAGACCATCGGCCAGGCGACATGGGCCCACTCGGTGCGGGCGCTCAAGCCGGGCGGCACGATCGTCATCTCCGGCGCCACCACCGGCGATGCGCCGCCGGCCGAGCTGACCCGGATCTTCTTCCTTCAGCTGTCGGTGGTCGGTTCGACAATGGGTACGCGCGAGGAGCTCGGGCGCTTGATGCGGTTGTGCGTGGACAAGGGCGTCCGCCCTGTGATCCACTCGACGCTGCCGTTGCCAGACGCGCGCCAGGGGTTCGAGGCGATGCTCCAGGGCGAGACGGTCGGCAAGATCGTCTTTACGAACTAAGGGTTCACGACAGAATTATTGACGTCTTTGACGGCGTCTGGCCGCGCCTGACGGGAGGGGATGAGCCCGCCGTACCACCAGTACGACTTGGCTCATCCCCTCCCGTCAGCCACGCCCAGCCACTCGTCAAACCCTGCCACTAATTCTGTCGTGACCCCTAAGTACGACCCCGGCCGACGCGCACGTGACGAGCGCGAGCGGCAGGTCCATCGCATCGATCCCCAGCAGGTCGGGGTGCTCCAGGTCGATTGCGATCACGCGCTCAGCCGCCGGTTCTGGATCGAGACCCAGGCTCGCATAACCGTTCCGGCACAGCTCGGCCCACAGGTCCCCCACCGCCGCCAGCAGGCCGGTGCGGAGCTGGCGCTCCCGGCGCGAACCGGTCTCCAGCTCGCGCGCCTCCTCGAACGGGTCGATCCGCACCTGCGAGTCGCTGCCGATGGCCAGGGGGACGCCCGCCTGCGCGTACGCCATCGCCGGCAGGTAGCCGTCGCCGAGGTTCCCCTCGGTGGTCGGGCACGAGACGACCGTGGTCGCCGAGCGACGTAAAAACTCCACGTCGTCCGAGGACACGTGGATGCCGTGGATCACGCTCGCCCGCCGCCCGAGGAACCCCGTGTCCGCGAGCAGCTCGATCGGTGAGCAGCCGTGCTCGGCCTGGCACTCCTCGAGCTCGCGCCGCTGCTCGCAGGCATGGACGTGGCGGACCACGCCGCGCGCCTCCGAATACGCTGCGATCTCCTCGAGCCACCCGCGCGGGACCGCGCGCACGCTGTGGGCGGCGACCCCGACCTCGACCCCGGGCACGCCCGCTGCCCAGGACCGCAGCGCCTCCACGCGCCCCAGGAACGCGGAAACGTCCGGGTCGCAAAAGCGCCGCTGACCCGACGCCGGCGGCAGATCCGAGCCGTCAGACCAGCCGCCGCGGTGGTAGGCGGCGGGCAGGAGCACGATCGGCAGCCCGGCCTCGACCGCGGCCTCGGCGACCGCGAGCGCCATCGCGTTGGGCTCGGCGTAGGGGGTGCCGTCCGGCTGGTGGTGCACGTAATGAAACTCGCCCACGACGCCGTAGCCCGCGCCGCGCATCTCGGAATAGGTCTCGAACGCGACCTGGCGCATCGTGGTCGGGTCGAGCGCCTCGGCCAGGCGGAACATCTCGGTCCGCCACGTCCAGAAGTCGTCCTGATCAGCGCCGCCCGGACGCTCGGCACGCCCCCGGAGCGCCCGCTGGAACGCGTGCGAGTGGGCGTTCGGCATGGCCGGGATCGTCGCCCGGGCACCCGGATCGCCGAATTCCGCCGCGG
Organism: uncultured Solirubrobacterales bacterium; assembly: GCA_963751185.1. Taxonomy (GTDB): domain Bacteria; phylum Actinomycetota; class Thermoleophilia; order Solirubrobacterales; family Solirubrobacteraceae; genus Palsa-465. The sequence goes on from CAVVTO010000012.1 coordinate 338,861, forward strand.
CGCTCACGAGAGGAGCTCCAGTGCCCGCTCGACCACTCGGGCGCCGATCGCCGCATCGTCCAGCGACACCGATTCCTCGGGCGAGTGGCTGATCCCGGTCGGATTGCGGACCAGCAGCATCGCGGCCGGCACACGCTCGGCGAGCACCCCGGCGTCGTGGCCGGCGAAGCACACCAGCTCGGGCGCGACGTGACCGAGGACCTCTTCGCTGGCGCGCAACAGCGCGGCGCGCAGCTCGCCGGAGAACTCCCGCGGGTCAGAGCGTGAGGCCACGGTCACGTGGATCTCAACCCTGGACCGCTCCTGCAGGTCCACCACCAGCGACTCCAAGCACGCCCGCCACGCATCGATCGTCGCGAAGCTCGGCGCCCGCGCATCGATCCACAGACGCACCTCCGCGGCAATCGTCGTCGGTGCGTTGGGTTTGGCGATGATTCTTGATGCGGTGACCGTGAGCGGCCCGTGATCCCCATCGAGCGAACTGGGATCGCCGGCCAGGTCCTCCGCGCCTACGATCAGCCGGGCCGCCGCCGCCAGCGCGTCCCGACGCTCGGCTCGCGGCGTCGTCCCGGCATGATCCGCACGGCCCCGCAGCACGACCTCCAGGCGTGTGCGCGCGGCCAATGACGTGACCACGCCGACCGGCTCGCCGGCCCGGGCGAGCTCGGTCGTCTGATCGATGTGGATCTCGAGGAAGCCGGCCAGCTTGCGCACCCAGCCCGCCGCCTGCGCCACTCCCGAGGGGTCGACGCCGGCAGCCGCCATCGCGTCGCGCAAGGACACGCCGTCGTCGTCGAAGCGCTCGAGCACGGCTGGGAGGTCGAGCCGGCCCGCCAGCGCCTTGCTCCCGAACGTGGGCGTGTTGAAGCGCGCGCCCTCCTCGTCGGCCAGCGACACCACCGCCACCGGTCCCGAGGCATCGGCCGCGAGCTCGAATCCGCAGGCCACGCCGAGCGGGCCATCGAACCGACCGCCACCGCGCACGCTGTCAAGATGCGACCCGACCGCCCACCAGGGCGCCTCCGCGTCCGGGCACGCCCACAGGTTGCCAGCCGGATCGCGCTCCACGCGCAGGGCCGTCCCGGCCGCCTGCTCGGCGAACCAGCTCCGCGCGGCGGCGTCTTCCTCGGTCCATGCCAGCCGCCACACGCCATCTGGGCGAACCCCGATCTCGCCCATCCCGTCCAGCCGCGTCGCCAACCCCTCCGAAGTGATCATCGCGTCATCATGCCGAACATGACGATCGAAAGCCGGAGTCACCCCTCCTTCCTGTTCGACCTCGACGGAACCTTGCTCGACAGCGTCTACCAGCACGTGCTGGGCTGGCGCGAGGCGCTGGCCGGGCTGGGCATCAACCTGTCGGTGTGGAAGATCCACCGCCGGATCGGCATGAGCGGTGGCCTGTTCGTATCCGCCCTGGCCCGCGAGCTCGAGACGCCGCTCGATCCCGAAACGCTGCGCGCTCTGCCCAAGCTCCACGAGGACGCGTTCCTCCGCCACTACGACACCGTCCAGCCCCTGCCCGGCGCCATCGAGCTGCTCTCGACGCTGACCGAGCACGGAGTCCCGTGGGCGATCGCCACCAGCGGCGTGGAGCGTTACGCGCGCCTCGCGCGCGAGATGCTCCAGCTCCCGGACGACACGGTGTTCATCACCCGCGACCAGGTGCGCTACGCCAAGCCCGACCCAGACCTCTTCCTGACCGCGGCCGAACGTCTCGGCGTGGACATCCGCGACAGCATCGTGGTCGGCGACAGCGTGTGGGATCTGCTGGCGGCACGCCGCGCGCGGGCGCTCGGGGTCGGGTTCCTTTCCGGCGGCTATGGCCGCGAGGAGCTCATCTACTCGGGCGCGTACCGGGTATACGAAGACCCGCTCGACCTGCTCCGCCACCTGGACGAGGTCGGGGTGCGGCGCCCTCTGTAGCCACATCGTGGTGGACCGCCACCGCGGCCACGACTAAACACACACCGAAGAGCTCGCGCACTGTTGGAACCTGGCCGAGCACCACGAGACCCACCACCGTCGCGGTGGCCGGCAGCAGCGAGACCATCAGGGAGTAGGTCTCGCGGCGCAGTCGGGCCATGGCCAGCTGGTCGCACACGTAAGGGATCACCGACGAGCTGATCCCGACCCCGATGCCGGCGGCCACCGCGACCGGGTCGAGCAGATGGGGGGCGACCACAGGTCCGCCGAGTGGCGTGATGGCCAGCGCGGCGATCAGCATCGCGGCGCCCAGGCCGTCGATGCCGCGAAGATGGGAATGGTCGGCGGCGCCTGACGGCGGCGCCTTAGTGGCGGCCCGCGAGATGCGGTGGGCGAGCACGATGTACAGCGCGAAGCATGCCGCGTTCGCGAAGGCCAGGCCGAAGCCGAGGGCGACACCCCGCAACTGGACGCGCGTCAGCACGTACACCCCGGCCACCGCCAGCCCCAGCGCCGCGTAGTTGCGCGCCGAGCGCAGGCCCACCGCGGCGAGCAGGATCACCGGGAGGAATTCGATCGCGGACACCGTGCCAAGCGGCAGCCGCGCGATCGCCTCGTAGAAGCAGACGTTCATCACAGCCAGCACGACGCCGAGCGCGATGACCAGGTGGGTCGTCTCCCGGTCGGCCGCCCGCAGCGCTCGCCAGGGCCGGCGCCACGCCGCGAACACGATCGCGGCGCTCACGATCCGAAGCCAGGCCACCCCAGCCGGCGCAACCCGGGCGAACAGCAGCACCGCGAACGCCGGACCCAGGTAGTGAAAGACCGCGCTGCCGGCGAAGTAGGCCTGGGGCGGGACTGTCCTCGAGCGCATGATCCGATTCTGCTCGCGTCCGCGCTCCATGCACATGACCATTCGAAGGCGTTAGGATCATCTCGCCTATGAAAGACATGCCGCTTGACGCTACAGACAGGCAGATCATTGGCGAATTGGCCCGCGAAGGCCGTATTTCGTTCGCCGAGCTCGGTCGCCGCACGCATCTGAGCGGCCCGGCGGTGACGGAGCGCGTCCGGCGCCTCGAGGAAACGGGGGTCATCACCGGCTACCGGGCCGAGATCGACCCCCGTGCGCTCGGCTACCCCCTGACCGCGATCGTCCGGGTCAAGCCGGCGATCCGCCAGCTGAGCAAGGTCGCCGAGCTCGCGGCCGAGATTCCCGAGGTCGCGGAGTGCCTGCGGATCACGGGCGAGGACTGCTTCTACATCAAGATCCATTTGGGCTCGATCGAGGAGCTTCCCACTGTGCTGGACCGCTTCCTGCTCTACGGCGAGACCACCACTTCGATCGTCAACGCCACGCCGGTGCTGCGGCGCGATCCCCCGCTACGCCCGTAGGCGCTGACGCCCCCGCGGCCCCCTGACGCTGGGCTTACGTCCGCATCGGTAAGAAAATACTTTGTTGTGATCTCACGACCGTTCACCCGTGGCCGTCTCTGAGTCCGCGCCCCGCGAGGGCGTGACAAGGCGCCAGCTTTTGAGGGGAGCGGGGGGCCTGGCGACGCTTGCCATTGCTGGCGCCGGTGTGACTGAGCTGACGCACCGGTCAAAGCCCCTGCCGCTGCCCCTACTGAGCTCGTTTGCCGCCGGCACGGAGGGCAGCGCACATTCGTTCTACTCCCAGCCGTACCTGCGCCCGCCGACGGTCACGACCACCTATGCCGCGGGCACCGACGGCGCTACCGCCCATACGGCGGCGGCAGCGCACGCCGTGGCGCCCGCCGATCCCGAGCTCCTGTTCCTCGGACCCGGGCCGGTCTCCCTGGCGACCGGATCAACCCAGTATGGGCCGCTGATCGTCGACCGAGCCGGGACCCCGGTCTGGTTCCGACCGCTGGCGTCCGGCTTGCAGGTGACGAACTTCACGACCTCCGAGTATCGGGGCAAACCCGTCCTGGTCTGGTGGGAGGGGAAGATCCTCGCATCGGGCTACGGGCAGGGCGAGGCCGTCCTGGTCGACCGCGGCTACCGAGAGATCGCCCGGGTGCGGGCCGCGGGCGGCCGGGCAATGGACCTGCACGCCTTGACGCTGACCCCACAGGGGACGGCCCTGTTCACCTGCTATCCGGAGACGGTGACGATGGATCTCTCCTCGATGGGCGGCCCCAAGAACAACCAGGTCCTCGGGTCCATCATCCAGGAGGTGGACATCGCCAGCGGGCGGCTGTTGTTCGAGTGGCATGGCCTCCAGCACATACCCGTGAGTGCTTCCGAGGAGCCGATGGCGGAGCCCTACGACTACCTCCACATCAACTCCATCCAGCCACTCTCGGACGGGAGCCTGTTCGTGTCGGCGCGCCACACCTGGGCGCTGTACAAGCTCGACCGCGGCACCGGCAGCGTGATCTGGACGCTGGGCGGCAAGCGGAGCGGCTTTCAGATGGGCCCGGGCTCTCAGTTTGCCTGGCAGCACGACGCCGTCCGGGTCTCAGACCAGGTGCTGACCGTGTTCGACAACGGCACCAACGGTCCGATCAAAACGGAGCCGCAAGCGCGTGGACTGGAACTCGCAGTCGACGAGTCGCGCCGTACGGCGACGGTCCGCCACGCCTACACGACTCCCGATCGCCTGCTCCCGGGGGCGATGGGCTCGGTGCAGATCCTCCCCTCGGGCCACGTCGTGGTCGGCTGGGGCGTCGAGTCGCTCACCAGCGAGTTCACCGCCGACGGCACGCTGTTGTTCGGCGCATCGCTCCCCGAGGGCATGTATTCCTACCGCGGGCTCCGGCTCCCCTGGACGGCCGCCCCCCATCACGCCCCCGCCGTCGCCGCGGGACGAGACAAGCAGAGCGGAACGACCGTCCTCTACGCGAGCTGGAACGGTGCCACCGACGTCGCCGGCTGGGAGGTCAATGCCGGGTCCAAACACAACCACCTCCGCCCGCTGGGCATCGCCAGACGCCACGGGTTTGAGACCATCATCCCGCTCAAGCACCAGCCACGGTTCGCGTCGGTGACCCCGGTCGACCACAAGGGCAAGCGACAGCGACGCAGTCCGGTCATCCGGCTCTGAGCTCGGGCCATCCTGCCTCCATCAAACGGCCCGCCGGGCGAACAGCGCGCCCGAGGCGGCGATCGAGACGATCAGGATCCCTGCGCACCACGCCAGCGCCACCCACGCGCTCGAGCCGACGGGAGTGCCCAGTAGCAGGCTGCGGAGCGTCTGGGTGATCGGTGTGATCGGCTGATGGCCGGCGAATCCCCGCAGCCAGGCGGGCATCGTGGCCACCGGGACGAAGGCGCTCGAGGCGTAGGGCAGGAACATGATCATGAACGTGAAGCCGTTGGCCGCCTCCGGCGAGCGCGCCAGCAATCCGATCGCGGCCGACAGCCACGAGATGGCGAGGATGAACGCGAACAGGACGCCCACAGCCTCGAGCCACGCGAGCGCGCCGGCGTGTGGATGGAAGCCGAGCGCCAATGCCACCGCCACTACCAGCACGCCGGAGGCGAGGTTGCGGGCCACGCTCGCCGCGACGTGGCCGGCCACCAGGGCCGCCCCGCGCACGTTCATCGAACGCAGCCGGTCGATGCAACCACCGGTCACGTCCTGGCAGACCGCCACCGCGGTCAGCCCGGAGCTGAAGCCCGCGCACAGGAGCAGCACTCCCGGCACGACATAGCTGACGTAGCTGGTGCCCGTGCCGGTGTGGATCGCGCCGCCGAACAGCTCGACGAACAGGATCATCATCAGCACCGGCAGCAGCAGCGCCGTGAGCAGAGCGTCCACCTGCCGGCGCGAGAGGCGCAGGCAGCGGGCGGTGAGGATCAGCGATTCAGACATTGGTCAGCTCCAGGAAGACGTCGTCGAGGGTGGCGTCGCGAATGGCGAAGTCGTCGATGGCCGAGCGGCGCGGATCGATCTCATCTAGCAGCGCGCGCACCTGCCGGGCGTTGCCCCCGCAGCGCGCGACGATGGTGAGCTCGCTCTGGTCGACCTCGATCGCCCGCTCACCGAGCGCCCATGCGACCTCGGCGAGGGCGTCCGGACTGGCGAGCGTGAGCACGAGCCGCTGCTCGGCGACGCGGCGCTTGAGCTCGGCCGCCGTGCCCTGCGCCACGATGCGGCCCCGGTCGAGCATGACGATGTGGTCGGCCAGCCGGTCGGCCTCCTCCAGGTACTGGGTGGTCAGGAACACGCTGACCTCGCGCTGCGCGAGCTCGCTCACGACCTGCCACATGGCCTGGCGGCTGCGAGGGTCAAGGCCGGTCGTGGGCTCGTCCAGGAACAGGACGTCCGGCTCGGTCACCAGGCTCATCGCCAGGTCCAGACGGCGGCGCATCCCGCCCGAGTAGGTGCCGACCCGCCGCCGTGCGGCTTCCACCAGGTCGAATCGCTCGAGCAGCTCGCCGGCTCGCCTGGCCGCCTGCGCGCGATCGAGGCCACGCAGCCGTCCGACCATGCGCATGTTCTCCTCTCCGGTCTGGAGCTCGTCCACCGCCGCGTACTGACCGGTCAGGCTGATCCGCCGTCGGACCTGAGCGCGCTCGCGGACCACGTCGAACCCGGCCACGCGCGCGGCACCCGCGTCGGGCCGGCTCAAGGTCGAGAGGATCCTGACCGACGTCGTCTTCCCGGCGCCGTTCGGCCCGAGCAGCGCGAGCACGCGGCCGCGCGGCAGCTTCAAGTCGATTCCGCACAGCACCTGCATCCCGCCGTAGGACTTCTCGAGTCCCGTCGCGTCCACCGCCAGCTCCTCGCGCAGCCGTGCGTTGGACGACACCGGGCCGCCGTGACAGGTCTCACCCTCCATGGCGTCAGTCTCCATTCGATTTATTGTGTATGTCGTACGCATAATTGCGTATGATATACACGGTTATCGTGGAAAGTCAAGAGGGGCCACCGATCCCGGCCAGCGTCGCGGCCGCCTGGGGTCGGCGCGAGCGGCCAACGCGGGGTCCTAAGCCCGGCCTCAGCCTCGAGCGGATCGTGCAGGCCGGGGTGGCGGTCGCCTCGCGGGAGGGGCTGGCGGCGGTGTCCATGGCCCGGGTCGCCCAGGAGCTCGGCACCTCGACGATGTCGCTCTACCGCTATGTGAAAGCCAAGGACGAGCTACTGATGCTGATGGTCGACGCCGCGGTCGGACCGCCGCCTCCGATCGCGCCCGACGAGGACTGGCGCGACGCACTGTCTCGCTGGGCCTGGAGCCAACACGAGCGGATGCGCCGGCATCCGTGGGCGGTCCGCGTGCCGATCGCCGGACCACCGACGACGCCAAACCAGGTGGCGTGGATGGAGAGCGTGCTGTGGGCCCTGCGCGACACCGGCCTGGCCGAGGACGAGAAGGCCTCGGTCCTCTTGCTCCTGAGCGGGTACGTCCGCAACGAGGCCACCCTCGCGGCCGAGCTGATGGCCGCGGGGTTCATCTCAGACGAGCAGATGATGGGCTACTCGCGACTGCTCGCGACGCTGACAGATTCTGACCGCTTCCCCGCGCTTCATGCGCTGCTCGAGGCCGGCGTGTTCGACCGGGCCGATCCGCCCGAGAAGGAGTTCGGCTTCGGCCTCGAGCGCATCCTCGACGGGATCGAGGCGCTGATCTCCTCGTGCGGTCCCCGGTCGGGACGGCGCCGGGCCGAGTCCTAGACCCGTATCCGTCTGCGAGCGGCGGCCGTCGCCGGCGGCGGCGTCCCGGCTGCCGGATCTGTGGGCGTCTCGGCTGCTGTGCCCGCGGGCGGACGGGTGGGAGCCGCCACGGGCGGGCGCGCCGCAACGCCCGGGGGCGGGTACACGCGCGGACCCGCGGGCGGCGGCCCGACAATCTCGGCCCACGAATCCCGGGTCGCCGCGGCTGCTGCCAGCAGGTACGCCTGCCGGTCTTCGAGCTCGCGCAGCTCCCTCCGCACCCGGCGCAGCTGGCGGCGGCGGCGCACCACTCCAAACAGCAGCAGCGGCAGCGCCGCGAGCGCCACGACCCCGCCAATCGACCCGACCGTCTCGATCGTCGAGAGCTTCGAGGTGGGCGTGGTCAGGGTCGGCACGGCGACGGCTCGTAGGTTCGGTCTCGCCTTGGCGCCCTTCTTGCCGTGCGCGGCCCCGGCGGTGCTCACCACACCGGAGATCGGCGTCGTCTGCTCGGCGATGGCCAGCAACTCGCCGTTGTCGACCGCGTCGGTCAGCGTGTTGTGGACCCAGTACATGGCGCCGTACTCGCTCCACGCCACCGCCGAGAGCTGGGAGCCGTCGTAGTACAGGAAATAGGTGCGCTTGCCCACATGCACCGTCTGATTGGGGTCCGCGAACAACGGCGCGTTGACCCAGGTGGTGCCCTGCACGTCGTAGAACTGGCCGAGCTGCCCGTTTGAGAACACCTCGGTGTAGATCGGATACGCCTTCCCGCCGGGCGCGTGGATCAGGTAATCCCGGATGCACGCCTGGACCTGGGTGGTGCACTGCGGCGAGACGGTGTATGCGCCGCTCCCGGCCAGGTCCTGCACCGTCGGGAACTCGGCGGTGAACGGGATCCCGGCCGTCGCGGCCTTCTCGGCGGCCACGTTCGTTGCCAGCGTCGGCGTCAGCGGGAGTCCCGCGAGCGCTCCACGACGCCCGACCCTATGCGCAGTCGCGGCCGTCTGCTTCGTCGGCGGCGGCGACGCCCCATTGAGGAAGCTGTTCACGCTCTGTTGGATCTGCTGCTGCGACGCCGTCAGGTCGCCGGTCGGGAGCGGGCTGGTCTGGAACGGAACCTGGCGCACGCGCAGCCCGGCAGCGGTGATCAGCAAATTGGCCAGGTTCAGGATCTCGGTCTGGCTACGCAGCCCCGGGTCGGTCTGCACCGTCTGGCCGAAGATCTGCTCGAACTTGCCGACGTTGCCAGCGAGCAGTGGACCGTACTGCTTCTTGACGGCGAGCAAGAAGCTCTGGTCGCGAGCGTCGCGGATCTGGGAGGTGTCGGTGTGGCGATAGGAAACGAACTGCTCGGCTTCGCTGCCGGTGAGGCATTGATAGCCGGGCTGGAGATTGATGCTCTGGTAGTCGGTCCCCGGGTCGCCGTTGTTCAGGTTGTAATAGCGCTCGTCGATCGTGTCGTAGACGCAACCGAGCGAGTTGATCGCCTTCTCGAATTGGGTGAACGTCGTCGCGATCACGTGGTTCACGGAGAGCCCCGTGACCTGCTTGATCGTCTCCAGCAGCGTCGTCGTCCCATAGGTGTAGGCCGAGTTGAGGCGGTTCGTGATCGTCACGCCGTTGGGCTCCGTGATGGGAACCCACAGCTCGCGCGGGAGCGACATCATCGAGATGTACGGCTTGCTCGGGTCGATCCGGACGAGCAGCATCTCGTTGGCCAGGTTGGGGACGTAGGCGTTGTAGTACTTGAACACCGAACGGGTGTCGTCCCCGACGAACAGCAGGGTCTCCGGGCCCCCGTAGTAATCGTGCGCCAGAACCTTGCGATTGACCTGGAGGGGCACGCTCACCTTCAGGTCCTGCACCACGGTGTGAACCTGCTCGAGGACGAACACCGCGGTCGCGCCGGCGCTCGCCAGCAACACGAGCAGGCACCCGAGCGCGAGCTTGACCGACGTGCCGAACCACCGCCGGCGGGGGGCGTGCGGCTCAGTCGGCGGTGGAACTGACGTGGATCTGACACTCATATGAACGGGCCAACATATGATACGGCGGTGCCCGGCTCAATCCTGCCGCCACCGCCACGATGACCCCGTCCGAACCGGGCGCCACCAGGGGCTTCCCCCCGCTTTCGCGAGACGCCGCCGAGCGGCTCGCCGACACGATGTTCGCGCTGGCGACGCCCAGTCGGCTGCTGATACTAGCCGCCTTGCGCGACGGCCCCCGGTCGGTGTCGGAGATCATCGAGGTGGTCGGGATGGAGCAATCCGCCGTCTCCCACCAGCTGCGGGTGCTGCGCGACCACGGGGTCGTGAGCGTCGAGCGCCGGGGACGCGAGCGCCTTTACGGCCTGCGCGACGAGCACATCGGCGCGCTGCTCGATCACGCGCGCCGCCACGCGCTCGAGTTCGACATGCCACGCAAAAAGCGCCGACGACTGGACCGCGCGGGCTGATGGCGTCGCCCGTCCCCTCGATCGCTCCCCTCGCGGACCGCCGAGCCGCGCTAGATCGGGCGCACCTGGGCGATATCGAGGGCGCGATCGGAACGGTCCGGTCGCACGACACGGCTCCCCGCCGAACCATCCACCGTCGGTTGATGACCCTGCTCGCGGTCGCCGGGCCAGGGCTGATCGTGATGGCGGCCGACAACGACGCCGGGACCATGACCGTGTTCGGCCAGGCCGGCCACGGCTACGGAACCCGCTTGCTGTGGGTGCTCGTGCTGATCGCTCCTGCCCTCTTCGTGGTGCAGGAGATGGCGGCTCGTCTGGGGGCGGTAACCGGCGCCGGGCACGCCCGCCTAATCCTGGAGCGCTTCGGCCGCGTCTGGTGCGCGTTCTCGCTGGGCGACCTGATCGTCCTCAACTTCGCCCTGCTGGTCACCGAGTTCATTGGGGTCACGGTGTCGCTCGGCTATTTCGGAGTGAGCCGCTACGTCGCCGTGCCGGTGGCCGCGGCGTGTCTGATCGGCGTGACCGCCGGCGGCAGTTTTCGCCGGTGGGAACGGGCGATGTACGTGCTGGTCGTGGCCGACCTGAGCGTGACCGCGCTCGCCGTCGTGCACCACCCGTCGGCGGCGAGCATCGGCGCCGGGCTGCTGCCCCGACTGGCGGGTCACCCCGGCAGCCCCGCCCTGCTGCTGCTGATCGCGCTGATCGGCACGACGATCTCGCCCTGGCAGATCTTCTTCCAGCAGTCCAACGTGATCGACAAGCGGATCACGCCACGCTGGCTGCGCTACGCCCGGATCGACACGGCGCTGGGCACGATCGCGTTCGTCGCCGCGGCGGGAGCGATCATGGTCGCCTGCGCCGGGATGCTCGGCTCCGGAGGAGCGGATCCGGGCCGTCTGATCGACGCCGGCGCGCTCGCCCACCTCCTGGCGCTGCGCGCCGGCCGCCTCGCCGGCGGGCTGTTTGCCTTTGCCCTGCTGAACGCCTCGCTGCTGGGCGCCGGCGCGGTCTCGCTGTCCAGCGCCTACTCGGCCGGCGAGGTGCTCGGCGTCAAGCACTCGTTGCACCGCCGCTTTCGCGACGCGCGGGTCTTCCACGGCTGCTTTGCCGCCTTCGTGACCGTCGCCGCCGCCACGGTCCTGATACCGGGCGCGCCGCTGGGCGCGATCACCACGCTCGTGCAGGCGCTGGCCGGCATCCTGCTCCCCGTCGCCCTCGTGCTCCTGCTGATGCTCTGCAACGACCGCGAGCTCGTCGGACCGCTCACCAATCCACGCTGGCTCAACGCGATCGCCGTGGCCGCGGTGACCTTGATTCTCGCGCTGGTGACGATGCTCACGATCACGACGGTCGTGCATGGCGTTAGCGTGCTCGATGCTGGACTGCTCACCGCCGCGGCGTTTGCGCTCTGCGGGGTTGCGCTGGGCGCGACGTTCGCGGGCGCGCGGCCGCCACGGTCGCTGTCGGGGGCGATGACGGCCTGGCAGCGGCGCACCTGGAGCTCGCCGATGCTCGAGCGGGTGCCGCCCGCACCCGCCACCCGCGCTCGGCTACTCGCGCTGGCCCTGCTGCGCGCCTACACGCTGATCATGATCGCGCTCCTCGCCGCCCGACTGGGCACGCTGATCGCCGGCTGATCTGCCCGGCGCGGAGCCCTCCAGGCCGTGAGCCCGCCTACCGATGAATGATAGACTGTTCATATATGGCGAATCCGGACGATAACCCCCGAAGTAGCTTCCTCTCCGCGTTCGCCTGCGGCGTCCTCCAGAGCTGACCTCTGGCAGTGACCTCCGCGGGTGGCGGAGAGCCCACCCGCAAGACCAGTGAGGACGCAATGCCTGACTTAGCCAACGGTCGAAGAACGAGCGCGGCCACGCGCTCGCCTCGGTTGCCGCTGGTCTGAGCTGGGCCGGTGATCTCCCGGGTGGGCGCGCAAGTCCCGCGCAAGCCCACCTTGGATTGCAAACGGAGGTCACCATGAACACCACAACTCTCGCGACGACGAACCCCGTCGTCCTCGCCCCACCGGGCCGCCGCAACGTGCTCGACGACGCGCATGTCGGCGACATTCGCGGCGCGCTGGGCACGCTTCGCCAGCACGAGGACCGGCCGCGCACGCGCCGCCGGCGACTGCTCGCGCTGCTGGCCATCATGGGCCCGGGCCTGATCGTGATGGTCGGCGACAACGACGCCGGCGGCGTCGCCACCTACGCCCAGGCGGGCCAGAACTACAAGCTGACGCTGCTCTGGACGCTGCTGTTGCTGATCCCGGTGCTGATCGTCAACCAGGAGATGGTCGTCCGCCTCGGGGCGATCACCGGCGTCGGACACGCGCGCCTGATCATCGAGCGCTTCGGAAAGTTCTGGGGCGCGTTCTCGGTCGGCGACCTGTTCATCCTCAACTTCCTCACCATCGTCACCGAGTTCATCGGTGTCAGCCTCGCGCTCGGCTACTTCGGCGTCAGCAAGTACATCGCGGTTCCGACGGCCGCCGCGGCGCTAATTGCCATGACCATGACCGGGAGCTTCCGCCGCTGGGAGCGGTTCATGTACGTGTTCGTGGTGACGAACTTCATCGCGATCCCGCTGGCCATCCTCAGCCATCCGCATGTGGGGCCGATCCTCAACGCCTCGGTGACGCCGGGCGTCGCGGGCGGCTTCAACTCGACCTCGATGCTCCTGATCATCGCCATCGTCGGCACCACCGTCGCGCCCTGGCAGCTCTTCTTCCAGCAGTCCAACGTGATCGACAAGCGGATCACACCCCGCTGGATCAACTACGAGCGCGCCGACACCGTGATCGGCTCCGTGGTGGTCATCCTGGGCGCCGCGGCGCTGATGATCGCCGCCGCGTTCGCGTTCGGTGGCACGAGGCTCCAGGGCCAGTTCGGGGATGCCGGCACCGTCGCCACCGGTCTCGCCCACACGCTTGGCCCCGCCGCCGGCGACCTGTTCGCGATCGCGCTACTGAACGCAGCGATCATCGGCGCCGCCGCCGTCACGCTCGCGAGCTCCTACGCGTTCGGCGACGTGTTCCGCCGCCCCCACTCGCTGCACCACGGCGTGAGCAAGGCTCGTCTGTTTCATGGCAGCTACGCCACGATGGTCGTCCTCGCGGCGGCAATCGTGCTGATCCCCGGCGCACCGCTGGGCACGATCACCACCGCGGTCCAGGCCCTCGCGGGAGTGCTGCTCCCGAGCGCCACCGTCTTCCTCCTGCTGCTGTGCAACGACCAGGCGGTGCTCGGCCCGTGGACCAACCCGAGCTGGCTCAACGCAGTCGCGGCCGCGATCGTCGGCGTGCTCGTGATTTTGTCGGCGATCCTGACCGCCACCGTCCTGTTCCCGCAGATCGATGTGACGCTCCTGACCGAGGTTCTCTTCGGCGTGCTCGCCGCCGCCCTCGCCGCCGCCGGGCTCTACGTCGGCCGCGGCCGGCGCCGCGACGCCGGGCCGCTGCACCTGCCGGCGGGCGGGCGGCCACCGGCCCGGGCGCGATTCGACCGCGAGAACTGGACGATGCCGGCGCTCGAGCTGCTCGAGCGTCCGACTTGGTCTCGCGCCCGCACGATCGGGATGTACGCGCTGCGTGGCTATCTAGTGATCGCGGTGCTGATGCTGATCGTCAAGGCGATCGAGGTGGGCATCGGTCATTGAGCCCGACACCGGATAGTGACCCGCATGGGATGAAACTCCGACATATTCGGAGTTTCATCCCAAGAAGCGCGCGATCTCATCTGCCAGCTCGGCCGACAGGAGCGCGCTCCAGTGGTCGCCCGGCACTCGCCGCAGCTCGCCGTGCGGGAGAACGGCGGCCAGCTCCTCGACTGAGCCGCGCGCGGTGTCGGCGTCGCCGGCGATTACCAGGGTCGGCACGTCCACGTCAGCGAACAGCTCGCGCGGGGTGTCGACGAACGTGTCGAGGACGCGCATCAGCGCGACGGGGTCGGCGTCACTGCTCCGGAGGTACTGCTCGAACTGAGCTTCGAACGACCCTGGCTCGAACGTGCCCAGGTTGCTCAGCATGCGCCGGTAGTTACCCCCGCGCCCCGCCGCGTGGAGGATCGGCTCGAGCCCGGTCCCGCCCAGGACCGCACGCCGGGCGTCGCGCCGAGCGCGAGCATCCGCGCGGCAATGCGGGCACCCAGCGAATAGCCGCCGAGGTCGTAGTCGCCGAGCTCCAGGTGAGCGATCAGCGCCAGGCCATCGTCGGTCAGCGCGTCGGCCGGGTAGGCGTCCGGATCGTGCGGCTTCGGGCCGGGGCCGTGGCCGCGCATGTCCGGCATGATCACGCGGCGCCCGGCGGCGGCCAGCCGACCGGCGATGCCCGTCTGCACCCAGTTGCCCTGCGCGGAGGAGGTATAGCCGTGGAGCAGCACGACCGGACGCCCGGTCCCGAGCTCGTGGTACGCCAGTGTGAAGCCGTCGCCGGCCCGGAAGGTGTGGGTGGTCGGCGCGCGCGTCAGCCAAACCAGCGCGAGGCGCCGGCGTACTCGCGCTGGGCGAATCGTCCGCCGGTGATTCGTTGCGCTCGCGGCGCCACGTCCACGTCGTCCCCCATCGAGGCCAGCATCAACTCGGCCTCGCTGAAACGGCCGGCGATCGCCGCGTGAACGCGATACAGCAGCGACTGCACGCGCACGGCGTCCGACGGATTCGCCCGGGCTAGCTCGTCGAGGGGCTCGAGGATCGCATCATGGTCTGCGGAGCCGACCAGCACATCCGTCACCGCGGCCACGCTCACCAGGCCGCCCCCGTCGTCGAGCAGCGCCTCACGACCCGCGCGGTCGCGATCTGACTGCGGCAGCACCCGGTCGCGGACCAGCTCCACCACGCGTGCCACCACCTCGGCGCGCTGGGCGGTCGTGAGCGCCCGCGACTGGCGGGCCACGGTCGGAATCTGCTCTATCTCGTCGAGCAGCGTCACGTACTGCGAGAACACATCGGTCACTTCGAGCTCCTGAGGTCGCGGGCCGCCTCCGCTCGAAAGTGTGTCAGCCCCCGCGCCACAGTCAACCGAATAGCAAGATCCGCACGAGGACGAGACCCCGAATCGCCCGGCGGCCTCCTCGCGGTGTGATCAGGCTGTGACCGTCTCGCCGCGCGCGGCCAGCACGAGCCGGTCGGTGACGCTGTTACCGGCGAACGCCGCGCGCAGCTCGGGAGCTCCCTGCGTGAAGTGGGTCCACCCCTCGAAGTGCATCGGAAGGGCGGCGCGCACACCGAGCACCTTCGTCGCCTCGGCCGCCCAATCGCTCGACAGCGTCAGGTAGGCCCCATCCCAACGCTGGGGCCGCTGGACCGCGCCCGCGAACAGCACCGCCACATCCAGCCCGCCGATGCGCTCGCCGATCGTCCGCACCACGTCGATCGACGCGTTGTCGCCCGAGATGTAGACCGTGTCCTCACCACCCGCCCTCAGGACGAAGCCGATCACGGGCCCGTTGGGATCCTCGGGCCCGATCGGGCCATGCTGGGCCGGGACCGCCATAACCGTGACTGGATCGCCGTCCGGGCGTTCGACCTCGACCGATGACCACGGCTCGAGGCCAGTCGCGTTGCCGCCGAGGCGCTCGGCGCCCTGCACGGTCGTGAGCACGCGGCCGGCCCGGGGCAGAAACTCGCGGCCGGCCGGGTCGAGGTTGTCGCTGTGGTGCTCGTGCGAGAGCAGCACCACGTCGATCGGTAGCAGCGCCTCCGGCTCGATCGCCGGCCCGGTGGTCTTGATGAGTCCACCGGCGTACTCGCCCGGCGGGGACAGCGCCGGGTCGGTGAGCCAGCGCAGTCCCGCGTACTCGAGCACGGCGGTCGGGCCACCGACGAGGGTGAGCGTGATCATTGGCGTCAGCGCTCGACGAAGTAAGCGCCGCTCCCCTGCCCGCTCGAGAACCAGCGGCTGGTGACGGTCTTCTTGCGCGTGTAGAACTCGACCGCGTCGGTCCCGTGGGCATGCAGATCGCCCAGGAACGAGTCCTTCCAGCCACTGAACGGGAAGAACGCCACCGGTGCGGCCACGCCGATGTTCACCCCGACCATCCCGGCCTGGACCTCGTGGCGGTAGCGCCGAACCGAAGAGCCCGACTCGGTGAAGATCGAGGTGCCGTTCCCGAACCGGCTCGAGTTGACGATCCCGATCGCCTCATCCAGCGTGGGCGCACTGATCACGCACAGCACCGGGCCGAAGACCTCCTGCTGGGCGATGTCCATCTCCTGCGTCACGTTGTCCAGGATCGTCGGCCCCACATACGACCCGTTCGGGTCTCCAGCAGAGTCCCGACCGTCCAACACCACCTTCGCGCCCGCGGCCTCGCCCCGCTCGATCCATCCACGGATGCGATCGCGCGCGGCACACGAGATGACCGGCCCGACATCGCTCGACTCCTCCAGTCCGTCGCCCACCCGCAGCGCACGCGACGCCTCTACGAGCGGGCCCATGAGCTGCTCGTGCGCGTCGCCCACGGTGACCACCACCGAGCCCGCCATGCATCGCTGGCCCGCGGCGCCGAACGCCGAGCCGATGATCCCCTCGACCGTCTTGTCGATCACCGCGTCGGGCATGACAACCATGTGGTTCTTGGCCCCGCCGAGCGCCTGCACCCGCTTTCCCGCCTTGGCCGCGCCCTCGTAGACGATCCGCGCCACCGGCGCCGAGCCCACGAACGACACCGCGTCGATCCCGGGGTGCTCCAGGATCCCCTCGACCACCTCGCGCCCGCCGTTCACCAGGTTCACCACGCCCGGCGGCAACCCAAGCGCGTGCAGCTCCTCGAACGCGATCTGCTGGGTCAGCGGCACCTGCTCGGAGGGCTTGAGCACGAACGTGTTCCCGCACGCGATCGCGAACGGCAAGAACCAGAACGGCACCATCGCGGGGAAGTTGAACGGCACGATCGCCGCGCACACCCCGACCGGCTGGCGGACGGTCTCGGCGTCGATGTTGCGCGCGACGTCCTCGAGGATCCGGCCCTGCATCGTCGTCGGAACCGCGGTCGCGGCCTCGACCATCTCGATCATCCGCGCCACCTCGGCCCGGGCGTCGATGATCGTCTTGCCCATCTCGGCGGTTACCGATCGAGCCAGGTCCTCCTGGCGCGAGATCAATCGCTCACGCAGCTCGAACAGCGTGCGCGCTCGCGCGATCGTCGACACCGCCCGCCACTCGGGCAGCGCCTCGCGCGCGGCACGGACCGCGATGTCCAGGTCCGAGGCGCCCGACAACGGCACGCGGGCGAGCACCTCCCCATTGGCCGGATTCACGACATCGAGTTCGCCGGTGGCGGCCCGCGCCGGCGTCCACTCGCCGTCGATGTAGTTGTCAAGAAGGCGGGTTGCGGTGACTGCCATCAAGGATCCATTCGTGGTCGGGGTCGTTGACGAAGGCCCAGAAGCGACTGGGTCCCGCCATCACGTTCAGGTAGTAGAGGTCGTAGCCGGGAGGCGCGGAGACGGTGTGGTAGCCGCGCGGCACCAGCACGCAGTCGCGGTCGCGGAAGGTCATCGTCTCGTCCAGCGCCGAGTCGTGCGCGTACACGCGCTGCAGCCCGAAGCCGCGCTCGGGCTTGATCCGGTGGTAGTAGATCTCCTCCAGGTGCGACTGGCGCGGAGGATCGTCATGGTCGTGCTTGTGGGGTGGGTAGCTCGACCAGTGCCCGGCCGGCGTGAGCACCTCGACCACGAGCAGCGACTCCGCCCCCTGGTCATCCATCAGGATCGGGTGGATCGAGCGCTCGTGATCGCCGCGCCCGCGTGTCTCCACCTCGATCTCGCTGCCTGGCAATACCCGTGGCTCGGCACCGCCCTTGTGCGCCGGCCCCCAGCACAGCGCCACCTCGGCGCCGTCGTCGGCGGCGCGCAGGTCGACGTGCGACTCGGGGGGGAGGTAGGCGGCGTCGGGCAGGCCAGACCAAGGGTCGGGGCGGCCGCCCAGGTCGAACCATTCGCCGTGCTCGGAGCCCACGTTCACGGAGCCGGAGATCACGACGATGCACAGCTCGCGGGGGCCGCAGAGACGCTCGGCGGTCCCGCCGGAGGAGAGGACCAGGACCTCGAAGCCGACGCGCTCCCAGCCGGCCGACTCCGGGGTCACGTTCAGGATGGTGCCGTCGACTTCAGAAGGGACCGTAGCCCCCGAGATAAGAAGCTCACTCATGAGTGGAGCGTAGATACTGGCGCTGGTTGGCGTGGTCGCGCTCGTAGGCCTCGCGCGCCGCGCGCACGGTCTCCTCCTCGGACACCTCGGCCACCGGCACGTCCCACCAGC
The DNA here is from genome assembly GCA_963751185.1 of uncultured Solirubrobacterales bacterium. GTDB lineage: Bacteria > Actinomycetota > Thermoleophilia > Solirubrobacterales > Solirubrobacteraceae > Palsa-465. Next base: position 357,128 of record CAVVTO010000012.1, read on the forward strand.
TCTCGTAGTTCGGCACGCCCTGGTAGCGGTCGGCCTCGATATGGATCACCACTGGACCGGCCGCCCCCCGCGCGCCGGCCAGCCCCTCACGCAGATCCTCGATCGTCCGCGCCCGAATCACCCAGGCACCGAGGCTCTCGGCGTTGGCGGCCAGGTCGAGCGGCAGCACCTCGGTCGACGCCGGGTCGAGCGGGACCGAGCCGTTCTCGGAAAAGCGGTAGAGGGTGCCGAAGCCGGAGGATCCGACCGACCGAGACAGCGCGCCGATCGAGGCGTAGCCGTGGTTGTCGACGAGCACGACGACGATCGGGACGCGCTGCGCCACCGCGGTGACCAGCTCGCCCGGGAGCATCAGGTAGGACCCGTCGCCGATCAGCACGTAGACCTCGCGCTCGGGCGCGGCCAGCTTGACCCCCATCCCGCCCGGGATCTCGTAGCCCATGCACGAATAGCCGTATTCGACGTGGTAGGACTTGCCCTGCGGATCTCGCGCCCGCCACAGCTTGTGCAGGTCGCCGGGCGCCGAACCCGCGGCGCACACGACCACGCCGGTCTCGCCGGCCGCATCGTTGATTTCTTTGATTATTTGAGCCTGGGTTGGGAGGCCACCGTGATCCCCATCGAGCGAGAGCGAGACGACGCGGGCCACCTCGTCCCCCCACGCCGCCGCCTCTTCCTTCGCCCGCGCCTCCCAATGGGGGTCAACCCGCCAGCCGGCGAGCCCGGCCTGCAGCTGCTCGAGCGCGACCCGCGCGTCGGCCAGCACCGGCAGCCCGCTCTGTTTGCCCGCGTCGAACGCGGCCACGTTGACGTTGACGAACTGCACGCCAGGGTCCTGGAAGGCCGAATGCGACGCGGTCGTGAAATCGCTCCACCGCGTGCCGATCCCGATCACCAGGTCGGCGTCGCGCGCCAGCCGGTTGGCCGCGCTCCCGCCGGTGGCCCCCAACGCTCCCAGACTGAGCGGGTGGTCGGACACCAATGCCCCGCGCCCGGCCATCGTCTCGCCCACCGGGATCCCGGTGGCGTCGACGAACGCGCGCAGCGCCTGGACCGCCTCGCTGTAGATCACCCCGCCGCCGGCCACGATCAGAGCTCGCTTGGCCGCGCGGATCAGCTCGGCCGCCCTTGCCAGCGCCTCGGGCGCCGGCGGCTGGCGGTAGATCGTCCACACGCGAGGCTCCAAAAACGCGCCGGGCACCTCGAATGCCTCGGCCTGGACGTCCTCGGGCAGCGCCAGCGTGACCGCGCCGGTCTGCGCCGGATCGCTCAGCACCCGCATCGCCTCGAGCGCGGCCGGGAGCAGCTGCTCTGCCCGCTCGACCCGCTCGTAGAAGCGCGACACGGGGCGGAAGCAGTCGTTGACCGACACGGTGGCATCCCCCGGCGCCTCGAGCATCTGGAGCACCGGATGCGGCGTGCGGGTGGCGAACGTGTCGCCGGGGAGCAGCAGCACGGGCAACCGGTTGATCGTGGCCAGCGCCGCGCCGGTGACCATGTTCGTCGCCCCCGGCCCGACCGATGTCGTGCATGCGAACGTGCCCAGGCGATTGCGCGCTCGCGCGTAGCCGGCGGCGATGTGCACCATCCCCTGCTCATTGCGCGCCGGGTGGAACGGCAACAGCTCCTGATACTGGTGCAGCGCCTGCCCCAGCCCGGCGACGTTCCCGTGCCCGAAGATCCCGAAGCAGCCGGCGATCAGCCGCTCGCGCCGCCCGTCGCGCTCGGTCTCCTGGACGGCCAGGAAGCGAACCAGCGCCTGGGCCACCGTAAGCCGGCTCATGCCGTGATCTCGGCTATGCGCACGGAACGACCTTCTCGCAACGACCGCCCCGCCGCAAGTCCGATCACGAGCGGCGCACGCGCATCGGTCGTCGAGACGGGAGGATCCGCCCCGCGTCTGACCGCATCAACAAAGGCCTCCCACTCCCGCACGTAGCTCGGCAGGTAGCGCTCGAGGAAGAAATAGGGGTTCGGCGGGCGCTGCTCACCGTCGGCGGTCACCAGCGTTCCCGAGTGTGTGCGCGGGTTCTCAGACAGGGCCATGCCTCGGGAACCGAACACCTCGACGCGTTGGTCGTGACCGTAGGCGGCCCGGCGCGAGTTGTCGATCGCGGTCAGGCACCCGTCCTCGTGCACGAGCGTGACCAGGGCCGTGTCGATGTCGCCCGCCGCCGCGAACGACGGCTCCACGCGCACCGCCCCGCGCGCGAACACCTCGACCACCTCGCTCCCGGTCAGGTACCGGGCCATGTCGAAGTCGTGGATCATCATGTCGAGGAACAGCCCGCCCGAGCTCTTGAGGTACTCGAGCGGGGGCGGGGTCGGGTCGCGGCTCGAGATCCGGACCAGATGCGGTTCGCCGACCGCCCCGGATTTCACCGCGTCGCGCACGGACGCGTGGGCGGGATCGAAGCGGCGGTTGAAGCCGATCTGGAACGGGACCCCGGCCCTATCGACCGCGCCGAGCGCGCGGTCGACCTCGGCCAGATCGAGCGACACCGGCTTCTCGCAGAACACGGCCTTGCCGGCCCGGGCGGCGTCGACGATCAGCTCCACGTGCGTGTCCGAGCTCGAGCAGATCGCCACCGCGTCGAGCGTCGAGTCGAACATCTCCTGCACCGCGGCGGCCGCCGGAACGCCCAGCTCGGCCGCCACGTCGCGCGCAAGCGGCTCGTGCGCGTCGAACACGGCCCCGAGCGCTGCGCCCGGCACCCGGCGCGCGATCAGCCCGGCGTGCATGCGGCCGATCCGCCCGACGCCAATCACACCGATCTGCAGGGGGGCGACGGCCGTCACGGTCATGAACCTACCTCCTCCCAGCCACCGCTCTGCACCGAGCGCAACAGCGCGTCCTGCACGGACGCCCAGACCAGCGCGGCCTCGAAGCTCGGCTCGTACTGACGGCCCTCGGCGACCGCCGAGCAGAACTCATAGTCCTCGATCGTCACCAGGTCCTCGAACCCGATGGCGTTGCCGCTGCCGGGCACGAACGCACCGTGATGGCCGAAGCGATCGCCGCCGAGCACCGTCGTGTACCCCGACGCGCGGTCCTCGGTCACGCGATAAAGGCGCAGCTCGTTCAAACGCTCGAGGTTCCAGCCGACCGCGCCGCGCGTGCCATAGACGTCGAACGCGTTCTCGCTTTCCGGCCCGACGAGCGTCCGGCTAGCCTCGAACGTGCCCCGGGCGCCCGACGCGAACTCACACAGCATGGCCGCGTAGTCCTCGTTGGTCACGGGCGTGCGCGGGTCCTCCGGCCGGCCGCGCCCGTAGTGACTCGCGCCGTCGCCGGGCGCGGGGCGCTCGCGGATGAACGTCTCGAGTGTGCCCGTCACCCTGGTGATCGGACCGAGCAGCATGTGGGCCAGGTCGACCGAGTGGCTCATCAGGTCGCTCGTGACGCCGTAGCCGGCCTGGTCGAGCTGGAAGCGCCAGGAGTTCACGCCGAGTGGGTCGGCTCCGTACATCGAGAAGAACCGGCCGCGGTAGTTGGTGATCTCGCCGAGCTCACCGCCGGCGATTAGTTCGCGCGTGTAGCGCACGAGCGGGGCCCACCGGTAGTTGAAGCCGACGCCGCTGATCACGCCCGCCGTGCGCGCCGCGCCAGCCGCGCGCGCCACCTGCTCCGGCGTGCCGCCGACCGGCTTCTCGCAGAACACCGCCTTCCCGGCCTGCGCGACCGCTTCGACCAGCTGCACGTGCACCATGTTCGGCGCCGCGATGTAGACGACCTCGACGTCCGGGTCCTCGATCACCGACTCCCATGCGGCGGAGGCGCGCTTGAACCCGAACGAGTTGATCGCCTGATCGAGCCGGTCGGGCAGCGCGTCGCTGCACGCGATGAGGGTCGTGTTGAAGGCGCGGCGCTCGAACAGGGTCGGTATCCGCAGCAGCGAGCGCGTGTGCGCCTGGCCGAGCCAGCCGAAACCGATCACCCCGACGCCGATCCGCCGCCGGGGTGGACTCACGCCGGCGAGCTCTCCAGCAGCTCGGTCACCTCGTGCTCATACGGCATCGCCTGCGAGCACAGCAAGCGCGAGGCGACGATCCCGCCCGCTGCGTTGGCGAACGCCACCGTGCGCTCGTGCGGCCAGCCGTTGAGCAGGCCGTGACAGACGGCGCCGCCGAACGCGTCGCCCGCCCCCAGGCCGCACAGCACCTTAATTGGCGGAGGGGCGATCAACCGCTCGCCTTGCTCACTTGCCACGAGCACGCCGTCGCCGCCGAGCTTGACGATCGCGAGCTCTATCCCCTTTGCCCGGAGTCGGCGCGCGGCCTCGTGCGGGTCCTCTGAACCGACGGCGACCGCGCACTCCTCGCGGTTGCCCACGGCGATCGTGGCGTACGCCACCGCCGCCCCGATCCGCCCCGAGGCCTCCTCGCGCGAGCGCCAGAAGGTCGAGCGGTAATCGAGGTCAAGGACGGTGTGGCCGCGCCCGGCGCGCGTCCGCAGCATGCCCTCGGCGGTCGCGGCGCTCGGCTCCTGCGATAAGGCACCGCCCGTGATCCACAGGATCGGCACCTCGCTGACCGTTGCCGCGTCGACGTCGCCGGGCCGGAGTTGAAAGTCCGGTACGGGCGGGTCGCGGCGGAACAGCAGCTGCGGATCCTCGGGGGGATCGAGCACCGCGAACGCGAGCGGCGTGACCGTCGCCGGCTCGACCGACACGAACCGGGTGTCCACCCCGAACTCACGCAGCTCTTCGATGGCCACTACCCCGAACGGATCGGCGCCCACCTTGGTGAACACCGCGGCCCGGTGTCCCAGGCGGGCGGCGGCGATCGCGACGTTGGTCGGGCTGCCGCCAACCGCCTTGCTGAAGCTCTCCGCCGCGTGCCAATCGGCCCCGACCTGATCGCAGTAGAGGTCGATGCTGATCCGCCCAACCGTTAGCACGTCGAGGTCGCCCGCCATCGACCCACATCGTAATTTGAGCCTGGCCGAGAAACGTGAAAATACATCACGTTTCTCGGCCACCCTTCACGAAATCCCGGTCGCGGGTTAATCCATCACGCCCTATGTGGCCGAGATCCGAAGCCGAACTACTTCTCGCGCAGCGTACGCTCGCGCACGCCACACCCGAACCGTGGGAACCACCATCCGCTCCGCTCGCGATCGGCGCCGCCGTCGTCGTCTTCCCGCGCCACCAGACCGGACGTGGCGCGCGCGGCGACCCCGCGTGGGCGGCGGCGGCCGTGCTGCGCGACGGGCGCGTCCTCGCCGAGTCGACGGTCACGACTGTGGCGGCGGCCCCGTACGAACCGGGACTCCTCGCGCTGCGTGAGGGACCGTGTCTTGAGGCGGTCGTGCGTGCGCTGCCACTCGCTCCTGACGTGCTGCTCGTCGACGCCACCGGGCGCGACCATCCCCGCCGCGCCGGCCTGGCGCTCCACCTCGGTGCGGTGACCGGCGTCCCCACCGTCGGCGTCACGCACCGGCCGCTGCTCGCGGATGGTCCATGGCCGCCGGACGAGCCGGGTGCGTGCACGCCGCTGCGACTGAACGGCGAGCGCGTCGGCGCCTGGCTACGAACTCGGGCCGGAGCGCGGCCGATCGCGGTCCATACCGGGTGGCGCACGACGCTCGAAACCGCGATCGAGGTGGTGCTCGAAGCGGCCCACGGCTACCGGACGCCCGAGCCATTGCGGCGCGCACGTCAGCTCGCGCGCGTCACGCGTGCCACAAATGGGAAGCAGGAAGCAACCAGCACACCCGAGAACTAGGGTGCGCGCGTTTAGCGACTACAAAGGAGTAAGGCATGCCGCAGGCTAGGAGCAGTGGTTCAGGGTCAGGGTCAGGGTCGAGCTCGGGCGGCTCGTCAGGAAGCGGTCAAACGAGGCGTTCGACGGGCAGTCGCGCCGCCGGCAGCCGCTCGACGGGCAGCCGCTCCACGGGCGCGAAGCGTACGACGCGGAGTAGTAGCAGCGGCCGGAGCCGGGCCGGCACGAGCGCGCGGAGCGCAAGCGGGAAGAGCACGAGCGCGAAGAGCACGAGCGCGAAGAGCACGAGCGCGCGCAGCACCCGCTCGCGTTCATCCGCGAGTGGCGCCTCACGCCGCGGCGCCTCCGCGCGCAGCAGCGCCGCCAGCGGCGCCAAGGCGGCTCAGTCCGCAGTCGCCTCCGATCCCCGCGTCGAGGCGGTGGCGCAGCGCATCCGCATGCTCAACGAGCGGATCATCGAAGCGAGCAAGGACGCGGGCGAGACGACGTTGTCCAACTACGAGAAGGCGCTCAAGGCAATCGCCGGCTCGATTGAGCGTGGACCGGGCCGCAGCGATATCGAGTGGATCTCCACACTCGCCACGACCCAGGCCAAGTTCATCCGCGACGTGACCAGCGCCTGGACGTCGGCCGCGCGCGGAATGCTGAAGTAGTCAGGTAACTGCATCGCAGCGGGATGCGGCGCGGCGCTGCCCGCGCCGCGCGAACGCTCCGGCGCGGGCGCGGGTGAGCAACGCCACGGGCACCGTGGCGAGGACGGCTCCGGCGGCGGCGAACAGCGCGCCGCTCGGATCGGCCGCGCGCGCCGCCAGGCCCACCGCCGGTCCACCCAGGCCCACGCCGGCGTCGAAGTAGGCGAAGAAAGCGCCGGCCGTCCGGCCGTGCCGGCTGGGCGGCACTGAGGCGAGCGCCAGCAGCCCGAGCGACGGGACCGCCAGCCCCTGGCCCACCGCCATCACCACCAGCGCCGCGAGCGCCGCCGGCGGGTTGGTGGCCACGGCCAGACCGACGAGTCCAGCCGCCTCGAGCGTCACCGCCGCCGACAGCGTGCGCGCAGGACCAAGGCGATCCGGTATTCCGGCAAAGATCGTGCGACTGGCGATCACACCGGCTCCGAACACCGGGATCACGAACGCCGCGATCCCGCTCTTCTGCTCCGTCGCCGCGGCCGCCCCGAAGGACAGAATCGCGACGTAGCCGAAGTTGACCAGCATCAGCCCGAGCCCGGGGCGGAAGGTCGCCCGGAAGGCACTGGGCGCCGTGGCGCCGTTCTGCTCGCCCCCGTTTTGCTCGCCGCCGCGTCGCTCGCCGCCGGCCCGCTCGACCCTCGCCGGCTCTGCATCCTCGTCGGGGGCGATCCCGCGCGCGGACTCGTCCTTCCCGCGCGCCATCACGAACGCGAGAGCCGCCCCGAGCAGGGGCAGAATCGCGGCGGCGATCCACACCCGCGTGGGATCGGACTGGCCGGCGAGCACCTGCGACAGCGGCGGTCCCACGGTCAGACCGGCGTAGTTGGCCAGGCCGATGTGACCCATCGCGCGGCCGCGCCCGGCCGGCCCGGCCAGTCGCAGCAGCCACAGGACCGTCGCCGCCATCATCGCGGCCTCGCCCGCACCGACCACGAGACGGCTCACGATCAGCACCGGCAGAGCGCTGACGTAGGCCGGGATCGTCCCCACCGCCATCACCAGGGCGCCGGCGATCACCACCTGGGCCGGCCCGACCCGGTCGGCGATCCGGCCTCCCAGGGGACGTCCGGCCGCGCCGGTCAGCGCCGGCGCACCGACCGCAAAGCCGACCAGCACCGCGCCGCCGCCCAGCGAGTGGACGTAGTCGGGCAGGATGCCGAGGACCGTCCCGAGCGCCGCGTAGCACAGGATCGCGGTGGCCAGGACGGTCAGATAACTGGTACCGGCGCCGCTCTCCCGCGCGCGCCGGCGCTTCATCGCGGTGGTCTTGATCGAAAAGGGCATGGTTAGATGTTGGCCCCGGGACGCTTCGATCAAAACCGAAATGTCGGCTACGGGCGTGCCCGGCTCAGCTCAGCTGACGTCCGCCACCGCGCCACCGGGAATGGCGGCGATCAGCACGTCCGTGTCGGCCTCGAACACCGCATGTGGCGTGCCCGCCGCGCACCACACCGTGTCGAACCGTCGCAGCGACTCGTCGATCAGCGTCTCGAGCGGCCGGTCGTGGCCGAGCGGGGGTATCCCGCCGATCGCGAATCCAGTGCCGGCGCGAGCCTCCTCGGCGCTCGCCGCCCGTAGCCCGAGCCGGTCGGCCGCCACCCGACGATCGCCGGCGCACAGCACCATCACGGGTTGCCCGTCGCGCACGAACACCAGCGACTTGACGATCTGCCCGACTTCGCACCCGACGGCGGCCGCGGCCTCGGGCGCCGTCCGCGTCGACGCGGGCAGCATCTGGACCGTTACGTCCAGCCCGCGCTCGCGCAACCGGTCCCGGAGCTTCGCAGCGGTTGGATGCAGGCCGCTAGGTTCGGAACTCACCTGCGTTCGGGGCTCCGCCGGCGGCTAGGTCCGGAGCTCACCGGGCTCGAGGTCGGGCGGCATCGGGAGCTCCTGGGGCGAGGTTGGCTGCTCGTCGCTCCAGGCCCCGAACGCCTCGCCATCGCGGGGTGGGTGGGGACCCCAATCATCGGCGGCGCCACCGAACGCGCCCGCGTTGGCCGGGCTCGAGCACGATCTGGTTCATCCCGAACGAGCTCACACCGAGTTGGCGGCGCAGCGGCAGGAAGCGCTCGCCGACATCGGGGTTCAGCCGCGTCGTCGCTGTGCCGTCCTCCATCTCCGCGACATCGTCGCACCGATCCGCCCGAGCTAACCGGGAACAGTTCCCGGAACCTCAGGCGCGCCCGTGGCGGGTGTCAGGCGGGCGCGCTCACCCGAACCGGCGCGGTCGACTCGCGGACGACCAGCTTGGTCTCGAGCTGGACGTGGAGCGCCTCGATCCGCTGGTTCTGGAGCTGGCGGACGAGCAGGTTCACGGCCATCCGCCCCATCTCGGCCAGCGGCTGGCGCACGGTGGTCAGCGCCGGGGTGACGATCGAGGCCTCGAACGTGTCATCGAACCCGACCACCGACAAATCCCCCGGGATATTCACGCCGCGTTCGCGAGCCGCCTGCATCACCCCGATCGCGAGCATGTCGTTGAAGGCGAAGATCGCGGTCGGGGGGTCGGGCAGGTCGAGCAGCGACAGCGCCGCCTCGGCGCCCCCTTCGGCGCGGAAGTCCGACTCGACCACGAGCTCGGGCGAAGGCATGGCCCCGGCCGCCGCGAGCGCGCCGCGGTAGCCCCGCAGCCGCTCCTCGGTGGCGATCCACCCTCGCGGCCCCGTGATCGCGGCGATCCGCCGGTGCCCGAGCGAGAGCAGGTGCTCGACCGCCTCGCTCGCCCCCGACGAATGCGCGGCCGAGACCGTGGGGACGCGTTCGTCAAGAGGCCGCAAGGGGTCGGCGATGACGAACCGGTAGCCGTGGTCGTGGAGCGCCGCGAGCTCGTCGGGCGACTCTTCGGGGAGGATCAGCAGCGCGCCATCGGTCGTGCCCTGCATGAGCCGCTCGAGCAGCGACACCTCGCGGTCGTGCTCATGATGGGTCGGGCACAGGACCATGCGCATGTCCTGTTCGTACAGCGCCTCGCCGGCCCCGTCGAGGATCACGGCGAAGTAGGAGTGGTGAAGCACCGGCGTGGTCACACCGACCAGCCCGGTGCGCCCCGCCGACAGCCCACGGGCGGTCCGGTTGGTGCTGTAGCCGTGCTCCCGGACGACCCGGAGCACCGCGTCACGCGCACGATCCGACACGTCGGCGCGACCGTTGATCACGCGTGAGACGGTCGCGGTCGAGACGCCGGCGAGATCGGCGACCTCGCGAATCGTCAGCCGGCTGCTGCGGCCATTTTCCGGGCGTGTCGTGGAAGTCATACGGAGAATTGAATCACAGTTTCTGAAACGTTACGGGCAATGGCGACCCGCTTCGCTCGCAAGCTACCCAAAAAATTCATAAAAATCAACCTTGACAGCCACGAAACTTTACCGGTAGCGTTTCCACAACAGAATCGGCGGAAGAGGAAGAGGGACAGAGCATCATGTGGTTCATCTCGCGACGCCTGGCGTTTTATGCCGTCGCGGCCTGGGTGGCGATCACCATCAACTTCGCGATCCCGCGCGTCATGCCGGGCAACGCGGTCGACACGCTGCTCGCCAAGTACCCGACCCTCGACGCCAACTCGCTCAAGGCGCTGGAGGCCGAGTTCGGCACCCACACGCACGGCAGCCTGATCAGCCAGTACTTCACCTACCTCGGAGATCTGGCGCACGGGAACCTCGGGACGTCGGTCAACCTCTACCCCGCCAAGGTCACGACGGTGATCGCGCAGACGCTCCCGTGGACGGTGATCCTGGTCGGCACGGCGACGATCATCAGCTTCACCGTCGGCACGCTGCTCGGGATCTTCGCCGCGTGGCGGCGCGGCGGCTGGCTCGACCGCACGCTGCCTGCGTTCACGTTCCTCCAGGCGACTCCTTACTTCTTCCTGGCGCTGATCGCGATCGAGTTGTTCGCGGTCAGCTGGGGCCTGTTCCCGTTCGGCCAGGGCTACAGCCTCGGCCTCGCCCCCGGGTGGGACTGGTCGTTCATCTCGAGCGCGATCTATCACTCGATCCTGCCGGCGCTCACGATCATCGTGACCTCGATGGCGGGGTGGATGCTCCAGATGCGCAACGTCATGATCACGACCGTCGGCGAGGACTACGTGCTCGTCGCGCAGGCCAAGGGGCTCTCGCCCCGCCGGGTGATGTTCAGCTACGCGGCCCGCAACGCAATCCTCCCCAACCTCGCCGGGTTCGCCCTCTCGATCGGCTTCGTCGTCGCCGGCGCACTCGTGATGGAGATCGTGTTCTCGTATCCGGGGATCGGACTGACCCTGTACAACGCGGTCACCTCCGACGACTTCCCACTGCTCCAGGGGATCTTCCTGGTGATCTCGCTGTCGGTGCTTCTGGCCTGCCTGCTCGCCGACATCGTCTACTACTTCGCCGACCCGCGCACCCGCACGAGGAGCTCGTACTGATGCGGGCCTTTCGCCGCCTCCCCGGCAAGGCCAAGGTGGGCGCGGCGATCCTCGCCGTGTTCGTCCTGGTCGCGATCATCGGGCCGACGATCGCCCCGTTCGACCCGACCGCGGCCACCGCCGGTCAGGCGCTCCCGCTCGCCCCCAACGCGACCCATCTGCTCGGCACGACGGCGACCGGTCAGGACGTGCTCTCCCAGCTGCTCGTCGGCACCCGCTCGACGGTCGTGCTGGGGCTGCTCACCGGGGTGATCGCGACGATCCTGTCGGTCGTGATCGGCATGTCGGCCGGCTTCCTCGGCGGGTTCTCCGACGAGGGGCTCTCGCTCCTCGCCAACGTGTTCCTGGTGCTGCCGGCGCTGCCGCTGCTCGTGGTGATCCTCGGCTACCTACCGCATTCGGGTGAACTCCCGACGGCCATCGTGCTGAGCGCGCTAGGTTGGCCGTGGGGCGCGCGTGTCATCCGTGCCCAGACCCTGTCGCTGCGCAACCGCGACTACGTCGCCGCTGCCCGCGAGTCGGGCGAGCCGAGCTGGCGGATCATCGTGTTCGAGATTCTTCCCAACGAGGTCGGGCTGATCGCCGCGAGCTTCGTGGGCACGGTCCTGTACGCGATCCTGACCTCGGTCGCACTCGCGTTCCTCGGCGTCGCCGACCTGTCGCAGTGGAGCTACGGGACGATGCTCTACTGGGCCCAGAACGGCAACGCCGTGCAGCTGAACGCGTGGTGGTGGTACGCGCCGCCCGGGATCTGCGTGGCGCTGCTGGGGATGAGCATGGTCCTACTCAACTTCGGGCTCGACGAGCTCGGCAACCCGCGGCTGCGGGCGGCGGGGCGAATCCGGGTCGGGCGCCGCACGTGGCGGCCGTCGGACCCGACGCCGGTGCTGCGGACACCCAGCGGGAGCCGGCGTGAGCGCGGTGACCGAGCCGGGCGCCGACCGCACCCGCGAGGCGGCTGTCCAGACGCAGAAGCCGGTGCTCGACATCCGCGACCTCTCGATCGCCTACCGATCTGAGTCCGGCGACGTCCGGGCCGTCCGGGACGTGTCGCTCCAATTGCGCCCGGGCGAGGTCGTCGGCCTGGCCGGCGAGAGCGGCTGCGGCAAGTCGACGCTCGCGTACGGATCGGTCCGGCTGCTGCGCCCCCCGGCGGTGATCACCGGCGGAAGCGTCACCTACCACGGACGTCGGGTCGCGGAGACCGGCGTAGACGTCCTCGCGGCGACCGCCAACCAGATGCGCAAGCTCCGCTGGCGCGAGATCGCGATCGTGTTCCAGAGCGCGATGAACTCGCTGAACCCGGTGATGCGCGTCTCAGACCAGCTGCTCGACGCGGTCGGCGCCCACCTCCCGCTCGCCGACGAGCAAAAGCACGCGCGGATCGTCGAGCTGATCGAGATGGTCGGGATCCCGCGCGCGCGCCTCGCCAGCTATCCGCACGAGCTCTCGGGCGGCATGCGCCAGCGCGTGATGATCGCGATGGCGCTCGCGGCCGAGCCCGAGGTCGTGATCATGGACGAGCCGACGACCGCGCTCGACGTGGTCGTCCAGCGCGAGATCCTGTCCGAGATCTTCGAGCTCAAGGACCGTCTCGGGTTCTCGGTCCTGTTCATCACCCACGACCTGTCGCTGCTGCTCGAGATCGCCGACCGCGTGGTGATCATGTACGCGGGGCAGATCGTCGAGTCGGGTACGCGCGAGCAGATCCACCTGCGCGCGGCGCACCCGTACACGCGCGGGCTGCTGACCTCGTTCCCGAAGCTCCACGGACCGCGGGTGAAGCTCTCCGGGATCCCGGGCTCGCCACCGAACCTGCGCGAAACGCTCACCGGCTGCCCGTTCATCCCGCGCTGCGGCTTCGCCAGCGACGCCTGCGCGACCGTCGACATGGCACTCGCTGCGATCGAGCCGGAGCCCGATCACCTCACCGCGTGCCCGTTCGTGAATGCCGCGCAGCAGGCCGCGCCGACGCCCCCCGCCCCGTCCGAGGACCGACGGCCCGCGAACACCGGGCAGGTCGTGCTCGAGGCCGTGGACCTCGAGAAGCGATTCCGCCTCGGCCGCGGCCGCAAGGCGACGGACGTCGCCGCCGTCGATCACGTCTCGCTGAAGCTTCGAAAAGGAACCGTGACCGCGCTGGTCGGCGAGAGCGGCTCGGGCAAGACCACGGTGGCGCGGCTGCTGGCCGGACAGGAGGGCCGCTCGGGCGGACGGATCCTGCTCGACGGACAGCCGATCGAGCCGGCTAGCAAGCGCGGCTTCCGCGCCTACAAGGGCGTCGTCCAGATGGTCTTCCAGGACCCGTTCGCCTCGCTCAACCCGCTCCACACGGTCAGCTACCACCTCACCCGCGCGCTGCGACTGCACGCATCGCAGAGCGGCCGCGAACCAAGCCCGGACGAGCTCGACAAGCTGCTCGAGCAGGTCCGCCTCACGCCCGCCGGCCATTTTCGTGACGCCTACCCGCACGAGCTGTCGGGCGGCCAGCGTCAGCGCGTCGCGATCGCCCGGTCGCTGGCGGCGGCGCCGCGCGTGCTGCTCGCCGACGAGCCGGTGTCGATGCTCGACGTCTCGATCCGGCTCGAGATGCTCGACCTGATCGATCAGCTGCGCCGGAACCTTGACCTCGCCGTGCTCTACATCACCCACGACATCGCCTCCGCCCGCTACTTCGCGGACGAGATCCTCGTGATGTACGCCGGCGAGATCGTCGAGCGCGGCCCCGCCGAGCTCCTCACGCACGCGCCGAGCCACGAATACACGCGACTGCTGATCGCGTCGGCGCCTGACCCCGATGCCTTTGGCCGCCAGCTCCCCGCCCGAAGGGAGGATCGAGCGATGAGGTGATCGCAGGGTCGCCGCGGGCGGGCCAAGCGGGTCTCGACCCACTAACGGTCCTTAAAGCCCGCGCCCCCGGCCTCACCCGGGGGCACGTGACCGTCTACATACGCGACACGACCCTGGCCAGAACCAGGGACGTGAATGTCTACATACGCGACATGGCTCTTTTATCAGAGAGAAGGTGTACCCCTCGATGAAACGATGGATCAAGCAACGTAGTTGGCTCGCTGCGTGCGCCGCGCTCGGCGCCGCCGCACTCCTCGCCGGCTGCGGCGGCAGCTCGAACAAGAGCTCGACCGTCAACGCCACCAATGCCGCGAGCTCGGGTGGTGGCTCCTCCGTGCTCACGGTCGAGTCGAGCCAGCAGAACGCGATCACTCAGAACTTCAACCCGTTCATCCAGTCTTCCGCGGCCACGCTGCTCGGGGCCACGTCGCTGGTGTACGAGCCGCTGCTCCAGGCCAATGCGATCAAGCCCGGCCAGTACTACGACTGGCTGGCCACCGGATACAGCTGGTCGAACGGCGGCAAGTCGATCACCTTCACGATCCGCCCCGGGGTGAAGTGGTCGAACGGCGCACCGCTGACCGCAGCCGACGTCGCCTTCACCTTCAACATGATGAAGCAGTACGCCGACGTCAACAACACGGGGCTCGCCCTCCAGAGCGCGAGCTCGAGCGGCAACCAGGCGACGCTCAACTTCGCCTCGCCCCAGTACGCCAACCTCCAGAACATCGCCGCCCAGACGTACATCGTCCCGGCATCGGTCTGGAGCAAGGTCGGCGATCCCGGCAAGTACACCGACCCGACACCGGTCGGCACCGGCCCCTACACGGTCTCGCAGTTCACCCCCCAGGGGATCATCCTGAAGGCCAATCCCAGCTACTGGGGCGGCAAGCCGGCCGTGTCCGAGGTCCAGTTCCCGACCTACGCGTCGGCCAACACCGCGCTGGCGGCGCTCCAGACCGATCAGCTGCACTGGGCGGGCAACTTCATCCCGGGCGTCAATCAGGTGTTCGAGGCCGGTCACTCCGACCACCAGGTGTGGTTCCCGCCGGTGCAGACCAACAGCCTCGAGCCGAACCTGAACAAGTTCCCGACCGATCAGCTCGCGGTGCGCAAGGCGATCAGCCTGGCCATCGACCGGACCGCGATCAGCCAGCAGGCCGAAGGCGGACTCGAGCCGCCGGTGTCAAACGCCAGCGGCCTGACGCTGCCGATCTTCCAGCAGTTCCTGTCGCCCTCGGTGGCGAGCTCGACCCTGCCGGCGCATTCGGACATCGCCGCTGCCAAGCAGGTACTGGAGCAGGCGGGCTACGTGATGGGGTCTGACGGCTTCTTCCACACCAAGTCCGGACAGGAGCTGTCAC
The DNA here is from genome assembly GCA_963751185.1 of uncultured Solirubrobacterales bacterium. Classification (GTDB taxonomy): domain Bacteria; phylum Actinomycetota; class Thermoleophilia; order Solirubrobacterales; family Solirubrobacteraceae; genus Palsa-465. The sequence goes on from CAVVTO010000012.1 coordinate 372,160, forward strand.
TCGACGTCACGAACCCGTCGTCGTTCGCCGACTACGCGACCGGCGATCAGATGGTCGCCGGCTGGCTGCGCAAGGCCGGCATCAACGCCACGTTCGTCGGTCAGTCGGTGACGGCGTGGTCCTCGGATGTGGCAACCGGGAACTTCCAGCTCACCGCGCACTGGTCGCAGACGAGTGTCTCGCCCTACCAGCTGTACAACGACTGGTTGAACAGCGCCCAGGCGACGAACAACGCGGCCGGCGACTATGAGCGGCTGAACGACCCCGCCGTCGACGCCGACCTGGCCAAGCTCGCGGCCGACAACACGGTGGCGGCGCAGCAGGCGGACCTGGCTCCGATCGAGCAGTACGTCGCCCAGAACCTGCCGATCATCCCCACGGTCTACGGCGTCGTGTTCGACGAGTACAACACCGGCAAGTTCACCGGGTGGCCGACGCAGGGCAACCCGTATGAGTCGGGAAGCCCAAACACGCCAACCAACGAGGTCGTGATCCTGAGGCTGCGGCCCGTCAGCTAGCCCCCGAAGCGCGCCCGCTTCCCGTCTTTCCTCTCATCGCGGGAGGCGGGCGCGTCGTTTTACGCGAATTCGAAACTGAGCAAGGAGAAGACATGAACGCGACGTCAGACGATGGCGCGGTGGGCGCGCGACCGTTCCCGCCCGGCTTTTTGTGGGGCGCCTCTTCGTCCGCCTATCAGGTCGAAGGCGCCGTGCACGAGGACGGCCGCGGCCCCTCGATCTGGGACACCTTCGCCCACACCCCCGGCAAGGTGAACCGGGGTGACACCGGCGACATCGCCTGCGACTCCTACCACCGCCTCGACGAGGACCTCGATCTACTCAGCGAGCTCGGCGTCGGCGCGTACCGCTTCTCGGTGGCGTGGTCGCGGGTGCAGCCAACCGGGAGTGGAGCCATCAATCAGCGCGGACTCGACTACTACCGGTCGCTAGTCGAGGGACTGCGTGCGCGCGGCATCATTCCCGTCGCCACCGCCTACCACTGGGAGTTGCCCCAGGCGCTCGAGGACGTCGGTGGATGGGCCAACCGCGACACCGCCTACCGCTTCGCCAAGTACGCGGAGGTGCTGGCCCGGGCGCTCGGCGACCAGGTGGGCATGTGGCTCACGATGAACGAGCCCATGCAGACGGCCAACCAGGGGTACCGCACCGGCACGCACGCCCCCGGCAAGACCGACCTGGGGCTGGCGGCCGCCGCGACACACCATCTGCTGGTTGCCCATGGCCTGGCCGTGGAGACGATTCGCGACTCGCTGCCGGGACGCGTACCCGTCGGGATCGCGATCGATGTCCATCCCGTGCGGGCCGCGAGTCCGGACGTGGCCGAGGCGGCCGCCGCGGCGGACGCCGAGGACCGCATCTTCCTCGAGGCGGTGCTGCATGCCGCCTACCCGGCCGCCGCCCGCGCCGAGCTGTTGCCTGGAGAGGAGCTGATCGCGCCCGATGACATGGCGTGCATCGCCACGCAGATCGACTTCCTGGGACTCAACTACTACCGGCCGGACTACGTGCGCCTCGGCGACTGGGACGATCTGCGCCAGGGCGAGAGTCCCCTGCCCGGACACCCGGGCGTGGTCAACTATGTCCCGTCCGAACTGGGCCAGACGAACATGGGCTGGCTGATCGAGCCGGATGGCCTGTACGACGCGCTCCAGGCGGTCGATCGCGAGGCCCCGCAGCTCCCGGTCTACATCACCGAGAACGGCTGCGCGGTCGACGACTACGTCAGCCCCGAGGGCACGATCGACGACTATGAGCGGATCGCCTACCTAGAGGGTCACCTGGACGCGGCCTGGCGGGCGATCCGGGACGGCGTCAACGTGGCCGGGTACTTCCAGTGGTCGCTGATGGACAACTTCGAGTGGGCGCGCGGATACGCGCGTCGATTCGGCCTTTACTTCGTCGACTTCGGGACCCAGCGCCGGCTGCCCAAGCGAAGCGCGGGCTTCTACTCCGAGGTGGCGCGAAGCAACGTCCTGCCGGCCGGCCACGTTATGCGGCAAGCTTCCAACCGTGAGCTCGCCCATCGAACCAACTCACGAGCATCGTCCCCGTCGAGGGCTGTTCCTGGCGCCGTTCGATGAGCTGTCGGACCCGTTGGTCCTGGTCGACCTGTCGGTGCAGGCCGAGGCGCGTGGATGGGACGGGGTGTTCCTGTGGGATCACATCGTCCATCGGCCGCCCGTGCGCGCCGTGAGCGATCCCTGGGTCTCGATGAGCGCGATCGCCGCGCATACCGAGCGCCTGCGGCTCGGCCCGATGGTCACGCCGCTCTCGCGCCGGCGCGTGCAGAAGGTGGCCCGAGAGACCGTCACGCTCGATCGCCTGAGCCGCGGGCGCCTGATCCTCGGGGTCGGCCTCGGCAGCAGCAACACGCGCGAGCTCGAGCCGTTCGGCGAGGTCACCGACCCTCGCGAGCGCGCTCGGCTGCTCGATGAGGGCCTGGCCCGCCTGACCTCGCTCTGGGGCGGCGAGTTCGAGCCGCCCCCGGTACAGCGGCCCCGGATCCCGGTGTGGATCGCGGCTCGGTGGCCGAACCGCCGGCCGGTCCGGCGCGCCCTAGCCTGGGACGGGATCTTCCCCATCGAGCTGCCCGGCCCAGAGGCGGTCGCCGACCTGGCCACCGAGATCGCGGCGCAACGGCCGGCGGACGCCGGGCCGTTCGACCTCGTGGTGGAGATCGACCCGGGCGATGACCCCGGGCCGTGGCACGAAGCCGGCGCCACCTGGGTCCTCACCGGGTTCGGGCGCGAGCCGCGGGTCGACGACGTGCGCGCGGCGATCGCCGCCGGCCCGGCCTAGGCTGGGCGCGCCACCGGTTCCGCGGCCAGCCCCTCGTCAGCCACCTCGAGCGCGGCCAGGAACGCCTCGACGACGACCGGGTCGAACTGCGTTCCGGCGCAGCGGATGAGCTCCTCGCGCGCGGATTCGGCCGGGAGCCCGTCGCGGTACGGGCGGTCGGCGATCATCGCCTCGTACGCGTCGGCGACGGCGAGGATCCGGGCTTCGAGCGGGATCTCCTCGCCCGCGATTCGCTTGGGATAGCCGCAGCCGTCGATCCGCTCGTGGTGGGCGATGACCCACGCGGCGATGTCGGGCAGTCCGGCGTGCTCGAGGATGAGCGCGCCGATCTCCGGGTGACGCTGGACCTCCTTCCATTCGGCCGCATCGAGCGCGCCCGGCTTGTGCAGAGTCGCGTCGGCGATCCCGAGCTTGCCGAGATCGTGCAGAACGCCGGCGGCGTGGATCCGCTGCACCCGGTCGGGATCGAAACCGAGCGCCATCGCGGTGTGACGCGCATAGGCGCCCACCGTGCGCGAGTGTTGCGCGGTGCCCGCGTCGCGCAGGTCGAGCGTCTCGGCCAGCACGATCACAGCGGCCAGGCGCAGCTCGCTGGACTGCCCGCCGGCTCCGGTGCCGCCCGCGGCCTCGCGCTGGGTCTGCTCGACCGCGAGCCCGGCCTGATCAGCGACCGCCATCAGTACGGCCAGCTCGCCGTCGTCGGGCCGCCGGCCGTGCAGCGGCTGGTCGAGCGACACCATCCCGAGCGGCTCGCCGGACGCCCCGCGCAACGGCAGCAGCAGCATGTCCATGGGGTGCCAGGCATCTGCATCGGGCGCGGCCGCCGCCGGGGGCGTCCACATCGAACTCTCATCCTCCCACTGATAGGACCCCTCGGGCAGCCACACCGCGCCCTGCCGAACGTGCTCGGAATCGAGCAGCGCCGCGTACTCGGCCCACCCGGTGGAGGTCCCGAGCAGCGTCTGGCGCGCATCCTCGTCGCCCTCGACCACGACTGCGCGCAGATCCTTTCCGGCGTCGTCGAGCAGGTTGATCGCCACCACCTGGAAGGACAGCTCGGCGCGAATCAGCTGGGCAAGCGCCTCGAGCACGGGCAGCACGCCCTGTCCGAGCGCCGCCGCGCGCGAGAGCGTGAGCATGCTGCGCAAATGGCGCGGCGTCGCCTCGCGTCCGTGGGTGCGACGTCCGGCGTTCTCGCCGTCGGCCCCGTCGCTCTTGACGACCGCCGACACCACGCGATTGCGCCCGCCGCGCTTGGCGTCATACAGGGCGGCGTCGGCCCGGGCGAGCAACTCTCCGTAGCCGCCCTTGCCCGACGCCACACCGATCGAGACGGTCACAACGCCCCCGTTGCCGGCCGGATGGGACATGGCCACCGCTTCGACCGCGGCGCGGACCCGCTCGCCCGCCGCCCGCGCCTCGGCCGCGGTGGCGCCCGGCAGTACGAGCAGCAGCTCCTCGCCGCCGAACCGGTAGGCGCGGTCGTGGGTCCGCAGCGTCCCGCGGATGGTCCCGGCGATCGCCCGCAGCGCCTGATCGCCGGCCAGGTGGCCCATCTCGTCGTTGTAGGCCTTGAAGTGATCGACGTCGCACAGCGCCACCGCCAAGGGAGTCCCCAGCTCCCGGTGGCCGGCCTCGATCTTCGGCAGCTCGTCGGCCAGGGCGCGCCGGTTGCGCATGCCGGTCAAGGGGTCGCGGCGGGAGTCCTCGAGCAGCTGCTCGTTGAGCCGGGCGAGCTCCGCTTCGCGGTCGGCCAGAGCGGCCAGTGCCGAGCGCTCGCGCCCGAGCAGCCCCCGCAGCCGGCTCTCGAGCAGCGTGCCGCGAACGGCCAGCGACAGCCCGGAGAACAGAAGACCGAGGAACAGCGCGAAACGAGTCGCCCGCGGCTGATCGAGTAGATACGCGTGCAACAGCCCCATCAGCAGCGCGAGGAACAGGCCGGCGGGCAGGATCCCGCCCCTGAGCCCTGGCTCCTTCGTCGAGGCCTCCGGCTCGGGCGTCCGCGCCGCCATCGCACCACCGATTCCGATGGCGAGCACCCCGAGCGCCCACATCGGATCCACCGCGGTCTGTCCCGTGTGGTAGCCCTGGTCGAGGAGCTGCCGGCTCCAGATGATGAACGCGCACGCCTGGGCGATGATCCCGCCCAGAACCAGTCGGGAGGGTGTTGAGCGCACGGTGGTCACCGCCCCGCCGAGCAGCGCCTGGAGCGCGAGGACGGCCGCGGACACGTACAAGGTCGGGTACACGAGGGCGGACAGCCGCGGTGCCACCGCCAGCATCGAGGCGTTGGCGTCGGGCAAGAGTTCGGCGAATGTGAGCGCCGCCGCGCCCAAGATCACCGGCAGCACCTCCGCGGCGGCGACCAGTCGAAGGATGCGCGATCCCGTCTCCATGCGGACGATGCTGAGCGTGGCGAGAACCGCGAATGCCCACCACCCGAAGTCGGCCGGGTTGGGGCTGGCCGGCGAGCCGATGATCGAGAACAGATCCCACGCCAGCTGCCCGAACAGCCAAGCCCCCACGGCGGCCGCCCACAGCGTCCAACGGAACCGGTTGCCCTCGCTCGCGACGCGGCGGGCGAGCAGCGTCCCGATCAGCGCGCTGATCGCGGCTGCCGTCCAGGCGACATCCCACCACAGCGTTGCCGCCGAGGTGAGCTCGCCCAGCGCCATCGCCACCACGCTGACGCCAACCGGTACGCCCACCGCCCAGGCCGGCCGCGCGGAAATGACTCCCTGAAGCTTTTGCATCCATTCGGTAATCGACCCGGAGCCGAGGTACCTAAAAGCGGGGTGGCGGTGAATCGACGCCTCGGCGTCGATTTGCAGGTCAGTCTCCTGACGGGTCGATGGCCGCCTGGGCGGCCGCGATCCGGGCGATCGGGACCCGGAACGGCGAGCAGGACACGTAGTCGAGCCCCGCCTTGTGGAAGAACGCCACCGAGTCCGGGTCTCCCCCGTGCTCGCCGCAGATCCCGAGCTCCAGCCCCGGGTGCGCCTCGCGCCCGACCCAGGCCGCCAGCCGGACCAGCCAGCCCACCCCGGGGGCGTCGATCGTCTCGAACGGCGAGCGATCCAAGATCTTGTCCTCGATGTAGATGGGAACGAACTTCGACTCGACATCGTCGCGGGAGAAGCCGAGCGCGGTCTGGGTCAGGTCGTTGGTCCCGAACGAGAAGAAGTCGGCGTGGCGCGCGATCAGGTTGGCGATGAAGCACGCCCGGGGCAGCTCGATCATCGTCCCCACCGTGTAGTCCTCGCGCTCGCGCATGTCGTGCTCGTTGCCCACGGACACGACCAGCGCCCGCGCGATCTCGAGCTCGTGCTCGTAGGCGACCAGCGGGATCATGATCTCGGGGTGGGGCGGCTCGTCGACCGCCTTGGCCGCGCGCATGATCGCGTGGACCTGCATCTCATAGATCTCGGGATACAGGATGCCCAGCCGGACTCCGCGGGTGCCCAGCATCGGGTTGCCCTCGTGGATCTCCTCGACCCGCGCCAGCAACTTCTCCAGCTCCTCGAGGTCGTCGGTCTGCTCGATCCGCGCGCGCTCGACTTGGGCGCGCAGATCGGGGAGGTTGGGCAGGAACTCGTGCAGCGGCGGGTCGAGCAGGCGGATCGTCACCGGCAGCCCCTTCATCGCATCGAAGATTCCGATGAAGTCCTCCTCCTGGAGCGGCAGCAGCTCACGCAGGGCCGCGCGCCGGCCCTCGCGGTCATCGGCCATGATCATCGCCCGCATCTTGGGCTGGCGGTCCTCGGCCATGAACATGTGCTCGGTCCGGCACAGGCCAATCCCCTCGGCTCCGAGCTCGCGAGCGCGCACGGCGTCCTGTGGCGTGTCGGCATTGACGCGCACGCGCAGCCGCCGCAGCTCGTCGGCCCACTCCAGCACCGTGTCGAAGTGCTCGTCGATCTTGGGCTGGATCAGCCGGGCGCCGGGCTCCAGCACCGCCCCCTCCGAACCGTCAATGGCGATCTCATCGCCCTCCTTGAACACCCGTCCGTCGATCGTCACCTCGCCCGCCTCGAGATCGATCGCCACGGCCGCGCCGGTCACCGCGGGTACCCCCATCCCGCGCGCCACCAGTGCCGCGTGCGAGGCCTTGCCGCCCTCGGAGGTGAGGATGCCCTTGGCGGCGTGAAAGCCGGCCACGTCGTCGGCTTCGGTGAACGGCCGGACCAGAATCACGTCCTGGCCGGCCTGCGCCTGCGATACAGCGTCGGCCGCGCTGAACACGATCGCGCCGGCGGCCGCGCCGGGGGAGGCCGCCACGCCCTCGGCCAGCACCTCGTAGCCGTCGCTGCGATCGAAGGTGGGATGTAGAAGCGCGTCGAGCGAGTAGGCATCGATCGTGCGCAGCGCCTCCTCGCGCGTCAGCAATCCCTCGTTCACCGCGTCGACCGCGAAGCGCACCGCGGCCTGCGCCGGCCGCTTGGCGTTGCGCGTCTGGAGCATGTACAGCTGCCCGTCTTCGATCGTGAACTCGACGTCCTGCATGTCCTTGTACTGGGCCTCGAGCTTGCGCATGATCTCCATCAGCTGGGCGTGCGCCTCGGGCATCACCTCGGCGAGCTCGGAGATGTCGCGTGGGGTGCGGACGCCGGACACGACGTCCTCGCCCTGCGCGTTGACCAGGAAATCGCCGCTCGGTTCGGGCGCGCCCGTGACCTCGTCGCGGCTGAAGGCGACCCCGGTGGCGGAGTCCTCGCCCTTGTTGCCGAACACCATCTGCTGGACGTTGACGGCCGTGCCCCAGTCGTCGGGAATCCGGTTGATCCTGCGGTAAGACACGGCGCGGTCCCCGGTCCAGGAGTCGAACACCGCCCGGATGGCCTGGCGGAGCTGGTCCTGCGGGTCCTGGGGGAACTCGTAGAAGCCCTTGAACTCCTCGACCAGCTGCTTCAGCGAGTCCACGGCAGCTCTGCGTCGGTTTGCACCCCGGCCTCGCGCTTGCGACTGCGCGATCGCGTCCTCGAAGCGCTCGCCCTTGACCCCCTGAACGACGTTGCCGAACATCTGGATCAGCCGGCGGTAGGAGTCCCAGGCGAAGCGCTCGTTGTCGGTCGCCTTGGTCAGCCCCTGCACCGAGGTGTCGTTCAGGCCCACGTTGAGGATGGTGTCGAGCATCCCGGGCATCGACTCGCGCGCGCCGCTGCGGACCGAGACGAGCAGCGGGTCCTCGTCGTCGCCGAACGTCTTCCCGGCGGTGCGCTCGAGGCGTTGCATCGCCGCTGCCACCTGCTCGTCGAGTCCCTCGGGCTCGTGACGCTCGCGCATATAGGCGACGCACGCCTCGGTGGTGATCGTGAACCCGGCGGGCACCCGCTCGGTGCCGAGCACACGGGTCATCTCGGCGACGTTCGCCCCCTTGCCGCCGAGCAGCTCGCGCATGTCCTTCGAGCCCTCGGCGAAGTCATAAACCCACTTGTGGTCGGACATCGCTCGCGATTGCAACCTATCGCTCTGGTCTGCGCGATGACAACTCAGGGGCGCTTGATAGGTTGGGGTCATGGCCGCTACCGATGCTCCCGTGGCCGGTCGTCAGTCGGCGATCGGCGTCTCCACTCCCCGCCGCGACTCCGAGCCGAAGGTTCGTGGCAACACCCGTTTCGCCGCCGACATACCCGTCAACGGGCTCCTGCACGCTCGCCTCCTGCTCGCCCACGACGCCCACGCGTTGATCAGGTCGATCGACATGACCGCGGCCCGTGAGCTGGCCGGCGTCGTCGCCGTGCTCGCCGCGGACGACCTGCCGATCGTCGCCACCGGCTCGGGCCGGTCCAAGAATCCGCTCGCCCGCGAGGAGATCATGTACGCCGGCCAGCCGATCGCGATAGCGGTCGCGGAGACCGAAGCGCTGGCCGCGGACGCGATCGAGCTGATCGAGCTCGAGCTCGAGCACGTCGAGGCCGTCGTCGACGTGGAGGACGCCGTCCGGCCCAGCTCGCCGCGCGCCCGGCTCCATGCCGCCGATGACGGTGACGATGGCGACCTCGGCGACGCCCACGCCGCGGTTGCCGCCGGCGGCGTCGGCGACGAGGAGGAGCTGTCCGAGAACGTGCTCGGCACCGCCCGCCTGGAGGGCGGCGATGTCGACGCCGCGTTCGCCGCCAGCGAGGTCGTGGTCCGCGGCCGCTTCCACACGCCGTGGGTCTATCAGGGCTACCTCGAGCCTCAGACTGCGACCGCCTGGTTCGACGTCGAGGGCGAGCTGATCGTGAGCACCTCGACGCAGGCCCCGTTCATGACCCGCGACGAGGTGGCGTCTCTGTTCGGTCTGCCGGTCGACCGCGTGCGCGTCCGCTGCGCCCCGATCGGTGGCGGGTTCGGGGGAAAGATGATGATCCCCGAGCCGCTTGTGGTCTCAGCGGCGCTCGCCACTCGCCGGCCGGTCCGGCTGGCCATGACCCGCAGCGAGGACTTCGCGGCCTCCAATCCGGCGGGCGCCGAGGTGCTCGAGGTCGAGCTCGGCGCCGATCGCGAGGGAAATCTCACCGGGATCCGCACCCGCATCTGGTGCGATCGCGGCTCGACCGACAGCATGGGGGTCGAGTCGATCGCCGCGATGCTCAGCGCCGGCCCGTACCGCTGGCAAGCCCATCACCTCACCTGCTACGGGGTCATGACCAATCGCGTTACGTTCGGCGCCTACCGGGCACCGACCGCACCGCCCGCGGCGTTCGCCGTGGAGTCGTTGATCGATGAGCTGGCGGGACGACTCGGGATCGACCCGCTCGAGCTGCGGCTGCGCAACGTGCTGATCGCGGGCGACAAGACCGTGGCGGGCCAGGAGATGGCCGTGTTTGGAGCCCGCGAGTGCCTCGAACGCATCGGCGAGCAGCCGTTGTGGACTTCTCGCCACTCGCTGCCCGAGAACGAAGGCGTCGGTCTCGCGATCGGCTGGTGGCCGGGAGGCTACGAACCGGCGGCAGCCGCGTGCCGGCTCGACTCCGACGGGCACCTCACGGTCATCACCGGCGTGTCGGACATGACCGGAGTCCAGACGACCTTCGCGGCGATCGCGGCCGAGGCGTTCGGTGTCAGCCCGGACCGTGTCCGCGTCGTGCACGCGGACACGGCGAGCGCCCCGTATGCCGGGGTGAGCGGTGGCAGCAAGATCACCTACACGGTCGGCCGCGCAGTCGAGAAGGCCGCGCTCCAGACGCGAGAGCGGCTGCTCGACGTCGCCGCCGAGGAGCTCGAGATCGCGCCCGAAGACCTCGAGATCGTCGACGGCGCCGTGCAGCCGGTGGGAGTTCCGGCCAAGGCCATGGCGATCGAGAAGCTCGCCCAGAAGGTGCTCACGTTCGGGAGCCCGTATCCGCCCGTCGAGGGACAGGGCCTGGTCTCACTGCCGCAGGTCCCCCAGTCCGCGGCCCATCTCTCGCATGTCAGGGTCGATCGCGAGACGGGCGCCGTGACCGTGCTCGGGCACCTGGTGGCCCAGGACGTCGGCCGCGCGCTCAACCCGGCGCTCGTCCAGGGTCAGATGCACGGCGGGACGACCCAGGGCCTCGGCTGGGCCCTGCTTGAGGAGATCGGCTATGACGAGCAGGGCCAGCCGATCGCGGGCTCGTTCGTCGAGTACGCGATGCCGACCTCTGGCGGCGTCCCGGCGATCGACACCGAGATCGTCGAGGTGCCCGCACCCGAGGGGCCGTACGGCGCCAAGGGCGTCGGCGAAGCGCCGGTGATCGGCGTGGCCGGCGCGGTGGCCAACGCGATCGCGGCGGCGACCGGCGGCGTACGCCTGCGCCGGCTGCCGATGACCCCCGAGCGGGTGTGGCGGGCGATCGCCGATGGCAACGGGCACGTCGGCTGAGGAGCGGCGGGCCGCCGGGGCGGCCGAGGCGCTCGCGCGCTGGGCCACCTCCTTCGACCCGTCCGAGGAGGATCTGGCTCTCGCCCAGCGCTCGCTGCTCGACACGGTCGCGGTTATGTGGGCCGGGCGGCGCCATCCCCTGTGCCGGGTGTTCGGCCGGCTGTCGGAGACCGGGCGCCTCGCCGCGCTCGCGCACGTGCTCGACTATGACGACCTGCACGTGCCCTCGACCACGCACATCAGCGCGGTTTGCGTGCCGGTGGCGCTGAGCTGCGGAGGCGATGCCCGGGCCTACCTGGCCGGTGCCGGCGTCATGGCGCGACTCGGCGCGGCGCTTGGGTGGCGCCACTACGAGGCCGGGTGGCACGCCACGTGCACCGCCGGAGCCTTCGGCGCAGCGGTCACGGCCGCCGTGGCGCGGGGGCTGGATGCCGAGCGCATGGGCGTCGCGATGGCGCTCGCGGTGCCCGCGGCGGGCGGCGTGCAGCGGGCGTTCGGGACCTCCGCCAAGTCGCTCCAGGTCGGTTTTGCCGCTGAGGCCGGGGTGCGCGCGGCGGCGCTGGCCCAGGCCGGAGCGAGCGCCGAGGTGCTCGCGCTCGACGACTGGATGGGCCTGGTCGGCGGGGATCCCTCGCCGCTCGCTGAGGCAGTCTCCTCGCCGGCGGTGCCCGGGGGTCTGGCGATCAAGCTCTATCCGTGCTGCTACGCGCTCCAGCGCCCGATCGCCGGGGTCGCCGATCTGGGCATGACGTCGCCGGCGGCCGAGGTTCGCGGTATCCGAGTGACCACGCCGGCCACCTCGCTCGCGCCGCTCATCGATCGTCTCCCCGGCACCGGCCTGGAGGGCAAGTTCAGCCTCGAGTACGCCGTTGCCGCGGCGTTGCTCGACGGGCGCCCGGGGCTGGGCAGCTTTACCGACGAGGCGGTCGGGCGACCGGAGGCGGTGCGCCTCGCCGAACTGGTCGAGACCGTCCCGATCCTCGAAGGCGGCGCGGATCTGCTGGTGGGCGAGGTCGAGATCGAGGTGACGCTCTCGGGCGGGAAGCGCCTGCAGAGTCGCCTGGAGCTTCCGCCGGGCGCCCCCGGGCGCCCTCCAACCGACGAAGAGCTACGCGGGAAGCTCGAACTGTGCGCGGGCGGCGAGGCCGACCGCATAGCGGCGCTGTCGTGGGAGACGGCCGCCGGCTACGTCCACAACCGCTTCATGGCCTGAGGGCCGCGGCTGGAAGAGAGCCGATCGTTTTCAGTGCGCCACTTGGGCGAGCTGGTCGCGCCACTTGGCCAGTTGAGCGCGCTGGCAAGCGGCGCACGTGCCCACGTGGTGGGTGTGGCCGCAAGCCTTCGCTGTCTGACCAATCTGGACGCGCACCATCTTCGCGCTGGTGGACGAAGTCTGCGTGCTTAGCATCATGTGTATCCCGGTCTCGGTAGGACTCGCGAACTGACTCTGAGTCCTTTATCGGCAGCAGCAGCGAGGGGTGTAGCCGGTGGCGACGCACTACCCGGAATTAGTAGAAACTAGACCCGGCGGGACATCTCTCGTGTAGCGTTAGAGCGAGAGGGCGTGCAGATGAGCGGGCAACCCACGATCGACACGGACGCCGGGGATCGCGGGCGCCGCGTGCTGCAGTCCCCCGCCGAGCTCAAGGACGTCATCGCGGCCGAGCGAACGGGATATCCGTTCTTGGTCTGGCGGACCGACGAGGGCGAGCAGCAACTCCTGATGCTCAGCGCGGGCCGCTGGCGGGTGACGATCGGCCGCGACTCGGCCGCCGACATTCCGCTGGCGTGGGACGCCGAGGTGTCCCGCACCCATGCCCTGCTCGAGCAGGTTGGCCGCGGGTGGATGCTGGTCGATGACGGCCTGTCGCGCAACGGCTCGTTCGTGAACGGCACGCGGGTGACCGGCCGCCGCCGCCTGCGCGACAAGGACCGCCTCGTGTGCGGCAACACGCCGCTGACCTACCGCGAGACCTCGGGCGGGATCACCCAGACCGCCTCGGCGATCGACACGCCGGCGGCGATCCCGCTCTCGCCGATGCAGCGCAAGGTCCTGATCGCTCTGTGCCGGCCGGTGCAGGAGTCCGACTCCGCGACACCGGCGACCAATCGCCAGATCGCGGAGGACGTCTACCTGACCGTCGACGCGGTCAAGGCGCACCTGCGCGTCCTGTTCGAGCGCTACGGCCTCAGCCAGCTTCCCCAGAACGAGAAGCGGGCGCGGCTCGTGTCGGCGGTGCTCGACTCGGGCGCGCTGGCGGCGCGCGACTTCTGAAGCCCACGGTCAGAGGTGTGACGGTTACACCCTAGGGGTGGGTGTCAAGACGGCCCTGCGCTCGTAGGGTTACAGCCATGACGTGGAGCCAGCCAGAACACCGATCGGAGATCGAGTCGGTAGGGCAGCGGGCTGGCTTCCGCGGAAGGGGGCGTGGCGAGCGGATGGGCACCGAGCGCCACCTATGGCTGGGGGCCGTTATAGGGGGCTGTAGCGAAATGGTTGACGCCCTTCCGGAAAGGGGATACACGGTTCACGTCGTGTCTCTCCCGGAGCTTCGGGGGTTGCTCCATCCGGAAGGGCATCACCGATAGCCACGGCTCGCGCTGCCCCCGCGGCCCCTCCCTCGGGAAGAAACTTCGGGATAGACGTAGTTTCTTCCCAAGGTCCGGTGGCGACCCGGAGCCGTGCCGAGTCCAGGTGTGCTGTGATGCAGCGCCATGATTGGCGTGCGCCGGCAGACCCGGATCTACCTTGACGGCGTCGGCGGCCGGCGGCCGCCGATCCCGCTTGACCCCGACCGGCTCGAGGCCGCGGCCCGCCGTCGGATGACCCCGCACGCGTTCAACTACGTCGCCGCCGGCGCCGGCAACGAGCGCACGGTGGCGGCCAACCGGGCGGCGTTCGACCGGTGGCGAATCGTGCCGCGCGTCCTGCGGGACGTCGAGCATCGTGACGCCAGCGTCGAGCTGTTCGGGCAACGCCTCCCTAGCCCGTTCCTGCTCGCCCCGGTCGGCGTGCTTGAGCTTGCCCATCCCGAGGCGGATTGTGCGGTGGCTCGGGCGGCGCGAGACACGGGAACCGCAATGGTGTTCTCAAACCAGGCGTCGAAGCCCATGGAGGGCGTGGCTCGGATCCTCGGCGACAGTCCCCACTGGTTCCAGCTCTACTGGAGCCGATCCGACGACCTGGTCGCGAGTCTGATCGGGCGCGCGGAGCGCTGCGGCTGCCGGGCCATCGTGGTCACCCTCGACACAACCATGCTCGGGTGGCGCTCCCGAGATCTCGAGGGCGCGTACCTGCCGTTCCTGCACGGCAAGGGCATCGCGCAGTACACGAGCGACCCGGTGTTCAAGCGGATCATCACCGAGGCGTCAACCCCAGATCCCGAGCAGCCGCAGCCACGCCCCAACCTCGCCGCGCTTCGCACCCTGATCGAGCTCACCCGCGCCTACCCGGATAGCTTCTGGCGCACGCTGATCTCCGGGCAAGGCCGCGCGGCGGTGCAGCGTTTCACCGAGATCTACTCGCGCCCGTCGCTGACCTGGGATACGCTAGCCTTCCTGCGCGAGCGGACGGATTTGCCGATCGTGCTCAAGGGCATTCTCCACCCTGATGACGCCGCCCGCGCCGTGGCCGAGGGGATGAACGGCGTGATCGTCTCCAACCATGGAGGCCGGCAGGTGGACGGAGCGATCGCGACGCTCGACGCGCTGCCGGCAGTGATCGAGGCGGTCGACGGGCGCATCCCGGTGCTCCTCGACTCGGGCGTGCGCGGTGGCGCCGACATGTTCAAGGCGCTCGCGCTCGGCGCCCGAGCCGTGCTGATCGGCCGTCCCTACGCGTATGCGCTGGCGATCGCCGGCCGGACCGGGGTCCGCGAGCTCCTCCTCAACCTGGCGGCGGAGTTCGACCTGACGATGGGCCTCGCCGGCGCTCGCTCGGTGGCGGAGATCGGGCCGGACGCCGTCGTGCCGGCGGGGGCGATCAGTCCGGACGGATTGTCCGTCGAGCCGTAGAGAGCAGACCGGCGGCGACGGCCGCGGCGATGGCGACGGCGATCGCGCCCGCACTGAGCAGCGGGCGGTGATGGGCCACGGCGTGCCCGATGACGCTGAACGACGAACCGAGCGTGATCAGGGTGAGGATCAGCCAGGGCGCGAGCCAGAGCGGTATCAGCGTCGCCGCCGGACTCGTCGGATCGGCACTGAGCAGCCGGATCAGCAGGCCCTCGTCGATGCGCCCGCCTCGGCGGGCGGCGAGCGCGGCGGCGAGCACCGCGACCGCGACGACCGGAATCCCCAAGCTCGGGATCAGGATGAGCGCGCCCGCGCCGGCGATGCCGAACGCGACGCTGGCGAGGACGGTGCCGGCGGCGATGGCGAACAGGGTCAGCGCCGGCAGGGCGCAATGGGCGAGGAGCACGCGGGCGAACGTCCATGAGAGCAAGGTCGCGCTGCGATCGGGATCGTCGACGTCGATGCGCAGCGGTTCGCACAGCAGGCTCGCGGCGAAATACAGCCCCGCGGCCGCCAGGCCGGCCGGGAGCACGGCGCCGGGATGGGTCAATGCTTCGACGACGGCTCCGGCGCCGAGCAGTGTCGCCCAGCCGACACGGGACCGATCCCGCAAGAGTCCAAGCGTGTCTCGCCAGACGATGGCGCGCTGGGGCCGGACGGGCGGGCTGATGCGACTGCCCGAACCGAGCCTGTGGGGCTGCGCGGCCCGGTAGCTCAGCGCCGCGGCGCGGTAGTTGAGCGTCCACGCCGACGCGGTCAACGCTGAGCGCGTCCCGGCGCGTACCGCGAACATCTCGATACTCGAGGCGCCCGCGCGGCTGAATGCCCACGCCACCACGGCCCCCGCGACGACCAGGAGCAGTCCGAGGGCTAACGGCCACCACGCGGCGCCGGCGAGCGGAGCGATCGCCCATCCCCATGGTCCTGACCAGACGCCGATCGAGCGGCTGATCGTCGCGCTCGCCGCGACCAGGCCACCGGCGAGGAGCAGCACCACCGGCGAAAGGCGGCCAACGCGCGGGGCTAGGCTTCGCGAGGACTGCACGAGCCAGCTGACCGCCACGCACAGCGAGGACAGGCTGGCCAGACCAACCACCGCGGCCAGCGATCTGGCCGCCCCCAGCCCGGCAGGCCCGCCGACGACCACGAGGATCGCGAGGCCGCCGAGCGCGGCGCCCACGAGCGCACCGACGAGGAGGCTGTGCTCGAGCTTCGGGCGCACGAGGTCGGAAGTCGCGATCGGCGCCATCAAGATCAGCCCGAGGTCGGCCGCTGAGAACGACACGGGTCCCTGCCAGCTGCCAAACCGTGCGGCCGCAAGCACGACCGCAAGAAGCACCGCTGGGCCGAGCACGAGAAGGCCATGGACGCCGATGCCGCCGGCGATCAGGCTGGCGATCGCGCCGCGAACGAACACGCCAACGATCGCCGCGCCCAGCACGATGGCGTACACCTGATACGCGCTCGGCCGGAACGGGCGCCGATGGGATCGCATGAACGCGCGGGTGTCGCGCGCCCGTCGCTGCGATTCGATCGACGCCCCGGTCACGGTCACACCAGCCCGTACTCCGCGATCACCGGGCCATCCACGACATCCTCGTAGGGTCCAGCGGCGACGACGGCGCCGTCCGAGAGCACGATCGCCCGGTCCGCCACGCCGCGCGCGAACTCGAGTTGATGCGTGGTCAGGAGTACCGCCCGCCCGGCGCGCTTCGCCTCCAGCAAGAACTCACGCAACGTTCGCTGCGAGGCTGGATCCAACCCCACGACGGGCTCATCTAGCACCAGCAGTCGCCAGGGGCGGATCAGCGCGCAGGCGAGCTGAACCTTCTGGCGCATGCCCCGCGACAGGGTCCCAGGCATCGCGTCGGCCTTCTCGAGCAGCCCGAGACCTGCGAGCAGCTCCTCAATTCGGTCGTCCAGGTCGGGGTCGGCCGCATCGTGGGCCACCGCGACGAGTTGCAGATGCTCACGGACGGTCAGGTCTTCATAGAGCGAGGGCGTATCGGGAACGAGGGCGAGCGCCGCGCGGGCGTCGATCGCAGCGGGCTCGTCGTGTACCGGAGCCCCGTCGACGAGCACGGAGCCGGCCGACGGATCCAGCAAGCCGGCGATCATCCGCACCGCGGTGGTCTTGCCTGACCCGTTGTGACCGATCACCGCCACGCACTCGCCGGCGCGGATCTTCAGATCGAGATCGTGCAGCGCCGTGAGCTTGCCGTAGCGTCGCCCTAGCCCGGAGACGTCAAGAACTGGCGCGTCGCTCATCGAGCTCATCTAAGCGGGTTCGCCTACCGGCATTCCTGGGTGGATCATCGTGCCGCCCTCGCTAAGTGACGCGTGATACGCGAGGTGCTCGCTCTGAATCTGCGCCAACGTCGCCTCGTCGTAGGAAGGAGCGTCGGGCGGACGACGGAGCAGGACGAGTTCGAATGCTTCTAGGTCGATGAGCCATTCTGACACGCGCTAGCGGCCGGTCGGCGCATCCGCTGAGTGTCAGACCTGTACGCCGGGGACGGGTCGGCCTTCTTCGAGGTAGACGCAACGCTCCGCGCCGACCGCGGCTGACACGCGGCGCCGGAGCGGCCCGCTGAGCAGCTTGGTCGCTTGGCTGATCTCGGCAAACCGGTGCTCCTCGATCTCAGCCTCTTGCAGACTGATCGCGCTCAGCTGCTCAGGGCCAAGCGTGCCGCAGTCGAACAGGAACCGAACCCCTCCGGGCCGATCCGGCTTGGGCCGGAGAAAGTCCACGCACACGAGTCGACCGCTCGTGACCTCCAGACCGCACTCCTCGAGCGTCTCCCGCCGGCACGCCTCCCACGGGGACTCTCCACCGGGGTCCATCTGGCCCCCGGGGATGGTCCACCCCTTCTTATAGTTCGGCTTCAGAAGCAGCAGTCGCCCTGCGACATCGAAGATCAGCGCGCCCGCCGAGGCCGGAATTCGCGGAACCTCATGTTGCGGCAGCGCTGTCAGTGGGGCCACCGAGATTCAGCTATCGGGGGCCTCGTACCACGCGTTGATCGTCGCGCGGCCGAGCGTGTGCGAGAACAGGTTGAAGCCGAGGAACGCGGGGGTCGCGTCCTTGTCGATCCCCAGCGACTCGACGTCGACGGCGTGAACGACGAAGTAGTAGTTGTGGCGACCGTGCCCCGACGGTGGGGCCGCGCCGACGTACTGCCTCACGCCGGCGTCGTTACGCAGCTGGAACGCCCCGGAAGGAAGGCCTGAGCCCCCTTCGTCGCCCGCGCCTCGGGCAAGTTCGGTCACGTCCACCGGGATATCGACGACCGCCCAGTGCCAGAAGCCGCTCGCGGTCGGTGCCTCGGGGTCGTAGCAGGTGACCGCGAAGCTCTTGGTCCCCTCCGGGAAGCCGCCCCACGACAGGTGAGGCGATACGTCGTCACCGCCGGCGCCGAATATCCCGCTCACCTGTGGTTTGTCGAGCTTCTCGCCATGCTGCACGTCGTCGCTGGTCAGCTCAAACGACTCCACCTGGGGCAGTTGGTCGTAGGGATTGTCGGCCACGATGCACGTCTCGCTTTCTTTGCCGAGGTGAATGGGCTGCTGGGAGCCGATCCTAACGGGCCTCATCGCAGCTCCGCTCCGTTTACAAACAGGTCTTGGAAGGTCGCGGTGGTCTCCCACGTGTCGAGGCCTGATGCGTGGAACGCGCCGACGTCCTGCGTGCTGGCCGCAACCGATGGCGCCACTGTCACCGTGTCGACCGTCTTCCAAGTGGCGCCACGGTCGGTCGAGTAGTAGCCGGTGTACGTGTTGCCGCTGCGCACCAGTCGCAGCGTCACCGGCGGTGGCGCGTACGCGCCGGGGAGCTCGAGCCAGCTGTCGACGTCGGGATCGCCGGACGCGTTCCAAACCATGTTGATCGTGTTGTTACCGCCGACGTACAGCGCGACCGCCGCACCCGACCCGGCCGGCGCCGTCATCTGGTCGCGCTCGATCAGCCCGGCGCCACCGGCGCTTCCGCCCGCCTGATCCGAGGTGACCGTCACCTGCTCGGTCGAGGACGGACCGGCCGCGCCGGGCTCGTAAATCGCGGCGTAGGAGTCGACCGGCGCCTGTCCGTTGAAGGCTGGGAGCTCGCCTAGCCCGCTCGCGTCGATCGCCACCGAGCCCTCCGAAGCTCCGAAGAGCGCGGCCTGACCGATGGTGTCGGCGGTGGTAAATGGCGCCGGAACCGGCACCGAGACCGTCTCGCCGAGGTTGGCCACCGACGCGCTGAGGCCGGCCACCGGGTCATAGGTTGCCGCCCCCGCCAGCATCCCCAGCCCGAGCGGCGGCCCGGTCGCGGGTGCGGTGACGAGGTAGTCGACCGTGAACCGGCGCCCGGCTGCCAGGTGGGCATGGCGAGCCCGACCGACCCGCCTGACCCGCCAACCAACGGGCCCGAACAACGACAGCGCCAGACGCTTGACCGAGACTGTCCCTTGGTTGGCGAATGTCTCCCGTACGCTCGTCGTCGCCCCGGCCTGAATCTGTGGATCGGCCGCCGCCAGCGACAGCACCGTGTGTGGCGCCAGCGGAGTCAGATCCCGGCGCGACTGCGGGACGACGCGAAACATCGCCACGCCATGGGCGGGCACGAACGCGCTGATCTGACCGCCGGTCTCGCTGACCGCGTCGCTCCACAAGTTAAACAGGCTGTAGCCGGGCGCCCTGCGCAGCCCCGCGGCCCTGGCGCTGGTCGTGATCGTCGCCGCGACGTTGGTCGAGTTGAACAACAGCACCGAACGCTCACCGCCCGACAGCTGCTTAGTCAGCACCCACAGACCGCCGGCGCTCGAGATCGGAACCCCTTGCCGTCCCAGCGGGTCCTGGTCGACCGCGATCACGTCCTCGTTCTCGTAGATGGCGAGTGCCGCCGGGGAGAGATCGGCCAAGTTGGTGCTGGCGATCAACGGCGCCGACATCTCGGCCCACAGACTGAACTCGCTCTGGTATTCGGTCGGGGTGCTGCCGCCGTTCCCGATCTGGAGAAGGTCGGGATCGTTCCATCCTCCCGGGCCGGCCCTCTTGTACAACTCGACGGTGCCCTCGAAGTTGGCCAGCATCGAGCCGTAGTTGTCCTCGATGTCGGGGGTGGTCCGCCACACGTTGGACACGGGCGGGCCCCACGTCCAGGCATCGACGCCCGGGTTGGGGTCGCACACCGAGAATAGGATCGGACGACCGGTCGCTCGGAGCGCCTGGCTCATGCGCGTGAACAGGGTCTCGTCCACCTGAGGCTGGGGCACCCCGGGGAAGTCGCCGTACGGGATGTTGCAGCGGTCGTACTTGACATAGTCGACGCCCCAGGAGGCGAACGTGGCGGCGTCCTGGGCCTCGTGGCCGAAGCTGCCCGGCAGGCCGGCGCAGGTCGCCGTGCCTGCGTCCTCGTAGATGCCGAGCTTAAGACCGAGGCTGTGGACGTACGCCGCGACCGGAGCGATGCCGTTGGGAAAGCGCGTGGGGTCGGGCACCAGGTTCCCGGCGCTGTCGCGGTGAGGCGCCATCCAGCAGTCGTCGATGTTGACGTAGCGGTACCCGGCCGCGGCCATCCCGTTCGCGACCATCTGCCTGGCCGTCTGCTCGACCAGCTGGGCGCTCACTCCGCAGTACGCCGAGTACCAGTCGTTCCAGCCCATCGGCGGGGTTTGCGCCACCCCGTTGCCTTCCGCCAGTGCGCTCGGGGCGAGCACCGCTAGCCACGCCGCACACAGGCATGCGGCCACGAGCCAGACACCGCGACGGAGCCGGGTCTGCATACGATGCCCGGCGTGCGTTTCTCCGCCAACCTCAGCTTCCTGTTCAAGGACGCCCCGTTCGCCGAGCGCTTTGCCCGGGCCCACGACGCCGGCTTCACGGGCGTCGAATTCATGTGGCCGGGCGCCCAGGAGCTGGCCGCCAAGCTCGGCTGTACGCGCCTGAACGCACTCGTCGGGGTCCGACTCCCGGAACTCGAGCTTGAGGCCCAACTTGAACTCGCGCGTCAAAACGTCGCCTGGGCCGCGGAGCCGGCCCAGGTGCAGGGTGCCAGCATCATGATCGAGGCCGTCAACACTTTCGAGAATGGACCCTATCTACTCGATACGACGGCCAAAGCCGTGAAGTTCCTGGACGCTGTCCGCGCCGACAACGTCGCGCTTCAGCACGACGTGTATCACATGCAGCGCATGGAGGGGAACCTGTCCGACACCATCTCGCGGGTGCTGCCGCGCATCCGCCATGTGCAGATCGCCGACCCGCCCCGGCGCAGCGAGCCCGGCACCGGCGAGATCAACTTCGGCTACATCCTGGACCTGCTCGAGCGCAGCGGCTACACCGGCTGGGTGGGGCTCGAGTACAACCCCTCGACCCCGACGACCGAGGAAAGCCTCGGATGGATCAAGGAGCTCGGCTATGCCTGACAAACCCGTGGTGGGCTTCATCGGCCTGGGCATCATGGGCCGCCCGATGGCACTCAACCTGGCGCACGCCGGCTATCCGCTGGTCGTCCACAACCGCACGCGCGCCAAGGAGAATGACCTCGTTTCCGAGGGGGCACAGAGTGCGGACGGGCCGCGCGAGGTCGCGCAGCGCGCGGAGATCGTGATCACGATGCTGCCGGACTCGCCCGATGTCGAGGAGGTCTACCTCGGCGAGGACGGCGTGATCGCCGGGGCCCGGGACGGCCAGTTGCTGATCGACATGAGCTCGGTGGCGCCGGCAACCGCCCGGACGGTGTTCGCGGCCGCGCAGGACATCGGGGCGGTCGCGCTCGACGCGCCCGTCTCAGGCGGGGACGTGGGCGCCCGCGACGGCACGCTGTCGATCATGGTGGGCGGGCCGGAGGACGCGTTCGAGCGAGCCCACCCGATCTTCGACGTGCTCGGCAAGACGATCGTGCGCCTGGGCGAGGCCGGTGCCGGCCAGACGGCCAAGGCGTGCAACCAGTTGCTCGTGGCGATCACGATCGAGGCCGTGAGCGAGGCGCTCGTCCTCGCCTCCAAGGCCGGCGTCGACCCGGAGCGGCTGATCGAGGTTCTGTCGGGGGGCCTGGCCGGCAACCGGGTGATGGAGGTCCGCCGGCGCAACTTCCTCGAGCACGACTTCACCCCGGGCTTCAAGCTCGAACTGCACCACAAGGACCTCGGAATCGCGCTGCGCACCGCGCGCGAGTTCGGCGTGTACGTGCCGACCGCGGCGATCGTCGACCAGATGCTCGCCGCCCTGAAGGCCGCGGGCGACGGCGGTCTCGATCACTCGGCGCTGCTCAAGTTCATCGAGCAGGCCTCGGCGCACGAAATCGGCCCGGCGGGTAGCTAGCCGAGGAACTCCCGGATTCGCTCGAGGCCCAGCTCGAGCTGGTCGCGCGAGTTGGCATAGGAGATCCGCAGGTGCCCCTCGCCGTACGCGCCGAAGTCCTCGCCGGCCAGCAGCGCGACGCCGGCCTCCTCGAGCAGCCGCGCGGCCAGCTCCTTGGACGGGATCGGTATCTCCGACACGTCCGGGAACACGTAGAACGCTCCGCGGGGCGCCAGGCACGAGACGCCCGGGAGGGCGTTCAGTCCGGCCACGATCAGCTCGCGTCGCGCGGCGAACTCCTTGACCATCGCGCCCACGCAGTCCTGCGGTCCGGTCAGGGCGGCGATCCCAGCCGCCTGGACGAACCCCGGAACGCACGAGACCGAGTTCGTCATCAGCCGCGTCAGTGGATCGACGAGCGGTTCCGGCACGGCCGCGTACCCGCAACGCCAGCCCGTCATCGCGTAGGTCTTCGATAGCCCGTCGAGCAGGACGGTCCGGTCGAGCATCCCGGGCACGCCGGCGATCGAGGCGATCTCGTCGCCGTACGCGATCTGCCGGTAGACCTCGTCGCTCAGGACCCAGGCCGGAGTGTCGAGGATCAGCTCGGCCGCCGTGCGCAGATCGTCGCGGGAGGCCACCCCGCCGGTGGGGTTGTTCGGCGAGTTCACGATCACCAGCTTGGTCCGGGCGCTCAGCCGCTCGGCGAGATCTTCTAACGAGAAGCTGAAATCGAGCTCCTCGCGTAGCGGCAACGCCACCGGCACGGCGCCCGCCCAGCGGATCGCCGACTCGTAGATCGGGAACCCGGGATCGGGATAGATCACCTCGTCGCCCGCATCGCAGGTCGCGACCACGGTCATGAACAGCAGCAGCTTGGCCCCGTTGGCCACCAGAACCCGGTCGGCCGTCACCGGGATCTCCCTGGTTCGCGCCAGCTCGCCGGCGATCGCCTCGCGAAACTCCGCAATCCCGGCGCTCGGGGTGTAGCCCGTCTCGCCGCGCCGGATCGCGGCTATGCCGGCCTCGGCGACGTGCTCCGGGGTCGGGAAATCGGGCTGGCCGATCTCCAGGTGTACGACCAGTCGTCCCTGCCTCTCCAGCTCCCGCGCCCGCGCGAGCACCGCGAACGCCGATTCGGTGCCGAGCTGGGCGACACCCGCCGCCAGCCGCGGCTCCTTCCTCAGCGTCAGTTCATCGGGCACGGCGGCTAATTAGAGCAAACGCATCTCGATTACCCGGCGGGTAATCGACACGCCCGCGCAGGATTGCCACGCTGCCCGCATGAGCGAAATCAACACAACCATCGAGAAGTTCGTCAGTAGCTGGAACAACCCGGATGCGGCGGCGCGCCGGCAAGTCATCGATGAAGTCTGGTCGGAGGACGGCGTCTACCGCAACGTCAGAGCCGAGTACCCCGGACGGGACGGAATCGAGCAGGCCGTCACCAACGCCTACGACGCGTTCACCGCGAATGGCTTCGTGTTTCGCCTGGCCAGCGTCGACACCAATCACGATGCCGTCCGCTATCGCTGGGAGATGGTGCCCAAGGCGGGCGGGGAGCCCGACTCGATCGGCACCCACGTCGCGATGCTCGGCAGCGACGGGCGGCTGGTGAGCGATCACCAGTTCATCGACAAGCCGCCCTCGGGGAGCTGAGGCCGGGGCCTCCGGCGAGCTGTCCTACGACGCCCAGGCGCTGGGGTTCAGGCAGCTCGCCGGCAACCGCCCGGCCAGGATTTCGCGGAGGTTCTCCAGCACCGCCTCACCCATACGACCCACGCCGAGGTCGGTGAACGACGAGACGTGTCCGGTGAGGATCGTGTGCGGCGCCGACAGGATCGGATCGTCGGGCGCCGGCGGCTCGCGTTCGAACACGTCGAGCCCGGCGCCGGCGATCTGGCCATCGTCGAGCGCCGCGACGAGCGCGGCCTGGTCGATCAGCTCGCCGCGCGCCGTGTTCACGACGATCGCGTGGCGCGCGAGCAGCGCGAGTTCGCGCGGACCGATCAGACGACGGGTGTCCGGCGTCAGTGGCGCGTGCAGGGTGAGCACGTCGAGCTGCGGAAGCATCGTGTTCAGGTCGGTCAACTCGATCTGGTGCCGGGCTACGAACTCGGCGTCCGGGTTGGGCTCGAGCGCCAGTACGCGGCAGCCGAAGCCGCCCAGACGCCGCGACACCGCCCGGCCGATCGCGCCCAGCCCGACCACGCCGACGGTGGCGCCGGCCAGGTCGCGGGCCGGGCCCGCCGCCCGCCATTGCCCGGAGCGGACCGCTGCGTCCAGGCCGGGCAGACCGCGAATACAGGCGAGCATGAGAGTGAGCGCCAGGTCCGCCACGGCCTCGGCGTTGACCCCGGGCGTGGTGATGACCGCGACGCCCGCGTCGGTGGCAGCGTCGATGTCGATCGCGTCCGAGCCGGTGCCAAAGCGGAGGATCGCCCTCAGGTCCGGCGCCGCTCCGAACACCTCGCGGGTGTATGGCTCGCTGCCGGCGATCGACGCCCACGCACCGGTCAAGCCCTGCGCCAGCGCTTGCGGATCGTGGGTCTGCGAGAGCGCGTAGCGGTCGATCGCGTCGATCTCAGGGATCTGCTCGAGCTCGGCGTGGATGCGCCGCGCGAGCGGAGTGGCGAGGACGACCGTCCGGCGGCTCAGAACCAGTCCTCGACCTCGATCGACCACTGGGCGCTGTCCCAGCCCGGTTTGATCGCGATCTGGTACTCGCCCGGACCGGTCTTGAATACGCGCGTTTGCTGCCCGCCGTCGTTCAGGCCGAACGACACGTTGGTGGAGCCGGCGCCGATCACCTGGGCACTCGGGCCGTTGCACCAGAAGACGAAATCGCACGTCCCCTGGTAGGACATTGTGTACACGAGCCGCCACTGAGTACCGCGGATGTGGAACGGCACCGACTGTCCCGACGAGGCGCCCGAGAACGACGTCACCGACCGCCACGATGGAGTCTCGGCCACGAGCAGACTGACGGTTTGACCCGGGTGCAACTGCCGGCCGGCACCCGGGGACTGGCCGGTGACGATTCCCGGCGCCGTCCCGGGCGCGGGAACGTAGCTCACCCCGGCGTTCAGACCAATCCGCTTGAGCTGTCCCGCTGCCGCGCCGGACGAGTCGCCGGTCAAGGACGGGACGTTGATCGGACGCGGGCCGCGGCTCAGCACGACCTGGATCGTCGAGCCCTCCTTCACCCGCGTGCCGGGCGACGGCGACTGGGACACCAAGGCGCCGGGCGGCGCGTGATCGTCGTAGGCATGAGCGAAGCTCGCGTCCAGGTGTAGGGGCTTCAACACCGAGTCGATCCGCCCCTCGCCATGACCCCGCAGCTTCGGCATGAGCACCGTGGCTGGCCCGGTCAGGACCTTCGCCGCCACCGCCAGCGCCAGCAGCAGGCCCAGCACGAGCGCGAATAACGCGACGCTGCGCCGGCGCGCCGCCGGGTTGACGTTCCGCCGCGGGCTGTACTGCGGCGCGACCCACGTCGAACCGTTGCCGTTCGCCTCCGGGCGGGACCGATTTGCCGTCTTCGCACCCGCACCCACATGCGCATCCAGCCGAGCTCGCGCGAGCGCGCTCGCCATCTCGGCCGCGCCCTGATACCGGTCGGCCGGCTCCTTGGCCAGCGCCCGGGCCACGACCCGCTCCAATGAGCCAGGCGTCCCCGCCGGTAGCGGCGGCACCGGAGCCTGCACGTGCCGCAGCGCGATCTCGACCGCGGAGTCTCCATTGAAGGGTGGGTGTCCCGCCAGCATCTCGTAGAGCACGATGCCGGCGCTGTAGACGTCGGTGGCCGGCGTAACCGGCTGACCGTTCGCCTGCTCGGGCGCCATGTACCGCGGTGTGCCGACGATCGTGGCGGTGCCGCCGTCGGTGGTGCCCCCCTCGGCCAGCCGCGCGACCCCAAGGTCCCCGACCTTGACTCGTCCGTGCGAGGAGATGAGGACGTTCGCGGGCTTGATGTCGCGGTGCACGATGTGTTCGGCATGCGCGTGCTCGAGCGCGCGGCAGAGATGTTCGGCGATCTCGCCGGCGCGCCAGGCGTCCAGGCGTCCTCCCCGGCGGAGCAGCGCGGCCAGGCTCTCGCCGTCGACCAGCTCGGTCACGTAATAGCGCCCCTCATCGGCCTCCCCGACGTCGTAGATCTGGACGATTCCCGGATCGCTCACCCGCGCTAGCAGCTGCGCCTCGCGGCCAAAGCTCTCGGCCCACTCCGGATCCTCCGACCACCATGGCTTGATCACCTTGATCGCCACCTCGCGCTCGAGCCGGCGGTCGTAGCCGCGGTACACCCGGCCGAACGTGCCCTCTCCGATCAGCTCGAGCAGCTCGTAGCGCCCGTCGAGGGCGTGCCCCACCAGGTCCGGCGCAACCCGCATCGCAGGTCAGGCTCCCCGCGCGGCGCTCAGCTCGCTGCTGATCGCAGATCTGAACATGTTGGTGTCAATTCCGACCGTTATCAGCCGGAAGCCGTTGCGAGCGTAATAGCCGGCGGCGCGGCCGCTGCCGCACTGAATGCCGGCGATCAAGCCGTTTGCCTCACACGCCTGGCGGATCTGCTCGATCGCCTCGGCCAGCGCCGGTCGCTCCTCGCCCGCCTCGCCGATCAGGGGCTGCGGGGGTAGATCGAGCGCGATCGCCAGGTCCGAGGGCCCGATATAAAGACCGTCGAGGCCGGGCGTGGCTGCGATCGCATCGAGGTTGTCGAGCCCCTCGCGCGTCTCGATCATCGCGAAACACAGCGACTCGGCGTTCAGGTCGTCCGTGGATCCCGACCCGACCACCAGCTGTGCCCTGACCGGACCGTAGGAGCGCCGGCCGTGCGGCGGGTAGCGGCACGCCTCGACCCCACGGGCCGCCTCGGCGGCGGTGTCGATGAGCGGGAGGATCACCCCAACCGCGCCGACGTCGAGCGCGCGCATGATCAGGTGGGGAGCGTTCCACGCCAGCCGGGCCAGCGACACGGCGCCGGTCCCGTGGACGGCCTGGAACATCGAGATCATGGTCGCCTCGTCGATCAGGCCGTGCTGGAGGTCGGCGCACACGTAGTCGTAGCCGGCCACCGCGCCCAGCTCCGCGGTGAACGAGGTGGGGATGCCGGCCCACATTCCGAACGCCGCCTCGCCCGCATCCCATTTCGCGCGCAGCCGCTTGCCCGCCGAATTCGTCGTCCCCATCGACGCCCAATGGTACGAACTCGACCACTACTAGGGAATCTCGACCGCCGGCCCTTGGCCCGGCCGCCACACGCCACGTGGCATCGCCTCGGTCGAGAACGGCATCGCCACATTCCCGGCGGCGTCCACCGCGACCAGCCCACCGACGCCGTCGCACTCGGCCACCTCGTCGAGGACGGTTCTCGCCGCCGACTCGATCGGGGCGCCGGAAGCCACCAAGGACCCGAGCAGGCGCGCCGCGCCGCACCGGATGAATGACTCGCCGGCGCCCGTGCATGAGACGGCCGCGGAACGGTCGGCCCAGGTGCCGGCGCCGATCAACGGCGAGTCCCCCACTCGCCCGGGCCGTTGACCCAGGCGCCCGCCGGTCGACGTGGCCGCCGCCAGCAGTCCGCTCGCGTCCAGGCACACCGCGCCCACAGTTCCGCGGTCCGAGACGTCGCGCGAATCGAGCCAGCGAGTCAGTCGCCGACGCTGCCGGTCGGTCACGAACTCCGAGGGATCGTGCTGCTCGAGCCCCTGTCCGGCCGCGTGGGCGTCGGCGGGGTCCCCCGCCAGGAGCACCGGCGGCGCATCCAGAAGGGACAGTGCGGCCGCGATCGGGTGGCGGGTGCGACGGATCGTCGCCACCGCCCCGGCCGCCCGGTCCGAGCCGCGCATGATTGCCGCGCTCATCTCAACCGAGCCGTCGGAGCACAGCACCGATCCGTAGCCGGCGTTGAACAGGGGGAAGCCCTCCATCATCATCACCGCCGCGCACACCGCCGCCACGGCCCCACCCTCCTCGAGCGCTGCCGCACCCGCCGTCAGAGCCTCCGCCAGGGCGGCCCGGCACTCGGACTCCTGCTGGCGCACGTCATCGCTCATCCCGCCGGCGCCGGCGTGGACCAAGATCACCGGAGGGCTCATGAGACCGCCACCGGCTCGACCAGCTCCGCGTACAGCTGCTCCAGGGTGCCCGCCGGGTCGCAGGAGAGCCCGGTATGCACCTCGGAGGGCTGGACGATCGTGCTCGACGGCGCGACCAGCCAGCCGAACCGCTCGGACGCCGGCAGCTCCGCGATCGCGCCACCCTCAAGGGACCCCGCGGCGACCCGCACGAGCGCCTCGAGATAGCCCCGGACCTCCTCGGCCGAGACGTCGGGTGCGAGCGCGGCGAGCCGGCGCTCGTCGAGTCCGACCTTCACCCCCAGGAAGTCGCGCTGGCGGCAGAACAGCACCACTCCGGCGTTGAAGCGCTCGCCTCGCTCGACCCGCGGCACAACGCGCAGGATCGCGTATGAGAACGCGCTAGACGCCGACTCGGGCACGCTCGGCCTCCATCGCAAACCCCCCACTACCGAGGCGCCGGCTCAGATAGTCCACGTACACCTCGCGCCTGGAGCCGTCGCCGAGCCAGCCGGCCGGCACGAGCCCAACCACCTCGTCGAGCAACCCGCGGTCGACCACCGGAGCGAGCCGTTCGTGCGCCTCGACGATCGACCCCGCGCAGGGCAGGAGCACGTGCTGGCCGATCAGCGGAAAGGGACGCTCGGCGTGCACAACAGGGTCGAGCCCTCCGTGCTGCAGGTAGAGCGCCGCCCCGTGGTCGATCAGCCAGAGGCGGTCGTGCCAGATCAAGAGGTTCGGATTGCGAGGCGTTCGGTCGACGTTCGTCGTGAGCGCGTCGAGCCACACGATGTCGGCAGCCAATCGATCGTCGGGCCGCCACCGCCCCGCCGGCGTGTACGGAAGCGCGCCCGGCAGGAAGTCGACACCGAGGTTCGAGCCGCCGCTGGCGGTGATCAGCTGCTGGATCTCCGGATCGGGCTCGGCGGCGCCGAGCACCGGATCGAGCTCGAGTTCGACGAGCTCGGGCACCAGCAAGCCGAGCCGCCGCGCCAACTCGCCCACGATGACCTCGGCCACCAGGGCCGGCAGCCCCTGTCCGGCCCCGCGGAACTTGATCACATAGAGGCCGTCGTCATCGGCCTCGACCAGGCCCGGTAGCGAGCCGCCCTCGCGCAGCGGCATGACGTAGCGGATCGGGGCGACGGGGCGCAGGGCCGTGGAGACAGACATGACCGCGGAAGGTACGGGTTTCCGGGCAAGTCAGCCGAGCGCCGCGTACGCGGCGGACTGGATCTCGCGGTGCACCCGCGGCAGCTCGGAGGTCTCGAACGCCCGCTGGGTCAGCACGATCACGGTCAGGTCATTTGCGGGATCGACCAGCCACGAGCTGCCGAAGCCACCGTCCCAGCCGAACGCGCCCGCGGAATAAACCGCCTGGCAGAACGACCACGATCGGCCCTTGAAGAAGTCGGGGCCAAGCCCGCCTCGGGCCTTGACCGCCTCGGTCAGCTGGTCGGTGGTCATCGCGCGTGCCGAATCGGTCGACAGCACCGATGCGCCGCCGCTCAGCAGCATCCGCGCGAACGCGTGGAGGTCGTCGACGGTCGAGACGAGCCCCGCCGCCCCGTCCTCGAATGCCGGCGCGCGACTCCACCTTTCGCCCGGTTCGTCCCACACGACGAGGCCCTCGGGCGTCGGACGGTAGGCGGTGGCGAGCCGGTCGGCGTGCGCGGTCCAGAAGCCGGTGTCGCGCATACCGAGCGGTTCGAACACCCGGGTGCGGAGCACCTCGCCGAACGACTGGCCCGTCGCGCGAGACAGCAGCACACCCACGACTGAGGCGCCTGTGTTGTAAAGCCAGCGCTCCCCGGGCTGGGAGACCAGTGGCAGCGACCCGAGGTTCGCGATCCAGGTATCGGGATCGGGCTGGACACTCGGGTCGGGTGGGCTGATCGTTGCCAGCCTGAGCTCCCGCTCGGCCTGCACGATCGGCCACGGCTCGCGCGACGTGTACATCTCGATCGCCATGCCGAAGCCGAACGTGAACGTGAGTAGATCCCGGGTGGTGATCGATCGCTCCGCCGGCACCGTCTCGGCCAGCGGACCGTCAGGCCTGACCAGCACCCGCCGTTCGGCGAGCTCGGGAAGCAGACCGTCGACCGGCTCATCGAGGCCGAGCAGGCCCTCGTCGATCACCGCGAGGGCGGCCGCCCCCGTGATCGGCTTGGTGGTCGAGGCGATCCGGAAGAGCGAGTCGCGCGCCACCGGCGGACCCCCGAGCGCGAGGCTGCCCAGCGCGTCAACGTGCACCTCGTCGCCCCGGGCGGCGAGCACGACCAGCCCGGGGACGGACGTGTCACCGACGTGCCGCTCGGCGGTCTCGCGCAGCCGTTCGAACCCCATATCGACGGCTATGACCGTCCGGCCGGCCGAAACTCATCGGTTCCCGCGCGGCGGCAGAGGAGGCCTTCAGAGGTTGACGGCCGCCATCCCGCTTTCGTCGTAGCGCTCGCCGGCCACCGGTGGCAGCTCGGCCTCGATCCGGGCGAGGTCCTCATCGGTCAGCTCTACGTCGGCCGCGCCGGCGTTGTCCTCGAGGTAGGTGCGCCGCTTGGTGCCGGGGATCGGCACGATGTCCTCGCCCTGGGCCAGCACCCACGCGATCGCCAACTGGGCCGCGGTGATGCCCTTCTCTTTGGCGATCTCGGCCACCTTGGCGGCGAGCTTGAGGTTGGCCTCCAGGTTCTCACCGGTGAAACGCGGCCCGTGGCGGCGAAAGTCGTTCGCGTCGAGCTCATCGGGCGACTTGAAGCGGCCCGACAGGAACCCGCGGCCGAGTGGGGAGTAAGCCACGAACCCGATCCCCAACTCGCGACATGCTCCGAGCACCCCGTTCTCCGCAGGGTCACGCGTCCACAGCGAGAACTCGGTCTGCACGGCGGCGATCGGGTGAACCGCCTGGGCGCGGCGGATCGTGTCCGGGCCCGCCTCGCTGAGCCCGATGTGGAGCACCTTGCCCTGTTGGACCAGCTCGGCCATCGCCCCGACCGTCTCCTCGATCGGCACGTTCGGGTCGACGCGGTGCTGGTAGTAGAGGTCGACGTAGTCGGTGCCGAGCCGCTGCAAGGAGCCCTCAATCGAGCTGCGGACGTGATCGGCCGAGCCGTCAAGTCCTCCCACGGTCGACATGTCGCCGGGAGTCGCACCGTCCATCCGGCGAGCGAACTTGGTGGCGATGACCACCTCCTCCCGACGACCCTTGATCGCGCGGCCGACCAGCGATTCGTTGGTCAGCGGCCCGTACAGCTGCGCGGTGTCGAGAAAGTTGATGCCGAGCTCGAGCGCCCGGTGGATGGTGGCGATCGCCTCGTCGTCGTCGGCCGAGCCGTAGAAGGCCGACATGCCCATGCATCCCAATCCGAGCTCCGAGACCTCCAGCGATCCAAGCTTGCGCCTCTTCATCAGTGCTCCAGTCGTTCGCGGTGAGGGTGGGCCTCCCACGATAGAAGGCGTGGCTCGCCCGTTCGCGGCGGTACCACGAAGCGCCAGCGTGCGCAAACGCCCGACACCTGATCGCCTCCGAAACGCCCTCGCCTCCGAAACGCCCGAAGAAACCCCCTCGCCTCCAAAACCCCCGAAACCACCTCGCCCCAATCGCCCTTCGGGACATATGCACCTGGGAGACGCTTACGTCCCGAAAGCCCGCGGGGCAGCGGGACTTTCGGGCGTTTTAGACCGTGATTCGGCGTGCAGGCCGTGGACCCCGGCAGGCGCCGGGGATCAGGCCCCAACCGCCGGCCGTGGAACTCGCCCGCCGGCCCCGCCCGTCAACGCCCGCGGACCACGAAGCGCAAACCGCCCTTGGGACCCAGCGTCGGCGTGGTCACGACGGTTGGCGGCTGCGTCGAGCAGGGCTCGAACCGGACCCGAGTGAACAGCACGCTGGCCAGCGCGCGCAGCTCGTACTCGCCGAAGCGCTTGCCCAGGCACATGCGCGAGCCGCCGCCAAACGGTATATAGGCGCCGCGCGGCAGCGCCGCCTCGCGTTCGGGCAGGAAGCGGTCGGGGTCGAACCGGAACGGGTCCGGATACAGCTGGGGCAGATGATGGGTGACCCAGGACGAGTACTGGACGCCGATCTCGGCTGGCACCGGGACGCCCGCCAGGCGCACGTCCCGCGTCGTGCGCCGCGGCCCCACCCACGCCGCCGGATAGCAGCGGAGCGTCTCCTTCAAGGCCCGTTCGAGCCCCGGTAGCGCTTGACCGTCGAGCTGCGCCGGGGCGGGCAGGCCGTGGCCGAGCATGCGGTCGAGCTCGTCCTCGACCGCGCTTCGCACCGCGGGGTTTTGGCCCAGCTCGTGCACCAAGAACGTGAACGTCGTGGTCGTCGTGTCGTGGCCCGCGAACAGGAGCGTGACCGCCTGGTCGCGCACGACGCCGGTCGGGATCGGCGCACCCGCCTCATCGGTGGCGGCGAGCAAGAGGCCGAGGACCCCCTTGCCCGGATCCCCACGCCGCCGGCGCTCCTCGATCTCGGAGCGCACGAGCGCATCGAGCGTGCGGCGAGCCGCGATCGCCCGCCGCAGCGGCCCGCCCGGCAGCGGGAGCAGCTGCAGGAGCACCGGCTCTCCGTGGATGGCAAGCGAAGCCTCGAACGCCTGGGCGAGCGCTCGTTCGCGACCGCCCGTGACCTCGAGTCCGAGCAGGCCCCGGAGCGCGATCCGCATGGCCAGCTCGCGGACCCATCGGTAGACGTCGACCACCTGCCCGTCCGCAAGCCGCTCGGCCGCGGCCAGCCCTTCCTCGATCATGGTCTCAGAGACCCGTTCGATGTACTCGCGATGGAAGGCTGGGAGCATCAGCATCCGGAAGTCGCGGTGGTAGGCCCCGTCGCTGTTGAGCAGGCCATCTCCCAGCAGCGGCCATAGGTCGGCGAACCGGCCCTCCCGCCACTGGAAGGCGTCGAAGTCGCTGACCAGGATCTGGTGGTTCACCTCGGCGCCGATCGCCCACACGATCGGCTCGTGCAGCAGGCGGATCGTGAACACCGGGCCATACCGCCGCTCGTGTTCGAGCAGGAGGGTGAGCGGGTCGGCGATGATCGCGGCGGTGTGAGACCAGCTGAACGCGGTGCTCCCTGGGGGCAGGGTGGCGCGCCGCCGGACCCGCCGTTCGCGCTGGACGTCCTGCGCAATCCGCCGGAAGATCCGCGGCTCCATCGGGGCCGGGCGCGCCGCCGAGATCTTGCGGTTGGGCGTTAGGAGCTCGGTTGCGGCCATCCACCCTTGGTTTATCAAGCCGGCTCGCGCGGGACGCCCGGCGGCCACGAATTCTTGACTCAGGGCACTGGACATAAACCATCCACGGATGCGGAAGAGGCCACGCCAATGCCCGTTGTTCGGGAGGACCACGGGCTCCGGGACCCGCGCCGTCGGCCGAGGACATACGAAGGCAAGGAAGCCATGACAGACGACTTACCCCGGAGTCGGACAGATCTGGGTCGCGCGAGTCGATCGCGGGCCGGATCTATACGTGCTGGTGATCGAGGTCCACCAGGGCCACATCCAAGCGCTCCTGTGCGGCGACGAGTGTCACCGCGCCACCAACACCGACCCGGTGCTCGAACCACGCGTGAGCGGCTGTCCCCGCCGCCTGCTCGTCCACGGCGACCTGGCGGGAGCGATCCTCGACGATCGCCTGACGCAGCTATCGGTGACGACAACGACCCCCGCTGGGACTGGAAGCTCGAGCAGCTCCGCCGCGTGCGCGCGAGCGCCCGCGAGCTCGGATGGGAGATGTACAAGCTCGGCGACCCGGCCCCCGAAGGGGCGGCCTAGATCCCTCTAGGCCGCCCGCTCGGGCCGAGACGCGCGCTGTCGGCGCGGCTCTTCTGCCCCCAGCCGGACGATCATTTCGGCTCGCTGCAGACGGCGCTCGCGCCGTCGCTGCTTGACCTGCTCAACCCAGGCGGACCAGCGCCGAGCAGGCACGGCTGACTGCAGGCGCGCACTCGCGGCCTGCGGATCTCCTCTCATGGGAGGTCCTCCTTTTGAATTGTGTGTGTGACTTGAGTGAATTACGGCAGGGTTCAGCCACCGACACTCACCGCGCGCGTGTCACCACGCGCGGGTTTGTAATACGTCACTCCTGGATGTCACCGGACCGGCGCACAAAAAAGGGCGACCCATCTGGGTCGCCCTCGCGGTCGGTCCGTATGTGCGCTAGAGCTAGCGCTCATACCTCCGGACGAGGGTGACATATCCCTGAGCGGTGGCGGCCTTGTCCACGAGGCGCGGATTCGACGCGCCGAGCATGAAGCAAGGAACCATGTGGTCGGAATATGTGGTCGTGGAGGCGGTCATAAGGTCTTTCTCCTTCAGATGCTGCAAGGGTAACCGAGCGTGCGGACGATTACAAGGCCTTCGTGAAATTAATTCGTAGGTCACCGAGTTACTTCGCGCCGCGTTTGCTCGGCAGCCGCCATATCGGCCAGAGCGATCGCCGTCGCCACTCCGGCGTTCAGGCTCTCAACGCCCTCGCGCCCGCCCGGGATGCGCACCAGCGCGTCACACTTGCTGCGCGTTCGCTGCCGCAGCCCCTGGCCCTCAGCGCCCACCACGAGGACCGATTGGCGATCGAACTCGGTCTCGCGGAGCGTTCGCTCGCCCCGCTCGTCGAGCCCGTACACCCAGTACCCGAGCTCGCGCAGCGTGTCGAGGCTGCGCGCCAGGTTGATGACGCGAAAGACCTCGACGAACTCGGCGCCGCCCACCGCGATGCGCGCCACCTTCGGCGTCACCTCGGCCGAGCGGTTCTTCAGCACGAGTACGGCGTCGGCGGCGAAGAACGCCGCGCTGCGCAGCACCGCGCCGAGATTCTGTGGGTCGGAGATCTGATCCAGTGCCACGACCAGACGGCGATCGGCCAGGCGGTCGAGCTCGTGCTCGGAGAACACGTGGCGCGGCTTGGTGAAGACGCACACGCCCTGGTGCTTGTCGTCGTCGGTCAGGCCGGTGAGGCGGCGAAATTCGGGCCAGGCCACGAACTCGGGCTCGACCCCGGCTCGCCGCGCCGACGCGACGACCTCATCGTGGTACTCCGGCTTGCCACCGAGGATGAGCCGCCTGACGTCCTGGGGACGCGTCAGAAAGACCGCCCGGACCGAATGCTTGCCGTAGACGAGCTCCACGGCTAACAGCCTGAGACCACTAAGCCCGCGACAGGTACCTTCCGTCGCGCGTATCGACGCGGATCGTCTCGCCTTCCGAGATGAACAGAGGAACCTGCACGACGACGCCGGTCTCGAGCGTTGCCGGCTTGGTCCCGCCACCGGACGCGGTGTCGCCGCGCAGGCCGGGCTCGGTCTCGCTCACCTGCAGATCAACCGAGCCGGGGACCTGGACGTCACTCGGCTCGTCGTCGAGGAACAGGACGTCCACCTGGTCCCCGGCCTTGATCCACTTGAGCGCGTCCTTGAGCGCCTCGGTGGGCAGCGCGATCTGGTCGTAGGTCTCGGTGTTCATGAAGTGCGCGCCGTCGGCGTCGGCGTAGAGGAACTGCATGCTCCGGCCCTCGCTGCGGATCGAACGAAACTTCTCGCCGGCGCGGAAGGTCCTGTCGATCACCGCGCCGTCGCTGGCGCGCCGGAGCTTGGTCCGGACGAACGCGGCGCCCTTGCCGGGGTTGACGTGCTGGAACTCGATCACCTTGAAGACGGTGCCGTCGACCTCGATGTGGTTCCCGCTCTTGAATTGGTTGGTGCTGATCGACATATCGGTCTGGCGAGGATAGCGGCGCTCCGGCCCGCGTCAGCCTGAGAAGTAACCTCACCGACACGCCGACCGAGTACTCCACCTACTTCCGCCCGCGCGGCCTCGAGGGCATCGAGGCGCTGCATGCGCGCTTCGTCCAGCACGCCTACCGGCCCCATTCGCATCCGACCTGGACCGTCGCCGTGCTCGAGCGGGGCGCCGCGCGCTTCTCGCTCGAGGCCACGCAGCAGCGCGCCGCCGAGGGCGAGCTGTTCGTGCTCGAGCCCGATGCGGTCCACACCGGAATGGCCGCCGTTCCCGAGGGGTGGACCTACAAGGTCCTCTACATCGAACCGAGGATCGTCCACGAGTGGGCGGAGCGCGACGGCAGCCCGCCGCGGGCGGCGCGGTGGGTCGTGTTCCGGGATGTCGCGCTGCGCGGCGCCCTCGTGCGCGCCCACCGGGCGCTGGTGTCAGAGCCGACCGGCAGTCTCGCCATCGAGGAGGCGGTGCTGGAGCCGTCGCTGGCCTGCGTCCCCATCTGCGCCCCGGACCGTCGGAGCGCGGCCGCAGCCACGCCGAGCACGCCGCGGTGCGCCGGGCCCGCCGCCACCTGTGCGAGCGCTGGGACGAGCGGGTCAGCCTGGCGGAGCTCTCTGAGGTGGCGGGCCTCAGCCGGTACGAGTTGGTGCGCCGCTTTCGCGAGCAGACCGACATCACCCCGCACGCCTTCCAAACCAACCTGCGGATCGCGCACGCGCGCCGACTGCTCTCGGCGGGCGTCGCGCCGGCCGAGGTGGCAGCCGAGTGCGGATTTGCCGATCAGCCGCATCTGAGCCGAGTGTTCAAGCGCGCGGTCGGGGTCAGCCCGGCCCGGTACGCAGCGGCGCAATAACGTTCAAGACAGACCCGCGAGGATTCGTGTCATGGGCGTAGGTCAATTCGAAACCAAGGTCGCGGTCGTGGTCCGCGACGACCTCGAGGCCTGGCAGCGCCTGAACGTCACCGCCTTCCTGATGAGCGCCATCACCGCGCACGCGGGGCCCGCGGCCATCGGGGAGGAATATCTGGATGCCGACGGACGGCGCTACCTGGCGATGCTGGTGCAGCCCGTGCTGGTGTTCGAGGCGAGCGCCGAGAAACTGCGGACGGTGCATGAGCGCGCCGCCCGCCGCGAGGTGAAGTTCGCCATCTATACGCGCGAGATGTTCGCCACCGGCAACGACGAGGACAACCGCGCGGCCGTGCGCGCGGTGGCGACCGACCGACTCGACCTGGTCGGCATCGCCTTGCGCGCGCCGCACCGGGACGCCGATGCGGTTTTGCGCGGACTGAACCGTCACCCATAGGATCGGGGCTTGCCCTCACCCTGGCCGCAGACTCCTCCCACCGCGGCGCACCGAGCCGCCTACGCGGATGCCGTCCCGCGCGCCTACTGGCTTGACAGCCTGCCCGAGCGCGTACCACATCCGCCTCTTGAGGCTGTGATTGACGCCGACCTGTGCATCGTCGGCGGCGGCTACACCGGCCTGTGGGCCGCGCTCTACGCCAAGGAGCTCGACCGCAAGCGCGAGGTTGTGCTGCTCGAGGCGACTCGTTGCGGAGGCGGGGCCAGTGGGCGCAACGGCGGTTTCATGCAGTCCTCGCTCACGCACGGGACCAGCAACGGACTGACGCGGTTCCCAGACGAGATTGACGAGCTCGAACGGCTGGGACTGGAGAACTTCGAGGCGTTGGCCCGTGACCTCGACGGACTCGGGATCGACGCCGAGCTCGAGCGGACCGGCGACCTCGTGGTCGCCCTCGAGCCGCACGAGCTGGCGGATCTCCCCGAGGAAGCCGAGCTGGTCCGGCGCTTCGGCTACGAGGTCGAGCTGCTCGATGGCGAGCAGGTCCGCGGCGAGATCACCTCGGAGAAGTTCCTCGGCGGGCTGTGGACCCGGACCGGCTCCGCTCTCGTCCATCCCGGCAAGCTGGGCGACGGGCTGCGGGCGGCAGCCGCTCGCGCGGGCGTGCGAATCCACGAATACAGCCCCGCCCGCGAGCTGCACCCCGCCGGCGCCGGCGTGTCGGTCGCGACCGACGCGGGTGTCGTCAACGCACGGGGCGCGCTGCTCGCCACCAGTGCCTACCCGCCGCTGCTGGGGAGGATCCGCCACTACATCGCTCCCGTCTACGACTACGCGCTCGTCACCGAGCCGCTCGATTCAGACAGGCGTGCCGCGATCGGCTGGGGTGGCCGGCAGGGCCTCAGCGACATGGGCAACCAGTTTCACTACTCGCGACTGACCGCCGACGGCCGGATCCTGTGGGGTGGTTACGACGCGGTGTATCGCTATGGCGGCCCCGTCGGCCCTGAGCTCGACGATCACGACCCGACGTTCGCCAGGCTCTCGCAGCACCTGTTCACCGCCTTCCCCCAGCTGGACGGCGTTCGCTTCACCCACCGCTGGGGCGGCGCGATCGACACGTGCAGCCGCTTCTCGGTTTTTTTCGGGCGGGCGCTGGGAGGCCGGGTCTCCTACGCGCTCGGCTACACCGGACTGGGCGTCGCGGCGAGCCGGTTCGGCGGCCGCGTGGCGCTCGACCTCCTCGACGGGCGCACGAGCGAGGCGACCGCACTGGCGATGGTCCGCCGGCGTCCGCTCCCCTTCCCGCCCGAGCCGGCGCGCACCACGGTCATTCAGCTCACCCGCAACCGGCTCGCCGCGGCCGACCGCCACGACGGCCGCCGTGGGGTCTGGCTCAAAACGCTCGACCGCCTCGGCCTCGGGTTCGACAGCTAGTCTGGCGCGGCGCGCCAGCCGAGCGATTGAGGTTTGTGCGGATTATTCGCAGTTTTCTCAATCTCCCACCAGGCGGTCGCGATCCAGGGTCACCGATAATGGCGCGATGCCACCGCGCGTCGCGTTCGTAACCGGGGCCAGCTCCGGCTTCGGTGCCGCCATCGCCCGCCGCTACGCCGGCGCCGGCGTGCGCGTCGTCGCCACCGCGCGCCGCGCTGACCGACTCGCCGCGCTGGTCGACGAGTTCGGTGAGGATTTGATTTTTGTTTCGGGGCTCGATGTCCGGGACCGAACCGCCATCGAGCAGCTCGTGTCCTCGCTCCCGCGAGCCTTCGCCGAGGTCGACGTGCTCGTCAACAACGCGGGTCTGGCCCTCGGCTTGGAGCCCGCCCAGGACGCCAACCTCGATCAATGGGAGCAGATGATCGAGACCAACTGCACCGGGCTGACCTACGTGACCCGCGCGATCCTCCCGGGGATGGTCGCGCGCCGGCGCGGCCACGTGGTCAACATGGGGTCGATCGCCGCCACCTACCCCTATCCGGGCGGGAACGTCTACGGCGCGAGCAAGGCGTTCGTGCATCAGTTCAGCCTTGGCCTGCGCGCCGACCTGCACGGAACAGACGTCCGGGTGACCTGCATCGAGCCCGGCCTGGTGGGCGGATCCGAGTTCTCCGAGGTCCGCTTTGGGGGCGACGCCGAACGGGCGGCCGCCCTGTACGCCGGCACCAATCCGCTCACCCCTGAGGACATCGCCGCCGCGGTCGAATGGGTGACCTTCCAGCCCGAGCACGTGAACGTCAACCTGCTCGAGCTGATGCCGGTGAGCCAGAGCTTCGGGCCGTTGCCGGTGGACCACGCCGAGGCGTGAGAAGCTAGTGGCCATGAACCACGAACAGCTTCAGCAGTCCGCGCGCGAGCATCTGCTCCTGCACTTCACCCGGCATGCCTCCGCTTTCGCCGACGGGCACGAGTTGTTGGTGCTCGAACGCGGCGAGGGACCGTACGTGTTCGACACCCAGGGCCGGCGCTACATCGACGCCCTGTCGAGCTTGTTCTGCTGCCAGATCGGCTACTCCTACGGCGAGGAGATGGTCTCGGCCGTCGCCGACCAACTGCCCCGGCTGGCCTTCAGCACCAATTGGGGCACGGCGCACCCGCCGGCGATCGAGCTCGCCGAGCGGCTGGCCGAGCTCATGCCCGGCGATCTGAACCACGTGTTCTTCACCTCCGGAGGCTCGGAGGCGGTCGAGGCGCAGTGGAAGATTGTCCGCGAGCACTTTGACGCGATCGGACAGCCGCAGCGCCGCAAGGCGATCGCCCGCAACATCGCCTACCACGGCGTGACGCTCGGTGCGCTGTCCTTCACCGGCGTGCCGGGGATGAAGGCGCCGTTCGGACCGCCAGCGATCGACGTCACTCATGTGTCGAACACCAACGCCTTCCGCGCGCCCGACGGCGACGATCCCGAGGCGTTCTGCCGCCGCCTGCTGGCCGAGGTGCGCGAAGCGATCGACGCTGCCGGCCCGGACGAAGTGGCGCTGATCATCGCCGAGCCGGTCCAGAACGCGGGCGGCTGCCTGCTCGCACCTCCCGACTACTGGCAGGGCCTGCGCGAGATCGCCGATGAGTGCGGGGCGCTGCTGGCCGCCGACGAGGTGATCTGCGGCTTCGGCCGGCTCGGGGAGTGGCTCGGCATCGAGCGCGAGGGCGTGGTTCCCGATCTCGCGACCGTGGCCAAGGGCATCACCTCGGCCTACGCGCCGATGGGCGCCGTGCTCGTCTCCGACCGTGTGGCCGAGCCGCTGTACCAACCCGGAGTGCCGCTGCGCCACGGGATTACGTTCGCCGGCCATCCGCTCTCGGCCGTGATCGCGCTGCGCAACCTCGAGATCTTCGAGCGCGACGGGGTGCTCGAGAACGTGCGTCGCAACGAAGCCGGGCTCGAGGAGCGCCTCCAGGAGCTGCGGATGCTGCCGATCGTGGGCGACGTCCGCGGGCGCGGGTTCTTCTGGGCGGTCGAGCTGGTCCGCGACCCCGCGAACGGCACGTTTGACCAAGACGAGCGTGACCGCTTGCTCCGTGGCTTCCTCCCCGGCCGTCTGCTCGAGGCCGGACTGATCGCCCGCCCCGACGACCGCGGCGACAGCGTGCTCCAGATCGCGCCCCCGCTCATCTCCGACGCCGCCCTTCTGGGCGAGATCGTCGACCGCCTGCACGACGTGCTGGCCGACGCCGGTCGGTTCATGAACCTGTCCGAGTCCGCGGCAGCAACCGCGTAAGCGCCGCCACCCCGACCAGCAGCACCGCGAGCTGGCCGACCGCGAGCTCGAAGGCGGTCGCGTAGCCGGAGTGAAGCGCCCCGAAGAAGATCACTCCGGTGAGCGCCACCCCGAGCGCGTTACCCACGTTCTGCGCCGTGGTCATCACCCCGGAGGCACTCCCGGCCCGCTCAGGCGCGAGCGACTGCAGGACGGTCGAGGCCAGCGGCGCCAGGACCAGACCCATGCCCGCGCCGACGAGCAGGAGGCCGGGGACCAGCGCGGCCACCGACCCTCCCACGCCGACCACAGCGACCGCGGCGAGCAGGAACGCGTGGCCCGTAGCCAGCACCACTGCGCCGACGCCAATCGTCCTGCGGCCGTACCGGGCCGTGAGTGTAGGCGCCCGCATCGAAGTCGCCACGTAGGCGACGGCGAGGATCGTGAACACCAGGCCGGCCGTCAGCGGCTTCAGCCCGCGCCCGCTCTGGAGGTAGAGCGCCAGGACCACGAAGAACGACCCCTGGCCGGCCCAGAAGCACAGCTGGGTGAGCAGTCCGGCACTGAAAGAGCGCTCGCGGAACAGCGCCATGTCGAGCAGCGGTCCGGCATCGGCGCGCGTGAGCCGCCGCTGGTGAAGCACAAAGCACGCCAGCAGGACGGGGGCCGCCGCCAGCGACAGCCAGGTCCACACGGGCCATCCGTGCTGACGACCCTCGAGCAGCGGGAGCACCACGGCAATCAGAGCCAGCGTGGCCAGTGCCGTGCCGAGCTTGTCGAGCCGAGACGAGTCCGATTGGCGCGACTCAGGGATGACGCGGGGCGCTACCAGCAGTGCGGCGATGCCGACGGGAACGTTGATCAGGAAGCAGCTGCGCCATCCAAGGCCGGCGGGATCCGCCGCGATCAAGGCCCCGCCGATCAGCTGACCGCTGACCGCGGCCAGGCCCATCACGGTCCCGTAGACGCTGAGAGCCCGCAGCCGGTCGGGGCCGGCATACAGGACCCCGATGATCGACAACACGTTGGGCATGACCAGCGCGGCCGCCGCGCCCTGGACCAGCCGCGCGACCACCAGCTCGAGTGGAGTACCGGCCGCACCACACGCCGCCGAGGCGAGTGTGAATAGGACGAGTCCCAGGGAGAACATGCGCCGGCGGCCAAAACGGTCGCCCAGCCGGCCCGCGGTGATCACGAAGATCGCCGACGTGCAGGCGAAGCCGGCGACGACCCATTCGAGCTCGCTGTCGCTCGCCTTTAGCTGTGACTGAATCGACGGCAGCGCGACGTTGACGATGAAATAGTCGAGTACGACCATGAAGGTGCCGGCCAGCACGACGGGCAAGGGGAGCCAGCGGCCGATTTCTCGCGCCCGCGCGCGCGCCCGCGCGGTAGGAACGGGCGCGATTTGGTAAGTGAGGTCTCGTATGCTCATGCCGGCCACGATCACAGGCATGGCGCACCGCGTCGATTACCTCGGAGGTAGGTGCTTCTTTCCGCCCCCGAGTGCAGGGCGACTTGACCACGGGTGCACACCTCGGTTCTTTGCGGCCAAGATCTTTCACAATCGCGTTAGCATCGCTCGCGGTGCTGCCCGGCCGAGGATGCTCTCCTCGGCGAGGTCGTACCTGCCACTAAGGCTTGCACGAAGCGAGGAGAGCCCGGATGATCGTTGCCATCCGTCCCAGCAGGCTTGCACGAATTGCGGCCTGCCTGTTCGTCGTTGCCGCATTCGTGAGCGCGTGCGGCAGTAGTTCCAAATCATCTTCGTCAGCGGCGTCATCGTCCGCAACGTCTT
Organism: uncultured Solirubrobacterales bacterium; assembly: GCA_963751185.1. Lineage (GTDB taxonomy): Bacteria > Actinomycetota > Thermoleophilia > Solirubrobacterales > Solirubrobacteraceae > Palsa-465. Next base: position 414,721 of record CAVVTO010000012.1, read on the forward strand.
CCACGGCGTCGTCGGCCGCGGTGACCGGAGCCCCGAAATCCGGTGGCTCGCTGACGGTGCTCGAACTGGGCGGCTACGCCGGCGCATGGCCGGCCGGGCTGGACCCGGCAACCAACATCAACGGCGCCGCCACACAGGATCAGATGAACGCGATCTTCGGCCAGCTATTCCAGCTCGACACCGGGGGACAGCAGGTCCCAGACCTGGCCACCTCCGCGACCGCGTCCAACGGAGGCAAGACGTGGATGATCGATCTGCGGCCCGGCCTCAAGTTCTCCGATGGCACCCCACTCAACGCACAGGCGGTCGCGTTCAACTTCACTCGTGACCTGGCCTCACCGTGCACCTGCAAGCCGGTCTGGCCGTTGGCCAAGGTCCCTGTGACCGTGGTGAACCCGACCACGGTGCAAATCAACCTTTCAGCCCCGGATGGCGCGCTCAAGAACCAGCTGCAGGACGCCAATGTGAACTGGATCGCGTCGCCGACCGCCCTGAAGACGATGGGCGAGCAGAAGTTCAAGATCGCTCCCGTCGGCGCGGGCCCATTCGCAGTGGTCAGCGACACACTCAGCAACACACTGGTGCTGAAGAAGAACCCGAACTACTGGCAGACGGGGCACCCGTATCTCAGCGGTCTCACCTTCAAGGCGACCTCCGACGACGAGGCCGCACTCGAGACGCTCCAGGCGGGAGGCGCGCAGGCTTACGACGGGATGGCAACGCCGTCGCTGGTGAGTACGTACAAGTCTCACTTCACGACGACCGAGCAGCCGGCCACGTCCCCCTACGACATCCAGCTGAATACCGCGGTCCCGCCGTTCAACAACCTCAACGCCCGGCTGGCCATCTACTACGCGACCGATGCGTCCATCATCGACCAGAAGCTGTTCGGCAACCAGTTCCAGGTCGTGCAGGGCTTCACGGCGCCCGGTGGTCTGTTCTATTACCCGAACGTGCCCGGCTATCCCACCTATGACCTGGCCAAGGCCAAGCAGTTGGTGAAGTCGCTGGGCGGATTGAACGTAAACTTCTTCACGCTTGCCTCGCCCGTGAACCAGAACTTCATGGAGGCTCTGCAGACGCTCTGGAAACAGGCGGGGATAAACGCCTCGATTCACCTATACAGCCTGGCCGGACTGATCCAGCAGTTCGACACCAAGAAGTGGCAGGCGGCGCTCCAGACCGCGGGAGCGTGGGACCCCGCCGGCGGCGTGGGGCTCGCCTTCCGGTTCCTGAGCGCCTCCCCGTTCAGTGGCGTGCACGACCCGAAGCTCGACGCGATGATCCTGGGCGGCGAAGGAGCCGTCAATCCAGCTACCCGCGACTCGATCTACCAGCAGGCCGCGCAATACATCGCGAAGAACGCCGACGGGCCGTTCCTGTTCCCGCTCGCGAGCTGGAACGTCGCCGTCCACGGAGTGCAGGGGCCAGGCCTCACCACGTCGATCCCCTCGGTGGTGGTTAACACCGCGCCGCTCTGGCAGGACGTGTCATACACCCAGTGAGTCAGGCGCTGGCAACGTATGAGTAGTAGCTCCGCGCCGCTCAGCGCTCCGCTGGCGGCGCGGGCCGGCCGGCTGAGCCGGCTCGTCGGCTCGCCCATGCTGCGATTCGTCGTCCGGCGACTGCTGGCCGCCATTCCGGTCCTGTTCGGGGTCACCTTGTTGACCTTCGTGGTGATGAACTCGCTGCCCGGCGACGCCGCGCAAGAGCTTCTCGGCGCGCAGGCGACGCCGGCCGAGGTCCATCAGCTCTCGGTCAAGCTCGGACTCGACAAGCCGTTTCTGACTCGCTACGGCGACTGGTTGCACGGCCTGGTGACCGGCCACCTCGGCCACTCGCTGTCCAGCGGGCAGAGCGTCACGAGCATCCTGGGCAGCGACCTGCCCATCACTTTCGAGCTGATCCTCTACGCCTTCCTGCTCTCGCTGTTGATCGCAGTGCCCTGCGCCATCCTCTCGGCCCGGCGCCCCGGCGGGATCTTTGACCGGATCAGCATGGTGTTCAGCATGAGCGGGCTGTCGATCGCGCCTTATGTGCTGGCACTGCTGCTCGTCTGGGTATTCGCGGTCAAGTTGAACGTCTTGCCGGCCATCGGCTGGGTCCCGCCGGATCAGGGCCTCGGCCAGAACATTCGCTCGCTGACCCTGCCCGCGATCTCGATCGCCGTGCCACTGATGTGCTTCTATACCCGCCTGCTGCGCGCGGACCTGCTCGAACAGATCTACGGCGAGGATTACGTGGTGACGGCGCGCGCCAAGGGCGCGGGGCCATGGGCGGTGCTGATGCGCCACACCTTGCGCAATTCCGTCTTCGGCCTGATCACCGTGATCGCTCTCAACCTCGGGACGCTGCTCGGGGTGACCGTGATCATCGAGGATATCTTCGGACTTCCCGGGATCGGACACGAGCTTCTGTCGGCCATCAGCAACCGCGACACGCCCGTAGTGGAGGGCGCGGTCCTGGTGTTCGCGGTGGTGGTCGTCGTGGCCAACCTGCTCGCCGACCTGCTCTACTCGGCGCTCGACCCGCGGGTGCGCTATGGCGGTAGCCCCAACTGACGTCGTCGTCCCCGGCGCGCTCGAGGCCGTAACCGGCCCGTCCGCGGAGCCTCGTGGGCGCTGGCGCTCGCGGCTCGGCCTGTGGATACCGGCCGGCCTTCTCGCCCTGATCTTCTTCCTTTGCTTCGTGTGGCCGTTGATCGGTCCGGTGGGTTCCCCGACAGGCGGCAACATCCTCAACGCCAACCTGCCGATCGGCTCGCCCGGGCACGTCCTGGGCACCGACCAGGTCGGCAACGACGAGTGGTCGCGGCTGCTCTACGGCGGTCGGGCCTCGCTCGAGATCGCGCTGGCCGTCAACGCGCTGGGAATCGTCGTCGGCGGGCTGCTCGGTGCGCTGGCCGGCTACCTGGGCGGCTGGCGGGATTCGGTGATCATGCGCGTCCTTGACGTCTTTATCGCGTTCCCGGCACTGGTGCTGGCGATCGCTATCGCCGAGGGCCTGGGACCGAGTGAGGTGCACACGATCTGGGCGCTGACGTTCTTCAGCGTGCCCGCGTTCGCGCGCCTGGCCCGGGCCGAGACCCTGCGCATCCGCGAGCTCAACTTCATCGCCGCGGCCGGGCTTTCCGGAACCGGACACTTCAGAACGCTGGTGCGCCACGTCGCTCCCAACATCATGCCGCCGCTGATGACCTTCGCCCTGCTCGGGATGGGCATCATCATCGTGCTCGAGGGGGCGCTCAGCTTCCTCGGCCTCGGCATTCCGCCGCCGGCCCCGAGCTGGGGAAACATGATCTCCTCGGGTGAGAGCGTACTTTCGGTTCAGCCGCGCTTCGTGTTCATCCCGAGCGCGGCACTGTTCATCACCGTGGTGTCGTTCAACCTGCTGGGGGATGCCCTGAGGTCGAGGTGGAGTCAGCAGTGAGTGCCAACGGGACCTCCCCACCCGGGAGCCAGGCGGAGTCGCGCGGTGGCCCGGCCGGCGTCGGCACCACGGGAACGCCGCTGCTCGAGGTGACGGACCTGCGGATCGACTTCCACCAAGCCGGACGGGTGGTGCGCGCGGTGGACGGCCTCAGCTACACGGTGCCCCGCGCCCGTACGGTCGGGCTGATCGGCGAGTCCGGGTGCGGCAAGACGGTCAGCTCGCGGGCGATCATGGCGCTGCTGCCCCCGAGCGCCCAAATCACCGGCTCGATCCGGTTCGAGGGCCAGGAGCTGATCGGCCTGTCCGAGCGAAAGATGCGCGCCGTCCGCGGCAGCCAGATCGCGATGGTGTTCCAGGACCCGGCGCGATCGCTCAACCCGACGCTGCGGATCGGCCCGCAGATCACCGAGGCGATCAACCTGCACGACGACGTGAGCAAGGCGGAGGCGCACGATCGCGCGGTCGAGCTGATGGAGCTGGTCCGTCTCCCCGCCGCCGGCGAGCGCTTCCGCCAATACCCCCATCAGCTCTCCGGCGGCATGCGCCAGCGCGTGATGATCGCGATCGCGCTCGCCGCGGAGCCCAAGCTCCTGATCGCCGACGAGGCCACGACCGCGCTCGACGTCACCACCCAGGCCCAGATCATGGAGTTGCTGCGCGACCTCCAGCAGCGCCTCGGGATGGCGCTGATCATGATCAGCCACGACCTCGGGCTCGCGGCCAGCTTCGCCGACGAGGTGCTGGTCATGTACGCCGGGCGCGGCGTCGAGCGTGCGCCCACCCGCACGCTGTTCGAGCACGTCCGCATGCCCTACACCCGCGCGCTGCTCGACGCGATCCCGCGCCTCGAGAACCCTCCGCACTCCCCGCTCAACGCCGTGCCGGGTCAACCACCCGACCTCGCCGGCGAACAAGTCGGCTGTCCGTTCTCGCCGCGATGCCCCAGCGTCACCGACAAATGCCGCGAGCACGCGCCTCCGTTCGAAGAGCAGGAGCCCGACCACGGCTGGGCATGCTGGCATCCGTGCGGACTCGAGGGGCCGGCGTGAGCGAGCCGCTGCTGCAGGTCTCGAACCTCGTCCAGGAGTTCACCGTCCGCGATCGCGCCGGCGCCAAGGCCGGCACCGTCCACGCCGTCTCGGACGTCTCGTTCGATCTGAACGCCGGCGAGACGCTCGGCCTGGTCGGCGAGACTGGCTCCGGCAAGTCAACCCTGGCCCGCGCGATCCTCCAGGCCCCACCGCCGAAGTCCGGCTCGGTGCGGCTGCGCGGGACCGAGCTTGTCGATCTCAAGCGCCAACAGCTGATCGAGGCCCGCCGCCAGGTCCAGATGGTCTTCCAGGACCCGTTCGGCTCGCTCGATCCGAAGTGGCGCGCGCGCGAGCTGGTGGAGGAGCCCCTGATCGCGTACAAGGTCGGCTCCCGCACCCAGCGGCGCACGCGAGTGGACGAGCTGCTCGACCTGGTCGGGCTCGACCCCGCCCGCTTCGGCGCGCGGCGGCCGCGCCAGCTGTCGGGCGGGCAGGCGCAGCGGGTGGCGATCGCCCGGGCGCTGGCGCTCGATCCGGCACTGATCATCTGCGACGAGCCGGTCTCCTCGCTCGACGTGCTGATCCGGGCGCAGGTGCTCGGACTGCTCGAGCGGCTGCGCACCGAGCTCGGGTTGGCCTATCTGTTCATCGCCCACGACCTGGCGCTGGTCAAGCAGGTGTCCGACCGCGTGGCCGTGATGTACCTCGGAAAGCTGGTCGAGATCGGGCCCGCCGAGGCGCTCTACCGGGAGCCGCTTCACCCCTATACGGTGGCGCTCCTGGCCTCGATCCCGAGCCCGGATCCGAGAGTGGCCCGGCGCCCGGTGGCGGACACGATCCGGGGCGAGCTGCCCTCGCCGATCGATCCACCCAGCGGCTGCCGCTTCAGGACCCGGTGTCCTCGCGCGAAGGACGTGTGCGCCGCCGAGGAGCCCCCGCTGCGCAAGCTGGCCGAGGGCCACTTCGCGGCGTGTCACTTTCCCGTGGGGGGGCGGGAATCAAATCAAACGGCGCCGGCACTGGCAGGAGGAGCACATGACGCTGCAGCACCCGATTGACGCGCTCGACATCCAGGAGCTGCTTCCCGACGGCACGCACCTGATCGGCGGTGAATGGGTCCCCGCACACACCCGTGAGACGATTTCGGTGATTAACCCCGCCACCGGCGAGACGTTGGCCACCGTCCCGCGCGGGGGCCCGGACGACGTGGCCGACGCCGTGGCAGCCGCTTCCGATGCCTTCCCCGCGTGGCGCGATGAGAGCCCGAGCCGACGCGGGCAGCTGCTGCTCGACTGGGCCGCGCTGTGTCGTTCGCATGCCACTGAGATCGACCTGCTCGAACGGCTGGAGGTCGGCCGACCCAAGTGGGGCCCCGCCGGCCCAATGGCGGGAATCCTGACGTTCACCGCCGGCCTCGCCGACAAGGCGACCGGGCAGACACTCCCGAGCATGTTCCCCGACGTGATCGGCATGACCCTGCGCGAGCCCTATGGCGTGTGCGGGAGCGTCATCCCCTGGAACGCGCCCGGGCCGAACACCGTGAACGACACCGGACCGGCGATCGCGATGGGCAACACGATCGTGATCAAGCCGGCCGAGGACGCACCGCTCACGTGTCTCCTGCTGGTCAAGCTGGCTCATGAGGCCGGCATTCCGCCCGGCGTGATCAACGTCGTCACCGGCTACGGCCCCGAGGCGGGAGAGCCGCTCGCGCGGCATCCGTCCGTGCGGCGCATGAGCTTCACCGGCTCGCCCGAGACGGGCCGGCGGGTGATGGAGGCATGCGCCTCGCACCTGATCCCGCTGCACCTGGAGCTTGGCGGCAAATCTCCCCAGGTGGTGCTTCGCGACGCGCCGCTCGAGAAGGCGATCCCCACCATCGCCCGGAGCATCACGCTCAACACCGGGCAGATCTGCGCTGCGGGCTCGCGCGTGGTCGTCGACGCCTCGATCCGTGAACAGGTCGTTTCCGGTCTGGCCGACGCGTTCAAGCACGTGCGGGTCGGGCCCTGGTACGAGGATGTCGACATGGGCCCGCTGATCAGCGCCAAGCAGCAGAAGCGAGTGCTCGGGTATCTGGAGACTGGCCGATCCGAGGGCGCGCACGTTGTCGTGGGCGGTGGCAAGCCCGAGGGCGATGTGTACGACCAGGGCTTCTTCGTCGAGCCGACGATCTTCGACGAGGTCAAGCCGGACATGCGGATCGCCCAGGAGGAGATCTTCGGTCCGGTGCTGTCCGTGCTGTCCGCCGACGACGAAGAGGAGGCGCTTTCGATCGCCAACGGGACCCGGTACGGACTCGTCGCGTCGGTGTGGACCCGGGACGTGGGCAAGGCGGTGCGCCTGGCACGCCGGATCGAGGCCGGTCAGGTGTCGATCAACACGCTGTGGTCGGGCGGCGTGATCGGGGCGCCGTTCGGCGGCTACAAGTCGAGCGGATTCGGGCGCACGGTCAGCGCCGACTCGATCCTCGACTACACCCAGGTCAAGAGCGTGATCATCGACGGGCGCGCGTGAGTGGCGTGGAGGTTTCGCTCGAGGGCAAGGTGGCGCTGGTCACAGGCGCGGGACCCAACATCGGCAGCGGGATCGCGCTCGCCCTGTCCCGGTATGGGGCGCGCGTGGCGTGCAACGACGTCGATCCGGACGCCGCGCAGGCATCGGTCCGCCGGATCGAGCGCCACGACCGCGAGGCGATGGCGATCCCCGGCGACGTGACGTCCGAAGATGATGTCGCGCGCTATGTCGGCGAGGTCCTCGACCGCTGGGGCCGGATCGACATCCTGATCAACAACGCGGCCCTGCTCGGCGGTCGCGGCGTGCTCGAGGAGAGCCTCGAGTTCTGGAATCGCGCGGTGGCGGTCGCCGGCACCGGCACCTTCCTGAACACCAAGCAGGTCGCGATCTCGATGATCGAGCGCGAGATCAAGGGCTCGATCGTCAACATCCTGTCCTCGAACGCCTGGCAGGGCTGCGCCGGCGTGATTGCCTATGCCTTCCACAAGGGCGGACTGGCCAATTTCACGCGGGCCGCTGCGATGGACCTCGCGCCGTACGGGATCCGCGTTAACTCGTACTCACCGACCGCGCCGCGCCCCGATAACCCTGAGCTCCTCGCCGAGATTTCGGGGGGGCTACGACGACGTCCGGACCGCTCTTCGGACCACCCGGCGTGGTGGCGCGAGCCGGGCAAGATCGACGTGCGGGGCAACATGCCGATGGCGCCCTCCACGCCAACCGACATCGGCCACTGCGTGGCGTGGATGTGCTCGGACTACGCGCGGCTGATCACGGGCTGTGACTTCGTGATCGACGGCGGGGCGCGGGCCAAGTACTGGGGCTACACGCCGCCCGAGGAGAAGGCGGAGCCGGTGCCGCTCATTCCCCTGTACGAAGACGAGACCATGCCGGGAGGGTTTTGATGGTTCGAGGCGCTGTACAGACGGGACCGCTGGCCTACGAGATCCGGGAGTTCCCGCGCCCGCGCATCGGCGACGACGACGGGCTTCTGCGCATCGAGGCGTGCGGGGTGTGTGGGTCCGACGTGGAGCAGTACCGCGGCCACCTCGTACGCCCGGGCATGTTCCCGCTGATCCCCGGGCACGAGCCACTCGGTGTTGTTGAAGAGGTGGGCGAGCGGGCGGCGGAGCGCTGGGGCGTGTCGGTGGGCGACCGCGTCGCGGTCGAGATCCTCCGGCCCTGCCGCGCGTGCGACTACTGCCTGACCGGCCGCTACATGTCGTGTCCGAACCGCGACGGCGCCTACGGCATGACGCCGCTGTCGCGCTCGCCCTCGCTCTGGGGTGGGTTTGCGGACTACCTGTATCTGCACCCTTGGGCGATCCTGCACAAGGTCCGGCGAGATCTGCCGCCCGAGCTCGCGGTCATGTTCAACCCACTGGGGGCGGGCGTGCGCTGGGCGGCGATGCTCGGCGAGGTCGGCCTCGGCGACACCGTCCTGATCCTTGGGCCAGGGCAGCGCGGCCTCACCTCGGTCATCGCGGCTCGGGCCCGCGGAGCCGGGACGATCATCGTGACCGGCCTCTCGCGCGACGCGCACAAGCTGGCGTTGGCGCGTGAGTTCGGGGCCGATCACACGATCAACGTCGAGGAGGAGGACGTGATCGAGCGGGTCACCGAGATCACCGACGGCGCCATGGCCGACGTGGTGCTCGAGCTGACCCCGATCGCCGACCAGCCGATCCGCGATGCCATCGAGTGCGTGAGGCACAGCGGGCGGATCGTGCTGGCCGGGCTGAAGGGCGGCAAGTCGGTGGAGCTCGTGACCGATCGCCTGATCAACAAGGGCGTGACTATCCGTGGTGCGTTCGGCGTCAACGCCGACGCGTACATCGAAGCGATCCGGATCATCGAGTCCGGGCGCTTCCCGCTCGAGAAGATGGCCTCGGGGACGTTCGAGTTGGCCGATACGGAGGCCGCGATCCAGGCCCTCGCTGATGGGGACGCGATCCACACGTGCGTCTGCCCGGACGGCGGCTCGGCGAGGACCACGGTAGCCGCGACCAGAGAGGAGGCAGCCAATGCTGGTTGACATGCACGCGCACGTGATCCCGGGGGCGCTCGATCCCGTCGGGACTTCCGACGACCATCGCGGACCGCGCATCGGCCCGTGCGACGACCCGCACGCGCGGCTGCTCGAGAACGACCGAGGCATGCAGTTCAAGGCGATCGACGCCTTCTACTCGGCCGAACGCCGGCTCGAGGAGCTCGAGCGCAGCGGCGTCGACGCCGAGGTCGTCTCGCCGATGCCGCCGCTGCTCGACTACGCGCTGTCGGGTCCCGAAGGGTTGGAGCTCTCACGCCGGGTCAACGAGTTCATCGCCTCGCTGTGCAGCGCGGACCCGGTGCGGCTGATGGGCATGGGCATGGTCCCGATGCAGGCTCCTTCGCTGGCGACCGCCGAGCTGGCGCGGGTGCGCGATCTTGGGTTGGTCGCGGTGGAGATCGCCTCGAACGTGCTCGGCCGCGCGCTGCACGGCGAGGAGTACGAGGAGTTCTGGTCAGAGGCCGAGCGACTCCAGATGCCGGTCTTCATCCACGCCATGCCGGCCGACTTCGGAGAGCGGTTGCCCGCCGGCCTGATCCCAATTGCGGCCTTTGCCGTCGGCGCCGACGCCCTTCTCGCCTGCGCCGGGATCATCACGAGCGGCCTGGCCGAGCGCCACCCGCGGCTGCGGCTGGCCTTCAGCCACGGCGCCGGAGGCTTCCCGATGATGCTCCCGCGCGCGATGTACTTCTGGGGCAAGACGTGGAACGAGGAGCCGTCGGATTCGGGCGAGGGGCTCTCGCCCGCTGAGCTCACGCGCCGCTTCTACTACGACGGGCTGGTGTTCGATCGCCGTGCCCTGCGCTTCCTGATCGACCTGGTCGGTCATCGGCAGGTGCTGGTCGGCTCCGACTTCCCGGCCATGCCGCGCGAGCAGCCCTGCGGGCGCACGTTGCGCTCGCTCGACCTTCCGGGCGAGATGCTCGAGGACATCACGTGGCACAACACGTTCCGCTTCCTCGGGATCGACGCGCCGCAGCTCGTAGGTGCAGTGACGACGACGACAGGAGAGGCAGAGTGAAGACACGCGCCGCAGTTATCAGGGGGGCCGGCCAGGCCTGGGAGGTGACCGAGCTCGAGCTCGACGAGCCCCAGGAGCATGAGGTTCTCGTCCGGGTGGTGGCCTGCGGCCTGTGCCACTCCGACGAGCACGTCCGCGAGGGAGGCCCGTATCGCTACCCAATGGTCGGCGGCCACGAGGGCGCGGGCGTGGTCGAGAAGGTCGGCCCCCACGTCTCCCGCGTGCGCGAGGGCGATCACATCTGCACCTCGTGGATACCGGTGTGCGGTCACTGCCGCTATTGCTCGACCGGTCACCAGAACATGTGCGACGACGGCAAGAACGCCGCCACCGGCGAGATGCCTGGCGGGGGCTTCCGCTTCCACGAGAACGGCGAGGACATCGGCGGGATGTGCGTGCTCGGCACCTTCTCGCAGTGGATCGTGATCCCCGAGAACTCGTGTGTGCCAATCGATGAGGACCTCCCGTTCGAGGTCGCGGCGCTGGTCGCATGCGGGGTGACCACCGGCTGGGGATCGTCGGTCTACGCCGCCGGTACCCGCGCCGGCGAAACCGTGGTCATCTTCGGCACCGGCGGCGTCGGGATGAACGCGGTCCAGGGCGCCGCCTACGCGGGCGCCAAGCACGTGATCGCGGTCGACCCGAATCCGTTCAAGCAGGAGATGGCCGGCAAGTTCGGCGCCACGTTCACCACCGGCGACCCGGACGAGGCTTTGGAATACGTCCGCGATCGCACGCGGGGCCAGATGGCCGACCACGCCGTGATCACGGTTGGGGTGATGAACGACGAGGTTTTGAAGCGTGCCGTCGACATGATCGGCAAGGGCGGGAGTGTCGTGGTCACCGCGGTTGGCGGCGTCGGCGACACGATCGCCGTGCACGGCTCACCGGTCACCGGCTGGCACAAGAACATCCAGGGCTCGCTGTTCGGCGGCGCCAACCCGCTCTACGACATGCCCCGCCTGCTCGGGCTCTACAAGAGCGGCGATCTCAAGCTCGAGGAGCTGATCACCAAGCGATACAAGCTCGATGACATCAACCAGGGCTACGAGGACATGCTCGCCGGCCGCAACATCCGCGGCGTCCTCATCCACGACCACTGACGACTGCGACCACTCACGCCCACGACCCCTTCCCGCCCAACGGTGCAAAACCCACGAAACCCCCCGCTCCCAACCCGCCGGCCGCACATAAGCGCCTGTCAGGCGCTTATGTGCGGAGAGTCGAGCCGGGCGGGCCGCTTTCGGGCGTTTTGCACCCCCGATGACTCGTACGGAGGTTCAACATGACCAACGCGATCCTTGACCCGACGGGCCTCTCCGAGCGCAGTGAGACAACTCCGGCTTTCGCGCTCGCGCCCCGTCCGGCCGACCTGCACGGCCTCAAGATCGGTCTGCTCGAGAACGGCAAGCAGAACGCCCGCCTGCTGCTCGAGGACGTGGCCGCCCTCCTCCACGATCGCTACGGCGCCGGCGGGGCCACGCTGCTGCGCAAGGAGAACTTTGCCCAGCCAGCGCCGGCCGGGCTGGTCGACGAGCTGAGCGCAGCGTCGGACGTGGTGGTGATCGGCGTCGGTGATTGAGGCTCGTGCAGCGCGTCGGCGGTCGCCGACGGAATCCTCTTCGAGCAGAACGGCAGGCCATCCGCGGTGATCTGCTCGGACGCGTTCATCACCACCGCGGACGCGATGGCCGAGGTGCGAGGCGCGCCCGGCTACCGCTACCTGACCACCCCGCATCCGGTGGCGGGGCTGAGCGCCGAGCAGGTGCGCGAGCGGGCCGAGGGCGTGGTCGCCGAGGTGGCGGCGATGCTCGTCGCGGGCGAGGCCAGGGAGGCCGGGTAGGTGACGGCCGAGCCCAACCACGACCCCGATCCCGACGTCGCCCGGGAGGCCATCGAGTACTGCTACGAGCAGGGCTGGACCGACGGCCTCCCCGTGGTACCCGTCTCGCAGCCTGTGCTCGACCAGTTCCTTGCCCGCACGAGCCGCGACCCCGACGAGGTGCTGTGGCGGATGGATCATCTGGGCCGGGAGTGCACGGTCAGGACGGCCGCGATCAATGGGGCGATGGCCGGCTGCCTGCCCGAGTACTTCCCGCTCGTGCTCGCCTCGTGGGACGCGGTGATGCGCGACCGGGCGGCCAAGGGCGGCGGCTGGCAGTCGACGAGCGGGCCGGCGCCGCTGATCGTGATCAACGGCCCAATCCGCTCGGAGCTCGCCATCAACTGCACGGGCGGGATCTTCGCGGCCGGCTTCCGGCCGAACGCCACGATCCCGCGCGCCCTCGGGCTGATGCTGCGCAACGCGTTCGGCGTCGCCCCGCACGTGTTCGACCAGACCACGCAGGGGATCCCCGGTCGCTGGGCGATCTGCTTCGGCGAGAACGAGGAGGAGAGCCCATGGGAGCCGCTGGCCACCGAGATGGGCCTCGCGCCGGGCACCAACGCCCTCTCGGCCACCCTCACTCGCACCTACGAGTTCGTCGACAACCGCCATACCCAGGACCCCGAGCAGCTCCTGAACGACTTCGCTGACACCCTCGGCCGGACCGGATCGCTGATCTTCCGCGGCCAATCGGCCGGAGTGGTGTTCTGCCCCGAGCACGCCCAGATGCTCGCCAACGCCGGCTACACCAAGGGCGACGTCAAGGACTGGTTCGTCGAGCACGTCGGCCGCAGAGAGGCGGATCTGCGCCGCGCCGGCAAGGACGGAGTGTCCGAGGGCGGCCCGGGTGCGCGGTCGGCCAGCGAGTCAGAGCGCGCGTCTGCCGACACGTTCACGCCGTACTTCACGGCGCGCAAGGATGTTCCGATCATCGTGGCCGGCGCGCGCAACGCGGCGATCTCGATGGTCTTCCGGGTGTTCGGCGAGTGGTCGAACAGTTCAGTCGAGATCGAATCCGTACCGGCGCCGATGGCGGCCGCAAAGGGAGGCTAAGGCGATGTTCAGCGAGCAGGGCTTGAAGGACATGCAGGCGACGCTGGCCGCGGATGGGTATGCGATGGCCGCGTTCGAGGAGGGCGACCAGGTGGTCATCACGATCGAGGCCACTCCCGAAGCGTGCGAGGACTGCCTGGCGCCGCCCGACGTCATGCGGGCGATCCTGGGTAAGACCCTGGCCATCCCCGTCGAGGCGATCGACCTGCACTATCCGGAATGAGGATCGATCTGGACGCCCCCATCGGCGCCGAGTGGATGAGCGGCCGCAAGGCGCTCGTGACCGGCGGTGGCGGTCGTGAGACTGGGCCAGGGACCGTGGGCTGGGCCATCAGTCGGCTCCTCGCCCGTCATGGCGCCGCCGTCGCGGTACTCGACCGGGACCCGGCCGCGGCGCACAGAACCGTCTCCCAAATAATCAGCGCCGGCGGCACCGCGGTCCCCGTCATCGCCGATGTCACCAGCGACGAGGACTGTGCCCGCGCCGTCGGCGAAGCACGTCAGAGGCTCGGCGGACTCGACACACTCGTCAACAACGTGGCCGCCTGGAGCCCCGCGGAGTTGTTCGACATCGAGCCCGACCAGTTCGACGAGCTGATCACGCTCAACCTGAAGACCGCCTGGCTGATGACGCGACATGCCATAGAGGTGATCCCCGCCGGCGGCGCGATCGTCAACATCACCTCGGTCGCGGCGCGCCGCGCGGGCACGATGTACGGGCTGGCCAAGGCGGCGCTCGAGTCGCTGACTGGTGGCGCCGCCTACCTGCTGGGAGAACGCGGGATCCGGATCAACGCGGTCGAGTTGGGCGCGCTGTGGACGGCGGCCGTGGCCGACAACCTGCCCGAAAAGGCACGTGAGCCGCGGCGCAAGATGTCAGCGCTCCAGACCGAAGGCGATTGCTTCGACGCCGCGACCGCGGTCCTGTTCCTGGCCTCCGATCAGGCGCGGTGGATCTCGGGCCAGGTGCTCTCGGTCGACGGCGGCGGGCCGCCCCGCACGCCCTACCCGGGCGTGACGCGCGAGCCGGTCAAGATTGGGGCCCAACCGTGAACGGGCGGGTCGCGCTCATCACCGGTTGCGGCAAGTCGGACGGCGCAGGTCAGGCGATCGCGCGGGGACTGGCGCAAGACGGAGCCGCGGTCGTGGTCAGCGACCGCCGGCCGAGCGGCGTTCTCAACCGTCGACAGGAGGTGGTTGGTTCCGGGCAGCCCGCCTCCTGGCACGGCCTCGACACGCTCGCCGCGGAAATCGAGGCAGCGGGCGGCAAGGCGCTGGCGGTGCTGGGCGACATCGGCAGCGAGCACGACGCACAGGCGATGGTCGACTCGGCCATCGCTCAGTTCGGGCGACTCGACATCTTGGTCAACAACGCCGCCGCGCCCCAAGGGCTCGACCGTGACGTAATCGACGAGATCCCGATCGAGGTATTCGACGAGGTGATCCGCGTCAACCTGCGGGGCACCTACCTGATGTGTCGCGCCGCGGTGCCGACGATGCGCAAGCAGCGGTGGGGCCGGATCATCAACATCTCCTCGATGGCGGGCGTGATCGGCGCGCCGCGTTCCTCCCCCTACTCGGCCTCCAAGGCCGGCATCATCGGGTTGACCCGGGCGTTGTCGATGGACGTGGCACCGTGGGGCGTGACCGTCAACGCGATCTGCCCCGGCGCGCTCGACACCAGTCGCGCCCTCCTGAGCCTCGACCCCGACCTCGATGTCCAGGCCGAGATGAAGCAGCGTGGGGCCCGCCTGCCGGTGGGCCGCGCCGGCCGGCCCGGTGACGTCGCCGCCGCCGTCCGCTACCTGGCCGGTGACGGCGCCGAGTTCGTGACCGGCCAGATGCTCGTACTCGACGGCGGCGGCCCGGCCCCATTCCCCCTGCCACGACCGGATGAGGAGGCGTCGTGAAACTGCGAGTGCTGATGGAGCCCCGTCACGGCGCGACCTACGACCGCGTCGTGGCCATGGCCAAGGCGACCGAGGAAGCCGGGCTGGACGCCTTCTTCCGCAACGATCACTACCTGGGGATCGACTCCACCGATCCGGAGTACCGGCCGACGGACTCGTGGACGACGCTCGCGGGCGTGGCCCTCGAGACAACCCGGATCAAGTTCGGGACGTTGATGACGGCGGGCACGTTCCGCCACCCGGGCGTGCTGGCCAATGCCGTGGCCACCGTCGACCAGATGTCGGGCGGCCGGGTCATCCTCGGCATCGGCACGGGTTGGTACGAGCGCGAGCACAAGGCCTTCGGCATCCCCTTCCCCGCGATCGGCGAGCGCTTTGACCGGCTCGACGAGCAGATGCAGATCCTCAACGGGCTGTGGACGACGCCGCAGGGCGAGCCGTTCAGCTTCGACGGCCGCTTCTGGAAGCTCGAGGAGGCCCGCAACTTCCCGGTGCTCGTGCAGAGGCCGCGGCCGGAGATCGTGATCGGCGGCACCGGCCCACGCCGCACCCCGCTGATGGCGGCCAAGTACGCCGACGAGTTCAACAGCGGCGGCGGCGCCGGAACCGCCGACCGGTTCGCAAACGTCCGACGCGTGTGCGAAGAGATCGGCCGGGACCCGTCGACGCTGCGCATGTCGGTGACGACGCAGGTGATCTGCGGATCGACGCTCGCGGAGGCGCAGGTGCGGCTCGAGCGACTCGGCGATCCGGGACGGCGGATGCTCTCCAGGGGGACGGTCGGCGACGTTCCCACCGTCGTCGGCGCCCTACAGGAGTTGGGGGCGGCCGGTGCGGAGATCGCCTACCTGCACATCTTCGACATCGACGACCTCGACCACCTCCGGCTCATCGGCGCCGACGTGCTGCCGCAGGTCGCGTGAGAGCGCCCCGCGAAGCCTATACCTATAGACATATATATATCTGTATACACATATGCGGAGCCTGAGGTGAGGAGACGAACGCAATGGCGAGCATGACGACACGAGCGGCCGTGCTGCACAAGCCCGGCACCGACTGGGAGATCACCGAGCTCGACCTCGACCCGCCAAAGGAGTACGAGGTGCTGATCCGCTACAAGGCGGCGGGGCTCTGCCACTCCGACGAACACATCCGCCGCGAGGGCGGGAGCCACATCCGCTTCCCGTTGGTGGGCGGACACGAGGGGGCCGGGATCGTCGAGGAGGTCGGCGCCGGCGTCACCCGCGTCGAGCCCGGCGACCACGTGGTTACCTCGTACATCCCGGCGTGCGGCAAGTGCCGCTACTGCTCGACCGGCCACCAGAACCTGTGCGACCGCGGCCTGTACGCGGGCGTCGGCTGTCTGCAGGACGAAACGTTCCGCTTCCACCGTAACGGCGAGGACTTCGGCGGCTTCTGCGCGCTCGGGACATTCTCCGACCACACCGTGGTCTCGGAGTACTCGTGCGTGAAGATCGACGAGGACATCCCGTTCGAGGTCGCGTGCCTCGTCGGGTGCGGCGTGACCACCGGCTGGTGCTCGGCCGTGCGGGCCGGCGAGACGCGGCCGGGCGAAACCGTGGTCGTGATGGGCGTAGGCGGGGTCGGCATCAACGCCGTCCAGGGCGCCCGTTACGCGGGGGCCAAGAACGTGTTCGCGATAGACCCCAACCCGTTCAAGCTCGAGATGGCGCAGCGCCTCGGCGCGACCCACACCGCAACCAACGTCGAGGCGGCGCGCGAGCAGCTGACCGACCTGACCCGGGGCCAGATGGCCGACCTCACCGTCGTGACGGTCGGCGTGCTCGACTCGGAGATCACGGCGAGCGCGGTGAGCCTGATCGGCAAGGCGGGTCGGGTCGTGCTGACCTCGGTCAGCCGGTCCGATGAGCACTCGATCAGCCTCACCGGGTCGCCGATGGTCGGCTGGCACAAGCGGATCCAGGGCTCGCTGGCCGGCGGCTCGAACCCGATCTTCGAGATGCCCAGCCTGCTCGGCCTCTACAAGTCAGGCGATCTCAAGCTCGACGAGATCATCACGCAGCGCTACTCGCTCGAGCAGGTCAACGACGGCTATCACGACCTGCTCGCGGGCAAGAACGTCCGCGGCGTGGTCATCCACGAGCGCTGAATCCGGGCGGGACGATCACGTCGTCGGGAGTGAGCTCGGCGGTCGAGGCGCGGCCGAGGCCGAGTAGCGCTGAGTCGATGCCGGCGCGGAGGATGTCGAGCACGTTCTCGACCCCGGGCTGCCCGGCGGCGGCCAGGCCCCATAGGTAGGCGCGTCCGATCATGACCGCGTTGGCGCCGAGTGCGAGCGCCTTGACCACGTCGCCCCCGCGGCGGATGCCGCCGTCGAGCAGCACCTCGATCTGGCCGCTGACCGCCTCGGCGATCGCGGGCAGAGCGCGGATTGATGCGGGCGTGCCGTCGAGGTTGTTGCCGCCGTGGTTTGAGACCGAGATCGCGCTGAACCCCGCGTCGACCGCGCGGCGCGCGTCGTCCACGCGCCCGACGCCCTTGAGCATGAACGGGCCGTCCCACTGCAGGTGCAGCCAGCGGAGGTCCTCCCAGCTCGGGGGCGGCGTCATCATCCACTCGCCGTAGGCACCGAAGAAGGTGGCCGGGGGCTCGCCGAGCGGCGACACGTTCGGCACGGTGAGTTCCGGCGGTCCGCCCGCGCGAGCCCATTCGAGCAGCCACGTCGGCCGGAGCAGCACCTCGGGAGCCAGGCGCGCGATCGCTTGCAGGTCGATCTTGTCCGGGATCCACGGGCTGCCCCAGTCGCGGCTGTGCGAGAACGTCCAGTCGAGCGTGACGATCAGTCCGACCGCGCCGGCGGCGCGGGCGCGCTCGATCCGCGCGGAGATCTGCTCGCGGCCGCCCGCCCAGTAGATCTGGAAGAACGTCTGCGGGTTGGCCGCCACCACCTCCTCGATCGGCTTTGACGCGAACGAGCTCAGACCCATCGCGGTGCTCCGGGCGGCCGCGGCGCGCGCCACCGCGACCTCGCCGTCGGGGTGCACGGATTGCACCCCGGTCGGCGAGATCAGCACCGGCAATGAGAGCTGCTGCCCCATCACCGTTGTCGTCATGTCCCGCTGCGCCGGCGCCCCGCCGACGTGCGGGGCAAACCCGAGCTCGCGGAACGCGGCGACGTTGTCCGCGAGCGTCACCCCCGCCTCGGAGCCGGCGAGGAGCGCAGAATAGACCGACTTCGGGAGGCGTCGCTTAGCCCGCCGCTGCGCCACCGCCACCGACTCGAACCACGCGTTCCTGGTCAGTTTCACGGGGCGCGCCGGGACATGTCGACCGACGGGCGCGGGACCGGATCATCGCCGCGGGACGCGAGCAGCCGCTCGCCGTGGCCGAGCACGCACTCGGGGTCGGGGCCCGCCACCGGCAGCCCGGTGAAGAACTTGGCCGCCATGCACCCGCCCCGGCACTTATCAAACAGACCGCAGCTCGTGCACGCGCCGGCGCTCTGCGGCTCGCGCAGCCCGGTGAACAGCTCGGACTCCCGCCACACGCCGGCAAAGCCACCCGGCTCGCGGACGTTGCCGGCGTGAAACTCGTCGTGAATCACGAACGGGCACGCGTACACGTCGCCGATCGGGTCGATCAGGCATACCACCCGGCCGGCCCCACACAGGTTCAGCCCAGGGAGCGGCGCGCCGTACGCGCTGAGATGAAAGAACGAATCGCCGGTCAGGACATCTTCGCCGTGTGCCAGCAGCCACTCGTAAAGCTCGCGCTGCTGCGCCGCGGTCGGATGCAGGCGATCCCACACGTCGGCGCCACGTCCCGACGGCCGCAGGCGCGTGATCCGCAGCTGCGCGCCGAACCCGTCCGCCATCGCCTTGAACGCGTCGAGCTGCGACACGTTCTCGCGCGTGACGACAACCGACAGCTTGAAACCCTCAAAGCCCGCGCCGGCCAGCCGCTCCATCGCGGTGATCGCGGTGGCGTAGGAACCCGGGCCGCGGATCGCGTCGTTGACCTCGGCGGTCGCGCCGTCGAGCGAGACCTGCACGTCGACGTAATCCGAGCCCGCGAGCCTGGCCGCGCGCTCCGGCGTGATCCGCGAGCCGTTAGTCGAGAACTTCACGCCGACGTGGTGCGCGACCGCGTAGTCGACGAGCTCCCAGAAGTCGCGCCGCACGGTCGGCTCGCCGCCGCCGATGTTGACGTAGAACACCTGCATGCGCTCGAGCTCGTCGATGACGCGTTTGCATTCCTCGGTGCTGAGCTCCCGCGGGTCACGCCGCCCCGAACTCGACAGGCAGTGGATACACGCGAGGTTGCACGCATAGGTGAGCTCCCAAGTCAGGCAGATCGGCGCGTCCAGCCCCCGCTCGAACTCGTCCGTCAGACGCCCGCTCGACTCCGCGCGGCGGCGGATGAAGCTGAGTCGGCGCGTGTCGTAGTCATAGGCGAGCGCGCCGAAGCGCTCGGCGCGCAGGCTCGCCTCTGCACCGAGGCCGGCAGCCTCGCGCAAAGCAGTCGTATCCATCTCCGTCAGCGATCTAGTAGACGCCGCACATGCCGTCGATCGAGACGTCGTCGACCAACAGATCCTCGACGACGAGGTCTTCTTCGGAGACCTGCTCCGAGGCCGAGGTCTCCTCGGGCTCCCGTTCGACGGCCGTCTCCTCGAGCTGCTCGGGCGTGGTGCTCAACGCGTATTCCTCTCCTCGCGGCGGTCGGGCGCGATAATTTAGCACTCTGTGACAAATCTCCCGGACGCGACCTGGACGGAGGTTGATGGCGCGCAGCGGCGGGCGCTGGTCGTCCCCCTCGGGTCACTCGAGCAGCACGGACCGCACCTGCCGCTAGACACCGACACCAGGATCGCCGGGGCCGTCGCTCGCGGAGCGGCTCTCGGCTGCGAGGGAGTCGCGGTGTCGCCACCGATCGCCTTCGGCGCGAGTGGCGAGCACGCCGGGTTTCCCGGCACGCTGTCGATCGGCACTCACGCGCTCGCCGAGGTCCTGGTCGAGCTGGGCCGCGATTCGGCGCGGGACTGGGACGTGCTGCTGCTGGTCAACGGACATGGCGGTAACTACGAGGCGGTGTCGTTGGCGGTGGAGCGGCTGCGAGTCGAGGGACGACGCTGCGACGTCTTCCACGCCGGCGTGGCGCCAGGCGACGCCCACGCCGGGCGGACGGAGACGGCACTGCTGCTGCACCTCGATCCGGATGCCGTGCGGGCGGACCTCGCCGAGGCGGGCGAGACGCGTCCGGTAGGCGAGCTGATCGATCGCCTCCGTCGGAACGGCGTGCGGTCGGTCAGCCCGAACGGCGTCCTCGGCGATCCACGCGGCGCCACCGCCGCCGAAGGCCGCGTCCTGCTGGAAGACCTGGTGCGACGTTGCGCCGCGGCGCTCGACGCGCTGCTCGATCGGGTGCCGGCGCGTGCCTGAGGACCCTGGTCTCGCCGTCGTCACCGGCGCGGCGCGGGGAATCGGCGCGGCAACTGGGCTGGCGCTGGCCGAGCAGGGCTGGTCACTGGTCCTCGTCGACGCGTGCGGCCCCCAGCCGGGCATCGAGTACGAGATGCCCACCGTCGAAGACCTCGACGGGCTGGCCGAGCGCTGCCGCGAGGCGGGTGCCGACGGCGTCGAGCTTCTCTGCACCGACGCCTCCTCGGCCGACTTCGGGCCGCGGCTGATCGACGCGCTCGCCGGCCGAGCGGCCCTGGCGGCGGTCGCGGCCGCCGGCGTGATCGCGGGCAGTCCGGCCTGGGCGACCGACGAGCAGGCGTGGTCGACGCTGATCGACGTCAACCTGCACGGCGTCCGACGGCTGGCCGAGGCGACGGTGCCGGGGATGATCGAGGCAGGTCGGGGGCGATTCGTCGCGGTCGCCTCCGCCGCCGCGCTGCGCGCGATGCCCCAGCTCGCCGCCTACTCGGCCGCGAAGGCCGCCACCGTGGCGTACGTCCGCGCCCTGGCCGCCGACCTCGCGGGGACCGGCGTGCTCGCCAACGCGGTCTGTCCCGGCTCGACCCGAGGCGCGATGCTCGCCGCCAGCGCCACCTACTACGACCTGCGCAGCCAGGACGAGTTCGCCGGTCAGCAGCTGGTCCGGCGCGTGCTTGACCCGAGCGAGGTGGCCGCCGCGGTGGTGTGGCTATGCGGCCCGGCCGCGTCCGCGCTGACCGGCGCAGTACTGCCGGTCGACGGCGGGCTGACCGCGTAGGTCCGACCGCTTGGGAGATAACTCCCGTATAGGACCAGTTTTCTCCCAAGGGCGGGGTCGGTGAGCGACAGCTCGCCCCCCGACGATGCCGGCCGAGCCCCCGTCCCTCCCGGCTGGCGCCTTCGCCCCGCCCCCGACCTCGGCGTGTTCAACGGCGGCCGAACGCTCGTGGGCGGCTTCCCGTTGCGAGTCCTCACGCTCTCCCCGCGCGGCGCCGACCTCACCACAGCCTGGCTGGCCGGCCAGCCGGTGGGCGAAGCGACGGCGGAGCGTGAGCTGGCGCGGAGACTGCTCGACGCCGGCCTCGCCGATCCCGACCCGCCCCTCGGCGCGCGCTCCACGGCGGAGGTCACCGTCGTCGTCCCGGTCTATGCGGACGCCGATCGGCTGGCAAACGCGCTCGCGCCGATCGCGCGCGACGCGACGGTGATCGTGGTCGACGACGGATCGCCCTCTCCCATCGGAGCCGCAATCGCCGCGGTGGCGCATCGTCGCGACGCGCGCTATGTCCGCCTCCCGGAAAAGCGCGGGGCCTCGGCCGCCCGCAACGCCGGCTCGCGGCTGGCGAGAACGCCGCTCGTGGGGTTCCTCGATGCCGACTGCCTCCCACCCCCGGGCTTCCCGGGCCGGCTGGTCGATCACCTGGCCGACCCCACGGTCGCGCTGGCCGCGCCTCGGATCGTCTCAAACGCCCGCGGGGACGGTCCGATCGCCGCCTACGAACGCCGTCGCTCGGCCCTCGACATGGGTCCCCGTCCTTCGCCGATCCGGCCCTACGGCCCCGTCTGGTACGTGCCGAGCGCCGCGATGGTGGCTCGTCGCGACGCGCTCGAGGCCGGTTTCGACGAAGACCTGTCGCTCGGCGAGGACGTCGACCTCGTGTGGCGCCTGCATGACGCCGGCTGGCGGCTCCGCTACGACCCCCGGATGACCGTGGCGCATGAGGCACGGATTCGACCGGCGGCCTGGTACCGCCGCCGGGTGGCCTACAACGAGTCGGTGGCGCCGCTGCTCCGCCGCCATCCCGAGCGGGTTCCAGTGGTATTTCTGACCCCGCGCGTGGCGCTGGCGTGGGCCGCCGCGCTGGCCGGCTCACCGGGGCCGTTGCTCGCCCTTGCCGCCGCCCGCGCCCGTCAGCTTCACCGGCCACTACGAGGACGGGTGCCCGGATCCGCCGCGCGGGCGGCCCGGGCGAGCGCGGAGATGACCGTCCATGAGGGACGCGACCTCGCCCGCGCGATCGCGGGCCCGTGGGCGCCGTTCGCCCTCGCGCTGTTCGCGGCCGCGGGCGGCCGGCTCCGGGGCCCGCTCGCGAGGCGACTCGGCGTACTCCTCATTGCCATGGCGCTTGCCGACTGGTTCTCCGACCGCCCGGACCTCGACCCCCTGAGGTACTCCGCGCTCAGGCTGGCCGATGAATCCACCCGCGGCCTGGGCATCTGGCTCGGGTGCGCACGCGAGCGCGACTTCAGGGGACTACTGCCGCGTCGACCACCTCCCCCAGGCCAGCGGTAGTCCGCCCGGCATTGGTGGCGCCGAGCGCGATCACGGCCGCGCCGACGAGGAAGAGGCTGCAAGCAAGCAGAGCTCGACCGAACCCGGCAGTGAGGGCGTGGTCCAGCGAGGCGCCGGCGGCGAGCAGGTCGCGACTGCGGCTGGTCGAAATCGCGGAGAAGATCGCGAGCCCCAGCGCCCCGCCAACCCAGGTAGAGGCGTTGACGAGGCCGGCGGCCAGACCGGCCTTGTCGGACGGCACACCCGCCTGGGCGGCGGTGGTGACGGCCACGAAGATCGCGCCGAACCCGAGCGACATGATCAGCAGTCCCGGGAGGAGGTCGCTGACATAGGAGCCGTCGACCGGGATTCGCGAGAGCCAGAAGATCCCGACGGCGTCGACCAATGCGCCGCCCACGATCAGCGGGCGGGTGCCGGTACGCGGAATCAACCGCGAACAGATCCCGGCCGAGACCGCGACCCCGAGCGCGGTGGGCACGTAGGCCAGCCCGGCATCGATCCGCGAGAAGCCGAGGACGTCCTGCATGTACAGCGTCACGAAGAAGAACATCGAGTACGAACCCGCCACCGCGACGACCTGGGTCAGATCCGCGGCGGCGAGGCCGTTGATGCGCAGGATCGAGAACGGGAACAGCGGATTGCTGTGGCGGCTCTCGTTGACGGCGAACGCCACGTGCAGGACCGCCGCCCCGCCGAGCGCTCCGATTGTGCGCGCGTTTCCCCAGCCGATCTGTGGCGCCCGCACCAGACCGTAGATCAGGAGGAGCATCCCGGTCGTGACCAGGAGCGCACCGAGGAAGTCGAAGTTGCGCGATGAGGCCGCTCCTCGATCGCCCGGGATCAGCCGGAACACCGCGACCAGGTCGAGCGCGCAAACCGGCAGGTTGACGAAGAAGACCCATCGCCAGCCCGGCCCGCCGGCCAGGACCCCGCCGAGGAACACTCCGAGCGCGGAGGCCAAGCCGCCGGTGGCTCCCCACGCGCCCAGCGCCTGAGCTCGCTCAGCACCCTCGGTGAACGAGGTGGTAAGGATCGAGAGCGCCGCCGGCATCATCATCGCCGCGCCGACCCCCTGGACCAGCCGCGCGCCGACGAGCATCCCCTCGCTTCCCGCGAGCCCCGCGGTCAGCGAGGACGCCGCGAACACGGCGGTCCCCGCGACCAGCATCCGCCGCCGCCCGATCACGTCCGCCGCCCGGCCTCCCAACAGCATGAAGCCCCCGTACGTGAGCAGATAGGCGCTGAGCACCCACTGCAGGCTCTGGACGGAGAAGTGGAGGCTGTGCCGGATCGACGGCAGCGCGACGTTGACGATCGACGCGTCCACGAAGTCCAGAAAAGCCACGCCGCACAGGAAGGCGAGCGTCAGCTTCCCGCGCCGGGTGGCGAGGAACGACGTTTCAGGGGTGGCTGGCGACATGGGCGGTCCTCCAAGGGTCTCTCGCATAATAAAAGTTAGTTGGCTAACTTATCAAAGTGGCATCGACAGGAGTACCGGCTCGCGGGCTACCATCAGTGAGATGACTGACTCACTTCGCGCGGCGAGGAAGCGGGAACGCCTGATCGACGGCGCGCGCGCGATCATCCACGCCCAGGGAGTCGAGGGCACGACGCTGGCGGACATCGCGCAGGCCGCAGAAGTGCCGCTCGGCAACGTCTACTACTACTTCAAGACAAAGGACGAGCTCATCGAGGCCGTGATCGCGTCACGCCGGCAGGACGTGCAGGACGCGCTCGAGGCGCTGGAGAGCCACCGGACGCCGAAGGCGCGGTTGAAGGCGTTCGTCCGGATGCTCGTCGGACAGGCCGATCTGGCCGCGCGGTACGGCTGCCCTGAGGGCAGCCTCTGCTCCGAACTCGATAAGCGCGAAGACGGCCCCGGTCGCTCCTGCGCCGAGTTGATGCGGGTGCCGATCGACTGGGCCGAGCGGCAGTTCCGAGCCATGGGACGCCGCGACGCCCGCGAGCTGGCCGTGGCTCTGATCGCCTCTTATCAGGGCGTCGCGCTGCTCACCAACACGTTTCGCGACCCGCAGATGATGGTCCAGGAGGGTCGCCGCCTCGAGCGCTGGATCGACTCGCTGGGCTGATCATTCGTAGCCGGTGAACGGCTCGGTCTCGAAACGGGAGCCTTTCTCGCGATCCGCGAACACATGCGTGATCCTGACCGCCGGTGAGACGTTCTCGACCCGGCTTTCGACGAGCTCGAGGTTTGGGTCATCCCCCAGGCCGAGCTCGTTCAGCCGCTCGGCCTCGGCCCGGCAGACGTCGCCGGGCGTGGGGTTGCTCTCGGGATAAGCGTCCGTGTGGTGACGGACAAGGGTCTCCCAATACTCGTCACCCGCCCGTTCGATCGATTCCCGAATGTCCTGCCGTGTGAACGCCATGTTTCCTCCTCACGTCCATCCGCCCGCGTCGCGCGCCGTGAAGGCACCGCCCTGAAGCTCGTGCATCTCGTCGCCCACCTCCCCGGCGTAGCGCTCGGCGTTGTCCTGTGGGTCGTAGCCCAGCTCGCGCGCCGAGGTCAGGTCCCAGAAAAGGCGAGTGTTGGCCGAGGCGCCGTAGACAACGCGGAAGCCGACGTCTGGAGCGGACAGACAAGCAACGAACAGCCGGACTGCGTCCTCGTGGCTAAGCCAGGTCGCGAGCTCGCGCAGCTCGCGCGGCCGGCGGGCAAAGGATCCGATCCGGACGCAGACCACCTCGAGGTCGAACTTGTCCACGTAGAGGCTGCCGAGGGCCTCTCCATAGACCTTCGTCACGCCGTACAGTGAGTCCGGTCGCGTCGGCTCGTTCCCGGTCAGCGTTCGCCTTGCCGGGTAGAAGCCGGTGGCGTGATTGGAGCTCGCGAACACCACGCGCGAGGCCCCGCCAAGGCGCGCCGCCTCGAACACGTTGAAGGTACCGACAAGGTTCGGGCCGACGAGCTGCTCGAACGGCTTCTCGATCGAGATTCCGCCCAGGTGGATCACCGCGTCGGCTCCCGCCACCGCGCCCGCCACCGTCTCGCGGTCGGCCAGGTCGGCGAGGACGAACCTCTCCTTCGCCTCGGGCTCCACTACCCGGACGTCGGTCAGCACGAGCTCGTCGAGGAGTGGGCGCAGCCCGTCACGCAGGCACGAGCCGATCGCGCCCGCGGCGCCGGTCATCAACACCCGCGAGGGTAGGTTTGATGCCCGTGGGGATGTGGCCACAGGGCGGCATCTTGACAAGCACATCGTCCCTTTGTCCGCTTCTGCTGGCTCCCAGTGTGGCGAGATCGCGCCGGGTCCGATGCGTTCGCCCATGGAAGCCAAAGACGATGTCGACGTCACCCGCGTCGCGCTGACCGCGCTCATGCGCCGGATGACCGACGATCAGATCAACCGTGTGATCGGTGAGCTCGAATACGTCGCGGAGGAGCGGGGCGACCGGACCGGGGAGAGCGCTTACGCGCAGGCCGCCGAGCACCTGATCGCGGTGCTCGAGAGCCGTCGGGAGCGGCGAAACGGACACAGCGTCCCACCCCCGTCCCTGGGCGGCGTTTCAGCTCCGAGTCAGGACGGTTAGACGAACCGAAGACGACGTTCCAGGGCCCGTGCCGCCGCCTCTTCGCGGTCGAGTGCCGCGCGGTAGGTGGCGTACGCGGCTGCCTCCCCGGGACCGCTCGAGGCAAACCAGGCCTGGAGGGCACGTCCACTCTCGAGCTCGGCGCTGAACCACACGAGGTGGTCGTCCTCGAGCGGACGGACCCCGAGGTCGGCCAGATCGACGCTGATGTCTGCACGCATCTCAGTCTCCTTTCAAGCCGCCATCAGGCTGAGCGATCCCTGGTGGGCGAGCTCCCGGCGCAGCCGCTCCAGCGCTCGCTGGCGCGTGGGGCCGATGCTCCCGATCGGGATGTCGAGCGCCGCAGCGATCTCCTCGTAGGTCGGCCTTGGATCGGCCATCAGCAGGCGCAGCAAGGCCTGATCGCTGGTCTGGAGCCGCAGGAAGGCCTGCCGGAGCGCGTTGTCGCGCTCGGCCAACAGGACCACGTCGCCAAGTGGGGTATCAGCCGACTCGGACTCGCATTCGTCATCCCCGAACGGGACGGTTCGACCGCCGAGTCGCAGTACACGCAGGCACTCTCGGCGAGCCGTCGTGGCGAGCCAGGGGCCGATGCGGGCGGGATCGCGGAGCCGCTCCAGATGCTCGAAGGCCCGGAGCCAGGTCGCCTGCGCGACATCGGCCGCGTCGGCGTCGTAGAGGCGGTGAGCCCGGGCGACCGCCCAGATGAGCCCGCCGAACTGATCGATCAACGCGTTCCAGGCACGGTGGTCACCGGCGGCGGCCGCGTTGACTCGCTCGGTCAGCGTGTCGGCGATAAAACGCCCGCAAATCGAGTGCGCCGACGGCCTGATCTTCATGTCTGCGGTGATGCTCATCGCTCTCTCCGGTTCGTGGACCGGGGCAAGCATCCGCCCGCTCGCTCACTAACCGCTCACCATTCGTTCACCGCTTGGTGATCACCACCCCCAGCCCTTGGAAGCCCCGGCGCGGGGTGGTAACTTTCCGCCGCGTGGGGGCCGTTCTGGAACTCGGGTTCCTTGGGCCATTGGAAGTGCGGATCGACGGCGGAGCGCCCGTCGCGGTTGGTGGTGCGCGGCAGAAAGCGCTGCTCGCGGTCCTCGCGCTCCATCCCAACGAGGTCGTCTCGGCAGACCGGCTGATCGATGAGCTGTGGGGCGACAACGCGCCGGCAACCGCGGCCCACACGATCCAGGTCTTCGTGTCCCGCCTGCGGGCAGCACTCGCAACCGCGGCCGGGAGACTGATTACCAAGGCGCCGGGGTACATGCTCGAGCTCGGCGCCGACGATCTCGACGTCTTCCGCTGCGAGCGCCTGTACGACCGCGCGAGCACCGAGCTTGCGGCGGGTGATGCCCGCGGCGCGGTCGAGCTGCTGCGCGAGGCCGAGCTGCTATGGCGCGGTCCGCCGCTGGCGGACTTCACCTATGAACCTTTCGCCCAGGCGGCGGTTGCGCGGCTCGAGGAGCTGAGAATGACCTGCCGCGAAGAGCTCATCGACGCCGAGCTGGCCGTCGGGCAGCATGCTGCGGTGGTCCCCAGGCTCGAGGCGCTGGTGCGCGAGCAACCGTTTCGCGAGCGCCCGCGCGGGCAGCTGATGCTGGCTCTGTACCGCTGCGGTCGCCAGGCGGATGCGCTCGACGCATTCCAGCAGGCACGCCGGATGTTCCTCGACGAGCTCGGGCTCGAGCCGAGCCCGGCGTTGCGAGCGCTGGAGCAGGCGATCCTCCACCAGGATCCATCCCTCGACGCGCGCTCCGCCGTGCCCATGACCGGTACCGACCGCGACAAGGACGCGACAACGCCGCGCCTCCCGCTTCCCTGGACGCTGGAGCGAACCAGCCGGGGGGCGTTCGTGGGTCGCGAGGCCGAACTCACCCGGATGCTCGAGTGGTGGGCGAGCGCCGGCGACGAGCCGAGGCAACCGGCGCTCGTCATCGGCGAGCCCGGCATCGGCAAGACACGGCTGGCCAGCGAGCTGGCCCGCGCCACTCAGGAGGAGGGAGCGCTCGTCCTCTACGGTCACTGCGAGGAGAACGTGACCGTTCCCTACCAGCCCTTCGTCGAGGCACTGCGCCCGTACGCACTCGCGCTGGGACCGGGCGTCCTCGAGGCGGAGCTGGGACCGCGGGCGGTCGAGCTCGCCCGTCTGTGGCCGGAGTTGAGCTCCTCGGCGGCTCCTGTCCACAGCGATCCGGAATGGGCGCAGGCGGCGTTGTTCGATGCCACGTACGCGCTCCTGGAGGCCGCGGGACGACGTCGCCGCGTGCTGCTCGTGCTCGACGACCTGCAGTGGGCGGCCAGCGGGACCGTGCTTCTCATGCGCCACCTGATTGGCCTCATCAGGCCGAGCCGCTGCTCGATTGTCGGGACCTACCGGGACGGCAACCTCGAGGACCGCAGCCCCCTGGGTCAGATGGTGGCCAGTCTGCACCGTGCCGAAGGCTCGATGCGATTGCCTCTGCACGGGCTCGATGAGACCGCCATTGCCTCGCTCGTCGCCAGCTCGCTTTCTCACACCGATCAGGGGCAGGATCAGGGCATCGCGCGGGCGCTGCACACGCAAACGTCGGGCAACCCGTTCTTTGTCCGCGAACTGCTGGCGGACATCGAGGAATCTGGTTCCTGGTCATCTCAACCGCCCAGCGCCGACGGGCATATCGACGTGCCCGAGCGGGTGCGCGCGGTGATATTCGAGCGGGTCGCGCGCCTTTCAGAGCTCGCGCGACGGAGCCTGAACGTGGCCGCTGTCGCCGGCATGACGTTTCCGCTGCCGGTGGTGGAGCGCGTCGTCGGCGAGTCGGATCCGATACTGGACGCTCTGGACGAAGCGACGGCCGCAGGGCTGATCGCGGATGCCGGCCGTGGGGAGTACGCGTTCGAGCACGCCCTGGTCCGACAGACCCTGTACGAGGCGCTTGTCTCGGCGAGACGCATTCGATTCCACCGTCTGATCGGCGAGGTGCTCGAGACGCTCCCGCAGGCTCCCACGATGAACGATGAACTCGCCCATCACTTCGCCGAGGCGGCGGCCGACGGTCAAGCGCCCAAGGCGGCAACCTACGCTCTCGCGGCTGGACGCGAGGCGGCTGCGGGCCTCGGATACGAGGAAGCCGCGGCCCACTACCGTCGCGGGCTGGGGGCACTCCAGTCATACGGCTCACCGAGCGACGAGACGCGACCCGAGCTGATGCTCGCGCTCGCGGACGCACTGTGGCGAACCGGCGAGTTTCTCGCCGCCAAACGCGTGTGTTTGGAGGCGGCCGGGCTCGCCGGGAAAGCCGGCGATGCGGAGCTGCTGGCCCGGGCGGCGCTCGGCTTCGCCGGCCCGTTCCTGATCGAGCTGAGCGAGGAGACGGCAAGGCCGGCGGTCGAGCTCCTGAGCCGGGCCCTGACCGAGCTAGGGCCCGAAGAGACGGTGCTGCGGGCAAGCATCATGGCGCGGCTGGCGGCCAGCCTCGCCTACGGGCGCCAGGAGGCGCGCAGGCCGGAGCTGGCTCAGGATGCGCTCGAGATGGTCCGGAGGATCGGCGACAGCGAGGGTCTCGCCCTCGTGCTCGCGATGTACCACCACGTGACGCTCGGCCCGGACAGCATCGACCAGTCGCTGGCGGCGGCGCTCGAGCTCACTCGGGTCGCGAGCGCCATCGGCGACCGTCAGCTTGAGCTCGAAGCCCGCTCGTGGACCCTCGACCACCTAGTAGAGCTCGGACTGGCTGATCGCGCTCGGAGGGAGCTGGAGGACGTGCGCGAGCTGGCGGAGACCCTTGATGACCGGTTCTCGAAATGGCTCCTGACCGCCGTATTGGGGCGCGATGCACAGATCAAGGGCCACCTCGATGAGTTCGAGGCGCTCGCGTTGCAGGGCTTCGAGCTGGGCTTTGAGAGCTCCAACCGGTCCGCGGCCCAGATCTTTGGGGGCCAGATGGTCGCGCTGCGTCGCGAGCAGGGTCGTCTGGCAGAGGTAGTGGAAGGAGCCGAGGCGCTCACGGCGCAGTACCCGGCGATCGCCGGGTGGCGCTGCGCACTCGCCGAGATGTACGCCCAGCTCGACCGCGAGGCCGACGCCCGCCGTGAGCTCGAGGTCCTCGCCCCCGACGCCTTCGCCAGCAT
Organism: uncultured Solirubrobacterales bacterium; assembly: GCA_963751185.1. GTDB lineage: Bacteria > Actinomycetota > Thermoleophilia > Solirubrobacterales > Solirubrobacteraceae > Palsa-465. The sequence goes on from CAVVTO010000012.1 coordinate 444,998, forward strand.
CCCGCGCGACGCCTTGTGGCTGTCGTCTCTGGCAAACCTGTCCGAGGTTGTCGCCTTCCTCGACGACGCCGACCGAGCGGCCGAGCTCTACGAGCAGCTGTCGCCGTATGCGACGCGCAACGTCGTCCTGTTCGGCGTCTTGTGTCTCGGTTCGATCTCACGACATCTCGGCCTGCTGGCAACCGTGCTGTCACGCTACGAGCAGGCCGACCGTCACTTCACCGATGCGCTCGAGGCGCACGCGAAGCTCGGATCACGGCTGTGGACGGCTCACACCCAGTACAACCAGGCATCCATGCTGCTGCGCCGCGACGTGTCCGGCGATCGTGAGCGAGCCATGATCCTGCTCGACGACGTGCTGAGCAGCTCGCAACGGCATGGCTTCGCCGCCCTCGAGGCTCGTGCGCGCCGTTCGCTGGGACCCGTCTACCAAGAAAAGAGCGCGGAGATCACGAAGAACTTGTCGCCGACGTGATGGGCAACCTCGAATTCAGGCCGCACGAAGTCGAGGGGGGTGGTGGGCCTGAAGACCTGGGTGCTGTGCGCGCGATGGGAGGAGTTCGCCAAAGCCACGGCATTGTTCTTCCACTTCGCTACATCGGTCGCCTTAATGCCCCAAGCCACCGCGTACTGCCCGATGCACTCTTCGGCCGCGTTCAGGTCTAAGGGGGGAGCCTCACGCTGATGTGGTTAGTTGGCCCCGACGCGGGAAAGCTCGTTGCGGCCATCATTTCCGCGTCGGCCTTGTAGACGCGCCCCGCGGGTAGGTCCACCTCAACCTTGAACGGTCGCCGCCCCGGGGCGGTCCAGATGAGGTTTCTCCGCGCCGCCTGGAGCCCCAGCGCACTCGCCGAGGACTTGGTCCGCACATCGAGCACGACCGGTCCGCGCCGGACCAGCGTGGAGCTCCAGCCACCGGGTGCGTCGGCGGTCAGACCCGAACCACGGCGTATTCCCCACCGGGTAAGTAGCCCCAAAAGGAGCGGGCACGCCCGGATGTCGAGGCGATACTGCTCGGCTCGCTCGGCCACCGGCACCAGCGCCGACTTCAGGGCTTCGTTCAGATCGCCGCGCACGTACTTCAGGTAGGCGGGCAGCGTGTCGGCCTCGATCAGCCGCCAGCGGTCGGCAAATTGCGCGACGTTCCCGTCCGGCAGGGGCGTCGTGATCCTGACCGGTGCCGGGACGCACTGCGGCGGAAACACCACCGGAAAGACCTCTGCCATTGAGCGGGCACCGGGCACCGACGGGGTTCCGGCGAGCGTCATGGCATAGGTGAATGCCCACCCCTCCGGGCCGTGATGATTGAACATCGTCACGTAGAAGCGATCGATGATGTCGCGCTGCTCGCGCCAGAGCAGCATGCGGCAGCCGTTGTCGAGCGCGTCCTGGTCGCCGGTATTGCGGCCGAGATCTATCTGCTCCCACGCCTCACGCGTGATCAGGTCGATGATCCCCGCTTCGTAGAAGCGCTTTATCTCGGGAAGGCCACCGTCCAGGTATGCCTCGTGCATGCTCGCCTGGTCCTCGAAGATCTTCTTCTGCATGGTGAGGAAGAGCGTCTCGTAGAAGCCGAGCTCGCCCGCCGCGTCGCGGCGAAGGTGTCGCCAGGCGCGGCCGAGGGACCTCACGAACTGGCGCGCCGCATCGGGGAGGATGGCGAGGTCCATGAACGCGGCGTAGAAGGTCGCCCCGATCACGTTCGCCATGTCGGCCCAGAGAAGAAAGTTATGTGCGACGAACCGCTTGCCGTAATAGCCGTACACGGCCTGGATCGTCTGCCTGTTGTGATCCGCCCCGCGCCCCGGCCGCCAATGCGCAGGATCGATCGCGGCCGCTTGCATCGCCTCCTCGACCCATTTTTGCTCCAGCTCGGCGGGGTCCATACCTGTACCTCTTATCCCGTGGCCCTTCCGGACCGGTGTATCATCGGCTCTGCGACCGAGGGGGACAAGGGGCAGTGGCCAAGAAGGTGATCATCATTGGCGGCGGCGTTGCCGGCATGACTGCCGCGCACGAGCTGAGCTCTCGCGGGTTCGATGTCGTGGTTTACGAACTGCGCAACATCCCCGGGGGCAAGGCGCGCAGCTTCAAGAATCCAAGCCCTGATCCGGCGGTGCACGACTGCCCGGGTGAGCACGGCTTCCGGTTCTTTCCGGGTTTCTACAAGCACATCCCGGACACGATGAAGCGCATCCCGCTCGCTGACGGACGCACGGTGCTCGACAACCTGACGCAGTCGACGAGGATCGAGGTCGCTCGGGAGGGGGCTTCGCCCCTGATCCAACCCGCGCACTTCCCTAGCTCGCCGGGGGAAGTCGAGCTCGACCTGAAGGTGGCATGGGCTTTCGAGACCCAGCTTGGACTGACGATGGGCGATCAAATCCACTTCTCGGATTTGATGGGCAAGCTCCTGTGCGCGTGTGAGCGACGCCGCTTCGAGGAGTACGAGAACGAAAGCTGGTGGGACTTCTCGGGGGCGTCGAGCCGCTCCGAGGCCTACGGCACCTACATGGCCGACGGGCTCACGCGCACGCTCGTAGCGGCTCGGGCGAGGGAGATGAGTGCCCGCACGGGGGGTTACATCCTCCTGCAGCTTCTCCAGGACATGCTCCAGCCGGGGATGCAGGTCGACCGCGTCCTGAATGCGCCCACCAACGACGCCTGGATCGATCCGTGGCTCACTCACCTGCGCTCACTCGGCGTCGACTACCGGCTCTGCCACCGCGTGGATGCAATTCACTCCGAAGGCGGAGAGGTGACGGGCATCGCCGGTCACCAGATCACATGGCCGGCGCAGGAGACAACCATTGCCTTTGAAGACACCGCGGACTACTACATCGCGGCCGTGCCGGTCGAGGTGATGCAGACCCCGTCGGCACTGGATGTTCCACTGAAGGCCGAGGTGCCCGAGCTTGGAAAGCTCGACAAGCTCGTGTACCGATGGATGAACGGGATAGTCTTTTATCTGAAAGAGAACGTGCCGCTCGTGCACGGGCACGTGATCTTCATCAACTCAGCCTGGTCGCTCACCGCGATCTCGCAGCGCGGCTTCTGGCCGGGTGTGAATTTCTCGCAATTCGGAGATGGAAGCGTCGGGGGAATCCTGTCGGTCGACATCTCGGAATGGCAGACCGCGGGCAGCTATTCGGCCAAGGGCAAGCCGGCCGATAAGTGCAACAAGGACGAGATCAAGGCCGAGGTGTGGGATCAGCTGAAGGCCAGCCTGAACGTCTCAGAAGAGGTGCTGCGCGACGACAACATGATCGACGGCTTCCTCGACGCCGACATCGTCGCGCCCAATCCGGACGGGGCGGACACCAACCTCGAGCCGTTGCTCGTGAACGAGAAGGGATCCTGGGCCAACCGTCCCGACGCGGCGCTGCCACAGGTGCCCAACCTGTTTCTCGCGGCGGACTACGTGCGTACGTACACCGATCTCGCCACCATGGAAGGCGCGAACGAGGCGGCCCGCCGAGCCGTCAACGCGATCCTCGACGCAGAAGGCTCGGGCGAAGAGCGATGCGAGCTGTGGAAGCTGCACGAGTGGGGCGGGCCCTTCGCAGTGGGCCGCATGGTCGACAACCTGCTCTACCGCTGATCTCAGCCGGCGACGGAGCCGGACGCGGCAACTGCTTGCAGGCCGAACCCGAGTAACCGGTACGCCTCCTCAAGGTTCGCTACGAGGTCGCTCGTGGGATCGTCGACCCACACCAGGAACGCCGCCATTGACGTACCGAGCGCGGCGTGCGCCACCGTCTGGGGAACGAGATCGCCGACCGAGCAACCGAGGCGCTCGGCCACCCACACGGCGATGACCTCGCGCCACTCGGCGTAGCGCAGCGCCGAGTGGGCCTGGAGCGCGGGCACGCCGGTGATCAGGCGCATCCGTATCCGCAGCTCGGGCAGTTGCTCGTCCTCGTAGCGGTTGGACTCGACGACGGCGCGGCCGACCGCCTCGTGCAGCGCCACCTCGGGCGGGGTGGCGTCGAGGCAGTGCCGCAGGCGCTCGAGCACCCAGTCGAAGTCCCCCCACGCCATATCGTTCTTGGACGCGAAGTAGCGAAACAGTGTGCGACGGCTGACGCCGAGCGCATCGGCGATGTCATCGACCGTAGTCTCCTCGAAGCCGCGCTCAGCGAACAGCTCGAGCGCGGTCCGCGTCACCGCCCGACGCGAGGTCCCGGGCGGGCGCCCCGGCCGCTGGCTGGCGCTGTCCGTGGCCGACACGCCGAGGACGTTATCGCAGCGTCTCCCACGGTCCGGACGGCCGGGCCCAGGGTCAGCGCGCCAGCTCGACCTCGCAGCCCGCCGCCTCGATCTCCGCCACGACGGCGGGATCGGCGGTCTGATCGGTGACGACCAGGCTCACCTCCTCCAGATCGCACACCTTGGCCAGCTCGACCTCGCCGAGCTTGGACCCGTCGGCGACGATGACCCGGCGGCGGGCGGCGAGCAGCATGGCGCGCTTGATCTCGGCCTCGGGCAGGTTGATGTTGGTAACGCCGCCGCGCACGTCGACGCCGTTGCAGCCGATGAACGCGATCGTCGCGTTGACCTTGCCGAGCAGCACCGTGGCCAGAGGGTTGACAAGCGAGTGCTGCAGGGGGCGCACCGTACCGCCCGTCACCACCACGGTGATCCGCGGGTACGCGCCTTCGAGCTCGAGGGCCACGTTAAGGGCGGTCGTGAACACGGTGACGTCGCGCAGATCGGTCCGCGCGATCAGTGCGCGTGCTACCGCAGTCGTGGTGGTCCCGACGTCGAGCAGGACGCTCTCGCCGCTCGCCACCATGCGCGCGGCGTGGTGGCCGATGTGTGCCTTCTCGGTGGCCAGATCGAGTTCGGAGGCTTCGAACGGCTGCTCCTCCGGGACGACGCTCGGCGGCACCGCGCCGCCGCGGATGCGGTGAAGTTTGCCGCGGGCCTCGAGCGCCTGAAGGTCGCTGCGGATCGTCACGGTGGAGACCGCAAAGCGGGTGGCCAGGTCGACCACCCGCATGAATCCACGATCCTGCACGAGTCCGGCGATCCGCTCCTGGCGCAGCTCCGCCGGGGCGTCGGCGTCGACGAGCTTGCCCGCATCGAGGCTCATCGGCCTAGCCTAACCGGCGCTCCGACGCGTCCCGGAGCGCCGCCCGATCAGCTCCCTACGGCGATCGCGAACACGTGGAGAGCCGGGTTGTAGCCGGCGACGCTGCCCAGCGGCGGCAACGCGACCGCCTCGACCGTCTTTCCCGAGTCGATCGGGACCGACTGCTCGAACACGTACACCGTGTGGCCGGAGGACCCGGTCGGGTAGTTGGCGTAGTTCACGGAGGCGATCTGGTCGTTGGTCGGGTTGCCGCTCTGGCCAGACGCGTACCAGAAGTTGCCCACGTCGAGCGTGTACGTCGACGTGGCTCCGTCGGTGTAGTAGACGGTGCCCGTGCCCGATTCGGCGGAGTTGTTGGCGGCGGCCAGGAAGCCAAGCTCGCTGCCAGACCCCGAGACGCGGATGATCTGTCCTTCGGCCATCGTGTTGTCGGGCTGGGCCGAGGGAACGTCCGGCCAGGTGAAGCCGAGCCCGCCCGCGCTCACGGCGGCGCCCGGCGCAAGGCCGGCCGCGGCCAGGCCTTGCGCCGAGTACGTCGTCCCTTCCCCATCGAATCCCTCGAACCCCGACGCCGGGTTCGTGTCGCTGTCGTCGGTGATGCCCGTGTTGTCGAAGCTGGCCGGCAGCGACGCGAACGGCACCTGGAGCTGCGCGGTGCCGAGCAGCGTCCGTGACTGGCCGAGCACGTCGTACGTGGACTGCGCTACGAGGTCGACCGGCCCGGCCGAGGATGACCCTGAGGACGGCGGCGTGACCTGGAACGCGGTCGAGGCCGAATGTCCCGGCCCGACCGTGCCCAGCGTCGCCGCTCCGCTGGGAGCGACCGTCCAGCCGGCCGGCGCGTTCAGGCTGACCGCCGCATCGCGCAACGGCGCGTCTGCCGGATTGCGAAGCGTGGCCTTGACCGTGAATGCCTGGGGGTGGGCGGGATCCTCATTCACGAGCACGGCCGAGCTGACCACGCCCAGGGTGGGGCTCGGCGCGGTCGGCGGTCCGTACACGGCCGGGTTGTACGCGGGGCTGTTGACGTTCTGGACCGGCACGCCTCCGCTCTGGTCGCCCAGTGCCACCAGCTTCACCTGGTCGAGGCCGGCGCTCTGGTCCAGGCCCCAGACGGCGATGGCCAGCGTGTTATTCCCGTCCTGGTTGAGGATCCCGGCCGGGATGTAGAACTGGTGCTGGGGACCCAGCTTGTTGTCGTACTGTCCCATCAGCCAGCCGTTGACGAAGATGAACGCCCGGTAGTTCGCGGTGGTGGTGCCGGCGCCCGGAACCGGTCCGTCGATCTGGACCGCGACCGGGACGTAGCTCTGCCGGGGCAGATCGAGGTCGAACGAGGTCCGGTACCACCCGACGCCCGGCGGCAGGCCGCGGGTCGACCACGAGTCGGGCAGCGACACCGATTGCCAGCTCCGGTCCGGATACCCGGGCAGGTCCCAACCGTGGTTGGTGCCGTACAGGCCGGTGACGTTGAGCGGCCCTCGCACGGCGTCCTGCGCGCTGTCGCCGCCTTGCAGTCGCCAGGTGACCGGGGTTGACGCCCCCTCAAGCGAGGCGCCGAGCAGGCCGCGCGGCGCCTTCTGGGCGTCGGACGGAGCCGGCCCGTAGACCCCGTCCTCGTCGTGTCCCGAGCTCTGGGTGAGCACGGCCACCACGTTGTCCTGGCCGGGGCGGAGCGCCGCGGCGGGGAACGGGAACGACATCTGGGTCTGATCGCCGCCGGCCGTGTCCGAGCCGAGGAACGCGCCGTTCAGCCAGACCGAGAACGCGCCGTGCGTGCCGCCGCCCACGGTCAGGCTGATGCCGGTTTCGTTCCCGGTCGCGGTGAAGTGCCCGCGATACCACACGAATCCCGTGTGGAACCCGTAATCGTCGGCGTACAGCACCGGCGTCGTAACCGGCGTGGTCGGGTTGGTCGTGACCGAATGGTCGGCCAGAACCCAGTTGCTGTCGTCGTAACCGGGCTGGGCCTCGGGCGTCTCGAACGCGAAGCGCCAGCCCGCCAGCGCCGGAAGAGTGACCGGCGCGGCTCCACCGACACTGCCCGCGAGCGACCCGCCCCGCCGGGTGGTGGTCGCCACGGTGCGGCCATTCCAGGTGATCGAGTCGATTCCGGAGGGCGCCCACACCGAGAGCGTTCCCGCCTGACTCGTGTCGCCGGTCAGCGCCAGCGTCGAGCCTCTGGCCTGCGCTGTGCGGACGAGGTAGCTGCCGCGCACGAGCGCCGGGCCGGCGGACGTGCTCTCGGGCCAGAACTGCTCCGCGACGGACTTCTGCGCGAGCAGGAGCAGCAGCGGGGAGCGCCCGCCGCCGCTGATCTGCACCTCGGCCAGGCCGGTGTGCACATAGTCCAGGCGCAGATCGCCCCGCGTCGAATCCCACGTGCTGGTCACCTTTCCGGTCAGCACCTTCACGGTGGGCTGGCTCGCGTAGCGCAGGACGGTCTCGCCGTCAGTCCCAGCGGGACCGTAGAGGAGCGCTACCGCACGCTTGCCGATCCGCGCCTGGGTCATGAGCTCGGAGGTCGAGTACACGAGCTGTTGCCCGTCGAAGGCGTCGTGGGCGAGCAGCAGCTTGGCGTCGCGGCCCTGCAGCGTCAGCGATCCGCTCTGCGGAACGACCGGGTAGTAGTCGGCGGCCTGAGCCGCGGTCGGCAGGTTGATCGCGTCGATCGAGACGTACGTGCCCGACGAGGCCGGGTTCTTCTGCCCGCTGACGACGATCTTCAGCGTGTGGCTGGTGTCGGGCAGGCCGCTCACCGAATACTCGACCTGCTGGAAGTTCGTTCCCGGCGAGTAGCCGTCCACGGTGGCGAGGAGGTTGCCGTCGAGGAAGACGTCGGCGATCCCGTGGTTGCCGGATGTGGGAGCGATCCACTGCACGGAGGTGCCCGTGAACGTGACTGACATCGAGTCGCCGGCGGTGTCGCTGAAGCTCTCGGTCTTCTCGTAGTCCCCACCGGTGTAGGACTGATTACTGACGTGCGACCAGCTGCCGACATAGTCGAGCGGCGGTGACGTGTCGTCGTAGGTGTACCCACCGGTCTGGTCGGTGTTCAGCGCCATATGGGTGCTGACCGTTGCCGTCGAGCTGGCATCGGCCTGACGCAGGTAGATGAACTGCGTGAGATCGTCCGGGTTGACTCGCGCGCTCGCCGCAACCGACGGGTTGTCTAGCGCCGGTGCGGCCACCGGGACCGTCTCGGTCAGCGACGGGGCGGCCTGGATGAAGTCCCCGATCAGCTTGTTCTCGCCGTACTTGGAGCCAGGGATCGTGTTCGGGTTGCTCGGCGTGCCGATCTCGCCTGTCTCCTGGATCGCGGCCCCGTAGTCATACGAGGTGTACATGAACGGCGCCGGCAGCCAGCCCCAGTTCGTTCCGCCCACGCCCATGTAGTTGCTCTGGATCGTCACGCCGTCTGCCAGGTTGCTCTTGTAGAAGACGTTCTCGAAGCTCGGTCCGGTGAGCGCGTAGCAGTTCGCGTAGCCACTTCCGCCCCAGGCGTCGTACGAGCCGCCCTGGAACTCTGGAAGCATCAGCGGCATGCCGGGCTCGGCCGAGAAGGTCGGCGGGGTGCCGAACGCGCTCGTGTCGGCGCAGTTGAACCCGAGCGGATAGCTGTCGTAACCAGCAATCTGAGGGCTGCCGTTCGTGCCCTCGAACGTGTCGCTCGAGTTGTCGGTGAGCGGCACGTTGATCCCGTCGGCGCGCGCCTTCGCCTCGAGCTCCGCCATGTAGTCGTCGGTGGAAGTGTCCGAGTGGAACAGCTCGTTCTCGACCTGGTAGAGGATCACGTCGCCACCGCGGGTGATCTGATGAGCGGCGATGATCGGATCGATCTCCGACAGCCACTGGTCAGAGGCGGCGACGAAGTCGGACGCGTCCGTCCGCGCCGTCCCGGACTGGGTGACCAGCCAGCCCGGGAAGCCGCCGGCGTCGGTCTCGGCGTTGATGTACGGCCCCGGCCGGGCGATCACGTACAGCCCGGCCTCCTGGGCGAGGTTGAGGAACTCGTTCATGTCGCGGACGCCAGAGAAGTCGTAGACGCCGGGCGCCGGCGAGGAGTAGTCCCAGTCGAAGTACGGCGTCACCGCGTTGTACCCGTCTGCCTTGATCTTCTCCAGCCGGTCCAGCCACAGCGAGGGCGACGGCAGGCGCCACGGATCGAACTCAGCCGCGTAGATGAACGTGCGCTTGCCGCCGATCACCAGCGAGTACTGGTCGTAGGTGACCGACTGGGGCCGGCCGAGGAGCACATTGCGCGGGCCGGGAATCGGCGCAGGGGTGACGGAGTTCGACGACGCCGACGGTCCGGTCGCGCCCGAGGCGGTGTCCGCGTGAACGCTGAACGAGTACGAGTCGCCGTTGGTAAGCCCCTCGACGATCACGTAGTCGTTGGGCACGTCCGCGGTCGTCGTCTGGCCGGTCGATGACGTCACCGTGTAGGAGACGACGCTCGCCTGGCCCGTCGGGGGCGGAGACCAGGTGACGGTGACCGAGTTGTCTCCAGCGAGTGCGTGCACGTGAGTAGGCACGCCCGGCGCCCCCGCCGCTGGATCGCCGGACCTGGTCGTGGCCTGCCCGACGGCCGGCGCAGAAACGAGCACCAAGCAACTGACGATCGCGATACACGCGCCGCGGGCAGCAGACATTCGATCCTCCCTACAAAGTTCTGGACGGCAGGCTTCCCGGGCCTGGACCCTTACGGGCCGGATTATTAGCCCGCTTTCAGATACTTGTCAAGGGCCACTGTTTCGAAAGCGACGTGCTTTCGGTAGTGAAAGTGCGCCTTTACGCCGAACCGCGGGAGGACAGCCTCTCGGCCAGCCCCGACGCGCGCGCCACAGGGCGTGCCACGGCATGGCGGACGGCCTCCTCGCTGCCGAGCAGGATCAGCTCTCGCCGGGCGCGGGTGACCGCGGTGTAGAGGAGCTCCCGGGTGAGGATGCGGGAGCTCGCCGGGGGCAGCAGCACCGCGGCGGTGTCGAACTGCGAGCCCTGGCTCTTGTGGATCGTCATCGCGTAGACGGTCTCGACCGCACCCAGGCGCAGCGGGCTGAATCGGAGCACCTCGCCACCACGCTCGAACGCGGCGGCGGGACGGTCCCCCGGGCCCTCGACGATCACGCCCGTGTCGCCGTTGTAGAGCCCGAGCTCGTAGTCGTTCTCGGTCACCAGGAGCGGACGGCCGATGTAGTCGCGCTGCTCGACGTCGAGATCGGGGAGCTCGCGAGAGAGCCAGCCAACCACGCGCGAGGTCCAATCGCTCACTCCGTACGGACCGCGGCGGTGAGCGCAGAGAAGCCGGAACCGGCCAAGTGCCGCCAACGCCTCAAGCGCTGCTCCCTCCCGCGCCGCGCTCGCCACGGAGACCCCCGCCGCCACCGCCCGGTCGCGGACCAGCTCCAGGCCGGCCCCGGTCTCGTGCACGTCGGTCGCCAGCCACGTGATCTCCTCAGGCGCCGCCCCGAGTGCCCGGACCGCCGCGTCGCCGTCGCCACGACGCACGGCGTCCGCCAGTCGCGCGATGCCCTCGCCGAAGCGATGAACGTGCTGCAGGACAACGACGCCGTGGCCGGCCGCCACGATGTCGGCGAGCACGACGCCGGCCTCGATCGAGGCCAGCTGACCGGGGTCGCCGACGAGCACGAGCCGCGCGTCCGGGCGAACCGCCTCCACGAGTCGCGCCATCAGCGACAGGGACACCATCGAGGTCTCATCGACGATCACGACGTCGTGGGGCAGGCGATTGTGGCGATCGTGCGCGAACCGGCTGCGACTCCCGGGCCGCCACCCAAGCAGCCGGTGAAGCGTCGCAGCTTGCAGTCCTGCCCCCGCTGCCACGTGCTCGTACACAACCTCCTGAAGCCGTGCCGCCGCCTTGCCCGTCGGCGCAGCCAGTGCGATGAGAGGCGGCCGGTCCACAGTCTCCTGCAGCAGTTCGGCGACGAGCCGAGCGACCCGGGTCGTCTTCCCGGTGCCGGGGCCGCCGGCGATCACCTCGAGCCGCCCGCTCGTGGTCATCTCGTTCAGGTCGGCGGCAACCGATCGCTCCTCGCGCCAGTAGCGGTCGAGGTAGACGCGGGTGCCGAGCAGCCGCAGTGGCCGCGCGTCGGCGCCGTCCCAGTCCGCGTCGTCCTCGCCGACGGCAGCCAGCGCGCTCTCGTGGAGCGCGCGGACCCAGTCATCGACCGAGGGCCAGGGCAGGTCCGATAGGTCGACCGGTTCGTCGGATTCGACGCTCGCGGTTTCGCGGATCGTGGCCAGGTCGACGAACACGTGGCCGAGCCGCGGGCCGCGCACGGCCAGCGCAACCGCGAGCCTGACCGACTCGCTTTCCTCGCCGACCAGTTCGGCCAGGCGTCCCGCGACGTGTACGTCCGCCGCCGACAGCACCCCGATCTCGTTGAACTCGCGCAACAGCCCGGTCGCGCCGACCGCGCGCCGTGCCTCGAACGGATCGGCGATCGCGCTCACGCGGGGCTCCCATCGAGCACGTCGCTGAGCGACTGCACGAGCGACCCCGGGGGACGCCACGCGAACACGCCCGCCCCTGCCTCGCCCGCCATGCCGCGCACGAACAGGTACAAGACCCCGGCCAAGTGACGGTCGGGGTCATATCCCGGCAGACGCCAGCGCAGGTAGCGATGCAGCGCGACCGTGTAGAGCAGCGCCTGCAGCCCGTAGTGCGCGCGGCTCATCTCAGCCGCGAGCGCCTCGGGCTGGTAGTGGGCGAGCGTGAGCGGCTCGCCGGCGGGCCCGAGCCAGTTCGTCTTGTAATCGACCACCGCAAAGCGCAGGGTGGGCGGGGACCCAATTCTGATCACGAGGTCGATACTGCCGGTGAGAAAGCCCCGCACCTGCGCCCGCAGCGCCGGATCCTCGAGCCGCGCGGCGTACCCCGCCATCGGATCGTCAGCAGGCAGTCCCGATCGCAGCACGCCGGCGATCGCCGACAAGGTCACCCGGCCGGCCGGCGAGTCGCCCCCAGCGAGCGGCAGCTCGAACTCGAGCTCGTCGAGTCGGTCGGCGCGGGCGACGTCGCGCAGACGCAGCCCGCCGGCGATCGGCCCGAGCGGGGTCTCGATCGCCGCCCGCAACCCTTGGACGACCCTGTCTGACTCACCGCCGAGATCGAGCGCCCGACGCGACTGGGCACCCGCGACACGTTCCGCGAGCTCCGCGTCCAGATCCGGAGCGGCGAAGTCCGTCGCCTCGAACACCGTATGGACGAAGGTTCCGAAGTCGACCCCCACCGGGGCCGACCCGAGCGGCGATTCGCGCTCGAGCTCCGGCGCCACCGCCCGAGAGACGGCCACTGGCGTGGGCGTCTCGGGCTCATCGCTCAGGACCGGCCGCTCCGGCTCGCTCGCGACCAGCGGGTCGTGCGCCTCGGCGGTGATGTCGGTGTAGGAGGTCCGCCGCCACCACAGGTCGAGGCGGCGGTCGAACCGCGCGGCCTCAAGGGCGATCGGCGGCTCGAGCGCCGGACTCCAAGCCGCCGGCACTCCGGCGAGCGCCGAGCGCTCGACGGCGATCCGGCCCGGCGCGACGGCGGCCAGCTCGCGAAACCGCTCGACCACGGCGGCGTCGGCGGGAGTCGCGTCGCCGAACGCCTTGACCACGCCCTCGGCGTCCTTGGCGAACAGCAGCCGCGCGAGCGGCGAGTTGCAGCTGTACCGCGTGCCGGCCCACCAGATCACCGCCTGGTGCTTGGCCCGGGTGAGCGCGACATACGCGAGCCGCAGGTCCTCGCCGCGCTGCTCGATCAGGTACTGATCGGAATGCCGTTTGAACGTCCGCCCCTCGAGCCCGACGTCAACCGTGTGCTTGTAGCCGGTCGCCGGGTCGTGGAACGCGACGGGCTCCTTGGAGCGGATCCACGTCGCCTCCCACAGGAACGGGCAGTACACGACGGGGAACTCAAGCCCCTTGCTGCGGTGGATCGTGAGCACCTGGACCGCCTCCGCGTCGGACTCGAGCCGGCGCGCGCGCTCCTCCTCCCCGTCGTCGCGATCGGCGTCGGCAAGTCGCTCGGCCAGCCAGCCGCGGAGCGCGGTCACCCCGAGGCGCTCGGTGCTCGCGGCGCGGTGCAGCAGCTGGGCGAGGTGGCGCAGGTCGGTCAGTCTGCGCTCGCCATCGCCGACCGCGAGCACACGCGCGGCCAGGTCCTCGCCGACCGTGATCGCCTCGAGCAACGCGGCGACACCGCGGTCGCGCAGGATCCGGCTCCAGCGGTGAAGGCGCCGGTGGACCTCCTCCCACTCCTCCTCACGGGCAATGGCGATCCGCTCGGCCCGCCACCCCAGAAAAGGAGTCAAAGCAGCAGTCCTCGCCCTGACCGGCGATGCCGGCCGCTCGATGGCCTCCAGCAGGGCCAACCAGTGGCGCGCGGAGCGGGTGGCGAACACGCTGCCGGCACCGTTGATGACCACCGGCACGTTGGCGGCGTCGAGCTCGTCGCGGACGAGCTCCGCCGTGGCGTGGGTGCGGACCAGCACGGCGATGTGGCGGGGGCAGATCGGCTCGTGCCGGGTCGGCTCCCCGTCGGGGGTGCGGTGCTCGATCCTCGCGCCCGAGGACAGCAGCGCGACGGCGTCGGCCGCGAGGTCGCGCGCGATGTGCGCACGGGCCGAGTCGGTCGCGGCGAACCCGTTGTAGGTCAGATCGATCGAGGGCTCCTGGCGCAGCACGACGCGTACTCGCAGCGCGGCGTCGCTTGGGGCGCCCTGCAACCGGGGCTCCTGGTGCGCCGGCGTGGCCCTGACCTGGCGGTAGGCGATGCCCTCGTGACCGAGCTTGGCGCCGGCGAACAGCGCGTCGTAGGCGTCGATCAGGGTCTGATCGGCGCGACGGTTCTCGCGCAGCGTCGCACGGGCGTTGGCCGTTGCGGCCGCGGTCAGGTACGCGTACACGTCGGCGCCGCGGAACGCGTAGATCGCCTGCTTGGGGTCGGCGACGAGCACGAGCGTGACCCCGCCGTCGGCAAAGGCGCGCTTGAGGATCTGCCACTGGATCGGGTCGGTGTCCTGGAACTCGTCAACGAGCACGATGTCGAACCGGGAGCTCAGACGAGCGCGGGCGGCGGGGCCGCTCGGACCCGCGAGCGTGTCGTTGAGCCGGGTGAGCAGATCGTCGTAGGTCATGATCGCCAGCCGCCGCTTGCGTTGCTCGAGCTCCTCGCGGATCGCCCGGGCCAGGCGGTAGCGCATGGCGGCGGTGCTGTCGGTCGGCTCATCGCGCGGCTCGAGCTCGGCCATCGGGTTATCCACCGCCGCCCGCGCGATCTTGAGCGCCTCGGCGCGCTTGAACCGCGCCGTCTCGCGGCGGTGAAAACGACGGACGTAGAGGTCGTCGAGCGCCTGCTCGAGCAGGTCGGAGACATCCTCGACGAACCCGGTCTCGCGGTCGAGATCGCCGACCGTCCCGAGCTCGGCCAGCACCTCCTGGCAGAAGCCGTGGGTGGTCGCGATCGTCGCAGCGTCGAAGTCCGCGACGGCGTGCGCCAGCCGGTCGCGCCTGAGGCTGACCTCGTCGGGCGAGCCCGAGGCAAGCAGCGTCACGACCGGATCTTCGTGCTCGTCGGGCGCGCCGGCGAGGATCGCTGACAGCGCCTGCTCGCAGCCGACCAGCCGCTCGCGGACGCGGTCGCGCAGCTCGCCAGTCGCCATCCGCGTGAACGTGATCAGCAGCAGCCGGTCGAGCGACGTGCCCTCGGCGACGTAGCGCGCGGTGAGCGCGGCGATCGTGTACGTCTTGCCGGTCCCGGCACTCGCCTCGAGCACCGTCACCCCCGAGGGCAGCGGACCGCAGACATCGAAATCGGTGTAGGTCGAGACCGCGGTCATCGGTCGGCGATCTCCTCGCGGGTGAGCAGGCCGTCCCACAGCCGGCGCGCGTAGGCGCCGAAGCGGCTTGGCTCGTCCTCGTACCAAGCCTCCTCGATGCCGGGCGGTCGCTGCAGCAGCTCGAATAGCGGAACTGCGCCGCCGTAGACGAGCAGGTGCTCAGGTTGGCGGTCCTCCTTGGGGAAGTCGAACGTGCTCGTCCACGCCTTGTCGGCCGCGGCCTCCCCCTCCTGGGCGTACGCGGCGGACGCGTCGCAAGCCAGTGGCAGCGGCTCGCGCATGCCGCGGTCGTAGAGATCGATGAGCACTTCGAGCTGGGCGAGCGCGGCCTCGTGGCCGACGGGCGGGATCCTCGCGACCGTCACGTCGGCGTGGTATGCGCCGGAGCGCGCTCGCCCGATCACGAGCGACTCGAACGGCCGTTCGGGGCGGGCGGCGCTGAGCGCGAGCAGCCTCACCCATGCGCGCAGCCGGTCTCGCGGGCGCACGCGCGAGAAGGAGATGGCGCGCAGTGTGTCGCCACAGACGCCCGTCACCGTCCCGGCGAGCGTGCGCCCGTCGCCGAACGTGAGGTTGACATCGAGCGATCCCGGCGGTGCGTCGCCGACGAGGCCGTTGGCCGCGGCGGCGAGCTGGGCGACGACGGCGCCGATCTCCTCGAGCACCGGCAGCGCGAGGTGGCCGGGCGGCAGCGTGCCACGCGCGATCTCGGCCTTCTTGCCGGCGTCCAGCTCGGCGCCGGCGAGCACGCCGTCGAGCAGTCGCTGACCGACGCCCCATTTGCCGAGCGCGTCGAGCTCGACCGGCAGCTCGTCCTCGACCTCGTCGAAGAACTCGCTGACGCTTATCCCGAGCCGGTCGCGCAGGAATGCTTTGACCGGGTTCTCGACGAACCGCACGAGCTTGTCGAGCTCGATCACGGTGCCGGGGCGGGGTGGTAGCGGCGCCGGCAGAAACGGCTCGTCGGGACTGCGCGGCCGCGTTAACGCCCGCGCGCCCGCGAGCGCCTGGCGGTCGAAGCTCCACGGCCCGTCCGGCAAGAGCTTGCCCGGTGCGAAGTTCCGGGGGTCGAAGGGCTGGAGCGGATGATGGATCACGACCTGGTCGCGCGGCAGGCCTTGCTCGCAGCTCACCGTCCGATCGACGATGTCGAGCAGCTCGCCGACAGGAACGGCCGGAGGGCGGCGCAGGTTCGTGCGCTCGTCTGCCCCCGAGTAGGTGATGATCAGCCGCTCGGTCGCCGCCATCAGCGCATCAAGCAGCATCTGGCGGTCCTCGGCGCGCGGATCGCGGTCGCCGACGTGGGGCTCGGCGAGCAGGAGGTCGTCGCCGTCGCGGCGGGTCCGGCGCGGAAACTCGCCGTCGTCGAGCCCGAGGACGCACACGACCCGGTGCGGAACCGAGCGCATCGGGTGCAGCGTGCAGACCGTCAGGTGGCCGGTGCGGAAGTTGGCCCGCGTCGGGCGCCCGCGAAGGCGATCGGCGAGTAGCACGCGGACGTCGGCGAGCTCGAGCTCGGGGCCGCCTCCCGACGTTGTCTCGCCGGCATCGGCGTCGACGTCGCCGAGCAGGCGCTGAAGCTCGCGACGCTGCCAGGACTCGCGTTCGCTGGTAGCGGTGAGCGAGTCGGCGGCCTGGGCGATCGCGGCCATCCAGTTTGCGACCGGCTGCGGTTGGTTCAGCGTGTCGGCGGCCGCCTTGACGCGATCGACGAACTCGGCGAACCGACCCGCGAGGTCGATCGCGCCGCTGTCCACATCGTCGAGCGGCAGCACGCCCTCGACGAGCCGGCTGCGCTCCTCGGTCATCGCGACGCCGACCAGCATCCGATCGACGCCCCGCCGCCATGTGTTGGCCTGAAGCGAGCCGAGCTTGAACGGCTCGCGGTGCTGCGCGTCAAAGCCCCATCTGATGCCACTCTCGGCGACCCACTCCTGCATCCGCGACAGGTCGTCGTCGTCGAAGCCAAAGCGCCGGCGGACCGGATCACGCCCGGCCAGGTCGAGCAGCTGTGACGCGGTCGCGCGCTGGTCGGCGAGCACGAGCAGCTGGCTGACGACGCCGAGCACCGGATTGGTCTGGCGCAGCGAGCGGTCGGCGAGCCTGACGCGGAGGTCGGGCGGCCGATTTTCGTCGTTCTGCGGTTCGTCCTCGTCTTCGTCCTCGGCGCGGCGGCCCGAACCAAACGTGGCCTGGATCAGCGGCGCGAACGTCTCGATGTCCGGGCACATCACGATGACGTCACGCGGTTCGAGCGTCGGGTCGTCCTCGAGCAGGTGCAGGACGACGTCGCGGAGCACCTCTACCTGGCGGGCGCGGCCGTGGCAGGCGTGGATCTGGATCGTTCGGTCGTCTTCGTCTAGCGCGGGTCGGCGGTCGGGCTCGCCGGTCAGGGACAGGCCCGGCGGCTGGCGGTCCTCCCGCACGTCCGCCTGGATTCGCGTGAGCAGCGTGTGGGATTCGGCCGCGGGCAGGTCGTGGTGGTGATCGCGGCCCTCCCCGGCGCTCGCGAGCACAAGCTGGAGCTCCCGCACGTCGCGACCCCAGGACGCGAGCAGCCGGTTGGCCGGCGCGGTCGCGGTCCGGTCATCCTTCCGGCGCTCGATCGGTTGGCCGTTTCGCACCTCCGCGGCCACTGTTGCCCAGAGCGCCGGCGATGGGTGAAGGACGAACAGGTGCAGGTCGCGCTGTCCGCGATCGCCGCGAGTGCTTGGAGGTAGGAGCGCGGGATCCGGGTCAGCCCGAACACCGACAGCCGGGCCGGAAGGTCGAGCAACGCCGGGTCCTCGCGGATTCGCGCGCACGCCGGCGCGAGCCGCTCGGCGGGGCTCGGAGCACCGATCCGCTCGCGCAGACGCCGCCACAGCTCGGACTGCCAATCGCCGCTTTTATCGCCGCGCTCCCATGCCCTGATCAGGTCCGGGCGCTGCACGGAATAGCGGTCGAAGAGCTCGGCTATGTGCCGTACGGCCCCAAACCGGCGCATCGGGTCCTCCGCGTTACCGCGGGCGCCCTCGAGGTGGCGTGCAAGCGTGGCCAGCCACGGCTCGGCCAGGCACTCGTCGACGACCTCGAGCAGCGGCCACACCGAGCGCTCCGACACCCAGGGATCTGTGTCCGGATCGACGCCGGTCGCGGCCGCCAGCGCACCCTGGATCAGCCGCGCCGGGAAAGGGAAGTCGACGTTCGCGCACACGCCGTCGCTCCGCCCGTCGCTCGTGCCGAGCAGGGTCGACAGCCGCTGGGTGAGCCAGCGCTCGATCCCGCGCGTGGGGACCGCGACGATCTCGGGCGCGAACGGGTCGTTCAGCGGCTCGAGCAACGTCGCGGCTAGGCCGTCGGCGAGACGGTCCGCGCGCTCGGCTCGGTGGACATGGAGCATTTCTCCATGACCCTAGCTCCGGTGGGGGTCATAAGTCCCTGGTCGCGCGCATGGCATGCTTGCTGACGTGGAGTTCCGCGATGTCCTCCGGCGCCGGCGGATGGTCCGCGCCTACGACGAGGACCGACCGGTGCCGCCCGATGTGATCGAGCGACTGGTGCGGGCCGCGGTGCGTGCCCCCTCAGCGGGCTTCACCCAGGGCTGGGGCTTCCTGGTGCTCGACACGCCCGAGGACGTCGAGAGGTTCCGCGAGGCGGCGACCCCCGAGAGCGACCCCGATCGGTGGTTCGCCGCCAACGTCCGGGCGCCGCTGATCATCGTGGCGCACTCGAACCAGAGCGTCTACGTGGCGCGCTACGAGCAGCCCGACAAGGGACTCGACAAGCGGTCGGACCCCTCGTGGCCGGCGCCGTACTGGGACATCGACGCCGGCTTTGCCTCGATGCTGGTGTTGCTGACGGCCGTCGACGAGGGCCTCGGCGCGTGCTTCTTCGGTATCCCGCCGGAACGGATCGACGACTATCGCCGGGCCTTCGGCGTCCCCGACGAGTTCCGCCCCATCGGCGCGATCTCGATCGGCTACCCGGCCGAGCCCGCCAAGGACATCACCGCCGACCGCAAGCCGCTGGACGAGGTCGTCCACCGCGGACGCTGGAACTCGGCCGGCTGATCCTGGGCCCAAACCCGCTCCCGGCGCTCCGTCCCCGGCGCCCCCCGGATACTCCACTTTTCGGTGACGACTTATCTGCCAGTTTCGTGTGCGGTTGGGGGGTGATTTCCGGGCCGCCTGCGACTCTTGGTAGAGACCCATGCCAGCCACCGCCCCCGAAACGCTCGCCACCGCGGCCCTTGACCGTCTGCGCACGCTGACCGGCGACCCCGCCGCTGACTTTCGAGCCGGCCAGCTCGAGGCGATCCGCGACGTGGTGATCGACCGGGCCCGCGTGCTGTGCGTCCAGCGGACCGGGTGGGGCAAGTCAGCCGTGTATTTCATCGCCACCGCGCTGCTGCGCGAGGCGGGAGCCGGCCCGACCCTGATCATCAGCCCGCTGCTGGCGCTGATGAGAAACCAGCTCACCGCCGCCGGGCGGCTGGGGCTGAGGGCCCACACGATCAACAGCACGAACCGCGATGAATGGGACGAGGTCCGCGACCGCCTCGCCGCCGACACCGTCGACCTGCTCCTGATCAGCCCGGAGCGGCTGAACAACCCGCGCTTTCGCGAGGACATGCTGCCGCTGTTCGCGGCCTCGGTCGGTCTGCTGGTGATCGACGAGGCGCACTGCATCTCAGACTGGGGGCATGACTTCCGCCCTGATTACCGCCGCGTCAAGGACATCCTCGACCGGCTCGCCCCTGGGGTGTCGGTGCTCGGCACGACCGCGACGGCCAACGATCGGGTGGTCGCGGACGTGGTCTCGCAGCTGGCGACTCCCGATCAAGAGCCACTGCGCACTTACCGCGGCGAGCTGGCCCGCCCGAGCCTGCGCCTCGAGGTGCTCGATCTCCCCCAGCCCGCCCAGCGCCTCGCCTGGCTCGCCTCGCATCTTCCGCAAATGGCCGGTTCGGGGATCGTCTATACGCTCACCAAGCGCGACGCCGAGCAGGTCGCCGCCTTCCTGGACGCCCAGGGCATCGCCGCCGTGGCCTACAGCGGCGAGCACGAGACCGAGACCCGGGTCGATGTCGAGGACCGGCTGCTGCGAAACGAGATCAAGGCCGTGGTGGCCACAAGCGCCCTCGGGATGGGCTACGACAAGCCCGACCTGAGCTTCGTCGTCCATTACCAGGCGCCGGGCTCGGTCGTCGCCTACTACCAGCAGATCGGCCGCGCCGGCCGCGGCGTCGACCACGCGGACATCGTGCTGTTGCGCGGCGGCGAGGACCGTCGGATCCAGGACTTCTTCATCGAGCAGGCGTTTCCCGACCGCGAACGTGTGACGGCCGTGCTCAGCGATCTGGAGACCGGCGGCGACGACGGCCGCACCACGCGCGAACTGATGACCGTGGTCAACCTCGGGATGGGCCGGATCGAGTCGATGCTGAAGATCCTCGACGTGGAGGGGGCAGTCACCCGCGCCGGCAGCCGCTGGAAACTCGTACCCGACGCCGACTGGACCTACGACGCCGAGCGCTACGCCGAGGTGACCGCGCTGCGCCGCGCCGAGCAACGGGCGATGGCCGGATTCGGCTCCGACGGCCGCTGCCTGATGCGCGTGCTCCAGGCGGAGCTCGACGATCCGTCGCCCGCTGACTGCGGACGCTGCTCGGTGTGCGCCGGGGCTCGGTTCGCCGCGCCGCTCGAGCCGGCGCTGGTCGAGGCGGCCGGCCGTCATCTGCGCTCGAACCCGATCGAGCTCGAGGTCAAGAAGATGGCGCCCGACCCCGCGGGCGTCATGCGCAAGATCCCCGAGGACGTCCGGCTCGAGCCCGGCTGGGCGCTGGCCCGCTTCGGCGACGGCGGTTGGTGGCCGGCCGTCGAGCGCGGCCTGCGAGACGGGATATTCGAAGAAGACGTGGTCGCCGCCGTCTCGGATTTGTTGCGCCGCGCCGGCGCCGACTGGGTGAGCACGGTGCCGTCGGCGGCGCTCGGCGACACGCTCGAGCGGCTGGCCGATTCGTTGCCCGTGCCTCACCTACCCCTCCTCGCGCGCGTCGACGAACGCCCGCCTCAGCGCGAGATGGCCAACGCGGCCCAGCAGGTCGCGAACGTGCGCGGCGCCTTTCGGGTCATCGGCAAGCCACCCCGCGGGACGGGCGTCCTGCTCGATGACCGTCGTCACTCGGGCTGGACGCTGTCGATGGTTGGCGGCCAGCTCAGGCGCGCCGGCGCCGACCGGATCGTGCCGGTGACGCTGGCGACGCTGCTTTAGGGCGTCGCTACCGCCTCTTGTCCGTCACGAGCTTGAGCGTACGGCCCCATTGGATGACTTCCGCCACTGCTCCGGCGCCCGGTTTCGGAGATAACACGACTATCGCCGATACGGTCGCTGGACCCTCCCCGAACTTCGCGCCGTCGGCGGCCTGGGCGTTCTTTATCGTAAAAGTGTCTGTCTTGTCGTCGAAGTCAACGCTCGTCGACCCAGGGTTCAGGCAATCGATCGCGAGACCGGCGCCGTCCACCGGAGGGTCTCCGGTCGCCGCCAGCCAAACGTGCAGCAAGGCAACGTCGTGGTCGGCTACGTCCGTGACCTCGACCTCGATGGTGACTGAGCCGTCCGTGTTTAGAAGAACCGACGGGATATTTGATGCCGGCATTACTGACCCCCGATGCGAGTCGTTGACCTATTAGCGAGTTACGGGACCTGCTCCGACCGTCTTGGTCGCACCGTCGCTTGTGGTGATGTCGTCCTGCAGACGATCCAGGATCGAACTTGCCCTCCCGGCGGCAACCGAGTTTCCTTTCTGTTGGTAGAGATGGAGGGCTTCCGTGCCCGTCGCCCGAGCCACCTCGAGGCGCCCGGCTTGATGGAGGATCTGCGTGAAGTCGAGCAGCACGTCCGCGCGATGGTTGAGGAAGTCCGTCTGCTCGGCGAGGCTGACCGCGTCACGCGCTAGCGCCTCGGCCTGCTCGAGCTCGCCCCGCCTGGCCAGAACTCGGGCGCGGACGGAGCGCCACATCATTTGCGTCAGTAGATCGCTCGCTGCGGCTCGTTGCTCGCTCAGTCTCGTGTAATGCTCGGCTTCGCCGTCGCGCCCTTGCGCGAGAAGCGCTTGCGCGCGGAAGGCGTCGGTCGTCGAGCGGAGCGCCTCATCCTCCATGTCATCAAGAGTGTCGGAGGCCGCTTTTAGATACGCCTCGGCGGCCGCTGGATCGCCGGCCAGCATCTCGACGATTGCCCTGGGGTGCGAAACCGCCGAATTGAGCGTGGGGTCGATGTCGGCGAGAAGAGCCCGGCTGGTGGCCAGGAGTTCCCGGGCGAGCGCGAAGCGGCCGCCCATAGCGTGCAGCCCAGCGAGCGGATGGAGCGTCGCGGCCTCCGCCGCGGTGTCGGCGCTGACCTCAGCGCGGATCTGCTCACAGCTGTGGATCGCCTCGTCAACCGGAGTCGGCCCGAAGAAAAGCGACGAAGCGACCCAGGTGAGGAGCTCGATCCGTTCACGTTCGGCTCCCGCAATTCGAGCGTGTTCGGCCGCCTCTCCCCATGCGCGGGCTGCCAACGCGGCGCTTGCCTCGATCCAGTACGAGTAGGCCCGCAGGCGGAGCGCCCGGCAGAGTCCGAGATGGTCGCCAGCCTCCTCAAAGACGGGAAGCACTCGCTCGACGACCAGTTTCGCTTCGTGCGTTCCCGGCACCGTCACTTCCTCGAGCTGCAGGAACTGCCGCTGGACTTCTACATGTGCGGACGCGCATGCGTCGTGCCGGTCCGCGGCCAGGTGACCGGCCTTGACCAGCACAGATTTGGCCTTGGTGAGCTTTCCGGCCTCGATCTGCGTCGCCGCAAGATCCACGAGGAGTCTCGTGCGAAGCGGATCGTCATCGACCGGCAACGCCGCCGCCCGTTCGAGCAGGCCGATCGCCGCGGGCAGATCGTTGCGGTGCAGAGCTCTTCGCCCGGCGGATTCCAGCCGGCGTGATGCCCGGGCCGCCAAAGCCAGAGCGTCTGCGTCGGCGCCGCCGAGGAGCCGGACGTACTGATAGGCGAGTTCGAGGTGATAACCGACGATCTCCTCGAATTCAGGCAGCCGGGTTTCCACCGTGCGCTCGAGCCACCCAGCGAAGCGTTCGTGCAGCTCGGCGCGCGCGTCCTTTCGCAGCGATTCGTAGGCGGCGTCGCGGATGAGCGCGTGACGGAATCGGAACGCCTGCTCTCCGGCGAATGTCGTCCGATCCGGGCGGATGAGGTCCCGGCGAAGAAGCGAGCTGAGCGTGCGATCCAGCGATGCCTCGGACCGACCCGGAGCGAGTTCGCCCAACGCTCCGCGGTGGAACTGGGTGCCCTCTACCGACGCCAACTCGAAGACGCTGCGCTCGTCGTCGGGCAAGAGCTCGAGACGGGCACTCAGCAACGCCTGGATCGTGGGCGGGAGAGAAAGACGGGATCCCTCGACCGACACTCGATCACCACCGCTGGCGCCGATCCGCGCCTCGTCGACGACCATCGCGAGAAGCTCTTCGGCGAACAGGGGGTTGCCGTCGGCCGCCTCGGCGATCCGAGCCTCCGATTTGGCCGGCAGCCGGGTCGGCCCGCGCAGGTTGGCGATCAGCTGCGTGCACTCGTCGTAGCTGAGCGGCTCCAGCAGCAAGGAGGTCGCGTTCAGTTTGCCGCCTGACCAGCCCGGACGCTCGTCCAATAGCTCGGGCCGCGCCAGGCAGAGGATGAAGATCGGGCACCCGCGCGAGTAGTCCCCGATGTGCTCAATGAGATCGAGAAAGGTGGGTTCCGCCCAGTGCAAGTCGTCGAATACGACAACCAGTGGCCGGCGGCTTGCGAGCGCCTCGAGGAGCTTCCGTACTGCCCAGAACGTCTCCTCCGGGGCGCAGGCCACCGGATCACCGACACCGAGGACTGCAGCCACCCGCTCAGCGATCAACTGCGCCTTCGGCTCCCCGGCCACTTGCTCGGCGATTGTGTCGAGGGACAGCCCCGCACCGGTACCATCATCCGAGCTCCACCGGGCGCGAAGTGCGTCGGCGAGCGGCCAGTACGTGATGCCCTCGCCGTAGGGCAAGCATCGCCCGGTTAGCACGGCAACGCGGTCACCGAGCCGTTCGAGGAACTCAAAGGCCAGGCGCGACTTTCCGACACCCGCTGACCCGAGGACGGTATAGAGATGGCAGGCCCGGTCGGCTTCGATGTTGCGGAACGCACTCGTGAGCGGCTCGAGCTGGCGGACGCGGTCCACGAGCGGCGACTTGAAGCGAAGCGGACGCCCGGGAGCGCCCAGAAGGACATCGACCAAGCGAGCGGCATCGATCGCGCCAGCGGGACCCCAGGCGCGCCCGTCGACGGGCTCGATCTGGATGGCGCCTCTAACCAACCGGGATGTCGTTTCGCCAATCAGGACCTCTCCCATTGCCGCCGCCTCCTGCAGGCGCTTGGCGACGGTGACTGCTCCGCCGGCCGCCAATGGCTGGCCCTGGGAACGATCACCCACGATCACCTCGCCGGTGTTCACACCGATCCGGATGCCAAGCCGAAGACCCCAGGTCTCCTCGAGTTCTCGATTCAGACCGGGCAATGCGTCCCGCATGTCGGCCGCTGCCCGCACCGCCCGTAGCGCATCGTCTTCGTGTACGACCGGGACGCCGAAGATGGCCATGACAGCGTCGCCGAGATACATCTCAACTGTCGCCCCGTGACGCTCCAATACGGCACGCATCGCTTCGAAGTAATGCGACATCAGTCGTTGGAGGGGCTCCGGATCCAACCGGCGCGCCAGGCCGGTCAGATCAACGAGGTCGGAGAACAGGACAGTGACGGTCTTCCGTGCCTCGCGCAGCGGAGGTTCGGCGCCTGGCGCCGGCGCGGGCTCCTGGACCGTGTTAGGTCGTGGAGGGTCGAGCGCTGGATCTTGGCGCAGGATCTCCCGTTCGAGCTCGCGCAGTTGCGGGCTCGGCTCGATGCCGAGTTCTTCCACGAGCGTTCGCCGTGCGTCGGTGTACGCGGCAAGCGCTTCGGCTTGGCGACCGCAGCGGTAGAGGGCGAGCATCAGCTGGCGGCGCAGACGCTCGCGCAGAGGTTCCGCCGACACCAGGTGCTCAAGCTCGGCCACGAGCTCCGCGTGCCGGCCAAGCGCCAGATCTGCCTCCACGCGCTGTTCTAGCGCCTCCATACGAAGCTCGCCCAACCGCTTGATCTCTGGCTGCGCGAACGAGTCGTATGTGAACTCGGCGAGGGGAGGGCCACGCCAGAGCCGCAGCGCATCGCGAAGCAACCTGGCCGCGAGCTCGGGCGGCGCCGTCCTTGCCTCTGTGACGAGTGTCTCGAACCGCCGGAGGTCGAAATCGGATCCGCCCACCTCAATCGAGTAGCCGGGAGCACGCGTAATCACCGAGTCCCGACCGAGCGCCTTTCGCAGATTCGAGATGTAGACCTGGATGGTCTTGGCCGCGGTCGCCGGCGCCCGTTCCCCCCAGAGCTCGTCGATCAAGCGATCGACGGCGACGACCTCGCCGGCGTGCAACAGCAGGATCGCCAGCACCGCCCGCTGCTTGACCCCCGCCAACGCAATCTGGCGACCCTGATCGTCGGCCACCTCGAACGGCCCAAGGATCCGGAAGCGCATAACTCTTGGAGCCCCTAGCTAGACGCGGGTCGCTCGCAGCCTACCACCAGCCCACCCCGTGCCGGTTGGCGCTTTTACCGACTTACAGCCGAGCCTAAACCGGCTTGGTTCACCTTGTCGCGCATCGGCAACGTCGAGGAGAACCCCGATGAGTGGTACGACACGAAGCAAGTTGCGCTCCCCGCGACGACTATCAGACGGGGAAATAACGACGCTGGTGTTGGCGGCTGGAGCCGGCGACAAAGCCAGTTGGGATGCTCTCGTCGACCAATTCAGCGGATTGATTTGGGCCACTGTCCGCGCGTACCGGCTGGGTGACGCGGACGGCGCCGACGTCGTGCAGGTCACGTGGCTTCGGTTGGTCGAGCGCCTCGACCGGCTCCACAACCCCGCGAGAGTCGGATGTTGGCTCGCAACAACCGCCCGCCACGAGTGTCTGCGGATCCTGAACGCCAACAAGCGGGAGGTTCCGATCGGTGATGACGTCGGCGAGCAGGAATCGCTCGCCCCGGAGCCCGGCGAGTCGTTGCTCCAGACGGAGCGGGACGAGGCGATCCGGCGTGTCTTCTCGCAGTTGTCCGCGAAGGACCAGGCGCTTTTGCGTCTGCTTACTGCGGAGCCGAGTCTCCGCTATAGCGAGATCGCTGCCGCCCTCGGCATTCCGATCGGGAGCGTCGGGCCGACCCGACAGCGTGCGCTCGACCGCCTTCGGCGGTTGTTGGAAAGTCGGGGCGTCATGTCCCAGTTGGCGGAGTGTGGTGGCCGTCGATGATCGAGATAGCCCCCGTACAGCAAGAGTCTCGATCACATGGCTCGCGCTCGCCTACGACGTGCGGCCACTCTCGCCACGTCGGCACATGTCCGGAGTGCCAGCGGGTTCAGCTGGCCCGGTGGCGGGCACAGCTGCTCGCCGTACAGGTGACGTCGACCCGGTCATCCTCGTCCGTCGCGACGCAGGCGCGGTCGGCGTGAGCGGGGAGAACTCCCACGGCGCGTCGCTCACTACGCTGAGTCTATGCCCGAGCTACCCGAAGTCGAGCGCGCCCGCCAGACGCTGGAGTCCGCCCTCGGCCGACGAATCATCGCCGTGGACGATCACGATTCCTACGTCTGCCGCCCGCACGTCCCAGGCGAACTCGCCAGTGCCTTGACCGGCCACACCTTGGCCACGGCGCACCGGCGCGGCAAGTTCATGTGGCTCGAGACGGACGACGGTCCCGCGCTTGGCCTGCACCTGGGCATGGCCGGCCGGATCCTGGTCGATCCCGAGGAAACCACGCGCTGGGACCGCTTCACGCTCGAGTTCGCCGACGGCGGCCGGCTCGTGTTGCGCGACAAGCGCCGCCTCGGCCGCGCGGTGCTGAACCCGGACTTCTCGCACGTGGGGCAGGACGCCGCCGAGGTCGGCCGAGACGACTTCCGCCGCCTGATCGGCGCCGGCCGCACGCCGATCAAGGCCCGCTTTCTCAACCAGAACGCGATCTCCGGCATTGGCAACCTGCTGGCCGATCAAATCCTGTGGCAGGCGCGCATCTCGCCGCTGCGCAGCACCGCGGATCTGTCGACCGACGACCTCGACCGGCTGCGGCGCGAGCTGCGTGCCGCCGTCCGCTCCGCCATCCGCAAGGGCGGTGCGCACACCGGCGAGTTCATCCAAGCCCGCCGGCAGGACGGCGTGTGTCCCCGCGACGGCCACCTGCTGTCGCGCGGCCGGGTCGGCGGCCGGACCACCTACTGGTGCCCCGAGTGCCAGCTGTAACCACAGCGTGAGCGAGCCGACGCCCCTTCCCGCCGGGTTCCGCGTCGGCCACTGGACCGACCCCGACGCCCGCACCGGGTGCACGGTCGTGCTGCCACCGCCCGGTACGCGGGGCAGCGTCGACGTGCGCGGCGGCGGCACGGGTACGCGCGAGCTCGAGACGCTCTCGCCACTGGCCAACGCAGAAGGACCGACCGCGGTGCTGCTCACCGGCGGCAGCGCATTCGGCCTCGCCGCAGCCGACGGCGTCGTGCGCTGGTGTGAGGAACGCGGACTCGGGCATCCCACACCCGCCGCCGCGGTTCCGCTCGTGCCCACCGCGGTCGTGTTCGACCTGCTCGCGGGCGAGGCGGCGCGACGCCCGGGGCCTGACGGTGGCTACGCCGCCTGCGAGGCGGCCACGGCCGGCGTGCCCGAGCGCGGCCCGGTAGGTGCCGGGGCGGGCACGGCGGTGGGCAAGCTACTCGGGCGCGAGCGCGCCACCCGCGCCGGGGTCGGCTATGCGGCGACAGCGCTCGCCGATGGCACGATCGTGGCCGCGATTGCGGTGGCCAACGCGTTCGGCGACGTTGTCGCGGCCGACGGAACGCTGCTCGGCTCGCCGCACGACGAGCACGGCAACCCGGTACGCACCGCCGCCCAGGTTCCCGATATGCCCGAGCTTCCCGAGTGGCGGGACGCCATCCCCGAGCAAACCACTGGAAATACCACCCTGGTGTGCATCTGCACCGACGCCTGGCTTGACAAGCGCCGGTGCGCGATCCTCGCGCGGATGGCCGGCGCCGGCATTGCGCGCGCGGTCGATCCCGTGTTCACGCCGGTGGACGGCGACGTCGTGTTCTGCCTCTCCGGTCCCCCCGCCCACACTGAGCCACCGACGTCATCAGGGCCTCAAGCCACCTGGTCGCTCACCGTTATCGGGACGGTCGCCGCGACGGTTACGGCGGCCGCGGTCCGCGACGCCGTGCAGGTCACGATCCGGGAAGGTGCGTAGCCGGGCGGGGTCGTGGGAATGCTCAGGGGCGTGCGGATCTCGATTCGATGGGCGCTGGCCATCGCGGTGGCGTCTTTGGCCCTGTGGCCGGCGGCGGCGGACGCGACACGTCTGGACTCCCGATCTGACGGCGTCGCTCTGCATGCCTACCACGCTTATCTGCAGAACCTCCTGTCGATCGGACCCGCCTGGGGCAGCGCGGACGACGCATATCTGACTTCGATCTCAAGCCAGTGCCCGCACGTGCTCCGAGCCCTGAAGCACGCCCGGCCGGGCACGTTCAGCCAGAGTGCCCTGGTGACATTCGGCATTGAGGCGGGCGGCGATCTCGACGCCGTCGCCTATCCGCTGGCCCAGCCGGCGCTCGCGCAGCTGACCTCGACCCTCGGCCGACTGCAATGGTCCGGGACCGGGACGAAGACGGCGATCAGGCGCTACCTCTCCGCCGAGGGCAGCCTCCTTCACCTCACCCCGAGCAATCTGTGCTCCGACGGGCGGGCGCTTGCCGCCTCGCACGGGCGTCACGCGCCGCATCGCACGCTGGTGTGGGTGCGGAAGTTCGCGCACCGGGCTTCCGTGGCCGCGCAGGACGGCACGACGTTCCTGACCATCCTTCAGCGGCTCGCGACGCCGGGTCAGCGCGGAGCGGTCAAGGGAATCGACCGCCTCTTGAGCCGCTTTGACGCCTCGGTCGAGCGGCGCTCGGTGGCTGTCGGTCAGAAACTGCTCACGATTCTCGGCATCTAAATAAGGGTGGATTGCCGGTCGCTCGCGTGCGGGCAGCACCCCGCCGCTGGGAGGGCGTTTCGCAGCCTCGATGCCGGCGGCGTCCACTATGGGATGTTTCGTTCACCGAAGCTGCGCAAGTTCTGCGATTCTGGGTGCTCCCCAGGCGAGGGGATAGCGTGCGGGCCGAGGGCATCTGAAAAAGGACGGGGTCGTGGAGAGCGCGTACGACGTGGTAGTCGTAGGCTCCGGGTTCGGCGGCGGCGTGACGGCCTGCCGGATGGCGGAGCAAGGGCTGCGCGTGTGCGTGCTCGAGCGCGGCCGGCGGTTCGGCCCCGGCGACTTCCCCGCCCGGCCCGAGCAGGCGCCGCTGGCCTTCTGGCATCCCGAGCTCAATCCCGGCGGAATGCTCGACCTGCGGCTGATGAAAGACCTGTCGGTGATCACCGGCGTCGGGGTCGGAGGCGGATCGCTCGTCTACGCCAACGTACAGCTGAGAGCGCCCGCGTCGGTGTTCGAACAGGCCCCGTGGCCGGGTGCCATCACGAGGGCGGAGCTCGACCGGTACTACGACCGCACCGAGGAGGCGCTCGAGCCGCGCGAAACCCCGGCGACGCCCGAACTGCCCAAGGTTCGGGCGTTCGACGCGATGGGCCAACGCGCCGGCCGCACGGCCACGCGACTGCCGCTGGCGGTGCATTTCGGCGAGGACCGCCGCCATCCGTTCAGCGACGTGTTCCAGCAGGGCTGTCAGAACCTCGGACGGTGCGACCTCGGCTGTCCGGTGCTGGCCAAGAACACGGTGGACATCACCTACATCGCCCGCGCCGAAGCCCACAAGGCCGAGGTCTACCCACTGACCGAGGTGCAGCGCATCGATCTCCCTGAGCGAGGCGGTGGACGGTGGCGGATCGGGTTCCGCGACCTGCAATACCGGGTGAACGGGAGCGTGGAGGCGCCTGTGGTCGTCCTAGCCGCCGGCACGCTCGGCTCGAGCCGCTTGCTGCTCACGAACCGCGGTCGGCTGCGCCGGCTCTCGCCGGCGCTCGGCAGCCGCTTCTCCGGCAACGGCGACGCCCTGGCGCTCGCGCTCGATCCCAAGGCCCCCGGCGTCGCCGGCGCGCATACGGAGTACGGACCCTCGATGACGAGCCGGCTCGACTACACCGACGAGTTCGGGTTCATGGTCGCCGACGGCGGACTGCCCGAGAACTTCGGGTTCGTGCTCGAGATCGTCCGCGGCATCAGGGGGCTCACCGGTTGGGGTCGGGTCGTCCTGCGCGCCAAGAACCTGGCGACCAAGATCGGCCTGACCGATACCCACGTCACTCACCGCAACGTAAAGCTGCACGAGGAGCCGATCGGCGACTCGCTCGTGTTCCTGATGATCGGCCGGGACGCCGCCGACGGGCAGATGTACCTGACGCCACTGTTTCACCGCTTCGATATCCGCTGGCAGCGGTCAGACAGCGCCAAGCTGTTCAGCGACATGGGGGACGTTGCCGCCAAGCTGGCCGACGCGGCGCAGGCGCGTTGTTTCTACGCGCCCGACGCCGGACCGCTCAGCAAGTTCATCACCGTCCACCCGCTCGGCGGGTGCCCGATGTCCGACGATCCTGCGGCCGGGGTCACCGACGATCGCGGGCGCGTGCACGGCTACGAAGGGCTGTACGTGCTCGACGGCTCGATCGTCCCGACCGCGCTAGGCGTCAACCCCTCGAAGACGATCGCGGCGCTGGCGGAGCGGGGCGTCGAGCACCTGCTGGCCGACCGAGGACCGTAGATGAGCGCGCAGCCCGGCTTCGCGCTTCGACGCACCTGGAAGAATCACCTGGGCAACCAGCAGATCGACCCGCTGCGCATCTACACGCCGACGAGCGTCGAACAGGTCAGTGAGATCGTCCGCGAGGCCGAGGCCGCAGGTGTCACCGCGCGGGCGGTCGGGTCGGGGCACTCGTGGTCGGACGTCGCCCTGACGCGAGGCTTCCTGCTTCAGGCGACCGGCATGGCTCAGCCGATCGCCGCGGGACCGGATTACCTGCGCGAGGAGTGGCGGGGCCGGGACCTGGTACAGACGCAGGCGGGCATCCGCATCCGCGAGCTGAACAGTTACCTCGACGGCCGAGGGCTCGGCCTCCTGAACATGGGCGGCTATGACCATCAGACCGTGGCCGGGGTGATCTCGACGTCGACGCATGGCTCCGGCCTGGAGTTCGGGCCGCTCAACGACTTCGTCCGCTCGATGGACATCGTTGCCGCCGGCGGCGCCGTGTACCGGATCGAGCCCTCGGAAGGCCCGACCGATCGCGAGGCCTACCAGCGCGCACACGGCGAGGCCCGGACCCTGATCCAGGACGACCACTGGTTCGACGCGGCCGTGGTCGGGGTGGGGTGCATGGGAGTCATCTGCAATGTCACGCTCGAGGTCCGCTCCAGGTACTACCTGCGCGAGGTACGCACATTCCGCACCTGGGAGCAGGTACGGGCGGAACTGATCGCGGGCGATGTGCTGCGACAAAACCGGCACTACGAGGTCCTGTTCAGCCCGTATCACCTCAAGCACGCGTACCCGTGCCTGGTGACCACACGCAACATCACGACAAACCCATCGCACAAGCCACTCGATAAGCGCACGCGTAACTGGGCGGTCGAGGCGGCCTCCGCCTTCCCGCTGACGCCCGACATCCTCAATCTGATCGTCGACGTCAGGCCGAACCTCTCGCCCTGGATGATGGAGAGCGCGATACGTGCGCTGATCAAGAAGGAGTACGACAACGTCTCTTGCAAGGTGCTGAACATCGGCACCGCGAACCTGCTTCCGGCCTACTCCTCGGAGATCGGTGTGCCGATGGACGGCCGCCACATCGAAGCGGCCGACGCGATCATCGCCGTCGCGGCGGAGCGTCGGCGGCTCGGCGACGAGTTCCAGAGCTCCCCGATCTCGTTCCGGTTCGTCAAGGCCTCGAACGCCTATATGTCGATGATGAACGGGCGCGACACGATGATGATCGAGCTCATCCAGCTCAGCCGCTCTGACGGCGGCTATGAGCTGAACGCGGCCTATGAGCAGGCGCTGAACAAGCTCGGAGGACGGCCCCACTGGGGTCAGGTCAACACGCTGACCGCTGGCGGTAACCCGCTGGACACCATGTATCCGCGCTACCAAGACTGGCTGGACGTTCACCGGCAGTTGAATTCGAGCGGCGTATTCGACAGCCCGTTCACCGACCGAGTCGGGATCTCGTCTCAGCGCTTCACGCCGTGACGACGCAGTCACCCGGTCCCGACACGCCGCCCGCCTCGGTCGACGACGCGGGCCGCCCGGCGGACTGGCTCGAGCTCATCGAGCTGCTCGTCGTCCTGATCATCGCGGCGGCTTACGTCTACGTAATCGGGTGGGTCATCACCTGGGTGCGCCTGTCGGCCGCCCACCTCCCGGTCGACGCGTCGCTGCCGGTGACGGCCAATCAGGTGGTGTTCCTGGCCGGGCTGCGTCTGGTGGTGGTGATGGCGATCGTGTTCGGTGCGATGTGCGCTGTCGCCTGGGCGGTGCACGCCTGGACCTGGACACACCGCGCGCCCGAGTGGCACAGCGTGATCAAGCATGGTCGTGTCGAGGCGGCCAAGCGACACCAGCGCATCTTCCGCCATGGCAGCGTCAAGCAGGCGCTGGCGTTCAGCTCGAGCCCGCCGCCCGATCTGCAGCCCGCGCCGGTCGGCGACACCTACGTGAGGATCATCGCCGGGTTCGACGTCGGCGTGATCGCCGCGACGTTCGGCCTGGCTGCGGCTCGGGTGTTGAAGTCGCCGATCGACCAGGCGTTCCCGCCGGGTCCGTGGTGGGATCTGCTCGCCCCCTGGGCGCTCGTGACCGGCGTCCTGTCCCTGGTGCTCGCCTGGCTGGGGCCCGTGTGGGGCAGCCGGTTCTTCCACGCCGTGCTGTGGGCCGTCGTCGTTGTCGTGGCGCTCGTGTCCGACGCGCCGACCGGCGTGCTCCTCTTCACCTGGGCCGGGGTCGCGACGCTGGGGCGGGCCTACGGGCGCGCGCGCAGTTCGCGGAACCAGGGTGTGCTCGCGAGCGGGCACCCGAGGCATCTCTCGTTCGCGCTCTCGCCGCTGCCCTGGCTGCTGCTGACCGTCTACGCGCTCGTTGGGATCGCCTATTACGGCCAACCGCCGGTCACCTTCTCGCGGACGGCGGTCACCACACCATCCGGGGTCCGCGTCGGCGGCTATATCGCGCGTACCAGCAACGGCCTGTATCTGGCCTCGTGCACGCCGCTCGCCGACGCGACGTCGATCAACGTGGGGGTGTCGGTCATCCCGTCCGCCTCGATCGAGTGGGTGAACACGAGCACGGCGCCGTTCGTGGTCGACTCGGGTCTCCGTCCGTCCCTGCCGTCGGTCCTCCTGCACGCTTTCGGCATCGATGCGAGCACGCCCGCGTGGATCCGGCCGGAGGTGCGTGCGGTCGAGCCGACCTGCGCCGGTGATCCGCCACCGACCTCGAGCGTCGGCTATTTGGACCCACAGCTCGGCTCCGACGTGATCGCCGGTCCGGCGCCGCCGGGCGGCCGGGCGATCGACGGCGAGCCTCCGATCGAGCAGACGAGCCCGGGGATCGCCGCGCTCGCCAAGCGCTACCAGCCAACGCTGCTCGTGACGACGGCCGACCCGTTCTGGCCGGTATCGGTGGGGGCGCTGCTCGCCGACCGGGGCGCGAGCGGCCAGGTGACCTGCCTGCAGCACCTGCCGACTCAGTCGTGCCCGCCGAAGGTCGCCCGACCCGCCCCGACGATGGCCGATCTGGCCGCGCCAAGCGGCGCGAATGACTTCCTCGAGTATCCGGTCTCGCCGGCGCTGACGGACACGGCCGGGGCGCAGCTCGACGCCTTTCTGCGCGGTCAGCCCGGGTTCACCGGACAACTCCCGACGCTGCGCCAGCGGCTGGCGAATCCGGGTCTGCTGGATCCATGGATGACCGCCCAGATCTACTTCTACTACGCCCAGAACACGAACCCCGCGACCTGGCCGGCGCCGGATACGGCCATCACGGGAAGGTTCATCGCGCTCCAATACTGGTTCTTCTACCAGTACAACTATTACCCGACGGTTTACAACGTGTCACTGATGAACGATGACCCGGAGGCAGCTGACCTCGTCAACACCGACCTGCACCAGGGTGACTGGGAGCACATCACGATCCTGCTCGACGCCAAGACCAGGCAGCCGCTGTGGGTGTACACCGCGCGCCACAGCAACGAGGGTCAGTATTACCCGTGGAACAGCCCCCAGCTCACGTTCGATCAGGGACACGTGGTCATCCAGGCCGCGTTCGGCGGACATCCCAGCTATCCCGCTCAGTGCCGGGAGAGCCTGCGCTTCGCCCCCGCGCTGGGAGCCATCCGCGGCCGCGTCGCCGACTGGATCATCTGCGGGTCGGGCCGGTACGCCTTCCGCTGGCAGACCACACCGTTGGTCGACATCGCCAAGGCGCCCTGGGCGTGCTGGGAGGGGCACTTCGGGGTGGCTACCTCCACCGAGATCGGCAACGCCAAGCTGAACGAGGGCTCGATCCAGCGCGCGATCGACGCCAACGTCCTCGTCGCCGGTCCCCGCTCCCCGCTCTGGCAGGCCGAGAACGGCCGCCTGGCCGCCGACGAGTCGGGTAAGACGCCCACCAACTACGGCGTGTGCGCCGCCGGCGATCCAGCCGCGCCCGAGGACGCCGCGATCAAGGCCGGACTGTGAGGAGTGCACCGGGGGCCGGAAGCCTGCCGGACGTCGGAGGTCGGAGGTCGGACGTCGGAGGTCGGAGCTCGGAGGTCGTCACTCCGTGATCACGTGCATAACCTGCCATTTCATCCCGCTCCGGCCGGTCGTGGCCTTGAGTGCACGTGGTGCATGCGCCAGATGCCACGGTCCCCGAGTTCGCGCCCGATTGGCAAGTTATGCATGGCGCCGGGGCCGCGACCCCGCGGCTACACGGCCGTTCGGCCCGTGCCGGTCTCGCCGAGCAGCCTCTCGGTGGCCTCGTCGGGCACGCCACCGTAATACGCCTCGAGCACCTCGCGGAACACCACACGCCCGGGGTCGGCCCGCGCGAACAGGGTCATCGAGGAGCGCAGCTTCATCGCGTCGATGCCGCCGAAGATGTCCTGCGCGGTCGAGCCTCGGAGCCCGGCGATGATGCTCGCGCACTCGATCAGGCGCCGACCCAGCACCGGGTGGGCGAGGTACGCCCGAGCTTCCGCCAAAGACGAGATCGCGTAGCGCTGGGAGATCGGGCTCTGGCCCAGGCCGGCGATCTGCGGGAACACGAACCACATCCAATGGCTGCGCTTGCGACCCGTGCGCAGTTCCGCCACCGCGGCGTCGTAGGTGCCGCCCTGGTCCTGGGCGGCCACGAACCGCTCGAGCTCGAATGGATCCGGCATGACCGCACGATAGGGCACAGGACTCCGGCCGTGCGGGTCCCTACGCTGACGGGATGCCCGCGCGTACAGCTCTCATCACCGGCGCCAACCGCGGCATCGGCCGCGAGATCGCCCGCCAGCTCGCGGCCGGCGGCATGACCGTCGTCATCGGCGCTCGCGAGCCGAATCTGGGAGAGCAGGCGGCCCGCGAGATACCCGGCGAGGTGCGGGCCGAGCAGCTCGACGTGACCGACCCCGCCAGCGTCGAGGCGTGCGAGAGGCGTCTGGCGCAGGACCGCGTCCGGATCGACGTTCTGGTCAACAACGCGGGGCTGTACACCACGACACCGCTGCTGGCGATCGACGAAGAGCGGCTGACCGAGGCGCTTCAGGTCAACCTGATCGGCGCGTGGCGCACCTGCCGTCAGTTCGTCCCGGCGATGCGGGAGCGCGGATGGGGGCGCGTCGTCAACGTGTCGACCGGCTATGCGCACTTCGCCGAGTCTCCCCCTGAGGCCGGCGCCTATGGCTTGGCCAAGGCTGGACTCAACGTGCTAACGCGGATGATCGCCGCCGAGGCCGGTCCGGCGGTCAAGGTGAACTCGGTGTCACCCGGCTGGGTCGCGACACGCATGGGCGGGGCGGGAGCACCGGTTACCGTCGAGGAGGGGGCGGACACAGCCGTGTGGCTCGCCACGCTCCCGGACGATGGCCCGACGGATGGCTTCTTCTACCGCCGCGAGCGGATTCCCTGGTAGGGAACTGAGATCACACGCGGTGAGTCATGAGTGACAACGAACCGACACAGCCCGCGCTCCCATTTCCGGGAGCGCGCGACGGGATCGAGCTGCGCCACCTTCGGGCGTTCGTCGCCGTCGCCGAGGAGCTCAGCTTCGCGCGCGCCGCGGATCGGCTGTACGTGTCGGCGCCCGCGCTCAGTCGCCAGATTCGCGGGCTCGAACAGCTGATTGGAACCGAGCTCCTGCGGCGCTCCACCCATCGGGTCGAGCTCACAGTCGTGGGCGACGCGCTGCTGGACCGGGCCCGGAGGCTGCTGGTCGACGTCGATGAGGCGGTGAGCACCGCGATGGCGCTCGGCGGCGAGTTGCTCGGCCGAGTCGCCAGGGTGTGGAAGCCGCAGGAGGGGCTCTACGGCGTCGAGCCGCTGCTCGACGACGCGCGTGCCGCGTCGGAGGCCATGCACAGCCGAATCGCTCAGCCGGCGGGCACCGAGGTGCGGCCGGTGATCGCGGGCGGGACGCCGTCGTTGCTGGTGACGCCGCCCGGGATCACGGAGGCGACGGTCCTGCACCTCCATGGCGGAGCGTTCGTGACGGCCTCGGCGTACGGCTATCGCCCGCATGGAGGCGCGCTCGCGCTGTCCGCCCAGACCGGGGTCCTGCTGCCCGAGTTTCGCCTGGCGCCGGAAAATCCGCTCCCGGAGGGGCTCGAGGATTCCCTGGCCGCGTACCGCTGGCTGCTCGCGCGCGGCGTGCCGCCCGAGCGACTCACGCTGTCCGCAGATGCCACTGGCGCCAGCATCGCGCTCTCCCTGCTGCTCACGCTGAAGGCCCAGCATGAGCCGATCCCCGCCAAGCTCGTCCTGTTCTGCCCCTGGGTCGACCTGCAGCCGGCCCGGGAAGACCCGGCCGCCGGCCCGCAGGTGTTCAATCTGGACGCCGCCCGTCGCTGCGCGGCCATGTATCTAGGCGATCACCCGCCGCGGGATCCAATCCTCGACCCGCTGGCGGCCGACCTGAGCGGGCTGCCGCCGATGCTGATCCAGACCGCCACCGGCGACGCTCGATTGACCGATTCACGCCGTCTGGCCGCTCGGGCCCGCGATCACGGTGTCGACGCCAGGCTCAGGCTGTTCCCGATCGACGCGCACGCGTTCCACCTATTCTGGTCCTTCCTCCCCGAGGCGGCGGACGCCATGGATGCAGCCGGCGCGTTCATCCGCGACGCCTAGGGCCAGCTGGTTGAACGGTAGGATCGCGCCATGCCGTTCACGCTGACGAATCTCAAGCAGGATCTGGAGGATCTGGGATCCAACTTCGACGGCGCGCCCGACCTCGAGTTCCGCCACGCGAGCAAGGCGCTCGAGCTCCAGCAGTGCGGTCTTAGCTATCAGCGCGTCCCGCCGCGCTATCGCTTCCCGTACGGCCACACACATAAGGAGCAGGAGGAGCTGTACGTGATTGTGCGCGGGAGCGGGCGGATGAAGCTCGACGAACAGATCGTCGAGGTCAAAGAGTGGGACGTGGTGCGCGTCCCCCCCGGCACATGGCGAGGCTACGAGGGCGGGCCGGAGGGCCTCGAGATCCTCGTCTTCGGTGCGCCCAATCTCGGCGAGAATCCGCGCGAAGATGTGGAGGGTCAGCGCGACTGGTGGCGTGACTAGTTAGTCACGCCAGGCTCGAGCCGGGCGGTAAAACGCTGAGTGAACTCTGGAGCGTGTCGCCACATCTTCCATTGTGAGTCGTCAAGGCTCATCCGGTAGATCCGCGACACACCACGATCGTCGAAGTAGAGCACCAAATACGCCGACTCGCTCTCGTCACGTCCGATGATCCACGTGGCCGCCGGCGGTCGGGTGAAATCGCCCTGGCGCATGATGAGCGCCGAGCCGTCCTCGATCCACTCAACCAGCATCGAACCGGTCGCGCGGGTGTCGACATCGGGCAGAAATGAGGCGTTGTAGAGCTCCGTATGCCATTGCCCGACGAAGGGCTGAAGCTCGGCGAGTGCCGGATTGATGGTCACTGTCACTCCTCCTTCAAGCTCAGCGCTGGACCGCGGTCGTAGAACCGTAGCCCCGCCGGACGTTCTCACCATCTCCGGCAAAAAACTCGGCGAGTACAGGAGCCAGGGCCTTGACCCTCAGCCGATGGCTCACGCCCTGCAACACCTCCAGTCGTGCATTCGGAAGCACCCCGGCCAAGGCCCGCGACGCCTTCTGAAGACCCGCCGCACTCCTTTCGCCGTGCACCACCAGCGCCGGCATCGTGACCGACGCCCACTCGGATGGCTCAAGTGGGTCTCCCTGCATGTTGTGCTCGCCGAGCGCGGCCCAGTCATAGGGCAGTGTGTGCGCGTTGGCGGCCATCTCCTTCCACATCGGCATCAGCCGCATCAACGCGACGGCCGCCGCCGGGATGCCGATCGCGGCGCGGTTGAAGTACGCGACGGCGCCGCTGCGGTCACCGGCCGCGAGCAGCTCGTCCACGTGCCGTCTGTAGTCGGCCGGTGGTAGCCGCTCGGTCCGCTCGACCATGAACGGCGGCTCGTACACCGCGACCCAGTCGACGCCGATGCCGGCGCCGGCGGCGCGCAGCGCGAGCGCGCCGCCGGACGAGAAGCCAAACAGCGAAGCGCTGTCGCCGAGCGCCGAGATCAGGGCGGCGATGTCCTCGATCTCGCGCTCCACCGCGAACGGTCCCGCCTCCGTGCTGTCTCCGCGGCCGCGCCGGTCGTAGTTGATGACCGTGTAGTCGGGGGCGAGCAGCTGCGCGAGCCCGCTCATGAGCTTGAAGCGCCGGTCGAGCTTGCGGTCGCCGAGCGCTCCGTTGACCAGGATGACCACCGGCCCGTCCCCGCATCGGTCATACGCGATCGTGCTTGCGTCGGGTGAGGCCACTGTGTGCATGTCCGCTCCTCGTTACTCCGTTTGCGAGAAGCAGCGTCGCAGCGCACTGCACGGTCGGAAAGTCCGATCCGGCAACACCGTCTTGTGCCGCGTGCAATGCCGGCTCACCGGCGGCTCAGCGGCTGGCTACGCCGCCACGCCGTCGCCGATGGCCCGCTGCCGACGGGGCATAAGTACGGACTCGACGATCGGCGAGCGCCGAGTTCGCAGTTAGGACCCGGATATGTGTCTGAATCGGGACTCACCGCCCGAAGCGCGCCG
The DNA here is from genome assembly GCA_963751185.1 of uncultured Solirubrobacterales bacterium. Taxonomy (GTDB): domain Bacteria; phylum Actinomycetota; class Thermoleophilia; order Solirubrobacterales; family Solirubrobacteraceae; genus Palsa-465. Next base: position 484,358 of record CAVVTO010000012.1, read on the forward strand.
AGTCCGCTGATACGACCCAGCCGATCCGCACGCTGATGGGTGCGGTTCGCCGGCTAGGGCAGGATCTTCCCGGGGTTGAGGATCCCTTGGGGATCGAGGACGCGCTTGATCGCGCGCACCATCTCGACAGCGGCCGGCGATCCGGCACCGGAGGATGAGCGTTGCTCAGACCATCCAGATCCGTCGTCGGCGTGAGCTCACGGTCGACCAACTCGCGGAGGCCGACTCACGCATCGGGCCCTCATCGTCCGCCGGCGAGGCAATCGACGAACGGCTCGCCGGGAAGGCCTGGCGCGGTCCGGCCCGTGATCCACTTCAACGCGCTCGCCCCCACGTCGGCCAGAACCCCATCGTGACGCCGCCCCTCGCCCCCGGCAAACACGGCCAGGAGCGGCGCGTACTCGCGCGTGTGGTCGGTGTGGGACGCCGTCGGGTCGACGCCGTGGTCCGCGGTCAGGATCAGGAGATCGTCGTCGCGCAACACCGAAAGCCACTCCGCGACCGCTTCGTCGATGCGCATCAGGGCCTCATGGAACCCGGACACATCGTGCCGGTGGCCGTACACCTGGTCGGTCTCGACCAGGTTCACGAAGATCAACCCCGATTCCAGCTCGCGCAGAAGCCGATGTGTCGCGGCGATGCCCTGAGCGTTTGTGGCGGCGGCGTGCTTGACGTCGACCCCGACGCCCGCGAACAGGTCGTGGATCTTTCCGACGCCGTGCACGGGTGCACCGGCGTCCCGAAGCTCCTGCAGGTAGGACCGGCTGGGCGGTGGCACGGAGTAGTCCCGCCGGCCTTCGCGACGCCGGAACGCTCCAGGGACACCCTCGAACGGCCGGGCGATGACGCGGCCCACGGCGTTCTCGCCCGTCATCACGGCACGCGCCGAAAAACACGCCGCATACAGGTCCGGCTCAGCCAGGACGTCGACGTGGGCGGCGATCTGGAGCACCGAGTCGGCGGAGGTGTAAAGAATCACCTCCCCAGTCTCCAGATGGTGCGGCCCGAACGCCTCGATCACCTCGGTGCCGGAAAACGGGCGGTTGCAGCAGAACCGCAGACCGGTAGCGTCCTCGAGCGCGCGCACCACGTCCGACGGGAAGCCGCCCGGATACGTCGGCAGCGCCTGAGCAGGAACGACCCCCATCAGCTCCCAGTGCCCGGTCGTCGACTCCTTGCCCGGCCCGAGGGGACGGAGCCGACCGTAGACCGCCGGACCGACCGCCGGTGGCACGCCCAAGATGGGCTCGATCGAACCCAGACCGAGCCGCGAAAGCGTCGGCAGCCTAAGTCCTCCGACCTGCTCGGCCAGGTGCGTGAGCGTGTTCGAGCCCGCGTCCCCGTAGGCCGCCGCGTCGGGAAGCTCCCCCACCCCGCACGCGTCGAGCACCACGACCGCTGCCCGTCGCATCACCCCAGCACCCTTCCGGCCACCCGGACCTCAGCGATCGACTCCTCGCGCGCGAGGGTGAACAGCGCCCCCACCTTCTCCTGCACCGATCCACACCTCGCTAGAACCCCGGAGAGCGTGCTTCCAGCCGGCGGCCTCAAGAGCACGAAATCCGCGCTCTTCCCGGCCGACAGGTCGCCGATCTCGTCAGACAATCCGAGGGCCAAGGCCCCCGCGGCGGTCGCCAGCCACAGCAGATGCGCCGGGCCCAGCCGAACGCCCAACTCGGGACCGGCAAGCATCTGCACGTTGTAGGCCATCAGCCCCTCGGCCAGCATGCTCAGCCCGGTGCCGGCCCCGACGTCGGTGCCGAGCGCCACCCGCACCCCAGCCTCGAGGTGGCGGCGAAACGGGAACGACCCGCTCCCGAGGAAGGCGTTGCTCGACGGGCAATGGCAAACCGCGGCTCCGGAAGCGGCGAGCCGGGCGAGCTCGCCGTCACCGACGTGGACGTCGTGGGCGAAGACCGAACGAGCCGAAACCAACCCGTACCGCTCGTACGTCTCCAAGTAGTCGCGCGCCCAGGGAAACAGCGCGGCGACCGACTCGATCTCGCCTGGCGTCTCGTTCAGGTGGCTGGTCACGAGCACCCCAGAAGCCTCGCGCGCCAGCTCCCCGCACGCCGACAGCAGCTCCTCCGAGCATGACAGCGAGAAGCGGGGACTGACGGCGTAGCGGACCAGACCCCGGCCGTGCCAGCGCCTGATCAGCTCCCGGCTCGATTCGAGAGCCAAATCTGCGGGCACCTGCAGCTCGGGCCGCAGGCCCCGATCGGACACCACCAGCCCGCTTGCGACCCGTAGTCCGGCCGCCGAAGCGCACGAGAACAACGCCTCTTGAGCCGAAGCGAAATGCGACCCGAACACCAAGGCCGTCGTGGTCCCGTTCCGAACCAGACCCCCGACGAACTCCTCCGCGACCGCAGCCGCATACCCAACGTCAGCCAGCCGCGCCTCCTCGGGCAGCGCCACGGACCGAAGCCAGTCCAGGAGCTCGAGCCCGAGTGCCCCGATCACCCTGATCTGAGGGAAATGCACGTGGCAGTCGACGAATCCGGGGAGCAGAACGGCGTCGCGCTCATCGACGACCGAAGCGTCCGGATAGCGAGCACGAACCTCGGCAAAAGCTCCGCAAGCCCCAATCCGGCCGGCATCGAACGCCACCGCCCCGTCCGGGAACGTCTCCAGTGCGTCCTCAGAAACGAACGGATTGCAGGGAGTGTGTGCCACCTGGGCGCGCACGATCGTGGACATCGTGAAGCGCACGTTAGGCCACGTCCCCGCCGTCCCGCGCAGCGGTTATGGTTGCCCATTCGTACCTTGGGAAAGGAGATGCAGTGACGGGGAGGATCAGGCTTCGCAGCCTTGTCGCTCTCGGCGTCGCGACGCTGGCCCTGGGGCTGGCCGCGTGCGGGAGCAGCAGTAGCAGCAGTACCACTTCAAGCACCACCGCGAGCAGCGGCGGCTCCGCCGCGTCGAGCAGCACAACGGCGGCGGCCTCGAGCGGCTCGGGCTTCAAGGTCGGCCTGGTGACCGACATCGGCGGGCTCAACGACCACGGCTTCAACCATCTGTCCTACGAGGGCCTGCTCCAGGCCGAGTCTCAGCTCGGAGTCAAGGGCACGGTGCTGCAGTCGAACTCAGGCGCCGACTACATCCCGAACCTCACTCAGCTGGCGGCCGCCGGCAACAAGCTCGTGATCGCGGTCGGCTTCCTGATGGCGCAACCGCTCGAGACGGTCGCGACGAAGTACCCGAACGTGCACTTCGCGATCATCGACAGTCCTGGCGCCACGGCTCCGGACACGGCTAAGAACATCGAGGGGATCGACTTCGCCGAGCAGGAGGCCGGCTACCCAGCCGGTTACCTCAGCGGCCTCTACCTGAAGGAGCACCACTACACGACGGCCTCGACCGTGGGCGGGCAGAGCATCCCGCCGGTGACGCTGTACATCGCCGGCTTCCAGGCCGGCGTCAAGGCGGCCGACCCGTCGGCCAAGCTGTTGAACGCGTACTCGCAGAACTTCACGGATGAGTCCTCGTGCAAGGAGCTCGCGCTCAACCAGATCAATGCGGGCTCGAAGGTCGTCTTTCAGGTCGCCGGCGCCTGCGGGCTCGGCGTGATCTCGGCGGGCGTCCAGACGAAGACCCAGGTGATCGGCGTCGATGCCGACCAGAGCTACCTCGCACCCAGCCTCGTGCTGACCTCGGCAGAGAAGATGGTCGACACGGGCGTGTTCACCGCGATCAAGAACCTGCAGGCCGGCCAGTTCTCGAGCAACCTGCAGGAGAACATCCAGAACGGCGGCGTCGGGATCGGAAAGATCGGTCCCGCCGGCACACAGTGGACGTCGCAGATCAACAACATCATCGCCGAGATGAAATCGGGGCAGATCAAGCCTCCGACCACCCTCCTGGTCCCGTAGCCAGACCAATCCCGCCATGTCGCGGTCAACCCCTCCGGCCCTCGAGCTGAAGGGAATCACGAAGAAGTTCGGCTCGGTCGTCGCCAACGACCGAGTCGACTTCGACGTGGTCCCCGGAGAGGTGCACGCGCTGCTCGGCGAGAACGGCGCCGGCAAGTCGACGCTGATGTCGGTCCTGTACGGCCTGTACAAACCCGACGAGGGCGAGATCCTGATCGACGGCCAGCCCGTCGAGATCTCCTCACCGTCGGCCGCGATCAACCTCGGGATCGGCATGGTCCACCAGCACTTCATGCTGGTGCCCGTGATGACCGTGGCTGAGAACATCGTGCTCGGTCAGGAGCCGACCCAGACCGGCGGCAGGCTCGATTTGAAGGCGGCGCGAGCCCGGGTCAGGGAGCTCTCGGACCGCTACGGCCTCGCCGTCGACCCCAACGCCACGATCGAGGACATCACGGTCGGCGCCCAGCAACGGGTCGAGATCCTCAAGGCGCTCTATCGCAACGCCCGGATCCTTGTGCTCGATGAGCCGACGGCCGTGCTTACCACGCAGGAGGTGAGGGAGCTCACCGGCGTCCTGAACCGCCTCAAGCAGGATGGGACCGCGATCGTGTTCATCAGCCACAAACTCGGCGAGGTGCTCGAGGTCGCCGATCGAATCACGGTGCTGAGGCGCGGCAAAAGGATCGACACCGTGCCGCGCGAAGGCGCAACCGAGCTCAGCCTCGCGCGCTTGGTCGTCGGGCGCGACGTGATGCTGGCGGTCAGCAAAACCCCCGCGAAGCCCGAGGGGCCGCTGCTCGAGGTCGTCGACCTGTACGTCCGCGACGAACGTGAGCTCGAAAAGGTCTCGGGGCTCTCGCTCGCCGTGCGTAAGGGTGAGATCGTCGCGCTTGCGGGCGTCGACGGGAACGGCCAGCAGGAGCTGGTCGATGCGATCACCGGCATGCGCGCGCCCGAGGCGGGCACGGTGGCGATCGACGGTCTCCAGATCGCCGGCAAGGGCGTGCGAGCGGCGACCGACGCCGGCGTCGCCCACATCGCCGAGGACCGTCAGCTCAGGGGGCTGGTGCTCCCGTTCACGCTGACTGAGAACCTGGCGCTGCGCGAGTACCGCAAGCCCGTGTTCAGTGCCCGTGGCTGGCTTCGCCTCGGTTACTGGAAGGACCTCGCGAAACGACTCCTGAAGGAATTCGATGTCCGGGGCGGCGGACCGGACTCGTACGCGGCGTCGCTCTCGGGCGGCAACCAGCAGAAGGTCTGCGTCGCGCGCGAGATCGCATCCAACCCCAAGGTGCTGGTCGCCCACCAGCCGACCCGCGGCCTCGACATCGGTGCAATCGAGTTCGTGCACGGCCGGTTGATCGCCGAGCGCGACAAGGGCAGCGCGGTGCTGCTCGTCTCGCTCGAGTACGAGGAGGTGAGGGCGCTGGCCGACCGGATCCTTGTCATCTACGAGGGTAAGATCGTCGCCGAGTTCCCGCCTGAGGCGAGCGAGGAGAAGCTTGGCATCGCGATGACCGGTGGTACGAAGCAGCCGGCCGAGGTGGCTTCGTGACTCTGCTTGAAGAAGAACTCCAAGCAGAGGCCGACGAGAGCCAGGGCGCCGCCGCCACCTCCCCGGCGGCTCTGACCGCCTTCCGACGGGGCGCCAGCGGCGTCGTGGTGCCGATCCTGACGACGGTGATCGCGTTCATCGCCGGCGGGCTGATCGTGCTCGCGACAGGCCACAACCCGCTCTCGACCTACCAGTCGATCTTCAACGGGACCGGCCTCAACTGGGTGTTTCCATGGGTCACCGGGTCCGAGCGCGCGACCGCGGCCGGCAACCTCCAGCAGACGCTTCTGCAGGCCACACCGCTGATCCTGGTCGGGCTCGCGGTCGCGTTCGCGTTCCGCGCCGGCCTGTTCAACATCGGCGGCCAGGGCCAGTACACCGTCGGGGCGATCGTCGCGGTTTGGGTCGGCTCGTCGTTCGCAGGGATGCCGGCGCTACTCCACATCGTGTTCGCGATCGTCGCCGCGGCCCTGGCCGGGGGTGTGTGGGCCGGGATCGCCGGGCTACTCAAGGCGACCTCGGGGGCCAACGAGGTGATCTCGACGATCATGCTCAACTGGATCGCGATCTGGCTCGCCGTCTACTGCTTCCAGCTCGGGGGGCCGCTGCACGACTCGCATATGCCGTCGACACCGGTATCCAACAACGTCGTCGCCGGCGCGAAGCTGCCGGTCTTCTGGGGCAGCGCATCACTCCAGGGGCTCGACATCGGGATCTTCATCGCGCTCGTGCTAGCCGTCGTCTTCGCCCTGCTGATCAACCGCACGCGGCTGGGCTACGAGACGCGCGCGGTTGGTTTCAATCCGGAGGCGGCACGCTACGCGGGGATCAACGTCGGCCGCAACTGGATCCGCGTCATGCTGATCTGCGGCGCGTTCGCCGGCGTCGCGGCCGCGCTGGACACCCTCGGCTGGAAGTTCAATTGGTTCACGAACGACTTCGAGGTCTCGCAGATCGGCTTCTACGGGATCGCGGTGGCGCTGCTCGGTCGGAACACCGCCGGCGGCACAGTCGCCGCCGCGGTGCTGTTCGGAGCACTCCTCACCGGCACCTCGGATCGCAACATCCACCTGAGCATCGATCCAACGCTGGTCGAGTACCTGACGTTCATGATCGAGGGGATCATCATCCTGCTCGTCTCCACCGACGTGATCACGCTTCGGCTGCTGAAGGGTGGCCGGAAGATCGGTGTCGCGTTCAGGCGCAAGCCCTCTGAGCAAGCCGGTGTGAGCAAGGACGGTGCTGCCTGATGAGTGTGGGCACCATCGCCGTGACGCCGACACGAGCCGTGTCGCCGAAGCAGATTGGCATCGCCGGCATCGTCCTCGGCGCGATCGCCTGGGTGATCACGATCCCCCCGATCGAGGTTCGCGGCATGGCGCCGTCGATCGTGCTCGCAGTCTTGTCGGTGCTGGCCGGCGCATGGTCGATCGCCGGCGGCGAGCGCAAGCTCGGATCCGAGGCGATCGTGGTCGCGCTGTTCGCCGTCGCAGGTGCCGCCGCGTCGGCGAATTCGGCGGTCTCGACGCTCGAGTCGGTGTTCACGTGGTCGGCGCTGGTGGCGGCGACGCTGCGTTACGCGACGCCGCTGCTGCTCGCGGCACTCGGTGGCGTGATCTCAGAGTCCAGCGGCGTGATCAACGTCGGCCTCGAAGGCATGATGCTGATGGGGTGCTTCTGGGGCGTCTATGGCGCCGACGTCCTCGGCTCGTGGGTCTGGGGCCTGGTTGTCGCCGCGGTCGCCGGGGGGCTGCTGGCGCTGGTGCACGCGTTCTTCTCGATCCACCTGCGCGCCAACCAGATCGTCAGCGGGTTCGGGATCAACTTCCTGGCCCTCGGGATCACCGGCTACTTCCTCGAGTACCACTACGGCCCCAATGGCACGCCGCTGAACATCTCGATGATCCCCAACGTCAAGATCCCGCTGATCCAGCACGTCGGGTTCTTCGGGGTCGCGTTCGGCGACGCGAACCTGATGACGTGGATCGGCATCGCGCTCGTGCCCGCGCTCACGTTCTTCCTCTTCCGGACGCGCGGAGGCCTGCGGCTGCGGTCCGTGGGCGAGAAACCGCGGGCCGCCGATACCGTGGGTGTGTCGGTGGTGCGGATCAGGTACTTGGCCGTGATCGCGTCCGGTGTGCTCGCGGCGCTCGGCGGCGCCTACCTCTCGGTCGGCTTCGTGGGATCGTTCAGCAACGACATGACCAACGGTCGCGGCTTCATCGCGCTGGCCGCGATGATCTTTGGCAAGTGGAGACCCTGGGGCACCCTGTGGGCGTGCCTGCTGTTCGCATTCGGAAACGCCATGTCCGACCGGGTCTCCGGCGTTAACCAGACGCTCGGCACGCTGTTTGAGGCGCTGCCGTACGTCCTGACCCTGGTCGCAGTCGCCGGGCTCGTGGGCCGCTCGCGACCACCGGCCGCGGACGGCGTTCCGTACGTGAGGGAATAGCGGAGGCGCGTGGCGGTCGCCCGGCTAGCCCTGACGAGCTTCGCCGACGGCGAGGTTCGCCTGAGCGACGAGGTCGAGCTGTACGTGCGCACGTATACGACGCTGCTGCGCTCGAGCGGCGAGACCCAGCTGCGCGTACTCGAGCCCTCGCACATGGCGATGGGCTCGAGCCTGCATCCGCTCGCCGCCAGCGAGGAGCTCGACCTCGGCGCCTTCCTCTACGCGGTGCGCCGCCTGCCCGACGGGATCGCAGGGGCGCAGCTCGTAGTCATGGGCCAGGATGTCGAGCAGCTGAGCGCGAGCGGCATCCCGGTCGAAAGCTGGCAGGAGGCGGAGGCCCCCGCCCGCCGGCGCCGCTGGTACGACAGCGGCGGCGGGACGCTCGCGGTGCTGCTGGCCAGCTCCTCGGACGTCGACGACCTGGTGCCGACGCTCGTCGCGTTCCAGATCGAGTGGAACAAGATCCGCATCCGCCAGCGCGCCGCGGGATGGCCGCCGGCGGGCTCGCCCGACGTCCCGCCCGAGGAGTGCGCGCGCGAGCTTGGTGGGAGCCCCGAGGACTGGGCCCGCCTGCTCGAGGCTTGGGGTGAGAGGTTCGGCGAGCGCATGCGCCTGATCGGCGAGCGGCGGATGGCGCTGCGGGTGCGCATGCTCGGCGGCACCAACACCGGCTACGCGCGACTGACCCGGCGCTGGTGGACGCCGGTCAGCGCCGAGCTCGCGATCGAGGGTCTCACCGAGCGTCCCCTCTACTTCGTCAGCTCGAACTCCCACAGCTTGGTCAACATCGTCACCGGCATCGCGCGCGAGCGCGAGCCGGAGCTGGTGGCCTTCGTCGAGCAGCTCCCCCGACGACATCCTGCGTCAGGAGCTGACCGCCTTCGGCGAGGGCCGCAGCGAGGGCTCGTGGGAGAACTTCATGTACTTCGTCGCGCGGCTCTACTTCGACGCCGGAGGTGCGCAAGCCGCCCGCGAGCGCCGCGCGGCCGAGCGCGAGAAGGGCGTCACCCACCTGCGCAGCAAGACCGCGCTCCGGGTGCCGGCCCAGGTGATCCCGCTCGCCAAGCTCGATCCGCGCGCGCTCGATCCTCGGGTGGGCGAGGTCGACTTCGATGCCCTGGCCGCCACCGGCGCGGTGATCGTCAACATCGACTATCCGCTCGGCGTCGCCGCCTACAACATCCTGCGCGAGGTCGCGGTCGACCGCAGTGCGCTGCGCGGCGTCTACGTACTGGGCAAGGCGGCCACGCTGAACGCCGACGTCGGCGACGTGATGATCTCGAACGTCGTCCACGACGAGCACACCGGCTCCACGTACTGGCTCGACAACGCGTTCGGCGTCGATGACCTCGCTGCCGACCTGCGCTTCGGCAGCGGTCTCGACAACCAGCGGGCGGTCACCGTCAAGAGCACCTTCCTCCAGAATCGCTCCTACCTCGACTTCTACTACCGCGAGGCGTTCACCGTGGTCGAGATGGAGACCGGCCCGTACTGCGCGGCCGTCTATGAGATTGCCGACGCCGACCGCCATCCGGTCGGCGAGGCGGTCAACTTCTCAAAGCTCCCGATCGACCTCGGGATCATCCACTACGCCTCAGACACACCGTACACGCAGGCGCGCACGCTCGGCGCGCGCGGGCTCAGCTACTACGGGATGGACTCGACCTACGCCTCCTCGCTCGCCATCCTCCGACGCATCCTCCGCCTCGAAGGAGCACTTCAGGTCGACCCGGACGCGCGATCGAAGTCGTTGCTGCTCAGGCACCCACCGGGTGCCACGCGGTCTTGAGCTCGGTTACTGACTCGAGCCGCTCGAGCGCATCGTCGACGGCGTCGTCGTAACTCGTCACCGCGCCACCGTGGCGGACGCGCTTGATCGTCTCGGCGGCGAGCCGGTCGAGCTCGGCCGATAGTTCGGCGTCGCCGGCCGCGTCGACGATCGCGTTCAGATCGCGGTGGGCTCCGAGGGCCTTTGCCAACTCGTCGCGTCGTCCTGACAGCAGGTTCACCACTCCGCCCGGGACGTCGGAGACACCCAGCGCCTCGGCCAGATCGAGCCCGGGAAGCGGCTCGGCCTCGGACAGGACCGCGACGGCGACGTTGCCGGCGGCGAGCACAGGTGCGAGCTCGCCCACCAGCCCGAGCAGCGCCGGTTCGTCCGGCGCGACGATCCCGACCACGCCGGTCGGCTCTGGCAGCGAGAAGGAGAGAAACGGCGCGGCGACCGGGTTGACGCCGCCGAGCACGGCGGGCAGCTTGTCGGTCCAGCCGGCGTAATGGAGCAGCACGTCCACGGACGCGTTGACTTCCTCGCGCGGGACGCCCATGACTGCCGCCCGCGACTCGAGTGCCTCGGCGGCGCGGTACAGGATCTGGCCCCGGTTGTACGCGGTCCGGGCGGCCCAGGGCTTGGCCGCCTTGCGAGCGGCGGCGACCGCGTCGCGTACGTCCTTGCGCGAGCCCCGAGGGAAATTGAACCCGTCGGATTCGTCATAGCGTCCGGACTCGGAGCGCACGAACGCGCCGCCGATATACAGCTTGTACGTCTTGCGGACGGCCAGGCGGTCGCTCACCGCACGACCTCGAGGTACGGCCGCAGCCCGGCGGGGCCGCCCTCGCGCCCGAACCCGGACTCCTTGTACCCGCCGAACGCAGCGGTCGGGTCGAAGTGGTTGTAGGTGTTCTGCCACACGACCCCGGCTTGGAGCGCACCGGCCACCTCGAACGCCTTGGCCCCTTTGTCGGTCCAGATCCCGGCCGCGAGCCCGTAGCGGGAGTTGTTGGCCTTCTCGATCGCCTCGGCCTGGGTGCGGAAGGTGAGCACCGACACCACCGGCCCGAAGATCTCTTCGACCGCGATCCGGTGCGCAGGTGAGACGTCCGTGAACAGCGTGGGCGCGAACCAATAGCCGCGGTCGGGCAGCTCGCACTCGATCGAGCGCCGGCTCGCCCCCTCCTCCTCGCCGGCCGCGACCAGCGCTTCGATGCGCGAGAGCTGCTCGGCCGAGTTGATCGCGCCGACGTCGGTGTTCTTATCGAGCGGGTCGCCGACGCGAAGGCGGCGCATCCGCTGCCACAGCTTGGCGATCACCTCGTCGCGCACGCTCTCCTGGATGAGCAGCCGCGAGCCGGCGCAGCAAACGTGGCCCTGGTTGAAGAAGATGCCGTTGACGATGCCCTCGACGGCCTGATCGAGCGCGGCGTCCTCGAACACGATGTTCGCCGACTTGCCGCCGAGCTCGAGCGTCAGCCTGACCGCTTGGCCCGCGAGCGCGGCCTGGATGTCACGACCAACCGCGGTCGAGCCCGTGAAGGCGATCTTGTTGATGTTTGGTTCGCGCACGAGGGCCGCGCCGGTGTCCCCATTGCCCGTGAGGATGGCTACGACGCCGGGTGGCAGCTCCGCCTCCTGGCAGATCTCGGCCAGCAGCAGCGCGGTCAGCGGCGTCGTCTCCGCCGGCTTGAGGATCGCGACGTTCCCACACGCCAGCGCCGGCGCCAGCTTCCACGCCGCCATCAGCAGCGGGAAGTTCCAGGGCACGATCTGGCCGACGACGCCCAGCGGTCTGACTTCCCTGGCGTTGACGCCATAGCGCAGCTTGTCGGCCCAGCCGGCGTAGTGGAAGAAGTGCGCGGCCGCGAGCGGGATGTCGACATCGCGCGACTCCCGGAGCGGCTTGCCGCCGTCCATCGTCTCGACCACCGCGAGCTCGCGCGAGCGCTCCTGGATCAGGCGGGCGATCCGGAACAGGTACTTGGCGCGCTCGCGGTCCCTCAGCGCGGCCCACTTCGGCGCGGCGGCGCGCGCTGCTTCGACGGCCGCGGTCACGTCGTCCGGGCCCCCGTAGGCCACCTCGGCTATCGACTCCTCCGTGGCGGGGTTGATCGTCGGCACGTACGAGCCATCCGCCGGGTCCCTGAAATCACCGTCGATGAACAGGCCGTAGCGGTCGCGCAGCCGGATGTGGTCGGCGGATTCCGGTGCCGGGGCGTAGTCCCAGACGATGCTGGTTCGCGTCTCTACGGAGGAGCTCATTCCTTGGAGAAGTCCTCGGCCCGGCCGTAGCGACCGGTCTCGGTCTTGGCGTACTGCATAAGGAGATCATTGAGGACGGACGACGCGCCGATCCGGATGCGATCGGGCGTCAGCCACTCATCGCCGAGCGTCTCCTTGACCAGCACCAGACGGTGGAGCGCCGCCTTGCTCGTCGACACGCCGCCGGCGGCCTTGAAGCCGACGATCCGGCCTGTGCGGTCGGCGTAGTCGCGGATCGCCTCGAGCATGACCAGGCACACACCCGGGGTGGCGCCGGCAGCGGCCTTCCCGGTCGAGGTCTTGATGAAGTCGGCGCCCGCCTCCATCGCCAGCATCGAGGCGTGACGCACGTGGTCGTAGGAGCCGAGCTCGGCCGTCTCCAGGATCACCTTGAGGTGTGCGTCGCCGCAGCGCTCCTTGATCGCGACGATCTCGTGTTGCACGCGGGTGTCGTCGCCGGCGAGAAACGCCTCGCGCGAGATCACCATGTCGATCTCATCGGCGCCAGCGGCGACCGCATCCTCGGTGTCGCGCAGTTTGGCCTCGAGCGACACCTGGCCCGCGGGGAAGCCGGTGGCCACCGATGCCGTCTTCACGCCGCTGCCGTTCAGCGCCTCTTTCGCCGTGGCCACGAGCGATGGGTAGACGCAGATGGCAGCCACGGAGGGGATCTCTGGCATCGTCGGGGCCGGGCACACGCCCTTGGCGCACAGGTGCCGAACCTTGCCGGGAGTGTCGGCGCCCTCGAGCGTCGTCAGGTCGACCATCGACACCGCGAGGCGGATGCCCTGCTGCTTGGCGCTGGTCTTGATCGAGCGCTTGCCGAGCTCCGCGGCACGCTCCTCGATGCCGACTCGGTCCACGTGGGGCAAACGTCTGATCACGATGCGAGGCTACTACGCTCGTGCCGATGAAACGCGTCCTTGTCTTCTGTGGCTCGAGCCCGGGTGCTCGGCCCGAGTATGTGGCCGGAGCCGAGGAGCTGGGCCGGCTGCTGGCCGAGCGCGAGCTCGAGCTCGTCTACGGTGGCGCGAGCGTGGGTCTGATGGGAGCGCTCGCCGACAGCGTGCTCGGGGCGGGCGGGACGGCGATCGGCGTCATCCCCACACGGCTTGTCGAGCTCGAGGTCGCCCACGCCGGCCTGACCAAGCTGCACGTCGTCGAGACGATGCACGAGCGCAAGGCGCTGATGGCCGAGTTGTCCGACGGGGTGATCGCGATGCCGGGTGGCACCGGCACCCTCGATGAGCTGTTCGAGCTCTTCACCTGGAGGCAGCTCGGTCTGCACCGCAAGCCAATCGGCCTGCTCGATGTGGCGGACTACTGGCGGCCGCTACTGGCATTCCTTACGCACGCGGTCAACGAGCGCTTCCTGCGCGAGGCGCTCTTCAAGACGTTGCTGGTCGAGCGGGACGCGGAGTCGCTCCTCGACCAGCTCGCCGATCACGCCGTGCCGAACACCCGGTCGCCGGCGTCGCCCAACCCGGGGCGGATGTAGGCGTTCTCGTCGAGCTCGCGGTCGACCGCCGCGGTCCAGATCCTGACGTCCGGGTGCTCGGCTGCAACGGCCTCGATTCCCTGCGGGGCGGCGACCAGGCAAACGAGCTCGAGGTGCTTGGCGCCTGCGCGCTTGAGGTGGTTCAGCGCGTGGACCGCGCTTCCGCCGGTGGCGAGCATCGGGTCGAGGACGTACACGCGGGCGTCCGGGAGACCGGGCGGTAGGCGCTCGTAGTAGCCGACCGGCACGTGCTCCTCCTCGTCGCGGTAGATGCCGACGTGTCCGACGCGCGCATCGGGTACCAGTCGCAAGAAGCCCTCGACCATCCCGAGGCCGGCCCGCAGGACGGGTACGACCGCGACCTCGTCGCGCAGGCGCAGGCCCTTCGTCGGCTCGAGGGGGGTCTCGATATCGACCTCCTTTACCGGAAGCTCGCGGGCGACCTCGACGGCCATGATCGCGGCAGCCTCGAACAGAGCCTGGCGGAAGTCGCCGTGGGCCGTTTCGCGGTCGCGCAGCACCGACAGCCGATCCGCCAGCACGGGATGTTCGACCAGTCGCAGCGTCTGGGTCTGGGACATAGCGCGATAGTCTCGCGCACCCATGAAAAATGTGAACGTCGAGCTCAAAGCCGTCGATCCCGACCCTCAGGCCACCGTGGCGCGCTGCCTGGCCCTGGGCGCCACGGACCGCGGCGAGCTGCGCCAGACTGACACCTACTTTTTGGCCCGGCGGGGACGCCTCAAGCTCCGCACCGACGAGTCCGCCGCCGAGCTGATCGCCTACAGGCGGCGCGACCACCCCGAGGCCACCGAGAGCGCATACGTGCTGGCACCGGTCTCCGAGCCGGCCGCCGTGGCCGAGGCGCTCGACGCAGCCGTGGGGACGACGGTCGTCGTGTCCAAGCGCCGGCGGCTGTTTCTGTGGGACGGAGTGCGGATCCACCTCGACGAGGTCGACGGGCTCGGCAGCTTTGTGGAGTTCGAGGCGGTGCTGCCTGATGCCGGCGACGCCGAGACGGCGCGGGGCAAGGTCGCGCGACTGCGGGCCGAGCTCGGGATCGAGGACGCCGCGCTCATATCGGCCGGATACGCCGACCTGCTCCTCGATGGCCCGCAAGCGCTTGTGCGGGCGGCTCGGGCGGCCATGGAGAACGCGTATGCGCCGTACTCGCAGTTCAGGGTGGGGGCCGCAGTCCGGGCGCCCAGCGGCGCGATCTACGCCGGCGCCAACGTCGAGAACGTCGCCTACCCGCAGGGGCAATGCGCCGAGGCGTCCGCGCTCGGCGCACTCGTGACCGCCGGCGAGACGGCGATCACCGCCGTGGCGGTGGTCGCCGAACGCCTCGAGATCTGCCCGCCGTGCGGCGGATGCCGGCAGCGGCTGTCCGAGTTCGGCGACGCTTCGACCCCGGTGTACCTCGGACCGACGACGACGACCTTGGGGGAGCTGCTGCCGGGAGCATTCGACCGCGAGGCGCTCGAAGCGTGAACCTCGGGCAACCGCGCGTGGGCATCGTGCTCGGGTCGGGGTTGGGCGCGGTGGCCGACGCGGTCGAGGAACCGGTGGTCGTGGGCTACGCGGAGCTCCCGGGCTTTCCCCGCCCGAGCGTCGAGGGCCACGCCGGCAAGGCCGTGATCGGCTCGATCGGGGGGGTCCCGGTGGCGGTGCTCCAGGGCCGGGGCCATCTTTACGAAGGGGGCGACCCAGAGGCCGTGCGGACGCCCGTTCGCGCCTTGCGGGCCGCCGGCGCGTCGGTTCTCGTCCTCACCAACGCAGCCGGGTCCCTGCGCCCCGAGGTCGGGCCCGGCTCGCTGATGGCGATCACCGACCACATCAACCTGACCGGCGTGAACCTGCTGATGGGACCCAACGACGATTCGATCGGGCCGCGCTTCCCGTCGCTGCGCGATGCCTACGACCCCGCTCTGTTGCAGACCCTCCGTGAGTCGGCCCGGGACGCCCAGGTGGACCTCGCCGAGGGTGTGTATCTCGCCGTCACGGGGCCGAGCTTCGAGACGCCGGCCGAGATCCGCGCCTTCCGGACGCTCGGCGCCGACGCGGTCGGCATGTCAACCGTCCAGGAGACGATCGTGGCCCGCCACTGCGGGCTGCGGGTCGTCGCGGTCTCGGTCATCACCAACCTCGCCGAGGGCATGACCGACGAGGCGCTCTCCCACGAGCAGACGCTGAGCGCGGCGCACGCCGGTGCCGCCGAGCTGTCCCGGCTGCTGAAGGAGTTCATCCCGCGATGCTGACGGCCGAGCTGATCCGGAGAAAGCGCGACGGCGTGGAGCTGTCGGCCGAGGAGGTCACAGAGCTCGTGGCGGGAATCGCGGACGGCACCGTCACCGACGCGCAGGTTGGGGCGCTGGCGATGGCGATCGTATGGCGCGGAATGAGCGCGGCCGAGCGGGTCGCGCTGACCGGGGCGATGACGCGCTCGGGCGACGTGCTCGACTGGACCGAGGCCGGACTGTCCGGCCCGGTCCTCGACAAGCACTCGACGGGCGGGGTCGGCGACAAGGTGAGCCTGCTGCTCGCGCCGATCCTCGCCGCGTGCGGCGCGTTCGTCCCGATGATCTCGGGGCGCGGCCTCGGGCACACCGGGGGCACGCTCGACAAGCTCGAGTCGATCCCCGGCTATGACGTGCGGCCGTCGAGCGATCGCCTGCGGGAGGTCGTGAGCGAGACCGGGTGCGCGATCGTCGGGCAAACCGCCCGCCTGGCCCCCGCCGACCGCCGGCTCTACGCGATCCGCGATGCGACCGGAACCGTCGAATCGATCCCCCTGATCGTGGGCTCGATCCTTTCGAAGAAACTCGCGGCGGGCCTCGATGCGCTGGTCATGGACGTCAAGGTCGGCTCGGGGGCGATGCTCCCGCAGCTAGATCGCGCGCGCGAGCTGGCACAGGCGATCGTCGAGGTGGCGGTCGGCAACGGGCTGCCGACGGTGGCGCTGCTCACCGACATGAATCAGGTGCTGGGGCGGGCGGCGGGCAACGCGGTCGAGGTGCGGGAGTCGATCGACCACCTGACCGGCGCCGCGCGCGACGAGCGGCTGCTCGACGTGACGCTCGCGCTGTGCGCCGAGGTGCTCGTGCTGGGTGGGCTGGCCGGCGACGTGGCCACGGCCCGCGCCGCTGCGCTGCGGGCGCTCGAGAGCGGCGCGGCGGCCGAGCGGTTTGGCGCGATGGTGCTCGAGCTGGGCGGCCCCGTCGATCTGATCGACGCTCCGTCGCGGTACCTGCCCGACTCGCCCGTGATCCGGCCGATCGAGCCGGACGCGCGCGGGACGGTCTCCGCGATCGACGTCCGCGCGGTCGGGATCGCGATCGTCAACCTCGGCGGCGGCCGCGCTCGCGAGGACGACGCCGTCGATCACGGCGTCGGCCTGACCGAGGTGGCCGCACTCGGTGAGCGCGTCGAGCCGGGCGGGCGGCCGCTGGCGCTCGTGCACGCGCGCGACGAGGTCAGTGCCGCGCGCGCGGCGAAGGCGGTACGCGCCGCCTGCGTGATCGGTGAGCCGGTCGGCGCGAGCCCGGACCCGGTGATCGAGGCTCAGCGCACGGTGTAGACGCCGGTCGAGACCTCGTGGTAGCCCTTGGCGCCGATGGTGCGGGCCAGCGGACTGCGGGGATCGTCGCCTGCCACGAGGCGATCCAGGGCGAAGCGGAAGTCGTAGCGCGGCGCCCAGCTGAGCTCACTGCGCGCCCGCCCATTGACGTAAGTCCGCTCGATGGCGTCAAACATCCGCCAGCCGCGCGCGGAATAAATCTCCTCAAAATCGGGGTAGAGCCGCCGGACCACCGACGGCAGGTCGGTGCGGATCGCCGGCATGTCGTCGAGGGTGAACGGCGAGGTCGCACTGATGATGTAGCGCCTGAAGCCGATCGCGGGCGCTCGCTCGAGGGCGAGTTCGACGCTGGTCACGATGTCCTCGACGTCGACGCGTCGGTAGAGCAGCTCGTTGACCTTGATGTTGAGGTCCTCGTAGACGCAGCGGACGTCGTCGCGGTCGTCGGGCTCGGGGAAGAACCGAGAGGTGCGGAGGATCAGGCAGGGCAGGCGGTTCTCGCGCGCGACGAGCTCGCACAGATCCTCGGCCGCCAACTTGGTCGTGCCGTAGATGTTGCGGGGTACCGGAGCGACCTCCTCGGTGATCCAGGCCGCTGGCTCTCCCGGGGCCGGTGTGAGCGCCCGGCCGAAGGCGCTCGTCGTGCTCGTGAACACGAACCGGCTGACGTTCGCGGCCGCGGCCTCCTCGAGCAGGTTGAGCGTGCCGGCGATGTTGGTCTCGATGAAGTTCGCGCGGGTGTGCGACTCCACGTGTGGCTTGTGCAGCGTCGCGCAGTGCACGACCGCGTCGACGCCGGCTACCGAGCGGCGCACGGTGTCGCGATCGGCGACCGACCCGACCACACTCGTGTGCGGCGAGGCCAGGATGTCCAGGCCGATGACCTCGTGGCCCTGCCCGGGCAGCGTGCGCATCAGCGCCTCGCCCAGATGCCCCGCGCTGCCGGTGATGAGAATCCTCATTGCGCAGGCATATCAGATAGACATTCGGTCCCATGTCGACCGTGCCTCAAGCCGAGCTCCACGTCCATCTCGAGGGGACCGCCCCGCCCGAGCTGGTGAGCCGGGTTGCCGCGCGCAACGGCGTCGAGCTCCCCGAGCGCCTGCTCGGCGGCGACGGACGCTTCCGCTACAGCGACTTCCTCGACTTTCTGGCCACCTACGACCTGGCCGCCAGCGTGATCCGGACCGGCCACGACTACCGCGACATCACCTACGAGTACCTGTGCCAATGCGCCCGGGGGGGCGCGATCTACGTTGAGCTGACCGCGTCTCCCGATCATGCCGCGCTCGTCGGGCTGAGCGAGGAGGAGCACCTTTCCGGAATCGCTCGTGGGATCGACGACGCCCGGCGCGATACGGGGATCGAGGGGCGCATCCTGATCTCGGCCGTGCGGAACTTCGGGGTCGAGCAGGCGGTCCGCGTCGCCCGGCACGCCGCCGATCGCCCCCACCCCTATGTGGTTGGCTTCTCGATGGCGGGCGACGAGGCCGGGTTCCCGGCGGGTGACTTCGCCGAGCCGTTCGAGATCGCCGCCGGCGCCGGCCTCGGCTGCACGATCCACGCCGGCGAGTGGGCGGGGGCCGACAGCGTGCGCGCCGCCCTGGAGCTTCCGATCACGCGGATCGCTCACGGCGTGCGCGCGATCGAGGATCTGGATTTGGTGTACGAACTCGAGGCGCGCGGGACCGTGCTCGAGTGCTGCCCGACGAGCAACGTCGTCCTCGGCGTGTATCCGTCGTATGCGGAGCACCCGCTGCCGGCACTGCGCGCCGCCGGCGTGCGCGTCACGCTCGGCTCCGACGATCCTCCCTACTTCGGCGCCACCATCGAGGGCGAGTACGAGGTGTGCGCTTCGCAGCTCGGGTTCAGTGACGACGACCTGCGCGAGATCACACTCACCGCGATCGACGCCGCGTTCTGCGACGACGAGCTCAAAGCCTCGTTGCGCAGCCGGATCAATTAGTGAGCGACTCGGCCACGGGCTGGTCGAGGCAGAACACCGCCGATGTTGATGCTGATCCCGAGGTCGATGAAGACGAGCGTGGCGAACGGGAACACGAAGTCCGCGGGAAAGCTGGCCAGCACCTGAACGATCGGCTGCGCGAGCCGCGCGACCCGCGGGTTCAGCCCGATCCGGACGCCGACCGGGACCCACACCAGCGTCGCGAACACAAGCAGCACGCAGACCCGTGCGAAGGTCGCGGCGCCAAGCGCGAAGCAATGCGGGATCTCGTCGAGTCCGGCCCCGGGCGCGGTGGCGATGTAGTGCAGGCCCTCGTAGGCGCCGAACGCGATCGCCGCCGCGACCAGGACGCCGAACACGATGTCCCCGGCGCGTTGCCGGGCGGGCGCCACCGTCGCGGGCGCGCCGTCGCGGCCCAGGATCCCCATCGCCCGCCCGAGCGGCTCGGCCACGCGGCCCCAGGCGCGACCCACGGTCCGCGGCCACGTCGAACGCGCGAGTATGCCGAGCACGACCGAGCGCGGCGCTTCCTTGGCCTCGGTCGTCTCATAGCGGAACCGCTCCGACCACGCGACCAGCGGACGCCAGAACAGGAAGTTGACTCCGATCACCATGATGATCATCGCGCCGATCGCGAACCCGACCGCGCCGAGGTCACCCTTGCTGATCGCCGCCCCCACGTACGAGCCGACGCCGGGTAGTGAATAGGTGCGGTTGTGGAGCGTGATTGCCTCCGAGGCAACCAGGAAAAACCACGCGCCCCCAAAGCTCAGCATCCCGTTCCAAACCAGTCCGATCGCGCCGTTTGGGACCTCGATTTTCCAGAACCGCTGCCACTTGGTCAGGCGCAGCGAACGCGAGAGCTCGTCGAGCTCGCGCGGCAGGCTCTTCAGCGACGCGTAGAACGAGAACGTCATGTTCCACGCCTGAGCGGTGAAGATCGCGAAGATCGCCGCCCACTCGAGGCCGAGCTCTGAATGCGGGAAGATGCCCACGAACACGGTCACCGTGATCGTGAGGAAGCCAAGGACGGGGACCGACTGGAGGATGTCGAGGATCGGCACCAGGACGCGCTCGGCGCGCCGGCTGCGCGCCGCTGTGTAGCCGTAGATGAGCGTGAACGCGAACGAGAAGAACAGCGCGACGAACATCCGCAGCAGCGAGCGCACCGCGTCGTAGGGAAGCTGCGCAGGGTTGGTGCTCACGTGCTGGAGCGCATGAGGCGAGAACGACGCCGTCGCCCCGTGGCCGACCCGGACCACGACATAGAGCAGCACGAGCACGGCGACCACCACACCGATGTCGATCGGCGACAACCGCGCGCGGAGCACGCCCCGCGCAGGCACGTAGCTGCGAAGCGCGCTCAGAGCGGCAGCACACTACTCCAACGGAGGTAGGGAAAATGTGAACGGGGTGTCAAAGGATGGGCGTGCCCGATCTCCCCTCCAGCCGCCGCTTTTGTGAGACTCCGCAATGTTGTGGATGACGTCGTGCACCGACTCGAACCCGGAGTCTCTCGGCTCGCACGTCGCACGGCTATACCGGGCCGCCTACGGTCTGACCGGCTCGCGCCAGGACGCCGAGGACCTCGTCCAGGACACATTCGAGCGCGTGCTGAAGCGGCCGCGCTTTCTGCGCCGGGACGAGGACCTCGTGTACCTGCTGCGCGTGCTGAGGAACACGTGGATCAGCTCCCACCGCGCCAAGCGGGGTGTGGTGACGTCGCCGGCGGGCGAGGAGATCGAGGCGATCGAGGCGCCGAACGATCCGATCGCGCAGTCGATCGAGGGCGCGGCCATGTACGAGGCGCTCCAGGAGCTGACCCAGCCGCTGCGGGAGGCGCTCGTGGCGGTCGACATCCTGGGGCTGTCCTACCGCGAGGCCGCCCGGGCGCTGGGCACGAGGGAGGGAACGATCATGAGCCGCCTGCACCGGGGGCGCGGGCAGATCGCCGCGCGGCTCGAGCTACAGCGCTGACTCGCCGGGCCGCGGTTAGGCGTGGGCCTGCTCGAGCACCGGAGCGGCGGCGAGCCCAAGGACGACGTCCGGCTTCGTCTTCGCGGCGAGCACGCACGTACGCCCGTGGCGCACGAGCGTGACGACCGACAGCCCCGAACGAGGTCGAGAACTCCTTCAGCGGCACCCCTTCGTAGACGACCGTCCTCGCGCTCGAGGGCAACGCGACCGCCTGACCGGAAAACACCGTGTAGCTCAGCCGCGTGCCGTTCGGCAGGCGGTAGAACACGGTCAGGGCGGGCCTGCCGCCGATCCGGTCGGTCCGCTGGCCGCTGGGCGGAACGCTGAACTTGGCGTAGTTCGGATAGGTCACGCCGCCGTAGGAGGTATCGAGCAGCGTCGCGGTCCGCACCGCCGGCGCGGGGCCGGTCGAGGGAGCGAAGGCCAGCGAGGCGGCGGCGGGGATGCTCGGCTTAGCCGTGCCGCCGCCTGCTCCGATGGCCACAATCACGATCGCCGCGACCACGACGGCGAGGCCGCCGGCCGCTAGTGCTGGTCCCCGTCCGGTTAGTGCGGTGCGTGAGCGCTTGGTTTGGCGTTCGGTTTCGGTTTGGGGACCGTAAGCCTCGCGGACCTTGGCCTCGATCGCGCTGAGGAGCCGATCCGGAACCGCCGG
Organism: uncultured Solirubrobacterales bacterium; assembly: GCA_963751185.1. GTDB lineage: Bacteria > Actinomycetota > Thermoleophilia > Solirubrobacterales > Solirubrobacteraceae > Palsa-465. The sequence continues at coordinate 505,952 of CAVVTO010000012.1, forward strand.
GCCCTCGGTGCGCAGCTCGCGGGCCACGCGCCGCTCGGATTCGATTTGGCGGCGGAGCTCAGGCCGATCGGCCGTGGGCGCGGGTTCACCGGGCTCATCGACGAGACGCGTGATCTCTATCGCTTCCTGGTCTTCGGGGGTTTGCCTGAATCGCATCGTTTCGAGTCTGATCATAGGAGCCGTTTCGGGGCCCTGTGGGCTCGCCCGAGGGCGTACCACACGATTACTAGAGACGCAATCGGGGCGGGGCTTATTCCATCCCAAACGACGAAAAATTTCTCATCTGGGAAATGGAATGCGCCGGCCGGGGGCTGCGTCTTACTGGGATGTGGGCACCTCGTGGGGGCCGGGAGAAGTGCAAGCAACCGACTTCTTCCGCCGCCGAGTGCGACCTCTTTCAGCCTCAACTCATAAAAGGAGAACCCCATGTCCAAGCATGCCAACACGCCTGCTCGCTCGTCGGCGGCCGCAACCAAGTCCAACCGCCGTCGCCGCGCCGCCAAGTGGGCCCGCGTGGCCCTCGCCGCCGCTCCCGTGCTGGGCGCCGGCGCAGTCGCGGCCCCGGCCATCGCCCAGAATCAGGGCGGATCCGCCAAGTACAGCTTCGAGACGCTCGACAACCAGAACGATGTCACGTTCAACCAGCTGCTCGGGATCAACGACCACGGCCTGATCGCCGGTTACTTCGGCTCCGGCCAGGCGGGGCATCCCAACAAGGGCTACCTACTGTCGGCTCCCTACGGTCAGGGCAGTTATCACAACGAGAACTGGCCTCAGTCAGTGCAGACCCAGGTCACCGGCCTGAACGACCACGGTGTGACCGTCGGCTTCTGGTCGACCATGAACAACACGGGCGCCACCCCGGTGAACGACAACCGCGCGTTCGTCTCCTTCCACGGCTACTTCCTTGACGCCGACTTCCCCACCGACATGCCGGCCAGCCCTCCGGTTGACCAGCTGCTGGGTGTCAACGACAACGACATCGCCGTCGGGTTCTACACCGATGCCAACGGCAACAACCACGCCTACAGCTACAACATCCGCCGCAACTCGTACACCGAGCTGACGCCCTCGGGGATCACCGGCCCGACCGCGGCGGGAATCAACAATAAGGGTGACATCGCCGGGTTCGGGACGGACGCGAACGGCGACACGGTCGGCTACCTGCTCAAGCGCGACGGCAACGTGACCATCCTGAACGTCCCCGGGTCGAGCTCGACCACGGCCCTCGGGATCAACGAGAACGACGAGGTCGTCGGCTTCTACCAGGTCGGCACCGGCTCGAGCGCCGTCATGCACGGCTTCACCTGGACCTCGCGCTGGGGCTTCCAGACCGTCGATGACCCGAACGGCGTCGGGGCGACGACGATCAACGGCGTCAACGACAAGGGCCAGCTGGTCGGCTTCTACACCGACGCCAACGGCAACACGGACGGTCTGCTCGCCACGCCGCATCACCGCAGCTGATCTTTCCTACTTGCGGGCGTCTTTTCGAGGCCGGGCCGCATGACGCGGCCCGGTCTCGTGTCTTTTCGTGGCCAGGCGCGCGATCGTGAGGCACGGGTCATAACTTCGGACTCGACCTTCCCTCCGCGGTGAATCCCGATTCAGGCACAAATATGGGTCATATCTGCGAACTCGACCAACGAGGATTGCCGAGCCCGCGGTTGTGACCGAGTCCGATAGGGCGGGCCCTACCCCCCGCGGACCTACACCTGGTGGCGCAAGAGGAACTCGACCGTGGCGCCGTTGAAAGCGTCGGGATCCTCGTGCAGGCCGGCATGCGAGAGGTGGTCGAACACAACCAGCTCGCTGTCGGCGATCCCGCCGGTCAAGGGCTCGGCGAATCGCGTCGAGGTGACCAGATCGTGGGCCCCGAACGTAATCAATGTCGGGGCGTCGATCTGAGCCAGCGCCGAACTGGCGTCATGGGCGAGCACGGCGTCGGTCTGGGCCATGAACGCCTCCAGCGGCTGCGCCGGACGACTGCGCACAAAATCCGCGAGCGCCTGCGCGTACTCCGGCCGCTCGACGTACATCTCAGGCATGAAACAGAACGGGAAGATGCCCTCGATGACCGCGTCGGCGACCGTCGGAAGCGCACCTGCGAGCGCACGCCACAGCCCGAGGACGGTGCGCAGGTACTCATCGGTCGCGGGCCAGGCGCTGTGCAGCGAGAGCGTCTTGACCCGGCCGGGATGCCGGGCGGCCAGGTGCATCCCCACCGCGGCCCCGAGCGACACGCCGGCCACGTGGGCGCGCTCGACACCGATCGCGGAGAGGACGCCGGCGAGCTGATCGGCATAGGTCTCGGTCGAATGCGGACCGGGCGGCTTATCGCTCTCCCCGGATCCGGGCAGGTCGACCGAGATGCAAGTGAAGTGCTCGGTGTAGGCCGGCAGCTGGAACGCGTAGCAGGCGTGATCGGCGCCGACGTAGGGAATCAGCAGGAGCGGCGCGCCGTCCCCCTGCACGTCGTAGTTGATCGTCAGCCCCTCGACATCGACCTGTGGCATGGCCCCTCCGGGAAAGCGGTGAACGACGAGCGATCCTAATCCGGGCGAGCCGAGCAGTCCAGTTGCGTAGGCTGTCGGCCCAGCGATGGCGACTTCGTCCCCGGTGGATGGCTTTCGACTCGCCTACGACCGTTCCGGGTCGGGCGACCCGGTGGTGCTGCTCCACGGCTGGCCGGGCGATCGGCTCGACTACCGCGACGTGGTTCCGCGCCTGACCGACTTCGCCGAGGTGGTCTACCCCGATCTGCGCGGCTTCGGTGAATCCGACAAGCACCCGGCCAATCCGGCCGAGCAGTACTCGGCCGACGCACAGGTGCGCAGCGTGGTCGGACTGATCGAGGAGCTGGAGCTGGGTCCGGCGGTGGTCGCCGGCTACGACGTCGGCAGCCGCGTCGCGCAGGCCCTGGCTCGAACAGCACCGGATCGGGTGCGCGCGCTCGTCATCTCGCCGCCGGTGCCCGGCGTCGGCGACCGCGTCCTCACGCCCAGGGCGCAGGAGGAGTTCTGGTACCAGGCGTTTCATCAGCTGAGCCTGATCGAGGAGATCCTCGACGAGCAGCCGGCGGCCGTTCGCGCCTATCTGCGGCACTTCTGGTCGCATTGGTCGGGGCCGTCGTTTGAGCTCCCGGACCCGGCGCTCGATCGCCTCGTCGGCCTGTACGGGGCCCCCGGAGCGTTCACGGCGTCGGTCGCGTGGTACCGCGCCGGCTCCGGCACCATCGCCCGGAGCGTCGCGGAGATGAGCGCCCCGCAACCAGAGCCGATCGTCGTGCCCACCACGGTGCTCTGGCCCGAGTTCGATCCCCTGTTTCCCCAAGAGTGGGGCGACCGGGTGTCAGAGTTCTTCTCCGATGCCACCGTGAGGCCGCTCGCGGGCGTCGGCCACTTCGCCCCGCTCGAGGCACCGGACGAGTTCGCTCACGCGATCCGCGCCGCCGTCACCTCGCCCCTACCCTGAGACTCCGGAATGCCGGAGACGGCCTCACTCGACCAGACGCTGCGCGCGCTGGCGCGCCAGCCCTTCCGGGCGCGGTTTCACCTGCGCGGTCGCGACGCCGCGACCGTGGAGCTGCGCGGCATGCAGGTCATTCGCGAGCATGCCGGCGAACTGCTCGCCAAGCGACTTGCTCCTGCCGAGCCGCACAACGACGGCAAACAGACCCCGTATCGCGGCCATCCGGTGTTCGTGGCCCAGCACGCGACCGCGACCTGCTGTCGCACGTGCCTCGAGCGCTGGCACGGGATCCCCAAGGGCCGCCAGCTCACCGCCGGTGAGCAGGCATACGCCGTGGATGTGATCTGCCGCTGGATCGAGACGGACCTCGCGATCGCCGGCCGTCGCGCGCCTCGCTGATCGCTGACTGATGCCGCCTCCAGCCCTCGCGGAAGCTCCGCGAGCGCGTCGGTCGAAAAAAGTTGCCCGCGGCAGTCGAAACCGACCTCGCGCGTTCGTCGTATAGACAGATACGGTCACCCACCAAGAGGATTCCGAGCATGGTCTATCCACACATCCGATATGAGGGCCCAGCCCACCCGGACCAGCTCCCACCCGAGAGCCCCACCGGGACACGCGAGCTCGACAGCCGCACCAGCGATGGCATCCACGTCCGGCTGCTGTGGCACACAGACGAGGATCGCGTTTCGGTCGCCGTGGAAGACACCAAGACGGGCGAGGCGTTCGAGCTGCCGGTCACAGACAGTGAACGGGCGCTCGACGTCTTCCACCACCCGTTCGCGTACGCGGCCAGGTCCGAGCTTCGAGACGGGCTCAGGCAGCCGCAGTGCTGGGCAGCCAACTGAACCGCCAAGCAGCGAAGGCCGCGGCGGCAGCGCCCCAAGCGGCCAGGATGAGCAGGTTCGTGACCGAGATGGCCCCGGCGAACGTGGCGTGGACCGACGCCAGGTGCAGCCCGGCCGCGAGGTGCTCGATTGGGAAGACCTCCCCGAGCGTCCGCAACGGGGCACTCAGGTTCTGGGTGGCGATCAGGACACCGGAGAGGAACCAGAGCGGCATCGTGGTCGCCTGCACGATCGGCTGGGCCGCCTCCGGAGAGCCGATCATCCCGGACACGGCATAGCCGATCGCCGCGAACGCGAGCCCGCCGATGACCGCGGTGCAGGCGGTCGCCGCGATCGCCCCGGGTGCCAAGTCGATCCCGTACAGCAGCCTGGCGATCACGAGCAGGATCGTGGTCATGATCGCCACCGTCACCACGGCGGCCACCGCCTGGGCGCCGATCAGCACGGCGGCCGGCACCGGGGTGGCGCGGCGTCGCTTGAGCACGCCGCTCTCGCGCAGGGTCGCGATCGCAACCACCAGGTTGGCGTAGGAGGCGAGCACGATCGACATGGCCAGGATTCCTGCGAAGAAGTAGCGCGAGAGCTTCACGTGGACTCCATCCACGGTGGTGGTGCCGTGGAATACGCCGGCGAAGATGACGAGCAGCAGGACCGGGAAGAACACCGTGAAGAACCGCGCGCGGGGATTGCGACTGGCCGTCAGCAGCTCGTAGCGGGCTTGATGGGCCAACAGGGTGATTGGCCCTCGCGAGGCTGGTTTCGCTGAGTCCGCCATCGCGCTAGCTCTTTCGCGTGCGCCGCGCGGTGAACTCGCGCCACTTACGGGTGAGGAACTTGAACAGCCAGATCATGGGTCACTCCTTTGTGGGATCGTCGGTATCGGTGGTGAGCTGGAGGTAGACGTCCTCGAGCGTCGGGCGGGTGACCTGGAGGTCGTCGAGCTCGAGTCCGCGCTCGAGCACCCAGCCCGCCAGCTGGTGCAGGTCGGCGGCGACCGTGTCGCTGGTCAAGAGCACTCGCCCGCCGGCCGCGGGCTGGACCCGGTCGGCCAGGCTCGGTGGCAGGTCGGCGGCGGGCGGCGTGAAGGCAATCCGGGCGGCCTGGAGCTGGCGGCCCGCGAGCGTCTGCGGCGTGCCCTCAGCGACGATCTGGCCGGCCGAGATCACGGCGATCCGATCCGCGAGCCGCTCGGCCTCCTCCATGTAGTGGGTCGTGAGGAAGACGGTCTTGCCGAGCTCGCGCAGGCCGCCGATGACCTCCCATGCGGCTCGGCGCGCCGCCGGGTCAAATCCGGTCGTCGGCTCGTCCAGGAAGATCAGCTCGGGATCGCCGATCAGCGCGAGCGCCACGTCGAGGCGCCGGCGCTGGCCACCCGACAGCGCCGTCGCGCGCTGATCGGCCTGGCCGGTCAGCTCGACCAGCGCCAGCGTCTCATCGACCTCACGCGGCGCCGGGTAGTAGCCGGCGTACAGCTCCAGGCACTCGTGCACGGTCAGCCCGGGCTCGGCTTCGGATTCCTGGAGGACGATCCCGATCCGCGCCCGCCAACTCGCCGGCGCGCGCCACGGGTCGTGACCGAGCACCTTGACCTCGCCCGCGCTGGCCCGGCGAAAACCCTCCAGGATTTCGACCGTCGTCGTCTTGCCGGCGCCGTTGGGGCCGAGGAAGGCGAAGATCTCGCCGCGCCGGATCTCCAGGTCGATCCCGCGGACCGCCTCGTGGTCGTCGTAGCGCTTGCGCAGCCCGCGGACCGAGACGACCGGGTCCACCACTGTATCCACGGCGTCGCTCATCGCTGGGGCGCACCCGCGTTGATCAGCCAGGCGATCGGGACGACGAGGACGAGCAGGATGCCCGCGCCCCAGGCGGCGGCGACCGTGTAGCCGTGGACGATCGCGGCGGTGTGCACGGTCTGCGCGGCTCTGGTCGCGCCGGCATGAGCGACGAGGTAGGCCGTGGTCGCGGTGGCCGCGATCGTGTTGAGCAGCGCGGCGCCGATCGAGGAGCCGAGCTGGCCCGCCGCGCTCGAGGCGGCCGACGCCGCGCCGGTGTCCTCGCGGGCGACCGCGCGCAGGCTGGCCGCGAGGATCGCCGGCCCGGCCAGCCCGGTGCCGATCCCCTCGATCACCTCGGCCACCAGGATCAGCCCGATGCTGTGAGCGCCCGCGGTCAGGCCAAGCAGCGGCAGCAGCCCGGCGGCGCTCAGGACGATCCCGGCGCCGATCAACCAGCGCGGCGCCACGCGCGTCATCAGACGGCGGGCGATCAGGATCGATCCGCAGGCGGCGGCGACCGCGAACGGGGTCAGGATGAGGCCGGTCCGCAGTGGCGAGTAATGGAGCACCGTCTGGAGCTGAAAGGTGAGGATCAGCATCATTCCGACGGTGCTCAGGCCGTTGATGACCATGGCCAGCATCGCCCCGCCGCGCGTGCGGTCGCGCACCACCCGTAGCGGCAGCAGTCCGTGCGGACGGCGGGCCTGCCGCGCGACAAATACGACGCCCGCGACTCCCGCGACGACCAGCGAGCCGATGACCTGGGCCGAGCCCCAGCCGGTGGCGGTGACCTCGCCGAGTCCGTAGACCAGACCGATCATCGCCAGTGAACACAGCAGTGCGCTGGCCGGATCCAGGCGCACCGCCGACCGCGGTGCGATCGACGGCAGCACGCGGAGCGCGCCGGGAACCGCGACGAGGCACACGACCACGTTGATGTACAGGCACCAGCGCCAGCCCAGGCCACTGGTGAGCGCGCCGCCGAGAATCAGCCCGAGCGCCATCCCGGCGGTCAAGGTCGCGCCGAACACGCTCAACGCCCGCGCGCGCTCGCGCTCGTCGGTGTACACCGTGACCAGCAGCGACTTGGTCGAGGACACCAGGACGGCGGCGAACGCCCCCTGTGTCGCGCGCGCAGCGATCAGCATCGCCCCGTCGGTGGCTGCGCCGCCGACGGACGACGCAGCGGCGAAGCCGACGACTCCGAGCACGAGTGTGCGACGCGCGCCGAAACGGTCGGCGAGGCGACCGCCGAGCAGCAGGAGCCCGGCGAACGCGAGCGTGTAGGCGGTGAGGACCCACTGGCGCGCGGCGACCGACATGCCCAGGGCGTGCTGCGCGGACGGCAGGGCGACGAACATCACGGTGATGTCGAGCACGGCCATAAGGTGGGCGGCGGCGATCACCGCCAGCGGCCACCACCGCCGCACGGGTTGCTCGAAACCCCGTTCTTGGCCGCGTGCCGGAACACGGATCGGTTCTGTGATGATTGACATTCGAGAATCCTCGGCAGTAGAATAAGAGACGCACTGGATCTAATCATACGAGTACATTAAGAGTCAAGATGTCTCCTAAGAAAATTTCGAAGCCGACTTCACGCGGGCGCTCGGAGGAGCTCGCGGACAAGGCCGCGCGACCTGCGGGTGCCACCCGCCGCCGAGGGGCGACCCTCGAGCACGCGCTGCTGGATGCCGCCTGGGAGGAGCTCCAGACCTCGGGCTACGCGAAGCTGACGATGGAGCGCGTCGCCGAGCGGGCGGGGACCAGCCGCGCGGTCATCTACCGGCGCTGGCCCAACCGGGCCGCACTCGCGATCGCCGCCTGGCGGCACCGCCAGCCGGTCCTCTCCGGAACCATTCCGGACACCGGCACGCTCCGCGGTGATGTGCTCGCCATCCTCCGCCGGGCGTCGGCGCGCCTCACCGAGCTGAGTCCCGACACCTTCATAGGCATGCTCGGCGATCTGCTTGCCGACGAGGATTCGTTCGACACCACGCTGGAGCAGGTCACACGCGGTGGTGGCGAAGTGATGGCGACGCTGCTCGCCCGCGCCGCTGCTCGCGGCGAGGCTCGTACCGGGGTGCCCCCCCGCGTCGCCCGGTTACCGCTCGACCTCCTGCGCCACGAGCTGATCCTCACCCATCAGCCCCCTTCACAGCAGGCCCTCGAGGAGATTGTCGACCAGGTCTTCCTCCCGCTCGTCCTGAACAGCCAGTAGACCCGGATCGGCTCTCGGTCAATCCGGGTCCACGGGCCTGAGGGATTTGGTGGTGATCAGCGAGCGGCGCGACGCGCCTGCCGGCTCTGGAACGCGTGAACGATGGCCTTGATGAGCAGGATCATGGTGATCTCCTTGTGGTGGCGGATTGCCTCTCTGCACGACTGGCTTATTAGAGGCATTACGTATCTAAACACATAGGCCTATAAGAGTCAAGACGTTTCTTATATTTCTTCGCGGGGCGCGTTTCTCGCCCGCTTTCCCCCTTGCTTCCTTAGGCCGCGATCGGACAACGCCTTGGATCGTCCATATGCGGCTTGGCTCGTTTCCGGGACGATGTGCCGATGCATGCTGTCCGCCCCGCCGAGGACGCCACCGAAGATTCGCCGAGTCCCGATGAGCCAACGATCGCCCAGCTGCGGCTCGGCGGCAGCGGTCTGTTCGTCTCGCGCCTCGGGCTGGGGATGATGAGCTACGGCGCCGACCCCAACCGCGCCTGGGCGCTCGACGAGGACGCCGCCGAGCCGATCATCCGCAGGGCCATCGAGGCGGGCTTCACGTTCTTCGACACCGCCGACATGTACTCCGATGGCGCCAGCGAGATCACCACCGGCCGTCTGCTGCGCAAGCTCTTCAGGCGCGAGGAGTACGTGGTCGCGACCAAGGTCTTCTACCCAACGATGCCCGGCCCCAACGGCGGTGGACTCTCCCGCAAGCACCTGCTCGCCGCGATCGACGCGTCACTCGAGCGCCTTGGCATGGACTACGTCGACCTCTACCAGATCCATCGCTTCGACCCGGACACTCCGGTCGAGGAGACGATGCAGGCGCTCAACGACATCGTCCGCGCCAGCAAGGCCCGGTACCTCGGCGCCAGCGCCATGCGCGCCTGGCAGTTCGCCAAGGCCCAGCACGTCGCGGCGCGCAACGGATGGACGTCGTTCGTCTCGATGCAGAACCGCTACAACCTCCTCTACCGAGAGGAGGAGCGAGAGATGATCCCCCAGTGCCTCGACCAGGGCGTGGCGATCGTCCCTTACAGCCCGCTTGCCCAGGGCTACCTCGCGGGTACCCACACTCGGGACGGCCAGGGAAGTACGGTGCGCGCCTCGGCGGCTCGCGCGGGTCGCTCGTTGTATGGCCGGCCGGTCGACTTTGACGTGATCGACCGCGTCGGCGATCTCGCGCAGGTGCGCGGCGTGGCACCTTCGCAAGTCGCGCTGGCCTGGCTCCTCAGCAAGCCCGGGGTCACCGCGCCGATCGTCGGCGCCACCAGCATCCAGCACGTCGACGATGCCGCCGCCGCGACCCGCCTGGAGCTCACTCCCGCCGAGGTCGCGACGCTCGAGGAGCTCTACCAACCACGCGATCTGATCGGTTAGGGTCCGCGACGTAGTTAGTGGCGGAATCCGACGAGTGGCTGGGCGTGGCTGGGGCCGCCCGCTCGCCACGATCGTACTGGTGGTACGTGAGGGCGAGCGGGCGGTGCCAGGCGCGTCCAGACGCCGTCGGAGTCGTCAATAACTTCGTCGTGGGCCCTCAGCTCGAGTCTCGATCGCGCCTCACCCTGCCGCCCACAACCGACGCCGGCCGCCGGATCCGCCGTCAGGAGCAAATCCCACGGTCGTAGGTGGCTGGTCGTTCGGGATCGAGAAGGCCACGCAGCCTGTCCGCACCTCGCCCGGGCCGATCGCGTTCATGAAGTCCTGCAGGGGCGTTTGACACACGCCCCTCGGCACAAAGACAGGGTTTGCCTGACCCGCGGCGGAATCCAGCGAGAAGTCGCCGGTGCTCGAGCTGTCATAGCCGCCGGGTCCCGCGTTTCGGACCGCCACCAGGATCGCCACCGGCTTCATACCCGGGGTGAGGTGGGCACCCGAGTCGCGCAGCGGATCGATCAGCGAGCGAATCGTCACAACCATCGTCGTGCCCGGCGCCGGCACTCGCTGGCTCGCGCCGAGGTGCGGCAGCGAGGGCACCGGCGGAGCCGTGTGCGCTGGGGTGGACGTGGTCGTGGCCTTGGTGGTCGGCGTCGCCGGGGGTACCGCTGCCGAGATGGTCCGAGTCGTGGTGGTGGTATGGCTCGCGCCGCAAGCCGAGGCGGTAAGACCAGCGAACACGACGACCAGGGCCCGAACGGGCTTCCCTACGCGCAGCCGCACGGCTCCCAAGCGTAGACGGAGCGGCCAGGGGCCACGAGGTCAGCGATTCGTCCTGCCCGTCATATCGGCTCGGACGCCCGACCGACCCCGCGGTCTCTCGCCGCGTCGTCGCTGGCTTCGGAGCAGCCCGCCCGACCTTGCGTAGGCGAGCGCGGAACGTGCCGACCCGGCTTTGGCGCTCCAGCGAGGCTTCCCGAACGGCCGGAGCCAGCGAGATCCGGGATTGCGCTTCCTCGGCCTTCCTCCGGGCCAACAGCCAGGCCAACTCAGGATGGAGAGACATCTTTCTCCCTTAGCTTTCGGCAAAGTAACTGTTTTCAAAGCTACTTCATACAAAGCTGTGTGTCAAGCTACTATTTCGGCAGCTAAACTCATCGGCGCAATGAGCGAGCGAAAAGCGATGGACGCGGAGCCTGCGTCGGGGGCAAACGACCCCGTCACCGAGCACGTCCGCTGGGCGGTAGCACACTGGCCACAGATCGATCCCGAGGTCGAGGGGATCGTCAACCGCGTGGACAAGATCAACCGCTACGTCCAGCAGGCGTTTCGGTCGAGCCTGGGCGAAGCTCACCTCACCAAGGAGGAGTGGAAGGTCTTGCACGAGCTGGCCGAGAGCGTGCGCTCGCACGGTTGGCTCTGCCGCGATCTGAACGTGTCGACCGGGGCGATGACCAACCGGCTCGACAAGCTCGAGCGTGGCGGCCTCATCCGGCGCGGTCCGGACCCCAACGACCGACGCGGGGTGCTGCTCGAGCTCACCGCGGCCGGGCAAGCCCGGATAGAGGAGTACGTCAACATCGGTGCTCAGCGAGAGCGCGAACTACTCGACGCCCTCACCCCGACCGAGAAACATGAGCTAAATCAGCTCTTGTCCAAACTGCTCGTTTCCCTGCGGGCGAAGGACACTTCCGCGCGCAGCCGGGGTCGGCACGCATAACGCGGTTCGCCTGGGCCGCTTGCCGGCAGGCCGGCGGCGCGGTACCTTGTCAGTCCGTCATGCAGTTCAGCCACAAGCAACACATAAACAGCGTGCCGTCGGTCGACGGCCGCGTCGTGCTGCCGGTTTTCTGAGCTGACAGTCATGCGCGGGCCTCGCCCGGCGACCTTCTGAATAGCGCCCTCGCTGCGCGGCCGCGCAATCCAGTAGCCGGCCGTGGGCAGCTGCCGAGGTTCGACTCCTCCGCAGGGCCTGCCATGGACACAACCATGAACATCACCCATACCGGCCTTCGACCGCGGGCTCCCGAAGCGCGCCCGGCGCATCCGGCTCGGCTGGATGCACTTCCGCGCGGGCTGTTCGTCGCCGAGCTGCTCGCGCGCAGGCTCGCCCACGTGGCGCGGGACAGGTTCCGCGGCGAGCCGAACCCTGCCCGCATCGCCGAGCTGGCCTCGCCGGTGATGGTCCGCTCCGACGCGCAGGGGAACGAGGTGGAGGCGTTCGTGCGCCTGCGGGGCGGCGAGATCGCCCTGGTTGACGCCGGGCACGGGCACGTGTGGATCGAGGCCGGGGCGGAGACGTCCGCCGCCGCCCGGTACGCGGTCGCGATGCTGCGCGAGGCGCTGGAGAGTCCCCGGCCCGTATCGGAGCGGGTCTCGATCGCGTTCTGGATGCGCGGCGAATGGGGCGGTGACATCCGCCACCGCGAGATAGAAGCGAAGAGCTTCGATGAGCTGGCGGAGAACTACTCGGCGCCGGTGCGCGTGGCGCTGGAGCGACTGATGGCGACGCGAGCCCCGGACCGCGGCCGTCTCATCCTCTGGCGAGGCGAGCCCGGGACCGGGAAGTCCCACGCCCTGCGCGCCCTGGTCCGTGCGTGGGCACACTGGTGCTCGGCCCACTTCATCATGGATCCCGACGAGCTCCTCGGCCACGGCGGCGCGTACATGCTCGACGTGCTCACCTGGGGCGACGGCGACGACGACCGCTGGCGTCTGCTGATCCTCGAGGATGCGGGCGAGCTGATCACGCCGGATGCTCGCTCGGTGGCGGGTCAAGCATTGTCTCGGCTGCTCAACGTCGCCGACGGGCTGATCGGGCAGGGGACGTGCACGCTGCTGCTGATCACGACCAACGAGCCGGTCAAGCGGCTTCATCCGGCAACCCGCCGTCCCGGACGCTGCCTGGCCGACATCGAGTTCACGCCGCTCTCGGTCGCTGAGGCCAACGCCTGGCTCGCCGCGCGCGAAGTGGAACGATGGGTTGATCATCCCACCCCACTCGCGGAACTCTTCGGACGCTCGAACGATGGCCCGCTCGCGGCCGAGTCGACCGCCCCCGCGTTCGGGTTCGCGAGAGCTCTCGGCCAGCGGGGCTAGGGGCTGACCTTCACCGCCTGCCCGATCGACACTGAGGCGCCCTGGTCCTGAGACACGGGTACGAGGTCGTCGGCGCTGTCCGTGGTCAGGTCGACCGAGACGGCCGGCGTGCCCGCATCCAGCTGATCGAACGCCTGGGGAATCGTCAGGAGCGTCCCCGCGGTCGGCGAGCCGACCTCCGAGGATGGGATGTGAATCGTGATCGTCCGGTGTCCGTGTTGACGCTGCCGGTGGCGGCGCTCGAGGCGGTGTCGTTGTAGCCGTACGTGCACGACTGGCCGTAGGTGCCGGTGTTGCCCGAGGTGTAGGTCCAACTGCCCGGCGGGCGATTCGTTGGCCCGCGCGTAGTAGACGGTGCCGCCGTAGCAGCCAGGCCGACGAAGAAGCTGGCGCCGTTGGTCGCGTCGGGCGGGGGCAGGGCTCCGAGGCTCGGGCCCGACAGCGTGGCGGTGATCCCCTTCGAGGCGGACGCTGCAGCGTCGCCCCGGTGAGGTCGAGCGAGGGCTCGTTGCCGAGGCTCACGTCGACCGGATCGGTGGCGTTGCCCTCGGGACTCGTCATCGTGGCCGTGGTCACGCTGACCGCGGCGGTCTTCTCCGGCGCCGCCGTAGCGTCGGTGGCGTTGGTGCGTGCCGTCGACGTCCTGGGTGAAGTTGGCGACGTTGAGCGATCCCCAGCCACTCGCGTAGTCCCACCCGGGCCCGGGCTGGTAGGCGCCGTTGCCGGCGCCGTACTCCGACTGGGTGACGTCGAAGAAGTCCCGGGCGTAGGTGCCGAGGTGCACGGAGCGCGTGTCGCTGCTGCTGCACGAGTCGGCGCTCCCTGGCCTGGCGGTAGATCGTCTCGTCGGCAAAGCCGAGACCGCCGCGCTTCTGGACCTTCGCCGAGGCCGCCGCCTGCACCCGCGCCCACTGGCCCATCATCAGCGGGCTGGCGAGGCTGGTGCCGCCCTCGCTGGAGGGCTCGCCGTCGATGTAGATGAAGTAGGCGTCACCGGTGACGTTGCCCGGACATGTCGGCCACGTCGGGCACGCCACGGCAGATCGGCGCCGACGCCGGGCGAGTAGGGATCGCCGGTCGGAGTGCTGACGACAGTGGATGGTCGACGTTGGCGACGCCGGCCTGGAAGCTCGGCTCGGGGATGAAGTAGCTGGTGCCGCCGCCGCCGAACGTCCACGAGGTCTCGGCGGCGCGCTGCGCCGACTGCGGGATAGGAGGTGCCGTTGGCCGACACGACGGTGCCGCCGACGCACACGGCGTAGTCGCTGTCGCACGGGTAGTTGACCATCGGGACCGGCTGGATCGCGACGCCGTTGCCGGCGCCGGCGACCGGTGCGACGAGCTCGGGACAACCCGAGCCGGTGTCGCCGGCCGAGGTGAAGAGCGTGCGTCCCTCGATCGCCGCCTGACGCAGGATCGGGTCTGCCGACCGCCTCGAGCTCGTCGCCGAACTCGGTGCCGTAGGGCTGCTGAGCGAGCGGGCCCGGTGACCGGGTTGGTCGGGTTCTCCTCGCACTCGCCGAAGCTGGCGTTCATCTGACGGGGGCCGTTCGGGTCGTTGGCCCAGTAGTCGAAGTCGGCGAAGATGTCGGCGTCGAACAGCGACTTGGCGAAGTAGAAGTCGAGCTGCGAGACGTCGGGGGCCATGCCCGGTCGAGGACTGCGAATCGAGGTACCACTCGACCGCCCCGGTGTTGTCACCGTAGGCCGGAGTCCGGGCCGCCCTCGGTGTCGACGACGCGCACCGGGCACCTTCGGGAAGCCCATCGCCTGCTCGAACAGCCGCAGCTGGGCGACGACGCTCGAGGTCTCGCCCTCGCCGAAGATGCCCATCGTCTGGCCCTGGCCGAGGTCGATCTTGCGTGCTCTCGAGGGTGGTCGGGGTGCTCGTCCCGTCGGCGTTGGTCAGCGCCGCGGCGCCCGGGATCGTCGTAGACGCCCCACAGATCCTGCGGGGTGAGCATGCCTTCGGTCGCCCGACTGGGGCCCGACCGAGGCGCCGCCACCGGCTCGCGCCGTCGGAGCCGTGCCCGGTGAGCGAGGCGAGGCTGAACTTGCTGGACGTTGTCGAGGCCGATGACGGCGTCGATCGGGCAGGTCGTCGGGCACCGACGGCGGCACGTTGTTGGCGACGAAGCTTCTGGCCCGTTGTAGCTGTAGCTGCCGATGTTGACGTCGAAGAGCTGGTCGAGCTGGGCGACGGTTCCCTGGGCGGTGAAGTAGTCGCCGGCCGCCGAGGTCGTCTCGATCGACAGGCCGCCGCCGGTGGAGCCAGTTCTCGACCGCCGACGGACTGCGCGGAGGGCACGCCGAACTGCTGGTCGAACTGGGCGGGCGTGAGGAACTGCTGGTACAGGGGGCTGGACGGGTCGTACAGCTCGTTGTAGAGCTGCTTCTCGCCGGCGGTGTTGGGGCGCTGCAGCGAGACGCCGATCGTCATCACCTGGTGGCCGGGGCCGCCCGAGCGAGGTGGCCAGCGGAAGCCGGCCAGCACGGTCGGACCATGTGCGTCCGGTGTCCGCGGCCTGCGATGTCGCCCCCGCACTCACAGCACCACGGGCGCGACCGCCAGGCCCGCGGCCAACAGCCCGCTGATTCGCCGCCCGTGACAGTGCAGCCACACTCGGGCGCGGGCGATGGCCGCGCGCCGGTCGGATGTGGACGACGGACCCGTGGCCTTCTTCACCTATTCCTCCTCGCGTACCCCGGATTTGCCGCCTGCCATATAGCCGCGCTCTGGTTTTTAGAAACGGTCCGAGATTCCGTCAGATGACCCCGCCGATAATGCTGCCTGCTCCGCCCTAATCTGTGATCGATGACGCCGGGAACGAACGTCCGTGTGATCGGACCGCCGGAGGCCGAGGGCGAGTACGTTGCCCTCCGCGAGCCCGGACGGGGCGAGGACCTCGTTCATCTGCATGACTACGAGCGCTTGTACGGCGTGCCGGGGCTCTACGAGCACATCGTCCAGGACCTACTCGCGTGTTGTTCGCCTCAGGTCGCGGTGGACGGACTCGCCGGCGCGCTGGCGGAGCTGAAGGTCGATCCGGCCAGCATCGTCCTGCTCGACCTTGGCTCGGGCACCGGTCTCGTGGGCGAGCTCGCCAGGGGCATCGGCGTCTCGACAATCATCGGGTTCGATGCGCTGCCCGCGGCCCGAGCCGCCTGCCTGCGCGACCGGCCCGGCATCTATCGCGACTACCTGGTCGGCGATCTGGCAGCCGGCGAACCACGATTGTTGGCGGACATTCAGGCCTACCGGCCGACCGCGCTCATCTCCGCCGGAGCGATGGGCGGCACGCATGCCCCTCCGAGCGCTCTCCTCAACGCGCTCGCCGCGCTCGCGGCGGATTCCCCCGTCGTGTTCACGATCGACGAGCGCTGGATGCGGACCGATGGCCCGGGCGGGTACCGGACCGCGATCGAGGAGCTGGTCGACTCAGGCGAGCTGCGGTTGATGCGTCGATCCCGGTTCCAGCACCGCGTCTCGACCTCCGGCGAGCCGATCCATTACGAGCTTGTCGTCGGAGCGCGCGGAAGACCCTAGGATTGCGCGCCGCTTACCGCCGTTTTCTCCGCGGGCGTGCCGTATGGTCCCGACAGTGAGCGGTCTAACCAGCGAGCTTCGGGACCTGATCGAGTCCGGCCCGATGACGCATCTGAGCACGATCAATCCGAACGGGAGCCCACAGGTGACGGTCATCTGGATCGGCCTGGACGGCGATGACCCGGTCAGCGGCCACATGGGGTGGTGGACGAAGCTGCGCAACATCGAGCGCGATCCCCGGGTCGTCCTCTCGTTCGACGCGCCGCGTGATCGCGACGCCTTCATGAATCCGTACGCCGTGCTGCGCGCCCACGCGACGATCGAGCCAACCGAGCAGGCATGGGATCTCCTCAACCGACTGACGAAGGTGTACACCTCGCCCGACGCCGAGTTCCCAGCGCCGCGAGGACCGGGCTACATCGTCCGGTACTCGATCGACCGCATCGGTGGCGTCGGCCCTTGGGCCGCCCGCCGCTAGGCCACTAACCCGGAGCGTGCAGTAACGACCGCGCCCCCGGCGGGCGGGGGCGCGGAAACGTCCGATTGAGCAGGGATCCTTGGGCTTGCTGAAGGTCCTTGATCCCGAGCTTGGAGGTTCACCTTGAAGGTGATGCGTGATGGACGCCCGGTAACCGTAGAAGTCACGTCGGACGGAGCGGGTTTGGTGTCGCACGCGGGCTCCGCGCTCGTCGCGCAGGTCGCTGACAAGGTGGGGCTCACGCGGGGGTTGTCGTTACGGCTGGCTGCGGTCAAGCAGCGGCGTCGTGGTCATGACCCGGGCCGGGTGATCCGCGATCTCGCGGTGATGTTGGTCGACGGCGGCGAGTGCGTCTCTGACCTCGCTGCGGTCCGGGAGCAGGACGCGTTGTTCGGGGCGGTGGCGTCTGACTCGACCGCGTTTCGGATGGTCGACCGGATCGCGTCTGAGCCGGGGCTGTTGGACGCTCTGCGGGTCGCGCACGCGCGCGCTCGAGAGCGGTTCTGGGAGCTGGACGGCGCGCCGGAGCGGTTGACGCTTGATGTTGACGCGACGCTGATCACCGCGCATTCGGAGAAGGAGAAGGCGGCCGGGAACTACAAGGGCGGCTACGGGTTTCACCCGTTGCAGGTCTACCTCGATGAGACCCACGAAGCGCTCGGCGGCTTTTTGCGTCCTGGGAACGCTGGCTCGAACACCGCCAATGATCACAAGATCTTGATCGACCGGGCACTGGCGCAGATCCCGGCCGAGTACGTCGAGAGTCTCGAGATCTTGGTGCGCGCGGATTCCGCGGGCGCTACGCACGGGCTCGTTGACTACTGCTGCGAGGCGGGGATGCGGTTCTCGGTCGGCTACGAGCTGACCGAGCCGGTTCGTCGCGCGATCCTCGAGATCCCCGAGGACGCATGGGTCCGGGCGCTCGACCAGGACGGATCGGACCGCACCAACGGGGATGTCTGTGAGGTCACCGACATGGTTGATCTGTCCGCCTGGCCGGAGGGCTCCAGGCTGATCGTGCGGCGTGAGCGGCCGCACCCCGGAGCGCAACTGTCGTTCACCGACCACGACGGGTACCGCTTCCAAGCGATCCTCACCGACCAGCCCGACGAGGACATCGCAGTCTTGGAGTGCCGTCACCGCCAGCACGCCCACGTCGAGGACCGCATCCGTGACGACAAGGACACCGGCCTGTCCAAGTTCCCGTTCAAGGAGTTCGCGCTCAACGAGGTGTGGCTCGAGATCGTGATGCTCGCGCACGATCTGATCGTCTGGACCCAAGCGCTCGTCCTCAACGGCGAGCTCGCCAAGGCCGAACCCAAACGGCTGCGATATAGGCTGCTGCACGTCGCCGCCCGACTCGCGTTCTCCGGACGGCGCGCGAAGCTCCACCTGCAGGACACCTGGCCGTGGGCTGGCGAGCTCCTCGCCGCCTTCCACAAGCTCAAAGCACTCCCAGCGATCGCCGGCTGACCCGCCAGCCGGGCCCACCGCCGCCCAGCAGACCGCTCGGCCACGCGGCCGCGATCACCGCTGCCTCGAAACGGGCCGAGCGCCAGCCAAGCTCCCCCGCGAAACGCGCCAAAGGCAACGCGGCCCAGCGGATCGCCGGTCAACAAGCCACCGACCCCCGGCAACAGCCACACGCAGTCACTCTCGCGCGCCTACTGCACGTTCCGGGCTAGTACGGGCGTCCAGGCCGCGTTTCTGCCCGCGCGGCCTCGGGAATCACACAGGTGCGGTCGCGAGATCCGGCGAGCGGCGGCTCTGAGCCTGCCGCGTATGCCAACCCTCCCTCACCCCCACGCGGGCACCGCCGCGGGACTGGAGCCCCTTGCGGCGGTGCCCCCACGTGGATGGCTCAGATCACTCTCCGGGGAACGCCGCGCCTCAGCCGCGACGAGGCGGTAGCTGAAACAGTTCCATCGGAATCCCGTCCGGGTCGCGGAGGTACAGCGCCCGACCGCCGGCGTCGGCGCAGGTGTCGACGTCCACCGGAGCGCTGATGAATTCGACGCCGGCGGCCAGGAGCCGCGCATAGGTGGTGTCGAGGTCCTCGACGACGAAGCAGAGGTGGGCGGTTCCGACCTTTCGGGGCTCGAGCTTCAGCGTCCCAGGCTCCGGCGCCACGTACTGGAACAGCTCGATGATGTGCGCGGATTCGCCCGCTCGCAGGTGGGCCATGCGCACGTGGGCGTCTGGGTAGCCGACGACGGCCGCCAGGTAACCCCCCTGCCGCTCCTGGATCCCCAACAGCTCGCAGCCGAGCAGGTCCCGATAGAACACCACGGAGCGATCGAGGTCCTCCACCGTGTAGCCGGTGTGATGCAGGCCCGCCACCAACCCGGCCACGCCTTCTTCTGGGTCATGGTGCTCACGGCAGCGGATTGTGACCTGAGGAGCGGGCGGTGACGGCACCGATTCTCAGATCCTGAAAACACCTCGTCAACTTTTCCGCCATCTGGAAACCGAGCCCCGCGTTCACAGCAACTCGGTAGAAGCCCCATGGAACCACAACACGCAGTGAATTTTCAAATGGTGAAACCACACCAGACGACACAGATCCGATCGGTGGCCCGAGCGGCGAAGCTGCTCCGGTGGGTAGCCGCTGACCGAGGCCCTCGCACCGCTTCCCGGGCCTCCCGCGCGGTCGGACTGCCCCTGGCCACGACCCACCATCTGCTGAACACCCTGGCCGCCGAGGGAATGCTGGCCAAGGACGCCAAGCGGGAATACCACATCGGGCCACAGGTCGGGGCACTCGCCGATGTCTTCCAACGTGAGCTGTTTCCACCTGAGTTTCTGCTGAAGCCGCTGCGGACGCTCGCCGACACGTCCGGGGAGACCGCTCATCTAGCCGCATGGCGCCACGGAGAGGTGACGATTGTCACCAGCGTGGAGGGCAAACAGGCGGTTCGAGTAGCGCGTCTTCACATCGGACTCGAAGGCGGAGCGCACGCCCGGGCCGCGGGAAAGCAGCTTCTGGCTCTCGCCAGTCCGGAGGTGCGAAGCGCTTACCTCGCCGACCATCCGCTCGAGCCTCTGACCGACCGGACGATGACCGACCGCGACCGGCTCGAAGCCGAATGGAGCGGATCCGCGAGCAAGGCTACGCCGTCGACGTGGAGGAGTTCTCGCCGGGCGTCGCGTGCGTCGCTGCGCCGATCCTTGTCAACAACATTCCGATCGGCGCGTACAGCGTCTCTGCGCCGGTCGCCCGATTCCGGAAGGGAGAAGTTCAGTTGATCGATGCCGTCGTGTCGGCCGCGCGCGCCGCGGCTCACATCGCACCACCAGAATCCCCCGACGCCGCCCACGCGGCCTGATCGTCGGCGACATCATGCCCAACGTTCTCAAAGGGAAATCAGCCATCGTCACGGGTGCTGGACGCGGTTTGGGATACGGCATCGCCCAGGAGCTGGCCAAGGAGGGGCGAACATCGCCATCCTCGAGGTCGACGCCGACGCGGGCGAGAAGGCGGCGGCGGATATGCGCGCCCTGGGGGTTGAGGCGGGCGCCTATCCCGTAGACGTTTCCAACTCGACTGAGGTGAACGACGCGTTCGCGTCCATGGCACGTGATTTCGGCTCACTCGACGTGTGTGTGAACAACGCGGGAATCAGACGCGTCGGGCCGCTCACAATCGACTGCACGGACGTCGACTGGCTGGATTCGCTCGCCGTCATGCAGACCGGTGTCTTTTATTGCATGCGAGCCGCGGGGCGAATAATGATCTCCCAGGGATGGGCAGCGTAATCAATATCTCCTCGATCCGGGGATTCTCGCCGAACCCAGGGCGCATTAGCTATTGCGCCCCCAAGGCGGCCGTCATCATGATGACTCACGTTGCCGCCGGGGAGTGGGGCCCCCAGGGGTACGGATCAACGCGATCGCACCCGGTTTTCTCCGCACTCCGATGTGGGACACCGACGTCGCGCGGGGCGAGATCGATGAGGCGGCCTATATCCAAGAGGTCCCGGCCCGTCGCCTTGGCCTCCCGGCTGAAGTTGGGCGGCTCGCCGTGTATCTCGCCAGCGACGACTCAGCGTACGTCAGCGGCACCTGCATCACGATCGACGGCGGCACCACGTCGCTGCCCGCGGCATGACCGGCGACGCGGCAGCCGCGCCCAGCGGCCACGACCCGACGCGAATGCGCCTGGAGGGGATCGAGGGCCGTGTCGCGATGGTCACCGGCGCGGGCGGTGGAATCGGGCGCCGCGTCGTGGAGACGCTGGATGCACTCGGGGCGCAGACCGTCGGATGCGATCTGGCGGGCACGTCAATCCCCGGCGCCCTCGCGATCGAGATGGACGTAACGAGCCGTGCGTCGGTCCAATCCGGATTCGCCCGCACCGAGGCCGAGCTCGGATCGGTCGAATTCCTGGTCACGTGCGCCGGCGTGTTCCGCGAGGTGTCGCTCGAGGAGCTCTCGTTCGAGGAGTGGCAGCGGACGATCGATGTGAACCTGACCGGGACGTTCTTGTGCGTCCATCGCGCCCTCGGCCCGATGCGCAAGGCCAGGTTCGGGCGAGTACTCACGCTTTCCTCGGGCGCCGGACTGGACGGCGGCGCCGAGGCCTGTTCGCACTACGCCGCGTCCAAGGGCGGCGTGATCGCCTTTACGAAAGGCGTCGCGAGCGAGTACGCGACGCACGGCATCACCGCGAACGTCGTGACCCCCCGCGCGATCCGTACACCGATGGTCGCGGGAATGGAAGCGGCGCTGGCGGCCCAGATTCCTGTCGGCCGGATCGGCGAGACGGACGACGTCGCCGCCGCGGTCGCGTTTCTTTGCTCCTCGCACGCCAGCTTCACGACGGGCGAGGTTCACGTCCTGAACGGCGGCTGGTGGTGAAACGCGCGTGCACTTAAGGAGGTTCGGTGAACACAACTAACGGCGGAGACTCGGAGTCGGCAGCACTGCGGTCAGTTCTGCGCGACGTCGTCGCAACCGATCGCCGCGACAGGCTGCGCGAATGGATGGAGGGCAACGAGATCGACGCCTTCGTCGCCGTGGGCCCCTCGCATGTCAACTACGTCGCGGGCTACGCGCGCTATTACGGCGGTCCCGCGGCGGCCATCCTGACGCGCAACCGGGAAATCGCGCTGTGCGTGATGCGAGACGAGGTCCCGATCGCGGAGGAGTTATCCGACGCCGCGACCGTCGACGGATATGGACAGCGAGGTTTTGGAATCAACCTGAATCCTCATCCGCTGCTCCTCGAGGTCGTGAGCAAGCACCCGCTCCTCTCGGGGACAAGCTCCGCAAGTTAGCTCCGGCCGACGAGAGTGGGTTTGCCCGCGACGCGCTGAGCGACGGCAGGGAGATCGTGGAGGCGGATTCGGTGGTCACCGAGCTGAGGCGTCGCAAGGACGTGGCGGAGTTACGCAAGCTGTTGCACGCTTATCAGCTCTGCTGGATTGCGCAGCAAGCGGTCGCCGACCACGGGGCGATGGGCGAGTCCGAGATCGAGGTCTTCAGCGCCGCCCAGCAGGCGGCGCAGGTTGCGCACAAAGCGCCGATCGAGTTCCTCGCCGACCTACTGTCCGGAGCAGATACGGCAAAGGTGTGTTCCCCGATTCACGTCCCCGGCCCTCGCGCCGTCGCACAGGGCGATGCTGTCGTGGCCGACATCGTCATCGGAGCAGACGGCTACTGGGGCGACTCGGCAGAGACGCATTTCCGCGGACAAAACCAGAGGCTGGCCGAGGCCAGAATCAAGCTGCTCGCGATCCTCGGAGAGTCAGCAGGCCAGCTTACGCCGGGCAACACCGGGGCCGCACTGTTCCAGACTATGGCGGACCGCATCCATGGTGAGTTTCCGGAGGGCGAATTTCCGCACCACGGGGGCCACGCCGTGGGGCTGACCTCGTTCGAGCCACCGCACGTGATCCCCAGCGACGAGATTCCGTTCGAGGCCGGGATGGTCATCGCGCTCGAACCTGGGTGTACTTTCCTGCGGTCGGCGGGGCCCGGGTCGAAAACATCTTCCTGGTGACGCCGGACGGAGGCGTCGAGCTCAGGGCCGCGTTCGGCCTGGACGGTCACACAGGCTGAAGGCTCACGCGCCGTTTTGTTGCAAGCCGGCGTCCACCCCATAGACTTCTCGCGCGCGCCTGCGCGTGATGATTCCTTCGTGGACGTCGGCTAGGACGCGATCGGTCTCACGCTCTTGCGGCGGCCCGTCGCCGCCCCCTCCACAGCACCGGGTGTAGATCGTGTCGCCTTCCCGAAGCGTCAGCCGACCACAGAGCTCCAGCTCCTCGAGCGGCCCCCCGGCCGACTGCTTCGCCTGCCAAGCAGGCGCGCCGGCCAGCCCGCCGCGCGTCCCCTGCGGTGCGTTGACGGTGCCGTCGCTGAGGTAAAGGACGTCGAGCTCTCCGGACGTCACCGTAATCGCGGCCTCGGCCGCGGGAGCCCCGCGGCGCCTCCCGGGCCCTTCGGTATCGGGCGCGATCCGCTGCATCTCCACTCGGATCGGGAAGCGCAGCTCGTCGAGTTCGATCGAGTCGCGCATCAGTACCCCTGCGTCGCCCATACCGCCCATCGTCAGCCAGCCGTCGGCCACCGGTCCTCCCGGGCCACCGGTCCAGCCGAGGACGATCTGGTCGACGAGGCGGCGCCGTCTCGTCGCGGGTCGCGCCCGGAGATGACCGCCACCGACGCGGGACTCAGTCCCAACCTCAGCCAGGCCAATGCCGTCACCCAGCTCAGCCATCCCGCGCTGGACGGCGTTCGCGAGCGGTCCGTCAGGTTGCATGTCGCCACCGAGCAGCTCGCGGATGCCTGGGAATACCGACCACGCAGTTCTCGCGCAGATGGATCCGCGCCGGAAGCTGCCGGCATTGCGGGACGCGCCGTTCAACGAGTTGAACACGCCGAGCATCACAGCGGTGCGTGCAGTCGCCTCAGTGAGGTTGAGGCCGCACGGCTGGCAGTCCGGGTTGTCGCGCAGGTCGACGTCGATGACGCATCGCCGACCTCGATGTCGACCTTGACCGGGATGCCATCTGGTACCCGTTCGAAGGGATCGTGGCACGTGGTCACGACGATCCGCATTCGGAGCATCCGGATCGCGTCGATCATCCGCTGCTCGCTGTATTGGAACCACGCTCGACGAACGCGTCAAGCCGGTCCCACCCGATCTCCCGAGCGAGCAGTGAAGGTTGCGCTCTGCGACCCGCGCGGAGCCGAGCAGCGCGAGGTAGTCACCCCACCACTGGTCGGGCACGCGGATTCGCACCCGGCATATTCGGATGATGTCCTCGATGTCGCGGTAGTTCTGCTGGACCTTGACGCAGGGGAAGATCACGGCGCCCTCCTCGTATACGTCCCTGCTGATCGCCGAGTAGGGGGTCGGCTCGCTGTTGCCGATGTCGGCCGATGGGCCTTGCTGAGCACCGTCAGACGGGTGCCCCCTCACCGTCGAAGACCGGCATGAGGATCGAGAGGTCGGCGGGATGCGAATTGCCGTGGTACGGGGAGTTGTGAAGGAACGCGTCGCCGGGCGCGAGCGTTGGATGAAACTCTCGCATCGACCTCGCCATCAGGTCGGGGCCGGACAGCACATGCGTCGGCAGGCTCTCGGCCACGCGATCAACTCGTCGTGAGCGCTGAGAATGCAGCAGGAGAATCTCGCCCGGTGTTGAGGATGACGGCGCGGCCACTGCGAACGAGCGTGCTTGCCTGACTCGAACGATCGCGTTGAAGCGACTCGACAGCACCGCGAGGTCGACCGGGTCGAAGGTCGACTCCGCGGCGTTCGCTCTGCGTGACATCGATCACCTCCGCGGCAGGTATGGGCTCGTCCGGACGGGCAAGGTACGCGAATGGTTCCGCCGGCCGTCCACGTGGCGATCCAGCCGGACTCGACCAGCACCGTCGTGCCTGGCAGTTCGAGGATCGCCGGCCCCGGCACGTCCGTCCAGGCTGCGCCAACCCGTGACGGGGACCTTCTAGCCCTCGCCATGCACGAAGATCTCGCGTCGCCGTTGGGTGCGCGACTCGTCCACGAACTCGAGCACCGACGGACGCGGCAGGGCGCACGAAACACGTGCCCGCCAGCCGACGATCTCAATCGCCGACTGAGGATCGCGGACGGCGAATATGTACTCGTGCAGGCATGGAAATCCTCGCGCAGCGTTCGACGTCGTCGGGCCCTCGAACCGCGCCCGCCGCAACGGCAGCTCGATCTCCCAGACCTGGCCCGCGTAGCGCGCGTCGGCGAGGAAGTCGACCTCGAGTGGTGGGTACCGAGGCCACCGTTGGCGAGCATTTCGCCGCAGCGCGGGCGGGTCGCGAGGGCCGCATTCACCGCGTCGACGTCGAACCGGGAGGTCTCGGCGTACAGCGCTGACGCGTATTCGACAGCGACGTCGGACACCAGGCCGGCACGACGGCGCTGATCGCTGCGCAGGCTGCGCGGGATCAGCAGCTGTCTGCAGCCCAAGCGCGCCGCGATCGCCACGACGTTGAACCCTGCGGCGCCGCCGCCCGACACGAGCACGGCCAGCGCGGATCGATTCCCTGCTCGACCGTCACCTCCTCGATGGCGTGGACCATGTGCTCGGTCACGACGCGAATCACCGCCTCCGCGGCGGCGGTGCGATCGATCCCCAGGGTGCCGCGATCTGCGTCATGATCGCAGCGCGGGCGGGCTCGATGTCGGCCTCGATACCCATCGTCGCGAGCCGTGTCGGCTCGATATACCCCAGGACCACCGCCGCGTCCGTAACCGTGACCGCCGTCCCGCCGAGGCCGTAGCAGACAGGGCCCGGACGTGCGCCCGCGCTCTCGGGTCCGACTCGCAGGAGACCCCCGGCATCAACGTGCGCGATGCTGCCTCCGCCCGCGCCCGTGGTGCGCACGTCGACCGAGGGCAGGCCGGTCGCGTGGCTCACGTAGCGCTCGCCGAGCCACATCTCTTGTTCGCGGGATCTGCCCGTCGCGGATCACGCTCACATCGAAGCTCGTTCCTCCCGTGTCGATGATCACCGCCGTCGCGCGATCGCTGCCGCCGCTCGCGTAGTGCAATCCAGCGACCGGAGCCATCGCCGGCCCCGAGTTGATCGAGTGGATCGGGGCGCTCGCGAGCCATTCGGGTTCGAGCAGGCCGCCCGCACGCTCGCAACCAGCAGGCGCCCGCGGAACCCAGAGTCCGCAAGACGTGAGCGCAGCTTGGCGAGGTAGTCGGTCATGAGCGGCTTGAGCGAAGCATCGATACACGCCGCCGAGGCCCGGTAGTACTCGCGGATCACCGGGTTCAGCTCGTGTGAGAGCGTGACCTGCAGGCCGGGGAGCGCTTGCACGAGGATCTCGCGCACGCGAAGCTCGTGCGAACCGTTCACGATGGACCACAGCAGGCAGATCCCGGCGGCCTTGATCTTCAACTCAAGCAGTCGGTGGACCACGACGTCGAGCGAAGCTCGCGACAGCGGTCTCACCACCGCGCCCCGATAGTCGAGGCGCTCGTCGATCTCGAAGGTGAGTGAGCGGGGTACGTACGGCGGCGGATACTCTCGATCGTGCCGGAACGGATCCTCCCGCCCGCCCATCCGGAAGAGCAGCACGTCGGGATGACCCTTTGTTGTGATGAACGCGGTCCGTGCCGCCGTCCCGGTCAGGATCGCATTAGTCGCGCGAGTGGTCCCGTGGATGATCGCCGTGACCGATCGGAGAAGCTCGCGAGCTGACGTCAGTCCCAGCCGCAGCGACATCCCGTCGATGCCGGCCAGGATGCCCTCAAAAGGATCGCTCGGAGTCGTCTGGGCCTTGTGGATCATCAAACCGTCGGGCGTCTCGAGCACGATGTCGGTGAACGTCCCGCCCATGTCGATCGCTATCCGGCGGCCGTCGCTCACAGAAGCGGATGATGGAAACGATGCAGGTAACGATTCCAGGATTCGAAAGACTAGCCGGAACGCGCTCACGGGTCAAGACAGGCCCGCCCCCCGCGCCTCCGTCATGTCACTGGTAGATTGGAATCGAATCCAGCGTATGCGCGTATCGCTCTACGGGAACGGGCAGGTCAACCGCGGCGTGGCCGAAATTCTGGCTGCCCGGCATGGCTACGAGGTGGCAGGACCGTACGGACGGGCTGATCGCGAACGTGCGCTGTGCTGCGGCGCCGACATCGTCGTCGTCGCAACCACATCCTTCCTGGCTGAGATCGCACCCGACCTCGCGGACGCGATCGAGGCGGGCTCGAACGTCATCACCACGGCCGAGGAGGCGGCTTTACCGAAGGCCGTCGACCCGAACCTCGCCGCGGAACTGGATCGGCTGGCTCGGGACCATGGCGTGTCTGGGCTTGGGTGTGGTCTGAACCCCGGACTCGCGTTCGACGCACTTGTTCTCACTTTCGCCGGCGTCGCACGGGACGTGACGCGCATCCGTGTCGAGCGGTCGGTCGATCTCTCCCGCTTCAGCGCAACCATCCTCCGCCGCCTCGGGATCGGCTATGACCGCGACGATTTCGCCACCGGGGTCGACCAAGGCACAGTGCACGGCCATATCGGCTTCCCGCAGTCGATGCGGGTCGTGGCCGACACGCTTGGTGCCGTCCTCGAGCGCATCGAGCGGGACATCGAACCTGTCTTCGCGCAGCAGGACTATGTGACCCCAGCGATGTCGATTCGAGCGGGGGAGACAGCTGGGTTCCGCCAGCGTTACGTCGGATTCGTCAACGGCCAGGCGTGGTTCGAGGCGGTTTTCACGGGCGATGTCAAGCCAACCGACACCGGCGCTCCACCCCGGGACGAGATCGATGTACAGGGCCTAGTGCCGGTGCACGTGGTCGTCGAACCCGGATTCGACCCGCAAACCGGGTCTTCGGGGATGATCGCCAACTCGCTCCCGACCAGTGGTGGCGGCACCGCCTGGGTGGCTGACCGTTGCGGACCTACCCCCAGCGCACCCGTATTGACGCTCGCGGGCCAGTGGTTCTGACGCTCGCCGTCTGGCGTCAAACCGAACACCGGCGGGCGCTTTAGCTTCGCGACCGCTTGGCCCGCGGACGCCGGCTTTTCGGGCTCGAGGGCGGCGCGCAGCTGGGACGTGGCTCAAACCAGGTCGGAAGCGTCACCACGTTCGGCTCCGCCTCTCCGTCCAAACGCTCGAGCAGCAGTTGTGCGCTCCGCCTGCCCATTTCGGCGTTGTCGCGATGGACGACGGCGATCGGCGGGTCGTAGAGCTCGGTTAGGGAGACTTCGTCGCAGCTTGCCAGCGAGATATCCCGGCCGACCCTTAGCCCGCGGCGTTTGATCGCACGCAGCGCGCCGGTGAGCAGCTGGTTACTCCCGGCGATCACGGCGGTCGGGGGGTCCTCCCCCGCCAGCACACGCTCGGTCGCGGCCAGGCCGTGTTCCTCGTCGTAATGGCCCTCGAGCACATCGAAGGTCGGCGCCAGATTTCGTTCGCGGTAGGCGCCCTCCAGCCCAGCGCGACGCTCGATCGTCGGGCGGAATCGCTGCCCAAGAATGAGCCCGATGCGGCGATCTGGCCTGGAACTCCAGGAGGTGACTGACCGCCTCGAGCATCCCGGTCCGATGGTCGAAGTACGCCGCACTCGCGCCCACCGTCTTCGGCACGTCGCGATCGATCACCACCACCGGAACCTCGATCTCGCGCAGCGCTCTCAGCGTGGCCTTGTTTCCTTCCACGGCCGTGGCCACCAGCAGCCCGTCGACACGCCGGCGCCGAGCGTGATGATGTGCTGGGCGTCGCGGTCTCCGTCGCCTTCGGAGTTCGTGAGGATCATCGAATAGCCGCGGTCACGTAGTCGGGTTCGGTTTCCTCATCACGATTTCCGCCATCACCCGGTTGGAGATGTCAGCCATCGTGAACCCAACCGTCTGCGCTGGCCGGCGGGAGTGGCGGGCGAGCCAGTCAGGCTCGTAGGAGAGCGCCTCCACCGAACGCATCACGCGGTCCCCCAGCCTCTCGCTCACGTCGGGATGATCGGCCAGAACGCGCGAGACCGATGACATCGCCACGCCTGCGTGTTCCGCTACATCATGGATGCTAGCCCGCGACGATGGCGTGGAGGATGAGTTTGAGCGCACTAGCTTTGACAACCGCTTGCGGGTCGCTTCAGGACTCTACCTCGTGACTCGGTCAATTCGCCGAACCCGGCCCGCCAAGGTCTGCTAGACAAGCGAACAGACACCGGGCGGCCTGTTCCGCGCACGATCGGGTGCCGTCGAACTTGAAAACGCGGTTCGCGGTCAGCCTCAACGGCGCCCGCTGCTCATCTCGCTCAGCCCCGAGTGCTCGCACAGCGCCGGCGAGTCGCCGCGCCTCACGTGTCGACTCCGGGGGATGACATTCAGGCGGGAGCCCCCGTCGACATCGAGCGCAACGCCTGTGATGAAGCTGGCAGCATCAAGAACACCAAGAACAGCACTGCCTCGGCCACGTCGCGGGTCGTCGCGTTGCGTGCCAGCGGGATCGAGCCGGGCGATCCCGGAAAGCACATCCGGCGCGGATTCCGCTGTCGCCTCCGATTTCCACGCCACCAGCAGTTGTCCCATGCCCGTGGTCGGGACTCCGACGGGCGAGTATGCTGTTTACCGTCACCTCGGGGGCGAGCTCTGCCGCGATCGACTCCGCGATCGCCACCACGCCGAACTTCGACGCACTGTACGCGTGTAGCCACGGGACCCCGCGCTTCCCGGCGAACGTCAGAGCTGATCATGACGATCCGGCCACGCCGGCTGTCCCTCAAAGCCGGCGCGGCGGCCTGACAGACGAAGAAGGCGCCCTTGATATTCACGTCCATGGTCTGATCCCAGTCTTCCTCGGCGATCTCCCAAGCCAGGCTTCGACGCGGATCACGCCTGCGCAGATAACGACTGGCGCCCAGACCACCTAGCTCTGTGCGAGGCTCCATCGAGAGCAGACTGCACTTCGCCTGGCGATCGACGTCGACCGAGACGCCTCGCGCTGTCCCCGACCTCAGCCGCGGCCTCGTCGAGTAGTTCCTGGTTGACGTCGAGCATGGCGACATCGACGCCCGCCCGCACGAGCGATCGTGCAACCTCCAGCCCGATGCCGCCAGAGGCAGCTCCGGTCACGAGCGCTTTACGACCTGGGGCGACCTGCATCGCACCTCCTTAACCTGATGACTGTCACCTTCGACGGCTACTGCGTCCTCGCCTGTGTGCTGCAGAGACGGGGCCCCGCCATGAGAGCAAGGGTGAGACGGGTGTTCACAAGTGGGTGGCCAAACCGGGTCTGCCCCGCATAGAGGCAGTTGAAGTGACTCTGGTTGGTGTTCATCGTCAGACAGGTGAACCACACGCTGTCTTCGCTACCGAACTGGCGAGTCGGCTTCGAAACACCTCGCCGACACGGAAGCCCTCCAGACCCTTCGCCGGCGGGACGGTCACGCAGGGAAGGGCTCGGGGTGATGCTGACCGAGGCCGGTGATGATCACCTCGAGAACAGCCTCGGTCAACTTGTGGCTGTTCTTCCTGAACCGGTCCGTCGGCACGGGAGAGTCCGAAGGCCGCGATGATCTGACCGTTCTCGAGCAGCGGGGCTGCGATGCACGACACGCCCTCGGCGAACGCCTCATTGTCGTACGCGTAGCCGCGCTCGCGGATCCGACCAAGTTCCGCGTCGAGCTCTGGCTGATCCCAGATCGTGGCGGACGTGAGCCTCCGTAGCGGGTGCCGGCGAAGGTAGGTCTCGCGGACCTCGGGCCAGGCATAGGCGAGAAGCACCTTGCCATTCGCCCGGGGCGTGGGCGTCCTCGTACTGGGCGGCGGCGACTTCGGCCACTCGCAGGAGCTGGGTGCCTTCCACCGAGGCCAGCACGCGGATGTCGCACTCGCACCAGTCGGCCAGGTACGCCGTCTCGCGCTCCCGGCGCGCGAGCTCGCGCACGCCGGCCAGGAGTCCGTCGGACACCGCGGTGCTGCGCAGGTAGGCCTGGGCCAGAATCGCCGTACTCTTCCCCAGGAAGTTCCACATTCGCCGGCGCGCGTCCTTGGTCACCAGACCCTGGTCAGCCAGCGTATTGACGAGATGGTACGTCGTCGGCAGTGCCAGCTGATTGGCGAAAGCGACCTCCTTGACGGTCGCTCCATCGCGCCGGCCCGCGAGCCACAGCAGGACTTGACACGCGCGTGACACCGACTGGATGCGAGTGCCGTGCTGGCGCTCGTCGCGCTCTTGATCAACTACGGACTCTGACGGAGGAAATTTCATCATTTGAAATACAAACCTTCTTTGCGGAAAAGGAACCTATCACTCAGGTCAAGACACCGGCCGCGCTCCGGCGATCGTCGTAGTCGCCCAGCGCCCCTACCGCGATGAACCCATCGATGGCCTCATCGGAAAAGCCCCCCATCTCGCGAAGCACCGTCCGCGTATGCTCGCCGCGGTACGGCGCGCGCGCGGGCGAAATCGTCCCTTTACCGACCCGGATCGGGGACGCGGCGGCGCGGACGGTCCCGAGGTCTTCATGCTCATACTCCTCCACGGCGCCGCGCGCTGACACTTGTGGGTCCCCAAATGCCGCGCCCAGGTCGTTCACCGGGCCACACGGCACACCCGCACGCTCGAGCGCTGAAATCCAGTCCGCCGTCGTCGCCGTCTGGAGGCGAGCGGAGAGCATCTCGATG
This sequence comes from uncultured Solirubrobacterales bacterium, assembly GCA_963751185.1. Taxonomy (GTDB): domain Bacteria; phylum Actinomycetota; class Thermoleophilia; order Solirubrobacterales; family Solirubrobacteraceae; genus Palsa-465. The sequence goes on from CAVVTO010000012.1 coordinate 537,394, forward strand.
CAATCCTTCCGGTTTCGCTCACGAGCCGCCAGGCTCGCGAATCGCTCGTCTTCGACCATCCACGCGAGATCGAGCACCGCGCACAGCCGCTGGAACATTGAGTCCTTGGGACAGCAGATGACAATCCACCCGTCCTTCGTCGCCAGGATTTGGAACGGAACGACTGACGGGTGCGCCGACTGTGGCAGACGCCGGGGCGTCCAGTCTTGCGACAGAGCCCACGTCGCCTCGTACGTATTGAGGGACAGCGCCACCTCAAAGAGCGAGAGGTCACAGTCGCACCCCAGGCCCGTTGTCGACGCACGCCGCAACCCCGCGAGGATTGCGATGGCCGCGGCGAAGCCACCGGAGTAATCGACCAGGGAGAGGCCGGCGCGGGTCGGCGGCCCGTCAGGGTCACCCGTGCGGCTCATCCATCCCGCGCGTCCCTGAATCACGTAGTCATAAGCGCCCTGGCCAGCCCGTGGGCCGTTCGTCCCGAAGCCTGACAGCGCGCAACATACGATCCGTGGGTTGAACTGAGACAGTGAGTCGTAGGTGAGGCCGAGCCTCGCGGGGAGATCCCCGCGCAAGTTGTTGAAAACCACATCGCAGCCTCCCACGAGGCTATGCAGGATGGCCACCCCGTCCGGATGGCGCATATCCAGCGAGACCGACTTCTTCCCCCGGTTGAAGCTTTCGAAGTAGAGCGAGTTCTCCTCGTGCTGAAACGGCCCAACGTAGCGTCCGACGTCGCCGCCTACCGCGGGGTCCTCGATCTTGATCACCGTGGCCCCGAGCGCCGCCAGGTTTAGCGTGCACCATGGCCCCGCGCCGAACTGCTCTATCGCGATCACGCGAACGCCGGCCAGCGGCGAGGTTTCAGCTGGCGCGGGCACGCTCGCTCAGCGGAGCAGGTACTTGGTCACGATCTCCTCGCGAACATGCACCCCGAGACCCGGCTCCTCTCGCACCTGGAGGAGACCGTTACGGTGCTCCCACGGGTCTTCGACCAGCTCGTGCTGCAGAGGTGACTCATGGGGCTTGAGGTCGAGCGTGTCACCGTGAGGCGAAATCGCGATCAGGTGGACGCTCGCGGCTGTGTTAAGGGCGGTGCTCCACGTGTGCATGCTGTACTTCAGATTCGCCGCTTCGACCATCTTGATCGTTTCGATCGAGCCCGTGATGCCCAGGCAGCGCCCGGGGTCCAGCTGGAGGACGTCGACCGCGTCCGCCTCGATCACGCGCCGGTAAGTCTCCGGGCTCCACTCGTCCTCCCCGGTGCCCACGGGAGTGATCGTCATCTCGCGCAGGCGCGCGTGGCCCTTCAGATCGCCCGGTGGGAGCGGCTGCTCGATCCACCGGAGGTTGAACTCCTCAAGCTCACGAAAGCGTCGGATCGCGGTGGGCACGTCCCACAGCCCCCGTGCGCCCGGGGTGTCGACGACGAGGGACAGCTCGTCCCCGATCACGCGGCGGATCTCCCGCACGAACTCTACGTCTCGCTTGGCGTCGATTCCGAACACGGAGTCCGGGCGCATTCCCCAGCCCGCCTTGACGATCTCGTAGCCCTCGTCCTTGAACCCCTGGAACTCGTTCAGCGTCCAATCCAAATCGTCCATGTCGAAGATGATCGACGCCATCGCCGGGACTTCCGATCTCCATCCGCCTGACAGGAGCTTCGCCAGGGGTTGCCCGAGCAGCTTCCCTTTCAAATCCCACAACGCCATATCGATCGCACTGATGGCGAAAGCCGCGATCCCTTCGACACCGAACCAGTAGGCGTAGGTGCACAATTCCTGCCACAGCTGCTCCACGTCGAGCGGATCGCGGCCGATCAGACGCGGCGCGAATCCGTCGTCGATGACGATTTTCGTCGCCTTGGCCGACTCAACGAACTGCGAGATCGACTCACCCCAGCCGACCGCTCCGGAGTCGGTTTCGATCCGGGCGAGCGTGACACAGCGCATGGCGCCGCGGTAGTGGGGCTCAGGCGCGATCAGTGGATAGGCATCGACGCGGCGAATGGCGTCTGGCATGGGCGGCTGTAATCGTTCCCAGATTTGTTTCCAGCAACCTACCAGGTATCGTTTCCAGCTGTCAACACCCGGCTACAGAACACCCTTGCCTCAGCGACGTTCCACGAACAGCCCAGCTGATCCCCACGGACGCCGGGCGCATCTGCGCGACGTCGCCCAGCTGGCCGGCGTAGCCATTTCATCCGCGTCCCGCGTGCTCTCGAACCACCCTGACGTCAGCCCGGCCATGCGCCGGCGCGTCCACGAAGCGGCGGCCCAGCTTGGCTATCAGCCCGACTTCCTGGCCCAGAGCTTTCGGCGTGGGGCGACCTCGTCGGTGGGGTTCGTCTTGCGAGATATCTCGAGTCCATTGCTCGCGGAGATCGCGCTTGGTGCTGAGACGACCCTTCGGGGCGGTGGCTACAGCATGCTCGTCCTCAACTCGGAGGCCGACCCCATGATCGATGCGGAGCACATTCGCCTGCTCGAGCGCCGACGCGTGGACGGGGTGCTGATCTCCCTGGCCGGCGAGGAGCACCGTCAGACCTTGGCCGCGCTCAACGAGCTTTCCGTGCCCTCGGTGTTGATCGATCGCGATGTGCCCGACGCGGTCAACTCGAGCAGCTTGCTCGTGGACCACGAATCGGCCATGCTCGCGGTGGTTTCGCACCTCGCCGAGCTGGGACACCGCGTGATCGGGCTCGCTGGCGGCCCGCTCGCCGTGCGGCCCGGGCGAGAGGGCGCGCGGGCATTTCGTTCGTGCGCCACCGAGCTCGGGGTTGACGCACTCGTGGAGTCTGGACCCTTCTCGGCCAAGCACGGCTTCGCTGCCGCCGACCGGATGCTCGGGGCCACCCCACGCCCCACGGCCATCATCGCGGGATCGAACCAGATCTTTCCGGGTGTGCTCTCGGCGGTCCGCCAGCGCGGACTCACGGTGCCCACCGAGCTGTCGCTCGCCACCTTCGACGACCAGCCACTGCTGGGCCTTCTCGACCCGCCGGTCGACGTCGTCCTGCGGGACCCTCCCGCGTTTGGCCGCGCCGCCGCCGAGGTCCTGCTTCGCCGCCTTGCCGGTGGGGACCCCGAGACTGTTCTCGTGCAGCCCCGGTTCCTCCGGCGGGGAAGCTCGGCGCCTCCGAACTCGGACTGAGTGCGACGAGAGGGCGCTCCGCGGTCATCCGGGCGACGCTCACCACCGGTCGAGACGACGGCGATCGCGGCGGCCCGCGCGATAGCTTGTGCACGTGTGCTGCAGCTGGTAGCGTGCGCTGACCTGGAAACCAATCCGGTAACGAATCCAGTATCAACCGAGGATCTCGCGGCTCTCCGCGACGGTATCCGTCAACTGTTTGGGAGCTTCCCCAGCAGTTACTGGCGGGAGCTGGAACCGGATGGGTATCCGGACGAGTTCGTCGTGGCGCTCACCGCCGACGGCTGGCTGTCCGCGCTAATCCCCACCGAGTATGAGGGGCAAGGCCTTTCACTGACCGCGGGGAGCGTCATCCTCGAGGAGATCAACGCTTCCGGTGGCAACTCGGCCGCGTGCCATGCCCAGATGTACACGATAGCCACGTTGTTACGCCACGGAAGTCGCGCCCAGAAGGAGCGGTTCCTCCCCCTCCTCGCTCGTGGTGAGCTGCGCCTTCAGGCGTTCGGTATTACCGAGCCAACCGCGGGCTCCGATACCACTCGCATCGCAACGCGTGCGCGCCGCGACGGAGACGGGTACGTGATCACGGGTCAGAAGATCTGGACTTCACGTGCGCTCCAATCCGACTTGATGCTCCTGCTGGCTCGCACCGCCACGCGCGATCCGGATCGACCCACCGAGGGGTTGTCCGTGTTCTTGATCGATCTGCGTGACGCCGGGGGCGCGATCCGGATCAATCCAAGCAGCACGATGCTGAACCACAACACGACCGAGGTGTTCCTCGACGAGGTGCGCGTACCGGCCGACGTGCTCGTCGGCGAGGAGGGAAAGGGCTTTCGCTACATCCTCGACAGCTGGAACGCCGAACGGATCCTGATCTCGGCGGAGTGCATCGGGGACGGACGGTGGTTCGTCGAACGAGCTACGCGCTACGCCACAGAACGGGTGGTATTCGGTCGACCGATAGGGGTCAACCACGCGGTTCAGTTCCCGATCGCGCAAGCGCATCTGCTGGTGCGCTCCGCCGACTTGATGCGGTATCGAGCCGCCGAACTGTTCGACGCCGGCCTGCCGTGCGCCGAGGAGGCGAACTCCGCCAAGTACCTCGCCTCCGAGGCTTCCTGGATGGCCGCCAACGTGGCTATGGATACGCACGGGGGCTTCGGGTTCGCCCGCGAGTACGACGTGGAACGCAAGTTTCGTGAGACTCGCCTGTACCGGACCGCGCCCGTGTCCAACAACCTGGTGTTGAGCTACATCGGCCGCCACGTTCTCGGCCTACCCCGGTCATATTGACGTGTCACCGTTTGACGTTCTAGCCGAGGGGTTGGCGCATCCAGAGGGTCCGGCTCTGCTCCCTGACGGGCGGGTTGTGTTCGTCGAATCGTTCCGCGGCAGGCTGTCGACCTGGGACCCCGGACGGGGTCTTCAGCTGTTTGCCGACACCGGCGGCGTCCCCTGCGCTTGCATTCTGGGTGTCGACGGCGTCTACCTGACCCAGGCAGGAGGTGCAATGGGCGGGTGGCAGGCACCCCGGCCAGTCCCACCGTCGATCCAGAAGGTCACCCTCGACGGAGAGATCGTCACCGTCTCAGCTACGGCGGACGGCTTGCCGCTCCTGGCCCCAAACGACCTGGCCTTCGGAAACGATGGGCGGCTCTACTTCACGGATCCCGGGCCGTTTGATCCCGACCACCCAACTGACGGACGCGTTTGTGTGGTCGATCCAGACGGCCGTTCCGAGGTCCTCGAAGGGGTTGGACCCGCATACCCGAACGGGATCGCAGTAGAGGCCGACGGGAGTCTCGTCTGGACGGAGTCTTACACCCGCGAGGTTCGCAGGAGGCGGCCGGACGGTGGTGTCGAGCTCATAACGACCTTCCCCGAAGCGCACGTTCCAGACGGGCTGAAAGTGGGCGAAGACGACAACCTGTACATCACGACTGTCACCTCTGGCGGGATCGACGTCATAGCCCGGGACGGCGACCCGGTTTGCTTCATCGAGGCGGGAGTGGAGCCGCTGAACTGCGTATTCGAGGGCCGAAGTCTGATCGTGACGGACTTCGGCGACGGCGGGGGCGCAGGGCTCGCCGACGCGCCGGCGTGCGGGAGGCTGCTCCGAGTTGCCGCGGGTGTGAACGGCCGTCCGCTGCACCAGGGCAAGATCGTGGCGCGCGCCGACTGACCGGGGGGCTCGCCCCCAGCCGCCGCTATCGGCCGCTATCCGCCGCTCACGATTCCTGGATTCTCAGGGTCTCCGCTCCACGGGATCCAGCCGAAGGCGGTCCATCCGCCGTCGGGCACGATCACCTGACCGGTGATGAAGCTCGAGCGGTCCGAGGCCAGGTAGAGCACCGCCTCCGCGATGTCGCCGGGTTGCCCCAGCCGAGCCAGCGGGGTGTGGGTCAGGTAGGCGTCGACGTCTATCAGCCCCTGGTCTACCGCGTCCTTGACCATCTCCGTCTCGGTGTTGCCGGGCGCCACCACGTTGACCCGGATCCCGTACGCAGCCCACTCGACGGCCAGGATCTTGGTCATCGAGATCACGCCTGCCTTGGCAGCGCTGTACGCCAGGCGCATCGGGAACGCAACGATGCCGTTGATCGAGGAGATGTTTACGATCGCGCCGCTGCGCCCGCTGTCCCTCAGCACCTTGCCGAACTCCCGGCTGCATAGGAACACGCCGGTCAATAGAACGTCAAGCGAGTCCTGCCAGTCGGACAACGGAAACGTCATGCTCGGTCCCAGTCTCGATATGCCGGCATTGTTGACGAGCACGTCGAGCCCGCCCAGGTCCGCTGCGACACGCTCCGCCACGGACGTAACAGCGGCTTCGTTAGCAACATCGAGCTCGTAGAAGCGAGCATCGGCCCCGGCTTCGCTCAGGCGAGACGCCGTCCGTTGCCCTAGCTCCGGGTCGCGCTCGAGGATCGCCACCCGGCCGCCCTGCGCGGCAAACACCTCGGCGATCGCCGCCCCGATTCCTCGCCCGGCACCTGTAACCGCACATGCTCGTCCCGTCATGCTCATCTTCGCTCCTGGCCATGTTGCGCACCTCCTCACTTGCATTGTGTACATGCTTCCGGCAACTTCCCACCCGTTATGAGAAACGATTCTGGAAACGGTTGCAAGCGGGCTACTCGGCAGGTATCCTCGGACTGGATCTTGGCCGGGCTGACGACCTCAGCGACGCCAGACCGGGCGACTACCGCATCGACATCAGACCGGGCGACTGCCGCAGCGACACCAGAGGCTCCAGAGTGAGTGCTGAACCCTTCCCTGGTGGCGGCATCCGCCGGACGGCGCACCGGTTGCAGTGGGCTCGCACCTCACCATCCGCCGGATCGAACTGGTGCCGATCGTCGTTCCGCTCCAGCGCGAGTACCGGGGGAAGCTACTACGGGATGACCAAGCGGGCCACGATCATCACCCGTGTGATCACCGATGAAGGGATCGTCGGCGAGGCGAATGGAGCCGATGAAGACAAGACTCTTGGTGATATTCACGCCGTGATCCGCGATGAGATCGCCCCGCGTCTCATTGGCGAGGACGGATTCAGCGTTGAGCGCTGCTGGAAGCTGTGCGCGCCGGTCACATTCGACCAGCTCCGGGACCGGAGAATCGGACTTGTCGCGCTGGCGAGCGTCGACCTCGGCGATCTGGGACGCGATCGGAAAGGCACTCGAGATGCCGCTGTCGGGACTTTGGGGCGGCTACCGCCAGACCATTCCCGTCAACATCATCGGTGGCTACTACGGCGGCGACCTTGGACGCGTTCGGGCCGAAGTCGCCGAGTGGATTGCCATGGGCTTTCGCGGATGCAAGTTCAAGGTCGGAGGCGCAACGCCCGAGCTCGACGCCCAGCGGGTCGCAGCGGCGCGCGAAGCGGCGGGTGAGGACTTCGTCATAACCATCGACGCAAATCAGGGATACACGCTTCAGAGCGCGCTCGAGCTGTGCAGCATGGTCCGGGACCTCGATATCCGGTGGTTTGAGGAGCCCTGCATCTGGATGAACTACGCGCGCGACATGCGGGAGGTTCGCAGCCGCGGCGGGATTCCCGGTGTGCGCCGGGCAGAGCGAGCACTCGCCCGGCGCCTGTCGCGATCTTATGCAGGCAGGAGCGATCGACGTATGCAACGTTGATGCATCGTGGTCCGGCGGCTACACGAACTGGCGCCGCCTGGCCGCGCTTGCCCATGTCTACAGTGTCGATCTCGGGCACCACGAGGAACCGCGGGTGGCGAGCCGCCTCCTTGCAAGCCAGCCTCACGGCACCTACGTCGAGGTGTTCCACCCGACCGGGATCCGATCTGGTGGAACCTCATCGGCAACCGCCCCGAGCTGGCCGACGGGCAATTGCCCCTCTCGGACGCGCCCGGGCTGGGCTGGGTGCTCGACGCCGACTACATCGAGCACCATCGAGTCGACCTCGGGTGAGACGTCAATCCTGACGAGACGCCAATCCTGACGCCGGCCGCGCCTGTCACATCTGTATGCCACCCGGAGGCATCTGCATGAGCTCGACGGAGATCTCATCCGGGTCGCGCAGGTAGCAGACCTTCCCACCTTTGTATGGACCCCAGGGGATCTCGATTGCCTGGGCGCTAGGAACGCGACCCTCCCCCGCAAACGCTCGAACTCAGCGTCGAGGTCGTCCACTTGCAGGCACAGATGGGCATTGCCGGCGTTGTAGGTCTCCATGTCGACCACCGCGGGTGACGGCTCCAGGTACTCGATCAACTCGAGCAGCGCGCCCCCCGGCAGCTTCCACAGCGCGCAGTCCATCTTTGTGTTCGGATACCCGACGATCCCGCTGATGTAATCGACGTCCCACACCTTCCGCAACGAAGGCTCCTCGCCGAGGAACTCCGTGTACCACTCAACGGACCGGTCTAGGTCGCTCACCGAAAAACCCACGTGGTCAAGACCAGAGAACTGCATGGTGCCTCCTTTGATCGCCGTCTACGCCGCCCGGTTACTACACGCCCGGGATGTATCCCAGACGAGCGCCACCATCGACATCCAGCGCCACCCCGGTCAGGAAGGACGCATCATCGGAGATGAAGTACATGATCGCGGCCGCTACATCGGCCTCCGTCGCATTACGCCCGATGGGGTTGGTCTTCGCGGCGTCCGCCTTGATCTGCTCGGCCGATTTCCCCGTGGTCGCGATCTTCCACTCAACGATCCCCTCGCCCATGTTGGTCGTCGGGCACCCGACCGGGCAAACACAGTTCACCGTCACGTGATCGCGCGCGAGCTCGACGGCCATCGACTCGGTCAGCCCGATCACGCCGAATTTGGACGCCGTGTACGCCTGGATCCACTCGAATCCGCGTTTCCCCGCGTCCGATGACAGCGACACGATCCGGCCACGTCCACTGGCGCGAAGGTGCCCGACGGCGGCCTGACAAATCAGGAAGACGCCTTTCAGGTTGACGTCAAGGGTCAGGTCCCACTCCTGCTCCGTGACGTCCGCCAAAGGCTTGAAGTGGATCACTCCCGCCGAGTTCACGACTGTATCCAGTCCACCGAGCTTCTCGGCGGCCCGCTCGACCGCGCCGCGAACGCTTTCCGGCGAGCGGACGTCTGCCTCGATGGCGAGCGTCTCTCCGCCTAATTCGCTTGCCGCCCGCTCGAGCTTTGCCGGGTCGATATCGACGATAGCCACCCTCGCGCCGGCGGCCCGGAGTCGCTTTGCCACCTCCAGACCGAAACCCGCGGCGCCTCCAGTCACCAACGCTTTCCGGCTGGGCGCGATCTGCATGCCGTTACACTCTCTTTTGCACGTTGACGCTCCCGGCCGCGCATGCTATCACCTGTCACTGCACTGCTGCCGCTTTATCACCATTTGAAAAGAATGCTCAATTCATCTGACCGCCGGCCGTTCGTGGACACTCACGTGCATTTTCACGATTTGCGCAATCCCAACCTCCGCTACTCGTGGCTAGAGCCCGACGCGCCAGATGATCCCGAAATGGGTGACTATGCCGCGATCAGGGCGGACCGTTATTGGGCGGACGACTTCATCGGCGAGACACGGTTTCAGAACGTTGAGCGAATCGTGCACGTCCAGGCGGGGATGGATGGCGATGACCCAGTCGAGGAGACCAGGTGGCTACAGGCGTTCCACGACCGCCTGGGGATCCCCCACGCGATCATCGCGTACGCGGATCTCGCCTCAGACGATGCCCGCCGAGTTCTCGACCGGCACCTCGAGTCACAGCTCGTCCGCGGCATACGGGATCTGCGCTACGACGACTACCTCAGCGACGCGCGCTGGGAAGCTGGCTTCGCGGCACTCGGTGAACTCGGGCTCGTCTGCTGCGACGATCCGCTCTTGGATCACGTTCCCGCCGCCGTCGCGCTAGCGGCGCGCCATCCGGAGGTGACGCTCTGCGTCGACCACGCCCTATTTCCACGACAGCGCGATAGCGAGTATTTCGACCGTTGGAGAGAAGCTCTCCGGGCCCTCGCCGGGCTGCCGAGCACGGTGGTCAAGATATCCGGACTCGGGATGTGCGACCACGCATGGACCGCGGAGTCCCTCCGTCCATGGGTGCTGGCCTGCATCGAAGAGTTCGGTGTCGATCGGTCCTTCTTCGGGACCAACTGGCCGGTGGACCGGCTCTATAGCTCCTACGGAGACGTGCTCGACGCCTACACCGAGATCATCTCCGGGTTCTCGGAACCCGAACAGCGGGCGCTGTTCAGCGAGAACGCGAAGCGCATCTTCTCCATTCCGTGATGTCCACTCGGGCGCGCATCGCGGTCCTCGGGTGCGGTTGGTGGGCCACGCAAGCACATCTCCCAGCCCTCGCTGAGCATCCGTACGCCGAGGCCACGGCGATCGTTGACCCCGATCCTGAACGTAGGAGGATCGCCGCCGAGACGTTTGGCGTCAGCTGCACCTTCGCCGACGTCGAGGAGTTGCTCGAGTCGGTGGAACTTGACGGCGCTATCGTCGCGACCCCGCCAGACCAGCATTATCCTGTCGCGGCGCGACTCCTCGAGAGCGGGCTGCACACGCTCGTTGAAAAGCCGATGACCGTAGAGCCCTCAGAGGCCCGTGACCTCGTGAGTTCAGCCGCCCGCCGGGGCGTCGAATTGCTCGTCAGCCACCCATGGAATTACAACGCCCATGTGGTGGCGGTGCGGGAGGCGCTCAGCTCCCGGCGCGTCGGAGCGGTGGAGCTCGCCACCTGCCTGTTTGGCTCGGTTGCGCGTGAGCTGTACCGCGGCAATCCCGAGCGTTACGCCGACGTCCTCGGGTACACCCACGCAACTCCGATGGCCGGAACCTACAACCACCCGCGGGCCGGCGGCCAGGCTCTCTCGCAGCTCACGCACGCGGTCGCGTTGTTGCTGTGGCTGACGGATCTGGACCCGATCGAAGTCGTCGCGTTCACCGAGAACTTCGAACTCGACGTGGACCTCGTGGACGCCGCGAATATTCGCTTTTCCAAGGGCCAACTCGCCACGCTCGCAACAGCGGGCAACGTGATCCCGCGGCACGCTGAGCTGCTCGAATACCGCTTCCTGGGATCGGGCGGCTACGTGCTTCTCGACGTGGGGTCCGGGACGGGGGCGATATACGACGAATCTGGCGTGGAGCGCCTTCGGCCGCTCGCACAACCGGATCAGTACCCCTTGAGGGCGCCGGCGAACAACCTCGTCGCCCTCGTGCAGGGAACGCCGGGGAACTGCGCACCCGGGACGCTCGGCGCCAAGGTCGTCGAAGTGCTGGACGCGATCCGACGCTCTCAGGCCGAACGCCGCGTCGTCGAGCTCAGCTGATCCGCTGCTCCTGTTCGGCGGCGGCCCAGAACCTGGGAACGTCCTCGAGCAGGTGCTGGGTGTAGGGATTCTTCGGGCTGTGGAGGATCTGCTCGACCGGCCCAGACTCCACCACCCGCCCGGACTGCATCACGATCACGTGCTGGGCGATGCTTCGCACCAAGGCAAGGTTGTGAGTGATGAACAGCAGCGCGAGGCCGCGCTCGCGCTGAAGGCGGCGGAGCAGCTCGACGATCGACGCCTGGACCGACACGTCAAGCGCCGATGTGACCTCGTCGCAGATGAGGAGCTCCGGTGACACGACGAGGGTGCGCGCGATCGCGACCCGCTGGCGCTCGCCACCGGAGAGCTGGTCTGGATATCGATCAGCGATCTCGCCTGGAAGCGAGACCGAATCGATCGCCTCGAACACGAGCTGGTCGCGCTCGCGCGCGGAGGCCTTTGAGAAATGCTCCAGGGGCTGCGAGATCAAGGCTCCGACGGTCCGCCTGGGATTCAAAGACGCGTACGGATTTTGAAAGACGTACTGGATTGCTCGGAGTGACTCACGCGAGCGCTGGTAGACCCCGGGAACGAGCGGAGCGCCATTGTACGCGATGCTTCCCTGCCAGTTGGTGTGAAGACCCGTGATGCAGCGGGCGAGTGTCGTCTTCCCCGAACCGGACTCGCCCACCACCGCCACGCAGGTGTTGGGCGCGACGGACAGTGCGACGTCGTGAAGCACCGGTCCGGCTTGGTAGCTGGCGTTGAGATGCTCCGCATAAAGGACGGCGTCCTTCGCTGCCGCGGAGAGCTGCTCCACCGGCAACGGCTCCGACGGGAAGGCCGGGTGACTGGCGGCGAGTCGTTCCGGCACCAGGATGCAGCGAGCACTCCGGTTGGGCGCCCCCGCCTGGATCAGCTCCGGCTTCTCGGCTGTGCAGCGGTCGATCCGCAGCGGGCAGCGTGGGGCGAACGAGCAACCGCGAGGTCGGTTCCCCGGCCGCGGTGGTATCCCATCCATGCGGACCAAACGCTGCGAGCGGTCCGGCGAGGGGACTGCGCGCAGGAGGCCTTCCGTGTACGGATGGGTGGGCGCGGTGAACACCTCGGCGGTCGGTCCCGATTCGACAATCTCGCCCGCGTAGAGAACCGCGACGCGGTGAGACAGCTCACCGACGACCACAACGTCGTGACTCACGTAAACGGCCGCCACGCCGTACGCGGTGCACAATTTCGCGACGGTATTGAGCACGTCCGCTGCGTCGTTACGTCGAGGCCCGTCGTCGGCTCGTCCAGACGATCAGCTCGGCGGCAAGCGAACGCCATAGCGATCGCCACCCGCTGCTGCTGCCGCCCGGACAGCTGATGCGGGTAGCTCTGCAGCAAATCCACTCGACCCTTGAGCCCGACCTCCGCCAGAACCTCATTGCACCCGCTCGTCAGTCTCTTGCCTTCGACCGGCCATGGGCGGTCAGCACCTCGCGCAACTGCCCGTCGAGCTTCATGCGTCGGATTGAGGGCCGCGGCGGGATCCTGCGGGACATAGGCACATGGTCGCGCCGCGCAGGTCTCTGATTGTGTCGGAGTCCGACGCCAGGAGGTCTGACCCATCGAACAGGACCCGTCCAGCGCTGATCGTCGAGTCCGCGCCGCACATGGCCGATCATCGCGAGGCCGAGCGTCGTCTTTCCCGAGCCCGACTCACCCACGAGTCCGAGGACCTCGCCGGCCGCGACCTCGAGTGACACGCTCGTCTACGACCGGTGCACCCGACCCCTCAGCCGAGACGGTCAGGCCGTCCACCTGCACTCTCGCCGTGGACGCCTCAGATGCCGCCACGATCATCCGGTCACGTCCGTCGACACAACGGCTTCGGTGGCCAGTTACCGCCTCCCCGCGGTCGACCCCCAGCGCGACGCGGGCAATCGCATCGGTCAACGTGTTGACGCCGACGGTCAGCACCGCGATCAGTGCTGCGGGTACAACGACCGCCCATGGGTTCTCCGTCAGCCCGATGCGGTTCTCGTTGATCATGATGCCCCAGTTCGGCGCCGGGCGGCTGAATGCCCGAACCCGAGGAAGGACAGTCCCGCGATGATGACGATCGAGTAGGTGAGCCGCAGGCCCGATCTCGACCATGAGCGGGGTGACCAGGTTCGGCAGGATCTCCTCGGCCATGATCCGGCGTGCGCTTCACGCCGGCAGCTCGACGGCCTTCACGAAGTCCCGTTCGGAGACCTCCAGGGTGGCCGGCGGAGCACGCGGGCGACCTGCGGGGCGTGAGATGAGGCCGACGGCAGACGATCAGCAACCAGGTCTTCGGGCCGATGATGGAGACCAGCAGCAGCGCAAAGACCAGCTGGGGGAAGGCGAGGAGCACGTCGACGGTCCGCATGATCGATCGCTGTCCGCGCCGCCCCGCAGGTAGGCGGCGACGACGCCGGCAATCGCCCCGATCGCCGACGCCGAGCGCGGTCGCGGCGGCCGCCATGCACAGGAGCACCCAGCCGCCGTCGAGCACCCGGCTGAGCACGTCGCGTCCGAGCACGTCCCCGCCGAGTAGGCGCACTGGCGACACGGCTTCGGCGAACGGGGCGGCGACGAAGGCCGTGGTCCGAGTGGGGAGCCACGAACGGCCCGATCACGGCGACGGCCACGACGAGCACCAGGAGCGCCAGGCCGACCATGCCGCGCGGCGAGCGAGCGGCCCGCGCGCAGGATGAAGCCACTCATGCCGCGCGCGCCGCGCCGGTACCCGGCCACCGGCGCGGCCGCGGCAAGCCGTGGTCATACCGGGCAACCGGCGGCGCGGGGTGGCGAGCAGCGCCATGACGTCCGTGACGATGTTCATGAAGACGTAGAACGCGGCGAGGAGCAGGACGATCAACTGGATCGTCGGGACGTCGCGGTCGGACACGGCGTTGACCAGGCCCTGCCCGATGCCCGGGAAGGCGAACACGTACTCGACGACCACGATCCCGCCGGCGAGGTAGAGGAAGTTGAGCCCGATGACCTGGATGACCGGCGCAACCGCGTTGGGCAGCGCGTGGCGGAAAAGGACGCGCCCGCGGAGAGCCCTTTCAGCCGGGCCATCTCGACGTAATCGGACTCGAGGGCCTCGATCATCGCCGCCCGCGTCATGCGAAATGATGTAAGGGACCGTCACGATGACCAGCGTGGCGACGGGAAGCACGAGCAGTTTCAGGTCGTCCCACGGCGGCTGACCGGGCGCGAGTACCGAGACACCGGGGAGGATATGAAACACCAGCGACGCGAACACGAGCACCAGGACGATGGCAACCACGAACTCGGGGAGCGCCGCGATTGTCAAAAGCACGACCGACAGCGCGTGGTCAATCCACCCGTCTCGCCGCAGGGCCGCCCAGAGCCCAAGTCCCACCCCGATGAGGGTCCCGATGACGCCCGAGACGACAACTAGAAACGCCGAGTTCACGAGCCTCGGGCCGACGAGGGAGGCAACCGTCTCTCTCGCCGCGCCGCCTCCGCCGAGACCGGACCCTCCGGCAACCAGGCTGTAGCCAAAATGCCCCTGGAGGACGCCTGACAGCCAGCTCCAGTACTGCGACGGCACCGATTTTTTCAGCCCAAGCTGTTGTTCGAGCGCGTGCAGGCTTGCTGGCGTCGCCGTATGCCCGAGGACCGCGTAGGCCGCATTGCCCGGAAGCACCTCAGTAGCCGCAAACACGATCACACTCACGGCTACCAGCGTCAAGAGCCCGTACCCGACCCGCTCGAACAGAAGGCGACGAATGGGGTGCGTCGATGGCCGTGTCGCCGGCAGCACCGCCGAGTCCAGCTCTCCAGCGGCCATGTCAGTCATGCGCCCAGGTGTTTACGGTGCTACGAACGCGCAACGCCTACGCGAGCCACACCTTCGTGTAGTCATGCTGATTGAAAGGGACTCCAGTCTTCCCTTCTTTGGTCCCCATCACGTTCTTGGCCATTGCGTCGATTGTCGGAGAGAAGAACGGGATGATGTACCCACCTTCGTTGTACTCGATCATCTGCATCTCATGCGCGATCTCCGTCCGCGCGGCGACGTCGACCGTAGCCAGGCCCTGTGCGAAGAGGGCCTCGTACCTGGGGTTGTCGAAGTGCGTCTCGTTTGCGGGTGAGTTGCTCAACTCTCCGAAGGCGACCATCGGGAAGTAGGGGAAATACTCCCACGTGTCCTGTGAAAAGACCCACTTCAGATAGTTCGGACCGAAGAAATCGGTCACGGTCACCTCGCGCAGGTTGATAGTCACCCCCGCCGCCTTCGCCTGCTGTGCGAGCACCTGCGCCGACTGAACGGCCCCCTGACCCATCGGCGCGGTGATGAACGTCGTAGTGAGGCCCTCGTGCCCAGCTTGCTTCAAAAGCGCTTTCGCCTGTTCGATGTCCTGCTGACGTTGCGGGATGCTGTGGTCGTAGACGGGATCAAAGTACGAGACGATGTCGTTGCCGATGATCCCGTGGCCCAGAAAGACGATATTCAGCATCTGCTGCCGATCGATGAGGAGTCGCATCGCCTGCCGCACGCGCACGTCGTTGAACGGCGCCACGTCGGTTCGCATCGTGATGGGCACCATGCTTCCACCAGCAGCTATCGAGATCTTGCCCCCGCCACTCTGAACCGA
The DNA here is from genome assembly GCA_963751185.1 of uncultured Solirubrobacterales bacterium. Lineage (GTDB taxonomy): Bacteria > Actinomycetota > Thermoleophilia > Solirubrobacterales > Solirubrobacteraceae > Palsa-465. The sequence continues at coordinate 552,966 of CAVVTO010000012.1, forward strand.
GGCGATCGACGTCGCGGACAGGAAGTCGGCGAGATCCGCCTGGCCGGATGTCAGCGCATTGATCTGACTATCCTCATCCGCGTAGTCGGTGATCACAATCGCGTCGACGTAAGGCGGACCGTTCCAGTAGTTCTCGTTTCGCACGAATGTGCTTTGCTGCCCGGGCTGGAACGACTGGAACTTGAACGGGCCGGTGCCCACCGGATGCTTGAGATCGAAGCCGACTGGGACGATGAAGTACGTGTAGTTGGGTAACGTCTCGACGAACGTCGAGAAGGGCGTGTGCATCGGAACCTGAAGGGTGAGCGTGTCGAGCTTCTTCATGTTCTTGGTGTCGAGCGCCGACAATGTCGGCGCGCCGATCAGCGGCGCCTTCGGGTTCGTGATCCGGTTGAACGTGAACATGACATCGTCAGCGGTCAGGTCTTTGCCGTTGTGCCACGTGATGCCCGGGCGGAGCCGGATCGTCCAGAGCGTCGCGTCCTTGTTGGGCGTGATTTCCTCAGCCAATGAATTGACGATCTGTCCGTTCTCGTCGTACTTCACGAGGCTGTCGTAGAGCTGGTAGGTCCGCGCGAAGTCCACGTTGTTGACGACGTTGTCCCCGTCAATCGTGTCCGTGGAGCTCCCTCCGGAGAACGCCGCGCGCAGTGTTCCTCCACGCTTGGGCGGGCCGGCGCTCGTCGTAGAGCTTCCGCTACTGGTGCCGGCCGAGCTCGTGCCGCCACCGCACGCGGCCAAGCCGGTGGAGGCAACCACGGCGGCTCCCACGGATACCCGTCTGATGAAGGTGCGACGGGTTGCGCCGTCGACCGTCCCTGGGTCGGTGCCGGCGGACTCGGGGGTCCCTCCATCTGGCCGAGTGGGCTCTGCTCCTCCTTCGTGCATCTCCAGTCCCTTCTGCTTGCTCAGCAACGGTCAAGGCGCGCTCTAGCCCAAGACGCCCAGCCCGGCTGGTAACGATACGGGGATCGATTCCAGAATCGTAGCGGTCGCGAATGGGCGGATCAAGTCAGTGAGGCCTCATCTAACGCAGCGACAACCTGAAGGACCACGTGGCGATGCCTTCACCGGACGACGGCATCCGACGAGCGCAGAATCTCTCGATCCACGAGCAACCGGAATCGCGGTGGCGCGAGCGCAACCTTTGTTCACCTAACGCCGGAAACAGTTCCAGCCGTGTGAATATAGGGTCGCCGGCAACTCGGAGTCAAACCCGATCTTTGTCACCATTTGAAACCCGGTGGAGAAAACCGGGAGAGCCCGGTATCGGTTCCACATATACTGCCGCAATGACCTCCGACACCTCCACCGCCACCATCGCCGCCCCTTCCGAATCCGAGCAACTCGACTATTTGCGGTCGATGCTCGAGATCCGCTTCTTCGAGGAGCACCAGCGGCTGTTCACCGCGGCGCCGTTCGGGCTCAACCCATCTCTGTCAGGGACAGGAGGCGGTGGCCGTGGGCGCGTGTCGGGCGCTCCTCCAGGCGACAAGATGCTTTGCACCTACCGCGGACATGGCGCGGTGCTGGCATGGGAGCGCCGCTCGACCGTGCCTTTCGCCGAGATCATGGGGAAGGCTGACGGGTTGTGCGGCGGCAAGGGCGGCTCGATGCACCTGACCGACGTGAGCGTCGGCGCCCTCGGCTCGTTCGCGATCGTCGGTGCGCACCTTCCGATCGCCAACGGCATCGCTTTCGCCGCTCGCTATCAGGAGAGCGACGAGGTCTGCCTCGTGCTTCTTCGGCGACGGGGCGGTGAACATCGGCGCCTTCCACGAAGCGCTCAATCTGGCGGCAATCTGGCGGCTGCCGGTGATATTCGTGTGCGAGAACAACCTGTACGGCGAGTACTCCCGGTTCCGCGTCCACCACCCCGATCGCGCGCTTGTCCGACCGTGGCGCCGCGTACGCGATGCCGGAGACCGTCGACGGCAACGATGTTCTCGGTCATGCGAGACGCCGTCGCACGCGCGGCGGCAGCGGGCGAGGGCGGGCGAGGGCCCGACACTCATCGAGGCGCTGACCTACCGTCACAAGGGGCATTCCCGGACCGATCCCGCGAAATACCGGCCTGCCGGCGAGCTCGAGGCCTGGCTCGGGCGCGATCCGATCCCCCGCCTCGAGAATCAACTGCTCGCGGACGGAGTGGAGAAAATCACGGCTGGACGCCCTTCGAGCCCGAGGCCGAGCACGCGGTCGAGCCGACGCGCTCGAGCGGGCCAAAGGGTGGCCGGACCCCGACCTGGCGTCCCGTTGCGAGGACGTATACGCATGACCGAGCTCACCTATCGCGCGGCAATCGGAGCCGCCATCGGAGACGCGATGGAGGCGGACGAGGACGTGTTCCTGTTCGGCGAAGACGTGGGTGCGGCCGGCGGCGCGTTTAAGCTGACCGAAGGACTGTTCGAGCGGTTCGGGCCCGAGCGAGTCCTCGATACCCCGATCTCCGAACAGGCGATCGTGGGGCTCGCAATCGGCGCCGCAGTCATGGGCCTCAAACCCGTCGCTGAGCTCATGTTCGCGGACTTCGCGGCCGTGTGCTTCGACCAGATCGCCAACGAGCTCCCGAAGTATCGGTACATGACTGGGGGCCAAGTGTCCGTGCCCGTCACGATCAGAATGGCGAACGGAGCCGGCGGTTTCGCCGCACAGCACTCGCAGCCCGCCGAGAACTGGTTCCTGAACTTCCCTGGCTTGAAGATCGTCGTTCCAGGCACGCCGGGCGACCTTTATGCCCTCCTCCGTGCCGCGATCGCCGATCCCGATCCTGTGCTCGTGTTCGAGCATAAGGGTCTCTTCAATATCAAGGGAACGATGCCGGAGAACGGGAGCCGTGCGCGCATCGGGCAGGCCGAAGTCGTCCGCGAAGGGACCGACGCGACTTTGATCGGCACGCAGGTCATGAGGCACCGCGCGCTCGAGGCCGCCGACGAGCTCGCGGCCGACGGAACTCGCGTCGAAGTGATCGACCCGCGCAGCCTCATGCCGCTCGACCTCGAGACGCTCTGCGCGAGCGTCGAGAAGACCCACCGTCTCGTGATCGCCCAAGAAGCCTCGGCGCTCGGCAGCTGGGGCGCATCGCTCCTGGCCCAGGTGGTGTCGGCCACCTTCGAGTCACTCGACGCGCCTCCGATCCTCCTCAGCGCCGATGACACCCCGGTTCCCTACGCCGGCGCACTCGAAAGCGCGTGGATGCCCTCGACCGCGGGCATCGTCGCCGCGGTGCGCAAAGCGATCGCCTACTAGACGACCCGCTCCAGTGCCCGACGTCTACATGCCTCGCCTGTCGGACTCGATGGAAGAGGGAACCATCCTGCACTGGTTGAAGGATTCCGGGGAAGAGGTGCGTCGGGGCGAGGAGTTCGTCGAGATCGAGACCGACAAGGCCACCGTCCCATTCGAGGCTGAACACGACGGCGTACTCCAGGTCGTCGCGCCTCGTGGCTCCACCTGTCCGGTCGGCCAGCTGATCGCCTACATCGGGAAGCCAAACACCAGCCCGCCGGACGCCGCAGCGCCCGCGGCCCAGGTCGAAGGCGAGCCTGCTTCGGCCGCGGCCGCGGACGCCGATGCTCCGTCCAGATCGGACGACACCAACGTTTCCCCCACCGCCCGCCGTCTGGCCGAGGCGCACGGAGTGGATCTGAGACGGGTTCCGGGAACCGGGCCGCAGGGGCGTATCACCAGAGCCGACGTCTCGGCCGCCATTTCGGCCGCCGGGGATTCAACGTCCCCCGCGGCAGAGGACGGGACCGGCCGGTCCACCACCCAGTCGGGCAAGGGTGCGGTGACGCGGCAGGACCTGAGTCGAATCCAGCAGACGATCGCTCGCCGGATGGCCGAATCGCGAGCGACGGTTCCCGACTTCACACTCGAGATGGATGTCGTGATGGACACGGCCCTGGACGCGCTGGGACGGCTACGCGCGAGCGAGCTTGCGGACGGCGCGCGTCCGACGCTGAACGATGTGATCGTTAAGGCGTGCGCCCTGGCCCTGCGCGAGTACCCGGTCGTTAATGGCGCGTATCGGGATGGTCAGTTCGAGCAGTACTCACGGGTGAATGTCGGCGTCGCCGTGGCCGCCGAACGCGCGCTGCTCGTCCCGACCGTGTTCGACGCCGATCGCAAGACCGTGATCGAGATGCCCGCGAAACCCGGCGGCTTGCGCGCCAGGTTCGTGACGAGACAATCTCACCCGCGGACCTCTCGAGCGGCACGTTCACCGTGAGCAACCTGGGGATGTACGGGGTGCGCGCGTTTCGCGCCGTCATCAATCCGCCTCAGGCGGCCATTCTCGCCGTTGGGACCGTGCGCCCCGTGACTACGGTGATCAACGACTCCGCGACGACACAGCAGGTGATCAGCCTCACTCTCTCGTGTGACCACCGGATCCTGTACGGCGCTGAGGCGGCTCAGTTCCTCGCGAGCATCGCCGACCTCCTGCAAAAGCCGCAGGAGTGGTGAAGCAGAAGGCCATCGGCCGCGGTGGCGCAGTCGACGCGCTCTCCGCAGGTGACTGCGCGCCTGCCCCCGCCGCCGTCAGGGCAAACGCGCCAGCTTCCTAAGCGGCGTCGGCCGCCGTGGCAACACCCTCCCAGGCCTGGAACCCGCAATCCATGCGGAGCACCTTGGCCGGCTCACCCGACGCGCTCAGCTCGTGCCGCATGCCGTCGCGCACGTGGACATAGGTGCCGGGGTGGATGGTGCCGCTAAGCCCGCCAAGGAGACTGATCTGCATCGAACCTTCGACCGGCATGTAGATGATCTCGAACCCTGCCGGGACGACCTCGTTGGGCGCATCTCCCGGGGCGAGGGCGACCGCCTGAGCCGACAGCGTGCCGCCAGCGGGGAGCGCGTCGTCCTCGAACGGCCTCGCGACCGCCATCCGCAACGACTCGGATTCCGGCTTGAAATCCTTGACCCGCCACTTGTTGTAGGTGAGGTTGGGACCGACGACGCAGAATAGGCAGGCGTCCTGATCCGAGGCCGGACCAAGGAAGTTGTGGGGCGCGTCCGGGGGGATGCAACCCAGCTGGCCCTCCTCGAGCACGAATTCCTCGCCTCCGGTCTCGACGTGGGCGGAGCCGCTGAACATGAAGTAATACTCGGCGGCATCATCATGGGCGTGGCGCACCGGCCCGAGGGCATCACCCTCGAGTTTGGATCCGCCGACTCTCCAGGGCAGCGAGCCGCCCCGCGCGGCTTCGGTGAAGAAGAACCCGTCGGCGCCCCAGCTGGTTACGACTGCGTCCCGGTCACTCATGCGCTCTCCTGTCTCAGTTGACGGCATTGCTCAGATCGTCCGCGCTGGATAGATCCACGAATACGCGTTCCAGCCGCCGTCGACGTGCACCAGCGTCCCGGTCACGTAGGCGGCGCGGCGAGACCCGAGGAACGTGATCGTGTCGGTCAGTTGGCCAACCGTTCCGAGGACGCCGGCTGGAGTACGGCTCACGACCTCGTCGCTCGGACGTTGACCGTCGATCGGCTCCCCGGCCAGGCCCGCGTAGACCACACCGAGCAACCGGTCGCCGTCGACGCTCCACTCGCCAATCCGATTCCGCATCAGGGCCTCGAGAGCGGCGCGGGCGAGATCGCACGACAGCCCGAGCGCTCCGGTCACGAGCCCGCGGGAGGGAACCAGCGCGATGAAGGTCAGCGACCTGCCGGCCCCGGCGGCAACCTGCCGCGCGAGAGCCGCGGAGTGCAGGAGCAAAGAGGCATCGCTCAGCACCGCGCCTGCCCCACCACCGGCCGGCACCGGATGAAGCCAGACGATCGATTCGTCGCTCCAGACCGCCGGCCACGCGTACGCGTCGAGCTGCCCGGGATCGACTCTCACGATCTCGGCGTCGAGCCCATCGAGGAGCGACGAGACGAGCGCACCGTCGTGCCCGACAAGAACCCCGCACGGCGTCATTGCGGAAACCCATCGCTGGCCAACCAACCTCCGTCCACCACGAGCGTCTCACCCGTGATGTACGCCGCGCGACGCGAGGCGAGAAAGGTCACGGCGTCGGCGATCTCGTACGTCTCGGCGATTCGTCCGAGCGGAGTGCGCTGCTCGTACTCGTCGACCTTGATCGCGCCGCCGCCGCTGCGAATGACATTCGTGAGGATCTCGGTGCGGGTGACCGCGGGCGCCACGGCGTTGACGCGAACCCGGCGTGGCGCCCACTCGGTGGCGAGCACCTCGGTCATCACCTTGATCCCGCCCTTGGCGGCGTTATAAGCCGTCCGTTGAGGGTGACCCCCGAAGCCGCCAATCGAGCAGATGTTGACGATCGAGCCGGTGCCGCGACGGAGCATCTCGCGGCCGACGCGCCGCGTGACCTTGAACGGCCCGGAGAGCATCACACCGATCTGAAGTTCCCACTCCGCGTCTGGAACCTCGATGGACTCGGTCAGAACGAATAGCCCGGCGTTGTTCACGAGCACGTCGATCGGGCCGAGCCGCTCGGACGCGCGCGATACGGCGTCCTCGATCTCCTCGGTGTCGCGGACGTCGAGACGCAGGCCGATGGCACGAGCGCCGCCCGCCTCCAACTCCTTTGCCGTCGCCAGGGCTCCGTACTCGTCCAGGTCGCTGACCGCCACTGCAGCGCCCAACTCGGCCAGCCGGGCGGCGATCGCCGCCCCAATGCCCTGGGCCGCGCCCGTCACGAGTGCGATCTGCCCAGCGAACTCGGAGGCCGCGAACGGCTCCGGCCACCCACTGTCGCCGGTCATCTCTCCTCGCGCCCGGCCGTGGTGGAGGTGAGCGCTAGTGACCGGGTCTGCACCACGTCCACCTCCCGCCCATCCGCCGCCGAGCGGTAGAGGGCATCCACCACTGCCTGGACCTCCAGCGCCTGCGCGGCTGTTACGGTCGGCGAGCGGCCGTCCCGAACCGCGCTCACGACGTCGGCTAACTCGCGCTCTACCGACTCGGGGAAGTTCAGCTCACCGGTGGCGTCCCCGGTCAGATCGACGAGCTCCCCCGATCGCTCGGCCGAGAAGCGCAGTGGATCGGCGCTCACCTGCGCGCGGTCGCCCACCAGGTCGAAGCGGCATTCCGAACCCGGGGCGTCCCACGTCCAGCCGGCTTCGATCGTCATCCAGAAGCCATCCGCGAATCGCACGTGCCCGAACGCCATATCCTCGACGTCGTAGCGCTTCGCCTCCGACGCGTCGCGGGCGGTCTCGCCTCGCTTCCTGGGAAACAGCCGTGCTGTCGAGGCGGTGGCGGTCAGTGGGCGCGGGTTCCCAGCCAGCCACATCAGTAGATCGATCATGTGGACTGCGGTCGAGTTGATCGCACCTCCCCCGGAGGTCGCTCGAACGTGATGAGGCCCCCACCACGGAACCTGGGTCTCGAGCATCGAGCCCCGCGCGCACACCGGTGCCCCGAGCCGCCCGTCCAGGACGAACGAGCGGGCAGCCTGGGCCGCGGTTGAGAAGCGAAGATTGAAGCCGATGGCGAGTGGACGGTCCGGGCGCTCCGCGGCGTCGGCCATCGCCAGGGCTGCGTCGAGGTCGGCGGCCATCGGCTTTTCGCACAGGACCGCCGCGCCAGCGTCGAGGGCATCGACCGCGATCTCGCGATGGGTATCGGGCATCGTGCAGATCGTGAGCAGGTCGACCGCCTTCTGACCGAGCAGGTCCCGGTGGTGGCCGAAGGCGTGCCGGATGCCGAAGTCGCTCGCCGCCGCACCGAGCCGGTGCGAGTCGCGGTCACACACGGCCACCACGTTGGCGTCGGGGATGCGGCGCAGGCACTCGAGGTGCACGCGCCCCTGGAGGCCGCAACCGACCACGGCGACTCGTACCGTGTCACTCACCCGCGCCCCCCTCTGGCTCGCTGGTCAGGTAGTGATCGGCGAGCGGCGTGACCGTCACCTCCGTCCATGCCCATACCGGTAGCGAAGAGATTGCATCGTGCAGAGCCGTCGCGCTCGGCGTACACCAAATGCCCACGTTGGCGAGCCGTCCCGGCACGCGCCAGATGTCATGGATGATGCCCGCGCTCTTCAACTCCCGGCCACGCTCTCGTTCGCGCTCGAGTAGCGCCGAGCGCTCGGTCGGCGGCATGTCCGGCGGGAGCGAGACCGATATCTGCACCAGGAACCGCGGCACGACTCAGCCCCGCTCCTGGAACGGAACCATGAAGGTGCGGCGAAACTCGATCACGCGCGCGTCGTGCTGGTTGACCGCCCAGGTGTCGACGGTGACGATCCCGCGGCCCGGACGGCTGCGCGACGGCCGGCGTTCGACGATGTCCGACCACGCGTAGAGCGTGTCCCCGTGGTGGACCGGCGCGAGATGGGAGAGCTTTTCCACCCCCAGATTCGCGACCGCCCGGCCTGACACGTCGGGCACGCTCATCCCGAGCACGAGCGCATACACGTAGCTGCCCAGAACGACGTTGACCCCGCCCGGCATATTCTCGCGCGCGTACTCGGCGTCGATGTGCAGCGGGCTGGCCGACATCGTGAGCAGACAGAAGACGTGGTGATCTCCTTCGGTGATCGTCTTGCCCGGCCAGTGGCGGAAACGGTCACCGGGTACGAGGTCCTCGTAGAGCCGGCCGAAGCGGGACTCGCGCGCGTCGTGCGTACGGGGCTCGGAGTCCAGGCCCGCGAGACCCGAAGCCTCTCCGGCAGCCACCATCAGCCTTCGATGAGCTCGGACGAGGGTCGTGGCGGAGGGACTCCGCGCACCCCCAGCCGTCCGCGAGCGAGATGCCAGCCGCCCAGGTTGGGCAGAACTGCCACGTCCAGATCGTCCCCGGTGAAAGCGATGTTCGTCGGCGCGTTCAGCACCGTTCCCTGCGGGTCTGCAGCGAGGATCTCGAGGCCGTCGCCGGCGCTCCATCTAAAGATCGCGTCCGGCCGGTAGCACGCGATCACGATGCTCCCGTCATCCGCCACCGCGATCCCGTCCGGCACGGCCAGCCCGAGGTCGCAGAGGACTCGGCGCGGCCCTGCTGTCCCGCCGTCGTTGATCGGGATCTCGACGAGCTTGCCCGGATTGCTCTCGGCGGCGTAGAGCACCGATCCGTCGGCCGAGACGGCGAGGCCGTTCGGAAAATCGACCGCCTGGTCGCTGAAGACTTCGAGCCGGCGACCGGGGCGGACAACCCAGATCAGGCCGTCGGCTGCGCCCCAGGCGCCGGAATCCGAGACGTAGAGGTTGCCGCGCGAGTCGAAGGCCGGCCAATTAGGCACCCGCATCTTGTGGCCGCCGGCCGCGCTCGCGAACTGCTCGACTTCGCCGGTCGAGCAGGTAACTCGGAGCACCGAGTTAACGGCGTCGTTGCAGACGTAGACGTGCCCGTCGCTGTCGGCCGCGATTCCCAGCGCGAACCCACCGGTATTGGCGATCTCCCGGTATGCCCCGTCGAGCTCAACAACGTAGATCTGACCCGCCTCCCCTCCGACGATCAGCCTGCCGTCGTCGGCGATCGCGATCCCCTCGGGGTGGTCGAGCCCCTCGGCGAACATCTCGATCTTGTCGAGGCCAACCGGAGCTTGCGCCATGGCAGCGGCGGACGAGGTCGTTGATGGGTTCATCGGGTCAGGACGGAGGGGCGGTCAACGACTGGACAATCGATTGTGTAGTCCTACCACACCGCTGTCCGAGTCGCAACCTCTGCTTACCTCCGCCGTCTGGTCGACGAGGACGTGGCGGGCGGCCGACCCGTCGACCCGCGCTCGACCAACTCGATCGGCCCGTCGATCATCGCGTTCGACAGCGGAAGGCCCGCCGCGGCGCGAATCGTCATGCGAACCGCTTCTCGGCCCATTTGGACGTTGGGCAGGCGGACCGTGGTCAGGGGCGGCGCGGTGTCGTTCGCGCTTTCGTGATCACCGAACGCCAACACCGAGATGCCCACGGGCACGGCGATCGACCGGTCCCGCAACGCGACCAGCGCGCCAAAGCCCACCAGTAGGCTTGCGCAGAACACGGGGTCGGCCTCGCGCGGACCGGGCTCGCGTCGAGGATCGCGTTCATCGCCTCGCGGCCGCCCTCCCGTGTGGCCAGCGCCGATGCCCGCCAGCGAGGGTCAACCACCATTGTGGCCCGGGCCATCGCCTCGCGGTATCCCTGCTCGCGCCGACGGGCGGTGTCGGTCAACTCACCGAACCCGACGAACGCTATCCGACGGTGACCGAGCGACTGGAGGTGCTCAACCGCCATCCGGGCACCCCGCACGTCGTCGACGGCCACCCAACCCTCCATCGACTCCTCACGTCGGTTGACCAAGACGAGCGGGAGCCCCCGCTCGGCCAGCCGGCCGACAAGCCGGTCCTGGACCGTCGCGAACGCGACGATCAGCCCGTCCGCGCGCCCGTCCAGCACGAGGCGGGCGAACAGTTCCTCGCGCTCTTCGAGGCTCTGTTCGGCCAGGCCCAGCGCTTCGGACTCGACGAGCAAAACTAGCTTTCCCGCCGCGGCGGCCTCCATCTGGACCCCACGGATCACGTCGATCAACGCGGGGTTCTCGAGGCTCGGCACGATGACGGCGATCGTGTCGGTGCGCCGAGTGCGCAGGCTCTGCGCGACGGCGTTCGGTCGGTAGTTCAGCACCCGCGCCGCATCGAAGATCCGGCCGCGAGTTCTTCTCGCACCCCCTGCTTTGGATCGTCCCGCAGCACCCGCGAGGCGGTGGATGGGTCGACGCTCGCGAGCCTGGCGACGTCCTTGAGGGTGGTCGCGCGCCGGGCGGGCTCGCTCAAATCACGCCGTCCTTTCTCCACGCATCGAGTTCCTCATCGTCGTGCCCAAGCGCCTCGACGTAGACCAATCGGTTGTCCTCGCCGACCTCGCCGCCTAAGTTCCGCACCCGGCCCGGCGTCGCACTGAGGATCGGCCGGACGTTTGCCGTCCGCACCGTCCCGAGCTGGGGGTGCTCAACTGAGGTGATCGCCTCCCGCGCTTGGAAGTAGGCATCCTCGAAGATGTCGGCGATCGAGTACACGGGGCCGATCGCCGCCTCGGCTTCCTCGAAGCTGGCCATCACCTCGGCCAGCGTCCGTTGCGCGATCCAGCCACCGATGATCTCGTCGAGCTCGGCGGTGTGCGCGGCGCGGCCCTCGTGGTCGGCGAACCACTCCTCCGCGATCAGGTCTCCTCGCCCGACGAGGCGGATCAGGCGCTCGGCGACCGACTGCGAGCTGGCCGACAGCGCCACCCACCTACGATCGCAAGTCAGGAACGCGTTGCGGGGTGAGGTCCAGCTCGTCGCGTTGCCCAATCGCTCCGGGACCAGGCCGAGCTGGTCGTACGCGAGCGCCTGCGGACCCAGGAACGCGAACAGCGGCTCGACCAGACTCACGTCGATGAACTGGCCGCTGCCTCCGGTCTCCCGGTGGCGTAGCGCGGCGAGCGTGGCGATCGCCCCGTACAGCCCGCTCACCCCGTCCCCAAGCGCGAACGAGGGCAGGCTCGGCGGGCCGTCGGGAAAGCCATGCGTGTAGGCGTAGCCGCTCATCGCTTCCGCGACCGTGCCGAAGCCGGGTCGATCCTTGTAGGGGCCGGTCTGGCCAAAGCCCGTCGTCCTCAACATGACCAAGTCGCGGTTGACCGACCGCAGTTGCTCATAGCCAACCCCCCAGGCCTCCATGCGGCCCGGGCGGAAGCTCTCGACGAGCACGTCCGCATCGCGGACGAGCTCCTTGAGCAGCGATGCGCCCTGTGGCTGGGACAGGTTCAGCGAGACGTAGCGCTTGTTGCGGTTCAAGTACGCCCACCACAGCGACACACCGTCCTTCTGCCATCCAAGGTTGCGCAGCGGATCGCCCCCGGGATGCTCGACCTTGATCACGTCAGCGCCAAAGTCGGCCAGCATGGTGGCCGCCAGCGGGCCTGCGAACAGCATCCCGCAGTCCAGCACCCGAACGCCATCGAGCGCGCCGGTCACGCGATCAGCTCCTGGGGCGTCTCGAGCCCGGCCCGGATCGCGTTCAGGAACTCGGCTGCTTCGGCCCCGTACACCACTCGGTGATCCGCGGACAGCGTCACCGTGAGTCGGGCACGGATCTCCGGCTCGCCGTCGTGCGCAACGACGCGGTCCTGCACCGCCCCGACGGCGAGGATCCCGGCCTGCGGCGGGTTGATCACCGCGATGAAGCGGGTGATGCCGTGCATTCCCAAGTTGGAAACGGTGAACGTCGCGCCCGCGAGGTCCGCAACTCGGATCGAGCCGGCACGGACCTTCTCGGCCAAGGCCGAGGCGTCGCGCGCGATCTCCTCAAGCGTCTTGCGATCGGCGTCGAAGATCGTCGGCACCGTCAGCGCGCGTTCGGTGGCCACCGCCACCCCGATGTTGATCCGATCGTGCAGCGTGATGTGATCCCCACCGAAGCACGCGTTGAGCTGCGGCACCCGGCGCAATGCGAGCGCGCACGCCTTGATCACCAAGTCGTTGTAGGACGGGACGAAGCCTCCGGCGCTGCGCAGATCCCGCCGCACCGCTGACGCCGCGGCCATGTCCACCTCGATCTCGGTGACGAACTCCGGGATCTCGGCCTTGGCCGCGGACATTCGCCGCGTCACCGCCCGCTGCAGCCTTGTCATGGCCACGTCCCGGGAACCGAGATCATTCGTTGGCTCGGCTGAGGACAATCGATTGTTCACGGCGGCGGAAAGCATACCGCGGCACTCGCCGTCCAACCACCCGCCGGCGTCAGAACTTGCCGAAGCGCTCGAACGCCTCGAGCGGGAGCACCCCCTGGCGCACCGCGTCGCGCACCTTGTTCTCGGTCGCCACGACCGCCTCGGCGCGCTCGAGCACCTCTTCGCACACGTCTCGAGGGACCGCGACGATTCCGTCCGCGTCGGCGACGATCCAGTCCCCGGGCGACACCAGCACGCCCCCCACCGTGATCGGCCGCGAGTGTCCAAGCAGCTCCCAACGCGGCACGCAGTCTTGGGGGGTGACGTAGCGAGAGAAGACCGGCAGTCCCTCCTCGAGGATCGCGCCGATGTCGCGGCACCCGCCGTCGATCACCGCGCCCGCGCAGCCGCGGGCCAGAAGCGACACCACGGATAGCTCGCCGAGGTGCGCCGCGGAGCGATCGTTCGTCTGGTAGACGGCAACGTGACCGCCGGGGACCGCGCCCAGCATGTCCAGGATGCGAACGATCGACTCCTGATAGTCGATGCCGGCGCGCGGTCGGCCCTCGATCGTGAACGCGGGGCCGCACATTGTCATGCCGGCACGGAGGGGGAGCAGCTCCGGCGAGAGCGTCTGGTTCATCAGCCCGAGCCCGTCCAGGACATCGGTCAGGGCTCCGGTGTACATGGCCCGAAACCTCGCGCCAATCGCTTCGATGCTCACCCGGTGCCTCCTCGATCGAGCGCCGCCGCCGCGACCAGAAGCGGCCCCTGTCCCCACGGCACGGCATCGCCGACCGGCGTCGCGCGGTAATGCCCGCGCGCGGTGCACGCCCACACGGCCTGCGAGACCCCGCGCACGACCCCGTCCTCGTCGACCACCTGGAGTCCCGCCGCGTAGCCGCGCTCGGCCACGTCGATCAGCCCGGGCTCGAGCAGGCCGACCCGCACCCCGCGGGCAAATCCAGCCGCGACGAACAGGGCGGCGGACGTCTCGAGGAAGGTATCCGGTTCGTCGATCAGCGCCGGCCAGTGTCCCGAGGGATCCTGGGTCAGGGTCAACGCGCGGGCGAGCGCGCGGAGCGAGCCGGACAACGGTCCGACGGCGTCGTGCCCGGGGGGCAAGAGCTCGAGCACGTCGAGCAGGCCGAGCAGCGCCCACCCCTGACCCCGGCTCCAGCCGTAGCCATAACGGCGTCCCGTGCGTTCGAGGTAGAAGTGGTGGAAGATCCCGCTCTCACGGTCTTGGAGCAAGTCGACCGCCGCGATCGCCTGCAGGACGCCCGCCTCGACCAGGTCGGGATCGTCGAGCAGGGTGCCCAGGTGCACGAGGAACGGCGGGTCGAAGTGCAGACAGTCGATGAACGCCCCTGGTCCGGGATCGGCCAGCAGCGCGCGTTCGTCCGCCGGCAGGGCAGACCCGTCGTAGGGTTCGATCAGAGGCGCGCACTCGAACGAGGCGTAGACGCCGGCGAGCCGACGCCGCGACGTTAGGAACTCGGCGAGTCGCTGGGCGGCATCGAGCAGCAGCCGATCCCCGGTCCGCTCGTAGACGAGGCAGAGCGCGTGGCCCGCGACGGTGTTGTCGAGTTCGCGATGCGGCTCCGCCCGGGCGGCCCACGCCCGCATGAACCCATGAACGAATGCGGCGTAGGTCTCGTCATCGAGGGTGTCGGTTGCGGCGAGCAGGCCTTCAAAGCCGATCGAATCGCCGTAGTGCCAGCAGGCGAACGTGTAATCGAGCAGCGCATCGGCCGCGCGAGCCAGCAACCGCGACTCACGGCCGGCGAGCGTCGAGTTGCCGGTCATGCCGGCACGTCCGTTCGGTAACGCTCGACGGCCGCGGGGTCGAGCTCGATCCCGAGCCCGGGGCCTGACGGAAGCGCCAGCATGCCGTCCCGCAACTCCGGCTCGGGCACCGTGAGCTCGCGCCGGAGCGGCGAGCTCCACAACTGCGGCGAGACGAGCTCGAACATAGGCATATTGGTGCTCGCCGCGTGCAGATGCATGTTGGCGGCGACCGTGATGCCGGTCTTCCAGCCATGCGGGATCACGGTCGCGGCGTGCTGAGCGGCCAGCTCGGCCACGCGCCGGTACTCGGTCAGACCGCCAACCCGGCTCGGGTCCGGCTGGAGCACGTCGACGCGCCCCCGCTCGAGCCATTCACGGCACTCAAACCGGGTAGCCGCGAACTCGGCGCCGCCGATGCGTGTGGACACGCGGGCGGCGAGCCTGGCATGCCCATCGAGGTCGTCGTGGGCGAGCGTGGCCTCGGCGAGGTACAGGTCGGCCTCGGCGGCACGCTCGAGCGTGCGCAGGGCGGCACGCCAATCACGCCAGCGATAGCCGAAGTCGACCAGCAGCTCGGCTTCACCTCCGACGCGCCGCCGGATCCGGAGCAGGAGGTCGGCGAGCTCTTTGTCAGTGAGCAGGTCGTCGAACAGCGCCTCGACCTTCATCGCGCGGAAGCCGAGCTCGAGCGCCCGGTCAAGCAGAGCATCCACCTCGATCTGCAGCGCGTGCATCGACCGGCCCTGCGGGAGCCCGGGGAACAGCGTCGCGTACGGCGTGAGAGCGTCCCGGCGCGCTCCGCCCAGGAGCTCGTACGCCGGACGGTCGAGTTGCTTGCCGACAAGGTCATAGAGCGCGATGTCGACCGCCGAGATCGCGTGGATGCCGGCGCCCCGCCGGCCCGGGTAGATCGAGCCCTCATACAGGCGGTCCCATAGCGCCGGGATCGGGAACGGGTCTTGACCGACCAGCAGCCCCCGCAGCCCGCGGCTCCAGACGTGCAGGTCCGCCATCTCGATGAAGGCTCGGATGACCTCGGCCGGGGCATCTGCCTCGCCGATGCCCGTGCGTCCGTCGACGTCGGTCAGGCGGACGACGATCGTGTCGGACGCGCCGTCACAGTCATCGGGGTTCATCGCGGATTCGAACGCGATGACCTCGACGTCGGCGATCGGCGCGGCAGTCACCGTTCTCCGCCGCTTTGACTGCCCATCAGGACCTGCGGATTGAACTCGAAACCGGGCGGCTCGTGAAACCCGGACGGCAGCCGTGGACGCTGTCCCGGGCCGTAGTGCACCCCGTCGAGGGGCCAGTCGTAGCCCTCGAGCTCGTCGGTGTCCCGTCCGAGGATGCGGCCGGTGATCGCGAATTCATCGAGGACCGCCCGTAGGCCATACCTCTGCACCGGGCACACCTTCATGCAGATGGCGCAGCCCTTTACCTGGGCAACCGTGGTGAAGCACCGCTTCTGGTTGATCTTGATCTTCTCGACCCCACGGTGCGACCGGCGCTGGCGCGGGATGGCTCCGACCGGGCACCTGCGCACGCATGACTGACAGCGATCGCAAATCTCGTGGATCCCGTAGTCGACAGGATGGTCGAGCGCGAGCGGCGCATCGGTGCTCAGCATGTACAGGCGGCATCGTGATCCGGCGGCCGGTGTAAGAAGCTGGCCGTTGAGGCCGAGCTGGCCCATCCCGGCGGCCACCGCGAACGGGATGGTCATCCCGTCGCACTTGTCGTGCGCGTGCGCGCGGTAGCCGCGGGCGTGGAGAAAGTGGACGAGCTTGACCGTAAGCTCGAGGCTCTCGGCATCACTGTCGTACGTCGCGCCGAGGCTCCGATCGCTCGGTACGTCCTGAGTGGCAGCGTAGTTCTGCTCCAGAGCGAGTACGACGACCCGATCACCGACGGCGGTGTGAAGGCCCTGCTCCGTCATATAGGTCGGGTCGTAGCCGGCCACTCCGAGTGCGCCGACGCCGAGCGTCGCTGCATGCGACCTCAGTTCTGAGGTTAGATCGACTCCGTCCCCGGTCCGAGGCTCCGGGCGCTCGCGATCGGCGCCCTGCGCTCGTCGATCGGCCCGGGCAAGCAGCGGCAAGAACCGCAGGAACACCTGCCACCCCGCGGCGATCTCCCACACGCAGGACTCGTAGTGCATAGCGACAAAGCTCTGCAGGCGCCCCCGCTCAAATGCCACTTGCTCCTGAACTGGGTCGATGCGTTCACCGGGGACGGTGAGTAGCTGCTCCGGAATCGGCGGGAGCTCGATCTGCCACTGAGTCCGCGGTGAGGCGACCGCCCGCCGCGCCCGCCGCGGGAGGGAGGGCAGCAGGCCCAGCGTCCGCCAGATCCTGGGTCGCAGGATCCAGCGGACGATTGGCTTCACCGTGCGCGGGTCCACGTCCGTGCGAGCCCCCGGTTTACGAGTCCACAACAGCAGGTCGAGCTCGAGCCACGCCCGCGTGCCGCCCGCTCATTCGGGCGGCACTTCGGCGTACGCGAGATCGATATTGACCCCCTGTGACCGGCGGATCAGCTTGGCCGCGATGTAGTACACGATCGCGAGGGCGAGCGTGACGAGCACGAAGGTGAAGAACTTGCCCTTGTCGGATATGCCCAGGGCCGAGTAGTGCAGGTAGATGATCCAGATCAGGACGCCGGAGATGATTGCCGCCACCCCGGCGACGACGACCGCCGGGACGCCGAGGATCTTGAACTGCGCTGCCGACGCTCGGTAGAGCGCGGGGCGCCGCCAAGGCACGACCGCCGCGGTGATGCCGACGAGGATCATGCCGACGAGCTGGATCAGCGTCGCGTAGGCGAGAACCTGGAAGAAGCTCGACGCGTGGATGCCCCAGTAAAGGACGATGATCGAGCCGATCACCGCGATGATCACCGCGACGTAGGGCGAGCCGGCCTTGGTCACGTTGGTCACCTGCTTGGGCAGGATGCCGTCGAAGGCATACGCGAACAGCATGCGCGTCTGCTGGAGCATCGAGATGTACATGATCAGCGGCCAGAACACGATGTAGCCGAGGAACACGATCACGGCGAAGATCGTGCTGCCGGTCGACGCCGAGATCAGGAAGAAGTACGGCGTGTTGGCGATCGCGATCGCCGACGGGATGTGCCCGCTGTTGGCCGCGACCTCGAAGCTGTGGCCGAATGTGCGGAAGAAGATGAAGCCGAAGATGGCAACCATCACCAGGCACAACGTCCCCCCGATCGCCATGTTGTTGGCGGTGCGGCGGCTCGAGCCCTGGCGGAGCTCTCCACCGACGAACGTCGTCCAGTAGCTGTAGATCGCGGTTGTCGCCAGGATGCCGATGATCGGAATCGTGCTCGAGAACGAGAAGGCGGCATGGGTCTTGACCCCGGCCTTGGTCGCCGCCGCGATCACCCCCGCGTAAGTGTTGCCGGAATGGGTGTAGGGACGGGCGAAGTTGTTGAAGTTGTGCACGAACGTCGAGTGCGTGGTGAAAATCGCCACGACCACGCACAGGAGCAGACTGCCCGTCACCATCCAGAACAGCGTGTTCTGGATGCGCAGCACGCGTCTCCAGCCGCCGGTCATGATCAGTCCGGCGGCGACCATCATCAGGCCGCCAAAGATGAACTGCCATTTGTGGCTCGACGACAGCGTCGTGCCCCACTTGATCAATCGGGTGTTGTGCCCGATCAACCCGATCCCGGTCAGCCCCGGACCCAGGCCAACGGTGACGAAGGCCAGTCCGAAGAACGCGTTCGACAACAGGCCGGCCATGGTTAGGCAGAACGAGGACATGAGCCCCCCGACCGGGTGTATGACCCGGCTCACCAGGACGTAGTCACCGCCGGAGCGGGGAATCATGCTGGTGAGCAGGCCGAACGCGTATGAGAACGCGAGGGTCATCGGCAGGACGAGCAGAATTCCGAGGTACACGTTCCCCCCGGGCGCCAGGGTCAGCGCGAAGAAGAACACAGCCGCCAGGGTCTGGGTGGGGTGACCCGGAATGAAGTTGATGATGATCGACGACTTCGAGGGAACCCCGCGGACCAGGCCCGTGGCGTTGCGGACGAACAGCTTTGAGCTTGGTTCGCTGACGGTTACGGGCGGTGCGGATTGGGTCTCTGCCACGAGGCCTCCCTAAGGGTGTTGTGTCAACCGATGACGAATTGGTGTGAGACCACGTGATCGCCGCCCAGCGTGACGGTGACCCCGTGGATGCGGCCGCTGTTGTATTCGGACCCGGAGTTGATGGCGAGGGTGCGTCCGATCTGCGCCTCGCCCCTCGATTCATGGATGTGGCCGTGCAGCGCCAGCGCCGGCTGGTACTCCTCGAGGATCTGGCGCACCGCCGTTGAGCCGACCGGAATCTCGTGCGGCGCGCCGCTTTTGTAGACCACGGTCAGATCGGGATTGATCTCCCGGGCGGTGTCGAGCCCGGAGTCGTACGGAGGCACGTGGAGGTTGAAGATCGCGCGCTCGGGGGCTTGAACCTGGTCGGCCAGCTTCTTGATGCGCTCATACAGGGCGTTCTCGTCGAGTTCGCGCGGGCTGTCCCAAGGGGTGGGATTGGCGTAAGCGCACGAGATCATCTCGTGGGGTCCGACCTGCACCACCCGGTCGTCGCAGGCCACGACATGCGAGGCCTCCTCGATGACCGCGTCGCAGCTCCACGGGTCGTCGTTGCCGGGCATCACGTACACCCCGATCCCGTATTGCGACATCCGCTCGTCGGCCAGCGCGATCCAGCGCTTGAGCTCCGCGACGATCACCGCGTCGAACAGCTCGCTCTGCGCGTCGAGGTCGTCGCTGTGCGCCGCGATTTCCTCGGCGCTGGCCATCCACGGGTACATGCCGTTGTACCGGATCGCCTCGAGGAGCTCGTCGAGCTGGCGCTCGTTCTTCCCGCTCCGGACCTCTCCGAGAAAGGTCGCGCTGAACGAGTCCGAACCGTTGCGTTCGATCGGGACGATCGCCTTGCCGGTGAGATCCCCGCCCATGATGAGCGCGTCGACACCGTAGAACCGCCCCGCGCCTAGGAACTTCCGCCAGCACTGGTCGGAGCCGTGGACGTCGGAGGCGTAGTACAGGGAGAGGGTCTGATCCTCGGGCGCGGAGCGCTTCTTTTTGCCAAACAGTCCCAAGCTGATCCAGTCTCGGGCAAACGATTGCGCAGATCCTATGGGACTGCTCGCGCGCCTGTCAAGGCACCGAGGGCGCTCTCTCGTCGAGAATTGCGGGATCGAGCCGGTGATCGTCCAGGGCGATCCGGAACCGGGCGATCGTGTCGGCCACGCCGGCGGCAAGGGAGGTTTCCTCGAGGGGCCCGATCGCGTCGTCCAGCCCGTCGCTGTCGACCGTCGGTGGGAAGGCCAGCTCCGTCTCGGACCAGCTGATCGAGCCCTTTGCACCCGGGCACGCGCCGACGATCGCGTCGACCACCTCGGCCACCGAGCAGGCCGACCCGCGGAGGTTGTGCACAGTCGCGGCGCGGGGCTCGGCCAGCGCCGCCTGGACGAACGCCTTGGCCACGTCGGGCGCGTACTGGAACTGGGCGCGGCCTCCGTAGGGGATCACGTACGGGCGTTCGGCGGCGGCCGCCAGCATCGCCATCGTGGGTGCCGAGGTCAGGCCCTGATCGCGCGCCGGGCCGTACACGGTATGGGGCCGGAGCCCAATGCTGGCAAGGGAATCGTCGATCCAGTAGCGCAGCGCGGTGTGCTCGGTGGCGCGCTTGTAGATGCCATACAGCGTCCCCGGAACGTCGGTCATCGAGGCCTCGGGCACGCCGTTGGGGGAGTCGTAGGCAGCGATCGACGACGCGTAGACGACGTGTCCGATCCGGTCGCGCCGGCGTCGCGCCGCCTCGAATACGTTGACCGTCCCGACCACGTTGACCGCGGCACCGAGCGGAGGATCGGCGCGGCAGAACGGCACCTGAAGCGCGGCGAGATGGATGATCCGGGTGATCTCGTGGCGGTCCAGCACGTGCTCCAGCGCCGCCAGGTCGGTGACGTCGACGACCTCGCGGATCAGGCGCTCATCGTGCTCGTCCTCGAGGACCAGGGCGAGTCGGGGCGAGCCCTCGGCCAGGTCAGCGGCGATGACCTGCGCTCCGGTGCAGAGAAGCTCGCGGAGAACCCACGCGCCGATGCAGCCATAGGCGCCCGTGACGAGGAAGCGATGCTGGACTGGCGAGGTAGCCTCCGTCATTACGCAAACGTTAGGCTAAACCGGTAGAACAGTCGAGCGGAAGGGTCCAATCACGTTGTCAGCCCGCAATTCGATCCGCTTGGTTGACGTCGCCCGGGCCGCCGGGGTGCACCCGTCAACCGTGTCGCGCGTCCTGCACGACAGCGACCGCGCCGCGGTTCGCCCCGAGACGCGCGAGCGCATCATGGCGGCGGCGCGCGAGCTCCGCTACCGCCCGAACGCGCTCGCCCGCGGGCTGAAGACCGCAGCCACGGCGACGTTCGGGATGCTCGTCCCGTCGCTGCGCAACCCCGTCTACTCGGACATCGTTCGGGGCGCCGTCGCCGAGGCGAACCGCCGCGGGTACGTGATTGTGCTGGCCGAGGACGACAGCACCGTGACCGAGCAGGCCTGGGACCGGCTCGTGGAGGAGGGCCGGATCGACGGGATCATGGTGGCCAGCGCCGCCCCCGGCAACCCGATCCTGCAGCTCGTGGCCGGCAGCCGCGTGCCTTACGTGTTCGTCAATCGCCGCGTGCCGGGCAGCGGCCGCAACGTCTACATGCGCGAGACCGACGCGGGTCGGCTCGCCGCGGAGCACCTGATCGGGCTGGGTCACGTCGCGCTCGCGCAGATCGCCGGGCCGCTCGGGCTCGACACCGCGAGCCGGCGCGCCGCCGGCTTCGCGGACGCGGTCGTGTCGGCCGGACTCCCGTTGCCGGCGCTTGTCGAGTCTCCCTTTGACGAGCGCGGCGCGTTCGAGGCCATGAGCCGCCTGCTCCAGTCGCGCTCGCGGCCGACCGGGGTCTACGTATCGAACCTAAACCAGGCGATCGGCGCGCTTGCGTGCACGCGGCGAAACGGCGTCCGCGTCCCGGATGACCTTTCGATCGTCACCTATGACGACGACCCGCTGGCCGACTTCCTCGAGGTGCCGCTGACCGCGATCCGGATGCCGCTCGGCGAGCTCGGCGCGATGGCGATCGGGGCGCTCGCCGCCCAGATCGATGGCGAGCCTCCCCACGACCTGGAGGTGACGACGGCGCCGGAGCTGGTCCTGCGCGCCTCGACCGCGCCGCCGGCCGGAGCCGTCCCACCGCCGGCGGTTGAGTCGCCAACCGCTCAGCCGCCAACCGCTGAGCCGCCAATCGCTGAGCCGCCGGCCGCTGAGCCGCCGGCCCCTGAAGAGCTGGCATCCGCGGACGCCGGAGCGCTCGCGTAGTGCGAATCCGGGGTGCGGTTATGCGCGCACCGGAGAACCCCCTGGAGGTGTGCGACCTCGAGCTGGCGCCACCCGGCCCGGGCGAGGTCCGGGTCCGGATCCTCGCCACCGGAATCTGCCGCAGCGACCTCTCCTACATCGACGGCAAGTGGCCGACGCCGCTGCCGATCGTGCTCGGACACGAGGGCGCGGGGCGAATCGAAGCGGTTGGCGAGGGCGTCGACCCGGGTCGGATCGGCGAGGCGGTCGTGCTGACCTTCTCGCCGGCGTGCGGCCGCTGCCGCATGTGCCTTGCCGGGCGCTCGAACCTTTGCCTGGACGCCGCCGCCGGGCTCGACAGCGGCTTCCTACGCGACGGCACGAGCCGGCTGTCGCTCGACGGCGAGACCGTGCACCACCTGGCCTACGTCTCGAGCTTCGCCACCCATGCCGTCGTGCCTGACGACGGTGCCCTGACCGTCGAGGACGCGCTCGATCCGGTCGTGGGGTGCCTGCTCGGATGCGGGGTGACCACCGGCGTGCTCAGCGTCACCCGCCGCGCCGGGGTCAGGCCCGGAGAGGCGGTTGCCGTATTCGGCTGCGGCGGCGTCGGGCTGGCCGCCGTGCTCGGGGCACACCTCGTCTCCGCGCTGCCGATCGTCGCCGTCGACCCGATCCCGTTCAAGCGCGCGCTCGCCGTCCAGCTCGGCGCTACTCACGTGGTCGATCCCGGAGAGGGCGACCCGGCCGAGCAGGTCCGCGCAATCGCCGGTGGCGACGGCGTCGACTACGCGTTCGAGGCCCTGGGCCGGCCCGAGGTGGCCGAGCAGGCCTTCGCCAGCGTCCGCGACGGCGGTACCACGGTGCTGATCGGACAGCCGCCGATGGGGCGCAAGGCGGGGTTCGACGTGTACCGGGCGACGCAGTTCGAGCACACCGTCCTCGGCTCGAATCTCGGCGCCGGCGTGCCCGCCCTCCACATCCCGCAGCTGGCAAGGCTGGCCGTCGCGGGCGTGCTCGAGCTGGACCCGCTGGTTACCCACCGGTTCTCGCTCGATGAGATCAACGACGCGGTCGCGATGACCGCCTCCGGCGAGGCCGGCCGGGTCGTCGTGCTCCCCACGCCCGAGTCCCTTGACCCCGGCGAAATCGCCGCTTAGGATCGGCAAACGTTTGTCCAGCGGTAGTCGTCTCCCAGCTAAGCGTGCGCTCGTGACCGGAGCGTCGAGCGGCATTGGCCGAGCGGTGGCGTGCCGGTTCGCCGCCGAGGGCGCACGGGTCGTCTGCGCCGGCCGCGACCGAGAACGGACGGACGAGACCGCCGAGAGGATCCGAGCCGCGGGAGGCGAGGCCTTCGCCGTCCTCGGGGACGTCTCGACGCCGGAGGGCGCAGACGCGGTAGTCGCAGCCTGCGTCGAGTCGCTCGGCGGGATCGACGCGCTCGTATCCAACGCCGGCATCGACGCCACCGAGTGGCACGACGTAGCCGACTGGGACATCGCGGAATTCGACCAGATCCTGGCCACGAACCTGCGCGGTCCGTTCCTGATGGCGCGCGCAGCGATCCCGCACATGCTGCGCAACGACCCGCCGTTCCGGGGCGCGATCGTGCACATGTCGAGCGTCTGCGCGATCACCGTATGGGCGGGCGACTGCGCCTACGACATGTCGAAGGCCGGGCTCAACATGCTCTCCGATCACATCGCGGTCGAGTACGGGGCTCGGGGAATCCGCTCGAACACACTGATGCCGGGCGCGATCCGCACCGAGTTGCACGAGTCGGTCATGGAGGCGATGAACGACGGGCGAGCCTTCGAGCGCCAGCTGCTCGGACGGCACCCGATCGGCCGGTTCGGGACGGTGGAGGAAGTCGCCGACGCCTGCGTGTTCCTGTGCGGGGACGAGGCCCAATTCCTCACCGGAGCGAACATCTCAATCGACGGCGCGTACTCCCGCGTCTGACCGTGGGACCGATGCGCATCGTCGACGTCACCACCCACGTCCTGCTCGATCCCGGCTTCGACGTCGGCGCCACCAGCTCGGCCCAGGACACGATTGTGGTCGAGATCACAACCGACGAGGGAATCGTCGGGATCGGCGAGACCGACCTGAACGCATGGATGGCGCGAGCCTGCATCGAGGCGCCGGGCACGCACACCATGGACCGCGGCCTGAAGGCGATGCTGATCGGGCGCGACCCGACCGACCCGGTGGCGCTGTGGGACGAGCTGTACGTGGGCAGCGCGATGAGTGGCCGGCGCGGGGCGGTGGTCCACGCCCTCGGCGCGCTCGACATCGCGTTGTGGGACATCGCCGGCAAGGCGGCCGGCGTCCCGACGTGGCACCTGCTGGGTCCGCCGGCGCGCGAGCAGCTGACGCCATACGCGTCGCTCCAGCCCGAGGTGTCCTCGTTCGACGCCTACGTGGAGTCGATGGTCACCTGGGCGACCACGGCGCGCCAGATCGGGTTCACCGCCGCCAAGCTCGAGGCCACGTTTTCGGGCCCGTACGCCCATAAGGGCCTCGAGGGCCCGGATGAGTGGATCGAGGAGGTTGTGCGCGAGGTTCGCACCGCCGCCGGGCCCGACATGACGCTGATGGTCGACGTGCAGTACGCCTTTGACTCCGTGGAGCGGGCGCTCGGCACGGCGGAGGCGATCGCGCCCTACGAGGTGTTCTTCCTCGAGACGCCGCTGTGGCCGGACGACCTCGACGGTTACGCCGAGCTCCGGCGGCGCTCACCGGTACGGATCGCGCAGGGCGAGTGGCTGAGCACGCGACACGAGTTTGCCCACCTGCTCGAGCGCGGCTGCGTCGACGTGGTCCAGCCCGACATCGGGCGGGTCGGGGGGCTGACCGAGGCTAGACGCGTCGCTCAGATGGCGGCCGACCGCGACCTGCTCGTCGTGCCCCACGCGTGGAAGACGGGGATCTCGGTCGCCGTAGCGGCGCAGCTGGCGACGGTGACCCCGCACATGCCGTTCTTCGAGTTCCTGCCGGCCGAGCTGTGCGAGTCGCGCCTGCGCAAGGAGCTCGTCGACGACACGCTCAGCTTCGAAGGCGGCGTCCTCGCGGTTCCCACCGGCCCGGGTCTGGGGATCGAGCTCAACCGGGGCGCCGTGCGCGAGTTCAGCGCCGCGGCGGACGAGGCGAGCACAGCGCAGGCGGCGTGATGGCCGTCCAGCCGCCCCTCCCCCAGATACTCGACGAGGCGCGCCGACTCGCCGACGCCGCGCTGGAGCGCGACGTGCCGATCCGGCTGGTGGGCGGGCTCGCGGTTCGGATCCGCGTCGACGAGACGTTCCATCCTGGGCTCTCGCGCGAATACAAGGACATCGACTTCGTCACGCTCAAGGGCCGCGCCAAGCCGGTCGTCCGCTTCTTCGAGGAGATGGGCTACGCACCGCAGGAGCAATTCAACGCGATGAACGGACACGAGCGGCTGTTGTTCCACGACCTCGCCAACCAGCGCCAGGTCGACGTGTTCGTGGGCGCGTTCCGCATGTGCCACGAGATCCCGATCACCGACCGGATCACCCGCGACCCGATGACCCTGCCGTTGGCCGAGCTGCTCCTGACCAAGCTCCAGATCGTCAGCATGAACGAGAAGGACCTCCGCGACATCATCGCGATCCTCCACCATCACGACGTCGGCGACGAGGACGGCGAGACGATCAACGCCGGCCGAGTCGCGAAGCTCTGCGCCGAGGATTGGGGCCTGTGGCGTACGTGCAAGATGAACTTCGATCGCGTACGCGAAGGCCTGGACAGTTACGACATCGCCCAGGAGGAGCGGGCCGCAGTCGAGCAGCGACTCGACACGCTCTGGGCGCGGATCGAGGCCGAGCCCAAGTCCCGGGGCTGGCGACTGCGCGACCGGATCGGAGATCGCAAGCGCTGGTACGACGAGCCCGAAGAGGTCGACGCATGAGGTTCGAGAACCGAAATGTGATCGTCACCGGCGCGGGCCGCGGAATCGGCGAGGCGACGGCGCGCCGGTTCGCCGCCGAGGGGGCCGACGTGCTCGCGCTCTCGCGCACCGAGGAGGACGTCGCCGCCGTCGCGCAGTCGATTTGTGACGGCGGCGGGAGCGCGTGGCACCAAGCGTGCGATGTGAGCAGCGCGACCGACGTCGACCGCATGGTTGCCGCCGCCGAGCAGCGGTGGGACGGCCAGATCCACGTACTCGTCAACAACGCCGGGATCGATCACGACTGCGCGTTCCTCGACTTCCCGGAGGCCGAGTGGCGCCGCGTGATCGACGTGAACCTGACCGGCCCGTTCCTGTGCGGGCAGCGGGTGGCCCGAGTCATGGCCCGCAGTGGCGGCGGCGCGATCGTCCACATCGCCTCGATCGACGCGCTCGGCGCCGACGGGACCGAGGTCGCCTACAACGCGGCCAAGGCGGGGCTACGTGGGCTGAACCGCACGATGGCGATGGAGCTCGCCCAGCACGGGGTCCGCTCGACGATCGTCAATCCCGGCTACGTGGCGACCGCGCTGACGCGGGGTTACGTCGGCGACGAGATGTTCGAGTACATGACCACGCGCTTCGCCCGGGTGCCGCAGCGGCGCATGGCCGAGCCCGACGAGATCGCCGCCGCCGTGGCATTCATGGCCTCCGACGACGCGCGGCACATCACCGGCACTGAGCTGACCGTGGACGGCGGGACGACGGCCAATCTGTACGTGGTCGAGAGCCTGCCCAGCGCGTGACGCCCGCCGTCTTCGAAATGCCGTCGCGGTGAGCCTCGGCGTCCTGGCCTGGGATCACCCGCGCGCCACCCTCCCCTTGGCTGCGAGCAGCCAGGCGTGGCAGCGGCTGACCGGCGAGCCGCTTGCGATCCAGACGCGCTCGCTGCGCTCGTTCGGCGACGACGTCCCAACTGCGGTCGGCGCCGACGTGGTCCTGATCGATCACCCGCATGTCGGCCAGGCGGCGGTCGGCGGGGCGATCCTGGCGCTCGACGATCTGCTCGGGGCGGTCGAGCTCGCCAGGCTGGCCGCCGATAGCGCCGGGCCATCCCACACCTCCTACGAATACGACGGGCAACAGTGGGCAGTCGCGGTCGATGCCTCGTGCCAGGCCATGGCGGTGAGCGCCGGTTTTGGCGACATTCTCCCCGCGCCGGCGACATGGGACGACGTGCTGGTCCTGGCGCGCTCGCGACCGGGCGAGGTGGCCCTGCCGCTCTCGCCCGCGCACGCGATCTCGGCGCTGCTGTCGCTGATCGCCACGCGTGAGGTTTTCGCCGAGGGCGAGCGCCTGGCCGGCCCCGAGACAGTTGGCTGGGCGACGCACACGCTGTCCGAGCTGGCCGCGGCCGGGCCCCCCGGCGCGTTCAACTGGGAACCGCCAGAGGCGCTGGAGCGTCTCGCGGCCAGGGAGCTCATCTGCATTCCGCTGGTGTACGCGTACGTCGGTTACGACGTGATCTGGCGATCGGCGCCTGCGTATCGACCCGATGGCCGGCCCGGCTCCATCCTTGGCGGGGTTGGCGCCGGGGTGCTGTCGGGCAGTGCGGATCCCGCCGGCGCGGCCCGGTTGGCCGCGTGGCTGGGCTCCCCCGCGGTGCAGCTCGAGCTCGTTCGCGGCGCGGGCGGCCAACCCGCAACGCGCTCGGCGTGGGCCGCGCCCGGGGGCGATCCGCTCTTCGCTGCAGTCCTCCCGACGCTCGAGGCGAGCCGGGTCCGGCCGCGGGATCCGTGGTGGCCGGCGTTTCAGCGCTCGGCCGGAGAGTTCCTGGCGAGCGCGCTGCGCGAGCGACGCGACCCGCCGCTGCTGGCGGCCGAACTGGCTCGCCTGTACCACGACCAACGCGAGGCAACGCCATGAAGATCACCGCAGTCAAGTGCCACGTCCTGCTCGATCCGGGCTACGACGTCGAGGCGACCAGCTCCAACCAGGACACGATCGTCGTCGAGATCGAAACCGACGAAGGCGTCGTCGGAATCGGCGAGACCGACCTGAACGCCTGGGTGGCGCGGGCCTGCATCGAGGCGCCGGGCACGCACACCATGGACCGAGGGCTGGGCGCGATGCTGATCGGGCGCGATCCGACCGACCCGGCGGCGCTGTGGGACGAGCTGTACGTCGGCACCGCCATGACCGGGCGCCGCGGCGCACTCGTCCACGCGCTCGGCGCCATCGACATGGCGCTGTGGGACATCGCCGGCAAGGCCGCTGGGGTCCCCGCGTGGCGGCTGCTGGGCGAACAGCGGCCGGAGAGCCGCCTCGTCCCGTATGCCTCGCTGCTCCCGAACGCCGGCTCGGACTGGGAGGGATTCGCCGATGCGCTCGGCGGCCAGGCGATTGAGGCCTCCAAGCGAGGGTTCCGCGCGGCCAAGCTCGAGCTGCTCACGCGCGGGCCCTACCGGCACACGGGACTGTCGGTGCCCGACGAAAAGCTGGTCGACGTGATCGCCGCTGTTCGCCATGCCGCCGGTCCGGAGTTCTCGATCATGGTCGACGTCGGCTACGGCTGGGACGACTGGCGCGACGCGCTCGCGATCGTCGAGACGTGGGCCGAGCACGACGTGTTCTTCATCGAGACACCGCTCTGGAGCGATGACCTCGAGGGGTACGCCGAGCTGGCCAGGCGCTCGCCCGTGCCGGTCGCCGCCGGCGAGTGGCTCGCCACGCGCTTCGAGTTCCGCGCCTACACCGACCGCGACGCGCTACACGTCCTGCAGCCGGACGTCGGGCGGGTCGGCGGCCTGACGGAGGCGAGGCGGGTGGCCCAGCTCGCCGCCGAGCACGACCTCCTCGTCGTTCCGCACGGCTGGAAGACGGGGATCACGGTGGCGGCCACGGCACACCTGGCCGCGGTCACGCCGCAGCTGCCGTTCTTTGAATTCGTTCCGCCCGATGTGGCCGAGTCCAGGCTTCGCCGCGAGTTGGTCCACGACGAGCTCAAGCTCGGTCCCGACGGCACCCTGCCGTTGCCCGCGCGCCCCGGCCTCGGGGTCGAGCTCGACCCGGACGCCCTGATCGAGTTCTCGAACGCCGCGACCCGAATGCACGCGTGATAGGGTCCGCGCAATCGATTGCGTGGACTATGCCGGTCGTCCACCGTTCTCCCTGTCTCAGATGACTACCTCGATCGAACTGCGTGACCGGGTCGCCGCCGTGACCGGCGCCGGGATGGGTCTCGGGCGGGCGATCGCGGATCAGCTCGCGGCGGCCGGCGCCGACATCGCCGTCCTGGAGATCAATCCGGACAGCGGCCAGACCGCGGCGTCCGAGCTCGCCGAGCAACACGGCGTGCGGACGCTCGCCATCGAGACCGACGTGGCCGACCGCGCGTCGGTCGACGCCGCGTTCGCGCGCGTCGCCGCTGAGCTCGGCCGGGTCGACATCGCGGTGAACAACGCCGGCGTCAGCCACGTCGGGCCGTTCATCCAGGACGTGACCGACGAGCATTGGGACGAAACGATCGCGGTCATGCAGACGGGCGTGTTTTATTGCATGCGAGCCGCCGGTCGCCTGATGCTCGAGCAGCACTCCGGCAGCATCGTGAACATCTCGTCCATCCGCGGGTTCTCACCCAACCCAGGCCGGCTGGCCTACTGCGCCGCCAAGGCGGCGGTGATCATGATGACCAAGGTGGCCGCGGGCGAGTGGACGCGCGAGGGCGTGCGGGTCAACGCAGTGGCGCCCGGAGTGGAGCGCACGCCGATGTGGAATGACGACGTCGCGCGCGGGGCGATCGACGAGTCGTTCTACTTGGACCTCGTCCCCGCTGGGAAGCTCGGCGACCCAGCCGACGTTGGCCGGCTTGTCGCCTACTTGTGCTCGGACGACGCCGCCTACATCAGCGGCTCGGTGATGACTATCGACGGAGGACTCACCTCGATTCCGGCCGGCTGACCGGCGGGTCAGGACCGGCACAGCATGCTCGACCACGACAGCACGAAGCTCTCGTTGCAGGGGTTCGACGGCCGCGTCGCACTGGTGACCGGCGCAGCGCGCGGGATCGGTCGGCGCGTCGTCGAGACGTTCATCGCGCTGGGGGCGAGCGTGGCGGCGTTCGATCTCGACGAGCCCGGCATTCCGGGCGCGCTCGGAATCGCGATGGACGTGATCGAGCCGGAGTCGGTCGCATCGGGGGTCCTTTTGGCGGAGTCGGAGCTCGGGCCGACCTCGATCGTCGTGACCTCGGCCGGAATCTTCACGCCGACGCCGTTCGACCAGCTCGAGCTGCCGGAGTGGCGACGGACGCTCGAGGTCAATGTCACCGGCACCTACACGTGCGTGCGCGAGGTCCTCCCCGCGATGTGCGAGCGCGGCTACGGCCGGGTCGTCACCGTCTCGTCGATGGCCGGCGTCGATGGCGGCGACATGGCCTGCGCGCACTACGCCGCCTCCAAGGGCGCGGTGATCGCGTTCACCAAGTCGATCTCCAGCGAGCACTGCGCGCGCGGAGTCACCGCCAACGTCGTCGCGCCGCGCAATATCCGCACGCGGATGATCGCCGGGTACGAAGACGATCTGGTCGCACCCGTGGGGCGCCTGGGCGAGGTCGACGATGTCGCCGCGGCGATCGCCTTCCTCAGCTCGGCGCATGCCGGCTACATCACGGGCGAGGTGATCGTCCTGAACGGTGGGGAGTGGTGAGGTGCCGACGACGCTCGACTGCGAACTGTTTCGGGACCTGTTCGGCAGCGCCCGGATGCGGGAGGCCTTCGATACGCGGTCGATGGCCCAGGCCTGGCTGACCGCGGAGGCGGCGCTGGCGGCGGCGCAGGCCGAGGTTGGGGTGATCCCGAGTGACGCGGCCGAGCGGATCGCGCTCAAGGCCGACGTCAGGCTCTACGACATGGCCGAGCTACGGCGCGGGATCGAGCGCTCGCAGCACCCGCTCGTGCCCGTCGTCCGCGCGCTCGCGGAGCGCTGCGGCGAGCACGGGGCACACGTCCACTGGGGGGCGACCACCCAGGACATCATGGACACCGGCATGGTCCTGCAGATCCGGGATGCGCTCCCGTGGGTGATCGACCGGGTCCTCGCCGCCCGCGAGCAGTGCCTGCGGCTCGCGCACGAGTTCGCGGAGTCACCGATGCCGGCGCGAACGCACGGTCAGCAGGCGGTGCCGATGACATTCGGCCTGAAGGCGGCCGGATGGGCAGATGAGCTGACCCGCGTTCACGCTCGCCTGCTCGCCGCGCTGGAGACGATCTCGGTGGCACAACTTGGCGGTGGGGGCGGCACACTGGCCAGTCTCGGCGGTGAGGCCGAGGCCGTGCTGGTCGCGTTCTGCGCGCGCCTGAAGCTCCGGCGCCCCGCGGTCCCGTGGTTCGCTGCGCGCGACCGGGTCCGGGACGTGGCTCACGCGCTGGCCGAGCTCGGCGCCGCCGCGGAGCGGATCGCGGCGGAGGTGATCCGTCTCCAGGCCACCGAGCTGGGCGAGCTGGCCGAGGGAACCGACGACGGACACGTGGGGTCGAGCACGATGCCGCAGAAGCAGAACCCGATGCTCTCCGAGTACATCGTCGCCTCGGCGCGGCTGCTGCGCGGCGCGGTCGACCCGCTGGCCAATGCGAGCGCGCACGCCGGCGAGCGGGACATGGGCCTGTGGGCGGTCGAGTGGCTCGCCGTGCCCCAGGCGTTCATCCTCGCCGGCGGCGTGGCCGAGAAGCTGGTGGAGCTCGTGGCGGCGCTTCGCGTCGACCCGGCGCGGATGCGGGCGAACCTCGAGCTGACCGACGGAGCCATCCTGGCCGAAGCGGCGATGATGGCGCTGGCCGCAGAGCTCGGCCATGAGGAGGCCCACGCCGTCGTCACGGCCGCCAGCCGCACGGCCGCGGCAGCGGGCCGGCCACTGCTCGACGTCCTTGCCGAGGACCCTCGGGCAGGACGGCTGATCGACGAACCCCTGCTCGAGCGCCTGCGGGATCCCGAGGCGTATCTGGGCTGGTCGGCGGCGCTCTCGCGCTCACAACTGTTTCCCCCAATCCCCAATCCCAGACCCGGAGGTCTTGAATGAGCGATGTCGTTGTGGTCACCGGCGCAGCGAAGGGCATCGGTCGCGCGATCTGCGAGCGGCTGAGCGAGGAGGGGCGGTCGGTCGTGGCCGTCGACATCGACGAGGCGGCGCTGTCCGAGGTGGCGGCCGCACTCGGTTCCGCCTGCATCCCGGTGACCGGCGACATCGCGCTCTGGAGCACGCACGAGCGCGCCGTCGAGGCTGCGCGCGAGGCGGGCGGGCTGACCGGCTGGGTCAACAACGCGGGCATCGACGTGGCCGCCTCCGCGCACGAGATCGACGAGCAATCGCTGCGGCGAGCGCTCGACGTCCTCCAGCTCGGGCCGATGTTCGGTTGCTCGGTCGCGGTCCGGGAGATGTTGCCGCGCCGCAGCGGCTCGATCGTGAACATCTCCTCGATCCAGGGCGCCTACGCGTTTCCCCGCTACTACGCCTACCAGGCCGCCAAGGCAGCCGTGGCGATGATCTCCAAGGGAATCGCCGTCGACTACGGCACCTTCGGCATCCGCTGCAACGCCGTCCTGCCTGGGGCGGTGGACACGCCGATGACCCGCGATCAGCTCATGCGCGACGTCGGCGGCGACCTGGAAGAAGCGCTGCGCAACGAGGGTGAGCTCGCAACGCTCGGGCGCATCGGGCAGCCACGCGAGATCGCCGAAATGGTCGTCTTCCTGCTCTCCGACCGCGCGTCGTACGTCAACGGCGCCGCGATCCCCGTCGACGGCGGCGCCACGGCCCGCTGCTACCCGTATCCGACGATCGAGGTTCCCGCGGCGTGATTGTCGGCAGGTCTTGGTGAGTCCTTAGCGGTCCCGCAGCGGCCGGAGCGTCAACTCGACCGTCGGGTGCTGGCCTGCATGGAGCACGTGCGCTTGAGAGTGGGCTTGTGCCGTCGCCAATCCGAGCGTGTGCGGCACGGAGGCAGGTTCGATGATGAGCGTTTCCGCCATCTCGCGCCACGGTCCGCCGGACGTCCGGACCTCGTGCCAGATCCAGAGGTGAGGCAGCCAGCTCTTATCCCAGGTGAGTTCGATTCCCTGACCGCGGTCGCGGTTGTGCACGACCACCCGCCCGTCAGGCACGTTCGCGACGACCAACATTCGGCTGCGGGGGCTTCTGAGCTCGGCCCGGTCCGCGCGCTCGATCGTCCCGTCGAGCAGCCGCACCTCGGGCCACGACGGCGCGCTCGGAGGCGGCTCGGTCGGACCGGTGCGCTCATCAAGCTCGTAGGCGAGGCCGCCGGCGAGATCGATCTCGACCGCTGGGTCGAGCAACTCGACGCCGAGCCCGACGTGCTCGACCCAGACGAGCGGCACCGTCCGCTCAGCGCTGATCGTGGACCGAACGGTCACGGTGTCGTCGCCCAGCTCGAACGCCCGCTCGACTCGCATGTCGTGCCCGGTCCACACGAGCGTGGCCGCGTTGCTGCGCTGTTCGACGACGTCCCAGGGATCCGTGGATGCGCGCCCATGGAAGCCGTGCGTCACACCGTCGAGGACGCAGGCGTTGCCGGCGTTCGGAACGAGCAACTGCCAACCACCGCGGTACCCCCGGGTCCACGTCGTCTCGTCATGCTCACCGGGTTGGGGCTCATCGGAGGCGAACGGCGGCCTGCCGAGCAGCTGCCGACCGGAGCGGAGGTCGATCAGGTCGAGGACTTCTCCGCCGTGACGCGGATCGATCCGGAGCGCGACCGACGTTGATGCGAGGCTGATCATCGCGACGTTCGATCCTGTGAAACAATCGTTTGTCCAAACTTATTTAGGGGCGCCGCCAATGTCAAACCGTCAGGACTCTGAGCTGAAGATCCACCACACGGGCTACACCGTCTCGGACCTCGACCGCTCGCTTGGGTTCTACCGGGACCTGCTCGGCTGCGAGGTGGTGGCCACTCAGGAGAAGCAGGGCGGCTACCTGGCGGCGATCGTCGGCTACCCGGACGCTCACGTCCGCATGGCACACCTGCGCGCTCCGCACTCCACGCACGTGATCGAGCTGTTCGAGTACCTCGCCCCCTCCCCGGTGGACCCGCGGAACCCCTCACGCCTCGAACCGTGCAACGTCGGTACCTCCCACATCTCGTTCGTCGTCAATGACCTGGACGCCGTCTATGAGCGGCTGACGGCCGCCGGCGTCGACTTCTTCAGCCCCCCGGTCGACATCGACACGGGGATCAACACCGGGGGCAAGGCGCTGTACCTGCGCGACCCGGACGGGATCCCGATGGAACTGTTCGAGCCGCCGCGGAGCGACGAGTGACCATCGTCAATGCGGCCGCCGAGGCCGGAGTAGCCATGCTCGGCGGCCGCCGAGGCTAGCCCGTACCCATCGTCGGCGGCCGCCGAAGCTAGCCCTTACCCCAGGCACGGAATCTGACGGGCACCAAGGTCGTTCCGCATCCGATCGTTGCGGCTGGTGTTATGGGCGCTGGGGAGCCGCGCAACCGCCGGCGGCTCAAACACGTTCTTCCCCGGAAACCCGCCAGCCCATGCCGCCACCCTCCCCGGACCGCCCTGATCTTCCGCTGATCGACCGCCGCACCCTGCTCAGGCTGGCCGGGACAGCAGCCGTTGCGGCACCTGGACTGTCGGTGCTCGGCACGGTGGGCACCGCCAGGGGCGCCGGCGTGGAGACGCATCTTGACCGGGTGGGCGAGACGGCGGCCGCGAAGCCTCGGATTGCGCTGGGCGGAGCGCCGGTGCGCCCCCCCTCGATCCCGCTGGCCGTGCGCTCCCCCTATCTGTCGACGTGGCTGCCGTCCACCGTTCTGACCGGTGCCGTACCCCAGTTCTGGAACGGAGCCGGGCGTGGACTGGCCGGGCTGATCCGGATCGATGGCCGGCTCTACGCGTGGGCGGGAAGGCCGGTGCTGCGCGGCACCCCGGTGCCGGCGATGCCGCAGAAGTCGGCCGAAGTGAGCGCCACCCGCTCGATCTTCACCTTCCGAGCCCGCGGGGTCGAGCTCATCGCCGAGTGGCTTTCGCCGATCGAGCCCGGTGATCTGCAACTCCAGTCGGTGCCGCTCAGCCTCCTCACGCTCTCGGTCAGTTCGACGGACGGCGCCCGGCATGCGGTGCAGGTCTACGCCGACATAACCCGTCAGTGGGTCACCTCGGACGCGAGCGAGACGATCGAATGGCAGATGACGGCCGGGGGCGGCGCTCGCTACTGGGCCGTCCAGCTCCGGAACCAGCAGCCCCTGACCCAGAAGGATGAGATGGCCCAATGGGGCACCGCGGTGTGGGCGACGCCGGCTCATCGGGGACTGACCTATCAGTCCGGTGCCGCGGCCCCCGTCCGGAGCCGGTTCGCCGCCAAGGGCGCCCTTCGCGACCGTTCGGACCCCTCCCTCCTGACCAGCAGCGGCCAGCAGCGGGTGTTCGCCTTCGCCCGAGACCTGGGCAAGACGCGCGCCGCCTCGGTCAGCTTCACCATCGGCCACGTGCGGACTCCGCTGGTGAGTTACGGCCAGGACGCCACGCCGCTGGCCCCCCTCTGGACCCAGTACTGGTCGGACTGGGAGGAGATGACCGTCGCGTTTCTGGCCGACGCCGCCGCGGCGCGGCAGCGTGCAGCAGCGCTGGATGCCCAGGTCGAGCAGGCCGCGACCCAGGCGGCCGGAGCCGGGTACTCCGCCATCTGCGCGCTGGCTCTGCGCCAGTGCTACGGCGCCACCGAGCTGGCGATCGGTCCACAGGGCCAGCCGTGGCTGTTGGGCAAGGAGATCTCCTCGGACGGCGATGTGAACACGGTCGACATCTTCGACCAGGCGTTCCTAGCCTGGCTCTGGCTTGACCCCGAACGGATTCCGCTGGTCATGGAGCCGATTCTGGACTGGTGCGCATCGCCGGCGTGGCAGGAGCCGTCGGCGTGGGCGGGCATCCCGTCCTGGGAGGACTCCCAGACTCGCTACTGCGTTCACGACTTGGGCATCTACCCGGTGGCGAGCGGCCTGGCGCCCGGGCAGGGCGAGCAGATGCCGATCGAGGAGTCGGCCGGGATGCTGATCATGGCCGCCGCCTACGCTCGGGCGGTCGGCACGGCTGCAGCCGAGCCGTTCCTGGCCCAGTGGTCGCTGTTGTGGACTCAGTGGGCCGAGTACCTGCGTACCCAGGTGCCGACGCCGGCCACCCAGCTGACCACGGACGATTGGGCGCCCGTTTACCAGACCCCCACCGGCTCGGTCAACTTGGGGATCAAGGCCATCATCGGCCTTGCCGCCGCCGGGCAGATCGCCGAGATCCTCGGCGACCAGACCCAGGCGGCAACCTGGACGAAGGCGGCCCAGGACAACGTCGAGCCCTGGGTCACGCTGTCCACCGATCCCTCGGGGGAGTACCTCAACCTCGAGCAGGGCGCCGACGGAACCTGGTCGACTCTGTACAACGCGTACTACGAGCAGGTGATCGGCGTGCAGCTCGTCCCGGAGGACGTCGCCGCAATGCAGGCGAGCTTCTACATGACCCAGCTCACCACGTACGGGATGCCGTTGCAGACCGACGCGGGGGACCTCAGCAAGGTCGCCTGGCTCCTCTTCATCCCGGCGTGGCTCAACGGCTATCCGATCCGCGACGCGCTCCTCAGCCGCGATGTGTCGTACATCAACAACACGCCGTCACGCGTGCCGTACGGCGATCGGTACGACACCGCCACCGGGGTTGAGGTCACCGGCGTCGAGGCCCACCCCACGCTCGGAGCGGTGTTCGCGCTGCTCGTCGGCGGATCCTGACCGGGCCGGCAGCGGCCGAGGTATAAGGTCCCGGCCATGTCGATCCCCACGCGAGAGCTCGGGCGGACCGGGGCGGAGGTGACCGTCCTCGGCTACGGCGCCATGGAGCTGCGGGGGCCACCACGCGGGCCGGCGATCGATGACGCTGACGCCGGCCGGCTCCTCAACGAGCTGCTTGACGCTGGCATCAATCTGATCGACACGTCGGTCGACTACGGGCGCAGCGAGGAGCTGATCGGCCGCTTCGTCAGTGGCCGGCGAGACGAGTACTTCCTGGCCTCCAAGTGCGGCTGCCCGCTTTCGCTGCCGCCTGACGCCACCCCACCCTACGCCCACGACTACAGCGCCGCCAATGTCCGCGCCGATGTCGAGCAGAGCCTGCGGCGGCTGCAGACCGATCGGCTCGACCTCGTCCAGGTACACATGTCGCCGACGGTGCAGGAGATGTCGGACGGCGGCACGCTCGATGAACTGGTCCGGCTGCGCGACGAGGGGAAGCTCCGCTTCATCGGGATGTCGGGGATCCTGCCCAACCTGCCCGACCACATCGACATGGGCGTGTTCGACGTGTTCCAGATCCCGTACTCGGCGCTTCAGCGCGACCACGAGGACCTCATCTCCCGTGCGGGCGACACCGGGGCGGGCGTGCTCGTTCGGGGCGGGGCCGCGCGGGGCACGGCGGCCGAGGACAAGGACTGGAGTGTGCAGCCGATCGGCCTCCGCGAGGAGGCCGCCCGCGATCGCTGGGACGCCGCCGACCTGGATCCACTACTCGACGGCATGAGCCGCCACGAGTTCATTCTGCGCTTCACGCTCAGCCACCCGGCGATGTCGAGCACGATCGTCGGGACGAGTAACCCCGAGCATCTGCGCTCCAATGTCGAGATAGCGCAGCGAGGACCGCTGCCAGATGACCTGTACGCCGAAGCCCGTCGGCGCCTGACCGCCGTCTGAACGGCCGCATAAGCGGCCGACGCGACCCGCTTGCGCTCTGGGAGTAACGGCGATGACCGCGGTTCGTTGTGTCGAGGGCACAACGCAGCCGACGCGTCATCGGCGCCGCTCTACGAACCTTGGCGTTCCAACTGCCAGAAATGGGGGGTGAATCGCCAAAGTTCGCTGAGTTCAGACCGCCTGCTCAGCCACAGCGAAGTGCGACCTTGTGAGCCGAACACAACGCCGACATTGAGGCGACAGCGGTCGGGGGCTGGGTCGCGGAATGCCGAGCCGAGCCTCACCTGTCAGTTCGTGACGACGCGGTTCTAATTCAGCGTCGACTGTGGAAAGGCACGGCCATTCCACTTGCACCGCGGCTTTGGTCGCGCAGAATGAGAGGCATGAGCCGCGGTACGAACGATCAACCATCGAATTCACCGGAGCACCAAGAGCCGGGGCGGTGGGAGCGGTGGACGGTGGATTGGGACGGCCAGCCGATGATCGAGTTCGATTCGGAGGCGCACGCGAAGTGGCTCGAGAAGTGGGCGCCAGAATGCCGGCGGCGCGTGCGCCGCGCGCTTGGCTTTGGCGAGCGGAACGTCGGCGAGCCCGAGCTTCGGGTCGCTCTTGGCGGCGATGACCACGGGGTGTGCCGTGTCATCCTCGACGAACGAGACGACGAGGTGTACGCACCGATACTCGTTTGTTGTTGCGATGACGACGATGCGCCCGGCAACCGCGAGTAGACGGATTGCCCCGTGCGTATCTGGTTGAAGCGCCCGTTAGGCGATCGGACGGTGATCGACGTCGACAGCGATGACGAACTTCCGTTGTACACGCCGCTGTACCTCAACAACGTGATCCAACCTGACCACGGGTATCGCGCCATGAGTCGTCGCCGGCGTCGCCCGTAAGAAGGGTCTCGAGTAACGCGGGCCCCTGCCGGGCCCGCCACGAGCCGGCGAGCAAGTCCGCGAGGGGGATGTCGTGCGATCGCTGCGCTCTCGCCGAGGCCGGCTCCCGTCGCACCAGTATCTCCTCGTCGCCGAAGATCACCCGCACCTCGATCCGGCCGCCGAGAGGGGCGACGTACCGGCGGGCGACGAAGCTCCTGCTCCCGCTGGGGCGAGCGCGATCAAACGCCCGAAGCGCCTCGTCATGAACGTCACGATCACCGACATTGGAGGCGATGTCGACGACGGCCGGCTAGACATCGATGAGACAGGTTGTGCCTTGAATTACCAGCCTTGGGGCGAAGGGCGAAGAATTCGTTATAGTCGCCAGGCAATCGCCGATTTTGCTGCGATGATGCGGTTTTGGGTAGTTATGTGGGGCAGCTAGTGAGAGGAGGCCGAGATTGGTACAGGACGCCCTACCTCGGAATGAGTCAGCCAGCCGGGAATGCGGCCCTGTCGTGGTGCGCGTATCCCGGGGCCGTCTCCTGAAGGGATCGGTTGCGGTAATCGGTGCCCTGGCGGGTGTCGCAGTCGGGGGCGCCGAGCTGGCCGCGTCGGAGGATTCGAATGGCTCGGCTGCGACCGACCGCGAGATCCTCACATACGGACTGCTGATCGAGCGGCTTCAGGCCGCGTTCTATGCGGCGGCGCTTGCGGGCGGACAACTCACCGGGGAGGCTCGTCAGTTCGCTCAGGTCGTCGGCGCGCAGGAGCAAGCGCACGTCAAATACGTGAGCGCCGCCCTCGGGACCAGCGCGGGCGCCAGCCCCCGTTTCCGGTTCGGCGATTCGGCGACCGACCCCGCGAAGTTCATCGCTACAGCGATATCGCTCGAGGCGACCGGGCTCGGCGTGTACAACGGGCAAGCGGTCAGCCTCACGCCGACGACGCTCGCGGCCGCGGCCCGAATCGTATCCGTCGAGGCCCGGCATGCGGCCTGGGCACGCGCGCTCGACGGGGAGGACCCGGCGCCGGTCGCGATCGATGTTCCGATCACAGTCGCCCAGGCCAAGCGAACCTTCGCACCGTTCATCGTGGCGTGATGACCGACAGCGATCCCGTATCCCTGAAAGTCGACGACTTCGACGTCGACGGCGCCGTACGCGAAGCGTTCGAGCGCATGCCGAAGCACACCCGCTCAGGGTTCCTTGGCCGGACGGTGGCCGCAGGGGCGACTGCGCTCGGAGCGGTGGCGGCCTGGCCAGCCTTGGCGTCCGCCGAACCGTACCCGAGCGACATCAAGATCCTCAACTTCGCGCTGTCGCTCGAATACCTGCAGGCGTCGTTCTACACCGAGGCCGAGCAGATTGGCGCACTAAGTGGCGCTCTGGCCCACCAGGCACACGTCGTCGGCATGCACGAACGCACACATGTCAAGGTGTTCAAGCAGCTGCTCGGCCCTTCGGCTATCAAGAAACCGACGTTCGATTTCCATGGCGTTACCGGGAACCCGGACGCGTTCCGCAGCACTGCGGTTGCGTTCGAGGACCTGGCGACTGCCGCGTACAAGGAGCAGGCACCCCTGATCAGGTCGAAGAGCTATCTCGCCGGGGCACTCGCGATCCACTCGGTTGAGGCGCGACATGCGGCCTGGATCAGGCGGCTCGCCGGATTCCTGCCGGCGGCGCACGCGTTCGATGATCCGCTGAGCGACGCCAAGGTGGTCGAGATCGTTAACTCGACCCACTTCGTGACGTTGACCAACCCGCAAACGAGTATGGACGCCAAGCCTCGGTTCACGGGGTAGCGATGACACGCGGCAGGGTGCGATCTGGCAGGCGAGTCGTACTCGTTGCGGTATTCGCCTTCAGCTTCGTGGCGGCGGCTTTGTTGTCTTCCCGCGTGCTGCCGTCCCGGGTTCTCGCGCGCGGTCGACTCACGCCGCCTCTGTCGGCCTACACCGGTGCGCCGTTGGCGGCGCTGCCGTCTGCTTTCGATGTTCGCCGCCTGGTCTCACTGGGCGATCCCGCCGCTGATACCCGGTGGGCGCCCGTGCTGCGAGCGACCCTCGCTCGAACCGCGCCGAGTCCGAAAGCCGCGCCGGTCGGGGAGCTCCCGGCGCTGACCCCGGACGGCACCACAAATATCGTGGTTGCCGACGGTGAGGTCGATGTCGACGGCGCAATCTGGGTTCACGTCGGCCTGGCGGTTCTTCCCAACGACACCGAGGGCTGGGTGCCGCGGAACTCGCTCGGGGGCTGGTCGTTCGTCGATACGCGACTCGTCATCGACCGAGCCCGATTCACGGCAACGCTGTACCGGGCGGGTCGCGTCATCTTTCGCGCGCGAGTCGGCGTGGGGGCTCCGGGCACACCCACGCCCTCCGGACAGTTCTACGTGCGCGACCGTCTGACCGGCTTCTCGAGCCCCATTTATGGGCCGCTTGCATTCGGCACCAACGCGCGCTCCCCGACGCTCACCGATTGGCCCGGCGGCGGCGTCGTGGGAATCCACGGGACCAACCAACCTTCACTGATCCCAGGACGGGTCTCGCACGGGTGCGTCCGACTCACCAACTCCGCGATCCTCAAGCTTGGGCAGCTCATGCCCGTCGGAACTCCGGTGACGATCGAATGAGCCGCAAACGGGAAATCGTGGCCGCGATCATCAGCGGTTGCCTTGCGCTGGCTGGAGTGACCGGCGCAATCGTCGCGCCAGCTGTCGCGGCGTCGACGACGTCGAGCGCCACGGCCCCCCAGCAGCTGACGAACCAGTACCCCTTGGGTCCTCAGCGGTTGTGCTGCAGCGGACAGACCGGTTTGGGTGGGACGACCGCCTCGACGGCACCGTCCCGATCCGCGCCGCCCGCCGGTGTAGCCCCGGCACGGGGACACGCACGGACCCCCGGCAGGTCGATCGGCCACACCGCGTCCGGTGGTGTCTCGGCCGTGCTCCTGATCGGCTTCGGCCTGCTGGCGCTGCTGATCGTCGCCGCTGCCACCGCCGTTTACCGG
The DNA here is from genome assembly GCA_963751185.1 of uncultured Solirubrobacterales bacterium. Lineage (GTDB taxonomy): Bacteria > Actinomycetota > Thermoleophilia > Solirubrobacterales > Solirubrobacteraceae > Palsa-465. The sequence continues at coordinate 594,300 of CAVVTO010000012.1, forward strand.
ACGCGTCGGCAAACCGCACCGGTCCTCGGACCTGGGTTCCCGTTTCCAGCTCCACTGCCGTACTCGAACGGCGCCGCCCCCGCTGCGAGTCTGGCCACCGGCAACCACACCCCTCGTGCGGAACCGACGTGGGATCGCTCGCCCGTTCCGCCCGTGGCCGCGTCCGAGGCGGAGGAGCGGGAATTCCGCCAGCTTGACGCGAACGGCGATGGCGGCGGCGCCTTCAACCTCGGCGTTGTGCTGCATCAGCGCGGTGACGTCGAAGGGGCGATCGCAGCCTATGAGCGCGCCGAGCAGAGAGGCGATCGCGACGCCGCGTTCAACCTCGGCGTACTCCTGTACGAGACCGGCGATCTCGCCGGCGCCAACGCTGCCTGGCGCCGGAGCGCAAGCCGAGGGCATGTACGAGCGGCCGCGAACCTCCTGTTCCTGTCCCGTCCTCGGCGCGAGTCCGGGCACGGTAGAGCGATCGAGTCCGAGGCGCCAGGGCTTGCTGAGTTCGAGGAGCTCTCCTACCGCCGCGCCGACGAGAGCGGCACCGGCAGCGGCGCGTTCAACCTGGGCGCGATGCTCCACCAACGAGGCGACACCGCTGGCGCCCTGGCCGCATACGAGCGCGCCGAGCAAAGAGGCGATCGCGACGCCGCGTTCAACCTCGGCGTACTTCTGTACGAGACCGGCGACCTCGCCGGCGCCGAGGCCGCCTGGCGACGGAGCGCAGGACGAGGGCATGCCAGAGCGGCCGAAAACTTGGATTTTCTGCTTCGCCACCGCCACGAGCTGGAGACCGCCGGAGTCGCCGGCGAAGAGGGTGATGACAGGTGAGCGGCGAGCGGGGACATCGCCGAGACAGCGCTCGACAGTGTCGCGACGCCGTCGCGACCTTGACGCGGCCCGTCGCGACGGTGACGCGGCCCGTCGCGACCGTGACGCGCCGCGTCACGACCAGCAATCCGACCAAAAGATGCACTTGAATCCCTGAGAGGCTCGCCATGCAACCTTCGACGCCACCTCGTGCCGGCGGACACAGTCCGTCGTCCGCCGACCTCCCGTACGGGCCGCTCCCGGTGCGGTCACGCCGGACATCGTCCGACTCGTCGGAATCTACGCCGCTGGAGCGGCTGGTGGATCTTTCCTGGCTCGAGCCGGAGGCACCGCCGTCGGAAGCACCACCGCCGGAGGCGGAGGTCGTCGAGGACGCGGAGCCGGTCGCCGGCGAGGATGCGTCATCGGATACGGCCCTAGCCATGTCGGTCACCACTTCAAGGCCCGAAACCGACGATGACGTCCACTTTGACGTCGCTGCCAAGGCGCTTGGCGTCTCGCGCAAGACGGTCGAACGGATGGTCAAACGCGGACAGCTCGACCGTGGACCGTCAAACGCTCCGGCAACGGTCTCGAAGCGGTCGTTGGTAGCCGCGCTGGAGGAACGCCGCAGGGACGTCAGCCATCTCACGCGGGCGACCGAGATCGAGCAAGCCGGACCAACAGCCGAGTGGGTCAGCCGAGACTCGCAGGATCCGGCGTCAGCGCTTCGCGAGGCGCTGGTCCCCGTCTTGGCGCCGTTGCTCGACGAGTTCGTGGCCGTTCGAACTCGGGCCGCGGTCCTCCAGAGTCAGCTCGACAGCATCATGGCTCGTGCCGAGCGCGAGCGCAAGCGCGACGAGCTGCTGTTCGGGCTCGTCACGAGCGGCTGGTGGGGCCGGAGAAAAACTCGCAGAGCTGTGCTTCGGCATTACATCGTCGGGGACGATCCACCCGATCCGGGCCCGGGGGCCGATTGATCCTCAACTCGGCTGCTCTACCGGATCCTCGGTCTAGGCATTCTGCGTTTGCATGTCGCGACGGGCGCCTGTGTCCTCTACCTCTTGGCCCAAATCGAGGAGCGCGGCCCGAGCCATACTCGCGCCTTCGCCGTTGTCGCGCCCCTGGGCACGACGGTACGCCGCCTTGGCCTCGGCCAACGCGCCCCGCTCCTCGAGCAGAACACCGAGATTGAACGAGGCGACGCCGTCCCCGCGTTCGTCGGCGCGCCGGAACGCTGCCTCAGCTTCGGCTAGCGCCCCGTGGTCCGCGAGCAGGATGCCGAGCTGGATAGCGGCAGTATTGTGGCCGCGGCCGGACGCGCGACCGTACGCGTCCGTGGCCTCATCCAGTGCACCTCGTTCCGCGAGCAGCACCCCGAGCCGGAACGCACCATCGGCATCGCCACGCTCATCGGCCCGACGGTACGCCGTCTCGGCCTCGGCCAACGCACCCCGCGCCTCCAGGAGAACACCGCGATTGGACGCCGCGACGCCGTCGCCGCGTTCGTCCGCGCGCCCGAACGCTGCCTCGGCCTCGGCCAGCCCCCCGCGCTCCGCGAGCAGCACCCCGAGCCGGAACGCACCATCGGCATCGCCACGCTCATCGGCCCGGCGGTATGCCGCCTCGGCCTCGGCCAGCGCCCCTTGCTCTTCGAGCAATCGACCGAGGTTCGAGGCGGCACTGCCATGGCCACGCTTGTCGGCGCGACGGTATGCCGCCTCGGCCTCGGCCAGCGCCCCTTGCTCTTCGAGCAATCGGCCGAGGTCCGAGGCGGCAGTGCCATGGTCACGCGCATCGGCGTGACCATTGGCCGCTTGGGCTTCAACCACGCCCCGTTGGCCAGCGAGCTGCTGACCGAGGTTGAACGCGCTAGCGATCTCGGCCGGCTCCGGGAGATCGTCCGCCGATCCCCGAGGCCGGCTGTTTGCGCCATTGCCGATGCCAGCCGCACCGGCTTTGGCGCCATGCCCGTTGGTCTGAATCTGGTTGGCGTTGGTTACGGCGAGAGCTTCGTGCTCGCCATTTAGTGCTGTGGGGCGCTTCCGGTCCGGCATCGCCGATTTCGCATCGCTGGCCACCGTCTGCGCGAGGTTCGACCGGCCACCTCGGCGCAAGCGCCAATGCCGCAGCGCGAGGATGAGCGGGCGAGTAACGAGTGCCAAGCCCAGCGCGAGCGCCAGAGCGCCCACGATGGCCATCCATGGCACGCTGCCCGAGCCAGGCGGGTGGGCTGAGCCTCGGGGCACCTCGGGGGCGGCACTTGAGGGGCGCTTTCGAGCCACGCCCGCCGCGGTCAAGCCGCCGGGCAGCGGATTGCCGTTCGATCGTTTAGCCGACGGCGCGGACCCTTGCCGCACCGGATTCGACCGGCGGACGGATGGCTCGGGCTTGGCCAGAAGCGCGAACATGCGCGAGCCGACGATCCCGGTGACCGGCAACCCGTGCGCGCGTTGGAATCGCCTGACCGCTCCTTCGGTCAGCACGCCATAACGACCATCGATCGGACCGGGCGAATTGCCGGCAGCCGCCAGGCGCCGCTGCAGCGAACGCACCACGCTCGCGCCGCCCGGTTGATCGCCTGCCCCCGGACCCAGGATGAGAACCGGCTCACCAAGTGCGGCCCACGTGCGCGGACCCACGATGCCGTCTACCTGCAGCCCGCGCGCCGCTTGGAACGCAACCACCGCTCCTCGCGTACGCGGCCCGTAGAGTCCGTCGATGGGCCCGGGCGGATAGCCCCCGGCCCCGAGATCGCGCTGCAGCAACCGCACCAGCGGGGAACCGCCAGCGCTGCTGTATCCACTCCCTAACGCCAGCACCGGGTGTTCGAAGAGGCCGCGGGCGGCGCCCGTCCGTGCCCCGCTGGACTGGGCGGACGCGGACGTCGTCGGCTGCGGAGGACCAGCCCCCGCTCCAAGCGCCGTCGCCGGAACGCCCAGAGCCAGCACGCCGATGGCGAGGGTCCGCCATGCCGCGGTTCTTGCCTTCTTCGAGAGACGAAAACCACCGGAGCTCTGAGGGGGGCGGAGCCTGGGGCTTCGGTCCCGCGGGGACAGCGGAGCTGACTGAGCCCTGAGCGACTGCGTCGCGACGAGTTCTGTCGCGACGAGTTCTGTCGCGACGTGGATTGTCGCGACGGGACTTGTCCCGCTCGGCGGTGTCGAGACGGGCCGTGTCGGAGGCATGCGTGTCACGGACGGTTGGGTCGCGGCGGCCGGCCTGGCCGGAGATGGCGTCGCGACCGCCGGCGTTACGGTCGACAACGTCGCTCGGGGCTCTGTCGTGTCCGGCCTCCTCGTGTCCGGCCTCCTCGTGCCCGACGTCCTCGTGCGCAACCTCGTCGCGGCCGGCCTCGTCGCGCCCGGCCTCGTCGCGGCCGGCCTCGTCGCGGCCGGCGCCGTCGCGGCATGCGCCCCTGAAGCGGGATCGGCGGGTGCGTAACCGGTGGGGGCTGTCGTGGCGATCGGCGTTGGTGGGATGGTGGCGCTGGTGGGCGCGCCCGCCGAGTTCCCGCCGGCCACGAGCTCGTTGCCGGGGGTCCTCGCGGGTGGACCGCTGGAGGGTCTCAACAATCCGCCAGCCGTGATGGTGGTGACCGTTGCCCGGGAAGTCCGCTTGGAATCGATGGCGGCGCCCGTTCGGTCCACGAGACGCCGTGCGCCCGTGTCCGACGAGGAGCTCGTCGCGGCTAGCAGCGGATGAGCAGAAGCTCCGTTTGCCTCAGTCGTGGAGGCCACCGTCCCGGCCTGTGCCGCATTCGCGTACACGCGAGAGGCCAACCTCCCAGCCGTCGCTATCAGGCCGAAAAACTGAAGCGGTGAATGATTCGCACGCATTGCAAGTTGCTCCTGATCCCACCCCGGTCTCAAGGAGAATGAACATCCGACTGCCCCTAACGCCGACATCGAACCTAGTAAGTAATCCGTCTCTGGGCAAGCCGCGGGCAAGAGTTTAAATCGGAATTTGCGGGTTTTTCAATCGTCCGATGCATTGAAAACGCGCGTAGGAACTGGTATCGCGACATGTCGCGACACCTTCGAAAGGGTCGGTTGATGAGTGCACGCATCGCACCCGATCTCGGTAAGACAGATAGGGCGAAATCGGGAGCATTTGCACTGACCTCGCTGCAGGCCACAGAGGGCTCGCGCCGGGCCGTCACGCGACGAGCGAATTTGTGCGAAGCACGCCCGCCGCCGTGAGCGCCCATCGCCCTCGAGCCGTTCCCAATGCCGACGATACGGCTGCAGGACAGGCCGGCGATTTCGACCAACTCGTCCGCCGAGTGTCACGGTCGCTGCACACCTGGCCGGCGCAGATTGGTGCGGACCGGGCCGTCAACGACGGGCGCAGATGACACGGTCAACCGACGTCGCCCTCCCACTTGACGGAGTGGTGGCGACCGGCGTCGCCGACCTGGTTCCGATCGCGCTCAACACCACCGCCGTCCCGAACATCGAGACCGCCGGGATCGCGAGAATGGAGCGTGCATGCGACGTCGCAGGAGACTCGCCAGGCCCCGCGCCAAACAGCCACTTCGAGGACTTGCCGGTCTGCCTTGCCAGGTCTAAGTAGTGGCCAGGCGCCGGCAACAGGTGACCTCCGCGAGTATCAGGGGGCGGCTCAGAGTTGAGAGCCGGAGGCGGTGGCGAGTCATCGGATCTGCGGCCGGACGGTGACGAGGAAGGCGCTGGGCGACGCTCGAACGGACCGCCACGAATCGCCGTCGCGACCGTCCGATCACGGAGCGCGAACGGCTCCCAGCGGCTTGCCTCACCTCGACGAGCGAGTCGCCGGCGGGCGCCGACAGCGGTGCTGTCGCGCTGTGTCGTTCCAGCTGTCGCGGCCGTCGCGGCAGGCAACGCGTCGGCGCCCTGTGTCCTGAGGACACTAGATCCGGGAGTGCCGACACGGCTCCGAGGCCCGGCCATCCACCCGAGGACCAAACGTCGGGGGGAGGAATCCGGCCCGCTCGGGGCTCTTGGACGTATGACGAATCCTGAAACACCCTCAATCACCCGCGACGAGCTGGACGAGTTCATCCGCCAGCTCTTCGTGTGCCACTGGATACTCGGCCAGATGATCAGCGAGAAGCTCGAGCGTGCTTGGGCCGAGCAGGACGATGCGAATCAGGACCCGATGAGCGCCGACCATTACTCGTTGATCGGACGCGCCATCGGCGACGTGGTGGATCGGCACGGCGCTAAGCGGATCAAGGAGGCCACCGAACTGATCGACGAGGTGATGGAGGCCATCTCCGACGACAGCCGCATCTTCCCGGACGATCAGGGAGCGGCAACAGCTCAGTTCGTGGATTGGCATTCACGGCCGCGGCCTGGCCGCGGGCGTCGGCGCTGATCCACGGCCGAGCCGGCTACCGCCTGGCTAGAGTGCCGAGGGCGCACAGGGCAACTCCCAAGAGACCGGAGGAAACCTATGGAGGTGGGAATCGGGCTTCCGAACGCGGTGCGAGGCGTGGATCGGTCCGCGATCGTCGAGTGGTCGGTTCGAGCCGAGTCGACCGGCTTCTCGAGCCTGGGCACGCTCGACCGGATCGCGTATCCAAGCTACGAGTCGCTGATCACGCTTGCGGCTGCGGCGGCCGTGACCGAACGGATCGGCCTGATCACGGACATCCTGATCGCTCCGTTGCGTGCCAACACCGCCCTGTTCGCCAAGCAGGCCGCGACGATCGACGCGCTCTCCGGTGGCCGGCTGACGCTGGGCCTGGCCGTCGGTGGCCGTCGCGACGATTACGACATCAGCGAAGTCGACTTCAACCAGCGCGGCCGGAGGTTCGAGCGGCAGCTCAACGAGATGACCGCCATCTGGGAAGGCGAGGGCGGCGTTGGACCCGCGCCGGATCGGGGCACGCGGCCCGGTCTGCTGATCGGCGGGCACAGCGACGCCGCCTTCCGCCGGGCCGCGAGCTACGGCGATGGCTGGACGATGGGTGGCGGCGCGCCCGACGCGCTAGCGGGCGGCGTGCAGAAGTTGAACGCGGCTTGGAGCGCGGCGGGCCGCGAGGGCAAGCCTCGGACGGCGGCGCTGTTCTACTTCGCCATCGGCGACGACGCCGAGCACATGGCGAGGAATTCGCTGGGCCACTACTACTCGTTCCTGGGCGGCGACATCGCGCAGCAGATCGTCGCCCGCGCGGCCACGGACATCGACACGGTCAAGCAGTACGTCGCTGGATTCGAGGCCGCCGGCGCCGATGAGGTGATCTGCTTTCCGGCTTCAACAGACCTCGAGCAGGTTGACCGGCTCGCCGACGCCGTATTCGGCTAGCTACCGGCCGAGCTCCCGAGAAAAAAGCGCCGACCCCGCATAGTCCTTTGTGCTAGCGATTAGCACAATCCTTTTGCTAATATTGCGCCCGTGAGCGCGCAGCCGCTGGCGCAGTCCCGAGCCGACCAGCACAGGTTCGTCGATCGTATCCGCGAGACCGACGCGATCATTCGAGCCGTCGACACCTCGCAGCCGGTGCTCCTGCTCGGCGAACGCGGTAGCGGACGCACCTCGTTGCTCAACCACGTGGCGTGGCGGCTCGCCGGCCAGAGGGAGCCTCGCGACGCCGTGATGGTGAGCGGCGAGCTGGCCAGCAATCCGTCCCAGCTGCTCGGCGTTCTGGTCGCCCGGGTCGGGCGGCTCGCCGAGCCGGCGGGTTCCCGCGCTCGCTGGATCGAGGACCTACGGGCGCTGTCGTTGCCGGACGGGCCGTTCGGGCAGGTCGCCCAGCCGGCGATCTTGATGGAGCTCGTCGACCTCCTCAGCGAGCGGCTGGCGGAGTTGGAGCGTCCGGTGTGCCTGATGGTCGACGGGATCGCCCCGAAGGTCGCCCACGGGGTGTTCGGGAGTCTTCGAAACGAGCTCTGGACGCTCCAGGGCGCCTCTTGGGTCGTGACCGGCGACATCGCGGCGGAGGCGCTCTACCTGGAGCCGCCCGCCGATGCGTTCTTCGCCCACGCCATCAGACTCGGACCGCTGGCCGATGCAGACGCGGCGAAGCTGCTCAGCGCCCACGAAGCCAGCCTCTCCGGCTCCGATATCGACCGCGCGGTCGCCGTTGCGAAGGGCAACCCGCGACGGCTGCTGCGAGCTGCCAACGACATCCAGGCGGGGATCGCGCCGGTCAACTCGCGGGGCGATGAGCGAGCGCAGCAGGCCGCGGCAGTCGCGGGTCCGCTCGCCGGTGCGCTCGTGGAGTACATCGTGGAGCATGGCCCCGCTGCCGCGTCCGACGAGACGCTGCTGCTTCAGATCGGCGCGAGCCGCCAGCGGGCCAGCCAGCTCATGCACGAGCTCGAAACCGCCGGGCTGCTTGAGACCATCGAGCGGCAGGAGCCCGGGCGGCGGGGGCGCCCGCCGCGTCGGTTCGCTTTGCGATCCCCGGCATGAGCAACGAGATCCTCACCCAGCTGCTCGGTACCCACGCCTTCGACGGGAGCCCGCTCCACGTCGATATGCCCGCCTTCCATGTCCCGTTCGACGACCGCGGGCGCACCGGCACGGAGACCAGCCTCCTACGCGCCGCGCGAAGCACAGAGCGCCTGGGGGTGAAGGGACCGATCGGCTGCGGCAAGACGAGCCTGCTGCGCTACACGCTCGATGACCCCACGGGGACGATCGCGCCGATCTGGGTCTCGGTCGCCTTCGACGACGACCAGGTCGTACTCGACGTGCGGCGATTCGCCGCGCACCTGATCCAAAGCGTCGTACGCGACGCCCAACGCGCCGGCACGTTGACCCCACGCGATCGGGACGCGATCCTCACCGCCGCGGCTGCCCGACGTCCGCTCCCCGGCAGCGAACGCCGGCTCGCGGCCAAGCTCGCCGCGAAGTTCTGGGTAGCCAGCGGCGGATTGGCCGGCGAGGTCATTTCCACGCTCGCGGGCGTCGACCTACAACGACCCGCCGGCGAGGTGCTGGAGAACGTCAACCGCGCGCTCGAGGCGATCTCAGCCGGCGGCCGAATGCCGGTCATCGTCGTCGACGACTCCGACAGCTTCACCCGTCGCCACGGCAGCGGCAGGACGCGCGACGAGCTTGTCGGCACTTTCTTCGGCCCGGTGCTGCGCGCGCTCACCGAGCTGAACGCCGGAGTGATCGTCGCCGTCCACGACGAGTACCTCGAGATGGAGTCGTTCCAGCGAGCGCGGCGCGAGCACGGAGCGCTCGAGCGGCTGCTTGCCATACCGCCCGTCGTCAGCGGCCAGCTCGGGCGGATCCTCGATCGCCGCACCCAGCTCGCCGCCGACGTAAGCAGCGACACCGCCCTCTCTACCCCCGCGCTCGAACTGCTCGCCGAGCTCAACCGCACACGCACCGGACGCAACCTGCGAACGACGCTCGGGATCGCGCACGCCGCGCTGGTCGCCGCCGTCGATCGGGGCGCCGACGCGATCGCGCAACAGGACGTCGCTCGCGCCGCCGTCGAGCAGCTCGGTGCCGAGCGGACCGGCTAGCAAACGAATGTCTGCATGCGGACGTCCGGACGAGAACGGGCGCCCGTCCCCACCCTCCGATGGCGGGTTAGATCATCAAAACCGATACGGAGGTGAGCATGCTTCTCGTTCTTGCCGCCATTCTTCTGATCATCGCCGTGGTTGGCGGATTGGCGGTTCACCCGCTTCTCTTCCTGATCGCGATCTTGGCCGTAGTGGCCCTGGTCGGCGGACTGCGGTAGCTGCGAGCACCGGGGCCGGCCCCTCGGTGGGCCGGCCACCGTGGCAACCTCGCCGCTCAGGTCATTGCGGCGACGAGACGGTGGTGGCGGAGCTCAGACGGCGGGGCGCCGTGCAGCACCCAGACGCCGTCATCGCGCCGGCTGATAGCGCCGGAGCGCGCGAGCGCCCCCATCGCCGTCGTGACCGACGGGCGATGCGCCCCGACGAGATCGGCCAGGCGCTGGTGTGACAGCGGCAGGGGTACGAGGATTCCCTCCGGCGTGACCCGACCCCAGCGTTCGGCCAGATGCCATAGCGTCAACTGCAGGCGGTCCTCGACGCGCTGATGGTGGGCGATCGCCAGGGCCACCGCCAGCGAATGGGCCCGGCGGGTACCCCGGGCAAAGAGCTCGACGCCGAGTTGCGGCCACGGCGCCATGCGAGTCACCAGGCCGTGATCGAGGACGGCCAGCTGGGTCGGCTCGAGCACCATCCAGCCCACCTCCGCATGAACGTGCGACCCGTCGGGATCCCAGCGCCACGGACGTAGGACATCGCCCTCGCCGAGCAGCTCGACGCACTGGCGGCCGAGCACGTCGACCTCGCGTGAGAGCAGTCCCTCGATGATCAGAAAGCCGCGATGGTGCATGTCGGGCTCGGCTGAGCCAGCGGCGTCCCACTCGCCGACCGACAGTTGGCGCACGCGGGTCAGCGCTTCTCGCCGAGCGCGCTCGCGGTCAGGCTCGTCCAGGAGGTTGGCCAGGTCCGGGTCGGCGTCGACGATGCTGATGAGATTCGTCAGCGAACCCACGCGTCGACTCCGTCAAAACTCGGGCTGCCCACGATCGCGAGGTTAGCGTCCTTCCGCCCTCCATCCGTGATGGCCGCCCGCCCCAGCGCCTGCACCCGTCCGGTCGGCTACGTATGCATGCGAACACGCTCCGTGGACCCATGCCCGCGCCGGGCCTAGTCTTCGCCGGACTTGCCGTTGCCGCTAGGAAGCTTGCAGTGGAGCGGACGTTGATTTCCTCTCGGATCCAAAGCTTGGACATCCCCCTCCGGATCGACACCGTCGGGCGCGACGGCTCACTGGTGATCGTCGTGGAAGGGGAGCTCGACATCACCACTTCCCATCTTCTCGACGACGCCCTGGCGCGGGCACTCAGTACGGACGCGCTCTCGATCGTGGTCGACCTCGTCGCGGTCAGTTTCATCGACTCCACCGGCCTACACGTCTTGATCAGGCATGCCGAGGAGGGTCGTCCGCGCGTCCGCCTGACAAAGGGCTCGCCGCAGGCCCAGCGGCTGTTCGAGCTCAGCGGGGCCTTGGGCTATTTGCCCTTCGTGTGTGACCGTTGACCGCCCCGGCCAGCCAGCGATCGAACAGCCGGAACGCGGGCTCGCGCGCCGCCGGCGCGTGCGCCTGACTCTGCGCGACGATCTCCTCTGCCGTCAATCCAGCCTCCGCGAGGTGCTCGTCGTGCTCCGCCCACCCAGCGATCACCGCGGCGTCGACCTCGGGGTGGAACTGCAGGGCGAGGTGGCGGCCGATGCTGACGGCCGCGGGTCCGGCGGCGGACCGGGCCAGCACACGTCCACCGGGCGGGACCCGCAGCTGCTCGACGTGCCACATGAGCCACGGGCCGGCGGGGACCGAGCCCGCATCGGACGTCTCCACCGGAAACCAGCCGATCTCGGGCCGCTCGAGCACGTCGACCCCGCCCCCGAGCGCGAGCGACAACGCCTGGCCACCGAAGCACAGCCCGAGCACGGGCACGTCGGCGCTGACCGCCGCGCGTAACGCCTCGATCTCGGCCGGCACCCAGTCGAGGTCGACCGATGCAGCCGAGTGCTCGGACCCGAGCGAGACCACGAAGGCAAAATCAGACAGCGCTTCCGGCGGGTCCTCGCCGGCGTGGTGGACCACGTAGGGCAGGCCGCGCTCGTCCAGCCACTCGGCGACGTGGGCCGGCGGCCCGAGGCGGCCGTGCTGGAAGATCAGTGCGGGCTTCGAGCTCAACTCGCAGATCACTCTACTTCCCGCCTCGCGCCCGCCCCGCCTATCGGACCAACCGGCGGCCCCCGCCCACCCGAGCGCCCGGCGATAGGCTGGAAACACAGTGGCATCGACCACCGACCCACCGACGACCGAAGGCCCCGCCCTCCCGCTCCCCGACCGCGAGCAGGTCCTCGAGCACGCGCGCGAGCTGATCGCCGAGGCCTGGCGGAGCTTCGACCACCCCCGCCCCGGGCAGCCGCTCCCCGACGCCCGCACCCGCGAGCTGCTCAGCCGTCCACTACCGAACGAACCATCGGACGCAAACGACTCGCTCGATGCCGCCGCCGACGTGCTCGACCGCTCGCTCGCGCAAGCCCGGCCGCGGTGGTTCGCCTACATCGGCTCCTCCGGCCTTGAGATCGGCGTGCTGGCCGACGCACTGATGGCCTCGCACGACGTCAATGTCGCCAACAGCGCCGGCGCGGCGGACCTGCTCGAGGCGCAGACGATCCGGTGGGTCGGGCAATTCGTCGGCTTCGACGAGAACGCGAGCGGGTTGCTCGCGGCCGGCGGCACGATCGCCAACCTGACCGCGCTCACGGCGGCGCGCGAACGCGCGCTGCCCGGCGTCCGCCACGAGGGCACCGGCGACCGCCGAATGGCCCTCTATTGCTCGGCGGAGGCCCACTACTCGGTGCGCCGCGCCGCCGAGGTGCTCGGCATCGGCGGCCGGAACGTCCGCGCGATCCCGATCGACGCGCACCGACGGATGGACGTGACCGCCTGCGCGGAGGCGATCGCAAAGGACAAGAAAAACGGCGTCACCCCGATCGCGGTCGTCGCCACCGCTGGCACGACGCTGACCGGCGCGGTCGACCACATCGACGGCCTAGCTGAGGTCTGCGGTGATGAGATCTGGCTGCACGTGGACGGCGCGTACGGCCTCCCGGCGGCGTCCACGCAGAGGGCGGGCGACCTCTTCAAGGGCCTGCCGAAAGCCTTCTCCGCGACCGTCGACGCGCACAAGTGGCTGTACGTCCCCAAGGCGTGCAGCGTCCTTTTGATGCACGGGGTCGAAGCGCTCGAGCATGCCTTCTCCCATCAGGAGGTGTACATGCCGCACGGCGAGCAGCTCCACGCGGTCGACCGCTCGCTCGAGTACTCGCGCCCGCTGCGCGGCCTCAAGCTGTGGCTCGCCTTCACCGTGCACGGCGCCGACGCGATCCGGACCGCGATCGAGCGCAACCTCGAGCAGGCGGCGCTGCTCGCCGACCTGATCCGGGCCGACGACGCGTTCGAGCTGCTGGTCGAGCCGCAACTCTCGGCCGTCTGCTTTCGGCACGTCCCACCATCCGGGGTCGACGCCGACGAGCACAATCGCGCCCTCGCGCGCGCCGTCGCGGCCGACGGGCGGATCCTGCTCGCCCCGGCCGAGGTCGACGGCGCCACCGCGCTGCGTGCGTGCTTCGTCAACCATCGGACGACCGAGGAAGATGTCCGCGCCATCCTGACGGTCCTCACCGACCTGGCAACCCCATGAGCGCAAACGCAGCCGAGATCGAGGGCGTCCGCGTCCCTCTCGACCACTACATCGACGGCCACCGCGTCGCCAGCGAGACGACGTTCGAGGTCCGCAGCCCGATCGACTGGGAGAACTGGAAGCTCGCCGAGGTCGCGAACGGCGGCCAGCCCGAGGTCGATGCGGCGGTGGCCGCGGCCCGACGGGCGTTCCCGGCGTGGGCCGCCCTCGGACCGGCCGGCCGGCACGAAGCACTCGCAAGACTGGCCGACGCGATCGATGCCGCCGTCCCTGACCTGGCCAAGGTCGAAACCGCCGATAACGGATCGCTTTACGAAGCCATGAGTCTGCGTGTCTTGCCACGCGCCGCCAACAACATCCGGTTCTTCGCCGACTTCGCTCGCGACCGCCTCTCGCCCGATATCCGCACGCTCCCCGGCGGCGAGCGCAACCGGGTTCGCTACGACCCGGCCGGCGTGGCCGCAGTCTCGACCCCGTGGAACGCGCCGTTCATGCTCGCGACCTGGCGCGTCGGGCCGGCGCTCGCGGCCGGCGACACGGTCGTGCTGAAGCCGCCCGAGTGGGCGCCGCTCACCTGCTCGATGCTCGGCGACCTCGCCGAGCAGGCGGGGCTCCCACCGGGCGTGCTCAACATCGTCCATGGGACGGGGGCCGGCGCGGGCGCGCCGCTCACGGGACACAAGGACGTCGACCGGGTCGCGTTCACCGGCTCTCCGGCGACAGCGCAGACGGTCTACCGCGACGCGGCCGCACACCTGACCCCGGTGTCGTTCGAACTCGGCGGCAAGTCACCGTTCATCGTGTTCGAGGACGCAGACCTCGACGCGGCGGCGGCGACCGCGGCCTACCAGTACGACAACTCGGGGCAGGTTTGCCTGGCCGGCACCCGCCTGCTCGTGCAGCGCTCGATCCTGAGCGATTTTCTCGAGCGCTTCCGCGCCCGCGTCGACGAGATCAAGGTGGGCGACCCGCGCGAGCCCGATACCACGTACGGCCCGCTGATCCATCCGGTTGCACTCGAGCGCGTCACGGGGTACGTCGCGCGCGCCCTGGAGGCGGGCGCGACGCTCGCCTTCGGGGGCGGGCCGCTCGGCGGCCTCTACTACCCGCCAACCCTGTTCACGGACGTCCCCCCGGGCGCGGAGATCCTCCACCACGAGGTCTTCGGGCCGGTCCTGACGCTTCAGACCTTCGAGGACGACGAAGACGCGATCGCCAAAGCCAACGCCACCGAGTACGGCCTCGCGGCCACCGTCTACACAGGATCCGAAGCCCGGTCGGACAAGATCAGCGCCGCCGTCACCGCCGGCACCGTATGGGTCAACTGCTTCTACGTCCGCGACCTGGAGACGCCGTTCGGCGGCGCGGGCGACTCGGGCATCGGCCGCGAGGGAGGCCACCATTCGTTCGACTTCTATGCCGACGTGAAGACTGTCGTCGAGCGGATCGCGCTGTTCTCAACCGCCGAATGACCCGACCAGCTGGCGGCACAGCCGCCCGACCTGCGCCGGGTCGTCGGTGTACTGCGAGGGCTTGAAGCAGATCGTCGTGTAGCCGGCCTCGAGCTGCGCCGGGATCGCCTCCGCCGCCTCGGCTAGATCGGCGACCTCCCCCGCGGACGGAAACCGTCCCCGGATGCCGCCGACGACCTCGAGCTCGTCGAAGGACCGCCCCGCCGCGGTCATCGCGTCGGACAACGCCCGCAGCTCCTCGGCACCGGGCTGACCGAACGGATGGAAGCCGTGCCCGTACTCGACGAGGCGGCGCACGATCCACGGCCCAACCTTCATCCCGCCGAACCACAGTCGCGGCCCGTCGACGCGGAACGGCTTTGGCTCCAGGTACACATCGGCGAACTCGTAATACCGACCGGAGAATGACGCCGGACCCGGTCGCCACAGCTCGCGCCACGCGGCCAAGTGCTCGTCGAGGAGCTCGCCGCGGCGCTCGAACGGGACGCCGAGCGCCGCGTACTCCTCGCGATGCCAGCTCACCGTCGGCTGGACGACGAGCCGACCCTCCGACAGCAGGTCGAGCGTCGCGAGCTGGTGGGCGAGCAGCAGCGGGTGGCGCAACGGCGCGATGATCGCCGCGGCGATCAGCCGCAGCCGCGTCGTGACCGCGGCAATCGCGCTCATCAAGACGATCGAGTCGGGCCACGGCGTGTCCGGGTCCTGGTTGCCCGGCGCCGCGTAGTCCCGTGGATTATCGGGACGGCCGCCGGCGCCCGCCGACGGCCCGAGCACGATGTGCTCGCTGAGCATCACGCCGTCGATCCCCGCGTCCTCGGCCTCGGCCGCCATCCGCACGAGAGCCCGCAGGTCCCGGGACGAGGTCATCGTCCAGTTCTCCGACAGGACCAGGACGAACCGGGGCGCTCGAGCCGGCGAGCTCAAATCAGGCCAACGTGACGCGGACGGGCAGGCGCTTTAGACCATTGGTGAAGTTCGTGCGCTGGCGGACCGGCTGGCCCGCGAGTTCGACCCGTTCGACCCGCTCGACAAACTCCTCCAGATACACGCGTAGCTCGAGCCGGGCCAGATGCGCCCCGAGGCACTGGTGGGGACCGCCGCGGCCGAACGTCAGGTGATCGGTCGGGTTGCGGGTGATGTCGAGTGTGTGCGGATCCGGATAGTGGTCGGGGTCGCGGTTGCCGGCGGCGAACCACACGATCACCTTGTCCCCAGCGGCGATTTCGACGTCGCGCACTGTCACGTCGCGGGTGGCGGTACGGCGGAAGAACCACACCGGCGAGGAGAAGCGCAGCAGCTCCTCGGTCGCGGATGGAACCAGAGAGCGATCCGCGCGTAGGCGCTCCCATTGATCGGGATGCTCGGCGAACGCGAGCGTGGCCAGGCTCATCGCCTGCCGCGTCGTCTCGTTCCCGGCCACGATCAGGAGCGCGAACGTGTTGTCGAGGTCCTGGTCGGACAGCGGCGCCCCGTCGATCTCGCCGTTGGCGATCAGGCTGAGCACGTCGTCGCGCGGACACGCCCGGCGGTCGGCGTAGAACTCGCGCCCGATCGCGCACAGCTCGTCGGCCCAGGGCGAGCCGAACGGCTTATAGCGGTACTCATCGAGCTCCCCGGCGAACGCGTGCTCCCCGACATACTCGGGGTCGGTGTCGACCAGCAGGCGGTCGCCGAGGTCGATCAGGTGGGGGAGGATCTCCTCGGGGAGACCGAGGATGTGGGCGAGCACGCGGATCGGGATCGGCGCCGCGAGCTCGTGCACGAGATCGAACTCGCCCTGCGGCAGAACGGCGTCGAGCCGGTAGCGCACCAGCTCGCGCAGCCACTCCTCGTAGCGCGCGACCGAGGGCGGGGTGAACTGCCTCGAGATCAGCCGGCGGTAGCGGCCGTGCTTGGGCGGGTCGAACTCCAAGAAGTTCCGGCGTGCGGCGAGCACGTCCTCGGGCAAGTCCTCGATCGTCGCCGCCCCGCCGGTCTCGGAGGAGTACGTCTTCGTGTCGCGCAATACGGCGAGCACGTCGTCGTACTTGGTGAGCGCCCAGAACCCGCGACCCTCAGGCTCGGGGTGGCGGTAGACCGGCGCTTCCCGCTGGAGAACATCGAATACCTCCCACGGCTCATGGTCCGCGAACAGGTCGTAGTCGAGGAGGTCGATCGCCTTCAGTTCCGGGGCCATCGTGCCTCCGAGAATACCACCGTTATGCGTAATGTATCCATTAATCCCTCTCTCTCAAGCCGAGGACGCGCGCGGTCCTACTGAGCTTTCTCTGAATAATTCGCAGAAACCTCAGTCGCTTTGCCGGCTAGAGCAGCTTCGAATACTCGGCGAACTCCCAGTCGGTGACCCACGCCCGGAATCGCTCCAGCTCGGCCATCTTGATCGCCTCGAACGTCTCCACCAGCCGCGAGCCGAGGACGTCGATCAGCACCTGGTCCTCTTTCAGAGCCTCGAGCGCCTCGGCGAACGTCGTCGGCAACGACGCCCCGAGCGCCTCGTCGGGAAGGTCGTAGATCATCCCCTCGACCGGCTCGGGAAGCTCGAGCTCGCGCCTGACCCCGTCGAGCCCGGCGCCGAGCGCCGCGGCGTAGGCGAGGTACGGATTGGCCGTGCCGTCCCCCAGCCGCAGCTCGAGCCGGGTCGAGGACCCGCGCTCCTTGGGGACGCGGACCAGCGCCATGCGGTGGTCGTGGCCCCAGCACACCCGCGTCGGGACGAGCGCCTCGGCGCTGATCCGCCGGTAGGCGTTCACGGTCGGGTTGTAGAACACCATCATCGCGCGCGCGTGCTCCATCACGCCGGCGATGAAGTGGCACATGACCTTGGTCAGGCCCTGCTGGCCGGCGCTGTCCTCGCCCGCGTTCACGCCGTCGGAATCCACCAGCGAGACGTGCAGATGAAAGCCTGACCCCTCGTCGTCGTTGACGGGCTTGCCCATGAACGTCGCGAGCAAGCCGTCCCGCGCAGCCATCTCCTTGACCATCGCCCGGAAGCGGAAGGCGCGGTCGGCGGAGTCGAGGGCGGCCCCATGCCGCAGGTTGATCTCGAACTGGCTGCGACCGTACTCGTGCGCGGCCGCGATCGCCCCGATGTCGAGCTCGACCGCCGCGTCGAGCATCCGCCTGAGCGTGCCCTTCGGGTCGGCCATCTCGCCCACCGTGTAAACGGCGCTGTCCTGCCCGGCGTATGGGCGCCATCCACGCGGATCCGAGGCGTCCGGTTCCAGCAGGTAGAACTCGAGCTCAGGCCCGACCACCGGCGATACCCCGAACTCGGAGAATTGGGCCAGCACCCGCTTCAGCACCCCGCGGCAGTCGAGCGGATGCGGCTCGTGGGTGACCGGGTCCTCCAGGTCCACCAGGCAGGCGACGACGTCCTCCTCCCAGGGCAGCGGCACGAGCGTGTTCAGATCAGGGCGGGCCAGGAGATCCGGAAAGCCGCGCTCGAAGCCCGCGATCACGTTGTGGCGCAGGTCCATGGTCATGATCGCCTCGACGAACCCCATCCCTTCCTCGGCGAGGTGCGGGAAGGCCGAGATCGGGATCAGCTTGCCGCGGCAGACGCCGTGCAGGTCGGCGTACTGGAGGCGCACCGCGCGGACGCCGACGTCGGCCAGCTCGGACAGGCTGCCGACCAGCCGCGTCCGCGCCGCGGCTTGGCGCTGCTCGCCCTGGTTCGGCCGCGCGTGCGCGGCGCGATCGCCGAGATCTGGGGCCATCTGTTTCTCCTGTCGTTGACCTAGCCTGGGGTGGGCGAGAATGCGAGCGTACCGGCGTCGACGACCGCGGCGCCACCGTCAGCCGTGATCACCGCGCCGTTCACGTACGACGCGGCGGGTGAGGCCAGCCACGCCACGAGCCCGGCCACCTCTTCCGGCGTTCCGGCGCGTCGCGCGGGCACGTGGGAAGACGCGATTCCGTATGCCGCCTCGCGGTCGACGCCGTGCATCTCCCCGAGCTCATCCATCGCCGCGTCTGCCATCGCGGTGCGCACCCATCCGGGGCAGACGCAGTTGGCGCGGACGCCGGTCGGACCGTAGTCGAGCGCGATGCACTGGGTGAGCATGATCAGCCCGGCCTTGGATGAGCAGTACGCGACCGACGCCGGGTCGGCCCGCAAGCCCGCCAGCGATGACACCGTCACGATCGCCCCGCGCGCGTCTATCAAAGCCGGCAGCGCCGCCTGGCAGAGCAGGAATGCCCCGGTCAGATTCGTGGCCACCACCCGGTTCCAGCGCTCGAGCGTCTGGTCGAGCACTGTCCCCCCCGCCCCCGCCCCCGAGCTGATCACGAGCGCGTCGAGCCGGCCGAACCGCTCCACACATGCCTCGACCGCGCGCGCCGCGCCAGACGGCTCGCTTACGTCGGCCGCCACCGCGAGACCGCCAACCGAGCTCGCGACCTCCTGGAGTGGCTGGATCCGCCGCCCGCTCACGCACACCGAGAACCCGTCCGCCGCCATGTGACGCGCCACCGCGGCTCCGATGCCGCTGCCGCCCCCGGTGACGAGGACACACGAGCCCATCAGTCGTGGAGGAACTGCTCGACCAGCGACTCGGGGAATGACTTGTCCGCGACGTTGTACGCGAGCGCGGTCATCCGCCAGGAGTCGCTCAGGTAGAACCGCTCGTACAGCTCCCCGCGGCCGCCGAGCTCCGACCCGAGGAAGTCCCACGCCAGCCGGAACAGCCGGATCCGCCGCTCGGCGCCGGCGCCGGCGGCCTGGAAGTACTGCTCGATCTCGTCGTGGAGCGGCCCTTGGAGATCGGCGCGCGACGGTGTCGCCATAAAGCCGCCGCCCCCGATCAGCTGAAGCATCTCGTTGACGCGCGGCAGCCACTTCGGCATCTCGCCGCGCAGGGCGACGAACGGCCTTTCGTCCGGCGTCATCACGCCGCCCGGGTCCAGGACCGCGCCGGCCTCGGCGGCGACGATCGCCGAGCGCGCGAGCTCGCTCATCGACCAGATCTGCCCGAGCTTCTCCTGGATGTGGTCGAAGCGGGCAACGCCCGTGGTCGTCGCGATGAGATGCCCGAGACCCAGCCCGAACGAGAGCTTCACACACGCCCGCGTGAACGCCTGGTGCATGATGTGGCTGCGCCAGCCCGTGTCGGTGATCACCTCGCTGTAGCCCGTGGTGTCGCCGTCGAGGAACACCCGCTCGCGCGGGATCTCGACGTCGTCGAAGATCACCACGGCGTCCATCTCGTCGAACCGCGAGGACAGCGGGTAGTCGTAGGCGTCGCGTTGCTTGGAGTAGCTGTCGCGGCATATGAACTTGAGTCCCGGCGTTGCGATCGGGATCGCGAACGACAGCGCGTAGCGGCCGTCCTGGGGGCGGATGTCGGACCCCGGGTAGACGAGCAGCTCGTCGGCAAAGGGCGCGAGCGTGGCCAGCATCCGCGCGCCGCGCACGACGATCGCATCGGCGGTCTCCCCCACCTTGTGGAGCGCGACCTGGCCCATCGCCTGCTCGGCCTCGGGCTTGGTGCGGTCGACCTGCGGGTTCATCAGCGCATGCGTGGTCGACAGATCCGCGTCGCGCATGTACTCCTGATAGGCGACCAGATTCGCCGCCAAAGCCTCGTTGCCCCGCCGGGCCCACACCTCAGAGCGCCCGGCGAAGCACGCGAACGTCACGTTCAGGTAGTCGGGCGTCCGCCCCATCATCCCGCCCGACAGCGCCGCCACCAGCTCGAACGCCCGCCGGCGCCGGACCAGGTCCTCGTACTCGCGCGGGATCAGGTGCGTGACGTTCACCAACCGGTCCGCGACGCCCGAGGGCGCCGGCGCGAGCATCTCCGACGCGTATTCGTGCTGGAGATCGAACACCCGCGCCAGCGACAGCGCCGCCCCGCGCAGTTCAGGGTGCTCGAGCGGATGGCTGATTCGCTCGCCGTTCAGCCAGATCTCGCGCCCGCCCTGGCGAAGGCCGTCGAGGAACTGCTCGCCGGTGCGAGCGCCGGTCGTCTCGGTACTCACCGACAGGGCCATCGGTCAGTCGCCTCCGGTCAGAGCCGGATCTTCGATTGGCGGCAGCGCGTGCCCGAGCGCCTCGAGCCCCTGCCGCTCCCACTCCACCGCGGCGGGGTCGAAGCGGAAGTAGGAGCGCGGCGGGAGGATGCCCCAGGTGTTCGAGGAGTGGGCGTTGTCGGGCCAATCGCGCGGCTCATGGTCAGCGCTCAACTGCTCCATGTCGCTATAGAGCTCGACCATGCACTCCTCCTCGGGGATCCGCACGTAGGCGGCCAGGTTCTGCCCGAGCGCGTGGCGGACAGGCCCCCAGGCGAGCCAGCGGCCGTGCTGGGCGAGGTGGTCGAGGGCGACGCGCAGCTCCCCCCAATCGGTCAGCTCGAATGCGAAATGATGGAGGTGGTAGTAGCCCTTCCCCACGAGCGCGACCGTGTGGTGGTCGCCGCCGAGGTGAAGCCACGTCCCCTCGTCGCCGAGGCGATCGGTGACGCGGAGCCCGAGCACGTCGCAGTAGAACTCGACCATCGTCGGCAGCTGACCGGTCAGCGAGTTGACGTGGCCGAGCTTGCGCGGATGGAAGCCACCCAGCGTGGCGCTCGAGCGGGCAATCCCGGGCCGCGGGTCGGGATCGGGGTCGTACGGGAGCAGCTCGACGCCGTGGCCGTCGGGGTCGCGCAGGCAGAGCGCCCCGGACACCAGCGAGTAGGCCACGCCCAGTCCGTCGAGCCGGCGGGCCGCGTCCTCGAGCGTCACCCCGCGCGCAAGCTCGTAGCCGGTATGGTCCGCGCCCGGCGTGTCCGACGGCACGAGCTCGAGCGAGTAGGGCTCGTAGGCGCAGGCGAGCCGGGCGCGCTCGGCGCTCTGCTCGCGGACGGTCAGACCGAACTGAATCGACCAGCGCTCCGTGGCGGCGGCCAGATCACTGGTGCGAAGACAGACGTGGTGGATTCGGCGCAGCAATTTTGGATACAGTATCCGTGCTTTGGAGGCCGGTCAAGAAGATGATCGCCGGGCCCGCGCGCTCAAGCGCCTGGCCGAGCTGAACGACGAGCCCGGCGGCGAGCAGTTCCTCGCTCGCATGGGCCCGCTCGGCGACTGGATCGTGGACTGGGCCTTCGGGGACGTCCACACCCGACCCGGCCTGCCCGCCCGCGAACGCGAGCTGATCATCGTCGCGGTCCTGGCCACGATCGGCTCGAGCGACCCCCAGGTGCGCGCCCACATCCGAGCCCTGCGCGCGATCGACGTGCCCTGGAGCGAGATCGAGGAGGCGATTCTTCAGACGACGCCGTACGCTGGCATTCCGCGTGCAGTGAACGCGATGAAAGTCCTTCGCGAGGAACAGGAGACTGAGAGTTGAAAGCGGTGCGGTTCGTGAACCCATCGGGCGAGGCCCGGATCGGGGCGCTGGGCGAGGACGGGACAATCACGGATGCCGGCGCCGCCGGCCCGGAGGGCTTCGTGCCCACAGCGCTGGCGTGGGATGCGCTGCAACAGGCGGATGGCCCGACCCATCTCCTCGACGAGGTCAAGCTCCTGCATCCGGTCGTGCCCGGGAAGCTGATCGGAATCGGGCTCAACTATCGCTCCCACGCCGAGGAATCGGAGCTCGGGATTCCGAGCGTGCCCGTGGTGTTCGCGAAGTTCGCCTCATCCCTGATCGGGCCCAGTCAGGACATCGTGATCCCCCGTGAGGAGACCCGCCCCGACTACGAGGGCGAGCTCGCGGTCGTGATCGGCCAGGGCACCTATCGGGCCGATCGCGACGAGGCCCGCGCCGCCGTCGGCGGCATCGCCGCCATCAACGACGTATCGGGCCGGCGCGCCCAGCTCGAGACCCCGCTGCGCCAGTTCACGCTCGGCAAGAGCTTTGACACGTTCTCGCCGCTCGGCCCGTGCATCGCCTCGATGGATGGGGTCGAGCTCGAGGACATCGACGTCCGCACGACGGTCTCGGGCGAGGTCATGCAGGACGCGAACACGAGCGATCTGATCTTCTCGGTCGTGGACCTGATCGAGTACATCTCGAGGGGCGTCACGCTCTATCCCGGGGACGTGATCGCCACCGGCACCCCGGGCGGCGTCGGCGACTCGCGTGATCCCAAGCGCTATCTGCACCAGGGCGACACGGTCGAGATCTACATCGAGGGCGTGGGCACGCTCTCGAATCCGGTCCGCAACGAGACCTAGCCCCCCAGGATGTCCGTCGAGCGCTTCATCGCGTCGGTGAGGTGCCGACGCGTCAGCGACTCCGCGCGGCGGCCATCGCCGGCCTCGATCGCCTCGATGATCTGCTCGTGCTCGCGGACGTCGAGGAGCATCCGCTCCTGGGTCTGGACCTGACGCTCGTAGATCGTCTCGCCGATCCGGGCCACCCACAGCCGCTCCGCGAACTGGACCAGGAACTCATTCCCGGAGGCCGCCGCCAGCGCGAGGTGAAACTCCCGGTTGGCCTCGAAGCTCCGCTGCACGTAGCGCACCGAGCGCCGCTGCGCGGTCACCGCGGCTCGCATGCGGGCGAGCGGTTGCGGCGGTCGGCGGGCCGCGGCCAGTCGGGCGGCGCCCGGCTCGATCACGGTCCGCGCCTCGTAGGACTCACGCATCCCGATCTGGTCGACGTCGGCCACGCGCGCGCCGCGATTGGTCCGCATCTCGACGAGCCCCTCCGCGGCCAGTCGGCGGAGCGCTTCGCGCACCGGCGTGCGGGAGACGCCGAGCTCCTCGGCCAGGTCCTCCTGATGCACTCGCGCGCCGCGGGGGAGCGAACCGCTCGAGATCCTCTCGCGGATCGCCGTGTACACCTGATCGACGACGCTCGCGATGTTCAGGCGGTCGGGCGCAGCCGCGGATTCGGGGACGCTCATCGAACGGAGTCGACGCTTCGCTTGGCCTCGTCCTCGGGCATGGTCAGCGCGACGTGGAGCGTCTGCGCCGTCACGGCCGGCTGCTCGCCGATGAGCGGGAGCGCCTCCTCGTCCTGGACGACGGTGTTCTCGAGCCGGCCGATCCCCTCGACCTCGACCGCGACCACATCGCCGGGCTCGACCGGCCGCGAGTTCGCCGGCGTCCCCGTGAGCAGCACGTCCCCGGGCTCGAGCGTGACCAGCCGGGCCACGTCGGCTATCTGGTAGGCGAACGAGAACATCAGGTCTGAGCCGGTGTTCCCGTTCTGGACCTCCTCGCCGTTGACGAACGTCCTCAGCGTCAGGTCCTCCGGGTCGACGTCGCCGGGGTCCACCATCACCGGGCCGAGCGGGCAAAAGCCGTCCTGCCCCTTGACCCGCAGCATCGAGCCGCGGTCGGCGTGACGGAAGTCGTGCACGCCCCAGTCGTTCGCGACCGTGTACCCACCCACGTAATCAAGCGCTTCATCAAGACCGACGCGGTGGCAGCGGCGCCCGATCACGACCGCAACCTCGCCCTCGTAGTTGAGAAAGCGGCACCCGGCGGGCCGGAGCACCGGGGCGAGATGACCCGACAGCGACGACGGCGGCTTCATGAAGTACGAGGGCTCGCTCGGCATGCGGGCCATCTGGTATTCCTCGGCGCGCGAGCGATAGGTGAGGTGGGTGGCGAGGATCTTGCTCGGCGTCACCGGGATTGGCGAGAGCCAGCGCTGGACCTGGCTGGTGCGGAGCTCGAGCCCGTCGGCCAGGATCACCTCACCGTCGAGCGTGCCCTCCACCACGCGGCCGTCGTGCTCGATCCGGACGTGCTTCATGAGTAGCTCTCCTGTTGTTGCTGGGCGACGACCTCGACGCCGTCGACGGTGTAGCCGAACGAGAAGCGGTAGCCGCGCAGCATCTCGCGCGGGGCGATCGCCTGCAGGTCCTCGAGCGTGTCGTCGTAGAAGCGCAGCTCGGCGCTTCCCTCCCAGACCTCGGTCACGTCGCGGTCATACCCGCCGGCCCGGACGAGCTCGAACACGTCGGGCCGGTCTCCCGCCGCGGCCGGGAAGTGCCGCGAGTTGTACATCGGCGGATCGTTGACGATCGGGCCCGTCTCTGAGACGTGCTCGAGCGTGACCACCATGCGCGCGATCTGCCGGTCGTTGGCGGTGCAGGTCGCGCCGAAGCGCGCCCCCGCCTCGAGCCGCGGCGTTGCCTTGCCGACCGAGAACATCCGCGTCACATGGATCGAGCCGAGCTTCTTGGGGAATCCCTGAATCCACCCGCGGTACATCGCGAAGTCCTTGTCGACCCAGATGTACACGCAGCGACTCACCGGCTGGCCGTTGTAGCGGGCGCCGACGACCAGGAAAAACTCGTGGTACTGGGACTGCATCGGGTCCTCGAGCTCGTGGAGGTCGACCGAGCACGACTGCCAGTCGGCGACGATCGCGGCGACCGCGCCCTGGTCCTCGGCGGGCTCGAGCTCGGGCGGCAACAGCGCCGCGACCGCGTCCGGGTCGGTGCGGTACTCCGCGATCAGGAAATCCCCCGAGTAGTGCCACGGCGGCGGCGGGACGATCCCGGCGCGACCGTCCGGTGAGAGTGGTGCCGTGTAGCCCCGGAGGCTCACGCCGCCACCCCGGCGCGCTCGAGTGCCGCCTGCACGAGCTGGGCGAACAGACCGGCCTGCTCGGGCTCGTGCATCTTCTCGGGATGCCACTGGACGCCGACGCAAGCCCAGTCCGAGCGCGGCTCGACCGCCTCGATCACACCGTCCGGAGCGGTGGCGGTGACCACGAGCTCGCCGGCATCGTCGATCCCGTGATGGTGGATCGTGTTCACGGCCACCGTGCCGGCGCCCAGAGCACGCCGGACCCGGGATCCCTCGAGCAGCGAGACCGTGTGGCGCCCCGAAAGGATTGCCTCCGGGGAGAGGCGGCCCCGGTCAGGATGGGCGTCGGTTTCCGCTAGCCGCTGGGCCAGCCGGCCGCCGTAGGCGACGGCCAGCATCTGCGCGCCCCGGCAGACCGCGAGCGTTGGGAGCGCCCGCTCTCGCGCGGCCGCGATCAGCGCGAGCTCCCAGTCGTCGGCGCCCGCGTCGGGCTCGTCGGCGTTCTCGAGTCGGGCCCCGTAGTTCGCCGGGTCGACGTCGCCCCCGCCGGTGAGCAGCAGCCCGTCGGCCAGGGCCAGCACCTCATCGAGAACGGGCTGGACGACTGGGTCGGGCGGGCGCGAGATGACCAAGGGCAGCCCACCGGCATCGGTCACGCGTGCGGCGTAGGCCGGATCGAACGTGTCGAGGACGGTCCGCTCGCCGAGGTAGGTGGGGAGCGGACGGCGCCAGGTCGTGATCAGGATGCGAGGGCGTTCCATGCGGTTCTGAATACATTATGTGACGATCGGCTTTCGCGCCACCGGATAGCAGTCTGGGTCATAACTGCGGACTCGGCGCGCCGCGAGCGGTGAATCCCGATTCAGCGCCATATGTGGCTCACACCGCGGACTCGCCGACCGAGGAAGCTCGAGTCCGCGCTTATGTCCCACCCGGCTAGCGCGACCAGCCTTCGCCACCGACCCCGACCGTCACGGCAGCACCCCCCACCACCGCCCCAGAGCTCAACCGGGCAAATTCCAGCATTCCAGCCGGGCCTCGCGCGGAGTGCAGGATGTTGCCCCGTCACGAGGCGAAAGCCTGCAGCCCAGGCGGCGCTCGACGGTAATGCTGGAAATTGCCCGTCCCCGATGCACCGCACCGCGCCGCCGTCACTCATCCCGCGACTCGCCGCAGTACGGGCTCTAGTGGTCGGGGGTTCGCACCCGATCGAGCCCAGGCACGACGGTGCCACCGTCGCGGAGCTCGCTCATGAACACGTCCTCGCGGCTGTAGTGCCCGACCGAGTCAAACCAGCGCTTGGCGTGAAGGCCGACGCGCAGATCGCAGTCGGCCTCCACGAACCCCTCCTCGCCGTACAGCGGACCGGCGATCACCTTGCCGGTGGCAGGCTCGATCACGGCCGCACCACCGCGACCGAACACCTCCTCGCGCGGTCCAAGCGGCGCCGGAAAGTCCTCGGGGAACGCCGATGCCGGTATGAACTGCGGCACGGACACGACGAACGCGCCGGACTCGATCGCGATGTGGCGCATCGTCGCGATCCACACATCGCTGTCGTCCGCGGTCGGCGCGACCCAGATCTGCGGGCCGCCGCGGTAGACCCGGTAGCGCGCGAGCGGCATCCGGTTCTCCCAGCAGATCAGACCACCGACCCGCGCCCCGGCGGCCTCGATCACCGACAGGTCATCGCCGGCACCGATCCCGTGGAACACCCGCTCGTGCTGGGTCGGCATCAGCTTGCGGTGGCGCGCCAACAGCCCCGCCGGGCCTAGATAGAGAGCCGTGTTGTAGAGCGTGCCCGGACGAGCGGACTCGCGCTCGTTCACACCGATGACGCAGAACAGCTCGCGCTCGCGACACACGTCGACGAGCCGATCCACGAGCGGACCGGGGACGTCAACCGCGTTCTCCCACAGGCGCTCCCACAGCTCGCCCCACCCTCCGAAGGCACCCGCACCCTGAGCCCAGCCGGTCGATGGATACAACGGAATGAAGCACTCGGGCAGCACGGCCAGCTGAACGCCGCGGTCCGCTGCCTCGTGCAGCAGTCGCTCGGCCTTCTCGACGCACCCCTCGGCGTCGAGAATCACCGGCGTCGCCTGAATCGCCGCGACCCGCACGGTCGGAAAGGCGGTCATCCGCGCGGCCCGCGCTCGTACTCGACCAGCCACGCGCCGTCGCGCGGGCTCAGCACACGGCGTATCTCCGCCGTCTCGCCGTCGAGTTCGATCCGCTCGCCGGCCGCGGCCACCTGCACGTCGACCTCCACCGATCCCTCCGGGCCCGGCAGCGAGGCGAGCGCGCCGCCGGCCTGGAGCGGCACCCGCTGCTCCCGCGGCGCGCGAGGCCACGCTCCGAGCCGCTCCCATGCCGCGCCGGCTGCGAGCACGAGGTCGTCTTCGAAGCGGCGACCGACGATCTGAAGCCCTGCGGGCATGCCGTGCTCCGCGGTTCCCATCGGAACGCTGATCGCCGGCTGGCCGGTCAGGTTGAACGGATAACAGAAATGGCAGAAGTCGTCGTAGAACTCGCCGATCGGCTGCCCGCCAACCGTGGCCGGACCGGTACGACCGTGCTCGAAGGCGACGCACTCCATCGTCGGCGTCAGCAGCAGGTCGTAGTCGGTCATGAACCGGCCCCACGCACACGCGTACTCCCACTGCGCGTTGCGGGCCCGCACATATTCGAGTCCCGACACGTCCGCGCCCGGCTCGATCAGACCGCGGGCATCAAGACCCACTCGGCCGGTCTCGAGCAGCGGTCCCTCCGACGCGAGGTTGTCGGTCGTCGTCAGCGTGTTCCAGATGTCGACCGGGTTCGGGGAGAAGGGGGCCGGGTGGACGGCCACGAGCTCCGCGCCGAGCGACGCGAAGCGCTCGATCGCGGCACTGAACGCCCGGCGAACCCCGTCGTCGACCGGCACGTATCCGAGATCCTCCGAGTAGGCGACCCGCAGCCCCCGGAGATCTCCGCGACCCCGAGGGTGGGCGGGTCCTAAATCGCGGGGTAGCGGCGGCAGCGACATCGGGTCGCGCAGGTCGGGCCCGGCGATCACCGACTGCATCAGCGCACAGTCCTCGACGGTGAACGCGATCGGTCCCACGTGAGTCAGGGTCAGCCAACCCGGCCATTGCGGCTCGCGCGGGACGACGCCATACGTGGGCTTGAAGCCCGCGACGCCGCAGAACGACGACGGGATCCTGATCGACCCGCCACCGTCGGTCCCGATCGCCAGCGGCACCAGACCGGCGGCCACGGCGGCGGCCGATCCGCCGCTCGAGCCACCCGGCGTACGGCCGAGATCCCATGGGTTGGATGTCACTCCGTACAGGTCGTTGGCGCAGATGCCGCGGTAACAGAACTCGGGAGCGTTGACCCGGCCGACCACGATGGCCCCGGCGGCGACCAGGCGCTCCACGACGATCGCATCCTCGTGGGGCACGAAGCCGAGCAACGAGCGCGATCCGTCGGTCGCCTCGACCCCCGCCTCCCAGATCACGTCCTTCACGGCGACCGGCACCCCGGCGAGCGGGAGGGCGGGGTCCACATCCTCGCCGGCCGCGATTCGAGCGTCCAGCGCCGCGGCGGCCGCGCGCGCGGCGCGCGGTCTCACTTCACAGAACGCGTTCAGGGCGCCGTTGGCGCCGGCGATCCGGTCCAGCGCCTCGTCAACCACCTCAGCGGCACTGCGCCGGCCACCCCGAACGTCCTGCGCAATCGCCGCAGCGCTCCAGCGCTCGTCAGTCCCGGGAGACGGTGTCATGGCGTGAGAACGATACGGCCGCGGGCCTCGCCGGACCGGATCAGCTCGTGTGCCCGCTGAGCCTGCTCGAGCGGCAGCGTGTCGATCGTGTACTGAAGCGGTTCTCGCTGGGCGAGCTCGATCAGCTCCCCGAGCTCGTCTCGCGAGCCCCAGATGCTGGAGAGGAAGTGCGCCTCGTGCGGAACCGCGCCCAGCCCGAACGGAATCCTTCCCCCGTACAGTCCGACGACGATCGCGACGCCCTGCCGGTCGACAAGCCGGGCGGCATGGGCCAGCGAGTTCTCCGACCCGACGAAGTCGAGTACCGCGCGGTATGGGCCTTCCAGATCTCCGGGGGCGGCGGCGGCCTGCGCACCGAGCTCGAGCGCCCGCTCGCGCTTGTGCGCCGAGGGGTCGCCGACATCGACCACCGCGTCGGTCAGCAGGCGTAGAAACTGGATGGCGAACTGACCCAGCCCGCCGGCGCCGAGCACGAGCGCGCGTGAGCCGGGCTCCAGCCACGGGCGCGCACGCTTAACGGCCCGGTATGGGGTCAGGCCACCGCACCCGAGTGGCGCCGCCTGGATCGGATCGAGCTCGCCGATCGGATACAGGTAGCGGCGGGCCGGTACGCGCACGTACTCGGCGTAGCCACCGTCCTGATACAGGCCCGCCTCGCGGGCGTCGGGGCAGACGTTCTCCTCGCTCGCGCGGCAGAAACGGCACTCGCCGCAGCCCCACGGCGCGTAGACGAGCACGTTACCGAGCCGCTCGTCGGCGGCGACGATCTCGTGGCCGAGCACGAGCGGAAGCTCAGACCCGTATAGGTGCTCGACCACGTGCAGGTCGGAGTGGCAGACGCCGCAGGCCAGCACCCGCAGCACACTCTGCTGTCCATTTCTGGCCACCGGAATGTCCCGTTCTTCGAACTTGAGCGGCGCGTTGAAAGCACGTACAACGACTGCGCGCATGGCGATACCTCCAGCTGTCGGCGGCGTGCTCCCGCGCCCGCGGGGCCGTTAGGATAGCCGCCCGCCTTGGAACGGAGAGGAAGAGATGGTTATGCAGGTGGTAGGCAACGAGCGCAGCATCGAAGCGGTAAGGGAGTTGCTCCGTCGAGAGCAGGTGCACACGGTCGAGTGCATGTTTGCCGATACCTGGGGCATCCCCCGAGGCAAGCGACTATCGGCTGCCCATTTCTGCTCGACGGCTGACGGCGACGGCTTTGCCATCGCGAACGTCGCCTTCACCTGGGACATGCACGGCGTGATCTTCCCGACGAGGTGGGCGAACGACGTGACCGGATACCCCGATATGCACGTTGTCCCCGATGTATCGACCCTCCGTCTGTCCGGATGGAAGGAAGGGACCGCCTTCTGCTTCTGCGACACCGTCGATCCGGAGAGCGAGGAGCCGATCCCCCTCGACGGCCGCGGGATCCTGCGCCGGGCGGTCGAGCGGGTCCGGAGCTTCGGCTATGAGCCGGTCGCGGCGACCGAGCTCGAGTTCCACCTCTGCACCCCTGACTGGGAGCCGCTCTACACCGGGACCCATTGCTACTCGATGCAGAAGGGCGCCGAAGTCGAGCCGGTGGTCAGCGAGATGAAGCGTGCGCTCGAGGCCTCGGGGATCCACGTAGAGGCGTGGAATGTGGAATACGGTCCCGCCCAGGTGGAGGTCAACCTCGGGCACGGATCGCCGATCGACGTCGCCGATGCGACGATCATCCTCAAGTACGTCGTCAAGCAGATCGCGACCAAGCACGGCCTGCGCGCGACGTTCATGCCCAAGCCATACATCACCGAGGCCGGCAACGGGATGCACGTTCACCAGAGCCTGCTCGACGCCGACGGCCGGAATGCGTTTAACCAGGAGGATGACGATCCGCCGCTGCGCTCGAAGGTGATGCGCCGCTACCTGTCGGGTTTGCTCGCGCACCAGGTCGATCTGCAGGCCGTCAACTGCCCGACGATCAACGCCTACAAGCGCGTCGAGGACTACTCGTTCGCGCCGACGCAGGTCAGCTGGGGCCTCGACAACCGCCTGGTCGGCGTGCGCTCGGCCGTCGGTCGCGGCTCGGCGACCCGGCTCGAATGCCGATGGGCATCCGGGGATGCCAATCCCTACCTGGTCGTCGCCGGCTGTCTCGCCGCCGGCGCGGATGGGCTCGAGCACGAGCACGAGGTGCCCCCGGAGGTGACCGGTGACCCCCACGTCGACGCATCGCTCACGCGCCTACCCACCCAGCTGGCCGACGCGGTCGACACGCTCGAGCAGAGCCAGTTCGTCCGCCGGGTGTTCGGCGAGATGTTCGTCGACTCCTACGTGGTGATGCTCCGCCACGAGCTCGAGCTCTTCGCGCGGCACGTCACCGATTGGGAGCGCGAGCGCTACCGCGAGGTCATGTAGCCGGACCGTACCCCGCGCTACAGGTCGTGCCAGTCGTGCATGTGCGAGCGCACGTGGGCGGGCAGCGCCTCGGGCGGGTAGTAGCGGTCGTAGAACTCGATATCCAGATGGGCGGCCTGGTACCAGACCGTCATCAGGAAGGGATCGAGCGTCGCCGGGAAGCGCCCGTAGGTATTCCAGATGTAGCGGCAGAGCGTCTTGGTCGCGTCGATCGCTTCATCTGACGGACGCGGAACCGCGTGGGCGATCTCGGAGGAGCGCCACGGGATCGGCCGGCGCTCCGGGGCCGAGAAGATGCCCTCGGCGCCCCACCGCTGCTCGAGGACGAAGTCGACCGCGGCGTCCATATCCGCGTGGTAAGGCGGGCACGCGCCCTCGAAGATCCCGTCGAGCCCGACCGGGATCTCCTCGCCCGCGCCCACCGGCGCATCGTCGGGCACGCCGTGGAACCTGAACCCGAGCGAGCCGCATGGGCCCTCCCCGCCGATCGCCTCCCACTGGCGCTGACCGCCGAGGGTCACGCGGCCCTTCCCACCGGAGAACGGATGGCCGCCGATGCCGAGCGTCTGGGTGGCGATCATCAGGTTCTGAACCATCAGTCCCTGCTCGACGCCGTTCATGTCGACCATCTGCCAGCGCTCGAAGTCGGCGAGGTCCACGAGGTGAGCGGGGTCCAGCAGACCCGACTCGACGAACCGGCGTAGCGGGTCGTTACCCAGGTACTTGTCGACGATGTAGTAACCGTGTGGCCGGTCGAAATACAGGAGCATCGCCGAGATGCACTGCCGGGTCACGTCGGAGACCGGGATGAACACCGTCGCGCCCTCGGTATTGATCAGCCACTCGTTGAACTTGAACAGGTTGGGGCGCCGGCGCGGGATCTCGAGCCGCCCGTCCTGAAGCTTGATCGCGCTGCGATAGAGCTCACTTCGCTCCTCTTGCGTCTGGAGCTGGACGTAGCGCTCGGGCACTTGGTCGCGCTGTGGGAGCACGAACACACCCTCGTCGTTGGTCCAGAACAGCTCGGTGCCGTGGATCGCGAGCGGGCTGGGAAAGCTGCGCCCGGTGAACGAGGCGAGCTTGTCCGCACCCGTGGCCTCGCCGGTGTCGGTGGCAAACGGCCATTCCTCGCGCACGACCCCGGTGATGCCGGTAGCGGCGGCGACCAGGATCGCCTCCTCTTCGCTCGCCAGCGGGACGGGTTGCTTATCCGAGCTGAAGGCGAGCGGTCCGGTCATCGTCGCCCCGAGCGCGAACCGGCGGGCCCGCCGGGTGAAGATCGCCTCGAGCGCCGGAAACGCGAACGCCGACTCGAGCGCCTCCGGACGGACCGACGGCCGGGCGGACTTCGTCGTGAGCGCCATCAAACCGCCTCCTACGTCCTAGGTGTCATGAGTCGGCACCCGGCTTTTTGCCTGGAGCGCCGCCATTCTTGCCCTCGGGCCCACCGTTCTTGCCTTGGGGACCGCCTCGCCTGCCCCGAGCCTTGCGTTTGGCCGGCGACGCCGATGAACGGGATGGCGGTGGATTCGGATCCCGCCCCCCTCGCCCACTCTGCCCATTGGCGCGAACCTTGGGGCCGCCCGCAGCGCCGCGACCGCCGCCTCGGGCCGTGGCGTCCTCGGGCCAGCCTTTGCCGCGGCGCGCGGCGGCCGCGTTCGGACCGAGCAGCATCCCGCCCAGCAGCCTGCCCCACTCAGAGTTACGCCGGCCGAGGCCCTGTGCGCGACGCCGGCGGCGAGACCTGATGCCGAGGGCCACGGCAAGGACCACGAGGGCCAGGATGACGTAGTTCACGATCAGGGCGACGGTCGAGCCCTTCGACGCTGCGGCGACGAGGACCGACCCCGCCGGATACAGACCACCGCTGCCCGCGCCGGTATTCGAGCATTGAGGGCAGGAGACGACCGCCTCATATACGCCCGCGCTGACATCGGGCAGCTTCAGGTTGATCTGGCTGGCGACGTGACCGACGGCCACCATCTTGGGGTTCGCGGGGACGTAGTCGGCGTCGACCGAAAGGAGGGCCAGGCTGATCGTTGCACCGGCCACCGCGCCCGTCACCGGCCGGTCGGCCCGCCCGACGACCGTGGCGCCGGCCGGATTGCCCGGGGGATCGAACGTGAACCAGACCGGGCTGCGCAGGCAGCGCAGGAGGTTGTCGTCCGCAGGAGTGTTTGAGAACCCGCTGTACGGACACGTTCGCGGGCTCAGCCACGCCACGCTCGGCTGCCCCGAGATGCCGACCGCGAGGGTGGGGTCGACGCTCTGGATACGCCGGAGCGTCACCGGGCGTCCGTGGTACTCAGCCGTGCCGAGAGCGGCTCCAAGCGCGAGCGTCCCGACCGGCGCTGGCTGGCTCGGGTAGCTCGTCCCGGTGTACTGAACCCCGTCCCAGACGAGCGGTTGGGTCAGGCAATCCCAATAAGCCGAGCCTGTGAAGCCGGCGCACCTCTGCCCGATAACAAACGCCGTCCCCGGCCGCCCACTGACCAGCACCGCCACTTGCGGGTCGACCGATCCAGCGCTCAGCACCTGAACCGAGGTCCGCGATCGCTTGCACCCGTTGGAGCTCGTCGGTTGGTCAAGCGCACCGCTCCCGACCGTTCGGCCCGGCGCCAGTTGCACCCCAGCCGGAATGGCCACCTCGGCGTAGGCGAGATGGTTGTAATCCAGATAGCTCGCGGTGGGGCACGTCGCCGCGACGGCCGACGAGCTAAAGCCCAGAGCGCCGGCGACGGCCAGGACGCAGATAGCGAGGAACGTGCGCAAGGGAGTCATCATGCCGTAGCGCAGGTGGGCGTGGGGTTAGCGGTCGGCAGAATTGGGCCGGCTGGTGGGCGGGTTGCCAGTCATTTCCGCGCGAGACGGCGGAGCTCGGCCTCTCTCGTTTCTCCGGGCAGCGGCAGGTCTTCGAGCCGCCGAGCTTCGTAGGTCACCGAGCAGGGGCCGGCGGATGCACCGACGTCATCGTTCGATCGCCACTCGAGGAGACGCCACGTGCCGATCGGACTCGTCTCAACTCGGACGACGGGCTCGTCCTGCGGCTTGAGGACGAGCAGCGGCAGCGACGCAACCTCGCTACCGACACGGCGAGACCGCCGGGCCTCGACCCGCCAGCGGAACGCCACGAATGTTCCCTCCAGCGCCCGCGGGACGTCCTCCGGGATCACGAATGCGAAGTGCCTCCAGTTGGCCTGATCGAGCGGTCCCACCTCGAGGCTCTCGCGATAGGTCTCCTCCTCGAGCCAGACCGGTATGAACCGGTTGCGCATGTCGCCGGGAGCCGACCAGCTCCAGACCCGCTTGCGCCCGACGAACTGAGGCGCG
Organism: uncultured Solirubrobacterales bacterium; assembly: GCA_963751185.1. Taxonomy (GTDB): domain Bacteria; phylum Actinomycetota; class Thermoleophilia; order Solirubrobacterales; family Solirubrobacteraceae; genus Palsa-465. Next base: position 628,741 of record CAVVTO010000012.1, read on the forward strand.
ATATCGACCCAGCACGCGTCACAGCGCAGTTCCACGATCACCGCCCGGGGGTCGCGACGATCGTCGCGCCGCTCGACCCGGCCGGCGATGCGTCCGCCGGCCTCGAGGTCGGCCTGATCGAGCGTGATCGCAAACCGACGGGCACCCCGCGCCGGTTCGATTCCGTGGAACCTCAGCGACTCGGGAACTTCGGTAACCAGAGACACTCGGCCCCAATGCTACGGGGCGACGCGCTGGGCGCCGCCCCACCCGCGACCGTCAGCGGTCGCGGCTCAGGCCTCTTCGTGGACGAACTTGCCCACCGCCTCGTAGCGCGCCGTCGACCATCTCCTGTAGGCCAAGCCGACGCCACAACCGATCAGGAACACGATGATCACGATGAATGGCGTCGCAAACGTGAAGCCCGTGTTCGGCGTGCCGAGAAGTGCCGGCCGGTTCTTCACCATCAGGTAAATGGCGAACGCGATCGAGAGCGCGCCCAGCAGGGGAGCCAGGAATGTCTTGAACCAGTGGAAGCCGTCTCGGTTCTCGGGTCTGAGGAAGTAGACGATGATCGCGACGCTGCAGAGCGTCATGATCGTGAACAAGAGCAGGTTCCCCTGGAACGGCCACCAGGTTCCGACCTGCGAGAGCGCCACGATCGGGTTGGATACCCCGACCTTGAGCGCCGAGCGTTGCGCCCCGCCCATGATCCCGAGCGCGAACAGCAGCGTGAAGACAATCACGAAGCAAAGAGTGAACGTCGTCGCGACGAACGGGCTCTTGTGCGTGGAATGCGTCCGTCCAAAGGTCCGTGGCAGGATCCCCTCTCGTCCCATCGAGAACAGGTAGCGGTTGGACGTGTTCCAGAACGCCAGCGAGCAGGCGAACGAGCCGGTGATGATGAAGATCTGGAACAGATCCTTCAACCACACGCCGACGAACTTCTGTGCGACCGGGTAATAGACGCTCGCGTAGTTGCCCGCGGGCAGCCCGACGCTCGCCGGCGCCTTAGCGTGGATGCCGTACTGGACGGCGACGGCCCACGGCCACTGGTCCTTGGCTCCGCCGTACGAGGTGACGAGCATCCACGCCCAGAACGTGAACACGATGGCGAGCCCGATGACCGAGCCGTACGTGGCGTAGGCCATCATCTTCTTCGGGTTGCGCGTCTCCTCGGCGTAGTTCGGCGCCATCTCGAACCCGACCCAGGACCAGTAGGCCCCGAAGAACCCGACGCCGGCCGCGGAGGCGCCAAACACCCGGGCGGCACCGGCCACGCCCGCGCCATGGCCAAAGAGGCCGGCCGGGTTCAGCGCGCCCCAGACGATCCCGTCTGGGCCGCCGCCTTTGAAGAGAACGGTGAAGGAGAAGATGAACAGGAGCAACAGCTCGCCCAGAAGGGCGAGACCGAGGATGCGGGCGACGATCTCCACGTGGAAGTACGTGACCATGAAAAGAAGCAGGATGAGGATCGCCGCGTAGATCCGCCAATCCATGGTGAAGCCGAAGAGCGATTGGATGCTGGTGTTGGCGAAGTATGTGGTCACGCCGTTCACGCCCACGGCAAACAGCAGGTAGGCGCCGACGATGCATATCGCCGTGCCCAAGCCGATGATCCGCCCAAACCCATAGGACGTATACGAATAAAAGCCGCCCGCGGTCGTCTTTCGCCGGGCCATTTCGACGTAGCCGACCGAGAACAGAATGAAGGAGAAGCCCGCCAGCCAGAAGGCCGCGGGTACCGCAATGCCGATCCCGGACCCGGAGAGCGGGTCGTTGAACATCATTGCGGCGAGCGGCGCAGACCCCGTGACGATGCAGAACAGAAGCTGCGGCAGCCCCAGCGCATTCCTTGCAAGCTCGGTCGATCCGGTCAGGCGGGAGCCCAGGCCCCCATCTGCTGTCTCCGGCGCGCCGACAGTATCAGTCATGCCCACTCCTCGATTCGGTTTTCACCTCGCCCCCTTCCGGGCCTCCCGTGGTCCCCGGTCAGGTCACGACGCGGCGGGTGCACAGACTAGCGCCCTAGAAAGCCGATGCGCAAATTTGACCAAGAATTCTTTATCCATTTGTTGCCCGGGGGCGCGTATGCAAGGATCGGATCGATGGAGCGACTGGCGGGCACTCGAGCCCTCGTGACGGGCGGCACTTCCGGCATCGGCGAATCAATCGCCGAGCGGCTCCGCTCCGAGGGAGCGGCGGTGGTGCTGACCGGCCGGGACGAGCCCCGCGGACACCGGGTGGCGGCGCGCCTGGGAGCGGATTTCGTCGCCGCCGACGTGCGGGACGGCGAGGCGGTGCGGGCCTCGGTCGAGCATGCGGTGGAGACGCTGGGTGGCCTCGACGCGCTCATCGCCAACGCCGGGGTCCTCCATGAGGCGTCGCTGTCGGAGACGAGCGACGACGCCTGGGACGCCGTGCTCGGAACCAATCTCGTCGGCTACTACCTGTATGCGGTCGCCTGCCTTCCCCATTTGCGCGCCGCCGGGGGCGGTTCGATCACGATGATCTCCTCGGACGCCGGCGTCTGGGGCGAGACCTCGATCGCCGCCTATTCGGTAGCCAAGCGCGCGGTGAACATGCTTGTCCAGACGCTCGCCGTCGAGGCCGGCCCTCACGGGGTTCGGGTCAACGCGGTGTGTCCGGGCGATACCGCGCCGGGCATGGCCAGCTATGTCGGGGGCCGAGACGAGTCGTCCGATCCGGCGAGTTGGATCCTTCCGCCGCTGGCTCGGGTCGGAACCGGCGAGGACGTCGCCGGCGCCGTCACGTTCTTCACGTCCGCCGACGGGGCGTTCTGCAACGGCTCGATCCTGCTCGTGGACGGTGGCATGCGATCCTCGCTGCGAGCGAGCTCGGCTGTGCGAGAGGCGGCGAGTCGCGGATGAACGCGCTGGTTATGGGCGACGGCTCAGCCGCCGCGCAAGCCTGCGCGGAGCGTCTGCGCGAGGACGGAATGACGGTCCTTCTCACCACCGCGGGTCGCGCCGTCGACGATGCGCTTGAGCTCAGCAGCCGCACCGGCGTGGATGTGCTGGTGACATGTCCGGAGATGCGCGTCGAGGGATCGATCGAGTCGACGACCGAGGCTGTCTTTCGCGAACTGTTGGCGGTGGACCTGACAGCTGTGTTCAAGACGGGGCGCGAATGCTTCGACGCCATGCGCCGGCGAGGCCGAGGCTCGATGATCCATATCGCGTCTGACGCCGGGATTCGTGCCGCGCATGAAATGGCCGCGTTTTCCGTCATGAGCGCGGGCGTGATCGCGCTCGCGGAGCTGTTTGCCGCCGAGGGAGCGGCGCACGGGATCCGGTCCAACGCCGTCTGCCCCCGCTCGGACGCGGACATCGCCGCCGTCGTCGCGTGGCTCGCCTCCGAGGAGTCGGCGCATCTGAGCGGAGCCACGCTGCGAGTCGACGGCGCGGCGGGCGCCGCGATGGTGCTCGACACACGCGTCTGAACTACTGATCCCTCACAACCCTTGACAGCGCCCTCTCGTCCCGTAAGGGTTGGGGGCATGAAACGAATCGTCGTCGGATTCGACGGATCAGATAACGCGCGCAAGGCGCTCGCGCGGGCCGCCGAGATCGCCAATGGCGCGACCGTCGCCGTGGTCAGTGCCACGAGCCCGCAAACGTTCCTGCGCGATCCCGGAGAGTCGAAGGAGGACCCAGCAGACGTCGAGGCGCGCACTGAAGCGCTCGCCGAGGCGCGCAAGTACCTCGAGGAGAAGGGCATCACTGGCCAGTACATCACCGGGCACGGAAACCCGGCCGACGTGATCGTCGCGGAAGCCGAGGATTCAGGTGCTGACCTGATCATCGTCGGAACCCGTGGGCACAACGCGGCGCGGAGGGTGGTCCTCGGTTCAGTCAGCACGAACGTCGTGCACCACGCAACGGTTGACGTGCTCGTGGTCCGTTAGTCGACGGACTGCCAGAACTCGCTCAGGAGACGGTTGTAGTCGTCGGGCACCTCCTGGAAAGGCTGGTGCCCGACGGCGGGCACCACGACCACCCGCGCACCCGGGATGCGCTCGGCGATCGCCTCGGAGTAGCGCGCCGGGAGGCACAGGTCGAGCTCGCCCACGGTCACGAGCGTCGGAGCGCTGATCGCGGCGATCCGATCTGCAGTGTCGTGCTGGATCAGCGCCTCGGAGGAGCGGCAGAAGGCATCGACGGACTGGGCGTACGGACTTGCCTCGGCGGCATCGATCCAGCCGTCCATGGTCCCGTCGTTCCAGATCCGAGGCGAGAAGCACCACAGGTTGACGGTGACCAGGAAGTCGCGGATCGAGTCGGCCTTCTGGGCCGACCACATCCAGTTGCGAAAGATCTCGTGGAGAAACCGGTCTCCACGACACCAGGTCCCGTTGAGGACCAGGCTGCGGACACGGTCCGGATGCGCAAGCGCGAGCTCCTGCGCGATCGCGCCCCCCATCGACGATCCGACCACGTGGGGCCGCTCGAGTCCGACCGCGTCCATAAGCGCGATCGTGTCGGCCGCGAAGTCGGTGATATGGAACGGCCCGTCCGGCGTCGAGGACCGACCGACGCCGCGGTTGTCGAATGTCGTCAGGCGGTAGCGCTGCTGGAGGCCGGCGACCTGGTCAACCCAGCACGCGCCCTCATCGGCAAGACCGGAGATGAAGAGGACGTCGTCCCCGTCCCCCTCCTGCTCGAACCAGACGTCGACCCCGTTAGCCCCGGTGCTCGGCATATCTCAGACCGAGCTGGATTCGAGCGCGCGGCCGGCGGCGCGAGGGGTCTGGGCGAGGACGTCGACGAGCAGTTGCTCGACCGTGTCACGCCAGGCGGCTTCGTCGAGCTCGCGCCGGAGTCCGCGACGCCGCAGGAAGCGGTGCTTGCCGAGGCGGTCAAGGGCCCTGATCGCCTCCATCACGGCGTGAAAGTCACGTTCGTCGACGAGCTGCTTGATCTCTCGGGAGGCCGCGTCGGTGGTGTCGAACACGCCCTCGGAGACACCCTGCCAGTAGGCGTGCTGGAACACGCAGCCCGAGACGCCGCCGCCGGGCTTCACCCAGCAGCCGATCGTCAGGCCGTGGCCGGAGGTCTGTATTCCGCGCAGCGCGAGCTGAAGCAGCTGGCGGCCGCGTTCGTCTTCGGCAAGCGTCTCGAGCTGGCGCCGCGCGCTCGTCTCTTCCCGTGTCATCTACCCATCTCCTCTGGTGGTCGTGCCCGAATCTTAGTTAATCGGCGATGCGCCGCGCGGCGGTTTGGCTAGCTGATCAGGCCGCGCCGGAGATAGGCATCGCGCGCCTCGCGGACGAGGTTCGCGCACCGCTCGGCACCGCGCTCGGCGAGCATCGAGGCCAGCGCGTCGAGCTCGGCGGCGGAGGACCGTCCGGGCCTGAGCATCTCGTAGAAGTGGAGCAGCTCGTCGTCCCCGAACGCCACCAGCTCGGCCGCGCGACGGAGGTTCTCGCCCAGCTGCGAGTTGCCGCCGCGCTCGGCAAAGCCGGCCTGAAGGCGCAGGGTGTCAGCGGAGATGGCGACGTCCCGTGGGCGAAGAGCGCCTGACACGGCCGCGTCGAGCGTGATCTCGGCGACCGGCTTCTCGGACGCGCTGCGCACGTGCTCGCGCGAGCCGGCCGCCAGCGGATAGCTCAGCTCGGCCATTCCGCCACCAGCTCGACGGGATCGGCATCCTCGGACAGCCGCCGCTCGACCGCCACGAGCTGGACGACGCGGGCGTGGTGCTTGGGGCCGAGGGGCTCGCTCGACTCCGGCAGCAGGAGCGGCTCCGGATCAAAGCCCTTGGCGTAGAGCGCCGCGTTGCGCCCGAGCTGGCGGTAGAGCTCCGGCGTGATCCGAGGCGCGATCGAAAACAGCTCGAGGTTCGCCAGCGGTGGTAGGTCGGCGCGGTGGATGAGCACGGTCCCCTTCGCCTGGAGCCCGATGCCGACGCCCGAGCCAGACAGGCGAGCGGCGGTCGAACCCATCAGGCCGAGGTCGATCGACCGACGCACACGGACCACTCGCCAACTCAGGGCTTCATCCTCGATTCCGCCGGTGAGCTCGCGCAGAACATCGGCGACCGTCATCCCGTTGAGCGCGACCCAGAGCTCCCGGGCCATCGCGGCCGACACGCCGATCACCACCTCATCCGCACGGGTCCCCACGAGCGCCGGGCCTTTCTCGTACAGGTGGATGGAACCCTCCCCCTGCGCTTGCTCGAGCGCGAGATCGGCGACGGACCAGACCTGCCGCACGCGCGCGATCTGGCTCGCGCGTTCCGGCGATATCCGGTAGCCCGTGCCCGGGCCCGCATAGTCGTTCGGGTCGGTGAGCGAGGAGAGGACATTCAGATCCTCGTCGAGGATCGCTGACGTCTGGAGCAGGTCGCCGAGCAGTCGCTGGCGGATCATCTCGAGCACCCGCTCGGCCTCGAGCCCGTAGCCGCACACGTCGAGGGCGCGTACCGCGTCCAGTGCGGTCAGCCCGTTGTCCATGATCCGTTCCGACGCGACTCCCGGGAGGTCGCTCGCGAGCTCCGGGACGTCGGCGCTCCCGTGGGCGCGCACACACGCCTCCACGTCCTCGTCGCTGAACCGGGCCAGGCCAAGCTCCGCGTAGACGGCCCGGCACGCTTCCGCAGCGCGGCGGCGGACGGCTAGCAGCTCATCGTCCTCTCGCCAACGGAGCCCCCCCTCAAAGCCCCAGTCCCGCTGGATGACGAGGTAGTCGTCGAGATCCTCCGCGTTCATGTTCGACGGACCGAACGCGTTGTCATAGGCCGGAATCGAGCCGAAGCCGGAGAACAGGAAATCGGCTCCGGCGAGCAGCAGCGGGAACGTGTGCGCCGTGCGCCGGATGTCGGACGCGGACATGAGCGTGTCGTTGCCCGAGCAGGACTCCAGGTCGTGGAGCATCACGCACAGGTTCTCGGCGATCACCTCGCGCATGCCGTGGGGCACCGACGCGGTCACGTTCACGCCGTCGATCCCTCCGTTCTGGACGCCCTGAGAGCCGGCCGCTCTCGTGACTGCGATGCACCGCGCCTCCAGGTACAGCATCGACTTGCCCTCGCTCGCGCCCATCAGCACCTCCGCGCCCGAGCCGGAGGTGAAGCGCATCTTCAGCCCTCGCGACGCGTAGCAGGAGGCGAGAAACGCCTTCGACCACGGAGTGTCGTCGCCGTCGACGAACACCTGCTCGGTGCCGTAGACCGAGACGGTCTCAGCGTAGGTGGTGAGTCCGCGCATGCCGAGCTCGAGCTCGGTGCGCTCCTCGACCGAGCATTGGGTGAGCGCACCCGGCTGGCCGACCTGGCTACCGATCAGCAGGGCCAGAGCGTTGGACGGGGCGTGCCGCAGGACCGGGACCGTCGTCTCGAGCTCCCGGAACCCGAGCGCGACCGCGGCGGCGGAATCGGCAGCCATCAGAAGCGGATGATCCACGCGGTTGGTCACATGCGCCTGGATTGAGGGCGTCCTGCGAACCCGCATCTTCTGGATGGCCTGAAGGATCTCGACCGGGGTCAGGAGCGCGAGCGTCGCGGCGATCTTGGCCGGAGTCATCCCGGCCGTGAGCCGCGTCACCTCCGCTCGCGGAACCCCGGGGTCGACAACCATCCGAGCGAACTCGACGATCGGCAGCGCCATCGCTTCCTCGGCAACCTCGAGGTCGATCGCGTGCCGCGCGATGAACTCGTCGAGCAGATCGAACTCGTCCTCGGGGACACCGTCGAGCTCGACGATCCGGCCGTTCTCCATCCGCAGCGACGGCTCGGGGTCGAACGGGCTCGAGAACGCAACCAGGCCGAGCGCCGGATCTTCCGGCACCAGGTTGTCCCCGCTGATCGGTCGGCTGGCGAGGAACTGCGCGCGAGCGGACGCGCTGTCGTCGACGGTCGTCAACTGATTAGCGGTCGGTCCGGGTCTGCCGGTCGCTCTCGGTTTGCTCGCGAGCGAGACTGCGATCCAGGGCGCACCAGGACCGACCCGCACAGCAGTTACGTCCGGCGAGCACCAAGTACCGGTTGACCCAAGCGATCATCGCGCGTACGCGCCGCATTTGCTTGTGAGACTACCACCGGGTTATGGTCCCGACCCAACAATGGGGCACGTAATCGACGAGGTGTACTGACACAAATGCGACTCGGCCTCGTCGTTAATCCGATCGCCGGCATGGGCGGGCGGCTGGCGTTCAAGGGAAGCGATGACGTCGCTCTGGTCGCGGCGGCGCGCGAGCGCGGTGAGGCCGCGGTCGCCCCGGCTCGTGCGACCGAGGCGCTCCGGCGCCTTACCGTGCTCCGCGGCGACGTCGAGGTCTTGGCTTATGCAGGCGCGATGGGTGAGGACGAAGCCCGCAGCGCACAGCTGGCGCCCACGGTGCTTGGATCGACCAGCCGGGTGACGACCGCGCAGGACACGCGCACGGCGGCGGCGGCGATGGCGGAGCTCGGGGTCGACCTGCTCCTGTTCGCCGGCGGAGATGGCACCGCGGTCGATGTGCTGCACGCGATCGGCGACCGAATTCCCGTGCTGGGCATCCCCGCGGGAGTAAAGATGCATTCCGCTGTCTTCGCAGTCAACCCGCGAAGCGCCGGCGAGTTGGCGGCGAGTCTCGCCCAGGACGGCGTGCGCAGCGTGCGGCCGGCCGAGGTGATGGACGTCGATGAGGCGCTGCTCCGCGCCGGCTCGGTCTCCGCCCGGCTGCACGGGTTCCTCAGCGTCCCCGACGCGCGCCAGCACCTTCAGAGCGCGAAGGCGCGTTCGCTGGGCAGCGAGGCGGCGGCCCAGGATGCGATCGCCCACCACCTGATCGACCAAGTGCTCGGGGACGGAACCTGGCTGATCGGTCCGGGCACGACCACCGGCGTCATCCTGGCGCGGCTCGGACTCGAGAAGACTTTGCTTGGCGTGGACGTCGTTCGCGGCGGCCGCTGCCAGATCGCTGACGCCGACGAGCGATCCCTGCTGGAACTGCTGAACACCCAGGATGCCGGCATCGTCGTCACACCCGTAGGCGGTCAGGGTTTTTTGTTTGGCCGCGGCAACCAGCAGTTCTCGGCTCGCGTCATCGACCAGGTGGATCGCGAGCGCATCGTCATTGTCTCGACCGAGGCGAAGATCGCGCGCCTCGGCGGAGCCCCCCTTCGCGTCGACACGGGTGACCCTGAGCTCGACGCGAGCCTTGCCGGCTACACCCGCGTCGTCGTCGGCTACAACCGAGAGATCGTCTATCCGGTCGCCGGATGACCTAGCCAAAGAGGAGTCCAGCACGTGAGCGAGAGCCCATCGGCCCACCCGTACATCCCGAACTCGGCGCCGGAGATCAGGCGAGCCATGCTCGACGCCGTCGGCGTGGACAGCGTCGATGAGCTCTATGGCTCGATTCCTACCCGGCTGCGCTATCCGGGGTTACTGAACCTTCCCGAGCCGATGCGCTCCGAATACGAGCTGCGCCGTCACGTGGCCGGCGTGCTCGACCGCAACCGGAGCTGCGCGGAGCAGCTGAGCTTTCTCGGCGGCGGATGCTGGCCGCACTACGTCCCGGCCGTGTGCGACGAGATCGTCAACCGGGGCGAGTTCCTGACCGCCTACTACGGCGACACCTATGGCGACCACGGCAAGATGCAGGCGTTGTTCGAGTACGCGAGCATGATGGGCGAGCTGCTCGACTGCGACGCGGTGAGCCAGCCGACCTACGACTGGGGTAGTGCCGCCGCGACTTCGATCTCGATGGCGGCCCGGATCACCGGCCGCGGCGTCGCCCTGATTCCCGCCTCGATCGGAGCCGAGCGTCGATCGATCATCGAGGGCTACTGCGAGCCGTGGGTGGAGATCGTGACGATCCCGTTCGACTCTGCCACCGGGACGCTCGAGCTCGAAAGCATCCGGAACATCCTGAACGACGACACGGCTTGCGTCTACATCGAGATGCCGAACTTCCTCGGCGCGATCGAAACGCAGGCGCAGGACATTGCCGCGCTCGCAAAGGAGGCTGGCGCGCTCACCGTTGTCGGCGTCGACCCGATCTCGCTCGGCGTGCTCGAGGCCCCGCCCCGCTACGGCGCCGACATCGTCTGCGGGGACATCCAGCCGCTTGGGATCCACATGCACTATGGCGGCGGGCTGGCGGGCTTCGTCGCTTCCAACGACCGCGAGGAGTTCGTCACGGAATACCCGATGTTCCTGATCGGCCTCGGGCCAACAGCCGTGGCCGGCGAGTACGGCTTCGGCGAGGTCGTGTGGGAACGGACCTCGTACATCCAGCGTGCCGACTCCAAGGAATACACCGGGACGACCCAGAACCTGTGGGCGATCGCAGCCGGCGCCTACCTGGCGCTGCTCGGACCCGATGGGATCGCCGAGATCGGGCGGACGATCATGGCCCGCGCCCACTACGCGGCCGAGCGGCTGGACGCGCTGCCGGGGGTGCGGGCTCCCGCGCTCAGCGCTCCGTTCTTCAAGGAGTTCGTCGTTGACTTCTCGGACACCGGGAGGACGGTCGCCGAGCTGGGTTCCGCGCTGCGCGAGCACGGGATCTTCGCCGGCCTCGACCTGTCCGGTCAGTACCCCGAGCTCGGGCAAAGCGCCCTCGTGTGCGTTACCGAGGTGCACACGAAGGCCGACATCGACCGATTTGCCGACAACCTCGCGGAGGTGCTCCGATGACCCTCCGCCCATTCCACCAGGCGAGCTGGAACGAGCCGATCATGAACGAGCTCTCCACCCCGGGCGAGCGGGGCATCATCCCACCCGAGCTGGAGCCGGAGCTGCTCGCCAACGGAGCCGACCCGCTGGCCGGGCTTCCGGCGGCGCTGCGCCGCTCCCGCCGGCCCGAGCTTCCCGAGCTCAGCCAGCAGCGCGTGCTGCGCCACTACATGCGCCTCTCGCAGGAGACGCTCGGCAACGACGTCAACATCCATCTTGGGCTCGGCACCTGCACGATGAAGTACAGCCCGAAGGTCAACGAGGAGTTGGTCCGCTCTCACAAGGTCACCGATCTGCACCCGCTCCAGGACGAGGCCACGGTGCAGGGGATGCTCGAAGTCCTGCACCGCTTCGAGCAGATGCTGTGTGAGATCTCGGGCCTGCACCGCTTCACCTTCCAGCCGGCCGGCGGATCGCAGGGCGTGTACGCGAACGCGAGGATGATCCGCGCCTACCACGCCGGCCGCGGCGAGGCGCATCGCGACGAGATCATCACGACGATCTTCTCCCACCCCTGCGACGGGGCCGGCCCGGCAACGGCCGGCTACAAGGTGATCACGGTGTACGCCGGCGAGGACGGATACCCGGAGCCCGACGCGATCCGCAAGGCGGTGTCCGAGCGCACCGCCGGACTGATGATCACCAACCCGGAGGACACGGGCCTGTTCAACCCGCACATCGACGAGATCGTGCAGATCGTCCATGACGCCGGCGGCCTGTGCCACTACGACCAGGCCAATGCGAACGGGATCCTCGGAATCACCCGCGCCGGTGACGCGGGCTTTGACCTGTGCCAGTTCAACCTGCACAAGACGTTCTCCTCGCCGCACTGCTCGATGGGGATGCCGGTCGGAGCCTGCGGCGTCAGCGCCGAGCTGGCGCCGTTCCTGCCGGCGCCGACCGTGGAGTACGACGGCTCGCGCTATCGGCTCGAGTACGACCGGCCGCAGTCGGTCGGCAAGATCCGCGCCTTCCAGGGCGTTCCCGCGACGGTCGTTCGCTCGTTCGCATGGGTGCTCAGCCTCGGGGCCGAGGGCCTGCGGGAGGTGGCACGGACCGCGGTGCTGAACAACAACTACCTGGCCTCGCGGCTCGCCGACGTGCCGGGCCTCGCGGTCTCGTTCGCGGACACGAATTCCGCCCGCCGTCTAGAGCAGATCCGCTACAGCCTGGCCAAGCTCCAGGAGGACACCGGCGTCGGCACCCTCGATGTCGGGCGGCGCACGACCGACTTCGGCGTCGCCACCTACTTCGCTAGCCATGAGCCATGGGTCGTGCCTGAGCCGATGACGCTCGAGCCGTCGGAGTCCTACTCGCGCGCGGACCTGGACGAGTACGCGGAGATCATCGCCACGGTCGCCCGCGAGGCGTACGAGGCCCCCGAGACGGTGCTGTCCTCGCCGCACCGGAGCACCGTTCACAAGCTCGACCTGGAGCCCCACGACGACCCGGCGCGCTGGGCGCTCACGTGGCGTGCGTACCAGCGCAAGTACGGCGCCTCAGCCACTGCACCGCAGGCCGGCGTGGGGGCCGACCCGACCCCGGCGTGAGCCGTGGTTAGACTGCGCGCATGGCCGACGCCCTAGTTGTCATAGACATCCAGAACGAGTATTTCCCGGGCGGCGCGCTGCCGCTCCCGGACGCGGACGTAGCTGCTCGGCGCGCAGCAGCGGCGATCGAGGCGGCGCGTGGGTCCGGCATTCCGGTCATCCACATCCGCCACGAGGAGCCCTCGAGCGATCAATTCTTCGTGCCCGGGAGCCGTGGCGCGGAGACCAATGACACGGTCGCACCCGCCGAGGGCGAGGCTGTCATCGTCAAGAACTACCCGAACTCGTTTCTTCAGACCGACCTCTCGGAGCGGCTTGAGAACTCCGAGGCCAAGCGCGTCGCGTTCTGCGGGATGATGACCTCGATGTGCGTCGACGCGACCGTGCGCGCGGCCGCGGACCTCGGACTGGAGCCGGTGCTGATCGATGACGCCTGCGCGGCACCTGACCTCGAGCATCGCGGTCGCCAGGTGTCCGCCGATGCCGTGCACGCCGCGTTCTGCGCGGCACTCGGCGATGAGATCGCGACCGTGCTCGGCACGGCCGACTTCAGCGCCGGACCGGCGGACGCCTGAGGAGCCGAGTGTCGGCGGTCCGCGAGGATCTCGCGCACATCGATGTCGCGAGCCCGAGGGTCTACGCGCAGGGCGTGCCCCACGCGGAGCTGGCCGCCATCAGGCAGCACGACCCGGTCCACTGGCATCCGTGGCCGGGGACGCGCGGAGGGTTCTGGCTCCTCTCCAAGCACGCCGACGTCGTCTCGGTGAGCAAGCAGCCGAAGCTGTTCTCGTCGCAGCTCGGGCACATCGCCCTCGAGGACCGCGAGCCCGATGCACTCGAAGCCCGCCGGTCGATGATCGAGACCGATCCGCCCGAGCACACGCGGCTGCGCCGGCTGGTCAGCCACGCGTTCACCCGTCCGAAGGTGAAGGAGTACGCGGACTTCACGCGGACGACGGTGTGCGAGTTGTTGGACGCCGCGATCGCCAAGGGCGAGTTCGACTGGGTGAGCGAGATCTCCGAGCCGCTGCCGGTCACGATCCTGATCTCGATTCTCGGGCTGCCTCCCGAGGACGTGCCGATGGTGGTGGAGCTCACCAGCGAGATGGCCGCGGCCACCGATGAGGACTACCGACCCGATCCGGTCAAGTACCCGAGCGAGATCGATCCACGGCTGCTCCCGTTCGGAACGCCTGCCGCGCAGGCCGTGTTCGAGTACGGGCGCAGAATCGGAGCCGAGCGCCGGGCGCATCCCCGCGACGACCTCGTCTCCCGGCTCGTGCACGGCGGGGCCGACGGCGAGCACCTCACCGATGCCGAGTACACGAACTTCTTCCAGCTATTCATCTTCGCCGGCAACGAGACGACCCGCACCGCCATCTCGCACGGCATCCTCGCGCTGATGGATCACCCCGACGAGTTCGAGCGGCTCCGGCGCGATCCGTCGCTGCTCGACACCGCCGTCGACGAGATCCTCCGCTACGGATCGGCGTTGATCTACTTCAGGCGCACCGCCACCGTGGACACCGAGATCCGAGGGGTGCCGATCCAAGCCGGAGACCGCGTCGCGCTGTGGTACCTGTCGGCGAACTACGACGAGGACGTGTTCGAGGACCCGCAGCGGTTCGACGTCCGACGTGACCCGAACCCGCACACGACGTTCGGGCGTGGCGGGCCACACTTCTGCCTCGGCTCGTTCCTGGCCAAGCTCGAGATCCGGATCCTGCTCGAGGAGATGCTCGCCCGGAACGTCCGCTTCGAGCGCGCCGGAGCCCCGGTTCGGCTGAGCTCGAACTTCGTCAACGGCTTCAAATCGATCCCGGTGCGCGTCCGCGCCGCGTAGGCCACGGTGTCTGAAACGATCCGAGCGGCGGTTCTCCACGAGTTCGGTCAGCCGCTCGTGGTCGAGGAGCTCGCGCTCGATCCGCCCCGGGAGGGCGAGGTACGCGTTCGGATGGCGGCGAGCGGGGTCTGCCATTCCGACCTCCACGTCGTCGAGGGGATCCACCCGACCTTGCTGCCGGTGGTCCTCGGCCACGAGGGGGCGGGCATCGTCGAGGACCTCGGCCCGGGCGTCAGCGGCCTCGAGCCCGGCGACCACGTCCTGCTCACCTGGCTTCCCTACTGCGGGCACTGCCGCGAATGTGTCCACGGGCGTCCCAACATCTGCGAGAACACGGCCTGGTACGACGCGACGATGGAAGACGGTACGTGCCGGTTTAGCCTGGGCGGCGAGCCGGTCCATCACTACAACACCTCGTCGTTCGCCGAGCGGTCAGTGGTCCCGGCGCGGACGGCGGTGAAGGTCGATCCCGAGCTTCCCCTGAGCGAGCTCGCGTTGATGGGCTGCGCCGTGATGACCGGGGTCGGCGCCGTTTTGAATACCGCACGCGTACGTCCGGGGGAGACCGTCGCGGTCGTCGGCTGCGGCGGCGTCGGCCTGAACGTGGTGCAGGGGGCGCGGATCGCGGGCGCCGAGCGGATCATCGCGATCGATGTCGTCCCCGCCAAGCTCGAGTTGGCGCGCGAGCTCGGCGCGACCGACGTCGTCGACGCGAGTCAGTCCTCCGATGTGCCGGCGGCCGTTCGAGATCTAGTGCCCGCCGGCGTCGACCACGCCTTCGAGGCGCTGGGGCGGCCGGAGACGATCGCGACCACGCTGGAGCTGACCGCGCGCGGCGGTCAGGCGCTGCTGATCGGGATGGCGCCGCCGGACGCGCGGGTCGGACTCGACGCGCTGACCATGACGCTCGAGGAGCGGTCCGTGCGCGGTTCGTGGTACGGCTCGTGCGTGCCGCTGCGAGACATCCCGATGCTTATCGAGCTCTATCGCGGCGGGCGGCTGCGCCTGGAGCCACTCATCACCACCTGCGGCTTGGACGACGTCAACGACGCGTTCGCGCGAATGCGGGCCGGCGAAACCGCGCGCAGCGTGATCGTGTACTGAGCGGGCCGCCGGCTTAGCCCCCCGCGCGGGCGGAGGCGGCCCACCCACCGGGCCCGGGCAGGCCGAGGGCGGTGGCGCGGGTTTGCCTCTACCGGTTATCGTATACGGAATTCGGAACTCCGGATACGGCTGAGGGATTCGTGATCGAAGCTTCGCAGGGCTGGAAGAGCGCCGAGTACCGGGACGGCGGCCGGTTCGAGGAAATCGGCGGCTACGTCCGCGCCCGGCGGGTGGGACCGTTCGTGTATGTCGCCGGGACGACCGCGGTCGAGCGGTCGGGGCGCGTTCACCGACCGGGTGACACCGAGGCCCAGACGCGCTTCGTCCTGCAGCGGATCGACGCCGCGCTGCGAGCGGTCGGCTCGAGCCTCGACGACGTGGTCCGCACCCGCGCCTACCTGGTCGACATGGCCGACGCCGGCGCGCTCGCCCGGGCCCACCGGGAAGCGCTCGGCCACGCCTCGCCGGTACTAACCGCCGTCGGCGCGCAGCTGGCCACGCCGGGGCTGATGGTGGAGATTGAGGTGGACGCGATCACCGGCCCGCGGGCGCCTTCGCCTTCGGATTCCGGGGACGAGGGACTCTAGACTCCGGCCATGGCCGCCATCGAGCGCATCGACCGGTCACATTCGAGGCTCGCGGGCGAGGTCTACCAGCGACTCGTCGACGCACTCGTTCAGGGGACGGTGAAGCCGGGCGACCGGCTGATCCAGGACCGCCTGGCCGAGGAGCTCGACGTCAGCCGCACCCCCGTCCGCGACGCGCTTCTGCGGCTCAAGGAGGAGGGCGTGGTCGAGCCGTCGGGGCGCCGCGGCTACGTCGTGTGCAGCCTCACCGAAGACGGACTGCGTGATCTGTACGGCGCGCGGGACGCCGTCGAGAGCTACGCCGCGGCGGTCGTCGCGGAGCTCGGCGGGGACGCGGTCGAGCAGGTGCGTGAAGCGCTCACGCAGGCAACGGCGAGAAAGCTCCGCTCAAGCCGGGAGTCGTTCGAGGCCAACCGTTCGTTTCATCGCGCGGTCGTCGAGACGGCGGGCAACTCCTATCTGCTCAGCTTCTTCGACGCGATCTGGGGACGCGCGATCGGCGCCCTCGCCTACCACGACTTCTATGTCCACTCGCCCCACGACGAGTTCGTGACCGAGCACGAGGCGCTGATCAAGGAGCTGGCCGCGGGCGATCCCGCTCGTGCCCGCCGCGCCATGACCGAGCACATCGCCTGGGGGCTCGAGCGCAACCTGACCGGCCGGAACGCTAGGAAAGCCGGCCGACGAATCCGCGGCTGATCGCGTCCGCGAGCGCCCGCATCGCCGGCTCCGCCGCGACCGCGTCCTGCTCGACCTTCTCGGCGGTGACTCCGTTTGACTGAAAGAAGCCGGTGGTGGCCGCGAGCAGCCGGCCGTCCCGGCCGCGCAGCCCCGCGGCGAGCGCTTGCACCCAGTCGTCGGCGATCTCCGGATGGCACTGGAACGCCCACGCCTCACCGTGGCGGCAGGCCTGCACGCACGCGTCGTTGGCGAGCAGGACCTCCGCGCCCTCAGGCGGAGTGAACGCGAAAGTGTGCGCATGGAAGATCGGGAACCGTTTTGGCGCGCCGGCGAGCAACGGGTCCTCGGACGCCGCCGGCAGGGCCTCGACTTCGCCGAAGCCGAGCTCCGGTTGGCAGCGGTGGACGGTTCCGCCGAGCGCCTGAGCGAGCAGCTGCCCGCCGAGGCACAGGCCAAGGATCGGCAGCCCGACTGCGAGCGCTTCGTCGATCGCGTTTCGTGCTCTCCGGATCTCGGTGGTGTCGTCGACCGGATTGGCCAGCCCGGGCAGGACGATCAGGCCGTCGTATTCGCTCGCGTCGGGTAGCTCGGCGGTGGGGGATCGCACATCGAGCTTCGCGCCCGCGCTCTGTAGTCCGGCGGCGAGTCGGCCCAGTGACTTGTCGGGGTCGTTCTGGACGACCAGTACTGACGAGCGCATCGGTGCTGTGTGCCACGGCTCCGGACCAAAGTCAAGCGCCGGCGCGTCCTGATCGGGGACCCGCTGCTCTACGATCTGGCGCCACCGTTCCGTGGTAGGACTTTCCCATGAGCTCAACTCCTCCTGCCCAGAAACGAATGCTGATCGTGGGCGCCGCCACCGGCATCGGTGCCGCCGGCGCCCGCCGGCTGAGCAGCGCCGGATGGCGGCTCGCGCTGCTTGACATGGCCGCTGACCCGCTGGCGCGGATCGCAGCCGAGACCGACTCGATCGCCCTCACCGTCGACGCGGGCGACCCCGTGGCGCTCGCCGACTCGCTCGAGCAGGCGGTGCACGCGCTCGGCGGGCTCGAGGCAGCGTGGTCGAACGTCGGCGTCCAGGTGAGCGGAGCCGTTGGCGACACCACAGTGGCGGACTTCGACCGCTCCTGGGCGGTGAACGTCCGCTCGCACTTCGTCTGCGCGCAGGTCACCTTCCCCCACCTCGCGCGCAGCGGTGGAGGCAGCTTTCTGATCACCGCCTCGAACTCGGGCCTCCAGACCGAGCGGGCGATGCTGGCCTACGCCACCACCAAGGTCGCCGCCGTCGCCCTCGCCCGCAACCTCGCACGCGACGCGGCCTCGGACGGAATCCGCGTCAATGCCTTGTGCCCCGGGTTCGTCGACACGCCGTTCAACGAACCGATCTGGTCCAACTACGGCGGCCGTGAGGCCTTCATCGAGCAGATCTCGGAGACGATCCCGCTCGGGCGCATGGCGACCCCGGAGAGCGTCGCCGAGCAGGTCGTGTTCCTGATGTCGGATGCGGCATCGCTGATGACGGGTCAGGCGCTCGCTGTCGACGGCGGCGAGCTGATCACCTGACGCGTCAGGCGTGGGCGGGTCCACGCGAGGCGGATAACCCGCCACTCGCCGCGGTGCTCGGGGCGAGTGGTGAGAAACCCGTGCTATGCCCGGGTGGATCGCCGTTCACCGCGGGCCGGACGGCGAGTGGTGAGAAACCCATGCAGACGGTGCTTATCTAGCCAAAGCTCCCGTCTGCCGCGGACTTTGGCGACATAAGCGTCTCCAGGACGCTTATGTCGCCAAGGCGCAGCGCGAAGGGGGACTTTGCTGCGTTTTGCACCGCGGAGGACGCGCTCGGGGGGCGTGGTGGCGGTCGCGCCACGAGCGCTGACCGCGGTCGCGCCACGAGCGGTGGCCTCGACCGCGCCTCGGGCGGCGGCGGTCGCGCCTCGGGTGGTGGTGGCGGCGCAAGAGTGTCCGGACGGGGCACCCGGCCCCACGGACGCCGCCGAAGGCGGCCCATCTGCGTGATCGCCGGCGACCCGTTCAATCAGCCCGACGAGCGGTCTTCATCGCGACGGGCCCCTGATCACGCGGGCCCGAATCCAGGCTGCCGCGGCTGCCCGGCGCCTGTTGTACCATCGTCGTGTTTCGTGTACGGTATGCGATAAGTAAGGGAGAGACTATGTGCGGCATCGCAGGCCGGACGCTCAACGAACCAGGCCACGTCGGCGAGGACCTGACGGCGATGATGGCCGCACAACGCCACCGCGGGCTGGGACAGCACCGGCTTTGCGCTCTACGGACCACCCCGGAGCAGCGGCTACGTGGTCCGCGCTCTGCTCGACGATCGCGCCCACCTCGACGAGGATCTTGAGGCTATCCGCGCGGTCACGCGTGAGCACGGCGCCGACTTCGTCGAGGAGCCGACCTGGGACGAGAGCGGGCAGCGGCACGTGACGGCCAGGTTCGTCGTCTCCGATCCCGAGCCGTTCTCGGCCTGGGTCGACGCGTGCGACGCGCTCCCCCGCGTCGAGCTGCAGTCGGCGGGACGGGCGCTCGAGATCGTCAAGGACGTCGGCGATGCGGATGAGGTCGCCGACAAGCACGACGTCCGCGAGTTCATCGGGACCCACGGCCTCGGCCACGTCCGCCTGGCCACCGAGTCCAACGTCTCTCCGGTCGCCGGCCATCCGTTCTGGGCTCGCCCGTTCCCGGACGTGGCCATCGTCCACAACGGCCAGCTGACGAACTACTACACCTGGCGGCGCAAGCTCCAGCGCCGCGGGTATCGCTTCACGACCGAGAACGACAGCGAGCTGATCGCGGTCTGGAACTCCGACCGGATGGCGGCGGGCGATTCGCTCCGGGCGTCGCTCGAGCGCAGTCTCACTGAGCTCGACGGCGTGTTCACCTACCTCCTCGCCACCAGCGACGGGATCGCGCTGGCGAAGGATCGGTGGGCGATCAAGCCGGTGGTCGCGGTGCTGGCGCCGGACGGGGTCGCGGTCGCGACCGAGGAGCAGTCACTGCGCACGCTCTACCAGGACGAGATCGACGTCGAGGTCTGCGACGGCCCGTCGATCGTCCGGGTCTGGCCCGTCGCCTCGCCCGTACCGGCCGGGGCAGCGGCGTGATCGCAGCCGGCAATCAACCTCCCGCCGCGATAGACGAGGAGATCCGCGCCGGCGATCGGCCGCTGCGGCAGATCAACCGCGAGATTCGGGCCGCCCTCTCCGCCGGCCGCCACATCCGCGTCACTGAGCCGCTCTCGCGCCACAACCTCGGGGTCGCGCTGCCGCCGGGCGGAAGCGTGACGTTCGAAGGGTCGGTCGGCTACTACTGCGGCGGGCTCAACAACGGCGCGGAGATCACGGTCACCCGCAATACGGGCTGGGGCCTCGGCGAGGCGATGGCGAGCGGGCGGATCACGGTCGATGGCAACGCCGCGATGAGCGTCGGGGCGTCGCTGCGCGGCGGGACGATCCACGTGCGCGGCAACGCGGGGCCCCGGTGCGGCGTGGCGATGAAGGGCGGCATGATCGTCGTCGAGGGGTCGGTCGGGCACGCCTGTGGGTTCATGGCCCACGCCGGGCGCGTGATCTGTCTCGGCGACGCCGAGACCGCGGCGGGCGACTCCCTGTGGGAGGGCGAGATCTGGGTTGCCGGCACGATCCGCGAGCTCGGCGTGGACACGCGCGTCGAAGAGCCGCCGGCGCAGGACGTCGCCGAGGTGCAGGAGCTGCTGGCAAGCCTCGGGATCGATGACGGCGGCGTCGCCTGGAAGCGGATCGTCTCAGGGCAGGCGCTCTGGCACTTCAAGTCGAGGGATGCGCAGCAATGGCTGATGATCTGAACGCCGTCAACGGCGACGGGACGGCGCCCGGGACTGACGCGGACCCGGCCGCGTTCTCCGACGGAGCGGACGCCGCCCGTCCGGCCGGGATCCCCCGCTCCTACGCCCAGGGCGGCTCCGCGCGCTGGACACCCGGGACGATCGCCGACATCCAGGCCAAGGCCCAGCTCGGGCGCTACCAGATTCGCGGGTTCTCGACGTTCCAGCGCCAGCTCCCGACATTCGACGACCTCGTCTTCCAGCCGGCGACGATGACGCGGCTCCCGCTCGAGGGCTACCGCGAGAGCTGCGATACCAAGACCGTCTTCGGTGAGGGGCTCGGGCTCGTCGAGGAGCCGATCGAGCTCGACATCCCGATCTATATCGCCTCGATGAGCTTCGGCGCGCTGTCCGCGAACGCCAAGGCGGCGCTCGGCATGGGCGCCTCGCGGGCGGGCACGATGACGTGCACGGGCGAGGGCGGAATGCTCGAGGACGAGCGGGCGGCGTCGAAGACGCTGATCTACCAGATGACGCCGTCGCGCTACATGCTCGACCTCGACCATCTGCGCCGCGCCGACGGAATCGAGGTCGTGGTCGGGCAGGGTGCCAAGCCGGGCACCGGCGGGCTTCTGCTGGGGATGAAGGTGTCCGAGCGGGTGGCCCGCATGCGGAGCCTCCCCGTCGGCGTCGACCAGCGTGCGACCGTGCGCCACCCGGACTTCCTGGGCGCCGACGATCTCCAGATCAAGATCGAAGAGCTCCGCGAGGCCACGGACTACCGCGTCCCGATCTTCATCAAGCTCGGAGCGACTCGCCCCTACTTCGACGTCGCGGTGGCCGCCAAGACGGGTGCGGACGTGATCGTGCTCGACGGGATGGAGGGGTCGACCGGCGCCTCGCCCGAGCTCCTGCTCGACCACACGGGCGTCCCGCTCATCTCGGCGATCCCGGCCGCGCGCCGGGCGCTCGAGGACTCGGGGATGGCCGACAAGGTCAAGCTGGTCGCCTCGGGCGGGATCCGTTCCGGCGTCGACGTCGCGAAGGCGCTGGCGCTCGGCGCCGACTGCACGATGATCGCAACGTCGGCGCTGATCGGCCTCGGCTGCAACTCGCCCCGCTACCTCGACGACTACGCCGCGCTCGGGACCGAGCCCGGCGCCTGCCATCACTGCCACACCGGTCGCTGCCCGGTCGGGATCACCACCCAGGACCCCGAGCTCGAGAAGCGGATGGACGTGGAGGCGGGCGCGGAGCGGATCCTGCGCCTGCTGACCGCGATGACGATGGAGGCGACGCTGCTCGCGAAGGCGTGCGGAAAGTCCTCGGTGCACAACCTCGAGCCCGAGGACCTGCGCGCGCTCACCCTCGAGGCGTCGGCGTTCACCGGCGTGTCGCTGGCCGGGATCGACCGGCCGTTCGAGTTCTGAGCCGCTGACTTACTGCGGACGGTCGGCCGAGTTCGCCGCGACCACCGACCGGTGGCCGAGGCTGAAGCGCGGCTCGGTCTCGATCTCGCCGACCGCGAGCGCGGCCACGTAATCGCCGACCACCGGGCCGTGCTTGAACAGATGTCCCGAATCGCCGGCGCAGAGCACAACCCGCTCATGGCGTGGGTGACGGTCGATCAGGAACTGGGTGTCTGTCGTGTTGGAGATCTGGCCAATCTCCTGGCCGACGATCGGCGCGTGGGCGAGCTCCGGGAACCGATGCGCCAGGTACCGGCGCGTGCGGGCTATCGACGTCTGCCCGATGAGGCGATCGTCGCGGTCGAGGTTAACGGTCAGGCCGCGCCAGTTGATCACGGCTTTGAACCCGTAACCGCCGGCGGCGGGGATGCCGTACGCCGGGTAGCCGTGATCGATCCAGGCGGGGAAATTCTCGGCGTCATAGCCGGTCGAGCCCGCAGGCGGAGCGACCATGATCACGTCCTGGCGCAATACGTCGAGCAGCCGCCCGAGCGTGCGCGGGAACAGGCCGCCCATCCAGGCACCGCAGGCCAGCACGACCACCCCGGCTCCGATCGGCCGCCCGTCGATGAGTGGCTGCTCGTGCTCATCGGTGCTGGCGACGCCGCGCCGCAGCACCCCACCCAGCTCCTGGAAAAGCGCCACCGTCGCCTGGACGGCTCGGCGGGCGAACACGAAGCCCGACTCGGGCTCCCACAAGCCATAGGCGAGACCGCGAGGGTCGATCAGCGGCAGCCGGATCCGCAGCTCCTCGACGTCGACCGTGAAGCTCGGCACGCCCAAGCGGGCGAGCGTCTCGCGCGAGGCGTCCTCCCACGTCGTGTGCCCGGTGCTGGCGAGCATCACCGCGCCGCTCTGCACGAACAGCTGCTGGTCGACCTCGGCGCCGAGCTCGAGCCAGCGCAGTCGCGCCTCCCGGCTCCAGCGGGTGTACAGCTCGTCGCTGCCGTGGCTGGCCCGCAGGATGCGGTGATCGCCCGCGGAAGCGGCGCGCGCATGGCCGGGCTCGTGTGAATCGACCAGCGTAACGTCAAGGCCCCTTCGCCGGAGCGCGAGCGCCGTCGAAGCGCCGGCGATGCCCGCGCCGATCACGACCGCATCGCTCGACGCCGCCATCACCTGTCTCCTCAGCTCGTCGCCCTTGCAATCACTCCGGCCACCGTATACGGTACACGAAATCTATGGTGGCGGAGAGAGAGCTCTACCCGGAGCGGCGCTGATGGAGCTTGCGCAAGTCCTCGGCTCGGTAACCGCCACCGCCAAGGCCGAGAGCCTGCTCTCGCACAAGCTGCTGGTCGTACAACCGCTCGATCCGGCCGGCTCGGAGGCCAAGTCGGCCGAGGTCGCGGTCGACACGGTCGGGGCCGGACCCGGTGATCGCGTGCTGATCGTACGCGGGTCCGCCGCCCGGCAACCGCCGGAGTCGCGTGCGGCCGCCACCGATCTGACGATCGTCGCGATCGTCGACGCGGTCGACCTGGCCCCACGGCCGCCGGCCGCACGCAAGCCCAACACGACAAGGAGCAAGTGATGGCGGATACCCCGCAGGTAGCGCTGGGGATGATCGAGACACGAGGCCTGGTGCCAGCGCTGGAGGCCGCCGATGCGATGGTGAAGGCCGCGAACGTCGAGCTGATCGCGACCGAGCGCCCCGGCGGCGGACTGGTGGCGGTGATCGTGCGCGGCGACGTCGGCGCCGTGAAGGCCGCGACCGACGCGGGCGGCGTGGCTGCCAACAAGGTCGGCGAGGTCCTGTCGATCCACGTCATCGCTCGCCCCCACGCCGACCTCGCGTCCGTAATCCCCGGGCCGGCCAAGAAGTAAGGCTTTCCGGTGGGCCTTAAGGACCCGAACCGGTGGTCCGACCGGCAGCGAGGATGAGCTCAGCCGGAGAATTCGAAGCGCTTGTCGCCGGCCTCTCGGAAGTCAAGCCGGCGGCCGGCCTGGAGGAGCACCCGCCGCTGCGCCGGGTCGCGGTGCTCGGCGCCGGACCCGTCGGCCAGGCCCTCGCCTGCGAATGCCTCGCGGCCGAGTGCGAGGTGACGCTGTACACGGCGTTCGAACCCGAGCGGGCGGCGCTGGCGGGCCCGCGGGCGGTGACGATCCGCGGCGAGCACCTGATCGGGACCTACCGGTTCGCGGAGGGTGCATCGAACGTGCCCGCGATCGGTCTGCGCGCCGGGATCGACGACGCCGTCACCGAGGCCGACGCGATCCTGATCGCGACCCCGGCGATCGCCCACGCCACGTACGCGGGCCTGCTGGCCGGGCGTCTGCGTCCCGAGCAGCTCGTCGTCCTCATCCCAGGTCGCTGGTTCGGCGCGATCGACGTTGCCCGCTCGCTGCGCCGGTTCGGCGCCCCCGCGCTGCCGACGATCGTCGAGCTGGCCGCCTCGCCCTATCGGGTCGAGTCCTCGCAGCCGGGTGCGCTCACGATCACGGCGGTGAGCGCGGAGGTGCCGGCGGCGGCGCTTCCCAACCGCGGGACCGAGCGGGCGATCGCGCGGCTGCGCACCATCCTGCCGATGCTCATCCCAGCCAGGGGCGTACTCGAGACCACGTTCGCCGACCTCTCGGGCGTGATCGATGCGCCCCGGGCGCTGGTGCGCGACCCCGAAGCGGTCGTGCGCGAGATCGACGATGAGCGCCGCCGGGTGGCGTTCGCCTACGGCGTGCGCGAGCTGCCGCCGGCGCCGCCCGACGAGGAACTCCCGCCCGCGCTCGAGCGCACGGATCAGCGCGTTCACGACGCGCTCTGCTGCTCGCTGGTGCCACTCGTGAGCGCCGGCGAGCTGGCCGGCGTCACGACGCGAACCGCGGCCGCGGTGGTGGACCTGGGGTCGGTGCTCGGCAAGCTCGACTACGCACGGCACGGGCGCACCCTTCCGGGCCTCGGCCTCGACCGGCTGCGCCCCGACGACATCCGCCGCGCGCTCGACGGCGGTGACGCCGCGCTGCTCGAACAGGCCCTGGCATGAGCCTCACCTTTCCCGATCTCGACTCGATCGCGCAGGCGCGCCGTGCGGCCGACCGCGCTTACGAGGCCTGGCAGAGGTTCCGCACCTTCGAGCCGGCGGACGTCGATCGCGTGGTCGAGGCGATGGCGCGCGCGATCGCGCCGGAGGCGGCGCGGCTCGGCGAGCTCGCCGCGCAGGAGACGGGTTACGGGAACGCCGCCGACAAGACGCTCAAGAACCTGTTCAACACGATCGCCGTGTCCGACTGGCTGCGCAACGTCCGCACGCTCGGGGTGCTGTGGCGCGACGAAACGACCAAGGTGGTCGCGATCGGGGAGCCGATGGGCGTCGTCGCGGCGCTGATCCCGGTGACGAACCCGACCTCGACTGTCATCTTCAAGACACTGTCGGCGGTGAAGGCGGGCAACGCGATCGTGCATGCGCCGCATCCCCGCGGGCGACTCTGCGGAGCGGAGACCGTCCGCATCATGTCCGAGGCCGCCGAGGACGCGGGCGCTCCCGCCGGATTGATCCAGTGCATCTCCGGCACGACGCTCGACGGCACGCGCGAGCTGATGAGCCACCACCGGATCGCCGTCGTGATGGCCACCGGGGGCGCGGCGATGGTGCGCGCCGCGTACTCGTCGGGCAAGCCGACGCTCGCCGTCGGACCGGGAAACGTCCCCGTGTACGTCGACCGCTCCAAGGCGGACGACCTCGAGGAGGTGGCCGACATGATCCTCTCGAGCAAGTCGTTCGACTATGGGACCGCGTGCGCGGCCGAGCAGTCCGTGATCGTCGATCGCCCGGTCGCCCAGCTCCTGCGGCACGCGATCCGCGAGCAGGGCGGCCACTTCTGCACCGCGCGCGAGGCCGACGCGCTCGGCGGTGTCCTGTTTGACCGCAACCTGAACTATCGGGTCGCGAACGTCGGGCAGTCGGCGAGCCGGCTCGCGCAACTCTCTGGGTTCGATGTGCCGCCGCGGACTCGCGTGCTGCTCGCCGAGCTCGAGACGGTCGGCCGCGAGACGCCGCTGTCGGCCGAGAAGCTAGACCCGGTGCTCGGCTTCTACGAGGTCGAAGGCGCCGAGCAGGGGTTTGAGCGAGCGCTCCAGGTCCTGCGCTTCGGCGGCGAGGGTCACACCGCCGTCCTCCATTCCTCCGACCCGGGCACGGTGGCGCGGTTCTCGCGGCTTCCGGCCGGGCGGGTGCTCGTCAACACGCCGGCGCTGCACGGCGGGATGGGGTACTCGTGCGACATCGACCCGAGCTTCATGCTCGGCACCGGCACCTGGTCGGGATCGATCGTCTCCGACAACGTGACCGCGCTGCACCTGATCAACATCAAGCGGATCGCCTACGAGTCGCGGCCATGGCGTTCGCTCACTGATCTGCTCGAAGGAGAGAGTCGCTGATGGACCTGCGCGCGCTGCTACAAATCGACCGCCTCCAGCCCCAGTTCGCGGCGTACACCGGTGCCACCGTGCAGGGCTCGGTCCCGCTCGCCGGAGACGCGCTGCTGGTCGGCGAGATCGGGCCGGGCAACGAGGTGTTCCGCGTCGTCGACGTCGCGCTCAAGGCAGCCGACGTTCAGGCCACCTCGCAGATCGTCGAGCGCGAGTTCGGGTTCTTCATCCTGCGCTCGGCGGCGCAGGCCGAGGTGACCGCCGCGCGCGAGGCGATCCTCGCGCACTTCGACATCAGCATGTCGGATCGCCGGCGCCCGGTCGTCGAGTCGAGCCAGATCATCACCTCCGTCGAGCCGTACCAGGCTCAGCTGCTCAACAAGTGGCGCAGCGGCTCGCTGCTCGTTCCGGGCGAGACGCTCGGGATCCTCGAGTGCGGACCGGCGGCCTACATCGCCGCGGCGGCGAACGAGGCCGAGAAGATGGCGACGATCAAGATCGTGGAGGTGCGGACCGTGGGGCGCTTCGGGAGGATGTTCATCTCCGGCTCGGAGGCCGACGTGCGCCTGGCCATCGAGGGCGCCAACGCCACGCTGACCGCGCTCGAGGGTCGCGAATGAACGTCGTCGGCGAGGAGCACGTTCGCGACGCCTTCCGCCGCGGCCAGCGCAAGCTCGTCGTCGCCAACGAGGACATCGTCACGCCGCAGGCGCTCGATGCGGTCGAGCGCCTCGGCCTGCAGATCGTCCGCGGACCGCTCGAGCGACCGGCGCCGATGGGGGCCGATCCCGGGCGCGCGATCCGCCGCGTCCTTTACCGCCGGGGCGCCCGGTGGGTCGCGCCCGAGCGACCCCGCGGCCTCACCCCCACGAGGTTCGCGCGCTTGGGCTTCATCGGCGCCGGTGGCGTCGGTGCCGCCACCGCGCACCTGGCGGCGCTGGCCGGGATCGCCGACGAGATCCGCCTGATCGACATCGTGCCCGGTGTCGCGGAGTCGATCGCCCTCGACATCGAGCACGCATCGGGCGTGACCGGCTCCCCCACTCGGGCGAGCGGCGGCACGACGCTCGATCTCGTCCGCGCGTGCGACGCCATCGTGATCACGGCCGGCCGGCCGCGCACGCCCGGCATGGACCGCGCCGCGCTCTTGAAGGTCAACGACCCGGTGATCAGATCCGCCGCCGAGGCGATCGCCCAGTACGCGCCCGAGGCGGTGACGATCGTCGTGACCAATCCGCTCGACGAGATGACCTACGAGCTGTGGCGCGCGAGCGGGCAGCCTCCCGAGCGCGTGATCGGGATGGCGGCGACGCTCGACTCGAGCCGCTTCCGCAACGCGATCGCCGCGGCGGCGGGCGTCCACGCACGCGACGTGCACGCGATCACGCTCGGCAGCCACGGTGACGAGATGGTCCCGATCGTCTCCACCGCGACCGTCCGCGGGCGCCCGCTCGTCGACGTGCTCCCGCGCGAGCGGATCGCGGCCTGCGTGCGCGAAACCGTCGAAGGAGGTGGCGCGGTCGTCAGGCTGCGCCGCACCGGATCGGCCACGATCGCGCCCGCCCACGCGACGATGGAGCTGCTCGAGGCAATCCGGGGCGCGCAGGCCGGCACGGTCCCCGCGTCCGTTTATCTCCAGGGCGAGTACGGAATCGAGGACCTGTTCCTGGGCGTGCCCGCGGTGCTCGGACGCAGCGGCGTGCTCGAGATCGTCGAGCTGAAACTCTCAGAGCAGGAGCGCGCGGCGCTCGTCGCCGCGGCCGACGCGGTCCGCCGGCGTCTCGACGGAGCGGCGGCCGGCCGGTGAGGCTGTACGCGCTGCACTGCGGCGGCGACGTGATGGACTGGGCCGCGTTCGACCCGTTCGATGAGCGAGTGGGGACCAAGCAATACAACCCGTACTTCGTCTACGTGATCACCCACCCGCAGGGCACCGTCCTGTTCGACACCGGGATCCATCCACAACTGGGCGTCGACCCCGAAGCCCGGCTCGGTCCGGCGGCGGCCTCGTTCGACACGCGGATCGGGCCTGAGGATCACATCGAGGCGTGCCTGGGGAGGATCGGCCTCGCGCCGCGCGACATCGACCTGGTGATCGTCTCGCACCTGCACTTCGACCACGCCGGCGGCCTGGAGTGGCTGACCCACGCGCCGGTGCTCGTGCAGCGCGAGGAACTGAACTTCGCGCGCAATCCACCCGTGTACCAGCGCCTGATCTACGTGCCCGACGATTTCGAGCACGGCCTTCAGTGGCGCGAGCTCGACGGCGATCACGACGTCTTCGGCGACGGTCGCCTGCTCGCCGTGAGCACCCCCGGCCACAGCCGCGGGCACCAGTCGCTGATGGTGAAGCTCGACAGCGGCCAGACCGTGTTCCTGCTCGCCGACGCGACGTACCTACTGGCGAAGATGCGCGAGCGGGCGCTGCCCGGGATACTCTGGAGCCCCGACGCGATGGTGGCGAGCTGGGAGCGAATCGAAGCACTCGAGCGCGAGCACGACGCGATGCTGATCGCCACCCACGATCTCGACTACCGCGAGCGGATCAAGCTCGCGCCAGAGGGTTGGTACGAGTGACCCCCTCGGAGAAAGACCGCGTTCTCGAGTTGACGCGGCGGTACGTCGCCCCGCACCGGGTCGACGTGTGGGACGCGTTCGGAACCCAGCTTGTGATCGGCCGCCGCGAGGGCTATCGCTTGTGGGATCTCGACGGCCGCGAGCTGGTCGACCTGCACCTGAACGGCGGCACGTTCAACCTCGGCCACCGTCACCCCGACGTCGTGGAGGCGATGGTCACCGCGGCCTCCACGCTTGACGTCGGCAACCACCACTTCGCCAGCCTGGCGCGCGCCGAGCTCGCCGAGCGGCTGGCGGAGCTCACCCCCGGCGAGCTTACGTACACGGTGTTCGCGTCCGGGGGCAGCGAGGCGATCGACGTCGCGATCAAGACCGCGCGCCGGGCGACCGGGCGCCGGCGGATCGTGACCCTGGCCGCCGGCTATCACGGCCGCACCGGACTGTCGGGTGCCGCGGGCGAGGACGGCGGGGCCGCCTACTTCCTGTCCGACATGCCCGAGGACTTCGCGAAGGTGCCGTTCGGCGACCCCGATGCGATCGAGGCCGAGCTCGCGCGCGGCGACGTGGCCGCGGTCCTGCTCGAGACGGTGCCGGCCACCTACGGCTTCCCCGTCCCGCCCGACGGGTACCTACCGGCCGTCAAGGCGCTCTGCGAGGAGCACGATGCGCTGTACATCGCCGACGAGGTCCAGACCGGGCTCGGCCGCACCGGGCGGCTGTGGGGGGTGGAGACGTTCGGCGTCGAGCCAGACATCCTCGTGTCCGGGAAGGGCCTGTCCGGCGGCATGTACCCGATCGCCGCGACCGTGATGACTCCCCGGGCCGCGGGCTGGCTGCACGAGAACGGCTGGGGGCACGTGTCCACCTTCGGCGGCGCCGAGATCGGCTGCCGCGTCGCGGAACGCGTGCTCGAGATTACGACGCGCCCCGACGTGACCGAGCGCGTCCGCCATCTGATCGGGTTGGTCGGGCGTGGGTTGGGCGAGCTTCGCGAGCGTCAGCCCTACCTGGTCGAGGTCAGACAGAGCGGGCTCGTGATCGGGCTCCGCGTCGACCACCCCGACGGCGCGATTTACCTCCAGCAGGAACTCTACGAGCTCGGGGTGTGGGCGATCGCGTCCGGGTTCGACCAGTCGGTCCTGCAGTTCAAGCCGGGGCTGCTGCTCGAGGACGCACTCGTCACGAGCGTGCTCGAGCGGCTCGAGACCGCCCTCGCGCGCGCGCGTGACACTAATAGGCCTGTACCGAGCCGGCACGTGCGTAGTAAATCGCCGTCGCGATGAGCGCCGGCGAGGATCCGCTGCCCGGCGAGCTGGTCGACGCTGCCTTGGCGCGCTTCGGCCTCGGGGGCGGTGCGAGCGCCACGTTCGTGCGCCACGGCGAGAACACCACCTACCGTGTCGCCGCCGATGACCGCCGCCAGTTCGCGCTCCGGATCGACCGGCCCGGCTACCAGACGATCGAGGCCACCCGATCGGAGCTGGCGTGGATGGACAGCCTGCGCGCCTCGGGCGTGCGGACAGCTCCGGCGGTGCCCGGTCTCGACGGCGATCCCGTTCAGACCGTTTTTTTGGCCGGCGATCTGGAGCGGACGGCGGTGATGTTCGAGTGGATCGACGGCGTGCCGCTGAGCGCCGTCGGGGGACTCGAGCCGTGGGCGCGCCTGGGCGAGCTGATGGCCCAGATCCATATACACGGGCGGCATTGGACGCGTCCGGCATGGTTCACCCGTCCCGCCTGGGATGCCGACGCGCTGGTCGGAGACGAGCCCCGCTGGGGGCCGCCCGACCCGTTGGGCGTCTTCTCGGAGGAGGATCGCGCGGCGCTCGAGGATTGCCGTGCGGAGGTGCGCGGGCGGCTGGAGGCTCTTGGCGTTGGGAGCGATCGCTTCGGGCTGATCCACGCCGACCTCGGGTTCGAGAATGTGCTCGTGGCCGACGACGGCACCGTGACGATCATCGATTTCGACGACAGCGGCGACAGCTGGTACCCGTTCGAGCTCGCGAGTGCGCTGTACCAACACGACCGCACGGTGGGATTTGGCGAGCGCCGCGACGCGCTCGTCGCCGGCTACCGCCGCGTTCGCGAGCTACCCGACGAGCTGTTCGCCGAGCTGCCCACGTTCCTGATGGCGCGGCGGATCCAGACGCTGGGCTGGGTGTTCAGCCGCCCCGAGACCGCACACGCCGAGCGCCAACGCCCGCGCCGCATCCAGAGCACGCCGCCGGCAACGCGCGAGTACCTCGCGTGGGCCCACTCGCACCCGCCCTACGCCACGACAGCGGCGAATGCACGCTCGACTTCGCCATCCTCGATCCGCTGAAAGCAGAGCAGCAGCTCCTCGTCGAGCACGGCGGCGATCCGGCGCAGGGTGTTCAGCTGGGGCATGTGCGTCCCGGTTTCAAGGCGGGAGATGGCGGTGTGCGAGGTGCCGGCTGCGTCGGCGACCTGCTCCTGAGTGAGTCCAAGCTCGTACCGACGCTCGCGCAGGTGCGCGGCGATCGGATTGGTCTTACGGAGCTCGCGTATGGCCGCGTATTCGTCGCGAGCATTTCGGTACGCGCGGCTGCGCCGAGCGCGACTTGCATCTGCGCGCTCAACGAATTGTCCGATGGGGCTGTGATTAGGTTGCATCCTCTGGTTCAACTTATCAAGTTCGATAAGTTGAGGTCAAGGCGCATCAACGTCACCGCTCAAGGCCTCGTTTGAATGGGGCGTCATGCCCAGCGGCGCGCGGGCGCGCGCGCGGCTCAGCGTCCATCCTGGCCTTGAAGTCGACGAACCGCTCCCGGGCGATCCGGACGTCGTCAGGCGGGATTACACGCGTGTTCTTCTCGAGGGCGTGAAGGAGGATGACGAGATTGTCGGAGCGCCGATAGAGAAGCCGATATCTCGTGTTTGCGAAGCGGATCCGTAACTCGCGCAGGCCGCCCTCGATCTGCGACGTGATTGGAAACTCGGGAGGCGGATCGCCGCGGTGGCGGCCGTTGAGGTACTCCTCTACGTGGTCATCGATCTTCGCTGCCGCTACCGGCTTCGTCGCGATGAGCCCCTCGATCCAGTCGTTGACTGGCTCATTCCCGTCGGAGTCCCGGTAGTACACGGCTTGGGTCCTGCCTCCATCCGGTCCAAGTCGACGGGGACGCATTTTGTTCGACGGCGCCTACCTACTGACCTGTCTCATCAATGGACCTTCGGCGGCGCGGCCGTCGCTGAACCGGGTGATACCCGTGGTCGGGCTGCACCACGTTGTTCAGATACTCGGGAACGAAGAGCGGCAGCTCCTCATCGGTGTCGAGATCGATCACGGCTCGGTCACCGAGCGGCTGGTCGAGCCAGACGCGTACGGGGCAGTCCATGTAACCCGGGTGCCCTCCGCGGCAATCCCTCATCCTCGTCGCCGTAGCAAACGAGAACCCGGACGCGGACTTCGTGTTCACTCTCATCCGTCACGATGTCGCAGACGCCGTGGTCGTCACCCCCAAGCGCGACCCGAAGTTCCAGTTCGCTGACGTTCCGCTCGCGGAAGCCGAGTGGGTGACACAGCCGTTGGGGATTGCCGTCGGGGCAGCGCGGCCGCATATCACGCCAGACTTCGAGATCCCACCCGTTCATGCCCTGACCAGTTTCGTCATTCATGAGCGCGCCATTCTGCACCGCGGCGAGCCCAGTTTCACGCCCGCACGCCTGGATTTTGCAGATTCGAAACTGATTTGGAACGAGGCGTAGCAAAGTCACTCACACCTGCCGCCTGTGCCACGGACACGTCCGTCGTCGTTACACGTCAACCACGGAGCGGAGCACGTCCGCTCTTCACACGCGCGAGATCAACTCCTCACACGCGCTCGGTCAACTCGGCGACGATCTCGGCCGCCGGCTGGACGCGCTTGACCAGCGCGACGCTCTGCCCTGCCCATAGCGACAACGCGCCGACATCCCCGGTCGAGCCGTCGAGCGCCATCTCGGAGGAGTACCGAACAAGCGGCTCGCCGGAGGCCAGATGCGCCACCGCCTCGCCCTCCCCCGGGCGAGCGCCGGGCGCCGGCCGGCCCGCCATCTCCCACGCCTGTGCGGTCGAGTTGCGCAGCGCGCGGTGCGGGGCGTTCGGCCACCCCACGTCGTAGAGGTTCGCGTGCCACTCGGCGTCGGTCTCGGCCGCGGCGATCAGCCGCCGCCGGTACTCCGGGTGCACCGGTGCCTCCTCGGCGAGCAGAAACCTGGTGCCGACCCACGCCGCCTGGGCGCCGAGGGCGAGCACCGCCGCGACGCCGCGCGCGTCGGCGATTCCCCCGGCGGCAATCACCGGAATCGGCGCAACCGCATCGACGACGGCGGGAACCAGCGGTAGCGTCGCCACCGTACCGAGGACGTGACCACCGGACTCCCAGCCCTGCGCGACGATCACATCGACGCCGGCGCCGGCGGCGCGCCGCGCCTCCTCCGCGCTGCCCACGGTATGCATGAGGAGCGCGTCGGCATCGTGCACCCGCTCGACGTAGGGAGCGGGATCACCCCAGGTGAGCGACACGATCCGCAGCCCCGCCTCGAGCGCTTGCTCGAGGCGGCGGTGCATGTCCCATTCGAGCACGAAGTTCCCTCCGAACGCGCGGTCGGTGAGGCCGACGGTGTCTGTGACCACGCCGGCGACGTCCGAAACCCAGGTCAGCGCGACCATGCCGAGCGCGCCGGCGTTCGATACGGCCGCGGCGAGTCGCGCATCCGCGGCCGACCCCATCGGCGCCTGGACAATCGGTTGCTCGATCCCGAGCAGTTCGCATACCTGGGTGCGCATCAAATGTTGTCGTTCGTATCTGCGAAACGAAGCACTGAGCGAAACGTACCGCGGCCGCGTACAGGAGAAGGGTTCAGGGTGTGCCGCAGTGGTTCTTGATCGCGCTGTACGTCTCTGTCAGGATCGAGCCGAGGAAGCCGTGTCCACCACCTTCTACGCCACCATGCCCAGCCCCGTCGGCGAGCTGCTGCTGACGGCGTCATCCGCTGGCCTCACGGGGGTGTACCTGCCGGCTGAACGTGACCGACCCGAACCTGGCGGGGAGCTCAGCCCCGGTCGGTTCGAAGCCTGCCGCCGTCAGCTGGAGGAATACTTCGCCGGCGACCGCGTCACGTTCTCGCTTCCGCTGGCACCGCCCGGCACACCGTTTCAGCAACAGGTGTGGAAGGAACTCGTCGGGATCGGATACGGCACCACGATCTCCTACACCGAACTGGCGCGCCGGGTCGGACGGCCGCGCTCGCAGCGGGCCGTCGGCGGGGCCAACGGTCGCAATCCCGTCTGCATCGTTGTCCCGTGTCACCGCGTCGTCGGCGCCAACGGCGCACTCACCGGTTACAGCGCCGGCGTCGACGCCAAGCGGTGGCTGCTCGATTTTGAGCGGGCGACCGCCGCGCGCGCAAACTGACGATCCGAGCTGTTTGCCGACCCGATCGGACGCGCGGACATCAGCCCGCGCGCCGGTACCGT
Organism: uncultured Solirubrobacterales bacterium; assembly: GCA_963751185.1. Classification (GTDB taxonomy): domain Bacteria; phylum Actinomycetota; class Thermoleophilia; order Solirubrobacterales; family Solirubrobacteraceae; genus Palsa-465. The sequence goes on from CAVVTO010000012.1 coordinate 662,880, forward strand.
CGCAGGGCGGCGATCAGCCGCTCGTCCGGCAGCCCGTACGCTGTCACGCCATCGCGGCCGACCATCGTGCCGGCGGCCAGGATGGCGTTCACGATTGCCTCCTCTGTGCACTCGACCACGGCGTCGAACAAACCCGTGATGTAGGTGTCGGACAGCATCTCGAGCGGCACCGTGATCGGCGCTTGCGGGCCGGGCTCGGACGCCGTGATGGCCCGGTTGCCGGTCGCGAAGCAGAAGAACAGATCGCCGCTGCTGTGCTCTCCGACGCCGCCCGTACGCGCGACCCCGAGGCCCGCGCGCTGTGCAAGCCGGGTGCACTGCATCGGCAGCAGCGGAGCATCCGTGGCGACGATCACGATGATCGAGCCCGATCCCTCCGCGACGCGGGCGCCGCCGGGTAGCGGAATCTCGGCGGGGCCGAGCTCTCTGCCTACGGGCGCGCCGTTGACGGCAAAGCGCTCGCGACGACCATGGTTGGCCTGGACGAGCACGCCGACCGTGTAGCCGCCCTCCGCCGCCGGCCGTACCCGCGATGCCGTGCCGATCCCTCCCTTGAAGCCGTGGCAGATCATCCCCGTGCCACTGCCGACGGAGCCCTCGGGCACCCGCCCCGGGCCGGCCTGTGCGATCGCCTCGTGCACGTGGGCCGGCTTGACGTGAAAGCCGTTGATGTCGTTGAGCATCCCGTCCCAGGTCTCTCCCACGACCGGGAGGCTCCACCAGTAGCCGGGCTGCGGACCCCGCTCCTGCAACTCGTGCGCGATCAGCGCATCGCGCACGACGCCGACGCTGTGCGTGTTGGTCAGGGCGATCGGGGTGGTCAGCATCCCGGACTCGCGAACCCACTCCAGACCGGTCAGCTCACCGTTGCCGTTGAGGCGGTGGGCACCAGCGAACAGGGGCTCCCTCCACAGCGGTCCCGGAGGCAGGATCACCGTCACCCCGGTGCGAATCGGGCCCGTGCCGACCTCGAGCGGGCCCTCACCCTCGATCACCGTCGTGTGACCAACCCGCACACCGGCCACGTCGGTGATCGCGTTGTTGGGACCTGGCGTTCCCTCGCCGATGACGATCCCGGCTTCGCGCGCTCGCATCCGCTCGCCGGGTCGACTCACCTCTCGGACTCACTCATCCGGCGCTTACGGTAGCGCGCGCTGTGGTCGGATCCGCTCGTTCGCGAAGCAATCCCGCGCCGGCGATTGTGATCTTTTCGTGAAATGGTCTTGTCATATGCTGGCAAAATGGTATGCTGTCGGGCGCTCGCCAAGGGCCACGCATGTACGACTACGGGTTCTTCTCCTACGACTCCAAGGCGGACTTCCTCCGGCGCTCCGAGGAGTACTGGAACCCGGACAAGACGCGCTTCTGGCAGGAGGCCGGCATCGATCTGGTGATCGATCGGCGCGAGGGCTACCTGTTCTGGGACATGGCCGGGCGCCGTCTGATCGACCTGCATCTCAACGGCGGCACCTTCAATCTCGGCCACCGCAATCCCGAGCTGATCGCGACGCTCGAGCAGGCGATGGGTCGCTTCGATATCGGCAACCACCACTTCCCGTCGCTGGCGCGAACCGCCCTGGCCGAGGCGCTGGTCGCGACGTGCCCGCCCAATATGAGCCGGGTCGTGTACGGCTCAGGCGGCGGCGAGGCCACCGACATCGCGATCAAGACCGCGCGCCACACGCGCCAGCGACGCAAGATCGTCTCGATCCGCAAGGGCTACCACGGCCACACGGGACTGGCGCTGGCGACCGGCGATGAACGCTTCTCGACGCTGTTCCTATCCGACTGTCCCGACGAGTTCGCGCAGGTCCCATTCAACGACCTCACCGCGATGGAGGACGCGCTCCGTGGCAACGACGTCGCCGCGGTGATCATCGAGTCGATTCCGGCGACGTACGGGTTCCCGCTTCCCGAGCCCGGCTATCTGCAGGCGGTCAAGCGCCTGTGCGAGCAATACGGCGCGCTGTATATCGCTGACGAGGTGCAGACCGGGCTGATGCGCACCGGGGAGATGTGGGCCGTCGCCAAAGCCGGGATCGAGCCCGACATCATGGTGATCGGCAAGGGCATCACCGGCGGGATGTACCCGATCGCCTGCACGGTCGTCTCCGAGGAGTGCTCGCAGTGGCTGAGTGAGGACGGGTTCGGCCATATCTCCACCGGCGGCGGGGCCGAGCTCGGATGCATCGTGGCGCTCAAGGTGCTCGAGATCAGCGGCCGTCCGGAGGTGCGCTCGATGGTGCACTACATCGCGGACCGCTTCCGCCGCGGGCTCCGGGCGCTTCAGGAGCTGTATCCGGACTGGCTGGTGGGGATCCGCCAGGACGGCGTCGTGATCGGCCTCGAGTTCGACCATCCCGAGGGAGCGAAGATCGTGATGCGCCATCTCTACGAGCACGGCGTGTGGGCGATCTTCTCCACGCTCGATCCGCGCGTCCTTCAGTTCAAGCCCGGGATCCTGCTCGGCCCCGACCTGGTCGATGAGGTGCTCGACCGGACCGGCGTCGCGCTCGAGCTCTCCTATGCGGAGGTCCGCGGCGGCGCGCGTCGCGGAGCCATGGCGGTGAGCGCATGAGCACGCGCGAGGGCGGTGTCGTGGACGCGTATCGCACCGAGACGCCGGGCGCCCCGCGCGCGCGGATGATGCTCCAGCGCGCGCGCTGGGCCGCGACGGCGTTCGCCGACTACCGACCGGACCAAATCCGCAATATCGTCGATGCGGTCGCCGAGGCCGGGTTCCAAAACGCCGAAAGATTTGCCCGGCAGACGGTCGAGGAGACGGGCATGGGCGTCGTCGAGCACAAGCGGATCAAGAACGAGGCGTGCTCCCGGGGCCTCGTTGAGCGCTATGGCGCACGTGACTACGCGAGCGTTCGGATCGACCCCGAGCGCAGGATCGTGCAGGTGCCCAAGCCCGCCGGTGTGATCCTTGCGCTGACGCCATCGACCAACCCGATCGCGACCGTCTACTTCAAGGTCCTGCTGGCGCTGATGACGCGCAACGCAGTCGTGGTCTCCCCCCATCCGATGGCCAGGAAGGTCTCGGTCGACGCGGTTGCCGTGATGGCGAACGCGGCGGTCGGCGGCCGGCGCGCCCGACGGCTGCATCCAGATCGTGGAGGAGCCCACGATCCCGCTGATCGAGGCGCTGATGGCCGATCCCGGCACCGACGTGATCGTCGCCACCGGCGGCACCGCCGTGGTCAGAGCCGCGTACCACTCCGGCAACCCGGCGCTCGGGGTCGGACCCGGGAACGTGCCCGCGTTCGTCGACGCGAGCGCCGATATCGGCCACGCCGCCCGGTGCCTGGTCGAGTCCAAGGCGTTCGACAACTCGATCCTGTGCACCAACGAATCAACGCTGATCGCCGAGCAGGGGATCGCCGATCGGCTGTGCTCGGAGCTGCGCAGCGCCGGAGCCGCGATCCTCGACGAGGAGCAGACGTCCCGCATCCGTGCCACGTGCTACCCGGAGGGACGGATCAACGTGTCGCTGGCCGGCAAGGATGCGGTCGCCCTTGCGCACGCGGCCGAGATCAACGTCCCCTCGCAGACGCGGGTGCTCGTGGCGCCGTTCGAGATGATCGCGCCCGAGGAGCCGCTCGCGCACGAGAAGCTGTTTCCGCTGCTGGGGATGGTCCGGGTGCCCCACGCACAGCGCGGGATCGACGCCGCCCGCGCGATGCTGCGCATCGGCGGCGCCGGACACTCCGCGGTGATCCACTCCCATACTCCGGCGACGGTGCTCGCCTACGGAGCCGCGCTGAAGGTCCTGCGCGTGACCGTGAATGCGCCGGGGAGCACCGGCTCGGCCGGCCTCGACACCCACCTGCCGCTGACGATGACCGTGGGCACGGGGTTCTTCGGCCGCTCCTCTCTGACCGAGAGTCTGCAGCCCGACCACCTCGTGCAGTGGACGCAGGTCGCGTACGCGTCCGACCCCAGCGAGCGGTTCGACGACTTCACCGGGCTTCGAGCCCTGGTCGGCGCTCCCGGCCGCGGGACCGATCAGGTCCCGGTCGCGGGAGACTTGACGGCTTCGGCGGCTTCGGCGGCTCCGGAGAGCGGCGGAGGCGATCTCGCGCGAGGAGCTGCGCCAGCTGATCATCGCGGAGCTGCGCGAGGTCGTGCGGGGTTAGCGATGGCCGAGCTCCGATCAGCGATCTTCATCGATCAACTCCAGCCGCAGACGATGTGCTACCTCGGCACCTGGATTCGCGGGCGGCTGCCCCGAACCGGGATGGCGGCCGGCGTGATCGAGATCGCGCCCGGGCTCGATATCGAGCCGCTGACCGACGTCGTGCTCAAGCACACCAAGGCTCAGGCGGGAATCCTGGTCGTCGAGCGGCAGTTCGGATACCTGGAGTTCCACTCGCGCTCCACCTCGGAGGTGGAGTCGGCCAGCCAGGCGGTGCTCGACTCACTCGGCGCGGTGCCGTCCGACGCGACGCCACCCACGATCCTCGCCGCGAAGCTGGTCTCTCGCCTGGACCATCAGCACGCGTTTCTGATCAACCGCAACAAGCTCGGCTCGATGGCGCTCGCCGGCGAGTCGCTGTTCGTGCTCGAGATGCAGCCCGCCTCGTACGCGATCCTCGCGACCAACGAAGCCGAGAAGGCCTCCGCGGTCAAGGTCGTGGACTACCGGATGATCGGTGCCACGGGTCGCGTGTACCTGACCGGGTCGGAGTCCGACGTGCGGACAGCGGCGGACGCGGCGACCGCAGCCCTTGGAGGCCGGCTGTGAGCGGCTCCGAGCGCGACCGGGAGATGCGCCGGATGGCCCGCGAGGTGCTCAGCGAACTGGTGCCAGGGATCCTCCGCGACGTCATGCCCGAGCCGGGGCGCGGTGCGAATGGCAACGGGGTCGCTCACGCCAGCGGCAACGGTGCTGGGCACGGGAACGGGAACGGGAACGGTGCGCACCGCGCGCGCACGCCGATCGTCGATCAGCCGCCAGGCCCGGTCCCGCAGGTCCCCGCGCCGCCGACCCCGGCGGTGCTTCGCCCCTCCACGTGGAACCGCCCCGCAGCGCCCGGCGAGGTCATCGGTCAGCCCGGTCCCGGAGGCGCCACGCCGGCGCCGGCGCCGGGCAAGGCTCCCCGGCTCCGGCTCCGGCTCCGGCCCCGCCGCCGCGAGCTGCTGCGCGACCCACGTCCGCCCCCACCCCACCCCCGTCCACCCCGCCGACCCGCAGCGCGATCGCGAACCCGCCCGCTAACAACGCCATCGCGGACCCGCCCGGCCACAGCGCCGGCGCGAACCCCGGCGCCGACGGGCGGGTCGAGGCGGTCACGATCGACAGCGACGACGATCTGATGCAGTTCGTCCGCCAGCTGCTCAGCCGCGTCGCCAACCCCCGCGACCGGCTGGCGATCCACACCGGCAAGTTGCGCTTCACCCTGCGATCCCGCCCCGGCTCGCCGGCCGCGGGCGCTGCTGCTCCCGCGGGTCCGGTGACGCGAATCGCCAAGGGCGCGGTCACCGAGCGCGTGATCCGTGAGGCGGCCGACGCGGGGGCGCGACTGGTACTGGCGCCGGGAACGGTGCTGACCCCGCTGGCGCGCGAACGGGCGCACGCGCTCGGTGTCGAGATCGAGAGGGAGCGCAAATGACGAACCGGGTGGTGACGCCGGAATGCTGAAGGGAACCGTGACCGGATCGGTGTGGTCGACGCGGCGGGTCGATGGGATCCCGCGCGGCGCCTTCCTCGAGGTCGCGCCCGATGGCGGCTCGCCGCTCGTGGCCTTCGACGTCCTCGGCAGCGGGATCGGAGAACGAGTCCTGATCGCCACCGGCTCGGTCGCCTCGAGCTGGCTCGGCGCCGACCACCCACCGATCGACGCACTGATCATCGGCTCGCTCGACCTCTCGTCCGAACCGGACCGCGGCGAGCCGAAAAACCACACCGAGAACTAAGGAGAAAGCGAGATGAATGAAGCGCTCGGCATGATCGAGACGAAGGGCTATGTGGCCGCACTGGCCGGCGCGGACGCGATGGTCAAGGCGGCGAACGTGACGATCGTCTCCCGGCAGGAGGTCGGGGATGGTCTGGTCGCAGTCGTGGTCCGCGGTGACGTAGGCGCGGTCAAGGCCGCAACCGAGGCCGGCTCCGAGACCGCGTCGACCGTCGGCGAGCTGATCGCGGCGCACGTGATCCCGCGGCCGCACGCCGAGGTGGACCAGCACTTCGGCGTCGAGCGGCTAATCGATCTCGATGTCCGCTTCGCCCGAGACTCCGGTCGAGCTCCGGGTCTATCTGCCGATCCCCGATCTGCAGGCGCAGTTCGCGGCCTACCTCGGCACGCCGACCCGGGCGCGCGGCTATCCGCCCATCGAGGGCGAACATGCGTTGATCGTGGAGGTCGCACCGGCGCTCGCGATCGAGCGGATCATCGACCTGGCGCTGAAGGCGGTGCCGGAGGTCGAGCCGGGAATCCACTACGTGGAGCGCCAGTTCGGGGTGCTCGAGGTCCATGCCCCGGACCCGCAGCACGTCGAGCGCGCCGGCGCGGCGATCCTCGCCGGGATCGGCGCGACCGCGCAGGACACCCTGCGTCCGCGGCTTCTCTACATGGACGTAATCGAGGACATCACCGACCAGCACGCGGTGATCCTCAACCGCGTCCGCGAGGCCTCGATGGTGCTTCCAGGCCAGACGCTGCTGGTGGTCGAGATGGCGCCCGCGCTGTTCGCCGCGGTGGCGGCGAACGCAGCCGAGCAGGTCGCATCAACGCTGACGCTCGTCAGCGTCTCGATGATCGGTGCCGCCGGGCGGGTCTACCTCGCCGGAAGCACCTCGGATATCGTCAAGGCTCGCGAAGAGATCGTCCGGGTTTTGGAGGCGGTTACCGGACGCGACCACTGAGGGCGGAGATGATCGAGGAGCAGCAGCGCATCGACGAGCTGGCGAGGGCAGCGCTTGAGCCATTCGGGCTCGACCCGGATAGCACGGTCACACTGTGCAACGTCTCGGAGAACCACACTTACCGCGTCGAGGAACCCTCGAGCGGGCGCGGCTTCGCGCTGCGGGTGCACCGCCCCGGCTACCGGAACGTCGCCCAGATCGAATCCGAGCTCGACTGGCTGGATGCGCTGCGCGACGACGCGGTAGTGGAGACTCCGCCGGCCGTGCGGGCCCCGGACGGGCGCCGTGTGGTCTCGGTCGAGGTACCCGGTCTCGCGGCACGCAACGTGGTCGTGTTCGACTGGCTCCCGGGCACACCGCCTGACCTCGACGCCGGCCAGGCGGCGATCGGTCAGTTCAAGACGCTCGGCTCGATCTCAGCGCGGATGCACGGCCACGTTCGCCAGTGGCGCAGGCCGGCCGACTTCACGCGGCCGCGCTGGGACTACGACTACTCGATCGGGCCGCTCGGCCACTGGGGCCCCTGGCGGGACGGACTGGGCATCGGCCCCGAGGAGCTCCAGCTGCTCGAACGACTCGATGCGACGATCGCGGCCCGGCTCGAGCGCTACGGCCAGGACGAGACTCGCTTCGGACTCGTGCACGCCGATTTCCGCCTCGCGAACCTGCTGGTCGACGGCGACCGAGTCGTCGTCATCGACTTCGACGACTGCGGATTCTCGTGGTACGTGTACGACTTCGCAACCACGATCACGTTCATCGAGGACGACCCGCGCGTACCGGAGTGGCGCGAGGCCTGGGTCGAGGGCTATCGCTCGGTGGCGGATCTTGAGCCGGCCGCCGAGGCCGAGCTGGAGACGTTCGTGATGATGCGGCGATTGCTGATCGTCGCCTGGATCGGCTCCCACCACACGTTCGCGCCGGAGGCGGCCGAGCTCGGCGTCCCGTACACCAACGTCACCTGCGAGCTGGCCGAGAACTACCTATCGACCCACGCGACCCGCTAGGAGGCGTCCACCCGTGTTCACCCCCATTACCGGCCGGAGCGTTCTTGTCACCGGCGGAAGCAGAGGCATCGGCAAGGGCATCGCCGCGGTATTCCTCGGGGCCGGTGCCCGGGTCACGATCGTCGGTCGCGACCGCGCCGTCGGCGCGCAGGCCGCCGCCGAGCTGGGTGCCAACGGCGGAGAGGTCTTGTATGTGTGCGCGGACGTCGGGGTCGCGGCGGAAACCGAGCGGATGGTGGCCGAGGCGGTCGATCGCTTCGGTGGTCTCGACGTGCTGTGTGCCAACGCCGGGGTGTTCCCCGACGCCAGACTCGAGAACATGACCGAGCAGGACATCGACTCGATCTTCGCCACCAACATCAAAGGCACGATGCTGGCGGTGAAGGCGGCCCTGCCCGCGCTGGCCGCGAGCGGGCACGGACGGGTGATCATCACCTCCTCGATCACCGGGCCGATCACCGGCTTTCCCGGCTGGTCGCACTACGGAGCGACGAAGGCGGCGCAGCTCGGCTTCATGCGCACCGCGGCGATCGAGCTGGCCCGCAGCGCGATCACGGTGAATGCCGTGCTGCCGGGCAACGTCGTGAGCGAGGGATTGACCGAGCTCGGGCCGGAGTACCGCGAGAAGATGGAGTCCTCGATCCCGATGGGGAAGCTCGGAACCGCCGAGGACGTCGGCAACGTAGCCCTGTTTCTCGCCACCGACGAGGCGGCCTACATCACCGGCCAGACGATTGCCGTCGACGGGGGCCAGATCCTGCCCGAGTCGCTCCTGGCACTCGAGGCCCAGTAGCGGATGGCCGCGAGCTTCCGAGGCTCGCAGCTTCCGCTCTCGCTTGGCCCGGCAGCGGCTGAACTGCGGGATCAGTTGCTGGGCGAGATTTCCTCCGGCAGGCTCTCCCCCGGGCAGCGGCTCGGCGCCGAGCGGGAGATAGCCGAGCGGTTCGGCGTCTCACGCACGACGGTGCGCGCCGCACTCGACGACCTCGCTCGCAGCGGCGCGATCCGGCGCGCGCGCGGACGCACGGGCGGCATCTTCGTCGCCGAGCGCAAGGTGGAAAGGGATCTCACGAGTCTGGCGAGCCTGCCCGCATACCTGCGCCGGTCGGGATTTCAGTCCGACGCTCGGGTGATCTCGACCGGGATGATCGGATCCGACGGCGAGCTGGCGGCTGCCCTCGGCCTGGGGCCAGACGAGCTCGCGCACGAGGTCGTGCGCGTGCGCCTGGCCGATGGCGAGCCGATCTCGCTCGAGCGCGCGACCTTTCCGGCCAGCCGTTTCCCGGATCTCCTGGACCGCTCGCTGAGCGGCTCCCTGTATGAGCTGTTCACCACCGAGTACGGCGTCGAGGCCGGCGAGGCCGAGGAGCGGATCGAGGTGATCAGCGCCGGACCGTCCGAGGCGAGGCTGCTCGGGGTGCCCGAGGGTGCTTCGCTGGTGGCGATCACGCGCACCACCTGGGACTCGGACGGCGTCGCGTTCGAGCACTCACACGACCTGTTCCGCGGTGATCGGGTGCGGATCGTGGTGCGCGCGAAAGCGGAGCCGAAGACCGCCGCCTTGGTGGCCTCGGCGGTCGAGGTCCGCTGAGCTCGCGTACCGCTGTCGGATCTCGCGAGCGCGAGCGATCAGGCGTACGCGAGCGGACTCAGGCGTAGGCGGGCGGACGGCGGTCAGCCCACGGCAGCGCCTGCTCGAGCTGCGCGGCCACCCGGAGCAGCACCGCCTCGTCGGGCGCGAGCAGCTGCACCCCGACCGGCAGGCCGTCGACCTCACCGATCGGCAGCGTGATCGCCGCCCACCCGGTGGCATTCGCCACCGCGGTCCAGCCGGTCATGGAGAACTCGACGTCGAAGAACGCATCGACCGTGCCGCGCGACACCGATAGCGATCCCGGCGGTGGTGGAAGCACATTGAGCGTTGGGGCCAGCAGCACGTCGCTGTCCTCGAAGGCAACGGCGGCCCGGCGCGTCTGGGCGTGGAGATTGTCGATCGCCGCCGCGTGGTCGACGGCGCTCAGCTCGAGACCTTCGCGCAGCATGTCCCAGGTGACCGGCTCGAGCTCGTCCTCCGCCGGAGGACGCCCCAGTTCCTCGGTCAGCCACCCGAAGGTCGCGGCGTTATCGATGGCGTGGAATATCGAGATCGAGCGGCGCACCACCTCCGGATCGAACTCAGGGGCCCCCGGCTGCACATCGTGACCGAGCTCCTCGAGTGCCCGCGCGGCGCGGTCGGCGACCTCCTGGACCCGCGGATCGACCTCGCCCGGAAACGGCGGGCCCTCGGCGTGCATGAACCGCAGCCTGCCCGGGTCGGCACCGACCTCGTTGACGAACGGGCGCTGCGGCGGCGGCGCCGTGTAGGGGTCGCCCGTCCCGGGAGCGGCCACGACGTCGAGTAACAGGGCGGTGTCGCGCACGGTCCGGGTGAGCGCGTGCTTGTTGACCAGGCCGTCGAGCAGCTGGCCGGACATCGGGCCGAGCGTGCTGCGTCCGCGACGTGGCTTGAGTCCCACCAGCCCGCAGCACGACGACGGCATCCGGATCGACCCCGTCCCGTCCCCGCCCGAGGCGGCGCCGATCAGCCGAGCGGCCACCGCGGCAGCGGATCCCCCGCTCGAACCGCCGGGGGACACCGCGTGGTTCCACGGATTCAGGGTCGGCCCCGACAGCGCCGGCTCGGTGGCGCAGTGATTGCCGAACTCGGGCGTGTTCGTGCGACCGCAGATGATCAGACCGGCGGCGAGATAGCGCTCCACCGTCCATGCCGTCTCGCTGGCCACGTGATTGCGCAAGGCGCGGGAGCCCATCCGCTCGGGCCTGCCCGCCTGCGGCTCACCGAGGTCCTTGAGCAGGAACGGGACGCCCGCCAGCGGGCCGTCCGGCAGCGGACCAGCGGCCGCCTCGCGAGCCTCCTCGAACTGTTCGTCGACGAGGATGTTGAGCTCCGGCGCACTCTCCAGACACGCGATCGCGGCATCGACCAGCTCGAGCGCCGAGACCTCGCCGCTGCGCACAAGAGCGGCCTGCTCGGTCACGTCCTTTCCCATCAGCTCGGCGGACACGGCCGCACTCTAACCCAAGCGCCGACCCCGGCGACTCCTTTCCACGTCGGCCACGTCGGCTCGAGGTCCGTCGGCGACGTGGTCTCGAAGTCCGCGACATCGGTCTCGAAGTCCGCGCCGTCATCCTCGAACTGATCGGGCTGATCGATGTCGATCACGACCACGGTCTTGGTCTCCTCGAAGAACAGCCGGATGCAGGTGAAGCCGTACTCGACGTGATCGGGTTGGGGTAGCCCGGAGTCCTCGAGCAGCTCCCGCATCTTCGTCTCGGCCTCGATCTTCTGAGCCAGAGTTGCCATGTCCGAAGCTTGCACCTGACGCCTGCAACGGAACAAGACATAGTCGTGCCAACTCTGCGCCAACTTCGACGCGTAACTCCTCGCCTGGAAGAGATTCGCGGTATCAGCGGCTCGCCCGGGCTGCTCATATCGGTAACCGACCACGAGGAGAGCGGAATGGAAGTCGGCCTGACGCCACCCGAGGTTGTGCCGTTGGATCCGCGAGTCGACCTCAAGCCGGTGGTCTCGATGCCTCGTGGCTTTCGCTTCAACGAGGTGCCGTCCGAGCTCGGACACCCGCGGCTGCCGGATCCTCCGCTCGGTCCACTCGCGGCGTTCACCGGCACCTGGGGCGGTAACGGCTTCAACACCATCTTCCGCCCAAACAGCCCCGACACTCCGACACCGTTCACAAACCCGGTCCAGGGGGCTGTGAACAACGTGCTCGAGCTGAACCTGACTAAGGAGACGCTGTCATTCTCGGCGCCGCTCGGCCTCGTCCCGGACCGGGGCGCCGTAACCGCGGACGCGAAGCTGAACGGCGTGCCTTACGCGCAGTCGGTCGAGGACGTCACGACCGGCAACCCGATTGGGATCCATTTCGAGCCGGGGCTCTGGATGATCGTCCCGGCGACGACCGACCCCGAGGAGGGCGTGACCCTCGTGCGGATGGGATCGGTTCCGCACGGCACCACGATCAACGCCCAGGGGACGTTCAAGACGTTCGACCGGCCGCCAACGTTCCCGTCCATGGACATCACGCCGTTCCAAGCGACACCCGTTTCCGGCATCCATCCGGCGCCGCAGCTCTCCATGGAGGCGTACAACCCAAACACCGCGCGGATCCCGCAGGATCTAACGCCCTTCCTTGCGGCCGGGACGATAACGGCGGAGATGATCGCCAACCCGGCGACCGTCCTCCAGAACGCGATCGCGAACCAGAACATCGTGCACACGACCGAGATCGACATCTCGTCGGCTCCGTACGCCCCGCTGTTCGGCGGAGGGATCGAGAACATCGCGTTCCTGTGGGGCAACTCCGGCAACACGTCGGCCGTGTATCCACGGGGGCAGAATTCCCAGACGCTGGGGATGGGCGCGACCTTCTGGATCGAGCGGGTCGCGCACACGGTCATCCTTCCACCCGTCGAAGCTCCCGGAGAGCCGATCACGCTCCGGCCCGAGGGCATCCGGCCCGGGCAGCCCGCGCCCACGTTCTCGGTGCGACCGCCGGTAACCACGCACGAATCTCGTCAGGTCGAAGTGTTCTCGACCCAGATCCAGTACGCGCAGTCGGTGACGCTCGCCTTCGACAACCTTTTCTGGCCACACGTATCGGTGGCGACGCTGGTCCCCGTGAAACCGCTCGAGCTCCGGCTCGAGGATCTGGATCCCGGCCTACGACACGACGCTTGAGAGTCGAGCCGGCTACTCGCGGGCGATCATCGCGGCGGCGGCGCGTTCAAGGTCGACGTAGGGGTCGCCGCTGACGTCGACGGCGACCGCCCTGATCGTGCCTCCGGTGAACGACCACGGCCGTTCCCCGGGGTAATCGTCGGTGATGTTGCTGATCGCGCGCCCGACGGTCAGGTCGGTCCCGGACAGCCCAAAAGCCGAGGGCTGCGTTTTGATCCGTCCCTCGCCGACTTTCTCCTCGCCGTGGAACAGGGACACGATTCCGGTCGAGACGCCGGGTGGGTCCTCACCGTCCTTCTCGAACGATGCCGACAAGATCAGGTTCTCACCGGTGGGGATGTCTTCGGTCGCGACGACTTGTTGTTCGAGCATGCCGACGAAGTTGTAGACGTAGTGCAGCCGGTCGTCCTTGATGTACAGGGCGTGGCCGCCGAAGTGTGAGCCCTGAGCGAACAGCACCCCGCTCGCGCCCGCAGCCGGAATGTCGAGGACCGCACCGACGATGTAATCGCGGTTGCGGATGTTGACCGACTGCGCCTCCGGCACGCCGGCGACGCCGGGGAAGTACCGGTAGCGGTCGCGCGGGCTGGTGAGCTGCGGCCGCGGCGTGTTGAGGATCTCGATCGCGGAGCGGTCATCGAGCGGGAACGCCCCATTGGCGCCGGCCTCTGTGAACCACAGGTTGATGAGTTCTCGCAGCTTGTCCGGCTGTTGGGCGGCGAGGTCGTGCCGCTCCGCTCGGTCCTCGTCGACGTGGTAGAGCTCCCAAGTGTCGTCGTTGAAGTGGCTCCACCCGCTGATCGTCGGATGGGTGCTGACCGCCTTCCAGCCGTTGTGCCAGATCGCCCGCGACCCGAGCATCGAATAGAACTGCGTCTTGCGAGCACCCGGCGCGTCCCCGTCGTTGAAGCTGTAACGCATGCTCGTCCCGTCGAAGTTGCTCTGCACGTGGCCCTTGATCGTCTCGGGCGTCTGCACGCCAAGGCAGTCGAGGACCGTCGGCACGATGTCGATCGCGTGGTGGTACTGGTGGCGGATCTCGCCCTTCGAGGTGATCGCCTTGGGCCACGAGATGATGCACGGGTCGCTGGTGCCTCCGTTGAACTCGTAGCGCTTCCACATCTTGAACGGCGTGTTGAACGCCATCGCCCAGCCGTTCGGGTAATGGTTGTAGGTCTTGGGGCTTCCGAGATCGTCGAGCAGCGCGAGGTTGGCCTCGACGTCGTCGGGGACCCCGTTGAAGAACTTGTTCTCGTTGACCGAGCCGTTGGGGCCGCCCTCGCCGCTGGCACCGTTGTCGGACACGAGCACGATCAGCGTGTTCTCGAGCTGCTCGGTCTCCTCGAGGTAGGCGAGGAGTCGACCGATCTGGTGATCCGCGTGGGCGAGGAACCCGGCGTAGACCTCGGCCATGCGCGAGAACAGCCGCTTCTCGTCGGCGGACAGCGAATCCCACGGCCGCGTGGTGTCGACCGCGGGGAACGGCTGGCCGTCCGGGCCGGTACGCGTCTGGGGGGTGCCGATCGGGTTGATCGGAGGAAGCTGTGTGTCCTCCGGGACGATCCCGAGCTGCTTCTGGCGCGCGATCGTCTGCTCGCGCATCGCCTCGTAGCCCGCGTCGAATCGTCCCTTGTACTTGTCGATCCACTCTCGCGGCGCCTGGTGCGGCGCGTGGCAGGCGCCCGGCGCGTAGTACAGGCAGAACGGCTTGTCCGGAGCGACCGCTTTCGCGTCCTTGATGAATTCGAGCGCCTTGTCGGTGAGATCCTCGGTCAGGTGGTAGCCATCCTCCGGCTGGGCCGGCGGCTCGACCGGATGGTTGTCGTAAATCAGGTCGGGATGCCACTGGTCGGTTTCGGCGCCGAGGAACCCGTAGAAGCGCTCGAACCCCCGTCCCCCGGGCCAGTTGCGCCGGGTCGAGGCCAGATGCATCTCATCGGTCGGACAGAGATGCCACTTCCCGGTCATGTACGTGTTCCAGCCGAGCTCGCCGAGGATCTCGGGCAGCATCCCGTTCTCCGGCGGAATCATCCCGCTCGCGTTCGGGAACCCGATCGCGGCCTCGGTGATGCAGGCCATGCTGTTGCGCGTGTGGTTGCGCCCCGTGAGCAGGCAGGACCGCGTCGGCGAGCACAGCGCCGTCGTGTGCCATTGCGTGTACCGCAAGCCCTGCGCCGCGATTCTGTCTATGTTGGGCGTCTCGACAGGACCGCCGTAGCACCCGATCGCCGAGAAGCCGACGTCGTCCAGCACGATGTACAGCACGCTCGGCGCACCATCGGGAGCCTTCGGCGGCTCAAACGGTGTCCAGTCAGGCTCTGAGTCACGGATGTCAACGTTGATGATGCCCTTGAACGGCTTGCTCACGGGACCTCGATTTCACGGTGGATGTCGACAAGATTAAGCTTCGACGCCAGACTCGCAGGACCGGGCGCGCGGACATCACCCGATCCAGATGATTGGGGATTGCGGGCCGCTCGGCGACGGTGCTCTGTCGCGCCTGTCCGGCACTTGGCCCCCGCGAAGCTGGTGCCCCTATGCCTCGCGCTCCAGTTATCGTCTCCCCAGCTCATGAAGGTGCTCATCATCGGGGCAGGATTCGGCGGGATCGCGGCCGCGGTCGAACTGGCGCGGAACGGAATCACCGACGTGACGATCCTCGAGAAGGCGCCCGATTTCGGCGGCACGTGGTTCCACAACAGCTATCCCGGCGCTGCGTGCGACGTCCCGAGTCACCTGTACTCGTTCTCCTATGCCCAGCGACGCGACTGGTCGAGGCTGTGCTCGCCCCAGCGTGAGATACTCGACTACGTGCACGAGGTCGCCCACGACCTCGGGGTGCATCGCCTGATCGTGACCGGCAGTCCGGTCTCGGTGTGCCGCTGGGACGACACCGCCTGTCAATGGCACGTCACGACCGAGCGGGGCGACGTGCATGAGTCGGACGCGATCGTGATCGCCACCGGCCAGCTCCACAAACCGTCGGTCCCGCACATCGAGGGTGCCGGGACGTTTGCCGGGCATACCTTCCACTCGGCTGAGTGGGATCACGGCTATGACCTGACCGGCAAGCGGGTCGCGGTGGTCGGCACCGGCGCCAGCGCCGTGCAGTTCGTCCCCGAGATCGCCGGCCAGGTGCAGAAGCTGGCGATACGCCATCCCCGCACAGTCGGCCGGCTGCTCCATCTGCGCTCAGCGCTGTTCATGCGCTGGCAGTTGCGCGACCGAGAGCTGCGTCGCAAGGTATGGCCGGATTACACCTTCGGCTGCAAGCGAGTCCTGTTCAGCTCTTACTTCTTGCCGGCGCTGGCACGTCCCAACGTCGAACTGGTGACTGACCCGATTCGCCGCATGACGACCGCCGGCATCGTCACCGCGGATGAGCGCCTGCGCGAGGTCGACTGTGTGATTTGGGGCACGGGCTTCAAGGCCACGGAGTTCATGTTCCCGATGCAGATCACCGGCGTCGGGGGCCTCGATCTGCGCCAGGCGTGGGCTGGGGGCGCGCACGCCCACCTCGGGATGACTGTGCCGGGGTTCCCATCGATGTTCGTCATGTACGGGCCTAACACGAATACGTCCGGCGGCTCGATCATCTTCTACCACGAGGCCCAGGCGTCTTACATACGACAGGCGCTTCAGCTGATTCAGTCGCGCGGTGGGAGCCCGATTGAGGTGCGGCCGGAGGTCGAGGCGGCAAGCGACCGCGCGGTCCAGTCAGCCTTCGCGGGGACGGCCTGGACACGGTGTGACTCCTGGTACCGAGACGACCGTGGCCGGATCGTGGCCAACTGGCCTGGTTACATGCGGGAGTACATGCAGCGCACGCGCGAGCTCGACCCCGCCGAATACCGCCCCGTCGAACAGCCGCCACGGGTCAATGCCTGACACATACGACTACGTGATCGTCGGTGCGGGCTCCGCTGGGTGCGTGGTGGCGAGCCGCCTGTCCGAGGATCCCAGCACCCGTGTCCTTTTGATCGAGGCCGGGGGTAAGGACCGCTCCCCGAACATCAAGATCCCCGCCGCCTTCCCCAACCAGTTCCACACCAAGCTCGACTGGGACTTCATGACCGAGCCCGAGCCCCACGCCGATGACCGGCGGCTGTACATCGCACGCGGCAAGTCGCTTGGCGGCTCGAGCTCGATGAACGCGATGCTGTACGTCCGCGGGCGACCGCTGGATTACGACGGCTGGGCGGCGCAGGGCGCGCCGGGGTGGAGCTACGCCGACGTGCTCCCATACTTCAAGAAGTCGGAAGACAACGTCCGCGGCGCGTCGGAGTTCCACGGTGCCGGCGGGCCGCTGCGAGTCAGCGAACAGCGCTCACCGCGCCCGATCGACAGGACCCTCCTCGAGGCGTGCGCCGCGGCGGGCATCCCGCCCGTGGCCGACTACAACGGGCCCGAGCAGGACGGCGCATCGATGTTCCAGGTCACGCAGCGGCACGGCCGCCGTTGGAGTAGCGCCGACGCGTTTCTGCGGCCGGTGTTACGCAGGCCCAACCTCGACGTGCGCACCAAGGCCACGGTCCTCGGAGTGGAACTCGAAGGCGACCGCGCCGTCGGTGTGCGCCTTGCCCGCCTCCGCGGCGGCAGCGAGGTCGTGCGCGCCGAGCGCGAGGTTGTCCTGTGTGCTGGATCGATCGGCTCCCCCCAGTTGCTGCTGCTGTCCGGGATCGGACCGGCGGACGAACTGAGGCAGGTTGGCGTGCCCGTCCGCCACGACCTTCCGGGTGTCGGTCACAATCTCCAGGACCACCCGTTCGTGACGATCCTGTGGGAGGTCAGCGATCAGCGAACGCTCTACGGAGCCGACAAGCCCAAGCCTCTCGCCGAATGGCTCCTTCGCCGCACGGGACCGCTCACCTCAACCGTGGCCGAGGTTGTCGCGTTCGTGCGCACGCGCGCCGGGCTGCCTGCGGCCGACATCCAGTTCCACATGGGGGCGGCCTACTTCGACGACCACGGCGCGGAGGAGTACGACGGCCACTGCATCGCGATCGGCCCCGTGCTCGTCTCCCCGCAGGCGCGCGGTCAGATCTGGCTTGGCTCGGCGGATCCGGCCGACAAGCCGAGAATCATCACCAATTCCCTCGCGCCGGTCGACGACCTCGCCTCGCTCATCGCCGGCGTGCGCCTAGCGCGCGAAATCGCCAGCCAAAGCCCGCTCAACGAGATCATCGTCAAGGAACTCAAGCCCGGCTCTCACGCGGTTGACGACGAGGACCTTGCCGCCGATCTGCGCCGCCGCCTGATGCTGATCTACCACCCGGTGGGCACCTGCCGCATGAGCGACACCCACGAGGCTGCTGTCGTCGACTCCCAGCTGCGCGTCCACGGCATCGAGGGCCTGCGAGTGGCCGACGCCTCGATCATGCCGATCATTCCGGGCGGCAACACCAACGCCCCCACGATCATGATCGCCGAGAAGGCGGCCGACCTGATCCGCGGCCGCGTGTCGGCGTGACGATCAATTACCACCGAGCGGGCGCCGGACCCCCGATCGTGCTGATCCACGGCATCGCCCATCACTGGCAGGCCTGGCGACCGGTGATCCCGCACCTCGTCTCGCGCTTCGATGTGATCGCGTGCGATTCGCCCGGCTTCGGTCGCTCCCCGCCGCTCCCCGCCGGCGTCGAACCGACGGTCGGGGCTTACGTCGACGCGTTCGCGGCCTTCTTCTCGGAGCTCAGCGTCGAGCGCCCGCACGTCGCCGGCAACTCGATGGGCGGCGCGATCGCGCTCGAACTCGCGCGGCGGCAAGCCGTGAGCTCGGTCACCGCGTTCTCCCCGGCCGGGTTCTGGACGCCTCGGGAGCGCCGATTTGCCCAGCTCTCACTCGACATTCTCGGGTCCGTCCCGGGCCCGCTGCGATCGGCGGTTCGCGCTTTGGCCGCGACCCGCTTGGGACGCGCGATTCTGTTCAAGCAGATCTTCGGGTGGCCCACCCGGATACCCGCGGACGAGGCTGTGTCCACGCTCGACGACGCGTGGGCCGCGCCGGCATTTGCCGAGACGCTGGCCGCCTTCGACGGTTACAACTTCACAGGTGGCGCGGAGCTCCGCGGGATGCCCGTAACCATTGCGTGGGGGAAGTACGATCGCTTGCTGATCTACTCCCGCCAGGCGCCGCGGGCGCGTGAGCGCCTGCCCTGGGCGAGGCACGTGACGCTCGGCGCCGGGCACGTCCCCTTCTTCGATGATCCAGCCGCGGTGGCGGAGACGATCAGACTCACCGTCACACCAGCGGAAGACGGATCGGAGCGGTTGCCCCGCTCCTGAGCGGTCGCGCAGGCGCTCGTGGCGCTCGAGCCATGCGACTACACGTGGCGCCGACGGTTCAGCGGCACGACGAACCAGAGGGTTGCAATCGAGCCGCCGGCGATGACCCCGACGATGGGCGTGACCGCGCCGCCGAACACAACGTCCGAGATCAGTACCAGGATGCCCGTCAGGCCGAAGCTGAGGAATATCGACGCGACGATCGCGAGCTGGTTTCCCGTTCGCACAAGGTATTCCCTCTGACGTTGATGGAACAGGAGCCGGTGGTGGATCGACGGCGCGATCAGCAGCATCGCGGACGTCGCGATGCATATCAGCGTCACGAAGTAGACGTCGCGCTCGAACGACGAGAGGTCCTTGAAGGTGGAGTAAAACGGCACGACCAACAGGAACGCGAACAGCACCTGAATGCCCGTGGCGGCAACGCGCAGCTCGTTCAGCAGCTCGATCGTGTTTCGATCGAGACGCTCGGCAGGCGTTTCATCGCGCCGCTGGTCGGCTGAATCGCTGTCCGTGGGATCCCTCCTTACCCTGACGCGGCAACCACGACATGAGTCGACGGATCGTAGTCGGCGCCGGCTGCGCCCAGCAGCATCACGTAACGGCACCACAGCCCACGGTGCCCCGGAGAGACGGGCCCGGCGTGAACGGGTTTGTCCTGCTTCCAGCAGTCCGCTCGGATCCGGACTCCCCCGAGGTCGTGGCCGCTCCGCGTCACCGGACACCGCGCGCCAGCATCGGCCTCGCGCGGCCGCTCTTGCGGTAGCAAGCCACCGAGATCCGGGGTAACGCGTCGCGGTGTTGGGCGGATCCGACGATGACGTGCTGCGAGGTTTCGGGAGATGTGCGGCTTTCCGCAAACCACTTCTGGCTCGCCGCACGCGAGGATCCGGGCGCAGGCTTGGAGGACATGCGCTTCGTTAGAGGTCCGGAGAGCGTGAAGGGGCGCAGTGGAGAAGGCTGGGATCCCTTCTCGGCGCGGTTTCACTTCGGGTTGGCTTGGGTAAGCGCGACCGTAGTCGCGACAGGGGAGGTAATCCACATGCGGCCAGCAACGATCATCGGCGCCCGCGTCCTCGCGGCGGCCGCAGTCGCACTTACGACGGGCGTCCTCGTGGCCACGGAGTCGGTCGCGTCGACGCGAAGCGCCACCGCGCCAGACGGCCCGGGCGCTCAGTCATATCTTGACCTGGCCCGCAAGGACTGCTTCGGAACCGCGCGCAACACGACCTCGAAGGTCTGGTTCACGGTCGCCGACGGCGTCCTCTCGGACACGTTCAGCCCGACGATCGAAAACAGCAACGTCAACACGTTGCAGTACATCGTCACCGACGGGCGGTCGTTCACCGACATGCAGCAGCGTGACATGACCTACACGGTCAGCTCGCCCGACCGCAGCGGGATGGTCTGCCAGGTGACCAGCCGCGATCCGAAACATGGCTTTGCCCTCGTCACGGACTACCTGACGGACCCGGCCCGCGACAGTGTGGTCATGCACACGACGCTCGAGCCGCTCCCGGGCACGGCGACCGTGGCCCTCCACCGCCTGAAGGTCTATGTCCGCTACGACGCGCAGATCGACAACACCGGCGGAGGCGGAAAGACCAACGCGCTACCCAACAACGCGGTCATCGATCCAGCCACGGGCGCTTTAGTGTCTTCCGACACGATTACGCCTACGGGCCCCTGGGCCGCGCAGGTCGTAGGCGCGCTGACCGCCGACCGGCGGTTCGAGCGCGCGTCGAGTGGCTTCGTCGGGACACCGAGTGACGGCCTGACGCAGCTCGATGCGTATCACCGGCTGCGGTACGTCTACGACTCAGCGACGGATGGGAACGTCGTGCAGACAGCACAGATCTCCGCCCCCGCGCGCCCGTTCACGCTCGCGCTCGGGTTTGCTCCGACGGCGAAGGAAGCTATCGCCACAGCGGAGCGGAGCGCGACCACGCCATATAGCTCGACGCTCAAGGCCTACGTGGACGGTTGGCACGCCTACGACGCAACTCTGCACAGCCCTCCGCGAGTAGAGGCCTCCTCCTACTGGCTGGCGGCGAACGTAATCAAGTCCGATGAGGACAAGACCAATCTGGGCGCGTTCGTGGCCGCACCGGCCGACCCATGGGGACAGTCGATGCTGGCCGTCACCACGCACGCCGGCTACACGTACCGCTCGGTGTTCGCTCGCGACAGCTACGAGACGTTCACCGGGCTGCTCGCCGACGGCGACCTGACCAGCGCCCGACAGATGGTCGACTTCCTGTTCGACCGCGCACAGCAGCCAGACGGGAGCTTCCCGCGCGACTCCGAACTCGACGGATCAGTCGCTCCGGACACGTACGGCCTTTACGAGATAGATGAGGACGCCTACCCGCTACTGATGGCGTGGGACGCGGGCTTCGCGGGCGATAAGTCCTTCTACGAGCAGCACCTCCGGCCCGACGCTGACTTCATCGTCGCCCACGGACCCGCCTATGGCGAGGACCGCTGGGAGGAGCACATCGCATACTCGCCGTCGACGATCGCGGCTGAGATCGCCGGGCTGAGCGCCGCCGCCCATCTCGCCCAAGCAGCCGGCGATCCCACGCGCGCGCTGCTCTACCAGGCGACCGCCGACGACTACCAGCGCAACGTGAAGTCCTGGACTGTCACCGACACAGGTCCGTATGGCGACCATCGCTACTTCATCCGTCTCTCGCCGACCGGCGACCCCAACGCCGCCGAGACCTACAACCTCAACAACGGCAGCCTGAACAACGTCGATCAGCGCAGCGTCGTGGACGCCGGCTTCCTCGAGCTGACCAGGCTCGGCGAGCTGCCGGCGAGCGACCCCGACGTCACCGCTTCGCTCAAGGTCGTCGACTCAATCCTCGAGCGCCAGACGCCGTCAGGCCCCGGTTGGCATCGCTACGGGGTCCAGGCCGACGGCTCGACCGACGGCTACGGCGATTGCTACGAGCCGGACCCGACCAACTGCTCGCCCAGCGGCGCCCCCTCCTACAACGGCGTCGGCTCCGGCCACCTGTGGCCGATCCTCGACGGCGAGCGCGCCGAGCAGGAGCTGCAGACCGGCAACCGCGCTGGTGCCAACAGCCTGGCAGCCACGATGGAACACATGTCGTGGGGCATCGGCCTCATGCCCGAGCAGGTCTGGGAGGATCCGGACATCCCTGCCGCGCCGTACGGCGCGAACCCGGCCACTGCCTCGATCGGATTCATCGACGGCAAGGCCGCAGGCTCGGCGACACCGCTCATCTGGGCCGAGGGCCAGTACGTGCGGCTGATCCGAGATCTGCAGACCGGCACGCTGACAGACCAACCTGCGATCACGAAGAACCGCTACCTCACCAATGGCCCGCCAACGAACGTTCCCGTCACGATCAGCTCTCCAACGAGCGGCGCGACCTTGAGCGGCTCGACAACCGTTACCGGCACCACCGCCCCGGGTGCCCAGGTCGTGATCTCTACCGCCCAGACGGGATCCGCAACCGACAGCACCACCGTCGTTCAGACCTCTGCGCCCAACGGCCAATTCTCAGCGGCCGTGCCGACACCGCCCGGCAGCGACGTGATCACCGCCGTGTCCAGTGCAGGCTCGCACTCCTCGGGATACGCGCAGGAGACCGTGACCGCCGGTTAGTGAATAGTAGGGGTGGGACTGGAACCCGCGACCTTCCGGTTATAGAGACATTCCCGTTTTGCCGGAGACAGCGTCCCGGCGACGTCTTTGGACACGGGTCACGCCGAGACGAGTCGCGCGACTTCAAGTAGCGACTCGGGCATCGCCGTGTGCAACCGCCAGGTGATCTGAATTGGCCGCTCGCCACGATCTTCCACGAATGTCGCCGGTCCGAGCAGCGTGAAAGGCGCTCCTGCGCCGTTGGCGAGCGTGGGGCTCTCGCGTACGAATAGCAGGACAGTCGTGCCGGCTTCGCGCTGCTGGCGGTAGCGACGGCCGGTGGGGCTGTCGGCGCTCGTCGTGCTCTGTGATTCCCAATGGAAGAGGCGAGACGAAAGCGCGTAGTCACGGTAACGGGTCGATGGTGAGTACCTTCTCTCGCTCTTGCGAAGCGTTACAAACAGAACGTCGGTCCTGATGTTGCTGAGCCAGCGAACGCCCTCGCGAGCAGTGGGCGGCTTTTCAAAGGTGCCGTCGCCGAGGCCGAGGAGCGCTTCGCCTCGCGTGTATCGCGCGTGGATCTGAAGAGGCCCGAACCCAAACGCCTGGGTCGCAGCGTCGGCTTCGTCTCCAAGTATCGCTAGGACCTGGAGGAGTTCGTCCCGTGCGGCTGCGTTGCTCCACATGGCTTCCAACGCCGCCTCGAGGGTTACGAACCCGTGGCGCCGGCCGAAGATGCCGATCGCAAGCATGCTCAACAGACGCCGGTCACGTTCCGATAGCTGCGTCGGGACGTCCGGGACGCCCAGCAGTCGACGATAGGCGTCCACCCGAGCGGCATCGTCTAGGTGCAGGAGCCGATGGATCGCGCGCAGGACCGTGGCCTCGTAGTGATCGCCGGTTGAAACGCGCAGACCTGCGTCGCGCCGGAGCCTGGTCCAGGTACGATCCCGGGCTCGGTAGAGGTCGCCGAGACTGCGTTCGGTGTCATCAAGGAAGGCCTTCAGTGACACATCGCCAAGGCGCCGCAGATCGTCGACGAGCACCGACCAATTCCCGGCGCCCGCGGCGGCGCGAAGGCTGGCGAGCACGACGTCGCGGCTCTGGCGGTCGAGCTTGATCTCGCAGCCGGCCGGAAGGTAGGGGAAGTCCTGCTCCACCTGATCGACAAGTCGACCGTTGTGGGAGTCGATGAGGGCCCGAAGCTTCGTGTCGAAACGGAAGCGGCGATGTTGCTGACCTATCAGGTCGACAACCGTCAGGGTCGTTTTGCTCTGGTGTTCCCGCAGACCACGACCGATCTGCTGCGTCAAGACTGTGGCCGATTGGGTTGGCCGCAGGAGGAGGACCGTATCGACCGACGGAACATCGACGCCCTCACCGAGCACGTCGACGCTGAACACGCACCGGAGCTCGCCCTGCTCCAAGCGTCTGAGGATCAAGTCGCGCTCAGCGCTGTCCGTGTCGCCCCACAGCGCCGCGCTAGGAAGGTTGCGGCTGCTGAAGGCATGAGCCATGTATTTCGCGTGGTCGACGGAGACACAAAAGGCCAGCGCGCGCATCTGACTAGGGTCAAGGAGGATCCGGTCGAGCGCTCGTAGCAATCGCACGACGCGAGCGTCATCCCCAGTGATAAAGACGCGCTCGAGGTCTTCTCTGACATAGCCGCCGCGCCGCCACTCCAACGACGAGAGGTCGACACCGTCATGGACGCCAAAGTACTGAAACGGCGCGAGGTAGCCGTCGTCGATGGCCTCCCACAATCGGAGCTCGACAGCCGTCCTGTGACCGAACCAGCGCGTGATGTCCTCGCCGTCCATGCGTTCGGGTGTCGCCGTCAGGCCGAGCAACTCGACCGGTTGGAGGTGCTCAAGCAACGCGCGGTAGCTTGGTGCCGCCGCGTGATGAACCTCGTCGATGACCACGACCTCGAAGGCGTCCGCGGCTAAAGCCTCGACTGCTTCGTTATGCAGCGACTGCACCATTGCAAACACGTGCCGACCGATCAGGGGTTGCTCGCCGTCTCCAAGGATCTCCCCAAAGTCTGGGTCCTTGAGGACGGTCGCATATGTCGCGCGGCTCTGGTCCAAGATGCGCCTGCGATGAGCGACGAAAAGCAGGCTTGGCTTACGACCGAGCTGGTCGTAGAGACGGCGGTAGTCCAACGCTGCCATCACGGTCTTGCCTGTGCCAGTCGCAGCAACAAGCAGATTGCGGTGACGGTCGTGGCGATCGCGCTGCGCCTGTAATTGCTCGAGCATGCGTGTCTGGTGCGGCTTCGGATAAACGTCAAACGCGACGTAGCCGCCGCCGAGATTCCGTCGCTTTGCCCGTCGTTGACTGTCGAGGGCTTCCCGGAGCCGCTCTCCGTCGTGTTCAGGATCAAAGGTCTCGAAGGACTCGCTAACCCAGTACGTCTCGAACGTTGCGCGCATGCGGTCTACGAGTTCGGCGGCGGCGAATTCGCTGAGGCGCACGTTCCATTCCATGCCCTGATGGAGAGCAGTAAATGACACGTTTGATGAGCCAAGGAACGCAGTCGTGAGGCCGCCAGGCCGGTGGATAATCCACGCCTTTGCGTGAAGCTTCGTCCGGTCCGCGTCGTAGTCGACGCGAACCTCGGCACCGGCCTTGACTAGCTCCTCAAGCGCCTTAGGCTCGGTCGCGCTCATATACGTTGTCGTGATCACGCGGACGCGCCCCTCGCGTTCGACGACGTGGGCAAGCTCGTCGATCAACGTCCGGACGCCGGTCCAACGGACGAAGCTCACGAGGAAGTCGACGTCGGACGCGCTAGGCAGCTCGCTGCGGATCTGCTGACCGATGGCTGGTTGTCCATGGCCGTTGACAAGTAGTTCGTTCGCCGAGAGCGCGAGCATGGGACTCTTGGGCAGGATCGGGATGCCGAGACCGTCAACTGGCCGGCGGAGACCGGTCAGCAGGCGGGGCGGAAGGCTGATCGTGTCGTCGTCAGGTAGAGCGTCGAGGATCTTGTTGACGGCGAGTGCTTGGGCGTCGGCCGTCTCGTCCGCGTCGCGCATAGCTTCAAGCGCACGACGAATGGCCACTTGTGCGTGACGGCCGAGCCGTTCTGGGGCGTCGGCCGGCTCGAGCTCGGCCAGTTCCAGGAGCTCCTCGCGGATGTCTGCCAGACGCCCAGCTAGTCGGTCCGTGAAGAGCTCATCACGCAGACCAGGCGTCTCATCGGTCACCGCCGAGCAAAAATACTCCTGCTGGGGCAGCGAAGGCCTGTCAGCAGCTACGCCCGGCAGGTCGGCCCGGTGCAAACGGGGCCGATAGTCCCGTCTAGGCCTTTTAGCGCGGTCGCGCGGTTTGACAGCCGTTTGACAAAGCCCGAAAACGACGAGAGCCCCGGACTTCCGGGGCTCTTCTCTTGCCGTGATTACCAGGCTTTTCTTTAGTAGCGGGGCCGGGACTCGAACCCGCGACCTTCGGGCTAGAGCGCGAAGAGATTCGCTCCGATGGATCCGATACCGCTCCGTATTCAACGCGAACGGCCAGTCGACCCAGACCGGCCGCGCGCCCGAAACCGCCGCCGAAAGTCACCTGGCGAGTTCGACCGGGAGTCCGGCCGCGTCACCGCGCGCCAACGGCCACTCGCGCTCGACGCGACCGTCCTGCGCGACCCCTACGCTGAGCCCACCCATGGGTGACTTCACGAGCCGGGCGATTGCGCTGCTATCGCAGATCGACGCGGGTCGAGCCGATCGGCTCGTGCTCGCGGAACTGCAGGGGCTCCGCGAGCTCTGGCGCTCGCTGTCGGACGCGGAACGGGCGGAGGCGGCCCCGATCGCCTCGGCCCTCGCCGCCGCGCAGGCCCCTCCCCCCGCTCAGACATCCCTGCTCGACGACGACGCGGCCGCGCGACGCGCGCTGGTCGGGCTTGACCGGATCGATGTCGAGGCGGCATTCGAGTGCCGGTACGTGGGGCCGCGTGATCCGGATGCCCTGCTCGCCCACTTCGGTCTTGACCGGTTCCGTCCCGGTCAGCGTGAGGCTGTGGCCGCAGCGCTGGCGGGCCGCGACAGCCTCGTGGTGATGCCGACCGGCGGCGGCAAGAGCCTCTGCTACCAGCTCCCGGGGGTCGCCTCCGATGATTTGACCGTCGTCGTCTCCCCGCTGATCGCCTTGATGGCTGATCAGTACCGCCGCCTTCGCCTCGGCGGCCATCCCGCCGCGATGATCGCCTCCGGCATGGAGAAGGACGCGATCGCCCGTGCGCTCGCCGATATCCGCGGCGGTCGCGCTCGGATCGTCCTGTGCTCTCCGGAGCGGTTCGCCTCCACGTCGTTCCTGGACGCGCTCGGTCAGCGGCGCGTCGATCTGTTCGCCGTCGACGAGGCCCACTGCGTATCGGAGTGGGGCCATGACTTCCGCCCGGACTATCTACGGCTGCGCGGCGTGATCGAGCGGCTGGGCTCGCCGCCGGTGATGGCGTGCACCGCGACGGCGACGGAGGAGGTTGGCCGCGAGATCGCCGAGCGGCTGGGTCTGCGCGAGCCTTTCGCGCTACGTGCCGGGTTCGACCGGCCGAACCTGTCCTTCGACGTGGTGGCCCTGGATGGCACTGGCTCGAAGATGCGCAAGGCGATGCTGCTCTCGCTGGCGCTTCGAGATCCGGCGATGCGGCCCGCGATCGTTTACTGCGGGACCCGCCGCGAGGTCGAGGAGGTGAGCGAGCAACTGCGCTCGGACGGGCTGCTGGCCGTCGGCTATCACGCCGGCATGCCGCCGGATGAGCGGGCCGCCGCCCAGCACCGGTTCATGGGCGGCGACGCCGAGGTCGTCGTGGCCACGAACGCGTTCGGAATGGGCGTCGATAAGGCCGACGTGCGCACGGTCGTGCACTGGGCGATCCCCAAGAGTGTCGAGGCCTATTACCAGGAGGTCGGCCGCGCCGGGCGCGACGGCCGGCCCGCGCGCGCGATCCTCCTCTCCAGCCGCGCCGACCTGGGCCGGTTGATCACCTTCATCAAGCGCGACTCGGTCGAGCCCGGAGACGTGCTCTCCTTCGTGCGCCGCCTCCAGGCCGCCGCCGGGCCCGGTCCGGCGGTGCTCGACGCCGCGAGCGACGAGCGCGACCGCATCTGTCTCGGGATTGCCGAGCGCGCCGGGCTATGCTCGCTCGAGCCGGCAGGCGGCGGACGGCTGTCCGTCACCCTGCTGACGAGTCGCGGAGGAGTCGAACGCGTCGCATCGATCTGCCGCCAGGCGCGCGACCGGGCGTGGCGCGCTTACCGGGCCGTCGAGGCGTTCTCCTCGGCTTCCGGCGAATGCCGCCGGCAGACGCTGCTCAAGCACTTCTCCGACAGCCATCCGGCCGCGCCGACCGGACGCTGCTGCGACGTGTGCGATCCCGGCACGATCGGCCTGCCCGACCCAAGCACGCTGACGCCGAGCCGGCGCGCGAAGCGGGCAAACATGCCCGAACCGGTGACCGTTGATCCGGCGGATGCCGGGCTCCTGAACGCGCTGCGCGAGTGGCGCCTGCGCGCGACCGACGGAAAGCCCGCCTACACGGTGGCGCACAACCGTACGCTGGAGCTGATCGCCGCAGTGCGGCCGGCGTCGATGGACCAGCTCGCCCATATCAAGGGCGTCGGGCCGACGTTCCTCGAGCGCCACGGGGAACAGGTGCTCGCGGTGGTCGGTGACGCCGGGTCCGCCTCGGAGCTGCGGTAAGCCAGATCTACGGCATACCAGGCGGCAGCGTCACCTAGCGAAAACGAACCCGCGACCTTCGGGTTATGAGCCAGGTTTGGGTCGTTCGCGTGGTTCGAGCTGATGCCAGCAAATCCGCGTTAATGCAGGGGTTTCGTGACCTGGATAGCCCTCTCATCACGCCGACTACCGACTCGTTCGGCCCGATTCGTTTGACGCCAGGTTTGACAAATCTCCCCCTTGGCGATAGACCCCAGGCTGGGGTAGGCGAGGCATCGAAGACCTGCGAGCAGGCGTCAGACGACCGCGACGCGCACCCATCGGAGCCGACTCCCCATCACGTCGGGCACGGCCGCTACCGTAGCCTTGTGAGCACTACCGCCGATTACTTGACGTTCGCAGCGGCGCGCCCTCTGGCAGCGCACCATCCCATCGGAATCTCGACAGGCGTGTTTGCCTCAGCGAGGGGCGATTGGCCTGGGCTGGTCGCCGAAGCGTGTCGAATATCGACCTTCGCCGTCGAACTCTCGGCGCTCTCCGGTGATGAGCTGCCGGGACTGCTCGCGTATTTGCGGGCCAACCCTCGCATGCCATTTCGTTATGTGGCCATCCACGCACCGGCCAAGAGCCGCGCGCCGGATGAGGCAGCAACCATTGGGATGCTGGCTGGGCTACCTCTTTGGGTGAGGTCGGTCGTAGCCCACCCAGACACTCTCTCGGACGTCGGCCGGTACCGCGCTCTCGGTACCAGGCTCGTTCTGGAGAACATGGACGACCGGAAGTTCACCGGGCGCGTTGCCGACGAGATGGAGAAGTTCTTTCAGGACTTGCCCCACGCAGGCTTCTGTCTCGACGTGGCGCACGTTCGCGCAGTCGACCCGACGATGGACGCGGCGCACGAGTTGCTTGATCGCTTCCGTGCACGACTGCGACACGTGCATCTCAGCTCGCTCGACGACGGGCATCATGTGCCGCTTACCGAGGACGACGAGAGGCTGTTCGCCGACGTCTTGAACCGGTGCCGCGACGTGCCGTGGATTCTCGAGGCGCTGCCACCTAACCGCTGGGCGGCGCCGATGAAGACGACCGCCTTCGTGGTGCCTGGCGCAGCGCCAGCCACCGAACAAATGTGAGCGCTGATCGGGGAGTCTCCGGACTTGAGGCGGCGACCCGCCAGCCTTTCCCTCACATCATGGCCGCGCGGTCCGAGACAAACCGTCGCCTGCGCGAGCGCCGCAAGAGATTCGAGTCGGTCGAGGTCGATGAAGACGCGACCGTTGTCCTAACCGGGTCGTGGGGCCGCCATGAGATCACCAGCGAAAGCGATGACGACTTCATGGTCGTATTCGAGGGCTCCGTGCGAGACGGCGCGCGACTGTCGGTCGAGCTAGTCGCTCGAATTCTCGGCGGCCGCCCGCCCGGCGTTGAAGACATTTTCGGCAAGCCGGTCGCGCTCGAGGATCTCCGCGAGAAGATCGGGCGCGACGAGGACACCAACGCGAATCTCACCCGCCGGATGTTGTTTATTCTCGAATCGGTGGCAGTCTGCGGCGCGGACGTTCATGCGCGAGCACGGACGTCGCTGATCGACGGCTACCTAGCCGCCAATGTGAAGGACTACAGGCCTCCCCGGTTCCTCCTCAATGACCTCGTTCGCTACTGGCGAACAATTGCGGTTGATTTCGAGAGCAAGATGCGGGCTCGGAAGGGCGAAGGCTGGGGTCTGCGCAACGCCAAGCTTCGCCTGTCCCGCAAGGCTCTGTTCGCCGGCGGACTCCTGCCCGTACTCGGCTGTTACCGCTATCCCGCCTCCGACATGCTCGACTACCTGGACGAGCGGATGTCGGTTCCGCCACTCGACCGGATCGCGGATGCCTTCCTCGATCACGGCGCTCCGGACCCGGGCGTTCGAGCGCTGAACGCGTATGACGAGTTCCTCGCCATCCTCGATGACAGCGACCAGCGCACGCAGTTGAGCGCGCTCGGCGTGGCTGAAGCTCGTGACTCGCAGCTGTTCACACGGATCGCGGAGCTGGGCAAGGAGTTCGAAGCCAGCCTCCTCACACTGCTGTTCGACGACCCCGAGCTTCACCGTTGGGTGCGTGACTACCTCATCTTCTGAACGAACCCGGCCCGACCGGGACCATATTCGGAATGGCGGCATCGCCTTCGACCTCGACACCGAGATCGAAGCGGCCCGGCAGGAGCTCGCCGAGCTCGATCGTCGACGAGAGCTCGCCGCGGCACGCTTGGCCGAGTTGGACCGCCTTCGGGGCTCACGCATCGCGACGGGTGCAGAGAGCAACTGTTGGACTCCGGCTTCCAAGCTCCGGATCTTTCGCGATTTGTTTCGTGGCCGCGAGGACGTCTTCGCCGTCCGCTGGGAGAACCACAGCGGCAGTCGATCTGGCTACTCACCGCGGTGCGCGAACGAGTGGCAACGCGGCCTCTGCGGCAAACCCAAGGTGCGCTGCGGCGAATGCGGCAATGCAGCGTTCATCACGTTCGACGACCATCAGCTCCTGGCCCATCTTCAGGGACGCGAGGTGATCGGGATCTATCCGTTGCTTCCCGATGACCGTTGCTGGCTGCTCGCGATCGATCTTGATCGAGGCTCATGGCGCGCCGACGTGGAAGCGCTAACTCGGACATCTCGCTCGCTTGGCCTCCAACCCCGAGCGATCCAGATCCGGCAACGGCGCCCATGTCTGGTTCTTCTTCACCGACCCGGTCCCAGCCGCCGAAGCGCGACGGCTTGGCTTCACCATCCTCACGGCCACCATGGCTCTGGGTGCGGCGCTCGGCGTCGACTCCTACGACCGCCTGTTCCCAAGCCAGGATGTCCTCCCGAGCGGCGGATTCGGAAACCTCATTGCGCTACCCCTACAACGCCACGCCCGCAACGCTGGCAACACCGAATTCCTCGATGAGAGGCTCGAGCCACATCGCGATCAGTGGTCATACCTCGCGTCGCTCCCCAAGATCACGCCGGACCATCTCACTGAGCTGATCGCCCATGGCGACGAGGATGGAGCCCTCGCCGTACGCCGGGCCGAGGAGCGCAACGACCCACCGTGGCGGCCGCCGCGCACCCTGCGAGAGCGACTCAGCGAAACTCGACTGCCCGAGTCGATCGACACCACGTTGGCGGATCGCGTCTACATCGATCGTTCGAAGCTTCCTCCGACACTCGCTCACGCGATCAAACGACTCGCGACGTTCTCCAACCCGATGTTCGCCGAGCTCCAGCGGATGCGGCTGTCGGTCGCGCGCACGCCTCGCGTAATCGGGTGCTTCGAAGATCTTGATCGCTACCTGGCTCTCCCCCGTGGCTGCTTAGCTGACGTCGCCTCCCTGGTGGGGGAGCTCGGCGTCCAGCTCAATCTACGCGACGAACGTGTCGCCGGCGAGACGGTCGAGCTCGAATTTTCCGGTGGTCTCAACGACTCGCAGCACTCCGCTGCCCGCGCACTCCTTAAGCATGACGTCGGCGTCCTGTGCGCACCCCCTGGCTGGGGCAAGACCGTGCTCGCGACACACCTGATCGCCAGCCGCTCATGCTCCACGCTTGTGCTCGTCCACCGCAAACCCCTGGTCGAACAGTGGATCGAAAGGCTCTGCCAGTTCCTCGACATACCACCGAAGTCGATCGGGAGGCTCGGTGCTGGCCGGCGCCGGCTGACGCAGCGAATCGACATCGCGATGATCCAGACACTCGCGCGGAGCGGGGACCTACGTGACCTCGTCCGGGCCTACGGCCACGTCGTGATTGACGAATGCCATCACGTGCCGGCAGTGCAAGTCGAACGCGTGCTCTCGGCGATCCCAGCCCGATACGTCACAGGCCTCACAGCGACACCGTACCGGCGTGATGGTCATCAACCGATCATCACGATGCAGTGCGGGCCCGTCCGCCACAAGATCAGCGGACCGAGGGCCACCGCGGGAAAGGCGTTGGGGCGGCGTGTGATTCGCAGGGACACGAGCTTCGACCCAAGCATCCTCCCAACGCAGGCGTCGATTCAGGAGATCTACGGCGCACTAGCGAACGACGTCGACCGGCTGGACTTCGTCCTCGCCGACATTCGAGAGCTCGTTCGTGAGGACCGCGCTCTCGTCGTCCTCACCGAACGCCGCGAGCACCTCGACCGGATCGCTACGTCGATCGGAGACGAGGTACCCAACGTCCTCGTTCTCCACGGCGGGATCAAGCCCAAGGCCAGACGTGCGGCCATGGCCCAACTCGCCGCGCAGCCACAGAACGGGCCCCGACTCATCCTCGCGACCGGCCGGTACCTCGGAGAAGGGTTCGACGACCCACGGCTCGACACCCTCCTGCTGACCATGCCGATCGCGTGGAAGGGAACCGTTGTCCAGTACGCCGGCCGACTTCACCGCGCCCACGCCGCCAAGCGAGACATCCGAATCTACGACTATGTCGACGTCGAGGTGCCGGTTCTCCGGCGCATGTACGCGAAACGCCTCCGCACATACAGAGAGTTGGGCTACGCCTGCGATGGGTCGGCGCAAGAACTCAGTCTCCTAATTGGCTGAGCGTGTCCTTCGAGGGGTCCGCTCGCTCGCCGCACCGTTCGTGTCTCGGTCGCACACGCTCCATCTTCGGGTTTCGGCCCGAAGACTGCCGGGTTATGAGCCCGACGAGATCCGTTGCGATGGCTCTCCACGCGTCCGGTGACCTGTCGACCTGAACCGACGGGATGATTTGAAGGTCCGATTCGCGGCCATGCAGGCCGGCGTGGTTCGTTTGCCTGTCGTTTGATCGAAGCCGCCCGCGTCAGAGCGCCGTCAGAAGCTCGACGTCCGGCCCCCCCAGCGCACGGACGCCACCGTCGAATGTGATGACCCGTAGGCCGTGCCGCCGAGCAACGGTCAGGAGATGCGCGTCACTGACCTGTCGATGACCCACCAACGGCGGCACATCGGCGTCCGTCATCGACACGTCATCGGCCAGAAAGCGATGGCTGCCAGTGGCCCGGAGCAATGCCAACACGCGGCGCGCTTCCTCCACGCCGATTGCGCTTGGCAGCACAGTCGGATTGGAAGAGACGCGGACGAAGCCACTTTCGGTCAGCGGGCAGGTAGCCCAGCCATCGGCGCCCTTTGCGGCAAACCATTGTCGCGTCGCCGTATGGTGAATGTGCGAGTCCCACGCCAGCGCGACGAGCGCATTGACATCGAGTAGACCCATTGGAGCTTCAGCCTTCTTCAAGCGCGCGGCGAACGATCTCCGGAGTGATCGGAGGTGTGCCCGGTGGCACCCGAATCACCGGGAGGTTCCCCTCGGCTTCGACACGCGCTGGGGTGAGGCCGCGCCGAGCGAGCTCCGAGATGACGGAGCCCAGCGACCGGCGCTCGCCGGCGGCGAGCTCTCGAGCCGCCGCGACCACGTCATCGTCGATGTCCAGAGTCGTGCGCACGGGTTGATGCTAGCGCATCAGCGCATCAGTTCCGGCCCAGAATTGGCCAACCGCAGCCGTTTCGCATCAGCGCCGTCCGCGTCGCGTCCGTCGTTGCGTTCTGCGCGCGCCACCCGAACCGGGACCGCGAGCAAGCCGCCGGACTTCGTCGGGCGGCAGGAAGAAGATGTTCTCGCAGATCGCCACCGTGGCCTGCGCGACGATCTCCGACGAAACCCGGATCTCGTCATCCGAATAGCGCTCGGTCAAGTCGCCGACGACGCTGCGGATCAACGAATGCGCGACCTCGAAGATCGGTGGCGCATCAGACGAGGACAAGCCGGACGGTTCGTACTCCTGCATCCTGGCCATCATCTGGCTGATTGGTGCGCCGCAGGCGAGGAGCTGGTCGACGAGCACGTCGAGGACATCGGGGGTGGAGGCTGCTTCCTGATCGGTCATACCTACAAGAGCCTCGGGGGCGCCAGGTTCTCCCCCTCCTCACTGTCCGACACGCGTCGTCAAACGAAATCAAACGGCTGACCACGGCTTAAACGACGAAACCCGCGATCTCTCGGAGGTCTCGATTACCAGGACTTTCTTAGTAGCGGGGGCGGGATTCGAATCCGCCACCTTCGGGCTATGAGCCCGGCGGTCTACCGGCAGGCCGATCCGCTTCGGTCCGGCCTGGTCTCGAGAGTGCGGAGCTCGATCCGGCGCTTTGCGTAGCCGGTGCTGGCCATTTGGCGCCGCCTCCCGCGCCGGTTCGTTTGACCTCGGTTGGCGGTGATATCTGACGCCAACCGTCCGAGTGCGGCGAGCCGCTCGACGTCGTGCTCAACGCGGCGCAGCAGTTTTGGATGCTGGACCGCGCTACGTGGCCGCGATCCCGCGGAACCGCACCGAAGTAGCTGAGGCGTTTGTGGTCAGTCGTGGTTGGGTTCGACGGCGCGAAGCTGCCGGTGGCGCGGCGTCGTCGGGGTTCGGGTCAAGGTCACCGCGCCATCGAATATCTCGGGTTCGAGGAACGCCTGCATGAGTTTGTGGTGGGCGCGGTAGCGCAGGGCCTGGTGCTCGTGGTGGACGGCAGCGGCGTAGTCGGCGGGGTCTGCGGGTCGTTCTTCCGGCAGGCGGCGGGCGAGGATCTGCTGCGCCGCCCAGGCGTAGACGGCGTTCGCCGCAGCTTCGACCTCGAGCATCCGGTACGGGACGTATTCGGGGGCACGTTTTTTGCTGTAGCCGGCGCGCTTAGCCGCGCGTTCGAGCTCACGGAACTCGCGCCGTCCCTCGTAGACGATGACCACGCCAGTCTCCGGATCGAACTCGGCCTCGGTTGGTTGATCTTCGTTCTTGCGGGCGATTTCGCGCACCCAGCCGGACGCGCGGTGGCGGACGATCACAATCTCGAGTTCGGCCGTGTGCTCGCCCGCGGCTGCGAGCACCGTCAGCCGCGAGCCGGGCTCGACCGTCACCCGCGCGCGCACGTGCGCCTGCACCGGGCTGTAGCCGCGGGCGCCGGGCGTCGGTACCTGGCTTGAGCGCAGCAGGACAGTCAGGCCGGGATCGGCCTCGATCTCGACCGTGGTACCGGGACGCACCCACCGGGGAGCGGCGATCAGCGTGACTGTGCGCTTCTCCCCCGGGTGAAGCCGGATCGGGGACTGCTTGAACCACAGCGCACTCGACGGAGCGGCCAGCAGCGCCCCGCCATGGTCGCTCGAGGGCCCAGGCTCGGTGTCCTCGTCCGCTTCTTCTGCCTCGTCGTTCTCTTCTGGCGGCTCGCCTTCGGCGGGTGGCTCAGCGGCTAGGACGGGAGGTTTGTCGGCGGGATCGCTCCCCCGCTCGGCGGTGGCTGTCCCAGCCTGATCGAAGGCCGTCTTGAGCAGGTCGTTAAGCGCACGCAGCCCAACCTGGTCGCGGGCGCTCACCGCCTTCGGGGCGCCGATCAGGTGCGCGCCGGCGCGGCGTTCCTCGGCGGCGACGATTGGCCGCAGCGCCCGGTCGATGGACTGGTACAGCCGTTCGACGATCGGGTGGTGCTCGTTCAGGCCCGAGCGGTCGACCTTGACCACCAGTTCGGGACGCGGGCGTTCGAGTGCGCCTCGCTGGAGCCGCTCAATCGCCTCGCAGAACACCTCCCCGTACAGGTGCCGAGCACCCGGGCGACCCTCAAAGCTGGCCAGCGTGGTCTCATGCGCTGCCCGTCCCGAGCGGATCACGAGACCGCCGCGGCGGGTCGCGCGCGAGAAGCCCTGCGTCAGCGGCTCCTTGGCCCGGCGCACCACGATCCGCGCTTGCACGTTCGGCGCCACCTTGACCTCGGCATCGAATAGGACCGGCCGCTCTGGATCGGGCTCGGGCGCCGGGTAGGTGATCACCTGACCGGTCTGCCCAGGCTGCTCTAGGTACACAGTCCGGCTCGGATCCTCAAGGATCGGCCGCAGCTGCACCAGCTGGGAGACCAGCGCCCGTAGCCGACCCGCCGGCGGCAGCCTCGGTGTCGCCAGTGGCACGGTCACGCGGGTACCCGACACCTGCAGCCCGAGCGTGTCGAGGTCGGCGACGGTGGCGGTGGCCTCGCGCACGTGTGCGAACGCGTATGGCTCGTCCCCCGAGGCAGGAAAGAACCACGACTCGACCACGCGCCCAGCGCGGATTCCCTCGATCCGCCCCGCGCCCTGGGCCAGCCACACGTCCCGAAGGCCGCGACCGAACAGCCCCCGTTGCCCCGTCTGGGGCGCCTCCGCACCGAGCGCGCCCAACCGACGATCGATCAGCTCGACGTCAACCCCCTCGCCGTCGTCGGTGCAGCGAAGCTCGTGGCCCCAGGACAACAGCGCTGGTGAGCGCAGCGATCGCATCCGCGCTCGCCACAGCGACAGAAACTCGGGGTCGGGCGCATCGACAGCGAGCACGATCCGACCCGACGAGCGTCCCGACGCGGCGATCGCCGCATCGGCGTTTGTCACTAGCTCGGGGATGATCTGGACCAGGTCGACGCCGCCCTGGGCAAAGTTCTCCCGGAAGTAGCGCCCCCGCGCGCGACCGAACCTCACCGCAGAGGTATCGAGCACCGCGACCGGACGCATCAACATGCAAGTGTCGTCGAAAGGGCGGACAGAACCGCGACGAGAGGGCCGGCGATTCGTCCGACGCGGCTCGTATCTTCACCCGCGCCATGACCGAATCAGGGGTGCGGGTGTCAAACCAAGAGCTTGCGACGGTCCGCGAGGCGATGCGCGAGCTGCACCGGTTACTCGCCGCCCTCGAGAACGGGGAGCTTGAGAAGGTCGTGCTGACCCAGAAAAACCAGATGCGCGCCGTGCTGATCACGGTCGAGCGCTACTCAGAGCTCGAGCAAGGCGGTGCCTAAAGGCGGTCGGCGTCTACCTAGTTGTCCATCGCATTCCAGTTCAGCCTCGCGACGGACGCTTGGCCGCTCATCGCCAACAGTCACAGCGTGTTGGTGGGCGCGTCAATCCGCTCGCGGTCACCCTCCGGAAGCTCGCCCTCCGAGCCCCGGGCGTCGGTGTTCGAACGTCCTCCTTACGCCGATTGCGTTACGCAAGTGAGCGTAAAGGCGCGGCTGAGGCCCGGCGCTGTCGCCTTCCGGCGTAACACTTCAGCTTCGGATCCTGCTCGGCCGCGTCGATGGTGGCGCGTGCCAGGTCATCGTCGACGAGCGGGCGAGTCGACGTATCGCACCCGGCGGCGAAGCGCTGGCCGCTATCCGTCGTCGGGCTGCGGCACGTTGTTCAGATCCGATCGGACGGCCTACGCGTCCGCCGGATGCAGAGTGAAGGTTCCGCCCTGCACCGGTCGGACAACGCGGAAGTGGCGTTCGTCAAAGGTCAGAAGCCGGCGGGTCCCCAGCTTGGCGGCGATGACTACCACGGACAGATCGGCGAGGCCCAGGTTCAAATCCGCGTACCGACGATCCAGATCCAGCGCAGCTTCGTAGTCGGGGCCAGCCAAGCCGGGACTCTCGTAACGGCGGGCGCAGAGATCCTCGAGGAAAGCCCGGCGCGCCGGAGGGCCAAAGCGCTCGCTGAGCAGGTAGTCGATCTCGGCTGTCACGGGAGCAGGGATGAACAGGCTGCCTCGCTCCGCCTCCAACAGCTCCAGGATCTCTCCTCGTCGCGGCTCGTTGAGGTCGGCGAGGGCGACCAGCGGCGCCGCGTCGACAACGAGCGTCACCGTCCGAAACCGTCTAGGAGTTCGTCCTCGGGTATCTCAGAAATCGGACGCGGATCATCGTCGGTCCGCTGGAAGCCAACCGCAAGCGCAAACTCGCCCCCGCCTCTGCCGACAGGGACATACGCGGTGATCGCCTCGCGAATGATCTCGGCCTGAGAACGACCCTCTGACCGCGCGAGCTCGGCCAGCCGCGCTGACTCTTGCTCCGTCAGGTAAACGCTCGTCTTTCGCACGAACGTAGGGTAACACGTAGGGCAGTAGGGACGACGATCGATCGTGAAATCCCCATGCATTGGCCCCTTTGCGTCGGGCTGTGTGTGCAGTGTGTGTATGGCCCGCGTGAACGTGTACCTCTCCGACGATCTGGCCGAGCGCGCCAGATCGGCCGGGGTCAGCATCTCGGCTCACCCAGGAGGCCCTGCGCGTCGCGCTGTCAGCGTCCGACACCGACCACTGGCTCGACCGTTTGGAGGAGCTCCCCAGTCACGACGTGCCACATGAGTCTGTAATCCGGGCACTCGACGCTGCCCGTGACGAGTTCGGCTCCTGATCGGCCGGCGTCGGCCGTCGTGATTGACGCGTCAGCGCTGGTCGACGCGCTGGTCGGGTCAGAGCTTGGCGCCGCTGTGCGCAAGCGGATGCGTGGATGCGAGTTACATGCCCCCGCACACCTCGATGCAGAGGTGCTTTCCAGCTCTTGGACGGTTGCACCGGGCCGGCGAGCTCTCGGCCGATGCCGTGACGACTGCCCTCGGTGAGCTCGAGTCTGCCCCGATCACCCGGCGTTCCCTCGCGGATCTGCTCTCCGGGGCGTGGCGAGGACGCGACCGTTTTCGCCTAGTGGATGCGCTCTACGTAGAACTCTCGGAGAAGATCCGTGCGGGATTGCTGACGACGGACGCGAGACTCGCGAGAGCGGCGCCGCGGGTCGAACTTGTCAGTGAGTGAACCGCTCCGGGCAACGCCCTTCACGAGACCTACGCCGGCTCGCGCAGGAGCACGACCTGTTCGTCATCGAAAATCGCCCGCACTTCAAGCCGGCCGCCCAGCGCACTGATGTAGTGGGCCAGCGCCGAGAGGTAGAGATCCTCGCGCCGTTCGGAGTCCGTCAGGCGCTCGTCGGCGGTGTCAAGCGCGGTCTGCACGATTTCATTACTCACGCCGCGGCGATACAGGGCATGGGCAATGCGCTCTTGCGACTCCATGAGCCGCTTGTACGATCTCGACCCGGGATGCGTTCACCGACTGATTTGTCTGGACGTCCTTCGAGCTTCCCGTTGGCTCAGACACCTCGGCTCCTTTCCGATGCTGCGCTCGTGATCGAGCAAGAGACGTGCTGCCAGCCGGACCATCGGCGGATACCAGCGGTTCCATTTGCCGGCCTTGTCGCCACCGACCAGCATGACAGCGTTCCGGTTCGAATCGAACGCGAACAGGACCCTGACACTCCGGTCGACGCGTGCTTCCTTCAGTTTGTTGACGCGCGAATCCTGGATCGTGTCAACGCGAGGCCGCCCGAGCGTTGGCCCCGCTTCAGCGACGCGCTCGATCGCCGCTTGGACACTCGCACGGCGTTCGGGATCGAGACCGAGTTGCCACCGCGCGAACTCGTCGGTCTTGACGAGGCGTCGCTCTGGACGAGGTCCAGGCCGCGGCGCCAACTCAGCCATAGGCTCGACCGGAGCCGCGATCACCCGGGTGCATCCGCCGCGACAGTTCACAAGCGAGCTGAAGGTCCTTTAGGACCCGCTTGCCGGCGAGATCGACCAGTCGGGTTGCGGTTTCAAGGTCCTCGGGATCGACCGCCCGGAGCGCGATCGCGATCGATCCGTACACCATCTCCACGACCA
The DNA here is from genome assembly GCA_963751185.1 of uncultured Solirubrobacterales bacterium. Taxonomy (GTDB): domain Bacteria; phylum Actinomycetota; class Thermoleophilia; order Solirubrobacterales; family Solirubrobacteraceae; genus Palsa-465. Next base: position 702,564 of record CAVVTO010000012.1, read on the forward strand.
CGTCCGCAGGCTCCTCACCCGGGTATGCATCGGACGGCAGCGCATCGGCGAGGTCCCGGATGACCCCCGAGAGCATGGATCCGGTCGAGAGCAGCTTGATCACAAACTGCTCGATGTGGTCTTCGCGCGGGCATTCCATGACTCCAAAGAGCGCGCAGCGGGCGAAATTCGCCCCCCTCCCCATCGCGTCAAACGCGATCAAACGGCGTAAGCGCCCTTAACGACGAAACCTCCGATCTCTCGGAGGCCTCGATGTCCAGCGATTTTGAGGTAGCGGGGGCGGGATTCGAACCCGCGACCTTCGGGTTATGAGCCCGACGAGCTACCAGACTGCTCCACCCCGCGGCGGACCAGCAATGGTAGCACTGGAGGACAGGCGAAGGACCAAATCTCGGCTCTCAAGCGAGCTCGGCGACCCTCCACATGACCACGGCCTCAGGTCATCTCGTCGAGCACCGCCGCGGTGGCGGCGACCAGCTCGTCGACCTCCTCATCGGAGATGATCAGCGGCGGCGAGAACGCCACGCTGTTGGCGTAGGCCAGCCCACGGCTGATCACCCCGCGAGCCAGGAGCGCCTCGGTGAACGGCCCGTAGGTCAGGGGCGGCGCCAGCGCGACCGCCTGCATCAATCCCTCGCCGCGGATCTCGAGAACGCCCGCATGACCCGCCAACCCGTCGAGTCCGGCGCGCAGACGCACCCCGGCAGCGGCAGCCCGCGCGGGCATGTCCTCGGCACGCATCAGCTCCAGATTCGCCACACCGGCGGCGCAGCAGGTGGGATGGCCGGCGTAGGTGTTGCCGTGCGCCAGCAGATAACTGGAATCGGCCTCGAGCCAGTTGCACAGGCGCGGACCGACGATTACACCGCCGAGCGGCAGGTAGCCGCTCGTGACCGCCTTGGCGAAGCTCATCACGTCGGGCGTCACATCGAAATGGTGCGAGGCGAACCACGAACCCAGCCGCCCGAACCCGGTGATCACCTCGTCGAACACGAGCAGCGCGCCACACTCATCGCACAGCTCACGAAGCCCGGCCAAATAACCCTCCGTCGGCGGGAAGACGCCCCCGGCGCCGATTACGGGCTCGGCCATGATCGCCGCGATTCGCTCCGGGCCGTGGTAGGCGACGGCCTCGCGCATCGCCTCCACGCTGTCGCGGTCGACCTGGAAGAAGTCGGGCAGCAGCGTCCCGTACGGGTCGCGGTTGGCCGGCAGCCCGGCGGCGGAGGTGCCTCCCAGCATCACGCCGTGGTAGGCGTAGTGGCGGCTCAGGAACACCGATCGTCCGCCCTCGCCGGACGCCTTGTGGCCGGCGCGCACGAGCTTGATGGCGGAGTCGATCGCCTCAGAGCCGCCGGAGGTGAACAGGACGCGCGCGTCCGGAATCGGCTCGAGCTCCTCGATTATGAGCTCGGCCAGCTGGTCCTCGGGACGGTTGGTGAAGCGCGCAAACGTGTGGTAGGACTCGAGTTCGTTCAGCTGCGCGGTGATGGCGTCGATGATCTCGCGCCGGCCGTGACCGGCCGCGCAGTACCAGAGCGAGGCGGTGCCGTCGAGGTAGCTGCGCCCGTCGGCGTCAAAGACGCGAGAGCCCTCCCCGCGCACGATCTCGAGGTAGTCCTGGGCTTCGCGCGCAGGAACGGCAAATGGATGCAAAACACGGGGATAGGCCATACCTCCTGAATACGGCATCCGCGCGCCCCACGCAAGGGCGGCTTTGCCGAACAGGAGATACGGCCTGCCCCGCTTTAGATCATTCGGTAGCGATCGCGCACCGCCGGATCCTGATCATTCCGTAGCGATCGCGGCCAGGACGTCGAGGTTCGCCGCTCGCCTCGCGGGCCACGTCGCCGCGGCCAGCCCCAACAGGCCGGACAGGATCACGAAGCCGATCAGGTCCGCCACCGGGATCGAGACCGTGGTCACGCCGTTGTTGCGCAGCGCGTAGGCCAGTGCAGCGCCCACCACGGTCCCGCGCACGATCCCGATGACCCCACCCAGGAGTCCGACGATGATCGACTCGGAACGGATCATCGCCCGGACCTGGCGGCGCTTCATCCCGACCGCCCGGAGCAGCCCGATCTCGTGGGTCCGCTCGAACACCGACAGCATCAGCGTGTTGACGATGCCGATCAGCGCGATCAGGATCGCCAGCGCGAGGAGCACATAGATCAACCCGAGCAGCTGGTTGACGGTCGCTTGCTGGCTGGCCTCGAACTGGGCCCGCGTCTTGACCCCGACATTCGCGTACGGCGTCAGCGCATCGTTCACGGCAGAAAACACCCCGTGCGCCCCGGGAGCGCTGCTCAAGAGCACCGCGGTCGGGAGCGGGTCCTCGAAATGCGACAGGAAGAACTGGTCTCCGGTGACGTAGTCGCCGAGCAGCGGGTTTGACTTGTAGATCCCGCCGACGGTCATCGTCGTCGAGCCGGTCTGAGCGAATCTGACCGGCACGACCGACCCCACATGAATGTGGTCGGACGACGCCGTATGCGAATCCACTAGCAGCTCGCCGGCCGCCATCGCCGAGGCCCCGCGGCCGGCGGTGATGTGCAGATTGACCGTGCGAGCCAAACCGGCAGGTGTCGCCGCCACCAGCGTCGACAGCGAACCACGACCGACCTCGAACTGGCCCTGGTAGACGACCGTGGAAGTCGTCACCCCGGGGACTCGCGACACGGCGGGAACCACGGACTTGCTGAAGCCGCCGTTGCCCGTGACGATGTAGTCGGCGTTGATCGCGCTGTCGACCTCGTTCTTGGCCGAGGCGCTGAGCGACGCGCCCAGCACCGCGATCGTCGAGACGAGCGACAGACCAACCATCAGCGCCGCCGCGGTCTGAGCGGTGCGTCGCGGGTTGCGCATTGAGTTCTCTCGACCCAGCCGCCCGGGCACACCGAGCGTGCGAACCAGCGGACGACCCAGCGCGCTCGACAGCGGACGCGCCAGCAGCGGCGTGAACAGCGTGGTCGAGATCAGAAGGGCCAGTCCGCCGAAGCCGACGAGCGCGAGCGACGCCTTGCTCAACCCGACCACGATCAGGACGGTCCCGACGATCGCCAGGATCACGGCGCGCACCAGCGTCAGCCGGCGCACCCGGCTCGTCTCGTCCTCGCGCTGCTCGGCGAGCGCGGCCACCGGCGCGATCCGGACCGCGCGGCGGGCCGGAACGATGGCGGAGACCATCGTCACCCCGACCCCGACCAATATGGCGACCACCGCCGTGCGGGCCTCGAACACCAGCGGCGCCGAGGGCAGCACGATCCCGAACGCCTTGAGCAGCGCCTTCAGGCCGAGCGCCGCGACCACGCCGAGCCCGAGTCCGATCAGTGACGCGGTCAGGCCGGTCAACGCGGCCTCGGCCAGCACCGAGCGGAACAGCTGTCGTCGGCTGGCCCCAACCACGCGCAGGAGCGCGAGCTCGCGGGTCCGCTGCCCGACCGTGATCGAGAACGTGTTGTAGATCGTGAAGGCACCGACGAGCAGCGCGATGAACGCGAAGATCAGGAGCGCGGTCGAGATGAACCCGAGCTCGTTGTTGATCGCGCTCGAGAGCTCGCTGGCCACCGTCTGGCCGCTGACCACCTCGACGCCCGCGGGCAGGACCGCGGTGATCGCCCGCTGCACCTTGACCGTGTCGGCCCCGGGCGAAGCCAGCACGCTGATCGTGTTGTAGTAACCGCGCAGGTCGAACAGACCCTGCGCCGTGGCCGGGTCGAAACCGGCCAGCGTCACACCGGCCAGGTTGTCGGCGGACCCGAAGGTGACGAGTCCGGTGATCGTGAACGTTTGCGCTCGGTTGGGCAGGTTGATCAGCACCCTGTCGCCAATGGCAAACCCATGCTTGGTCGCCGTCGCCTTGTCCATGACGACGTCGTCAGGAGAGGTGGGCCCACGCCCTGCGACCAGCCGGTAGGGCGACAGCTGGGCGTTGGGATCGAACGCGAAGCCCAGCGTCGAACCACCGCCGCCCCCGATCGCGTTGTCGTCCCGAGTCATGAACTGGGCGTACCCGCCGACCGATCCGAAAGCAAATGACACCCCCGGCACGCGACGGACGGCAGTCAGCACCGACTCCGGAACCGGCTTGCGATCGGCCGTGCTGTCGACCGCCGCGGCGGCGGAGGTGTCGTTGTTGAAGGCTGCCTTGCCGCGAACCTGGAAGCTGACGTGCTGATACGCGGTGCCGACCAGGTTGTCGAAGGTGCGGTTGAGCGTGTCGCCGAGCACCAGCGTGCCGGTCACGAACGTGACCCCGAGCACGATCGCGAGTGCGGTCAGCGCCAGACGCAGCTTTCGGGCCATCAGGCCCCGGAGCGTGATCCGTCGCATGTCAGTCCCCCAGCCGCTTCATCTGCTCGAGCACGGCATCGGACGTGGGCGAGCGCAGCTCGGACACGAGCTTGCCGTCGGCGAGGAACACGACCCGGTCGGCATACGCCGCGGCCCGCGGGTCGTGGGTCACCATGACAATCGATTGCCCGTGCTCGCTGACCGCGCGGCGCAGGAACTCGAGCAGCTCGGCCGAGGCGTTCGAGTCGAGGTTGCCGGTCGGCTCGTCGGCAAAGATGAGCTCCGGGCGGCCGATCAGCGCTCGCGCGCAGGCGACCCGCTGCTGCTGCCCGCCGGACAGCTCGCCGGGACGATGCGAGAGGCGATCGGCCAGTCGCAGCTGACGGACGAGGACGTCGAACCACTCGGGATCGACACGTTCGCCCCCGAGATCTGCGGCGATCGTGATGTTCTCCGCCGCGGTGAGCGTGGGAACCAGGTTGAAGGACTGAAACACGAACCCGATCCGGTCTCGCCGGAGCTGGGTGAGGCCGGCGTCGTCGAGCGCTCCGACCTCGTCGTCGCCGACAAAGGTTTGCCCGGAGCTCGGGACATCGAGCCCGGCCATGCAGTGCATCAGCGTCGACTTGCCCGACCCGGACGGGCCCATCACGGCCGTGAACCGCCCGCATTCGAATTCCACGTTCACGCCGTCCAGCGCCCGGACGGCGACCTCGCCGGTGCCGTAGGTTTTGACCAGGTCGATGGCGCGGGCCGCCGGCGCGGTCATGCGTTCTGAAGTGATGGTCATTGCCGCCTCTAGTGAGTTAGTGAGCATGACCGTCAAGCTACGTTCCGGCCGCCGGGTTGTCATCGGCGCGCGGGACGAACCGCAACGTCCACCCGTGGGTGGACGCGGCGAACCCGGCCGTCCACCCGCCGACCGATGACACACGCGCGCACGCGGCCTATCGTTTGCCGCGTCGATGATCAACGCGTTCGTCAACTGGTTCCGGCGCAGCTGGTTCACCTGGGGGTACGACGGCGAGGGCACGGCGCCGCTCGAGGCGGTGGCATGGCGGCTGTTCGGCGTGGTCGTGCTCGCCGCGTTCGTAGCGATCACGTTCGCGACCCATCCCTATCCGGGGCTCGAGGGCCGCGACATCGGCGTCCTTGCCTCTTTCCTCGTCTTTGTCGTGGCCGCGATCGCGGCGCATCCCGAGCGGAAGAACCTGCCGGCACGCCAGCGGATCCTGGCCCTGCTCGGCGTGATCGCCGGGTCAGGCGCGTTGGGCGCCTTTCAGCCCCACGGCGTCTGGGTCCTCGGTCCTTACTATGTCGCGATCGTCGCGGCGCTCAACCTCGATCGCCGAGCCGCCTGGCTGATCTTCCTCTTCATGATCGCGCTGTTCGTGGCCGGCTATATGAACAAAGGGCAGGCCGCCGGCGCGGGGACGTTCCTGTCCGGGATCCTCCCGTGGTTCTTCGCCATGCGGTTGCTGCACTACGTCGCCGAGCAGCGTGACGAGCTCAAGGCCTCGCGCGCGGCGGAGGCCGAGGCCGCGACGGCGGCCGAGCGCGGGCGGCTCGCCCGGGAGATGCACGACGTCCTCGCCCACTCGCTCTCCGCGCTGGCCCTCCAGCTTGAGACCACGCGTCTACTCGCCCGGGACCGCGGCGTCGACCCCGACATCATCCGGGCAGTCGACCGAGCGCACCACCTGGCCGCCAGCGGGCTCGACGAGGCCCGTCGGGCGATCGCGGCCGAGCGCGGTGAGGAGCTGCCCGGACCGGAGCGGATCGGCACGCTCGCGGAGGCCTTCAAGGAGCAGAGCGGACTGCCGGTCGCGCTCGAAGTCCGGGGCGAGCCGCGCGAGCTCCCGCCGGACGCGCGCCTGGCCATGTATCGCACCGCTCAGGAGGCGCTCACCAACGTCCGCCGCCACGCCACCGCTGAGCGAGTCGACGTCAAGCTCGACTACGGCCCGGACAGCACGGTGCTCGTGGTCGAGGACCACGTTGATTCAGGACCCCACCCGCCCCCGCCGCCGCCCGCAGCCAACGGCCTGACCGGCGGCTACGGTCTGACCGGAATGCGCGAGCGAGCCGAGCTGCTCGGCGGCGAGCTGCTCGCGCTCCCCACCCCGACCGGCTTCCGCGTCGAGCTGAGGCTCCCGGCGAACGGCCAAGCTGGTGAGTGACCCGGTCCAGGAGCCCAAGCCGGTCCGCGTCCTACTCGCCGATGACCAGCGGTTGGTGCGGGAAAGCCTCGGGACGCTGCTCGGGCTGCTGCCGGGGATCGATCTGATCGCCTCCGCCTCGGACGGCGAGGAGGCGGTGGCGCTCGCCGAGGAGCACAGCCCGGACGTCGTATTGATGGACCTGCGCATGCCCCGGGTCGACGGGATCGAGGCCACCCGGCGGCTGCGCGAGCGCGAACCGAACGTGCGCGTGATTGCACTCACCACCTACGCCGACGACGAGAGCGTGCTCGGGGCGCTGCGCGCCGGTGCTCGCGGCTACCTGACCAAGGACGCGAGCAGCGAGGACATCCGCAACGCGATCCTCACCGTGGCCAAAGGCGAGGCCGCCCTCGATCCGTCCGTACAACATCACGTGGTGGCGGCACTGGCCGGCGGCGAGCCAGCCGCCACCTCCGACGCCGCCGAGGAGTCGAAGCTGCCCGACGACCTCACCCCGCGCGAGGCCGAGGTGCTCGGGCTGATCGCCGAGGGCCTGACCAACGCCGAGATCGCCGAGCGGCTGTTCGTCAGCCCCACCACGGTCAAGTCGCACATCAACCACCTGTTCACCAAGGCCGGCCTGCGCGACCGCGCCCAGGCGGTCAACTACGCCTACCGCACCGGGATCGCGATACCGCCCGGGTAATAGGCCTCGCTGCGCTCGGCGTCCGTGGGGCCGTGCGACCCCGTCCGGACAGGGATCGCGTCAAGACGCACCCGCCAGCGTCGCCTGCACCTCCTCGGCCTCGCGCAGCTTGTAGCGCTGAACCTTGCCGGTCGGCGTCCGCGGCAGGTCTTCGACGAACTCGATCACGTGCGGGTACTCGTAGCGGCGCAGGTGGTCCTTGCACCACTGGCGCAGCTCGTCCGCGAGTGCATCGGCGTCCGGGCCTGTTGGCACCCCGGACGCGCAGATCACGAACGCCTTGATGCGACTCACATCCTCGAGCAAGACCCCGATCACGGCGGCTTCGGAGACCCCCGGATGCTGCACCAGACAGCCCTCGACGTCGGCCGGCGAGACCCACAGCCCGCCGACCTTGATCATGTCGTCCGAGCGGCCCTGGTAGACGAAGTGGCCGTCGGCGTCGAGCGCGTAGCGGTCGCCCGTGTGAAACCACTCGCCGCGCATCGAGAAGCGGGTCTTGGCGCGCTGGTGCCAGTAGTAGGCGGCGCAGCTGTCGCCCCGGACCATCAGGTCACCCGGCTCACCAGCCGCCACGTCGAGACCCTGCTCGTTGACGAGGCGCAGCTCGTACCCCGGGACGGGGCGTCCTGAGGTGCCGGGTGCGAGATCGGAAAGCGTGTTCGAGCAGTAGATGTGGAGCATCTCGGTCGAGCCGATCCCGTCGAGGATCGGCACACCGGTGATCGTCCGCCAGCGCTCCAACACCGCCGCCGGCAACGCCTCGGCGGCCGACACGCACGCCCGCACGGATGAGAAGTCGACGTCTGACACCCCGGGCGCGCGCACCATCGCCGCGTACAGTGCCGGCACCGAGAAGAACAGCGAGGGGCGATAGCGCCCCACGGCCTCGAAGATACGCTCCGGCACCGAGCGACCCTTGACCAACCCGGCGCACGCCCCGACCGACAGCGGGAACGACAGGCCGTTGCCGAGCCCGTAGGCGTGGAAGAGCTTGGTCGTCGAGTAGCAGACGTCGGATTCGGAGATCTGCAGCACGTTGCGGGCGTACCGCTCGACCGTCACCGCGATGTCGCCGTGCGAGTGCACGACGCCCTTGGGCCGCCCGGTCGAGCCCGAGCTGTAGAGCCAGAAGGCCATGTCCTCGCGGTGCGTGTCGAGCGGTGGCCGCAGCTCCGCGGTGTGGGCGGCGTTGAACGAAGCGAAGCTCGCGTGCGGCCCGGCATCCCCATCGACCGCCACAATATGCAGGCCGCGCCGCGCGGCCAGCACAGGCTCCAGCGCTTCCAGCAGCGAGGCCTCGACCACGAGCACCTTGGCGTAGCTGTCGTCGAGGTAGTAGGCGTAGTTGTCGACGCGGTCCATCGGGTTGACAGGGACCGGAACCGCCCCGATCCGCATCGCCCCGAGGAACACCGCGGGGAACGCGGGCGAGTCGTCGAGGATCATCAGGATCCGCTGCTCGCGCTCGATCCCAAGCATGTTCAGATAGGAGGCGACCGCGGCGGTCAGCCCGGCGAGCTCGCCGTAGGTGACGACGCGATCCGCGGTCAACAGCGCCGACTTGTCCGCCCGACCGGCCTCCAACTGCGCGTCGAGCAGCGTGCTGGCGTTAAGTCTCTCCGCTCCGCTCACGTCCTCCTCAACGCGAGTCTAACCGCGGCGCCGTCGGCTCGGGCGTGCGTCGTGCTGCTTGTTCCAGGCCAGCACCCGCTTGGTGAAGTCGACCGCCTGCGACGGCGTGCGCTGGATGTGAAAGCCGCCCGGGTAGCGGACCATCTCCGCCTTCTTGCCCAGCAGGCGCAGGCCGGAGTAGAGCTCTTCCCCCTGGCTGATGGGTACACGGAGGTCACCCTCCCAGTGGACGATCATCACCGGCGTCGTCACCGCGGGAAGGTAGGAGAGCGACGAGCGCAGCTCGTACTCGGCGCGCCGCTCCCACAGGGTGCCGCCCATCGAGAACACCGAGAACTCGGGAATCTCGGTGGTCAGCGACATGCTGGTCTCGTCGACGACCGCGGCCACCGCGGTGGCAGCCCGAAACCGGTCGGTGTGCCCTACGGCCCAGCTGGTCATGAACCCGCCGTACGAGCCGCCGCTCACGAACATGCGCCCGCCGTCGACGATGCCTCGCTCCACGAGGTCGTCAAGGCAAGCCAAAATGTCGTGATAGTCGCCTCCCCCCCAGTCGCCGGTGCACGCGCGCGTGAACTCCTGACCGTAGCTTGTGCTCCCGCGTGGGTTGGGCAGCACCACGGCGTAGCCCGCGGCGGCGAGGGACTGATGGAAAGCCAGCCAGCGGCCGGATGGCCATGAGGCGTATGGCCCGCCGTGGATGTCGACGTGCAGCGGCCCCGCCCGCCACGCGCGATCCGCGGTCATGATCGTGAAGTACTCGACCTCGGTGCCGTCGGGCCGCGCGATCGTCGAGCGGCCCGCGGGCGCCAACTCGACCTCGGCAAGAAGCTCCGCGTTCAGGTCGGTCAGCGGCATCGGGTCAACGCCGGCGGTTGTGGTCACGCGGAGCTCGCTTGGCCGGTCGGGCCACGAGGACGTGTAGGCGACGGCGCGGCGGCCGGGATGGGCGGCGAGGCCGTCGATCAGGATCTCGCCACTGATCAGCACGCGGCTGCGCCGCTCCCCGACCCGGGTGCGGTGCAATCCCACCGATCCGTGGTCGGCGATCAACACGAGCAGGTCCCGGTTGCCGACCCAGTTGATGGGGCTGGGGAGCCCGGGGAAGAGCACGACTGGGCGGTCGAGGTCCGGTGCCACCTGCTCGGCCGCCCCGCTGCCGTCCGCCGGCACGACGAACACGTGGGTGTCCTCGTCGAACTCTTCGGTGATCTGCCCGGCGAACACGACCAGCTTGCCATCCGGGGAGAAGGCCGGGAAGGTGACGCGCCCCCTCCCGTTCGTCAGCCGTCGGGGCCGGCCCCCGTCGACCGGCATCACCCACGCATCACTCCGGAACTGGCGATCGTCCCGGCGCGGACTGCGGTCGGACGCGAATACGACACATGCGCCGTCGGGCGAGAAGGAGGGATCGTCGTGGTCGTACTCCCCCCGGGTGATCTGCCTGGCCGATCCGTTCTGCACCTCGACGAGGAAGAGGTGGCGCCGGCCCTCCTGCCAGCCGACCCCATCGAGGCGGGCGGCGAGACCGCGCGGGACTCGCGGCGCGTTGCGCTCCTGGGAGGTCGCCTTGTCACGATCCAGCACCCCGACGCGACAGACGACGACGATCCGGCTCGAGTCCGGGGCCCAGGCCAGCTGCTCGACCGGCCCGGGCAGATCGCCCAGCCGTGCCGGCACGCCACCGTCGAGCGGGGCCAGCCGAACGTGCGCGTGCTCGGGCTTGTCGTCGGTGACCGAGATGTAGGCGAGCCACCGGCCATCCGGCGAGAAGGCCGGGTTGCGGTCCGCCGGTCCCTCGGTGAACGGGCGCGCCGGCGCGGAGGCGTCCACCGGTGCGACCCAGATCGAGGCGCGCAGCCGGTCCGCCTCCCGATCGGTGTCGCTGACGACGAACGCGACCCGCCGCCCATCCGGCGACAGGGCCGGAGAGGTCGCGGTTCGCAGCCGGAAGGCATCCTCCGGACGGAAGCCTCGTTTGGCCATAGTCATCCCCCTCCCAGCCCCAGATTTGTTGTCAATCGCCGACCGGCAGCCGGTTCAGCGCAAATCTACACATTCCTCAGGGAGGGTTTAGGAAAGCGCGCGCAACGGGCGCGCCCCGGTGCGGACAACGGCCGGCGTCTGGGCACGACAGTGCCGTTTGCCGAGCAGGAGCTGCAAGTCGAGGATGCGGCGCTCGGCGAAACCCGCCTCGCAGTAGGCCAGGTACAGCGTCCACAGCCGGCGAAAGCGTTCGTCGAAGCCAAGCCGGGCCAGCTCGGACGCCTGACGGGTGAAGTTTCGCCGCCAGCGCCTCAGCGTCTCCACATAGTGCGGGGTGAGATCCTCCAGGTGCAGCATCTGCATGTCGGTGCAGCGGGCGACCCCCCGCGCGATCACCTCGAGCGACGGCAGGCAGCCGCCCGGAAAGATGTAGGTGTTCATGAACGAGCGGGAGGCCTTCTCGACCTCGTACGCGCGATCGTCGATCGCGATCGCCTGGAGCAGCATCGCTCCTTCCTCGACGAGCAGCTCCGAGCACTTGGCGAGGAAGGCGCCGGTGTGACGCCAGCCCACCGCTTCGATCATCTCGATCGAGACCAGCTTGTCGTAGCGACCCGTCAGATCCCGATAGTCCTCGAGCCGGACGGTGACCCGGCCTTCGACTCCGGCGCGCGCCACCGCCGCCACCGCGTAGTCGTGCTGCTCCCGGGAGATCGTGGTCGTCGTCACCCGGCACCCGCGCGTCAGCGCAGCATGGACGGCCAGCGCGCCCCACCCGGTGCCGATCTCGAGCAGATGGTCATCTGGGCCGAGGTCGAGCTTCTGGCAGATCAGCTCGAGCTTGGCCAACTGTGCCTCTTCGAGACTCATCCCGGGGTCCGCAAACACCGCGCAGGAGTAACTCATCGACGCGTCGAGCATGCGGGAGAAGAGGTCGTTGCCCAAGTCGTAGTGGGCAGCGATGTCGCGCCGGCGCCGTTGGCGGGTGCTTCGCCGCAGGCACGCGCGGAGGCGCTGGAGCGGGACGCGCACCGGCGTTACTCGCACCCGGAGCCGGTCGAGTCCGGACGCGTTGCGGGCTGCCAACCGGACCAGCGCGACGAGGTCGGGTGAGTCCCAGTAACCAGCGGCGTAGGCCTCCGCGAGGCCACGGCTGCCGGTAACTCCCATCCGCCACGTCCGGGACGAGCGGACGATCATCGTGGCGGCGGGCGGACCCGAGCCATAGACGCGCGGCTCACCGTCCTCGATCACCGTCAGGCTGCCCTCTGCGATCCGGCGCAACAAGCGCGAGAGCACCCACCGACAGATCCGGTCGATCACGACGGAGACTCCCGCGGGTGGCGGTATACGGGCGCGCCGGTGAGTTTCAGCCGCAGCGCGTGGGAGTAGATGAGCGCGAGCACGCGCAGGTTGGCGAGCGGATAGCGCGCAGTCAGGCGGGCCGCGGAGCGCCGGGTCAGCTCGCGTCGGCGGAGTGCCAGCGTCGCGTCGAACGCCGGGCCAACGCCGGCCCCGCGGCTCTCGATGCGGACGACCAGGCGTTCACCGGGCGTGGTGGCAGACGCGTGGTAGCGCTGCTGCATCGCCATGAACGGTGAGACATGCAGCACCTTGTCGAAGTCGGCCTCGCCCCCGGGCAGCACATAGGCGTGGCGCTCGCCCCACGGCGTGTTTGTCACCTCGGCGAGGACCGCCTGGGCGCAGCCGGCCCCGTCGAAGCAGTAGTAGAAGCTGACCGGATTGAAGTAGTGCCCAAACGAGCGCACCTGCGTGAGCACGCGGATTGGACCGTCCGGTCGCACGCCCGTCCGCATCTCGACGACGTCACGCACCGAGCGCTCGAGCGGGACGGCGCGATCGCCCGAGATAGTCCCGCCGGCGAAAGCGGAGCGCTCCCGCGCGGCGGGCGAGAAGCCGGCCATCGAGCAGGCGCGGCAGTTCGTCCAGGTCCAGGTAGAACAGCGCGATCCGATGTTCGAACGAGCGGCGCGGCTCACGCCGGCGGTGACGGATCGTGCCCTCGTAGATGCATGACGCCGTGGTCACAGCCGCGCTCCTCTGAAGTGCTCGGCGACCCGCATCGCGCTGCGCACGCCGTCCTCATGAAACCCCCAGCCCCAGTAGGCCCCGCAGAAATGGGTCCGCCGCCGGCCGCTGATCCAATCGATGTGGCGCTGCGCCTGCACCCCGGCCTCGGTATAGACCGGGTGGGCGTACCTCACCGTTTCAATGACCCGGTCTGGGTCGATCGCCTGCGTGCGGTTGAGCGTCACACAGAACTCGCGCTCGGCCCGCAGCGACTGGAGGCGGTTCATGTGGTAGGTGACCGTCGTCCGGGAACGGGGCTCGGGCTCAGGCTCAGGCTGCCAGTGATAGTTCCAGCTCGCCCAGGCCCGCCGGCGGCGGGGCAGCATGCGCACGTCGGTGTGGAGCACGGCTTCGTTGAGCTGGTACGGGATCGCGCCCAGGATGTCGCTTTCGGCCTGACTGGCGTCGGCCAGGAGTGCGAGAGCCTGATCGGAATGCGTCGCGAGCACGACCTCGTCGAAGCGCTCGACGTCACCGTTGCGCGTCTGCACCCGCACCCCGTCCGCGTCGCGCGTGACCGCGTGTACCGGTGTGCGCAGGCGAACCCGATGCGCGAACGGCGCCGTCAGCGCCTCGACATAGCGAGCCGAGCCGCCCCGGATGACCCGCCACCGCGGACGGTCACGGAAGCCCAGCATCCCGTGGTGATCGAAGAACTCAACGAGAAAGCGCGCCGGGAAGCTCCACGTCTGCCGGGGATCGGCCGACCACACGGCCGACACCTGAGGGAGGATCAGCCGGTCGATGAACGGCCGCGAGAAGCGCTCGCGCTCGAGCCAATTGCCCAGCGACGGGCCGAGATCGGCGTCGTCAGATCGAGCGGCCAGCAGCGCGCGGGCGGCCCGATTGAACCGCACGAGATCGGAGACCATGCGATGAAACCACGGGGTGAGCAGGTGCCGGCGCTTGGCGAATAGGCCGTTAGGCGAGGCGCCGGAGTACTCGAAGTCACCCAGGCCGTCACTCACACCGAAGCTCATCGTCGAGGGCTGCCAGGGCACCCCCAGCCGGGCCAGCAGTCGCTCGAACGCCGGGTAGTTACGGTCGTTGAACACGATGAAGCCGGTATCGACGTGGTGGGTCTCGTTCGGCGTGTCGACCCGGATCGTGTTGGTGTGGCCGCCCGCGTAGCCCGCCGCCTCGAACACCGTGATCTCGTGTCGGTCCTGGAGGAGATAGGCGACGGTCAGGCCCGAGATGCCCGCACCCACGATGGCGATCCTCATGGGCACTCAGACTATCACGCGCTGCTGAGATAAATCTCTACAACTTGTTCACCCGCCGCCTCCTGCGCTACGGTGCTGCCCGTGCCGTCATCACCGCCGGAACCGGGTATGACCATGCGGGAGATGTCGGCCCGCAGCGGCGTCAGCGAGGCCACGCTGCGCATGTGGGAGCTCCGGCACGGGTTTCCCCAGCCGCAGCGGCGCTCAAGCGGGCACCGCCGCTACTCGGAGCTCGACCTGGCCCGGGTGCGGGCGGTCGTCCGAGCGCGGGAAACCGGACTCTCGCTCCCGGCGGCGATCGAGCTCGCCTCCGGCGAAGCCGACGAGCAGTCGACCTCCGTATATGCGGCGCTGCGTGCGCGCGTTCCTGGTCTCGAGCCCCAGCTCATCCCCAAGCGCGGGGTGCTGGCCATGTCACGGGCGATCGAGGACGAGTCCATGGCTCGGGCCGAGCGACCGCTGCTGTTCGGCTGCTTCCAGCGCGAACGCTTCTACCGCCAGTCAGAGGAGCGCTGGCGCGAGCTCGCGCGCACCGCGGAACGCGCGGTCGTGCTCGCCGACTTCCGGCGCGTGCGCCGCCCCCGGCAGGCGCCGCTTGAGGTGCCAATCCGGCCGTCCGAGCCGGTCGCGCGCGAGTGGGTGATCGTGTGCGAATCGTCCGGCTTCGCGGCCTGTCTGGCCGGCTGGGAGCGGCCGCACGACGGGCCGGGGGAGCGTGCGTTCGAGGCGATCTGGACCGTGGAAGCGACCGCGGTGCGACTGGCGGCCCAGGTGTGCTGGCGGCTCGCCTCGCAGTCGGCGCCGGGTCTGCTCGCCGACCTGCGCGAGCGGCTCTACGGCGCGCCCGTGGCGCGCGAGCACGAGCTCCGGTCGGCGATTGAGCTCAGCACGCGGATGGTCTCCTACGCCGCGGTGTTATAGCCCGGCGATGCCCGCCGCGGCGAGTGCCTGCTCGCAGTAGCGCCAGAGCTCCTGGCGGTCGGCCTGCGAATCTGGGGAGGCACCGAGACGGTAGTGGGTAGGGCGAGGCCGCCGGTCGTGCCAGAACAGCCCGGTCTGAGCCAGTGGCTCGCGGGCGGCGCCGAGCCACACGATCGTGTCGGCGCCTTGCTCTGGGGTGCGGAGGATCGGCCGGGTGAAGGCACGGAAGGTCGGCATCCAGCGCCGGACCCCATCGGTGTCGACCCAACCGGGATGCATGGCGTGGACGGCGATGCCGCGCTCGCGCAGCCGCTCGGCCATCAGGACGGTGAGCGCGACCTCCTCGCGCTTGGTGCGGGCATAGAACTTCTTCGGTGAGTAATCGGTCCGCTCCGACTCCCAATCGCCCGCGGGGAGTGACTGGGCGTACATGCCGCCCGAGCTGACGTTGATCACCCGCGACGGCGCGCCCCGTGTCAATGGTCCCGCGAGCACGGTGCTCAGCGCCAGCGGGGCGAGGACGTGGGTGGCGAACGTCAGCTCGTGCCCGTCGGGGGAGCGCGTGCGGTCCGCGGGCATCGTGCCGGCGTTGTTGACGAGTACGTCGAGGCGCGTTTCCGCGGCGGCGAAGCTCTCTCCGAACGACCGCACCGCTTCCAGATCGCTCACATCACAGCTCCCCGGAGTCACATCTCCACCGGGGACCGCCGCGATGATCCGCTCCACCGCGTGGGCGGCGCGCGAATCGTCGCGGGCGAGGGCATGGACGCGGGCCCCAAGTCGGGCGAATCCCACCGCCGCAGCCAGGCCAAGACCCGAGGCGGCGCCCGTGATCAGCACCGTTTCACCGTCGATCCGCGGGGGATCAGCCGGCCAGCCCGGCATCCGCTCGCGCACGAGCAACCCCGGCCGGCCATATCCGAGCGCGACGCTCCGGTCGAGCGCGGTGTCGATCACATCTGCGATCAATATGTTTAGATAATAGTCAACATGATGTTCGAAAACTCTCGAGTCCACCAGCTCTATCGCGAGCAGCTCGTCTCCCGGCCGCTCGATGACGTGTTCGCCTTCTTCGCCGAGGCCGACAACCTGGAGCGGATCACACCGCCGTGGCTCGGCTTCGGCCTGCTGAGATCCGAGCCGGTCGAGTTGGGCGTGGGCACCCTGATCGAGTATCGCCTCCGGCTGCACCGGATACCTCTCCGGTGGATCTCCCGAATCCAGGTTTGGGAGCCCGGCCGAGCCTTCGAGGACGTGCAGGTCAAGGGGCCCTATCGGCTCTGGCAGCACCGACACGAGTTCCGTCGGGCCGGCAGCGGGACGCTCGTGCTGGACCACGTGCGCTACGCGCTCCCGCTCGGACCGTTGGGGGAACTGGCGCACTCGATGTTCGTGGAGCGCGACCTGGCGCGGATCTTCGCCTTCCGCTACAGCGCGGTGGCGCGACTGCTGGCATGACGGCGATCCTCTGGCTGCGCCGGGACCTGCGGGTTCACGACCACCCTGCGCTCGAAGCCGCTCGGGAGCATGCCGATCACCTCGTGCCCGTGTTCTGCTTCGACGACCGACTGCTGCACGGCCGCCACTCCTCGGGATCCGCGCACCCAGTTCCTGCTCGAGTGTCTGACCGATCTCGACCGATCACTGCGCAAGCGCGGCAGCCACCTCGTCGTTCGCCGGGGTCGCCCGGAGATCGAGATTCCCAAGCTGGCGGCCCAAACCGGCGCGCGCGCCGTCCATTACAGCGGCGACGTCAGTGGCTTTGCCCGCGGCCGGGACCGTCGCGTCGCGGAGGCGATCGGCGACGCCGCTGACGTGCACGAGCATCCGGGGGTGTTCGTCGCCGACGACCTCGGCGCGATCCGCACGCAGAGCGGCACCCCCTACACGGTGTTCACGCCGTTCCACCGCGCCTGGTTGGACGCACCGCGCCGGCGCGTTGGCGGCGCGCCCCGCCGGCTCCCGCCCCTGCCCCGCGGCCTGGACCCGGGCGCGCTCCCAAAGCTCGGCGAGCTCGGCCTGCGCCAGGAGGTCGAGGATCCGGTGCCGGGCGGCGAAGGCGAGGCCCGTCGACGCGTAAGGAAATTCGCCACCGGCCACGCCGGCGACTACGACGAAAAGCGGAACCTCGTCGCCCAGGAGGGCGTTTCACGCCTTTCCGCCTACCTTCATTTCGGCTGCCTGTCGCCGCGCGAGCTCGAGGAGCGGGTCGACGACGAAGCGTTTCGCCGCCAGCTCTGCTGGCGGGACTTCTATGCCCACGTCCTCCTGCACTTCCCGAGCAACGCGCACTCCGAGCACCAGGCGCGCTACCGGGGCACGATCCGGTGGAGCCGCGGGCACAAGCGGTTTGAGGCGTGGTGCGCGGGACGGACCGGGTACCCGCTCGTCGACGCCGCGATGCGCCAGTTGAAGCGCGAGGGCTGGATGCACAACCGCGCCCGGCTCGTGGCCGGCTCGTTCCTGACCAAGGACCTCGGGATCGACTGGCGCTGGGGCGAGCGCTGGTTCATGCGGCTGCTGCTCGACGGGGACGAGGCGAGCAACAACGGCAACTGGCAGTGGATCGCGTCGGTCGGGGTCGACCCGCAGCCCGCCTTCCGGCGAATGTTCAACCCGGCCCGCCAACAGGCCCGCTTCGACCCCGACGGCGAATACGTGCGGCGCTACGTGCCCGAGCTCCGCGACGGCAACCGGGCCGACTACCCGGACCCGATCGTCGACCACACCGTCGCCCGCCGGGAAGCGCTCGAGCGTTACCGCGTATAGCTATAGAGTATATATAGCTAATACCTATCGCATGGCGGGAGGGACGTGCTTGGCGCCGGGCCGGGGGGCGGGCAACGGGTGAAGCCGCCCCCCGGCCCAGCAGCACCTCCTGGGCCCTTGTTATCCCCAGGGCCCTATCCCACGAATTCGGACATCGCTCCCGATTGGATCAGCGCGACGGTGGTCGCGATGTCCACGTCCAGATAGCGATCCCGCTCCAAGAATGGAATGTGCTCCCGCACCAGGCGGAAGGCGGCCTGGGTGCGGGGGCTCGCCTTCTCCACGCCGCGCAGCTCGAGCGCCTGGCAGCAGGCCATCAGGTGGATGGCGGCGATGTTCTGGGCCAGCTCGACGATCGAGCGAGCGTCGCGTGCCGCGATCGTTCCCATCGAGACCTTGTCCTGGTTGTGAGCCTCGGTTGAGCGCGAGTGGATGGTGGTCGGCGCGCACAGGTGCATCGCCTCGGCGGTCATCGCCGACGCGCACAGCTGCATTCCCTTGAACCCGTGGTGCAGGCCGGCCTCGGGATCGGTCGGGTCAAAGCGCGGGATCAGGTTGGCGGTCAGGCCGCGGTTGAACTTCTCGTCCACCACGAGCTCGAGCTGGCGGTCGATCACGTCGCACAGGTTGGCCAACGCCACCTTCAGCGAGTCCATCGCCTGGCCGATGTGGCCGCCGTAGAAGTTGCCACCGCTCTCGACGCGGCCGCCCGCGACGTTGAACAGCGGGTTGTCGTCGGAGGAGTTGATCTCGATCGAGATCCACTGCTCGACCCAGTCGAGTACGTCGCGCAGGGCGCCGACGATGTGGGGCGCGCAGCGGATCGAGTACTTGTCCTGCACCTGGCGGTCGAGCTCGACGAACCCGGCGCCGTCCAGACCGCCCGCAAACAGCTCGTCGCTGTCAGCGGCCAGCTGCGAGTCGGCCAGGATCTCGCGAATGTGGCGCGCGCTCGTGACCATGCCCGGGTGCGGCTTGGCCTGGTCGAAAAGAAAGGCGTTGAAGTGGCCGCGGTTGCCGAGCAGCGCCTCGGAGGCCATCGCCGTCATCAGGTCGGCCAGGTCGGCGAGCTCGCGGGCGGCGCCCACGGCCAGGCAGGCAAAGGCGCTCATGAACGAGGTGCCGTTGGTCAGGGCGAGCCCTTCCTTGGCCTCGAGCAGGATCGGCTCGAGCCCGAGCTCGGCCAGCACGTCGCTCGCGGGGCGCGGCACGCCGTCGTAGAGGACCTGGCCGTCGCCGGCCAGCGCCCGCCCGACGTAGGACAGGGGCGCCAGGTCCCCGCTCGCCCCGCACGACCCACGCTCGGGGATGAACGGCGTCACGCCGTGATTCAAGAGGTCGAGCACCCGCTCGATCAGTTCGACGCGCACGCCCGAGTTGCCCTTGGACAGGCAGTTGGCCCGCAGCAGCATGGTCACGCGCGCGACCTCGGGCGGCGCGATCGGCCCCGTCCCCACCCCCATGAAGCGCAGGATGTTCTGCTGGAGCTTCGCGGCCTTGGCCGGCGAGATCTGGCGGTGGGCGCTGTCCCCGAATCCGGTGGTGACCCCGTAGATCGGGATTTCGCGATCGATCAGCTCATGCTTCAAAGCGCGGCTCGCCCGGACCGCCTCCGGAGCCTCGTCGGACAGCCGCACGGCGCGATGGTTGCGCGACACCTCGAGGGCGTCGGTGAGGGTGAGCGAGGCGCCGTCGAGCTCGAGCAGCGTCCGGCCGGTGAGTTCAGGAGGCAGGGCGGTGGCGGTCATGTGCGGAATGTTCCCTGGTGATAGGCTCGGCGCAACCAAGACGCATTGGATCGGCATCAACGTGCAGCTCAGTCGCCCTCTAGACGGCATAGACCGCAAAATTGTTGCGTTGCTGCAAGAAAGCGCGAAGCGCACCTTCGCCGACATCGGGACCGACGTGGGGCTGTCGGCGACAGCGGTGAAGCGGCGCGTCGACCGGCTCGAGAAGGACGGTGTGATCACCGGCTACGGCGCGCGGATCAACTGGCGCGCCCTGGGCGAGGCGATCGAGTCGCTGATCGAGATCTACTGCGCCGATCGCACCTCGCCGGCGGACGTCGGCCGCTCGCTGGCCCAGGTGGATGAGATCGTCTCCGCGTTCACGGTCTCGGGCGAGGCCGACGCGGTGATCCGCGTGCGCGTCGACAGCATCGACCACCTCGAGCGGCTGGTCGAGCGGCTGCGACGCGATCCCAACATCGTGCGCACGCGCACCTTGATCGTGCTGTCCACATTGCTTGACCGCCCATGAGGGAGGGCGCATGACCCCGTTGCTAGAGCTTCAGACGTTCACGCCTCCGGACACCGAGATGCACCGCCGTCCCGACGGGACGATCGTCCTGAGCTCGCGCATCCACCTGCCGGACCCTGAGCCGTCCATCACAGCGGTCCTGCGCAAGCGCGCCGCGCAGCATCCCGACCGCCCCCTCGCCGCGCAGCGGGACGGCGAAAATGGTTGGACGACGCTCACCTACGCCGAGGCGTTGCGTAAGTCGCAGACGCTCGCCCGGGCGTTCCGGACGCTCGGACTCGGCCCCAACCGGCCGGTGATGATCCTGTCGGGCAATTCGCTCGAGCACCTGCTGGTGAGCCTGGGCGCGTACGCCGCCGGGGCGCCGGCGATGCCGATCAGCGTGGCCTACTCGCTGCAGAGCGCCGACCACGTGCGGATCAGGGCAATCGCCGAGCTGACGGAGCCCGGGCTCGTGTTCGCCGACGACGCCGGCCCATTCACGAAGGCACTCGACGCGCTCGCGCACATCCCACAAACGCTGATCGTCCGCGGCGAGCGCGAGGAGGCGCAGCGGCTCGACGAGCTGTTGTCCAGCTTCGCTGAGGACACCAGCCCGCTCGATGGCGAGCCCGGCGGCGAGGCGATCGCCAAACTCCTATTCACATCAGGATCGACCGGCGTCCCCAAGGGCGTCATCAACCCCCACCGGATGCTGTGCTCGGACCAGGCCATGCTCCGGGCCGTGTGGCCGTTCCTGGCCGACGAGCCGCCGGTGCTCGTCGACTGGCTGCCGTGGAGCCACACGTTCGGCGGCAATCACAACCTCAACCTCGCCCTGTTCAACGGCGGGACGATCTACATCGACGACGGCCGCCCGGCGCCGCCGTTGTTTCCGCGCACGATCGCGGCGCTCAAGGACATCCCTCCCACGCTGTACTTCAACGTCCCGGCCGGGTACGCGCTGCTCGCGCCGGCGCTCGAGAACGATTCCGAGTTCGCCGCGCGCTTCTTCAGCCGCCTGCGCTTCATGTTCTACGCCGCGGCCGCGCTGCCCGACGCGCTGGCCGAGCGCCTGCGCAAGCTGGCCGCGCAGCACGCTGACCACGACGTGCCGTTGACCTCGGCCTGGGGTACGACCGAGACGGCGCCGGGCGCGACCACGATGCACTACCTGGGCGCGCCCACGGGGTGTATCGGCGTCCCGAATCCGGGGGTAAGCGTCAAGCTCGCCCCCGTCGGCGACAAGCTCGAGATCCGCGTCAAGGGCCCGAACGTCACCCCCGGCTATTTCCACGCCCCCGAGCTCACCGCGTCGGGGTTCGACGAGGAGGGTTACTACCGCTCGGGCGACGCGGTCAAGCTGATCGACGAGCAGGACCCGAACAAGGGGCTGATGTTCGACGGGCGCATCGCCGAGAACTTCAAGCTGCTGACCGGCACCTGGGTGGCAGTCGGGTCGCTGCGCACGCGGCTGCTCAGCGCCGCCGGTGGTGTGCTGAGTGACGCGGTCATCGCTGGTCAGGACTCCGACTACGTTGCCGCGCTGGCCTGGGTCAATCGGGCCGAGGCACCGAGCGATGCAGCAAGCCTTCGTCAACACCTGGCAAGCACGCTGGCGAACCTGAACGCGGGCGCCGGGTCGGCGGCCCGGATCGAGCGCCTGCTCCTGCTCGAGAAGCCGCCCAGCCTCGACGCCGGCGAGATAACCGACAAGGGCTACCTAAACCAGCGTCGCTGCCTCGAGTGCCGCGCGGTCGAGGTCACCCGCCTGTACGCGCCCGAACCCGACCCGGAAATAATCACACCCGCGTAACCGTCGGGCGTCGCATCGCGACGCGGACCATGTCACTCGGGATCGAGTTGCGCTCGCGCTCAATGAGCGCCCGCAGCTCCGGCCCATACTCGCCCGCCTCAAGCACGACGAACCCGAGACGCGCGTAGTACGGCCCGTTCCAGGGTACATCGCGGAACGTGGTCAGTGTCAGAGCCGGCTGGTGGTTGGAAGCGGCGTCGGCCTCGAGACCGTCGATCAAACTCGCCCCCAGTCCGCGCCGCGCGTGCTCGGGGACGACGCTGACCTGTTCGATGTGAGCGCAGCCGTCGACCACGTCGCTGAGGAGATACGCCACCGGGTGATCCGAGGCGTCGACGGCAACCCACGCGTGCCCCGCCGACACGAAGGCCTCGAGCTCCGCGACTGACGGCGGCTCGTGAGCCGCGATCTCGGGCATGCCGATCGTCGCGAATGCCCGGCCCGCCTCGCGTTCGATCTTGCGCAGCGCCTCGAGTTCGTCGCGTCGCGCTCTACGGATCTCGCTCATGCGCGCTGCGCTCGCGAACCGTCACGCGCGTCGGCGCGTACCACTGTATGACCGCGGAACACACGGACGCCCCTCGAGATCCCGGAACGGATGACACCCACTTACGTGAAGGGAAATGAAATGCAGTCAAGACTATTGCGATGGCCGCGCCGAGCGGCGGCGCTGGTCTCGATGACCGCGCTGTCCGCGCTGACGGCTGGCTCCTAACAGCCGCCCCGGCGGGCAGCGCCGACCCCTACGCCGACATCGCCGCTGTGGCGCGTGGCGGAGGCAACGGCGTCGGCGCGGACGTCGATGTGTTCTGGGTCGGACCCCAGGGGTCGATCGAGCACGAGTTCGAGCTCGCCGGCGGTCCGTACTACCGGTATCCGCAGGTCGTACCGCCGGGCACGGCTGCCAGCGCCGCGCAGTCAGCCAGCCTGGCGGCCGTCTCGCGCGCGTCGAATACCTGGGAGATCTTCTTTACCAACACCAACGGCGGTATCGAGGACGCCTACCACTATGACAACGGTCCGTCTGGGAACTTCCAGCTGGTGGCACCGGGCAGCTCGACCCCGACCTTCCAGCCGCGGCAGATCGCCGCGGTTTCGCGCGCATCGAACACCATGGAGATGTGGTACATCGGCCGCGACGGTTCGATCCAGGACCGTTACTACTACGACGGCTCGGGCTGGAACGGCTTCACGCTGGCTCCCGCCGGCAGTGCGACTACCTACGAGGGGGCGATCTCGGCCGTGTCGCGCGCGTCCAACACCATGGAGCTGTGGTACATCGGCGCCGACAATTCGGTCCAAGACAAGTACTACTTCGATGGTTCCGGGTGGAACGGGTTCACGCTGTCCGGCGCCGACAGCGCGCAGAGTGCGATCGCCGCGGTGGCGCCGTCGGCTGGTGCCATGAGCGTCACGTGGAATGCGTACGGCCAGGGCTGGCTGGACAACGCGTCCTTCGCGCCCTGGACCGTCGATCAGATCTCACCCGGCGGCCCGCCGACCCCCGGTGCTGTCACCGCAGTGTCACAGTCGAGCGGCGTGAACGTCTTCGAGGTCACTGAAAACGGGGGCATCGAGGAGTACACGAAGTAACTCGCGCCAGTTGAGCAAGAAGCATGCGGTCGGTCGTCGCTCAGGCGGCCGGCCGCACCGCGATCGTCACCTCGACGAGCGCGCACAGCCTCCCGGCCTCATCGAGGAAGTCGTGTCCCCAGGTCCACTCGCGGTCATCGTGGCCGCGCAACTTCGCGATCACGTCCAGTGTGCCCCCAGTGACGGGCCGAAGGAAGCTGGCGTAGTTGCTCAGGCCTGATCCGACATACCCGCCCTCCCACACGCGGTTGACGGTCGCGACCGATGCCACGGTCTCGGCTACCGCCGAGTAGATGCCACCGTGCAGCAGACCCAGTGGCTGCTTGAGGTTCTCGCGGACCTCGAAGCGCACGTGCGCAGAGTCCGGAGTCAGGTCGATCCACTCGAGGCCGAGCCACCCCTCGAACGTGTTCTCGACCGGGATGACCGGGGGTGGGAGCGACGCGCGGTCCCAGGGCGGCGGACCGTCGCTCACGACGGACCGAGGACGACCGACTTCGTCTCCGTGTAGAAGTCGAACGCCTCCTCGCCGTGCTCCTTGCCGTAGCCGCTCGACTTCCAGCCACCGAACGGGAGCTCGTCGTAGACCTTGGTGCGCGAGTTGATCCACGTGTAGCCGGCTTCGATGCGCGTGGCCGCCTCGCGCGCGCGCGCGAGATCTCTCGTCCATACGGAGGAGCCGAGACCGAACTGGGAGGCGTTGGCGCGCTCGATCGCCTCGTCCAGATCGTGAACCCGCCAGATCGGGAGCGCGGGGCCGAACACCTCCTGGGTCGCCATCGGCGAGTCGTGCGGCGGATCGACCACTACGGTCGGCGCGTAGAAGAAGCCGTCGCTCAGGTCGGTGTCCTCGGGGGGTCCGCCGCCGGTGAGGAGTTGCCCTCCGGCACTGACTGATTCCGAGACCTGAGAGGCGACCTCGGATCGCTGCGAATCCGTGTGCATCGGCCCCATTTGCGTCCTCTCCGCGTCACCACGTCCGACCTTCAAGCGCTGCGCCTTGGCGACCACAGACTCGATCACCTCGTCGGCGACCGACTCGAACACATACACGCGCTTGATCGCCAGGCAGGCCTGGCCGCAGTTGTAGAAGCGCCCCATCGACGCCGCGCTCGCCGCCGCCCCCAGATCGGCGTCGTCGCAGATGATCATCGGGTCCGAGCCTCCCAGCTCGAGCGTCACTCTTTTGACGCCGCGCGCGCACTGGGCCATGATCCGCTCGCCCACCGGCGTGGACCCGGTGAAGGCGATTTTGCGGACGAGCGGGTGGGTCACGAGCGCCTCGCCGGCGACCGAGCCGTTTCCGGTGACCACGTTGAAGACACCCCCGGGGAGCCCGCCCTCGGCGAGCAGCTCGACGAAGCGGAGTGTGGTCAGTGGCGTGGTAGCGGCCGGCTTGGCCACCACGGTGTTGCCGGCCACCAACGCCGGCGCGAGCTTGTTGCAGAGCAGCGTCGTCGGGAAGTTCCAGGGGACGATCGCCCCGACCACGCCCAGAGGCCGTCTGAGCACGTAGCCCTCGACGCCGGGGTCGAGGTTCGGGGTATGCGCTCCGCGCAGCGCCTTCGACAGGCCCACGTAGTGCATGAGCGTGTCGATCGCCTTGGTCAGCTCGATTTTCGAGTCGCGCAGGGTCTTGCCCTGTTCGCGGGTGAGGAGCGGGATCAGCTCGTCGAGATGCCCCTCGAGGTAGTGGGCCGCGTTCCCCAGGATCTCGCCCCGCCTGGACACGGCGAGCTCGGACCAGGTGCGCTGCGCCTCCGCAGCCGCGTTGACGGCGGCGTCGACATCGGCCGCGGATGCGGCCGCGACGCTGGCGAACGCCCGACCGTCCGCCGGGTTGATCACCTCGAGCTCGTCGCCCGCGTTGCGGTGCTGGGCGCCGGCGATGAACGAGCCGGCATAGGTCGCCTCGACCGTCGTCATGCGCCCACGAACTCCGCCTTGCGCTTCTCGACGAACGCGGTCAGACCCTCGGTGGCGTCCTTGGTGCGGAACAGAGCCTCCATCAGCTCGGCCTCGAGCGCCAGCCCCTCATCGAGGGTCTGCTGGCCGCCTTCGTAGACGCAGCGCTTGATCGCAGCCTGTGCCACCACCGCGCCAGAGGCGAGCCGCTCCGCATACTCGCGCACCTTCTTGCCGGCCTCCTCGGGGTCGTAGACGTCTGCCACGAGGCCCATCTCACGTGCCTCCTTGACGCCGTAGGTGCGCCCGCTGATCAGCAGTTCGAGCGCACGCGAGGGACCGATCAGCCGGGTCAGGCGCTGAGTGCCGCCGTTGCCCGGGAGCAACCCGAGCGTCACCTCGGGGAGACCTAGCTGGTATCGCCCCTCGGCGGCCAGGCGGATGTCGCACGCAAGCGCGATCTCGAGCCCGCCGCCCAGCGCGTGGCCGGCGATATAGGCGATGAACACCTGGGGCGCTGCGGCCATCTTGCGGAACGTCGCCTGGCTGACGCGGATCATCTCCATGTTGGCCTCGACGTCGCCCTCGAGGAAGCGCTTGATGTCGGCGCCGGCGGAGAAGAACTTCGAGTTGCCGCTCTGCACGACGACGGCGCGAGTCGAGCCCGACAGCGCCTCATCGACCCGGCTCGAGAACTCGGTCATGAACGCCAAGTCGTACGAGTTGGCCGGCGGGTGGTCGAGCGTGATGAAGCCGACCGACCCGTCGGGGGTGAAGGTGACAGACATCAGTTGAGCCCTCCCACCACGACGGACTTGATTTCAACGTAGGAATCGAGCGCCTCGATCCCGTGCTCCTTGCCGTACCCGGAGGCCTTGACGCCGCCGAACGGCAGCTCGTCGTAGCCGTAGTGGATCTGGTTGACCCACGTCATGCCCGACTCGATCTCCTGTGCCGCGCGATGGATGAGGCGCGCGTCGTGCGTCCAGAGGCTCGAGCCGAGGCCGTACGGAGTGTCGTTCGCGCGCGCGATCGCATCGTCGAAGTTGCTGAAGCGGAACACCGGCAGCACGGGTCCGAAGACCTCCTCTTGCATGAGTCGCGATTCGTTGCTCGGCTCAGCGATCACCGCGGGCTCGAGGAAGAAGCCCTTCGCGTGCTCCGTGGTCCCGCCTCCGATCAGCAACTCGCCCTGCTTGGAAATCCCGTCCTCGATCTGCTCGAGCAGCTCGTCGCGGCCGGCCTTGGTGTGGATCGGCCCCATGCGGAGCTTCGGCTTCTCGGCCTTGGCGGTGCCGTCGCCCGGCTCGTAGCGGCTCACGCGTTCGACCAGCTGGGCCACGAAATCGTCGTAGACCGAGTCGTGCACGAACACCCGCTTACAACCGAGGCAGGCCTGGCCGGCGTTCCAGTAGCGGCCGATGATCACCGCCTTGACCGCGGCGTCCACGTCGGCGTCGGCGCAGATAATCACGGGGTCGGAGCCGCCGAGCTCGAGGGTCAGTCGCTTGAGATCCGGGGCGGCAAGGCCAGCCACGTGACGCCCGACCGCGGTCGAACCCGTGAACGCGATGCGCCGGACGTCAGGGTGACCGACGAGCGCGTCGCCGATGTCGCGGCCGCGACCGGTCACGACGTTGAGCACGCCGTCGGGGAGGCCCGCTTCGGAGAAGAGCCGGGCCACTTGCAGCGTCGCGAGGGGCGTGGTGGCCGCCGGCTTGGCCACGACGGTGTTGCCGGAGGCGAGGGCCGGCGCGACCTTGGTGCCGAACAGCGTGAGCGGGAAGTTGTACGGCGTGATCGCCACGCACACGCCCATCGGCCGGCGGATCACCATGCCGTAGGCGGGCCCGAGCGTCGACGGGAGCTCCTGGTACGCGCCCCGGACCTTGGTGGCGGCCTCGGCGTAGAAGTGCAGGCCGTGAGCGAGATGGCTGACCTCGCCGATCGCCTCGGCGATTGGCTTGCCCTGCTCGGAGGTCAGCGTGGCCGCGAGCTCCTTGGCGTTCTCCTGTACGAGGTCAGCTGCCTTGGCGAGGATTCCGGCGCGCTTCTCGACGTCAGTTTTGGACCACTCGGCGAACGCGCGCCTGGCCGTCGCCACCGCCAGCTCGACGTCCTCGGGCGAGCCGGCGGGCACGCTGTCGACGATCTCCTCGGTGGCCGGGTTGACCACCTCGAGCCGTTCCTCGTGCGCGGCGGCTTCGCGCCACTCACCTCCGATCAGCATCTCGGGCACGCTGTTGCTCCTCTCAGGAAACGCGTTCGTCCTCGACGAAGCGAACGCGGCTGGTTCTCAAATATCGCTCACGAAACTCTTGGTAGTGGCCGGCCGCCCCGGTTGTCCAGGCCAGCGCCGAGCCCGACAGCTCTTTCTTGACGCTAGCGGGGATGCCCGCGGCCAGGACGCCGGGCGGGATTTGTGTGCGCTCCGGCACCACGGCCCCGGCGGCGACCATCGCCCCCGCGCCAACGTGGGCGTGCTGGAGCACGATCGCGCCCATCCCGATCAGCGCCGTCTCGTCGATCACGCAGCCCTCGAGCATCGCCGCGTGACCGATCACTACGTCCGCCCCGATCACGGTGGGCAGGTCAGTGGCGCAGTGGATCACCGCGTTGTCCTGGATCGAGCTGCCGGCGCCGATCTCGATGTGCGAGGCGTCGCCACGCAGCACGGCGCCAAACCAGATGTTGCACCGGTCACCCACCCGTACGTCTCCCACCAAGACGGCGGTCGGAGCCAGGTAGACGCCCTCCCCGATGGTCGGCGCAACGCCGTCGAGCTCAACGATCGTGGCCACTTGACCTCACGGTCGAGAGACTATACGATGTCGGACGTTAGTCAAGTGTCACACATCGATTCTGGAAATCTCGCCCCTTGGACCGAAGAGCAGGTCCGGCAGCACCTGGCCGCCGGCAAACTGGTCGAGGGGCTGCAGCACATGTCGCCGAAGTACCTCGAGGGTATGCGGCGAATCCTCACCGTGTCGGCCGATACCGAGTTCGTGAGCGCCCCCGCGTATCTGCGCGCCGCGCAGCACGCGCCTGCCTTGAACAACTTCGGGTCGGCGATGTCGATCATCCAGGATGAGCTCGCGCACGCGCACATCGGCTACCGGCTGCTGGCGGATTTGGGCGTCGACATGGACGAGCTGGTGTACGAGCGGCCGGCGGGGTCCTTCAAGTACCCCTACGCGTTCGATGTCCCGCTGAATTCGTGGGTCGAGCTGGTGTGCGCCAACGCGCTGTACGACCAGGCCGGATTCGTGCTCCTATCCGACGTGTACCAGTCGAGCACCTTCGGGCCGTGGAAGCGCGCGCTGGCCAAGGTCGACAAGGAGGAGACGTTCCACCTGCGCCACGGGCGGACATGGCTGCGCAAGCTTTGCAAGGACCCCTCCGGGCGCGCCGAGGTCCAGGCGGCCGTCGATTGGATGTTCATCCTGACGCTGGAGTGGTTCGGCCTGCCCGACTCGTTGAAACAGCACTCCGAGCAGCTGGATTACGGGTTCAAGGGCAAGTCGAACGATCAACTCCGTCAGTGGTGGATGTCCGAGGTTGTGCCTTTTATGGCGGAGATCGGGGTTCGAGTGCCCGCCCATAAGGCGCCGCCGTCAGGCGCCGCCGACCAACCTAATCACTCCATCGAGCGGGATGTGTACGTGATCGACTGTCCGTTCCCGGCGGCGTTCGACGAGGAGAGCCGCTCGTGGTTGTTGGAGGATGGTCCGATCTCGTGGGATGAGGTCCTGAAGCGGTGGCGCGCGCGAGGGCCAATGAACGTCGATTACGTGCGCACGCTCCAGCGCGGGTATCAGACGACTTCGCTGCGGAAGGCCGCATGACCAGCTCGGTTGAGGCTCGGCTTTGGGAGGCGCTCCGGCGTGTGGAGGACCCCGAGATTCCCGTGTCCGTCGTCGGGATGGGGCTGATCGTGTCGGTGGCGTATGACGCTCCGGCGCGGGCGGCGAATCTTCAGATCACCTACACGTCGATGGGGTGCCCGGCGATGGAGTTCATCGAGGAGGACATCCGCGAGGCGCTACTGGCGGACCCGGAAGTGGATTTCGTCGATATCGAGGTCGTCTGGGATCCCGTCTGGACGAAGGCCCGGCTGCGCGACGACGCGCGCTCGAAGATGCGCGAGCTCGGGATCGCGGTATGAGCCGTGCGGACGAGACCGTGTGGGAGGTGTTCGCGCGCAAGGAGTACGCCGAGCCCCTGCACCACGTCGGAACCGTCACCGAGGACGACGAGGACCTGGCCCTGGTGTCGGCCCGGGCGATCTACGACGAGCAGCCCTGGATCGAGATGATCATCGTGCCGCGGGTGGCGATCCGGGAGGCGATCCGGTCGTGAACGCGGTGGGTATTGAACCCGCGACCGCAACGATGATCTCGTTGATCGGGTCGCTCGCCGACAACAAGAGCGCGCTCGGCCGGCGCTACGGCGAGTGGGCGGTGAGCGCACCGACGATCGAGTCGGCAGTGGCGGCCGCCGCGATGGCCCAGGACGAGCTCGGGCACGCGCGGTCGACGTACCCGGTGCTCGACAAGCTCGGCGTCTCGCGTTCGGATTCCGGGCTCGAGACCGGGCAGCCAATGCTCGTGATCGCGTCCGAGCTTCCCGACTGGGCGTCATTCATAGCCGCGAACCTCGTCGTGGACGGTGTCTTGACCACGTTCGTCGGCGGCGCGCGCGACAGCTCGATCGAGCCGCTGGCTCAGCGGGCGCGCAAGATCCTCCAGGAGGAGGGCGCACACAAGGTCCACGCCGAGGCTTGGGCGCGGCGGATAGTTGGAGTCGGCGGGCCGGATCTGGAGCTGCTCGTGCGGCGGATCGACGAGATGTGGGCCGCGGCCGCCCGCTGGCCAGGGCCGGACGACGACGCCGGCTATCGGGCCGCGATGTCTTGTTCGATGATCGAGTTCAGTCCATTGTCGATTCGCGACCGCGTACGCGACTGGCTTTCGCCGCTCGTCGCCGGCGTGTCGCTCGATGAGCCGGCGGACTGGTCTGACTGGGACTCGGAGCATCGGCGATGAGCTGTCCGTTCTGTTCGTCGTCTGATGTCGAGATGGTTTCGCCGTGGGGCGGCCAGATGATCACTTCTCAGATGCGCTGCCGGGGGTGCAACACGTACTTCGAGGCGATCCGGGAGGACTTCGAAAGTGCCGCCGAGCCATGGACGACCCGCTCCGCCGACGATCGGTAGGCGCGCCCGCGGCGCGCTCGCTGCTGCTGACGATCCTGGGTGAGTTCGTGCTGCCTCGGGGCGAGGCGGTGTGGCAGGAGGCGCTGGTCGCGGCGCTCGTCTCGGTCGGGTATTCCGAGCAGGCCGCGCGGCAGGCGCTGGCTCGCAGCGTGCGCGACGGGTGGCTTTCGACCGAGCGCCTCGGGCGGCGCTCGCGCGTGTCTTTGAGTGGTCGGGCCGCAGAGTTCCTGGCCACCGGCGCCGCGCGGATCTACTCGTTCGGAGAGCCGTGGGATTGGGACGAGCGCTGGCTGGTGGTGATCCTCCGGGTGCCGGAGACGCGGCGTGAGGTGCGCCACGTGCTGCGCACCCGCCTGGCGTGGGCCGGCCTCGGGTCGCTGGGCGGCGGCGTCTGGCTGACCCCGCACGTCGAGCGCGAGGCCGAGCTGGCCGCGGTCATCGCCGAGGAGCCCGCGGCGGAGGCGACGTCGTTCGTGGCGTCGCTGGGGGCGTTGGGGCAGGCGGACGATGTGGTGGCGGCCGCGTGGGACCTCGAGACGGTGCGCGAGCACTACGACGCGTTCATCGAGGACTTCGCTGCGCTCCGACCGTCGGGTCCCGAGGCGACCTTCCGCATGCAGACTCTTTTGGTGCACGCCTGGAGGAAGTTCCCGTTCTTGGATCCCGACCTGCCGGCCGAGCTGCTGCCGTCCGGCTGGCCCCGCCGCCGCGCTCACGAGCTGTTCGCGGGTCGGCACGCACGCTGGGGTGACGCGGCTCAGGCTTACTTCAGCGAGCTCGAGTCAGCGCTCCCCGCGCGAGCGGCCTGACCCGCCCCCGGCGCCGTTCCCCCGGCGGGCGCTTGGGAAGAAAGTCTGGAGATGGGACCGAAGGTGGTGACGTCGGCAGTCGAGGTACGAGCCGTCTGGGTTGAGCGTGATCGTGTTGCCCAGGCCGTCGGGGGACCCGAGGTTCGAGACGGTTGCGCGTCGCGCTCATCGCGGGTGGTCCCTCGCCGCTGGATGCGGGCGCCGAAGGGGCCGCCGCCGACCCCGTCAGCGCGAGGCCGGCGAACGACGCGGTGGGTCTCTGGACGACAGCGTGGACTCCGGATCTCTGGACGACAGCGTGGACTCGGGCTCCCTCGACGACAGCGTCGACTCGGGCTCCCTCGATGACAGCGTCGACTCCGGATCCCGCGACAGCGGATCGCTGGACAGCGGCGCCAGCTTCGACGCCGGCGGTGACGGCGGCGGCGACTGAGCCCAGCGTGGCCGGCGCTAACCTGGCGCCGGCCACGACCACCCAAGCGAGACACAGCACCCTGACCGTCGGCGGCGGCCGCCTCGAGCTGCTCGAGATCGCCGGCGATGCTGAGCAAGCCCCACTGGTGCTGCTGCACGAGGGGCTGGGATCGGTAGGCCTGTGGCGGGGATTCCCGGAGGCGCTGGCACAGGCCACGGGACGGCGCACGGTGGCGTTCTCGCGCCATGGCCACGGGCGGTCGGACCTGCCACCCAGCGCCCGCACCCCGACGTTCATGCACGAGGAGGCCCTCGAGCTGCTGCCTGAGCTCCTGGCCGCACTGGAGATCCACACCCCCGTGTTGGTCGGCCACAGCGACGGCGCGTCGATCGCGCTGATCCACGCCGCCCAGTACCCGGTGGACGGCGTTGTCGCGATCGCGCCCCACGTGTTCGTCGAGGACATTTGCCTAGTCGAGATACGCAAGGCCCGCGATGCGTACGAGAGCGGCGGACTGCGCGACCGGCTGGCCCGCCACCACCGCCACCCGGACGCCGCCTTCTTTGGCTGGAACGACGTGTGGCTCGATCCGGAGTTCCCGTCCTGGGAAATCACCAGCGAGCTGGACCGGATCACTTGCCCCCTGTTGCTGATCCAGGGCGAGCGCGACCAGTACGGCACGATGGCCCAACTCGACGCGATCGAGGAGCGTGCGCGCGGCCCGGTGCGCCGCGTGCACCTCGACTGCCAGCACTCCCCGCCGACCGAGCTCCCGGAGCAGACCGTCGCCGCGATCGCCGAGTTCGTACGGGGGCTCGGGATCACCGTACGGGACGAGCGCTTCGACACGCCCGAGTCGACTGCGCTGGTGTCCGACTACGTCGCAGAGATCAAGGCCATGTACCCCGAGTGGACACCGGACGTGCCGCCGCGGATGAATGCACGCGACGTCGAGCCACCGGACGGTCGCTGGTTGATCGCCTACCGGGACGGGCACGCCGTGGGCTGCGCCGGGCTCAAGCGACTCGACGAGCGGGCGGCGGAGATCAAGCGCATCTACGTAGAGCGCGAGGCGCGCGGCGCCGGCGTCGCCCGCGCGCTGATCAGCCGACTCGAGGCAGCCGCCCGTGAAGCCGGCTACGACACGATCCGCCTGGACACCGGCGCCAAGCAGCACGCCTCGGTGGCCCTGTTTCGCTCGGCTGGCTACGCGCCGATCGCCGACTACAACGGGAATCCGGTGGCGTCGCACTGGTTCGAGAAGCAGATCGTTTGACCTGACGCCAAATCTCTGACTAGAGCCAGGCGTGCCGGAAGCCTGGTCGGGACCTTCAGGAACGCGCAAGGAGCGTGTCTGCGGTCGCGTTGTTGTAGCGGACCGAGGTTGTGTGCAACGGCACGTGAGGGCCGTGGGGCCCCGAAGCGGAGGAGTCGTCATGTTTCGTGGAGTTCGCAAAGCGTCGTGGTTGTCGCGTGCCCCGTTCGTCGCGTGCGTTGCTGCCGGGCTGAGCCTTGTGCTCAGCGCGGGGGCGGTGGCCGCCCCGTCGCGCTCCCTGTCACCTCCGACGCATCCGACTCGACTATCACCAGGGCAGAGGCGGGCGCTACTGGCCCGGCATCAAAGGGCTGAGGCACTCCTCCTCTCCGTCCGCGCGCATCAGAGGCCGCGAGTCACCGCTCATGCGGCATCGGGAACGCCCTTCCAGCGCGGCGATGTGTTCGGCGTGTCGAGCAGCGGCGTTCAGGAGTATTCGCCGTCGGGGCAGCTGATCCAGACGGTCGCGGGGACTTCGGGCGCCGGACAGGCGTGCTTCAACCCAAACGGCACCCGGCTGATAGTGCCTGGTGTGGGGCTGTTCGACAGGTTCGGGAACCTGCTGCCCTCGAGCTGGGCGACGGTGACGAACGCGGAACGCTGCGTGGCGGATGGGTTCGGGGATGTCTACGTCAGCACGGGACCGTCGGACTCGATCATCACGAAGTACGGCATCACGGGCAACCCCCTGCAGACATTCAACATCGCCGTTCCCGAGGCCCACACGTTGGCCTTCGACCTTGCCCCCGACGAGTGCACGCTCTACTACGGCAGTTATGACCCGGGCGTGAGCGTGATCAGCCGACTCAACGTCTGCACAGATACGCAGGAACCTCCGTTCAATACCAACGGCTTTGTCGACGATCTGAAGGTGCTGCCGAATTGGCAGGTCCTCAACGGTGACGATGGATACGCCTACCTTTTCGACGCCTCAGGCCAATCGGTAGTTCAGACGTATTCCCCGCCCGTCGGCTTTCTCGAAACTCCGTCAACCGTCGCCCTTGATCCCGACGGTACCTCGCTCTGGATGTGCTGCATCTTGGCCCAGAACTCCACCGCCTATACCTTCCGGTTTGACATCAACACCGGGCAAGAGCTGACGAGCTGGCCGCTGGCCGACATGGCGGCGGTTTACAGCCCCCCGCTTCTAGGTGACGCTGACGTCGAGCCCCATATCGATTCGAACGCCGCCGGGACGGCCGAGGCGTTCCTCACCCGCGCGCGGTACTCAGGGTCGCTGACCAGACTCCACCTCTGGGTAAACGCTTCTAGTAGCGCCAGCAACATCGTCGTCGGGATCTACTCGAACAGGTTCGGACGCCCTGGCGTCTTGGAGGAACACGGGACGATCACGAACGTGCGGCCGGGAAGTTGGAACTACGTGGACGTTCCCTCGATGCCCGTAACGGCCGGCCAGTTCTACTGGGTGGCAGTGCTCGGACCACGCGGCGGCGGCCCAGCGACATTCCGAGACAGACCCCTACAAGGGCTTGCGATGTTCAGTGCCCGACGCGATCTGACCGCCCTTCCAGCACAGTGGTCAGCCGGGCGTTGGACCCTATCCGGCTCGCTGTCCGCCTTCGGTAGCTGACTCCGGCGTTACGGCACGACGCGCGACCCCGGCCAAGCGCGCCCGGGCCACGCTAGATATTTCCCCAACGCTCGCGATTGTCTGACTAGAGTCAGACAATGACCGCCGACGCCGAGGTCGCTCACGTTCGCAGCTTCAACCGGGTCGTGACCCAGCGCATCGGCGCGCTCGACGATCGGTATCTCGGGAGTGACCGACCTCTGGGGCAGGATCGACTCATGTGGGAGATCGGCGTCGCGGGCTGCGAGGTGCGATCCCTCAGAGCCCGCCTCGGCCTCGACGCCGGCCATGCCAGCCGGCTGCTGCGCGCCCTCGAGGGCAGCGGCCTGGTCACGGTCACCCCCAGTCCCGCCGACCGCCGCGTCCGCGTGGCTCGCCTCACGCGACGCGGTCGATCCGAGCTGGGCGTGCTCGTGAGGCGCAGCGACGAGCTGGCCGCCTCGATCCTTGACCCCCTCGAGCCGGGCGACCGAGAGGAGCTGATCACCGCGATGCGGACGGTCAAGCGGCTCCTGACGGCCAGCGAGATCGAGATCCGCCGGGTCGACCCCGCCGGCACCGACGCCCAGGGCTGCATCGCCGCGTACGTCGCGGAGCTCAACCGGCGATCCTCTGACAGCTACGACCCGGCGAGGGGCGTCTCCGCCGAACCCCAAGAGATGACCCCGCCCGCCGGCCTGTTCCTCGTCGCCTACCGCCACGGCGCTGCCGTCGGTTGCGGCGGGGTAAAGCACCACCCGGGAGCTCCGTCGGAAATCAAGCGTATGTGGGTGGCGGACAACGCGCGGGGCCTCGGCATCGCCAGGCGCCTGCTCGCCGAACTGGAAGCGGCCGCGATCCGCAGCGGCGCGTCGGTGGCGAGCATCGAGACCAGCGCGACGCTGTTCGAAGCCATCGCGCTGTACCGCTCGGTTGGCTACGTCGAGGTGGCGCCGTTCAATGACGAGCCGTTCGCCGACCACTGGTTCGAGAAGCGGCTTTGACCGTTCGCCTCACCTTCGTCGGGTCCGGGGACGCGTTCGCCAGCGGCGGGCGCTTTCAGCCCTGCCTGCTCCTCGACGGCGGCGCCGAGCCGCTGCTGCTCGACTGCGGCGCGAGCTCGCTGATCGCGCTCAAGCGCCTGGGCATCGACCCCTCCGACATTGGCTGGATCGCGCTCACCCATCTCCACGGCGACCATTTCGGCGGCCTGCCCTGGCTGATCCTCGACGGGCAGTTTGCCCCGCGGAGCAATGCCCTCACGATTCTGGGCCCGCCGGGCACCGAGGAGCGCGTGCAGCGAGCGTTCGAGGCGCTCTACCCGGGCGCGGCCGACGCCGAGCGGCCGTTCGAGACCCGATTCGTCGAATTCGAGGCGCGCGTCCCGCGGGACTTCGGACCGGCGCGGATCACGGCCTACCCGGTCAGCCACACGCCGGCCACCGCGCCGCATGGCTTCCGGATCGAGTACGCGGGCCGGCTCATCGCCTACTCGGGCGACACCGAATGGACCGAGACGCTGCCGGAGCTCGCCCGGGGCGCCGACCTGTTCGTGTGCGAATGCAACTTCTACGACATTCGGGTGCCCGGCCACCTCGACTACCAGACGCTGATGCGGCACCGCGCCGAGCTCGAGTGCGACCGAATCGTGCTCACCCACATGAGCGACGGCATGCTCGCTCATGTGGCGGAGGTCGAGCTCGAGGCGGCGGCAGACGGCGCGGTGATCGAACTCTGAAGCTTGACGACGTCTGAGAGGCCGATCAGTATCCATGCATGACGCTTAGGGGGGCTCGCCTCGAGCGCGGTACGGAGCTCGGCGGGTATCGCATCGAGGAGCAGATCGGGGCAGGCGGGATGGGCATCGTCTATCGCGTCACGAATGTCGCTCTCAACCGCATCTACGCGCTCAAGGTGCTGGCACCGGAGCTCGCCGAGGACGAGCAGTTCCGCGGGCGCTTCCAGCGCGAGATGCGCATCGCCGCCTCACTGGACCACCCCAACGTGGTCAGGATCCATTATGCCGGCGAACAGGACGGGTTTCTGTTTCTCGCGATGGACTACATCCACGGCGAGGACCTCCGTCGGCTGATCCTCCGCGACGGGGCACTCGATCCAGGGCGGGCGGTCGAGCTCCTGTCCCAGATCGCCTCAGCGCTCGACGCCGCGCACTCGAAGGGTCTCGTCCACCGGGACATCAAGCCCGGGAACGTGCTGCTGACGATCCGGGACGGCGAGGAACGCGCCTACCTGACCGACTTCGGGCTGGCCAAGCGCAGCGACACGCTAGCCGAGCTCACGGTGACCGGCAGCGTGGTCGGCACCGCCGACTACATGTCTCCCGAGCAGGTGACCGGCGACCCGACCGACGCCCGCAGCGACATCTACTCGCTCGGCTGCGTCTTTTTCCAGATGCTGACCGGGAAGGTCCCCTACGAGCGCGAGAAGACGCTGGCGACGATGTTCGCGCACGTCCACGATCCACTCCCCCCGCTCGAGTCTCCGCTCGCCGACACCTACCCCGAGTTCACGCCGGTGCTCGAGCGGGCGATGGCGAAGCGGCCCGACGACCGCTATCTGTCCGCCGGGGATCTGGCCCGCGATGCGACGGCGGCGCTGAGGGGGTTCCGTTACAGCGGCCCGCCGTCGATGGTGGCAGCCGGCGAGGCGAGGCCGGCGAACCTCGGCGCGCCCGAATCCGCATCGGCTCCCGCGACTCCGGAGTCGGTCTCGTCGCCGCCGGCGGTCGGTCAATCAACGCCGGCGCCGGCGGATCTCACCCAGGTCTCGGGCGCCACACCGGCCGGCGCAGGCACCCCGCCGCCCTCAGGCCCTGCCCACGACGCGGGCGGCTCACGGAAGCGGCGCTATTGGTGGGCGGGACTGGGGGCGGCCGTCATCGCTGCCGCCGTCCTCGCCGTCGTCTTGTTGACGTCCGGCGGATCGAGCACCGGGCCGCCGCAGCTGTTCGAAGCGGTACTTCGCCCCGTTCCCGATAACCGCGTGACCGGAAACGGCACCGCGGCGGTGACGCTCCGTGGTGACACGGCGACCTTCACCGTCGACGCCACCGGACTCCTCAGCAACGCATCTCACCCCATGCACCTTCACGCCTTCGGCGAGGGGATCTGCCCGCCCGCCTCGGCCGGCCACCTGTACAACGGCCATCTCGCGATCAGCACGACGGACGGTCTGGAGTACTACGGTCCGATGGCCGCGGCGCTGACCCTGAGCGGTGACACGAGCATGGACAGCATGCTCGCCTTCTCCAGATACCCGTCGACCGGCGCGATCCATTACCGCCGCACGATCACGCTTTCGACCGCCACGGCCAACGCGATCCGCAACGGCAACGGGGTGATCGTGATTCACGGCATCGACTACGACCACAGCGGCCACTACGACAACGTCCTCAACCTAAGCGAGCTTGACAGCGCCGTGTCCCAGGATGCGACGGCTCCGGCGCTCTGCGGAACCCTGCTCAATCCCTCCTCTGTCGGCGAGAGCGGTTGATTCGCGAGTCGTGACCGGGCGAGCCCGCCGTCAGCGACCGATCGCCTGCGGGAAGTTGAAGTAGTGGTGGGGATCGACCTGGCGCCGGACCGTCTCCAGACGCGGGTAGTTGGCGCCCCAGTACGCGCGTTGCCAGCCCTGGAGGTCGGGGTCGGTGTAGTTGAAGTACGCCCCGCCGGTGACGTACGGCCGCATCTTGTTGTGAGTCGACTGCAACCAGGCGGCCTGGCCTCCGTAGCTGAGGTACTGGACGCAGAACAGCACACGCCGGTGCACGAACGCGGTCGCGCCGGGCGCGACCTGATTGATCGCGCCGCCGTAGCTGTCGAACAGGATCGCGCCGCTTCCGGGAAGCTGGGCGCGGGCCTGGGCGGCCTGGACCAGCGCCTGGCGCGCGGCGGCGGGCAGCGGCTTGGCCACGTAGTCGGACTTGGCCTGGAAGCTCTCCCGCATCAGCGTCCCACCCGGTCGTGTTCCCTCGGTGTGGCACCCGGTCAGCGCGGCGGGGCTGGGTGAGCAGCCCGCCCAGAACAGCTGCATGTCGAGGTAGCCGAAGCTCCCGGTTGACACGCTCGCGCCGCCCACCGCGGTCAAGGGCGCGAGAAGGCGGCCGAGGTCGCTAGCCGCACCGAAGTACTGGCCGGTCACTCGCACCGGATTGCTGCCGCCCCCGTTCAGGTGGAAGATCGAGGTCAACTCGGGCTCGGCGTGGGGCGCCCAACCCTGCCAAGCAGCGAGCGCGTCGCTCCCGCTCGAGAACGGCCACTCCACGATGAACCACGCCACCGTCGAGGGGATCGGGTGCGCGCGGAGAGTGAAGCTGGTCACCACCCCGAAGTTTCCGCCTCCGCCACCCCGCAGGGCCCAGTAGAGATCCGGGTTGGTGTGACTGTTGGCGGTGCGCAACTGGCCGTCCGCGGTGACGATCTGCGCGCTCAGCACGTTGTCCGCGGTGAGACCGAAGTTACGGCCGGCGAGGCCCATCCCGCCGCCGAGCGCATGCCCGGCGATCCCCACCGACGGGCACGACCCGGCGGGGATCGTCAACCCGCGGGCCGCGAGCGCGGCGTACACGTCGATCAGCTGCGCGCCGGCGCCCACCGTCGCCGTGCGGTTGTGCACG
The DNA here is from genome assembly GCA_963751185.1 of uncultured Solirubrobacterales bacterium. Taxonomy (GTDB): domain Bacteria; phylum Actinomycetota; class Thermoleophilia; order Solirubrobacterales; family Solirubrobacteraceae; genus Palsa-465. Next base: position 741,865 of record CAVVTO010000012.1, read on the forward strand.
TCGACGCTGATCCCGCGCATATTGCGCAGATCGAGCACCAGGCCACCGGACAGCGTCGAGTAGCCGGCGTAGCTGTGCCCGCCCGACCGAGCCCGCAGCGGCACGCCATTGGCCACGCCCCAGCTGACCGCCGTCCGCACGTCGGCCGCGTCGATGGGCCGAGCGACCCACGTCGGCAGCACGTTGTCGTAACGCTCGTTGTAGACGTGGGCAGCGGCCGAGAATCCGGGCGCACCGCGCTTGATGACCTGGCCGCGGATCGGCGGCCCGGCACTGCGCGTGGCCGCGCGGACCACCGTCCGGCCGCGCCCTCCATAAGCGAACCCAAGACCGACGGCACCCGCGCCGGCCAGGAACGCACGCCTGTCAATTCGACCCTCCACCAACCCAGCCCCTTCCTCCCCTGCCCGGTCCATCCTTACCGACCGGCGCCGGGGACGCAAGCCCGGGCCTAGCGCGCGGGACGCAACGGCCACCCAGGGCGAAGTAGCATGGGGCCCCTCGTGACTGAGGTGGAGGTCTCACCGGAGTCGGCTCGCGACAGCGGCCGTGGGGCCACGGTGCCGATGACGGTGGCCGACGTGGTCGGCGCGACGGTCGCCGCCCAGGGGGTGCGGGATGCGTTTGGCGTGCTCGGGAGCGGCAACCTCGTCGTGACCAACGCGCTGTGCCGAAACGGCGCGAGGTTCCACCAAGCGCGGCACGAGATGAGCGCGCTCTGCATGGCGGACGGCTATGCCCGAGTCACCGGAGCGCTCGGCGTGTGCAGCGTGCACCAGGGACCGGGCCTGACCAACACGATGACCGGCTTGGCCGAGGCGGCCAAGAGCCGGACACCGGTGTTGGTCCTGGCCGGCGAGACCCAGGCGGCCGCCCTCACCTCGAACTTCCGGATCGACCAGCACGACCTGGTCGAGTCGGTAGGGGCGATCGCTGATCGGGTCCACAGTCCCGCCACCGCCGCCGATGACGCCGCTCGGGCGTGCCAACGGGCGCTGATCGAGCGCCGCCCGGTCGTGCTGATGCTGCCGATCGACATCCAGGCGCAGGCCGCCCTGCAGACCGTTCCCTCGCGACCCCCGCTTCCGGACATGGCGCCGGCCGCCCCGGACCCCGGGGCGATAGCGGCCGCGGCCGAACTCATCGCCACCTCGCTGCGGCCGGCGATCATCGCCGGGCGGGGCGCGGTCCTCGCCGGCGCCGGCCCGGAGCTCGAGCGCCTGGGCGAGAGGATCGGCGCGGTCCTCGCCACATCAGCGCCAGCCAACGGCCTGTTCGCCGGCCTCCCCTACGCGCTCGGCATCTCGGGCGGCTTCGCCTGCCCGTTCGCGGCATCGGTGCTCCCGCAAGCGGACCTGGTGCTGGTGGTAGGTGCATCCGTAAACCACTGGACCACCAAGCACGGCGCGCTCATTGACGCAAACGCCCAGGTGATCCAGGTCGACTCCGAGCCGCGGGCGATCGGCCGCAACCGGCCCGCCGACCTCGCGATCCTCGGGGACGCCCGTGCGACCGCGCAGGCATTGAGCGCAGAGCTCTCAAGGCGCGGTCACGCCGACGAAGGCTTCCGCACGCCGACCCTAGCGGCCCAGATCGCGGCGGGCGCCTGGCGCAACCAGCCCTACGAGGACGCCTCGACCGAGGACTGGATCGACCCCCGGACGGCGAGCATCGCCATCAACGACATGCTCCCGAAGAACCGCGCCGTCGCCGTCGACTCCGGACATTTTCTCGGCTATCCCGCGATGTACCTCGACGTGCCCGATGCCCGCGCCTGGGTGTTCCCGAACGGGTTCCAGGCGGTAGGACTCGGATTGGGAAACGCGATCGGCGCGGCGATCGCCCAGCCCGACCGGGTGACGGTGGCGGCGATCGGCGACGGCGGCGCGTTCATGGCCCTCGCCGAGCTCGAGACCGCCGCGCGCTTGAAGCTGACACTGCTGGTAGTGATCTACGACGACGCGGCGTACGGCGCCGAGGTCCATCACTTCGGGCCGATGGGACACGACGTCTCGCTCGTGCGCTTCCCGGACGCTGACCTGGCCGCCATCGCGCGCGCCGCCGGAGCGAAGGCGGCCACGGTCCGACGCACCGAGGACCTGGCTGTGGTTGAGGAGTGGCTTGCCAATCCACACGGACCGCTGGTCCTCGACGTGAAGGTGAACCCGACGATCTGCGCGGAGTGGCTCGAGGAGGCCTTCCGCGCGGGCTGAACCAAGGAGAGACCCCAAATGTCCAGCACCGAAACCGGCACCGTCGCCGCCCTGCTCAACGCCGTGGCCGGCGGCAGCGTCGAGATCGTCGACCTGACGCAACCGCTCAGCGAATCGACGCCGGTGATCAAGCTACCGCCGCCGTTCGTCAACACGCCGGGGCTGAGCCGAGAGGAGATCAGCCACTACGACGACCGTGGCCCAGCCTGGGCCTGGTACACGCTGACGATCGGCGAGCACGTGGGCACGCACCTGGATGCGCCGATCCACTGGGTTACGGGCAAGGACGGCGCCGATGTCGGCTCGATCACACCGAGCCAGCTGATCGGCCCCGCGTGCGTGATCGACAAGACGTTTGAGACCGACACCGACAACGGCTATCTGCTGACGGTGGCCGACCTCGAGGCCTGGGAGGGCGAACACGGCCGCGTGCCCGACGGCGCCTGGGTCCTGTTCCGCACCGGCTGGGGCTCGCGGGCCAACGACGAGGTCGCGTTCCTGAACGCCGGGCCCAACGGCCCGAAGACCCCAGGACCCGACGTCGAGGCGTCGCGCTGGCTCGCGTACGAGCGGAGCATCCTCGGGTTCGGCGTGGAGACGGTGGGGATCGACGCGGGCGCCGCCGGCGGCTTCGACCCCCCGTTCCCGCTGCACAATTTCCTGCTCGGGGCCGGTCGCCTCGGCCTCACCCAGCTGGCCAATCTCGACCGTCTGCCGGTCACGGGCGCGCTGCTCGTGGTGTCGCCGCTGCGGCTCGTGGGCGGCACCGGTAGCCCCAGCCGCGTGTTCGCGTTCGCGCCCCGGCGCGACTGACAAGGACTGGGACCGGTGCCTCCGAGCACGCGCGCCGCCCACGGGCTGGCGCGCTCGATCGATGAGATACGGACGGAGTTCCCGGGGCTGCTGTCCGGCACCGTAAGACTGGACGGCGCCGCGGGGACACTCGTACCGACGGCGGTCATCGATGCCGTGGCGGATGCGCTGCGCCTTTCGATGGCCAACATCCACGGCCAGTTTGCCGCCAGCGAGCACAGCACCGAGACGGGGCAGGCGGCGCGTCGAGCGATCGCCGATCTGCTCGGAGGCGAGCCGGACGGCGTGGTGCTGGGGCCGAACATGACCACGCTCACCTTCCACCTCGCCGACGCGCTCGCCCGTGACTGGAAGCCGGGCGACGAGGTGGTCGTCACGTCGCTCGATCACGACGCGAATATCCGGCCGTGGGTTCTAACCGCCGAGCGCAAGGGCGCCACCGTGCGCTGGGCCGAGTTCGACCCCGAGACAGGCGAGCTTCCCGCCGAGACCTTCGACGAGCTGATCGGCGATCGCACGCGTCTCGTCGCCGTTACCGCGGCATCCAACGCGATCGGGACCAAGCCCGACGTGCGCGCGATCACGGACCGCGCCCACGCGGCCGGCGCGCTCACCTACGTCGATGGGGTGCACGCAACCTCGCATGGCCCGATCGACGTCGCCGCCCTGGGCGCGGACTTCTACGCGTTCTCGACCTACAAGCTGTTCGGACCCCACACGGGCGCGGTGATGGCCGACCCCGCGTTGCTGGAACGGCTGCAGCCCGCGAAGCTCGTCCCTGCGCCAGACGCCGTGCCCGACCGCTTCGAGCGCGGTACTCCGCCGTTCGAGTTACTGGCCGGCGTCACAGCCGCGATCGACTGGATCGCGGGTCTCACCGATGCTCCCGGCGCCCGCCGCGAGCGCGTGGTCACCGCACTGACAGCCGTCGAGGAGTACCTGGCCACGCTGCTCGAGCGCGCACTGGAGGGACTCGAGGGCATCGCTGGGGTCCGTCTGCTCGGTGCGGCGCGAACGCGGACCTCGACGATCTCGTTCGTGGTCGCCGGGAAGCACCCGGAGGAGGTTGCCCGGCGACTGGCCGCCGGGGGAATCGCGGTCTGGGATGGGGATAACTACGCCTACGAGCTCATGCACCGCTTCGGGCTTCGCGACGCGGGCGGTGCCATCCGGGCCAGCATCGTCCTCTACAACGACAGAGACGACGTCGACCGCCTGGTGGAGGCGGTCGCCGAGATCGCCGGGCGCTGACCTGCGCTGCGCCGTGCGCCCCTTCCGCATCGCCGGCCGGATCTTCGCCACGCTGTGGGACGAGGACCCCGGTCGCTAACCAACGGTTACCGTGGCTCGGCAAGTTCGACAACATCATGATCTGGTGTAACGCCAAGGGCGTGGACTGCGAGAAGCGGGTGATGCCCACCTCGTGAGCACGCTCGTCGCGCGCCCGGTGGCTGATCGGTTTGACCCCGCCGTCAGTCGCCGGGCGCGTTGGTGCCCGTGCTGGTCAGCAGGTCCGGGATCGGCGCGAGCGTCTCGAGCGCCGCGCCGACGTCGGCATCGACCTGCTGGCGCTGCCTGACCGGCAGATTCTGGATCGGGACCCAGGCGCCGTGGACGCGGGTGGCATCGACCGCGCCCATCAAGGCATCGAGCTGGCTCGTCGCTTGGCCGATGAGATGTGGCGAGAACAGCTTGAGGCCTGGCGCGAGCTCGCTAAGCAGTACCCGTACCGCGGCGACATCGGCCGTGATCGAGGCGAGGTCGCTGCCGCTGCCGTAGTCGTCGTCGGCGGTGAGCGAGTCTCGCAGCGCGTCCTCCAGCACCTCGTGGGGGCGCAGCAGCCAATTGCCGATGCCCGTGGCCGTGGCGGGCAGGTCGGTAGAGAGCGGCGTCTTCATCAGCTGCGCGAGCAGCGCCTGAAGCCTGGCCGTGTCCGTCGCCGCGGCGGACAGGTCGCGCCTGGTCCACAGGTCGAACTCGACCCGGTGAAAGCCGGTGAAGCCGGGGTCGGCGGTCCCCAGCGGGTGGCCGGCCGCCAGCCCGTCGATCTCACCGCCGAGCGCGCCGAAGGCGCCGTAGGCTCCGTCGTCCTGCCCGATCTCGAGCCAGGTGAGGTGCGCGGCCAGCCAGGCGGAGCGCGCCGCGGCCTGGCTGCCCGAGCCGATCGCCGCGGACAGGGCGCCGACCTGGGCGCGGAGCGTCGCGAGCTTGCCGGCGACGTAAGCCCGATACCCGTACAGCTCGTGGGTCTGGGGCGCCAAGTAGGAGCAGCCCGTGACGACCTTCTGCACGTTCCCGGTCGGGTCAAGCCACTGCAATCCGCACGCCGGCGCGGACTCGGAGGGAGCCACGACGACGAATGAATTGTCGTGGACGGTTAAGGTCGTCGGTGCCGCGGTCGGATAGGTGACCGTGACCGCGCTGATCCCGTCCGGCACCAACCCGAACGCCGGCGTGCCGGTCACGGACGCCAGCGCGTCGGGCGTCCCGCTGGCCGCCGCGCATTCCTGCGTGCGCCCGTTGGCGTAGAGCACATCGATGCACAGCGCGGTCTGGCGGTACTGGCTGCGCAGGAAGGACAGGGACTCCTGCTCGATCACGCGCTGGACCGACGAGAGACACCGGGCCGGCGCCAAGGGGATCGAGAGCAGATGCTCGGCCGGCACGAGGTAGATGCGCCCACCGAAGGCGGCGTCGCCGAGGAAGCGGGTGCCCGACATGATCAGCCCGGAGGCCTTCAGCCCCGCGACCTGGGCGGTGTCGAGCCGATCCACCGGCCGCTGGGGGTCGCTTAGCAGCGCGTAGCTGGCAGCGAGGCCGGCGGGCACCTTGGTCGAGGCGGGGGCCGCGGCGCCCGGCGTCGGGTACGACGAGCACGCCTGCCCGGCCGACGAGGATCCGAGGGGCCCGAGCACGATGACGAGCAGGACCACGACACCGACGGCCAGCGCGCCGGCGGTTACCGCGATTGGGGTTCGGCGCCCGGATGCCCGCACCGGGTCAAGTCTGGCATCACCAACGCGGAGTCGAGCTAGCCTGAGCGTCGTGCTCGACCGCCGCCAGTTCCTCACCCGCTCGGGCGCCGCCGCGATCGCGGCCGCCGGGCTCGGCGAAGCTCACCTTTCCGAGGTCCAGGCCGCCGAGAGCAAGGCCCGTGGACAGCAGGACCCGCTCCAAGCCGACGGTCCGTTTCAGTACGCGGTGGCCTCGGATCCGGCCGGGCGACTGCCGGCAATCCCGTTCCACGGGCCGTGGCAAGCGGGGATCGTCAACCCGCCACCGCCGGCGGCCTGCTTCGTTGCCTTCAACGTCACCGCGACCAGCCGCGCCGAACTGATCGATCTGCTTCAGATGCTGACCGCACGCGCGCGCTTCATGACCCACGGAGGCCTCCCGGTCAACCCCGGCCCAATCCAGCCGCCGTCTGACAGCGGCACGCTTGGCCCGGAGGTGCCCCCCGACGGACTGACGGTCACGGTCGGGTTCGGCTCGAGCCTGTTCGACGGGCGCTATGGGATCGCCGACCGGAAGCCCCAGCACCTGGTCGAGATGACCTCGTTCCCCAACGACGCTCTGGACCCGAACCTCACCGGCGGCGATCTGCTGCTGCAGATCTGCGCCGGCAGCACCGACACGGCCATCCACGCGCTCCGGGACATCGCCAAGCACACCCGCGGCGGGATGCAGATCCTGTGGCGGATGGACGGGTTCGTGTCCCCGCCGCGCCCGGCCGGCGTCCCGCGCAACCACTTCGGATTCATGGACGGGATCGCCAACCCCAAGGTCACGGACCCCGAGGTCGCGAACCGTTTGCTGTGGGTCGCCCCGGGGATCGGCGAGCCCGACTGGGCGGTCGGCGGCAGCTACCACGTCTGCCGGATCATCCGGATGTTCATCGAGTTCTGGGACCGGGTGTCGCTCAACGAACAACAGACGATGATCGGCCGCTACCGCGCCAGCGGCAACGTGCTCGGCACGGGCAGCCTGGCCGCGCTCCCCGATTTCGCCGCCGACCCGAACGGCAAAACCATCCCGCTGAACGCTCACATCCGGCTCGCCAACCCACGCACCAAGGGGACCGAGGCCAGCCGTATCTTCCGCCGCGGCTACAACTACGACAACGGCTTCGACCTGGCCGGCAACCTGAACCTGGGATTGATCTTCAACTGCTTCCAGCAGAACCTCGCGCGCCAGTTCATCGCCAACCAGAACCGGCTGATCGGCGAGCCGATGGTCGACTACATCTCGCCGATCGGCGGCGGGTACTTCTTCGCCGTTCCCGGCGTGAGCGACCCCACTGACTGGTACGCGCGCGCACTGTTCGAGTGACCGACGTCCGGGTCGGAGCGGATCAGTGCCGGGTGGTCCACCGGAAGCGTGTACCAGTGCCGTTGGACGCACGCGATCTTGACGTGTTCGACAGGCCCAGGCGCGCCGCCCAGCACGAAGCGGTCGATTATCTCCGCGGGGCTGCCGCAGGTCGGGCAGTCAAACAGCTCGCCGTCATACGCCTCCGCCGGCGCGGTGTCACCAAATTCTCGGATGCTCATTTCGATCCCCCTCGTCGTGGTGTTGATCTAACGAGCAGTACGCCGGCAACGTGATACCGGTTCGCGGTCGCATGGGCACCCTAGGCACCGATCGACCGGTCGCACCGCGGGGGGCAATTTCCAGCATTAGCCACCGCGGATCGGCGGCCGTGCAGGATTCCGCCTCGTCACGGGGCAGAACCCTGCGCCAGGCGGGCGGGCGTCCTGGAATGCTGGAATTTGCCCGTTCGGAAGAGCGCGGGTATGTGATTGCGCGGGGCGGCGAGCGGTTCGCGTGGGCCGCCACCACCGTCCGTGAGCGCTACCCCGCGGTCAGAAGCCACCGCCCAGCGCCGTGGTGTAGTGCCATACCTTGCCGCCGTTGCTCGAGACGTAGGTCCACGTCACGGCGTTCGTGGCGCTGGCGCCGGTGGTCGTTTGCGTAAACCACAGCAGCCGCGGGCTGACTCCCGGGACCACGGCCGCCGACAGGTCCTGGGTGAATGCCTGCCACCAGTGCTTGCCACCGTCGCCGGTCGTGTCGACGACCTGGCCCGAACCGTAGAAGTAGATGGTGTGGGCGTTGGCGACGCCGATCTCGGTCACCGCCAGCGGGGCCTGGGCCGCGTTCACGTGCAGCGCGGGGCCGAACGTCTTCCAGACGGCGCCGCCGTCGGTCGTCTTCGCCGGGTACTGGGCCTGGCCGACGTCCCCGAGGGCGAACCCGACCCGCTGGTTGATGAACACGCGTTGGCCGAGCCCGGACAGAGGCACCGCCGTGCCGAGCTTCGCCGTGCCCGGTTGCCGTGTGATCAGCCGCGCCGTGATCGTCGCCGGCGGGGTCGGTGACGCCGCGGTCCCGACGCCGACGAACGCGATGCCGACACCACAGCTTGCGAGCGCCACGGTGGCCAGGCCGGCAAGCAGTCGATAACGACGATACATGTGCACCTCCGCGGTTAGTGGGCGTCCGAGGCTCAGGATTGCCGTCGCGGCGATTCGCCGCAAGTCCCGCAAGCAGCGGTTCACCTGGGCTGATACCAGTCGACCTCGTACGGCCAGTCGAAGTGGTCGTAATAGGAGACCTCCTGGCTGCTGAACGACACGATCGGCACCGCGCCGCCCGCGCCGCTCGTCCGCACGAGTTCGATCGTGTCCTGCGAATGATCGCCGAAGCCGACGACCCGGTTCTCGCCACAACGTGCGCCGGCGTAGACGCGGCGAACAGCCACCACGCGACCCCGAGGACGGCGGCACACAGCACCGCCATCGCCGGCCACCGCCGAAACGCATGCGCAACACACCCATCGCAAATCCATTGTCCGACGGTCCCGGTTCGTGACCAAGCACGCGACGAGTCGCGCGACTAACCCGCGACGCCTGCCTCCGGCACGCTGCGCGCGACCGCGTCGAAGTGGCGCTGCGAGGGTGCCGCCAGTCCGTTGTAGAGCGCGTCGAAGATCTCGGCCGCACGCTCCCGTGGGCCTGATAGCGGGGCGAGCTCGTCGGGCAGCTCGGGGTCGAGTTGGGCGAACGCGCGGAACGCGTGCATGAGCCGGGTTCTGATCATGAACGCTTCCTGGTCCCCCAGCGAAGCGCTCACGTACGGCTCGAATCCGGAGCAAAAGGCCTCGTAGCGATCCTCCAAGCCCGAAAGGTCCCACGCGCGCGCCACCATCGCTGGCAGCCCAGGCCCGACACGCACGCTGGCGACGAAGACCGACGCGAAGCCGGCCACCCCGAGCTCGTCGAGGAGCTCGGCCACCTCCGAAGAGTGGTCGTGGGGAGCGACCCACACGCTGTCCTGTACCGACCCGAAGCCAAGGAACCGCAACCGGCGGCCGAGGCGGGTTCGCTCGAGCCGGCGGTCCTCGGGGATCTGGTGCCACACGACCGTCCAGGGGCCGGCGTCGGCGGGCAGCCGACCGAGCGCAAAGATCCGCCCGTCGCCCTCGATCAGCAGCCGCTCGCAGCGGGGCGTCAGGCGATAGTGGACCAGGCGCCCGGAGCGCTCCCGCACGATCAGGTCACGGCGCACCAGGCGGGTCAGCGCGGCGCGGGCGGCGCCGTCCGAGAACCCGAACTCCCCCAGCAGCGCCACCAGACCACCAGACCAGACCGCCCGCGCGAACGGCCGCACGTACGTGCCCAGCATCGTGACGACGAGGTCCTGCGGTTGAAGGGACCCGTCCGCGATCACACCTGCGGCTGCGAGGAGGCGAGCGCGATCTCCTCAAACGTCCGCTCGAGCTCCGCGCGCACCCGGTCCCGCCCGGCCGCCGGCATGCGCGATCCGGCATGATACTGCAGCGCCCATTCCAGGTCGAACTCCTGCTCGGCCGCGGCGTGGAGCGTCCAGTGCGGGTCGTAGAGGTGGGGACGGGCGAGAGCGCACAGGTCCGCCCGCCCGGCCAGGATGATCGTGTTGACGTCGTCGTAGCTTGAGATCGCTCCGACCGCGATCACCGGGATCCCGACCTCGTGGCGGATCCGGTCGGCGAACGGCGTCTGGTAGCTGCGGCCGAACGCCGGGCGCTCCAACGGGGACACCTGACCGGAGGAGACATCGACCACGTCGCACCCGTGATCGCGGAGCATCCGGGCAAACACCACCGCCTGATCGGGATCGAACCCGCCCGGCACCCAGTCGGTCGCGGAAATTCGCACCGAAATCGGCTTCTCCGAGGGCCACACCGCCCGGCACGCGTCGAGCACCTCGAGCGGGAACCGCGCCCGTCCGGCCAGCGAGCCCCCGTACTCATCGTCGCGCAGGTTCACGAGGGGCGATAGGAACGAAGAGAGCAGGTAACCGTGGGCCATGTGCAGCTCGAGCAGATCGAAATCGGCTTCCATCGCGCCCCGCGCGGCCGACACGAACTGATCCAGGACCACCTCCATGTCGGCCCGGGTCATGGCCCGCGGCACCTGGTTGCGCGCGGCGTACCGAACCGGAGAGGGCGCAATCAGCTCCCAGTTCTCCCCGGGTGGCAGCGGCTCGTCCATCCCCTCCCACATCAGCTTGGTCGACCCCTTGCGGCCGGAGTGCCCGATCTGGGCCCCGATCGCGCAACTCCCGTGCTGGTGCGCGAAGTCGACGATCCGCTTCCACGCAGCGACGTGCTCGGGCCGGTACATCCCGGCGCACCCGGGCGTGATCCGCCCAATGTCAGACACGCAGATCATCTCGGTCATGACCAGCCCGGCGCCGCCCAGAGCCCGGGCGCCCAGGTGCACCAGATGGAAATCTCCCGGGCACCCGTCCACGGCCGAGTACATGTCCATCGGCGAGACCACGACCCGGTTGGGCAGCTCCAACTCGCGCAACCGTAGCGGCGTGAACATGGGCGGCCTCGGATCGGGATGCACCGCCTCGACGAACGAAGGGTCGCGCAGCCGGAGGTTGTCGTAGGTGACCCGGCGGCTGCGCGTCAGCAGGTTAAATGCGAACTGGAGCCGCGGCTGCTCGACGTATCGGCCGATCGATTCGAACCACTCCAGTGAGGCCTGCGCCGCGCGCTGGGTGCTCTCCACGATCGGCCGGCGCTCGGACTCATACGCCGTGGTGGCGGCGAACACGTCGTCGCCGAAGGACCGGAATGCCCAGGCCAGGGCCACGGCATCCTCCATCGCGAGCTTCGTGCCCGACCCGATCGAGAAGTGTGCGGTGTGCGCCGCGTCGCCGAGCAGGACCACGTTATCGACGCACCAGCGCCGGTTGCGGACCGTCACGAAGTTGATCCAGCGCGAGTTGTTGTTCATCAGGCGCGCGCCGTCGAGCGCGTCGGCAAAGAGCTCCTCGGACCACTGGACCGACTCCGAGACGGACAGTGCGCCGAGCCCGAGCCGCTTCCACGTGCGCTCGTGCATCTCGACGATGAACGTGCTCATGGCGCCGTCGTACGGATAGGCGTGCGCCTGCACGGTGCCGTGCTCGGTGTCGGCAATGAAGAACTTGAACGCGTCGAACGCGACGTCGGCGCCGAGCCAGATGTACCGGCATTGGCGGCGATCGAGCGAGGGGACGAAGTCGCGCGCGAGCGCGGTCCGCACCGCACTCGACGCCCCGTCCGCGCCCACGATCAGGTCCGCCCAGCCGAGCTCGGACACCGGCGGCGCCTCGGCGCAGAACCGCACATCGGCCCCTAGTGACGCGGCCCGCTCCTGCAGAATCGAGAGCAGCCGGCGCCGGCCGATGGCCGAGAACCCGTGACCGCCGGACCTCGTGAGGGCTCCGCGGTGCTGGATGTCGATGTCGCTCCAACGCACGAATCGCTCGGCGATCGACCAGTACGTCTCGGGGTCGGCGTTCTCGAACACGGTCAGCGTCTCATCCGAGAAGACCACGCCGAACCCGAAGGCATCGTTGGGCGCGCGGCGCTCGAACAACGTGACCTCGCAGTCCGGGCGGATCTTGCGCATCAGGATCGAGAAGTAGAGCCCGCCCGGCCCCCCGCCGACGACCGCGATCCGCATCAGGAACCCCTCACGTCCCGAGGTCGCTGAGGTGCTCGTACTCGAGCGCGAGGCCGTTGACGACGTTGTGCATGAGCGCGAGCGAGGCGCGCACACCGGCGCCCGCGTTCGGCGGCAGGTCCTCAGCGCACAGCGCCTTGAGCTCCTCATAGACCGCGAGCAGGCGCGCTTCGGTCGGGCTGAGCTCGTCACCGAGGAGATCGACGGTCATGGCGCGGTTCCCGCCGGCGTCGGTGCGCTTGCCGCCTGCCCCGCCGCCGGTGACTCGCGCAGGTCGATCATCCGCTTGGCCTTCAGCTCGAAGCGCGGCAGCTCACCCGCTTCGGCCCGTTCGATCTGGAAGTTCAAGCCCTCGTGAGCGTGGCCGAGACGGCGGTGCAGCGATTCGCGCAACCCCTCCCACGCCTCCGGCGACGAATCCGGGCTCACCTCCACCCGGAGCTTGATCTCGTCCCGAATCCCCTCGTGGAAGACCACTGCCTGAAACTCCTCGATCTCCGGGTACTCGCGCACGATCGCTTCGATCGCGCGCGGATAGACGTTGGTGCCGCGGATCAGCTTCATGTCGTCGACCCGGCCGAGGATCCCGCCCTCGTAGATGTCGAAGCCCCGCCCACAACTGCAATTGGACGCGGGCACGCGGCACACGAGGTCGCCAGTTCGATAACGGAGCAGCGGCGTCGACCCACGTCCGAACGAGGTCACGATGCGCTCGCCTCGCTCGCCGTACGCCACGGGCTCCAACGAGATGGGGTCGAGTACCTCCTCGAGCACGTGGTCCTCGATGATGTGCGTCCCGCCCGGCTGCTGCGAGCACTCGAACACCATGATCGTGCCGATCTCGGTCATGCCCGCGGTGTCGTATGCCTTGGCGCCCCACAGCTCCTCGATCAGCGCCTTGGTCTGCGGAATCGATCCGGCCGGCTCACCGGACAGGATCAGCCGGGACACCTTGGAGGCCGGCAGATCGACGCCCAGGCGCGCCGCCTCCTGGGCAAGACGGATCGCGTAGGTCGGCGTGGCCGCGACCACGGTGGCGCCGAAGTCGACGATCTGGAGCACGCGCGCCTCGGTGCTCTGGGCGCCGCCCGGCACGTTCAGGACGCCGATCTTCTCCATTGCGTAGTGAAGGCCCCAGAAGCCGATGAACGAGCCGTAGCCGAACGCGATATAGGCGGTGTCATCGGACCGGACGCCGCAGCCCCAGATGCCGTAGCACCACATCTCGGCAATCCACGCCCAGTCCTTTCGTGAGTCGAGCGCCCGGAGCGGTCCGCGACCGGTGGTGCCCGAGGTGGTGTGGATCCGGATCGCTCCCTCGCCGCCGATCACCGGGATCTCGCCGTACGGTGGCGCCGCGTCCTGGGAGGCCATCCACTCGTCCCGCGTCAGCACCGGAATGCGGCGCAGATCGTCCAGTGACGAAAGTCCCTCCGGGTCAAAGCCGACGTCGGCGAACCGCCGCCGATACCAGGGACTGCGGGCGGCTGCCCACTCGCACTGGCGGCGCAGCTTGACCAGCTGGAGCGCCTCGATTCGTGCCCGATCGAGGGTCTCGGTCTTGGGATTCCAATACGGGCTGTCCGTCGCCACCGGCCTCGGCGCGAGCATACCCGACATTGCTCCGGACTTCTATGTCGAGTATCGTCACCCTGGCGGCGTGGCGGGGACCGGGGTTTTCGCCGCGTCGCCCTGACCCGCGCGCGCACGGGCCTGCGGCAGCACCGCCACCCGCACGAGCATGCGCGCGCGGCAGCACCGAAATACCGTAGGTTCTGCAATGGCCCGCCACCGGATCGTCAACCCTCCCGAGCTCGGCGCGCCGAGCGGCTTCTCGCACGCGGTTGTTTCATCGGGAAGGATCGTCCACCTGGCCGGCCAGATCGGTGCCGGCGACACGCTCGTCGAGCAGTTCGACAGTGCCGCCGGCAACCTGCTGATCGCGCTGCGCGCAGCCGGCGGGGAGCCCGAGGACCTCGTCTCGCTCCAGGTCTTCGTGACCGACGTCCCGGCCTACAAGGACTCGCGCCCCGGGCTGGCCAGGGTGTGGCGCCGGCACTTCGGCCGCCACTACCCGGCGATGGGGCTCTTCGGGATCAGTGAGCTATTAGAGCCGCGGGCGCTCGTCGAGCTCATGGGCGTCGCCGTCATCCCCGGCTAAGCGGGCTCTAACACAAGCCGCGCCCGGGTATGGGAGCGTGTGGCCCATGCGCTGGGGCGCCCGCTCGGGCTCGGGGATCCTGTTGGTCCTGCTGGCGATCGCGGTCGCGGGCGCGACCGGCCTGATCGACGCGCGCGGTTCGAGCGCCCGCGAGCGCTGGCAGCGGCGCGGCGCACACGCGGCCCAGGCCATGCTGTCGCTCACCGTGGGCGACACCACCACCGGGCGGCCGATTCCTGCCGGGTTTCTGGGCTTCTCGTTCGAGTATCCGTCGGTCGAGGAGTACGCAGGCTTTGACTCGAAGGCGATCAATCCGGTGCTCGTACAACTGATCCGCAACCTGACGCCCGGTCAGCGACCAGTGATACGGATCGGCGGTGATACCACCGACTGGACCTGGTGGCCCGTCGCCGGCGTTGGCAAGCCCGGAGGGATCCGGTACAGCCTCACCCCCACCTTCGCGCGCGTGACGGCCGCGCTCGCGCACGAGCTGAACGCGAGGCTGATCCTCGGCATCAACCTCGAAGCGGACAGCGCCACCGTCGCCGCCACCGAAGCCCGCGAGCTGGTGGCGCGGATCGGGCGCGCCTCGATCGAGGCACTGGAGCTCGGAAACGAGCCCGAGCTGTACGCAAGCTTCAGTTGGTACACGACCCGGAGCGGCATCCACGTGCCGGGCCGCCCACCGGGGTACGACTTCGCCGCCTACAAGAGCGACTACGCGAGGATCAGCGCGGCCCTCCCGAACGTTCCGCTCGCCGGACCCGCGAGCGGCACCTCGAACTGGATCGCGAACGTCGGGGCGTTCCTGCCCGCCGAGCCGCGGGTCCGCGTGGCGACCGTGCATCGCTACCCGCTCCAGCGCTGCTACCTGCCGGCCGCCTCGGCGATGTACCCCTCGATCGCCCACCTGCTCTCGCCGGCCGCGTCGCAGGGGCTCGCCGATAGCGTCGCCCCGGAGGTCGCGGCCGCCCACGCGCGCCACGTGGCGCTCCGCGTCGACGAGATGAACTCGGTCTCGTGCGGCGGCGCCTCGGGCGTGAGCAACGTCTTCGCCTCCGCACTGTGGGCGCTCGACGCCGCCTTCCAGATGGCCCGGGTGGGCGTCGACGGCGTCAACTTCCACACCTTCCCGGGCGCGCGCTACGAGCTGTTCAGCTTCAAGCGCCGGCATCGCCACTGGCGCGGGTTCGTCGCCCCCGAGTACTACGGGCTGCTGACGTTCGCCCAGGCCGCGCCGCCGGGCTCGAGCCTGCTGCGCCTGTCGGGCTCGCTCGGCAACGTCAACGCGTGGGCGACCCGTGCCCCGGGCGGCGCGATCCGCGTCGTGCTGATCAACGAGTACACCGCCCAGTCGCGCACGGTGTCGGTGCGGATCGCCGGCACGCGCGGACCGGCGATGCTCGAGCGGTTGACCGCGAGCAATGGCATCGCCGCGAGAACCGGCGTGACGCTCGGCGGGCAGCAGTTCGCCGCTGCCACCACTAGCGGCATGCTCCAGGGACGCTCCACGGTCGCGACGCTCACGCGGACGGACGGCGTCTATCTCGTCAGGCTGCCCGCGGCGAGCGTCGCGATGCTCACGCTGACGCCTCGGCCGTCTGCCTGACCTGTGGCGCCGACGCTCGGGCGTGCACGAAGTCGCGCGAGCGGATCAGCGCGATCGATGCCACTCCGCCCACGAGCCCGACTGCCGCGCTGACCAGCAGCAGGTCGTTGAGCCCGGCCGCGAACGCTGAATGTGCGGCGGCCTCGAGCCGTCCGCGTTGCCCCGGGGGGATCGAGGCGAGCACCGCGCCGAAGTTGCCCCGCTGGACCTGTGCCGCGACCGCCGACGCGTGCCCGGCCAGCGCCGGCACGGCAGCCAAGCTGTGGCTCAGGCTGCGCCGCAGTGCCGAGACGAAGATCGTCCCCAGTCCGGCGGTGGCGACGGCGATCCCGACCTGCCGGAAGGTCGTGTTGACGCCCGACGCCATACCGGCACGCTGCGGCTCCACGACGCCAATCGCGGTCGAGGCCAGCGGCGGGTTGACCAGACCTGAGCCCACCCCGGCGACCAGGAACCCGGGGATCAGATGCGTCCACGTACTCGTGCCGCTCAGTCCGGACATCAAGGCCAGCCCGATCCCGACCAGCAGCAGTCCGGGCCCGATCAGCCACCGCACCGGCACATGCGAGCTGAGACGTCCGGACACGGTTGCCGCGACAAACATGCCCGCGGTGATGATCAACAGCCGCACGCCGGTCTGTGATGCGGAGAAGCCCAGGGCGTCCTGGAGGTAGAGAACCAGGTAGAGCAGCATTGCGAACAGCGACCCGTTCATCGTGAACGCGGCGATCGAGCCGCCCACGAAGGTCGGCGCGCGCAGCAGCGAAAGGTCGAACATCGGATGAGGCGAGCGCGCCTCGGCGATCACGAACCCGGCCAGCAGCACGCAACCGGCGGCCAGACATCCGATGACTCCGGTGTCGCCCCAACCGTGGCCGGATACCCGGATGAAGCCGTAGACCAGGCTGACCAGGCCGGTCGTCAGCAGAACGAACCCGGCGTAATCG
Source organism: uncultured Solirubrobacterales bacterium (assembly GCA_963751185.1). Lineage (GTDB taxonomy): Bacteria > Actinomycetota > Thermoleophilia > Solirubrobacterales > Solirubrobacteraceae > Palsa-465. Next base: position 758,610 of record CAVVTO010000012.1, read on the forward strand.
GGCGGCGTGGCCACCGGCGACCGCGACTCGTCGACGCGCGCCCGCGTGGCGATCGTCGCCGCGATCCCGATCGGCACGTTGACCAGGAAGATCCCACGCCAGCTGATGCCGCTGGTGATCACGCCGCCCAGGATCGGGCCGAGCGCCACCGCGGCGCCGGTGACGGCGCCCCACACACCGAACGCCACCCCACGCTCGCGACCGTGAAAGCTCGCGCCCAGGAGGGCGAGCGAGGTCGAGAAGACGGTCGCGCCGCCCACGCCCTGGGCAGCCCGCGAGATGATCAGCATCGTCGGTGACTGGGCAAGGCCACAGGCGAGCGAGCCGGCGGTGAAGATGATCAGCCCGCCGGTGAACATCATTCGACGGCCGTAGCGGTCGGCGAGTGAGCCGGTCGTCAGCAGCAGCGAGGCGAGCGTCAGCGCGTAGGCGGAGACGGTCCATTGGAGGTCGCTGAAGCCCGCGTGCAGCTCGTGCTGGATGTCGGGCAGCGCGACCACGACGATCGTGATGTCGAGCAGCAGCATGAAGATGCCGGCGCATACGACCAGCAGCGTCCACCACTTTCTGTCCATTTCAGTACCTCATCTCGAAGCGAAGTTGCTCGCCCACCTTGGCCTCGCGGTCCGATAATGTCCAGTACATCGGATATTGATGCCGAATCTCGACATGAAAGACCCTACTTTTGACGAAGTCGATCGCAAACTCATCCACGCGCTGGTGATCGACGCGCGCGCCTCGTTCCGCACCCTGGGCGAGGTCTGTGGCTGCTCGGACCAGACCGCGGCGCGGCGCTACCGCCGCCTGCAGGAGGTGGCCGACCTGCGCGTCGTGGGAGACGTCGAGGCGCTGCGCGTGGGCTGGGACGATTGGCTGCTGCGACTGCAATGCACGCCGGCAGGGACGACCCCGGTGGCCGAGGCGCTCACCCGCCGGCCGGACACGCGCTGGGTCCAGCTCGCCTCGGGCGGCACCGAGATCGTCTGCGTGCTGCAGGCGCGGACGCCCGAGCAGCGCGACGCGCTCCTGCTCAAGGGGCTGCCCGGGAGCCGGCAGGTCGTCCAGGTCGCCGCACATCTGCTGCTCGAGGCCTACGGCGCCGAGACCTGGGGCGGAAAGGCCTCCGCTCTGAGTGCGGCCGAGGTCGCCAAGCTCCGACCGCCCGAGGTCGACCCCCACGCCGCCGCGGTCCAGCTCGATGAGCTCGACCACGCCCTCCTGGCCCACCTGGCCGACGACGGTCGCGCCTCCCACAGTCAGATCGCGACGGCCATCCATTCCCACGAGTCGACGGTTCGCCGGCGCATCGACGAGTTGCGTCGCGCCGGGGCCCTGGTGTTCGAGGTCGACCTCGACCCCCGGACCTTCGGGATGGAGGCCCATGCCTACCTGTGGCTCTCGGTGGCGCCCAGCGAACTCGGGCAGGTGGGCACGATCCTGGCGAGCCACCCCGAGGTTGCCTATGTCGCCGCCACCACGGGCCGGACCAACCTGTTCGCCAGCGCGGTCTTCCGTGACTCGCACCACATGTACGAATACCTGAGCGCCCGCCTGGCCACGCTGCCCGGCATCCAGTCGGTGGAGAGCGCGCCGTCGATCCGGACGCTCAAGCGAACCGGCGCAGCGCCTCCACTGCGTCCCACACGTCCACGAACCGGGTCGTGAGCGGCGAGAGCCCGAACCGGATCACGTCGGGACGTCGGAAGTCGACGATCACGCCGGCGTCGATCAGCCGCGCGCACAGCTGGCGCGAGTCGGGATGCGCCAACGCGACATGCGCCCCACGCCGCTCCGGATCCCGCGGCGAGACCACGGAGACCCCCCGCGGCGCGAGTAGCCCATCCGCCAGCGTGACGGCGAACTCCGTCAACGCCACCCCCTTGGCCCGGATCGCGTCGATCCCGGCCTCGGCTATGAGCCGCACGCCTTCATCGACCGCGGCGAGACCCAGAATAGGCGGCGTGCCGGACAGAAAGCCCTGCATTCCGGGCGCAACCTCATAACCCGGCGCCATCTCGAACGGGTCGCGCCGGCCGAGCCAGCCCCAGATCGGCTGGCGTAGCTCCGACTGGAGATCGCGCCGCACATACATGTACGCGGGCGCCCCCGGACCGCCGTTTAGATATTTATAGGTGCACCCGACCGCCAGGCCCGCCTGGTCGCCATCGAGCGAGAGCGGCACGGAACCGGCGCTGTGGCTGAGATCCCACAGCATCAGCGCGCCGGCTTCGTCCACGAGCCGATTGATGACAGCCATTTCGGCTATGTGGGCCGAGCGGTAGGAGACATGCGAGAAGGTGACGAGGGCGGTGTCCGTTCCGATCCGCGCCGCGACCTCGTCCGGGGTCGGTCCGCCGCCCGGAGCGCCCTGTAGCCAGACCAGCTCGAGGCCGCGGGCGCGGGCCAGGCCTTCGAGCACGTAGCGGTCGGTCGGGAAGTTGTCGAGGTCGGTGAGGATCTGTCGGCGATCGGGCCTGGCGTCGAGGGCGGCGCTCGCCAGCTTGTAGAAGCAGACGGTGGTCGAGTCGCCGATCACCGTCTGGCCCGGAGCGGCGCCGAGGGCGGACGCCCCGAGCCGATCGCCGATCTCGACCGGCAGTTCGAGCCAGCCGTCGTCCCAGCCACGGACGGCCCGCTCCCCCCACTGGGCCACGGTGCGCTCCAGGCGCGCCACGGTCGTGCGCGGGAGACACCCCAACGAGTTGCCGTCCAGATAGACGAGCGCCGGATCGATGACAAACCGCTCGCGGAAATCGCGCAAGGGGTCGCGCGCGTCGAGTTCGGCCGCGGCGTCCCGACCGAGCGCCGCCGCGACCGGGTTCACCACGGGCTCAGACTCTCCGTCGGTCGCGGCGCGCGGTGCGCGTGTCGCGTTGGTCGCTTGGCGCGGCCTGCGCGGGCACCTCGGTGGGCGAATGGAAGAGCATCAGGACGACTGTCGCTTCCTGCTCGTCCGCGTGATCGGCCCGGGCCAGCCGCTGTTTGCTGGCCGCCTCGATCTTGGCGACCCGGTCCTGCAGGTTGTCGAGCTCGCGCGCCAAGGCGTGCCAGCCCTTGCTGTCGACGGTGACCGGGGTGCGGGTGATGTGCGCGTCGGCGGCGTTGAAGCCTCCCTCGGCCGCGCCCGCGGCGACGTAGGCGCCGATCTGGTCGACGGCGGCCTTGATCGAAGCGTCTTTGACAATCGTCGGGAGCTTGCCCCAGGCCGCGTTGGTGATGCGCGGCCGACTCGTCGCGGTGTAGTAGTGCTCGACGGCCCCGCGGCGGGGCTCGCGTCGCACGAGCTTGAGGAACCCGAGGGCCTCCAGGCGTCGCACGTGGTAGCTGACGACGCCGAGCGAGGCGTCGAGCTCGCCGGCCAGCTCGCTCGGGCTGGCGGTGCGATCCTCGAGGACGGCCAGGATGCGCGTGCGCAGCGGATGCGCCAGGGCCTTGGCCAGTTCGGGATCGGTGATGTCGTGCCAGGGCTTCACGATCGCCCGGGCAGTGTAATCAGCCGACCTCGACGTGCCGGTAGCCGTCGTCATCGGCATCGGTCGCATTGCTCAGAGAATATTGAGTTTTGTGACATTTCTCGACTAAACTGCCGGAGTGGGTCCGCGGATGCGTGACATCGCCAGCACGAGGCTGTCAGGCGCAAGGGTTCACGCGTGGTCGTGGACGCCGAAGTCGACGGGCGCGAGTGGAACGATGAGCAGAACAACCGGCGGGAGGCCGTGATCTTCAGGGCGCGTCAGGTACTCGTCGACTGGGCGCGCCCGCACTGATGCAACGCGGCCAGGCACATGAACGCGACCGGAATGCGCTCGCACAACTCGTCCAACCCCGCTCGCTCCTCGGCTTCGCGCATTATGCGGCGGCGTTCCTGCACCGGGATCGGCTCCTCGGCGTGGAGCAGTTCGCGGTAAAGCCAGGTCAGGCGAAGCAGCTCGTCGACCGCGTCCTCCAGAAACGTCACCGAGTTCCCGGCGAACTCCGGTGGTGCCTCTATCTCGCGCGCGAGCGGCTTTCGCTCGCTGCCGCCGCCTACCGATGCGGCCGCTCCCGGCACGCTGGCGTCGTCGCGGGCGTTCGGCGCCGGCACCGCGCACCAGCGCAAGACTGCGTCCTGGTCGCTCGTCGGCCCGCCGAGCAGGTACCCCTGCGCCGCGTCAAGGCCAAGCTCGCTGAGCGCCTCAAGATCTTCCCGCCGCTCCACACCTTCGCCGATCACGGTCGCCCCGAGCTCGCCGGCTAGGGCGACGAACGCCGACACCGCGGCGCGTCTGCCGGCGTCCTCGGCGACCCCGTCGATCAGCCAGCGATCGACCTTGATGAAGTCCGGCCGCAACTCCAGCACGTGGCGCAGCGAGGCATAGCCGGCACCGACGTCGTCGACCGCGATGCGCAGACCGCGCCGCCGCAGGGGTGCGAGCTTGTGCTGAAGTGCCGCGTAGGCCTCGATCGCCGAGTGCTCGGTCACCTCCACCACGATCCTGGGCCAGGCCACGTCCTCGACCGCGTCCGCCTCGCGCGCGATCGCGAGCAGCGCGGCCGGGCTCGAGTTCAGGAACAGGAACTGTCCGGGAGCGAGCCGGGGCAGGATCGCCCACGCGCGTCGCATCGCGGCGCGCTCCAGCTCCACGCCGAGCCCGATCTCCTCGGCGACGGCAAACGTCTGGTCCGGGGAGCCGAGCGGCTCGGGAAACCGCGCGAGCGCCTCGAGCCCGAGGCATCGACCGCCGTCCAGGGCGAACACAGGCTGGTAGGCGACCTCGAGCTCGCCGCTCTGGACCAGGTTGGCGATCGCCGTCCGGAGGTCCTGGCGCCGGCGCTGCTCCTCGATGTCGTCGATGACCAGCCTGCCCAGCGTCGAGAGGAGCGTCAGGGCGCGTTCGGCTAGCGCGTGATCCGGCTCGTGGCCGACGCACTCCTGGCACGCGCCGGGCTCGGCGAGCGGTCTGTTCACGGTGGACGGTCCCTTCGTGGGCTGAGGGCCGGCGCGCCCAGAAGGTGGAGCACAACCGGTGCGACGCTCCAAGTGATCGGCCCGCCAGACGGTGGTTTGATGTGCAGGGTGGGGGATTGATGGGATGAATCTCGTCTCCCCCTTTTGGTGGGTGCCAGCGGCGAGCCGCCGTCGCCCAGACGGGCGCGGGGCGTTTCGCATCCCCCGTTTGGTGGACGCGGCCGGCGAACCGGCGTGCTCCGTCCGAATCGCGGGTAATCTCGTGGCCAATCGTCCGCAGGGGGACGATCGAAGGAACTTGCTTGCGTTGACCGTATCGGTCTACATAGCCGATGACCATCCGGTGTTTCGGGAGGGTCTGACGCGCGCGGTCTCGGAGCACCCGGGTTTCCAGTTGGCGGGCGAGGCCGCCGACGGCCGCGAAGCGCTCGACGAGATCCGCACGCTGCGCCCCGAGGTCGCACTGCTCGACGTCACCATGCCCGAGCTCGACGGCGTCGAGGTACTGGGAGCTATCGTGGATGAGGGGCTGCCCACCAGGGTGGTCTTGCTGTCCGCGTATCTCTCTGCCCATGCGGTATTTCGCGGGATGTCACGAGGAGCGGCCGGATACCTGACCAAAGCGGCCGATCGCGGCGCGATCCTCGACGCGCTGGCCGCCGCCGCGCGAGGTGAGGTGCAGATGCCTCCCGAGGTCCAAGCCGAGCTGATCGGCGAGCTTCGCCGGCACGTTGCCAGCGACCAGCCGCGACTCACACCTCGGGAGCTCGAGGTGCTTCGGATGGTTTCCGAGGGACTGACCACTCCGGAGATCGCCCGCCAGCTGGTGCTGGGGACCGCGACGGTCAAGAGCCATCTCCAAACCCTCTACGACAAGCTGGGCGTGTCCGACCGGGCCTCGGCCGTGGCAGCGGCGATGCGTCAGGGCATTCTTCAGTAACGGAGTGCTCGGTTTCGTCCTCGGACGGGTAGATGACGTCCGGCATGCTGGATGGGGATGCAACGGCTGGCTTGGAGGGCGCGCCCTCGTCCGCGCAGCTGGCCCGCTTGGTGCGCGCCGTTCAGGATCTCTCGCGGGCGCGGTCGCTTCCCGACGTGCAGCGGGTGGTCGGCGCGGCGGCCCGCGATCTGGCGAGCGCCGACGGCGCCACGTTCGTCCTCAGAGACGGGGACCGCGTGCACTACGCCGAGGAAGACGCGATCGGCCCGCTGTGGAAGGGCCGGCGCTTCGCAATCGACGAGTGCATCAGCGGGTGGTCGATGAAGCACGGCTCCCCGGTGGTGATCGAGGACGTGCGACTCGACGACCGGATTCCGCAGGACGCGTACCGCCCGACGTTCGTGCGAAGCCTGGTCATGGTGCCGATCCGCCCGGACGATCCGCTGGGCGCGATCGGGACGTACTGGGCTGAGTCACGCAGGCCTTCGCCCGCAGTCGTCGAGGTAGCCCAGGCGCTCGCCGACTCGACCGCGATCGCGATGGAGCACGTTCAATTGCTGACCGACCTCGAGGCGCAGGTCGCCGCGCGTACGAAGGATCTGTCGAGGCGGATGGCTCAGCTCGTGCTGTGCGCGCGTAAGCGACGGCTCCTGGCGGCGGAGGCGATGCACGCCGAGGAGCGGGAGCGGACGCTCCTCTCCGAGCTCATCCACGACGACGCCCTGCAGTACATCCTGGCTGCGCGCCAGGAACTGGCCGAGGCAGCCAAGGGAGACCTTGGCGCCTTGGAGCGCGCCCGTCCCAGCCTCGACGCGGCCCATCAAAGTCTGCGGACCCTGGCGTCAGACCTCTCGCCCGTGACCTTGCAGTCCTCGAGCCTCGACGAGCTGGTCGGCGCCGTAGTGAGCACCTACACCGAGGGTCGCGACTGGACGTTGGTGATCCAGCTGGGTGAGGGCATTCAGCCCGTGCACGGCCAGTTCTTGCCGCGCGCTGCGCGCGAGCTGCTCACGAACGTCGCCAAGCACGCGCAGGCGCGCAAGGTCGTCGTGACGCTCGAGGAGGTCGACGACACGGTGGAGTTGTGCGTGCGAGACGACGGGGTTGGCTTCGACCCAGACGATCTGTCGGACGTGCTCCGCGCCGGCCATATTGGACTGGCTTCGCTGCAGAGCCGAGCCGAGGCCCTCGGCGGGACCGTCGTCGTCCAGTCGAGCCAGGGCGGCACTCGAATCATCGTGCGCGTTCCCGCCGCCCCGCCGGCCGCCCACCCGTAGCTAGTCACATATACGCATACATATATACGTATGCGTACAACTAGCGCCCAAGGTAGGCGCGCTTGAGCTCGTCGTGGTGCAGGAGCTCGGATGCCGAGCCGTGGAGCACGATGTGGCCGGTCGCAAGCACGTAGCCCCGATCGGCGATCGACAGCGCCATGGTCGCGTTTTGCTCGACCATCAGGACCGCCACGCCCGAGTCGTGGACCTCCTTGATGATCCGGAAGTTCTGCTGGACGAGCGCGGGCGAGAGCCCCATCGACGGCTCGTCCATCAGCAACAGGCGCGGCCTGGACATCAATGCCCGGCCCATCGCCACCATCTGCTGCTCGCCGCCCGACAGCGTTCCCGCCAGCTGGTTCTTGCGCTCCTCCAGGCGCGGAAACAGCGTGTGAACGCGCTCGAGGTCGGCGTCGAACGTGCTGCCGTCCTGGAGCACGGCGCCGAGCTCGAGGTTCTCGCGCACGGTCATCTGCCCGAACAGCCGGCGGTTCTCGGGCACGATGGCCAGGCCGCCCGCGATCCGTTGCGCCACCGGCCAGCGAGAGACGTCCTCCCCCTCGAGCAGCACCCGTCCCGCGCGCGGCCGGACGATTCCCAGGATCGTCTTGAGCGTGGTCGACTTGCCCGAGGCGTTGCCGCCGAGCAGGCAGACCAGCTCGCCGGCATCGACCGACAGCGCGATCCCCTGGAGGATCCGCATCTGGCCGTAATAGGTGGTGACGTTGTCCAGCTCGAGCAGCATCAGGCTTCCGCGAGAGCCTCCGGGTCGCGGCCCAGGTACGCCTCGACCACAGCCGGGTGGGTGGCCACCGCGTCAAACGAGCCCTCGGTGATCTTGACCCCGTGGTCCAGCGCCACCACCCGGTCCGAGATCCCCTCGACCACGTGCATGTCGTGCTCGATGACCAGGATCGCCAAGCCGAGCTCGTCGCGCAGCCGGGCGATCACCTCGGTCACCTCGAGCGTCTCGTTGGGGTTCATCCCGGCGGCCGGCTCATCGAGCAGCAGCAGGCGGGGCCGGGTGGCGAGCGCGCGGGCGATCTCGAGGCGGCGCCGGTTGGCGTAGGAGAGCACGTAGGCCGGCTGGTTCCACCGGTAGCCCTTGAGCCGCTCGCCAAAGAAGGACAGCACCTCCTCGGCCAGCGCGTCGACCTCGCGCTCCTCGCGGCGCGCGCGCGGAAGACGCAGGATCGACTCGGGCGGGGAGGCCTTGGTGTGGCCGTATGTCGCTGCCTTGACGTTCTCCTTCACCGTCATGTTCTGGAACAGGCGCAGGCTTTGAAAGGTGCGGGCGATCCCGAGTCGCGTGATCTGGAACTGTCGCTTGCCGGCAATGCTCTGGCCGGCAAAACGCACGTCGCCCGAGCTCGGCTTATAGACGCCCGTGATGACGTTGAAGATCGTCGTCTTGCCGGCGCCGTTGGGCCCGATCACGCTGACGATCTCGCTCTCGCCCACCTGAAGGTCGAGCTCGGTGAGGGCCCGGAGGCCACCGAACGCGAGCGAGAGCTTGTCGAGCTCGAGCAGGGGTTGCTTTGCGGGCGTGCTGTCGCTCATCGGTTCATACGGTCTCCACGCGGCGCGTGCCCAGCAACCCGTTGGGTCGCGCCGCCATGGTGACGATCAGGATCACCCCGAGCATGATCTGGGTCGTAATCGCCGGATTCACGATCAGCCGCGACTCCCAGCAGCACGCCGCCAGATAGACGGTGGGGACGACCAGCACCAATCGCGCCGTTCCCTGCAGGCGGACCAGCGCGAGGACGAGGCAGATCACCAGGATGAACAGGATGTTGCCGTAGCTGATGGGGTCAGATGGGACGATCACCCAGTCCTTGACGGCTGAGCCGATCCAACCGGAGCTGCCCGGATGGCCGGCGGTGGCGGAGCTTGAGATCGCCCCCACGATCGCGTGCGCGACAAAGCCGAACGCGATGATGGCGGCCAGCACGGCGGCAAGCTTCCACCACGGTCTGATCTTCAGGAACAGCGTCAGCAGAATCAGCCCGTAGAAGAGGTAGCCCGCGTCGGTCGGGCTCCCGAGCATCTGCTCGAGTGCCCAGACGATGATCCCGCCGGCGATCGCTCCGGCGATGCTTCCCGCCCCGCCCAGCACGAGGCAGGCGAAGATCAGGATCAGGATGTTCTCGGTGAAGTTGGTCGGGAACACGCTCGAGGTCTGCGCGGCGAACAGCGTCCCGCCGAGGGCGCCGATCGCGGCGCTGAAGCTGAACGCCATGACCTTCAGCTTGTTGACCGGAATCGTCATCGCCGACGCCGCCAGCGGGTCATCGCGCAGCGCGCGCCACGCCCTGCCTGTTCGGGACGTGTCGAGCAAGTGCAGGAGCGCGGCCAGACCGACGATGATGATCAGCGCGACGAGGTAGTAGCCGCGCGGGGTCGAGACGTTGCCGCTCAGGCCGTGCAGCGGATCAATCGAAAAGATCCCGTTGACGCCACCAAACGTCCCCGGGTCGACGTTGTTGACGACCTCGACGAACGCCTGGCCGACGAACAGGGTGACGATGGCCAGGTAGTCGCCCTCGAGGCGCAGCGCGATCAGGCCGATCAGGACGCCGACCAGACCGCCGGCGATGACGACAATCGGGATCGACTCGAATGCCGCGAGGTGGGCCCCGCCCGAGCCGCCGGAGCCGAGCGCCGAGGAGGAGAAGATCGCATAGCCGTAGGCGCCGAAGCCGACGAACGCGATGTAGCCGAGGTCGAGCAGGCCCGACCAGCCGGCCGCGATGTTCAGCCCGAGCGAAAGGATCGCGTAGAGCAGGCAGGTGAAACCCACGGTGAGCAGGTTGACGTTGCCGGTCAACAGCCCGAACGCGAGGCCCGCCGCGGCGGCCAGCGCCAGACGCGGCCACCAGCCGACGCGCGCGTCGAGCGTGGCGATGGCGCGGTGGAGCCCGGTGTCCTGCTCACGACGGTCGCCGGACTGGGCGACCCACTCGTCGACGCCGATCTGGGGCATGCGCCTGTACTAGACCTTCTGGAGCGCCCGGCGGCCGAAGATGCCGGTCGGGCGGATGAGCATCGTGGCGATCAAGATCCCGAACACGATCAGGTCTGAGTACTTCTCGGAGATATAGCTCAGGCTGAACGCCTCGCACAGGCCGATGAAGATCCCGCCGACCATCGCGCCGGTGACACTGCCGATGCCGCCGACGACCGCGGCGGTGAACGCCTTCAGCCCGGCCAGGAAGCCGATCGTGGCCGAGATCGACTGGAACTCGAGCCCGGACATGACGCCGGCCACGCCCGCCATAACCGAGCCGATGAAAAAGGTCAGCGCGATCGTCCGGTCAACGTTGATGCCGAGCATCTCGGCCGCCTCCCGATCCGATGCGACCGCCCGCATCGACTTGCCGAGCGTGGTCCGGTTGACGATCTGGACCAGAATCCAGCACAGCACACCGGTGAGCACGAAGATCATGATCTCGACGCTGTCGATGTGCGCGCCGGCGATGTGGATGCCGTTGGTGTCCGAGATGAAGCTCGTGGTGTTGTAGCTGCGCACGAAGCCGCCGAACAGCAAGAGCACGGTGTTCTCGAGCACGAACGAGACGCCGAGCGCGGTGATCAGCGGGGCTATTCGGGGGGCGTCACGTAAGGGCCGGTAGGCGAACCGCTCGATCGCGACTCCGAGGAGCCCGGTGCCGAGTCCAGAGATCACGAGCATGAGGACGATCAACAGCGGCACCGGGATCGCGAGATGGTTCGGGCCGCCGAACCACTGGATCACGAAGTAGCCGATGTACGCCCCCACCATGTACACGTCGCCGTGGGCGAAGTTGAGCAGCTTCAATACGCCGTAGACCATCGTGTAGCCGAGCGCGATCAGGGCGTACAGGCATCCCGTGACCAGGCCGTTGACAAGTGTTTGGATGAAGATCTGCACGTCGTGTGCCCCTTCTCAATCCCTAAATGGCTTGCGGCGCCGCCCGCAGTATCGCGGGCGACGCCGTTGAAAGCCACTACGCCTGACGAGTCAGGTGCCTCACTTAGGCGGGATCTCCACGTACTTGCCGGCGCTGTTGATCTTGAACAGGTAGCCGTTGTTGCCCGCGAGGTCGCCGTTGGCCGCGAACGCGACCGGCACACCGAGGGGATTCTCGCTGGCCGGGATGTTCGTGGTCTTGATTGCCGCGAGCACGTTCGAGCGACTCGGCGTCTGGCCGGACTTGCAGACCGACGCGATCGCCTTCATGACGACGTCGGCGGCCTCGTACGTCGGGACGCCGAACGGGCCGTACGGACCGTACTTGGCCACGCCCTTGACGATCGACTGGTTGAGTGCGCTCGTGCTGCCGGAGATATCCGGACCGAAGGCAGAGACGTAGCTCCCCGGGATGTTGAACTGAGACGGCGAGTTGGTGCCGTCGGTCCCGAACAGGATCACCGTCTTGCCGGCCTGCTTGGCGTCCTGGCCGAACAGCTGCGCGTCCGTGGCGGTCTGCCAGGGCAGCATCGCCACGCCGTCCTGGGCGCTCAGATGCGAGGTGACGAGCGACTTGATCGCCGCCGCCAGCGTCGCACCGGTGTCGGTGCCGTTGAGGGTCTGGTGGTCGACCGCGATTCCGGCCTTCTTCAGGATCGGGATCATCACGTTGACCAGGCCCTGCGAGTACGCCTCATCGTCATCGATGATGAGCACGCCCTTCGTGTGCAGATGGTTGATCACGTAGTTCGCGTCCTGCGGGCCCTGGACGTCGTCGTCCGGAACCACGCGGAAGAACGTCGGGTTCTTGCCGTCCGAAGCCAGCGCCGGCAAGGTCGCCGAGCCGGAGATGAACGGGATGCCCGCCTTGCCGAAGATCGGACCGACGGCCTCGACCTCCTGACTACCCGCAGGCCCGATCACCGCAACCGCGTTGGTCGCGACGATCGACTGCGTCTTCGACACGGCAATCGACGGCGTGAGCTGGGTGTCGTCCTGGGCCAACGTGACGTTGGTGTGGTTTGCCGCGTTGTCGTCTGCCACGGCCAGCTGCGCGAAGTGGAGCTGCTCGAGCCCGACCTGCGCCACCGGTCCGGTGAACGGGCCCTCGATCGCAATCGAGGCCGTGCACGACTTCGAGCTGCCGCTACTCGCGGCGGCGGTCGTCGAGCTTCCGCTGCTGCTACTGGTGGAACTGCTGCTACTGCTGCCGCAGCCGCCCGCGATGATCGCGGACAGAGCCAGGGCCGCGAAGCCGATACGTACCTTCACTTGCTACTTCCTCCTCCTAGGGGTGATGCGGATTGTCGTTCATGACCGGCAGCGGAGGCGTCCCGGGGTAGGCCGGGCTCCCGTCCGGTAAATAGGCGTAGGCGGGCGAGCCGGCGGGCCGGAACACCGCGACCAGGCGCATCCCGCCCTGGCCGGTGTTCTCGAGGCAGTGGACCGTCCGGGCCGGAAGCTCGATCTGCGAGCCCGGCCCGATTGGCCGGATGCCGTCGCCGGCGCTGAACGTGCCGGTGCCCTCCAGCACGAAGATGACCTCATCGTAGGTGTGGAAGTGGTCGGCCGCCCGTGCCGCCGGGATATAGCCGACGAACTGTGTCGCCGAGCGCAACCCCGTGGTCGGGTCGGCCACGATCCGGAACAGGCGCTCGGTGGTCGCCGCCTGGTCCTCCTGGTCGGCGAGCCGGCGGACCACGATCCGTGGCCGGGCTCCGTCGCCCGCGGGAGCCGGGGCACTCACCCGCACGGACACCAGCCGCAACGGCTCGTCCCCTTCGTTCTCCAGTGCGTATTCGGAGCCGGGGGGCAGGTAGGCCCCCGTCTCGGGCTCGAGCGCGTGACTCTCGCTCCCCGCGCGCAACGCGCCCGAGCCCTCTATCACGAACAGCACCTCTTCAGCTTCACCGCTGGCGCGGGAGAGCGAGCTTTGCGGCTCGCATGCGATCACCGCCTGGTCCAACGCCAGCGAGGTATCCATCACGCCCACGCCGCCAGATTCGTTCCGGGGCGCCCCGGACCTTCTTCGCGCCGCCGGGGATCGACGCTTATAACCCAGGCCGTCATGGCGGGGTGAGACTAAGCCAACTAGTCTTGCGATTGCGTTATGGCGCAAATCGTGAACAAACTTGACGTCGCCGCGCTCCGTGAGCGCTTCTCCTCGCTGCAGGCGGGGTTCATGTTTTTCGACGCCCCCGGGGGCTCGCAGGTCCCCGACGAGGTCGGCGACGCCGTAGCGCGGACGCTTCGGGATGCCAGCGCCAACCTGGGTGCGGTGTACGAGACCAGCCGGCGGGTGGGACAGATCCTGGAGCGGGCCGAGGCCACGGCGGCGCGCTTCCTGGGCTGCGAGGCGCACGAGGTCATCTTCGGTGCCAACATGACCTCGCTCGACTTCGCCCTCTCCCGTACCGCGGGCCGGTCGTTCGAGGCCGGCGACGAAATCCTGGTCTCATCCCTGGATCACGACGGTGGGGTCGCCCCCTGGCTAGAGCTCGCGCATGACCGCGACCTGGTCGTCCGGTCGATCGAGCTCCGGGACGACACGACGCTCGACTACGCCGATCTGGAGTCCAAGCTGTCTGACCGCACCCGCGTGGTGGCGTTCGCCTGGGCCTCCAACGCGGTAGGGACGGTGGTCGATGCCGCGCGCGTATGCCGGCTCGCACACGAGGCGGGCGCCCTGGCCTGGATCGACGCCGTCCACTACGCCGCCCACGAGCCGATCGACGTACGCGCGATCGGCGCCGACGTCCTGATCTGCTCGCCCTACAAGTTCTGCGGTCCGCACCTGGGGATGGCATACGGGCGGGCCGAGGTGATCGAGCACTGGCGCCCGTACAAGGCTCGGCCGGCACCGTCCACGCCACTTGGGCGGCGGTTTGAGACCGGCACCCAGGCCTACGAACTGCTGGCCGGCTTCACGACAGCCGTCGACTACCTGGACTCGATCGGCGGGTTCGAGCTGATCATGCCCTACGAGCGAGCGCTGGGCGAGCGGTTTCTCGGTTCGCTGTCCGACGCGGTCACGGTGTATGGGCTGCCGAGCATGGCGGGTCGCGTCCCGACCTTCCTGGTCAACGTCGCCGGCGTGCCCGCGGCCGACGTCGCGGAGCGGCTGGCCGCGGACGGCATGGGCGTCTGGGCGCACGACTCGTGGTATTCGCTGGGCCTGTATCGCCGGCTCGGCTACGAGGACCAGTCGGTGCGGATCGGCTTCATCCACTACAACACGGTGGACGAGGTCGATCGCCTGGCCGCAGCGCTCAACGACCTCGCCTAGCCACTCGGATCCCGAGACGCCGTGGTCGATGTGACCCCATATTGGGGCCTTATCGATCAAGGTCCCGCTTGACGCACGCCGTACTATTACGTTATGCGATACATCGGAGAGCGATCTAACGATCCGGCCCTGCTCGTCCTGACCAGCCTGGCCGGCGGCGCCAAGCACGGCTACGCGATCACGACCGACGTCGAGGAGTTCGCCGACGTGCGCCTCGGTCCGGGTACGCTGTACGGCGCGCTCGCCCGGCTGGAGTCGCGCGGCCTGATCGAGGCGCTGCCGGCCGAGGACCGCCGGCGCCCGTACCGGCTGACAGCCGAGGGCAGCGCCGCGCTCGAGCACGAGCTGCAGACGCTCCAGTCGGTGGCGAGCCGCGGACTGGATCGGCTCCGGGTAGCGGAGGCGGCGCAATGATTGCTCGACTCTCCCGCCTGGCACTCAGCCTTTACCCCCTCGCCTACCGCCGCCGCTACGGCGAGGAGATGCGCACCCTGCTCGAGGACCAGCCGGCCACCGCCTGCACAGTGCTCGACCTGATCCGCGGCGCGCTCGTCGCCCACCTGCACCCGCACAACGCGCCGACCGGCGCCGTCGATGCGGCCGACCGCGTCCGGGCCAGCGCCAGCAGCGTGCTCATGTGCTGGGTCCTGTTCGCCGCGGCCGGCTTCGCCTTCTATAAGACGACCGAGGATCCGCCGTTCTCGGCTGCGGGCCGTGCCCACTCGCTGCTGCGGGACGCTCACGTGGCCGTCCAGGCGGTGGCGTTGATGGCCTCGGCGCTCGTGGTGCTCGGGGCGCTCCCGCTGATCGCCGCGGCGCTCGTGCGAGCGCGGCGGGATCCCGGCGTCCGGCGCAGCGTCGTGCTGGCGCTAGTGCCGGTGATCGGGTTCGCCGTTCTGACCGCGATAGTCGTCGTGCTCGCGCACAGCGCCGGCCAGCACCACACATCCGGCGTCGGCTCTGGCATCGCGATCGTCTGGGGGATCGTGGGGATCGGCTGCGGCGTCGGCTGCGTGGTGGGCTGCCGCGCCGCCCTGTTCGGCACTCCGGTCAGTCAATCGAGCCTGCGCGCTGCCCTCATGTTCGGGACGCTCGTGATGGTCGCGATGTTCATGATCGCGGCTGCCACGGCGATCTACGCCGTCGCCCTCGCCACCGACGCCGCCGGCGTTGCGGCCGAGTCGAACGGGCCGTTCCAGGTGCTGAGTGTGACCGCGTCGCTGGTCGTGGTGACGATCGTGATGGTGGTGACGGCCGGACTCGCCGCCACCGCGACCCGCCGTGGCTGGCGCGTGCGCGACGAGCTCGACGCCGCAACCAACTGAGCCACTGATACGTTCGCCCCGTGGCGGACGACCCCCGGACCCAGGCGGCGCGCACTCATTTCGATCGCTGGTCGGAGACCTACGAGCAGGACTCCGCGGCCAAGTGGCTTCTGGAGGTGCAGCGCCAGGCCCTGGCCGCCCTCGCCCCGAACCCCGGCGACGTCCTCCTCGACCTCGGGTGCGGCACCGGGGCCGCGGTTCGGGACGCGGCGCCGCTCGTGCGCCGCGCGGTCGGCTTCGACGTCTCGCCCGGGATGATCGCCCAGGCAAAGGCACGAGCGCAGGCCGCCGGACTCGCCAACGTCGAGTTCCGTCAGGGCGACGTGAGCGGCCGGCTGCCGTTTGCCGACGGTGAGTTCACCGCGGTCATATGTACGACCGCGTTCCACCACTTCCCCAAACCGCTGGACACGATCGCCGAAATCTCACGCGTGGTCGGACCGAGCGGCCGCGTGGTAATCGCCGACGCCAATCGCCGCCACCCGGCCGTGTTCGTGCTCGACCTCGCGTTGCGGGCGTTCCAGGCCAGCCATGTCGGGTTCCGATCGCCGGCGCGAGTCATGCACGACCTGTGCTCCGCCGGCTTCGCCAGCGCCTGCTACGGCACGGCCCGGTGGCGCAGCTACGCGTTCGTCAGGGCCGAGCGGGCCCCGCGCTGAGCCGCGCCTCGGCGATCGTCGGCTCGAACAGCTCGACCGGGTTGCCGGCCGGATCCTCGACCAGGATCTGCTTGCCGCCGACGCCGGCAACGATCTCGTTGCGGAAGCGCGCGCCGCCATCTCGCAGCCGGGCCACGGTCGCCTCTAAGTCGTCGACCTCGAGTTGGAAGCGGTTCCAGCCACCGGGTGCCGGGACCGTGCCGTCGGGCATGGCCTGCCCTCCGCCGGGGCCGCCACCGGGCGCCGTGAGGACGAGTCGCAGATCGCCGCGCGAGAGCATCGCGAAGCTCGGAGCCGGGTGCATGACCTCGTCGAAGTCCAGCTGTCCGCAGTAGAAGTCGATCGCGGCGTCGACGTCGTCGACGATGTAGCGGACGCTGACGGTGGCCATGTTGTAGAACGTATACGTTTCGCAGCGATACGTCAACGTTTCACAAGTTGGGAGACCGGTGGACCCACGAATCGAGCGATCGCGCCTGGTGATCCTCGCGGCAGCGGTCGAGGAGCTGGCCGAGGTTGGATACGGGCAGGTGCGGATGGAGTCCGTGGCCGCCCGCGCCGGCGTCGCCAAGTCGACCCTGTATCGCCACTGGCCCGACAAGTTGGCCCTCATCGCCGACGCGTTCGAAACCTTCCACGAGCAGATGGTGCCCGACCTGGGCGACCTGCCGACCCGCGATGCCGTCGCGCTACTGATCCGCCACGTGGCGGAGATCGTGGTCGACTCGACTTTCTCGCGCTGCATCCCCGCCCTGGTCGAGGGAGCCGAGCGCGACCCGCGAGTACGCGAGTTTCACCACCGCTATTCCGCCGAGCGCCGCCAAGCGCTGATCGATCTGATCGCACGGGGGATCGAGCGGGGAGAGATCGCCGACGGCGTCGATCCCGAACTGGCCACGGTCACGCTGCTCGGCGCCGTGTTCTACCGGCGGCTCATGACCGGGACGCCGTTCAACCCCCAGGAGGCCGGCGAGTTAGTCGATCTGGTCCTCGGTTGAGCCGGCCGGTGTCCGCGGCGAGAGTCGCCGCGAGCCGCGCCACCGCACCGGTGAAGGCGTGCTCGGGAGGCTTGGCGTAGCCCACCACGAGGGCGTCGCGGTGGCGGGTGCGACGATGGTCGAAGCTCGCCAGTCCGATCAGCGCCAGACCGTGCTCCCGTCCCCGGGCTATGACCTCCTCCTCGGACAGACCAGGCGGTAGATCGACCAGCGCGTGCAGCCCAGCGGCGATGCCCGACACGTGTGCCTGGGGTGCTCGCCGGCGCAGCTGGGCCACCAATCGGTCCCGGCGCCGGCGGTAGGCCAGGCGCGAACGCCGGACGTGCCGGTCGTACGCGCCCGAACGGATCAGTTCCGCCAGCGTGAGCTGATCGATCACGCCGGTGTGCCGTTCGGCCAGCATCCTGGCCGCGGCGAGCGGCTCGACCAGCCCGGGCGGAACGACCAGCCACGCCAGCCGGAGGCCGGGCGCGAGCGTCTTGCTCGCCGTTCCGGCGTAGACCACACGGTCAGGCGCGTGGGCCTGAAGTGCTCCGACCGGATGGCGGTCGTAGCGAAACTCGCCGTCGTAATCGTCCTCGATGATCAGGCGCTCGCCGCTCGTCGCCCACTGCACGACCGAGGCCCGCCGGCGCGGGGCGAGGGGCATTCCGAGCGGGAACTGGTGGGCCGGCGTAAGCACGACGGCGTCGGCGTCGCCGAGCTCCGCTACGACCGCCCCCTCCTCATCGATGGCCAAGCAGCTCAGGTCAAGGCCGGCGGCCGAGGCCGCCGCCGGGACGGTCGGGAGGCCGTGCTCCTCGATCGCGAGCATCCGCGCGCCGCCCTCGCGCAGCACGTGGCACAGGAGTCCGAAGCCGTGGGTGAAGCCGGAGCACACAACGATCCGATCGGGGCTCGCGCGCACGCCCCGCGTCCGCGCCAGGTAGTCGGCGAGGGCGGCGCGCAGCTCCGGCCGGCCCCGAGGGTCCGAGTAGTCGAGCGCGGCAAACGGCGCCTGGACGAGCGCGGTGCGGGCGCAGCGAAGCCAGGCCGAGCGCGGAAAGGCCGAGACGTCGGGCGATCCAGGGCGCAGGTCGTACCGGTCCCGGGTCGCCGGCGGCGCACCGGCGAAATCCCCGGCCGGGTCCGCGCCGGGACGGTGGTCCGCGCCGGGACGGTGGTCCGCGCCGGGTCGGCTGTCCGCATTGGGTCTGCGGTCGGCGGTCCGTCCGTCGTTACCGGTGCGTCCCTGGTCGGCACCGGATCCGTCAACCCGCGCCGCCACCCGCGTGCCCGAGCCCTGGCGCGCGGTCAACCAACCCTCGGCGACGAGCTGGCCATAGGCCTCGGCCACCGTGTTGCGGGCGATCCCGAGGTCGGCGGCCAGCCCACGCGAGGAGGGCAAGCGGGTGCCGGGGCCGAGCCGTCCGCTCGACACGGCGTCCCGCAACCCCGCCTCGAGCGCCGCTCGCACCCGCGGGCCCTCGAGATCGAGGTGCAGGTCGACGCCGGAAATGGCCCAAGTTCGCTGCATCCAAATGGACCTTACATCTGGGCCGCCTTCCACGTAAGGTTGCCGCATGACAACAACTGAAGCCACGCCAGAAATCCCCGTCCGGCTCGACTTTGAGCGCCACGCCGCCGCCTTCTACCGCGCGATGTCACACCTCGACAACGCCGCTACCAAGGAGCTCGACAAGGTCGAGTTCGACCCGCAGCTGCGCGAGCTCGTTCGGATCCGTGCGTCTCAGATCAACGGCTGCGCCTACTGCATCGACATGCACACCAAGGACGCGCGTGCCATCGGCGAGACCGAGCAACGGATATACGCCCTGCCCGCATGGCGCGAAACGCCGTTCTTCACTGAAAAAGAGCGCGCCGCCCTGGCGTTCACTGAGTCCGTCACCCTGCTCGCCACCGACCACGTCCCAACCGAGGACTACGACGCGGTGGCCGCGCAGTTCTCGCCGGAAGAGGTCGCCGCCTTGGTCAGCCTGATCGTTGCGATCAACGCCTGGAACGCGATCGGCGTCAGCACCCGAGCCTGGGCGCCCGGCTCGTATCAACCGTGAGTAGGCGGCATTGGTCCGGGAATTTGTGAGGAGCGCACAACCCGACAGCACCAGCTGCCGGTTCTGAGCCGCTGCTGGCCAAGGGTGGTCGAGAAAGCGTCCCATATATGGACGGTTTCTCGACCAGGCTCCACCTTGCACCATTTCCCTCCTCACGCGGTCACAACGACCGCCCCGGCCGGCCTCGCGCCGCGACCCCCGAGAGAGGGGAGGCGGGGCGAGGGCGAGGCGGCTAGCCGAGCGACATGTGCTCGGTCGACAGGTAGAGGTGGGCGGCCCAGGAGAGCGGGTCGGCGGCGAACCGGCGCTGGAGCGCGTCGTGGTTGAGGGCGTCGTCGAGCGCGGCCATGATCATCGACTGGTCGAGCACGAGCCGGCGATGCCCGACCTCGCCGGTCACCGGGTTTACAGCGTCGTAGAAGCCGCCGTCCGACGTATAGATCCCCGGGTACAGCGTCCGCAGCTTCACCAGGTTCTCATAGGCCTGCTGAGGCAGGACCGGGAGAGCTATCGCTGAGGCGTGCGGCGAGACCGTGTTCTCGGTGGCGCACGTCGTGCACCAGGCGAGCGGCGAACCGCTCCCGAACGCCTGACCCTCGACGCCGAAGCCGCCGTAATCCCCGGTGTCGTCGGCGGTCGAGGAGGGTGACATCCCCCACACCGGATAGCCCAGCTCCTGGGTGGCGTACTTGACCTGGACCTCCGCCCAGCGCACGTCGTTCAGGCCGAAGCTGTGGGGGCCCCACTCGGTCTCGGGCACCACCAGGTTCGCCATCAGCCCCTCGAACATCCCGCCGGCGAACGTGGGAACGAACGTCAGATCGGTTCCGGGGTAGGTGTAGTGACCCTCCCACACCGGGAACTGCTTCCCTGACACCGGGTCGGTGTAGGTCTGCCAGTAGCCGGTGCCCGTGCTGAACGAGGGCGCCGGATCGGTGGCGCACCGGGCCGGCGGATCCGTCCGCCACGTTCGCCACCACACATCGCCTGGCATTTGGTGAAGGCCCATGCCCATGTACATCGCGATCCGCGGGTCGCTGTAAAGCGCGCCGTTGTGGTACCCGGCGGGTCCCTGATCCACGTAGTAGCCGCCGTACATCTGGCCGGTAGGCGGATCACCGGGAAGTGAGGCGTTGACGTTGCAATCTGTCTGCGGCCGGTTGTCGTAGAAGATCGAGAAGTTCATCGGTGCGATCAGGGAGTCGGCGAGACCCCGGACCGCGGGCAGCGCTTGGCGCACCTCGACCAATCCCGACGCGTACCACCCGTTGTCCACGGCCGAGACGAACCAGCAATTGTCCTGTGCCGGCGTCGTCTCGGTGCAGTCACCCTGACCCGGGTTCGACAGAACGTTGCCGTTGTTGGTGTCGTACCACTGATACATGAACCCGTCGTAGCGCTTGAGGCCGCTGACCTCCTGCAGGGTCGCCCGCGCGAGCTGGTCGGCCCGCGACTCAGAGATCAGCCCGAGGTCGTGGGCGGCGACCACCGCCCATAGGTACACGCCGACGTTCGCGGCCGACGTGTACTCACCGCGCACCGAACCCGGCCCCAGGTTGTCCAACGGGAGGTGGGTCACGGGGTCGACGTCGGCCGCGTAGAACTGCCATGTGTCGTGGGCGATCCCATACAGGACCGCCCGCTGCCGGGAGGTGAAGGTGGCGGCGCCGGCGGGCGCCGCCACCACGAGGATCGCTGCCGCCACGGCGGCAGCGATCAGCGTGCGGACTCTCATTGGAGGTTGAACGTCGTGTGGAGTCCGGGCCCCGTTAGGCCCGTCCCAACCGAGCTGTCACCCACCCAGAGGTCGAACGTACCCGGCTCGGTCACGAACTGCCCCTGCTCGTTGTAGAAGCCGAGGTTCTGGCGTCCCAGGGTGAACGTGACGGTCTTGGTCTGTCCGGGATTCAGCGTGCACCCGCTGGAAACCCTCGAGCTTCTTCACCGGCTGCAGGATGCTCGTGTCGCTCTCGTGCAGGTAGAGCTGCACGACGTCGGTGCCCGCCGTCGAGCCCGTGTTCTGGATCTGCGCGGTGACCTGGAACGGCCGGTTGGCCGACACGCTGCTCGGTGCGCTCAGGTTCGAGAACGAGAACGTGGTGTAGGACAGCCCGTAGCCGAACGGGTACTGCGGCGTGTTCGGAATGTCCAGGTACCTCGAGGTGTACTTGTTGGTCGCGCTGTAGGGCCGGCCGGTCGGCAGCTCGTTGTATGAGACCGGGATCTGGCCGACGTTGATCGGCCACGACATCGTCAGCTTGCCGCTCGGGTCGACCTTGCCGAACAGGATGTCGGCGACGGCGTTGCCTCCCTCGGTGCCGGGGTACCACGCCTCGAGCAGAGCAGGTGCGTTGTTCGCCAGCCACGGGATGGTCAGCGGGCGTCCGTTCATCAGCACCACCACGTACGGCTTGCCGGTGGCGGCGATCTGCTGGACGAGCGCGAGCTGCTGGCCCGGTAGGTCGATGTCGCTGAGCGAGGACGCCTCGCCGACATCGCCCGACGGCTCACCGACCACGACGACTGTCACAGCGGAGGTCTGCGCCGCCGTCACCGCCTGCGCTGAAGCCGGTGGTCTCGTTGCACGGATCGGTGACGGTGAAGTTCGCGCAGCCGTCCGCGTAGTTGACCGTGGCGCTCGGGTCCGCGGCCTTGATCCCGTCGAGCACCGAGACGATCTTGTCGGTCGTCTTCAGGTCGGCCGGGGTCGTGTCGTATCCGATCGGCACGTCGTCGCCGATCTGGTCCAGCGGATCGTCGGCCAGCGGGCCGACCACGGCGATGCTCGAGGTGCTGGTGCTCAGCGGCAGCGCGTGGTTGTTGTTGTTGAGCAGCACCATCGACTCGTCGGCCATCGTCCGGGCCGCGTCCAGGTGCGGCTGGGTCAGCTCGGAGCTCGCCACGCGCGCGTCGCTGCCCGGGTACGGGTCGGAGAACATTCCGGCCAGGTACTTGAGCGTCAGCACGTGGCGCACGGCGTTGTTCAGCTGCGCCATCGTGATCTTGCCTTGCTTCAGCAGCTGCGGCCCGTAGGTCTCGAACGTGTCGTAGATCGGGTTGCCGGCCGTCGGCCCGAGCGTGACCGCCATCTCGATGTCGAGGCCCGCCGTCAGCGCCTCCTGGGCGGCCTGGGCGCCGTTAGCGGCGTAGCCGAAGTCCTCGAGCTCCTGGACGGCCTGGTAGTCGCTCAGCACGGTCCCGCCGAAGCCCCACTCGTCCCGCAGGATCTTGGTCAGCGTGTACGGGTTGGCCGTGTTCGGCACTCCGTCGAGCGAGTTGAACGAGCTCATGACGGTCGCCGCGCCGGCGTCGATCGCCGCCTTGTACGGCGGCAGGTAGTCGTTGAACAGCTGCTGGGTCGACATGTCGACCGTGTTGTATTCGCGCCCGGCGACGGGAGCGCCGTAGGCGGCGAAGTGCTTGACCGTGGCGGCCATCTTGTCGGGGTCGGCGTAGCTCGAGCCCTGGTAGCCACGGACCTTGGCGGCGGCCACCGCCGCGCCGAGGAACGGGTCCTCGCCGGCGCCCTCGACCACGCGTCCCCAGCGCGGGTCGCGGCTGATGTCGACCATCGGGTTGAACGTCCACTTGATCCCGTCGGCGGTCGCCTCGTCGGCGGAGACCGACTCGTCGTTCTCGATCGCCGACATGTCCCAGCTCGAGGCCTCGGCCAGCGGTACCGGGAACATCGTCCGGTAGCCGTGGATCACGTCGAGCCCGAAGATCAGCGGGATGTGCAGCGGCGAATCCTCGACCGCGGCCTGCTGCACGGCGTTGATGTTGTCGGCGCCGGTCAGATCGAGGACCGAGCCGATGTCTCCCGCCTTGGCCAGCGGGATCAGATCGCTCCCGGTCGGTGTGGCCGGACCCGCCATCGTGAGCTGTCCGAACTTCTCCTGCGGCGACATCTGGCTGATCAGCGCGGTCACGCGCGAGTTGATCTGCGCCTGGCTAAGGCTCGAGTTTCCCGCTCCGGCCTGGTGCGGACGCCGTTTGGCGGGAGCGGCACTCGATGAGGTCGACATGACGCCGACGATCACGACGACCGCCAGAAGAACCGCCATCACAGCCGAACAGAATGCGAACCTTCTCCTCGGCTTAACCCAGACGGCCGCAGCGATGCGCTCAGACATATGGTCCCTTCTCCTCCACTCCGGTTGATAGCGGAAGCGGCTACCCACGGCAGAGGAGCCGAAACCTTAAGTCGCGGGTCAGTTCAGTTTTTGCGCCCGGAGACCAAGAGGCCGGCGCCGACGGCGACGATCGCTAGCCCGCCGGCGCCTCCGACCAACTCGAGCCGGCGCGAGTCGCGGGAGAACCACGTGCGAAAGCCGCCGGCGGCCGTCGCCCAAAGGGTGTCGGACGACGACGGCGATCGCGGCAAACACGGCCCCGAGAAGGAGGATCTGCGCCGGCAGGTCACCGGCGGCGCGGTTGACGAACTGGGGCAGGATCGCGGCGAGGAACACGACTGTCTTCGGATTGGTGACGCCGACCGTCCACCCCTCCCAGAAAGCCCGCCGGTCCGACCGGACTGCCACCGGCGCCGCGAGCGCGGCCGCCAGCGACTTGCGCTCGCGGAAGGTCCTCACTCCGAGATAGATCAGGTAGGCGCCGCCCAGGAGCTTCAGCGTGGTGAAGCCACCACCGACTGCTCGGCCAGCGCGCCGACGCCGAACGCGACCGCGATCACCTGGACGTACTCGCCGAGTGAGTTGCCGACGACGGTCAGCACCGCGACCCTCCGGCCGCACGCTAGCGCCCGCCCGACCACGAACAGAACGCTTGGCCCGGGGATGACGATCACCACGAACGCAGTGGCCGCAAACGCCAGCAGGCGATCCGCCGAGAGCACGATTTCAGTCTAAGAGGTCGGTCGGGGCGGAGAACGGCGGCGCTCGGAGTGAGCGCCGCCCGCTTCGCTAGCCGAGGCTGGCGCTGAACGTCTCCGTGGCGAGCGCGGTGGAACGCTGTCAACCACTGGTCCCGGCGCGGGCCTTACGAGCCTCCGAGGAGGCTCGTCGAGCTCGAGGGAGCCGGCGGCACGGAGCCGGCGGGCACGTTCGCAGCGCCCGGGTCGGACGTGGCCGATCCGCCCGCGGAATCGTCCCCGTCCGTCGTGTCCGCTCCTCCACCCGTGCCGGCCACAGGCGACATGGCGCCTCCGGTTGTGTTTCCGGACCCAGTCAAGATGGCCGCCCCGTTCAAACCGCTTGAGTCGCCCGATGTACTGGAGCCGGTCGAGGTCCCGGACGCGGACGAGCCGGTGGAACCGGTGGGGGTGTCGGACCCGGTGGATCCAGAGGACTCAGTGGACGTCCCGGACCCGGTGGAGCTGCCAGACCCGTAGCCGCTTCCAGACCCGGCGGAGCTGCCAGACCCGGTCGAGCCGCCAGAACCAGCGGAAATGTTGGACCCGTCGGAGGTGGAGGACCCAGCGCCTGGACTAGGGGAGTCACTCGCGTCGCTGGATCCGCTCGAGTTGCCCGATCCGCCCGAGCCATCGGAGCCGCCCGAGCCATCGGAGCCGCCCGAGCCATCGGAGGCCCCCGAGTTGCCGGATCCGCCCGACCCGGCCGACCCGGCAGAGAAAGTCGACGCGCTCGACCCCCCTGACCCATCGCCGCTTCCCGAACCGCTGGGACCAACCGGCCCGCCCGGACCACCCGAGCCGCCCAGACCGCCGGACCCAGGCAAGTTGGACGGGGAGCTCCCCGGAGGCGACGCGCTCGACGCAGCGAGCGTGCAGGTGGCGGAGCAAGCCGAGCCCGGCGCCGCCGTCGTGCTCGTCGAAACCACACCCGAGCCGACGGGGATGTCGCTCGTAGTGGACACGGTGACAGCCGGCGTTGAGACGCCACCACCTACTACCGCTTCGAGTACCCCCGTGCGACTCGGACCATCATCATCCATGGCGAGCAACGCGGCTCCGACGGGATGGCGTTGTGAGCCTTCCGGCAACGGACGGGTCTTCGCCGTCGCCGGGGCGCCGGCGATCGGACCCGGCCGATCGAGAGCGCCGAGCTGGTGGCTGGCGCTGGCGACGCCGGCTGCCAGTACGACCGTAACGGCGAGCTTCGCGAGGAGGCCGGCCGAACCCTGCACCGCCACGCCACCGAGCGCCGCAAACCCTCCACCGGCCGCCACAACATCGGCGCCGAGGGCTGCAGCTGAACCCCCAACGGCTACCGCGCCACCCGCGACCGCGCCACCCGCCACCGCGCCGCCGGCAACTGCGCCGCCGGCGCTCGCGCCACCGGCCGCCCCCGCACCGCCGATGGCCGCGACGACTCCCACCGCCCCCGCACCACTCGCCGCGCCGGCAGCACCGACCGCCCTGGCGGCGCCGGCCGCGCCGAAGACCGAGACGAGTACCGACGCCTTCAGCTCCGCCGCCGCCACCACCGGCAGCACGACCGCGAGCGCGGAGCGCTGACCGCGCACCTCGTCCTCGAACGCAGCGCAACCTGCGCAGCGCTCGATGTGCGCGCGCGTCGTGCTGCGGGGCAGAACCTTTCCACGGACGTTCGCGATCAGCTCGCGTGCGGCGGCACAGGAACTGTTCCGGGCATAACGCCCACGGACCAGGGCTTCGCGGGCTTGGAAGATGAGTGCCTTCACCTTCTCCCGGCGAACGCCCAGCACGGCCGCGATCTCGGCGTGGGACTGGCCTCCGAGCTCGAACAGGACCAGAGCGGCGCGCTGATCGGACGGGAGGCGCTGCATATCGTCGACCATCTCGCGAAAGTCCTCGCGTCGACGGACCGCATCCGCGGGATCGAAATACCGCCGATCGACGACCGCGCCGTGGACGGAGACGGATTCCTCGCGCGCGCGTAGCTCCGACAGGCACCGATTCCGCGCGATCGCGTAGAGCCAGGGGCGTAGCGAAATGCGGCTATCGCCCGCCCGCAGCGCCCGGTACGCCGACACGAACGTCAGCTGGAGCGCGTCCTTGGCTCCCTCCCGGTCTCTGAGCATGTGCACGCAGAACGCGAACACTCCGGGGGCGTACCGATCGTAGATCGCCGCGAAGGCAACGTCGTCGCCGGCGCGCACCCGCGCCACCCACTCATCGTCGGTGCCGCCTGTTCCGGTGCGGCCGTCATTCGGGCCCACGAGAGATCTCGCGACTGCCCCCATATTGCGCAAGTATCCCTGACCAGACTGCCCCGGTCTATACGAAAGTTCAAATCATCCGCGCCGAGGCGAAGGACTGCACGGGAGCCCGTCCTAACCCCCTTTGGTCGCGCATGGCCAGTGGGGCCATGTCGCACCGGACGGGCTCCCGTGCTTCGACGGACACGCTCGCTTCACGGGTTCCCAGCCCACCGACCGGCGCCGGCCGATCCGTTCGCCGAGCGCCGAGGACCGCAATCACGAGACAACCGTGGTCCGCCGAAGTGCACCCCACTTCACAACGCGTGCCCCCATCTGAATGCTTAAACGCGGGACGCGCGGAAAGGTTGGTCGAGTGCTTTATCGCGGCCGCGACAGTCCCAAAAACGGACGTGATGGCGACAAACCACAGGAATTTCTCTCATTTCGACCGGTCGATGTGCCATATTCGGCGCACAGTCAACTTGGGACGAGGAAACTCGTCCCAACGGGTCAGGGGACTGTGCCCCCACTTCCCTGACTCTCCGGGGGCGGTGGACGGATCTACGGCCCCCGGACTATGTTCGGCGCCAGACGGCAGCCGATCGTTAGGCGGCGCTGCCCTTCCGCTCGGCGTCGAACAGCTCGACGAGCCGGCTGCGGACGTCCCACAACTTCGGGATTTGGCGCTGCGCTATCAGCCTGCCGAGCACCTGCACCGGCGTTCCCTGGGTCCCGATCGTGTCCTCGCCGAGGGCCCGGGCGACGATCGAGTAATGACGGAAGCGCCAGACCCAGATCCGCTCGTCCCACTCGGTCAGGAGCTCGGCCACCTGGTAGAGGTCCTCGTGCTCCCGGCCGTGGACATACAGCTCGTCGAGCGACATTCCCGCCTCCTCGAGCAACCGATCGAAGGCCTTGGCGACCCGCTGGGTCACCTGAGGGATGCGCCGGAAGCCCGGCGAGTCAAAGCCGCTGCCGTGCCCGAGCACGACGCGGATCTCGCTGTACTCCCATGGCGACATCTGATTGAGCATCTCGAGCTGGGTCGTCACGTACTGGAGGGACAGCACGGCGCGGCGCAGCAAGCGGATGGCCGGCGCGAGCTCGCCTCGCTCGAGATGCGCCGCCGCCTCGTCCATCTCGGTCGTCCCGAACTTCAACCACAACTCGGAGGACTGGTGAACGGTCTGGAACAGCAGCTCGTCGTGGTGCACGCGCTCCTGCGCCGGCTTCTGCAGCGACAGCAGCTCGTCGGTGCGCAGATAGCGCTCGTAGTCGCTCGCCCCCGGGCCCGGCAAAACCGGCCCACGGAGGTCTTCGTCAGTCGATTCGGTCACGCCT
This sequence comes from uncultured Solirubrobacterales bacterium, assembly GCA_963751185.1. Lineage (GTDB taxonomy): Bacteria > Actinomycetota > Thermoleophilia > Solirubrobacterales > Solirubrobacteraceae > Palsa-465. Next base: position 786,491 of record CAVVTO010000012.1, read on the forward strand.
CACCTCCCCGAAGGATCTCGGCCAGCTTGCTCAAGTCGATGTTGCCACCGGAAACGATGCACACCACCTTGCCGGCGCCTGCCCGGCCCGCCAGCGCGGCCGCCGTGGCGAGCGCTCCCGCGCCCTCGGGAATCACCCGCGCGCGCGAGGCGAGCGTGCGCACGGCCGCGGCCGCCTCGTCGATCGGGATGGCAAACGCGCCGTCGATGAGCGGGCGCACGCGGGGCCACATCGTGTCGAGCACGCGGCGGCTGCCGGCGCCGTCCACAAACGAGGGGCTGTACTCGACGTCGGTTGGTTCGCCCGCCTGGAGCGCCGCGGCCAGCGCCGCACCGGTAGCGGGCTCGGCGGTATAGATCTTCGTCTCCGGGCGCAGCGCGCGGATCGCGCTCGCGATCCCCACCGTGAGGCCCCCGCCGCCATAGGGGATCACGACCGCGTCGGGGTCGGGCAGATCGTCGAGAATCTCCAGGCCGATCGTCCCGTTGCCGGCCATCACACCCTCGTCCTGGACCGGGTGCACGAACAGCCCCTCGATGCCGTCGACCTGGCTGGTCACGATCGCGCGCCACCAGTCGTCGTAGGGGAGCTTGACCACCCGGCCGCCGAGCCGTTCGATCGCGCCGAGCTTGGCCTCCGGGGCGTGCTCCGGGACGGCAATGGTCGCCGTCAGTCCGAGTTCACGCGCCGCCCAGGCCACCCCCTGGGCCATGTTGCCGGCGCTCGCGGTGACCAGGCCGCGGCGGCGCTCCTCCTCACTAGCCAGACGCACCGCGTTCGTGGCGCCCCGGATCTTGAACGAGCCGATCGGCTGGAGCGACTCGAGCTTCAGATAGATCTCGGTGCCGGGCGGCACTTCGGCGGCGTACAGACGAACCAGCGGCGTACGCGCGGCCACGTCGGCGACGCGCGCCCGCGCCGCCTCGATCTCACGCAACTCGATCACAGCGTCACCTCGGTTCCGATCCCGCGCTCGCGGGCCCGGGCGACCGCGCACTCGGCCGCGGCCAGGTCCTCGACGCCCAGGCCCAGCGACCTGAAGACCGTCAGCTCGTCCTCACCACGTCGCCCCGGCGCCAGCCCGGCTAGCACCTCCCCCAGCTCCGCCCGAATGTGATCCTCACCCTCGATCGCTCCCGACTCGAGCGCCAGCCGGTACTCGCCGGCCTCGTTGCGCACGGACTCGCGGCTGTCGCAGAAGAACGCGGACGCTGCCACCGTCTCGACGTCGAGCTCGCGCGAGCTGGGCACGCTGGCGCCGATCGCGTTGACGTGAGCGCCGGGCGCCAGCCAGTCGCGCCGGACCACCGGCTCGTGCGAGCTGGTGGCGAGGACCACCACGTCGGCTCCGCGCACCGCCTCCTCGGCACTCGGGGCGACGGTGGCGCGTCCGTCGGCGAGCGCTCGCGCGCGCTCCGGCGAGGGGGAGTAGACACGCACCTCGGCAAAATCGCGAACCGCCGGCAAGGCCGCCAGATGCGCTCTGCCCTGAACCCCGGTCCCGAGGACGGCCAGGACGCGGGCATCCGGTCGCGCCAGGACCCGGGTAGCCACCGCGCTCACCGCCGCGGTCCGCACCGACGTCACCGCGGAGGCGTCCAGGATCGCCGTGGGCACACCCGTGGAGCCGTCAAGCAGCGTCACTGTTCCCTGGTGGGAATCGAGGCCGCGCGCCGGGTTGCCGGGCATGATGCACAGCGACTTGAGCGCGAACACCGGCTCGGCGCCGCCTCGCCACGCCGGCATCATCCCCATGAACCCGGCCGCGCCCTCGAACCGGACCACCGACCGCAGCGGCATCAAAGCCTCGCCGCGCGCGTGGGAGGCCAGCACGGCGGCCATCGCGTCCGCGCACGCTTCCGGCGACAGGGCCGACAGCACGTCGTCGTGGCTGAGGATCAGCACCGACCAACCTCCTCTCGCTCGGCGGCGCTCAGCGGCCGCTCGAGCGCCTCGCGCACGGGCGCCAGGTGCTCACGACGACCGGGCCCGCCCACCACCTGTGTCACGGCCGGGTCGGCGAACAGCCAGGCCAATGCCAGCCCGGCCATCGAGCGACCGCTCTCGGCGGCGAAGTGCTCAAGCCGTTCCAGCCGGTCGAACGTCCCGTCGGACACGAACGGCGCGTATGGCTCCGGTCGCTGGGTCATTCGCGACCCCGCGGGGAACGCCTCGCCGCGGCGGTACTTGCCGGTCAGCCACCCGCCGGCCAGCGGACTGAACACCAGGTACGCGACCTGCTCGCGCTCGCACAGCGGCAGCACGTCGGCCTCGTCGGCACGGGCGAGCAACGAGTGCTCGTTCTGGATCGCACTCGGCGCGCCCGCGCCAAGCGCCGCCTCGAGCTGCGGCGCGTCGAAGTTGCTCACCCCGTACGCGCCGATCTTGCCCGCCTTCCGCAGGTCCTCGAACGCGCCGACCGTCTCGGCGAGCGGTACTGCGGGGTCGAACTCGTGGGCCAGATACAGCTCCACGTACTCGAGGTCGAGGCGGTCGAGGCTCGACTCGAGCTGCCGGATGATCCGTTCGGGCGCCAGCCCATGGTCTGCGCCGTCCGCCATCGGGTTGAACGTCTTCGTCGTGATCGTCGGGCGAACGCCGCGGGTCTGCACCCAGCTGCCGATCATCCGCTCGCTGCGCCCGCCACCATAGGCGTCGGCGGTATCGAAGTGGTCGATGCCGAGCTCCCACGCAGCATCCATTAGAGCGAACGCCTCTTCCTCGCGCAGGCCTTGTCCGAAGAGCTCGGGCGCCGATCCGACGCCGCCGAAGTTCCCGCACCCGAGCGCAACGCGCGGGACGGTCAGCTCGCAGCGTCCGAGCCCTCGGCGCTCGATCGGAAGGGTGGCGCTCATGATTGGGGCCCAGCCTATCGGCCCCCCGGTTGAGAAACTGACGGGAGATTGGTTCGCTCGTTCCGGGATCGCCTCGCTGTCGCTGCGGGACTCGTGACGGCGCTCGTCGGGCTAGGCACCGCGACGGCGTCGGCGGTGCCGGCGGGGCACAACGCGATCCTGCCGCCGCAGGACGTCGCGGTCGTGACGGTTTCGCCCGGGGCGGGCGGGCCGACGATTGCACCCGGCTTCCTGGGACTGTCGCTCGAGAACACCGCGGTCATCCCGTATGCCGGAAGCGACCCCAAGAGGGTCGATCCGGTGTTCCTGCAGCTCGTCCGCAACCTGACGCCGGATCAGTCCCCGGTGCTCCGCATCGGCGGGGACAGCACCGACTGGGCGTGGTACCCGGTGCCCGGCCTGGCCAAGCCAGGCGGCGTTCGGGTCACGCTCACCCGGCGCTGGCTCGCGGTGATGCACGCCGTGGCCAGCGACCTGAACGCCCGGCTGATCATGGGCATCGACCTCGAGGCCGACAGCCGTGCCGCCGCGGACGGCGAGGCGAGCGCGTTCGAGCGGTGGATCGGCAGGCGCTGGATCGAGGCCCTCGAGATCGGCAACGAGCCCGAGCTCTACGGGACCTTCACCTGGTATGTGCTGCCCGACGGCGTTCACGTGATGGGGCGTCCGCCCAATTACGACTTCGCGTCCTACCTCGCCGACTTCTCCTCGTTCGCGGCCGGGCTGCCGGGGCCGCTGGCCGGTCCCGCAGATGGATCGATCTCGTGGATGGCGGACACGGGTGAGTTCCTCGCCGCCGAACCGCGCGTCCAGGTGGTGACGCTCCACCGGTATCCGCTCCAGACGTGCTTCGTCTCGCCGTCCTCACCGCAGTACCCCACGGTCGCCAACCTCCTCGCCCCCAACTCTACGAGCGGACTCGCCGACAGCATCGCCCAGTACGCAACAGTCGCCCACGCCCATCACCTCCCGCTGCGGATCGACGAGATCAACACCGACGCATGCGGCGACGCGCCCGGCGTCAGCAACGCGTTCGCCTCGGCGCTGTGGGCGCTCGACGTGCTGTTCGAAATGGCCGACGTTGGTGTGGACGGCGTGAACATGCACACCTATCCGGGCGCCACTTACCAGCCGTTCACGTTCACCCGCTCCCGCCGCCGGTGGAGTGCGTTCGTGACCCCCGAGTACTACGGCTTGCTGATGTTCGCTCAGGCCGCGCCACCCGGATCGCGGCTTATCGCCACCACGATCACCAACGCCCAGGGCGTCAAGGTCTGGGCGACGCGCGGTCGCCAGGGCCACACGCGGATCGTGCTCATCAACGAGAGCTTGGACCGGCGTACGATCGCGGTGAATGCCGCCGGCAGCCGGTCGGCCACGCTCGAGCGGCTGCGTGCGCCCGCGCTGACCAGTACGACCGGGGTAACCCTGGGCGGCCAGAGCTTCGGTACGAGAACCACCACCGGCCGTCTCGCCGGCCGCGCACACATAACTCATCTGACCGCGCGCCGCGGCCGATACACGTTCACGCTCCGGGCCGAGAGCGCCGCCCTGGTCACGTTCTGAATCGGGCTGGCATCGGTCGCTACCGTTGACGCCATGCCCGTCCTGGAAGCACGGGGCATCGTCAAGACGCTCGGCGTCGGGCGAGCGGAGCGCCGGATCCTCGACGGCGTCACCCTGGATGTCGAAGCCGGCGAGGTCGTGGCCGTGCTCGGGCGCTCGGGAAGCGGCAAGTCGACGCTGCTGCATCTGCTGGGCGGCCTCGAGCGCGCCGACGCCGGCCAGATCCTGCTGGCTGGCCAGGACATCACCCGGCAGCGCCCGGGCGCTCTCGCGAAGACGCGGCTGCGCCACGTCGGGTTCGTATTCCAGGCCTTTCATCTGATCGAGGAGCTGAGCGGCGAGGAGAACGTGCTGCTGCCGGCGCGATTGCCAGGCGCCGGCCGCGACGGCGAACGGCGCGCGCGCCGGCTGATCGGTGAGCTCGGGCTGACCGAGATCGCCGACCGTCGGCCACACGAGCTCTCGGGCGGCGAGCAACAGCGCCTGGCCATCGCCCGCGCGATGGTCAACGACCCGGAGGTGGTGCTGGCCGACGAGCCCACCGGGAACCTCGACCAGGAGAACGGCGCGACCGTGCTCGCCCTGCTGCGCAACCTGCGCCGCCGCGCGGTGGTGATCGTCACCCACGAGCCCGAAGCGGCGGCGATCGCCGACCGCGTCCTTCACCTGCACGATGGCCGCCTGCGCCCCGAGACGGCGGCGGACGTGAGCCTTAGGGAGTTCGCCTGAGGGCAGCGGTCAGAGACGCATTCCACGGAGTGAGGGCCCGGCGCCGGCGCTCGCTCCTGACCGGGCTGGGGATCGCGCTCGCCGCGGCGATGCTGATGGCGGCGCTGGTGGTCTCCGACAGTCTCGGGTTCGGCTTCGATCGCGCCGCGAAGGCCGCGGATCTGCCGGACATCATCGTCCGCTTCAACCCGCAGAGCTCGAGCCGCGTCGCGCAGCGCATCACCGCGCTGCCCGACATCGCGGGCTACGCGCTGCGCCAGGAGGTGACCAGCGTCACCCTCCAGACCGACGATCAGTTCGCCGGCAACGGCGACGTCGAGGTGGTCGGCGCCGGTCCGCACGGCTACGCGATCGTCGCCGGGCGCGAGTTGTCGAGCCGCTTCGGGGAGGTGGTCGTCGAGAAGGGCCTGGCCGACGCCTGGGGGCTGCAGCTCGGCGGCACACTCGACATCGACGGCCTGGGCCCGCAGCGGATCGTCGGCTTCTCCGAGAGCCCCGACAACGTCTCCTATCCGCTCGCGGTCCCGCGCGTGTACGTGTCGGCGGCGGCGATCGCCTCTCGGTTCGGGTCCCAGTCCAACCCCCAGGTGAATCTGGCCGAGATCTGGCTGCGCGACCCGGCCAACCTCAACGAGGTCCTGGTTCAAGCGCGCGCCACGAGCTACGGCCTGGAGGGGCTGCGCTTCGTCACCCGCGCTGGAGTGCGTGTGCTGCTCGACCAGGCGGCAGGAATCGTGATCGACCTGTTGGTGGCGCTGTCGCTGATCGCGCTCGCCACCGCCGGCGTGATGCTCGCCGCTTCAGCCCGGGCCGAGGTCCAGCGGCGCCTGCGCGCGATCGGGGTGCGCCGCGCGGTGGGCGCCTCACGCGGGCACCTGGCCCTCGTCCAGGGACTCGAGGCATTGTTCGTGGCGGCGCCGGCGGCGACGCTGGGCGCGATCGGCGGCGTGCTCGCCACGTACGGCCCGACGACGCGGCTGCTCGTTCTGCTCAACGAGCCGGCGCCGGGGGTGGCTTTGCTGCCGGCGCTCCTCGCCGCCTGGCTTGCCGCGGTCGCAATCCCGGTGCTGGCCGCGGCGTGGCCGGCCTGGCGGGCCGCGGGCCGGCCCCCGGTGGCGCTGCTCCGCGGAGCCGAGCTCAGGCGCAGCCACGGCAGGTCGGGACCTCGGCGCCCCTCCTGGCTGCGCGCGCCGCGCCCCGGCCTGACCACACTCGGGGTGCGGCTCGCCGGCGCCCGCCGCGCGCGGCTGATCGCCACGGCCGGCACGCTCGGGTTCTCGACCGCGTTCGTACTGCTCATGCTCTCGCTCGCGTCCGCGCTCAACAGCCTCGAGACCGACCCGGGCGCGCTCGGCAAGCGCTACCAGCTGACCGCGAACCTGCCGCCCTCGGCGGTGAAGCATGTGGAGGCGATTCCGGGCGTGCAGGCGGCGGCGCCCCGCTACGAGACCCAGGCGGTCGACTCGTTCTCGCTCGGCGAGACGATCGACGTGATCGCCTACCCGGGCGATCACGCGACCTTCGAGGCGCCACCGCTCGTGTCCGGCCGGCGGTTGCGCGGCTCGGGCGAGGCCGAGGTTGGTTTGGGCCTCTCTCAGGCGCTCGGGCTCACTCCGGGTGCGACGCTGGCCATCCAGCTCGACTCGGGCGCCGAGCTGCGGCTGCGCGTCGCCGGCGTGGTCAGCTCGCTTCAGGATGACGGCCGCGTGGCCTACGTCCCGGCCGCCGCGCTGCTCGCCGCCGACCCCTCCGCGGCCGACGACGAGCAGCTCGCCGTCCGGCTGAAACCGGGCGCGAACGCGGCCGCGGTGACCGCGGCCCTCGGGGCGAGCGCCGCCTCCGCCACCACGGCGATCGGCCGCGGCGTGCCGCTGGTGGCCGTGCTCCGCTCGATCCTGCGCGCGGTCGCGATCGTCGACGGCCTCGTCTGCCTGTACGCGCTGATCCAGGCCTGCGCGCTGACGGTCCAGGAACGCCGCCGCACGGTGTCGGTGCTGCGCGCGTTCGGCGCCGGCGGTTCCGCCGTCCGGCGCCTACTGACCGGGGCGGTCCTGGCACTCGTGGTCCCGGCGGCGATCGTCGGGATCGCCCTGGAGCGGTTGGTGCTCGGCCCGGCGCTGGCGCGGCTGGCCGCGAGCTACGTCACGCTTTCGCTCGGAGCGAGCGGGCTCGAGATCGCAGTTGTCATCGGCGGCCTGGTGCTGGCCGGGGCGGTCGCGGTGGTGTGGGTCGCGCGCCAGGCCACGCGGGAGAGCGTGATCGCCGGGTTGGGTGGGTCGTGAGGGGCGTGACCAGACGCGAGGCGCTGATCCTCGGCGCCGGCGCGTTGATCACCGCGGGCTGTGGCTCCTCGGGATCGTCCGGCCCGTCGCCAACCGGCTCGACGATTGCCGCCACCTGGACCGACCCCGGCGGCACCGGCACGCTCGTACCCGGCCCCGGCCAGGCGCTGCTCGCGCGGACCGACCTCGGTCCGGCCCGGCCGCCCGAAACCGTGATCGCCACCCTCGCGCACGTCACCGACGCGCACGTGCTCGACGCCTCCTCGCCGGCGCGGGTCCCGTTCCTGGACCGCCTGGGCGATCCGTTCGAGTCGACGTTCCGCCCCCAGGAGACGTTGACCGCGCAGGTGCTTGCCGGCGCCACCCGCGCGATCCGCGCGCTCGCGCCCGACGCCGTTATCCAGGGCGGTGATCTGATCGACAACGACCAGCGCAACGAGCTCGGCTGGGCTCTGCGCGTGCTCCGCGGTGGTGTGGTGCGCCCCGGGAGTGGCCGCGACGGCTACTACGGCGTCCAGCTGGCCTCAGACCCCGACCCCTTCTACTACCGCCCCGACCTCGATGCACCCCAGCACCCGGGACTGCTCACGCAGGCGGTCCGTCCGTTCGCGACGCCCGGGATTAGCGCGCCCGTCTACCCGGTCCTCGGCGATCACGACATCCTCGTCGCCGGGGAGCTCGCGCTGACGGCGCAGACGCGCGCGCTGGCGCTCGGCGATCAGGCGCTGTGGGAGCTCCCGCCCGGCTTAACCGTGCCGGCTGGAACCCAGCTGACGGCCGGCGGCTCGCCCGACGGGCCGCCGCTCCCCGGGCTCGTAAACCAATTCCTGTCCCAAGCGCTTGCCGGGCCTAAGGTTCGCGTCCCGGCCGACCCGCGTCGGCGCGAGATGGCCGCCGGCGAGGTCATCTCCGGGCTGCGGCCCGGCGCCAGCGCAAGCCTGGACTACGCCGTGGACGTCGGACATGAAGTGCGCCTGATCGTCCTTGACCTGGCCCGTCGGGGCGGTGGCTCGGGTGGGCTCGTCCGACCCGACCAGCCCGGGTGGCTGGCCAGCCAGCTCGAGAAGGCGGGGGCGCGCGGTCAACTCGTGATCGTCGTCTCGCACCAGCCGCTGCCGAGCTCGGACGGCGGCGAGTCGATCCTGTCCCTGCTCGACGCCCACCCTCGCGTGCTCGCCGTCCTGTCCGGCCACACCCACCGCAACTCGATCGAGCCGCGCGCCGGCTACTGGCTGATCAACACCGCCTCGTTGATCGACTATCCGCAGCAGGCCCGGGCGCTGCGGATCCTGCGCACCGCCGGGGGCGGCGTCGCGATCCAGACCTGGATGCTCGACCACGTGTTCCCCGGCGGCCTGGGGACGATCTCCCGCCAGCTCGCCTACCTCGACGCCCAGGGCGGGCGGCCCAAGGGCTTCGCCGGCGATCGTCTGGACCGCAACGTGACGCTGTATCGCGCCGCTTGATGATTGATTCCGCGGGCCGCACCGACGAGGCCTTCGGCCTCGCGGCCCGCTAACCGCCGAGGGCGGCGGTGATGTCGGCGATCGCCGCCTGCTCGGGTGCGCTGACCGCCGCCCCATGCTCACGGTGGGCGCTCGCGACGTGATCTGAGAGCGTGAGCACGAACTTGCGGTAGTCGTTGACCTCGTCGGGTGTCGCCTTGGTCTCGAGCACACCGACGGCCTCGCGTATCTCTCCGAGGCCGGCTTGCTTGATCTCGTCGTAGGAGTGGTACAGGTGGTGCTCCACCTCGGGCTTGGCCGAGACGATCGCGTCGAGCAGCTCGCTTTCCCCGTGCTGCTTGCGCGCCTCCGTGTAGGACTTCGCGATCGCGAAGCTTTCCTTGAACGTCCCGCCCCTCGTCGCCGCGGCCACGATCAGCCCGGCGGCCGGCGGCCCCTTGCGGACGATCTCCCATTGCTGCTCGGTGAAGTCGCTCTTCCCGGTCATCGGTCCTCCTCGTGGTCTACTCTCGGCGCCGTGATCTTGGCTCGTGTCAAAGGGGACGGAATCACCCGTGTTGGGTGATGCGGCCACGCCCGCGACGCCGTTCAGTATCGCCGACAGCGCACACCGCAGATTGGAGTCGCCGTGTTAGCCATTGCAAGCTCGTACACATTCCTGGATGCCTTCTGGGACATCCTCCTCATCACCGCCTGGTTGATCTTCTTCTGGATCGCCATCACCGTGCTGATCGACGTCTTTCGCCGCCACGACATCTCGGGCTGGGCTAAGGCCGCGTGGGTCATCTTCGTGGTGATCCTCCCCTGGATCGGCGTGCTCGTCTATCTGATCGTCAACCACACGGGCATGGCCGAGCGCCGCTATAACGAAGCGGCTACCGCCCAGACGCAGTTCGACGACTACGTCCGCCAGACGGCAGCCGGCGCCAGCCCGACGGCCGAGATCGAGCGGGCTAAGAAGCTGCTCGACGAGGGCACCATCAGCCAGGCCGAGTTCGACGCGATCAAGGCGAAGGCGCTCGCCGGGGCATAAGGCTCGCGTCCCCGCCCGCCGGGCATGGATGCCTGGCGGAATTGGCCCCAGGGACGCTGCGCGAAGCGCAGCCCCTATCCCTACCCGACCACGGTTTCGATCGTCTCGATCGGCTCGAGCTGCGAGACCTCGGACCGGCGGTCCTCCCAGTGCGGCGGGATGCACATGTGCGTCCCGAGTTCGTCCTCGGACTCGTCGATCAGGAAGCCCTGGGGCGTGCCGTAGGCGATCTCGACCAGCAGGCCGCCCGGGCTGCGGCAGTACATCGAGAAGAAGTAGCCGCGGTCCTTGGGCTCCGAGACATCGGTGAAGCCGAGCCCGACGATCCAGTCCTTGACCTCCTGCTGGTTGGCCGCCGACGCGACGTCGAACGCCTGGTGGTGGATCGTCCCCTCGCCGAACTGCCAGGTGCCCTGGGGCAGGTCGGGCTCCTCGGCAAGCTCCATCATGCGGCCGTAGCCCACGTTATCGCCGATCTGGTACTGGTGGTGGGGGCCCTCGGAGGAGAGGAGCTCGCCGCCCATGCCCTGCCGGATGAAGAAGTCCTGCGGATCGGGTTCGCGCACTGAGGTCGTGGTGCCGTAGGCGCCGCGGATGGCGTACTCGGCAGGCACGATCGCGTCATAAGGGTCGCGGTCGTCTGGGTTCGGGTCGGCGACGATCTGGTACTCGATCCCACACGGATGGCGGAAGAACAAACGCTCGGTGCCGAACCGCTCGCCGGGCTCGTGCGGGATCGCGTACTCCGACAGGCGATCGGACCAGAAGCCGATCGATCCGATCGGGACCGAGAGATTCAAGGACTTGGCCTGGTTGGTTCCGCGCTTGCCCATCCAGCCGGCCTGGCGGTAGGGGAAGGCGGTCAGCAGCGTGCTCGCGTCGCCCAGCCGGTTGCCGTAGTAGAGGTGGTAGATCGGAATCTCGCCGTCGAACAGGACGGTCTTTTTGACGCTCTTGAGTCCGAGCACCCGGACGTGGAAGTCGTAGTCCTCCTGGGCGCCGCCGACACAGAAGGTCAGGTGGTGGGTGCCGCGAATGAAGCCGCGCATGATCGTCTTCCTCTCCCTCGGGGTGGCAACGGCGCGATTCTAACTTGAGCCCACAAGCGCTCTCTAGGACGGGAGCGCCGCTGTTCTAGGACGCGAGCGCCGCCTCGAAATAGTGGCCCTCCTCGAGGTCCGCGAGTAGGCCCGGATGGGTCGGCTGCCAGCTCAGCAGCCGTCGCGTGAGCTCGCTCGAGGTGGGGTTGTCGAGCCCAACGAACGCCCCGAGAAACGCGAAACGCTCGCTCGCGTCCTCGGCCGGAATGCTCTCGGTGGGCACGCCCAGCTTCTGGCCGATGACCGCGGCGATGTCCCGGAACGGAACGCCCTCGTCGGCGACTGCGTGCAGCCGCGATCCGGCTGGAGCCTCCTCGAGCGCCAGCCGGTACAGCCGGGCCGCGTCGAGCGTGTGCACCGAGGGCCAACGGTTGGACCCATCGCCGACATAGCCGGCGACGCCGCTGTCGCGAGCCACGGCGATCAGGACGGTGGCGAAACCGTGATGGTCCAGGGTGCTGTGGGTGATGGGCGGGAGTCGAACGATCGATGAGCGCACCCCGCGCTCGCCCAGCCCGACCACAAAGTTCTCGGCGTCAACTCTCGGACCGCTCCCGATCGCGTCCTCCTCGGTACCCGGTCGGCCACTGATTCCCCCGAGCGTCAGCATCAGGGTGCCCGAGGTGCTCACGAACGGCTTGCCGGAACCTTCAAGGCCAGCCGCAATTGCCTCGATCGCGCGCATGTCGGTGGCCACCGCGTCAAGAAACGCGCCGGTGCGCATGGCTTCGTGGTTGAACGCCAGGTGGATGACGCCGTCGGAGGCAGCGGCCGCCTCGCGCAGGCCGTTGAGGTCGTCCAGGTTGCCGCGATGAACCTCGGCGCCAGCGTCCTCCAGCGCCGCCGCGGAGCTGTCCGAACGGGCCAGACCGACGACCTGATGGCCGGCTCCGAGCAGTTCGGGAACGACGGCGGAGCCGATGTGTCCCGACGCGCCGGTGACGAAAACACGCATGAGAAACCTCCGGGGAGCTCGATGTCACTTGGTGTCATCACTCTAGCACGTTCATGTCATCAGGTGTCATCAACTACGCTGAGTCGATGGGCAGATGGCAACCCGACGCGATCGGCCGCCTCACGGAGGCGGCCCTCACGCTGTTTGGCGAGCGTGGCTTCGACAACACCACCGTGGCGGACATCGCGGAGCACGCCGGGCTGACCAAGCGAACCTTCTTTCGCTATTTCGCGGACAAGCGAGAGGTGCTGTTCCTTGGTTCCGAGTGGCTCGAGCAGCTGTTCGTCGAGGCGGTGGGCGCGGCACCCGGTTCAGCCGCGCCCCTGGACGCGGTTGCCGCGGCGCTCGATGCCGTCGCCGACCCGTTCGAGGAGCGCCGCGAGTTCGCCGCCCGCCGCCAGCAGATCATCGCCGCGAACCCAGAACTGCAGGAACGTGAGCTGATCAAGCTGGACTCCCTGACCCGCGCGGTGGCCGAAGCGCTCCGTCGCCGCGGGGTCGGTGACCCGGCCGCGATCCTGACGGCCGAGGCGGGGATCAGCGTGTTCCGAGTTGCCTTCGAGCGCTGGGTCGATGGGGCCAACACCCGGACCCTGAAGGAGATCGCGCGCGAGTCGCTCGAGGAGCTCCGGGCCGTCGCGGCCGCCGGTTAGCGCAGCCAGTCGGCGAACGCCCCGCCCGGGACGACCCACGTCCGGCCGGCTCGCGCCTGCTCGGCGATCGTCTCGAGCAGGTCAGCGACGCCCGCGGTCCACGCCGGGTCAAGCATCAGGAACGGGTGCAGGATCAGGGTCTGGCGCCCGGCCGAGCGGAGCAACGATTCGCGCATATAGGCCACGAGGGTCGCGGGCGGGGTGGGAGCCTCGGGATCGCCGCGCGAGGCGCGCAGCGAGGCGAAGCTGTCCATCAGGTGGTAGGCGTCGACCAACTCCCAGTCGAACGGCACGTATGCCAGCCCGTCATCGATTGTCGCCGTCTGGCCCTCCGGCGAGCACCACTCGAAGCCGAGCTCGCGCAAAAGCGCCGGCGAATTCGGTGTGAGCTCGCCACCCGGCGGGCGGAAGCCGCGCGGGCGCAATCCGAGGGACTCGAACGCTTGCAGCCCCAGCGCGAGCACGTCCCGCTCGTCGTCCGGCGTCAGGGTTGCCCACTGCTCGTGGCTCCAACCGTGGTGACCGAGCTCGTGTCCGCGGCCGGCGATGCCGGCGACCGCGTCCGGATACAGCTCGCAGTTGATCGCCTCGACGAAGAACGTGGCCGTGAGCCCGTGGCGGCCGAGCTCGTCGAGCAGCCACGGCAGCGCTCTCGTGACCGACGGGTCGCGCCGCGTGGGGGCGGACGCCTCTCCGCGCTCGAGCGCGCTGGCCTCGCCGAGGTTGTCGATCGTGAGCACGAGCGCGCTCGGGCGTCCCTCTGGGCCGAACCGGTCCACCCGCGCCATCGTATTGTTCCCCCGCATGCCCCCTCGATTGGCACTGGTGACCGGCGGAGCCGGCGGGATCGGCCGCGCGATCGTCGCCGCCCTCGCCGCCGACGGGCACCGCGTCGCGTCGGGCGACATCGTCGAGGACGCCGCGGCCGAAGCGGCGCTCGCCGTGCACCTGGACGTGACCGACAACGACTCGGTGGACACGGCGGTCACCCGGGTTGAACGCGAGCTCGGCCCGATCGAGATCCTGGTCAACACCGCCGGCTGGGACGAGTTCCACCTCTTCCTTGAGACCGGCGAGGCCTTCTGGGACCACATCATCGACCTCAACTACAAGGGCTGCCTGCGGGTCTGCCGCCGGGTGGTTCCGGGCATGGCCCAGCGCGAGTACGGGCGCGTTGTGAACATCTCCTCCGACGCCGCGCGGGTCGGGTCCTCCCAGGAGGCGGTGTACGCCGGCGCCAAGGCTGCGCAGGTGGCGTTCGGCAAGACGCTGGCGCGCGAGGTCGCGCGGCGCGGCGTGACCGTGAACAGCGTGTGCCCCGGGCCGACCGAGACGCCGCTGCTCGATGGGATGCTCGGGGCCGGGGAGGCGAGCGCGAAGATGGTCGAGGCGCTGCGCCGGGCGGTGCCGATGCGACGGCTCGGCCGGCCCGAAGACGTCGCCGCGGCGGTGGCGTTCCTCGTTTCGGACGCCGCCGGCTACATCACCGGCCAGACGCTGTCGGTCAGCGGTGGCCTGACGATGGCGTGAAGATCGGCTCGGGGCCGCGGTCGGGGAATTCGATCGCGCTCGGCGAAGAACTGCGCCCCCTCGACGCTGATGTGCGGCGTCACCCTGTCGACGATGAATGGGGCGTAGTCGATCCTCACCCCCGGGCCGATCATGGCCGCGGGTGGGGGCGCGACGGTTGGGTGCCCGGCTTCCTTGCCGCCCTGCGGACCGTCTTGCGTGGCCGCGGCGAACTCAACGAAGGAAGGGGCGCGCCGTGAGTCAGGCCTCGCGCGCGAACATCCCGTAGGCCGCGAACACCGCCCGTAGGCCGCGAACACCGCCCGATTCGGAAGGAGCTGATGCATGGAGCTGACGGACACGTCGTATGAGGTCGAGAACGGCCTGGCCTGGATCACGATCGATCGGCCCGACCGGATGAATGCCTTCCGCGCGAGGACGGTCGACGAGCTGATCGGTCTGTTCACACGCGCGTGGGCGTCCTCGGAGGTGGGCGTGATCTGCCTGACCGGGGCGGGCGATCGCGCCTTCTGCGCCGGCGGGGACCAGAAGCAGCGCGCGGAGACCGGAGACTACGGGCCGAGCGAATCGGGGCTGTTCGAGGTCGAGCGGCTGCACCGTCTGATCCGCGACGTGCCAAAGCCCGTGATCGCGGCCGTCAACGGCGTGGCGATCGGCGGCGGGCACGTGCTCCACGTCCTGTGCGACGTGACGATCGCGGCGTCGTCGGCCACGTTCGGTCAGGTGGGGCCGCGCGTCGGGTCATTCGACGGCGGGTTTGGGACCGCGTATCTGGCACGCGTGGTCGGGGAGAAGCGCGCGCGGGAGATCTGGTTTCGCTGCCGTCGATACGACGCGGCCACCGCGGAGCGCTGGGGCCTCGTGAACGAGGTCGTGCCGGGTGAGGAGCTGAGGGACACGGTGCGAGTGTGGGCCGACGACATGCTGGCCCTCTCGCCCACCGCCCTGCGCTTTCTCAAGCAGTCCTTCAACGCCGACACCGAGCACATCGCGGGGATCGCGTCAATGTCGTTCAGCGGACTTGGTCTGTTCGCCGAGACCGACGAGGCGCGCGAGGGCGTCGAGGCATTCAGCGAGAACCGCCCGCCGCAATTCGGGTCCTACCGCGTGCGGGCGTCGCGCTGACTCACGCAGTCCGGCCGCCCGAACCCCGACGCCCGCGACGCGCAGCACCCATTCCGCGCGCGGGCGTCGCGCTGACTCAGACGGCGGCCGCGCGGAGGACTGAATCCAGGAGACCCGGGAAGCGCATCTCGAGGTCCTCGCGGCGTAGTGAGTTGAGCTTGGTCGTGCCCTCGAGCCGCTGACGGATCACGCCGGCCTCGCGCAGCACCCGGAAATGATGGGTGCAGGTCGACTTCGTGACCGGCAGATCAAAGCTCTTGCAGGTCCGATCGTCCTGCACGGCCAGGCCGACGACGATTCGCAGGCGGATCGGGTCACTGAGGGCGTGCAGGACCGTGGCCAGCTCCATCTCCTCGCGCGACGGGTGCCGCAGAGGTTCATCTACGACCGGTGCCGGTTCGGCGCTTCCCATGCCCCTGGCCGCCTGGCCGCTAGTGACTTGTGTGTCCATCTCCCGCTCAATGATAGTACGACAACTATCGAACAAGCTGCTATGGTTCGATAACCATCGTACTGCGCTCGGGGCGATTGGCGCAGACGTCGAATCGAAGCAACCTCACCCGTCATACGAATATGAGCACTGAAACCGCACCCCAAACCCTCCAGATCGATCCCACCTCGCCGTCCGAGCGGCCCCATCTCCGGGCGATCCTGCTGCTGGCCTGCTTGGCCCAGTTCATGGTCGTCCTCGACGTGTCGGTCGTCAACGTGGCGCTGCCCGCCATCCGCAACTCGCTGCGCTTCACCGAGGAGGACCTGCAGTGGGTCGTCAACGCCTACACGGTCACCTTCGCGGGATTCCTGCTGCTGGGAGGCCGCGCCGCCGACCTGCTCGGGCGCCGGCGCGTGTTCATCTCGGGCCTCGTCCTGTTCTCGCTCGCATCGCTGGCGGGCGGTTTCGCCGACAGCCAGCCGTTGTTGATCGCCGCTCGCGCGGCGCAGGGGCTCGGCGGCGCGATCATCGCGCCCGCGTCCCTGTCGATCCTGACCACGACATTCGAGGAGGGGCCGGACCGCAACCGCGCCGTGGGCATCTGGGGCGCGATGGGTGGCGCCGGCGGAGCCGCCGGCGTGCTCCTGGGCGGCGTGCTCACCGATCTTCTGAGCTGGCGCTGGATCCTGTTCATCAACGTGCCCATCGGGCTGCTGGCGGCGATGTTCGCCGAGCGCTACATCCTCGAGACGCGCGTTGCCGCGAAGCGGAAGAGCTTCGATCTGGCCGGTGCGGTGAGCGCCACGCTGGGGCTGACCGTGCTCGTGCTCGGGATCGTGCGCACCGACGTCACCGGCTGGGGGTCGGCCAGCACGCTGGCGCTGATCGCCGCCGGCGCGGCCCTGATCGTCCTGTTCGTCGTGATCGAGGGACAGATCGCCCGCGCGCCACTGATGCCGCTGCGGATCTACGCCTCGCGCACCCTGAGCGCGGCCAACGTGGTCGTGCTGTTGGTCGGCGCGGCCGTGTTCGCGATGTGGTTCTTCCTGTCTCTGTACCTGCAGCAGGTGCTCGGTTACTCGCCGCTGCGCGCCGGGCTCGCCTTCTTGCCGATGACCCTGTGCATCGTCGCCGGGTCGACCCTCGCCTCGCGGGTGGTCACGCGGGTGGGACCCAAGCCGATGCTTGTCGTCGGCATGGTCGCGCAGGCGGCCGGGCTGGCCCTGTTCACGCAGATCACGCCGGGCGGTAGCTACCTGGGTGAGATCCTGGTTCCGTCGCTCCTGGTCGCAATTGGGATCGGGTTCGCATTCGTCCCCGTGACGATTGCCGCGGTCGCGGGCGTGGATTCCGCCGAGGCGGGGCTGGCCTCGGGGCTGGTGAATACGTCCCGGTTCGTAGGCGGGGCAGTCGGCCTTGCGCTCCTTGCCGCACTCGCCACGTCGCGGACCAACCTCGATGTCCGCCACGGCATCGCGGCCCACGCCGCGCTCACCAACGGTTTCGTGCTCGCCTTCGGAATCGCCGCGGCGTTCGCGGCCGCGGGCGCGATCATCGCGCTGGTCGGCCTGCCGCGCGTGTCGATGCGCAGCGCCCGCGGTCGGACGATCGCCGTCGAGCACGGGTGATCAACATTTGTCGGCGGCGCCTGACGGCGGCGCCTTAGCGAATTCGTCGGCGGCGCCTTAGCGCGCCAGACTTGTAAAACGGCAAGAATGGCGGCCGTGCGCCGAGCGGTCGTCGACATCGGAACCAACTCGACCCGGTTGCTCGTCGCCGACGTCGAGGACGGTCGGGTCGGCGACGTGCTCGCGCGGCGAACCGAGATCACCCGCCTGGGGGCCGGCGTCGACGCGGACGGCCGCCTCAGCGATGAGGCCATGCAGCGCGTCTACCGGGTGCTCGACGATTACCGGAAGGAGATCGACGAGCACGGCGCCGAGGACGCGGTGGCGGTGCTGACCAGCGCGGTCCGAGATGCCGCCAACGGTCAGGAGTTCTCGGACACGGTCCGGGACCGGTGGGGGATCGAGCCCCACGTCCTGACCGGCGATGAGGAGGCGCGGCTCACCTTCCTCGGCGCCACGAGCGAGCGCGACCCCGACGACCAGACCCCGACGCTCGTGATCGACATCGGCGGCGGCTCGACGGAGTTCGTGATCGGGGTCGGTCGCGAGATGTCCTTCCACGTCTCCAACCAGGCCGGCGTCGTGCGCCAGACCGAGCGGCACCTGCACACCGATCCCCCGACCGCCGACGAGCAAGCCGCGCTGGCCGCCGACGCCCGCGAGATCCTCGGCGCCGGCGTCCCCGACCGGTGGCGGCGTGACGTGGGTCACGCGATCGCGGTGGCGGGCACCGCGACATCGCTGGCCTCGATCGCGCAGGAGCTCGTGCCCTACGACCCGGACAAGGTCGAGGGGTTCGTGCTGAGCGCGGCGGAGTGCCGGCGCATCCTCGAGCGGCTGGCCGGGCTGACGCTCGAACAGCGCCGCCAAGTGCCCGGCCTGCACCCCGACCGCGCCCCGACGATCGTGGCCGGCGCGATCATCCTGCTCGTGACGCTCGAGCTGTTCGGCTTGGACCAGGTCGAGGTGTCCGAGCACGACATCCTGCGGGGCGCCGCGCTCGGGCTCGATTAGCACTTTTCGACGCAGCGTCAGGAAGAGGCGCGCGGCTGAGCAGACCCGAGGCGCCCGCTGATGTCGGCGCACTCGAGGCAGACGCTCTCGGGCACGAGGCCGATCCTCATCAGGAGCGCAAACACCTGGCAACCCAGACAGACCGCGAAGATCGACTCGAGTCCGGCCGCGATCAAGAACAGGCCGAGCACGACGTCGGTCGCCGTGCCGCTGCCGACGATCAGCCAGAACACCAGCGCCAGCGTGGCCATCGCCGCTCCCATCCCCTGGGCGAAGCGTTTTGGGGGCCCGGGGACCGGCTTCCTGGCACCGAGTCGGGGCGCGATCACGTTCTGCGCAGTCCAGCCGAGCGGGCTCAGGGTCGGACCGGTGAGCACCCGGGCCCAGAAGCCGTATGCGAGCGGGATCAACAGCCAGTAGGCCCCGGTGGTCAGGGTCACGAGCGCCGTCAGCAGGACTACGCCGGCGACCACGCGAGCCGCTTTCTCATTCACGGGGTTGGGGAATGAGAACAGCCGGGCCACCTAAATAAGTATATGACGACCGGCATTTAGGTGAATCGATTTGGGGGCTAGTGCGACCGCCGCAGCACCCCGCCCCGCCTGGGGTACCCTAGGTCCGGCATAGATCATTCGTCCAGGGTGCCTCTAAACAAATCTGGACGAATGTACGATTGTCGCGAACAGCCCTAGGGGGAATGATCCTCCACGGGGCCAGGGCCAAACCCGGCTCCCAACATAGGCTCGGGCGAAGCCGCAGACATCGGCGCCTCCCGCCGTCCGAGCCACTCTAACCGGCCCTTTCTGGCACGTACCCCTGCCCGTCCCGATTGGGCCAAACCTGGATCGGAAGCCGCCCGCTGAGAATGCGGGCGGTTTTCGTATTAAGGAACGCTACGCGAGATTCGACCGGCGCGGGTACGCCACCGACGGATCGGTCAGGACGTTGACAAGCGCGGGGCGGCCGCTGGCCAGCGCTCGGTCGAGGGCGGGGCGAAGCTCGGTCGGCGTGGACACGAGCTCGCCGTGGCAGCCGAGCGCCTCGGCGAGCAGGTCGTAGCGCGTCCCGGGCCGCAGATCGGCGGCCACCGAGTAGCCGTAGAGCGCCTCCATCGGGTGCTTCTCGAGGCCCCAGACGCCGTTGTTGCCGACCACACCGAGGACCGCGACGCCGTGGCGGGCGAGCGTGTCGAACTCCATCCCGGCGAAGCCAAAGGCGCCGTCGCCGAGTAGCAGCACCACATGGCGGTCCGGGTGCGCAAGCTTGGCCGCCAGGGCGTAGCCAGGCCCACATCCAAGACATCCGAGGGGACCGGGGTCAAGCCAGCAGCCCGGGCGGTAGGAATCGAGTACGCGGCCCGCGTAGGAGACGAAGTCGCCTCCGTCCCCGACGACGATCGCGTCGCGGTCGAGCAGCTCGATCAGCTCGCCGTAGACCCGCATCGGGTGAAGCGGGGCACGGTCGTCGGCCAGCTCGCTTGTTTCAGTGGCGCGCACGTCGTCCTCGGTGGCGCGCAGCGAGCGGATCCAGGGCTCGCGCTCGTCTATCCCGGCGGTCCCGCTCCCCCCGCCGGCCGCGGAGCGCAGCGCGTCGAGCGTGGCCGGGAGCGCTCCGTAGAGCTCGGCGGCCAGTGCTCGCGGCGGCGTCTTCTCGGGCCCGGCGACGTCGATGGCCACGATCTCGGCGTCCGGGGCGAACGAGGCGCCGAACCCGAGCCGGAAGTCGAGCGGCGCACCGATCACGAGGGCCAGGTCGGCGCCGCTCAGCCCGGTGCGGCGCGCGCGCGAGAAGGCCAGCTCGTGGTCGGCGGGAACGCAGCCCCGCGCCAGGCCGTTGACGAACACCGGGATCCGGAGCTCCTCGGCCAGCGCCAGCAGCGCTTCCTCGCCCCGGCCCCAGTAGAGGCCGGCGCCGGCCATGATCACCGGCCGCTCCGCTTCACGCAGCGCGACCGCGGCACGGTCGATCTCGCGCTGATCGGCGCCGGGGCCCCGCCATGGCTCGGGCAGTGACCCGCCGGAACCCGGGTTCTCGGCCTCGGCGAACACGTGGTCGAGCGGAAAGTCGAGGAACGCCGGGCCGGAGCGTGGGGTCAGCGCGGTCCGGACCGCCTGATCGACCAGCGCCGGGATCTCCGCCGTGTCCTGCGCGGTGGCGGCGAGCTTGACCAGGGGACGCACGAACGGCACGTGGTCGATCTCCTGAAGCGATCCCTGTCCCCAGCGGAACTGGGGAGCCCGTCCCCCGAGGACCAGCACCGGAGAGTGGTTCTGACTCGCCGAGGCGATCGCGCTCATGCCGTTGGTCACCCCGGGACCTGCGGTCAGCGCGCAAACGCCGATCGATCGGGTCACCTTCGCCCACCCCTCGGCGGCGAACGCGGCCGACTGCTCGTGGCGGACGTCGACGATGTCGATGCCCTCGGTGCGGCAGCCGTCGTAGATCGGGAACAGATGGCCGCCGGAGAGCGTGAACAGCTTGCTCACGCCGTAGGCCCGCAACCGCTCGGCGATCAGCCGCCCACCGTGAATAGGCCCGCCCGGCCCCGTCGCCTCCGCCTCGCTCGCCACCGTCGGCACGCTAACACCGGCGGCCGCGCGGTGGCGCGGGTTGGCCGCGGCGGCAGGATGGCCCGGAGGGGCAAATTCCAGCATTCCCGGGCCTGACCACGGCTGGAAGCAGGATTTCGCGCCGTGACGGGGCGAAATCCTGAATTAGTGGCGACCGGCGGCTGGAATGCTGGAAATTGCCCCATCGCGTGAGGATCGAGGCGGGGCCGCCCCCGTTGCATGAGGGTGGAAGCGGGGCCGCCGGGCTGGGAGCGGGCACTGCCCGGCTCGGAGGTGGAGGTATCGCGCGGCCAGGCGTCAGAGGGCGTGGGCGAGCAGCAGACTCGGCGCGTTCGAGGAGGTGCTCCCCCTCGAGCCAGCGCTGGCCGAGCCGGACCGCCGGCAGGCGGCGCACCCCGCGGGCGCGCAGGCCGCGCGCGGTGGCCCACAGCGTGACGTCCCGCGAGGGATCGCGAGCCGCCTCCAGGCACCCGTCGACCGGCAGCCCGGCCACGGAGGCGGCGACGCTGAGGATCTCGGTGTCCTCGAGATCGAAGCCGCCGCAGAAGGCGAGGCGGCTCGCCGCGAGGGCAAACCGGGCGCCCGCACCCTGCTCGGCGGCGTAGGACGCGGCGCGCAGGGCGTGGCGAGTGTTGGCCGGGAAGTTCTCTGGCCAGATCAGTGGGAGCCGGACCGCCCGCGCGTGCCGTTCGGCCACCTCGCGCGCGGCCTCGAAGCGCACCCAGCCGGCCCCGCCGTCCAGGCCGACGGCCGGCGCGGGGACCCATTCCACCTCGCCCAGCAGGCGCTCGATCCGCTCCGCCACCAGGTACGAGAACGGGCAGGCGACGTCGTAGAAGAACGCCGCCCGCGAGCCCCCCCGCGGGCGAGAACGATCAGCCAGCTGATCCTTCAGCTCGATCACTTCCCCCATTTACTGACACCAACGGATCTGGAGCCCGAAACTGCCACAAACTCGTCCGGACGCTGGCCGTCCCCCCCCCGGCGAGGACCGAATATGCCTCGTCCGCTCGGGAGCGCGCCGCGATGTTCAGCGAACTGGCGGATGACGACCGATGGTCCGTTAGACTCAAACTTGGTAGGTACGCACCGTCCACCGGGAGGCTGTTCCATTCCGCACGTACCCCCACCGAAACGCCATCCGTACGACCAGTGGTCGCCAGACGCCAGGGCACTAGACCTGGTCGGCGATAAATGGACCCTGTTGATCGTGCGCGACCTTGCCTCGGGACCCCGCCGCTTCGTGGAGCTCCAGCGGGTGCTGCCCGGTATCTCAACCGAGCAGCTCCGCTCCCGCCTGAACCGGATGGTCGCCGACGGCATGCTGACCCGAAAGCGCTACCGCGAGGTGCCCCCACGGGTCGACTACGAACTCACCGAGCGCGCTCGGGAACTCATGCCCATCCTCGGCGAGCTCGCGCGTTGGGGCTACGAGTGGGCCTGGAGCCCGCCCCGTGCGTCGGAGTCCGTCGATCTCGGCGCGATCTTCCGGCTTGCTCCGGGGCTCCTCGGCGGGTCCGCCACGGCGGCCACGGTCGAGTTCGAGGTCCTGGATCCGGACGGCCGCAGCTTCTACACGTTCGCGCTCTCAGACCAGGGAGCCAAACTGTCGGAGCGCCAGGCCGACGGCGCCGCCGCGCGCGTCACCGCCTCGACTGGCGACTGGATAAGGGCATTCTCACCCGAGCGTGACCGAGGTGGCCTCCAGGTCACGGGCGACCACCAGCTGGCCGAGACCCTCCTGGACGGGCTCGTCGCGGTCGGCTCGCGGGCCGCGGCCCGCGCCCGCGCGGCGGCGTAGGCACTCCAAACCCGGTGCCCGCGCCCGCGCGGCGGCGTAGGCACTCCAGGCCCGGCGGACCGCGACTACTTGTCCGAGTAGCTCGCCGCCCCGATGTGCGGGATCTGATACTGCCCGGGTGCGCCCGGCAGCAGCGGCGCCACCCAGCAGGGCTGCTCGGCCCCGGGGGTGCTGGAGGAATCGCCGTTGCCACCGGTCGAGCCGTCGCCGCCCGCACCGCTGTTCTTGCAGTCCCACGCGGGATAGTCGCCTTTGGTGAAGTTGGCGACGTTGTCGAGCCAGGTCGGCGCCGGATAGGTGTCGCCGCGGTTGTTCGCGTCCCGGTCCGGCGAGAAGGACAGCGTCTCCGGGCCGACCGGCGACTCCTGGCGCAGGTAGTGGCCGGGGCTGTCGCCGGCGAACGAGGTCGTGGTCGCGGCCATCGCCGCGCCACCGTTGGAGATGAAGTCCGAGACCAGCTGCTGGTGCAGCGAGAGCCAGCTGAGGATCGGATTGAGTTGCTCAAGGAAACTGCCCGTCGCCCCGAGCAGCGGGTCGGCCCCGGTGAGGATCTCACTGACGGCCGGCAGACCCGTCTTCGAGACCGTGATCAGCGGTCCCAGGTTGGTGAACAGGTGGCGCAGCGGCGGCGACAGTTGCTGCACCGAGTGCAGCGTGGGCTTGAGCTGCTGGGCGACTGGGACCAGCTCCTTGATCAGCGGATCGGTGTTGACCGAGAACGTCTGAAGCTTGGCCATCGTGGCCTTGGTCTCGTTCAGGAAGGTCGGGAATACCTCGAAGGTCTTCGCGAGCGCGTTGTTGTTGGCCGCGGTGGTGGCGAACGTCGTCTCCGCGCTCGTGATCAGGTCGCGTAGCGCGGTCTGATCCTGGCCCAGGGCTCCGAACACGGTGCCGCCGTTCTGGATCAGGCTGATCGTCGCCAGGTGCTGGACGTCGAGCACCTGCAGGATGTCGGTGGCGTCCGCGGCGAATGACGGCAGGTTGCCGAGCACGTCGTTGAGGTTCTGGTCGTTGCCGTTGACTGCCGTGGCCAGCTGCTGCTGCCAAACCTGGAAGGCGTGGCGCGTGGTCGGGTCAAAGGCGTTGAAGATGTCCGAGAGCTGCGTTGTTGGCAGCACCTGACTTCGCGCGAGCATGCCCCCGTCGCGGATGGGCGGCGAGTGCGACGAGCCCGGGATCAGCTGGACGTAGGTCTCGCCCAGGATCGTCTTGGTGCGCAGGATCGCCTCGGTGTCCTGCCGGACCGGGGCGTACTGGTTGTCGATCTGAAGCGTGGCCATGGTTCGGTTGCCCTTGGGATCGAGCTGGGTCGAAACGACCTTGCCGACGCTCACCCCGGCGATCCGCACGTCCGACTGGCTGGCCAGATCCTGCGCATTGGGAAACGAGACGTTGACCCGGTAACCCTGGCCGGCGAGCGGGATCGTGCCCCCGAACGACACCCACAGGAACAGCAGCAGCCCCAGGCAGGACAGCGCGAACAGGACCATCGTGATGACGCGTGAGATCGGGGGGCTGCCGGTTTGCATCAGTTGATGGGGAGCTTCGGGAGGAACAGGTTGCTCGACTTCGCAACCGAGCCCTTCGAGCTCGCGGCATGCGGTTGGAGGGCCTGGATCTGGGACAGCGTCGAGTTCGAGGAGGCGCTCGCGGCCGCCGGGTGCTTGCGCTCGTACTGCTGGAAGGCCGTGGCGTCGGCCGCGGCCTGGGTCGGACACAGGCCGGCGTCGGTCAGGATCGGCGTGAGGTTCATGACCACTTCTTCCAGCGGCGAGTCGTTGGCGAGCTGCGCATAGGTGGCGCAGCTGGCCTGCAGGAACAGCGGCCTGTAGTCGCCGTTGGCGTCCTGTACCGAGAACAGCGTGCGCGCGTTGTGGTCGAGCCAGGCCAGCCACCACAGATACCCGTGCTCGGCGTTGCCCGGGTTGTAGCCCAGCATGTTCCCGAAGTGGTTCAGCACGGTGAACACGTTGCTCAGGTTGGACGTGGCCGCGGCCTCCTTCACCGGGCCGTTGCTGGTCTGAAGCGTGGTCGGCTCGGCGAGATTCACCGCCGCCGGGCGCAGGTTCTGCACGACCGGACGCGCGGCGACGACGAACGGGCGGATCTGGTTCTTAACGATCGGGGCGCCCGGGACGGCGAGCGCGCTCAACGCCTGGTTGGCCGCCGGGATCGCCTTGACCGCCGGCAGCAGGTTTACCGCCGCCGGCCCCAGCGCCTTGGCGAGAGCCTGCACCTTGGCCAGCGTCGTGGTCGTCTGCTGGAGGGTCCCGGGTAGATCGGCAACGGCCTGGCTGACGTTCTGATCCTCGGAGGCGAACGCGCTGAACACCTTCTCGCTCGAGTCGACCAGCTGGACGATCTGGCCCTGCTTGGCCGCGAGCGCGTCGTTCAGCCGCCGCAGCGAGTTGACGAGCTGCTGGAGGTCGGCGCCGCGCTGGGCGACGGCGCCGTTCAGCCGCGCCAGGTCCTGATGAGTCGGTTCAAACCGCTCCATCACCTGGGCCAGCTGGTCGCCGCCGTTCTTCTGTAGGCCCTGGCCGGCGCCATTGACGAGCAGGTCGAGGTACTCGCGGCTGTCCTCATCCAGCGACGCGAGGATCTCGTCCAGGTCGACCACCGGCATCGTGTTCGACACCGGGATCGTGTAGCCGGCCGGCGCGACTGGGGAGCTGCCGATCCCCGGGCTGAGCTCGACGAACATGTCGTCCAGACCGGTCCGAGGCCTGAGCAGCGCGGTCCAGTTCTCGTGGATCAGTCCCTTGTACTTGGGGTTGATGTCGAGCTGCACGACGCCCTCGCCGTCCTTGAGGGTGACGTTCCCGATCAGGCCGATCTGCACGCCCGACACCCGCACGCTCTGACCCTGACCGGGGGTGACGGCCTGGGCGGTCTGGAAGTCGGCGTTGATCACATAAGGGGAGGGCGAGATGAACGGGAAGCTGAAGCGCTCGTTGTTCAGGATGTAGCCCGCCACCACGACCGTGACCACGAGCAGGCCGACGATCGCCGCGAAGTCCTTCCAGTGCTCGCGAATCGCGCGCTTCACTTGGCGCTCCTCTGGATGGAACCCCGCTCGGCGCTGTTATCGGTGCTCGAGCTCGTGCTCGTCGGCATCGCCGCGGTGCCGAGCCTGAGGCCGTCCTGCCCGGCCAGCTGCGAGATCTGCCCCAGGGCCGACGCGGCGGCCGAGTCCCACCGCAGCGACGCGCCGGGCGACGTCAGGCTGCTGTCACTCGAGACCTGCTGGGGCGGTCCGCCGGTCGCCGCGGACAGGTTGGTGATCGCCTGCTGGGTCTCACACGGCACGTTGGGCTCCAACGGCGGCGACTTCCCGCCGGGCGGCGGCTGAGGCTGCTCACCCTGGAGGGGGGCGAGGGACTGCCCGACCAGACCGGGCGAGGCCGAGTAGGTAAGCGTCCCGCCCGTCCCGAGGACGCGGATGTACGGCCCATTGGCGTCGAAGTCGCGCGACTCCCCGGCCAGGCCGGGCAGAAAGTCGACCGCCTCGACATACACCGGCCGCGCCGGGAACCCGTTGGAGGCGTCGAAGTGGCCGTCGTTGATGGTCAGCTTCGACCACGGGATCACTATGTTCTCGGCGCAACTCGCGGCCGGCCGCACGCCGTTGGCCATCAGCGGGATGCTCTCGCGCGTCAGGTTGGAGAGCGCGGGCACCGTCTTCGCCAGATCCGCGGTCAACCCCCTCAGCTCCGACGGCGAGACGAGATAGCGAAGCTGGGTGATGAACGGCAGGCTCGCGTCGATCATCGGGCCGGTCGACTTCACGCCGGGGATCAGAGCCCTGGCCAGCGTCGGCAGCGGCCCAGGAGCGCAGTCGGGGACCTGCGGTCCCGAGCAGAACGCCGCGTTCAGGGCGTGCAAGGCGGGGATGGCGGCGGAGAGTGTCTGTGGAAGCTCGGCCACCGCCTTGCTCAGCGCGACGTTCTCAACCGCGAAGGAATGCGCCGTCGTGTTGAAGTTGGTGATCAGGTTCTCGAGGTTCTTCGGGTGGGTGTCGATGGCGCCCGACACCTCTCCCTGCTCGGCGATCCAGTCCGACAGGTCGTGCGGCTGGATGCCGAGGGCATCGTGGCTGACCACGGCCGAGTACTCGTACGCCGGCAGCCAGTACTGGATCGAGGCGTTGAAGGACGGACCGCCCTTCTTCAGCGCCCCGCCGAACTGCTGGAGCAGCGTCTGGAGGTTGGCGCGCGTCGGGGCCTGCAGCGAGGTGACCACCTGGTCGAACTGGACGGGCTCGGTTCCCTGCTGGATCGGGAAGGTCCAGCTGCTCGGCGCGGTCGGTGCCTCCGGGGTGCCGGGGCTGACGTCGACGAAGAAGTTGCCCTCGAGGAAGATGCGCGGGCGGATCGCGAACGTCGCGTCCTTGTGGATCGGCAGGCCGTTGTTGTTGATGCTCATCGTGATGTCGGCGGCCGTGCACTGCTGGTCGCTTGAGGCATCGCTCGTCTCCACCGACCCGCCCGTCCGGCAGCCGGGCACGGCCCCGACCCCCGTCACCTGGCCGACATCGACGCCGGCGATCCGGACCGGGGAGCCCGGGACGAGGCCGTTGGCGTTCGAGAAGACCGCGTGGATCGTGTACGGGGTCGCAAACGGGTTGGCGAACTTGGTGAAGCCGAGGTAGACGAACACGACCAGCGCGATAAGGGCGATCAGGCCCGCCTTGAAGGGGCTGAGTCCGGCCTTGCGTCCGCGTCGCCTGAGTCGCCCGAGCATCAGTTGTTCCCCGGGGTGTTCGGGAGCTGCGGGCCGGTCGTCGGGGCGCGGCTGAAGGTCTCACCGGTCGGGACGTGGGTACGGCCGGCATACGTCGGCCCCTGGTCGCCGGGAGTGTGGGCGTCTGAGTCGAAGTCGCGCCCCTGCGGATCGAGGCTGTTGAGCTTGAGCGGATAGCCGCGCTGGCCGGTCTCGCAGTCGGCGTTGCCCTGATCGTCGACCGCCGCGCCGTATGTCGGGCCATGCGCGAACTCGTTGCCGCCCAACGGCGAGCTGAACCCGCCACCGTCCACGGGCGCCGTCGCGCCCTGGTCCGACACGCTGTTGGGCTGCGCCGGGTTTGACTCCATCAGCAGCGCCCGCTGGGCGTTCCCGAAGTCGGTCTGTTCGGAGAAGATGTCGGCGATGTAGGTCCACCAGTAGTTCCAGTCGTTGCACACGGTCTGGTACGGGCCGAGGTACTTGACCATCGGGTTGAGCGTGTCGACGGTGTCCACCAGCCCGTTCAGCGCGACGTTGGTTCCCGGGGCTTGGGCGAGCGTCTTCAGCGAGTCCATCGTGTTCTGAAGGCGTTGGTTGAGAGGCGGCGTCCGGACGAGCACCTGGGTGCCCTGCTCGAGCGCCGGGTTGAGGATCGGCAGGGCGGTCTCGAGCGACTGCGTGGCCGGCGCCATGTTCTGGCCGAACGTGGTCAGATCGGTGAGCAGCGGCTGCTGGGCGATCAGCGACTGAGTCGACACCTGCTCGGTCGCGGGTGACTCGGCGATCGTCGCCTTGAGATCGGGCGGATTGCGGTCGATCGCGCCGAAGGTCGTGGCCATCTTTCCGAACAGCTCGGCGTTGACCTCGGCCACCGGCGCGACCGCGCCCATGAACTCGTTGAGGTTGCCGACGAAACGGGTCAGCTCGGTACTCGGCGCGGACAGGTACTGGGCGACGGGGCGCAGGTACTGGAACAGCGCCGGCAGGCTCGAGATCGTGTCGTTGAGCGCCGACCCCCGTGAGGCCAGCGCGTCGCCGAAGCCGACCAGGTTCTGCTGGGCCGCGTCCCGCGTCGGCGTGTTGAACATCTTGAACACGTCGTCGAACTGCACCGGGACGTTGGTCTGCGCCTCGGGCAGCGTCGCCCCGTCGGCGAAGTAGTGCGACGAGGTCCCCTTGTGCAGATCGAGGTACTTCAGGCCGAGCACCGACTGCGGCTGGATCGAGACCGTCGAGTCGATCGGCACGTTTCCATATGCCTTGTTGAGCGCCAGGGTTAGCTGCGCGCCGGTCTGCCCGTTCTCCATGACCACGGGCTTCATGCTCGACACCATCCCGATCAGGTAGCCGCCCTCGCGCACGCTGTTGCCATCCACCAGGGCGGACCCGTTGGCGATATCGACCTTGAGCTCGCGGGTGGGCACGAACGGCAGCCCGTTGTTGGCGTTGTAGGCCAGGAACACCGCGACGAGGGTCACGAGCACGGTGACCGCTCCGATCAGGACCGGGTTCGCGAAGGCGGATTGCTGCTTGCGTCTCATGGCGACAGGAGGTAGTTGAGGAGCTGCTGGGCCTGCTGGGCAGCGGACGATCCGCCCGGCGCGTTGCTCGGCTGCGACGGCGTGAGGGTCGGCGTCGTCACGGTGGGTGTTGTCACGCCGGTCGCGCTGCCGATGCCCGAGGTGACCTGCCCGAGCACGCCCGGCAGGTTCGGCTTGGTCCCGGGCGTCGTCACGCCCGGTACGGTCAATCGCGGGGTTGTGCTCGTGGTGGTGGTTCCGGGTGTCGCGCCGGGGCTGCTCGAGGACTTCTTGTTGGCCTTGGCGCTCGGCGGGTTGAGAGTCAGGGCCCCGGCCGGACAGGCGGCCGCGGTGGTCTTCGGGCCCGGCTCGCCCGGCGGCGCGCCACCCGGATCGGGCACGCATCCGTTCGGATCAGACGGATCGGTCTCGTTCACACCGGGCTGGTTGGGCCCGTACCACGAGTAGCACTGCCGGTAGGCCGCTCCGTACGTCTTGAGGTTCGCCGCCACGGTGGCCGGCGTCGCGTACCCCGAGCACATCAGGCTGGCGAAGGCGTCGACCGACAGCATGTGCCCGAACGTGCTGAACGTGTTGACGCTGAGCGACTGGTTGAACGCATACTGGAGGAGCGCCTCCAGACCGCTGAATCCCTTCCCACCGGGGCTCCGCGGATCGGGCTCTACGGCGCGGTTCTGGGTGTCGAGGTCGGCCAGCACGATCGAGAGGTTCTGGGCGAGCTCGGGGACGGGCGTTGAGAACTGATTGAGCAGCGCGACGGTCGGCGTCGCCGCCTGCACCGCCTGCTTGCCCGTGACCGAGGCCAGCCCGAGCGATTGCAGGGCGGGCAGCGAGGCACTGGCGAAGCCACACTGATTGCCGGTGTGCGCCGCGGAGCACGACGCCAGGTTGGTGAACAGCGTGCGCAGCTGGCCGGAGGCCGCGTTTAGGTTCTGGAGCACGGGCGTGTTGGCGACCGAGGCGCTCCCTAGCTTCGCCATCGCCGGCTGGAGCTGCTGGAGCAGCCCGGGGAAGCGCTGAAGGCTGACCTTCAGGTTCTGCTGCTGGGTGGCGGTGTCGGTCGCCGCGTTATCAGCCTCGACGATGAAGTCCTGGACCTGCTTCGAGTTGTTGGCCAGCGCCGTGACCACCGCGTTGGAGTTAGCGGTCAGGGCCTTGAGCGTCTGCGAGTCGTTGGCCAGTAGATCGAGCAGGTTGTCGGTCTCATCGATCGCCGGCACGGCTCGCTGGAGCGCGGTCTGGATATCCGTCGAGCGCGCCGCCACCGCCGCGCCGAGCTCGTTGATGATCAGCGTCAGGCGCTCGCGCTGGGGCATCTGCATGATGTCCGCGAGCAGGTCGGCCGGGATGGTCGAGAACGTGTGCGACGCGGTCAGGGTCGCGCCGTTGGCCAGTGGCTTGCCGTACTGCCCGGGCTGGCAGTCGACGAAGTACTCGCCGATCAGCGACTGCGGACGCGACTGGCAGGACGCGTCGGAGCGGAACGTGCCAAAGCCCTTGGTGCTCACCTGCACGGTGACCACGGCGTCGAGGGGATTCGAGCAGTGCGCGGCCTTGTCTTTGAAGCACAGGTCGATCGACGTGATGCTCCCGGCCGGGACGCCGGCGACCTTGAACTGGGCGCCGTTGACCAGGCCGAAGGCGTTGTCGAACTCGAGCCGGTAGGTGGGATCGCCCGAGCCGCTCGATGCGGCCACCGCGATCACCACGAAGGCACCGATGATGAGCGCGAAGGCGGCGCCGGTGAGGATCCGTCTCATCAGTTCCCCGTCGGCGTCTCGCTCGGGTTGCAGGGATAGCCCTGCTCGGGGTAGTAGGTGCCGCCGCGCTCCATCGAGCCTGGGCAGCGATCGCCCTGGCCGGTGGTCAGGAGCCCCTGGGTCGGCGTGCTCCCGCCGCCGGTGGAGGTACCGCTGCCGCCGAACGCGAGCACCTCACGCAGCGCCGGCTCGAGGAAGGAGGGCAGCAGGTTGAGCGCGCCGTTCTCGATCGAGCCGACGCCGACAACCGGCGCGACGCGGCTGAAGTCGCCGTTGGCGTCGGTCCCGCCAGGATGGCTGAAGCCTTCAAACCAGCCGGTCAGGTCGACCGCGTAGGGGCGGGCGGTGGCGAGCTCGGGGGTGGAGTTGTTAAGCGCGACGGTCGACTCGGGGAACGCGCCGAGCCGCTGCGCGCCGTCCGCCTCCAGCGATCCGTTGCAGCTGCTCGTCGAGCCGCTCGTGCCGCAGGTCACGTTGGCGAGCTGCACGCTCAACTCGAGCAGCTGAAGCAGGTCGTTGTTACCAGGGACGCTCTGCGAGCACGGCTTGGAACCTCTTGAGCAGATAAGGCTCGCCAGGTTCTGGACCGTGGGGACCGCGTTCTGCGCCAGCGGGCGGAGCTGCGTGAGGAACTGTTGGAGCTTCGGCGCCACTGGCTTTGAGGCGTTGACCAGCGGCGTCAGCGCATCGAGCGAGTTGCGCAGGTTCACGAACGTCGTGTCGGCCAGCGCCATGAAGCCGGGCAGCTCCTGGATCGACTGACCGAGCGCGGTCTTCTGCGAGGCCAGCGCTTCGGTCGTGGTGCCGAGGTTCTTGACGAGCGCCGACAGGTCCGCCTGCCGGTTCGCGATCGTGCCCAGGAGCTTGCTCGACTGGGTGACAAAGCTCGTGAAGTCGCCGCCGTCGTGGCGATCGAGCTCCTGGAACAGCGTGCTGCTCGCCGCCACCGCCGGGTTCAGGTACTGCCAGGCCGCCTGCGCCTCGGCGCCCTTGCCGGCGAACTGCGAGGCCGTCCCCTGGATCAGGTTCTGGATGCCCTTGAGCGTCGGTGGGTTAAGCGTGTTGAACAGCTGGTCGATGTCGACCGCGCTCGTGGTGTACTGGGGCCCGATGACGCCGCCGGACGGAATCTTCGGCGCGGCCGCGGAGCCGAGCCGGAGGTCGATGTAGCGGTTGGCGATTCCCGACAGGCTCGAGAGGCGCACCGTCGCCTCGGTCCCCTGGTGCAGCGGGGTGTAGGCCGAGTTGTTGATGTTGAGGGTGAGCTGGGCCTGCCCGCTGGGCGTGAGCGTGATGTTCGAGATCGAGCCGACGCTGTTGCCGGCGACCTCGACCTGGTCGCCGGTGACGAGCTGGCTGGCGTCCTCGAACACCGCCTTGACCTGATAGCTCGAGCCGCCCGAGAGCAGGATCACGGCGACGACGAGCACCGCAATTCCGATCGCGGCGACAGCGGCGACCCTGCCGATCACGGTTGAATTTCGCACCGCTCTATCCCTGCCAATGAGAGCTCCTCCCGCCGGGGCCCTGGTAACCCCGGAAGCGGACCTGACGGCGAACCTAGCAAGGGGTTCGAGCGACTGTCAATTTTGAACCGACACGCCTGTAGGCTGGCTCTGGATGGCGGAAAACACTGGGTTTTAGGGCGGTTTCGCGCGCGCCGTTTTCGGGCATCCTGCCAGTGGGTTTGCGCCCTTTTACGCAAATGATTTGCGTACGATCGGGGGTGGCAGGGGGTAGGGGCGCGTATCGCGCGCGGTCGGACATGCAGAACCTGCCAATCGAGGCGCCCGCGGCCGGCCGTGGCATCTCACGCACGCCCCACATGCGCCACAGGCCAAGGCTCGGAAGAGGCGCACGGAATGGCAGGTCTTGCAGGTCGCGGCGGCCCGCAACGGAGCGCCGCGCCGTCCGCTGGCGACCCCCTCCCGCCACCGCTTGCCCACCCGCTAGCGTTCGCGACAAGCCCGGGTGGTGGAATTGGTCAGACACGGTCGCCTTAAGAGCGATTGCCCCAGCGGCATGAGGGTTCGAGTCCCTCCCCGGGTATTGGCGTCGCTCGGGTTGGTGTTCGCCGTAAATCCGGCCAACGGCACTACCGCAGGTGGGGGATCTTGCAGGACCGCAACTTGTCCGCTGCTACGGTGTCAGTGCGTCCGACGGCCCCTACTAGCTAGCCGTTTCGCCAGCTTCTGTGGAAGTCTCCGCACTTAGATACTCGGGAGGGATCGGTCTTCATGCGCGGACGCCGCTGCTTCGGCTGCAGTCCGACGAACGCCTGGTATCGCTGATCCGCCGCGGCAGCACCGCCGCCTTCGAGGTACTCGTCGCGCGCTACAACGCGCGCCTGCTGGCCTTCTGCCGGCACCTGCTCGGCTCGCGCGAGGACGCCGAGGACGTGCTCCAGGAGGTCTTCTCGGCGGCGTTCAACGCGATCCTCGACGACGACCGGCCGATCAACGTGCGGCCGTGGCTGTACCGCATCGCGCGCAACCGCAGCCTCAACCATCTGCGCCGGATACAGGCGGTCGGCGTGGACTCGATGGACATCCACCTCTCAGACCACGGCTCGACCACCGCCGACAAGGTCCACGAGCGCGAGGAGTTTCGTCTCCTGGTCGGCGACATCCAGGGTCTTCCCGAGACCCAGCGCACGGCACTGGTGCTGCGCGAGATGGACGCCCTGTCCTACGAGCAGATCGCCGAGGCGATGGAGACGACCGTGCCGAGCGTCAAGTCGCTGCTGGTCCGGGCCCGGGTGTCCCTGGCCGAGGCCTCGCAGGCGCGGATGCTCACCTGCGAAGAGGTGCGCGAGGAGCTCGGCGAGGTCGCCGAGGGTCTGCTCCGGCGCCCCGGCCCGCTCGTGCGCCGGCACCTGCGCACGTGTGAGCGCTGCTCGACCTTCAAGTCCCAGCTCAACGAGACGAGCAAGGCGCTCGCCGCCGTGCTTCCGATCGGGATCGTGGTGGGCGGGGTGGGCGGGCCCCTCCATTTTCTCCGCAAGCTCGCGATCCTCCACATCGGCCATTCGGCGGGCGCCGGCTCGGGCGCCTCGGGCGCGAGCGCGGCCGGACAAGCGGCCGCCGTCGGCTCGACCGCGGCCGCCGGTGCGGGCGCCGTCATGGGCTCGACCTCCACCGGCTTCATCTCGGCCAGCGTCGGAGCGATCGCCACCAAGGCGGCGGCCGGGCTGGCCGCAGCTGCCCTGGTCACGGCCGGCGCGGTCGAGGTCGACCATTCGGGTGGGCGGGCCGGATCTCAGATCCATCACCATGCCGCCGCGACTCAACTCGCGGAGGTTCCGAGCTCGACCCCGGCCGCACCCACTCCCGCTCCGGCGCCGGTCGTGCACACGCCGGTGCAACGGCATCCGGCCACGACCCGTCCCCACCAGGTCCACAGGGCGCCGGCCACGACCACGGCCACCACCGCGCACAAGACGCTCGACAAGCCGGTGACCAAGCACACCAGCACGCTCGACACCAAGACCAAGACCAAGGTGCTCCCGGGACGCACCCAGACCCAGACGGTGGCAACGGTCCTTCCCGCTCAAACGACGACGTCCACGATGACGACGACACCGGCCAGCACCTGCACCGACACGAGCGACGCGACGACGAGCCCGACCACGACCCTGACGACCACGACGCCTCCGGAGACGAGCTCCGATCCGGGCAGCGCCACGACCACCACGACCCAGAGCACCACCCCGGGCGCAGCGTCGGACACCCCGGGCGCGGCGTCGGACACGACCGGCACCTCGACGGACTCCTCGACGCCGACCACGACGTCGACCAGCCCTGCCCCCACCCCCGCACCAGCGATGGATGGTGGAACGTCGTGCACGTCCTACTCCTCGGGAGCCTCGGACTCGACCCAGCCGCCGTCGGGCGGCACCGCGCCGTAAGATCGCCGCCCATTGCTCGACATCGGCCACTTCCAGGCCGTTGACATGCGCGTCGGCCGCGTCGTCTCGGTCGAGGAGTTCCCCGAGGCGCGCGTGCCCGCGTGGAAGCTGACTATCGACTTTGGCCCCGAGATCGGGACCAAGCGCTCCTCGGCCCAGATCACCCACTACCCGCCCGAGGCACTCGAGGGCACGCTCGTGGTCGGGGTCGTGAATTTCCCCCCGCGGAGGATCGCCGGATTCGCCTCCGAGGTGCTCGTCCTGGGGGCGCTCGACGAGGCCGAGGGTGTGGTTTTGCTCCGCCCCGACAAGGACGCGGCGCCCGGGTCCCGCATCGCATAGACCCTCGCCCCGGAAGTTCTGCCGTGTTCCTTACGTTTTGCAGGGAAAAGGCCGATAACTGGGGCGGATCAGGGAAATGCGGGCTGGCACGACACAATCCGTCGGGAGACTCGTCGAGTACGACGCACTCCGGCGTCGGCTGTGGATCTTTGGTCAGCGCTGCCATCACGGCGCGACCGGCACGGTCCTGGCCGCGGCGGCCTGTCTGGCCCTGATGGCCGACCCCGTTCCGGTCGAGAAGCCGGTCGTGGGACCGAGCTCCGCGCTGGTGCTGGCCGCCGGTGCGCTGATGATGTTCCACGATTGGAAGGACCGCTCGATCTGGTTCGAGCGGGGGCGCGGGTCGCAGCTCTAACCTTCGCCCCGCCATGGGGCTGCGGTGCGCCATCCTCCCTCCCACTCCGGTTCCCTACCGCGAGCCGTTGTTCCGCGCCCTGTCCGAGCGCCCCGAGCTCGACATCTGCGTGATCTACCAGTCGGCCGGCCAGCCGAGCTGGGACGTCTCGCCGGACTGGTTCCCGACCGAGCACCCGTATCCGGCGGTCCACCTGCGCTCCCGGCAGCGCCGGCGCGCCGGACGCACGCCGGTGCTGTGGTCGCGCGGGCTCGAGCGCGCGCTCCGCGCGGCCGACCCCGACTGCGTCGTGGTCTCCGAGTACGGGCCGGCCTCGCTGCGGACGCTCGCGTGGTGCCGGCGCCACGCGAAGGCGTACGTGATCTTCACCGAGTGCACCCCCCAGATCGACTCGATGCTTCCGCGCTGGCAGCTCGCGCTGCACCGCCGACTCGCCCGCCATGCCGACGGGGTGATCAGCGCTAGTTCGAGCGCGCGCGAGCGGTTGCGGGCGTTCGGCGTGCCCGATGATCGGATAACGGTGGCGCTCCAGGCCGCCGACGTCGAACCCTTCAGGGCCGCCGGACGGCATCCCAAGGACGGACCGGTCAGGATCATCAGCGCCGGGCGTCTCGTCCCGGACAAGAACTTCGCGACGCTGATCGAGGCGTTCGCACGGATCGCGTCCCGCCCACCCGACACCGAGCTTGAGATCGTCGGCACCGGGTTTCTCGAGGACGAGCTCAGGGGGCTGGCCGCCGCGCGCGGCGTTCCCGTCCGCTTCCGCGGCCACGTCCCGCCGTCCGAGATGCCGGACGTGTACGCGTCGGCCGACGTGTACGCGCTGGTCAGCACCTACGAACCGTTCGGCGTGGCCATCCGCGAGGCGGCTGCGGCCGGCCTGCCAATCGTGTGCAGCCGGACTGCGGGAGCGGCGGGCGACGTGGCGGTCGAGGGTCGCAACGCGATCCTGGTGGATCCCGGGGATCTGGCGGCGGTGACGGAGGCGCTCGGCCGGCTCGTCTGCGACCCGGAGCTGCGGCGTCGAATGGCGGGAGAGAGCCGCGCGATCGATCGCGAGACCGACGGCGTCGAGGTCGACGCGTTCGTGCGGGCGGT
The DNA here is from genome assembly GCA_963751185.1 of uncultured Solirubrobacterales bacterium. GTDB lineage: Bacteria > Actinomycetota > Thermoleophilia > Solirubrobacterales > Solirubrobacteraceae > Palsa-465. Next base: position 822,959 of record CAVVTO010000012.1, read on the forward strand.
GACGGCGGCGGGCCGCCGCTACCCGCCAAGCAGGGCCGGGAGCACCTCGGCGCGGATCCGCGCCACCGACGCCTCGGGCCGGTAGGACTCGAGCGCCTCGCGCGCCACGATCCGGTACGCGGCCAGCCGCTCGGGCGGCGTCGCGAACGCCGCCTCGAGCGCGCGGGCCAGCGACGCCGGAGTGCGGTCGGCCGCCACGAACTCGCTCGCCAGGGCGCGAGCCAGACCCAGCGCCGGAAACGGCCCGCCGGCGGGCGCAGACACGAGGGCGGCGCCGCGATCGAGCGCCTCGAGTGGCGCGATGCCGAAGTCCTCCCACTCGGCGGCGCTGACGAACACGAGCGCACGGGAGAGCAGCTCACGGAACTCGGGCTGGGGGAGCATCCCCACCAGTTCGGCATGGGCGGGTAGGGCGGCGCCCCGCCGCTCGAGGAACCCATGGGCCCGCTCGGGCGGGATACCGGCGATCAGCAACCGAGCACCCGGGAGGGCCGCCTGCTCCCAGGACGCGCACAGCAGCGAGAGCCCCTTGGCCTTCGGGTCGGGGGTGTAGGCGACCGCAAACGGCTCACGATCGCCACGCGGCGCCGGCGCCTCGGGAATCGGCGGCGGCACAACTACGGCGGGAGCCGTAAGCGGCGGCAGCGCCGCCACCGTGCCGGGGCTCCAGGCCAGCAACATGCGGGCGCGGCCGAGCTGGCGTCGTTCGAGCAGATGAAGCGGCAGGTTCAGCAGCCCCGGGCGGTTGAGCCGCGCCGGCGAGTCGAGCCACACCGCGTACGGGATCCGTGGCCGCCCGGCGATAAGCGACGCGGTCGTGGTCGAGAAGACCAGTGCCCTCGGATTCCACGACCGCAGGGCGGCCGAGAGCGCCCGCCGCGCCGCGATCGCCTCGACCACGTCGTTGACCGGATAGCCCCGCCGCAGCGCATCGGTCAGGCCGATCCGCGTCGACACCGCGGCCACCGAGGCGCCGGCCTCGCGGAACATCTCCACGAGCTGCGCGTCGGCCAGCCGCAGCCCGCGCGTGGTGCCGAGCGAGACCAGCAGTAGATCGGTCACCAGGCCCCGAGCGCCGCCCGATACGCCGCGACCGTCTCGGCCCCGCAACGCTCCCATGTGAAGTTGGCCTCCACCGTCTGGCGCGCGGCGGCACCGAGCCGCGCCAGCCCCGAGCGGTCGGCGGTCAGCTGGTCGAGCAGCCCGGCCAGCGCCGCCGGGTCGTCGGGCTCGACCAGGATCATCCCGGGACCTGCGGCCGCGATGTCCTCGGGGCCGCCCTCGCCCCGGCTCCCGATGGCCGGGAGCCCGGCCGCCATCGCCTCGACGAAGGCCACGCCGAACGGCTCCTCGACGCCCGGCATTACGAACAGATCGCAGGCAGCCGCTCGAGCCACCGCCTCGGGGTTTGGCAGCTGGCCGAGGAATCTGACGCGGTCGGCGACACCAAGTTCAGCGGCCAGACGCTCCAGTCCGGGCCGGCACGGTCCGTCGCCGATCACCAGGTACTCGGGCCGGCGCGCCGGGTCGAGTGCAGCCAGCGCCCGCAACACGACCTGGTGGCGCTTGCGCGCGACCAGATGAGCCACCGTGACCATCCGGACCGTTCCGTTGGACGATGCGTGCGGGGCCGAGGGCAGGTCGGCACCGAGGTGCAGCACGCGCACCGGGAGTGACCGCCCGGCGATCTCCTCGCAGCGCCGCGCCGCCCAGGTGCTGTTGGCGAACACGCTGTTCGCGACCGCCATGGCCGCGACACACGCGCGCCGCCCGACGGAGCTGTCTTCCGGCACGTTGATCATGTCGGGGCCGTGGGCGGATACGACAAACGCCGGACCACGCCGCCGACGCACCCAACGGGCCGCCGCGTGACCCGCCGGCGCCAGGCAGTGCGCGTGCAGCACGTCGAACCGCCACTCCGCATAGAGCCGGTCGAGCGCGCGCCGCAGCGAAGGCGCCATCCAGTACCCCCAGCTCCCGTACGAGATCGGGCGCGGTGGGGCAACGAACGGCACCGGCTCCACGGAAAGCCCGTCCAGCGACCAAGGGCGCAACGATGTCCGGGCCCCCTCGATCCAGCGGCTCAGCGCACCGATGGCAGGGGGAATCTGAACCAGGCTCCGCGCCACCGACAGGGGAGGGATCGGCCGCCGCAGCGCGAGCACCCGCACCTCGGCACCGGCATCGCGCGCCGCCATCGCCTGACGGTGGGCCCAGATGCCCAGCACCGGATCGCCCGGCGACGGGTACCACTCGGCCACAACCGCGACGCGCACTACTGACCGACGGAGAACAGTGCCTCGAGGTCGTGGCGCGAGTAGACCTCGAATGCGACCATCGTGTGGGTCCGCGCCACGCCGGCCAGCTGCGAGATCTGGCCGGTCACCACCTTCGCGAGGTCTTCCTGCTGGCGCAGGCGCAGCACGGCGACGAAGTCCCACTCGCCGGTGACCGAGTACGCCTCGGCCACTCCCTCGAGGTCGGCCAGCTCGCCGCCGAGGGTCGCGAGGCCCGCGCGGTTCGCCTGGATGAGAACGATCGCGTGAGTCACGGCGTGTGCGACTCGCCGGGGTCGAGGATGACGACGTTCGACTGCGTGGCCGACTCGACGTCGGACTTGAACGCCTGCGCGTCGGTCTCGATCGGCGGGAACGTGTTGTAGTGGCACGGGATCACGGTCTTGGCCCCGACCAGCTCGGCCGCGTCGACCGCGTCGACGCGATCCATCGTGTAGTGGCCCCCAATGCACATCAGCGCGACGTCGATCGGCGCGCGCTTGCCGACGAGCTGCAGGTCACTGAACACGCACGTGTCCCCGAGGTGGTAGACGATCGTGTCCTCGAAGTTGATCAGCAGGCCGGCGGGCGTGTTGTACGTCCCTTTCGGCGTGGTCGAGGTGTGCCACGCCGGCACGATCTTGACCGAGCCCCAGTCGAACTTGATCGTCCCGCCCATGTTGGGATCGCGCACGTCGACGCCCTCCTCGCCGAGCTCGCCGGCGAGCTCGGTGATGGCCACGACGGGGGCATCGGTCCGCTTCGCGATCGCCACCACATCGCCCACGTGGTCCGCGTGACCGTGTGTGAGCAGGATCGTCGTCGCCGCGGCGTCCTCGGCGGCGATTGCCGCCTTCGGATTGCCGGTCAGGAACGGGTCGATCAGGACCGTGGCGTCGCCGTCGGTGAGCTCGAAACAAGAGTGGCCCAGAAAACGCACTTCCATCAGATCAGTCCTCCTCTGTCGTTTGCGATCCCGGCGCTCGAGAGGTCATTAGATTTGTCGGCGGCGACTGCGTCGGCGCCTTAGCGAGCTCGCGCGCCAGCTCGAAGCCGACCGCGACCCCGACGAGCATCCCGAGCCGGGTCTCCTCCGCCAGCATCGTGCGGACCGCACGGACCCGCTCGCCGAAGTCGTCGTGGCCACTCGCCTCGTGCACGGCCTGGTTGTGGCCCAGGTCGAACCACCCGCCCTCCTCGAGCGCGGTGGCCAGCACCCGGGCCAGCGCCGGGGCGCTCTGAGCCACCAGATCCTGGGCCTCGCGCAGGCGCTCCGGATCGGCAATCGCTGTGATCGCCGCCTCCAGCTCGGCATCGGTATAGGCGCGGTCGACCACGGGCCGTCCTGATCATACGTGCGCAGTAATCGACGGCGGTCTACGCGTCGCGGGTGAGCGCGAGCGGCAGCCCGATGAGCAGCCCCACGAGCACGCCCACGGCTTCGGGGATCCAGCTCGCCCCGGGCACGGCCACGGGCATCAGCCCGACAACGACCGCGACCACGGCCGTGCCGAGCAGGTCGCCTTCGATCTCGCGTCCCGCGCGCACCGAGAGCACGTCGGGCAGCGCCCAGACCACTATGAAGGCCAGCGCTGCGCCGTTGGCACCCAGCGCCAGCGGCAGCGCGGAGTTCGTCGCGGTCACCGCCGCGCCCCCGACCCCGGCGAGCGCGAACAGCACGAGCACGAGCAGCGGGCCGTGACGGCGCTCGAGCAGCCAGCCGTAGACCGCGATCGTGCCGAGCACGACAATCGCGTAGCCGGTGTTGGTGTAGGTGAACGGCGCCACCAGCAACCGCCACCACAGGTGGTTTCCGAAGCGCGCCCAGAGCTCGATCGCGTGCGTGCTCCCGACGAGCGCCGCCCGCCAGAGGAGCGTTCCAGCAAACCCGGCCAGGACCAGCGCGATCGTCGCGTACGGGTGCGACTCCGCGCGGATGCCTGGGATCTCGCCACGCCGCAAACGCGGCAAGCTCGGGGTGGGCGACCGACGCTTACGTTCGCTGACGCGGCCGTCCCGGTCCAGCTTGGGGGCCCGCTTGCGCAGCCGGCTGCCGCAGTACGGGCATTCGGTGATGTACGGGCTGACTTCGGACTGGCAGTTCTTGCAAATTACGAACAGATCCGGGCCGCCGGTGCTCATAGAGTCATCGATTGTATGACGGCGGCGAGGTCGCGAACAGACCACGACCGCCCGGTCCGGTTAGGAATCGCCCCTGGCTGACAAAAGCTCCTGCGTTATACCGACGTGGTGGCCACGACCTCGGCCATCACCTCGCGCAGATCGTGGTTGGCTTCGTACACCACGACCTGGCGGGCGGCGCCGTTGCCGCGCTCGAGCAGGTCCTCGACCGCCTCGAGGTCGTCGAGTGAACCGAGGTCGGCGCAGTGTTCCCGCATCCGGTCGATCAGCGGGCGCGCCAGGTCCCTCGCCGGCACCCGGTCCCAGTTCGGCAAATCGACGAGTTCGCCCTCCAGGCCATGCCTGGCCGCGAGCCACTTGTTCTCGTCGAGCATCTCGAATGGGTACCGCGATAGTTGCTTGCCCGCCTCGAAGTGCTCGGACAGCTCCCCTTACTCGCCGCGGTGTCGCTGACCTGCCGGCGAAGCGCACGCAGCTGCGCGCCGGCGTCGCGCGTGTTCGCGCAGGGGTCGGTGGAGACCTCGAGGACCGACTCCATCAACTCGGGCTTGATCTCGCCTGCCGGCGCCGGCTCGAGCAGGCTCTCGATCGCGTTGACGAGCTCGAGTGACTCGGCGTCGAGGATCATCAGCTCCTCCTCGATCCCGATCGTGTACGGGTCGCCGCCGAATTTGTGCTCCATCGCGCGGCAGGGTAGCCGTAGACTGGGGCGTTGATCGACTAACGGAATTCAGCGGAAAGCGAAAGGGCGGGTCAGATGGCTCTCGGATACGACGGCAAGCTGTACATCCTCGCGTTTGACCACCGGGGCTCCTTCCAGAAGATGTTCGGCGTCACGGGCACCCCTACGCCGGAGGAGACCGAGACGATCGCGGACGGCAAGCGCGTGATCTTCGAGGGCATGCTCGAGGCGGTCCGGGAGGGCGCGGAGGCAGGCGCCACCGGCGTGCTCGTCGATGAGCAGTTCGGCTCGAACATCCCCGAGATGGCCCGGGAGCACAACCTCAAGCTCGCGATGCCGGTCGAGAAGTCGGGCCAGGAGGAGTTCGACTTCGAGTACGGCGATGACTTCCCGGCGCATATCGAGAAGTTCAACCCGGATTTCTCCAAGGTGCTCGTCCGCTACAACCCCGACGGCGACGCCGCGCTGAACAAGGAGCAGGCCGGACGCCTGAAGCGCCTCGCCGACTGGCTCCACGAGAACGATCGCAAGTTCCTGTTCGAGCTGCTCGTGCCGGCCACCGACGAGCAGCTGGCGTCCGTCGGCGGCGACGGCGACCGCTACGACGCCGAGCTGCGTCCGGAGCTCATGCGCCGGGCGATCGAGGAGCTGCAGAACGCCGGCGTCGAGGCGGACATCTGGAAGATCGAGGGCGTCGACGAACGGGCTGACGCTGCCATGCTCGCCGAGCAGGCCCGGACGGGTCAGGGCCGCGAGGGTGTCACGTGCGTACTTCTCGGGCGCGGGGCGTCGACCGAGAAGGTCGAGCAGTGGCTCGAGGTGGCGGCCCCGGTGGAGGGGTTCATCGGCTTCGCGATCGGGCGCTCGATCTGGTCGGACCCGCTCAAGGGCTTCGAATCCGGGGCCCTCGACCGCAAGGCCGCGGCCAAGCAGATCGCCGATAACTACCTGCACTTCGTGCGGGTGTACGAGCAGCAGGCCGTTCACTGATGGAGTTGGCGGGGGTTGATCCCCCGCCGCTACATAACACTGCATCCCCGGTCTTGGTAGGCTCGCGCCCCCATGGCCATGAAGATGCGTCAGAGCCTCGCCGAACTCGAGCAGGAGTTTCGGCACGAGACGCAGCTCGACCGCAGCCGCAGTCAGTTGCAGCAGCGGCGAGCGATCTCGCGCTCACGCAAGCGCTGGCGCCAACGCGAGCGCAAGCGCAGCTCGGTGCGCTTCTGGGTGCTCGTCACGACGCTGATCGGCACCGCGGTCCTGGTGACGATCGCGATGTTCGAGACGTTGTACTACCTGCTCGGCTAGACGGTGCTCGGCTGGACGGGCGAGGACCTACGCCACCTCGCCGCCAGCGCCGTACACCCACGCGATCAAGGCGCCAGCCCTGATCGGCATCGATCCCAAACCCTATCGAGACGCCGGCCTTGATCGGCAGCGGTCCCGACCCCATCGAGGCGCCAGCCTCGATAGGCAGCAATCCCCTACGCGCTGTCTCCCAGGCCACGCAGGGCCGCGTCTACCTCCTCGCGGACGCCCTTCCCGGAGCCCATCCGCTCCTGCTGGATTTCCAGATAAACCTCCTTGCGAAATACGGGAATGTCACGCGGGGCTTGAATCCCGATTCGCACCTTCTCGCCCATGATCGCCAGTACGGAGACCTCAATGTCATCGCCGATCATGATGCTTTGGTTGGACTTGCGGGTGAGTACCAACATGGGGAATGTGCCTCCCTGCTCGCCTGGTCGTCAAACGAAGCAGCCGGATTGCGTCGTCTCCGCGAGCCTCCGGTCCGCCGAGGCCAGCATACCGGGTGAACTCCGATGCGTACAGGCGACTCGGCATTCGCACTCGAGCAATCGGGTCGCGCCCCTAAGGCGTCCATCGAGGCACGAACGTTTGCCGGCTCAGTCCAGCGCCGACCCATCGCCACCAGACCGCATTCGAGCTCAATCATCTAGTCTCCGCGCCGAACCATGGCCCGCCGATCACTACGACCCGAACTGAACCGCATTCGTGCCTGGGTGCGCCAGGGCCGGACCGACGCGTGGATCGCGCACCAGCTCGAGGTGACCGTCCAGCAAATTCAGGCCTTCAAGCGCGAGCAGGGACTCGAGCCCGACGCCGATCCGGACACCAGCGCGGGCACGGGCGTCGACTTCGACGACGAGATCGACCTGCGAGCCGAGGACGACGCGCTGATCGCCGCCGAGCTCGAGGCGGCCGAGGCGCGTCAGGCCGAGGAGGAGGAAGAGGAGAACGGCGAGGACGGCGACGGCGACGAGGACGAGGACGACGAGAGCAAGCAGCGCTCACGGCGCCGGCGTGGCCGGCGGGGTGGACGTCGCAGCACCCGTCGCAAGAGCGCGCCGCTCGAGGCCACCTTCGACCACGGCGAGGAGGGCTACGGTCTGTGGCTCGATCCGGCCGTCCAGGACGATCCGATCTACGCCGAGTACTGGGCCGGTCACCGGCCGGTCGAGGTCGCGATCGAGGAGGACCAGATCGTGATCCGTCGGGTCGGCGACGACGCTGACGACGACAGCAAGGGAAGAACGGGAACGGCGACGGGGATTAGCCGGTAGCCGGACCGCACCCGGTTTGACGGGATGGGACGGGACGCCCGAAAATCCCCTCCGGCACGCCGCTTTTGCGACATAAGCGCCTCCCAGACGCTTATGTCCCGGGAGCGCGTCGCGCGAGATCGGTTTCGGGCCTTATGCACCGTCCCGGCCTCGGTTACAGCGTGCGCACCTGACAAAACAGCCAAAGCTCCCGGTGTCGGCCGCGGTTGGCGAGACGAGCATGGTGCCGATGCTTACGTCGCCAAGGTCGTGCCGGTCAATCCTCCCGCACGACGCGCGCCCCACCGGCGTAGTCGCTGGCCTCCCGGACGTAGCGCGCGAACGCCGCCCCCGCCACCGTGGTCAGGTCCCACGCCTCGGGGTTCGCGGGCGCGACTCGCACCGCGATGCCGAAGCACCAGTCGATGCCCTCGTCGAGGTAGTAGCGCGCGAGCTCATCGGTGGTGAACATGCCGCCGACCCGCCGGCGCAGCTCATCGACGAGCGCGTCGGTCACCCGATCAAGCGCCGGGCGCACCGCCGGATCGGCCTGCGCCAGCCGGCGCTGGCCCTCGCGCCACAGGCCGATGACGTCGTCGAACCGAAGTGCCCCCACGGCGTGACTACCCGCCGGCCCGCGCGGTCAACTGAGACGAGCGGCCCCTCAGTGATTCGGCAGCCCGGTGACCTCGTAGGGATGCTCGCCGACCCGGACCATCCCCAGGGCGCGGGCGTCGCTGGCGATCGTCGCCGGCTCGTTCAGCGACTTCTGTTGCGCGCGCAGGCTGGCGTTCGCCCGAGAGAGCTGATGCACGATCGCCCGCTGCTGATCGGACTGGCCGCGGACGGCCAGGTAGGCCAGCGCCTGCTGCACGTACACGCCCGCCACCACGCACAGGACGACCAGCAGTCCCACGCGCCCGATCCGGTCCCAGCGGACCCGACTCGCGATCCGGCGTGCGGCCACCCGTCGCGGCTGGGATGCCGCCGCAGGCCGTTGCCGGCGGCGCGCCGAAGCAGGTGCGGTACGGGCTGAAGGCATCCGCTAAGCGCTTCGTTCGCCGCGCGCGGCCTCCTTCCTCCTGCACGAGGTCTTTCAAGATCTCTAAGACCGGAACGCGCTGCGTCCCGGGTAGCGCGCCTCCGCGCCCAGCGCCTCCTCGATCCGCAGCAGCTGGTTGTACTTGGCCACCCGATCGGTCCTTGACGGCGCGCCGGTCTTGATCTGGCCACATCCGGTGGCCACGGCGAGGTCGGCGATGGTCACGTCCTCGGTCTCCCCCGAGCGGTGCGACATGACCGCGGTGTAGCCGTTCTCGCGGGCCATCCGGATGGCGGCGAGCGTCTCGGTCAGCGTCCCGATCTGGTTGACCTTGATCAGGATCGAGTTGGCGACGCCGGTGTTGATCCCGCGTTGTAGCCGCTCGGTGTTGGTCACGAACACGTCGTCGCCGACGAGCTGAAGATGGCTGCCGAGCTCCTGCGTCATATGGGCCCAGCCGTCCCAGTCCTCCTCGGCCATCCCGTCCTCGAGCGAGATGATCGGGTAGCGCTCGACGAGGTCGGCGAAGTAGGCCGAGAGCTCCTGGGCGCTGAGCGTCCGGCCCTCGTGCTCGAGCACGTAGGAGCCGTCCTTATACAACCCAGACACGGCCGGGTCGAGCGCGATTGCCACCTGCTCGCCGGGCGCGTACCCGGCGGCCCCGATTGCCTCGACCAGGACGCCCAGGGCCTCCTCGTTCGACGAGAGGTTCGGCGCGAACCCTCCCTCGTCCCCGACGGCGGTGGACATCCCGCGGTCGTGGAGCATCCTCTTGAGCGTCTGGAACACCTCGTCGGCCATCCGCAGGGCGTCGCGAAAGGTCCCTCCCCCGACGGGGACGATCATGAACTCCTGAAAGTCGATGCTGTTGTCGGCGTGCGCGCCGCCGTTGATCACGTTCAGCATCGGCACGGGGAGCACGTGTGCGCTCTCGCCCCCGAGGTAGCGCCACAGCGGCAGCCGCTCCTCCGCCGCGGCGGCGTGGGCTGCGGCAAGTGACACCGCGAGGATGGCGTTGGCGCCCAGCCGCGACTTGTTTGGCGTTCCATCCAGCGTGATCAGCATTCGATCCAGAGCAGCCTGCGAGGACGCATCCTGCCCGCGGACCGCGGTGGCGATCTCGCCGTTGACGTTCTCGACGGCGCGCATGACGCCCTTGCCTCCCCAGTCCGAGCCGCCGTCACGCAGCTCGGTCGCCTCGAACTCGCCGGTCGACGCGCCCGACGGTACCGCGGCCCGTCCCCAGGCCCCCGAGCGCACGCTGAGCTCGACTTCGACCGTCGGGTTTCCTCGGCTGTCGAGGATCTGACGGGCGTGGACGTGGTCGATCTGGCTCATTGGACTCCTTCGCTCAGGCTCAGGCGCGCTCGCGCGTAGTAGGCAAGCTGCTCGTCGGGAGCGAGATCGTTCCAGCTATGGCCCTCGGATGCGGCCAGCTCGCCGCCGGCCTCGACGCGGCTCCTGAATCGCTCGGCAGCGGCGCGCAGTGCGAGCTCCGGGTCGACGTTCAACTTCCGGGTCACGTTGACCGCCGCAAACAGAACGTCGCCGAGCTCGTGGAAGCGCTGTTCGGGCGTGTTGGCGCTCTGGAGCTCCTCCAGCTCGTCACGAACCGATTGGATCGGCCCCTCGACGCCAGGGAAGTCAAAGCCGCTCGAGGCGGCGCGCCGCTGGACCTTGCGCGCGTACAGCGGCCCCGGCAGGTTCTCGGGCACCTCGCCGAAAATCCCCTGTTCGCGCCCCGGCTCGGTCTCCTTGATCTTGTCCCAGTTCCGCCGGACCTCGACCGAGGTGTCGGCCTGCACCTCGCCGAACACGTGCGGGTGGCGGCGGATCAGCTTCTCGGTGACGTGCGTGGCCACCTCGGCCAGGTCGCCGGCGCCGCGCTCCTCGAGCAGCAGCGACAGGAAGTGGACCTGGAAGAGCACGTCGCCGAGCTCGTCGACCATCTTCGCGTCGTCGCCGCGCTGCGCGGCGTCGGCCAGCTCGTAGGACTCCTCGACGGTGTGCGGGACGATCGAGCGCTCGTCCTGTTCGCGGTCCCACGGGCACTCCACCCGGAGACGTCGCGTGATCGTGTCTAGGCGGCTCAGCGCCTCGGCGATGCCCGCAGGATCTGCGGGGCTCACCCGGCGGTCGAAGTGCCGGTGGTGGCCGTCTTCGGCGCCTTGTACCCCTTGCAGTCCGCCATCGCGTATTCGCCGCGGCACGTCGTCTGGCTGAGCCAGTCCTTCTTGGCCTGGTTGGCGACCGTCGTCTGGGCGGTCTGCGACTCCTGCGTGGTGAGCTGCTGGCGGATCGTCGCGGTCGCCTCCGACAGCGATTTGTGCGTCGCCGGGGTGATCCCGGTGACCTCGACGATGTAGTAGCCGAACTGACCCTTGACCGGACCGATCAGCGTGTTCGCCGGCGCCGCGAACGCCGCCTTGGTCAGGGCGGCGTCCTGCTGACCCTGAGTCACCCCAGTAAGGAGTCCTCCGCTGTTCTTGGTCGTCGGGTCCGTCGAGTACTTCTTGGCCACCGCCGCCCAGCTCTGACCCGACTGCAGCGCCTTCTTGGCGGTATTCGCCTGGGCCGCGGTCCCCGTCAGGACGATCCGCATGTTGCGGCTCTCCTGCGTGCCGAACTGCGTGGGGTGGTTGTTGTAGTAGGCGGCGATATCCGCCTGGGTGACCGGCTTGGTGTGCTTGGCCACCAGCTTCTGGACGATCGTGTTGATCTTGAAGCGATACGTGATGTCAGCAAGCGTCTGACCGGTCTCGCCGAGGAAACTGTTGAACCCGGCGGCGGTCGGGAAGGTCTGCTTCTTGGCCGTGTTGAACGCGGCCTGCACTTCCGCGGGCGTGACATTGACGCCGAGCTTGTGGGCGTCGGCCTGGTACCAGTAGGCCGTGATCAGGAAGTCCATGACCGAGCTCGCGAGCGAGGTGAACTGCTGCTGGCACGCGGTCTTCAGCGTCGCGGCCTTTGTCTTGGCCAGGCTCGGGATCGCCTTGCGGACGTCCGCGATGCACTTCGTGAAGTCCGGCGGATCGTTGGGCACGATCACCGGCTGACCCGGCTGCTCCGCCGCCTGGCTCTTGGCCGCGACGTACATCCAGTGGTTGAAGGCCTGGGTGGTGATCGGGTTGCCAGCCACGTCGGCGACCGAATCGCCCGGCACGCTGCTGCCGCATCCGGCCACGGCGATCGCGAACACAAAAAAGGCGCCAAGCGCCAGGATGGACCTGCGAACCGTCATCGGCGGTCGATGGTAGCGAGGGTGGCGCAAAGTGGCGTGAAGAATCGCCTAAGAGGAAATTTGGTCCCCACCCGCCCTTCGCTTCGCTCGGCATCCGTGGGGCCCGATTCCCCGTCCTGACAGGGATCGCGCCTAAGTCAGGCCGCTTCGCGAGTCACCGCGAGCAGCACATCAGCTGCCTTCACCACCGCCGGGAAGCGCTTGGCGGGATCCTCCGGGACCCTCACGGACAGTTGCGATTTGCCCGACTCGTAGAGCGCCTCCGGGATCTCCTGGCGGATCCGCTTGGCTCTGACGCTGTCGAGCTCGATCGGCGTGACGGCCAGGCGACCGTTGCGGAACGTCACCGCCCGCGCGCCGGCCTGACCCAGCTTGATCCGCGCCTGTTGGAGTGCAATCAGGTTCTTGAGCGGATCGGGCAGCTCGCCGAAGCGGTCCTCGAGCTCGTTCTTGAGTTCCATGAGGTCCGCCACCTCGCGCGCGGCGGCGATCCGGCGGTGGACGTCGACCTTGGCCTGCTCGTACGGGATGTAGTCGGCGGGCACGTACGCGTCGACGTTGACGTCGAGGCGCACCGGCTCCCACTCCTCCTCGTATGCCGTGCCGTCCTCGGCGGCGGCCACGGCCTCATCGAGCATCTGCATGTAGAGCTCGAACCCGAGCGCGGCCACGTGGCCGGACTGCTCGTCCCCCAGCAGGTTGCCCGCGCCGCGGATCTCCAGGTCGCGCATGGCGATCTTGAAGCCCGCGCCGAGCTCGGTGTAGTCGGACAGGGCGGACAGGCGTTGGGCAGCGTCCTGGGTCAGCGCGGCGGCGCTCGGATAGAGGAGGTAGGCGTATGCGCGCTCTCTCGAGCGTCCTACGCGACCACGGATCTGGTAGAGCTGGGCGAGCCCGAACGTGTCGGCGCGCTCGACGATCAGCGTGTTGGCCTGCGGGATGTCGATGCCCGACTCGATGATGCTCGTGCATACAAGGACGTCGGCGTCGCCGCGTAGGAACGCGAGCATTCGCTGCTCGAGCTCCTTTTCGTCCATCTGACCGTGGGCGACCTCGAACTTCATGCCCGGGCACAGGCCGCGCAGCCGCTCGGCCGTCTCGTCGATCGACTCGATCCGGTTGTGGAGGAAGAACGCCTGCCCCTTTCGCTGGTGCTCGCGGACCAGCGCCGTCTTGACTAGCTCCTCGTCGTACTCGCCGACGTACGTCTTGATCGGGCGCCGGCCCTCGGGCGGAGTCTCGATGACGCTGATATCGCGGACCCCGGCCATCGACATCTGCAGGGTGCGCGGGATCGGCGTGGCGCTCATCGCGATCACGTCGACCTTCAGCTTGAGCTGCCTCAGCAGCTCCTTCTGCTTGACCCCGAAGCGCTGCTCCTCGTCGACGATGAGCAGCCCCAGGTTCTTGGCGCGGACGTCTCGGCTGAGAAGGCGGTGCGTCCCGATGAGGATGTCGACCTTGCCCTCGCTGAAGCGCTTGACGGCCTCTCGTTGCTCGGCCTGCGGGCGGAAACGCGAGACGTGCTCGATCGTGATCGGATAGTCCTTGAGCCGCTCGGTGAACGTGCCGTAGTGCTGCTGAGCCAGAATCGTGGTCGGCACTATCAGCATCACCTGCGTGCCGTCCTGGACGGCCTTGAACGCGGCGCGCAGCGCGACCTCGGTCTTGCCGTAGCCGACGTCGCCGCAGATCAAGCGGTCCATCGGCTTGGGCGCCTCCATGTCGGCCTTGACCATCTCGATCGCGTCGCGCTGGTCGGGCGTCTCGGTGAACGGGAAGGCATCCTCGAAGTCGCGCTGCCAGTCGGTGTCGATCGGGAACGCGTGACCCGCCCGGCGCTTGCGCTCGGCGTACAGGTTGAGCAGCTCGCCGGCCAGCTCCTGGGCCGCTCGTCTTGCCCGCGCTTTGATGGTGTCCCATCGGGTGCCACCAAGCTTGGACAGCGGCGGGTGGGCGCCGCCGGCGCCAACGTAGCGACTGATCTTGGCCAGCTGGTCGACAGGAACGAAGACCCGGTCCGAGCCGGCGTACTCGAGGTACAGGTAGTCGCGGGTGACGTCCGCCACCGTCTTGGTGTCGAAGCCGGCAAAGCGCGCGATTCCATGGTCCTCGTGCACGACGATGTCGCCGGTGCGCAGGTCGGCGAAGCTTCTAAGGACACCTCTTCTTCGGGCTCTCTGTGGTTCCTCTGGCGCCCGTCGCCGTCGGAACAGGCGGTGCTCGGGGATGACGGCGAGGTGGAACTGGGGCGCGATGAAGCCGTATTGGAGCCTGGCTTGGGCGAAGGTGATCCGCCCGTCGGCTGTCCCGTCGTCCGCGTCGAGCCAGTGAACCTTGAGGCGCCCGAGGTTATAGGCGGCTCGCTCGCCCTCCCCCTTGCGGGCAAACACAACGACGGTCTGGTAGCCGGACCGGTGGAGCTTCTCGAGCTCCGGCTCCGCCTCCTTCAGGCTGCGGGCCTGGACGTCGGCCGCCTGGGCCCGGAACTGGAAAGGCTGGTCCTGGTCGATGCTCGAGAGCCGGATTTTCGCCCGGGCCTTGAGCGTGTGGCCGATCGTTTCTTCATCGACGTACAGGTGACGGGCGTCGCGATCCTTGAACGCGGCGCTGACGTCCTGCCAGTGGTCGGCCAGCGCCGGCGCCACGTCCTCCTCGCCTGCGATCACGATGGTTGCCTCTTGCGGCGCCAACTCCAGGAACGGGTGAAATTGATCGACCGGCAGGAGCTCGGCGATGTCGGGCCGCTCCTCCTCCTTCTCGAGCGCCGCGATCTCGGCCAGCTCGCGGTGCTCCTCGGCCAGCTCGGCGGCCGGCTCGATCTCGACGAGCTCGGCGTCGCCGAGCGAGCGCTGGGTGAAGGTCGAGAACCAGCGCAGCGACTCGATCTCATCGCCGAACAGGTCGACGCGGACAGCCCGGTCCTCGGTGGCCGGGAACACGTCGAGCAGGCCGCCGCGGATCGCGAACTGACCCCGGTCCTCGACCTGATCCACGCGCTCATAGCCGGCGGCGACGAGATCGAGGGCGGTCTCGTCGAGGTCGAGCAAATCGCCTCCTCGAAGCGTGAAGCCGTGTGGTCTGAGCGCCGGGTCCGGAACCTTCTCCGAGAGGGCCACGGCGCTCACGACCACGATCGGGGCTTGCCCGTCGCCGGAGTCGACGAGTGCGTCGAGGGCGGCGATCCGCAGACCGACCAGGTGTGGTGGCGGCGTCAGGTGCGACTCGTAGGTGACGCCGCGGCTCGGGTAGTAGCGGACGGGGCGCGGCTCGAGCCACGTCTTCAGGCCCGCGGCCAGGTCGCGAGCGGCGCGGTCGTCGCCGGCGACCACGATGACCGGGGTGGTCGGGTCCCGGTCGAGCAGCGCCGCGAGCAGGTATGGGCGCAGTGATTGGGACACGAACGCCCGCCCGCCCGCATCGACCAGCCGCGCGACCTGGGGGTCCTCGTCGGCGCGGGTGAGGAGCGTGCGGAGCATGTTCTACTCCGAGTCTAGGTCGTGCCCGACGGCCGCTGATACACAGCGGTGAACATCTGGAATCGACTCGCGCCGGGCGGGTCTGCGCGTGCCTCGCGCTCGGTCAGGCCGGCGTCGATGAAGGCGTTCAACTCACCGCGGATGAGCGGCCACGGCCGGCTGGTCAACGGCTCGTCGGGCTCGCGAATGGCGGTGCGAACGAACACTTCGCCGCCCGGTGCCACGGTCGCGGCGATCGCCTTCACGGCCTGCTCGCGCCGGCCTAGTGGCAGCGATTGGAGCGTCCGGATCTCGACCACCAGCGCGTACGACTCCGTCCACGCTTTGGGGAGGGCGAACACATCGGCGACGAGGTAGTTGACGGTCGAGGCGAGGAAGCGCTCGTGGCACTTCTCGATTGCCGTGGGCGAGACGTCGAACGCGGTCACGGTGTAGCCGCGCGCGGCGAGCTCCTCCGCGTCGTCGCCCAGGCCGCACGCTACGACCAACGCCGGCGCGCTGGACGTTCCCGGTCCGAGACCCCGCTCGTCTTGCCCAGAATCTGACGCGCCCTCCACACCTGGCTGACTGGCCAGCCAGCTCAGGAGGGCCGGATTCGGGGCCAGATCAGCCCACGGAATCGAATCGAGATCCGACCCGGCTCGGGCGTAGATCGATTCGAACGGCTCCTCGTCGCGGTCGGCGCCCATCAGTCCGCCTCTTCTGACACCGTGCGCTCGACCTCGTCGGCGGCGCGCTCGATCAGCTCCCGGACTTCGTCGCGGGGCTCGCGGAAGCGGCCGAGGACGTAGGCGGCCACGCGGTCGGGGTCGGTCGTCGGCGGCCGGCTGACCCCGATCCTCACCCGCGCGAAGTCAGCCGAGCCGAGTCCTTGCTTTAGCGACTTCAGCCCGTTGTGTCCGGCGAGACCACCGCCGAGGCGGGAGCGGATCTCCCCGAACGGCAAGTCGATCTCGTCGTGGATCACGAGGACGCGGTCGAGCGGCACCCTGAACGCGCCGCGCGCCGGCCCCACCGAGTCGCCCGCATCGTTCATGTACGTCTGCGGCAGCAGGACCGCGACCCGTGGCCCTCCGGGGCCGGTGCGGCCCTCGGTGAGAAGCCCGCGATACTTCGACTTGGGCCTAGGGAGCGCCCATCGACTGGCCAGCTCGTTGGCGACCTCGAAGCCGATGTTGTGGCGCGTGCCGTCGTACTCGGCGCCCGGGTTGCCGAGGCCGACGATCAGCCAGTCCACTAGCGGGGCGCCGATCAATTTAGGATTGTCGGCGGCGCCTGACGGCGGCGCCTTAGCGGGGGGCTACTCGCTCTCGTCCCCGCCCTCGGTCTCGCCGGCAGTCTCGTCGCCGGCTGCCTCCTCGGCCTCTTCGGCGGCGGCGCCCTCGGCCACCAGCTCGGTCTCCGCCTCGATCTCTTCCTCGGCCTCGGCCTGCAGCCTCGGCGGCGTGAGCGTGGCCACGACGGTCTCAGGATCGTCGGTGAGGGTGACGCCCCGCGGCGGACTGACCGCCTCGAGGGTGACTGTGTCGCCGATCTGAAGCCCGGAGACATCGTGGTGGATGGCGTCGGGGATGTCGCCCGGCAGGGCCTCGATTGTGAGCTCGCGAGTGACCTGCTCGAGCACCCCGCCCTCCTTGACGCCCGGCGCGTTCTCGGAGCCGACCAGGTCGAGGACGACGGTGGCGGAGATTGCCTGGTCGAGCCGGACCCGCAGCACGTCGATGTGGGTCGTCTCGCCGGTCACCGGATGCCGCGTCAGCTCCTTGACGACGACGGGCGTGCTGCCCGAGCCGTCGATGCTGAGCTCGAGCACCGCGCCGGCGTGCTGGAGCGCATGGCGCAGTTCCCGCGCGTCAACCTGGAAGGGAATGGGGTCCTCGCCACCGCCATAGACGATCCCGGGCACGTTGCCGGCGCGACGCAGACGGCGCGCCGCGCGCGATCCCGCGGCTTCGCGGCGCTCGACTGGAAGGGCTGTCGACTGAGCGGTGGCCATGACCGTCCGCGATGGTAGCGACCCGGTCCGAGAGTGGCGGCGCCGGCCGATCAACCC
The DNA here is from genome assembly GCA_963751185.1 of uncultured Solirubrobacterales bacterium. GTDB lineage: Bacteria > Actinomycetota > Thermoleophilia > Solirubrobacterales > Solirubrobacteraceae > Palsa-465. Next base: position 840,438 of record CAVVTO010000012.1, read on the forward strand.
TGCCCACATCGGGAGGGCGGGGGGTGGGCGAGGACCTCTTCACCCGGGCGGAATGCCGCGCTAAGCTTGCTTTATGTCGGCCGATGCTCAGCTGATGCTGATGATCGCCGGGATGCACCTCCTGGGCCTGGTTTGCGCGGCGGTGCTGATCATTCCGGCGCTGCGCGACAGCCCCGAGTTTCCGAACCGCCCCTCTGATCCTGGCTCGGATGGCGGCTGGGGCCGCGGTCCCAACCCGCCGCCGACGCCGCCCGAACCGCCGCGCGGTGGCATCCCGCTGCTGGACGCCGAGCCACCGCGCGTTCGCCTGCGCGATGACCGCAAGCTGACCGAGCGGCTGCCGCGGCGTGAGCGCCGGCCGGCCCGCGAGCCTGAGCGCACGCCGGTCCGGACCGCGCGCTAGTTCGGGCTCAGAACTGCTTTGGACAGTCCGCGTCGGTTTTCAGCCTGGGCGTAACCGCGAGCAGCTCGACCCGCAGCCCGCTCAACACGTTCCCAGTGCGGCGAACTCGAACGCACTGCGTGATCGGTTTTGACCCGCCCACGATCCAAGCCACCCGGGCCGTCCCCTCCTCGCCGACCAGCGAGAAGCTGGTCGAGGGCGTGAGCTGCGCGATCGAGACCGCACCCCGCTGCTTGAGCCGCGCCGCATTGCTGGCCGCTCGCTGTCGGCACGCAGCCGTAGTCCGGCAGTCGAGGATGTCGTCGAGGACCCCGTTCACGTCGCCGCGCGCCTCCGCCGTCACGAGCGAGGTGATCGCGTCCTGCTCGGCGCTGTTCGCGCTGAACGCGCGCGCCAGCAGTCCGCTGATGACCAGGAACAAAAGGACCCCCACAGCGATGGCGACGATGTACGGGCGGCGCACCGCCCCGATGCTAAGGCGCGCGCGTCTACTCGCTCAGCTCGAGGAACCGCTCGACCGACGCCTCCTGATGATCTAGCCGCTCGGCCAGCGCACGGGCGTGCTCGGCCGCGGCCTCCAGGAAGTCCTCCACGCACCGCTCCGGATCGTCGGCCAGTGGGTAGATGCGGGCCATGTCCTGCTGCGCGCAGGCGATGCCCATCGGTGGCTTGCCCGCGGCGAGCGTGCGCGCGCTGCACACGGGGGTGACGATGAGATGGGCCTCGGGCGCGATCAGGGCGGTGGGCAGAAGGCGATGGGCCGGAAGGCGCACCGACAGCTCGATCGAGTGGTCGACGTTGACGCTTGAACCCAGCAGCTCGCCGAGCGGCTCGCGCCACACGTCGAGGACCACGTCGGCGCCCACCAGCGCGTCGCGGAGGGCGGTGGCCTGCTCGATGTAGAGCTGCTCCGCCTCGGCCCGATCGTCCGCGTCGGCCAGGTCGAGGTCACACGGGACGCGCAGCATCTCGCTCGCGGCGACGGTCGTGCCCGCACGGCGACTCCCTCGCGTCACGTACGTCTGAAGCGTTCCGAGGTCCCGCCTGCCGTGGAAGATGACCGTGACCGACTCGCTGAGCGGCAGCCCGCCCACCTTCAGGGAGACCGCTACCGCGGCGGAGTCATCGAGTAGCGCCCGCCGCAGCAGGTCCTCCGCCGCGCTGTTCTCGTGCCTGGAGTCCTCGTCGAGCATCTCGGTTCCCTCCTGCTGTCCTATCCGCTATTGGGGTTAACGTTTTACCCCATCGTGCAGCTGTATCTGCCCGGTCCAGGTGAGAGCATCCGGGGTAGGCTGCACGCACGATGAAGATTCTCTACAAGCCGTTCGCGATCATCGCCGGCCTGATCGGAGCCAGGATCGCGAAGGTAATCTTCCGCGGGCTCTGGTCCCGGGTCGACGACGGCGCCCCGCCCAAGCCCACCACGGCCGGCGCGAGCTTCGGAAAGGTGGTTGGCGCCGCGGCGCTGGAGGCCGCCACCATGGCCGGCGTAGGCGCGGCCGTCGACCGTGCCGGCGCGCGAACGTTTCAGCATCTGACCGGCATCTGGCCCGGGGATAAGCCGAATTCGAAAGAAGAGGAGTAACGCCGGGGCGTCAGCCGCCGCCCCGGAGCACGAATCCGCGCTCGGCCAGCTCCGCCAGCGCGTTCTCGAATGCCCCGAAATCTCTTCGCAGCAGCGCGTCGATCGGTTTCCCGGTTGATCCGGCCACCCGGACCCAGCGCTTGAGTACCGCCGGCCCCGCGCGCTCGGAGGCCTCGTCGAGCAGGTCGAGCAGGATCGGCAGCTCGCTCGAGTGCTCGAGCTGCCCCGAGAGCACCGTGAGCGGGTCTACGTCCAGAACGCAGCACAGCTCCTGCTCGCTCAGCCCGAGCAGCTCCATCACGCGGGCGGCGCGAGTGCTCTGAACGCGGCGGCCGAGCTGGGGGTCGTCGCGTTCGCCCATCCCGACACCGCCGCTGCTGGCCCGGCGCCCGGGCGCTCCTAGAAGAGCTGGTTCTCGCCGCCGAACACGTCGCTCACGGACCCGTCCGTGAAGATCTGGCGGATCGAGGTCGTGAGCAGCTCGGCGCAGGAGAGCACCCGCACGTTGTCGGGGGCGCCCGGCGGGAGCGGGATCGTGTCGGTCACCACCACCTGTTCGAAGCCGGCGTCCGCGAGATTTTCCCAGGCGTTGCCCGAGAAGTTCCCGTGCGTGGCCGCGGCGTAGACCCGGCGGGCGCCGGCGTCGTACACGGCCTGGGCGGCGGCCTTCAGCGTCCCGGCCGTGCCGATGATGTCGTCGACAAGTACCGCTGTCTTGCCCTTGACGTCGCCGATCACGTAACCGATCTCGGCGACCTGCTGCGCGGGGCGTTCCTTGTTGAGGATCGCCAGGTCCGCGCCGATCTGGGACGCGAAGCGCTTGTTCAGCTTCACCCGGCCGGCATCCGGCGCCACGATCACCAGATCCTCGAGCCCAAGGTCCTCGAAGTACTGCGTGAGCATGAACAGCGCGGTCATGTGGTCGCAGGGCTTCTGGAAGAAGCCCTGGATCTGGCCCTGGTGCAGGTCCATCGTGAGGATCCGGTCAATCCCGGCCGCCTCGAGCATCCGGGCCACCAGGCGGGCGCTGATCGGTTCGCGGGGGGCGGACTTCTTGTCCTGCCGCGAGTACCCGTACCACGGGGTGACCGCGATCACCCGGTGCGCCGATCCACCGACGGCGGCGTCGATCATCACCATGAGCTCCATCAGCGCGTCGTTGGCGCTCAGCCCGGTGTCGGGATTGGTGCACGTGGGCTGGACGATGAAGACGTCGGCACCGCGCACCGACTCCTCGTAGCGGCAGTAGACCTCGCCGTTGGCGAAGGTCTTCAGCGTCACCCCGCCGAGCTCGACCCCGAGCTTGTCCGCGATCCTGGCAGCCAGTCCGGGGTTCGCCCGCCCCGAGAACAGCATCAGCCGCTTGCTGTAGTCGTACTGCATCTCGGTCCGGGCGACGGGGGTCTCCAGCAGGCTCATCGGGCTATCGAGTCTACGTGCGAAAGGGGACGGATTGTCGTGTCTGGGCTGCCTGGGCGGGGTCGTGGCGTGCGGTCGCGCTTACCCGACCCAGCGCCGTCCCGCACATTGTTACTACTGGCCGACGAGTGCGGCTAATTCTCCCCCCCGCTGCGCTCCCCGTCGGGGCCGGAATCTCGCTCCTTGCGACGTTCCGCGTAGCCCTCGAGGTTCTCCTGGCGGGCCCGGGCAATTCCTAGTGCGCCGGGCGGGACGTCCTTGGTGATCACCGAACCGCCCCCCGTGTAAGCCCCGTCGCCGACGCTGACGGGCGCCACCAGCATCGTGTCGACGCCGACGAACACGCCGGCGCCGATGTGGGTTCGGTGCTTGTTCTTACCGTCGTAGTTGGCGGTGATGGTCCCGGCGCCGATGTTCGTGCCCTGGCCGATGTCGGTGTCGCCGATGTAGGACAGGTGGGGCACTTTCGCCCCGGCGCCGACGTCCGAGTTCTTGATCTCGACGAACGTGCCGGCCTTTGACCCGTCGCGGAGGGTGGCGCCGGGCCGCAGGTAGGCGAATGGGCCGACGCTGACTCCTTCCCCGACATCCGCCTCCGTCAGATAGGAGTGGACGACGCTCGAGCCGGAGCCGATCCGAGAGTCGATCAGCGTGCTGAGCGGGCCGATCCGGGCGCCGGCGCCTATCTCGCTGGCGCCGTGCAGGCTCGTGAAGGGCGCGATGACCGCGTCCTGGCCGATCCGGACGTCGACGTCGATCACCGTCGTGGCCGGATCGACGATCGTCACGCCCGCCAGCATGTGCCGCTCGTGGATGCGGCGCTGCGCGATCGCCCTGACGGCGGCCAGCTGGGCTCGATCGTTGACTCCCAGCTCGCTGTCATCGTCGATCTCATAGGCGTCCACGCTGCGCTCGTGAGCGCGCAGGATCGGCAGCACGTCGGGCAGGTAGAGCTCGCCCTGAGCGTTGTCCCCCCTGACCTTCTCGAGCGCCGCCAGCAGCGCCCCGCCCTCGAAGGCGTAGATCCCGGTGCTGATCTCTCGAATGTGCAGCTCGGCCTCCGTGGCATCGCCGGGCGCCTTCGTCTCCACCACCTTCTCGACCGTCCCGTCCGGCGCGCGAACCACCCGTCCGTAGCCGCTCGGATCCTCCAGCACCGCGGTCGCCAGCGTCGCCGCCGCGCCTGAGTGCAGGTGTGCCTCCACCAACCCGACGAGCGTCTCCGTCGTGATCAGAGGGTGATCGCCGTTGAGCACGATCACGGTGGCATTCGGATCGATCTGCCCGGCCGCCGACTTGACCGCGTCGGCAGTACCGCGCGGCACCTCCTGCACCGCCACCGTGACGGGGCCGTTGAACGTACCCTCGAGCGGCCGGTCGGGGCCCTCGACGACCACGACCTTCGCGGCCCCAGCCGCCCACGCCGCCGCCACCGGCCAAGCGATGATCGGGCGCCCGCACACCTCGTGGAGGAGCTTCGGGGTCGCGGAGCGCATTCGCGTGCCCTGCCCCGCGGCGAGTATGACGACGACCGGCGCGGCCACGTCAGGATCGTAGGGGATCCGGGTTTCGATGCTCGTGCTCACGCGGCGTCTGTGCGTGCCCTCCCCTCCCCCTACTCCAACGCCGCACGTTCCTGCTCGTACTCATACCAGCGGACCCATTTCCGGATGGCGTTGTCGGACACCCCGTATTTGCGGCCCACTGCCAGGAAGCTCATCCAGCAGAGGTCCGCCATCAACTGCTCGTATGTAGGACGTTCGACCCTCCGTGTCTCCGGATGAGCCACACCGCGCAGGGCGATCGATTTGACCACACCCGAGCATTTCTGTGAGCAATACCGGTGTCGCATGTCGCGCGGCGCAAAGGGCTGACCGCAGCCCGGACAGGTGCGCTCGCGAGGCAGGTTCCGTCCACAGTGCGTGTCGAGAGTCGCCGCGCAGTTGGGGCAGACGATGCGAAGGTTCTCGAGCCGGTGGTCGTTGGAAACACCGTTGATGTGATCGAGCACGAGCGACATCGGCCTACCGCACCACTGATCATCCTGGTCGCAGAGCTCACATCTCGGCTCCAGAAGTCCGTCGTGCAGCAGGCGCCGCTTGAGGCTGCCGCGGTTGTAGGTCGAGTCCTCTACCAGCAGCTCACTCAGCGGCCGCTCTCGCGTGCGAGCCGCCCTGCGGCGGCCCGCATCCGCGTCGAAATGGTCGACCGGAATCCGCCATTTCGTCGCCCATTTCTGCAGCGTCCGGAAGTTGTGGCCCTTGACCGAATAGCCGAGCAGCCGGAGCGCGTCAGACCAGCAACTGGACTGCGCTATCGCACGGCGCGCATTGGCTTCGGAAAATGGTGCCGTCCGGGGCATCAGGGAACATATGTTCGCACGAGGCCCGGACGGAAATGATCCACATGCAGGCTCTTTTAGCCAAGAACCGAAGGCTGGGGAGCCCGGACTCGGACCGGGACGAACAGCTCCAAAGGCTGTCGTGCTGCCAATTACACCACTCCCCAGTAAATCGCCGGGATGGCCAATCCAAGGTAGCCGATCCGCATGATCGCAGGACCACCGTGGTGGCGCTTACGGCGGCCTACGAGCCGGTATAGGCGCAGCTCGACGAGTCGGTGGCCGGGGTATCCGGCATGCAGAGCGTCTCGCGCGACACCTGCCACCCGGCGGTCGAGATCGAGAACAGGTACGGAGGCAGGATCACCTTCAGGCGATCGTCGTAGTGGTAGTTCTTGAGGTAGCCGGCGCTCCCGACCAGGCCGACGATCCCGCGGTAGCGCTGGGCTATCGCGCCGTGCACGGTCAGATAGGGCTGCGGGTTGCTCGCACCGGTCGAGTAGTTGTCGACCATGAACGAGTGCGACAGGGTCAGGATCGCGGCGTCGATCGTAATCGCGGTCGGGACCACGTTGGCGGGGTGCATGACGCGCACGAAGTCTCCTGCCACCAGGCCGAGCGTCGCGCTGCCCGTCGGGTTGCCGTTGCTGTCGGTGCTTGTGCTCAGGCCGGGGTTGGCCGTGCACGCCGCCAAGGGCGTGTAGCAGGTTGTCGTCGTTGTGTTCCCCACGATGATGACGTCGTGATCGGAGACGATCGTCAGCGGCTGGTTGTAGGTGCCGTGCACGTACACGTCGCCGCACGGGCCGTAGTACTGGCCGGAGTTGTTGAGCGAATAGGTCGAGGCCGTGTACGTCGAGGGGCACCCGCTGGCGCTCTGTACGTAGATGATCGACGGGACCGTGTTGATCGTCGTGTTCAGCCACCCGCTGGTGCACGACGCGGCGCTCGTGGAGCCCGGGCACACGCTGATCGTGGCGCTCTCTGAGCCGTTTGCGTTCGCGGTCAGGGCAATCGTCGTGGTTCCTGTGAAAACATCACCGCTGTTGGTCGCATCGCTCAGCAGCTGCGTGCTCGAGACGCTCTGGGGCAGCGGAATGTTCTCGGCACCGGCCACGGTGGTGGGGGTCCCACCCTGGAAGCTCGCGTTCTGACAGTTGGAGTTGACGCACACCGACGTCTCCGGGGCGCTGCTCTCGGTCTGGTCGTCGGTGCCGGCGCGCCCGAACGTCGGGTTGGCGCCCTGGTAGATCAGGTATTGATCGTTGGTGTAACTCGGCCCGTCCATCGTGTCCCCGCTGGCCCAGTTGATCTCGCACGAGCTCGGGGGCTGGGCTCCGTTCGTGTACTGGTAGTAATACTTCTCACCGGCGCACGCGCTGTTCAGCGCTGGGTCCTCCATCTCGTGGTCGGTGTACCACAGGAAGTCAAGCGGGCTGGGCTTGCGGAAGCTGGCGACCAGTGTCTCGGTTACCTGCGGAACGCCGCTGGTCGGATTGGTATGCCCGGCGTAGCCGGTGAACTCCATACGCAGCGTCCCGCTGTTCGGATCGACCAGCGCCGAGATCGCGGTGCTGGCACTGCAGTTCGTGTTGCTGTAGCCGGGGTTGTACACCGGAACGTACGAGTAATCCACGCCCGTCGTGTTCCCGGGAACCGCGACCGGGGTGGGCGCATAGTCGTTCGAACAGGTGGTCCAGTAGTTGGGGTTCTCGTTCAGCTGGTAGAGGAAGGCCTGCTCGCCCGCTCGCGCCGCGTAGTAGGCCTGCTGCTTGTAGGAGGAGTGCGAAGTCGCCTGCACCTCGGCCGTAACGCCGATGAAGATGGCCGCGACCAGCAGGCTCGTCACCGTGAGCACGCCGAGCGCCACCACCATGACAAACCCGGACTCCGAGCTTACGCGCCGGCGCGCGGCGAAGAACAGCTTGACTATGAAAGCGAGCGACATCATGCGCACGGTCCGAACGTCGCGCCGCTGCCGGCTGAGTCGGCTGGCGGTGTAAACCGCAGCACGATCGAGTCGGTCACCGGGTCGTAGGTGTCTCCGAGGTTCGTGTTCTCCTGGTTGCCGCCGGTCGCGCCGACCAGGAAGTTGAGCATGACCTCGGCTGTGTTGGCGGCGTTCGTCTGCGACAGTCCGGATGGGGACGTCGGCAGCGGGTCGGGATTCGACACCGATGAGGTTCCCGGGATGGAGGAGGTGCCGTCCATCAGCATCTCGTCGGTATTGCCGTTGACATCGGTGTACGGCTCGTACGCAAAGTACTGAAAGATCGGAATGTTGCTGCTCGTCGATTGCTGGTAAATCGGCGCGACGTTGGCCAGCAGCCGCTTTCCGGCCGGGATGGTGGGCGTCGTCGTGAAGATCCAGCTCGAGGGATCGTTGCCACTGGTCAGTGCGTACGTGTACTCGGTCAAGGTGCCTGTGCTCGCGCTGTAGGTGATCTTGTGCTCGACGGGCGTCGGGCTGGCGGAGGTGCCGTACTGACTCACGAACACCAGGTCGTTGGCATCGCTCACCTGGCTGTCGTTCGAACCCCCGCCCTGAATCGGCGTAACGCCCGCGGTCAGGCACGCCGAGTGCAGCTCGTTTTCGATGTACGTGACGACGTTGCGCGCGTTCTCGGTCGCATCCGAGAGCGTGAACGTGCGGGTGGTCTGCTGCAAGGTCACGGTGAGTACCGTGCCGAGCCCGGCCATCACGACGAGCCCGGCCACCATCGTGACGAGCAGCTCGACGAGCGTGAAGCCCTGCTCGCCGCGCAGCCGAGCACCAACCCTGGCGAAGCGATCGCTCATCTTGGCGCCGATCACGGACATGACGTGTGTGAGGTTGCGTTTATCACCGGGACCTGAGTGGCGCCGGTGAAGTTCGTGTTGGTGAACAGGGACGAGGTTCCGGAGTATCCGTTGTAATCCGCGCATACCTGGATCTTCCCCTGGAGACCGTCACTGCTCGCCAGCGAGTTCCCCGCCGCGGCCGTGCTGGCAAAGGGCGCCGGGTACGTTGCGTACTTGGTGCCGCTCACCGTTTCCTGGCCGACGGACGCGACCTGATTCCAGGTGTCGGTGCACGACACCGCAGCCGACGAGTTATAGCCCGTGAAGATGACCTCGACATGCGCGGGCACATACGTCGTGCCGCTGTATTTGACCGCGACGTCGATCGCCGGCTCATCGACGGTCACGTCAGAGCTCGCGGGCAACGCCTGCCCCGGATCAACCGTCCCGAGGTCCGTTCCCGATGGCGGCTGCAGCGGCTCTTCCTGTGGGCACGCGCCGGCCCACACCTGGTAATTGTTGGTGTACTGAGCGGCGCTGGAGATGTAGAACGGGAACAGGTTCCCTACCGTTGCCGTGGCCGCGCCCGCGGTGCTCAGTGCGCTGTATGCCGGAGGCGTCCCAGTCCCTGTGCAGGTCCCCGACGCGGACAACACACACCCCGGGTTTGTCATCTCGAGGCCACTTCCCTGGCCGTAGTACGACGTCTCGTATCCGTTCGGGGCGTAGGTCGTCCCGTTTGACCCCTTGGTCTGGAACCCGATCTTGAGGTTCCCCGCCCCACCCATGTGGAGCGCGTTGGCGCTCGTGATGCCGTTCTGGTTGACGCTCGCCGACTCACTCGGGGACGGGTTGCCGTTCGGATCGACGTAGCCGGGGTCGGTGGCGGTGATCGTGTAGGTGTCGGTCGGCAGGCCGGCGAACGCCACGCACCCGTTGGCATCCGTGGTCGCCGATTCGGTGTAGTTGGTGGTCTGCCCGAGCGCCGTGATCCCGACCCCGCTCAGCGGCGTCGTGGGGATCTGGTCATCGACCGGTGCCACAAGGCTCCCGGCAAGCGGTCGGGTGATGATCGTCTCGACGTTCGCCAGCGTCGTGATGCTGCCGCTCCCCGTGGTCTCCGTCACGGTCGAGGCGATCTTGAAGTAAGCGGTGCTCAAGCTCGTGCAGCTCGACTGCCCGGTGGCGCTGAGGAAGGTCGCGGTCGACGTGACCGTCCACTGGGAACCGCCGAGGGTGACGGTCCGGGTCTGATGAAGCGAGGTCAGCTGGGCGTCGCTCATCGACTTCAGCCGCTCCTGGTCCTGCTCCGCGACCGCCTGAGCGTTGGTCTGGCCGCGTGCAAACGAGGTGTAGTCGGTGGCCGAGACGAGCGCGGTGGCCACGCCCGCCGAAATGATCAGCGTGATCAGCGCGGCGACCAGGACCTCGATCAGCGTGAAGCCATGCTCTGAAGTTGAGCGTGAGCGCACCCGGTCGCGAAGTCCACTATCCACAGACGAGGAATCGACCTCGCCCCCGGGCTGCTTGAGAAACCGCCCCGCGGCCCATCGCACGTTCGTCCCCGGTTTGAAGTCGGTTGCTGGGACGGTTGGTGGCCGGAAGGGACGGAGCATGGTCGTGTGAAGAAGCGCTTCGCACGCTGGTTTGAGCGATGGGAACAGGCGGCGGCTACACCGGCGCCCGATTGCTGCCCCCGCGCGCGCTACGGCAAATGGTCGGCCGCGCCGGCGCCGCCCTTAGCCACGATGCGCCGGATTGGACGTACGGACGATGTCCGGGCGGTGGTGCGCGACGATGCCCGCCGCGACGATGCCCGCGGCTCCGCGAACTCGGCCAGGAGGCCCGAGAGAGCGTCAGACGCGCCGGCGCAGAATCGTCGCCACGTCGGTCGGCAGCAGCGGATCGGCCAGCGCCGCCCGCACGTCGGCCGGCCGGTGCAGGGCCCGCTCAGCGCGGAGGATCCCCACCTCGAACCCGACGTCCCGGATCGCGGTCATCGCGACCCGCATCACGTCATTGCGCCACGCATGCTCGGGCAGGGCGAACAGCTCGGGCAGCGGCCGGGCGATCGCGACCAGGTACAGCCCGCCATCGATGGCCGGCCCGAGCACGACGTCACACCCCGACCCGAGATCGTCGAGAGCGCCCACCGCGTGCGCCAGCCGGAAGCGCGGGAGGTCGGGCCACACGATCAGCAGCGGACCACCGCTGCGGGCGAGCACCCGGGCCGACGCGTCGGCCAGGCGCGCGGCGATCCCCTCTCCGTTCTGGGGAAACAGCACCGCGTCGGCGCCGACCAGCCGGCGCAGCTCGGCGCCGGCGTCGGGAGGCTCGTGCGCCACGTGCGGGGGAGCGCCCGAGCCCACCTTGCGCGCCCAGGCCGCGGTCTGCGCGATCAGCGCCGATTGGAGCTCGAGACAGCCTTCCCGGCCGAGCACGGGCTCGAGCGCCCGCCGCACCTCGCCGGGACGGGGCGCTCGCGCCATGATCAGGACAGCCGGCCCCTGGCCGCTCATGGCGGGGACCCTACCCCGGCGGTCAACCGCTCATTGGAACGGTCGGCGGCGCCGAACAGCGGCGCCTCAGCGCGGAACCCGGCCACCCTCGGCGCCGCGCTCGTGGGCGGGACCGCGCGGGGGTGCGATCCCCAGCACGCGCATCGCCTTCAGCCCGAGCGATAGCTTCTCGCGGCCGTCGGTCGAGGACACGTCCAGGCCGGTCAGCTCGCGCACCCGCTCGAATCGGTAGCGGACCGTGTGCCGGTGCGTGATCAGCCGCGACGCCGTTGCGTTCACGTTCGCGTCGCACTCCAGGAATGTGGACAGCGTCCCGAGCAGGTCGGTCTCGTACTGCTCGTCGTAGGAGACGAGCGGGCGCACCGTGTCGTCGTAGAACCGGCGCAGCTCTACGGGGTCGGTCATGTAAGGCAACAGCAGCTGGTAGGTGCCGGTCTCCTCGTAGCCGAGCTCGACCCGCTCGGGCTCGCCCTCGACCACATTCGCCGCCAGCAACGCCTCGTTCCGTGCCCGCCCCAGATCGACTGGGTCCTCGGTCCGCCGGCTGCGCCCGACCGCGAAGGCGAAGCCGGGCAGGCCGGACTCGAGCTCACGCAGCACCGCCGACACGACGCGGCGCCCCACCTCTCCGTCGCCGTCGGGCACGAGCACGGCGACTTCGCCGGCAATCTCCTTCCCGGTTGGCGCCGTGATCGCGCCGGGCGCGATCGACCGCGACCCGCGCGCGGCCAGCGCCAGCATCCGGCGGCGCCAGTCCTCCTCGCTCGGGTTGCGCGGGTGAGCGCGGACGATCACCACGGACCCGCCGCCACCCAGATCGGTGCCGAGTTCCTTGCCTCGGGCGACCAGATCCTCGCGATCGTCGATACGGCCCTCGAGGACGGCGCGCTGAAACGCGACCGCCGCCTCCTCGGAGGCGCGCTCGGGCGCTCGCACGCGCTCGACCTCGGAGGCGATCAACGTCGTCACGAGTCGCAGCAGCGAGCCGTCGACCGGACGGTCGGAGGTCCGCATCCGCAGTCGCCCCACGGTCGTCTCCGCGACCTTCAGCTCGATCGTCGTCACATCTTCGGCGTCGCGCATGAGCGACCGCTCGTCGGCCGGGGAGCGCGCCGCCACCGCCAGCACAGTGGCCGAACGGTCGATCAGAATCAGGCTGGTGTCGAGGGCTCGCGCCGCGGCACGCAGGATCGCCGGCAGCCCGGCGCCGCCTTCCACCGCGTCGGTGATCGCCGCGAGCGCGGCCAGGTCGGGCGCTGCGGGCGCCGACTGCTCACGCGCGCGCTCAGCCAAGCGGCCCGATCCCGGCCCGAGTCAGGACGTCCCGCGCCGCCCGACCATCTCCCTCGCGCCGAATCAGAACAGCCTGGGCCACTCGACCACGATCAGCGCGCCGAGCAGCACGCCGATTCCCACGAAGGCGGCCAGGACGTATACCGAGAGCACGAGGACGGCCATCCGCTCGTGCACCCGTCGATAGGCCGTGATCGTAGGAACGACCACTAGGGCGCAGAACGCCGCCAAGCCGAACACGCCACAGCACGCGCCGACGAGGTAGGTGATGGACTGATTGCTCACGAGCCTTGTGGGAATTGTGCCCGACGGAGCCACGAGACCAAACGCTGCGCGAATCGGGCGACGATTAGCTTCCCCGCGGAACCCAAAACTCCTCGGTCACCGGGGCCGCCAGCGTGGCTCCAGGGTACCGATCGGCCAGAGCCCGGGCCGCCCCCTCCGCCAGATCGGGCGCCTCCGCACCCCACCACACCCCGAACACGGTCGGACCCGAGCCGGAGACGAGCGCGTGCCCGGCGCCGGCCTCCCGGACGGCTTCGAGCGTTCTCCCGATCTCGGGTGCGAGCGACAGCGCCGCGGGCTCGAGGTCGTTGACGAGTATGTCCGCGGGCAGCTCGCCCTCGCCATCAAGGGCGCGCCGCAGCTCGCGCTCCCGGGAGGCGAGCGCTCCGGCATCGCGAGGCAGCCCCAGTCGATCGGCCTCACGGTAGACATCGGCCGTCGACAGGCCAAAGTCCTGGGGCACGATCACGAACGCGTGCGGCGCCAGGGGCTCGGGCAGAATCTCGACCACGTCGCCCGCGCCCGTCCCCAGCGACAGGCCGGGCGTGAGCTGGCTGGGCACATCCGCCCCGAGCGCGCACGCGAGTTCTCCCACGGCGGCGGCCGACAGACCGGAAACTGGTCCGAAGACCGCGGCGAGCCGCAACACGGCCGCCGCGTCGGCCGACCCGCCTCCCATCCCGCCCGCCACCGGTATCCGTTTCTCGATGGCCACCCGCAGCGCCGGCCCGTCCCAGCCACGGGCGCGCAGCCCGTCCAGCGTCTGCGTGACGATGTTCAACCCGTTCACGCCGGCGCACACGACCTGGTCCGCGTCGGCCTCGGCGGGGGTCACCGTCACCTCATCCGCCAGCGACACCGACTCGTAGAGCGTCACGAGCTCGTGGCGACCGTCCTCCCGGACCGGCCCAAGGAACAGGCTCAGGTTGACCTTCCCCGGCGCCCGGGCGACGAGCTTCACGAACCGCCCAGCCTCGCGGCGAGTTCCCGGAACTCCTCGGGCGAGCACCGCTCGGCGCGCTCATCCGGCGGATGGCCCATCGACACGAGCGCCTCGCGCGCCCGCTCGCGCACGCCCATCGAGGCGTCCGGAGCCAGGGCGAGCGACCCGGCCAGCGCCTTGCGCCGGTGCGCGAACGCGTCGTGGACGAGCGAGCGAACCGCCGGCTCCACACCGGGCGTCCCCTCCCGCCGGCGCAGTCCGACCAACACCGAGTCGACCCGCGGCACCGGCCGGAACACCGTCCGCGCCACCGGACGCAATACCCGCACCTCACAGGCCAGCTGCGCGAGCACCGACGGCACCCCGTAGGCCGGATCGCCAACCGACGCGGCGAGCCGCTCGCCGACCTCGCGCTGGACCATCACGACCCACTCGCGCACGCTCGGCAGCTCCTCGATCGTCCGTAGGATCACGGTGGCGGCGATCGAGTAGGGCAGGTTGGCCACCACGGCGGTGGGCGCGGGATCCAACGCCGACAGCTCCAGCGAGAGCGCGTCGGCGATCCAGAGCGTCACGTTCGGGAACTCGCAGAGAACGTCCCTCAGCCCCTGCTCCAGCTGCCGGTCGACCTCGACAACATGCACGTGCGCGACCAGGGCGGCCAGACGTGTGGATAGGACGCCTTCCCCGCCACCGATCTCCAGCACCACGTCGTCTTCTTCGAGCGCGGCAAGCCGCTCGATCACGCCCAGGATGTTGCGGTCGACCAGGAAGTTCTGACCTAGCTTGACCACCCGAACACCTCGGCCGCGCTCGCCTCGACCGCCGCGTCGAGCTCCTCGTACGCCACTCGGCGCTCCACGGCCAGAACCCGCGCCGTGTCGGCCACGTAGGCCGGCTGGTTCGGCTTGCCGCGCACGACCTGCGGCGCCAGGTACGGCGCGTCGGTCTCGACCAGCAGGCGCGCCGCCGGAACCCGTAGCGCGGCGACCCGCAGGTCAGGCGCCTTCGGGAAGGTCACGTTGCCCGCGAACGAGATCCACCAGTCATCGTGCGCCAGACACTCCTCGATCCGCTCGGGCATCGAGAAGCAGTGCAGGATCACGCGGACCCCTGCCGCCAGATCGGAAAGCATCGACAGCGTGTCGTCCTCCGCCGCGCGTGTGTGGATGACGAGCGGCTTGCCGACCGACCGCGCCAACTCGATCTGCGCAGCGAACGCCCGCTTCTGATCCGCCTCCGGCGCATAGTCGCGGTAGTAGTCGAGGCCGGTCTCGCCGACGGCTACGCATTTCGGGTGCCCGGCGAGCGCCGCGAGCTCGGCCAGATCAGCGTCGTCGAACCCCGTGGCTGCGTTCGGATGACGCCCGACGGCCGCGTACACCTGCGGGAAGGCCTCGGCCGCCGCCAGCGCCGCCCGGCACGACGCCCCGTCAGTCCCGACGGTGACGATCCGATTCACCCCAGCGTCCACGGCCGCGGCCACCAGCTCGGAATCAGGCGGCTCGCACAGCTCCAGATGCGTGTGAGAATCGATCACCGCTTCGGGAACAGCGGCTCGAGCGCCTGGACCGGCAGCCCGCTCCCGCGCTCACCGAACAGCGCCCGGTCGTAGCTCACCTCGGGAGAGCCGAGCGCCAGCAGCAGCTTCTCGACGCTCGCCGGCATGTACGGATGCAGAAGCACGCTCACGACCCGTACGCCCTCGGCGAGCGAGGCCAGCGTCTCGTCGAGCGCCGCCGCCGCCTCGAGGTCACGTGCCAGCTGCCACGGGGCCCGCTCCTCGACGTAGCGGTTCAGGCGACGCACGCGTTCCCAGATGAGGTCGAGCGCCCGCGTGGGCTCGGCCCGATCGAGCACCGCTGACACCTCGGCGGGCAGGACCTCGAAGACCCGGGCCAGCTCGGGGTCGGTCGCCGCCGCGGGGATCACGCCGTCGCGGTAGCGCTGGATCATCGCGATCGTTCGGCTCCCCAGGTTCCCGTACTCGTTGGCCAGCTCGGCCTCGTAACGTGCCCGGACCGCGTCGAGACCCACGCTGCCGTCGGCGCCGAAAGAGACGTCGCGCATCAGATAGAACCGCAGGGCGTCCGTCCCGTACAGCTCCATGACCTCGAACGGGTCGAGCACGTTGCCCAGCGACTTGCTCATCTTGCGCCCGTCAGAGCCGAGCAGGAACCCGTGCACGAACACGTGGTGCGGGACGGGCAGGTCCGCGGCCATCAGCATGGCCGGCCAGAAGACCGTGTGGAACTTGAGGATGTCCTTGCCGATCACGTGGTAGCTGGCCGGCCAGAAGCGGTCGGTCAGGTCCTCGCCCGGCCGGGCATACCCGAGCGCCGTGTAGTAGTTCAGAAGCGCGTCGAACCACACGTAGAAGACGTGCTCGGGGTCCCAGGGCACGACCACGCCCCACTTCAGCCGCTTGCGAGACAACGAGATGTCCTGCAGGCCCGACTGAATGAAGGAGCGCGCCTCGTTGTAGTGGTGCCGGGGCATGACGAAGTCGGGCTGCTCGGCGTAGAGCCGCTCCAGCGGCTCCTGGAACGCCGACAACTGAAAGAACCAGTTCTCCTCGCTGTGGCGCTCGAGCGGGATCTCATGGATCGGACAGCGGTTGCCCTCGAGGATCTCGTTCTCGACCTTGAAGTCCGCGCAGCGGGGGCAGTACCACCCCTCGTAGATCCCCTTGTACGTGTAGCCGTTGTCGTGCACGACCTGCATGACCTCCTGCACCCGCCGCATGTGCTCGGGGTCGGTGGTCCGGATGAAGAAGTCGTTCGACGCCTCGAGCTGGGGGGCGAGCGCCTTGAACTTCTCGGCGTTGATGTCGGCCAACTCCTTGGGCTCGAGGCCCTGCGCCGCCGCCGCGTCCGCCACCGGCTCGCCATGCTCGTCCGTCCCGGTCAGGAAGAACACGTCCTCGCCGCGCTGGCGCTTATGCCGCGCGAGCACATCGCAGGCGATCGTCGTGTACGCGTGCCCCAGGTGGGGCTGGGCGTTGACGTAGTAGATCGGGGTGGTGATGTAGAAGGACATCGCTGCAAGTTGACTTTATTGGGGCTGCGCTTCGCGCAGCGTCCATGGGGCCATTACGCCGGGCGTCCATGCCCGGCGGCCGGACCGCATCCCCACGCTCCCCGCCGCCCGCCGTATCCCACCCAAGGGGCAATTTCCAGCATTACCGCAGCCGCGATCGCCCCGTGCAGGATTCTGCCTCGCCACGAGGCGGTTTCCTGCACCAGCGCAGGCAGTGACCTGGAATGCTGGAATTTGCCCCGGGCGGTCGGCAGGCGGTCCGGGTCGGCACAGGGAATGGGATCCCGCCCACCCACCGCACCGCCCCACCGACGCCGAGCGAAGCGAAGTCCCTACTCAGCCGTCAGCGCGCGGTAAAGCCGGTTCGCTGGAACACCCGTGAGCTCGGACACAACCGAGGCGGCAGGCCGCGGCTTCGCGCCGGCCTCGACCAGGCGCTTCAAAGCCTCGAGCGCCGGCCCGATCTCGTCCACCACCGACGGCGCACCACCGACGACCAGCGCGACCTCGCCCCGGGGAGCGTCCTCCGCGTACCGCGCCGCCAGCTCGCCGGCGGTGCCGCGCACCACCTCCTCGTGGATCTTGGTCAGCTCGCGTGCGACCGCGACCGGCCGCTCCGGATCGAGCTCGGCGAGGACCTGCAGCGACGCGGCCACGCGCTTGGGGGACTCGAACGCGACCAGGGTCTCCGGCGACGCGAAGACCTGCTCGAGCGCGGAACGCTTGCGCGGCAGGAACCCGGCGAACCGCCACCGGTCGGCCGGCAGCGCGCTGGCCACGAGCGCGGCCAGGGCGGCGGACGGCCCGGGCAGCACCTCGACGGCCAGCCCCGCCGCCACGCAGGCCTGCACCAAGACGAACCCGGGGTCCGACACCAGCGGCGTGCCGGCGTCTGACACCAGGGCGACCACGGCTCCCTCGCGCATCTTCGACACCAACTCGCGGGCCCGCGCGCGCTCATTGTGCTCGTGATAGCTGACCAGGCTGGCGCCGACGCCGTAGCGGTCGAGCAGCACGCGCGTTCGCCGGGTGTCCTCGCAGGCGACGATGTCGGCCTCCCGCAGAGCGGCCAAGACGCGCAAGGTGACGTCCTCGAGGTTTCCGATCGGGGTCGGGCAGACAACCAGCCGGCCGGCACTCACCGGGGCGCTCATGGTCGCTGCTCGAGCCCGTCGAAGGCGAGCGCGGCGGCGCCGATCATCCCCGCCTCGACGCCGAACGCCGCCGGCACGATCTGCACGATGTCGCGCGAGGGCGGCAGTGCCCGCGCGAGCATTTCGGTTCGGGCGGCGGCCAGCAGCCGCTCCCCGGCCCCGATCACGCCACCGCCGATCACCACCACCTCGGGGTTGAAGATGTTCACGAAGCTGGCGATCGCCACGCCAACCCGGGTGCCGATCAACTCGATCGTCTCGATCGCCGCCGCGTCGCCGTCGTGGGCGAGCTCTGAGACCAGCGGTCCCTGGAGCTCGCGCCCAGCGGCCAGTGCTCGGCCGAGGCCCGAGTTCGGCCGCTCGCGGGCGATCCGCAGCGCCTCGCGGGCCAGCGCGGTTCCCGAGGCGAGCGACTCGAAGCACCCATGGTTGGGGCAGTTGCCCTGACAAGGAGGCCCGTTCATGTCGATCACCATGTGACCGAGCTCCGCGCCGGCGCCGACCGCCCCGCGGTAGAGCCGCCCACCGAGGATCAACCCGCCCCCGATCCCGGTCCCGAGCGTGATCAGAACGGCCTCGCTGCACCCTTGGGCGGCGCCGGCGCGGTGCTCGGCCAGGGCCGCGAGGTTGGCGTCGTTGTCGACGAACACCGGCAGGCCGAGGCGCTCGGTCATCACGTCGCCGAACTGGATGTCCTTGAGCGGGAGGTTGACCGCGATGACCGCATTTCCGGTGCGCTGGTCGATCAGCGAGGGGATGCCAAAGCCAACCGCGTCGATCTCCCCGCCGGCTCCGTCGCGGGTCTCCTCGACGGCGTCGACCACCACGTCGAGCAGGTAGGACACGTCGAGGCGGTTGATGCTGCGCTGCACGCGGTGATGCACCGAGAGCCCGGAATCGACCGCGCCGGCCAGCAGTTTCGTACCGCCCATGTCGACGCCAATCGTGCGCCGGCCCGGCATGCCGTCACTATATGGGGAGATGCCGAACGACTTGGGACGGGTGGGCGGGCCCCCATACAAGGTTTACCGGGCCGGACCGCGTGGCCTGAAGGCCCGTCTACGCGGCGAGGAGGACGAGCTGAGAGTAGGCCCGTCCGGCCCGGACGGGCCTGATTACCGCCGCTACAAGGCCGGCGGGGACCGCCACCGGCCCTCGCGCCGTCGGCTCTCCTGGAAGCGCGTGGTGCTCGGCCTGGTTGCTCTGGTGGTCGGCTGGCTGCTGTTGTCGTTCGTGCTGTTCATGATCAGCGCCTCGAACCAGTCCAACCCGGCGATCCTGGCCCCGGCGAAGGCCCAGCTCAGCTCGGGCGGGCCAATGCTGACCTCGGCCAACACGGTCCTGATCCTCGGTCTGGACAACCGGCCGACGACCGGCGCCGACTCCAAGGAGGGCGGTGGCGCCAATACCAATGAAGCCGACGCCAATACCGACACGATCATGCTGTGGCGGATCGGGGGCGGGGTCTCGCGCCGGCTGTCGATCCCACGGGACACGCTGGTCAACATCCCCGGGCACGGCGAGGAGAAGATCAACGCGGCCTGGGCCCAGGGCGGACCGGGGCTGGCGCTGCAGGTGATCAAGCAGTTCACCGGGCTTCAGATCAACCACGTGATCGTGATCGACCTGGGGAACTTCCCCAAGTTCATCGACGACATCGGCGGCGTCACGGTCAAGACCGGGAAGATCTGCTCGAACATCTCCGGCGGCACCGCCGACGGCGGCTTCACGCTGAACCTCAATCCGGGCGTGCACCACCTGAACGGCGAGCAGGCGATGATCCTCGCCCGCACGCGCGAGAACGCCTGCAACCAGGCCAGCAACGACCTGACCCGCGAGGCGACCCAGCAGGAGATCCTCAACTCGATCAAGTCCCAGCTGCTGACCTTGCACACCTTCTTCCACCTGCCCTGGGCGGCCTGGGACGCGCCCGGCGTGCTCCAGACCGACATGGGCGGCCTGACCCTGATGCAGATGTTCGTCGCCTCGGAGATCGGCGGCTCGGCTCCGCCCAGCCTGCTCTCGGAGACGGGCAGCACCTACAACGGCGAGGACGTCCTGATCCCGAACCAGGCCAACGTCCACGCCCAGGTGGCCAAGCTGCTCAACGGATAGCGGCCGGCTGGGGGTGGTAGGCGGGCGGCTCGAGGCGGTTCTGCGCTCGCGTATGCCGGGAAACGCACCACTCGCCGGCTTCCGAACGGCGAATGGCGCGTTACCCGCGCTCCAGCCGGGTGAATGGCCATTCACCGAAGCCGGGGAAGCGAGTGGCGAGAACCCGAGCAGAGGACCAGAAATCGCCCGCTACATTGAGGTTCTCGTCCGATTCCTGACGACTCGACCCCGGGGGCTTGAGATTTTCGTCGAAATGCCGATAGGAGCAGTGTGATTTTCATGCTGCCACGGTCTCTCCGGTTGGTCGCCGCATCGAACAAGCGTCCAGCCGGTAGCGAATGAAGCGGCCGCTCAACTACGTACGCCGCCATCCGAAGCTGTCCGCGGGTATCGCGGCGATCTTCTTGGCCGCCCTCGTGACGTTCGTGGTGGGCGCAGCCGGACCCGCGCAAGGTCCGGTCCACTCGTCCGCCCCGGCCGGCATTGCGCTGGCCTCGGCCACCACCGGTTCCGCGTCGAGCACGCACAGCGCCTTCACCGCTCTGACCCGGCACGAGCGTCAGGCTGTGACGACGACGACGACGACGGCGGCGGCGACAACGACCGCCGGCCGATCGGGCGGGCACGGCGTCGCCACGCAGCCGACGACCTCGGCGGCACTTTCGCAATCGCTGCAGCAGGCCACCGGCCTCACCCCGTCGCAGGTGACGAGCCGGGATGTCTGCCCGTCGCTTGGGCGGGGGCAGGCCAGGTGCGCCGCCGAGGCGCTCGTGCTGCGCTCGAACGGCACCCTTGTGCGCCCGCGGGTCCGCCGGGAGGCCACCCTGGGGCGCGTCCATCCGGTCCGCCGGTCCGCAACCGGCAAGCGGGCGGCGGGCGGCTCGACGACGGCCGCGCCGACGACGGGCAGCCGACCTCGGTGACGCCGCCGACGCCCGACACCCCCGCCTATCTCGAGCAGGCCTACGACCTCTCGTATCTCTCGCAGACCGGGGGCACCGGCGACACGGTGGGCATCGTCGACGCCTACGACGACCCGACGGCGCAATCGGATCTGGACACCTATCGCTCGAACTACGGACTGCCGGCCTGCGACTCCGGGTGCTTCACCAAGGTCAATGAATCGGGCAACGCGTCGCCCCTTCCGGCGGCCTCGAGCGATTGGGAAACCGAGATCTCGCTCGACCTGGACACGGTCTCCGCGATCTGCCCCAACTGCCACATCCTGCTCGTCGAGGCTTCGAGCTCGAACGAGAGTGACCTCCAAGCGGCGATGCAGACCGCGGCACGACTGCACGCCAACCAGATCTCGGACAGCTGGACGTTGACAGGATCGGGGCATGTGAGCAATTTCACCCCCTCGGGCGTCCCCACCATCGCCGCGACGGGCGACCAGGGGTACGTCGGCAGCCTCACGCCGGGCTCCGACAACTATCCCGCCGCGTTCCCCGGCGTCACGGCCGCCGGCGGCACCTCCCTTGCGCCCGCCGCGACAGCCACCGCCCGAGGGTTCAGCGAGAGCGCGTGGTCGGTGACCCAGACCCCCGACGGCCCGGAGGGCGGTGGATCTGGCTGCGACGTCAACCAGTCCAGGCCCACCTACCAGCCAAACATGGGCTGCAACGGCCGCGCGTACGCCGACCTGTCGGCCGACGCTGACCCAAACACCGGGTTAGAGGTCGTCGACGACGGCAACTGGGGTGTGGTCGGCGGAACCAGCCTCGCCACGCCGCTGATCGCCGCGTACTACGCGATCACCGGCCTCGATAACACCACCAGCAGCACGAGCGCCAAGTGGGCCTACACCACGCCCGACAGCGCGCTGCTCAACGACATCACCTCGGGCTCCAACGGGACCTGTAGCGCCTACCCCTACATCTGCACGGCCGGCACCGGCTATGACGGGCCAACCGGCATGGGCTCGATTTCCGGTGCCGTGGCGACGGGCGCCCCGGGCATCGGGGGCCCTCCGATCAAACCGCAGTACACGCCGGCCACGGCCGGCGCGAGCAACCCGGACAGCTACACGGAGTCCACGCGCGCTGACGGCGCCACGATCACGGGCGGGATCTATCCGAACGGGCTAGACACGACCTGGTGGATCCAGTACTGGCCGGCGAATGGCGGCGGCAGCGTCCAGCAGACTCCCGCCTCCGATATCGGGTCGGGCACAGCGCCGGCGATGGTGACCGGTTATCCCACGCACCTCTCCTCCAGCACCACTTACGACTACGAGTTGGTGGCCCAGAACAGCGACGGCACCACCGACGGATACACATACAGCTTCACCACGGGAAGCCAGTCCACCACCGCGCCCGTCGCGGCCTTCACGTCCTCGCCCGCGGCTGCCACGCCTGGCTCGTCGGTCAGTTTCAACGCGAGCGGCTCGACCGACTCGGGCGCGTCGATCGAGGACTACAGCTGGGACTTCGGCGACGGCACCACCGCCGACAGCCATGGCACCCCGACCGACACCCACAGCTACACCAAGGCGGGCACCTACAACGTCACGCTGATCGTCACCAACAGCAACGAGGAGAGCGAGACGATCACCCAGACCGTGACGGTCGACTCGGCTCCGACCGCGTCCTTCAATGTGCCGGCCCAGCCGACGCCGGGGACGGCGACCACCTTCAACGCGAGCGGCTCGACCGACTCCGTCGGCACGATCACCGACTACAGCTGGAACTTCGGAGACGGGAGCTCCGTCGACGACACGGGTAACACCGCGACCGCAACCCACACCTACACCACACGCGGTCCTTACACCGTCTCGCTGACCGTCACGAACGATGCCGGACAGACCGCGACCTTCCACCACGCGATCACCGTCGACGACCCGCCCACGGTCAGCATCAGCCCCACCAGGGCGGTGACCACACCCGGCTCGACCGTGAGCTTCAACGGAAGTGCGACCGCCCCCGACTCGGGCGGCTCGATTACCGACTACAGCTGGAACTTCGGCGACGGGAGCCCCGTCGACGATACGGGCACCACCCCGGCCGCCAGCCATATCTTTGCGAACGCGGGCACCTACACCGTGACGCTCACGGCCACCGACGACTTGGGGGTCAGCACCGCGGCGACCGCGACGGTGACCGTCGACGCGAGCCCGACCGCCTCGTTCAGCGCCTCCGCCACCACCGCCACCCCGGCCAGCCCCGGGACAGCGGTCAGCTTCAACGCGAGCGGCTCGAGCGACTCCGTCGGCACGATCACCAACTACAGCTGGAACTTCGGTGACGGCAGCAGCGACCCAAACGAGACCACCCCGACCGACACCCACACCTATGCAGCGCGCGGGAACTACACGGTCACGCTGACCGTCACCAACGACGACGGCCAGACCGCACAGTCGACCCAGACAGTGACGGTCGACGATCCGCCGACCGCGAGCGTGACCCCCTCCGCGACCGTCTCCACACCCGGCGCGGCCGTGAACTTCACCGGCACTGCCGCCAGTCCGGACCCCACCGCCACGTTCAGCAACTACAGCTGGAGCTTCGGCGACGGGACCACGCTCAGTGGCGCAACCGACACCAACCCCAGCCATACCTACACCTCGCCAGGGGTCTACACCGTCACCCTGGCCGTCACCGACGACCTCGGCGTCAGCAGCAGCGCGTCGACCACGATCACGATCGACGCGGTTCCCACGGTCACCTTCACCTCGTCGGCCAATCCCGTCACGGCGGGCTCGACGGTCGCCTTCAACGCCGGCGGCTCGAGCGATTCATACGGCACGATCACGAGCTACAGCTGGAGCTTCGGCGACGGCACCACGGCCACGGGCCAAGCCCCCAGCCACGCGTATGCGACCCCGGGGACCTACACGGCGAGCCTGACCGTCACCAACGACGCCGGTCAGAGCGCCACCCAGACCGGCACGATCACGGTGAATAGCGCCGCGAGCCCGACGCCGCCGACCACGACCACGACCACGACCCCGCCGAGCCCGACCCCGACCCCGGCCCCGGTCCCGACCCCCCAGCCGCTGACCGCCGGCCTGACCGGCGCCAAGAAACAGAAGCTCTCCCCCGCGCTGGCGCACGGCGTCAAGGTCAGCCTCGCAGTCAACCAGAGCACCAGGGCCACCTTCCAGGTGACGCTACCCGTGCTTCAGAGCAAGCTGGCCCATGGCCCTCGAAGCAAGAACGCCTCGATCGCGCTGCTGCGCACCGGCGCTCAGACCCTCGGGGCCGGAACCCACGCGATCTCGCTCAAGCTCTCGCGCGCCGCCGCGCGCGAACTGGCCAGCAGCGGCCCGCTCGTGCTAACGGTGAAGGTGACGCTGACCGAGGCGGGCGGCGGCACGCTCACCCGCTCGCTCAAGATCACGCTGGCGCGCTGAGCGCCACCGGGCGCGAACTCGTCAGTCCGACGACTTAGAGGCTTTGCTCTTCGAGTCCGACGAGGACTTGGAGCCCGCCGAGGACTTGGAGTCCGAGGAGGACTTGGAGTCAGAGCCCGACGAGCCCGACTCCGACGAGGAGGACTTCGACTCCGAGGAGCCGTCACTCTTGTGGCCGTCAGAGCTCTCGCGGTTGCGCTTGCGCGTCCCGTAGTCGGTGTTGTAGAAGCCCGATCCCTTGAAATGGACCGCCGGCGGGCGGAACACGCGCGCTACCGGCGCCTCGCACGTCTCGCAGGTCTGAACCGGGTCGTCGCTCATGCGCTGCATGACCTCGAACGTATGTCCCTGCTCGCACCGGTACTCGTAGATGGGCATCGCTTCAAGAAGTATAGCCCCGGCTGCTTGGCACTCTCAAGGTGAGAGTGCCAAAAGTCTGCCCGTGGATACCATGGCTGCCCGATGGCCCAAGACGACGTAGTCACGATGGACAAGATCGTTTCGCTGTCCAAGCGGCGCGGATTTGTCTTCCCGAGCAGCGAGATCTACGGCGGCCTGGGCTCGAGCTACGACTACGGCCACTACGGCGTGCTGCTCAAGAACAACGTCAAGAACCAGTGGTGGCGGGCCATGCTCCAGGAGCGCGACGACGTCGTCGCGCTGGACTCGGCCATCATCCAGCACCCGCGGACGTGGGAGGCGAGCGGGCATCTGGCCGGATTCACCGATCCGCTGGTCGATTGCCGCACGTGCAAGCTCCGCTTCCGCGCAGACCATCTCGACCAGTCCGCGTGCGGGCGCAAGCCCTCCAAGCACCCGGGAGAGACGCCCGAGTGCGACCTGACCGAGGCCCGTGACTTCAATCTGATGTTCGAGACGACCGTCGGGCCGATCAAGGAGGAGGGCTCGACCGTCTACCTGCGTCCCGAGACGGCTCAGGGGATCTTCCTCAACTTCAAGAACTACCTGCAGTTCTCCCGCAAGAAGCCGCCGTTCGGGATCGCTCAGATCGGCAAGAGCTTCCGCAACGAGATCACCCCCGGCAACTTCATCTTCCGCACGCGCGAGTTCGAGCAGATGGAGATGGAGTTCTTCGTACCTCCGCCCGAGGCCCAGCAGTGGCACCAGCACTGGCTCCTGGAGCGGATGAACTGGTACACGCACCTGGGGATCCGGCCCGACCACCTGCGCCTGCGGGCGCACGCTACGGATGAGCTGTCGCACTATTCGAGTGCCACCAGCGACGTCGAATACCTGTTCCCGATCGGCTGGTCGGAGCTCGAGGGAATTGCCAACCGGGGCGACTTTGACCTGACCCAGCACGCCAAGTTCTCCGGGCAGAAGCTCGAGTACGTCGACACCGCCACGGGCGAGCGCTACGTCCCCCACGTGATCGAGCCGGCGGCCGGCGCCGACCGGGCGCTGCTGGCCTTCCTGATCGATGCCTATGACGAGGACGAGATCGAAGGCGAGCGGCGCACGGTGCTGCGACTGCACCCGGTGCTGGCTCCGGTCAAGGTCGCGGTGCTCCCGCTCGTGCGCAAGGACGGCCAGCCCGAGCTCGCGACCGAGGTCTACCGGGACCTGCGCGAGCGCGTCCAGGCCGAGTACGACGAGGGGGGCGCGATCGGACGGCGCTACCGCCGCCAGGACGAGATCGGCACCCCCTGGGCGGTGACGATCGACCACCAGTCGCTCGAGGACCGGACCGTCACACTGCGCGATCGCGACAGTCTGACCCAGGTCCGGGTCTCGATTGAGGACCTGGGCAACGAGATCGAGAACCGGCTCCGGCACCCTTGGCGGTCGCCTAAGCTGGACTGACGTGCCCGGGACGATCGCCGCCGACCAGGTCTCCTACGCCGATCTGTACGCACGCTGGGAGCACGGCAACTGGCGCGCCACCGAGATCGACTTCTCGACCGACCGCGACCAGTGGGAGAACCAGTTCAGCGACATCGACCGTCGCAGCGCGCTGTGGACGTACTCGCTGTTCTTCCACGGCGAGGACTCAGTTGCCGACAACCTCTCGCCGTTCATCGACGCCGCCCCGCGCGAAGAGCAGAAGTACTTCCTGGCCACCCAGCAGGTCGACGAGGCCAGGCACGCGGTCCTGTTCGGGCGCTTCATGAGGGAGGTGGCGGGCGCCGGTGCCGACGTCGGCTCATCGCTCGAGCAGACCCGCCCCGAGCTCACCTGGGGCTTTCGCAAGGTGTTCGAGCGCCTGGACCGGATGGGCGACGAGTTGCGCAAGGATCGCTCCAAGCCCAAGCTTGCCCAGGCAATCACGCTCTACCACGTGGTGATCGAGGCGTCGCTGGCCCAGCCTGGACAGCACTTCATCGAGGAAGGCCTGGGCAAGCGTGACCTGTTGCCCGGGCTGCGTGAGGGCATCGGCCACGTCGCGCGCGACGAGCATCGACACATCGGCTTCGGGGTCAAGATGATCGCCGACCTCGTCCGCGAGGATCCCGATTGCGAGCCGGCCGTCGCGGAGCTGCTGCGCGAGGTGCTGCCGTTCACCACCGCAGTGTTCGTGCCGCCGGGCTGGGACGAGCGCTACGTGACGAGCTTCGGCTTCACGCTCGAGGACATCTTCGCCCAGGGTGCCGAGTCGATGGAGGCGCGCTTGCGCGCCGCCGGCCTCGACCCGACCAGGATGCGGCTCGGCCTGCCCTTTGACCTGCCGCCGCTCGAGCGGGCGCGTCGCGGGCTAACCCTGCTGCGCGCCGGTTATCTGGGCGAGCGCAGCGGCCCGGTGACGCCAAGCCCGGAGGCGACCGCGATGCTGTTCGACGGCCTGCGCCGCACAATCGACGCTTCGGCCGCGCCCGGCGCCACGATCGAGTGGGACTTCAGCGACGCCGAGCCGTGGCACATGCGGATCGACAACGGCAACACGTCGGTCGTGCAGGGCCGCGCCGAGCATCCCGATCTGACCTTCCACTGCCGTCTGACCGACTGGGTGGACATCGCGGCCGGGCGCACCGAGCCGTGGCGAGCACTGCTCCGGCGAAAGGTACGCCCGACCGGCAGCGTGCGGATGCTGCTCCGTACGCCCAAGCTGTTCGGGTAGCTCCGGAACTCAGCTGGGGTCAGCGCAGCGACGCGGCGACCTCTTCGAGGAGGGCCATCGCGTCCTGGAGCCCGTCCTCCATGCCGGAGTTGATGTGGGCGTCGCGGTTCTCGCGGCTCGAGTGCTGCACGAGGATCGACAGCGTGGTGCACCCGTCGACCTCGGTGAAAGTCACCGTGTCGAGGGCAGGCGCGTCGGGCATGCCTTCGTACACCTCGGTCGAAACGAGCCGCTCGTCGGGGACGATCTCGCGGTACTCGCCGTGGAAGGCGACCTCGAACTCGCCGTGCGCGGTCATCACGTAGCGCCAGTTGCCGCCAACGCGCAGATCGATGTCGCACACCGTCATCTCGCCGCGGTTGGCCGGGAACCAGCGCCTGACCAGCTCCGGGGTCGTGTAGGCCTTGAACACCAGATGCTTGGGCGCGTCGAACTCCCGCGCGATGAGGATCTGCTTATCGCTCGGGAGCGTCACCGTCGCCCGCCTGCTACTCGTCACCGTCATCTCCTGCTCCTTCTAGTTGTAGGTCTTCGAGGACGACATCGAGTTCGTCAAACCGGTCGGACCACAGGCGCTCGTAGCTCGAGACCCAGTCGTGGATCGGCTTGAGCGGGCGCCCGTTCAGGCGGTAGAGCCGTTGACGGCCCTCGTCGCGAACGTCGACGACCCCCACCTCTCGCAGCACGCGCAGGTGCTTTGACACCTGGGGCTGCCCGATGCCGAGTAACCGCACGAGGTCGTTGACCGCGCGCTCGCCGCCCGACAGCGCGTCGAGGATCTCCCGCCGCCGGGGTTCGGCCACCGCGTTGAACGCGTCGGTTGTGGTTGCTGCCCGTGCCACGACGAGAATCGTATATCCATATGGGTATATGTCAAGGGTGCATAATCGGACGCGCCCCCGTAGTTCGCATCGCCAGGAGGTTTGTCTCTGCCCGACGAGCAGCAAGCGCTGGTGCTCAACGCGTTGCGCACCGCCGCGGGCAGACCGGTGAGCTTCTCCGAGCTGCGCCAGGCCGGCGTGGAGTTCCCGGCCAGCATCGTGGCCGAGCTGGAGCTGTCCGGGATCGCCATCCAGCGCTGCCGCGTGGCCGGGGGTCGTGAGCCGGGTGTCCGTCTCGTCCGGCCCCCCGAGCCGACCGCGGCCCCGACCGCGGCCCCGGCCGCGGCGCCCGCCCCGGAACCGACCCCCAATCCGACCGCCGCGCCCGCCCCGGCCCCCCGGCCGAACGCCGAGCCCGTCCGCACCCAGCCCGTCCGCTCCCAGCCCGTCCGGACGCGGCCGACCCGCGCCGTCCCGCCCCGCGCCAATCCCCTCCCGGCGATTCCGACCGTCGCGGCCGAACCGTCACCGGCCGAACACGACTGGACCCGGGTCCGCCGCTACCGAGCGTCACCCCGCGAAGGACTCCTCCTCGCGGTTCTCCGGCCGAAGCGCCTGCTCGCCCCGGCGGCGCTCGTCTTCGCGATCGTCGTCGTGGTCGCGATCGTGCTGACCGCGACCGGGCTCGGGGCCGGCAGCAGTCCACGACACGAACGCGTTGCCCAACGGCAACCGTCCAGGCCGGCGACGGCCACGACCACCACCCACGGCACGACCAGCACCCACGCTACCTCACCACCACCACCTCCACCACCTCCGCCACCACCACCACGACAGCCACCCCACAAGCGCCCACGCCGCCTCCGACCCCGGTGTCGCTCACGCTCGCCGCGCAGCTCGAGTCACAGGGGCACGATCTGCTCACGAGCGGCCAGTACACGGCCGCGGTCCCGATCCTGAAGCGGGCGATGGCCGCCACCGGCGAGCGTGTCAGCGCGTGCGTGGACCCCGACAGCACCATGTGCCTGACCTACGCCTACGCGCTATACGACCTCGGCCGGGCGCTGCGCCTGAGCGGGGACCCGACCGCCGCCGTACCGATCCTCGAGGCCCGGCTGCAGATCGATAACCAGCGTCCGACGGTCATGGCTGAACTTGCCCTCGCCCGCCAGGGCGCCACCTGAGGAGCCGGCGGCCGCCCCGCCGGACCTGCATGAGTGCGCGGCTCGCCGATCTCGCCGGACGGGTGCGCGCTTTTGCATGTGCGACGTGAACAAGCGCGCAAGGCTCGCGTGGACGGGGCGGTATGTGCCGTTTTGCAGGTCGAGCGCTCGCGGGCTCGCGGCCGCGCGCCGCGCGGGCCCTGAAACCCTTAGGCCAACGTGATCGGCAGCCCCTGCGAGGCGCCGGCAACGTAGCGGGCAGTCGCCGTGGTACGCGCGAGCACCACATACGAGCCCGGCTTGCGGGACCCGAACCCGACGGCGAAGGCACCGGAGGCCCCGGACGCGTGCCTGCTCGCCAACAGATGCCGCCGTCCGCCAACCACGCGGTACAGGTCGACGATCACGGGCGGACCGGCCGGCGAGACCGTGCCGGTGACCGCCACCGGCGACGAGGAAACTAGGCTCACCGTCAGCACCGGTGCCACCGACAATGCGACCACGTCGGACACGGCGGCCGGGGACTGCTGGTGCAGGGCGCGCAACATCACGTTCTGCGCCGGGGTGAGGGTGAAGCTCCAGGCGCCGTTGCCGTCGGTCGTCGTGGTCGCGATCGTGGTCGCGACGCCGTGCACCCCCACCGACTGGAGCTCAATTGGTTCTCTCACGAGGCCAGCGCCCGAGAGATCCGTGAGCAGGCCACCGATGGTCGCGGTTGCGCCGGCGCTGACCGGCGCCGCCGGCGCCGTGTAGATCCTCAGTCTCGCGGGCGTCCCGACGAGCCCCGCGATCTGGGGCCGCATCGACGGCAGCCGCGCGTAGAACGCGTTGCCGGGACAGCTGGTCGTATCGCCGTCGCGGTGACCGGCCACGCGCGGCAGCGACACGTGAGAGCCCGGCGCGAACGCGGTGTACGCCGCGCCGGACGGATCGACCTCGACGGTGACCCGACCGAGCGTCGGCACGCCGTGGAGCGAGAGCTTCCATGCCAGGGCGTGCTCGAGCGCGCCGAGCGCGGCCGGTGAGGGGACTACATCCGTGAAGTTGCCCAGGACGACCATGCCGGTCGACTCGGCGTTATAGCCGCCGGCGTGGGCGCCCATGACCGGCTGGTCGATGCCGCCCGCGCGTGCCTCCCAAATCCGGCCGAAGGCGTCGACCGCGAAGTTGTAGGCGATGTCCCAGTAGTCGCGGACGTAGACGTGGTACGCGAAGATCGACATCAGGATCCCGGGCACCTGACCCGGGGCGTAGCCGTTGGCGGTCACGCTGTGGTGGACGAACGCGAGCTTGACCGTGGCGAACACGGGAAGATGGCGCGGCGGAGCCTGGCCCCGCGCCCAGGCCTGGCGGGCGATGATCGGCGGCTGACCCGGGCCGGTGTCGAGAACGGGCTGCGCCAGCGGCATCGCCTGCGCCGCACTCGCCGCGCCGGGTCCGCCCCCGACAGCATCGGCCGGAAGGTCGACGAAGTGCAGTCGCACGCCGCTTACGGCACCAGCGCTTCGCAACTGGACCTGATCCGCCGGCCCGGTCCACACGGGTTCGCCGAACTGCGCGTCCCCCGCGGGCGCACGATCGGGACCATGGCCGCGAACCGAGGCCGGGACCCACGGACTCCAGCTACCCCCGACCGACCGCGCTCGCAGCTCGATCTGTGCTCCCTCCGGCCCGTTCCACTCCACCCCGACCAGGGAGAAGACCTGGGGCGCGATGATCGGGTTCGACTCGCGGGCGGCCCGGAGCGAGCCCACCGATCGGCTGAAGATCTTGGCGAAGCCGCCCCCCTGCGACGGCGGATGCGCGAGTGCACCGGCCGGGTCGACAAGAGCCACCGCGCCGGCCACGGCTGCGCCTCGCAGCATTGCGCGTCGCGTGACGCCGTCGGGTGAAGCCTGGCCGCTCATCATCGTGCGACTAGAGATGTTCAACACGGCGGCGGATGAGAAGTTCCTACCCCGTCCGCCACATAACAACTACCTCACATTTGCCACCGCGCTCACCTTGAACCCACCGGGCGTGGTGACCGCGCTGACCGACTGCACCTGAACATGCGGATCGTCGAATAGCGTGATCGTGGCGATCGCTCCGAACGGGACGTCCGGGGCCAGCACAAGCGCTCCGTTCTGAGTCCCCACGACCGCGTTCACGCTGGCGCTCAGCCCGAACAGGCTGGCCGTCCCGCGCAGAATCAGCTGATCTCCCGAGGAGGCGATCGGCTCGACGTTCTGGAGGAACGGCACGGCCGAGCGCAGGTCCGCCTCCAGGATCGTCGCCGAGCCCACCAACTCGCTCCCACTCTCGTGTAGGACGGCGTCATGCAGGGTGAGGGCGCCCGACTCGAGCTCCTGCGCCGAGGCGTCGATCGTGCCCACGCCGGCGACTCGGTTGAGCGACCCGCCGATATCGCTCGAGCCAGACCGGTATCGACCCAGCCGCACCACGACGCTGTCCGCATCACCCCACAGCAGTTCGATAGCCGGGAACGCGCTGACCTTCACCGAGAGCACCGTGCCTGAGCGCGCGAGCTGATCGCGCAGGCGATCCGCCGCGATCCCGGGCAGCACTAGCTGAGCGACCACGAGCACAAGCAGCACAAGCCCCGCGACGCCCAGGGCGATTAGCCGGCGCACGCCGGAGTCTCAGCTCAGGACGGCGCGGGCGGCGGCGATCGCCTGCTCGGTGAGCGGGCCGATGTCGAGCTCGGGCTCGCTCAGCCGCCGGACGATCACGCCGTCGGCCAGCGCGAAGAGGAACATCGCGGCCAGCTCCGCGGCGACCCGCAGCGACAGCACGCCCGCGGCGCGCTTGCGCTCGAGCGCCTCGCCGAGATGGGATCGCGTGCGCCGGCCGAGCACCGCCAACTCGGCGGCGATCTCCTCGTTGCGCTGGGCCAGCGTGAGCATCTCGTAGATCATCACCGGCGCCGGCCCGTCTCCCAGCCAATCCTCGAAGCTGCGCACGAGCGCATCGAGCACGGTGTCGGCGTCGCCCGCGGCCTCGATCGCCTCCTCCAGGCGCTCGGTGCGGACCTCGGCCTCGCGCCGCACGACCTCGATCAGCAGCCGCTCCTTCGTCCCGAAGTAGTAGTGCAGCAGGCCGCGCGAGACACCCGCCTCGGCGGCCACCGCGTCAAACGTCGAGCCGGCGATGCCGCGCGCGGCGACGCTCGTCCGCATCGCCTCGACGATCCGCGTCGCCTTGGCGCCGGACAATTCCCTCGGGGACGAGAGACGCGATTCGGCTGCCGCGGCCAAGGTGGCGATTCTAGTGGCCCCTTAACGCGCCGGAGGCGCCCTCAGGCGCCTCCGGACTAAGTGGTCGAGCCCGACCGCACCGGTTACGCGGCCCCGACAGGTGAGCTGGGCGGTGTGGAGGCCGAGGCCGCCGGCGGCGTGTACTCGAACTCCTCCTCCTTGCCGAAGATCAGGTCCAGCACCTTGGTGCGCAGCTTCTCGCTGCCCGCCAGGGCCAGCCCGAAACCGAGGCTGAGGACGAAGAGCTTGCGGACGAAGCCTCCGCGCTTGCGCTGCTTCTGCTTCTTCGGGGCCTCGGTCAGCGCGGTGGTTGCATCGCGCAGCGCGTACACCGCAAGCTGCAGGTCGCGCTGGAGCTTCTTGTCCTCAAGAAGCACCTTGGTCGCCGGCTTGCCGTTGGTCAGGCGCGCGTAAGCGCTCCGGCTCGAGTCATACGCGGTCCGGACGTTCTCGCGCAGCTTGGCGTCCTGGACCAAGCGCTGGATGTACGGCGTCGCCTTGCTGATGCTCGAGATGTCCACGGATTTCAGTGGCGCCGCCATGGACTTCTTGCGTCTTGATGGCATTGGTCTCCCTATGGCTGGGGTCGTCGATGTCAGGATACGGCAATCACGGGGCCCACCGAAGGGTTTCCGGCTGGGTGGGTACCTAATCTCGGCAGGCCAGACCGCGGCGTTCAGGCTGCCCGGAGCGCGCGCGGGCGCGGGCGCGCGGGTCGGCGCTGGAGCGCAACCTCGAGCGCGTCCTCGACCGTCGAGACGAACACGAACTCGAGATCCTTGCGCAGGTGCTCGGGGATCTCGTCGGCGTCCTGCTCGTTGAGCGCCGGCGCGATCACCGTCCGGATACCACCCCGCTGCGCGGCCAGCGCCTTCTCCTTGAGCCCGCCGATCGGGAGCACCTGGCCGGTCAGGGTGATCTCGCCGGTCATCGCCACATCCGAACGGACGGGGCGGTCAGACAGCAGCGAGGACAGCGCCACCACCATCGCCACACCGGCGCTCGGGCCGTCCTTGGGGGTCGCGCCCGCCGGCACGTGGATGTGGATGTCGTGCGTCGCGAACCAGTCCTCGGGCAATCCGGGTACGAGCTCGGAGACCACTGAGGAGCGCACGTAGGACAGGGCGGCCTGGGCCGACTCGCGCATCACGTCGCCGAGCTGCCCCGTGATCGTCAGATGCCCGGCCCCCGCAAACGCGGTCGCCTCGATGAACAGGACCTCGCCGCCCACCGGCGTCCAGGCAAGCCCGGTGGCCACGCCGGGGCGCGAGGTCCGCCGGCGCGTCTCGGAGAAGAACTTGCGTTTCCCCAACGCCGAGCGCACGCGGGGCTCGGTGATCGTGACCTTCCGCGTCACAGATCCCTCGGCGACTTGCCGGGCGACCTTGCGGCAGATCGACCCGATCTCACGCTCGAGCTGGCGCACCCCGGCCTCGCGCGTGTAGTCGGCGATGATCACCCGCAGCGCGGGGTCGGTGAACGCGATCCGGCCCTTGGACAGTCCGTTCCGCTCCATCTGACGCGGCACGAGATACCGGCGAGCGATCTGGAGCTTCTCCTCTTCGGTGTAGCCGGCGAGCTGGATCACCTCCATCCGGTCGCGCAGCGGTCCGGGGATCGTGTCCAGCGTGTTCGCCGTGGTGACGAACATCGCGTGCGAGAGGTCGAACGGGAGGTCCAGGTAATGGTCGCGGAACCCGTGGTTCTGCTCGGGGTCGAGCACCTCGAGCATCGCACTGGACGGATCCCCGCGGAAGTCCGCCCCCATCTTGTCGATCTCGTCGATCATCAGCAGCGGGTTGTTCGCACCGGCGTCGCGCAGCGCGCGGATGATCACGCCGGGCAGCGCCCCGATGTAGGTGCGGCGGTGGCCGCGGATCTCGGCCTCGTCGCGGACCCCGCCCACGCTGATCCGCTCGAACTTGCGCCCGAGCGCGCGGGCCATCGAGCGCCCGAGCGAGGTCTTCCCGACGCCGGGCGGTCCGACGAAACAGAGTATGGACCCGCGCGCATCCGGCTTCAGCTGCCGTACGGCGAGGAACTCGAGGATCCGCTCCTTGACCTGCTCGATGTCGTAGTGGTCCTCGTCGAGCACCTTGCGCGCGTGCTTCAGATCCAGGTTGTCCTCGGTCGAGGTGTCCCAGGGCAGCGCGGCGATCCACTCCAGATAGGCGCGAATCACGCCGTACTCGGCCATCGCCGGCTGGAGGCGCCCGAGCCGCGACAGCTCGCGATCGACCTGCTTGCGGACGATCTCGGGCAGCTCGATCGCGTCGAGCTGCCCGCGCAGCTCGCCGATCTCGGCCTGGATCTCGTCGGTCTCGCCGAGCTCCTCCTGGATGGCTTTGAGCTGCTGGCGCAGGAAGTACTCGCGCTGCCCCTTGTCGAGCTCGGACTGGACCTGGGACTGGATCTTCGAGCCAATCGCGACCACCTCGAGCTCACGGGCCAGGATCTCCGACAAGCGCCGCAGGCGCTTGGCCACGTCGAGCTCCTCGAGCAGCGCCTGCTTCTCCTCGGACTTGATCCGCAGCGCACCGGCGATCAGGTTGGCCAGCACGCTCGGGTCCTCGACGTTGGCGACCATGATCTGGAGCTCCTCGGGCAGGTAAGGGACCTGCTCGATGATCTCGGTGAAGGTCTGCTGGACGTTGCGGGTCAGCGCCACCAGCTCGGGCGTGTGATCGACGATGTCGGGCGCCTCCTCGATCTCGGCCACCAGGTAGGGCTCGGTGCTCACCCAGTCGGTCACCCGGATGCGCTGGCCCCCCTGGACCAGCACCCGGAGCGTGCCGTCGGGCACCCGGATCATGCGCGCCACACTCCCCAGCACGCCAACCGAGTACAGATCGTCCGGGCTGGGGGTCTCGGCCTCGAGGTTGCGGCCGGCCACCATCGCGATCGTGCGCTCGCCCCGCAGTGCCTCGTTGATCAGCTCGACGCTGCGCGGCTGGCCGATGTTGAGCGGGACCAGCATGTCGGGGAAGCTGACCGTGTCGCGTAGCGGCAGCACCCCAACCCGCTGGGGCAGCTCGCGCGTGGCGCCCACCGTGACGTCCCGAGCGGGGCGCTCCGCGGTGCCGACCTCGATCACGTGGCGCCTTCGCCCGACCGGCTGATCGGTACTGCCCGATGGGGTGGGTGGGGATCTAGTTCATGTACCAGCGGCAGCTCGATCCGCAGCATGCCGTCCTCGTAGAGCGCCTTGGCCTCCTGCCCCCGCACCTCGGCCCCGAGCTCGACGACGCGGCGGAACTGGCCGCGCTCGATCTCGACCTGCTGGTAGACGTCGTTCTCGGTCCCGGACGGCCGCCGGGTCCCGGACAGCATCAGGCGCCGGCCCTCGATCTCGATCTCGAGCTCGGCCGGGTCGATGCCGGCCAGCTCGGCCGTGACGATCGCCCGGGGCGGGTCGAGGGCATAGATCACGTCGACCGCGGGACGGAAGCCGGCGCGCCGGCCGGGCATCCCGCCACGGCCGAAGACGTCGCCGAACAGCTGGTCCATCTCTCGCCGCATGCGCTCGAAGTTGGCGAACAGGTCGCGCTCTGACATCAATAGGCAGGGTAATGGGCCGCCTTCGGCGGCGTCCTTGGGGCCGCGAGGGCCCGTCCTGACCCGGGCCGCGACCCGCTCGAGGCTGCGGTGCGCCCGCGGGGCACGGACGCCCGGCGGAATGGCCCCACGGATGCCGCGCAGCGGCCCCTAGCCGGGCAACTCGTAGACCGCGCCCTCGTGCGCGAGCTCGACCGGTCGGCCGAACGTCTCGGCGGCCTCGGCCCGGGCCCAGTCGGGGTCGAGCTCGTCGGAGAAGTGGGTGAGTACGAGGCGCCGAGCGCCGGCGAGCCGACCGTGCTCGCCCGCCTCCGACGGCGTCAGGTGCCCGCGCATGCCGGTCCGCTCGGGGCGGGGCAGCGTCGCCTCGATCAGCAGCAGGTCGGTGTCGCGCGCGAAGTGGACGAGCCCGTCGTTGGGGCTGCAGTCGGCGCTGTAGGTGAGTCGCGTGCCGCGTACGGCGATCTCCACGGCAAAGGTTCGCGTGTAATGCGGCACCTCGCAGAAGGAGACCTCGAACGGACCGATCGACAGCTGGTCGGGCCCGTCGTACTCGGACAGGTCGAACGCCCGCGCGACGAGCTCCTCATCGCCCCAGCACGCGACCAGGTGACGGAACATGTCACCCGCCCCCTTCGGTGCGTGCAGATCAGGACGGGCCGGCGAGCTGGTGCCTGGCCAGCCCCCCACCGCCACCGGCTGCTGGCGCGGCGCGTACATGAGCGCGTAGCTGAACGGCACCAGGTCGAGGAAGTGGTCGGCGTGCAGGTGACTGATCAGCACCGCGTCGACGTCGACGTAGTCGCGGTGGCGTCGGAGCTTGGAGAACACACCGTTGCCGCAGTCGAGCAGGAGCGCGAAATCGCCCTCCTCGACCAGGTATCCACTGCACGCTCCGCCCGCGTCCTGCCACGCGGGGGACTTGCCCAGCACGGTGATCCGCACGCGCCTCCTCTCTCGGTGTGGCGCTCACTGTAGTGGCTGGGACTCCAGGTGATCGCCGGTTCGCGATCGCGCGGCTCGCCACTGCTCGGGGCGTATCCGGTATAGGACGTGCGGGCGCAGCGGCCCCTCAGGGACGGATGGATGGTCGAAGTCGTCGCCGGGATCGCGGCTCATACCGAGGCGTTCCATCACGCGGCGGGAGCGTTCGTTGCCGACGGTGGTAAACGACACCACCTCTGGAAGGTTCAACTCCTCGAAGGCGAAGGTGAGCGCGGCGACGGCCGCCTCGGTGGCGTAGCCGCGGCCCCAGTGATCGCGGTGAAGCCGCCACCCGACCTCGATGGCCGGGGTGAAGTGCGTCTCGAAGCCTGGCGCGCCCAGCCCGACGAAACCGATAAAGGGCGCGCCGCCGTGTACCTCCACGGCCCACAGCCCCCACCCCTGCCGGTCGATGATCCCCCATATGTAGGCGGCCAGACCGTCGCTCTCCTCGCTGGTCAGCCGCTTCGAGAAGTAACGCATCACCTCGGGATCCGCGTTCAGCGCCGCGAACGGCGCGCGGTCATCATCGCGCCACTGCCTGAGCAGCAGGCGCTCGGTCGCGAGCTCAGTCACGACGCGTGATCGTAGAGCGCGTCAGCTGGGCAGGCCGGCGACGAGGCTGCTCGCGTCTGTCACCTGGTCGGCCGGCGGCGGGGTGGGGCGGGGCTGGGGCCCGTAGTCGGTGATGTCGGCGGTCGCGGTCTCCTGCATGGAGGGACCGTTCGGGACGTCGATCGTGAGCGTCATTACGACCCGCCGCACCAGGTTGTGAGCGTCGATCCACACGTCGATCGGGACGTCCTGGCCCGGGATGATCTGCTGGAGCACCGCTTTGTCAAGCGATGTCAGTTTCCCGTAGAGGCGATCGAGGCTCACCGTGGCGGCGTAGTGGGTGCTTAGCACGCCGTCCACCCGCTGGTGGCCCTCGTCGACGACACCGTTAGCGACGGATTGGAGCTCTTGGAGCACCGCCTGTGGATCGCTCATGGCCGGGTTATCACCGAGCGAGGAAAGACCGGAAACGTGGGCCGCATTGGCCACGTTGATCTCGACCCATGGCTTGCCGCCCAGACCTGGCAGCGCGGTAAGCATGGCCCGGGGGAACCTCATATACATGTCCTGACCGACCAGCACCATCCTCATCTGCACCCTGCCGCTCCCGAGCCCCTGGTCAGCTTGCCCCAGTTGCGAGGAGTCGATCCCGACGGTCATCGAGGCGGCATGGGCAGGCGGGTCGACCACCGCGCGCGCCGACGCCGAGATCGGAGCGCTCAGCTGCGACGAGGTCACGACGACACTCAGGTTCATCTTGTATCCGGGTGCGTTGGAGGAGACCGTTGCGGCTTGCGCGATCGGGTCGATGGCCTGGTTACCTGACAAGCCCAGCAGCACGAGCGCCACGGTCAGGAGCGCGACGAGCCCGAGGCCGGCGGCGAGCAGCTTGCTGGGACTGGGGCGGCGACGGCGGGCCGGTGGGGCGGGCAGCGGCCGTGCACTCACTGCTGCCTCGGCGGGAGGCGGTACGAAGCCGGGCGGAGGCACCGACGGATTCACGGAGCACCGATCGGCCGCGCGCGCCTCTTACCTGAACGCGGAGCGTCACTCTGGACGCTTCGCTCAGCGCTTGCGATACCAGCGCGGGGACGTCGTGGGCGGAGGCTTCAGCGAGGCGCGCACCACGATCATGTTCGGCTCGCCGCCGGCGACCGAGGCACGCAGCGTCCGCTCGAACTCCGGGCCGAACCCGTCGATGACGGTTGCCGGCAAACCGAAGGACGCCGCCAGCGCCACGAAGTCGGGAGTCACCAGATCGACCCCGAACGGCTCCTCTCCGGCCAGTTCCTGGTCGAAGCGAAGCATCCCGTAACCCCCGTCGTCGACGACCACGACGGTCAGGGGGATGTGCTCCTGCACGACGGTGGCGAGCTCACCGCACGCGTACATGAAGCCACCGTCACCGCAGACGCAGACAGTTGGCCCGGCGCCGGCCAGTGCCGCTCCCAGCGCGGCGGGAAACCCGAACCCGAGCGTCCCCCAGCCCAGCGGATAACCCAGCTTGCGCGGACGAGGCGCCTGCCAGTAACCGGCGAGCCAATAGCCCGGAATGCACATGTCGGTCACCACCACCGTCTCGGGCGTGAGCGCACGGTGAACGATCCCGAGGAACCGCGCGGCCTGCTCGTCGTCCTGGTTCACCCAGCTGGCGACCGCCGCCCCGATCGCGCTCAGACGCTGCTCGAGCGCGGCCAGGCCGTCGCGCGGGCGGACGCGCGGCACGAGTTCCTCGAGCACCGCTCGCGCGTCACCGACCAGGGTGAGATCCACGGGGTAGCTCTTGCTCGCGTCCGCCTCGTCGACGTTGATGGCGATCAATGTGGGGGGAGCGGGCATCTGCCAATTCTGCGTGTTCGTGCCGTCGAAGTCGGAGCCGATGGCCAGCACCAGGTCCGCCTCGTCCCAGAGGGCTCCCACCTCCGGCGCGTGGGCCGGGCCGGCGACGGCGCATGGATGCTCGGGCGGGAGCAGGCCTCGGCCCATGAAGGTCGTGAGGACCGGCGCGGCCAGTTTCACGGCGAGCTCGCCCACCAGCGAGCCGGCGCCGGCGCGCAGCGCTCCGCCGCCGGCCCAGATCACCGGCCGCGCCGCCTCGGCCAGCAGCTCGGACGCCCGTTCAAGCGTGGCGGGTGACACCGGTGCTCCGGTCTCCGCGGCCTGCGGAGCAGGCGCCCCCTCGCGCTCGGACACCTCCTTGGAGAGAAGGTCGGTGGGCACCCCGAGGTACACCGGCCCGGTCGGCGCAGTCAGTGCACGTGCGCCCGACTCGAGCACGGCGGCGGCGATCTGCTCCGCATCGGCCAGCGACCGCGCCTCCTTCGTGACTGGGACGAACATCGCGGTCTGATCGCGCGTCTCGTGCAGGGTGCCGCGGTAGACGCCCTCGCGTCGCAGCGAGGTGGCGGTGTCTGTGGCGATCACCAGGACAGGCGACGCCGCCGCCATTGCCTCGCCGGTCGCCCCGAGCGTGTTGGCCGCTCCTGGACCGGTGGTCACCACCGCCACGCCGAGCCGTCCAGTCGCCCGCGCGTAACCGTCGGCGGCGTATACGGCGGTCTGCTCGTGACGGACGCCGACCAAGCGGATGGGTGACCCCGACAGTGCCTTCCAGATCGGAAGGTTGTGCACGCCGGGCAGCCCGAACACGAGCTCCACTCCCAGCCGCTCGAGCGAAGAGACGACCCTGGCCCCGCCGATCGCATGACTCGACGCGATGCCGGTCATCTGTACTCGAAGGGAAGCGAGTCGGCGAGTTGCGCCAGCGAGGGCGCGCCCGCGTCGCGCGCGGAGACGACCAGCTCCAGGCCGTCCGGCCACTCGATCCCCACCGCCGGGTCGTCGTAGGCGAAGCCGCCCTCCAGGTCCTGGTCGTAGTAGGCGGACGTCTTGTACACCACGTCCGCCACGTCGCTCACCACACAGAAACCGTGGGCGAAGCCGTCCGGGCAATACAGGAGGTGGTGGTTCTCCTCGCCCAGCTCGAAGCCTTCCCACTGACCGAATGTCGGCGAGCCCCGCCGGAGATCGACGAGCACGTCGTAGATCGAGCCGCGCGCGCATCGCAGCAGCTTGGCCATCCCGGGCTGGAAGTGCATCCCGCGTAGGACGCCGGCGCGCGAGCGAGATTGATTGTCCTGGACGAACTCGTCCACGACGCCCAGCTCGGCAAATGTGGAGCGCCGGTAGGTCTCTAGAAAGAAGCCGCGAGCGTCGCCATGCACGACCGGCTGGAGCAGAACCGGGCCCGAAAGCCTGGTCGGCAGCCGCTGCACGCGGGAGTCAGTGCCGATCGCCGTCGTTCTGGCGCGAGGCGTCGATCCACCAGCCGATCAGCACCGTGAGGAGAACCACAAAGATGAATCCGCCGATCAGCGGCCAGTACATGCCCGGAACATTACAGGCCCGCGTGCAGCGCGCGCTGCTCGCTGGCCGACGGGAATGCCCACGCGACCTGGAGGCGGCGGTCCTGACGGAACACGAACTGCAGCTGCTGCGGCGGGCGCAGCCCGTCTGGGTGGTTGGGGCGGTAGGTGGCGCACGGGGCCGAGTCCGTCACCGCGCACAGCATGTGCGCACGGAAGAAGCAGTCCTCGCAGCTGATCTTTGTTGCTCTTGCCCGGCCGTTCATCACGCCCCAGTCCTCCTACAGAAAGCTCCGCGTCATCGGCGGCCATCAAAGCCGACTTCTCCCCCCTCGTGCAACGTCGAATTCCGGAAATCGCAAGAACTTCACATCTGACGAAATACCTGCAAAAAGCGGGAACTTTTCCTGGCCGGGATAAACGTCGCGCAATTTCCGGACCTTTCGCGAGCCCCGCCGACGGTAGGTCCTGCGACCTGCTACCGGGGGCCCGGGAGGATGCGCGTGGCGCTTGCCGGGACGCTCTACGCAACCGGGCCGTTAGTGTCTGCGCGTCGTGAGTACGGTCCATGCACAGATCGACATCGAAGCGCCGATCGAG
Organism: uncultured Solirubrobacterales bacterium; assembly: GCA_963751185.1. GTDB lineage: Bacteria > Actinomycetota > Thermoleophilia > Solirubrobacterales > Solirubrobacteraceae > Palsa-465. Next base: position 882,042 of record CAVVTO010000012.1, read on the forward strand.
CGCGTGTGGGACACCATCATGGATCCCAACCGCTTAAAGGATTGGGTCACGATTCACCGCTCGGTTCGGGACGTGTCCGACTCTCCCCTGCGCAAGGGCTCCACAATGGAGCAGGTGCTGCACGTCCGCGGCGTGTCCTTCCACGTGCACTGGACGCTTACCGCGCTGAAGTCTCCGCTTCACGCCGAATGGGAAGGACACGGCCCCGCGCACTCGCTCGCCACCATTCGGTATGAGCTGTCGGGAGACGGCAACGGACCGACCCGATTCGACTACACGAACACGTTCGCACCACCCGGTGGAAAGCTCGGAAACGTAGCCAGCCGGTTCATTGTCGGCGCCACCTCCGAACGTGAGGCGAACAATTCACTGGCTCGCCTCAAGGCACTTTTGGAGCGCGGCTGACCGTCGGATCTGCACCGCCGCCGCGCAACAAATCAACCGTCCTATCCTTACGTCAGTCACTGCATGTATCTTGTGCGGCAAGCGCAATCGTTCTTCCACAGAGGGAGTGTTCAATTTGGCTGGCTTTGTCGATAGCACCGTGAAGGACATCGATGACCGTCTGCGCGAGCTGAAGGAAGAGGTGTCCCGACTCGAGGCCGCTCGCACCGCCCTCGTCGGCGGCCGGCGGCGACCCGGTCGCCCGCGAGCTGCGGCCACGGCGCAGCCAACGCGCCGCCGGGCCGCGGCGCGGCGTCCCGGCAGGCCACGCGGCCGCAGCCGCAGTGGCACGCGCGCGAATCAGGCACTCGAGCTTGTTCGCAGCACCCCCGGTATCACGATTCCGCAGATCGCGGAGAAGATGGGCATCGAGCCCAACTACCTGTACCGGGTCATGCCGCGGCTGGCCACCGACGGACAGGTGAGGCGCGAAGGCCAGGGCTGGCACCCCGCCGGCTAGGTGAGGTTCCACCCACCCGCCCTGAACCACCATCCCCCGAACGCCGCCTCGCCCGAGAGGGTGCGAGGCGGCGTCCACACTACGGTCAGACCAGCTCGAGCCGGCTGATCGTGTCGCGCTCCTCCTTCAGCTCTTTGACACTCGCGTCGATCTTCGAGCGCGAGAAGTCGTCGAGGTCGAGTCCTTCGACCACCTGATACGAGCCGCCCGAGCAGGTGACGGGGAAGCCGCAGATCACTCCCTCGTCGACACCGTACGAGCCGTCTGAGGGGATTCCCATCGAAACCCAATCACCCTCGCGCGTGCCGAGCACCCAGTCGCGCACGTGGTCGATGGCGGCGTTGGCAGCGGACGCGGCGCTCGATGCTCCACGTGCCTCGATCACCGCGGTGCCGCGCTTCTGCACTGTCGGTAGGAAGTCGTTCTCCACCCAGTCCTGATCGCCCACGACCTCGGCGGCTTTCTGGCCCTTCACCTTGGCGTGGAAGATATCGGGGTACTGGGTGGGCGAGTGATTGCCCCACACCGACATGTTGCTCACGTCGGCCACCGCGGCGTTCACCTTCCCGGCAAGCTGGGCGATCGCGCGATTGTGATCGAGGCGCATCATCGAGGTGAAGCGCTCGGCCGGGATGTCGGGAGCGTTCTCCTTGGCGATCAGACAGTTCGTGTTCGCCGGGTTGCCGACTACCAGGACCTTGATGTCGGACGCGGCGTGGTCGTTGAGGGCCTTCCCTTGAGGCTTGAAGATGCCGCCGTTTGCCTCCAGCAGGTCACTGCGCTCCATCCCCTTCGTACGCGGTCGCGCACCAATCAGGAGCGCTACGTTCGCGCCGTCAAAGGCCCGGTTCGGATCATCGCTGATCTCCACCCCGGCTAGGAGCGGGAACGCGCAGTCGTCGAGCTCCATCGCGGTTCCCTCGACCGCCTTCAGCGCGTCGGGAATCTCGAGTAGCGAAAGGTGAACGGGGGTGTCGGCTCCGAGCAGCTGGCCGCTGGCGATGCGAAACAGGATCGCGTAGCCGATCTGGCCGGCCGCACCGGTAACGGCAACTCGTACAGGCGAATCACTCACGGGTCATCTCCTTCTTGGTTTAGGGTCCGTGGGCCCTTAGGTCAGGCACGGTAGCGCCCCTCACCCGACGGGCACCTTGCGGCAGCTGGAACCAGGAAGGGCGGCCGCGGTCAGTCGAGGTCCAGGTCGTAGACCCGGCTGAGCTTGCGCTTGAGGTAGGAAGCGAAGGGACCGACGGCGATGGGTCCGCCCACCTCCCGTCGCAACAGCTCCGTGGTGGAGAACTTGGCGCCGTACCGGTGAACGTGTTCGCGCAGCCACTCGCGTAGGCCGTGCAGCTGACCGGCCGCGAGCTCGTCGTCGAGCGTGGGCACGTCCGCGTCCGCGCGCTCGAACAGTTGTCCCGCGATCAGGTTCCCCAGGGCGTAGGTGGGGAAGTAACCGATCAGCCCCGAGGCCCAATGGACGTCCTGGAGCACGCCGTGCGCATCGTCCGGCACGTCGAGGGCGAGGTACTCCTTGTAGCGGGCGTTCCATGCCTCCGGCAGGTCACGGATGGCCAGCCGCCCTTCGACCAGTTCCTGCTCAAGCTCGAAGCGCACGATGATGTGCAGGTTGTAGGTCAACTCGTCGGCCTCCACACGAATAAGCGAGGGCGTCACCTTGTTGACCGCTCGGAACAATGTGTCGGCGTCAAGCGCGCCAATGGACGCGGCAAACGTTTGCGAAATTCGCGGCGCAAGCACGCCACAGAACGGGCGGCTGCGTCCCACCATGTTCTCCCACAGGCGGCTCTGCGACTCGTGCAAGCCGAGCGATTCCGGGTGACCGAGCGGCGTGCGCTGGAGTGACTGCGCCACGCCCTCCTCATACAGGCCGTGGCCGCATTCGTGCATTGCGCCGTACATCGACGTCGGCAGGAAGCTCTCATCCCAGCGCGTGGTGATGCGCACGTCGTGGTTGCCGAACCCGGCCGCGAACGGGTGCACGGCGTCGTCGATGCGCCAGCTGGACCGGTCGAAGCCCATGAGCTCGAGCAGCCACATGACGAGCTCGCGCTGGTGCGCGACCGGGAAGTGACCGTGCAGACACGAGTCGTCGACGCGATCGGAGTGCTCTCCCACAGTCGAGATCAGGCCACGGACCTCCGCCTTGAGCTCGTCGAACAGCCGGCCCACTTCGGCCGTCCGCGCACCGGGCTCGAAGTCGTCCAGCAGCGGGTCATAGGCACATTCGAAATCGTCGAAGCAGTCGATGTAGCGTCGCACGAGTTCGAAGTTGCGCTCCAGGTAGGGCATGAAGGAGGCGAAATCAGATTCCCGACGCGCCTCGATCCACGCCTGCTGGCCGACGGACCCGGCGCGCGCCATGTCGGCGGCAAGTTGGCCCGGAACCCGTCGCGCCTTATCCCAGCGCCTCCGGACCACCCGTATCAGCGCGGCGTCGTCGGAGTCCGAATGGGCGCCGTTGAGACGGCCGGCGGCCGCTTCGATCAGCCGGCCGGTGTCATCGGAGACGAACATTTCGTGGCTGATGCGCTGGATCGTCGCCGCGGCCTCGGCCCGGCCGAGCGCACCCCGCGGCGGCATCATCGTCTGCTGGTCCCAGTCGAGCAGCTGCGACACGTTGCGCAGGTCGGCCAACTCGGCCATCCGTTCCCGTAGTTCCCCGACTGGATCTGCCGTCACGTGCTTCAGATTCTCCTTAAGCGGTTGTCAAAAACGCAGTCGCCTTGCTGTGCGACCATTGCAGCATGTGGCAGCGCGCGCCGTCGATCAAGTTGCTCGACCTGTTCGGTTTTCGGATCGGCGTTGCTCGCAGCTGGTTCCTGATCCTATTCCTGCTGATCTTCCTGTTGTCCGGGGAGTTCCATCAGGCCCTGCACAGCTCCGACAGCGTCGCGTACCTGACGGCGGTGGTGACGGTGCTGATCCTGTTCGCCTCGCTCCTGGTCCACGAGCTGGGCCACGCGCTGGTGGCGCGCCACCACGGAATCGTGGTCCGGCGGATCGACCTGTTCCTGTTCGGCGGGCTGACCGAGATGAGCCGCGACGCGGCGTCCCCGGGCGAGGACTTCAAGATCGCCGTCGCCGGGCCGCTCGCGACCTTCTGCTTCGTACTGGTTTGCCTCGGTGTCGATCTCGCGATCGTCGGACCCCACCGGCTGATCCACGCCGCGAAGCTCGATGACACGGTGACGATCACGCCGGTCCTGCTCTCGCTCAGCTGGCTGCTGTTCTGGAACGTTCTGTTGCTGGTGTTCAATCTGGTGCCCGCGTTCCCGCTCGACGGCGGCCGGATCACCCGGGCGATCGTGTGGAAGGTGACCGGCGACAAGCAGCGCGGCACGCGAACCGCGGCGAAGCTCGGCCAGGGCTTCGCGCTCCTCCTGTCCGGGCTCGGCGTGTGGCTGTTGATCGCGTACCGGAGCTTCACCGGGCTGTGGCTGATCGCGATCTCGTTCCTGCTCTACCAATCGGCGCGTGCCGCGCTCGCCCAGACCGCCCTCAACGCGCGGATCGAGGGGGTGCGGGTGGCCGACATCATGGACCGCCAGCCGGTGGCGATCCCGGGCGAGACCCCGGTCGGACAGGCCCTCGATGAGTTCTTCCTGCGCTACGGCTGGTCCTGGTTTCCGGTGATCGACGCCGCCGGCCGGTTCCTCGGGATCGCCCGCCAGGAGCGCCTGACCACGGCGCAGGATCACGGCGAGGGCTGGGTGTCGATCGAGTCGGTGCTCGAGCCCGAGCAGAACGGTGGCTGGCGGGTGCAGGAGGACAGGCCGATCACCGAACTGCTCTCCTCGGAGTCGCTCGGTCGGCTGGGAGCGCTGATGGCCGTCGACGGCGAGGGCATGCTGCGCGGCGTGGTCACCGTCGAGCAGGTCCGTCGCGCGCTCCAGGCGGCGTTCGCCTCGCCCGGCCGCCTCGCCTGACGGGCACGCTCAGGCTCGCGAAACCCGTGCCAGGAGCTCCTCGGCGATGGCCAGCGACGAGGTCGCGGCCGGTGAGGGCGCATTGCGCACCCAGACGACGTTGCCGCTGACGCCCAGGCGGAAGTCGTCGACGAGCGATCCGTCACGGTCGATCGCCTGCGCCCGGACCCCAGCCGGAGCCGGCAGCACGTCGTCGGCTCCTACGGCGGGCACGTATCGGGCAACCTCGCGTACGAACTGCCGCTTGGACGCGGAGCGGATGATCTCCCCCACCCCAGCCCGCCAATGCCGACGGAGCATGCGCTGCGTGCCGGGCCAGCTGATCGCGTCGTACGCGTCGCGCGGGACGAACCGCCGGTGCTCATAGGCGTGACGTGCGGTGGACAGGATCGCGTTCGGACCGAGCAGGACGGCACCGCCGATCTTGCGGGTCAGGTGGACGCCGAGGAAGGGCAGAGCGGGATCGGGAACCGGATAGATCAGACCCCGTACGAGATGCGCTCGCTCGGGCTTCAGCTGCCAGTACTCGCCCCGGAACGGGACGATCCGCGGCTCGGCCGGCTCACCGGACGCGATCGCCAGGCGGTCGGATTGCAGGCCGGCGCACACGATCACCCGATCGCCGTCGATGCGCGACCCGTCGGCCAGCTCGACGCTTGCACGCGTTCCGTTCTGGCCTACCCGGGCCACGGCAGCGCCTGTCCTGATCTGGCCCCCGGCGGCGGTCACGTCCCCCGCGAACGCACGGGCCACTGCAGCAAAGTCGGCGATCGCGGTCTCAGGCGAGTGAAGCCCCGCGACGCCCTGCACGTACGGCTCGACCGACTCGAGCCGGCTGCCCTCGACCCATCTCAGACCCGGCACGCCGTTCGCGGTCGCCCGCTCCTCGAGGCGGCGCAGCGGCTCGACCTCGCGCTCGTCGACCGCCACCACCACCTTGCCGCAGGCCTCGTAGGGGAGCCCGCGCTCGGCGCAGTAGCTGCGCAGCAGCCCGAGGCCCCGCCGGCACAACCTCGCCTTGAGCGAACCGGGGGCGTAATAGATCCCGGCGTGGACTACGCCGCTGTTGTGGGAGGTCTGGTGCTGGGCTAAGGTCGACTCCCGCTCCAGAACCACCACCTCAGCGCCGGGCTCCGACGTCACGAGCTGACGCGCGGTTGCCAGGCCGAGAATCCCCCCGCCGACGACTACGTAGCGCAATGTCGAAGACGATCAGCCGGCGGCCACCAGCTGGGAGGCCTTGTCCTCGATCGTCTTGATCAGCGAGTCGTAGGAGGCGCCGAACGACTTCACGCCCTCGTCGACCAGCTCGTGCTCCACGATGTTGTCGAAGTCGACGCCGGCGGCCTTGATGTCGCTGATCTCCTGGTGGGCCTGCTCGACGTCCTTGTCGACGGTGCGCTCGGCCGTCGCGTGGTCGCGGGCCGCATCGATCGTCTGATCGGGCATCGTGTTGACGGTGTCTGGGCCGATTAGGTCGTCGACGTACAGAACATCCGAGTACTCGGGGTTCTTGGTCGAGGTTGAGGCCCACAACGGACGCTGCACGCGGGCGCCCTTGGCGGCCAATGCCTCCCAGCGCGGACCGCTGAAGATCCGCTGGAAGGACTCGTAGGCGATCTTGGCGTTGGCCACGGCCGCCTTGCCGCGCAGGTCCTCGCGGCTGGTCCCTTCGAGCGCCTTGTCAACCTTGGTATCTACGCGCGAGACGAAGAAGCTCGCCACCGACGCGGCCGCCTCGATCGACTCGCCGGCGTCAACTCGACGCTCGAGACCGAGTAGGAAGGCCTCCGCGATGTCCTCGTAGCGCGCGACCGCGAACAGCAGCGTGACGTTGACGTTGACGCCGAGCGCGGTGAGCTCCTCGAACGCGCGGACGCCCTCGGTGGTTCCCGGCACTTTGATCAGCACATTCGGTCGATCGATGTCGGCCTTGTAGCGCACGGCTGCCTCGATCGTCGCGGTCGTCTCGTAGCCCAAGGACGCGGGCACCTCGAAGGACACATATCCGTCCTGGCCCTTGGTACGGTCGAAGATCGGACGGAGGAGATCGGCGGCGTCTCGGATGTCGTGGTAGGCCACCAGCTCGAAAACCCGCTGGGGATCGCGCGTCTCCTCGAGCGTCTCGCGGAACAGGTCGTCGTAGCGGTCCGAATGCCCCATCGCCTTCTCGAAAATCGTTGGGTTCGAGGTCACGCCGCTGATCCCGTCGTTCTCGATCAGACCGCCGAGGATCCCGTCCTCGATCAGCTGCCGACTGATGTTGTCCAACCAGATCGACTGGCCGAGCGCCTCGACCTCGCGCAGCTTGTTGCTCATCTCGTCTCTCCGTTCGTCGCTGTCGTCTCAAAGGGTAGTTGCCCCTGGGTCCCGGTGGAAAGCCTTATTAACGGCCCTTGGTCGGGAGGGGAGGCTGCCGGAACTTTCGGCTTGCTCGGGCGTTGTGATCCGACGGGACCAGGGCGCTTCAGCAAGTTTTGGAGGTATCGATGTTCCGCAGGGGTCGTTCCCTGATTTTGGCCGTGATGGTGGCTGCGATTGGCGGCGCGGTGGTGTCCGCGCCGGCCCAGGCCGGCATCGTCGCCCAGGCCCAATCGGTGGCGGTCAAGCGGCCGGGACTGACGGCAGCCGAGCGCGATGCGATCACGATGAGGTCGGTCACAGCGGCCAGCGACCCCTCGCTGGGACTGATCGTGACCGTCGACTTCGCCGGGGACGTCGAGCGTTACCTCGGCCAGGGCGCCCTCAAGAACGCACTGCTGGCGCTGGTCCTCGAGCCGAGCACCGTGACGCAGACGCCGAGTGGGCTGGCCGCGCAGGGCGGCGGATTCAGTCCGGCGGCCTTCTCCATGCTCGTACGCCACGGTAAGCGCGTGACCGTCCGGCGCGCCTCGGTCGACGTGTTCAGCACGGAGCACGTTCTGCGGACGTTCAGCGGCGGTCAATACGGGGTGATCCGCGACGGCGACCAGGTCGTGTTCCGTATCGCGGGGCCCGCCCTCGCGAACGTCGCCGGGATCAAGGTCAAGGTGTTCGTCAAGAGCCCCCTTCGATCGACTAAAACCGGTCCAACCCTGACAAGCGCGGGGTGGCGAGCCGTCGTGAACAACCGGCCCGCGTCGGTCTCGTCGCTGAACCTGAGCCCGAGCCTGCTGAGCAGCGCGCAGCTCGCGACGGTGGGGAGCGGGGTCTCGAGCCTCGTGTCGGATTCCGTGCAGCCGGAGCTCCGCTCCGAGCAGAAAGTCCGCACGCAGCTGAAGACCGCGCTCGACGACTACGCGACGGTCCAGACGCTGGCCCGCGGCCATCGGGGCCTACCGATCGTGAGTAGCGGAACCCTGGTCTCGGAGCTCGGCAACGCCGGCGCCCGGATCAGTCGCCTGCGCAACGAGATCGGCGCCCTCAATGGCTTGAGTGGAAACATCGCGACCCTGTCGACCGCGGGCGTCCAGGTCGTTCAGACCGACACGGGGTTCTCACAGGAGCTCTCGACTCAGCCCGGGCGGGCGATCTCGACGCTCGTACCCCAGGGCCTGCCCGTGATCAACGTCAATCCGCTCCTCCGCTACCAGCAGTTCACCGGGGTCGGCGCGGCGCTCACCGACAGCTCGGCCTGGCTGATCTACGACGAGCTCTCGCCGACCAGCCGACTCGCGCTTCTGCAGGCGCTGTTCGGCGAGCCCGGGACCGCGAACTCGCTCGGGCTGCCGGCCATCCATCTGAACTTCCTGCGCGTGGGCATCGGGGCGCCGGGCGCGATGACCGTGACGCCGCCTTATAGCTACGACGACAACCCGCCCGGTGGATCTGACCCGACGCTGTCGGACTTCTCGATCGCGCACGACGAGTCCTACATCATTCCCACGCTGCAGCAGGCGCTTTCGATCAATCCCGCGCTCGAGGTCTTCGCCAACCCCTGGAGCCCCCCGGCGTGGATGAAGACCGAGAGCACGCTCGACAACCCGGATGGCCAGAACATGCTGCAGACCGCCAACTACGGCACGTTCGCGAACTACATCGTCAAGTTCATCCAGGCCTATCAGGCCCAGGGGGTGCCGATCACCGCGATCGCACCGCAGAACGAGCCCAGCTCGGGCCAGGGCGGCGCGACCGCCTACCCGGGCATGGATTTCCCCGAGTCCGACGAGGCCCAGTTCATCACGCAGAACCTGGCGCCGGCGCTCCAGAGCGCCGGTCTTCAGCCGAAGATCTACGGCAACGATCTGAGCTGGAGCTCCGCGGCCTACGCCGGTGCACTCGCCTCCGGGCCCGCGGCCGCCGATCTGGCGGGGATCTCCTGGCACTGTTACTTCGGCTCGCCAACTGCGATGACCCAGCAGCATGCCGCCACGCCCGGGCTGGACCAGCTCGTCGACGAGTGCTCCCCCGAGATCCGGGGGTTCGGGACGCCGGAGTTCCTGATCTCCTCGCTACGGAACTGGGCCAGCGCCGTGTCCGTGTGGAGCGTTGCCCTCGACCCGAACGACGGCCCGATCCAGGCCGGCAACTCCTGCCCCGGGTGCACCGGCCCGGTCACGATCAACGAGGCGACGCAGGCCGTGACCCTGCGCCCCGAGTATTACCAGCTGGGCCAGGTAAGCGACTTCGTCCAGCCGGGCGCCACGAGGATCGACTCGCCCAGCACGGTCACCTATGGCCTCAACGGCTCGGGCATCGAGACGGTCAGCGCGGGCCTCGACGACGTGGCCTTCCAGAACCCCGACGGGTCGTACGTCCTCGTCGTCTACAACAACAACTCGGCGGTCCCGATCACCTTCGCCGTCGACGAGGGTGGTCGCTACTTCACGTACTCGCTGCCGAACAACGCGATGACCACGTTTGTCTGGCACTAAGTCGCCGGTTTGACCCGCCAAGCCATGATCAGCGTGCTCCGGAGGCTCCCGTCGTGCCGGCGGTAGTGATCGCGCCGCATCCCCTCGACCTCGAACCCGGCGGCGGCGTAGAGCGCGATCGCGCGCGCGTTGTCGATCCAGACCTCGAGCGAGATCTTGTGCGCGCCGCTCGCGCGGGCGTGCTCCTGGACGGCGGCCAGCAGTGCCCGCCCGCCACCGCGCCCGCGGGCATCGGGGAGGATCGCCATGCCGACCGTGAGGACCCCGGGCGTGACCTCCTCCACCGCGGCATGCCCGACCTGGAGGCCATCGTCGTCTTCGAGAACCCAGAACGCGGCCGGCTCGCCGCGTTCGACGATCTCCCGGAAGCGCGCCGCGCGCTGCTCGATGTCGACCGGCGGCTGGGCGCCCAGGAATCCCTCGGGGGCGACGACCGCCACCGTACGGGCCGCGTCGGTCAGGTCAGCGACATGTGCCCGGCGGACGATCACGCCGAGTAGCTTTTCACGGGTGCCAGCAGCCAGCCAGGACGCGGCCACGCGCGCCGCCGAGGAGGCGTTTCGCGAACACCGCACGCAGGTGCTGGCGGCGCTCGTGCGGGGCTTCCGGGACTTCGAGCTCGCCGAAGACGCGCTCCAGGAGGCGTTCGCGCTCGCACTCGAGCGCTGGCCCGCCGCCGGCGTGCCCCAGTCACCGGCGGCCTGGCTGTTCACGGTGGCGCGCAATCGCGTGATCGACCGGCTGCGCCGGCGCCAGACCTCAGAGCGGCTGATGTTCGAGGGTAGTTGGGAGAGCGACCTCGCCGATGAGGGAGAAGCCGTGGCGAGAATCGATCTCGATAGCGAGCCCGATCCCCTTCCCGACCGCCTAGCCGAGGTCGGCGATGAGCGGCTCAGCCTGCTCTTCACCTGCTGCCATCCGGCGCTCGCGCTCGAGGCGCGGGTGGCACTCACGCTTCAGGCCGTCGGCGGCCTGACCGGGGCCGAGATCGCGCGTGCGTTCCTGGTGCCCGACGCGACGATGTCGCAGCGCCTGGTTCGGGCCAAGCGCAAGATCCGCGACGCGGGGATCTCGTTCGAGTTGCCGGGTGACGCGGCGCTGCCCGATCGACTCGCCGCCGTCCTCACGGTCATCTACCTGATCTTCAACGAGGGCTACGCGGCCACAGCGGGCGAGGATCTGCTCCGCTCGGAGCTGTGCGCCGAGGCGCTGCGTCTCGGCAAGCTCCTGGCCGCGCTGATGCCCGACCAGCCGGAGGTCCTCGGGCTCGTGGCCCTGATGCTGTTCCACGACTCGCGCCGGCACGCCCGCACCGGCCCGGCCGGCGAGTTGATCCTGCTTTCAGACCAGGACCGCTCGCGCTGGGACCGGTCCGAGATCTCCGAAGGTGTGCGCGTCCTGAACCGTGCCCTGCGGCTCCGGCGTCCGGGGCGTTATCAGGTCGAGGCGGCGATCGCGGCGCTGCACGTGCAGGCGCCGAGCGCCGAAGAGATCGACTGGCTGCAGATCGCCGAGCTCTACGAGCAACTGTGGCGGCTCGTGCCCTCGCCCGTCGTCGCGCTCAACCACGCGGTGGCGGTGGCCCAGGCGGGCCGTCCCGAGGACGGGCTGGCGCTGGTGGACCGGATCGATGGCCTCGAGCGCTATCACCTCCTGCACGCCGCCCGGGCGGACTTCCTGCGCCAGCTCGGGCGGTACGTCGAGGCTCGCGATGAATACGCTCGCGCGCTCGAGCTGACCCGCAACCCCGCCGAGCAGGAGTTCCTGAGGCAGCGCCTCAACGAGACGCAGGCCCTCGGCTAGGCGCTTGCAACACCCGATGCCTTCGGTCCGCGTCATCACAAGAGCAGCGGCCGCAATCCGCTTATCCGGCGAGTGCAGGCGCTCAATGGGCGTGGGCGGGTGCTCGGCACCTCGGCGCCGTTCGGCATCGCGAAATGACGCGTAATCCCTGAGTCGTGCGCAGTACGGACCGCAAGACCAATGAGCAACGATCCGTTTTATCGGCAATGACGGAACCAGTTGTCGTCGCTCATCTCGTGCGCGGAGAAACTGGCCGCCTGTGCAGCACGCCCTACGCACCGGCAACGGTTGACTTCACGCCCAAAGCGTGGGCCGCCCACATCCGCGGTGCTCGGAGCGGTGCTGTGATCCGGTGTGGGCGCTGCGCCGAACTGCTCCAGTACGAATTGGGCTCGCTCCCATCGGCAGACCGCTCGATGCGTTCGGCGGCCTGACCGAAGCTCACCAGGCAGCGCCTCAGGCACTCCTGTCGCAGCATCCAGGAGCTCGGTCAGGACCACCGCCATCGGCGCTGAGCGGCGGGTGTAAGGCTGAGGTTGAGGTTCAGAACATCGCATCCCGCAACGCGACCGCCTCATCCGCCACCCGGAGCTTAGACTGGCCCGCTATGCAGAACGCGCACGCGCATGTCGACCCGGGCGCCGAGGTCTCCGAGGGTGCCTCGATCGCGCCCGGCGCGGTGATCCACGCCGGGGCTCGGATCGGTGCCCGGGCGACTATCGGCACCGCTGCGGTCGTGCACGCCGGCACCGAAGTCGGCGAGGACTGCGTGATCGAGGACGGCGCCGTGCTCGGAAAGCGGCCGCGCCTGCGCGCGGGCTCGAGCGCGGCCGGTGCTTCGATTGGATCGCTCGTGCTGGAGGCCGGCGTGACTGTGTGCTGCGGCGCGATCGTCTATGCCGGAGCTCACGTCGCCTCCGAGGCGATCATCGGCGACCAGGCGCAGGTGCGCGAGAACTCCCGGATCGGCATGCAGTCGGTGGTCGGCCGCGGTTCCTCGGTCGACTTTGGCGCGCGGGTCGGCGACCGCGTGCTGATCCAGACCGGCGTGTACGTCACCGGCGGCTCGATCGTCGAGGACGATGTGTTCCTCGGCCCGGGCGTGCTCACGACCAACGATCACAGCATGGGCCGTCACGCGCACGGCGAGCGGCTGCTCGGCCCGGTCTTCCGCCGCGCCTGCCGCGTGGGCGGTGGCGCCGTGCTCGTCCCCGGTGTGGTGATCGGCGAGGAGGCGTTCGTCGCCGCGGGGGCTCTGGTCACCCGCGACGTGGGCGATCGCGAGGTGGTGATGGGGGTGCCGGCGCGCGTGGTGCGACGGGTCGGCGACGAGGATCTGCTCGAGCGCTGGACCTGAGGGTCGGGCCGAGGCGGCCCGCTCCTCTTCACGCCACTGCGGCCAACGCCGCCACCACCTCGCGCACCCGCTCCTCATCGAGGGTCGGGCTCATTGGCAGCGCGAGGTTGGTCGCGGCCAGCTGTTCGGTGACGGGCAGCACATCCGCGCGTGCCGGCGCGTAGGGCGCCATCGCGACCTGCCGATGTAGTGGCGTCCGGTAGTACCCGCGCGCGCCCACGCCGTGGTCGCGCAGCCCGGCGATCAGTTCATCGGCGCGCGGGTGGGTGGCTACGTACAGGTGCCAGGCCGCCTCGGCGCCGGGCGGTTCGAACGGTGCCGTCACGTACCGGTCGATACCCGTCTCGCTGTACGCCCGAGCGGCGGCCCGGCGTCCGTCGCACCAGCCGTCGAGCTCCGGCAGCATGACCCGCAGAATCGCCGCCTGGAGTTCGTCAAGCCGGGAGTTGTAGCCCACGTACTCGAACGTCTGCTTGTCGCGCGAGCCGTGGAAGCGCAGCGCCCGCGCCAGCTCTGCGATTTGGTCATCGTCGGTCGTGATCGCGCCGCCGTCGCCGAAGGCGCCGAGATTCTTGGAGGGATAGAACGAGAACGTGGCCACATCGGCGAGCGACCCGGCACGGCGACCGTCGAGGCTGGCCCCGGCCGCCTGCGCGGCGTCCTCCAATACCGGTAGACCGAGCTCGCGCAGCGCCGGCGAGGGCGCCGGGAGGCCGAACAGGTCAACCGAGACGATGGCCCGCGTCCGCGGCGTCAGCACCGCTCGGACCGTGTCCGGCGTCATGTTGCGCGTATCGGGGTCGACGTCGCAGAAGACCGGACGGGCGCGGGCGTTGACGACCGCCTCGGCCGACGCATAGAAGGTGAAGGCCGGGACCACCACCTCGTCATCGGGACCCACCCCCAGCGCCCTCAGCCCGATCGTGATCGCGTCGGTTCCGTTGCCCACCCCGATCGCGTGGCGCACCCCCAGGTACTGAGCCAGCTCCTGCTCGAATGCCTCGAGCTCGGGGCCAAGGATGTAGACCCCGCGCTCGAGCACACCGGCGATCCGGTCGCTGATCTGCTCCTTGAGCGCGAGCATGGGGGTCGCGGTGTCGAACAACCCGATCGGCATGGGTTCAGACCCTACTGGCGGCTCTGGGTCTTCGCCTCTCTCGGGGCCGGGACCAAGCGGCGGCACGACCGTTTCGGATTAACGAGGAATGGGTACGTATCGCGCACCATGACAGGGGGTTGGTGGCGAGTGATTCTCACTCGACTCGGCGGTCGAGTCGAGGAGAAGTCGCGGGGCGGGCAGCGTCGGGGCGGGTGGGCTCGAACCGCAGCACGCGTGCTCGGGTGCGCGCTCGGAGTCGCGCTGGCCCTGGTCGCATCCCTGGGGCAGCTCCATCTGAGTAGCGCCCTGACGGTCCCTTCGCTCACCGTGCCGTCGCTGACGGTTCCGACGGTGTCGACCCCCGTGAACACGCCGACCGTTTCGACCCCCACGGTCACGACGCCGACCATCACCGTTCCGAAGGTCACGGTGCCGACCGTCACCGTTCCGACCGTCACGGTTCCGAAGGTCACGGTTCCCACACCTACAGTGAGCGTGCCCCGGGCACCGTCCCCGGTGCACGTGCCGACCGCGCAGACGCCATCGGCGTCCAAACCTTCGATCCCCTCCGTCTCGACGGGGTCCTCGAGTCGCGCCGCGCCGGCGGCGGCGGGATCCGGCCAGACCGCTCAGCCGGCGGGTGGCAGCGCGACCGCAGCCACGGGACGCGGAGCGAGCGGGTCGAGCGCCCACGCGACCGGCCCGTCTCTGGCTTACGCAAGCGACGGCGCGGGCCTGGCGGCCTCCCGGGCCGCTCGCCATCACGGTCCCCTGCCGACCAAGTCCCTGCGCCGGCTCGTCACCCAGCTGAAGGGCTGCCTCTCATCGCTCGCGCCACGGCAGACGGAGGTCCTGGTCCTGCGCACCGGGATCGGGATGCGCCACGGCTTTAGCCGCCAGCTGGTGGCGAAGATATTGGGTGTCAGCGCCCGGGCGGAGACCCGGCTCGAACAGGCGGCTCTGGGCGGCCTCGCCCGCGCCTCGACGCACTCCACCTGCGCCCGCGCCTCGAGCCAGCAACTACCTGCGTCCCTCCGAACCGCCGTCCTCCTGACGGCGCGGGCGATCCTGGGGCTCAGCTCTGCGCTCACCACCCCGCGTCCGGCCACCCCGGTTGCCCACGCGCCAGCTGCGCCCCAGTCGCGTCCCGCGTCCCGCGGCCAGCGCCCCGCCGGCTCCAAGGTGCCGACCCCGACCACCGCCCCCGCGGTGCGAAAGGCGGCGATCCCATCCCCGGCTCATAGCTCTTCGTACTGGCTGTGGCTCCTGGTTCTGATCGCCGCCGGCTTGGTCGGCCTCTGGTTTATCACCGCGCGCCACCGCGCCACGCCCGAAACGGCAGCGGTCCCTGCCCGGTCGAGCCGGCCTCGGGGGCCCCGCCCGCGCGCGCGAAACCTGCTCGCGGCCGTCGGCCTGTTGACCCGGCCGGGCACCGCCCCCAGGGGTCGCCGACAGCGGCGTCAACACCCCAAGACGATCGTTGGTGCCGGAGCCGCGGAGACGGCGGGCGCACACGAACAGGACGAGGCTCTAAAAACGTTTAATCACGGCGCAATGCTCGCGGAACGTGACCATACGGCGGAGGCTGAAGCAGCGTTTCGTCGTGCCGACGAGCTTGGCCACCCCGCGGCCGCATCGCACCTCGGCATGCTGCTGGAGGAGCGTGGCGATCTGGCCGGCGCCGAGGCCGCGTACCGCCGCGGCGACGCTCGCGGCGACGCCGGGGGCACATTCAGGCTCGGGGCCCTCCTCGCGCACCGGGGCGACTGCGCCGAAGCGGAGACCGCCTACCGGCGCGCCGATGAACGAGGCCACGCCGCGGCCGCATCGAGCCTGGGAACGCTGCTCGAGCAGCGTGGCGACCTGACCGAGGCGGAGGCGGCGTATCGCCGCGCCGACGAGCGCGGCGACGCGCTCGGCGCATTCAATCTCGCCGCGATGTTCGCGGAGCGCAAGGAGATTGCGGGGGCCGAAGCCGCGTACCGTCGCGCCGACGAGCACGGGCACCCATCGGGCGCCACGAACCTCGGCGTGATCCTCGAGGAGCGCGGCGACCTGGCCTCCGCAGAAGCGGCGTACCGCCGGGCGGATCGTCGGGGCGACGCGGCCGGCGCCTTCAACCTGGGCGGGCTGCTGGTGGCCAAGAATGACCTGGCCGGCGCGGAAGCGGCATATGGACGCGCGGCCGATCGCGGCGACCCCGACGCTGCGACAAACCTCGGCCGGCTCCTCGAACAGCGCGGCGACGTCGCCGGCGCGGAGGCCGCCTACCAGCGCGCGGACAAGGCCGGCGACGCCGCCGGGGCATTGAACCTCGGTTGTCTGCTCGCCGAGTGGGGCGACCTGGAGGGAGCGGAGGCCGCCTTCGCTCGCGCCGACCAGCGCGGTGACGGCGCCGGCGCCGCGCACCTCGGGACGTTGCTCGAGCAGGGCGGCGACTTGACCGCCGCGGAGGCCGCCTACCGCCGCGGCGACGAGCGCGGCGACGCAGGTGCGGCGTTCAGCCTAGGCGGGCTGCTGGTCGAACGCGAGGACTTCGATGGTGCGCAAGACGCCTTCCGCCGCGCCGACGAGCGTGGTCATGCCTCCGGCGCCTCGAACCTCGCGGTGCTGCTCGAGCGGCAGGGCGATCTAGCCGGCGCGGAGGCCGCCTTCCGCCGCGCCGACGAGCGCGGCGACGCACTCGGCGCCGCTAACCTCGCGGGCCTGCTCTCGGACCGAGGCGATGCGGCCGGGGCCGAGGCGGCGCTCCGGCGAGCCGACGTGCGTGGCGATGCATCCGCCGCCACCAGGCTCGGCGTGATACTCGAGCAGCGCGGGGAGCGGAAAGACGCCCGAGCTGCTTACCGCCGGGCCGCCGAGCGCGGCGACCCCGACGCCGCTTTTAGCCTCGGCGGAATGCTGGCGGAGCGCAACGACCACGACGGCGCCGAAGCGGCCTACCGCCGCGCCGATGAGCTCGGCCATCCCTCCGGCGCGTCGAATCTCGGCGTGCTGCTCGAGCAGCGCGGCGACGTGGCCGGCGCCGAGGCTGCCTACCGCCGCGCGGATGAGCGCGGCGACGCGAACGGGGCGTTCAACCTTGGCGCGCTGCTCGCCGACCGAGGTGATCTCGCCGGGGCGGGCGCCGCCTTCAGGCGAGCCGACGAGCGAGGCGACGGGGCGGGCGCCGCCAACCTCGGCATGCTGCTCGAGCAGCACGGTGACATGGCCGGCGCCGAGACTGCCTACCGCCGCGCCGATCAGCGCGGCGACGCCACGGGCGCGTTCAACCTCGGATCGCTGCTCGAGCGCCACGACCCGGCAGCGGCGGAGGCCGCCTACCGACGGGCGGCTGAGCGAGGCCATCCCGAGCTGGCCGACATGGCGCAGGCCGCGCTATCGCACCTGCGCCGCGACGACTGACCACGCCTAGGCTGGCCCTCGGCCGCGCCCGCGGATTGGACCCCGAGCTAGGCCGCGGTGGCGGCGGGAGCGCACTCGATCTTGACCAGCTCGCGCTTGAGGGCCTGCCGGCCACGGTGATGGAGGCCGTGGATCGATGACTCGGTACGCCCCATGCGCGTGGCGATCTCAAGCGGCGTTAGCCCCACCAGATGCCTCAGCACCACGACCTCGCGCTGGTCCTCAGGCAATGCCCGGAGCGCGGCCTCGAGTCCCCAGCGGCGGTGGCGACCGGAGTCCTCGCTCTCGCAAGAGAGCTCAGGCACCTGTTCGCACGTGACCGAGCGACGCTGCCGGAAGTGATCGATCGCCACGTTCCGAGCGACCCGGAGGATCCAGGCCGTGAACGGCACGGCCCGCGGCTCGTACTTGTGGATTGACGACATCAGCTTCATGAACACTTGCTGGGTGATGTCCTCGGCCTCGTGGGGCTCGCGGACCATGCTGAGTACGAAGCCATAGACGTTGTCCTTGTAACGGAGATACAGGAAGCGCACGGCATCCATGTCCCCGGCCTTCGCGGCGTTCACCGCACGGGTGACCGCCTCCTGGTTGCTCGCATCGACCTTCTTGCTGACGCGGAAGCCTGACGACGGCGTGGCGTCGACGTGGTGTTCAGGCCGCGTGGAAGCGGCTTGCATTGAGTGGTTCTTCATGATCAAAAGCAGTCGGCACTGGGATGCACGCTGGTGCGCCCATGCCCTCCCCGCCGACCGATCCCCCTATCCAGTTATCCGTTCGCTAATTCCCTGGCCTGATCGAACAGCCGTCCGGCTTCGCAGGCCTCGCTAAAGCTACTCATTCCTCCAAAGTTCGCCCCAGGATCCAACCTTAGTCTTAAGAGCGAGCAAGCCCGAGCCCGATACATGCGTTACTAGGGTGTCGCCCTGGTTGTCGCCGCCGGGGAGGCGACAACCCGTCCAGGCGAGCAAAGCGGGAATGGAAGTGGGAGTCGGAAGTCGCAACTTTTTTCGTCCTCGGCGCGCTTGCGGCGCGACCGCGTTCCGCTACCGTGATTTAGGTATGGATGCAGGGGCATTCTTGGTCGGTAATCCGGCAGGTTTGACGTTTCTCGACCTCGCTTGCGGCATGCCGCTGGGTCAGAACGGCAAACCTCCTGCGGCGCCTCGCGCGGCTTCGCTCGATGAGGCCTGCGCGCTCGCGTGGACAGGCTCTTTTGGACTGGGCCCCTGCTACGTCCCGTTTTCGGGTGGCCGCGAGTCATCCATGTGGCTGGCAACCGCCACGCGACAGGCCAGACGGAACGGACACGACGACCCGATCCCGGTGACGCTGCGCTATCCAGGCCTGGCCAGCGCAGACGAGCTTCGCTTCCAGGAGCGTGTCGTGAGCCATCTTGGCCTCGCGGACTGGGAGCGCGTCGAGCCCGATGGCGATCTCGACCTGATCGGGTCGGTGGCCGCCGCGACGCTCGCTCGGACAGGGCCACTGTGGCCGCCTCACGCCTACATCCTGGCTCCACTAATCGAGGCGGCACGCGACGGAGTGTTCGCCGTCGGCACCGGTCTCATTGACTTCTTCGCCTGGTGGCGCTGGGCGCCGATGGCGGGGGTCCTGTCGGGGCAACGTCGCCCAGGTAAGCGTGACCTGACGCTGCTCACTACGGCGCTGACGCCGGCTCCCGTGCGCGCCAGCGCGGCGCGTCGGCGCGGCCTTCCGCCGCCGATGCCCTGGCTGCGTCCCGCAGCCGAGCGACAGGCGCTGGCGCTGCTCCGCCGGCGGCAGGCCGAGGTTCCCCTGCGCTTCGATCGCGCCGTCGTCACGCAGGTCACCCATCGTTGCTTCGATGGGGCAGCCGGCACGTTCAACGCCCTCGGCGCGACGCTCGGCACGCCTATCGAGCAGCCGCTTCACCAGCCCGGAGTCGTCGAGTCCGTCGCCGGAGCCGGGGGTTGGCGCGGATTCCGCGGACCGGGCGAGTTGCTCCAGCGGGTGTGTGGCGAACTCCTTCCACCCGAGCTGCTGGCGCCGCGCCGGGCACCAGACCTCACCCACATCTTCTTCGGCGACGCAAGCCGAGAGTTCGCCCGACACTGGTCCGGCGAGGGTGTCGATGAATCGGTTATCGATGTCATCGCGCTCCGCCGCAACTGGTTGAGCGAACGACCGGATTCGCGAACCGCATGTCTTCTCCAGTACGCCTGGCTCACCGATCGGGTCTCGGGGGCCGGATCGCCAGAGCGTGAATTACTAGTCAGTTCGTCCTACAACACGGAGGCGCCGTGAAGCAAGAAGTAACCCAACCAAAGCCGTCTTATGAAAAGCCGAGGGTCGAGGTTCTCGGCACTTTCGCCGGGTTGACACTGGGAGGCAAGACGAGCGGAGTCTCCGACCTGCATTCCGGTTTCAGTAGCTCAGGTCCCGGCTCCTAAGCACGTCCTTGCGTATTCCGTCCGAGCTCACGGCGGTCGAGACCACCGTCGGCTTCCCTTCGGGCGGAAGGGCGAGATCGACACGGCGCCTCGAGCGGATCCGTCTGGACCCGCCCGAGGCGCTGGCCAGCTCCATCGAGAGGGTGGTCGCGCACGGTCCGCCCGCTGTCGCCTTCTCCGGCGGGCGCGACTCGTCGTTGCTGCTCGCCGTGGCCGCCCGGGTATGCCGGCGCGCCGGCATCGAGCCGCCACTGCCGATCACACTGTGCATGCCGAGCCAGTTCTCTGAGTCCGAGGAGCACGAATGGCAGGAGCGGGTTCTGGATCACCTCCAGATCGACCGGTGGAACCGTATCCCGATCACCGGTGAGCTCGATCTGGTCGGGCCCTACGCGCGCCGGCATCTGTCGCGCGACGGCTTGCTCTGCCCCGCCAACGCGCACGCGGTCGTTCCGATGCTCGATGCGGCGGGCGGCCGTTGTCTCATCTCGGGACTGGGTGGCGATGAGCTGCTTGGCCCGCAGCAATGGAGCTCGGTGCACGACCTCCTCGGTCGCCGGCGAGGACCCCAGCCGCGCGACCTCGTCCGCTTGTCGGCCGCCGCCATCCCGCGTCGGTTGCGGTGTCTTGCTCGGCGCTCGACGGTCGCAGAGTTGAACGAGCTGCACTGGCTTCGCCCGGCGGCCCGATCGCGTCTGGACCGCTCGCTGCGGATTGGATTCGAGGAACCGGTCCTGTGGGGGTCGGCCGTCCGGCACGTGGGCGCCCGGCGCGATGTGGTGCTCCCGCTTCGCGCCATGGAGCGCCTGGCCAGCGCGAGCGGCCAGCGGGTCTGTGCTCCGTTCCTGGATCCGGTATTCATCACCGCGCTCGCCCGCGCCGGTGGGCGGTCCGGCTGGGGAACGCGGACCGCCGCCATGAACGCGCTCGCTCGCGACCTGCTGCCGGCCGAAGTCCTCGGCCGGAAGAGCAAGGCGTCGTTCAACCGCATCTTCTTCGGCGAGGAGAGCCGGGCGTTCGCCGCAGGATGGTCAGGGCGAGGTCTCGACGACACGCTGGTCGATCCGGAGGCGCTGCGGAGAGAGTGGCTGTCGGAGGTTCCTGACTTCCGCACGTCACTGTTGCTTCAGAGCGCGTGGCTGACGGATCGAGAGAGCGATATGTCGACGGCAGACGCGGAGTTCGCCCGCATGGCGGTGACGTGCGTATGACGGTTCGGGGCGCTTACGGGTTTCGCTGGTCCGGCTTGGAGGCAAGCACGTGGCTCGACGTGGGCCAAGCGTTGCACTGGCCCGAGATTTCCTGCAAGAGAGACGATCGTCCTGATGCTCCGGAGCTGTCGTTCGATGCACACGCGCTCGACTTGCGCGTGCGTGCCGACATCGCTTACAGCGAGCTCGTTCACCCACTGCTAGGACGGGCCGCTTCCCAGGTTGCGCTGGCGCGCGGTGGCGACGCGATGCACGCCGGCGCGGTCGCTACACGCGCGGGTGGTGCGTGGGCGGTGATCGGGCCAAAAGGTGCGGGCAAGAGCACTCTCCTCGCGGGGTTGAACGACATTGGCGTGCCGATAGTGACCGATGACGTCCTCCTGCTTCGGGACGGTACGGCGATGGCTGGGCCGCGCTGCATCGATCTGCGTCCCGACGCCCCACACCGGGGGCTCGGAGTGGCGGTGCGCCCCAGCGACCCCCGCAACCGCATTGGGCTCCGTCCGATCGCCGCCGAGCATCACCTCGCTGGCGTGATCCATTTGGAGTGGTCATCGGCCGAGACGACGATCGAGCCGCTCGACCATCGGGAGGCGATCAGGCGGCTCCTGGTCTTGCGCAGCGACAAGGGATATCCACGCAGTCCACGGGTGCTGCTCGACCTCGCGCTGCTGCCGACGGTCCTGCTGAAACGCCCCAGGTTGATGAGCAGGTTGGATGCGGCGGTGGCGCAGGTGGAGCGTCTGCTGTCGCAGTCGCGCGGCCGCGCGACGGCTCGTAAGTAACGGTTCTACGCAGTCAGGCGCGTGAGCTCGTGCCAGGGGTGGTGACCCGTGGAAGCGTTCGGATGAGTCCTCGACTCACTCGGGTCCTCCAGCCATGCGTGCGCCCTGAACCCGTCGCTGGGTGCCGTTACGCCGACCACAACATCGCGCAGCACCCCGTGGGCTCGAAGCCAACGTTGACGCACGAGCGCGGCCTCCAGGCAGGTCGGACGGGCTCGCCGCAAGACCGCGTCGACGCCGCGGACCGCCGCAGCGGGAAGACTCGGTGGAGACACGCCGATGCCGGTTTGCCCTGCTGCCAGGCGGCGGCGCACGTGACGCAGGCAGCGGTACGCCCACCAGGCAGCCCGGACATCGCTGATGCGGGGACGGCTCGTCACGACAGCAGCAGCCCTCGCTCGCTCAGCGTCGCCAGGAACTCCTCGACGTCGTCGTCGGCGGTTGCCGGGTCGATGTCATATGTCTCGACGAGCGTCTGCACCAAGGTCTCCCGGTTGGCCGCGCTGGCGAGGAGGCGCCAGAGAACGGCTCCCGAGCCTCGAACCGCCAGGTACACGGCGCCCTGTGCATCCAGCGCCACGATCTCGTCGTTGATATCCCGCCAATCGAGGTCTTGTTCTCGCAAACGAAGTGTCATGTCGTCATTTCCCTTTTTCTCGTCATCAATACAGTCCGAGGGTTCCGAGCCGGCGCTCGCGGCGAAGGAAGAACCGGAAGAGGAGGATTCCAGCCGCCACGCTCGCGACGGCCAGCGGCAGCAGCTCGAGCATCGGCGTGGCGAGCGCCTGCCACCCAGCTCCGCCGATGAGCGCGTCGCGTAGAGCCGTGAGAACGACGGCCAATGGGTTGTACGCGGCGAGCTGCGCCAGCCAGCCGGGGAGAACCGACAACGGGAAGAACGCGCCGGATCCAAGGCTGACAACTACGACACCGGCTCCGATCGCGCCGGTTCCGCGTCGGAAGGCGAGGACGGCTCCGGCGGCGATCAGGCCAAGTCCCCAGATGAAGGGAAGAAACTCCAGCATCAACACCGTCGCCGGAAGGATTCCGGCGGAATGGAGATCCAGCCCGAAGACGACCGCGATCACCGCCAGGAACAGGAAAAGCCGGAGCGGTACGTACAGCAGGTTGAAGAGCGTGGACCCCGCTTGCACCGTTCCGATCCGAGTCGGGGTGACGAGGAGCGACTCCAGCGTCCCGGTCAGCTGTTCGGCGCGAATGGCCTGAGCGAGCTCGTGCAGAACCATCAACACAGTCAGGTTCAGACAGATGCCGATCACCACGAATTCGACATAGGTGGAGCGGGTGCCGTCGTATAGCGGCATCCGCGCCGGATCCACCAGCTTGCCGAGCAACGAGAAGGCGACGACCTGCGTGACGATCGCGACGACACCGCCCAGGGCACCCATCCGGTAGCTCATGGCGATGCGGAAATCCCGACGAACGAACGCGGCCAGCTTCGGAGCTTCTGAGATGACGCTCACGCCGCCGCTCCTGTCAGCACCAGGAACGCCTCCTCCATCTCGGACTGCGCCTGGCGGCAGGTGATGACATCGAACCCGCCGTTCACGAGGCGCGCAACGGCGAGGCCGATGCCGTGAGCAGCCTGCGGAGCGAGTACGAAGTAGCCCACGTCGTTCGTGGGCGTGATCGTCGTGCCGGCGCCGACCGCCAGCTGCACCGCAGCCAGCGATGGCGGCGTGGCCGCCCCGCGCGCGCGCACCTGGATCAGGTAGCGATCGGTCGGTGCCCTCGCGGCCAGCTCGGCCGGCGAGCCCGCAAAGGCGAGAGCACCGTGAAGAAGCAGCGTCACCGAGTCGGCGAAGCTCGGCACCTCGTCGACCCTCTGAGTGGTCCACAGCACAGCAGTTCCACTATCCGCTATCCCTCGCACGAGACCCCTGATGCGCCGAGCCGCTTCGGGGTCGAGGTCATGGGTCGCTTCGTCGACCAGTAGCACCTGAGGGTCCCCCAGAAGTGCGCGCGCCACGCACAGCCGCTTCTGCATCCCGTGCGAGCAGCGTCCGACCGGACGGTCTGCCACGTCGGTCAGGCCCACGGCTTCGAGGAGCTCCCGGGCGCGGCTGCGGGCCGGCCGCAGCCTCAGGCCGTGCAGGCGTGCGAAGAAGATCAGGTTCTCCAGAGCGCTGATCCGCAGGTAGAACGAGCGGTCGCCGGACGGGACGAGACCGACCCGGCCATGGGTCAGCACCGTTCCATGCTGGGGCTTCATCAACCCGCTGAGGACACGGATGAGCGTCGTCTTGCCCGCGCCGTTCGGGCCGAGCAGCGCCCGGATCTCTCCCGGCGCGATCGCCAAGTCAACGTGGTCCAGAGCCATCTTGTCCCCGAAACGGCAGACCAGGTCTCGGACCAGCACGCTGTGCCTGCCTTCATCCACATCAAAACAACGCCCGGAGGCCCGCATCACTTACGGAGCGCCCGGGACCGCCACCAGAAGAAACCCGGCGTCCTGGCCGTTGAGTCGGGACGTCCGATCACGAACGAATCGGCGTGGATCAGAGGTCAACCGTGTCGGCGGCCAAGTCTCCAACCCCGGATCCGACCGCGACCGAGCGGGCGAGCCGTCGATCGTGGGAGGCATCTTCTACAGGCTTGGACAGCCCTTCGGCCTCGCCGTTTCGACCTGAGTTCTGGCGCAGCCCGATCCGGGGACCCTGGCTGACCTCGTTCCTGGGGACGCTGCTCGTCCCCGCAATCGCGGTGGTCGCAGTGACCGGCTTCATCGATCACTGGGCGCACTACCCCCAGTTCGCCGGCAACGACGGGGTCGGCCCAAGCGGCGACATCCCGGTGCTGTTCCACTTCCCGACGTCCTGGCCATCCTGGAGCTACGCCGTGACCCAGGGGATCCACGTGACCCTCGGACTGATGGTCATTCCGTTCGTCCTGGCCAAGCTCTGGTCGGTCATGCCGAAGCTGTTCCAACGGCCGGTGGTCAGGAACGTGGCCGGCGCGCTGGAGCGCATTTCGCTTCTCGCGTTGGTCGCGAGCGTTCTCGTGGAGTTCGCCACCGGCATCCTGATGATGGAGGAGTGGATCGCGGGGAGCTTCGACCTCAACGTCGTCCACTACTACGGCGCCTGGGTGTTCGGGACCCTGTTCGTGCTGCATGCCTGCATCAAGCTCCCGACGGTGCGCCGCGCCTATCGGGAACGCGGCGCTCTGAAGCCCTTGAGGGAGAACCTGGGTCAGACCAAGCCGGAGCCGCCGGAAGATGGCGGGCTCGCGCCCATCAACCCGGCCGCTGCGACGATCAGCCGCCGTGGACTGCTCGCCATGGTCGGCGGCGCGTCGTTGACCATCCTGGGCGTCCAAGTCGGGGAGTCGATCGGCGGCCCGTTCCGGCGCCTGGCGCTGCTCGCACCGCGCGGCCGCGTCTACGGGACCGGCCCCAACGACTTCCCGGTCACCCACACCGCGGCGTGGGCCGAAATCACCTCAGCGATGACTGGCGTCGACTGGCGCCTAACCGTGGTCGGCGCACGAACCATCTCCTTCAGCCGCCAGCAGCTACTCGCGATGGCCCAGTCCACACGCACCATCACGATCGCCTGCACCGACGGCTGGTCAACGACCCAGCACTGGACCGGCGTGCAGCTCGCCGCGTTGGCCCGACTCGTGGATGCGCCCGAGGGGGCGATCCTGCGCCCGGTATCGCTCCAGCCGGGAGGGGGCGGGCCGGCCCTCGTTCCTTCTCTTTACAACGACTCGCGGTCGCTCCTCGCCTTGCAAGTCAACGGCGTCGACATCTCGCTCGACCACGGCTATCCCGCGCGGGTGATCCTGCCCAACGTGCCGGGCAACTTCAACACCAAATGGGTGGGCGAGCTCAGATTCGAGGCAGCATGAGAAGAGGACCACGCCTCGGCTTTGCGCGCCGCTACGGAGCAAGCCCCCTGCACCTGCTCGCCCACCTCGCCGGCTTCGCAATCGTCGCGTTCGCGCTCGATCGAATCTTCAGCGGCGGCGACGCGAAGGTGCTGATCATCTGGTACCTCGGGTTCGCGATCGCGCACGATCTCGTGTTCGTACCGGCCTATACCGGCCTGGACCGCCTTTTCCGAGCGACCATCGCCCGGCGCGCCGCTTCGGGCCCGCACCGGCGTCCCGGTGATCAATTACGTGCGCGCGCCCGCGGTGATCTCCGGGGCTCCTTTTGATCATCTACCTTCCGCTGATCTCGCGCCGGAACGAAGCGTGGTACTTCGACCTGAGCGGCCATTATCTCGCGCACTACGCTTCTCAACTGGTTGCTGATCACAGCGGTGCTTTTCCTCGGCTCCGGCCTCATCTACGCGGCGCGAGTCGTCCGCGCGCGGGCTCGCCAGGTTCCCTGACGCCATTCCAGTCTCGCGGATCTGGTGGGCGTCGAAACCCGGAGCCTCCGGAAGCCGGCCTCAGACGCGCGCGTTAAATCTAAGTGCAGACTCATTCTCTGCCGCCCGCCACGCCGACCTCGCCCGGGCATGGTCTGCCCCCGACGGATCGAGCGTCGGGGCTCGGCGATGACCTGCTGCTCGCCGGTGTGATCCAACGGTTCGTCGAGACGGCGCCGAGCGTCGACGCGCTGCGCAGGCATCGTCTGCACCTGGCGGCTGCCCGGCTCTGGCAATCGCAGGGCCGCGAGGTGCCAGCCGATCTCGTGACTGACGCACGCGCAGCCGCAGTGCGCGCGATGCTCGCGCGTTTCATTCTTGGCAAGATCCGCTCGTCCTACGCAGGCCCCCTAATGCTGATGAAGGGTCCGGAAGTGGCGGCGCACTACGCGGTTCCATCCGACCGTCCGTTCGGCGACCTCGATCTGCTCGTGGAAGATCCCGAAGCGGCGCAGCGCGCGTTGATCGCAGCCGGCTTTGTCGAGTGCGGAGAATCGGAGACGTACGCCGGCCTGCAACACCTTCCGCCACTCAAGTGGCCAGGCACTCCTCTTGCCATTGAGGTGCACCGTCACCCGAGCCAGCCGTTCTGGCTGCCTCCCGTATCGGCCGAGAGGCTGTTCCGCATCGCCGTGCCAAGCGCCACAGGCGTACCTGGCATCCTTGCTCCCGAACCCGCAGCGCATGCAGTGTTGCTCGTCGCCCACGCGTGGGCCGACGGCCTGCTCGGGAGCGTCGGCCAACTTCTCGACGCGACGGCGCTCCTCGCTTCTAGCGATCACCGACGTGCTGACTACTTCGCGCGGGCGTGGGGTTGGGAGGGAATGTGGAACACAACCCTCGCCGTCATGGACGCCGTGATCGGCGGCAAGCGCCCAAGCCTCGCCCTCAAGCTATGGGCACGGCACCTGCTCGATGTCCGAGAGCGCGTGGTCATCGAGAACCACATCAGTCGGCTGACCGCGCCCGTATGCAGCCTGCCCGTTGGCGAGATGCCCCGTGCGATCGCCTGCGCGCTCCGCTACACCGCCGCGCCCGAGCACGACGAGGACTGGATGACGCAGCTTCGCCGGTCATGCCTTGCCATCACCCACGCGTTCCGGTCTCAATCTGAGCACGAGCGAAGCCTGGCCTGGATCGGACCGCGAACCACGCCTCGTCGGCCACGCACGATGACGGTGCGTCGCCGGAGGTCGTGAGCACCACGCCGGACAGGCGCGAGAGTCGGCCTGGTCGCTGACCTCAGAGCGTCGCATTCCCGCTGGAGGTGGAGATTTGACTAATCCTCGAGCACCCGAACAAATCTTCTCCTCGAGGCGGCGTTCCTTGAGTGCGATTAGAGGAACGCGGACGAACGTTCGCACGGGGGACCGAAATGACGTCAGGACTTGCTGCGAAGTTGACTATCCACGACCCGGAGGTGCTCGGGGTGGACGCTTCCGAGGCTGAGGCGGTGCTTGCACAGCGCGCACTGACCTCGCCTCCGCCGCTGCGGATCGTCGAAGGGGGCGAGCGCTTCGCCATCGCACGGCGACGCGGTGACGGACTGCGTCGGCTGCTCCTCTGCGGAGCCGACGTGTTTGCCGCCGCCGCGGCGACGGTGCTCGTGCTGACAGTCTTCGGCGGGGACCGGCTCAAGCTCGTAACGCTCGCCGCCACCCCGGTTGTCGTGCTCTTGTTCAAGGTTGCCGGACTCTACGATCGCGAACAGCAGCGATTGATGCGCTCGACGCTGGACGAGGCACCGGCGCTCATCCAGGTCGCCGGCCTTTACGCGCTGTCGATAGCCATCCTCCAGCCCCACGTCGTGGAAGGGCATCTTTGGGGCGGCCAGATCGCCGCGCTTTGGCTGACGAGCTTCATCGCAATCGTGGCCGCTCGCGCGTCCGCCCGCTGGGTGGCTGGCCGCGCCTCTGCGATGGAGCGTTGCCTGGTGATCGGCGACGTGACCCACGCGCGACGAATCCGGGAGAAACTCAGCAGCAGCCGCGCCCGTGCGGTCGTCGCCGCGACGCTGCCGCTCGAGGCCGACGAGATCGACCGCCTCGAGGGACCCGACGGCGTCCGGCGCCTCGTTGATGAGCTGCGGGTCGATAGGATCATCATTGCCCCCGCGGCAAGTGAGCCGACCGGAGTGACGGAGCTCATTCGCCTCGCGAAGTCGGCCGGCGTACAGGTCAGCCTGCTGCCGCGCATGCTCGAGGTGGTTGGATCGGCGGTTGAGTTCGAGGACATCGATGGCATGATGCTGCTGGGCGTCCGACCGTTCGGCCTTTCGCGCTCGTCACGTCTGCTGAAGCGGGCGTTCGACCTGGTGGCCACCTCGATCGGGCTCCTCATCGCCGGACCGGTGCTGGCGATTGTCGCGGTGGCCGTCCGGCTGGACTCGAAAGGGCCGATCTTCTTCCGCCAGGTACGCGTCGGGCGCGATGGCCAGCCCTTCCGAATCTTCAAGTTCCGCTCGATGGTCGTCAATGCCGAGGAGCAAAAAGAGCAGCTCCGGGCTCTCAGCGAGGTTGGCGAGGGGATGTTCAAGATCAGCCGCGATCCGCGCGTCACGCGGGTCGGCGCCTTTCTGCGACGCACGTCGCTGGATGAGCTGCCGCAACTGTTCAACGTCCTAAAGGGCGAGATGAGTCTGGTCGGCCCGCGCCCGCTCGTCACCGACGAGGATGTGCTCGTACTCGGCCTCGATCGCAGCCGCCTGCACCTCACGCCCGGCATGACAGGGCCGTGGCAGGTCCTCGGCAGCCGCGTTCCGATGCAGGAGATGGTCGGCCTCGATTACATCTACGTCGCCAACTGGTCGCTCTGGCTCGACCTCAGGTTGCTCATTCAGACAGCACGCCACGTGCTGCGGCGTGGCAACGTCTGAGCCGGGCGTTTTCCTCACCAGCCCGCGGCAAAACATCCGGGCGCTCGAGGCGTTGTTCACGGCGCCCACGCCCGGTAAGCCGCCCGACCGTAATGGTCGCGGTGTGGGCCGCCGTGGGCGGCCGAATCGCGCCGGACTGACGAACTCTTTGTCTACGCCGTGTCGGGTCCCCCGGCGATGGGCGATTCTCGCGGCCCATTGCTCTGACCCGCTGGGCATCTAGAGCTTCGGACCCGCAACAGGCGGACATTTGGGGGCCATACCCGCCCCCCGCGACGACTCGCAGCGCCCTGATTCGACATGCCGCCACGAGCCCGCCAGCCAGGAGACTCCGAATGGCTCAAGCCTCCGAGCCGCGTTTTCCGTCAGACTAAACGCTTGTTCTAGTCGCACAGGACGCCCAAATGGACGGCTGTCCGATCGGCTTGTACGTTTGATCGTCAGAAAAAAAGGGCATTTCAGGGCGTTTGAGAATCCAGCTGAGGTGCCCGATAGCGTCGCCATGAGCGCCGAAGAGAGGAGGGACCGGGATGCGATGGATAGCTTCGTGCGTGGCTAGCCTTGCGCTGGCCGCATGCCTGTGCGGGGCGACGGCTGCGGCCCGACCAATCTCGCCGGCCGGTCCAGCCGGAACTGCGACCACGAACGGGACGCTCGCAACGGCAGCTAGCAAAGCCCGCGGCCGCTCTCACAAGCGCCGGACTTCGGGAAAGAAAGCCGCGGCTACCGTTTTGCTCGGCTATGACGCCGTACAACGGACCTCCGTCTCGAGTCCGGCCGGGCGGTCCGAATCCTTCCGGTTCACGGATCGCAGATCCGGATCCGTTTCATCCATCCACGTCTTTGTCGATTCCCGCAGTCGAGCCACGCGTCTAGTCGCCGGCCTGTACTCGAACGCGCACGGGCATCCTGGTTCGCTGCTGACCGTTGGTGCGCTGAAGCATCCGAAGGCAGGCGCTTGGAATTCGCTCCGGGTACCCTCGACCTCGGTCCAATCTGGCCACATCTATTGGCTGGCTGTACTTGGACGTGGGGGCAGCCTCTTCTTCCGGGCCGGCAGCACCGGCCGCTGCTTGGCGGCGAAGGCTCGTCAGACGCGGCTGCGTTCGCTCCGCTCCCCTTGGACGGGACACACGGACCGCTCCCTCTGCCGCATCTCGGCATACGCGGCCCGCAAGACGGGCAAGGGCACGGTCAACGGTGTCCTGTCGCCGGTCGGCGGCGGCGGCGCGAACGGCGCCGCGGGCCCTCCACCCCTGCTCCACTGCGATCTGGACGCGAGCTCGTCGAGCTTGGCCTCTGAGGTCGCGGCCGCCAGCCCCGGCGAGGTCGTCTGCTTGACCTCGGGCGATTACAGCGGGTTCACGGGCACCAGCAAATCCGCTCCGGGAATCACGATCACTTCTGCGCCGGGGGCGGCGGTGACGTTCAACTCCGGCATCAGGCTGAACCTCTCGAGCGTGCAGAACTTCACGCTCGATGGAACGGGCGGCGGGGGGACCATGACCGTCGGCGGTGAGGTGGACATGGAAACCAGCGGCGACGCGCTTCAGAGCAAGGCGCTCAACATCACGTTGCAGAACATCAGCTTCGCCGCTGGCGGGAACGTCCTCATCAAGGGGCCGGAGAACTCGAACATCACGTTCAACCGGGACACATTCGTTGACGCCAACGACAACAGCGCCTGCACGTCTAACGGCGCGCAATTCATGCTTCTGTACAGCACCGCCACGCCGTCGACTCAGTCGGGGGTGACCGTTCAAAACTCTGTCTTGGTCGCGCCCACCGATCTGTGGAACCTGAACCGGGCGTTGGAAACAATGGCACCGATGACCGTCCAAGACAATGTGATCGTTGGTTTTCTCGACCACACCGACGCCGCGAGCTGCAACCACGCCGACGGGCTCCAGCTGTACAGCGGCAACAGCGACTACGGCAACGTCACGTTCACCGGCAACCTCTGCTACGACGACTACGACTGCATCGCCGGCTTCGACGGCACACAGAACAACACGATCACCGACAACGCTTGCTTCGACATCGAGAGTGACTGCATCAGTCTCTACGCGGACAGCGGCTCGGTGGTCAACCACAACACCCAGCAGAGCGGAGGCGCCGACCCATCTGGCTGCGCGACCGGGGCGAACATTCAACGTTGCTCCAGCTCCCAGCTCTTTGATAACGGGAACAAGAGCGGTGATCCCGCGCCGAGCAACGAGACGTACACGAACAACGTGTCCGGCTCCGGGCCGGGCGCGGAATCCGGCTCTCTGACGACGGATACAAGAAACATGTGGTCGGGCGCGAGCTCTCCGAACATCAGTGGCAGCCCCGCGTTCGTGGGCGGTGCGCAGCCGACCACCTGGGCGGGCTTCGAGCTAACCGCCGGATCGGCTGGCCACCATGGCGCCAGCGACGGGCTGGATGTCGGCATTCGTGCCAGCGCGGGCGGTCCGCCCACGGGCGGCGGCTCGGCTCCGGTCAACACCGCGGCGCCCGCGCTCAGCGGGCTCATGCTCCAGGGACAGGCGCTCTCGACAACAGCCGGTTCCTGGACGATCACCGGCTACGTGCCCACCGTGACGACCTACCAGTGGTACGACTGCCCGACCGCCAGCTTCTCGGCCACGTCCTGCACGGCGATCGAGCCGGAGACCGCCCCGGCGAGCGCCAACGGCCCCACCTACACGCTGCAAGCCTCCGACGCCGGCAAGTATGTGTTCGCCGAGGTCACCGTCACCGACGCGAATGGGCAAGTGAACGCCATCTCGAATGCGGTCGGTCCGGTAGCGTAGGCACGCCTACCTGAGCCACAGATAGCTGCCGGGGTTACCGCGGACTTGCTGTGACCCGCGTCGAAGGGCCGGCCCATTGTGCCCAGTCGCCTGTGATCACCTCCGCGCCGCCGGAGCCCGGCGGCGCTGGCAGGTCTCATCGGGTCACTGGACCAGCCGCGTTCGAAACGGCATTGACTTGCCCGTTGGCGTTGGTGACCGTGACCTCGGAGAACACGTAGTGGCCGACATCCGTGGTGTCCAGCTTGTACGCCGGGTCATTCGCGCTCGTCGGGTACGTGTACGGCTGGATCGGCCTGCATGAGCGCGCCGAGAAGGTGGAGGTCGGGCAGTCGTACCACTGATAGGTGGTCGCGGTCGGCACGTTGCCGGTGACCGTCCAGGTGCCATCGGTAGTCGTGAGCGTCTGCCCCTCGGCCGCGGTTCCGGTCACGGACGGCGCGGCCGTGTTGGTCGGTGCCGAGCCGCCGCCTGTAGGAGGTCCACCACCGCTTGCTCTGATACCCACATCGCGACCGTCGCTTCCGGCGCTATGGCCGGTAGATCCCGCGGCGAGCGCGAGCCCGGCCCAGGTCCTCGGATCGCTACCGCCCCTGAACGTGGCGCTACCGTCGATGTTCGGCGGGCTCGCGCCCGACCACACGTTGTTCAGGTTCTTCGAGACCGAGCCAGGGTCGCCGATGTTCGGCCCGGAGCCGTCGATGTTATTCGTGTACGTCTCGCCGGTTGTTGGCCGATCGCCCGTCTTGTGGCCGTTCGCGAAGAGCACCGAGCTGGTGCAAGCCTGGATATTTGGCCCGGTCGCGCAACCGGATGGGTCGGCACCGCCCGTCTGCTGTGTGTTGTGATTCACGACCGACCCACTGTCCGAGTAAAGGATCACGCAGTTCTGCTCGATGTCGAAGCAGGCGTTGTCGGTGATCGTGTTGTGCGACGTGCCATCAAACGCCATGATGCAACCGTAGTCGTCGTAGCAGAGGTTGCCGGTAAATGTGACGTTGCCGTAGGTGCCCTTCAGTTGGCTGAAGATCTGAAGCGTGTCGATGTGATTGCAACTGGCGCCCTCCGTGTGGTCTAGATAGCCCACGAATACGTTGCCCCTGACGGTCATCGACGATGCGGTCTGGATCGCGCGGTACGGGTTCCACAAGTCGGCCGGTGAGACGAACACGGAGTTTGCCACCGTCACGCCGGAGGGCGTGGCTGACGTGGCGGTCGCGTAGGGGAGAAGAAACTGAGCGGTGGTACCGGTGGCACCACCGCCGACACATTGAGCGTTGCCATTAACGAATGTGTCCCGGTTGAACGTGATGTTCGAGTTCTCCGGCCCGCTGATGAGGACGTTCCCGCCAGCGGCGAAGCTGATGTTCTGCAACGTGATGTTGAGCGCCTTGCTCTGAAGCGCGTCGCCGCTGGTTTCCATGTCCACCTCACCGCCGACGGTCATGGTCCCCCCGCCGCCCGTTCCATCGAGCGTGAAGTTCTGCGCGCTCGAGAGGTTCAGCCTGATGCCGGAGTTGAACGTCACCGCCGCCCCCGGCGCAGAAGTGATCGTGATTCCCGGAGCGGATTTGCTGGTGCCCGTGAACCCGCTGTAATCGCCCGAGGTCAAGCAGACGACCTCGCCGGGGCTCGCGGCGGCCAACGCAGACACGAAGCTCGCCGGCGTCGCATTGAGGCCGCACGAGGAAGCATGGGCCGGAGCTGGCGCGCATCCGTGATGCTGCCGGCCTGGCTGGCAGCCGCGAGCAAGGTGCGAATGAGGTTTAGATCCCGATGACCCGCAGGCCGTGACCGCGACGATCGCCAGGAGCGCTCCGAGAATAAGCCAGAAGGTCCGCATCACACGATCGGGAGGAGGTCGCCGCCCTTCAACCTCCGGCAGTCCGCTCGGGCAGCATGCTGTAGCTCGGACGGGCGCGAATGACCGCTGATGAGGTCGGTCAGGGCGCGCTTCAGACGGCGCCCGCGTACTTGGACAAGCTGGCCGACCCTAGCGTTGGGCTGAGGCGAGCTCGGCCAACCGGTGCTCCCAGGAGACACGGTGGCGGTCGATGAACTCGTTGATATCTGCACCGTTCAAGGCACCGGCCTCGCGGAGGATCTTCTCGATGGGCCAGTCCCACCACGCGATTTCTAGTAGGTCGTCGACCTGCTCGTCGGTAAAGCGGCGGCGGATCTCTTTGGCTGGCATACCGGCAACGACTGCATATGGGCGAACGTCCTTCGTTACCACCGCACGCGTGCCGATGACAGCGCCGTCTCCGATCGTAATTCCGTCGAGGATAATCGCGTCGCGCCCGATCCAAACGTCGTTGCCGATGACGGTGGGGCCTCGGTAGACGGGATGTTGGTCATATTGGCCTGGCAGACCGAATACCTCGCGAATCGGCCATGTGCTCACCCAGGAGGTGTCGTGTCCTCCGCCAAGCAGGATCATCACATTCGCGGCGATAGAGCAGAAGTTGCCGATCTCAACCGATACGTCAGCGCCGGCGAAGGCGGGGATCTGTGGCTCTCCGAACGTATAACGACCCACCGTCACCTGAGGCGTCTTGAGGAAGGGCGCGACATTGCGGCGGGCGCGTGCTCGCTCGTACCGCTGCCGGAGGCGGCCGTGTTGTCCGTACTTGACACGACTGCACTCCACACGAGGCCCGTCATCGTGACGGGTGATAACCGCATCGAGCATCCGCATAAGCCTGTTCTCTTTGCCCATTGATCCTCCGGTCGTCTGGCCTTCCTCTTCAAGAACGCGGATCGGCCGACCATTCTTATGCCGCGAGGCAGCTCCTCCTGATCGAGCGGGGTTGAGACTCGAGCGCGGGCCCGACGGGCGCAAGTTCGCCGAGAAGCCAGCCGTTTCATTTCGGATGGTTCTACAGTCGCAAAGAAAGCGAGCATCAGGGTGTCGTCGATGACTACGGCCGAAACTCACGCCGGCTTCCCCAGCTGGCTCGCCCGTGGCGAGCGGGGGATTCGGCGCTATGGCTGGAAGGGCTTCTCTCAAGAAATTTTCATGCGTGCCGCGCGGCCGGCTCTGGCGCCGGTGGCGGCGCGCCGGCTTCGCAGCCGTGCCGACCAAGCAGTCACGGTCGACGCTCTCCTCGAACTCACATTCGAGTTCGAGCCCTTCGGGATTTCCATGGCTCCGCTTCAGTCGCGCTGGGAGTTCCGCAAGCTCCTGGAGGAGGTCGCGCTGGTTCGCCCCGAGACGATGCTCGAGATCGGCACCGCGAAGGGCGGGAGCTTGCTGGCGTTCGCGCAGTTGTGTGCGCCGGATGCACACATCGTGAGTGTTGATCTCCCGCACGGGCCGTTTGGCGGGGGATACCCCATGTGGAAGCTGCCGCTCTACAAGGCGTTTGCCCGGCCGGAGCAGCGACTCGACCTCGTGCGGGGGGATTCGCACAGCGCGAGTACCTTCGCGCACGTCCAGAGCCTCCTCGGCGGGCGCAAGCTCGACTTCCTATTCATCGACGGAGACCACGCCTACGAGGGCGTGAAGTCCGACTTCGAGACCTACACCTCGCTGATGCGGCCAGGCGGCGTCATCGCCATGCACGACATCGCTGCACCACATCCGGATCGCCCGATATTGAACGGGAACAACCCTGGCGATGTCCCTCGCTTCTGGGCGGAGGAGACGAGCGAGCGTCCCGGCGAGGCAATCGTGGACCCCGAGGGTCACGGTTGCTTCGGCATCGGCCTGATTCGCGCCTAGGGCGCGAGCTGTCGCTGCCCAGCGCCGGAAGAGGCGCATCATCCGCAGCGTAATCGCTGGTTATGACGAGCCCCCGACGTACGTCTGTCGGGGCTCGCGCGCTGCGGAGCTCGTGGTCAGAGCGGGCGAGGCGAACGAGAGGCTCGTTGCCTGCCTCGAGCCAACTGGCGAGGAGCGCCTTGGTCGCGCTGCCGCCCGAGATCGCGGTGACCCGTCCGAGCGTCATGGCCGAGCTCGAACTCGCCCGGCACGCCGCCACCTGAAGACCGCGCGCACTGGCGGACGCGCATAACTCGACACCGCGCCCAAGGTCCGCGGGCCCTGACGCGCTTTGCACGGCCCACGTGCGTGACTCGTCACGGCCGGCCCGATGGCGATCGCGTCACGCGCTATGCATGCCCGCCGCGCGGGCCCAAGGGGCCGACGCCACAGGAGGGAGGGGCAGGCGATGTGGTGGCGGGCCGCCGACCAGCTACATGCGCTAGGCCGCGCGACGGCGCGGCTCGCGAACCGTAGGCAGTTCGCGCACGGTCCCGAGCTCGTCGGGCGCTGGCGCCAAGGGCTGCCCGATGATGAACGCGCGGACCGCGGCGACGAACGCGTCCGGCGCGTACGGGCTGATCGCGGGCTGAACGGTGAGCCCGTCGAGATCATCGAGCTTCTGTGGAAGCTCGGCCTCGTCGAGCGCCACCTGACACTGCCCAGTTCGGCGAACCGGTGCACCGTCGCAAGTTGGTGATCGTTGCGATGCTCGCCGAGCGACGCACGCCGCGGCATGACGACTAGACGCTTGCCCGTTTGGAGCGCGGTCAGGATGGTCCCCATGCCGGCATGCGCCACGATTGCCGTTGCGGATCTCGTACGCTCGGCGCACTCCTCAGGTGAGACGAACTGCGCGTATTCGATGTGACGTGGCCGGAGCCGGCTCGGACCGATTTGGGCGAAGACCTCCCGCCCAGGAGCCGCGCCGGCCCAGTCATCGACAGCACGCACTAGGCGGTCAAACGGCAACTGGGTCCCAACCGTGAGGAAGATCACAGCACCGCTCCGAGATAACGTACTTGACCCTCGGCCAGATGTGGCCACTGGGTCAGGCAGAGGTCGGCGGTGGCGCTGGCCATCCGGCCCGACATCGAGAGCTCCTCGACGTTGGCGACGCTGTCAATCCATACCGTCCGAGCACCCAGAAGTCGCGCGAACCGGATCGCCAGATAGCCAGGAGCCGCGCCGGTCGAAACGACGACGGTCGGCCGCTCACGCAGCAGCACCCACAGGATTCTTGCGGCGCACCGCACCAGCGCTACCTTGTTCCAGCGGTTCGCGTCGCGGGCGACGTAGAAGCGTGCACGTCCAACCTCCGAGCGATGGCCAGGATCCGTGGTGACGTAGGCAACGTCGTGCCCATCGAATGCCGGCGTCAGCCGCCGGAGTTGCACCCAATGACCGCCGCTTGACGCAACGGCCAGCACCCTCTGACGGTTAGCTCCATCCATCATCATTAAAACGGTGGCTAGAGCCGGTTGCTTTCGGCTACACGACGCCGATCAGCCGATGAGGACGCCGTCGGCGCCGTAGACGAACGGGAGTTCGCCCTCGATATCGCGCAGCAGCGGCGCGGTGGCGTCACGCTGCGACGGGATCAACTCTTCGACGGGCAGCGGCCAATGGATAGCCACGTCCGGGTCGTTGTACGCGATCCCCCGCTCGGTGGCGTCAGCGTAGTAGTTGCTCTGCTTGTACATGACGTCGGCGACGTCCGAGACAACGCAGAATCCGTGCGCGAACCCGATCGGGCAGTAGACGGAGCGCATGTTCTCCTCCGTCAGCTCGAACGCCTCCCACTCCCCGAACGTCGGCGAGCCCCGCCGGATGTCGACCATCACGTCGACGATCGCGCCCCGGGCGCAGCGCACGAGCTTCGCCGCGCCGTCGCCAATCTGAAAATGCATCCCGCGCACGATCCCCTTGCCCGAACGCGAGTGATTGTCCTGGACCATCTCTTCGGGAATGCCCAGCTCGGCAAACACCTCGCGTCGGTAGGTCTCGCAGAAGAACCCCCGCTCGTCGCCAAGCACTCGGGGCTCGATCAGGATCGGCCCTTCAAGCCGAGTTTCGAGACGCTTCATCTGTTCCCCCTTGGTTACTTTTAGTCGTCAGACGGCCGCGGCGGCCAGCAGGCCGGCGCGTTCCAGGTAATCGGCGAGCGCCGCGCGCCAGGGTCGCAGTGCCGGCAGGCCGGCACGCACCGAGACGCTGGATCGCAGGACGCCGTTCAGCGGACGATCCGCGGCGCCCGGGGCGATCGTGGTGATCCCCTCCTCGACGGGCACCTCGACGCCCGCCAGCTCCATGATCGCCTCGGTGAATCCGTGCCAGCTTGTCGCGCCCGAGTTCGTTACGTGCAGAGTCCCAGTGACCCCGGCATCGACCGCGTCCAGGATCCCGCTCGCGAGATCGGCGGTGAACGTCGGCGTGAGCTGCTGGTCCGCGACCACCTTGAGCGCGCCCTGCTCGCGAGCGCGGGCGATCATTCGGGTCACGAAGTTGCCGCCCTTTGACGCGCTTCCGTGCAGCCCGTAAAGCCCGGCGGTGCGAACAACGAGCGACCCGGGCGCGTAGGCCAAGGCTGCGTGCTCGCCGGCGAGCTTGGAGATCGCGTAGATGCTCCGCGGGTTCGGCAGGGCCAACTCGTCGTAGGGCTCGGTGGCGGTGCCGTCAAATACGTAGTTGGTGCTCAGGTGGACGAGCTGGGCGCCCGCCGCCGTGCTGTGGGCGGCCAGGCGCTTGACGGCCCGCGCGTTCACCGCGAACGCCTGGTCCTCCTCGCGTTCGCACACCTCCACGTTGTGGAAAGCGGCGCAGTTGAACACGATGGTGGGGCGAAACTCGGCAAACACCGATTCGACCGCGGCGTCATCGGTGATGTCGAGTTCGGCACGGGCGGGGGCGTAAACCTGGCCCCCGCCGTGAAGCAGCGCTTCTAGGTCGGAGGCCAGCTGGCCCCCTCCCCCTGTGATCAGAGCCCGTGCCGTGTTCACGCGGCAGCCCGGAAGTGGTCGATCTGCGGCGTCAACTCGCTCAGGAGCTCGAGCCAGCGGATGTTGTAGAAGCGCGGGTCCGAGAGCATCGTCCGATCCTCGACATCGATCGCGGCAAGGATGCCGTCGATCGCCTCGACCACCGAGTGGCAGGGCTGAAAACCGATGCGACCGGAGAGCTTCGCGTTCGAGCACTCGTAGTCGCGCGTGAGCCGCGGAGCGGGCTCCTCCTTGAGCGTGACCGAACGGCCAAGCAGCTGGACGGAGCCGGCCACCAGCATCGCGAGCTCGCGGATCTGGTAGTTCGAGTGCAGGACGTTGAAGATCTCGCCGCGCACGAGCTCGGCCGGGGCCTCCATAGTTGCGATCATTGCGTCCGAAACGTCGCGCACGTCGACCAGCGGGCGCCACATCCAGCCGCCACCGTGCAGCGACAGCTGGCCCTTGAGCAGCGCGTCCTTGACGAACGTATTGACGACGAGGTCAAAGCGCATCCGCGGGCTGTGGCCGTACACGGTCCCGTTGCGGAGCATGACCGGGCACAGACCGTCGTCGACGAGGCGAAGAAGCGCCTGCTCGCCGTAGCGCTTGGACGTGGCATACGCGCCGCGCGGCTCGATCGGCGCACGCTCGTCGTGCATGCCGGAAGGCATCCCGTCATACAGCGAGCAAGACGAGGCGAATACCAGACGCTCGACCCCACGGTCGAGGCAGTTGCGCCCCAGCGTCTCCGTGGCGACAGCGTTCATCTGCCAGTTGGCTTCCGGGTCGTACTCGGCGGTCGGGTCGTTGGAGAGACCCGCCAGATGGATCACCGCGTCGACGCCGTCGAGCGCGGTCGCCGGCATCTCGCGGACGTCCGCCTCGACGAGCTCGACCTGGTCGAGAATCGTCTGGATCGGGCCGCGGCCCCAGTAGAGCCGATCGAGGATCCGTACGCGGTAACCCCGATTGAGTAGACGCTGGGTGAGCACAGAACCGATGTAGCCGGCGCCACCGGTCACCAGAATCAGGCGCCCAGGTTCGGGCGCTACGGGGGACAGCCCATTGGTGCGGCGGGCCAGCGGCGCCACCGCCGCAAGTTGGGTGCCATTGTGGGTCATGCGGATAACACTCCTGCCGGTTCGAAGATCCAGTAGCTGCCTCAGCAACGGCCGAGCGCGAAACCTTCTTTCGACCCATCCCAGAGAGACCCACAGCAAGTCTCACCCCCGTCGCGGCGTTGGTCAGTCAGATGCGCAGGATGCGACGCTTCCTCGGGAACCACCGCGTGCTGCTGGCCATGCTCGTGGCCAGCACGTTGTTCGGTGCCGTCTGCGCGAAGCTGAACACCTCGGGCAACCTCGTCGTGGCCGGGGCGACCAGCAACGTCATGATCGACTATCCGAACGCGTCGGTCGTCGACCGTAGCGCCACCGGCACCGTGCTCGACGATCTGGAGCTGCTCGAGCAGCACGCCCAGCTCGACGCCAGCCTGATGACGACACCCCCCGTCATCGATGCGATCGCTAAGCGGATGGGCGTGCCGGCGAGTCAGATCTCGGGCACCGCCGACATCACCACGCCGGCACCGCTCCAATTCACCATGGCTGCAAGCGAGGAGCATGCCAGCCAGCTGGTCTCCTCCGAGGCGCCCTACCGGCTTGAGCTGCAGGCCTCACCCTCGGAGCCGATTCTCACCATCTACACAGAAACGCCATCGGTCGCCAGCGCGGTGCGTCTCGCCACCTCCGCCACCCTGGGTCTCAGCGACTACCTGCGATCGGTGGCCCAGAAGCAAGGCTTCCCGATGCAGGAGCTTCCACAGCTCCGTCCGCTGGGCAGCCCGCGGGGCGGGGTGACGAACAGTCGTGCGAAGCTGGAAATCGCCGGGCTGACGTTCATCACGGCGTTCGCGCTCAGCCTCGTCGCCCTGGTTCTGCTGCTGCGCGGGCGGCTGCGAGTCGAGAGGGAGTCCTCCCGGCCGGCACGGCGATCACGCCTCAGCGGTCGCGCCCTGGCCGACTGGCCGCGTACCACGCGGCTACTCCCGTGGTCGATAGCCGGGCTAATCGCCATGATCTGGTTGACGCCATTCGACCGTCTCCAGCTCGGCGGCGGGGGAATGCCAATCAACATCACGCTCGATCGTGTGGTGATCCCGATCGTGGCGATCATCTGGCTGATCGCGTTCACCGCCGGCCCTGGCGCCGCGCCACGAGTGAAGTTCACGCGCGTCCATGCCGCGATGGGCGCGTACCTGGCCTGTGCGTTTCTCAGCGTCGTCCTCGACGCCCACTACCTCAACCATACGAGCGAGCTGGCCATCTCCGTCAAGAAGGTGCCGCTGCTCGTCTCCTACATATCGATCTTCTTCATCGTCGCCAGCTCGATCCGCAAGAGCGAGGTGCGCGCGTTCATGTCGTTCACGCTCGGGCTGGCGGTCGTCGTCGGCCTCGAAGCGATCTACGAGTACCACACCCACAACGATCTGTTCCTGACCCTCCTCGGGCACTTGGGACCGTTCAAGCTCTCTGCCGCCGACACGTCGACGACGGCGCTCGACAGCCTCGGCCGGTACGACCTGATGGGCCCGACGGATTATGGAGCCGAGCTGGTCGGGATCCTCACGATGGCCCTGTCGATCGCGCTACTGCGATTCCTCAAGGCAACATCTGTTCGGCAGCGGATCATGTACGGCATCCCCATCGGCCTGCTGCCCTACGCGA
Organism: uncultured Solirubrobacterales bacterium; assembly: GCA_963751185.1. Lineage (GTDB taxonomy): Bacteria > Actinomycetota > Thermoleophilia > Solirubrobacterales > Solirubrobacteraceae > Palsa-465. The sequence continues at coordinate 923,381 of CAVVTO010000012.1, forward strand.
TGCTCGCCACCGAGCGGAAGACGTCGCTGCTCGCGCCGGCCGCCGCCTTCCTGACGATCGCGTGGTTCCGCCGGCGGCGGCTTCGCGCCCTGGCCCCCCTGCTACTCGTGCTAGGCGTCGGGGCGATCGCAGTCTCACCGAACACCCTCGGCCACATCGTCTCCCAGTTCACATCGGCGAACGCCTCGAAATCGCAAACGACCGATGCGCGCACGGCCAATTTCGACGCTGTCCGTCCGGACCTCTGGAGCCATTTGCTGTTGGGCCGCGGCCAGGGCTCGTACGCGCCGCCCACGGATCGGGTCGTCGACTCGGACATCATCCTGCCGCTCGTTGAAACGGGCGTGCTCGGCATGGCGGCCTTCCTACTGATTCCAATCTCGCTGTTTTCTGTGGCGCGCAAGAAAGCGGCTGACAGCTCTGATCCAGACTCCACGGCTGCACTGGTCGGTGTCGCCGCGGCGGCGACCCTCCTGTGCCTCGCCTGCCTCTATAGCTTCATGTCGTTGCCGCACGGACCTGATGTGTTCATGTACATGGCCGGCCTGACGGTTGTCGCTGTCGGGTCAGACGGAGAGCCGCGAGGAGCCCCCCCGCGCCATCATCGCCTCGCGCGCGACGATCGCAGACGCGTTCGCCGGCCTGCGCCGGTGCTCGAGGCTCCGGCGCAGCAACTGCGCTAGCGCGCGTAAGTCTGGCCGTCCGGCAAGCGTTGGTTTGACATGGTGGGCATTGGCATTCGCGCACGACGGATCTGGCGACTGAAGCTCGGCATGGTCCTTAGCCTCGTGCTCGCGCTGCTGGCCGCGGCCTACAGCTCGACGCGGTCTGGGCTGGAGATGGCGACCGCGCACACAGCCGTTCTGGTTGACACGCCGTCGTCCATCATGACGGACCTGCGTGAGAACGCCTACAGCATCGAGGGGCTCGTCAACCGCGCGGTCGTGCTCGGCAACGTGATCGCGAGCCCGCCGATGGAGACGAAAATCGCCCAGCGCGCTCACGTTCCGTCGGTGCAAATCCAGGCCCCCACCACGGTCCAGGTGTCGTCGCTGCCGGTGAACACCACCGGGAACTCGCCCAGCATGACCGACATCCTCAAGTCCAACAATCAGTATCGGCTCGCGATCGACGCCAACCCAACCGTCCCGATTCTCGATATCTACGCCCAGACACCAACCGCGGAGAGCGCAGCCGCCCTGGCCAACGCTGCGGTGGACGAGCTTAAGGCGTACCTGACCGGGCTGGCAAGCACCGAGGCGACGCCGTCGAAGGACGAAACCCAGGTCGAGCAACTCGGCGCCGCGACCGGGACGGTGATCAATCCAGGCGTCAAGTACCAGGTGGCCCTGTTGGTCTTCATCTTCACGTTCCTGTTGGCCTGCGCTACGACGCTCTTCGTCTCGCGAGTCCGCCGGGGCTGGCGACTAGAGGCGCTGTCCGAGCGGACAGCCGGGGCCTGACGGCCTCCGCGCGATGGAACTGCTTCCGGTCCTGCGATGGGGCTGGCGCCGGCGTTTGGTGCTCGTCGGAGCTCTGGTCGCCGCGGTCGCGGCGTTCGTCGTGCTGTCGGGTAGCCGATCGTCCGGAGCCACGAGCAGTGCGGTCGCCTGGACGCAGGCGACGCTTGACACCCCGCGCTCACAGCTGGCGGCGGCAGCGCCGGCGGGCGCAGACACGCTGCCCTGGCGGGCGTCACTGGTCGTGCATTTGATGGCGACCAACGCTTCGACGCGAGAGATCGCCGGCCGTCTCGGCGTGAACCCGAACGAACTTGAGGTAGTGGATCCGAGCCTGTCGGCGCCGACCGTCCAGACCTCGATGGCGGCGGCCTCAGCCGAGGCTGCTACCCAGGCAGTGACGCCTGACACCGTCGTTGTCTTCCTCGCGGATCCTGGACTTCCGGTGATATCGATCGAGGCGGGCGCACCGGATTCCTCTGCAGCCGAGCGGCTCGCCGCGGCAACCGTCGCCGTCTTGAAGTCGCAGGCATCGTCAGGCGGGAACTTCAGTTCGCCGATCCGGACCGACTCCGATCCGCTTGCCAACACGCTTCAGCCGTTCGGGATCGATCAAGTTGCGCCGGTACAGGTAAAGGTGTTCCCTGCCTCGACGCTGTCGCTCAAGGCAATCGCCGGAGCACTGTTCGTGTTCGTGCTGTGCTGTGTACTCGGCAGCCAGCTGGCGCGCCGGATTCGCCCACGCCGTCGCGCGCTAGCCGCCTAATCAGGACCGGGTATGTTCGGGCGGCCCGGGAATCGACCCCCGCGAGCCCAGCGCCCGAGACATTGGTGAGCAGACCGCCGATGGTGGCGCTCGTGCCCGGGCTGACCAGCGCCGCCGGCGGGCCTGCATAACTCGTAACTCGACCCGGCGCCCAAGCTCCGCGGGCCGTGACGCGCTGTGCGCGCGCCACGTGCATACCACGTCACGGTTGGCCGGATGGCGGTTGCGTGACGCACTATGCATGCCCGCGGCGCGGGTCCCCGGGCGCCAGCAGCCTAATCAGGACCAGGCACGGCGCCAAGGACGGGTATCGGAGTTGGCGCCAGGTTCGGCGTCAGCGCGCGATACCGTCGGCGTCCGGCACGGCCGGACCCACCCACCCGGAGCGCAGCTCCGAGTCGCCGGTGTTCACCGACACCGGGCTTGTGATCGCCGCATACGGCACCGGCCGGCGCCCGAGCACCGTCGCGACCACGGTACGGCTTGCCTCGCGCTTCTGCTGGCCGAGCTCACCGGTGCCGGAGTACCCGGCCCGCAGCACATGTCGCAACAGCACGGCCCCGCTGTAGACCGCTCGGTGGCCGGGCGAGAAATGCTTGCGCGCGTACATCAGGCGAGTCACCGCGTACAGGCTCTCGACGTGCGGCTTGACGCCGTCCTTGGTCACGCCCCGGTGCAGGATCGTCATCTGCGGCGTGTGCAAGATCTCCCACCCCGCAGTCTTGACCCGGCGGCACAGATCAGTCTCCTCGGCGTACATGAAGAAGCGTTCGTCGAACCACCCGGCGCTCTCAAGCGCCTCGCGACGCACGAGCATGAACGAACCCGTCGTCCAGTCGCATGGGAATTCCTGGTCGTACCGCTCCTCGTCGAGCTCACGCTCGCTGAGCCAGCGCGGCCGCCACGGCAGCCGGCCGGCCGAGAGCGCATCGCCGAGCGCGCGTGCCGCGTTGGGAAAGTAGTAGGCGGTCGGACATAGCTCGCCAGCCTCGTTGATGATCTGACGACAACCGACGAGCCCGACCGTCGGACGCGCGTCCATCAGCGCTACCAAGTCGGCGAACGTGCCGTCGGTGATCTCCGTGTCCGGGTTTAGGAAGAGCACGTACCGCGCATTGCAGGTCATCAGTGCGCGGTTGTTGGCGTGACCGAAGCCGTGGTTGGCCGACCAGACCGTGCGCGCCGCGGGGAACTGGTCGGCGACGAGCTCGGCCACTCCGTCGTGCGAATCGTTGTCGACCACGACCACGTCGGCGCTGATCTCGCCGATGTGGTCGAAGACCGTCGGCAGCAGTGCCTGAATCCAGTGGGACTCGTTCGTCGAGATGGTGATGATCGCGAGATCGTCCACGTCACACTAACGTCCCGCCAGAGCCCTGTTTTGCACGCCTGCTGCGTCCGCCCGCTGCGGACCCTGAGACGCCGCGCCGCGGAAGAGCATCGTCGATTACCACGTTGGTCAAGTAGATCGTAAAGCGTCTACCCCTGTCGAAGATGGGAAATCTCTGCTCCTCGCCCGCGCGAAGCTGCGCCCCTCGGATCACCGCTCGCCCGCGAGAGAAGTAGGTGACGCCCCGTGCCCCAGATCCGTCTCCGCCCGCTGGCGGACGGTCTTCCGCCGTCACGGCGCTGTCCCTAGACGCGCTGCCGCCGACGAGCCGCAGTCCGACTATCGACCGGCGCGGAACGACCAGTACCGAAGCCGCGCCCGCGCCCGTGCCCTGCTCGTCATCCGGGAGATCGCCCGCGGCTGTCGACGTCCCTCATGCAAGCCTCGGAGACCGGCACGCTCCTCAAAAGCCGTCGCCCTTCTCACTCCGTAAAGTGGTGCCGGCTTCATCCTCATCTGGCTCTGGGTCCTCCCCCCGCACCGCTCCGGCCGTGTCAGGAGCCGACGCAGAGATCGGCTCCCATTCGACCGACCAAGGCGTATCGGGCGAGGGACCGGCGCCGACGCTCAACAGCGGACTGCGGTGGACGATGATGCGGACGGGGGTCGTCGAGGTAGTGAACCTGCTGGGAGTCGTCGTACTCGCGCGTCTCGTTGCCCCGGCAGAGTTTGGGCGATACGCCATCGCGCTGATCGTCTTGCTCTTGGCCACCGTGCCGACTTGGGGAGTTCAGTACACGATCGTGCAACGCGAGCAGATTGATCGCGACCACCTGAGAACGGGCCAGACGCTCACGATTGTCGTGGGCCTGGCGATGTGCGCGCTCTGCCTTGCGGCGTCGTGGACGATCGTTCCCATGCTGTTCGGCGCGCGCACCGCGGTGCTGGTGCGTCTCATGATTCCCGCTTGCTTCCTCAATTCGGTAAACACGGTGCAATGTGCGATCATCGCCCGCCGACTCGACTTTCGCCGCTCGAGTCTGGTCGACATGACGACTTCGGTCGTCGGCGCGCTGGTAGCGATCCCGTTGGCGGTAATCGGGCTGAACGGAGCGGCGATCGTGCTAGGTGTAGACGCAGGAAGCCTTGCCGGCTTCATCCTCATCTGCTTTTGGGTCCGGCCCCCGCTCCCGAACTTCCGGCTTCGCCCCGCGCGCGATTTCGCGCGGTCCGGGATTCCGGCTGCATCTAACGCCGCGAGCCTGGTGTGTTTCCAAAACTGCGATTACGTGATCGTCGGCGCACGCCTTGGCGCTCTCCAAGCTGGCTACTACTTTCGCGCGTACTCGCTTGGCGTCGTGTATCAGACGAAGATAAGCCAGGTGCTTACTACCGTGGGAATCCCCGTCTTGTCACGCGTCAGCAGCGAAGACGAGATCCACCGCCTTCGGCAAAGAATGATTCAGACCATCACCATAATTCTGTTTCCTCTTCTGACCGCACTCGCGATCGTGGCACCGAAGTTCGTCACGTGGCTCTACGGGCCCGCGTGGCACGCATCGATCGCTCCGGTACAGATCTTGACCATCGGCGGAGCTGCCATGCTTGTTGCGCAGGCGGTCACCGTCGCGATGCTCGCGACCGGCCGCCCTCGAGCCGTATCGCGTTGGGGTTGGGGACATTTCTTCGTCTACGCCGGGGCCGTTTTCGCCGTGGCCCGCTTAGGTCTTCCCGCCGTCGCGATCGCCGCGGTGACAGTCCACACAACATTCCTCATGATCTCCTACCTCCAGCTGTATCACGGCTCGGTCCGCGGAGCCTTCAAGGCAATCACCACAGACCTTCTTCCTGCCGCAGTCTCCTCGGCCTGCCTCGCGGCGGTCGCGCTACCGGCCAGTATGCTCGCGTCGACGCTGGGCATCCCGATACTGCCTTATCTGCTGATCATCGCTCTTGCGGGCGGCATCGGCTACTTCGTCAGTCTGCGCCTTTGGTTCCCCACCCAGTTGCGTGACCTCGCTGGTTTCGCTGGTCGTTTGCTGCCAGCGCGTGCGCACCGCGTGTTCGGCGGGCGCATGATGCGGCCGCAGACCCAGTCAGCTGCTTAGCACCCGCCGCAGCGAGGACCGATCTCTCCCGGAAGGAACGTGTGGCGCGGGTGCGGCGCGGACAGTGTGTCGTGCTGCCGCGGCGAGGCACGGGTCAGCGATCGGCACCCCGCTCGCTTCCCCGCGGCGTGCTGTCGCCCTGCGCGAGCAGTTGCCTACGCCTTTTAGTCCTGCTCGAGGGCGTCTCTGACCGCTGGGCCAAGCCGTGCCAGATCGCGGTCACGAAGCTCGTGGTGAACAGGGATCCCGACGAGCCGCGCTCGTAATGCACTTGCTTGAGGGAACCGATGAGCGGGAAGCGAGGAGTGGGGCTTCCACCAGAAGTCGATCGGACGAATCCGGTGAGCCAGCAGGCGGTTCATGACACTTCGTTTGTTTTCAGCGTCGACCATGAACGCCCACGGACAGGCGCCCGCGGGAAGCCGAGCGAACGGACTTGCGACCACGTCGCCAAGTTCCGCGAGCAGACGCTCGTAGTTGCTGCGTCTGCGTTCGGCTATGGTCGCGTCGACCAGGCGCGGAAGCAGAAATCGAGTCGTTCGCGCCGGAGGAATGTCGAAGCTTCCCGGCGCATCGGCACTCGTCGCCGGATCGGCTCCACCGCGGCGGCTCTTGAGCGCGTGGCGCAATCGGTCCTCCAGATCCGTCAGCCCGGCCGACCGTGCCAGCAGCCATTCTGCGTGCCTGATGCCGACCATTCCCAGACCCGAGGCGCCGCGCTGAGCCAGGTCGTCAAGACGGTCGCGAGCAAGAAGCGCCGCTCCATCCGGTAGACCGAGCGTCTTGTAGAACGTGAAGATCGACAGATCGCCCAACGAGCCTATCGGCCTGCCGCCGATCGTCCCCAACCATCCCTGCGCCACATCCTCGATGAGCAGGACGCCATGAGCATCGCACCACCGGCGCCACCGCAGCTCATCCTGAGGGAAGCCAAGATAGTGGATCAAGTACAGCGCGACGACGCGCTCGTCGGTCAGCCGAGCTAGCTCGTCTTCGTCTGGCTCGAGTGACGGCGAGCCCTCGTAGAAGCGACACTCAACACCAGCGCGCAGCAGCGCCTCGATCTCGGATCCGCAATGGTAGGCAGGCACCAGCACCACGGCGTCCGGGGGAAGCCTCAGCGCGCGTATCCCATGCCGTATCGCGTGCCGACCCCGGGAAAACAGCACGCATCCGGGTTGGTCCAAAGGGAAAGGCAGATCCCGCGCTGGGCGCCGGGTGTAAACGGCCGGGGGCAGTGGCGGCCAAACTGTCAAGCGGCCGACTCTCTCCTGGCCGGGCGCGCGGCGGACGGACTCGCGTGGCTCCGCACGCTCGCCGCTACGTACCTCTGGGCCCTCGGTTTTCTGAGGAATCGCCCGCACTCGCTTCTTCTCTGTTGCCGCCGTGCCTCTTGAGCGCGCCGTGTTAGAACCGGCGGCGGACCCAGCTACGCCACAGAGGCCGTCGCAGCACCTTTACGCGCGGGGCGACGCGGAGGTACCACACGCGGTAATAGGCGAGATTTAGGAAGTCCCCATAGGCAAGCGTGAAGAGTGCACGCAGACGTGGGAGAAGGCCGTCGCGGCGCACCGCGATCGAATACAGGGGGTGCGTCTCGGCATTCAGGTTCTCCTTATAGCCGTACGAGCCGATCCCGGCCTCGATCGCCGTCGCCCCATCGCTGTTCGCCAACTCCATCATCTTCACCACGCCGACTCGGCCGAGGGCAAACTGATCCCACTCCTGGCCGAACAGCCGAGCGGACAATCGCCAGTAGTAAGTACCACCCAGGGCAAAACACCAGTAGTAGGCGACGACTCGATCGTCGGCCAGCAAGCGGATGAGCCGCACGCGGTCGCTCGCGACCAGGCCTCGCACAAGATCCCATGAGTACTCGCGCGATCCCGGCCAATCGTCGAAATGGCCGAGGTTGTTGACTGCCTTCCACTGCGCCTGATGCATCTCAATGAAGGCTGCGAACTCACGCTCGAGCGCGGGTCCTTCGCGCACCACGTCGAGATCGAGCTTGAAGGAGTTGTTCAGCTTCTTGAGCTTGCGCCGATAGTTCGAGCGCTGGTGACTGCTCAGGCTCTTGAGGTATCCCTCGAAGCCGTCGGACATGTCGAAGACGGTGTGCGACCCAGCTTCCCGGTCGCGAGCGATCTGCCCCGCGTCGAGCTTCGACGCCGCCGTCCGGACCGCGGCCACGTGGGCCGTCGTGCCCGAGCAAGGTCCGACGTGCACCATGTCGACACGATCATCCTCGAACAGCTGTTTGATGGTCAGTGCAAAAGCCTCAGGTGCCAGATCGGGTGCAACCAGCGGCTCCATGACCGCGAGCGTGGAGTCCGAACTGACCAGCTTCGCCACGCGTGCCCGCCCGAGCGGCGTGGCCAGCCTATCGATGAAGAAGGGCAAGACGCCCACGAGCTCGTCACGCGATAGAACGGCGATCACGCGGAGCTCGCGGCCGGCGCCGTAGTGCCGCCACCACACCTCGCACCAGGCGAAGGTCAAGTACAAGGATCCGTTCAGCGCGGCGGCGAGGGCATCCCATTCGGGCGCGATCGCGCCGGCGTCCTCGAAGGAGGTGAACGTCTCCGCGCGCAGGTCGGCACTCGGCTCCATTTCGGCCAGCTCGGCCAGAGATGGATGCTCGAGATATTCGGTGGCTGGCGCTATCACGTTCTCGGCTCGATTCGTCGAAGAAATGGACGGGGGAAAGCGGATGCGGGCGCCCACCGTGCCTTGACGGCAGCCGGGCGCAGCGCGACTGGTCTCGCCTAATCAACGACTGAGCCGAGCGGAGCTTGCACCTCGGAGCTTGCACCTGGTGGTCCGCTCGCGCGCACAAGTACGCACGGCTGGGCCGCGTTGAGTGGGAGTGCAACAGGACGACCTAACAACCGGCGAGCGCGAGACGACGACGTACGCTCCGGCGCAGCCCTTGACGGACGCCCCGCAGGGTCCTCCGTCCGAGCGCATTGCGCACCATCACATCGTCGAAATGAACGAGCTCGCCAGCGCCCATATCGAGCGCTGGCTCGACCTCAGGGCGTCCAACCCGGCTCTCGACAGCCCCTACTTCCATCCCGCCTTCACCGCGGCCGTGGCCGCCACGCGCCCAGGCGTGAAAGTCATCGTCGGAGAGTCTGCCGATGGGTCGGTTGCGTCGTTTCTCCCCGTGCAGTTCGACAAGCGCACGTGCCGCCCCGCAGGATGGCCCGGCGCCGACTTCCAGGCCCCGATCTGCGCGCCGAACGTCGATTTCGACATAACCGCCGCGCTGCGGAGAGCCAGGGTCGCATCCTACGAGTTCGACCACATGCTCGACGGACTGCCGGGCTTCGAACCGTGGATCTTCGGGCGTGAGCCGTCGTCATACGTGGACGTGTCGGGCGGCCTTGACGGATATATGTCTCGCGCGGGAAGCACCGGCAAGCGCAGGATCAAGGATGCCGCGCGGCTCGGCCGCAAGGCCGAGCGCGAGCACGGACCTCTTCAAAGCGTCGTGGAAAGCAGCGATGCCTCCGTGCTGGATGCGGTGATCTCGCTGAAGCGGCGCCAGTACGAGGCGACCGGCGCACGCGACTACTTCGCCGATCCGAAGCACGTCGAACTCATGCATCGCCTCTTCGACACGGGCACCGGCTCGGACTTCGGCGGCCTGCTTTCTGCCGTCTACGCCGGTGAGCATCTGATTGCGGCGCACTTCGGTCTACGCGCCGGCCCGGTGCTGCATTGGTGGTTCCCTGTCTATGACCCGGAGTTCTCGCGTCTCGATCCCGGGTGGATGCAGATCCGCGCGGTGCTAGAGGCGGGTCCGCAGCTCGGACTCGAGCGCATCGACCTCGGGCGTGGAGAAGGCGAATGGAAGCGCTGGTTGGGCACGGGCTATCAGCTCGTCTGCCAGGGCGCGGCGATCCGCAACCCGCTGCGCCACCGCACGGCGTCCGCCCGCCGCCGGTTTACCCAGGCGGCCAAGTCGTCACCGGCGGCGCCCGCCCTGCGGAGCGTCGTCCACTACGCACGCCGCCGCGGTCGCTGAGTACTTAGCGCGGTGCCGGCCCTCGCCGGCTCGCGAGGCTCCCGCGCGCGCAGAAGCTCTAGCACCGGTCCGCCGGAGGGCGCTCCGTCCTCTGCCGCCGGCGGCGGCGACGTGACCACAGCGAGCGTCCGATGACAGGTCTCACGCCCGCTCGGCCTGTGCATGGTTAGGCACCGAGTGGTTGCCGCAGCACACGGCGATGCAGGCCGGCGTCCGATCGCGCACGAGGCAGATCTGGATCGCGCCGACTCTCGTCGCACGCGAGAACGGCTCAGATCAGACGCGCGCGGTCGGTCCGTAGTAGTCGTTCCGGCGCACGACGCTCGCCAGCGCGCGCAGCTGGACGACGGCCTTCCACACCAGGTACCACGGTGCGACGCAGAGCGCGAACCACGTGCGTGGCGTGGCGCGCGCCTGGATCAGACCGGTCACCAGCGCCAGAACGAGCAGGCCAAACGCCGCCGCGAACACCGCGACCACCGGCCATGCACCAGCGAGCGCGGCCAAGCCGACCGCGACGAGCAGCGACAGAGCACCCACAGCGAACGGAGGCGAAACCAGGAACCATGCCGCCTCAAGGCAGGCGGCATCCCGCTGCGCGATCGCTCGGCGGATCAGCCGTGGGACGAATGCTCGTGCGGCGGCCATGCGTCCAGCCTCGTAGCGGACCTTTTGGCCGCCGAAGGTGCCCCATGTGCTGGCGCCCAGCGAGCGCAGCCGCGCCGAATCGACGTGCCGGCAGCGCGCGCCATCGAGCAGGAGATCAAGGGTGAAGAACAGATCCTCGGATGCGGGCGCGTGGAACTGGTGCGAGTAGACGAGCTCGCGCCGGATTGCCATCCCGGTGCCGCGCAGTCGCACTGACAGGCCGAGCCGGTCGCGTCCGCGCGGGATGGTGATTCCCTGAAGCGTGAACGCGGCGAGCGACGCCTCGGTCGCCAGCGTCCTGCCGCGGCTGCTCTCGCTCCGCGCCTGGACGGCGCTCACGCCGGACCCCAGCGCCCTCTCACACGCCGCGAAGAACCCGGGCTCGATCACCGAGTCCGCATCAAGCATCAGCACCACGTCCCAGTCCAGAACGCGCGCGTATTCGAGACCCGCCTGCCGCGCAGCGGCGCGACCGGGGACCTCATCGGGGCCGCGCTCGAGGACCAGCGCTCCGAACGAGCGAGCAATTTCTGCCGTGCGATCACTGCAGCGATCGGCCACCAGCAAGACCTGATCCTGTGCCCTCCGGTCTGACATGATCGAGGTCAGACCGCGGTGAATCACCTGCTCCTCATTGTGCGCAGGCACGAGAACCAGGAAGCGGACGTCCTCACCCGCCGTTGGGCTGGGCTCCCGGTAGAACCACGAGGCGAGCGCGAGCAGCCCAAGGTGGCACGCTCCGATCAGGCCTGGAAGGCCCGCGACGACCGCCGCCGCAACAACGAGAATCATGATGTTCATGTGCCTGACCTTTCGAGCTGGGACCTGACGGATCAACGGCCGGCCGCGCCACCGAATTGCACGTGGGGCGTCGGGCACGTCCCGCGGGGTAATGCTTATGGGCGCGCTCAGCGCCAGCGCTTGACGATCAGCTTGGTGCGGTGGCCGAGCGCTCGATGCGCCGGCGCCTCGAGCTCAGCGATCTGGGCGAGCACGTCCGAGCCGTCACCGGGACCGACGCTGTTGCGAGCCTGGACGAAGCTGTCCGATCTGGCCAACCCGCGGTCGCTCGTGTAGACGTGGTGATAGCCGGACCGCCGCAGCGTTCCAAGTACCCGGCGATCGTAGGATCCGAACGGGCACGCGGCGCGCGTGACCGGGCGGCCCGTGACGCTTTCTAGGATCGCCTTCGCCTCGACCAGCTCCTCGTGCAGCGCACTCCCGTCGAGGCCCCGCCACGGACGGTGGCGCATGCCGTGGCAGCCAATCTCCATACCGGCCGCGAGAAGGGTGCACACATTGCCCTCGTCCACGAAGTGCGGGGCACCGAGCCGACCCGCAACGATGAAGAATGTGGCGCGCAACCCGCGCTCGCGCAGCGCAGGTAACGCTCGCTCGACGTCTGAAAGGTTGCCGTCGTCGAAGCTGATGCCCACATCCTTGCGCTCGGCGACGCGGTCGAGAACCGCCAAGAACTTATCCAGGCTCACCCAGACCCCTGCCTCGCCCGGATCGAGTGGACGCGGCGGCTCGCCCACGCCGTGGAAGGTTATGTTGATCGAGCGCTCGGGCACCGGCGAATAAACGAAGACTCCACGCCAACCCTTCCGTGGAGCCGGCCGGCGCGGGCGTGGACGCCACCGGAAGAACCTCGGACTACCCCCCGTTGATCGGGCAAGGGGACTCTCGTCTGGTCGGGTAAGCCCCCCGACCGAAAAGGTGTAAAGCTGATGGCCACGGTTAGGATACTTCGGGGGATATGGCGTCTCCGCCGTTATGCCCCAGGCATTTGTGTGGTTGCGCTCCTGGCCGGGGTGTTCGCGACACACACCATGTCGTTACCTCCCAAGAGCAAGAGCTACGACGTCGGCGTCGCGACGGCGCAAATACTTGTCGACACGCCGCAGTCTCAGGTCGTGGGCGACTCGTCTTCGGTCTCGGCCGCGGGCGCTCAGACCCTTGGAACGCTCGGGGTGCAGGCGAATCTGCTGGCAGGGCTGATGGTGGAGGGCCCGATCAAGACCGACATCGCGCAGCGCGCGGGTCTGAAGCCCAACCAGCTGATCGGCTCAAGCGCCGCCGTGAGCGTCCCGTCCGCCTCAGGGTCCGGCTCCACCTCCGCTGCGTCATCCGTCTCGATTCCTTCGGGGCAAAACGTGTACGCGTTGACGACACAGATCCTGACCGACAGTGCCGGGCAGAACACCCTGCCGATCATCGAGATCGACGCCCAAGCGCCGGACGAGGCCAAGGCGGTCCGCCTGGCTAATGCCGCCGTTGCCGGCCTCCAGGACTTTGTCAACTCGGAGGCGGCCGTCGAGAAGATCCCGGACGGCGATCGCCTCAGCATCACGAGCTTGGGCATCGCCCAGGCGGGCACCCAGACGCACGGTCCGTCCCAGATAATCGGGGTTCTTGTGGCACTGGTAGTGCTGCTCCTGGGATTCGCCTCGATCCATTGGATCAAGGCCGTGATCCGCGGCTTGCGACGCGCCTCCGAGCGCGAGCGCCTCGGACTGCCGTTGGAGGACGAGCCCGAGTGGGCACCTTACGTGCCGGCTTCGCCCATCGAGCCGGAACTAGGCCCGGTGGTCGCTACCAACGGAATGTCGCAACGCCACTTCCCTACCAATGGAGTGTCGGGCAGGTCGAACAACGGCGGCCCCGCCCCGGCGGCCGACTTCCCCGGCTTTCCGACCGCGGATACCTCCGAACAGGATCCGGCCTCGCCGTCGCGTCAGTTCTCCTCGCGTCGGTGGCTAGCCGGACGAGCCGATTCTGGTCTCGATCGCCGTCGACCCATCGCCGTTCGCCAAGTCCATCATCGCCACCACGCCGACACGGCCGAGGGCAAACTGATTCCACTGCTGACCGAACCGGCGAGCGGACAACCGCCGGTTGTTGGCAACGACTCGAGCGTCGGCCAACAGGCGGATGAGCCGCGCACCGCCTCTCGCGACCAGCGCAAGGTCTCTCGCGACCAGCCCACCGCCTCTCGCGACCAGCGCAAGGTCCCTCGCGACCAGCCCACCGCCTCTCGCGACCAGCGCAAGGTCCCTCGCGACCAGCCCACCGCCTCCCGCGACCAGCCCACCGCCTCTCGCGACCAGCGCAAGGTCTCTCGCGACCAGCCCACCGTCTCTCGCGACCAGGCTTCGCACGAGACCCCCTAAGCACTCGCGCCGTCCCGGCCAATCGTCGAATTTGGCTAACGCAAGCGGGACGTACTTCCGGGCGTTGTTTTGGAAACGGAGAGGTGGCAGAGCGGCTGAATGCGGCTGGGTCTCGTGCCCGGCTATGGGGGCGTAAGCGCATCCATCGGAGGTTCGAATCCTCCCCTCTCCGCTACACGGGCCTGACCCAGCGACAGGGCACCGCTCAAACGCGCGCCGGCTCCCCCGACACGACCGAGCGACGCCCCATCAAGCCATTCAGCGACCGAGCTCTCACTTGTGCAGGCGCACCGGAGACGCTTCGCAAGACCATCCGCGCTGAGAGCGTTTTATAGAGAGGACGCACATGAGAAAGGGATCAACGCCATGCTGAACGGTCTGATGATGGACGACTTCCAACTGTCGCTGACGGTGCTGGTCGAGCGTGCGGAGCGACTGAATGCGGGCGCCGCCGTGGTCTCTCGTCGTCCTGACGGATCGGTGCGTCGCACGAGCCTCGGCGAGTGCGCCCAGCGTGCCCGGCGGCTTGCAAGCGGACTCGCCGATTTGGGCATCGGTGATGGCGATCGGGTGGCCACGCTGCTGTGGAACCAGACCGAGCATCTAGAGCTCTACTTCGCGGTTCCGCTCATGGGAGCGGTGATTCACACGCTCAACCCGCGTCTGAGCCCGAACGATCTCAGCTACATCGCTGCCGACGCCAAAGATCGCGTCGTCGTCGTCGACGAGTCTCTGATCCACGTCCTTAAGTCGATCGAGTACGACTTCGAGCAGGTCATCGTGGTCTCCGACGCCCGCGCCTCATCTGCTGGAACGATCGAGTATGAGTCGCTCATCGCGGAGTCAGAGCCGATGAGCTGGCCCTCCATCAACGAGCGTCAGGCCGCTGCGATGTGCTACACGTCCGGGACGACAGGCCGCCCGAAAGGTGTGATCTATTCACATCGGGCGCTCGTCCTGCACTCGCTTGTCTTCGCCCTGCCCGACGCGCTCGGGATCAGCTCACGCGATGTGATCTTGCCGGCAGTCCCGATGTTCCACGTCAACGGCTGGAACCTGCCGTTCACGGCCGCGTTGACGGGCGCGACTTTGGTGTTGCCAGGCCCCCACCTGGATGCCGTCAGTTTGTTGGACATGCTCGAGGGCGAGCGCGTGACATTCACGGCTGGGGTGCCGACGGTGTGGATGACCGTCCTGCAGGCCGTCGATGCAGAGCCCGACAGATGGGACCTTCACTCCCTGGCGCAGGTGAACCTCGGTGGCGCAGCGGTTCCGCCGAGCCTGATCGCCGGCTTTGAGCGTCACGGCTTGACCATCATCCAGGGCTGGGGCATGACGGAGACCTCGCCGCTCGGCACACTGTCGAAACTACCCGCGGACCTCGAGAGCCTCGCCCCACACGATCAATACGAATATCGCGCCCGCCAGGGAACGCCGATCCCACTGATCGAGATCCGTGGCCGGGCGGACGATGGAGCGCTGATCCCCTGGGACGACCAGGCGATGGGAGAGCTCGAGATCCGCGGCCCGTGGGTCGCGGCCGCATATCACGGCGGAATGGGCAAAGACAAGTTCACGGAGGACGGCTGGTTCCGCACCGGCGATGTCGTCCGCATCAATGAGCGCGGCTGCATGCGTATCTGCGATCGGGCCAAGGATCTCGTCAAGTCCGGTGGCGAGTGGATCTCCTCGGTCGACCTCGAGAACGAATTGATGGCTCACAGCGCAGTCGCGGAGGCGGCGGTGATTGCCGTGCCCGACGAGAAGTGGGGTGAGCGGCCATTGGCTGCTGTGGTCCTACGCGACGGTATGCAGGCTGCACCCGACGAGCTCCGCGCACACCTCGGCAGCCAATTCGCCAAGTGGCAGCTGCCAGACCGCATCGAATTCGTCGAGGCGATTCCGCGGACCGCGACGGGCAAGTTCAAGAAGACAGCCCTGCGCGAGCGCTTCGCCGAAGCGGCCTAGCCGCTTCGCTATCCGGTCATCGACCCTAGCCGCTTCGCTATCCGGTCATCGCCCGGCGGTCATCGCCCGGCGGTCACCGCCCGGCGGTCATCGCCCGGTTGCGTCTGAGCAGCCGTGCGACGTCGCGGACGGTCGGCAGGTCGTCCCCCATCCGTCGCGTGGCTCCCGTGATCATTCCAGTCGCGAGCAGGATCCACCCGGCCAGCTCCGCACTGTGCTTGAACATGCCGGCCAGCTGGTACGCCCAGGTGTAATCCGCCAGGTTCGGCCTGCTCACGCCGTCGGCTTGCGGGCCGATCGCGTGCAGGGCGAACGAACACACGAGCAAAGCTAGCGACGCCCACACGATGAATCGTGCTCTCCGCGGGTCGCGGAAGGTCAATGCGAACGCCACAACGAACACGATCGCCAGGGGCACGACCACGATGGGCACGTCGTAGTGCTTGAACGCAGATACACGACCCTCGAGTGCTCTTGGGACGGTCAGTACGCCGACCAGCGCGGCAGCGAGGACTCCATCGAGTTTCCGCCGCGAAGCGGCTCGCAGCCCGATCGCCCCGGCCGCAACGGCTTGCGCCAAGATGCTGATCACTCCGAATACGCTCTCGTGATGGTCAGAATCCAGCAGTCTGAGCCCCAGGTGAAAGAAGTGGAAGTCAATCAACTGGCTGGCCGTCTGAGCAAACACCAGCGCGGCCGCTAGGAGAAGCCCGGCGGTGACGACCGTCGTAGAGCCAGACATCCACCGTACCCCGTCACGGGTAGTCGGGGCTACCCAGTTCATGGGGAATCGCCGATGCCCTAACGCAGCCGGCGCGCGCGAGTCGCGCGCGGGCCGTGCGCGAAGGGATAGATCCTCGCGAGCGGCGGGCGGAGAACCCGCGTCAGCGGACAGCTTGAAGGCCGTGGCCGTTCGCGGTCGTGTCCGCATCGCGGTTACGACCTAGCTGCTCGTGGCTGTTCACCCATGTCCCGGCGAGGACCGCGGAGGTGAGTGAGACCTCGCCGGCGAGCGTCGTGCCCGCGCAGATCTCGGCGAGCTTCTTCGCCTTGCCCTTGCCGTAGCAGCCGAGCAGCTCCAAACACTCACGCTGGGTCGGTAGAGCCGTGCCGCCTCCGTAGGTGCCCACGATAAGGCTGGTCAGCGTGACCGACCAGTAATAGTCGCCGTTCTCGAGTAGCTGCGAATAGGTGATCGCAGCATGTGATTCGGCGATGTTGGCGATGTCTTGCCCGGTGGCGACGAAGATTGCGGTGATGCCGTTGGCGGCGTGCGCGGTGTTCGAGGCCGAGCCGGCAAGGAATCCACCGACCATGTGGATCTGCCGGTAGTCGTACACGGACCTCGTGTCGACCCCCATCAGCCGCTCGAGCACGTCGCTCTTGATCACGGCCTCCGCGACGACGCGCTTGCCGCGCGTCAGGAGCATGTTGACGTGCGAGTGCTTCTTGTCCGTGTCCATCGCGCCGGTCAGCCGGTACTCGGCGCCGCCCGGATAGTTGGCCCTCATCCACTCGCACGCGGCCTGCGTCGCCTTCGCGGTCATGTTCTGGCCGGCGGCATCGCCCGTCGTGAAGTTGACTCGCAGGTAGAGGAGCGGACCGACCTGGTATTGGCCGATGTGGGTGAGCTTGCCCGAGCGCGTGGTCGCCTCGGCTGCGGCCCGAATCTCATCCTCGTGCTGATCGATCCAGGTGCCGAACTCGCGCGCCTGCAAGGCGTCGTCGAAGATGAACACCGGGGCGCGCTGCATGCTGTCCTCGACGACGGTCGTCTTGACGCCGCCGCATTCGCTGAGCACGCGCATGCCGCGGTTGTAGCTAGCGACGAGTGTGCCCTCGCTCGTGGCCAGGGGCACATAGAAATCTCCCCGCGCGTGCTCGCCGTTGATCCGCAGCGGACCGGCGACGCCGATCGGAACCTGCGCCACGCCGGTGAAATTCTCGACGTTCCCCGGCAGTACGCTGGGGTCGAACGAGAAGCTTCCAACGTGCTCGAGACTGGCCCCCGTCCGCTCGCGCAGGAACTCTCGGCGCTGCGCCGCCATCTCGGGCGTGTAGTCGTTGCCCTTGTCGCGCGGGACGCGTGGGGCGGGCGTGTGATTCTCTTCCGTGTGGCGCGGGACGCGCGCAGCTGTAGCGCTGATGACCATGTCCTAACAACGCTGCTCGCGTGGCCATCCTTTTGGACCAAGACCGCGCAAGAGTCCGGCGAACTCGCACGTTCTTCCAGGTGACTAGGTCCCGCGGACCGGAAATCCGATGGCCGGGCCCCTCTTCGAGCGGCCCGAGGGGGTGACGTGGTGAGCACTGAGACTTCGTTTTGGCATCCGTACGCGGACATGGGCTCGGTTCGCCGTTCCGAACACGTGATGGCGCGTGCGGAGGACGTGTGGGTGTGGGACACGGACGGGAACCGGTACCTGGACGCGACCGCTGGTCTGTGGTACGCGAACGTGGGCCACGGGAGACCCGAGATTCGTGCCGCCGTGGCCGCCCAGATGGAGCGCATGGAGGCATGTTCAGCCTTTTTTGACCTCGCCAACCCACCGGTCCTCGAGCTCGCCGAGGCGCTCGCGGAGCGGGCGCCGATGCCGTCGAAGGTCTTTTTCGGGTCGGGCGGAAGCGACGGGATCGACACCGCGGCCAAGCTCGCTCGCCGATACTGGTATGAGATTGGCCAACGGGACCGCACCGTGCTGATCGGCCGCACCGCCGCGTATCACGGCACGCATGGGTTCGGAACCGCGCTTGGCGGGATTCCGGGCAACCAGGTGGGCTTCGGACCACTGAACGAGACGATCCGGGTGCGCCACGACTCGCTGGAGGAGATGGAGCAGACATTCGCGCGCATCGGCCCGGAGCGGGTCGCGGCCGTGTTCATGGAACCGGTCATCGGCGCCGGCGGCGTCTACCCACCCGCGCCTGGATACATCGAGGGCGTCGCAGAACTCTGCCGGCGAACCGGCGCGCTTCTCGTGATCGATGCGGTGATCTGCGCTTTTGGTCGCCTCGGCACCTGGTTCGGGATCGAGCGCTGGGGCGTCGAGCCAGACATGATCGTCTTCGCGAAGGGCGTGACCAGCGGCTATCTACCGCTGGGCGGCGTCATCATCTCCAATCGCATCGCGGAGCCGTTCTGGGGAGAGCCCGGAGGGCCGATCTTCCGGCACGGCTCGACGTATGCCGGCCACCCCACGTGCTGCGCTGCCGCACTCGCGAACATCGAGATCCTTGAACGCGAGGGTCTGCTGGAGCGGGGGCGCGAACAAGAGCAGGCACTGCTCGACGCGCTTGCGCCGCTTGCCGGGCACGAATTCGTCTCCGAGGTGAGAGGCGGCGTGGGAACGATGGCCGGGGTCGAGCTGATCCCCGAGGTTTGCGAGTTGCAACCCCGCATCGCTGCCTCATTGGCGCTGGGCGCTCGAACGGCCGGAGTTTTCGTGCGCCCGGGCGGCACCGCCGTCGCGGTATCGCCGCCGTTGACCGCTACTGCGGAGCACTTCGCCATGATCGCCGAGGGAATCGAGTACGGCCTGAGCACGCTGTACGAGGAGGAACTCCTCGCGGCATAGCTGGCGGGTCCTTCGTGTTCGCACCCGCCCAGTTACCCACTAGACCGGCAGCATCGCCTCGATCAGGTGCGGGCCTGGCTCGGCGATGGCCTTCTCGAGGGCGTCTGTCAGCCGTTCCCCAGTGTCGACGCGCCGGGACGGGACGCCGAGTCCGCTGCCGATCCGCACGAAATCGAGATCCGGATGCCCCAGGTCGGTCAATGCCTTGGCTTTCTCACCGGCGCTTTGCCCGTCCAGTCGCTCGAGCTCGGCATCCAGGATCCGGTAGGAACGGTTGTTGAAGATCACGACGGTGACGTCGAGCTGTTCGCGCGCCATCGTCCAGAGCGACTGGATCGTGTACAGAGCCGAGCCGTCGGCCTCGAGTGCGATCACCGGCCGGTCGGGGCATGCGATCGCGGCCCCGACCGCGACAGGTAGTCCCTGCCCGATCGCGCCGCCGGTCAGGGTCAGCCAGTCGTGCCTGGGCGCCCCGGCAGTGCTGGCCGGCAAGGCCCCCGCCGAGGTGATCGCTTCGTCGGAGAGAATCGTCCCTTCGGGCAATAGCGCGCCGATCGCCTGACAGACCTTGTCCGCGGTTAGAGGACCCTCAGGCCGGGGCGGCACCGAGCGCGGTTGCATCGCCGGCTGAGCGTCCCCAGCCTCCAGCGCGTCTACCAGCGCCTCAAGGCTCCTGGCCACATCTGAGGTCGGCGGCGAGAGCTCGTGCACCTCGCAGCCGGCGTGCACCAGCGAGCTGCTCGCGCCCGGGTAGGCAAACCACGCAACAGGCGGCTGCGCGTCCGCCAGGACGAGGTGCTCCAGCCCCTCGAGCTGCCTCGCGGCGGCCTCCGGCCAGTAGATGAGCCGCTCGACCGCGGGCAGGCCGGCACCGCGTTCCAGGCGAGGCGCGCCTCGCTCAGCGAACAGCTTGGCTCCGGTGGCTTGCGCGATACGCGCGGCCGCGCTCAGAGCACGCCCATGCAGGGCTTTGCCGCCCAGCAGGAGCCCAGTCCGAGCGCTGCCTCGCATTGCCCTCGCCACCGCCTCGATGACGCCTTCGGAGGGCATGGGCGGCGCGGCAAACCGTGGCGGTGGCTCCGGTTCGGCGCCGTCCTGCCACGAGACGTCGGCGGGCACGATCAGCGTTGCCACCTGGCCGGGAGGGCCAGTAGCCGCGGCAATCGCCTCAACGCCGTCGCGGGAGAGGTCCCCAGTGCTGCGCGACGTCCGTACCCACGTCGAAACGTTGCGCGCGAGCGTCTCGATATCGGACTGCAGCGGGGGGTCGTACTGCGCGTGGTACGTGGCGTGATCGCCCACTATGTTGAGCAGCGGGACCCTCGCCCGGCGCGCGTTGTGGAGGTTTGCGATCCCGTTGCCGAGTCCCGGCCCAAGGTGCAGAAGGGTCGCCGCGGGCGCGTCCGCCATGCGTGCGTATCCGTCCGCGGCCCCAGTCGCGACACCCTCGAACAGCGTGAGGATCGCGCGCATTTCCGGCACCGAATCCAGCGCAGCGACGAAGTGGATCTCCGACGTGCCCGGGTTTGTGAAGCACGTCTCGATGCCTGCGCCGACGAGCGTGCGAATCAGTGCGTGGGCGCCGTTGGGCATCGGTGCGCGCCAAGCATTTCATAAACCTGCCGAGGGGATCTCAGCGACCTCCAGCCGTCAGGGCGACGGACGATCGGCTGGAATCAGGTCCGGTCGAAAGATCTGCGGTCCGCTCCCCGTTCACTACACAGGAATCGGTAAAGATGGGGGTCAGGCTGCTTTGCTACGTATCGCCATAGTCGGATTGGGCCCGTGGGGCGTCTGTGCACTGGAGCGCGTCGTGACAACCGCGCGCGAGGAGCTTGAGCCTGGCGTCGGTATCGCCGTTCACGTGATCGAGCCCGGAACCCCGGGCTCCGGCGTCTACGACGTAACCCAGCCCGACTACCTCGTCCTGAATAACCCGTGCGGGGAGCTCTCCCTTTACCCGTTCGAAACCGAGCCCGAGCAGCCTTGCTACGCCGTTGGGCTGTACGACTGGGCGGTCGCGGAGGGGTATCGATGGGTCGGCGACCGGTGCGTCAAGGACCCGGCGGGGCAGCCGATTGAGCCCCATCATTTCCTGCCTCGCCGTCTGATGGGCGAGTACCTGCAGTGGTTCTACCGCGCGCTGATCGCCGGCGCACCGCCCGGCGTCCACATCGTCCACCACCCGACGGCCGCGATCGATCTGGTCGCCCGGCGGGACGGCACCGAAGAGGTCCACCTCGGCAACGGGGGAGCCGTCGTCGTCGACCATGTGATCGTCACCTCCGGCCACACGGCGAACGAGCGCTCCGACGTCGCCGGACGGGCGCTCGACCCCTATCCGGTCGGCTCTTACATCGACACGATCCCGATCGATTCGACGGTGGCTGTCTCCGGAATGGGATTGGTGGCGATTGACGTGGTCACGGCGCTGACGCTTGGGCGGGGCGGCCAGTTCATCGAGAACGGGAGCGGACTGCGCTACGTGCCGAGCGGTCGCGAGCCGCGTCTCCAGCTCTTCTGCCGCAGCGGTCTCCCATTCACGGCCAAGTCGGTTACCGGGAAGGACCGCACCGACGTCTACAAGCCGCTCATCTGCACCGACGAGGCCCTCCAGCAGCTCAACGGCCGCGCGCACGGCCGCAGGCGGCTGGTCGACGTCCGGCGCGAGTTGCTCCCGCTGCTGTTCGCGGAGATGTACTCCCGCTACTACTCCCAAGCCGCGTTCCAGGCGGACGGCTTGCGCGCGGCCGGCGCCGCGGTGCGCGACACGCTTGGTGCCGCGTGGGCCGAAGGTCGGTTTGACGCTGAGCTTGAGCGTCTCGCGGGGCGGTTCGGCAGCTTCGATGCCGAGGAGCTGTTCTTTGGACGACAGCCCAAGTACCGCTCGAGCGACGATTATGAGCGGTTCGTCTATCAGTCGCTCGCCGACGATCTGCGCGAGGCGGAGGTGCCGGACGGGGCGAGCCCCACCAAGTCTGCCGGCCAGGTCATCCGGATCTACCGGGACAAGATGCGCTCTGTGGTGGAGCAGGGAGGGCTGTCGCTCGACTCATATCTCGACTTCAACGCCGACATTTGCAGCCGGATCCATCGCCTCGTCGCCGGGCCGCCTGCGCTGCGCAACCGCCAGTTCCTCGCGCTTATGGACGCCGGGATCGTGCGGATGCCCTACGGACCCGCTCCGGCTCGCGGTCGGGCCGTGACGGAGCTGGATCCGAACGCGACTCGGACTCGAATCTCCTCAACCGCATTCGAACAGCAGTACGGGGAGAACGTCGACGTCATCATCCGGGGCCACCTGGAAGAGCCGCGGATCGCCGGCTCCGCGTCGGAGCTGCTCACGCAGCTCTACAAGCGGGGCCGCGTTAGTCAGTTCCGCTACGACGACGTGACGGTCGGCAGCGTCGACCTGACCGCCGACTCGCACCCGATCGATATTGAAGGCCGGCCTCAATCCGCCATCTCGATGTTCGGGGTGGTGACGGAGGGCATCCGTCACTTCACGGCGTACATCCCCTCACCCCGTAGCCGGATCCGCGCGTTTGAGGATCTTGGCTCCTGCGTTGCCGAGATCATGGGCGACGTGACCGTGCGCGAGCGGCTCGCGGCCTAGACTCCGCCGCCGCATGCTGCGAGCTGCCGGGCGTCGCTAGCGTTCCTCGCGATGTCCGTCCAGCCGGTGTTCGAGACCATCGACGGACGACTCGTCGCCACCGAGTTGGCCAGCGGGCCGTGGGACCCGCGCGCTCAACACGGCGGTGCCCCGGCGGCCCTGCTCGTACGGGCATTCGAGCGCGTGCCCGCCGCCGGGAGGCTGCGGATGGCCCGCCTGACCTTTGAGTTCCTGCGCCCGGTGCCGGTCGGGCCGGTGGAAGTGCAGGCCGAGGTGACCCGCCCGGGGCGCCGTGTGCAGCTCCTCGACGGCGCGATACTCGCCGATGGCGTGGAGGTCGTCCGCGCCCGCGCACTGAGGATCCTGGCGGCCGACTCCGGCTCGGCTAACTCCGAGGAGATCGCGCCGCCACCCGGACCCGAGCAAAGTCGCACCGGGGAGCTTCCCGGTCTCCATCGTCCGAGGTTCGCCACGGACGCGCTTGAGATCCGCTTCGTCGCGGGCTCGTTCGGCGGCGGCCCAGCCACGGCCTGGTTTCGCCTGGCGCGTCCCCTCGTCGCGGACGAGGAGCCCTCGACGCTTCAGCGACTCGCCGCAGCCGGTGACTTCGGAGCCGGACTCAGCGGGACGCTCCCTCGGGAGAACTACTTGTTCATCAACGCCGACCTGACTTTGTATGTCGAGCGCGAGCCGGTCGGCGAATGGATCTGCCTGGACTCCCGGACCCGGATCGCCAGCGGTGGGGTCGGAATCGCCGAAAGCGTCCTGTACGACGAGCGCGGCCGGGTTGGTCGCGCCACGCAGGCGCTGCTCGTCGCGCCGCGCAGATCAGGCTGACACAGCCGCCGCCAGCGCCTGGTCGAGATCCTCGATCAGGTCGTCTGGGTGCTCGAGCCCCACGGACAGGCGCACCATGTCGGGCGTGATTCCGGCCAGCTTCAAGTCGTCGGGCGTGAGCTGTCGGTGGGTCGTTGAGGCGGGATGCGTGATCAGAGACTTCGCGTCTCCCATGTTCAGCAAGCGCTTGAACAGCCTGACGCTGTTGAACATCGCGATGCCCGCCTCCCGGCCGCCCTGGACCGTGAAGGTCATGATCGACGGGGCATGCCCGCCGAGATAGCGCTGAGCGAGCTCGTAATACGGGCTGTCGGGAAAGCCGACGAAGCTGACCGACGGTCACACGCGGATCCGCGGCCAGGAACTCCGCCACGGCGCGCGTATTGGACTCGTGGCGCGGCAGACGGACAGCCAGGGTCTCGAGGCCCTGAAGGAGTTGGAAGGCGTTGAACGGCGACAGGGCGGGGCCCGTGTTGCGCAGACCGATCGTCCGGCAGCGCGTCACGTACGCGGCATCCGGGAAGTCGATCGCGTAACGCACGCCGTGAAACGCCGGCTCGGGCTCGACCATGATGGCGAAGCGCTCGGGGTGATCGGCCCACGGGAACGTGCCCCCGTCGATGATCATGCCGCCGAGCGTCGTGCCGTGGCCGCCGATGAACTTCGTCAGCGAGTGGATTACGACGTCGGCCCCGTGGCTGAGCGGCTTGAGCAGAAACGGGGTGGCCACGGTGTTGTCCGCGATGATCGGAACGCCGCTCGCATGGGCCACCTCGGCCACGGCGGCGAGATCGATGATGTTGCCGGCGGGGTTGCCAACCGTCTCGCAGAACACGGCTTTCGTCCGCTCGTCGATCCGATCGGCGATCGACTGCGGCCGGTCGTCGGCCGAGAAGCGGGCCTCGATCCCGAGCCGGGGAAGAACATGGGCGAAGTATGTGTAGGTGGCTCCGTAGAGGGTCGGTACCGAGACGAAGTTGTCGCCGGCGCTCAGGAGGTTGAGCAGCGACATGCTGACCGCGGTCGCTCCCGAGCTGACCGCCATCGCCCCGACGCCACCTTCCAACGCACTGACGCGCTGCTCGAGCACGTCGACGGTCGGGTTGTTGATGCGGTTGTAATGGAAGCCCGGGGTCTCCAGGTCCATGATCGCCCCGGCGTGATCTGCGTCGATGAACTCATGCGCGACCGTCTGGTAGATCGGAACCGCGACGGCGTGAGTCGAGTCTGGGGTGTAGCCGCCATGAATGGCGAGCGTTTCGTCGCGCATCGGTGGATCAGGCGGCGGAACGGAGCCGCTCACGCCGCGGCACGGCGCAGCACCGCGTCACGCGCGCGCTCTGCTGCTGCAGTCCGAGCCAACTGCAGCCAGTTCGCATACAGCGTGGCCGAAATTGGTGCCCAAGTGTTCTCGACCGTCGCCGCCACCTCCTCGAACGGGAAGGTTGGCCACAGCTGACGCGGATCCATGTCTGTCGCGCTGGCGCGACGCTCGAACTTCGTCAAGATCTCCACCGCCTCCTCGCCGAGATAGCCGTCGGGAAGCCGAGGATACGGGACGGCGCCACGGCCGAACAGGGAGCGGCGTACGTCGCGGCGGTACTCGCGGAGCAGGCTTAGCGTGCCGTACTCCGGGTGCCCCTGGCAAAGCACGAATAGAGCGTCTCCCTGCTCTCGCGCCGCCACGGACCAGCCAGCGTCCGAGCAACCGACGACCATGCGGTAACCGGCATCGATGAGCGCCGCCTCGGGCACGTCATTCACGCGGGAGTGAGGGATTGGAACCACATCCGGCAGTCCGGCGGCCAGCGGATCGAGCGGGTCTGACACGGTGCCTCCATAGACACCGCTGAGCTTCACCGGTCGCTGCCTGCGCTCGATGCCGTCAAACAGGAGGAGGGTGGCATGCGAAGCCAAGCACGAAAGCAGTGTCGTCGGGACATGGCCGGCCGCCCACTCCAGGAGCCGGGCCAGATAGGGCCAGTACGGCTCGAAGCGCAATTGGACCTGGGTGGGCTCGGTTCCGGTGACGATCAATGCGTCCGGCGGTCGCGTCCACAACTCGTCAAGCCCCCGGTAGCGCTCCTCGATGAGTGCGGCGACCTTCTCAGAACGCGGAATCTCCTTGATCGTGTAGAGCTCGAACTCGATCCCGGCCCCGTTGGCACCGAGTGCCGCTCCCCGGAATTGGTTCTCGGTGTCGAGGAACGCCGAGTCCGGCATGTTGTTGACGAGCGCGACCGTGATCGCCGGTGAGTCCTTGAAAACGTCGAGAACTGTCATGTCTGTGTCACCCAACCGATCTGGCCCGCGTCCAGGGACCGGCCCAGCCTCGCTCCCATGTGCGGGTGATTCCAATCCATTACTCGTGGAACGCTTGGCCCCCAATGTTTCTTTCGTGCGGCCGTCGGACGGTGGTCGAACTCCCCTCACGGCGCGCCGCCCCAGCTGCCCCAACCTGCTCCGCCGAGGGCCTACGCGACTGCTCGAGGAGCCAGGGACCGAGTCGAGGGCGAGGTCTCGAGCGCGATCAGCTCGCGCTGGAGCGCGCGCCGCCCGCGGTGGTGGAGGCCGTGGATCGACGACTCGGTACGACTCATGCGGTCCGCGATCTCACCGGGCGTCAACCCGACCACATGCCGGAGCACGACAACCTCGCGCTGTTCCTCAGGCAGCGCAGCCAAAGCATCACGAACAACCTGCACGTGATCGACGTCCGCGTCGGCGTTCGAGCCGGTTTCCGGCACGCTTTCGATTGGCGTGAGTCGGTTCGCGCGCAGGTGGTCAATCGCAACGTTGCGGGCGAGCCGCAGGAGCCACGCAAAGAACGGGACCCCTCGGTCGTCGTACTTACCGATCGTCGTCATCAGCTTCGCGAACACATGCTGCGTGACGTCCTCGGCCTCGTGATCATCCCGCACGATCGAGCGGACGTAGCCGTAGATGTTGTGGGAGTAGCTGACGTAGAGGAAGCGCAGCGCCTCACCGTCGCCTTCCTTGGCACGGGCGACGGCAAGCTTCGTCTTGCGCACCATCTCGGGCGAGTTGTTGATCGTCGCTCGGCTCGTGAAGCCGGTGGACGCCGAGCCGGTCTTAAAAACTGCTTCCCTGATCAACTTTCCATCCTTTTTTGAAGTGGCATGTCGCCCAGAAGGGCGGACAGCGCCGCCACCGCATTCGTAGCCGGCTTGACGCTGCCCATGCTCTTCAGGCCCCCTCCGAGGGCACCCCGCCCTCGGATGATTTCTGGATGAAGTTTGTGTCCGCCTCCCACCGCGGTCAATGAACGCTCCGACCCATTGCGGCGTTCATGTCGATGAACGGTTTTTCGTTAGAAGCTTAAGCGAGCTTTGAAGAAAAAAATCGGCAGGTTCATCCGTTAGTCAGTATGATCACTGCCAGCGAAAGACTCGCGAGCCTTTAGGGGCATGAATGGGGCATGACGAAGTAGGGTGCGAGGCGCGGGGCGGTGCCTTGCTCAACAACTGGCCGTCGAGCCGTTGGCGCCGGATCAGGACCGGCGCAACACTGGTCCGTCCGGAACTTCTAGTCGAGTGCGACGCGACGGCCGCGCAGGACACGGTCCGCGGCGCTAGCCGCGCGCTACCGGTGCTGGTCGCCGGGACGGCGGTGCTGGTCGCCGGGACGGCGGTGCTGGCTCTTCCGTTCGTGCTCCGTCACGCGGTCGTTCACGCACCGACGCTTCGCCCGACGCTGGAGATGATGCTCACGCTCTTCTGCTTCAGCGCCGTCTGGCTGCTGGGGGCCCGGTTCGTGGAGTCGCGGCGCGTCCGCGACCTCCTGCTCCTGTCCGCCACGCTGGCGCTCGGGCTGACCAACCTCTGTCTCAACGCGCTGCCGGCGGCACTCGACCTGCGCAGCAGCGGCTATCTGGCCGCAGCTGGTCTGTGGGGTCAGCTGTTTGTGGCCGGGGTATTCGCTGCGGCGGCGGCCGTTTCCGCTGACATGGTCCTGGCGCGACCGGGGCATCCGGCACGGGTCGCCCTGGTGCTTGGCGTTAGCCCGCTCGTTGCCGGCGCACTGGGTGGACTTCTTATGAGCCTCGTCGGCCTGAATCTCGGCCTTCACTCCGGTCCGGCCGGTTCGACCGTCCGGCTCGTCCTCGTCGTCGTGGCCGCCGCGCTCCTGGCCTCAGCGGCCTCGATGCTGGCCCGCGAGAATCTGCGCCGACCCGACCGCGTGGTCGCGGTGCTGGCGATCGCGGGAATTCTGTTGGCGGGCGCCGCCCTGTCCCCCCTTGCCCTGCGGTCGCTGGCGCGCGGCGAGGTGGGCGCCGGAACGGCTATGCGACTGATCGCGACTGCGCTGCTCCTGTGCGCCGCCGTCGTACTCGAGAGGCGCGTGCGAGCACGCGCGGCGAGGGCCGCGGCACTGGCAGAGCGCCGCCGTGTAGCGCGCGACCTGCACGACGGCATCGCCCAGGACCTGGCGTTCATCGCGGCCCACGGCGCGCAGATCGCGAACGAGATGGGCGAGGAGCATCCGCTGGTGGTAGCGGCGCGCAGGGCGCTGGCCATCTCGCGCAGCACGATCTCCGAGCTGTCCGATCCCGCGGGAGCCACGGCAGGCGAAGCCCTGGATGCGGTGGCCCACGAACTGAGGGACCGATTCGACGTGGCGATCGCCGTCCACGCCGAGATCGACGGTCAGCTCCCGTCCGCCGTGCGCGAGCACCTGAGCCGCATCGCCCGCGAGGCGATAGCGAACGCGGCGCGGCATGGGCAGGCGAGGAACGTGCTCGTCTCGCTCCAGCGGGCGGAGGGTGGGGTGGCGCTGCGGGTCGTCGACGACGGATGTGGGATTTCCGTCGACGAGCGCGGCGCCGCCCAAGAGGGCTTTGGCCTGCGCAGCATGCGCGAGCGGGCCGGCGCGCTGGGCGGCTCGCTCACTGTCCGCGCGGCTCCGCGCGGCGGAACGGAACTTGAGGTAGTCCTGCCGTGACGGACCGGGTCAGGCTCCTGATCGCTGACTGGGAGCCCACCCGACTCGGCATCCGAATGGCCTTGAACGGGACCGTGGAGGTGTGCGCCGAGGCCGGCGACGCCGAGCAGGCGATCCGCGCGGCCATGCGCGAGCAGCCGGACGTCTGCTTGGTCGGGCAGGACATCCCCGGCGGTGCGATCACCGCCGTACGCGGGGTCTCGCGCGCCGCGCCGGACGCTGCTGTCGTCCTTCTCACACAGTCTCATGACGTCGACGACCTGCTCGAATCGATCCGCGCCGGCGCGATTGGCTACGTACCCGGATCGCTCGATGCGGAGAGCCTGCGACGAGTCGTCAACGCCATCGCCGCACACGAGGCGGTCGTGCCGCGCTCGATGGTGCTCGAGCTCCTGCTGGAGCTCCGGGGTGGCGGTACGGGCACCGACGCGCTGACCTCGCGCGAAGCTCAGGTGCTCGGAATGCTCCGCCGCGGTCAAACCACGGCGGAGATCGCGGACCGGCTTGCGATCGCGCCGGTAACGGTCCGACGGCACATCTCGCAGCTCGTGCGCAAGCTCGGGGTCGAAAACCGCGCCGCCCTGAAGCGCGACGATCAGCCGGTACGCAGCGCTTAGCCACACGGCCTATCCGCGGCGTGCAGATCACGTGAACGCCCCGGGGGCCAGTCGGCTCATTGATGGCGCTATCGCACCACGGCACCATGTTCCGATTCGGTTCCGCCCATGACCCACCCCCGCGACTACCTACCCGTCCTTGACCGCATCGGAGCGGCGCTCGAAGCAACCTGCGATGCGCTCATGGCGCTCCAATCGATCGACGTACTGCCCAACAGGCCAGAGAGTGAAGAGGGCGAGGGCCACGTCGAGCGTGCCGTCTCGCATCTGCGGCACGCGGTCGACGAGCTCCGCGACGCCCAGGCGCGGGGTCAGACCGGTCTCGCGCTCGGCTTCGTGCTCGCGCGTGACCAGCGCAGCTTGACGATCGACGGCGAAGCGGGTCAGTCGAGCCCGCGGCGAACCGCGTAGATCGCCGCCTGGACGCGGCTCGGCATCCCGAGCTTGGCCAGGATGTTCGAGACGTGGTTCTTCGCCGTACGTGGGCTGATGGCGAGCGTCTCGGCGATCTCTGCGTTCTCCATCCCTCGCGCAATCAACCGCAGTACGTCGAGCTCGCGCGCTGACAGTTGCTCCTCGGCACCGACGTCGAAGGCCGGCACCCTGGCGCCCTGCCTGACGCGCCCCAGAACCAGCTCCGCGGCTCGCGGAGAAAGCCACGCCACTCCCTGGGCCGCCGCCCGCACCGCCACGGCGACGCCGCCAACCGGAGTGTCCTTCGCGATGAAACCGCACGCCCCGGCCTCAAGAGCGGCCTCCACGTCGCTGTCGTCGGTGGCGACCGTTAGCACGAGCACGCGCATGTGCGGGTTTCGCTCGAGGATCGCGCGGGTCGCGGCGGGACCGTCGACATCGGGCATCCGTAGATCCATGATCACGACGTCGGGCCGCAGTTCATCCGCCAGCCGGATCCCCATGCGGCCACCTGAGGCCTGCGCCACCACCTCGATGTCTGGCTGCATGGCCAGCAGCGACGCGAGTCCCGCCCGGAAGAGATCGTGATCGTCAACGACGAGGACGCGGATGGACCGGTCCTCTCGCACGGCGCCCATCATGGGAATCTCATCGGTACTGGTGCCCCTTCGAACTTCGTTGCTCGCAGCTCGCTGCGCCGCCCTAGACCCCCAAACGGATTATAGATCCAAGCCCGTTCACCAGGTTGAACGAGTCATGGGAGTTCCGCCCTATTCATCGACATCATCCTGTTGCCATAGATTCCCCGTAGGACATCAAGGATGGATCGTTTGGGGCACCAGCAACAATCGCGCCGCGATATGGCGGAGCGACCCTCAGCACGCTCGATCGCGCACATGGCCGGCGCGCTGCGGAATGCGGGTGCACACAAGGGTGCTATCACGACGGACTGGACCGGAGACCGCTGATGCTGCAATCCACTGTGTCACTCATGCTCGACGACGAGACGCATCCCACCCGCCGGGTGGGCGTCGCCGTCGTCGGCCTCGGCAACTGGGGACCGAATCTGCTGCGCGTACTCGGCGAGGACTTCGACGTGCAGGTGCGCTGGCTCTGCGACCTCGACTCATCGCGTCTGGCCAAATGTCGCCGGCACCACCCTGACGCTCGGGTGACCACGCGCCTGGACCGCATCCTGGCCGATCCCGCCGTCGACGCAGTCGTCGTGGCGACGCCGCCGGAGACGCACTACGACCTGGCCATGAGCGTGCTTGAGGCGGGAAAGCACGTGTTCGTTGAGACTCCACTGACGACGTGCGCCGAGCTGGCTGACGAGCTGGTCACCGCAGCTCGGGAGCGTCGGCGCATCCTGATGTGCTGCCTCACGCTCGTGTACAGCCCGCCGGTTCGCGCGGTCAAGCGCATGATCGAACTGGGCACGCTAGGCGACATCGTTTCCGTCTCCTCGAGCCGCGTCAATCTCAGGCCGCATGACAGGGACGCCAGCGTGATCTGGGATCTCGGTTCGCAGGACTTCTCGATCCTCCTGTACTGGCTCAGTGAGATGCCCACCAGCATCCGCGCGGTCGGCCGAGACTCGGTGTGCGACGGCGTCGCCGACGTGGCTTTCATCACGATGGGCTTCGCGTCCGGCGTCGTTGTGAACGTTGAACTCAGCTGGCTGGCACCGAGCAAGCTGCGCCGAACCACCGTGATCGGAAGCGAGCGCATGGTCGTCTATGAAGACGGCGCGCCCGAGCCGGTCCGCCTGTTCGATCACGGCGGAGACATCATCTCGCCCAGCGTTGAGTCATACGAGCCGCTTGGCCTGCAGCTGGACGATTTTGTTCAAGCGATCCGCGCCGGCGACCTGATGGAGCCCCAGAGCACCCTGACCCGCAACGTGGTGCGGATCGTCGAGGCGGCGGATGAATCGCTTCGTCTGGGTGGGCTCGAAATCGGGCCTATGCGTGACGACGCGTCGATTCAGCTCGCGCATCGCCGAGGCCTGGCCGCGGTCTGAGGGACCGCGCCGGGCCGGAGCCACAAGGTCGTCTCGCGCCGATGCGCAAGTCCGGCGGCTAAGGCTCCGTTAATCCCACGTGACCGTCCTTGAAAGAGCGAACCTCGCCGACGGCCCCCCGGGCGCACACGCCAAGCCCGTCCTCGCGTTCGGTCCAGACGCCGCCATCCTGCGGATAGAGCAAGCCCTCTCCGGGCTGTCGGATCTGACGATCCATTCGGATCAATCGCTCCGGAACCTGCTGAGCCGGGCCTCCGGCGTACGCCAGCTTGTGGTCTATTGCGAGACCGTCTCCGCCGAGGAGCTAGAGCGCTTCAAGGACCTCAAGCGCGACGCTCCCGAGCTCCTGATCGTCGCCGTGTGCGAGTGCGCCGATCGGCGTGCCGTGCGGCGTCTGCTCGACGACGGGATCGACGGCGTCGTATTCGCTGATCAGCTCGAGGAAGCCCTTGCGCCCACCGTAGCCGCGGTGTTCGCCGGCCAGATGGTCGTTCCGCGCGACATGCGCGAGTCGTTGGAAAGGCCTTCGCTCTCCACCCGCGAACGGCAGATCCTGGCCATGGTCGTGATGGGCCTGACCAACCAGGAGATAGGGGCCAGAATGTTCCTCGCCGAGAGCACGGTCAAGAGCCATCTGTCATCGGCCTACATCAAGCTCGGCGTCCGCTCGCGCAGCGAGGCGGTTACGGTAATCATGGACCGGCCGGATTCGCTCGGCACCGGGATCGCCGCCGTAGCGCCCAAAGCCGAACTTCGCGCAGCCTAATCGGCCTCCAGCCGCCGCCACCCGGCGGTCGCGGCCAACTAGCTCAACGTCACCCGGGAATGGGGCTCGAGTCGCACGTGCAGCCCCCTCGGTAGAGCGAAGCTGCGGACCACCGAGGCACGTTCGCCGATTATGCTGGCCTCGATCCGGTGACCTGGATGGCTGATCTCCGCACCGGCGAGCACCATCGTGTTGTCGACCTCGGCTCCGCTCAGGATCGCGCCAGGGCCGATCGCCGTGAACGGACCGATGAACGAATCCTCGATCACGGCGTTCTCGTCGATCGCCACCGGGCCGTGCAGGATGGAGCCCGACACGCGTGCGGATGAGCTGATCGCCACCCGTCCATGCACCATGTTGTTGTCCCCGAAGCTGCCGTCGACGGCGGGCACCGGCAGGGTGTCGAGCATCATGCGATTCGCGATCAGGAGCTCTTCGGTCTCCTCGCTGTAGCGCCAGTGGGCGCCGAGTTCGCACACCGCGACGCGGCAATCGCTCGTGCGCAGCCAGTCCGCGAGGTCGTAGTGGTCCGAGCCCGGGCTTCTCAGCCGGTCGAGAACGGAGGGACCAGAGACGATCGCGGGGGCCGAGGAAATACGCGGCGACAGTTCCGCCACCGTGCTGCGGCCGCGGCGGCCCGCCCCATCGCCCGAACCCAGCACGACGGCGTCCACATCGCCGCTGCGGAAGCGCTGCCACATCGCCGACACCTGCCCGGGGAACAGGGAGTCGCCGGGATACACCAGTACCGGCTCCTCTGAGATGGCCCGCTCGAGCTCGCCCAGGGCGGCCGCGCGGCCGTCGTGCTCGGGGGCGATCGTGTAGGCGACCTCGACTCCCCAGGGGCGCCCGCCGCCGAGGACCTGCTCGAGCTCCTCGCGCGCTGAGGGGCTGACGATCATCTGCACACGATCGATCCCCGCGGCGGCCAGCTCGTCGAAGACGTGGTAGATGAGCGGCAGGTTCGCGATCGGAAACGAGTAGCGCGAGCGCCCGACACAGCCGCAGGGACGCACCTGCACTCCTGCTGCCGCATCGACGATTGCGAAGCTCACCAGCTCCTCCGGCTGGTCAAGACCGAACCCGGGTTGTCTGATTCCGACATTTCTCTCCGAACGTCCGCGAGCTTAGCCGGAGGCGACAGCCGACAGCGCCCGAACCAGGTCGGCCCTTGAGGACGGGATGTCCAGCTTCCGGTAGACATGACGAAGATGGAACTCCACGGTCTTAGGAGTAACGAACAGAACCTGGGCGATTTGACGCGTCGTCAAGCCACCGGCGGCAAGATCCCCCACGCGGCGCTCGCTCGGCGTCAGCGCCTGGATGCCGCTGAGCATCACTTGGCGCGAACGGGCGCCGGTGGCGGCCAGCTCTTCCCGAGCCCGCCGCGCCAGCGCTCCCGCCCCGTCACGCTCGGCCAGCTCTAGTCCCTTGCGGAGCGGGGGGCGAGCCGCGGTCCGCTGATTGGCGCGGCGCGTCGCGGCGCCCAGGTCGACCAGGGCGTTTATGTACTCGAGCCTGGGCGGCGCCGCGCGGCCGATCCTCACCGCTTCCGCGAGCAGGTCGATCACCCGCGCGCCCTTCGCGGCGAACGCGAGGACGCGCAGGTCGCGGATCACCACGCGCGTCAGCCCTCGCTGGCGGGCGAGCTCGAGCTCTTCCTCGGCGAGCCCGCGCGCCCGCCGGCTCTCGCCAAGCGCCAGTCGCGCCAGTGCGGCGGTCGAGCGCCAGGCGACGACACCAGGCCCCATGACGCCCCACTCCCCGCGGGTGAGGCGGCCCGCCTCGAGCGCGTCGGCCAGCGCATCCGCGGGACGCAGCTGCGCCAGACGCAGCTGGGCACGGAGGTCGAGCAGGACGGGGCCATCGAGCTCGTCGACGCCCTCCCCGGTCATGAAGCGCGAGAGCGCTGCCTCCGCGTCGTCGAGCCTCCCCTGCGCGAGGCGGCAGCCGGCGATCAGCCCGTGGGCCGCAGGGTCGCCGCGGTGTGCGGCTCGCGCTGCCTCGGCCACGGCGAGCGCTGCCGTAATCCGGCCCTGGTGATAGAGGCTCCAGCCCTGCCATCGGGCGGCACCGGGGGGACCTACGGCTCGGGCTGATCCGCCGGCGGCCTGTGCCACCTCCAACGCGCGCTCGAGCTCGTCGACGAACAGCAGCGACCCGGCCACCGCCGGCCACGCATCGGCGTCCCCGTCTGACTCGAGCAGAGCGCCTTCGCCCCAGGCGAACTCAGCCAGGTCGAGGACCGACTCGCGGTGACCATCGGCGAGGCTCTTACGAAGCGCCGTGCGGGCGGCCGCCGTCCGCGGACCCTCCTGAGGGGTGCCGCGGGTCGCGCCGGCCGGCGCGGGTCCGACGATCTCGGCGGCGGCGCGAAGCGCGCTCAGCGCCGGCGGGTCGGCGCTCGGCGCGTCCGGCTCCGCCGCGACGACCACCGCGATCGACAGCCGCCCGATCCGCGCCGCCATGTAGGCCAGGAAGCGAAGCGACGGCCCGTCCGCGCAATCGACATCGTCGATCACGAGCGCTAGTGGCCGACTCGAAATGGCGCCGGTGCCGTCGGACGCAAGCGACCGGGCCAGCCAGAACAGCCCGTGGCTGATCGCGTAGATGCGCTCGCGGCCGAGATCCGGCGCGGCTGATGCCTTGCCGGAGAGCAGCTCCCCGGCTGGCCGGGTGGGCCCCTCCATCAGC
Organism: uncultured Solirubrobacterales bacterium; assembly: GCA_963751185.1. Lineage (GTDB taxonomy): Bacteria > Actinomycetota > Thermoleophilia > Solirubrobacterales > Solirubrobacteraceae > Palsa-465. Next base: position 958,368 of record CAVVTO010000012.1, read on the forward strand.
ATCGCTCGTTCGCCCGCACCGGTCGCGAACCAAGTCTCCTCGAAGAGCTGAATCGCCACCCCGAACGGAAACTCGCGCTCGAGCGCACTTGCGCCCGCTCGCAGAACTCGGATACCGGCGGCTTGACCGGCCTCGGCCGTGGCCGCCACCAACTGCGTCTTCCCACCCCCGCGTGGACGCTCGATGTATGCGATGCCCCCCGAGCCCGCGGCCGCCTGGGCCAGGCGCAACTCGATCCGGTTCAGTGCATCGGGCTCCGTGGACGCATCATTGCGTCCAGCTCCGGTCCAATCGATCACTCAAGACCCCCTGAAAGCGTTCCGCCTGCAACAAAGAGAGTACTAGGGGGCTCCCCCTGGCGCAAATAAGTAGCTGCCTATCCGTCCACACGTGTTTACGCGGCTCGGACCCAGTTTTTTCTGCACTCGTATCGGATAAAGCGAGTGCGCACACTCCCTCCAATACGGTCTTCTACACGTATGACTAGGGGGGGACCCTGGTGCGAGGGATGAATAGCCATAGCAAGCTTTAGCAAGCCCGACGGTCCTTGGACGGACATTCGGGCGGGGCAAGCAGCAAACGACGAACGGAACCGTCCAGACACATAAGGGGGTGAAGGCACCTAGGCTCGCGGGCGCGACGCTCGGCGGGACGTGCCGGATCATGCAGTCAACATCAACTCAGAACCGTCGGATCTCAGCTTCCGGGTTTCGCGCCCACACCGCGCTCGAGCCGGTCGATCGGGAAATCATGAACGCCGTAGCGAGGGCTCAGGCCGGCGACAACGACGCCATCCGCGTGCTCTATCTCCGCTACAAGGACAACGTGTACGGCTACGTTCTCAGCTTCGTGCGCGATCAGCACGAGGCCGAGGACATCACGCAGCATGTGTTCCTGAAGCTCATGTCGGTCATCCATAAGTACCGCGCACGCGAGGTGCCGTTCACCTCCTGGCTTCTACGGGTCGCCCGGAATGTCGCCTTGGATCACATGCGCCGGCGGCGGACGCTGCCGTGCGAGGAGGTCTACGAGACCGGGCACGAGAGCGACCAGACGAGCGACGACCTGCGGCGCGGACTCGAGCAGGCGCTCCGGGCTCTGCCTGAGGACCAGCGGAACGTGATTGTCCTACGCCACCTGGTTGGACTGACGCCCGGCGAGATCGCCACCCGCATGGAGCGCACCGAGCCGTCGATCCATGGCCTTCACCATCGCGCTCGTCAGGCTCTCAAGCAGGAACTGCTGGCGATCGAGTGCGGGCCTACCGCGCGCGTCGCCTGAACGCGCGCCCTGCCCGGCCGCGCCCACACCGGGCGCGGCCTAAGACCGCTCGCTAGTTGAGCGCGAGCTCGACGCCGTCGCCGACGTGAAGCCGCATCGCGCGAGGGAGCGCAAAGTCCCGGAAGATCCTCGCGCTTCGGCCTACCGTGCTGGCCTCGATCCGTCCGCCGACGTGCATGATCCGAGCCCCGTCGGCGATTATGGACCGCTCGATCTCGGCGCCCTCGATCTCTGCGCCCGCGCCGATCGACGTATACGGACCGATGTAAGAGTTGGAGACGCGTGCGTCTCGGCCGATGATCGTCGGACCGAGGATGATGCTCGAGCTGACCTCGGCCGTGGGGTGGATGATCACCCGGCCCTCGATGCGGTTGTCGCCGTCGTCGATCGCCTCCATCTCCGGCGTCTGCTGGTCGAGCACGATCCGGTTGAGCTCGAGCAGATCCTGCGGGTCCCCGCAATAGCGCCGCCACGTGCGCACGAACTTCGTCCGCAGCGCGCCACCGGCGTCCGCAACTTGCTCGGCGATCGCGGTGAGATCGAGTTCTTCCGGTGCGGCCCCACCACGGGCGCAGGCGAGCCGTAGGGCACCTGGACCGAACACACAGACGCTGACCAGGCTGAGACAGGTCTTCGAGCCGTTCAGCTCCGAGACCCCGAGAAGGCGCTGGGCGGCCGGCCCGAGGCGCTCTCGCTTCTCAGCAGTGCGATGCAGGAAAAGGAGCAGGTCGCTGAGATCAGAGTCGAGCAGGTCGGCGAACTGCACGAGCTCGTGCCCGATCAATCCGTCCGCGGCGTGCACGAGGCAAGCATCGTCGCCCACGAACGCCTCGGCGGCGGCGAGCGCACCGAGCAGGTCGTCCCGTCCGGTATAGGTGAGGTGGGTCACGGCCGAGCCGTAGCCACCATCCTCCTCGATGCAGCGGCGGATCTCGGAGGCCAGCGCCGGCGGCGCTACCACCGCAAGCTCGTGCAGACCTGCCGCCGCGAGACCCTCCAAGACGTGGCACACGATCGCCCGGTTGGCGATCCGGCGTGTCGCGGCCGGATAATCGGACGCTCTGCGGGATCCCGCCTGTACGGGAACAACGACGACTCCCTTGCACCTCATGGGGATACAACGGAGCCACACCCCGCCTGCTCGCGTGCCGGGTGCTTTATTCCGACGTTAACCACCCGCCTTTGTGCTGAACGCCATGCCATGGACGGTCCGCTCGACGGCCGGGGCGGCTCGGTGGCCACGATCGGACCCGGTGGGCGGCTCCTGGTATGGGCCAGCCCCGCACAGCCAACCGCGGTCCTCTGCCTGCGTGAGAGGCCTCGACGCGTACGCACGGAGCCCCGTCGCCTGGGAGGGGCTAGCGCAGGACCTCGGTCAGCAAGCGTTCGACGTGCTGACCGTAGGCGGGCTGGTCAAAACTGAAGCGCAACGGGAAGAGCGGATAATTCGCGAGCAGCTCGGCCACCTCCTGGCGGATACTGCCTGGATCGGCGTTCCAGCGCAGCGCCCGGGCGAGCAGACGGCCGAGCCGGGCGAACTCGACCTCGGTCAGCCCGCGACGGGTCAATGCCTGCGTGCCCAGGCGAAGGCCGAATTCACCGCCGGTCCCAGGAATGAGCACCGAGTTCGTGCGGATGCCGCAACTCGGCAGCAGTTCGTTGGCGACCTTGTTCGCCATCTCCGCGGTGCCGAGGTGCACGTGGACCTGGTGGGTCTGGGTGCCGCCGTACTCCATGCCGGGCACGTTGAGGCCGTTCCGGTCGAGCACCTGGGCAAGCGTGCGCGCGTTTGCGACCACCTGCTCGGCGTAGGCGCGGCCGAAGTTCGCGATCTCTTCCAGGGCGATGACCAGTCCCGGGAGACACTCGGCGTGGCTGTTGGACTGCAACTGCGGGCAGATCGTGTCCCACATCGTGTGGGCGAGCGGATGATCGCGGTCGGCGAAGGCGATTACGCCCTTATTGGGCCCCGGCACGGTCTTGTGCGTGTTGAACGTGAGGATGTCCGCTCCCTGCAAAAGAGGCTGCGGAAGTAGCCCCGCGCCGATCAGGCCGGCCGTATGGCTGACGTCGACGGCGAGCGTGACCCGCTCGGGGAGCGCGCTCGCGAGCTCCTCGATCGGTTGCGGCCGGCGGCAGTGAGACGGCTGGACCAGCAGCAACCGAATGCTCGGGTGCTGCTCGACCAGACTGATGGTCGACTCGACGTCGATCAGATCGCCGCACATGGGGAACGCGAACGACTCGATCCCGAGTCTCTCCGCCAGGACGGAGGCGCCGAAATGCCCCCCGTCCTCGGGAGCCAGCTCGACAAACGCGTCCCCGCCCTTGCAGGTGGCCATGACGACCGCCTGCTCGCACATCGATCCTCCGTTCGGTCGCCAGTCAGCGACGTCGGCGGCGAACAACCGCTTCATCTGGGCGAGGAACTTGGTTTGGAGCGCGGGCAACGTCCCGGAGCAGGGGAACGACCATTCGCCGCAGTGCCCCGGACTCGGCGCGTCGAAGAAGTAGTGCTCGCCCCCGAAGAAGGCCGCGGCCGCGCGCACGACCGTGCTTGGGTAATTCTCGCTCGCCGTCAGGGTGGCCATCACCGTGTGGTAGTGGCGGTCCTGAGCCATCATCCCCGCGAGCCAGCCGAGCATCCTCCCATCCGGGGAGTGCGTCTCAATCGGCAAGGCGTCGGCGCGGTCCAGGCGCAGCGGGCTTGCTCCAACCCAATCGTTAGCGGCCATATGAAGTCCTTGTCAGCAGTGCAGGCGACTACTTAACGGGCTCGCGCGAAGCCAACTTGTGGCCTTCAGGGCCGCACGGGATCAGCGGGGCGACAACGCGTCGCCGCAGCCGCCCTCCTAGAATTGCTCGTCGTGCCATCGCACGACGTTTTGATCATCGGTGCGGGCCTGGCGGGACAGCGGGCCGCGCTGGCCGCGGCCGAGGCTGGCGCGTCGGTCGCGATCGTCTCCAAGGTCCACCCGGTGCGCTCCCATTCGGTGGCGGCGGCCGGCGGGATCAATGCGGCCCTGAATCCCGAGGACAGCTGGGAGTCGCACGCCTTCGACACGGTCAAGGGCTCGGACTACCTGGGGGACCAGGACGCGATCGAGATCATGTGCCAGGAAGCGCCCGACCAGATCCTCTACCTCGAGCATCTGGGTGTCACGTTCCACCGCAACGGCACGGGCCATCTGGGTACCCGGGCGTTCGGCGGCGCGTCGGCCGCGCGGACCTACTACGTGGCCGACATCACAGGCCACGCCATCCTGCACGTCCTCTATGAGCAGCTGATGAGGCGCTCGGAGCAGATCGATCGCTATGAGGAGTGGTTCACGACCGACCTGCTCCAGGACGAGAACGGCCACTGCACAGGCGCGATTTGCCGCGACCTGCGCGACGGCACGCTCGAGGTCTTCAACGCCAAGGGCGTGATCCTGGCCTCGGGCGGCGCCGGCCAGGTCTACGAGCCGACCACCAACGGGTTGATCGTGACCGGCGACGGCATCGCCCAGGCCTACCGGATCGGCGCCAAGCTGATGGACATGGAGATGGTCCAGTACCACCCGACCACGCTGGCCGGCAACGGGTTGCTGATCACCGAGGGCGCCCGCGGCGAGGGCGCCTGGCTGCTGAACGCCGAGGGCGAGCGATTCATGGAGCGCTACGCGCCCAACAAGTTTGAGCTCGCCTCGCGCGACGTGGTTTCGCGCGCCGAGCAGACCGAGATCAACGAGGGTCGGGGCTTCGACGACGGCACGGTGGCGCTCGACATCACCAAGGTCCCGCGCCGGCGCACCCTCGAGGCGCTGCGCGAGATCGTCAACATCGGGCGCGACTTCGCCGGCGTCGACATCACGCGTGAGCCGATCCACATCCGCCCTGGGATGCACTACATCATGGGCGGGGTCAAGACCGACTACGACGGCGAGACGACGATTCCGGGGCTCTACGCGGCCGGCGAGGTGGCCTGTGTGTCGGTCCACGGGGGCAACCGCCTGGGCGCGAATTCCCTACTCGACACGCTCGTCTTCGGCCGTCGCTCGGGCGTTCACGCGGCCAACCGGGCGATGCACATGTCGATGCCCTCAACGCCCGCGTCCCGCGTTGCCGACACCGAGCGCAGCATCGACGCGATCATGGGCCGCGAGCAGAACGGGCGGCGAATCGGGGCGATCAAGCACGAGCTCGGGCGAACGATGAACGAGTACGTCGCGGTCTTCCGTAACGAGGAGGGCCTGGCCAAGGCCCACGAGATCATCCGCGGGCTCAAAGAGGAGGCGACGGTCGCTGGGATCGACGATCGCGGCTCGGTCTTCAACCAGGACGTGATCGCGGCCATCGAGCTTGGGTACATGCTCGACGTGGCGGAGACGATCGTGGTCGGGGCCTTGGAGCGCAAGGAGTGCCGTGGCGCCCAGTGGCGCATCGACTATCCGGGCCGCAACGACGAGGAGTGGCTCAAGCACATCGACATCTCGGTCAACGGCGGCGACACCCCGCAGGTGAGCTACTCGCCGGTGACGATCACGCGATGGCAGCCGGAGGAGCGGACGTACTAGTGGCCGGCGTCTCGGCCACTCGTCCGCAGAGGAGTAGGTGGATCCAGTCAAGTCAGTTACACACGCGCGCGGAAGGAATCTCTGATGCCGGAGTACACGCTTAGGATCCGTCGCTACGACCCCCAGTCAGGCGAAGCTCCTCGCTGGGACACCCACAAGGTCGATCTCTCGCCCGTCCAGTCGGTGCTCGACGCGATCCTCAAGATCAAGGACGACGAGGACGGTTCGATCGGGATCCGCTGCTCATGCCAACAGGCCATCTGCGGCTCATGCGGCGTGCGGATGAACGGCAAGCCGGGTCTGGCCTGCAACACCCACCTCGAGGAGGCGGCTGCCCGCGTTCACGGCGTCGGCACGAACCCGCCGGAGGAGGACTTCGAGGAGGCGCCGGTGATCACCGTCGAGCCGATGGGCAACATGCCGGTGATCCGTGACTTGATCGTCGACATGGACGCGGTCCACTGGAAGAAGATCCAGCGCGTCACGCCGTGGCTGATCAACAAGGAGCCGATCCCCGAGCGCGAGTACATCGTCCCGCACGAGAACATGGTCGATGTCACCCAACCGATGGCCTGCATCCAGTGCGGGGCGTGTGTCTCGGACTGCCTGGCCATGGAGGTCGATCCGCTGTTCGTCGGCCCGGCCGCCCTGGCCAAGGCTTACCGCTTCGTCGGCGATCCGCGCGACGCCGAGCACCGCGAGCGCCTGAAGGATCTCTCCGAGGATCCCCACGGGATCTACGACTGCACCCACTGCTTCAACTGCATCGACGCCTGTCCCAAGGCCGTTGACCCGATGAACCAGATCATGCGCCTGCGGCGAATCGCGGGCTCGGACTTCGACATCAAGGATCGCAACAACGGCTATCGCCACGAGCACGCGTTCGTCAAGAACATCCGTCGAAACGGCATCCTGCATGAGTCCGACCTGCTCGCCGACTCCTACGGTGGCAAGTTCCACCCGGCCGCCGTGCCCGAGCTCATCGGCGGGCTTCCGACGGCGGCAAAGGGCCTGGCGCGCGGCAAGATGACCCCGCAGAAGCTGCTGCTTCACCAGCACAAGGCGCCGCCCGAGGTCAAGCGGCTGTTCGATCAGATCGACGGCAAGCCGCAGCGCACCGAGCTCAATCTGTACGTGTCCGGCATCGAGGACGAGCCCGAGACCGAGGGGCAGTCATGAAGGTGGCCTACTGGCCCGGCTGCGTGAGTCGCGGCTTTACCCCTGAGCTGCACGGATCGATGGCCGCCGTCGCGCCGCTGCTCGACATCGAGCTGATCGAGCTCGACCGCGCGGCGTGCTGTGGCGCCGGCGTGATCGCCGAGCACAACCAGGAGTTGGCCGACACCCTGAACGCGCGGACGTTCGCGTTGGCCCAGCAGACCGACGGCGAGCTGATGATGAATATCTGCTCGACCTGTCAGGGCGCTCAGTCGGAGTGCCAGGAGCGCCTGGATGCGAACAGCGAGTACCGCGAGCAGGTCAACCGCAACCTCTCCGACGAGGGCCTCCGCTACGAGAAAGGTCTCACTAACAAGAACTTCCTCTGGCTCCTGGTCGAGGAGCTCGGTCTGGATGAGCTGAGGTCGCGCGTGAAGCGCCCGCTCACCGACCTGCGCGTCGGGCCGTTCTACGGCTGTTACATCGTGCGCCCCGTGGACCGGCTGCACATCGACGAGGAGCACCCTCGCGACCGCTACCTGCACCAGGTCATCGATGCCCTCGGCGGCACCGTCATCGACTACGCCGGCGTGTACAAATGCTGCGGCTTCCCGATCATCACGATGAACAAGGAGGCCTCGCTGACCCAGGCCGGCCGGCACCTTGGCGATGCGATCGACGCCGAGGCCGACTGCCTGGTCGTGCCGTGCCCCCTGTGCCACCTGAACCTCGACCTCCAGCAACCCGTGGCCGCCAACGTGGTCGGCCGCGAGCTCGGGATGCCGGTTCTGCACCTCCCCCAACTCGTGGGGCTCGCCCTCGGGCTCTCGCCCAAGGAGCTCGGGATGAACAAGCACATCGTCAAGCCGACGGCAGTGATCGACTGGACGACGTCGGTAGTAGCCGGGACCGCGGCTGCGGCCTGATTTTCTGGGCCGGCTTCGCCGGCGTCCGTCGGATGTGGCGCGGCAGGCCCAAAGGCGAGGCACGGACGCCGAGCGGGCCGTCGCCGCGACCGCCAGGATCCCCCGTCCAGACCCGGCTCGCCGGTTCCGGAGCCGAACGCCAGCTAGGCCTGGCGCCATCGGGCCGTCGGGCGGGCACGGCGGGGGTGGCGCTTGACCGTCCGCGGCCCCTGAACGACGAGAAGCGAGGCCCGCGTGCCTCGCTCTCGTCATACCCCTGATGGTCCGCCCGTTGGAAGTCTTGTGCGCGGGGAAATACCCACTTCACCCTTTTTCTGAACGTTGAATTCGCGTCAGATTGCTGACAAGCGCGTTTCGGCGCGCCGGAACAGGGAACGTGGGGCGGCTACGCCGCGACCGAAGCGCGCCCGTCAAGTAGCCCACGCTCGATCAGGACCTCGGCGATTTGGACCGCGTTGGTGGCGGCACCCTTGCGCAGGTTGTCGCTCACGATCCACATGCTGAACGCCCGCGGATGCGACTCGTCGCGGCGAATCCGGCCCACGAACACCTCGTCCCGGCCGGCCGATCGCAGGGGCGTCGGCACGTCTTCGACGGCCACGCCGGCCGCGTCGCCGAGCAGCTCGCGCACCTGCTGGGGCGAGATCGGCTTGCGTGTCTGCACGTTGACCGACTCCGAATGGCAGATATGCACCGGGACGCGCACACACGTGACGGCGATCCCGATCGACTCGTCCTCGAGGATCTTGCGCGTCTCGAACATCATCTTGCGCTCCTCGTCGGTGTGGTCGTCGCCCTCGGCGAAGTTCCCAGCCGCCCCGATCACGTTGAACGCGATCGGCTCCGGGTAGACCTCGGGCTCGGGCATCTCGCCGCCGCTGAGCGAGGCGCGAGCCTGGGCGTCGAGCTCGTCGATCGCCTTCTTGCCCGTGCCCGAAACCGACTGGTAGGTGGACACCACGAGTCGCTCGATCCCGGCGTGGCGGTGGATCGGCGCCAGCGCCACCAGCATCTGCATGGTCGAGCAGTTCGGGTTGGCGATCAGGCCGCGATGGCGGTCCAGCGCGTGGGGATTGACCTCGGAGACCACCAATGGGATGTCCGGGTCTCGGCGCCAGGCCGATGAGTTGTCGACCACCACGGCGCCCGCATCGACGAACCGCGGCGCCCATTCGCGGGAGGTCCCGCCCCCGGCCGAGAACAGCGCGACGTCGAAACCGGCGATGTCCGCGTCGTTGTTCAGGGCCCTCACGGTCAGCCCGCCGTCGAGCCGGCGTCCGGCCGAGCGCTCGCTCGCGAACGGGACGATCTCGGCCGCGGGGAAGTTGCGCTCCCGCAGGAGCTCGAGCATGGTCGTGCCGACCACCCCGGTGGCGCCGACCACGGCCACGCGGTATTGGCGACTCATCTCGCCTCCTGGCCGATCGGGCGCTCCTCGTGGATCTCGGCCGCGGTCAGCTGGAACGCCGCGGCCAGGGCCTGCACCGCTTCGGGCACCGCCTCCGAGCGAATCACGCACGAGATCTTGATCGGCGACGTCGAGATCATCTCGATGTTGATCTCCCGCTCGGCCAGCGTCTCGAACACCTGCGCGGCGACACCCGGGTGAGAGCGCATGCCGGCGCCGATGATCGAGACCTTCCCGATCTCGGGATCGGTGTCGATATCCCCGATCCCCAGCTCGTCGCGAATCGGTCGCAGTCCGCGCTCGGCGGCCCGCAGGTCTTCGGCGGCGATCGTGAACGACACCTCGGCGTCGCGGCCTTCCTCGCGCGGCTCGTTCTGGATGATCGTGTCGACGTTGCAGTTGGCGTCGGCCAGCGCCCGGAAGATCGCGGCGGCGGCACCGGGACGGTCCGGTACTCCTGTGAGCGTGATCCGCGCCTCCTCGGTGGAGTGGGTCACGGCGGTGATGAGGGGATGCTCCATGGTCTCGTCCTCTCCGATCACAAAGGTACCGGGGCTTTCCTCGAAGGAAGAACGGCAGTGAATCCGTACTCCGTGCGTCCGCGCGTACTCGACCGAACGCAGCTGGAGCACCTTGGCGCCGGAGGCGGCCATCTCGAGCATCTCCTCGAAGCTGACCATCGGGAGCTTGCGCGCGGTCGGGACGACCCGGGGGTCCGCCGTGAACACGCCGGCGACGTCGGTGTAGATCTCGCACACCTCGGCGCCGATCGCGGCGGCGAGCGCCACCGCGGTGGTGTCCGAGCCGCCCCGCCCCAGCGTCGTCACGTCCCGGCTCGTCGAGACGCCCTGGAAGCCGGCCACGAGCACGATCAGGTCGTCGTTCAGCGCCTCTCGGATGCGGTCGGCGCGCACGTCGATGATCCGCGCCTTGGTGTGGGAGGTGTCGGTGACGATCCCCGCTTGCGAGCCGGTGAGCGAGATGGCCCGGTGCCCGAGGTCGTTGATCGCCATCGCGCACAGCGCGCACGAGATGCGCTCGCCGGTCGAGAGCAGCATGTCCATCTCGCGTGGATGTGGGTTGGGCGAGACCTCCTCGGCCATCTCGATCAGTTCGTCCGTGGTCTGGCCGCGCGCTGACAGCACCGCCACGACCCGCTTCCCGTCCTCGCGTTTGCCCACGATCCGCGCGGCCGCGCGCTTGATCCGCTCCGCGTCGGCCACCGAGGTCCCGCCGAACTTCATGACTATGGTCTCGGGCACGATGGCCGTTATACCGCGCGCCGCCCGACCAGGGCCCGCCCCAGCGTCAGCTCGTCGGCGTATTCGAGATCGGCGCCTACCGGCAACCCGCTTGCCAGCCGGGTGACTGCCACGTCACCGTCCAACTCGCGCAGTCCGGCCGCGATGTGTAGGGCGGTCGCCTCGCCGGTCGTGGTCGGGTTGGTCGCGATCACCACCTCCCGCACCGGGCGAGAGGGATCTCGGGTAACGCGCTCGTACAGCTCGGCGATCTTAAGGTCTTCGGGGTCGATCCCGTCGATCGGCGACAGCGCGCCGCCCAGCACGTGGTAGCGGCCCCGGAACTCGTGCGTGCGCTCAATCGAGATCACGTCCGAGGGCTCCTCGACCACGCAGATCACCTCCTGATCGCGCCGCTCGTCGGCACAGATTCGGCAGCTCGGGCCATCGGCGAGGTTGAAGCACGTCTCGCACAGCCCGATCCGCTCCTTGACCTCGGTGATCGCGCGCGCCAGCGCCACCGCCTCCTCGTCCGAGGACCGGAGCAGGTGAAAGGCCAGCCGCTGGGCGGTGCGTCCGCCGACACCGGGCAGCTTCGAAAGCTCGGTGATTAGCCGCTGTACAGGCGGGGCGTAGACGCTCACGGACTGATCGTTACAGACCGGGGAGGCCCAGCCCGCCGAGACCGCCGGTCAGGCCACCGGTGATCCCTCCGAGCTTGGTCGACGCGAGCTCCTGGGCCGAGCGCAGCGCCTCGTTGGTCGCCGCCAGCACCAGGTCCTGGAGCATCTCGACGTCCTCGGCGTCGACCGCCTCGGGGTCGATCGCGATCGACTTCACAACCAGATCGCCGGTGACCTTGACCGTGACCATCCCGCCGCCGGCCGAGGCCTCCACCACCTCGTCCTTCAGCGCCTCCTGGGCGGCGAGCATGTCCTGCTGCATCTTCTGGGCCTGCTTGAGGATTTGCTGCATATTCGGTTGGGGCATCAGCCCTTGACCTCGCCTTCTTCGGGTTCGTCTTCGAGCACCTCTTCGGCGTCGAACTCCTCCATGAAGCGCCGTACCAGCTCCTCGCCGGAGAGGATCGTTTCGCCGCTCTCCGCCTCCTCGTCGTCGCGCAGCTCGTAGCGGAGCGCGAGCCGCTGACCGGTGACCGCCTGCAGCGCCTCGCCCGCCACGCGCCGGTGGTCGTCCTGCTCCGCCTTTCGCTTGAGGAACGCCGCGCCGCCGGGGAAGGCCAGCGTCAGCTCACGCTCCCCGATCGCGATCGGCCGGGCATCGGACAGGAGCGCGGCCAGCATTGCGTTCTCGCCGCGGACTAGGTCGACCACAGCCGGCCAGCAGGCGGTGGCGGTATCGAGCTCAAGTGGCGCATCCGCGTGCTCGACGGCTTGGACCGGATCCGCGTCAGGCGCGGGCTCGGGTCCACGTGCTCGCTCGGGTCCACGCGCGGGCTCGGGTTCGGCCGGCGGTGTCGGCGCTGGCGACTGCGGCTCGGGGCGTTCCGCGGCACGCAGGCCGGCGCGGGTAGTGCCCGCCGGGTCCCGCTCCAAACGCTCGATCCGGGCCAGGAGCGCCGCCATCGACGGATCGACTTCGGGCGCGGCCGCCTTGACCAGCACGAGCTCAAGCTGGATCCGAGCCTGGGCGCCGTTGGCGGTCGCCTCGAGCGCGGCCGAAACGAGGTCGAGCAGGCGGACCGCGTCGGGGGGGGACAGCGCGGTTGCCTGCTCGGCCAGGCGGATGTCGCGCTCCGGGGTGACCCGAAACTCGGGCGGGACGTCGCCGAGTACCTGCACCGCGAGCAGCTCGCGGCCCTGGACCTCGAGGTCGCGCAGGAGTTGGCCTGCGTCCCGGCCAGAGTCGGCGAGGTTCGCCGCGGCCCGAAGCGCCCGAGCGGGGTCGCGCGCAACGATCGCGTCGACCGCCTCGAACAGCTGCTCGGCGTCGGCCACCCCGAGCACCGCAAGCACGTCGGCCGACTCGATCGGCCGCCCTCCGGCGTAGGTGAGGAGCTGCTCGAGGGTGCCCAGGGCGTCGCGGAAGCTTCCGGTGGCGTGCCGCGCGACCAGCGCCACCGCACCTTTCTGGATCTCGATCCCCTCTTTCTCGGCCACGCGCTCGAGCACGGTCGCCACCTGCTCGACGGTCGGCCGGCCGAAGTCGAACCGGTGGCAACGATCGACCACAGTCGGGAGCACCTTCTGGGCCTCGGTGGTGGCCAGGACGAAGATCGTCCGCGGGGGCGGCTCCTCGAGCGTCTTGAGGAACGCGTTCCATGCCTGCGGGGAGAGCATGTGAGCCTCGTCCAGGATGTAGACCTTGTGGCGGCCCGAAACGGGCGCGTAGGCGACCTTCTCGCGCAGGTCGCGGATGTCGTCGACCGAGTTGTTCGAGGCCGCGTCCATCTCGATGACGTCAAGCGACGTGGCGCTGGCGATCGACACGCAGGAATCGCACACGCCACACGGGCTGGTGGTCGGCCCATCGGCGCAATTCAGGCAGGCGGCGAGAATCTTCGCCATGCTCGTCTTGCCGGTGCCGCGCGAACCGACGAACAGGTAGGCGTGGTGCACCTGGCCGCGTTCGACGGCGTTCTGAAGCGTGCGCACCACATGCTCCTGGCCGACCACGTCGGCGAAAGTGCGGGGGCGGTGACGGCGGTAGAGCGAGGGGCCAGTGGACACGGGAAACCGAGTCTAGTGACGGCCGGGGACCGTCATTAGCCCGCCCGTCGGCCAGTCGAAAAAGGCGGACCGTGCACCCTCCGTCGAAGCCGGTACCCGGGGCGCTGCCTCAGTATCGCGACTCCGGTCCGGTGCCCCCTTGGCGCCTGAAGGTGGCCGCTTAAGGCTGCTTCCTTCCGGACCTGACCTGGTTCACGGGTCTTCATCGCCTAGGGACCGGACCATCGACGCCGCGCACAGGGCGCTGACCCCGGGGCCTGGGCCCCTCGGGAGGGGATTCAGCCCCGCTAGAGCGGATTGCGGGTACAGGGCACCGCTAGCACCCCGCCTAGCACGGTCCACCCGGGATCGTAGCGCCAACTGGATTGCACGTGCATCTGTTGCCGGCGCTATCTTGCTGACGCATGAACGTAGGGATTGTCGGGCTCGGGTACGTCGGGCTGCCCCTGGCGGTCGCGTTCGCGGAGGTGGGCGACGATGTGATCGCGCTCGACCTCGATCCAATCAAGGTCTCCTCGGTGAGGGCCGGCGAGTCCTACATCGAGGACATCTCCTCGGAACGGCTTCGCGCCGTGCTGCCCAGGATCCGAGCCACCTACCGATACGCCGACCTGGCCAAGGCCGACGCCGTGGTCATCTGCGTACCCACGCCGTTGACCGACAACCGCGAGCCAGACCTCGGGCCGCTGGAGGCCGCGGGGAAGTCGCTGGCCCAGGTGCTCCAACCCGGTCAGCTGATCGTGCTCGAGTCGACCACTTATCCGGGCACCACGCGGGAGCTGCTGATGCCCCTGCTCGAGTCGACCGGGCTGCGGGTCGGCCCGGACATCAACCTGGCCTTCTCCCCCGAGCGAGTCGATCCCGGCCGGACTGACTACACGCTGCGCACCACCCCGAAGGTGATCGGCGGGATCACCCCTGCCTGCCTCGATCGGGTCGACGAGCTCTACGGGCGCGTGTGCGAGAAGACGGTGAGGGTCTCCACCCCCGAGGCGGCCGAGCTCACCAAGCTGCTCGAAAACATCTTCCGCTCGGTCAACATCGCGCTCGTCAACGAGATGGCCGTTCTCGCCGAGCGCATGGGCATCGACATCTGGGAGGTGGTCGACGCCGCCTCGACCAAGCCGTACGGGTTCATGCGCTTCGAGCCCGGACCGGGCATGGGCGGCCACTGCCTGCCGGTCGATCCTTTCTACCTCACCTGGCGCGCCCGCCAGTTCCACATGTCGACCGAGTTCATCGAGCTCGCCGGGAAGATCAACCAGTTCATGCCCTACCACTGCGCCGAGCGAATCGAGTGGGCGCTCAACGACGTGGCCAAGCCGGTGAAGGGTTCCCGCATCCTGATCCTCGGCGCGAGCTACAAGGGCGGCGTGGGCGACATCCGGGAGTCGCCGGCGCTGCGGATCATCGAAGTGCTCGCGGGCCGCGGCGGCATCGTCAGCTACCACGATGCGTACGTCCCCTCCGTGCCGACCCTGGGCCTCGAGAGCGTTCCGCTCGAAGAGGCGGTTGCCGAGGCCGACGTGGTCGTGCTCGTCACCGCGCACCCGGACCTCGACTACGCCTCGGTCGCCGCTCGCAGCGCGCTGTTCGTCGACCTGCGCGGGGTCACCCGCGGGCTCCAGGTCGAGAACCTCGTGCGGCTCTAAGAGCCTCCTCACGCGCAAGAGCGCGCCCACAGTCGCTCCGGATGTCGGTCCGATGGAGCTTCTGCGCGTGACTTGATGCAAACGCGCTTGCGTCGCGATCGAGTCTTTGCGGTTGCAAGGAGCTTGCGATAGCTTCGCGCCGCCGACTTCGTGGGGACTGCTCGGTCGGGGGACGAAGACGTGCGATGAAGAGTGCTGGAAGATGCCGCCGACCGGCGCCGCGACCAGCTCCTATACAGCACCGAGAGGGGGCACGAGCCTTCGTGGCCGCCACATCAGTGACAGTCGATATGTCTGCGCTCGCGGATGTCGGGACGGGCACCCCGCACGACCCGATCTCGATCGCCACCGTCGCCCAGACGTGGGAGGCCGCCCTCCGGGCGAGGGCACCGGCGCAGCATGCCGGCACCCCGTTGGTGCGCAAGCTCGCCGCCAAGGTGAGCCGTCAGCTCGGTCTGGGCCGGACCGAACGGCTGGCCGTCGATATCTGCGCCCAGGTGCGGGACATCGGGATGATCAAGCTGCCGGACTCGGTGGTGCTCAAGACGGGCTCGCTCTCGCCCGAGGACTGGGCGTTACTGAACCGCCACCCCGAGCTCGGGGCGGAACTGCTGCAGTCGTTCGCGACGATGGCGCATGCGGCGGAGCTGGTGCGAGCGCATCATGAGCGGTGGGACGGTGAGGGCTACCCTGACGGGCTGCGCGCCGACGCGATCCCCCTGCCCAGTCGGGTTGTGGCAGTCTGTGACGCGTTCGTGGCGATCGCCACCGACCGTCCCCACCGTCGCGGGATCGGTGCCGAGAGGGCGATGGAGTACATCGTCGGCGGGCGTGGCGCGCAGTTCGATCCACACGCGGTCGACGGCCTGCAGGCGGTGATCACGGCCTGGAACACCCCCCGGCGTCCGGCTCAGATCGACCGGCAGGACGAGACGACCCCGCAACCGCCGCCCCACGCGCCGCGGACCATCAGTCGCCCGCGCGAGCTGCGAAGCGCGCTGCTCGAGTTCGACGCCGTTCCCGCGTTCGGACCGACGGTCGAACGAGCGCTCCAAACCACGGGCTTTGCCAGGCCGCCCGGCGGCTGCGACCTGGC
Source organism: uncultured Solirubrobacterales bacterium (assembly GCA_963751185.1). GTDB lineage: Bacteria > Actinomycetota > Thermoleophilia > Solirubrobacterales > Solirubrobacteraceae > Palsa-465. Next base: position 974,376 of record CAVVTO010000012.1, read on the forward strand.
CAGCGTCATCGAGAGCGACATCGGCCTGACCGTCGCTATTCTCCGCGCCGCACAGGGGCACAGCGAGGTCTCGGTTGCCGGCGTTCCCGGGGCCGTGGCTCTCCTCACGCCCGAGGAGATCCGTGAAGCGATCACAGCGCTCCCGACGGTGGCCTTCCCCTGGCAGACCAAGTTCGAGGCGCTCCTGCTCCGGTGCGGGAGCCACGCCCAGGCCGTTGCTCGCACCGCCGATCGGATTGCCCAGAAGGTGCAGCCGTTGGGTCGCGATGAACTTGTCGCCGCAGCACTGCTCCACGATGTCGGAAAGCTGCTCCTGGTCCTAATGTGGCCGGACTTCGCGGTTCCACCCGCGTTTCGTCTCAGTCCCGAGCAGGCCGTCCGACAGGAATGGCGTGAGCTCGGGTTCGACCACGCAAGCCTGGGCGGACTGCTGACGCAGCGATGGGGGCTTCCCAGCGCCCTCACTTGCGCTGTATCGGGACACCACAGCACACACGCACCGGCCGAGGCCGCGACGCTTATCCGTCTGGCCGACATGCTCGTGCACCACGCGCACGGCGACATCGTCGATCGGGACCTGATGTTGCGGCTGGCGAGCCGGTGCGAGCTCTCGCTCGACGCCGTCCAGGCGGTCGTCGGAGACGTACCGCACTCCCGCGGCAGCGTGCGGCGTCGCGCCGAGCGCTCGCCCCTGTCGAGTCGGGAGACCGCCATCCTGAAGCTCCTCGCCGACGGCAGCCGCGTCGCGGCAATCGCCCAGGAGCGCCACCTTTCCGAAAGCACCGTGCGCACCCACCTCCACAACATCTACGCCAAGCTGGAGGTCCCGGACCGCGCCCAGGCGGTTCTGCGCGCGACCGAGATGGGTTGGATCTAGGTCCCGGCGCTAACAGCCGACGGCCGAACCCGACCCGTCGGAGGCGAGGCAGCCGATCTGGATCGTCGGGCCTCGCCGCGAGCGGACGACGAATCCGTAGCTCTTGCCGACCCAGTTGGGACGGACGATGTTGACGGTGATGCGGGCGCCGACCTTCAGCTGCCTTCCCGCGAAGGCGGGTGTGACGTTGAAGCTGCCGGCCGTGAAGCACATGCTGCCGGCCTTCCGCGCGCACTTCTTGCCGGCGGGCAGGACCGTTGTGTGGCTCGCGAACGGGCACCCGTGCCCGTGGCATCTCACGACCACGGTCGCCCCTCGCGACACCCCGGTGACGACAAGGGCGCGAACGATCGTGTACCGCGGGGTGTAATAGAACTGCCATTGCATGGTCGAGGTGATCGTGCCGAGCACCGTTGTCGGAATCGGTGTGGCACTGACCTGAGCCGCCGGCGAGCTCGATCCGAGGAAGTTGGCATCGCCGGAGTACTGAGCGCTGACCTCGTGCGTACCCGCTGAGGCATAGCTGACCGAACAGGTGGCTTTGCCGCCCGAGAGCGACTGACCCGCACACGAGCCGATCGGCTGACCATCGTCCAGGAACTCGACCGAGCCCGTCGGCTCCAGAGGCCCGGGGCGCGCGGCCGGGGGCGCGACCATGGCCGTGTAGGTCGTACTGTTGCCGACCGTGACCGAAGTCGAGGCGATGAGCGAGGTCGAGCTCGAGTCGCGGCCAACGGTGAGCGTTGCCGCCGCACCCGACGAGCCCTTCAAGATCGATCCTGTGGTTGGCGTGAACGCCGCGCTCAGCTGAGCGCTCGAGGCGGAGAACGACGTTGAGCATGCGACGGTCGCGCTCAGGCCGCTCGGTGCGAGGGCCAGGTTCGCGCAGCCGCCGATGGCCGCACCACCGTTTTCAAATGTCACATTCCCCCACAGCGCCGTGCTGCTCGTACCCGCCGTCACGGTGGCGATCAACGTGACGCTCTGGTTGGCGACGGGCGAGACCGGGGTGACCAGCAGGCTGGTCGTGGTGGGCTGCGACGCCACGGGAATCGGGGACGCGATCACGACGGCGGTCTTCTTGGTACTCGCGGGCGTCCTCCCGCCGGGCCCCGTCGCGGTCACGACGCACACGATCGTGCTGCCGATGTCCGCCGCCGACAGGGCGTAGCTGCTCGACGTCGCCCCCGTGATCGCCGCGCAGTTGCTGCCCGCGCTGTTGCAGTTCTCCCACGCGTAGGTGTACTGCGTCGGGCTGTTGTTCCACGTTCCATTGCTCACCTTCAGCGTGTCCCCCTGCTCGGCGGTTCCGGTGATCGCCGGTGCTTGAGTGTTCGCGGGCGCCGGGGGCAGCACAGGGCCGAGGCTCGCACTCGTCACCGGTGTGGCCCCGCCCGAGTTGGACGCGGTGACGGTCACGCTCACATACTTGCCGACGTCGGACGCTTGCAGGGTGTAGGTACTCGACGTCGCGCCGGCGATCGCCGAGCAACCGGTGCCTTGGCCGGTGCAGTCTTGCCACGCGTAGGCGTAGCCCGTCGGCCCGTTGTTCCAGATGCCCGCGCCAGCCGTGAGCGTGTCGCCCTGCTGAGCGGTTCCGCCGATGCCTGGAGCGACGGTGTCCGTCGGCGCGGCAGGTAAGACGAGTCCGACCGACGCGGTGGAGACCGACGCCGGCCCGCCCGCGTTCGCCGCCGTGACCACGGCGATGACGTAGTTTCCGACGTCGGATGCCCCAAGCGTGTAGATGTTCGAGTTCGCACCGGCGATTGGCGAGCAGCCGGTGCCCGGGCCGGTGCAGTCATCCCATGCGTAGGTGAAACCGGTGGGCCCGTTGTTCCACTTGCCATCTCCGACGCTCAACGTGTCGCCCTGCTGAGGCGTGCCGCTGATCACCGGCAGCTTTGTGTTCGACGGCGCGAGTGGCAAGACCGTCTGTGTGGTGGCGCTCGTCGCGGACACGCCCCCGCCCGAGTTCGTCGCGGTGACAACGGCCTCGACCGTGCTGCCCACGTCGGATGCTTGCAGCGTGTAGCTGCTCGACGTCGCCCCCGTGATCGGTGCGCAGTTGTTCCCAGAGGAATCGCAGCCCTCCCACATGTAGGTGTAGCCGCTCGGGTTGTTCAGCCACGAGCCTGGGTTCACGCTCAGCATGTCGCCCTGCTGAGGAGTCCCGGTGATCCCTGGCGGACCGTCGTTGACCGGAGCGGCCGGGAGCACCAATTCCGTTGTGGCGCTCGTCGCGGACCCGCTCCCGCCCGAGTTCGTCGCGGTGACAACGGCCTGGACCGTGCTGCCCACGTCGGATGCTTGCAGCGTGTAGCTGCTCGACGTCGCCCCCGTGATCGCCGCGCAGTTGTTCCCAGAGCTATCGCAGTCCTCCCACACGTAGGTGTAGCCGCTTGGGTTGTTGAGCCACGAACCCGCGTTCACCACGCTTAACGTGTCGCCCTGCTGAGGCGTCCCGCCGATCCCTGGCAAACCGTTGTTGACCGGAGCGGCCGGGAGCACCGGACCGTCCAGCCCGCTTACCGCCGCGCCTTCACCACCAGCATTCGACCCAGTCACCACGGCCACGACGGTGCTGCCGACGTCGCTCGCCTGGAGCGTGTAGGTGCTCGACGTGGCCCCCGTGATCGCCGCGCAGTTGTTCCCCGAGGTGTCGCAGTCCTCCCACTCGTAGCTGAAGCCGGTCGGACCGTTGTTCCACGAACTGTCGCTCACGCTCAACGTGTCGCCTTGCTGAGGCGTCCCGGTTATCGTCGGCGCACCGTTGATCGTCGGAGGGAGCGGCAGCACCGGACCAAAGCTGTCGCTCGTGACCGAAGCCTGGCCCGCGTCGTTGGTCGCCGTGACGGTGACGGTCATGTACTGCCCGACGTCCGCCGCCGAAGGCGTGTCGGTGCTGTCAGTCCCGCCGTCTGACCATAGATAGGAATATGTGATCGGATCGTCGCCCGTCCACGCGCCCGGGTCGGCGGTCAGGACTCCGCCAACGACCGGGTCGCCGGAAATCGATGGCGGGTCGCTGTTCGATGGCGCCGTGCCATCGGCGAGTGCGCTTCCGGCCATGACCCCACCGAGAACTGCGACGGTGAGCAGCGGCAGCGACAGCCACAGCCGGACCGAGAGGCGGGGATGCGAGCACGGCGGCTGCGCATCTTTCACAAGATGTTTGATTCCACCCAAAGGACTGGCCCCACGAAGCCCCAAGACAGGGTTTACACCTGCGGACGGCGAACTCCGTCCGCGGAGAATTAACTGGCCGCCACCACGCTTTCTTTCGGTCCGTCGGCCTCTTTAGGACGTTTGCCCAACTCGGCGATACGGCCATTTCGCGAGAATTGCCGCGCGCACCCCGTTAAGTTCGGGAGATGGCGTCCCTTCCAGCGCTCGATGCCGAGGGCATGTTCGATCTAGCGCTGACGCTGATCGAACAGGGCCGATTGGCCGAGGCCGAGGACGCGTTCAGCCACGCCGACGCGCTCGGCGACGGTGACGCCGCCTCGAACCTCGGTGTGCTGCTTGAGGAACGAGGCGACACCACGGGCGCCGAGGCGGCATATCGTCGCGCGGACGAGCGGGGCTGCGCGATAGGCGCGTTCAACCTCGCCATCCTGCTCGGCGACCAGGGCAGGCACGCCGAGAGCGAGCCGGCGCTTCGACGGGCCGATGAATGGGGCGATGGCAGCGCGGCCGCGACGCTCGCGGCGCTGCTCGAACGCCGCGGAGACCTGGCTGGGGCCGAGGCGGCATATCGGCGGGCCGAGGAGCGCGGGGTCACCGAGGCCACCTTTGAGCTCGCGATGCTGCTCACTGGAGCGGACAGGCTGGCCGAGGCAGAAGACGCGTTCGCGCGTGCCGATTCGCGCGGCCACGCCTACGCCGCGGTCAACCTCGGCGTGTTGCTCCAGGAACGGGGCGACGTCTCCGGTGCTGCGGCGGCGTACTCGCGCGCCGATGAGCGTGGCGACCCCGACGGCGCATTTGAACTCGCGATGCTCCTGGCTGAGCACGATCAGTTGGACAGGGCTGAGGACGCGTTCGCCCGCGCGCTTGAGCGCGACCACCCCCACGCCGCCGAGAACCTCGCCGATCTTCGGGAATACCGCCGGGGTATCCGGGCACCCGATCCGGTCCCGGTAACGGTCGAGCCAGACCGGGATAACGGGGAAGAGGTTCGTGAGCCGGCCGTCACCGACCTTTCAGCCGCCCACGTGGTTCCTGCGACCGCCGCCGCAGAGATCCCGCGACCAGAAGACGATCAAGGCGAAGGAGCTCCTGTCGACGTGTCCGCGCCGCGTCACCGTCGCCTTCGGCTCGGTGTCGGGCGCGTCTCGGCACCTCGGCACCTTCGGCTGGGCGTCGGGCTCTTGGCTTTCGCAGTCGGGATCCCGCTCGTGGTAGCGAATCTGCTCCCTAACAAGGGGACGAACGCTCCTCGCTCACCGACGGTCGCCATTGAGCAGAACGCTGTCCCGTCCCCGCCAACTCGGCCAGCGCAGGTGGCGCAGCACAAGCCCGCCAACGCACAGAAGCCGCCTCAGAAGAAGGAACCGCAAGGCACCGCTGCTCCGGCTCGCATTTCGAAGAAGACCACAGTCCCGAAGGCGACGCAGGTCTCGACGCCGGCCAGGTCCCAAACCGTCAGGACAACTCCCATCCAGGGTCCTGATCAGGTAGCTGGTGGATCCCCAACTCCGGCTCGCACCAGCCCGCCGACACCCGCCACGACCGCTCCGAGCAGATCGACCAGCACGGGATCCGCTGGCGGCACGTACAGCGGCAGTAGCGGACCAGGCAGCGGCAGTTCCGGCGCCGGGTCGAGCACCCACGCTGGCTCCGGCACCGGCAGTTCGCAGAGTCACGGGTCCGACACCGGCGGAGGTACCCGGACCGGTAGTGGGTCGAGCGGCGACGGGAGCGGCACGGCAGGGGGCGGCAGCGGGACGGTCACCGGCGGCGGGTAGCCCCCGCCGAGGCAGCCGCTCGCTGGGGTCTGACCGCGTAGAATCGGGCGAGCATCGGGCGCGTAGCTCAGTGGGAGAGCGCTCGCTTCACACGCGAGAGGTCGCTGGTTCAAGCCCAGCCGTGCCCATCAGGATTTGCAGGGGTTTCTTCTAACTCGCCCGCTCCCGTACTCCCGTTCAAACGCCTCCGTGGCCCAGGGCGTGGCCCATGAGGCCCTCCGCGGCCGGAAGCAGGGACTCGAAGCAGCGCTGATCTCAGGTCCGGGAATCGGCCAGCACGCCTCGACCGTCATGCCCGTGGACAGCAGCTCCAGGACGCTCTCAAGGGTGTAGCCCAGCCCAATGATCGTGGGCTGGCCGTGGCAGATCGCCGGGTCTGACGTGATCCGCGCGAGTCGGGACATGTCGTCACCGCACCGCCCCAACCCGCCGGTTTGGTCCTGCGCTAGGTCCTGCACGCCGTGCAGGACCGGAGGGGTCAAATCGCCCGCCGCCACTGAGGTTTCGCCACGTGCGCGGGCCGACTAACCGCCCTCCACGTTGGTCGTTCGGGTAGTCGGCCACACACAGAAAGCTCAAACCCGGGGCGGCGGGCGATGATCCTGATCGAGGGTGCGGCCTGCTTCGCCGACGTGGCCTGACTCAGAAACCTGCGGTCGTGATCAGCTACCCATTCGTGACCTGCCGGAGGGGCGGTAGTCGGTACGAGCCGAGTGGACGATCGTGGGGTTCGACCGACGATGACAGGTGGGGGATCTGCTTCTGAGCGACTCCCCCTGCTCGTGGCGAGTTGCGCGTCTTTCAGGCACCGCTAGATGTCGCGAATCGCAGCGCTTCCTCGAAGATCACAAATAGTCCGATCTGCTCGACCCCTGGTACAACCGTCACCGGCGGGTTGTCACCGAGGAGTTCAGCGACGCGGCGAGCGTGTGACGGTGGGTGCATCCGGTCGAACTCACCGGTCCAGAGCGAGGCGCGGACCGCCCCGGGCGTGATGTCCCACGGCTTGCAGAGGATCCGGACCTCCTCGATGAACCCATCTGGATTGGCGAACAGCTCCCCGGTCGTCGGTACGAACAGTTCTTTGACCCAGGGAATCTGGACGACCTCTGCGTCAGGCCCCTTGAACAGGCCCATGGCGGAATCCGGCAGCTTCTTGTATTGCTGCTTGAAGCCCGCACGCAGAAGAAACGGCGCACGGCGGGACATGAACGCCGCCGTCTTCAGATCCTTCCCCGCGGCACGCCACTGGGCCTTCTCCGCGAGCGGCGCAAGAGCTCCGAGCAGCGAGTGCGCCGTGACCCGCTCTGGAGCCGCAGCCCCAGCGGCGATGCCGTAGGGCGTCCCGCCGGACTGCGTCACGATCCCGAACCGTTCAATGCCGAGCGCGTCCATCAGAGCGAGATGGTCAGCGGGCCAATCGGCGACCGTGCGACCTGGTTTTCGCGTGCTGCCGTGACACCCCGGACGGTCCGGGATCACGAGCCGGATCCCGAGCTCGCGTGCGGTTGCGGCGAGCGCCCGCCCGAGCCCGCGGCTGCAGGGACCGTCAAGCACGGTCACGACGGGCCCGCTGTCGGCGCCCGCCAGGAGATAGGAGAGTGAGCGCCCGTCAGGGAGCGCGATCTTGGTGTCCGGCTCAGTTTGCGACATGGTGTCGCATAGTGTTTCATGCTCTGCGACATGGTGTCGCGAAGAGTTCCGTCAGATGAAGCTCGGCGTCGGATCCTCGACGCCACGCGTGAGTTGCTGCTCGACCGGCCGTTCGCAGCGTTGACTGTGGGTGACGTTATGGCGCGAGCCGGCCTTACTCGCACGGTCTTCTATCGCCACTTCGACACGCTGGCCCAGATGGCACCCGAGCTGCTGCCCGATTCCGAGGATCCGCTCCTCGACCAGGTCCTGCGCGGTCCCGTGGAAGACCTGATCACGGCGATGGTCGCCGGCCTCGTCCAGCTCTACGCCGACAACGGTCGGTGGCTGCGTGCGCTCGCAGCGGCGGCGGACGCCGACCCCGCGGTCGCAGCCCAACTCGAGCGTGCGCTCGTCGGCCCACGACAGCTGCTCGAGCGACTGGTCGCCGAAGCCCCAAACCCGCCAGAAGATCCCCGCGAGTTCGCGCTGTTGCTGATGGCCACACACCGGGCCTATCTCCTCGACAAGTTCGGCGCTGGAGCTGCCACGCCCGAAGGCCGTCGAGACGCGACGGCGGCGCTCCTCGACCTCTGGAATCGGCTGCAGTCGTCGGCAGTTGAATGACCGCCGCCCGTCGCTCTCAGCGAGTTGCGCTTTGCGCGGAGCTGGCTATCCACTTCCGTCCCCCGAACGGCTCGGATGTGGGAGATCCCTGGGTTGGTTCCCGCGGCCGCGGCTGCGGCCCCCCCGCGGTCATGCAAAAGCTGCCAACCGGCAAGCGAGCCGGCGGCCGTGGCAGCTTATGCACCTTCGGGTCAGGGGGTCAGCGCAACACGTTCAGTTTCGCGGTTTTGAAGTTGGGTTTTGATGTTGTTGTGAGCGTGGTTGTTCCTGTCCGTGTCGTCGGAGAGGCCGGCGGGGGGGTTGGACCTTGATCGGGTTCTGGCGGCCTGAGCGAAACACGGTTGGGATCACTCGGGCGTTGCGGCGAGTAGTTCGAGCATTTTCTCGGCCGGGTTCATCCAACCGAGCGTCTGGCGGGGGCGACCGTTGAGCTCGGTGGCGATCCGGTCGAGCTCGTGCTGGTCGTGCACGGCCAGGTCGGTGCCCTTCGGTAGGTATTGGCGCAGGAGCCCGTTGGTGTTCTCGTTGGACCCGCGCTGCCACGGCGAGTGCGGATCGCAGAAATACACGCTGACGCCAGTCGCGACCGTGAACGCGTGGTGCGCAGTCAGTTCTGTGCCCTGGTCCCAGGTCAGCGAGCGCACCAGGTGCGCCGGGAGCGTCTGCATCCGCTGTTTGAGCGCCTCGATCACCGTCAGCGTGCTGTGATCGTTCCCGAGCCACGCGAGCATCACGTACCGGGTCTGGCGCTCCACCAGCGTCGCGACCGCCGAGCGACAGTTCGCGCCCATGATCAGATCGCCCTCCCAATGCCCCGGCACCGCGCGATCCTCGACCGACGCGGGACGCTGCGAGATCGGGATCATCCCCGCGATCCGCCCATGACGCTGGATCCGGCCGACCGGACGACGCTTCGTCCGCCCCGAGCGCAGGTTCGCGCTCAGTTGCCGGCGCAACTCCCCACGCGACTGCACATACAACGACAGGTAGATCGTCTCAGGGCTGATCCGCATCTCCAAATCATCAGGATGATCAGCCCTCAGTCTGGCCGAGATCTGCCGCGGCGACCACAACTTCTCCAACCCCGCCTCGACCTCCGCGACCAACCGCGGACAGCGCGAAAGCTTCGTCGCTTTCGGCCGCCGCGCCCGGCGCGCCGCCCGGCACTCAGCCCGCACCGCCCGATAGCGCCCCCGGCCACCCCCAGCCCGAATCTCCCGGCACACCGTCGACGCTGAACGCCCCAACACCCTCGCGATCGCCCGACCCGACTCCCCGGCCGCGATCCCACGACTGATCCGCTCCCGCTCCCCGGGCGAGAGCCGGAACCCCGAACGCGCAGCCCGCCGCTCCAACAACAACGCCGCATCCCTGGCCCGCATCACCGTCCTGACCGAAACCCCAAACTCCGACGCCACCACAGCCAACCCCACATCCTCACGAGCCCGCGCAGCAACCCGCGCGCGCTCACCCGGCCCCATCACCCGATACGCCTCACGAATACCGCGGCTCTTCGCCACCACAACTCCGATCTCTCAACGCAAAACACGAAACCATGTTGCGTTGACCGACGGACACCACCCACGCCCCACACGCAGTTCATGCCACGGTCGCCGCGATCCACACCGAATGGCCGGTTGTGCACGACCGAGCGGATAGAGATCACCGCACTGGCTGACGCGATCGCCGTCCCCCGGCGCAAGCATGACTCGCAGGGGGAGCGAACTGGATAGCCAGCTGCGCGGAAAGGAGGAAAGCCGAGTTGATGCTCGCCGCGCCATGCCTGGGCCGCGCAGGGTTTCCGTGGCCCAACACGATGAAAAGTCCCTGCAAATGAGACATCGGATTTGTACCGCCGCGGCACCGCAAATCGAGCGAGAGGTCGCTGGTTCAAGCCCAGCCGTGCCCATCAAGAACGCAGAATGCGTCAGGCTGGACTCCTGGGCCGGCGCGGGTGCGTGGACGTGGTAGGGCGGAAACATCTGCAGAGATCCGCAGACTTGCCGCTGCCTCGTTCAGGAGTTGAATGCTTCGACCTATCCGGCGCGCGTCGTCCGCGAGAGCTATGCCGTGGTTGGCCAGGCGCTGGAGCGGGAGTCGAGCGCACGCCTGAGCACCGTCGCAAGTTGATTCGTCGGGGATCCGTTTACTACGAGGTTTCAGATGCGCGTAGGCTCAACTGTTGTCCTTACCGCTGCGCTACTGTCGGCGCCCCTCGTCCTGTTGGCCGGGCCGGCCGCGGCTGCAGCTCAGCCGGTGGTTAGCTCGGTTTCGCCGGGTTCGGGGACGATCGGCACGACGGTCACGATCACGGGCTCGGGTTTCGACTACGGCTGTACCGGCGGACAAACGGGCAGCGTCTACTTCGGCGGTATAGCGTCACCGAACGAGACCGTTAGCGACGGAGCGGCCACAGCCGTCGCGCCGACGGACCACGCGGGGCCGGTCAACGTGATGGTCGCGGACTGCCTCGGCGATTTGTCCCCGATTACCAGCGCTGACACGTTCGTCTATCCGTCGCCGCTGGTTAGCTCGGTTTCGCCGGGTTCGGGGACGATCGGCACGACGGTCACGATCACGGGCTCGGGTTTCGACTACGGCTGCACCGGCGGACAAACAGGCAGCGTCTACTTCGGCGGTATAGCGTCACCGAACGAGACCGTTAGCGACGGAGCGGCCACAGCCGTCGCGCCGACGGACCACGCGGGGCCGGTCAACGTGATGGTCGCGGACTGCCTCGGCGATTTGTCCCCGATTACCAGCGCTGACACGTTCGTCTATCCGTCGCCGCTGGTTAGCTCGGTTTCGCCGGGTTCGGGGACGATCGGCACGACGGTCACGATCACGGGCTCGGGTTTCGACTACGGCTGCACCGGCGGACAAACAGGCAGCGTCTACTTCGGCGGTATAGCGTCACCGAACGAGACCGTTAGCGACGGAGCGGCCACAGCCGTCGCGCCGACGGACCACGCGGGGCCGGTCAACGTGATGGTCGCGGACTGCCTCGGCGATTTGTCCCCGATTACCAGCGCTGACACGTTCGTCTATCCGTCGCCGGCGGTTAGCTCGGTTTCGCCGGGTTCGGGGACGATCGGTACGACGGTCACGATCACGGGCTCGGGTTTCGACTACGGCTGCACCGGCGGACAAACAGGCAGCGTCTACTTCGGCGGTATAGCGTCACCGAACGAGACCGTTAGCGACGGAGCGGCCACAGCCGTCGCGCCGACGGACCACGCGGGGCCGGTCAACGTGATGGTCGCGGACTGCCTCGGCGATTTGTCTCGGCCGAGACGGGCTGCCCGCTACACCTACCTGTCACCTGGCCCCAAATTCTTCGGACTGCACGTGTACGATACGGAGTCGCGAGAAGCAACTGTCATCGCTCACCTGCTGAAACCAGCCGTCCTCGCACTGCGCGTGATGCGGGTCGTTAGTGATGGCCGGCTCGTGTTTGCCGGACTGGTAAGTTTCGGTCAGCAACCACGCGGTCGCTCGGTCATTCACTGGAACTTCCGGATAAACCATCGCTTGCTGGGACCAGGGCGGTATGAACTGACCTTGCACGGACGTCTGCCGGGCGTACTCTCGGCACCCGCTGCGCCCGGCGCCCGCACGCTGCTCATACTTGAGAAACATCGCGTCCGCCTCATGCAGTAACGGCCGCGGGGGTCCGGGATCAGCGCGGCCCGAAGATGGGGTTCGCTGCCAGGTGCGGCTGCTCGAGAGGGCTCCTCAACGACGAGATCCGCCGTCCGGCCCGCACCAGCCAGACGCGGGCCAACGTGTCCAGCGAGGAGAGGCACAAGCCGTCCTGCACCGTCGTGTGATGGCTGCTGGGGGTGCTCGTCGGCGCGGGGGCAACCGAGTCGGAACGGCCGCCCCCGACAAGAGGGCGATTCGGGCGGGCGAACTCCCGGCGGTGCAGCCGTCAGGACCAGATCGGCGACGCGCGGATGAGCCGGCGGCAGGCTTTACGGGCCGTGGACGTAGCGTGACATCCGGCGTTGCCGCGTTCGATGGCTGGTCACCGCAACGGGTGCGGCCGCCCGAGCCGGAACCAGACCCTGGTGCTGCCGTCGAGAACGCCCCAGTTATCGGCGAGCTGCTCGACGATCAGCAGCCCCCAGCCGCCGTGAGCGCGTGGCTGCAGTCTAGGCACAAGCGCAACGTTCCCCTCGTCGGCTACCTCGATTTGCACCACGCCTGCTCCGGCGTCGATCCGGAGCGAGATCGCCCCGACGCCGTGCAGCACCGCGTTGGTGACCAGCTCCGACACCATAAGAACGGCGTCTTGTCGCTGCTGAGAGTCGAGCGAAGGGGTGTGGCCGTTCACGAGCCGGCGAGCGGCGCCGACCGAATCAGGCGAGCGAGGCAGATCTGTGCTGAGCGTGTTCATCTCGTATGGCCGAGCAGAACCGGCTCGCCACGCGCGCGAAGCCTCCGCAGCCTTTCGCTCACAGTCGGTGCGCCCGCCAAATCGAGCTCTCCACGCAGACCCACACGCACCCTCCCGGCGTCACGCACCTCGATGATCTCCAACAAGGAGTTTTCGCCGCTCAACTCGCATCTCATTCCGTTTGGGCTTGCGCGGTCGAACGAGGCGGCGACCTGCGGAACTTCTTAGGCGGCAACAACGAGCCGAGGCGTCGAGCGAAGGCGCTCGAAGGTCCAGCCTACTCCTCCAACCACCAAACACAACCCCTTGGTTCGACCAATTCCGCCCGGCGAGCCGGGGCGCGGCGAATCCATCCCGTCCGTTGCCTCCTACGGTTCTGGCGGGGAGGGCTCGACGAGCTCGAGTGCGCCAAATCCGGATACCGGTCCGTCCATCAGGAACATCTCGACCGTAAGATCGGGCTCGACGTGCGCTTGGCTGAGGAACGCGAGTACCTTGCGGCCGGTCAGCTCCTCGATCATCTCGCTGTAGCGGACTTTCATCATGCGCTGGAAGTCCCGCCGCATCTCGAGCACACGCTCCGGCTCGCCGCCCTCCATCATGGTGCGCTCGATCGCGGTGAAGCCGTCGGAGAGCACGCACACGATCAGGTTGTCGAGGACGTAGGTCTTAGCTTTTATCGGCCCGCGTCCGTAGTGCTGGCGCATCAGGGCGACGATCCGGTTGGTGATCTCGGAGAGAAGCTTGCCGCCGGACAACGGCCGGAGCTCCGGGTCGCCGGCTCCGCGGTCGCTCATCTCCCGTCTCCTGATGCTGTCCTGCGTACCGTGCTGGTCACTGGTGCTGGGTGCTTCGCCGTCTGAGGCTGCGCCGAGGGGAGCGCGACCCCGATCTCGAACCGCGAGACCGGCGAGGTTACCCGACGACGAGTTTCGAGGTGGGCTGGCAGTCGGTCAGGGCCGGAGTAGCTTGGATCTCGAGGTCGGGCGGCGGCGTCCGCGGGCGGGGCAGCCAGGCAGCACAGCAGGGAGCCACGCGCGCTTGCAGCGGCCCGTGGTGGCATGTGAGGGTGTGGCGAGGACAAGCGGCGCCGTTTCTGATCGTCGATCGGCAGCTCGCGGTCCAGGCGTTCTCACGCCGTACCGAGGTCGTTCTGTCGGTCGATGAACCGGCCGCCGTCGGTATCCCGCTCGAGGAGCTCCTGATCTGCGACAACGGCCACTGCGACAACGGCGAAGTGGCGGCGCTGGGTCGAGCTCGCGATGGCTAGTGCCGAGCCGTTAAAGCGGCTCGAGTTACGCACGGTCGCCAACCCCGGGAATCCGCCTTCGCGGCCGGTTTACCCGTTGCGGGCCTCCGCCGGCCGCCTTGCTTGTCCTAACCCCGCTCGCGGCACATGCGAGGGCAGGATCCAATGGACACCGGCCACCAACGGGAACCTCGCCCGCGTAAGCGGCCCGGAGGGCGGGCATGACGAGGCGCCGCACGACCCGCGACTGCAGGCGGGCAGCCGCCTTTGCTCACCTCATCAACTCCGACGTCGCGCTGCTGGCACCAAATCGGCGCCGGGGCAGCCGCATGCGGTTCTCTCCCCCTCGGCCTTGGGCAGCCCACGAGAAGATCGCGCGCCCGCGGAGGACGGTAAGCGTGGTCGCTTGCAAGACCCAGGGCGAGAGGAAGAAAAGCCTGAAACCACTGCGAGAGGCGCCCTGTGGCGGGCGTGACCCAATTCGATGCGACGCGCGGTTGACTCCTCGGCATCTTCACCAGTGTCGCTAAACCCCACGGAGCTGATGACACCGTTGCCGGGCTCGATCAGGTAACTACTCTTTCTTAGGGAGATCTCAGTTACTTATGTACCGCGTAGCGTGTATCCGTTCTCCGTCAGCATGCGAAACCTCTCGGATCGGGAGCCCGGGTCCCCTTGAACGCAGCTCACGCGCTCTGAGTTCCGTAACCCAATGGTCACGTCGATAGGCCCGGTGAGCGGCAGGGAGGTGAGACCCATCGATGGCCGAGCGGTCGAATTCCAGGTGAGAGGGTCGGATTGTGGTAAGGGTGGGTTTGCGCTCAGTGAGCCCCTAGCGCTTCTCGCTTCCCGGGCGACTTTCCCGTCAGAAGGGCAGAGAGACGGTTGCCATGGGCACCGCACCAAAGAAGTCCCGCGCTGCAAGGCAGCTCGCCCGCCGTGCCGCTGACGCAAACGTGCCGGCGTCGATCGAGTTTTTGATCTTCGCGGACAACGGTGGTTCGTACCACTCGTGCTCCTTGTCCATCGGGAGTCGGCGTTGCGGGTACTGTCGAGTTGTGCGGTTGCGTAGCATGCGTTGCGCGGTCAAACGCTCGCAATCCGTGGTCGCGGACGCTCTCGCCGCGTCTACCGGCTGACCGATTATCCTCGACCCGTGTCGGGCTTCCCGAAGCCTTCGAGCCCTCGGTTGGTACCGCGGAAGGGAACCCGAGCGCTGTCGAGTGAGGACGCAACTACCTGCCGGTGGGTAGCGCCGTAGGGGTACGCCAACGGCCCCGCAGACAAAACCAGTAACCCCCGCCTCCCGCCTCGTGGCACGAGCGGTGCCGTTGGTGGCAATCGGGCTTGGGCTGAGGATTCTGGCCGCAGGGCCAGGCACCACCGATGCTACTCCTATTGCAGCGTCTGTGGGCGCAATCGTAAAACTCGTCCACCACGGTGGAGGAACCCTGATCGAACTCCGAATGCAAGGCTCGATCGGCTAGGGAGGCGAGCGACGTCGTGACGGTTGTACGACGACGTTCTCTCTGCCAGGCGACATTCATTGCCACCGACGCCGGCCGTTGTTTGTGCGCCTGGTTGGTGGGGCGGAGCAGACTGGATGCCATGCCGCTTCATCGCCTATGCGAAAGCGATGTCGAGCCAAAGTGAAGGGCGCCTTCTACAAGCTCTGGCAACTGCCGACGCCACGCCGGTGCCTGGCCACGCTCGCTCTTAGGTGGCGAAGTGATCGGCAATCTGCCGACACCACAGCTTGCAACGCTACGTCCGCGCTCCAGCGTGCCGAGCAGCGATTTCGGCCGGCACTGCTCCTCCGGCACTCGCGACGCCGGCGGGCTGCTTCCGGTTCGCCTGTGCGAACGTGACGAGCTTTCCGCGCTCTTCGTCCCACAGCTTGAGCCGAACGGCGCGCACCGCATCCCACAGCGAGAGCGTCGGGACCTGGTGGAAGATCGGGTTCTCGTCATGAGCGCGTTGCAGGTTGTAGTTCGGAATCCGCGCGTTCAGATGGTGGACGTGATGTAGCCCGATGTTGCCGGTGAAGAACTGCAGCACGCTCGGCAGCTTGAGGTAGGAGCTGCCGCGCAGGGCCGCGTCCGAGAAACTCCAGTCAGCGGCGCTTTGCCAATACGCATCCTCGAACTGATGCTGCACGTAGAAGAGCCAGATACCGACCGAACCAGCGAGGATTGCCGAAGGTGCCCAGATGAGGAGGAAGCTCTGCCAGCCAATCAGCCAGCACAACCCGCCGACGACGACGAGGAGCGCGACATCCGTGCCAACCACGCTGTGACGGAGCCGTGGACGCTGTGACCGAGTCGCAATTCGGGGCCCGATGATCATCGCAAGCACCGGACCGAGCCCGAACATCACGACCGGATTGCGTATCACGCGGTAGGCGAGACGACTGCGCCGCGGCCGCGCCCAGTACTCGCTCACCGTCAGTGTGATGATGTCCCCCACGCCGCGGCGCTCGAGGTCTCCCGACGTCGCGTGATGGATCGCATGATCGTGGCGCCAGCGCTGAAACGGCGACAGCACAAAGAGGCCCATCAATCGGCCGACGCTGCTATTGGCGCGCTTAGAGGGTAGGAAAGACCCGTGGGCGCAGTCGTGAAAGACGACGAACGTCCGCACCAAGAAGCCGGCGGCGGGGAGCGCCAGCGCCAGCGTCAGCAAATACGAGACGTCAAGTGCCAGGTACATCAGGACCGAGACCGCGAGGTAGGGCAGGACAGAGGTGGCGATCTCGAACGCGCCTCGTCTTAGGGAGGGACGCGCGTAGGCAGCGAGCTCCTCACGCATGCGCCGGCTTTCCGATGGAAGCAAAATGAGCGCTCCGATGATGGGGTTGACATTGCTGGCACAACCCCCAAGGCCGCCGCAGGCCGCCGTAGGCGCAAGCTCCTCATTGGTCGATGCAGCTCAGCCGAACAGCTACGGTCCCGCCGGTTTGCCTCGAAGGCCGATCCTAGCGGAACTTGGCGCCGTCGACGACAGCGGCGGCAAAGTCGATGCGCGTGCGATTTTCTCCCCCAAACGAAGCGAGCTGATTAGTCCGACCCGGCGCTCGGATTTTGTGGGGCACGTGTGTCGGCTTGTCCGCTGACAGCGCCGCTGCCAGCGTGCCAAACTCCTGCAAACCGGAGCGTTCGGGTAAGCGTTCAGTCGTCGGGGCCTTGGGGAGGGTTTCCTTGTTGGTGCAGCGAATCTTGCAGTTATGGACCGCGTGGAGGCGGAGGCGATCTATGACGCGGGGCGGGAGGTATGTGTCGAGTTCATTCTCGAGTTAGCCGCGCGGGTTGAGCAGGTCGAGGAGCGGCTTTTGCGGTTGGAGGCGCAGGCGCGTCAGGACTCGCGTACGAGTTCGCGGCCGCCGTCGTCAGATCCGCCAAAGACACGCGCTCAGCGGCGGGCGGAGGCTCGCGCGAAGGCGAAGGAGTTGATGCGCTCAGAGGGCGAGGGGCGCAAGGCTGGCGGTCAGTCTGGGCACCCGGGTGCGGGTCGCGAGCTGCGGCCCGAGGATCAGATTGATGAGATCGTCGATCACTACCCGGATGCGCGTGGCGGGTGCGGGCGCGAGTTCACCGCCGAGGAGCAGCGCCCGAGGCGGCGGTTCGGTCGCCATCAGGTTGCCGAGCTGCCGCCGATCAGCGTGAGGTGGACCGAGCATCGCACGCATCAGCTGCGCTGTCGGCACTGCCTGGCACGGACCAGCGCCCGGGTCCCCGGGCAGATCGGCGTGTGTGCGTTCGGGCCCCGGTTACAGGCGGCGGTCGTGACGTTGACCGCTCGGCATCGGATCTCACGCCGCGGAATCTGCGAGCTCGCACGCGACCTGTTCGGCGTCACGCTCTCGACCGGCGCGGTCGATGCGGTCTGCCAGCGCGCCTCAGACGCGCTCGCCGGCCCGCACCTGCAGTTGCAGGACTGGGTGCTGGACCAGGGCGCGGTGCACGTCGATGAGACCGGCTGGCGCACGCGCGGTGAGGGGCGCGCGTTGTGGACCGCGACCACCCTGGGCGCGGCGTTCTTCCAGATCGCCGAGCACTGCAACCGCGAGCAGTTCAACGCGCTGATCGGCCCCTACCCAGGGATCGTGGTCTGCGACCGCTGGAACGGCTACAGCCACCTCAACCCCAACCAGCGCCAAGTGTGCTGGTCACACCTCCAGCGTGATTTCCGCCGCCACGCCGACGGCCTGGGCGAGCAGAAGACCTTCGGCGAACACGGCTTCCCGCTCACCAACCAGGTGCTCGCCGCCTGGCGCTCCTACCAACACGAGCACCACAACCGAAACCGGCTCCAGGCCGAGATCGCCCCGATCCAAACCCAGCTGCGGCGGCTGCTCCAAGACGCCAGCCCAAAGAGCCGGCGAACGCGCTGGCACCGCCAGTTCGCCAACAACCTGCTCAAGGTCTGGCCCGCGCTCTGGACCTTCACCACGATCGACGGCGTCGAACCGACCAACAACCCCGCCGAACGCGCGCTCCGCAGCCCGGTCATCCACCGAAAACTCTCGCTCGGCACGCAAAGCCACACCGGAGAACGATTCGCCGAACGCGCCCTCTCCGCCGCCGTCACCTGCCGCATGCAACGCCGCTCGCTGTTCACCTACCTCAGCGAACTACTCGCCGCGCACAACCGCGGCGATCCGTTCCCCGCGCTCACCTGAGCCCCGGGGACTGAACGCTTACGCGTTCGGGCGGCCCATCGCCCTCGCTTCATACGAGAGAGGTCGCCGGATTCAAAGCGAGCCGTACCCATCATCATCGCGACCAAAGACCGGGCGGACCGGTCCCTTACCCACGATGCTCGGACAATTCGAGCCTCGCGCAAGCTGAGGCGATCAATCGTCCGTCCGCCCGGCTCGTACTCCTCTTGATTCGACCCGCGCACCGGCCGCGTAGCTCACGGCAAACCACCGCGCAAACGCATTTCCCCGGCGCGCATCCTTACCATACGGACAGTCGATGCCGGCGAGCCTTATCGCGCTCAGATGAGGTTCGACATCGCCTACCGCTTCGGACCGCGGGCGAACCCGCGGATCGCGATCGCGTCCGATCTCCGAGCCGACCGTGCGTCTCGAGGAACACGCTCAAGCTCCACATCACGACCGCGATCGCCGGCTCGCCGGCTATCTGAAAGATCGAAATCCGGAGCGAAACGAACTAGCTCAACCAGACCCGGGCCGCTCTACCGGAAGTGTCTGGTACTCCTCGGCGGGAACGACGTCGACCACCTCTTTGCCATCCATGGTCACGACCTGACGGCGCTCGCGCGGCGGGCGCTCGATGAGTTCCCTGCGCGTCCTTGCCGTCTCGCGCCACGATCACTCCCCCGACAGTTCTGCACAGACTTCACAGATCCTAAGCGGCTCTGCGAAAGCCTGAGCGCTTCTCGGCCCGGGAAGGGGACCCGCCAGCGCGCAGTTTCTTTGTTAACCGCCACTTCAGCCGAGTCAGCGTCGTCGCCTCCCCATCTCGTCCGAGGTAACCTCTCGCCGCGAACTAAGTGCACACAAACCTGCCTTTTGCGTGCCATCCGCGTTGGTCGCGTCACATTCCCGTTAATCCGGTTGGTAACGAGTAACCACTGATGTCCTCGGAGTGTCCATTTGCGGCTAGTGTCTCGCACGACCCACCACGCTGTTCCACGCAAAGCGAGTCACCGTCTCTCGGGTCGCGTGCGTCACGCTCCGTGCGCCGCATCGCTTTCGTCTCTATTCCTCGGTTTCTAACCCCATAGCTCACCGTCTTGCGGATCGACTCTCGACGAATGTTCGAGTAGATTGATGTTTCAGGACTGCGCGTCCGGAAACACTGTCATCGCTTTTACCAAGAACCGCTAACGGGCCACACGAGGCCCAATAGAGGCGCACAAAAACACGAGTGGAGGGACCGGGATGACTCGTCGATATTTGGTGCCGCTGGTTTGCGTTACGTTGGCTACAGGTATAGCCTGCAGTGCGACATTCGCTCTCCCAGCAAGCGTCAAGCACGATGACGCAAGGGCCGCTGGCGCTGCGGTGAGTTCATCGCCTGCGCCTACCGCCGCGTTCAAGTATTCGCCAAGCGCACCGTCGACTGGGCAGTCGGTGTCCTTCGACGGCAGCGCGTCGACCTGCAGCGCCACCCCCTGCAGTTACACATGGGCGGACGAGCCGCCCACCGGCGGCAGCTGGCCTCTTGGGTCGGGCCAGACCATGAGCTTTACCTTCCACAACGTCGGCACAAAGTACGTGACCCTCACGGTCACCGACGCGCTCAACCGCTCGGTAAACGTCGAGCACAACGTAGTGGTAAGCGCCGCGGGAGCGCCCGCGAATACAGCCGTGCCGGTCGTCACCGGGTCCGCGCAACAAGGACAGACCCTGACGACAAGTAACGGGTCCTGGTCGGGCAGCCCTACCAGCGATGCGTACGCCTGGGAGGATTGCAACAGCTCAGGCGGAAGCTGTGTCAGCATCTCGGGAGCGACCTCGGACAGCTACACGCTTCAGGCCAGTGACGTCGGGAGCACGATCCGCTCGGTCGTGACCGCCACGAATGCCGACGGATCGACCCCCGCGTCATCGGCTCAAACCGCTGCGGTGAGTTCATTGGCTGCGCCTACCGCCGCGTTCAAGTATTCGCCAAGCGCACCGTCGACTGGGCAGTCGGTGTCCTTCGACGGCAGCGCGTCGACCTGCAGCGCCACCCCCTGCAGTTACACATGGGCGGACGAGCCGCCCACCGGCGGCAGCTGGCCTCTTGGGTCGGGCCAGACCATGAGCTTTACCTTCCACAACGTCGGCACAAAGTACGTGACCCTCACGGTCACCGACGCGCTCAACCGCTCGGTAAACGTCGAGCATAACGTAGTGGTGAGCGCCGCGGCGGCGCCTGCGGCGCCGGCGAATACGGCTGTACCGGCGGTGAGTGGTACTGCGCAGCAGGGCGATACGCTGACGACGAGTAACGGCAGCTGGTCGGGCAGCCCCACGAGCTACGCGTACGCGTGGGAGGACTGCAACAGTTCCGGAGCGAGCTGCGCGAAGATCAGCAACGCGACGGCAAGCACGTATACGCTCGCCAGCGGCGACGTCGGGGGCACGATTCGCTCGGTCATCACGGCGACCAATGCTGGGGGGTCGAGCTCCGCGAGCTCGGCGCAGACCGCGACGGTCACGAGCGCGACGCCGGCGGCGCCGGCCAACACGGCCGTCCCGACGATCAGTGGGACCGCGCAGCAGGGCAATACGCTGACCGCGTCCAACGGATCGTGGTCGGGCAGCCCGACCTCCTACGCCTACCACTGGCAGGACTGCACCTCCTCCACCAGCTGTACCAACATCACCGGAGCGACCAGCTCCACCTACACCCTCCAATCCTCCGACGTGGGCGACACGATCGACATCGTGGTGACCGCGAGCAACGCCGGCGGATCGAGTTCTGCGACCTCCGCTCTGACGGCGGCGGTTACGAGTTCGGGGTCTAGCGACCCGCCGCCGGGGGAGTTGTCGTGCAATCTGAACGCGACGACGTCGAGCTTCGCGACCCAGATCGCGGACGCGACCCCGGGCCAGGTCGTGTGTCTTGCCTCGGGTGATTACAG
This sequence comes from uncultured Solirubrobacterales bacterium, assembly GCA_963751185.1. Lineage (GTDB taxonomy): Bacteria > Actinomycetota > Thermoleophilia > Solirubrobacterales > Solirubrobacteraceae > Palsa-465. Next base: position 995,729 of record CAVVTO010000012.1, read on the forward strand.
CAGCTTCACCGGCACCAGCAAATCCGCGCCGGGGATCACGATCACGGCCGCGCCCGGCGCGACGGTGACGTTCAACTCCGGGATGAGCCTGAACCTCTCAAGCGTGCAGAATTTCACGCTCGATGGCACGGGCGGCGGCGGCACCATGACCGTCGGTGGTGCGCTCAATTTGAGCACCAGCGGAGGGCTTCAGAGCAAGGCGCTCAACCTCACTTTCCAGAACATCGCGTTCACCGCCTCCTCCAACGCCGTCATGATCGAAGGACCGGAGAACTCCAACATCGTCTTCAACCGCGACACGTTCATCGACGGCAACGCGGCCTGCAACGGTGGATCGCCCTCAACCGTCGGCGCGGAGTTCATGCTCGACTATGGGACCTCAGGCGGCACGACGCCCTCGGGCGTGACGCTCGAGAACTCCGTGTTCGTCGCGCCGGGTGACCTCTGGAACCCGAACCGGGCGATGGAAACTGTAGGGTCACCGCTGAGCATCGAGAACAACGTGTTTGCCGGCTTCCTCGATCACACCGAGTCAGCGAGCTGTAACCACATCGACACGCTCCAGCTATACGCCGGATCGAACAGCACGGACGGCAACGTCACATTCACCGGCAACCTCTGCTACGACGACTACAACTGCTTCGCAGCCTGGGACGGCACCTCGGACAACACCATCACCGACAACGCCTGCTTCGACATCGAGCAGAACTGCATCGACCTCTACTCCGACACCAGCTCGGTCATCAACCACAACACCCAGCAAACCGGCGGGGCCGACCCCTCAGGATGCGGCTACCTACCCAACACCCAAGGCTGCAACAGCTCAACACTGCTCGAGAACAGCAACAAGAGCGGCGACCGCACAACAACCGGCGAGACCTACACAAACAACCTCGATCAACACGGCCCCAACGTAGAGTCCGGATCGCTCACCACAAACACCAACAACATGTGGTCCGGCGCAAGCTCCCCGAACATCAACGGGACCGCCACATTCACCGGCGGAAACGACCCACTCAGCTGGACCGGGTTCCAACTAACCTCCGGATCGACCGGCCACAACAGCGGCAACGACGGACAAAACGTCGGCATCCGCGCCAGCGCCGGCGGCCCCCCCACCGGCGGAGGCTCCGCCCCCGTGAACACCGCCGCACCCTCGCTCAGCGGAACCGCCACCGAAGGCGACACCCTCACCACCACCAACGGCACCTGGACCACCACCGGAAACGTCCCCACCACAACCACCTACCAATGGTGGGACTGCTCCACCTCAACATTCTCAACCGGATCCTGCACACCAATCCAGCCACAAACCGCACCCACCAGCGCAAACAACACCACCTACACCCTCCAATCCTCCGACGTCGGCAAATACATCTTCTCCGAGATCACCACCACCAACGCCAACGGCCAAATCAACGCCACCTCAAAACCCACAGGCCCCATCACCTCATAAACCCCAACGATCAGTTTAACCCAACCCGAGGGACTTTCTCTGAAGGGGGACGTCAACTCGATCAGTCGACGAGCTCACAGCACCCCGCCGACAGCCGGCTGGTCATCCCGTCGGCGCGACCGGCAATACACTCGTCAGCGCGTCCAGCATATCGATCGGCTTCCCAGTCGCGGATGCAGGCTGTAGGACTCGAGCTCTGCCATCCGCTTGAGGCCGCCCGCGCCTACATCGAGCCGCGGTTGAGCACCACTGGGCATTCGTTGGGTCGCCGCCGGGGGCCGAGCCGCTGCGTCGCCGCGACCCAATCCTCGTCGCGAACGGCGTCTCGACTGGCGACGCCCTCGCCGAGGAAGGCCGGACGCGCCCGACCGACGTTGCCCGGCCGAGGGTCGTGGTGGTGGGCCGGCCTCCAAGCACTCCGGGTTTTGGACGTTCGGTTGAACTTTGGCCCGGTCGATGCTGGAAGGGGCGTCAGCGCCGAGAACACTCCTACAAGCCATAACTTAGAAGATCGGACGGGCGGCCTTCGACCCGTCCGTCGGGGACGCTGTTCGCCTGCCATGCGCCCCCAGCCGTGTGCTGAGGGTGCGGCGCTCGAATGTTCGTTCGAGTCGGCGCGTTGCCCTTCGGGGATACGAGTAGTCCGCGGAAACGACGGAGGGACCCAATGCGCCGTTGGCTCATCTGCTTGGTGCTGTGCTTTGCCATGACTGCAACAGTCGCTGGGGCGCGAGTATTGCCCGGCGCGTCGTTCAGGGCGCTGGCGTCTGCGCCGACCTCATCTGGCTCGGATCCGGCGGCCGCGCACGTGGCCCGCGCGGCGGCGAGTCGGCACACGAGCATGCGTTTTCTGTTCGGTCGGCGCAGGATCGTGCCGAGCGCCGGTCCGCATGTTGCCGGACGCGCTATGGCGTTCCGCTTCCAGGAGGCGGCGAGGGGCTCGGCCGGGGCGATCACGGTGTATGTCACCGCTTCGAGCACATCGAAGACGCTGCTAGCTGGGCTATACACGGATCGTGGCGGCAAGCCGGGATCTCTCCTGGCATCAGGGGCACGCTCTGTCTCGAGTGGTCGGTGGGTGACTGTCACGATCAAGCGAACGCCCCTGGCGAAGGGGCGCGTGTACTGGATCGCGGTGCTCGGCAAGGGTGGGACGCTCGCTACCGGCGGCCGTCGCAGCGCGTCGTGCCAGAGCGTGACCGAGAGTCACGCGGCCTTGTCCGCGCTCCCGCGGGCGTGGTCGCAGGGCGACTCTTTGAACGACTGCATTTCGGCCTACGTGAGCGGTTGGCTGCTCACCAAAGGGACGCGCGCGGGCGCGAATGCTGGCGGTTCATCGCCCACTGGCGCAGCACCGACCGACGGCACGACGGCGGGTCCAACGCCGGCCGGTGTGTCGGCGCAGCCGACGTCGCCGCCTGTTGGCGGCGCATCTTCCCTGCCTCCCGCGAGCACGACGCTGCCCAGCATCGCGGGGACTGCGCTCGTCGGAAGCGCGCTGACGGCGAGTACAGGCTCCTGGAATGGTACGCCGACCTCGTATGCCTACCAGTGGCAGGATTGCGCGTCGGTCCTTTGCGTCAATATCCAGGCCGCCACCGGTTCAGCCTACGTGCTCCAGCCTTCTGACGTGGGCCACACTCTCGATGTCGTGGTCACCGCGATCAACGCCGGCGGGTCCGCGTCCGCGACCTCCGCGCAGACCGCCGCGATCACGAGCGCGACGCCCGCGGCGCCGGCCAACACCGCCGTCCCGACAATCACCGGGGCCGCGCAGCAAGGACAGACGCTGACGGCGTCCGACGGCTCGTGGTCAGGTAGCCCGACCTCCTACGCCTACCATTGGCAGGACTGCACCTCCTCCACGAGCTGCACGAACGTCACCGGCGCGACCACCCCCACCTACACCCTCCAATCATCCGACGTCGGCAAGACCATCGACATCGTCGTGACCGCCACCAACGCCGGCGGATCCACCCCCGCGACCTCGGCCCAAACGCAGGCCGTGACCGCATCGGCGCCTACCGCCCCGCAGAACACGGGACTGCCGACGATCACCGGGACCGCACAGCAAGGACAAACGCTGACCGCGTCCAACGGCTCGTGGTCGGGCAGCCCCACCTCCTACACCTACCAATGGCAGGACTGCACCTCCTCCACCGGCTGCACCAACATCACAGGCGCGACCAACTCCACCTACACCCTCCAATCCTCCGACGTCGGCGACACGATCGACATCGTCGTCACCGCGACCAACGCCAGCGGACCCAGCTCGGCTACCTCGAATCAGTCGGCCTCAGTCACCTCGTCTCCCACGCCGCCGGCCAACACAGCCTTGCCAGCGGTCAGCGGCCAGACCGTCGAAGGCCAGACGCTGACGACGGGTAACGGTTCATGGTCGAGCAGCCCCACCGGCTACACGTACGCGTGGGAGGACTGCGACACCTCCGGGGCCAACTGCACGACGATCAGCAACGCCACGGCAAGCACGTACACCCTCACCGGCACCGATGTGGGCGACACGATTCGCTCTGTCGTAACCGCAGCCAATGCTGGCGGATCGAACTCCGCCACCTCATCGCAAACCGCCGTCGTCACGAGCTCGGGTGCAAGCGACCCACAGTTGTCGTGCAATCTCGACGCGACGACATCTAACTTCACGACACAGCTCGCCGATGCGACACCCGGCCAAGTGGTGTGTCTCGCGTCGGGTGACTACAGCGGCTTCACGGGCACCAGCAAGTCGTCGCCGGGAATCACGATCACGTCCGGGCCGAATGCGATGGTGACGTTCAACTCGGGCATGAATGTGAACCTCTCAAGCGCGCAGAATTTCACGCTGGATGGGACAGGCGGAGGGGGAACGATGACTATTGGCGGTGAACTCGACCTGAGCACGAGTGGGAGCTCCCTCCAGAACAAAGCGCTCAACCTTGCGTTCCAGAACATCGCCTTCACCGCCTCCTCCAACGCCGTTCTGATCGAGGGGCCGGAGAACTCGAACATCGTCTTCAACCGCGACACGTTCGTGGACGGAAATGCGGCCTGCAGCGGCGGGTCGCCGTCGACCCTCGGCGCAGCGTTCATGCTCCTATATAAGACCGCTACGGCAACAACTCCATCCGGCGTGACGCTTGAGAACTCGGTCTTCGTCGCGCCCGGCGATCTCTGGAATCCAAACCGGGCGATGGAGAGCGAGTCCGGGCTGACCATCGAGAACAATGTGATTGCGGGTTTCCTTGATCACACCGAATCCGCGAGCTGTAACCACATCGACGGCCTGCAGATTTATAGTGGCTCTAACAGTCCTTGGGGTGGTATCACCTTCACCGGCAATCTCTGCTATGACGACTACGACTGCATCGCAGGTTTCGATGGCACGTCGGACAACACGATCACCGACAACGCCTGCTTCGAGATCGAGCAGAACTGCATTGATCTCTACTCGGACACCGGCTCGGTCATCAATCACAACACTCAGGAGGCCGGGGGTGCCGATCCCTCCGGCTGCGCTACGGAGCCCAGTACCCAAGCTTGCAGCAGTTCGACCTTGTTCCTGAATAGCAACAAGACCGGCGACTCCTCTCCCAGTGGTGAAACGTACACAAACAACCTTGATCAGCATGGCCCGAACGCGGAGTCTGGCTCTCTCTCCACGAATACGAACAACATGTGGTCGAGCGCAAGTTCTCCGAACATCAGGGGGACCGCCACATTCACGGGCGGTAGCGATCCCATGACGTGGGCGGGGTTCGAGCTGACATCCGGATCCACGGGCCACGCCGGCGGTAGCGACGGACTCGACGTCGGTATCCGCAGCAGCGAGGGCGGCCCTCCCACGGGTGGCGGTTCAGCGCCCGTCAACACGGTCGCGCCCTCGCTCAGTGGAACCGCGACCGAGGGGGACACGCTCACGACCACCAACGGCACGTGGACGATCACCGGAAGCGTGCCGACCGCGACCACCTATATGTGGTACGACTGCCCGACGTCCACCTTCTCGGCGGCGTCTTGCAGACCGATCCAGCCGCAGACGGCGCCGACAAGCGCGAACAGCACCACCTACACGCTCCAAGCCTCCGATGCCGGCGACTACGTCCTCTCCGAGGTAACGGTCACCAACGGGAACGGCCAGGTCAACGCCACCTCCAACGCAATCGGTCCCATCGCCTCGTAAGCCTCCCGATCTGGCGCACGATCGCGAGCAATCCCAGGATCGGGGCTAGGTCGCCTCGCGCGCGAGAGGCTGCCGATCCAAGCTCAGCCGTGCCCAGCCTCGGCCATCTCCTCGGGGTCGCACCCACGGCGAAGGCATCCTGAAGCCACTGGTCTGCCGGCACCTCCTCGCTCCCGCCGAGACTCGCCTCGTTCGTTTCCGAGACAGCCCAGCCCAGCGGCCACTTCCGGCAGCTTCGGCTGGATGGGCGCGCCCCGTTTCGGGCCACTCCCAGTGGCGCCCTCGATGGCCCCATCGACGGATTCGGCTGCGCCGGCGCCAGCGTGCTGATCCTGACCCCTCCAACCCGCTCGCCACCTCTGCGGGGGGCCGAACGCGAATCGAGCCCTGCCAAAGCGCCCCCACCAGCGGCCCCTCCCTCTCGGGCCACTCCCGGGATTCCGGCCGCGCGCCCGGCGACCTCGACAACGCGAGCGGCGGCGCGACCGCAACCCGCCGCGCGGGTCAGACCGTTTTACGGGGTAATACGACGTTTTTTTGGGTGTATCGCCCGCATCTCGTCGCCGAACCCCTTGAAGGCGAGCGGTCTTACCACAATCTTGACAATTGTTGCGCGTCCCTGGACGAATGTTCTATCCAGGACGGTGTTTGGTCTATCCGGCCCTAGGGCATTTGGATGGCGCATCTCACGCAGGCGATGCGCCGCTAAATCAACCTACGCGGGAGGGACCGGATGCGGCGTCTAATTTTGCTATGCCTTTTTGGCTTGTTGATCACCGGAGCAGTCGCTGTGGCCTCACCGGTGCTCGGCCGTCCTGCCGCGACCACTTGGTTCGCCGCAGCGGCGCACGTTCGTAAAGCATCTGCTCACCGGTCCGTCAAACCCGAGAAGCGTGGCTCAAGCCTGGTTCACACGCCTCTCGGGCGCGCTGCCTCCGCAGCGAGCTCCGCCGTTCTGTTCGGTGAACAGAGCATCGAGTCGGGCCGTGGTTGGGACTCCTCCGGTCATGCGCAGGCGTTTCCTTTCACCAACACTTCCACTGGATCGGCTACGACGATCAACGTGTATCTCCGATACGCCAATCGGGCGACGACCTTAATTGCTGGTCTCTACGCGGCCAGGGGCGGCCATGCCGGGGCGCTGGTTGCCGTCGGATCGCTAACGTCGCCCAAGGCCGGTGCTTGGAATTCGGTACCGGTCCGGTCTGCGTCTGTCACACCGGGCACGTATTGGGTGGCAGTCCTCGGCACGGGTGGAGGCCTGAGCTTCCGTCAGGGCCCGGCAGGTTCATGCAATAGCCAGATGAGTTCCAGCAGTGACCTCGAGGCGCTGCCTTCCACGTGGGCCGGCGGGACAGCGGAGAGCGGCTGTCCGATTTCAGCCTACGTTGCCGGAACTCTCACCCCGGCCAGCGCGGGCTCGGGCACGACAACTACCACCGGGACGCCGACTGGCGCCGTTACGCTTCCGCCCGTCAACACAGGCGCGCCGGCCATCAGCGGCGGTGCGGTTGACGGCGACACCCTCACTTCATCCAACGGATCTTGGCTGGACAGCCCGACATCCTATGCCTACCAATGGCAGGACTGCACCACCGGCAGCCTCGGTCTGATGTGCACAAACATCAGCGGCGCCACGGACAGCAGCTATACGCTGACCGAGAGCGACGTGGGCGACACCGTGCGGGTACTCGTCACCGCCGGGAATTCGGCTGGGTCCACCTCAGCAGCATCTGCGGAGACCGCGGCAGTCACGCTGCCGCCAGCCCCCGCGAACACGGCCGCGCCCGTGGTGACCGGCTCTCCCGCCCAAGGACAGACCCTGTCTACCAGCAACGGTACGTGGAGCAACAGTCCTGAGAACTACTCGTATGCCTGGCAGGACTGCGATAGCTCCGGGGCCAACTGCACGGACATCAGTAACGCTTCGGCAACCACCTACACCCTCACCAGCACCGACGTCGGACACACTATCCGCTCCGTCGTCACGGCAAGCAACGCCGGCGGAGCAAACTCCGCCAGCTCGGCGCAGACCGCGGCGGTCACGAGCGCGACGCCGGCGGCGCCCACGAATACGGCCGTCCCGGCGATCAGTGGCACGGCGCAGCAAGGGCAGACGCTGACCGCGTCCAGCGGTTCGTGGTCGGGCAGCCCGACTTCCTATGGCTACCAGTGGCAGGACTGCAGCTCCTCGACGAGCTGCACCAACATCAGCGGCGCGACGAGCTCCAGCTACACCCTGCAGTCCTCGGACGTCGGGAAGACCGTCGACGTCGTCGTGACCGCGACCAACGCGGGTGGCTCGAAATCCGCGACCTCCGCGCAGACCGCGGCGGTCGCGAGCGCCACGCCTGCGGCGCCGGCGAATACGGCTGTACCGGCGGTGAGTGGTACTGCGCAGCAGGGCGATACGCTGACGACGAGTAACGGCAGCTGGTCGGGCAGCCCCACGAGCTACGCGTACGCGTGGGAGGACTGCAACAGTTCCGGAGCGAGCTGCGCGAAGATCAGCAACGCGACGGCAAGCACGTATACGCTCGCCAGCGGCGACGTCGGGGGCACGATTCGCTCGGTCATCACGGCGACCAATGCTGGGGGGTCGAGCTCCGCGAGCTCGGCGCAGACCGCGACGGTCACGAGCGCGACGCCGGCGGCGCCGGCCAACACGGCCGTCCCGACGATCAGTGGGACCGCGCAGCAGGGCAATACGCTGACCGCGTCCAACGGATCGTGGTCGGGCAGCCCGACCTCCTACGCCTACCACTGGCAGGACTGCACCTCCTCCACCAGCTGTACCAACATCACCGGAGCGACCAGCTCCACCTACACCCTCCAATCCTCCGACGTGGGCGACACGATCGACATCGTGGTGACCGCGAGCAACGCCGGCGGATCGAGTTCTGCGACCTCCGCTCTGACGGCGGCGGTTACGAGTTCGGGGTCTAGCGACCCGCCGCCGGGGGAGTTGTCGTGCACTCTGAACGCGACGACGTCGAGCTTCGCGACCCAGATCGCGGACGCGACCCCGGGCCAGGTCGTGTGTCTTGCCTCGGGTGATTACAGCAGCTTCACCGGCACCAGCAAATCCGCGCCGGGGATCACGATCACGGCCGCGCCCGGCGCGACGGTGACGTTCAACTCCGGGATGAGCCTGAACCTCTCAAGCGTGCAGAATTTCACGCTCGATGGCACGGGCGGCGGCGGCACCATGACCGTCGGTGGTGCGCTCAATTTGAGCACCAGCGGAGGGCTTCAGAGCAAGGCGCTCAACCTCACTTTCCAGAACATCGCGTTCACCGCCTCCTCCAACGCCGTCATGATCGAAGGACCGGAGAACTCCAACATCGTCTTCAACCGCGACACGTTCATCGACGGCAACGCGGCCTGCAACGGTGGATCGCCCTCAACCGTCGGCGCGGAGTTCATGCTCGACTATGGGACCTCAGGCGGCACGACGCCCTCGGGCGTGACGCTCGAGAACTCCGTGTTCGTCGCGCCGGGTGACCTCTGGAACCCGAACCGGGCGATGGAAACTGTAGGGTCACCGCTGAGCATCGAGAACAACGTGTTTGCCGGCTTCCTCGATCACACCGAGTCAGCGAGCTGTAACCACATCGACACGCTCCAGCTATACGCCGGATCGAACAGCACGGACGGCAACGTCACATTCACCGGCAACCTCTGCTACGACGACTACAACTGCTTCGCAGCCTGGGACGGCACCTCGGACAACACCATCACCGACAACGCCTGCTTCGACATCGAGCAGAACTGCATCGACCTCTACTCCGACACCAGCTCGGTCATCAACCACAACACCCAGCAAACCGGCGGGGCCGACCCCTCAGGATGCGGCTACCTACCCAACACCCAAGGCTGCAACAGCTCAACACTGCTCGAGAACAGCAACAAGAGCGGCGACCGCACAACAACCGGCGAGACCTACACAAACAACCTCGATCAACACGGCCCCAACGTAGAGTCCGGATCGCTCACCACAAACACCAACAACATGTGGTCCGGCGCAAGCTCCCCGAACATCAACGGGACCGCCACATTCACCGGCGGAAACGACCCACTCAGCTGGACCGGGTTCCAACTAACCTCCGGATCGACCGGCCACAACAGCGGCAACGACGGACAAAACGTCGGCATCCGCGCCAGCGCCGGCGGCCCCCCCACCGGCGGAGGCTCCGCCCCCGTGAACACCGCCGCACCCTCGCTCAGCGGAACCGCCACCGAAGGCGACACCCTCACCACCACCAACGGCACCTGGACCACCACCGGAAACGTCCCCACCACAACCACCTACCAATGGTGGGACTGCTCCACCTCAACATTCTCAACCGGATCCTGCACACCAATCCAGCCACAAACCGCACCCACCAGCGCAAACAACACCACCTACACCCTCCAATCCTCCGACGTCGGCAAATACATCTTCTCCGAGATCACCACCACCAACGCCAACGGCCAAATCAACGCCACCTCAAAACCCACAGGCCCCATCACCTCATAAACCCCACGATTCGTTGGGTTGATCACCTCGCGAGTTGGTCTTCATGCGGTGACGGCCAGACCGCACGAGGTGGTCAACGCCGCGCGGGCGTTGCGAAGGATTCGGGACACGTGCATCTGAGAGAGGCCGACGCGGTCGGCGATCTCGTCTTGACTTAGTTCCCACACTAGACGCAAAAGCAGCACCTTCCGGTCGCGTGGCTTGAGCGGGAGGAGCGCCCGTCTGATCCCGACGGACATCTCGATCCGTTCGTATTCCGGCTCATCCGCACCGATGACCTCGCGAAGCGCGAGCGCCTCGCCGTTCGCGGCCGTGTATTGCGCGTCGAGCGATCCTGGCGAATACGCCTCCAGCGCACGTCGAGCCTCGACGACCTCCCCGGAACCGATGCCGAGGTAGCTTGCGATTGCCTCGGGCTTGGCGTCACCGGTTACGGTCTTGAGCTCCTCCTCGGCGCGAAGAACCGCCGTCGCCCGTTCTCGGGTCGGGCGCGGCACGTGCACTCGCCACGTCGTGTCGCGAAAATGCCGCCGGATTTCCCCAAGAATCATCGGCCGGGCGTAGGCGGGGAACGCATCGCCTCGGTCGGGTGAGTACCGGTCAACCGCTTTGATCAGTCCAACGCTGGCCACCTGACAGAGATCCTCGACCGGCTCGCCGCGCCCTTCGTAGAGCTTCGCGAGCTTCCGGGCCAGCGGCAAGAACCGCAGGATGATCGTTTCCCGTGCGCGCATGTCGCCGGCGGAGAAGCGGTTGAACAGCGCCCCCAGGTCGCGTGCCGGCCGCTCACGAGCGGCGCGCGCATGCCATTGCGGCGTCATATCTGAGACTCCTCTACGGTCCCGCCTACGGAGTTAGCTGACGGACTCGCGATCGAATTGCTCGACCGCTACAACCGGAGCACCGGCTGATTCGCCCCAACGACTTGGGTTCCCCGTCCACCGCGGCTTGTCCGCGGCGGTTCGGCTATGTGGGCGCCAATATATACCTTGAGGAGGCGGGCGAGTGTCCACCTCGTTGGCGCCACCGCCTTGGGTGGCAGCAGCGCAGGCGGCCGCGATCCTGAATCGCTCGCGCGTGAGCACCACAAACGACTCAGTTTCCAGGTGCTTTGGCGAGGAGCTCGGTCAGCGGAACGTCCTTGGCGCGGTCGCGGCGGCGCTCGAGCCACGACGACACCGCCGGCTCGACGGCGAGCGCCCCGTCCGGCGCGGTGGCTTGCAACCACAGCCATTTATGAACGCGTGGTGTGATGTGGTTTCAGGATTCGCCGGTTTGGCAATCCCTATGCCGTGCCGCTGTACCGCTGCTCCGGCTGTGGGTTCGTGACCACTGCGTCCCTGGGCAATGCGCTGCGCGCGCACGCGGTCGGCTCACCGGACTGCGTGGATGACCTCGAGCTCGCGGTGGACTTCAGCAAGGCACCCGAGGACGCCTCGCGCCTCGGCCGCTCGAGGCCCCGCAACCGGCAGCCGATCGCCGACACCCCCGCCGACCCACCCGCACCACAACGCGGAGCCTGACCCACCCAGAAGGGTGGGCGGCCACCGGGGCTACGCCGCGACGCGCTCGCTGACCGGCGCGTTGGCGAGCAGCTCACTCACGCAGGCCCCCACGTCCTCGAACGCGCGCATCCGGCCGCGGAGCGACGGGATGTATGCCGTGAAGTGACGGATCCCTTCGGTCACCACCCCGAACATCGAGACGCTCAGCTGCGGTCGTCCCTCGATGTCGATCGGGTGGTGATCCGGGGTCATGTTGACGCTGCCCACGACGGCCGCGCCGTAGCGAAACTGGCTGACGCGGCCACGGTCGTAGAGGTTTCTCAGCAGGGGCGAGCCCGAGTTGGCGATCCGCGGCTCCTCGAGATGCCCGCGGATCACAAGGTCGACGTCGTCCACGTAGGGCTGGTCGAACCGGGTCGAGGAGATTCGCGCTCGAGCCGCGCCAGGATGGGCGCCCGCGAACGACTCTCGGTCCGGCGCCGGGCCGTACGGCATCCGCAACACGCCGGCATCCATCAACGCCAGCATCTGGCGGGAGCGCAGCGCGGGCGGCCCGGCCACCAGGCGATGGCTCCGGCTGCAGATGTCGCCGTTGAAGTCCAGATAGGAGTCAAGCGTGAGACCGCCGAGCTCGACCACGGATCGAATTGAGTCGCGGAAGATCCTGAACACCCACGCCGCCGACTTGATCGGGCTCCGGCCGCCGGGAAACTCCGCCTCGCGGAGATCGTCGACCAGCGCCTGGTAGACGAATCGCTCGTAGTCATCGCTCGACTGGTAGCTCGACTGGCTGCCGAAGAACAGCGCCTCGGCGTCGAAGGAGCCGAACGAGGACGCAAGCCGAGCCAGCTCACCCTCGAAGCGTCCCTGGAGCCACGCAGCACGCAACCGTTGGCGCACCGCGGAGCCGGCAGCGCGCGAGCCGTCAACCTGGAACGCCATCTGTGCGTAGTAGCGCACGTACATCTCGGCGAATAGGAGCGGCAGCAATTCCCTCCGGACGTCAACCTGGCGCCGGCTCCCGCTCGTTTCACCGGTCAATGCGCCCACGGCCTCGGGGGTGCAGATCAGCGGCTCGTACACGCTGACGCGCTCTGACCCGCTGACGGGCTTGGCGGTAAACGGTAGGCCGCTCCGGTTGTAGAGCCGGAGGATCGGCTCGCGGCCGCTCGGCCGGTAGCGCAGTCCGCCGCCGTCGGGCACGAACTCACCACCCCGACCGGTCGTCAGCGCGGTCACCACGTCGACCGCCACCAACCCCATGCCTGACACGGCGACCTTCGTGCCGGCCGGAATCCGTTCCACATACGAGGTGACGGGGTACGGTCTGATCGCGCTCGAACCGCGCACATCCTGGTTGGCCGTGTGACCGGTGGTGACGATTACGTGGTCCACAATCACCGCCCCGCCGTTGGCCAGGCGCACCTCCTCACACCCGTCGCGCCTGGACAGCAGATCGATCGCGCAGGTCTGATGGTGGACGACGTGCAAACTCGGCGACGCGCTCGCTAGAAGCGCACGATAGAACCATTGGAGGTACTCGCCCATCAAGCGGCGAGGCAGGAAGTGATGGGGCTCGATCGGGTCGCCCGACGGATCTACCGCACACCGGTCACCCACCCACCGATAGCCCCTCGCAGTTACCCAGTCGTAGAGGCTGACCCCGTATGACGGCTGATAGGACTCGGTCTCGAACGGATACAGCGTGAGTTGTCCACAGGGGTTGTTAAGGAGTAGGTAGTCCGGCTGCGTGACGTCGTAAACCCCCGATCCCGGCGTTCCAGGATCGACGACGTGGACCACAACCTCGCTGCCGCGTGGCAGGTCCTGGCGCGCGAGCGTCACCACCCGCTCGAGCGCGCATAGCCCCCATGGTCCCAGCCCCACAATGGCGATACGTAGCACTACGACCCCCTGCCGATTTCCCGCAGCTGACAAGACTGCAGGGCAACGAGCTCAATCGGCAGGCCCCTGGATATAAGAGGCTTGCCATCGACGCTCCGAGAAGTGAACGTCTTGTAGCCCGCGGATCTTCCGACGGCCTTGACGGCAGCGGTTGGTGGCCGCGACGATACGGTCGGAGTCTGAGTGGCTCTAGCTACCCCTTGGAACCAACCGGAGGAGGAGGCGATGGGTTACGAACCACGCCAGTACGAGGCAGTCGAACGAGACGAGCTCGAGGCGCGGCTGCGCCTAGCGGAGGCCCGCGACAAAGCCGACATGAACGAAGGCGAGGCCCCGACTGCGGACCACCAGCTGATCCAGAGACTCGAGGCGGACTGGAAGCACGCGCTCGAGCTCCTTCACCGCCACCCCGAGCACAAAGCCAGCTGATCTCATGATCATGGGGTCGGCACGCGCTCGAGCCCCCGGATCTCGATCGTGCACCCGGCCCGGTCAGGGTCATTCGGGTCGAACGCGATGATCTTGGCGCCGGGCGCGAGGGCGTCCAGCATTCCGCGTGTGATGCCTTTGTGCAGCGCACAGATGACGGGCTGGTTCTCCTTGACCACGTCCTGGTAGGGACAGTTGCCGAGGCGGAACGTTGTCCGGTCGGCTTCGCGACCCTCGACGGTGGGCTGAAATCCGAGCGCCGTCAGCGACGTCTCGAACGCGTCGGCGCCGGCCGGCGTATCGCCGGGAGCGAGCTCGCGACCGATCTGGCGACCGGTCGCTTCGATGCCCTTGGTCCCCCGCGCCCCGGCCCGAAACGCTCGGGCCAGCCATCGACCGACATCCCGATAGGCGCGCGGGGGGATGCCACCGGGGCGTGCTTGGGAAGCGATCCGCCACGTATCGGGTGGACGACCACGACGCTGGCGGACGCGGACTCTCTGCACCAGCCCCGCCTGCTCCATCCGCGCGAGGTGGATCCGTACCCCGTTCGGGTGCAGCTTGAGAGCCTCCGCGAGCTCGACCGTGCCGGCCGGCCGCCGGAGCTCATCCAGGAGCGAGAACAAGCGCGCACGCGTGGGCTGAGCGAGCACGTCATCGGGGGCGATCAAGAAGGCCGGGTCCACGGCCCGATTTTTACACACTCAGACTGGTGTAATTCCCCGGTATGAGCCGCTGATCGAGCCGGTACCATCCCTGCTTCGAAAACAAGAGCATGACGCCTTCGAGTTCCAGACCCACGCCGCGTCCGGGGCAGCCGGTCCGTGGCTCGCGCACCGGGCGCCCGGTCATGGCGCTGCTCGACCTGCTGGGACGACGGTGGGCGTTGCGCGTGCTCTGGGAACTTCGCGACGGTGACCCTCTGACCTTCCGCGAGCTCCAGTCCCGCTCGGGCGACATCTCCTCAAGCGTGCTCAACGACCGGCTGCGGGAACTGCGCGAGGTCTCGATCGTCGACGCTCAGCCGGGCGCCGGCTACCGGCTTACGTCCGAAGGTCAGGACCTCCTGGCGTCGCTGATGCCGCTCGAGACGTGGGCCCAGCGCTGGGCCGAGCGCGCCGGCGACGCGGACACGGAAGTCACGTCGACATCGGTGCCATCGACATCGGTGGCGTGAGTCCGGGCACGGTGCCGGGCGACGCTATGACCAGCACTCCCAGCGCGATGATCGCCAGCGCGAGCGGGACGTCGATGGCGGTTCTCTCCGGCAGGAGCTTCTGCGCGATCACGACCACGGCGATCACCGACATCCAGGTGACACTCATCACTCCGAGCACCACCATCACCGCCATCAGGCCCGTGCTGGAGCCCACGCAGCAGATCCCGAACCCCAGCCCCGAGTCCAGCCGCTCTCGGCAGCTGTGGCGGAAATGCCGCTTGAGCGGCGTCAACTCGTAGAGACCCGCCGCGACCACCACCGCACCGGCGAGCGATGTTCCGTGCGGCCGGTAGATGGCGTAGACGAGGACCCCCACGAGCGTCCAGACGGCGAGGTAGGACCCTAGGAACAGTGGCGCGGCGTAGGCGCGTGCGCTCGTGCGCGCGTGCCTGAAGACGGCCGGGGCCGCTCCAGGCAGCATCATCGCCGCCATCATCAGCGCCCATACGCCGATGAAGAACCCGAACGAGCCAAGCCCCGTCTCGACCCCCATGTCCATGCCGTTCATCTGCCGGATCGCTAGGACCCAGCAGCCGGCCGCGATCGCGAGCGTGACCACGACCGCGCCGGACGCTCGCGACTCGCTCGAGCGCACCCCATCTACAGTCCTCATCGCCTGCCTCTCTCTACCCAGTTGGTTCAAGGACGCCGTCGCGGGCAACCATCCGGTCGAACTATATAGTTAGCAAAATGGCTAATGATGTGTTCAGTGCGCTCGCCCACCCGCTGCGGCGCGAGATCGTCGAGCGTCTGAGCATGGGGCCGGCGAGCGTCGGCGAGGTGACCAGCGACTTCAAGGTTTCCAAGCCGACCATCTCACGCCATCTGCGATTGCTCGAGGAAGCCGGGGTCGTCTCGCGGGTCGTTGTCGGACGCAACCACCGGCTCGCTCTGCGGGGCCAGGCGCTGGCGGAAGCCGAGGGCTGGATCGAGTCTCAGCGCACGCGCTGGGAGCGCTTGTTCGACGTCGTCGGCGAGTACCTCGAGGAGCGCAAGGAGCTCCGATGACCGAGCCCGCCCGGGAGGTGCGGATCGAGCGGACCTATGCCGCGCCCATAGAGGTCGTGTTCGACGCCTGGACCAGCCCGGAGGTGATGCGTCGCTGGCTGCATCCCGCGTCGGACTGGGGGACCCCGGAGGCGGAGGTCGATCTCCGGGCGGGCGGAAGGGTGCGGGTGGTGATGCGCCGGCCCGACGGCTCGCAAGCCGAGGCCCGCGGTCAGTACACGAGCTGATCGAACGCCCGCAGCGCCTCGTGATGACGTGGGTGTTCGACGACGACCCCGCCAACGAGCAGCTGCTCGAGCTCACCTTCTCGGAGTCCGAGGGCGCGACCATCGTGCGCCTGGTCAACACCGGCATCTCGACCGACGGGCGCCGTGACAACCAGGAGTGGGGCTGGATCGGGTGCCTGGGCGAGCTCGAGCGGCTGCTGGCGGGCTGATCTACTCCCCGAACGCGCGAGCGAACGCCAGATGATCGGCGTAGTCGCGTGACTCGACGATCTCGCCACGGCGGACGCGGACCACGAAGATGTTCGCGATGTCGAACGACTTGCCGCCGACGGTCCCCGTGTAGCGGAACTCGACGACGACGAGCTCCGGGTCGATCGTCTGGTGTACGACGAACGCCGTCGGCTCGAACCGCTCGAGGCCGGTGAGCCGCGCCGGCGCGGCGGCGAAGTGGCGGCGCAGCTCCTCGCGGGTGCGAAGCGGGTCCGCCCGGTCCGGCGCGAACGGATGGCGGACGTCGGTCGTCTCGGCGTACAGCGCAGCAAGCTCGTCGAGCTGGCGCTCGCGCTCGTCTCGATCGAGACCGCCGGCAACCAGGCGGCTCACTCCGTCCGCGACCGCGCGGACGACATCGGCGGGTCCGAGGGGGGTCGTCACGTTGGTAGGCTCCTAGCGAAGTGTGGACTCCGCTTAGCATAACGGAGTCTGGACTCCGGTAGCAATGCGATGCCATCCGCCGAGTCCCTGACCGCCGTCCAGCTCGAGTCCGAAAGGCTCGTGCTCGAGCCGCTTCGTCCTCAGCACGCGGACGAGCTTGCGCCGGTGCTCGATGACCACTCGCTGCACCGCTTCATCGGCGGCGAGCCACTCGGGCTCGAGGACCTCCGAGCCCGCTTCGAACGCCAGGCGCGCGGGCGCTCGCCCGACGGGCGGGACCGGTGGCTGAACTGGGTCGTGCGCGAGCGCTCGACATGCCGGCCGGTCGGCACGGTGCAAGCCACCGTGAGCGGATCCGATCCCGAGCCGGTCGCGGAGCTGGCATGGGTCATCGCCACTGCCGATCAGGGCCGCGGTTTCGCCAAAGAGGCGGTGGCGATGATTGGCGGTTGGTTGGGCGGGCGCGGGGTCTCATGCCTGCGCGCCCACATCCACCCGGAGCACAAGGCCTCGATGGCGGTCGCTCGCTCGGTCGGCCTCGCTCCGGCCGACGTGGTCGAGGATGGCGAGGTTCGCTGGGAGTCCTCCCCCTAGCGTCGCCCGCCGAATCCATTGACCCGAGGCGGGGCGCGACGGTGCGCGACCGCCCGACGGTGCACAACGCCCGAAACCGCCTCGCGGCCAGCCACATCCCGCAGATAAGCGTCCGAGAGATGCTCATGTGCGGAAAGCCGGCCGGGCGCGCGCGGTTCCGGGCGTTTTGCACCCGGCCCGGGCTGAGCCGCACGTGCCGTCGTTGCGTCCGGGCCGGCGCGCGCGTACCCAACGGTTGCCGTGGAAGGCCGTCGGCGAGTCAAACTCCCTGTAAAAACCTGCAACTCGCGGAATGACCTCCGGCGGGTTTGGCACGTTTCCAGGGGCCGGAGCGGCGTGGCTAACCTGAGAGAGGGTCCCCGCGCGGGCGCTAGACGCACACCCCAGTCCGCGCCATCAGGCCGCTCGATGGCCGCCAGGTCGTGTGCTCGACCCGCTAAAATCTTAGTCATACGGACTTAGATCTGCAATCCAGAGATTGGAAGACGGAACCGTGGAATTCGAGAACCAGAACAACGAGAACGTGCACCTGTGCGACCTCTGTGGCGAGCGCCCGGCGGCGGTGGACGTGATGTTCGTGGCCGGCGGCGAGCGACGCCAGGGCGGTGTGTGCGAGCAGTGCGCGCGCGATGCCATGGCCCAGCAGCAGCTGGGCGGCGGCGGCCCGTTCGGCGCTGCGCCGATCGGCGGCCCGGTCCCGGGCGCCGGTCCCACCGTGCGCCAGCGGGCCAATACCCGCCAGCGTTCGCAGACGCCCGCGCTTGACCGGTTCGGACGTGACCTGACGGACGAGGCTCGTAACGGCGGGATCGATCCGGTGATCGGCCGCGAGTCGGAGATCGAGCAGGTGGTAGAGGCGCTCAGCCGCCGGCGCAAGAACAATGCGGCGCTGATCGGCGAGGCCGGCGTCGGCAAGACCGCGATCGCCGAGGGCCTGGCCCTCAGGATCGCCAACGAGGACGTGCCCGAGCCGCTGCGCGGCGTGCGCGTGGTCGCGCTCGACCTGGCCGGGATGGTCGCCGGCACCCAGTTCCGGGGCGCATTCGAGCAGCGTCTGAAGGCCCTGCTCGATGAGGTGGCCGACTCCGAGGGTCGCGTGATCCTGTTCGTCGACGAGCTGCACACGGTGCTTGGCGCCGGCGCGGCCGAGGGCGCGATGGATGCCGCCAACATGCTCAAGCCGATGCTCGCCCGCGGCGAGCTGCGGATGATCGGCGCCACCACGTTGGCCGAGTACCGCAAGATCGAGCGCGACGCGGCCCTGGCCCGGCGGTTCACGCCGGTCATGGTCGAGGAGCCCTCGGTCCCGGACACGATCGCGATCCTGCAGGGCCTGAAGTCCCAGTACGAGCAGCACCATCGGGTCCAGATCGCCGACGAGGCGATCGAGGCGGCGGCGCGGCTGTCGGACCGCTACATCAGCGAGTACCGGCTGCCCGACAAGGCGATCGACCTGGTCGACCAGGCGGCGGCGCGCTTGCGTCTGCGCAATTCCGATAGTGACTACGAGCGTCTGCGCTCCGAGCTCGACCATCTCAAGGCGGAGAAGCAGGCCGCGGTCGACGCGGAGGCCTACGAGGATGCGGCCGAGATCAAGCAGCGGATCGACGAGCTCGAGGGCAGGCTGGCCGAGCAGGCCGGCTCGGGCGAGGTCGCAACCGTGGTCACCGAGCAGGAGATCGCCGACATCGTCGCCGCGCGGACCGGAATCCCGGTCGGCCAGCTCGTCTCGAGCGAGCTGGAGCGCCTTGGGACGCTCGAGGACGACCTGCACCGGCGAGTGATCGGGCAGCACGAGGCGGTCAGCGCCGTCGCCGAGACGGTGCGGCACGCCCGCGCCGGGCTCGCCGAGCCGGGTCGCCCACTGGGCAGCTTCCTGTTCATGGGCCCGACCGGGGTCGGCAAGACCGAGCTGGTCAAGGCGCTGGCCGAGCGGCTGTTCGCAACCGAACGCTCGCTCGTCAGAATCGACATGTCCGAGTACCGCGAGTCTCACACGGTGGCGCGGCTGATCGGCTCACCGCCGGGCTACGTCGGCTACGGCGAGGGCGGTCAGTTGACCGAGCCAGTCAGGCGCCGCCCGTACTCGGTGATCCTGCTCGACGAGATCGAGAAGGCGCACCCCGAGGTCTGGAACGTCCTGCTCCAGGTGCTCGACGACGGTCGCCTCACCGACGGCGAGGGCCGCACCGTGGACTTCACGAACACGGTCGTGGTCATGACCTCGAACCTCGGCGCCGGCCAGGCCAAGCGCCGCCCGATCGGCTTCACCGGTGGCGAGGCCGCGGTGGAGGCGGCGGCCGACCAGATCCTGGCCGCGGCCAAGCGGGCATTCTTGCCCGAGTTCCTGAACCGGATCGACGAGATCGTGGTGTTCGAGCCGCTCACCGAGGAGCAGGTCGCTCAGATCGGCGAGCTCCTGTGCGCCCGGATCGCCGACCGGCTACGCGATGAGCGCGGCATCGAGCTCGAGGTCGAGCCGGCGCTGATCGAGCGCCTGGCCCGCGACGGCTTCGACGCCGAGTTCGGCGCCCGGCCGCTCAAGCGGCACCTGCGCCGCACGCTCGAGCGCGAGCTGACGCGCGCGATCCTCGACGGTCGGATCGCCGAGGGCTCTCGGGTTACGGCCCGGGACGGCGGCGGGGACGCGATCGAGCTCGAGGTCCTCGAGCTAGAGACTCTCGCAGCGTAGGAAGACTGATGATGAGGGCGCCTGCCTGACGGCGGGCGCCCTTTTTTCGGGTGTCGCGGGCGACGCGGGTCGCCATTGCCCCGCTCAGGCGACAAGCGACAGATCCGGGCCCTCGAAGGCGACAGTCCTGTCGCGGCCCCCGCGCTTGGCGGCGTAGAGGGCCTGATCGGCGCGCTCGAGCATTGTCTGGACATCGAGCGGATCGACCGCGACCGTGATCCCAGCGCTCACCCGGACCTCGGGTACGTCGGAGCAATCCGTGGCGGAGAGCGCGCCGCGGACCCGCTCCGCGAACGCCGTGGCGCCGGCCTGGTGGCCGCCCGGCATGAGCACCGCGAACTCCTCGCCCCCGAGACGCGCCGCGACGTCGATCACACGCGATTCGCTGCTCAGCAGCCGCGCCATGTGGACCAGGACGCGGTCCCCGACCATGTGTCCCCACTGATCGTTGATGTGCTTGAAGTGATCGATGTCGAAAATGACCAGCGCGATTGGGTGCCCATCCCGCCCGAGGTGGGCGAGCTCCCGCGACGCATGCTCATCGAAGCCGCGCCGATTTAGCAGCCCGGTTAGCGGATCGGTCCGCGCCTCGTCGGCCAGCCGCGACATCAGCAGCTCGTTGCGGCGCTCGAGCACGAGCACGACGAGCGCCACGCCGGTGACCGACACCATCACGTCGAGCCAGCGGCCGGGATAGGAGTCGGCGGCCGGCAACGCGAGCAGGGTGATCGCGTGCCCCACGGCCACGCAGAAGAGGATTGTGGCCGCGCCTCGGCGACCGAAGAAGAAGGTGGTCCAGAAGACCGGCAGCGCGTACAGGACGGCGCCGTCCCCCGGCCCGGGGCTGGTCGACAGCGCGTAGGCGATGAGCACCACACCCAGCGGCCCGAGCAACGCCAGTGCCCGCCGGGGAAGCCGCTGGCCCACCGCCATCAGCACGAAGAACAGGATGAAGACGACCACGACCGGCAGCAACGAGAACGGCGGATCGCCGGGCAGGAATCCCTCGATCGCGCCGTCCAGCCCGGCGATGCCGTAGATCGCCGCCGCCGTGTAGGCCATGATCCGCCGGTTGGCGCGTATGTCTTCCAAAGATGAGACCATCGCGTGCCGTATCGGTCCTCCGGCGGGAAACTCCAGCGGCGGCGTGGCTCCTCAGCGGACGGTCGGCTACCGGTCAGGCCAGGTGAAGTGGTGGGGCGAGGAGGAACGTCTCGACAGCCACGTCGTGGTGCGTGTCGATGCCGCCTATCAACGCCAGGGTGGGCCGGCCGAGAACTCGCTCGACCGCCCCGCGCATCTCGTCGGCGATGACGTCCCGCAGGAGCAGCCGGTGCTCGCGCAGCCGCTCGTGCTGGCCCACCGCCGCGAGCCTGCGCTCGCTCACCGTCATCGTGTCCTGTAGGACGACCACCACCACGTCGGCGCCCGCGAACCGCGCGCGCGCGTGAGTCGGCCCGCGACCGAGAGCGACCTTATACAGGTGCACCATTGCATTCGCGATCTCGAGCAGCGGGCTCGCGGCCGTCGGCGTCTCGGGACCGCTGTCGCGGCCGATCGTCATCGGGACAGCCCCCGGTTGGACGCCGCCGGAGGCAGCCGCAGGCGGGACGCCGGCTGGCGATGCGTCGCCCGCCGGCGACGCGACGAGGTCGCTACGCGCCCTGCGGCTCGAGCACGAAGATCTCGAAGGTGCGCGGGGGGTGAAAGACGATCTGGCTGTGATAGGTGAGCACGCGGCGCCCCAGGAGCTCGGCCACCGCCGCCATGACGGTCTCGGCCACGGTCTCCTGAAAGGCCAAGCGATAGAGCCGCACCAGGTCGTCCTTGCCGTCGGCGAGCAGCGTCTCCTCGTTGCGAGTCAGCCCACCCTCCATCGCCACGAACACGTAGTCGTCGAGGATCCACGCCTTGGCGGCCGTCGGTCCTCGGCCGTAGAACTGCTTCTTCATGCCGACCATCGCGTTGGCCAGGGCCGTGCGCACCGAGCCCCCCGATTCCTGCGGCATGCGCCCGCCGCCGGCCTCGACCAGCTCGCGGGCCGCGCTCTTCCCAGACGGCTGCTCGTCGGCGTCCACGACCGTAACCTAGCGCCGCCGCGCCCGAACGGTCGCAGTCGGGCCCGAAAACTGGGCCGCATGGAATCGGCTTTCGACCATTTTCTGGTGGGACTACGGCTGAGCAGGGCAAGGCGGATCCTCCGGCGTGGCGTGGCCTGGCGAGCCATCACGCGCCGCTCCCCACCCAGGAGAGCCACCACGATGACCCGGTCTTTCTCGCCCGCCGGCGCTCCCCGCAGGTAGCGCCCGGCCTGCTCCAACCGAGATTTTAACTTCACAAGCAAGGCGACGCGTGCTCCCTGCTCGGAGGTTGGAAAACCGACTCGGCCTAGGGCTTCCTTGTCCGGCTGGGGCCTCGGGGTCGGGTGTGGCGGCGATGCGGATCGCGGTGCTCGCCGACATCCACGGAAACCTGCCCGCGCTGCGTGCGGTATTGGCCGAGCTCGATCGCGAGCCCGTGGACGCGATCGTCGTGGCTGGCGACGTGGCCGCCGGCCCGATGGTGCGCGAGGCGCTCGAGCTGCTCGCGGCTCGGGCCGAGCCGGTCCACTGGGGTCATGGCCGATCAGCCTCGTCCTCGACGGCGTCTGCTTCTGCCACGGATCGCCGCGCCGTGACGACGAGAACCTCACTCTGGTGACTCCCGTGGAAACGATCGCCGAGGCGCTCAGCG
Organism: uncultured Solirubrobacterales bacterium; assembly: GCA_963751185.1. Lineage (GTDB taxonomy): Bacteria > Actinomycetota > Thermoleophilia > Solirubrobacterales > Solirubrobacteraceae > Palsa-465. The sequence continues at coordinate 1,018,847 of CAVVTO010000012.1, forward strand.
ACACGACGGAGCGGTTGGTCGTCGGCGGCCACGCCCACCAGCAGATGGTCCGCGAGCTCCCCGACGGCCGCACCTACGCCAACGCCGGAAGCGTCGGAATCCCGTAGGAGGGCCGACCGGGCGCGTTCTGGATGATCGTCGAGGACCGGACGGCGGTCCTCCGCGCCACCGACCACGACGTTGGCGCCGCCGTGGCCGAGCTGAGCAGCCCGGGCTTCCCCGGCGTCGACGATCAGGTCACGGAGTCGCTCGTGGACCTCGTCGATCCGGAGTGGGTGGCGGCGTTCTTCGAGCACGGCGCGGGTCGGGGCGAGGATCCGGGTCCGCCGCGAGCGGCCCGCGCGTAACGGGCCATGCACAAAACCTGACGCCAACTCACCAAACCGCGTCAATCGCTTGTATGAGTTGACGGGCCGAACCGTCACCCTGTTTAGGTTTTTCTTACCAGGGGCATCGCCACGGCTGAGACAGACGAAGGCCGGTGCGGAGGCAGGGCCGCGCGGGCAGCTGTTACCAGCTTCCGATACGGGCACCACTTCCGGGACATGCCCGGGGGGTGGCCCGAGCACCGACGCTCGAGTCTCGCTCGTCCATGGTTTTTCGGAAAGGGCTGGTTCCATGTCTACATACCGCTCCCGCTATCTGCTCGTCGGAGCCCTGTGCTCGCTTGCCCTGTTCGCAGCGGGCGCCGCGTACGCAGCGACGTCCGGCGGCGGCTCCAATTCCGCCACTCTCACCCTCTCGGCGAAGGCCCAGAAGGCCCTGGCCAACCAGCACGCGGCGCTACGCGCGCAGCGGCCGGCTACTCGCAAGAAGTCAAGTTACGCGCTCCCAGAGAGCTCGGGTATGTGGAATTTCGTCAACGGCACCGGGACGCTGAACTTCAAGGGCGTGCTGGCACTCGCCGTGGGCAAGCGTTCGTTCAAGATCAATTCGGTCACGTTCACCCGTCCGGCCAAGGGCAACGGTCAGGTGACGGTCAAGCTCGCCGGCAAGAAGGTGAAACTGTTCACGATCACCGGCCGCCCGCACGTGAAGCAGGCGGCAACGAGCGAGACGCTCACCGGGATGACGGCCAAGCTCGCCAAGCCAGGGGCCACGCGGCTCAATAAGGAGCTGGGCGGCTCAGCGTTCAAGACGAATCAGAACTTCGGATCGTTCAGCGTCACCGTCACGACCTCGCCGATCACCGTCGCCACGTCGTCGTCGGGCTCGTCCGGCTCCCCGACCGTAAGCGGCGGCTCGAGCACCGGGGTCGGCGTCGACTTCACGCCCGCCTTCCGGTCGCTGCTCGACACCGCGGGCCTGTCGACGGTACCGCTCGTGCCGGGATCGAACGGGCTGCCGGCGCCATTGGGCACCACGACCATTCCGGGCGCGGACGGCAGCAGCGTGACGCTTCCGCTGAACGGCGGGACGGCCGGGGGGAGCTTCGACGGCGGGACCCTGACCGGGAGCATCCCGCTCAGCGGCGGTCTCCAGCTCGACAACGGCCAGGTGTCGGCGTCGCTGACCAATCCCGAGCTCACGCTCGGCACCGGTACCGAGGGCTCGTCCCTGAGCTTCTCGGTCAACGGCCAACCCGACGTCAAGCTGTTCGACATCGACACCGACCAGCTCGAAGAGTCGACGTTGCCGAACGGCACGCTCGACCTGCAGAACCTGCTCGCCACGCTCTCGAGCGAGGGCGCGTCGACCCTCAACACCGCCCTCGGGACGAACGCGTTCACCACCGGCCAGCCGGTCGGCGGCCTGACCGTCATCGTGCCGGCCTCGCAGGGATAGCGATAGAGGCCTGAAGCCGACCCCCGCAGGGTCCGCGATCGGCTCGGGGCAATCCTCCCGCCCCGGGCCGGTCGCATAGCCACAATGGGGGTCGTGGAGCTGCCCGATCCCGAGGATGTCACCGCTTTAGAAAAGCGCATGGCCGAAGTGGTGATCGGCGGGGCCGAGGTGCTGCCCGAAAGGATCGTCGTGCAGGACTACGACCCGGCCTGGCCCCGCAGGTACGAGCGCGAGGCGGCGCGGATCGCCGGCGCTCTAGGTCGCCGCGTGGTCCGGCTCGAGCACGCAGGTTCCACCTCGGTCCCGGGTCTGCCGGCCAAGCCGATCATCGACATCGTGCTCGAGGTGCCCGACTCGGCTGCAGAGGACCAGTACGTGCCCGATCTCGAAGGGGCCGGCTACGTCCTGCGCGTCCGCGAGCCGGACTGGCTCGAGCACCGCATGTTCAGGACGCCCAACCGCGATGTCCACCTCCACGTGTTCTCGGCCGGATGCCCGGAGACCGAGCGGATGGTGCGCTTCCGCGACCACCTGCGCACGAACGCCGACGACCGCGACCGCTACGCCCAGGCCAAGCGCGAGCTCGCCGACCGCGACTGGAAGTACATGCAGCAGTACGCCGACGCCAAGAGTGACGTCGTCGCCGACATCATGAGCCGGGCGAGTTCGGGGCCTGCTTGATCAGGCTGTGAAGATGACCGACTTCGAGCTCCAGTTCCCCATGCGTGAGATCGAGGCGCTGGCGCGCCGATTCCCGAGTCTCGACGACACGCGCCTGGAGGCGGTCGGCACAGCGGTGCGAGCGCGCGGGAACTACACGCGCGCGGAGTTCATCGAGGTGTGCGCGTGGAAGACGCCGCGCAGCCGCCCAAAGGTCGCCGCCAACCGGGCCCCGGTGGTGATCGCGTCGACCAGGCGCGCCCTCGCCGCGAGCCACGAGGCCGAGCGGATGGGCGCGCTGCTCGAGCTTTCAGGCGTCGGGGTGCCGACCGCGTCGACCCTGCTATACGTCGCGTTTCCGCAGGACTATCCGATCCTCGACGTCCGGGCGCTCGAGTCGCTCGGGGTCAAGTCCCGCTCGACGTATCCGCTCAGTTTCTGGCTCGCGTACCTGGGAGCCTGCCGCACGATCGCGCGTCAGGCTGGTGTCAGTCTTCGCACCCTGGACAAGGCGCTCTGGCAGCACTCCAAGGAGCTCAGCGCCGGCGACTGGGTCGATCAGCGCTCCGCGTGAGCGCGATCAACTTGTGCACGCGGTCAACCGCGCGACGTTCCACCGGGACGAGCGTGCTGTTGCTCACTCGCCGGGTCTCGTCGTAGACCCGTCCGAGCTGGTCGCGCGCCAAGCGCTCCAGCCGCTGAATACTTACCGTCACCCGTCTCGGTTTGTAGCACTCCGTCGACGAGCCGGCAACCGGCGCGCCTCCAATAGGCTCCGGCACATGACCCCCGGGGAGAAGCCGTCCCAGCCGACCGAGGCGCCGCCGCTGGATGACTTGCTGGCGATGATTCCGTACGCCGTCACGCTCGGGATGGAGCTGGTGTCGGCGAGACCGGAGGAAGTCGTCGGACGGCTCGCCTGGCGCGAGGAGCTGTGCACGACCGGGGACGCGCTCCACGGCGGCGCCCTGATGTCGCTGGCCGACAACCTCGGCGGCCTGTGCGCCTACCTGAGCCTTCCCGCCGGTGCCGGTACCGCGACGATCTCCTCCTCGACGAACTTCATGCGCGGCGTCCGCGCGGGGTACGTCACGGGCACCGCCCGTCCTCTGCGCGTCGGCCGATCGGTGATCGTCGTGCAGACCGACCTGCGCGACGATGACGGCCGTCTGGCCGTGCAGACCACCCAGGCGCAGGCGGTCATCGGTCCCTAGCGATTGATCGGCCTCTGGGCTTCGGATCGGCTGCGCTTATGCCGCGGGCTCGATCCCGAGGGCGCCGAGCTTCTCCTCGAACGCGACGATTCGTCCGGTATCGAGGTAGTAGTCCTCGTGCTCGACGATCTTTCCCCACCGTGTGCGCACCACGATCGCGACCTGGTTGGCGTACAGCTCCTCGCCGTCCGGACCGGTGGCGCCGTCGTTGAACCGTGCCGCCATCGTGAAGGCCCAGGGCGGCCCGCCGATCCAGAGCTCTTGGAGCTGACCGCGAATTCCCGCGCCGGTGAAGTTCTTGAGAAAGCGCTCGATCGCCGGCTTGCCGCGGTGGTCGCCCGACCACCGGTGGGGACCGGTGTTGAAGTGCAGTACGGCGTCATCGGCGTAGCCGGCCAGTAGCGGGCCGTAGTTGCCGTCGTTGAGGAGCCGGACGTCGCGGCGGAGCTTCAGCAGGACCAGGTGCGGAAGCAGAGCCCGGCCGGCGACCGCGGCGCCGGCTCCGATCAGCACGCTGCGCTTGTCGATCACGACCTGGCCTCGGTGATCGCGTCCTCGACGAGACCCACCGCCGCCTCGCCGCACGCCGCCATCGGCTCGAGGCTGCGAAGCGAGCGACTGAGCAGGAACGCGCCCTCAAGCAGCGCCAGCACACCGAGGGCCAGCCGCCGGGCCCGTTCGGCGTCGAGCCCGGCCTCCACGGCGTCCTCGGCGAGGGCGGCCAGCCAGGACTCGAACACGTCCGCGGTCGTTTCGCGGAGCAGTGGGTTCGTGCTGGCGATGTCTCCGGCGACGGTGGCGATCGGGCACGCGTCCGCATAGCCGGTGGCTTCGAGCGTTTCGGCCGCGCCGGCAAAGAAGTCGCGCACCGCGCTGGGAAGATCGGGCGCGGCGGCCGCGATCGCGTCGTACAGCGCCAGGAAGAAGCGACCGGCGGTGCGCAGCACCTCGTCGGCGAGCTGGTCCTTGCCGCCGGGGAAGAAGTGATAGACGGACCCCAGGGTCGCGTCCGCCTGCACCACGATGTGCTTGATGCCCGTGCCCGCGTAGCCCTGCCGGCGGAACAGCTCGGCGCCCGCGTAGACGATCCGCTCGCGGGTGGTAGGCGGATCTGGCGGCGGCCCGTCGGTGGCGGAGCCGGCGGGAACGGAGGCGAAGGTGGGCTCTGGATGCATCCGGCCCCACCCTACGACAAATAGAACGTTCTATCTAGAGCCGGGGGCGGGCGGCGGCGGACCAGGAGCGGGACGGGCGGCGGAGCGGCGGACACTGACCGGAGGCGGAGCGGCGGCTACCGGACCCGGAGGCGGGGTGGCGAGTCGGGGGCGGGCATGCATAACCACGCGCCCCGGCGGCCTGCGCCGCGCCGCGAGCGTTTCTTCATCCCAGAGCTGGAGAAGTGCGCGCGACTTCCGGCTCCGCGGCGCGATGTGCGCTTTTTCAGGCGCGGTGAGTGCGAGCCTAGTGCGGTCAGACACTAGGTCGCACGGTGCGCTTGCTGCTTGCTGCTATCTTGCAAGCACAGCAAACGAGTCGGAAGACCCACTCGCTTGCATGCTTGCTATATTCTTGCTAATCTGCAAGCACACCCCGATCCTCCAGGAGACGACCAACATGGCAACCACCACTGCGAACAAGACCGGAATCCCCTCGTTCGACGCCGCCTTCGAGCAGGTCCGCGAGAGCAACGAGCAGGCGCTCGCTGCCGCCCGCAAGGCCGCCAATCTGTATCTCGACACCTACGAGAAGACCGTCGACCGGACCACTGAGCTGCAGCTGAAGCTCGCCGGTCTAAGCCAGCAGGAGTGGCTCAAGAGCCTGATCGAGGCGCAGGTCGACGTGACCCGCGAGCTCGCCGGCTCCTACACCACGACGGCTCGCAGCCTGCTCAAGTAGCGTCGTACGACAGCCGCGCGTGATAGAAGCACCGGTGGTATTTCCACCGGTGCTTCTCCGTTTCTAAGGTGCTTTGAGGTTTTTCGCCAAGGAGGTCGAACATGAGCGCTGTGACGCAATGTCCCCCGGTCCCATCCGCCGCCTTAGGCTCGGGCCTGTTCGATAGCTGGCTGGAGGGCTACGCCAGCGCCGTCGACGGCATGGGCAAGATCTGGGCCGCCGCCTTCCAGCGCGGGCCCGTAGCCGTGAACGTCCCGCGCTGGCTCGCCACCGCGGCGGACCGTCGGGCGCCCGCCTGGTCCACCCCGCACGAGATCGTGTTCGAGGCTCCGCTCGCGCGTCTGCGCGACTTCTCGGTCTCCAAGCGCCGTCTCGTCCCGACGCTGGTGCTCCCGCCCCAGGCCGGCCACGACTCGTGCATCGTCGACTACTCGGCCGAGCAGAGCCAGATGCGGACGATCGTCGAGGCAGGGCTCGAGCGGGCCTTCTCGCTCGACTGGGTCGGCGCCACTCCCGAGACCAAGGACGCCTCGATCGAGGATTACCTGGATATCGTCGACCGCGCGATCGAGCACTGCGGCGGGCGCGTGAACCTGGTCGGCGACTGCCAGGGCGGCTGGCTGGCCACGGTCTACGCCGCCCTGCACCCGGAGCGCATCAACACACTGACGATCGCGGGCGCGCCGATCGACTTCCACGCCGGCGAGCCGGTGATCCACGAGATCATTCGCCGCGTGGCGCCGGATGGGAACCTGCGCTTCTACGAGTCGCTCGTGGCCATGGGCGGCGGCATTCTCGAGGGCCGCCACATCCTGGCCGGGTTCATCGCGATCCAGCCCGCGGCCGAGATCTCGCGCCAGATCGACCTGCTCCTGCACCTCGACGATCCGGCCCACGTGGCCCGCTACCGCGAGTTCGAGGACTGGTTCAAGCACACCCAGGGCGTCCCCGGCGCCTTGTACCTGTGGATCGTCCGCAACCTGTTCCGGGACAACGCGCTGATCAGCGGCCAGCTCAAGGTCGCCGGGCAGACGGTCGACCTGAGCCGGATCGACATGCCGCTCAACCTGATGGCGGGCGCTACCGATCACATCACGCCGCCCGCCCAGGTGTTCGCCCTGGGGGACTACGCCTCGACGACGACCGATCTCACCACCCGGCACATGAGCACGGGCGGCCATCTCGGCCTGTTCATGGGCCACGAGGCACTGCGGGAGCACTGGCCGCGGATGATGGCCGAGGTTCTGCGGTACTCGCGCGCGTCGCGGCCCGTGCCCGCGGGTAGCCACCGGTAAAGACCCCGAACCAGGGAGGACCCGATGGGCGACCGAACGCAGCGAGTCAAGGGCAAGGCGGAAGAGACCAAGGGACGCATCAAGCGCGAGGCGGGCGCCGCCACCGGCCGCCCCGGGACCGAGGCCCGCGGCGCCGCCGAGGAGGTCAAGGGCAAGGCCAAGAACACCGTCGGAAAGGCGCGAAGCGCGGTCAAGAAGGCCACGCGCTGAGCCGGCCGCTACAGCGGCATCGTGAAGATCTGGCCCTGCCAGCCGTTTAGCTCGAACCGGCTGGAGCGGCTGAAGCCCTGCTTCTCATACCAGCGAACCAGGCTGGGAGCGTGGGCCCAGCAGTCGACGCGGAGCACCTCCGCTCCCCGGTCGTAGCCGAGCTCGATTGCGCGGTTCACGAGCTCTGAGCCGATTCCCCGTCCCATCAGCCGGCGGGAGCTGAGCAGCAGGATGATGTAGAGCTCCGGGACCGGCGCCGGCGGCGCGTACGCCGGCGCGGGTCCCACGACCAGGACGCCGACCGGCTCGCCGTCGAGCTCGGCGATGTGGAGACCCCCCGCGATGCGGAATCCGTGCACGCGCTCGCGCACGCCGGGTCGCTCGGAGAACGGGGTCGCTCCCCACTGGCCGGTCTGCCCCCGCTCGACCAGCCAGGCCACGGCCTCGTCGAACAGCGCCACAACGGCGCGGCCGTCGGCTTCGCCGCCGGCCCGCACGCTCAGGTCACTCAGGGACATCCGACGTCCTCACTCGGCGATGTAGTGGCGGTTGCCCGCCGGGTCGACCCACACGCGCATCACGCGCTGTGTGCGGTTATCCCGAAACCGCTCGTTCGTGGGCTGCCAATCGGCGCCGGGCCTCTCCACCTCGCCGTGACCGCGACCCCACCTGGGTCGGCGCTCGCGGGCCGGACCGGGGTCAAGCGGCGGCAGGCCTGCCATCGCCTCGGCCGCCGCCTCGCGCGTCTCCGCCTCGGCCACCAGAGCCACCCGGCGCTCGAGCTCGGGGACGTCGAGCCGTCCTTCCGCGGCGTGGCGCTTCAACGTCTCGTACAGCAGCTCGCGATCGGCGTCGCCGAGCAACATCGCGGGCTACGGCGCGGGCTCGACCTTGACCGCCGTCCCGTAGGCCACGATCTCGGTGAACTGTCCGCCGATCTCCGAGGAGTCGAAGCGGACTCCGACAATCGCGTCGGCCCCGAGCAGGCGCGCGTTGTCGGACATGCGGTCGATCGCGTGGCGACGCGAGTCCTCCAGCAGCTGCGTGTACTCCGACACCTCGCCGCGCCGCAGCGCCCGAAACGACGACGTGACGCCGCCGACGAGGCCCATGCTCCGGACCACCAGCCCGTAGCAGACGCCCAGGTTCTCCTGGATGCGCACACCCGGAAGCTCGAGCGCCGTGGTCATCGGCAAATCAGCCGTCTGGTTCATGTCCGCGGAACTTACCAGTGAGGGCGGGACGAGGCAGCCGCTAAGGGCTGGGGTCATACCGGCCGCTGGCTGCGCCGGCGCCGGCGGGACACCTCGATTGCAACACCCGCGCTCACCAGCAGGACGATGCCGACCACGCTCACCCAACCGAGGTCACTCACAACATCGAGAACCGGCGGTCCGGCGTAGTAGGCAGCCAACCCAATCCCGACCGCCCAGACCACCGCGGTCACCTCATTGGTGATGAGGTAGATCCACGTGTGCACGCGGTGGATCCCGGCGACCCAGGCCGGGGTGAGGATGATCGCGGTCACGGTCCAGCGCTCGAACACCTCCTCGCCACGCTCGACCGCCTTGAGGCGCAGCTTGAGCAGCGGGCCCGGGGCGGTCATCACGGCACGCCCGGCGAACAGGCCGGCCAGCCAGCCGACGATCCCACCCAGGCTGGCGCCCACGAACGCCCAGGCCAGGACGGGCTTGATGTCGAGGTTGTGCTTGGAAGCGACGACCGCGGCGGCAATCAGCAACGGCTCTCCTGGCCCCGGCAACCCGGCCCAACTGGCGAACGATGCGATCGCGAGCGCGGCATAGTCGATCGAGGCGGGCGGAACTCCATGGTGCAGGTGGAAGTGGATCGCCAGGAAGATCAACTTCTTCGATCGTGGCACAGCGGGCGGCCTACACTCGCCACGTGCTGATCCTCCCGCCCGGGCACGCCGACGCGGTTGCCGCCCGCCGACAGCTGTCCGCGCGCGAGAAATGGTTGGTGGGCGGGGTGCTCGCGGCGGTGGTCGTGCTCGCGATCGTGCTCGTGATCTCGTTCTCGAGCGGGGGCCCAAGCTCGAAGGGCGGCTGCATCTACGCCACGATCGCCGGTGACGTCGGGGCCCAGCAGATCAACCAGTGCGGGGCCCAGGCGCGCGATACATGCCAGTCGGTGAACGCGCCCGGCGCGTACACACGGCAAGCCGCGGCCGTGCTCGCGGCGGAGTGCCGCAAGGCCGGCCTTCCGGTTGGCTGAGCTCGTTTCGGCTACACATCCCTCCGGCGACACCGCGGTAGCCATCGGCGAGCGCAGTCCGGACTGGATCGAACGCGAGTGTCGGCGGACGGACGCCGCAGCCTCGCTCGCAGCTTGGTCGAGGGTCCACCGATTCCGTCAGGACGGGCCCTGATGGCCCCACGGACGCCGCCGTAGGCGGCCCAAAATGAGCGGGTGGCCACGGAATTCCCGTTGATTGCGGGATCGCCTTATCCCAATGTCCAGGCCCCCTCTCCATTTGCTGGACGGGCGGACATGGTCGGTCAAACACCCCGGGCGCAGACTCGCTAGTGCAATCGGCGTCGCCAGGCCTTGCTGTGCGGCGGAACCAAGCACAAGGAGATCCAGTTGCCACTCGAAGCACCAAGCTGGCTCAACTCGGGCGATACGTCATGGCAGATCACCGCCGCGACGCTGGTCGGCCTGATGAGCGTGCCCGGCCTGGCAGTGCTCTACGGCGGCGTGATGCAGAAGCGGTGGTCGATCAACAGCATGATGCTGACGTTCGCCACGTTCTCGGTCGTGCTCGTCGTGTGGGTCCTGTGGGCGTTCAAGATGGGATTCGGTACCCCGTTCCACGGCCTGTCGCACAGCGGCTTTTTCGGGAACTTCATCGGGAAACCCGGACCCGTGCTGTCGCACACCGAGCTGCAGCACCAGGCGAATATCCCGTTGATCGGTAGCGACTCGTTCCCGCAATCAGCGCTCGTGTACTTCCAGTTCGTGTTCGCCGCGATCACCCCGATCCTGGCCCTCGGGTCAGTGCTCGGGCGCGTGAACTTCAAGGCGTGGATCCCGTTCTGCGTCCTGTGGATCACGTGCGTGTACGCGGTCGACGCGTTCCTGTTGTGGGGCGGCGGGTTCTTCGCCCAGCACGGAGCGGTCGATTTCTCCGGTGGGTACGTCATCCACCTGTCCGCGGGGGTGGCCGGATTCGTCGCGGCCTGGGTGATCGGGCCAAGATTGCAACGCGACCGCGAGATCGATGCCCCGAACAACGTCGCGATGGTCGCGGTCGGAGCCGGTCTCCTGTGGCTCGGCTGGAACGGGTTCAACGGCGGCGACCCGTACGCGTCGAACATGTCGGCGGCGGCGGCGGTGCTCAACACCAACCTGTGCACCGCGGTGGCGCTGCTGATCTGGATCGGGTGGGACTACCTGACCGGGCGCAAGCCGTCGATGATCGGCACGGTCAACGGAATGATCGTCGGACTGGTGGCGATCACACCGGCGGCCGGCTACGTCAACGGCTGGGGCGCGATCGCGCTGGGGGTCATCGCCTCGACGATCGTGTACTTCGCGCTCAACTACATGAGCCGCCTGCGGCCCTTCCGCAGCGTCGACGACACGCTCGGCGTGATTTACACGCACGGGGTCGCCGGTCTCGCCGGCGGCTTGCTGGTCGGGGTCTTCGCCGACCCGCAGATGGCGCTGTTCTACAAGACCGGCAAGCACGGCCTGATCGCCTCGGGCGGGGTGGCCGGCCTCGTCCACGGCAATCTCACGTTGCTGAAGTGGCAGTTCTTCGCCGCGGTGTTCGTGATCTGCTGGACGGCGCTGATCACGTTCATCCTGCTCAAGCTGGTTGGGCTGTTCATACCGCTGCGGATGTCCGAGAAGAACATGGAGATCGGCGATGTCGCCGAGCACGGCCACGAGGTCTACCCCTCCGACGTTCCGTCGCTCGGGTACCCGGGCGGGATCCCGGGGATCGCCACTGGAGCGGGTCACGCCGAGCCGTCGCCCGTATGACGTGAGGGAAGATTGGGGGCCCGCCCGCCCAGCGCGGATCGGCGCCCCCCAATCAACCCCGCTAGCCATCGTCTCGAGCGCGGTCGCGGGCGACGGAATTGAACGCGTCGCTCGCTCCGCGTCCGAGGCGCTCGGCCACCCCGTAGCCATCATTCTGCCCTCCGTCGGCGCGCCGGTGGTCTGGCCGGCGGACGGGCTCGCGGCCGGAGTGCTCGCGGAGCTTGTCGAGCACGCGACCGCGCTGGCTGCCGGCGGCGTGACCGAGGCGCCGACGGCCATCGCGCACGTCGAGCCGATCCGGATCGGGCACGCGGTGGTGGGGATCGTGGCCACCACCGCTGGTCTCCCGGGAAACGGCGCCGGCGCGGGCCAGTCGGACTGGCTCGAGGCAACGGCGGCCGCCGCCGCGGTCACTCGCCTCATGCACGGCGAGTCCGAGGATGAGGAGGCCGATCTGGCACGCGCGCTGCTCGGCGCGATCGTGGTCGCCGATCCCGTCGACGTCCCGACGCTACTCGCCGATGGACACCGGCTGGGCGTCGATCTGAGCGCCGGCGCAATCGCGGTGTATGGCATCGGCCCGGCGAGCACCGAGGTCGTCGCCGAGGATGGGGCGCTGGTCGCCGAGATCGGAGATGGGCGCGTCGTCGGCGTCGTGCCGCTGCTCGACGAACGAGCCGGCGAGCGGCAGGCGACCGCGCTGGCCGAGCGCCTGTCCGCGAGCGGGCTTGCGGTCGGTGTGTCGGCCCCGCGCCGGCAGCCCGCGCTGCTCCACGAGGCAATTCGCGAGGCGATGCTTCTGGCCGAACTCGCCTTCGCTCCGGATGCCACCTTCGCCGCCCAGGAGGACACCTACCGGCTGCTGATCGGCGTGCTGCTGCGCGATCCCCGCGAGGTCGAGCAGCTGCGCGCGAGCACGATCTCATCCGTACTGGCCTACGACGCCGAGCACCACACCGAGCTGCTGGTCACGCTCGCGACGTTCCTGGCCCACCACGGCTCGACCACCGAGACCGCTGAGGCGATGACCCTGCACCGCCACACGGTCGGGTATCGCCTGAGCCGCGTTCAGGAGGTCTCGGGCCTCTCGCCGTACGAGTCCGACGGCCGTGAGCGGCTCAGCCTCGGACTCAAGGCCGACCAGATACTGGCGGCAGATGAACGACTGTCACAACCGGGATAGGCTCGTACCTATCGAGACTGAGTGAAGGAGGAAACCGTGGCCACGACAGAGAGCGAACAGACGGCGATGGCGGCCGGCGCGACCAGCCCCACCGAGGTGCTCGAGTTCGCCGCCGAACGCGGAGTCGAGATGGTGGATCTGAAGTTCGTCGATCTGCCGGGAACCTGGCAGCACATGACGTTGCCGATCGGCGCCATCGAAGCCGGCGACTTCGAGTCCGGCCTGGGCTTCGACGGCTCGTCGATCCGGGGCTTTCAGGAGATCCACGAGTCCGACATGCTGCTGATGCCGGACCCGTCGACCGCGTTCGTCGACCCGTTCTACACGCGGGGGACGCTGTCGCTGACCTGCTCGGTGGCCGATCCGGTGTTGGGCGAGCCCTACGCGCGCGATCCCCGGTTCGTGGCCCACAAGGCCGAGCGGCACCTCGTCGCCACCGGGATCGCCGACGTGGCCTACTTCGGCCCCGAGGCCGAGTTCTTCGTGTTCGACCACATCTCCTACGAGCAGGTCGAGAACCGAGCCTCCTACGAGGTCGACTCGAGCGAGGGCTTCTGGAACACCGGCGGCCAAGCGAGCGTGAAGCCCAACTTGGGCTACAAGCTCCGCCAGAAGGAGGGGTACTTCCCGGTGCCGCCGGCCGACTCGATGGCCAACCTGCGTTCGGAGATGGTGGCCACGATGGAGGCGCTCGGGATCCGATGTGAGTTCCATCACCACGAGGTGTCCTCCGGGGGCCAGGGCGAGATCGATATGCGCTTCCAGCCGCTGCTGCGGATGGCCGACCAGATGATGATCTACAAGTACGTGGTCAAGAACACGGCCTTCGCGGCCGGCAAGACCGCGACCTTCATGCCCAAGCCGATCTTCCAGGAGAACGGATCCGGCATGCACGTGCACCAGTCGCTGTGGAAGGACGGCGACCCGCTGATGTATGGCGAGGGCGGCTATGCCCACCTGAGCGACCTGGCCAAGCACTACATCGCAGGCCTGCTGGCGCACGCGCCGGCTTTGTTGGCCTTCTGCGCGCCGACGACTAACTCGTATCGGCGCTTGGTGCCCGGTTACGAGGCGCCGGTGAATCTGGTCTACTCGGCGCGGAACAGGTCGGCGTGTGTGCGTGTCCCGATGTACCACGAGGCGCCCAAGACCAAGCGGATCGAGTTCCGCTCGCCCGACCCGACGGCCAACCCGTACCTGGCGTTTTCCGCCTTGATGATGGCGGGATTGGACGGAATCAAGCGCGAGCTCGACCCGGGCGATCCGCTCGACGTGGATTTGTATGAGCTGCCGGCGGAGAGGCTGGCCCAGATCGCCACCGTGCCTTCGTCGCTCGAGGCTGCGCTCGACGCGCTCGAGGCGGACAACGGCTTCCTGCTCGAGGGGGATGTGTTCACGCCCGGGCTGCTCGAGGCGTATATCCGGTACAAGCGAGAGGAAGAGGTGGACGCGATCCGGATGCGGCCGCATCCGTGGGAGTTCGCGCTGTATCACGACGCTTAGCCTGGGTTTTTGGGGCCGGTCGGCACGCGCCCCCTTTTCATGCGGTGGGCGCGTCGTGCCAGGCGCGAATCCCACGGATGTGCGGTGGTCCGGCTCCGCGTTGGGTGGAAGCTGGGGGATTGAAGCGCCACTCGGTCGTTCTCTCGCGCCACGGTGCAAAGGTCCCGAAACCCCTGTCGCCCGCGCCACTTCGGGGACATAAGCGCCTGCCAGGCGCTTATGTCCCCGTTGTGCGGCGAGGACGGGGGCTTCCGGGCGTTAGGCACCCCGCTCAACCGGCACGGCGGACCCGCGCCACCAGCTTCTGCCACGCGCTCGGCGGGCGGGGCTGGGTCTTCAGCCACTCCTGCCGGGTCGGTAGCTTGCCCGCCTCACGGGCGGCCATTACGCACTTAGTGTGGGCGTGGCGCCGGCGGCTGTGGTCTCCCTCGGGGAACATCAGCATGTGCTCGCTGAGCGCCGGCAGATGGCGCCCGCAGAGCGGGCAGCGGTAGGTGGCCGGCTTCAGGTTCTGGGCGCGGCGGACGGACCACCAGCGGGGTTTCGGCCGCTCGGCCATCTGTCCAAGCATGGCACCGGCGACGGGTGCGAACGCTATCTTCGACGGCCATGGAGCACCGAGACGAGCGAATCGTGGTCGAGACCGACCGCTACCGCATCTCCGGCCTGCTCCGGCTGCCCCGCGATGGCTATCGCAGCCGGCTGACGGATTACCTCAACTCCTCAGAGCGTGCCTTCCTGGCGCTGACCGACGTCGAGCTCGTGCCGTTCGACGGCGGCGAGGCCGAGCGCCGCCCGTTCCTGGCCGTCGCCATCAGCCACGTGGTGCTTGCCATGCCCGACGGCGACGCCGGCGACTGAATCCGCGTAGCGTCACTTCAAGCCCCCGGCGACGCTGCCGCGACGCCCGTGTTACCACAGAGCCGCTGCGAGGTATCGTTTTGGTATGGCCACACGCCCCGCAGACGACCTCGAGGGACTCAGCAAGAGCGAGATCCTCCGTGCTTCACCGCGGATGTTCGACTGGGAGCTGTTCGAAAAGTTCTCGCGCGTCCACTGGAGCGTTCCGCCGATCATCTTCGTTCCGACGATCCTGATCCTGCTCATCGAGGGATTCGTGCACGGGGTCGGCTGGATGGCCGCCGTCTGGCTGCCGGCCGGATATCTGTTCTGGACCCTCACGGAGTACTGGTTGCACCGGATCGTGTTCCACTTCGAGCCCGAGAAGGGCATCGGCGCAAAGCTGCACTGGATCATCCACGGCGTGCACCATGACCACCCGAACGATCCGCTACGCCTGGTCATGCCCCCCGCGTTGAGCGTCCCGCTCGCGGCGCTGTTCGTATGGGTGTTTTCGCTCGTCATCGGCACCCCGGGGTTCCTGCCCTTCGGCGCTGCCTTCCTGGCTGGCTACCTGGGCTACGACATGCTCCACTACCACGTGCACCATCACCGGCCCAAGACCGCGCTCGGCAAGCGCCTGCGCGAGCTACACATGCGGCACCACTTCCAGAACCACGAGCGCGGCTACGGCGTGAGCGCACCGTTCTGGGATCACGTCTTCGGGACCGCGCCGAAGAAGACCCGCTAAGCGTCGACGCAGCCGCGGGTCCATGGGAGTCGGAGCGGCCATCGTCGTGGGCCACTACCGCCGAGCTGATCAGCCGAGCGTGACGCCGATGAGGTAGCCCCCCGTCTTGCGCACGCGCGGCGCGACGCTCTGCTTGATCACCCGCAGCGTGTGGCGCCGGCGCGTCACGGGACGGTCGCGCACCTTGCCGAGGAGACAGTCGGCCTTCAGTAGGGCGGCCTTGACCTGCGTGAGCGTCTGGTCGGCGAGATTCGGGACCCGGCAGACGGTGGCCGAGAACATCTTGAGCCCGCGGTCATCGACGCGGACCGCGCCCGGAGTGGGTGCGACGAGATAGCGGTTCTTGGGCCCGAAGCGCCAGTAGGCGCCGGACGGCAGTCCCTCGACCACCGTGTTGATGGCCGGCCGGTAGACGAGCCGGGCCAACGGATTCCAGACGTTCGCCAGGTCCCACGGGTCGATCATCACCGATGGCTGAGTTCCGCCGAAGATCGTCCAGGTGGTGATCCCGATCGGGGCGCCGCCCGCGATCCGATAGTTCGAGCCGGTCGTGGTGCTGATGAAGGTGCCGTTGGCCGGCACGGGGTTCAGGTGAGACGATGGATTGCCCACGTTGTCGATGTCCCACTCGTCGATCACCACCGGGGTGATCGTCCCGAAGGCGGCCGGATCGCTGATGTACATCGGCGCGCCTCCGGCAACCCGGTACACCGCTCCGGTGTCGGTCTCCAAAAACGTGCCGTCGGCGGGCACCGGGTTGAGCGAGTCGAACTGCTGCTGGGTGATCACCGTGTACGTCTGCTCGCCGCCCACATCACTCCAGCTGCTGACCAGCAGCGGAGCGCCGCCGGCGATCTCCCAGATCTGCGTCGTCCCGGCCGCCTCGACGAACGTGCCGTTCGGGAACAGGGCGCCCCCGGCCGCGCCGCCCGCGTCCACGTAGTCACTGTCGATGTTGATCGTCGCGCCGTCGTAGGTCTCGTTGTGACCTCCGCGGTATTGGTGCAGGCGCTGGTGGTCTGCCCAGTCACTGGCCGGCACGTAGGGATCGCTCGTCGTCTCCTGGTTGTTCCAGTCCGCGATCCAGATCTGGTCGGGCTCCGCATAGCCGGTGCCGTACTGGTCGACCAGGTCGGTGACGCCCGAGTTGGCACTGCTGTAGACGCCGGACACGTAGCCCTCCGCGTGCAGCTCGGTCGTCCACGCGCTCAGAAAGGCCAGCACCGCACTGGTGTTGGTGCTGGTGCGGTTGTAGGCCTCCATGTCGTCGTAGATCGGGTTGCCGGGCGAGATCCCGACCGCCTCGGCCTGGTTGATGGCGTCCTGCGCCGCGGCGGTGCCCTGGGCGGAGGCCTGCGACGGGACGATGGCGGCACAGCCACAGCCGTTGTTCGGCGCCTGCAGCCCGACGTAGATCGGGAGCAGCGTCCACCCGGCGGATGACTCCTGCTGGACCCAGGCGGGGGTGAGATTCGTCTGCGAGCACGCCATGTTGGCCCCGCCGACGTAGATCCCGACCGCCCGGTAGGGCGAGGCGCCCCAGTCGGACATCGTCGAGGTGCTCGGGGTGGAGCACGCGTCGAACCCCGGCCCGGTGTAGATGTCGCCGGTCGCGTGCACGGCGGCCGCCCGCGCCTCGGGCCGGACGGCGGCGGCCGTGCCGGCGCTGGTGGCCGAGACCGACGGCACGTCGAGAGCACGGGCAACGAGCCCGGGGTGGCTGCTCCACGTCGCGGTGACCGTCACCCCGTCGGAGGGGACCGCCCGCTCGGTGGAGGACCCCTGCGGGGGCTGGGCGTCGCGGCTAGTTGCCGGCGGCAGCGCCTGCCCGGTGCTGTCGCCCACCCGGGCGCCGTGGGCGGCCAGCGGTGAGACCAGGATCGCCTCGGTGCGACCGAGCGCGTGGGCGGGGCAGCGCTCGCGAGCGCCGGGCGTCCCGAGGTACACGGCGTGGCGGTTGAAGCGCACGCACACGCTGGGGTCGGCGGCGAGGTTGAACACCGGCCAGCCCGCCGGCACCACGAGCCGATAGCCGTGATAGCGGACCACCTTGGTCTTTTGCCCGGCAGACCGTGCCGACAAGCCGGCCCCAGCGGGGGCAGCGACTGCGGCGCCGGTACCGCTCAGAGCCGTCAGCGCGACGACCACGGCGAACGCAACAGGCTTGACTCGAGGTGGGAATCGGATCAATGAACGCATCCGGACACCGCCGACGCGCCGGCCCGCGCTCAGCTGATCGATCTAGCCCGCCTACGAGCGAGCTACCTACCTGGTGCAACCCATCGTAACGGCATTGGTTGCGCCACGCCACCGAGCTGAGCGCGTTCCCCAGTCGACGGAGCGGAGAGGGCGGGATTCGAACCCGCGATGGAGTTTGACCCCCATACTCGCTTAGCAGGCGAGTGCCTT
This sequence comes from uncultured Solirubrobacterales bacterium, assembly GCA_963751185.1. Taxonomy (GTDB): domain Bacteria; phylum Actinomycetota; class Thermoleophilia; order Solirubrobacterales; family Solirubrobacteraceae; genus Palsa-465. The sequence goes on from CAVVTO010000012.1 coordinate 1,036,601, forward strand.
CAGCCACTCGGCCACCTCTCCGGAGATCGCTGTGGCGCCAGTCTAGACGCTGATCCGGGTGCATGATTGGGGCGCCCCCGCGACTGGAGGCTGCACTAGCATCGGGCCGGCAAGCCCCCGGAGGGGTGGCAGAGCGGTCGAATGCGCTGGTCTTGAAAACCAGAGTCCGTGCAAGCGGACCGCGGGTTCGAATCCCGCCCCCTCCGCTCGGTACGGGCGACTCTTTTCATACCGGCGGCACTAGCTACGGTCTAGGGTCCGGGAATAGGATGTTCGGTCATGACGGACGTCGTGATCCCCGTCGGCCCGCCCCAGACCGACCCCGAGTCCAGCGCGCCACCCGGTCGGTTGGAGATTCCCGACTTCGAGATCGTGCCCCGAGTGGGTCTGATCTTCGTAGGGATCGCGCTCGTTTGCCTGATCGCCGCGATCGCCGCCAACAAGCTGTGGCCGCTCATGTTCCTGCACGTCGGCGGCGGTGCCGCCTGGACGATCGTCGACCTGTTCCTCGGCTTGATCCTCGGTCCGATCATTGGTCGGATGTCGATCCCGGCACGGATCGAGTTCACCACCCGGCTGATGCCGAAGATGGTGTTGATCATGCCGACGGTCGTGACGCTGACGCTTGTCGCCGGGTGGCAGCTCGGCCTCAAGACAGGGAACGTGCTTTCGATCTCGGCCAACCACGGCTGGGTGGTTGCGAGCTACATAGTCGTCGGGGTGATGGCGGTGCTCGCCCTGGGACTGCTCGAGCCGGCCAACATCGCGGTCCTGGTGGAGCTGAAGAAGCCTCGCCCCAACCCCCACGTGATCGAGCAGCTGATGAAGCGCTTCATCTACTGCGCGGGGATCCTTGGCGTGATGCAGGTCGCGACGCTCGTGATCATGACCAAGCTGGCGTCGGGATGAAGGAGCAGCGCCTTCCGCCGGTCACGCAGCTCGGCATGCTCTCCCTGGGGCTCGTGATCGCCGGCGGGATCTACCTGACTGCCCATCTCCCGAGCCACGTTCCGCTGGGGCCAGCGTTCGCACTGCTCGCGGCGTCAGTGGTGGTCCTGGCCATCAACATGATCCTGCTCTCGCGGGTGCGCGACTTTGCCTGGCAACGGTTCTTCCAGATCGCCAAGTGGTCGTTCCTGGCCTACGTGGTGATCGCGGGGATGCTCGAGTACGTATTCCTGCGCAACCACACCAGCGGCGGGCCCCTCGTCGTCCTGACACTGTCGCTCGCGGTGTTCGCGGTAAACGTGCCGATACTGGTCGCCTTCACGGTGGCTCGCTACGACGTCCCTGGGGATCGTGTGGCCGCCTGAGGCACTCGAGTTCCTGCGCGAGCTCGAGGAGAACAACGACTCAGAGTGGTTCAAGGCCAATCGCCGCCGCTACGACGAGCATCTGGTGGCACCGGCGCGCGAGCTGGCCGACAAGCTCAGCGACCTAGGGGCCCCGCATTTCTTCCGTCCCTACAACAACGTCCGTTTCCGGCCCGGCCCGCCACTCAAGGAGCACCTCGGGGTCGCCATCGGTTACGGCGGCACCGGCGGCTACTACGTCGACCTCTCGCTCGACGGTCTGCTCGTCGCGGCCGGACTGTGGCGGCCGGCGGCGGACCAGCTCGAGCGCTTTCGCGCCGCAGTCGACGACGAGCGCCGCGGCCGCGGCTTCGTGCGTGGCCTGGCCACGGCCCGGCGGGGAGGCCTTATGGCCGCTGAGCCCGAACTGAAGCGTGTGCCGCGCGGCTACCCGGCCGACCATCCTCGTGTCGAGCACCTTCGCCGCAAGCAGCTGACCGTCTCCCGCCGGCACCCACTCGAGTCCTGGCTGCACGAGCCGGCCTGCGATGAGCGCGTGCGCTCCGAGCTCCGGGCCGCGCGCCCCCTCGTGAAGTGGCTGGCCGAAACGGTAGGGCCGTCCACCCGCCCGCCGCATTCCTAAGGGGAACCGGGCCGGGCTCCAATCGGTGGTTGGCCGCTACGATGATGCATTCGCTGACAGCAGCGGGCGCCCGTAGCTCAGCTGGATAGAGCGTCGGTCTACGGAAGCTGTAGCAAAGACCAGGAACCGATCGATGTGCCGAGTTCATTGGACCTTCGCGGGCCAAAGACCTCGCCCCGGAGCCACAAAAGGGCACAAAATCGGTACCTTTCGGGTCCGATCGTGGGACGCGGAAGACCACTCACCGGACGCCTCGAGACGCGCCCCCTGAGCGACGGCCTGACGGTTGCCTGGGTGGCGCGCTTCCGCGCGTACGGGCAGCCGCGCAAGGTGACGCTCGGCTACAACCCGCCGTGGCCCGAGGGACGGGCTCGGGAAGAACTCGACAACATCATCTACCAGGTCAAGCGCGGCGTCTGGGTTCCGCCCGAGAACGCCCCCTCGCCACCCGCGCCGGGCATCCTCGCGCCACGGCTGAATATCGCCCAGCTCGCCCACGCCTACCTCGAGCACCGCCACACGCTCGGCAAGGGCGTCAAGGCCGGCCAGCAGAAGGAACTGCTCGAGCAGCACGTGATCCCCGACTGGGGCGAACGCCTGCCAGAGGATGCGACACCGGAGAACGTGCGGCGGTGGATCGCCGCCAAGGTACGGCACTCGGCCGACCTGCGAGAGCTCTGGGAGACGGGCGCGCGCGTGGACCGGCGAGGCAGGCGCCTGCCACGACCGTACGGTCCCCGCCGTCTGAACCGAGGGATCAACGCGCTGTACGCCGTGCTCGATTACGCGCACGTGTTTCACGACGCACCGAAGATGACCGACAGGCTGCGCCTGTCGGGGCTCTTGCTGGAGGTGCCCCGTCCTGTCAAGGCCCACTTCACGATCGGCCAGGTCGCGCTCGTGATCGAGGCGGCCGGCATGCTGGATGCCCGTGCATTCCGCGGCCACAAGCACGTCGGCCGCGAGGCGCTGGTGGCGACGCTGCTGCTCTCTGGACTACGGATCGACGAAGCCTGCTCGCTGCTGGTCGGCGGCGTGCGCCGTTCGGAGCACATCCTCCACATCCCAGACGCGAAGACCCCGACCGGCGTGCGCGAGGTCAACATCGTCTACGGGCTGCGCCCCATCCTGTACGCGCATCTCGACGAGTTCCGCATGGACGCGCCCGGCAACTCGCCCGTGTTCGCGACGCGGAACAACACGCCCCAGAGCCCTAACAACATGCGCGAGGACGTGTGGTACGGATCGCTTGCACTCGCTCAGACGCTGGCGCGCGACCGAAAGCTCACCGACAACTGGCCCGCCAAACTGAACCCTCACGTCACGCGAAGGACGTTCATCACCCATCTATTCGAGATCGGGGAAAGCCCACCATACGTTCAGAAGCAGGTCGGTCATGCCGATTCGGCGCTGACGCTCGAGGTCTACGCTGACGTCAGCGCCCGCCGAGGGCCTGTGCCCAAGCTCAGCTACGAGCTCTACGGGACCGATCGCACCCGCCGCGCCGAGCCGTAGGCCACTACCAATCGATCACCCTTTCGCCGGCCGCGCGCAGGGCCGGCGCGGGCGCAGCGCCGCGACGCGGCCGCCGCGACTTGCGCGCCGGCGCTGGTTCACCGGACCCGGGGGCGATTACGCGCCTTGCTGCGAGATAGGCGTCGACGGCTTCGCGAGGGAAGCGCAGATGCGCCTTCGGCCCGTCGCCCAGCTTCACCGCGCCCAGCGCTACTCGATGCGCCCGAACCCACTCGACGTCGACCCGGAGCAGCCATGCGACCTCCTCGGTCTTGAGCAGTCCTCGAGTCATCGGCGGGTTCTCGCGGGCGACCGCCGGAACCGCAGCGGGGAGATCGGCGTCAGCGGCGTCGTCCGTACGGCTCACGGCGAGCTACCCCCGCGGCCGTCGCCGAGCCGCCGTGCCGCACCAGGCGTTGGAATGCAGCGAACGTGCACCGCCGCAGTTGCGTCACCGCGGGTGGCGGCGATCCCCGATTCGGCGGTTCCGCCCCCTCTAACACGACCCATCGCATTCTCCGAGGTTCGGATAGGCTGAGCCGCTCGGCGGTCGCGGCAGACGGCAGCCTCCCTCATGCGTGGCGAGTCGAGCACGTCGGAGAGCTCCCTGGCGCACGCGAGCCGGGCGTCGTGGAGTCCACGGCACGCCCTGGCAGCCGTCTCGCCATGAGCCTCCCAATGGTTGGCTCGCAGATCTGGAGCGTCGCTGCGCGGCTCGTTCTCATCTGCGCACGAAGTACCGCGCAAAGGGACCAAAGCCCCTGCCGCCGATCGAGCGGACGAGGGTGACGCGCATGGGCTTCGCCAGCCGGGACAGCGGCGAGACGGCACGGTCGGGCGGCGCAACGATCCCAGCGGCCGGCGTTCACCCAGCAATCGGCTGGTGGGCCGTTCTCGGGTAGGCTGCCACGCCGGCTTCTGGGGCGGCGATGGCGCTGGTTCGTCCGCCTCGGATGCCAGCTTCTCCTCCATGATTCGATCGAGCTTCCCTCGCCGCCAGCAGTACCGGCGGCTACGCCGGGCCGTCGCGAGCAGCGCGATAGCAATCGGGGCCGGCGCGCTGGCGATCATCGCCCTCGGCATCGGCGCGCCCGCGCTTGCCGGCGTGCTCGTGCTCGTCACGATCGCCAGCGTGCTCGACACGCGCCGGTGGCTCCGCCTCGCGAGCCGCAGCCGCGTCGGCGCCCGCTCCGAGGACGCGGTGCGCGCAGCGCTCGCAGCGCTCAAAGCAGAGGGCTGGCAAGTTCACCATTCGCTGCCGTATCGCGGACACGGCGATATCGACAGCGTCGCAATCGCACCCACGGGAACCTCATTCGCGATCGAGACCAAGACCCGAACCTTTCACGCTCGCCACCTCGCCAACACCCGCGAGACGGCGGCATGGCTTTGCCGCTACCGTCGGCGGTGGTGCCGCGCCGGCGCGCTGGCGGTCCTGTGCGTCGTCAGCGCGAGGAGCCTGGAGCGCGTCGAGGACGACGTCCTGATCGTGTCGCTTGACCGGTTGCTTCCGGCGCTACGAGTCCGCGCCGGAACCTCGCCGCGCCCCAGGTTTGTCGCCGCACGGGAATCACACCGCTGATCGCCGCGCTGGCCTCCACAGGATCGACCAGTCGCATACCGGGCGAGCGCGATCGCGGACCTCGCGGTCACCGAGCTCCAGTCGCCGCGAGCGGATCGTCGCCGAAGCGACGTCCGCGGCGGCGACACGAGACGCGAATGCGATCGTGCCGCCGACTCGATCCGCGTGATTGGAAACGTGGCGAACCAATAGTCAGACGCCCTACAAAAGCAATCGCGCGGCGTCCGACGGCGACCTCGCATGGTTCGACTTGCGCATCATCCGGGCCATGCAGTGGTCGGCACGACGGCTGAGTGCGTGGCCAAGCGATCACGCGGCTCGGCGGCGGGGTACGAGTGCTCGCCGTCGAAACCAATGGTCCCGTCGACGCCATCGTCGCTGCCCTGCTCAAGCCCGGCGGGGGTCGTGGCCGTTTGGTGAGCCGTCGATCTCGAGCAAGCACGGACGCGTGTTCAGGAACTATTCCCGTCACCAACGGTTTGCTCCCACCCGTTTTGGGTGGCCGAACCAGTCCGCGTACACGCCCTAATGTGAGCCAGCAGCGCCCGGCTCATCGCGCGGCGACGCTGAACTTCCTCAGGCAGCGGCGAGGCCAGGTCTGCCTCAAGCCGAGCCATCGCCGCGGCCTTGTCCACCTTCGTGAAACGCCCATCGGCAAATATGATCTCGCCTGCGACGACCACCGTCTGGACGCCCGAGATCTTCGCGCGCCGCACGATCGCGTCGACAGTCGGGACTCCTTCGTCGAGATACGGCTTCGCGATCTGATCCCAGTCGATCAGGACGAGATCCGCCTTGTATCCGGGCTCGAGCCGCCCCACGAGCCCGGCGAATCCGGTTGTCCGTGCGCCATTCTCGGTCGCCATGCCGAAGACCTCCGTGGCGGTCGGCGCCATCGACTCGATCCCCGGCGCTCGATGGAGGTTCAGAGCCAATCGCATCTCCAGGAACATGTCCCGATCGTCGTTGATACCGGCTTCGTCGATGCCCAGAGCCAGCGGCACTCCCCGACTGAGCAGTTGGTTGACGGGCGCGATGCCGCTCTTCAGGCGGAGGTTGGAGCTCGGGTTGTGGCAGACCATCGTGCCGGTCTGAACGAGCAGGTCGATGTCATCGTCGTTCAGCCACACGCCGTGACCGAGCGTCATCGATGGGCCGAGCATTCCGAACTCGGCCAGGTGTCGAACCACGCCCCCGCCGCTCCGTCTGCGACCGTATTCACGTTGATACGCCGTCTCGAGAAGGTGCATGTGCATTGGCACCCCCGCATCCGAGGCGTGGTTCGCGATCGCCGTAAGCGCCTCGTCGGAGCACCAGTGAAGGTTCGCCGGCGCGAGTTGCACCCGCACTCGCTCGCCCCGGTTTGCGCCGGTGATCCGCAGGGGCTCGGCGAAGAACCACTTCAGCTGATCAGCAAGGGATACCTCCTGCGCACGCAGGAGCGGCTCGAGCTGCGCGGCCAGCTCCGCCGGCAGCCGTCCCAGGAAGGCATCATCCGACTCGTACACCAAGCGGTTCTGATCGCGAAGGTTCACGCAGAAGGACACACGCATGCCGACATCCGAGTACGCATGGAGCACGGAGGCGATGGTGCCCTGGCCCTCGCCCGCGGGATCAAGTAGACGCCCCTGGATGTGCTGGACGGTCGTGACTCCGGACTCGATCATCTCGAACGCCGAATAGAGAGTATCGAGGTATGGGTCGACGGCTCGCGCGCCGAGACGGCTCGCGATCCACAGCTCGAGTGGATAGTCGGGCGAGCCGAGTTGCAGCGGTGTCAAACCGACGTGGTGGTGAGCGTTCACTAGTCCGGGGATCACGACCGATCGGTCCGAGCCGAGTACCCGGGCGTCCGGATGCTTTCGCGCGAGTGCGCGGAACGGGCCTACCTCGACGATGATGCCATCTTCCTGGCACACCGCGGCGGCGTCGAGCACCGACGCGGCGCCATCTGCGGCGATGCCGGTGACGACACACTTGCCGCGAATCAGGCTCCGCCCTTCCATCTTCTAACGCAAGTGGATCTCGTGATCTGGCCCGCGCGGGCGGCAGCTCATGGCGTGCTTCTTCCGAGCTGCCGGAAGCTCCAAAGCCGGCGCAGCCCCAGCGTAGCGTGCCGTTCCGGCTCTTCGACACCGGCACGCCAGCTTCCGGCCACCAGCCGCTCCGCTGCGAACGACAGAAGGATCAAGGCGCCGCCGACGGCGAGATAGAACGCGGCGGCAGCGCCGAGGAACCCGAACGGCTTATAGGTCTGGCTGATCAGCCCATTCGTGACGCCGGTGATCTCCTGGATCGTCACAAGGCTCGCGAGCGATGTCCCCTGCAGGAGCAGCACGACGTTCGAGGTCCACGGTGGGATCGTGGCTACTGCCGCCTGGCGCGCCACCACCCGCCTCATGATGCGCCTGAATGGCATCCCGAGCGACCGGGCCGCGTCGACCTGATCCTTGGGCACCGCCAGCAGGCCTGATCGAAACGTTTCGCTCATATACGCACTGGACGTAATGCCGAGCGAGAGAACCGCGGCGGTCATCGGGGATGCCTGAACCCCGAGCGCCGGCAGTCCGTAGAAGACGTAGAACAGCAGTAACAGCAGAGGCACGCTACGCAGGAACCAGCTGTACACGAAACACGCTCTCGATACCGGCCGCGGACCATAGACACGTAGGCAGGCGATGATCAGCCCGAGAACGCAGGCAAGCACGAGCGATTTTCCGAACAGCACTAGTGTGGTGACACCCGCCCGCGCGAGCATCGAGGAGTAGTGGCTGACAAGCGAGAGATCCATTTGCTACGAGGGGCGCCTCACACCCATTGCCGCTTGCGGATCACCGCGCCTGCGGCAATCACGATGCTGTTCATGAAGATGTAGATGACCGCTGCGATCGTGAACACCTTGAACGGCTGATTCAGCAGCGCCGTGGCCGAGTTGGTCCGACCCATCAGCTCGGCCACCCCGATCGTGGATGCCAGGGCCGTGTTCTTCACGACTTCCGTCGTCTGTGTGACGTACGCCGGCATCATGATGGCCACCGCTTGCGGCAAAACGATCCTCCTGATGGTCCTCGCCCCGCTGAGACCTAATGCATTGGCCGCCTCCCGCTGGTTATGGGGTACGGCCCCGATCCCTGCCCGGAAGACCTCGATCAGGTAGGCGAGGTTCACGAGCGACAGCGCCACGATCGCCGACGGAAACGGCGCGATCAGGATCCCGATCACAGGCGCCCCGAAGAAGACCAGGTATAGGACCACAAGCGGCGGCGTCCCCCTGAAGATCCAGCCGTACACGGCGACGATCCAGGCCAGCGGGCCTCGAGTCATGCGCGCGAGAGCGAGCGGCAACGCGCACACGGTGCTGATCGCGATCACGATCACTGAGAGAAGCGCGCTCAGCTCCGCGCCTTCGAGCAGCAGCCGGAGGAGTTGCCCGAACGTCATCGCTAGGTCGCAACCACGTCCCGCGACTCCACCACCGGCGCGCTCAGCGCGGTCGTGAGGTCCGCTATCGAGTCGGCGCGATCGAGCTGGAAGACCGCACTTCGCAGTTGCGCGACCGCGTCGTCGGAGATCACCTGCTTCGTGACCTCGTCGAACTTGTCGGTCAGCTCAGATGAGCTGTTCAACCGGCGCTCGTCCTCGACCTGCGCGTGATACGTGTCTCCTGCGGTTGTTGTGAGGCTCACCTTGCTCATCTGACGATGGTTCTCTTCCCAGAACCGCCCGCACTCGTCGTCGAACGAGAGGAATGTCTTCGCGGCGATGCGCTTGGCCGCCTCGCTCGCCACGGTGTACCAGTACGGGCCTCTGGGCTGTCCCGATAGGGCCGCGCCGACCTGATAGGGGATGCTGAATTGCATGTCCTGGCTGGTCGCCGGGTCCTGGTCATCCTCCTCGATTCCCGAGCGGCGGTTCGTGGTGACCTCTATACGCTCGATCTCGTTGAT
>CAVVTO010000013.1:0-667656 GCA_963751185.1 uncultured Solirubrobacterales bacterium
AGGTCGTCCGCGGCAGCCGCCGACGCCGCTCGGACCCCGACCGGCTCGAACCGCCGCCGCCGGCCGATAGCCGCCGTCCCAGCGAAGCCCGCAGAATCGAGGCAGCGGCGAGCGCGGGGCGTCATGAACTCGCGGGCAGTCACGACCGCTGACGGCGGGCCAAGCTCGGAGGAGCTGTATCCGATGCTCCGAGCCGAAAACGCAGAAGTGCTGATCCATCCGTCTGACCGCAAGTACGGGGCGCTGCTGATCGGCGGCCAGGGCACGGGCAAGACGAGCGCGCTGCTCTCCTTCTACCTCAACGACATCGAGGACGAGGACGCGGCGCCGATCGTGATCGACCCCAAGTCAGAGCTCTCGCGCGTCTGTCTGCGCATGACGCCGCCGGACTGCAGCAAGCGGGTCTGGTTCCTGGATCTCGGCCGGCCGGCGTTCGGGATGAGCCCGCTGCGGTTGATCGGCGACCGGCCGCTCGCGATCGAGGCAGCCCAGATCGCCGAGAACGTCGTCGCCGCGCTGCTCGACATCAACGAGAACCAGATCTACCAGTCCTCCCGCCGCTACCTCTACCACGCGGTGATCGGAGCGATCGCCATCGCCAACAAGCAGGCGCGGCGCGCCCGGCTCGAGGACGTCTACACGCTGCTCCGGCCAGCCAAGGACGAATTCCGCAACGCCGTCGCCGAAGCCTGCGCCGACCAACCCGACCTCGACCAGACCGCCGAATTCTTCCGCTCAGAGCTGCCCGACGACCTACGAATGGCCACAAGCCGGGTCGCCGAACGGCTCGACGCGCCGCGCAACAAGATCTCCGGACTCACCGGCGTCCCGCCGCTCAGACGGTTCTTCAACCACCCCAGCGACGTACCACTGCGAGAGATCATCGAGGCGCGGGACATCCTCATCGTCGACGCCAACATGGGCGCGATCGGGACCGAGAACAGCAAGGCCTGCATGCTGTTCATCCTGCGCATGCTCCACGCGCAGCTCCAACGCCAGGTCCACCTACCCGAGGCCGAACGCCCCCGCGTGCCGCTGCTCGTCGACGAGGCGCACTACGTCGCCAGCGGCGAGAACGTCGTCGACCAGATCGCCACGCACCGCGCCGCCGGCCTCGAGCCCGCCTTCGGGCTGCAGTACTTCGCCCAGCTCGGCTCCGCCTCAGAGCACCAGCAGAAGATCCTCAAGGGCGTCCTCAACCTCCTCCAGAGCCGGTTCCTGTTCCGGATGGGCGACGCCCAGGATGCGGAGCAGGCCACGCGGATTGCGATGGCGGTGTACTCGACGATGATCCGCGACGACCCCGACTCTCGCGCGCGTCTGCGCGTCACGCCCGAGCAGGCGCTCAACTTCCCCAACTACTACTGCCTCGCCTCATGGATAGCCAACGGCACCCGGGCGCCGAGCTTCATGGGGAAGACCTACCCGCTGCCGGACGTCGGCGAGGAATGGGCCGAGGAGCACCTCGTCGCCCAGGCCGAGCGCGTCGGGCCATATCCCGAGCAGCTCGCATCCACGCTCGACAGCCACTCGGACCCAGCCGAGGCCGAGCCGACGCAGACGTCGAACGACGCCGCCGCGGACGCACCCCAGCAACCGCACACGCCGGAGCTGGCGACGCCCGCGGCCGAACAAGTCCGCGATCGCCAGCCTTCGTCGGATCGGCCACGCAAACACGAGGTCCAGGTCGACTACGAGGCTCCTTCGGCGAGGGCCACCGACGTCGCAAAGAGCCCCGTGCGTCGGGTGGTCGGTTGCCGGACACAGGGGTCTCCCCGACCGAGGCCGATCGGCCGGTCGCGGACACGCTGCGCGAGCTCGCGTTTCTTGACCGGATCAACGAGATCGGCCCCGCCGACCAGCTCGACGGCGCGAACCGCCTCCCAAGGCTCTACGACGAGGACTACACGATCCTCGCGCTGCTCGACCGCGTCGGCTTCGCGCCCGTGACCCTGATCGCGCCGGGCCGCGCTCCCCGGCCGCGCGCCCCGAACCGTCTTCGACCGCCTCGTCAAGCTCTACCGCCACGGACTGATCGCGCGGCACACCACCGGCCTGCACGGACACACATCCAACGACGGCAAACCGCCGCTGCTGCACTCGCTGACCCGCCGCGGCCTCCAGGTCGCGCAGCAGCGCGAGCCCGCCCCGGCGATCTCCCCCAAACGCGAATGGAAGCCCATCGAGCAACCCCACGCCGGCCGGCTCGCCCACGACCTCCACGCGCTCGGCTGGGCGATCGAGTTCCACCGCACCGTCGGCGACCTGGCCACCGACCGCTGGCGCACACCCCGCTACGCCACCGGCCGCTACCCCGTTCCCCAAGTCGGCCAAGGACAACGCCGCCACCCGATCACGCTCAACGAGATCCCGGTCCCAGACGGACAGGCAATCATCGACCTCGACCTCAAGACGTTCACCGAGATCAAACCCGACCTCTCACTCGAACTCCGCATCGAACCGCTGAAGCTCACCTTCGACCTGCTCGTCGAGATCGATCTCACCGCCCGCCCCTCTTACAACCGCGAGAAGTTCCTCGCCTACGACGCGTTTCTGTGCGGCTGGAGCCTGGCCCATCCTCGCTACCGAGCCCAGGGCACCCGTCCCGCCGTCGTGTTCGTCAGCCCGAACAACCACGCCGCTCTCGCCTGCGCGCGCGAGGCAGACGAGCTCATGACCGGCAGGATCGGGGTCATGGGCGGCCACCGCGAGCACTGGTACTACGCCGGCCGCGACCACGTGTTCTTCGCGTCGAGGCCGACATCCATCACCGCGATCTGGCGGCGCTCGCGCTCCCGGCCCAGCCGCCCGGACTCCGCGAACGGCTCACCGGAAGCCGAGAGCTCGCACTCGACCGCGTCAGCCTGCTCAGCAACTCGAGTGCGGCAGCTTCATAGAGGCACGTTTGCGACCTCGCTCATCCCCGTTGCGGCTGGGATCATGCCGATCGCCGAAACCAGGCCGGACGAGGACCGGCGCGGAGGGCGCCCTGCCTATGCAGCGCTGCCGACATGCATGAGCTCACACCGCACACGTGCAGCGCCCGGGTCCGGCCGAAGCGATCGCGCGACCGGGCTGGCCCTGACGATCCAGATCGTGGCAAAGCTGTAGCGGCGCTAGCGGGCGTCCGGACGACCGACGCGATCGTGCCGGTGATCGAGTCCGACGATCGCTATCCGGGCATCGCCCGCCGCGAATCGACAGACGTCGCGGCATCGAGATGTCGGACGGGCGTGTGGTCGAGGTGATCGATGAGTTCCTTGGTTGGTTGACCGGGATCGAGCGCTCGCCGAACACGGTCGAGGCGTACGCGCGGGACCTCGGGTTGTTCTGGTCGTTCCTCGATGGGCGCGGCCTGGTGTGGGACCGGGTCTCGGTCGTGGAGCTGGGCGAGTTCGCCGCGTGGGCGCGGCGGCCGGCGGAGAACGTGCTGGTGCTCTCAGAGCAGGCGGCCAAGCGCTCAGCGTCGACGGTGAACCGGATGCTCGCGGCGGTGATGTCGTTCTACGAGTTCCACGGGCGGCATGGGAACGAGCTGGCGCGGGATCTGGTGGTGCGCACGCGCTCAGGCCGCGGCGGGTTCAAGCCGTTTCTGCGCGGGATCTCGCGCGAGCGGCCGCGTGGTCGGCCGGTGCGGCTGCCCGAGCGTCAGCGGCTGCCGCGGACGCTCGGCTTGGAGCAGGTCGCGGCGGTGATCGATTGCCAGCAGCGGCTGCGTGACCGGTTCTTGTTCGCGTTGTTGGCGTCGACGGGGATGCGGGTCGGGCAGGCGTTGGGGTTGCGGCATGAGGATGTCGTCTCGTGGGAGCGGCGGATCGAGATCGTCTCGCGCGAGGGCGGCAGCGGACGGGCGCGGTCGAAGGGCGGCGCGCGGGGGTCGGTGCCGGTCCCGGGCGAGCTGATCCGCCTGTGGTCTGACTACATGCACGAGGAATACGGCGCGCTGGAGTCCGATTTTGTGTTCGTGAACCTGTGGAAGGGCGAGATCGGCCGGCCGCTGAGTTACTCGTCGGTCAACGAGCTGGTGCGCCGCACGCGGGAGCTGGTCGGGTTTCACTTCACCGTTCATCAGCTTCGTCATACCTTTGCGACGCTGGCGTATCGCGATGGTGTCGCGCTTGAGGTGATCGGCGCGGTGCTGACGCATAGCTCGCCGTCATCGACGTTGATCTATACGCATCTGACCGCGGAGGATCTCCGCCGCGTGCTGTCCGACCGCGGGGTGCTTGACCGGGTGGCGGACTTGCTCCTATGACCGCCACGCCACTGGAAGCGATCGATGGTGGACGCGCACCTGAGGGGTGGGGGCGGCTGTGGGCATCGGACCGGTGGCCGTTGCGCGAGATGCCGCACAGCGATCTGCACAGCAGCGTGCGCGCGGGGTCGATTCTGTTCGCCGGGATCCCACAGCCGTGGTTCAAAGAGGCGGCGAAGCGGTGGGCACGGGCGCGGCTTCTGGCCGGCGGGGCGCCGAGCACGATGTCCCATTACGTGCAGCACGTGAGAGCGTTCAGCGTCTGGCTTGCCGATCGTGCGCCCGCGGTGAGCTCACCCTCGGGGATCACCCGGGCGGTGCTCGAGGACTGGATGTTGGCGATCCGCGCAAGCGGCCTGGCAGCGGGCAGCAAGGCCGGACGGGTCACCGCCGTGCGACTGTTCTTGGAGGAGCAGTGGCAGGACGGGCTGGCGGGGCTGCCGCGCACGGCCGTGATCCACGTCGGCGAGGTTCCACACAGCCGCTCTCGGCGGCTGCCGCGCGGGATCGAGGCGCCGGTGTTCGAGCAGTTCATCGACCCGGCGAACCTGGCGCTGTTGCCGTGTGAACAGCACCGCACCGTGATCCTGCTGCTGGCGTTCACCGGATTGCGGGTCTCCAGCATCGTGACGCTGTCCCGTGACGCGCTGGTGATCGGCTCAGACAACCACCCGTACCTGCACTACGTCAACGTGAAGCTGCGGCGCGAGGCGGTGATCCCGATCGGCCCCACGCTGGTCGAGCAGCTGCACCGCCAGGAGGAGAGCCTGACCACCATCTACGGGCCTGAGGGCACGAGCTTTCTGCTGCCCTCCCCGCCGGAGGGGATGCGGGGCCCGTCGCGCGGCGGTGGGCATCACATCACGCCGCTGACGGCACGGCGGATCGTCAAGGCGTACGTGCGCAAGGCCGAGGGGAGTGTCACAAGGTCTGTGTAAGGCAGGAGCGAATGGAGCCTCATGCCTTCAACACAACAGAAGATCCCATTCCAGCGAGCTTGCTCTGATCCGTACGGCGCTGGCGGCGAGCCGCCAGGCGAGCCGCCAGCGCCCCCTGTGAGGGGCGCGAGAGCTGCACGGCCCTTGAGCGAGGAGGTGATCGAGGACGCTCTCGGTCGGGCCCGGCTGGGAAGATCGGTGGCGGGAATGACCGACGATGCGCGTGAGGAGCTGATCGACGCGTTGCTTGATCAGCTCAGCGCCGGGCGCGACGGGCTGCCGGAGGAGCTGCGCGAGCGGTTGCTGGACGGGATGATCGATGAGCTGATCGCCGGTAAGCGGGGCGAGCGCGAGATCCTCGGGCAGGACGGCGTGCTCGGCGAGGTCACCCGCCGGATGGTCCAGCGAGCGCTGGAGGAGGAGCTGACCGAGCATCTGGGCTATCCGGCCGGTCAGGCGCCGCCAGGCGGCGCGGGGAACTCCCGCAACGGCGGGACGCCCAAGACGCTCCTGACCGATCAGGGTCGGGTTCGGATCGACACTCCGCGGGATCGCAAGAGCCACTTCGAGCCGCAGCTGGTCAAGAAGGGCCAGCGGCGGCTGGCCGGTCTGGACGAGAAGATCATCGCCCTGTACGCCGGCGGGATGACCACCCGCGAGATCGAGACCTACATCACCGAGCTGTACGGGCCCGGGGTCAGCCGCGAGACGGTCAGCCGCGTCACCGCCGCGGTGCTCGAGGACGCCAAGGCGTGGCAGACCCGGCCGTTGGAGCAGATCTACCCGATCCTGTACCTGGACGCGCTGATGATCAAGATCCGCGACGGACAGGCGGTCAGAAACTTCGCGTGCTACCTGGCGATCGGGGTGAACCTCGAGGGCGACCGCGACGTGCTCGGGATGTGGTTCCAGCGGACCGAGGGCGCCAAGTTCTGGCTGGCGGTCCTGACCGATCTGAAGACCCGCGGCGTCCAGGACGTGCTCGTCTGCTGCGTGGACGGGCTGACCGGCTTCCCCGAGGCGATCGAGGCCGTCTATCCCCAGGCGTGGGTGCAAACGTGCCTGGTGCACCTCGTCCGCTCGAGCCTGCGGTTCGTGCCCTACAAGGACAAGCGCAAGGTCGCCGCCGACCTCAAGAAGATCTACACCGCCGTCGACCGCGACCACGCCGAGTCAGCGCTCGAGCGCTTCGCCGAGACCTGGGACGGCAAGTACCCGATGATCTCCGCCAGCTGGATCGAGAACTGGGAACGGATCGTCCCATTCCTGGCCTTCCCGCCCGACGTCCGCCGCGCCGTCTACACCACGAACACGATCGAGGCGCTCAACCGCCAGATCCGCAAAATCATCAAGACCCGCGGCAGCTTCCCCGACGAAGACTCCGCCCGCAAGCTGCTCTACCTCGCGATCACGCGCGCCCAACAGAAATGGAGGCACACCTACAACTGGAGCTCAGCCCTCACAGCCTTCCGAATCCACTTCGGCGACCGCATCCCCGACACTGCCTGACTGTTACCGCAAATTCACTGTCACTCATTGACCCACGAAAGAGTAACTGTTACTATCACAACAGCGGCTTACACAGAAAGCGTGACGCCCTCGCGGCGCGAGGCGGTGATCCCGATCGGCCCCACGCTGGTCGAGCAGCTGCACCGCCAGGAGGAGAGCCTGACCACCATCTACGGGCCTGAGGGCACGAGCTTTCTGCTGCCCTCCCCGCCGGAGGGGATGCGGGGCCCGTCGCGCGGCGGTGGGCATCACATCACGCCGCTGACGGCACGGCGGATCGTCAAGGCGTACGTGCGCAAGGCCGAGATCCGCGACAGCCACGGCCGGCTGGCGAGCTGGGTGCACCCGCACCGGTTCCGTCACCACCTCGGCAGCAGCATGGTCAACGAGGGTGTGCCGCTGTCGGTGATCCAGCGGGTGCTCGATCACGGCTCGATCGAGATGACCGCCCTCTACGCCCACCTCGACGACGCGACCGTCAAACGCGAGATGCTGAGCTTTCACGAGCGCGTCAACGTCCGCGGTGAGCGGATCGCGCTGCCCGTCGACGGGCCGCTTGAGCAGGCGGCGTGGATGAAGGAGCGGATCGCGCGCGCCAAGCAGGCGCTCCCGAACGGGTACTGCGGGCTGCCGCTGGTGCAGTCATGCCCGCATCCGAATGCGTGCCTGAGCTGCGAGAACTTCCTCACCGACAGCTCGTTCCGACACGTCCACCAGCACCAGCTCACCCACACCCAGACGCTCCGTGAACGCGCACGGCAGAACGAGAACGCCCGGCTCGTGGAACTGCTCGACCACGACGAGCGGTCGCTGCGCCGGATCCTCGACGGCCTCGACGCACTCGACGCCGACAACGCCCAGCAGTCGGCGCCGGCCGGCATCGACGAGCTTTCAAGCAGACGCGACGCCAAGCGCCCGGGCAAGCGCTCATGAGCACTCGGCGATCCACAGCGCTGCGCAGCGCGGCCGCTGCCCGGTCCGTCGCTGCCGAGCAGCGCGCTCAGCACGCGATCGCAGAGCTCGACCGGCGCGGACAGGCGATCACGTTCCTGGCCGTCGCCGCGGAAGCGAGCGTCAGCGCCCGCTACCTCTACGCCCACCCGCAGCTGCGTGCCGCGATCGAACAGCTCCGCGACGAGCAACACATCACCCCGTCGCGACCGCCCCGGCACCCGCGGGCAAACGACGAATCGATCCGCGCACGGCTCCGCGGCGCGCTCGAGGAGAACAAACAACTCCGTGCCGAGAACGCGCAGCTGCGCGACGAGCTCGCGCTCGCCCACGGCGAGATCCGAGAGCTGAAGCTCGCCACACGTTGCGGGAACCGGCCGTGAGCAACTGGCCACAGCCGATCGCCGACGCCGCCCTTCACGGCCCAGCCGGTGAGTTCGTGCGACTGGTCGAGCCGCACACCGAGGCCGACCCGATCGCGCTGCTGATCCAGCTCCTGGTCGCGTTCGGTGTCGCCGCTGGCCGCCACGCGCACCTGCGGATCGAAGCCTCCCGCCACTACCCCAACGAGTTCTGCGTGCTCGTCGGCGCCTCCGGGAAGGGACGCAAGGGCTCAAGCTGGGACCACGTCGAACACCTCCTCAGCACCGCGGAGCCGGACTTCACCGGCAGCCGGCTGGTGTCCGGGCTCTCCAGCGGCGAAGGGCTGATCGCCGAGGTCCGCGACCCGCTCGATCACAACGACACCACCGCACCCGCCGACAAACGACTGCTCGTCCTCGAGCCTGAGTTCGCGCAGGTGATGAAAGTCCTCGCGCGCGAGGGGAACACCCTCTCGCCCGTCGTGCGCAACAGCTGGGACGGCAAACGCCTGCAATCGCTGGTCCGCAACGCGCCGCTGCGGGCCAGCGCCGCGCACGTCGGGATCGTCGCGCACATCACCAAAGACGAGCTGCTGCGCTACCTCAACGCGACCGAGCTCGCCAACGGGTTCTTCAACCGTTTCCTGCTCATCGCCGTCAAGCGCAGCAAGCTGCTGCCGTTCGGCGGCAGCCTCGGCGGCACCGACCTCGACCGGCTCAAGCACCAGCTCACCAGCGCGCTCCAGCACGCCCGCACCCGCGGCGAGCTGACCTTCGACGCCGAGGCGCGCGAGCGCTACAGCAACACTTACGCGCACCTCTCCGCACCCCAACCCGGCATGTTCGGCGCCGCCACCGGCCGAGCCGAGGCGCACACCATCCGCCTCGCGCTGATCTACGCCCTACTCGACAACTCACCGCAGATCACCCGCCCGCACCTCGACGCCGCCCTCGCTCTCTGGCGCTACGCACGCGACTCGACCCACTGGGTGTTCGGCGACAGCCTCGGCGACCCCACCGCAGACGACATCTGGGCACTCGCCAAAGAACGCGCTCACGGCATCACCCGCACCGAAGTCCGCGACCTCTTCAGCCGCAACAAGAAAGCCCGCGAGATCGACCGCGCCCTCACCACACTCGTCGACGTCGGCCGCCTCCAACGCACCCGCGGGCACGACCGCACCACCGGCCGCCCCGCCGAGATCTGGATCCCGCTCAAACAGACAGCCTGACCGCGACCCTTTGGTCGTTTCGGTCGTACATCACCAACGCGTCAACCCAGCCAGCCGATCGGCCCACGTCGATCACATATGAACGACGTCAATCCCCAGCAACCACCGCACGTTCACAAACCACCTGCACATAAGGCGACATCTGAATCACGCCGATCGCGGCGACCCGGCGCCGCGCGCGTTATTGCTTTCGCGGCGCCGGACCGTCGGACGCGCCGTCGAGCCCGCTTGCGCAATGCCACGGACGGGATCGTCAGCTCGCCGCCTCGCCTACGACTCGCGCCGTCGGCGGCTTGGCAATCGGGACCTGTTGTTGGCGACCAGCAGCCTGGCACCCCATCCAGGCATGTAGGCGTGGGTTGACATCGTGCGGGTGAACGTCCAGCTGACGATCCCGGTTTCCAAGCCACGGCCGGAGTTTCGGACCGGGCTCCCGGCGGAGACTCCCGCGGCTTGTGCGACCGCGGCGAGCTCAACACAAAGGGAGTCGCTACCAGGCGTGCGTGCCGGGCGGGCCTTTGAACGGGCCGGCCAGATCGCCGGTAACCCATCCTGCGTAGAAGTCGCCCGACTGCGCCCGCACGCGTTCATCATCTAGCCACGCGGCGTCCAATCGCCCGGGATAGAACGCGACGTGGTCGCGCAACGTCTCATAGCCCGCGGCGGGCGCTGGGTAGCTCCAGGCGACCGCGTGCGCCCGGTGACGATTGCATCCAGGTACCGCGCTTCGCCCTTGAGCTCGCACCACGTCGGACGGGCATCGCTGGCGGTCAGCAAACTGAGGCGCACGTCGGCGGGCGGGAGTCGATCGTCGGCGGGTGACTGATCTCGAGCACTCGCAGCGCATGGATTGAGTCAGCGAGCACCTCGCCCGCCCATTCAACCCGGACCCGACGGTCACACGGTTTGACGGCGGGCGGACCCGGGTTAGTCCCACACTTGCTCCCCCCCGCCACAGTACACCCCCGCCGGACTGCGACGCCCGGCGTACTGAGCTCGTCTGCGGCGGCGGCCACGGTCGGCGAGATGCCCAGGCCGCGGTGCCAGAAGGACGAGGCGCCTACGGGAGAAGCGGCACGCCGCCCGCGAGGACCAGCACTGAACTGCGGGCGCTGTTCAGCTCGTTGCGCACGTCACCGCCGATCACGACGTGGCCGGCCGGTGCGCCCGGCTGCGACCCGACGACGATCAGGTCCGCCGGCTCAGCGCTTGACTCGCGAACCGTTGCCCCGAGTTTCGCGGCCAGCGCGCTCGCGGTCTCGCGGGCGACATCGTTCGTCGGGCCGGCCAGAGGCACCGCGATCGACCTGATCGCGCCGTCCAATTGCGTCCGCAGACCGGCGGCGGCGATGGCGACCGCCACCGACCCGCCGTCGAGGAGATACTGAGCCGACGTGCCGGGCTCGACGTGACCAGATGGGGTCCGGTAGTCCGAGCCAAACACGACCGCCGACGCTCCCTCCCTCTCGGCCAGCTGCCCCAAGCTGTCTCCGGTAGATGCACCGATGACGACGTGCCGAGTGATTTCCGCATCACCCAACGTGGCGGCGCCACGCTCCAGGCGTTGCTCGGCGTCATGCTGGGCCACCTCCTCCCGGCGCGGGTCAAACTCACGCGAATGACGCACATATGCGAGCGCCAACGCGAAACCGGCCCGCGCCAGCATCTTGCCCAGCGCAAGCGCGTCGTCATCATTCGGAGTTCCGTCGTAAGAGATAATCGCGTTGGCGCCCACGGTCAAAGCATCCTTTCGCGACCAGTATTACGCACCGACCGTCCCCACGGAGCGTGACCACGCCCCGGATCGCGCCCCCGCGCAGCGGGCATCCTGTCGCGGCGGACGCAGTCCATGTCCCTGACGCCGTCGATCAGCGGCCACCCGAGCGCCTCAACGACCGCGGATCGCGGTCGCCCGACATTCCGAACGCAACCGCGGGGGTCACCGTATAGCGCGCGCGACGATTCGGAGCGGAAACGACCCGGCCAGAACTAGCGGAAGGTCGTCATAGGGATGGCCGGCCCAGCGGCGCACGGACGGCGAGAAGCGCTTGTTTGAAGATCGTCGACGGCGCGCTCGAACCCACTCCTGTCCCGGGCGAAGCACGCGCCGCCGGGACCGCTGCCTGACGCCCACCGGGTCGGGTTCGATCGCTGGTGAAGCGCACTGCCGCTCATCAGTGATCCGGTCGGCTGCGGACCTGGTGAGAACGACGGTCTGAACTGGCCCCGCTGCGATGGGGTGAGGGCAAGCGAACCATCGCTCTCGCCTGGCGGCAGCCGCCCGCTGTGGCGAGTTGGTCTTTGGCCCGATGGCCAACGACACACGCCGCGCGGGGATGCAGAATTAGTCGCATGCGGCTGAGTGCTTCGTTTCCCGGGCTGTGCTCGCTGCAGCCTCTGGTCCTAGCCTGCACGGTGTCGGATTGGCACGTGCCGCCGACTGTCTCCCACACAGGAGCCGTTCGGTCTCGCTCGGATGGTTCAGGGCCGCTTGACGCGAAATTCGCAGCGGCGTTCTGGTCTGCCTGATGCTACGCCTCGCGCGGCCTCGACGGTTGAAGTCTCCCGCCTTGCTACAGCTTGAGCGCCGCCCGGCGTGCGCGGGCGAGGATTGGGTCTCGCATCTGCCGGAGCTCATCGATGCTGTGTGCGAGGAGTGGCACCTGTCACTTGATAATGAGCGGCTAGCCGCAGGCGCGTGGGGAGTCGTGGCGTGGTGTCACACCGAGAGCGGCCTCGAGGCGGCGCTGAAGCTGTGCGCCAACGAGCAGCGCCTGTCGGCCGAGACGAACGCGGTGCTCGCCTGGGGCGGGCACCCGGCGATCCGCGTCCTCGCACATCGACCGGGCGCGTTGCTCCTAGAACGCGCCCGTCCGGGACGACCGTCGCGGCTCGCGCCCACGCGGCTAGCGCTCCTCCTCGACGCCCTTCACCGACCCACGAGCGCCAGCCGGCGAGGACTCGGAGACTGGCGCACGAGCATCGACGCCGCCGTAACGCACGTACCTTCCTTGCAAGCACTCGGCCAGGCGCTACTCAAACAGGGAGAGGGCCGTCCGGTCGTCGCCCTGCACGGCGACCTCCAGCCGGCGAACATCCTTGAGCACCGCGGCACGATCGTGGTGATCGACCCAGTCGGCATCACCGGCCCCCGGGAACTCGATGTCGCGAACGCAGCCCTCCAGAACAATTGGGGAGAGGACTCATCAGCGCGAATCAGGCGGCTGGCGCACCTGACCGGCACCGACCAAGCGTTCGCGGTCGCCTTCGGACAGTTCAGCGCCATGTACGCGGCCCTCGCGCCGAGATACTGACCCGCACGGCCGCTGGCAAGCCGCACCGAGACACGCCGTGCCATCGGTGCAGCCGCTCGGTGCCCATCGAGCGCCGCCGCGGGAGCGAGAGCTCGGCGTTCACGGCGGCAGCGATATGGACGCCCCGGTCGGCCAGCAAAGCACCACGCCCGTCTCGCGCGACAAGCCCGTGCGCGCACGGCGTCGTGTTCCTCTATCCGGCTTCGATTGCTCTCGTCCTAAGCGCTCTCGTCACCTACCATCCTCGGGGCGCGGCGGCGCACCAGGTTGCCCCAAGTATGAGAGCCACGACGACTCAGGAAAACGCTTCGACAACGGTTCGATCCGATCTCAGAACGCTCGCGAACCCGCCGTCGCGAACGGATTCGTTAGCCGGCAAAGCCAGCAGAGACATTCGTCGAGTAACGCTCGTCGCGCATCCGCGGCGTGCGCGCCCCGTCGGCGATCGCTTTCGCCTCACACGCAGCCCCGCCTTCGCGAGTGCATTGGCGACATTCCGTGTCTGGCCAGCCGCCCTCGACATCGACGCGGCGCTCGCGTATGCGGTCGGCTGCCCGGCTCCGCCGAGGTCGCTGACGCCGACCCGGCGACCGCTCTCAGACCGGAAGGCCGTGCTGCGCGACGCTACGGCGCTGCCCAGACTGTCCGGAGGCGGCTGCCATTTCGGGCCGTTCGGCGGTCGGTCTCGTGGCTGTTCTCGTGCAAGAACGACTGAGGCGACGTAACGCTCGCCTGGACAGCGTTCGGGAATGTCCCCGAACAGCCGCTAGTGCTTCCGTTCGAACGCTGGCGTCGCGGCCGCCCGGAATCACGCCTTGACGGCTGGCAGCACGGTCGTCGCTGCGAGCTCGACCTGCCGCGGCTCGTCGCCGAGTGGCCACAGGTACACGCGCTCGCAGCCTGCCTCCGCGTAGCGCGAGAGCAGCTCCGCGCAGTGCGCCGCGGGTCCGACGCAGAGCTGGTCGCTCAACGCATCTGGATCGCGCCTGAGCATCGGGGCCAGGACCTCTCGCAGCACGCGATCGACGTCGCGGGCGTCTTCGCTGATCCAGGTCCACATCGTCGCGAGCGCGTTCGGGAACCGATCCGGATCCTTGCCGCGCGCGACAAGCTGCTCAGACAGCGACTGCCTCGCCGCCCTGAAACCGTCGGGCGTCGTGTTATACGCGGACGCAAGCCACCCGTCGCCGAAACGCGCGACGCGCCGAAGACCCGCGGCTGAGCCCCAGCTCCCGATCCACACCGGGACTCCGCCGCGTCGGCTGGGGGCCGGCGCCAACGGCGAGCCCGGTAAGGCGTAGTGGCGGCGGGTCTGCGGTGGCGGTTCGTCTCGCAGCAGCGAGCGCAGAATCGCGACGGCTTCGTCAAACCGCTCCCAGCGCTCCTCGAAGAGCACGCCGACCGCGTCGTAGTCACGCTCCGATGAGCCAGGCCCGACCCCGGCAATAACCCGCCCATCGGACAGCACATCCAACGCGGCGAGCGTCTTTGCCAGGGGCACGGGACCGCGCAGCGCGACATTCGCCACCGTTGTCGCCAGCTCCATAGCCCCGGATCGGTCGATCACGGCAGCCAGCGCCGTCGCACCGTCAAGCCACGGCGTCTGAAACAGGAAGTGGTCGTTGGCCGAAACCGCGCAGAAGCCGCTCTGACGCGCGGCGTCGACCGCGCCGCTAAGACGCGCGAACGACTGCCCCTCCTCGCCGAACTCCATCAGCGGCAGATGAAGGCCAAGTTCCAAACCGAGCCGATCCTCTCACCCCACGGCCCACCCGACAAGACAAGCCGCGAGCAGATCCCCCTCCTCCCACGCGCAGGGCGGGAACGCGCCCGAAGACCTCGCTCGCCTGCAGCAGCGGGTTCGTGAGGATCGGCGGTCATCCGCGTCATTGGTCAAGGGTGTGAGCACGGTCAAACGGGCGTCAAACCGTTGTGGCCCGTGCGATGCGGCGCGCGAACAGGCGCGGAATCGTCAGACGGACGCGCTTGGGAGCTGTCAGTTCCGCGGGGCGGCGGTGACGCTCTGCCTCGCGGCGCAGTTCGTTGATGTGCTCCTGGGCTGCGAGGTAGGTGAGGGTGGTGGCGGTCATGGTGTCCTCCAGTTCGTTTGAATTGACCTGCCACCAAGCTACGTTTAAGGTGCCCGCGCGCACATCGGGCAACCGCCCAATCCGTCGCCTTAACTTGAAAGCTCGGTGAGCCCCAGCCGATGAGCCGCGGCGGCGGCTTCCGCGCGGTTCGTGACGCCGAGCTTCATCAGGATGTGGGATACGTGAGCGCTTGCGGTCTTGGGGGTGATGAACAGCTGCTCGCCGATCTGGCGGTTGGTGCGCCCCTCGGCCAGCAGCCGGAGCACCTCGAGCTCACGGTCAGAGAGGCCGAGTTCGGCGCCGGCGCCGAGCTCAGGCTCGTCCTCGAGCGATAACCCGGTGCGGCGGGCGAGCGCTTCGATCTGCTCCTGGAACGGCCTCGCCCCAAGACCGCTCGCGGCATCAAGCGCGGAGCGCAACAGCGCGGCGGTCTCCGGGACCCGTGCTCCCGATAGCGCGATCGCTTCGGCGGTGCGGAAGTCGGCATAGGCGGCGCGCAGCGGTTCGCTCAGCCGGCGGAACCGCTCGGCCGCGGCGCGGAACGGCTGCGGGTCGTGCTCTGCGCGAAGCCTTGTCAGCTCCGCCTCGGCCAGCGCTCGGAACGCGAGCGCCTCCGGCGGCGCCCCGTCGCCTCGGGCCTGGCCGAGCACCCGATCAAACTCGGCGATAGCGGCTGTCGCGGTCTCGGTCGCCTGCTCTTCGGCGTCCCCCCCGCCGGCAACCCGGGCACGCTCGGCGAGGTCGGCCGCGACCCGCGCCGCGAGCCAATACAGCTCCGCGTAGTAGTTCAGAAGGTCCCCTTCCGAGCCCTCCACCAGGCTGAGCCCATCCGAGAGGCGCTCGCGCGCGAGGTCCAGCTCGCCGCGATCCAGATGCAGCAGTACGCGCCAAGCGCAGGCGGGGCCGATGAGCTGGAAGCCACCCGAGCGTTGCATCAGCTCCCAGGCGCCCTCCAACAACTGCTCGGCGAGGTCAAATTCCCCTCGCTCGGCGGCGAGATGCCCGGCAATGTTCTGCAACCCGGCCACGTTGAACAGGGTCGTCGCGCCATCCAGGGCCGGCAGGATGATCCGCTCGGCGTCCCCGATCCGGCCCATGCGCGACAGATGCCAGCCGGCCGCCATCCGCAGCTGATCGCCCTGGGCGTGGCTCATCCCCAGGCGTTCGGCCTCCCTGATTCCCTCCATCACGAGGGCGAGCGCCTCGTCGATCAAGCCCGCGTAGTAGATCGCCGTACTGCCGTTGAGGTACCCGCGCAACACCTCGGCCGCCGACTCGATCTCCTTCGCGATCCGCAGCCCCTCGCGGCCGGCAGCGATCGATCGATCGCGCTCGCCCGCATCGGCGTAGATGATCGCCAACGAGTTCAGCGCGCTGACCTGTGCCGCCCGTGCGCCGAGCAGCTCGGCAATCGGAATTGCTTCCTCGAGACGGTCGCGCGACTCGGCCATCCTGCCGATGAGCATGAGAACGCGCCCCTCGGCCGCGAGCGCCTCGGCGTAGGCGATCGAGGGAGGATCCCGAGGCACCAGGCGCCGGGCCTCCGCCAGGTGCGCGATCGCATCCACGCCACGACCGGCGTAGTGCATCGCGGAGCCGATCCGTGCCTCCGCGGCCGCTGCCCGCAGCGGCTCGGCGCACTCGTCGATCGTCGCGCGGGCCTGCTCGGCAAGCGCGAGCGCCCGTGCCGCGTCCCCGGCGAACTCCGCTAACCCCGACCCGCGCAGCAGCAGCTCGACCCGGTCGGTCCCGGCCGCGTCCTCGGGTGCCTCGACGAAGTAGCGCACACACTGCGTGAGTTGCGCCGATCTGTGCCCGCGGAGGTGGTGGTCGTCGCGCCGACGCATCCGCTCGCGGGGTGGACGCTTGTCGTGGAGGGGCATCGGACGGTCGGCGGGGAGCCGTGCTGGCTGGTGCGTCTGCCCGACGGATCGGCGGGAACTGTTGCGTTGAGCGCGACGAACGCGGGCCAGTCTTCGGCGGGCGGGGGCGCGCTGCTCTCCGTGGATGGTGTGCGTCGCTTGCGTGCGCTGCTGGAGCCGCGCGTGGCGACCACGGCGGCGCATAGGCTCACCTCCTGAGAAGTGCGACCAACTCTAGGAGGTGAACCCGATGCGTGGGTTGAAGTCTACGTGCCCGCAGCTGTCGTTGCCCGTCGATCCCGATGGAGCGACGCGGGTGTGGGAGATGATGAGTGTCGAGGCGCGCGAGCGGGTGCTGCGGTTGCTAGCCAGTGTCATCGGCCGGATGGCGAGCGGTAAGGAGAGTGATCAGTGACTGGCAAGGTGGAGAGGGCGCACGTCCAGCGTGCGGCGTATGTGTATGTCCGCCAGTCGACGATGGCGCAAGTTGAGCACAATACGGAGAGCCTGGCGCGTCAGTATGAGCTCGTCGATCGCGCCGCCGCGCTCGGCTGGGCGGCCGGCGATGTCGTGGTGGTTGACAGTGACTTGGGAGTGTCAGCCAAGAGCACTGACGGCCGGGAGGGGTTCGCGCGGCTGGTGGCGGATGTTGGTTTGGGTAAGGTCGGGATCGTGCTCGGGATCGAGGTCTCGCGCCTGGCTCGGCGCAACGCTGATTGGTATCAGCTCCTTGACCTCTGTGCCGTGACTAACACACTGATCGCGGACGCCGATGGTGTCTATCACCCGGGTCTGCACAACGACAGGTTACTGTTGGGTCTCAAGGGCACGATGTCTGAGGCAGAGCTGCACGTGCTGCGCACGCGGATGCGTGAGGGGGCCCTGCACAAGGTGGCCAGGGGGCAGCTGCGCATTTCCCTCCCCACCGGGTATGACTATGACGAGTTGGGGCAAGTGCGGATCACGCCGGATGAGGCGGTCGCGGATGCGATCGGCACGGTGTTTGCGTACTTTGACCAGCTCTCTAGCGCCCGACAGGTGATGCTGCGCCTGGTTGCCGAGGGAAGACTCCTGCCGCGACGGCGATCAACCGACCGTCACGTCCGGTGGGCGCGGGCATCGTATGGGGCAGTGCGCGACTTCCTCACCAATCCCTGCTACGCGGGCGTCTACGCGTATGGACGAAAGCGGCTGCGGCGCACCGTCGAGGACGGCGTAGTACGCGAGCGCATGGTGTTCGCCGCGCGCGAGGAGTGGCACGCGTTCTTGCCCGACCATCATCCCGGATACATCACACTCGAACGCTGGGAGGCCAACCAGAAGCGGCTGCGCGACAACGTGTTGACCCCCGGCGGGTACGGCAGCCCGGGCGCGCCACGGGAGGGGCGGGCGCTGCTGCAGGGCCTGGTGCGCTGCGGGCGCTGCTCGCGCAAGCTGCAAGTCAGCTACAGCGGCCACTCGCTGACCCCACGCTACCGCTGCACCAAAGCCCAAGCGATGTATGGCACAGCGATCTGCCAGTCAATCGGCGGACAGAGGATCGAGCAACTGGTCCTCGACGCGGTCTTCGCCGCACTGGCGCCCGCTGCGATCGACGCCACCCTGCGCGCGATGCAACAGCTCACCGACACCTACCAGGCTCAGGTGCGCTCCGCCGAACTAGAGCTCGAGCGCGCCCGCCAGACCGCCGACCGCGCCCAGCGCCAATTTGACCGCTGCGAGCCCGAGAACCGGCTGGTGGCGCGCACGCTGGAGCGCGAGTGGGAACGAGCGCTCCTCGATGTCAGCCACGCCGAACAGCGGCTGGCCGCGATCCGCGCCCGCCGGCCCCAGCCACTGACCGAGCAGGAGATCGCCTGGTGCCGGCACGCCGGCGCTGATCTACGCGCCGTCTTTGACGCGCCGAGCACCACCGCCCGCGACCGCAAGCTGCTGCTCCGGGCGATGATCACAGACATGGTGGTCACCGTTGAGCGCGAACACCGCCGCGCGCTGCTGCGCATCGTCTGGGAGGGCGGAGCCGTTACCGAACACGAGCTGACACTGCCCAGGCCCAGCGGTCACGCCGCCACCGATCCCGACACGCTGGAGCTGGTCCGTCGCCTCGCCGTCGACTACCCCGATCCTCAGATCGCCGGGATTCTCGCCCGACAGGGCCGGCGAACCGGCGTGGGCAACCCGTTCACCGCTGACCGTGTCCGTTCGCTGCGAGCCCACCACAAGATCCCGTCGCGCACACCCCGCACCCCGCCGCCCGCAGGCACCGACCGCGTCACGGTCGGCCAAGCCGCCCGTCAGCTCGGCGTCTCGACCGCGACCGTCCACCGCTGGCTGCGCGAAGGGTTCATCATCGGAGAGCAAGCCACCACCAACGCGCCATGGCAGATCCAGATCACCCCCGAACTGCGCGCCCGCATCTGCCAGCACGCGCCCGAAGGATGGCTACCGCTCGCCGAGGCCGCCGCCGCGCTCGGCCTCGCGCGCCAGACCGTGTTGCACAAGGTCCAACGCGACGAACTTCCCGCCGTCTACGTCCAGCACGGCAAGCGAAAAGGCCTACGAATCCAGGTAATTCCCCGCCAAGTTGGACTGTTTGACAATGACCGACGAGAGGAGAAGCAGTGCTAAACGAACGTCACGCGGTCCCAGAGCGCCAGCGCCCGGTCCACATGCCCGAGCGCCTCGTCGTTGGCGTGCATCCGTTCAGCCTCCGCGGCCGCGGGCAGCGTGGCCGCTAACGCTTGGCGCCCGTCGCCGGCGGCTTGCCAGTGGTGGGCCAGTTCCGCCGCCGCCGCCGCTCCGGCGTATTCGCGATGCGCGGCGAGCGTCTTGGCGATCGCGCCGTGAAGGCGCAGCCGCTCCGGCGCCAGCGCGTCGTCGTAGATCGCCTCGCGCAGCAGCGCGTGGCGAAACTCGTACGTCATCCCGCCCGCACCGGGCACCAACACGTGATGGTCGGTCGCCTCCCGAAGCGCGCCAAGAAGTTCGGGTTCCTCGACCTCAACGACCTCCCTGAGCAGGCGGTGGTCGACCGAACGGCCGGCGACTGCCGCCGCCCGCAGCACCGAACGCGCAGGCGCCGACAGACGTTCGACGCGCACCAACAGCGTCTCGCGTAGAGACGTGGGGAGTGCTCCGCCGTCCACCTGCGCCGTCGCGAGCAGCTCCTCGGCGAAGAACGGGTTGCCCTCACTCCGGCTGAAGATGCGCTCGATCGCCTGCCCGTCGGGGACATGACCGGCAATCGCGTGCAGCTGCTCGCTGACCTCCGAACGCGTTAACCGTTCGAGGTCCAAACGCGTCGCTCGCCCCGAGCGCTCCAGCTCGGCAATGAACGGCCGCAGCGGATGGCCCTTGTGCAGCTCGTCAGGCCTATAGGTCACAACCAATGCGATCGCGTCGTGGCGCGTGCTGCGAACCAGGAACGCAAGCAGATCCCTCGAGGACGCATCGATCCAATGCACATCCTCCACGACCAACAGCACCGGCTGGCGCCCCGCAAGCCGAGCAAGGACGCGATACACCGCCTCGAACAGCTGCTCGCGGCTACCGCCCGCGTGTTCGCTGCCACCGGCCACCTGCCACAGCGCCGCGAGCGCCGAGCGCAGCGGCGCTCCTAACCCCTCAAGCGCTTCGGCGTCCTCCATCACCCTGCGCAGCGCCGAGATGATCGGCGAGAACGCCAGCTGACCCCCGGCCAGCTCCACACACTCTCCCGTCAACACCAGGACCTCGGGTGCGCCAGCGCGCGCCTCGAGCTCGGCGACCAGCCGGCTTTTGCCAATTCCCGCCTCGCCGCCGATCAGCATCGCGCCGCCCTTGCCTGACGCCGCACGCTCCAGCAGCCGCTCGAGCGCCTCGAGCTCAGCCACCCGACCCACAAACCGAGGCGATGAAATACGCCCCACCATCACCCGACCGCGGCGACGATCGACCGCACTGCGAAACAGCCCACCAACCCGGTCTCACCGCAGCGGAACCGGGAGGTCAACGGCTGCCGCCCCATCTGCGGATTATCTCAACCTCGAGGCCCCCGGGGTGACCTGGCCAGCCCCGCCGCACTGGAGCTCCCGCTCGGCGGCGATCAAGCGCAGCAAGCCAAGCCAGCTTCCAGCTAACGCCGACCGCCCCCGCGAACGACAACCGCCGCCCGTCGCCCGGATGACAGATGGCTCCATCCACCACCGAGCAGCAGTCTCACCGGCCGTCGCCAGACTCCTCTTTCAGACCATATGGAGGTTGTCGTCCGGTCTGGTGTGTAGATATTGGCCGGTCCCCCGCGATGCGTTCGTGGGGTTTGTTAGCCGTGCGGGTGGCACCCCGCGCGGCGTCCAGAACCGCATAGGAGGAACCGGCCATGGCGAAGGCTAGAACTCTCGTCGGTCTGGATGTGCACGCGACGAAGGTCGTGGCGGCAGTGTTGGACGTGGAGACGGGCGAGCTTGCGTTCTTTTCGATGACCGCGGACGTGGCTCGTGTGGCCGGGTTCTGC
This sequence comes from uncultured Solirubrobacterales bacterium, assembly GCA_963751185.1. Classification (GTDB taxonomy): domain Bacteria; phylum Actinomycetota; class Thermoleophilia; order Solirubrobacterales; family Solirubrobacteraceae; genus Palsa-465. Next base: position 21,006 of record CAVVTO010000013.1, read on the forward strand.
GCTGGTCTGCCCGGTCCGGTACGGGCGGCGTATGAGGCGGGCCCGACCGGGTATGGGCTGGCGCGGGAGCTCGCCCGGCGTGAGGTGCAGTGCGTGGTCGCGGCGCCGTCGAAGATTCCGCGCGGGTCCGGAGAGCGGGTCAAGACCGATCGCCGGGACGCGGAGCTGCTCGCGCGGTTGCTGCTCGCGGGCAAGCTGCATCCGGTCCGCGTGCCGGGCCGCGAGGAGGAGGCGCTTAGGGACCTGATTCGTGCCCGGGAGGCGGTCCGGGTGGACCTGATGCGTTGCCGGCACCGGCTGTCGAAGCTGCTGTTGCGGCACGGGATCCGGTTCGAGGACGGGGACGCGTGGACCACGCGACACCAGCAGTGGTTGAGCACGCTCACGCTCGAGCAACCCGCCGCGCAGGCGACGCTGCTGGACGCGCGCGGCGCGGTCGATGCGCTGGTGCACCGCCGCGAGCAGCTCGAGCGGGAGATCATCGCGCTGCTGCCCGGCTCTCCGTGGAGCGTGCAGTCCAGCCGGCTGCGGTGCATGCGAGGACTCGACACGCTCTCCGCGGTCGGGTTGTGGAGGGCGTCACGCTTTCTGTGTAAGCCGCTGTTGTGATAGTAACAGTTACTCTTTCGTGGGTCAATGAGTGACAGTGAATTTGCGGTAACAGTCAGGCAGTGTCGGGGATGCGGTCGCCGAAGTGGATTCGGAAGGCTGTGAGGGCTGAGCTCCAGTTGTAGGTGTGCCTCCATTTCTGTTGGGCGCGCGTGATCGCGAGGTAGAGCAGCTTGCGGGCGGAGTCTTCGTCGGGGAAGCTGCCGCGGGTCTTGATGATTTTGCGGATCTGGCGGTTGAGCGCCTCGATCGTGTTCGTGGTGTAGACGGCGCGGCGGACGTCGGGCGGGAAGGCCAGGAATGGGACGATCCGTTCCCAGTTCTCGATCCAGCTGGCGGAGATCATCGGGTACTTGCCGTCCCAGGTCTCGGCGAAGCGCTCGAGCGCTGACTCGGCGTGGTCGCGGTCGACGGCGGTGTAGATCTTCTTGAGGTCGGCGGCGACCTTGCGCTTGTCCTTGTAGGGCACGAACCGCAGGCTCGAGCGGACGAGGTGCACCAGGCACGTTTGCACCCACGCCTGGGGATAGACGGCCTCGATCGCCTCGGGGAAGCCGGTCAGCCCGTCCACGCAGCAGACGAGCACGTCCTGGACGCCGCGGGTCTTCAGATCGGTCAGGACCGCCAGCCAGAACTTGGCGCCCTCGGTCCGCTGGAACCACATCCCGAGCACGTCGCGGTCGCCCTCGAGGTTCACCCCGATCGCCAGGTAGCACGCGAAGTTTCTGACCGCCTGTCCGTCGCGGATCTTGATCATCAGCGCGTCCAGGTACAGGATCGGGTAGATCTGCTCCAACGGCCGGGTCTGCCACGCCTTGGCGTCCTCGAGCACCGCGGCGGTGACGCGGCTGACCGTCTCGCGGCTGACCCCGGGCCCGTACAGCTCGGTGATGTAGGTCTCGATCTCGCGGGTGGTCATCCCGCCGGCGTACAGGGCGATGATCTTCTCGTCCAGACCGGCCAGCCGCCGCTGGCCCTTCTTGACCAGCTGCGGCTCGAAGTGGCTCTTGCGATCCCGCGGAGTGTCGATCCGAACCCGACCCTGATCGGTCAGGAGCGTCTTGGGCGTCCCGCCGTTGCGGGAGTTCCCCGCGCCGCCTGGCGGCGCCTGACCGGCCGGATAGCCCAGATGCTCGGTCAGCTCCTCCTCCAGCGCTCGCTGGACCATCCGGCGGGTGACCTCGCCGAGCACGCCGTCCTGCCCGAGGATCTCGCGCTCGCCCCGCTTACCGGCGATCAGCTCATCGATCATCCCGTCCAGCAACCGCTCGCGCAGCTCCTCCGGCAGCCCGTCGCGCCCGGCGCTGAGCTGATCAAGCAACGCGTCGATCAGCTCCTCACGCGCATCGTCGGTCATTCCCGCCACCGATCTTCCCAGCCGGGCCCGACCGAGAGCGTCCTCGATCACCTCCTCGCTCAAGGGCCGTGCAGCTCTCGCGCCCCTCACAGGGGGCGCTGGCGGCTCGCCTGGCGGCTCGCCGCCAGCGCCGTACGGATCAGAGCAAGCTCGCTGGAATGGGATCTTCTGTTGTGTTGAAGGCATGAGGCTCCATTCGCTCCTGCCTTACACAGACCTTGTGACACTCCCCCGGTTGTGCGCCGAGGTCGGCGACTTCGCCAGCTTCCGCAAGCCCGCGCAGCTGATGAGCTACCTCGGGCTGGTCCCCTCCGAGACCAGCACCGGCCAGCAGCGCAGGCTCGGGTCGATCACCAAGACCGGCTCCACGCACGGGCGTCGGCTGTTGGTCGAGGCGGCCTGGCACTACCGCAAACGCCCACGGATCGGCACCACGCTCACCGAACGACAAGATGGCCAGCCACCCGAGGCGATCGCGATCGCCTGGTCCGCGCAGCGCCGCCTGTACCGCACCTGGACACGACTGGAGCAACGCAACAAACGCCGCACCCTGATCGCCGTCGCCGTCGCCCGCGAACTCGCCGGGTTCTGCTGGGCGATCTGCCAGATCGAATAACCCACCCAAACACCGCAACATCATCCCGTCGGCTGGGTCGGTGGCGGCCCGGCACGCGCGGGGAACCCGCGATACGCCTCTGAGCAACCGGCCCCGCCGGCCACGCTCGCCTTCAGACAGCGGCTCCCCACGACGAACCATGGTCCTGCGAGCCCATCCGGGCAATCCGCGCATATCAGTCTGACCCGCGTCGCGCACACAAGCCGGACCGCCACCCACCCAGCCGACCACATCTCACCCCACCCCAACCAGCGAAAGCAGGAAAGTCGTGACGCAACCCTTGACACACGGCCCTCCATATCAGGCGTCGAGCGGTAGCGGGCGACAGTGGACGACGCCGTCGACGCCGCGCACCGGCCCCGGGGTGTGACCCGTCGTGTCCGACAGCAGCATTGCCAGCGGCGACGCCGCCCGCGTCGAATCGTTGCTGCTTGCATGAGAACGCGCTAGCGCCCAATCGATCGGCGGTGTCCCTGCTTCACCTGGCGGAGCAGGCGCCCGCGGAGGTCGTGGGAGCGCTCTCCCAACTCGTCCGGACCGGCAGCGAGGTCGGCGTCGACGAGGGTGGCTGCTCCTCCACGCGAGCGAGAGCCAGGCGCGCTTGCGGGTCGTCGCGGTCAGGCCGGCAGCAAGCACACTGGCGACTCCCGCAATCGCGGCAAAGGAGGGCAGCCGGCGTAGCCGATCACAACGCCGGACCGTCGAGGGCATCGAGATGCGCATCTCTGGCGAGGAGCAGGTCGCTGGTCGGCGGCGCAGCCTGGCCTTGCATTCTTGCTGGCTCGGGTACCGTGGTGCGGCCCGGGCGAACAACCCAGGCGCGGAGCTCGAGGAGGTGCTGCAGGTGGCCGTTGTCGCCACGCTCGGAATCCGCTCGCCGTCGCGACGGGCTGACGTGCTGCGACGTTGAGCTATCCACCTGACGCGGCTGGTGCTGCCCTCTGGTCGGCGCGCGGTCCAAGGGATTCCGCTCGGCCCTTGGGCTCCTCCCAATCCTCCTGGCGGCCAAGGGCCGTCATGTCGAGGTAGTAGTGGGTGCCGCCAACCTGCTCGGTGCCGCGCCCGTAGGTCGAGTAGGTGTGGAAGACACGATCGCCGACGCGAAGGAACACACTGGTTCCGTGTAGCTCACTAGGGAGCTCGGCCAAGCCGTACTTGGCCTTCAACTCGTCGGCGGAACGGTAGTTGTAACGGGGATCGTCGACGGTGTCGTCGAACGACACGCCGTAGTCGAAGTTGAACCGACTGCCGTAACTCGAGTACCAGGGGAACGTCCACCCCATCTTGTGCTTCCACCGCTCAATCTTTTCGATCGGCGCACGGGAGACGACGGCGATCGTCGTGTCACGCTCGTGCAGGTGGGCCGTGTTCCCGTATTGGTCGACCCGGCCGGCGCAGCTCATGCACCCGTCCTCCCAGTCTGGATCGAACATGTAGTGATCGACGATCAACTGATGGCGACCCTCGAACAGGTCGAGCAGTGTTCGTGAGCTGCCGTCGGCCGCGGTGAACCGGTAGTCCTTGGCGACCTCGACCATGGACAGTCGGCGGCGCTCCGCAGCGAGCTCGTCGCGCGCCCTTGTCAGAGCCTTCTCGCGCTTGAGAAGGGCGACACGAGCGCGAATCCACTCCTCCCGGCTGACGATCTCGGGCAGGCTCACGGCTGGTCCTCTCGGGTTGGCCTCTCAACACCCACTGTAGACCGCCGACCGTTCGAGATCTCATCGCACCCAAGTCCGGATGACCGATCCATTGCTGCCCTGCTCTGCTCACTCCACGATCATCTTGGCCAAGGTCATGCGCGTCCTGCAAAGCGCGGATAGGGCGTCTCAGCCGTTGCCCTCGGCGCCGATGACCCACCAAGCCGCTCCGAGCCCCGAGATCCGCGCAGTGCAGGTGCGCGACGACGACGCTGAGGATGCGCGTGCTGTTGCCAAACGGGGTCTCCCGGTTGAGGTCGCTGACGCCGGGATGGATCAGTTCCAGATCCGGAATCGCGGAGGCGGAGCGTCCGCGAGCCGCGCCGACAATGGCGCGTTCCTTTCGAAACGAGGTGTGACGCGGCGTTGGCGAGACGCACCTGAGGAACGAGGTCCGCATCGTGCTGCGGACGGCTGAGCCTGGACGCGGTCAACCCGCGGGTTGAGGCCTGAGATCAACCCGTTGTCCAACCCTCGGGCCGACGACACGGGGCCGCCATGAGCAGATCATGACGGCCATGACAACCACCGATTACCTCATCAACGCAGTGTTCGCCACCGTAACTTGATGACGTCGTTCAGACCACCGAGCGCGCACGTACGTCAGCAGAGCATGTGGCGGTAACCAGCACACCGCCGCATGCTCTGCGCGAACGGATTCCGGGGGTCAGTGTTCGACCGCTGGAATGGCGATGGGCGGAACGGTCTCCGGCCGCTCGCCCGGAACGGTCTCCGGCCGCTCGCCGATTCGTGCGACGTCGAGGGCGATCAGGCCGAGGTTCGCACCGGCAGCTGCTCCGACGATCGTGGTGATGACCGCCATGATCCCGGTTGTTGCGTTGAACCCCAGCAGCGCGCCGACGAGGGCGCCCGTCAGCGCGACCCAGATGCCGATCCTCGTGGCCCTGGCCGGCCGGTCGCGGTTGACCCAGGCCCAGTAGGTGCCGAGGCCGATCGGCGTGCCGATGGAGAGAACAGCCATGAGTTCGCTGTTGAGGGGGACTGTCGGCAAAGCCACCAGCACGATGATCAGGCCGATGAACCATCCGCCGAGGCCGAGCACCAGCAGGTAGACGGAGCGCAGCATCGCGCTCGCCTTGCGCCCGAAGCCGCCGCGCTTGCGCGCCCGGCGCCACATCAGTAGCAGTGACAGGATCGTGAGGAGTCCTAAGCCCATCATCGCGCCGAGGCCGTCTTCGGCGTAGGCGCCTTGGCTGGAGCTTGGGCTGAAGTCGACCTTGTTGTGGGTGTAGAGGGACGTGTCGACCTTGCCGGTGTCGAGGTAGGTGTTGATCAGACGGGTGCCGGCTGCCGGTTCGTAGGGCCAGAAGTCGTCGGAGTGGCCGAGGTTCGAGAGCACGACCTGACGGCCGTTCGCGAGGTGAGGCAGGAGCTCGCTGGTCGCATTCTCGGGCGGCGTTGCGAAGTCGAGGTTGCCGCCGATCAGCAACGTCGGAACGTTCGAGTTTTGCACGTGGGTGTACTCGTTCTCGTCCGGGTTCGCCGGCCAGGCGTCGACGAGGCTGCCGCCGGCCCAGATCAGGTCGTTGCCGGCAGCACTGATCAGCGATCCACGGTTTGCTCCCGACGCGTAGAAGTGCTTCGCGTAGGTGGCGTCGCTGCGGCCGATCGCCGCCAGGTCGCCCCAGACGAACGCGCTCGGAAAGGTGAGCCGTGCCATCACCGACAGGAACCACGCGCCGCTTGCGTCGCCCTTGTCGGCGGAGAGGAGTGAGTTGATCGTTAGTGGCGAGGCGATCGAGTTGCCGCCGGCGGAGGTCTCGTTGATCAGGCCGAAGAACGCGGCGGCTTGGAAGTCGCCCTTCTCGATCGGCAGGAGCAGCCAGTGACTGGGAACGTGAGCGAACGAGGACTTCACCGACGCGGCGAGATCTGGCGTCCGGCTACGACAGCTCGTCGCCTGGGCGCAGAGCGCGGAATAGCGCTGGATCTGCTCGTTGGTCGTCTTTGCGTCCCAGAGGAAGTTGCCGGGTGGATTGACGCCGATCATCACCGAGCGATGGATGCTCTTCGGGTAGCGCCAGGCATAGATCATCGCGACCCGGGTGCCCGCGCTTTCGCTCACCAGGTCGATCTGGTGGTAGCCGAGGGCGCGGCGGGCCGCGTCGAGGTCGTCGACTTCTTCGGGGATCGAATAGCCGGCGAGATCGACACCATCGCTGCGGAGCCGGTCGGCGCACGACCGGTACGCCGCGGCGACGGCGCGGTACGACTGCTCGCTGAGGAGGTCACGCGAGTCCTCCATTGCCGAGCTCACCTCCGGGCAGTCGAGCCGGACGGAGCCGTCGACGCCGCGGTAGCCGACGAGCACGACGTCGTGGTTGGCGGTGAACCGACTGGCGTCCGGGAAGACCATGTTGGTGATGCCGGGGCCGCCTTGCAAGCGGAAGATCGGGTCGGCCGGGTGGGCCGAATGGGCACGGATCACTATGACCGGAAGTGCGATCAGGCGCGAGTTCGGATCATGGCGGTTCTCGGGCACGACGAGCGTCCCGCAATCCGCGGCGGAGGTGCCGTTCTCAGTCCTGTAGTTGCAGCTCTTGAGCGTCAACTGGCCAGCATGCGCGCCCGACGGCACCGAGACCGACGTCGAGCCGCCGGAGAAGTGGAGATAGCCGAGCCCAAGCGTGAGGAGGGCGATCAGCGTGAGGCCGGTGATCCGGCCTCGCCCAAAGCGTTTTGCGACGGTCTTCTTGCCGTTACTGGAGAGCGGCTGGTCGTGCTTGTGCATGGCGTTTCCTTCGTTGAGGGTGGGTTGAAGCACACCCGCAGAGTTCCACCCAGCCGGACGTGTTTCGGTGGGGCGGCCAGGCGTCTTGGCGTTCGGGCCGCCCACACACGGGGTACGGTTAGCCGTACTGTTTGATGCCGGGGCTGCCGAGACAATCCCGGCATGGCGAGGACCGTATTGATCATCGATGACCACCCAGCGCGCGAAACGTTCTCGAGGACGCCGGGTTCGTGGTGATCGGCGAGGCTCAGGACGGCCCTTCAGGGCTGGCCGCGGCAACCGCGATGCGCCAGGCGGTCGTGTTGCTCGACGTTCAACTCCCGGACATCGATGGCTTCGACGTAGCCACCCGGCTCACCAGCCAGGCGGATGGACCCGCCGTCGTGCTGACATCCAGCCGCGACGGCAGCGAGTTCGGCGGGATGGATCGCGCGTGCCGGGGCCCGAGGGTTTCTAGCCAAGGACGAGCTGTCGGGGCCTGCGCTGGAGGCGCTGCTCGGATGATCGGTCTGCGCCGGGGGCTGATCGGCGCTGGAAGCCGCACGACGATCACGACGCGAATTGCATGCGCAGAGTCCTCGGCGAAGAGCGTGGTGGCATGGCTTACGCGGATCCGCTCGCCGACCGCCGCCTAGCGCGCGATCCGGGCCGTGCCCGACCGTGGCCTCACGCCGGGTGCTCGCGGCGGCCGGAGGGGTTCTCGGCGGCGCGTCGCCGGACCCAAGCGGCCACGACATCGTGGGGTCTGATCCCCGCGTGAGAACGAAAGCGAGTCTCGACCCGCCCGTGGCCGCGCACCTCCTGTTCGCCACGAGCAGGTTCGCCGGAGCCTGGTGCTCTTGCGCTCAGCCGGCTGAGCGCATCGCTTGCGCGTTCGCGTGCCGGCGAGAGCGCCCGGACGGATCTGATGCCGCATCTCGCACCGACAGGTTCAAGCGGCTGGCAGTTGCTGTGCAAGCCCTCGTGCGATCGTGGCGATCTCGGTCGGCTTGAGCGGCCCGTCGGTATTAAGCCGCTTGGCGAGCGGCTTGCGGATAGAGCAGCAGATGACCGCGCATCTTCAGAGTTCGCAGCAGCGGGAGATCGGCCGCGGTGAAGCACAGAACCCCCTGGACCGTAACGTCGGGATGGCCCGCACGAGCAAGCGCATCGCTGACAGCGGCAACCTGGCGATCGAGTCCGTCGATCAGCTTCGTGCTATCACGCCCCGCGATCCGGAGTTTCGCGGAGCCGAACAACGGGCTGTCGATCCGGACGTTCCCCGAATGGGCTTTCGCGTCGATCACGAACACGCCCGTGGGCGCGATCGCGACGTGGTCGATATTCCCGCGACCCTGAGGCATCCGGCGGTCGGGAAGAATCACCGCCGGCCCCTCGGCGGTGCGCCGCTCGAGCGACTCTGCGACGCCGATCTCCCCGAACTCTCCGGTCTTGAACGCCACCTCATGTTGCGGCGCATCCGTCAGCCACAACAACAGCCCGCCGACGTGCGGGTGAGCGTTCCGCACGCGCGTCTCTCGGTTGGTCTTTCGCCGGTCGTACTCCCGCCCAGCGCTCCCGCCGGCATGCCCACCGATCCAACTCAGAGGTATCGATCTCCTCCAATGCCTCGTCCCGCTGCTGACATGCCAGGCAGGTGACCGTCTTGGCGATAGCGTCCACCCGGCCTCCTCGCCGCCCTCGAGGCTCGTTCCGCAGCCGACGCACACGTCGGGTCTGCGCAGCTTGAGGACCCGTGATGTCATACCGCGAGGTCTACCGTAGACAACGGTTGCCGCAGGCACCGGCAACCGACGAGCGCCCGAGAGCGGCACGTGACCGCAATCGTGTGCGAGCAGTCACCCGGCGCCGTCAAAAGACCGCTCGTGACGGCTAGCCACACCATCCAGGTGATTCCCCAAACGGGTTACCGCCACCTGCAGCGAGCATTCGCGCCACAGCCCGCAGCAACCGAGCTCGACACCGGGGGTTCAGCCCCAGTCATGCCCGAGCGTACGCGCAACTCCAAGCCGCGAGGCTAGGTGGCGGTTGAGGTAGCTCTCTCCTGCGGCCGCGAGGCGTATCGCGTGGACAAGCTCGCTGCCGGGGGCGTCCTTGAGGACGTACCCAAGTGCCCCCGCGCGCCGGGCCTCCTCCACAAACCCCAGGTCGTCTCGCATCGTCAGCACGACGATCTGCGTGGCCGGCTCATCCGCGCGTAGGCCTGGGATCGCGTCCAGCGCCGGTTCGCCCGGCATGTTGAGATCGAGCACCAGCACATCCGGATGGTGCCCGCGCACATGCCGCCGCGCCCCATCGACGTCCCCGGCTTGGGCGACGACCTCGAAGTCCGGCTCGGCATCGAGCAGCAGTTGCAGCCCGCCGCGCACCACCTCATGATCGTCGGCGAGCACGATCCGCACCGGCTCCTGAGAGCGGAGCTCCTCAGTGCTCGCTCGCTCCTGATCAGTCATCTCGCAAATGTCACCATATCGCCTGGCTGCCATGCCTCGGCTACGCGCCGCAGTGCGGCTACACGCACCATCCGGGTGTGAGCCGTCCGGGCAGCACCCCCTTCCCAGGCCCGGGCCGCCTGCGCGCCTTGGCCTTGCCGTGAGGCTTCGCCACAAACCCGCTTCCGTCATCGCGCCGGGGACGGCCACGTATGACGACAGCTCAGCCCACAGCGGTCGCCGCATTGTGCGGAGCCGGGGGCGCGTACCCGTATCTGGCTCCAGTTGCGCGTCGGTCTACTGCCCACGAGAGACCGGATCGGCGCAGTCGGCGCTGTCGCAATGACGCCAGAAGCAGTAGCCCCCAACGCGCACCGGACCGGCCACCACGATCAGCCGACACCTCAAAGGAGAATGGACCAAGCTTCACACCCTGCCCTCGACCTGGCGCACAGCCGCGTTGGCCGCGATTCTGGCAATCGGCTTCACCGGCGCCGTCGACCTCCAACAGGTCGGCTTGACCGCCGGGCAGCGCCCCAACTGCGACGAGCACGCGCTTCGCTGTTGGGGGTCCTCATTGCCGCCACCCTGCTCGGAGCGCTCGCCGTGCGCACCGTCACAGTGGAGTACTCCACCGGCATGATCCGCTCCACCTTCAGCGCGATGCCCGCCAGACGACTGGTAATCGCGGTCAAAGCCACGACCATCGCGGCGCTCGTGCTCCCGATCACGCTGCTGCTCAATGTCGCTGGGTTCGAGCTCGGCCAGCGGATCTTCGCCAGCAAGCACATCCAGGTGACCCCCAGCCACCCCGGCGTCTCACGAGCCGTCGTCCTCGGCGCCGTGGCGGCCAGCCTCGTCGCGATCGTCGGCGTCGGCCTCGGCGGTCTCATCCGCCACACGGCGGGCGCGACCACAGCCCTGACGCTCATCGTCGTCGGAGGCGTCATGCTCGGCCAGGCGCTTCCGGCCGGCGTGCGTCAATTCCTACTCCCAAACGCCGCCCAAGCGGCCATCACGGTGCATCGCTCGAGCGGCCTGCTTACCCCAGGCGTGGGGATCGCCGTCCTCGGCGTCTGGGCCGCCGTCGCCCTCGCCGCAGCACTGATCCGGGTCGCGCACCGCGACGCCTGACCAAATCAACCAAGGAACGTTCCCCGAGGGACCGTACGAGCCGACCGTTCCGATTGCGGCTCGTCCCCCAAGCGCTCGTCGCCCGGATCGCCGCCGACGTCGTGGTTGCCCCACACCAGATGGGGGCCACGATGTCGCGCCGGTGTTGGCAGCGAGCGCTTCCTCAACCGGACATAGGCGCAAACGCCGCAGGCGGTAAGTACGTGCGCCAGCACGAAGGCAGGGCTCGCGGCGGGCGATCCAAAGAGACCCGAGTTCGTCACAAGCGCGCACGCCGCGCCGCCGATCGACCGGTCCGATCGAAGCCCCGGAGTGCTAGCTGCACGCGCGAAAGTTGTAAGCACCAGAGGGGTCACGACGGCCTCGACGCCGGCGCTGCTGCTCCAGGCGTGGAGGAGCCAGAGTCGGGCCGGCTCGCGACGGCGGATGCAGACCTGCGTTCGTTGTCGTACGGGCACCTCGTCGGCAACGCCACGGCCCCTGCTATGCGCGGAGGTCGTCGCGCAACGCCGACGCACCGGAAATTGGTTGTGATTAGGTAACAAGGGCCACTCGGGAGGATGGGCGACTGGGGCGGTCGATGGCGATCTGGGTGCGCATATGCCAGGTGGATCGCCATCGGCCGTTCGAGGCGGATTGGCTGGTTGTGCATCGCCAACAACCCGCGAGCGTTTCTGCGACATCCTCCGCGGAAAGCGTGCACGAGTCGGCTCCGCCAACCTCCCCCGACGGTATGCCCGGATGGGAGTCGCGCTTTCCGCGCAACGCAGGTGTGCACGACCACGAGAGGCGCGTGCCAACAGCGAAGCGGGACCGGCGCGGCGCTGGTGCCAGCCTGTCAGTCGGCAACCTCTTGCGGACAGACCGACGCGACCCTGAATGGTGGCTTGCGCGCCCCGAGGGATTGCCGCAAGGCCGACTCGGGAGATGGGTTCGGTCCGGATGCTCGGAGTCGTTCCGGTAGCGACAGTTCAGTCGTGGCTGCCGTGTTGATCGAGCTGTCCGGGGGGGAAGGCGTCGTTCGCTGTGACGATGGCGAGATCGTGCTTACGCACGACGTCAGGCTGGAGTGGCGCCAACTGCTGCAGCCGCACGACAGTTATTGGTGGCGGATGTTGGCTTCAGCCGGGATCATCGTGTGATGCGCGGGGAGGCGAATCCTTTGGCGACGAGCCAGATCGGGAGGATCAACTCGAAGAGGCCACCGGGGACCAGCGCGAGCATCCCGGCGCCGTGAGTGACGTGGATCAGGTTGAACATGGCCAGGACCGTGCCGACCAAGAACACCGGGTAGCCGATCAAGCCGAGCATGGATACGTTCCGCGGCACGAGCCACGACGTCCACAGGGCAGAGGACAGGATGAGCCCAGCTGCGCCGGAGACGACGTAGACCGGAAGCACGGAAGCGTTCCACTGTGTGCGGCTCGTCAGGAAGTATCCGCCGATTGCCACGATGGTCAGGCACTCGACCGCCCTCAAGATCAGATAGGCCTGCGAACGAAGGCGTGTGTGTGGCGTCAAGAGACTGCGCGTCGCCAGGCCGTTCGTCACGACCGCTAGGCCGGTGCAGGCGAGAAGGAAGACGCCGGCGAGGAGGGTGCCGTCGCGGGACGTCCCGCTCGAGAAGTGCGAATGGATGAGCGCGCTACCGATGGCGAAGGTGAAGGTCGCCACTAAGAAGCAGAGTCCAACGAGCACGGCCGTCTTCCTCGTGGACGTCTTCGTCAGTCCCTCCAGCGGGTACAGAGCCGGCTGCGGGATGCGGCTTGTCGACTGGCTGAGCGTTGCGGCCTTCATGGTTCCTCCGATGATCGAGCCTTGCGTTGTAAGTAGCAACCGGCGAGGCGCGGCTGGAGCTGCCGGCTTGCTTGGTCGGCAGCTCCAGTGTGTGTTTGAGTGGATGGTGGTGGCCGCTGGGTGGTTTGTTGGTTGTTTGTCGGGATGTTTGTGTCAGACGAGGTCGCGGGCACGCAGGCGCCAGGCGGCTGCCGCGAAGATGGTGAGTGTCCAGGCGACCATGACCGCGAGCGCGAGAGCGGGCGACAGCATCCCGTGGGTGTCGCCGAGGACGCCGCCGGGAGCGCCGGCGAGCGGGAGGAGGCGACCGACTTTCGGGACCGCCTGGAAGACGGCGGGCTCAATCGCCGCGGCGATGATCACGAGCCCGACGACGGTGACGATCTGGTTGCGTACCAGCGCGCCGACGCAGACGCCGAGGGGGCCGAGCAGGGCAGCGACGGCCAGGTTGCGCCACAGCACGTCGGCGATGCCGCCGGCGCCCAGCGTTGCTTGCCCGCGGTCTGATAGGACCAGCTCGCCGACGATGATGGTCGGCACCGTCACGAGGATCGAGAGGGCGATGCCGGCCACCGAGTACGACATGGCCTTGGCGGCGAGCAGCCGCACTCGGTTGGGGGCGGCGAGCACGGCGCCGGTGATCGTGCGATGACGCCACTCGCCCGTCATCGCGATCGCACCGAGTATCACGATGATGTAGGTGATCGCGCTGTTGGTGAACAGCGCGTGCGGTTTGGTTTCCTTGCCCAGGACCGCGCCGAGGACGACGAGGGTCAGCGACAGCGCCGCGGCGCTGGCGATGACCGCGGCGAAGGTGCGGGTGGTGCGGAGCTTGAGCAGCTCGGCTCGCAGGAGCGCGGTCATGACTGCACCCCAGTGAGGGCGATGAACGCTTCTTCGAGGGAGCGCGTTCGGGGGGCCAGGCCGAGCACGGACAGCTGCTCGTCACCGGCGATTCTGCCGACCTCTTCCGGGGTGGCGCCGGAGACGTTCAGCACGTCACCGTCGCGGTCGACGCGGTGACCGCGACGCTCGAGCGCGCGGGTCAAACTGACCGGGTCCTGTGCGCGGACCGTGGTCGCGGGGCCGTCGTCGCCGCCGAGGACCTGTTCCAGGGACCCGTGGGCGCGCAGCTCGCCGTTGGCGATCACGACGACGTCGTCGACCGACTGGGCGACCTCGGCCAGGACGTGGCTGGAGATCAGCACCGCGCGACCGTCTGCCGCCTGCTCCTGCACGAGACCGCGCAGCCAGGTGATCCCGGGCGGGTCCAGGCCGTTGGTCGGCTCGTCGAGGATCAGGACTTGCGGGTCGCCGAGCAGGGCTGCGGCGATCGCCAGGCGCTGACGCATGCCCATCGAGTAGCCCTTGACCAGCCGGTCCGCGGCGTTGCCGAGGCCGACCGTGGACAGGACCTCGTCGACCCGGCCGGCGGGGTGCCCGCCGGTCACGGCCAGGATCCGGAGGTGGTTTCGGGCGCTTCGACCCGGATGGAACGAGGCGTCCTCGAGCACGGCGCCGACGTACGCGCTGGGCTCGTCGAGCTCGTCGTAGCGCTGGCCGCCGAACGTGGCGGACCCCGACGACGGCTGCACCAGCCCGAGCAGCGCGCGCAACGTCGTGCTCTTCCCGGCCCCGTTCGGTCCGAGGAACCCCGTGACGCGACCGGGCTCGATGTCGAACGAGAGGTGATTGACGGCGGCGACGCCGCCGAAGTGCTTGCAGAGATCGCGGATCTCGACGGGGGCCATAGTCCTCCTGGGCTTGGCCGAGATCGTGGCCCCGGTCGTCGGCGGGCTGTACCGGACTGAGTCAATGAGGTAATCGGTAGTTGTCATGACCTGCTCCCTTCGTTCAGGTGTACGGCGTGCGCCGCGGTTGCGAGCTTGGTGTGAAGAGCGACCTTGCGATCCGCCCTCCGGGCGTTGTCGGACACCGCTGTCTGGTCGGTGGGTTGCATGGCGTTTCCTTTGTTGAGAGTGGGTTGAAGCACACCCGCAGAGTTCCACCCAGCCGGACGTGTTTCGGTGGGGCGGCCAGGCGTCTCGGCGTTCGGGCCGCCCACACAGGGGGTACGGTTAGCCGTACTGTTTGATGCCGGGGCTGCCGAGACAATCCCGGCATGGCGAGGACCGTCTTGATCGTCGATGACCACCCCAGCTTTCGGGCCAGCGCACGACACGTTCTCGAGGACGCCGGATTCGTGGTGATCGGCGAAGCGGAAGACGGCGCTTCAGGACTCGCCGCGGCCAGCGCGATGCGCCCGGCGGTCGTGTTGCTCGACGTCCAGCTCCCGGACATCGATGGCTTCGACGTAGCCGCCGAGCTCACCGGTCACGACGATGGACCCGTGGTCGTGCTGACATCCAGCCGCGATCGCAGCGAGTTCGGCGAGATGGTCGTGCGTAGCGGCGCCCGGGGTTTTGTCCCCAAGGACGAGCTTTCAGGGCCCGCGCTCGAGGCGCTCCTTGGATGATCGGTCTGCGCCGGGCGCTGATCGCCGCCGGACAACGCACGACGATCACGGCGCGAATTGCATGCGCATAGTCCTGGGCGAAGATTCTGTGCTCCTGCGGGAGGGCATCGCCCGCCTGCTCGAGGACGCCGGCTTTGAGGTAGTCGCGCAAGCTGGCGACGCCGACGACCTCTTGCGCAAGGTACGGGCGCACAAGCCCGATGTCGCGATCGTTGACATTCGAATGCCCCCGACGCATACCGACGAGGGACTACAGGCCGCGTTGACGATTCGCCGCGAACTGCCAAACACTGCGGTGCTGGTTCTCTCCAGCTACGTGCAGGAGGAGTACGCAGTCGAACTGCTAGGCGAGAACGCCGAGGGCGTTGGCTACCTCCTCAAGGACCGGGTTGCCGACGTGGAGCGGTTCATCGACTCGATCCGCCGTGTGGCCGCTGGCGGCTCGGTGCTCGACCCCGAGGTCGTCTCGCAGATGCTCGGCCGGCGACACGCCGCCGGACCCCTGAACGAGCTCACCCCGCGCGAGCGTGAGGTCCTCGCGCTGATGGCCGAAGGACGATCTAACCATGCGATCGCCGCAGAGCTCGTGATCACCGACCGAGCCGTCGAGAAGCATGTGACCAGCATCTTCGGCAAGCTCAACCTCTCCTCAACCGCCGACGATCACCGGCGGGTACTCGCGGTGCGTGCGTTCCTGAGCGCCTAGACCTGCCAGCGCGTCGCCAGCGCGCCCATCGCATCGAGCGCAGGAGTCGATGTGCGATGAGGCAGCCTGTAGTGTGGACTGACAATGTCGGACACCGAGGGCAAGGTCCGGCGACACAGCGGCCCGCGTCCGCGTGCCGCTACCGCCGCCGGCGGGCATTCCGCAAGCGCGCTCGAGGGCCTGGGAGCCGAGGGCGCAAGCGTGCTGGTGCTCGGGTTGGAGGACCTCGACGACGCCTGTTGGGCCGTACTGCTCGAGGCGGGTGTTGTGCTTGAGCGCGTTTTGGATGTCGCCGGTGCGCTACGCGTCCTGACCGATCGTCCTGTTCCGGTCGTGATTGCCGGCGCGCGTTGGGCTTGCGAGCTGACGTCCGCGGTGCGAAGTCGACGCGAATTGGCGTCGGTCCACATCGTCGCGGCGGCGGCGGTTGACTCGCCGCGCGAGTTGCGCGAGGCGCTCGACGCCGGAGCCAATGACGTGATCCGCGTACCTTTCGAACCGGAGGTGCTCGTGGCGCGCGTGGCGGCCGGATTGCGCGCTGCACGTTTGCGCGCCGACGAGGCGCTGTTGCGGTCGCTGGTGGCCAACATCCCCGGCGCGCTATATCGCTGCGCCTGCGATCCCGAATGGACGATGGCGTGGATCAGCCAGGAAATCGAGAAGATCTCCGGATATCCGGCCACCGACTTCATCGACAGCTCGCGGCGGACGTTTGCGAGCGTGATCCATCCCGATGATCGCGAGCAGATCGACCGGTCGGTCAGGGAGGCCGTGAACGCCGGCCGGCCGTTCAGCTTGGAATACCGGATCAAGCGGCGCGACGGCGACGTACGCTGGGTGCTCGAACGCGGCCAGGCTCAGGAGTCCGGGGACGGTCGGCGCTGGCTCGACGGAGCGATCTTCGACATCACCGTCCGCCGCGCAGCCGAGCAAGCACTGCGGGAAAGGGAGGTCGTCGAGGCGCAGCTCGCCGAGGTCCACGCTTCGCGCGCGCGCATCCTGGACGCCGGCGACCGAGCCCGCCGCGAGATCGAGCGCAACCTCCACGACGGCGCGCAGCAGCGCTTCGTGTCGGTGGCACTGGAACTGCAGCGGTGGCTGGCGCCCCACCGCGAACTATCCGATGAGGCGCGCGGGGAGCTCGAGGGCGTGCTCAGCGAACTGCGCACGGGGCTCGCCGAGCTGCGCGACCTCGCCCGTGGCCTGCATCCCGCCGTCCTGACCGACCGCGGACTCGAGCGGGCGTTGACGACTCTCGCCGTCCACGCCACCGTGCCCGTCGAGCTTCGGATCGCGCTTCCCAGCCCGCGGCTCGCCATGCCTGTGGAGACCGCCGCCTATTTCACGGTCTGCGAGGCGCTCACGAACCTGGCCAAGCACGCACGCGCGACTCGCGCATGGGTCAACGTCGAGCAGCTCGACGACCATCTCGGCGTCGAAGTGGGCGATGACGGCGCAGGTGGCGCTGACCTCACCGCCGGCTCCGGGCTTCAAGGGCTTCGCGACCGCATCGCAGCGGTTAACGGGACGCTGACCATCGACAGCCAGCCCGGCGTCGGCACGGTCATACGAGCGCGGCTGCCAATCGACTGATCGCACCCGAGAGGGCTCGGTTACCTAGCCAGTCACAACCTACAGTTCGCCAAACTGGAGACTGCAGCCATCGAACGTGTGCGCCACCGCCCAGCTTCTGCGCGCCCGCGTCAGCCCTGCATCCGGCGATGCGCGAGTCCGGCTTCGCCGGGAGCACCGGCTCGGAGCAGATCGCCCGTATCGCCTGGGTGCCCACTTTCCGCGCATAGTGGGGAAGACCCGAACACGGCGAGAAGGCTCGCGCTGCGGGTCAGAGCGGGTCCGCTCATCGCTCTTTGCTCCCGGTGGCCATTCGGAGCGTTCGTTTGTGACGTGGCACTCGTCTCGCGTATCGGCTCGGTTGGCTGTGTCGATGGGCGTCGGAACCGTCGTGGAAGAGCCGCGTTAGGCCGGCGCGTCGCGACGTTCGCGCCGGCGAGGCGCGGCTGGAGCTGCCGGCTTGCTTGGTCGGCAGCTCCAGTGTGTGTTTGAGTGGATGGTGGTGGCCGCTGGGTGGTCTGTTGGTTGTTTGTCGGGATGTTTGTGTCAGACGAGGTCGCGGGCACGCAGGCGCCAGGCGGCTGCCGCGAAGATGGTGAGTGTCCAGGCGACCATGACCGCGAGCGCGAGAGCGGGCGACAGCATCCCGTGGGTGTCGCCGAGGACGCCGCCCGGAGCGCCGGCGAGCGGGAGGAGGCGACCGACTTTCGGGACCGCCTGGAAGACGGCGGGCTCAATCGCCGCGGCGATGATCACGAGCCCGACGACGGTGACGATCTGGTTGCGCACGAGCGCGCCGACGCAGACGCCGAGGGGGCCGAGCAGGGCAGCGACGGCCAGGTTGCGCCACAGCACGTCGGCGATGCCGCCGGCGCCCAGCGTTGCTAGCCCGCGGTCTGATAGGACCAGCTCGCCGACGATGATGGTCGGCACCGTCACGAGGATCGAGAGGGCGACGCCGGCCACCGAGTACGACATGGCCTTGGCGGCGAGCAGCCGCACTCGGTTGGGGGCGGCGAGCACGGCGCCGGTGATCGTGCGATGACGCCACTCGCCCGTCATCGCGATCGCACCGAGTATCACGATGATGTAGGTGATCGCGCTGTTGGTGAACAGCGCGTGCGGTTTGGTTTGCTTGCCCAGGACCGCGCCGAGGACGACGAGGGTCAGCGACAGCGCCGCGGCGCTGGCGACGACCGCGGCGAAGGTGCGGGTGGTGCGGAGCTTGAGCAGCTCGGCTCGCAGGAGCGCGGTCATGACTGCACCCCAGTGAGGGCGATGAACGCTTCTTCGAGGGAGCGCGTTCGGGGGGCCAGGCCGAGCACCCCTTCGGGTAGATCCCAAATCTGCCATAGCTGGCGCTTCCACGCCATGACTTCGGCGTCCCATTCCTCGTCGGTACGCTGCGGCCTAGGCTGTTCCTCGGCCAGTGTGGCGATCTGGTTTTGCTGGGCTTGGGTATAGGTGATAGCGATCATTTTGCTGTCCTCACGTACTGCTGACCCATGTTGGTGGCGATCGCCAGATAGCGATGCTGCTTGGCGAGCTCTGCTCGCTGGCATTCGGGGCAATAGCCTACGAAGCCAAACCTTGCATGACGCGAGCACTCGGCCGGCGGATACCGCAGTCTCGGGTTCTCGTGATAGATGTGTGGCCTACGCATGTTGTCGGACACCGCTGTCTGGTCGGTGGGTTGCATGGCGTTTCCTTCGTTGAGAGTGGGTTGAAGCACACCCGCAGAGTTCCACCCAGCCGGACGTGTTTCGGTGGGGCGGCCAGGCGTCTTGGCGTTCGGGCCGCCCACACACGGGGTACGGTTAGCCGTACTGTTTGATGCCGGGGCTGCCGAGACAATCCCGGCATGGCGAGGACCGTATTGATCATCGATGACCACCCAGCGCGCGAAACGTTCTCGAGGACGCCGGGTTCGTGGTGATCGGCGAGGCTCAGGACGGCCCTTCAGGGCTGGCCGCGGCAACCGCGATGCGCCAGGCGGTCGTGTTGCTCGACGTTCAACTCCCGGACATCGATGGCTTCGACGTAGCCACCCGGCTCACCAGCCAGGCGGATGGACCCGCCGTCGTGCTGACATCCAGCCGCGACGGCAGCGAGTTCGGCGGGATGGATCGCGCGTGCCGGGGCCCGAGGGTTTCTAGCCAAGGACGAGCTGTCGGGGCCTGCGCTGGAGGCGCTGCTCGGATGATCGGTCTGCGCCGGGGGCTGATCGGCGCTGGAAGCCGCACGACGATCACGACGCGAATTGCATGCGCAGAGTCCTCGGCGAAGAGCGTGGTGGCATGGCTTACGCGGATCCGCTCGCCGACCGCCGCCTAGCGCGCGATCCGGGCCGTGCCCGACCGTGGCCTCACGCCGGGTGCTCGCGGCGGCCGGAGGGGTTCTCGGCGGCGCGTCGCCGGACCCAAGCGGCCACGACATCGTGGGGTCTGATCCCCGCGTGAGAACGAAAGCGAGTCTCGACCCGCCCGTGGCCGCGCACCTCCTGTTCGCCAAAGGTGCGCATCTCCACGCCCTCGACGGTCCGGCGTTGTGATCGGCTACGCCGGCTGCCCTCCTTTGCCGCGATTGCGGGAGTCGCCGGTGTGCTTGCTGCCGGCCTGATCCGCGACAACCTGCAAGCGCACCTGGCTCCCGCTCGCGTGGGCGAGCAGCCACCCTCGTCAACGCCGACCTCGCTCCCGGTCCGGACGAATCTGAGAAGCGGAGTGCGTGCTCCACATGCCCACCCTCTGCCTATGTACCGGCGATACGGTCAGTGCCAAAGAGGCCAGCGGCCATGGCCTCTGGAATCACGAATTAGGGGCAGTACGGGGGACCGCTATAACGACGCTCGGGACTTCCACACCCGGACAAACCCGAGTCGGGAACGCCGACCTCGTGCCGTCGCAGCGAGAGCCGAGAAGCCGCTTGCAGATCGACATCCGTGCATGACCAGCAAGCGCCCAGAACTGTCGCTCCCTGCGGGCGACTCGTAGGTCTTTTGTTAGCATCCGACGGGTCATACAGGTATGCCTTGACGGGGGTCTCATCTCGTCCGAGCCGCCGGGCGATCTCGGCGATCGAGAGCCCCTCCTCGTCGCGGTAGTGGCGCGCGAGCGCCGCGGCCCGGCGCCGTTCATGCACACGATCGCCCGCGGGCATCGCCGGCGACGATAGCGGTCGCAGTCGACGGCTACCGACCGTGCTGGATGGTCACCGGTGGTACTCCGAGACGATGCTCGGCACTGTGGTTACATCCAAGCCAGAGCATGGTGCTTTCCGCGAATCGGGAAGTCGCGTCGCGTCTCGATTCACCACTGAGCACTTCCGGCTGTCGTCCAAAGCGCTATGACGTGCTAGCCGGAAGCGAGTTAGCACGAGCCCCGCTCCGGCTGCTCCTCTCGCGGAAAGCAGGGCCGCGGGCCGATGTCGTCGCAGGCACCGACGGTCGTGGACCATCGGGTCGTGCTATTGGCGAGGAGGAGGGAAGACAGCTCGGTCATGGTCAAGACCCGCTTCGGTGTCGGCGCACTAATGCGTCGCAGGGCGCGCACTAAGGTTCCGCTCTCTGCCGGAGCATCAGTCACTCCGCGGGCGGCTAGAGCTGTTTGCCGGTCAGCCTGAGCCGGGTTTGCGCGCTATCAGCCGCTCGACGAGCCCGAGTTTGGAGCGTTGGAGCAACTCGATCGTGAAGCCCTCGGCCTGCATGCGCTCGAGCGGCTCGCGCAGCACATGGTCGGCGCCGAAGCGAACGAACGCTGGCGCTAGCAGCCGTTGGACAGCCCGGACCGCTCGGACCGGACTGCGTACGTGCTCGAGCAGCACGAACCGGCCGCCCGGGCGGAGCACCCGTCTCGCCTCGGTCACAACGGCGCGGTCATCCGGGATCGTGCACAACGACAGCGTGCACACCACCGTGTCGAACGTGGCGTCCCCGAACTCGAGCGCTTGCGCGTCCCCCAGCCGCAACTCGACCGGCCGACCCAGCTCGACTGCACGGCGGCGGGCAATGTCGA
Source organism: uncultured Solirubrobacterales bacterium (assembly GCA_963751185.1). GTDB lineage: Bacteria > Actinomycetota > Thermoleophilia > Solirubrobacterales > Solirubrobacteraceae > Palsa-465. Next base: position 42,170 of record CAVVTO010000013.1, read on the forward strand.
GCATGGCGGGCACGAATTCGATGCCCGTGAGTCGGACGCCATCGGGGTAATGGGCAAGGTTGAGCCCCGTCCCCACGGCAATTTCCAGCACGTCGCCCTCGGCATGGGCGCAGACCCACTCACGCCCGCCGGCGAACAACAGCCGTTCCGGGAGCTTGACGTTCCGGTCGTAGTTGGCCGCCTCCCGCTCATAGACACGGCGGACTGCCGCGGTCTCCTGAAAAGCTGGACTCACGACCACCGCCAATCGTAACGATGCGCGCGAGTCGCCTCGCTCCGCTGGAACGTGATCCGAGCTGCCTGCGTCTGGGCGCAAGGTAAGGTCGGTTGTGTGACGGTCGTTGTGCTCACGGGAGCCACTCGCGGCATCGGGCGAGCCGCTGCGATCGAGCTCGTGAGGCGAGGAGCCGAGGTCGCCCTCGTGGGCCGCGATGGCGCGCGAGTCAGGTTGGTCGCTGAAGAAGCCGCAGCGGTCGGTGGCGGACAGGTCCACGGGCACGTGGCCGACTTGACGCTGATGTCAAACGTACGGGTGCTGGCCGACGAGATCCGCGAGCGGTACGAGCGCGTCGACGTTCTTGCCAACAACGCTGGGGCGCTGTTCGCCTCGCGCAAGGAGACCCCGGAGGGGTTCGAGCGGACCTTCGCCCTGAACCACCTCGCGCCGTTCTTGCTTACGAACCTGCTGCGAGATCGCCTTGCGGGCGGCCGTGTTGTGACCACCGCTTCGGATGCTCACAAGTCCGGGCGCCTGGTTCTCGACGACCTGCAATCGGAAAACTCCTACTCCGCGCGTGCGTACGGTACCTCGAAGCTTTGCAACGTCCTGTTCACGCGCGAGCTGGCCAGGCGCGCGCCGGAGCTACACGCCAACTGCTTTCACCCCGGCGTCGTGCGCACCGGGTTCGCCAAGAACGAAGACGGCGTCTGGAAGGTCGTCGCCAAGCTCGGCGCGCCGTTCTTCCGCTCCCCCGAGCGCGGCGCGCGCTCGCTGGTCTGGCTTGCACTGTCCGACAACGCCGCTGCCCTCACGGGCGAGTACATCGTGGACGAGAAAGTCGTGCGCCCGAGCGCCCGGGCCCGGGATGACAACCTCGCACGAAGCCTGTGGGAACGAAGCGCCCAGCTCGTCAGCCTGCCTATCGACGCGCGCGGTTGACGCGACCGGCCCAGAGACTCGCATCAGCCATCCGCGGGCATCCGGCCGAGCCCCCCGAAGTCCTCGGTGCGGAAACCCGCGCATCTCGCGCACGACTGCACGACTCTCTTCTCGATCCGGGTGACGTCAGACCCCCGACTCCCTTGGCGACGAAACAAGGCCGGATCCGTTCGACTCGCCGCGGTTCGGTCGGCGCCGCGAGTCTCGCGATTGGTGTGCAAGCAGTCATGTCGGCGAACGCGACCGGCCACTCCGTTCTGCCCCAGAACAGCAGCGCGGCCGACGCCGACGCGGCTGCTGCTCTCGTGCTTGCAGCATCAGAGCGACTGGCTAGGACCAGACGTCGGGCTCGGCGTGGAGCGCTCGCGCGCGCGGCGTTGTGCTCGCTATCCGCGCGCAAGGCAGGGCTGATGCGCGACTACCCGAGAGCTTTCCGGGAGCGTGCCGAGGATGACCCACCGCCCGTGTGGAGAAGGTCGGTGAGGACTTCGAGTGTGCGGTCGACGTCGTCTTCATTGTTGTAGAGGTGGCAGCTGAGCCGTATGCGGTTCGACCGGACCGCGGCCTTCACCTCGGCGTCTGCCAGCCGCTCGGTCGTCTCGTCAGCGGCATCGAGTGAAACGATCGCTGAATCGCCTGGCTCGAGCCCGAGGCCGGTTCGGAGCCGGTTGGTCAACGCCAGGTTGTGCTCGTGGATGCGTCCGATCCCGACGGCTTCGAAGAGTTCCAGCGTGGCGGCGGCGGCGTGCCAGCTCAGCCAAGCGGGTGAGACGTCGAAGCGGCGGGCGTCGCCGGCGAGTCGCAGCGGGGTTCCGTAGCAGGTGTCCCAAGGATGCTCGCCGGCGTACCAGCTGGCGGCTAGCGGGACGATCCGGTCGCGCAGCTCGGGCGCGATCGTCATGAACGCGGTCCCGCGCGGGTGGCATAGCCATTTGTACCCCCCCGTCACCACGACTGAGAACCGCGCGGCGTCGAGCGGGAGCCAGCCGCACGCCTGGGTGGCGTCGACCAACGTCAGTGCGTCGTAGCTGGCTGCTGCGCTGGAGATGGCGTCCAGGTCGGCGAGCCGTCCGTCTGCGGATTGGACGGCGGAGACGGCCACCAGGTCGGTGCGGCGCTCGACCGCGTCGGCGAGCCGCTCGAGCGGGGTCGTGCGCACGTCGCAGCCGGCGGCGAGCAACGGAAACAGCAGCGAGGTGAAGTCGCCCTCCGCCGCCAACACGCGTGCGCGTGGGGGCAGGGACGCGGCGATCAGACCGACCATTGGCGAGACCTGGTGGCCGATAGCCACATCCGCCGCCGAGACGCTGTGCAGTCGCGCGAACGTGCTGCGTGCGCCGCCGACTGCCTGGTCGCAGCTGACCGGGTCATAGCGTCCGCTCGCCCAGGCGGCGGTCACCGCCGAGAGCGCCTCGAGCGCCACCTTGGGCGGCAGGCCGTAGGTGGCGGAGTCCAAGTACACGCCCGTTGGCTGGAACTCGTGGCGTAGTACGAGGGTCCCATCGCCGGTGTCGTCATGGGCGAGCCGCCCATCGCGCAGGTCAAGGAACTCCGTTTCGCTCGTGGGAGTGGTGTTCATCGCCGTCCCTTCTGATATTGCTCTCGGGGTTTGATTGCTTCGCGCCCGCGCCCCGCCGCCCGGCTGTGGCTACGCACGGGGGGCGATTCAGGCGCGTTGGTGCTACGCAGTCAGCGGAGTGACGACCAACTTATCCGCGACTCGGTCGGCCGGGCGATCCCGAAGGAGGACGCGCAGCGAGGTGAGGTGCATCGCCAGTAGCAATGGCACGCCGACCGTGGGGATGATTGCGAGCGGCAGGTCAGCGTTCAGAGTCGCGGCCGGGTTCACGTGGACGATCTGGAGGAAGCCTGTCAGCGCTCCGAGGGTCAGCGCCGACACGAGGTCTGCGATCCCGAGCAGGGTGAACCAAATGAGCGGTTTGGCCTGCGACCCGTCGCGTACCTTGCGCGCGACCCATAGCGCGGTTATGCCAACGGCGATGTCACCAAACCCGGCGGGCACAGCGAAGAGCGCTGGGAGTTTCCCGAGCAGCATCGCTATCACGAACACGATCCCTGCTGCCCGGAATGAGTGCGGCGACAGCAGCCGCTGTTGAGCACCTGGGGCGGTCAGGGCTCGCCTGATCAGCGGCGCACGGGTCAGCGCGAGCAGCAGGCCGAAGAAGCCGAGCACTGCCAGTGGCAGCCAAGGGATGCCGTGCCCGAGGCGTGAGCGGTAGCTGCCCCCGCCTGCGATCAGACTACTTACGGCAAGCCAGCCGCCGAACAGAAGGGCGGCACCCAACCCCATCCTCGTTGAGACTCGGTTGCCGAGACCGGCGGCGCGAGCGCCGCGATATAGCGCGTATGCGGTCGCCGCGGCGATGCCTGTGATCTCTGCGTACGTGAGGACCCACAGATATGCAGGTAGATGATTCATGTTGTGCTCTTTTGGGTGTGAATTGACTGTTGGGAAGCGATCGCTGCGCCGATCGCCGCGACCAGAAGCACCCGGCGCCCGTGTGTGTGAAGAAACGTGGCGAGGTTGTCGCGCATTTGTCTACTCCCTTTCTAGCGAGCTCTCGTGGGGTCGTCGTAGGGGTCGGCGCCGAGCTTGCGTCCTTGGGTGGGGTCGTCGTAGGGGTCGGCGCCGAGCTTGCGTCCTTGGGTGGGGTCGTCGTACGGGTCGAGGCCGATCGTCCGTGCCTGCGTCGGATCGAACCAATCCGCGCGGTCTTCGCGCGTCGAGTCAGCGAGGTCCGGAGCAAGGGTTGGCCACTCTTGGCTCTCGGTGTGGTCTTGTTTGCTGTCGGGAGTGACGGTGGTTGTCATGGTGTTTCGTCTCCTTGCGGGGATTGGGTTTGGTCAACGCGCTCCATGGCTCCCCGCCAGGCTGGCTTGCGTCATGCAAGGCAGCCTACGGCAGCACTCTGGCTTTTGTCAAGCAAGTCAGCTAAGATTGGAGCGTGCTTCAGCGCGACTATCCAGACCAGGTGTGCTCGATCGCCCGATCACTAGAGGTCATCGGGGAGCGCTGGACGTTGCTGATCCTCCGCGACGCCCTCGTCGGCCTAACGCGGTTCGAGGAGTTCCAGGCGAAGCTCGGGATCGCCTCCAACGTCCTCACCAATCGGCTCAAGCGGCTGTGCGACGAGGGGCTGCTCGAACGCGTTCCGGACCCGGAGCGGCCCGGCCGGCCGAAGTATTTGCTCACCGACAAGGGACGCGAGCTCGCGCCCGCGCTGATCGTGCTCATGAAATGGGGCGACCGTCACTACCCGACCCCCGGCGGCCCACCCCGACTAACCCTGCACGCCGGCTGCGGAGGCAACATCGGGCCAGACCTCCGCTGCGACCGCTGCGGCAAACGCGCGGCCCGCGGGGAGATCGAGCTCCCGCCCGGCCCAGGGGCGCCCCTCGGCGAGCACGCCTGACGGTGAGCATCGGCGGCGGGCCGGTCCGGCAACCTGCAGTCTTCACCGCGGCGAAAAAGCTTTTATGCGCAGCGCTCCCGGATTCAGACGAACCATCTCGACCGCGCACAGCGGGTCTCGAATTACTCCTCAGTCCGCACCCGAGATTCGCCAGAAGCGCGCACGCTCGGCCCGTAGACGGATCGGTCCGACCGTTGCTCGGGCCGCTAGCTGAAGCTCGGGGCGCTGGAAGCACTAGAGCGGTCACGACGGCGTCGACGCCGTGACCGGCGGACCGCGATGCACATCGCGGCCTACAAGATGGCCCCCGCGAAAACAATCCCGGCGCTCCGGCGGCTACGCGACGCGATCGAGCGTAAGTCCAAGAAGTGGGCTGGCGTGGTCAAGATCGGCCGCACCCACCTCGAGGACGCCACCCCGCTGACGGTCGGTCAGGAATGGTCCGGCTACGTCGGAGCGCTCGACGACGCGATCGCCGAAGTCGAGCACGCCACCCGTGGCCTGCTCAAGGTGGCGATGGGAGGAACGGCCGTCGGCACCGGCCTGAATGCACCGCTCGGGTTCGGCGAGGAGTGCGCCACGGAGATCGCGAGGATGACGGGCGCGCCGTTTGAGACCGCGCCCAACAAGTTCACCGCTCAGGGAACGCTCGACCGGATGGTTCGCGCGCACGCCGGACTGAAGGCCGCGGCCGTGACCCTATACAAGATCGCCGACGATCTGCGGTGGCTCGGTTCGGGCCCCCGGACCGGGATTCACGAGCTGATCCTGCCGGCCAACGAGCCCGGCTCGTCGATCATGCCCGGGGAGGTCAACCCGACCCAGGCCGAGGCGATGCTGATGGTCTCCATCCAGATCATCGCCTCCGACGTCGCGGTGACGATGGGCGGCGCCGAGGGAAACTACGAACTCAACGCGTTTCGCCCGATCCTGATCAACAACTACCTGCACTCGGCACTGATCCAGGCCGACATGTGCGACCACCTGCGCAAGTTCATGATCGAGGGCGCCGAGCTCAACCAGCCCAAGCTCAAAGAGAACATCGAGCGGTCGGTGATGATGGTGACCGCACTCTCCCCGGTCATCGGCTACGACAAAGCCTCGGTCATCTCCCTCTACGCCATCGACCACGGCCTGACCCTGAAAAAGGCGGCCCTCGACAACGGTGTCAGCGAGGAACTCTACGACCGAGTAGTCAATCCGCTCGCACTCACCCCGGGGCGGCTCCGCTGATCTGGCCCCCTCGCCGCAGCAGGGTTGAGATGAGCCCGCGAACCGAACACCACGACCGGTCGTCGGCCTCATCCCAACCCAAGGAAAACGGCGGGCCGTCGACGTCGCCTCAACTCCGGGGCTCAACCGAAGCGCCCGTCGGCAAGGCCGCGCTGATCGCCTCGATTGGCGGCCAGCGCGGCTACGCCGACTGGACCAACCCCAACCATCGCCTCCGACGACTGCTCGCCGAATTCATCGGCATGGCCGGGCTGACGTTCGTCCTCTCCGGCGGCGCAGCCGTCCTCGCTCGCTACGGAGGCGGACATCTCGAGCCGTGGCAGACGGTATTCGTGCTCTCGGCGATCTCGGCGCTCTGGCTCGTCGTGGCGGTTTACTTCCTGGGAGACGTCTCGGCTCACTTCAATCGCGCGACCACCCTGGCCTTCGCGCTGCGCAAAGACATTGACTGGATGATGGCGACGGCCTACTGGGTCGTCCAGTTCGCCGCCGCCATCCTCGGCTCGCTACTGGCCCGGGCATTCTTCGGAGTGCACGGGCACCTAGCGGCAACAATCCCACCGCACGGTAGGTCCTGGGCCGCAGCAGCGTTCGAAGCGATCATCGCCTTCGGCCTCATACTCATGGTCATCAACATGGCCAACGGACCGAAGCTCAACGGGCCGTTCGTGCCACTCGCGGTGGGCGCGTACATCATGGCCTGGGGCACGATGGGTGGACCGTTCGACGGTGCCTCGATGAGCCCGGCCAGGAGCTTCGGCCCCGACGTCGCGATCGGCAACCCGTCGACCTGGTGGGGTCTACCTCATCGGGCCTGCAGTCGGTGCTGCCATCGCCGTAGGTGTCGCCTACGTGCTCCGAGGCCCGGCCAAAAGCCCAAGAGGCGATCGCTGCCATGGGAACGCCCCTTGAACGCGCCAGCTCAACCATCCGTGGCGTGAATTGCCGCCAAGCGCACACTCGCTTCAATGACGAGCTTCTCAGCTGCAAAGGCCTCAACGTGCGCTCGTAATCGCCCATCGGGAGTCGCCAGGGCCGGCCGCTGCGAGACGACTTTTATGCTGCGATCGCGATCACACGCCCGCTGGCCACCCCGTCGCCGCTCCGGTTCGAGCTGACGGAGCAGGAGCCGGCCTCGGGCTCGCGATCTGATCGCGTGTGGCGGGCGAGTCGTCAACCGCGCTTTCGCTGGGTCACCGACGGAGCCATGCGGTTCGACCTGGCTGCCGACCGAGGACGACCGGTATCGGACCGATCGGGCGGGCGCTTGCTCCCGATCTCGCTCATCCCGGTTGCGGGTGGGATCGCGCCGACGCGCGACCAGGCCACGCGTCGGAGCGGCGCAGAACCGCGGCGCCGCTTGGCAACGTCACTGTACGTGGCCTGGGTGCGGTCCCAGCGATCGCCCGGGCGACGCGCATAGCCGCTTGACGCCCGCAGCGGTCGCGCTTGCGCGACCGCCCCTTTGGCTCACAACCCGTTCACGCGGGTGCGGCGCTCGTCTCCCGCCGAGCCGCGGGAGTGACGCTGCGGTGCACGCCAGGAACTGTTGCCTTGCGAGTCTTCCGTGCTCGGCGGATGTGCGGGACGCGTGACCGTTAGCTCGCTAGCTGACGGAGGTGTGCGGGAAGGGCGGCGTCGGCGAGTTCTAGCAGCCGCAACTGTGCCTCGCCGGGTGCGGGCGGGAGGACGGTGTCGTGGGTCCGCGTCGTCGTGTGGCGGTAGAGCGCAAGCGGTCGTGGCCCGATCGAGCGGGCGACGGCGTTCGTCCATCTGGCGATGGTCGTCTCGTCCATCTCCTGCCCGGCCAGGACGATGAGGTCAGGCCGGTGCACAGACGCGACGTCGCCGATCCCGTTCATCGCCCGTACCGACAAGATCACGACCTTGATGCCGGCGCGCAGACAGAAGACCGTCAAAGCACGGATGTACACGGCGTCGATATCGAGCTCATCCCGCGATGCATTGACCAGCACGATCGACGTAATGCTGAGCGGTGGTGGAGCCAGCCACTTGGCTCGACGCAGCCAGTCAGCCGCCCAGCGCGCGGAGAACGCCCAGGCGGCCGAGTCGGCCCCCATGCGGCCGACGATTGTCTCCAAGCCCGGCAACAAGACCTCCTCGACCGAGCGCTCGACCGAGCGCAACGCGAGCAGTGTTTCAATCGCGCGATCAGCACCCTCACCGTCGTACGCGAGCAGAGCCGCGATCAGCGTGTCGCTGTCCGCGACCAGCGCCACACGAGCGCGAGCAACCGCCGCGGAGATCGAGTGCCCCTCCACGAGCGCCGCTCGTAGCGCCGCAAGTTCGCCGTGAGAATAGGCCCGATGCCCACCAGGTGAGCGCTGGGGCCGGGGAAAGCCGAATCGCCGCTCCCACGACCTCAGGGTGCTCGGTCCCACGTTCAGCAGGGACGCAGCTTCGTTCATCTTCAGATGACGCATGGCAAAGAACACCGTTTCTCTGCCCACCCCGATTGGCTCCGTTATCGGCAGCCATCCCCCGGACCTTTAGATCCCATTCGTCAAGATACGAAACTCCTCACGGAGGGCTCGCGTCGCCCTGGCTTTGCGAGTCCCGACCTGGGTCAACGCATACGCCGGGCGCCAAGCCTGCCGTGCCCCCGAGCAGAACCGGCCACCGCGAGCGTCACCACACCGGGCACGTCCCCCTGCTGCAGGGATCGCCTCGCTGATCGCCGATAGCGGGACTCACGAGAATGCGTGCGGAAGGTGCGCGCTACCTACGCAGCCTGCCGGCGTCTGCCGCCGACACGGCGCCGGTGCGGAGCTGGGATCGTGGCGAAGGAATCGCGGCGGGACTACCGGGCGCCCGGACGGCCGGAGCGATCGTGCCGGCGATCGAGTTTGACGATCGCTATCCGGGCATCATCCGGCGCGTAGCCACAGACGTCGCGGCGTCGAGATGTCGCCGAAGCGATGGCATTGCTGCGGGGCGGCGGAAGACCGAAAGCGATCGCGGCGGCTTGTGGCGGCGAGCAAGGCTTTCATGCGGCCCGTCGGCACCACCGGCGGGCGGTCCGTAGGCTTTGGTCGGCCCGTGGTGGCTCCCGCGCGTGAACCTGACAGCTTGCCGCGTCCCGACCAGGCGGCTGGGACGGTCGACGACGCGATGCCGTTTGGCCACATCATCGTGGTCACGATGGAAAACCATTCGTTTGACAACCTGCTCGGCGGATTGGCGCGCTCGGGACAGCCGGCGGCCGATGGATTGACCTTCGACAGCGCCGGCCGGGCAACCAACACCAATCCGGGCGCCGCCGGCACTCCGGCGACGGTGACGGCGTTTGCCTTCACGAGCACCGCCCAGGGCCTGCACGCCTCACAAACCTGGAACGCGACCCACGAGCAGATCGACGGCGGCAAGATGGACGGCTTTGTCCGGTCGGTCAACGCCACCCAGCCGATGGGCTACTACCCGCGCAAGGTTCTGCCGTTCGCCTACGACCTCGCGGCTACCTTCACGCTGGCCAACCGCTGGTTCTGCTCGGCGCCCTGCATGACGTTCCCCAATCGGCGCTTTTTGATGGCCGGAACCGCCTACGGCGACATCGCCACCGACGTGAAGAGCCTGACCGATCCACCGCCTCCCAACGGCACCATCTTCGACCGCCTCCACGCGCACGAGATCAGCTGGCGCGATTACTTCACCGACCTGCCCTACGCGGCCATCATCCCGTCGATCGTCGAGAAGTACCCCGGCAACCTGGCCACACTGGACGACTTCTTCGACGATTGCGCCAAGGGAACGCTCCCGTCGGTCAGTTTCGTCGACCCGGAGGTCGGCGCGGTCTCGGTGGTCGGCAAGACGCTCGCCTCGCTGCCGGTCCTCGGCCCCATCGTCGGCAAGCTGGGCACGGTCGGGGGAGACGAGGAGGCGCCGCAGGACATGTTCTACGGCGAGGTATGGGCTCACCGCGTGGTCGAGGCCGTCCTGCACTCACCCGCCTGGCCGCGCACGCTGCTGATCTACACCTATGACGAGCACGGCGGCTACTACGACCACGTGCCGCCCCCGACGGCCATCCCGCCCGACTCAATCCCGCCGAAGCTCACCGCCGGCGACGTGCCCGGGGGCTACGACATCTACGGGCCGCGGGTGCCCGCCGTCGTCGCCTCGCCGTACGCCAAGCCGCGCGCGGTCACCGACGTCGTCCATGACCACACATCGGTCCTGGCCACCATCGAGGCTAAGTGGAATCTGCCCGCGCTCACCTACCGCGACGCCAACGCCGCGACCGTCATGGACTTCCTCGACGCCAACCAGGCGGCCTTTATAACGCCGCCAGCCATCCAGGGTCCCTCGCTCATCGGCCCATCCGGGCCCGCAGCCTGACCGCACCCCGAGAGCGACTCATGGCAACAGCCCGGCCGCCAGCAACACGATGGATCCTGCTGGCCGGAGGTTGGTACGAGCTTACTCCTCCCGGCAGCGCTCTTGGCGCAAGCAATCCTCACCTATCCAGCCGTCGCCGACGCTCCGCCGGACAGGTGACTTCGTCACGAGCAGAGTGCCCCCTAGCATGGAAGCAGGAGTCGATCGCCGACCAGCACGTTTCTTGGCAGATCCTCCGACCCTCGCTGCGTAGAGGCGGTCCCAGAGAGCAGTTCCACCTGGGACTTGTAGCGTCGGCGACTGCTATGACAACGCCGTCTGCGAGACGTTCCACGCGAGCCTGAAGAAGGAGCGGATCTACCGCCGCTCGTGGCCGACCCGCGCCCAGGCAAGGGCAGCTGGCTTCGAGTACATCGAGGCTTGGTACAACCCCCGCCGCCGGCACTCCACCCTCGGCTACCTCTCCCCGGCCGAGTTCGAACGCCACCACGCCGAGCTCGCCGCGATGCACGTCTCACCCGCCGGCATCGCCATCGCCGGCAACGGCTCAGCCCCTTCCGAGATCGCCCTCGAGATTCCAACGGATCTCGCTCAGGCCGCGACGCACGGTGATCAAGGGACGAACGGAACTCGCTGGCCTCTCCGCTCGGTAGTCCAGGAGCAGACTCGCTGATAGAAACTTCAACTACACAAGGCAAGACGTGTCGTCCAAACCGGGGGCGGTCCAGTTGCAGACACCGGTGGCGGTGATGCCGGCGGAGGGCGGCGTTACCGGGCGCGACTTCCGCAAACGTGACGAGGAGAAGTTCGCCCGACACATCGGATAGCTCCCCAGCTCGTCCGTTGGGGAAGCGACCGACGCCGTAGTTTCAGACGGCATCCGCATGTAGGAATCGCACACCTCGCGGAGTCGGTGGCGGCGGAGTGTGGCGTCCTCGAGCCGGACTTCCGCAACCGTTACGAGAAGAAGCCGACCTACAGCTCGGTCTAGTTCCCCAGCTGGTCCTGAGCGACACTCGTGACTCAGACGCCCGGTCCGCCAAAGCGAAGCAGGACTCTCTGGCAGACGCGGCGTACCGCTGGCTCATCAACCCAGCGAGAGGAGCGTCAGGAGGTCGTCACCGCTGCGGCTGGGCGGTGACGCGGACTCGTTCTCCTCGTGGGGGCACTGCGGGCGAGAAGCCAGCCGTGAAGTGCCGCTCTGCGTTGCGCGCGCTGTTCGTAGGCCCGAAGGGCCAGCAGCATGCGGTCGACCGCGCGGCCGGTCCCCTGCCGTCCCGGGTGGTTCTCGAGTCGGACTCGCCACCGCGCCTGGGCGTAGATCGACGGTCGGTTCGTGTAACCAGCATCTCGTGTCTGTACCACGGCCGGCATGCTCGGCACGCAGGGTACACGGCGCGTCGGCAGCTTTCGGGTCCAGGGCGAGAACCGCTGGGTACTCGACGGTTCAACCCGGCCGCTCCTTCGGCGAAACGGCGTGCGACGATCTCGTTAGATGCGTTCACGAGCAGCGAAAAGGAGATCGGACTAATGGCCACAGGTCACAGCGAGCAGGTAGAGGGTCTCATGCCACCACGTCGGCCGGTGCGGGGCGCTGCCCAGCTGCGCAAGCGACTGCGGCGTGAGCTGCGACGAGTCGGCGCAGACGGCGTGAGCCTTTACATCGATGGGCCGCGCGGGATCGCCCGTCTGCGTTTCCCCCGCCAGGACCGTTCGCTTGAGCTGGCGCCAGGCGAGGCTCTCGACCTCCTTCGGTCCGTTCCCAACGGCGCCGGCGCGCAGGCAACGATCGACGCGCTGGTGCGGGGCAGCTAACGTGCGGGCTGCCCGAGAGCCGCGACCTCGCGCCGCGCTCCTCTGAATGGGAGCACTCTCGCATTCTCGCATCGCGATGGCGCACCCCCAGCGGTCGTCCTCGTGCGATATAGGACATGACGAACGGAGAGGTCCTGTCCGCGAGCAAACCCTCGAGCCGTCTCGCCTGGCCGATTTGGAGCGCTCAGGCTCCCATTGATTTGTTCGCTCGCCGATCCAGGACTGAGGCGCTCGCAGCAGCTGAGTTTGAGCGCGTTCCCGAGCGAGCTCGGAAGTGTCGACGGCCGATCGTCAAGTGCTGGGGTCGGCACCTCGCGTTGACTGCGCTCGAGCGCGTGATGATTCAGCACAGCCTCGCGCTCACGGATCCCGAGCGTGCTGCGTGACCCTCAGACTGCAAGGGGTGGTGATCGAGACCGAGCAACTGCGGTTGCGACGAGGGACTGTCGATGACCTCGACGAGCACGTTGGAATCCACGCCGACCCGGAGATCACGCGCTTCATGGGCCCGTTTGACCGCGCTAAGGCAACGGACTGGCTGCACCAAGTCGACGCAACTTGGCAGGAGCATGGATACGGACGGGTTGCAATCACGGACCGCGCCACCGGACGCCTGCTCGGCCGGACCGGGCTGATGTACCTGCCACAATTCGGCGAGACCGAGCTGGGCTGGACGCTGCGTCGCGAGGTGTGGGGGTGCGGCTACGCGACCGAGGCGGTCAAACTCCCTTCCGTCTCTGTAAATCCGCGAGTCACCGCACGGGCTCGCCGGCAGCCGAGACACGACTCGGTTCTATCACCACCTGACCAACCAGCCCCCCGCCCGACGCGCCGCCACAGGGATCGCCGAATCCGTGGCCGACGTGCCACGGGTGCAGGATCGCGAATCTATCTGCGTAGAACGCTAGGCCACGGAGCTCGGTGGCACGGCGGGGCGATGGCGCTCTCAGGTCGGCGTTGTCGGGGAGTAGACCCAGATCGTGGTTGCCTGATATGAGTTGATCGGGTTGGGTCGGCATTCCCGTGAGCACACGTATTTGAAGCCGGCCTTTTGCAGGGTGCGATTGGGAGCAACGTTGAACGCGTTCGGCTCGCAGTAGAGGTGATTGAGCCGCAGTGTCTCGCATAGGTGTACAGCGGTCATGCGCACAAACTGGGTCCCCAGGCCAGACGCCCGGCGCCCAGGATCAATGATGTGGAGGTGCATGTGCGCCTCGGTTCCGAACCGGATTTGGTCCGCTGTGCTGAAGCCGACGAGCATCCCGTCGACTTCCCAGACGAGGCCGTACTCGGATCGGTCCTGGACCGGGCGAGCGAGATTCTGCTCGAACGAGGCGCGCCAGGCATCGGGCTCGGGAAGGCGCGAGCGGTCGACCCCGAGCCTGCCCAGGTGCTCGTCCGTCGCCTGGTGAAAGTACGCGATTCGGGCCTCGAAGTCGGCTAGCTCCATCGGGCGTATTCCCAGCCGCTGCGAACACATCGCCTTCAGACTAGATCAGGGGTATGTCCCGCGCTGCGTCCCCGGTTGCCGCTGCAGGGGTCGTCTCACCCGGGCACATGACGTCGCCCCCGCTGGCAGAGAGCAGTCACAAGATCCGCGAGAATCACGATCTCGGCCAGGCGCGCGACGTCGGCGGCCGCCCGCGACCGGATGAGCCGTCAGCGGAGCAGGTTTCTCGTGACCGATCCGCTCGCTTTCCAACGTCCGCAGCATCAGCGGGGTTACCTGGTGAGTGCGGCTGGTTGCTCGAGTCGTGTCAGCTTTTGTGGGTTTCGGATCAGATAGATCCGGGTGACCTGCCCGTTCTCGACGACGAGGCTCACCGCCGTGCCCAGTTCGCCGTCGATCTCGATCAGACCAGCAGGCGCACAGTTGAGCCACACGCTCGTCGTCTCGAACTTGGCGGATGTCTGGTTCGCGCGGGCGAGCAACGTCGCTACGGCTTCGGCTCCGTGGATTGAGGCGAGAACGGCGGCGGCGAGTCCGCCACCGTCGGCAATCAGGACGACGTCGGGTGCCATGAGGTCCATCAGGTCTTGCAACTGCCCGGCTTGTAACGCGGTCAGGAACCGCTTCAGGACGGCCTGCTGCTCGGAGGTGCTCGCCTGCACCCTTGGCCGTCGAGTCGTGACGTGGTCGCGTGCGCGCCGCGCGATCTGCCGCACCGTGGGGGTGGACCTCCCGATTGCCTCGGCGATCTCGTGGTAGGGGATATCGAAGACCTCGTGGAGCACGAACACCGCCCGCTCGGTCGGCGCGAGCGTTTCCAGCACCGTCAGCATCGCAATCGAGACACTCTCGGCAAGCTCGACGTCCTCAGCGACATCCGGGCTGGTCAAAAGCGGTTCCGGCAGCCACTCACCGACGTACTGCTCGCGGCGGCGAGACACCGTTCGCAAGCGATTTAGCGCCTGGCGGGTGACGACGCGGATGGCGTATGCCCGCGGGTCTCGCACCTGCGAGTGGTCGATGTCGGCCCACCGCAGCCAGGAGTCCTGCAGCACGTCCTCCGCGTCGGTCCCGGACCCGAGCATCTCGTAGGCGACCGTGAACAGGAGATTGCGGTGGGTGACGAACGGGTCCTTGGTCATGTCCGCGACGCTACACCGGACTCAGGGGCGCTCGGGCCAGTGGAATCTCGCACCGCTCCGAGTATCCCTGCGAGGTGATCCCGTGCGCCGTGTTGGCCCTCGCCGCCATGTTCGCAAAGGCGATGAACACGGTCAGCTCGACCAGCGCCGCCGGCCCCAACTGCTCCAGCAGACTCGCCGACAGCTCATCGGTGACGGTCGTTGGCGTGTTTGTCATGGCCTCGGCGTACTCCAACACGCTCCGCTCCAGCGGCGTGAACACATCCGACTCCCGCCAGCGCGGTACCTGGCTTGCCTTAGCCAGATCCAGGTTCTGGTTCTGCGCCGCGAAGTAGTTGATGTCCAGGCACCAGCTACAGCCGACCTGTGCCGCGACGGCCATGTGCGCGAACGTCTTGAGACTCGTCTCCGCCGCGTCCCACGTGGGCACCTTGGCCGAGAACTCCTGATTGGCCTGGGCGAGCTTGGGGTTGTTCCACAGCACCTCGACGGGTTCGGGCACGGCTCCGAGCTGCTTGATCATGTTCTCCCGAAGGTCGGCGGGCAGCTCGGCCTTCGGAACGCGTATCGGCATGGTGTCCTCCTGGGTTTGCCTGTCGGCATAAGACACCGCCGGGCGCGCGAGCGTGACAACCAAGCGAGAAGTGCGCAACTCCGCAGGCGGCTGGACGGCGGCGCCCTCGTACGGCCGGCTCACGCCCGAACCGTGTCCACGGAATGGGGGGCGGTCCATCCGAACCCGTTTCATAGAGATGCATGTCGCTGGCATGTAAGTGACCGTGGACGACCTCATTCATCTCGTGGTTAGGGCATCGAGGATCCACGCGAACGGAGGACGAAGCAGGACCGGCCGCGCAACCCTGGAGCGAGTTGCTGGGCCTCGGACGCGTGTGGTCGAGGCCGACGCTGGCCGGGCTCGTCTGCGCCGGACCGCTCAGTGCCGCGCCGGCGGCGAGTCGCACTGTCTCGTGATTGCTTGGCCCCGTGACGGACCTATGAATTGGTCCTTGGCTTTGGCCCGATTTCGCCCTACGTTTTATTTCCATCGCACCCGGCTGGTGTCTGGCGCGTGATCGAGCTGAACTATCGCCGCGCCACCGACGGCGGAACAGGCCGACGAGAGGCGTTGCTGCGTCGACGAGTTACGAACCCAAGAAGCAGAGGAGCTGCCATGACCACGAACACCGCTGTGACACCAAGCGCTGACCCGTTGGAAACTGAGGCCCCGAAGCGCGTCCTCATCGTGGCCTCCGACCCAGCCGTCTCCGACCAGACTGGGTGGGAGATCGGATTTTGGTGGGAGCGTTGGGCGTCGACGCCTCACCCTCTGGGCGCTCTAGGCGGCAAGCGGACCTCAGTTCGCTGGTCGCCTTAGCCAAGCGAGGCGGGCGGGGCGAGTACGTCATCGCTGACCCGGTTGCGCGGAGCCAGCCGCAAGCGGGTCCTGACGGCTAGTGTCCGCAAGGCGATGATGATCGTCTTGGCGTCCGGGTCGGATCTACATGGATAGCGGCGGCACTGGTTCCAGGAGTAGCAGGCGGGGGTTCCTAAGACATCTGATCGCCGAGGTCGGCAGTCAGGTTGGCGAGCTTGCCGGCGATCGGCTTGGAGAGCTTGCCGGCCCGACAGTTCCGGGTGGGGACGCATCGCCGCCTCCAGGCCGACCACCCGCTGCCAGGGCACTGCCGACACGCGGTCACGTGACGATCGATGATGTTCTGGCGATCGCGGATGCGTGTGCTTTGACCCGCCGGCTCGACGACGTTCGGGCGCTGGCACGTCGGAGTCTGCGCTTGACCCTCGTAGGCGGATCCAGCCATGTAACGCCGCAGGCGTCGTGGCTGGGCGACCCGCTGGTGAGGCCGGCCGAGTTCGTGTGGTCTGGACAGCAGGAACCGCGTTGCCTGGCCGGCATCGATCTCGCCCAGGTGGCGGCGGTGCTCGGCGAGGGGGGCCCGCTGCCAAACGACGGCGCCCTGTGGTGCTTCGCGCCGCCGGCCGCGGGGTTCGTTTCCCACCCGGGGGATTCCGGGGATTACTACGTCGTCATTCAGAAGGGCGAAGCGATGCCGGGCGCGTCGACGGTTTCGCTCGACACCGCTGCGCCGCCGTCGTCGCGATCTATCGAACTGTCGTCTGAGCTCCAGCTGCCCCGCGTATGGTCGGATTGCGTCCAGGCGCTCGAACTCGATCAGACGGAGCACGATGGGTGGCAGCGTCTACGGCGCCAGCTTGCCGAGCGCCAGGGTGTCGAGGTCCATGACAGCACGCACGTGTTTCAGGTAACGCATCGACTGCTCGGGTATCCCGACGAGCGGCGCGGAGACATGCCGCTTGCCTGCGAGCTCCTCGCGCGCGGGTACGTCCTTGGCGAGGACCCGCCGCTTACGCATCCGTGTGCCGGCGAGGCGGCACCGTATGCCAGGCGGTGGCGTCTGCTGCTTCAGTTGAGCATGGATGAGGAGCTCGGCTGGTCCTGGGGCGGTAGGCGGGAACGCTTTTACGTGTGGATCGACGAGAGCGACCTCGCCAACGGAGACTTCGAGCGGGTCCGCGCGTTCGCCCATTAGCGGGTCTGCTCGCGCAGCACGAATCCGCCGACACGTCCCGCCGCCCTAAGACAACGCGCCCGCCCGCGGCCGCCGGGCCAAGGAAGGTGCGGCGGTATTCATCCTCCTCGCCCAACAATCAGCCGCCGTTTTGGGAGGCCGAGCCGGCGTCAGCCGTCGACAAGCAGACCGTCAACGGGTCCGAGGAGCGCCCTCGAGCGACGCGACACGCCCGGGAGTCCCAGCAGCCGATGGGTCAGAGGTTCGCCGCGGCGTCGGCGCTCGAGCTGCTCGCTGGCGATCGGCCGCCACAACGCATCGACAACACGGGCTGGCTCGCCGGAGACCTCCTCGACCGAGCGCTCCAGGTGCTCGGCCCAGAGCCGCAACCGCGTCTCGCGCGCGACCGCGGGGTCGCAGGTCACGACGTTCATCTCAGTGTCGTTGAAGAACGAATGCTCGTTGAGGTTGGCCGACCCAACCGTCAGCCAGGCATCGTCGACGATCCCGATCTTGGCGTGAACATACAACGGGCCGGCGAGCCCGCCGCTTCGGGCCGAGATCGTCGTAGCTAGGAACCGATCATTCCCGTCGTCGGCGTCAGCCAGCACCCCCAGCTGGCCGCGGGTGGAGTCGGCGCCGTTGTTCGGCTTTGCGGGCAGCAACACCACGACGCGAAACTCGTCGCTCGGCGGCACACGAAGCTTGCTCGCGAGGATGTCGACTACCTGGGGCGACCACAGAAACTGGCTCTCGAGATAGACCAGCTTGCGAGCCGAGCGCAGCGCGCGCGTGTACGCCTCGACGATCCGAAAGTCACCCTGGGGCAAGAAGTCATAGACCTTCTCAGGGACGGTCCGCACGACCTGGAGCTCCACGCTCCCCGCGGCGTCGGGCGGCGGCGTGTCCTCGATCTGCTCGCCTGTAACCTCGCCCCAACGGGCGGCGAAGTGCGCCGCTACGTCGCCGACGGCCGGCCCGCGCACACAGCTCGAGGCGTCGTGCCATCCCAGGTGGCCGCGCATCGGATGATCACTGGTGTCGAAACGGTCTCCGCCGAGCGAGGTCAAATCAATGCCCCCGACGAAGGCGACCTCGCCATCCACGATCACCAGCTTCTCATGATGACAATGCATCGGCCGCTCATGCGAATCAAGCGCGCACTGCACCCGGGTGCCGCGGAGCAACTCCTCACGTACGCGGCGCACCGCCGCGCGAGCAGGCGTGAAGCCCCGCACCGGTGATCCCGCCCACAACAGCACCCTGACCTCGACGCGCTCAGACAACTCACCGAGCAGATCGCGCAACCGAGCCGCCCGATCGTCGCGTGTCAGCCCGAACTCAGGCGTGACGTGCCACCCGGCGATATGCACATGCGAGCGAGCGCCAGCCAGCGCCTCAGCGATCCGGGGCAGCGCCTCCCCGCCATCCACCAACACCTCAAGCGCTCCCCCCGCTCGCGGCGGGGGATCGGCGGCAGCCCACAGCGATCGGCCGGGCGGCGGTTCCAGCTGATCAATCCGGCCGACACGCTCCAGCCGGCGACGATGACGCCAACCGATCGTCGCCTCTATGCCCTGACCCGCACATCCATCAACGCGCTTCACCAAGCCAGGGCCCACCCACACAGCCTAACCCGCAGGGCCCCCAAGAGCGGGGCGCGTCATGGGTCAGCGCACGACCGTGGGCACGGCCGGCGCCGGCTCCTTGCGGAGCAGCCGGCCCCGCGACCCACTCCTCAGCCGGGCTTGCGGGCGAGGACCACTTCGGTATCGCCGGGCCAGTCCCAGAAGATGCCCTCAGGAGACCGTGACCTCAGCAGCTCGCGCGCCTCGCGGGCGAAGTCATCGACGCGGTCACCGAACAGGTGCGGGGCCGAGTACGACATGGAGAAATAGCCCGACAAAACGCTTTCCGTGTCTCGCACCAAGTCGGGGATGCCGGGGACGAAGATCGACCGTGGCGCACCGAACGGGGTGCGAACGAGCACATTCTCGAAGCGGTGAGTTCGAACCGGCGCGGTGCCCTGACCGGCGCGCTTGGTTGATCCGAGATATTTCTCGATCAGCGCCCTGATCTCTTCGTGGGGGATCGCCGGCGGCCCCGGGCTGGGCGGCCTGGGTCGACCGTCGACGGTGTGGACGATCAGCGCCAGGGCACCGCCTGGCTCGAGCATGTCGTACACCGCCTCGGCCACGCGGGCTTCGTCGGTCCAGTGGAGCGACTGGCCGAACGTAACCGCTCGAAACGGCCCCGGCGCCGCCCCCGGGAGCTCCTCGGCCAGGGCCTCGACCCAGCGGATCTTGGTGATGCCTTGCTCGAGGGCGACCCGGCGACCTGCAGCGAGCATGGCCGGATCGGGGTCGAGGCCAACAACGTCCTCGAACAGGTGGGCGAGTCGGATGGTGAGGATGCCCGGCCCGCAGCCACCATCGAGGAGCCTGCCGGTCCCATCCAAATCGAGCTCCGCGGTGAGAACGGCCTCAAGCTGCGGCGAGTAGGCCGGTCGACCGTATCGGTAATGCGCAGCGGCACCCTGATAGATCGTCGGGTCGTACCGCACCCCCACATGATGCCCGCGCGACCCTTCGCAACACCGCGGAGACCTACATCCGAGTAGGGCTATAACCCGGGGCGTACGCTCTTCCCCATGACCCCGGCCCCGAAAGATCCCGACTCATTACGCGATTCCTTGCGCCTCGCCGCGAAGGCCGCCGATCGGGCGAAGGCGGCCGAGCCGCTGTGGCCGGCCTTCGAGGCGCGCCTGAGGGAGTTGGGCTACACCCCGCTGGCGATCGCGCATGCGTTCAGCACCCTGCAGGGTCAGGGTACCGTCGAAGACGCGCTTGCCGAACTCAGGGAGAACGCCCAGTCGGAGCGCATCCTGCCGACTCCGCTCGACTTCGAGGTCGTCGAAGATGAGCCGGCGCTGCCGGCCGGACACGTGCTCACGATCACCGGCGTCGAGCGTTCCGGTCCCGACATCCGCGTCAGGTACGAGATTCGGCCGACACTCTCGTTTCCGACCCGCCGTCCCCGCGCCGAGGCCCGGGACGACTCCAACCGGGAATACCGCGATTTCCCCGGGTCGATCGGCGTCGCTGGGTCTCGAGGCCGTACGGTCACAGTGGGTTCCTTCACGGTGCCTGTTCCGGAACCACACGCTTCGCTGCTGCGGGTGCGCATGAGCTGGTCCAAAGACTCGACGTCCCTGTGGGACCGCCCGGCGCACGAGTCGCGGATCTCGCTCTGAGCTTTCGCGGGGTCTAACGCCTCAGACGGCGCGCGGTCACCGCGCCAGCCCGCCGCTCTTGTGGCAATCGGCGTGATAGTGCTCGCCGCCGGCGAGGGCGACGCCGGGCTCCGCGGCCAGCGACGTGCGCCAAACGAGATCCCCCAGCACATGGATCAAGGGCTCGTAGACCCCGATCACGTCCCGACAAGCCGCGCACCGCGTCCGCTCACCGGGGAAAGGCGGAGGCTTCGAACGTTCCGGCTCGGGCAGTCGCATTCGCTGGAGCCTGCGCCATCTGTTCGATCCGGCCATCCGCGATCCCCCACACTCGGTCGGGCGCGACTACGGATCGGTAGCGAGAAGGGGATCGCCGGGGCGCGCGGCGTATAGTCCGCTCGCGGTTTCAGATGTGCGCATTCAGCGACGGCGAGCAGATCCGGCGATTGCTGCGCGTCGGGAGAGACCTGGTCGCCGAGCACGACACTGAGGCGGTGCTCGACCGGATCCTCAGGGAAGCCCGCGAGATCACCGGCGCCCGGTACGCGGCGCTCGGCGTGCTCGACGAGACGCGTCAGGAGCTCGAACGCTTCCTCACGATCGGGATCGATGGCGCCACGCAGCGTGCGATTGGCGACCTTCCGCGCGGACGCGGCGTCCTCGGGGTACTGATCCACGACCCTCGTCCCCTGCGTTTGGCCGACGTTGGTCAGCACCCCCAGAGCTACGGGTTCCCGATGAGCCACCCCGATATGCGGACCTTCCTGGGCGTTCCGATCGTGGTCCGCGGCCAGGCCTGGGGCAACCTGTACCTGACTGAGAAGAAGGGCGCTGGAGAGTTCACCGAGGAGGACGAGGAGGCCGTGGTGATGCTCGCCCAATGGGCGGCCACTGCGATCGACAACGCCCGCTTGTACGAGGGCAGCGAGCGCCGCCGCCTGCAGCTCGAGCGCGCCGTGCGCTCGCTCGAGGCGGCGCGGGACATAGCCGACGCGGTGAGCGGCGTGTCCGACCTGAACCGCGTGCTCGAGCTGATCGTCAAGCGCGGCCGGGCGCTCGTGGACGCGCGCACCGTGCTGATCATGCTGCGCGAGGGCGATCAGCTGGTCGTGGCGGCCACCGCCGGGCATGCCGGCGACGCGCGGGGCCGCCGCGTGCCGATCGCGGGATCGACCTCCGGCCAGGTGCTCGAGCGAGGTCAGCCCGAGCGGATCACCGACGCGTCCGCAGACCTGCAGGTGGGCCCGGCGGATCTCGGCGTTCCCGATGCTCACTCCGCGCTGCTCGTCCCGATGCGGTACCGCGGGAACGGGCTCGGCGTTCTGGTCGCGTTCGACCGGGGTCCGGACGCGGGGACGTTCAGTCCGGAGGACGAGCAGCTGCTGCGTACATTCGCGGCCTCGGCGGCACAGGCGGTGGCGCTGAACCGCAGCGTCGAGGCGGACCGGCTGCGGAGCACGATCGCCGCCGCGGACGCCGAGCGCAGCCGGTGGGCGCGGGAGCTACACGACCAGACGCTTCAATCGCTGGGTGGCCTGCGGGTGGCGCTGTCTTCGGCGCTGGGCAGAGGCGATGAGGCGACCAAGAATGCGGCGATTCGCCAGGCGATCGAGGACATCGAGCTCGAGATCGCCAACCTGAGGGGGATCATCACCGACCTGAGACCGTCCATGCTCGATGACCTCGGGCTGCTGCCGGCGATCGAGGCGCTACTCGATCGGCGCCGCGACGCCGGCCTGGAGATCGTCGATGAGCTGGCTCTCGGAGATCTCGTCTCCGGCAACGGCGGCCTGGACCCCCAGCTCGAGACGACCATCTACCGGCTCGTGCAGGAGTCGCTCACGAACATCGTCAAGCACGCCCGTGCCACCGAGGTTCGAGTGTCACTCGCGTCGATCGACGGCGAGGTGAGTATCGAGGTGCAGGACAACGGCGTCGGGTTCGATCCCGAGGAGCGCACCGACGGGTTCGGCCTGGCCGGAATGCGCGAGCGGGTGTATCTCGCCGGCGGCAGCATCGAGCTGGAATCCGGGCAACGCGGCACGCTGCTGAGGGCCCGGCTTCCCCAGCGCCCGCGGCCGTAGCGCGGAGCGAGCCGATCACGACGAGTCAACGACACCCCGCCTAACCCCACGGGAGGGAGAAATGTTCAAGAAAGTGATCTGGGCGACCGACGGCCTGCGTGTCCCGTACTGGCGGTGCCGGTCAAGCGGGGCAACTGACGGGCACGGTGCCGTCACTGACGGCCTAGCGAACCTCGACCGCGCCGGCGAGCAGCGTCCGAGCCTGCCTTGCGATCTCAAGGTCCTCGCGAGCGCGAATGACGACTGCGCGTGTGCCCGCTCCGGAGGCGCTGACCTCGGCGTCGCCGGCCACGGCGGCGTTGAGGCGATCGTCGATCTCGATGCCGAGGAAGCTCAGCCCGGCCGCGGTCCAGGCTCGAATCTCGACCGAGTGCTCGCCCACTCCCCCGGTGAAGGCGAGACAGTCGATGCCGCCGAGCGCCGCCGCCATTGCTCCGATTCCCGCGCGCAGGCGATGCACATAAACGTCGAGCGCGAGCTGGGCGGAGCCGTCATCTGCGCCGGCCCGCGCGATGACCTGGCGCATGTCGGCCGTGCCCGCCAGTCCCAGTAGGCCGGACTTGTGTTCGAGCGCGCGCGCAAGCTCGAGCTCCTTCATCCCGGTTTGCTCCATCAGCCACAACAGCAGGCCAGGATCGACACTGCCTGAGCGGGTGGCCATGACCAACCCCTCGAGCGGGGTAAAGCCCATGGTCGTGTCCACCGACCGGCCACCGGCGATCGCACACAGCGACGCGCCGGCGCCGAGATGGCAACTGACGATTCGCAGCTCGGACGCGTCGCGGGTGAGCAACTGAGGGGCTCGCTGGGCGATCCACGCGTGCGAGAGGCCGTGGAATCCATACCTGCGCACGCCCCAGCGCTCGCGCCAGGCGTGTGGGAGCGCGTACGTGTAAGCCGCGGGCAGGAGCGTGGCATGGAACGCAGTGTCGAAGCAGGCGACCGCGGGGATCCCGGGAAGCACTTTCGAAACCGCGTCGTAGGCGGCGATCGATTTCGGCTGGTGCAGCGGGGCCAACGCGACGAGGTCGCGCAGAGCCTGCTCTACGCCGGCGTCGATGACCACCGGGTCCCGGAACCGTTCGCCCCCGTGGACGATGCGGTGTCCGACCGCGTCGGCCCGGCCGAGATCCCCGTCGAGTGCCTCGCGGAGCTCAGCCGGGTCGACCGTCGCCTGCGGCGCCGCCAGCTCTCGCTCCGCCAGGGTTTCCTGGTCGTCCCCGATCAGACTGAGCTTGACGCTGCTCGAGCCCGCGTTGACGACGAGAACGCGCACGGCCGGCGGGCTATGTGCTCTGCCCGGGCCAGGTCCAATCTCGAACCTCGGGGATGTCGTCCCCGACCTCCCGGGTGTAGGCACGGGCGCGCAACCGCGCGTCCACCATGTCCTGTCGCAGATGGGCGCAACGTTCACCCAGTCCCGGCACCCTGTCGATCGCGTCCATCACCAGGTGGAAACGGTCGAGGTCGTTGAGCATCACCATGTCGAAGGGGGTCGTGGTCGTGCCTTCCTCCATATATCCGCGCACGTGGAGGTTGTCATGGTTGGATCGACGGTAGGTGAGGCGATGGATCAGCGAGGGATAGCCGTGGTAGGCGAAAACCACCGGCCGGGACGTCGTGAACAGCGCGTCGAACTCGCGGTCGGACATCCCATGTGGGTGCTCGGTGTCGGGCTCGAGCCGCATCAGGTCCACGACGTTGACGACACGCACCTTGAGGTCGGGGACGCGCTTGCGCAAGATCGATGTGGCCGCCACCGTCTCAAGCGTCGGGATGTCACCGGCGCATGCCATCACCACGTCGGGCTCCTCGCCCTGGTCGTTCGACGCCCACTCCCAAATGCCGATTCCACGCGCGCAGTGGGCGATCGCCTCGTCCATCGTCAGGTAGTCGAGCGCGGGCTGCTTGCCGGCGACGATTAGGTTCACGTAGTTGCGGCTGCGCAGGCAGTGATCGGCGACCGACAGCAAGCAGTTGGCATCCGGGGGCAGGTACACGCGGATGATCTCCGCCTTCTTGTTCACCACGTGATCGATGAAGCCCGGATCCTGATGTGAAAAGCCGTTGTGATCCTGGCGCCACACGTGGCTGGATAGCAGGTAATTGAGCGACGCGATCGGGCGCCGCCACGGGATGTGACGGGTCACCTTGAGCCACTTGGCGTGCTGGTTGAACATCGAGTCGACGATGTGGATGAACGCCTCGTAGCAGTTGAACAGGCCGTGGCGCCCGGTCAGCAGGTAGCCCTCGAGCCAGCCCTCGCAGAGATGCTCCGACAGCACCTCCATCACGCGGCCGTCGGGTGAGAGGTGATCGTCGGTCGGGAGCTGCTTGGCCTCCCACCTGCGGTTCGTCACGTCGAAGACGGCCTGGAGGCGGTTGGACGCCGTCTCGTCGGGACCCATGAGCCTGAACCGGTCAGGGTTGGCCTTGATCACGTCGCGCAGCCACTCGCCCAGCGCGTGGGTCGCCTCGGTCGAGATCTTGGCCGGAGCGGGCACCTCGACCGCGTAGTTGCGGAAGTCCGGCAGCTCGAGGTCGCGCAGCAACAGCCCCCCGTTGGCGTGTGGGTTGGCGCCCATACGTAGATCACCTGCCGGCGCAAGCGCGGTGATCTCGGGGCGTACCGCGCCGGATTCGTCGAACAGCTCCTCGGGTCCGTATGACCGCATCCATTCCTCGAGTTGCGCGAGGTGCTCCGGGTTGGTGCGTACCTCGGCCAGCGGTACCTGATGAGCACGCCACGTTCCCTCGACGGGGAGCCCGTCGACCTCCTTCGGTCCGGTCCAGCCCTTGGGCGTCTCCAGCACGATCATCGGCCAGCGAGGTCGGGTCAGGTCATCCTCCTCGCGGGCGCGCCGCTGGATCTCGGCGATCTCGTCGAGCACCTCGTCGAGCGTGGCCGACATCAGCTGGTGCATGGTGTCTGGGTCGGAGCCCGAGACAAAGCGCGGTGCGTAGCCGTAACCCTCGAGCAGCGCCCGCAGCTCGTCGTCCGGGATCCGGGCCAGCACGGTCGGATTGGCGATCTTGTAGCCGTTGAGGTGGAGCACCGGCAGCACGGCACCGTCGCGCGCCGGGTTGAGGAACTTGTTCGAGTGCCAGCTCGCCGCCAGCGGCCCCGTCTCCGCCTCTCCGTCCCCGACCACGCACAGCGCGAGCAGGTCGGGGTTGTCGAATACCGCGCCATACGCGTGAAGCAGGCTGTAGCCGAGCTCGCCGCCCTCGTTGATCGACCCGGGCGTCTCCGGCGCAACATGGCTGGGGATGCCGCCCGGGAACGAGAACTGGCGAAATAGCCGGCGCAGTCCCTCCACGTCGTGGCCGATGTGGGGATAGATCTCGCTATAGGTCCCCTCCAGGTAAGTGCTTGCCACCATGCCCGGACCGCCGTGACCCGGGCCGGTCACGTCGATCGTGCTCAGCTTCCGCGCCCTGATCGCGCGATTCATGTGCACGTAGACGAAGTTGAGCCCGGGCGTCGTCCCCCAGTGGCCGAGCAGCCTGGGCTTGATGTGCTCGGGCCGGAGCGGCTCCCGGAGCAGCGGGTTGGCGAGCAGGTAGATCTGCCCGACCGACAGGTAATTCGCCGCGCGCCACCACGCGTTCATGGTGTCCCGTTCGGATTCGGACAGAGGGGCTTGGCTGGATTCGGTCATCGTGGTCATCGGCTGCGTTTACCACACGCCGGAGGTCGCGGAGTTAACAGGTCGAGTGAGAGTCCTCGCGTCAGGTGGCGACGAGGCCATGGTCGAGGGCGTAGCGCACCAGCTCCGAACGCGCAGCGAGGCGCAGCTTCTGCTGGATGTGCGCGCGATGTGTCTCCACGGTGCGAACGGACAGATAGAGCTGTTCGGCGATCTCGGCGTTGGTGTGGCCCAGCGCGATCAGCCGCAGGACGTCCACCTCGCGCTCGGAGAGTCCGTCTGGAGGACCTGGCGGGGGCGCCGCGGCCATGCGAGCGCCCAAGCGCGGGTTTAGATAGCTGTCGCCGGCTGCCGCGCGGCGGATTGCCTCGACCAGCTCGGCCTCGGCTGCCTCCTTGAGAACGTAACCGAGCGCCCCAGCGCCGAGGGCATGGCGCGCGTAGGCGGGTTCGTCCTGCATCGTGAGCACCACGATCTGGGTCTCGGGAAATTCGGCACGGATCCCCGGGATTTCCTCGAGCGTCGATCCACCGGGCATGTTCAGATCGAGCACGAGCACGTCCGGGTGATGGCCACGGACGTAGCGCCGGGCGCTCTCAAGATCCGAAGCCTCGGCCAGGACGTCGAAGCCGCCGTCGGAGTCCAGCACCTGGCGAAGGCCACGGCGAACCACCGAGTGATCGTCGGCGATCACGACTCGGATCGGACGCGGAGATTCGGGCAGAGACGTCATCGTAATACCGCGCGATCGGGCGATTCCAGATAGGGAGCGAGATAGTGCGCGGCGATCTTGGTAGTTCCAGACGCGGGAGGGGTCTCGCTGATCTCGGAGCTAGACCCGTGGTCGCCGGTGAGGTGAGCGCTCAGGTAGAGGGGCTTCTCGCCCCCGAGCAGCACCGCGTGGACGATGGGGTGGAAGGGCTCGGGCTGGATCGGAGCGCCGGCGAGGGCGGCGATCGCCTGGGCGGCGATGTCCGCCTGCTGCGCGGCGATCCCGCCGAGTTTAACCGGGAAATCGGTGGCATCGCCGGCGGCGTAGACACGCTCCAGGGCCGGGACGCGACAGTGGGCGTCGACGGGGATGAACCCGCCCGCGGAGCCGGTCGGGACGCCCGGCAGCTTCGGCCCGAACAGCTGGGGGAGGGCCACGACCCGATCGACATGGAGCTGTCGGGCGCCGGGGCGGACGGACACGTGACCCACGACGGGGGTCTCGGCATGAGCCGATGTCAGGGCGAGGATGTTGTTCTCCTCGAGCAGCCGGGCCACCGCCTCACTCACCGGTGCGCCGAAGCTGGCCAGTGGTGCGTCCTCGGGCGTGACGAGCGCGATCGACACCTCGACGTTCATGTCATAGGCGCGCCGGGCCGTCATCAGCGCGAGCTCGTAGAGCGGCATCGGCCATGGCATCGGGGTGGGGGCCAGGAACGCAAGCCTGCGGACGTAGCCGCCCTCCACGTCCTGGATCAGGCCGTGCAGCTGTTCGTCGAGCAGAGCATCATCGAGCGTCAGCGCGTGCTTGAAGCCGGGTCGCAGAACGGCGCCGGGTGCCAACAGAAGCGCGTCGTACTGGATCGCCTCGCCGCCGCCTGTGTGAACCGTCCGGCCGTCGGCATCGAGCCACTTGAATGTGTCGAGGATCAGCTCCGCGCCGGCGTCACGGGCAATCTCTGCGAGCGAGTAGTGCCGCGCCACCGTGCCGCCGAACGGCTCGGCGACACGCATCGGGCGGTACACGAACTCGCGCGTGCCCGAGAGGAGGGTCGTGGCGATCCGTTCGCCCGCGAGCTCCCGCAGCGCAAGCGCCGCCTCTAGCCCAGCGACGCCTCCCCCGACGATCAGCACGCGGAAGGGTGTGTGTGTAGTCGAACTCATGCCGGCAAGGCTATGGCCGGCTCTCCCGCGCGCCAGCCGCGCAGCACCGAAGCGTGCCTGCGGAGAACTACGTAGGCGGGAAATTCACAACGCGCCTGCCGGTGACCGTCCGGGCTCGGATCCGTACCCAGTGCGGCTTGGGTCCGGGGGCCCAAGGCGTCACCCCGAGGGCATCCAGGCGTCGCACATCGGTCTGGTTCGTGACCTGCTCGGCGACGCCGTGGATGATCACGCTCCAGCCTGTCTGTGAGCCATCGTCGACTCCATCGATCTCGAAGGCCGCCTCGCGGACCTGAAGCACGGCGTATAGCTTCGAACCCTCCGATGTCCTGAAGACAATCGATTGCGAAGGCACGTCGAACGTGTAGTTGACGGGCCTGATGACCGGCGCCCCGCCATTCAGGGCCACCGCGAGCCGTCCGAACCGGTTCGCGGCGAGCAGTCGCAGACACTCCGCGCGAGAGAGATCGATCAGGTCGCTCATGCCTCGCACGGTAGGGCGGTGCGCCCGTCAGAGCACCCGCCTAAAGCCGCAGCCCGTCGCACAAAACTACTGAGCAGCACGGCGACCGTTCCCGAGTGGATTCCGCGGCTCGGCGCGGATGGTCGGCGAGTCGACGCACGGGACGATGGTGTCATCACAACTCACGACGCAACTCACACCGTTTAGAGGAGGAAGACCATGTCCCGGAAGGTATTCGACATCATCGCCAGCGCCGGCGGCGTCGCCGTCGTCCTGGCTTTGGTGATCGCCGGCGGCCTACTCACCTGGGGACACAGTTTTGTGAGCTCGAACGTTCACGGCCAACTGGCACAGCAACAGATCTACTTCCCACCCAAGGCGGCATTCGAGCACCCTAAGGCGGGCACCGAGATCACCCCGTCGATGATCCCGTCGGTCTCGCAGTACGCCGGCCAACAGCTGCTCACCGGTGAGCAGGCCAAGGTCTATGCGAACGACTTCATCGCCGTGCACTTGTCGGAGATGCCCTACGGCGGCGTGTACGCCAAGGTGAGTACGGCGGCGAGGGCGGCCACGCCCGGTAGCGCAGCCGCAACCAAGCTCGCTGCGGTGGAGCAGACCTCATTCCAGGGCACCACCCTGCGAGGCCTCCTCCTCGAGGCGTACGCCTTCTCCGAGATCGGCGTTGTCATGCTGTGGGGCGCGATCGCATCGTTCGTGCTCGCCGCGATCATGGCTGTCCTGGTCGGGCTCGGTATTTGGCACGCCCGGCGGGCCAGCGAGGAGGATCAGCTCCTGGCACCCAAGCCAGTGCCCGCCACCTCGTGATGGATTAGTTCGGTTAGTTCGACAAGCGACAGGGAGTTGACACAAACGCCCGCGTCGAGAACTCGGCGCGGGCGTTTATTCGTTTCTGTGGGGATACTTCCAGGGTTGATACTTGGCCGAGAGCTCGAGCTGGCGCGGATCGACGAGCTGATCGACCGGGCGCGCGCCGGTTCAGGCAGCGTGGCCGTTGTCGAGGGGCCCGCGGGGATCGGGAAGACCGCGTTGCTGGCGCAGGCGGCACGGCAAGCGGACCGGTCGGGCTTCTCCGTATTGCAGGGCGGGGCAGCACGCCTCGAGCGCGACTACGCGTTCGGGGTCGTGCGGCAGTTGTTCGCGCGCGCGCTCGGCTCACGTAGTGAGTCGTCCGATCTGTTCGTGGGAGCGGCTCGGCTCGCACGAATGCCCCTCGGCCTGTCGGGTGCGCCCGATGGACCAGCCGACTCCGCGGGCGATCCGTCGGCGGCCATGCACGGCCTGTTCTGGTTGACGGCGAATCTCGCCGAACGGGCGCCGGTGCTGATCGCTGTTGATGACGCGCAGTGGGCCGACGCGATGTCGTTGCGGTTCGCCCTCTATCTCGCACGCAGGATCGTCGATCTTCCCGTGGCCTTGCTGATCGCGACGCGCCCAAGCACCGACCAGGCCGGCAACGAGCTCATGATCGAGCTGAGCGCACTGCCCGCGGCGACGCAGCTCCGTCTCGGCCCGTTGACCGAGGCGGACGTGGGACGACTCATCGAGCAAAACCGGCTGCTCGACGCGGACGAGCAATTCGTGAGCGCCTGCTACCGGGCTACCGGTGGCAACCCATTCCTGCTCGGGGAGTTGCTTGGCGGCCTCGTCGCGGAGGGAGCGAGTGGCAGCGCAGGAGACGCTGCTGGTGTGGAGAGCTTCGCCCCCGAAGGGATCGTGCGGTGGGTGCTCGCGCGTCTGGCGGGTTTGGGAGAGGACGCGCAGCGCATGGCCTCCGCTTTCGCGGTGCTCGGCGCCGGCTCGCTTACCGACGCGGCAACCCTGGCAACCGTCGAGCCGTCGGCAGCCGCAGCCGCGGTCGATGAGCTGGTGGGAGCGCATATCCTCACGCCCGGGCGCGGCTATGAGTTTGTCCACCCGATTCTGCAGGCCGCGGTGTACGACGGGTGTGGGCCAGGCCAGCCGCGCCGAGGCCCACGCCCGGGCGGCACGGCTCACGAGTGCGTCCGGGGGTCCGCTACAGCGTGTCGCGGCGCATCTGGTCGCATCTGAGCCTGCCGGCGATGACTGGGTGGTCGACGTGCTGCGCGACGCCGCGCGGGAGTCCGGTGCGAGCGGTGCTCCCGGGTCCGCCGTCGGCTACCTCGAGCGAGCGCTCGCTGAATCGCAGCCTTCCGAGAGCCGCGCTGAGGTGCTGCGCGAGATTGGTGAGGCGCAGCTCCAAGCGGGGCTCGGTGGCGCGACCGAGCGACTGCAGCAAGCCCTCGAGCTGGCTACCGATCCGGGGCACCAGGCAAGGATCCTGCTGACGCTTGGAAGGGCGCTGTTCTCAACTGGCGAATACCTCCGTGCTCGAGAGGCGCTGCGGCGTGGGCTGGCCCACTTGCCGTCCGGAGAGGACCTGTCACTCGAGCTCAGCGGGTGGTCGATCGCCGTCGCCCGCGACAACCCTCGACTGCCTGCGGTGACCCAGGAGCGTCTGGATTCGTTGCTCGAGGGAGAGGCTCCGGGACGGACCCGACACGAGCGTCTGTTGCTGGTCCACGTCGCCTATGAGGCCGTGCGTTCGGGTATGCGACCCAGCGAACAAGTGGCGAGGTTCGCCTCGCGGGCGTTGGCCGACGGTGCTTTGCTGAACGACGGCGCCTCGGAGATCATGGGCCCGTATGGGGGTGCTTGTTACGCGCTGCTCTACGCCGGCGAGATCGTCGCGGCGATTGGCGCGCTGGAGCCAGCGATCGAGTTGAGTCAGGCGCGGGGCTCGAGGGTCGCGTTCGGGCGCCTGTCGCGTCTGCGGGGCATCGCGCACTACCTCCGCGGCGACCTCGCGGCGGCGCTCGCGGATCTCGAGAGCGCGCGCACAACCCACAGCGATGGGTATGAGCATGGACTGCCTGAGACGCTGGCATTTCTGGCCATCTGCTCGCTGGAACGAGACGATCGGGCGGGCGCGGCGGCACTGCTCGAACTGCCCGGCCCGTCGGACCGATGGCAGGCCCAGCCGTTCTTCGTCAGCTATCTCTTTGCTGTCGCGCGCGTACGCGCAAGCGAGGGAGCCCTCGATGAGGGCCTCGAGCTTCTGCTCGGATGCGAGCGGGTGGTCGAGGAGACCAATTCTCTGAATCCAGCTGTGAATCCGCCATGGCGCTCCGAGGCCGCTCTTCTTGCAGGCCGCCTTGACCAACGTGAGCGCGGGCTGGAGCTGGCCGCTGAGGAGGTCGAACTCGCCCGCGCGTTCGGGGCACCACATCCGCTCGGTGTGGCTCTGCGCGCCGAGGGACTCCTCACGAAAGGGTCCGACGGGTTCGACCGGCTCGCCGAGGCGGAGATTCTCCTCGATCGCGCCGGAACCTCCGTAGAGCTGGCGCGCACGCTGACCGAGCACGGAGCGTCGCTGCGTCGCGCCGGCCAGCGCCGTGAGGCGCGAGAGCTACTCCGCCGAGGGCTCGACGTGGCGACCCGGTGCGGGGCGCTGGCAATCTCCAGGCGCGCCCGCGAGGAGCTGGTCGCCGCCGGCGCCAAGCCACGCCGCGAACGCATCAGCGGCGTCGAATCGCTCACCGCAAGTGAGCTCCGGGTGGCGCAGCTCGCCGCGCAGGGTCTGACGAACCGCCAGATCGCGCAGGACCTGTTCATAACGATGAGGACCGTCTCCGCGCACCTCGGGCACGCGTACGCCAAGCTGGACATCGGCGATCGGGCAGAACTCGCCGCTGCGCTGGCGGAACGACCACCCGCGGTATGATGAGCCAAGGCGAACTTTCCAAAGCTCCGGCACGGTCGCCTCAGCTGACGTAAAGGAGTGAGATGGGAGTCAAACGAGTTGTGCTGCTGGCCGCGGTGGGGTTGATGGTGACCGCGTCCACCGCCTGGGCGGCGGAGGCGACGCCATCGTCGTTCACGCTTTCGGCCCGTGGCGCTGTCAGCCAAGGAGTCACAGTCAAGCCGGTGATGAAGAAGCGGCGGAGCATAGGCTTGGTCGTTTTTACACAGGCGAAGCACACCGAGGTAGGCACCGTCCCTCTCGGCACACGTTCTGGCCGTCCCTCAATTCACTGGAATTTGAAGGTCGACGGCAAGCTTCTGGGCTCGGGATCGTATGTGATCTCGCTTCGCGTGTTCGCCAACGGCGAGCCCACAAATATGACCCCGCCTCCCGCGAGGAAGCTGACGATCTCTGGCCAGCACGTCCACGTCGGCTAGTCCGTCCGGAGCAACAATCGGATCACCCGGCGAGCATCTCGAAGCTGGCTCGTTCCTAGCCGGCTACCGGATAGACGGGCTCGTCGGCCGCGGCGGGATGGGGGTGGTCTACCGGGCGACGAGACTCGATTCCGGACAGATCTACGCGCTCAAGGTCCTCGCTCCCGAGGTTGCCGGCAACGAGAAGTACAGGCAGCGGTTCAGACGTGAGATGCGGGTCGCCGCCTCACTCCGCCACCCGAACGTGGTGGCCGTTCGTGACGCGGACGAACACGAAGGCCTGCTGTTTCTCGCAATGGATTACATACCAGGCGCCGACCTGGAGAAGGAGTTAGGGCACGGGGAGGCCATCGAGCCTCGCCGCGGGACGGAGCTGTTGGCTCAGGTGGCGGCGGGACTCGACGCCGCCCACGCCCGCGGGCTGGTTCATCGGGACGTGAAACCGGCGAACATCCTCATCGCGAGCACCGACGGAGGTGAGCGCGCCTATGTGACTGACTTTGGGCTGGCAAAGAGATTTGATCGCAACGCGAGCATCACGGCGCTGACGAAAACGGGAGTCGTCGTCGGGACCGTCGACTACATGTCACCGGAGCAAATCACCGGGGGCCGAACCGACGGTCGCGCAGACGTCTACGCCCTCGGCTGCGTGTATTTCGAAATGCTCACGGGCGCCGTCCCGTACGGACGCGGCAAATCACTGATGGCAACGATGTACGCCCACGTTCACGAGCCGCCTCCGCCGCTGCCGGGCTCGCTGAACGAGCGGTACCCCCGCCTTGGCGAGATCCTCGAGCGCGCGATCGCAAAGGATCCAGACAAACGATATTTCTCGGCTGGCGAGTTCGCCGATGATGCCGCCGACGCACTGTACGGCCGCCGCCGCAAGGCGCCGTTGCCGCTCCAGACACGCAGGATGGTGACTGTCCTTTGTTGCTCGGTGACACCGTTCATCCCGGCCGACCATTCGGTCGACGACGAGCACATACGGGGAATCGTTGAGCGCTCCCTCGCCGAGATCGACGCAGCCATCGCTCGGCACGGCGGGATTGTGGACACGCCCGTCGCAAACGAAGTGGTGGGTGTATTCGGCATGCCGCGAGCGCGAGAAGACGATGCTGTGCGAGCGGTCAGGGCGGCGGCGGAGATTGGCGAGCGACTTGCAGCCATTGCAGAAGCGGCTGGGGTCGTGGTGCGGGCTCGCACCGGCGTCGACACGGGCCGGGTGCTGGTTGGCGGGACGCAGAGTGTGGCCGGTGGTAGGCCAATGGACGCGGCGGCTCGCCTCCAAATGCTGGCCGGCGCCGGCGATGTCCTGATGACCGGCGAGACCCTCCAGCTCGTCCGCTCCGCGGTCGAGGTCAAACCAATTCAATCGGCGGCACTGCCGGTCGGGTCCGGTCTGGTGCCGGTCTTCAAGCTCGAGCGGCTGGATCCCACCGCCCCGGGCCTCGCCCGCAGGTTCGACATCCCGTTCGTGGGGCGAGAGCGCGAGCTGCGACTCCTACATGACGCGTGGGGACGAACCGTTGAGGAACGAGGGTGTCACCTGGTCACCGTGCTCGGCGAGGCCGGCGTCGGGAAATCGCGCCTGGTTACCCGACTGCTCGACGAGGTCGGTGACGCCAGTTGTGTGTTGCGCGGCCGTTGCCTTCCTTACGGCGAAGGAATCACGTTCTGGCCGCTCACCGAAGCGCTGACCCCGCTCGGTGCCGTCGCGCAGCCGGTTATCGACCGCCTTCGAGGCGGAGGCGTCGCCGCGCGGGAGGAGCTCTTTCTGGCGGCGCGACAGCTGCTGGAGTCGGTCGCAGCGGAGCGCCCGACGATCTTGCACGTCGATGACCTGCAGTGGGCCGAACCGATGCTGCTCGACCTACTCGACCACGTGGCCGACGTGTCCCGCGTTGCGCCCGTCCTGGTGCTGTGCGCTGCGCGCTTGGAGCTACTTGATCTCCGACCAGGATGGGGTGGCGGCAAATTGAATGCCACCACCGCCCTGCTCGGGCCGCTCGGAGCCGCCGACTCGGAGGCTCTGCTCGAAGAACTCTCGACCGAGCTCGATCCGGCGATGCGCTCGGAGGTGCTGATCGCGAGCGGTGGCAACCCGCTGT
The DNA here is from genome assembly GCA_963751185.1 of uncultured Solirubrobacterales bacterium. Classification (GTDB taxonomy): domain Bacteria; phylum Actinomycetota; class Thermoleophilia; order Solirubrobacterales; family Solirubrobacteraceae; genus Palsa-465. The sequence goes on from CAVVTO010000013.1 coordinate 76,947, forward strand.
TCCTGGAGGAGATGGTGGAATTGGCGCGCGAGGCCGGGTCGGTGATCGTCCCGGCGACGATCGACGCACTGCTGGCTGAGCGGTTGGAACGGCTCTCGGTCGAGGAACGGGAGGTCCTCGAGTGTGGTGCCGTCGAAGGGGAGGTGTTTCACCGCCGCGCGGTCGAATCGCTCCTTGGCGAGGGCCTCGCCGACAACCTGGACTCGGCACTCGTGAGCCTGACGCGCAAGGAGTTGATCCGCCCCCACGCCGCCAGGCTCGCCGCAGACGATGCCTTCCGTTTCCGCCACCTGCTGCTCCGCGACGCCGCTTACGACGCGCTGCCAGAGGCAATGCGAGCGAGGCATCACCAACGTTTCGCGGAATGGCTCGAGCATGACGGCCGCGAAATTGCCGAGTTGGACGAACTCGCCGGCTGGCACCTCGAGCAAGCGGTGCGGTACGGAACGATGCTGGGCCGAGGGGTCGCTCCAGACCTGGCGCCACGGGCCGCTTCACACCTCCACGCTGCCGGCGTCCGTGCCCGCGATCGCGACGACGTCGCGGCCGCCAAGGGCCTCTTGGAGCGCGCGCTGTCGCTCGCGTCGGCGGCGCACATGCCTCGCCGGCAGATCAGCGTCGCGCTGGCCGAATGCCTGGTTGAGGCCGGCGAGGTCGGGCGCGCGGACGAGTTGCTGTCGGACATGGAGCTTGACGGCGGGGCCGGTCCGCTTGCTGCCCTCACCAGATTGGAGTGGATGTTCCGCGTGCGCCCGCAGGAACTGGTGCCGGCGGTCGAATCGAGGCTTCCGGGAATTCTTCGCGAGCTGGCAGAGGAAGGCGACGAGAGCGGAATGGCTCGCGCGCACTTGGTCGCGTTCATGCCGCACTGGCTGGCAAGTCAATGGACGCTGGCGGGTCGGGAGGCCCGTCTGGCCGCCGACCACGCTGAGGAGGCGGGTGACGAAGGGATCCGCTCGCGCGCGCTTGCCTTCTACATCGCGGCGATCATCTACGGCCAGGCAGAGGTGTCGATGATCGCCCGCGAGCTCGACGACATCGATCGCGGCGAGCCCGGCCCCAGCCTCGCAGCAAGGGTAGACCTGGCCAGAGGCCAGCTTGCCCGGCTGGAGGGCCGATTCAGCGACGCTCGCCCGTCCGTGCAACAAGCGCTGGAAGGTTTCCAGGCGCTCGGGATGCGCGAGCTGGAGGCGGCCTGCAACACCGAGCTCGGACTCTGCGACCTGTCAGCCGGCGATCCGGCCTCTGCCCTGCGGTGGCTGCAGCGGAGCGATGCGATCCTCGCTGAACTGGGTCAGCACACGCTGCGCTCCACGACCCAAGCCCGTATCGCGCAGGCTCACGAGTTGTTGAATGACCTCGGGGCCGCGCGGAAAGCAGTCGACCTGGCTGAACGCCTGAGCGCGCCGGAGGACGTGCTCAACTTCGCGATCACCCATCGCGTACGTGCTCGATTCGCGCTCTCCGAGGGGAATGGCGAACGAGCGATCCGATGGGGGAGAAGCGCGGTGGCCTACGCCCTCCGCACCGACATGCTCGAGGTCCGGGCGGACGCCACACTCGACCTCGCTCGAGTGCTCGAGGCGGTCGGCCGGCGAGACGATGCCGTCCCCGAGGCGCGCGTGGCGCTAGAGCTCTTCACGGCGAAGGGCCACCGTCCGGGGATGGACAGAGCGCGGGCGGTGTTAGCCCGAGCTCGACGGGCCTGCCTAGGCAAAAGATTGGTACCCCCCTTCCGATGACAGCGCGGCCGGCCCTGCCTAGGTTGGGGCCATGCTCCTCACGCACCCGACGGCCATCGACGCCCGGCTCAGGATGCGATTCCGGGATGGCGACCCGGATGCGGTCCGGGCGGTCTATGCGGCTTACGGGCGGCTCGTGTATTCCGTTGCCTACTCGGTCCTCGCCGAGCGTGGCCTGTCCGAGGAGGCGACGCAGCAGACGTTCTTGAAGGCGTGGCGGTCGGCGGCGACCGTCGACCCCGCCCGCGAACTCGGGCCGTGGCTGGCCACGATCGCCAAGCGTGTATCGCTCGACATTTACCGCCGCGAGACGCGTCGCTCGGCCCGGCCGCTCGACCTCGTTCCGGCGGATGACCCAGCGCTGGTCTCGCCGGCGTTCGCGGTCGAGGACGCCTGCGACGTATGGGAGGTACGACGGGCGGTTTCCCTGCTCCCTGACGATGAGCGGGAAGTCGTTCGAGCGCAGCACTTCGAGGGGCTCACACACGAGCAGATAGCGGCTCGACTCGGGATCCCGCAGGGCACGGTGAAATCGCGCTCGTACCGAGCCCACCGTCGACTGGCATCGGCGCTCAGCCATCTCCGGCGGCCGGAGCTGATGTATCAGTGCGCCTAGGCCGCGGCCCTATCTCGTTTGCGATCGGAAGTATCGGCCCGGTGTGACGCCGACCTGGGCGCGGAAGGCGGCGACGAATGCGCTGGTTGTCTCGTAGCCGACCTGCCCGGCGACGACGCTCACGGCGGCACCGTCAGCGAGGTGGGGCAGCGCGGCCTGGAGGCGGATCAGCGTGCGCCAGCGGCCGAACGAGAGTCCGGTCTCGGACAGGAAGGCGCGTGCCAGGGTGCGGCTGCTGGCTCCGACATGCCGTCCCCATGCCTGAAGCGTTCGGTCGTCGGCAGGATCGGCAAGCAATGCCTCGGCGACTTCCCGGGCCCGAGCGTCGGCGGGAAGGTCTACGTCGATGGTCGCGGCGTGGATAGGGGTGAGCAGATCAAAGAGGAGCGTCTCGGCTCGAGAGCGGTGCGGTGAAGGGAGCTGGTCGCTGCCCAAGTGGGAGATCAGCTCAGCCAGCAGCGGCGTCACGACGACGGGCGTGGGATCCGCCCAGTTGATCGGACAACGCGCGGGCCTGAGATAGGCCGAGCGGAGGATGGCCACGCCCGAGGCGCGGGTTTCGTGCGGAGTGCGGGCCGGTATCCACAAGGCGCGCGTCGGCGGAAGGATGTACGTGCCGGCATCCGTCAGGACGGTCAGCACTCCCTCAGGCGACCACGCGACCTGATGGTCGCTGTGGGTATGCCACTCGAATCGAGTGCCGGGCGGCATCGGGAAGGTAGCCACGATTGCGGCCTGAAGATTCTGTCCGTTCAGCAACATAATTTGGCAGATTACGCTCTTTCGGAACGCGTGAACCGGATGTACCGTGGCCGGTCATGAACCACAACCATGCGACGCTCTGCTCCAGCCCGGAGTGGACCGAGTTCCTGACCACCGAGGTGCTCGATCCGCTCGTCGCTCGCTTCGAACTCGGAGAGGATCTACTCGAGATTGGTCCCGGTTATGGGGCCGCAACTCGGTGGCTCCGTCAGCGAGTCAAGCGACTGACCGCGCTCGAGCTCGATCGGACACTCGCTGAGCGGCTCCAGGACGAGTTCGCCGGTACGAATGTCACCGTTGAGGTAGGCGACTGCACCCGCGCGCCGTTCGCCGATGCGTCGTTTGACTCGGTGGCCACTTTCACGATGCTCCACCACCTGCCGACGACGGCCAGGCAGTACTCCGCCCTCAGCGAGGCGTACAGGCTGCTGCGCCCCGGGGGCGTCCTGGTCGGATCTGACAGCCTGGCCAGTGTCGAGCTCCACGGGTTTCACGAGGGGGACACCTATAACCCGATCGATCCCGCGCGCCTGCTCGTGTTCCTACAGGCGATCGGTTACGACCGGATCAATCTCTCGGTCGACCACGGGGTGATGTTCGCCGCTCGCAAGCCGAGCGAGGTGAACGGGCATGCCTAAGTCCGCTGCGGATCTGTAGATAACCTTGAGCCGCCGCGCGAGACCAGTCGCCTGACTCCCGCCCTCGCATGACCGCGGCCGAGGATCGCGGCGCAAGCGAAGTCCGAGCAACGGGAAGATGAGCGTCGAGAGCAGCGCCGCGCCGACGAGATCGGCGGCGGTCGAGGGCGTCATCCGCCCGCTTGCGGTCGCCACCTCGGTAATCGCGAGGACGAGCGGAAGCTGGGTCGAGCTGAGCAGCGCCAGCGCGCCCCGCCTGCGCCGATCCAGGTCTCGGCGGTAGAGGATCAGCGACGGGGTTCCGCGTACCACGAGCATCAAGAGGCAGAACAGAAGGGTGCGGAGAACTCCACCCGGGCTCTCGAACGCGCTGACGTCGAGCGTCATGCCGCTCACGGTGAAGAAGATGGGGACGAACAGGCCGAAGGCGAGCGCCGACAGCTTCGAGTCGAAGCCCGCCAGCTCCCTCCCGCGCATCAACTCCCGCACGATCACACCGGCGGCGAAACCGCCGAACAGCAGGTCGAGGCCAAGGCGGTAGGCCAACAGCGCGAGTCCGAACAGGAGCACGAGCACCCAGCGCACCGCGAGCTGAGAGCTCGCCTCGAGCGTGTGCTCGAACCAATGGAGGGCCGGCCGGCGGGCCGTAATCACCAGCCCGCCGACCGCCGCGGCGACGGCCAGGAACAGCAGCAGCGTCATCGCGCTGTGCACCGCGCTCTCGGAAGAGAGCACGAGCGTCAAGAGGAGGATCGGACCGAACTCGCCGACGGCTCCCGCGGCGAGCAGGTACCGGCCGAGGCCGGTGCCGAGCTCGCCGCTGTCGGACAGGACCGGGGCCAACACCCCGATCGCGGTGCTCGTCACCGCAGAGGCGCCATACACGACCGACACGGCGACGCCCGCCCAGTGGAGCAGCGCGAAGGCCGCGAAGGCAAGAACCAGGGACATGCCCCAGCCGAGCAGCCCCAGCCGCAGTGGCCGGCCGGCGATCCGCCTCGGGTCGATCTCATAGCCGGCGTAGAAAAACAGCAGTCCGAGGCCGAGGTTCTTGAACAGGAGCACGGTCGAGCTCACCTGCAAACCGAGCACGTGCGGGCCGAGCACGATGCCCGACACCAGCTCGACCACCACGACTGGCACAACGACTCCGGCTCGGCCTGCGAACGCGGCCAGGGTGCCGGCGAGCGCCACCGTGGCCATGATGGCGAGGAGGGTCTCCGGCGAGATCAAGTTGGTCGCAGCGTGCATCTCGTAACGGCTACCTGGGCCTCCGTCCATGGAGGCCCGCGATAAACCCCTCGAATCAGGTGGCGATCATCGACCCGTAGACGGTGCAGACGTTCTGCTTGGCCAGGGTCGTTGAGTTGTCGAAGGCCAGTTGCACGGTCACGACCTTCCCCGTCGAGGTCTCGAACAGCACCGTCCCCGTGGCGTCGTAGTCGCCTGAGCTCGTCGACAGTTGGATGCCCTTGGTCTGGCTCGTGAACGAGCTGTTTTTCAGGATGTGGACCCGGCCGTTGCCGTCGAAGATCCGCCCGAAAATGTCCGCGCTGCTGGCGGATGAGAAGGCGAAGATCACGGGCCGTCCGCTCGAGTCGCACCGCGCGTTGACGAGCAGCGAGTCGATGTTGATGAGCGTCGTCGTCTTCGAGTTCGGTTTTGCGATGTACGAGAAGGTTCTCGTCACGGCGTTGGGCGTGACGCTCGCGCTGGCGGTTCCCATACTCAGGGCAGCGACGGCGCCGATCGAGGCGCTCGCGATGGCCAGACGACGGATGCTGGTGATGCTCTTCATGTCGCTCCTTCCGAAGGGGTTGGGAGCAGAACACTGCCTGCCAGGGCAGCCGCGATCGTCAGTAGTCGACTACTGCAATTCCAGAGGACACGCACTTAGTGCTCGCCGTGACGAGGGTGGCGGGCGCGGTCGTGGGTCTTGACGATTGGCAGGATTGTTAGCATTTCGGCTAACAGTAGGGTCCAGCTGGACCAGAGAGGAGTCGTAATGACCGAGCACCGAATCGGCACACAGGAGGAGTGGCAGGCGGAACGGGACGAGCTTCTGGCGGAGGAGAAGGAGCTCACGCGGCGCGGCGACGAGCTTGCCCGAAAGCGGCGCGAGCTTCCATGGGTGGCGGTAGAGAAGGACTACCGATTCGAGACCGAGGGCGGGACCAAAAGCCTCGCCGAGCTGTTCGACGGCCGCTCTCAGCTGCTCGTGTACCACTTCATGTTCGGCCCGGACTGGTCGGCGGGCTGCCCGGTCTGCACCTCAATCGCTGACACCCTGGCCCCGCAAGTCGTGCACCTGAAGGCCCGGGACACCACGCTGCTGCTCACCTCGCGGGCGCCGCTCGAAAAGCTGCTCGCCTACCGCTTGCGGATGAGCTGGCCGATCGACTGGGTCTCGAGCGGGGGCAACGACTTCAACCGCGATCTCGGCTTCCTCTACACCCGCGAGGAGCTGAAGTCTTTCCTCGAGGGGGACATCCCCTCCACCGTCGAGCAGAATGCGCGCATGTGCGGGACGGACGCGGGCGGCTACGTCGCGCAGGGCCCGGGGATGAGCGCGTACGCGCTCTCCGACGGGACCGTGTACCGAACCTACGTGACGACCGCTCGCGGCCTCGAAGGCCCCGGGATGGCCTACTACGCGCTGCTGGACCGGACGGCCAAGGGACGCGCCGAGGATCCCTCCGAGCCGCTCTGGGTGCGGCGGCGCGACGAGTACTAGGGGGCCTCAACCCGAGGGTGGAGAGCGCGGGGATCTCAACCCGCGAATCGACCCGGACGCCGATGTGAGATCGCCGTGCTGAGACGACGATGCTCCCATGTCAATTACCGATTACCTCATCGACTCAGCCCTCGTCCTCCTCGTCCTGCTCCAGATCAAGGAGCGCCCCCTCACCACCAAGGCCCTCATCCGTCCGATGATCATCGTGGGCGTCGCGGTCCTGAACTATCTGCACGGCATCCCCACCGCCGGTAACGACCTCGTCCTCATCGGGGTGCTCGCGACCCTCGGACTGCTGATCGGCACCGCCAGCGGCCAGACCGTGCTGATGCGGCGTGGCCCGGACGGCGAGGTCCTCGCTCGCGCCCGCTGGCTGTCCGGCTTCTTCTGGGTCCTCGGAATGGGCTCACGGTTCGCCTTCCTGATCTGGATCAACAACGGCGGCGCGGCGACGATCGGGCACTTCAGCGCTCAGCACTCGATCACCAGCGGCGAGGCGTGGACGGTGGCGCTGCTGGCCATGGCCGTGTTCGAGGTCTGCGGCCGCTCGCTTTTGCTGGCCACCCGCCGGCAGCGGATCCAGGGTGCCCCGGTCCCCGAGCTTGTCTGAGCAGATCATCGAGTCCTTCGAGAGCGGGGCCCGCGACAGCGCGGGTCCCGCTTCGTCGTGTCGCGCCATCGGCTTGAAGCCCGTCGCTCCCAGCCCGTACCTTCCCTGACGAGACCATGCTGTTCTACCGACTCGACCACCGTCTCGCCTCCGCGATCCGGACCGTCGGACTCATCCTCATCGACTTCTCGGTGGTGACAAACCGGCACCATCCGGCGACGAGCGGACGGGGGCTGCTGGTAGCGCTGCTGCTGGTGGCTTGCAACATCGCCTGGGTTGCCTGGACGGTCACGCCGATGCGCGAAGATCGGATCTCAGTGGATGTGTACGTGCTGGCGGTCGCCGGCGGCGTGCTCATCGGAGCCGCGCCCAACAGCGCCGCCAGCGCGTTCGTGTTCGTCGCCGTTGTAGCCGCGGCCCTGCGCGTGGAACTCGATCGGGCCCTTGCGGTCGTGGCCTTGGGCGCGCTGGCGCTCGGCGTGGCGACCCTCATGTACAACAACAGCGGGATAGGACTGCTCGCGTACACGCTGGGCTTCGCCGCCGCCGCGCTCGCCGCATCGAACAGCCGCCAGTACGTGCAGCGGGCCGAGCAGGCGGAACTGCTGGTCGCGCAGACCCAGCGCTCGCAGGAGGAGCACGTGCGCGCGGCACGACTCGAAGAGTCGGCCCGGATCGCGCGCGAGATCCACGACGTCTTGGCGCACGCCCTCGCCGGTCTGACCATCCAGCTCGAGGCGACGAGCGCCCTGCTCGAGCAGGGGGCCGACCGGGAAGCCATCCTGGCTCGCGTGCAGCGTGCGCACGCGCTCGCGCGCGAAGGACTGCAGGAGACGCGCCGTGCCGTCGGTGCCCTGCGCGAGGACGGCACGCCGCCGGCGGCCGCGGTCGAGGCGGCCTCGGCGCGGGCCGCGATCGAGGCCCTGGTGGAGGAGTACCGGACCGGCACGGACGCGCCCGCTGAGCTGATGATCGACGGCGACCCAGCCCGACTGGCGGGACCGACCGGGCAAACTGTGCAGCGCATCGTGCAGGAGGCGCTGACCAACGTGCGCAAGCACGCTCCCGGAGCGGCCGTGTCGGTTGCCGTCCACGCCGGCGAGCTGCCCGAGGAGGACGTTGTCCTACGTGTGGACGACCGCCCGGTCAGCAACGGTCACCCGGCGCGACCCGAGAGCCTGGCCGCCAGCGGCGGGGGCTACGGCCTGCAGGGCATGCGTGAGCGGGCGCAGTTGCTGGGCGGAACACTCGACGCGGGCGCGGGTCCAGACGGGTGGCGGGTCGAGCTGCGACTGCCGCCGCCCGGTGCGGGTACGCCTTCGACTTCGGCGACGCCGCTCGACGAGGCGACCCCATGAACGGGCCGGTCCGTGTGATGGTCGTGGACGATCAGGCGCTCGTGCGCGAGGGGCTGATGACGCTGCTCGAGACCGCGCCTGACATCAAGCCGGTGGCGGCGGCGTCCGACGGGGAAGAGGCGGTCGAGCTGTGCGCGCGCCACCGTCCCGACGTCGTTCTGATGGACCTGCGGATGCCCAAGCTCGACGGCGTCGAGGCCACGCGCCGGATCCGGGCGGCGCAACCGGACACCGAGGTCGTGGTGCTCACCACCCACGCCGACGAGGCGTCGATCCTCGACGCGCTGCAAGCCGGCGCCCGCGGATACCTGACCAAAGACGCCGGGATCGCGGAGATCTCGCGTGCCGTCCACGCGGCCGCCAATCACCAGGCGCTGCTCGACCCAGTGGTCCACAGCCGCCTGCTCGCGGCCATGAGCAGCGGCCCGCGGCCGGCGCCGGCCCCGGCCACTCTTCCCGACGATCTCACCCCGCGCGAGGCGGAGGTGCTGTCGTTGATCGCGCGTGGACTCTCAAACGCCGAGATCGCCGCGGCGCTGGTCGTCAGTCAGGCGACCGTCAAGACCCACATCAACCACGTGTTCTCCAAGATCGGGGCCCGCGACCGCGCGCAGGCGGTCCACTACGCGTACACGCACGGCCTCGCCGACTGACGGTCGATCGCGACGATCACCAGCGCGGGCCTCGCGCGAGCTCGATCAGCCGCCCCAGGACCCGCTCACCGTCCGCGCGCAACCCGTTGTGCTCATACTCGCTGGTGACCCACGGCCGCAGGCCACCGATGAGCGCCGCGGTCTCCTCGGAGAACGCACGCTCCACGTACATGTCCTGGGCGTAGATCGCAGCCGCCGTCGGCACCTCGTTGGCCTTCAGGACGTCAGCGTCGTACAGCCGGGGCCACTCGCGCTCAGCGAGCAGCTGGGCAGCCTCGCGGAGCGGCGCGAGCCCGCCGTAGTCCTCGAACATCCACGGATACACGTGCTCGCCCGTGAGTAGGTCCGGTGACTCGAACGCCGCCGGAAGCATGCGCTGGGCCGCCCAGCGGGTCACGCCGCCGTCCGCCCAAGAGGCCTCGTGCAGCACCGCGTAGAGCGGGTTGCGTGCGAACGGCTCGGCGGCCTCGACGTCGTGCGCGAAGGCCGGCGAGTCCGGCGGGAGCTCGAGCACGTAGTGAAGGTGTTCGGCGCCGTCGCTCGTCCCGAGCGAGCGCCCGAGCTGGCGAAAACGCCGCCACGTCAGCCGATCGCCCGACGGGAGCCGCACCCCGTCCCCGTCGATCACCTCGTGCAGCCGCCGGACGCGCTCGCGGTCGGCCGGATAGCGCTCGTAGTAGCGTCGGTTGCGCTCGAGCACGATCTCGTACGTGCGCGCGTAGACCTCGTCGATGCGTGGCCCGATCGCCGGCAGTCCGCCGGTGATGAAAGCCTCGCGCAGCCCCTCGGGTGCCAGCGAGAGGTAGGTGACGGCGCACATGCCCCCAAAGCTCTGGCCAAGCACGCTCCACTGCTCGACACCGAGCTCGCGCCGGATCCACTCGGCGTCGCGCACGATCGAGTCGGCGCGGAAGTGCGCCAGATAGTCGGCCTGCTGCGACGCCGTGAGACCGGGCAACGTCCCGACCGGCGAGGAACGACCCGTGCCGCGCTGGTCGAGCATGAGCACGCGATATTCCCGGAGCGCGCGATCGACCCATGCCGGCGAGTCGGGCCGGCGCGTTGGGCGCACCGCCTCGAATCCGGGACCGCCCTGGAGGTAGACAAGAAACGGCCGGTCGCGCCCGTCGGGGGCGGCGAGCTCGCGCGCGAACACCGTGATCCGCTCGCCGGTCGGGTCGCCATGGTCGAGTGGAACGTCGAACGTATGCTCGATGGCCACCATTCCGGGCAGGAGTGTTTCTGCGGACATGGCCGTAATCATGCCAATGACAGGTGTAACGTCCCGACACCCGGGGGGTTTGATGGTGCGGCGTGTAGTTGGAGCCGTGCCATATGTGGAAACCTCGTAAAACATGACCCGCGGCGAACGCATCGCGAATCTGCTGGGCGTAGTCGTCCCGTTCGCCGGGGTGCTGGCGGCGATCGTCCTGCTCTGGAATCGCGCCGTGAACGTGACCGATCTGGCGATCCTGGTCGTCATGTACGCGATCACCGGAGCCGGCATCACGGTCGGCTTTCACCGACTGCTGACCCATCGTGCGTTCCAGACCTACCCGTGGATCGAGCGCACGTTCGCGGTGATGGGCTCACTCGCCGTCGAGGGCTCGGTCCTCGACTGGGTCGCCGACCACCGCAAGCACCACGCCCACTCCGACAAGGAGGGCGATCCGCACAGCCCGCACGTCGGCCACGGCAGCGGCCTGCGCGGACTGTGGCATGCCCATACCGGTTGGCTGCTCGAGACGCAGGGTCAGGCGGACTGGAAGAAATACGCCGGCGAGCTCTACGAGGACCCGAAGATGCGCCGGATCGGGCGTCGCTTCCCGTGGCTGGTGCTGGTATCCCTCGGGATTCCCACAGTGGCTGGATTCGTCCTCTCCGGCTTCACCCTCGTCGGGGCGCTGGAAGGCTACGTCTGGGGCGGCCTGGTGCGGATCTTCCTCGTGCACCACGTCACCTGGTCGGTGAACTCGATCTGCCACTTCTTCGGGCGGCGCCGCTTCGACATCGAGGATCAGTCGACCAACGTCGCCTGGCTTGCCGTGTTCTCGCTCGGGGAGTCCTGGCATCACAACCACCACGCCTTCCCGCGGTCGGCCTACCACGGGTTGCGCTGGTGGGAGATCGACCTGTCCGGGCTGTTCATCTCGGCGCTCGCACGCGTGGGCCTGGCCTGGGACGTGGTCAGGATCACGCCGGAACGGCAGTTGCAGAAGACGGCCGGCGCTCAGAAGACGGCCGCCGCCGCGCATTAGCGCGTGACGATTCGCGAGGCGCGCCCCGAGGATTGGGAGGCGATCTGGCCGTTCTTTCGCCAGATCGTGACGGCCCGCGAGACCTACGCGTACGACCCCAATATGAGCGAGCCGGAGGCCCGGCGCGTGTGGATGGTCACCCCGCCCGGTCGAACAGTGGTGGCGACCGGCCGCGACGATGAGGTTCTGGGCACGGCCAGCATGTACGCCAACCGCCCCGGTCCCGGATCGCACGTGGCGTCAGCCAGCTTCATGGTTGATCCCGGGCACGCCGGAAAAGGCGTCGGCCGGGCGCTCGGCGAGCACGTGATCGAGTGGGCCCGGGCGAGCGGCTTTCGGGCGATTCAGTTCAACGCCGTAGTCGAGAGCAACACGGCGGCCGTGGGGTTGTGGCGGGCGCTTGGATTCGAGGTGGTCGGCACGGTTCCGGAAGCGTTCGAGCACCCCCGACACGGGTACGTCGGGCTGCTCATCATGCATCGATTTCTCTGATGCGCGACCATGTGCGGCCGTCGCAGCGTGGCAACGGCGCGATTAGGCATGATGAGCGCCAGTCTGCGGAGCGAGAAAATTGCCCATCTGTCCGCCGGGCAAGGTTGAATCCGTCTATCCATCCAAATCCAGGAGGAGTGCCGTGCCGTTAACACAGGCCCAGCTTGTGACTGCCGTGGCCGATCGAGCCGAACTGAGTAAGGCCGACGCTAAGCGCGCGGTCGAGGCGCTTGAGGACATCGTTCTTGAGCAGCTCGGAAATGCTGAGAAGGTTCGCATCGGAGGAGTCGTCCAGTTGACCGTCCGGGTCAAGCCCGCGACCAAGAAGCGCGCGGGCCGTAACCCGGCTACCGGCGAGGAGATCACGATCGCGGCCAAGCCAGCCAGCGTCGATGTGCGCGCGCGGCCGCTTGCGAAGGCCAAGGCAGCGCTGCCGTCGGTCCAGAAGGCGCGCCGCCGGCTCGCCGCCTGACGAATACGGGTCGTCGGCAAGAGGCTCGCTTCCCCGAGGCGAGCGCGCAGCGTGGGGCTGATGCTGGGTAACACAGCGTGAGCTGAAGCTGCGTCACGAGAGCGGTGGCGGGGACCCCTCGGCGCTGGAGGCGAGCTCGGGGTCCCATGCGCATACGTCGCAGGCGCGCTGGAACACTCGGTGCGCGAAGTCGAGCGCGACCGCGCGCGGGTCAGGGCTCGAGCGGACGTCGTCCCAGTCGAGGACGTACTCCCCGAGCGTCGCATCCCAGCGCGCGGGCGCGACCGACGCGTCCGCGAAGCCATCGCGCGACGGGTGTGCATAGGAGTAGAAGGCCGCCTTCGGGTAGCGCTGATCGCCCGGCCACCAGCCGATGGCCACCTCCTCGGAATCCATCGCGTTGCGCATGAGGTAGTCGTCCGCCGGCGGTTTGGCCGGACGCCCCGAGAACAGGTTCACGGCGAAGTCGAATGAGCCCCACCACGCGTTGACCGCCGTGGAGCGGCCGCGATACGGGGCGCGGAAGATGGCGAGCGTGAGGGCAACCTGGGTTGCGGCGGCGAAATACGCCGCTACCTGGTCGGTGTCGTAGCTTGCGTGCTCCTCATCCTGGTCGAGCGGAACCGACCATGCCACCTCCTGCGGCGTCGGGTCGATCTGGACCGGACCCGCCACGTCGCGAACCGCCGTCATCAGCGCCCGCGTCACCTCTCCCACCGACCGGTGAGGTGTCAGCGGCGTGCGGCGCTCGCTCCCGTCCGTGTGCTCCACGACAGCCTCGTGCCGGCGTAGATCGAGCAAGGCAACGATCCCACCTGATCCGTCCGGGACGGGCAGCAGAGCTGTCTCGAGGCCGCGCGCGGTCACACGCAGGGCCGTGTGCTGGAGCTGCGGCTCGGGCGGGGCGAGAGCCACCGCGAGCTTGCCGAGGACCTGCGTGTGCGCATGAAGCGTGTCGCACGTCGCGCTCCAGTCCTCGTAGTTGACGGATGGCCACGCATACGACATTGGTCCACGCTAACGCACGCGGTACCTGCGCACCAGTCGAATTCGCGGGTGGCGAACGTATCCGTTGGCGTCTGGGTTTCCAACATCGAGCGCGCCACCGACGCAGGGTGGTCCGGTTCACCGCGAGTGAATCCGCGGGAGCTTCACGTTTGCGAACCGGTGCGCCGCGACTGGGAACCCAAGGTGAAGGTCAGGATCAAGGTCGGCTCGAGAGACACTGCGCGCATGGGCGCGCATCTGTGGGTGTTCCTGGGTGTCTCCGCCGTCGTCATCATCGTCCCCGGCCCCGACACCGCGCTCGTCACGAAGAACGCCGTGATGCACGGTCGGCGGGCCGCCCTCGGGACGGCTCTGGGAGTCAACACCGGCCTGGCGGTCTGGACGGTCGCATGCGCGCTCGGCGTCGCATCGGTCATCGAGGCATCCGACACCGCGTTCACCGCGCTCAAGCTGATCGGTGCGGCGTACCTGATCTGGCTCGGGGTGCAGGCGCTCCGAGCCGCTCGCCGCGGCGGCTCGCACGCGACCGCGGAGCGTCCCGCCCGCGCGACGTGCACCGCGCGGGCTGGGTTCCGGCAGGGCCTGTTCAGCGACCTCGCCAACCCGAAGATCGCCGCCTTCTTCACCAGCGTGCTGCCCCAGTTCGCGGGCTCAGGCCACTCGGTGCTGATCCCGTTCCTGGTGCTCGGTGGTGTGTTCGTGCTGATGACCGTGATCTGGCTGCAGGCCTATGCGCTCGTGGCGGTCAAGGCATCGGATCTCCTGCGGCGCCCGCGCGTGAGCGCCGCGCTCGACCGTCTGAGCGGCGTGGTCCTGATCGGGTTCGGCGTGCGGATCGCCCTCGAGCGTCGCTGACCGCAGGCAGTCGAGAACCGATAACGCGACGCTCGCCGATCCGCGCGGCGCGAGTGGCGAGAAACCCGTGCCATGGCCGGGTGAACGGCCGTTCACCACTGCGGGCGTGGCGAGTGGCGACTTACCGACCAGCCACGACTACGGCTTCGGGGGACAACAGGCGGGTAGAACCAGACGGTGAGCTTTCCCGCTTCAGGAGCACCAAGGGAGCGGCGCGATACCGAGGCGGCGCCGCCCGAGCCGTCAATCGAGCCCCGCGCGCCGACCGAGCCGCCCGCGTCGTCCCCCGGCGACGTTCCGAGCACGCGCACGGGCACCGCCTTCAAGTCCCTCATAGCCGGCGCGATCGTGCTGATCCTCCTTCTGGTGTTCATCCTCGAGAACACCAAGAGCGTGAAGATCGCCTACTTCGGCGCGGGCTTCCGACTCCCGCTCGGCGTCGCGCTCCTGCTGGCGGCGATCGGCGGCGCGCTGCTCGCCGGGATTCTCGGGACCGCGCGCATCCTCCAGCTGCGCCGGCACGTCCGCCGCCACCTGTGATCGCGCTTCAGACCGACGACCCCATGCTCTGGGGCGCGGCGGGCGCGGCAGGCGCGGGAGGCGCGCTGGGCGCGGGTAGGCGCGCCGAGTAGATCGAGCGCGTCTCAAGCCGCCGGGTGACCAGCACGGCGCCGGCCACGGCGATCAGGATCGCCACCATCGAGGCGTTGACGGTATTGGTGAGCTCGACGGTGAACGCGACCGCAGCGATCGGGGCCTGCATGCCGGCGGCGAGCATCGCGCCCGCCCCGGCGACCGCGCACGCGGCAATGTCGGGACCCGGGCCCACCAGCGCCATGATGTGCCCGAGCAGCGCGCCGAGGACCGCGCCGAGGCTCAGCGTCGGAGTGAACAGGCCGCCGGGCGCTCCACTGCCCAGGCACAGCGCGGTCAGCAGTGGCTTGAGCAGCGCCAGCGCAGCGAGCGTGGCGATCGCGCCCGTGCCGGTCAGCGCGAACTGAGCGAGGTCGCGACCGTTCCCAAGCAGCAGTGGGTAAGCGAGCGAGGCCAGGCCGAGGATCGCGAACGCGACCGGTGGCGCGGCGAGCCGGGCGCGCCCGGAAGGCCGGTGCTCGCCCGCCCACGCAACCAAGCGGATGTATCCCGCCGCGG
This sequence comes from uncultured Solirubrobacterales bacterium, assembly GCA_963751185.1. Taxonomy (GTDB): domain Bacteria; phylum Actinomycetota; class Thermoleophilia; order Solirubrobacterales; family Solirubrobacteraceae; genus Palsa-465. The sequence continues at coordinate 92,297 of CAVVTO010000013.1, forward strand.
CCACGCCGATCAGCGGCCCGGCCAGTAGCGCCCAGCCGAGGAGCGACGGGCTCGGGGCGGACAGGACCGGGACGTGGTAGACCGCCGCGGTCGGCAGTGCGATCCAGCCGATCACGGTGGCGATCGACGCGGTCAGGAGCGCCGGCGCGACCGTGCCCAGCGTGATGGAGCCCATGTACAGCTCGGCCGCGAACAGCGCGCCGGCGAGCGGCACGTTGTAGACGGCGCCCACGCCGGCGCCCGCGCCGCAGGCGATCAGCAGCATCTTCTGCTCGCGGGGCAGGCCGAAGTGACGGCCGATCCAGGCGCCGAAGGCCGCGCCGGCGTGCTGAGGTGCGGCCTCGCGCCCGAGCGACGCGCCCAGCCCGATCACGACCTCGGACAGGCCGCCGTTCAGCAGCGTCCGGGTCAGGGAGAGGTCGTCCCGGCCCGACCACACGGCCTCGGTCGGCGAGCCACCGCTGCCCCCGAGACGGGCGTGGATCACCCATCCGCCGATCCCGGCCACGACCCCGCCACAGACCAGCACGAGCATCCGGCGCAGATCTCCGTGCGCCGCCGCGGCGGCTGAATACTCACCCGTGTGATAGTCGAAGGCGGCGTGCTGCACCGCGCGAAGCAGGGCCATCATCACGATCGCCCCGATCCCGGAGGCCACGCCGGTGAGGGCGGCCAGGAGCCAGAAGCGCGGCGTCAGCGCGCTCGCCGACGCCCGTAGGTTGGCCTGCCAGATGCCGCGCACGTCGTTCGTCATTCATGTCCTCGTCGTTCATCTTCGGTCGCAGCACTAGATAGTTCAAAGACGAGATTCGGATAACATCGATCGTGATTACCTATGGATCAGCGACGGCTCGAATATTTCCTCGCCGTGGTCGAGGAGGGAGGCGTAACCCGCGCCGCCGGCAGGTTGCACGTTGCCCAGCCGTCGCTCTCGCAGGCGCTCAAGACGCTCGAGACCGAGCTCGGCCTCGAGCTGTTTCACCGGGTCGGCCGGCGACTGCGCCTGTCCGCAGCCGGCGAGGCGTTCGTCGGGCCCGCGCGCCAGATCCTGCGGGCGATGGACGAGGCGCGGGCGGCGATCGCCGGCGTGCGCGATCTGGACTCCGGCACGCTCGAGATCGCCGCGCTGTCCACCCTGGCCGTCGATCCGATGGCCGAGTTGGTCGGCCGGTTCCGGGCGCTTCACCCTGGGATTCGCGTGCGCATGCTCGAGCCCGAGAGCGCCGAAGGGGTCAGCTCGCTGGTCCACGACGGAACCTGTGAGCTCGGCGCCGCCCACCTGTCCCTGCCCCGCGATGGACTGCGGGCGCTGGCGCTGGGGGAGCAGGAGCTGCTGTTCGCGATGCCGCCCGGCGCGGATCGAGATGCGAGCGGACCGCTGAGACCGCGGGAGCTGTCGCGAACTCCGCTGGTGGTCAGCCCACCCGGCACCTCGACCCGCATCCTGCTCGAGGAGGCGCTGGCGGGCGTCGGGGTCACGCCGCAGATTGCCGTTCAGACCACCGCGCGCGAGGCGATCATCCCGCTCGTGCTGGCCGGCGCCGGCGCCGCGCTCCTGCCGGCTCCGCTGGCCCGCGAAGCGCACCGCCGAGGGGCCATCGTACGAGCCGCCAACCCGAAGATCATCCGGCCGATCGGCCTGGTCCATCGCCCCGCGCTGCTCTCGCCCGCCGCGCGCGCGTTTCTCGAGCTCGCCTCAAGCACCCGGGCCTGAGAGCGTCTCAGGTCGTGTCCGGCACGCCTAACCGCAGGTCCTCGAGCCAGGTCGTCGCCGTCCCGTCGCTCGGCGCCCGCCAATCGCTACGCGGTGAGAGCGACCCGCCGGATCCGACCTTCGGTGCATTGGGCATCGCCGAGCGCTTGAACTGGCTGGTGTGGAAGAAGCGCTCGAGGAACACCCCGAGCCAGTGCCTGATTTCGCCCAGGCTGTATTCGTGCCGGCGCTCGTCGGGGATCAGGTCGGGCCAGGCGCCTGCGTCGCGGTCGCCCCAGGCGTGCTGGGCCAGGAAGGCCACCTTGCGGGGCGAATACCCGAACCGGAGGATGTAGTAGAGGAAGAAGTCCTGGAGCTCGTAGGGCCCGACGACCTTCTCGCTGCCCTGGAGCTCATCGCCGTCTTTGCCGCTCGGAGGCACGAGCTCGGGGGATATCTCCGTGTTCAGGACGGAGTCGAGCACTTCGTTGACATCGGCGCCGAACTGGTCGGTGTCGATGGCCCAGCGGATCATGAACTGGATCAGGGTCTTGGGGACCGAGGCGTTGACGTGGTAGTGCGACATCTGGTCGCCGACCCCGTAGGTGGCCCAGCCGAGGGCGAGCTCCGACAGGTCGCCGGTCCCGAGGACGAGACCGCCGTGGTAGTTGGCCAGGCGGAACAGGTAAGAGGTCCGTTCGCCGGCCTGGACGTTTTCGTAGGTGATGTCGTACACCGCCGCCCCGTCTGCGGCCGGGTGGCCGAGGTCGCGAAGCATCAGTTCCGCCGCGGGCCGGATGTCGAGCTCGTGGGCGCTCACCCCGAGCGCCTCCATCAGGCGATGCGCGTTAGACAGCGTGCGCTCACCGGTGGCGAAGCCAGGCATCGTGTAGGCGAGCACGTTCTCCCGAGGGAGTCCGAGCCGGTCGACGGCATGGGCGGCGACGATCAGCGCGTGGGTGGAATCGAGGCCGCCCGAGACGCCGATCACGACGTTCTTGATGCCGGTGGCCTCCAGGCGCGTCTCGAGCCCGCGGACCTGGATGTTGTAGACCTCCTGGCAGCGATCGTTGCGCACGCGCGGGTCGGCCGGAACGTACGGAAAGCGCTCGACCCGCCGGCGCAGTCCCACCGCCGGCCCCGCAGACGCCCCGAGCTCGAAGTCGATCCGTCGCATCCTGTGAAGGCGCCGGCGGTGGTCGTGGATCGAGTCGCCGTAACTCGACGTGCTGGCGCGGTCCGAGACGAGCCGGTCGAGGTCGATGTCGGCGCTGAGAAGCTGCTCGCCGATCGCGAACCGCTCACCCTCGGCCAGCTCCTCGCCGTTCTCATAGATCATCGCCTGTCCGTCCCAGGCCACATCGGTCGTCGACTCGCCCATTCCGGCGGCGGTGTAGAGGTACGCGGCGATCGTGCGCGCCGACTGCGACGCGCACAGCAGCCGGCGGAACCCCGCCTTGCCGATCGTGATGTTGCTCGCCGACAGGTTGGCGAGCACGGTGGCGCCGGCGAGCGCCGCGTACGTGCTCGGCGGGATCGGCACCCACAGGTCCTCGCACACCTCGACGTGCGCGACGAACGAGGGAAGGTCGCGGGCGCAGAACAGCAGGTCGGGCCCGAACGGCACGTCCTCGCCTAGCAGGCGGATCCGGTCGGTGACCACGTCGCGGGCCGCGCGGAACTGGCGCTTCTCGTAGTACTCGCGGTACTCGGGCAAGTAGCTCTTGGGAACGACCCCGAGCACGCTGCCGCGGTGGATGACGACCGCGGTGTTGAACACCCCGTGCTCGTGGCGAAGCGGGGCTCCGACCATGAGCAGCGACTCGAGCTCGCGGCTGCCCGCGGTGAGCTGGGCGATGGCGTCCTCGACCCCATCGAGCAGCGCCGTCTGGTGAAGCAGGTCATCGATCGAGTAGCCCGACAGCCCAAGCTCGGGGAAGATGACCAGAGCGGCGCGGTCCCCGGAGGCGTGTCGGGCGAGCTCGAGAGTGCGCTCGGCGTTGAGTCCCGGCTCGCCGATCCGCATGTGCGGCACCGCCGCCGCCACCCGCACGAACCCGTGGCTGTACAGAGACGAGAAGGATCGAGCGTCAGCGCCCATGGTGTGGCGATAGTGTCCCGGCCGGGTAGGAATCACACATGGCGAGCGAAAGTGAGAATTCGACCGTCCCCGAGGCGGTCCAGGATCTGGCCGACCAGCTCGTCGCCCGCGCCGAGGTGCGTGGCGATTCCTGCGTTGAGTTGTCGGAGCTGAGCGAGATCATCCAGGAAGCAGAGCTTGGCGATGACGAGGCTCAGATGGTGCACGACCTGCTGCAGGAACGCGGTCTGGACGTGCGCGACGACTGCGGTCGCCACACCGTCGAGCAGACTAGCTACGCCAACGGCGACCTCGCGGAGCGCACCACCGATGCGATGTCGCTGTTCCTCCAGGAGGTTCGCCGCTATCCGCTCCTGACCAAGGCCCAGGAGGTGGAACTGGCCAAGCGGATCGAGCGGGGCGACCTCGAGGCCAAGAGCCAGCTGGTCAACTCGAACCTCAGGTTGGTGATCTCCAATGCCCGCAAATACCAGGGCCACGAGCTGCCGCTGCTGGATCTGATCCAGGAAGGGATCCTCGGGTTGATCCGGGCCACCGAGAAGTTCGACTGGCGCAAGGGCTACAAGTTCTCGACCTACGCCACCTTTTGGATCCGCCAGGCAATTCAGCGGGCGCTCGATAATCGTTCACGCACGATTCGGATCCCGGTCCACCTGGGGCAGCGGGAGCGCAAGATCGCGCGGGTCCACCGCGAGCTCGCAACTCGCCTGGGTCGCGAGCCGACCGACGAGGAAATCGCGGAAGCGGCCGAGATAACGCCGCAGGAGCTCGACGAGGCGCGGGCCGCTTCGCGGGTGGTCACCAGCCTCGACCGTCCGGTGGGCGAGGACGAGGAGACCTCGTTCGGCGCGCTCCTGGCCTCAGACGACCGTGGACCCGAGGAGGAGGTCGACATCGTGCTGCGCGAGGACGCGCTGCGGCGCGCGCTCCAGCAGCTCCCCGAGCAGGAGCGCGAGGTGGTCAAGCTCCGTTACGGCGTCGGCGGCGACGACCCGACCCCGCTCAGCGAGACCGGCCGGCGACTCGGGATCTCGCAGGACACCGTACGCCGGCTCGAGCGCAAGGCGCTCGCCGAGCTGGCCGAGAACCGCGAACTCGACGCGCTACGGCCTGCCGCGTGAGCCGAGCGGCGAGCCCGGGCGCGCTTCGAGTGACGCCTCGCCGCCCCGCAAAACTGCCAGGGTGTCAAGCGAGGACCCCATAGCAATCAGCTCGTCGACGAGCGCGAGCGCGGCCGCGTGGCTGTCCTCCCGCACCTTGCCGATGGCGTGCACCGCGTACGTGCCGGCCGGCTCGGGATCGCTCGAGCGCTCCTGGGCGGCCCGGCGCTGACGCAGCCGCTCGAGCAGCGAGCTCGAGGCCCGGCGGTCCCACAACTCGTCGCCCCAGGCGAGCAGCCGACCGACCCGCGCATCCTCCACTGAGCGGGAGCTGGCCGTGCCGACCGTCAGCGACGCGTAGCGGTACAGATCGGCGCGACGCCGGTCGTCCAGGAGGTCGTTGTACCCGCGCAGGAACGCGGCGATTGGGCGCGATACCGATCTGGGATGGTCGCTGAAGCCCTCGCCGGCGAGCATCGAGGCCAACTCCATCACGCAGGCGCCGTGCTCGGGCGAGGAATGCCTGCCCCGGCTTAGCTTGATCGTCTGGTAGCTGATCGGTGGCATCTGGAACCTCCTCGCTTCTGGAATCCTGCCTCGGCGCACCCCGAGGTGTGACCTCATCATCCCTGCCCGGGGCGTCTCGATCAACCGTTTTGGTGTGAAGAACCTGCGCTCGGCTGATTAGCGATGGGCGAGCTCGGCCTGGGAACGCGCGCCGCGGCCGTCTCCAGAGGGTGGGCGGGACCTATGACGGCATCACGGGTTCTTCGTCGCGGAATAGCTCGGCCGTGTGGCGAGCGGTTTCCTCCGCCCACCGGGTGGTGGTCAGCACGCCCAGGATCAGGCAGAGGGCGCCAAGGCCGGCGCAGATCCACCAGCCGTCGTGGGTCGCGGCCGCGAAGCCCGGTCCGATCGCGCCCGAAATCGCCCCGCCGGAGACGGCGCCGATCACCGCCACGCCCAGCGTCAACCCGACCGTCCGGCTGGTAGAGGCGACCGCCGCGGCCACACCGGCCTGCGAGGCCGGCATGCCTGACACGGCGGTGTTGGTGATCGGCGGGTTGACGAGGCCACAGCCGATCCCGAACAGGAAGTAGGCCGCGAGCAGGTATCCGCTCTGAGTCGTCGGGGTAATCACGGTGAGCATCACGGACGAGACCAGCAGCGCGACGCCGGAGATGACGAGCGGCCACCGCGCCCCGTGGCTGCTCACGATTCGGCCCGAGATCGGCGCGCACACCAGCACCATGCTGGCCATCGGGAGGATGTAGAGGCCGGCGTGGAACGGCGAGAGGTGCCGGACACCCTGGAGGTAGAGCGTGTTGAGGAACAGGAAGCCGCCCTGCGCGGCGAACGCGCACATCGCGATCGTGCTCGCCCCGGAGAACGGAGCGCTGCGGAAGAAGCGGATTTCGATCAGGGGCTCGCGCCGCCGCAGCTCATACCAGACCAGGGCCACGAAGCAAGCGAGCGAGAAGGCGAACAGGCCGAGCGTCCCGGCCGAGGTCCATCCGGCGCTCGGCGCATCGATGATTGCGTAGGTGAGCGAGGCCAGGGCGAAGATGACCAGTCCCTGACCGACCGGGTCCAGGCGGCGCGGGTGGGGCGCGCGCGAGGGGGGAACAAAGAGCGTGGTCAGCACGAACGCCACGACGCCGATCGGGACGTTGACGAAGAACACCGCACGCCAGGAGATTGTGTCGATCAGGGCGCCGCCCACGACCGGACCGAGAGCCATGCTGAGGCCAAACACCGCGCCCCAGGCGCCGATGGCGCGCGCTCGCTCGCGCGGGTCATCGAAGACGTTGCGGATGATCGACATCGCCACCGGGTTGAGCATCGAACCGCCGATCGCCTGAAGGACGCGCGCCGCGATGAGCAGGCCCAGGGTGGGAGCCAGGCCACACAGCAGGGAGCCGAGCGAGAACACGACCAGACCCGCGCGGAAGACGCGCTTGCGCCCGATCCGATCCGCGGTCGAGCCGGCCAGCATCAGGAGGCTGGCGAGCACCAGGGTATAAGCGTCGATCGTCCACTGTAGGCCCGACACAGAGGCGTGCAGATCGCGCCGAATCGAAGGCAGCGCGACGTTGACGATCGTCGAGTCGAGCCCGACCATCAGCAGGCTGAAGCAGCAGATTCCGAGCACCAGGAGCCGTCGGCCCCGGGTCAGCCCCGGCGCGGAGCCGTTCTTCTCCGGTTCGTCCATGTAATTCGATGCTACCCACGCCTCCTGGGGTGTCACAGTTACGCCCGTGAGCGCGGACACCGAGCAGCGGACGGGCGTCTCGGTCGAGGGACGGCGCCGGGGCCGCCGGCTCCACCGCCGTGTGCAGCGCGACGCTCGTCCGCGGGCCGGCAAGCATGCCGAGGGCGGGCACGAGCTCGGCACCCTCGGCGGCCTGGCCGCCCTCAGCCTCGACGCACTGTCGAGCGTCGCCTACGGCCCCGAGGCGATGATGCTCGTGCTGGTGACCGCGGGCGTCGGCGCGCTCACCTACACACTTCCGCTGACGCTCGTCATCACGACGATGCTGGTGCTGCTCGTCGTCTCCTACACCCAGGTGATCGACGCGCACCCCGAGGGGGGCGGGTCATATTCGGTGTCGAAGGCCGAGCTCGGCCACTGGCCGAGCCTGCTGGCCGGCGCCTCGGTGATCGTCGACTATGTCCTGACCGTCGCGGTCAGCTTGGCCGCCGGCGCGGCCAGTCTCGGCAGCGTGTTCCCGTCGATGGGCCACCACCTGCTCCTGGTCAGCTTGATCGGCCTGGTGATCCTGACGGCAGTGAACATGTTCGGGATCGCCGAGTCCGCGCGGCTGCTGATGATCCCGACCGCGGTGTTCATCCTCAGCATCCTGGCCACGATCGTGTTCGGTGCGCTGCGGTCACACCCGGTTGCGCACATCGGCACGCCCGAATCGTTCCCGGCGGAAAAGGCGGTGGGGATCCTCCTGATCCTCAAAGCGTTCGCGTCCGGGTGCTCGGCGGTTACCGGGGTCGAGGCGATCTCCAACGGCGTGCCGGCGTTCCGCAAGCCGCGCATCAGGACCGCGCAGCGGACCGAGATCTCGCTCGGCGTGCTGCTCGGCGTGATGCTGGTCGGGCTGGCGCTGGTGATCAAGGCCCACCACGTGGTGCCCCGCGGCGGGGTCACGGTGCTGGCTCAGGTGACGGCGGGAGCGTTCGGGACGGGCTGGGCCTTCTACGTGTCGAACATCGCGGTCGCGCTGGTCCTCGGCCTCGCCGCCAACACGAGCTTCGGCGGCCTGCCGGTGCTGATGAGCCTGCTGGCCAAGGACCACCGGCTTCCCCACGCCTTCTACCTACGCGCGGAGAGGCCGGTCTATCGAATCGGGATCATCGTGCTGGCGATCGGCGCAGGGCTGTTGCTGGTCGCGGTGAACGCGGAGACCAGCAGCCTGATCCCGCTGTTCACGATAGGGGTTTTTATCGGCTTCACGCTGAGCCAGATCGGGCTCGTGCACCACTGGTTCAAGGACCGGCCCGCGCATTGGCGGCTGCGCGCAGCGCTCAACGGGACGGGTGCTGCGATGACCACGGTCGCCGTGTGCGTGTTCCTGGGGACGAAGTTCCTGGCCGGCGCCTGGGTCGTGGTGGTGACGATCCCGCTGCTCATGGTGCTGTTCACCCGAAGCGAGCGCTATTACGCGGGCGTCGCCCGCGAGCTCAAGCTCGGCAAGACCCCGCCGTTGCCGCGCAAGCGCGAGGCGATCGTGATCATCCCCACCTCGACCGTCAACCTGCTCAGCCAGAAAGCGGTCAGCGCCGCGGCGTCACTCGGCCAGACGGTCGTCGCGGTCGCGGTGGCGGGGGACGACGAGGAGGCCGCGGAGATCAAGCACGAATGGGACCAGTGGAACTGTGGCGTCCCAATCGAGGTGCTGATCGATCCCCAGCGCTCGCTCGTGCGGACGGTGCTGCGCTACGTCAAATCGGTGGAGAACGAGGACGCCACGATCGTCGTCCTGATCCCGGAGGTCATACCGCGCAAGCGCCGCCACGAGATCTACCACAACCAGCGGGCCCGCCTGCTGTCCGCGGTGCTCAAGGCGCGGACCGACGTAATCATCGCGACATTGCCGTTTCACCTGCACGACTGACGCCGTGCCGACGGCCGTTGCCCCTCGGGAGGCGAAGGGCAACCGACTTAGGGCGCAGCCGGCCGGGCACCGCCGGCCTCCCGACGCTGAGCTGGTCCTCGGCGCCCGGGCGCAACACGACGATCTCGCCTTGGGCGTGATCGAGCAGCCAGGCGACGTCGTCCGCGTTGAACCCGTGGCTGCCGTGCGACGCGGCCGCGATCACGAGCCGGTCGAAGCGCTCCTGGGCGATCGCCTGGCGCAGCGCGTGGCGCGGGGTACGGCCTCGCTCGATCCGCGAGTCGACGGGGACGCCGACCTCGGTGGCTCGCTGCTCGATGAGCTCGAGCAACGGGACCCCCATCGAGCACTGACGCGGCAGAGGAGTGTCGAGCGGGACGTCGAGCGAGACCCGGGCCAGGAATACCGGGACGAGCGTGGCGCCCTCGGCCCCGGCCAGCCGCAGTGCGGCGTTGAGCGCCCGCTCCGAGAGATCCTCGGCCACGAACGGGAAGAGGATGCGGCGGTTCGATCTCGCCGTGGGCGGGGGACGGCGTCGGGTGCGCTGCAGCACTCGCGGGACAGCCAGGACGGCGACCCCGATGGCCAGAATCACCACGACGACGATCAGCACAACGGTCATATCGAATCTCCTTTCGTTCGCTGTGTCCGGTCGGCCACGATCCGCAGATCGACGCCGGGCAGCAGCTCAATGAGTCTGAAGGGCAGGGAAGTCTGGGTTAGCCGACGGAACGCGCTTCGGGGCTTGGGCGTCCCCATCAGCACGTAGGTCGTGCCGCGATCCTGAGCCACGCGCTGGGTGACCGTGGCGACGTCGTCGCCGTGCTCAATCAGCAGATGTGCGCCGAGCACGCTGGAGAGGCGCCGGAGCGCGTCGAGCTGCTCCTGCTCGGGCTCGCTCGGTTCGTGATCGGCGACCCACAGGACGTCGAGGTCGGCTCCAAGGCGCTGGGCCGAGCGCCAGGCCCGCCGCACCACCCGCTGGGACTTCGCCTCAGGGGTGATCAGCGCGAGCAGGCGCTCGCCTACCGCGACGGGGGCGGCGTTGTCGATCAGGCGCTCGTCACCGGGACGGCCCGAGCGGGCGGGGTGGGCGGGGTCCGAATCAACCGGGATGCGCTTGGCCTCGACCTCCTCGGCGACCTGCCGCAGCGCGACCTCACGCAGCGCAGCCAGGTTCTCGACCTTGAAGAAGTTGTTCAGCGCGGCCTGCACGCGCTCGGCGGGATAGACCTTCCCGGCTCGGAGGCGTTCCACCAACGACTGCGGGGTGATGTCGATCAGGATGACCTCGTCGGCGGCGCCGAGCACCGCGTCGGGAATCGTCTCGCGGACGCGGATGCCGGTCAGCTCTGCGACCTGGTCGTTGAGGCTCTCGAGATGCTGGACGTTGACCGTGGAGAACACGTCGATCCCGGCGGCGAGCACGTCGTCGACGTCCTCGTAGCGTTTGCGGTGCTCGAGGCCGGGGGCGTTGGTGTGGGCGAGCTCGTCGATCAGAGCCAGCTCCGGCCGGCGCCGGAGCAGGGCGGGCAGGTCCATCTCCTCGATCTCGGAGTCGCGGTAGCTGACCCGCCGACGGGGGACCGTCTCGAGCCCCTCGGCCTGCGCGACCGTCTCCACTCGACCGTGCGGCTCGAGATAGCCGATCACGACGTCACGCCCGTTCTCGGCCTCGGCCTGGCCCTCACGGAGCATCTGGTAGGTCTTGCCCGCGCCGGCGGCCATGCCCAGGAACACCTTGTGATGACCGCGTCCGACTGGCTGCACGTCTTCAATGGTGGCGTGTGTGTCCGGCGCGGACACGTCGACATTACGCGCCGAAGAGGTTGTGGACGATCAGATCGATCAGCTTGATGCCGATGAACGGTGCGATCAGCCCGCCCAACCCGTAGATCCAGAGGTTCCGCCGCAGCAGCGCGCTCGCGCCGATCGGCCGGTAGCGCACGCCGCGCAAGGCGAGCGGGATCAGCAACGGGATGACGATCGCGTTGAAGATGATCGCCGAGATAATGGCCGACTGCGGCGTCCCCAGATGCAAGACGTTGAGCACGTGCAGCGGGCTCTTGCCACCGGGCTTCGTCGCCCAGGTCGTCGCGAAGATCGCCGGCAGGATCGCGAAGTACTTGGCGACGTCGTTGGCGATCGAGAACGTGGTCAGCGCGCCGCGGGTGATCAGCAGCTGCTTGCCGACTTCGACGATCTCGATGAGCTTCGTCGGGTTGGAGTCGAGGTCGACCATGTTGCCGGCCTCGCGGGCGGCCTGAGTCCCGGTGTTCATGGCCACGCCGACGTCGGCCTGCGCGAGCGCCGGCGCGTCGTTCGTGCCGTCGCCGGTCATCGCCACCATCCGCCCGGTGGCCTGCTGCTCCTTGATCAGCGCGAGCTTGTTTTCGGGAGTGGCTTCGGCCAGGAAGTCGTCGACGCCCGATTCCTCGGCGATCTTGGCCGCGGTCAGCCGGTTATCGCCGGTGATCATGATCGTCCTGATCCCCATCGCGCGGAGGTGGTCGAAGCGGTCGCGCATGCCCTCCTTGATCGTGTCCTTGAGGTAGATCACGCCCATCACCTGGGAGTCGCGCGCCACGGCCAGCGGGGTGCCGCCCTCGCGCCCGATGCGGTCGAGCACCGGCTGGAGCTCGGCCGGGGGGCGCCCGCCTTCCTCGGTGACGAACTTGATCACGGCGTCACCCGCGCCCTTGCGCAGGTGCTGGCCGTTCAGGTTGACCCCGCTCATCCGGGTCTGCGCGGTGAACGGGACGAACTCCGCGTGCAGCTCGGCCATGTCGTGCTCGCGGATCCCGTACTGCTTGGCGAGCACGACGATCGAGCGGCCCTCGGGCGTCTCGTCGGCCAGCGAGGACAGCTGCGCGACCTCGGCCAGCTCTGCTTCGGATACGCCCGGCATCGGGATGAACTCGCTGGCCAGCCGGTTGCCGATCGTGATCGTGCCCGTCTTGTCGAGTAGCAGCACGTCGACGTCGCCCGAGGCCTCGACCGCACGGCCGGACAGCGCGAGCACGTTGCGGCGCACGAGCCGGTCGATGCCGGCGATCCCGATCGCCGACAGGAGCGCGCCGATCGTCGTGGGGATCAGCGCCACGAGCAGCGAGATCAAGCTGGTGTCCGAGATCGGCGTCTTGGCGAACAGTCCGAAGGGACGGAGCGTCGCCACCACGATCATGAAGACCAGGGTCAGGCCGGCGAGCAGGATGTTGAGCGCGATCTCGTTCGGTGTCTTGCGGCGCTCGGCGCCCTCGACAAGGCCGATCATCCGGTCAAGGAATGAGTGTCCGGGCTCCTGGGTGATCTCGACCAGGATCTTGTCGGACAGCACGCGCGTCCCGCCGGTGACAGCGCTGCGGTCGCCGCCGGACTCGCGGATGACCGGTGCGGACTCGCCGGTGATCGCGGACTCGTCGACCGAGGCGATGCCCTCGATCACCGTGCCGTCACCGGGAATCAGCTCACCGGCCTCGACGACCACGACATCGCCTTTGCTGAGCTCGGAGGCCTGCTTGATCGTTCCGTCCTGAAGCCTGGCGACGGTCTCCTTGCGCATCGCGCGGAGCGTGTCCGCCTGGGCGCGCCCACGGCCCTCGGCGAACGCCTCGGCGTTGTTGGCGAACACGACCGTCAGCCATAGCCAGATGGAGATGATGAACGTGTACCAGGACGGGGTCGTTGCCGCCGAGCGCCTTGCCGCCGAACAGCTGGATGAACCAGGTGACGGTGGTGATCGTCGCGCCGATCTCGACCACGAACATGACCGGGTTACGGATCTGAACCCGCGGGTCGAGCTTAAGGAAGCTGTCGATCAGCGCGCGCTTGAGGATGTCGCGCCGGAACAGCGAGATCGCGCGGCGCTCGTGCGGTTGCTGCGGCTGCGGCTGGGGCTGGGGCTGCTCGTCGGGTGGGGCCGCGACGCTCATGCGTGCACTCCCGTCATGCGATCGAGGGCCAGGTTCAGCTCGAGCACGTTCACCCCGGGCTCCCCGGAGAAGCCGAGGCCGCGGCCGCCGGTGTACTTCGAGACGAGATTCATCACCGCGGACAGCGGCAGGTGGCGGATCGCGGCGACGCGGTGCGCCTGGATGTTGGCGTTACGCACCGAGATATCAGGATCGATGCCCGAGGCCGATGTATTGGCGGCGTCGACGGGCACCTTCGCGGCGGTCAGCCCGCCGGGGTAGTAGCGCCCGTTCAGCGAGATGTAGGCCTGAATGTTGGAAGAGATCTCCTGCTCGGTGGCGACGCTGTTCGGGCCAAGGTTCGAGAACGTGGTCGCGGCGGCGTTGTTCGGCGGGAACGGTCGCCGACGGGCGCGTCTGGAAGTAGCGCGGATCGGGCGCGGTCACCGGGTTGCCATCCTGCATCTCCGGCTTTCCGTTCTTTCCGATCACGACCGTGCCGAAGTTCTGGCCGATCTCCTGCGAGCCGACGAGCTTGCCGTTGACGTGCACCTGCTGGCCGTTGGCATTGCCGGGGAAGGCCACCTGGCTCACACCGGTGATCACCAGCGGATAGAGAATTCCGCAGAACAGGGTGAACACGAGGATCCCGATGGCGGAGGTGATGATGTCTCGTTTCATGTCAATGAGTTACTGGTAAAGATGTCCGGTGAGGCCCTGCACGATCGGACCGAGCAGCAGGGCGGGGAAGAAGGTGAGGGCGCCAACGAGCACGATCACGCCGATCAGGAGCACCACAAACGTCGGGTTGTCGGTGCGCATCGTGCCGAGCCCGGCAGGGCTGACGCGCTTGCCGGCAAGCGCGCCGGCGACCGCTAGCGCGAACAGGATCGGCGCATAGCGGGCGAACAACATCGTGAAGCCACCGAGCAGATCGGCGAACGTGATCCCGTGCGAGCCCAGGTTGCCGGCGTTGGGCTGGACGAAGCCGCCGTAGCCCGCGAACGCGGAGCCGTTGTTGTTGGCCTGGCTCAGATACGCGTAGAACGTCTCGGAGAATCCCTGGGGGCCACCCGCGGCCGCGGCCGAGATCGAAGCGCGGCCGGCGCTGCTGGCGGTCGCGAGCGCGGTGGAGAACAGCGCCGCCAACGGCGTGATCAACAGCCCGATCGCCACAAGTTTTATTTCCCTGGCCTCGATCTTCTTGCCCAGGTACTCGGGTGTTCGCCCCACCATCAGCCCACCGATGAACACCGCCAGGAGGACATACAGCAGGATCGAATACAAGCCCGGTGCCGACCCCGCCGAAGATCACCTCGCTCGCCGACAGGTTTGCCATCGGCACGGCGCCACCGATCCCGGTGAACGACTCGATCGCGCTGTTGACGGCGCCACACGACGTCACCGTGGTGACCACGTCGAACAGCGCCGAGCCGGCGATTCCGAAGCGCTGCTCCTTCCCCTCCATGTTGCCGCCCGTGGACCCGGCGACCACCTGGGTGTGGAGCCCGGCGGCGTGCTGCGCCGGCGTCCCGTGGGCCTCGGCGATGTAGGCGACGCAGACCGCGCCGAAGAACATCACCATCATCGTCGCGAAGATTGCGAAGCCCTGCCGGCGGTTGCCGGCCATGCGCCCGTACATGAAGACGAGCGCGGCCGGGATGACCAGCACGATCAGCATCTCGACGAAGTTCGTGAATCCGGTCGGGTTTTCGAACGGATGGGCGGAGTTGGTGTTGAAGAACCCGCCGCCGTTGGTGCCGAGCTCCTTGATCGCCTCCTGCGAGGCGACGGGCCCCATCGCGATCGTGTTGGCCAGGCCGGTGGGGCCGTTGAAGCTCAGGTAGTGGGAGAAGTTCTGGATCGAGCCCTGGAACACCAGGATCAGCGCGACTACGAACGAGATCGGCATCAGCACGTACAGGACGGTCCGGATCAGGTCCTGATAGAAGTTGCCGATGCTCTTGCCGCTGCGCCCGATGATCCCGCGGATCAGCGCGACGGCGACGGCGATGCCGACGCCCGCCGAGAGGAAGTTCTGCACGGTGAGCCCAGCCATTTGGCTGAAGTAGCTCATCGTCGTCTCGCCGCCGTAGTACTGCCAGTTGGTGTTGGTCAGGAACGACGACGTCGTGTTGAAGGTCACGTTCCAGGGAGCCGAGTGGAAGCCCTCTGGATTCAGGCCGGTCCAGTTCCACAGCGTCTGCGTGCGCAGGATGAAATACAAGAGAAGCCATCCGGCGAGCGAGAAGATGATCAGGCTCTTCGCGTACTGCTTCCAGTCCTGACCGCGCTCGGGGTCAACCCGCATGACCCGGTAGAACAGCCGCTCCGGGATGCGGAAGACCGGATCCAGGAAGGTCGGCTGGCCGGTGTACACGGCCGCCATATAGCGGCCGAGCGGCCAGGCGAGCAGCGTCAGGATGACGCAGAAGAGGACGATCGTCAGCCAGCCGAGGAACGTCATCTAGAACTTCTCGCCGCGCAGGAGTGCGTACAGCAGGTAGATGCAGACGAGCACGGAGACGATCAGCCCGAATAGATCCGCCCCGCCGATCGACGCGACGACGAGGGTCATATCGCGTCGATCCCGTAGATCAGCGCGATCAGAATCGCGAACATCAGAACTCCGAGCAATATGGAAACGACATCCATGGGCCTCATCCTGGCTCGCGGGGCATGAAGGGCGCATGCAGAAACCGATCCCGGACATACAGATTCCGTGAAGACAGATTCCGTGGAGACGGCTACGCTGAGGGGTGAAAATTGGGCCCTGCCCGCCCCGCGGCTCGGAGCCGGCATGGCGCGCGTGCTCACCGGGGGCACGGGGCCCCGAACATGAGCGACTCTTCTCATAAGCGCACCTACCACGAGGCGGCCCACAAGGCCGCCGAACGTGAGGTTGCCGTTGGGGCCGGCGACGGCGTCCGCGTCGGCCACCGCCCTCAGAAGCGGACGTTCTACGAGGCCGCGCACAAGCTCGGCTACTGGGCGCCTGCGGAGAGCGCGTACGAGGAGGAGTCGGAGGAGACCCGCCGGCGGTTCGAGGCCCTAAAGGACGTCGACCGTGACGTCGTCGCCCACGCCGGCAAGGCGGTCCTGGCCCTCGGCGCCCTCGGGGTCGTCTACGGCGACATCGGCACGAGCCCCCTCTACACCGAGCAGGCGATCTTCACCAACTACCACGCCACGCGCGTGGTCACCGCATTAAACGTGTTCGGGACCGCGTCCCTGATCTTCTGGGCTTTGATGGTCGTCGTATCGATCAAGTACGCCGGGTTCATCATGCGGGCGCACAACCGCGGAGACGGCGGGATCATGGCCCTGACCGCGCTGTTGCAGCGCAACCGAGTGGCCCACGGAGCGGTCTTGGTGATCCTCGGGATCTTCGGCGCGGCGTTGTTCTTCGGCGACGGGATCATCACGCCGGCGATCTCCGTGCTCGGCGCCGTCGGCGGCGTGTCGGTCGCCTCGACGGCGCTCACCCACCTGGTTGTGCCGCTGTCACTGGCCATTCTCATCGGCCTGTTCGCCGTGCAGCGGTTCGGATCGGGCACGATCGGCTGGCTCTTCGGGCCGGTGATGCTGATCTGGTTCACGGTGATCGCGTTGTTTGGGCTTACACAGGTGGTGAAGGATCCCGGCGTGTTCCAGGCCCTATCCCCGAGCTGGGCGGTGCGGTTCATGGCCGATCACGGCGCCGAGGGCTACCTCGTACTCGGCGGTGTCGTCCTCGCCGTCACCGGTGCCGAGGCGCTGTATGCCGATCGCGGCCACTTCGGGGCCGGTGCCATCCGGCTTGGGTGGTTCGCCCTCGCCCTGCCCGCCCTTGTCCTCAACTACCTCGGGCAGGGGGTCTGGATCCTGCAGCACCCGCACGCGCGCGACTCGAGCACGTTCAACCCGTTCTTCCAGATGATCCCCCACTGGACTCTGTGGCCGGCGGTGATCCTCGCCACCGTCGCCACGGTGATCGCTTCCCAGGCGGTGATCTCGGGCACGTACTCGGTGGCCAAACAGGCCGTCCAGCTGGGCTTCCTGCCCCGGCTGAAGGTGTTGCACACCTCGACGGTGGAGGGCCAGATCTACGTCCCGATCGTGAACTGGAGCTTATGCCTCGGCGTGGTCGCGCTGACGTTGATATTCCGCAACTCGGCGAGTCTCGGCGACATCTATGGCGTGGCGGTGACCGGGACGTTCATCCTGAACACACTGCTGTTCCTATCCGTCGCACGCCTGCTCTGGGGGACGCCGTGGCGGAAACTTGTGCCCGTCGCGGTGCTGTTCCTGACCGTGGAGGTGGCGTTCTTCAGCGCCAACATCGCCAAGGTCGAACACGGCGCATGGCTGCCGCTGGTGATCGGGCTCCTACTCTCGCTGGTGATGATCAACTGGCGCCGGGGCCAGCTCGTCGTGACCCGCAAGCGGGTCGCCCAGGAGGGCTCGCTCACCGAGTTCCTCGACCGTCTGGCGAACAAGCAGCCGCCGGTGGTCAGGGTCCCCGGGGTCGGGGTGTTCTTGAACCCAAACCCCGAGACCACGCCGCTCGCGCTCCGGGCAGAGGTCGAGTTCACACATTCCCTGCACGAGCGGGTCGTGGTCGTGTCGATCGACAACATCGGGATCCCGCACGTCGACCCGTTCGACTGCCTGGCCGTCCGCCAGCTCGGCCGCGGCCTGTTCAAGATCCTCCACGTCACGATCCGCATGGGCTACCGCGACAAGCTGAGCGTTCCCGACGCGCTCGTCCTCGCGCGCAAGCAGGGACTGCTCGAGCGCAACCTGGACCTGGAGCACGCCGCCTACTTCGTCTCGCGCATCTCGATCACGTCGAGCAGCACGAGGCCGCTGCGAGCAGTGCGCGAGAAGCTGTTCATCACGATGGCCCGCAATGCGGCCAGCCCGATCGAGCACTTCGGGCTGCCACCCGACCGGACCGTGATCATGGGTTCACAGGTCGCGCTGTGAGCCGCGTTTACGCGGCGAAGCGATAGCCGACGCCGGGGTCGGTGCGGATGTAGCGCCGGCCCTCGGGCGGCTCGATCTTGCGGCGGAGGTTGGCGATGTGGGCGCGCAGCACCTGCGTGTCATCTCCGTAGCCGGGTCCCCAGACGGACACGAGCAGGTCGCGGTGGGTCATCAGCCGCCCGCGGTTTCGCACGAGCAGCCGGAGCAGGTCGAACTCGGTGGGGGTGAGGTGCACCTCCTTGCCTTGGACGCGGACGGTGCGCCGGGCCAGGTCGACCTCGAGGCCGTCCACGCTCACCTCGGCCTCCTCTCGCTCAGGCGCGATCCGGCGCAGGTTGGCCTGCAGGCGCGCCACCAGCTCGCGCGGACCGAACGGCTTGGTCACGTAGTCGTCGGCGCCGGCGGCCAGCGCCCTGACCTTGGCGTCCTCCTCGCCCACGGCCGAGAGGACGATGAGCGGCATGTCGGTCCACTCGCGCAGGCGCCGGGCGAGCTCGACGCCGTCGATGTCGGGCAGGAGCAAATCGATGATCGCCGCGTCGGGTCGCTGAAGCGCGGCCAGGTCGAGCGCCTCCTCGCCGGTGGCGGCCGGCAGTGCCTCAAAGCCGGCCTCCCGGAGGATGACCCGCAGAGCCCGGAGGATCTGCTGCTCGTCGTCGACGACGAGCACGCGTGGTCGCGGTGGGGCGTTCACGTCGGCAGCGGGGCCGCGGGTTCCGGGTCTGAACTGCGATCGGGGAGCGCCGGCTGCTCGATCGGAAGCGCGACGACAAAGCTCGAGCCTTGGCCGGGAAGCGACTCCACCGAGATCGTGCCGCCATTGGCCTCGACAAACCCCTTGGCGATGGCCAGCCCGAGCCCGGAGCCGCCCCACGGCTCGTCTCGGGCCACCGGACCGCGGTAGAACGGCTCGAAGATCCGGGCGCGGTCGGCGGGCGCGATGCCCGGGCCCTGATCCACGACGCGAACGACCGCGCGTGAGCCCGTGCGGCGGATATGTACCGACACGGGTAGGCCGCCCGAGTAACGCAGCGCGTTCTCGAGCAGGTTTGCGAACGCCCGCTCCAGGTGGGCGGCGTCGGCGCGCAACGCTGGGACGTCGGGGTCGACGGCTACCCGCACTTCACCGCTGGAATCGGAGAGGCTGTCGCGCGCCGCGAGCACTACATCCTCCAACGAGACCCAGTCCTGACGCGGCTCGGCCCCGCCGGCCTGGAGGCGCGAGAGGTCGAGGAGCTTGTCGACGAGCGCCGCCAACTGCTCACCCTCCTCGATGACCGCCTGGCTCAGCTCGGTCCGCTCGGTGGAGGTGAGCGAGTCGCTGCCCAGCGCGTGACCGGCGGCGACGATCGCCGTGACCGGAGTGCGCAGGTCGTGTGACACCGCCCGCAGCAACGCGGTCTTGACGTCGTCGCTCCGTCGCAGCGCCGCGGTCTCGACCGCCTCGGCCTGGAACGCGTCCCGGCGGACGGCGATCGCAACGAGCGCGCCCAGCGCGGGAACGATGTAGGCCTCGAGGCGCTGCTCGGCGTCGCTGGAGAGCTCGCGCGGCACCAGCAGCGTCGCGACCTGGACGCCGTCGGCGCCTGAGAGCGGAGCTGCGCGGCGGCGCGCGTCGCCCTCGCGCGTGCCCAGCTCGATCGAGGCCGAGCTCAGATCGAGCGCCTCAGCCACGCGGTGCGCCGAAGCGGCCAAGGCATGGGAGGTCTCGGTTCCGCCCAGCAGCTCCCGCGCCAGCGCGGCCGCCAGATCGGCCTCGGCTCGGCGGCGATCGGCCTCCAGGGCGCGGCTGCGGGCGAGCTCGGCGATCGTGCTCACCACAATCGCGACGACGACGAAGGCGATAAGCGCCACCCAGTTGCGGCTGTCGGCGATCGTGAAGCGATCGACCGGCGGCAGGTGGAAGAAGTTGAACGCGGCCGCGCTGATCAGCGATGTGAACAGGCCGAGCCCGAGCCCCCAGTACGCCGACACCACGAGCACGGCGGGCAGGTAGACGACGCTCAGCGAGACCACCGGCGCGAGGCTCTTGAGGGCGTAAATCGCCGCGGTGGCCGCAGCCACCGAGATCACGGCAACGGCGATGCCGAGGCCTAGATCCGGTCTGGAGGCCCGCAACGTCCCCGGCCGCTGGGTGGGGAACAGGCGCGGCGCCCCGGTCACGCTGTTCCTGCGCCTCCGTAGGAGGCGGGCGGTGTGCTGTCCGCCTGGGCCTGGGCGATCTGATCCAACAGCCCGGACGGGCTCGTGCCCCCGAGCACGCGCAGGCGGGGGAGGCGGTAGGGATCCTCGCCGCGGCTGGCCCAACCCGGGATCACCGTCGTCGAGCCGACGAAGCCGGCCGCCTTAACCGCCGCGATCACGGTCGCGTCGTAGTGACCGGACGGATAGCAGAACCAGTTCACCGGGACGTCGTAGCGCCTGTGGAGGATCCGACGGGCGGTCACGACCTGATATTCGAGCTGTGCGGCGTCGAGCGTAATCAGATCCGCGTGGCTGATGCCCTGGGTGTCGAGCTCCCAACCGGCGGCGATCAGCCCCCGGACCTGGGCATCGGTGAGACCTCCCTGGGACGGCGGCAGGCCGGTGAGCTGCATGTTCTCGTTGCCGACCCAGCCGAGCCGCTTGAGGATCGGCAGCGCGTTCTCGTACTGTGATGCGTAGCCGTTGTCGAAGGTGAGGACGATTGGCTTGCCGGGCCCGAGCGGAACACCGCGCGTCCAGTAGGCCTCGAGCTGATCGAGCGTCACCGCATGCCATCCGGCCGCCTTCAGCGCCTGCATCTGCGCCGCAAACTCGTCGGCCGGCACGTACAGGCCGGGGAACGGCGCGCCGGCCGGCGGTGGGTTGATCACGTGATACATGAGCACGGGCACGGTCGCGGTGCCCGGCTTGCCGGTCGCGACGGCGGTCACGGTGGAGTTGGGAATGGCGAGCTTGTGCGAGGACGCGGCGCCGGTCCGGTGGCGGTGTGTGGCGATGACGCGAGCGGCGGTGGTCTGCGAGGCGACTTTCTTGTTCCCGCCCCCGGTGGCGGCGATGGCGATCGCGGTGGCGAGGAGCCCGACTGCGAGCAGTGCCGCAAGGGCGGTCAGGCGGGCGCGGCGTACGCGGGCGCGGCGCTCACGCTCCCTGGCCAGGCGACGAGCACGGATTTGCTGCTCGTTCATCGGCCCACGAGCGTACCCGCCGCGAAGGCGAAATACAGGAGGATCAGCGCGACGGCGCCGGCCCGGCCCATGCCTCGCTTCGCGCCCAGCAGGACGAGCGTCGCGACCGTCATCGCCAGCAGCCATCCGAGCTGCTGCTTGTCGACGCTGGTTAGCGCCGTGAACGTGACGAACAACGAAGGCACGATCACGCCCACGCCGAGGTTGATCGAATTGCTGTTGAACGTCTCGCCGACGAGCGCCGCGCCGCGGCCCGCGAGCCCGAGGCGGATCGCCGTGACCGCGTTCGGCAGGCTCGTGAGCGGGGCCAGGATCAGCACGCCGAGCACAGTGTTCGCGATGTGCCAGTCGGCGCCCAGGCTCAACGCGGACTCAACCATCCCGGCGCTCCCCGCGATGATCAGCGCGACGTCGACCACGATCAGCCCGAGCAGGTGGTGGGTGGGGTTCGCCGAAGTGTCGGCGCCCCGCTCGGGCCCTGGGTGCTCGTGGAGCGCACGGGCCAGGCGCGCGAGGGGCGATTGCGAGTCGGCGTGCAGCCGGTCCAGCAGCCCGGCACCGGCAATCACGAGCGCGAGGTAGGGAGCAATCACGAGCGCGGCGATCAGCACGCTCGCGAGCGGCGAAAGCCAACGAAGCAACAGCGCGGCGGCCAGCATCGTGACGAGCAATCCGACTAAGCCCTCGAGCGCGAGCGTCTCGCGGGGGATGAGAACGCTGCCTGCGAGGAGGGCACTGACCCCGATCATCGCCGCGAGCTGGAACGCGTTCGACCCGACCAGCACCCCGACGCCCACGTCGTGAGCGCCCTTGGCCAGTGCAAACAGTGCCGAGGCGACATTCGGGCCGTCCGCGGCCACCGCGGTGAGCAGCCCGATCAGCGCCTCCGGAAATCCGAACCGAACGCCGAGCCGGTCCAAACGACGCGCGAACAGCCTCGCCGCCGCGAGCGTGACGGAGAGCGAGACAAGAAACAGAGGGACTGCGAGGACGGCAGGCATCGGGCTCCAGGGTCGACGAAGAGCCGCCGACCAGACTTCCCGGCTCACCCTAGATGGGACCCTAACGGAAGGACTCCGTCCCCGGGCGGCGAAACGCAGACCATGCTGCTCAGACGCCGTCCACCGCAGATCGACACCCGCCCCATCCACCCGGCCCAGGGCTTCGAGCACCTGGGCGGTGAGGCCATCGCCGTGCTCAAGTGGCTCAAGGACAACCAGGTCGAGTTCGTGCTCGTCGGCCCGGTGGCCGAGGCCATGCGCGGAGGCGCCGCCTCCTCGGGTCCGGTGGCAATCGTCCCCGCGCCCTACCGGCGCAACCACGAGCGCCTCTCGCGCGCCCTCGATGCCGCCCATGCCCGGCCGCGGCCAGAAGGCGGGGCTCGCGACAGCCGTGAAGCCGTAGTGGCCAAGGCCATGGCCGAGCAGACGGGCGCCGGCGAGCGCTGGGTGCTCGGCACCGGTAAGCATTTCCTGGATGTCGAGGGACGGCCGAGCGGAACGCCGGGCTACCAGGAGCTCCTCTACGAATCGGCTCGCTTCGAGCCGGCGGTCGGCGTGGCCGTAGATGTCGCCTCGCCCGAGGACATCGAGCACTACGCCCACGTGCGCCGGACCGGGACCTCGCCGGAGCTGCGCATCACGCGCGGTGTGGCACAAGAATCCGCCGCTAGCTCCACCTGAGCTTTAGGAGCGTTTGGAGCGCTCCAAGCCAACAGACGACTGGGCGCTCGCTAGCCTTTAGGGATGCCGATTCGCCCCAGGACGGCGGCGCTGGGCGCGGGCGTGTGCTTGGCGCTGATGGCGGCGGTCTGGTTTGCCGCCTTTCACATCGGGTTCTTTGAACGCGCCGACGAGTCGATCTTCGTCCAGTTTGGTGGCCTGCATGGTCACGGCCGGATCGAATGGGCCGCGCATCACATGGTGTCCCTGATCAACGTCGACCACTACGCCATCTGGGTGGCGGCGCTGATCGTCATTACCCTCCTGCGCGGTCGGCCGCGCTCGGCCTTCGCCGCGGGCGTGATTATCCTGGGCGCGAACGCCTCCACCGAGTTGCTCAAACACGCGCTGGCTGAGCCGCGGCTGGGCTGGCTGGTGCCCCCCGTCTCCTGGCCCAGCGGGCATTCAACCGCGGCGATGGCGCTGGCGCTGGCCGCGGTGCTCTGTGCCCCGGCCCGGCTGCGACCGGCGGTCGCCGCCCTCGGCGCTCTGCTCGCGGTAGCGGTCGGTTACTCGGTGGTAGCGACCGGTATGCACTACCCGAGCGACGTGCTCGGCGGGTTCCTGATGGCCGCGGCCTGGTCGCTGGCGACGGTCGCCGCGCTGCTCGGGGCCGAGCAGTGGCGTCCCTCTTCGGTCAGGCCGGCCGGCGAGCGCGTTTCAGTCGGGGCGACCTTGGGGGCTCCCGGGGCGGTCCTGCTGGCCGCTCTCGCGCTCGGGGCCGGCGCATTGATCACTCGCCCGCATCAGGTCGCGTCCTACATCCGCCTGCACGAGGCGTTCGTGGTCGGCGCGCTCGGGATCGCTGCGCTGGGCTTTGCGCTCGCCACCGGGATGCTGCTCAGCGTGCGGCGCTAGCCGCTAGCGGTAACGGCCTGGCTCCCACAACGGCTCCTCGCTGCCGTTGGCCCCGCGGCTGAGGATGAACAGCAGGTCGGAGAGACGGTTCATGTATCGCACGACCTCGGCGTTGACCTGCTCGCCGCAGGCGATGGCCAGCCGCTCGGCGCGCCGGCACACCGTCCGGCAGACGTGCAGCTGCGCCGCTGCTTTGGTGCCGCCGGGGAGGACGAACGACTTGAGCGGTGCGAGGGTGGCGTTGACCTCGTCACAGCGCTCCTCCAACCACGCGGTCTGCTCGGGGATGACCCGGAGCCGCTCTCGGTCGGGATCCTCGGGCGCGGCGATATCTGCGCCGACGTCGAACAGGTCGTTCTGGATTCGCCGCAGCCAGTCGACGTAACCATCCGGGAGGTCCTCGACGGTCAGCGCGAGCCCGATGTGGGCGTTGAGCTCGTCCACCGTGCCATAGGCCTCGATCCGTGGGTGGGTCTTCGGGACCCGGCTCATGTCGCCGAGATGCGTCTCGCCCGAGTCACCCAGACGGGTGTAGATGCGGGTGAGGTTGACGGTCATCGCGGATCGAGTCTAGAGGCACGCCGCGCGGTGACCAGGACCGCGGCCATGCCCGCCCGGATCGGCCGGCCGGCCCGCTGCTCGATCTCCCGGTTGCCTCGCTCCAGGGCTTCCACCTCGTCGAGCGTCAGCCGGGGATAGAGCGAGGTGGTCCCCAGCAGGGCGTTCAGCTCGTCAGCGGTTTGCTGGCTCACCATCGGCACCGTGGCGATCTCCACGTGGTCGAAGAGCGAAGCGGCGTAGGGGCGCGCCAACGGGCGATGCCCCAACCAGGCCCATACGTCCGAGACGTTCTCGCGCCGCTCCTCGACACCGCTCAGGATCATGTCGAGATCCCGGAGCGGGGGCCAACCGGCGGCGATCTCGGGCGCAACCTCGGTCAGCACGGCCATCAGCGCGTCGTCGTCCGTGGCGACGCGCTCGTCCCGCAGACTGGAGTGGGAGATCAGCGCCAGCAGCCCGCCCGGCCTCAGCGACCGGGCCACCTTGGCCCAACTCACGTCGGGATCGACCCAGTGAAAGGCCGACGCGCAGAAGGCGGCGGCAAATTCGCCGTCGACGGGCGCGTCCTCGAAGCGATGGTTGACGAACTCGACCTCGCCGGGCCCATCCACGGAACGTTTCGCCAGCTCGATCAGGTTGGCGCCCGGTTCGACCGCCGTTATGTGCAGGCCGCGGGCCACGAGACTTCGGGTGAGCTGCCCCGTGCCGCAGCCGATCTCGAGCACGCGATCGCCCGCCGTCAGGCCGCCCGCCGCGCAGGCACGGTCGACGAGCTCGTCCGGATAGGTCGGCCGGTTGCGGTCGTACTCGACGGCGATCGTGTCGAAGGTCGCGCCGTAGCTTCTGGTCGTCGCCATCGTCAGGCATGGGCGTCGCAACCTAGCGAGCCCGGCGACGGCACGGCACCGCGGTACGATCACCCTCGTTCGAGGTCGGTGGTGATGGGAAGCCGGTTGGAATCCGGCGCGGACCCGCCACTGTGATCGGGGACGTCGGTCGCTTGAACGCCACTGGTTGACGCCGGGTCGACTGGGAAGGCGCGACCGGTAGGCCCGAGAGCCAGGAGACCAGCTTCCGACCGCAAAGCCAACAGCCCTCGTGGAAAGGGGTGGCCCTCAATGCATCGCAAGACAATTGTCGCTCTGATCGGAGCGATCATCATGGCCGTTGCCGGCTCAGGCGTCGCGCTGGCCGCAACCTCGGGTCCGTCGGTGACCGTCCAGGTCAAGAACGGGACCAAGACTCTGACCAATAGCGTCGTACACGGCGAGAAGGGCTGGATCACAAAGGACAAAACCCCGAAGGGAAAGTGCTCCGGCAGCAGCGCGTTGGGGGCGCTTGACGCCGCCACGCACGGCAAGTGGGTCGGCAAGTACTACGCCAGCGTGGGCGGGATCTTCGTGACATCGATCGACGGCGTGAAGCCGAAGAGCCCCGACTACTGGAACCTCTACGTGAACGGCAAGTCGTCGAACTTGGGCGTGTGCGCGGTCAAGTTGCACGCGGGCGAGAAGGTGCTGTTCAAGGTCGTGAAGTAGCCCCGCTGAGTCGATGACACCCAGGGTTGCAGCCGTGGCGAGCGCGATCGCAGTCGCGCTCACGCTCGCCGGCTGCGGCCTCGGCGCCGGCAAGGGCACGTCAGACGTCGGACTCACCGTCACGCGTAACTTCGGGTCCGTGCCGGTCGGCTCGGTGGTCGAGCACCAGGTGCCGGGCTCGCAGACGGTCATACGCATGCTCGAGCGCTCGTTCCGGATCAGTACGCGCTACGGCGGCGGGTTCGTCGAGTCGATCAACGGCATCAGCGGCAGCTCCGACCGGCGCGACTGGTTCTACTACGTGAACGGGATCGAGGCACCGCTGGGCGCGGCGGGCACCGGTGTCCACAAGGGCGACCGGATCTGGTGGGACCTGCACGACTGGAGCGCGACCGATTCGATCCCGGCCGTGGTCGGCTCGTACCCCGAGCCGTTCGTGCACGGGATCGACGGGCGCCGCTACCCAACCACGCTCGAATGCGCGTCGGACACGACCGCCGCGTGCCAGAAGGCAGCGTCCGAGCTGGACGCCATCGGGGTGAAGGTGGCCTCGCAGGCGCTCGGGGCCGGTGGCTCTGGAACCGACTCGCTTGCCGTCGTGGTCGGGACCTGGAAGGACGTGCAGGGCGAGTTTGCCGCGTCCGAGATCGAGCACGGACCCAGCTTGAGCGGGATCTATGCCCGCTTTGGCGGCGCCGGCGGCAGCACCCTTCAGCTGCTCAACCCGCACGGACAGGTGGTGCGCACGCTCGGCGCCGGCGCGGGACTGGTCGCGGCGACGGGCAACAGCTCCACCGCGCCGGTCTGGATCGTCACCGGGACCGACGTGGCGGGCGTCTCGGCCGCCGCTGCCGCGCTCACGGCCGGGCGATTGGACGACCATTTCGCGGTGGCGGTCGATGGTCAGGCCGACATCCCCGTGCCGCTCGAGGCGTCGTCATGATCTACCGGCGGCGGGCCAGCCCGATGCACGCGGCGCGGGCGGGCGTGGCCTGCGCCTACTGCGCCGCGCTGGCGATCGCCGCGCTGGTGCTCTCGGCGCCAATCGCCCTCGGGGCAATCGCCGTCGCGCTGGCTGGGGCGGCCGTGGGTGCCGGGGTGTGGCCCGACATGGCGCGCGCGATGCGGTTCGCACTGCCGCTCGGGGTGCTCGTGATGGTCGTCAACGCGCTCGTCGTCCGCGACGGGCTGACCGTGATCGCGCGCCTCGGGAACTGGCCCGCGCTCGGTCAGGTCGACGTCACGCTCGAGGCTACGGTCGCGGGCGCGGTGCTCGGGCTGCGCGCGGTCGAGCTGGTTCTGTGCGGGGCCCTCTACACGGCTGCGGTCGATCCGGACGAAGTGCTGCGGCTATTCCGGCGGTTCTCGTTCCACTCGGCGCTCACTGCCACCCTGGCCACCCGGATGGTCCCGGTTCTCGCGCGTGACGCGCGGCGGATGGCGGACGCCCAGCGCTGCCGGCCGGGCCGGCCGCCCTCGCGCGCCCAGCTCATGCGCGCGGCGACCAGCGGCGTGCTGGATCGAGCGCTCGACGTGGCGGCCGCCCTCGAGGTGCGCGGCTACGGTGCCGCGCGGCGCCCCGGGCGCGGCTGGGGTCAACGCCGGCCATGGTCGCGGCATGACCTGGCCTTCGCAGCCGCCGCGGTGGCGATCCCGGTACTGGCCACCGTCGGACGGGTCGCGGGGTGGGCGCGTTTCGAGTCTGACACCGCGCTGCACGCGCCGGTCGGGGTCGCCAGTGTGGTTCTCGCGGCTGGGCTGCTCGCGTGCGCGCTGTTGCCGTTCGCGGATCGAAAGGGGATCGAGTGAGCGTCCTCTCGCTCGACCGCGTCACGTACTCGTATCCGGCCGCGGCCGCGCCGGCGCTGGAGGATGTCTCGCTCGAGATCGGGCCCGGGGAACTGGTGGTCCTCGCCGGCGCGTCCGGGTCGGGCAAGTCCACGCTCCTGCGCGTCGCCAACGGGCTCGTGCCTCACTTTCACGGGGGCGTGTTCGCGGGGGAGGCGATCGTGGCGGGGATGGACACGCGCGGGCACGGTCCCGGCCAGTTGGCGGGCGCGGTAGGCACGCTGTTCCAGGATCCCGAGACACAGGTGGTGATGGGCACCGTGCGGGCCGAGGTCGCGCTCCCGCTCGAGAATCGCGGCGAGCCGGGGCCGTCCGTGGCGCGGGCCGTGGAGGAAGTGTCGCTGGCGCTGGGCATCGCCCATCTGCTCGACCGCCCCACGCCCGAGCTCTCTGGGGGCGAGCTCCAGCGCGTGGCCCTGGGGGCGGCGTTGGTTGGCCGGCCTCGGCTGATCGTGCTCGATGAGCCGACCTCGCAGCTCGATCCCGTCGCGGGAGACGAGCTGATCGCGCTGCTCCGGCGGCTCGGCGAGGACTTCGACACGGCGATCGTGATCGCCGAGCACCGGCTCGAGCGTTGCCTGGCGTTCGCCGACCGCGCGATCGCGATGGAAAGCGGCCGCGTGGTTTGCGACGGAACCCCGGGCGAGTTTCTGGCCTGGGCGTCCGCAGCCGCGCCAGAGCTGGCGACCCCCGGCGCGCGGCTGTTGTCCGGCCTCGGACTCGCTCCGGCAGCGGGGGTCAAAGCCGGACGCTCGGCGCTGCGCGCTGCGGGCCTGCTCCCGGATCGGGATTCCGCCGTGGACGACGCCCCCGAGCAGCGGGGCACCGGCCGGAGGCGGCGCGGCAAGGAGAACGCGCTCGAGTTCGACCGGGTATGGCACGAACTCGACCGTGGCCCGGCCATCCTGCGCGGCGTCTCCATGTCGGTTCGCCCGGGTGAGCGGGTCGCCCTGATGGGGCGCAACGGCGCCGGCAAGTCCACGCTTTTACGCCACGCCGCCGGCCTCATGCGGCCCACCCGGGGCAAGCTGCGCAGCGCGGGTCGGGTCGCCCTCCTGCTCCAGAACCCGACCGACTACCTGGTGCACGAGCGAGTCGAGCTGGAGGCCTCGCCGGCCGCGCTGTCGACGGTCGGACTCGGCGATCGCGCCTACGCCGGACGGCACCCACGTGACCTGTCGGGCGGGGAGAAGCAGCGCCTGGCGCTGGCGATCGTGCTCGACGGGGTGGATGGGGACGGGGCGCCCGGGGGTGGGGTGGGTGGGAATCGGGTGGGTGGGGATCCAAATCCCGCGGTGGTGTGCCTCGATGAGCCGACGCGCGGCATGGATCGCCACCGCAAGGACGAGCTGGCTGCGCTCCTGTGCGAGCTCGACGCGGCCGTGATCGTCGCCACCCACGACCCGGAGTTCGTGGCCGCGTTCGCGCAGCGGGTCATCCTGCTGGCCGACGGCGCCCCGATCGCCGACGGGTCCCCGAGCCAGGTGCTCGCGGGCGGTACCTATTTCGCCACCGAGACCGCACGCATTCTCGGTGGCGCGGGCGGCGCCCTGCGCCCCGACGAGGGGATCGCGGTCATCTCCCGATCGCTGAGAACCGAGCTCGGAGCCGGCCACGTATGACCTGGCAGCTCGGCGCGTTCGGGATCCTCGCGTTGGCGCTCGTTGGCGGCTTCGCCTGGTATGAGCGCACGCGCCCCGACGCGCGGATCGTGGCCCTCGTCGGCACCCTGGCGGCGTTCGCCGCGCTCGGGCGGATCGCGTTTGCCGCGCTGCCCAACGTTAAGCCGACCACGGACATCGTGCTCGTTTCGGGATATGCGCTCGGCAGCGGCCCGGGCTTCGCGGTCGGGGCGCTGGCCGGCCTGACCTCGAACTTCTTCTTCGGACAGGGGCCGTGGACCCCGTGGCAGATGGCCGGCTGGGGAGCTACCGGCGTGATCGGTGCCGGACTGGCCCGCGTGACCGGACGTCGCATCGGTCGCTGGACGCTGGCCCTGGTGTGCACGGTGGTCGGGTTCGGGTTCACGGCGCTCCAGGACTTCGGGGACTGGGTCACCTACAGCGACCACAGCCTGGGAGAGCTCGGGATCTACGTCGGCAAGGGGATCGGGTTCGACTGCATTCACGCCGGCGGGTGCCTGGTGTTCGCGCTCGCGCTGGGGCCGGCGCTGATCCGGTCGCTGAGCCGGTTTGCGACGAGGCTGAACGTGACCTGGCGCCCGGTGGAGGACGCGCCCCGCGTCGGCGCGGCCATCTCGCGCGCCGGAATCCTATTCGCCGTCCTCGCCGGTGGCTGGCTGGCTGGCCAGCCAGGAGGTGTGGGACAGGCGGTGGCAGCGTCCAGGCCGGTGGCGCGAGCGACCGCCGCGGGAACGCCGGCCGGTTACCTGCTCGCGGCTCAGAACCCGGACGGCGGGTTCGGCCCGGCGCCGGGTCAGTCGTCGCTGCAGCTGTACGCGGGCTGGGCGGCGCTCGGACTGGCGGCCGCGGGCGAGAACCCACAGGAAATCCAGCGCGAAGGTCACAGCGTGATCGACTACATCGAGTCCGGCCTGGCCGCGAACACCGACCCCGGATCGGTGGAACGCACGATCCTCGTCGTCCGCGCCGCGGGCCTGTCGGCCGAGAGCTTCGGCGGCCGCAACCTGGTGAGCGCGCTCGAGCGTGACATCGGCCGGAACGGAGCGGTGTCCGATCAGACCAACTGGACGGCGTTCGCGATCCTGGCGTTGCGAGCGGCGGACGTCGCGCTCGCGCCGACCACGGTCTCGTGGATGGTGCGCCAGGAAGATTCCGATGGCGGCTTCAACTACGGCACGCGCGGCGGCTCGAGCGACGTCGACGACACGGGCTCCGTGCTCGAGGCGCTCGCCGGCGTGGGGGGGTCCGCGGCGTCGCACGCCCGCACGCGCGCCGTCCGCTACATCCGATCCCAGCAAGACGCAGACGGGGGGTTCCCGAGCCAGCCCGGCTCGGGGTCGAACGCGCAGTCGACGGCGTTCGCGATCCAGGGTCTGATCGCGGCCGGCGTCGACCCGGGGTCGCTGCATCGCCGCGGCGCGCCGTCGCCGCTCCAGTACCTGGACTCGCTGATCACCGGCGACGGCCGCGTCGACTACTCGCGCGGGGTCGCCGAGACGCCGACGTGGGTGACCGGCGAGGCCCTCATGGCCCTGGAGGGCAAGCCGCTTCCCCTCGCGCCGGTCGCGCTTCCGAAACGGGCCAGTCCGGCACCCGCCCACCACGCGACGCCGCGGGCGAACCGCACGCGTCGCACCACGAACACGGCCACTGTGACGCATCACCCAAGGCGGCCCCCGACGCCCGCGACGCCCCTTGCCACCAGGGCGAGCGCGGACGCGCCGGTGGTCGACCGGCTCGTGACGTACGCCGGAGTCCTGACCGCGCTGACGCTAGCGCCGCTCGGCCAGGGCTGATTCGGCGCTGCCGCTCGAACCTTCGCGTTCGAGCGGGAGTCGGTTCCAACCTTCGGTTCGAGCGGGTAAGTCGATAGCCTCCGGTCCCCTTGATGCGGATCGGAGTCCCCAAGGAGACGGCCGATGGCGAGCGCCGGGTGGCGCTCGTGCCTGAGGTTGTGGGCAAGCTCCTGGGCGGCGAGGGCGGTCTGGAGGTGGTGGTGGAGCGAGGGGCCGGCGCGGGCGCGCTGATCCCTGACGCTCAGTACGAGGACGCCGGCGCGCGGATGGTCGAGGACCCAGGAGAGCCATACGAGGCGGACGTGGTGGTGAAGGTCGCACCACCGTCTTCTGAGGAGATCGGGCGCCTGCGGTCTGACGGAGTATTGATCGGGTTCCTGCAGCCGCTGACGGCCGGTGAGGCGATACGTTCGATCGCCCAGACCGGGGCGACGAGCTTCGCGATGGAGGCGATCCCGCGGATCAGTCGCGCGCAGTCGATGGACGCGCTGAGCTCGCAGGCGAACATCTCCGGGTACAAGTCGGTGTTGATCGCGTCGACGGAGATCGGACGCTTTTTCCCGATGCTGATGACGGCCGCGGGGACGATCCGCCCGGCGACGGTGCTGATATTGGGCGCCGGCGTGGCCGGGCTTCAGGCGATCGCGACGGCGCGGCGCCTCGGCGCGGTTGTGCAGGGCTTCGACGTGCGCGCCGCGGTCAAGGAGCAGGTCGAGTCGCTAGGTGCTCATTTCCTGGAGTTCGATCTCGGCGGGGACCTGGAGGGGGCGGGCGGCTACGCCAAGGAGCTCACCCCCGAGCAGCAGGCCCGCCAGCAGGAGTTGATGGCCGAGGCGATCGGCAAGGTCGACGTGGTGATCACGACCGCGCTCGTCCCAGGGCGGCGCGCTCCGATCCTGGTCACCGAGGACGCCGTGAAGCTGATGAAGCCTGGGTCGGTGATCGTCGATCTGGCGGGCGAGGCCGGCGGTAATTGCGAGCTGTCCGAGCCGGGTCAGACCGTGGTGCGCTACGACGTCAAGATCCTCGCGCCGCTCAACGTCCCGAGCACGATGGCCGAGCACGCATCGCAGCTGTACGCCCGCAACGTCCAGGCGCTGCTCGGGCTGATGATCTCCGGCGAGGGCGAGCTGTCGCTCGACTTCGACGACGAGGTGATCGCCGGCGCCTGCATCACGCGAGACGGCGAGATCGTCCACGAGGGCGCCCGCGCGGCGGCCGAGTCGGCGGCGACCACGAGCTCCTGAACCTGAGGAGGAGAACATGAGCACCGTTACCGAGATAGCGATCCTCGTGCTGGCCGCATTCGTCGGCTTTGAGGTCATCTCGAAGGTCCCGAACACGCTCCACACGCCGCTGATGTCGGGCACGAACGCGATCCACGGGATCGTGCTGCTCGGCGGTCTATTGCTGATGCACGAGGCGCACGGCGTGCTGGAGCACGCGCTGCTGGTGATCGCGATCGCGTTCGGCACGATCAACATCGTCGGCGGCTTCCTGGTGACCGACCGGATGCTCGGGATGTTCAAGCGCAAACCCGATCTACCGCCGGGGGAGAGCGCCGGCGAGATCGAGGGCGACGGCAAGTGATCGCCACGATCTTCCTGCAGCAGACGAACTTCATCAACGCCTGCTACATCGTCGCGTTCTCGCTGTTCATCTACGGCTTGAGCGGGCTGACTGGGCCGCGCACGGCGGTGCGGGGGAACAAGATCGCGGCCGTCGGCATGGCGATCGCGATCGTGGCCACGCTGCTGACCCCGCATGTGCTGTCGGGGTCGAGCACGCCGTGGTTGATCGCTTTGGGGTTGGTCATCGGGACGGCCATCGGCGTGCCGGCGGCGCGGAATGTGCGCATGACCGCGATGCCGCAGATGGTGGCGATATTCAACGGGGTCGGCGGCGGCGCGGTGGCGATCATCGCCTGGATCGAGTACCGCCACCACTTCCTGTCGGGTGGGTCATTCTGGGCGGAGAAGTCGCAGATCCCGACGCTGTTCGCCGCGATCGTCGGCTCGGTCTCGTTCTGGGGGTCGAACATCGCCTTCGGAAAGCTTCAGGAGATCCTGCCCGGGAGGCCGATCAAGCTTCCAGGTCAGACGTTCATCAACGGCGTTTTGTTCACGATCTGCGTGGGATCGGCGATCGTGCTCGCCGCGGGGGTGCACTCCCAGGCGCTGTTCATCATCGGGATCCTGTTCGCCGCGGCGCTGCTCGGGAACATGGTCGTGCTCCCGATCGGCGGCGCCGACATGCCGGTCGTGATCTCTTTGTTGAACGCGTTTACGGGACTATCGGCGGCCGCCACCGGTATCGCGCTGAACAACACCGCGATGATCGTGGCCGGGATGATCGTGGGCGCGTCGGGATCGATCCTCACGAACCTGATGGCCAAGGCGATGAATCGCTCGGTGCCGGCGATCGTCGCGGGGGGGTTCGGCGGCGCGATCGCGGCGCCGGCCGGCCCCGCCGGCGCCGAGGGCGGGACCGTCCGGTCGACCAGCGCCCAGGACGTCGCGATCCAGCTCTCGTACGCCCGCCTGGTCGTGATCGCGCCTGGCTACGGGATGGCGGTCGCGCAAGCGCAACACGCCGTCCGGGAGCTCGAGCGGGCGCTCGAGGCCAAGGGCGTCGAGGTCAAGTTCGCGATCCACCCTGTGGCCGGCCGGATGCCCGGCCACATGAACGTGCTCCTCGCCGAGGCCGACGTGCCCTACGACCTGCTCCGCGAGATGGACGAGATCAATCCCGAGTTCTCCCGCACCGACGTGACGCTGGTGATCGGCGCCAACGACGTGACCAACCCGGCCGCCAAGAACGAGCCCGGATCCCCGATCTACGGCATGCCGATCCTCGAGGTCGACCGCTCCGGATCCGTGATCGTCCTGAAACGCTCCATGGCTTCCGGGTTCGCCGGCATCGACAACCCGCTCTTCTACGACCCCAAGACCGCACTCCTGTTCGGCGACGCCAAGCAATCTGTGAGCGAAATCACCTCCGAGGTGCAGGCGCTCTAGTTACCTGGTCATTGCCTACGGGTAAGCGAGGACCCGATGGATCCGAACCGCCTCAGAGAGATTCCGATCTTCTCCCACCTGTCCGACGAGGAGGCCAAGCGGCTGGCGGCGTTCGCCACCGAGACGACCGTCGCCGACGGTCAGATCCTGATGAAGCAGGGCGATTACTCGACCGAGCTGATCGGCATCCAGGAGGGCACCGCCGACGTGATCCGGGACGGGAAGAAGATCGCCTCGCTCAAGGAAGGGGATCTGATCGGCGAGATGGGCCTGCTCGAGCGCGAGCCGCGCAACGCCGACGTGATCGCCACCTCACCGATGCTGGTGATGAAGTTGACTCACTGGGAGATCCGCCGCATGTCGGACGACACGCTCGCGCGGATCGAGGGCATCGTCGAGAAGCGGCGCGAGGACGGCGTCGCGGACCCGGCGCACTGATTGGCGTTCGGTCGCGCCGATACCCTCGGAGGCGATGGGCGATCGAGATCGTCTCCCGGCGCCAGCGCGGCCCCTGAGGACGACGGCCGGCACGCTCGAGTTGGGCGCGCGGCCGTGGCTCATGGGCATCGTCAACGCCACGCCGGACTCGTTCTCCGACGACGGCGCGCACCGGACGCTGGACGAGCGGGTTGAGCTAGCGCGATCGCTGCTCGACGCCGGGGCCGACATCATCGACATCGGAGGGGAGTCCGGCGTCACCAACCGTCCGCCGGTGGCTCCAGAGGAGGAGATCGACCGCGTGGTTCCGTTGATCGAACGCGTGAGGAGTGAGCTCGGCGCGCTCGTGTCCATCGACACCTACAAGCCGGCGGTGGCGCACGCCGCGATCGCCGCCGGCGCGGCGATCGTCAACGACGTCAGCGGTCTACGCGATCCGGAGCTCGCGGACGTATGCGCAGGCACGGGCGCCGGGCTCGTGCTCATGCACACACGAGCGGCGCCCAAGGAGAAGCTGCTCGACCCAACGCTCGACGGGCTGGTCGGGGCGGACGTCAAGCGGTTCCTGCGTGAGCTGATATCGCTGGCGATGGCCCACGGCGTCGCCTTCGAGCAGTTGATGCTCGACCCCGGCCCCGATTTCGGGAAGACGCCCGCCCAGACGGTCGAGGTTCTGCGCGAGCTGTCCGATCTGCACGCGCTCGAGCGACCGCTGCTGTTGGCGGTGTCGCGCAAAGACTTCGTCGGGGCGATCACGATGCGTCCGCCGCGCGCCCGGCTTGCCGGCACGCTGGCGGCGGTCGGATACGGGGTCGACGCCGGCGCCCACGTGCTGCGCGTCCACGATGTCGCCGAGGTGGCGGATTTCCTGGCCGTCCGGGCCGTGCTGGCTGGTCAGGCAGAACTCGATTCCCAGCTCCGGCTGACCGTCGAACTGCGGCGCCAGCCAGATCGAGCCGTACCTCGCTAGGCTGGATGAACCTGAATCGCCGGTCGCTGGCCCAACGCGACCGGAGCCCACCGATCAAGCACGAGGAGGCATCACCATGTCCATTCTTGACCGCGACGCGCTGGCCGCCAGCCCGCTCGCCGACCTTCACACCCTGGCTTCCGAGCTGTCAATCGACGGCTATCGCCGTCTGCGCAAACCGGAACTGATCGACGCGATCGTGACCCGCCAGGGAGGCGCGCCCGCGACCGAGGAGCCTGCCGCGACCGAGGAGCCTGCCCGCGACCGAGGAGCCGCCCGCGACCGAGGAGCCTGCCGGCGACACAGAGGATGGCGGTGAGGAGGAGAAAGCCGCCGGCCGGCGCCGACGGGGAAGGCGCGGCGGCCGCGGCCGCGCCAGCGCCCGCGAAGAGGAGGACGAGGCAGCCTCGCTCCACGAGGAAGACGAGGAAGCCCCGGGCGAGGACGAAGAGTCGGAGGACAGCGCCCGCGGGCAGGACGACGAGAATGATGGCGCCGGCGGAGCCGTGGCCTCAGAGGAGACCGAGGAGACCGAAGAGCCGACCGAGCGGACCGAGCGGCCCAGCGGCCGGCGCCGGGGGTCCAAGGAACCGCCGGAGGACGAGATCGTCGAGGGCGAGGTCGAGCTCCTGGCGAACGGGTCTGGCTTCCTGCGCGTCAACCCACCCGAGCCATCCGAGGACGACGTGTACGTGTCGGCCGCCCAGGTCAAGCGCTGCGAGCTCGTGCCCGGCGATCGCATCTCCGGGCCCCGCCGCGCCCCGCGACGCTCCGAGCGCTTCGCCTCGCTGATCCGGATCGACACGATCAACGGCCGTCCGGCCGACGAGGTTGCCGACAGCACCCGGTTCGACGATCTGCCGGCCGCCTTCCCGAGCGAACGCCTCCGCCTCGGCTCAGAGGACCCAACGATCAAGGCGATCGAATGGCTGACGCCGTTTGGCCAAGGCTCGCGCGTGACGATTGTCGGCCCGGCGCGGGCGGGCAAGACCGAGGCGCTCAAGCGGCTGGCCGCGACGCTCGCCGGCCACGAGGGGATCCAGCTGTCGATCGTGCTCGCCGGGGTGCGCCCGGAGGAGATCTCGGAGTGGCAGGCCGGAGCGATCGAACCAGCCGCGGCCGTCAGCTTTGCCGCCTCAGCCGATGCCCAGGCGCAGACGATCGAGCGCGTCGTCGATCAGGCACGACGCCTGGCGGCGCGAGGATCCCACGCTGTGGTCCTGATCGACACGCTGAGCGGCCTGTCGCCGCATGCGGCGCGCAAGCTACTGGCGTCGGCGCGCAGCATCCCCGGCGCGGGATCGCTGACCGTTATCGCCACCGCGTCCGAATCGCTCGGCGGCGAGACGACGGTGATCGCGATGAACCCGGTCCTGGCCAGTACCGGTCGCTTCCCGGCGGTCGATCTGCTCGGGAGCTGGACGATCCGGCCCGAGCTACTGGTCGGTGACGCCGGCGCGGAGGCGATCGCCCGGGCGCGGATGGAGGCGATCGAGCAGTAGCCGCTAGGTGGGAGATAACGCGCGCTATACGCCAGTTATCTCCCAACACCGGGGCCAACGATCAGTAGGCCGTGCAGCGCGAGCGGTGGCGGGGCTGCTCCTTGTAGCGTGGCTCCTGGCCGCGGTGCCAGAGCAGATAGTCGATGTCGGCCTCGATCGCACCGCGGCGCTCGGCGGCCAGCAGCGCCACCGCGTGCAGTGCGCAGGCGCGTAGCTCGACCTCCTCGGGCGAGCCGTGATGCAGCAGCTCGCCGCGCTCGATCCGCTCGAGTAGGGCCGGGTCGTACGTGAGCAACCCGTCGAGACGCAGAACGTGGGGGACGAGGTTGTCGGCGAACATGGTCAGCGCATCGAGGTCGCGGAAGGCCGCCACGCCGGCCCGGGCCAGATCGGCGGCGGTGATCTGGGCGCGCTTCAGAAACGGCACCGACACGCCGTCGTAGCGAGAGATGTCGGCGAACGACGGCCATCCGCTCAGGCGCTCGACCAGCGCGACCGCCGAGCTGCCGGCGGCGTCGACCACGCCGGCGAACTGCCCAGCG
Organism: uncultured Solirubrobacterales bacterium; assembly: GCA_963751185.1. GTDB lineage: Bacteria > Actinomycetota > Thermoleophilia > Solirubrobacterales > Solirubrobacteraceae > Palsa-465. The sequence continues at coordinate 129,801 of CAVVTO010000013.1, forward strand.
TGATAGGCGGACACGTGCCGACCCAGATCGTTCAGCGACCTGGCGAACAGCGCCATCAGCTCGTGGTCGGGATCCTGACCGAGCGCGGTGGCGACATCGCCGGCGCCGATCCGGGACAGCTCCGACGCGGGCCAGGGACCGTGGGCAGCAAACCGGTCCCGGAGGCCGGTGGCGATCGTGAAGTAGCCGGAGCGGCCGGGGCGCTTGCGCAGGGTCGGGAACCAGCCCGACCCGAAGTTGATCGAGTCCAGGGTGAGCCAGAACGCCGCGAGCTCCTCGCGGGTGCCTTCGATCAGGTGCGCCTCGGCATCGGGGTCGCCTTCGGGGAGGTCGATCGGCAGCGTGCCCACGTAGGCCGGGATCCGCTCGCGCTCCACGTGCACGTGCTGTGCCCGGTCGGCCACGTCCGCGCAGGCGGACCTGAGCTGGTTCAGCAGATCACTCAAGAATGGATGGGTTGCAGACCGTGCGCCTGACTGCGGCGCCTTAGGCGACGACCACTGCCGTCGCTACCGTTGAAGACTGTCATGGCAGACACCGCCACGGAGCTGGAAACCCTTCTCGCCGGGCTGAACGAGCCCCAGCGCGAGGCGGTCACTTACGGCGAGGGGCCGCTACTGATCCTGGCCGGCGCGGGCTCGGGGAAGACCCGGGTACTGACCCATCGGATCGCCTACCTGGTGGCGACCGACGCGGCCAAGCCTAACGAGATCCTGGCCATCACGTTCACCAATAAGGCGGCGGGGGAAATGCGCGACCGGGCCGAGTTGCTGGTCGGCCGCCGGGTCCGCGCGATGTGGGTGATGACCTTCCATGCCGCCTGCGCGCGCATGCTCCGCGCCCACGCCGACAAGCTCGGGTACACGAGGCGGTTCACGATCTACGATCAGGCCGACTCGCGGCGACTGGTCAAGCGCTGCCTGGACGAGCTGGGGATCGATCCCAAGCGCTTCACGCCGTCCTCGATCCACAACCAGATCTCGGATGCCAAGAACCGCCTGCGCGACGCCGACGCCTACGGTCAGATGGTCGGCTCGTTCTTCGAGCAGACCGTGGCCGACGCGTTCCGGATGTACGAGCGCGAGCTGCACCGGATGAACGCGATGGACTTTGATGACCTGCTGGTCAACGCGGTCAACGTCCTACAGCTGTTCCAGGAGGTCCGCGACCAGTACGCGGGCACGTTCCGGCACGTCCTCGTCGACGAGTACCAGGACACCAACCACGCCCAGTACCGCTGGCTTCAGCTGCTGGCCGAGGAGCGGCGCAACCTGATGGTGGTGGGGGACGACGCCCAGTGCCTGGTGGCGGGGACGCTGGTAACGATGGCGGACGGGTCGCGGCGGCCGATCGAAGAGGTGCGCGTGGGGGATCTCGTGATGTCGGGCCGCGGGGACGGGGCGTTTGCGCCGGCACCGGTGGTTCGCGTTCATCGCTCGGTCGCGGCCGACGGGGTCGCGATCACGACACGCTCGGGGCGGCGGCTGGTGAGCACGCCCGAGCACACCCACTTCGCGGGATACGGTCCCACCCTGCCCGCGCTCACCGGCGCGGTCTCGTTCGCCCGCGCGGACCGCTGGCCGGCGCGGTCTCGTTCGCCCGCGCGGACCCGCTGGCCGGCGCGGTCTCGTTCGCCCGCGCGGACTCGCTAGCCGGCGCGGTCTCGACCGCTGCCGCGGGGGTGCAAAACGCACGAAATCGCACCGCCCCCGGCGGCCCGGGGGATATAAGCGCCTCCCAGGCGCTTATATCCCGGATGCGCGGCGAGCCGGGGGACTTCCGGGCCTTTTGCACCCTGGAGGACCGGGTCCGAGGGGGTGGCGAGCGTGCGCGCCCGACGGCCACCTCGACCCTCCAAAACGTGTCAGAGCCGGCGCCTCGCCGCGACGATGGCGACATAAGCATGGAGAGCATGCTTACGTCGCCGGAGCGCTCCGGGGGCCGGGTGGTTGACACGTTTTACAGGGGCGATGGGGGATGGCCATGCGCCGCGCTCGGCGAGCGCGGCGAAGCGCTCCGGTTCACGCCGGCGGCGCTCGTCCGCCCGGGGATGGTCATGTTCGACGAGCACGGCGGCTACGACATGGTCGAGTCGGTGGAGCGAATCGCCCTACACGCGCCCGTGTATGACCTCGACGTCGATCGCACCCACAACTTCATCGCCAACGGCATCGTCACCCACAACTCGATCTACGGCTTCCGCGGCGCGGATATCCGCAACATCCTCGAGTTCGAGGACGCGTTTCCCGACGCACACGTGATCAAGCTCGAGCAGAACTACCGCTCGACCCAGACCATCCTCGACGCCGCCAACGCGGTGATCCGGAACAACCGGGCTCAGAAGCCGAAGTCGCTGTGGACCGAGCTGGGGCAGGGGGACCCGATCAAGATCCGGGAGCTCGAGGACGAGCACGCCGAGGCTCGCTATGTGACCGGCGAGGTCCAGAGGCTGCTCGACGAAGGGATCTCGCGGGCAGAGATCGCGGTCTTCTACCGGACCAACGCCCAGTCGCGCGTGCTCCAGGACACGCTGGTGCGGGGCGACATCCCCTACCAGGTGATCGGCGGACCCAAGTTCTACGACCGGGCCGAGATCAAGGATGCAATCGCCTATCTGATCACGCTGGTCAACGCCCAAGACGCGGGAGCGTTCACGCGGATCGTCAACTCGCCCAAGCGCGGGATCGGCTCGACCTCGATGTCGCGGGTGCTCTCATACACCAACACGACGGGCACGTCGGTCTGGGACACGGCGTCCGAGCCCGAGCAGGTCCCGGGGCTGGGCCCGGCGGCGGTTAAGGCGCTGCGGCGGTTCATGGCCACGATGCACGTGCTCCGCGAGCGCGTCGAGTCCAACCCGCCGATCGCGGAGTTGCTCAAGGAGGTCCTTCAGGAGACCGGCTACCTCGAGGCGCTCCAGGCCGAGCGGACGATCGAGGCGCAGGGGCGGATCGAGAACCTCGACGAGCTCATCAACGTCGCCGCCGAGTACGACGCGCTCACCGCGGCCGAGCCCGAGCGCGAGGCCTCGCTGGCCGGCTTCCTGGAGCAGACCGCTCTCCGCTCCGACGCCGACGACAACAGCGACGACGAGGGCCTGGTGACGCTCATGACGCTCCACAACGCCAAGGGCCTCGAGTACCCGATCGTGTTCATGATCGGCCTCGAAGAGGGGGTGTTCCCGCACTCGCGCGCGCTCGACGAGGGCGGGCTGGAGGAGGAGCGCCGGCTCTGCTACGTCGGAATCACGCGCGCCCAGCGCGACCTGTACCTGACCTACGCCCGCACACGCAACGTGTTCGGCGCCCGCAGCTTCGGCGCGCCGAGCCGCTTCATCTCGGAGATCCCCGCCGAGCTGACCGATCGCGAGCAGCAGCAACCACGGGGGCTGGCCGGAATCCGCGCGCGAGCAACGTCGTGGTCCGGCGGTGGCGAAGAAACATGGGGCGGAGGCGGAGGCGGGGGCGGTGGCGCGGCGTGGGACGCCCAGGCTGCGCCCGCACCGGTGTTCCGGCTGGGCGAGGACGTCTCGCATCCGAAGTTCGGAGAGGGCGTGGTGACCGGCCTCGAGCCGGGCGGGATCGTGGTCATCCGCTTCAGCCGCGATGCCAGCGAGCGCAAGATGGTGGCGGACCTCGCGCCGATCACGCGACGCTAAAAGCACTCGATGAATTAGGGTCCCGCTCCGAGATGAGCGCCACGATCATCGACGGCAAGAAGGTCGCCGCCCAGGTGCGCGCCGAGGTGGCGCGCGACGTTGCGGCGTTCCGTGAGCGCACGGGCCGACCGCCTGGGCTGGCAACGATTCTGGTCGGCGATGACCCCGCGTCGGCGGTCTACGTGGCGAACAAGCGCAAGGCGTGTGCCGAGGTCGGGATAACCGACTACCACCAGCACCTTCGCAGCGACGCGACCCAGGACGACGTGGCGGCCGTGATCGAGGACGGCAACGGCAACCCGGACGTAAGCGGGATCCTGCTCCAGCTGCCGGTCCCGGAGGGCCTGGACGGCAAGGAGTTGACCGCTCTGATCGAACCGGACAAGGATGTCGACGGCCTCACTCACGTCAGCGCCGGCCGGCTGATGCAGGGCGCTCCCGGGCTGCGGCCATGCACACCCCTCGGCGTGATCGAGCTCCTCGACCGCTACTCGGTGGAGCTCGAAGGGTCGCAGGCGGTGGTGGTAGGGCGCTCGAACCTGGTCGGCAAGCCGGTCGCGTTCCTGCTGCTGCACCGGAACGCCACCGTGACGATGTGCCACTCCCGGACCCGGGACCTCCCCGGCGTGTGCTCGCAGGCCGACGTGCTGATCGCCGCCATCGGGCGGGCCGAGATGATCGGCGCGGACTACATCAAGCCGGGCGCGGCGGTGATCGACGTGGGCATCAACCGCACCGACGCCGGCCTTAAGGGCGACGTGCAGTTCGAGGCCGCGGCGGAAAAAGCCGGGCTGATCACGCCCGTTCCGGGCGGTGTCGGCCCGATGACGATCGCGATGCTGCTGCGTAACACAGTCATCGCGGCCCAGTTGGCCGCCGGTCTCGTGTAGCGCAGTGGGCACGGCGAACGCTGCGGGGAGGAGCAGGGGCCCCGCGTACGCTCCGGGGAGGAGCAGGGGCCCCGAGCGCGAACCTGTAGGCGTGGAGAACCAGGTCCGCCGACTGCACCTCGAGCGCCTGTCGCGCGAGGATTGGGTGCTCGGCACCCTCGCGGTCCTGGTGATCCTCGACCTGCTCGTGCTCCCGTGGTTCTCGTTCGGAGCCACGATCAGCGTCGGGTCGGCCTCGGTCTCCATCGGGGGCTCGCTGACCGGCGTCGACGCGCCGGACGCCTTCCTCGGCGTCCTGGCGTTGCTCTCGTGCGCGTTCCTCGTGGCCGACCTCGGGTTCGAGCGGCTCTCGCCGCAGACCCGGTTGCCCTCGATCGCCGCCGACCGCGAGACGACCCGATACATCCTCGCCTGCATCGCGGCGGGGCTGATCGCGCTCAAGTTCCTGTTTCACCTGGGACGTTTTGGTGAACTCGCCCTCGGCTTCTGGCTGGCGGTGCTGCTCGTCGCCGCGCTGGTGGCGATGACCAGGCGACTTCGCCAGACCGAGCCGGCGGTTGCGCCCTCGGCCGGGGAGCCCGCTCCCGGGCGGGCGGGCTCGGGTTCCGCCGCCTGATGGACTTGCACCCGTCGCGCCTGCGGCGTGGCGAGGTGCTCGCCGGGGTCGGGGCGGTGCTGCTGCTCGTGTTCGTGCTTGCGCTCAAGTGGTACGGGCACGGCAACCACTCGCTAACCGGCTGGCAGGCCCTGACCAACCTGCGGTGGCTGGTGATCGTCACGATCGCGTGCGCCCTCGCCCTGACGATCACCCAGGCCACCCGCCGGTCTCCCGCCGTGCCGGCCACGCTCAGCGTGATCGTGACCGTGCTCGGCCTGATCACGGTCCTGGCGCTGATCTACCGCGTCCTCATCGACCCCCTCGCCGACGAGCAGGCCGGCGCATATCTGGGGCTGCTGAGCGCGCTCGTACTGGCATATGGCGCCTACGCGTCGCTGCGCCAGGAGGGGATCGCGACCCGAGACGCCCCGGCGGACATCCCGGTCATCAGGCCCGGCGGCGAATCTCGATCCTAGAATGAGGACCACATGCTCGACCGTGATCAGGTCCTCCACGTGGCACGACTCGCGCGCCTAGAGCTGGGTGAGCCAGAGGTCGCGCGCATGGCCGAGGAGCTCTCCAAGGTCCTCGACCACATCGAGAAGATCCGCGAGCTCGATCTCGAGGGGGTCGAGCCCACCTCGCACGTGATCGACGTCGTGAACGCCCTGCGTCGCGACGATCCCACGCCGTCGCTCCCGCGCGAGGTCATCCTGGCGGCGGCTCCGGAACCGCTGCACGACGGGTTCGGCGTCCCGAGTCCCGGCGCGGCGTGAGCGAGCTGATCGACCTGACCGCGGCGCAGGCCGCGGAGCGGATCCGCGCGGGGGAGATATCCGCCGCGGAGGTGTTCGAGGCCTACCGGGAGCGCGCGGCCGCGGGCGAGCTGAACGCGTTCACGTGGGTCGCGGAAACGCCTCCGGAGAGCGACGGCCACGGCGGTAAGCCGCTGGGCGGCGTGCCGATCGCGGTCAAGGACCTGTTCTGCACCGAGGGCGTGCCGAGCCAATCGGGCTCGAAGATCCTCGAGGGCTACCGCCCGCCGTACACCGCCACCGTGGTCGCCAAGCTGCAGGAGGCCGGGGCGCCGCTTCTGGGCAAGACCAACCAGGACGAGTTCGCGATGGGCTCCTCGAACGAGAACTCCGGCTTCGGGCCGGTGCTCAACCCGTGGGACCGCACACGGGTTCCCGGGGGCTCCTCGGGCGGAAGCGCCGCGGCGGTCGCGGCCGGTCATGCGCCCTGGGCGCTTGGCACCGATACCGGCGGCTCGATTCGCCAGCCGGCGGCGCTGTGCGGAATCGTTGGCCTGAAACCGACGTACGGGGCGTGCTCGCGCTACGGGATGATCGCGTTCGCGTCCTCGCTCGACCAGGCGGGCCCGCTCACCCGCGACGTGACCGACGCCGCGCTGATTTTCCGCCACATGGTCGGGCGCGACCGCCTCGATTCCACATCGCTGGAGTTCCCGGGGGAGATCGCGGCGCCCAGTTCAGAGGACCTGAAGGGCATCCGGCTCGGCGTGCCCGAGGATCTGACAGGGGCCGAGGGCGGGATCGAGCCCGGCGTGCGCGAGAACTTCGAGGCGACGCTCGCGCTGGCCGAAGGCCTGGGCGCGTCGATCGAGCCGTGCCGCCTGCCGCATGCGCCGCATGCACTGTCGGCCTACTACCTGATCGCACCGGCCGAGGCCTCGGCCAACCTGGCCCGTTTCGACGCCGTCCGCTACGGCCTGCGGGTCGCCGGCGACGAGGACCTGATCACGATGTACAGCCGCACGCGCGAGGTGGGCTTCGGGGCCGAGGTCAAGCGCCGGATCATGCTTGGCACCTACGCGCTGTCGAGCGGCTACTACGACGCGTACTACGGGACCGCGCAGAAGGTCCGCACGAAAATCGCCGAGGACTTCAAGAGCGCGTTTGAGCGCTTTGACTTCATAGCCATCCCGACCAGCCCGTGCACGGCTTTCGAGCTCGGGGCCAAGGTCGACGACCCGCTCGCCATGTACCTGAACGACTTCCTCGCCGTCCCGATGTCGCTGGCCGGGATCCCCGCCATCTCGCTACCGTCGGGGCTGAGCGACGGGCTGCCGGTCGGGTTCCAGCTGGCCGGTCCGGCGTTCAGCGAGAGCCGTCTGCTCGACGCGGCGTACGCACTCGAGCGGGCGATTGGATTCGATGGGGGCCCGGCCCGTGCCTGACTACGAGCCCGTCATCGGCCTCGAGATCCATGTCCAACTGGACACCCGAACCAAGATGTTCTGTGGGTGCGAGCTGTCGTTCAACGACCCGCCCAACATCCACACCTGCCCGACCTGCCTGGGCCTGCCGGGGGCGCTGCCCGTGGTCAACGAGCGGGCGATCCACTTCGGGATCATGATCGGCCTGGCGCTCGGGTGTGAGATCGCCGAGCGCTCGCTGTTCCATCGCAAGAACTACTTCTATCCCGATCTTCCCAAGGGCTACCAGATCTCCCAGTACGACGTGCCGCTGTGTCTTGGCGGCCGGCTCGGCGACGTGAGCATCCATCGCGTGCACCTGGAGGAGGACGCCGCCAAGCTCAACCACCTGGGTGGGAGCGGCCGTATCCACGGGTCGGATCGCAGCTGGGTCGACTTCAACCGTGGCGGCACGCCGCTGGTGGAAATCGTCACCGAGCCGGACATCCGCTCGCCCGAGCAGGCGCGCGAGTGGCTGATCCTGCTGCGCACGACGTTGCGGCAACTGGGTGTATCCGATGTCGACATGTCGCAGGGATCATTGCGCTGCGACGCGAATGTCTCGATCCGCCCGGCGGGCACGAGCGAGCTCGGGACCAAGACCGAGCTCAAGAACATGAACTCGTTCGCGTTTCTCGAACGCGGCGTCAAGGCGGAGATCGAACGCCAGCGGCGGCTGGTCGAACGGGGCGAGCCGGTCGAGCAGGAGACCCTGCACTACGACCCGGCTACCGACAGCCTCACGCCACTGCGCTCCAAGGAGGAGGCGCACGACTACCGCTACTTTCCCGACCCCGACCTGGTCCCGCTCGTTGTCGGCGAGGCCATGCTCGCCGCCGCCCGGGCGGATATGCCCGCGGAGCTCCCGGCCGAGCGGGCCGAACGCTTCGAGCGCGAGCTCGGGCTGCACGCCGATACCGCCCGGCTGTTCGCGTTCCGCGCCGAACTCGGCGACTACTTCGAGCGGGCACTGGACGCCGCCGCGGACGGGTCCCAGGAAAACGGAGGGGGCGAGCTCGAGCCGGCCGAGCTGTCGAACTGGATCCCGCAGCTGGTCGAGCGGATCGGATCGGACGCCGACCCGGCGGCCTCGAACGTAACACCCGAGAGCCTCGCGACGCTGGCCACCATGGTCAAGGCCAGAGAAGTGAGCCGCGACGCGGCGCGCGAGGTCCTGACGCTGCTCGTCAGGGAGGGAGGCGATCCGCGCGCGATCGTCGAACGCGAGGGACTCGGCGCGATCACCGCCGAGGACGACGGCCTGACCGAGATCGTCGACCGGGCCATCGCCTCCGACCCCGCGGCGGCTGAGAAGGTCCGCGACGGCAACATGAAGGCGATCGGGCCACTGGTCGGATACGTGATGCGCGAGACCAAGGGACGCGCGGATGGTGGCGAGATCACACGCCTGATCCGCGAGCGTTTGAGCAGTTAGTCAGCTAGCTACTCGGTAAGACGCCGCGAAAGCTATCCCCTCACCATCTTTGTACCCCGATTTTCGGTGGATAGAGCACGAAATTCGGCCGATCCGGACCCCGTCGGGCGTACGATGGGAGACCACCCCGTCTCCAGGAGGCAGAAGTGTCCCGACTCGTCCGGATGGATCAGAGCGGCCACACCACGGTGGCCGAGTGGACCGCTGAGGACGCAACAGCAGTCGAGGCGGCTGTGACCGCCTTCCGCGCGGAGCTCGACCAGGGCTATTACGCGGTGGTATCAGAGGGAGAAGGTCGCGCCGAGCAGGTGCGCGAGCTCCCGCTTGATGCGCCGCTCGTAATCCTGCGCCGGCCGATCGCCGGCGGCTGACGTCAGTGAGCTCGCCGGCAGCCGCGCCGGCGGCCACGGCAAGCGAGGCGCTTCCCGAGCTCGCCCGCGTCTGGTGGCGGCCCCGCGTCACCGACCGATCCCTGACCCGGACGGGGCGCCTCTGGACGCTGTCGACGATCGCCCAGGCAGCCCCGTTCGTGTTCGCGGCGGCCGTGCTGGCCTGGCTGCGCCCGGTGCTGGCACCGATCTCGCTTGTGTTGCTCGTTCACGCCTGGGTGATCCCGGAGCTGTACGCGGCCCGAGGGGCCGGCGTGGTGCGGCGGGGCCGCGACCGTGGTCATCCGGCCGAGCCGGTGGCGCTCGGCTTGCTCGGAGACCTCGTCGACTCCCGCGCCCGGGAGCTGCACGGCCGCACGCGGCTCGTGCTCGAGCGCGGCCGCCTCGGTACCTGGCTGGTGGGGGAGGCGGGCGCGCTGCTCGTCCGGCCGGGCGGCCGGCGCGTCCACTGCTATTGCGTGCGGGTGCCGGGCCCGCAGCTGCCCCCGAGCGACCGGACGGCGCACCTGCTGCTGGCGCTCCGCACCGACGAGCCGGGCTTCACGACGGTGGCCAACCTGGCCTTCTCAGGAGCGCGGTGGCGGCTGCGCCGGCGCCTGTCCAGGCATGCGCGCGAGGCGCTCGACGCCGCGGCGAGGCAAGCCCGGATCAGCTGACAGCGCCGCGCGGCACATCGCCGGGCTCGAAGTTTGGCCCCAGGGCCAATGTTTGACGGGTCGGAAATACCGATCATGGTGCCCATGACCCGTTCAACTCCAGCCTCCAAGGTGCTGCTCGTCGCCGATCGCCGGGTGGCGAGCCAGGGCCGCCAGACCGTTCCGATCCGGCGCTACCGTCTGGCCCGGCTCCGGCTCGACGCGCGGGCCGCGGGCGGCGAATCCCGGTTCGACTACCTCAAGCGCGTGTACGACTGACGCGGCGCGGCGGCGGGCTCGTAGCCAGCCCTTCGCGAGACGTTGCTCAGCGGGAGTACGCTTAGGGCATGGAAACACAACTCGAGTCTCATCACTCGCGTACACCGTCGGTGGTCCGCAAGGTGGGGGCAGGCCTCGTCCTGCTCGTGGTCGCGGCGCTGGCCCTCAAGATCGTCATCGGCTTTGTGATGGCGATCTTCTGGACCGTGGTCGTGATCGCCGCCGTGCTGGCCGTGGTCTGGGCGGTCAAAACGCTCGTTTGGTGACGCCAGGCCCATGTCCAACATGGGCCTGGTCGTGATCCTGCTGTTCTTCGGTCTGGCCGGCGGCATTGTCGGGCGAATCAAGGGCAGCTCTTTCACGTTGTGGTTCTTGATCTCGGCCTGCGTGCCCTTCATCGGCCTGCTGGCTGCGGTCTGCTACCGCTGGGAGAACCGGGAGCTGAGGCGCCAGTGTCCGGGGTGCGGCAAAGTTCTCAAGGTCTACGACGCGGTCTGCATCAGGTGCGGGACCGAGCTCGAGTTTCCCGACGTCGCGATCGCCTCCGAAGCGATGATCCGCGAGCGCCGCGCCGCGGGCCAGGGGCGGGTGGGATGACCAATTCGAGCGGGGCTAGAAGGCGAAACTGGCGGGCGGCTGCCGGCGCCCGAGCACGCGGCGAGTGAGGGCGGGAGCGCCATAAGCGCTCCCGATCACGAACCGCATGATCGGCCCGAAGCTGAAGGCGGCCGGGGCTCCCACGAAGTGCAGCCGCGGAACCGAGGACTCGAGGCCGGGGCCGAGCACCGGGTAGCCGCCGGCGACCTCGATCGCGGCCTTCAGATCCGGCGCGAGGAACGGATAGCGGCGCACGTCGATCGCGTAGCCCGTCCCGAGCAGCACGTAGTCGGCGATCCGCTCGGAGCCGTCGTCGAGGACCAGCCGCACGGCTTCACCGACCGGCACGGCCGCCGCCATCGAGCGCGAGCACGAGATCCGGACATGGGCCAAACGCGGCACGAGCCAGCCCGAGCCCGCCGGACGGATGCAGCGGTAAGCCACGACCGGCCGGAGCCTCGCCGGCAGTCACCTGAACGCGTCGGGCACGGCCGCGAGCCATCCGGCCCCGACGCCCCCCACGTCGGTCGGCGGCGCCGGGATTAGGTCGCTCATCCGACGTGCCGTCCCCGTCCGAGCGGGACCGCGACCGTCACCCGCATCGTCCAGCCACCGGATCGCTGGGGCACGCGCGAGCACCTCGACGGTGGCCCTGGCCTCGAACAGAAGCGCAGCCGACTCGAGCGCGCTCTGGCCGGCTCCGATCACGACCATGCGCCGGCCGGCGAAGGGCCGCAGGTCGCGGTGTTCAGAGGTGTGGGAGACGAGCTTGCTCGGCAGGCCCGCGAACGGTGCCGGCACGCTTGGGAAGGCGGCCAGCCCAGTCGCTACGACTACTCGTTCGGCCTGGACCGCGTCGCCGTCCTCGAGCCGGAGTCGAAAGCGGCCCAGCTCGCGGGTCAGGCTCACGATCCTTCGCGGGTCGATATCCGGCACGGCGCGGGGCTGGAACCACATTCCATACTCGACGAACTCCTCCAGCGGGAGCGATTCGAGCGCTCCGCGGAGCGTGCGCCCGGTGTCGCGCTCGAAGCGCTCGACAGTCAACGAACGGTCCGGGTCAGAGATGCTCGAGCTTCGCTTACGCGAGCGGAGCAACATCCCGGCCGGCATGTTCTCGCGCAGAACTCGAGCGGCTGGCCGAACGACCGGGTCTCGACCCCCGCCTTACGGAGGTGGGCAGCCACGGCGAGCCCATGCGGTCCCGCCCCGATGATCGCCGTCGATCTCATCGGCGCGCGATGCTAGTGGCGGTCCGCGGGGGCGCGACCCGCAGGGGAAGGAGGCGCGGCTGCCGACGCGCTGGACGTGGGCCAAACGGACTGTAGACTCGGCGCTTCCGCCCGGAGCGGAACGGTTGTGGTTACCCAAAATTGACTTTGCCGGAAGGAGGCGAAGCTATGCGTGCAGTCGACGCCCTGATGGAATGCTTGAAGGCCGAGGGTGTGGACGTCGTATTCGGCCTCCCTGGCGGCGCCAACCTTCCCACTTACGACGCGTTTTACGACGCGGGCATTCGCCACATCCTGGTCCGCCACGAGGCCGGCGGCGGCCACGCCGCCGAGGGATACGCCAAGGCGACGGGCAAGGTCGGGGTGTCGCTGGCCACGAGCGGTCCGGGCGCGACCAACCTGATCACGCCGATCTGTGACGCGATGATGGACTCCGTCCCCGTGGTGTTCATCACCGGCCAGGTGCGGACCGAGCTGCTCGGCACCGACGGCTTCCAGGAGGCCGACACGATCGGCATCACGATGCCGGTGGTCAAGCACAGCTTCATGATCCAGCACCCGCTGGAGATCCCGCGTTCGATTCACGAGGCGTTTCACATCGCGCGCACGGGCCGTCCGGGCCCGGTCGTGGTCGACATTCCCCAGGACCTGAGCCGGGCCGACATCCCGTACGAGCCGGTCACCGACGTGCGGCTGCCCGGCTATCAGCCCACCACCGAGGGCAACCAGAAGCAGATCCGGATCGCCGCCAAGGCGCTGGCCAACTCACGCCGGCCGATCATCTACGCGGGCGGCGGCGTGGTGGCGGGGGGCGCCGCGGCCGAGCTGACCGAGCTCGTCACTTCAGACCGCTTCCCGGTCACCTGCACCGTGATGGGCCTCGGCGGGTTCCCCGGGACGCACGAGCAGTGGCTCGGGATGCTCGGGATGCACGGCACGCGCGCCGCGAACTACGCCATGGACGAGGCCGACCTGATTTGCGCCATCGGCGCGCGGTTCGATGACCGCGTCACCGGCAAGCTGTCGGAGTTCGCGCCCCGGGCCAAGTTCATCCACATCGACATCGACCCGGCCGAGATCTCCAAGAACGTCCCGGCGCACATCCCGATCGTGGGTGACGCCAGGAACATCCTGCCGCGCCTGACCGCCGAGTACCGGGCGCTCGCCGCCGATCCCGGCCGACTCGAGGAGTGGTGGTCGCGGATCCGGGTCTGGCAGGAGCGACATCCGCTTCGCTACGAGGACTCGACCGACGCCGAGATCAAGCCCCAGTTCATGGTGCAGGCCCTCTACGAGGCCACCGGCGGCGACGCGATCGTCACCAGTGACGTGGGACAGCACCAGATGTGGACTGCCCAGTACTACCACTTCCCGCAGCCGCGGCGGTGGATCAACTCGGGCGGCCTGGGGACGATGGGCTTCGGCCTGCCGGCAGCGATGGGCGCGAAGGTCGGCTGCCCCGATCAAACCGTGGTGTGCATCGCGGGCGACGGCTCGGTCCAGATGAACGCCCAGGAACTCGCCACCTGCGCCCAGGAGGGCATCGGGATCAAGGTGTTCATCATGAACAACGGCTACCTGGGCATGGTCCGGCAATGGCAAGAGCTGTTCTGGGACAAGCGCTACAGCCAGGTCGAGACGGGTCAGTGGCCGGACTTCGTCAAGCTCGCCGAGGCGTACGGCGCCACCGGTCTCCGGTTCACCGACAAGACCACGCTTGTGTCCGACATGAAGGAGGCGCTGGCGATCGACGGGCCGGTGCTGGTCGACGTGCGCGTCACGCGCGAGGAGAACACATACCCGATGATCCCGGCCGGCCAGCCGGCGCGGAACATGGTGGGGTGAGCTCTCATGGGTGAGCCTGGAACCAAGGAAGTCCTGTCCCTCGACGACCTCGAAGCGGTGGCCGGCCTGCGCACCGGCCGCAAGCACATCCTGTCGATCCTGGTCGAGAACAAGCCGGGTGTCCTCACCCGGATCGCGGGGCTCTTCGCGCGCCGCGGGTTCAACATCGACACGCTCGCGGTCGGGCCGACCGACGACGAGCGGATCTCACGCATCACGCTGACCCTCGACGGAGCTGTGCACCCGATCGATCAGGTGACCAAGCAGCTGCACAAGCTCGTCAACGTGCTCAAGATCCGCGACCTGGAGCCACGCGAGACGCTGGCCCGTGAGCTCGCGCTGTTCAAGGTGTCCGCCGACGGCGCCAGCCGAGCCGAGGTCATGCAGATCTGCGAGATCTTCCGCGGCAAGGTGGTCGACGTGACCAAGCGCTCAATCGTGGTGGAGCTCACCGGCACGTGCGACAAGGTCGACGCGTTCGAACAGCTCGTGCGACCGTTCGGGTTGATCGAGATGGCGCGCACCGGCGAGATCGCGATCGCGCGGGGCCGGAGCGAGACCTAAAGAAGCACCGTGGAGCTGGCCGACGGCTGGGAGGTCGCGTCAACCGCACCGGATGGTTGCCAAGGCCCCGAGCAGCTCGACGGACTGAACTGGCTGCCGGCCCGGGTTCCCGGGACGGCAGCCGGGGCGCTGCGCGACGCCGGTTCATGGGCGCCGGGAGACGGTCTGGACTTCGACGACCTGGACTGGTGGTTTCGCACCCGGTTCGACGCTCAGCCCGGGGTCGCCGGCGAGGAGGTCTGGCTGGCCCTGGACGGCGTCGCAACCGTGTCAGAGGTGTACCTCAACGGTCAGCGCGTGCTCGAAGGCGACTCGATGTTCGCCTCTTATCGACTGGAGGTGTCAGAGCGGCTGCGGGCGCCGGGCGCCGGCAATGAGCTGGTGCTCTGTTGCCGCGCGCTGGCGCCACTGCTCCGCCTCCGCCGGCGCCCTCGTGCCCGGTGGCGCACCCGCCTAGTTGCAGAAGACAACCTCCGCTTCTTCCGCACGATGCTGCTCGGTCGTGCTCCCGGATTTTCGCCGGGTCCAGCGTGCGTTGGTCCCTGGAAGCCGATCCGGATAGAGCGTCGGCGAGGGTTGGTCGTCGACCGTCTGCGAGTGCGCACGAGCCTGGACGGTTCGGCGGGGAGGCTGTCGGTGCGCGGTCGCCTGCGGGGGCTGGTCGGCGGGGGATCGCCGCGGGAGGTCGCGGTGGAGCTCGACGGGCCGAACGGGACGCACCGGTCCTCGCTAGATCTCACCTCTGAGGGTGGCGGCTTCGAGGTGGCGGGCGAGCTCGTCGTCCCCAGCGTGGAGCCCTGGTGGCCGCACACACACGGCGTCCCCGCTCTGCACGACGTCAGTCTGCGGGCTTTTCTTGGTGCCGAGGAGATCGTGGTTCCGGCCGGCCGGGTCGGGTTTCGCTCGCTGCGGTCTGTTGGCGATCTCGAGCGCGACGGGATTCAGCTGGAGGTCAATGACGTCCCGGTGTTTGCCCGCGGAGCCGTGTGGACACCGGTGGATCTCACCGCGCCCTGCTCGCGGGGACGGCAGCTCGACCTGGTGCTCGACGAGGTCGTGCGCGCCGGCATGAACATGCTCCGCGTCCCCGGCATCGGTTGCTACGAAAGCGACGAGTTCTACGAGCGCTGCGACGCGCTCGGGATCTGGTGTGGCAGGACTTCATGTTCGCCAACCTCGACTATCCGGAGTCCGACGATGCCTTCATGGCCACAGTCGCCCGTGAGGCGCGGCAGGTCCTGGCCGGGCTGGCGGCTCGGCCGAGCCTGGCCGTGGTGTGCGGCGGCAGCGAAGTAGCCCAGCAGGTCGCGATGCTTGGGCTCGATCCGCAGCTCGCTAACGGTCCGCTCTACGGAGAGCTCCTGCCCTCGCTGGTGGCCGAGGCGGAGGTGCAGGCGCCGTACGTTCCATCGACCCCGTGGGGAGGCGATCTGCCGTTTCGTCCGGATCGCGGCGTCGCGAACTACTACGGGGTCGGCGCCTACCTGCGCCCGCTCGAGGACGCGCGACGCTCGGAGGTCAAGTTCGCCGCCGAGTCGCTGGGGTTCTCGAACGTCCCCGGCGAGGAGACGGTCGAGGCTGTCGGAGGTCCCATCGTCCACACCCCGCGGTGGAAGGCGGGCGTCCCGCGCGATCTCGGGGCCGGGTGGGACTTCGAGGACGTGCGCGACCACTACCTGCGTCTGCTGTACGACGTGGACCCGGTGGCGCTGCGCAGCGTCGAGCCCGAGCGTTACCTGGAGCTCTCGCGCCATGTGAGTGGCGAAGTCATGGCCGAGACATTCGGGGAGTGGCGGCGCGACGCCTCGCCCTGCGGCGGTGCCCTCGTGGTGTGGCTGACCGATCTGGTGCCCGGAGCCGGCTGGGGCCTGCTCGACAATCGCGGTGGAGCCAAGGTCGCATACTGGTATGGCCGCCGGGCGCTGTCTCCGGTGGCGGCATGGAGCACGGACGAGGGGCTGGGTGGAGTGGCGGTCCACGTCGCCAACGACCGTCCCGAGCCTCTCGGTACCACTCTGCGGATCGGGCTCTACCGCAACCTCGAGCTGCTGGTCGACGATGTCCGCCGGGAGATCGAGGTCGCGCCCCATAGCTCCTGGTCGGGCAACGTCGAAGCGTTGCTCGGACACTTCGTCGATGCATCGTGGTCCTACCGGTTGGGTCCGCCGGCACAGGACCTGATCGTGGTGAGCCTCGAGGGGACAGACCCGGCGCGCCCGCTGTCTCAGTCGTTTCGCTTCCCGGCCGGGCGATCGCTGCGGCCCGAGGCCGCGACCCGGCTCGGGCTGGAAGCCAGTTTCGAGCGTGTGGAGGGAGAGACGGCGACGGTCAAGGTGGCGAGCCGCCGCTTGGCCTACGGCGTGCGGCTCCATGTGCCGGGGTTCGTGGCGCTCGACGATGCGTTCGGAGTGGAACCGGGTCACGCTCGGACGATCGAGCTGCGCCGGACAGACTTCGATGCCGGCTCCGGCGAGGCCGCGCATGTGACGGCGCTCAACCTGACCGGCCGGGTGCGCATCGACACGTGAACCGGCTGCGCGGCGCGATTTTGGTCCGGGCCTCGGTAGCCTGGTCCGATGACACAAGTCGCCTCGGGGCGTTCACCCGCGTGGAGTTGGCTTGATGCCAAGGCGAATCGGCAGCTAGCTCAGCGGCTCCAGGACGGGCTGCGCCACGCCCGCTCGACCGGCAAACCGGCGCTGGCCAGCGTGACGACGTCGGTCGACGGCGGCTTGGATCCGACCGCCGCGGCGGTGGCCTCGCGCCGGCCGGGCGAGCCGTGGTTCTGCCTCGAGCAGCCGGACCGCGACCGCTCCGCGCTCGCGGCGATCGGGTGCGTGCACGTGCTCGAGGCGCGGGGCGCCGATCGTTTCGAGACGGTCGGCCGGGAGTGGTCGGCCGTGACGGCGAGCGCGCTGGCGGATGATTTCGACGGCCCGCCGGGCTCCGGGCTCGTGGCCGTCGGCGGCTTCGCGTTCGCCGACGACGGCGGCGACTCGGCCCGCTGGGAGGGGTTCTCGCCGGCCTCGATGGTCGTGCCGGAGGTGTCTGTAGCCCGCCGGGGCGACCGTGTGGCGCTGACGCTCAACCTCCGGATCGCGCCCGACGACACGATCGAAGACCTGCGCGCCCGGCTCGACGCGCGGCTCGGCGAGCTGCGAGCACCGGCGCTGCCGTTGCTCGACCCGGCGCCGGCCGGGGCCTACCGGGTGCTGAGCCCGATGCCACCCGCGCACTTCGAGGAGGCCGTGGCCCGGGCGGTGCAGCGGATCCGCGCCGGGGAGCTCGAGAAGATCGTGCTGGCGCGCGACGTCGAGGTGCACGCACCGGTCGACCACGACGTCGGCGCGGTGCTGGGGTTGCTCCGCGAGGCATTCCCGTCCTGCTACGTGTTCGCGGTGGGGCGAGACGATGGGACCTTCATCGCGGCCAGTCCCGAGCTGCTCATCAGGCGGGAAGGCCAGCGAGCCTCGACCGTCGGCCTGGCTGGATCGATCCGACGCAGCGCCGACCCGGCGATCGACGATCACCTGGGCGAGCAGCTGCTCCACAGCGAGAAAGACCGCGAGGAGAACGAAATCGTGGTCCGGCGGATCGCCCAGGCGCTGCGACCTTTCTCGGTGTGGGTCACCGCCGCGCCCGAACCCGCCGTCGTCCGGGTGGCCAACATCCAGCACCTGGGCACCCCGATCCGGGCGCAACTGACCTCCCCACTGAGCGCGATCGACCTCGCCGGCGTGCTGCACCCGACGCCGGCGGTCGGGGGCGAGCCGTGGGAGGTGGCTTCGCCGCTGATTCCGGCCCTGGAAGGGCTTGATCGCGGTTGGTACGCCGGGGCGGTGGGGTGGACCGATGCCACCGGCGACGGCGAGTTCTGCGTTGCCTTGCGCTGCGCGCTGGTCCGCGGCCGGCTGGCCCACCTGTATGCCGGCGGCGGCATCGTGCGCGATTCCCACCCCTCGTCGGAGCTCGCCGAGACCGAGGTCAAGCTGGGCGCGCTGCTGCCCGTCCTCTCCGGCTGAACCCCTCCACCCTGGCCCTCCGAGGGGGCAAATTCCAGCATTCCACGACGTCGATCGTCCCAGTACAGGATTCTGCCTCGTCACGGGGCAAGATCCTGCACCAGCGGCAACGCGACGCCGGAATGCTGGAATTTGCCGCCCCAGGCGGTTCAGTGGGGGAGGGCGGCGAGGGCGGCTTCGGCGGCGCGGCGGTGGAGGGCGAGGTTCTCGACGCGGTCGGTGCGGACCTCGATGATGGTCGTGGCGTCGCCGGCGATCGACCGCTCTACCGCCGCGTGCAGGTCGGTGACGCTTGCCGGGCGCTCATACCGGCAGCCGTAAAGGGCCGCGGCGTGGGCGAAGTCGAGTCCGTGGGGAGTGGCGACGTGCTCCTCGAACGCGTCGGCCTCGCCGGCCACGGGCAGGAAGTGGAAGATGCCGCCTCCGTCGTTGTTGAGGAGCACGATGGTCAGCGCCAGCGACAGCCGGCGGCCGGCCAGGAGGCCGCCGATGTCGTGGGCCAGGGCCACGTCGCCGATCAGCAGCACGACTGGACCCTCTTGGGCGGCGGCCACGCCGAACGCGGCCGACACCGTGCCGTCAATCCCATTCGCACCGCGGTTGGAGAGCACGCGCGGACCAGACTCGCGCGCAGGCAGGTACAGCTCAACGTCTCGGATCGGCATCGAGGAGGCGACGAACAGGGTGGTGGGGGCGTCGAGCCACTCCCCGAGGCTGCGCGCCACGAGCGGCTCGGACAGCTCCGCGCCGAGCGCTTTCGAGAGCGTCCGGCCGGCGGCATCGTCCGCCGCTCGCCACGAATCCAGCCAGCCCGGCAGGGCCGGAATGACCTCGCCGGGGGTCAGGCCGTCGAGCGCCGCGTGGAGCGGCGCCGGCAGGCGCGCGCCGACCACAGCGTCCGGGTCGTGCCAGGTGCCGTCGGCGTCGATCGCGATCTGGGCCGCATCGAGGCCTGCCAGCCACGTACGCAGGGGCTTGGACGTCGGGAGGTCGCCGGTGCGGATCACGAAGTCTGGCCGGTGTGCGGCGGCGAAATCCGGGTCGCGCAGGAGCAGGTCGTAGTGGGCGATCGCCGCGTCGCCTTGCCGGGCGCCCGACAGCGGGTCGGCCAGCAGGGGGATCGCCGCACGGGCCGCGAAGCCGGCGAGCTCGCGGCCACCGATCGCGTCGCGGTCGGCTCCGGCCACGATCGCGATCCGCCCGACCAGGTGGCGAGGGCCCGAGGGGACGCTCTGCACCACGGGCTCCACGGTCACGTACGGCCGGTCGTCCTCGCGGCCGGTCGAGTCCGCGGGCAGGGGGACGTCGAGGACGAGCGGCTCACGCAGGGGAAGGTTGAGGTGGACCGGGCCGGGGGGTCCCTGGGCCGCGGTCCAGTAGGCGCGACAAGCCAGCGTCCGCATGAATCGCAGCGCTGCCGGCGTCGCCTCCTGCACCCCGACCTCGAAAAACCATTTGACGGCGTCGCCGTAGAGCTTGAGCTGGTCGATGGTCTGGCCGGCGCCCACGTCGCGCAGCTCGGGCGGGCGATCGGCGGTCAGCACGATCAGCGGGACGCGCGCATGCCGGGCCTCGATCACCGCAGGCGCGAGGTTGGCCGCCGCCGTGCCGGAGGTGCAGGTGACCGCCACCGGCCTGCCGGTCCGCTTCGCCGCGCCGAGCGCGAAGAACCCGGCCGAGCGCTCATCTATGTGCGACCAGGCGTGGATCCGCGGTTCGCGTACGAGCGAGAGGACGATCGGCGTGCAGCGTGATCCCGGCGCGGTGCAGGCATGCTCCATCCCGCAGTGGGCGAGCTCGTCGCAGAACGCGCGCAGCAGGAGGTACGTGTCGGTGGCGCTCATGATGAGATGTCCTTGATGGCGCCGGCTGTCGTCCTCCTGCACGGCTTCACGCACACCGGAGCGAGCTGGGACCCCGTGGTCGCGGCGCTCGGGGAACGCTACCGTGCGATCGCGCTCGACATCCGCGGCCACGGTTCAGCGTCCGGCCGGGAACCCGTCGCGCTCGAGGGCGTGCTCGAGGATCTCGCCGCCGTCGCCCCGGACCGGTTCACGCTCGTGGGCTACTCGATGGGCGGCCGGATTGCGCTGCACGCGGCGCTCGCGCTGCCCGAGCGAATCGAACGCCTTGTGCTGATCGGGGCCAGTCCCGGGATCGCCGACCCGGCCGAGCGCGAGGCCCGCCTCCGGGATGACGAGCGTCTGGCCGGCGAGATCGAAAGCATGAGCATCGAAGCGTTCGCGCACCGCTGGGCGCAGACGCCGGTGCTCGCCGGACAGCCACCCGAGGTGCTTGCGGCTGCCCACGCCGATCGCCTGCGCAACCGACCCTCGGGCCTGGCGGCGGCTCTCCGAGGCCTTGGCAACGCCGCGCTGCCGTCGCTGTGGGAGCGCTTGGGGGAGATCCCGATCCGGGTGGCGCTCGTCGTGGGGGAGCGCGATGAGAAGTTCAGGGCGATCGCGGACCAGATGGCGGCCGGCTTGCCCGCGGCCGAAGTCATCGTCGCGCCCGGCGCCGGTCACGCGGTGCACCTTGAGGCGCCGGCGCGCGTGGCGTCAGTGATCGTGCTTTGAAGCGGGCACCGTCTCGGCCGTCGGTGGCGCCGATCCGCTGCGGCTACCGATGACGCGGGCCGGGTTGCCGCCGACGATCGCGTACGGCGGCACGTCGCGCGTCACGACGGCGCACGCGGCCACGATCGAGCCGCGGCCGACCACCCGTCCCGGAAGGATCGTCGCCCGCAGCCCGATCCACGCGCCGTCCTCGATCCGCGGCGGGGAGCGCTCGGTCGAAACCTGCTCGCCGATCGGCCGATCGAGGTCGTCGTAGCCGTGGTTCTCGGATAGGAAGGCCACGTCGGGCCCGACCATGACCTGGTCGCCCATGATCAGCGCGCCGCGACCAACCGCTTCAGCCGGGGCCATCCCACGGCCGGATTATGAGCGGTTCTAGGCGGCCTGGAGGATCGCCGGCTTGGCGGGCCCGCACTGGAAGAGGTCGTCGGCCAGGCGAGTGGCGCTGACCTCCTCCCACCGGCCAGCCTCAACCAGGCTGCGGCACAGATCCTCGACGTCGATGAGCGCGGCCTGCGCCTCGACGTCGCTCTGAAGGTGCTGACAGAAGATGAGGTTGTCCGCGGCGTAGCGGATGCGCTGCTGCTCGTGGTCGAGCAGCTTGCTCGGTCCAACGTCCTCGAGGGTCTTCATGACACGGCGATATGCATTTGAGCGTTCAGGACTCATCTTTGGCGGCCTCCGATCAAACGGTCAGCTCGGCTTTACGGAGGTTGGTCGTCAGCAAAGCCCCGGGCTTTAGCCTTCGGGCCAAATTTCTTCGCTCACCAGTTGTACCCACCCGAATCCGAGCGATCCGTGACGTGAGTCACACCAGCGCGCGGGGGCGTCAGCCGGAGCGATACCAGGCGAGCAGACCGTCGCCAAGGCCGGGGCCACCCGGGAGCTCCATCCGCCCGTCCCGCGGCTCCAGTGGGCTCTCGCGGTCCGCGAACAGCCCCAGCGTGGCCAGGCCACAGGGGCAATCCGGGACGATCGCTGCCGCCGCGTGCAGCGCCGCCGCGATCCCGAGCGGACCGTCCAGGGTCGACGCCAGGTAGACCTCGTAGCCGGCCGCGCGGGCTCGCCGAGCCGCGTCGAGCACGCCGGTGACCCCACCGCACGCCGCGACCTTGAGGCATACCGCGCGGCACGCGCGCTCCTCGAGCGCTCCGGCCGCCGACGCGGTCTCGTCCAGCGCGATCGAGACCTCCGGGATGGTGCTGGCCACCTCTCGGTTCTGGGCAAGTCCGTGAACCGGCTCCTCGCACAGCTCGATCCCGATTGGCGCCAGTGCCCGCAGGTTGGCAACGGCTTCGTCGACCGACCAGGCACCGTTGGCGTCAAGCCGGATCGCCACCCCCGGCCCCAGCACCGCCCGCACGGCAGCCAGCCGCCCGGCGTCGTCGCCGACTCCCACCTTGGCCTTGACGCAGCGAAAACCGTCTGCGCGCGCCGCGGCGGCTTGCCCGGCGGCGCTCGCGCGGTCGGCCGCGGCGAGGGTGGCGTTGACCTCGACCGGCTCGCCCGCCCCAGCGCCGATCAGGCGCCACAGCGGCGTACCAGTGCGGCGTCCCTCCAGGTCCCAGAGCGCCGTGTCGACGGCGGCCAGCGCCGGCAGCGGGGCAAGCCGGGTCCACTGCGCGAGCACCTCGCGGGGCGATGCGCTCTCCTCCGCCGCCGTCAACGTCGCTCGGCACGCCTCGAGCGCCTCGAGCACGTCCTCGACGCTCACGCCGTGGTAGTCCGGGAGCGGCGCCGCCTCGCCGACGCCCACGTGCCCCTGGAAGTCCTCGAGCCGGAAGAGCACGAGCGAGCGGTCACGGAGGGCTCCCGAGGCAGAAACGAACGGCGCGCGCAAGCGCGCCCTTAAACGCTCAATCCCGACGTTCATCGACTGAGCAGCAGGCCGGCGCTGAGCAGCACGCAGAAGACCAGCTGGAGCAGCCCGGTCTGGGCCAGCGCCCGGTTGAGCGACAGGCCGTCGGTTCGGGTGCGGACCGCCCGCACCACGCGCGCTCCGAGCGGCAGCGTCAGCCAGGGGAGAAACAGCCAGGGCTCGAGTGGCCCGAACACCCACGTCACCGGGGTCAGTAGGTAGGCGACGTAGATCATCGCGGCGAACAGCCGGCGCGTGCGCCGACGACCCAGGCGGACGGCGAGCGTGCGCTTGCCGGCGCGCCGGTCCGTCTCGATGTCTCGGATGTTGTTGACGACCAGCAGCCCGGCGGCGATCAGTCCGACCGGGACAGCCAGCGCGAACGCCTCCCAGTCGAGGTGCTTGGTCTGGACGAAGAACGACCCCGCCACGGCGACGATGCCGAAGAACAGGAACACGAACACCTCGCCCAGCCCCTCATATCCATACGGTTTCGGGCCCCCCGTGTAGAGCACGCCGGCCAGGATCGAGGCCGCCCCGACCACGAGCAGCTGCCAGCCGGCCACGACGACGAGGTAGACGCCGGCGAGCACCGCGACGCCGAACGTGAGGTAGGTCGCGATCAGGACCTGGCGGGGCGGGACGAGCCCGCCGGCCGTGACCCGAACCGGGCCGAGCCGGTCCTCGGTGTCGGCACCCCGACGGGCATCGGAGTAGTCGTTGGACAGGTTCGTGCCGATCTGGATGAACATCGCGCCGATCAGCGCGGCGACGAACCGCAGGGGATGGAACACGTGCAGGTAGCCCGCGAGCGCGGTGCCGACCAATACGGGTGCGATCGCCGCCGGCAGGGTCCGCACGCGCGCGGCCACCAGCCAGATGCGAATGCCGCTCGGCCGGGTGGCCTCCCGTGTCGCTGCCATCACGCTCGGCGCGGGAACTTCGAGAAGTCAGGCTTGCGCTTCTCGAGGTACGCGTTGCGCCCCTCCTGCGCCTCTTCGCTCATGTAGAAGAGCAGGTTCGCGTCGTGGGCGAACTGCTGGATCCCGGCGAGCCCGTCCTCGTCGGCGTTGAAGCTGGCCTTCAGCATCCGTAGTGCGAAAGGCGACACCGCGAGCATCTCACGACACCACCTGACCGTCTCCTCTTCGAGCTGGTCGAGCGGCACCACCGTGTTCACGAGCCCCATCGCCAGCGCCTCCTGCGCGTCGTACTGCCGGCATAGGAACCAGATCTCCTTGGCCTTCTTGGGTCCCACCAGCCGCGACAGCACGCTCGCCCCGAATCCCCCGTCGAACGAGCCAACCTTCGGACCCACCTGGCCGAAGCGGGCGTTGTCGGCGGCGATCGTCAGGTCGCAAACCACGTGCAGGACGTGGCCGCCCCCGATTGCATAGCCGGCGACCATCGCCACGATCGGCTTGGGCATGCGTCGCATCTGGACGTGCAGGTCGGTGACCTCGAACCGACCAACCGCCTCATGCCTACCCGCCGCCGACGGGTCGGCGCCGCTGACATAGCCGCCGCGTGAGCCGCGTACGCGCTGGTCGCCTCCCGAGCAGAACGCGTCCGGGCCCTCGCCGGTCAGGATCACGACGCCAACGTCGAGGTCCTCGCGGGCGCGGGTGAAAGCGTCGGACATCTCGACCACGGTCTCGGGGCGGAACGCGTTACGCACCTCGGGGCGGTTGATCGTGACCTTGGCGATCCCGGTAGCGTCTTCGAGACCCGTCTCGTAACGGATGTCCTGGTAGTCGCCGGCGGGTTTCCACGTCGTTGGCACCCGCGCGAGACTACCGTGTCGGTCGTGTACGACTGGACCCTGGCCGCCGCGGGCCGAGAGCCCGACCGGATCGCGATCGAGACGCCCGAGCGCAGCCTCACCTATGGCGAGCTGTCGAAGGCCACGCTCGCTCGGGTGGGTGCGATCCAGGGCGCCAAGCGGGTGGGTATCGCACTCCCCCCGGGAGAGGACTTCGTCATCGCCTTGCACGCCTGCCTGCTGGCGGGCGCGGCAGCAGTCCCGATTGACCTTCGTCTGAACCAGGCCGAGCGGGAGCAGCGAACTGCCGGCGCGGACATGATCGTCGGCGAACCGCTCGCTCCAGTGTCGATGAGGGGCGCGGACGCCCGCGCAGGGGATCCGGTGGTCGCGATCATGCACACCTCCGGGACGACCGCCGCGCCGAAGCCGGTCGTCCTCACCCACGGCAACTTCCAGGCCAGCGCGCTCGGCTCGGCGGTGGCGCTCGGCCTCGACCAGGCCGAACGCTGGCTGTGCCCGATGCCGCTGACCCACGTCGGCGGCCTGTCGATCCCGATCCGCAGCGCGATCTACGCCACCACGGCGGTCCTGCACGGCCGCTTCGACACCGACGCGGTCCTGAACGAGTTGATGGACCCGGGGCGGCGGACCACGCTGGTCTCACTCGTGCCGACAATGCTCGCGCGGCTGCTCGACGCGGGCCTCGAACGTCCGCCGACGCTGCGCTGGGCGCTGTTGGGCGGTGGGCCGATCGCACCGGCGCTGCTCGAGCGCGCCGAGCGAGCGGGCGTACCGGTGGCGCCGACCTACGGCATGACCGAGGCGTGCTCGCAGATCGCCACGTTCGGCTGGCCGCTGCCCAGCGTGGAGGTGACGACGGCCGAGGACGGCGAGGTGCTCGTGCGTGGGCCAATTGTGTCTGCCGGTGCCGCGTCCGATGACGGCTGGTTGCACACGGGCGACCTGGGGCGGTTCGACGACCGCGCGCGGCTCGAGATCATCGGCCGCAAGTCCGACACGATCGTGAGCGGCGGCGAGAACGTTGCGCCGGCCGAGGTCGAGGCCGTGCTCCTGGAGCATCCGGCCGTGGCCGACGCCGCGGTGCACCCGCGTCCCGACCCGGAGTGGGGAGAGGCGGTAGTGGCGACCGTGGTGCTGCGCGATGGCCTCGAGGCAGCCCCCGACGAGCTGCGCGCCCACTGTGCGACCCGGCTGGCGGGCTTCAAGGTCCCGAAGACGATCGCTTTCGCGGCCGACCTGCCGCGAACGCAATCCGGCAAGCTGCTGCGGCGAGAGCTTTAATCGGCACGTGGCATCCGCTCGACAGTTCGCCCAGCCGGACTCTTCGCCGAATCAACTGACGATCGAGCAGCTGGCGGCCCAGTCCGGCATGTCGGTGCGCAATATCCGCGCCCATCAGGCGCGCGGCCTGCTCGCCCCGCCCGAGGTGCGAGCCCGCGTCGGCTACTACGGCCCCGAGCATCTGGAGCAGCTGCGCCTGATCCGGGACCTCCAGGACGACGGCTTCAACCTGAGCGGGATCAAGCGACTGCTCGACGACACCCAGGGGACGGCGGACCGGCTCCAGCGCTTCGGCGAGGCCTTGAGCGCCGTGGCCACCGCCGAGCGCGGGGAAACGCTGACGCTCGAGGAGCTCGGCCGGCGGTTCCGCGTCAGCGCGCAGGAAGCGCCCGAGGTGCTCGCTGAAGCGGAGCGCCTCGGCGTGCTCGTCCCGATCGACGGAGGCCGGTTCCAGGCTCCCAGCCCGTCGCTGCTGGCGATCGCCGAAGAGGTGGTCGGACGCGGGATCTCGCTCCGCAGCGCCTTGGCCGTGCTCGAGGACGTCGACCGTCACTGCGAGTCGGTTTCGCGCTCGCTGGTCGAGCTGTTCGTGCACGAGATCTGGAAGCCGTTCGCGCAGGCGGACATGCCGGCCGAGCGCTGGCCGGAGATCGAACACGCGGTGGAGCGGCTCGGGCCTGTGGCCTCCGAGGCGCTGATGGCCATCTTCCAGCGTCGGCTGCGGGACCAGCTCGACGACGCGTTCCAGGAGGTCACCCGGAGGGTGGCGGAGCGCACCTCGGAGGATGGGGACCGGTGAATGGCCGGGACTGAGCCTTCAGATCCCGAAGCGCTCCGGGCTGAGCTGCTCGAGCGCTGGGAGCGCGCGGCGAGTGGTTGGGGCCGGCGCGCGCCGCACCTGCGCGGGTTCGGCATGCCGGTGTCGGCCTGGATGATCGAGCACGCGGGGCTGCAACCCGGGCAGCGCGTGCTCGAGCTCGCGGCGGGACCCGGTGAGACGGGACTTCTCGCCGCCGAGCTGATCCGGCCCGGAGGGATGCTGATCTCGAGCGACGCCTCCGAGAACATGCTCGAGCTGGCACGGGGCCGCGCCGGCGAACTCGGGATCGACAACGTCGAGTTCAAGCGGCTCGAGCTCGAGTGGATCGACCTGCCCACGGCAAGCGTCGACGTCGTGATGATCCGGTGGGGAGTCATGCTGACGGTCGACCCCGAAGCCGCCCTGCGCGAGACGCGGCGTGTTCTCGTACCCGGCGGGCGGATCGTGCTCGCGGTGTGGGACCAGCCCGAGCTGAATCCGTGGGTGACGATCACCGACCGCGCCCTGGCCGAGCTCGGCCACACGCCGCCGCCAGATCCGAGCGCACCTGGGATGTTCGCGCTCGCCGCCGCTGGCCGCTTGCACGAGCTGCTCGAGGGGGCGGGATTCTTGGAGGTCGTGGTCGAGTCGCTCGAGCTGCCTCGGGCGGCGATGACGGCTGGGGAGCTGATCGCCGAGAGGGTCGATCTGTCGCGCCAGTTCGCGGATACCTACGAGCGGCTGTCCGACGAGGAGCGCGCGACCATCGAGGGGCAGATCGTGGCGTTGGGGGCGCCGTACGCCGACGCTGACGGGCTGTTGGTGCTGCCCGGGCGGTCGCTGGTCGCGGCCGCCGCCGCTTAGCGTCGCCGCCCGCGGCGACTCATCTGTAGCGCCAAAACCGGTGAA
This sequence comes from uncultured Solirubrobacterales bacterium, assembly GCA_963751185.1. Lineage (GTDB taxonomy): Bacteria > Actinomycetota > Thermoleophilia > Solirubrobacterales > Solirubrobacteraceae > Palsa-465. Next base: position 157,372 of record CAVVTO010000013.1, read on the forward strand.
GGCGAATTTGCAGGGTGAAAGCCCACTTGCAGCGTTTCCGGTTGGCGGCCCGGTTGACCACACTGCCGCATATGCGTTTGCGACTTTTCCTGCTCATCTTCGTCTCGGTAGGGGCGCTCCTCGCGCTTCCGGCCGCCGCCTCTGCCTACTTTGTCCACGTCGTTGCCCCCGGCGAGTCGCTGTCCTCGATCGCCGCCCAGGACGGACTCACGGTCGACCAACTCGCCGCCGCGAACGGGCTCTCACCGGACGCCCAACTGATCGTCGGGTCGACCGTTCAGATTCCCCCGCAAGCGTCCGGCGCGAGCGGCGCGCCCGTCTCGAGCTCGACGGACAGCGCGTCCGCCGGTGATGGCGACACCGACGCCGATGACTCCGGCTCGAGCGCCGCGCCCAGCGGTTCTTACGTGGTGCAGCCGGGCGACACGTTGAGCGCGATCGCGGCGCGGGCCGGCATGAGCGTGAACCAGCTCGCCGCCCTGAACGGTCTGAACCCCAACGCGTACCTGATCAGCGGCACCGCGATCAGCCTGCCCGGTGCGCCGGCGACGGCGAATGCGTCCAGTGACACTGGCTCGAGCACAGTCGGGGGCGGTTCCTACGTGGTGCAGCCGGGCGACACGTTGAGCGCGATCGCGGCCCGGGCCGGCATGAGCGTCAACCAGCTCGCCGCCCTGAACGGTCTGAACCCCAACGCGTACCTGATCAGCGGCACCGCGATCAGCCTGGGCGGTTCCGGCGGCACCGAGTTCGTCTCAGCGGGCGGAACGTCATCGTCCGCGGCGGGCCAGCCGGTGGGAGCTGCGGCGGAGGGTCAGCCGACCGACCCGCCCTACCCGACGCCTGAGACCGTGAGCGCGCCGGAGGTCGGCTCGATCGCCGCCGCCAACGGCGTGCCCTCCTCGCTCGCCGACGCGATCGCCTGGCAGGAGAGCGGCTTCAACAACGATCTCATCTCGAGCGCCGATGCCCGCGGAGTGATGCAGATCCTCCCCGGCACCTGGCAATACATCCAGAGCGACCTGAATCCGGGTCCACCGCTGGCGCCGGCCTCGGCCACGGACAACGTGCGCGGCGGCGTGCTCTTGCTGCACTCGCTGCTGACCGCGACCGGCGGCGACCCAGCGTTGGCCGCGGCCGGCTACTACCAGGGATTGCCGTCGGTCCAGCAGAATGGGATGTACCCCGACACTCAGCAGTACGTCCAGGATGTGATGTCGCTGGAGCAGCAGTTCGGCGGCGGTGGATGAGCTGAGGCCGTGAGGAATTGGGTGCTGCCGCTCGATGCTGCGCACCGAGCGGGAAAGTGGGTGCTGCCGCTCGATGCTGCGAATCGAGCGGGAAAGCGGCCGGGGGTCGCGCCTCGCTACGCTCCCGGTCGATGTTCTACGACAAGGACGCTGATCTCTCACTCCTCGACGGCAAGACCGTCGCAATCATCGGCTACGGCTCACAGGGCCACGCGCACGCGCTGAACCTGACCGACTCGGGCGTGTCGGTCGTGGTCGGGCTGCGCCCGGAGTCCAGCAGTGTGGCCAAGGCCCGCGAGCACGGCCTGCGTGTGGCCGACCCCGCTGACGCCGCCAGCGAAGGCGACATCGTGATGATGCTGGTTCCCGACGAGCTGCACCACAGCGTGTGGGAGTCCGGCGTCAGCGACGGGATGGCCAGCGGGAACATGTTGATGTTCGGCCACGGCTTCTCGATCCACTACGGCGAAGTGGTGCCGCCTCCGGACGTCGACGTGACGCTCGTCGCGCCGAAGGGCCCGGGCCACCTGGTGCGCCGGCAGTTCGTCGAAGGCTCGGGCGTACCGTGCCTGACCGCCATTCACCAGGACGCCACCGGGAACGCGCTCGCGCTGGCCCTCGCCTACGCCAAGGGCATCGGCGGCACGCGCGGAGGCGTGATCGAGACCACGTTCAAGGACGAGACCGAGACCGACCTGTTCGGCGAGCAAGCCGTCCTCTGCGGTGGCGTGACCGAGCTGGTCCGGGCCGGCTACGAGACGCTCGTCGACGCGGGCTACGACCCGAAGCTGGCCTACTTCGAGTGCCTGCACGAGCTCAAGTTGATCGTCGATTTGATGTACGAAAAGGGCATCGCGGGTATGCGCTACTCGATCTCGAACACGGCCGAGTACGGCGATATGACCCGCGGCAAGATGGTCATCAGCGATGCGACTCGCGAAGCGATGAAGAAGGTTCTGAGCGACATCCAGTCCGGCGACTTCGCCCGAGAGTGGATCGCCGAGAACCGGGCCGGTCAGGAGAACTTCAAGCGGATGCGCGAGGAGCAGTCCGCCCACCAGGTCGAGGTAGTGGGCCGCGAGCTGCGCGCCAACATGGACTGGATCGACACCGAGTTCCAGGAATAGGTCAAACGGGATATACGGCATGGCTGACACGTCCACCGCCCTGAACATCCCGAACAATCTGAAGCCGGCGGATGGCCGGTTCGGCTCCGGCCCCTCCCGCGTCCGCCCTGCGCAGCTCGCCCGGCTGCCGCAGGAGGGTGCGGCAATCATGGGTACGTCGCACCGCCAGGCGCCGGTCAGAGGTCTTGTCGCCCAGATCCGGGCTGACCTGCACGAGCTGTTCTCGCTTCCCGACCAGTACGAGATCGTCCTCGGCAACGGCGGGACGACCGCGTTCTGGGACGCCGCCACGTGCTGCCTGGTGCGGGAGCGCGCGTTGCATCTGACCTATGGCGAGTTCTCGTCGAAGTTCGCCGCCTGCACGCGGGAAGCGCCATTCCTGGGCGATCCAATCGTGGTCAAGGCCGATCCCGGCGACGCGCCCGAGCCGCGAGCCGACCCGACCGCGGACGTGATCGCCTGGGCCCACAACGAGACGTCGACCGGCGTGATGGTTCCGGTGGCGCGGCCGGCCGACGCGGGGGATGCGCTCGTCCTGATCGATGCGACCTCGGGCGCCGGCGGCCTGCCCATCGACGTGACCGAGTCGGACGTCTACTACTTCGCTCCGCAGAAGGCGTTCGCCTCCGACGGTGGACTGTGGCTCGCGCTGATGAGCCCCGCCGCGCTCGAGCGGGTCGCCGAGATCGCCAACGCGCCTGGTCACGATCGCTGGATCCCGGACTTTCTCTCGCTCCAGATCGCGCACGAGAACTCGGTCAAGGACCAGACCTACAACACGCCGGCGATCGCCACGCTCCTGCTGCTGGCCGATCAGCTCGAGTGGATGCTCGGGCACGGCGGCCTCGAGGGGATGGTCGCTCGGACGACCGAATCCTCGACCCATCTGTATGGGTGGGCGGAGCAGCATGAGCAAGCCACGCCGTTCGTGGTCGATCCAGCGAAGCGCTCGCTGGTGGTTGGCACGATCGACTTCTCCGATGACGTCGACGCCGCGGACCTGGCCGCCACCCTGCGCGCCAACGGGATCGTCGACGTCGAGCCCTACCGAAAGCTGGGACGCAACCAGCTGCGGGTCGCGATGTTCCCGGCCACCGATCCCAGCGACGTCCGGGCGCTTACCGCGTGCATCGACTGGGTCCTGGAACGACGGCTGTGAGTGCCACCGAGCCTCGCGTGCTCGTCGCCGAGAAGATCGGCGACTCGGGGATCGACCTGCTGCGCGAGCACTTCAACGTCGACGTCGGCGTGGGCTGGTCGCGCGAGGAGCTCGAGGAGCGAATCGGCGCATACGACGGCGTGCTCATCCGCTCGGCGACCAAGCTCGACGCCCCCCTGATCGCTCGGGCGGAGCGCCTGCGGGCGGTCGGGCGGGCCGGGGTCGGGGTCGACAACGTCGACGTCGAGGCCGCCACCAAGCGGGGCATCATCGTCGCCAACGCACCGCAGTCGAACGTGATCACCGCGGCCGAGCACACGATGGCGCTGCTTCTGGCGCTGGCGCGCAACGTGCCGCAGGCCCATGCCTCGCTGACCGCCGGCAAGTGGGAGCGGTCCAAGTTCTCGGGCGTGGAGCTGTACGAGAAGACGCTCGGCATCCTGGGGTTCGGCCGGATTGGCCAGCTGGTGGCCGAGCGAGCTCGCGCCTTCGGCATGCGGCTGATCGCCTACGACCCCTACGTGGGGGGCGAGCGCTACGAGCGGCTCGGCGTTGAGAAGGCGGAGTCCTCCGACGCCGTGTACGCGGCGGCGGACTTCATCACCCTGCACCTGCCGAATACGCCCGACACGAAGGGTTGGCTAGACGCCGAGGCGCTGTCGAAGTGCAAGGACGGCGTGCGAGTCCTGAACGTGGCGCGTGGACCGCTCGTCGTCGACGAGGATCTCAAGGCGGCGCTCGACTCGGGCAAGGTGGCCGGTGCGGCGCTCGACGTCTTCCAATCCGAGCCCGTCACCGATCACCCGCTGTTCGGCTATCCCAACGTGATCGTCACGCCCCACCTGGGCGCCTCGACGGCGGAGGCGACCGACCGCGCGGGCTATCAGGCGGCCGAGCAGGTGGTCGCGGCGCTGGCCGGAGGCGTGGTCACCACCGCCGTCAACATCCCGGCCATCCCCGCCGAGGACATGGAGGTGCTGGGACCGTACGTGGCGCTCTGCCGCTCGCTCGGCAGGATCGCCGTCGAGCTGGCCGCGGGCTCTTCGATCGACCAGGTCAAGAGCGAGTTCCTGGGCCGGATCGCCGAGCGCGACACGCGCCTGCTGTCGATCCAGGTACTGCTCGGCGTCCTGACCGGTCACACCGAGGAGGACATCAACGAGGTCAACGCGCCGGCGATCGCCGAGGAGCGCGGGATCGAGCTGGTCGAGTCCAAGCGCGCGGCGGTGCGGGACTACGCCGACCTTGTGCGCGTGGCGGTGACGAGCGGCGAGGACACCGTGCTGGTCGCCGGCACTCTGTTCGGCCGGCGCAACCGGCCCCACCTGCTCGAGGCGTGGGGTCAGCGGTTCAACATCCAACTCGAGAAGCACATCACGATGTTCCGCTACGGCGACGTCCCGGGGATGATCGGCCGCGTCGGGACGCACTTCGGCCAGCGCGGCATCAACATCGTCTCGGCGGCCGTGGGGCACGTCGACAGCGACGACGTCGGCGCGGACGGGCTTGCCGTGATGGTGATCACGACGGACGCGCCGGTACGTCACGAGGTGATCGGGGAGATCGTGGCCCTCGACGGGTTCGAGGCCGGTCGCACAATGACGCTGTAGCCGGCCTGCGCCCCTCCCGGGTCGGTCCCTCACCGTCGTCGTGGTGACGCCCGCCGGCGCGTGTGGGATAAAACTGGTGCTATGCGCCAGTTATCTCCCAAGCGGGAGATGCCATGAGGATCGTGGTCGCGCCAGTCGACAGCTTCGGCGACGGCGAGCGTCGGATCGTTTCGGTTGGAGGCCGCTCGATCGGGGTGTTCCGGGTGGGGGAGAGCTTCTACGGGATCCGTAACCGGTGCCCGCATCAGGGTGGCCCGCTGTGTCTCGGGCACGTGTTGGGCGACGCGGTGGCGGATGCGCCGGGTGACGCTCGGATTTCGAATGACCCGCTACGGATCGCCTGCCCATGGCACGGCTGGGAATACGACCTCGATAGCGGGCAGTCGTTCTTGGGTGGCGCGATGGCGGGAGTGAAGAGCTATGGAGTCGGACTCGAACCCGGCGGATCGCTGCTCTCGGAGGCTCTGACGGCGGAGCCGGCGAAGCGGGTACCCGGCCCATATGTGGCCGAGACGTTCGAGGTCAATGTCGAGGACGAGTACGTTGTGCTGCATGCGTAAGGAGGTTGACGATGTCGCAGGTTGAGACGCGCACCGATCTCGAGGCCGCTCCGTCGCGGACGGTCGAGCTGGTCGACTGCGACGTGCATGCGCAGGCGACCGAGGCGATGCTGGCCAAGTACCTGAGTGCCCCTGCCCGGCGGATGCTCGAGCGCTACGGCCGGCGCACGCCGCGCGTGACCGAGTGGTACCCACGCGCCCGAAACGCGGGGATGCGCGTCGACGCCTGGCCGGGCAAGCCCGGACACATCTGGGGCAGCGACCCCGAGACCATGCGCGAGCAGCTGCTCGACGAGTTCGCCATCGATTACGCGGTGCTCGAGGTGCTCAGCGGGCAGGATTGCTATGACCATCCGGATTTCGCCGCCGAGTGGAATCAGGCCGTGAACGAGTGGCAGGTGGAGGAGTGGCTGGACTTCGACTCGCGGCTGCGCGGCACGATCGCGGTGCCCCATGAGTACCCGGACCTGGCGGTCGCCGAGATCGAGCGACGAGCCGGCGATGAGCGCTTCGTGGCCGTGCTGTTGCCAGCCAGCGCGGCCGAGCAGCTGGGCGCGCCCAAGTACTGGCCGATCTACGAGGCCGCCACCGCCTTTCGTCGACCCGTCGTGTTTCACACCGGAGGGTACGTCGACCACCGGGGCGCCGGCTATCCGTCCTTCTACCTCGAGTACCACGTCGGCAACGGCATCGTCATGCAGAGCCAGCTCGCGAGCATGGTGGCCGGCGGCATGTTCGAGGCGATCCCCGGTCTGCGGGTGGTGCTGACCGAGTGCGGCGTGGCCTGGGCGGCCTCGCTGCTCTGGTCCCTGGATTCCGCGTGGGAGCTCATGCGCGAGGACGTTCCGTGGTTGCAGCGCCGTCCCTCGGAGTACGTCCGCGACCACGTGTGGTTCACGACCCAGCCCATCGAAGAGCCCGACGATCCCCGGCACCTGATCTACGCGATCGAGCAGGCCCGGCTCGAGGAACGGCTGCTGTTCGCCACCGACTATCCCCACTGGGACTTCGATTCGCCAAAGCAGGCGTTGCCGCGCGCGATGGGAGGAGAATTGCGCCAGGCGATCCTGTGCGAGAACGCACTCGCACTGTACGGGTTGCCGCGCGAGCGGCCCGCCTGATGGATTCGTTCGACTGTGACGTCCACGTCGCGCCGGCGTCCTACGACGCGCTGTTCCCGTACCTGAGCGACTACTGGCGCCAGTACATCACCGAGGCGGGGATCCGGCTGACCGACCTGGCGCACGCGTACCCGCGCGGCATCGCGACGCCAACGCCATCCCGCTATGAACAGCTCTCCGGGCACGTCCTCGAGAAGGCCGGACCCAGATTCGTGGTCCTCAACTGCCTGACCGGATTCGAGACACACCGGAACGCCTACCTCGCCGCCGCCGTCGCGTCGGCGATCAACGACTGGGTGCGCGAGGAGTTCCTGGCCCGGGACGAGCGACTCCGCGCGAGCCTGGTCGTCTCGACCGTCGCGCCCGACGACGCCGTGTCGGAGATCGAGCGGGTGGGGGAGGAGAAGCAGTTCGTCCAGGTCCTGCTACCCGTGCGCAGCGACCTGCCCTGGGGCCAGAAGAACAATCACGCGATATTCGCCGCCGCGCGTGCCGCCGGGTTGCAAATCGGCCTGCACGCATGGGGTCGCGCCGGCAAGGCCGCCACGCCGAGCGGATTCACGACCACCTACCTCGAGGATTACGTGGGCAATCAGCCGATCGCTCAGGCCCAGGTTCTCAGCTTCGTCTCGGAGGGCGTGTTCGAGCGCTTTCCCGGCCTTCGCGTGGTGGTCATCGAGTGCGGGTTCGCCTGGCTGGCGCCGCTGCTCTGGCGATTCGACAAGGACTGGAAGGGCGTGTGGCGCGAGGTGCCATGGGTCAAGCGGCGGCCGTCGGAGTACGTGCGCGAGCATTTTCGGTTCACGACGGCGCCGTCGCATCTCCCAGCAGAACCGGTGGCGCTCGACCAGGTGCTCGAGATGATGGACGGCCCCGGAATGCTGGTGTACGCGTCCGACTACCCGCACGAGCACGGCAACGAATTGACGGCGCTGCTCGACAGGCTCACGGAAGAGCAACGCCGCAGCGTCTTGTGGGCGACAGCGGCGGAACTCTACTGGGCGGATTAGCGCGACACACTTCAGTCCGTCGCCCTAGGAGCAAGGACGGCCCACATGCCGTGTCGTTGACATAACGCGACAGCCAAGATCGCCGGCTGGCGAGCGACGGGCGGGGCTTCTCTGTCGGCGCGAACTATCCGAGTCTTGAGAGGGCTAAACGCAATCTGGACAAACGTTGTATTGCGAGAACTGCGGACCCCGGTAGCCTTCCGGCACACGCGGGGCGCAGTCCCCGAAACGAGATAAGAAAAACGGCAGTCGCGCCGGCAGCGCACTGTGAGAGGTAGGGCTGTCAGCAATCGCCGTCCGACGATGCGGCATAGAAAGGAGACCACCATGGGTTGGAATGGTGGCTGATTGCTTCTGGGGGCTCGCGCAAGCGGCCCCCTTTTCTTTCTGATTCGCACGACCGCATCGGTCGTTGGGCGCCAGAACTTTAGCGATGTCCAGTGAGCTCTGGACACTTTTGTGGTTCAGGAGTGGGGCACTGGCGCCGATGAATGGAACGCGATGGATCGCACCACCGCCACGGCTGGCAACGGATACCCACGGCAACCTGGCCGTGGCGTCTTCGTGTCTCACGCGGTCGCGTTTGCCGGCGGCGCCGTACTCGTTTGGCTGACGCTCGGCCTAGACCGGTGGAGCCTCGGTCCGTTGCTCGTGCTCGGTCTATTCACGAGCGTGAGCACCCTCACGGATGTCAACGGCGGCGCCAGCAAGGTACGGCTGTCGGGCGTCCCGATCGGCCTGATTATCGCGATTGTTCTGCTCGGCCCCGGTCCCGCGGCAGTTCTTGGCGCGGCCACAATGCTGGTCTCATGGTGGCGCACTCGCACCACACGGGACATTGCGCTCAACAATGTGGTCACCTTCGTGTGGTTCCCGCTGGTAGCCGGCCTGTTCTTCCACACGGCCATCCGCATCACCGGGCTTGGTCCCCATGGGGTTGGCTACTACATCGTCGTTTTTCTGACGTTCGTTGTTGCGCTCGCGGCAAACTTCGTCGGGATATTCGCGTATCACTGCCACCTCGATGGCTCCTCCCTGGTCCAGAAGGCGCGCGTGGTGGTGATGCCGGTTCTGTCCGCGGAGCTGTTCTCCGCGCTTCTGACTCTGGCTGTTGCCTACGTGGCCGTGCTCGCAGGGACGGTGGGGATCGCGCTTGGCTTCCTCGTGCTCCTGATCTTCCAGTATCTCGTCGGCGAGCTGCTCAAGTCCAAGGAGCGCGGCGAACAACTCCACCGCGTCGCGACGACCGACGAGCTGACCGGCCTGGCCAACCGCGAGCGTTTCCGCCTCCGGCTGGACGAGACGATCGCCGAGGCTAAGACGACCGACCAGAAATTCGCCGTGATGCTGCTCGACCTCGACCGCTTCAAAGAGGTCAACGACACGCTTGGCCACCACTACGGGGATGAACTCCTTCGCGACCTCGGTCCGCGGCTAGCGGAGACGATCGGGCCCGACGGTCTGGTCGCGCGGCTGGGGGGCGACGAGTTTGCGGTTCTACCAGGCGACAACACGAGCGACAGCGATGAGCTCGAGGCGATCGCCGAGCAGCTGATCCGGTGCGTCCAGCAACCTGTACTGGTGGATGAGATGACGCTCGAGGTCGGGGTCAGCATCGGTGTCGCGCGCTTCCCGCGCGACGGCGAGGATCCGCATTCGCTGCTGCGCAGCGCTGACGTGGCGATGTACGCCGCCAAGGAGGCGCACGCCGGCTGCAAGGTGTACGCGGCGGCGCTGGATCGCCATTCGGTGCGCCGGCTGAGCGTGCTGAGCGAGTTTCGCCGTGCGCTGGACTCGGACGAGATCGTGGTCTTCTACCAGCCGATCATGCACATGGACGGCGCGCGGGTGCACGGGGCCGAGGCTCTGGTGCGCTGGCAGCACCCCGAACTCGGCCTGCTGCCGCCGTCGGACTTCATCGGAATCGTGGAGCAGACGGGGCTGATCGGGCCACTGACCAGGCACGTCCTCGAACGGGCGATCGCCCAATGCGCCGGCTGGCGCCAAGCCGGCCGGAACCTCACCGTGTCCGTCAACCTGTCGGTGCGCAACCTGCTCGACCCCGACCTGCCGGCGCTGATCGGCGATCTCCTGGCGCTCTACGGCCTCGCGCCCGAAGCGCTGCAGCTCGAGATCACCGAGAGCATGCTGATGTCCGATCCTGACCGCTCCCTGGTGACGCTGACTCGCCTGGCCCAGCTGGGCGTTGGACTGTCGGTCGACGACTACGGCACGGGCTACTCGTCGCTGGCCAACCTGCGCCGCCTGCCGATCGACGAGCTCAAGATCGACCGCTCGTTCGTTTCGCCGATGCTGAGCGACGAAAGCGACCTGATCATCGTCCGCTCGACGATCAACCTGGGTCACGATCTCGGGCTGAAGGTGGTCGCCGAAGGAGTGGAGGACGAGGCCACCCTGACCCGTCTGGCTGGGTTGGGCTGCGACTTCGCCCAGGGCTACCACTTCAGCAAGCCCCTCGCCCCGGACGCGTTCACCCGCTGGATCGGTATTCCGGCTGAGTCCCCCACCCCGGCGCAGCGCGTCTCGACCGACCTGTCTGAGCAGGCCGCCGCCGCCTGAGCCGCGGATTACCCCGACGGCTGGGCGTCGATCCACTCGTCGATCCGCTTCCACCAGTCATATAGCCAGGCCACCTGCTCATCGCGGGTGGTCGGCACCTGTGCGGAGCGCTCCAGCCACATTCGCACCTTGAGCGTGCGGCCCACCGGCATGTCGCGCCAGAACTGGCCCGGGTAGGCGGCCAGGCCTAGGCCGGTGTGGGCGACGAACACGACGTCGGACCCGTCCCGGGCGTCGAGCGCGGCCAGCGCCCCCGCGGGCTGGGGCGGCAGCACATGCGGCATGTCCTCGGCGCGCGCGGCCGACCCGCGCCGACCCTTTCGACGCAGGCGGTCGAGCGCCGAGCGCCGGCGCTCGTCGGTGAAGTTGCCGCCCTCGGGGAATAGCAGGAGCGCGCCGCGGGGTCCCAATTGCGCGACAACCTGCTCGATCCTCGCCTTGGCGCCCTCCCGATCGGCGGCGTCGATCATGGCCTGCGGAAGCCGGTGGGACAGGATGTCGACGCATGGATCGATCGCGATGCTCTGCTTGAACACGACGCTGGGGCGGCGGCGAAAGCGAGACATCAGCTGATCGACGATGAAGATCGTGTCGCCGGGTCCGGCGTGACGGCTCAGGACGACGACCGGTCGGTCGGCCTCGAGCGCGCGACCGGCGTCCGAGGAGAGCTCGGTGTCAATGTCGATCTCGAGCGCGGTGCGCCCCGCGGCGGCGAGCCCGCCGATGAACCAGCCGAGCAGCCGCCAATGCAGAGACTGGATGCGTCGGGTTCCGATCAGGCGGCCCGCGCCGGCGGCCACCCACAGCGCTCCGCACATGAGCAGCGCGGCGAGCTCGTGGCTGAAGTAGGCAAGCGTCAGTCGCGCGACGATCAGCGGTTGCCGGCGGCCGGTCAGCGCCCGGGTGAGGACGCCGAATGCGAGGAGCAGGGGGGAGAGAGCCAGGCCGGCTGTGCAGACGAGGAGCGAGACCGCAACCGTCACGGGCCGGCGGAAGGCGGCGGGGGGCATCAGGCCTCCGACAGATAGCGCAGCGATGCCTCGTAGGCCGAGCCGATCTGTTGCTCGATGGTGCGCATGGCTCGCCCGACCCGCAACTGCCCGGTGAGGTTGTTGTAGGCCGGGGCGGCCGACCCCCCGGTGGGGAGGACGTGAAGCTCGACGCCGTCGGGCAGCGAGTGAAGGTCGTGCGCAAAGCGATGGCGGCGCGCGACCTCGAAGGCCACCAGGCCCACCTCCCACGGCCACCGCGGCGGCTTCAGCGATTGCTCGAGCCGGCCAACCTGGAGGACGTATATCCGGCGCGCGCCGAGCCCCACGGCGCGGCTGACCGGGATCGAGTTGACGATCCCGCCGTCAATGAAGTGCTCGCCGTCGATCGGGACCGGCGGGAGGATCCCGGGCACCGCGCACGACGCAAGCACCACGTCGGCCAGCGATCCGGTCTCGAACCAGTGCTCGGCGGCCCGCTCGATGGACGCGGCCACGCACTGGAACGGCACCCGGAGCTCCTCGACGCGTCCGACCGGGAGCCGCTCGTCAAGGAGCGTGCGCATTTCATCCAGCGACTGCAGGTGCGTGCCGCTACGCGCCAGCGTCCCGAGCCGCCTGAGCGTCGCCCCGGCCGAGCGCTCCGCCCAGCTCGACTCGCGCCACAGCTGGGTCAAGCGCTCGACACCAGACAGGGTCGGGTCCGCGGCGTAGAACGCTCCGTTGACTGCCCCAATCGACGTTCCGAGCACGAGGTCCGGCTCCACGCCGCGCTCGGCCAGGGCACGGAGCATCCCGACCTCGTGCGCGCCAAGGACGCCGCCGCCCCCGAGGACGAACGCGACCTCGCGGGAGCGCGGTGGTGGGGCCATGCTCAGAAGAGAGCCACTTGGCGCTCTTCGAGCGGCGGCGCCAGGCAATCGGGTCCGTCATAACGGGCGTCGTTGACGGCGGGCCCGACCGGACGTAGCGCGGTGCCGCCCGGGTCGAGGCCGCCCAGCAGCCGCCGCAGATGCTCCGGGGAATCTGCCGGCTCAAGCCAGGCCGACTCGGCTTCGGGCGCGAGGATCACCGGCATACGGTCGTGCAGGGGGGCGATCGCCGCGTTGGCGGCGGTGGTCAGGATGGTGCATGTGCGCAGCGTCTGCCCGTCCTCGCCGTGCCAGATCGACCACAGGCCGGCGAATGCGAACAGGCCGCCGTCGGCGCGAGCGATGTGAAAGGCCTGCTTTGGGCCGGTCTGCTGGCGCCGCCACTCGTAGAAGCCGTCGCCGACGATCAGGCACCGGTAGCGCTCGAACGCGCGGCGATAGGCGGGGCGCTCGCCGACCGTCTCGACCCGGGCGTTGATCATCTTCAAACCGGTGTCCGGCTGCTTGGCCCAGGAGGGAACCAGTCCCCAGCGAAGCAGCTCGCCGCGCGACCGGCCCTCCTTGTCGGTGGTGACGGCGAGGACCTCGTCACCCGGGGCGACGTTGTAGCGGCGGCGGACCTCTATGGCCTCGCCGATCGGGAAGCGACCTCGAACCTCAGCCGGGTTCGGCGTCGCCAGCGTGTAGCGCCCGCACACCGCGTGCGTCAGCGCGACCCGGAGGCGATCTGCTCCGCGCGCTGCGCCTTGGCGCGCTTCTGCCGGCGGCGACCAAAGAACGTCAGCACGCCGATCACGATCGCCACCAGGACCAAGCCCCAGAAGATCGACAGATCGACCGACATCCCGCCGAATATCTGCGCTACTCCATACACGAGCCCGAACGCGACGGCCAGAATCGCCGCGACCAGCGCGATCGCGATCACGATGCCCCGGATGCGCGCCAGGATGCCGGCGCTGGCAGGCGGGGCGACCAGGCCGATGAACCTGAGGCTCAGCAGCTGGCGGTTGGTGGGCGCCTCGACGCCGAGCCGCTCGGTCGCCCGCTTAAGGTCGTCCGCGCGGCGCTCGGCCAGCGCTAGCGAGGCGTCGGCCATCTTCCGGATCCCGGCTCGCTCCTGCGCTCCTCGCGCGGCGGCCAGCGCCTTCTGGAAGTGAGCGCGCGCGGCCTTGGCGTCATAACGCTCGGCGGCCCGGTAGCCGAGGATCGCCTGAGCCGCGGCCTTGTACCTGGTCTCGGTCTCGAGCTCCTCGTCGGTCTTGCTCTCGAGCTGCTGCATCGCGGCGAGCTGGCCTCGCTGCTCAACTCGGACGGTTCGCTGCTGCTTTGGCATCGCACGAGCAGTCTAGCTGCGCCTTGGCGGTGCGACACGGGACCTCAGCCCGAATTCTCTCCCGAGTGACAGTGTCCGACCTCGGCTCGAGACTAGGCTGCTCGGGTGACGGTTGGACCGGAGCTTCCGAACCTAGGTGGTTATCCGTTCGAGGTCCGCTACAGCGACGGAGCGCTGGTGCGAGCGAGGGCCGCGGCCGATCTCGCCGCCGATGCCTACCTGTACTTCAGCCGCCTGTTCGCACCCGTTGCGCCGGACATCGCCATCGTCGCGGCCGACGAGCGGGATTGGCCGGATCCCGGGCCTCCGTACGGACTGCCGTTCTTCAGAGATGGCGCCGGCGAGATCCGCCCGGGGATCGTGGTGATGCCCGCCGGAGCCGGAGACTTCTGGATCGGGATCGCAGAGGACATTCACGAGGCCTCACCGCGCGGGTACGCGAGGTTGCGCGCGACATACCCAGACGGCGCAGGTGGCGTGGACCTTCAGCCGTTCTTTGACCTGGTCACGGTTCACGAGCTCGGCCACGCATTCGAGGTGCTCGGTGATCTGCGACTTCCGAGCTTCTGGCTGAGCGAGATCTTCGTCAACCTGGCGTTACACGCGTTCGTCGCCACCCGGCTGCCGGCGAGTCTGCCGACGCTCGAGGTGCTCCCAACCGTGGGAGCCGGGAGTCGAAAGCTCGCGGCTCGGATGCGCGCCGAGGGCTACAGCACCCTCGAGGAGCTGCAAGCCCACTACACAGGTGGTGATGAGCCGATGAGCCCGTTGAACTATGTCTGGTATCAGCATCGGTGGCTCAGGCTCGCGGCAAGGATGTTCGAGGCCGACGGCGAGGACGGACTCGTTCGATTCTGGGCGTGCTTTCACGCCAGGGATCGCGTCAACGCCGGCGAGGTGACGGCAGCGTCACTCGCGCCGCTTCTCAGAACCGAGGTCAGCCAGACCCTCGGGCGGGCGATCCGAGAGTGGCGTTAGCCCTTTTGAGTCGGCCCCCTTTTTCGGATGGTTCACATAAGATCGATTATCGAGCGTTAGAAACGGCGCTGAAGATCGGGCTCATGGGTCTCGCCCACCTGGCCCGAGACGGCCTGAGATAGCCTCGGCGCGTGCTCGAGCTGCAACTGCTGACACCTGACCACCTCGATGCGGTTCGTTCCTTCGAGGTTGACAATCGCGCCTACTTCGGAAGGTTCATCAACGACTCGCCACCCAGGCGCTGCGCGATCTCTGCCAACGAGCCGCAGACACGCATGGCCTGAACCGACTCGAGGCCGAGACGAGCCTGGCGAATGTCGCTTCACAGCGAGTGCTCGAGAAAGCGGGGTTCGCAGTCGAAGGCACATGCGTCGTTGCCGGCGAGCCTGGAATCGAGTTCGGTCTGCCCTTGACGTCTCCGAGCTCGTGAGGTGTCATTGGGGGCATGCCCGATGCATGGATTCGCCAGTGGGGCGATCCGGTTCTCCACGAACGAGCGCACCTGGTCGACTCGTTCGATGACTTCCTGCGCGCCCAGGCGGCCCGGCTGTCGAAGCTGCTCTACAGCGCCGACGGAGCCGGGTTGGCCGCGACCCAAGTTGGGGTGCTGCGACGCATGTTCGCCTTTCGCTTCAGCCCCGAGGAGCCGATCGAGGTCGTCGTCAACCCCTCGATCATCGACGTGGCCGATGAGTGCCTCACGTTTATCGAAGGCTGCCTGAGCTACAACTCGGTCGCCGTCGCCGTCCGGCGGCCGGCTTGGGTCCAGGTCCATGGCCAGGACGTCCACGGCGAGTCCCGCAAATGGGAGTGCGCCGGATTCGCGGCGTCTCTCATGCAGCACGAGATCGATCACCTCGATGGAGTGCTCACCCTGGACCGCGCGGAACCCAGCGAGCGCGCACGCGCCGTTATGGCCCTGGCCAGCATCGCCGCCGTCCCCCTTGCCGCATAACGAGCGCGCAGCGGAGTCGCTGGCCCGCGCGCTCGAGTTCATGCGCGCCGTGATCGTCAGCAGCGCGGATGAGACCCGCCGCATCTCCGCGGGCCTGGTGGTGAGCACGCCGTCGCTCCCGGCGGTGTGGTCGGCCAACCAGCTCCGGGTCACCGAGCCGCTCGGTTTCGACGCTCTGCTCCGGTTGGCCGACGAGCAGCTTCCCCGGCTTGACTATGTAGACATCGCCGACGAGGACCAAGTGGCGGGCCAGGCACTCGAGCCGGCGTTCCGGTCGGCTGGCTGGAAGGTCGAGCGCGACGTGGTCATGGTCTTGTCGGAGCCGCCCGATCGCGCGGCTGATACGAGCGTGGTGACCGACGCCGGCGAGGACGAGCTGATGGATCTAATGGATCGTTGGTATGCCGAGGACCCCGGTCCGAGCGCGACGGAGCGTCTCGAGTTGCTCGACTACAACCGGCGCGAGGCCCGTGTCCACGGCGACCGGATGCTCGGCGTGAGGAGCAGCGATGGTCAATTGGTGGCGATGGCCAAGCTCCGCTCCGACGGCAGCACCGCGCAGGTGGAGGACGTGTATACGGTTCCGGAGGCGCGCGGACGCGGATACGCCCGAGCGCTGGTGAGCCGGGCGGCCGAGTTCGCCTGCCAAGACGGCGCCGGAGTGACCTTCATCGTCGCCGATGACAACGGCTGGCCGAAGCTGCTCTATGGCCGGATCGGCTTCCGTCCGGTCGGGCACGTCTGGCACTTCCATCGCCCGTAGCGGCCCTGCCGCGGTAAGACACCTGGCGCAACTTCCACGGCGAGGCGGGTATACAGCCTGCAGATTCGGCCTATTCAGGGAGGCAGGGATGAAGCGCGCGTTCGCAATGCTGTTGAGCGCCACCGCGGCGTCGTCGGTTCTTGTGGTGACCGCAATCGCCGTGGCGGCGTCCTCGCCCACGGTCGCCAGCGGGACGCACTCGCACGTGACCGATACGAGCGCGGTCCTCGCCGGAACCATCAACCCGAACGGCAGCGCCACGACCTATTACTTCCAGTGGGGCCTCAATACCGACTACGGCGTGCAGAGCGACGCTCACTCGGCCGGCCACGGGACCAAGGCCGAGTCGGTCAGCACCACGGCCCGCGACCTGATCCCGGGCACGACCTACCACTACCGGCTAGTGGCCACGAACGCCGCGGGCACCTCGGTGGGGACCGACCACGTGTTCACGACCGGCGGCAATCCGCCACCCAACGTGGCGACCGGACCGGCCAGCCAGGTCGGCAAGAACTCGGCGACGGTAACCGCGGTGATCAGCCCCAACAAACAGGCCACCACCTATTACTTCGAGTACGGCACCTCGACGGCATACGGGTCGCAGACGATCCCGGCGAGCGTTCCCGCCGGCACGGCGCCGGTGACGGTTGGGCAGACGCTCCTCGGGCTCGAGGCTCGCACTATCTTCCACTTCCGAATCGTGGCCCTGCACGGCAACACCGCGCCACAGCCGGGTGATGACGTCACGTTCATGACCCTCCCCCGGCACCGCCCCGTCCCGAGCATCAAGGCCAGGACGAGGCCATCGGTTGCGGCCAGCAAGCCGTTCGTGTTCACGACCTCCGGCTCGGTGAAGGCACCCAGCTGGATTCCGAGCGCCTACGACTGCCGTGGGAATGTGACTGTGCGGTTCCTGTTCGGTCGGCGGCAGGTCGGTTTCGCGCTTCTGCCGCTGGGGCCCACGTGCCACTTCTCCGGACAGGCCGCACTCGCGCGCCGGCCCGGGAACGTCTCCCCGGCCGCCCTGAGCGTACGCGTGCGGTTCGCCGGAAACGGATACCTGACGCCGCGTCGGGCGCCGTTTGAGACGGTCACCGTGGGCTAGACGGCGTGCGAAATGACGGGGCATTGCACCGTTATTACGCCGACCGGCAATGCCGCCGGGCGAGGGATGACACGGGGGCGAGAGGTGGCAATTCGACCAGCCGACGGCCAGCAAAACTACGGCGATCTCCGGGCGCGCACGAAGCGCCACGAGCGCTTGCGCGAAACGCAGGTGCAGCGGATCGTCGGGCTCCAGAAGGAACGCCGCCTGCACTCGTTTCGGAGCGCAAGCGCCCCTGCCCACGTCGCCGTGCTATGGCCGGCGGCAAGCCGCGACGGTTGGCGGATCGAGGTTCGCATCGCGGCCTGACGTGGAACGTCAGACGCGACTCGCCGCGGGGCGATCCCGCAGGCGATAGACCAGCCGAAGTCCCGACCAGACCTGGTCGATCGCGCATATCTTGTTGTCGACCAGCCCAGCGGCTAAACCGAGTGAGCGGACCACGCCCTCGCTGACGTCGGTCGCGATTCCCGAGGCGCGCTTGGGCCATGCGAGCCACAATCCGCCGCCCGGATCGAGCGCACCGGCCAGCACCGGCAGACGGCGCTCGAGATCGGCACGACGCAAATAGAAGGCGACGACCACGTCGAAGGGCTTCCCGCCGAGGCGCCGCCGGACGCGGACGCCGAGCGGAAGCTCGCCGAGCGTGTCGTCGAAGCCCTCGGGCGCGCCGATCAGGCCAAGCCGTGCCCCCGACTTGATCCCCAGCTTGCGCACCAGGGGGCTCCCCGAAATGTCTGTTGAAGTCTTCGCGTGTGCGCTGGTCACGGCCTCGGCGGAGGCTACTGATCGATTTCCGCGTTCACCGGAAGATCACGGGGCCGACCGTCGTTCGGTAGGTATTCACCTACCGGCGACGATAGAAACGCGCGGTTCAACGACAGCGCCTCGACCCCGCGACGGCCAGATCAGCGCACCAGACAGGAAGCCTGATCGGCGGGTCGGCTACGGGGACGCATGGTTCTCGGCCGCAAGTGACTTGCCACTCGGCGGGCGCCTGACTCGCCCGCGACTCTTGGCAGGACTTGTGGCAGCGGTTATGCGCCGGCCTCAGGGTCTCGTTGCGTTGATCGTGCTCGTGCTTCGAACGCCTCGAGAACGTGTGGTCCTCTCGGGATCATGTGCCGGGCAAGCTCTCGACCGGTATCTCAATCACCGTCGGATGGGAATCCACAAGAATCGGCTCTGTCGAGGGGTGTTACTGCTGCCGGAGGACCACGCGGACTACTTGCGCGGACGGCGTCGCCACGCGCTGAGGACCAACCTCCGACGAGCCGCGACCGCCGGCATCCGGTGCGAGGTCCTGAGCGACTCGCGCCGCGTCAGCGACGAGGTCGCAGTGGTTGTGCGCCGTCATTGGGACGATTTGCCCGAGCCAGAGCTGGACGCTTGGATCGACCATTTCCGCGCGCGGGTCGCACGGCCGGAAATGACGGTTCTGGCCGCCTGCGATCAAGACGGCGGCACGCTGGCGCTTCTGGCAGCAACCATTGACGACTCACTATGCGCCATCGGGTTCGCAGTGGCGAATTGTCACGAGGCCAGGTGGGCGCTCCACGACCACCTCGTTCGAATCCTGATCGATCGGCGCGTCCGATACCTTCTGGCCGCGGACGAAGGGCTGTTCGGGGCGCTCGGGTATCCGCCCAACGTGCAGCACTATCAGCACCTGCTCGGGTATGAGCTATGTCATCTGATGCCTGCGAAGTCGCAGACCGAGAGGCGTAGGCGGCGTCTAGCTGCCTGAGTACTCACCGGGCATCTGCGTCACCAGCGAGCTCGCCGATGAGCCGCGAGAGCTGGCTGCCTTGCCAGGCCACTGGAGACTTCCCGGGCTCGTCGAGCACCAGCCGGGCGCCCGGGATCGCCGCCGCGTAGGCCTCCCCCACGGCCTGCGGATGGCCGGGATCCGGACCGTCGGCGCTCGCCACGACCATGGTCGGCACGGAAATGGCTCGGAGATCGTCGACCACGGCGAACGGCCGGGAGCGTGGCACCACCCGCAACGCGTCGGCCACCGCCTGCGGATGATCGTGCGCGGATAGCCGCTGGCGGGTCACCTTGAGCACGGTCTCCTGCCAGTCCTCGGGCACGTCAGGCCGTCCCTGGGCCGTTATGAACCCCTCGACGCCGCCGCGCTCGAGTCCGTCGGCTAGAGCGTCCCAGCGGGCCAGCCGCGCCTCGTCATCCTGAACCGCCGGGTCATACGCCGGCGTTATGACGACCAGTCCGGCCACCCGCTCGGGGGCGTTGAGGGCCAGCCACAGCAGTGTGTGCGCTCCCATCGATGCGCCCGCGAGCACGGCCCGCTCGATCCCCCGGTCATCCAGGACTGCGATCAGGTCGTGGCCCAGGTCCTCGTAGGTGTACTGATCACGCACCGCCGCCGGCGAGGAGGCTCCGTGGCCACGGGCGTCGTAGGCGATCACCCGATGGCCCGAGCGCTCCAGGGCACGCGAACCCATGACGACGTAGCGACGGGTCGCGGTGAGGCCGTGCAGCAGCACGACGGGAGTCCCTTGCCCCGACTCGTCGCCGGCGAGCTCGACGCCCGCGTGCTGGACCACGATCTCGGTCATGTCCCTGCTACATCTACAGGATCTCGCGCGGAGACGCGCACCTGACCGCCGAGGATCGATTGCGCGAATTTGACGTCGACGTAAGGTTGGTCCGCCCCCAGACGCCGCTACCATGAGCGGCATGGACGTCACCGAGGCCACCTTCCAATCAGCGGTCCTCGACCGGTCACACACGCTCCCGGTCGTGGTCGACTTCTGGGCCGAGTGGTGCGGCCCGTGCCGTCAGCTCGGCCCAGTGCTCGAGCGTGGAGCCGCCGCCCGCGCGGGCAAGCTCGAGCTCGTGAAGGTCGACGTCGACGCCAACCCCGGGCTGGCTCGGACGTTCCGCATTCAGGGCATACCGGCGGTCAAGGCGTTCCGCGATGGCCGGCTCGTGGCCGAGTTCACCGGCGCTCAGCCCCCGACGGCCGTCGAGGAGTTCCTCGACTCGCTGCTTCCCTCAGAAGCCGACGGCCTCGTGCAGCGCGGTGACGAGGAGTCCTTGCGGCGGGCCAACGAGCTCGAGCCGTCGCGCGCCGATGCCGCGGTGCCGCTGGCCCGGATCCTGAAGAGTCGGGGCGAGACCGACGAGGCCCTTGACGTGCTCGCGCGCGTGCCCGGCAGCTTCGCGGCCGATGGGCTGACCGCGCGCATCGGCTTGGAGCGAGCGGCCGAGAGCTCCGCCGAGCCGACGGTGCCCGATCTGAGCGAGGCGTTCGCCGCCCTCGACGCCGGGGACGACGAGCGCGCGCTCGACCTGCTGCTCACGGCGATCCCCAACGCCGATGGAGCCCGCGACGACGTCCGTCGCGTCGTGGTCGGAGTGCTCGACGAGCTGGGCGTGGATCATCCGCTCGCCCGCGACGCGCGCCGCCGGCTGGCCTCGGCGCTCTACTGACCCCGGGCCGGGGCCGGCCCGGTCCACCGTCGCGCCGATCGTGACCGACCCGTCGCTTGCTTCTGTGCTCGGAACGCGGCGATTTTCTGCGAATGAGTTCGCGTGCATATGGGTATCCGGTGAACCGAAATGGCGCGCGGCGAAGGCCTGAGCGAGTCCTACCCGGCTCTCCCGGAGTCGGTGCCCATCGCGCGACGGGCGCTGGCCGCGGTGGCGGCCGCGGCGGGCGCGGGGGGTGAACGGCTCGAGGAGATCAGGTTGGCCGTCTCCGAGGCGTTGACCAACGTCGTCGTACACGCCTACCGAAACGGCGACGCCGGCCGCCTCCACGTCACCGCGGCCGTTACCTCCGGGGAACTGTGGATCCTCATCGGCGACGACGGGCGTGGCATGCACGCCTGGAACGACAGCACCGGGCTCGGCATCGGGCTGTCCCTGATCTCGGGGCTGAGCGACGACTTCGCGATCCTCACCCGCGCCTCCGGCGGCACCGAGGTGCAGATGCGGTTCGACCTCAAGTGCGGCGGAGTGATCTCACCCGTGGTCAACCACGAGGATCATGCTGCTCGGCAACCTCGCCGGCCAGATCTCGCTTCTCGACGATGACGTAGCCCGACCGGGTCTCGACCACGGTCTCGAGCTCGTGCAGCTCGTGGCCGGGGAGCACCACGAACCGCCTGGGATGCGCGCGCACGTCCTCGTATTCGCGCACGGACAGCTCGATCAGCGCGTTGCAGCCGAGCCGGGCGCACTCGCATCGGAAGGCCACCGGGGTGTCCTCCTCCCCCGGCCACTGGCCCCGCTCGATGCCCTCGTTGACATCGCGGATCGTCGCTTCGTTGGCGGCGGCGCGCCGCTGCTTCTTGCCCTCCACGGCAGTGATCCTGTCACGACGCGCGGCCACGCGCCAGCGCGCGCCGCGCGCCTCACAAAACCAGCGTGAGCTGACGCTCGGCGGCGGGCTCCTGGAGGGCGAGCCCGGCGACGCGAACGCCGAGAAGGCGCACCGGTCGGGACGGTGCGAACCGGCGCAGCAGCTCCAGCGCGACCGGCCCGACCCGCTCGACCGAACCGACGGCCTCGGGCAGAGTTCGGGCGCGAGTGTGCGTGGAGAAGTCGTCGAGGCGCACCTTGATGCCCACGGTGCGACCGCGCCGGCGCTGTGCTTCCAGGGCTGCGCACAGGCGCTCGACCAGCTCACCCAGGATCACCTCGAGCCGGTGCGGGTCGCGGATGTCCTCGTCGAAGGTGAGCTCGCGGGACTCGGAGACCACCTTGCGCTCCTCGGTTACCAGCGCCGAGTCCTCGAATCTGGCCCGCTGCTGGAGCTCGGCGGCCATGCGCTGGCCGAACCGTGAAGCCAGCCGCTCAAAGGGCGCGGCGGCGAGCCCGGCAAGCGTGTCGACACCGAGTGCTCGCAGGCGCTCGGCGGTCTTGGGACCGATCCCCGGCACCAGCCCGCACGGGGAGCCGGCAAACCGCTCGCGTGCCTGCTCGGTGCTCAGCGCCACGAAGCCGCGCGGCTTCTCGGCATCCGAGGCGACCTTGGCCACGAGCTTGTTCGGCCCGATCCCGATCGAGCAGCCGAGGCCCGTCGTGCGCTCGATCCGCGCGGCCAGCCCTCGCATGGCCGCGTGCGGGGCCAGCAATCCGGTGAGGTCGAGGTAGGCCTCATCGAGGCCCACCACCTCAACCGCGTCTACCGTGGACCGCACGCTCGCCATCACTTCGCGGGACGCCGCGCGGTAATACGGGAAGTCGGGCGCCAGGAACACGCCGTGGGGACACAGGCGCCGAGCCCGCGCCGCCGGCATCGCCGAACCGACCCCGAACCGGCGGGCCTCGTAGGAGGCAGTGGTGACGACGGAGCGAGGGCCGGTGCCGGCCACGATGACCGGCCGGCCCTTCAGCTCGGGCCTGCGGCGCAGCTCAACGGACACGTAGAACGCGTCCATGTCGAGGTGCGCGACGCAACGCTCCGCCATCAATCAGCAGGCTAGGACGCCACCCGGACGGGTGACCTAGCCCCGGTTGACGGAGTGGCCACCCACCCAGCGAACGCGCAGGCTACTGGCTCGACCAGACGGTGCCGACGCCGCCGAAGCCGAGTGCGGCCGCCGTGTTCTGGTTCAGGTCCCAATCACGACCGCCGACGTAAGGCCCGCGGTCATCGACGGTCGCGGTGACCGAGCGTCCGTTGTATCGGAAGGACACCGTGGCCCCGCAGGGCAGTGTCCGATTGGCGACGCCGAGATCGGCGTGAAACCCGCAGGCGGTTTGGCCGCCGTCGTTGTACCACGACGCCTCAGCCAGGCGGTAGACGGTCATGCTGCCAGCCCGGACGGCGGCGCGACCGTTCAGCCGGTCCCCGGCAAAGCGCACGCGGATCGGCGCCCGGCCGGCGCTGCCCGTCACGTAGCGCAGTACGAACCGGCCCTTGGCGCGCGTACGGGTCGTGGCGAGCGTTCGCCACGCGCCGTTCTGGCGCGCCTGGAGGCTTACCTTGCGCCCCGCCAGGGGCGGCAGCAGGCGACCGCGGACCGACACGGTCTGGCCGGCCAGAACGGAAATCCGGCGGGCAGGAACGCGCATCGCGGCGTCGACTTCGACCGGCACGGTGCTGCTCGTCGCCTGGGTCGCACCGGTGTTCAAGCCGGCCACGAACGCGGTCAGGAAACCGCTCGAGGTGTCGAGGGCGCGCACCTCGCCCGAGCGCTCGAGGCGCGTGCTCATGCGAAAGCGCCCGTCGCCGCCAACCGTCGTCGAGCTCACATCGCTCCAGGCGCTCGCGCCGCGGGCCGCGAACTGCAGCGCGACGGTGTGCCCCGCGTCGGCCGGCGACTCGGTACCGCCCAGCGTGAGCTCTTGGCCGTAGGGGATGTGCTGTGAATGGGGAGTGATGTGCACCGGCCCCGCGGCGGGTTCAGCGAGCGCCTGGCCGGCGCTGAGCGCCGCGGCGGACGCGGGAATTCCGACCATCAGCGCACGTACGCCCAGGCGGGCGCGGCGCCGTTTTCGCATGCCTCTAATAGGCCTCAACTCGAGGACCTCCTGTTGTCTTCGACCGGACGCCTACGGGGTTAGCTGTCGGGCTCGCGAACCTCTGACGGCGCGCTCTGGCGGGCCGTCCCGGTCGCTACGACTGCGGCCGTCTAGGCGACTGGCAAGTCGATTCGCCCCGGCCAGGTGAAACGGCACCTGGCAGTGGGTCCCCCGTTCACCCCCGTACCGGACGGAGGTGATTCAGCAGGGTCGATCAATGAATCGGTCAGGTTAGAAAGCTTCTTGACAGTCTTGCTGTGACATCGGTCACAGTACGGAATACGTGGCAATTGCCACGAGCGGCGAGTGCGGTGTCGGGTCGGCGGGTGGGACTACCATCTCGGCGGTGGCCAACAAGGACAGGCTGACCGGGCTCGATACCTCGTTTTTGCACCTGGAGCGCGACTCGGCGCACATGCACGTGGCCGGTTGCTCGGTGTTCGCGGGCGACGCGCCGAGCTACGACGAGCTGATCGGAGCGATCGAGTCGCGGCTGCACCTCGTACCCCGCTACCGCCAGCGGCTCGCCTTCGTCCCCTTCGACCAGGGACGGCCGGTGTGGGTGGACGACCCCCACTTCAACGTGCGCTACCACGTGCGCCACACGGCGCTGCCCCGGCCCGGCGGCGAGGCCCAGCTCAAGCGGTTGGCCGGGCGGGTCTTCTCGCAGGCCCTTGACCGCGGGCGTCCGCTGTGGGAGCTGTGGCTCGTGGAGGGCGTCGCGGAGCGGCGCTTCGCGCTGCTCTCAAAGACTCACCACGCGCTCGTCGACGGCGTCTCGGGGGTGGACATCGCGACGGTGCTGTTCGACACCTCGCCCGATCCCTTGCCGGTCGCCCCGCCCGAGCACGGGTGGGTCCCCCGCCCGCTCCCGAGCTCGGCCCAGCTGCTGGCCGACGCACTGCGCGAGCGCGCCACGGTGCCGGGCGAGGTGGCTCGCGGCGTCCGGGCCACGCTGCGCGGCCCGAGGACCGTCGTCACGCGGCTCGGTCGGGCGCTTGGGAGCGTCAGCGCGCTGGCTTGGACCGGGCTGCAGGCCGCGCCTTCAAGCCCGTTCAACGTGCGGATCGGCCCGCACCGCCGGTTCACCTGGGTCCGGGCCGATCTCGGTCAGTTCAAGGCGATCAAGAACTCGCTCGGCGGAACTGTCAACGACGTGGTCCTCGCTGCGGTGACCGGCGCGCTGGGCAGCTACATGCGCCTCCACGGCGAGCCGACCGAGCACGTCGGGCTGAGGGCAATGGTCCCGGTCTCGGTCCGGGCCGACGTCGAGCGGGGGGCGCTGGGCAACCGCGTCGCCGCGATGTGGGTCACCCTCCCAGTGGGAACCACGGATCCGGCGCAGCGGCTGCGCAAGATCAGCGAGGCGATGGATGCCGTCAAGCAGTCCGGGCAGGCGGTCGGGGCAGAGATCCTGACCCAGCTGTCGGGGTTCGCGCCGCCGACGATCATGGCCCAGGCGGCCCGGGTCCAGGCGCGGCAGCGCCTGTTCAACCTCGTCGTCACCAACGTTCCCGGTCCGCAGTTTCCGCTCTACCTGCTCGGTCGCGAGCTCGAGTCGGTCTATCCGATGGTCCCGCTGGCCGAGAACACCGCGCTCGGCATCGCGATTCTCAGCTACAACGGGCAGCTGAACTTCGGGCTGGTGGGCGACTACGACGCACTGGCCGACGTCGAGGTGCTCGCCGACGAGCTGCGCTCCGCGATCGAGGAGCTCTCGGCGACCGCCGGCGCCTCGGCTCCCGCGGCGCCGCGGGGCGGCGCTGCTCCCCCGCGGGGCGGACGGGCACCCGCCGCCCGGTGACGCCGACACCCAGCGCAGGTGGCCGTCGGGCCGGGTCCAGACAATCTGGATCTCGCCTGGTCCGGGTTCTCGAGGTCCTGGCGATTGGACTCGCGTCGCTGGCCCTGTCGGTCGGCCTGATCGTGCTCTTGTCCGGGTTCTTCGCCAACCGGGACCCAGCCGGGGTATCAGGCACGGGCGCCGGCCCCGGGCAGGCCTTCGCCGACCTGGGCCATGGCGTTCTGCGGCCGGGCCAACCCCGGCCGGTCTACAACTCCGACCCGCCGACGAGCGGATCGCACGTCCCCGAGGCCGTTACTCGAGATGACGCTGCTCAGCGATGACCAGCTGCTCCAGGCGCTTGCAGTGGGTGACGTGGTGATCTTCTACGGCACTCGCCAGCCGCCGGCGGGTTTGGGGCAATTTGCGAGCTCGCTCGCGCCGCCGTTCACACCGTCGCTCGCGGCCGTCGGCTCGAGCGTGATCATCGCGCCCCGGCCTGGCACGACAGGCCTCCTCGCTGCAGCCTGGACGCACCTGCTGCACGTGTCGGGGCTCGGCGACGACCTGCGTCAGTTCGTGGCGTTCTGGCTGGGGCGGGGCGCCGGTACGGCAGCGGCCGGCTCCCTGCCGTCCGGAACCATCGGGTTCCCGTAGCTTGCTCCAGTCTCCGTTCGGTGTCGGCGGCGGCGCGCCTTGGCGACATGAGCATCGTCTCCATGCCTGCGTCGCCAACGGAGGGGATCGAGGGGTGGTTTTGGCTAGTTGTGCAGGCGGTCCACCCCGGAGACGCTCCCGCCAGGGTGCCTAACGCCCGAAAGCCGCCCGACTCCCAGCGCATCCGGCAAATAAGCGCCTGACAGGCGCTTATGTCCCGGAATTCGCGGCGGTCGGGGGGCTTTCGGGCGTTTTGCACCCCTGCCCGGCCACGCGCCGGCCCCCGGATCGCGCGTCGGACCCGCCCCGATCACGCGCGGGCGCCGGCCCGACCACGCGTCATCGCCGGCTCGACCACGCGCCACGCCGGCCCTGCCAACCGTCAGCCCAGGGCCAGCGGGTCCGCCTCGTAGCGCCGGGCCAGCCGGAAGAAGAACCCCCCGTCGCTCTGCGCCGTCGTGCATCCGGTCGCGCCGGCCCCGAACAGCAGGCCGATGACGCCGGCGTCGCGTGTGGCGCGCAGGTGGGCGGCCGAGTCGGCGCCCAGCCACCATTGCAGCCGGTTGTCCTGGTAGTGCTCCCACGTGTCGTTCAGATGGCTGTCCCCGACCGGAAGCTGCCAGAGCACCACGCCTGTGTCGGTACGCCGCGCAAAGCCGGCGATGTAGCGGTTCTCCCGGGCGAAGTCGGCCGGCCCCCACCAGGTGTTCGGGTTGCCCTCGACGTACTGGTAGTAGCCGGCGTCGCGATCGGTCACGTCGTTGAACACCAGGTCGAAATGGGCGTGGAGCGATTCGTAGAAGGCAGCCGACATCGCCGCCATCTGATCCACCTCGGCGGGTGAGGGCTTGGAGTTAGTGATGTCGCGATCCGTCCCCCACGTGCTCAGGTGGTAGGCGAGCAGGACGTGGGGCGCGAGCCGGTCACGCAGCGCGATCAGGCGCTGGGCGAACAACCGGGCCAGCGCGGTGGCGTGGGCCTGCTCGAGGTATCCCCACAGATCGGGCTCGACGTGGATGATCACCATCCGCCCACCCGCGGATTGGGCCACGCGCCGGAGCAGGAGCTCGTAGTCGGCCCAATAGGCCTGCATCGTCGCCGGGTTGCGCATGTTCGAGAGGTCCCTGGCCTGCTCGGTGGCGCCGACCGAGGGCGCTGACTGAAGCATCTGGTAGTAGGTGAAGACCGGGATGACGTGCGCGGCCAGCGACTCGCGCACGTACATCGTCACGAAGCTGCCGTCGGGATTCCAGGTCGCCCAGCCGTGGCCCGTGTTCACGCCGCCGGCGAGGTACTGGTAGCGCATGTCGACCCCGCTCTGCGCTCGGAGCGTCTGGGCGTCGCCCGGCGAGTCGGCCACCCCGAGGGCGAGATGCCGCGGCCAGCCCGGCGGGATGCCCGCGCCGAGAGCGACCCGCGGCGAGAGCGCCTGAACGAACGCGACGAACACCAGCAGGGGCAGGAGCCCGCGGCAGAGCCTGCGGACCCGGTGGACGACTCGCCGCACGCCGCAAACGGTAGCTGCCGCCTACCGATCCCGCACCGCTACGGTCACCCGTGCCACCACGCACACGCGGCCGGCGTCGTCGGCGATTTCGACCTCCCACACCCAGGTCGTCCGTCCCCGGTGGCGCCGCCGCGCGGTGGCATACATGGCGCCGGCGCGGATCGGATGGAGGACGCTGGTGTGCGTCGCCAGGCTCACGGCCTCCTTGCCCTGGCCGGCCACGCCGGACGTCGTGCCGCGCACGGCGAGCGCATCGGCAAGCGCGCCGTAAACGCCCCCGTGAACCGTCCCACCGAGCTGCTTGAGCGCATCTCGGACCGGGACCCGAGCGCGCGCGAGCTCCTCGCCGCACTCGCCCAGCTCGAGTCCGTAGAGGGCGTCGAATCCAGGCGCTTCGGTGGGAGAGCTCGGGCCCATCGGGCGCGGCACCTTACCGGTCCGACATCTTCCGCACCTCTTCGTTGGCTTCTCTACGCTAGTCCGTCCGCGATGGCATCCCTGGAGAGTCTCACCCCGGATCAACGCGCCGTTCTCGACCTCGTGCTCCGCCGCGGCCGCAGCTACGACGACATCGCCCAGCTGCTGGCGATCGATCGGGCGGCGGTCAGGGCTCGCGCGCTGGCCGCGTTCGACGCGATCGGCCCGGAAACCGGGATCTCGCCCGAGAGCCGTGCGCTCGTCACCGACTACCTGCTCGGTCAGCTGCCCGATCGGGTGGCCGAGCAGACACGCGAGCGGCTGGCCGAGTCGCCCTATGACCGCGCCTGGGCTCGCGTGGTGGCGTCTGAGCTCGAGCCCCTGGCCGCGGAGCCACTGCCCGAGATTCCGGACGGGGCGCGAGCTCGGAGCGCCCCCGCCACCTCCTCGGAGGCCGAAGCGGCCGCGCCCAAGACGCGAACCACAGCCTCCCAGGCCAGCCCGCGAGAGGCCCGGCGCCGGCCGCGGCTATCCGACCGGCCGAGCTCGCGCCGGGGCGGCGCCATCATGCTCGGCGCCGGGGTGCTCGTGGTCGTGGCGGTGGTCGTCGTCCTCCTGACGGTGATCGGTGGCGGGTCGAGCAAGAAGCAGCCAACGACCGCGGCGTCGAACCCATCCACGACCGCCCACACGACGACGGGCGGCTCCACGACGGGCACCACGGGCACGACGGGCACGAAGAGCCAGGCCCAGATCGTGGCCCAGGTCAATCTGAACCCACCGAGCGGCACCGGCTCGAGCACACCGAGCGGCACCGGCTCGAGCAAGGGGGTCGGCCTCGTCGTCAAGGACGGGAGCGCCTACGGGCTCATCATCGAGGCCCAGAACGTCGCTCCAAATAGCCACAACGCGTACGCCGTCTGGCTCTACAACTCCTCTACCGACACCCTGCGCCTCGGCTTCGTCAACCCCGCCGTGGGCAAGACGGGCAAGCTCCAGGTCGGAACCGGGCTACCGACGAACGCCGGGCATTACAAGGAACTGCTGCTCACGCTGGAGACCCAGAGCAACCCGAAGACACCGGGCCAGGTCGTGCTCGAGGGCGCGTTCAAGGGCGTGCCCGCCACGAGCTGACGCCCCCCGCGGCCAACCGCAGCGAAACTGGCCCGGGGTAGTGCCGTTTCCGGTCACGGCAACGGGACTCAGCCGAGGATCCGGACCAGCCCGTCCAGCGCCTGATCGAGGCGCTTGCCGGTTGCCCGGCGCATCGTGAGGGCCCCGAGCCGGCTGGATCCTTTGAGCTTGTGGCGCTGGCCGATCGTCACCCGCGTGGCCCCCTCCGGGGCGGGCTCGACCATGACCTCGGTGACCGACTCCTGGAGGACGCGCTCGAACGGCGTCCCCTTGAGCTCCTGGCTCCATGCCCGGTGACCGCGCCGCTCCCCGGCGCCCGGCGGCTCTGAGGCCAGCAGGCGAAAGTCCGCTCGCACGGTGCGCCGGCGCGTGGACACGAAGACCTGGGTGAAGCGATCGTCATCGGCCCCCTCGACGCGCTCAACCTGGGGCCACCAGCGCGGCATCTGGTAGGCGTCCTCGATCACCCTCCACACTTCCTCGATCGGCGCGTTCACGACACGCGTGCGCCGAAGGCTCACGCGGCGTATTCGAGCACGGCGTGGACGGGATAGGGCTCGAGGCGCTCTCGGCCGCCAAGGAAGCTCAGCTCGATCAGGAAGGCGCAGCCGGCAATCTCGGCCCCGAGCCCGGCGACCAGGTCGCAGACGCCGCGCGCGGTCCCGCCGGTGGCGAGCAGGTCATCGTGCACGAGCACCCGCGTACCCCGTCCCAGGGCGTCGGCGTGGACCTCGAGTGCGTCGATCCCGTACTCGAGGACGTACTCGACGCTGACGGTCTCCGACGGCAGGCGCCCGGGCTTGCGCGCCGGCACGAAACCGGCGCCCAGCTCGCGCGCGAGGGCGGCGCCGAGAATGAACCCGCGTGCCTCGGCGGCCACCACCAGATCGATCTCGAGCCCTCGTGCGAACCCGGCCAGCTCCGAGACGGCGCAATCGAGGGCCACCGGGTCGAGCAGGAGCGGCGTGATGTCCTTGAAGACGATCCCGGGCTGGGGGAAGTCGGGGATCTCACGGATCCGCGAGCGCAGATCAGCGGCGTTCATGGGGCCCTCGGACGCGTTCGGTCCCTACCGGCGGCCCCCGGCAATCCGACCACTACGTCGCGATCTTGCGCAGATCGCGGATCAGCAGCAGGTGCTTGAGATGCGTGGTGACCGAGGCCAGGTTCTCGAGCGCCTCGATCGCCTCACGCCGGCGCTCGGGATTGCGCGAGCGCAGGGCGGGCGCCAGGATGCTCTGCAAGAGCTGCGCCTCCCGGTCGGCCGAGCTGCGGAACACGCGCAGGTTGCGACCCCCCACGCCGTAGCGCGCGAGCTCGGACACGGCGCGCACGATCTCCCGCTCGGTCTCGTCGAAGTAGCGCACGCCGGCCCGCATGTCGCCCTTGATCACGCCGTAGTCGACCAACTCGCGCACCAGGCTGACCTCGGCCCCGGTCTCCTCGACCACGTCCTCGAGCGAGTAGAAGGCCCCCGGATCACGGGTCGAGACCGAAGCTCGCCGCATCGAGCCGCCCCGGCCGTCGGCCGCCGGAGCGGCCACCTCGCGCTCGGCCCGGCCTCCGGCGAGCTCCTGGCGGATGACTCGCAGAGGCAGGAACTCGTCACGCTGGAGGCGCAGGATGGTGCGCAGCCGCTGGATGTCCGACTGGGTGTAGAGCCGGTAGCCGCCCTGGGTGCGGCGCGGCGCGAGCAGCTTCTGGTCCTCCAGATAGCGGATCTTGGAGATCGAGATGTCGGGAAACTCCTGTTGCAGGGCCTTGCACACGGTCCCGATCGTGACCGCCTTCTGGCGGGGCCGCTGGGCCTCCTCCTCGCCCCCTGGATCGTGGAGCTCGACGGCGGGATCGCGGGTTTCAGGAGTGGCCATCAGCGAGCCAGGAAAGCGAGCTTGTACTTGCCGACCTGAAGCTCGTCGCCATGGGTCAGGCGATGAGACTCGATCCGGCGGCGGTTGACGTAGGTGCCGTTGAGCGAGCCGCAGTCGTCGAGGTAGTACTCGCTCCCGCGGCGGACCAGGATGGCGTGGTCGCGGGAGACGGTCACGTCGTCGAGGAAGATGTCCGAGATCGGGCGGCGGCCGATCGTTACCCGTCCGGCGCCGAGCGGGAAGCTCTCACCGGCGCGCCCACCCCCGGAGCGGATCACGAGCGCGGGCCCCCGCTCGATGACCTCATCCAACTCGATCTCCTCGAGCTCACCGGTCTCCCCAAGCTTGTACGTCGCGGTCGTCGTGCCGGGTGGCGGATCCGATTGCGCGAGAAAGGCGCCGCAGCGCTGGCAGTAGTTGGCGCCGTCGTCGTTGGCAAAGCCGCACTCTGGGCAGTGCTGGGCCACCGCCGGCTATTCGGACTCGGACCCCGGGACGCGACCGGCAAGGATGTCGGTCAGCTGCTGGACGTCGGCGCCGGTGATGACCAGCTCGCCGGTCTCGTCCTTCTTGCGCAGTCGGTTGACCAGCTCAGCCCGCAGAATGTCGATCTTGCCGTGGAGGATCCGCCGGCGGTAGGAGATCTCCATCTCCTCATCGGTGAGCTGTTTGATGAGCTCCTTCAGCTCCTGATCAGTCAGTGAGCCCAGGTCGGGAAACGTATCCATGTAGATCAGATCCTCCGGGTCTTTCCGGTCCGAGTGCGCGAGGGAGCGAGTATAACCGGGCGAAGTGCGAGGCTCAAGCTTAGCTTGAGAGTTCGGGCTGGTCCGTTCCAGCGTCCTCGCGGCGAGCTCGAAGCTCTCTCGAGCCCCGTCTGACATACATCGCAGCGGAGATCAGCCCAAAGGCCATTCCAACGTACAGCAATATCAGCGCCAGCCAGTGGACGCCGGCCATCGCGAAGAAGGGTGCTCCGGCGATCGGGGCCACGCCGAGTCGTCCCGCCCAATTGATCTGGATGTCCAGACCGCGTGAGAGCGCGTAGCGACTCGCGACGAGCATGAACAACTCCCGCGCGATCACGACCGCGATCGCCCACCGCGGCAGCAGTGAAAAATGCCAGCAGACAACCATCCCGGAGACGATCAGCAGGCGGTCGACCACTGGATCGAGCAGCGCCCCGAGACGGCTGTACTGACCGGTCAGGCGGGCGAGAAAGCCGTCGAGGTAGTCCGACCAGCCGATCACCCCGAACAACACCACGGCAAGCGCGTCGTGGCCGTCGGTGCTGGAAAGGGCGACGATCAGGAACACGGGAATCGCGAGCAACCGGCAGTAGTCGACCGCGTTCGGGATGGTCCACGGGTTGAGCGCGTGGCCCGAGGTCGTCGCCTCGGGCGGGGGTCCGGACCGGTCAAAGCCCGAGAGCCGGCGCTTGCTGATGTTCGGGCTCATAGCCCCCAGACGTCAGGGCAGTCCGCGCCACAGCGCGGCGATCTCCTCCGCCGCGTCGTCGAGCAGCACGCTCGTGCTCTCCCGGCCCCGGCGGAGCTGGACCTCGACCTCGCCCGAGCCGAGCGTCCGGCGCCCGACGGTGACGCGGAGGGGACACCCGACGAGCTCGGCATCGGTGAACTTCTCCCCCGGCCCGGCATCGCGATCGTCATAGAGCACCTCGAGCCCGAGCTCCTGGAGTTCACCGTAGAGGCCGTCGGCGAACACCCGCTCCTCGCTCCCCTCCTTGCCGAGGGTGACGAGCTCGATGTCGAACGGCGCCATCGATCGGGGCCAGGAGATTCCCGCCTCATC
Source organism: uncultured Solirubrobacterales bacterium (assembly GCA_963751185.1). Taxonomy (GTDB): domain Bacteria; phylum Actinomycetota; class Thermoleophilia; order Solirubrobacterales; family Solirubrobacteraceae; genus Palsa-465. The sequence goes on from CAVVTO010000013.1 coordinate 190,463, forward strand.
GGCGTACTGCTCGACCGCCGCGGCCGCGGCGCGCGCCGGCCCGAAGCCGTAGCAGCCCATGTGGATCAGCTGCTCCTGTCCGGACTCGTCGAGATACCTCGCTCCGAGCGGAAGGGAATACCGGGTCCCGAGCTTGAAGATGTTCCCCACCTCGATCGCCGGCTCGATCCGGATCGCGGTGCCGTTGATCGTGTCCCCAACCACCACCGTGCGCACGTCGACGCGCTCGTACGGGAAGTCGCGCCCCGGCTCGACCCCCCGCAGGTGGGCGTCGGACTCGTTCGCGCCCGTGACGTAGGCGCCTTCGGCCACCCCTTCGTCGAGCAGGATCGGCATCTGCGCGCCGACGGGTCCGATGTACCCGGGCGGACCCAGCCGCGACTCGATCTCGTCGGGGCGAGCGGGCCGGAAGTCGGCCCGGAGCGCATTGGCGAGCTTGATCTCGTTAACGCGGTGATCGCCGCGCAGGATGACCAGCCGCATCTCGTCGCCGTCGAGCACGACCGGGAAGGCCTTGAGCAGGGCCCCCGCCGGGAGGCTCAGCGCGCCGGCGACGGCGTCGATCGTGGTCATCCCCGGCGTGGCGACGATCTGCGGTGCCGCGAGCCCGGGCTCGAGCGGGACGGCCTGGGCGTCGGCACTCGCCACCTCGAGGTTTGAGGCATAACCGCCCGCGAGCACGACTTCGTTCTCGCCCGCGGGGCACGGGGCCATGTACTCGTGGGCGCCGCTGCCCCCCATCATCCCGACGTCGGCCTCGACCCGATACCACTCGAGGCCACACCGGTCCATCATCCGGTCGTAGGCGACCACGTGCTTCTGGTAGCTGACCTCGAGTCCCTCGGCGTCGCGGTCGAAGGTGTAGGAGTCCTTCATGATGAACTCGCGGGTCCGGAGCACGCCGGCGCGCGGCCGCGGCTCGTCGCGCTCCTTGGTCTGGAAGTGGTAGAGGATCAGCGGCAGATCGCGGTAGGACCGCACGGCCGCCGCCACGTGAGTGGTGACGACCTCCTCGCTGGTCATCCCGAGCACCAGATCCGCGTTGCGCCGATCCTTGAGCTTGAACAGCTCCTCGATCTCGTAGCGGCCGCTGCGGCGCCACAGCTCCGCCGGCTGGAGGACCGGCATCAGCATCTCCTGGCCGCCGATCGCATCCATCTCCTCACGGACGATCTGGACCACCCGCTGGTGCACCCGCCAGCCCGCCGGCAGCCACGTCCAGAGTCCGGCCCCGACCTGACGGATCAGCCCGGCGCGGACCATCAGCTTGTGGGAAATCGCCTCGGCGTCGGCGGGCGGCTCGCGCTCGGTTGGCAGGAAGTAGTCGGACAGGCGTGTCATTCGAAGCGCCAAGGGTACCCGCGTGATACAAGAACGGACGTCCTGAGAACCAGATGCAAGGAGCAGCCCGATGGCATATGAAGTTCCGCCGCTGCCGTACGACTACGACGCGCTCGCGCCGACGATCGATGAGCAGACGATGCACCTGCACCACGACAAGCACCACCAGGCCTACGTGACGGCCGCCAACGGCCTGCTCGAGGGCACCGAATGGGCCGACAAGCCGGTCGATGAGGTCCTCAAGAACCTGGACAAGCTGCCCTCAGACAAGCAGGCCGGGGTCCGCAACCAGGCCGGCGGCCACTCCAACCATTCGAAGTTCTGGGAGTGGATGTCACCGAACGGCGGCGGCGAGCCCGACGGCGACCTGCGCGCGGCGATTGACGCTGCGTTCGGCTCGTTCGACGACTTCAAGGCCAAGTTCAAGGACAACGGTGTGAAGCGCTTCGGGTCCGGCTGGACGTGGCTCGTGCACGACGGCTCCGGCCTCGCGCTGCTGTCGACCGCCAACCAGGACAGCCCGATCTCGGACGCCAAGACGCCGCTTCTCGGCAACGACGTCTGGGAGCACGCCTACTACCTGACCTATAACAACCGACGTCCGGATTACCTCGACGCGTGGTGGAACGTGGTCAACTGGCCGAAGGTGGCCGAGGGGTACGCGGCCGTCTCGTAGTTAGGGCCTCGCTTCGCTCGGCGTCCCTGGGACCATGCGACCCCGTCCGGACGGGGAACCCGGCCCCACGGACGCCGGCGCAGCCGGCCCAAAAACAACCCTACGCGCGGGTGAAGCGGCGGCCGGCGACGGGTGAGGTCTCTTCGTCGAGCGCGACCGCGGCGGCTTCCATCGCCGCCATGCGCTCGGGGGTCATGGCGGTCGCGTCCTCGTTCTCGGACAGCCACTGCTCGGCTTCGGCTACGTCGCGCTCGTCGCGGACCACGCGCTTGCCGGCGGCGTAGTACTTGTCGATCTCGGCGAACAGCTCGTCGACCAGATTCTCGGTCTTGACCTTGCGGATCATCTGGCCCTTGGAGTAGATCGCCCCCGCGTCCTTGGCGCCGGTGATCCCGAAGTCGGCGTGACGGGCCTCGCCGATCCCGTTGACGGCACACCCGAGCACGGAGACCTCGATCGGGTCGTCGTACTGCTCCAGGCGGCGCTCGACCTCGGCGACCACGCTGTCCATGTCGAACTGGAGACGGCCGCAGGTTGGGCAGGCGATAAGCACCGGGCCCCGCTCGCGCAGCTTGAGCGCCTTGAGGATCTCCCAGGCGACCTTGACCTCCTCCTCGGCGTGGAAGGTCGAGAGCGAGATCCGAATCGTGTCGCCGATGCCGTCGGCCAGCAGCGTGCCGAGACCGACCGCCGACTTGAGCGAGCCCGACCACTTGGTGCCCGCCTCGGTGACCCCCAGGTGCAGCGGATACGGGATCCGCTCGGACAGCAGGCGGTTGGAGGCGATCGTGTTGGGGACGCTGGTTGACTTCATCGAGACCTTGAAGTTCGTGAAATCCAGGCGTTCCATCAGCTCGACGAACTCGACCGCGGCGGTCACGAGCGCCTCGACCGGGTTCTCGAACTCCAGCTCGCGCAGGTGAGCAGGGAGCGAGCCCGAGTTGACCCCGATCCGCAGCGGCGTCCCGAGCTCGTTGGCGCGCTGGGTCACCAGCGCTACCTTGTCGGGGCCGCCGATGTTGCCGGGGTTCAGACGGACGCAGTGAGCGCCCGCGTCGAGCGATTTCAGGGCCAGGGTGTAGTTGAAGTGGATGTCGGCGATCACCGGAATCGGCGACTGCCGGACGATCGTCTTGAGGGCGTCGACGTCCTTCTCGCGCGGGACGGCGCACCGGACGATGTCGGCGCCAGCCTCGGCCACACGCCGGATCTGATCCATCGTCGCCGTGAGATCGGCGGTTTCGGTCTTGGTCATGGTCTGGACCGCGACCGGGGCGCCGCCGCCGATCGGTACGCCGCCGACCTGGATCTGCCGTTCTGAGGCCATGCCGCGAGTGTAGAGCCGGTGACGCGCCGTGATGTGAAGGGCCGGTCAGGGCTACACCCGCACGCCCGCTCCTTCCGCGAACGGGGCAAATTCCAGCATTCCACGTCGGCCGGATCCGGAATGCAGGATTCCGCCTCCCCAATAGGCAGAATCCTGCGCCACCGTGAGCAGGCATCCGGAATGCTGGAATTTGCCCCGCGGGCGGAGCCACGGATGCACTGCCTCGCGCCGGGGTTGCGCCGCAGCTGACGGGCGCAACTTCGGAGCCCGCGGGTAGTTGGAGCCCTCGTGCCCAGAATCACACGCTTCCTCCCCCTCGCCGCGGCCGTGCTCAGCGCCGCCGCACTCCAGGCCGCTCCCGCCGCCGCCTCCACGACCCAGGAGTCGATCTTCCAGGACGACCCACAGCTGATGGCCAACCCGGTCGGAACCCTCCAGACGCTGCGCGACCTCGGTGTCCAGCGAGTCCGGGTTAACGTGAATTGGAGCGAAATCGCGCCAAGACCGACCTCCAGGACCGAGCCCAAGGGTTTCAGCGCCACCAACCCGGCGGCCTACGCGGCCTCCGGCTGGGCGATCTATGACGAGATCGATCGGGATGCGACCGCCGACGGCATCAGCCTCGATTTCACGCTGAACGGACCGGCGCCGCTATGGGCGACCGGCTCGGGCGCGCCAAAGGGGACGACCGGCTACTTCCTCGCCGATTGGGAGCCCTCGGCGAAGCAGTTCGGCTACTTCGTCAAAGCGGTCGGCACGCGCTACGACGGCGCCTACAAGCCGGCCGGATCGACCAGCCCGCTGCCGCGGATCAGCTTCTGGTCGATCTGGAACGAGCCGAACTACGGCTACGACCTCGGTCCCCAGGGAACCGGCACGCATCAGTCGACACCGAATAGCCCGCGTCTTTACCGTGGCATCCTGGATGCCGCTTGGAGTGCGCTTCAGGCGACCGGTCATCGCACCAGAACTGACCGGATCCTGTTCGGCGAGTTGACGCCGGCCGGCGAAAACGCCTGGGGCGTGTTCTCGAACATGAAACCGGGCACCTTCCTGCGCTCGCTCTACTGCGTCGACTCGAGCTACCACGAGCTGCGCGGCTCCGTGGCCGTGGCTCAGGGGTGCCCGACCACGGCAGCCGGCTCGCGCTCCTTCCGCGGCCAGAACCCGGCTCTGTTCTCCGCCAGCGGGTTCGCCGAGCATCCCTACGAGGAGGTCACGCCCCCGAACGAGCCGCTGCACCTATGCGGGACTAAGCTGTGCACCGGCCGGAGCGACCCCGACTTCGCCGACCTGCCCGAGCTCCCGCGCCTGGCCCGCACACTGGACCGGCTGAACGGGGTGTACGGCTCGCGTACGCACCTCTCCATCTGGAACACCGAGTACGGCTTCCGGACGATCCCGCCCGACCCGCATGAGGGGATCAACCCGACCACGGCCGCCTACTACATGAACTGGGCGGAATACCTGAGCTACAAGCAGGCGCGGACGTACAGCTACTCCCAGTACGGCTTGATGGACCAGCCGCCACCGGTGTACTTCGACACCGGGCTGATCAACCCCGATGGGTCGCCCAAGCCGGGCTTCGACGCTTACCGGATGCCGCTGTTCCTGCCGACCACGACGATGAACTCCGGCCAGCAGGTCGAGGTTTGGGGCGGCGTGCGCCCGGCGGGCTACGCCAGCCTCGACACCGGCCAGGCCCAGAGCGTCCAGATCGAGTTCCAGGCCGGCTCAACCGGGGCATGGCAGGTGATCGACACGGTCGCGATCACCAACCCCAGGGGCTATTTCGACGTGCACCTGGCCTTCCCGAGCAGCGGGGCCGTCCGGCTCGCCTGGACCTACCCGGTCGGCGACCCGCTGCTGAGCGGCGGAACGGTCTACAGCCGCACGCAGTCCGTAACCGTCAGGTAGCGGGCGCGGCCGGCGGTCCCCCGCCCGCGTCGGGCGGCCCACTGCCCGCGTCGGGCGGCCCACCCGCTCCCGGCCCGCCGCCGGAGCGCCGCCGGATCGCGATCGCCCCGAAGGTGATCGCCGCCAGCGCCAGCACGACGATCACGATGATCAGCCACGTCGGCAGGAACGAGCTGCTCGAACTCGACGGCGCGGTGGCGTTGCCGGAGGCCGGCTTCCCGAGCTCCTTGAACAGCTGCTGCTCGATCACGTCGTAGCAGTCGGTGTACTCCTTGACGTCCGAGGGCATCTGGGCCAGCGCAGCCCGCAGGACGCTCGGCGAGTAGTAAGCCGTGAGCCGGTCGTGGGCGTTACAGTCGCTGATCGCCTGGGAGGGCGTCCCGCTCGTCGCGGCCCCGGCCACCATCGGCACCGCCAACGACAGCGCGCAGACGAGCGCGAGCAGAGTGATCGCCCGTCGAATCATCGGCGGAAGCTTATGGGGAAACCTGTTCATAGAGGCCCATCAGGCGGTCGTAGTAGCGGTCCTCGCCGAACCGCTCGCGGGCGCGCTCGAGCGCTTGGGCTCCGCGCTCGGCCCGCAACCGAGGGGTCCGCCAGAGCTCGGACAAACGCGAAGCCCAGGCGGCGCCGTCCGTCGCAGGCACGGTCGCGTCCTCGCCTACAAGCTCGGGGAGCCCTCCGCGGTCGGAGGCCAGCACCGGCACGCCGGCGGCGAGCGCCTCGAGCACCGAATAGGGGCACGGCTCCTCCCAGCGCGACGGCGCGAGCACCACCGCCGCCCGCCGGCGTAGATCGGCCAGCGCGGAAGGCTCGAGGCGCCCGGCGAAGCGCACCTCAGCGCCGCTCGCCGTCGCGAGTCCACGCAGGCGGGGCTCGTCGGGACCGGCGCCGGCGATGACGAGCGGAGCTCCCGCCGTCCCGGCCGCCGCGATCGCCGTGTCGAAACCCTTCTCCTCGGTGAGGCGACCCGCAGCGAGCGCGAACTCTCCCTCGCCGGCGCGCGAATCTGAGGAAAGCTCCTGATTTGGGATGAAATTGGGCAACGTGGCGGTTAACGAAGGCGGCAGGCCCAAGTCGCGCAGGTGGATCGCGAGCGACTCGCTCACGGCCACGAACTGGTCGACGTGGTCGAACAGCCGCGGCTGCTGCCGGCGAAGCGCGGCAGCGTACACGGCGGCTTCCGGCAGCGACCCGCGGCAGCGCAGGCGCAGCCCGGGCGCCGTCCGGCCGCGCCGGCAGCGAAAACACGGCGCCCCGTCGCGGTAGGCGATGCCGATCGCGCAGAACAGCCTGAAGTTATGGAGATGGAGCACGGTCCTCGCCCCGGCCGCGCGGGCCGCGGCGAGCGCGCGCCAGCCGAGCAGCGGGTGGATGTTGTGGGCGTGCACGACGCGTACGCCGTGCTCACGGACCGCGCGGGCGATCTCCTCCGGGTCGCGGCCGCCGGCGAGCAGCCCGGCTGCGGCCTGCGCCGGGCGCAGCCCCTGGCTCGAGCGCTCCAGCACCTCGACCGGGTGGCCCCGGCGGGCGAGCAGCGCGGCCAGGTCGGCGACCGCCCGCTCCTCCCCCCCGAGCGCGCGGTAGCGGTTGTGCAGGATGAGGATCACACCGGGGGCGATGAAGGCGCCCGCTGCACGAGCACCGCGACTTGCGATGGGCCTGGGCCGAGCAGCTTCGGGCCGAGTGCGCCGATCGCCGGCGGCGTCAAATCCAGCCCCTGCGCGACGGAGAACCGATCCACCACGTAATCGTTCACGCGTTTGCTGGCGATCAGCTTGTAACCCGACGGGAGCGGATCGCTCAGCACCTGCCAGGGGTACCCGACCACGTCGACCTCGTGGACCGAGACGGGGCCGGTGGGCTGGTTCCACGGCACGCCCTGTAGGTACAGGCTCAGCGGGTCGGCGGCGAGCCTCCCGTCGTAGGCGATGATCGCGCGCTGCCCTCGAGGGGCGCCGAGCGCGCTTGCCACGCCCCGCCAGTCCGGCCGCTGATACGCGGCATCGCTGTCGATCTTGATCAGGCCGTAGGCGGATCCGGCGAGCAGGATCGTCGCCAGAACAGCGCCGGGAAGGCGCAGGCGCGTGGTGCACGCGGCCGCCACCACGATCGCGAGCGGCACCCAGGCGGCGATCACCGCGCGCTCGAGATAGAAGTCCTTTCCGAGCAGCGCGGCGAGGATCGGCAGGAGCAGAACGCACGCGGCGAGCACCGCGGCCACGCCGGCGCCGCGCAACTCGTCCGTGTCGGCACCGACGATCAACAGCACGATCACGATCGCGGCGAGGATCGCCGCGCCGATCAGCCCCGCGCTCATCAGCGTGCCCTCGAACGGCGGTCCCAGCCCGAACGCGATCGGAACGGCTTGGAGTCGGATGCGCAGCGGGGTCTGGGTGATGAACCCCAGCAACGAGTGCGTGGCGTGCCCGACCAGCAGCGGGACGAGCGCGAGTTCGATGACCGCCAGCGCCGCGACGGCGGCGGTGATCGCCCGGTTGCGCGCCGTGTAGAGCAACCACAGGGCTTCGGGCGCCACGAGGAAGACGGCGAAGTAGTGGGTCAGCAGCGCCAGCGCCGAGAACACCCCCCACCAGGCGACGTTACGCCTCGAGGGGTCCTGCCGGGCTCGCGCGAACCAGAGCAGCGAGGCGGCGCAGAAAGCGGCCACGAGCATGTACTCGCGGGCCTCCTGCGAATACCAGACCATGAAGGGATTGACCGCGGCGAACGCGGCGGCCAGGAGCCCGGCGCGGCTCGACACGAGCTCGCGCCCGGCTAGGTAGACGATCGGGATGAGCGCCGTGCCGGCCAGCGCGGACAGCGATCGCAGCGCCACGGCGCCGTTTCCGAACAGGTGAACCCACACCCAGCCGACGACGAAGTACAGAGGCGGAGCCGTCTCGACGGCATTGAACGAGCTGAGCATCGACCCGAACGACAGGTGGAGCTCGTGGGCGGCCTGGGCCTCATCGAACCAGTAACTCTGTGTGCCCAGCGTCGCGAACCGAACGACGGCCGCCACCCCGACAATCCCTACGAGCAGCCATGTTTCGGCCGGTCTGCTTGCTACTCTCAGCGCCCTGAAGGTCCGGGCCGCCACTGCGGCGTCCGAGCGGGCCGGGACAAGCATCCGCGCGCATTGTAGAGCGGGGATTGAACGCGAACCCTCCCCCGCGACTGTCGTCAGCGCAAACCGTTTAACCCGTTCAGATCCCTCGATGTCGTTTTTCCTCACACCCCGCCGAAGGGTGCTGACGCTCGGCTTGCTGGCCGCGGCACTCGTCGCCGTCGCCGCGCTCGCGGTGGGCGGCTGCGGCGGCGGCAGCACCGTGAAGAGCACCGTGCAGGTGCCGACGCGAACCGCGCCGCTCCAGACGATCTTTGAGGCCCAGTCGGAGTTGTTCTCCAACCCCGGCCCGACGCTCGACCAGCTCAAGCGCCTCGGCGTCGACGACGTAAAGGTGTTCATGCCCTGGGGGTATCTGGCGCCGGACGCGCTGTCACGGAGCCGACCGCACTTCGACGCCTCATCGCCGGTGGCGTATCCGGCTGCGAACTGGGCCCCGTACGACACGATCGTCCGGGATGCCGCCGCCCGCCACATCGGCCTCGACCTGGCGCTCGAGGCGCCGGCGCCGTTGTGGGCGACCGGTCCCGGAGTGCCCGCGGGAACCGCCGCCAACTTCCTCGGTTCCTGGGAGCCGTCGGCGAAGGAGTTCGGGCTATTCGTCACCGCGGTCGGCGCGCGCTACAGCGGCCGCTACACGCCACCCGGAGCCTCCTCGCCACTGCCCGCGGTGCATTTCTGGTCGATCTGGAATGAGCCGAACTACGGCCAGCAGTTAGGCCCCCAGGCGATCGACAACTCGAGCGTCGAGTCGTCTCCGGCCACGTACCGCGCGCTGCTCGACGCGGCCTGGTCGGCCCTGCAGGCGACCGGCCACGCCGGCAACACGGTGCTGATCGGGGAGATCGCCCCGCGCGGGCAGACCGGTCCCGGGCTTCCGGGCAACTTCTCGGGCATGGTTCCACTCCAGTTCATCCGAGCCCTCTACTGCGTGGATGGGAACCTGCATCCACTCACCGGGAACGCCGCTGCGCTGCGCGGGTGCCCCACCAGCACCGCCGCCTCCAAGGCCTTCCGCGCGGATAACCCTGGGCTGTTCGACGCCGCCGGCTTCGCCTTCCACCCGTATCCACAGGGTCAGGTGCCGCCGAATGTGCCGACCGCACCGGACGGCCTGGGTGCCAACTACGCCGACCTGCCCCAGCTCCCCGTGCTCGAGCGCACACTGGACGGTGCGCTGGCGGCTTACGGCTCGAGCTATCGCTTTCCCCTGTACGACACAGAGTTCGGCTACCAGACCAACCCGCCAGAAAAGGCGCTGCGCGCGATCAGCCCGGCTAAGGCGGCCTACTACGAGAACTGGGCCGAGTACATCAGCTGGCGGGACCCACGAGTGGTCTCCTGGGATCAGTACCTGCTGGCCGATCCCCCTCCGCCGAGCATGTTCGACACCGGCATCGAGTTTTACAACGGCGCTCACAAGGTGCCGCTCTACCAGGCGTTCCGGATGCCGATCTACATGCCGGTCACCGCGGCGAAGTCCGGGCAGGACCTCCAGGTCTGGGGGTGTGTGCGCCCGGCCCACTACGCGATGCTAGGGCCGCACGAGCCTCAGTTCGCGAGCATCCAGTTCCAGTCCGCTCCGGGACAGTCGTGGAAGACCCTCAAACGCGTGCAGCTGACCGATGCGTACGGCTACTTCGACACGGTCGCGAGCTTCCCCTCGAGCGGCAACGTGCGGATTTCGTGGTCCTATCCCCACCATGGGTCTGAGATCCACAGCCGGACGGTCGCGATCACGATTGGCTAGTCCGCTAACGTTGCGCGCAGTCTGCCTGGCGACGCGTGCGTCCTCGCTCGTGTGCCGGTGACGGGCGCGAGCACCGGGGCGCGGTGTTCGTTTCCCGACCTCGACCGGGCGCAACTTACCCCCACCCGGCCTGTTGTCTTCTGCAATGCGATTGATCCCCCGAGTTCGCGACGCGACGCTGGCCACGCTTGGCGTGGTGGCGATCTGCCTCCTGCACGCACCGACCCAGGCCCGCGCCAGCACCGGGCAGTACGAGATCTTCCAGGACGACCCCCACATGCTGGCGAACCCGGCGCAGACGCTCCAGCAGATTCGCGACCTGGGGGCGAATGTGGTGCGGGTCTCGCTGCAGTGGAATCTCGTCGCTCCAACACCGCGCCCGCCGGGCTTTGACCCGACGGATCCCGCCTCCTATCCGAGCGCGAACTGGGCCCCCTACGACACGATCGTCACCGACGCCCGCCAGGACGGCATCACCGTCGATTTCTCCCTCACCGGGCCGGCCCCGCCGTGGGCCGCCGGCGGCGGCCAGCCCTCGCCTGGAGGCCTGGGTCAGTGGAAGCCCTCGGCCGCGGCTTTCAAGCAGTTCGCGCAGGCGGTGGGAACGCGCTACAGCGGAACGTATGACCCGACCCTCGATGAGACCATGTCGGGCGATCCGAACGACCTTCCCCGCGTGAGCTTCTGGGAGATCTGGAACGAGCCCAACTTCGGTGGGGACCTCGCGCCGCAGGCGATCAAGGGCTCGAGCGTGCCTACCGCCGCGCCGATGTACCGAAGCCTGCTGAACGCCGGGTGGAGCGGCCTGCAGAGCACCGGGCACGGCCGCGACACGATCCTGATCGGCAACCTCGACGCCCGTGGACAGGAGGCACCCGGCAGCCGCAGTCTTCCCCAGGGGCTCCCCGGCAACTTCGCCGCCACCAAGCCGCTTCAGTTCATCCGCACCCTGTACTGCGTCAGCGCCACCTACAAGGAGCTGCGCGGCGGTGCGGCGGGCCTGGTCGGCTGCCCGACCAGCGCGGCGGGATCGCGCGGGTTCCGCGCCGCCAACCCCGCCCTGTTCAACGCGTCGGGCTTCGCGACCCATCCGTATCCGGTCAACCTGCCGCCGACCGTGGCCAGCTCGACCGACCCCGACTACACCGAATTCAGCGAGCTCCCTCGCCTCGCCAGCATGCTCGACCGGATCCAGCGGGTGTACGGGTCGGGCAAGCGGTTCCCGATCTACAACAACGAGTACGGCTACATCACCAACCCGCCGAATCACGAACTGACGGCGCTGAACCCGACCAGCAAATTCGTCTCGCCAACGACCGCGGCCTACTACATCAACTGGGCCGAATACATCTCCTGGCGCAACCCGCGCATCGCCTCGACGATGCAGTACCTGCTGTATGACCCCAACCCGCGCCTGGCGCCCGAGTACGGCGGCTTCGCGAGCGGCTTGATCTTCTACGGCGGGCTGCGCAAACCGGGTTACGACGCGTACCGGATGCCTCTGTTCCTCCCTAACACCACCGCGAAGTCACGCGGCCAAAGCCTCGAGGTTTGGGGATGCGTGCGACCGGCCCACTACGCGCAACTCGACACCGGCGCTCCGCAACGGGTGCAGATCCAATTCCAACGGGGTTCCCGGGGGGCGTTCACGACGTTGCGGACCGTCACGATCACGAGCTCGCGGGGCTATTTCGACGTGCACATGTCGTTCCCGGCCAGCGGGTCGGTCAGGCTGGCGTGGACCTATCCGAGCAAGGACCCGATGCTCGGCCCCGGCGTGCAACTCAATCCGCGTGAGGGCGACACCGTGTACAGCCGCACCCAGCGAGTGACGGTCAAGTAGATGCGGCTGGCGCTTCGTCGGTGGACGACGGCGGCAATGCTCGCGATGAGCCTCGCGGCGATCCTCGCGCTGGTCGGAGCCACGCAGGCGCGCGCGTCGACCAGCCAGATCTCGATCTTCCAGGACGATCCACGTCTCGACACGAATCCAGCGGGGACCCTTGCTCGGATGCGGCTGCTCGGCGCGCAGGTCGTGCGCGTGTCCGTGCCGTGGTACGTGATCGCTCCCAACCCGAACTCAAAGCAGCCGCCGCACGGCTTCAACGCGACTGACCCGGCCGCCTATCCGGCCGGCAATTGGGCGCTGTGGGACGAGATCGTCACCGACGCGAACGCGGACGGCATCACGGTCGACTTCGACCTGATGGGCGGCGAGCCGCGCTGGGCGATGGGTCCCGGGCGACCGGCCGGCAACGACAACTTGAGCTGGGAGCCGAACGCGGCCGATTTCGGGGCGTTCGTGCGGGCGGTCGGAACGCGATACAGCGGTGACTACGACCCGGTCACCGATGCAATGGACCCGGGCAACCCCAGCGATCTGCCCCGCGTCGGCTTCTGGTCGGTCTGGAACGAGCCCGACTACGGGCCGAGCCTCGCCCCGCAGGGCGTCCCGGGGCACCTCACCATCGAGAACAGCCCGCGGATGTACCGCAACCTGGTCGATGCTGCCTGGAGCGGCTTGCTGGCGACGGGTCACACGACCTCGACCGACACGATTCTGTTCGGCGAGCTCGCGCCTCGCGGCGAGAGCTACTGGGGCGTCTTCTCGGGCATGACCCCGCTCGACTTCCTGCGCAACCTGTACTGCGTTGACTCGAACTACCACGAGCTGCGGGGGGCCGCGGCTCGGATGCGGGGCTGCCCGACCACGGCGGCGGGCTCGCGCGCGTTCCGGGCCCAGAACCCGGCCCTGTTCGAGGCCAGCGGCGTCTCCGATCACCCCTACATGCGGTGGTATCCCCCCAACCACGAGCTCAATCCGGATCCGGTCAACCACCTCTCGACCCGCGACTACACCTCACTCGGGGTGATCGGCAACCTCACTCGCGCGCTGGATCGGCTGGTCGGGGTGTACGGGTCGAGCACCCGCTTTCCGATCTACGACACCGAGTTCGGCTACATCACCGCGCCGCCCAAGCACAACCCCGACCCGGACGTCCACAGCACGAAGGTGTACTACACCTCGCCGGCCGTGGCCGCTGGATACATCAACTGGGCGGAGTACATCAGTTGGCGCAACTCGCGGCTGCTCTCGTTCGACCAGTACCTCCTGTACGACATCGAGCGTCCGACGCGGGGTAACGACTGGGGCGGCTTCGCCAGCGGCCTGCTGACCTGGACGGGCATGCAGAAGGCGACCTATTACGCCTGGCGCCTGCCCCTGTACCTGCCGACGACGACGACGCGCGCAGGCCGCTCGCTTCAGGTGTGGGGATGCGTCCGGCCCGCGACGTTCGGCGTGCTCGACACCGGCGAGCCGCAGACGGGCCAGATCGAGTTCGCTCCGGGATCGAGCAATCAGTTCACGACGATCCAGACGGTCACGATCGGCCGAGGCGATAGCTGCTACTTCGACGTCCAGGTGACGTTCCCATCGAGCGGCAGCGTGCGGCTCGTCTACACCTACCCACCCGGCGACGCGTTGCTCGGCAACGGCGCCATCGTCGTCGGCCGGACCATCCGCGTCACGGTCCACTGACCGCGGCCGGGCGCAACCCGGCCCCCGCGGGAGGGTTGGAGCCGGTATGAGACCGCGGCTGCTCCGGATGCTGGTGGTGGCGGTGGGCTTTGCCGTGCTCGCGAGCGTCGTCTTCGGTCGCCCCGCGCCGGCAACCGCCTCCCCCCAGCAGGTATCGATCCTTCAGGACCCGGTGTGGGTCCTGAAGGACCCACAGGAGACGCTGAGCACGTTCCGCGCGCTCGGCGCGAGCATGGTCCGCGTGATCGTCGACTGGGCGCTCCTCGCGCCGGCGCCGACGAGCCGCACCGTCCCGCCCGGATTCGCCGGGACTGACCCAGCTGACTACCCAGCTGCCAACTGGGCTCCGTACGACGAGATCGTCAAGATCGCGGCGGCCGCGGGCATGCGGGTCGACTTCACCGTGAGCGGTGGCGCGCCCCGCTGGGCGGAGGGTCCCGGAACCCCCGTCGTGGCGATCGACAACCCATTCTGGGCCTGGCGGCCCTCGGCCGGGGACTTCGGCCAGTTCGTGCACGCCGTGGGCGAGCGCTACAGCGGGACCTACGTCCCACCGGGCGAGACGGCGACGCTCCCGCGGGTGAGCGTCTGGGGGCTGTGGAACGAGCCCAACTTCGGGGAGGACCTTGGGCCGCAGGCGGTCCATGGTTCGACCGTGTCGGTCGCGCCCGGCATGTACCGCAGGCTGCTCGATGCCGCGTGGAACGCGCTGGTCGCCACCGGCCACAGCCCGTCGACCGACACGATCCTGATCGGGGAGGTGGCTGCGCGCGGCCTGAGCGGGCGGGCCACGCCGAGCCATCCGGCGGGACTACCGGGCGACTTCGGGCAGACCAAGCCGCTCACATTCCTGCGCACGCTGTACTGCGTAGACGCCTGGAACCGGGAGCTCCGCGGTGCGCCCGCGCGAGCCGTCGGCTGCCCGGCGACCGCGGCCGGCTCGCATCAGTTCCGGGCTCAGAACCCCGGGCTGTTCGCTGCCAGCGCCTTCGCCGATCACCCCTACCCGGACAACAATCTGCCGCCCTCACTGGACTCTTCGCACGATTCAAACGACGCGCCGTTCTCGCAGCTCGGGAACCTCGAGCACGAGCTCGACCGGCTGCAGCAGGTGTACGGGTCACACGAGCGCTTTCCCATCTACGACACCGAGTACGGATACATCACCCACCCGCCGAATGCCAAGCGCTATGTGTCCCCGGCGACCGCCGCCTACTACATCAACTGGGCTGAGTACCTGAGCTGGAAGCAGCCGCGCGTCGCCTCGACGATGCAGTACCTGCTGTATGACCCGCCACCCGACGCGACCAATCAGGGCGACGGCGGGTTCTCGAGCGGCCTGCTGTTCTCGAACGGCAGGCCCAAGCCGACCTACGCTGCTTACCGGCTACCGCTGTACCTTCCGGTGACCTCGACGCGACGCGGGCGCTCGCTCGAGGTCTGGGGCTGCGTGCGCCCGGCGCGCTACGCGATCTTCGACACCGGCGAGGCGCAGACGGCGCAGATCCAGTTCGCGCCGGGGTCGCACGGACCCTACGTTCCGGTCGCGACCGTGACGATCGCCAACCCCAACAACTGCTACTTCGATGTGCGCCTGCGGTTCCCGGCGAGCGGCAGGGTCAGGCTGGCCTATAGCTATCCGGCGGGTTCGCCCGGCGTGAGCGGCTCGACCGTCTACAGCCGCACCGTGTCCATAGCCTCGGGTTAGGCGTACATGGCCTCGATCTCGGCCTCGTACTTGGCCGTGATCGGCACCCGCTTCAACTTCATCGTCGGCGTCAGCTCGTCGCCGCCCGGCACCCAGTCGCCCGGGACGATCGTGAACCTCTTTATCTGCTCGACGCGGGACAGGTGCTCGTTGGCCTGATCGATCCCCTCCTGCACCGCGGCGATGACCGGCTGCTCGTGCGCCAGGTCCTCGAACGCGTCCACGTCGATCCCCTGCCGAGTGGCCCACTGGGGCGTGTAGTCGGCGTCCAGGACGATCAGCGCGGTGTTGTACAGCCGGCGGTCGCCGATGCAGACGGCCTGCCCGATCAGCGGGCTCGCGCTCTTGATCGCCGCCTCGATGTTGGCCGGCGACATGTTCTTGCCGGCCGAGTTGATGATGATCTCCTTCTTGCGGTCGACGATCGACAGATAGCCCTCCTCGTCGATCGAGCCGATGTCGCCGGTGTGGAGCCAGCCGTCGGCGTCGAGGGCCTCGGCCGTCTTGTCGGGCGCACCGCGATAGCCGAGCATCACGCAGTCGCCTCGCACGAGCAGCTCGCCGTCGGGGGCGATCTTCAGCTCGACGCCGGGTGAGGCGGGTCCGACCGTGCCCAGCTTGACCTGGCCCGGCCGATTGTGGGCGCCGGCGCCGCACGTCTCCGACATGCCCCACAGCTCCCCGAGCTCGATCCCGAGCGCGTTGAAGAACTCGAGCACGTCGACCGGGGTAGGCGCCGCGCCGACGTTGAGCGCGACGGCCTGGTCGAATCCCAGCATCTCGCGGAGCTTGGAGAACATCTGCGCGTCGGCCTGGGCGACCTTCTCCTCGAGCTCGGCCGGGACGGGCTCGCCTCGCTGCCTGAGCCGAAGCCGCTCGATCGCGGCCTGGAGCGCCTCCCTGATCGGGCGTTGCTGTTCCTCGGGCGCAGCTGCCTGCATCGCCTCGAGCCCGGCCTTGAGCTTCTCCCAGATGCGAGGCACGGCGAAGAACCAGGTGGGCCGGACCTGGGGCAGGTAAGAGACCACCTCCCGCGGGTTCGGGCAGCAGGTGACGGTGCCGGCGAAGATGACGGGGATGTAGTGGTGGGCCATGCGCTCGGCGATGTGGGCCGCCGGCAGCCACGAGATCACCCGCGAGCCGGGGCCGAAGCCGATCGTCTCCTCCACCCCCTGAGCCGCGGCCATCACGTTGCGGTGGGACAGCTGAACCCCCTTCGGGGGCCCGGTCGTGCCCGACGTGTAGATCAGGGTGACGAGATCGTCCGGGCTTATCTCGGGCAAGTCGGTGCCCGGATCGAACTCGGCATTGGATGCCTCCAGCTCGGCCAGCGAGGTCGTTCCCGCCGGGGGGTCGCCGTCCACCACGATCACGTGCTCGAGCTCGGGCAGCCCCTTGCGCGCCTCGAGGAGTGTCGCCGCGTGCGCCTGCTCGACGATCGCCAGCCGGCACGCCGCGTCACGGATCAGGTACTCGATCTCGGCCGGCGGGTAAGTCAGGTAGATCGAGAACGGCGTGGCGCCGAGTAGCGCGGCGGCGAGATCGACCACGTGGAACTCGGGGCGGTTGCCGAGCATGATCGCCACCGTGTCGCGCCGGCCAACCCCGAGCTTGGCCAGGCCTGCCGCGACCGCCTCGACGCGCCCTAGCAGCTCAGACCATGTCAGCGAGACGCCGTCATCGGCCGTCCGCACGGCCACGATGTCCGGGTGGTTGGCCGCGGTGCGCCTCAGCGCCTCCCCCACGGTCGGGGCGTCCACAGCCCGCCCTACCGACGGCGAGATCGTGGTGCTGTCCATGCTGCTCCTCCAGCTCGTCAGTCGAGTACGGCGCCTAAAGCTATCAGCGCTTTGGCGATGCAGCACTGCGTCACGACGCACGGTGAACTCCTTCATGATCGCACATTGTTTGCATCAGATTTACTCACTCGCTTCGACTCACTAGTGATAGCCTGCCGGGATGACAGACGGCGCAGTTGCTCGCCGCAATGCGCGGCTTTACCTCGCGGGGCTACGCCGGAGTTGTGGAGTGTGGCGGTGGCGGCGACCGGGGTCATGGCTATCTCCGGACTTGGGGTCGCGGCGCAGTACGGACTCCTCGCCGCTCTGCACGAGCCACCGGCCTTCCTCGGGGTCCTCACCGCGCTGCTCGGTGCCGGCTCGATCCTGGCCGCGGTCTGGAGCCCCCGACTCATCGCCCGCTTGAGCGAAGCGCGCGTGGCGATCACAGGTCTCGTCAATTTCGCGGTGGGCGAGCTCCTCCGAGCCACGGGCTGGCTTCCAAGCGCGGTCATCGGCTCGCTGGTGCTCGGCTTCTCGTTGCCCTTCGTATTCCTGGCCGTTCTGTCCCTCGCCCAACGCGCGACGCCGATTGGGCTGCAGGGGCGGGTGTCTGCTGTGATCTCGCTGGCGCTGTTCGGACCTCAGGCGCCGATGCAGGCGGCCGGTTCGCTCGCGATCGCGCACACGAGCTTCCGCACGATCTTTCTCGCTTTGGCCGCGGCCGCGGGCCTGATCGCGGTCTGGCTCCGGCGGGCCGGCCTAATGCAGACCGATCCCCGGCCCGGACAGCGTCGAGATGTCGTTGGTCAGACCGATCACGAAGATGAGCAGGATCAGCGCGAACCCGACCAGGCCGGCACGCTCCATCACCTCGAACGGAATCCGCTTGCCCCTGACCTTCTCAGCCAGAGCCCAGAACACGTGGCCGCCGTCGAGTGGCAGGAACGGGAAGAGGTTGATGATCCCGAGCGAGAGCGAGATCAGCGCGAGGACCCACAGAGCCTGAGTGGTGCTGGTCGCGAATGACTCCTGGGTCGCGGTGTAGCCGTAGACGATGCTGTGGAGCTGCTTTCGCTCCTGGGGCTCGAAGATCCGCGCCACCGTCGAGACGGTCCGGGTGCCGACCGACCACAGGTTGCTCACGGAGATCGAGGCGGCGTGCGCCACGCCGATCGGAACCGTGGTCACGCCGTACTCGAAGCCGAGCTCCATGCCGCTGTCGGCGCGGCTGTAGCGGGGCCGGATCTCAAGGGTCTCGAGGCGTCCGTCCCGCTTGATGACGACTTTGGCGGGGGTTGCGGCCAGGCACCCGTTCACCTCAGAGCCGGCGCAGCGGTGGGAGCGGATCTGGTTTCGGATCGCGTCGGGCGAGCTTGAGACGCCGTCGACCGACACGATCTGATCCCCCGGATGCAGGTACGTCGCGGCCGGCGTGCCCTTAACGATCGCGGACACATCCTTGTTGAGCACCTCCTGGCCGGCTGCGATCGCCAGCGCCAGCACGATGAAGAACGCGATCAGAATGTTCACGGCGGGTCCAGCGAGGATCACCACGACACGCTTCCACACCGGCTGGTTGTAGTAGGCGCGGTGCACCACGTCGGGCGGGATGTCCTCGTTCGGGTTCATCCCGGTGATCTTCACGTAGCCACCCAGCGGCAACGGGCCGACGCCGTACTCGGTCTCACCGCGCCGGAACTTGATCAGCAGCGGCCCCATGAAGAGCGAGAAGCGCTCCACGCGCATCCCCACCGCCTTGGCCACCGTGAAATGGCCGGCCTCGTGGAGGATGATCAGCGCGACGAACCCCAGAAAGGCAAGGACGTACGACATCCGGGTCCAGTGTGGCAGGCCTGGATGAGACCTCGGTAAGAGCGCTTACGCGACGGCGCGCTCGGCCACGAGCTCGCCGGCGATCCGGCGCGCCTGTCCGTCGGCCTCGGTGAGCGAGTCAAACGAGTGCACCGGCTCTGACGGCAGCCGTGCGAGGGTCTTCTCGATCACAGCGGCGATGTCGAGGAAGCGAAGACGCCCGGCGAGGAACGCGTGTACGGCGACCTCGTTCGCGGCGTTCATGACGCACGGTGCCGTCCCCCCGGCCTTTGCCGCCTCGCGGGCCAGCCGGACGCAGCTGAACGTCTCCTCGTCGACGGGCTCAAAGGTGAGGGCGCCGACGGACACCAAATCAAGCGGGCGGACGGGCACGTCGACCCGCTCGGGGTGGTTCAGCGCGTAGGAGATCGGCACCCGCATGTCGGGGTAGCCCATGTGGGCCAGGGTGGCACCGTCGCACAGCGCGATCAGGCTGTGGATGATCGACTGCGGGTGCACGACGATGTCGATCTGCTCGTACGGCGTGCCGAACAGGTGATGGGCCTCGATCAGCTCGAGGCCCTTGTTCATCAGCGTCGCGGAGTCGATCGTGATCTTGCCCCCCATCGCCCAGGTGGGGTGCGCGAGCGCCTGCTCGGTCGTGACCTGCTCGAGGTCCTCGCGCTTGAGGCCGCGGAACGGGCCCCCTGAGGCGGTCAGGATCAGACGGTCGACCGTCCCGGGACGCTCCCCGGCCAGCAGCTGATGCAGGGCGGCGTGCTCGGAGTCAACCGGGATGATCGCGGCGTCCGTGGCCTGCGCCAGCGCGGTCACGAGCTCCCCACCGACCACGAGGGACTCCTTGTTGGCGAGTGCGAGATCGATGCCCTCGGCCAGCGCAGCCACGGTCGGGAGCAGCCCGGCCGAGCCGACGATTGCGTTCAGGACCATGTCGCACTCGCATTCGGTGATCAGGCGGACCACGCCGTCGGGCCCGGCCAGCACCTCTCCCCTCGTCCACGCCTCGCTGGCTCGAGCCGCGGCGTCGGGATCGGCCAGCGCGACCCTGCGCACCCCGTGGCGCTCGGCCTGCTCGAGCAGCGACTCCCAGGAACTCGCAGCGCTCAGCGCCACCACGGTCAGCTCGCCGCCCGAGCGCTCCACGACGTCGAGCGCCTGCCAGCCGATCGAGCCGGTGGAACCGAGGATCGCAACGCGCCGGGGCACGAGGGTCCAGTCTAGGGGCGGACGGGACTAAATTTTCAGTGAACGACCGACAGCCAGACGTAGTACCCGACCACAACGGTGAAAAGGGCGCTGTCGACGCGGTCGAGGATTCCGCCGTGCGGACCGAACAGCGTGCCGGCGTCCTTCGCGCCGGCGTCCCGCTTGACCACCGACTCGAACAGGTCGCCAAGCGGCCCCAGCACCGCGACCGCGAGCCCCAGCTCGAGCGCCTTGCCCTGGGTCAGGTACGTCTGATACAGGCCCGCGATGTACACCGCGACCACGGCGAGGAGCATCCCGCAGAACAGGCCTTCGACCGTCTTGTTCGGAGAGATCCTGGGCGCGAGTGGGCGGCGTCCGAACAGGCGGCCGCCGGCGTACGCGGCGGTATCGCCGACGAACGTGCCGATCAGGACGTCGAGCAGGATCCCGTTGCCGTGCTGGAGCTGGCGCAGCAGCTCGACGTGAGCGAACGCCAGCCCGATCCAGTAGACGCCGAGTAGGGTGCCGCCGATCGTCACGGTGGGCCGCGGCTGATCGCGGATCAGCACCGCCACCAGCAGGACCGGCACGACGGCGACCATCACCCCGAGCACGCCGCCCTGGCCGTCAGAGCGCGCCGCCACCATCATCCCGGCGAGCGCGAGGAAGCCGAGCAGCGACACGGGGCGCCAGCGTTCCAACAGCGCATAGAGCTCGTACATGCACAGCAGCCCCGCCGCAAGCATGAAGAGCAGGAACGGGAGGCCGCCCAGGTCGATGAAGATGATCGTCGCCACCGCGAGCGGGATCGCGATGAGGACCCTCCGCAGGAGATCGGAACTGCGCCGGGGCTTGCGCTCGGGAGGCTCGCGCCGGGGCCGACGCTCCCGGGGTCGGCGCTCCCGTCCGGCTGCGCCGCTGCGCGCGGCCGGCATCGCTAACGGCCTCCGAACCGGCGGCTACGGGCGGAGAACTCCTCGAGGCTCGCTTCGAACGACTCTCGTGAGAAGTCGGGCCAAAGCTCGTCGCGGAACACCCACTCCGAGTACGCACCTTGCCAAAGCAGGTAGTTCGAGGTCCGAAGCTCGCCGCTGGTGCGGATGATCAGGTCGGGGTCGTGCATATCGGGCGCGTACAGGTGGGCTCGGAAGTCGTCTTCCGTTCCTGATGTGAAGGTTCGCGCTGCGTCGAGGATTTCCGCCCTCCCACCGTAGTTGAAGGCAACGAACAGCGTGATCCTGGTGTTCTCGCGGGTCAGGTCTTCGGCCCATTCCATCCGCTCGACGAGGCTATTGGGGACCGGATCGCTGCGGCGGCCGATGAAGCGCATGCGAACCCCCTCGTCGTGCAGCTCCGGCGTCTCGGCCTGGATCCGCCGCCCCATCATCGCCATCAAACCCTGGACCTCGGCTGCCGGGCGGGTCCAGTTCTCGGTCGAGAACGAATACACGGTGAGCTCGGCGATTCCGAGGTTCAGCGCGTCGCGGAGCCTCGCCTTGACCGCGTCGGCGCCAGCCTCATGTCCGGCCAGCGCCGGCAGGCCGCGCTGCTTGGCCCACCGGCCGTTGCCGTCGGTGATGATGGCGACGTAGCGAGCGCGTTCACCGTCGTCCAGGGCGGTTGCCGGCTCACCGCGAGTCGCCATCTAGACCTCCAGGATTTCGGCTTCCTTGTGCTTGAGCAGCTCGTCGAGCTCGGCGATCCGTCCGTCGGTGACCTTCTGGAGCTCGACCTCGGCGCGATGCTCATCGTCGGATCCGGCCTCGCCGGCCTCCTTGAGCTCACGCAGGTCGTGCATCACGTCGCGGCGGACGTTGCGAATCGCCACGCGGCCCTCCTCGGCGATGTGCCGGACCACCTTGACCAGCTGCTTGCGCCGCTCCTCGGTCAGCTCGGGAACCCCGAGGCGGATGAGGTTGCCGTCGTTGTTGGGCGTCAGCCCGACGTCGGATTCGAGGATGGCCCGCTCAATCGCCTTGATCGAGCTCTTGTCGTAGGGCTGGATGGTCAGCAGCCGCGCCTCGGGAGCCGAAATCGTCGCCAGCTGCTTGAGCGGCGTAGAGGCCCCGTAGTAGTCGACCGAGATCCGATCCAGCAGCGCCGGGCTGGCTCGTCCGGTGCGGACCGATCCAAACTCCGTCCTGATCGCGTCTACCGATTTGTGCATCCGCTCCCGGGCGTCCGCCAGGAGCTCGTCGATCATGTCAGTGGTCACGTTCTCACCAGCGTCCCCACTCGTTCCCCGGACACTATCTTGTCGATGTTGCGCCCGTCGGCCATGTTGAAGACGACGATCGGGAGATTGTTGTCCATGCACAGGGCGAACGCGGTCGAGTCCATCACCTGAAGGCCGCGCGTGAGGGCGTCCTTGTGGGTGATCTCGGGGATGAACTCCGCGTTCGGGTCTGTTCGCGGGTCGGCGGTGTAGACCCCTTCCACGCGGTTCTTGGCCATCAGGATGATCTCGGCATGCAGCTCCGCGGCCCGGAGCGCGGCGGCCGTGTCAGTCGTGAAGAACGGGTTGCCGGTGCCGGCGGCGAAGATCACGACCCGGCCCTTCTCGAGGTGGCGCATGGCACGCCGGCGGATGTACGGCTCGGCGACCTCGGAGATCGTGATTGCCGACTGCACGCGGGTCTGGACGTCGGCCTTCTCGAGCGCGTCCTGGAGCGCGAGCGCGTTCAGGACGGTGGCGAGCATACCCATGTAGTCGCCGGTGGCCCGGTCCATGCCTTTTGCCGCCTCGGCGAGTCCACGGTAGATATTGCCGCCGCCGACCACGACCGCGATCTCGACGCCGCGCCCGTGCACCGCCGCGATCTCGGCCGCGATGGCTTGGACCCGGGCCGGATCGGTCCCGTACTCGAGGTCGCCCATTAGCGCCTCCCCCGAGAGCTTGAGCAGCACGCGCCGGTAGACCGGCCGCCGCCCGTCCTGCCCGTCACTCGCCATCGTTGCGCTCGTCTGCTCGCCGGCCGCGCTCACGCGCCCACTTGGAAGCGGGCGAAACGGCGGATTACCACGTTCTCGCCCGTCTCGGCCGCGAGCTGGGCCCGCAGCTCCTCGATCGTCTTGCCGCCGTGCTTGTCCTCGTTGACGTGCTTTTGGCGCAGCAGCACGACGTCGTCGAGCCACTTGTCGAGCTTGCCCTGCACGATCCGATCGCGGACGTTCTCCGGGCGGTCGGCGGCCTGCTCGACCGCGATCCGCTCCTCGCGTTCCCGGTCCTCGGCCGGCACGTCCTCGTCACTGACGGCGATCGGGGTCGCCGCGGCGATGTGGAGCGCCAGGTCCCGCGCGAACTCGACGAAGTTCTCGTTGCGGGCCACGAAGTCAGTCTCGCAGTCCACCTCGACCAGCACGCCGATCTTGTTGCCCGAGTGGATGTAGCTCTGGACCACGCCCTCGGTGGCCTCCGCCCCGGCGCGCTTGGCCGCCTGGGCCTGGCCGCGGGCGCGCAGGATCTCGACCGCACGGTCGACGTCGCCCTGCGCCTCGCTCAGCGCCTCCCGGCAGGCGAGCACGCCCGCACCCGTGCGGTCGCGGAGAGCTTTGACTTCCTTTGCGCTGACCGCACTCATGCGTTCTCCTCCGGGGCGGGCTCCGGATTCTCGGATTCAGGTTCGGGTGCCGCCGCTTCCGGCTGCGCCGCAGGTGCCGCCTCGGGCTCCGGTTCCGGTGCCGCCGGCGGCGGGTCGGGTGCCGCCGCTTCTGGCTCCGGCGCAGGTGCCGCCGCTTCCGGCTCCGGCGCGGGCTCGGGTTCCGGTGCCGCTGCCTCGGGCTCCGGTTCCGCCGGCGCCGGTTCGGGTGGCGCCGCTTCCGGCTCGGGCGCGGGCTCGGGTTCCGGTGCCGCTGCCTCGGGCTCCGGTTCCGGTGCCGCCGGCTCCGGTGCCGCCGCCTCCACCGGGGCCGGGGCCGGGGGCTCAGGCTCCGGGGCGGTTTCGGCCGCAGGCGCCTCGGCCGCCGCGGGCTGGGGGGCATCCGCTGGCGCGGACTGCGCCGCCTCGGCTGCCGCTGCCTCCTCCCGGGCGCGCGCCTCGGCCTCTTGGCGCTCGAGCTCCTCGGCCTCCCGACGAGCCTGTTCCTCAGCTTCCTGACGCGCGCGCTCCTCGGCCTCGCGACGAGCCTGTTCCTCAGCTTCCTGGCGTGCCCGTTCCTCGGCCTCCTGGCGTTCGCGCTCGAGCCGGGCGCGCTCCTCCTCCTCGCGGAAGACGTTGTGCCCCTGAGACACCACGTCGCCGACCGCCCTGGTAATCAGGGCGCAGGACCGGATCGCGTCGTCGTTGCCGGGAACCACATAGTCGATCCCGTCGGGGTCGCAGTTGGTGTCGACCAGGCCGATGATGGGAATGCGCAGGCGCTGGGCCTCGCGCACCGCGATCGCCTCGGTCTTGAGGTCGATCACGAATACCGCGTCAGGCAGACGCTGCATGTTCTTGACCCCGCCGAGGTTGGCCCGGAGCTTCTCCAGGTCGGCCAGGGCGGCCATGCGCTCGCGCGTGGGCAGCAGCTGGAGCTGGCCCTCGGACTCGTAGCGCTCGAGGTCGTGCAGACGCTTGATCCGCAACGAGATGGTCTGGAAGTTCGTCAGCAGGCCGCCGAGCCAGCGGTGGTTCACGAACGGCATGTCCGCCGCTTCGGCGTTCTCGCGGATCGTGTCCCGAGCCTGCTTCTTGGTGCCCACGAACAGCACGGTGCCGCCGCGCCGGGACACCTCCGCGGCGAAGTTCTGCGCGTCCTCCAGGAGCGCCTGGGTCTGGAGGAGGTCGATGATGTAGTTGCCGTCGCGCTCGCCGAAGATGAAGCGGCGCATCTTGGGGTTCCAGCGACGGGTCTGGTGGCCGAAATGGACGCCGGCCTCCAGCAGCTCTTTGATACCGATCTGAGCCACTAACTGCTCCCTTGGTTTTGGATTTACATCAACCCGCTCACGGGAGCTCGCGGACCTCGGATAACCGAGGCAGGGCGCGATCCACGTGAACGGGATCGGGGACGGTCTCAACCAGTTTACGCAAGTTTTCGTCCGCCGCTACGTTTTCAGGTGTAGCGGGCCATTCGCTTCCCCTACCTTCAGCGGTGGCCCGACCGCGGGCCGAACCTCCCTTCCCCTACCTCCGGTGGCTCGGTTCGCAACGTTCGGCGGGGCGGCTGTGGACGGGCCGCCCCGCCTTCTTTTTGCGCCGGGACGTCGCGCACAACGTGGGTCATAACCCCGGACTCGGCTCCCCGCCGGCGGTGAACCCCGATTCAGCCACATATTTGGGTCATAACTTGCAACTCGGCCCGCGCGGACGGCCGAGTTGCAACTTATGACCCAGGCGTTCGGCCTACTCGCCCCGCTCCGCCACTTCGAGCGCTGTCACCAGATCGTCCGGCAGCTCGGAACGCACGTCGATCTCCTGAGACGTCACCGGGTGGACGAAAGCCAGCCGGGCGGCGTGGAGGAACTGGCGGGTCAGGCCGAAGCGGCCGCGTGTGCCGTACTGGGGGTCGCCGCAGACCGGATGTCCGATCGCGGCCAGATGCACCCGGATCTGGTGCGTTCGGCCGGTCTCGAGCACGACGCGCAGGAGTGCGGCGCCTGGCAGCAGTCGCTCGAGCTCGAAGTGGGTGCGCGCCTCGCGCGGGTCGTCTGAGTCGATCGACATCAGCGTGCGGTCGCGGCGGTGGCGCCCGATCGGCGCGTCGATCGTGCCGGTCCGGGCAGGCGGATGGCCGTCGACGAGGGCCAGATACTCGCGCCGAAGGCGGCGGTGAGACAGCAGCGACTTGAGCGCGCGGTGGACGGCGTCGTTCTTGGCGACCACGAGCAGGCCCGAGGTGTCGCGGTCGAGCCGGTGCACGATTCCCGCCCGCCACGGATCCTCGCCGCCCGCGGCCCGCCCGGCCAGGGCCTGGGCCAGAGTCCCCGCGTGATGGCCGCGGGCGGGATGTACGACCACGCCGGCGGGCTTATCGACAACCATCAGATACTCGTCCTCGTAGGCCACCTCGAACGACGCCTGCTCGTCGGGCACCAGCCCCGACTCGAGGACCGTTTCGTCGATCTCGATCGCCTCCCCGGCCATCACCAGATGGCGCTTGGGCACGAGCGCGCCGTCGACGCGAACCCGGCCGGCATCGATCAGGTTCTGGGCGCGGGCGCGAGATCCGACCGGCCCAGCCAGGAAGCGATCGAGCCGGGTGCCGGCGGCCTGTTCGGGGACGCGCAGCTCGGTCCGGCTGTCCGCGCTCACGACTCCGCGCTCACGACTCCGCGCTCACGACTCCGCGCTCACGACTCCTCGGCGGACGCCCTGGCGCGCGGGCCTTCGAGCACCCACAGGAGCACGAGCACGCCAAACGTGATCGACATATCGGCCACGTTGAAGGCCGGCCAGTGCGGGAGCTTGATGAAGTCGGTCACGGCACCGTTGGCGATCCGATCGATCAGGTTTCCGATCGCGCCGCCCGTCAACATCCCAACCGGAAGCCATAGCCACGCCTTCTCGGGTCGACGGGCGAAGTACCCGACCAGGACGGCCAGGGCGATCAGCGTGAACACCAGCACCAGCGTGCCACCGCTCGAGAAGAGGCTGAACGCCACGCCCGTGTTGCGAACGTGAACCAGGGTCACGCCGGGCAGGAATTTCTTCTGCTCGCCCGCGGCGATGCCCGCCGCCAGCGTGTGCTTGGTGATCTGATCCAGCGCGATCACGACGCCCGCGACCAGGGCAGCGCGCGCGAACGCCACCGTACGAAGCGATCGGGTCGCTTGCGTCATCACCGCCACGCGGGGACTCAGCCCGTGATCAGGTTGACCACGACGGTCCTCACGATGTACAGAAGGATGATCGCGATCATCGGCGTGAGGTCGAACATTCCGATCGGCGGAATGAACCGGCGGAAGATCTTCAGGTAGGGGTCGCACACGTCCCGCAGGAAGTTCATGACCGCGTCGGTGAACCGGGTGAACGGCGGCCGGAGCCCGAGCGAGAACATCATGGTGAGCAGGATGTAGACGAAGATCAGGATGATGTAGACGAGGAACAGCGCGCTCACGTAGTTGGCGATGTCGCCCCGGGTGATCGATGCAAATGCCATCAGCGCCCCCACTCAATGACCGCGTCGAACGCGGCCTGGAAGGCCGGACGCAAACCGCACCGCTCCAGGGCGGCCAGGCCGCGGGCGGTGGTGCCGCCCGGCGAGGTCACCTCGCGGCGCACCGCGAGCGTGTCGTAGTCCCGGATCTCGAGCAGGGCAGCGGTCCCCGCCATCGTCTCGGCCACCAACCGGCCGGCCAGGGCCGGCGCAACGCCGTGGCGGACGGCGGCGTCGACCTGGGCCTCGACGACGAGAGCGTGGTAGGCGGGACCGACGCCCACCATTGCGTTGGCGGCACCCATCAGTCGCTCGGGCACCTTGACCACGTCGCCGAGACGCCCGAACAGCGCCAGCACGTCATCTTCGAGCCGAGCGTCCACGTCGCTCTCGGGCGAGTAGCACAGGACACCGCGTCGGACCTCGACCGGGGTGTTGGGCATGAACCGGAACACGGGTACCTGATACGCCTGGCGCAGCGCAGCCGTGTCGATGCCGCCCAAAACCGAAGCGACCGCCTTCGCATGGCCGCGGAGCTCACGAGCCACGTCGCTGAACTGCGCCGGCTTGTGGCAGAGCACGACGAGATCGGCGCGGTCGGCCACTTCGACGTTCGAGTCGAGTGCCTCGCCCCCCAGTTCGCGGGCCAGCTCCTCGGCGCGTCCGGACCCGCCATCGGAGACCAGCACGGGGTCACCCCAGCCGCGTGCGAGCGCACGCGCCATGTTGCCAGCGCCGATCAGACCGACAAGCATCTATTGAAATCTATCGCTGGCGGGAAAGCTCCCACCAATCCGACCCTTCAGCTCTGGTTGAAGAAGCCCTTCTCCAGCAACTCCGCGCGCTGTTCGGCCGACACCTCGACGTTGCGCGGCGTGAGCAGGAACACCTTGTCGGCGATCCGTTGCATGCCGCCGTCGAGCGCATAGGTGAGGCCGCTCGAGAAGTCGATCAGACGCTTGGAAAGGTCGTGATCGGTCTTCTGCAGGTTCAGGATGACGGGAATTGCGTCCTTGAACTTGTCCGCGACGTCCTGAACGTCGTTGAAGTTCTTTGGCTCCACGAAATGCATCCGGTCAGCTCCTCCGCGACCGTTGCCGCGGCCGCTCCCAACCGGCCGCAGCGAGGTCGTGCCGCGGTCGGCTTCGGGGTCGTCGGCGAAGATGTCGTCGAATTCGTCGCGCCGGCGGCGCGAGCTCAGCCGGCGAACGTTCTGAGAGCGGTCGCTGTAGGCGTGCTGGGCCTCGACCTCCGGCTCTTCGTACGGCTCGAGGTCGTCCTCGTACTCCTCGTCGTCCGCCAGCCCGAAATACATGAGCGTGCGGTGCCAGGTGTCGCGTAAGGCCATCTCGGATTGGGGTTTTCGCTTCCCGTGAGGGATTCCCTGCCGTGATTATGACGCTCTGGGGCGTCAGGTCCGGACGAGACGTCTATCCGCGGGCGGGTCGGTAAAGGCTGGTGCCGAGGCGGACGATGGTGGATCCCTCCTCGACAGCGACGATGTAGTCCTGGCTGGTCCCCATCGACAGCTGGGACAGTCCGTTCCGGCCGGCGAGCTCGCGCAGCGCGGCAAAGTGCCGGCGGCTGTCCTCGGGCACGGCGGCGAGCGGCGGCATCGTCATCAGCCCGACCACCCGGACGGGCGCGCGCGCGAGGAATCCGCGCAGCTCCTCCGGCGCGATCCCGCTCTTGGCCGCCTCGCCGGCGACGTTGACCTCAACGAGGACCTCGGTCGAAGCATCGCCGTGGCGGCGAAGTTCGTCGAGCGCCGAGTCGCTGGCAACCGTCTCGATGTAGCGGACGTGGGGCAGCACCTGACGGACCTTCCGGCTCTGCAGGTGCCCGATGAAGTCCCAGGTGAACCGACCCGGATACGCCTGCGCCTTCTCGACCAGGTCCTGTGCCCGGTTCTCGCCGAGCAGCGTCAGACCTGCCTCGGCCAGGACGCCCAGCTCATCGACCGGCACGTACTTGACCGCGGCGAGGAGCTGCACCTCGGCCGGATCCCGCCCGGTCCCGGCGATCTCGGAACGAACCCGCTCGAGGTTCGCCCGGACGGTGTCCACCTCCAACCCCCTGATCAGCTCAACCACGCGAGTCCCGCCTGCCGGCCCGTCACGCCTCGATCGCGACGATGCGAGAAGAACAGCGACGGATCCGAGCAGATCGTGCACAGATCGACGTCGTAGACCCGCTCCACGCCGGCGCGCTCGAGCTGCTCGCGCGCGATCGCCTTCAGATCGAGATTGCGCCCGCGCCGGACGTGATCGCCGTAGTCGACGAACTCGCTGTGGACCTCGTCCCCCACCTCGTAGCAACAGCCGCCGGCGCCCGGTCCGATGGCTGCCTCGACCGGTCCATTGGCGCCGAGCTCGCGCACGGCACGCACCCCCTCGGCGACGATCCCGGCGGCGAGGCCCCGCCAGCCCGCGTGCACCATCGTGACCGCCTTCTCGCCCGCGATCGCGATCGGCAGGCAGTCCGCGGTCATCACCATCGGCGCCACGTCCGGCAGCGCCGTTGCCTGGCCGTCGGCCTCGGGCAGCTCGATGCCCTCATCGGGGAGCGGCGCGACCCCATCGTCGGACAGCGCGGTGATGATCCGGACCCTCGTCCCGTGGACCTGGCGGATGAAGGCAGGCGGACGACCGATTTCGGACTGCAGCCGCGCCCGGTTGCGCTGGACGGCCTCGGGGCGGTCGGCGGTGAGCCGTCCAAGGTTCAAGCTCGCGAACGGTCCCTCGGAGAATCCGCCGCGGCGGGTCGTGAACAGCGCCTGGGCCCCGGGCAGGTCGATTCCCAGATGCTCGCCCCGTACGTAGAACGGCTCGGGCAGTCTCGGCTCAGCCACGCCGATGAGGCTACTGCGGCTCGGTCGTGGCGGCCTGCAGCGCCTCAGCGAGCTCCTGCTCGCGCCCGGACGCACGCTCGTCGAGCTTCGCCGCCAGCGCCGCGCGCAGGCCGCGGCCGATGGCCGGCCCCTCGGGCACGCCGGCGGCGAGCAGGTCGCGCCCGTCGATCGCGAGGCGGACGTGGCGCAGATCCCCAAGCCAGGCCCTCGCCGGGCGCTCGGGTCCGAGGGCGCCCGCCAGCGCCACCAGCTCGAGCGGGGCACCGGTCGCGGCCACAGCGATCGAGGACGGCGCGTCGGCGGCGGCCAGGGCGTCGGCGAGCTCCTCTGCGCGCGATGCGGTACCCACGATCGCGTCGCGATCCTCGGCCTCGAACGCCAGCGAATCGAGCAGTCCCGGCAGCTCGGCCGCGGGAACACCGAGCGAAGCGACCCCCAGCACAAGCCGGTCTGGCCGCCCGTCCGCGGGCAGGAGCTCCAGCGCCCGCCGGGCCACTCGCTCGTCGGCCAGTCCGAAGCCGGGGTGCACGGCGCGGTCGAGCCCGAGGTCACGCATTCCGAGCAGCGCGCTGATCGGATCTCGCTCGCGAGCGAGCAACCTCAGCTCGGCACCGACCCGTGGACCGCTGACGGTCCCGAGCGCCCCGCCGTCGATCGCCTCGCCGGCCAGCGCCCGGGTGCGCGGCTCGATCTCGAACCCCAGGCGGCTGGCATAGCGGACCAGTCGAAACAGCCGGGTCGGGTCGTCGATGAAGCTGCGTTCGTGGAGTATCCGGAGCCGGCGGGCGTTCAGGTCCTCGAGCGCGCCCGGCGCGGTCTGGAGTTCGCCCGCGCGGTCCCCGCCCAGCGCGATGGCAATCGAATTGACCGTGAAGTCTCGCCGCAGCAGATCCTCGTCGAGCGGCGCCGGCGCCACGTCGGGCAGCGCCCCCGGATGGGCGTAGGTCTCGCGCCGGGCGCGGCCGATGTCGTAGGCAAATCCATCGAGACGGACGGTCGAGGTCCCGAAGCGATCGTGCACGGTTAGCCTGCCGCCCAGGGCGGCCGCGAGCGCGGCTGCGTCCTCCTCCACCACGAGGTCGAGATCGAACGGGACGCCGCCGAGCAGGACGTCACGTACCGCGCCGCCGACCAGGTGGACCCCCGGGCGACCGTTCAGCCAGGCCAGCAGCGGCCCCGCCGCCGGCAACGCTCGGACCTGGTCCAGGAGCTCGTCACGATCGGGAAGTAATTCCGGCATAAGCCATAGTTTCTTCCCAAGCGCCTTCCCGGAGGTCGGTGGCTAGCATTGCCCGCCATGCCGAGTCCCGCTTCGCGCCGCTGGCTGCGGTGGGGGCTCGTCGCCGTCGTGGTCGTGCTCGTGGTGGCCGGAGGCGCCGTGGCGTTTGTTCTCGCCCACGCGCCGCACAACGTCTCCCACCCGAACGTCGAGTTCACGCGCCCGACCACGACGACGACGCCCGCCAAGGTCCCCGTCGACAACTTTTCGTGGCCGCGCTACGGGTTCGACGCCGAGCGCACCCACGTCTATTCGGGTCCCAACCCACCGGAGCCGCCGCTGCACATCGGCTGGCGCTTCCAGGACTACGCGCTGCTCGAGTTCCCGCCGGTCATCTACCAGAACAAGCTGTATCTGGTCGACGACGACGGTTCGGCCAAGGCGCTGAACAAGCACACCGGACAGAAGCTGTGGGAGACCAAGGTGGGGACGCTCGCGGCCGCCTCTCCGGCGCTCGGCATCAGCCAGGGGCTGATGTATGTATCGCTGCTGTCGACCAACGCCCACCCCGGGTCGACCCCGGGCAACGGGCGGTTTGCCGCGCTGTCGATGAAGACCGGCCAGGTGGTGTGGTCAAAGCCGATCCCGGCCGGCACCGAGTCCTCGCCGATCGCGTGGGGCAACGCGGTCTACTTCGGCGACCAGAGCGGCACCGTCTACTCGTTGAACGCGACCACCGGGCAGGTCAACTGGACCTATCACGCCAGCGGCCCGGTCAAGGGCGGCCCGGCGCTCTCCGACGGCATCCTGTACTTCGGCGATTACTCGGGCCGGGCCTACGCGGTCAACGCAGCGACCGGCCACCAGATCTGGGCCGTCAACACCAATGGTGCCGACCTCGGGTTCGGCTCGGGCAACTTCTACTCGACCCCGGCCGTGGCATTCGGACGTGTGTACATGGGCAACACCGATGGACGCGTCTACTCGTTCGCGCAGAAGACCGGTCAGCTCGCCTGGGCCACCGGGACCGGCGCTTACGTGTACGCATCGCCGGCCGTCGAGAACACCCCCGGGCTCGGCCCGACGGTGTACCTCGGCTCCTACGACGGCAACTTCTACGCCTTCAATGCCCAGTCCGGTGCGATCCGCTGGAAGCATCCGGCGGGCGGCAAGATCTCTGGCTCGGCGACGATCGTGGGCAACGTCGTCTACTACTCCGATCTCGGCACCAAGACGACCGCCGGGCTCGACGTGCGCACCGGCCACCAGGTGTTCTCGTTCCCGGACGGAGCGTTCAATCCCGTCGTTTGCGACGACACGGGAACGATCTACCTGAGCGGCTACACGATGCTCTACCAGATGCTTCCGAATCGCTGAACACCGAGCTTGCACAGCGCGCTAACTTAATCTCTACACCGCACTCGCAGCGACTCAACACAATGTCCACGCGCCGCCCCGGGGCGCTTATGAAATCCCCGCATAGGGCGTGCAATGGCGCTCCCACGGAACGTGCGTTCGGGAGCTTCTTGCTATCCTTGCTTGTCTATGCGTTGTCGTAGTGGAAGTCACTGCCAGGAGCCGGCCGTGCAAGGCCGCAGGTTCTGCGCGTCGCACGCGGAGGAGCTCGATCGCATGCGCGAGGAGCTCAAGGACGCTGCTGCCGCCCGAATCGGTCGTGGTCGCCCCAAGCGGTCGTCTACTTGCTGCCGTCCTGGCTGTTATGAGCCCCGCGTTCCGCCTGCCGCGTACTGCGATGCATGCGCCGCCGCCGGATACGTGGAAGAGGCCGCTTAGCGCGGCCGCTTCACCCGGGCCAACATAGAAATAGATACAGCCGGACGAGGCTTCGGCGGACCCACGGACGCCGAGCGAAGCGAGGCCCATCAATCGACGGGGCGAACTGCCGCACCCGCGTCGGCTAGATGCGCCTTGATCTCGCTCACCGTGTGCTGTCCGTAGTGCAGGATCGATGCGCACAGCACGGCGTCGGCCCCTGCCTCGAGCGCTTCGGTGAGGTGCTCGAGCCGGCCCGCGCCGCCCGAGGCGATCACGGGTACGTCGACCGCGCCGGCGACGGCCGCGGTCAACGGCAGGTCATAGCCGGCATTGGTGCCGTCTCGGTCCATGCTCGTCAACAGGATCTCCCCCGCCCCTCGTTCGGTTCCCTCGCGTGCCCACGCAACCGCGTCGCGGCCGGTCGGCGTGCGGCCGCCGGCCACGTAGGCCTCCCAACTGCCCCTCTCGCGGGCCTTGGCATCGATCGCCAGCACCACGCACTGGGCTCCGAAGTTGGCCGCCAGTTCGTCGATCAGCTCTGGTCGGGCCAGCGCGGCTGAGTTGATCGACACCTTGTCCGCGCCGGCGTCGAGCACCGCCTGAGCATCGGTCACCGAGCGAATGCCGCCGCCGATCGTGAACGGGACAAACACGTCATCTGCGGTGCGACGGGCCAGGTCGACGACCGTCTCGCGCCGGTCGGAGGTCGCGGTGATGTCGAGGAAGACGAGCTCGTCGGCCCCGGCGGCGTCGTAGCGGCAGGCCAGCTCGACCGGGTCGCCGGCGTCCCGTAGGTCGACGAAGCCGACGCCCTTGACCACGCGGCCGCGGTCGACGTCGAGGCAGGGAATCACGCGTTTGTAGTGGATCGCCGTACCCCAGTCAGCCGTCGAGCACGGCCTGCCCCTCGGCGACCGAGAACTGCCGCTCGTACAGGGCCTTGCCGACAATCACGCCGTTTAGATTGACCTGGCGCAGCTCGACCAGCGAGCTCAGGTCCTCAAGCGAGCCGACCCCGCCGGAATAGGCGTAGGTGCCGCGCACCGCCGCGGCCACGCGGCGGGCGCCCTCGAGATCCGGGCCGGCCAGCAGGCCGTCCCGCTCGATGCTCGAGTAGACGAAGCGGCGCACCCCGCGGGCCCCCAACCGCTCGATGACCGCCTCGATCGGGATGTCGGTCTGCTCGGTCCAGCCGGCGCCGGCCAGGTGACCTTCGCGCGCGTCGATCGAGACCACCACGCGGTCGCCGAACTCGGCGAGCGCCTCGTCGAGGAAGTCGACGTCCCGGTACGCGGCGGTGCCGATCACCACGCGCGCTGCGCCGGCCTGGATCGCATCGCGAACGGCACCGATCGTCCGCAGGCCGCCCCCCACCTGAATGGGCACGGGGAGCTCCGAGGTGATCCGCCGAACGCGCTCGATGTTGACCGGCGCGCCCTGCTTGGCGCCGTCGAGGTCGACCACATGGAGACTGCGCGCGCCCTCGTCGACCCAGCGCCGCGCCGCGTCGAGCGGGTCGGTGTCGTACACCGTGCTCTGGTCGAACTCCCCGCGGGTCAGGCGCACCGCTCTCCCGTCGAGGATGTCGACCGCCGGCAGGAGGATCATGCCCGTGCGCCGGCGAGGCCCACGCACGCCCCCACGAAGCTGTGGAGCATGCGCAAACCGTCCCGCGAGGACTTCTCGGGGTGGAACTGGACGCCGAACACGCTCTCGCGGCCGACGATCGTGGCGAACCGCTCGCCGTATTCGGTGCTGCCGATCACGTCGTCCCCATCGCGCGGACGCGCCGCGAACGTGTGCACGTGGTAGAAGGGGCAGCCGGCGGGTGGGAGCTCCGCGGTCAGGGGCGAGGGGCGCTCGAACCGTACCTCGTTCCAGCCGATGTGCGGGATGCGCAGCCCGGCATCCTCCAGACGCGTGACCTCGCCGCCGATCAGGCCGAGCCCGGCCGCGCCGCCCATCTCCTCGGAGGTGTCGAACAACAGCTGCATGCCCAGGCAGATGCCGAGTAGTGGCTTGCCGTGGTTCGCCAGCTCGCGGATCAACTCGGGCAGCGCGAGCGCGTCCAGGTTTCGCATGGCCTGCGGGAAGGCGCCGACGCCGGGCAGCACGAGCCCGTCCGCGCGCCGCAGCTCGTCGTGGTCGTTGGTGATCGTTGCCTGAGCGCCGACGTGCTCGAGCGCCTTCTCGACCGAACGCCGGTTGCCCATCCCGTAGTCGATCACCGCGACGTGCGTCATACGAGCGTCCCCTTGGTGCTGGGCACACCGCGCTCGCTCGCGTCGAGCGCCACCGCGGAGCGCAGCGCACGGGCCAGGGCCTTGAACGTGGCCTCGATCACGTGGTGCGCGTTGGTGCCGCGCTCGGCGGTCAGGTGGAGGGTCAGCTTCGCGTTGAGCGCCAGCGCTCGGCAGAACTCCTCCAGGAGCTCGTGGTCGAAGGTGCCGGTGGCGCCGGGCGGCAGCGGCACCTCAAAGGCGCATAGCCCGCGTCCGGAGATATCGATCGCGCACGAGACACGGGCCTCGTCCATCGGGATCGTGGCCTGCCCGAAGCGGGTGATGCCGGCGCGGTCACCAAGCGCCTCGTCGACGGCCTGGCCGAGGCAGATCCCGACATCCTCCACCGTGTGGTGTGCGCCCGTGTCGAGGTCGCCGCGGGCCCGGATCATCAGATCGAGGTGGCCGTGGCGGGCAAGCAGGTCGAGCATATGGTCGAAGAAGCCGACGCCGGTGTCGCGCTCGCCGGCGCCGTCCCCGTCCAGGGTCAGCGTGACCGCGACGTCGGTCTCACCCGTCTTGCGCTCGATGCTTGCGGTCCGCGTCATTTCGGGCCATTGTCGCGAATACGCGCCTCCATCGATCGGGCGTGCAGCTCGAAGCCCTCGGCCCGGGCGAGGGGCACGGCGGACCGGGCGAGTTCGTCGGGGTCGGCGATGCGGACCTCGGTGAAGCGGCGCAGGAAGTGCTCGGGGCTGAGGCCGGAGGCGAAGCGGGCGGCACCGTTGGTCGGCAGGATGTGGTTCGAGCCGGCGATGTAGTCGCCGAACGCGGTCCCGGCGTTCACACCGACGAACAGGCAACCGGCCTTTGTGACGTGATCGGCCAGCTCCTCGGCGCCGGCACCCATCAGCTGGAGATGCTCGGGCGCGAACGCCTCCGCAACCGCCAGCCCGTGGTCGAGATCGGTCACCTGCACGAGCGCGCTGACCGCTCCGGTGTCGGGGGCATCTTCGAGGCGCCTGGCGAGCCGGGCCAGCAGCTCGGGCGCGTCGGAGACGGCGACGACGAGCGAGCCCGCGCCGTGCTCGGACTGGGCCAGCAGGTCGAGCGATAGCGGCTCGAGGTCCGCGTCGCCGGTGGCGATCGCCAGCAGGTCGCTCGGACCGGCGAAGCCGTCGATTCCCACCTGCCCGAACACCTGGCGCTTGGCCTCCTGCACATAAAGGCTCCCGGGACCGACGATCACGTCGACCGGGGCGACCGAGGCGGTTCCGTAGGCCAGCGCAGCGATCGCCTGGGCTCCGCCCATCCGGTAGACGACGCTGGCGCCCGTCATGTGGCAGGCCGCGAGCACGACCGGGTTGACGTCTCCATCGCTGCCCGGTGGCGCACACACCGCGATGCGCTCGACCCCGGCGAGCCGCGCGGGCACGACGCCCATCACGACCGTGCTCGGGTACGGAGCCCGTCCCGCAGGGACATAGACGGCGGCACGGGACACCGGCGCGTGGCGGAGCACAACCCGGTTCTCCCCCAGCTGCACCGACTCCCGGAGGCCGGCCCGCCAGCCGACCATCACCGTCTCCAGGTTCTCGATCGCCCGCTCGAGGGCGTGCCTGATCCGTGGATCGATCGCGGCCGCGGCCGCCTCGAGCTCGTCGGCCCTGACCGGGATCGGCTTCGGCTCCGCGCCACCGGTGTCGAACCGCCGGATGTAGTCGAGCAGGGCTGGTTCGCCGTGGGTGCGGACCGTTTCGACGATGTCGCTCACCGCGTCGCGTACCGACTCGGGCGCCGGGATGAGCCCTCTCAGCGCTCGTGCCGTCTCAGCCGGATCACCGGCCACCGTGAAGCGTTCACATCGCATGGAGCCGCTCCAGCAGGGCATCGATGGCGGGGGCCTTCAACTTGTGCGAGACGGGGTTCGCGATCAGTCGGGCCGTGCTGCGGGCGATCTCCTCGCGTACCACGAGCCCGTTTTCTCTTAGCGTTGCCCCGCTCGCGGTGAGATCGACGATCCCCTCGGCCAGCCCGGTCAGTGGCGCGAGCTCGACCGAGCCCTTGACCTCGACGATCTCGGCCTGGCGGCCGGTGTCGAGGAAGTAGCGGGTGGCGATGCGCGGATACTTGGTGGCGATCCGCACGACGCCCAGGCGCCTGAGCGCCTCGGCGGCGGGATCCTCGCCAGCCACGGTCGCGAGCACCATCGTGCAGCCGCCGTATCCGAGGTCGAGCAGCTCATATAGGTCCCGTTCTGCCTGCTCGAGCAGCACGTCCTTGCCGGTGATGCCCAGGTCGGCGGCGCCTGCCTCGACGTAGGTGGGGACGTCCGAGGGGCGCATCGTGACGATGCCGACGTCCTCGAATAGCAGCTTGCGATCGTTCTCGCGCAGCTCGTGGGTCGCGATGCCGAGGCGATCGAGAAGCTCGAGCGTCTCCGTGAAGAGCGACCCACGCGGAACCGCGATTCGCAACTCGCTCATGGCAGGTGCCTCGGGCGGCGGCCGCGTTCCTCGCTGGTCAGGGCGATGTGCAGCCGCTCGACGTTCAACGCGAAGCCGACGGCGGGCAGCGGTCGCCCGAACTGACCCAGCAGCTCGTCGTAGCGTCCGCCGATCCCGATCGGGATCCCGTAGGCCGGGTCGTAGACCTGGAACACGGCGCCGGTGTAGTAGCCGAGGCCGCGGACAAGCCCGAGGTCGAAGATGATGCGGCCGGCCACCTCGGGCTCTAGCCGGGCATGTACGGAGCGCATCCCCGTGGCGGCGCCCTCGAGCGGGCCGGGTAGCGACTGGAGTACCTCGGGGCCGCCTCGGCGCTGCGGGACCCGGAGCAGGAGCTCGGCATCTTCGGTGCCCAGGCCGAGCGCGTCGACCTCTTTTTGCAGGCCGACGAAATCGCCGTTGGCCAACTCGGTGAGAATGCGCTCGCCGCGCTCGGTGTCGACGCCGAGGCGGTCGAGCAGCTCGGAGTAGAGCGAGGCGTCGCCCAGGCCGATCCGGTAGGTCTCGAGGCCCGCCGCATCGAGGGCGGCGCACAGGACGGTCAGGACCTCCGCCGTCCCCTCCGGCGCGGTCACCCCGATCAGCTCGATCCCGGCCTGAAGGAACTCGCGGGACTGCCCGCGCTGGGGGCGAACGCTCCGGTAGGCGTGCGCAAAGTAGCTGAAGCGAAGCGGCGGCTCGGCGTCGCGGTAGCGGGTGGCGACCATGCGCGCGATCGGGATCGTCATGTCCGACCGTAGGACAAGCACGTTTCCGAGCTCGTCGAACACGCGGTACG
This sequence comes from uncultured Solirubrobacterales bacterium, assembly GCA_963751185.1. GTDB lineage: Bacteria > Actinomycetota > Thermoleophilia > Solirubrobacterales > Solirubrobacteraceae > Palsa-465. Next base: position 229,088 of record CAVVTO010000013.1, read on the forward strand.
CCGGACCCCGCGCGGTCGGGTTGGCGCGTGCGAACGTGGTCTCGTACTCGAGCGCCGGCGTGTACACCTCGCCGTAGGCGGCCCGCTCGAACACGGCCCGGATGCGGTCGGTCATGGCCCGCAGCTCCCGCATCTCGTCGGGCAGGAAGTCGCGCGTTCCGCTGGGAATGCGATCGACCATCGGCCGGGACTGTGTCAGCTACGGCGTGCCGGGGCTGTTCTCGTCAGACCGTGACGGGTACGTCGTCTTCGCGCTCGATCCGGGCGCCGAGGTCGCGCAGCCGCTCGTCGATGCGCTCGTATCCGCGGTCGATGTGGCGCACGTTGCCGATCTCGGTGACGCCGTCGGCGGTGAAGGCCGCGATCAGCATCGCCATTCCGGCCCGGATGTCCGGCGAGTCAACGCGCTGACCGTGGAGCCGCCGCGGTCCGACCACCATCGCGCGGTGCGGGTCGCAGATCGTGATCGATGCACCCATCAAGACGAGCTTGTCGACGAAGAACAGGCGGTTCTCGAACATCCACTCGTGGATCATGACCGAGCCCTCGGCCTGCGTCGCGAGCGCCAGCGCAACGCTGGTCAGGTCGGCGGGGAAGGCCGGCCACGGGCCGTCCTGCACCTTGGGGGTGTGGTCGCCCTTGTCGTTGCGGATCACCAGCTCCTGATTTCCGGGCACGATCACGTCGGCGCCCCGGAGCTCGGTGCGCAGGCCGAGGCGATCGAATACGAGCCGGATCATCCGCAGGTCCTCAGGGACGGTGTCGCGGACGATGAGCTCGCCGCCGGTCACTCCCGCCAGAGCCATGAACGAACCGATCTCGATGTGGTCGGGAGCGATCCCGTGCGTGCAGCCCCTGAGGTTGGCCACGCCGTGGACGGTCATGACGTTGGAGCCGACCCCGTCGATGTGGGCCCCCATCGCCATCAGCATTCTTGCCAGGTCCTGCACATGTGGCTCCGAAGCGGCATTGCGGATCACGGTCGGGCCCCGGGTCAGGGCCGCCGCCATCAGCGCATTCTCGGTCGCCATCACCGACGGCTCGTCCATCAGGAAGTCACACGGCCTGAGGCCGAGCGGAGCGTCGAGCTTGATGTGGCCGCGATCCTCCTCGACGGAGGCCCCGAGGGCTCGGAAGGCGTCCAGGTGCGGGTCGAGCCGGCGACGGCCGATCACGTCGCCGCCCGGCGGGGGCATCTGCGCCCGCCCGAACCTGGCCAGCAGCGGGCCTGCGAGCAGGAATGAAGCGCGAATCCGCTCGGCCAGCTCCTGGTCGACCTCGCAGCTGTCGACGGTCGAGCTGTCGATTGAGATCTCGCCGGGGCCCAGCCACTGGACCCGCGCGCCGAGCTGCTCGAGCAGCAGTGTCATCGCCTCCACGTCCCGAATCCGGGGGACGTTGCGGAGGATTACCTCGTCTTCGGTCAGCAGGCACGCGGCGAGGATGGGCAGCGCGCCGTTCTTGTTACCGGCGGGAACAATCGTGCCCGACAGGGGCACTCCGCCTTCAATTACGAACTTTTCCATAGGGGGCCGCAGCGTACCTTGTCGGGTCGGCGGGACCGTCGCTCGGGGTGGGCGCCGCTTCTTGCTTCCAGACGCGGGTTTCGTCCGGCGAACAACGATCTCCTGTTCGGCCGGGATTTCTCGCGCGTCTGGCGGGTCTGGCTGGACGGTCGGGACGGGCGCTGTCGGCGGTCCATTGGGCGTCGGACCTGTGTGCAGGCGCTCAGCTAGGCTCCCGTCCATGCAGTCTCTGAGTTCGCGCCTCCAGGCCTGGGACCTTCTTTGCGAATGGACGTCGTCTGATTCGCTGCGCCGGCACATGCTGGCCGTGGAGGCCGCGATGCGCGCCTACGCGCCCCGGTTCGGGGGAGATGAGGAGCTGTGGGGGCTGACCGGACTGCTGCACGATCTCGACTACGAGCGCTATCCGAACCTCGAGGACGGGCATCCGCGCTACGCGATGGCCGAGCTCGAGCGGCGGGGCTATCCACCCGAGCTGGTTCGGGCCGTGGCCTCCCACGCCGATTTTCTGGGCGTTTCCCGCGATTCCCCGATGGAGAAGACGCTGTTCGCTGTCGACGAGCTTTCCGGGTTCGTGCTGGCGGTCGCTTATGTCCGCCCCGAGGGCCTGGTCGGGATGACGCCGAAGTCGGTCAAGAAGAAGCTCAAGCAACCCAGCTTCGCGGCCGCGGTCAATCGCGAGGAGCTCCAGAAGGGAGCCGAGGAGCTCGGGGTCGACTTCGATGAGCACCTCACGATCGTGATCGGGGCGCTGGCCGAGCGGCGAGATGACCTGATGCCCGCCGGCGCGGCGCCCTAGGTGCGCTGTGTCGCATCGCGCGAGGCGCGATGCAGCTCATACTCGGCGAAGCTCGAGACGACGCCCAACGGCTCGGTCAACCGGGCCAGCTCGATCGAGTGACGGACCGACCCGGTGCAGATCACGGTGAGCCGGCGCGCGCGCTCGGCCAGACGCCGCTGGACGCTGAGCAGGGCATGCAGGCCAAGCGAGTCGATGAACTCCGTCCTGGTCAGGTCCATCACAACGTCGCCGTGACGCCGGCGGACGATGTCATCTAGCGTCGTCGCGAGCCTCGGGATGGTCAGGATGTCGAGCTCGCCGGCCACGCTAACCACGGTCTCGTGGGCGTCGTGGCGGGTCGACAGAGTGAGCTGAATCGGGCCCCGCGGACGGAGCGAACCGCCGATCGTCCCCTCGTGTGCGGATCTGCTCATGACGTGTGGTTGGCGTGGGGTCGCCGGTCCTAGTTGAATCGTAGGGCGCGTGAGGCGCGGGCGAGCCGGCACCTATTTCCCGGATCTCCCCGAGCCCGTGTCGGCTATGGTCCGCCGGCATGGTCGACCCGATCAAGATCGTGGTGATGGAGGGCGACCAGACCGGCCAGGAGCTGCTGGAGCAGTCGGTGCGCCTCCTCGATCCGGGGGTGTTGGGAGTCGAGCTCGAGCTCCAGCGCTTCGACCTCTCGCTGGGTCATCGACGGACGACCGGCAACGAGGTCGTGACCGAGGCCGCCCAGGCGATGCTCGTGGCGGGCCTGGGCCTGAAGGCAGCCACGATCACGCCCGAGGGCGCGAGCGACGTCGGGTCGCCCAACCGCATCCTGCGCGAGGAGGTCGACGGCAAGGTGATCGTCAGGACCGGCCGGCGCCTCCCGGGCGTGGCGCCGATCGCCGGCGTGCACTACCCGATCTCGGTCGTGCGCATGGCCGTCGATGATGCCTACGGCGCCAAGGAGACTCGCGACGGCGATCCCGGATCCGAGTCCGAGATCGCCTACCGGACCGAGAAGATCACCCGGTCGACCTGCCGCGCAGTGGCCGAGTACGCCTTCCGGACGGCGGCCAAAATGAACGCCCGCGTCTACGGCGGCCCGAAGTGGACCGTCTCGCCCGTGTACGAGGGGATGCTGAAGGAGGAGCTCGACGCGGCGGCCGCCCGCCATCGGGACATCGCCTATGAGCCGGTGCTGATCGACGCGACCTACGCCGGCCTGATGTCGGGCGCGACCGACGCCCCGCTGGTGATCCCGGCCCTGAATCGCGACGGCGACTGCCTGTCCGACCTGGTCCTCCCCATGTTCGGCTCGATCGCCGGCGCCGAGTCGGTGCTGCTGGCCTTCGACGAGGACTACCAGACCAACGTCGCCATGGCCGAGGCGCCCCACGGGACGGCACCGGCCCTCGAGGGCAAGGATGTCGCCAACCCGCTGGCCATGATCCTCGCCTGCGGCGCGCTGCTCCGGCACGCGGCCGACCACCACGGTCCCGCCGCCGAGCGCGCCTCGCGCGCCATCTACGAGGCCGCCCTGGAGACGATCGCGTCGGGGATCAAGACGCCCGACCTGGGTGGCGGCGCCGGGACGACCGAGTTCACCACCGAGGTGGTCAACCGGGTGGCCACCAAGATCGAGGTGTGGGGCTCGCTCGGGTCGGCGGCCTAGTGGCCGGGTCCACGAGGCCCATTCGGGACGGCCGGCGGCCGCCGAGCGTGATCGGACGCGGATAGAGCAACCGTGATCACCGGGGCCCACACGATCATCTACACCCCCGAGCCCGAGCGGGTCCGGGCCTTCCTCGCCGACGTCCTCGGATTCCCATCGGTCGACGCCGGTCACGGGTGGTTGATCTTTGCCCTGCCGCCGGCGGAGATCGCGGCACACCCTGCAGAAGGTGCACCCGGGCGCCAGGAGCTCTACCTGATGTGCGACGACCTGCAAGAAACCGTGCAGGAACTCGAGGCCAAAGGGGTCGAGCTGAGTCGCCCAATCCAGGAGGAGCGGTGGGGCATTGTGACGGCAATCAGGCTTCCCGACGGAGGTGAGCTCGCCCTGTACGAGCCCAAACACCCGTTGCCACCGCGCTGACTTCAGCCCTGGTCTGGGGCGGTCCGTCCGAGGGGCTGGAGACGATCCGCTGGGACGTCGTCCGCCGAGCGCCGGGACCTCTTTTGCGGACGGCCGGGCCGCTTCGCTCGGGGCTTCGTTCCGTCCGATGCGCCATCTACTCTATCGAACATATGTTCCGTTCTTCAGCCCATCGTATGCGCGCCTGGTTGTCGCTCGTCGACGACTTCCTCGGCGACCCACCGGTTGACGCGCACGATCATCCAGAGCCCTGGGAGACGCACCCCCATCGCCGCCCGCTGCGCTGGCAGCGCGAGCGGCGCGGCGGGAGCGTTCCGGCCGCTCCCGCGCATTGCCTCTGCCCGATCCGACGCGCGCCCTCGCGCGGTGGTCGGGACGAAGTGCTGCGCTAGCGGCCGGCGTCGCTGCCCATACGCGGGCGCGGGCGCCGGCGTCCTGAAATGGCGCTCGTGCTCTCCCCTCCGCGCACCCGATCCGGCTGTGATGCTTAGCGCATGAAGTACTTCCTGGTGCTCCTCAGCGATGAGCCCGAGGGTGGCCCCGAGCACGCCGTCGCGAGCGCACACGAGCGATTCATCGACTCGCTCATCGAACGCAATGCCGTGCTGTTGGGCGGCGGCTTCGAGACCCCGATCAGCGGCTGCTACGCGGCGTACGTTCTGGTCGCAGAGGACATCGCCACCGCGACCGCAGTTGCTGGGGACGATCCACTCGTGCGGGATGCTGGGGTCGGGTGTGATGTCACCGAATGGCGGCTGGTCGGAATCGACACGGCCGCGATCGACCCCAGCCAGATCGTCTAAGGCTGAGGCACGGCTCGACCCAGTCGGAGGCGATGGATCGACCTGGAGGCGCCACGAGATCCCACCTGGAAGCGCCGGAGCGGTCCGGACGTTCGTGCGGTGCGCTAAACGCTCCTGACCCGTCCGTGCGGTGTAACTAGACGCTCCAGACGTCCGTGCGGCCGCACTAAAGGCCGGCGATCGCCGCGTGTAGCGCCGCCAGCGCGGCGCGCGTGCCCAGGATCACGCCCTCGGGATCCCCCGTGGTCTGACCGTTAGGCGAGCTGGCCAGTGCAATCAGCACCGCGATGAAGGTGCCCAAACCGAGCACCACACAGATTACGAGCAGGACGAGCGCCTGCGGATTGGCGCGAAAGAACTTGATCACGCCCTGCATCTACACGCTCCGCTGATTGCACCCGTCCCGTACTTCAAAAGAGAAAAACCGGCGGCGACCTACTCTCCCAGGCCCTTGCGGGCCAAGTACCATCGGCGCTGAGGGGCTTAACGGCTCTGTTCGGAAAGGGAAGAGGTGTTTCCCCCTCGCCATAGCCACCGGAAACTGGTAGAGACCAGCCTCCCCCCGGGCCTTCAAAACCACACAGTGCCAATGCACGGATATCAAAATATCCGTCAAGCCCTCGACCCATTAGTACCGGTCTCCTACGAGTGTCACCACTCTTCCAGATCCGGCCTATCAACCTGGTGATCTTCCAGGGGTCTTACTCCCTCAAGGGGATGGGAGAGCTCATCTTGAGGCCGGCTTCCCGCTTAGATGCTTTCAGCGGTTATCCGATCCGCACGTAGCTAACCTGCGGTGCCCTTGGCAGGACAACAGATACACCAGAGGTGCGTTCGTCCCGGTCCTCTCGTACTAGGGACGAATCCTCTCAACTCTCCAACGCCCACGGCAGATAGGGACCGAACTGTCTCACGACGTTCTGAACCCAGCTCGCGTACCGCTTTAATGGGCGAACAGCCCAACCCTTGGGACCTACTTCAGCCCCAGGATGCGACGAGCCGACATCGAGGTGCCAAACCGGGCCGTCGATGTGGACTCTTGGGCCCGATAAGCCTGTTATCCCCGGAGTACCTTTTGTCCGTTGAGCGACGGCGCTTCCACTTGCTACCGCCGGATCACTAAGGCCTGCTTTCGCACCTGCTCGACCTGTCAGTCTCGCAGTCAAGCTCCCTTGCTGCCTTTACACTCTGCGCACGATTTCCGACCGTGCTGAGGGAACCTTTGCGCGCCTCCGTTACATTTTGGGAGGCGACCGCCCCAGTCAAACTACCCGCCTGTCACTGTCCAGCGCCCGGATTCACGGAGCACTGTTAGAGATCCAATACACCAAGGGTGGTATCTCAAGGTTGCCTCCACGCCAGCCGCAGCCGGCGCTTCCAAGGCTCCCACCTATCCTGAGCGAGATGCATCGAACCCCAATACCAGGGTGTAGTAAAGGTTCACGGGGTCTTTCCGTCTAGCCGCGGGTACTCGGCATCTTCACCGAGACTGCAATTTCACCGAGCCCCTCGTTGAGACAGCGTTCAAGTCGTTACGCCATTCGTGCAGGTCGGAACTTACCCGACAAGGAATTTCGCTTGAGCTCTTACCACCGCTTGCGGTGGCGGATGGCGCGTCCTCGCGGTGCACGCGCGCCTTCCCTGCATGTCGCCATGCAGACGGGACCATCTCATCATCCAGTGCCCTGGATGTTCGGCGTATGGCCTCTGAGGATTCTGAGGAGCTCAGTCCTGGGTTTTTGGCGATTCATCGTCTCCGCGATCTCCACGATCTCCGCCAACCCCTCAAACGTGAGGTGATGGCCCGTCTCGATCAGCTCAACGCACTTCGCGAACTTCTCGAAGTTCCGCTGTTTCGACGAATGCATGGGATACGCCCTGAAGAACGGAATGATCGTGCTGATCAGATCCGCCCGCCGGCGCACCACATAGCGATACAGATGCTCGCGGTGGTTGTCGTACCGCTTGTTAGCGAGTAGTTGACCCACCGCGAAGAAGCTCTCGAGCTCATGTTAGGCAGGAAACGCTCTGCGCGCCCTGCGTGACGGCGAACTCGTGAGCCACCTGATAGCCGGTCCTGTAGCCGCTCCGGCCCTGCCCGCCACCCTGGCGGACGAAACCGATCGAGAAGCATCCTTCTCCGTCTACAAAACCAATAACCCAGCCTTGCTGCCTCAGCCTTTCCTGCTGGTTTTCCGCACCGTTCGGATTGTCACTGCCCACTACCGAAGTGTAGGGCGAGTACCGGACGGATACTCGGGTTTTCCAGCATATAGCCGAATGCATTCCACGCTGTTACCAGCGTGGTGGGCAACGAATTTACCTTAGGACCGTTATAGTTACGGCCGCCGTTTACCGGGGCTTAGCTTCGATGCTTTGGGTTGCCCCTAACACCTCCACGTAACCTTCCGGCACCGGGCAGGCGTCAGCCCCTATACGTCGTCTTACGACTTAGCAGAGACCTGTGTTTTTGGTAAACAGTCGCTTGAACCTATTCACTGCGGCCCTCTCGGGCTCCCCTCGCGAGGAGGTTCACCCTACTGGGGCGCCCCTTATCCCGAAGTTACGGGGCGATTTTGCCGAGTTCCTTAACGAGGGTTATCTCGATCACCTTAGTGTTCTCCACTTGCCCACCTGTGTCGGTTTTGGTACGGGCACGCGCTTTCTCCCTAGAGGATTTTCTTGGAGGCAGGGCTTCCGGGACTCGCCGGCTTAGAGCCAGCTGCATTCGCACCTCAGGTTATGCGGCTCCGGATTTGCCTAGAGCCACCCCTACATGCTTAGCCCAGGACGACCATCGCCTGGGATCCCATAGCCTTCCTCGTCCCCCCATCGGTCAAACGAAAGCGACGTGGTACGGGAATATCAACCCGTTAGCCATCGACTACGCCTTTCGGCCTCGCCTTAGGTCCCGACTGACCCTGAGCAGACGAACTTTACTCAGGAACCCTTGGGCAATCGGCGGAGGGGATTCTCACCCCTCTTTCGTTACTCATGCCGGCATTCTCACTTCCGCCGCCTCCACGGCTGGCTTACGCCGCCGCTTCACTGGCGCCGGAACGCTCTCCTACCGCGCAAGAAATCCGAAGACCTCTCGCACCCGCAGCTTCGGTGACTAGCTTGAGCCCCGTTACATTGTCCGCGCTCGAACACTTGACCAGTGAGCTGTTACGCATTCTTTCAAGGATGGCTGCCTCTAAGCCAACCTCCTGGTTGTCTGTGCATTCGAACATCGTTTCCCACTTAGCTAGCACTTAGGGACCTTAGCTGGCGGTCTGGGCTGTTTCCCTTTTGACGCTGAAGTTTATCCCCCAGCAACTGACTCCCGGAGTAACCGTGACGGTCTTCGGAGTTTGCCTGAAGTCGGTAACCTGGTAGGGCCCCTAGTCCAAACAGTGCTCTACGGCCGCCACGGAATTTATCCGAGGCTATACCTAAATATATTTCGGAGAGAACCAGATATCACTGAGCTTGATTAGCCTTTCACTCCGACCCACAGGTCATCCGCCCAGTTTTCAACCTAGGTCGGTTCGGTCCTCCACGAGGTCTTACCCCCGCTTCAACCTGCCCATGGGTAGCTCGCTCAGCTTCGGGTCTACCGCCTACGACTATGTCGCCCTATTCGGACTCGCTTTCGCTACGGCTCCGCTCATCGCTTAACCTCGCCGCAGACGAGTAACTCGCCGGCTCGTTATGCAAAAAGCACGCGGTCACGGCACGAGGCCGCTCCCACCGCTTGTAGGCACGCGGTTTCAGGTACTATTTCACTCCCCTTCCGGGGTACTTTTCACCTTTCCCTCACGGTACTAGTCCGCTATCGGTCACCAAGTAGTACTTAGCCTTGGAGGGTGGTCCCCCCAGCTTCAGTCCGCGTTTCACGGGTGCGGACTTACTCAGGAACGCCTGCAGAAGTCTGCGCAATTTCGTCTACGGGACGATTGCCCTCTGTGGTGCGTGGTTCCACACGCTTCGACTATCACGCAGTTTTGTAACTTCCGCCGGATCGGTCACGACCCGGACCAGGCGCCCTACAACCCCCGACGTGCAACGCGTGACCGCTTACACACGCCGAGTTTGGGCTCTTCCCTTTTCGCTCGCCACTACTCAGGGAGTCTCGTTTGATTTCCTTTCCTCGGGGTACTGAGATGTTTCACTTCCCCCGCTTGTCTTCGCCGCGCCTATGTGTTCAGCGCGGGATGACGTCGCATTACCGACGCCGGGTTTCCCCATTCGGGAATCCGCGGGTCAATGGCTATTCAGCGCCTCACCGCGGCTTATCGCAGCCGTTCACGCCCTTCATCGACTCTTGGTGCCAAGGCATCCACCGTGTGCCCTTAATATCTTGACGGTGATCTTGGGAGAAGCCTTGCGGCTTCACCCGGTGATACCCGTGTCATTGGCTACTGTGCAGTTTTCAAGGTCCGGGAAGAGGCACAACTCACACACAGGAGCTCGGGAGTGACTCCACGAGCGCCGGCGGTGAGCCGGTCTCTCAAAACTCAACAGCATGCGAACCGCCTCGCGATGGTTGTAACCCCACCGACGTGCGGCCTGCCAGGTCCGGTCGACATTGCTAGGGCGATCGCTCTAGGCGATCGCTGCCCATAAAGGGCTCCCTAGAAAGGAGGTGATCCAGCCGCAGCTTCCGCTACGGCTACCTTGTTACGACTTCACCCCAGTCGCGAGCCCCACCTTCGACGGCTCCCTCCCTTGCGGGTTAGGCCACCGGCTTCGGGTGTTGCTCACTCCCATGGTGTGACGGGCGGTGTGTACAAGGCCCGGGAACGTATTCACCGCGGCAGTGCTGATCCGCGATTACTAGCAACTCCGCCTTCATGCAGGCGGGTTTCAGCCTGCAATCCGAACCGAGACGCGCTTTAAGGGATTCGCTCCACCTCGCGGTATCGCAACCCTCTGTACGCGCCAATGTAGCACGTGTGTAGCCCTGGACATAAGGGGCATGATGACTTGACGTCATCCCCACCTTCCTCCGGTTTGTCACCGGCGGTCTCGCATGAGTCCCCAACTAAATGCTGGCAACATGCGACGGGGGTTGCGCTCGTTGCGGGACTTAACCCAACATCTCACGACACGAGCTGACGACAGCCATGCACCACCTGTGATCCTGCCCCGAAGGGAGACCGTGTTTCCACGGCTGTCAGGAACATGTCAAGCCCAGGTAAGGTTCTTCGCGTTGCGTCGAATTAAACCACATGCTCCGCTGCTTGTGCGGGCCCCCGTCAATTCCTTTGAGTTTTAGCCTTGCGGCCGTACTCCCCAGGCGGGGCACTTAATGCGTTAGCGTCGGCACGGAGGGAGTCGACACCCCCCACACCTAGTGCCCATCGTTTACAGCGTGGACTACCAGGGTATCTAATCCTGTTTGCTCCCCACGCTTTCGCGTCTCAGCGTCAGTACCGTCCCAGCGAGCTGCCTTCGCCATTGGTGTTCCTCCTGATATCTGCGCATTTCACCGCTACACCAGGAATTCCACTCGCCTCTTCCGGACTCTAGCCTGACAGTATCCGCCCGCCTCCCGGGGTTGAGCCCCGGGCTTTCAGAGCGGACTTACCAGACCGCCTACACGCTCTTTACGCCCAATGATTCCGGACAACGCTTGCCCCCTACGTATTACCGCGGCTGCTGGCACGTAGTTAGCCGGGGCTTCTTCTGAAGGTACCGTCACTCCAGCCGGCTATTCACCGACGAAGCTTCGTCCCAACTGAAAGGGGTTTACAACCCGAAGGCCTTCTTCCCCCACGCGGCGTTGCTGCGTCACGCTTTCGCGCATTGCGCAAGATTCCCCACTGCTGCCTCCCGTAGGAGTCTGGGCCGTGTCTCAGTCCCAGTGTGGCTGATCGTCCTCTCAGACCAGCTACCCATCGTTGCCTTGGTGAGCCGTTACCTCACCAACAAGCTAATGGGCCGCGGGCCCATCCCGATGCGGAGGCCGAAGCTTCCTTTCCCCAGCGGCCTTATGGCCGGAGGGCACATTCGGTATTAGCCCGAGTTTCCTCGGGTTGTCCCAATCATCGGGGCAGGTTACCCACGTGTTACTCACCCGTTCGCGGCTTTGCCCCAGGCCGAAGCCTGGTTCGTCGCTCCACTTGCATGTGTTAGGCACGCCGCCAGCGTTCGTCCTGAGCCAGGATCAAACTCTCCGTGAAGAACTGCTCAACAGGCCGCTGTGAGCGACCTGCTTCACAAAGAGTCGTCGGGTCCTGTTCGCCGGAGCGGACATCCCACCTAGCATGGTGGGTGGACCCGGGCCTGCCCCTGGTGGGATCAGGCCCCTGCGTCCGCACGAGGGGATCCGATGTACACCATCGGGTCCCGGGACGCATGACGGGGTTTCAATCTGGCACCGTCGTCGATCGCTGACCCTCGAGGGGCCGGTCGATGCGACGGCGTCGAACCTGGACACACTCCTCGACCGAGGGATCGGTCGAAGGGTGCGCATGCTGTTGAGTTTTCAAAGACCGTCGCACCTCTGGGGGAGGGGATTCCTTCCCACGGCGCATCCAGAACCGTTCCGATTCCGGAGCGGACCGCTGAGTATAGCGCCCGTACGGCCAAGCTGGGAGGTCTCGGGGCGCGGCCCGCTCATTGTGCCAGCAGTCAGCCCCGAGCGCGTCCCGGGTGTGTCGCATTCCGACGCTCGGCCTTTAGCCACCGGTGCGAGCCGGACCTGACCCGCGCCGGGGCTCGCCTACGAGAGCACCGAGACAGTCACCGTCCGCTGGCGGGGACGGTCGTCGAAGTCGATCAGCACCACCTGCTGCCAGGTCCCGAGCGTCAGGCGGCCGTCGAGCACCGGGATCGTCTCGGAGGGACCGATGATCGCGGCCCGTAGGTGGGCGTGGGCGTTGGTGTCGTGGTTGCGGCGGTTGTGCTCGTAGTCGCCCGCGGGCGGGATCAGCCGATCGAGCAGCGCCTGCAGGTCGTGGACCCCACCGGGCTCGTACTCCATCGTGGTGATGGCGACAGTCGCGCCCGGGGCGAACACGGTCACGACGCCGCGATCGACCCCGGACGTGGAGACCACGCTCTCGACGCCGGGGGTGATGTCGACGATGTGGCCGTTTCCGGGTGTCTGGAGGCGCAGCAGTCCGCCCTGGACCGTCATCGGCGATCCGGTGTCGAGCTCACCCGGCGTCAGGCGCCACCTGGACGCGGGCGAAGCGACGCTTGCCGAGCTGGAGGACCTTGCCGTGCACCGCCTCCGCCGGCAGGTCCAGGACCCCCGGGCCAACCGGCTCGCCGTCGAGCCTGACGCCGCCCTGGGCGAGGGCGCGCCGGGCCTCCGAGCTCGAGACGCCGAACGCCTCAGCGATGAGCGCCGGCAAATGCACGTCGCCCCGGTCCGCCCGCCAAACCACGGTCGGCATGTCCTCCGGGGCCCGCCGCTCGATGTGGACCCGGTCGAACTCGGCCTCGGCGGCCTCGGCAGCCGCCTCCCCGTGGAACCGTGAGACCAACGTCCGGGCCAGGGCCCGCTTGGCGTCGCGCGGGCCGAGCTCGGGGGGCGGCTCGGAGTCGAGGAGAAGCTCATACCAGGAGGGAAGCGAGGCGTCCGGGATGCTGAGCGTCTTGCCGTACATGTCCCCGGGCGGATCGGTCACCCCGATGTAGTTGCCATAGGACTTCGACATCTTCTGCTCGCCGTCGGTCCCGGTCAGCAGCGGCATGGTGAGGATCACCTGCTCGGGCACGTCATAGGCCCGCTGGATGTCGCGCCCGAGCAGCAAATTGAACTTCTGATCGGTCCCGCCCAGCTCGACATCGGCGCGGATCGCCACCGAGTCGTAGCCCTGAAGCAGCGGATACAGCAGCTCGAGGAGCGAGATCGGCTCGTGGGCGGCGAAGCGCTTGGCGAAGTCGTCGCGCTCGAGGAGCTGCGCGACGGTCGGGATGCGAGCCAGCCGGAACAACTCCTCGATCGACATCTCCAGCCACTCGCCGTTGAACCGAACCTCGAGGTGCTCGGGGTCGAGGACCTTGAGCGCCTGCTCCTTGAACGTCTGCGCGTTCGCGTCGATCTCCGCCGAGGAGAGGACGGGCCGGGTCGAGGAACGCCCGCTCGGGTCCCCCACCCTGGCCGTGTAGTCGCCGATGATCAGCACCACGGTGTGGCCGAGATCCTGGAACTCGCGGAGCTTCTGGAGGACGACTGTGAAGCCGAGGTGGATGTCGGGCGCGGTGGGGTCGATGCCCAGCTTCACGCGGAGCGGCCGGCCGAGCCCCAGCTTCCGCTCGAGCCCCCCACCCGGCAGGCAATCGACGGCGTTCCGAGCGAGCCATGCTGCCTGTTCCCGCGGGCCGGCGCCGGTCGACGGAGACGCCGCGAGGAGCTCCGTCGGGGCCTCGGAATCCATCCGGGGCAATGCTAGACTCTCGCGGCCGACGGGACCCACTCCGCCGCCACGTCCCGCTGGATGCCGTAGCGGCTGGCCTTGTCGCTGCGGGTCGCCATAGGATCTCAGCGACCGCATGATCGACGACGTCGAAACCCGCACCCGCGGCGATCAGCCGCAAGCGCCACTGCCGTTCGACGCGCCCGAAAACGGGGACGGCGGGCGACCCCGGCGGCCTCGGGTGCCGTGGCGATGGCGCCGCCGCCTACGACGGGCTGGCAAACCGCGCATCAAGAAGCTGCGGCTTCTGCTGATCGTGATCGGCCTCGGCATCCTCGCCGCCGTCTCGACGGTGTTCGGGATGCTCATGTCGGTCGCCTCGGATATCCCCCAGATCGAGAACGTCACCCAGTACAGCTCGGGGCACAACTCCTACCTGTACGACGACCGGGGCCGGCCGATCGGGATCTTCGCGGCGCCGGACCCGGAGGTGATCGACACCTTCAACCAGATTTCAAAGCCGATGCAACAGGCGATCGTGGCCGTCGAGGACAAGCGCTTCTGGTCCGACCCTGGGATCGACATCCGCTCCCTCGCGCGGGCGCTGGCAGCGGACGTCACCGGCGGAGCGACCCAGGGCGCCTCCACGATCACCGAGCAGTTCGTCAAGGGCGCGCTGTCCGAGGAGGACAACCGCACGGTCCTTGAGAAGCTGCGCGAGGCGGCCCTCGCCTTCCAGCTGACGCACCGCTGGAAGCCCTCGAAGATCCTCACCGAGTACCTGAACTCGACGTACTTCGGGAACGGGGCGTACGGCGTCGAGTCGGCGGCCCGGGTGTACTTCGGCAAGCAGCTCGGCTATGACCCGGACGCCCCCGGCGACGGCAACACGAAGGCGTGCGGCGACAGCACCGCGGAGACCCCGCTCCCAAGCTGCGCATCACGCCTGAACTACTGGCAGGCGGCGGTGCTGGCGGGGCTGGTGGCCAGCCCGAGCGCGTTCGATCCCGTCGTGAATCCGGGAGCGGCAAAGGCGCGCCGCGACGTCGTGCTCGAGGACATGCTCCAGCAGCGCTACATCAAACGCTGGCAGTACGAGGCTGGGATAAACGAGCCGCTCCCCGCGTCAACCGACGTCGAGCAGTCAGTCGAGCCAAACGCGGCCCCCTACTTCACGAGCTGGCTGCGGCCGCAGATCCTGGCTGCGATGGGCCTCGGCCATGGTGTGCCGGCCAGGGACGCCGAATACCGCGCGTACTACGGCGGGCTGAAAATTCGCACCACGCTCGACCTGCGCATGCAGGAGGCGGCCGACGAGGCCGTCTCGCAGGGCCTGCCCTCAGGACCTGGCTGGCCCACCGCATCGTTGGTCGCAATCGACAACAAGACCGGGCAGGTCCGGGCGATGGTCGGCGGCCCGATCGTCAACGGCGAGGAGGACTACAGCCAGTACCCCTTCAATCTTGCCACCGAGGCCGAACGTCAGCCTGGCTCCGCGTTCAAGCCGTTCACGCTGGCGGTCGCGCTCGAGCACGGCTTTGGTCCCGACTCGATCTTCCTGTCGGCGCCGCTGAACATTGTCGTGCCGAACAGCGGCGGCAAGGAGATCTTCCACGTAATCAACTTCGGCAACCAATACTCGGGCGACGTCACCCTCCAGGATGCGACCGACTTCTCTGATAACTCGGTGTTCGAGCGGCTCGGCTGGTACGGGCTCGACGGGACGAAGGGAACGACGCAGATCGCGAAACTGGCCAGCGCCGCCGGCATCACCACGCCCGTCTCCAACAACCCCGCGATGATCCTCGGTGGCCTCAAAGTCGGGGTCTCGCCGCTGGACATGGCGCACGCATACGAGACGTTCGCCACCGGCGGCAACCGCGTCTACGACCCGGTGCTCGGCTCTCCGGACGACGGCCCCACGGGGATCGAGTCGATTCAGGGATCGCACGTCAATCTCGTCGATCACCCCCAGTACCAGCGTGTGATGCCGCCGGCGGTCGCAGCAGAGGTCCACAACATGCTCGAGGGCGTGGTGTCCTCCGGCACCGGGACGGCGGCGGCGATCCCGGGCGTCGACGTGGTCGGGAAGACCGGTACCACGTCGAACTACGGCGACGCCTGGTTCGTCGGGTGGACGCCGCAGCTGACGGTGGCGGTGTGGGTCGGGTTCCCCAACAAGCTCATCCCGATGGCCACGCTCTACAACGGCGCGCCGGTCGAGGGCGGCACGTACCCGGCGATCATCTGGCACAACTTCATGGTCCAGGCGCTGCAGATCCTGGCCAGCGAGAACCCGCACGAGAAGCTCACGACCTCAACCACGACCGATACGACCAGCGCGCCCTCGATCGCGCCGAGCGGATCGGGAGCCGGCGTCACGTCGACAAGCGCCACGACCCCCAACACCGGAGCGGCCGGCGGGAACGCCGCCGGCGGGGCGGCTCCGGGGACCGCCGGCACGCAGGGCGGTGCCAATACGGGCGCCGGGGGCGGTGCCGGCGGCACCCAGGGCGGCGGTAACACAGGTGCCGGCGGAGCGGGCGGCACCGCGGGCGGAACGGGCGCTGGCGGCGGTGCCGGTGGCACCCAGGGCGGCGGTAACACGGGTGCCGGCGGCGGTGCGGGCGGCACGGCGGGCGGAACCGGAGGCGCGGGCGGCGGCTCGGGCGGCGCGGGGATCGGCGGCGGTCAGTGAGTCCCACCGAGTCGGGAACCGAGCACCGGGTGCAAACGCCGGACGGCCGCACCCTCCAGGTGCTCGAGCGCGGAGTCCCCGACGGCCCGGCGGTGCTCGTGCACAACGGCACCCCCAACTCGCGGTTGATGTCCGACGCCGAGGTCAGATCGGCAGAGCGCCAGGGCATTCGCCTGATCTCCTACGACCGTCCCGGCTACGGAGGGTCGAGCCGGCACGCTGGGCGCACGGTGGGCGACTGCGCTCAGGACGTCCGCGCGATCGCGGGCGCCCTCGACATCGATCGGCTCGCGGTGTGGGGCATCTCCGGAGGCGGTCCCCACGCGATCGCCTCCGCCGCGCTCCTCCCGGATCTGGTTCCGGCGGTCGCGGTGCTTGCGTCGATCGCGCCTTGGGGAGCCGAGGGGCTCGACTACTTCGCGGACATGGGCGAGCTGAACGTCGAGGACACCAAGCTCCAGCTCGAGGATCCCGTCGCCGCTCGCGCGAAGTGTGAGGAGGATCGAAAGGAGATGCTCGCCCTGGAACCCGAGCAGCTACTGGAGTACTTGAAGACGCTGCTCTCGCCGGTCGATGCCGCGGTGCTCACCGGAGCCTTCGCCGAGTACATCATCGACGCGACTCGGTCGGGGTTGGCGCCCGGCTCCGACGGGTGGTGGGATGACGGCGTGGCCTTTCTCGAGCCGTGGGGCTTCGAGCTGGACGCAATCCAGACGCCGGTCCTCCTGCGCCACGGGCGCCACGACCGATTCGTGCCATACGGTCACGGAGAATGGCTCGCCCGCTACATCCCGGGGGTCACGGCTGAGCTGACGGAGGACGACGGGCACCTGACGCAGGTGATGCTTCACATCGATCACGTCCACGAGTGGCTGCTCGAGCGGCTCTAGCGGGCCGCGAGGCCGAAGGCCTCGTCGGTGCGGCCCGCGGAATCAGTCATCTACGCCGCGGCGACCCGCACCCGCCGCGAGACGAAGCGGTTCCCGGTGGCGGAGAAACGCCAGGGCAGTTCCACCGCCTTGGTGATCCCGATCCGCCGGTCGACCGAGACGGGCACATGCCGCCACGCGCGGGGCTTAGCCGCGAAGACGATCGGTCCGGCGGTCAGGTCGGTGCCGTTCAGCTCGAGCCCGATGTCCAGGGCCTGGGCGAGCTTGCCCGGACCGGAGCACAGGTCCTCGAGACGCTCACGGCCCCGCCGCTCGTGCATCAGCTCGATCCCCTCCACGGGCTCGAGCGCCCGGATGAGCACCCCGGCGCCGACGCCGACCGGCTCACACACCGCGTTGAGGCAGGCATGGATGCCGTGGGAGAGATAGACGTAGGCGCGGCCGGGGGGCCCGAACAGGATGCGGTTGCGGGCGGTCAGCCCCCAGTAGGCGTGGGAAGCCGGCTCTGAGTCGTGGTAGGCCTCGGTCTCGACGATCACGCCCGCGGATCCCTCGTGCGAGATGACGCACCCGATCAGGTCGCGGGCCACGTCGAGCACGGGCCGGTTGTAGAAGGCGAGTCTCACCGCAGCGCGGCGCGCGCCCGCTCGAGCTGCTCGCGCACGCGCGCCAGACTGGTTCCGCCCTGCGAGACCTTGGTCTCGAGCCAGGCGCCGTCGCTCAGCAGCGCGTAGAACTCGTCGTCGAGCAGCGGAGAATGCCGCACGAGCTCCTCCGCGCTCAGGTCAGACAGGGCCTTGTCCTGCTCGATCGCGCTGCGCACCAGGCCGGCGACCACGCCGTGAGCTTCGCGGAACGGAACCCCACGCCGAACCAGGAGATCGGCCACGTCGGTCGCGGCGAGCATCTCATCGGCGGCCGCGCCGGCCAGGTTCTCGGCGCTGAAGCGGATCGAGGCGAGCATCCCGTCGGCGGCGTCGAGACAGAGCTCGACCGTGTCGACGGCATCGAACAGGTGCTCCTTGTCCTCCTGCATGTCCTTGTTGTAGGTCAGCGGCAACCCATGAAGCACGCCGTGCAACGCGACGAGATGTCCGGACACCCGGGGCGCCTTGGCGCGCAGGAGCTCAGCGGCGTCCGGGTTCTTCTTCTGGGGCATGATCGACGACCCCGAGGCCCACGCGTCGGCGACCTCGCAGAAGCCGAACTCCTCGCTGGACCACAGGACGATCTCGCCCCCCAGGCGCGAGAGGTGTGTGGCGCAGGTGGCCGCCGCGGCCAGGTAGTCGAGCACGAAGTCGCGGTTGGAGACCGCGTCGATCGAGTTCTCGGCCACGGAGGAGAATCCGAGCTCGCGGGCGACGAGCTCACGATCGGTGTGGAAGTTGACGCCGGCCAGCGCGCCCGCTCCCAACGGCAACGCCGAGGTGGCCGACACGACAGACCCGAATCGGTCGCGGTCGCGGATCAGCATCCAGGTGTAGGCGAGCAGGTGGTGGCTCAGGTAGACCGGCTGGGCGCGCTGGAGATGCGTATATCCCGGCATCGGCCAGTCGAGGTGGCGCTCGGCGAGCGCGACCAGCGTTCCCGCCAGCCGCTCGGCCTGCTCGACCGCCCGGGAAGCATGGGTGCGAACGAACATCGCCACGTCGGTTGCCACCTGGTCGTTGCGCGAGCGGGCGGTGTGGAGCTTGCCCCCCACCCGCCCGGCGAGCTCGGTCACCCGGCGCTCGATCGCCATGTGGATGTCCTCGTCGCCCTCGGCGAACGGGAACTCGCCGTCGGCCAGCTCGCGCTCCACCTCGTCGAGCGCGGCGCGGAGCTGGTCGCGCTCCTCAACGCTGATGATCCCGACGGCGGCGAGCATGGTCGCGTGCGCGCGCGACTGCTGGACGTCGTACGGCCCCAGCCGCCAATCGAACGACAGCGAGTCGTTGAGGGCGCGGAAGGCGGCGTGCTGCGGCTCGGAGAAGCGGGAGGCGGTCATCCGAACAGGACGTCGCGCAACGAATCCGACACCTGCTCGACCTGTGCCTGAGTCATCTGAGGAAAGAACGGCAGCGCGATCGATCGTGCGGCCACGTCCTCGCACACCGGGAACTCGCCCTCACGGTGACCGAACTGCTCACGGTAGTAGCTCATGAGGTGCACGGCAGGGAAATATGGCTTGCTGGGGATGCCGCGGTCGCGGAGCGCCCGGATCACCCCATCTCGATCGAGACCTCGCGGCAGCTGGACCACAAAAACGAACCACCCGCGCCGCGCGCGGCCGACGTCCTGGCATGGCAGGCCGAGCTCCTCGATCCCGTCGAGCGCGGAGCGATACCACTCGGCGACCTGGGCACGGTCGGCCAGCATCTCGTCCAGGCGCTCGAGCTGGGCCAGACCGAGCGCGCAGGCAAGATCGGATAGGCGATAGTTGAAGCCGAGGCGGTCGTGGTCGAGCCAGTCCATGTTCGGCGCGCGACCCTGATTGCGCTCCGAATCGATGCGTTCCTTCAAATCGCCGTCGGCCATCGTGATCATCCCGCCCTCGCCGGTTGTGAGCTGCTTGTTGGCGTAGAAGCCGAACACGGCGAGGTGGCCGCGCCCACCCACCGGAATGCCGTCGGCGTCGCGCGCGCCGAGTGCCTCGCATGCGTCCTCGACGATCGGCAGCCCAAGCCGCTCGAAGGCCGAAAGGTCGGCGGGGTAGCCGAAGACGTGTACGGGGAGCAATGCGGTGGTGCGGTCGCTGACCGCGGCGGCGGCCGCGTCGGGATCGAGGTTGAACGTGACCGGATCGATGTCGGCGAACACCGGCCGCGCCCGTTCGAACAAAGCGACATTCGCGCTCGCCACGAAGGAGAACGGGCTGGTGATCACCTCATCGCCGTCGCTGACGCCAACCGCCCGCAGTGCCAGGTGAAGCCCGGCTGTTCCACTCGAGACCGCGCTGGCGTGCTCAGCGCCGACGCGCTCGGCGAACGCGCGCTCGAACTCGCCCAGAAGCGGGCCGAGAGACAGGCGACCGGACCGGAGTACCTCGAACACGCGTTGCTCCTCGGCCTCGCCCAAGACGGGGCGGGCCAGCGGGATCGCCTCGCGGACGGCGCGAACGGTCACGAACTCGGGGCCGAGGCTGCCTCGTCGGACGAACGCCGGCGCGAGGAGACCCGCATCCCGTACTCGAGCGAGTCGACGAGTGCCTCCCACGAGGCCTCGATCACGTTCTCCGAGACGCCGATCGAACCCCACACCTGATCCCCGTCCGAAGCGTCGAGGAGCACGCGGGTGATGGCCCCGGTGCCCTTGGTCTCGTCGAGGATGCGCACCTTGAAGTTGACGAGATCGATGTCGCGGAGGTTGGGATGGATCTCCACGAGCGCGTCGCGCAGCGCTCGGTCGAGCGCGTTCACGGGGCCGTTGCCCTCGGCGGTGCGGACGTAGCGCTCGCCATCGACCCAGATTTTTATCGTCGCCTCGGTCTCCACCCGGCCGTCCGCCCGCTTCTCGACAATCGCCCGCCAGGATTCGAGGCGGAACAGGGGCTCGTACTCGCCGGTTTCCCTGCGGATCAGGAGCTCGAACGAGCCATCGGCGGCTTCGAAGTGATAACCGCGGTGCTCGAGTTCCTTGACCCGCTCGATCAGCTGCGACGCCTGGTCGTCGCCGAGCGAGATCCCTGCGTCTCGCGCCCGGGCATGGACGGTCCCGCGCCCGGACAGCTCCGAGATCAACAGCTCCCGCCGGTTGCCGACCACGTCCGGGTCGACGTGCTCGAACGTGGCCGGGTCGGCGGTGACGCCGGCGACGTGCATGCCGCCCTTGTGGGCGAACGCGTTGCGCCCGACGTACGGCTGGTCCGGGTCCGGGGTGAAGTTGAGTAGCTCGTCGAAGAAGTGGGCCGCCTGGGTGAGCGAGGCCAGCTGCTCGTCGGTCACACACTCGTAGCCGAGCTTGAGCTGAAGGTTGGGGATGATCGTGACCAGGTTGGCGTTCCCGCACCGTTCGCCGTACCCGTTCATCGTCCCCTGGACGTGCGTGACGCCCCGCTCCACCGCCGCCAGCGAGCACGCCACCGCGCAGCCCGAGTCGTCGTGGCAGTGGATGCCGGTGCGCGCGCCGGTCGGCGCGAGCGCGTCGATCACGTGAGCGACCGCGTCGGCGATCACGTGCGGCAGCGTTCCGCCGTTGGTGTCGCAGCACGTGACCGTCTCCGCCCCCGCCTCGGCCGCCGCCCGTACGCACCGGAGCGCGTACTCACGATCGTCGGCGAACCCGTCGAAGAAGTGCTCGGCGTCGTAGATCACGCGCTTGCCCTGCCCGGCCAGGAACGCGACCGACTCCGAGATCATCCTCAGGTTCTCCTCGCGGTCGACCTTGACGACCTTCTGTAGGTGCAGGCCCCAGGTCTTGCCGACGATCGTGCATACGGGCGCCCCCGAGTCGGCCAGCACCCGCAACCCCGGATCGGCATCGGCCCGGCCCTCGCGCCGCCGCGTCATCCCGAAGGCGGCGATCTGCGCGTGCCGGAACGACTCGCCCATGAGCAGCTCGAACAGCTCCAGCTCCTTGGGGTTGGAGTTCGGGAAGCCGGCCTCGATCAAGTCGATCCCGAGCTCGTCGAGGCGATGCGCCACCCGCAGCTTCTCCTGTGCGGACAGCGACATCCCCTCCCCCTGCATACCGTCGCGGAGGGTCGTGTCGTAGAGCTCGATGCGATTCATGCCGTCTTAGTCGGGACCGCGACCATGTCCAGCCACTCGACGTAGCGGGGGTTGCGGCCGTGAAGCACGTCGTCGAAGACGCGCTGCAGCTCCCGGGTGATCGGACCCGGCTCGCCCGTGCCGATCGTGTGGTCGTCGGCCTCGCGCACCGGCACGAGCTCGGCGGCGGTGCCGGTCATGAACACCTCGTCGGCGAGGTACAGCTCAGCGCGGGCAATATCGCGTTCGACGAGCTCGTGCCCCAGATCGCGGGCGATCTGGATGATCGACTTGCGGTTGATCCCGTCGAGGATGCCGGCGGTTTGGGGCGGCGTCAGGATGACGCCATCGCGGACGACGTAAATGTTCTCGCCCGAGCCCTCGCACACGAACCCGTGCGAGTCGAGCAGGATCGCCTCCTGATAGCCGGCCTTGGAGGCCTCGATCTTGGCCAGCACACTGTTGAGGTACTGGCCGCTCGCCTTGGCGTGCGGGATCAGCGCGTCGTGCGGGATCCGGCGCCAGCTCGACACCTTGGCCCGCACTCCACTCAGCTTGCCTTCCTCGCCGAGATAGGCGCCCCACGGCCACACGGCGATCGAAACCTCAACTGGCGCGTCAAGTGGGTAGAGCCCCATCTGGCCGTAGCCGCGGAAGGCGATCGGGCGGATGTAGCACTCGCGCAGCTCGTTGGCCGCGATCAGCTCGTGAGTGGCCTGGCGGAGCTCCTCGAGGGTGTACGGGATCGGCATGTAGTAAAGCTCAGCCGACTTGAACAGGCGATCGAGATGGTCGTGATGGCGGAAGATGCCCGTGCCATTTGGCGTCTCGTAGGCCCGGATCCCCTCGAATACCCCGGTTCCGTAGTGCAGGCCGTGCGTCAGTACGTGGACCTTTGCGTCCTCCCAGGCAACCATTTCGCCGTTGTGCCAGATGAGGTCCGCTTGTTCCACGACCGACTCCTTAAAGGTGTTTGAGGACTGCCTGGGTGGCTTCTTGGGTGTTTGCCGTGCCCCCCAGGTCGGGCGTGCGCAGCCCCGCGGCCAGCGCGCGCTCGACCGCCGATTCTACCGCCGCCGCCTGGGCCTCCATGGCGAATCCATGGCGGAGCATCAGCGCCGCCGACAGGATCATGGCGAGCGGGTTGGCCGCCCCCGTACCGGCGATGTCGGGGGCGGAGCCGTGGACCGGCTCGAACACACCAGGGCCTCCATCCCCGAGCGAGGCGCTCGGGAGCATCCCGATCGAGCCGGTGAGCATCGCCGCCTCGTCGCTGAGGATGTCGCCGAACATGTTCTCCGTGAGGATCACCTCGAAGTGCCGGGGCGCGGCGATCAGCTGCATCGCGGCATTGTCGACGAGCAGGTGCTCGAGCTCGATATTGGGGAACTCGGTCGCGTGGACCTCGCGGACCACCTCACGCCACAGCCGGCTGGTCTCGAGCACGTTGGCCTTGTCGACGCTGGTGACGCGCGACTTCGCCGCTCTGAACCCGACGCGGGCGATCCGCTCGATCTCGGACCGCGTGTACACGCAGTCGTCCGATGCCCGATCGGCCGTGCGCGTCTTCTCACCGAAGTAGATCCCGCCGGTGAGCTCGCGCACCACGGTCAGGTTGGTGCGATCGATCAGCTCAGGCTTGAGCGGACTGGCGTGGTAGAGCGCCGGAATCGGCTTCACGGGGCGCAGATTCGCGAACAGACCCAGGCCCTGGCGCAACCCGAGAAGGCCCTGTTCCGGTCGCGGCTTGGAAGGATCGGTGGTGTCCCACTTGGGGCCGCCGATCGCTGCCAGCAGTACTGCATCGGCCTTCCGGCACGCCTCGAGCGTCTCGGCGGTCAGGGCGATCCCGTGAGCGTCGATCGAGGCGCCGCCGAACACGCGCTCTTCGTATTCGAGACCGGCGCCGACGGCGTCGAGGACCTCGACCGCCGGGCCGATGATCTCGGGACCGATGCCGTCTCCGGGCAACAGGACTACGCGCGGCGCCATAACCCGCGGGAAGCTAGCCGATCGTCCTGTAGTCAAGCGTGCCGGATTCGCGCCGCGCGATCGCCGCACCGGGGTTGTCCATCCGGCGAACGCTCGGGATCAGCAGCGGGACGAACGTGACCAGCGCGCCGAGCACGCCGGCCCCGATCATCGTGGTGGGCACCCCGATGGCGGCGCTCACCGGCCCGGTCAGGGCATAGGACAGCGGCAGCAGTCCGATCGAGATCAGCCAGTCGAGGCTCGAGACGCGTCCCAGTAGCGAGGCGGGCACGTGGCGCTGCTTGGCCGTCGCCCAGGCGATGGTTCCCGCCGTCTCGAGCGTATTGAACAGGACGCTCGCGACCATCAGGCCGGCCAGGCCGCCGGCGAGTCCGTAGCCGGCTACCGCAAGGGTGGCCACCGTCCAGGCCAGATACATGAACGTGAGACTGCGGCGAGGCAGCCCGAGCTGGCCGATGGCGAGCGCGCAGGCCAGCGAGCCGAGCCCGCCGGCGGCGAACACGAGGCCGAGGTCGCCGGCCCCGCCGGCGAGACGGTTCTTGACGATGAACGGCAGCAGAACCTCGGTCGGTCCCATGAACAGCAGGTAGGCGACGGCGGCGGTGACCAGCGTGGCCCACAGCCAGGCGTGGCCGCGCACGTAGCGCAGGCCGGCGCGGATCTCACCCGTCACCCGCTGCGCGCGGGCAGACTCCTCAGAGCCCTTCGGAGACATGAGCGCAAGGGCGACGATCGAGACGACGAACGAGGCCGCATCCAGGCCGAACGCCGCGCCCGTCCCGAGCGCGGCCACCAGGAGGCCGCCAAGAGCCGGCCCGGCGAGCCGCAGCGCGACCGGCCGGATCAACTGATCCAGCGAGTTCGCCTGGGCGAGCGCGTCAGACGGCAGGAGCTCGGGCACGAGGGCATCGGATGCCGGATTGAAGAAGGCGGTAGCCGCGCCGTAGAAGACGACCGCGACCAGCAGCTGCCAGATCCGCAGCGATCCCGTGACGGCGAGCACGGCGAGGGCAGCCAGGAGCAGCCCACGCACGCCGTCTGCGATCAGCATGACCAGTCGCCGGTCGTAGCGGTCGCTGACCGCGCCGCCGATCAGCAGGCAGGTGACGGTGGGGATCGTCATCGCGATCCCGATCACCGCCATCGCGCTCGGGGTGTTCGACAGCGAGTACACCTGCCAGGCCAATGCCACGAGGAACAGGCCGTCCCCCAGCAGCGAGATGCTCATGCCGCCGGCCAGGAGGCGGTAGTCGCGATAGGCGAACGGGGCGAGCAGACGAACGCCGCTGAACCCGCCGGGACGGTCCAGGCCCTCGTAGGAGTGCTGCATTGGGAGGACCGCTCAGGCGGCGACGCCGTCGACGTCGTCGGCGCGCTCGGCCAGGAAACTGACCAGCCGCTCGGGCTCCATCGGGCGGGCGAAGTAAAAGCCCTGCCCGGTGTCGCAGCCCAACTCCTTCAGGGTGGAGGACTGCTCGAGATACTCGATGCCCTCGGCCACCACCTCAAGCTGGAAGGTCTCTCCCAGGCTCAGCACCGCGGAGGCCAGCCCAGAGGTGACCGGCGCGGCGCCGGCGGCGAGCAGCGACCGGTCCATCTTGAGGATGTCGAGCGGGAACAGGCTGAGCGAGCTGAGCGACGAGTAGCCGGTGCCGAAATCGTCCATGGCCAGGCGCACGCCGAGCGCCCGCAGATCCTGGAGGCGGCTGATCGCGAGCTCGGTGTCGGTCATCATCACCGACTCGGTGATCTCGAGGATCAGCGCGCTGGGCTCGAGCCCTGCCGCGCTCAACGCCGCGCTCACGTCATCCACGATGTCCGAGTGGAACAGCTGCTTGACCGAGAGGTTGATGCCCACCGTGGGCGAAACCGGCGCGGTGATGCGGTCGCGCAGCGCCCGGGCCTGGCGGCAGCCCTCGCGCAGCACCCAGCGACCGATCTCGACGATCAGCCCGGTCTCCTCCGCAAACGGGATGAACTCGATCGGCGGGATCAGGCCGCGGGTCGGATGCTGCCACCGCAGCAGCGCCTCGACGCCGGTGACCGCTCCGTCCTCGAGCCGGACCAAAGGCTGGTAGTGGAGCTCGAACTCCTCGCGTTCGAGTGCCCGCTGAAGGTCGGCTCGCAGCTCCAGGCGCGCGACGACCCGCTCGTGCATGGCCGGCTCGAACAGCCGGTAGCCACCCTTGCCCTCGGCCTTGGCGATGTACATCGCGGCATCGGCGTTGCGGATCAGCTCGTCGGCCTCGCTCGGGCTGCCCGGCTCGGCGATCGAGATGCCCAGGCTGGCGCGGAGCACGAGGTGGTTCCCCTCGAGCTCGAGCGGACGGGCCAGCGAGTCCAGGATCCGCTCGGCGGCCTCCACCGCGGTCTGGATGTCCTGCACGTCCTCGAGCAGGATCGCGAACTCGTCCCCGCCGAACCGCGCGGCGGTGTCGGCGGCGCGCACGCTGCCTGAGATCCGCTGCGCGACCTCGAGCAACACCCGATCGCCCACGGCATGACCGAGGCTGTCGTTGACGGTCTTGAAGTCGTCGAGGTCAACGAACAGAACCGCCATGCCCAGCCCCTCGCGCACCGCCCGCGCCGTCGCGTGACGGACGCGCTCGTTGAAGAGCGCCCGGTTGGCGAGAAGCGTGACCGGGTCGTGGAAGGCCTGGTGGGCGAGCTGCTCCTCGAAGGCCTTGCGCTCGCTGACATCACGGCCGTTCAGCAGAATGCCGCCGACCGCGCTGTCGTCCAAAAGGTTGGTGTGGAGGATCTCGAAGTGGCGCAAGCTTCCGTCCTTATGCGCCAGCAGGCAGTTGATCACCTCGTCGCGTCCGGAGGCGCCGGCGCCATCGGTGAGCCGGCGCAGAAGGCGGCCTTGCTCGTCGGGGTGGAGCAGCGCGGAGAACGGTCCGCCGATGACCTCCTCGGCGCTGAAGCCGAGCACGCGCTCGATCGAGGGGCTCTGGTAGAGGATCTTGTTCTCGGCGTCGAGAACGGTGATCAGGTCACTCGAGTTCTGCACCAGGGTCGAGAACCTCGATTCGCTGGCCCGGCGGTGGACCTCCTCGGCGAGCTCGGCGCTGCTCAGCGCGAGCGACGCCTGATGGGCGAGGGTCCGCAGGGCATATCGGGTCTCCTCGTCGTCGGCCGCCCGGCCGGGCACGATCAGCGTCAGCCCCGGGTGCGATGAGCTCTCGGGACGAAGCTCGAGAGCCAGCACGCGCAAGATGTCCGTCGGTACCTTGAGCTCGCCGGCGGCCCCAACGGACAGGATCGAGGAGCCGTCGCCTTGGCATCCCCGCAGGAACGCGGCGCCTTCGCCCGAGACCACCCAATCCTCCAGCTCGCCGGTGGCGTCAAGCCCGAGCACTCGGACCTGGTCGCCGAACACGCGGCCGATCCGCGCGTCGATCCGCTCCTGCCCGAAATCCGCCACCGCCTGGAGCGCGGCGCTAACGATCTCGAGCGGGTCGGTTGCCGCCACGAGCAAGCCCCCGGCGGCGCTCAGCGCCCGCTCGCGGGATACCGACTTCTCGCGCTCGCGCACGAGTCCGGTCATCCGGGCGACCACGAGCGAGAACAGGACCGCAGATGAACCGACGACGAACAGCAGATCCCAGTTGCGCGTGGGGATCACCTTGATGACCTCGAGCGCGGGGGCGATCAGGGTTGCGCCGGCAAGCAGGGCGAGGCGGAGCCAGGTCAGCCGTGGCTGTCGGTTGGTCTCCTCCTCCGAGAGCTCCTGCATCGACGGGTGCAGCGCCGCCGCCCCCCAGAACAGGTAGAAGAAGATCCACCCGGCATCCATCCACAGCTGGTGGTTGTAGGCGTTGTGGAGCGTGAAGATGCCGTACGTGTCGTCGGTGACCAGCATCGACACGATCCCCGCGATCAGCAGGTAGAAGGCCGGTCGGCGCTTACCGCCGTCGACGGCCAGGCGGATCCCGGCGGCGAGCAGAATGATGTCGCCCATCGGGTAGCCGATCGAGACGAGCTTGGGTACGAGCCCAAGCGTCTTGTCGTGGACGTAGGGGGCGATCAGGATGATCCCGGAGACCAGCGCCAGCCCCAGCGTCATGATCAGCGCGTCCACCGCGCCCGGGCCGTCCGCGCGCTGGTTGCGGCGACGGACGAGCAGCATGATGCCGACCATCAGCACCGGGTACATCGTCAGGTACACCGCGTCGCCGAACGACGGGAAAGGCACCGAGACGTTGAACAGGATGCGGATGCTGTACGTGTAGACGTCGCCGACCCAGAACAGGAACACGCCGAGCACGAACAGCCACCACGCCAGCTGTGCCCGCGGCTTGTAAACGCGGATCCCGGCGACCATCGCGAGCAGGCCGTAGAGGCCCAGACCGTTGATGACGAGCGGGCTGCCCTTGAGCGGCGGGACGAGTACGTAGAGCCCGGTGACGAACGCACCCAGGCCGAGGAACATCCACCAGAGGTGGCGGCGGTTGGCTGCGACGGTGGGCCTCGAGACGGACATTGCTCTTATTCGCCCGGAGCCCGCTGAAGCTTGAAGCGCTCGGCGACCTCGCCGAGAACGTCGCACAGGTGATCGACCTGCTCGTCGGTGTTGGCGGCCGTCAATTGGAGCCGGAATCCGACCTCGTCGCGGGGGACGAGCGGATAGACAGCCATCGTGACGTAGATGCCACGGTCGAACAGCATGTCGCCGACCTCATCGATGGCCTTGGGATTGGCGACCGGCACCTCGATGATCGGGAAGCCCGACTCATTTGGCGTCGAGATGCCGAGCTCGCTCAGTCGGTCCAGCACGCGCCAGGTCAGCCGGTGAAGCTTGGCCCGCAAATGCTCGCCGCGCAGATCGTTGACCCGCAATCCCTCCAGAACCGTCGCCAGTGACGCGACCGGCGAGGGACCCGAGTAGAGATATGGCGGCGCGGCGGTCTTCAGCACCTGCTTGACCGCCGTCGGGCAGGCGATGAATGCCAGCAGCGAGGAGTAGGCCTTGGAGAAGCCGCCGACCAGAATGATGTTCTCGTAGCTCTCCCCCACGTGGCGGACGATGCTGTTGCCGCGCATTCCGTAATCGGACGGCTCGGCCGGCGAGCGCTCGCCGATGACCCCGAAGCCATGCGCGTCGTCGACGTAGAGGAGCACGTTGTGCTCGCGAGCGAGCGCCGCGAAGCGGGCAAGGTCCGGAGCGTTCCCGGTCATGCTGTTGACGCCGTCGATGCAGATCATCCCCGGCCGGCGCCAGCTGCCGTCGCGCAGAAGCGCCTCGAGCCAGTCAAGGTCGTTGTGGCCGAACCGCCGGATCGTGGCGCCTCGCCCTGCGGCCAGCGCACATCCGTCGTAGATCGTCTTGTGAGCGCGGCTGTCGAGAAACAGCGTGCCGCCGCCGGCCAGCACCGGGATCACCGACATGTGAATGTGCGTGATCGTCGGCAGGAGAAGGCTGTCTTCGCTGCCGAGCAGCGCGGTGAGCTGCTCCTCGATCTCCGGGTAGAGCACCGGATTGCCGAGCAGGCGCGACCAGCTCGGGTGGGTCCCCCACCGCCGCAGGTACTCCGGTACAGCCTCGATGATCTCCTCATCGAGGTCCAGCCCGAGGTAGTTGCAGGACGCGTAGTCGGTCAGCCACTGCTCGCCGATGCGAATCTGACGGCCATCGATCTCATCGATGACCGCGTCGAGCATCCGGTGGGAGTACTGCAGCCGCGCCAGGTCCTCGGTTGAGCGGATCCAGCGCTCCAGCCAGTGGTCCTGCTCGCGCTCGCCCCACCGCAGCGCGTCGCGGGGATCGCTGATCCCCGACGAGTTGGTCGGCAACGATCCCGTGCCCGAATGATTGGTCCCGCCTACGTGACGCATCAAGCCGCTTATCGGTCACAGCGGCGCGTTCTGAAGCAATTCGGCCGCGAAATGGCCGGAGAGGAGTGTCAGCTTTCTGTCAGGACGTCGGCCGCCGCCAGCGGGGAGCTCATGTTCTCCGTGCACATCCCGGCATTCGGGCTCGGCCACGGGCAGCTCCCGGAGGTCCAGCTGGCCCGGGGGCAGGCCGTGATCTTCGCCTTCGAGCACGGCCTCGTCCCGAGCCGTCGCGCGTGATCCGCCGCGGGCCCGATCGGCTATCGCGCCCGCTCCGTCCCGCGTTCAAAGGCGTGAACCCGGCTGGTCCGCCGAGCTGGTTTGACCAGGCGGTATCACGGGCAGGTTGACGCCCTCTAATAACTTGTATAGGTTTTGATAACGTGAGAATTCCTGCGCTGCCACGGGGCCGGCGGCTTGGGTGGGGTTGGGCGTGAAATGCGAGTCGTGCCGGGTTTGAGACGTACCGTCGTAACTGTGTTCTCGCTGCCGTGCGGGCGACGTTGTCGGCAGGAGGACCGGGGAGGGCCGTGAGCGGGTGATGTACGCCAACGAGGGAGTCGCGGTGGCGAAGACCGCGAGCGGTGCGATCCGCGTCGTGATCGGGGATCGACGGCGACTGATCGCCGAGGCCCTGGCGGCGCTGATCGGGACGCTGGAGGGCTTCACCGTCACCGGTGTTGTCGCGGGCGACGAAGTCGTTCCGCCGATCGCCGCCCCGAAGCCAGACCTGGCCGTGGTCGGTGTCGGCGAAGACACGGACGGAGTGGTCGAGCTCGTCGAGACGTTCACCGCCCGCGCACCCGACATGAACATCGTGCTGGTTGCCGAGAGAGTCGAGCCCGAACTCGTCAGATTCGTACTCGATCAGCGCCTGAGCGGCCTACTCCTGACGAACACGGCCGGGCCCGATATGGCTGTCAGTCTCGGCCAGGTCGCGACTGGTCAAGCGATTCTCCCCTGCGGCTGGCGGAGTGCGTTGTCCGCCGAGGCGGACGACCCGCTCGAGCTTCTCAGCGAGCGTCAGCTCGAGGTCCTCGCGCTGCTTGCCGACGGATGTTCATACGAGGAGATCGGCAAGCGTCTGTTCATTACGCTGAACACCGTGAAGTTTCACGTGAGGTCGATCTTCCTGCGATTGGGCGTTCGCAATCGAATGGCGGCCGCCCGTATGCTCAGTGAGCGCAGAGGCAAGGCCACACGCCTCTCGCACCGCAGCGCGGGCTAAGGCTCACGCTCCCGCGCTGCACTTCTCCGGATTAGCGCCTGACAAACTCCCCTTGTGGGTGATTGCGCCTACCACCCGATCAGGTGGGTGGGAACCGCCCAGCTGTGGGGTGCCGCACCACTACGAAGGCTGTTGTGGGCCTGGTATGTCACTCCCTACCTTTGCCCAGGACGCTCCAGGGGCGAATGGCAAGGAGTTGGGGGCCAGGGCTGAGGGGCGCAAGGAAAAGCTCACAACGAGGGGGTACGTCTTCGCATGAGACGGGACACCAGGCTCAGGGCGTGGGGCACCCCGCTAATCGTTCCGCGCAAGCGCCGGCGATGCCGCCGCGCCGTCAGTGGCGTCGGCCAGCGCCGGCCCGGACCTGCAGACGACTAACGTGCCGTATCTGGCATGGATCGGCGAGCAGCTCAGGCTCGAGGACTTCTTCGACTCGTCGACGATAGTGGCGGAACTCCGCCGCCCAACGGCTCCGGCTCGACCTCCGGTGGGTCGAACGGAACCACACCGCCGAGTAGCTCCGTCCCGAGCTCGGTGGCTCCGATGCTCATGCCGCCGGGTGCACCCGCGGCGAAGAGCATCAAGGCACGGATCGCGATGCTTCGGCTCGTGACACCGGCCCGCGGCCAGCACTACCTGCTGGTCAAGGTCTCGTCCGGGTCCGGAAGCGCCAAGCTCCGCGTCCGCCTAGTCGAGCTGGTCGAGCTGGTCGCCAGCTCGGCGCGCGCGGGCCATGGGGCCCGCATCACGCGGACGCGCACTATCACGATCAAGACGAATCGTGTCGTGCGGATCGCCGTGACGAGGTCGGTGCTGAAGGTGCCGGGGGTTTCGCTTATCGGTTGGGCGAGGGCACATTCACACCACGCAGGGGGCCCGCTTCGGCGGGCTCCCTGCGCTTAAGCGCCCGAGCTTTTCCGCGCGGTCATGTTCAGCCGCACGTACTCGAGCACGAACGGCGCGCCGGAGCGCTCGAGCACGCGGTCAACGAACGGCGCGCGGAGCTCTTCCGGAAGCGGATCGAGGTGGCGGACCAGGCACACGGTCTGGATGAACGTGCGCGGATCATCGGGCGTGACCGCCTTGGGCTCGAGCCAGCAGGTGACATCCGTGAATCCGGCGCGCTCCAGGCGCTGTGCGGTCTCGGCGTCCCCGGCGTAGTTCCACGGACGCTTCCAGCCGACGAAGTACGGCGCGAACGGCTCCTCGCCGGCGACCTCGTCGGCCAGGTTCCGGAACGAGTCGATGTTGCCGAAACCGCCGCATTGGGCGACGAGCTGCCCGCCGTCTTTCAACGTCCGGTGCAGCGCCGCGAACAGTGCGTCGTGATCGGGGATCCAGTGGAAGGTGGCGTTCGAGAAGATCGCGTCGACCGGCTCGGGCAGGTCTAGCTCGACCAGGTCCTGGCAGAGCACGGTGGCTCGGTCGCCGAGCGCCGCGCGGGCGTGCGCCGCCATCGAGGGCGCCACGTCGACCGCATAGATCCGGCCGCGCGGCACGAGGTCGGCCAGCAGCGCCGTGACCCTCCCCGACCCGCAGCCCGCGTCGAGCACGACCTCATCGCCACGCAGATCGAGCCGCTCAAGCTGCTCGCGAGCCCACGCGAGCTGCGGGTCGGAGACCCGGTCGTAGGTCGCGGCATCCCAATCCCGATTAGTAGGCATCAGATCGCCGTCGTCACCGGCCCGGGGCGCTCGCGCTTGCGCTCATAGCCGACGATCACATCCTCCTCGGAGAGCGTGAGCGCGATGTCGTCCAGCCCATTGAGGAGCCGATGCTTGGTGTCGGGATCGATCTCGAAGCTCGCCGTTCCGCCCGGCCAGCGCACCTCCTGCGCGGCCAGGTCGACCTGGGCCTCGCCCGCCTCGCGGATCGCGGCGCACTCCTCGGCGCTCAGCTGCACCGGTAGGAGTCCGATCTTGGTGCAGTTGGAGCGGAAGATGTCGGCGAAGCTCGGCGCGATGATGGCCTGGAAGCCGTAGTCCTCCAGGGCCCAGGGCGCGTGCTCGCGGCTCGAGCCGCAGCCGAAGTTGCGCCCGGCGACCAGGATCGGGTTGGGCGGCAACTCCCACCCCGGCTCCTTGGCCCAGTCGAAGAAGAGGAACTCGCCGAAGCCGGTGCGCTCGATCCGCTTGAGGAACTGCTTGGGGATGATCTGATCGGTGTCGACGTCGTCGCGGTTCAGGACCGACACGCGCCCGGTGATGGTCTCGATCGCCTTCATCGGTCGTTCCCCTGGTGGTCGGAGGTGGCGGGTGGGAGCCAATTTCGGATGTCCACGAAATGCCCCTCGATCGCGGCGGCCGCCGCCATCTGGGGCGAGACCAGGTGCGAGCGGGCACCGCGGCCCTGGCGGCCTTCGAAGTTGCGGTTCGACGTGGACGCCACCCGCTCGCGGGGCGCGGCGATGTCGGGGTTCATGCCCAGACACATCGAGCAGCCGGCGCCGCGCCAGTCGAAGCCGGCGCGCGTGAACACCTCGTCGAGGCCTTCCTGCTCGGCCTGAAGCTTCACCTGCTGGGAACCCGGGACGACCATCGCGTAGACGCCGTCGGCCACGCGGTTGCCGTTCACCACCTCGGCCGCGGCGCGCAGGTCGCCGATCCGCGCGTTCGTGCACGACCCGATGAACACCCGGTCGAGCTTTACCTCCTCCATCGGAATGCCCGGCTCGAGCCCCATGTACTCGAGCGCGCGCTCGTCCTGGTCGGAATGGGGCTCGGGGACCGCGCTCGTGACCGGCACGACCATCCCGGGGTTCGTGCCCCAGGTGACCATCGGGCTGATCGCGGACGCGTCGACCTCGATCTCCTTGTCGAAGCTTGCGCCGTCGTCGGTGCGCAGCTCGCGCCACGCATCGGGGATCGATTCCGGGGCCGCGGGCCGGCCGATGACCCACTCGAAGGTGGTCTCGTCAGGCGCGACCATCCCGGCCCGGCCGCCGCCCTCGATCGTCATGTTGCATACCGTCATGCGGCCTTCCATCGACAGCGATTCGATCGCCTCGCCGGCGTACTCGACCACGTGCCCGGCCGCCCCGTCCACTCCCATCTGACCGATCGTGGCGAGGATCAGGTCCTTGGCCGTGACCCCGAATCCGAGCGATCCGCGATACAGGATCCGCATCGAGCGCGGCTTTGCCTGCACCAGGCACTGCGTGGCCAGCACGTGCTCGACCTCGCTCGTGCCGATCCCGAACGCCAGCGCCCCGAACGCGCCGTGGGTGGCCGTGTGCGAGTCGCCGCACACGATCGTCATACCGGGCTGGGTGACGCCCAGCTCGGGGCCGATGATGTGGACGATGCCCTGGCGGTCGGAGCCGAGTGAGTAGATCGGCACGCCGAACTCGGCGCAGTTGCTCTCGAGCGTCTCGACCTGCTTGCGCGAGAGCTCGTCCCGAATCCGAGCCGCCACCGGGGTGCCGTCGGTCGGAACGTTGTGATCGGCGGTGGCCAGCGTCCGGTCGGTCCGGCGCACCGGCCGGCCGGCGAGCCGCAGCCCGTCGAAGGCCTGCGGGCTGGTCACCTCATGCACCAGGTGCAGGTCGATGTAGATGAGGCCGCGCTTGACCTCGTGCGCGTCCCAGATCTTGTCGAACAGCGTCTGTGGCATCAGTGGTTCCTCACTAGCTTCTCCTCAGGCCGGCGCTGAGCATGGCCAGCAGCACGGCTTCCTCGGGGCCTGGATTTTCAAAATGATGATTTAGGTCTGCGTCGAACGTGACGCAGTCGCCATCGAGCAGCTCGTGACGCTGGCCGTCGCAGTGCAGGACAAGGGCCCCGCGCTCAACGAGCGCGGTTTCGCGACTGCCCGGCTCGTGGCGCGGGGGATCACCGGGTCCCCCGGTGACCGCTCCGGGCGCCAGGGTGTGGCGGGAGAGCTCGGCGCGCTGGCCGGGCAGCGGCGGGGTGAGGATCTCGTAGCTGTGACCGGCCACCGCAGCGGGTCCCTTGCGGCGCTCGCCGGAGCGAACAACGGTCACCGCACCGTCCTCGTCCAGGCGCAGCAGCTGCGAGAGCCGCAGCTCGAGCCCGGCGGCAATGCGGGTGGCGATGTGCAGGGTCGGACTCGTCTCGCCCCGCTCCACCTGCGAGAGCATCGGCGCGCTCACCCCGGATCGCTCGGCCAGGTCGCGCAGCGAAAGATCCATCGCCTCCCGCAGGGCGCGGACCCGCAGTCCGAGGCCGTTTTCGTTGGCGTGAGCCGGCGCGCTCGTCGACATACGTGCGTACGCTATCACATACGTGCGTATGCCACGGGGTCTCGCAGGCTAGCCTGGAAGGGATGATGCGGACGCGCCCCGACGTGCTCGTGCTCGGTGGAGGCGGCGTCCTCGGCGAGGCCTGGATGATGGGCGTCCTGGCCGGGATCGAGGACGGCACCGGGTTCGACCTGCGTGACTGCGACTACTACGTCGGCACCTCAGCGGGCTCGATCGTCGCCGCCCACCTGATCGCGGGCCAGCCGCCGCGTCGACCCTCGACGCTCAGCGACGACGAGATCGAGGTTACGAACGGCGCGCGGCCGGTCGACGGCCTCGCGGCCGCAGGGCTGGCGGCTGCGCGGCGGATGGGAGCCTGGGCGCTCGCCGCGGGCGCGACGTTCGCCCCCCTCGCGCTGGGACTGGCCGCCCCCGGCGGCGCCGTCGCCCGGGCCCTGCTGCTGCGTCGCCTGCCTCGCCCCGAACACACGCTGGGCGACCTGGACCAGAACATCGAGCGACTCGGAGCACGCTTCGATGGCCGCCTGCGGATCGCGGCCGTGGACAGGCGCAGCGGCCGCCGGGTCGTGTTCGGAAGCCCTGGCTCCCCACGTGCGCGAGTCTCGGACGCGGTGACCGCCTCCTGCTGTGTTCCGTGGCTGTTCGCACCGGTGACGATCGGCGGGCGGGAGTACGTCGACGGCGGCGTGTGGAGCCCGACCAACCTCGACGCTGCCCCCGCCGGCCGCGACACCCACGTCCTGTGCCTGAACCCGACCGCCAGCATCGCAGGCTCGAGCAACGTACTGACCGTGGTGCGCGGAGTGTCGCGGACCGCCGTGTCAGTCGAGTCGCTTGTGCTCCGGCGCCGCGGCGCGGCAGTGCAGCTGCTCGCGCCGAGCGCCGAGTCCGCAGAGGCCATGGGGACCAACTTCATGGACCGCGGGCCTCGCGGGCAGGTGCTGGCGGCCGGCTACCGCCAGGGCCTTCAGTTCGTCACGGGGTCCGCACGGGTGACCCCGACGCCGCCGCAGCCGTCGCTGCCTCGGCCTCGGCCATAACCCCGCGCCGGCGGATCGCGTTCGACAGCGCCCGGACATAGGCGCGCCCGGCCGCCTCGAGGATGTCGGTCGACACGCCCTGGCCCGATCCGCTTACCCCGGCCACCTCGAGCACCACCGAGGTCTCGCCGAGCGCGTCCTGGCCTCCGGTCACCGCATCGACCCGGAACTCGCGCAGTCGCGCGTCGCTGCCGGTGGCGGCATTGATCGCGCGGAAGATCGCATCGACGGGGCCGTCGCCGGTGAACGAGCCGGTGACCTCCTCGCCGTCAGGGGTGCGGATCCCGACCGTCGCGTGCGGGGGCCGGCGGGTCGACGCCTCGACGTCGAACCACTCGAGTTGGTAGCCCGCCAGCTCCTCGCGCAGCTCGTCGGTGACCAGCGCCTCGAGGTCCAGCGCGGTGACGTGCTTCTTCTTGTCCGCGATCTCCTTGAAGCGCCTGAAGGCCGTGTTTAGAGCCTGGCCGGACAGCTCGAATCCCAGCTCCGACAAAGCTTGCTGCAGCGCGTGCCGGCCCGAGTGCTTGCCGAGCACGATCGAGTTGGCCTCCAGCCCGACGGTGGTCGCGTCCATGATCTCGTACGTGGTGCGCTCCTTGAGCACGCCGTCCTGGTGAATGCCCGATTCGTGCGCGAAGGCGTTGCGTCCCACGATGGCCTTGTTCGGCTGCACCGGATAGCCGGTCAGCCGCGAGACCAGGCGCGAGGAGCGGGAGATTTCACGCGTGACCACACCCGTGTGCAGGCCCACGTCGGGCTCGCGCGTGTGGAGCAGCATCACGATCTCCTCGAGCGACGCGTTCCCGGCGCGCTCGCCGATCCCGTTGATCGCGCACTCGACCTGACGCGCGCCGGCGCGCAGTCCCGCGAACGAGTTGGCGACGGCCAGCCCCAGGTCATCGTGGCAGTGAACGCTCAGGACCACGTTGCGCAGATCTGGAATCAGCTCGTACAGCTTCTCCAGATACGCGGTGAACTCATGCGGCATCGTGTAGCCGACGGTGTCGGGGATGTTGATCGTCGTGGCGCCCTCGTCGATGGCGATCTGACATACCTCGGCCGTGTACTCGACGTCGGCACGGGTCGCGTCCATCGGTGAGAACTCGACGTCGTCGACGTACTGCTTGGCGTGCGCGACGGCGGCGCGGGCCTGCCCCTTGACGTCCTCGCGTGTGGTCTGGAGCTGGTACTGGATGTGTATGTCGGACGTCGAGATGAAGGTGTGGATCCGCGGCCGCGCCGCGTCCTTGACGGCGTTCCAGGCCGCGTCGATGTCGCCCACGTGCGTGCGGGCCAGGCCGGCGATCACCGGCCCTTCCACGTTTCGCGAGATCTCCTGGACGGCCTCGAAGTCACCCGGTGAGGTGATCGGGAAGCCCGCCTCGATCACATCCACGCCCAGGCGGGCGAGCTGCTGGGCGATCTCCAGCTTCTCCTGCGTGTTCAGCGAGATGCCGGGTGACTGCTCCCCGTCACGCAGCGTCGTGTCGAAGATCAGTACTCGGCTGGGGTCCTCAGGTCTCGTCATGTCACTCCTAATTGGCTCGGACTTCGCTTCTTCTCGGTGCTGGTTTTGCGGCTACGTGCGGCCGCCCACGCGCTATTCCCCCCGAGGGGGGAGGAGAAGAAGTCGAAGGTCGAGGCTGAGCGCCATGCTCGAGAAACCGTAGCAAACCCTGTGAGGCATCATGGGGCGGTGAGAAGTCTCGCCTTAATCGTCAACCCGGTGGCCGGCGGAGGCCGCCCGGCCCGCGCTCTGCCGCTGGTTCAGGCCGAGCTGCGCGCGCGTGGCTTCGACCAGCGCTTCGAGTACACGAAGAGCCTCGGGCATGCGCGCGAACTCGCCGTCGAGGCAGCCGCGAACCGGGAAGTGGCCGTGGCGTTTGGCGGCGACGGGTTGATCAGCGCTGTGGCGGGCGCCCTCAGGCACACCGACGGCGTCGTGGGCATCCTGCCCGGCGGGCGAGGCAACGACCTCTGCCGGGTGCTGGGAATCCCGTTGAAGCCGGTCGCCGCGTGCGGTGTGCTGGCCTCCGGGGTCGAACGACTGCTGGACCTCGGCGAGGCCGGTGGGCGGACATTCACGGGCATCGCCAGCTGTGGCTTCGACTCGGAGGTCAACCGCATCGCCAACGAGACCACCGTGGTGCGCGGAAGCCCGGTCTACGGGCTGGCGCTGCTGAGAGCGCTTCCGAGCTGGCGCGCCGCCGGATTCGAGGTCACGCTCGACGACGGAGAGGTCAAGAGCTTCACCGGGTACTCGGTCGCCGCCGCTAACTCGAGGGCGTTCGGTGGCGGCATGCTCCTCGCCCCAGACGCCTCGCTCACCGACGGATTACTCGACGTCGTCATCATCGAAGACATGTCACGGCCTCGCTTCCTGGCCCTCGCGCCGACCGTGTTCCGCGGGCGCCACGTCCGCCGGCGCGCCGTCACGGTGCTGCGCGGGCGGGAGGTCCGCATCGAGGCGAACCGTCCGTTCACCCTCTACGCGGACGGGGAGGCAATCGCCGAGCTGCCGGTCACGGTCCGGGTGCTGGCGGCCGCAGTCCGCATGATCGTGCCGCGATGAGCCTGCTCACGGCCAAGATCGCCGCGGCGCGCGCGGTGGGCGAACTCGCGCGGCGAGCCGGGCGCGGCGGCGGTACCAGCCTCCCCGGCAAGGTGCTCATCTCTCTGGAGCCCGATGCGATCTCCGAGCTTTCGGCGCGCCTGGCGCGCGGCTCGGTGGTGGTGTCCGCAACCAACGGCAAGACGACCACCGCCGCCATGGTCGCATCGGTGCTGAGCCGCGCCGGCGTGCCGGTGGTGCACAACCGGGCGGGCGCGAACATGGCCGGCGGCGTGGCTTCGACCCTCTTGGCCGCGGCACGGAGTGGCGGGCGGATCGAGGGCGAGCTCGGACTGTTCGAGATCGACGAGTTCTGGCTGGACCGGGTCGTGCCCCAGCTCACGCCGCGCGGGATCCTGCTCGGGAATCTGTTCCGCGACCAGCTCGACCGGTACGGCGAGCTCGACACGATCGCCGACCGCTGGGCCGCCGTGACCGCGACCGCCGCGGGCCGACATGCCGAGCTCGTGCTGAACGCGGACGACCCCCTGATCGCCGACCTCGGGCGGGGCGCGGCGAACGTGACTTACTTCGGCGTCGAGGATCCGTCGATGGCGGTTCCCGAGATGCAGCACGCCTCCGACTCCAAGCACTGCCGGCGGTGCGGGGCGGCGTACGTCTACGACGTCGTGTACCTCGGCCACCTGGGGCGCTACCGCTGCCCGTCCTGCGGGCAGGAGCGCCCAGCGCCGGCGGTCGCCGCCGAGCGGATCTCGCTCGACGGCACCCGCGGCTCGTCGTTCGAGCTCGTCACGCCGGCCGGTCAGGCGCGCGTCGAGCTCCCCCTCCCCGGCCTGTACAACGTCTACAACGCGCTCGGCGCCGCGGCCCTGTGCCTGGGCCTGGGGATCGCGCTCGACACGGTCATCGCCGGATTGGGCGAGGTGCGGGCGGCGTTCGGTCGCGCCGAGCGGCTGGCGGTCGGAGAGGTCGAGGTGCAGGTGCTCCTGATCAAGAATCCGGCCGGCGCCAATGAGATCCTGCGCACACTCGTGCTCGAGGGCGACGAGCTCGACCTGCTGGTGATCCTGAACGATCGGACGGCCGACGGCCGCGATGTTTCGTGGGTGTGGGACGCCGACTTCGAGCTCCTGGCGGGGCGCGCGCGCCGGGTGACCTGCGCCGGGACGCGCGCCGGCGAGCTCGCCGTCCGCCTGAAATACGCCGGCGTGCCGCCCGATCGGCTGCACGTCGTTCCCGGGCTGGTGCCGGCGCTGGACGACGCGGTGGCGCACGCGGAGGCGAACCGGCTTTACATCCTGCCCACGTACACCGCGCTGCTCGAGCTGCGCTCGGAGCTCGCGGGACGGGGGCAGGCGATGCCCTTCTGGGAGACGGTGGGCCAGCCGTGAGCACAACCGTCATCTGGCACGACATCGAGTGCGGCGCCTACGCCGAGGACCTGCCGCTGTGGCGTTCGCTGGCTGCTTCGCGCGGCGACCCCGTGCTGGATGTCGGCGCGGGAACGGGGCGCGTGACCCTCGATCTCGTCGCCGCCGGATACAAGGTCACGGCGCTCGACCGAGATCCAGAGCTACTCGAAGCGCTCGAGCGTCGCTCGGGAAGAAACTCCGAAATAGTCGGGGTTTCTTCCCAGGGGGCGGCCACCACTGTGGTCGCCGACGCTCGCGATTTCGACTTGGGCGAACGGTTCCCGTTGGTCATCGTCCCGATGCAAACCATCCAGCTTCTCGGAGGGCCGGAGGGTCGGGCCGCGTTCCTGCGTTGCGCTCACCGCCACCTGACGCCCGGCGGCATGCTGGCGGCTGCGATCGCCGAGGTGCTCGAGCTCTACGAGGTGGTCGACGGTTTCGAGATGCCGCTCCCCGACATCCGCGAGCACGACGGCGTCGTCTACTCGAGCCAGCCGACGGCGGTGCGCGCCGAGCGCGGCGGCTTCGTGCTCGAACGCCAGCGCGAGACGGTGGCCCCGGAGGGCGAGCGAACGGTCGAGCAGAACCTCATCCGCCTCGATGGCCTCACCGCGCGCGGGCTCGAGCGCGAGGGGCGAGCGGCCGGCTTCACCCCGGCCGGGCGAGCCACCGTTCACGCAACCACCGACTATTCGGGTAGCGAGGTGGTGATGCTCAGTGGCTGATCGCGCCGGAGGGCTGCGCGTGTGCGCCCTGTACCCCGACCTGATGAACATCTACGCCGACCGGGGCAACCTGCTCCTGCTCGAGCGGCGATGCCAGTGGCGGGGTATCGACTTCGGCGTGACCGCGAGCGGCCTGGGCGAGCCGCTCGACCCCGGCGGCGCCGACCTCTACTACATCGGGGGCGGGCAGGACCGCGATCAAAAGCTGTGCGCGCTCGACCTGGCCGAGGTCAAGCGCGACGCCCTGCACGAGGCCGCCGCCCGCGGCGCGGTGATCCTCGCGGTCTGCGGGGGATACCAGCTCCTCGGCCACTCCTACGAGCTCGGCGACGAGACCCTCCCGGGGGTCGGGCTGGTCGATTTGACGACGGTTCGCTCCGAGGATCCGCGGCTGATCGGCAATGTGGCCATCGAGGTCGAGCTCGACCCGGGTGTACGGCGAGTCCTTGCCGGGTTCGAGAACCACGGTGGTCGCACCCACATCGGTCCGAACTCGATCCCGTTCGGCCGGGTGCTGAAGGGCCACGGCAACAATGGCGTCGACGGCTACGAGGGTGTCCGTGACCGGAACGTGATCGGGACCTACCTACACGGCCCGCTTCTCCC
Organism: uncultured Solirubrobacterales bacterium; assembly: GCA_963751185.1. Taxonomy (GTDB): domain Bacteria; phylum Actinomycetota; class Thermoleophilia; order Solirubrobacterales; family Solirubrobacteraceae; genus Palsa-465. The sequence goes on from CAVVTO010000013.1 coordinate 270,543, forward strand.
GAAGAACGCGTGGTTCGCCGACTGGCTGATCCAGACCGCCCTCGGGCGGCCCGACCCGCTCGAGTCGCTGGACGACCGGCTCGAGGCCGGCGCTCACGCGGAAGCGCGCCGGGCCGCGGGATTGTGAAAGTCTGCGCTTGATGGCGCGCGGGGCTTCTCTCACCGCGGGGCGATTCGCATCGGCATTGGCATGCGCTCTCGCGGCGGCCGGTCTGACTGGGTGTGGCGGCGCCAGCCCGCGCTCGGGCACCGTCGACGCGACGAGCACCACGACGATCGCCTCAGCGGGCGCGAGCACAACCACGACGACGGTCACGGCGACGACCACCATCACGACCACTGAGACCGTGACCCTCCCCGGCGAGGGCAAGCCGCCGGTGACGATCGGCGACGAGAACACCCCCGAGCAGTTCATCCTCGGTCAGCTCTATTACCAGGCGCTCAAAGCGCAGGGCTTCCCGGTGTCCCTGAACCAGAGCATCGGCCCCACCCAGGTGATCCAGCAGGCGCTGGCCACCGGCCAGCTCGGCATGTATCCCGAGTACCTCGATAATTGGGACACCGAGGTAGCAGGCATTACCAGGCAGTTCCGGACCCGTTCGGACGCGTACCTGGCGGGCCAGGAGTACGCCTTGGCGCACGGTCTCAAGCTGCTCAATCCGACGCCGTTCAGCGATACCGAAGCGATCGCCGTCGGGTTCGACTACGCCGTTGAGAACCAGCTCCAGTCGATCGCGGATCTGGCCGGCGTGTCTTCTCAGCTGACGGTGGGTGGGCCTCCTCAATTCCAGCAGGAAACCAACGGACTGCCGCAGATCGAGAGCCTCTACGGCGTAACCCCGGCAGCGTTCAAGCCGCTCGAGATCGGCGCCCAGTATCAGGCGCTCGACCAGGGCACCGTGCAGGCGGCGGTGGTCAACACGACCGACCCACAGCTCCTGAGCGGGAGCTATCCGCTGCTCTCAGACCCGATGGACATGTTCGGGTGGGGCAACGTGGTGCCGGTGGCGTCGGCCAAGGCGCTGGAGGCCGAGGGGCCAGTGTTCGAGGCCACGATCAATCGGGTGAGCGCACTGCTCACGCTGTCGGCAATGCGCGAGCTCAACGCGGACGTCGAGCTCGACAACCAGGATCCGGCTGTCGTCGCCCAGCAGTTCCTGCAGTCGGCGGGGCTGTTGCCCCAGCCTTTAACCGGCAGCTCGAGTCCCTAACCCGATCGAGGCCTTGATCGGCAGCACCCATCTTCATCCGCTGGAGCCGAAGCCGCCGGCGCCGCGCTCGGACAACGCCAGCTCGTCGACCTCTTCGACGGCCGGCGTCTCGACTCTCACGAGCACGAGTTGGGCGATCCGGTCGCCCACGGTGATCGTGAACGCCTTGCTGCGGTCCGTGTTGAGCAGCAGCACGCGCACCTCACCCCGGTAGCCGGAGTCGATCAGTCCGGGGGCGTTGACGATCGCGATCCCGTGGCTGGCCGCCAGGCCGGAGCGCGGCAACACGAGTCCGGCTTGTCCCTCAGGGATTTGGATGGAGATCCCGGTGCCGATCGAGGCGCGCTCCCCCGGCCCGAGCTCGCGCTCCTCGAGCGCGTACAGATCGAGTCCGGCATCGCCCGCATAGGCGCGCGTGGGCAGGACGGCGCGCGCGTCGAGCCGGCGGACCTTAAGGGTTCGCACGGGCACTCAGCGTCATGCGAACGGACGACTCAGCGAGTAGTCCTGATAGCGCGCCGCCACCGACGCCGGCAGGCGGGCCAGCACACGGACTCCGTCGGGCGTCTCCTCGCGCTCGAGGTCGCCGGCGATCGCGTGGAGCTCGGCGAGTCGCGCGCCCTCCTGGAACGGGATCAGGAGCTCCACGTCCTGGAGCGTGCGGGCGAACTCGACCTCGATCCGCTGCACGAGTCCGTCGACCCCCTCGCCGGTCACAGCGGACACGAGTACCGCGCCCGGATGCCGGTGCTGTAGTTCGGCCCGGCGCTCGTCGTCGATCCGATCGGCCTTGGCCAAGACGAGGATCTGGGGTACCGCGTCAGCGCCGATCTCGAGCAGCACGTCCTCGACCGCGCGGGTCATCGCGACCAGCTCCTCCTCCTCGACCGAGGCGTCGACCACGTGCAGGATCAGGTCGGCCCGGCGAGTCTCCTCGAGCGTTGCGCCGAACGCCTCGACCAGCTGGTGGGGAAGCTTGCGGATGAAGCCGACCGTGTCGGTCAGCAGGTAGTCGTGGCCGCCGGCGCGTAGCAGCCGGGTGGTCGGGTCGAGCGTGTGGAAGAGCCGATCGCGAACGCCGACGGTCGAGCCGGTCAGCGCGTTCAAAAGCGTGGATTTGCCGGCGTTCGTATAGCCGGCGAGCGCCACCGACGGCAGGTGGGATCGCTCGCGCTCGGCCCGCATCACCGAGCGGTTCGAGCTGACGTGGACGAGCTTGCGCTTGAGCGCGGAGATCCGGTCGCGGGCCAGACGCCGGTCGGTCTCGATCTGCGTCTCGCCCGGTCCTCGGGTCCCGATGCCGCCGTCGATGCGTCCCGCGCCCAGGCGCTCGAGGTGCGACCACAACCCGCGCATGCGGGCCAGGTTGTACTCGAGCTGGGCCAGCTCGACCTGGAGCTTGCCCTCGGCGCTGTGGGCGTGCGAGGCGAAGATGTCGAGGATGATCGCCGTGCGGTCGATGACCGGAACGCCCAGCGCCGACTCCAGGTTGCGCTCCTGTCGGGGCGAGAGCTCGTCGTCGCAGGCCACCAGGTTCGCGTCCGAGCGGGCGATCTCGGCCTTGAGCTCGTCGAGTTTGCCCTGTCCCAGGTAGGTGTTGGGGTGGGGATGGTCGCGCCGCTGGATCAGCTCGCCCACGTCGGCCACGCCCGCGGTGCGCAGCAGCTCGCGCAGCTCCCCGAGCTGCTCCTCACCGCCGTCGGGGACGACCGCGATCAGATAGGCGCGCTGGCGCGCGCGACCGCGCGGACGCTGTCCGTTCAACGCCGCCGGTCCTGCCTGATTTGAGCCGTGGCGATCTCGCTGCACTAAAGCTGATGTTAGCTGTGGGCCGGTCGAGTGAATTTCTACCCAGGAATGGAAACGAAGTCGGTAGCGAGGGTGTTAAGGCGCTGTTGAGATCCGCGACGAGGAGGGCAGGGAAATGCTGAAAGGTCGTCTCCGTTCCACGATCGTGCTCGCCGCTGCGAGCTTGGCCTGCGTGATCGGATTCTCGAGTGTCGCGATGGCCGCGGGCCTCGCTCCGCAACTGCGCTCGCCCAAGGCCGGCAAGAAGGAGTCGGTCGGCCACGTGAAGTTCACCGTCTACGTGCCGGATCCCGCGAACGTGATCAACGGGAAGATCTTCATGGACGTCTCGCCCAAGCGAATCGTCAAGGGAGGGGTGCTCGGGTCGCCCAAGAAGTGTGGGTTCCACTGCGACATCGCCACGATGAAGCGGGTCGGGCACTCGCACCTGTACACGTACACCGATCCCTTCAACTTCACGGGCAACTGGCAGGACACGCCCGGCAGGTACTACTGGCAGGCTTACTACTACCCGAACGGAGGCGCCATCGGGATCCTGCCGAGCGCTGTCGGCTCCTTCCGGATCGTCGGCTGAACCGAGCGGCTACAGGCGCCGGATGCGCTCGACCGCCTCGAGCAGGCGCTCATCGGGCGTAGTGAGCGAGATCCTGAAGAATCCCTCGCCGCTGGCGCCGTAGGCCCCACCGGGAGAGATCACGACCGCGGCTTGCTCGAGCACGTGCTCGCAGTAGGCCGCGGAGGACTCGAACCCGGCGGGGATCGGGGCCCAGATGTAAATCGTCCCCTTCGGTGGGGTGACCTCTACGCCGGCCTGGGCAAGGGCGTCGCACACCAGGTCGCGCCGGCGCTGATAGAGGGCGTTCATCCGATGCTTGTCGGCATCCACCTCGGGGGCGAGGGCGGCGGCCCCGGCGAGCTGGACCGCCTCGAAGTTGCCCGAGTCGATGTTCGACTTCAGGTGCCAGTAGTCCCCGATCGCCTCAGCGTTGCCGACGATCGCCGCGCACCGCCAGCCGGTCATGTTGTAGCCCTTCGACAGCGAGAACACCTCGACGCCGACCTCCTTGGCACCCGGGGTCTGCAGGAAGGACGGCGCCACATAGCCGTCGTAGGTGGTCTCGCTGTACGCGTTGTCGTGCACGACCAGGATCTCGTGGCGGCGGGCGAAATCGACCACCTCCTCGAAGAACCCGGGCGGGACGACCGCGCCGGTCGGGTTGTTCGGGTAGTTGATGAACATCAGCCGTGCCCGCTCGCGATCGGCCGCGGAAATGGCCTCAAGGTCGGGCGCGAAGCCGCGCTCGGGCCGGAGCGGCATCAGCACCGGCTCGCCGCCGGCCAGTAGCGGGCCACCGGTGTAGACCGGGTAGCCGGGGTCGGAGGCGAGCGCCACGTCGCCCGGGTCCAGAAAGGCGAGATTCAGGTTGAAGATGCACTCCTTGGCGCCGATCGCCGACATCACCTCGGTGTCGGGGTCGAGTTCGACGCCGAAGCGCCGGGCGTAGAACGCCGTCACCGCCTCGCGGAACTCCTCCCGGCCTCGGTTGGACGGGTACCGGTGGGTGCTCGGGTCGGCCACCGCGCGCTGCATCGCGGCCACTACCTCGGGGTACGTCGGCGTGTCGGGATCTCCGATCCCGAGACTGATCACGTCCACGCCGGCCGCGCGTTTCTCGCGAACTTTGCGTTCGAGCTGGGCGAACAGATATGGCGGGATCAGGTCCAGGCGGCTACTGCGTCGCATGCAACTCCTCGAGGAAGGTCTCGGCGAGCGTGGCACGGTATACCGGCACCGCCCAGCCGGTGAGCTCGACGTGCAGATCATCGGTGACGTCGACGGTCAGCTCGCCACCGTCCAGGACAACCGTAACGGGCGAGCGGCCGCCGTCGAGCACATAGGCGACCGCGGCTCCGCTGGCGCCGGTACCGCTCGCGGTCGTCTCCCCCACGCCGCGCTCGAAGATCCGGGCGCGGATGCGGCCGGGCGCGAGTTCGGCGAACCACGAGACATTGGTGCGGTTCGGAAAGAGCTCGTTGTGCTCGATTCCGGGGCCAAGCGTTTGTAGGTCGAGGCGGCTGAGCTGGTCCTCCTCGTTGACCCGGATCGCTGCCTGCGGATTGCCGACCTGGACGTGCTGAAAGCGCCAGCCGCGCCCGCCGGCCGTGAGCTCGCCCCGTCCGTCTGGCCCGCCGGAAGGGAAGCCCGGGCTCTGGAGGTGGGCCTGCCCCATGTCGAGCGTGCACTCGGTGTCGGACAGGATCCGGGGGCGGATGTCACCCGCCGCGGTCTGGATCGCAAACGAGTCGGCATCGGTCCAGCGGTGGCGGCGCAGGTACAGCACCGCCTCGCGCGCTCCGTTCCCGGACAGCTCGGCCTCCGATCCGTCGGGGTTGAAGATGCGCAGCCGGGCGACGTATCCCTCGTGTTCGGGCTCTGAGAGAAGCAGGATGCCGTCGGCCGCCACGCCGGTGTGGACGGCGCAGATCGCGCGGATCCGGGGCGCGGTGAGCTCGAACGGGAGCTGCGCCGCCTCCACGATCACATAGTCGTTGCCGAGTGCCTGCCACTTCTCGAACTCCACGGCGCCGCAGTCTAGGCGCCGCCGACCATCGTCATATCTGTACCGTCGCGCGTTCATGCTGACGCGGCTGCACGCCTGGACACTGCGTCGCTCGTCGCTTCCGTTGTGGCTGCTGGGCGCCCTGGTGGTGGTCTCGCTGGCGGCCCGGCTGGCCTGGATCGCGGAGCCGTGTCGATCGCCGTGCACGACGCCCTCCGACCACCTCCTGATCTTCGACGAGGACTACTACGTCAACGCGGCGCGCGTGATCGTGGGAATTCACCCCCCGCACGGCGACCCCTACTCGAATTCACCGTTGGGGACGGATCCGAACTCTGAGCATCCGCAACTCGTCAAGCTGCTGATCGCCGGCGGCATCGAGCTGTTCGGGGACGGGCCGTTCGCGTGGCGCCTGCCCAGCGTGGTGCTCGGCGCGGTGGCGATCCTCGGGATGTACGCGCTGGCCAGGGCGGCCGGCGGGGGACGCTGGGTCGGGCTCGGCGCGGCGGCGCTGATGGCGAGCGACAACCTGCTGCTCGTGCACGGCAGGATCGGCACCCTCGACGTCCCAGCGGTCGCGGCGATGGTCTGGGCGGCGGCGCTGTATGTGCGCAAGCGTCCGTTATGGGCCGGCGTCGTGCTCGGGATAGGCGCGTGCGCCAAGGAGGTGGCGCCGTATCTGTTGTTCGGGCTCCTGCTCCTAGAGCTGTTCCAGTGGTTGCAGACGAGAACCGACGTGCTCAGACGGGTGCTGCGGCTCGCGCTGTGCACGCTCTCGACGCTCGCAGCGTTCCTAGTCGGCCTGGAGATCATGGGCTGGATCGCCGCGCCCTACAGCCCCCAGACCGGCAAGCTCGTGCCAAACGGCGCGTTCGGGCACCTGTGGCACATCATCAGCTACGCCGCCAACCAGACGAGCCCGCACGGGCCGCAGGGGATCGCCTCCTACCCGTGGGACTGGCTGATCGACATCAAGCCGATCACCTATCTCCAGATCAACCCGGCGCGTCCGACCGCGGCGCTCAACCAGATCGAGCCCGCCGTCCACTTCCTCGGCATGATCAGCCCGCCGATCCTCCTGCTCGGGTTGCCGGGACTGCTCGTCAGCCTCGTGAGCCTGGTCCGTCGACCGGCGCGCGACTCGTGGTGGTGGGCTGGAGACGAGGTGGGCACCGTCGGGCTCGCCTGGTTTCTCGGGACCTATCTGCCGTTCGTGTTCTCCAGCCTGCTCGAGAGCCGCACCAGCTACCTGTACTACATGGTGATCGTGATGCCCGGGATCTATCTGGCGGCGGCCGATCTCGTCCGGCGGATCGGGTGGGATCGCAAGCTCGTGCTGGCCTGGATGGGCTGCGTGTTCGCGGCCGCCGTCGTGATGTACCCGTTCACCCCACTGCCGTGAGCCAGAGCGTGAGCACCTCGCGGGCGACATCGGCGGGCCCGCGGCCAGTCGCGTCGATCGTGTGGACCGCGGCGAGCCTGCGCATCCAGGTCAGCTGCCGCCGGGCGTAGTTTCTCGTGCGCCGCTTCATCGAGTCGACGTCGCCGGCCAGGAGCTCCTCGAAACCGAGCGCCTTGCGCGCGGTCGGCGACGCGCCCGCCGCGTAGGCCCGGCGGACCTCTTCCTGCGCCCCGGCCGCGACCATCGCGTCGACGCGAGCGTCGATCCGCCGGTAGAGCTCCTCGCGCTCGAGTACGAGCCCGACCAGCAAGGTGCGATGACGCATGTCGTCCGTCCATAGCTCGGAGTCCTCGGCGCGGGGCTCGAGCTCGCCGGCGTCGAGCAGCTCGAGCGCCCGCACGATCCGCTGACGATCGCCCGGGTCGATTTCCGCGGCCGCCCACGGCGCTCGCTCGAGCAGAACGCCGTGCAACGCCGGCGCCCCCCGCCGTTCGAGCTCGGCCAGCCAGCGCTCCCGGGCGCCCTCGGGCGGGGGCGGGCGAAGGTTGAGCTCGGCCAGAGCGGCGCGCAGATACAGGCCGGTGCCGCCGACCACGATCGGGCGGGCGCCCGCGGCCAGCAGCGCATCGATCTCGGCATGGGCCAGCTCGGCGTACTGGCCGGCACTGAAGGTCGCGTCGACCGGCAGGAACGAGATCAGTCGGTGCTCGAGTTGCGCCCGCTCGTTCGGCGACGCGGCCCCGGTGAGGATCTCCAGGCCCCGGTAGACCTGGAGCGCGTCGGCGGACACCGCGACCGGCTCCTCGCCGCGCTCTCGGAGCAGGCGGGCGAGCTCGATCGCCACGTCGGTCTTGCCGACGCCTGTCGGGCCGAAGAGGGCGATGACCTCCGCGCGCGGCATGGCCGCAGTATCGTGGAGCGATGCCAGGCGCGGGCGGAATGGGAACCCACATTCGCATCGGCACCGGACTCTCGACCGAGCACGATCCTCTCCAGGCGGGAGCCGACGCCGCGCGCTCGGCGGCCGCTGCCTTGGACGGCGCCCCCGCGGACCTCGCGGTCGTGTTCGCGAGCGGCTCACACCTGATCGCCCCCGAGGCGACCCTCGAGGGCATCTATGACGAGCTCGCGCCGGCCGCGCTAATCGGCTGCGGCGCAGGCGGGGTGCTAGGCCAGGGGCGTGAGCTCGAGACCGGGACCGCGGTGGCGGTCTGGGCGGCTTCGCTCGGCAACGGGGGCTCCGCGACCCCGTTCCACGCGGAGCTTGCTGACGATGCCCAGCTGCTCGCGGCGGTTCTCGACGAGGCGGAAACCGTGACCCAGCTCGTGGGCTTGCCGAGCGTCGAGGGGTCTACCGGCGTGCTGATGCTGACCGATCCGTACTCCTTTCCCACCGAGGCGGCACTCGAGCTGCTGGCCGCGGACGCGCCGGCCGTGCCCGTTCTGGGGGGGATCTCGAGTGCCCGGACGGCTCCCGCCGGCGGAGGTTCCGGCGGTGGCGGCGGGATCTTGTTTTTGGGCGATCGCGTGTACGAGACCGGCGCGGTCGGCGCCAGCCTGGAGGGAGTCGAGCTGCTTCCGTGTGTCTCCCAGGGCGCCGCGCCGCTCGGCCGCGAGGTCACGATCACCGCCGCCGAGGGCAACGTGATTCACGAGCTCGCCGGCCTTCCGGCGCTCGAGACCGTGCAACTGATCGTCTCCGAGCTCTCGCCTCGGGAGCGCGCCCTGGTTGCCGCCGGCCTGCTGATCGGCGTGGTGATCGACGGTGGCAAGCCCGAATACGAGCAGGGCGACTTTCTCGTGCGGGGCGTTCTCGGGGCCGATCCCGAGTCCGGCGCACTCGTCGTGGGCGCGCACGTCGAGCCCGGGCAGGTCGTGCGGCTCCACGCGCGCGACGCCGAGTCGGCCGACGAGGACCTGCGCCAGGAGCTCCAGCTCCGGGTCCGGGCCCTAGCCGGCGAGCCGCCGGCCGGCGCGCTCGTGTTCTCCTGCAACGGTCGCGGCACTGCGATGTTCGGACTGCCCGATCACGACGCCATTGCCGTCGAGCGCGAGCTGAGCGGCGCGCCCACGGCCGGCTTTTTTGCCGCCGGCGAGATCGGCCCGGTCGGCGGCCGGAGCTTCGTTCACGGCTTCACGGCCACGCTGGCGGTATTCCCGAAGACTTCATGAGCGTGCTGTCGGGGACGGTGCTGGTCACCGGCGCCACCGGCGGGATCGGCCAGGCGATCGCCCGAGCCCTACGGCCGCGCGGCGCCGACCTGATCCTCACCGGCCGCCGCAGCGACGTACTCGAGTCGCTCGCCGCCGAGCTCGGGGCCCGACGGATCGTCTGCGACCTGTCGCGTCGGGACGAACTGGAACGGCTGGTCGACCAGGTCGGCCGTGTGGACGTGCTCATCGCCAACGCCGGTGTACCGGCGGGCGGGCTGCTGAGTGAGCTCGGCCAGGCGGAGATCGACCGCGCGCTCGAGACCAACCTGAGAGCGCCGATCGCGCTCGCCCGGGCACTGGCGCCCGCGATGGTAGAGCGCGGCCGTGGCCACCTCGTGTTCGTCTCCTCCCTCCAGGGCAAGGCCGCCGTTCCTTCCTCCTCGGTCTACTCGGCGACGAAGTTCGGGCTGCGGGGATTCGCGCTCGCCCTCCGGCAGGACCTCCGTCCTGCCGGGGTTGGCGTTTCGGTCGTGCTCCCGGGCTTCGTCAGCCACGCCGGCATGTTTGCTGCGGCGAGGACGAGGCTTCCGCCAGGGATCGGGACCCGTCGGCCGGAGGATGTCGCCGCCGCCGTGATCTCGGCGATCGACCGCGACCGCGCCGAGATCGAGGTGGCACCGCTCCCGCTACGCCTGGGAACGGCCGTCGCGTCGGTGGCGCCGGGGCTGAGCGCGGCCGTCGGCCGGCGACTCGGAAGCGCACGGATCGCGGCCCGGATCGTCGCCGGACAGCGGCAAGCCGCGGCGACACCGCGCAACGAGGAGTAGACGACACGGCGGCTGTTGCCCGCCGGCGATCAAGGGTACGATCGAGTCATGGATGACGCCAACTTCTGGCGCGAGCTGGGTCAGCAGCTACGCGTCGACTCGATCCGCTCGAGCTCCGCCGCCGGCTCGGGCCATCCGACGTCTTCGATGTCGGCCGCCGATCTAATCGCGGTGCTCCTCGCCAACCACCTGCATTACGACTTCGACAAGCCGGACGATCCCCGCAACGACCACCTGATCTTCTCTAAGGGCCACGCGTCGCCGCTCTACTACAGCATGCTGAAGGCGGCCGGCGCGATCACCGATGACGAGCTCCTGACCTTCCGCCGGCTGGGCAGCCCGCTCGAGGGCCATCCAACCCCCGTGCTGCCGTGGGTTGACGTGGCCACCGGGTCGCTCGGTCAGGGCCTGCCGATCGGAGTCGGTGTCGCGCTCGCCGGCCAGCGCCTGGACCAGATCCCCTACCGAGTCTGGATCCTGTGCGGTGACAGTGAATTGGCCGAAGGATCGATCTGGGAGGCGTTCGAGCACGCCGCCTTCAACAAGCTCACCAACCTCACCGCGATCTTCGATGTGAACCGGCTCGGCCAAACGCGCGAGACGATGCACGGCTGGGATCTCGATGCCTACGCCAGCCGCGCGACCGCGTATGGCTGGCACGCGATCGAGATCGACGGTCACGACGTCGCCGCGATCGACGCGGCGTACACCGAGGCGGCCGAGGCCCGCGACCGGCCGACGGTCATCATCGCGAGGACCAAGAAGGGCAAGGGCGCGCGCGAGGTCGAGGACAAGGAGGGCAAGCACGGCAAGCCACTCGAGAATCCCGAGGAGGCGATCAGCGAGCTCGGTGGCGTGCGCTCCCTCCACGTCGACGTCGCCAAACCGGAGGGCGATGCCTCGCCGCGCAAGTTCGAGCCCGACGGCGCCGTGGCGTGGCCGCGGTGGGGCCCGGATGACAAGGTCGCCACCCGGCGCGCGTACGGCGACGCGCTCACCGCCCTGGGCGCCGTGCGCGGTGATGTGGTCGCGCTCGATGGCGAGGTTTCGAACTCGACGTTTTCCGAGGAGTTCCGGCACGCCTATCCGGACCGCTACTTCGAGATGTTCATCGCCGAGCAGCAGATGGTCGCCGCGGCGGTCGGGCTGCAGGTCCGTCACTACCGCCCGTTTGCGTCAACCTTCGCGGCGTTCCTCTCGCGGGCGTACGACTTCGTCCGGATGGCGGCGATCAGTCGCGCGAAGATCTGCCTGGCCGGCTCACACGCCGGCGTGTCGATCGGCGAGGACGGTCCCTCGCAGATGGCGCTCGAGGATCTGGCCGAGTTCCGCGCGGTCCACTCGAGCACCGTGCTGTATCCGTCGGACCCCAATCAGACGGCCGCCCTCGTCCGCCTCATGGCCGACTACCCCGGAATCGCCTACATCCGCACCACGCGTGGCGCCTACGCGACGATCTATGACGCCGACGACGCGTTCGAGATCGGCGGCTCGCGCATTCTGCGCTCATCCGACGACGACCAGGTGACGCTGGTCGGCGCCGGTGTGACCCTGCACGAGGCGCTCAAGGCGGCCGACGCGCTGGGCGAGCAGGGCATCGCCGCCCGCGTGATCGACCTCTACTCGGTCAAGCCCGTCGACGCGGACACGCTTCGGCAGGCTGCCGAGGACACCGGCGCGATCATCACGGTCGAGGACCACTGGCCCGAGGGCGGTCTTGGCGACGCGGTTCTGTCCGCGCTGGCCGAGGTCGAGGGCGTTCGGGTGCGCAAGCTCGCGGTCGACATGATGCCCGGCTCCGGCAAGCCGGCGGAGTTGCTGCACGAGGTCGGCATCGACGCCGACGCGATCGTCACGGCCGCGCAGGACCTGGTGCGCGTGCCGGCAAGTTAGCAGCGCCGCCGATCAATTCTGACGAGACCCGGCGCCCGCCTCCTGGCGTGCGCCGCGGCCGTCGCCGTCCGCGACGGTGACCGGATGCTCCCCGGTCACCGACGACAGCGCCTCGATGATCTCGTCGGCCAGCTGGGCGCCGTCGTCGGGTCGATCCGGCGTGGCCTGCACCCGCACGACCAGGTCCTCACCGTCGATCTCCTCGAGTAGCACGGTCGGCGACCGCCGCGTTGGCGTGGTGATGCGGTCGTCGAGGATCGACTGCACCTGAGAGAGGCGGATACCGGTCGTCAATCTGACGCGCACGTCGACCGGGTTGGGCTCCCGCAACGGCACAACAGCCGCGGCGAGGACAACGTTGTTCGGCACCTGGACGCGATCCTCACCCTGCGCGAGCGTCGTGTAGAGAAGGCCGAGCGAGCTGACCACCCCCTCGAGCTGTCCTCCGACGGCACCAGCCTGGAACCGCACGCGCTCGCCGACGCGGAACGGCCGGGCGCTCAGCAAGACCATGCCGGCGAATACGTTCCCGAGCGTTTGCTGCGCCGCGAGACCGACGATCACGGCTGTGAACGCGCTTCCGGCCACGATCGAGCTCGCGCTCGCCCCGGCGATGTCCAGCGCGACTAGAGCGGTGAGGCCGAGCGTCGCCAGCCGGACGACGAACCCGACCGTCCCGGCCGTTGACGGGTCCATCCGCTTGAACAGCGTCGGACCGATGGCCTTGCCGACCTCCCGCGCCACGGCCCAGCCGAGCGCCAGCAGGGCCAGGACCGCGACGATTGTGATAGGCGTCGTCCAACTGCTGGAGTTCCAGCCGTAATTGGTAAACGGGTTGTTGTTAAGGCGGAACCAGCTCTGGTAGTTGTCGTAGACGATCACCAGCGCGACGGTGAGCGGCAGCAGAACCGCTAGGCGGCGCCGTGCGCTCTTAAGCGTGCGGCGGTCGACGTCGACCGCCAGGCCGACCCGTTCCCACGCCTCGCTGTGCGTTTCGAACATCTGGTCGAACCGGGGGAAGTCCGGCCGCGACGGCCGAAAACGGTCCTTTCTCGATGGCTTTGGTTCGTTGGCTGACATAGGTTCCTGTCCTTACCTATCACCGTCGGCAGGCAGGGGTTTCACCTCGACTCAGAATAAGCGTCCTTGTTGCGGAAGTCGCCGGGCCGGGTCCGACGCCACGTCGGCGCGCTCCGGCGACGCCCGCTCAGGCGGGTCTGGCCTGCGCCCCGCAGCCCGATGGCCGGTGCGCTCCGGATTCTGGGCCATCGACTCCTCCATCCGCCCGCGCATGAACCGCCCGGCCGGTCGCTCGGGCCCTCTAACGAGCTGCTCGAGCCTCCGCCGCTCATCGGGGTGAGCATAGGCCCCGCGCTTGTACAAACGCTCATATAGAGGTACCAGGTCGGGGCGATTGTCCCGCAACCACTCGAAGAACAGCCCGCGAACCTCACCGCGGAGATGCAGCGCTATCCCGGTCACGTACGCGGCGCCGGCCTGCGAGGCCATCTCCAGGATCGGCGCCACCTGCTCGGGCGCGTCGTTGATTCCCGGCATGAGCGGCGCCACCAGGACCCCGGTCCGGATCCCGGCTCGCGTGAGCTCCGCCACCGCCTCCAGCCGCGCCCTCGGGTTCGGCGTGTGCGGCTCGGTCGCCCGCCACGCCTTCTCATCGATCGTCGGAACCGACAGCGCCGCGCTGAACTCCGTCCGCTCGTTGATTTCCTTCATCACCTTCAGATCGCGCAATAGCAGCGGGGACTTCGTGAGCACCGAGCAAGGATTGCCAGCGTCGCGCATCGCCTCCCAAATCCCTGACATCAGCTTGTAGCGGCCCTCGACCCACTGGTAGGGGTCGGTGTTCGTGCCAAGCGCCACGTGCTCGCCCTTCCATGACGGCCGCGCCAGCTCAGCCCGCAGGACCTCCGGGGCATTGACCTTCACCACGATCTCCCGTTCGAAGTCCCGGCCGGCGTTGAAGTCCAGATAGGTGTGCGTCGGCCTGGCGAAACAGTTGTGGCTGACCACACCGTTCGCGATGAAGTCGCCGGTGCCGGTCGTGATGTCGTACAGCGGCAGCGCACGTCCGAGCGGCTCGATCTCGGCCACCCGCAGGTTTTCGAACGTCTTGACCATCTGCCCCTCGATGTCCCGCTTGCGGCTGATCGCGGGGTCGGTCAGGTGAAAGAACCGCAGATGCTCGGACAGGCCGCCCCGGATCCGCACGTATCTGAGTCCGTTGTCCCGTCCGCTGGAATCTATGCCCACATCGAACTGGAGTCGGCGAGCGCAGGCCTCTGTCCACGCAAGGACACGGGGGTCCGTGTTGGCAATCCTGAGTGCGTAAGCACTGCGAGATCCCTCAGCGTCGAAGATCCCCGCGAGGAAGCCGCGACACCACTGCAACCTTGGCATCGCCGGCCAGTCGATGAGCTCCCTGACTCGTTCACAGGAAGCCGAACTCTGTGCGTAGATCGATGTGATTTCCCTACGCGCGCCGATCGCGCGTTGGAAGAGTCGCTGGCCGGTTTCGATGTCTGCCGACGCAAGGAACGCTCGCGAACGCCGGAGCGCCTCCAGGTCGGCGAGCGCAAGGCGAAACCGATGGCGCGTGTAGGGTGGGCGGTCGACCGGGCTGTAGTCGTAGGACGACAGGTGGCCGTCCCCGCGGATGACTCCGCACAGATAGCCGCGGCGGTAGTCAGCGTCGTGGATCGGCGGTTGCCGGAAGGCACCGGTACCCACAAGGTGGTTGCAAGTCGTCAGATGCGGTCGGTCAGGCTGGCTCTGCGGAGTGTTGACGACGTGCTTCCAGCCTCTATCGCTGAGGAACCGATGATCGCCACTGGCGATAAGTTCGGTCCCGCACTCCAGCACGATCCGATACGCCGGCTTCACCGTGATCCACTTGTCGATAACGGTCGTGCGCAAGTACCGCCTGTAGCCGGATTCCCCCACCTGCGTCCCGTAGACAGCTTCTCCAACATCCAATTCGGCGATTGGCTTGTGCCGTCCGTCGGCCATCAGAATCGGCGTATCGCCCCACTGGCAGTACAGACACGAGTGAGTACAGCCGCGATAAGGGTTGATGGTCCACTGGAACGGCATCCGCGACCCCGCCGGCACGCGATTGAGGATCGACTTGGCCCGAACCTCGTAGAACCGGGTCTCGATCGCCTCGGGTGCGTCGAAATGCCGCACCACCGCCTCCTCGCGGTAGCCGGGCAGCTGCGCCCGCTCCGCTACGTCGGTCTCAAGGTTGCTCCAGCGCACGAACACATGTTCGCATACGCCTCGGACGAACCGCCGAACGCGCGGTCCCCGAACCGATCTACGCCGACTTGCTGCCGAGGCTCAGCAGGTGACCGAACCGCCCGAGCTGGAGGGCGGACGCTTCGAGCGACAGCGCGATCTGAGCGTCCGGTTCGATCGTGTCGTGCGTGAGGAGCTCGAGCAGGCCGATCGTCGTGTTGCCTGTCCGGACGGGGAGGAGGAGCGCCGAGTGCATGCCGTGCGCGGCTGCGGTCTGAAGCCGTTCGTCGTCGACCGTGTCGAGGTCGGTGAGCCAGGTCAGGTGCGGCGCCTGAAGCGCCTGGTCGAGCAATGAACCGTCCCGCTTGAGCGGCACGTCCAAGGTGAGCGTCTCGAACTGGCCCAGACCCCGGTGCGCGGTCCAGATCGCGGCGCAGCCGAGACCGTTTGTGTTGTCCGGTAGCCACGCGGTCACGGTGTCCCACCCGCCCTCGGAACCGAGCACCTGGACCGTCTCCTTGAGGACGTTCCGCCACACCGACTCGCGGGCGAGCGACGCGGACAGGGTTCGCTTCGCGGTCGCCTGCCAGCTCACGCCGGGTCCAGCCGCCGGAGTGAGGTGAGGACCGGCCTCGAGCGTGGCGAGTTCGGTGGCGCGGGAGGCTGATGGATGTTGGCGGGACAGGTCAGGCTCGGGCGCGTCGTCGATGGTCAGAGCCGGCTCGATCCCGGCGTCCTCGAGCGGCGACTCGACGCCCACCTGGACGTCATCGCTTTGCGACGTCGCGATTTGCACCTCGACTGCCCGAGCGCTCTCGAGCTCGTCCTCGAGCTCGTCGATCCGGGCGCGCCCCACCTCGAGCTCACCCTCGAGCTCGCCCGCTCGCGTCCGAGCCAGTCCGAGCTCACGCTCAAGCTCATCGATCCGGCCTTGCCCCGCCTCGAGCTCGGCTTCGAGCTCGACCGTTCGATCGACCTCACCCTCGAGCTCGTCGATCCGGGTTCGACTCGACTCGAGCTGTGCGTCCAGCTCATCGGCGAGCGCTCGTCCGACCCTCAACTCGGCTTCGAGCGCGCCGCTCCGGCTCTGGCCCACCTCGAGCTGACGCTCCACCTCCTCGATGCGGGCTCGAGCCGACTCGAGCTCGATCTCGGCCTTGTCGGCCCGCATCGCGGCGGCCCGCAGCTCGGAATCGGCGCTCTCCGCGCGCGACAGAACCGTGTCGAGCTCCTTCTCGACCTTCTGGACCCGGGCGGCCGCGACCTCAAACTCGACTTCGGCCTTGTCCGCTCGCATCGCTGCGATGCGCAGTTCAGCCTCGAGCTCGTGGGCACGCGCCTGCGCCTGCTGGAGCCCTTCCGCGCGAACCCGCTCACGCTCCATGTCGCCGGCGAGGGCGCGGATCCGCTCCTCGGCAGCCGCGCTGCTCTCACGCAAGATGCCGCACTGCTGGCGTTCCTGCTGGAGCTCGGCCTCCAGAACCACCCTGGCCTTCAGCGCGCCATCGCGTTCAGCAACCGCATCGACCAATGCGGCCTCCGCGGCGGCTCGCGCTTTCTCTGCCGACTGAAGCTGTCCGGCGGATGTGTCCCGATCATCCGCGCCGCGAGCCTCGTCTACACGCGCGACGGCCGCCTGGAGGTCGCTCTCTGCCCGGTCAGCGCGGCTGACCGCGACGCCGAGCTCGACCTCGGCCTTGTCGGCCCGCATCGCGGCGGCGCGCAGCTCACCTTCGAGTTCCTTGGCACGTGTCTGCGCCTGCTCCAGCCCCTCGGCGCGCACCCGTTCACGTTCCATCGCGGCGACGAGGTCCCGAATCCGCTCCTCGGCGGCCACGGAGCTCTGCTGTAGCCCCGCAACCTGCTTGCGTTCCTGCTCGAGCTCGCCGGCCAGCGCGGCCCGGGCCTTGAGTGCGGAATCCCGCTCGCCGACGGCATCAGCGAGGGCTCCCTCGGCGGCGATTCGGGCCTTCTCGGCCGCGCGGAGCTGGGCGCCGGAATCATCGGCGCCCTGCTGGCGCTCCAGGGCCGCCAGTTCGTCGCGGGCCTGCTTGACCTCACGCTCGAGCGCGGCTGCTGTGCTCGCCGCCGCCTCACGCTCGGCGGACGCGGCCGCCCGCAGCCCGTCTGCGTCTGCGCGCGATTTCTCGAGGTCGACGCGAGCCGCATCCGCGTCCGCGCGGGCCCGCTCCACCTCGGTGCGAGCGGCCTCCGCGTCTGCGCGAGCACGCTGGACTTCGACCCGAGCCGCCTCGGCATCGTCGCCGAGGCGCTCGCGCACCATGGTGAGCGACCGCTCGAGCTCCTGAGCCCGCTCGCGCTCCCGGGTGAGACCTCGTTCGAGCTCGGCTGCTTTGCCGGCGAGCATGGCCTCCGCGTCGCTCGGTCCGCTGTCCTCGCGCGCGTCCTGCAGCGCTCGCTCGAGCTCGGCCAACCGCGTCCGCGCCGCTTGGAGCTCGTCGGTCAGTTGGCCGTTGGTATTGAGGGCCGAGTCGCGCTCGGCGATCGCCGTCGCGCGCTCGGCTCGTGCCTCGGCCACCGCGGCCTGGTGCTCGGCATCGCCCGCGCCGGACGCGACCTCAGGCGCCGCAACCGGCGTGACGGCTCGGCCGCGCGCGTCGGGCAGCAGGTCCCATTCGGCGAGCAGCTCGGCCAGCACGCTGTCGGCGTCCAACCGGCTCCAGCGCTCGACCCGAAGGAGGCGCGCCGCCTCGCTGCGGGCAACGTCCGCCTGAGACGACGGAGCGGCTACGCCGCACACAAGGGTCGGGACGCCCTGCCTATCCCCGACCGGAAAGCGCAGGGCAACGAGCGCGTCGCGCCCCTGGAACGGCCCGACCACGTACTCGAGCTGCAGCGGCTCTTCGACGTCGTCGTCGTCGCCACGCTCGTGGACACGAGGCCCGTCGACCGTCTCGGTCGGCGGAAGTTCTGCGTCAGTACGACCGATCAGACGATCCTCGGAGGTGCCGAGGAGACTGGTAAAGCGTGCATTCGCGCGAACGTAGCGGCCTTCGAGGTCCTTCAGCCAGACGAGCGCCGGGCTCTCGTCGAGCGCCCCGTCGAGAAGCGCGCCGCCGGCGTCGCCGAGCGAGGGCAGCTCCTCGGTGGGCAACGTCAGCAGGATGTGGCGGCCGCCGCTGCGGTCCGCCATGGCCGCGATATCGACGGCGATCCCATCGAGCCTCAGGACGGCAGCGTTGGCCTCGCCACCGAGCACCCGCTTGAGCTCGGGCGCCTGCAGGCAGAGGTCCTCCTTGCCCTCGTACCACCGCCGAAACGGCTCGGTGCTCCGTTGCAGCTTGCCGTCCTCGCCCAGCAGGGCGAGTGCAGGCATATTCGTGACGGCCGCCAGAGTAGCCATCAGCAGTCCAGGGGTGTGCGCATCACTCCCACAGACAGCGTGTCGGCGCGCCCTTGGACCGAAGCTTGCGCGCCACCGGCCTCTGGACGGATGTCCGCTTGACCGAGACGGTCAGACTGGACGAATGTTCAGCGCAGGGCCCGGCTAAGGAGCGGTTCCCGCCCCATTAGGGTCTGGCTGGTGGCCTCGAGGATCTCGACGTCCACCAGCTCGCCAGGGGCTCCGAGGCCGCTGAAATTCACGACCTTGTTGTGCCTGGAGCGTCCCCGCATTCGGGACGGATCGGTGCGCGAGGGTCCCTCCACAAGCACATCCAGGGTACGGCCGACAAATCGCCCCGCGCGCTCGTGGGCCCGTCGCTGTACGACCTCGACCAGGCGCTGCATCCGCGCCACCTTGACCTCGTGGGGTACCTGGTCGGGCAGTTCGGCGGCTTCGGTACCTCGCCGGGGCGAATAGACGAACGTGAAGGCGCCGTCATAACCGACCTGGTCGACGAGTTCGAGCGTCTGCTCGAAGTCGGCCTCGGTCTCCCCCGGAAAGCCGACGATCACATCGGTGGTCAGCGCGCAGTCGGGAACGTGCTCGCGGATCATTGCGACTCGGTCGAGGTAGCGCTCGCGCGTATAGGTCCGGCGCATTCGCTTGAGCACCGTGCTCGAGCCGGACTGGACGGGCAGGTGGATGTGCTCGCACAACGCTGGAAGCTCGGCGTGGGCGCGGATCACGTCCTCGCGCATGTCCTTGGGATGAGGACTCGTGTAACGGATGCGGTCGATTCCGTCGACCGCATCGACCGCGGCCAGCAACTCCGCAAACGTGGCGCGCTCGGCACCAGGGAGGTCGCGCCCGTACGAGTTGACGTTCTGCCCGAGCAGCGTGACTTCGCGCACCCCGTCGGCGGCGAGCGCACGCACCTCGGCGATCAGCTCGTGCGCCGGACGGCTGACCTCGCGGCCACGGGTGGAAGGCACGATGCAGTACGAGCACACGCAGTTGCAACCGACGCTTATCTGCACCCAAGCGTGATGCTCTCGCGCCCGCTTTGCCGGCAGGTGTCCCGTGAAGCCTTCGAACTCGAAGTAGCCCTGCGCGGTCAGCGAGTCACTGACGAGGAACTCGGCGAGCCGATGCACTTGGCCGGGACCGAACGCCACATCCACGAACGGGAAGCGCGCGAAGACTTCCTCCTTGACTGACTGCGCCCAGCATCCACCGACCCCGACGATCACCTCGGGACGCTCGGCCTTGACGCGCTTCGCCTCGCCCAGGTGCGCCAGGAATCGACTGTCGGCCTTTTCGCGGATCGAGCAGGTGTTGAACAGGATCAGGTCGGCCCGATCCCGGGCCGGCGCCTCCGAGTAGCCCAGCGAATCGAGCATGCCCTTCATCCGCTCGGAGTCGTGCTCGTTCATCTGGCACCCGAACGTCGTCACGTGGTAGAGCTTCACTGCGGCCAAGGGTATCGACGCCGCTGGCTTGCGTAGATCTGGGCCCGCTTGACCCCGATCAGCTGATACCGCCGGGGCGACCCGGTCGCCAGAACGTGTAGGCCACGGTGATTACGAGCGCCACCAATCCGACGACGAAGATGATCGTCCCGGCGGTCTGGATGTCGATCCAACTGACGTGAGCGGTCACTGCCCACTTCAGGATCGCGCCCACGGCGATCAGGAGGATTGCGGCGCCAATCGTCACCGTTCAGACCATAGTGCCCGTTGGCAAGACTAGTGCCCTCGGCGACGTGGCTGATGCCGCTGGCCGGTGGGGGTCAACCCGGCTGGAACCCCGGGAGCACGAGCTCCACCTCGGCGCCGCGTACGTTGTGAGAATCGAGCACGCGGACGGTTCCTCGGTGTGCCTCGGCGATCGCGCGGACGATGGCCAACCCCAGCCCGGCGCCGCCGGTCGCGCGGGTGCGCCCGCTGTCGGTCCGATGGAAGCGCTCGAACACCCGCTCTCGCTCTAGCGGGGGGATTCCGGGTCCGTCGTCCAGCACTACGAAGCGGATCCGATCGGGGCCTAACGTCGTCACGTCGAGGCGCACGAGCCCGTCGTGGTCGGAGGTGTGCTCGATCGCGTTGCGTGCGAGGTTGCGCAGCGCCTGGGCGAGACGATCCGGATCGGCGTGTAGCGTTCCGTTCGCGATTGTTCCGAGCTCGAACCTGCGGTCCGCGGTCAGGCTGACTCCGTCCCACAGGTCGGTGACGAACGCCCGCAGTTCGATGGCCTCGTTGTGCAGGAAGTCAGTCCTTTCGGCCTGAGCCAGCACCATCAGGTCGTCGACAAGGCGGCTGATCCGAGTTATCTCGGCCTGCGCCAGGCGCTCAACCCGCGTTACGTCAGCTCTGGAGGGATTCTCCTGTGCGGCGAGCACCTCCAGTTGCCCGCGGATCACCGTCAACGGTGTACGAAGCTCGTGCGAGGCGTCGGCGAGGAACTCCCGCTGGCTCGAGAACTCCTCGGACAGCCGGTCGAGCATGCGATTGAAGGCCTCGGCCAGCACCCTGACCTCGTCGACCCGGCCGCTCGAAATCTCCATGCGCGGCCCGAGATCGCCGGCGTCGACCCGCGTCGCCACTTGCGCCATCCGGCGTAGCGGGGCCGATACGCGCGCGCCGGCGAGGTAGGAAGCGATCAGGGCGAGACCCAGCACGACGACCCCAGCGAGCGCAAACGCCCGCGCCACCCCGTTCTGGGCGCGGTGGACCAGCGCGAGCGGCTCTCCGCCGCCAACGACCACCTGGATCGTGCCGAGGTTCAAGCGCTGTTCGAAGATGCGCATGCTCCCGACGTCGGGGACCGTCGCACTCGAGTAGCCGAGGCGCGCCACCTCGAGCCTGCGTCCCCCGACATCCTCACCGAGCCGCTCTCGCTCGGTCTCCCCCACGACCGGCGGTCCGGTGCCGAAGATCTCGGGATGGTTGCTGATCGCGCCGTAGCCGGGCATGAGCACGAAGAACAGCGTCGAGTCAGCGGTGTAGGGCTGCGCCAGGACGTAGCGCGTGGCCGCGTCGCGGATGGCGGCGGGCGTCTCGCCGTGCAGGGCCTTCAACGACTGGCGGAGCTGGATGGTGTCGCCTGCGATGTCGCTGTCGATCTGGCTCTTGAGCTGCGTGCCGGTGTCCTGGTACACGACCAGGAAGACGACGGCGGCCGACACCACCATCACGCCGGCGACCCAGGCGGTCAATCGCCAGCGCAGCCCTGGCGGCGTCGCCAATTGCAGCCATCGGCGTGCCGAACCCAGTCGCCCGCGGGCCGAACCCCGTCGCTCACGCACCGAACCCGAGCGCGAGCGAGCGGCGCGCGGAGATTCCCGGGAGCGGTCCTCAGCTGCTTGCATCGAGGCGATAGCCAACCGACCTGACGGTGACGATCGGCGCGTTCGAATCCTGGCGGCGCAGCTTGCGGCGCAGGTAGCCGATGTACACGTCGACCACGTTCGTCCCCGGGTCGTACTCATAGCCCCAGACCGCGCGCAGGATCTGCTCTCTAGAGAGGACATGGCCGCGGTTGTGCATCAGATACGTGAGCAGCTCGAACTCGGTGGTGGACAGGCGGACCAGCTCGCCGCCGCGGCGCACCTCTCTGGTGATCAGGTTCACCTCGATGTCGCCGGCACTCAGGGTAGTCCGCGGCGTGTGCGCCGCCGCCCGCAGCTGGGCGCGGATGCGCGCCGCGAGCTCGGTGAGCGAGAACGGTTTGGATAGGTAGTCGACCGCGCCGGCGTCGAGCCCGGCGACGCGGTGGGTGACCTCACCCAACGCGGTCAGGACGATGACCGGCAGGCCGGGCTTGGCCTCGCGGAGCGTGGTCAACACGTCCATTCCGCTCCGTCCGGGGAGCATCAGGTCGAGCACGACGAGGTCGACGTCCTGGCCTAGTGCCGCGGCGGCGCCGCTGTCACCGTCGAGCGCGGACATCACGTCGAAGCCCTGGCTCCGCAAGCCCCGCTCGAGAAAATCGACGATCCCTGGCTCGTCTTCGATTACGAGGATGTGTCCGGGCATGCGTAGCCGCCGGCTCGTGCGGCGCGGCGTCGAGGGCGATCATAAATAGCTACCCGGCGCGAATACATGGGGGTGAAGAGCTTTCTCATTCTGGACTCACGCCATCCTTCGGTTGCGCTTCGAGAATCAATGGCGTGGGTACGAGCGACGATGTCACGATCTCGCGCCCGGCGCACGACCGCGTGGAGCGACTGCGCTCGAGAAGGCGGCCCCGGTGGCTGACCGCCGCCACCAGCGGCGGCCCCGACGGCAACGAGCAGCTCACCACGATCACCGGGGCCATCCTGATCCTGCTGCTCGCGGTGATCGGGTTCACGATTCCGCAGCTGCGCCAGTTCATCTCGGTGCACCTGTTCGTGGGCATGCTGCTGATCGGCCCGGTGCTGCTCAAGATGGCCAGCACCGGCTACAGGTTCATCCGCTACTACACGGGTGACGCAGAGTACCGGCGCAAGGGACCACCCGAGTTGATCATGCGGCTGATCGGCCCGCTCGTCGTGCTCCTGACCGTCGCCGTGTTCGTCACCGGGATCGCGCTCCTGATCGTGGGCCCGACCCACCGAGATCCGTGGCTCCTCCTGCACAAGGTGAGCTTCATTGCCTGGCTGGTGTTCATGAGCCTGCACATCCTCGGCCACCTGCCTGCCGTCGGACGGGCTCTCGGTATAGGCGGGCGCGGCCATGAGCAGCTCCCGGGCGCAAGCTCAGGCGCCGCGGGACGCTGGATAGCAATCGCCGGCGCGCTCGTCGCGGGTCTGGTGCTGGCGGTCCTGCTGATCCCCGACTACTCCGCGTGGACGGGCCACGGCGTGTTCCTGCACCATCACCACCACGGCTGACCGGCGGGCACCACCGACGCCCATCGCGCGTCGCATCCGGCGACGCACGATGAGCGCTGGTGAGTGGCGCGGCGTTAGCTGGTGGCTTGCAGATCGGCCGACGCGCCGTTGACCGTCGCCGACGTCCAGCCCGGGTTGGTCAGGTTCGGCAGCGCGGCGAAGCCCGAAACAACCGTCGATTCATCGAGGTCCCTTTCTCGGCGACTTCCGGGTCAAGGTCGCCGACCTCCCGATTGATTAGATTTGTCGGCGGCGCCTCACGGCGACTCCATTGAGTCTGACGGGCCCCACCTGACGGCGGCGCCTTAGTTCGACCGGGCAGCCGGCTATATACCGACAGTCGGGATTTTTGATGCCCGTCAGCGCGCGTATTCGACGGCGCGAGACTCCCGGATCACGGTCACCTTGATCTGGCCCGGATACTCGAGCTCCTTCTCGATTTCGCGCGCTATCTCATACGACAGGATGGTCGCGGCATCGTCGTCGATGTCGCCCGGCGCCACCATCACGCGGATCTCGCGGCCGGCCTGCATCGCGTACACCTTGTCCACTCCCTTGTGGCGCGTGGCGATGTGCTCGAGGTCACGCAGACGCTTGACGTACTGCTCGAGCGACTCGCCGCGCGCGCCCGGCCGCGCGCCGGACAGCGCATCGGCGGCCTGCACGATCACGGCTTCGATCGTCTGCGGCTCGACCTCGTTGTGGTGGGCCTCCATCGCGTGGGCGACGGCTTCGGACTCGCCGTACTTGCGGGCCATCTCGCCGCCGACAAGCGCGTGAGGACCCTCGACTTCGTGGGTGACAGCCTTACCGATGTCGTGCAGCAGGGCAGCGCGCCGGGCGGTCTTGGGGCTCGCGCCCAGCTCCTCGGCCATCATCGCGGCCAGACGGGATACCTCGATCGAATGGGCCAGGACGTTCTGGCCATAGCTGGTACGGAACTTGAGGCGTCCGAGCAGCTTGACCATCTCGGGATTCAGGCCCTGCACGCCGGCTTCGAACACGGCCTGCTCCCCCAGCTCCACGATGTGGTTCTCGAGCTCGGATTTCGCCTGGTAGTACATCTCCTCGATCCGGGCGGGATGGATGCGGCCATCCTGGAGTAGCTTCTCGAGCGTCAGCCTGGCGATCTCGCGGCGAACGCCGTCGAAGCCGGACAGGACCACCGCCCCGGGGGTGTCGTCGATGATGAAGTCGACGCCGGTGAGGTTCTCGAGCGCACGGATGTTGCGACCCTCGCGGCCGATGATCCGGCCCTTCATGTCGTCGGCCGACAGCTGCACCACGGACACGGTCGTCTCGGCGGCGTGGCCGGCGGCCAGGCGCTGCATACACACCGACAGGATGTTGCGCACCCGGCGCTCGGCCTCGCGCTTGGTCTCCTCCTCGATCTGGCGAATCCGACGCGCGGCGTCGTGCTTGGTCTGCTCCTCTACCTCCTTGAGCAGCAGCTGCTTGGCCCGGCCGGCCGACAGGCCCGAGACCTGCTCGAGCGTGCGCTCGAGTTCCTGGCGGGTTTGCACAAGGCCCGCTCGCTCCTTGTCGATCTCTGTCTCTTTGCGCGCGATCGCCTCCTCACGCCGCGCGACGGCGGCGGTGCGTTCGAGCGCCTCCGCGTTGAGATTGGAATCCCGCCCACCCGGCCGGCCACCCAGGGCCCTGCCGTCCACCACCTCTACGACCGGTGCGCCGGCGGTCGCATGCCCGGCGGTGGCGGTGGCCGTTGCCGTCCTGGCGCCGTGCATCCGGCCGTAGATGACGGCGGCGAGCACGATTCCCACCGCGATCAGCGCTGCGGCACCGATGATTTCCATGATCGATCCTCTCCGGGAGGCTCCAGCGAGGAGCCGGAACCATTTCAAAGCTTCAGTTTTCGGAGCGACCGAGCGGCCCGCGTGAGGCTGCAGGAACGGAATCCGGCAATGCGACTGGTGGCTGCCGTTAGCCGGCGGCTACCTGGCGAGATCTAGGCTTGTCTGAATGGACCAGGCGGCCCGATGGTGTTTGCCGTCAACAATTAATCCGGAATCCAAGATATACGAAATTTGCTGGTGTTCTTTAGCGGCCCACGGGCCATTCGTTCGCTGACAGGATCGTAGTACCGGCGGCCGATAGGCGCAACGAATGCCAGCGCTCACCCGGGGCTTGTCCGTGCGATTAGCCGCACGCTCCGGCCAAGCCCTACGGCATCTCCCTGGCATGGGCGGCGATCGCGTCGAGGGCCAGATCGACGTCGTAGCCCTTGCGAACCAGCATGCCGAGCGCACGATCGCGCTCGCGTCGATCGCCGGCCGGTGCGGGGAAACGCCCGCGCAGCAGCTCCAGGGCGCGCTCAATCTCATCTCCGGCATCCTGCGCGGTGAGCGCCTCCTCGATCTGGTCAGCCTCGACCCCGCGCGCGAGCAGAGCCTGCCGGATCCGGTCGCTGCCCCATCCCTCGAGCTCGCGCTTGTCCTGGACGAGCAGGCGTGCGAAGCGAACGTCGTCCAGCTGCCCATCCTCGACCAGCGCCGCGATCGCCTGCTCGACGTCGCCGGGATCGAAACCCATGCCCTCCAAATGCGCCCGCACCTCTGCCTGCGTGCGCTCGCGGCGGTTCAGGTATCGGTACGCGTCGGCGATCGCCTCCTGGACCGGCTCGGCGGCGCCAGACGACCCTTCGAACTCGACCAGGCCAGGCAGCTCGTCGTTAGGCCGCCGCGGCACCGTTGCCCACCGCCTGGAGCGCCGGCTCCTCGCGTGGCTCGAGCGCCTTGACCGAGTCGCGGCTGAGGCCCAGGGCGGCGTAGATCTTGGCCTCGATCTCCTTGGCCGTGTCCTGGTGCTCGTCCAGGAACGCCTTGGCATTGCCGCGGCCTTGCCCCAGCCGTTCCTCGCCGTAGGAGAAGAACGAGCCCGACTTGGTGACGATGTTCTGCTCGATGGCGTAGTCGAGCAGGCAGCCCGAGGTCGAGATGCCCTTGCCGAACTCGATGTCGAACTCGGCCTGCTTGAACGGCGCCGCAACCTTGTTCTTGACGACCTTGACCCGAACCCGGTTGCCGACCGCCTCGGTGCCGTCCTTGATCGTTTCGATCCGGCGGATGTCCAGGCGCTGAGAGGAATAGAACTTCAGCGCCCGACCGCCCGGCTGCGTCTCCGGCGAGCCGAACATCACGCCCACCTTCTCCCGGATCTGGTTGGTGAACACGCACAGGGTCTGAGTGCGATTGAGTCCGCCGGTGATCTTGCGCATCGCCTGGGACATCATCCGGGCCTGCAGGCCGACGGACTGGTCGCCCATCTGACCCTCGAGCTCGGAGCGCGGAGTGAGTGCCGCGACCGAGTCGATCGCGATCACGTCGACCGCCCCGGAGCGGATCAGCATGTCGACGATCTCAAGCGCCTGCTCCCCGTAATCGGGCTGCGAGACGAGCAGCTCATCGATGTCGACGCCGATCTGCTGGGCGTACAAGGGGTCCATGGCGTGCTCGGCGTCGACGAACGCGCACACCCCGCCGAGCTTCTGGGCCTCGGCGATGATGTGGTAGACGAGCGTGGTCTTACCGGATGACTCCGGGCCGAAGATCTCCACGATCCGCCCACGCGGGACGCCGCCGATCCCGAGCGCGAGGTCAAGCGGCAGGGCGCCGGTCGGGATCGCGTCCACGGCCACGCGCGCCCCCGGGTCGCCCATGCGCATGACGCTGCCCTTGCCGAACTGGCGCTCGATCTGCGTCAGCGCACCCTGCAGCGCGGCCTGTCGCTTGGCGTCCGACTTGGGATCGGGCGCGGGCCCTGACTTGGGGCCGGGCTTCTCGTACTCGCTCATGTTCGGTTCGGCTCCTTCTCTTACGCGCTTTGGCCCACCACGGTAGGAGAGGTGGCGGACGGAACCGGCACGCTAGGGCCGCACCCTGCAACGAAACAAGACACGTTCGTCGCGGAACGGGAACAACTCTGCGCCAATTGTCCGGATTGGGCGGACGGTAAGTCTCAGCCTCGACCGAGGACGTCGCGAAGCGCGGCCTCAAGGTCCGGGTAGCGAAAGGCGTAGCCGAGCTGCCCCAGGCGGGCGGGCAGCACGCGCTGGCCGGTGGTCACGATCTGCGCCATCTCGCCGTAGAGGGCCTGCAAGGCCAACGCCGGCACGGGCAGCACCGCTGGGCGCTTCAAGACGCGGCCCAGCGTGCGGGAGAGCTCGGCGTTGGTGACCGGGTTGGGCGCGGTCAGGTTCACTGGACCGGCGGCCTGGGGATTGTCGAGGCAGAGCTGCATGGCGCCGACGACGTCGTCGAGATGGATCCAGGGGACGTACTGACGTCCGCCGGCGACGGGCCCGCCGATGCCGAGGCGAAAGAACGGCAGCATCTTCGCCAGTGCGCCGCCGGCCGGCGACAGGACGACGCCCGTGCGTGTGGTCACGACCCGGAGCTCAGTGGCGGCCTCGAGCGCCTCGCGCTCCCAGGCAACCACGACCTCGGCCAGGAAGTCCTTTCCAGCGGGCGTGTCTTCGGTCACCGGTTCATCACCGCGTGGACCGTAGAAGCCGGTGGCCGACTGGGAGACGAGAACGGACGGACGGCGGTCGGGCGCCAGCGCGAGCAGCCCTTCGACCAGGCGGCGGGTTCCGGCCACACGCGAGTTGCGGATGGCCGCCTTCGATTGGGCAGACCATCGCTGCGCCACGGGCTCGCCCAGCAGATGCGCGACCGCGTCGGCACCGGCCAGCGCGGCCTCGGGCGGTGGCGCATCGGTCGGGCTGGGCCAGGCGTACGGCTCGACGCCCTGTCCGAGGGCCTGCCGGGCACGCTGCTCGTCGCGCGTGAGCACCACGACCTGGTCGCCGCGGTCCAGCAGCGCGGCTGCCAGCGTGCTTCCGATCAGGCCGGTGGCGCCCGTGATCACAACTCGCATCGACAAAGCTTGCCGAACTCGCCGTTCGGGCGTCGCGCCTACGGATTGCGATTAAGTCCGCAGTCGTGGTTCGCCGCGGAGCGAGTGCGGCGCTAACCGTGCTATAGCCGAGTGAATCCGAATTCACCGCGGGCCGGGGCGCGAGTGTGGGGTCAAAACCGGAATCGACCGGAATCGACCGGAATCGACCGGAATCGGGCGACCGCGGCGCGATGCGAATGCACGAGCTTTGCCGACAGTGGTCCGGAGTCGGCGTATAACTCGCCACTCGCGGAATCTCGTCGCGCGATTGGCGCGTTCGTGAGGGCCCGCACCAGAGCCCGGTGAATCGCCATTCACCTCCGGGAGCGGGCCGAGTGGCAAGTTGTCCACCTCGGAAGGCACGGGGAGGGATCGGCGGCTAACCCCAGATGCCCCAACCCCATGCCCTAACTCCAGATGCCCTAGCCCCAGATGCCCGAACTCCTAACTCCAGATGCGATCGAACGCCTTCTGATCGAACGGGATCAGCCAGCACTCGGCGATTCGACCCTCGAGAACCCGGAACACGCCCACGGTCTCCCACGCCACCTCCACCCCATCGCGCACGGCACGGCCGCCGGCGAGCTGCACGACCCGGCCGGCGATCAGCGCGGCGCCGTGCACGGTGACGCGGAACGAGTAATCCATCATCTGTCGGCGACGGTCCATGTAGGCGAGCACGCCGTCGACCCCTCGGTGCTCGCCCGCGATCGCGCTCGCACCCGGGACGTGCCACACGACATCGTCGCTGAGCAGCGCGGCCACGCCCTCAGACCCGCCGCCGGCGTACATCCGGGCCTGCGCCTCGTAGAACCGGCGCACCACCGAGAGGGGATCGGCGGCCGCCGGTGCCGAGCCCAGCTCGACCACGGTGAGCGGTTCATACCGGGCGCCAGCAGAACTGAGCCGCGAGCGATACAGCGTGACGCGGGTGCACTGAAACGTCCCAGCCGTCAAAGCGGGCAGCTCCACGGCGCGGATCCGAGCATCGCGAGCCACCCGCGCGACGGTGACGTGGGGCAGGAACGGCCGCGACTCAGGCGCGTACCAGCCACCGGCCACCAGCGCGGCCGACAGCGTCGCCTGCAAACCGACCAAGGCTCCCCCGGGATCCGAGAGCGACATCGCGAGGACCCGGGGCCTGCGGCGCGGCAGCCACACCGGCTCCGCGAACGCGGACTCCACGGGAGGCTCCCCGGAAACCACGCCGCATGCCGCGCCGATCTGCTCGATCTCGCGCGTCGGTCGCGTGCCGAGGAAACAGAGCGTGACGTGGAGATCTTCGGGCCGGACCGGGCGCAGGCCCGATACACGGTCAAGCGGAGCGTCGCGCCACTCCGCCAACGCAGTCCGCGACGATTCGGGCAGCTCGAGTGCGACAAACAGGCGGGCACGCTCGTCGCCGGCGCCGGCCTCGGGAGGGGTGGTGGCGCGCGAAGCGGGAGGAGTGGCGGTACCCGGAGAGGGAGAACCGCTCACGCCCGCTGGGCGCCGGCCTCGGGCCGCGCGGCCCCCTCGCCCACGAGGAGCCGGCGCAGCAGATGCATCGCCACCGTGGTCGAGCGGTCGCGAATGTCCGACCGGCTGCCGGGCAACAGCAGCCGGCGAGTCAGACGTGCCCCGTCCCGCGAGCAGACCGAGAAGCACACGGTCCCGACCGGCTTCTCGTCGGTTCCGCCTCCCGGACCGGCGATGCCGGTGATGCCGATCCCATAGTCGGCGCCAAACCGCGCCGTGGCGCCCGAAGCGAGCGCCTCGGCAACCTCGTTCGACACCGCTCCGAAACGCTCGATCAGCCCCGGATCCACATCTGCAAGCGAGACCTTGGCCTCGTTCGAATACACGACGGCCCCGCCGAGGAAGTACTCCGACGAGCCTCCGCGCTCGGTCAGCCGCGCCGACATCAGACCGCCCGTGCACGACTCCGCCACCGCCACCGTCCGCCCGGAGCTCACCAAAAAAGACCCAACCTGCTCGTCGACGGTCGAGCCGTCCGGGGAGAACAGCTGGTCACCGTGGCGCTCGGCCAGGAAATCAACAAACGCCCGATAGTCATCCGCAAAAGACGCCTCATAACGCGTGGCCACCTCGATCTCCCCGCGCCGCAGGCATGTCGTGATCTCCAGCGGCTCGAGCGGAACGCCCGCCTCCGAAGCCGCTCGCAGCGTCTCCGCGATCTCGGACTCCGGGATGCCGTACAGCCGGACGATGCCGCGGCGGTACTGCACCGCGCCCGCGATCGCGTCGCGGAAGGCCGCGGTCAAAATCGCCTTGTCCCACATCTCGTGCAGCTCGCGCGGGGGCCCCGGTAAGACCACGACGGTCGGCCCCGAACCACCGGAGAAAGGCACCACGAGACCCGGGGCCGTGCCGACGGGGTCCAACACGGTCGCGCCGGCAGGCACCACGGCCTGCTTGCGATTCGCCAGGAGCACGGCGTCCGGATCCAGGTCTCGCCAGCGGCTCATCAGCGGCCGGAGGATCTCGGCGATCTTCGCCTCGAGCTCCTCGTCGAGCACCATCTCGCGACCACAAAACTCCCCGACGATCTCGGCCGTCAGGTCGTCCGCCGTGGGCCCCAGCCCCCCGCTCGTAACCACCAACGCCATGCCCGAAGCCGCCATGAAACGCAGCGCGTTCATCAGATCATCCGGGCGATCCCCCACAATCTGGATCATCGCCGTGTCCACCCCCAGCCCAACGAGGCGCTCGGACAGCCACGGTCCGTTGCGGTCGGTGATGATCCCGGTCAGCACCTCGGTGCCAGTGACCAGGATCCCGGCCCGGACGGGGGCGCCGCCACCCGAATGAACCCCCGCGGCGCTCATGTGCAGGTGGGAAGCTGGCCGGCCGACAGCTCAGTGGTCTTTCCGGGCGTGAGCGCGTAGCCGATCGGCGACCCGGGCGCGAGCGTCACCGGCTTGCCGTCGACCTGCATCTGCACGCCGCCGTTGCCCAGCGTGATCATCAGCTTGTGCGCGGTCTCGACCGGCACCGATTCGCCAGCCGAGAACGTCACGCCGTCGATCAGCTTCTGGCCGGCGCCGTTGACCACGCACACGTAGACGGCGCTGGTCGGCACGAGCTTCAGCGTCACAGTCGTCGGCTTGGGCGGGGCGTGATGCACATGGTGGGCCGGCGGCGGCACCGCCGCGTGCGTCGTGCCGGTCGTGCTCGAGTGCGCGCCGGTGGCGGCCGTCGTCGGCGCGGTAGGCGTGGTGGGCGTGTTCTTCGACGACAGGCTGCCGACAAGGAACAGTGCGGCAACGACGGCAGCGAGCACGATGACAACGGCGCCGAGACGTCCGAGACGAGTCCGCCGCCGCGGCCGGCGCTGGCGCTCGCGCTGCCGCGCGCTGATCGGCCGCAGCTCCTGATCGCTGGGTCGCTCGTAGCGACGCTTGAACTCATCGACGAGCTGCCGGCTGTCGAGGCCGAGAAACTCTCCGTAGGTCCGCAGGAAGCTCTTGACGTAGACCGGCCCGGGAAGCAGGTCCCACTCCTCGTTCTCGATCGCCCGCAGGTACTTGGCACGGATCTTGGTGCGTGCCTCGACCTCGCTGATGTCGATGCGGGCACGGATCCGCGCCTCGCGCAGTGTCGTACCTATGTCCGCCATTCGCCTCCGAAGGCTAGCGGCGGAAGGGCCATCTACCGGGGCTTTTGACCGGCGCTCGCGCTGATCGCGCAACGCCTGTCAGGCCTGCTCGTCGGCGTCGTCGGGGACGCGGACCGGCGGGGGCACGCTGGGACCGTCAGCCTCGGCTAGATGCGACAGGATCCTGGGAACGTCGGTCTCGGTGATCAGAACCTGGCGTGGCTTTGAGCCCTCGTAGCCGGAGATGATGGCTCGGCGCTCGAGCATGTCGATCAGCCTTCCCGCGCGCGTGTAGCCGAGCCGCAACCGGCGTTGCAGCATCGATGTCGACGCCGTGCCCATCTGCGCCACGAGCGCGATCGCCTCGGCGAGCAGCGGGTCCTCGTCGGGGTTGAACTCCGGGGAGTCCTCGGAGCCCGAGCCCCCGTCGTCGGACTCGACCTCCTCTAGCAGCTCATCGTGGAACTCGGGCTCGCCCTGTCGGCGCCACGCCTCGGTCAGTTCCGCAATCTGCTCCTCGTCGATGTAGGCGCCCTGGATGCGCTGCAGCTTGCTCGTCCCGACCGGCGAAAACAGCATGTCTCCCTGCCCCAGCAGCGACTCCGCGCCGTTGTGGTCGAGGATCACGCGCGAGTCCGTCTGCGAGGACACCGCGAACGCGATGCGCGAGGGCACGTTGGCCTTGATCATCCCCGTGATCACGTCCACCCGCGGCGACTGCGTCGCGAGCACCATGTGGATCCCGACCGCACGCGCCTTCTGGGCCAGGCGAATGATCGAGTCCTCGACGTCGGCCGGGGCGACCATCATCAGGTCGGCCAGCTCGTCGATCACGCACAGGATGTAGGGCAGCGGCGGCTCGCCCCGCTTCTCGCGGGCGCGGTTCAGCTCGGGCAGGCTCCGCGTCCGCGCCAGCGACATCGTCCCGTAGCGCTGCTCCATCTCCTTGACCAGATTCTGGAGCGCGTTGGCAGCCATCCGCGGGCTGGTGATGACCGACGTGAGCAGGTGCGGAACCCCGTCGTAGTGGTTGAGCTCAACCTGCTTGGGGTCGACGAGGACCAGCCGCACCTCGTGCGGTGTGGCCCGCAGCAGGACGCTGCACAGCATCGCGTTGACGCAGGCCGACTTGCCCGACCCGGTCGTGCCGGCAACGAGCAGGTGGGGCATCTTGGCCAGGTCGGCTCCGATCGCATGGCCGGAGATGTCCTTCCCGAGCCACACCGTCAGCGGCGACCAGTCGGCCGGTGGGCTCTGGAAGACGTCGCCGAGGTGGACGATCTTCCGGCGCGCGTTGGGCACCTCTACGCCCACCGCCTGCTTGCCTGGGATCGGCGCGAGGATCCGGATCTCGGTCGCGGCCAGCGCATACGCGAGATCGTCCTTGAGCTGCGCGACCTTGGCCACCTTGGTGCCGGGTGCCAGCCGCAGCTCGTAGCGAGTGATGTGCGGGCCGGTGACGCGGCCGATCACCTTGGCTTCGATCCCGAAGTGTCCGAGGGTCTCGATCAGCGTCGCCGCCACCTGCTCCTGCCCCGCGGTGTCGGGCCGAGCCGCCTCGCCCGTGGATCGAGTCAGAAAGCGGGCGCGCGGCACCCGCCACACGAAGGCCGGATCGTCGGTGATCGAGGCGCGGTAGCGGCCCTGCGGGGTCAGGTCCTCGGCATTGACCTCCCGGGCGGGCCTGCCGTCATCCTCGTCCACGTCCTCGTCCTCGAGGTCGGGGGCCTCGCCCTCCGGCGCGCCCGGCTCCTCTTCGTCAGCTTCCGGGGCGAAAATCGGCGGCGCCTCGACGTGCGTGCTGCGGACGATCAGCTCCGAGGTGTCGGGCTCGGGCGGGAGCAGGGGCTCGACGGGGGCGGGCGCATACGGCTCCGGCACTCGGGATTGCGCGGCCGCCGTTACCGGCCGGCGCGCTCGGGTCGCCGCCACGTTCTCAGTCGAGCGCCGGATCACGCGGGTGGTCCCAGCCACGCCCGCGCCGGTGGCGCGAATCACGCCGGCAAGCGTCGCGCCGGTGACGAGGATCACCCCGGCCGCGAACAGGAATACCGCGAGGATGTCCGCCCCGAGCGTCGAGATCAGGTGCGAGGTGGCCCACAGCTCGCCCTGGCCGAGCACGCCGCCCCGGTCTTCGAAGGCCGCGGCCCGCCAGAACTCCGTGCCGTGCAGCTGCCCGGGGCCGACGCCCAGGGTGCCCGCAGCGAGCGCGAGCGTCGTCGACGCGGTCAGGCAGATGGCGCCGGTGCGCAGCGGACGGCCCGGGGGCCGGAGCTCGCGTGCCAGCACGAGCCCCCCGGCCACCACGAACGCAGCCGGGACGACATAGCCGAGCGCGCCGAGCAGGAAGCGCAGGCCGGTGATGGCGCCGTTGCCGAGCGCCCCCCCGTCCCAGTGCGCGTAGGCGACGCCGCCGAGCAGGATTCCGACCGCGATCAGGCCGAGCGCGAGGATGTCGACGTGGTGGGGCTCGAGCTCGAGCCGGGGCAGGCGCAGCGATGGCCGCCCAGCCAGGAACGAGCGCGTCGCGCGCTTGGGCGGCGTCTTCTTGCGCTTGCGAGCGGCCATCTCGGAGGGACTGGCTTCGACGTCGGAGTTCGCCTTCCTGCCAGGCAGATTTACCGCCACTGCACAAATGCCGACGTACCATCTGAGTCGAGCGCACATGGCGGACTACGAGCGGACACCCCGGGTCTTGGTGGTCGAGGACGACGATGCGATCGCCCAGGTCCTCCAGCGCTCTTTGCGCATGGAGGGCTACGAGGTGCGGATCGCGGGCGACGGCGTGGTCGCGCTCGACGAGGCGCATGCCTTTCTCCCCGATCTCGTGATCCTCGACCTGGGCCTCCCAGGACTGGACGGCGTCGACGTCGCCAAGACCCTGCGCGAGGGTGGCGACGACGTGCCGATCCTGGTGCTCACCGCCCGCGACGGCGTCGAATCGCGGGTCGAGGGGCTCGACGCCGGCGCTGATGACTACCTCGTCAAGCCGTTCGAGCGCCAGGAGCTGCTCGCGCGCTTGCGGGCGCTGCTGCGCCGGCGACCGCCGCGCGGCCAGGCCACGCTGACCATGGGCGATCTGAAGCTCAACCCGGACACCCACGAGGTGACGCGGGGCAGCCGGGTGGTCGACCTGACTCAGCGCGAGTTCGAGCTGCTCGAGTACCTGATGCGCAACGAACGGATCGTGATCTCCCGCCAGCGTCTCCTCGACGAGGTGTGGGGCTACGACCCGTTCTCGATGACCAACACAATCGAAGTGTTCGTGTCGAACCTAAGAAGAAAGCTGGAAGCGGGTGGCGAGCCTCGGCTCCTTCACACGATCCGCGGCGCGGGCTACGTTCTCCGCGTATAGGCGGATCCCGATCAAGTGGCGGCTGGCCGGCGGGTCGGCCCTGCTCACCTGCGTGATCCTGGCCTCGTTCGCCACGATCGTCGGGGCGCTGACCGACCGGGATCTGCACGGGCAGTTCAACAACGAGGTGCGCAGCAACTCCGACCAGCTGGCCAGCGAGCTGCACCTCAAGTGGGTCGGCGACGGCTTCTTCTTGAACTGCAAGAAGCAGGACGTCTCGCTCAAGGACTACACGAGCGCCGAGCACGCGCAGATCCGGATCTACAACGAAGCGGGCGTGCTGCTGTGCACCCAGAAGGACGTCAAGGTGAAAGGCGTCAAGTTCCTGCCTGAGACGCCCTATTTCAACCCTCCGGTCAAGGATGGGACGTACACCGAGAACGGTTACCAGGTCGTCGCGAGGCAGCTGAACGTATCTCCAAGCGCGGTGTGGCTGCTCTACGCCCGTCCGCTCTCCGACGTCGATCAACCGCTCGCCCGCGTGCATGGGATCTTGGTCCTCGGCGTCCTTGGCGGAACCATCCTGGCGCTGTTGGGCGGGCTGGCTACGGCGGCCCGGGCCATGCGTCCGATCAAGCAGTTGACCGAGGCGGCGCGCGAGATCGAGCGTACGCGCGATCCCACGCTCCGACTTCCCCCACCCGAGGCCGAGGACGAGGTGGCCGAGCTGACCCGCACCGTGGAGGGGATGCTCGGTTCGCTTGATGCGGCCCGGGGCGAGACGCATGCCACGCTCGAACGCCAGCGCGAGTTCGTCGCCGACGCCTCGCACGAGTTGCGCACGCCCCTTACGAGCCTGCTGGCCAACCTGGAGCTGCTGGCCGAAGAGCTCGGCGGCGAGCAGGCCGACACCGCCCAGGCTGCGCTGCGCTCGGCGCGGCGCATGCGCCGGCTGGTCGGCGACTTGCTGCTGCTGGCGCGGGCGGATGCCCGGCGCGGTCAGTCGCGTGGTCCCACCGACCTGGCCGGCGTCTTGCTCGAGGCTGCCTCGGAGCTCGGCCCGATGGCCGAGGATCACGAGCTGTCGATCGACGCCCGGCCGGCGGTCGTGCCCGGCGTGCGCGACGATCTGCACCGCCTCACGCTCAACCTGATCGAGAACGCGGTCCGCCACACGCCACCCGGCACGCACATCCGTGCCTGGACCGGGGTCGAAAACGGCACCGCGCTCCTGACCGTTGAGGACGACGGGCCGGGGATTCCGCCCGAGCTCGGGCGCCGCGCGTTCGAGCGCTTCGTCCGAGGCGCGCGGACCGGGAGCAGCGGATCCGGGCTGGGCCTGGCGATCGTACGCGCCGTGGCCGAGTCCCACGGCGGCACCGTCTCGCTCCAGGAGCCCGAGATCGGGACCGGCGCGCGGTTCGTGGTCGCGATTCCCCGCGACACGACGGGCGATCCCGTCGAGCCGCTCGACGCGCAGCCCGTGGCCGCATCGCCTGCCCCGCGCCGCCGGCGCAACCGCTAGCTTCGGCGACTCGTCCACCCTGCGAGACCGCTGCCCGTCGCGTGTCGCAGGTGCGCTCTGT
Organism: uncultured Solirubrobacterales bacterium; assembly: GCA_963751185.1. GTDB lineage: Bacteria > Actinomycetota > Thermoleophilia > Solirubrobacterales > Solirubrobacteraceae > Palsa-465. The sequence goes on from CAVVTO010000013.1 coordinate 307,264, forward strand.
ATCGAACGCGAGTGTCGCGGGGCGGACGCCGCCGCCTCGCCCACAGCCAGATCGAGGACCCCTGCTCCTGGCCGGACGGGGATTTGGATCCCGCCCACCCACCCCCACCGTCCCACGGACGCCGAGCGGAGCGAGGCCCATTCTCGCCATCGCCGCTGCTACCATTTGCTTAACAGCAAGCAAGTATCTGCCGATAAGAGAACCAGATGCCCACACTCACCAAGACCGACCTAGAGAGCGCCGCCCGGCTCCGCGCGGTGATCGGCCGCCTGTCGCGCCGGCTGCGTCCGGCGCCGGCCGCCGTGGCCGCCGGGCTCACCCCCACCCGCAGCTCCGTGCTGCTGTCGGTCGTGCGCGAGGGTCGGATCGGGCTGTCTGACCTGGCCGCATCCGAGAGCGTCAACCCCACCCAGCTGTCGCGCGCGATCGCCCAGCTGGTCGAGGCCGGGCTCCTGGAGCGTTCCAGCGACGAGGGCGACCGGCGAGCCGCCTGGGTCAAACCGACTCCGGCCGGCAAGCGACTGGCCGAGCGGATCCGGCGCGAGCGCACCGATGCGCTCAACGAGGCCCTTGGAGAGCTCCCGGCCGACGAGCGCCACCGCATCTTGGCCGCGCTCACCGCACTCGAGGAACTCGCTGAACTCCTCAAGGGAGAGCGGTCTTGACGCGCGTAATGCGCGCCGGCCGCGTCACCTTCGCCGCTCTGTCCGTTCCGAATTACCGCCGGTACTACAGCGGGCAGGCGATCTCGCTGATCGGCACCTGGATGCAGATGACGGCTCAGTCGTGGCTCGTGTTGACGCTGACGCACTCGAGCACCAAGCTCGGCGTGATCATCGCGCTTCAGACGCTCCCGGTCCTACTGCTCGGTCCCTACGGCGGGGTCGTCGCCGACCGGGTCGACAAGCGCAAGCTGATGATCGCGCTCCAGAGCGCAATGGGCGTGCAGGCGCTGATCCTCGGTCTGCTCACGGTTACCGGGGGTGTTCGCTACTGGGAGATCGGGCTCCTGGCCGTGCTCCTGGGGCTGAACAACGCGTTCGAGAACCCGGCCCGGCAGTCGTTCATGCTCGAGATGGTCGGCCCCGAGCATCTGCGCAACGCGGTCAGCCTGAACTCCGTGCTGGTCAACACGGCCCGGTCGATCGGCCCGGCCGTGGCCGGCCTCCTGATCGCCACCGTTGGCGACGGCGTCTGCTTCCTGCTGAACGCCGCCAGCTTCGTGGCCGTGGTCGCGTCGCTGATCACGCTGAACGCGGACGCGCTCACTCCAACCGAGCCCACACCGCGCGCCCGCGGACAGCTACGCGAGGGCCTCCGTTACGTGAAGAGCACTCCCGAGCTTGCCGTCCCGCTGTTGATGATGGCGGTGGCGGGCTGTCTGACGTACGAGTTCCAGGTCTCGCTGCCGGTGATGGCCAGTCGTGGACTGCACGCCGGGGCCACCGGCTTTGGCTTTATGACCGCGGCGATGGGAATCGGGGCGGTGGCCGGCGGCCTGCTCGTTGCCGCCCGCGGCAAGATCGGACTGCGCCCGCTCGTGCTGTCCGCGGCCGGCTTCGGTGTGGCGCTGGCATTTGCCACCCTGGCCCCCACCCTCGCGCTCGAACTGGTCGCGCTCGCGTTCGTCGGGTGGGCCAGCATCTCGTTCATGTCGATGGGCAATTCGACCCTCCAGCTGACCGCCGAGCCGGGGATGCGCGGCCGCGTGATGTCGCTGTGGTTCGTGGCCTTCCAGGGCTCCACGCCGATCGGCGGGCCGTTGGTCGGTTGGCTGATGGCGGTGGCCGGCGCCCGCGCCGGGCTTGGGCTGGGGGCGGTGACGTGCTTCGTTGTGGCGCTCGGCGGCCTGGCGGCACTGGGCTCCGTGCGCCCGCACCTGCGTGCCAAGCGGCTCCGGCCCGATCTCAGCACTACGACCTGAGGCTGACTGCGCGGGGCGAAGATCGCTCTCGCGACCGATAGTCAGAATGCCGCCGTCCGCCGATACTGGACGCATGATCACGGTCGAGAACGTCACCAAGCGCTATGGGGACAAGGTCGCCGTCGACGATCTCACCTTCGAGGTGAAGCCAGGGATCGTCACCGGCTTCCTCGGCCCCAACGGCGCCGGCAAGTCAACCACCATGCGTCTGATCCTCGGGCTCGACGCGCCCACGTCGGGCAGGGTCACCCTGGACGGACGCAAGTACGCAGATCTCCCCGCGCCGCTCCACGAGGTCGGCGCGATGCTCGAGGCGCGCGCGATCCACACGGGCCGCTCCGCCTACAACCACCTGCTCGCGCTCGCCCAGACCCACGGCATCGGCCGCACGCGCGTCAACGAGGTGATCGACCTCGTCGGCATCCAAACCGTCGCTCGCAAGCGTGTCGGCGGATTCTCGCTCGGCATGGGCCAGCGACTCGGCGTCGCGGCCGCTTTGCTCGGCGACCCCCGCGTGCTGATCCTCGACGAGCCCGCCAACGGCCTCGACCCCGAGGGAATCCTGTGGATCCGGACGCTTCTGAAGCGGCTTGCCAAGGAGGGTCGGACGGTGTTCCTGTCCTCGCACCTGATGTCCGAGATGGCCCAGACCGCCGACCATCTGGTCGTGATCGGGCGCGGCCGCCTGATAGCGGACACGAGCGTCGATGACTTCGTTCATCGCGCGTCGAGCGGCGCCGCGGTCCGTGTGGTCTCCGAGCAGGCGACCGCGCTACGCGACGCGCTCGCCCGGCACGACGCGCGCGTCGACAGCGTCGAGCGAGGCGTGCTCGAGGTCCACGGCCTCACCGGACAGCAGATCGGCGAGATCGCCCTCGCCGAACAGGTCGTGCTCGCCGAGCTGACGCCGCTTCAGGCGTCGCTCGAACAGGCGTTCATGCAGCTGACCGGCGAGACCGTCGAGTACCACGCCACCATAAGGGCACACCGACCATCGACGACGACAACACGACCCTGCGAGCCGCCGCATGAGCGCCACATCCGCCACCCTCGAAACCCCCGTCCGCGCCACGGTCACGCGCCAGCGCGTTACGCAAACCCGCGTAATCCGCTCGGAGTGGACCAAGCTCTGGTCGCTGCGCTCGACCCGCTGGACGCTGCTCGTCGCGATCCTCGGCATGGCCGGCCTCGGCCCGCTGATCGCGGCAATCCAGATGAATCGCTGGAACCAGATGGGCCCGGGCGACCGGCTGCACTTCAACCCGATCAACACGGGGCTCGGCGGGTACCACTTCGCCCAGCTGGCGATCGGCGTGCTCGGCGTGCTCGTGCTGAGCGGCGAGTACAGCACCGGTCAGATCCGCTCGACGTTCATGGCCGTCCCGAAGCGGCTGCCCGTGCTATGGGCGAAGGCGGGGACGTTCGCGGCCGTGACATTCGTGCTGATGCTGATCTCGGGCCTGGTCGCGTTCCTGGCCTCGCAAAGCATCCTGACCCAGCACCATGTGCAGACCACACTCGGCCACGCCCCCGCGCTGCGCTCGTGGCTCGGCGCCGCCCTGTACCTGGCCGTGCTCAGCGTGCTCGCGCTCAGCCTGGGCGCGATCGTGCGCAACACCGCCGGCGGGATCGCGCTGTTCGCCGGCCTGCTGTTCGTCGTCCCGGGGCTAGCGGCGATCCTGCCGACCAGCACCCAGAACGCGATCAACCCCTACCTACCGTCGGTCGCGGGCACGGGGATCCTGTCGGGCACCCGCGACGCCTACACGTTCTCGCCCTGGGGCGGCTTTGCGCTGTTCTGCGGCTACACGCTCCTCGCACTGATCGTCGCGGCGATCCTGATGAGGCGCCGCGACGCGTAACGTCCCGGAAGTGCTCCGAAGTCTCCGACCGCGGCGCTGGGATGCAATCAGCGCCGCGGTCGTGCTGCTGCTGGTCGGGCCCGAGCTCGGTCCGCGACACGCCGGCCCGAGCGGCGTCGCATTCGACGTCGCCTTCGCGGTCCCGCTGCTGTGGCGCTCGCGCTGGCCTTTCCCCGTGTTCATGGTCACGGCCGGGATTGCGTTCGCCCAGTGGCTCGTCGGAGTCCGAGTTCTGGGCGACGTCGCGCTGCTGATCGCGCTGTACACGGTCGCCAGCCGCGAGGATCGGCGGACGACGCTCACCGCCGCCGCAATCCTCGAGATCGGTGTAATCCTGGCGCTGGCGCGGTGGTTCCACGACGCCCACATCCGGAGCTTCATCGGACTCACCGGGCTGGTCGCGGCCGCCTGCGCCCTGGGGATGAACGTCCGGGGCCGGCGGCGGCTGCTCGAGTCGCTCGAGGAACGGGCTGCCCGGCTCGAGCTCGAGCGCGACCAGGAGGGCAAGCTCGCGGCCGCGGCGGAGCGGGCGCGGATCGCGCGCGAGCTCCACGACGTCGTCGCGCACAACCTGACGGTGATGATCGCGCTGTCGGACGGTGCCGCCTACGCGCTCCGCCACGACCCGGACGATGCCGAGCACGCGCTCGACACGGCCTCCCGCACGGGACGCCTCGCGCTGGCCGAGATGCGACGGCTACTCGGGGTCCTGCGCGAGGATTCAGGGGACCAGGGTCCCCAGCGAGACCCACAGCCGGGCGTGCCGGAGATCGACGGGCTCATCGAGCAGGTTCGCGCCGCCGGTCTCCCGGTCAGCTACCGCGTCTCCCCCGATGCGCGCGCGTTGCCTGAGGGGATCCAGCTCACACTGTTCCGGATCGTCCAGGAGGCCCTCACGAACACGCTCAAGCACGCGGGACCCTCGGCCACGGCGGAGGTCGAGCTGATCGCGAACGGGAGCGATGTTCGCCTGTCCGTCGCGGACACAGGCGCAACCACGGCTCCCGCCAACGGCAACGGAGGCGCAGGCCTACGCGGGATGCACGAGCGCGCGGCCGTGTACAGCGGAAGCGTCGAGGCCGGTCCGCGCCCCGGGGGCGGCTGGAGGGTGGCCGCCCGGTTGCCGCTGCCAGAGAGTGAGCAGACCGAATGAGCGAACCCCAGACCACGAGCATCCTGCTCGTCGACGACCAGCCGATGCTGCGCATGGGATACCGGATGGTGCTCGACGCCCAGTCCGATCTGCGCGTCGTCGGCGAGGCCGAGGACGGCGTCGACGCGGTGGAGCAGACGACGCGTCTGGAGCCGGATGTCGTGCTCATGGACGTGCGCATGCCGCGCCTGGACGGGGTCCAGGCGACCGAGCGGATCGTCGGCTCGGGCAGCCGCTCGAGGATCATCATCCTCACGACCTTCGACCTCGACGAGTACGCCTACGGCGCGCTGCGTGCGGGAGCGAGCGGCTTTCTGCTCAAGGACGCCCCCCCGCCCGACATGCTCTCGGCGATCCGGGCCGTCGCGACGGGCGACGCGGTCGTGGCGCCGAGCGTGACGCGGCGCCTGCTCGCCAAGTTCGCCCAGCATCTCCCGGGTCCCGAGCAGCCGCCCGGCGAGCCCGACGCGCTGGTCGAGTCGCTCACCCCGCGCGAGCGCGAGCTACTGGTCGAGGTCGCCCGAGGCCTCTCAAACGCCGAGATCGCCGAGCGATTGGTCCTGTCCGAGGCGACGGTCAAGACCCACGTCGGCCGGATCCTCGGCAAGCTCGGCCTCCGCGACCGCGTGCAGATCGTCGTGTTCGCCTACGAGAACGGGCTCGTCCGCCCGTCAGGCTGAAACAGGTCAGACCTCGACCACGACGGGCAGGACCATCGGCCGGCGCCGCAGACGGTCGTAGACGAACGCCGCCAGGTCGTCGTGCAGTTCCTGTTGGAGCATGTCGATCTCGCGAACCCCGTCGTGAGCGGAGTTGGCCAACGAGCGCTCGACCTCGGCCCGGATGTCCTCGACGAGGCCGTCGGCCTGCTCGGCGAACGGCACCCCGCGGAAGATCACCTCGGGCGGCACGACCGACTCCCCGCTCTGCTCGGACACCGTCGCCACCACGATGAAGATCCCGTCGGCCGAGAGCATCCGGCGGTCGCGCAGGGCCACATCGGCCGGGTCGCCGATGTCGACGCCGTCGACGAAGATCATTCCCGACTCCTCGGCCTCGCCGTACCGGGCGCCGCCCGCGTCGATCTCGAGCGGCAGGCCGTTCTCGCCCCGGAACACGCCGTCCGGATCGATCCCGACCGCGCGAGCCAGCTCGGCGTGCAGGCGGATTCGCTTGTAGTCGCCGTGCACGGGCATCACGTACCGGGGCTTGACCAGGTTGAGCATCAGCTTGAGCTCCTCGGCGAACCCGTGCCCAGAGGCGTGGACCGGCGCGTCGCGGGTGGTGATGACCTCGCAACCGATGTGGAACAGCCGGTCGACCGTTTCGTTGACCGCGCGCTCGTTGCCAGGGATCGGGGTGGCGGAGAACACCACGGTGTCGCCACGATGCAGCTTGATCATCCGGTGGTCGTTGTGCGCCATCCGGCGCAGCGCCGACAGCGGCTCGCCCTGGGACCCCGTCGAGACCACGACGATCTTCTCGTCCGGCCAGTCCTCGACCTCCTGGGGCGGGATCAACGTTCCCTCGGGAAACTCGATGTGACCAAGGGAGCGCCCGATGTTGACGTTCTTGCGCATCGAGCGTCCCACCAGCGAGACCTTCCTTCCCAAGTGGGAGGCGGCGTCGATCACCTGCTGAACGCGATGGATATTCGACGCGAAGCAAGTCACGATGATCCGGCCCTGAGCCCGCCCGAACACCTCTTGCAGGTGCGGCCCGACGTCGCGCTCTGAAGGCGAGAAGCCGGGGCGGTCGGCATTGGTCGAGTCGCCACACAAGAGCAGGACGCCGTCGCGGCCCAGTTCTGCCAACCGCGACACATCGGCGGGGACACCGTCCACCGGCGTCTGGTCGAACTTGTAGTCGCCGGTGACCAGGACGGTGCCCAGCTCGGTGGTCAGAGCCACCGCGCACGAATCCGGGATCGAGTGGGTCATGTGGACGAGCTCGAGTCGGAAGGGCCCTAGTTCGAGCTGCTCACCCGGCCGCACGTCCTCGAGCTCGACGTCGCGCAGCTTGTGCTCGTCGAGCTTGGATCGGGCCATGGCCGCGGTGAGCCGGCCACCGTAGACCGGCGGCGTGTGATCGAGCTCGCGCAGCACCCACGGGAGCGCGCCCAGGTGATCCTCGTGCCCGTGGGTGATCACTATCGCCTCGATGTCCTCGGACCGGTCGCGCAGGTAGCTGAAGTCCGGCAGCACCAGGTCAATGCCGAGCATGTCGGTGGTCGGGAAGCGCAAGCCGGTGTCGACGACGACGATCCGGCCCTCGTACTCGACGACGGTCATGTTCTTACCGATCTCGCCCAGACCGCCCAGCGGCAGGACGCGAAGCGTGTCGGTCACGCTCGCGAAGCTTGGAGCAGCCCGTGACGCTCGAGCATGGACCGGATCAGGTCCACCTCCCGCTCGTCGAGCTCCACGTAGGGCAGCCGAGGTGTGGCGCTCGGCAGGATCCCGAGGAGGTTCAGCGCCGCCTTGGTAGAGCAGGCCAGCGGGGCCACCGACATGTCCTTGTAGACGTCCTTGAGGCTCTGGTCGATCTCGCGCCGGTGCTCGGGCTCATCGACCATGCGGTGCATCTCCTCGCCGAACAGGTGGCTGGCCACGAGAATCCCGCCGGCCTCCCCCAGGTCGAGCACGTCGGCCAGCAGGTCGTCGTTGCCGGCGTAGATGCGCAGCCCGTCGACCTTGGCCAGGTTGGCCGGGTTAGCCTGCTTGACCGCGACGATGTTCTCGAGCTGGGCGAGCTCCGCGAGCAGGTCGTTGGGCATGTCCGACCCCGTGCGCTGCGGGATGTTGTAGAGCACGATCGGCAGGTTGGTGGCGCTACAGACCTCCTGGAAGTGGCGCAGGATCCCGCGCCGGCTCGGGCGGTTGTAGTACGGGTTGACGTGGAGCAGCGCGTCGGGGCCGATCTCGGTGGCGCGCTCGGTCAGGTCGATCGCGTGGCGGGTGTCGTTGGAGCCCACGCCGGCGACGATCGTAGGGCGCTGGGGGTGGGGGGCGGGATAGGAATTACGCATCTCCTCGACGGCCAGGCGGATCACGCCCAGGTGCTCGTCGTCGTTCAAAGTCGAGGCTTCACCTGTCGTGCCACAGATAACCAATCCGTCCGAGCCATGCTCGGTCAGGTGGTGCATGAGGTCGACCGCGGCGTCCTCGTCGACCCGCCCGTCCGCATCGAAGGGGGTGACCATCGCGGTCAGGATGGAACCGAAGTCCACGCGCATCCGAGAGGATTATCGCAGGGGCCGCCGCCGGAAGAGGGCGGCTCGCCTCAGGACACTTAGGTTAGGGCTCCTTACGAGCGCCCCAGGAGAGCACGGACAGCGGCCCCATCGCGACGTCTGGGTGCGCCGGCGGTGGCGCCACCTGGTGCTCGGGCCGGGGCGGCGGCGAGACCACGTGCGTCACCGGCGCATCGGTCAGCTTGGCGATCCGTTCCGGCAGGCCCGCGTGCGTCCACTTCGAAAGACTCATCGGCAGCGTCGAGACGATGATCTCGTCGTAGCGCTTGGGATCCCACGCGTCGGTGACGGCGAGGATCGGGTCGGCGTTGCCCACGCTGCCCTGGGCCTCGAGGCCGATGGCGCGCATGTGCTCGAGCGCTTCCTCGAGCTTCTGCACCGCCGCGGCGCGCCCGCCGCCGAACGGCGTGGCCGGAATGACCAGGGTGAAGCTAGCCGGCTCGTGCGCGGCCCGCTGCTCGAGGGCCTCGACCAGCCGGTCGGAGGTCGCAGTCACGTTGGCTACTACGAGAAAACTCCGTTTCCACGTCATATCCCGCCCTCCCGGGATCGGCGATGTCCGTTAGCGCTCAAACCTCAAGATAGCGCTCGTGCCGGTTGTCGCAAACAGCCAACTGCACAAACTTTGTGACGATTCCTTCGGCCACGTGGCGTGTGGGAAGAAACTGCGTCCATGCTGAAGTTTCTTCCCAGGCCGCGCGATCAGCTCACCGAGACCTGGGAGGCCGGCCGTTCGCCCTTGCCCCTGACCAGCGGGCCTGCGTAAGCCCCCGGCTTGGGCCGCGACTTGCCGCCCGGGAAGGCCAGGCGCAGGATCGTCCGCTGGACCATCCCGAGCTGCTGGTGGAACGGGCCCGAGTTGTAGGGCAGCCCGTAGCGCTGGCAGATCTCGCGCACCTTGGGGGCGATCTCGCCGTAGCGGGTGCTCGGCATGTCGGGATACAGATGATGCTCGACCTGGTAGCCAAGGTTGCCGCTGATCACGTGGAACACGGGGCCGCCGTCGATGTTGGCCGCGCCGGTCAGCTGGCGCACGTACCACGCGCCGCGGCTCTCGTCGTCGGTCTCCTCCTGGGTGAACGTGTAGGTCTGATCAGGGAAGTGACCGCAGAAGATGATCGCGTAGGACCAGACGTTGCGGATGAGGTTGGCGGTGATGTCGGCCGTAAGCGTGCGCTTGAACGGCTCGCGGAACGAGCGGCGCTCGACCAGACGCTTGAACACGTTGCCGCTCGACTGGGCGCGCGAGCGCCGGACCTTCCGGAGCCCGTTCTTGATCGCGGTCCCCGGCTCGCGCCGCCGCTCGGCCTCCTCCTTCGCGCTGAAGTACGCGACCTCGGCGAGCGTCATCACGATCCCGCTGATGAGCGGCCAGGCGATGTAGTCCTTCTCGATCTGCGACCGGGCCTTGCCGGCGATTCCCTTGAGCTCCGTGCGCAACTGCTTGGGGTCCTTCTCGCCCTTGCGGATGGCCTCGAAGTTGAGGTCGTGCACGGCGACGCCCCACTCGAACAGCATCGCCAGCACGACGTTGTAGATCGGCTGGAGCAGGTAGACCGGATGCCACTTCTGCTGGGGGTCGATCCGCATGATTTCGTAGCCCAGGTCGCGGTCCTTGCCCAGGATGTTCGTGAACGTGTGGTGGATGTAGTTGTGGGAGTGGCGCCACGCCTCGGCGGTCGACGCCGTGTCCCAGTCCCAGGCGCGCGAGTTGATTACCGGGTCGTTCATCCAGTCCCACTGCCCGTGCAGCACGTTGTGGCCGATCTCCATGTTCTCGAGGATCTTGGCTAGGCCCAGCGTCGAGGCCCCGAGCAACCACGGGACCCGCCAGCGGGAGGCGAACAGCTCGACGCGCCCGAGCAGCGCGAGTCGCCGCTGAAGGCCGATCATCGAGCGGATATAGCGCGCGTCCCGGTCGCCCAGGCTCTCCTTGACCTGCTCGTGCAGCTCGTCGAATTCGCGTCCGATCGCCTCGATCTGCTCCGGGCTCAGGCGGTGCAGCGGGTTATCGGGCTCGTCGATGGCCACGCGGCCGTTCGTTTGATGTCCGTTGTGGGTGGCGGTAGCCATATACGGAACTCCCCCTCCGTAGTTGGTCGTGCGGTTACAGATCGATCTCGACGGGACCTTCGGGCGCGCTGATGCAGGTGCGGATCACCTCGCCCTGCTGCCCGTACACCTTGCCGTTGCGCAGGTCTCGGACCTTGCCGCTGCGCAGCTCGCCCACGCAGGTGTGACAGATGCCCTCGCGGCACCCGAAGGGCAGATCGAGTCCGGCCTCCTCGCCGGCCACGAGGATCGGCTTGCTGCCGTCGGACTCGGCCTTGCAGTCGGACACGCAGAACTTGATCGTGCCGCCCTCGCCCTCGCCGCTCTGACCGAGTCCAAGCATGGGCTGGAAGCGCTCCATGTGCAGCCGCTCGCCCTCGGCCCGGCGCTCGAAATGCTCGGTGAACGCGTCGAGCATGTCGCCCGGGCCGGAGATGTAGGCCTCGCGATCGCGCCAGTCGGGGCACAAATTCTCCAGGTCCTCGGGACCCATCCGGCCGTGCTCGCCGGTGAGCTGCTCGTGCAGATGAAAGCCCCGGCGCCGCCGCGCCAGATCTCGCAGTTCGGCTCCGAAGATCACCTCGTCGGTATGGCGCGCCGAGTGCAGCAGCACCGCGTCGTTCAGCTGCTCGTCGTGATCGAGGTGGCGGAGCATGCTCATGATCGGGGTCACGCCGCTCCCGGCGCTGATGAACAGGAGCCGCTCAGGCGGCGGATCCGCCAGCACGAAGTCGCCCTCGATCTTTGACAGCGAGACGATCGTGCCCGGCTTGGCCTCGGTGACGAGGTAGGGCGAGACCTTGCCCTCGTCGACCTTCTTCGGCGTGATGCTGATCAGACCGTCCTCGCGATAGGGATCGGAGGTGAGTGAGTACGCCCGCCAGTGGCGCACGCCGTCGATGTCGACGCCGATCCTGACGTACTGCCCGGGCTTGTGGCCAGACCAGCGATAGCCCGGCTTGATCAGGATCGTGGCCGCACGGGCCGTCTCGTGCTTGACCTCCTGGATGCGGCCGCGCAGCTCGCGCGTCGACCAGAGCGGATTGACCAGCTCCAGGTAGTCGTCGGGTAATAGCGGCGAGCTCAGCGACTCGAGCGCCTTGAGCACGCGACGCTGGACCGGATGGACGTTTGGAGGTGCACCTTTCTCGGGCATATCTACTCACGGGTAATATCCAGTCCGCAGGATTCCTAACGGTTCGTGACAGAAAAAGCCTCGACACCTGAGGGCACTGGATCTCGGACTCGCCGGAAGTCCGGGACGCGCGGGATGCCCCGGGAGCGACGCGAGCAGCTGATCCTCGATGTGGCGGGGCGCGTGTTCGCCCGCGAGGGCTACCACTCCGCATCGATGGATGAGATCTCCGAGCTCGCCGGAGTCTCGAAGCCGATGCTCTACGCCTACTTCGACTCCAAAGAGGGGCTCTACCTGGCCTACATCGAGCGGGCCGGCGCCGAGCTGCTCGAGCGCCTCGAGAACGCCCAGCCGCCCGACCGACAGCCGGCCTCGATGCTCCGGGCCCGCATCTGCGAGTTCCTGTCCTTCGTCGATGAGCACGACGACGGGTGGAAGGTGCTGTTCCGTGAACTCGGGTCGACGAGGCCGTTCTCGGACCGTGTGGCTCAGCTGCGCGAGCGGATTGCGGCGACGATTCGCCGGATGATCGAGGGCGGCGCGGGCTCCTGCCCCGATTACCCGCCGTCGGCTGCCGACGCGATCGCCCACGCCCTCGTCGGCGCGGGCGAGTCGCTCGCCAACTGGTGGCTGGACCATCCCGACGTGCCGCGCGACCAGGTCGCCGCGTGGTACTTCGGCGTCGTCCAGGCGGTGGTGACCGGCTCGACCGACGATTGATTCCGCGGGCCGCACCGACGAGGCCTTCGGCCTCGCGGCCCACGATTGATTCCGCGGGCCGCACCGACGAGGCCTTCGGCCTCGCGGCCCGCTAGTCGAGAAGGTGCTCGAGGCCCACGACGGGGGACTGCGTCAATCCCCGCACGCGCCGGATCGCGAGCAGCACACCGGGCATGAACGACTCACGGTCGATCGAATCGTGACGGATCGTCAGCGTCTGGCCGACGTCGCCGAAGATGACCTCCTGGTGGGCCACCAGGCCGGGCAGGCGGACCGAGTGGATCGGCGGCGTGGCGCCACTCTCGGACGCGGCCGCGATCAGCGCCGCCGTCCGGGCGGCCGTCCCGCTCGGCGCGTCGACCTTGCGATCGTGGTGGAGCTCGATGATCTCGGCCTTGGCCATGTGCCGCGCCGCCTGGACGGCGAACTGCATCATGAGGACCGCGCCGATGGCGAAGTTCGGCGCGATGAAGATGTTGGCGCCGTTGACGCCGTCGAGCTCGGCGGGGTCGAACCCCGTCGTCCCGATGACCACATGCACGCCGGCTGCGACCGCTTCGCGCGCATTGGCCACGGCGCTGGTCGGCACCGTGAAGTCGACCAGCACGTCGGCGCTCGGCAGGACGCTCGCCACCGGCGCGTCCAGTGCCGGGTCGGCGCGACCGGTGAGCTCCAGGTCCTCGGCGCCCTCGACGGCCCGGCAGACGGTCTGTCCCATCCGCCCGGCCGCGCCCGCCACCGCGACCCGGATGGCCATTAGCGGTCCCCGACCACTACGAACTCTCCACGAGCGCCGGCCCGACGGCGGCCAGCGCCTCTTCGAAGCGCTCTTCGTCGGGGCCGATGCCGGCGGCCGACAGCCGCTCCGGCGCCCACAGCTCGTCGACCAGCCCGGCCAGGTCGTCGAGGCTGACGGCGTCGATCCTCGCCACCGTCTCATCCAGCGAAAGCAGCGGCAGTTCGGCGAGGATCTCCGAGCCCAGGCGGTTCATCCGCGCGGCGGTCGACTCCAGGGCCAGGACCACTCGGCCCTTGAGGTTCTCCTTGGCGCGCTCGAGCTCATCTGGGGTGGCCGGCTCCTCGCGCAGGTGACCGAGCTCCGTACCGATCACCGAGAGCCCTTCTTTGACGTTTTCGGGACGCGTTCCCAGATACAGCCCGACCTGCCCGGTGTCCTGGTAGGCGCTCGTGAACGAGTAGACCGCGTAGGCGAGGCCGCGCCGCTCGCGGATCTCCTGAAACAGCCGGGATGAGGACGTGCCGCCGAACACGTTGTCGAGCACGCGCAGCGCAAATCGGCGCTCGTCGTCGCGAGCCAGACCGGGCCCGCCCAGGCACACGTGGTACTGCTCGGTGTCCTTGCGCTCGAACCGGCGGCGCGCGCCGCCGAGGCTGGGGGCCGGCACGGGCCGCGGAGCCGGTAGTTCCGTGCGGGCCGCGATCGCCGCGGCGGCGAGCTCGACGAACGCGTCGTGGTCGACCGCCCCGGCGGCCGAGATCACGATGTTGCCGCCTTGGTAGCGCTCGGCGTGGAAGCGGGCGATCTGCTCCGCCGGGGTCTGCGCGATAACCGAGGCGCGCCCGATGATCGCCCGCCCCAGGGGGTGCTCGCCGAACACCGCCTCGCCCAGCACGTCGAACACCTTCTCCTGGGGATCGTCCTCGTACATCGCGATCTCCTCGAGGATCACCGCCCGCTCGGAATCGATGTCGCGCAGCGCCGGGCGGAACACCATGTCGGCCATCACGTCGAACGCCTCCGGCACGTGCTCGTCGATCACCCGCGCGTACACCGAGGTGGTCTCCTTGCCCGTGCCGGCGTTCAGCTCGGCGCCCATCGCGTCGAAGATCTGGTCGATCTCGAGCGACCCGTACTTCTCCGAGCCCTTGAACAGCAGGTGCTCGAGCAGGTGGGACAGCCCCGCCTCCTCGTCCGATTCGGCCCGGGAACCGGTTCCGATCCAGAAACCCAGCGACACCGAGCGGACCGAGGGCATCGCCTCGGTCACGACTCGGACGCCGGAGTCGAGTGTGGTCAGCCGGTGCTGCTGGAGCACGTGATTGGCGCGCCTACGAACGCTCGGGGTCGCGGTCGCGAACCCGGCCCCGATCGCCGTCGCGCGCGCGGTCGCCGTCCCGGCCGCGGTCCCGATCGCGTCCACCCCGGGGGCCCCGGTCGCGGTCGCGGCCGTCGCGCCCGCCGCGGTCACGCCGCGGCGGCCCGTTGTCACCGGTGCCGACCGACGCGAGTTCCTCGACCGACTTCCCGACGATGTCCGGATCGTCCGCCAGCCGCAGGCCAATCCGGCCACGCTCGCGGTCGACCTCGACCACCCGCACATCGACCTCGTCGCCCTTGTTGAGGACCTCCTCAACCGAGGCGATCCGCCGGCCGGGCGCGACGTTGGAGATGTGCAGGAGCCCGTCGGTGCCCTTGGAGAGCTCGACAAACGCGCCGAACGCCGTGGTCTTGACCACCTTGCCGGTGAACTCGTCGCCGACCTCGACCTCCTTGGTCATCGACCGGATCCGGTCGACCAGGGCGTCGCCGCGCTCGCGGTCGGCGGCGTACACCAGCACCATGCCCTCGTCGTTGACGTCGATCTGGGACTCGTACTCCTCCTGGAGCGCCCGGATCGTCTCGCCGCCCTTGCCGATGAGCAGGCCGATCTTCTCCGGGTCGATCTGAACCGAGGCGATGCCCGGCGCGTACTTGGAGAGCTCCGCCCGGGGAGCGTCGATGACCTTCGACATCTCGCCGAGGATGAACGTCCGGGCTGACTTCGCCTGAGTCAGCGCGTCGCGCAGGATCTCGAACGTCACTCCGGTGATCTTGATGTCCATCTGGAGCGCGGTGATCCCGTTCTCCGTGCCGGCGACCTTGAAGTCCATGTCGCCGAGATGGTCCTCGACCCCCGCGATGTCGGTGAGGACGATGTAGTCGTCACCCTCCTTGATCAAGCCCATGGCGATGCCCGCCACCGCCCGCGGGAGCGGCACGCCGGCGTCCATCAGCGAGAGCGATGACCCGCACACGCTCGCCATCGAGGACGAGCCGTTGGACTCGAGGATGTCCGAGACGACGCGGATCGTGTAAGGGAACTCCTCCTGGCTGGGGATCATCGGCACGAGCGCGCGCTCTGCCAATGCCCCGTGACCGATGTCGCGGCGCTTGGGACCGCGCATCGGGCCGGCCTCGCCGACCGAAAACCCGGGGAAGTTGTAGTGATGGAAATAGCGCTTGGACGTCTCCAGCCCGAGCGTGTCCAGCCGCATCTCCTCGCGGGTGGTGCCGAGGGCGACGACGGACAGCGCCTGGGTCTGGCCGCGCGTGAACAGCGCCGAGCCGTGAGCGCGCGGCGAGACGCCCACCTCGATCGAGATCGGACGGATCTCGTCGGAGGTACGGCCGTCGGGGCGCTTCTTGTGGACGGCAATCCGCTCGCGGATCAGCGTCTTCTCGAGCTTGTCGAACGCCCGCTGGGCGTTATCCCGGTACTCCGGATAGGACGCGGCCTCGGGATCGCCCGCGTACTGGATGATCACCTGTTCCTCGACCGCCTTGCACGCGTTCTGGCGATCGAGCTTGTCCACGACCTGCGTTGCCGCGTCGAGCGCGGCGCCGTGCGAGGCCTTGATCTGCTCGTACAGCTCCGGATGCACCCCGGGGATCTCGACGACGGTCTTCTCCTTGCCGGCGCGCTCGGCCAGCTCGCGCTGCAGCGCGCACAGCTTCTTGATCTCGCCGTGGGCGATGTCGAGCGCGTCCAGGATCTCCGCCTCGGGGATCTCGTTGGCGCCGGCCTCGACCATCAGGATGGCGTCCTCGGTACCGGCGACGATCAGATCGAGGTCGGTGTTATCGACGAGGTCCTCCTCGTTGGGGTTGACCACGAAGTTGCCGTCGACCTTGCCGATCCGCACCGCGCCGACCGGAGTCGGGAACGGGATGTTGGAGACCATCAGCGCCGCGGAGGCGCCGTTCATGGCCAGGATGTCGTACGGGTTGACGTGGTCGACGCTGATCGGCAGCGCGACCAGCTGGGTCTCATACCGCCATCCCTTGGGGAACAGCGGACGGATGGGGCGGTCGATCAGGCGCGCCGTGAGGGTCGCCTTCTCGCCGGCGCGGCCCTCGCGCTTGAAGAACGACCCCGGGATCTTGCCCGCGGCGTACATTCGCTCCTCGACGTCGACGGTCAACGGCAGAAAGTCCACCTCGCGCAGATTGCCCGCAGTGGCGGTACAGAGGACCACGGTGTCGCCCGCCCGGACGACGACGGCGCCGGAGGCCTGCTTGGCCAGCTTGCCGGTCTCGAACGAGATCTCCTTCCCCTCGATCTCGACGGACACGCGCGTAACGGCGTCAGACATATTCAATTCCCTTCCTCCTCCGCCCTTCGGTCGGCGGAGTGCTTCTCGTTCTCATCTTTAGTTCCGAACGTCGATCATGGTAGCGACGACGGCGCGATTCGGCGCGGGCGCTGGTGGCGGTTGATGGCTCACTCGGCTTCCCCGGCCTGGCGAGTGCGCCAACATCCGCGACAGACACGGAAAGCCGCTCACTGGCTTACCCAAGATGGTCGAGTGAGCCGAAAACCGCCGGTCGAGTCCCGTTCACCGCAAGGCAACCGGACCGCCTGGTCCGCTTGTGCTAGTCTAACCGGACCGCGCAGTCCAGATTAGCAGCAGCCGACCCCCGGGAGCTCCAGAAAATGACCGACACCACCGCTGTCACCGTAACTGCACCGCCGGGCGCGCCGGCGCGCGCCACGAACCGCTGGCTGATCCTGGTCATCGCGTGCCTCGCGCAGTTCATGGTGGTGCTCGACGCCACCGTGGTCAACGTGGCGCTGCCCTCGATCCAGCGCGGCCTGCATTTCTCGCCGTCCAGCTTGCAATGGGTGGTCAACGCGTACACGCTGGTTTTCGGCGGCTTCCTGCTGCTCGGCGGACGGGCCGGTGATCTGCTCGGCCGCAGGCGCCTGTTCATGGTCGGCGTGGCGCTGTTCTCCGCCGCTTCGCTGTTCAACGGGCTGGCGCAGTCCTCGACGATGCTGATCATCGGCCGCGGTGTACAGGGGCTCGGTGGCGCGCTGCTCTCCCCCGCCGCGCTGTCGATCATCACGACGACCTTCACCGAGCAGGCGGAGCGCACGAAGGCACTCGGGGTGTGGAGCGCGATCGCTGCCGGCGGTGGCGCGGTTGGGCTGATCATGGGCGGAGTGCTCACGCAGCTCGCGTCCTGGGAGTGGATCTTCATCGTGAACGTCCCGGTCGGCGTGCTCACCCTGCTCGCGACGCTGCGCTACGTGCCCGAGTCGCGCGCTGATCTCCAGCATCGGTCGTTCGACGTCGCCGGCGCGGTCACCGTGACCAGCGGGCTCATCGTGCTGGTCTACGCGATCGTCAAGGCCCAGGCCTTCGGCTGGGGCTCCGGGCGCACGCTGGGGCTGATCGCCGTGGCGCTGGCCCTGCTCGCCCTCTTCGTCTTCATCGAGCAGCGCAGCGTGGCGCCGCTCATCCGTCTCAGCATCTTCCGAGTCAGGACGCTGACGGTGGCCAACATCGTGCTCCTACTCGTCGCCTCGGGCTTGTTCGGCATGTTCTTCTTCGTGTCGCTGTACGTGCAGGAGATCCTCGGCTACAGCCCTCTCCACGCCGGGTTGGCTTTCCTCCCGGTGACCGTCGGGATCGCGCTCGGCGCCGGGCTCGCCCAGCAGCTCATCCGCCGGTTCGGTGTGCGCAACGTCGGCGTCGTCGGGATCGCGCTGGCCACGGTGGGCCTGGTGGTCCTTGCGCAGGTTCCGGTCCACGGCACCTACCTCGGCGACCTGCTCCCAGGCCTGTTGCCGATGAGCTTCGGCATGGGTCTGGTCTTCGTGCCGATCACGCTGCTCGCGACCGGCGGGGTCACGGCCAACGACTCCGGGCTGGCCTCGGGCCTGTTCAACACCTCACAGCAGGTCGGTGGCGCACTGGGGCTGGCGATCCTCTCGACGCTGGCCGCGAGCAAGACGACCAGCGTCCTGAACGGCCTGCATGGAGCCACGACGGCAGCGGCGAGCGCGGCCGCCCGCGTGTCCGGCTATCACGTCGCCTTCCTCGTCGCCGCGGTGATGCTCGGAGCGAGCGGCCTGATCCTTGGCTTCGGGCTGCGCCGGCGCCATCTCGAGGGCCTGAGTTTGGAGGAGTTGACGCCATCCGCCGTCACCGCGTAGGAGAATCGGCGCGATGACGCCGAACGAGCGCACGCTGAGGTCAGATGCGGAGCGCAACCGCCGGCGCGTGCTCGACGCTGCCCAGGCGCTGTTCCATGAGCGCGGGCTCGATGTCGGCGTGGCCGAGATCGCGCAGCGCGCCGGCGTGGGCCGCGGCACGCTGTTTCGCAACTTCCCGACCAAGCAGGACCTGATCGCGGCGATCGTGATCGACCGGATGCACGAAGCGACCGCGTATGCACACACGCTGCTCGATGCCCCGGACCCGGGCGAGGCGCTGTTCGGCTTCCTCGAGGAGATCGTCGGGCCCCAGCAGCTCGATTCGCGCGCGCTGTTCGACGCGATCGCGGACACGTTCCTCGCCAACCAGGGAATCCGCGCCGCTCACGCCGAGATCGTGGACGCAATCGAGCAGCTGCTCACCCGGGCCAAGGAGGCCGGCGCCGTTCGCAGCGACGTCGGCGCGATGGACGTCCTCATGCTCGTCAAGGGCGTCTGCGAGGCGGCCAGCGCGTTCGCGAGCTCCGAGCCGGGCATGGTCACGCGCCAGCTCGATCTGGTTCGCGCCGCGGTCAGTGCGAGTGCGGCGAATCGGCCCCTGCGCGGCCGGCCTCCGACGCTGGCCGACATCGAGCGTGCGTTCCCGCAGCCCGACGTCCCCGCCGCCGACGCGGGCTGATTACCTCATGGCGTCTTGCCTCCACGCAAAACGGGCCGCCGCGGTGCTCCGCGACGGCCCGCCCGCCAAGCGTTGAGCGCCTTACGCGCCGACGTCGATCGCGCGCCGGCCCGGCCCTCGATAGCCGGAGACCTCGCGTGGGACGCGACGGCGGTCCGGACCCTGAACGCGCTGGGCTCGCGCCGTGGCCCGGTTCGTGAGATATGCCGCAAACGGACGATCGCTGACGATCCCCCACGCGAGGAGACCAACGATCCCGGCCACGACGCCGGTAATGAAGACGATGTTCAGGATGATCATGATGGCCGACATTGGCGACCTCGCTTTCTCGGTTGAGGGAGCACTTCGTGTCCTGAGGCGGAAATTCGTGAGCAGCGTCGCGAGTGGCTGGGCGTGCATGACGGGTGGCGATGATCCAAGTCGTACTGGTGGTCCGGCGGGATCATCGCCGCCCGTCAGGCGCGTCCAGACGCCGCGAGGCTGCCACCGAATTTTTGGCTCAGGGCACTAGGCTTCCCCAGCCACGCAAGCCGAGTGTCGGAGTTATGTAAGAGCCACGTCTGAGGCGTCGGGCCGGGGCTCTGAGACCGGGTCGAGCCGGTATCCGTGCCCTCGCAGGGTGGCGATGTTGATCGCCCCCCGGAGCTTGCGGCGCAGCGCCGCCACCTGGCCGTCGACGGCCTTCGGGCTGATCGAGTCGGTCCCCCACACGAGCTCGAGCAGCTGCTCACGGGTGTGGATCCGGCCGGGGTAGCGCAGCAGCGCCGCCAGCAGCTCGAACTCCCGCCGCGTCAGCTTCACCTCGCGGCCCGAGGCCGTGCAGCGCCGCGCCTCCAGATCAAGCGTCAGCGCGCCCATGTGCACGACGGTCGGCTCGGTCCCGAATCCGCGGGCGCGGCGCAACTGAGCGCGCATTCGGGCCGTGATCTCGGGCATCGACAACGACCCGGCGACGCAGTCGTCCGCGCCGGCGTCGAGCTCGGCGATGCGAGCCGCCTCATTCCGGTGGGCGCTCAGCATGATGATCGGGACGGTGGACTCGCGCCGCACGCGGCGGACCAGCTCGAGCCCGTCGATCTCGCCCAGCATCGGGTCGACAAGCGCGATGTCGACCGTCCCGCGGCGCAGAACCAGCAGCGCCTCCAAACCGCTGCTCGCCTCCAGCACCTGGAACCCATCGGCGCGCAGATAGGAGGAAACCCGTCCGCGCAGGCGGTGGTCGCTCTCGGCTACCAGGACCCGGCCACCCGAGATACCCATCTCCTACCCGGCCACTCCGGTTGTAATTGTGTTCCGCTGCCCCCCAGGGGGTCGGGGGCACGCCGACTGGCGCGGCCCGCTCCGCCGTCGTGTCCCCGACGCCGCCGGGTTTCAGTGCACCGCCGCATCGATCGCCACGGCGACGAATAGCAGCGCTAGGTACAGCAGCGAGTAGTGGAACAGCATCGCGGCGTTAGCGTGAGAGTGCCGGCGCCACAACCGCCACGCGAGCGCGCAAAGCACCCCGCCGAGGATCGCGGCTGAAATCAGGTACACCGGTCCGAAGGTGCCGATCGCGCCCGGCACCAGCGTCACTGCCAAGAGCAGGACCGAGTACCAGAAGATGAGCCGTGCCGTGGCCTCGGGTCCGCGCACGACAGGCATCATCGGCACGTCAGCCGCGGCGTAGTGGCGCACGAGCAAAAGCGCCAGGGCCCAGAAGTGCGGCGGCGTCCACAACAGCACGATCACGAACAGGAACACCGCGCCCAGGCCGAGGCTCCCGTGCGCCGCGGCCCAGCCCGCCAGTGGTGGGATCGCGCCGGCCGCGCCGCCGATCACGATGTTCTGCGAGGTGGTGCGCTTGAGCCAGTACGTATAGACGCCGACGTAGAAGGCGCCCCCGCTGAGTGACAGGAGCGCCGCCAGCGGATTCGTGAACACGACCAGCACTGCGAACGCGAGCGCGGTCAGCACCAGCCCGAACGCCGTGGCCCGGGCGGGAGAGATACGCCCCGCCGCCACCGGGCGCGAGGCCGTACGCGGACCCATGAGCTGATCGATGTCGCGGTCCAGCACGTGGTTGAGCGCGCTCGCGCCCCCGCACGCGAGCGCGCCGCCCACCACGAGCGCGATCAAAGCGGGTGCCGCCGGCGTCCCGCGTGCCGCGGCGATCATCGCGCACACCGAGGTGAGCACGAGCAGCGACATGATCCGCGGCTTGGTCAGCGTCAGATAGTCGGCCCAGCCGGCGGTGCCGGCCGGGCTGCGCTCACCGGCGAGCGCTCCCGGAGCGCGCAAGCCGGCGGTCCCCGCCGACCGGCCGCCGGGCGGAGCAAGATATGTACCGGCGCCGGCCTCCATCACGCCTGCGGCGGCTGTGCGGCGCCCTCGCCGGCGCTCCCGCTGCCCTCGACCTCCGTCGCCCCCGCGCCGTGCGCCGCTGACTCGCCCGGATTGGACGGAAGGTGGATGATCGCACGCGTCTGCCAGACCACCAGCGCGATCAGCAGGCAAACCGGGATCAGGAGCGAGATCAGCGAGCCGGCCAGGAAGCTGCCCGGGATCAAGATCGATGCCATGTCTTGCCTCGCTTTCTCATGGGGTGAGCACCGGCGCTCCACGCGGCGCGTCCTGAGGCTCGGGATCGGTTACGGGGGGCGGGAAGCTACTCGCCACAGGCACGGGCGCCGCCGGCGGCTCGAAGTCAGGTGTAAGCCAGCGATAGAAGCCGACGATGTAAGCGATCGTGTAGGAGATCGAACCGAGCACCCACATCACGCCGCCCGCCAGTTGCTGGTCGGTGATTGCCGAGATCCCGCCGGGCCGATTCACGAGCGACGCGTAGTGCGAGTAGAGCGGCGTGGGAACGAGCACGAGCGTGATCGCGAGCACCCAACTGACGATCATCGCGCCGGTCACGTACGCGACGCGGGCGGGCCACTGCAGGCGCGGGCGGAGCGGGCCCGGATCGATCACGCGCGCCCAGAACAGCAGCCCGGTGAAGAAGAACATCGCGTGCTCGACCTGGTGGATCGTGTACGAGCTGAGCGTGGCGTCGTAGAAGACCGGGATGTGCCAGACGACGATCGTCGCGTTGAACAGGAGCCACGCCGGCAGCGGTCGGGCCAGCGCGCGCAGCGGAGCGGTCCACGACGCCTGCGCGATCGATCGTCCGACCGTCGTGCGGACCTGGAGGGGCAGCGCACGCCACATGCGCGGCCACGGCCGGCCGAGCAGGATCAGCGGCGGTGCCACCGTCAGGAGCAACACATGCTGGACCATGTGAACCCAGAAGAGCTCCTCCGCGTACTTGTCGATGGGGCCGTCGAGCGCGACCACGATCGTGAGCAGGCCGCCGGCGAACGCCGCGATGCGCAACGGCTCGCTCCGGCGCCACCCCCGACCGCCCAGCCCATACAGCACTGCAGCGGCGATGACGTAGACCAGAGCCGCCTGGAACGTCCAACCGCCGAGGTTCATCGCTACACCAGGTACAGGATGATGAAGGCCAGGACGCCGAGCGCGGCGTAGTAGGCCCAGAAGAACGAGCAGGCGTCCAGACCGGCCCGCATCAGCGCCAAATCCTCCGCGGGAACGCCCTCACGGACCGGTCGTTTCATACCCTCCCGCCGAGCACGCCAGACGCTCGCAACCTGGGTCTCCATCCAGTAGACGCACCCGATGGCGAGGATCGCGTACAGCGCCGTCCAGCCGAAGAACACGCTCGCATATCCCCCGCTGGCCGCCCCGAACGCGAGTTGGGTGTACTCGATGAACTGAAGCACGATCGCCGCCACCGCCATCAAGATTGCGGCGATCCCGGCGCCGACGGTGTCGGTGGGTCGGGTGACGCCTAGCCAGAACACGATCGCGCTCAGCGCGAACAGCGCGGCGATCGCCAGTCCCAGGCCCAGCGACGGGTTCACCGCGCCGATCTTCCAGCCGTTGTTGGTGTCGAGCGAGCGCAGGTAGAAGTAGGCAAACAGGAACGAGACGAAGAAGAACGACGTCGACCCGACCCACAGGCGGACCGCCATCCAGAGAGCCCGCGGCTGCCAGTTCGCGGGCTCAGGCTCGATGTTCGGGGAAAGCGGAGCTGACGCTGACGAGGCTTCCATGATCGTCTACGCGGTCCCGGCCGCCGGCGCCGCGACCGGCGCTCCCACCGGCACCGGCTCGCCGTAGGGATAGGGATCGGGGCCGAACACCGGCGTGCGCTCGAAGTCGTACACCGGCACGGGCGTGGGCAGTTGCCACTCCGCCGACTTCGAATGCCACGGGTTCACCGGGGCCGGCTCGCGTTTGATCAACAGCGACCACACCACGTTGTACGAGGAACACGAGCATCGAGATGCCGAGCAGGAAGGCCGACACTGACACCCAGATGTTCAGCGGCTGGAAGCTCAACGGGTAGGTGACCACGCGGCGCGGCATGCCCATGAAGCCGAGTGCGAACAGCGGCGCGAAGGTCGAGTTGAAGAAGATGAACATGGTCCAGAAGTGGACCTTCCCGAGGGTTTCGTTCAGGTTGAAGCCGGTCATCTTCGGCACCCAGTAATAGATGGCGGCGAAGAAGGTGAACACCAGGCCGCCCATGATCGTGTAGTGGAAGTGAGCCATCACGAAGAAGCTGCCGTGCGTGGTGACATCGCTCGGGACGTCGGACAGGAACACACCGGAGATCCCGCCAAACAGGAAATTGAACGCCCAGGCTAAGCAGAAGAGCATCGGCACGGTGAACCGTATTCGCCCGCGCCACAGAGTCCCCATGAAGCACAGGAAGATAAACCCTGTAGGCAGCGAGATGATCTCGGTGGAGAGCATGTAGAACGGCCGCAGATCGGCGTTGATGCCGCTGACGAACAGGTGGTGCTGCCACACGAAGAAGCTGAGCAGGCACACCCCGAGCATGCCGGCGACGGCCAGGCGGTATCCCCACAGCGGCTTGCGCGCGAACACCGGCAGGAGCTCGAGCACTATCCCGAAGCCAGGGATCGCCACGACGTACACCTCCGGGTGACCGAACACCCAGAACAGATTTTGGAACAGGAAGGAGCTGCCGCCCTGTCCCGGGATGTAGAAGGCGGTCTGGATGGTGCGGTCCATGGCGCCCATCAACAGCGCGGCGATCAGCATCGGCGCAGCCAGGAACATCAGGAAGGCGGTGGCCAGCACGCTCCAGGCGAAGATCGGCAACCGGGTCCAGGTCATCCCTGGCGCGCGCATGGTGATGATCGTCGCGGCCAGGTTCAGGCCGAGCAGCGCCATCGACACGCCGACCAGAGCGAAGAAGCCGATGTAGGCGTCGTACCCGGCCGTGCCCTGAGCGCCGAGCGGCTGGTAGCCGGTCCAGCCGGTCTGGAAGCCGCCGAAGAAGATCGTCGTAATCAGAACCACGCCGGCCGCCATCAGCAACCAGAACGTGAACGACTCGATCCGGGGGAAGGCCATCCGGCGCGCGCCGATCATGGGCGGTATGACCCAGTTGGCGAACGGACCGAGGATCCCGGACGTCATCATTCCCATCATCATCGAGCCGTGGATGCCGACCAGCGTCAGGTACTGATTGGCGCCGAACACGTGCACGTTGGGCTGGAGCAACTCGGTGCGGATCAACATCGCGTTCAGGCCACCGACGAAGAAGAACACGCCGATCCCGACCAGGTACTGGAGGGCGACGACCTTGTGGTCGGTGCACAGACGGAAGTAGCGCCCGATCCCCTCCTCCTCGGCCTCGTGCTCGGCCAGCGTCGGTGGGTGGCCGAGCATCCGACGAATCGGGTAGTTGGCGAACCCGAGGCCAACCAGGAACCCGACGACACCGAGGAAGTAGCCGAGCAGGATCGCGATGTCGTTCTGCCCCGCCTCGGTGGCGTAGTACGCGATGCCGGCGCCGGTGAAGCGGTCGCCGATCCAGTAGCCAATCAGGTAGCCGATGATCCCCAACACGATCCCGGCCAGCAGGTTGAAGCCAATCAGACGCCGCCAGAGGGGCGGCCGGGCGAGCGATTGGGACACGGCGATCGTGCTCATCCACCTCTCCTCAGGGGCTGCGGGAAGTAAGTCTTCGAGTACGGGGGCTGCGTATGTGTGATCGGCGCGAACTTAACCCGCTGCTGTGCGATCCAGCTGGCGAACTGCGGCTTGCTCACGACATGCCCGGTGTCGAACATGTACCCGTGCCACACGCCGCACAGCTCGGCGCAACGGATGTTGAACGCGAGCGGTCCCTTGGTCGTGACGTAGGCGATGTTGTTCTGGCCCGGATTGGCGTCGGCCTTGACGGCGAGCTGGTAGGCCCAGAACGAGTGGATCACGTCGAGCGAGGTCACGTTGAACTCGACCAGTGTGTTGGCCGGCAGTTCGAGGTGCGGCGTCTGCACCCCGCCGTACGCGGGCCACCGGTAAGTGAACGCCCACTGCTGGGCGATGACCTGGACCTGGAGCGGCGGATGGACCTTGGCGGAGGCGGGGACGGCGATCGGATTCGGACCTTGGCCGCCGCCCGAACCGTCGGCGAGCAGGCGGATCGAGCCGTAGCCGGCCAGGATTAGGACAAGCGTGGTGGTGATGACCAGCCACCACAGCTGAATGCTGGCGTTTCCGCGAATCGGCGGGCCGTCGACGATCACCTCGGGGTTGCGCTCCCGGAACACGATCAGCGCGTAGGTCAGGTACACGAGCACGGCTGCCGCGACCGGCACCGATATCGCCATCAGGACGGTGTTGTCGGTCACCTGGCCGGATGCCTCGACCGAGCCGTTGCCGGGTGGCAGCCCGGGACCGAGCACGAACACGACCAACGCCGTCCCGATGACGCTTACGACCAGCCACCAAAGGACGATTCGCAGGAAGTGGTTCGGCTCTTGCTGCGCTTCGGGCAAGCCCTCAGACCACCTTGATGAAGCCGTCCATATAGCCGACGGTCTGCATCGGGCCACCCAGGCCCTGGATGAAGCCGGCGGCACAGGGCACGAAGCACTGCCAGCGGTAGAGGCCCTTGCCGGGCGTCTTGAAAGTGAAGGAGATCGTCTCGTGCGCGTTGCTCAGCGAGCACGGCGCGTTGCTGCACAGGTTCTTGGCGTTGCTGCCCGGGCCCGGCAGCGGGACCGAGAGGCCGAACTGCGGGACCGCGAACACGTGCGAGGCGGTGTCGGGGTCGATCGCCACCGTCGGCTTCCCGTTCAGGAGGAAGGTGCTGCCGACCGTGCCCTGGACCTGGCCGATGAAGTTGTTGCGCAGCCCGGTCTGCGTGTCGAACTCGTAGATCGTCACGTGGACCAGCGTGTTGGCCGGGAGCACGTACGTTGTGACGTGGTTCCAGGTGGTCGCGCTCGGGTTGACCTGGTAGTAGGAGACCCAGGTGCTGTGCGGGTCGCTCAGCTCCGCTGCGGGCACGGTGGCCAGGTACAGCGAGGGTCCCGCCGAGGTCTGCACGGCGGCCGCCGACCCGGGGACATTCGTGAGGTACAGGACGATGTACAGGGCGATCGCGACGCAAACGATTGCCGTCAGCGTCACAATCCCGGTTATTCGCTTAGCAGACGCGCTCATTTGTCTCCGTCTCTCCCTCGGCGCGGTGTTATACATTGCCGCCCCGACGGCAAACCAGAAAATGACGGCGATGTCATCGACGGGTCATTTACACGTCATCTATCCAGAGCTATCGTCTGCAGCAGACGTGGGGGCTCGAAAGAGCAAATGCGGATTTTGATCGTTGAGGATGAGGCCCGGATCCGCGCTTTCCTGGCGCGGGCGTTCGAGGCGGAGGGCTTCGTCGTGGACGTCGTCGAGGACGGCGAGCAGGGCCTCGCGAGGGCGCTGACCGGGAGCTTTGACCTCGTCATCCTCGACCTGTTGCTGCCCGGGCGCAGCGGCCTGGACGCGCTTCGAGAGCTCCACCGCGAGCGGTCAGATCTGCCCGTCTTGATCCTCTCCGCGCGTAGCGACCTGCCGATCAAGCTCCGTAGCTTCGAGCTCGGAGCCGTCGACTACGTGGCCAAGCCGTTCTCGCTGGACGAGCTGCTCGCACGCGCGCGCGTCCAGCTGCGCCGCGCGAAGGTCGCCGATGACAGCACCGAGATCCGCGTCGGGGGCCTGGTGCTGGACCTGGCCCGCCGCCAGGCTCGCGTCGGCGAAACGGTGGCGGACCTCTCGGACCGCGAGTTCCGGTTGCTGCACTTCCTGCTGCGTCACGTGGGCGAGGTGATCAGCCGCGAGCGGCTGCTCTCCGAAGTCTGGGGCTATGACTTCGATCCGAGGTCGAACGTCGTCGACGTGTGCGTCAGGCGGCTGCGGCGGCGCTTGGGTCCGAACGCCCCAATCGAGACGGTGCGCAATGCCGGCTACCGCGCCGCTGCCTGAGGCGAGCGTCCGGGAGCGCCCGGCTCGTGCGCTCGCCCGCGGCGCGGGCTCGTTCGTCGGGCGCTACCGCCTGGAGCTCCTGTGGGGCGCCTTTGCCGCCGCCTGCTACGCGGCGATGTTCGCGTGGCCCAAATGGCAGACGGTGCCGTTCTACCTGGTTTGGATCAGCCTCACATTGCTTTACGGCCTCCGCGTGTGGCCGCTGCGTCCCACCCTGATCGTCCTGGCCGCGGCCATGGTCCTGACGGGTATCCCGACCGCCGCCTACGCCATGGGCGGAGCCGACGCGGCGCAGAAGCTCGTGAAAGTTCCGCTGATGGCGATGCTGTTCCTGGCCGTCGTGTGGCACGCGCGCCGCCGGGTCGAGGCGGTTCGAATCGCCGAGCGCCGCGCTGCTGAAGCCAACTCGATGCTCGAACGCCAGGAGCGTTTCATCCACGACGCGTCGCACGAACTGCGCACGCCGCTGACGATCGCGCGCGGTCACCTGGAGCTGCTGGGCGAGAATCCCCAGGCGAGCGGCGAGCTCGAGATAGCTCTCGAGGAGCTGTCCCGCATCGACGCGATCGTCGGACGTCTCCTCCTCCTGGCCTCCGCCGGGCAACCCGACTTTCTGCAGACCGAGGAGGTCGATCTCGAGCCGTTCCTGGAGGACATCTTCATGCGCTGGTCGGAGGTCGGGCCGCGGGCCTGGCGGCTCGGAAAGCTCACGCCGGGACGGCTGCTCGTGGATCCGGACCGGCTCCGCGCCGCCCTCGACGCGCTGCTCGAGAACGCCGTCAAGTTCACGCGGGAACGCGACGCGATCGAGCTGCGGGCCGTGGGCCGCGGACCGGGGGAGATCGTGATCGAGGTCCTCGACGAAGGCTGCGGCGTGCGCCCGGAGGCACTCGGACGTATCTTCGACCGCTTCGCCCGCGCCGATGCGGCGCGCACGCGCTCGGATGGAGGCGTCGGGCTGGGCCTGGCCATCGTCGACGCGATCGCCAAGCGCCACGGCGGGCACTGCACCGTCAAGAGCACCTCGCATGGTTCGACGTTCACGCTCCGACTGCCCGGCTTCACGCCGGCTGGCGAGGTCGGGACGGGCGCAGTCGCGGCCGAAGACCCGGAGAGCACCTTGGGCTCGGCGGACGGGACTCAGCCGGCGCCGGCGCTCAGCCCTTCGAGCACCTGAGCGTCGATCCGGCCGGCGTACCTGGCGCCGGCGGCGATCAACGTGGGCGTGGTAACGATCCCGCCCCGGACACCGGCCTCGAAGTTGCGCCGGACTCGCGCTTGGGCCTCCGGCCCGCGCCGGTCGGCGTCGAAGCGCTCGAGGTCGAGCTCGAGCGCGCGCGCTCGCTCCCACAGGTGGGGATCCTCGAGCCGGCCCTGATCGGAGAAGAGCAGGTCGTGCATCTCCCAGAAGCGCTCCTGCCGCGCGGCCGCCTCGGCCGCGCACGCCGCCGCCCACGCGCGCGGGTGGCTCGTGCGGACCGGGAAATGGCGGAAGGCGACGCGGAGGCGCACGCCGTCGAGCTTGCCAGCGAGCGACCCGCAATACGGGCACTCGAAATCGCCGTAGACGATCACCGGCGTGGCATCAGCCGGACCCCTGACGTGGTCCTCGGGGGACAGCGGCGGAAGGGGGGCCGAGGTGAGCTCGGTCATGAGCGGCGAGGCGGGCGCAGGTTGGCGGAGACGAGCTGGTATCTAAGTCCGCGCGGCCAGCGCATCCAGCCCGTCGAAGATCAGGTTCGCGCCGGGCAGGTCCCCTGGCGAGGGAGCCTCATAGCTCCATCCGACCGACGCGTCGGGGCCGACGATCACCAGCGCGCGCTGCGGGAAACCGCCGGGGTGATAGACGCTGAAGGCGCGGCACACCTCGCCCTTGGGCTCGAAATCCGACAGCTGCGGGATGCTCACGCCGAGCTTCTCCCTGAACGCCGTCTGCGACCAGCTCGCGTCGCAGGAAACGCCGTACATGGTCACGTCGCGTTTCGCCAGGTAGTCCCCCAGCACCTCCTCGTAGAGCCCGAGCTGATCGGTGCACACGGGGCTGAACGCGAACGGGTAGAAGACGAGCAGCGTCGTCTGGCCGAGCAGATCGGCGCGCGTGAAATCGGAGCCGTCCTCCCGCTTCAGCGTGAACTCCGGGACGGCTGTCCCGGGGGCAAGCGGCCCGTCGCTCACCGGCGCAGGCCGAGCTCGCGCAGGATGGTGCGATAGCGCTCCAGGTCGCTGTCCCGCAGGTAGTTGAGCAGCCGCCGGCGGCGGCCGACCAGCATCAGCAGGCCGCGACGGGAGTGATGGTCCTTTCGGTGCTCGCCGAGGTGCTGGTTCAGGTCGTTGATCCGCGCAGTGAGCAGCGCGATCTGGACCTCGGTCTTGCCCGTGTCGGACGGTCCGTCGCCAAACTGGGCGACCAGCTCCTGCTTGCGTTCCTGGGTGATTGCCATCGGGTCGATGAGGCTAGCAGGCCCGGACTTCTGGCTATTCCCGGCACACTTCGCGGGTTCGCTCGACGTCGATGCGCATCTGCTCGATGAGCGCCTCGGGCGAGTCGAAGCGACGCTCGCCGCGCAGGCGCTCGAGGAAGTCGAGACGCAGCGTGCGGCCGTAAAGGTCCTCGTCGGTGTCGAGCAGGTAGGCCTCGACGAGCAGTGCCCGGCCCGTGCCGAAGGTGGGTCGAACGCCGATGCTGACCGCCGCGCAGGCCCCCTCGGTGCGTGCGGCGTAGATCCCGTGGCCGGGACAGACGAGCGCCTCGTCGGGAACGATGTTGGCGGTCGGGAAGCCGAGGGTCCGGCCTCGTTGATCGCCTTGGACGACCTCGCCGCGCAGCTGGAACGGCGCGCCGAGGAACCGGGTGGCCAGCGCCACATCCCCGGAGAGCACGAGTCCCCGGATGTGGCTAGAGGAGACGATCTCCCCGTCGACCTCCACCAGCGGCACCACGCGCGTCTCGAACCGGGGGTCGGCCTTCAACCCCACCGGGTCTCCGGCCGCACGGTATCCAAACCGGAAGTTCTCCCCCACCGACACTCGGGTGGCATGCAGACGCTCGACCAGGATGTGGTCGATGAATTCGTCCGGGCTCTGATGGGCGAAGCTGTCGTCGAACGGGATCACGACGAGCTCCTCGACCCCGAGCTGGGCGATCAGCTCCGCCTTCGCCTCGAGGCTGGTCAGCAGCCGCGGCGCCGCCTCGGGGCGGATGACTCGCAGCGGGTGGGGCTCGAACGTCAGCACGGTGTCGCTGCCGCGAATCACCTCGCGGTGACCCAGGTGGACCCCGTCGAACTCCCCGACCGCCACCCGCCGCGGTCGCTCCCGGACCTCGGTGAGCATCGTGACCTGCATCGGGCCGGAAGGCTACGCGACCGTCGCTGCCGCGGACGTCCCCGACGTGGCGCGAAGGGCAAATTCCAGCATTCGGGCAGGGCATTTCCGCCCGCGCAGGATTCCGCCTCGCCGCGAGGCAGGATCCTGCACCGGCCGCGTCGACGCGTCGAAATGCTGGAATTTGCCCCGTCCCGGCACCACGAGCACGGATCAGCCACGCAGGCCAACGACGGGGCGAAGCGTGCCGTCCGGCCCGGGCGAGGCCAGCGCGATCAGACCTTCTGAGTCGGTCAGGCGCACGACGTCAGGACTCGCATTGTCGGACCCGGCGGCGGCCACGGCCCCACCGTGAGCGGCCCGCCGCGCTTGCTCCGGGTCCTCCAGCCGGACCTCGGGAATGAACCCCAGCGCCTCGTCCAATCCCAGAATCCGCTCGGGATCAGCGTCGCCGACCTCGAACGGACCGATCGCGGTCCGCCGCAGCGCCTCGCAGTACGCGTCGCCGAGCGCGGCGATCAGGCTGCGCACGTACGTACCGGACGAGCACTCGATCACAAACCCTCGCCGCTCGCCCTCCCGCCACCGCTCCTCGAAGCGATACACGTGCACCTCGCGCTCGGCCAGCTCCACCGTCTCCCCAGCCCGCGCGAGCGCGTAGGCCCGCCGGCCTCCGACCTTGACCGCCGAGAACGCAGGAGGACGCTGGCGCACGAGCCCCGTGGGAAGCGCGAGATCGCCGGACGGGACGACGCCGGTGACCGTGATCTCCCCCTCCGGGTCCCCCGTGTTCGACACCGCGCCGAATCGCGCGGTCGCCTCATAGCTCTTGGGCAGGGCCATCAGAAAGCGCTGCACCCGGGTGGCGCGGCCGACCAGGACCAGCAGCAGCCCGGTGGCGAATGGATCGAGCGTGCCGGCATGGCCGACCTTGACTCTCGCGCCCGACCGAAGCGCACGGCGCATCTTCGCCACCACGTCGTGCGAGGTGACTCCTGCCGGCTTGTCGTAGAGAACGACGCCGTCGATCACTTCGACGGCGAGCCCGACAGCTGCTCCGCCACCTCCCGGCGCAGGAAGTCGACGAGCTCATCCCACCGCATCGAGGTTGAGAAGCCGGCCGCCTGGCGATGGCCGCCGCCCCCCTGTGCTCGGGCAATCGCCGACACGTCGACCCGGTCGTCGCTCGCGCGCAGCGAGACCTTGCGCGGCAGGCCGGCGCCGTTGTCGGATGAGACCCGGTCGCGGATGAGCGCCGCTACCGCCGTCCCCTCGACCGCGCGCAGGTGGTCGATCACGCCCTCCGAGTAGCTCTCCTCCGCGCCCGACTCGGCGAAGTCGCGCGCGTCGAGCTCGGTGACGGTGAGCCGGCCGTCGTCGTAGCGCGCCACCTTGGACAGACCGCGGGCGAGCAGCGCCAGCTTTCCGTACGGCACCCCCTCATACACGCGGCGGTAAATCTCGTGCACGTCGACGCCCGCCTCGATCAGGTCGGCGGCCATCACATGAGCACGCGGGCCGGTGTTCTCGTACATGAAGCGGCCGGTGTCGGTGATCAGCCCGACGTACAGCGCCTCGGCGATGTTCACGGTCGGCTTCACGCCCAGGCCGTACATCAGGTCCCACACAATTTCGGCCGTACAGGACGCCTCGGGGAGGACGTAGTTGATCGTGCCGAACTGAGTGTTGTCGTGGTGGTGGTCGATGTTGATGATGCGCAATCCCGACCCATCGGCCTGCCCGCCACCCGCCTTGCGGAACGCCTCGGCCGGATTGCGCTCGAGGTTGCCGCAGTCGAGGAACACGATCGTCCGCTCCTCGAGGTCGTCGGGTGGCGACTGGACCAGCCCGGGGAGCGCGAAAAAGGCGTACTCGGTCGGGAGCGGGAACTCGCCGGCGTCGATGAACATCAGGCTGTCCCGGCCCTCGGCGAGCAGGATCTCCTGCATCGCGATCAGCGACCCGAGTGCGTCGCCGTCGACGTTCTCGTGGGTGACGACGATCAGCTTGCGAGCCGAGCCCAACTCGACGAGCACCTGATCACGAGTCGCCCCCGCGCCATTCTCATGCATCTTGTCCCCTGGGCTGGGTGGGACCGTGATCAGCAGGGCCATGATCGATCAGCTCGGAGATCCGCATGCCCCGGTCGATCGACTCGTCGTACTCGAACGTGAGCGTCGGCGTGTGCCTGAGCGACAGCTCGCTGGCCAGACGACCCTGGAGGAAGCCGTGCGCCGAGCGCAGCCCCTCGAGCGACTCGCTGCGCGCCTGCTCGTCGCCGAGCACGCTGACGTACACGCGCGCATGGCGCAGATCGGGTGACGTCTTGACTCCGGTCACGGTCACGAACCCTACTCGCGGATCCAGCAGGTCCTTGGCGATCGCCTCGCTGAGCACCACGCGCACAGCCTCGTCGACTCGCCTCATCCGGCCGTCGCTCATCCTAGCCGCTCGCCCCCGATCGTGAGAGTTGCCTGTTAGCGCTCACTCGCACAGGTCCTCCACCGAGCTGACGATCCGTCGGATCTGGACGTTGTCCGGCCACCGGGCCTCGAGCCAGCGCTCGAGGTTGTCCGCCGCCGCCGAAAGCACACCGAGCGAACCGCCGGTCAGCGCCGCGGTCAACCTCGACCGCTGCCACAGATCCTGATGGTCGACCTCGGCGACGGCCGCGCCCAGCCGCCCGTGGAGCTGGGCCTTGATCGAGGAGAGCTCCTTGCGCTTGGTCTTGAGGCTGCCCGCGTCGGGAAAGTGCAGGTCGATCACCAGCACCGCGACGAAACCGCTGGCCGACATCCGCGGCCACCTGCCTCCGAATTAGCGGTCGAGGCTGGGCACGGCTACACCAGCTCTCGTTCGACCTGGCGCGTGGCGTAGGCCTCGAGCACGTCGCCTTCCTTGATGTCCGCGAAGTCCCGGAGCACGACGCCGCAGTCGTAGCCGGCCGCCACCTCGCGCACGTCCTCGTTGAAGCGACGCAGACTCTGGATCTCCCCGGTGTAGATGACGGTGCCGTCGCGCACCAGCCGGACCTTCGAGCCGCGGATCACGCGGCCGTCGGTCACGTGGCAGCCGGCAATCGTGCCCACGCGTGAGGCGCGGAAGATCTGGCGCACCTCGACCGTGCCGAGCGTCTCTTCGACCTCCTCGGGCGCGAGCATGCCCTGCATGGCGTCGCGCAGCTCCTCGATCGCGCGGTAGATGACCGCGTAGTGCCGGATCTCGACGCCCTCGCGCTCGGCCACGGCCCGCGCGTCGCCGACCGGGCGGACGTTGAAGCCCATGACGATCGCGTCGGAGGCCGAAGCCAGCATCACGTCGGACTCCGTTACGCCGCCGACCGCACCGCGGATCACGTTCACCGACACCTCGTCCTGCGGCAGCTTGGCGATCTCGTCCTCGATCGCTTCGAGCGATCCAGCCACGTCGGCCTTGATGACCAGGTTCAGCTCCTGAACGCCCGACTTGAAGATGTCCTCGAGCGAGACCTTCTTGCCGCTGCGGCGGGCGAGCGCTTCGGCCTTCAGCCGGGTCGCCCGCTCGGTGGCGAGCTGGCGCGCGCGGCGCTCGTTCTCGACCGCGCGGACGTGTTCGCCGGCTTCGGGTACACCGTCGAACCCGAGCACCTCGACCGGCTCGCCCGGGAGCACCTGACCGACCCGCGTACCCATGAAGTCGCTCATCGCCCGCACCCGGCCCCAGTGGGCGCCCGCCACGAGCGAGTCGCCCACCTCGAGCGTGCCGCGCATAATCAGGATCGTCACCACCGGACCGCGGCCCGGGTCGAGCTTTGACTCGATCACGGTCCCGGAGGCGGGCGCCTCCGGATTGGCCCGGAGCTCCTCGACCTCGGCCATGACCAGGATCGTCTCGAGCAGGTCCTCGAGCCCCTCCTGGGTCTTGGCCGACACGTCGACGAACTCGGTCTCCCCGCCCCACTCGACCGGCTGGAGGCCGAGCTGGGACATCTCGGCGCGCACTCGCTCGGGCTGCGCGCCCTCCTTGTCGATCTTGTTGACCGCGACGAGCATCGGCACGCCGGCCTCCTTGGCGTGGTCGACCGCCTCCTGGGTCTGCGGCTTGACGCCGTCGTCGGCGGCGACCACGATCACGGCGATGTCGGTGACTTTGGCTCCGCGCGCACGCATGGCGGTGAACGCCTCGTGGCCCGGCGTATCCAGGAAGGTGATCTCGCGACCATCGCTCTCGACCTGGTAGGCGCCGATGTGCTGGGTGATGCCCCCGGCCTCGCCCGCGGCAACCCGGGTCGAGCGGATCGCGTCGAGCAGCGACGTCTTGCCGTGGTCGACGTGGCCCATGATCGTCACCACGGGCGGGCGCTCGACGAGCTCCTCTTCGGGGTCGTGGAATACAGGCTCGACGACGGTCTCATCCTCGGAGTGGACGATCTCGATGTCCTTGCCGAGCTCGGCCGCGAGCACCTGAATGGAGTCGTCGGAGAGGGTCTGGGTGAGCGTCTTCATCTCACCGAGTGCCATCAGCTTCTTCATGATCTCCGGCACCGGAACGTCTAGGTACTCGGCGACATCCTTGACCGTCGAGCCGGAGTTGATCCGGATCGCATCAGGTTCGGCCAACGCCGTCTGCGACGGACGCGACTCGGCCTCTTCGTCGTAGATACCCCGCCGACGCCGTCCGCGGCGCTGCCGGCGCGGCGGCTGGTTGGTCTGGCCAGGGGGGCCGCCGGTGGTCCGCCGCGAAGCTTGCGAATCGATCACCACGCGCCGCCGCCCGCCAGCGTTGCCTGGTGCGCGCTCTCCCTGGAGCGAATCACGCGTCGGCCGCTTGTGGCTGCCCGACTCACCGGCGGGGCCGTCCGATCGCCGCGCCGGGGCCTCGGCGGTCGGCTGGGACTGGGACTCGGGTTGCGGCTGGGATTGGGCGCGCGCGGCCGGACGGGCCTCCTCCCCGGCACGGGTCCGGGTCGAACCTCCATCAGGCCGAGACTCCCCGCCGGCCGGCTGCGAACGCTCGCCCGCGCCATCGCGCCGAGGCTGCTCGGACCCGGCGGCCTGGGGACCCGGGGCCTGGGACTGGGCGGCGCCGTTGCCGTCGCCAAGCACGCGGCGCGCGTCGGCCTCATCGACCGAGGACGACACCGCCTTCACCTTCAGGCCGGCCGCCTGGAGTCGTTGCAGCACTTCCTTGGGCGGAAGCCCGCGCTCCTTGGCGATCTCATGGACACGTTTGCTCATCTAGTTTGAGTGTAGGCCTGTTGGAAGTGAGTCGGCGACGCCTGACGGCAACGCCTCAGCTGGATCGTCCCAGCGACTGGCGGCGGCGCCTCATTCACGGCCTTTGGAGACCGCCTGGACCTGGTCGGTGTCCTTGCCCTCGAGCGCCTGGTGGGCCTCGATACCGCAGTAGCGGGAGCTCGGCAGTGCCGCGTTCGGGCAGCGCCGGCCGTTTGACAGGATCGCGTGGCAGCGGCCCGAGGTCTCCTCCTCCTCGTAGCCGTGCTCGGCCTCCTCGGCGGCGAACTCCGTCTCCGAGCGGATGTCGATACGCCACCCGGTCAGCCGGGCGGCCAGCCGGGCGTTCTGGCCCTCCCGGCCGATGGCCAGCGACAGCTGGTCGTCGGGCACGATCACCGTGGCCTGCTTGCCCGCGTCGTCGACCAGCACCTCGCGCACGCGCGCGGGGGACAGAGCCTTGGCGACAAACCGGGCCGGCTCATCGTTGTAGGGGATGATGTCGATCTTCTCGCCGCGCAGTTCGGATACGACCATGCGCACACGCGAGCCGCGAGGGCCGACGCACGCACCGACCGGATCGACACCGTCGACGTGCGACACGACCGCGATCTTGGAGCGGTAGCCAGGCTCACGCGCGACGTTGGTGATCTCGACCAGGCCGTCGGCGATCTCGGGCACCTCGAGCTCGAACAGCTGCTTGATCAGCTCGGGATCGCGGCGCGAGACGATGATGCTCGGGCCCTTGGTCGAGTTCGAGACGTCTTTGATGACGGCCTTGATCCGCTGGGAGTGGTCGTAGCGCTCGCCCTCGACCTGCTCCGACTTCGGCAGCAGCGCCTCGACCCGCTCGCGCAGCTGCACGAGCGTGTACCGCGAGTCGGACTGCTGGACGATGCCGGTGATCAGCTCTCCGACGCGGTCGCGGTACTCCTCGAACATCATGTCGCGCTCGGCCTCGCGGATCCGCTGCAAGATCACCTGCTTGGCGGTCTGCGCCGCGATCCGGCCGAAGTCATGCGGGGTGACGTCCTCGGTCTCGATCTGGTCCTCGTACTCCTTGAGCTTCTCGAGGTCGATCTCGGGCTCGGGCGGCTCGCGCATCTCGCCCGTCTCGGGGTCGACCGTCGGCTGCTGATCGGGCGTCGCCTCGACCAGCAGCTGCTCCTCGAGCTCGGGCGGGATCTTCAGCTCCCACACCTTGAAGTCGCCGCTGTCGCGGTCCATCTCGACCTTCGCGTAGCGCGCCGCTTCCGGCGTCTTCTTATAGGCCGAGAGAAGCGCGTCTTCCAGCGCCTCCATCAGCTTCTCGGAGGAGATGTTCTTCTCGGCGGCAAGGCCCCGAACGGCCTCGACGATCTCTCTCGACATGACTTCAGTCTCCAGGTACGAGGTTCGAGCGGGCGATCTGCTCATAGGGAATCGTGACCACGCCCCCCTGGGCAGCGATCGTGACATCCGAGTCCGAGGCGCCGACCAGCTCTCCGGTCAGGCTCTTGTGTCCGTCCCGGGCCTCCCGCAGGCGCACGCGCGCATGCCGGCCGAGGTAGCGCGTGTAGTGCTGGGGCTTGGTCAGGGGGCGGTCCTGCCCCGGCGAGGACACTTCGAGCGAGTAGCGATCGCGAAGGTCGTTCAGCTGCGCCGAAACGCGTTCGCACAGATCCAGCGTGACTCCCTCGGGATGATCGATGAACAGTCGCAACGTGGGGGCTGGGCGGGACCCAATCACTTCCGCGAGCAGCACCTCGACGTCCGGCTGACTGACGGCAAGCCGGCCTTCAATCTCCCTCTGGAGTTGTCGATCAGTGGGCTGCACGTGGATCTCCTCCATCGCAAAACTCATAAAAAAGAGCGGGCTCAGTGCCCACTCCGGGTACTGCCGCCGGAACATCCCGGCGCACCAACTGTACCCCTCAAGATAGCACTGGGGGGCGGGCCTGACACCCCTCCGGCGTCCCTGTGCTCCCCTTTGTCAAGGGCCGAAAGCGTGCCGCGCTTCACGCGAGGGACGCCGGAGGGGTGTTCAGGCCCGCCCACAACTCCTCGGGTACGTTGGCGCCCGGAACGGTTCCGAGGGCCAGCCCCGGCCGCGTGCCCTTCGCTTAGCTGGGCCGCCCTTCGGGCGGCGTCCGTGGGGCCATCGAGGGCCCGTCCTGACCGGAGTCGCGGCTAGTAGCCGGCGGCTTCGGCGCGGGCGCGGGCACGGTCGCGGTAGATGCGGTAGTCGCGCCGGCCGGGCTGCATCCCGGCGGCCTGGGCGAGCGGCTTGCGGGCCTCGGCGTGGCGGCCGAGCATCTGGAGCGAGCGGCCCAGACAGAACAAGGCGAAGTCGTTGGTCGGCGCCCGGTCGATCACGGCCTCGAACTCCACCACCGCCTGCTCGTAGCGCTGGGCGCCGAACAGGGCGCGGCCGAGCGCCTCGCGAATCGAGGTCTTGTCGGGATCGAGATCACGCGCACGCGCGAGCGGGATCGTCGCCTGGTGGTTGTGCCCGGCTTCGAGCAGCTCGGTGCCGCGCGTGTATAGCTCGTAAACATCGTCCATCCCGGCCTAGTTTAACGAGGCCGCCGACCGCTTCCGGCGGTGCCGGCGGTGCCGCTCGGGACGCGGCGGGAGCGCCCACAGCGACCGCAACGCCGCGCCCAACCCGAGCCCGGCCCGCAGCTGGGCGCGCAGCGCGCGGCGCTGGGTCAGGGTGGGCAACTCGCGCTCGGAGCCGAACCGGGCCAGCCGCAGCGCACGGATGTAAGCCGCGGCGTCGGGCGAGGTACGGAAGCGCCGCTCGAGCGTGGCGAGTGTGACCCCCTCCGATACCGGCCGCCCGCTGCGGGCGAGGGCCCGCTCGAGCTCGGCGAGCAGCGCGTCTGATTCGAGTTCGCCGGTCCGGCGCCAGGCGACCAGGCCGAGCACCACGAGTACCAGCAGCACCCCGAGCACAATGAGCAGTACGGGCGCGCCCGAGCTCTTCACGTGCGTTGCGGTGTGTCCGGCCGCGGTGCGGACCGGGGTCTCGGCGACCCTGGCGTGCAGCACTTCGCCATACGTGCTGAACGAGCCGAGGTACGAGATCGTGGACTTGCCGCCACCACGGGCCGGCGCCGCCGCCGGGGTGGGGTCGAACGTGACCCAGCCGTAGTGCGGGAACCACGCCTCGACCCACGCATGGGCGTCGATGTCCGCGACCAGGTACTTCTTGGTCGCGCTGTCGTAGGTGCCGGTGGTGAACCCCGTCGCGACCCGGGCCGGCACGCCGCCCATGCGCAGGAGTAACGCCATCTCGCCGGCGAACTGTTGGCAGTAGCCGACCTTGTTGATCAGGAACGTCGCCAGCGGATACTGCGCCGCCGGGGGATTCTGGTTGTAGCGGAAGCCATTGGCGGCCGACAGATAATTCAGCACTTTCTGGACGAACGCGTACGGCGTGCGCGCTCCGCGGGCCAGCCGCTGAGCCTCGGCGTAGGCCGGCGCATATGGCGAGTCCTGGATCGCGTCCAGCCCGCCTGCGCCGTCCGTGATGACCAGGGGCCCGGCGCGTGGCGTCCCGACCGCCGGGAACCCCATGGCCCGGCTGATCACCTGCGACGCCGTGCGGTGGGACCCGAACGGGGGGAACAGGACGGTCGCGATGGTCTTGCCGTCCGGTTGGGGCAGGCCCAGTGACAGGTCGGCCTGCCGTACCCCGTTGAAATAGCCAGCCCCGGCGTGCACCAACTGCGAGGTGGTGGGGTGCGGGACGTAGACCCGCACGGTGTAGGTGTCGCCCGGACCGAGCGCGGTCGGGCTAGTCCACGTGCCCGCACTCACCCCGGGCTGCGCCGCGGTGTTCAGGTGGGCGGGCGGTAGCGAAGCGTAGCCGGCGGCGATCACCTGGTTGCTTCTCATCGCACTGATGGTCACTGTCAGGGTCTGGGTGAACTTCGCGATCGTCGGCGCGCTGACGCCGGTCAGCCCAACCCCCGAGTTGGCGGCACCGGTGGCCCATCCCGTTCCGTCGAAGTCGTCGAGATTCTCGGTCTTCCAGTACTCGCCGAGGAACACGGCTGGAGAGGCGCTGACCGAGAGGACGTCGGTGCCCAAGTGGGGCCAGTTGAGCGGACCGTAGCGCTGGGTCCAGTCGAAGCGAGCCACGTGCGTGGGTGTCAAGCCCCGGGTCAGGGCTTCGTAGTTGATCCACGGCGAGTGCTCGTCGAGCGCCGGGGCGAGGATCAGACCGACCGCGCCGGTCGCCACGCAGGTCAGGATCACGCCCCCGCGCCGGTCGGCCGGGACCCGCTCGCCCCACATGAAGAACGCCAGCAGGCCGAACAGCAACAGCCCCTGCTCGTAAGGCAAGTTGGGGTGTACGAGCGTCGCCGGCACGACCACGAGCGCGATCAGCGGTAGTGCGGCACCGGCCCGGCGGACGTCGCCGAGGGCCGGCGGCGCAAAGGCGAGCAGCATGGCCGCGTCCAGCAGCAGGACCGCGGCGCCCAGAAGCATTACGATCCGCGCCCATTCGTTGATGCCGCTGTAGGGCACGAGGATGCCGGGCAGCGCCGAGAGGCCCTGACCGATCCCGTTGGCGGTGACGGCGACGCGGAGGTGCACGATCCAGGCGAGCGGAACGCCGGCGAGCGGGAAGACGGCGAGGATCGCCACAAGCGCCAGCGGTGCCCCCACCTGAGAGATTCCCCCGTTCCGTCCCCCGCGCGCGGCGACCTCGCGCTCGCGCTCGAGCAGGACGGGCCCCACCCCGGCCAGCGCCACGGCGAGCGCGAGCAACCCGAGCAGCCGCCAGGTCGGGGCCGGGGTCATGAGGGTTCCCCAGCGCACCACTCCGTACAGCCCCAGAGCGGCGAACCCGATGAGCCGGACCAGAGGGCGCTCGGCGGTCCGCGCCGACTGCCGGCCAGAGCCGGCCTCCTGTCCGAGCGGCGCGAGGACCGCGACCTGGGTGGTCGAACTCATGCCGCCGCTCGCTCGCGTCGGCGGCGTCCGATGCCGACCACGAACCCCACGCAGCCCGCCACCTCGAAAGTGGCGTCGTGCACCGGCTGGGTGACCAGCGGCGTCGGGACCACCAGCACGGCCGCGCGCACGCCGGCCCCGAGGAGCGCGGGCGGGAGCCGGGCCAGCGACGTGGCGGCGACGTACACGACCTGCGCTGAGCGCGCCCCCGGAGCCAGGCCGGGGGCTCTGGTCTCAAGGCCTCCCTCGATCAGAGCGAGCTTGGTGTGCGCGATCGGCCATGCGGTGAGATCGGGCTCGACCTCGAGCGGACGATGCTCGCCGGGCAGCAGTAGGCCGCAACCAACCCGCCTTCCGAGCTCGAGCACGAGCGATGCGGCGGCCCGGACCGCCGCGTCGAGATGTTCGGGCGGTCCGCTGCCGCGCGCGTCGAGGACCACGAGCGGACGGCTGTCGGTGTCGGCCTGCAAGCGCCGCTCGAGCAACCCGGCGCCTCGCGCGAGCGCCGGCCAGTGGATGCGCGACGCCGGCGTGCCCTGCCGGTAGGGCCGCAGGCCGTCGACCTCAGTCGCGCCCATCGGCTCGACGGAAGCCATCCCGGCCGCGCGACGCCACTTCTCCCCCGCCCCCGCAGCCCACCGGACGCGCTCGGTCCGCGGGAGCACGAGCAGTTCCTGGGGAGGCGACGGGCTGACCCGGACCACGCGCGCGAGCTCGAGGGCATCCGAGACGACCAGCGTGGGCGGGTCGATCCGCCGGATGCCGCGGCGCGGGAAGCGAGCCACGATCCGGACGCTGGCGCTCTGCGACCCCGAGAGCAGCGACATCGGCGCATACAGCAGCACCGGCTTGCCCGCGAGCGGATCGAGCACGGCGGCGCCGGGCAGCCCCCAGTGTCCGCGGCTAACCTCGATCGTCGCCTCGATCGGCTCATCCTCAACGACCCGATCGGAATCGAGCCGGCGCTCGATGCCGGCCGCGCGCGCGGCCAACTGGACCCATGCCGGCGCGACGACGCCGAGCACGAGGAGCGCGATTCCCGGGACGAATACCGGCGCGGCGTCGAACATCAGCGCCACCAGGATCAGCGCCAGTCCGGCAACCGCGACCGCCCCCGCCCGTCTCACCGCACGGGCTCCTCCTCGGCGCTCACAGCGCCCTCACCGACGAGATCGCGTCGCTCACCACGTCGGCCGCGGCCCGGCGGGGCGCTTCCGGCGCCAGCATGAGCCGATGGGCGAGCACCGGCTGAGCGAGGCCCTGCACGTCGTCGGGTAGCGCGTGGTCGCGTCCCTGCATCATGGCGTACGCCTTCGCGGCGCGGAGGAGCAGCAGGCCGGCGCGCGGACTCGCGCCGAGGTCGAGCCGAGGATCCTCGCGGGTGCGCCACAACACGCGCACGATGTACTCCCGCAGCGGCTCGGTGGCCTGCACCCGCTTGGCCGCGTCCTGGGCCGCGAGCACTTCGGCCGCGGTCGCCACGGGCGTGAGGGACAGCACCCGGTCGCCGGTCTCGTGGTCGGCCAGCATCTCCGCTTCGGCGCCGCGGGAGGGATAGCCGAGCGCGATCCTGACCATGAACCGGTCCACCTGCGCCTCGGGCAGCGGGTAGGTGCCCTCGTACTCGATCGGGTTCTGCGTGGCCAGGACCAGGAACGGGCGCGCCAGTTCGTGCGTGTGGACGTCGACGGTCACCCGTCGCTCCTGCATGCACTCGAGCAATCCCGACTGGGTCTTGGGTGAGGCCCGGTTGATCTCGTCGACCAGGACGACGTTGGCGAACACGGGTCCGGGCCGGAACTCGAAGCGCCCCTCACGCTGCTGGTAGACGTTGGTGCCCACGACGTCGGCCGGGAGCAGGTCCGAGGTGCACTGCACGCGCGCGAACTGGCAGTCGATCGAGCGAGCCAGCGCTCTGGCCAGCGCGGTTTTGCCAACACCGGGATAGTCCTCGATGAGCACGTGGCCCTCGGCCAGCAGCGCCACCATCAGGTGGGTGAGCGTCTCGGGGCGGACCTGCACGGCGCTGGCGATGTTGGCCTCTATCCGCCGCGCCACCGCGGCGTGGGCCTCAGACTCTTGCGGGGCTACGGGTGTCTGCTCTGGCTCCATCCGTCCCCTCCCTGGCTGCGCGCAATCGCTCCACTTCATCGAGGACGGCGCGGGCCACCTGTTCCTTCCGCGAGCGCGGCACGTGCCGCTGCACCCCGTCGGCCGTCAGGATCGTGACTTCGTTCTCGTCGACCTCGAATCCGATCTCCGCGCGCGAGATGTCGTTGACCACGATCGCGTCCAGCCGCTTGCGCTCGAGCTTGCCCCGTCCCAGCTCCACGGCATCCTCGCCGTGCTCGGCGGCAAATCCGACGATCACCTGATCCGCTCGCCGGAGTTCGGCGAGCGCGGCCAGGACGTCCTCGGTCGGTTCGAGCTCCAGCTTGGGAATTCCTTGATCCTTCTTGAGCTTGCGGTTGACGGGCCCAGCCGGACGGAAGTCGGCGACGGCGGCGCTCATCAGCACTACGTCGCAGCCGGGCAATTCGGTTCGGGAGCAGTCGGCTAGCTCGGCCGCGGTCTGCACCGGAATGATCCGTGCTCCGGGCGGAGGATCGAGTGCCACGTTGGCGGCAATCACCGTGACGTCGGCGCCGCGGCGGGCCGCCTCGCGCGCGAGCGCGAAGCCCATCCGTCCCGACGAGCGATTCCCGATGAAGCGTACGCTGTCGATCGGTTCACGCGTGCCGCCCGCGGTCACGAGCACGCGCACGCCCCGAAGTGAGGACCCGAGGTCGGGTGGGACTCCATAGTCTCCGCCGGCCGGCGTGAGCAGCGCCTCGCATGCCTCGAGCAGCTCGGCCGGCTCGGCCAGCCGCCCGATCCCCTGCTCGCCGTGCGAGGCCAGCGGGCCCTCGGTGGGTCCGATCACGGTCACCCCGCGCGTCTGGAGCAGGTCCAGATTGGCGCGGGTGGCCGGATTCAGGTACATCCGGTTGTTCATGGCCGGCGCGACCGCGATCGGGCACGCGGCCGCCAGCGCGGCGGCAGTCAGCAGGTTGTCGGCGTGGCCGTGAGCGAGCTTGGCCAGCGTGTTGGCCGTGGCGGGAGCGATCAGGTACAGCTCGGCTCGCTCCACGAGCGCGAGATGTGTGATTGGAACCCACCCACCCCATCCACCCCGCTCGGAGAGCGGCTCGCCGGGGTAGGAACCGCGCGCCGGGTCGGGCTCGAACTCGCTGGTCAGCACCGGCGCGCCGGTGATCGCCTCGAACGAGGCCCGACCGACGAAGCGCTCGCTCGCGGGCGTCTGGATGACCCGCACCGCGTGCCCCCGCCTCACCGCCAGCCGCGCCGCCTCGAGCGCCTTGTACGCGGCGATGCCGCCACTAACGCCGAGGAGCAACCGGGCCACGGGTCGGCTCCGCCCGACCTTCTACCGGTAGTGGTACTTCAGCTTGCCCTGAGCTACCTCTTCGAGGGCGATCGTCAGGTAGTTCTTCGAGCGCGTCTCGACCATCGGCGGCGGGAACTCGTCGAAGGTGCCCTCGCCAAGGTTGTGGTAGTAGGAGTTGATCTGCCTAGCGCGCTTGGCGGCGACGATCACGCTGGCGTAGTCAGAGTCGACGTGCTCGAGGAGCTTGTCGATGCGGGGTGAGATCAAGGCAGGTCCGTTCGTTGGCTACAAGTGTTGGCAACAGGTTAGCGGGA
Organism: uncultured Solirubrobacterales bacterium; assembly: GCA_963751185.1. Classification (GTDB taxonomy): domain Bacteria; phylum Actinomycetota; class Thermoleophilia; order Solirubrobacterales; family Solirubrobacteraceae; genus Palsa-465. The sequence continues at coordinate 351,795 of CAVVTO010000013.1, forward strand.
TGGATGGGCTTCCCCGCCACCTACCGCCCCGGCCTCCCTCATTCCATCGCGCGCCGGACGATCCCGATCAGTTCCTGGGTGGCCTGCTCGAGGCGATCGTTGACCACCACGTGGGCGAACTCGGGCTGGGCCTCGAGCTCATGCCCCGCAGTTCGCAGGCGCGCCTCGACCTCCTCGGGCCCGTCCGTGCCGCGCCCGATCAGTCGCGCCCGGAGCGCATCGCGCGAGGGGGGTGCGATGAACACGGCCACGGCTTCGGGCATCGCGGCGCGGACCTGTCGGGCGCCCTGGACTTCGATCTCGAGCACCACCCCGGCGCCGTCCTCGAGGGGGCGCTCGAGCTCGGAGCGCAGGGTGCCGTACCGATTGCCGGAGTATTCGGCATGTTCGACGAAGTCGCCGGCGGCCACCCGGGCCTCGAACTGCTCGGGGGTCAGGAAGTGGTACTCGACGCCGTCCTGCTCCCCGGGGCGCGGCGCGCGAGTGGTGGCCGAAACCGACAGCTCGAGCTCGGGAACGCGCGCGAGCAGGCCCCGGATCAGGGTGCCCTTGCCAACCCCGGAGGGGCCGGTGATCACGAAGACTCTGGCTAAGGCGCCGGCGCAGCCGCCGCCGACCTTCCCCATTTTCCTGCTTTCGATCAGCGCCGACGCATGAGCGCCACCAGCTCGCCGCGCTGGCGCTCGGACAAACCGCCGACCGTCTTGCTCGGCGAGATCTTGCACTGGCCCAGGATCTTGTTGACCTTCACTCGGCCGTACTTGGGCACGGCGAGCAACAGATCGAACACCTTGGCGGTGGCGAGGTAATCCGGAGGCTCGAGCAACAGCCGGTCGATCGGCTGGCGGCCGGCCTTGAGATCGCGCTTCAGCTGCGCCCGGCGAGTGCGGATGTCGTTGGCCCGGGCAAGCGCCTCCATGCGTTGCACGAGCGACCGTTCGGGCGCGGCCGTGGGCTTGGTGGGCGATTCGGTGACCGGCGGCATGGGCGGCGACTATACATCTTGCGAACACCCGATCAAGACAAAAGGCTCCAATTCGACTCGACCTCAAGCTGAGCTAGAGCATTGTCGAGGATGGTTCGGACAATTACCTAAGTTTGCAGGGGGTTTTGCAACACGTTTGCAAAATGGACACAAGCGCGATTGTGCACTGCCCGGCACGCCCACGCGGTCGTGTTACACGGCGCTATTTGCGAGGAGTTCCACCACTTGGTTTGCCACTCGGTCGCCCGCGGCGGGATCGCGAAAGCTCTCGGTGCCGACGGCCACGAGCGTAGCGCCGGCGCGCATCAGATCGAGCGCATCGGCGCCCCGCTGCACGCCGCCCATTCCCACGACCGGGATCTCGACCGCCTGGGCCACGGCATGGACCTGGGCGAGGGCGACACCGCGCACAGCCGGCCCGGAGACGCCACCCGTCGTGCCGCCGAGCCAGGGCTCGCCGGACCGCGGATCGAGTGCCATGCCACGGAGCGTGTTGATCAGCGACACCGCATCGGCCCCGGCCTCCTGCGCGGCGCGGGCTACCGCCGGGACGTCGGTGGCGTTCGGGGTGAGCTTGACGATCAGCGGCTTGGCGGTCAGCGGTCTGACCTGTTCGAGTAGGCGCGCCACCTCTCCGGGGTCCGCGCCCATCATCAGGCCGGTCTCCACGTTCGGGCAGGAGACGTTCAGCTCGAGCGCGCTGACCTCCTCGCGCTCGGCGAACGCGTGGACGAGCGCAGCGACCTCGTCCCGGCTGAAGCCCATCACGTTCACGATCAGCGGGACCGGGAGCTCGGCCAACTCCGGCAGGTCGTGTTCGAGGTAGCCGGCCAAGCCCTTGTTGGGCAGTCCGATTGAGTTGATCAACCCGCCGGCGAGCTCCCACAGGCGGGGAGGCGGGTTCCCCTGCCGCGGCTCGAGCGTGACGGTCTTGGACACGAAGGCCGCGAACGGAAAGCGCTCGATCAGCTCATCGCCGAACGCGCGCCGCGCCGCGATCGCATCGAAGGTCCCGGAACCGTTGATGACCGGATGCGCGAGCTCGAGGCCGCAGAAGGAGACGCTCAATGTCCGGGTGGGTGGGGTTCCATAATTGCGGCGGTCACGAGCACCTCGGCGTCGAGAACCGGACCGTCCAAGCACAACCGGATGTAGCCGTCGCGGGTGGGCACCACGCATCCGAAGCAGGCGCCGAATCCGCAGGCCATGCCCGACTCGAGCGCCAGCTGGGCGGGGACGTCGCGCTCGACGCAGGCGAGTCGCACCGCCTCGAGCATGGCCGGTGGCCCACACGCGTAGACCTCGAACTCGTCGGCGCGCGCGTCGAGCTCCTCCGCGAGCAGCTCGGTCACGAGGCCTTGGTGGCCGACGCTGCCGTCGTCGGTGGCGATCAGGGCATCCGTGAGCAGCACGGCACCGGCGGCATGGGCGGCGTCGCGGAAGCCGAGCAGCGTTGGGGTCGGCGTGTTGAGCTCGTCTTGCCAGATGGCGAGCGGGGCGATTCCCACCCCGCCGCCGATCAGGAGCGGCTGGCGATGCTCACGGGGGGGCGCGAACCCCTTCCCGAGCGGTCCGACGAGGAGGAGCTCGTCGCCCGGCTCGAGCTCGGCGAGTCGCCTGGTCCCCGGGCCGACTTCCTCGATCAGGAACTGGAGCTCGCGCTCACGTACGCGAAGGACGCTGAAGGCGCGCGGCAGGAACGGCCGCTCGCCCTCTCCCCCGCCCCAACGCTCGGCCGCGCGGAGCATGTAGAACTGGCCCGGTCGGGGGCGGGGGCCGATGGGGTCCTGGCAGCGGATGACCACGTACGCGCCGTGGCTCTCGCGCGCGGTGATCGTCGCCACGCGGCACCCGAACGGGGCGCTCATGCCACCTCGGTGGACTTGGCCTCGGCGGCCCCGTGGTGGATCTCCTGGAGCGAGACGACCTCGGGCTCTCCGCCGCGCGCGGCGGAGATCGCCCGAGCGGCCGCCATCCCGCCGGCCATCGTGGTTATGCACGGGATGCCGCGCGCGATCGCCGCCGAGCGGATCTCGTAGCCGTCGGTCCGGGCACCGGTTCCGACCGGGGTGTTGATGACGAGGTCGACCTCGCCGCGCTCGATCCAGTCGACCACGTGCGGGGAGCCCTCGCCGATCTTGTTGATCGTCTCGGCCGGGATGCCCATCTTGCGGATCGCCTGGGCCGTCCCGCGAGTGGCAACGATCTCAAAGCCCAGGTCGTGCAGGATGGTGGCCACGCCGGTCGCGGCCGGCTTGTCGCCGTCGGCGACGGTGATGAAGGCTCGGCCGCCGCCCGGAAGCTGGGCGCCGGCCGCCGCCTGGGCCTTGGCGAACGCCGTCGGGAAGTCATGGGCGATCCCCATGACCTCGCCGGTCGAGCGCATCTCGGGTCCGAGCAGCGAGTCCGCACCGGCGAATCGGTCGAACGGCAACACGACCTCCTTGACGCACACGTGACCGTTGGTGCTGTCGGGAGGCAAGTGCAGATCGGCCAGACGCTCGCCGAGCAGCAGCCGGCAGGCGAGCTTGGCCACCGGCAGCCCGATCGCCTTGGACACGAACGGCACGGTCCGCGACGCACGCGGGTTGGCCTCGATCACGTGTAGGACCTCGCCGTGGATGGCGAACTGGACGTTGAGCAGCCCGACGACGCCGAGGGCCTTGGCGATTCCCTCGGTCTGCTCGCGGAGCTGGGCCAGCATCTCGCCCCCGAGCGTGTGCGGCGGGAGCACGCAGGCCGAGTCGCCGGAGTGGACCCCGGCCTCCTCGACGTGCTGCATGATCCCCGCGATCCACACGTCCTCGCCGTCTGAGAGCGCGTCGACGTCCACCTCTATCGAGTCCTCGAGGAAGCGGTCCAGGTAGATGAGCGAGCTTTCCTCCCGCGCCACGCGCATGAGGTAGTCGCGTAGACCGTCGACGCTGTAAACGATCTCCATGGCTCGGCCGCCGAGCACATAGCTCGGGCGCACGAGCAGCGGGAAGCCGACCTCCTCGGCCCGGCTCAGGGCCTCCTGCGTCGAGGTGGCGGTGGCGTACGGCGGCGCCTTGTAGCCGAGCTGGTCGAGCAGCGCCCCGAAGCGCGAGCGGTCCTCGGCCAAGTCGATCGCATCGACGCTCGTGCCGAGGATTCGAATCCCGGCCCCCTCCAGGCCGGCGGCCAGCTTGAGCGGGGTCTGGCCGCCGAACTGAACCACGACCCCTTCGGGCCGCTCGATCTCGCACACCGCGAGCACGTCCTCGAGCGTCAGCGGCTCGAAGTACAGCCGGTCGGAGGTGTCGTAGTCCGTCGAGACCGTCTCCGGGTTGCAGTTGATCATGACCGCGTCGCGGCCCTGCTCGCGGATCGTCTGCGCGGCGTGGACGCAGCAGTAGTCGAACTCGATGCCCTGGCCGATCCGATTCGGACCCGAGCCGAGGATCACCACGCTCGGGCGCTCGCCCCGGTCGACCTCCATGTGGTCCGCGGGGTGGTTGGGGTGGGTGGGTGGGGTAATTCTTTCCCAGGCCGAGTAGAAGTACGGGGTGCGGGCGGCGAACTCGGCCGCGCAGGTGTCGACCGACTTGTAGGTGCGCTCGCCTTCGAACGGCGCCTCTGGATCGGCCACCAGCTCGGACAGCTCGCGCAGGAACCACCAGTCGATGTCGGTGCGCCGTTGGATCTCGTCGACGGGGAGGCCGCGGCGCAGCGCCTCGAGTAGGTGATCGAAGCGTTCGGCCCCAGGGGAGTGCAACGCGGAGAGCAGCGCCTCGTCGTCCTGGGGAGGCCCGGGCCGGGAGTCGAGCTCGCGCGAGCGCAGCGCCTTGGCGAACGCCTGCTTGAACGTCCGGCCGATCGCCATCGCCTCGCCCACCGACTTCATGTGGGTGGTCAGGCCCGCCTCGGCGCCGGGGAACTTCTCGAACGCGAACCGCGGCCACTTGACGACGCAGTAGTCGATCGCCGGTTCAAAGCTGGCCGGCGTGGCTTTGGTGATGTCGTTCGGGATTTCTTGCAGTGTGTAGCCGACGGCGAGGCGCGCCGCGATCTTCGCGATCGGGAAGCCCGTAGCCTTGCTCGCGAGCGCGCTCGAGCGCGACACCCGCGGGTTCATCTCGATCACCACGATCTCGTCGGTCGCCCGGTTGACCGCGAACTGCACGTTCGAACCGCCGGTCTCGACGCCAACCGCGCGGATCGCCGTGATCGCCTGATCGCGCAGGCGCTGGTACTGCTTGTCGGTGAGCGTCTGCTGGGGAGCGACGCACACACTGTCGCCGGTGTGGACGCCCATCGGATCGAGGTTCTCGATCGAACAGACGATCACCACGTTGTCGGCGCGGTCGCGCATCACCTCGAGCTCGAACTCACCCCACCCGAGCACCGACTCTTCGAGCAGGACCTGCGTGATCGGCGATGCGCTCAGGCCACGACCAACTACGTGGTCGAGGTCATATTCGTCGCGGACCACGCCCCCTCCCTTGCCCCCGAGCGTGAACGCCGGCCGGACGATCAACGGAAGGCCGATCTGCGACACGGCGGCGCGGGCCTCCTCGAGCGTGTGCGCGATCGCGCTCCGGGGGACGCGCAGCCCGGCTTCGGTCATCGTCTCGCGGAACCGCTCGCGGTCCTCGGCCCGCTCGATCGCGTCGTAGTCGGCCCCGATCAGCTCGACGCCGTAGCGCTCGAGCGTGCCGTCCTCCGACAGGGTCTTGGCCAGGTTGAGCGCGGTCTGCCCGCCCAGCGTGGCCAGCAGCGCGTCGGGGCGCTCGCGCTCGATCACCTGGCGCACCGGCCCGGGCAGCAGCGGCTCGACGTAGGTCGTGGTGGCCACCTCGGGATCGGTCATGATCGTGGCCGGGTTGGAGTTGACCAACACGACCTCGTAGCCCTCGTGCATCAGCACGCGGCACGCCTGCGTGCCCGAGTAGTCGAACTCGGCCGCCTGGCCGATCACGATTGGGCCCGAGCCGATCAGGAGGATCTTCTGGAGGTCGTCCCTACGCATGGTGGAGGGGGGTGGGCGGGCGGGAATCCGAGATCTCCTCGACGAACCGGTCGAACAGGTACAGGGCGTCGTTCGGCCCCGGACCGCCCTCGGGGTGGTATTGCACGGTGGCGCCCTGGACATCTCTGAGCACCAGCCCCTCGACCGTCCGGTCGTACAGGTTGATGTGGCTGAGCTCGGCGGCGCCGAAGTCGGTCTCCCACCGCACCGCCTCGTCGCGCTCGATGGTCTTCGCCCCGTCCGGCCCGAGCACGGCGAAGCCGTGGTTCTGGCTGGTGATCTCGACGATCCCCGTGGTTAGGTCCTTGACCGGATGGTTGGCGCCGTGATGGCCGAAGGGCAGCTTGTAGGTCTCGAGGCCCACGGCCCGGCAGAGCAACTGGTGACCCAGGCAGATGCCGTACACCGGGAGCCGGCCGACGAGCGCGCGGACGGTCTCGACGATGTAGTCGAGCGCGCCGGGGTCGCCCGGGCCGTTGGCCAGGAAGATCGCGTCCGGGTCGTTCTGCAGAAGGTCGGCGGGGCTCGACGTGCACGGGTGGAGCTCGACCGTGGCGCCGCGCTCGACGAGATTCCGGACGATCGACCGCTTGACGCCCGTATCTACCATCGCGATGCGGATTGCACCATCACCGAACACGAGCATCCGCTCGGGCGTGACCTCGCCGACCAGGTCGCGGCCGGCCATGTCGGGCTCCAGCTCGATCAGCCTGCGGGCCTCTGACGTGGTCATCGCGGACGGGAACACGCCGCCGCGCATCGCCCCGCGGTCGCGGATGTGACGCACGAGCGCGCGCGTGTCGACGTCGGTGATCGCGGGAATCGCCTGGCCGGCCAGCCAGCTGAGCCATCCCTGGGTGGCGCTGGGCGCGTCGTCGCGGTCGACCGCGGCCCGCATGATCGCCGCCCGCGCGTGCACGCGGTCTGACTCCATGGCCGGCTCGGACACGCCGTAGTTGCCGATCTGCGGATAGGTGAACGTGATCAGCTGCCCGGCGTAGCTTGGGTCGGTCATCGCCTCCTGGTAACCCGACATCGAGGTCGTGAACACGATCTCGCCGACGGCGTGCCCGGGGGCGGCGCAGGCCAGCCCGTCGAACCGGGCGCCGTCCTCGAGCAGGACATAGGCGGTGGCGATGGTCACGAAATCGCCGGGGCGTGAGCGCGCATCGGTTCCCTGAACGCCACCGTCCCCGCCGCCACGGTCAACAGGACGGTTCCCTGAAGCATCCGCCCGTGGAAGCAGCAGTTCGCCGAGCGGCTCGCGTAGCCGGTGGCGCCGACCTCGAAGCGCGCCTCGAGGTCGACCAGACACAGGTTGGCGGGTTGGTCCGGGGCGATGCGCGGCACGGGGAGTCCGTAGAGCGCGGCGCCTTGGGTCATGCGCTCGATCACGGTATCGAGCTCGAGCTCGCCCGTCAGGACCAGCTCGGTGAACAGCGCGGGGAACGCCGTCTCCAGGCCGGTCGTGCCCATCGGCGCCTGCTCGAAGGGCACCTCCTTCTCGTGCGCCGCGTGCGGCGCGTGATCGGTGGCCACGCAATCGATCACGCCGGACTTGAGGGCCGCCACCAGCGCCCGGCGGTCGCTCTCGGCCCGCAGCGGCGGGTTCATCTTGAACCGGCTGTCGAGCGTCCGGACCACGTCGTCGGTCAGCGTCAGATGGTGGGGGCAGACCTCGGCGCTGACCCGGGCGCCGTGCTGCTTGGCATGGGCGAGCGCGTCGACCGACTCGACGCACGAGAGGTGTTGAAAGTGCACGCGGGCGCCTTCGTAGGCGGCGAGCGCGCCGTCGCGGGCGATCATCGTGGACTCGGCCACCGACGGGATGCCGGCGATGCCCAGGCGCGCGGACACCGCACCTTCGTGCATGGCGCCATCCCGGGAGAGCTCTGGGTCCTCTTCGTGCAGGGCGATCACCCCGCCGCACAGCCGCTGGTACTGCAGAGCCTTGCGCAGCACGCCGGCCGAGACGACCGGCTTGCCGTCGTCGGTGAAGCCGAGGGCGCCGGCGTCACCCAGCGCGGCCATCTCGGTCAGCTCGTCGCCCTTAAGGGCGCGCGTGATCGACGCCAGGAAGCCGACCGGGACCCGCGCTTGTTGGCGCGCCGTGTCGATCAGCGAGCGGAGAATCGGCGCGTCGTCGACGACGGGGTCGGTGTTGGGCATCGCGATCACGGCACAGAAGCCGCCCGCGGCAGCCGCGGCCGTGCCGGTGTCGATGTTCTCCTTGTACTCCTGCCCGGGCGAGCGCAAATGCACGTGCGGATCGACGAAGCCGGGGAACAGGTGCTTGCCGGCGGCGTCGAGGATCTCGGTGTTCTGGTCGCCGTGCAGCGAGCCGGGCGAGCCCAGCTCGGCGATGTGCCCGTCGCGGATCAGGACGTCATGCGGCTCATCCAGGCCCGTGCGCGGGTCGAGCACGTGGGCGTCGCGGATCAGCAGCTCGGCGGGAGGCGTGGCGCGGTGGAACAGTCTGTCCTCGGTCATCACGCCGCCGCCGCCAGGCTCGGGACCCCGACGAGAAGCTCGTACAGGACGGCCATCCGGACGGCGACCCCGGCCCTGACCTGGGCACCGATCAGCGCCTGGGGTGAGTCGATCGCCTCGCCCGAGAGCTCGACCCCACGGTTGACGGGCCCGGGGTGCATGAGCAGCTGTCCGGGGAGCAGCCTCCCCGGAGTGATCTGGTAGCGGGAGGCGTACTCGCGCAGCGAGGGGACGAACGAGTCGCGCATCCGCTCCTGCTGCATCCGCAGGACATACACGACGTCGGCCTCGCCCAGCCGGTCGAGCGTGGTCGCGGCCTCGCAGCCGAGCGCCTCTATCTCGCGAGGGATCAGAGTGGGTGGACCGCACACGGTGACGTTCGCACCCATGCGGGTAAAGGCGAGGATGTCCGAGCGCGCGACCCGGGAGTGCAGGACGTCGCCGACGATCCAGATGTTGGTGCCGTCGAGCGCGCCGAGTCGGCGGCGCAGCGTGAACACGTCGAGCAGCGCCTGCGTGGGGTGCTCGTGCTTTCCGTCGCCCGCGTTGATGACGGCCGCGGATGTCCACCCTGCGACCATGCCGGCCGCGCCGGCGTGCGGCGAGCGGATCACGATCGCCGCCGGGTCGTACGCCGACAGCGTCTGCACCGTGTCCTTGAGCGACTCGCCCTTGTCGACGCTCGACCCCTGCGAGCGGATCGAGACCACGTCGGCGCTCAGCCGCTTGGCCGCGAGCTCGAAGCTCGAGCTCGTTCGGGTGCTCGACTCGTAGAAGAGGTTCACGATCGTCCGGCCGCGCAGCGCGGGCACCTTCTTGATCTCCCGGCCCGACACCTCGTCGAAGGATTCCGCCCGGTCGAGGATCCGCTCGATCGAGGCCCGGTCGAGATCGTCGATCGAGAGCAGGTGGCGTCCGATTCGAGTCATGCGGCAGTCCGGGAGGCTGGCGATGGGTGGGCGGGTGATACGTCAGAGGTCGGGTTGATGGTGACCTCGTCGACACCGTCGACCTCCTCGACGCACACGTACACCCGCTGCTCCTGGGAGGTCGGGATGTTCTTGCCGACGTAGTCCGGGCGGATCGGGAGCTCACGGTGACCGCGATCGACCAGCACCGCCAGCTGGACCCGCGCCGGCCGCCCGTAGTCGAAGATCGCGTCGATCGCCGCGCGGGCGGTGCGGCCGGTGTAGAGCACATCGTCCACGATCACGATCGTGCGCTCGTCGATCGAAAAGTCGAGGTGGGTTGAGTGGACGACGGGAGCGCTGGGCCGCAGCGAGTAGTCGTCCCGGTAGAAGGAGATGTCCACGTCGCCGAGCGGCACCGCCGGCTCGAGCAGCTCGCTCGTCAGCGCCTGGAGCCGCCGCGCCAGCACCGCCCCACGCCGATGTATCCCGACCAGCGCTACCGCGCCATCCGGGTTCTTCTCCACTATCTCGTGAGCGATCCGCACGAGCGTGCGGCGCATGTCATCGCGGTCGAGCACGACCGTTCCCATCCTTCACGCGCTCCTTCCTGGCCTCACTGGACCGGGTTAAAGGGGCCGACTCGAACCAGCGTAACAGGGCTAGCGGCGGCGACGGTAGAGCACGTGGGGAAGGCCGGCGTGCATGACGTCCCGCTCGAACTGGAAGCCCGCCTTTTCCATGACCCGCCGGGAGCCGATGTTCGTCGGCAGGGCGAAGGCGATGATCTCGAGCAGGTCGAGCTGCTCGAAGCCGACCTCGACGCTGGCTTGGGCCAGCTCGGTGGCGAAGCCCTGGCCCCAGCGCTCCGGCACGACGGCCCAACCCGCCTCGACGTCGTTCAGCCCGGCGGTGTAGGTGTACTGAAGGCCGCCCCGGCCGACCATCTCCCCGGTCTGGCGGTCGCGCAGCAGCCACATGCCAAAGCCATGGCGCTCCCAGTGCTCGACCTTGGCCGCCAGCCCGTCGAGGATCTCGGGCTGGGTCGGCGACGCCCGCCGCGGCCACAGGGTCGCCGAGACGCGCGGATCCAGAAGCAGCCGCAGATGCTCGGGAGCCTGGTCGAGCGTCACTCGCTCCAAGACCATCCGGGGCGTCTCGAACCGTTCGATCGTCCCGGTGCTCATCGCGCGGTGTCCGCCACCGGCTCGGACGCTTCGGCTGCCTCGAGCACCCCCTCGTCCTGGAGCCGGTCCGACCAATGGATCGACTCGGGCTCGCCCCGTTCGGGGAACGGGACCTCGATCGTGTCGAAGTCGCGCGGGAGCACCGTGTGGGGGAAGATCGCCCGCGCCTCCTCGCGCAGCACGCCGGGCGGGTAGCGGGTCGAGGAGTGCACGAGCGCGAGTGCCGTCACGCCCGCGTCCCGGGCGAGCGTCGCCGCCTGGGCGGCGGTCGAATGCCCGGTCTCGGCCGCCCGGTCGTGCTCCTCCTCGGAGAACGTCGCCTCGTGCACGAGCAGATCGGCGGCGTGGCTGGCCACGGCCAGCGTCTCGCACGGCGAGGTGTCTCCGGAGAGCACGATCTTGCGTCCGGGGCGGGACGGCCCGAGCACCTGCTCGGGATGCACTCCCCGCACCACCTCTCCCCGCTGCAGAAGGCCGAACTCCGGCCCCTCAACCAGGCCCAGCGCGCGTGCGGCATCGGGATCGAACTCACCGGGCCGCGGATCCTCGTACAGGACATAGCCGAGCGCGTGCGAGACCCGATGCGCCACCGCGACCGGTGCGATGTTGTATCCGTCGCGCACGAGCACGTCACCGGGCGCGAGCTCCACCAGCTCGAGGTCGAAGCGAACGCGCCCGGCCACGCGCATCGCCAGGGTGATCAGCTCGCGTAGGCCCGGCGGTCCGTGGATCGCCAGCGGCCGCTCGCGGCCACGCAGGTCGAAGGTCTTCAGCAGTCCGGGGAGCCCGAGCCAGTGGTCGGCGTGGTAGTGGGTCAGGAACACCTCGGTCAGCTCGGTCAGGCCCACCGACTGCACGAGCTGGCGCTGCGTTCCCTCGCCGCAGTCGAACAGGATGCGGTCGCCGCCGCGGCGCACGAGCAGCGCGGGCAGCCCGCGCCGGGGGGTTGGGATCGAGCCGCCGGTGCCCGCGAAGAAGACCGAAAGGTCCATCCAGCCCAGTCTGTCAGTCGACGGCGATGAGCTCGAACCTGAGCCGCCCGTCCTCCACGCTCGCCATTCCCATCGATAATTGGGATTCCCGCCCGCCCCCCGCCGGCGCTCGGTCGGGCTCCCCGGGTTGAAGATCTGAAAGCCGTCCCGGTCCTGCTCGTGCAGCGGCAGGTGCGAGTGGCCGAAGATCACCGCGTCGGCTTCGGGGAAGCGCCGGCGCATCCGGCCGAGCCGCCCCTTGGCCGGGCCGGCGTCGTGCAGGACCGCGATCGTGGCGCCGGCGGTCTCGAGCGAGGCGACCGCCGGCAGCGCTTCGCTCACTTCGGCGTCGTCGACGTTGCCGTGCACGGCGATCACCGGGGCGTAGGACTCGAGCTCCCGCAGCACCGATAGCCGGATGAGGTCGCCGGCGTGGACGATCACATCGGCCGCCTTCAGCCGCGCCACGCAGTCCTCGGGTAGCCGCCGGTTGCCCCGCGGGAGGTGTGTGTCCGAGATCACGGCGATCTGCACGGTAAGAGTGTCGAGCAAAATGACGCGCGATCGCGCGTCATTTTGGGAGACGCTCTAAGCTCCTCTCGAGTACCAGCGCCCGTAGCTCAGGGGATAGAGCGCGCGCCTCCGGAGCGCGAGGCCGCAGGTTCAAATCCTGCCGGGCGCGTCACGAATTCCGGCGAATGGTCGGAACGAGCAATGTGCACTCATGGCGCTGTGTAACACGCTCGCGGCGGCCGTCGAGCGCTCCGGTCGGACCGTGACCACTGTAGAGGCATGAGCGTCGACTGGGGCGCGCTCGTCCGCGCGCCGCTCCGCGACCTTGGTCCCTACGTGCCCGGGGCGAGTGCCTCCGAAGCCGAGGCCCAATACGGGATCGCCCACCTCGAGCGACTGAACTGGAACGAGGGGCTGTTCGGACCCCTGCCTGGTGTACTCGAGGCGGCCGCGGACGGTCTTGGCGACGCCTGGAAGTACCCCGAGGAGGCCTACGAGGAGCTACGTCACGCGGTCGCCGGCTGGCTCGGCGTGCCCCACCAGCAGGTGCTGCCCGGCCACGGGATCCAGGCGCTCGTGCTGACGGTCGTCACCAGCTTCGTGTCGCCAGGCGATCGCGTTGTCGTGCCGTGGCCGACCTACGGCCTGTACGCGCCCGCCTGTCGGGCAGCCGGCGCGGTCGTCGAGCGTGTCGATGCCGTGGAGCTGGACTTCGACCTGGCGCGTATCGCCGCGGTGGCGCGCGAAACCGATGCGCGGCTGGTGTGGATCTGCGACCCGAACAACCCGACCGGCGCCCAATTGCGGCCCGTCGACTGGGCCTCTTTCCTGGACGCCCTGCCCGAACGGTGCGTCGTCGTCGTCGACGAGGCCTACGTCGACTACGTCCGGCCAGGGGATCGCACGCCGCGCCTGGACGATGTCGCCGCCGGTCGCCCCGTAGTCGTGCTGCGGACGTTCTCGAAGATCTTCGCTCTCGCTGGGCTCAGGCTCGGATATGCGATCGCCCACGCCGAGCTGGTGCCCTACCTGCAGTCGGTGCAGGAACCGTTCAACGTCAACAGCGCCGCGCTGGCCGCCGGATGCGCGGCCTTGGCCGATCCCGACCGGGTGAACGAGCGCCGGGAGGAGACGATCGCCTGCCGCGAAATGCTGGTCGAGTGTCTTGCGGCCGGTGGCCTGCGGCCGCTGCCCTCGGCAGCGAACTTCGTCCTCGTGTCCCTAGACGGCCGGGACGACCTCTTAGTCGCCGATCGCATGGCTCGGCGCGGGATCATGGTGCGGGCAGGCACTGAGTTCCACCTCCCCGGCCATGTACGCGTCACGGTGGCGCCACAGGCCCTGATGGAGCGCGCGGCGAGCGAGCTGATTGCCGCCTGCCGCGTGAGCGCGGGATCGATCAGCCGCTCATCCCGCCATCGATCGACAGCCTGTGGGACGTGATCATCGCGCTCTCGTCGGCGGCGAGATAGAGCATGCCCTGCGCGATCTCCTCGGTCGTCGTGTGACGGCCGAGCGGGATCATCGCGTCGAAGGCTTTGGCGGCTTCGTTCTGGGACAGGTGCGTCGCGCGCATCTCGATGTCGTCCTGGAAAGGGGTCGAGGTCGGACCCGGGTGGATCGTGTTCACCCTGATGCGACGCGGCGCAAGCTCCTTGGCGGCGGTCCGCATCAGCCCGACCTGCGCATGCTTGGCGGCGACATAGGCCGATACCCCAGGCGGTCCGATCAGGCCCACCACGCTCGAGGTGATGATCACGCTCCCGCCGTCGGGGATGTGCGGGATCGTGTGCTTGAGCACGTGGAACGCACCGAGCACGTGCACCGCAAGCGTGCGCGAGAACACGTCGGATGGGTACTCGGCGATCGGCGCGACCTCACCACTGATGCCGGCATTGCTGACGACGACGTCGAATCGACCGTAGCGATCCACGCCGGCGGCGACCGCGCGCGCCACCGCCTGCTCGTCGGTCACGTCGGCGACCGACGACACCGCGTTGTCCTCCCCGAGCTCGTCGACGGCTGCGCCCAGCTTGGCCTCGTCGATCCCGACGAGGTGCACGACGGCGCCCTCGGACACGAACAGCCGGGCCGTCGCGAGTCCGATTCCACTCTCGCCCCCGGTGATGAGGGCCACCTTGTCCTGCAGTCGGGGCATGGTCACCTTTCCTGTGGTCAGCCTTCGAGCTTGTCCCGCTCCTGTCGCTTGACCCATTCGTCGGCCTCAAGGTCCTGATCGGGGTGCGGCTCGCTGGTGCTGGTGGCGCCGGTCGGAGTGTGCGACTCGTCGCCGAACGGCTCATCGTCCGGAGCCGGATCGCGCGGGTCGGGCCGGCGGTCATACGGATCCGGCCACTCGGTCGGGTCCGGATCGGTGGCCGGGTTGTTCAGCTCGTGGTGCGGATCCCGATCGTCAGGTGGAGGCGGGGCGTTGCGTTCGTCGCGTTCCATTGGATGAACCTCCTCTTCAGTGGATCGGTGCGTGCGCCGGGGCGGGGATGTCAAGCTCGAACAGCCAGAGATCCCGCGCGATCGCCGGGACCGACACGTTGTACACGGGAATCTTGCCGATTGCCTCCCGGACGTACCGACGTGGGCGTAGCCGTGGTCGGAACCGCTGAGTAACCGCCCGCGCCCCGGGGTATAGCGATCACGATGAAGGTGCTCGTCCTGACCAGTGAGCCGATCACCGCCCAGCAGCTGCGGGACGCGCTGTCCTCGGACGTCGATCCCTCCAAGGCGGAGGTAATGGTGGTCGCGCCGGCGCTCCAGGAGAGCGGCTTGAAGTTCTGGCTCTCCGACGCCGACGACGCGATCGCGCGGGCTGATGAGGTCCGGCGGGAGAGCATCGAACGGCTCGGCGACGCGGGCGTCCCGGCCACCGGCGATACGGGCGAGAGCGATCCGGAGACCGCGATCGAGGATGCGCTCAAGACCTTCGACGCCGACCGGATCGTGCTCTTCACCCATCAGGGCGAGGACCAGCGCTACCGCGAGGATCTCGACGACCGCGAGCTCGCCGAGCGCTTCGGCCGGCCGGTCGATCACGCCGCGGTCTAAGAACCACGTCCGCCCGGCCCCGCAACCCGCTCACCCAGCCGGCGCAGCAGCAGCTCGGCGTTGGCCGGGGCGAACCCCTGCCAGTCGTTGTTGAAGTAGGCATAGACCGCCTCGCGCCGGCGCCACTGCGCGATCCGTCGGGCCCACGTGTCGATCTCGGTGGCCGAGTAGTTGCCGCCCCGGCCGCGCGCGCCGTAGTGGAAGCGCACGAAGCGCCAATCGGCCGTCGCCTCGTAGGACTGAAAGGGCCGCTTGGGGTGATCGCCGATGGTGAGCGCCACGCTGTGCGCCCGCAGCGCATCCATCACCTCGGGCACGAACCAGCTCTCATGCCGGAACTCGATCGTGTGCAGGCCGGGTGCAAGCACGTCCAGCCACCCCTCCAGGCGCGCGTCGTCGCGGCGGAAGTTCTCGGGCAGCTGCCACAGCACGGGGCCGAGCCGCCCCGCCTGCACCAACGGCTCGAGCGGCTCGTAGAAGCGCGCGATCCCGTCGCGGATGTCGACGAGGCGCTTGATATGGGTCAGGTAGCGGCTCGCCTTGACCGCGAACACGAACCCCGGCGGGGTCTGCTGAACCCAGCCCGCCACCGCGTCGCGACGAGCCAGGCGGTAAAAGGTCGAATTGACCTCGACGGTGTCGAAATGCCCGGCATAGAGCTCGAGCCAACGCCGCTTCGCCGCCCTCTGCGGATACAGGCGGCCTCGCCAATCGTCATACATCCACCCCGAACAGCCGATGCGTACGGGCTTCATGGCCAGGGTAAGGACAAGAATGGATGCCGACGCTCGAGTACCCCCCCGCACCCGTTCCGGACCACCCCACGCGCGCCAACCTGCGCGAGGCGGTTGAGACCTGCCGCGCGTGCGACCTGTGGGAGGGCGCGACCCAGGCGGTGATGGGCGAAGGCGCGGCGCACGCGAGCCTGATGCTGGTCGGCGAGCAGCCCGGCGATCGCGAGGACATCGAGGGGCATCCGTTCGTCGGTCCGGCCGGCGGCGTGCTCGACCGCGGCCTCGAGGAGGCCGGGATCGCCCGCGACGACGTCTACATCACCAACGCGGTCAAGCATTTCCGCTACAAGCTCCGCGGCAAGCGGAGGATCCACCAGAAGCCCGACCGCTGGCAGGTGACCGCGTGCTTTCCGTGGCTCGCAGCCGAGCTGGCCGTGGTGAAGCCCGACGCGCTGGTCTGCCTGGGCGCCACCGCAGCGCAGGCGCTGCTCGGTGCTCACATCCGAATCGGGCGCGACCGTGGTCACCCGATCGATTCTGATCTGGCGGAGCTGGTGACGCTGACCACGCACCCTTCGGCGATTCTCCGCACCGACGACGAGGACCGCGAGCAGGCGATGGCGATGTTCGTCGCCGACCTGACCGCCGTCGGCAAGTGGCTGAGCGAGCGGCAGCATGGCTGAGCGCGAGGTAGTCGCAGTCACGGGCGCGTCAGGCGGCGTCGGTCGGGCGGTCGCTCGCGAGTTCGCCCGGCACGGCGCGGCGGTGGGTTTGATTGCCCGGGGCCAGGCCGGCCTGGAGGCGGCGGCGCAGGAGGTCAAGGAGCTGGGCGGCACCCCCTGCGCCTGCCCCGCCGACGTGGCCGAGTTCGACCAGATGCAGGCCGCGGCCGCTGCCATCGAGGAGCGTCTGGGGCCTATCGACGTGTGGATCAACAACGCGATGACCACCGTGTTCGCGTTCATCGACGACATCGACCCGGACGAGTTCGAGCGGGCGACGCGGGTCACCTATCTCGGCGCGGTGTGGGGAACCAAGGTCGCGCTCGAGCGGATGCTCCCCCGCGACCGGGGCACGATCGTCCAGGTCGGCTCGGCGCTGGCCTACCGCGGTATCCCGCTCCAGGCGCCCTACTGCGGCGCCAAGCACGCGATGAAGGGCATGTTCGAATCGCTGCGCTGCGAGCTTCGCCACCGCGGGAGCCAGGTGCACGTGACGATGGTGCAGCTGCCGGGGATGAATACGCCGCAGTTCGACCACTGCCTGAGCAAGATGCCGCGCCACCCGATGCCGGTCCCCCCGATCTATCAGCCCGAGGTGGCCGCGCGCGCAATTTATTGGGCCGCGCACCATCGCCGGCGCGAGCTCTACGTCGGGTTTCCCACCGTGTACACGATCATCGGCAACAAGCTCGCGCCTTGGCTGGCCGAGCGCTACCTGGCCCGAACCGCTGTCGACGGGCAGCAGACAGACCAACGGTTCGACGGGGCGGCGGCGGCGAACCTGTTCGCGCCGGTCGACTCTGACCACGACGAGGGGGCGCACGGCGGATTCGACGAGCAAGCCCACCCGCGCAGCGAGCAAGCCTGGCTCAGCCGCCGCCGGCTCGCGTCGGGACTGGCCGCGGGCGTCGCGACCGGCGCGGCTGCCGCGCTCCTGACTCGCCGCTCCGCTTGACCTCGAGCCGGTCGGCCAGACGGGAGGCGAGCGCCATGATCGTCAGAGCCGGGTTGGCCGAGCCCTGAGTCGGCATCACGCTGCCGTCGGCGATGAACAGGTTGGGCACCTCCCAGCAGCGGTGGTCGGCATCGACCACGCTGCACTCGGGGTCCGAACCCATCCGGCAGCCGCCGACCAGGTGTGCGTAACGCTCGACCACCAGCAGGTCCTGCGCTCCGGCCGCCTCGAAGATGTTGTGCAGCGTCTGCTTGGCGTACGCGATGTTCTTGCGGTCGTTCTCGCACTGCGAGTAGTCCATTCGCGCCACCGGGATTCCGTACCGGTCGGTCACGTCGCCCGCCACCGTGACCCGGTTCTCGGCCTGGGGCAGGAGCTCGGAAAGGATGCCCAGCGTGTACCAGTGGTTGTAGTCGCGCATGTACTCGCGGAGGGCGGGGCCCCAATGTCCGTGTCCAATCACATGTTGCGCGTGCTCGATCGGTAGGGGACCGACGGTCTGGATCGAGAACCCGCGCGCGAAGCCGCGACGCTCGTCGGTCTCGTAGAACTGCTCGGACGAGATCTCCGGCGGCGGGGCCTTGTACATGCGCATCTCTTCCGGGAAGCGCCCGGACACCTGCGGGGCGCCCTGAACCATCACGCGGCGGCCCACCTGGTCGTTCTGGTTGGCCAGGCCGTGCGGGAAGCGGACGCTGGTCGAGTTGAGCAACAGCCGCGGGGTCTCGATCGAGTAACCCGCGACGGCGACCGCGTCGGCGCGCTGGAGGCGCTCGCGGCCATCTTCTCTGAAGTAGCGCACGCCGGTCACCCGGCCACTCGAGTCGTCGACCTCCAGGCGGGTGACCATGCAGCTCGCCCGGATCTCGGCGCCGTGCTCGATCGCGTCCGGGATGTGCGTGACGAGCGGTGAGGCCTTGGCGTTCACCTTGCAGCCCTGCAGGCAGAAGCCGCGGTAGATGCAGTGGGGCCGGTTGCCAAACGAGCCGTTGGTGATCCCGACCGGGCCGACCCGCATCTCGATGCCCAGCTTGCGGGCGCCGCCGCGCGCGGCATCCGCGCCGCCGGCGATCGGGTGAGGCGTGTGCGGATAGCGGTGCGGGTCCCCCCACGGCCAGTACTCCCCGGACACGGGCAGCTCGAGCTCGAGGCGTTCGTAGTGGGACTTGAGGTCCTGGTAGGAGATCGGCCAGTCCTCCGCGACCCCGTCGCGCGTGTGCACCTCGAAGTCGGAAGGGTGAAAGCGCGGGCAGTAGCCGGCGTAGTGGACCATCGACCCCCCCACGCCGCGGCCCGAGTTGTTCTTGCCGAGCTCGACCGGGTCGGTGCCGCCGATGATCCGCTCCTCGGTCCAATACAGCCCGTGCGAGCCCGCCTCGTCGGACACCCAGTCTTCGTCCGGGTCCCAGAACGGCCCGGCGTCGAACACCACCACCTTCCAGCCGCGGCGGGCGAGGCGCTGCGCGAGCGTGCCGCCGCCCGCGCCCGCTCCGACGATCGCCAGGTCGACCGGATAGGCGTCGTCGTAACGGGCCATCCGCTCCTGAGGCACGGCGCGGCGATGGACATCGAGTAGAAAGGCGGAGTCGTTCTCGGGCGGGCGCACCGCGCCCCGCAAGAGCGTGCGCAGCTCGTGGCGCAGGCTCACGGGCGGGCGGGCTCCTGATCCCCGCGGCGCTCCGTGTCCTTCACCGGATCGGTCTCCAACGCTTCTCGGCCCTCCCAGCTCTCCCGCTGCCCCACGCCGAGACGCGCATAGCCGCGCGGGTAGGCGGGGCCGCCGAACCCGATCTCGTTCCACGCCCAGGGGTGGGAGTAGAACGCGCTCAGCGCGCCGCGCGTGACCACCTTCCAGGCCCGCGCGGGCGGGAGCTCATCCCACACGCGGCCGTGTAGCTCGGCCGTGGCGAAGTCGTGGACCACCCGCTCCTGGATCTCTCGCGACGCGCCGGCGAACTCGATCGACCCATGCTCGACCGCGGCGGCGTCGAGTCCCGCCGCCACCCGGCGCCACGTCTCGCGGTCGTCGGGCAGGTCGGCGTAGCGAAACCCGTCGAGCTCGCCGGCGAACAGCTTGGCGTCGATCATGTTCAGCACCGGGATCCTCGGCTCGCCGTCCTGGGCCAGGAGCAGGTCGAGGAAGGCCCCGAGCGTGGCCACCTCGTCCGTGGTGAAGAAGCGGATCTCCGGGACGTGCTCTATCCGGGCGAGCACCACCTTGCGCGTCGCCTCGTCCCAATGGCCGACCTCGTCGAGGACGTTGAAGTCCGGGTAGCGGCCGCGCATCTGCGGGGTGACGCCGTTGCGCTGGCGCGGGTCCTCGTCGGGTGCCATCAGCGCTCGCGGCCGAACGCGGCGGCTGCCACGCCGAGCCCGCCGACGAGGGCGAGCGAACCGGGCGCGAGCAGCGGCGGCCCCATCACGACGTTGAACAGCGGCTCGTCGAAACCGCCCGGCTTACGCGCCACACCGCGCACATGGGTGACCACGCCGACCACGCCGTCCAGGCAGTACAGCGCGGACAGCGCCGGAAGCCAGGTGCGCGCCGCCCGCTCGGAGCAAAAGCCGGCCACGCCGGCGGCGGTGAGCGCCGGAGACAGCGCCACCGGGGTCCACATCCACTTGTCGCCAAACGACCCACGGAAGTGCTCGAAGTAGATCTCGAGTCCCAGCGGTAGCGCGCTGAACGCGGTGGCAGCGGCAAGCGTGCGCTGCATCCGGCCGCTGCGGACGTTCTCCCACCAGCGACTAAGCCGCATGGCGCTCCGCATCCTGGCGCTTCAGCTCGAGCCCGTTGCCGGCTCGGTCGAGGTCTGGCATGAGATCTCCGTTCCGCGGATCGATCACCCCGTCGAACAGCATGTGCTCCATCCGCACGTGGTCGTGGAAGTACTCGAGATGGACGAACTGCTCCATCGCGGTCGCCGGGTGCAGGTGGATCGCCGGACCGCAGTGCAGCGACAGCGGCAGGCTGTGCGCCCGGCACAGGGCGCCAACCCGTAAGAGCTCGGTGATTCCGCCGCAGCGGGTGACGTCGGCCTGCAACACGTCGACCGCACCAGCCTCGATCATGCGCCGGAAGTACGGCGCGTCGTCGCCGTACTCCCCGGCGGCGATCTCCATTCCGGCCGGCGCGCGGTCGCGCAGCAGTCGCAGGCCGTCCAGATCCTCGGAGGAGACGGGCTCCTCGAACCAGCTCACGCGCGCGTCGTCCGCGAAGCGCCCGGCCAACTCGAGCGCCTGCTTGCGCGAGTAGGCACCGTTGGCGTCGACGAACAGCCGCGTGTGCGGGCCGATCGCGGTCCGCGCCACGTTCACGCGCCCCGGATCGCGGTCGGGGTCCGAGCCGACTTTCATCTTGACTCGGGGTATACCCTGCTCGACCCACCCGGCCAGCTGCTCCGCCAGGCGCTCGTCCGAATAGGCGGTGAACCCACCCGAGCCGTAAACCGGCACGTGGTCGTGCGCCATCCCCAGCAGCTTGCAGAGCGGAAGCCCGAGCACCCGGGCCTTGAGGTCCCACAGCGCTGTGTCGACCGCCGCGATCGCCATCGAGGTGATCCCCGGCCGCCCCAGGTTGCGCGTCTGCTCGACCATCTTCTCCCAGGCGCCCTGGGGCGACATTGCATCGCAGCCACCGACCACCCCGGCCAGCTTCGAGTCGATCAGCTTGGCCGTCGAGACGTCCGCATAGGTGTATCCGAGGCCCACCTCGCCGCCCCCATGGGCATGCACGACGACGATCGTCGTCGAGTCCCAGGCCAGCGTTCCGTCGGCCTCGGGCTGATCGGTCGGGATCGTGAACGCCCCGACCTCGAGCTGCTCGACCGGAGCCTCCACGCGAACCGCCGTGCTCATCGGCCGGGCAGGAATTCCTGGATCTTCTGCGAGAAGGACTGTTTGACGATCCGCCCCGCGTCAGGGTCGCCCGACAGCAGGGCGGAGCTGAGCGCCTTGGCCTGCTCGATCGTGATGTGCGGCGGCAGCGGCGGCACCTCCGGATCGGTGATCGCCTCGTACACCACGGGACGGTCGGCGTTCAGCGCCTCATCCCAGGCCGGCCCGACCTGATCGGGCGTCTCTACCCGGATCCCCTTGAGGCCGACGAGCTCGGCGTACCGCGCGTACGGGAAATCCGGGAGGTCCTGCGAGCCCTCGAACTTGGGATTGCCCTCCATCGCGCGCTGCTCCCAGGTGACCTGGTTCAGATCGCGGTTGTTGAGCACCATGATGACCAGCCGCTGGTCGGCCCACAGATGGCGGTACTTGGCGATCGTGATCAGCTCGTTGATGCCGTTCATCTGCATCGCGCCGTCGCCCACCATCGCCACCACGGGCCGGCTCGGGTAGGCGAACTTGGCGGCGATCGCGTACGGCACGCCCGGCCCCATCGTGGCCAGCGTCCCCGACAGCGACCCCATCATGCCCTTGCGCAGCTTGATGTCGCGGGCGTACCAGTTCGCGGACGAACCCGAGTCGGAGCTTAGGATCGCTCCGTCCGGGAGGCGCTTGGACAGCTCGTGGAAGACCAGCTGGGGGTTGATCGGGTCGGCCGCCAGCTGCGCGCGGTGTTCGATCAGGTTCCACCACTCGGCGACCTCGCCCTCGATCTTCTCCCGCCAGCCGCGATCCTCCTTGCGCTCGAGCCGCGGCATCAAGGCCCGCAGCGTCTCGGCACTGTCGCCGACCAGGTTGACCTCCATCGGGTAGCGAATCCCGAGCATCTTGCCGTCGATGTCGATCTGGACCCCGCGGGCCTCACCTTCCTGGGGGAGGAACTCCGAGTAGGGGAAGCTCGAGCCGACCATCAGCAGCGTGTCGCAGTCCTGCATGAGGGTCCAGCTGGGCTTGGTCCCCAACAGGCCGATCGACCCGGTCACGAACGGGAGGTCGTCGGGGAGGACGGCCTTGCCCAGCAGGGCCTTGGCCACTCCGGCGCCGAGCACGTCGGCGGTCTGCGCCACCTCGTCGGAGGCATGCAGGGCGCCCTGGCCGACGAGCATCGCGACCTTGCTGCCCGCGTTGAGCGCCGCCGCGGCGCGGTCGAGGTCGGCATCGGCGGGCAGCACCCGCGGCCGCTGGTAGCCGGGGCCGGAATGCACCGTGCCGTGCTTGTTCGGCGGCTCCGGGACGGCGTCGGCGTCCTGGAGGTCGTTCGGGATGATCAGCGCGGTCACGGTGCGCTCGGCCAGCGCTATTCGGCAGGCTCGATCGATCAGATGGCGGATCTGGGCCGGGACCATCGCCACTTCGACGTACTCGTGGGCGACGTCCTTGAACAGACTCTGGAGGTCGATCTCCTGCTGATAGTTGCCGCCCATGCCGGCGCGGGCCTGCTGGCCGACGATCGCGAGCACGGGCTGGTGGTCAAGCTTGGCGTCGTAGAGCCCGTTGAGCAGGTGCACAGCGCCGGGGCCGGAGGTGGCCATGCAGACGCCGAGCTCGCCGGTGAACTTCGCGTGGGCGCAGGCCATGAACGCGGCCATCTCCTCGTGACGGACCTGGATGAACTCCGGACGGCTGCTCGCGTTCCCGTTTGTCGAGCGCTCGAATGCGCCCAAGATCCCGTTGATCCCATCGCCCGGATAGCCGTAGATGCGCCTGATGCCCCACGTGGTGAGGCGTTCCAGCAGATAGTCGCCGACCGTTGCACTCATGCGCTCTCTTCCTCTCCTCGTCTGCCCGCGTCTTGCTTTGCTGCTACCCGGTTGCCAGAGCGGTTAACCGACCGGGTCAGACTGCCTACACGCGGTCCTGGGCCTCGGCAAGCGCCACCGCCGCATCGATGTGGGCGAGGTGCGTCAAGCCCTGCGGGAAATTGCCGAGCAGCTCACCCGACCGGGGGTCGATCTCCTCCGAGAACAGACCGAGGTCGTTGGCGCGAGCCACGGTCTGGTCGAACACGGCGCGCGCCTCGCCCAGGTCCCCGGCGCGGGCCAGGCACTCGGCCAGCCAGAACGAACAGGGCAGGAACGCCCCCTCGTCGCCCTCCAGGCCGTCGTCGCGCCGGTAGCGGTAGACGAGGCCGTCGCCCGCGTCGAGCTCCTCACGCACCGCCGCGACCGTGCGCTGCATGCGCTCGTCATCCCAGGCCACGTACTCGACCGTCGGAAGCAGAAGCAGCGCCGCATCCAGCTCGCTGCGACCGAACGCCTGCACGTACACCCCGCGCTTGCGGTCGTAGCCGCGCCGCTCGATCGTCTCGCGCAGCTCGTCGCGGGCCTTTTTCCAGCGCCGCACCGGGGCGCGCCGCATGCACTCGTCGGCCAGACGGATCCCGCGGTCGAGCGCCGACCAGCACAGGACCTTTGAGTGGACGAAGTGCTGGGGGTCCCCAGCCCATTCCCAGATTCCCTTGTCCGGTTGAGACCACTGCTCAGCCGCGTGGTCGATCAGCGAGACCAGGAAGCGCCAGTCGTCGTCGCTTGGCGAGTGGCCGCGGCGGTGCCAGCGCCACGTCAGGTTGACGAGCTCGCCGTAGGCGTCGAGCTGGGTCTGCGCAGCGGCGTCGTTGCCGAGGCGGACCGGGGCGGACTGGCGGTATCCCCCGAGCCCTTCAACCACGTCGCCGCGCAGCCGCCGCTCCCCGCCCACTCCGTAGACGACCTGGAGGTCTCCTGCATGGCCCGCCGCCGAGCGCATGATGAATGCGCGAAACGCGTCCGCCTCCTCCACGGCGCCCAGCTCGGCCAGCGCCCGCGAGCTGAAGCTCGAGTCGCGCACCCAAGCGAACCGGTAGTCCCAGTTCCGCGGGCCCCCGACGGCCTCGGGAAGCGACGTCGTCGGCGCCGCTGCCACGGCCCCGGTGGGCGCGTAGGTGAGGGCCTTGAGCACGATCCCCGAGCGGCGCGCCGCTGGCTCGTCGCGAGTACCGAGCCGAAGCGAGGACGCCCACTCCCGCCACCACGCGACGGTGTCGTCCATAAGCTGGTCGAGGTGCCGCGGGTCGGGCTCCCGGGGCGGCTCGGCGTCGATGTGCTCGGGGGCGCAGTAGGTCAAGGCGAGGCGCACTCGATCCCCCGGCCCGACCGTGAAGCGAGCGCTCAGCTCGTGGCGAGGATCCTCCTGGAGCTCCTGATCGAAGTAGACGAGCAGCGCATCGTTGCCCCCGATCGTTGAGTGCAGGCGATGCCCGTGCCGGCGGATCCAGGGCCGGACCTGGCCGTAGTCGAACCGCGGCGCCACCTGGACCGCGAACTCGACCGAACCGCGCACGCCCTCGACCACCCGAAGGATCCGCCGCGCCTCGGTCTGTTGCGGGGTGCCGTCAACCGCGAAGCAGTCGAGCAGCCTGGCCTCGCCGGTCGGGCCTAGCAGCGTGGTCTCGAGCACCAGCGTGTCGTCCAAATAGGTGCGTACGTAGTCCCAGGAGTCACCGCCGGACGGTTGAATCGAGCAGTGGCCGCCGTGCCGGCGGTCGAGCAGGCGGCCGAAGGCGCTGCCGGAATCGAAGCGCGGCAGACAGCACCATTCGATCGAGCCCTCGCGCGAGACGAGCGCCGCACTATGGCAGTCGCCGATCAGCGCGTAATCGCCGATCGGCGGGTATTTGTCCTCGCTCACGGTTGGCAACTACCCGGAATTGCCCGTCGTTTGCCGGGCGGGCACGCGGGTAGCGCCCAACCAAGGGCCGGGGCACATACCGACTGACGAACGAGAGGAGTCAGGACATGGGTCTTACAGACAAGGTCTCTGGCAAGCTCAAGCAGGCGGCCGGCGATATCGCCGGTGATCCCTCGCTTCATCGCGAGGGCAAGCAGGAGGAGCGCAAGGGCGAGGCCAAGGACGAGCTGGCCCGCGACCAGGAGCGCGCCGACCGCAAGGCCCAAGAGGTCGCGAACCTGGAGAAGAAGACGGCTTAGGGCGGACCCCCGCCCCGCCTCTTCTCGCCGTCCGGCGCCCGCGCGGAATCCGCCGCGCGGGCGTCGCTATTCTGGCGTTGCGTTATGCGCCGCCACTCCCGACCCCGACGATCCCACCCCGGCGGGGAGGTGTCTCGGGAGGCGTGGATGCGGCTGTTCGCCTGCACGGGGGCGGCAGCACTGCTGCAGCTCGACGGGACGCTGATAACGGTGGCATTGCCGTCCGTGGCGCACGGGCTGCGGGTGTCGAGCGCGTCGACCGCGATCGTGCTCAGCGCCTACTTCGGCGCCTACGCAATCGTGTTGCTACCCGGAGGAGCGCTGGTCGACCGGTTCGGGGCACGCCGGCTGGCGCTCGTTGGTCTCGCGGTGTTTGCGGTAGGGGCCGGCGCCGGCGCGCTGACGTCGAGCATCAGCGCGCTAATCACCACACGGGTCATCCAGGGCGCGGGCGCCGGACTGGTCAGCCCCGCCGCGCTCGCCGGTGCAGTCAGCGGCTTCCCCCCCGAGCGGCGCGGCAGCGCGCTGGGGATCTGGGGCGCGAGCGCCGGCGTCTCGAATTTGGTCGGGCCGCTGCTCGGCGGCCTGTTGACGGTTTCTCTGGGCTGGCGCGCGGCGTGGTGGGCGCTCGTCCCGCTGACGCTGATCGCCGCGGCGGCGGTGGCGCGCGAGGTGCCCGCGACGCTCCACGCCGGCGAGGCCCCCGACAAGCCCCAGTCCCCCGCACTCAACCGCGTGGTGATGGCGGCCACGCTCATCGCGGCGCTCACCTTCGCGGTGATGATCGGCTGCTTCTACCTCGCCTCGCAGTATCTCCAGCGAGCCGCGGGCTACTCGGCGCTGGGCGCCTCGGCGGCACTCGTGATCGTCGCGCTGCTCGTCGGGGCGGCCGCGCCACTGACCGGTCGGCTCGTCGATGAGCACGGCGAGCGACTGCCCGCGATGCTCGGCTTCGTTCTCGCCGCCGGCGGTCTGGCACTCCTGGCCATCCCCGGCATGCCGCTCGACGACCCGGTCACGATCCTCCCGCTCGTGCCGGTCGGACTGGGCCTCGGGATGCTGTTCGTGCCCACCTCGCGCGCGGCGTTGAACGCGACGCCGCTCTCGTTACACGGACGGACGTCGGCCATCCTGTCGGTCGGACGGTTGCTCGGCGCCGGAATCGGCGCAGGCCTCGGCGGGGCCGCGCTCGCGGGCGGCATCGAGGCCTCAACCGTCCACGGCGCAATGCTGATCGGCTGCATCCTGTGCCTCGTCGTCGGGCTCCCGGCCTCCACGCGGCTGGGGGCGCCCCGCCGCGGCATCGCCGGCGACGCCCGCGCCACCAGTTGACGCACATTCACGCGGCGCCAGCGCGCGCGGCCGGCCGGGCGTGTACGGGTGGGGGGCGGACGGGATCCGTTTCCCCATCGGCCGCACCGGGAAGCACTCCGGCATGCTTTCGGGACGGCCGGGGATCCTCAACCTGCGCCTGAATAGCCGGCCGGACAGCGCGGGCCTCGTACGGGCCGCACTCGGTGTTCTGGGCAAGCCTTTCCTCCTGCGCCCGGAACTGGTGGACGACCTCAAGACGGCCGTCAGCGAGGCGTGCAACAACGCTGTGGACCACGCCTACCGCGGCCAGAGCGGCGCGATCGCGGTGCGGCTCGAGGTCATGCTCGAGAGCGTCGAGGTGAGCGTGCGCGACTGGGGCGGCGGGTTCCAGCAGCTGGCTCCGACCGGCGACCACCTGCGGGTCGGCCTCCCCCTGATCAACGCGCTCGCCGACCGGGCCGAGTTCCTGACCGCCCCCGGGAGTGGAACCGAGGTGCGGATGAGCTTCGACATCCGCCACGACTCGCGCCGCGACGATCTGCTCGCGCAGCTCGAGGAGAGCGAGGACCTCGAGGCGTGGACGCCGTGGCGGCGTGGCCTCTCGGGTGATGTGGTCGTGACGCTGCTTCCGGCCCAGCTGCTGGGCGACGTGCTCGAGCCGCTCACCAGCGCGCTGACCGCGCGCTCCCGCTTCTCACTCGAGCGCTTCTCCGACGTCTTCTTGCTCACGCGGATGATCGCCGAGCACGTTCTCTCGACGGCCTCAAGCGGCCGCGTCAGCTTCGCCCTAACCGCAAGCGGACAGCAGCTCGAGCTGACCATCGGCCCGCTGCGCGCGGGCGCCGCTCAGGACCTTCGGGCACAGGTCGGGGGACTGGCTGACGAGCTGACCGCCGAGCGGATCGACGGATCGGAGCTCGTGCAGATCATGGTGCGCGACGGAGACCGGATTCCACGCAGCGTCAGCGGCTGAGGCGCGCGCCTCGGAGCCGTTCCGAGATTCGGCTCGGGTTCGCGTGCGACGCGAGGACTTTGATCACCACCGAGGGGTGGTGCTGGTCGGCCACCGTGTCGAAATGGCGCTCGGTCGTAACGGCCAGGTAGAGCAGGAGCGCGGCCACGCACACCAAGAACACCGCATACGAGCCCTGAAGCGGATTGCGCTCCTGCCGCCGGACCGGCGCCCGCTCGAGCGGGCGGCGCCGGCAGATCACGACCGCCGCGAACGCCACGAACACGATCAGCGTGAAGGCGCCGATCGCGATGGGGACGCAGACCGAGAACAGGTGGTCATATTCCGACCGGGCGTCGATCAGGCCCTGGGCCGGACTCCATAGGTGCACCGCTCCAGTCCCTACCCGGCCGTGACGCGGCTAACGCGCCTGCTCGTCCTCGCTCGCATCCGGCGGCGGAGCGCCGGGAACGCTCGGATCGGAGCGCTTGCGCTCCCACTCCTGCGAGGCCTCTTCGATTCGCTGCCCCAGTTCCTCACTGCGACGCTCGAGATCGTTGGCTTCCTGCTCGAGCTCGTCTGCCAGGCGGTCTGCATCGGTCTCTGGATCGATCTCGGCCATGCTTGCGGGTTACCCGAGCGAGACGGTCCGCACACACACGCGGGGCTCAGCGCCGAGCTCTGACCGCCAGCCCCTCAGACACGGACCGGCGGATCTGCTCGACCGGCGCGCGCGCCTCGCCGCGCTCGAGCGGCTTGACCCACAGCTCGTCGACCAGGATCGTGAGCGTGGCCAGGATCGGCACGGCAACGAGCAGCCCAATGAATCCGAACAGCTGCTCGACCGCCAACACCCCGATCGCGACGACCGCCGGATGGAGCTTGACCGTCCGGGCCACCACCAGCGGCTGGATCAGATTGCTCTCGACCTGGTGGGCGACGACGTAGACGATGGCCACCAGCACGGCCTCCTGGGTCGAGACGGTGAGCGCGAAGAGGATCGGCGGGATCGAGCTGGCCAGCGCGCCGAAGTAGGGCACGATCATCGCGAACGCGGTAAACACCGCGAAGAACGCGGCGAATTGCAGCCCCACCAGCTCCAATCCCACATAGGTGAGCACGCCGAGCACGAGCATGCCCACGACCAGGCCGCGCAGCCAGGCCAGGTAGGCGATCCGCAGCCGACCGAGGATGTGCACCACGTGCGGGCGGCGCTGGGGCGGAAAGACCCGGATCATCCCGTTCACAAGCGGATCGGGGTGAATCGCGGTGTAGAGCGCAGTCAGGAGGACCACGATGATCGCCCCCACGACCGCGGCGATGCTCGCGCCGACCGAGGCGACGGGTCCGAGCAGCTTGGACGGGTCACGCGTGTAGCCCGTGACGAAATGCTGGACCTGAGCGGTGATGTGAGCCGGCGAGGATCCCGTCAAGCGGCCGAGCCGCCGGCTCAGGGACTCGCCGATGGCGGGCAGCGACGCCGCGAAGTGGTTGACCTCGCGGGTGAACACCGGAACCACGAGCGCCACGAGACCACCGAGCACAGCGAGGCCGAGCAGGAGGCCAACGGCCGCCCCAATCGCGCGGGGAACGTACCAGCGCTGCAGGAAATCCGCGAACGCCGACAAAGGCGCGGCAATGATCACGACGATCAGCACCCCGAGGACGAGGCTGATCAGATCGCGGAAGATCATCGCGGCGATGACCAGGCCGAACGCGAGCAGGACCGCCTTGTAAATGACACCCGGGTTGATCTTCGAATCCGACATGCTGACCCAAGGCTGCCCTTTAATCGCCCGGCGCACGCGCTCGCGGGCTCAGTCAGTCATCACGCGATGCGGGCGGCGAGTTCGCCGGCCAGGTCGCCGCGGCGGATAACGACGACCTCGTTCAGGCCGAGCCAGCCCGCGACGAGGCGCAGTTCGTCGGCGAGCTCGCCCGCGACGTAGGAGCCGTCAACCCCAGCCTCCGCGTACGCGCCCTGGACGAGCAGGGCGCCCCGGCCGCGGTCGGACTTGAGATCGACACGCGCCACCAGGCGATCCCCGAGCAGGAACGGCAGCACGTAGTAGCCGTGGACCCGCTGGGGCGCCGGAGTGTAGATCCCGATGCGATAGCGGAAGCCGAACAGCCGCTCGGTGCGCTGGCGAAACCAGATCAGGGAATCGAACGGCGAGAGCAGCGCCCGGGCATGGAGCTTGCGCGGCTGACGTGCCGCGGGCCACAGGTAGGCCGACGCGGCCCAACCCTCGACCTCGACCGGGAGCAGCTCGCCGGCGGCCACGAGCTCCGCGACGCGCGCCTTGGAGTCCCCCCGCGGCAGGCGGAAGTAGTCGCCGAGGTCAGGCTCGGTGGCCACGCCGAGGGCTCCGGCGGCGATGCGCAAGAGCGCGCGCTGAGCCTCGTCCTGGCTCTGCGTCGGCTGCTCGAGAATCTGGGGCGGCAGCACCCGCTCGATCGTGTCGTACAGCCGCTCGAAGTTGACCCGGCGCGCGGCACCGATCCGCCCGGTGAAGAACAGGTGCTCGAGCGCGACCTTGCCCTCGTGCCAGTTCCACATATGGCCCGGCTGCGGCGGAGGACGGACGGGGTGGGCGGGGGCCAAATCTCTCGCCCGGATCGGTCCCTCCCGTGCGACCAGCTCGAGCGTCTGGGCCACGAGCTCGGGCTGCTCGCGCGCCACTCGGGAGATCGACCCCCACGCCTCGCGGTCGACGTCCGCCATCCGCCACCGGAACAGAGGATGGAGCTCGATCGGGATCAGAGACGCCTCATGGGCCCAATACTCGACCAGCCGCCGGTCGATACGACCGGTTCCGTGGCCGGCGATCCGGTCGAGCCGTGATTTGTCGTACGGCCCCAGACGCGAGAACACCGGCATGTAGTGCGATCGCTCGAAAACGTTGACCGAGTCGAGCTGGAGCAGACCGAGCTGGGCCACGAGTTTCGCGATCCGAGCGGCGCTCGGCGGCCCGGCGGGCCGCGGCCGACCGAAGCCTTGCGCGGCGAGTGCGATCCGCCGGGCGCGGGCGAGGCTCAACTTAGGGGCGACTGGGGCGCGAACGCTGCTCATGCCTGGGAGGTAGGAGGGTAGGAGCGCTCGCGGCGGACTTGGATTTGTCGGCGGCGCGTTGCGGCGGCGCCCCGGCCTGGCAGCCTTTGGCGGGATGTCCCGCGCCCGGGCCACACCGACGGTGGTCGCTCGACGGCGAGACCTGGTCGTCGAACGCGATCGGCTGCGCCCCTCCGGCCGCCTGCTCATCCAGGCCGGAATGGAGGCCTCCTACGTCGATCTGGCCGATCCGTCCCACCTCGAGTTCGACTACATGCGGTGGATGCGGCTCGTGCTGCGGGCGGCTCGCGCGCGGCGGGTGATCCACGTCGGCGGCGGGGCGTGTGCGTTGGCCCGAGCGCTCGCCGCGGAAGATTCGGACCGCGCCCACCCCGGACGTCAGGAGGTGTGCGAAGTCGATCCCGAGGTGCTCGCCCTCGCCCGCGAGCATCTCGGCCTGCGGCGGACGCCCGGGCTGCGAGTGCGCGTGGCTGAAGGGCGCGCCTTTGTGGCCCGCCAAGCGGCGGCATCCTGGGACGCGGTGGCGATCGACGCGTTTGTCGGCGCGACCGTGCCGCGGCGGCTCATCACGGTTCAGGCGCTCTTGGATGTGGCCCGAGTCGCCCCTTTGGCGCTCGTGAACGTGCTCGATGATCGCACCGCCGGCGAGGTGTACCTCGTCGCCGCCGGACTGTCGGCGGCGTATACGCGTGTGTGGGCGCTGGGAGGCCGGAGCGGCAACACGATCGTGGTCGGATCGGCCCGGCGGCTCGGCCTCGACCGGATCGCGGCGCAGGCCGCCGCCGATCCCTCTCCCGCGCGGCTCACGACCCCGGATCGGCTGGCCGTCCTCGCCGCCGGGACTTCGGGACTGCGCGACGAGGACGTCGCGGAGGGCTGAACCAGAAGCTAAAGGTGCCGGGACGGACGCTCGCGCGCGGTCTGGAACAGCTCGGCCGTCTCCGGATCCATGTAGTAGTCCGTCCCTCCGTCGGCGCGGCCCTCGGTCGCGATCGGCATGACGCGGTTCAGGTGGCGCGAGTATCGGCCTGGCCACGCGAGGATGCCGGCGACGCCGTGGGCGCCCTTGTCGAGGTCGAGCTGCTTGGCCAGCTGCTCGCCACCGACTCGGGTGCCGGGACTGCCCGCCAGAAGATCGAACAGCTCGCGCGCCGGAGGCGCGAGCTTGCGGTAAAGCCAAGCCGCCTGGTCGGCGTCATCCGCCGACCAGGCGTGGACATCGTGGTGTCGGCGCGACCCTCGCGGGCCACGGCGGCCACGCCCCCCTCCTTGAGATTGAGCGCCCGGCCACCCCGTTCCAGGCTCGGACGCCAGAAACGTGGCGAACCAGGCGTAGAACTCAGGCACCCGCTCCTCGGGGACGGCCACCGTGACCTGCTTGTCGGCCATCAGATCTCGGTCGTCTCGGCGGTCGCCTCGGGCTGCTCGGCACGCTCGTGACGGTGCCCGCAACCGCGACCGTGATGCCCGTGACCGTGTCCGTGTCCGTGTCGTCCGTGGCGCCCACGGCGGCGGGCACCCGGCCCGGCCAGGAAACGCGCGAAGAACGCATGAAACTCGGCCACACGGTCTTCCGGGACGTCAACCGTGATCTGCGTTGACTGCGGATTGGGAGTGATATTCGACTCCATTTTGCTACTCCTTTTTTGCTTACGAATGCAAGCATAGCAGAAGTAAATACTTAAGTACAGCGGTCACCGCCAAAGGCAAGGCGGTCCCACGGACGCGGAGCGAAGCGAGGCCCCGTTAGGCCGCCTTGTGCGCGTGCTTCCCTTCGGCGAACTCCTCGAGGATCTTGGCGCAGAACGCCGGCAGGTCATCAGGCTTGCGGCTGGTCACCAGTCCGTTGTCGACCACGACTTCCTGATCGACCCACTCGGCGCCGGCGTTGCGCAGGTCGGTCTGGAGACTCGGCCAGGACGTCACCTTGCGCCCCTTCGCGACGCCGGTCTCGACCAGCATCCAAGGGCCGTGGCAGATGACTCCGGCCGGCTTGTCCTGCTGGAAGAAGTCGCGGACAAACTTCACCGCGTCCTTGTTGGCGCGCAGCTGGTCGGGATTCGCGACGCCACCGGGCAAGACGAGGGCGTCGTAGTCGGACGCCCTGGCCTCCGAGACGGCCTTGTCGACCTTGATCTTGTCGCCCTTGTCGAAGTGCTGCCACATCTCGACCTCACCCGTGTCGAGCGAGACGATGTCGACCTCGGCGCCCGCCCCGCGGACCGCGTCGAGCGGCTCGGTCACCTCGATCTGCTCGGCGCCGTCCGTGAACAGGAACGCCACGTGCTTGCCCTTGAGCTCGTTAGCCATGGCTAAGGCTCCTTTCGTGCTCGTTCTGGGTACGTACTTCGTGAGTACCCGACGCCAAATGCGCGAAAAGCGTTTAGGTCGAGATCAGCGTGGGGGTACCGAGCGGTATGTGATCAAGCAGCCACTGCCCCTCGGCGAGCGTGACCCGAACGCAGCCGTGGCTGGCGGCCTCGCCGATGCTCGCGACCTCGGGCGTCGAATGAATCGCGATCCGGGTACCTCCGGTCCATCCCTGAATGGCGTGCGGCGAATGCGCCGACAGGGCAAGGATGCAGCAGAGCAGGAGCGCGACGAGCGACCCCGATCCGCCCGGAATCGCGGGCTGGGTGCGGGCCGCCGAGGTCGCCGTGGCCGGTGATGGGGCCTGGTTCAGCTGCAGGGTTGGGGCGAGGAATGGGTCTGGGCGCCGGAGCTCGTGCCGATCACGATCCCGATCACGACCGGGACGGGCGGGATCTCCATACCGGCCGTCGCGGAGGGGCAAATTCCACCATTCCAGCGTCAGCGTGCCGCTGGCGGCAGGATCTTGCCCCGTGACGAGGCAAAATCCTGCGCCGGGACGATCGTCGTCCGCTGATGCTGGAAATTGCCCCCGCGGGGGAGAGCG
Source organism: uncultured Solirubrobacterales bacterium (assembly GCA_963751185.1). Lineage (GTDB taxonomy): Bacteria > Actinomycetota > Thermoleophilia > Solirubrobacterales > Solirubrobacteraceae > Palsa-465. The sequence goes on from CAVVTO010000013.1 coordinate 385,428, forward strand.
GCGGGATCAGCCGCCGGCGACCGCCGGCAGGATGGTCACCTCGTCGCCGTCGGAAACGGGCGTCTCGAGGCCGTCCAGGAAGCGGATGTCCTCACTGCCGACGTACACGTTGACGAACCGCCGCAGGCCGCCGTCCTCGGCGATGCGGCTGCGCAGTTCGCCGAAGCGCTCGTACAGCGCGTCGAGCACCTCGCCGACCGTGGCGCCGTCGACGCTCGCGGTCGCCTCGCCGTCGGTGGCGGCGCGGAGCTGGGTTGGGATCTTGACCGTGACTGCCATTGCGCGCTCAGTCATATCACGCCGCCGCGACGACACGTTCGGCGGCCTGCTCGAAGGCGTCGACGGTCGGCTCGATCTCCCACTTCTCGAACATCCCGCGCACCACGTCGAGGGTCTTCAGGCCCTCGCCGGTGATGTATGCGACCACGCGCTCGTCGGGATCGATGTCGCCGCGGGCGGCCAGCTTGGCCAGGACCGCCACGGTCACGCCGCCGGCGGTCTCGGTAAAGATTCCGGTCGTGCGCGCCAGCAGCTTGATGCCCTCGCGGATCTCGTCGTCGGTTACCGCGTCGATCGACCCTCCAGTCCGGCGGGCGAGGTCGAGCGCGTAGGGACCGTCGGCCGGGTTCCCGATCGACAGCGATTTGGCGATCGTGTCCGGCTTGACCGGCCGGCAGAAGTCCTGCCCGGCCTCGAAGGCGCTCGCCACCGGAGAGCAACCCGTGGCCTGGGCGCCGTTGAACGTCGGCAGGCGGCCGTCGAGCAGTCCGGCCTCGATCCACTCCTCGAACCCGCGCGCGATCTTGGTGAACAGGGAACCCGACGCGATCGGCGCTACGACCCGGTCGGGCAGCTCCCATCCGAGCTGCTCGGCCGTCTCGAACGCGAGCGTCTTCGAACCCTGCGAGTAGTAGGGCCGCATGTTTATGTTCACGAACGCCCAGTCGTGCTCGGCCGAGAGCTCTGTGCACAGGCGGTTGACGTCGTCGTAGTTTCCCCGCACCGAGACCAGGTTGGTCCCGTACACGCCGGTGGCGAGCACCTTCTGCTCCTCGAGGTCGTGCGGGATGAACACATAGGACTCCAGGCCGGCCGCCGCGGCGTGGGCGGCCACGGCATTCGCCAGGTTGCCGGTCGACGCGCACGCGACGGTCTCAAAGCCGAGCTCGCGGGCTCGGGCGAGCGCCACCGACACCACACGGTCCTTGAACGAGTGGGTCGGGTTGGCGGCGTCGTTCTTGATCCACACCTCGCGGAGCCCGAGCTCGGCGGCCAGCCGGTCGACCCTCAGCAGCGGCGTCCACCCGGCCGGCAGCACGCCCTGGGGCGGGGCCTGCACCGGCAGGAAGTCGCTGTAGCGCCACAGCGAGTGCGGGCCGGCCTGGATCCGGCGGCGCAGCGCTGCCGGGTCATCGGTCGGCCGCGGGGCATACGCGACCTCGAGCGGCCCGAAGCAAAGCTCGCAAACGTAGCGCGCGTCGAGCGGATAGCTCGTCTTACATTCCTTGCACAGCAGAGACTCTGGCGGCATATGAAAAAACCTCCGCCGGGGTCAGTGGTCCGGGTCGGAGGTTGAGGAGCCGCCCTATCCACATCTCCCAGGCCTGTTGTTGGAGCCTGATGGAATTGGCACCTTTCCCTTGCGGGAGGTTGCCGGGGTTTCATAGGGCCAGTCCCTCCACCCCTCTTGATGCGTACAGCTATGTTCAGCGCAGTATATCCAGACGTTCGTCAGACTTCGAGCGGACTTGAGTGGCCCGATGTTCGGATCGACGGGTGGGTGATCCGGTAACCAGGGCATGATCTCGGTGTTCAAGCATCGCCATGACCGCCACGTCCACTGATCCGCTCGAGCGCCTCGAGGCGACGCTTGCCCTCGGTCGCAGCGCGCCCAGCCGGCGCATGCTGATCGTGGTCAACCCGTACGCGACCACCGTGTCGGACCGGCTCAAGAATCTCGTCGTCTACGCGCTGCGGGGCCGCTACGAGGTTGACGCGATCGACACCAACGGGCGCAACCACGCCACCGAGCTCGGGCGCGAGGCGGCTCGCGAGGGCTACGACGTGGTGGTGGCGTTCGGCGGGGACGGCACCGTCAACGAGGCGGCGAACGGCCTGGCCGGCTCGAACACCCCGCTGTGCTGCCTCCCGGGCGGCCGCGCCAACGTGTACTGCCGGATGCTCGGCATACCCACCGACGTGGTCGACGCCACCGAGCATCTGTTGCTGATGGCCGACGACTGGCACCCGCGGCGCGTCGACATCGGCTGGGTGGAGCAGCGCAAGTTCCTGTTCTCCGCCGGCATCGGGCTCGACGCGAGCGTGGTCGAGCGGGTGGACGCGCACCCCCGGCTGAAGGCTCGCTTCGGCGAGTGGTATTACACGTCGACCAGCGTGCAGACGTTCGCGCGCAGCTATCTGGTCCATCCACCCCGGCTCGAGGCCGAGCTCGCCGGGGAGACCGTCGCGGGGGTGACGGTGATAGTGCAGAACACGACGCCGTACACGTACTTCGGCGAGCGGCCGGTCGAGATGGCCGAGGGGGCCGCGCTGCACAGCGGAGATCTGGCCGCCCTCGTGCTCGACCGCGCCCGTCCGATCGACGTCGTCCCCATCATCGCCCGCTCGCTCTCCAGCCAGTTCAGGGTCAGCCGCCACCGTCATGTCCACCCGTTCTCGGGCGTGCGCGATCTGCGGGTCCGCTCGCTAGACGAGCGCCCCCTCCCCCTCCAGGTCGACGGCGACTACATCGGCGACGTCGCGGAAGCCGCCTTCGGCGTGACGCCAAACGGCTTCGCCGTGGTGTCTTAGAGAGTTGCGCCGGCTCGCGACCGCCCTGGCCGGACTCGCCGTTTGCGCCACTGCGACGCTGATCGCGGTGCCCGCGCTGGTGTCGGCGCACCCGCTCCCGGCAGCGCCGAACTGCCCAGTCTTCCCGGCCGACAACCCCTGGAACCAGCGGGTCGACCGCCTTCCCGTGGCCAAGGACTCGGCCGCCCTGATCGCGAGCATCGGACTGAATGATCCCGTCCACCCTGACTTCGGTTCGGGGCTGTATGACGGCGAGCCGATCGGCATCCCCTACACGGTCGTCTCGTCGAGCACGCCGAAGGTGCCGGTGCACTTCCAGTACTCCTCGCAATCGGACAAGGGACCCTACCCGCTGCCCAAGGGCGTGCCGATCGAGGGCGGTTATGGCTCGACGGGTGACCGGCACGTGATCGTGGTCGACCGCGACACGTGCACCGACTACGAGCTGTTCGCGGCCTACCCGCACGACGGCGGGCGCGATTGGACGGCCGGGTCGGGCGCGATCTTCAACCTGCGCTCCGACCACCTGCGTCCGGCGGGCTGGACGTCGGCCGACGCCGCCGGCCTCCCGATCCTGCCCGGCCTCGCTCGGTACTCGGAACTCGCCGCCGGGAACATCGATCACGCGCTGCGCTTCACGGCGCCGTGCACTGCGCCGCGCTATGTCTATCCGGCGCGGCACGAGGCCTCGACCTGCACGGGTCCGAACCTCCCGCCGATGGGCTTGCGGGTCAGGCTGAAGGCGAGCGTCAACATCTCGGGGCTCCCGTACCAGGCCCGCGTGGTCGCCGAGGCGCTCAAGCGCTACGGGATGATCCTGGCCGACAACGGCTCCCCCTGGTTCATCTCGGGCGCGCCCGACCGGGGCTGGAACAACGACGCGCTGCACCTGCTTGACCGGCTGACCGGGCGAGACTTCGAGGTCGTGAACACGAACTCGCTCCCCCACCCCGGGCTCTGAGGAAGCAGGTTCGCGGGGGGAGGAAATCCCCCGCTCGAGGCTCTTTGGAGGGTGGTCGATCCCCCTCCGAAGTTCCGCGCGCTCCCGCCACGCCGAGCGGCGCTGACCGACGCCGATCTCGAGCTGCTGAGGTTCCTCTCCGAGCACCGCTTCGTGCTCCCCGACCACGCCGCGGCTCTGCTCGGAGTTACGCCCGTGACCGCGCAGCGTCGCCTGGACAGGCTCGCGGGCGGTGGCTACGCCAGACGCGCCGCGGTGTTCAAGGGCCGGCCGCCTATGCACCTGATCACCGCCGCCGGGCTCCGGGCACTCGGCAGCACGCTGCCCACGCCGAGCCTCGATCTTCACAACTACGAGCACGACATCGGTTTGGCCTGGCTGTGGCTCGCCGCCCGGCGGGGGACGTTCGGCCCGCTGAGCGAGATCCTGGCCGAGCGGACGCTTCGCTCGCGCGATGGCGCTGCCGATCGTGAGTCGCACGCGGGTGAGTCGCAAGGGGGTGAGTCGCGCGCAAGCGAGACGCTCGGAGTACGGCTCGGCGGTACGGGACCGCGCGGTCGAGAGCGGTTGCACTACCCGGACCTGCTGCTACGGACCGCCGATGGTCGTTGGGTCGCCCTCGAGTTCGAGCTCTCGACCAAGGGCCGCACGAGGCTCGAGTCGATCCTTGCCGGGTACGGGTCGGACCCCCGGATCGCCGGTGTCGTGTACCTCGTCCAGAGCCACACGGTCGCCCGGTCAGTCGAGCGCGCGGCGCGCAAGGTAGGGGTGTCGGACCTCGTCCATCTGCGGCGTGTCCGCCTGACGGTGGCACGGCCCGCGGCCGCGAGACCACTTGCGCTCGAGCGGGCTTCCGGGGTGACTCGGTGAGACTGCCGGAACCCGGGAGCCCGCTGCGGCGCCGGCTGACGCTCGCCGCGTTCATCTTGCTGTTGGCACTGCCCGCGCCCGTGGCGATCATGCTGTCGGGAGCGGTGCTCGCCGTCGCGGCGGCGCGCTTCGCCCGGCTCGCGACCCGCCTCGTGGCCGCGCGGCTGGGGAGACCGGGCCGCCGGCCGGACGAGGTCGTGCTCGGCGTCGACGCCCGGGGCGGGCTGGTGCGCCTGGGCTACGACGAGATGTCGGCCCACGGGCTGATCGTCGGGGCCAGCGGCGCCGGCAAGACGACGACGCTGCTCACGATCCTCACCGACCAGGTCCGCCGGGGCGGGCCGGTGGTGGCCATCGACATGAAGGGCTCGCCCTCGTTCGTGCGCGAACTGGCCGACGCGGCCGCCGCCGCGGGTCGGCCCATCAAGGTGTGGACGCTCGACGGCGGCGCCCACTGGAACCCGCTCGCACACGGCAACGCGACCGAGCTGAAGGACAAGCTAATCCGTACCGAGCACTTCACCGAGCCGCACTACATGCGCGCCGCTGAGCGCTACGTGCAGACCGTCCTCCAGGTTCTGACCGCGGCTCACCCCGACCGACCGCCGACGCTGCAAGAGGTCGTCGAGCTGATGGATCCAGCCCGGCTGACCGGCATCCTGCGCCATGTCGACTCCTCGCTGCGCGAGCGCGTCCAGGACTACCGGGCCGGCCTCACCCCCGATCAGCTGAGCGCGATCCGGGGCCTTCAGACCCGCCTGGCGATCGTGACCGAGTCGCATATCGGTCCGTACCTCGCCCCGCCGGCCGGGGCGTCGAGCAGCCCGGGCGGCCGGCGTGCCGACACGATCGATCTACTCTCAGCGCTGTCTGGGTCCGAGGTGGTCGTGTTCAGCCTGAACTCGAGCCGTTACGGTCAGCTCGCCGCCCAGATCGGCACTCTGGCGGTGCAGGATCTGGTCGCGGTGTCGGGCGTTCGCCTCGGCCAGCCGTCGGCCGGGCATGCCCCCGTGCCGGCCATGATCGGGATCGACGAGTTCTCGGGACTCGGAAGCGATCACGTGGCCGCCCTCCTTGCGCGTGGACGCGAGTCTGGGATGCGGGCGTTCGTCGCCACGCAGGAGCTGGTCGACCTCGAGCGAGCCAGCGCCGGCCTGAGGGACCTCGTGCTCGGTGTCACCGCGGTCAAGATCTTCCACCGCCAGGAAGTGCCCGAGTCGGCGCGAACAATCGCGCGGATCGCCGGCACCGAGATGGTGTGGGACGAGACGCACCAGACCGGGAGCGGACTGTTCGGTGGTTATGACACGGGCCACGGCACCCGCCGTCGGGTCGAGCGGTTCATCATCGATCCGAACGAGATCCAGACGCTCGGCCCGGGACAGGCCGTGGTCGTCTCGAAGATCCGAGGCTCACGGGCACGCACGGTGCGGATCACACCACCGCAGCGCTCAGAGCCCCCCGACCTAGGAAGGTGAGGCGCTGGAGCGAGGGCTCCGGGAGGCGGGGGTGGGTGGGTGGGAACCAATCACGCATACAAACCCCAGCGCCGCCTCGCCCAGCGTCTCGAAGCAGTGCAACTCCTCGCCGGGCACGTAGACGACGTCACCCTCGCCGACCTCGTAGGTCCGGTCACCGAGGGTCACGCGAGCGTGGCCGGCGACGATCATCACCCCGTGGTCGTGGGCGTGGCGCTCGCGCGCGGTCCGGCCGCCCGGGGGAACCTCGAAGTAGCGCATGCGGTAATCGCGTGCGCCCTCGGCCTCGCCGATCAGCTCGTGCTTTCGCACGCCGGCCAACGCCGGGTCGTCGTAGGCCTGGGGCTCGACGCCCTCCCACGCGGCACCGGGGCTCGAATCTGCGCGCCGATGGATTACGCCCATCGCGGGCCGTCCCGGGCGCGCGTTACGCCGCGGCCGGCGTCACCCGGTAGGCGTCGAACACCGCGTCGATGTTGCGCAGGCGGTTGATCGCCTGGTCGAGCGAGCGCGTGTCCCCGACCTCGACCACGAACCGGTTCTTGACCATCGGGTGGTTGACCGTGCAGCGCGCCTCGAGGATGTTGATCCCCGCCTCGGCGAAGGTCCGCGACATGTCCTCGAGCAGGCGGTGGCGGTCCCACCCGTCGACCTCGATCTCGACGCGGAACGAGGTTTCGGGGTCGCCGTCCCAGGCCACCGCGGTGAACCGCTCGGGGTCCTTGCGCAGGACGGCCACGTTGGGGCAGTCCTCGCGGTGGATGGTGATCCCGCGGCCGAGCGATATGTAGCCGATGATCGGGTCGCCCGGAACCGGGCGGCAGCACTTGGCCATGCGCAGCATCACCTCGTCGATCCCCTCAACCGAGATCCCGAACCGCGAGGAGGAGGTGGTGGCCCGCGAGCGCCTGCGGCGCGTCTTCAGCAGGTCGTCGGCCGCGGTCGGCTCGGACTCGGCGGCCTCCCCCTGCTTGAGACGCTGCATGATCTTGTTGACGACGACCTTGGCCGAGATCTTGGCCCCGCCCAGCGCGATGTAGAAGTCCTCGGCCTTGCGGAAGCCCATCTCGCGGATGACGTCGGCCAAGAGCGGCGAGCCGACGATTTTCTGCGACGGCAATCCCTGCTTCTTGAGTGCGTCCTGGAGCAGCTCGCGCCCGGTGTGTTCGGAGTCCTTGCGCGACTCGGCCTTGAACCAGGCCTTGATCTTGTTGCGCGCGCGGGTGGTCTTGACCAGCGCCAGCCAGTCCCGCGAGGGGCCGCGCTCGCGCTTGGAGGTCAGGACCTCGACGATGTCACCCGACCGGAGCTGGTAGGAGAGCGGGACGATCTTCCCGTTGACCTTGGCGCCGACGCAGCGGTGGCCGACGTCGGTGTGGATCTCGTAGGCGAAGTCCAGCGGCGTGGCGCCGGACGCGAGCGACTTGACCTCGCCCTTGGGGGTGAACACGAACACCTCGTCCTCGAACAGGTCGACCTTGAGGGTCTCCATGAACTCCCGAGGGTCTGATTCCTCCTGCTGCCAGTCGAGCAGCGAGCGCAGCCACTTGAGCTTGCCGTCTGATCCGGATCCACCCACCCCCGCCCCGTTGCCTCGGTTCAGTGCCCCGGACCCGTCCTCCTTGTACATCCAGTGGGCGGCGATTCCGTACTCGGCCAGGTCGTGCATCTCCCGGGTGCGAATCTGGATCTCGAGCGGTCGTCCCTCGGGGCCGATGACCGTCGTGTGCAGCGACTGGTACATGTTGAACTTGGGCATGGCCACGAAGTCCTTGAAGCGTCCGGGTAGCGGCTTCCACAGGGAGTGGATCACCCCCACCGCGCCGTAGCAGTCCTTGACCGAGTCGACGATCACGCGCATCGCGGTCAGGTCGTAGATCTCGTTGAACTCGCGTCCCTTCTTGGTCATCTTGGCGTAGATCGAGTAGAAGTGCTTGGCCCGGCCGGAGATCTCGGCGTGGATGCCGAGCTCGTCGAGCTCCTTGGTCACGTAACTCGCGGCCTGGTTGACGTAGCGCTCCCGTTCGGCCCGCTGCTGGGCGACCAGCCCCTTGATCTCGTTGTACTTACGCGGGTGCAGGGTCTGGAAGGCGAGGTCCTCGAGCTCCCACTTGATCGCGTGGATGCCGAGCCGGTGGGCGATCGGCGCGTAGATGTCTAGCGTCTCGCGCGCCTTCTCGATCTGCTTCTGCTTGGTCATCGCCGAGATCGTGCGCATGTTGTGCAGGCGATCGGCCAGCTTGATCAGGATGACCCGGATGTCGGTGGCCATCGCGACCATCATCTTGCGGTAGTTCTCGGCCTGCGCCTCGTCGCGGGACTGGAAGGTCAGACCGGTGAGCTTGGTCACCCCGTCGACGAGGCCCGCGATCTCCTCGCCGAACGCCTCCTGCACCTCCTCGAGCGAAGCCGAGGTGTCCTCGACCGTGTCGTGTAGGAGTGCCGCGCACAGGGTCTCGGTGTCGAGGCGCATCCCGGCGCAGATCTTGGCCACGCCGACCGGATGGACGATGAAGTCCTCGCCGGACTGCCGACGTTGATCGGCGTGGTGCACGCAGGCGTAGACGAACGCCTCCTCGACCCGGTCCCGATCGATCGGCAAGGCCGACTCGTGCGCGTGCTCCTCGACGATCGCAAACAGATCGCCGAGCAGCCGCCGCTCGGTCTCGGTCAGCTCCGCGTGCGCGACCTCGGCCTGGCCGTCGTTGTTCGCCACGCGATCGACCGGTGGGCGCGAGGCCGCAAGCGGCGCCGAGCCAGAGCCGTCCCCGGCCGTCTGGCCGCTCGACCCGTCCTTTCGGGACCGGCTCAGCCTCCTGGAAGATGGTTTGCGCTGCTCAGGAATCGTCGTCCGTCCTCATACCGCTGAGCGTAGACCCTGTACGCCGGCGAGTGCTCGAGCTTGGTCGGCGTATCGCCGGCAATCGCCAGGGCCGGCAGATCCCGATCGAGGCTGACGAGCTCGAGCTCCGCGAGGACCTTGATCAGCCGAGCCGCCAGATGAGCCGGGCGACCGTGCAGACCGTCTCCGCGGAGCAGGTGCTCGAGCTCCTCGCCGGCCACCCTCTCCCGCACCCTGAGGGTCCGGTAGAGAACCGCGAGCGGAGCGCGGAGACCGTACTCCAGCTCGTGCATCTGCTGTGCAAAGCGTAGCTCAGGCTCGCCCCACGCCAAGTGGGTAAAGCCGCGGCCCGCATCGAGCAGCGTCGCGGCCGCGGTGCTGGACGGAGGATCGAGCGCGACCAGATGCACGAAGCCCTCAGCCATCGACCACTCCCGTCCAAGTCCGTGGTACGAGGTCAGGGCGAAGCCACCGGTCCGCGGCTGCAACCCGGCCAGCCGCCGCCCCGTGTCGGCACAGACGGCGAGCACCCGCCCGCCCGCGGTGAGCGTGTCGGCCAGCACCGCGAGTGGGCTGTGGCCGCGACGGTCGAGCACCGTGCGCGTGCGCGGTATGACCGGTCCCGCTGACCCCGCCCCTTGCGACGCCGCCCCTCCTGCCGGCGGCGAGGCCTTGCGATCGAGCTCGCCGAGCACCGCCGACAGGTAGTCCTCCGCCTCGCCCACCACCTCGATCGGCTCGGGCGCGCACGACCGCGCGTGCCCGAGGATCAGCCGCGCCTCGACCGCCCCTCTCCAGAAGTTGCGCTCCAGGCGAAACGTGGCGTCGACCGGCTCCCCGGGCTCGACCCCAAGCCGGCCGTCGCAGCCGAACGCCACCGCCCGCGCACTGATCCCGCCCGAACCAACCGAGAAACGCAGATGCCGGCCCTCCCCCATCGGACGCAGATCGCGCAATCGCGCTCCCGGGACCAGCAGTCGCGGGCGTGGGTTGCCCATCCCGCAGGGCTCGAGCAGCTCGAGCTCCTCGGCCAGTTCGAGGCCGAGCTCGCGCCCCGAGGCGATCGCGTCGACCCGCTCGTGCGCGACCAGCAGCTCGTCGGGGAGGGCCTCCTCGGCGTGGCGCTCGAACGCCTCGCGAAACGCCTCCACCCGGTCGCGGCGAATCGTCATGCCCGCCGCGGCCCGGTGGCCCCCATAGCGCTCCAGGTGCTCGGCGGTGGCATGCAGCGCGCCGAGCAGATCGAACCCCGGAATGCTCCGCGCCGAGCCCGAGCCCTCGTCTCCGTCGAGGCCGACGACCACCACCGGGCGGTGGTGGCGCTCGACCACCCGCGAGGCGACGATCCCCACGACGCCCGGATGCCACCCCTCGCCGGCCAGCACATAGGACCGCCGCTCGCCCTGTTCGGCGACGAGCGCCTCCGCCTCCCACACGATCCGCTGCTCGACCGCGCGCCGTTCGGCATTGACCCGGTCTAGCTCATCGGCGATCTGGCCGGCTCGCCCCTCGTCGTCGGTCAACAGCAGCTCGAGCCCCGCGTCGGCCCGCCGCAGCCGCCCAGCGGCATTGATCCGTGGGGCCAGTCGGAACGCGAGCGCATGCGTGTCGAGCGCGCTGGGATCGACGTTCGCGACCGACATGAGCGCACGCAGGCCCAGGTTGGCGGTGCGCGACAGCGCCGTCAGGCCCTCGCGCACGAGCCGGCGGTTCTCGCCCACGAGCGGCATCAGGTCCGCCACCGTGGCCAGCGCGACCAGCTCTAGGTCCGCCTCGGCGGTGCTCGCCCCGAGCGCCTGCGCCACCTTGTACGCGACCGCGGTGCCGCACAGCTCGGGGCACGGGTAGCCGCACGCGGCCGGATGGACCATCTCGCAGTCGGGCAGCACGCCGTCGGACCGGGGGTTGTGGTGGTCGGTGACGACCACGTCGAGTCCGGCCCGCCGCGCGGCGGCAACCTCGTCGACCGCCGTGATCGCGCAGTCGACCGTGACCAGCAGGCCGGTGCCCCGCTCGGCCAGGCGGCCGACCGTCCCGAGCGAGAGACCGTATCCGTCCACCAGACGGTCGGGCAGGTACCACCCGACGTCCGCACCCCGTACGCGCAGGGCGCGGACCATGATCGTGGTGGCGCACACACCGTCGACGTCGTAGTCCCCGTGCACGATGATCCGGCTGCCCTGCGCGATGTGCCGCTCGATCACCGCCAGCGCGCGGTTGATCCCCGCAAACGCGCTCGGCTCGTGCGCGTCCCGAGGCTCCAGGAACGCGCGGGCAGCCACCGGCTCGACGATTCCCCGCCGGACCAGCACCTGGGCCAGGACGTGGCTGATCCCGAGCTCGCGACGGAGCGCGAGCGCGGCCGTCAGGTCGTAGGCGGGAATCTCGAGCCGCGGCGCGACGGGCGGCGGCGTCGGCACAACATGAAGGGCTACCTCCGAGCGCGGGGGCTCGACCGGCTGCGAGCGAAGAAGGGCTGCCTCGGGCATGGCGGGCAGCCTAGGTGTCGGTCCCGACGGAACCGGGGGCTTTCAGCGGCGATTCGGCCGCTTAGCAGGCTGAATTGTCAGTCTGGTTGCGGAGTTGGCGCAGACTTTGGTCCGGTCGGCGGCGCCTGACGGCGGCGCCTTCAGGCCATTTCCGGGCCGATGCCCGTGACACGCTCGCGCCGGACACCTTCGAACCACACCACGGCCAGCCCGATCAGGGCTCCGGGGATCCCCTCCAGCGCGGTCGCGAGATCCGTGGCGTGGCGGCCCGGGATGCTGAAGCCGTGAATCGCCCACCCGAACAGCGCCGCACCGATCAGGGCGCCAATGAGGGCGCCGACGATCCCACCCCAGAAGTGGTCTGGCAGCCAGATGGTGAAGTGCCAAATGGCGAGTCCCATCATTACCCACGCAAGCATTCCCATCAGCGACGCCTCCCGTGGCGGCGGTTGCGCGAGCGGGACTTCGACGGGCGCTTTTGCGGCGACTGCGCCATACCGTCGTTCTCGGCGATGTCCGGCGCCGGCCGGACCTCGTCCGGGGTCTCCACGTCGGCGTCGGGCGGCGGCGCTCCGTTGCCAGCGTCGGGCGGCGGCGCACCGTTGCCAGCGTCGGGCGGCGGCGCTCCGTTGCCGGCGCCGTCCGCTGCGTCTCGCGCCCGCGGGCTGTCGGCCTCGTCGCGCTCCTCCGTCGTGCCAGGGGGTCCACCGACCGTGCCAGGGCGTCCACCGCCGGTGCCGGGGCGCCCACCGCCCGTGCTCGGGCGCCCACCCGCGGCGCCAGGCCGACCGCCCGTGGAGCTCGAGCTGGAGCCCTCGCCGTCGGCGCCGCCCCTCGAGTCGGCTCGACGCGCCGGCCGCGCCGGCCGTGATGGACGCCCGGTCCGCGGCGCAGGGGCCTCGTCCTCGGCGGTCCGCGCCAGGCGCTTGGTCAGGGTTGAGGTGCGCCGGCCCGGCTCGCGCTCCTCCTCGGCGATGTCCCGCTTCATCTGCTCGAACTCGGCCGCTGACACGCCCTCCGGCTGCAGCTCGGTCAGGCGACCGGTGCGCCGCGTGCGCTTCGGCGTCGGCTCGATGTCGCCGCCACCCGCGTAGGCGGGCACGTATCCGAGCTCGTCCTCGATCCGCTGGCGGCGGTGGCGGTACTGGCTCTCGCGCTCCTTCCAGTGCATGAGCACCGGCGAGGCGATGAAGATCGACGAGTAGGCACCGGAGGCGACCCCAACGAGCAGCGCGAACGCGAAGTCGGTCAGCTCGCTGGAGCCGGCGGTCCCGCCGAACAGGAGCAGCGCGATGATCGGCATCAGCGTGCAAGAGGTCGTGGCGATCGACCGCGTGAGCACCTCCGACATCGACCGGTTCACGATCTGCGAGAACGCGGCGCGCGGCATGCGCGGGATGTTCTCGCGCACCCGGTCGAACACGATGATCGTGTCGTACATGGAGTAGCCCAAGATGGTCAGCAGCGCGGCCACGGTCGCTGTCGTCACCTCCCGGCCGGTCAGGGCGTATACCCCGCTGGTGATCAGCAGGTCGTGGGCCAAAGCGATCAGCACCGGTACTGCGAACTTCCACTCGAAGCGCAGCGCCACGTACGCGGAGATCACCAGCAGCGAGGCGATGATCGCCACCACAGCGCTGTCGGCGACCGCGCTCCCGAAGGTTGGTCCGACCGTCTCGTAGTTGAACGCCTTCTGGCTCTCGGCGATCCCGAACTTGCTCTGTAGCGCGTTCTCGATCTCTGCGCGTCCACCGCTAGGCAGCTTCTTGAACGAGAGCTGGTACGCGTTGGGCCCGAACTCTTTAGCGCCCGTCAGCTTCTGCACCGTGGGGCTCGAAATCCCCAAAGACGTCAGCTCAGAGGAGACCTGTTGCTGAGTCGCCGCATGCTCGAGCCCGACCGTGATTCGAGTGCCCGACGTGAAGTCGATCCCCAGGTTCAGCCCCCTGCCCCCGATGGCGAGCGCCCCGATGAGCAGGATCACGCCCGACATCGTGAAGAAGTAGCGCGACGCGCCCATGAAGTCGAAGCGCCAGACCCGTTTTTTCCCACCGGCCCCGAGCGCCGACGGGTGCGCCACCAGGCGCGATGAGCCCATCGCGCTCAGGATGGCCTGCGTCGCCATCACGGCCGTGAACAGGGAGACGAACACGCCGATGCCGAGCGTGAACGCGAAGCCCTGGACGTCGGCCGTGGCCAGCACGAACAGGATGAACGCGGTCATGATCGTGACCACGTTCGCGTCGATGATCGCGGTCAGGCCCTTCTTGTAGCCGATGATGATTCCCTGGCGAATCGAGCGCCCATTGCGGATCTCCTCCTTGACGCGCTCGAAGATCACCACGTTGGCGTCGGCGGCCACGCCGATGGTCAGGATCAGCCCCGCGATCCCCGGCAGCGTCAGCGTGATCGGGATCAGCTTGATCAGCGCGAAAAAGTAGAGGCCGTAGACGGCGAGCCCGGCGACCGCGATGAGCCCGAGCACGCGGTAGTAGGCGATCAGGAAGATTGCCACCGCCAGCAACCCGATCAGACCGGCAACCAAGCCGTTGTGTAGCGCCTGGTTGCCGAGCGTGGCCGACACCTGTTCCTCGGAGATCAGCTTGAGGTTGATCGGGAGGGCCCCGAGGCGCAGCTCATTGGCCAGATCCGTCGCCGAGGTGATCGTGAAGCTGCCGCTGATGTCGGCACCGTTGTCGCCGTTGATCCCATCCGGGTACTGCTTGTAATCGATGTACGGGACGGTGATCAGCTGATTGGTTTCGCCCCCGAGCGCGACGGCGAAGTGCTGCTGGTAGGACTGACCCAGGCCGCTGACCAGCGCGCCGCGCCGTGCGATGTCCGCGGTTACGTTCTGGAACTCCGACTTGCCCTTGGAACTGAAGCCGAACGTGACGTCCGGCTCGCCGCTGTTGGGATCGGTGCTCTCCTCCGGGTTGGTGATGTCCGAGCCGCGCAACGCGACGTTGTCCTTGAGCACGAAGAACTGCGCGCTTGGATCGGTGATCGGAGTCGGGTGGGCGAAGCTCTCCGGGACGGCCTGGATCACGACCCAGCCCTGCGGGATGACCAGGACCTGACCCTCGGAGGCGCTCACGCCGCTGGGGAGGCCCTGCACCAGAGAGTCGTAACTGGCATCGGGCCCATTCAGCAGGCAGTGCTCCCCGGCCACCGGGACGGTGCCCGCGTCATGGGCCGCTGCGGCGCACGCCGCACTCCCCGGCGCCCCGAACATCCAGTACTGCGACCCAAGCCGCGAGTTGGTCGAGCTGGACCATTCCTGCTGCTTGGAAGCGAGCTCCACCGCCTGGTAGAGGCCCATGCTCCCCGCACCCGGGTCGCCGGGAGCGACCGTCGACCCGTTTCCCTGGCTGATCGCGATCGCGTTCGGATCCTGGCTTTGGAGCTGATCGGCCACGATCTTGCCGTCGGGCGTCAGCGCGTTGGCCTCCCAGTCGTAGAAGTAGAGCTGGGCGGTCGTTCCCACCTCGCTCTCGGCGCGGGAGGTGTCGCTTACGTTCGGCAGGCCGACGGTAATCTCGTTTCCGCCGCTGGTCTGGATTTCCGGCTCCGCGACGCCAAGCTGGTCGACGCGGCTGCGCATGATGTCGACCGCCCGCTGCAGCGCCGCGGCGGTTACGTGCGGGCTCTGGGCGCTCGGCAGGCCCTCGTAAACAAGCTCTACGCCGCCCTTGAGGTCGAGGCCGAGCACGGTCTTCTTTGCCTTGACCGCGCCCGGGATGCCGGCGACCACGACCAGCGAGCCGAGGAGCAGCCCGATGACCAGGAGCAGGATGAAGCCATTGCGCTGGCGATCAGTCATCCGTCGTAAGGATGCTAAAGGTCGAGGGCTCTAGTGTCGCGCACGGCGCGATCGGTGTTCACCGGTGGTTGGCCGGCGTGAGCACGACCAGCACTCCGCCTTCCTCGTCGTCGTAGGCCGGAAAGATGTCCGCCACCGCCTTGGCCGGCTGGTCCCGCTCGGCGTGGACCTTCACCGGCTTGGCCTTGACGCGAACCTCCCATTCGAGCGCGGTCTGGACGTGATCGGACCCGTCGTCGAAACGCAGCCCGAGGACCTCGGCGACCGGGCGACCGATCACCTGCTCGGTCTTCAGCCCGGTCAGCTCGAATGACCCGCGGCCACAGTCGACGATCCGACCGTCGTTGTCGCAGGCGAAGAACGCCGCGTTGGGCGCCGGGTAATAGTCGTCGAGCAGCTCGAAAAGGTACGCGAACCCGCATTTCTCGCATCCGCGGGCCTCGCGACGGAAGCCGGCGTTGCGGTCGGTCCCCATCGAGCGGTTTCCGCAGTGCGGGCAGATGAAGTAGTGCTCGTGGCTCATCGGCGCGGTTGGCAAGGTGGAAGGCGTGGTAGGACCTCAGTCAAGGCTCGACGCTGGGAGCCAGCGGTCGGCCATTGCCCGGGCGCCCTGAGGATAGCCGCGGGGGTCGGCGGGACCCGGACTCAGCGGCGTGCTCTTCACTAATACTTAAAGGAGCGATAACGGACCCGGCGGCTCGAGTCCGAGGTGCTCGAAGGCGTGTCGGGTCGCGGCGCGGCCCCGCGGCGTGCGCTCGATCAACCCGCGCTGGAGCAGATAGGGCTCGTACACGTCCTCGACCGTATCCTGCTCCTCCCCCACGGCGACCGCGAGCGTCGAGAGACCGACCGGGCCACCACCGAACTTCTGGCAAATGGTCCTCAGGATCTCGCGATCCAGACGGTCGAGGCCAGCGTGGTCGACGCCGAGCTGGTCGAGCGCCCGGCTCGCCTCCTCGCCGGTTACGACCCCCGTGCCGCGCACCTCGACGTAGTCGCGCACGCGCTTGAGCAGCCGGTTGGCGACGCGCGGGGTGCCCCGGCTGCGCTGGGCAATCGCCCTGGCGCCGGCGTCCTCGATCGCCACGTCGAGCAGCCGGGCGGACCGGCGGACGATCGTGGCCAGGTCATCCGGGCCGTAGTGCTCGAGGCGGTGCTGGATCCCGAAGCGGTCGCGCAGCGGTGTGGTGATCAGCCCCGCCCGGGTCGTGGCACCGATCAGCGTGAACGGCGGGAGCGGCAGCGTCACGACGCTCGCCCCTGCGCCCTGACCGATCGTGATCGGCAGGCAGCCGTCCTCCATCGCCGGATAGAACGTCTCCTCGAGGGCGCGCGGCAGGCGGTGGATCTCGTCCACAAAGAACACCGCCCGCGGCTCGAGCGCGGTCAGGAACGCCGCCACGTCGCCCTTGCGCTCGAGCGCCGGGCCGGCGGTCTGCACGAATGGAACCTCGAGCTCGGCGGCGACGATCTGGGCCAGCGAAGTCTTGCCCAGCCCGGGTGGGCCGGACAGCAGCACGTGGTCAAGCGCCTCGCCCCGGCTGCCCGCCGCCGCGATCGAGACGGCGAGCTGGTCCTTGACCGCCTCCTGGCCGATGAAGTCCTCGAGCCGGCGGGGGCGCAGCGAGCGATCGAGATCCTCGTCGGGAAGCTCCTCGGGGTCTTGAATTCGGACCCGGCCGCCCCGGTCGTCGTTCAGCTCGCGAACGGGGCTCATCGGCGGGCCGTCCGCAGCGCGTGGGCGATCAGGTCCTCAGGGCGGTCGCCCTCGGCGCCGTCGAGCAACTCATCGGCCTCGACCGGCGTGTAGCCGAGGCCGAGCAGACCGTCGCGGGCAAGGACGCGCGGGTCGGTGGTGGCGGACGAGCCGTTCAGGATGGCCACCGGAATCGGCGCGCTCGCCCCCACCTTCTCGCGCAGCTCGACGATGATCCGCTCTGCCGTCCGCTTGCCGACACCGGGCGCGGCCTGCAGCCGTGCCGTGTCGCCGGCCGCGAGCGCCTTGAGCAGCTCCCGCGGCGGCCCGCCCGAGAGCACCGCAAGCGCGACCTTTGGCCCGACCGATTGCACGGCGATCAGCATCAGGAACAGCTCGCGCTCTTCCTCGGTGGCGAACCCGTAGAGCTGGAGCGCGTCGTCGCGGACGACCATGTGGGTGTGCAGCAGCACCTCCTTGCCGACCGCGGGGACGTGGCGGAGGGTCTCGGCCGACACGGCGAGCCGGTAGCCGACACCGCCGGTGTCGATGACCACGTGATCGCCGCGGCGCACCGCGACGGTGCCGGACACGAGGGCGATCATCCGCGCGCTCCCGCCAGGGCACGCGCCATCGGCGCCCGGTTGAGGTCACAGATCGCCACCGCCAGCGCATCTGATGCGTGATCCGAGGAGGGCGGGCCGGACAGGCCGAGCAGGCGCGCGACCATCCGGCCGACCTGGTCCTTGCCGGCGCGGCCGCTCCCGCACACCGCCGCCTTGACCTGCTGCGGGGTGTAGGAGCGCGACGGCACGTAGCGCTGCCCGGCGGCGAGCAGCACGACGCCGCGCGCCTGGCCGACCGCAAACGCCGTCCGCACGTTGGCGCCGAAGTAGAGCTCCTCGATGGCCATTGCCTCGGCACCGTGCTCGTCCAGGAGATCTCCCACGCGATCGTGAATCTCGGCCAACCGACGCTCGAGCGGGGTGCCGGCGGACGTCTCGATCACGCCGGCGGCGCGCAAGCGCACCCGCGATCCGCTGCCCTCGAGCACCCCGTAGCCCGTGCTGGCGGTTCCGGGGTCTATCCCAACCACGATCATGAGTGACCAATTCTCCGTGGGGGTCCGGACGCCTTCATCGGGGTCTCGGGCCAGCGTCCCCCCACACGAGCGCACCCGGGGACCTGCAAAACCTGCCACTCGGGACGGGGGAGCCGGGCCGTGGCATGTTGTGCATCTGGGGCATGCGGGCGATGCCGCGGCCGGAGGAAGAGCGGCGTGGCGGCAGGTTATGCAGGTCGGGGCGGCCGCGGAGCCGCCGCCCCCGGCGCGCGACCACCGACCGGACGGGCCCGCGCGGTCCCACGGACGCCGAGCGAAGCGAGGCCTATTACCGGCCCACGCAGCCGTAGTACGAGTTAGGCGCGGTCATCCGGTACATCTTCCAGATCCCGACCGTGGCGATCAGCTGCTTCTGGGTGAGCCGCGGGTCGATCGGCGGCGCGATCCCGTCGATCGAGTCGTGCGGCCCGACGAACATCACGCCCTGGTGGCGCATCGTCGTCCCGACCCGGCCGAGGGTGACGTGCAGCTTGTACGCCAGCGCGGTCTGCACGCTGTGGTTGACCGCGGCGAAGCTCGACTTGCACGGGAACACGCCGTCGTGGCCGCCCACGGCGGCGACCGCGGCGGTCATCTGGTTCAGGTGCGAGACGGCCTGACTCGCGATCTTCTCCTCGGAGCCGGCCTGACTGATCCGGGGCCACGTGAACGGGACCAGGATCGCCACCAGCACCGCGGTGAGCCCGATCGCCACCAGCGTCGACCCCGACGCCGAAACGCCGAAACGCTGCGCACCATCCGCGCCCAGCAGCGCGAGCCGGACGATGCCCACCCCGGCAAGCACGCAGGTCAGCCCGGCGGCGGGCAGGTAGAAGCGCTCCAGGCCGGGATAGCCGTCGAGCGTCATCCCCACGACCACGACCCACCAGACCACGGTGGCGCCGGCCAGCGAGAGCGTCAGCCAGTCGCGGGGCTTGTCGAACCACGCGAACGCCGGCGCCACCGCGCCCGCCAGCAGCACCGGCAGCAGCTGGATGTCGATGCCGCGTCCGAGCACGCCGAAGAACACGTCATTGCCGAGCCCGCCGTTGTATTCCTCGGCGTGGATCGCCGCCAGGAACGGCTGGCCGGAGCCCACCCAGGGCGGGACGAACCAGAAGAACGGAATCGAGATCAGCCCGAGCACGACGAGGACACGCAGGCGCGGCTCCTTCCACCACAGCCAGATCGCGTACACGACCACCAGAGGCCAGGCCTCGGGGCGGAGCTGAGAGGTGGCGACGCCGAACACGAAAGCCCACCCGGGCCGGCCGTCGAGGAACGCGAGCACCGCCCACAGGGCTGTGGCGATCTCCATCGGCTCGGACGTGCCACGGAACCACTCGTCCCAGTAATCCTGGGTGATCAGGATGCCGGCGGCGGCGATCAGGCCGGCCGCCACCGGTGCCCAGCGCGGGGCGCGATCCTGACGCGAGATCAACCGGTACGCGAGCAGGTAGGCCGCGATCATCCCGAGGATGCCGCCCGCGCGCGCGGTGATCACCCAGAGCGTCGGCGCCGCCGTGCTCCCGAACAGCGCCCACACCGTCGTGAACATCACCGGCAGCGGCTTCCACGACGGCCCTCCGCTGATCGCGAAGCTCAGGTGCGGATCGACGACCTCCCGGCCCCAGGAGATCCAGGCCCACGGGTCATAGCTCGGGACCGTTGGCAGCACCGCGGCCGAGATCGCGGCAAGCACGACGCTGCCCAGGACGGCGAGCCAGAACGGCTTGTACGCCAACCCGTGCCAATCCGGCAGACCGGGTCGCGCACCTGCGGCCCGGCGGCGACGAGAACGCGCCGACCGTACCGGGGTCTCAGTGAGGAGCTGACCCTCCACCGACCCGGGACCTTACTTCCGGGCGTCAGGGCCGTGTTTGCCGTCCAAGCGGCAGCGCACCAGCGTCCCGAGTACGCGGAAGCCATCGACGGCGGTCAGCTTCTTGCCCTCTTCGGTGGCGCGCGCCCGGTAGTGGACCGGCACCTCGAAGATCCGCTCACCCCGCTGGACGAGCCGCGCGGTGATCTCGGGTTCGATCGCGAACCCGGCGGAGCGCAGCGGCAGGCTGCGGAACAGGTCGGTCCTGATCATCTTGTGGCAGGTCATGATGTCGTGCAGGTAGACGTTGAAGAGGACGTTGCACGCGAACGTGACGCCCTTGTTGCCGAGCACGAACAGGAACGAGTGGCTCGTGTAGCCGTCGAAGGCGCGCACGCCAAAACAGGCGTTGGCCCGTCCGTCGAGCAGCGGCGGCATCAACAGGCCGAGGTCGGTCGGGTCGTACTCGAGGTCCGCGTCGAAGATGGCCGCGTACTGACCCTCGGCATGCCCGAGCGCGGTCTGGACGGCGGCGCCCTTGCCCTGGTTCTCGGGATGCTCGAACAGGCGTACCCGGTCGTCGAAGTTGGTGTTGCGGAGGATCTCGCGCGTACCGTCGGTGGAGCCGTCGTCGACGACGATCAGCTCGAACTCGGTCGGTAGCGGAGTGTCGAGCACCTCGGCGATCGCGCGCTCGACGCGCTCGCGCTCGTTATAGACGGGCATCAGGATCGACAACATGTGCGGATAGAAGGTAGTCGGGCGTGAGTGAGCGGGCGCACCGGAGACTCAGAACCGTCGTCCGAGGTTGGGACCCGCGAGGGCGTCCGATGCTAGCCGATCGACCGGGCGACAAAGATGCCGGGGCTTTCCGCCTGCGCGTTGCGCAACCATCCCGGCCATGGATTATGCGAGCGCCGGCCTGCTCGACGGACTTGACGGCGACGATCGCGCCGCGCGCGAGCGCCTGCTCGACCGGCTGGTCGGGGAGGGCTACACGCTCGAGGAGCTCCGGGCCGCCGTCCAGGAGGACCGGCTCGCCCTGCTGCTCGTCGAGCGCGTCCTGGGCGGCCGCTACACCGCCGACCAGCTGGCCGAGCGAACGGGCCTGCCCGCGAGCCAGATGCTGCGGATCCGGCGCCTTCTGGGGCTGCCGGAGGCATCCGGAGACGACGTCGTGTTCGGCGAGGAGGAGGCCAAGGCGGCGGAGTCCACCCGCCTGTTCCTCGACACCGGACTGAGCGAGGAGTCGATCGCCGAGATCACGCGAGTCCTCGGCGAGGGGATGGCCCGGCTCGCCGCCACCACCGCGGCGGCGTTCGTCGACGCGTTTCTGGAGCCCGGCGACAGCGAGGACGAGGTCGCCCAGCGGTTCGCCTCGGTCGCGGAGCACTTGATTCCGGCGATCGACCCGGTTTTGATCGCCGCCTACAAGCAGCACCTCGCCGAGGCGGTCCGGCGCGGCATGCTCAGCCGCGCCGAGCGCGAAGCCGGCGAGGCGGGCGGCGCTCAGCAGGTCACGGTCTGCTTTGTGGACATGGTCGGATTCACGCGACTGGGAACCGAGATCGAGGCCCAGGAGCTCGGCAGCCTGGCCACCCGGATGGCCGAGCTGGCCACCGACGTCACCGAACCGCCGGTGCGCCTGGTCAAGATGATCGGCGACGCCGCGATGTTCGTCAGCCCCGACGCCGGAGCGCTCGTCTCGGTGGCGCTGTCGCTGCTCGCGGCGGTCGAGGCGGCCGAGCTGCCCAGCCTCCGGGCTGGGGTCGCCTCCGGGGCCGCGCTCCAGCGTGCAGGAGACTTCTACGGCCACGCGGTCAACCTGGCCAGTCGGGTGACCGGCGTGGCCCGCCCGGGCAGCGTCCTATGCACCGAGTCGGTGCGCGATCAGGCGCCGGACCGCTTCGACTGGTCGTTCGCGCGCAGACACAAGCTGAAGGGCATGTCGGAACCGATCCCGCTGTACCGCGCGCGCCCGCTGAACGCGGGCCACGAGCCGCCCGCGTCCGCCGATGAAAAGTCCGCTAAGAAGACACCGAAAGCAGGTCGACGACGAACACGAGCGTCGAGTTAGGCGGAATCGTCGACCCGCTGCCCGCCTTCCCGTAGGCCAGGCCGGGCGGGATGATCAGCATGCGCCGGCCCCCCACCTTCATCCCCGGAATGCCCTGCACCCACCCGGGGATCACGCTCCCGTTCGACAGCGGCGTGGTGAACGTCTGGTTTCGGCTCCACGAGGAGTCGAACTCCTTGCCGCCCTTGTAGAGCACGCCCACGTAGTTCACGGTGACGGTGTCGCCCGCCTTGGCGGTCGTCCCGGTTCCCGTGATCAGGTCCTTGGTGACGAGCTTGGTCGGCGCCGGGCTGTTGGGCACGGTTACCGTCGGCTTCGTGGACAGCGGCGAGGGCGGCTTCGGCGTGGTGACGGTCGAGGTCGGGGTGGTAGCGGTCGTGGTGGCAGCGGTAATCGCGGCCTGGGTCGCGCCGCCCGACGGAGCCGGCTGGATGCCGGGGGCCTTCGAGCTCCCGCCGCATCCGGCAATTGCCACCGCGGCTAGGGCGAGCAGGGGAATGAGTCGCGTTTTCGTTCGCATCGAGCGTTCGAGGCTAGCGGGCGTGTGTAAAAACCGTGTTGCTGGGTCGCGCCTACTGCGCCACGCGCTCGAGCACGTCGCTGTCCACGTCGAAGTTGGCGTTGACGGCGTTCACGTCGTCGTTCTCCTCGAGGGCGTCGATCAGCTTCAACAGCTTGGCCGCGTCGGCCTCGCCGACCGGAACGAGCGCCCGCGGGCGCTGCGTGAGGTCGGCGCTCTCGATCTCGACCCCGGCGTTCGCGAGCGCCTCACGCGCCGCCACCAGGTCCGCCGGCTCGGTGATCACCTCGTAGACGTCCTCGTCGAGCGCGATGTCCTCGGCACCGGCGTCGATCGCCGGCATCAGGTCGTCCTCGCCGTAGCGGTTGGCGTCGACCACGATCACCCCGCGCTTGTCGAATAGGTAGGAGACCGACCCGGGCTCGCCCAGGTTGCCGCCGTGCTTGCCGAGCAGGTGCCGCATCTCCGCGCCGGTGCGGTTGCGGTTGTCGGTCAGCGCCTCGATCAGCAGCGCCACGCCGCCGGGGCCGTAGCCCTCGTACAGCACGGTCTCGATCTGGTCGGCGTCGGCGCCGTCGCCGGTTCCCTTGACGATCGCGCGCTCGATGTTGTCCTTGGGCATCGACGCGTCGCGCGCCTTCTGGATGGCAAGCGCGAGCGCCGAATTCCCGGTCGGATCGCCGCCGCCTTCACGCGCGGCGATCTGGATCGCGCGGGCCAGCTTGGTGAAGTGCTGGCCGCGCCGCGCGTCGACGACGGCCTTCTTGTGCTTGATCGAAGCCCATTTGGAGTGACCTGACATGTAGTTCCATTTTAGTTGGGGCTGCGCTGCGCGCAGCGTCCGTGGGACCGGGGAGGCCTCATCCCGCTGGATTTGACTTCCACGGGGCCTCACCGCGCTCCCACAGCTCGTTCAGCGTGATCCAGTCCTTGTGCGTGTCCATGCACTCCCAGAAGCCCTCGTGACGGAAGGCGCGCAAAGACCCTTCGCAGGCCAGACGCTCCAGCGGCTCGCGCTCGAGCGTGCTGCCTGGCGCGAGCGCATCAAGGACCTCGGGCTCGAAGCAGAAGAAGCCGGCGTTAACCCACAGCTCGCTGCGCGGCTTCTCGCTGAACCCCACTACCGAGCCGTCCCCGTTCACGTGCGCCACCCCGAACGGGAGCTGGGGCTGGACCACCGCCATCGTGGCCGTGACGCCGTGCTCGCGGTGCTCGTCGAGCAGCCCGGACAGGTCGATGTCGGCCACCCCGTCGGCGTACGCGAGGCAAAAGCCCTCGTCGGACAGCGCCGGCGCGGCCCGGCGCAGACGCTCGCCCGTCGGCGTGTCGGTGCCCGTGTCCAGGTACGCGATGTGAACGTCCGGCGGCCATGATTCGCGGGAGACGAAGGCCCCGACCTGCTCGCCCAGGTATCCGGTCAGCAACAGGAACCGGCGGAACCCGTGCGCCAGGTACATCTGGATCACGTGCCAGACGATCGGGCGCCCCCCGATCTCGATCAGCGGCTTGGGCACGACCTGGGAATGCTCCTGGAGGCGCGTGCCTCGCCCGCCACACAGGATCACCACGATCGGCTTCACGCGCGGCGCATATTCACAGACCTCCCCCGGGGTAGCATCCGCCCCAATGAGCACCGTCGCCAACCCCGAGATCTTCAAGGCCTACGACATCCGCGGGCTGTACGGCTCCGACATCGACGCCGCCCTGGCCGAGCTGATCGGACGGGCATTCGCGCGGGTGATCGCCGACCTCGAGGACAAGCCGACCGCCGAGCTGCGGCTCGGCCTCGGCCGCGACATGCGCCTGACCGCCCCCGACATGGCCAAGGCGTACTGCGCCGGCATGGTGGCGGAGGGCGCAGCGGTCCTCGATGCCGGCGAGGTCGGCACCGAGATGCTCTATTACCTGGTCGGGTCGCGGAACCTCGACGGCGGACTCATGTGCACCGCCTCGCACAACCCGCAGCGTTACACCGGCGCGAAGGTGGTCAAGCGAGGGGCGATCGCGCTGTCGGGCGACGCCGGGATCGGTGACATGCGGGACAAGATCGAAGCCGGACTGGGCGAGGCGCCCGGCGGCGGCTCGGTCGAGCACGTGTCGCTGTATGAGGAGTTCCAGGAGGCGGCGCTCAAGTTCATCAACCCGGCCGCGGTCAAGCCCATGCGGGTGGTCGTCGACGGCGGCAACGGGATGGCCGGGCCGATGGTCGGGCCGATCCTCCACCGCCTCGGGCTCGACCTGATCGAGGCGTATTTCGAGCCGGACGGGCGGTTCCCGGATCACGAGCCCAACCCGCTCCTGCCCGAGAACCGCGAGTTCATCATGCACGAGGTCGTCCGACAGAAGGCCGAGCTCGGGATCGCCTGGGATGGGGACGCGGACCGCTGTTTCTTCATCGACGACACCGGGTCGTTCGTCGACGGCGACTTCCTGACCGCGCTGCTCGCCGAATCGATGTTCGAAAAAAATCCCGGTGCCACGATCCTCTACGACGTCCGGGCCAGCTGGGCGGTCAAGGACGTGGCCGAGAAGGCCGGCGGCCGCGCCCTGATGAACCGCGTCGGCCACGCCTTCTTCAAGACCCGGATGCGCGAGGAGCACGCGGTGTTCGGCGGGGAGGTGTCGGGCCACTACTACTTCCACGACTTTTACTGCGCGGATTCCGGGACGATCCCGGCGCTCCTCATCCTGGAGCTGCTCTCGACTCGCGGCGCCCGCATGTCCGAGTTGCTCGAGCCGTACCGGTCGAAGTACTTCATCTCGGGGGAGATCAACTCCGAGGTCTCCGATCAGGAGGGGAAGCTCGAGGAACTCGCTGCCAAGTACCAGGACGGCCACCAGTACCACCTGGACGGCCTCTCGGTGGAATACGACGACTGGCACTTCAACGTCCGCTCGTCGAACACCGAGCCGCTCCTGCGCCTGTGCCTGGAGTCACTGCGCTCACGTGAGGACATGGAGCGTCGCCGTGACGAGGTACTGGCAGTGATCCGTTCGTGACCACCCCGGAGCGGCGCGCCACCAGCGCGGAGGACGCGCTGGCACTTGCCGAGCGCGCCGGGATCCACCGGATCGCCATCCCGACCCCATTCCTGGTCGGCCGGGTCAATTGCTACCTGATCGAGGACGAGCCGCTGACCCTGATCGACACCGGCCCCAATTCCGGCAAGTCGCTGGACGATCTGGAACGGGCGCTGGCGGCGCACGGCCACGGGATCGAGGAGCTCGGCCTGATCGTGCTCACCCACCAGCACATGGATCACATCGGCCTGCTCGAGATCCTGGCCCGTCGCTCGGGGGCACAGGTGGCGGCGATACACCTGCTCGAGCCCTACCTGGCGGATTTCTCGCGCAGCGCCGCGGCGGACGACGAGTTCGCCCAGGCGGTGATGCGCCGCCACGGGATTCCGGCCGATCTCGCCACCGTGGTCGGCGCGCTGACCGCGGCGTTTCGCGCCTTCGGGTCAAGCGGGCGCGTCACCCATCCGATGGCCGACGGCGAGGACCTCGAGCTGCGCGACCGGAAGCTGACCATCGTCCACCGCCCCGGACACAGCCCCTCGGACACGCTCCTGTGGGACTCCGATCGGGGGATCCTGATCGCCGGAGACCATCTGCTCGCCCACATCTCCTCGAACCCGCTGGTCTCGCGGCCATTGAGCACCACCCACCCACCCCCAACCACCGGCGCGTCGGAAGCTCGCCCGCGAGCCCTGCTCCAGTACATGGAGTCGATGCGCGCCACCCGAGAGATGCCCGCCCGGCTGATCATGCCCGGCCACGGAGACCCGATCCTCGACCACGGCGAGCTGATCGACGAACGCCTGCGCATGCACCGCCGGCGGGGAGAACGGATCCACCAGATCCTCGACGCCGGCCCGCTCAGCGCCTACGAGATCGCCGTCCGGATGTGGGGCAACGTGGCCGTCACGCAGGCCTACCTGACGCTCTCGGAGGTCCTCGGACACCTGGACCTGCTGGTCTCGAACGACCAGGCGGTCGAGCACGACTCCGACGGGCTGTCGGTGTTCGAAGCGATCTAGATTTGTAGTCGCGCGGATCCTGGGCGTCCAGTCCGGCTATCCCACCGCGCCCGATCTGCCGATTAGCAGGGGACATGGTCGGGGAGTGCGACAACGACGGGATGTCTGGAGACGTCCTGCGCTATCGCGAGTTGCTCGCGCGAGTCCCGGCGATCGTGTACGTCGCCGATCCGGGTGAGGACGGCCGCTGGTACTACGCGAGCCCCCAGATCGAGCAGATCCTGGGCTACACCCCGGAGGAGTGGTGCGCGGATCCCGATCTATGGGCCAGGAGACTGCATCCCGACGACCGTGAATGGGTGCTGGCGAGCGAAGCCGGCCTGGCCGCGAAGGAATGCGACGGCGCCGCGCTCGAGTACCGGATGCTCCATCGCGACGGCCGCGTGGTATGGATCCGCGACGACTCGGTAATCGTGCGCGGCTCGGGTGGTGAGCTCCGCTGGCACGGCGTCTTCTCCGACGTCACCGATCGTAAGGAGGTCGAGGCCGAGCTCGAGCGACGCGCCGCCCAGCAGGCGGCGGTGGCCCTTCTGGGAGAGCATGCCCTCGAGGGCGCGAGCACAACCGAGCTGATGCAAGAGGCGGTTACCAGCGCAGCGCAGATGCTCGGCGTGGAGATCTCCGCGGTGTGGGAGCTGACTGCGGCCGAACGGGCCCTTCTGCTGCGGGCCGGGATCGGCTGGCCCGAGTCGGCGGTGGGCAGCCTCCGCTATCCCGCCGGGGCTGGATCGCAGGCGGGTTACACGCTCCTGAGCGGCGCGCCCGTCGCGGTGGAGGATTGGGCCACCGAAAATCGCTTCAGGCAGCCGGACTTCAAGGGCCGGCGGACCGGCGCGGGACTCTCGGTGAAGATCGAAGGCCGTTCGCGCGAGCCGTTCGGGGTGCTGATTGTCCAGGCGATGGCGCCTCGAACGTGGGCGCCGGGCGACATCGATTTCCTCCAGGCGCTGGCCAACGTCCTGGCCGACGCGCTCGAGCGCCAGGCGATCGAGGATGCGATCCGGGAGCGAGCCGTGCACGATCCGCTCACCGGCCTTCCGAACCGGGTGCTGTTCGTGGACCGCCTCGAGCACGCGCTGGCCCGGCTCGGCCGCCAGCACTCGCTCTGCGCGATCCTGTTTCTCGATCTCGACCACTTCAAGCTCGTCAACGACAGCCTCGGACACCACGTCGGCGACGAGCTGCTCGCGGCCGCGGCTCCTCGGCTCAAGCAGGCCCTGCGCTCGAGCGACACGGTGGCTCGGTTCGGCGGTGATGAGTTCGGGATCCTGCTCGAGGACATCGCCTCCGAGCGCGATGCGATCGAGAGCGCCGAGCGGATCGCGGCGATCTTCGCCCGGCCGTTCGTGCTGTCGGGCAGCGAGCACTTCGTCACTACCAGCATCGGGATCGCCCTGGCCCGCGGTGGCGAGCTCGCCGATGAGCTGATTCGCGACGCTGACGCCGCCATGTACAGGGCCAAGGAGCGTGGCCGCGCCCGATACGAGGTGTTCGATGAGGCGATGCGGGGCCGCGCGATCGCCCGGCTGCGGATGGAGAACGATCTGCGCCGGGCACTCGAGCGCGACGAGCTCCGCCTCGAGTACCAGCCGGTCGTGTCCCTTCGCAACTTCGCGATCGTCGGGGTCGAGGCGTTGCTGCGCTGGCGCCACCCCGAGCGGGGCGAGATCGCGCCCAGCGAGTTCATCCCGATCGCAGAGGAGAACGGCCTGATCGAGCCGATCGGGCGATGGGTGCTGGAGCAGGCTTGTCGCCAGGGGGCCGAGTGGTACCGCGCCCGCCCGGACGCGGCGCCGATCACGATCTCGGTCAACCTGTCGGCCGTCCAGGTGAGCCGGCGCTCACTACCGGAGGTGGTGCGCTCGGTCCTGCGCAGCACCGGACTGGACCCGGCCTGCCTCAGCCTCGAGATCACCGAGACCGTGATGGTGCGCGACGCCGACGGGCTCAGCGAGGTCCTCCAGGCGCTCAAGGCCGTCGGCGTGCGGCTGGTCCTCGACGACTTCGGGACCGGCTACTCGTCGCTCAGCTATCTCACACGCCTGCCACTCGACGTGCTCAAGGTCGATCGCTCGTTCGTGGACGGCCTCGGCTCCGAGCCGCGCGACACGGCGATCACCGAGACGATCATCGCCATGTCCCGCGCCCTGTCGCTGGACGTGGTGGCCGAGGGCGTCGAGACCGCGGACCACGTCCGCGAGCTGAGCCGCCTCGGGTGTGGGCTGGCCCAGGGCCACCACTTCTCGCGTGCCCTGCCGGCGCACGAGATCACCCACGCGCTCGAGCACGGCCCGTTGTGGCTGCCCTCGCTCGAGAGCTAACCGACCCTATCGAGGCGCCAGCCTCGATAGGCAGCACCCAATCCTACGACTCAGGGATAGGCCGAGTCGCCGGACCGCAACGGCGAGACGTTCGCGTCCCGGCACTCGTAGGCGCCGTTCGGGATCGCGACACGCAGCGTGGCCGTGTCGTTGGGCGGGATCACCTGGAGCGAGTACGCCGTGGCGCAGCCGTTTGCCGTCGCCACCCCGTGGCCGACGTCGAGCCGGAACGAAGCGCTCGCTCCGGGCGCGATCACGAGCGGAACCGCGGGATTGGAGCCGAAGAAGTCGTTCGTGACGTGGTGAGGGATCGTTGGGAGCGGTCCTCCGTTCTGGTCCAGGAACTGGATGCCAGGCCACCCGTAGGTCCGACAGCTCGCGCTGCTCGTGTTGTGCAGCTGGAACCCAATCTCGCCATGGCCCATGCCGCCTTGCTGGCCGAGGAACGATAGGGCGAGCATCGACGCCGTACACGGCGGCGGGCCGGACGCGACGGCGGTGGTGGTCGTGGTCGTCGAGGTGGTCGGCGCGGTGGTGCTCGTGGTCGTGGTAGTGGTCGTGGTCGTAGGGGTGCTCGCGGCCGGCGCGCTCGCCGCAGCGGTCGTGGATGAGGTGGACGCGCCACCGCCTGAACTCCCGCAGGCGGCGAGGAGCAGGGCAAGCGGCAGCAGCAGCGCTTTTCTCATGTTGCGGTGTTCGAGCATCGCGTGAAGCGCTCCTTCCCCTAACCGGAGCGGGTGCGTGCCACTATCCGGGGCACCTCACATGGACCGTAGCGAGCAACTCCGACAGACGCAGCGTGCCCCCCGGCGCCGCTTGCCGCGCATGGTGGAGCGCTGGCTGCCGTTCTGGGAGCCCCAGTTGGTTGTGGCCTGCGCGATCGCGCTCCAGCTCTCGCTCTCCGAGGACGTCACGATCGGGCCTAACTGGCTGTTTCCGGCGCTGGAGGGCGCGCTGCTGATCGGCCTCACGATCGTCTCGCCGCATCCCAACGTGCGCAATTCCCCCATCCGGAGACGCGTGGCGATCGGGATGATCGCCCTGGTCAGCGCCGCCAACGTCGCCTCGCTCGTGTTGCTCTCCCACCGCCTGCTGCACGGCGGCAACACGAACGGGCACTCCCTGATCCTGTCCGGAGTCGTGCTCTGGTGCACGAACGTGCTGTTGTTCGGGCTGTGGTACTGGGAGATCGACCGGGGCGGTCCGCTGGCGCGGAGGACGAAGGACGAGCGGCTTCCGGACTTCATGTTCGTGCTGATGGACAAGACCCAGTTCGCTCCCAAGGACTGGCGACCCCAGCTGATCGACTATCTCTACCTGTCCTTCACCAACGCGACCGCCTTCAGTCCGACCGACACGATGCCGTTGACGCCCATCGCCAAGTGGCTCATGAGCGGCCAGGCGCTCGCCTCGCTGGTCACCGTGGGACTGGTCGTGGCCCGCGCGGTCAACATCCTGTCGTGAAATCCTCGGTCGATCCGCAATGACTGAGACGGCCATTGACCATGACGCGCTCGAGCCCGCGATCCACAAGATCGGCGCCGACCTGGCGTCCGCATTTCCCTCGAGCGCCCGCCACCCGCTGAGGGCGCTCGACGCCCGTGCGATGGACCTCGCCTCGGCTGACCAGGAGCTCAAAGCCGCTCTGTTCCGGTTCGTCGACGTCACCCCGGCGTGCCGCTCGCTCGACGACCTCGCCCGCCACCTGCGCGAATACCTACGCGAGGTACCGGACGCGCCACCCCCGCTCGCCGCGGCGATGCGAATCTCCGACAACCGGGCCGCCCGCACCGCGCTCGGGGCGGCCGCCGCCGCCGGGGTTCGCCACATGGCTCACCGGTTCATCGTCGGTGAGACGCCGAAGGCGGCCCTCGGCGTGCTCCGGGAGCTGTGGAATCACGGCGTGGCCAGCTCGGTCGACCTGCTGGGCGAGGCCACCGTGACCCAGGCCGAGGCCGACCGCTACGCCGCGCGGTGCGATGAGGCAGTCGTCGAGCTGGCTCGCGTCGAGGCAGCCTGGCCCGGCCGTGAGGTGCTCGAGCGCGACAGCATCGGTCCGATCCCGCGCACCAACGTGTCGGTCAAGATCTCGGCGCTGACCCCGCTGCTCCGCCCCGACGCTCCCGAGCGCGGGCGACGCGACGCCGCCGAGCGCCTGCGCCCGCTGCTCCGCCACGCCCGCGAGCTCGGTGCCCACATCCACATCGACATGGAGTCGCTCGACTCGCGCGAGGCCGTGCTCGACCTCGTGCTCGAGGTGCTCGCCGAGGATGAGTTCGCCGACGGGCCGTCCGCAGGGCTGGTGCTCCAGGCCTACCTGCGTGATTCCCCCGAGCAGCTCTCGCAAGTGCTCGCGTGGGCTCGGTCGACGGGGCGAACGCCTCCCCTGACCGTCCGCCTGGTCAAGGGCGCCTACTGGGACCACGAGCTCGTCCAGGCCACCCAGCACGGCTGGCCGACCCCGGTCTTCGAGGTCAAGGCCGACTGCGACCGCAATTTCGAGACGTTGACCCGCCGGCTGCTCGATGCCCGGCCCGCCGTCCGGGTCGCCGTGGCCTCGCATAACCTGCGCTCGGTGGCGCACGCGATCGCCTACAACCGGATGATCGGCGGCGAGGACCGCGACCTCGAGCTCCAGGTGCTGCGCGGCCTGGGCGATCAGCTCGCCGATGCGCTGGCCTCCCGGGGCTTCCGAGTCCGCGCCTACTGCCCGGTCGGCGACATGGTCGCCGGCATGGCCTACCTGGTCCGGCGCCTGCTCGAGAACACCAGCAACGAGTCGTTCCTGCACGAGCAGGCGCGCGGTGTGCCGGTCGAACAGCTGCTCGCGGCGCCGTAGGACTGTCACGTTTTCGGACAGTCCCGCTACTTGACAGTCTCGCTGACGTACCGTACCGTCGCTTTG
Organism: uncultured Solirubrobacterales bacterium; assembly: GCA_963751185.1. GTDB lineage: Bacteria > Actinomycetota > Thermoleophilia > Solirubrobacterales > Solirubrobacteraceae > Palsa-465. Next base: position 417,188 of record CAVVTO010000013.1, read on the forward strand.
CCATGACTGACAGGCCCTCTTACGAGAGCGTGCCGATCCCTCAGCTGATGCTCGATGCTCGTGGGTCCTACGGCGATCTCGCCCGACAGGCCCTGGCGGAGGCCGGTTGCGACGACGTCCCGGAGAACGGGGGGTTCGTGATCGCCGGGCTGGACGACACCGACTTCACCCCGCAGGCCGAGGCGGTCGCTCACCTGCGTCGCAGTAAGCAGCGTTCGAGCCAGCTGATCGACACGCTTGTGCTCCGGGGCTACCTGGAGCGCAGGAACGACCCCGACGACCGCCGGCGGATGAGCGTGCGCCTCACCGAGCGCGGGCGCATTGCTTCGGACGCGATCCAGAGTGCCGTCGACACCATCGACGCCGAGCTCGCCCGGCGCCTGACCCCCGAGGAACTGCACGGCCTGCGAGCCGGGCTGGCCGCGCTCGCCGAGATCCGCAAGCGGTCGGGCGATGAGCACATCTGAGGCGGCAGTCGGGCCGCCGGCACGGCGGACCCGCTCCTCCGTGTGGTGGCGAACTGCGGTCGGCGAGCCCGCCTGGGCTCGGCCAACGCTTTTCGCCTTGACCTTGATCGCCGGCCTCGGGTACGCCTGGAACGCCACCGGCAACCTCGAGATCTACTACGCGGCGGCCGTGCGCAGCATGTCGATGAGCTGGCACAACTTCTTCTTCGGCGCGTTCGATCCGGCCGGCACGATCACCGTCGACAAGCTGCCGGGCGCGTTCTGGTTGCAGGCCCTGTCGGTCCGCCTGTTCGGGGTCCACGCCTGGGCGGTCGTCGCCCCGCAGGTGCTCGAGGGGATGGCGAGCGTGCTCGTCCTGTATCGCGTCGTACGCCGGTTGGCCGGCCCGCGGGCCGCGATCCTCGCCGCCGGGGTGTTCGTGCTCTCCCCCGCCACCGTCGCGCTCAACCGCGGGAACATCCCCGACACGCTGATGATCCTGCTCGTCCTGCTCGCGGCCGACGCGACGGTCCGCGCGGCCATCTCGGGACGATTGCGGAGCCTGGTCTGGGCCGGGGTGCTGGTGGGGCTGGCGTTCCAGGCGAAGATGATCGAGGCGTGGCTGGTACTGCCGGCGCTCGCGCTCGCCTACCTGGTGGGCGCAGGTGACGCCTGGCGGCGCCGGCTCGGCAACCTCGGGATCGCCGGGCTCGTCACCGCGGCGGTCTCGCTGAGCTGGATGCTCGTCGTGTCCCTGGTGCCGGCCGGGAGCCGGCCGTACGTCGACGGCTCAAGCCATAACTCGATCTTCAGCCAGGTGTTCGTCTACAACGGGTTCGGCCGGGTCGATCAGGCCTCACCGAATCAGCTGCTCACCCGGGCGATTGGCCTGAGGTTCGGGTCGCCCGCGCCCGGCTGGGACCGCCTGCTCACCGGCGGCGTGGGGCACGATACGGCCTGGCTGATCCCGGCGGCGTTGATCGCGCTCGTCGGCTGCCTCGTTGCCGGCCGCGGCCGGGACGGCCGCCGGCTGCGTGTCTCGGTCGCACTCTGGGGTACCTGGCTGATCGTGCTGCTGGTCGTGTTCAGCGCCTCCTCCACCATCAACCCGTACTACACGGCCGCACTGTCGCCACCGATCGCCGCGCTGCTCGGCACCGCCGGGGCGCTGGCCTGGGAGCGTCGCTCCGACTCCCGGGTCCGGCTGGCGGTCGCGGCCACGGTCGTGGTGAGCGCCGCCTACGCCGTGTGGCTGCTGCCCGGCCGGGGAGTGGGGCTCGTGGCCGGGCTGCCCGAAGCCGTGATCGCGCTCGCGCTCGCCGCGATATTGCTCCTGGCGATCGGCGCCCGCCCGTGGCAAAGCGGCGCAGTCGCGCTGGCCGCGGTCGCGATCATCGCCGTCCCCGCGGTCGCCTCAGCCTCGGTCGTGAGCAACGCCTTCGGGCCGTTCGACACGCCGTTCGAGTCGGCCGCGGACTCTGGTTATGCCCGCACCCTGGGGCAGGTCGGGGCGCGGACCGAGGCTCTGCTCCCGCCGCTGGAGCGCGCCAAAGCGATCCAGCCGGATCTGCTGGCGACCCAGACGTCCGCCGTCGCCGCCCCGTTCATCTACGACAGTGGGGAGGAGGTCGTGCCGATCGGCGGGTTCACCGGCACGATCCCGGAGCCGTCGCTTTCGCGCTTGAAGGCGATGATCAGCCAGGGCGACTTCCACCTGGTGATCCAGGCACCCACGGTCACCGACCCCCGCCTGGTGTGGGTCGCCGAGCACTGCGTGCCCCTGAATGGAACCGCGCGCGCCTCGGGGGGCCTGCGCTTCGTCGTCTACTTCTGCGGGCGCCTGGGCCTCTGAGCCCAGCTGCGGCCCTCCGCGTTAGCCGTCTCCGAACCGCTCGGTCAGGCGCGTGAGGTCACCGCGCGCCTGGTCGATACGGGCCCCGACGATGCCGGCCAGGACTTCCATGAAGCGGAGCTCCTCGTCGACCAGCTCGGTCCGTGGCGCGTGGCTCACGCAGCACAGCGTCCCGTGAACGCGCCCGTCGGCCAGCTTCACGGGCACGCCGATATAGGCGTGAAATTCGCTCGCCGCGGGCAGGTGGCTAATGGCCGGCTCGGCCGCGGTGTCCGGGACCATCTTGGGGATCTCGCCGTTCAGCATCCGCATGCAGAACGTCTGCTCCACCGGGAAAACCGACCCCTGATATCGCTTCACCGTGTCTCGATCGTCGCTCACCAGCGCGTGGATAGTTTGGTTCCGCGCATCGATCGTCGTCAGGTACGAGGCGTCCATCCCGAGGTGGTCGCGGGCGGCGCTGAGCGCCTGCTCGACGACGTCGCTCTCCTGGGCGGCCTCGAGCCTGCGCACGAGCTCCGCGTACTCGGAGCGCTCACCCTCTGTCCCGATCAGCCCCACACGGGGAATCTAACCGATCGGAAAGGCGCCGATGAGACGGATTAGCCCGCCGACCGTACCCGTGCAAGAGCTGATGCACGCGCGGTTTTCCCCGCAGAATGGGCCATAGTTCGGCCCCAGCTATGAAGCGTTCGTCACGCTGGAAGCGGAGGTTGGGCGCCTTCGTCAAGCTCGCCCTGGCCGTGGTCGCGCTGGCTGCGTTGAGCGCGCTCGTGGTCAGGTTCGCCCCGCCGTGGCTGGTTTCGACCAGCGGCCTGACCGGCACGGCGCGCCTCAATGAGCTCAGCCGTGTGCGCATCGCGCTGCTCGTGCTCGTCGTCGGGGCCCTGGCGGCGGCGGTCGCCGTCTACCTGTTCCGCAGCTCTGTGCGCGAGCGCCGCGAGGAGAACCGCGAGCAGCAGCTGACCGAGCGTTTCATGCGCGCGGTCGATCAGGTCGGTCATCCCGCCCTCGACGTGCGGCTCGGCGGCATCTATTCACTCGAGCGCCTGGCCCAGGAGTCGCCCGAGCACCACGGTCCGATCATCGAGATCCTTGCCGCGTTCGTGCGCGAGCACGCGCCCTGGCCGGCCCGGGAAGGGAACGGTCGACGCCGCCCGTCGACCGACGTCCAGGCGGCCGTCACGATCCTCGGCCGGCGCATCGTGGAGCAGGACACCGGCGCTCCCATCAGCCTCTCCTACACCGCCCTGCCGGGTGCGACGCTGACCGGCGCCCACCTCGAGCGGGCGCTGCTCAGTGGCGCCAACCTCGAGGGCGCGGATCTGTTCAAGGCCGATCTGAGCTCGGCGGATCTCGAAGGCGCCAACCTCCGCAACGCCGGCCTGCTGCTGGCCAGCCTGAACGACACCGTGCTGTGGGGGACGAACATCGAGGGCGCGCGGCTCTACGGGGCCAGTCTCGAGGGAGCGGCGCTCAAGGGGGCCAACCTGAAGGGGGCGGGGTTGACCGGCGCGAATCTCAAGGACGCCGGGCTGCACAGCGCCGACTTGAGCGGCGCCGATCTGACCGGCGCGAACCTGGAGGGGGCGGGGCTCGAGGGCGCGAACCTCGAAGGCACCAACATGCAGGGCTCGAACCTCCGGGGAGCCGTGCTCCTGAACGCGGTCTACGACGAGGCGACGATCTGGCCGAACGGTCTCGACCCGTCCGCCCTGGGGGCGGTCCGGCGCGCCTGGCCGGAGCCGGCCTCCGTCGAGCATGCGCCGGCGTGGAGCGAGCCCGCGGCCGAGCCGCCGGGTGGTGCTCCTACCACGGTCGGCTGGCCGTTTGGGGAGCCCACGACGGCGGCCGCCCAGCCCGAGGCGGGCTCTGAGCAGCCCACGGCGGGCCCCTCATGGGCGCCGTCGCCCGCGCCTGGCTGGCCTCATGAGACGCAAACGGCCCCCGAGGCATATTCGGGGTGGTCTCCCGCTCCGGACCAGGAAACCCGCGCGAGGAGCGAGGAGCCGTCCGCGCCCGACGAGTCCTCACCCGCGCCCCCCGAGTCCGATGACCACGGCGACGAGCCGGACTCACCGGACTTCAGATAGTCCCTGTTAACGTCGCAGGCAGAAATGTCTTCGCTTGCTCCGTTTGCCAACGAGCCCGTGCTCGAGTTGCGCCGCGCGCCCATCAGGGCGCAGCTCGAGGACGCCATGACGAGCCTGGCCCCGACACTTCCGCTCCGGGTGCCGGTGATGATCGGCGACGATGAGCGGCACGGCCAGGAGCTTGAGTCCACCGATCCCGGCGAACCCGAGCGCGCGGTCGCGGTGGCCGCCCGGGCCACCGAGCGCGACGTCTCCGCTGCGGTGGACGAGGCAGAGCGAGGTCTGCGCACGTGGCGCGCCCTCGACGCCGCGGACCGAGCCGCGACGCTGATCCGAGCCGCGGCCTGGCTGCGCGAGCGCCGGCTCGAGATCGCCGCGCTCGAGGTGCGCGAGTGCGCCAAGCCCTGGCCCGAGGCCGACGCCGACGTGTGCGAGGCGATCGACTTCCTGGAGTACTACGCCCGGGGCGCGATCGAGCTCGAGGCGGGGGCGCCGCTGCTCCAGGTGCCCGGCGAGCGCAACGAGATGCGCTACGCGCCCCGCGGGGTGACGGCGGTCATCTCGCCCTGGAACTTCCCGCTCGCCATCCCCTGCGGCATGACCGCGGGCGCGCTCGCCACCGGTAACGCGGTGGTCTTGAAGCCGGCGGAGCAGTCACCCGGGTGCGCGCTGATGCTCGTCCGGGCATTGCGGGCGGGCGGGGTGCCGGCGTCGGCCATCTCGCTGCTTCCCGGCGAAGGGGACGCGGGCGCGGCGCTCGTCGCCCACCCCCGGGTGCAGACGATCGCGTTCACGGGCTCGCTCCCGGTCGGCCTCGAGATCGCGCGCGCAGCCGGGACCGTTGCGCCCGGCCAGCAATACATCAAGCGCGTGGTGTCCGAGCTCGGGGGCAAGAACTGCGTGATCGTCGATTCCGACGCCGACCTCGACGAGGCGGTGCCCGGCATCGTCTCCTCGGCGTTCGTGTATGCGGGCCAGAAATGCTCGGCCGCGGCGCGCGTGTTAGTCCACGAGGCCATCGCCGACCAGCTGATCGAGCGGGTAGCAGGGGCGGTGCGTGTGCTCGTGGTCGGGCAGGCCGACCAGCTCGGCACGGACGTTCCCCCGGTGATCGAACGGGCCGCGCAGGAACGGGTCGACCGCTACGCGGCCCTGGCCGCCGAGCAGGGCCGAATCGCCGCGCGGGTCGAGAGCGTCCCCAACCACGGCTGGTTCTGCCCGCCCACGGTCGCGGTCGACCTTCCGCCCGACTCCCCGGTGCTGGGCGAGGAGATCTTCGGCCCGCTGCTGTCGATCGACCGGGTCGCGAGCATCGAACAGGCCTGCGACGTGGTCGACGGGCTGCCCTATGCGCTCACCGGCGGACTGTTCGCGCGCGATCCCGCCACCGTCCGCTACGTCCGCCGGCGTACGCCGGTCGGCAACCTGTACGTCAACCGTGGGATCACCGGCGCGATGGTCGGACGCCAGCCGTTCGGGGGAAACCGGCTCTCCGGGACGGGCAGCAAGGCCGGCGGGCCGGACTACCTACTGCAGTTCGTGGAGCCGCACGTGGTGACCGAGAACACCATGCGGCACGGACTCGTCGTGTGAATGAACATCGTCGGCGGCGCCTGACGGCGGCGCCTTGGCGGGTCAAATTCGTCCGCCAGAGTCGTTCTATTGGGCGGTAGGCTTGATTTGCTCACCTAAGCGGTCGATGATCGCCCCCAGGTGCCTGTGCCGCCTTCAATCGCGTGGAAGTTGGTTCTGGTCGTCGTCTTGGTCGGCGCGATTCTCGTGAGCGCTTGCGCGCGGGCGCCACGCCGGCCGCTACCGCGGGTCGAGCTGCGCCGGCTCGTGCTGGCCGCCCTGACTCTCTACGGCGTCGGCGTGTTCGCGTCGCTCACCCACCACCCGCTGCTCGCCGGGGTGGTGTACGTCTCTGGGATCGCGGCGTGCGCGCTCGCGGCCTGGCTCTCGCGCGGGATCGATCCCGAGGACCCGCCCGACGACGGAGGCCAAGACCCGCCCAATGAAGGACCTCCGCCCGACGACCCCGATGGTCTGCCCGCGTTCGACTGGGCGTTGTTCGAGCGGCAGTTCCGGGCGTACGCCGGCCGTCGGCGCGAGCCGGTCAGCGCCGGCCGCTGACGCGAGTGAGGCTAAACGGGGGCGGCGAGCAGCAGCTCGTGCAAGCGCGAATCGCCGGACAGCTCGGGGTGAAATGAGACCGCGAGCACGTTGCCCTGCCGGATTGCCACCGGATGGTCCTGCACGCGCGCCAGGATCTCGACGGCCGGGCCGTGCTCGGCCACCCAGGGAGCGCGGATGAACACGGCGTGCATCGGGCCGCCTTCGATCCCGGCGAGGTCGATGTCGGCCTCGAAGGAGCGCACCTGACGACCGAAGGCGTTGCGCCGGGCGTCGATGTCAAGCACACCGAGGTGGGCGCGGTCGAGCATGATCATGCCCGCGCACGTCCCGAGCACCGGGGTGCCGGCAGCGACCAACTCGCGGAGCGGCTCGGCCAATCCCTCTCGCTCGATCCCGAGCGTCATCACGGTCGACTCGCCGCCCGGGATGATCAGCGCGTCGAGGCCCTCCAGGTCGGCCGGCACCCTGACCTCGCGCCCCTGCGCGCCGATCTTCCGGACGAGCTTGGCGTGGGCTTCGAAATCGCCCTGCAGGGCGAGGACGCCGACGAGCTTGGGCCTGTTCCCGGACGGGCCGTTGACCGCAGGTGTGGCGGGCACGCCTACCAGCCGCGCGAAGCGAGCAGCTGCTCGGCCTCGAGCTTCGAGGTCTCGAGGCTGACCATCGGCTGACCGAGGCCGGTCGAGGCGGCCGCGATCCGGGCGGGATCCTGGTAGTGCGTGGTGGCCTCGACGATGGCGCGCGCCCGGCGCTGCGGATCCTCCGACTTGAAGATGCCGGACCCGACGAACACTCCCTCGGCGCCCAGTTGCATGACCAGCGCCGCGTCGGACGGGGTCGCGATCCCGCCGGCGCAGAAGAGCACCACGGGGAGCCGTCCGTCGGCGGCCACCTGGCGCACCAGATTCAAGGGAGATTGCAGTTCCTTGGCGGCGGTCGCGAGCTCGGCGTCGTCGAGCGTGCTCAGCCGCCGGATCTCTGACCGGATCACACGCAGATGCCGCACCGCCTCGACGATGTCGCCCGTGCCGGCCTCGCCCTTGGAGCGGATCATCGCCGCGCCCTCGCCGATCCGTCGCAGCGCCTCGCCCAGGTTGGTGGCGCCACACACGAACGGGACGCTGAACGCCCACTTGTCGATGTGGTTGGCCTCGTCGGCCGGCGTCAGCACCTCGGACTCGTCGATGTAGTCGACCTCAAGGGCCTCGAGGACCTGCGCCTCGACGAAGTGGCCGATGCGCGCCTTGGCCATGACCGGGATCGTGACGGCCTCCTGGATCCCCTGGACCATCGCCGGGTCCGACATGCGGGCCACGCCGCCGTCCCGGCGGATGTCGGCCGGGACGCGCTCGAGCGCCATCACCGCGGCGGCGCCGGCGTCCTCGGCGATCTTGGCCTGGTCGGGGGTGACCACATCCATGATCACGCCGCCCTTGAGCATCTCGGCCAGACCGGCCTTGACCGTGAAGGTCGCCTCGTCCCGCGGCGTCTGGGAATCGTCATCCATCCGGGCTGAGTTTAGCCGGGCGATAGCTTTCCCCGCGATGTCCGCAGCGCCAGTCTTCGAAGGCTCGGATGGCCGTTTTGTCGCCACCGAGTACGCGCGGGGCCCATGGGACCCCCGGGCACTGCACGGTGGCGCGCCGGCTGCGCTTCTAATGCGCGCGTTCGAACAGCTGCCCTCCGCCGAGGGCCTCGCCCTGGCTCGGGTGACCTACGAGCTGCTCCGACCGGCGCCCGTCGGGCCGCTCGAGGTGAGCGCCGAGGTCGTCCGTCCCGGCCGGCGGGTTCAACTCCTCGAGGCCTCGATCGTCGCCGGCGGAGCCGAGGTCGTCCGAGCCCGGGCGCTCCGGGTTCAGGCGGCCGCGGCCGGTGGCGCCAGCGACGAGAACGCGGCACCGCCTCCCGGCCCGGAGCATGGACAGCCCGCGACCATCGCGCTGCCGCACCGGCCGATGTTCGCCTTCGACGCGATCGAGATCCGGTTTGTCGAGGGTAAGTGGGGACGCGGTCCGTGCAAGGCCTGGTTCCGCCTCCGCAGCCCACTCGTGGCCGGCGAGAAGCCCACCCCGCTCCAGCTGCTGGCCGCGGCGGGCGACTTCGGTAACGGCATCAGCGCAACGCTGTCCTGGGACGACTACCTCTACATCAACCCCGATCTCACCATCTACGTCGAGCGCGAGCCGGTCGGCGAGTGGATCTGCCTCGAATCGGAGACCCGGATCGTCGCCGGCGGGATCGGAATCGCCGAAAGCGTCCTGTATGACCTACGCGGCCGCGTTGGGCGGGCGACCCAGGCGCTACTCGTCGCCCCCCGCTAACCCGTGCGCTTGAGTCTTCTCTGAATTATTCGCAGGAAACTCAACCGGAACCTTCGTCGCCCGATCCGTCGCGGAGATAAGACAGGAGGCCGCCTGCCAACAGAATCTCGCGCTCATGCTCGGTGTAGTCGTGGGTCAGCGTGACCTCATCGCCGGTGTCCGCGATCTCGGCCGTGATCGTCTCCGAGCCGCTTTCCAGCTCCTCCCGGAGCTTGGGCAACGACCACTGCTGTCCCACCTCGGCCTTCTCGTAGTCAGAATCGTCGCTGAACGTCAGCGCGACGATCCCCTGTGCGATCAGGTTGCGGCGGTGGATCCGCGCGAATGACTTGGCGATCACCGCCTTCACGCCTAGGTGCAGCGGCGCCAGCGCGGCGTGCTCGCGCGAGGAGCCCTGCCCGTAGTTGTCGCCGGCGACGATGAACCCGCTCCCCCACTCCTTCAGGCGCTTGCGGAACCCTGGGTCGCGGTGGCGCAGGGTGAATTCGGCGATGGCCGGGACGTTCGAGCGGTAAGCCATGACCTCGACGCCGTCAGGCGCGAGATCGCCGGTCGAGATATCGTCGGGCTGGACGGTCGCCACGCAGGCCTCGATGGAGTCTCCGAGGGGCTTGTGTTCGGGCGGACGCTTGATGTTCGGACCGCGCGGGACCTCGATCGATTCGGCTTCAGACTCGTCGGCCGGCGCGAAGATGTGCACGTCCTCGACGTAGGGGCGCAGCTCGGGCATCGGCAAGAGCGCGGGGGCCTCGCCGTACTCACGCGGATCCTCGATCTTGCCGCTCAGGAGCGACACCGCGGCCACCGCCGGGGAGCACAGGAACACCGAGTCCTCGGGCGTGCCGGACCGCCCAGGGAAATTCCGGTTGAACGTCCGCAGCGAGTTCGAGTTCGACGGCGGCGCCTGGCCCATGCCGACGCACGGCCCGCACACCGGCTCGAGCATCCGCACGCCGCCGTCCGAGAGCTGACGGTAGACGCCTGACTCGGCGATCGCGGCCAGGATCTGACGCGACCCCGGGGTCGCCGTGGCGGTGATCGACGGATGCACTATCTGGCCGTCCTTGTCCGCGAGGATCGCGCCGGCGAGCGCGAGGTCGTTGTATCCCGAGTTGACCGATGAGCCGATGCACACCTGGGCGATCTCCGTGCCGACGAGTTCCTCGACTCCGACCACGTTGTCCGGGTTATGCGGCTTGGCCACCAGTGGCCCGAGCTGCGCGAGGTCGAGCTCCACCCGGTCGTCGTACTCGGCTCCTTCGTCGGGTCTCAGGTCGGCGAAATCGTCCGCCCGGTCCTGTCGCTCGAGCCACTGGCGCGTATTCGCGTCGGGTGGGAACACGGCGGCGGTGGCGCCGAGCTCGGCGATCATGTTGGCGATCGTCGCGCGCTCCGGGATGCTCAGGTCCGCCGTCCCGGGCCCGGTGAACTCGAACACCTTGTTCTTGCCGCCGCTCGCGCTCAGGCGCCGCAGCAGCTCGAGAATGATGTCCTTGGCCTGCACCCAGGGCCGCTGCAGCTGGCCCTCAAGCCGGACCTCGACGACCTCCGGGCACGCGATCTCATACGGGTGGCCGCCGAGGACGACCGCGACGTCGAGCCCGCCGGCGCCGATCGCGATCATGCCCAGGCACCCGCCCTGCACGGTATGGGAGTCGGCGCCGAGCATCGTCTGGCCGGGTTTGCCGAAGCGCTCCATGTGGATGTAGTGGCTGATCCCGTTGCCCGGGCGCGAGAAGTGCAGCCCGTACTTGCGCGCCAGCGCTTGGAGCATGCGGTGGTCGTCGGGGTTCTTGAAGTCGAGCTGGACCACGTTGTGGTCGATGTACTGGACGGCGCGCTCGACCTTGACGCGCGGCTCGCCCAGCTCTTCGAACTGCATCAGCGCCATCGTGCCGGTGGCGTCCTGGAGCAGCGCCTGGTCCATCCGGATCGAGATCGGCTTGCCCGGCTTGAGCTCCCCGTCCGCGAGGTGCTCCTGGAGGATCTGACGGGTCAGGTTCTCGGGCACTGGGCTTCAGTCTTTCACGACCAGCCCGTGCCTAATCGCAGTGGGCCAGGGCTACTTCTTCGTCTTGATCCGGATGTTGTGTGAGTGGCCTGTGACGGTCGTTCCGCCGACCTTCACGCCCACCAGGATGGTGGCGGTGAGGTGCCCGCCGTCCTTGGCCAGCAGCCCCTTGCCGGGCTTGGACAGGCGGACCTCGACCTTGTGCGACCCCTTCTTGGTCAGCGTGAAGGTCCCGCTGGCGAGCGTGATCGTCCGCCTGGCCGGGTTGTGCTTGCCCTTGCTGGCCTCCACGGCCAGCGATCCGCGCCTGGTCGACTCGGTGGCCGTGACCGTGACCGTGATCGTGCAGGGAACCACCTGGCAGCTCATCGAGACGCCCACGGTCTTCCCGTTGCTGGTCGCGCTCGAGCCCGCGGTCGGCGGCACGACGGCGATGACCTTCGTGAACGGGAGCGCAAACTCGGTGCCGCCTACGTGGTAGACGGCCACGCCCGCCCCCGCGCCGTCGACCGCGCTGGCCGGGTCCCCGAGTCCATCGCCGGTCGAGCTTGAGTCCTCCATCGTGACCGGGCCGTACCACGTCGTCCCTCCGTTGGGGCTGTAGGCGAGGCGCAGCTCGGTGAGCCCGGTCCCCCACGTCGCGTACACGCCGTCCGCGGAGTCCTGGGAGAGCGAGGGCGAGTACTCCGTGTCGCTCGAGATCGTCGCCTGCGGCTCGAACGCGTCGGTGGCGGCATCGAAGCGGTGGTAGAAGGTTCCGCCGCCGCTGAAGGCGCCGTCGAGGATCCCGAAGCCTCCCGAGCCACCGGCTACCGCTGGATTCTCGGTGTTGCAGTCCAACGGCGTGAGCCCGTTGGTCCAGGCCGAGCCCGCACTCCCGGGGTTGGTGTTCAGCGCGGTCTGGCTGGTGGTCGCTCCGAGCGGCGCGTACGCCCACGCGATGAACGGCGGCGCGCCCGCACAGGGATTCTGCGGGGCGTTCGGGAACGCGGCGATCGCACCCATCACACCGGCGTTTGCGGCCCCGATAGGCACGGATGCGAATTCGCCGCCGAGATTGCCGGCGGCGTAGGCGTTGCTCGGATCGAGCGTCGCGAACGGGCCGTAGGTACCGATGCCGTTGTGGTTGGTCTGGAACGTCCCGGTCAGCGGGTTGTACTGCACCGCCTGAAACTGCGGTGAGGCCAGCGGCACGACGTACCCGACCCCGACGAGACCGTTGCCGAGCAGGCCGACCGGATTGGTGGTGGTCGAGTCGTTGTTCGGCGGCGTGAAGCTCATGGTCTCGCCGGCGGGCTCCTGCGTGAACGTGTTGCCGCCGTCGCTCGAGATCCAGCCGGCCTCGCCGTCATCGTTCCCGGCGCCGTTGTCGTAGGCGAAAACGAACACGTCGCTGCCGGCGACGATCACCGACGGGGTGCCGAGCAGACCGTCGCCACCCGACGGCTGCGGCGCCGCGAGGCTTGCGGTGACCGAGCACGCCGTCGCGCCCGCGGGAAGCTTGCAGTAGTGCAGGAACGGGCCGCTCGAGTCCTCCCAGGCGACGTACGCCGTCCCGGTGGAATCTACGGCAACCCCGGCGAGGTCGTTCTCGCTTGTGCCGATCGGAATCGGACTCGTCGCCGCTCCGGCGAAGGCCGGCAACGCGAGCAGGCTCGCGAACACCACGCCAACGGTCAGTGACCGTGCACGACTCAACATCACTTGTCCCCCTTGTTGACCGGTCCCAGCGCAGCCCAGCGCGCCAGGCAAGAGCGAGAACCTACCGCTCCTGGCGGACGCGTGGGCGAAGATTCAACTTCGCCGGCGGTCCTGTTACTTGAGGCGGAAGGCCTTGATCCGCACGTCGTACTGCTGGGCGTCGCGCGAGTACACGCCGTAGGCCAGCGCCTGGATCAGCGACAGCAGGGCGGTGTGCGAGCGGACGAACGCCGGGGTGTTCGACGAGTAGTAGAGCCGGATCCGGGCCAGCCGGGCGACCTCGGAGAGCGTCGCGTCGGTGATCGCCATCGTCGGCGCCTTGCGGTGCCGCGCGAGCTTCATCGTGCGCGTGATCAGGGGATGGGGCCGGCCGGCCGACAGGCCGATGACGAGCGTGTGCTCGTCGATCCGGCTCAGGCGCCCGAGCGCCTCCTGGGACGGGCTGGCGACGATCTCCGCCCGGAGATCGAGCAGCATCAACAGGTGCCGCAGATAGCTGGCGAAGAACGCCATCTGGTCGGTCCCGGCGATCAGCACCTTGCCGGCGGACACGATCGCGTCGATCGCGGCCTCGACGTCCCCGCGTGAGAGCTTGTGCGCCGTGTCCTCTACGTTCACGTGGTCGGCGGCCAGCGCCGCCTCGAACTCGGTGTGATCGAGCGAGAACAGCGGCGCCACACCGTTGGCGGCGCCACCGGACAGGCCCGGCGGGCGACGGCGGTACTCGTCGCGGGCGGCTTGCTGGAGCTCCGGGAAGCCCTCGAAGCCGAGCGCCTGAGAGAACCGCACGACGGTGCTGGACGATGTGCTGGCCCGACGGGCGAGCTCCTCAGCGGTCTGGAAGGCCGCCTCGTCGAGGTGATCGACGATGTACTGGGCGACGTCCTTCTGCGAGCGCGAGAACTCGTCGAAACGGGCGCGGATGTAAGCGGACAACGTCTGATGACCATTGGCCGGCGCGGTCGCGGTGGGAGTGACGGGCTGAGTGACGGACTGCTTCATCGGCAGCCCCCTGATTCGACGCCCACCGCCGGCGTCCTTCACGCCAAGTTTCAGCGCGCTGCCGCGGGCCCCCGGCCGAGACAGCTAAACATCGCGCTGGCGCCCGTCCTGATTGTCCTTGCGCTCGACGAGCACCTGGGCCACGATGTACACGATCAGCACGTTGACGATGACGCCGATCCCCCCGAATATCAGCAGCAGCGCGATCGTCGTTCCGAGCGAGCTCGGAGACTGGCCGAGGAAACCTGCGAGGACGAACATCGCCGCAGGGAGGCTACCTGACGGCGATCCCGGACGATCCCGCCGGGCCGGGCCGGGCGGGGCGGCGTGGCCGGGCGCGACTGCTAGCGTCGCGCTCGATTCGTGGCGTCGCTCGCGGCCCTGTAGCTCAGTCGGTAGAGCAGCGGACTCATAATCCGTCGCGCCCAGGTTCGAGTCCTGGCAGGGCCACTGCGATCTACTATCGCATGGAGGAGCAACCAGAAAGTTGCGTTTCCGCGGAGACGTTTGGTCACTCCATAACAAAACTTCCCCAAAGCGCTAAAGCTCTCCGCTAGGACGCCCGATACAGCCGTATCCGAGTTGACAAAGGCAAACCCGTCGTGAGGCGGGGACGCAAAGCCAGAGGTCTCATCTAGTGAGATAGCTCGGCCGCCGGCTCATTGCTCGTCATCCGAAGCCGTCGTACGAGGAGGACAAGGATGTCCCGGTTCAAGTTCCGCACCCTTCAGCTGATGCTGACGGTCGTGGCCCTGGTCGCGCTGGTCGTGGTCTCAGGGGCCAGCTACAAGTTCTGATCAACGCGATGGTCGGGCGCTCCGGCGCCGTGCCGGGCGCCCGGCCTTGAACTCGTGAAACCGCGAACAGTCGAACCCGCCCGCCTTTACTGCGTCGCCGTGGCGGTGGCAGGGGTGGCGCTGCTCGCCACGCTGGTCATCACGGCGCCGCTCCACCTCGACCTGCGTCGGTCGATCGAGTTCGCCGCGCTCGCGGCCAGCGTGCTGGTCGGCGAGCTGTTCCCGCTTGAGTTGCCCCGCCGGTCGGGCGATGGCGAGATCACCGTCTCGGTGATGTTCTCGTTCGCGCTGCTGCTCGGGATGGGGCTGGTTCCCGCGCTGGCCGCCCAGCTGCTCGCGTCGGTCGTCCAGGACCGAACGGCGCGTAAGCCGTGGTGGCAGATGGGCTTCAACGTCGGCCAGTACACGCTTTCCCTGGGTGCGGCCGCTGGCGTGCTGTGGTTCGCCGGCGCCTATGGGGCGTTGCCCCACGGCACCTTTAGGCCCGTCGACCTCCTGGGGGTACTCGGCTCTGCCGCCGCCTACTTCTCGGTCAACCTTGTGCTGGTCACGCGTGCGATCACCCTCCACCAAGGCATACCTTTCGCGCGCGCGCTCGAATCCGACCTGAGCTTCGGGCTCTCAGTCAGCGCGGTGCTGCTGTGCCTGGCCCCCGTGGTGGTCACCGTGCTGCAGTTCAGCCCGATCCTCTACCCGCTGCTGCTCGTCCCACTTGTCGGCGTCTATCTGAGCGGTCGCCAGAGCATCCGGACCGCCACCGCCGAACACCTCGCCCATCACGACAGCCTCACCGAGCTGCCCAACCGCCGCTGGTTCATGGAATCGGTCGGCGCGGCGCTGAAGAACCCGAACCTGCGGGCCGGCGGCCTGTTGCTCGTCGATCTCAACGGCTTCAAGGACGTCAACGACACGCTCGGGCACCATCGCGGCGACCTGGTCCTGAAGGCGGTCGGGCCCCGGCTCCGGGCGTCCTTTCGCAGCGAGGACCTCGTAGCCCGGCTCGGCGGAGACGAGTTCGCCGTGTTCATGCCCGGCGCGGACTCGAGCGCCGCCCAGGCGGCGGTCGCGCGCCTCCAGGATGCGCTGCACAAGCCCGTCGACCTCGACGGGATCGACATCGAGCTTGACGCCAGCATCGGGCTCGCCTGGTATCCCGAGCACGGCGAGGACGTCGACACGCTGCTCCAGCGCGCCGATGTCGCGATGTACCGGGCCAAGGCCAACCACCACCCGCTCGTCATCTACCGGGCCGAGGACGACTACCACAGCCCCGAGCGGCTCGCCCTGGCTGCCGACCTGCGCCGCGCGCTCGCCGCCGACCAGCTCGTTCTGCACTATCAACCGCAGGTGGAGCTTGGCCACGGCCGCCCGGTCGCCGCCGAGGGCCTGGTCCGCTGGCATCACCCGCAGCGCGGCGTGCTCGGCCCGTACGAGTTCATCGAGGTGGCCGAGCGGACCGGCCTGATCAAGGACCTCACCCACCGTGTCCTCGATCTCGGCCTGCGTGATCTGCGCTCGTGGAGCGACCAGGGTCGCAAGCTGTCGCTGTCGCTGAACGTGTCGCGTAGGCGCTCGAAGGTGAACAACGGGGGCGTGATGCCCGCCAACGCAGTCGCACTGCGGACGGCGGGAATCACGGCCCGCGCCGGCTTCGACAACTCGGCGGCGCTGGCCCATCCGCACCTTGCCTTCCTAGGGGACGTATTCCCGGTGCCCGGGCCGTGGCCGATCGGCAACGTCCTGAGCGCCGGCGACCTGGTCATCCTCCTCGGCGCGCTGGTCCTGCTGCACGTGAGTTGCCGCTCGCGCCTGGTCTCGCCCCGCCGGCTTCGCCCCGCGACCTGATCAATCCTCCAGGTAGCGATACGCGGGGATCGTGAGGAACTCGAACAGCTCGCTCGACAGCGCGACGCCCTCGAAGATCTCCCGCGTGTCCGCGGGCCGGCCCGCCCGCCAGACCTCCTCGCCGACCTGCTTGCGGATCTTCGCGGTCTCCTCGTCGATCACCTCGCGAACCAGCTCGCGCGTGACGGTTTGGCCGGTGTCGAGCTCGACGCCGTGGTGGACCCACTGCCAGATCTGCGAGCGTGAGATCTCGGCCGTCGCGGCGTCCTCCATCAACGAGTTGATCGCCGCGGCGCCGCGGCCGGTCAGCCAGAACGAGATGTACTGAAAGCCCACGCTGACGTCGGTGCGCAGCCCCTGCTCGGTGATCGCCCCGGGCGTCGCGGACAGATCGAGCAGCTCCTCGGCCGTTACGTGAACCTCATCGCGCTGGCGCTCGACTTGATTCGGCTGGCCCCCGAGTCCCGTCTCGAACACCTCGCGCGCCACCGGGACCAGGTCTGGATGGGCCACCCAGGTGCCGTCGTAGCCTTGGGAGACCTCGCGCTCCTTGTCGGCGCGGACGCCGTCCAGCGCCTTCTGGTTAGCGTCCTGGTCGCCCTTGCGGCTCGGGATCAGGGCGGCCATCCCGCCCATGGCGTGCGCGCCCCGGCGGTGACAGGTGGCGGCCAGGAGCTCGGTGTAGGCGCGCATGAACGGCACGGTCATGGTCACGGCGCTGCGGTCGGGGAGGACCATCTCGCGCCGGTCCGGGAAGCACTTGATGGACGAGAAGATGTAGTCCCAGCGGCCGGCGTTCAGGCCCGCGGAATGCTCGCGCAGCTCATAGAGGATCTCGTCCATCTCGAACGCCGCGGGCAGCGTTTCGATCAGCACCGTGGCCTTGATCGTGCCGCGCGGGATTCCCAGACAGTCCTGGGCGAAGCCGAACACGTCGTTCCACAGCCTGGCCTCCAGGTGAGACTCCATCTTGGGCAGATAGAAATACGGACCGCTGCCGGCCCGCAACAGCCGCCGGGCCGAGTGGAACATGTACAGACCGAAGTCGAAGAACGCGCCCGCCACCGGCTCTGAGTCGACCAGCAAGTGGCGCTCGGGCAGGTGCCAGCCGCGGGGCCGGACCAGCAGCGTGCCCGTGTCCTCGGCCAGTTCGTAGTGCTTGCCGTCGGAGTCGCGGTAACTGATCGTGCCCTCGATCGCGTCGCGCAGGTTGCGCTGCCCCTCGACCATGTTCCGCCAGGTCGGCGCGTTGGCGTCCTCGAAATCCGCCATGAACCCGTCGGCGCCCGAGTTCAGCGCGTTGATGACCATCTTGCGGTCGGTTGGGCCGGTGATCTCGACCCAGCGCTGTTGCATGTCGGGCGGCACCGGCTCCACCGTCCAGTCGCCCTCGCGGATCTCCCGCGTATCGGGCAGGAAGTCGAGGAGCGCGCCCCCGCGCAGCCGCTCGCGCCGACGCGCGCGCGCTTCGAGCAGCTCCTGACGGCGGGAGCCGAAGCGGTGCTGGAGTTCGCCGACCAACTCGAGCGCGTCCGGGGTGAGGATCTCGTCAAAGCCCGCATGCATGGGTCCTCGGAGCTCGAGCCTGGCGTGCGGGGTCATCGGTTCATCCTCTCATCCGGCGGTGGTTGATGTTTTCCCCGCTGCCGGGGTGATAACCCGGCGCACTGCCTCTGACTCGGCCGCGCACAAGAGGCCGAGCAAGATGGCCACGGCGGCCGCCAGCACCCACGCGGCGAGGCCGCCGCCGATGGCGTAGAGGACGAGTAGCCCGGCCGCCACGGCGAGCTTCTCGTGCTCGATCGAGCCGGTCATCCGCGCCGCGAAGCTCGCGTTTCCGACGAGGTACAGCGCCACGCCGCCGCACAGGGCCAGGCGCGCGGGATCGGGCAACGGCGATGTCACCGTGTCGCGGGTGAGGACCTTCACCCCGACGGCAAAGGTGATGATGCCGGCGACGATCACCAGGTGGAGGTAGCTGTAAGCGTCGGCGGCCGCGAGGACCGGGTCCTCGTGCGCACGCAGATGCTCGGCAGCTCTGTCGGCCAGCCCCTCGAAGTACGTCCACCACATCGCGACCGTGATCAGCAGGCCGATGGCGACGGCCACGACCAGGTCGGCGTTCAGCGCGCGCTCGGCGCTCGGGCCGAGCGTGCCGACGCCGATGGCCACGATCGACTCCCCCAGGCAGATGATCACGAACAGGCTGTAGCGCTCGGCGAAGTGGGCGACGGCGACGCGCTGGAGGCCCCGCAGTCGCTCGCGGGTCAGCCACGCCGGGCCCGCGTAGTCGATCGCGGCGGCGAGCACCCAGAGCGCAATCCGGAGCGCTCCATCGGCGAACGAGCCGGCGATCAGCAGCACCATTCCGATCGTGATCGTCACCATGAAGCCGACCATCGAGGACCACTTGGCGTTCCCGCGTTTGGAGGCATCCACGTACACAGCAAGATGCAGGAACCGGACGATCGCGTAGGCGACCGCGAACAGCGTCCCCTCTCGGCCGAACGCATGAGGGATCGACAGGCCGCTGATGAAGATCGCGATGCTCGCGGCGAGGAGACAGAACAGCAAGATCGGGGAGCCCGCGGTCTGTGCGTTGGCCGCCCACACCCACGCCGACCACGCCCACCACACGAGCGCCAGCACCAGCATCGACCGGCCGAACCCGGCCCAGGTGAGATCGCGCCACAGGAGCGTGGTCACCTGGGTGATCGCGAACACGAACACCAGATCCCACAGGAGCTCGACCGGCGCGGTTCGCCGCTCTTCCGCGATTTCGGGGACGCTCTCGCTCACTGGGTGAGTATCGCGGGCGGCCGTGTTGGCATAGGGTTCCGGGTCGCCCATGAAGCTCGGTTTGTCCCTCGGCTACCTGATTCCCGGCGTGACGCCGGCCGATCACCTTGCGGTCGTGCAAGAGGCAGAGCGGCTCGACTACGACGCGGTGTGGGCGGCCGAGGCCTACGGATCTGACACGGCCACCGTGCTCGCGTGGCTGGCCGCCGGCACGAGCAAGATCAAGCTCGGCTCCGCGATCTTCCAGATGCCTGCCCGGAGCGCCGCGATGACCGCGATGACCGCGGCGACGATCGACCAGCTCTCGGGCGGACGGATGCTCCTCGGGCTCGGCACGTCGGGGCCGCAGGTGGCGGAGGGCTGGCACGGGCAACGGTTCGCCCACCAGCTGCAGCGCACGCGCGAATACGTGGCCGTGGTGCGGATGGCCCTGGCCCGCGAGCGGGTCGAGTACCACGGGGAGACGCTCGAGCTACCGCTGCCCGACGGGCCGGGCAAGCCGCTCAAGCTGATGATCTCCCCCGTACAGGAACGGATCCCGATCTACCTCGCGGCGATCGGGCCCAAGAACACCGCCCTGACCGGCGAGATCGCCGACGGATGGCTGCCGATCTTCTTCTCGCCCGAGCACGTCGGCGAGGTTCGCGCGCTGCTCCAAGAGGGCGCCCACCGGGGCGGCCGGTCGCTGGACGACTTCGACATCGCGCCGACCGTCAATACCTACGTCTCGGATGACCGCGTCGAGGCGCGCAACCGCATGCGCCCGTTCCTGGCCCTGTACATCGGCGGGATGGGATCGCGCAAGCAGAACTTCTACAACCAGCTGGTCCAGCGCTACGGGTTCGAGGACGCGGCGCGCGAGGTGCAGGACCTCTACCTCGACGGCAAGAAGGACCAGGCCGCCGCGGCGCTCCCCGATGAGCTGATCGACCTGGTCACGCTGTGCGGCCCCCGGGACGCCGTGCGCGACCGGCTGGCCGCCTACCGCGAGGCCGGCGTGGGCACACTGACGATCGCCCCGACGGCCTGGACGACGGAAGAGCGGACCGACCAGCTCCGCACGGTGGCCGAGCTAGCGGCGTGAGTCGGTTCTTCCTGGGCGCGTTCGGCGAGCCCGGACACGCCTTTCCGATGCTCGCGCTCGGCGCGCGTCTGGCCGCGCGCGGACATGAGGTGACGTTCGAGACCTGGTCGCGCTGGCGCGAGGATGTGGAGTCGGCGGGGATGCGCTTCGCGCCGGCGCCCGAATACCCGCTGTTTTCGGGGGCGGGCGGGGCGTCAGCGATGTACGAGGCGGTAGTGCTCGCCACCGGAGAGACCCGGCACGCGGTCGCCGAGCTGTGCCCGCACGTGGTCGTGCACGACATCCTGACGTTGGCCCCGGCGCTGGCCGCCGAGCTCGAGGGCGTCCCGGTGGCGACGCTGGTTCCGCATCTCTTTCCGGTGGACGCGGACGGCTTTCCGCCCTATGCGCTCGGGGCGCGGCTGCCCCGGACGGCGCTCGGGCGTGGTCTGTGGCGCGGGTTGGGACGGTTCACGCAGGCCGGGCTGCGCCAGGGCCGCGCGGAGCTCAACGCGACTCGCGTCAAAGTCGGACTGCCGCCGGTAGCGCGCTTGCACGGCGGGCTGAGCGAGCGGTTGTGCCTGGTCGGCACCTACCCGCAGCTCGAGTATCCGCGAAATTGGCCCGCGCACGTCAACGTGGTCGGGCCGATTATGTGGGAGCCGCCATTCCCAGCGGTGACGCCGCCGCCGGGCGAGGCCCCGCTGGTGCTGGTGGCGCCGTCGACCGCCCAGGATCCCGAGCACCGGCTGTTGCGCGCCGCGCTCGCCGGCCTCGGCGACGAGCCGATCCGGGTGCTGGCGACCTGGAACCGGCGGCCGCTGGCCCAACCGGTCGAGGTGCCGGCGAACACGCGGCTGGTCGAATGGCTCTCCTACGCGAAGACGATGCCGTCGTGCGCCGCTGTGGTCTGCCACGCCGGGCACGGGACGATGGCGCGCGCCCTCGCCTGCGGCTGTCCCGTGGTCGCGGCACCGCACAGTGGAGACATGGCCGAGAACGCCGCGCGACTCGACTGGGCCGGCGTCGGCGTCAGGCTGCCCTGGCGCCTCGTGACGCCGGGGACGCTGCGACTGGCGGTGCGGCGCGCGCTGTCGGAGGCGTCGCTCGACGCTGGTGCGCGTGAGCTGGCGAGCTGGGCCGCCGCCCACGATGGCGCCTCGCGGGCCGCGGAGCTGGTCGAGGAGCTCGCTCTCAGGGGTTCTAGAAATGGTCGGCGGCGCCTCACGGCGGCGCCGCCGGGATCCGTCGGCGGCCTGACGGCGGCGCCTTAGGGCCGTGCGCGAACGAACTCGATCAGCTCGGGAGCCTCGCCCACGACAACGTCCATGGGCTCGCCCGAGCAGCTGCACAACTCGACCACCACGCGATCATCGCTGACCTGGAGCGGCCGCCAGACGGCGCCGTGAAGCTCCCAGTCCTCTAGTTCGGCGATGGTCAGTCCGGAGCGCATGTCAACCGTCCGCCGGCCGTGGCCCGCCTGTGACGGCGCGCGAACGGCCGGGAAGCTCCGGGGGTGGGACTCGAACCCACAACATTTCGGTTAACAGCCGAACGCTCTGCCGATTGAGCTACCCCGGATTAGGGTGCAACGAGCTCGTGTGAATTGGGCGATTGTGCCGCGCGCCTCAACAATGTATCGGGAAGCGACCCACTGATTGATCGGCGCGCAACGGCGGAAATTAAGATCACTCCTAACACTGCACCAACACGAAGCTAGGCCGTCACCATCTTTGGCCAACCGGCCTCAACGATGCTGGCGCGCGGTTCACCCGGGCTTGACGCAATCCGGGGTCGCGATCCTTAGGATCGGGTCAGTTGCCTGTTCAACGCCGACGTGAGTGCAAGGGGCTGTGGCGTTGACCGGCCGGGGATTCCCCCGTGGCCGGCCGCGCCAGTCTGGGCCGCCGATCCATCGGTGGCTCGCGGCCGGTCTCGGACTGGTCGCTGTGCTGCTGCTCGCGGCCTGCGGCGGCGGCTCCTCGCACCGGTCGGCCACTTCGACGCCGGGCGTGACCCAGGGCTCCACCGCAAACCCGCTCACAACCGCGGTGCCAACAACGCCGGCGACGCCGGCCGTCGGCATCCACAAGATTCAGCATGTGGTGATCATCATGCAGGAGAACCGGTCGTTCGACTCCTACTTCGGGACCTATCCCGGAGCGGATGGAATCCCCGGGCTGGCCGGGAACCCCGGCACGGTGCCGTGCCTTCCCGACCCGGCGACCGGCAACTGCGTGCGGCCGTTCCATGACCGCCAGGATGAGAACCTGGGTGGGCCGCACAGCTACGCCAATGCAGAGGGCGACATCGCCGGGGGGAAGATGGACGGGTTTGTGGCCCAGCAGCAGAAGGGGCTGGTCGGCTGCGCCCAGACGTTCAACCCGGCGTGCGGCAGCGGTAGCAGCATCGCCGACGTGATGGGCTACCACGACGGCGCCGACATCCCCAACTACTGGACCTACGCGCGCGACTTCGTCCTCCAGGACCACATGTTCGAGTCCGACCTCTCCTGGAGCCTGCCCTCGCACCTCTACATGGTGTCGGAGTGGTCGGCCTACTGCGCCACGCAAGGCGATCCGATGAGCTGCCGCAATGCCGTTCAGAACCCTCAGATCCCACCCGACTTCGCCCGCCGACTCGGCCGCAAGGACGCGTCTGACCCCAACTACGCGTGGACCGACCTGACCTATCTCCTGCACCGTTACGGCGTCAGCTGGGCCTACTACGTGTTCAAGGGGAGCGAGCCCGACTGCGACGACAACGCGGCGATGTCGTGTGCGCCGGTCGGCCAGAGTGCCGCGACACCAGGCATCTGGAACCCACTGCCGTACTTCACCGATGTCCAGCAGGACGACCAGCTGGCCAACATCCAGTCGCTGGCCAACTTCTACTCCGCGGCGAAGGCGGGATCGCTGCCGGCGGTGTCGTGGATCGTCCCCAACGGGACGGTGTCGGAGCATCCGCCAGGGCTGATCACGGCCGGCCAGACGTACGTGACAGGGCTGATCAACGCGATCATGAGGAGCCCCGACTGGGACAGCACGGCGATCTTCCTGGCCTGGGATGACTGGGGCGGCTTCTATGACCACGTCGACCCTCCACATGTGGACGAGAACGGATACGGCCTGCGCGTCCCCGGATTGGTCATCAGCCCCTACGCGCGGCAAGGGTTCATCGACCATCAGACGCTCAGCTTTGACGCGTACGTGAAATTCATCGAGGACGACTTCCTGGACGGTCAGCGGCTCGATCCCCGAACCGATGGACGGCCGGATCCGCGTCCCGACGTGCGCGAGGATGAACCGATCCTCGGCGACCTGACCGCCGACTTCGACTTCAACCAGGCACCGCGCCCGCCGCTGATCCTGCCGGTGGAGCCGCAGACCGACCTGATCGAGCCGCCCCGGCTCACGTTCCGCAGACACACTGCGACCGTGGCCGGTCTGACTGCGTCCGAGCTGCGCGCCGCGGCCGCGTACCTGGGCATGCGGCCGGCCCGGCTCCGGGCGGAGCTGCGCGCCGGGACGAGCATGCGCAAGATCGCCCGCGAATACGGCACGACCGTGGCGGCGGTACGTCGCGCCGTGCTGGCCGCCATGGGGCGCTAGAGGCTCTACTCGGGGTCCCAGCACGATCGCGCGGCCGCGCCGTCCCGGCGATTACACGGCCCGCTCCATCTTGGTGGTGACCGCGTGACGTGCTGCCCGGACCACTTCGCGCTCGTGAGCCAGCTCGGACACGCTCCCATCGCCCTCGGCGGTGGCCCGCCGAATGGCCCGATCGAGCCGCGCCTCGTCGAGCACGAGCAAGGCGTGCTGGAGCTGATCCGGGCTGACCGAACCGGCCCGCCCGGCGCGAGCCACGAGATCGGCCACTGTGCGCGCGAGCGGCTCGTCGTCCACCGGCAGGTCGGAGAGCGGCGCATGCGTGCGCCCGGCGAGGTGGCGGGCGGCGCGGCGCATCACCTCGCTGGTGATCAGCTGCTCGGGATCGATCTCAAACAGCGTGCGGGCACCGGCGTCCGGCAGCGCTACGCACAGGGCCAGGAAGGTCCGCTCGGCCCGAGCAGCCTGGTCGATGGGCTGGCTGGCGGTGGAGCGGGCGCCTGCTGCGTCGGCGCTCGCCGACCCACCGTTCCGCTGCCCCGCGCCCTCGATCAGCGACGCCAGGCGCGTCTCGCTCAGCCCGAGTCGGCCGGCCACCCGGCGCAGCAGCTCATCGCCGAACGCCCCGCGCTCGAGGCGCTCGAGAGCCGGCAGGAGCTGCTTGAACGCGCGGTCTCGCCCCTCCGCGCTCGAGGTGTCGGTGCGCTCGAGGATCCGCTCGACGTGGAAGGCGACGAACGGCACCGAGCTGTCCACTCGCTCGCGCACGGCGTCCGCGCCGGCGCGCTCGATCAGGTCCGCCGGGTCGGTGCCCTCGGGCAGGGGTACGACGCGGAGCTCGAGGTTGCGCCGGTCGCTCACCTGGGCGGCCCGCAGCATCGCGTCCTGGCCGGCCCGGTCGGCGTCCAGGCACAGCTCGAGCACTTTCGCCACGCGCTGGAGCTCGGCGATCTGCTCCTCGGTCAGCGCCGTGCCCATGATCCCGACCGTGTTGTGGAGCCCCGCCTGGTGTAGGGCGAGCACGTCGGTGTAGCCCTCGACGAGGATCACGCTGCCGGCCCGGGCGGCCGCCGCCCGCGCCCGATCGATCCCGAACAGCACCTCGCGCTTGTGGTAGAGCTCGCCCTCGGCCGTGTTCAGGTACTTGGGCTGCTGGTTCTTGCGCATCGCGCGCGCGCCGAAGCCGAGCACGTTCCCGCGCGCGTCCATCGACGGGAACATGATCCGCTCACGGAAGCGGTCGTAGATCCGGCCCGGGTTGGTCTTCGAGCGCTGGGCCAGACCGGTGGCGAGCAGTTCCTCCTCGCCGAATCCGGCCCGGCGCGACGCGGTCAGCATCCGGTCCCACGCGCTCGGCGCGTAGCCGACGTGAAACTCGCGCAGCGTCTCCTCGCGCAGGCCGCGGCTTTGGAGGTATTCGCGGGCGGGCTCCGCTTCGCGCGCATCCCACAAATAGCGCGCGTAGTACGTCGCGGCCCGCCCCAGCAGCTGGTGCAACCGCTCGCGCCGCTCGCGTTTCTGCGCAGCCTCCGGGTCCTCCCGTTCCGTCTGCAGCTCGACCCCGAAGCGGTCGGCCAGTGACTGCAGGGCGCCGGTGAAATCAAGGCCCTCGGTCTCCATCACGAACCTGAACACGTCGCCCGAGGCTTGGCAGCCGAAGCAGTGGTAGACCTTCTCGACCGGGTTGACGCCGAACGAGGGGGTGCGCTCGTCGTGGAACGGGCAGCGCCCGATGTACTCGGTCGGGCCGGCTCGGCGCAGCTCGGTGTGCGGGGAGACCAGCGCGAGCATGTCGACCGCGTCGCGTACGCGGTCGCGCGAGTCGGCCGTGTACCGCGTCACGGCGCGAACGCCACCGGCACGCTCAGAGCCTCGAACGTGCGGATGCAGAAACGATCGGTCATCCCGGCCATGTAGTCGGTGACCCGGCGCGAGAGCTCCCCCGGCGGGATCGAGTCGGGGATGTCCTCGGGATGGGCGCAGTAGTGCTCGAACAGCGAGGAGATCACGACCCTGATCTTGGCGTGCTCGCGGGTCGCCTCGGCACCCAGGTACACCCGCTCGAACATGAACTCCCGCAGCTCGCCCATCGCCACCCCTACCGTCTCCCCTTGCACGATGTCGCCGGCCGGCGCCGAGTGCTCGACCAGGTCATGCACAAGCGTGTCGATCCGCCGGGAGCCGGTGTCGCCCAGGATGGCGATCGGGCCTGGCGGAAGATCGTCCGGCGTGAGCAGCCCGGCGCGAACGGCGTCGTCGATGTCGTGGTTGATGTAGGCCACGCGGTCCATCAGGCGGACGATCTTGCCCTCGAGCGTGCTTGGCTCCCGCGCCCGCCCGGAGTGGCTGACGATGCCGTCCCGCACCGGGTCGGTCAGGTTCAGACCGAGGCCGTCGCGCTCGAGTGAGTCGACTACGCGGAGCGAATGCTCGTGGTGCATGAACGTCAGACCGAATCGCTCGGACAGGCAGCGGTCCAGCGCGTCCTCGCCCACGTGCCCGAAGGGCGGATGGCCGAGGTCATGGCCGAGCCCGATCGCCTCGGCCAGATCCTCGTTGAGGCCGAGCGCGCGCGCCACCGTTCGCGAGATCTGCGTGACCTCGAGCGTGTGGGTCAGCCGCGTGCGGTAGTGGTCGCCGGCGGGTGCCACGAACACCTGCGTCTTGTGCTTCAGGCGCCGGAACGCCTTGCAGTGCACGATCCGGTCTCGATCGCGCTGAAACGGGGTGCGCAGCCCGCAGTCGGGCTCCTCGCGCTGTCGTCGGGCGGGATAGGACCGCGTCGCGCCCGGCGAAAGCTCGCGCTCTTCTCGCGCCCGGATCCGGTCGGCGAAGGCGGCGGCGACGGGGCCGGCGGGGTGCTCGAAGTCCGAGGAGAGGACGTGACTGGTCATCTTGTTCGATTCTGACACCGGTCCGCCCGGAGCGAGCACAGTTGTGACGAAGGCGTCGCAAGCGCCGCGGGATTTCTCCAGAGCCAGCTTGAGTTCAGCGCCCGCCCACGAGCGGCCGCAGCCGCACGTGGGCGTGGTGCTCGGCGGTCTCGCTGATGGCGCGCTCCGCCTGGGCGAGGGCCAGCTCGGATGCCTCGGGGGCCTGAGCCAGCGGCCGGCCGAGCGCCCCGACCAGGAAGGTGTGGGATTCCTGGCCGAGCGGGAACGCGGCCGCCTCGCACGAGCTGCAGACGACTCCGCCCGCGGCGGCGGAAAAGCCCCGCAGGTGCTCGGACTCGCCGCATTCGGCGCACGATCCGAGCTGGGGGACGATCCCGGCCGCCAGCAGCAGCTTGAGGCGGAAGGCGAGGCCGGTGGCGGGCCGTGCGTGAGCGACGTCGACGTCGAGGAGCGCCAGCTCATTGGCGAGCAGGCGGAAGACCTCGGGGTGCGGGTCCGGGGTCTCGAACAGCCGCGCCACCGCGTCGCAGGCGCGGGCGGCGGCGTCGATCGTCGCGGCGTGCTCGCGCAGGCCGGCGTGGGCGGTGACCGTGTCCACGCCCGTGACCGTATGCAGCTCGCCGCGACCCTCGTGCAGGATCACGTGGATGTGGAAGAACGGTTCGAGCCGGGCCCCGAACCGGCTCCGGGCTCGGCGCGCCCCCTTGGCGATGGCCGACAGCCGGCCGTAGCCCGTCGTGTACAGATGCAGGATGCGGTCGGCCTCCCCGTAGCGGATCGAGCGCAGCACGATCGCCTCGGTCCTCAGCGAACGAGACACGCCTTACCCGCTATATTTTCTGAAGCGATGCCCACGAGTGTCACCCTCTACACGACCGAGTCCTGTCCGTTCTGCGTCAGCGCGAAGGCCCTGCTGGCCAAGCGCGGCATTGCCTACGAGGAGATCAATCTGGCACGGGACCCGGACGGTCGGGCCCAGCTGCAGGAGCGCACCGGGATGTTCACCTTCCCCCAGATCATCATCGGCGATGAGCCGATCGGGGGCTTCACCGAGCTATTGGCTGCGGATAAGGCCGGGCGGTTGAAGGAGCTGCTGGCCGCTTAGCTGCTGGGCGCCGGGCCGCTGCGCGGGGGCGTGGCTGGCAGCGCTCGCAGACGTAGGTGCCGCGGCCGCCGACGACGATCTTTCCGATCGTAGAGCCGCAACGCGCGCAGGGCTGCCCTGCGCGGCGGTGGACGAGGAACAGGTCCTGGAAGGAGCCACGGGCGCCGTCGACGTGGCGGAAGTCGTCGATCGAGGCGCCCTTGGCCTCGATGCCGGCGCTCAGCGCCTCCTCGATTCCCTCCCGAACCCGCTCCCAGTCGGCCCTGGTCAGCCGACCGGCGGGCCGAAGCGGATGGATCCCAGCCCGGAACAGCGCCTCGTCGGCGTAGATGTTCCCCACCCCGGCGATCCGGCGCTGATCGAGCACGAACGCCTTGACCGGCGCGGTGCGGCCCCGAGCCTGCGTGCGCAGATGCTCGGAGGTGAACTCGGGAGTGAACGGCTCGATCCCGAGTCGCTCACTGAGGTAGGCGTCGCGGGCGTCGGCGCCGTGGACGAGGTGACCCGTGCCGAACCGGCGCGGGTCGACGTACACCACGCGATGGCCGTCGTCGAGCTCGAGCAGCGCCCGCGTGTGCGGTGGCGCGGCGGGCGGGTCGTACAGCAGCGTCCCGGTCATGCGCAGGTGCTGGAGCAGGTAGCGGTCCTCCGACAGCGACCACACCAGGTACTTGCCGGCACGGCCCAGGCGTTCCACCACCGCGCCGCCGAGCTGCGCCTCGACCGTCGCGGGCGGGTCGGGCCGGGTCCACCGGAGATCGAGGATCTGGGCGGCCACGATCGTCCGGCCCTCGACCTGCGGGGCCAGCTGGCGGCGGATGGTCTCTACTTCGGGGAGCTCGGGCACTCTTCTCTCAACTTACTTCGAGCCACGCCGGCACGCCCGCCTCACGGGTCACACGAACGATTCGCCCGGGAGCGCATCGGCGTGACGACCGGCCAGCCACGCCAGCGCGCTCGCGCCGACGTCGGCGAGCACGCCGTCGTGCCGGCGCGGGCCGTGGCCCTCGAAGACAGCCAGCAGCGGCGCGTACTCGCGCGTGTGGTCGGTGTGCGAGGCGGTCGGGTCACAGCCGTGATCGGCGGTCAGCACCAGCATGTCTCCGGGTCCGAGCAGCGCCAGCCACTCGGCGACGGAGGCGTCAATCGCTTGCAGGGCGCGATGGAAGCCGACCACGTCGTGGCGGTGACCGTACACCTGATCGGTCTCGACCAGGTTGGTGAACACGAACCCGTCCCGGAGAGACCGCATCAGCGCGCTCGTCTCGTCGAGCGCGACCGCATTGGTCGCGCCCGGGTGCTGGACGTCGACCCCCACGCCCGCGAACAGCGAGCCGACCTTGCCGACGGTGTGGACCGGCACGCCGGCATCGTGCAGCTCATTCAGGTAGCTGCGGCCGGGCGGCGGCACCGAGAAGTCGCGCCGGCCGTCGGTGCGCTGCCAGTGCCCGTCCGCGCCGGCGAACGGGCGGGCGATCACCCGCCCCACCGCGTGCCCGGCCGGGAGCGCCTGGCGTACCCGGGCGCACACCTCGTACAAGTCGACGGGGTCGAGCACGTCGACGTGGGCGGCGATCTGAAGGACCGAGTCCTGGCTGGTGTAGACGATCAGCCCGCCGCCGCGCAGGTGCTCAGGCCCGCACCGCTCGATCGCCTCGATCCCGTTGCAGGGCCGATTGCAGATCACCTCGCGCCCACCGATGCTCGCCACAAGGTCGACGATCTCGGGCGGGAACCCGTCTGGATAGGTCGGGAGCGGCTGCGGGGCGAACACTCCCATCAACCCCCAGTGACCCGCGGTTGAGTCCTTACCGGGTCCGATCGCGCCCAGCCGCCCGTGCAGGACGGGGTCCGACGCCGGGGGCACGCCGGTCAGCTCGATGATCGAGCCGAGCCCGAGTCGCCCGAGCGTCGGCAGCTCGAGCCCGCCGAGAGCTTGCGCGAGGTGCCCGAGTGTGTTCGTCCCGCCGTCGCCGTAGTCGGCGGCATCGGGCAGCGCGCCGACGCCGCACGCGTCGAGCACGATCACGAAGGCTCGCCGGCTCAGTCCTCTCCGTCCCAGTAATCGAGCCGCTCGAGCCGCGCGACGAGGCCAAGCCCGCGGATCGCGATCTTGTTCGAGCGCGGGTAGAAGCAGATGTCAGCCGGGTCGCGCATGCCGTAGGCCAGGTAGGTGAGCCCGGCGGCGCCGGCGCGGAACACGTGCGCGACGCCGGTTCCGGCCGGGCGTGCGATCAGGTGCCCCGGGCGCACGGCGGTCTCCTCCTCGCCGAGCACGACGACGCCCTCGCCGCCGAGGATCACGAAGATCTCCTCCTCGACCGAGTGGCAGTGCTGGGCCGTCGAATACTTGCCGGGCGCGACCTCAACGTGCTGGATGCCGGTGCTGATCGACCCAGCGGCGCGGCCCAGGTTGCGCCGCGTGCGCACCACGCGCGGACGCTGGACCGTGACTCCCTCGACGTCATCTACGTTGACGATCGTGGGCGGCCGGGGCGCGTCCGGGCCCGGGAGCGGGTCGGGCAGCGCCGGCGGGCCGAGCTCGGATTCGCGGACGAACTGGATCGGGACCCCGTCGATCAGGTACGGCAGCGACTCGACAGCACGGTTCCCCACGAGCGACAGGCCGAGCCGCGGAAAGCCCACGCTCTCGTCTTCGTGGCGCTCGCCGAAGGCCAGCACGTCGAGCGGCTCGAGCGCATGCAAGGTGTGCTCGCCGCCGCTGGCCAGGTACACGATGCAGTCCCCGGCTCGGACCTCGGCGGCCTCGCCGGCCTGCCAGGAGACGCCACGGCCACCCAGTACGTAAAAGATCTCCTCGTCCAGCCCGTGCTCGTGTGCCGGCGTCGACCAGCCACCCGCCGGTACCTGGATGCGGCGAACGCCGACCTTCTCGCACCCGGCTGCGTACCCGACCATCGTCCAGCGGCTGCGCAGGTGGCCGAGCTCGTGCTCGTGGAATGGTACGTCGTCGAGGTGCGCGATCCCCACCCAGGGGACTGTACGACGGGCGACGGACCTAGGTGGGTCGCGTCATCTGGGCTCGCGGGTGGGCGTCGAAGTACACGTCGCGCAAGCGCTCGGTCGAGAGGTGGGTGTAGATCTGGGTCGTGCCGATGTCGGCGTGTCCCAGCATCTCCTGAAGTGAGCGCAGGTCGCAGCCGCCGGAGAGCAGGTGGGTCGCGAACGTGTGGCGCAGCGTATGCGGGCTCATCCGATGCTCCAGGCCGGCGCTGCGGGCGTGGCGGCCGACGATCTTGTACAGGCCCTGGCGGGAGAGCCCGCCGCCGCGCAGGTTCACGAACACCCGCGGCTCCGGCCGGATGCCCACGAGCGCGGGACGGCCGCGTTCGAGGTAGGCGCCAAGCGCCTCGATCGCCTTGCTTCCGATCGGCACGATCCGCTCCTTGGAGCCCTTCCCAAGGGCGCGCAGGATGCCGTCCTGGAGGTCGAGCTCGGACAACTCGAGCCCGATGGCCTCGGACGCGCGCAGCCCGCAGGCATACATCGTCTCGAGCAGCGCGCGATCCCGCAACGCCGCCGGACTGGTTCCCCGGGGCTGCTCGAGCAGACGCGCCACCTCGTCGCGGCTCAGCACCTTGGGCAAGCGCGCGCGCGAGCGCGGGGCCCGAAGCTCCGACGCCGGGTCGCGGTCGAGGATCTGCTCGCGACGCAGGTGCCGATAGAAAGAGCGCAGGCAAGCGATCTTGCGCTGGAGCGTGGACGGCGCCGCGGCCCTCCGCTCGGGACTGCCGGCGGCCAGCTCTGAGATGAAGGCCGCGAGATCGCCCGTCTGCACCTCGAGCGGATCGACCCCACGTCGCTCCAGGAACTCGCCGAACTGCTGCAGATCCGAGCGGTAGGCCTCGAGCGTGTTGCGCGACAGGCCGCGCTCGAGCTCGAGGAAGCCGAGAAAGTCGAAGGTCAGATCGGAGGTCCGCCGGGCGTCCTGCACGGTGTGGGCGGTGGCCATGACCCGGGTATTCGAGGCTCGGGAGGCCCCTCCTGCCGCCGTGCCCTACCGGCGCTCGTACACGTAGGCCTCGGTCGCGTAGGCGAGGTGCAGCGGTTTCGGAGTGCGCTCGGTCAGCTCGCGGACGCGGGCGATCACCTCGTCGCGTTCACGCTCGGGGAGCGCCGCGATGTAGCTGATCGAGGCGACGCGGTCGACCACGCCGTCGGCGTCAACTACATGCTCGTAGGGCACCTCGAGCTCCCCGACCTCCGCGAACAGACGGCTGGCCGCCAGCGGCTCGCGCCACTCGCCGCGGAGATGGCTCGGAGTCTCATGGTGATAGGGCTCGGTGATCGTGTTGATCCCGCGGTGAAGCGGGTCCTCGAGCCGCCGGCGATTCCAGATCAGAGCGAAGCGGCCCCCCGGGCGGAGCACGCGGTGAAACTCGGCCAGCGTCCTCGGGACGTCGAACCAGTGGAAGGCCTGCGCCACGGTGATCGCGTCGACGGCACCGTCTTGCACCGGCAGCGCCTCGGCCGTCCCTTCCATGGCCTGCGCCTCGGCAACGACTTGCTCGAGCATGTCGCGCATGGCCGCAACCGGCTCGACCGCCAGCACGGTGGCGCCGGTCGTGATTAGCTCGCGGGTCAGCTTGCCGGTGCCGGCGCCGACGTCGAGCACGGTTCGCCCGGACCGCAGGTCGAGCTGTGCGAACAGCCAGCCGAGCGCCTCGCGTGGATAGCTCGGCCGTCCTCGCTCGTACGCGTCCGCTCCCCGCTGGAAGCCACGTCTGGCCGACTCGTGGATCGCCACTGGCCTAGGCGATCCCGAACGCGAGTTGCCGCTGCCCGGCCAGCCACAGCAGCGCGATCAGCGACTTGGAGTCCTGGCACTGCTCGATCGCCTCATCGAGCTGCCCCAGCGGCCAGGGCACGACCTCAATCCGCTCGTCCTCGTCCGGGTCGTGGCTGGGATCGTCCGACAGCTCGGTGGCGAGGTACAACCACACGCGCTCGTCGCTGAAACCGGGGCTGGTGAAGAAGGCGAACAGCTCATCCCACTGCTCGGCGCGCTTGGCGATCTCCTCGGCGAGCTCACGCTTGGCCGTCTCGAGCGGCGGCTCGCCGGGGACGTCCAGCTTGCCAGCGGGGACCTCGAGCGAGGCCGGGTCTCCGATCACCTCGCGTGGCTGGCGGGTGAGCCACACGTGCTCGTCGTCGACCGCGAGGATGCCTACCGCGCCCGGATGCCACACCTTGTCGCGCGTGACCTCAGCGCCATCGGCGAAGCGGAAGCGCTCGACCCCGGCGCGGATGACCTTCCCCTCCCAGCCGACCTCCGAGGCGACGGGTTCGAAGTCCTCGGTCACGACGCGCCTGATGTCAGGGCGGGGCCGGACTCTTCGACCAACGCGATGGCCAGCTCGAGGAGACTCTCGAGCGCATCGGTGCTGATCCGCTCGGTCGGTTCGTGGTTGTGCTCGGTCCCGTCCGCCAGGTTCGTGCAGGGGAAGCCGGCCGCCTCCAGGGCGTTGGCGTCCGAGGCGCCGCCGGTGATGATGTGCCTCGGTTCGTACCCGCAGGCCTCGAGAGCCCGCTCGGCGACCGTCACCTGGACGGCTTTCGCTCGCGTGCGGTACCCCTGGATCATCCGCTCGACGGTGATGTCGAGGTCGCATTCGCCCGCGTCGGCGGCGTCCTGCATGTGGTCGATCATCTCGGTCGCCACCGCCTCGACCCGTCGCGTGTCGACGCTCCGCACCTCGGCCTCGACCCGGCAGCGTTCGGGGACCACGTTGATCGCCGTCCCGCCCTCGATCGTGCCGACGTTGGCGGTCGTCTCGGGGTCGAGCCGCCCGAGGCGCATGGCGGCAATCGCCCGCGCCGCCGCGGCGATCGCGCTGCGCCCGTCCTCGGGGCGCACGCCCGCGTGGGCGGCGCGCCCGCGGAACTCGGCCACCATCCGGTGCAGGCTGGGCGCCGCCACGACGATGTCCCCGATCGGCGTCGCGTGGTCGAACACGTAACCGAAGCGGCTGTCGAGCCGGCTGGCATCGAACGCCCGGGCGCCGAGGAGCGATATCTCCTCGCAGACCGTGAACAGCAGCTCGAGCCCGACCTGCGGGGGCTCGGCCGCGCTATTGAGCCTCCGCGCGAGCTCGATCATCACCGCCACGGCCGTCTTGTTGTCGGCGCCGAGGATCCCCTCCCCGGCGTTGGTCCAGCCGCCGTCGACGAGCACCGGGTCGACCGGCGCGGTCAGCGGGACGGTGTCCATGTGCGCGCACAAGAGGATGCTGTCTGGACCGGAGCCCGGGATCCGGGCCAGCAGGTTGCCCGCGCTGGAGCCGACGCTCGCGCCGACGTCGTCCTCCTCGACCTCGAGACCCATGCCCTCGAGCTCCAGCGTGAGCCAGTCCGCACACGCGCGCTCGCGGCCCGACGGGCTCTCGATCCGGCACAGGGCGGCGAACGTGTCGTTCAGCCGCTCACGTTCGGCCTCGCTCGCCCGCCTCACCGTGCGGCGGCGGGTACCGAGGCCTCGGCACCGTTGGCGGCAGCGCTCACGCGCTCGCCGGCGTGTGCCAACGCGGCGCCCACGAACTCGCGGAATAACGGCGCCGGGCGCTCCGGACGCGACTTGAACTCCGGGTGGTATTGCGAGGCCACGAAGAACGGATGCTGGTCGGCCGGCAGCTCGATCGCCTCGACCAGCCGCTCGTCCGGGCTCGTCCCGGAACAGATCAACCCGGCCGCCTCCAGGCGCCGGCGCAGATGGTTGTTGACCTCATAGCGGTGGCGGTGGCGCTCGTACACGACCGGTTCGTCGTACAGCTCGCGGATCCGCGTCGAGGCGTGCAGCTTCACCGGGTCCGCGCCCAGCCGCATCGTGCCGCCCATGTCGGCGATCTCCTTCTGCTCGGGGAGCAGGTCGATCACCGGGAACGGCGTCTCCATATCGAATTCGGTGGAGTTGGCGCCCTCCATCCCGGCCACGTGACGAGCGAACTCGGCCACGGCCAGCTGCATGCCCAGGCAGATGCCCAGATACGGGATCTTCTTTTCACGGGCGATCTGGGCGGCGCGGATCTTGCCCTCGATGCCGCGGCCTCCGAACCCTCCCGGGATGAGGATCCCGCTCGCCTTCTCAAGGCGCGCGGCCACGGCCGGGTCGGCCACCTCCTCGGAGTCGACCCAGTCGATCTCGACCTTGCAGTCGTGGTGGGTGCCGGCGTGGCGGAGCGCTTCCACCACCGACAGGTAGGCGTCCTCGAGCCGGACGTACTTGCCGACGAGCGCGATCCGCACGTTGCGGCTGGCCTCCTTGGCTCGCCGGGTGATCGCCTCCCAGCCGCTCAGGTCGGGCTGCGGGGCCTCGACCCCAAAGTGCTCGGAGAGGATGAAGTCGTCGACGCCCTCGGTGTGGAATCCAAGCGGCACCTGGTAGATGTCGGGCACGTCGTAGGCCGACACCACCGCCTCCACCGGCAGGCTGGCGAACAGCGCGATCTTGCGCCGGATGTCGGCGCCGAGCCTCGACTCCGACCGGCAGATCACCATGTCGGGGGCGATACCGATGCGCCGCAGCTCGTTGACCGAGTGCTGCGTCGGCTTGGTCTTGAGCTCGCCGGCGTGGGTGATGTACGGGACCAGCGTGAGGTGAATGAACATGCAGCGCCGGCGTCCCACGTCGACCGGGAATTGGCGGATCGCCTCGAGGAACGGCAACGACTCGATGTCGCCGACCGTTCCGCCGATCTCGGTGATCACGAAGTCGACGTCGGTCGCCTCGGCCATCAGCTTGATTCGCTGCTTGATCTCGTCGGTGATGTGCGGGACGACCTGGACCGTCGCGCCCAGGTAGTCACCGCGGCGCTCGCGCCGGATCACCGTGTTGTAGATCCCGCCGGCGGTCACGTTCGAGGCGCGGCTGGTGTTGGCGTCGGTGAACCGCTCGTAGTGGCCGAGGTCGAGATCTGTCTCGGCCCCGTCCTCGGTCACGAACACCTCGCCGTGCTGGTAAGGCGACATCGTGCCCGGATCGACGTTGATGTACGGATCGAACTTCTGCAGCTGGACGTCCAGCCCACGGGACACGAGCAGGCGGCCGATCGAGGCGGCGGAGATTCCCTTGCCGAGCGAGGACACGACCCCGCCCGTAATGAAGATAAACCTGGTGTCGCCCGAAGCCATTAGGTCGCTATCCGAGTGTAGTCACGTTCCGACCGTTTGAAGGTAGCGGCCGGTTCGGACGCTCCCGGGGAGCCGACTCGAGAAAGCGACGAATATCGTGGGTTTCCCATGCGGCCTCCGGCGAGGGGCCGACGTGAACGCCTTCAGGCGGCACGCAAAAGGTCCCGGGCGTGGCGCGTCGCGGCCCGGTCACCCTCGTCCGCGCCGAGCATCCGGACCAGCTCGCCGACCACCCGGTCCCCATCGAGCGTCGTGACGGTGGTTCGCGCCGGGACGGTGCTCGTGTTCTTGGCGATGGTGAAGTGGCGCGTGGCCAGCGCGGCGACCTGGGGCAGGTGGGTGATGCAAAGGATCTGCCGGCCGGCGGCCAGCACGCGGAGGTGCTCGCCAACCGCGCGGGCGGTGTGCCCGCCGATGCCGGCGTCGATCTCGTCGAACACCAATAGAGGCCCACCCACCCCACCGGCGCCGCCGCCACTTCCGTGTGCGACGCTGAGGATGGCCAGCATCACGCGCGACAGCTCGCCGCCCGAGGCGATCTCGCGCAGCGGCCCCGCCGGCAGCCCCGGGTTGGCCGCGATCAGCAGCTCCACGACATCCGCCCCCCGCGGACCGCACCCCTCCTCCCGGTCTGTCAGCGCGACCTCGAACGACGCCTCCGGCATGGCCAGCTCGGCCAGCCGTTCGCGCACGGCCGACGCCAGTCCCGGTGCCGCCTTGCGCCGGCGCTTGGACAGCTCGCTCGCGAGGCCGTCGAGCTCACCCCGGGCCACAGACAGCTCCGCCTCGACCTCTCCCACCGCGATCTCGGCCCGCTCGAGCTCCTCGCGCCGCGCCCGGCAGCGGTCGGCGTGGGCCAGCACCTCGGCGATCCCGCCGCCGTGCTTGCGCTCGAGCCGGGCGAACTGGGCGAGGCGCTCCTCGACCTCCTCCAGGCGGCCCGGCGAACCCTCCAGCTCGAGCGCGTAGGAGCGCAACCCGGCGCCCACGTCCTGGGCCTCGTAGGCGATCCCGGAGAGGCGCTCTGACAGCTCGCCCAGCCGCGGGTCGATGCCGGCGGCGTGCTGGACCTGGGCGGCGGCCTGCGCCAGCAGCTCGGCCGCGCCCTCGCCCCCCTCTCCGGACAGTACCTCGGCCGCCCCGGTGGCCGCGCTCTGCAGCGTCTCGAGGTGGCGCAGCCGGTCGCGCTCCTCGGTCAGCTCGCGCGCCTCGGCCTCGCTCGGCCCGACACGTTCGATCTCCTCGAGCTCGTATGCCAGCAGGTCGAGCTCGCGTTCTCGGCCGGCGGCGAGGTCCTGCAGCGCGCCCATCCGTTCCTCGAGCCGCCGGACGCGCTCGTGTGCCTCCCCCACTCGAGCCCGGAGTACCGCCTGCTTGGGCCCGCAGTGAGCGTCCAGTACGTCGAGCTGGACAGTCGAGAGCATCAGCCGCCGGTGCTCGTGCTGTCCGTAGAAGGCGACCAGCGCACCGCCCAGCTCGCGCAGGTCGCCGACCGTGGCCGAGCGACCGCACACGTATGCGCGTGTTCGCCCGTCGGGCCACACGCGCCGCGCGAGCACGATCTCCTCGGCGTCGGTGGGCAAGATGTCGAGTTGGCGGTGGGGGGAGGGCGGGTGGGAATCCCACTCGGGCGGGATCGAGAAGACGCCTTCGACGTAGGCCTCGGCCGCACCGCCCCGCACGACGCCGCTCCCCGCGCGGCCGCCGAGCAAAAGATCGAGCGCCTGGGCGAGCAGCGTCTTGCCGGCGCCCGTCTCGCCCGTGACCACGTTCAGGCCCGGCGCCAGGCGCAGCTCGGCGCGATCAATCAGGAGCAGGTTCTCGACGCGCAGCTCTTGCAGCATGGAGCCCGGTGTACCAGGCGGACCCGACAGATCCGGCATCCCAGCAGGTACGGTAAGCGTCGAACCCCGAGAGAGGAGAGCGATGGCCACTATCGCGTCCCAGCCCGAGCGCAGCCACCTCACCACCGGCCCAACCGACGTGGACGTCTCGGGGCTGAAGCGGGCCCTGAGCGCAGCTGTCTCGGGCGAGGTCCGGTTCGACGCCGGCACGCGCGCCATGTACGCCAACGACTTCTCGATCTACCGGGCGGTCCCGATCGGCGTCGTGATCCCGCGGGGGCCGGAGGATGTGATCGCCGGCGTCGCGGTCTGCCGCGAATTCCAGGCGCCGGTGCTTCCGCGTGGAACCGGCACGGCCCCGAGCGGTCAGACCACCAACGTCGCGGTCGTGTTCGACTACTCCAAGTACTACAACGAGATCCTCGAGCTCGACCACGTCAACCAGCGGGCCCGCGTGCAGCCCGGCGTGATCTGCGACCAGCTCCGCAACGCCGCCGAGGAGCACAACCTCACCTACGGCCCGGACCCCGCCACCCACGAATACTGCACGTTCGGCGGGATGCTCGGCAACAACTCATGCGGCACCCACTCGCTGATGGCGGGCAAGACGTCGGACAACGTGATCGAGCTCGACGTCGTGCTCTACGACGGCACGCGGATGACCGTCGGCGCGACCAGCGACGAGGAGCTCGAGCGGATCATCGCGGCCGGTGGGCGTAAAGGCGAGATCTACGCCGCGCTCCGCGACTTGCGCAACCGGGTCGCCGACCGCGTCCGAAGCGAGTTCCCGGACATTCCCCGCCGGGTCTCGGGCTACAACCTCGACCAACTCCTGCCCGAGAACGGCTTTCACGTGGCCCGCGCGCTGGTCGGCTCCGAGGGTACGTGCGCGAACGTGCTCGAGGCGACGGTCCGCCTCGTCCCGAGCCCCCAGCACCGCCGGACGCTGCTGCTCGGCTACCCCGACGTGTTCCAGGCGGCCGACCACGTGCCGGTGATCCTTGAACGATCCAAGCCGATTGGCCTCGAGGGGTTCGACGACCAGCTGATCAAGAACATGATCTTCAAGAGCCGGCTGGCTCGCGAGCGCTCGCTGCTCCCCGACGGGCGGGCATGGCTGTACGTCGAGTTCGGTCAGGACGACCCCGACTCCGCCATGGCGCAGGCGCGCCAAGCGCTCGAGGACCTCGCGGACGGACCCCAGATCGACGCTCGGGTGATCGTCGACAAGCTCGACCAGGTCAGCGTCTGGAAGGTGCGCGAGAGCGCCGTCGGCGACAGCCGCGCGCCCGGCTACATGGACGCCGAGGGCAACTGGGAGGACGCGGCCGTCCATCCGGACAAGCTCGGCGCGTACCTGCGCGACTTCCAGCGGATCCTCGACGACCACGGCTACCGGTGCGTCTACTACGGGCACTTCGGCCAGGGCTGCGTGCACACGCGCATGGACTTCGATCTCAAGACCGCGCAAGGGGTCAAGACGTTCCGCTCGTTCATGGAAAAGTGCGCCGACCTGGTCGTCGCTTACGGCGGCTCACTGGCGGGCGAGTACGGCGAGGGCCACGGCCGCGCCGAGCTGCTCCCGAAGATGTTCGGCCCCGAGCTGATGCAGGCGTTCAACGACTTCAAGCGGATCTGGGATCCGGACTGGAAGATGAACCCGAACCGGCTGATCGGCGACGTCAAGCTCGACGAGGGCCTGCGCCTGGGCCCCGACTACCGCCCGCCCCCGCTCACCACCCACTTCGCATTCCCGGACGACGGCGGATCGTTCGCGACCGCAATCGAGCGCTGCTTCGGGATGGCCAAGTGCCGCAATCTCGGCAGCCTGACGATGTGCCCGAGCTTCCACGTCACGCGCGAGGAGCGCCACTCGACCCGCGGGCGCTCCCGGCTGCTCTTCGAGATGCTCAAGGGCGACCCGATCACCGAGGGCTGGCGCGATGACGCTGTCAAGGAATCGCTCGACCTGTGCCTGTCGTGCAAGGGCTGCACCAGCGAGTGCCCGGTGCAGGTCGACATCCCCACCTACAAGGCCGAGTTCCTGGCTCACTACTACGAGCGGCGCCGGCGCCCGCTGCACCACTATGCGCTCGGCCTCCTGCCCTGGTGGGGTCCCGTAGCCGCGCGCATGCCCCAGCTGGCCAACCTTCTCAGCCAGTCGACCGCCATCGCAGGTCCGGCCAAGCAACGTCTCGGGATCGCCGAGCAGCGCGACCTGCCGCGGTTTGCCAATCAGACCTTCCGCGCGTGGCACAAACGTCACACCGCCCAGGAACGCCGCCACGAACCGTGGCACTGGGACCCGTCGCAGAAGACCGTGGTGCTGTGGGCGGACACGTTCACGAACCTGTTCGAGCCGGACATCGGGAAGGCCGCGCTCGAGGTGCTCACCGCGGCCGGATTCTCGCCCGTGCTCTCCGGCCCGGGCCTGTGCTGCGGGCGGCCGCTGTATGACTTCGGCATGCTCACGCTGGCCCGGCGCTTCCTGAAGAAGGTGCTCGATCACATGTCGATGCCGATCCAGCTCGGCTGGCCGGTCGTGGTCCTCGAGCCCAGCTGCGCCTCGGTGTTCCGCGACGAGATGCGCAAGCTGATGCCCCACGACGAGCACGCTCGACGGCTCGCGGCCCAGACGCTGACGCTCGACGAGTTCCTCGACCGCCACGCCCCGGACTGGGAGCCGCCGCACATCGATCGCAAGGCGCTCATCCATCCTCACTGCCACCGCAACGCCATGATCGGCCCCGACGGACAGCGCGACCTGCTCGCACGGGCGGGACTCGACGCCGAGCTCACGAACGCGGGCTGCTGCGGCATGGCGGGCTCGTTCGGCTATCTGGCCGGCGACCAGTATGAGGTCTCGATGGCGGTAGGCGAGCGGGTGCTGATGCCCACGGCGAGGGCGGCATCCGCGGACACCCTGCTCGTGGCGGACGGCTTCTCGTGCCGCACCCAGATCGAAACCGGCACCGGCCGGCGCGCGCTCCACACCGCCGAGGTCATGCGGATGGGCTTGCAACCGATTGCATAAATAATCCTGAGCATGGGTATGTAGCCGCTGGAGAGGAACCCCCTGCGCGGCGGGAGTCACACCGATCGCGATTGCCGTGCCGGGGTGCGAGGGAGGTCAGCCGTGTACAAGCAGGCGCTGGAGCTGGTTCCCCACTTGGTGGGAGTGACGAGGATCTTCGCGCTGACGGCGCTGGAGCCACCCCGGTCCAGCGCACTCTCCTTCATGCTCCCCTGACCGACGCGGCGTGAGGCCCGGGCTGCCCGGGCCTCACGTCCGATTGGGCACTGGGATTGGGTGTCAATACGCCCAGAGGGTGCAAAACGCCCGAAAGCCCCCGGTCCCCGCCGACAAAGCGCAGATAAGCGCCTCCCAGGCGCTTATTTCCCGAAAGCCCGCCGCCCGAGGCCGCTTTTGGGCGTTGTGCACCCGTTCGCGCAGATTGGGCCGCTTCGCGGCGTCCGTGGGGCCGGGTGCCCCGTCCTGACAGGAGCAGTGACCCTCGACCCGGCACTTAGCGAGGCGGCGGCGTCCGCCCCGCGACACTCGCGTCCGACCCAGCTCGTCCTGCGACACGCGGCGGGCAGCGGTGTCGCAGGGTGGACGAGCCGCCGAAGCCTCCGCGGTGTCGCAGGGTGGACGAGCCGCCGAAGCCTCCGCGGTGTCGCAGGGTGGACGAGCCGCCGGAGCCTTATCGCATCGACGACAGCCGCCCGAACTTCTCCCGCAACCGGTGGTAGAAGTTCGCCCCCGCCACCTGAGCCAGGCACCCTTGCGCGTCAACGAACCGGGCCTCGATCACGTCCCCCGGCGGGAGGGTGCATACGGGCCGGCCGTCCACGGTGACGTCGACCGACTCCTCCCGCGAGCGGTTGTGGACGGTCAGCACGTCGGTCGGCGCGACCACCAGCGCTCGCGCGGTCAGCGAGTGCGGCGCGATGAAGGACACCACGAAACCGGCCACGCCCCACGCCATCACCGGGCCGCCGTTGGCCAGGTTGTAGCCGGTCGAGCCGGCCGGGGTGGCGACCGCGAGGCCGTCGCAGCGAACGCGTCCGATCTCGTCGTCTCCGACCGCGTAGGCGAGGTCGGCGACGCGGTTGCCGGGCTGGCGGTGCAT
Organism: uncultured Solirubrobacterales bacterium; assembly: GCA_963751185.1. Taxonomy (GTDB): domain Bacteria; phylum Actinomycetota; class Thermoleophilia; order Solirubrobacterales; family Solirubrobacteraceae; genus Palsa-465. The sequence continues at coordinate 458,986 of CAVVTO010000013.1, forward strand.
CGAGACGTCGTTGATGGCCAGCCACTCCTCGCCCTCTCCCGCCAGCAAGATCCCGGGCAACGACAGGACCTCGTAGTCGCCCGCGAACGCCCGCTGGAACCCGCTGGCAGCCTCCTCGCGGTCGACCGTGGCCAGGAAGCCGATCTCGCCGAAGTTGACCGCGAACACCGGAACGCCGGTGCCGGCATACCGGCGCAGGGCGGTCAGGATCGTGCCGTCGCCGCCCATTGCGAAACAGATGTCGACGTCGATGCGGCCCTCGACGTCGACCTCGAGCCCCGGCCCGTGTTCAAGGCGGTGCTTTCGTGTCTCGTCCGGATCGACGAACAGGGTCGCGCCGGCGGCCCGGGCGATCTCCACCAGTGACTCGATGGCCGGCCTCGTCTCGGACGGCCGGCGGTGGGTGAGCACCGTGGCCGTCCGCACCGGGTTCAAGGCTCGACCTCGCGCGCCGCCCGTTCAACATCGACCGCGCCGGAACGCGCTCCCTCGGCGAGCCACACAAACGTCTCGAGATTCCCTTTCGGACCGGGGAGCCCGGACGCTGCATACCCCAGCACGTTGACGCCGAGGTCGACCGCCGCAGAACCGACCGAGACCAGCGCCCGGCGCCGCGCCGCCGGGTCGCGCACCACGCCGCCCTTGCCGACCTGCCCGCGTCCCACCTCGAACTGGGGTTTGACCAGCGCCAGGCAGTCGAACTCCGCCGCGGCGCAGCCGAGCACCGCCGGCAGCACCTTCGTCAGCGAGATGAACGAGACGTCGATCACGATCAGGTCGGGCGTGTAGGGCAGCTGGTCGGGCCGGAGCGAGCGGGCATTGCAGCGCTCGATCACCGTCACGCGCGGGTCTGAGCGCAACCGCCAGTCCAATTCCCCATAGGCGACGTCGACGCAGACCACGTGCGAAGCGCCGGCCTGCAATAGACAGTCGGTGAAGCCCCCGGTGGACGCCCCGACATCCAGAGCTCGGCGACCCCGCACGCCGAGCCCAAACGACGTCAGAGCGTTCGACAGCTTTATCCCGCCCCGCGAGACGAAAGGCGGTGCCTCGACCACCTCGAGCTCGACGTCCTCGGCCACCAATTCCCCCGGCTTGTCCACTCGCCGTCGCTCCGGCAGTAGGAGCACGTCCCCAGCCAGCACGGACGCGGCGGCCCGCGACCGCGAGGAGAACATTCCCCGCCGGGACAGCAGCGTGTCGATTCGAACGCGCGGTGTCATATCCGCGGGAACGGTAGGGGAAAGTCGGCGGCGCCTCACCGCCGGGCCTTCGTGAATCGTCGGCGCCTGCCCGGCGGCGCCTTGGGATACCGCTCGGGAGCCGGCAGCTCAGTTCAAGGCCGAGACCGTCTCGACCGCCCAGCCGAGCGCATCGCGGTAGGAGCTGGCAATGCCGCGGCTGTGTATCTGGAGTGCGGCGACGTCGAAGTCGCCCCGCTCGTAGCTGACCACGGCGTCGAGGATCGAGCCGGCGGGCCCGTCCCGGCGCAGCAGCGCTGCCGACACCTGATCGGCCAGCGGCAGCTCCTCGACGATCGTCTCGAGCGGGACGTCGAGCAGCGCGTCGGCGACCGACAGCAGCCCGACCGTGAACAGCTCCTCGCCGGCCACGTCACGGCGCTCGGAGCCGAGCAGCTCGCACATCCGCGCGCGGGTCAGCCCGACCACCGACAGCTCGCGAGGCGTGCTCGGACCGCCGGTTAGAGCCACCAGCAGCGCCCAGCGGGACACCCCCCGGGACCCGAGCATCATCACCGCCTGCCGGATCGAGGTGATGCTCCCGCGCATGCCGACGTAGGCCGAGTTGATGTAGCGCAGCAACTTGACGCTCAGGCCGACGTCGCGGTCGATCACCTGCTCGAGCTCCTCGATCGTGGCCGACCCTCCCTGCAGGGCCGCCAGCGACACCAGGGTGCCCATCTCGCCCACCGGGATCTTGCGCACCCGGGCCCGATGCCGGCTGGCATAGAACGGCCCGGCGAACAGCCCATACCCGAGCGACTTGGCCACCTCGAACCGGTCGTAGTCGACCAGGCCGGTGGCCAGCGCCGACGCCCGACCGCCCTTGATCCGTGCGATGGCCTGCCCGGCGTCGACCTGGTCCCAGGTCGAGAAGTCGACCTCCACAGTCCCGAATCGGTCGAGCAGCGAAGCGTCGAATTCGGGGCCCGGGAGCTCGTAGAGCGACAGGGCGTAGCCGCGCCCGGTCAGCGCTTCGATCGTGCGTGCCACCTCGGGGTCGAGCGCGGTGTCGTGGGCGATCCGCAGCATCACGCGGTCGGGGCGCACGGGAGGCACGCCGAGGCCCAGCAGAACCTCCTGCGAGAGGGGGAGGTGGGCCAGAGAGCTGCCAACCAGCTCGTCGAGCCCCACGCTGCTCAGCACGTCGCCGAGCAGCCGCGCGGCCGAGGCATCCCCCGGTTCACTTCCGTCGCCGGTCGCGTACGCCACGCGATAGCCGCTGACGCGCATATCCCCGTCCACGACCGGCTGGCGCGAGACGTACAGCTCCGCGGCCCCGGACGCTCGCTCCGGGGAGTGTGGACCAAGTTCGAGCTCCTGGATCGTCACCGAATCTGTTTCGGCGCGATAGGGCGACCACCCTAGGACAGGCGTCCTCAGATCAACGGTTTGTCGAGGTCGCTAGGCGACGGAAATACCGGTGTACTCGGCCACGGCGGACTCGATCCGCTCGGCGATCCGCGCGCCGGTGAAGCCGACCTCCTCGTGGAGCAGCTTCGGGGAGCCGTGGGTGACGTACCGGTCGGGGAGCCCGACGCGCAAAATCCGCGGCGCCAGACCGGCATCGGACAGGCGCTCCCACACGGCCGACCCGAACCCGCCGGCGAGCACACCCTCCTCGACCGTCACCAGCAGGTCGTGCTCGGCGGCCAGCTGTGCGGCCAGCCCCACGTCGATCGGCTTCGCGAACCGGGCGTCCGCGACCGTCGCCGACAGTCCGTGCTCGGCCAGGATGTCGGCCGCCTCGAGCGCCTTGGCGACGCCACTGCCGTAGCCGAGCAGGGCGACGCGCTCGCCCTCGCGCAGGATCTCGCCGGTCCCGATCTCGATCGCCTCCGGCCGCGCGGGAAGCGGCACGCCGAGCCCCTCGCCCCGCGGATAGCGCAGGGCGATCGGGCCGTCGTCGTAGAGCAGAGCGGTCCGCAGCATGTGCACGAGCATGGCTTCGTCGCGAGGGGCCATCAGCACGATGTTCGGCAGGCAGCGCAGATAGGCGATGTCGAACGCCCCGTGGTGGGTGGGTCCGTCGTCACCGACCAGGCCGGCGCGGTCCATCACGAACGCCACGTTCAGCTTCTGCAGACACACGTCGTGGACGATCTGGTCGTAGGCGCGTTGCAGGAAGGTCGAGTAGATCGCGGCCACCGGCTTGCAGCCCTGAAGCGCCAGGCCGGCGGCGAACAGCACGGCCTGCTGCTCGGCGATCCCCACATCGAAGTACCGGTCCGGCAGTTCGCGCTGCAACAGGTTCAGGCCGGTGCCCGAGTTCATCGCCGCGGTGATCCCGATCACCCGCTCGTCGCGACGACACTCCTCAACGAGCGCCTGCCCGAACACCTGGGTGTACTGAGGGGGCGTCGGCTTCGTGATGCGACGCTCGCCGACCCCGCGCGCTGCCGGTGCCGGTGCCGGCTGTGTCGGAACGCCATTCGAGATCGATTTGGGCTTGGCGGCGTGCCACTTCTCCATCCCCTCGAGTCCGCCTTCTTCGGCCGGGGCGAAACCCTTGCCCTTGACGGTGGCGCAGTGGACGACCACGGGACGGCCGGCGGACAGCGCCTCGCGCAGCGCGCGTCGGATCGCGCGTATGTCGTGTCCGTCGATCACGCCGATATAGGCGAAGTCGAGCTCCTCCCACCACAGTCCCGGGGCCCAGAAGGCCTTGAGCGACTCCTTGACGTGCGGCCCGAGGCGCTCGAACGTGGAGCCGATGCCGACGGGTAGCTTGGTCAGCCCCTCCTCGAACTCCTCGCGGGCCCGCCAGAGCTTGGGGTTCAGCCGGATCCGGTTGAAATTGCGCGAGAGCGCGCCCACGTTCGGCGCGATCGACATCCCGTTGTCGTTGAGCACGACGACGATCGGAGTCCCCTCGCCCCCGGCCTGGTGGACCGCCTCGAAGGCGACGCCTCCGGTCATCGCGCCGTCGCCTACAACCGCGAGCACGTGCCCGTCCTCGCCGTGCCCGCGGAGCATCGCCTCCTTGATCCCGACCGCGTAGCCGATCGCGGTGGAGGCGTGGCCCGCGCCCATGATGTCGTGCTCGGATTCGTGGATGGCGCAGAACGGCGCCAGCCCGCGGTACTTGCGGATCGTGTGCAGGCGGTCTCGACGCCCGGTGAGGATCTTGTGGGGATAGGCCTGATGGCCGACATCCCACAGGATCTTGTCGCGCGGCGAATCGAGCATCGAGTGGAGCGCCACCGCGATCTCACACGCTCCCAGGTTGGCTCCGAAGTGGCCGCCGATCTCACCGACGGTGTCGATGATGTGCTCGCGGACCTCCTGGGCCAGGACCTGGAGCTCGTCGTCGCTCAGCGCATGCAGGTCCTGCGGTCTGTCGATCCGCGAAAGTAGGTCAGCCATCAGAAGGATCGGGTCGCGATGAAGTCGGTGATCTGTTCGAGCTCGGTGGTTGTGTCTGATCCCGCCGGCCCCGCCACCATCGAGAGCGCCGCCCGAGCCCGCCGATGCGATTTCGATGCGAGCTCACGGGCGCCCTGTACCCCGAACTCTGTCACGTATGTCCGCTTGCCGAGGCGCTCGTCGCTGCCCTGGTGCTTGCCGAGCGCCTCTTCGGAGCCCGTGACATCGAGGATGTCGTCCACGATTTGGAAAAGTACCCCGAGCTCTTGGGCGAAACTTCAGGAAGCTGTCATGTGTCTCGCCTTCGTGCAGGCCAGCCAGCAGGAGCACGCACTCGACGCTGGCGGCGATAAGCCGGCCGGTCTTTAGTTCGTGCAGGTGGCGCAGGCCGGCGGCGCCTGGCGGGGCGGTGCCCGCGACGTCGATGTACTGACCGGCCACCATCCCGTCGGCGCCGGTGGCGTCGGCGAGCTCGCGTGCGGCGGCCAGCAGCCACGCCGGCTCGGCCTGTTGGCGCGAGAGCAGCAGCACGAACGCCTCGGCGTAGAGACCGTCGCCGGCCAAGATGGCCACGTCCTCTCCGAAAGCGACGTGGCAGGTCGGCCGGCCGCGGCGCAGGTCGTCGTTGTCCATCGCGGGCAGGTCGTCGTGTATCAGCGAGTACGTGTGGATCAGCTCGATCGCCGCTCCCAGAGGCAGCACCCATTCGGGGTCGCGGCCGATCGCGGACGCCGTGGCGAGGGCGAGCACCGGCCGGATCCGCTTACCGCCGGCCAGCAGCGAGTAGCGCATCGCCTGCTCCAGCCCGGAAGACTCGGCTCCGGCGCGTCCGGTCGAGAAGCGCAGCGTCTCGAGGTAGCTCTCGACCGCCGAGCGTAGGTGCTCGGGATAGCCCGATCCGGACTGCGTCCGCCCCGGGGACGCGGCGGATGGGGACGAATTCCCCTCGCTCACCGTGAGGGGCACTATGCCGTGGGGAGAGGAAGCTGACCGGGCAGGTCCGGCAGCGGCTCGAGCGCCGCCCGTGCCCGCTGGTCGACTTGGGTGCTGGCCTCGCTGGCCAGGCGGGCGCATTCCTCGATCAGGGCGAGCGTGGTGTCGATCTCGAGATCGGGGGCGCGAAGCTGCTCGGCCGCCTCCTCGAGCCGGGCGCTCAGCTCGGTCAGGGGATCGTTCACGCCCGAAAGGGTAGCGGGAACGGCAGTTGACCCCGCAAGAAGGTGGAGCTGGGCTCAGTAGCGCAACAGTGCGCCGATGCCCTGGAGCGGGCCGAGATCCGGGTAGTGGTGGACGATCGTCACCTCGGCGTCCTGGGCCAGGGCCGCCTCGATCGCGGCCTCGCGCAGGTCGTCGACCTCCTCGAGTTCGCCGCCGTCGGCCGGACAGCGGCCGTCCGCCTCGAGCATCAACAGCCCACAACTCCCGCAGCGGAAACCTCGCCGATCGAACCCCGGCTCGAGGAGCAGCGTCTGCACCCGGCGCTCGTTGAGCGCCGCGAGCGTCTCCTCCGGGCCGCCCACGGCTCGGCCGCCGCTGCCGATGCCGTCCGCCAGACGATCGAGCGCCTCGCGCTCAGACCGCTTCTCGTCCTCGACGACGAGCTTGGCCATCAACCGACGGATCTCCTCGTCGCCCGCGCTCGAAAGGTCGACCTCGACGCGCCCCGGCGCCAGATTTGCCCGCACATCGGCGGACAGGAAAGCCTCGAGCCGCGGGACGATCTCGACCGGACCACCCAGCGCGGCTCGATGAAACGCCTCGCCTCGCCAGCGCTGGTTGACCGCCTCAGCCACCCGGCGCAGGTGGTCGTCGGTGTCCTTCTCGATGCTCCGCTCGTACCGGGCCTGGGACCAGCCGCCCTGGTCGTGCTGGCCGTGGACGTATTCCTCGAAGCTACCGCTTTCCTCCAGCCGCTCGACCGGGCCTCCCAGCACCCGGGCCAGCCGGCGGTTGACCAGCGCCACGAGCCAGCGGCGCTGCTGGAGAACCGGGAGCAGCGGCTCGACGTAGGGGGTCCGCCCGACCACGACACGCCCGGGAACGGGCCGCGGCAGCTGCACGACCTCGAATAGGTCGTCCCGGCCCGAGCAGAACACGGCCAGCGCGTGCGCACCCTGGAACTGCGTCTTCCCGTCCGCCGAGTTCAGGTAGTCGTCGACCCGCTGCAGGTCCTTGCGCAGGCCGATCCGATCGTCATGGCCGAGGCCGTCGGCCGCCTCTTCCAGCCCGCGTGAGGCCTGGTCGATCAAGGACCGGATCTGCGCCGCGCGCGCCGGGGCCGTGGCGAAGCGCTCGGGATCGAGGTCGAGGTAGAGGCTGATGATCGGATGCGCCGTCCGGTGCTCGAGGAGTCGTCTGGCCGGCCCTGCAGCGACGCTATTCACCGCACACACAGTACCCGTCGCCCGATGCACCAAAAACTGGCGCTCGAGAAAGGGCGACTACGGGTCAGCCGGCCGCGTCGAGGGCCTGGTTGACCAGCCCGTCCGCGCGGGCGTTCTGGGCGCGCGGAACGCTCCGGATGCTCCAGCGATCGAACCCCCTCAGCGCCGCCATCGCCTCGGCGTGCAGAGGCTTCATTGCCGCGTGCTTGACCTTGTAGGCGCCGGTCAGCTGGCGGGCCACCAGTTCGGAGTCATTGACGATCTCGACCTCGGCGGCGCCGAGGGCCTGGGCGCGCTCGAGCCCGCGCAGGAGCCCGCGGTACTCGGCGACGTTGTTGGTCGCGACGCCGATCCGCTCGGCCACCTCGTCGATTACCTCCCCCTCGGGCGTCGAGACGACCACCCCGATCGCCGCCGGACCGGGGTTGCCGCGCGCGCCGCCGTCGACATGGATGAGCAACCGTTGACGTTCGGTCAATCGGTGGCGAGCTCGGGAAGCTCGCCGGTGACGCGCGGCCGCCGGCGATCGCGGACGGCACGGTTCCCGCCGCCGGACGAGGACCGGCCCCGCCGCGAGGTCTTCCGTCGGTCGACGATCACCTCGACGCCCGGGTCATCGGCGTAGTAAGTCTCGAGCTTTGGCAGGAGCTCGTCCGCAAGCTCCTCTGGAACGACGCAGTAGATCACGCCATCCATGCTAGAGACGGTCGCGCAGGACCACCATCGAACGTGTGTCTAGTTGGTAACCCCATTCCCCGTACGCAAATAATTTGCGTAAAGGGCTCGTCAAAGCTGCCTAAGGCGCCCGCGCAGTCCGGCGGAAGATCCCAAATCCGACGTCAAGCCGGGCCGAGGGCGCCGTGCTCGTCGTAGGAGGCGTTAGGCTCGCGCTCGCGCGGGTTCAGCTCGTCGAGCTCGTAGCCCTGGGCGGCGACCCGCACGACGGGCTCTTCCTCTGACAGGTCGACCTCGTAGCGGTACCAGCAGAGCTCCCAGGAGGCCACGATCTCCACCACGCTCTGATGCACCTCATTCGGGTGTACCGAGACGGTGGGTGCGCCGAGCGAACGGGCCACGCCGGCCACGGTCCGGCGGTGCTCGGAGCCGTTGAACAGCTGCATGGCGGAGGCCATCTTCTGGCCCGCCCCCATCGGGACGGCCCGGACGTGCCGCGGCTCGCGGGCGGATTCGGCGGCCCGTTTGCGCAGCTCGCGCGCGGTCTCCCGCGCGGATTGGCGTGCCCGCCCACCCCGCGGCGCGCGCGGCTCGGGCGCCGGCGGCTCGGGCGCCCGCTCGGGCGCCGACAGCTCGGACTCGGGCTCAGCCAGGGGCGCGACGTCACCGAAAGCCTCGGCCGGGCTCGCGCGCTCCCGACGCCGGCGCAGGCGGCTCAGGAACGTGCCGCGCCGCCGTGAGGGCGCCTCGGATCCGTCGTAGGTCGGAACCGTCCCTTCCCGGAGCCACCCCTCGTGGAGCGCGCGCGGCTTGCACAGCTCGCACACCTCGCGGCGAACGCCACCGGCGATGTAGACCTCGGAGCGCTCGCCGCGCAGCAGCGTGCGACCGCACACGTCACAGATCGTGTAGGCCGTGGAAGGCCTGATGTCCTTTGTGGCCACGCCGTTCGACTGTACCGATTGGCTCACGCCTTGACAGCCTCCTTTTCGGCCTTGGCCTCCTCGACCACCTTGCCGGCCAGGTGCCCGGGCACCTCCTCATAGCGGAGGAATTCCATCGTGAACTCTCCCTGGCCGCCGGTGATCGAGCGCAGGTCGGGCGCGTATGAGAGGACCTCGGACATCGGCACCTCGGCCTTGACCTCGGTCATCCCGGCGCCGACCGGCTCCATTCCGAGCGGCCGTCCGCGCCGCGAGTTCAGATCGCCAATCACGTCGCCGACGGCGTCCTCGGGCGCGGTCACCGTGATTTGCATGATCGGCTCGAGCAGCACGGCCCCGGCCTGCTCCATGGCCTGTTTCATCGCCAGCGAGCCAGCCAGCCTGAACGCCATCTCCGACGAGTCCACGGTGTGGTAGGAGCCGTCGTAGAGACGTACCCGCACGTCCTTGACCGGGTAGCCGGCGACGACGCCTGCCTGCATCGCGTCCTGGACTCCCTTCTCGACCGCCGGGATGAACCCCGTCGGGATCACGCCGCCCTTGATCGCGTTCACGAATTCAAACCCGGTGCCGGACTCGGTCGGCTCGATCTCGATGTGGCAATCGCCGAACTGGCCGCGACCGCCGGTCTGCTTCTTATGCCGGCCGTGAGCCTTCGCGGGCTTGCGGATCGTCTCCTGATAGGGCACGTGCGGCTGATTGAGGTTGACCTCGGCCCCGAACCGTGATTTCAGTCGCTCGACGATCACCTCGACGTGGACCTGCGAGAGCCCGGCGACGATCTGCTCGCCGGTCTGATCGTCGCGATGCAGGTCGATCGTCGGGTCCTCCTCCTGCAGGCGGCGTAGCGCCGTGAACACCTTCTCCTCGTCGCCCTTGCTCTTGGGCTCGACGGCGAAGGCCATCACGGGCGCCGGCAACTTGATCGACGGCATGGTGATCGGCTCGTCGCGCGCGGCCAGCCAGTCGCCCGCCTTGGTTTCCTTGAGCTTGGCCACCGCGCCGATGTCACCGGGGCCGAATTCGGTTGGGTGTCCGGTGCTCGCTCCGTCGAAGCTGACCAGCGTGCCGATCCGCTCCTTGGTGTGGGTGCGGGTGTTCAGCACCTGCGAGTCCTGCTTGACCGTGCCCTGGTAGACGCGAAACAGGTTGATCCGACCGGCGAACGGGTCGGCACGCGTCTTGAATACGTAGGCGAACATCTCCTTGTCCTCGACCGGCTCGAGCGTCACCTCGCCCACTTCCAGGCCGCCGTGCTTGACCGGTGAGGGGAGGTCGTCGACGATCGCATCGAGCAGCCGGTTGGTGGCGAGGTTGCGCGTCGCCACGCCGCAGGTGACCGGGAAGATGTGACCGTGGTTGGTGCCGTCTTTGAGCGCGGTGACAATCTCCTCATGGGAGATCTCCTCGCCCTCGAGGTAGCGCTCCATCAGCGCGTCGGAGTTCTCGGCCACCTCATCCATCAGCTTTTCGCGGTACTCGTCCGCCTGGGCCTGGAGCTCGTCCGGGATCGGGATCTCCTTGCAGTTCTCGCGGGCGGCGCCGTCGTATTCGTAGGCCTTCATGTCGACGAGGTCGATCACGCCGCGGATCTCGTGTTCTGAGCCGATCGGGATCTCGGTCGCCACCACGTGCGGGCCAAAGGCGGATTTGAGCGACTCGAGCGCGCGGAAGAAGTCGGCGCGCTCGCGGTCGAGCATGTTGACGAAGATCAGGCGCGCCAGGTCGAGCTCGGCGGCGCGCTGCCACAGGCGGTTGGCGTGGACCTCGACGCCCATGACGCCATTGATCACGAAGATCGCGGACTCGCACACGCGCAGGGCGCCGAGCGCGTCGGCGATGAAGCTTGAGTCGCCGGGCGTGTCGATCAGGTTGACCTTGCGGTCCTCCCACTCGAACGAGGACATGGTGGCGGTGATCGACATCTGGCGCGCCTTCTCGTCGGGATCCGCATCCGAGACGGTCGTTCCGTCGATCACCGAGCCCATCCGGTTGATCGTGCCGGCCTCGAACAGCAGCGCCTCGTGAAGCGACGTCTTGCCACTACCCCGGTGGCCGACGAGCGCCACGTTACGGATGCGGTCCGCGGGCTTGTGCATGCCTGGCTCCTCTCCTTCGAATGACCTGTGAAGCCGAATTTACCGGGCCTCGCTGCGCTCGGCGTCCATGGGGCGGTGGGGGTGGGTGGGCGGGATCCAAATCTCCCGTCCTGTCCGGGGTCGCGGCTCGGCCGCCGGGCACGGACGCCCGGCGAAACGGCGGTCTCGGCTCGGCCCGCTCGGCATCCGGCCTCGCCAACCGGGCCGGCCTCGACTCATCCGGCGGACGCCGCCGAAGGCGGCCCCAACTAATCCAGCTCGCCGGCCAGCTTGCCCCGCAGCCGCAGCACCGCCTTGGTGTGCAGCTGCGAGACGCGCGACTCGGTAACGCCGAGCACCTCGCCGATTTCGCGCAGGGTCAGGTTCTCGTAGTAGTAGAGCGCGACGACCAGCTTCTCGCGCTCGGGCAGGGCGGCGATCGCGTCGGCGATCCGGTCGCGCAGCTCCGACTGGTCCATGAGCTGCTCGGGGTCGGGCGCGCCGCGGTCGGGCAGGGTGTCGAGCAGCGAGATCGCGTCGCCGGTCGAGTCCGACACGCTCCACAGCTCGTCCAGCGCCACGATCGTCGAGTTCGAGATCTGAAGCAGGGCTTCCTGGAAGTCCTCGACGCTGACGCCCAGTTCGGTGGCCATCTCCTCGTCGGTGGGGGCGCGCTGGTAGCGGGCCTCGAGCTTCATGTTGGCGCGCTCGATCTCGCGAGCGCGGGCCCGGACCGAGCGGGGCACCCAGTCGAGCGTGCGCAGCTCATCGATGATCGCGCCGCGGATGCGGGTGATCGCGTAGGTCTCGAACTTGATCTCGCGGGTCAGGTCGAAACGCTCGATCGCCGAGATCAGACCGCCCAGACCGTAGGAGATGAGATCGGACTCCTCGACATGGGCCGGCAGGCCCGAGCTCATCCGTCCAGCGACGTACTTGACCAGCGGCGAATAGGCGACCACCAGGCGCTCGCGCGCACGCTGGTCATCGGTCGCCTTGAACCGCCTCCACAGATCTTGTAGCTCGATCGCTTTGACGTTGGTTTCCAATGTGCCCCAGACCGTTTTCGCCCGACCTAAGCGCGGGGATGAGCCTGCGAATAGGTTGACCTTAGGCGGGCCGACTCAACGCGAGTGTAAACCTGAGTGGTCGAAATGGTCGCGTGACCAAGGAGTTCCTGGATGGCCCTGAGGTCGGCTCCGCCGTCGAGCAGATGCGTGGCGAACGAGTGTCGGAGGGCGTGCGGATGGGCGCGCCCAAGCCCCGGGGAGCTGGCCATCGCGTGCCTCGCCCAGCCGTTCAACCGCCGGCGCACGTCCGAGGTGGAAAGACGCCGGCCAGACTTCGACAGGAACAGTGCGCTTTCCTCAGCGCTGGACAGCAGCGGACGGCCCCGCGCCAGGTAGCGCTCGAGCGCGGCGAGCGCGTGCTCGCCCACCGGGACCAGGCGGGTCTTGCCGCCCTTGCCCTCGACCCGGACCGCCTCGGAGTCGAAATCGATGCTATCCAGATCGAGCGAGACGATCTCCTCGGCGCGCAATCCGCAGGCGTAGGCGAGCTCGAACAGCGCCCGGTCGCGCAGCTCGAGCGGGCTCGAGGCGGGAATCGAGTCGAGCAGGGCGGCCACCTCACCGGCCTTGAGCACGTGGGGCAGGCGCTGGGGCCGCTTCGGGGAGCTGAGCAGCTCGGCGGGATTGTCCTGGCGGGCGCCGAGTTCCATCTGCACCCGGAACAGGGCGCGCAGCGCCGCCAGCCGGCGGGCGATGGTGGCCGGCGCGATCCCCCGTTCGGCCAACCCGGCGGCGTAGCGGCGCAGCGTGCGCACGTCGACCCCGGCCGGGTCGGCTTGGTGCGCGGCGGCCCACGCCGCGAAGTGCCGGGCATCGCTGAGATAGGCGACGCGCGTCTTGTCGGCCACCGCGCGCCGGGTCAGATCGCCCTCGAACGCGGTCAGCGCCTCGTTCCAGGAGCTCTGCTCAGGTGGCCCGCTCATCGAGGCCACCCTATTCGTCGCGCGGACGATCAAGCCTGCTTCGGCTCGGCGCCTCAGGTGACCTGTACGAGCGTCCCGATCGGGGTGTACGGGTAGACCGACTCGGCCTCGGAGTACGGCATCTCGACGCACCCTAGGCTCTGCGGGTAGCCGTACCCGCCGCGGGCGAAGTAGTGCAGGGCATCTCCCCCGTTGAAGTAGCTGACGAACGGGATGCCCGGATCGACGTAGTGGCTGCCGTCCGGGTTGGTGCCGCTCATCGTCACCGACAGCGCGTGCTCGAACACCGCGAACGTACCCTGGGCGGTCGGGGCGGCGGGGATCCCAGTGTTGACGGGACCCGAGACGGCGGTCTTGCCGCTGTGCCAGGTCGACTCGGTCTCGGGGCTGCCCTCGCTCACCTGCACGAACGTGTAGCCGAAGGTGTTGCTCTGACCCTTCACCGCCGCGGTGATCACCGCGTTCCACAGCGCCGGGCTCGGGAGGCCATCGACGTTCATGCCGTTGGTGTTCTCGAAGGCCATGATCGCGCCCTTGGTCATCTCGCCGAACGTGCCCGGGGCCCACATGCTCGCCAGCGCGCTCGGGGTGTTCGCGTAGCGCATGGTGAACGTGCCCTTCGGTGGGTCGACCGCCGCGGCCAGCTGGTTCGCGGTACTGGGGCCCGGCCCCGTGCCGGCGTAGTGGAAGCGCAGCGGGAGGTACCCGAGCACGGACAGGAGCTCCTGGAGGCGCAGCGTGGTCCCCTGCGGCACCGTCCAGACGCCCCACGCGTCGCCCGAGCGCTTGGCGCCCACCAGGTTGACGCTGCTCGGGAGCCCGATACTCACGGTGGCGCCGAGGCCGTAGCCGAAGTTCGCGGGCATGAATTGGATCGCATGCGGGCTCACCTGGCGCCAGGTGCCCTGGCTCTGGGGCGAGACGTCCGGCATCGAGCCGTGGAGAACCTGCGAGACCGGCTTGTTGAACGTCAGGGTGATCGGCGTGTCGGCCTTGATCGTGGTACCCGGGGACGGGTAGGCGATGGCGCTCGTCGAGGCGCCGGCCGGGAACCAGCTCACGAGCGAGGCGGACGAGCTCTCCCACGTGCGCGGCGCGGCGGCCACATAGATCGATCCGGCCACCGCCGTGCGAGGCACCGTCACCACCGACTCGATGCTGGCGAACTGCCGACGACGCAGGCTGGTCGGCGAGAGCCCGGTGGATACGGTGGCGACCGGGTCTGCGAACTGCAGGTGGAGCGGCTGACCGCCGGGGACGGTCAGGAAGTGGGCGAGCAGGTGCGCGCTCGGGGTCATCAGCGTGAGGTGCAGCTGCTCGGTCTTGCCGGTCAGCCAGGCGACCGAGCTCGGGCGTTTGACGACCGCGTAGACCGACACCAGCTCGTGGGCCGGGATCAGCTTGCTCGGCCAGATCTGACCGCCGGACACGCGGGCGGGGATCTGCTGGTTGGTGCGTGCGTTGGTGACGCTCACGGTCTCGATCGTCCCGCCGCCCACGGGCATTGCGACCTGGGCGAGCGCGGTCGAATCGGCCGTCAGCTTCGCCTTTGACGTCTTCAGGGTGACCGCGACGGCACCCGCGGCGGCCACGAGCAGCACGAAGATCCCCAGCGCAACGTAGGGCCCGCGGCGACGCGAAGAACGCGCCATGGCGCCATGTCCGCGGGGTCTGCCAATGGCCCCGGCTCGGCCCCGCTCAGGGCGCAGATAGGTAACTCGTGCCAGCTCGATCCACCTTTCTACCGCCCCATGGTACAGATGGGGTACCCCGACAAACTGGGCCCCGGCAGTTTCCATGGGGTTTTGCACGCTCGATTTCACGGTTCCTTAATGCCCGCGTCAGGTCCGCGTCAGATTGATTCCCCCCCGCCCCCCGCCCGCTTCAGCGGGTGATGGCGCCGAGCGAAGCGCTCGAGACGAGCTTGGCGTACTTGGCCAGCGCGGCCGCTGGGGCCGGCCGCTCGGGCCGGCGGTAGTCGCTCGCGCGAGCCGCGATCTCCTCGTCTGAGAGGTTGACGTCGAGCCGCCGGGCGTCGACGTCGAGGGTGATCTCGTCGCCGTCGCGGACGATCCCGATCGGGCCGCCCCGCACCGACTCGGGCGCGACGTGGCCCGCCATCAGCCCGTGGGTGGCGCCCGAGAAGCGTCCGTCGGTCAGCAGCGCGACGTCCTCGCCGAGCCCTTCGCCGACGAGCGCGGCGGTCACCGCGAGCATCTCGCGCATGCCGGGGCCGCCGGCCGGCCCCTCGTTGCGGATCACCACGACGTCGCCGGCCTTGATCCCCTGGGTGCGCACGGCGGCCATCGCGTCCTCTTCTGACTCGAACACGCGCGCCGGTCCGGTCTGCCGACGGCGCTCGTAGCCGGCCACCTTGACCACGCAGCCCTCGGGGGCGAGGTTGCCCTTGAGGATCACGAGCCCGCCGGTGTCCTTCAGCGGGTCCTCGAGTGGCCGGACGACCTCCTGGCCCTCGGTCTCCTGCGCTTCGTCGGCGCACTGACCGATGGTCTTGCCCGTGACCGTCTGGGCCTGCTCGTGCAGGATGCCGGCTTGCTTGAGCCGCTTCAGGACGACGGGGATTCCGCCGGCCGCGTACAGATCGGAGGCGACGTACCGGCCGCTCGGCTTCAGGTCGCACAGCAGCGGCGTGCGTTCGCTGATCCGGTCGAAGTCGTCGATACCCAGCTCGACACCCATCTCGTTGGCCACGGCGAGGAGGTGCAGCACGCCGTTGGTCGACCCGCCGCTGCATGCGATCGCGGCGATCGCGTTCTCGAGCGCGTCTCGCGTGATGATGTCGCTCGGCTTCTGGCCTCTTTTGAGGACGTCCATGACGAGGAGGCCGGCCTCCTTGGCCACGTCGACCTTGTGGGGGTCTTGGGCCGGGACGCCCGAGGAGGTCGGGGAGATCCCGAGCACCTGGAACGCCATCGCCATCGTGTTCGCGGTGAACTGGCCGCCGCAGGCGCCGGCGCCGGGCGACGCGGCCTCCTCGATCGCGGTCAGCTCCTCGTCGGTGATCCGGCCCGCGGCGTGGGCGCCGATCGCCTCGAACACCTCCTGGATCGTGATCTGCTGACCGTTGTATCGACCCGGGTAGATCGAGCCGCCATACAGCATCAGGCTGGGCAGGTTCAGCCGGCACAGGGCCATCACGGTGGCGGGGATCGTCTTGTCGCAGCCGCTGATCGCGATCACGGCGTCGAACGCCTGGGCGAAGGCGACGAGCTCGATCGAGTCGGCGATCGTCTCGCGGCTGACCAGCGACGCCTTCATCCCCTCGGTGCCCATCGTGATTCCGTCGGAGATCGCGATCGTGTTGAACTCCATCGGCGTCCCGCCGGCCTCGCGGATCCCCTCCTTAACCTTGGCCGCGAGCGCGCGCAGGTGGAAATTGCAAGGCATCGTCTCGATCCACGTGTTGGCGATGCCGATGAGCGGCTTGCTCAGCGCCTCGTCGTCATAGCCGATCCCCTTCAGCTGCGAGCGGGCAGCGGCGCGCTCGGGGCCTTCGGTCAGCGCGCGGCTCTTGTGCTTCAGATCCATGGGGCGCGGAACGTTAGCCGGTGGCGCGTTCCGGAGCCCGGTCGAGAAACGAACTATGGGTTCGTTTTTTCGACCAGCCTCGCGCTCACGCCGCGCTCTTGCGGTCCGCCGGCCGGTCGGGGCCGTCGCCACCGGCGAGCTGGCGCATCCGCTGGCGCTCCCACTGGGACAGGCGCCACAGGTCACGCCGCACCTGGGCCGGGTCGAGCTGCCGACCGGGCAGGTGCATGTTGGCGGTCGAGATGAGCCTGCGTTCGTCGCCGGTCAGCGCCATCCACTTGGCCAGCACGTCGTCGGAGTCGGGCAGCCGGCTCGAGCCGTATGGCCGCGTCTCGTCCGGGAACATGACGCAGTACTCGTTGAGCAGGCGATGGGTCTGGGCCAGGTAGGCCACGATCGGTCGGTGCGGATAGATCAGGTAGGCGTAGGGCGCCCCGCCCGTCCCGCCGACGTCGTCGGGGCCGTCCGCGAGCGTCCCCCACACGCGGAGGAAGCCCAGATCGCGGTACATCGCCCATTCTTCCTCGTTCACGCAGGAGCGCAGCAGGGTGCGGGCGCGCTGCTCGGCGCGCCGCTCCCGGCCCGGGTCATACGACCAGGTCGGGGTGCGCCGGCGGCCGGCCCGGAAGCGAGCCCACGTCTCCTCGACACGGGGGATGATGAGGTCCGAGAGCAAGGCGAGCGCGACAAGCGCGGTCGCTGCGAGCGCCAGGACCACGGCCGTGGTCCTACCTGCCGCCCGCGGCGCGCGGGAAGAAGATCACGCGGTCGGCGTCGCAGGGGATCTCTTCGAACGTGCGCACCATGATCGACTCACGGTGACCTTCCTTGTCCGAACGCGGTACGGCCGCCCACAGCCCGGCGTCCAGCTGACGGCGGAACTCCTCGATCAGGCGTTGCTCGTCCTCGGCACGCTCGACGTCTCCCTCGGCAATCAGAACCTCTCCGTGGCCTGGCTTCATCCTTAGGAAACGCACGTCGGGATTATGTCAGACCTCCGCCTCCGGACGGACCCGCGGGCGGTCGTTATGTATCGCTTTTGGCGGGTTTGTGGCGACCTTCAAGATGTCGACGGGGCCGACGCCGGCGCCGAGGTCGGTTAGTCCGTTGGCGACCGCCTCCGAGGCCAGGGCCTTGGCGACCCGGGCGGCCTCGAGCGGGTCGTCGCCGTGGGCGAGCCTGGCCGCCAGGACCGAGGAGTGCGTGCAACCGGACCCGTGGGCGGCGCCGCTGTCGTAGCGCTCTCCCGGGATCTCGACCAGCCGGCGGCCGTCGAAGAACGTGTCGATGGCCTCCTCGCGGTGGCCGCCGGTGATCACGACGACCTGGGGGCCGAGCGCGTGGATCTGGCGGGCGAGGGCCTCGACGGTGTCATCGTCTGCGGCGGCCCCCCCGGCGTTCGCTCGCAGCAGCGCACGGGCCTCGGGCAGGTTCGGGGTGACGACGGTGGCGCGGGGGAAGAGGAGCTCTGTCAGGGTGGCCTTCGCCGTGGGGTCGAGCAGCTGGGCACCAGACTCGGCCACCATCACGGGGTCGAGCACGACCGGGGTCTCGGCGGGCAACTCGGCCAGGGCGCTCGCAACCGCCTCGATCGTTGACCGGTCGCCGAGCATCCCGATCTTGACCGCGTCGAGGCCGATGTCGCTGGCGACGGCCCGCACCTGGCCGATGATGATGTCGGGCGGGATCGGGTGCACGGCGGTTACGCCGACGGTGTTCTGGACGGTGATCGCGGTGATCGCGGTCATCCCGTGGACGCCGCAGGCGGCGAACGCCTTGAGGTCGGCCTGGATGCCGGCGCCGCCACCCGAGTCCGACCCCGCAATCGAGAGCACCCGCTTGATCACGTGCACGAGCGTACTTCGCCCGCTCCGCCTGAGTTTTCTGCGAATAGTTGTGAGAAAACACAGTCGGTGGCGGCGGCTAAAGCGCTACCGAGAAGCGTCCCCCCGGTCCTCGCCGGACGAAGCCCTCGAGTTCCAGCGCGGCGAGGGCGGCGAGACCCTGATCGGGACCGAACCCAGCCCGCGCCAGCGCCGCGCCGGTGTCGTGACCCTCGGCGATCGCGGCCAGCAGCGGCTGGAGCTCGGAAGGCGGTCGCCTACAAGGCCCGCCGCCCGCCAGTCGCACGCCGGCCCCGAACAGGTGGTCCAGGACATCCTGGGGCTCTCGGACCACGCGGGCGCCGGCGGCGAGCAGGCCGTTCGGGCCGGCCGCCTGCGGCGTGGTGACCCGCCCTGGGACGGCTCCCACCGGCCGTCCCAGCCGGGCGGCCGCCCGCGCGGTGACCAGCGAGCCGGAGTGCTCGCCCGCCTCGACCACCACCGTCATCGCCGCTAGCGCGGCGATGATCCGGTTGCGGGCCAGGAACATCCAGCGGCGGACGCTCGTGCCGGGGCCGAGCTCGGACACCGCGGCCCCGGCGGCGAGGATCCGGCGGTGAAGCATGCGCTTGCCGGCGGGGTAGGGACGGTGGGCGGAACCCGGGAGCACGGCCACGGTCGGCGCGCGCATCTCGAGCGCGCCGGCATGCGCCGCCGAGTCGATGCCGAGCGCCATTCCGCTCACGACCGTGATCCCGGCGCAGGCCAGGCCGCGCCCGAGCTTCGCCGCCATCTCCATCCCGTACGGTGACGCTCGACGCGAGCCGACCAGCGCCACCGGATCCCGGCCGGTCAGCTCGAGCAGCCGCTCCCGGCCGCCCGCGACGTGGAGCACCGCCGGCGGCGCCGCGAGCGCGCGCAGCGCCGGCGGGTACCCGGGATCGCAGGCGCAGATCGTCTCCAGCCCGGCGGCATCCGACCGAGCCCTCACCGAGTCGACGTCGAGCGCCGCGAGCTCCTCCCGTATCCGGCCCTCCTCTCCCCCGCCCACCGCCGGGATCAGCTCCCCGTCCTCGAGCTCGAGCACCTCCTCGATCCGACCCCGGACGACGTCGATGTGGCCGCCCAGCCGCCCGATCAACCACGTCCGCGCCAGGCACGAATCGCAGGCGCGACGCGACGCGGCCTCCGGCGCCGTCTGGTGCCCGGCCTCCGACGCCACCTCAGGCCGCCAGCGAGGTCTCGGCCGCGCTCCGCTGGCGCAGGCTGAGCGCGGTGAGCAGATCGGCCTGGGTGATCCGCGCGTGCTCCTCCAGGTCGGCGATGGTCTGGGCCACGCGCACCACCCGGTGGCGTCCGCGCGCACTGAGCGCCCCGATCGCGTAGGCCTGGGCGAGCGCCCGCTCGGCGTCGGGCTCCAGGCGTACGTGCCGCCGGACCAGGCGTGCATCCATCTCGCCGTTGCAGCGCGCCGCCGAGCCCCGGAGCCGGCGGCGCTGGCGCTCGCGCGACTGGGCGACGCGCTCGCGGGCGTCGACCGAGGTCCTGGCGGGTGGGGCGTGCAGCTCCTCCTCGCTCGGGCGCTCGACGTTGATCAGGAGATCCATCCGGTCCAACAGCGGCCCGCTCAGCCGGCGCTGGTGGCGGCGCAGGTCGGCCTCGCCACAGCGGCAGCGATCCCCCACGCCGGCGAATCCGCACGGACAGGGGTTGGTGGCCGCGACGAGCATGAACCGCGTCGGGAACACCAGCGCGCGCTGCCCGCGCACGATCGTAACGCAGCCGTCCTCGAGCGGCTGGCGCAGCGCGTCGAGGCTCGAGCGCTGGAACTCGGCCAGCTCGTCCAGGAACAGCACGCCGTGATGGGCCAGCGTGGCTTCGCCCGGGCGTGGCGGCGAGCTGCCGCCGACCAGGCCCGCCGGCGAGATCGTGTGGTGGGGCGCGCGGAACGGACGCTCTCGAATCAGCCCGGAGGCCTGTAGCCCGGCCACGCTGTGGATCCGCGTGACCTCGATCGCCTCCGTTCGCGTCATCGCCGGCAGGATCGAGGGGATCCGGCGAGCGAGCATCGTCTTCCCGGTCCCGGGCGGACCCTCGAGCAGCAGGTTGTGGGCGCCGGCGGCGGCGATCTCGACCGCCAGCAGCGGCGCTGCATGACCCCTGACATCCGCCAGATCCGGCTCGGACGAGGCGACGCCGACATCGGGGTCGGGCGTCGGCAGTGGGGGCAGTGCCGCGCCCCTCACCACATCGGCCGCCTCCCGGAGGTTCGACACCCCGGCAATCTGCAGGCCGTGTACCAGGGCCGCCTCCCGGGCGCGCTCGCGCGGCACGATCAGCCGCTCCAGGCGGGCCCCGCGGGCGCCCTCGGCGACGGCCAGGGCACCGGGCGAGTCGCGTAGCTCGCCGCTCAGCGAGAGCTCTCCGAAGACCGCGTACCGGGCCAGCGGCCCGGCCGGGACCTGCCCGCTCGCGGCGAGGATCGCGACCGCCAGTGCCGCGTCGAATCCCGGCCCTACCTTGCGCAGAAAGGCCGGCGCCAGGTTGGCGGTGATCCGGGTCTGGGGGAACTCGAAGCCCGAGTTGAAGATCGCCGAGCGGACGCGGTCACGCGACTCGCGCACCGCGGCATCGCCGAGCCCGACGATCGTGAACGCGGGCAGTCCGGGCCGGATGTCGACCTCGACCGAGACGTGCCGCGGATCGATCCCGTCGATTGCGAAGGTGGCGATGCGCGCGAGCATCGGTCCAACCTACGCATCGACCTCCGACAGGTGGTCGGCGCGGCGTTCCGACTCTGCGCAGGCCGCGCCCCCGGGCCTGCGCAGGATTGTGACGCCGTGTGAACCACTCCTAACAGGCGCGTCCCTAGCGTTCCCCACGTGTCCTCGGAGCGGCGTTCAGAGCTCGGCCAACTCGGCGAACAGCTCGCCGCCGAGCACCTCGTCAGGCGCGGATTCGAGATCGTCGAGCGCAACTACCGGACCCGCTGGGGCGAGCTCGACATCGTCGCCTTCGACGGGCGCACGCTGGCCTTCTGCGAGGTCAAGACGCGGCGCACTCCGGCCGGCGGCGCCAGTCCGTTGGAGGCGGTCCGGCCGCGCAAGCAGTCGCGCGTGCGGAAGATGGCCGGCAGCTGGCTGATCGAGCGGACCGAGCGCCCGCGCGCCCAGAACCTCCGGTTCGATGCGATCGGAGTGACGCTCGACCTCGCCGGCCGCCTCGTCAAGCTCGAGCACCTCGAGGGCGCGTTCTAGGGTTCCTTGCCAGGGCACGGCACGGGGCGGCTCCGGCCTCAGCCCGCGTGACGTTCACACGACATGCAAAACCTGCCAATCGGCCGCGCCTTCCGGAGCCTTGGCATCTGGTGCATCCACCACATGCGCTGGCTGCCAGGGCTGCCCCAACTCCCGCCACTTGGCATGTTTTGCAGGTCCTCGGAGCGTCCGCCACGAATTGGCCGACGCTAGCCGGCGCCCACCTCGTCCAGCGCGGCCGCCTCGACGAGCGCCAGCTGCTGGTAGGCCATCGACTGAAACGAGAGGCGGTGCAGCGGCGAGACCCCCAACCGCTCGATCGCATCGCGATGCTCCGGCGTGGAGTAGCCCACGTGCTGGGCGAACTCCCAGCCTGGGTGCGTGGCGTCCGCGCGGCGCATGTAGCGGTCGCGCGTTTCCTTGGCGATCACCGATGCCGCGGCGATCGCGGCGCTCTTGGCGTCGCCGTCGACCACCGCGCGCTGGTCGTAGCCGAGCGGCCGCACTGCAAAGCCGTCGCTCAGGCACATGCAGCCCTCGCAGGCCACCTGCGCGAGTGCGTCGCGGAGCGCAGCCAGGTTGGTCTTGTGCAGCCCGCGAGCGTCGATGCCCGGCGCGCAGCGAGACACGATCGCGACCTTCGTCGCGATCCGCAGGATCACCGGGAAGAGCTCGGCCCGACCCTCCGCGGTCTGCTGCTTGGAGTCGTTGAGCGCCCCCAGCACTCGGACCTCGCCCGGCCCGATCCGCTCGAGGTCGAACAGCACGGCGGCGGCCACGAGCGGCCCGGCCAGGCATCCCCGGCCGGCCTCGTCGGCGCCCGCGACGAAGCGCACGCCCAGCGCCCGGTCGAACTTGAACAGCTTGCGGGCCGGGCGTGCGGGCGCCTTTCGCCGGCGCACGGCACCGTTCCCGTTCCCGTTCCCGTTGACGCGATTAGAGGAAGCCGATCCGGTCCGGTGGCCAGTAAGTGAAGAACGCGGTGCCAATGAGCCATTTGCCCGGCACGGGGCCCCAGTAGCGGCTGTCCTCCGAGTCCGGGCGGTTGTCCCCCATCATGAAGTAGTCGCCGGGCGGAATCTTGATCGGTGTCCGGAAATTGCACGAAGGGCAGGGGATGGTGTAGGAGTCCTTCTCCGGCTTGCCGTTCAGGATCACGTGGCCGTTGACGATCGACATGACGTCGCCGGGACCGGCGACGACGCGTTTGACGAACGTCTGGCTCGACTCCTGCGGGGTCGGGGTATCGCACGCCTGTCCGTGTCCAGGTCCCTGGTTCGGGTCGCCGCACACTCCGCCTGGGAGGTCGGCGCCATGGGGCGGATGGAAGACCACGACGTCGCCGATGCTGGGATTCCCACCGAGGCGGTTGACCAGGATGCGCTGATTGATGTCGAGCGTGGGGATCATCGATCCGCTCGGGATCCGGTAGGGCTTGACGATGAAGGCCTGGATCAGCAGCGCGAGCACCACCGCGATCGCGACCGTGATCACCAGCTCGATCAGCCCCTTCATTCCCCTCCTCCGATTACCGGGCGCGAGCCCCCCGTCGATCGCGGCATTACATGAAACCGATTCGGTCCGGCGGCCAGTAGGTCAGGAAGGCCTTGCCGATGATCCATGACCTCGGGACCGGGCCCCAGAAGCGGCTGTCCTCAGAATCGGGCCGGTTGTCCCCCATCATGTAGTAGTACCCCTGGGGCACCGTGATCGTCTGCGGGAAATTGCAGGCCTCGCCGCCGTCGCACGGCACGATGTAGGGATCCTTCTCCTGTTTTCCGTTGCGGATCACGTGGCCGTTGCGGATCGACAGGTGGTCTCCCGGAAGCCCGACCACGCGCTTGATGAAGGTCTGCGAGGAGGGTTGGGTCCACGGGACCTGGCAGGCCGCGGGCGCGTCCTGTCCCTCCTGGTTCTCGCCCTCGTTCGGGTCGGCGCAGCCGTCGGCGTAGTCCTTGGGCGGATGGAACACAACGATGTCGCCGATGTGGGGCGAGGAGAAGTCGTTGGCCAGCCGATCCACGAGCACCCGCTGGTTGATGTGGACGGTGGGAAGCATCGATCCGCTCGGGATGCGATACGGCTTCACCAGAAACGCCTGCACCGCTAGGGCCAGTCCGAGCGCGGTGACCACGATCACCGCGAGCTCGATCAGAGTGGCGACCGGCGAGCGGCGCGACCGCGTCACCCAGGTTGTTCGCCGGCGGACTCCTCCGTGGCCGCCGGGCCGGCGTCCTGCGGCGCCGTCGGGGGGTCTGACTCCCCAGCCTCGCCGGCGGCCGCTTCGCCTTGTGCGTCCGCATCGGCATCGGCTTGTGCGCCTGCCTCGGCCTCGGGTGCCGCCGCCTCGGGCGCCCCCGGCTCGGGCGCCGCCACGTCGTCCTGCGCCGCAGCGTCCGCCTCGACAGCCGCCTCCGGCTCGGCGACCGCTTCCGGCTGCTCCTCCGGAGCGGGTGGCTCCTCGGGAACCTCCGGGTGCAGCAGCTCGCGCTCGACCGCAACCTCGGGGGCGGCGCTTCGGCGCTCGCGAACCCGGGCGCGCTTTCCGACGCGACCGCGCAAGTAGTAGAGCTTGGCCCGCCGAACGTCGCCCCGCGACGCCACCTCGATCCGTTCGATCTTCGGCGAGTGCAGAGGGAAGGTTCGCTCGACACCAACGCCGAACGACTGCTTGCGGACCGTGAACGTCTCGCGAGCGCCGTGCCCCTGGCGTTTGATCACCACGCCCTCGAACACCTGGGTGCGTCGCCTGGTGCCCTCGATCACCTGGAAGTGCACGCGCAACCGGTCGCCCGCGTCGAACGCCGGTACTCGGCGAAGCTGGGCGCGCTCCAGGTTGTCAATGATGGTGCTCATGAGGTTGCAGGCCCCCGCCACATCGAGCACCCGGCGATGCTCGATGTTGAGGTGTAGGCACGGCGCGGTGCGCGTGCGACGGGCTATGGTAGCGGACCGCGCGTGGCGCTCTGGCGCAAGCGCCATTCCCGGATCCGCGCGTGGTGGCCGGAGAGCAGCACGTCCGGGACCCGCCAGCCGCGGTACTCGGCGGGCCTGGTGTAGTGGGGGTACTCGGGCGCGCCGCCCAGCGCCTGGCTGAACGATTCCTCGAGCGCGGAGCGCGGATCGCCCAGCGCGCCCGGGAGCTTGCGCAGGACGGTGTCACACAGCACCATCGCGGCGAGCTCGCCGCCGGCCAGGACGTAGCGGCCGATCGACACCTCGTCACTGGCGAAATGCTCGACGATCCGCTGGTCGAATCCCTCGTAGCGGCCGGAGAGCAGGGTCAGGGCCGGCTCGTGAGCGAGCTCCTGCACCAGCACTTCGTCGAGCAGCCTGCCTCCGGGGGTCAGCGCGATCACGCGGCGATCGTCTCGCAGCTGCACCGGATCGCGACCGTAACGCGCGCGCATCGCCGCCTCCACGACGTCTACGCGCAGAACCATCCCGGCCCCGCCGCCGAACGGCGTGTCGTCGACCTGCCCGGCGCTCAGCGGCGTGTGGTCGCGGTAGTTGACGTACTCGAGGCTATGACCGGCGGCCAGCGCGTTGGCGACGTGGCGCTGGCGCTCGAACCACCCAAACGCCTCGGGGAAGAGGGTGAAGACGTCGATCTCCACCCGGGTTACTCCTCGCCGAGGAACCGCAGGTCGACGTCGATCGCGCGCTGGTCGAGATCGACCTCGCGCACGGCGTCGTTGACCAGCGGAACCAGCAGCTCGCCTCCCTCGGTGCGCTCGACTTCGAGCATCTCACACGAGGGCAGCTCGACGAGCCGGCGAACCGTCCCAACCGCGCGGGTGCCGTCGTGCACGGAGCAGCCGACGAGGTCCTCGGCCCACCATTCATCGGGGCCCAGCTCGGGCGCGCCGACGCGTGCCACCAGCATCTCCTTTCCACGCAGAGCCTCGGCCGCCTCGCGGTTCTCATGCGACTCGAGCCGCAGGATCAAGCGCTGGGGCGTCCCGGCCCGGCGGGTGATCTGCAGCTCGCGGTCGTCGACCATCACCGTCTCGGCGTTCTGCAGCAGCTCCGGATTCGGCCGCGCGACGTGAAAGCTGCCGTCGAGGCCGTGTGGGCGCCCCACGCGGCCGGCGTGAAGCCATTCCATCTGGTGGACCGTCCCGCCGCCTAGGCGTCCACGATGTCGACGAACACCCGACGGTTGGTCCGGACCGCTGCGGCCTTGACCACCGTGCGGATCGCCGCGGCCGTCCGGCCGCCCCGCCCGATCACGTTGCCGTAGTCGTCGTCGGCCACCGAAAGCTCGAGCACGACGGCGCCGTCGTCCTCCTCGACCTGGTTGACCCGCACCTGGTCGGGATGCTCGACCAGACCCTGCGCCAGGTACTCGAGCAGCTCCTTCATCGCGGCCGCGCCAGCTATTCGATGCCTTGGGTGCGCAGCAGCTTGTGGACGGTGCTCGACGGCTGCGCTCCGCGCGCAAGCCAGTCGCGGATCCGGTCCTCATCGAGCACGATCGTCGACGGGTTGGTCTGGGCGTTGTAGTGCCCGACGATCTCGATCACCCGTCCGTCGCGCTTGGAACGCTGGTCGGCGACCACCACCCGCCAGACGGGATTCTTGCGAGAGCCGATGCGCGTTAGTCGAAGTCGTACTGACATGTCGGCCGACGAGGTTAGCGGGCCTGGCGCATAAGCGCGCCCAGATCTGGCATTCGGCCCTGCGCGACCGAGCGCATGACCTTGCGCATCTGCTCGAATTGCTTGATCAGCTGCTTGACCGCCTGGACGTTGGTGCCCGATCCCTTGGCGATACGCAGCCGCCGCGAACCCTTGATCAGCTCCGGGTGGCGGCGCTCCTGCGGGGTCATCGACAAGATGATCGCCTGGATCCGGTCGAACTCGCGCTCGTCGATCTTGGCCCCACGCAGCTCCTTGCCCATTCCGGGGATCATCCCGATCAGCGACTGAAGCGGGCCGAGCCGGCGGATCTGGCGCATCTGATCGAGGAAGTCATCCAGGCCGAACTCCGACTTGCGCAGCTTGCGCTCGAGCTCGGCGGCCTGCGCCTCGTCGTAGGCACCCTCGGCCTTCTCGATCAGGGTCATCACGTCGCCCATTCCGAGGATCCGCTGCGCCATCCGGTCGGGGTGGAAGCGCTCGAACTGGTCGAGCTTCTCGCCCGTCGAGGCGAACATGATCGGCTTGCCGGTGATCGCCTTGACCGACAATGCTGCACCTCCGCGGGCGTCGCCGTCGAGCTTGGTCATCACGACCCCGTCGAACTGGACCACCTCGGCGAACTGCTCGGCGACGTTCACGGCGTCCTGACCGGTCATCGCGTCGACCACGAGCAACACGTCGGTCGGCTTGACCGCCTTCTTGATGTTCGCGAGCTCGGCCATCAGCTCCTCGTCGACGTGCAGGCGGCCGCTCGTGTCGATGATCAGCACGTCCTTGCCCTCGGCCTGCGCGCGGTCGCGCGCCCACTTGGCGATCTCGACCGGGTCCCGGTCGGTGCCCTGCTCGTACACCTCGGCGCCGGCCTGCTTGCCCACCTTGATGAGCTGGTCGACCGCCGCGGGCCGGTACACGTCGCACGCCGCCACCGCCACCGAGGAGCCGTGCTGCTCGCGCAGGTAGCGCGCCAGCTTGCCCGTGGCCGTCGTCTTGCCCGACCCCTGGAGGCCGGCCATCACGATGATCGTGGGCGGTCTCGGCGAGAACGCGATGTCGCCGGCCGCCCCGCCCATGAGCTCGGTCAGCTCGTCCGAGACGATCTTGACCACCTGCTGGCCGGGGTTCAGCTTGCCGATCACGTCGGCGCCAAGCGCGCGCTCCTTGACCGCGCTCGTGAAGCTCTTGACGACCTTGAAGTTGACGTCAGCTTCGAGCAGCGCGAGGCGAATCTCGCGCATGGCGGCGTTGACGTCGTCCTCGGTCAGGGTGCCGCGACCGCGAACCTCGGACAGCGTCGCCTGAAGCTTCTCTGCGAGTGAGTCAAACATGCCTGTATTCAGCGTACTGCTTGGGATCGGCCTCGCTGCGCTCGGCGTCCGTGGGGCCATTCCGCGGGGCATCCGTGCCCCGCGGACGTGCCGCTCTCCCGCCGCCGGCCGGCATCAGATGGCGGAGAACTCGCCACTCACCCACCGCCGCAACACGAGTGGTGAGTTGACCGCGGCATGGCCCGGTGGACTGCCGTTCACCGTGGGCCGGTCGGCGAGTGGTGAGTTGGCTACCACCGGAAAGAGGTGCAATGCGAGCAGGGACCGCTCGGCCTAGCCGTTACCCGGCGCCGATCAGCGCCCGGGCGAAGTCGTCCGCGTCGAACGGCCGCAGGTCCTCGAGCTGCTCGCCGATCCCAATCAGTTTCACCGGGATCCCGAGCTCGTGGGCGATGGCGAGCGCGATCCCGCCCTTGGCCGTGCCGTCGAGCTTGGTCAGGACGAGGCCAGAGACGTCGACCGTCTCTGAGAACAGACGTGCCTGGCGCAGGCCGTTCTGCCCCGTGGTGGCGTCGACGGTCAGGAGCGTCTCGTGCGGGGCATCGGGGATCTGCTTGGCGATCACGCGCCGGATCTTGGCCAGCTCGGCCATCAGGTCGTCCTGGGTGTGCAGGCGCCCCGCCGTGTCGATGATCACCACGTCGGCGCCGTCGCGCCGGGCCGCCTCGACCGCGTCGTAGGCGACGGCGCCCGGATCGGCGTTGGGCGGGCCTTTGACGAAGCTCACGCCGGCGCGCTCGGCCCACACCTCGAGCTGCTCGACCCCGGCCGCCCGGAAGGTGTCCCCCGCGCCCACCACGACGGTCAAGCCGAGCTCCTTGCTCAGGTGCCAGGCGAGCTTGCCGATCGTGGTGGTCTTACCCGTGCCGTTGACGCCGGCGACCAGGATCACCGTCGGCTGCGGGCGCAGGTCGATCCGGTCCTTATCGGACCGTGCGATGTCGGCCAGCAGCTGGGTCAGGCGCTCGGTCAGCGCCTCCCCGCCGCTGATGTTGCCCTCGGTGGCCTCGCGCTCGAGCTGCCCAACGACCTGGGCGGTGGTGCTGGCGCCGACGTCGGCATAGATCAGCGCCTCCTCGAGCCGCTCCCAGGTCTCCTCGCTCAGATCCGCGAACAGTGTCGCCTGGATCTCCGAGGTCAGCGCCTGGCGGGTCTTGCGCAGGTTCTCACGCAGCCGGCGGAACATGCCGCGGCGCCGCTCCCGGGTCTCGGGGACGTCCTCAGAATTTGGATCCCGCCCACCCGGCACGACGCCGTCCACAATGAAGAGGTCGCGCCAGTCGCGGGCCATGCTCCGGAAGCCTAGGCGGCCTGAGGGCTACGCAGCCTGTTCCTGCGCCGTCGGGAGCCGGCGCGAGATCACCTTCGAGATCCCGTCGGCCCCCATCGACACGCCGTACAGCGAGTCGGCGGCCTCCATCGTGCGCTTCTGGTGGGTGACCACGATGAACTGGGCATGGCTCGAGTAGGAGCGCAGCAGCTCCAGGAAGCGGTCGATGTTCAGATCGTCGAGCGCCGCCTCGACCTCGTCGAGGATGTAGAACGGGCACGGTCGGGCGAGGAACACGGAGAACAGGAAGGCCAGCGCAGTCATCGACTTCTCCCCGCCCGAGAGCAGCGTGAGCCGCTTCATGTCCTTGCCGGCGGGGGTGATCTCGATCTCGACCCCGAGCAGATCCTCTTCCTCGTGCTCTTCGCGGGCCGCCGCCTCCTGATCGCCGTCGTCTGCGTCGTCGCCGTCCGGCTTGCCGTCGTCGGGCGCCGACCCTCCGCCGAGCACTCGCGCCGGCCCACGGGTGGGTGGGGCCAGTTCGGTCACGAGCCGGAGGCGTCCGCGCCCGCCCGGGAACAGCCGGACCGCCACCTCCTCGAAATTCCGGGCGGCCGCCTCGAACGTCTCCTCAAAACTCTGCCGGATCTGCCGGTCGGTGTCGGCGATCAGCTTGTTCAGCTCGCGCAGCGCCGTCTCGAGGTCCTCGCGCTGGTGCTCGAGCTCTTCGACGTGGGCGAGCGCCTCCTCGTATTCGGTCTGGGCGAGGGGGTTGACCGGTCCGAGCTGCTCGCGCCGGCGGGCGAGCCGCTCGAGCCGAGTGCGGAGCCCCTCGCGCTCCTCCTCGCGGAGCTCAGCGTCGGCCGGCCCGGCGTCGAGCTCGAGGCGGCCGGCGAGCTGCTCGAGCTCGCGCCGGCACTCCTCGAGGCGATCTCGAACCCGCTCGAGGCGGACCTCGCTCTGGGTCAGCTGCTCCCCGGCCTGGTGGAGCTGATTGTGGAGGCCGGCCTCCAGGGTGGCGCACTCTTTGAGCTCGGCGGCGACGTGCTCGCCGGCTTCGCGGTCGGCGTGCAGTGCCTCCTCGAACTGGGCTCGGCGCATCGCGATCGAGTTCGCGGCCTGCTCGAGCGCGCCGGTCAGCGACTGCACACTCGGAATCAGCGCGCGGTCTCGGTCGGCGGCGGCCCGCAGGCGCTCGATCCGGGCCTGCCGATCGGTTCGCTCGCGCTCGGCTCGTTGCCGGTCGGCGCGCGCCGAGGACAGCTCGGCCGTGACCTGCATCCGCCGGCCGGCCTGCGGCCCGTCGTCGGGCGCCGCCCGCCGCCGCTCGATCGTCGCCTGAAGGCGGCGCTCTCGTTCGGTCAGCTCATCGCGTTGGTTGATCGCGGCGCGATGCGCGTCGATCGCTCTCACCGACTCCCCGTCGGCCGCAGCGAGCGCGTCGCCGACGCGCTCGAGCGCCCGCTTGGCGTCGAGCTCGGCTTGCGCGGCCGCTTCGCTGGTGCGCACGAGGGTCTCGCGGCGGTTGCGCTCGGCCAGCACGCGCTCCTCGCCCACGGCCGGGGCCTGGCGGAGCTCACGCGTCGTGGAGGACCACACCCTTCCCGCCCGGGTCACGGCCACCCCGCCGAAGGCAGCCGGTAGCTGGTCGAGGCTGTCGACCACCCACGTCTCCCGGAGCAGCCGGCGCGCCAGTGCCACGGGCTCGGCCGGCCCGTGGACGTGCCGGCCGAGGGGCTCGGCGCTCGGCGTGGGCGGCGAGGCGGCGTTCTCAACGGGTGCTGCGCCGTCCGCCTGATCGAGGACCAGAGCGCGGCCGCCGTCGGCCCCGGCCCGGTCGAGCAGGGCGCCCGCGGCGCCACGGTCGGCGAGCACGGCGGCTCGCAGCCGCCCGTCGAGGGCGGCGGCCACGGCGAGCTCATAGCCGGGGTCCACCTCGAGCCGGTCGGCCAGCATGGCCGCGCCGCCCGGCGCGGCCGTCTGACTACGCAGGAACTGATTGCAGGCGGCCAGCTCGCCGCCCACACGTGCGGCCTCCCGCCGCGCTGCCTCCACCGCGCGCTCGGCCTCGCGCAGCTCGCCGCGCAGGCGCTCGAGCTCCTCGTGGGTCCGCTGGCGCGCGGCCTGCGCCTGCTCGACCGCCTCGGCCTGCTCGCGAGTGGCATCCCGGGCGCCGGCGAGCTCGGACTCGAGCTCGGCCAGCTGGCGAGCCAGCTCGGCCTCGCGGTCTCGCTCGAGCCGGGCCAGCTCCTGTTCGAGCCGCGCGATTCGCGCGTCGGTCTCCGGGTCGGGCCGGTCGGCCTGGGCGGCCTGTTCGAGCTCAGCCAGAAGCCCTTCGCGCCGGCGTAGGCGCTCCTGCACATCTCGCCCGGCCGCTGCGGCCGCCTCGGCTCGGTAGCCGATGCGCTCGGCCGCGGACTGGGCCACGAAACAGCGCCGCGAGAGCTCCTCGCGCTGGGCACTGCGGCGGGCCAGCGCCTCCTCGGCCGCCTCCCGGCGGGTGCGTACGGCCGCCAGCGCGCGCTCGACCTCCTCACGCCGAGCCCGAGCCTCGGCCGCCGCGGTCTGCGCGGCCTCCAACTCGGCGTTGTGGATCCGCAGGTCGTCCCGGGTCAGCTCCCACCGCGCCTCGAGCGTCTGGCGCTCAATCCGCGCGTGCAGCTCGGCCGCCTCCGCCTGGCGCTTGAGCGGTCGCAGGCGCGAGCGCGCCTCGCGCTCAACGTCGAGCGCCCGGTCGAGGTTCTCCTGGGTGCGGGCCAGCTTGAGCTGGGCGCGTCGTCGGCGCTTGCGGTGCTTGCCCAGGCCGGCCGCCTCCTCGATCAGCATGCGGCGGTCGCGCGGCTTGGAGGTCACGATCGACTCGACCCGGCCCTGGGAGATGACCGAGTGCATCTCCTTGCCGAGGCCTGTGTCCGACAGGACCTCAATCACATCGACGAGCCGGCAACGGGCGCCGGCCAGGCGGTACTCACCCTCGCCACTCCGATCCAGGCGGCGGGCGATCGAGACTTCGGGCACGCCGAGGCCGAGCGTCCCCTCGCTGTCGTCGAGCACGAGCTCGACCTCGGCGTTACGCGCCGCCTGGCGACCGGGGACCCCGCCGAAGATCACGTCCTGCATCGACTGGCCGCGGACGGCCAGCGGGGACTGCTCCCCGAGCGCCCACAGCACCGCGTCGGTGATGTTCGACTTGCCGGATCCGTTCGGCCCGACGATCACGCTGACGCCGGGCCCGAACTCAAGCTTGGTCCGGTCGGGAAAGGACTTGAAGCCCTTGATGACGATCGATTTCAGGTACATGGAAGTGCGACCCACCCGCCCGTCATTCCAGCGCCTCCAGTGCCGCCTGGGCGGCCTCCTGCTCGGCGTCCTTCTTGCTCCGGCCCCGGCCGCGGCCGACCTCGACGCCTCCGATCGTCGCGCTCACCGAGAACACCCGGTCGTGGGGCGGGCCTTCCTCGTCGACCACGTCGTAGGTCACGAGCGCGCCCTTACGCGCGAGCCGCTCCTGCAGCGCGGACTTGAAGTCGACCGGATTCTCGAGCGCGTTCTCGATCTCCGGGGAGAAAGCCACGACCACGGCCGCGGACGTCCGTTCGTAGCCGAAGGCGAGAAAGCAGGCGCCGATCACCGCCTCGATGACGGACGCCAGCACCCGCTCGGTCGAGACCAGGCCGGGCACCGTGGTGGCCGCGGCGGCGGGGGCCGCCGCTCGCAGGCGGTCGGGCACGCCGAGCCGTTCCGCGACCGCGCGGCACGAGCGCCCCGACACGGCCTGGGCGCGGATCTTGGTCAACCTGCCGGGGCCGTAGCGATCGGCTTCGAGTCGCGGATACAGGTGTGAGGTGACGGCGAGCGCGAGCACGCTGTCGCCCAGGAAGGCCAGGCGCTCGTAGGAGTCCGAGCGCCGCGTTGTCCAGGACGCATGGGTGAAGGCCGGGCGGGCGAGATCGTCGGGTAGCTCGTCGAGCAGCTCGCGCAGAAGCGCGGCGGAATCACCCTGACGTGGAAGCTGGGTCGCGCTCACTCAGTTCGCGCTCACTCAGCATCGCGGCCTGCGCTCGCCGGCGCCGACGCCTGCGTCTCGCCTCCGGTCACGCCGAGCACGAAGTCCACGGCCTGTCCGACGGTCTGGATCTTGGCCGCCTGCTCGTCGGAGATCCGCACTCCGTAGGTGTCCTCGACCTCCTGGACCAGCGTGTACAGGTCCAGCGAATCGGCCTCGAGGTCCTCCTTGAAACGGGTCGTCTCGGAGATGGCGGCGGGGTCCACCTCGAGCTCATCGGCGAGGTGGGCGCGGATCACCTGGAAGATCTCTTCGCGGGTCACGGCATGGGTACCGTAGCCGCCGTTTCGGACGAGGCGACGGCATCGGTCAGGGCGGGGAGAGATCCGCTGCTCGGCGGGCGCAGCGCTCCGGCCTGCTCGAGCGCCGTCCGCGTCCGGGCGATCACGTCGTGCTCGACCCCGCGCGCCGCTACCTCGATCGCGCGGGCGAACCCGTGGGCGCCGAACCTGCCATGGGCGACGACGCCGAGCTGGCGGAGGCCGAGCATGTAGGCGCCGCCCTGGCCCTCGGGGTCGATCTCCTCGCGCAGATGCCGCACCGAGGGGCCGATCAGCCGCTTGCCGAGACGGCCTCGCGTCGAGGTCGCGGCGGCTTCGCCGACCAGGCGCAGGGTGCGGCTCGAGACGCCCTCCATCAGCTTCAGCGCGATGTTGCCGGTGAACCCGTCCATCACCACCACATCGGCCGCCCCCTCCGGGACCTGGGTCCCCTCGACGTTGCCGATGAAGTTCAGCCCGGCGCCGCGCTCTCCGGCCAGCTGCTCGTGCACGGCAACCAGGTCGGGCGTTCCCTTGCCCGGTTCCTCGCCGTTGGACAGCAGGGCGACGCGGGGAGCTTGCATGCCCATCACCGCCTGGGCGAAGGCCGAGCCCATGTGGGCGAACTGGACGAGATGCTCCGGGCGACACACGGCGTTGGCGCCGACATCGAGCAGCAGGATCGTCCCCTTGCCCGGATTGGGCAGCGGCAGAGCCAGGGCGGGACGATAGACGCCGCGGTCACGGCGCAGGTGAAACAGCCCCGCGGCCAGCGCCGGTCCGGTCGATCCCCCGGACACGAAGGCCTGCGCCCGACCGTCCGCCACCGCGCGGGTCGCTTGGACGATCGAGGCCTCGGGCGTGGTGCGGACCGCGTAGGCAGGATCGGCCTGCTTGGCGATCGAGACCGGGGCGTCGACCAGCTCGACGCCGGGCGGCACGGGTCCGATCTCATTGGCGGGGCCGAAGAGCAGGACTCGGACCCCGTCGGCGGCCGCGCGCGCAGCGCCCGCCGCTACTTCCCGGGGGCCGAGATCCGCCCCGCCGGCGTCCACGGCGACGGTCACCACGGGACGACTCTATGCGATCGGCTCGTCCCGATCCGGAACGATTACCTCGCGTCCCTTGTAGCTCCCGCAGACGGGGCAGACGCGGTGGGGAAGGCGAGGGCTGTGGCAATGGGGACACGCGTTGTACGTCGGCGCGTCGATCTTGTGCTGCGCACGACGCTGCGTCGTTCGCGCATGGGACTGCTTCTGCTTGGGGACGGCCATGGCGGGCAGTGTAGCCCGTGAGATTGGGATTGGATGCGCCGGCTGCGCCGGCGCGGTGGCTACTGAAAGCGCAGCTCCGAGAGCGCGGCCCACCGTGGATCCGGCGCCGGCTCGTGGTGGTGATCGGAACCGGCGTCGTTAAGGTTCACGCCGCACACCGGGCACAGACCTGCGCAATCGGACCGACACAGGATGTTCGCGGGCACGCTCAGCGCGAGCGCGTCCCGCGCCCACGCGCGTACATCGAGCACGCCGTCCTGGACGTACGGAGAGGTGAGCTCATCGCTCGCCTCGTCTTCCTGCTTGGCCTTACCCCCGCGGAGAGTTTGATCCCGCCAACGGGGGTGGGCGGGACCCGATACCGCACGCGCCTCGGTCGGTAGTGAGACCTCGCGCGCGTCGACCGTGAAGGTCGGGGCGGCAGCCTCCAGACAGCGCATGCACGGTCCCGCCAGCGAGGCCTCGAAGCGCAGCCGCAGCGCGTAGCCGTCACCGGTCGTCCGGGAGATGTCGAGACGCACCGGAATGGTCTCGGGCTGCACGGAATAGGAATCGCCGGCGAGCGAGAACGGCTCGATCGCCACGTATAGATCGAGGCGGCGGCCCTCGCCGGCGGTGAGGCGAAGCCCGCCCAGGTCGAATGTATCGGTGCGTAGCGGGGACATGACATCGAGCTTAACCGCCCGATGAGATTGGTCGGCGGCGTATGCCGGCGGCGCCTTAGCGCGATCATTGAGGCGTGTCGCGGTGGTTCCGCTCATACGGCTTCGCCGATGTGCTCGATGACCTGCTGGTCGGCGCCTATCCACTCGATCCGGACGACGTCGAGATGCTGGCGCGGATGCGGGTCCGCCGCGTGCTCAACCTGACCGAAGACGACGAGTACGGCCCGGGCGACCGCCCGGCGGTCGAACGTGCCCTGGCGGCGGCCGGGATCGAGGAGGAACGGGTGCCCCTGACCGATTACGGGGGCCTGCCCCCCGACGTCCTCGAAGCCGCCGTGCAGGAGGTCAACGCCTGGCTCGATCAGGGCGCGCGCACGTACGTGCACTGCCGAGCCGGGTGGCAGCGCTCCGCCGCGGTCGCCGCCGGCGTGGTCGCCGTGCGGACCGGGGTCGACATCGACGAGGCGCTCGACAGGGTGCAGGAGCGCAAGCCGTCGGCCGATCCCCTGCCCCACCAGCGTGCGGATCTGCGCCGGTGGTGGGACGGGCGCCGCGTGAACGAGTCAGCCGGCGAAGCGAGCGATTAGCTGCGCTTCGCGGTCCCTCGCCAGCCCGGCTCGAGGCGGCAGCGGGGTCTCGCCTCTGCGCTCCGTGGTCTCGGCGCGCTCGCGGGCCCACGCCAGCGTGTCGGCGACGGTCGCTTCGAGGGCCCGGAACCTCAGGCCCGCGTCCAGGGCACGGCCGATGTCGACCGCGCAGAGGCCGCGGAACTCGGCATTCCGCGGCAGATCCAGCCACACCGGCAGCTCGTCCCACGCCTGCACGCCCGCCTCGGCCAGCCGGTCTTCATCGATCCAGACGAGCTCGGACGCGCCGCCCGTAGCGGTTGCGATGCGCTCGAGAAGCGGGCCCAAGGTCATGGTCTCGGCCGGCCCGGTTGCGTTGTACGCGCCGGCGGCACCGTGCTCGGCCATGCGGACGGTCCAGTCGGCCAGATCGCGCGCGTCGATCAGCTGGACGGGCTGGTCGGGCGCGCGAGGCGCGAGGACCCGGCCACCCTCCGCCAGCCGGCGCACCCAGTAGGTGAACCGTTCGGTGGGATCGAGCGGCCCCACGATCAGCCCGGGTCGGATCACCACCGCCCGGCCCGGGAGCACACCCTCGACCACGCGCTCGCAGGACGCCTTGAGCTCGGCGTAGTGCTCCATGACGTCGCTCGCGTCCGGAGGCGGGTCGGGAGCGGTGGGGGCGTCCTCGTTCATCCCGAGCTCGGGGAGGCGTCCGTACGCCGAGATGCTCGAGACGAACACGTATCGGTCGACGTTCTCGGCGAGCAGCTCGGCCGAGGCGCGGACCGCTGCGGGCCAGTACCCCGAGGTGTCGATCACCGCATCCCAACTGCGACCGGCCAGGAGCGCGAGATCCTGCTCGCGATCGCCGTGGATCTGCTCGACACCGGGGATCGGGCTGGGATCGGTGCGCCCGCGGTTAAACAGCGTCAGCTCATGGCCGCGGGCCTGCCCGCTGTCCACGATGTGCCGGCCGAGAAACAGGGTTCCGCCCAGGACGAGCAACCGCATGGTTGCATGTTATCAGCACTGCCAGGCCGCGCAGCGTGCCTACGGCACCCACCGCTCGCCGGCGGGCGTCACCGTCAGCTCGTGGGTGTAGGCACGGGCGCCCTGCTCAACCAGGAAGCGGACCGCCTCCGCGACCTGTCCCATGTCGGCGAGGGCATCGGTCGGCTGGCTCTGCGTGAACGCCGCGGTCTTCGGTGATTCGATCGTCGCGTCGACGGCCAGCAGCGCCACGTGGATGCCCTCGCCGCGTAGCTCCTGCGCCGCGGCCTGGACGAGCGCCCGCGTGGCGAAGGCGCCGGCGGCCCACAGCCCGCGGCCCGGCATGGCGCGCCGGGAGGAGCCGCCGGTGATCTGGATGAGCGCGCCTCCGCCGCTGTCCCGAAGGGCCGCGACCCCGGTGGACAGGAACACGAAGGCCTGCTCGGCTACCGCCACCGTCCAGCCGCGGAACGCGTGGAGATCGGCCTCGGCCAGCTGGCCACCGCCAAACGGCCCGGCACCCGTGGGCCGGGCGGCCGTGACCGCGTTGACCACGGCGTCGACGGATCCCAGCTGCTCGCGAGCCGTCGCGAGCGCCCGCGCAAGCTCGGCGGGATCGGAGGCGTCGGCCGCGATCGCCAGCGCCCCCCGCTCGCGCACCTGGGCCAGCGTGTCCTCGCTACGAGCGACCCCGGTCGCGTCCCAGCCGTGCGCCAGAAAATGATCGATGATCGCGCCACCTAGGTTCCGCGCCCCGAGCACCACGACCGTCTTAGCCATATCGACAGCCTACGGGCTAGACCGAACCGGCTCGCGGGTGGGCTTCTAGTCCGCGGCGCGGAGGCGGCGCATCGTCAACTGCTCGGGCACGGGTGCGGCGCCGGCGCCACCCTCCCCCGCCTCGAGCTCGGCCACCCGCACCGCTCGGGCGCTGACTGTCACGTGCTCGAGCTCGCCCATGTCGCTTCCGGCGGCCACCGAGCCGTGGTCCTCGAACCGGCGCGCCGCCGGCAACACACGCGCCTCATACGATCCGACGGCCTCGTTGTAGGCGCGCACGGTGCTGTTCAGCCGCGTGCCGAGCGTGCCCAGCAGGGTCGAGAGCTTGACTAGCCGCCCGTGCAGCTCGCGGCCGAGTTCGGAGATGGCCTGCGCTGATTCGGCAACTCGCTCCTGCTGCCAGCCGTAGGCGACCGCCCGCAGCATGGCCAGCAGCGTGGTCGGGGTGGCGATAAGCACCCGGCGGGCCATCGCGTCCTCGATCAGCGTCGGGTCGGCCTCGAGCGCGGCGCCGTACAGATGCTCGCCCGGAAGGAACATCACGACGATGTCGGGCGCCGAGTCCAGGCCGGCCCAGTAGGCCTTGTCGGCCAGCGCCTTGACGTGCCGCCGCAGCAGCCGGGCGTGGTCGCGGAGATGGCGCTGGCGCTCCTCCTCATCGCGCGCCTGGTAGGCGTCGAGCACGCCCTGGAGCGGCGCCTTGGCGTCGACCACCACGTGCTTGCCGCCCGGCAGGCTGACCACCAGATCCGGTCGCAGGGTCGACTCGTCTCCAGCCACCGGAGACTGCTCGACGAAGTCGCAATAGCGGACCATCCCGGCCAGCTCAACAACGTTGCGCAGCTGCATCTGGCCCCACTGACCGCGGGCGTTGGGCTTGCGCAGCGCGGTCACGAGCGCGCCCGTCTCGGTACGCAGGCGCTCTCCGGTTTCAGCCAGCGTCTTGAGTTGCGCCTCCAGGCGCCCGCGGGACTCGCGACGCTCCTGATCGAGCCTCAGCAGTTGGGAGTCGACCCGTCCGAGTTGCTCGCGCAGCGGCGCCACCAGCTGCTCGACGGCCTGCTGGCGCTTGTCCAGGTCGCCCTTCGCCTCGGCCTGAGTCTCGCGCAGCTGCGCCCGGGCGAGCTCGGACAGCTGCGCCATGCTGGCCTGGAGCGCCTCGGCGCTCAGGGCCTTGAACGAGGCCGACAGCCGTTCCTGGGCGTCGTTGATCGCGGCCAGCCGCTCGGCCCCAACCGCCCGCTCGTGGTCGAGCTCGGCCTGGGCCCGGGCCAACTCGCGCTCGAGCTCGCCTGCGCGCGCTGCCTGGCCCGAGAGCGCGCGCAGCCGCGGCCGGACCGCGGCGAGCACGACACCGGCGCCGGCGAACACACCGATCAGTAACCACAGGGCATCCATGGGCCGCCCAGCATGGCGCGGCGCTCGGACGGATCGTTTCGCGCCCTCAAGCAGGGCTTTTCAAGGCCGCCCACGACGCTTCGGTCCTGCAAGAATCGTTGCCATGGCCGACGATCGGGTACGCCGTCGAGTGACCGTTCGTGGGCGCGTCCAGGGTGTGTTCTTCCGCGACTCGGTCCGCCAGCGCGCCCACACGCGCAACGTCCAGGGCTGGGTCACCAATCGCGCCGACGGCGCCGTCGAGGCGGTGCTCGAGGGCAACCCCGACGACGTTCAGAGCGTCGTGCGCTTCATGGAGACCGGGCCGCGTCAGGCCGAGGTCGAGAACGTCGACGTCCGCGCGGAGGAGCCCGAAGGGCTGGGCTCGTTCGAGATTCGCTGAGCGCCTGCCACCCGGTCCATGAATGCGTCGAGCAGGCGCCACACGCCGTCCCGGTTCTCCTCGTCCCGCTCGCGCATCTCGGCCAGCACTCGATCGCCGTCCACCCCGTCGCGGACGAGCAGATCGTGCCCTTTGGTGAGCCAGGCGTCCACCATCTCCGGCGTCACCTCGGGGTGGAACTGGACGGCGAGGGTGCGCCCGAGCATGTAGGCCTGGGGCGCGGCCGGGCTCTCGGCCAGCAGCACGGCGCCGGGGGGCGGCGTGAACGTGTCGT
This sequence comes from uncultured Solirubrobacterales bacterium, assembly GCA_963751185.1. Classification (GTDB taxonomy): domain Bacteria; phylum Actinomycetota; class Thermoleophilia; order Solirubrobacterales; family Solirubrobacteraceae; genus Palsa-465. The sequence goes on from CAVVTO010000013.1 coordinate 498,192, forward strand.
AGTGCCACTCGAACCACGGCCCAGCCGGGATCAGGTCGGGATCTCGGCTGGTCACCGCCACCCAGCCGATCTCCGCTTGCGCGGCGGGCATAGCGCGGCCACCGAGTGCCCGGGCGAGTATCTGGCTGCCAAAGCAGATGCCGAGCATCGGCACATCGGCGTCGAAGGCACGTCGCAGCAGCTTAAGCTCGAGGTCCAGCCACGGCACCGAGTCGTCGTATGCCGCGGACTCTGACCCGAGCGCGACGATCAGGTCGTAGGCAAGCGGGTCGACCTCGCGCTCTTCGGCTGAGATCAGCCAGACGTCCTGGTCGTCTCCGCGCGCCGCGAGCCAGTTGCTGACGTGGCCAGCCGGCCCGGTCGGGTCGTGCTGAATGATGAGCGCCCGCACCGCGAACGAACCTCAGCCGAGTTTCGCCGCAGGCGAAACCCGCCAGGTAATCCCGAAGGGATTACCCAACTTCGGCGGGCTCTTCCTTGCCCGCCAGGCGCTCGCGCCCGCGCCGCACCGCCGCGATGAACTTCGACAGGTTCACCTCGAGCGTGTTGAGGATCTCGTCGGCGTAATCCTCGGCGCCCAGCCGGATCTCGCGCTCCCGGCCCCGGGCGTCCTCGATGATGTCCTCGGCGGCGCGCTCGGCCTGCTTGGTGATCTCCTCCTCGGAGACCATGCGCTCCTGGCGCTCGCGGGCCTCCTTGACGATCCGCTCGGCCTCGCGCTTGGCCTCGGCCAGCATCTCCTGACGCTCCTTGACGATCCACCGGGCCTGCTTGATCTCCTCGGGAATCGTGGCGCGCATCTGATCGAGGATGTCGTAGATCTCCTCCTTGTCGACACGCACCTGGTCGGTCAACGGCACCGCCCGGGCGTTGTGGACGAGGTCGTCCAGCTTGTCGATCAGTACCAAGACATCCATCTTTAAGAACCTCTGTTTCGTTAGCGGCCGAGCCGTTCCTTCAATGCGCCAGCCACCTCCGCGGGGACCAGATCATCGATCTCCCCGCCGAACGTGGCAAGTTCCTTGATCCCGCTCGAGCTAAGGAAACTGTACTTGGCCGACGCCATCAGGTAAACGGACTCGATCTCCGGGTCCTGCCGGCGGTTGAGCTGATTCATCTCTAGTTCGTACTCGAAGTCGGAGATCGCCCGCAGCCCCTTGACGATCGCCATCGCCCCGCGCTGCCGGGCGAAATCGACCAGCAGCGTGCTGAACGGCTCGACGATGACGTTGGCGAGCCCCTGCGTGGCGCCTTTCAGGAATCCCACTCGCTCCTCGGTGCTGAAGACGGTCGAGCCCTTGCGCCAGGGCAGGTTGACCACGGCCACGATCACCTGGTCGTACATGGCCGAGGTTCGGGTGATCACGTCGAGATGCCCGTTGGTGACCGGGTCGAACGTGCCGGGACAGATCGCGATGCGGTTATCGGGGGCCATGGATTCGGATCAGGGTGTCGCCGTAGCGGCGCTCGTCGAGCAGCTCCAGGTCGAGCTCGAGTGGCGCCCGCCGGTCGCTCTCGGCCACTACCCGCGCATCGGGCGCGAGTACCGGGGCAAGCGCCGCCGACAGCTCGCGCCCAAGCGCGCTCGCGCGCCGATATGGGGGATCGAGGAAGACAAGATCGTATTGACGAGCGTCCCGACGTGCCCCCTCGAGGTACCGGAGCGCGTCCTGACGCCGCACATCCGCGTCCACGCCGACCGCCGACAGGTTCCGCCGGATCGCCGCCACCGCGGCCGCCGAGGAGTCCACGAGGTCAGCCTGAGCGGCGCCCCGAGAGAGGGCCTCAATCCCCAGCGCACCCGACCCCGCGAACAGGTCCAGCGCCCGCGCTCCCACCACGGCCTCTCCCAGGATCGAGAAGAGCGCCTCGCGCACCCGATCCGAGGTGGGTCGAGTGGCCTGCCCACGAGGCGCCACCAGCGTGCGACCGCCGAAGCGTCCCGCGACGACTCGCACGCCGCGCCGCCTAGGCCCGGATCGGGGACAGCGCTTCGGCCCCGAACACGCCCAGGAGTGCGTCGGCCAGCAGCGCGTGTTCGGCCGACACCAGCTCGGGATCATCGGCGACCACCTCCTCGGCGTATCGCCGCGCCCGTTCGAGCAGCTCGGCGTCGCGCGGCAGCTCGGCGATCCTGTAGATCGTCTCGCCGTGCTGGCGGGTGCCGACGAGCTCCCCTTCGCCGCGAAGCTCGAGGTCGATCTCAGCCAATCTGAAGCCGTCTGTGTGCTCGGCGAGCGCGCGCAGCCGCGGCGACTCCTTGGAGCCGAACAGCAGGCAGACCGAATCGTAGGGGCCGCGCCCGATCCGGCCCCGTAGCTGGTGGAGCTGGGAGATGCCGTAGCGGTCGGCGTCCTCGACCAGCATCACGGTGGCGTTCGGCACGTCGATTCCGACCTCGATCACCGAGGTGGCGACCAACACGTCGGCCTGGCCCGACGCAAATGCGGCCATCGCCTCCTGCTTGGCGCCGGACGCCATCTGGCCGTGCATGAGCACGACCCGAAAGTCCCGCAGCTCCCCAACGCGCAGCCGCTCGAACTCGGCCGTCGCCGCCCGGGCCTGGAGCACGTCTGATTCCGCCACGAGCGGACACACGACGAATGCCTGGCGGCCGGCCCGGAGCTCCTCGCGAATGCGGTCGTATGCGCGAGCCCGCTCGCGCTCGCTCGAGCACACAAACGTCTTGATCGGGCGTCGGCCGGCCGGAAGCTCGCGCAACACCGTGTAGTCGAGATCGCCGTGATTCGACAGTGCCAAAGTCCGCGGAATCGGCGTGGCGGTCAGGTGAAGCACGTGGGGCCGGTCATCGCCCGAGGCCTTCGCGTCCAGCGCGGCACGCTGGCGGACCCCGAAGCGGTGCTGCTCGTCGACGATGGCGACGCCGAGGCGGGCGAAGCGCACCGGATCCTCGATCAGGGCATGGGTCCCGACGATCAGCGGCAGCTCCCCGCTGGCCAGCTTGCCGAGCAGGTCAGCCCGCCGGCGCCCGGGCGTGGATCCGGTCAGCAGTCCAATCGGGACCACGGCGCCCGGCATGAGCTTCTGGACGGTGGCGAAGTGCTGCTCGGCCAGCGTCTCGGTCGGTGCCATCAACGCGCCCTGATACCCGTGCTCGACCGCCCGCAGCAGCGCGTAGAGGGCCACAACCGTCTTCCCGGAGCCGACCTCGCCCATCAGCAAGCGCTGCATCGGCTTGGACTGGGACAGGTCGCGGTCGACGGCCGCAACCGCCGCCTCTTGATCGCCCGTCGGCTTGAACGGCAGCATCGTGTCCAGCCAGCGCCCCGTCAGTTCGCGCTCTGAATCGAGCACGGGGGCGCTGCTCGACGCGCGCCGCTGCAGCCGGCGCCGGAGCAGGGCCAGCTGGACCATGAGCAGTTCGTCGAAGGCAAGTCGCCGGCGCGCGAGCTCCATCGCCTCCTCCGAGGGGGCGAAATGCGCGCCGGTGAGCGCCGCGACGCGATCCGGCAGCCGCTCCCGTAAGCGCAGCCGCGCCGGGAGCGGCTCGGTCACCGCCTGAAATGCGGCGCGATGCTCGTTGACGAGCGCGAGGATCTGGGTCGAAGACAGGCCGTCGGTCGCTGGGTAATGCGCGACGGGGCGGGCGGGATCAAATTCTCCGCTGACCGCGTCCGAGGTTCTCGCGTGTGCCTGGACGCGAAAGCGACGCCGCCCTTCGAACTTGCCGTGGAGCGCCAGGCGCGTCCCCACGGGATAGCGATGCTCGAGCCAGGGCTGGTTGAAGAAGGTCGCCTTCATCGCGCCACTCTGGTCCGCCACGGTCGCCTCGACCAGCGGGCGCATCCCGCGCCGGCGAACCGAGCGCGAGGAGATGCTCTTGACCTGGACCACCACGGTTGCGCTGTCGCCCGGCACGAGCTCGGCGACGGCACGCGCCTCGCGCCGGTCGCGCGGAAGGTGCAACAGCAGGTCCCCGACGCTATGCAGGCCGAGCGTGTCCGCGGCCCGCCGGGCCTTGGCACCGTCGAAGGTCAGCTCGGCCGCCAGTCTCGACGGGCGCGGGTAGCGAACCGGCGCGTCCCGGAGCTCGGGTTCGCCCAGCGGATCAGGGCTGGCGAATGCGGTGGCGGCCATCGGTGTGCAGGTGGAAGATTCGTCTAGCAAACGGCCGCATCATCAACGTCCGCGCGGACATGAACGAGGTTAACCCGGTCGTGCCGCAGGTCCAGCCACACACCACGGCCTCAGAGGACGCTCTCCAAGATGTCCGGCTCCAGCTGCTGGCTCGTAGCGGACTGCTCGGTCCCGGTACGTGGCCCGAGCTCGACCGCTGGACCGCGGTGCTCCGGAGCGCCACCGGGGCTGCGGTGGCCGCCCTGGCGGTCCCCGTGGGCGAACGCACGCTGATCAAGGGCCTGTGGATCGGTGAGGCGACCGCGGCGCAGGCCGCGGAGCTTGCCGCCGGAGAGTCGCTCGAGCGGTTCCTGGTCGGCAAGGCGAGCGACCAGGCGTGTCCGGACACCCAGCTTCCTTACCTCGAGGCGCCTGTGATCATCGAGGGTCAGGTGCTTTGCCACCTCTGCGTCGCGGATGCGGCGCCCCGTGCTTGGGACGAGCGCGACGCGCGGACCCTCGAGCACACGACGGCCGCGATTGCCGTCGAGCTTCGCTTGCGCGTAGCCAGCGAAGAGACACAACGCTTCCACGAGCTGGTCGCCTCGCAGCACCGCGTCCACGAGCTGATCGCGGGCGGTGCGCCGCTCGGGGACGTCCTGGTGGAGCTCACCCAGGGGATCGAGCGCCACGACCCATCGGTGATCCCATGCGTGGTCCTGCTCGATCGCGAGGCCGGGGTGCTGCGGCCGGGGGCGGCGCCGTCGCTTCCGCCCCACTACCTGGCGGCGATCGACGGCGTGGTGATCGGCCCCAACGTCGGCGCGTGTGGGTCGGCGGCGTGGTCCGGGCAACTGACCATCTCCGATGACATCGCCGCGGACCCGAGGTGGGCGCCGATCCGCGACTTCGTGCTCGGCGTCGGGCTGCGTCACTGCTGGTCGATGCCGATCAAGTCCCCAGCCGGCGACGTACTCGGCACGCTCGCCCTGTACGGCGGGCAGGCCCGCAGGCCGCTGCCGGAGCACATCACGCTGCTGGAGGATGGCGCGCGTCTGGCCGGCATCGCGATCGAGCGCCACCGCGCGCTCGAGCAGCTGATCTACGACGCCCGGCACGACGGGCTGACCGGGTTGCCCAACCGCACGGCGATCTTCGAGGCGATCGACGAGGCGATCGTCCGGGCGGGGCGAACGGGAGGGCGGGCGGGACCGCATTCCATGGCGGCCGTGCTGTTCATCGACCTGGACGGGCTCAAGACGCTCAACGACACGCTCGGCCACGACCGCGCCGACGAGATGATCCGCGAGGTCGGCCAACGCCTGTCGGCCGCCGTTCGCGGGAGCGACTTCGTCGGCCGGTTCGGCGGGGATGAGTTCGTGGTCGTTGCCGAGGGCATGGCCGACGAGGCTCAGGCGGCCAGCCTCGGCTTTCGACTGCTCGAGGCCATCTCCCGGCCCCTGCCCGGGATCGACACGACCGTGGCTACCGCCAGCATCGGAATCACGCTCGTGACCGATGCCGAGATCGACGGCCGCGAGGCGCTCCGCCAGGCCGACAGCGCGATGTACGAGGCCAAGCGCGCCGGGCGGGACCGCCTCTCGTTCTTCGGCGGGGATCGCCGCAGCCACGAGGGCCGCCGCCTGGCCCTGGTGCGGGAGCTGCGCGGCGCCGAGAAGCGCGGCGAGCTCGCGATCGCCTTCCAGCCCGTGTTCGGCCTCGAAGACGGCGAGCTCCTCGGGGTCGAGGCGCTGCTGCGCTGGCACAACCCGACGCTCGGCCGGGTGTCGCCCGCCGAGTTCATCCCGGTCGCCGAGGACAGCGGCCTGATCGTGCCCATCGGGGCGTGGGTGTTGCGCGAGAGCTGCGAAACAATGAACCGGATCACTGCCCAACTCGGACGGACCGTGGAGCTGGCGGTGAACGTCTCCGCGCACCAGCTCTCCCACCCCGGATTCGCCAAGTCGGTCCGCCAGACGCTGGCCCACGCACAGTGGCCGTCGGACCAGCTGGCGCTCGAGATCACCGAGACCGCGCTGGTCCGCGGCGACACGATCGCGGCGCGCACGCTCCGCGAGCTCGAGTCGAGCGGCATCCGGATCGTCCTGGACGACTTCGGCACGGGCTTCTCGTCGCTCTCCTGGCTCAAGGAGCACCCGGTCGACGCGATCAAGATCGATCGCAGCTTCGTCTCCGGCCTGGCCGAGGACCGGGAATCGCGCGATCAGGCCATCGTGTCCTCGCTGATCGGCCTGGCCAAGGCACTCGGCTGCACGGTGACCGCCGAGGGCGTCGAGGACGAAGAACAGCTAGCCGCTCTGCGGCGGCTCGAATGCGAACGCGTTCAGGGCTTCCTTCTCGCCCGCCCGATGCCGCCCGAGAAGCTCGAGGCGCTGCTGGTAAACGACGACGACGACGCGACCGCCGTCATTCGGCCGAGAGCAGCCACCACTGACCCTGCTGACCTCCGTCGGATAGCTCGAATTCGACATCTCCAAGGGCCAGCGCCTCCACAGTCCCGTCGTCCAGCGGCGCGTCGACGCCCCGCAGACAGGTGATCAGCTCGGCATCGTGCGCGAGCTGCTCCAGCACCTCGCGCAGCGCCTCGCGCGGCCTGCCCCAGGCGACGATCTCCTCCTCGATGTAGCCGACGGCGTCGCCCGCCCGAAAGCGCCCTTCGCTGTCATCGATCCGCGCCGGCGCCACGGCCCCGGTGCGGACGCGCTCGAGCGCGTGGGCCATCGCCTGCGCGTTGTGCTCCGCGTCCAGCGTGGGGTCGAGCGTGACGGCGGCCGCCAATCCGGCCTGGGGAGAGACCGACGGCACCACCGATACCGCCTTGTCCGACAGCGTGGCCGCGCGCCGGGCGGCCGCCAGGGCGGCGGGGCTGTTGGGCAGGACCACGACCTGTTCGGCTCGGGAGGTGTGGATCGCGGAAAGGACGTCGAGGCTGCTCGGGTCAAGACCCGGCCCCCCGTCCAGCGCGCTCACCCCGAGGCTCTCGAACAGCGAGCGCATTCCCGCCCCGCTCGTCACCGCGATCGCGTCGCAGACGACGGGCTCGGGCGGCCTGGCGCGCTCCTCGCGCTGCTCGACCTGGGCGCGCATATCGGCCACGTCCAAATGCGAGATCGTTCCGTGGGGGGAGAACAACGCGGTGGCCGCGTCCGGATCATCGGTGTGCACGTGCACCTTCAGCGTGGCCTGGTCCCCGACAATCAGCACCGAGTCCCCGAGCCGCTCCAAGGCCGGGCGAAACCAGCGCGGCTCCAGCTCGGCGGTGGTGACGGCGAAGCTCGTGCAGTAGCGAAAAGTGGTCGAGGAGTGCTGCGGCCGCGTGATTTGGACCCGCCCACCCACCCCCTCTCCGCCCCGCCCCGGCGACTCGGGCCGCATCTCGACCGGCGGGCGCGCCCGACCCTGCAGGGCGCCGATGATCCCCCCGAACACAAGCGTCAGCGCATACCCGCCGGCGTCAACCACGCCGGCTCGGCGGAGCGCCGGAAGCAGGTCGGGCCCGCGCCGCAGCGACCCCTCCCCCGCCTCGAGCGCGCGCCCCACGAGCGCCGCAATCACCGCGTTCTGCATCTCGGCGCTGGCGTCGGAGGGCAGCCTGGCGTCCGACATGCGGGCCAGGTCCGAGGCGATCTGCACGCCCATTTCGCGGGCCACGGTCAGGATCGTGCCCTCGACCGGCTCGCGCACCGAGCCGTACGCCTGATCCACCGCACGGGCCAGGGCGGCGCTAATCAGGACCGGGTCGACCAACTCGCCCGGTCGGCTCGCGAGCTCCTCGGCCGCCCCGCGGATCAGCTGCGAGAGGATCACGCCCGAGGTCCCGCGGGCCCCGAGGAGCGCGGCGCGGGCCACCGAGGCGACGATCTCGTCTCGGCTGATCCGCTCGACCGTGATCTCGGGGGAGAGCGTGGCCAGTCGGTCGAGCTCGTCCAGGACGGCCCGGAGCGTGAGCACCATGTTGTCGCCGGTGTCGCCGTCGGGCACCGGGAAGACGTTGAGGTCGTTGACCTCCTCGCGGCGCGTCTCGAGCGCCGCCAGCCCTGCCTCGAGCAGCGCACGGAAGCGAAGCAGGCTCGGATCCGACCCGGGCGCCGAATCCGAGTCGGCGGCCGTCACGCGGCCTTAGTGACCTTTCCGGCCTTCAGGCAGCGCGTGCACACGTACACGCGCCGAGGCGTGCCGTTGTCGTCGATCCGAACCCGCTGAAGGTTCGGGTCAAAGCGGCGCCTGGTGGCGACCATCGAGTGGCTGCGGCTGTTGCCGAACGCCGGCCCCTTGCTGCATACGTGACAGACCTTTGCCATGGCCGGCGAGTATAGCTTCAGGCGCCTTTTGACCCCATCGTTGTGGGCCCCATCTTGCGGACCAGACCGGGGCTTTCTGTGAGAGTCCTCCCCGATTCGTATTCTTCGCTACGGGTAATGAGGCGTTTCGATGGGTGATCGATCCCACGCGGACGCGGGCGTCCAACGGGAGTTGGGGCTCCCGGGGCGCTACGAGCCGCTCCGCCACATCGCCGCCGGCGGCATGGCGTCGGTGTGGTGCGCGCGCGACCAGGCGCTCGGCCGCAACGTCGCGATCAAGCTGCTCGCCGAGCGCTTCGCGGACGACGAGGCCGGCGTGTCGCGGTTCATGCGCGAGGCCCGCGCGGCGGCGCGTCTGTCTGGCCACCCCAACGTGGTGATGATCTATGACGTCGGCGAGACCGACTCGGGGGTCGGAGAGGGTCCGCGCGCCTTCATCGTGATGGAGTACCTCGCCGGCGGGACGGTGGCCGACGCGCTGCGGGTCGACTCGGTCCGGCGGGTGCACACCGTGAAATGGCTCCACGAGGCGTCCTCGGCGCTCGACTACGCCCACAGCCGTGGCGTCCTCCATCGCGACATCAAGCCCGCCAACCTGCTGCTCGACCGCGACCGGACGCTGCATGTGGGCGACTTCGGCATCGCTCGGCTCGGCACCGAGGACACGATCACCGGCAGCGGCCAGGTGCTCGGAACTGCGTCCTACCTGGCGCCCGAGCGCGCGCTGGGCCGGGCCGCCACCGAGGCCAGCGATCGGTATTCGCTCGCGGTCGTTGCCTACGAGCTACTCGTGGGCGAGCGGCCGTTCACGTCCACCCACTTCGCCGCGCAGGCCCGCCAGCACGTCGAGGACGAGCCGCCCGCCGCCAGCGAGCGCAACCGCGGCCTGCCGCCCACCGTCGACGCGGTGCTGGCGCGCGGCATGGCCAAGCGGCCCGAGCAGCGCTGGCCGACCGCGCAAGCCTTCGCTCAGGCGCTCGAATCGGCACTACGCGAGCCGACCACGAGACCGATCCGCGCCGCGGCGGTCGCGCCCCCGCCGACGCGGCCGATTCGCCCGGCGACCTCGCGCCCGCGGCGGCGCTGGCGTGGCCCGCGCGTGTCCGCCCTGGCCGCCCTGGCCGCGGGAGCGATCGTCGCCGTCGCCGTGGCCGGGACGATCGGAAGCGGCGGCGGAGCGCCGGCACGCTCGTCGATCACCTCCGCGCGGCGATCCACCCCGAGCGTGACGACGACGGCAAGGCGCCCCGCGGCGCATGCGAAGCCCACCCCGACCGCTTCGACGACGCCGACGACGCCGACAACGCCGACAGCGCCGTCGACGGCGACGGTGACCGACACTCCGGCAGCCGCCACAACGCCGGCGCCGACAGCCGAGACGCTCGACGCGCAGGGCCACCAGCTGATGATGGACGGCAACTACCCGGCCGCCATCCCGGTGCTGCGCCAGGCCGTCGCGGACGCCTCGCCGAGCAGCCTGACCTACGCCTATGCGCTGTATGACCTCGGCCGCTCCCTGCGGCTGGCCGGCGACCCGCGGCAGGCGGTCCAGGTCCTCTACCAGCGCCTCCAGATCCCCAACCAGACCGGTGCCGTCAGAGAGGAGCTCCAGCTCGCGCTGGTGGCGCTCGGGCAGCAGGCGAACGGTGGCGCGGCGCCCGGGGCGGGGCCGGCAGGACCACCGGGTCACCACCACTTCCGTGGCGGCGGTCCGCCGGCCGGACCCGGACCCGGACCCGGACCGGCCCAGGGCGGTCCCGGCGGCGGCGACGACCAGGGCGACTAGTTAGCGAGCGAGGTCATTCTTGACGGCGACCGAGGCCAGCGCGGCCTCGGCGGCACTGCGACCCGTATCGCGTTTGGACCCACCCGATACGCGCTCGAGCGCCTGGGCCATCGTGTCCACCGTCAACACGCCGAACCCGCACGGCACGCCGGTCTGGAGCTGGACCTCCTGGATCCCCCGGGCCGCCTCGGCACACACATACTGATAGTGGTCGGTCTCGCCGCGGATGACCGCCCCCAAGCAGATGACGGCGCCGTAACGGCCGGACTCGGCGGCGAACTTGGCGACGACAGGCAGCTCGAATGCGCCGGGCACGTCGAACCGGTCGATCTCGGCAGAACTCACGCCGCCCTCCTCGAGCGCCGCCCGGGCGCCCGACTCGAGCTTGTCGGCGAGCTCGGTGTAAAAGCGCGCGATGCAGAGCGCTACGCGCGGCGCGCTCATTCTTCGGAAGGAAGGTGGCGCCGCCGGTCGTGCTCGTGCTCGTCGTGGAGCATCTCTTCGTCGAGCGCCAGCCCCTGGTGGTGGAGCGTGTGCCCGAGCCGGTCGCGCTTGGCCCGCAGGTAGGCCTCGTTGTGCGGATTGGGGACGTGCTGAATCGGGATCTGGTCGACCACCGACAGCCCGTAACCGGCGAGTCCCGAGATCTTCTTGGGATTGTTGGTAAGGATCCGGATGCTCGTGAGCCCCAGGTCGACCAGGATCTGGGCGCCGATCCCGTAGTCGCGGAGGTCGGCGGGCAGGCCCAGCTTGAGGTTGGCGTCGACGGTGTCGAACCCCTCCTCCTGGAGCTTGTACGCGCGGAGCTTGTTGAGCAGGCCGATCCCGCGTCCCTCCTGCGAGAGGTACAAGAGCACCCCGAGACCCTCGGACTCGATCATCGAGAGCGCCGACTCGAGCTGCTCCCCGCAGTCGCAGCGCAGCGAGTGGAAGACATCGCCGGTCAGGCACTCCGAGTGCACCCTCACCAGCACGTCGTCGCGACCCTCGACATCGCCCTTGACCAGCGCGACGTGGTGCTTGTTGTCGACCAGCGAGCGGTATCCGACCGCCGTGAAATCGCCGAACGTGGTCGGCAGCCGCGTCGAGACGACCCGCTCGACCAGTTTCTCATGCCGACGCCGGTAGGCGATCAGGTCGGCGATGGTGACCATCTTCAGCTGGTGCTTCCAGCAGTAGGCGGCGAGGTCCTCGCCGCGGGCCATCGAGCCGTCCTCGTTCTGGATCTCGCAGATGACCCCGGACGGGTTGAGCCCGGCGAGACGGGCGAGGTCGACCGACGCCTCCGTGTGTCCGGTCCGCTCGAGAACGCCGCCGGGCTTTGCCTTCAGCGGACGGACGTGACCGGGCTTGACGATGTCCTCCGAACCCTTGGTTGGGTCGATGGCGACCTGCATCGTGCGGGCCTGGTCGTAGACGCTGATACCTGTCGTCACACCGTCGCGCGCCTCGATCGTCACCGTGAACGGCGTCTGGTGCGAGCTCTCGTTCTTGAGCGTCATCAGCTCCAGCTCGAGCTCGTCGCAGCGTTCGGGGGTCAGGGCGAGGCAGATCCACCCGCCCGCCTGTCGGGTCATGAAATTGATCGCATCCGGGGTGATGAACTGCGCCGCCATGACCAGATCGCCCTCGTTCTCGCGATCCTCGTCGTCGACGACGACGATCATCTTGCCCGCGACGATGTCCTCGAGCGCCTCCTCGATCGTCGAATACGCCGTCTTGAGCGAGCTCATCGCCTGATCAGCTTCTCCACGTACTTGGCGAGCACATCGACCTCCACGTTCACCCTCGCTCCGGTTCGGATTCGGCCGAGGTTGGTCCTTTGCAGCGTCTCCGGGATCAACGACACGGTAACCGATGAGTCATCGACCGCGGTCACGGTGAGCGAGACCCCGTCCACCGCGATCGACCCCTTCTCGATCACATAACGCAACAGCTCGTTCGGGGCTTCGATCCGGATGCGCCGAGAGAAGCCGTCTGGCGCGACCTCCGCGATTACGCCGACGCCGTCGACGTGCCCCTGGACAACGTGGCCCCCGAGACGATCGGTCGCCCGGAGCGGGAGCTCGAGGTTGACCGTGGCGCCTGCCGCCAGATCCCCCAGCGAGGAGCGCGTGAGGGTCTCGTTCATCGCGTCGGCCTCAAACGAGCCGTTGTTCAGCGAGACAGCGGTGAGGCAGACGCCGTTGATCGCGATCGAGTCGCCGGCACGCAGCTCGCCGACCAGCGGCGTCTCGATCGTGATGCGCGCCCCCGCCTCGTCACGGTCGACCGCCGCCACGCGGCCGAGCGCCTGAACCAGTCCGGTGAACATTTTCGAGCTCTACCACTCCTTGATCCGCGCGGACACGAGTAGATCCGCGCCCACGCGCTCGCACTCGAGGGTCAACGCGCGGGCGGCGTCGGCGATCGCGTCGACGCCCTCGCCCTCGAGTGGGTCGCGCGCAGTCCGCCCCCCCAAGACCATCGGCGCCAGGAACAGCCGCATCTCGTCCACCTCGCCGGCGTCGAGGAACGCGCCGGCCAGGTGGGGCCCGCCCTCGAGCAGGATCGAGCCGACCCCGTCCGCGCCCAGCTGGTCCAGTGCGGAGCGCACGCGAGCGGGCTCGTTCTCCCCCGTGGCCACGACCACGTCGGCCCCGTGGGCAGCCAGCGCGTCGGTGGCCGCGCGCGGTGCAGCCCGGGAGACGACCACGGTGAGAGGAATCTTGCGGGCGTCGCGCACGAGCTGCGAGCTCAGCGGAAGGCGGGCCAGCGAGTCGAACACGACCCGCCGCGGCTGGCGGAATCCGACCCCGCCGGGGTGTGTGGGATCCGAGTTCGATATCCGGGCGGTCAGCTGCGGGTCGTCGGCCAGCGCGGTGCCGATGCCGACCGCCACCGCGTCGGACTGAGCGCGCCAGTGGTGGGCAAGCTGTCGGCTCTCCTCCCCAGAGATCCACTTCGAGTCGCCCCCGTGGGTGGCGACCTTGCCGTCGAGCGTCATCGCCGACTTGAACAGCACCCACGGCCGGCCGGTGCGGGCATGCTTTCGAAACGACTGGTTGAGCAAGCGGGCGCGGGTGGCCAGCTCGCCGTGGGCCACCACGACCTCGATTCCCTCATCGCGCAGGATGCCCAGGCCGCGACCGGACGCATGCTCGCTGGGGTCATCGGAGGCGACGACCACCCGCCCGATGCCGGCCTGCCGGATCGCGTCGGTGCACGGAGGGGTCCGGCCGTGGTGGCAGCACGGCTCGAGCGAGACGTACAGGGTGGCGCCGGTCAGATCGCTTCCGTCGGCGTCGCGGATCGCCTCGACCTCGGCGTGTGGGCCTCCGAGGGTCCCGTGAAAGCCTTCCCCGAGGACCTCGTCCTCGCGGCCGATGACGGCGCCCACCAGCGGATTCGGGCTGACCCACCCGGAGCCCTCGCTGGCCAGGTCGATCGCGCGGGCGAGGTGACGGCGGTCGATCTCGGTGGTGGCAGACATAACGGCTCTGAGGATATGACCCTCGGATAAAGCCGAGAGTCGGCGGTGCCTGGTTTGCAAATTGAGCGCGACGGAGATCGTCCGGGGCCTGTCCCGCTACCGTTTCATGGTCACCTTCGGCGCGCGAAGCGCTCCGTTTTGCCGGACATCTCGTTTCAGGCACACAGCCCGGCTCTCCGCCCCATGAAGCTCATCATCCAGATTCCCTGCTTCAACGAGGAACAGCAGCTTCCGGCGACCCTCGCCCGGCTCCCGCGCCACGTCGCCGGCGTGGACGTTGTCGAGTGGCTGATCATCGACGACGGCTCGACGGACCGGACGGTGGAGGTCGCCAAGGAGCACGGGGTGGAGCACATCGTGCGCCTGACCAACAACAAGGGCCTGGCCGCCGCGTTCCAGGCCGGCCTCGACGCGGGTCTGAAGCTGGGCGCCGACGTGATCGTGAACACCGACGCCGACAACCAGTACGAGGGGTCCGACATCCCCAAGCTGCTGGCCCCGATCCTGCGCGGGGAGGCCGACATGGTGGTCGGCGACCGCCAGGTGGGGACGATCGCTCACTTCTCGGCGGGCAAGAAGCTCCTCCAGAAGCTCGGCTCGTGGGTGGTCCGCCATGCCTCCTCGACCGAGATCCCCGATACCACCTCCGGGTTCCGCGCTTACAACCGCGAGGCCGCGCTTCAGGTCCAGGCGGTCTCCAAGTTCACTTACACGCTCGAGACGATCATCCAGGCCGGCCGGCTGCAGGTGGCGGTCGACCACGTCCCGATCCGCACCAACCCCAAGACTCGCGAGTCGCGGCTATTCCCATCGACTGCGGCCTACGTCCGGCGCAACGCTCTTTCCATCTTCCGCGTCTACTCGCAGTACCAGCCCCTTCGGGTGTTCTGGACCGGAGCGGTGATCCTCGGCGCGGCCGCGCTGGCGATCTTCATCCGCTTCCTGGTCTTCTTCGTGCAGCATCCCGACGCGGGCACGCGCCATATTCAGGAGCTGATCGCGGGCGGCGTGCTGTTCAACGCGGCGATGCTGCTCGGAGCCCTCGGCGTGATCGGTGACTTGCTTGACGCACAGCGGACGCTCTCGCAACGGACCTTCGAGCGGGTGCGCCGGATCGAGCTTCAGCTCGGGGTTGGGCCCTCGCACTACGAACGCGGAGCGCCGGCCGGCGGGTCCGACGCCGACGCAGCGGGCGAGGAGGGCACCGTGCCCGAGCCATCGGGACCCCCGGACCGCAGGGCGCTCGAGGTATGAGCTCCAGCCCCGCCCCGACCGGCGGGCGCTCGGCTTCGGTGCCCACCGGCAACACGTTCGACAAGTACGGCTCGACTAACCCGGTGGTCCGGCGGTTGATGTCCGGGTTCGAGAGGCGGCTGGACCTCCTGTTTGCGTCGGCGGCGCCACGGTCGGTGCTCGACGTGGGGTGCGGCGAGGGGGTCCTGACCTACCGGTGGGCCCAGCAGCTCGGCGAGAAGCCGATTGTCGGTATCGACCTGGCCGATCCGAAGCTCGAGGCGCAGTGGCGCACCCGCCGCCGCGAGAACCTCGAGTTCCGCGTGATGGATGTCGACGGCCTGCGCTCGTTTCCGGACCGGTCGTTCGACCTGGCCGCAGCGATCGAGGTGCTCGAGCACGTGCCCGATCCCGAGCAAACCCTGGCCGAGATGGCGCGTGTGGCGGAGCGGCACCTGCTCGTCTCGGTCCCGCGCGAGCCGCTGTGGCGCGGGCTCAACCTGGCCCGGGGCGCCTATGTACGCGATCTGGGCAACACGCCCGGGCACCTGAATCACTGGTCCAAGCGGGGCTTCATCCGCACCGTGGCACGGCACGGCGAGATTGAGCAAGCGCGCTCGCCGTTTCCGTGGACGATGCTGCTCGTGCGCGTCTCCTGATGGCGTCCCCGCGAGGACCTGCGTCCCCCGAGGCCGCTTCTGCGCCGGCCAAAGTGCCAGGCCCCAAAAGCGTGCAGGACAGCGGCGCCGGCGCGAGCGCGGAGCCGTCCTTCGGGTCGGGCGCCCGAATCCTGACGATCGGGATCGCGTCGACCGGCATCTTCACGTTCCTGTACCTCGCCACCGCCAGCCATGTGCTAAGCCCGGCGGAATACAGCCGCATCTCGCTGTGCTGGGCGATCATGTTCGTGATCCTGTCGGTGATCTACCGGCCAATCGAGCAGCTGCTCTCCCGGACGATCGCCGACCGCCGGGCGCGCGGGCTGCACGGCCATCCGCTCTGGATCCCAGCTTCGATCCAAATCGGCTTTGCCCTGATCTTCCTGGTCACGGCGCTCTCCCTGCGCCACGAGATCGAGTACGGGATATTCGGCGGCTCGAGCGCGCTGTACTGGATCTTGGTAGTCGGCGTGATGGCCTATGCCGCCAGCTACTTCGCCCGCGGCTGGCTGGCGGGCCACAAGCGCTTCGCCCTGTACGGCGGGCTGGTGTTCCTCGAGTCGACCTCCCGCTTCATGTTCGCGCTGGCCGCGGCGGTCGGAATCACGACCGGGCAGGCCGCGGTCGGCCTCGGGATGGCGGTGGCGCCGTTCGCCTCGCTGTGCGTGATCCCATTCGCCTTCTCCCGCATCCGGATCGATGCGCCCGCCGAAGTGCCCGCCGCGGACGCGGCGCGGGAGGGTCCGGCCCACGCCCAGGTCGAGGAGGCCGCCGCCGACCTGAGCCTCAAGCGAGGAGCCGGGTTCGCCGTGTCCGTGGTCGGGATCATGCTGGCCGAGCAGACGCTCTTGAACGGCGGCGTGCTGATCATCGCGGCCCGATCGGGTGCCGGCTCGATCACCTCCGGGCTGACGGGGTTCGTGTTCAACGTGATGCTGATCGTGCGCGCCCCGCTGCAGCTCTTCCAGGCGATTCAGACCTCGATACTCCCGCACCTGGCCGGGCTGGAGGCCCGCGAGAGCACCGAGGAGTTCAGCCGCGCGATCCGCATCACCGTCAAGGCGATCGCGGCGTTTGCCGGCGCGGTGACGATCGGGCTGCTGGCCATCGGCCCGTTCGTGATGACCCTCCTACTCGGCAACAAGGGCTATCCCTACGGGCGGTTCGGCCTGGCAATAGTGGGGCTGGGCATGGGCCTGCACCTCGTCTCGGGCACGCTGAATCAGGCCGCCCTGGCCAGGGGGCGTGCCCGGCTAGCCGCGGTCGCCTGGCTGTCGGCAGCGGTGCTGTTCGTGCTACTCGTGGCGGCCCCGACCATCACCTCCGAGGTCACCCGGGTCGAGGTCGCGTACTTCACGGGCACGCTCGTGCTGTGCGGCCTGCTCTATGCGATCTACCGTCGAGGCCCGGCGGCGACGCCCGCGGCGATCGAGGGCCGATCGGGGGCGTAGGCCCTGCGGCTCGATCAGCCGCTGCTCAGGGACTTGCAGACCGGCTCTTTGGCCGCCGCCTGCTCGATGTCCGGGTTGCTGAGGCCGCTCGCGTCGATGTTGTTGAGCGAGGCGCGGACGTTGGCGTTGAGCGCCTGGGCGGCGGTCTTGTACGACGACGCGGAGTCGGTCGGAAGCGAGCTGGCCTTGGCCGCGGCCGCGTGCATGGCGTCCCGCAGCTGGGTGAACGCCTTGACGATCTCGGTGGCCACGGACTGGCCGCCCGAGATGTCGGGCGTTCCGGCCGAGCTGATGCGCGCAACCGCCTGGTCGGCGTCCTTGGAGACTGCTCCGAGGAAGCCCTCCAGCGTCTTCTTGGCCTGAGCCGCGCTCGCCGCGGTGGAGCCGCTCAGCGCCTGGGTGCGGGTGATCACATCGTGCTCGAGAGGCGAGATCGCCGAGCAAACCATCTTCACGTAGGTCGCCGTGTTGACCTTCGAGGAGTTGCTCGATCCACACCCGGTGCACAGGGCGAGGGCCGCCAGCAGTCCAAGGGCCGCGCGGAGGATGGCCGGATGCACCATGGGCAGGCTAGTTGATTGATTCCGCGGGTCGCACCGACGAGGCCTCCGGCCCTCGCGGCCCGCTGGCGAGATCGAATCCGTCAGCGAGCGCCGGCGGCCGCGGCGATGGCGGCGTAGGCTGCGGCGGGATCGTCCGTGCCGAACACGGCCGAGCCCGTTACGAGCAGATTTGCGCCGGCTTCGACGCACGCGGCGGCCGTCCCGACGTGCACGCCCCCGTCGACCTCCAGGGCCACGTGATCGGGCAGCGCGGCGCGCATCCGCGCCATCTTGTCCAGCGACCAGGGGATGAACTGCTGGCCGCCCCAGCCCGGGTTCACGCTCATGCAGAGAGCCAGATCGAGCATCTCGTGGGCGATCTCGTCCAGGCTCGAGGCAGGCGTGGCCGGAGTGATCGCCGCGCCCGCCGTGCACCCCGCCTCCCGGATCGTCTGAAGCGTGTAGTGGACGTGTGGGGTCGCCTCGATGTGGATCGTGATGTTGTCCGCACCGGCCTTGGCGACGTCGCCCACGTAGTGCTCCGGGCGCTCGATCATCAGGTGCACGTCGATGACCGCGCCCGCAGCGTGAACCTGGTCGGCGAGCGCCTCGACGGCCAGTGCCCCGAACGTGATCGGCGGCACGAAATGGCCGTCCATCACGTCGACGTGGATGACCCGGGCGCCGGCCGCGAGAACCTCCGCGACCTGCTCGCCAAGCCGGGCGAAGTCCGCCGCCAGGATCGAGGGGGCGAGACGCCGTTCCCGGAGCAGGCTGAGGGTGCCCTCGGAGGGTGATCTGCTACGCGTGGCCACCGCTTATACGGCCCGGAGCATGCTGCCGTGGCAGTGGTTGCAGGCGACCACTGCCGTGCTCGACATGCGCACGATCGTGGAATGCTCGCCGCAGTTCGGGCACACGGACACGAGCTCGTACCGCTGCAAGCAGTAGACACACCGGTAGCGCCCGGGCGCCGCCGTCGGACGCAGCCACGGCTCGCCGCAGTTGGGGCACTCAGGGCCAAGCTTGAGCGGAGATTCGGTCAACTTAGTCGTAGGGTAACTGGACGGGGCGGCGGCGCCTTACCACAGCGCGTAACGGCGCGGCAGGGCGGGGGCCGGCGGCGCCTTAGCACCACTGCGGGCGATCATCTGATGTTCAGCGACGCAGAAGCCGCGCGATGAAGAACCCGTCGGTGCCGTCCCGGTGCGGAAGCAGCTGGAGAACTTGGTCCGTGGTGAAGTCAGCGTGCTCGGCCAGGAAGCGATCAATCACGCCCTCCCCTTCCTCGCGGGAAATCGTGCAGACCGAATAGACCAGGGCGCCGCCGGGAGCCAGGACGTCGGCTCCGGCGGCGAGGATCCGGGTTTGCACGGCGGCCAGCTCCGGGATCGCCTCGGGCCGCGCGCGCCACCGTAGATCGGGCCGGGACTGGAGCGTGCCAAGCCCACTGCAGGGAGGGTCGACCAGAATTCGATTAAACGGACCGTCGCCCCGCGCCGCCCCAGCGTCGCCGACCTCGACCCGGACGCTCGCGGCCCCCAGGCGCGCGGCGGTGCGCTCGAGCGCGGCCGCCCGGCCCGGATGCCGCTCGATCGCCACGATCTCGCCGAGATCACCCATCAGGGCGGCCAGGTGGGTGGTCTTGCCGCCGGGCGCGGCGCACAGGTCGAGCACGCGCTGCCCCGGCTCGGGAGCGAGCATCCGCGAGACCAGCATCGAGGCCCGCGACTGGGGCTGGACCGCGCCAGAACGCCACAGCTCCGAGCCCTGGACGTCGAACGGGCCGTCGAGCACGAGCGCCTCGGGTAGGTCGAGCGCGTTGGACGCCGCGTGGCTCGGCACCGCCAACGCGTTCTGCACCTCCTCGACCGTCGCCACAAGGGCGTTGACCCGAAGGGCCGACTCGGCCGGTTCGTTGACCACGCGCAGGAGCGCTCGCGCCTCCTCGGCGCCCAGCTCCGCCCACCATTTGCCGGCCAGCCACCCGGGCACGGAGTGGAGCACCGCCGCCGCCTCGGCCGTGTCGTCGTCCAGGCGCTCGAGCATGCCCCGCCCCTCCCGCGCGCCCCGACGCAGGACGGCGTTGACGAGCCCGGCGCCGTGCGGGTACTGCTGCTTGGCCAGTTCGACCATCTCGTTCACGACGGCGTAGTCGGCAGCGCCGCCCAGGTAGGAGAGCTCGAACAGGCCCAGGCGCACGATCGCCAGCACCGGCGCGTCGAGCCGGCCGAGCGGGCGCTTGACGAGCTGCGCGGCGATGTGGTCGAGCGTGGCCCGCCGCTGCACGGTGCCGAAGCTGAGGGCCATGGCCAGCGCCCGGTCGCGCGAGTCGAGGCCGGCCGCCTCCGAGGCGAGCGCGCGATCGGCGTAGGCGCCCTGCTCGAACACCCGGCGGACGACCCGCAGGGCGCAGGTGCGCGCCGGGGAGACGCTGCCACGGGCGCGGGTGGTGGGCGAAGCCGGCATCTACGAGCGCCGGCCCCGCAGGTAGTCCTCGGCGGGCATCGGCCGCCGCCCGGGCGGCTGTACGACCAGCAGCTCGAGCGCGCCCTCGGCGCAGCCGAGCACGGGCCGGGGCCCCGCGAGCGACACCACCCCGGCGGGCGGGGTGGGCGGGGTGGGCGGGCTCCCATCCCCGACGACGCGCGCGGCGCTCACGCCCAGGCGGGTCCCGTCCTCCAGGACCACGTACGCGCCGATGTGCGGCGTCAGCGCCCGCACGACGCGCTCGAGCTCGACCGCGGATCGGCTCGGATCGAGCTCCCGATCGCGTGGCTCGATTTTCGCCGCATAGGTCACGCCGGCCTCGTCCTGCTCGACACATGGCGGCTCGGTGTCGAGGGTCCGTACGAGAAGGTCGGCCCCCAGCACCTCGAGGCGGGCGGCCAGCGTCCCGTACGTGTCCTCTGACCGGATCGGCTCGGTCACCTGGGCGCACACGGGTCCGCTGTCCAGCCCGGCGACGAGTCGCATGATCGAGACGCCGGTCTGCTCGTCGCCGGCCATGATCGCCCGCTCGACCGGCGCCGCTCCGCGCCAGCGCGGCAGCAGCGATGGGTGGACGTTCAGCATCTCGAAGCGCGACAGCAGCGGATCGGTGATCAGCGCGCCGAAGGCGCACACGCAGACCGCTTCGGGAGCCGCGGCTTCGATCACCCGCAGCGTCGCGTCATCGTTGACCGAGGCCGGCTGCTCGAGGGCAATGCCCAGTTCCCGGGCGGCATCGGCCACCGGCGGTGAGGCCAGCTTGCGACCCCGGCCGCGGGGGCGGTCGGGCCGGGTCACGACGAGCAGGGGACGGTGGGGCGAGTCGGCCAGTCGGCGCAGCACCGTCGCAGCGAACTCAGAAGTGCCGAGGTAAACGGTCCGCACTTACGTCGGGTCGCCGGGATTTCGCGCCGCGTCCGCCGAGCCGGGCTCGCCGGCTAGGCGGCCTGCTGGCCCTCGCGCAGGACGCGCATGGCCTCCTTGCGCTGGTCGCGCGAGGTCCGGTCGAGGATCAGCACCCCGTCGAGGTGGTCGATCTCGTGCTGGATGACGCGCGCCTCGAGTCCCGAGGCCTCGATCAGGATCGGCTCGCCGAACTCGTTCTGGGCCCGCACGCGCACATGCACCGGGCGGTCGACCTCGACCAGCACACCCGGCAGGCTGAGGCAGCCCTCCTCCGCGGCCTCGCTGTCGCGGCCCTTCCATTCGATCTCGGGATTGATCAAGGCCGCGAGCGCGCCGTGCGGCTGGACGCGGTAGACGAGCAGCCGGTGCACGACGCCCACCTGCGTGGCCGCGAGACCCACGCCGATCGCGTCGTCCATCAGTTGCTCCATGCGCGCGACCTCCTCGCGCAGGTCATCGTCGAAGCGATCGATCGGCCGCGCCTTGGTGCGCAGCACGGGGTCGCCGAAGCTGCGGATCTGGGCCAGGGCGGCGTGGCGGCGCGCGGCGGTCTCCGGATCGAGCTCGGGCTCCTTGGGCTCGGCCTCCGCCTCCGGTTCGACTGCGGGCTCGGGCTCGAGGCCCGCCTGCGGCTCGGTCTCCGCCTCGGTATAGGTGCGCTCAGAGGACACGCTTTCAGCTTAGTGTCTCACTGCAGGGCCTCACTGCGGGTCAACATGCAGGGCCTCACTGCGGGTCAACGTCGACGCTGACGCTCACCCCGCGCCGGCCGGCATCGGCCGCGCAGGCATCGATGGCGGCGCCGACCGCGCGCACCATCGCCAGGCGGTCGGTGCACTTGATCACCAGCTGGCTGCGCGAGCGGCCCCGCAGACGGAACAGCGGTGCGGGCCCGAGCACGATTCCGCCGGCCGGCGCGATCTCCTGGCGCAGACGGGTGGCGAGCGTGAGTGCCGGATCGGGTTCCTCGCAGGCGCACACCACCCGGATCAGCGATCCGAACGGCGGATAGCCGAGCACCTCGCGGCGCCGGAGCTCCTGAGCGATGAACGCGTCCGAGTCATGCCGAGCGGCTAGCCCGAGCGAGCGCGCATCGGGTGCCAGGGTCTGGACGAGGACGCGAGCGGGTGACTTGGTGGTTGGGGGAGGGTGGGTGGGTTTCAAATCACCCCGCCCCACCCGCCCGGCGAGCTGCGTGACGAGCGCGAACGTCCGCTCCTCGGCACGGAAGTCCGGGAAGCGCAGCGTCTGGTCGGCGTCGAGCACGACGCCGAGCGCCACGTCGGCGAAGTCGTGACCCTTGGCCACCATCTGGGTGCCGAGCAGCACGCCGCACGACGCCGCCTCGAACCGCGCCAGCGTCTTGGCCAGGCGGTCCTTGCTCGAGGCGATGTCCGCATCGAGCCGGAACACCGGGAGCTCCGGTCCGAACGCCTCGCCCAGCTCGTGCTCGACGCTCTCGGTGCCGGCGCCGTGACGCGCCACCGCAATGGAGCCGCACTCACGGCAGCGCTCCGGCACTCGCTGCCGGTGGCCGCAGTGGTGGCAAGCGAGCGTGCCCCGGGCCCGGTGGAGCACCAGGGCCACATCGCAGTTAGGGCACATCCAGACATGGCCGCAGCCGCGGCAGGAGAGGAAGTTCGACCAGCCGCGGCGGTTGAGCAGGACGATCGCCTTGCCGCGGGCGGCTCGGACGTCGGCCAGCGCCATCCGCGTCCGGGGGTGGAGCGAGCGATGCAGCCCCCGCATGTCGAGAAGCTCAACCGACGGCAGCGGGCGGCCGTCGATGCGGTGAGGCAGCCGCAGGCTCGTGAGCGTGACCACGCTCTCGGGCCGCGGCGTCGCGCTGCCGGCGAGCAGCACCGCCCCGTGCTGCTCGGCCCGGCGCATGGCGACGGTGCGGGCGTCGTAGCGTGGGTCGCCCTCGTGCTTGTAGGAGGCATCGTGCTCCTCGTCGACCACGATCAGGCCGATGTCGTCGAGCGGCGCGAACACGGCGGAGCGGGGACCGACGCAGACGCGCGCCTCGCCGGTACGCAGCCGCAGCCACTCGTCATGGCGCTCGCCCTGCCCGAGCCCGGAATGGAGCACCGCGACAACGTCGCCAAAGCGGGCCTGGAAGCGACCGACGGTCTGCGGGGTGAGCGCGATCTCGGGAACCAGCACGATCGCACTCCGTCCGGCCTCGAGCGTGGCCTGCACCGCCTGGAGGTAGACCTCGGTCTTGCCCGATCCGGTCACGCCGTGGAGCAGGAATCGCGCGCCCACGTCCGGACCGGCGTCGGCGCTGCCTCGCAACGCCGCCAGGACGGCGTCGAGCGCCTCGCCTTGCTCGGCGCTCAGCGCGGGTGGCGCGTCGAGGCGCCGCCCGACCGCCACCGTCGCGGGCCGCCGCACCCGGGCGTCCCGGCGAAGCATCACCAGGCCACGCCCCTCGAGGCGGCGAGCGGTGTCGTTCCCGAGCGCCGCCACCGGCGCTGAGCCGTCGCGCTCGAGCCGCTCGAGCGTCGCCCGCTGGCGCTCGGTGAGGCGCGTGCCGTCTTGGAGCGCGCTCCGCCCGGCCTCGGTCAGCTCGGCCACCAGCACCCGCTGCTGCCCGCGCCCGGACGCGAAGCCGGGCGGCAGGACAAGCCCAAGCGCCCGGGCCGGGGTCGAGCAGTACTGCTCGGCGATCCACCGCGCCAGCTCGACCAGGTCGGGACCGACCCCGGGCCCAAGCACCGCATCCGGCACGAGGAGCCGCTCGGGCTCGAGCTCGGAGTCCCGGGCCAGCTCGAGCACCACACCCAGCGTGGTTCGCCGCCCGAACGGCACTCGCAGGAGCGCGCCGACGCCCACACCGGCCTGGTCCGGGCCGAGCCGGTAGTCAAATGGCCCCCGCACGGCGCGGGTACGGGTCAGCGGCTCGACGCGGGCGATCAGCGGCGAGGCGTTGGACAGGTTGAAGTGCATCGGGGTTTCGGAGGGTAAAGTCAGGCCAGGATGACGGTCGATCTTCTGCCCGCGGGAGTGCTCGCGGTGCCGGCCGGCGTGGTTGCGGTGCTCGCGCTGCTGACCGGGAGCTGACCCGCTCGGCGGTACGCTCTCTGGGCGGTGGACCTGGAGCCCGGAGAAGAGGTGTTTTTCCACGGTCACCCGTCGTGGCGCTCGATGTTGGCGTTCTACCTGCGAGGCCTGATCGCGGCCGTGTCGGCCGGCGTGATCGCGGGGCTCGTCACCAGGATCGCCAACAAGCACGTCCAGTCCGGATGGGTCGGCGCGGCGGTGGCGGTCGTCTTCGTCGTCGTGCTCCTCTGGGGTCTCCTCCGGCGCGTCACGATCACCTACACGATCACCAACCGGCGGCTGACGATCACCTCCGGCCTCGTCTCGCGCGAGATGCACGAGACGAGGCTCGAGCGCGTGCAGAACGTGAACTCGCGTCAACGTCCGCTCGAGCGGGTGTGTCGGGTGGGCACGGTCGACTTCGACACGGCAGGCGGCGCCGCCTACGACTTCAGGTTCCGGGGTGTGGACGATCCACGCCAGATCGTCCGGACCGTCGACCGGGCGCTGCACGACTTGCGGCTGACCCATCCTCAGGTCTGAGCGCCTGGGTCATAACTGCGGACTCGGCGAGCCACGGTTGCCGAGTCCGCTCGTAGCACCCATATATGTGCCTGAATCGGGATTCACCGCCGGGAGAGGGGCGAGTGTGCCGAGACGACCCAGCCAGCGGACTGGGCAACCCGGCGGACTGGGCGACCCGGCGGACCGGGCGACCCGGGCAGTCGAGCTGACTACGAGGCCTGGACGGCGGGGGCGCCCAGCCCGGACGCTTCGCGCAACGCGGCGGCCTTGTCGGTGCGCTCCCACGTGAAGTCGTGGTCCTCGCGGCCGAAGTGTCCGTAGGCAGCGGTCTTCTGGTAGATCGGTCGGTGCAGGCGCAGGTACTGGCGAAAGGCGCCGGGGCGCAGATCGAAATGCTCGCCGATCAGCTCGAGAATCCGGGAGCGCCCGATCTTCTCGGTCCCGAATGTCTCGACCATCACCGACACCGGATGGGCCACCCCGATCGCGTATGCGACCTGCACTTCGAGACGGTCGGCCAGCCCAGCCGCGACCAGATTCTTGGCCACGTAGCGCGCGGCATAGGCCGCGGAGCGATCCACCTTCGACGGGTCCTTTCCGGAGAACGCGCCGCCGCCGTGACGGGCCATGCCGCCGTACGTGTCGACGATGATCTTGCGCCCGGTGAGGCCGCAGTCGCCCATTGGGCCGCCGATCACGAAACGGCCGGTCGGGTTGACCAGCAGCGCCCGGTGCAGCTTGCGGGCGTCGTAGAGCTCGGCCGGCACGACCGGCTGGACGACCTGCTCCCACAGGTCGTCCTTCAAGAGCGACTCGGCGCCGTCGCGATGCTGGGTCGAGATCAGCACCTTCTCCACCTCGGCCGGCCGCCCGTCCACGTAGCGCACCGTCACCTGCGTCTTGCCGTCCGGACGCAGGTAGGGCAGGATCTCGGCCCGCCGCACATCCGCCAGCCGCTTGGCCAGCTTGTGCGCAAGCGAGATGGGCAGCGGCATCAGTTCGTCGGTCTCGTTCGACGCGTAGCCGAACATCATTCCCTGGTCACCCGCGCCGGCCAGATCGAGTTCGTCGTCGTCGCCGGGATCGACGCGCGACTCCCACGCCCGGTCGACCCCCTGAGCGATGTCGGGCGACTGCTTGTCGATCGCGTTGATGACCGCGCAGGTGTGGTAATCGAACCCGAACTCGGCGTTCGTGTAGCCGATCCGCTTGATCGTCTCGCGGGCCACGTCCTGGATATCCACGTAGGTCGTGGTCGTGATCTCCCCGGAGACCACCACCAGCCCGGTGTTAACCAGCGTCTCGCACGCCACCCGTCCGGTTGGATCGTCGCGCAGCACCGCATCCAGCACCCCATCGGAGATCTGATCGGCGATCTTGTCGGGGTGTCCCTCGGTCACAGACTCCGAGGTGAACAGAAATTCGTTGTCAGCCAGCATGCTCATCGGATCTCGAACGTCAGCTCCGTCGTCGTGTCATTGTCCCCGCTCGCGGAGCTCAGACCGATCGCGCGGATCTTCGAGAGGTCCGGCAACAGCTCGCGCGTGCGCGTGCCGCTCGTCAATCCCGTCTGCGCCCCGAGGCTTAGGAGATTGGTGAAGTCGCCAAAGAGTAGCGAGGACACCTGCCCCGACCCGGCCGGAACCACCGCCTGGTATGCGGCCTCATCCGAGAGCGCGTGGGTGCGCTCGGCCACCCCGTCGATCGCCTGAAGGCTGGTCGACAGGACTGCCAGGCCGTCGAACACCCCGTAATCGACCTGTAGTCCCGGCCCGAGCTGGACCTCATGCACGGTCGTGCCGCCAACCTGGGTGTCGGCGAGTTCCGGGACCTGGCCAGCCGCCGCGCCGCTGGACGGAGCAAAGAGCGTGGTGAGCGGCCCTTCCAGTGAGGCGAGCTCGCCCTGCGCCGTCGCCTGGTTGCGCACTCGAGCCACGATCAGCAGAGCGGGCGAAGGTCCCGGCGAGAGCGCCACCGCGGTCTCGCCGTCGAAGACCGAGAGCACGCTTCGGACGTTCACGCCCTGCGCGGTGAGCGCCGCTCCGAGGCGATCCAGCAGCGGCCCCACGTTGGCGCCGATCCCCGCCAGCGCTCCCGCCTTGAGGAGCTCGGGGGCGACCCGGCGCAGGTCGCGCACGTCCAGCATCAGCGTCGACCCTGTGGGCAGGACCGTCTGGAGGGTCGGCGTGAACGTGCTCCCGCCCGGCTTGGCGCGGGCGCCCATCACGCTGTGGACGAGCACCTGCGCGACGGTGGACGGGGACCCTGACGTTACCGACACAGAGATCGCGCTGCCGACGACTCCCGGTCGGTCGAGCAACAGCCCGATCGCCCCGGCCATCCCGGCGCGGGCTGAGAGCAGGCGCGTGACGCCGGCCGCCGGCAGGTAGGCGTCGAGCACGCGGCCCGCCGGCTCGCCCGCCGCCGCGCGCTCGTAAGCGGGGTCACCCGCCAGGGACGGCGCTCGGCCGCGCGCCGCGTCGATCGCGGCCCGCACGCCGGCGCTGGGGCCGGTCACGAGGTAATGACCGACGAGTGCGACCTCGCTGCCTGAGGGGTAGGCGAGCAGCTGGACCCCGTCGTAATCGCCGGCGGACGCCGCGCCGGCCGAGCTCAGGAAGGCCTGCGCGCGGGCACGATTGGAGACATCGAGCACGAGCAGCGTCGGCGCGCTCACGCCCGTGCTGGGGAGCACTGCGAGCGCCGCTTCCTTGCCCAGCCACGACCGCACCTGCGAGTCGAAGTCAAGGTTCGCCCCGCCGCCGAGGGCGCCGTCGAGGCGGTTCACGACCGCGGCGTACAGGAGCGGGTAGCCGGGGAAGCGGCTGGCCAGCCGGCGCGCCGCCTGGACGGCCGGCCGCGATGGGTCGGTGGACAGGTGCACGTAGGCGAGCACGTCGGCCGGAACCACACGGGCGGCGCCGGTGGCCGGTGGCGGCGTGTCCGATCCCTGCAGGATGAACCAGCCGGCGCTGGCCAGGACGAGCACGACACCGAGGACCGCGAGGGCCAGCAGCCGCCGGCGACGAGCCACCGGCGGGGACGATGGCGACGCCCGCTCCACCCATCGCCGGTTGCCCCGGACGGTGGTCGTCGATCGCGGCGGCGTGAGGGCGGACATACCACCCGGCAATCAAGCAAGTTTGTGAGCTTTTTGCGCCAGTTCAAGCGGCGGCCGCGCGCCGCCGCCCCGGGGCCCGACGCTCGCTCCGCTCGACGAAGTCGATGATCACCGGCACACCCTCGAAGTGGTATCGCTCGCGCAGGCGGTTCTCGATGAAGTAGGCGTAGTCCCGGGTCACCCGGCCGCGGGAGTTGACCTGGATCGAGAATCGGGGCGGGCGCTCGTCGGTCTGGGACATGAACAGCAGCTTGAGGCGGTGGCCGCCGCGGGCCTGTCCTCCGACCGGGGGCTGGCGGGCCGCTGTCACGTCGGACAGGAAGCGGTTGAGCTGCGGCGTCGGGATCCGCGCGCCGCGGCGGTCGGCCAGCGCGATCGCCTCGGCGAGCAGCCGCTGCATGTTGCGCCCGGTCTTGGCACTCGCGGTCAGGACCCGGGGACGCAGGCGAAGCTTCTGATGCGCCCGCGCGCGCTCGTGCTCAAGGTCGACGCCGTCGGCGATGTCCCACTTGTTGAGGACCAGCGCGGTGGCGCATCCACTTCGCATCGCGAGCTCGGCCACGCGGAGGTCCTGGGCGGTGATCCCGTCGGTCGCGTCGCACACCACGAGCGCCACGTCGGCTCGCTCGGCCGCGCGCCGCGAGCGCAGCGATGTGTAGTACTCGAGCGACTCCCCCACCTTCGCAGCCCGGCGCAGCCCGGCCGTATCGACCAGGATCAGCCGGCGACCTTCGAACTCGATTGGCAGATCGATCGCGTCGCGAGTCGTTCCCGCGATCGGCGAGACGATCACCCGCTCGGCGCCGGCGAACTTGTTGACCAGCGAGGACTTCCCGACGTTTGGGCGCCCAATGACCGCGAGGCGCACGGTGTCCTGCGCCTCGTCGTCCTCGTCCTCCGCCGGTAGACCGAGCTCGACGATCCGGTCGAGCAGATCACCGGTGCCCAGGCCCTGGGCGGCCGAGACGGCAATCGGCTCGCCCAGCCCGAGGCGGTGAAACTCCGCCGCGAGCGGCACGTCGCGCACCGTGTCGACCTTGTTCGCGGCGACGAGCGCCGGCCGCGGCGAGCGGCGGAGCAGGTCGGCCACCTCGTGATCGCCGGGGCGCAGACCGGCCTTGGCGTCGACCACGAGCACCGCCACATCGGCGTCGGCGAGCGCAGCCCGCACCTGATCGTGCACCTGCGTGGCGAGCTCGGCCCTGTCGTCGAGGTCGACTCCGCCGGTGTCGATCAGTGTCAGCGAGCGGCCGTTCCAGTCGGTGCGGAGCTCCTTGCGGTCGCGCGTGACCCCGGGCTGCTCGTGCACGACCGCCTCGCGCGACTCGGTGAGCCGGTTGACCAGCGAGGACTTGCCGACGTTCGGATATCCAACGATCGCGACCTTCATGGGAGTCCGAGGCTAGCCGGTGCCGGCGCTGCGCACGAGATCGGCGATCCGCTCGACCACTTCGTCCAATGTCATCCCAGTGGTGTCGAGTTGCACCGCACCGGCCGCCGGGGCCAGCGGCGAATGCGCGCGGGTGCGGTCGCGTTCGTCCCGGATCGTCTGCTCGGCCAAGACGGTCGCCGGATCGACGCCGAGCTCGACGGCACGTCGGCGCGCGCGCTCGGCCGGGTTGGCGGTCAGGAACACCTTGACCGCGGCGTCGGGGGCGACGACAGTGCCGATGTCGCGTCCCTCGGCGACCCAGTCGCCACGCTCGAGCCGACGGCGTTGCCCCGCGACGACAGCCCGGCGCACTGCCGGGTCCGCGGCGGCGCGCGAGGCGGCTTCGGACACCTCCGGGGTGCGGATCTCGTCGGTTACGTCGCGCCCGTCGAGGAGGGTCCGCTCGCCCGGTTCGATCGTCAGCGAGCGCCGCGATCTGGCCCGGCTCCACGCCGCGCTCGGTCGCGGCCAGCGCGACCGCGCGGTACATCGCGCCGGTGTCAAGGTAGGTGAACCCGAGCCGGTCGGCGAGCGCCCGGGCGACCGTCGACTTGCCCGCGCCCGCCGGGCCGTCGATCGCCACCACGGTCACGAAGCCAACCCCGACAGGTCTTCGGCGAAGCCGGGATAGGACACGTCGGCCGCCTCCATCCCCACCACCTCCACGCCGTGCTCGGAGGCCAGCCCGGCGACCGCGCCGAGCAGCGCCAGCCGGTGATCGCCCCGGGCGTCGAGCACGCCACCGCGCACCCGGCCGGTCCCGGTGACGACGAACCCGTCGGGGAGCGCTTCGATCTGACCGCCGAGGCCCCGCAGTCCGTCGACCACGGAGGCGATCCGATCGGACTCCTTCACGCGCAGCTCCCCAGCTCCGCGCACCAGCGTCTCCCCCTCGGCGAAGCATCCGAGCAGCGCCACAAGCGGCAGCTCATCGATCGCCAGCGGCACCTCATCGGCCTCCACGATCGTCCCCACGATCGGAGCGTTGCGGACGTCGATGTCCGCCACCGGCTCGTGCGGCGCAAAGGTGCCCGGCGGCTCGGCGTCGGAGAGCACGACCGCGCCCATTCGCTCGAGGATGCGCAGGAAGCCGGCCCGGGTCCAGTTGACCCCCACGCCCTCGAGCACGAGCCGTGAGCCGGGGACGAGGACGCCGGCGGCGATCAGGAAAGCCGCCGAGGACAGGTCCCCCGGCACGTCGACCTGCTCGAGCTCGAGCTCGTCGGTGTTGGAGACGGTGGTGCGATACCCGGCGTCGACGGAACCCTCGCGCCTGATCGGGGCACCGGCTGCAGCCAGCATCCGCTCAGTGTGATCGCGGCTCGGCACCGGCTCGATCACCGTAGTCGAGTCGGTCACCAGCCCGGCGAGCAAAATGCACGACTTGACCTGGGCACTTGCCACCGGCAGCTCGTAGTCGATCCCGGCGAGCGCCGCGCCGTGAACGGTGAACGGCGGGTAGCGGTCTTCGCGCGCCTCGATCACGGCACCCATTGCTCGCAGCGGCTCCGCGATGCGATCGACTGGGCGGCGCCGGATCGACTCGTCCCCGTCGAGCATGAAGCTGTGCCCCTGCTGGAAGGACAGCCAGCCCGGGAGCAAGCGCATGAGGGTGCCGGCGTTGCCGACGTCGATCGGGTTCGTGGGCGACTGCGCGTTGCGCAGTCCGCAGCCGCGGATCAGCAACTCCTCGCCGCGCGGCTCGACGATCGCGCCCACCCGCTGGATCGCGGCCAGAGTCGAGCGCGTGTCGGCCGCGGCGAGGTAGTTGCAGACGCGGACCGGCTCGGAGGCCATGGCGCCGATGATCGCGGCGCGATGCGAGATCGATTTGTCGGCCGCGACGCGGATCGTCCCCCGCAGCGGCCCGGACGGCTCGAAGCGGACGTTCACGCTCGCGCCACCGGCAATCCGAGCCGGCGCACAAGCTCCTCGGCGCGCTCGGCCTGCTCCTCGCCCGCGATCCACAGCGCGACCACACCCTCGCTCATGTCGGGGGCGGGATACAGCGCCATGTCGGTGATGTTGACGCCGGCGCGACCGAGTTCGAGCGCGAGCTGGGCCACCACCCCCGGCTGGTTGGGCACGGACGCCCGCAACTCGAACAAGGGTCCGCCCGCCAGCTGGGCCTCGAGCAGGCGCCGGCGGTCCTCGGCGGCGGCGTCGTTCCAGCCGGCGATGCGCTCGGCATCCGCGGCCGCGAGGGCATCTCGTACCGCCGTCAGCCGCGCGATCGTGTCGTCGATTCCTGCGGCCAACGCGTCGCGGTTGGAGACGTAGATGTCGGTCCAGATCGCGCTCGGCGCACCCGCAACGCGCGTTGCGTCGCGGAAGCTCGGTCCCGTGGCGGGCAGTCTCTCACCACCGGCCGCGAGCGTCTGAGCAGCCTGGGCGACGAGCACGTTTGCGAGCACGTGCGGCAGGTGGGAGACGGTGGCCAGGATGGTGTCGTGCGTCTCGGGCTCGATCGCCACCGGCCGCGCCCCGAGCGTGCGCAGCAACCGGTGCAGGCGCTCGTACAGGATGCCCGAAGTGGTTGGCGTCGGCGTGAGATACCAGGTCGCGCCGTCGAACAGATCCTCACGCGCGTATCGCACTCCGGCCGTCTCGGCGCCCGCCAGCGGATGCCCTCCGACGAACCTCGGATCGTCGAGGGCGGCCGCGACGGCGCGCTTGGTCGAGCCGACGTCGCTGACCACGCAGGACTCCCGAGCTCCGTCCAGTGCGGCGTGGATGGCGGCCGGCAGCCCCCCGACGGGGACAGCCACGAACACCGCCTCGGCGTCGGCCACGGCCTCGGCGATGGTGGCCGCAGGTTCGTCGATGGCACCCAGTTCGCGCGCGAGCTCAAGCGCGCTCGCGTCGGCGTCGTATCCCGCGATCGTGGCGTCGAGACCGCGCTTGGCGGCGAGCCCGATCGAGCCGCCGATCAGCCCGACGCCGATCAGGGCGACTTTCAAGAGGACCCGTTAAACGGCGGCGAGCGCCTTGCCCGCGACCTCGGCGGCGGCGAGCACGCGCGCCATGTATTCGGGGAACTCGTCTGCCACCAGTTGCTGCGGCCCGTCGCAGATCGCCTGGTCCGGGTGCGGATGCACTTCCACGATGATGCCGTCGGCCCCGGCGGCGGCGGCCGCGAGTGACAGCGGCAGTACCAGATCGCGCCGGCCGGCGGCGTGGCTCGGGTCGACGATCACCGGCAGGTGGCTGAGCTCCTTGAGCACCGGCACGGCCATCAGGTCCAGCGTGAAGCGGTAGGCGGTCTCGAACGTGCGGATTCCGCGCTCGCACAGCATCACCGAGGGGTTGCCCTCCTTGAGTACGTACTCGGCCGCCATCAGCAGCTCCTCGAGCGTCGCGGACAGCCCACGCTTGAGCAGCACCGGGCGGCCGGAGCGGCCGACCTCGGCCAGCAGCGAGTAGTTCTGCATGTTGCGCGCGCCGATCTGGATCACGTCGGCCACCTCGAGTACCTGCTCGAGGTCGCGCTGGTCCATCAGCTCGGTGACGATCGGAAGCCCGGTCTCGGCCTTGGCCTCGGCGAGCAGCCGCAGGCCTTCTTGGCCGAGGCCCTGGAAGGCGTAGGGCGAGGTGCGCGGCTTGTAGGCGCCACCGCGGAACAGCGTGGCGCCGGCGTCGCGGACGATCCGGGCGGTCTCGAGCGTCTGCTCGCGCGACTCGACCGTGCACGGGCCGGCGATCATCGCGAAGTTCTCGCCGCCAACCTTACGCCCGGCGATGTCGAGCACGGTCCGCTCGCCGTGCTTGAACTGCGTCGATGAGAGCTTGTAAGGCTTGAGGATGGGGACCACGCGGTCGACGCCGGCGTAGCCCTCGAGCTCGAGCCGCGCGACGTGCTCGCGGTCCCCGATCGCGCCGATCACCGTCACCTCGTCGCCCCGGCTGACGTGGGTTCGTGCGCCGACGCTTGTGACTCGCTCGATGACGGCCTCCACCTCCTGCTCGGTGGCCGTCGGTTTCATCACGATCATCATCTCTTCAGTCCTCTCTGGTGCCTGGAAACTGTACGAAAGCGGGAGGGGCCGGTTTCACCCGTCCGGGGGGTTTTTCGGCGCTCGGCTCGGCGCAGGCCCGCGGACGCGGGCGGAAACGAGAGGAGCCGGGCGCCTAGCTAAATCGCCAGGCGTAGACGTACGAGTAGCCGCGCGAGTCGGTGGCAGTGCGGCTACGGACGCCCATCAAGACCGGGTTGTACCAGACCGGATCCGCATCGCCAAGGGGGGTGTGGCGAAAAAGACACGCCAATCGTGCCTTTTTCGCCACGCCCTTTCAGAGGACGCTGGCGAGGGCGTCGCCGAACCGTTCGTTCTCGGCCGGCGTTCCTACGGTCACGCGCAACGAGCGCTCTCGCCCGAGCGCGGCGCCGGCCCGGACCAGCACCCCCCGGTCTCGCAGTCCGGCCACCACGTCGGCCTCCTCGACCGTCTCGGGCAGGTGCAGCCAGATGAAGTTCGCATCCGACCGCGCGGCCCACAGCCCCAGCGTGCGCACCTGATCCTCCAACGCGAGCCGCTCGGCGATCGTCTCGGTGACGCGGCGCTCGACCTCGTCCTGGTGGCGCAGGGCCTCGACCGCCGCCGCCTGCGCGGCCGCGTTCAGGTAGAAGGGCTGGCGAACCTGGTCGACCGCGATCCGGAAGTCCTCGGTGGCGCACAGCGCGTACCCGACCCGCAAGGCGGCGAGCCCGTACACCTTCGAGAACGTCCTCAGCAGCACCAGGTTGGGGTACTTGCGCAGCAGCTCGAGTGAGGCGTAGGTGTCGCCCAGGACCAGCGCGAACTCGCAGTAGGCCTCGTCGAGGATCACGCAGACGTGTCCCGGGATGCGCTTCAGGAACGCATCGATCTCCTCCAGCCCGAGCGCCGTGGAGGTGGGGTTGTTGGGATTGCAGATCAACACCAGCCGGGTCGCAACCGTGACCTCGGTCGCGATCGCGTCGAGGTCGTGGCGGTCCTCGTCGTCGAGCGGCACCTCGATCGCCCGGGCGCCCGAGGCGGCGGCCAGGTGCGGGTACACGCTGAACGCGGGCCAGGCGTAGACGACCTCCGCCCCCGGCTCGAGCAGCGCCTCGCCCGCGTGCAGCAGGATGTCGCACGATCCGTTGCCCAGAGCGATCCGCTGGGGCGGGATCCCGTAGCGGTCGGCCAGGGCCTGGCGCAGCGGCGAGTACGACGGGTCCGGGTAGCGGTGGGCGCCGGCCATCGAGCGGCCGGCGGCTTCGACGACCGAGGGCAGCGGCGCGAAGCACGACTCGTTGGAGGCGAGCATGGCCATGTCCGCGCCCAGGTCGTAGCCGGCGGCCAACGGGTAGACGGGAATGCGGCGGGTGCGGGCGGCGAACTCGATCGGCATGCCGGCCCAGGGTAACCCTATTGGGCGGACTCGAGGTCGGCCCGGAGAGCGCGCGCGTCCCCCAAGTAGACGTGCCGAGGCTCGTGTTCCTCAGCTGCGTAGTAGTGGACGAGCACGCGGATCACCCGCGGCAGAGAACCAGGCACCGGGACCTCGCGCGAGCACAGCAGCGGCACGCGGCTCAGCCCGAGGTTGCGAGCGGCCACCGCGGGAAACTCGGCGTTGAGGTCGTCGGTCAGGGTGAAGATGCAGCTCACCATCGCGTCCGGCTCGAGCTCGTTGCGCTCCATCAGCTCGCGCATCAGCTCGTCGGTGGCCGAGAGGATCGCTGCCGCCTCGTTGGCGGGGACGGTGTTGGCGCCGCGCAGGGCAAAGAGCCGCATGGGAGCGGCAGTGTGCCAGAGCCGACCCCCGAGCGATGCGAAGCATCGCTCGGCAGCATCCCATCCCCCGAGCGATGCGAAGCATCCCTCGGGCAGCATCCCACCTACTCGGCCGGGGCTCCGTGTCGCTCAATGGGCCACAACGGTCGCAGACGTGCCGAGTACCCGCCCCGCGCGGTTCAGCGCCTCCACAGCTACGTACCGCTCCGACTCGATTGGGATCCGGGTCTCGAAGCCCCGCTTCGGCGCGGTCGCGACAGCTTGCAAGGCGCCCGACGAGGAGCCGGCCAGCACCCGCCAGGCGCTCACCTCGGTGGCGCCGTTCCAGCTGGCGTATACGTTCGTGGTGGTGCCGCTGGCCAAGGCCGTGACGTCCGGTGGCGTCCGAGGTGTCCCGGTCCACGGGTATCGGTAGGCGCGATAGCTCGAGTTGTTCCCGACGAATCGGCCGTCGAACACCATCTGGCCGCTCGAGTCGAACTCGCTGAAGTAGGGCTGTTGGCCCCAACCAACGAACTCGTCGCCATCGCGGAGCGCCTGGACGTTGCCCTCGAAGCTTGCCGTGAGCGCCGGCGCGTGCAGGTCCTGGGCCACCAGGGTCGCGGTCTTCTCCTGGCCGTCGATCCGCACCCGGATCGCGCGCGACTGGGCGTGCACCCTCGGCGGGCCGCCGCCGTCGTCGAACAAGGTGACGTTGAGACGGCCCTTGGTGTGCACCAGCACGTCGTGCTGGAAGGCGAAATCGACCCCGGCTCCGAGCTTGAAGCTCGAGTGCTTGCCGCCGAGTGTCCAGGCGATCGCACCGGTGTGCGGGTCGATGGCGTAGGCGGCCGAGGTGTTGCGACCCGAGATGACCAGATCGCCATTCGACTCGGGCTGGATCGAGTTGACGTGGAAGTAGTCGTAGGGCGATGCGGATGACTTCGGCATCGTCTCGTAGCTGTCGGCGAGCGGGACGTGGTCGAGGCTGTCCCACTGGAAGAGCACCAGTCCGGTCTTGATGTCGATCTCCTGGACGACCGAATCGAGCACGATCTGCTGCTTCGCTCCATGGACCGCGGACGCGTTCCAGTAGACGGGGTAGTAGGCGGTGATCAGAGCCGTTCCCTGCGACGTCAGCCGGAACTCGTGCAGGTCGGCGTAGAGGCCGTTGGCAGCGCGCACCACAGCCACCTGCCGGTAGGACGAATCGTCGATCACGTCCTCCCCCTCGCCGATGCCCGCCCCCGAGTAGCCCTGCCACCAGGTCAGCACCGGCTTGCCGTGGTAGGTCTGGACCCGGAGATCTGCTGCCATGTCGCCCGTCGGCACCGGTTGGAACCACACGAGGCCGCCGCTCGGGTCGAGGATCATCGCCCCGTTCTGCGTGGGCCCCTGCTGCGGGGTGAGGAAGATGTCTCCAGGGGCCGTGCGCGAGGACTCCTTGGTGATCTCGACCGCGGCGGGTGTCAGGTCCGGGCGCGTCTGAAAGCTCAGCTCGTCGCCCGCGACCCGTCCCGCCGGCGCCAGCGGCATAGACGGAATTGCGCCGGCCGGAGTGGCGACGGTGAACTGGAACGTGCCGCCACGCACCCCGCGGACGTCCATCCGCGTCCTGACAGTCACGAGCTCACCTGGGTCGAACGGCTTCGTGGGCAGGAAACTCGCGCCCTGGCCGTCCGAGTCAGCCTCGAGCCGGCCCGCGTGGCGGCCGCTCCGCGAGCCCGTCACGACCACCCGGCCGATACGGCTGGGCGAGATTCCGCGAAAGGCGATCTGGGTCTGCGGCGAAGCGACCCGGCCTCCGGGGATCGGAAAAACGCTGACTGAGCGGGCGCTCGACCCGCAGCCGGCCAGGCAGAGAACGGCGAGAACGACGGCCCACGCGCCCGCACCCGCGCGGGGACAGCCGGCTACTCGACCTCGTAGACGGTCGCGCAACCGAAGGTGTGCGTCGAGCGGATGACCGGGCCGAGCAGCTTCGGTATGTCGGCGGTGGTCTCGCAGTCCGATAGCAGGAAGCGGGCGCCGCTCGAGAGCACGAAACGCCGCGACACGGACTGCGAGAGCGTTCCGCTGAACAGCGCCTGGGCGTTCCAGGTCAGGCTCAGGCAGCCCGGCTCTGACCACTCGCAGTCGCCGATGTAGGTGTGGCGGCCGGTCCGGCCGGGGACGACCGAGCCGAGATAGCTGCGCGTGAGCACGCCCCCCGGCTCCTTGTCACTCGCCAGGTAGTTGAGCGCCGCGTTCTCATCGGGCCGGATGAAGTTCGCGTTCTCCGGCGTCGGTGCCGCCAGCTGGTGGGCGATATTCATTTCCTTGACGGTGGCGGGGATCGTGAACAGCCCGATCGCGACCGCCCCGATCAGCATCGGGTGACGCAAGCGGCGCCAGCCGAGCAGTTGCAGTCCCTCCACCGCCAGCACGGCGAGCGGGAGTGTGATCCCCTGGAAGGCATGGAGCGGCGCCCCGCCGAGGCTCGTTCCGGACAGCAGGTAGATCCCGAAGGCGGCCACCGGCCAGCAGCGGGTGGCGGCGGCCAGGAAGGTGGCCGGCCGCGTGCGGTAGGCGACCAGCGCCGGCAGCAGCAGCGGCAGGACGGCGATCAGAATCCCAGTGAAGGGGAAGCTGTGCTTGCTCGCCGCCTGGGCGAGGTTCCAGTTCAGATCCGCCTTGTCGAGGACCGCCAGGTAGAGGATGGGGACGCCGGTGGCGATCACGGTGGCCACCGTCAGCCTGAGGTGATCGCGCCGGTAGCGCCCGAGCGCCAGCAGGACCGCTTCGGCCGCCAGGATCAGGAAGATGAGGAGCTCGCCGTTCCACGGGTGCAGCAGCGTGGCCAGCGCGCCGAGCAGTCCCGGCAGCCACCACCGGTGGCCGTTCAGGCGCGCCTCGTCGTAAGCCACCAGCGCCCACACCATGGCGGCAAGTCCCATCAGAGCGAATACGTAGCCCCAGCTCAGGAACCCTGGGAAGAGGTCGCCGAGCACACTCCAACTCCCGTAGAAGTACGTGTAACAGCCGAAGAACAGGGTCAACACCAACGCCACCCGGCGCGGCCAAACGCCGGCCAGGCTGCGCCGTGCGTACGCGCGCACGGCGAAGAAGAAGGCGAGCACCGCGACCGGCTTCCACAAAAGCAGCGACACCCACGGCGCCATCCCGAGCGCCGTGAGCGCGCCGGAGATCACGACCGCCGGCTGGAAGTAGTCGGCCGGCGTCGAGCGCAGCACGAACAGGTTCGAGACCAGCAGCTGATGCGAGGCGTCCTGAATCCAGGCCAGATACTGCATCTGGTCGACGATGTAGACGCCGTCGGTCCCGGTCCACACGGCCCCGTCGAACGCGACGCGCCACACGTCGATGGCGAGCACCCACACCGACACCAAGGAGAACACCGCGAGCACTCCGAGCTCGAACCGGTCGACGCGGCGGCGCCGGCGGGGCTCGACGCGGACGGGCGGCAGATCCGATGCCGGACCCGCTCCACCACGGTCGATCTGCTCGATTTCAAGGCGCATCGACGGGCGACGCTAACAGGATCCTAATAATTACGGCGTAAACCCAGAGCGGCGGCGGGAGTTTCGCCTAACCGTGCCCCGGCGGTCCTGCGAGGCGGTGGGTTCAGCTGTTTGGGCTGGTGTCGTGCGAGTGCGCCCGCACGACGCGTCACGGATACGAAGATAGCTTGGACTGAAGGTTCAGCGAGGCCTGGCCGGCGGAGCCGCTCAGCGGATTGAAGTGCACCAGGCCCCACACCTTTCCCGATGAGGGCAGGAACGTGATCACCAGGAACACCGTCAGCGCCAGCGCCGTGCGTCGCAGGCGGACGCTCGATCCAAGCGCCGCCAGCGGCAGGACCCAGATCACATACCAGGGCATGACCCAGGCGAGGCTGGCGATCAGGGCCAGCGTCGCCCACCCGGCGTGGCTCAGCCAGTCGCCGCGCCGGCGCACCAGCCACACGACGACGAGGACCAGCACGACATCGGCCAGCCGCAGCAGCGCTGGGGCGCCACCGCCGACGCCGATCGCGTATCCGAACAGGTTCGGGAAGCTGAACGGCGTCAGCAGCGTCCCCTGCTGAGACAGGTTGGGCAGTGACAACCCGAATAGGGCCAGGCTCATCGCGATCAGCGGAATCGCCGCGAGTACCGCCCCGACGATGATCGCCCGCCGCCGCACGGACGTGCGCGCGCCGACGAGCAGGAACGGCAGCAGCAGCACAGCGGTGAACTTCACCGCGACGGCGACCATCAGCAGGGCGCCGGCCGAGCGGTCGCGCCGGCGCAGCAACAGCGCGATCGCGCCCGTCGATGGCACGAGCATGAAGAAGTCGTTGTGGAAGCCCCCCACCGCGTACACCAGATAGATCGGGTTGAGCCCGACGAGCACCGCGGCGTAGCGCGGATCGCGGCCCAGGCGGCGCGCGCAATCGCAGACGAGCGCGATGAACACGAGGCTGAGTGTCACCGTGGCGACCTTGACGATCCAGTAGGCGACGGGCAGCGGTAGCCAGGCCAACGGATAGCTGAGCGCCGTGAACAGCTCGCCGTACGGGCTGTGCAGGTTGAGCCACGTGGCCAGGTGATAGACCGGGTCGTGCATCTCCTGGCCGATCACGTGCGTGTATGGGTTCAACCCGTGCAGCCCGCCGAGGCGCGCGTACCCGAGGTAGTTGCCCATGTCGGTTAGCTGGAACGGCGGCCCGAGCAAGAGGATCACGTGCGCGGCCACGATGCACGCGACGATCATCCGCGTCGACAGCGTGCGTATCGCCGCGAGCGCCACGCCGTAGGCGGCCAGCATGATGAGGATCAGGGCGCTCAGCCCATACGCGAGCGCGTGCGCGCTGGCGCCCAGACCGCCGGCGAGCCCGTATAGCGGACCCGCCTCCCACGAGGCGAAGATCTCGCTCGAGCGTGGCGTGAGCACGGTCGGGCCGCCGGTGGCGTACAACACCAGCGCCAGCAAGCACACGACGATCGAGGCGAGCGCGATCCGTCCCGCGCGCGGGCGGCGCACCGCCTGCGGCACGTGCAGCGCCGGTAGCCGGAGCGAAGGGAGTCCGGGCAGCGAGACGCTTGCCTTCGCCTCTCCGGCTCCGACCGCGGTCGCGGCAAGCACGCCCGCGCCGTTTCCGGCAGGCGCGAGCGCCGAGGCTGCTTCAATCTGGCCAGCGTCCTGTCGCATCACTCAGAAATACTGCCCTGCGGGCAGTATGGTCGCTGTAGACACGGGTTGAAATCTCGTTAAGGGGTTGCGGCCAGCCAGGTGCCGCGCCGCCGTTCCAGCGTAGTCGTTAGGCCTAACATCCCGCCCCGTGAGCGTCGGCACGGCCGCACCCGACCTGCGCCATCCGGCGGGCCGCGCGCCGATCGCGCGCACTCGCGCGCTGCTCGCTGATCCCACGGTGACCGCCGTGGTGGCGCTGACCGTGCTCGCGGCCGTGTTGCGCTTCTACCGGCTCGGGCATCAGGGCTTCTGGTTCGACGAGGCGAACACCGCGCTGCTCGTCCACTTCTCCCCGGGCAAGATGCTCGGATTGATCCCGCAGACCGAGTCCACTCCTCCGCTCTACTACTGCGTGGCGTGGGTGTGGGCACGTGTATTCGGCTACAGCGAGGCGCCCCTGCGCTCGCTCTCGGCGGCGTGCGGGGTGTTGCTGGTGCCGGTGGTGTACGGCGCGGGCGCAAAGCTCGTATCGCGCCGCGGCGGGTTGATCGCCGCGGCGCTTGCCACTTGCAGCCCGCTGCTCATCTGGTACTCGCAGGAGGCGCGCTCGTACGAGATGCTCGCGCTGATGGCGAGCGTGTCGCTGCTCGCGTTCGCGTACGCCCGCGCGCGTCCGACGCCGCGCTCGTTGGCGGCCTGGGTGATCGCCTGTGGTCTGGCACTGGCCACGCACTACTACGCGGTCCTAGCCGTCGTGCCCGAAGCGATCTGGCTGCTCGTCGTCCACCGCCACCGCCGCTCGGTACAGCTTGCGTTCGCGCTGGTCGGCCTGTGCGGTCTGGGCCTGATCCCGCTCGCCATCTCTCAGCACGGCACCGGTAAGGGCAACTGGATTCATAACTCGCCGTTCGGTCGGCGGCTCGGCCAGATCGTGCCCCAGTTCGTGGCCGGGTTCGCCGGTCCCGCGCACGGCGTATTCGAGCCGGTGGCGATCGCGATCGTGCTCCTCGCGCTGGTACTGCTCGTGACTCGGTCTCCCGTCGCGGAGCGACGGGGCGCACTGCTCGCCGGCGGGCTCGCGCTGGCCGGCTTCGTCCTCAGCCTGGCGCTGGTGGCGGTCGGCTTCGACGACCTGCTGACCCGCAACATGCTCGCGCTCTGGCCGGCCTGTGCGCTACTCGTCGCCGGCGGCCTGGCCGCGCCGGGCCCGCGGGCGCTCGGCGCGCTCGCCGCCGCGCTCCTGTGCGTGATGGGGCTGATAACGGCGGGAGCCGTCGCCTTCGATCGCAACCTCGAGCGTCCGGACTGGCGGGTCGTGGCCACCGCGCTCGACCAAGGGGGGGTGGGCGGGCATGCCATTCCCCGCGTGATCCTCGTCCAGCACTACAAGGACCTGCTGCCGCTGTCGCTCTACATGCCGAGGCTCGCTTTTTGGCGTGGCCACGATCCGGTCCCCGTCAGCGTGCGCGAGTTCGACGTCGTGTCGTTCACCTCACCGGCGAGCGCGGGCTTCTGCTGGTGGGGATCGGCCTGCAACCTGTGGCCGTCGCAGATGCAGGCGAGCTACCCGGTCACCGGGTTTCACGTGGTGTCGCTGCGCCACGAGCTTCGGTTCTCGATCCTGCGCATGGTCGCTTCGCACCCGGTTCGGCTCACCCAGAGCGAGATCTCCCGGGTGCTGACCAGCACCCATCTGGTCAACGACGAGCTTCTGATCCAGCGTTAACGAGCCGGCTCGCTCGCGGCCATCAGCGCGTCGATCTCGGGGTCGCTCAGCTTGCGCCACCGTCCGCGCGGCAACTCGCCGAGCTCGAGCGGGCCAAAGCGGATTCGCTCGAGCCGCTTCACCGGGTGGCCGACCGCCTCGCACATCCGCTTGACCTGTCGCTTGCGGCCCTCGTGGATAGTGATCTCGATCGTGTCGGCGGATACCCGACGGACCCGAGCCGGCGCGGTGCGCCCGTCCTCGAGTTCAATCCCCTCGCCGAGCACGCGGAGCACCCGCTCCTCGACGGCCGGTCCGCCGACCAGCACGCGGTAGGTCTTCTCGACCTCGAAGCTCGGATGGGTGAGCCGGTGCGCGAGCTCGCCCTGGTTGGTGAGCAGGATCAGCCCGGTGGTGTCGATGTCGAGCCGCCCCACCGGGTAGAGCCGCTCCGTCTGCGGGACGAGCGACACCACGGTCGGCCGGCCCTGGGGGTCGCGCGCCGTCGAGACGACGCCGGCCGGCTTGTTTAGCGCGTACACCACGCGCTCGGGGACGCCGTGGGCCACCGGCTTGCCGTCCACCGCCACGGCGTCGTCTGACCCAACGTCGCGCGCCGGATCGGTGATCGTTTCGCCGTCAACGGTGACTCGGCCGGCACGGATGATTTCCTCGCTGGCGCGGCGCGAGGCGACACCGGCTCTCGCAAGGTACTTGGCCAGCCGCATTGCAGTCGCCTGCCACCATAGACACCGTGGATCTCAACGTACTCGAGGAAAAGCTCGCCGACCTAGGCGAGCCGCGCTACCGAGCCGGCCAGGTGTGGCGGTGGGCAGCGCGCGGCGCGACGGCCTTCGATGAGATGTCCGACCTGCCGCGCGGCCTGCGCGCGTCCCTCGCCGACGCCGTGCCGTTCTCGACGTTGACCGTCGAGAACGAGGCTCACGCCTCCGACGGAACGGTCAAGGCGCTGTTTCGCACCGCCGACGGCCGCCCGGTCGAGGCGGTGCTGATGGTCTACCGCGACGGCCGGCGCTCGATCTGCCTGTCCTCGCAGTCGGGCTGCCCGCTCACCTGCACGTTCTGTGCCACCGGGCAGATGCGCTTTGGGCGCAACCTGACGGCCTGGGAGATCGTCGACCAGGCGCTTCACTTCCGCCGGCTCGGCTCGGTCGACCACGCCGTGTTCATGGGCATGGGCGAGCCGATGATGAACCTCGATAACGTGCTGACCGCGTGTCGGCGCCTTCCTGACCTCGGCATCGGTCACCGGCGCACGGCGATCTCGACCATCGGCTGGATTCCCGGGATCGAGCGCCTGGCCGAGGACCCGATGCCGATCCGCCTGGCGCTCTCCCTGCACGCCGCGGATCCGGCGCTCCGCTCCGAGCTGATGCCGGTCAACGAGCGCTACCCGCTGGCGGACGTGATCGCCGCTTGCGAGGCTTACTACGCGCGCAAGCGACGCAAGGTGTTCGTCGAGTACGTGATGCTGGCCGGCGTCAACGACTCGTTCGCGCAGGCGGCGCAACTTGCATCAGTGCTCGACCCGCGCACGTTCAAGGTCAACCTGATCCCGTACAACCCGACCGACTCGGGCTTCGCCGGATCGAGTCCCAAGGCGATCGCGGCCTTCCGGGAGGAGCTCGAGCGCCAGGGGCTCAGCGCCACCGTCCGCCTCACCCGCGGCCGTGAGATCGACGCTGCGTGCGGTCAGCTCGCGGCGCGGGGCGACGTCGTGCCTGCGTGATTGGGGGGCACTAGCTGCCGTGCTCGTCGATGCAGGTGATCTCGGTCGAGTAGTCGGCGAGGTCGGTCCCAGTGCCCGCGGTCTCGCTGACCTCGTACGTGTCGAACGGGAGTCGAATCGGGCCCGTTGACCCTAGGTGATCGGCCGCCGCCGGGCGCTGGCGCCCGCGCGCTTGGAGTCACCCGGCGGCGCGAGCCTCTCCGGCCTGCAGCAGCCGCTCGCGTAGCTCGGCCTCGAGCTCGGGCGAGGGATCGAACGCGCTGAGCTCGGGCAGCTCGTCGAGCGACCCCAGTCCGAACAGCCGCAGGAACAGGTCGGTGGTGCGATACAGGACGGCGCCGAACTGCGAGCGCCCGCCCTCCTCGACCAGGCCCCGCTCGAGCAGCGTGGCCGCGGCGGACTCGGCGTTCACGCCCCGGATCCGGGCGATCTCGGGGCGAGAGACCGGTTGCAGGTAGGCGACGATCGCGAGCGTCTCGGCCTGCGCCGGCGTGAGCGGCGGCGTGCGAGGTTTCGCCAGCAGCTGGCGGGCTGCGGGCTCCGCCTCCGGATGCGTCGACAGGACCCATCCTCCGGACAGCTCGCGCAGTAGCAGCCCTCGACGCTCGAACTCGTAGTGCTCGCGCAATCGCTCGAGCGCGGAGACGACCTCGTGCAGCTCGGCCCCGGTGGCCGCGGCCAGCGCCTCGGCCCGCACTGGGTCGGCGCTCAGGAACAGCAGCGCCTCGACGGTCGACTCGAGTGGCAGACTCATGCGGTCAGCCTCTCCGGGGCCGCCATCGCGCCGTTCACGCGGCCGGCCTGCCGGGGCTCGATCGTGATCTCGGCGAACGGCTCCTCCTGGGTCCAGGTCAGCTCTCCCTGCTTGTAGAGCTCGAGCACCGCGTACAACGTCACCGCGACGGTCACCCGGTCCGCCCGTGCGACCGCCTCGTCGAAGTTGAAGCGCCCCCGCCGCAGCAGCGCCCGCAAATGCACGAGGCGCTCGGTCACGGTCACGCGCGAGCCCACCATGTGGCGGACGTCGACCGGCTCGGGCACGACGAGCAACGTCCCGATCGCCTCGCCGAGCGTGACCGGGTTGTAGACGGCGTGCGCCTCGCCCAGCGACGCCCGGCGGAGTCCCGGCGGAAGCGGAGCCTGACGGAAGCGGTGGCCCTCCTCGGCAGCCAGCCGCTCGCGCAGGTGGGCCGACGCGGACCGGTAGCGCTGGGCGTCGAGCAACCGGGCCAGGAGTTCCTCGGCGGCCTCGCCCGGCTCGAGCTCGATCAGCTCATCGATCTCCTCGCCCGGCAGCAGCAGCCGGGACTTCAGCTCGAGCAGAGCCGCAATCAGGACCAAGAACTCGGTGGCGGCCTCGAGGTCAAGCTCGCCGCGGCTCTCGAGGTGGTCGATGTAGGCGATCACCACATCGGCCAGATCGACCTCGAGCAGATCGATCTCCTCGCGCAGGACCAGCGTCAGGAGCAGGTCGAAGGGCCCG
The DNA here is from genome assembly GCA_963751185.1 of uncultured Solirubrobacterales bacterium. Lineage (GTDB taxonomy): Bacteria > Actinomycetota > Thermoleophilia > Solirubrobacterales > Solirubrobacteraceae > Palsa-465. The sequence continues at coordinate 543,101 of CAVVTO010000013.1, forward strand.
GCGAATACGTCGAGATCGAGCTCGAGGTCGGCAACCCGCATCGTCGGCAGGCTACTGTCGGGGCCGGACCGGTCCCACGCCCATGGCCGCGCGGACGTCGAGCATGGTTTCCGAAGCGATGGCTCGGGCCTTCTCGGCCCCCTGTTCGAGGATCCGCTCCAACGCGGGCTCGTCGGCCCGCAGCGTCTCGTAGCGCTCCCGCACGGGGGCCAGATACTCGACCACTGCGTCGCCTACCGCCTGCTTGAGCGCGCCGTATCCGGAGCCGTCGAACGTCTGTTCGACCTCTTCGGGCGTGATGCGGCGAACCGCGGCGAGGATGTCGATGAGGTTGGAGATACCGGCCTTGTCCGGGGCGCGGACGACCTCGGTCCCCGAATCGGTCACCGCTGAGCGGAACTTCTTGACGATCGTCTCCGGCTCGTCGAGCACCAGCACCGTGCCCTGGGGGCTGCCGCCGGTGGTCGACATCTTCTTGTCGGGGACCTGGAGGTCCATGATCCGGGCGCCGACCTCCGGGACTCTGACCTCGGGCACGACCAGCGTCTCGCCAAAGCGAGCGTTGAAGCGCTCGGCCACGTCGCGCATGAGCTCGACGTGCTGGCGCTGGTCCTCGCCGACCGGCACCTCGTGTGCGCGGTACGCGAGCACATCGGCAGCCTGGAGGACCGGATAGAAGAAGAGGCCGGCGCTCACGAGGTCGCGCTGGGAGCCGGCCTTGTCCTTGAACTGGGTCATGCGGTTCAGCTCGCCGAACGACGTGACGCTCGAGAGCAGCCAGCAGAGCTCGGTGTGCTCCTGGACGTCGCTCTGGCGGAAGAAGATGCAGCGGTCCGGGTCGAGCCCGGCAGCGAGCAGGATGGCCCCAGTGTCGTACACCGCTTCGCGCAGTGCGGCGGGCTCGTAGGCGACCGTGATCGCATGAGCGTCGACCAGGCAGTAGATCGCCTCGCCGCGGTCCTGACCGGCGACCCACTGCTCGATCGCGCCGATGTAGTTGCCGAGGTGCTTGCGCCCGGTCGGCTGGATGCCCGAGAAGATCCGCACGGGTTGGAGGCTAGCCGGTCAGCCGACGGCGGCGCCCACAAAAAACGCCGCTCGCACCGGGCGCCGCACGGGCAAATTCCAGCATTGGCGGCCGGGGTTTCGGCTAGAGCAGGAAAATGCCTCGTGGAAAGGCAGAATCCGACATTAACCCCGGCGGGTGGCCTGTAATGCTGGAATTTGCCCCGTGCGGGTTAGCCTGGGCTCAGGCGGCGATTACCCCGTGGGGGCGGGCGAGGACTAGGCCGTGATGGCGCGGTCGAGCGGGTTCGTCGGCCCGGACGGGGACTTGGCCGGCCGGTCGCGCCGCAGCAGATACGCCGCCACCACGCCGCCGATCGCCCCGCACACGTGTCCCTGCCACGAGATCCCCGAGTGGGGCACGACGCTCGACACCAGCGCCCCGCCCCAGATCGCACCCACGACCAGGCCGGTGAGAAGCTCGAGCACGCTGCGGTTGAAGAAGCCGCGTGCGAAGAGGTAGGTGGCATAGCCGAAGACCACGCCGCTGGCACCGTCGGTGACCGAGTGCGACGGAGCCACGAGCCACGTCCCCAGCCCGCCGACGACGATCACGATCGCGGTCACCTGGAGAAGCCGGCGCGCGCCGTGCAGCGCGATGATCAGACCCATGAACGCGAACGGGATCGTGTTCGCGATCAGGTGCTGCCAGCTGAGATGGATGAACGGGGCGGTGAAGATCCCCCAAAGGTGGTCGACGTTGCGGGCCCAGATGCCGTCGTTGTCGAGGCGGTTGGAGTCCAGCGTGTTGATCGCCTCGATCAGCCACATGAACGCGATGATTCCCACCAGCACGGCCACCCCCTCGCGCTGGAGCTGGGCCTTGCCCCCTTTCAGAGGGTTCCGAGTGGGAGGACGGGTTGGGGTGCTCGTGCTCACAGGCAAAGGATCGCAGGTGCCCAGCCGAACCGATGAAGGTTCGACTAAGAATCCAGGGGCGCGCCGGCGGGGCGGCCCAGCCCGAGCACCTCGGCCGCAAGCGCCAGCGCCACCTCGGCACGTTGGCGGAACGACGGGGCGAGCACGAACTCGCCGGGATTGTGGGCAGCGCCGCCGCGCGGGCCGAGCCCGTCCACGGTGAGCGGGATGTTCGGCGCGAAGTGGCTGGCGTCGCTCGCGCCCCCCCGCGACACGCCGGCGATCGGGCGCCCCAGCCGGGCGCTGGCTCGCTCCAGCAGTCCCCGCGTCGCCGCGCGCGAGTCCATCCCGGGCCATACCCGCTGCAGGGCAACGTCGAGGGCCACGCCGTCGAGCTCGTCGGGGACGGCGGCGCACACGGCATTGAACGACTCGCTGCGATCGGCTCGCATGTCGAACAGCAGCTCGCCACCGGCCGGCACGACGTTGAACGCATCGCCCGACCGCACCACGGTGGGGACCACACTGAGGCGCTCGTCGCCACCCGGGTCATGACGCTTGGCGATCTCGATCGCGGTCGCCGCCAGCGCCAGCAGCGCGTTCCGGCCCTGGTCGGGGGCGCTACCGGAGTGCGACGCGCGCCCGGTGGCGGCCACCCGCATCGTCCCCGCCGCCTTGCGCTGCACGACCACGCCCTCCTCGCCGTCGGCGGCGAGCTGGCCGCCCTCGAAGCACAGGCATGCGTCATATGAGGCGAAGCGCTCCACGTGCCGGAACGGCTCCACCCGCCATTCCTCGTCGGTGACGAGCAGCAGTGCCACCTCGTCGAACGCGTCCGGGTGCGGGGCGAGCGCCCGGGCCACCCCGAGCGCGAGCACGTCGCCGCCCTTCATGTCGACCGCCCCCGGGCCGTACAGCCGCTCGCCCTCGCGGCGGAGCGGGGCGTGCGAGGAATGCCCGATGACGGTGTCGACGTGCCCAAGCAGCAGCACGCGTCCGGATCCACGGCCGCGGATTCGGGCCAGCATGTCGGGCGCGCTGCCGGACGTCGAGGAGGGCACCCGCTCGACGGTCGCCTGCGGCGGCAGGAACGCCGCGCAGAGCGCGATCGCCTCCTCGGCCCCGTCGACGTCGCCCGAGGGCGACGACACCGCGACCAGCGCCTCGAGCTCGCGTTCGGACCGGGACGCGATCTCGGCGGCGCCGTCAGCGACGAACGGATCCATTTGCCTCGGCCAGGACCTCGTCAGCGGACAGCGTCCGCGGCGCCCAGCGCTCGCGCACGGCGAGGTTGGACAGCCGGCACAACGCGTCGTTGATCGGCGTGGGCACGCCGTGCAGCCTGCCGATCAGTGAGATCTCGCCGTTCAGGTAGTCGGTCTCGACGGCGCCGGCGCCGCGGACGAGGCTCTGCCGGGTCGATGAGCCGGCTCGCTCGCGGCCGGCGATCGGCTTTAGGTCGAGCTGCTGCCACCGTTTCGCGACGTCGTTGACCTCGTCGGCCACGAACTCGATCCCGGCCGCATTCAGCGCGGCCTTGCCCTCCTCCTGCGCGAGCTCGCTCAGCTCGCCGGCCGACGACCCTGGCTCGCAGAGCGCGTCGACGGCGTTGAGCAGGTTCCCGAGCAGCTTGGCGTGCTTGAAGCGCATGATGTCGGGCCGCCCTCGCGAGCTGAAGTCCGAGGCGCTCAGCGCGCCAGCGATCTCCTCGCACACCGTGTCCACGCCGCTCGGGTAGCGCCCGACGTCGATCACGCCGGTCCCCCGGCTGCCGTACGCCTGGACGACTCCGGGCTCGAGATGCGCGGTAGGTGACATCACCACCGCGCCGTACACATTCGGGAACAGGCGAAGCGCGCTTCGCTCGTTGTCGACGCCGTTCTGCACGCACACGACCGGAGTGCTCCAAGGAGCTGCGGATCGCAACGCCAGCAGCGCGCCGGCCGTGTCTTGGCCCTTCACGGCCAGCATGACGACATCCTCCCCGCTCCACTCCACCGCGGCCGGAGCGTCGGCCACGGCGATCTGGAGCACTGTGCTGCCGGCGGGCGTCTCGAGCGTCAGCCCCCGCTCGCGGATCACCTCGTAATGGGACCCGCGCGCGATCAGCGCCACGTCATGGCCGGACTGGTGCAGCCTTGCGCCGACGACGCCGCCGATCGCGCCGGCGCCGAAGATGACGAATCTCATGCGGCCGACGACACCGGGTTCATCGTCTGGCGGACGACCGGTCGCCGCGCGGCCCCCGCCTCATCCAGCCGGCGGACGGGCGTCGTATACGGCGCATGCTGGGCCACCGACGGGTCCTCGCGAGCCTCGCGCAGGATCTCGGCCACGATCTCGGCGAAGTGGTCGAGCGTCTCTTTGGTCTCGGTCTCCGTCGGCTCGACCATCAGCGCCTCCTCGACGATCAGCGGGAAGTAGACCGTCGGCGGGTGCACGCCATGGTCGAGCAGTCGCTTGGCCAGATCGAGCGTCTTGATCTGGAGCTGGCGGCGCATCGGCTCGCCGGAGAGGACGAACTCGTGCATGCAGAGCCGGTCGTAGGCGGCCGGCAGGTACTCCATGACGCCCTCGCGGCGCAGGCGAGCGAGCAGGTAGTTGGCGTTCAGCACCGCGGTCTCCGAGGCGTCACGCAATCCGGGCGCGCCGAGCGAGCGGATGTAGGCGTACGAGCGCACGAACACTCCGTAGTTGCCCTGAAAACCGCGCAGGCGCCCGATCGACTTGGGCCGATCGTAATCGAGGTCGTAAAACGGCTCGGCACCGTTCCCGGTCACTCCTCGCCGGATCACCTGGGGCCGCGGCAGGTACGGCTCGATCCGCTCGGACACGGCCACCGGGCCGGCACCCGGACCTCCGCCACCGTGCGGCTGGGTAAACGACTTGTGCAAGTTGAAATGCACGATGTCGAACCCCATGTCGCCCGGGCGGCTGATGCCCATGATCGCGTTCAGGTTCGCGCCGTCGTAGTAGAGCGTGGCGCCGACGCCGTGGACGATCCGCTCGATCTCCTCGATCCCGGTCTCGAACAGCCCGAGCGTCGAGGGATTGGTGAGCATCAGGCAGGCCACATCCTCGTCGGCCTTGGCCCGCAGGTCGTCGAGGTCGACGTTGCCGCTCGCATCGCTCCTCACCTTGACCACCTCGTAGCCGCCCATCGTCACCGTCGCCGGGTTGGTGCCGTGTGCGGTGTCGGGGGTCAGCACCTTGGTCCGGTGCTCCCCCCGGTCCTCGTGGAACGCCCGCGTCAAAAGAACCCCGGCCAACTCGCCCTGAGAACCCGCGGACGGTTGGAGTGAAACGTGCGGCAGGCCCGCGATCTCCCCAAGCGCCTCCTGCAGCCGCCACATGAGCTCGAGCGCACCCTGGGCGGCACTCGGATCCTGGAGGGGGTGCATCCGGGCATGGCCCGGGAGCGCTGCGATTCGCTCGTGCAGCTTGGGGTTGTGCTTCATCGTGCACGAGCCGAGCGGATAGAAGCCGGTGTCGAGGTCGAAGTTCCGCTTGGACAGGCGGTTGTAGTGGCGCACGATCTCGGGCTCGGCGACCTCAGGCAGGCGCGCCGGCTCGGCGCGGCGGAGCGCGGCCGGGAGCAACTCGTCGAGCGAGCGGGGTGGGACGTCGAGTACCGGCGCCACGAACGCCCGCCGACCCGCCTTTGAGCGTTCGTAGATCGTCAGGGTGTCGTCGGCCTCGCGGATCACGTGGACACCCCCACCGCTTCGCGCTCAGCGCTCACTGCGGCGCCCAGAACGTCCGCCAGCCGGTCGATATCGGCCTTGGTCCGCCGCTCGGTGATCGCGACGAGCAGCCCGTCCGCGTGCTCCGGGTAATCGCGCCACAGCGGATAGCCGGGATTGATGCCCTGCTCGCGGCAGCGCGCGATCACCGCCCCCACGGGCGCCCCGAGCTCGACCGCGAACTCACGCACCACGGGTCGATCGTGTAGCTCGGTCACGCCCGCGATCGCGGTCAGCCGCTCGCGCGCGTAGGCCGTGCGCTGGAGCATGAGCTCCACGAGCTCGACGATGCCGCGCCGGCCCAGCCAGCTCAGGTAGATCACGCCGGCCAGCGCATTGAGCGCCTGGGCGGTGCAGATGTTCGAGGTGGCCTTCTCGCGCCGGATGTGTTGCTCGCGGGTCTGGAGGGTGAGCACGAAGCCGCGCTTGCCGTCCACGTCGATGGTCTCGCCGGCTATGCGCCCCGGTATGCGCCGCATCAGCGCCTCGGTGGCGGCGAAGAACCCGAACGACGGGCCCCCAAAATCAAGCCGGTTGCCCAACGACTGGCCCTCGCCGACCGCAATGTCCACGCCACACTCCGCCGGCGTCTTCAGAAGCGCGAGCGGAAGCGGGTCACACGCAGCGATCACGAGCGCGCCCGCACCGTGCGCAGGCTGCGCGATGCTCGCCAGATCCTCCACCGCCCCCAGGAAGTTCGGCTGCTGGACGATCACCGCGCTGACGTCGTCGCCGAGCTCCGGGAGGCGGGTGGCGCCGGCGTCGAGCGGCGCCTCCACGACCTCCATCCCCCACGCGTGCGCGTGCGTGCGCAGGGTCTCGCGTGAGTGCGGGTGCACGCCACGGGAGACCACGAACCGGCGGCGGTTGTTGGTGTGCTTGGCCACGTAGCCGGCGGCAGCCACCGCGCTCGGTCCTTCGTACACGGAGGCGTTCGAGATGGGCAGACCGGTCAGCTCGGAGATCGCCGTCTGGTACTCGAACATCGCCTGCAGACCGCCCTGGGAGATCTCGGGCTGATACGGCGTGTACGGCGTCAGGAACTCCGAGCGCATGATGATCGAGTCGATGAGCGCCGGCACATAGTGGTCGTACATACCGGCGCCCAGGAAGCTGATCTCATCCTCTGAACTGGTATTGCGCGCAGCGAGCGCGCGGAACTCCTCGAACACCTCGTGCTCGGAAAGTCCATCGCCCAGGGCCAGCTCGCGGTTCAGGCGCAGGCTCTCGGGAATGTCCGCGAACAGCTCCTCCACCGATGCCACGCCGATCGTCGCGAGCATCTCCTCGCGGTCGGCGTCGGTGGCGGACGTGTAGCGAGTCATAGCCGGTCGTTTCTACTCAAGCGTTGCCTGGTACTCGGTCGCATCCATCAACGAGTCCACCTCGGACGGGTCAGACAGCTTGACCCTGACCAGCCAGCCGTCGCCGTAGGGATCCTCGTTGATCGTCTCGGGCTTGTCGGCCAGCACGTCGTTGATCGCGATGACCTCGCCCGACAGCGGAGCGATCACATCGGATACCGCCTTGACCGACTCCACCTCGGTGTACGCCTGGTCCTTGCTGATCGTGGCCCCGACCTCCGGCGCGTCATAGAAGACCACCTCACCCAGGGCATCCTGGGCATACCAGGTGATGCCGAAGGTGGCGCTGTCTCCGTCGATCCGCGCCCAGTCGTGCTCGGCGTGGTACCTCAGGTCGTCCGGATAGCTCGCGTCGGCCATTGAATCTAGGCTCCCTTTGTGTATAGAGGCTTGCGCTCGACGACCGCAGGCCGGATCCGGCCGCGCACATCGATCTCGAAGTGCGTTCCCGGCTCCGCGCGGTCCCTCGAAACGTACGCCATCCCGATGCCTCGCTCCAGACACGGTGAGAACGTGCCGCTCGTCACCTCGCCGCCACCTATCACCGGGTTGCCCTGGCGTGCGATGCCCTGGCCCTCGATCACGAACGGCACGAGTTTCTCGGCCGTCCCCTCCGCTCGCGCTTGGGCGATCGCTTCGGAGCCGATGAAGCCCGTTGCCTCCTTGCAGCACCAGCCGAGCCCGGCTTCGATCGGTCCGCGCTCCTCGCTCAGGTCGTTGCCGTACAGGTGGAAGCACACCTCCATGCGCAGCGTGTCGCGCGCGCCCAGCCCGACCGGCGCGGCGCCGGCCTCGAGCAGCGCGTCCCACACCACCGGCGCGTGCTCGGGATCGAGCAGCAGCTCCACCCCGTCCTCGCCCGTATAGCCGGTGCCGCACACCAGCATCGCGACACCGGCCACGGTGCGCTGGCAGACGTGGAAGCGCGACGGCAGGTTGCCGTCGGTAAGCCCATGCACGAGTCGGCGCGCATTCGGACCCTGGACGGCCAGCATCGCGAACTTGGCCGCCGCGTCTATCACGTCGACATCGAATCCCCCGGCTTGCTCCTGCAGCCACGCCAGGTCCTTCTCGTGGTTGGCCGCGTTGGTCACGGTCAGGAACTCGCAGTCGGCCAGGCGGTAGGTGAACAGGTCGTCGAGCACCCCTCCGTCCTCCTTGCACATCACGCTGTACTGCGCGCCGCCCTCCGGCATCCGGCGGAGGTCGTTGGACAGGAGGTGCTGGAGGAACCTCAGAGCGTCCGGACCACGCGTCTCGACCTCGCCCATGTGTGAGACGTCGAACACGCCCGCATTGGTCCGGACGGCCGCGTGCTCCTCACGAATGCCCGCGTACTGCACGGGCATCTCCCAGCCCGCGAACGGCACGAGCTTGGCCCCCAGATCAGCATGTCTCTGGTAGAGCGGGGTCCGGCGTAGTTCGGTCGTCGACGACACCGGAACTGCAGGCTAGTACACGCCTCGCCCGATTAGGCGATGACGCCAACGCGGGCGTCCACGCCCGCGCGCCGGGACCCTCGCTTACGAGTCTCAGCGATCCTTGAGGAACGACGGAATGTCGATCTCGTCGTCGCGGATCTCGAGCGAGGAGCGCTGATCGTCGTCCATCGTCACGTCGCGATCGCGCCGGGCACGCCGCGTCGTCTCGCGGGCCTGGCTCGGCCGTGAGTAGCGGTGGTCGAATCCGGTCGCGATCACGGTCACGCGCACCTCATCGCCCATCGAGTCGTCGATGACCGCGCCGAAGATGATGTTCGAGTTCTGGTCCGCCGCGCTCTGGACGATCTCCGCCGCCTCGTTGACCTCGAACAGCCCCAGGTCGTGCCCGCCCGTGATGTTGAGCAGGATCCCGGTGGCGCCCTCCACGGACTCCTCGAGCAGCGGCGATGAGATCGCGGCCTTGGCCGCCTCGGCGGCGCGGTTCTCGCCGCCCGTGGTGCCGATGCCCATCAGCGCCGTCCCGGCGTCGTGCATGATCGTGCGGACGTCGGCGAAGTCGAGGTTGATCAGCCCGGGGATGGTGATCAGGTCGGTGATTCCCTGAACCCCCTGGCGCAGAACGTTGTCGGCCTCCCGGAACGCGTCGAGGATCGTGGTCCGCCGCTCGACGATCGCCAGCAGCTTCTCGTTGGGGATCACGATCAGCGTGTCGACGTGCTCGCGCAGCTTCTGGATCCCCTCCTGGGCCTGGCGGGCGCGCTGGGTGCCCTCGAACGCGAACGGCCGCGTGACGCACCCGACGGTCAGCGCGCCGATCTCGTTCTTTGCGATCTCGGCGATCACCGGCGCCGCGCCGGTGCCCGTGCCGCCGCCTTCGCCGGCGGTGACGAACACCATGTCGGCGCCCTTCAGCGCCTCCTTGATCTCGTCGCGCGACTCGGCCGCCGCGCCCTGGCCGATGTCCGGATTGGCGCCAGCGCCGAGACCTTTGGTGAGCTCGTGGCCGATGTTGAGCTTGATGTCGGCGTCGCACATGGCGAGCGCCTGGGCGTCGGTATTGCACGCGATGAACTCGACCCCGCGCAGGCCCGCGTCGACCATGCGGTTAACCGCGTTGGTTCCACCGCCGCCGACCCCGACGACTTTGATGACTGCGAGATAACTGCCGCTTTCCATTCGTGACCGTCCGACCCTAGAGGTAGTGTTGAGCGTTTTGAGAACAGTCGCTCGTAGCGGGAGTTTCGCACGTTATGCCCTGGACTTGCGGGAAGTCAACGCCAAACCCCGGAACGCAAGCGCTGTTGCAAAACCCGGAACCCTCGATGGACGACGAAGAGTTCGCGATTTCGCAGGGTGAAGCTGTACTTGAGGGTTAGGGTGAGGCCGTCCCGTTGGAGGAGGTCGGTGCGCCGCTCGACCCGGTCGCGCCCGAGCTGTCGGAGCCGGTCGACGCGCCGCCGGCGCCGGTGGCGTTCGAGCTCCCCGTGGTGATCAGACCCGCCGCGGCGACGGCGGCCTCACTCACTCCGGCCGCCGGGCGCGACGGGTCGCTGACGTCGATGTAGCTCGCGCCGGCGGAGCTCGGATCGGCCAGCACCATCGTGGCCGAATCCCACTTGGCGTCGAGGTCGGAGCCGTCGCCGAAGTAGATGCTCGGGCCCGAGCGAAGCTGCGCGACCAGGCCATGGGCCGAGGTGTTGGTCACCTCGCTGATCCGCGACTCGAAGCGCGCCGGCGTGGCCGCCAGCAGTGCGAGCGCGCTCTGCACCCCGGAATCGGTCACCGTCGAGCCGCCCGGAAGCGAGGCCACCGGGATCGACGGGAGCGAACCGGCGGGCACATCGCGCAGGAGCGTCCCGTCACCGCTGACCGTGATGGCCTGCCGCCCCGCGACCAGCGCGCCGAGCGGCAGCTGCTCGACGACGTCGATCCGCATCCCATGCGGGAACTGGGTGCTCACACGCAGGTCCTTGACGATCGGGTAGGGCGCCACGGCCGTCCGCAGCTGGCTCTGGCGGACGTCGAGCGTGGTCATGTTCAGCGCGGCCAGGCGCAGCGCCGAGCGGATCTGACCGGCGTCGGGGCCGTAGACCCCGGCGATGCTCACGCGCCGCACGGCCACGAGCGAGGAGTCGCGCACCCATAGCCACGCCCCGCCGAGCAGCAGGACCGCGGCGAGGACGCCGATCCCGACCTTGACCCGGAGCCCCGGTCGCCGCTTGAGGGTCACCCGCGCCTCCAGTCGGAGGGCAGCTCCACTGCACCGAGCGTCTGCACCTCGGGCTCGAGCGCGATGTCGAACCGCTCGATCACCCGACGCCGCCCTTCGGCCATCACCGCGATCACGTCGGCGGTGCTCGCGTCACCGTGGTTCTCGACGAAGTTGGCATGCTTGGCCGAGAACCCGGCCCCCCCGATCTGCAGCCCGCGGCAACCCGCCTCGTCGAGCAGCTGACCCGCGGTCCGGCCGCCGACACGGGGATCGTCCGGGTTCTTGAAGGTGGAGCCGAATGTCTTGATCCCCGAGGGCTGCGCGGCCTTGCGGCGGGCGCGCATGTCGGCGAGCGTCGCCTTGACCTCCGCGCTGGCCGCCGTGCTCAGGCCGAAGCAGGCGCGGGCGACGACCTCGCCGCCGGCCAGACTCGAGCGGCGATAGGCGAAGCCCAGCTGCTCGGGCGCCCGGCGCTCGGATCCGCCCGGTCCGACCACATCCACCCACTCGAGCACTTTGGCCAGCTCGCCGCCGTACGCGTTGGCGTTCATGCGGACCGCCCCACCGACCGTTCCCGGGATGTTGACGCCGAATTCGATCCCGGTGAGCCCGGCCTGGGCCGCCCGCGCGGATACGGACGGAAGGCGCGCGCCCCCGCCACAGCGAATCCGGGTTCCGTCCAGTTCGATCGTGCTCAGCTCCTTGTCCAGCTTGAGGACCAGCCCGCGGACCCCAGCATCCGCCACCAGCAGGTTCGACCCCGATCCCACGACCCCTACCTCGAGCCCCTCGGTCTGCGCCCAGGCGAGCAGCCGCTCGAGCTCCGGCATCGAGCCAGGGCGGGCGAACAGCTCAGCGGGCCCCCCGGTACGGACCGTGGTCAGGCGCGCCAGCGGGTAGTCGCGCTGGACGCCGGGCGGCAGATCGGCCATCCGGGCAGCGTAGAAGGCGCCCCGGCCGGTTCCGCGTTACGCCAGAAGCGACCGCGCCAGCGCGTCGACGTCCCCCGCCCCCATGCAGAGGCAGAGATCGCCCTCGCGGAATGCCCCAAGCAGGAAAGCGCGCGCATCGCCGAACGAGGGCATCCACGCCACCCTCCCGCCCTTAGCCGCATCCGCGGCCGCCGCGGCAATCAGATGCCCGTCCACACCCGGGAAGTCCTCGGCTCGCTCGCGCGCGGGATACACGGGGAGCACGACGACGAGGTCGGCCCCGGCCAGCGCCCGACCGAACTGGCTCGCGAGCGCTCGGGTGCGCGAGTAGAGGTGAGGCTGGAACACGGCCACCAGACGCGCCGGAGCCAGTGTGCGGGCGGCGGCGATGGTGGCGGCGACCTCGGTGGGATGGTGGGCGTAGTCGTCGTATATGGGGATGTTGTTTTCGGTGGACCCGAGCAGCTCGAACCGCCGTCGAGCGCCTCGAAACTCGGCCAGCGCTGCCGCCGCCCGGAGCGGGTCGGCTCCGGCCAGCGCTGCGGCGGTGAGCGCGCCGGCCGCGTTGATCGCGTTGTGGACGCCCGGCACCGACAGCGCGACCTCGCTCCCCCGCCAAACAAAGCGCGAGCCGTGAATCGAGACGGCCACTTGCGCAGCGTCGTAGCCGAGCGCGTCGGGCGGACCCAGGGCCCGCAGTGCGGGGCGGTCCCACACGATGGCCCCAAGTGTCGCGCGGCCCATGAACTCGCGCAGGGTGTCCTCCAGGTCCAGGCGCGAGCTGTAGGTGGCGTGGTGGTCGAGTTCGGCGTTGGTCAGCACTGCGATCTCAGGGCTCAGCGCGAGCAGCGACCGATCCGACTCGTCGGCCTCGACCACGATCCACTCACCGCTGCCCCAGCCCGCGTTGGCGCCGGTGTCGCGGAGCTCGCCCCCCACCACATAGGCCGGATCCATCTCGCAGGCACGCAGGATCTGGACGGCCATCGCCGCCGTGGTCGTCTTGCCGTGGGTGCCGGTGACCGCCAGGCACCGCCGCAGCGCGGCGATCTGCGCCAGCAGCTTAGAGCGGTGCAGCTCGCGCCCGGCGGCGGCGCGGCGCTCGGGGTTGTCCGGTGGCACGGCGGTCGAGAACACGACCTCCGCGCCGGCCGGGACGTTGGTCTCGGCGTGGCCGATCACCGGTTCGATCCCGGCCGAGCGCAGCCGGGCCATGTAGGCAGATTCGGCGCGGTCGGAGCCGCTCACGCTGGCGCCGAGGCTGCGAGCGATGAGCGCCAGGCCGCTCATCCCGGCGCCCCCGATCCCGACGAAGTGCAGCTTGCGAGCTGACCAGTCCTCGCCGGCGGCGCTGCCGCCGCGGCTTCCCGTCACTCCTCGCGCTCGAGCACGACAACCGGAATGTCGCGCCTGGTCTTGCGCTGGTACTCCTCGTAGGCCGGCCAGCGGTCGCTCATCATCCGCCACAAGTCGGGCTTCTCGTCCTCCGTGGCCGTGCGCGCGTGCGCCTTGAACCGGTCGCCGCGGACCTGCACGGCGACCTCCGGCTGCGCGGCCAGGTTCAGGAACCAGGCCGGATGTTCCTCGGCGCCACCCTTGGAGGCGACGACGACGTGGTCCTTGCCTCGCTTTCCGTAAATCAACGGCGTGCTGCGCGACTCGCCCGAGCGTCGCCCGGTCGTCGTCAGGATCAGCACGGTCGTGCCCTGCCAGTCGTGCCCTTCGGCGCCGTCGGTCTCTTGATAGCGCCTGACATGCTCCTGGCCGAACAGCATCCCTCCACCTCGTGTTCGAAGGTTCGTTTCGAACGCGAGGCTATACAAAGCGAGAGCCCGCCGTTCGCCGTGGGTTACGAGGACCGGTCTCGCGCTGCGGCCAGGAGCTCGTGCGCGATGTCACCTGCGGCGTGCGGCCGCGCGAGTCCGGACGACGCGCGGGCCATGGCCGCCAGGCGGCCGCGGTCGGCCAACAGCCGACCCACCTCGTGCGCCAGCCGGGGGCCGGTCAGCTCGTTGTCGGGGATGACCACCGCCGCGCCGGCGCGCTCCATGTAGCGGGCATTCGCCGTCTGATGGTCCGAGGTGGCGTACGGATAGGGGATCAGCACGGCCGGCTTGCCGTGCGCGGCGATCTCGAAGATCGAGCCCCCGGCGCGTGCCACCACCAGATCGGCCGCCAGCAGCGCCTCGCCGAAATTGGAGACGTAGCCGCGCAGGTCGTAGCTGTCGGTTGGTGGACGCAGGTCCTCCAGGGCGGCCAGGTCGCGCTCACCGGCGGCGTGCAGCACGCGAAAGCGCGCGCCGGCGAACGCCCGCACGGCCGCCTGATTGATGGTCCGGGCGCCCTGGGACCCGCCGAACACGAGCACGCACGACTCCCGCAGCCCGATCCCGAAGCGCCCCCGGGCGGCCCGCCAATCGGTGGCCGGCGCAGGCACCGGTCGGCCGGTGAGCACGTACCGGGCGCCCGCACGCCCCTCGATCGGGAAGGCCAGGCACACTCGCTTGGCGAACGGCGCCAGCAGCCGGTTGGTCAGACCGAGATGGCTGTCGGCCTCGGTCAAGACGAGGGGCACTCGTGAGACGACGGCGGACACGCCGACCGGTCCGGCCACGTATCCGCCCGCGCCGAGGACTGCCAGCGGACGCACCTCGCTCAGGATCGCCCGCGCTTCGCGCACCGCCCGGGCCGCGATCAGACCGGCACCGAGCGCCTCGACCGGCCGCCCTCGTGGCAGCGGCGCCACGCGCAGCCGGCGCAGGTCGTACCCCGCGGCGGGGACTAACTCGGCCTCGGCGCGATCGCCGCCGACGAATGTGACCTCGGCGCCCTCAGCCCGCAGCGCGTCGGCCACCGCCAGCGCCGGAACGACGTGCCCGGCGGTCCCGCCGGCGCCGATCACGATCCTCGGCGCTGTCAACTCTCGAGTTCCGGACGACTTGCAGCCGCGCTCCCGGGCGGGCGATGTTCAGCAGCAGACCCACGCTGCCCAGCATCACGCACAGATTGGTGGGCGCGTAGGAGATGAACGGCAGGGGCACGCCGGTGAGCGGAGCGAGTCCAAGCACGACGAACAGATTGAGGATTCCCTGACACAGAATCAACGAGGTCAGACCGGTGGCCAGGAGCTTGGCATACCGGTCAGTGGCGCGGCGCGCGGTGCGCAGGCCCGCGTAGGCGATCATTCCGTACAGGCAGACCACCCCGAGGATCCCGAGCACTCCCAGCTCCTCGCCGATCACGGCCAAGATGAAGTCGGTCTGCGCCTCGGGCAGGTAGAAGATCTTCTGGACCCCGCGGCCGAGTCCCACTCCGAACAGCCCGCCCGAACCGAGCGCGATCTGGCCCTGGACGGCCTGGTAGCCGGGGCCGGACTTGGTCGCGGACGCCCACGGGTGCAGGAACGAGGTCAACCGGGCCCGCTCGTACGGCTGCGCGGTGGCGAGCAGCACCACGCACAGCGCGACGATCCCGGCCAGCGCCGCGACGTAGCGCATCGGCATACCGGCCGCGATCAGCAGCGCGGCGATCGTCAGGGCGACCACGATCGTCGTGCCCAGGTCGGGCTCGACGACGATGAGCAGGCAGGCCGGGCCGGCGACCACCGCGATCGGCGCCACCGCAGCGCGGAAGCTCCGCATCCGCTTGGGGTGGTCGGCCAGATAGCGGGCGGCATACAGCACCAGCGCCAGCTTCATCAATTCGGAGGGCTGGAACTGGATCGGGCCGGCCGAGAACCAGCGCCGGGCGCCGTTGACCACGACGCCGAAACCGGGCACCAGGACCAGCACGAGCAGGCCGAACGACCCCAGCAGCAGCGCGGTGACCAGCCGTGGGGTGACGATCTCGAGGCCGTGCCGCGAGAACACGTGCATCCCGACCAGCCCGATTGCGCCGAACACCAGGTAGCGGACGAACTCACCGGCGCCAGTCCCAGCCCCTCCGCTCGAGAGCACGCCGAGCGGCGAGGACGCGCTGTACACCATCACCGCGCCGAAGGCCAACAGGCACAGCGTCGCGGTCATCAGCATGCGGTGCTCCACCGGTGGCGCGACACGGCGCGACGCCGACCGGGAGCGGGTGAGGCCCGATTTTCGGCCGGACGAGTCGCGTGTGGAGTCGCGAGCGCCGCCGCGTGCCCGCTCGCGGACCGCCGCGGCGCGAGCCATCAGGCGCGCTCCACGAGCGCCCGGAAGTGGTCGCCGCGGGCTTCGAAGTCGGGGTACTGGTCGTAGCTCGCGCAGGCCGGCGAGAGCAGCACGATCTCGCCGGGACCAGCGGCCTCTCGTGCCAGCGCCACGGCGTGGTCGAGATCGCCGGCCTGATGTAGCGGCACGCCCGCGGGCGTGAGCGCCTCGGCCAGCTCCCCGGCGGCCTCGCCGATCAGGTACACGGCTCGGCAGCGCTCGGACACAGGCGCGGCCAGGGGCGAGAAGTCCTGCCGCTTGCCGCGGCCGCCCGCGATCAGGTGGATGCCGTCCAGGAACGCCTGCAGCGCGACGATCGTGCTCACCACGTTGGTCGCCTTGGAGTCGTTGATCCAGGTCACTCCGTCCTGCGTGGCGATCCGCTCGAGCCGGTGCCGCACGCCGGCGAACGTTCGCAAGCCGGCTATGACAGCGTCGCGGTCGATCCCGCGCGCCAGGCACACCGCGCCGGTGGCCATCGCGTTCTCGACGTTGTGCGCTCCGGGCAGCCCGACGTCTTCGATCTCCACCAGCGCTTCCTCCCCCCACCAGAGATATCCGGCGCGCGCGGACACCTCCGGGCCGGGACCGGGACCGAAGGTCACCCGGCGAGCGCAGCCGGGGAGGGTGGGATCCATATCAGTGAGCTCCAGATCGGCCGGCGCCACCGCCAGGTCGTAGTTGCCCTGGTTGACGAAGACCTTGAGCTTCGCGGCGACGTAGGCGTCGTAGGTGCCGTGCCTGTCGAGGTGATCCGGCGACAGGTTGA
The DNA here is from genome assembly GCA_963751185.1 of uncultured Solirubrobacterales bacterium. GTDB lineage: Bacteria > Actinomycetota > Thermoleophilia > Solirubrobacterales > Solirubrobacteraceae > Palsa-465. The sequence goes on from CAVVTO010000013.1 coordinate 559,673, forward strand.
GCAGCACGGCGGCCTCGGGCGAGAAGGCCAGCGTGTCCTCGAGCTGGAACGAGGACGCCTCGCACACGACGGTGGCATCGACGGGCAGCGAATCGTCGAGCGCGAGCGTCGACACCGCTGTGCCGACGTTCCCGGCCACCGCCACCGGCAGGCCGGCCTCGCGGTGGACATGGCCGATCCACTCGGTGGTCGTCGTCTTGCCGTTGGTGCCGGTCACGGCCACGAACTCGTTGGGGATGAGCCGCCAGGCCAGCTCGAGCTCACCAAGCACCGTGACGCCACGGTCTCGCGCCGCCCGCACGGCGGGGGCGTCTTCAGGTACGCCGGGACTCTTGATGAGCGTCCGGGCGCGGGCGGCAAGATCGACGCCTGACGCATCTAGCCGTACTTCGACACCGGCCTCGCGAAGCCTTCCCGCGGCCTCGGCGAGGGCCGGCCGGTCGGCTGTACCCGTGTCGACACCGATCACCTGGGCGCCCCGCGCGCGCAGCGCCAGGGCCGCGGCGACCCCGGAGCGAGCCAGCCCCAACACCAGGTACGGCCCCGGCGGGAGCGGCGGTCTTGACTTAGCCACGAATGCTGAGTCGATACACCGTGAATGCGATCGCCGCGCAGGCCGAGGCCACGATCCAGAAGCGCAGGATGATCTTGGTCTCCGACCAGGCCTGCAACTCGAAGTGGTGGTGGATCGGCGCCATCAGGAACACCCGCTTGCGCAGTGTCTGGAATGAGACGACCTGGATCAGCACCGACAGCGCCTCGATCACGAAGATCCCGCCGAGCAGGATCAGCAGCACCTCGGTGTCGGTCATGACGGCCAGCCCCGCGATCGCGCCGCCGATGCCGAGCGCGCCGGTGTCGCCCATGAAGATGCTGGCCGGGAAGCTGTTGAACCAGAGAAAGCCGATGCACGCGCCGACCAGGCAGGAGGACAGCAGGGTGAGATCGGAGTCGCCGAAGGTGATGAAGGTGATCCCGATGTAGGCCAGCAGCACGATCGCGGCGCAGCCGGCAGCGAGGCCGTCGAGGCCGTCGGTGAGGTTCACCGCGCTCGACGTCCCGGCCACCACGAGGTAGATGAACACCGGGAACAGCGGGCCGAGATCAACGCTGGCATCGACGAAGCGGAAATCGATCGTGGAGCTGATCCCCGCCTTGTGGGTCGCTATCCACCACAATCCGAGCGAGATCGCGATCGTGACCACGAGCTTGGTGCGGGCCCGCAGCCCGAGCGAGCGGCGTTTGACGATCTTCGTGTAGTCGTCGGCGAAGCCAAGCAGGGCACACGCCACTGTCGCTCCGAGCACCCCGATCGAGCGCCAGTCGCGCGTGGACAGGATCACGAACGGGATCGCGAACGCGACCATAATGATGATCCCGCCCATCGTCGGAGTGCCCGCCTTGACCTTGTGGCCCTCGGGCCCTTCCTCCCGGATGTTCTGCCCGAACGACCGCGCGCGCAGGAACTCGATGAACTTGGGGCTGAGGAACAGGCACAGCAGCAGTGACGCCGTGCCCGCGATCAACACCCGGCCCGAGACCGATCCCATCAGGCGGCCGCTCCGGCCCCATTGGTCGCCGCCGCACGCCCGCCGATGGCCCGACACACGAGCTCGAGCCCGACCGCGAGCGAACCCTTGACCAGCACCACGTCGGAGGGACGCAGCAGCCCCGGGACGATCTCGGCGGCCGCCGCGGCGTCCGGAACCGAGTGCAGCTCGCCAGCGAACGGCTCGGCGATGGCGGCGGCCAGCGACCCGACGGTGACCAGCAGCTCCACGCCCTCCCGGGCCACCTGCTCGCCGAGCTCACGGTGGTAATCACGGCCGCGCGGCCCGAGCTCGCGCATGTCGCCGAGCACCGCGACCGACCGCGCGCCGGGGGTCCGGACCACGGTGTCGGCCAGGTCCTCGAGGGCGGCGCGCATCGACATGGGGTTGGCGTTGTAGCAGCCATCGATCAAGGTCACTCCGCCGGGCAGCGTCAGGTGCTCGCCCCGGCCGGCCGTGAGCTCGAGCGTGATCGGCCCCTCGGGGATCACCCCGACGGCCTCGGCGGCGGCGACGGCCGGCAGCAGGTTTCGGCGCAGATGGGCCTGCAAGAATGGGACTTCGAGCAGGATCGTCCGGCCACGCAGGTCGATCTCGACGCGCCCCTCCTCGGAACGCACAAGCCGGACATCCCCGGACTCGCCGAAGGTGATCGTCTCCAGATCGGCACGCAGGTGCGGCCCGAGCAGCGGCTCGTCAGCGGGCAGGACCGCCGTGCCGCCGGGGCTGAGTGCCGCGATCAGCTCCGCCTTGGCCGCGGCGATCGCCTCGAGCGTGCCCATCTGCTCGAGGTGGACCGGCCCGATGCTAACGATCACACCGACGTCGGGCTCCGCGATGGCAGCGAGCTCGGCGATCTGACCGGGCCCGCGCATCGCCATCTCGAGCACGAGTACCTCGGTGCCGGGCGGAGCCGCCAGGATCTCGAGGGGCAGCCCGATCTCGGTGTTGAAGTTGGCGTGCGAGGCCACGGTCCGCCGCTGGGGCGAGAGCAGCGCGAGCAGCAGGTCCTTGGTCGAGGTCTTGCCCGTCGAGCCGGTGACGCCGATCACGCTCGCGCCCAGGTCGCGCCGCCATGCGGTGGCCAAGCGCTGCAGAGCTGCCAGGGGATCCTCCGCCGCGAGCAGCGCGCCGGGCGGAGCGCACCGGGCGTCCTGCGCGTGCTGCGGGGTGGTGAGCACCCCCCACGCCCCCGCGGCCAGCGCCTGCGGGGCGTAGCGGCCGCCGTCGACGTGCTCCCCCGTCAGCCCCACGAACAGCGACCCGGGCCCGGCCTGGCGCGAGTCGATGATCGCGCGCTCGGGTCCCGTGGTGGTGGGGGCCGGCGAGATGAGCCGTGCTCCTGCCGCCCGTGCGACGTGCTCGGGTGTCCAGGTCCTCATGCTCCGAGTGCAGACTACTTGGCGGGGCGGGCGACTATCGCGCGGCGGGCGCGCCCTGGAGCTCGTTAAGGGCGTCGCGCGCGACCGTGACGTCGTCAAACGGGACCTTGCGCCCGCCGTCGAACTCCTGCCCCTGTTCGTGCCCCTTGCCGGCGATCACGACCACGTCCCCTGAGGCTGCGCTTGCGATCGCGGCCGCGATCGCGCTGCGCCGGTCGGCGTCGTGCTCGATGTCGGACCCGCTGCCGGCCAGGATCTCGTCGATGATGGCTTCCGGGTCCTCCGAGCGCGGGTTGTCCGAGGTCACGATCACCCGGTCGGCAAGCCGCGTGGCGATCTCACCCATCATCGGGCGCTTGCCGCGGTCACGATCCCCTCCGCAGCCGAACACCACGTGCAGACGCCCGTGCGTGAGCCCTCTCGCCGCGCGTAGGACGTTCTCGAGCGAGTCGGGGGTGTGCGCGTAGTCGACCAGCACCGCGAAGTCCTGACCCGCGTCAACCGGCTCAAACCGGCCCGGGACGTGTCCGGCGGTCTCGATCGCGCCGGCCGCGACCTCGAGCGGGACCCCGAGCGCGCGGGCCGCCGCGAATGCGCCGAGCACGTTGTAGACGTTGAAGCGCCCGGGCAGCGGTGAGTTAAGGCTGACGGCGCCGTCTGGGCCGTGCACCGTGAAGCGCGATCCGCTCTTCTCGGTGTGTAGATCCGTGGCCCGGTAGGTGGCCTCGCGATCGACCGCATACGTCGCGGCATCGGGCAGTTCGGCGGCCAGTCGCGCGCCGTACGGGTCGTCGACGTTGACCACGCGGTGACGTGCCCGTCCCGGCTCGAACAGCCGCCGCTTCGCGGCGTAATAGCGCTCCATCGTCTCGTGGAAGTCCAGATGGTCCTGCGTGAGATTGGTGAAGATCGCGGCCGCGAAGTGGATCGCGTCGGCGCGATGGAGCTCGAGAGCGTGCGAGGACACCTCCATCGAACAGGCCACGTCACCCGCGTCGAGCATCTCGCGAAACGTGCGCTGGAGGTCGATCGCCTCGGGCGTGGTCCGCTCCACGGAGCGATCGGCGCCGCCGATCACGCTCTTGACCGTGCCGAGCAGACCCGTCTGGCGCCCGTGGGCCTCGAGCAGCGCTCCGACCACGAAGGCGGTGGTGGTCTTGCCATTCGTCCCCGTGACACCCACGGTTTGCAGGGTGTTCGTCGGGTCGCCGTAGAACGCGGCCGCGGCCGGGGCCATGGCCGCGCGGACGCTCTGCACCCGTATCTCCGGGACGGACAGGTGCAGGGGCCGCTCGACGACGAGCGCCACGGCACCCCGGGCGATCGCCTCGGGGGCAAAGTCGTGCCCGTCGCGGCTGAAGCCGGGCACACAGAAGAACAGCGTGCCGGGCGCGACCGTCCGCGTGTCGTAGGCCAGGCCGGTGATCTCCCGCTCGCCGGCGCCGGCAGGAGCGCCCGCCATGATCCGGTCGAGTCTCATCCGCGGAGCGTACCTACGGGGAATGATGACTTTGCCGCGTCAGTCGATCAGACCGTCGCGGAGCACGTCGGCGGCCGACGGACGCTCGCGGATCTCGCCGGGGACCTCGAGCCGGCGCCGGGCCGCCTCGACGTCCCCCGTGGTAATCCGCTCCTCCACGGCCACGACCAGCCCCCATTCGGCGAGCTTGCTGGTCAGCTGCTGCTGGTGATCGTCGACATGCTCACCCAGCTCGGCACGGCGCGGCACGACGATCGGCCGGCGACCGGCCGCGAGCGCCGAGGAGATGATGCCTGCGCCTCCGTGGCAGACCACCACGCTGGCCTCTCGCACGGCGGCTTCGAGCTCGGCGGGTGCCATATACGGCGTCGCCTGCGCGCCGGATATATCCCACTCGGCCGGACCCACTTGCGCCCGGACCGGGCCTGGGAGTGTTCCTCCCTCGATGGCGCCCTCCACCATCTCGAGTAGCCGCGTGTACGGCTGCGCGTGCGTTCCGACCGCGACGAACGTCCCGGCTCCGGCCGGATGCTCCGCGTCGGCGACGTTCTCGAGCAGCGTCGGCCGGCAAACCTCGGCCCGCGGTAGCGCCGACGCCAGCTCCGGCCACTGGACGACCACCCGGGCGGCAATCCGCGACAGGACCCTCGCGGTCATGCTCGGGCTGCTCACCCGGGCCATCGTCTCCACGTAGAGCAGCCGGGCACCGGCCAGCCGGGCCAGCACGCAGAACGGTGCCACAACCCCGGCGCCGGAGGTCACCACAGTCCGCGGGCGCCGCCGGGCGACGACCCAGGCCGCGGACAGCACGTTCCGGAGCGCTCCTCGCGGGCTGCGCCCGTACTCCGGCAGCAGCTCGACCTCCTCGGCGTCTTCCTGCAACTGCTCACCGCGCGGCGTGCGCGAGGTCACCCACACGGGGTCGGGACCGTCGACCACGTCGGGGGCAATCGCCCGTAGGAGGTCGAGGTGCCCCCCGGCCGAGGCCGCGAACAGCGGCGGCTCAGACGGCGCCGGCGGCTCGGCAGGACCGTCCTGGACCGCCTCGCGCACCTCTTGATCGAAGCGGGCGCGGAAGGACTGGGCGGAGAAATTTTCGGCGTGCTCGCGGATCATGCCCGGGTCGAACTCGTCCGGGTCGAACGAGCGCAACGTGCGCTTCAGGGCCGCTCCGTCATCGGGCGGGACGAGCTGACCGGTGACGCCTTCCTGGACCGTCTCCAGCGCCCCACCGGCGGCGGCAGCGATCACCGGACGCCCGGCGGCCTGGGCCTCGACCGCGGCGATCCCGAACTCCTCCACGTTCGGCAGGACCAGGGCGCGGGCATGGGCGTAGAGCTCGACCAGCTCGTCGTCCTCGACCCGCCCGAGGAACTCCACCCGCTTGCGGAACTTCTCGCGCAGGCGGGGCAGCTCCGGCCCACCGCCCACGACCTTCAGTCGCTGCCCGGCCTCGCTCGCCGCTTCGGCGGCGAGCTCGATGCGCTTGTGCGGGACGAGCTCTGTGACGGCGAGGAAGTAGTCGTCGGGCTCATCCGAACGGAAACGCTCAACCTCGACTGGAGGATGAATGATGGTCGATTCCCGCCCGTAGATCTGCTTGATCCGGCGCTGGGTGTGGCGCGAGTTGGCGACGTAGCGGGTCACGCGCCGCGAGGCGTTTCGATCCCATCGGCGGATCGCCGCCAGCAGGCTGCCGAGCGCGGGGCGCATCGCCGGGGGCACCTCGGCAAGCGCGCGCCGGCGCTCGAACCAGGCGTAACGGAACGGCGTGTGGCAGTAGCAAACATGGACGGCACCGTCGGGCGGCCGCACCCCATGGGCGAACGCGCTGCTGCTCGAGACCACGACCGAGGGATCGCGGAGCGGCAAGCGCTCCACCGCCATCGGAAACAGCGGCAGCAGCTTGCGAAAGCCGCCCTGCGTGACCCCGGTGCGTTGAAGAGCCGAGGCCGTGACCGGGTGGCCGGCGAACCGTCCCTCCGTACCCGTCGGGTCGTAGAGCAGCGTGTAGATCGGCGCGCTCGGCCAGATGTCGGCCATCGCGGCGAACGTACGCTCGGCTCCCCGGAGCACGAGCAGGTAGTCGTGCACCAGCGCCAGCTCGCCGGTGTCGATCGCCGTCTCGTGCCCGCCCAGGCCGTCCGGGCCGGGCCGGCCCGTCACGGTCACGCGGGCACCTGCGTCGACTCCAGGGCGGGCTCGCTGTCGCGCAGCACTCCTTCGACCGCCAGCGGGGTCATGTTGGCCCGGACCGCCAGCCGCTGGAGGGCCGCGCCACGCCACTCCGCGATCGCCTCCGGACTCAGGCCGACGACCCCGACCAGCTCATCGTCGCTCAGGTTGTGCCGGTAGGAGAGCTTCAACAGGTCCTGACTGCCGAGATCCAGCGTGTCGAGCGCCATCGCCACGTTGCTCGCCCATGCGCGCTTGCTGAGCGGATCGGTGACTCGGTTGGCGTACGCTGGCAGCGGCAGGGTGTCGCGGAAGGCGAGCAGGCCCAGCAGCATCCACAGCACCTGCGGGGGACCGTCGTCGGTGAAGTACGACTCGAGGAACCCGATCACGAGCAGCGCCACCACGCCCAGCACGACCGTCGGACCGAGCGCCTTCTGGAGCGGATCTCGATCGCGCCTGGCCCTGAGGCCCGCGGCCACCATCGCGACGGCCAGTGCCAGGAAGATCACCACCAGCACCACGCCGCCCCGGTAGAGCAGGTTGACGTAGAGCGACTCCGTGTAGGGAAAGTTTGCGAACTGAGGCGGGAGCGCCGGGCCGAACCCGGTCGTCACGTGCCCCTTGAGGGCCGGCAGCAGCTCCGTGGTCCACAGGTCATAGCGGTACTGGACGGTTTGCGGGACCAGCGCGGACCCCTGCGTTCCGGGCGCGCGTCCGTACTCCGAGCTGAAGCGCGCATCGAGCCGCGCTCCGAAAATCACCAGGCCGGCGACGATCACCACGGCCAGGCCGGCGACCACCCGGGTGAAGCCCCGGTAGTAGATGCCGAGGATCGCGACTCCGGCGACCAGCGCGATGATCGGGGCGAGGCTGAGCGTCTCGATCAGCGCAATCGTGTCGATCACGGCGATCGCGACCAGGAAGCTCCGGCGCATCACATCCTGCACGCCGCGCAGCAGCAGTGCGGCGAGCGTGAACAGGTACATCAGCAGGTAGCCGGCCAGGTTGTGCCAGAGCGGGAAGGGCCCGGTCACGCGCGCCGTCGTGTCGGTGGCGGAATAGACCTCGTTCTTGGTCAGCGTCACCAGCAGGCTGCGGACGCCCGGGAAGTTGAACTGCTGGCCGATGGCCAACAGCGCCACCGGCACGCTCGCCCACAGCATCAGGCGCAGCGCCACGCGCCGCCGCTCCGGCGTACGCGCGGTCACGGCAGTGGCCCGGTACAGGAGCAGGAACTGAAGCGGTCCCAGCAGGGTGTCCAGCTCGGACTGACTTATGTGCTGCCCCTGCGAGAGGACGTCCCACGCTCCCAGGCACAGCGTCGCGAGTGCGTACAGGAGCGCGAGCCAATCGAGCGGGGTCCAGCGCACGAAACGGCGCGCCGAGACGAGCAGGATCAGCCCAACGCCACCGATCAGCGCCTCGGAGAAGCGCAGCCCTGGGATCGGGATGCCACGCGCCAGGCCCGCGGTGGCGGGTGCCAACGCGGCCAGCAAGGCGAGCCCGATCATCTCGTTCAGAGCGACCGCAAACGCGACCGCTATGACCGCGATCAGGCCCACCGCGATAAGGGGTGAGATCCCGGCCGCGACCGCCACGAGCACCATCGCCACGGCCGCGACCACCCACAGGAACAGGTGGTAGCGCTGGATGTCGAACGGAAGCCGGATCGGCTCCCGGCCCCCGAACGACGAGACCGAGGCTAGCTGCCGCCCCCCGATCCCGATCCCTGCGCCGTCAAGCGGAGACGGCACCGGCAACCGGACGCTGTTCTGGGGCAATGACATGTCCGCTGCGCGGAGTCAGCAGGGCCCACGTGGGGACCACGCCGAAGTTCGCGAGCTCTTCCGCCATGTTGCGGATCTCGGCATTCCGGGCGCCACTGCGCATCACCACGACCGTCAGGTCGCAGTTCAGGGCCACCGCCTCGCCGCCCTGCCCGGGTGGCGCGGCGTGCACGAGCGCGACCGAGTCCCGGCTGCCGGCCAGGTGCCCGTTGCTGAGTGCCTCGGGCAGCGCGCCGGACCGCGCGTCGATGTAGCGCACGCCGTCGCCGGAGCGGGTCAGGAGGTGCGCCACCTCGTCGGCTTGGGCGACCGATCCCTTGTCCGCGGGCAGGATTGCCACGCGGGCGGGGACCCGGTCGGTCAGCGAGGCCCACCGCTCGAGCAGCGCGTGGGCGGCATCGGGCGACAGGCGGTCGGCCGGGGTGGCCGGGCAACCGAACTGGCCCGACAGCGACCGCGCATCGGTGACGTGCGGATCAGAGCGCTCCCAGGCGACGAGCAGGACGATGCCCAGGATCAGTCCGAGCACCGCGCCGATCGCGATCGTGCGTCCATTGTGGGTGGTCGCGGCCGGGCCTACGGTGTTCGGAAGCGAGACGATCTGCAGCGAGGAGGGCACGATCCCAGCTGCCACCGGGTTGGGTCCGCTGAGCAGCGACGCCGCCGTGCGCGCGCCGGTCGTGGCCGTCTGCGGGTTCGAAGCCTTGTAGGTGATCTCGAGGATCGAGGTGCTCTGCTCGTTGATCACGCTCAGATTCGACGCGACCTGTGAGGAGGACTGGTGGACCGCCTGACCGACGTCCGCCAGCAGGGTCTGGTCAACGGGAATGACCCCCGCGTAGGTGGTGGCCAGCTTGTCAGCGTCGTCGGGGTTGATGCCCTCGCTCGGGCCGCCGGCGTTCGGCGGCACCATGAGGACCACCTGGGCCACGTACGGATAGGTCTGGGAAGGCGGCAGCGGCGTCGCGGCCGCGGTGACCCCGGTAGCCAGAGCGGAGCGCGCGGCAGCCGCGCTGGCGTTCGCCGTCGTGACCGAGGCCGGGTTCCGCGTCGCGGTGAACGGGTCCTGAAGCACGGTCAGCGTGTTGGACGAGACCACGCTGCTCGTCGGCTTCTTCCCGCTCAGCCCGTTGGCGACCGCGCGCGCGCCGGCCAGGGCGTCCGCGCGGGTGTGGCCGAAGAACTCGATAGTGATCACCGAGCCCTTGGGCGGCATCGCGAGGATCGTGCCGAGCGGGTTTACGTGAGCGGTCTTGGCCACGTAGGACTGGAGGGTCGGGTCGTTCGGCAGCGCGCCGGCGTACGTCGAGGCCAGGCTGGCCGCGCCGGACGTGTTGCCCGAGAGCGGCCCGGGCGCGGAGGTGACCACGACATTCGACTGCGCCGTGTAGGTGGCCGATTGCAACCCGGCGACGGCATAGGCGATCGCCGCGACCACCACAATCGACACCGGCAGGATCCACAGGCGGCGCAACGGCGCTAGGCCTAGCGGGCGTCGCTTGCTGTGAACGCGATGTGAAGCGGTGAGGCTCATCGGGTGGCTCCTGCCGGTCGGGGGCTACGTGAATTGAAAGCTCGCCCGGTGGCGAGCGCAGGACGTATCGGTGTCATGTCGTGTCCGGTTCCGATCGTGGTCGAGAAGGGACGTACAGCCGCGGCGTGTGTGCGCACACACCAGTTCTTGGCCTAGTGGCGACCAGGCACGAAACGCCGGCGACTCGGCCTCCGTCCGACGCACAACGTGATCGCCAACCCGACGTTACCCAGCATGGGCGTCGGCTATCCCCTCATTTCAACATTCTTAGCGAACTGGTCACAATCCGCACGCTGTGCGCGGTGAATGTGCATTCGAGCACATATGCGGGTCACCAGAGCACACTCGGCGCGGGACTGTGGCCGAGTGTGCACTCGTGGCGCACCGAGCGTGCCTGCGACTCGTGACATGTGTCACTCGAGATTCGTTCGTGTGTGTGACCTTCGTCACATTTGTGCAGTGAACCTGGGGTTGACGCTTGCGCGGTCCTAAGCCAGCCCAAGCGCCACGCGCAGATGACCGAGCTGCTCGCTCCACCGGCGGTGCTGTGCGGCCCGCGCCCCGGGCGCGAGCGCGCTGAGCTCGTCGCAGCGGCGTAGCGCGTCCTCGATGCCGGCGGCGATGCTGGTCGGGTCATTCTCAACGAGGACGGCGCACGGGAACAGTTCGCGCATGTGGGGCCATTCCGAAAGCACGAGGGGGCGCAGAGCGTCGATGGCCTCGTGCGCCGAGCGCTGGACGGACTCGGCCCGCAAGGTGAGCGCGAGCACGACGTCGGCGCCCGTGAGCGCCGAGACGTACTTCTCGCCGACCAGATAGCCGACCCATTCGACGTTGCTCGGCGCCGCCGCTTTAGCCCGCGCGGGCCGCCGGCGCAGGTCACCAGTGATCTGAACCGTCACGTCGGGCAGCCGCCGCGCGGCCTCGAGCACCTCCATCAAAGGCTCGTCGGGGACGAACGTGCAGATGAATAGCGCTCGCCGCTGACCTGAGCAACCGCGGGGCTGCATCCGCTCGGACCACACCATCGGCGCTTCATGGACGATCAGCGGCCGGCCGTTCCAGCGCGAAACCCGCTGCCCCAGCTCCGGCGTGGTCACGATGCACCCTCCTGCTCGCGGCGCGAGCCGCGCGAGCAAGAGCATCATGATCCGGTGGAACGGGCGCCCATCGAGGCCAAACGACGCTGGGTGAGTGTCGAGTACCACCGGGACCTTCGCCACCCGAGCCCAGGCAAGCACCAGCGCCGCCGCCGGCACGGGCGGGGTCTGCACGATCACCGCGCGCGGGCGCCGGCGCACCAGATAAGAGAGGGTTCGCACCGCGCTCAATAGGTAGCGCAATGGCACGAGCGCTTTACGTTGGATGCGCAGGTCGTAGAAGGTCTGGCACTCGCCGCCGAGCGCCCGGGATATCGACCCCGCTCGGCTTTGCTCGGGTACCCAGGCGATGAACGAGATGCTCGGTCGGTGACTCAAGCGGTTCGAGGATAGTGGGTAATTTGAGTGGCATGCGCCGCACGCCACTGTTGATTGTCAACGCGGACGACCTGGGCCTCGAGCGGCCCGTCAGCGACTCGATCGTCGAGTGCTTCCGGTCGGGCGCCATAACAAGTGCCACGGCGCTGGTCTGGATGCGAGACTCCGATCGCGCGGCCGAGATCGCCCGGCGCGAGCAGATCCCGACCGGGCTTCACCTCAATCTGATCGAGCCCTACACGGCACCCGATGTCCCGCCCCGCGTCGCGCAGACGCAGCGGCGCGTAGTTGAGCGCCTCGGGAAAGGCGGGCTCGGCACGCAGCTCTATCACCGTGCCTGGTCGGAGGACTTCGGGCAGTGCATACGCGATCAGCTCTCCGAGTTCACCGAGCTCTACGGAGTACCCCCCACGCACTTCGACGGTCATCGCCACATGCATCTGGCGATGAACGCGCTGCTTTCGCGCGCGCTGGAGCCCGTGCGCCGCTGCCGGCGTCCCGTCAACCGCCCGTCCGTGGAGAGTGCGAGCTACAAACGCCTGGCCCGGAGCGCCTTGAACCTGGTGGTCCGGCGTCGCTTCATCACCACCGACGCGTGCTTCTCGGTGCGCTCGCTGCACCCCGAACTGGGCGGTTCGGGGCTCGACGAGACGCTGGCACGAGCCGACCTCAGCTCGGTCGAGCTGTTCGTCCACCCCGGCTATCGCGACGAGCTGCCGCTACTGCGCTCGGACGCCTGGCGCGCGCGGGTAGCCACTCACCGCCTCGGATCGTTCGTGGACCTGCGTTGATGGCGACGCCGGCCGAGATGTCACTGCGGTTCCGAGCGTTGAGGGTTCTCACGGCGGCGGGCAGGCTGGCCGCGATCGGCGGTCTCGAGCGGGCTCAGCTCGAGGCCTGCCGCCAGCTGCACGAACGAGGGCATCGCATCGACCTCCTCTACGAGGAACGTGGCGATCTTTACCCGGAGTGGGCGCAGATCGCCAAGTGTGGAATCCGCGTCGACGGCTACGCGCTGCGGCGGGACGCGTTGCTGCGCTCGGCCAGGTCGGTGGCCACGGTCGCGCTCGCCGTGCGTCGTATGGCGCCCGACCTCGTGTACGTCCACCATCAGCACGAGACGCCGAGCGCGGTGGTGGGTGGCAAGCCGGTCGTATGTCATCTGCATCTGCCGCCGCCCCCGCGGCGCTCGGCGCAGGAGGACCTCGGCCTGCGCCGAGCCCGCCGGCTGATCGCGGTGTCGCAGTTCACCGCCAGTCAGTGGAGCGAATCCCTCCAGATCCCGCCCGAACGCTTCGCAATCGTGCACAACGGGGTCGACCTCGCCCGCTTTGCGCCGGCGGGCGAGCCGCGCCGCCACGACGTTCGTCGTGCTCACGGGCTCCCCATCGACCGGTTCCTCGTGATTTATGCCGGCCGCCTCGACCCCGACAAGGGCGTGGACCGCGCGCTCGAGACGGCCAGGCTGCTCGACCCGGGCCACTACCACCTGGCCGTTGCGGGGGACCCCAATCCCGGGAGCTTCCGCGGCGACGCGGAGGCGGCGCGTTCCTATGCTGACGACTTGCGCGCTCGCTTCAAAGACGCTCCGGTCACGTGGCTGGGCCGGCTGGAGGACGTCTCCGCGCTGATCGCCTCATCGGACGCGGCGATCCTCCCCAGCCGCTTTGACGAGCCATTTGGCCTGGCCGTGCTCGAGACGCTGGCCAGCGGGATCCCGATCGTGGCGAGCGCAGCGGGGGGAATCCCCGAGATCATGTCCGGGGAGCTCGCGGCGAACCTGGTCGCATCAGGCGAACCGAGCGAGTATGCGCAGCGGGTCCGTGAGCTTCGTCACTGGCGGACCGCCGATCCCGACCTCGGGCAGCGCGGTCGCGCCCAGGTCGCGAGCAATTTCACCCTGCGCCGGATGGGTGATGAGCTAAATGATGCGCTCGATCGGGTAATGCAAGGGCGATCCGATGTCTGACCACTCCTACTTCACCTTCATGGACGAGCGAGCCGAGCCGTGGAATCCCCACGATGTCGCCGACCTCCCATTCGCCGGTGCCGCCTATATCGCTGCGTACCTGCGCGAGTTCGAGCGCCACTGGCAGGACCGTCCGCTCACCTTCTATGTCACCCATCACACTACGACGCTGGCCAGCTACGGCCCCGACGTGGTCGTCGTGCTCCTCAACGATGAGTGGTACCGGACCCCCGCCTACAGCGGTTGCGTGCTCGCAACGCTACGTAACCTGCCCGCCCGGCCGTGGTTTCCGTGGGAGACGCTCGTCCCACCGAGCCCGGAGAGTGCGTTCGCCGCGGCGAACCACGCCCGCGTCCTGTTCGAGGGCCGCCGCTCGGACCGGCACGCGTCGGCCGTCCGGGCCTCGCGCGGTTGGCCCCCGACGCGCACCGACAACGCGATCGACGTCCCGCTCGGCTACTTCCACCAGCCCGAACGGCCGATCACCCCGCTGAGCGAGCGCCCCAGCGACGTGTTCTTCGCCGGCAGCCTTCTGCACGACATGCAGAAGACCGGCTGGAAGCGCGCCGTCAAACGGGTTGCCGGAAACCCCAAGCAGGTCTACCGCAAGAGCATGATCCGCGAGCTCGAGCGGTTCCGCGCGCGTAACCCGGAACTCCGGGCAAAGGTCAGCGTGAGCGGGGACTTCCGCGCGTTGGGCGGCTCGGAGGTGAACTCTTACGCCCAGGCGATGATGGATTCCCGCATCGCGCTCGTGCCCCGCGGCACGGTGGCCGAGAGCTACCGGCTGTTCGAGGCGTGGCGCTATGGCTGTATCGCGATCTGTGAACAGCTCCCCCCGCGGCCCTTCCTCCTGGGAGCACCGGCGATCACGCTGCGCTCGTGGCGCGAGCTCGAGCCCGTCCTGGACTCGCTGCTTGCCGACCCCGAGCGTCAACAGTCCCTGCACGCGGCCTCGCTGGCCTGGTGGCGCGATGTGTGCTCAGAGACGGTGGTCGGCCGCCGGCTTGCCGCCGAGCTCGCGCGCCTGTCATGACCACGGCTCGTCCACCCCGCATCCTGCTCCTGGCCGACGCGTTTCCGTGGCCGGCGCGCGACGGGTACCGAATCAGGCTGAACCACGTCATCAAGGCCCTGGCCGACGCGGGTTCGCTCGACCTGTTCGCGGTCGCGCGCGCTGGCACCGACTTCGCGTCCCCGCCCGCCGACATCCCGGTGGCACGCTGGCGCGCCGCCGTCGCCCCAGGACGTCCGGTCACCCGACGGCTGCTCTCCCGCACGCTGAGCAACCCCCTGCCCCGGCGCGTGCTGTGGCGAGACTGGTCGGCGGCCCGCCGGGAGCTCGGGCAATGGTCGGAGAGCTCCTATGACCTGGTGTGGTACAGCCACGCCGATACGCTCGCCGGACTGGGACGGGTCCCGGCTCGCGCCGCCGTGTTCGACACCGACAACCTCGAAGACATGCGGCTTCGCTCGCTTCGATCAGCACATCTCCGAGGCCTCGGGGCCGTGTTGGCCCAGGCGCGGTCGACTCCTCAGTCCAGACGAGAGGTGCGCTACCGCCTGTCCGGCCTGCTCGCGACGTTCGACGCCGGACGCTGGGAGCGTCTTCAGCAGCGGCTGGCCGGCGAGGTCGACGCGACCGTCGTCTGCAGCGAACTCGACTCGCGCCGCCTGGAGGCGCCGAACGCCGTGGTGATACCGAATGGCTACGAAGAGCCGGCCGCGACAGCGGGTGCGACGAACGGCAAGGTCATGAGCATGGTTGGCCTGTTCCACTACGGCCCGAATTCGGACGGCGCCCGGTACTTCGTTCAGGACGTCTTACCGCGGGTACGGGCGAGCGTTCCCGATTCCACAGTTCGATTCATCGGCCGCCACGATGGTCACCTGGGTGATCTCAGCGAGGCCGCGGGAGTCGAGACGACCGGCGAGGTCGACGATGTCCCCACCGAGCTTCAGCGCGCCCGAGTCGCCATCGTCCCGCTCCGGGCCGGCAGCGGGACGCGGCTGAAGATCCTCGAGGCGTTCGCTTGCCGGGTTCCCGTCGTTTCAACCTCGATCGGGTGTGAGGGCCTCGACGTGACCCCGGGGCGCCACCTGTTGGTCGCCGACAGCGCCGAGCGATTCGCCCATGAGTGCGTGCGGCTTCTCACCGACCACGAGCTGCACCAGCGAATCACCCAGGAGGCATGGTCGTTGTTCGAATCGCGCTATCGATGGGAAGACATCCGGGGTCAGATAGGACAGCTCGTCCACTCACTCACCGACTCATGAACCGACTCCTGCGATCACTGCGGCACCGACTCGGAAACGCCCGGAGACGCGGAGCGCGCTCTGGTGCCGCGCTGCCGACCGATTTCGATCGGGGGTTCGCCTCTCTCTACGAGAGCAGCGCTGCGTTCACCATGACGTCGGCCGAGCGGATGTTCGCGCTCTACAAAGCTATCGAGTACGTCGAGGCGGCTCAGATACCCGGTGACATCGTCGAATGCGGCGTGTGGAGGGGTGGCTCGAGCCGACTGGCCGCCGCGACCCTGATGGCGCTCGGCTCGTCTCATCGCACCCTGTTTCTGTTCGACACTTTCGAGGGGATGCCGGCGCCGGGTGCGGCCGACGTCCAGCGCTCGACCGGGGAGGCAGCCGCGAGCATCCTCGACCGCTCCGAGCGCGCGGCGGATGTCAGCAACGAATGGGCGTACGCCCCACTTTCCGGGGTCAAAGCGACGCTGGCGGAGACTGCCTACCCCCGCGTCGAGTTCGTCCAGGGCCGCGTCGAGAACACTCTGCCGGCGGCCGCCCCGCCGGAGATCGCCCTGCTTCGCCTCGACACCGACTGGTATGAGTCGACGCGCCACGAGCTCGAGCACCTGTATCCCCGCCTGGTCGATGGCGGCGTGTTGATCGTCGACGACTACGGATACTGGCAGGGCGCGCGCCAGGCGGTCGATGAGTATTTCGGCGAGACCGGCGAGGCCATCCTGCTCAACCGGATCGACGACACGGGCCGAATCGCCGTCAAGCGAGCGCCCGTCGGCGCCGCGACTTAGGCGCTGGCGCTTAGTCGCCGGGTCGTCTTGGCGAGCCGGGGCGAGAACAGACGGCGGATCTCCTCCGAGCTGACCGCGCCGAACAGGATCGTCCCCAGCAGGTAGACGACCGCGCCCAGCGCGATGCGGATCCATACCGACGCGTCCGACGCCGGCACGGCGATCAGGACCACGACGGCGGGGACGACCGCAGCCGCCGCCCGGGCGATCCGCGCCCACTCCAGGCGGAGGCCTCGGAGTTGCCTGCTCACAACGCTGAGGAGGATGCACATGAGCATCGCCTCGGAGAGGTCTCCGACGACGGCGGCTCCGTTGCGACCAAAGGCCAGGATGACCGGGACGTTCAACGCTACGTTGAAGATCGCGGTGACCATCATTGCCCGCGCGTACACCCGATCGCCGCCGAGCGCCAGCACGAGGCTGACCAGGGTGACGTCGACGAGGGCGAGCGCGAGCCCCAGCGTGCACAGCGCGAACGTGCTCCCCGCGGCCCCGAACTGGGCGCCGAACATGGCGACCATCATCCCGTGGGCGACAAACGGGGTGCACGCGGCGAGCGGAAGCGCAAATAGCGCGGTGGCAGAGAGCATCAAGCTGGCGTGGTGCCGGAGCTTGCGACGATCACCGGTGGCAAGCGCGGCGGAATGGGGAAATACGACGCCGGACCAGGCGCCCGAGAAGGTGAGGATCGCCGACGGCAGGCGATAGGCGGCCGAGTAGAGACCCGCGTCGGCGGCGCTCGACAGGTAGCCGAGCATGATCAGGTCCATCGTGCCGTAGGCCTGCGCCATCACCGAGGCGAGGCTCATCGACGTGCTCGCCCTGAAGCGACGCCACAGGGTCGAGCGCGTGACCCGGCACCGTGGCACCCCGATCGTCCTGACCAGAAACACGCTCGTGAGCACGTGCTTGATGGCGAACCCGGCAACCATCAGCCAGGCGTAGCGCTCGATCCCTTCGAAGCCGCTCACCACCAGGAACGGAACCAGCACTCCGAAGACAACCTGGCCGGACATTCTCGCCACTGCGATCAGGCGCATGCGTCCGAGCGCCTGGAGCGTCCATTCGAAGCTGGTGCCCGTGAACAGATACAGCGCGACGATCGGCAGCAGCCGTTGCGCGGCGTCGGTCGGCGAGATCAACGGCGCCAGCACGATCAGCAGCACGTAGCTCGCGACCGCGAGGACCAATTGGAGCACGAAGATCTCCCCGGTGATCTCGCGGACCTGATCGGGGCGCTGCGCGACGTCCCTGAGTCCGAGATTGGTGATGCCGTACGAGATCGGCAGTGACAGGAAAGTGACGATGGCGAGAATCACCCCGTAGGCACCGAGGTTCTCGGGGCCGACCCGCCGCGCGGTGATCGCCAGCGTCGCGAAGGCGATCAACTGGGTGAGCAGACTGGTGGAGCCGAGGACCGCAAAGCGGCGTAGGACGTCTTTCATCGTTCACGCCTTTGGGGACGCGGGGTTCCTTGCCAACAGCACGACTACCCAAGGCTAGTGCGGGTTACTCACCTAGGAGTCGACTACGCTGGCCGCGGGTAACCCAATCCTGCGCGGCGGTTGCGCCGGCGCCTCATGCATGGAGTTTGTGTGCAACAGCATCTGATCAGGCGTCGCGCTGCGCCGCCACCAGAAGTGGACCGAGAATCCACTGGCCGCCGGCTGCTCGTCGCGTCGCTCTCGCCGGCGCGCGGTGGGATGGAATGGCATGCCGAGACGGTTGCTGCCGGAGCCGCTGCCGCGGGGTGGCATGTGACATTTGCCTCACCCGACGTCGAGCCGTTGCGCCCGGTGCTCGAGCGCTTACGCCGAATCGGCGTGATCCACGCCCGGGTCCCGCCGGCCGCGAGGCGCCGGGCGGACCACATCCGAGCCGTGGTCGGCTTCCTGGCCGTGCTGGTTCGGACTCGACCGGATGTGACGCTCCTCGACCTGCCGTGGCCCCGATTTGCCTTTGGGCAGCTCCTCAGCTGCTCGCTGCTCGCCGTTCCCACGGTTGTCGTCTTCCAGCTCGTGCCTGGAGACGTCGAGTCGCTCCGACGCCAGATCGAGCCTCGGGGCTGGCTGTTCCGCCTCGCCAAGCGGCGCCAGACCTGGATCGCGGTGTCCGAGCACGCCCGCTCGACTGTCGCCCGGCTGTTCGATGCCCCCGTCGCGTCGATCGGGCGTGTCTACAACGGAGTCGACGTCGCACGGTACGCGGGTGAGGCATCCGTGGACGAGGTCCAGCGGATAAGGGCTTCCCTGGGGATCGGCCGCCACGAGGTCATGATCCTCACGGTCGGGCGGTTGACCGCTCAGAAGGGGCTGGGCGATCTCCTGAGGGCGTTCGCGAAGGCCAGCCCGAACCTGCCCTCAGCCCGCCTGCTGATCGCGGGCGACGGACCCGAGCGGCCTCGGCTCGAGGAGATCATCGATTCGCTCGAGCTTGGAGACCGCGTGCGCCTGCTCGGCAACGTCGAGCGGCCCGATGACCTGTACCGGGCCGCCGACCTGTTCGTGCTGGCGAGCCGGTACGAGGGCTTTCCGTTCGCGATGCTCGAGGCGATGGCGGCTGGACTTCCCGTCCTCGCCACGCGATTTGGCGGGGCGGACGAGATGGTCGAGCACGGCCGCGAGGGCCTTCTTGTCTCCGGCGGTGACATCGACGGCCTGGCCGACGCGATCGGGGCCTTACTTGACGATCGAGGTCGGATGAGCGAGATGGCGCGCAGCGCGCGGCTCAAGGCCGAACAGTTCTCGAGCACGGGCATGGTTGAGCAGACGCTGGCCGTGCTCGATCACGCCGCCTCGGCCGGCGATCGAACGGGCCGGGGGACTGGCCTTCCCGCGGCTAGCCCGCCGCCTGAGAGTCTCGATCCGGCTTGATCGCCAGGGCCTGGTAGCCGAGGGGAAAATCGACCCCGACTGCCGCACCGTCGAGCGAGGGATCGCGCCGCACGGCCCAGCGGATGCCTTCCGCGCACGCTCGGACGAGTACGAGGGCGAGCCGTTTGGTCGGCGCGGGAGCGGGCGCCTGGGACTTGCGTGGGCGCCCGGACGCCGAGGAGATCCAGCGCGTCATTTCGGCCATCTGCGCGAGCGTCACCAGGAAGCCGGCGCGATGCTCGATCGAGACCTCTGCGAAGTCCGCCTGCTCGAGCAGATGAGACAGCGCATACGGCGTGTACCGGTAGAAGTCGAACGGCTCCTCGTGCAGTGGCCAGGCAAACGGGGTGGTGAGGCACAGCCGCCCACCAGGGACCAGGATCCGTTGAAATTCGGCGAGCACCCGGACGGGGTCCGCAACGTGCTCCAGCACCTCGGTGCACAGAACCGCCTGGAACGCTTCATCGGGCACGGGTAGCGCCTCCAGCGACGCGACGATGTCCGCCTGCCTAGCGCCCTCGTGGACCGATTGGGGCCAGTCCGCCGTGACGTATTCACAGTGACCGAACAGCTCCGCATAGGGCGCGTTTCCGGCCCCGGCATCGAGGACTCTCGATCCGGGCGCCACTTGCCCGGCAAATGCCGAGACCGCTCGCAGGATCGGCCGGCGAACCAGCGGCATCTCCTCCACGTGGGCCAGCAGCGCCGGCGAGACTCGTTCGCCCATCATCAGAGCATCTTTTCATGAAGCACGCGGGCGTCGCCTCAGGGCTGCTCGCCAGCGAGGGCGGACAGCGAGGTTCCGTCACCCTGACCGGTCACGCTGCCGTCGGAGTTAGACCACACCGGCGCGGGGCCCGCACCCGACGGGCAGGGCTTCACACCCGCCCACGCCTGGTTGGCGTCGGTTGTCCCGTCCCAGTCGCGCGGCTCTCCCGGTCCGCAGTCATAGACGTTCTCAAGGTTGAACAGCGGCAGCGACCCCTCCTGAGACGGCTGGACGTTCCCCAACCAGAGGTCATACGCCCCGTTGCCGTCGATCTGGATATTCCGGAAGTCCCATGTCGTCTCCGTCGTCGTCGAATCGTGCTGATTCGGCAACAGAAGCAGGCCCTGATACGTCGTCGGGCACACGAGACCATCGATCAGGAATCGAGACGGGCCCGACCACGTCTGGATGCACTCCGCATGATTCGTCGTATACGACCCGTACACCGTGTCGAACAGCACATCCCGCATCACCACCGTCGCCCCCGGCTCCTGCATCTGCACCCCACCGGTCAGATGCACCCCCCCAAAATGCACGTCGTGGATCCATAACGTCCCCGTCTGATCCTCCAGATAACCAGCCCAATCACCGGTCGGGCTTGTCACGTTCTCATCGCAATCCTGGAAGACGACGTTGTGCCCACCCCAGATCGTGATCTTGCCGGGCACATCGAACTGACCAGGCGGGCACTCGATGATGTAGTCCTGCGACTGGTTGAGCGTCAGGGACCGACTCGAGGCGCTCAGCGTGACCACCGTCGGATCGACCAGCGCGGGCTCATCCCAGGCCGACGGCCCGGCTGGCACGCTCGGAGCGGTCTGGTTCGTCGTGCTGGCACCAAGCTGGCTGCCGCCGGGTCCGCCGCTCGAAGGCGAACTCGCGGAGGGCAGCACCGGCGCAAAACTCGCCGATCCCGAGGTCGCTTTCGAGGTCGATCCGGATGTCGATCCCGAGGTCTTGGCCGCGGGCCGCGTCGTCGATCGGCTAACCGGCTTGGGGCACACCTTCACGCGGACCCACTTCTTGCCGCGCCGGCGACGGACCACCTTGCACTTCGGTTTCGATTTCGGTTTCGGCTTCGGCTTGCCGTGAACCGGTTGGCCGCTCGCGACTCGCATCTGAAGGCCGTCGGCCACCGACGCCATGGCGAGCCACGCCACGACGCCCGCTACCAGCAGCGCCTGAACGGTGACTCGGCCACGTGCGGCGGGGCGCAGGGCGGTGTGAATCGGAATTCGCAGAACGCTCTTAGGCTTCGCGCTGGTCGACGACGCCTCACCGGCTGTCAGGTTTTGCTCAGGTTCAGGGCGCGCTCCCACAAGAAACGAAACGCGTTTCGTGCGCCGCGCGCTGCTTTCGTCAGGACTGCTCGCCGGTGATCGCCGCCGGCGAGACGCCGTCGTCCGCACCGGTCACCCTGCCGTCGGCGTTCGACCACACCGGCGCCGCCACCCCTCCGGGCGGGCACGACTTCACGTTCGCCCAAGCGTGATCGGCGTCCGAAGCTCCGTCCCAGTCGCGCGGCTCACCCGGTCCGCAGTCATACACGTTCGCGACGTTGAACACCGGCAGCACACCGACCTGCGACGGCTGCACGTCCCCGAGCCACAGGTCATACGCGCCCTCACCGTCGAGCTGCACGTTTCGCAGGTCCCAAGTCGTCTCGAGTGTCGTCGAATCCGACTGGTTCGGGAGCAGGAACAACCCCTGATACGTCGTCGGACACTCCAGGCCGTCGATCAGCAAACGAGCCGGGCCTGACCACGTCTGGATGCACTCCGCATGATTCGTCGTATACGACCCGTACACCGTGTCGAACAGCACATCCCGCATCACCACCGTCGCGCCCGGCTCCTGCATCTGCACCCCACCGGTCAGATGCACCCCCCCAAAATGCACGTCGTGGATCCATAGCGTCCCGGTCTGATCCTCCAAGTAGGCGGCCCAATCGCCGGCCGGATTGGTCACGTTCTCATCGCAATCCTGGAAGACGACGTTGTGCCCACCCCAGATGGTGATCTTGCCCGGCACGTCGAACTGTCCGGACGGGCACTCCACGATGTAGTCCTCCGACTGATTCAGCGTCAGCGACCGATCCGAAGCGCTCAGGGTCACCACCGTCTGATCGACCAGCGCCGGCTCATCCCACGCCGACGCCCCGGCGCGCTGATCGGGAGCGGACGGCTGGGTCGGCGCGCTTGGATGGCTGGAGGTGGTCGGGGCGGTGGCCGCGCCGGTGCCGGGTTGGTGCTGCGAGGTCGTGTGTTTCAGTCCCGTCGCCGTGGTCTGCTTGGCGTGTCCCGGGCGGGGACGCTTGGCCGGCTTGCGGCAGACGGTCACCCGTGTCCACTCCTTTCCGCGCCGGCGGCGCAGGACCTTGCACCTCGGCCTGGGCTTAGCCTTCCGCCTAGCGAGGTGTGGCCGCGGGCCGCTGCTCGGCGCCCTGCGCACTGCGGTTGCGCCCAGGCCGGACGTCGTGCCGATGCTCAGCAAGCAGGCTCCGACGGACAGCGCGGCGAGCACGCGGCGCGCCAGCCGCGCCCCCGCTCGCTGCAGCACGTCCATGCCGTTGAGATCGACTGTCGCGCGCCAAGCGCGTAAGCGCGTCGGCTAAAGCAAACATTTGTGCGAAACGTGCGTCGCCGCACAAACGCTGTCGTCCACGCGACACGACTGGCGACAGGCATAAATCGGTTTGCCCGCCGACGGACCCGGGAACACAACTATGGTGAGGTTTCGATGAGTTCAGGAGAACTCGTGAGCGATGAGCGCGGGAGAGGACCCTTCGTCAACTCCGCTGGCTCCAACCCACGTGGCGTGCACGTAATGGCCGCCGGTAGGCGTGCCCGCGGACACCCGTCCCCATGCGCGCGCCGGCGGCTGTGGCCAGAGCCACCAGCCGCGCCAGAGTTTGGTGCGATTCGGCGCGACGTAGACGTCTTGCAAGTTCAGCCGCAGCCTGGACAGGCCGCCCTTCACGTCGCCGAGCCAGAGTGCATAGGCGCCACGGGAGTCATCGATGTCGACGTGGCGCAGATCGAACACCGTCGGAGGCGGACCGCGATACCACTGATTGGGCAGTAGGAACAGGCCCTGGTACGTGGTTGGGCAGGTGAGGCCGTCCACGAGCAGGCGTCGTGGCCCGGCCCAAGTCTGTACACACTCGGCGTGATCGGTGGTGTACGAGCCATACACGCGGTCGAACAGGACGTCGCGCATCACGACGGTCGCGGACGGCTCCTGAAGCTGGATCCCACCGTGGAGGTGGTTGCCGCCGAAATGCACGTCGTGAATCCACAGTGTCCCGGTCTGGTCCTTGAAGGCCGCCGACCAGTTGGGGATCGTGACGTCGATATCGCAGTCCTCGAACACGACGTTGTGACCGCCCCAGACGACCAGGCTCCAGGTCAGGCGCGTCGGCCCGGGCTGACACTCCAGGATGTAGTCCTTGCTCTGGTCCAGGACGAGATTGCGATTTCCGTTGCCGATGGCGACCGTCGTCGGATCGTTCAGCACCGGTTCGTTCCAGGCCGAGTTGCTGAGTCCCACCGCCGAGAGCGAGATCGCAGAGCGATCCACCGACTGAGGAACCAGGCGGGGGGCCGCGGCCCGAGCGGGCGTGCCGGCAAGCGCCAGCGTGGCCGTCACGACCGACAGCAGAACGAACGACAGCAACCTCCGCGAAGGTGCATCGAGCGATCCCGACCGCGGTCTCTTTGACGTAACTCGCTGTGGCATGGCTGGATCCAGATCCATCCGCGTCCGTCAACCCGAGCTTAGACCCGGGGGCAAGGGGCGATCAGTTCAGCTCGCTCGCAAGCGGAGCGGGCACCATCGACTCGTCCACGCCGGTGGCGCCGCCGGAGGTGGCTTGCACGTAATTCCCCCCGGGCGGAGCGCCCGCGGAGACTCCCGACCAGGTCCCTGCCGGCGGCTGCGGCATCAGCCACCAACCGCGCCACGTCCTCTTCTCGGGGGGCGAGATGTACACGTCCTTCACGCTCAGCCGCAGCGGTCCCTTCACGTCTCCGAGCCACAGCGCGTAGGCACCCTGCGTGTCGTTGATGTCGACGTGGCGGATGTCGAAGGACGTGAGCGGCGTCGAGCACCACTGGTCGGGCAGCATGAACAGACCCTGGTAGTCGGTGGATCCGGTCAGACCGTCGATCAGGAGCCGCTTCGGTCCACACCAGGTCTGGAGCAGCTCGGCATGGTTGGTGTGCAACGAGCCGTAGACGCGGTCGAACACCACATCTCGCATCACCACGGTCGCGCCCGGCTCCTGCATCTGGATTCCGCCGGTCAGATGCTTGCCGCCGAAATGCACGTTGTGCACCCACAGGGTGCCGCTCTGATTCTTCAGATAACCCGCCCAATCTGACGAAGTCACGTCAAAGTTGCAGTTCTGAAGCTCGACGTTGCGGCCGCCCGACACCACCACCTTCGACGTCAACACCAGCGGCCCGGGAGGACAGCTGAGCACGTAGTCCTGTCCCGGCAGCAGGTTCAGATTGCGGTGCGCGTTCGTAATCGTGACCCGAAGCGGATTCTGCAGGGTCGGGGCGTCCCACGCCGAGGGCTGCGCGGGTGGGCTCGGTGGCTGCGGCCGCTGTGTGCGCTGCTGGTGATGTGATGATCCGCACGCAGACACGGCCAAGAGCGCAAGCGCACACAAGCTGACCGCGATCGACATGCGCAAGAGCGTTTTCGACACGGCGCATTGAGGCTACCCAGGGGCCGTGGGGATAAGCATGTCACCTCCGGCCCGCTACGGTTGGCGCGTGCCAGAGTTTCCGAGTGTCTCGGTCGTCGTCCCCACTTTCAATGGGGCGCCCCTGCTTGAGCGGATCTTGCGACCGTTGCTGGATGATCCGGCGGCGAGCGAGGTGATCGTCGTGGTCGATGGCTCACGCGACGGCTCGTTCGATCTCGTGGAGCGACTCGCTCGCCACGAGCCCCGCTTGCGAGGTATGTTGATCGAGAACCGCGGCGACATGGGTGCGCGCGCGGAGGGCGCCCGAGCGGCCACCGGCGAGATCGTGTTGTTCATCGACGACGACGTGCTCGCCAACCCGGGGCTGGTGACCGGTCACGCCCGGCGCCACGCCGAGCGCGCGGCCGACGTGGTCGTCGGTTACATGCCGGTCACGCCATCGCAGCGCAGGAACTCGGACGACTTCGCGCTGCGCCTGTACGCAAGCGAGTATGAGGGTCGTTGCCAGATATACGAGCGCAATCCCGAGAGCGCCGTGCGCGAGCTATGGGGCGGGAACTTCTCCATGCGTCGGGCTGATTGCCTGGCCATCGGAATGACCAACCCCGGCTTCACCGAGCACTACCACGCCGATCGCGACTTCGGCATTCGCTGTTTGGAGGCTGGCTTGACAGGGAC
Source organism: uncultured Solirubrobacterales bacterium (assembly GCA_963751185.1). Lineage (GTDB taxonomy): Bacteria > Actinomycetota > Thermoleophilia > Solirubrobacterales > Solirubrobacteraceae > Palsa-465. The sequence continues at coordinate 585,115 of CAVVTO010000013.1, forward strand.
GTTCGATCGCGCGCTCGCGGCGACGCACCTGCACCAGCGCACCCTGGAAGCGTTCATCCGCGATGCTCGCAGCCAGGGCGCCGCCCGTGTCTTGCTGCCGAGGTTTCACGCCGCGACGATCGCGCCGCCGACCCGGAGCGAATTCGCCCGGGGACTCCCTCCTTCCCTCGCCATGCTGGTGCGGTTTACACGCCGACCGCGGGCCTACTCGGTCGTGTCTCGGTCGCTTGCCCGCGCCACGAGGAGCGCCGGGCGGATGCGCATGTGGGCCGGACAGGGTGCGATCGCGCGCGTGCTTCGCCGCATCGAGCAGCAGCACGGCGCGATCGAGCAATCCCATCTCGCCGGCGCAAGTGACCTGCCGTGAACGTAGGTTGACGGGCGAGTGACCTGCCGTGAACGTAGGTTGACTCGTGAATCAGGATCCCTTCACGATCATCCGGAGAAGCGAGGCAGTTGTTGTGCGGCACAATCGCCCGGTAACTCGCCTTGCAACATAAAACGGAGTCACTTCCGACCCGGGCACGGTCAAGTGTCATCTGCAACAGCTTGGTCACATCTGTGTGCGTCAAGCTGGGCAGACTTTCGTCCCACTGGCAGAGACCGCGAAACAGGGCGTAGGCCGCCCCCCGACGAGGCACCCCGCTGAGTCGATGAAATCGCGTGCTCTTGCACCCGCGTGAAAACATCCTAATCGCGCCGCAACCGCTGGCTCGGAGCCGTGTTTATGTGAAAGATGCAAGGGGTACCCGAGACCGGGGAGCAGTTGTATCGCGGCCGGGGTGAAGGCTGTCGTAGTGAGGGTGGGGAAGATTGTCGTGCGTGAACCGCCGCTGGCTGGGCGCGATTCGTTGGTCGCACTTCAAGAAAACCGTCAACCACAAGAGACAGACGTCACATGAACCCGCAACACCTTCTTCCCGGCGCACCCGAGCAGCGCGCCCGCAGACGTGGATCAATTCGCGAGACGGCCGCTGAACCGAAGGAGAGCACGGCGGTGCACCAGATGACGGTGCACGCACCACAAGAGTCGGCCCCGCCTCGTCCGACGGCCGACCCGCGGAATCCTCAAGGCGGCGACACCGCCGCGGAAGTCATCCGCGAACTGGAGCCGGTCCCTGTCGCACACGAGCGCCCCGATCAGCTGCGTCGCGACGCTCGCTACCGCTACTTCCTGCTACTCGCCGATGCCCTGGCCTGCGCGGTCGGGGTGGTTGCCGCTGCATGGCTCGGGAAGACCACGCACCTGACTGTCCAGAGCGTGCTCCTCGTCCCCCTTGCCCCGGCCCTGGCGAAGGTTCTTGGTCTCTACGACCGTGACCAGGCGCGGATTCGGAAGTCCACGCTCGACGAGCTTCCCCAGCTCATTCAGCTGGCCGCGCTCATCTCCTTCATCGCGCTGATGCTCAGCCCCGTCGTGTTGGGCGGAGTGCTCGGCCCCCGGGAGGCGATCGGACTGTTGGTCGTGCTGTTCGCGGGATTGGTCACCGGTCGCACGATCGCCCGCCGCCTCGCTGGGCAGCTCACCCCGCCCGAACGCTGCCTGTTTATCGGCCCGACCGATGAAGCGATGCGCTTTCGCCAGAAGGTCGATCACGACCATGCCGCCAACGCGAAGCTCGTGGCCCAGATCGAGCTCCAGGACGCGAGTCCGTGGGCGTCGCCGACGGTCTCCGAGCGGTCCCTGGCCGATGCCCGCGAGCTCGTGCGCCGACTCAAGATCCAGCGCGTGATCATCGCGCCGCACGCATCGGGCGGTGGCGACATGCTCGATCTGATGCGTACGTTCGGTGCGATCGGCGTCCGCGTCAGCGTGATCCCCGCCATGCTCCAGGTCGTCGGCTCGGCGGTCGAGTTCGACGACGTTCAGGGGATCGCGGTCTTGGGCGTTCGCGCGTTCAGCCTCTCCCACTCCTCGCGCCTGATCAAGCGGCTGTTCGACGTGCTCGGCGCCTCGGTCGCACTCGTGCTGCTCGCGCCGCTGCTCGGCGCCGTCGCGTTGCTGGTCAAGCTCAGCTCCCACGGCCCGGTCTTCTTCCGGCAGGAGCGGGTTGGCCGGGGTGGTCGGTCGTTCGAGCTGCTCAAGTTCCGCTCGATGGTGGCCGACGCCGAGGAGCGAAAGGCGGGGCTCGCCGAGCACAACCAGGCCGCCGCGGGTTTCTTCAAGATCGCGAACGATCCGCGGATCACGCGGGTTGGCCGCCTCCTACGCCGCAGCAACCTGGATGAGCTTCCGCAACTCCTCAACGTGCTGCGAGGCGAGATGAGCCTGGTCGGGCCGCGGCCGCTGATCCCGCAGGAGGACAAGCGCGTCGTCGGTTGGCATCGCCGCCGGCTCGAGCTGACGCCCGGGATCACGGGTCACTGGCAGGTACTCGGATCGAGCCGAGTTCCGCTCGACGAGATGGTCGCGATCGACTACCTGTACGTGGCCAACTGGTCTTTGTGGACTGACCTCAAGCTCCTCTTGCGCACAATTCCGCACGTTCTGACGGGCCGCGGGCTGTAGGCACCGGTAGCACGGTTTCCAGCCCCCAGGCCGCGGCCCGTCATCCCTTTGTTGCCAGGGCCCTACCCCTGTCCGAACCCGCGTGCGCCCCGAGCCAGCTGGCGATGCTCGATCACGCGATCCACTAGCCCGTAGGCCACTGCCTCGCCGCCGGTGAAGAACCGGTCGCGCTCGGAGTCGGCATGGACCCGCTCGAGCTCCTGCCCGGTGTGCTTGGCGTAGAGCTCGTCGATGCGGGCGCGGAGGGCCAGCACCTCGCGGGCGTGGATCTCGATATCGCTCGACTGCCCCTCGAAGCCTCCGGACGGCTGGTGGATCAGGATCCGGCTATTCGGAAGCGATAGTCGCTTTCCGGGCGTGCCTCCGGCCAGCAACAACGACCCCATCGACATGGCGATCCCATAGCAGATCGTCTGCACGTCGGGGCGGATGAACTGCATCGTGTCGTAGATGGCCAGGCCGGCGTAGATCGAGCCCCCCGGTGAGTTGATGTAGAGGTGGATGTCCTTGTCGGGGTCGTCGCTCTCCAGGTGGACAAGCTGGGCGACGATCAGGTTGGCCGAGTCCTCGTCGACCTGCCCGCCCAGGAACACGACGCGGTCGTTGAGCAGGCGGGAGTAGATGTCGAAGGATCGCTCGCCGCGAGCGGTCTGCTCGACGACCATCGGAACGAGTGGCATGTGACCTCCATTCGCTGAGGCGCCGCCGTCAGGCGCCGCCGACAATTTGATCTGCTAAGGTGCAACCAGTTGGTTGCAGACAACCGTAGCAGACGCGCAACCTGATGGTTGCGGATGTTGAGTTTCGAGCATCAGGAGGCATCCATGTCCGACCGGATCGAGCGTGAGTTGTGGCTTCCGGCCACTCCCGAGGCGGTGTGGGAGGCGGTGACGGGCGACGGCTGGCTGGCCGACCGCGTGCGCCTCGACCTCAACCCCGGCGGCGACGCCGAGTTCGAATCGGACGGGCGCGTCCGGACAGGCTGGGTTGAGGACGTGTCGGCCCCCGAGCGGTTGAGCTTCTGGTGGGCGGTGGACGATGAGCCAGCCAGCCGGGTCGAGCTGAAGCTCCAGCCCCAGGCTGACGGCACGCGCCTGCGCATCGTCGAGACCCGGCCGCTGGACCGACTCGATCTGGTCGGCGTGCCCCTGCCCGGTACCGGCGGCGCCATCTTCGGGCCGGCGCTCGTGGCGGCGTGAGCGCCGACGAGGTCGAGCCTCGTTCGGGCGCTCGTGGCGTCCTGAGCGCGGGGCAGGCCGACGATCGCGCCGGCGCGGTGTTCGGCGCACTGTCCGATCCGACCCGGCGCGCGCTGCTCGCCGCGATCGCCGAGCATCCGGCCACGACCGCCACTGAGCTGGCCGCCCAGCTGCCGATCTCACGCCAAGCGGTGCTCAAGCACCTGAACGCGCTCGCTGCGGCCGGCCTGCTCGACCGGACGCGGTCCGGCCGCGAGGTCCGCTACCGGTTCACGCCGGCGCCGCTGTCCGACGCCGTCGATTGGATGACCGCCGTCGGCGCCGAGTGGGACGACCGGCTCGCGGTGCTCCGCAGACAGCTCAGCGCCGACCAGCCGCGGGCTACTTCGGCGGGATCCCGAGGTACGGGACGGCCCACCCCACGATCTGCTGGAAGGCCGGTGCCGCCACCGACCCGCCGTAGATCGAGCCCTGCGGCTGGTTGACCACCACTGCCACGACCAGCCGGGGATGGTCGGTGGGCACCATCCCGATGAACGACGCCACGTAGGCGCTGTCGGAGTAGCGGCCGTCGATCGCGATGTTCGCCGTGCCGGTCTTGCCGGCCATGTCGTAGCCGGGGATCTCGGCTCCGGACGCCGTACCGCCGTCGGCGAACACGCCCCGCAGCATGTCGCGTAGCTCCGAGGCCGTGGTCGCTGAGATGATCCTGTGCCCCGAGGGAAGCGCCGTCGACTTGCCCGCCACCGACTGCACCACGTGGGGCGCGCGCAGGATGCCGCCGTTCGCGATCGCGTCGTAGGCCGTCACCATCTGCATCGGGGTAACCGATTCGCCCTGGCCGAAGGGCAGGTTGTACATCGAGGCACCCGAGTAGCGCGATGGCGGCAGGATGATCCCGCCCGCCTCACCTGGCAGGTCGATCCCGGTGGGCGACCCGAACCCGAACCGTTGAACCCAGTCGTTGAAGCGCTGCGCCCCGAGCCGCTGACCGATCAGGTCCGCGCCGATGTTGCTCGAGTACTTGAGAATCCCCGCGACCGTAAGCGTCTCGTAGCCGTGATCCTCGGCATCATGGATCGGGGGCTCGTTGCTGGCGAACGACAGTGACGGCGGGATGTCGAACTGGGTGCTGGGCGTCACCAGACCATCCTGGAGCGCTCCGGCCACGGTGATCGCCTTGAACGTCGACCCGGGCTCGTAGCTGAATCCGACGGCCTGGTCGCTGGGAATGGCCGCGCTCTCCCCCGGCGCCACCCAATTGGCGAGGGCCAGGATCGAGCCGGTGCTCGGGTCGACGGCGATCGCCGTGGCGCTCTTGGGTGAGTACTCGCTACCCACCTGAGTGAGCACGCGCTCGACCTCCTGTTGCAGTCCGGAGTCGATCGTCAGCGCGATCGTCTTGCCCGGCACAGCGGCGTGAAGGTCGTCGATCGAGATCGGCTGGCCGATCGCATCGCTGACCACCCGGCGCAGGCCGTTAGTCCCTTCGAGCACGTTGTTGTAGCTGTACTCGATACCGCTCGAACCGTCGCCGTCGAGGTACACGCTGCCGACCACCTGCGCGGCCTCCTCGCCGCGCGGATACACCCGCCGGGTCTCCGGGATCAGGGAGATGCCCGCGATGTTCATCTCGGACACCGTGGCCGCCTGCGACGCCGGAACCAGATGCGCGAGGTACACAAAACCCGTATGCGCCTTGGTCAACAGCTTGATCAGGGTCAGCTGGGGAATGCCGAGTGCCGGCGAGAGCTCGGCGGCGTCCGATACCGCGTTCTTGACCAGGTAGGGATCGGCGACGATGTCGTCCGCCGACTCGCTGATCGCGAGCTCGGCACCGTTGCGATCGGTGATCATGCCCCGCGGGCCGGGCACGATCACGTTGCTCACCTGCTGCGTGGCCGCTGCGCGCTCGAGCGCACCGGCCTTCACCGAGCCCAGATAGGTGGCGCGGGCCAGCGCGATCGCCAGCAGCGCCACAAACGCGATGAACAGGATCCCGATGCGGCGGTCGATGAGCGCCAAAGCGCTAGTGGTCTCCCGACTCGAATGCGAGCCTATTCGCGTGGGCGACCACTCCTAGCCCCCGGCGGTCGGCTGGTTGGAGTTCGACGGCTGGATCGCCGCCGCACCACTCGTCGTTGCCTGGCTGCTCTGGTCCGTGGTGGCGTTCGAGTTGGTCTGGCCCCCACCCGTTGGCGCCTGTGAGGTGTCCGTCTGACTCTGGGTGGTGTCCGTCTGACCCTGAGCGGTGTCCGTCTGACTCTGGGAGGTGTCTGCGGGCGATTGGGTCGTTGTGCCCGGTGCCGGGGTCGTGCTCGCCGCATCAGTGCTCGTCGCGGTGCCCTGTGCCGACCCAGACGCGCTGGTCGAGGACTGCGCCGCGCTCGAGCCGGTGGTGGTGCTCGACGCGCTGGTGTCGGAGGTCGCGCTCGGCGTGCTGACGGTCGGCTCGCCCGACGGCGGCGGGAGGGTCGATGTGCCCTGACCGGTGACGAGGGCGCCGTCTCCGACGAGCGGAGTGAGGCTCACGAAAGCCGATGGATCGGGAGAGTGCAGGTTGTTCAAGGCGCGGCTGACATCGGCGTTTGGTCCCACCGGCAGGTAGCCAACCGCTCCAGGCGGCGGGAGCACCATCCCCATAGCGCTCGCCAAGCGCTCGATTCGCTGATCGTCGCCGAGCATGGCGACGCTGCCGCGTAGCTGCTCGTTCTCACTCGTGAGCGTCGTCGTCTGCTCGATCGCGCGGCCCATGCTCGCGCCCAGCTTCAGGATCTCGACCTGGGTGGCAACGATGCCGGCCAAGAGGATGCCGAGCACCGGAATCCAGGCCCGGCCACGGACGAGGCGATCCAGCCACGGATGGTCCGGGAGCGAGACGACGAAGGCCCCGAGGCGGTGCGGGAGACTGCCGGCCGGCTTGGGGTCTCGGTGCCTGCGAGTCAGCGGCGGCAGAGGCCACGCGATCGCGCCGCCGCGAGGTGTAGCGGCGGCCCGCGGCGCGGTGGCGCGCCGGGGCGCGACGACCGGGCGGGGCGCCGTGACGGCGCGGGCTGCCGTCGCGACGCGGGGCGCGATGGCGGCCGCCGTGGCGGCGGCACTGACGGTGGCGCTAGCCGTGGCCGCGACCGCGCGGGTCACGCCGATGCCTCCTCCACGGCTGCCGCCGCGGAGTGGGCCGGACACCCGCCGTGGAGGCCGGCCAGGCCGGGGCGGGCTTCCGGGGCGCGCGGGCGCACTCGAGCGCGGGGACGCACCGGAGCGCTGCTTGACGCGCGGCTGCGCTCCCTGAGCGCGCGACTTGGTTCTGGGCTGCGCCGGCTCGCGTTGCGACTCGGAATGGCGCGAGGATCGCTGCGCCGGCGCCGCGGAGGCGCTACGGGCGGCCTGGGTCAGCGCTCCCGGCCTCACCGCACCTCGTCCTCGAGCTTGCGGGCCGCGCGCAGGTGGGCCGACTTGGACCTCGGGTTTGACTCGATCTCGCCCGCGGTCGGGGCGATCGCCCGCCGGGTCAGGAGCTCCGCCTCCGGTTCGCGACCGCAGATGCAGATGGGGAGCTCGGGCGGGCACACACAACCTCGGGCAAGGTCAGTCATGAACCTCTTCACGCGACGATCCTCGAGCGAGTGGAACGAGATCGCCGCCATCCGCCCGCCCGGCCTCAGCACCTTCCAAACCGCCGGCAGGGCGTCGTCGAGCTGGGAGAGCTCGTCGTTGACCGCGATCCGCAGTGCCTGGAAGGTTCGGCGCGCCGGGTGGCCGCCCGCGAATTGGGCGGGAGTCGGGACGGCGCCCTTGATCACATCGACGAGCTGCTGGGTGCAGTCGAGCTCCTCGCGCGCACGTGACCGCACGATCGCGCGCGCGATGCGGTTCGCGTAGCGCTCCTCGCCGTACTCCCGCAGCAACCGCGCCAGCCGCCGCTCTTCCCAGTGGTTGACGATGTCTCGCGCGGTCAACGGCTGCTCGGGATCCATCCGCATGTCGAGCGGCGCGTCGTAGGCATACGAGAAGCCCCGCTCCCACGTGTCGACTTGCATGGACGACATTCCAAGGTCGAGATACGCGAGGTCGGCGCGGATCCCTTCGGCGTCGAGTCGACCGAGCGCGGTCGCGAAGTCGGCGCGGATGAACCGCGTGCGGCACGGCAGCTCGGGAGCGAGCTCGGCGAAGCGCTCCTCGGCGATCGGGTCCCGATCGATGCCGATCAGCGTGCCTTCAGGGCCTAGCCTGTCCGCGATCAGGCGCGCGTGGCCGCCGCCGCCGAAGGTGCAGTCCACGGCGGTCTCTCCGGGATGCGGATCGAGCACCTCGATCAGCTCCCCGGCGAGCACCGGGATGTGGACATAGGTCATGTCAAGCAGTGTGGCCAAGCTTCGCTGCAATGTCGGGGACGCGGCTCAGAACGTCTTCGCTGTAGCCGCCGTAGCGGCCGCGATCGAACACCTCGAGGCACTCGCCCGAGCCGACCACGACGACCTCGCGATCGAGGGCGGCGTACTCCAAGAGCGAGGGCGGAATCATCACGCGGTGGGCTGAGTCGAGTTCGGTGTCATGGGAGTAGTTGAAGAAGAAGCGCTTCAGATCCCGGGCCTCCGGTGAGATCGGGCTCAGCCCGGTGAGCGCAGCAGCGGCGTAGTCCTCGTACGCCTCGGGCGTCCACAGCGCGATCGAGCGCGGCGCCGATGCGGTCGTTTCCGGCGAGGCCGCCAGCACGACCCCACCCGCCAGCGCTGCGCGGAACTTCGAAGGCACCGTCAGCCGGTGCTTCGCATCGAGCGCGTGTTCGAAGGTCCCGCGGAAGATCAAGGGTTCTCATGCGGATAGGCGAAATCTGAACCCGGGTGGCTGGGTGGGAGGAGCCCTGCCACCCGGGTTCCGCGATGCATGACCATGCGCACGGCCCACTCTACCCCACTTTCCCCCACCATGCAACCCAGATCCCACTTCACCCCCCACTGCGACCTCCCGGCGGCCCCCGATTCGCCCGATCGCCCGCCACCGTTGGGAAATCGGCGCTCGACGTCGGCACCGATGTACTGCACGCGCGCATGCAGACCGCGCGTATGGGCGGCCCCTTGCAGATTCCGGTCCGGATCCGTCCGAGGCGTGTGCGACGCTCGTGCGGGCGGTGATGGCCCAGGGGCGATCGGGTGCTGTTGACCGACTGGGCTTCGGCTGGAGCATGAGCGACGCGACCGGCCCTGACACAGACCGCAGCCGTCTGACCACGCGACCTGCTGTCAGTCGTCTGACCCCGCGACGTGCGGTCACCGTCTGACGCCGAGACTGCTGTTAGCCGTCTGACCGCACGACCTGCAAAAGCGCGCATCCGGACAGACCGGCCCGAAGCGTGCGCGTTTCTCCACTTCACACGTGCATAAACGCGCCCGCCATCCGCGAGGGCGCACGCGTGCGCACTTCTGCAGGTCTGCGGGGCCCCGGCGACAGGCGCCGCACACGCGAAGACGCCGGCGCTACGACGCGCGGGGCGAACCTGCATGACACGACACGGCACGGGCTTCAGCTGCGGCGGGTCTAGCTACGCATGTGGGAGCTGCCTAAGTCGTCACAGCCCGGATGAACTCGCTGTCGTGTCGAGCTATGCAGGTCAACTCGGACTTAAGCCTCGGCCGCAGGCGCGTGCCCGTGACCACGGCGCCCGCGACCGGCATGCGGGGCGCGCGCGGGCGGGGGGCCTGCGGGCGGGGGGCCTGCGGGCGCGGGGCCTACACGGTGGCGGTCGGGCGCACTCGGCGCGGACCCGACCTGCATAAGCTGCCACTCGCCGCCCTACGGCTCAGCCTTGGCATTTCATACACGTGTGAGCTGCAAAGCCTGCCAAGGCTTCGCCTAGCCGCTCGGTTGGCAGGTTATGCAGGTCCCCGGGGGCGCCAGCGGACACCGGCGCCAGAAGACACACTGTTCGCGGACCTGACCGCGCCTACGACGGCCCGCCCGCCCGGCTCGCCGGCAGATCCACGACCAGCCGCGCCCCGCGCGCGCATGGCGCCGCTGCCAGACGGCCGCCATGGCGGGTGACGATCGCGGTGGCGATGGCGAGCCCGCGCCCCCGGTCCCCGCGGCCGGCGTGCGGGCGACGCACCAGCTCTGACACCGGCGCCGGCAACCCCGGGCCGCCGTCGGTCACCTCGATCCTGACCCGCCCCGGCTCGCCCCGTCCCCGGACCGAGACGAGGCCGCCGCCGTGCTCGATCGCGTTCGCGATCAAGTTGCCGATCGCCTGCGCCAACCGCAGGCGCTCGCCCCACACCACCGACGAGCCGTCCGACCACGACACGCGCAGCTCGACCTCTCGTTGCGCGGCCGCGGTCAGCCGGGCCTCGACACAGTCGGCCACCAGCTGCCGCATGTCGACCGGCTCGAGCGGGCGCCACATGGGCCCGCCCCGCCTTCCCGCGGAGTCGAGGTCCTCAAGGGCCAGTGCGGCCCGGCCGAGCTCGAGGTCGATCGCACGCAGGCGTGCCGGCGACAGCTCGCCGGTGGTCACACCGAGCTGCAGCCCGAGCCGGGCTGCGGTCAGCGGCCCCCGCAACTCGTGGCAGGCCCGGGCCACGCTCTCCATCCGTCCCGCGAGCACCCGCCACACCGCCCCGGCTGCGACGCCGGCGCCGCTCGCGGCCAGCCATCCGCCCACCGACAGACCGATCACGGCTCCAGCGCCCCATCGACCAGCCGGTACCCGACGCCCCACACGTTGATCACGAACCGATCTCCGGACCGGTTCAGCTTCTGGCGCAGCCGGAACGCATGTGAGTCAAGCGTGCGCGTATGACCCAGATGTACAAACCCCCAGACACCGCGCAGCAACTCCTCGCGCGAGAACACCTTGGTCGGGTCGCCGGCGAGGGCGCGCAACAGCGCGAACTCCTTCTTGGACAGGGCGACGAGCTCGCCGCCTACCCACACCTGCCGGCTCATCGGATCGATCTCGAGCGACCCGATGCGTACCCTGGCCGCGACCGGCCGGCGCCGCGTCCGCCTTAGGAGAGCTCTCACCCGAACGCTCAGCTCGTGGTAACTGAAGGGTTTGATCATGTAGTCGTCGCACCCGCGGTCGAAGCCGCGCAACCGGTCGAGCTCGCTGACCCGCCCCGAGAGCACGAGCAGCGGCAGGTCAGGATCCAGGCGGCCGGCGATGCGGTCGGCGCCGCGGACCTGCGCGAGCAGCTCGAGCCCGTCGCCGTCGGGCAGGCCGAGATCGATGATGGCCAGGTCGGGGAAGGCGCTTTGGAGGAGCCGGCTGGCGTCGGACACGCCCTCCGCCTCGATCACGTCATAGCCGTCGGCCGACAGGTTGTCGGCCAGGAAGGTGCGGGTGGTGCGGTGGTCCTCGACGATGAGGATGGTGGCGGGCGAATCCATGCCCGCACAGAGCCTCCAGGCGACGGAATCCTCCCCCCTCCGTCGCACGGACCAAGCGCACCGCACCCAGCCCGGGGCAACGACCGAAAGCCGGCTACGTGCGCGACGGCTCCGGCGCGGGGTCGGCGATCGTGAACCACACGGTCTTGCCCTGCGAGCCATCGGAGCGCACGCCCCACCGTGCCGAGAGCATGTCGATGATCTTCAGGCCGCGGCCGCTCGGGTCGGTCGGCTCCGGAGAGCGCATCGTCGGCGTTCCGCCGGCGTGGTCGGAGGCCTCGACTCGAATGTCGTCGCCGGTGCGGATGATCGTCAGGTCAAACCCGCTGTCGGTGTGCCGGATGCAGTTGGTCGCCAGCTCCGAGACCATCAGCTCGACCGCCTCGAGCGTCTCGGGCGAGCTGCCGCGAAGCACGCTCGTCGCAAACCGACGCGCGGCGGGCACGGACTGCGGCTCATGCGGGAAAGATCGCGTGTCGGTCATGGTGTCATTTTCAGCGGGCGGGTCATGGCGTCACGTGCAGCGTGTCGGTCAGCCCCATCGACTCAACCACTCGCCGCAGTAGCGGCGAGACGTCGCGCAGCTCGATCTGAGGGACGGCGCCGGCCCACCGCACCCACAGCGCGATCGCCGAGCTGTCGGCGAAGCGCAGCTCCGCGACTTCGACGACGACTCGCGGCGGCTTGCGCTCGAGCGCCGGCGCCACCGCGGAGGCGAGCGTGTCGACGTTCGTGATGTCGAGCTCGCCGGCCAGCGTCACCCGCAAGGTCCCGCCGGCTTCTTCCACGACGTCAAAGGTCATGGTCTGATGATGATTGTTGGCGCCTAGTCCAGCCATCGCAGCCCCGCGATCGCCGTGTCGTCGTCGCCCCCGTCGCTTCGCAGGTCCGTGATCAGTCGGTCCAGCAGCTCGTCGAGGTCTCCCTCCTGGCCCACGGCGGCCCGCTCGAGCCGCTCCAGCCCCGTGTCGATCGTCTCCCCTCTTCGTTCGACCAATCCGTCGGTGAAAGCCAGCAGCGTCGCGGCGGGCGGCGCGTCGACCTCAGTCGAGGTGTACCTGACGCCGGAGCGCACGCCGATCGGGACCCCGACCTCGCCATGGATGAACGTTCCGCCGCCGTTGCTCATCAGCAGAGGCGGAAGATGACCGGCGCTCGTGACGGTGACGTGGTGGCGGTCGACGTCGACGAGCGCGCACAGGATCGTGGCGATCTGGCCGCTCGTGTTGACGTTGACCAGCCGCGAGAGCTTGCTCAGGATGACGGCGGGCGGGTCGTTCTGCGCGGCGTAGGCATGGATCGCGAACCGAAGCTGTGCCATCGTCGCCGCGGCGCGCAGGCCGCGTCCGGATACATCCCCGACGACCAGCAGCAGTCGGCGATCCTCGAGCCCGATCAGGTCGTACCAGTCCCCGCCGACCTCAACTCCCTCGACCCCGGCCTCGTACCGGGCGCCGGTCTCCACGCCCTGGATCTTGGGGAGCCCCTCGGGCAGGAGGGCATGCTGCAGGGTCTGGGCGATCGTCCGTTCCTGGGCGTACAGGCGGCGGTTCTCCTCGGCGATCTGTTCAAGCGAGACGGCCAGGCGCTCGGCCTGATTACGGCGGTCGAGCAGGCGGCGCGTCAGCAGAGCCGCGCCCAGGCTGAGGATCACCCCCACGATCGCGATCAGCCACGGAAGCCTCTGGGCGAAGGTACCTTCGAGGGGGCGCTTGGCCGCGACGACGAACGTGAACGCGCCGTTCCCGAACGGGATCGTGGTCGAGGCACGGCGGCCACGGATCGGAAAGCTCTTGAGGTCGCTGACAAGCAGGTTCGAGGCGTTCTGTGTCCGTCCGAGGTAGAGCGCGTAGTGAAGGTCGGCGAACGGAGAGGTGCCCTGGAGCTTGGAATGGCGACTGGCCGGCAGGGGGTTCTCACCGTACGCGACGAAGTGACCGGTCAGGCCGGGAGACGTGAACGCGTAGCCAAGTCGCGGCTGCGGCCCTTGCAGCAGTCCGATCACACTCAGCTTTGCGCTCGCCGCGGCGCTCGCGAAGAAAGTGGCGGCACGGGCCGGGGTGGCCGCGAGCGCCGGTGCAGCGCCGACGGTTGCCAGCAGTCGAGCGCCGCCCGTGCCGAGGCGCCAGAGGGAGACCGAGGAGTACTGCTTGCCCACGGGCCCCACGTCCGGAGCGATGAACTTCATGAACGTCTGCGCGTCACCGCCAGTGGCGTCGGCCAGCGCGGCCCCGGACGCCAGCGGCGTTTGGACGCCAGGCAGGGCTTCCGCGATGAGCGCCCCCGCGTCGCTGACGCGAAGGTTCAGAAGTCGCTGCTCGGTGCTCGAGTATGTGGAGGCGGCGAGTGCGACGAGCACACCGGTGATCACGAGACCGACCAGGCCGACGGCGACCGCGGGCCAATAGACCCACCGGGTGCGCGCCGCCTCGGCTGGGCGCTCGCTCCCCGGTCCCTCCTCGGCCCTTGTCTCTGTCGCCGTCCCGGCGGCAGCGGACACCGGGCCATTGTCGATCATCGCGGCCCCGGCATCATCGTGCGGCAAGGGTACCGGCCTACCAGAATCCGGCGCTCCGGTGCGCGCTCCGGCGCTCGTTCTGCAACGTCCATTTCAGCCGCTGCGAAGGAGCAGGAATCCACCATATGATCCCGACGCGCCATGTACCAGCGAGGCAACTACAGCTCGGGCGAGGACTTCGTGCTCGAATATGGTGAGCTGCGCTTCACGTTCAACGAACGTGACTTCCGCGAGCGCTGCGAGCAGGCGGCGCGCAAGCTCGGCTTCATCGGCACCGCGGTCGACGAGGACGAGAGCGAGGACCTGATCAACCTGGTGGTCAACGGCGAAGTGTCCGAGCCGGCATCGGCCCTTGGCGAGCATGTGAACGACTGCTGGCCCGATCTGGTCGGGCCGTCCGACCGCTCGCTGGTCCATTGGCTGCGGCGGCTGATCTTCCGCGGCGCGTGGCTCGATCAACGGGTGAAGGAGGGCGAACTCGACATCCAGTTCGACGCAGAGGCCCACTCCTTCATCTACATCCAGCCCGACCGCGGCGGCGAGCCGATCCAACTCGCGCCCGAGCCGAGCTGGAACCGCGTCGCCTACGTGCGTCGCTGACGCCTACCCCCCCGTGCCCAGCACGGCCGCGATGTCCTGCACGCGCGGCGGCGGATTGTCGAGCAGCAACCTGGGCACCGTCACCAGCTTGTAGCCGCGCCGCCGCAGCTCGGTGATGATCCGCGGGAGCGCGGCCACCGTCTGTGATCGGTCGCCGCCCGCGTCGTGGAGCAGGATGATCGCTCCCGGCCGGGCGCCGCCGACGGCGGCCCTGACGATCGCCGGCACGCCCGGGCGCTGGTAGTCGTTGGTATCCACCGTCCACAGCACCATGAGCATCCGGTAGCGATGCAGAAGGGTCAGCGTCGTGGCGTTCCACAGCCCGTAGGGCGGGCGGAAGAGGCGCGGGAAGCGAGCGCCATGGCGCTCGATCGCCGCGGCCTGCTCGAGCAGCTGCGATCGCTGCTTGGCGGCCGGCAGCTCCGACATCGGCGCGTGCACTTCGGTGTGGTCCCCGATCACATCCCGATCCGCGACGATCCTCGCGGTCGAGGCGTAGAAATAGCGCTCCAGCACACCGACCTCGAAGAACGTTGCCGCTACGTGCCGGTGCTCGAGGATCGAGAGGATCTCCGGCGTGTACGGGCCTGGCCCGTCGTCGAACGTCAGCGCGATCTCGCGATGCTGGGCGCCGGCGATTCGGACGTAAGGCGTGTAGGCCATGGTGCGGTCAATCGCCGCGTTCTCCGCCAGGACTTCGTGCGCCGCCGGTGACAGCGAGCGCAAGCCGGCGAGCGCGCGAACACCCCCGGGCGAACCCGAGCCGGCGGCACGTGAGACGTGGGTTCCGCCGCCGAGCAGCAGAAGACCCACGGCGACCGCCGCCCCCGCGACACCGCCCATCGAGAGAAGGGCCACCGCCCGGCGGCGGCGATGGTGCGGCGCCATGCTGAGCCGCCGCACGCGAGGTGTGCGCTCATGGGTTTCGTCTCGCCCCGGCGGGTCTTGCCCCGGCGGAGCGCTGAGTCCGGCACCGCGTTCCATGGTCTGCCCCGCCGACCATCATGCCGCGTCCGCCGGAAGCCTGCATCCATCGTACGGCTCCGCCCGTGCACGCCACTGGACACCGCGTCCGCCCAAGCGGCTCCGCCGCGTGCCGACCGGCCGCTGCGCCCATTACGCTCCCGGACGATGCACGAGCAAGTCTGGGTCGTGATCCCCACGTATAACGAGGCGGAGAACGTCGAGGCCATCATTCGCGCCACTGTGGTGGAGCTCGAGCGGCTGGCTCCGAACGGCCACCGCATCCTGGTCGTCGACGACGATTCGCCCGACGGCACCGGAGCCATCGCCGAACGGCTGGCCGAGACCCACCCCCAAGTCGAGGTCCTGCATCGCGCGGCGAAGACCGGGTTGGGACACGCGTACCTCGCCGGGTTCGCCCACGCGCTGGCCGGCGACGCCGAGCTGGTAATCGAGATGGACGCCGACTTTTCGCACGACCCTCGCTACCTCGAGCAGTTGCTCGCCGCCGCCCGCGATGCCGACATGGTCCTCGGCTCGCGCTACGTCGAGGGCGGTGGCACCGAGAACTGGGGCATCGTGCGACGCATGATCAGCCGCGGTGGATCCTTTTACGCGCGCGCGATCCTCGGGGTCCACGTACACGACCTGACCGGGGGCTTCAAGTGCATCCACCGGCGCGTGCTCGACGCGATCAGCCTGGACACCGTCCGTGCCGAGGGCTACGTGTTCCAGATCGAGGTCACCTACCGCGCGCTGCTGGCCGGGTTCCGCGTGGTGGAGGTTCCGATCGTGTTCCGCGACCGCAAGGTAGGCACGAGCAAGATGTCAAGTCGCATCGCCCTCGAGGCGATGTGGGCCGTGCCGCACCTCCGCCGCACCGCCCCGGGGGCGGTGGCGCGCGCCGGCACTACCCCCAGCGCAATCGGATCGCCCCGCGATGGGTAGTCGCAGTCAAGCGTCTGCGATGCACGAGGGAGTCTCACGACGCGTACGAAAGATGACAACGGAGAGGCACGACCACAGGAACATTGCGCGCGCAAGTTCCCTAACGTAATGGCAACAATGAGCACACTCTTGCTGGCCGGACTCCTGGCTAGCTTTAGACGATGAGCGTCGATAGTCCGCCGCTTGGCGCTACGCGCAGCGGCGCGTTTGAGCTGCGCGCGCCCGCGCTCGAGACGCGCAGGGCCACGTCCCGCAGTTGGATCGGCTTCCTCGGGTTGGCCGGGTTGCTGGCCACGGGACTGCTCGTCGCGCTGGCCGCGGCCAACACCGACAACCTGCTCCCGCAGACCGTTCGCTGGGCACCCGGCGCGCTCGGCCTCGCGGGCTCGTTCGGGGCGACCGGGATCAACCTTGGGAGCATCGGCCTGCCCGTCGTGATGGCGGTGATGTTCACGTCCTACCTGGCCGTCGTATCGGTCGCTCACCGCCTTTCCCCGCTGCCCGTGCTGGGTGCCATCGCGGCGCTGCACGCGCTGATGCTGCTCGGGCCGCCGCTCGTCTCCACCGACATCTTCAGCTACCAGTTCTACGGCCGGCTCGGCGAGATCTACCACGCCAACCCGTACGTGACCGGAGCGTTCGCCCAACACTACGACCCGCTCTACCAGTACATCGGCTCGAAATGGTTCAACACCCCCACCGTGTACGGGCCGCTGTTCACCGGGCTCAGCTACCTGCTCGCGCCGCTCAGCATCCCGGCCAGCGTGTTCACCTACAAAGGGATCGCCGCCCTGTCGAGCCTGGCGATCGTCGCGCTGGTCTGGAACGGAGCCCGGCTCCGCGGCGTCGACCAGGTCAAGGCGACCGCGCTGGTGGGCCTCAACCCGCTGATCGTCGTCTACGGCGTCGGCGGCGGGCACAACGACCTGCTGATGCTGGCTCCGGCCGTGGCCGGCATCGTCCTGCTCCTGCAGGGGCGAGCCCGACGGGGCGGCGGCGCGATCGTCACGGCCGCGGCGATCAAGGTGACGGCCGGGCTGCTGCTGCCGTTCGCGCTGGCCGACCCGCGCGGACGGCTTGACCGCAGGCGTCGCCGGGAGGTGCTGATCGGAGCCGGCGTAACCGCCGCGGCGCTGGCCGTGTTCACATTCGCGCTGTTCGGAGCGGGTCCGCTGCACCTGCCCGGCACGATCGAGAACGTCCAGGGCAAGGGAAACTGGCAGAGCGTCCCCGGCTTCATCAGCACTCGGCTGGGTCTGGGTACGGTCGGGGGCCCGGTGCCGCTGATCCTCAGCTGCCTGTTCGCGGGCGCGGTGGGTTGGCTGTTGTGGCGCGTCTGGCGCGGCCGGCTCGATTGGATCGTCGGCGCGGGCTGGGCGGCGTTCGCGCTGCTTGTCACCGCGGCGTCGCTCCTGCCGTGGTACGCGGCCTGGCTGATGCCCCTCGCGGCTCTCGGAGGCGAGCGCCCTCTACGCCGAGCCGCGCTCGGAGTCACCGTGGTGATGGCGGTCTTCCAGATCTTGTCCTACATTCCGCACGGGAGCACCGTCGCGCTCTAAACGGGCCATGGCCTCGATCGAACATTCACGCGTGAACGACCCGCTCGGCCAGCCCGACGGAGGTCGGCCGTTGCGCCTGCTCAGCGTCGTCGCGCCCGTCTACAACGAAGAGGACACGATCGAGCAGTTCTACGGTCGCATCTGCACGGCGCTCGCCGGCATCCGGTTCGAGCTCGTGCTCGTCGACGACGGCTCCACCGACGGCTCCGAGCTCGAGTTGCTCAAGCTCGCGTCGAACGATCCCCGTGTCCGCGTGGTCCAGCTCTCGCGCAACTTCGGCCATCAGACCGCGCTAACCGCCGGTCTTGACCACGCTCGCGGCGACGCGGTCGTGATGCTCGACGCCGACCTCCAGGATCCCCCGGAGCTGATCCCGACGATGCTCGACCACTGGCGCGCGGGTTGCGACGTGGTCTACGCCGTGCGCGAGCAGCGCGACGGCGAGTCGCGCTTCAAGCTCGCCACCGCCCGCTGGTTCTACGCCCTGTTCGACCGGCTCGCCCAGGTGGAGCTCGAGCCCAACTCAGGCGACTTCCGGTTGCTCGATCGCCGGGCGCTCGACGCGCTGCTGTCGATGCGCGAGCGCAACCGGTTCCTGCGTGGGATGACGGTGTGGGTCGGCTACCGGCAGGCGGCCGTGCCGTACAAGCGCGATCCGCGCTTCGCCGGCACCACGAAGTACACGATCCCCAAGATGCTGCGGTTCTCCTTCGACGCGATCTCGTCCTTCTCGCACCGCCCGCTCCAGCTCGCGACGCTGTTCGGGTTCATCATCTCGACGCTGGCCTTCGTCGCGATTCCGGTCGTGATCGCGCTGCACTTCATGGGCTCGTACCTGCCCGGCTTCGGCTCGCTGACGATTGCAGTGCTGCTGCTCGGCGGGATCCAGCTGATCGCGATCGGATTGATCGGGGAATACGTCGGGAGGATCTACGACGAGGTCAAGGGCCGCCCGCTCTACCTGGTGCGGGGACGGGTGAACATCTCCGAGCACGAGACGCCCGCCGGGCGCACACCCTCGGCCCACGCGCCCTCGGCCCAGACGCCCACCGCGC
The DNA here is from genome assembly GCA_963751185.1 of uncultured Solirubrobacterales bacterium. Lineage (GTDB taxonomy): Bacteria > Actinomycetota > Thermoleophilia > Solirubrobacterales > Solirubrobacteraceae > Palsa-465. The sequence continues at coordinate 603,852 of CAVVTO010000013.1, forward strand.
CCGCAGACGCGGGCGACACGCTCTAAGGGTTCACGACCCTAGCCGCCGGCCGGGTTCGGCCCAACCGAGCGGTTCACCCGCTGAGCCGGGTCGCCGGAGTCCTCCCGGGTCCCGGTCGGGGCCGGGGTCGGCCGCAGAGGCCGGACGTTCGCCTCGCCCGTCCCAGTCCCCGCGTCCTGCTCGAGCGCCGAGATCCGGCTCGCCAGCGTCTTGATCGCGTCCGCGATCGGGTCGGGCAGGTGCACCCAGTCGGCGTCCGGACCCTCGGGCCGACGGCCCTCGACCCGGACCGGATGACCGGGGTTGCCGACCACGGTCGAGTTGGCCGGCACGTCGTGGATGACCACGCTGTTGGCGCCTATCTTGGAGCCGTGGCCGACCGTGATCGGCCCCAGTAGCTTGGCCCCTGACCCGATCGTGACGTTGTCCTGCACGGTCGGATGCCGCTTGCCCGTGGCGAAGCCGGTACCGCCCAGCGTCACGCCCTGATAGAGCGTCACGTCGTCGCCGATCTCGGCCGTCTCGCCGATCACCACCCCCATCCCGTGGTCGATGAAGAAGCCGCGGCCGATCTTGGCAGCCGGATGGATCTCGATTCCGGTGATGGCGCGGGCTAGGCCGGCGATCGCCCGGGGCAGAAAGGGCACCCCGGCGTGATGGAGCGCGTGCGCGAGGCGGTGGGCGAGCAGCGCGTGCACGCCAGGCCAGACGACGAGGATCTCGACCGGACCGACGTCGCGCGCGGCCGGATCGCGGCTGCGCGCCGCGGTTATGTCCCGCCGCACCTCAGCGAGGATCCTGCCGATCAGCCCGGAGCCGAGCATGCACAAAGCCTAGCTACGTCGATTCCGGAGCTAGGGCGCGAAGAATGGGGTCGATACATATCGTTCGCCCGAGTCAGGCAGGATCGTGACGATCCGCGCATCGCGCGATTCCGGCCGGCGCGCCACCTCCATCGCCGCCCACACCGCCGCCCCGCCCGAGATGCCCGCCAGCACGCCTTCGCGCCGGGCCAGCTCGCGCGCGGTCTCGATGGCGTCCTCGTCGTCGACCGCGATCACCTCGTCGAGCACGTCGCGGTTGAGCACGGCGGGGATGAAGCCGGCCCCGATGCCCTGGATCTTGTGCGGCCCGGGACGCCCCCCCGACAGCACGGCCGAGGCGCTCGGCTCGACCGCGATCACCCGGCAGCGCGAGTTGCGCGCCTTGAGCACCTCCCCGGCGCCGGTGATCGTTCCCCCCGTTCCCACCCCGACGACGAACGCGTCGACCTCGCCTTCGAGTGCGTCCCATATCTCGGGTCCGGTGGTGCGCCGGTGGATCTCCGGATTCGCCGGATTGGAGAACTGGTCGGGCAGGAACACGTCGCCTCCAGACGCCATCGCCCGGGCCGCGTCGACCGCCTCGCTCATGCCGCCGAGCGACTCGGTGATCTCGACCCGCGCGCCATACAGCCGCAGCAGCCCCTCCCGCTCCCGGCTCATGCCCTGGGGCATCGTGAGCACGAGGTCGTATCCCTTGGCTGCGCATACGAAGGCGAGCGCGATCCCGGTGTTGCCGCTCGTCGCCTCGACGATCGTGGTCCGACCCGGCTCGATGATCCCGTCCCGCTCCGCCGCCTCGATCATCGCAACCCCGATCCGGTCCTTGACACTCCCACCCGGGTTGAGCGCCTCGAGCTTGGCAAACAGCCGTGCTGGGCCGTCGGGGAGCATCCGGGCCAGCTCGACCATCGGGGTGCGCCCGACATGTGCCGCGATGTTGGTGGGGATTGCCGCCATTTGGCGGATAACGGTACGAGAATCACCCGATTTCGGTCCCGCGGACCCAGACCGGAGCGGGAGCGGGAGCAGACGACCGGCTCAGCGCACGCGGATCCGCACGGGGCAATTTCCAGCATTCCGGGACGCTTCTCGCGCTGATGCAGGATTCTGCTCTGTGGCGAGGCGAAATCCTGCGCGAGCTGTGGAGCGTGTCGCTAATGCTGGAATTTGCCCCGCAAAAGCGCGCGCTTCCGCTGAGAATTGCAACCGATTGATTGCACGTCCGCCGCGGATGCCCTCGACGACGGACCGCGGATACTCGCGCCGGCGGCTCGCTAGATGTGGTACATCGGCGCGCCGGCGGCCCGAGACTCCGCCTCGGCCACATCGGCCACCGTGGACTGCCCAAGCACGCCGCGGGCGGCCTCGGCCGCGTCGGCGAAAACACCCGTGGCGCCGCCACCCAACGGCCCATCGAGCAGCTCCACCAGCTCGAGCACCGTGATGTCCGCGGCGGGACGGGCGAACGAGTAGCCGCCCTTGACCCCGCGCTGGGAGCGGAGCACGCCGGCGCGGCGCAGCGTGGCGAACAGCTGCTCGAGGAACTGGACCGGGATCTCGCGCCGCCGCGCCAGCTCGGCGATCGGCACGGGCCCCCGGTCACCTTGGAAATGGAGCTCGACCAACGCGCTCAGCGCGTACGGCGACTTCGTCGTGATGGAGATCATCCCCGCGCGATCATCGCAGGATCGCGCAGGTCAGACTGAGTAATACCTCTGACCCCGCCCGGAAAGGGGGTTCGGGCGGAGGAAGTCGCTAGATCCAGCCGCGCTCGGTGGCGATCAGGACCGCCTGGGCGCGGTCCATGGCGCCGAGCTTCCCGTACACGTTGTGCAGGTGCGTGCGGACCGTGCTGGTCGACAGGCCGAGCTCGGAAGCGATCTGCTTGTAGACCATCCCGCGGGCAAGCCGGCGCAGGACCTCGACCTCGCGGGTCGACATCGGGCACGGATCGATCTGGCGGCGGCGCCCACCGGAGCTGGGCAGCGGGAGGTCGTACATGACGGTGCGCAGCTCGGCCGGGGCGATCCCGACCAGGCGAGCCACCGACAGGAGCTCCGACGGGGACACCGACGCGCCCAGCGTGTAGTGGGCGAGCATGTCGGCCAGGCGGACCAGAGCGGTCTCACCGTCCACGTCCTCGGCGTGGTGGCGCTCGATCACGCTGGCCACGGACTTGGGCAGACCCCAGCGGCGAGCCAGCACGCCGCCGACCAGCGCGTGGTCGACGCCGAGCTCACGGCGCTCGGACTGGATGCGCTCCTCGGGCGTGCGCGCCTCGGCATGGATCTGACGCGGATAGCCGGGGTAGGCGTGAACGAGGACAAGCTTGCCAATGTCGTGCAGCAGCGAGGTCACCATCAACCGGTCGCGGGCCTCGTAGCCGAGCTCGCGGGCGAGCCGGTCGGCGGCCCGCTGGGTGGCCACCGCGTGCAGGCGGAAGCGCTCGGGCACGCCCTGCCATACGGCGGTCCGCTCGAAGAAGTCGAACGTGCGGGCCTTGCTGGCGATCGAATGGACAGTGCGGGGCGAGAGGACCTCGACGCCCTTGACGGCGCTCTCGACGCGGCCGCGCATGCGGCCGTCGAGGCGGTTGGCGAGGCGCAGCACGGTGACGGCCAGCGCCACATCGGCTTCGACGGCGGCGACGACGTCGGCCGTCGACGGCTCGCCGTTCTCGAACAGGCGCAGGACGCGGTTGCGCGACTCGGCGAGCATCGGGAACGCCTCGAGGGCCTCGAACGCGGCGGTCAGCCGGCGCCCGTGACCTTCGTTGTGATGGCGCTCGCGCGAGGCGTATGGATCGGTGGAACTCTTGACTGCGGCTAGCGTGGCCAAGGCGGACAGGCTCGTCTTTCTGGTGGGTTCGGGGGAAGGGGGCGGTTCCACGGTGCTCATGACCCCGCCTAGCCAGCGTTATCGGCAGACATACGATGTTCGTTTAGTCGATGGGGTAATGCGCATGTTCTATGGCCCGGTCGATTCGGGCAAGTGTCTTGTCCCGGCCGAGCAGCGCGACGCTCTCGAAGATGCCCGGTGACACGGTGGTGCCGGCGATCGCGACGCGCACGGGCTGGAACACCTTGGCCGGCTTGTCCCCCCGGCTCGCGACGACCTCGCGCAGGGCCGCCTCGATGTTCTCGACCGTGAACGGCTCCGCGGTCGCAAGTGCGTCGCGCGCAGCCTTCAGGGATTCGACTCCCCCATTGGAGTCGATCACCTTCTTGAACGCGGCCGGATCATCGACCGGCCCGTCGAATAGGAATCCGACCAGCGGCCAGAACTCAGCCAGCGTCTGGATCTTCTCCTGCGAGATCTCCACGGCGTCGCGCAGTCCGGTGCGGCCGGTGAACTCCTCCAGACGCTTGGTCAGCTCGTCGGTCCCCAGCTCGCGGATCCAGCGCCCGTTTAGATGCCGCAGCTTGCGCTCGTCGAACACCGCGGGGTTCTTGGACACCCGCTCGAGCCGGAAGCGCTGGGCCAGCTCGTCGAGCGAGAAGAACTCCTCATCGGAGGCGAAGCCGGCGCCGAGCAGCGCGATGTAGTTGTCGACCGCCTCGGGCAGATAGCCGGCCGCGCGCAGCTCCTGCACCGACGCGGCGCCGTGGCGCTTGGACAGCTTGCGCCCGTCCGGCCCGTGCAGCAGCGGCAGATGGGCGTAGCGCGGCGGCTCGATCCCGAGCGCATCGACCACGAGCAACTGCTTCGGCGTGTTCGAGATGTGGTCCTCGCCCCGGACGACCTCGGTGATCCCCGCGTCCAGGTCGTCGACCAGGTTCGCGAACACGTAGAGCACGGACCCGTCGGCCCGAGCGATCACGAAGTCGTCCATGCTCGAGTTGGCAAACCGGATCTGGCCGCGGATCACGTCGTCGAACACCGTCTCGCCCTCGTCGGGGACGCGCAGGCGAACCGCCCCCTCGGGCTCGGCCTCGGCGCGGAATCCCCGGTCGAAGCCGTGGCGCTGCTTGTAGGCCTGCACGTCGTCGGCGGTCGCCGTGGAGCGGTAGGCGTGGCCGGATTCGAGCAACTGCTGCAGCACCTCGCGGTGGCGCTCGGAGCGCTCCGACTGGAACTCCGGGCCCTCGTCCCAGTCGAGGTTCAGCCAGCGCAGCGCGTCGAGGATCTGCTCGACGTTCTCGGGTGTCGATCGCTGGCGATCGGTATCTTCGATGCGCAGCACGAGCGTGCCCGGCTTACCCTCCGGGCCGTAAGCCTGGCCGCGCGCGAGCAGCCAGTTGTAGAGGGCTGTCCGCGCGCCGCCGATGTGCAATGCCCCGGTCGGGGATGGAGCGAAGCGAACGCGCATGAGGAACAGAATCGCATGCTAATCGGCGCACACGTGTCAAACGCCGGTGGGCTCCCCCGCGCGGTCGAGCGCGGGGTCGAGCGAGGCTGCGAAGCGATCCAGATCTTCAGCCAGTCGCCGCGCATGTGGCGGCCCACCGCCTACAGCGAGGATGACTTCGCCGAGTTCCGCGAAGCGATGAAGGCAAGCCCGATCAAGGCCGTGATGATCCACGCGGTTTACCTCATCAACTGCGCGACCGAGGACCCCGAGATGCGGGACAAGTCGCTCACCTCGCTGATCCAATCCCTGCGGGTCGGCGTCGGCATTGGCGCGGTCGGCGTGGTCCTGCATCCAGGCTCGGCCAAGCAGGGCGACGTCCCCAAGGCGATCAAACGAGCCGGGAAGGTGATCAAGAAGGCTTTGGACGAGACCGAAAAATGCCCCCTGCTGCTCGAGGACACGGCGGGCGCCGGCGGCACACTTGGGCGCTCGTTCGAGGAGCTTGCGGAGTTGATCGACGCCGCCGGCGGCGGCAAGCGCCTTGGGATCTGCCTCGACTCCTGTCACCTGTTCGCCTCGGGGTACGACGTCAGAACGCGCGACTCGCTGGCTGGGGTCATCGACGAGTTCGACAAGACAGTCGGCTGCGAGCGGCTGGGCGCTTTGCACGTCAACGACTCGGCCGTCGGGCTCGGATCCAACCGCGACCGCCACGCGATCATGGGCGATGGCGAGCTGGGCGAGAAGGGGTGCGCAGTGTTCATTTCCGAGCCGCGCTTCGACAAGCTGCCCGGCGTGCTCGAGACGGGACGCGACGACGGCAGTCCGGCGGCCGAGGACGTGGCGCTGGCCAAGAAGCTGCGCACGCGGGGTAAGGCCGCGCGCTCGAGGGCCAAGCGATAGGTTCCCGTCCGTGAGTACTCGAACATCTGACGCCCTCGCTGTCTTCGGCATCACCGGCGACCTCGCACGCAAGCAGACGTTCCGGGCCCTGTATCGGCTCGAGCGGCGCCGGATGCTCGGCGTGCCGGTCATCGGGGTCGCGGGCGACGACATCACCGACGATCAGCTTCGCCAGCGCGCCCGGGAGTCGATCGAGCAATCCAGCGAGCAGTTCGACGAGGGCGTCTTCAGGCGGTTCGCCGAGCGCCTGCACTACGTGCGCGGCGACTTCAGCGACGACCAGACGTACTCGCGCCTGGCCCAGGCGCTGCACGACTTCCAGGATCCGACCTTCTACCTCGAGATCCCGCCGTCGCTGTTCGCCACGGTGGTCGCCGGCCTGTCCAAGGCGGGACTCGTTTCGCACGGAGAGCGGGTCGTCGTCGAGAAGCCGTTCGGCCACGACCTCGCATCGGCGCGCCAGCTTGCTGCCGATCTACACAAGTACCTCGACGAGTCCCAGATCTACCGAATCGATCACTTCCTGGGCAAGCTGGGCGTCGAGGAAATCCTGTACCTCCGGTTTGCCAACACGATGCTCGAGCCGGTGTGGAGCCGCAACTACCTCGCATCGGTGCAGCTCACCATGGCCGAGCAGATCGGGGTGGAGGATCGCGGACACTTCTACGACCCGGTCGGCGCGCTGCGCGACGTCGTCGTCAACCACCTGTTTCAGGTGCTGGCCGTCGCGGCCATGGAGCCCCCTTCGGGCAGCGACCCCGAGACGCTGAAGGACACGAAGATGGCCGTGTTCAAGTCGATCGGGGATGCCGACCCGGGCCATTACGTGCGCGGCCAGTACGACGGCTACCTGGACGTCGCCGGCGTGGCTCCTCACTCAACGACCGAGACGTACTGCGCACTCCGCCTCATGATCGACAACTGGCGCTGGGGCGGCGTGCCGGTGTTCATCCGCACCGGCAAGGAGCTCGCGGTCACGGAGACCGAGATTCGCCTCATATTCCGCCGGCCACCGAAACTGCACTTCGTCCGAGAGCTGCACCGCCATCCCGAGTCGAATCAGATCGTCTTCAAGATCGACCCCACCTCCGGAATCCAGATCCGGCTCGACGCCCAGCGGGCGAACAGCCCAGGGATCCACGAGATCGAGTTCGACGAGGAGTTCGCCGAGCCCGGCGAGACTGCTGAGCCGTACGAGGTGCTGCTGCACGCGGCGCTCATCGGCGACAGCACCCACTTCACTCGCCAGGACATCGTCGAGGAGACGTGGCGGATCGTCCAGCCCCTGCTCGATTCGCCGCCGGCCGTACACCCGTATGCGAAGGGGTCGTGGGGACCCGCCGAGGCGGATGACCTGGTCAGGCATTACGGCGGCTGGCGAGGGCCCTGGCTACAGACCGGCTGAGGCCGCTCGGACCGCCTCGGTCAAACCAACAGGTTGATCGGCTGCTCGAGCAGCTGGCGGATGCGCGCCAGGAACTCGGCCGCCGGCGCGCCGTACAGGATCCGGTGATCGCACGTGAGCGTGGCTCTCATGCGGACGCCGGGCGCCACGAGGCCGTCGCGCACGACCGGCACCTCGCGTACCTCGCCGACCGCGAGGATCGCGGCCTGCGGCGGATTGATGATCGCCGCAAAGCCGGCCACGCCGTACATCCCGAGGTTCGAGACGGTGAATGTGGCGCCGGACAGCTCGGCCGGCGTGACCGTCCGCTGGCGGACCCGCTCGGCCAGCGTCCGCGCCTCGCGGGCGATCTCGAGCAGCGTCTTGGCGTCGGCATCGAACACGGTCGGCACGATCAGGCTGTCCTGGGCGGCCACCGCGATGCCGACGTTGACCCGCTCGTAGAGCTCGAACGCGCCGTCGCGATACGCCGCATTGGCCCGGGGATGCTCGCGCAGGGCAATCGCGCACGCCTTGACGACCATGTCGTTATACGACGGGACGACCTCGGTCGCTCGGGCCCGGCGCAGCTGGTCGCGCAGCGCCACGGCGCTCTGCATGTCGATCTCCGCCCCGAGTGTGAAGTCGGGGATGGTGGCCCGAGACTCGGCCATGCGCTGGGCGATCTGCACCTGGGTGCGGGACAGCTGCTGGATCGTCACCGCGCCCTTGTTGCCGCGCGTCACGGGCGCTGGCGTCGCGGCGGCCGGCCGGTCGAGGTCGGCCTTGACGATCCGGCCGCCCGGGCCACTTCCGGTGAGTCCGTCCAAGTCGACGCCGGACTCCCGCGCCATGCGGCGAGCCAGCGGCGAGGCCTTGATCCGCCCGGCTCCGTTGCCCGCCTTCTGCGCGACCTCGCCGATCCGCGCGATCGGTGTTCCGAGCGGCACCGTCTCCCCCTCGGCCACGAGGATTTGGAGCGTTCCATTGGTCTCGGCGTCGAAGGTCACGGTCGCCTTGTCGGTCTCGACCTCGGCCAGCGGCTCGCCCTGAACCACGCGATCGCCCTCCTGCTTGAGCCAGCGAACGATCGTGCCCTCCTCCATCGAGTCCGACAGACGCGGCATCACGACCTCAGGCATGGCTATTTCAACCCGCCGCGGCGACGCCCGCGCGCTCGCTGACGGCCGCGACGATCGCGTCCGCACCCGGGATGAAGGCGTCCTCGAGGATCGGGCTGTATGGGATCGGCAGCTCTCCGGTGGTCAGCAGCCACGCATCGTCGAGGTCGTGGAGGCCGTGCTCGGCGACGAGCCCGAGCAGACCTGACGCCCACCCGCCAACCGCGGGTCCCTCCTCGACGGCCACCAGCCGATTGGTTCGTGACACCGACTCGAGCACGGTGTCGAGGTCGAGCGGCCGCAGCGTCCGCAGGTCGATGACCTCGGCGTCGATGTTCTCGCCCGCCAACCGCTCGGCCGCCTCGAGCGCGTCGGGCACACCCTTGCCGACGGAGACGATCGTGAGGTCGTGACCCGGGCGGGCGATCCCCGCCCGCCCCAACGGGATGACCTCATCTGCGGCCGGAGCGTGGCCTTTGATCGAGTACAGCCGCTTGTGCTCGAGGAAGATCACGGGGTTGTCGTCGCGGATCGCCGCCTTGAGCAGGCCCTTGGCCTCCGCCGGGGAGGACGGGAACACGATCTTGAGTCCGGCAATCGCCTGGAACCAGGTGGCGTGGGTCTGCGAGTGGATCGCGCCGAAGCGCCCGCCGCCGCCGACGGCTGACCGCACCACGAGCGGCACGCTGCGCTGCTCGTTCGACAGATACCAGTACTTGGCCGACTGGTTGACCAGCGAATCCATCGACAGGCCCATGAAGTCGCCAAACATGATCTCGATGATCGGGCGCAGCCCCGTGACGGCAGCTCCGAACGCCGCGCCGGTGATGGCCAACTCGGAGATCGGCGTGTCGAACACCCGCCCGGCGCCGAAGCGCTCCTGGATGCCGGGAGTGACGGCAAACACCCCGCCCTGCTCGGCGGCGACGTCCTCGCCGAAGAACACGACCGTCTCGTCGCGCTCCATCTCCTCGATGATCGCCTCGCGGATCGCGTGACGGAACTCGAGCGTCACGTCCGCGCTCACGGCGCGAACTCCGTGGCGTGCTCGGCCACCGGGTCCGGGTAGGGAGCGGCCAGGGCGCTCTCGACCGCGCGATCGATGCGGAGCTTGGTCGTTTCCTCGACGCCCGCCACCTCGTCATCGGAGACCCCGAGCTGCCGGAGGCGATCCCGCCCCACGTTCAGCGGATCGTGGGCCAGCCAGCGCTCGACCTCCTCGGGCGGACGGTACTTGCCCGGGTCCGCCTTGGAGTGGCCGTGGTGGCGGTAGGTCTGGCACTCGAGCAGCGTCGGCCCCTCGCCCGAGCGCGCACGCGCCACGGCCTCGACCGCCGCCTCGCGCACCGCCCACAGGTCGTTGCCGTCGACGGTCTTCGCCGGGACGCCGTAGGCGGCCGCTCGGGCGGTGATGTCGCCGCCGCCGGTCACCCTGAGCATCGGTGTGAACTCGCCGTAGAAGTTGTTCTCGCACACGAACACGGCCGGCAGCCCGAGGACCTTGGCGAAGTTGACGCACTCGTGGAAGTAGCCCTGGTTGGTGGCGCCGTCGCCGAACATCGCGACCGCCACCCGCCCCTCGCGCTTGGCCGACAGCGCCGCGCCGGTGGCGGCGGCGATGCTGCCGCCGACGATCCCGAAGCACCCGACGAGTCCGTGCTCGACGTCGATCACGTTCATCGATCCGGCCCGGCCGCCGCACACGCCGGTGGCACGGCCCAGCATCTCGGCGAGCAGCGCGTCGGGCTCGGTGCCCTTGGCCAGCGCGTGCCCGTGACCGCGGTAGGTGCCGGCCAGGTAGTCCTCGGGCTCGAGCGCCGAGCAGACCCCCACCGGAACAGCCTCCTGGCCGGCGCACAGATGGGTTGTGCCGTGCACCTCGCCCTGGAGGAACAGCCGCTGCATCTCCGTCTCGAACAGCCGGATCAGGAGCATCAGGCCGTAGCGCTCGAGGTACGCCGCCGGCGCCTCGGTGCTGACGGTGGCGCCGACCGTCACGCGGCGCGCTCCAACCCGTCCGAGACCGGGGCCCCCTCGGGCTCCAGCTCGAGTCCGGACAGCTTGGCCTGAAGCGCGATGAGCGCGGCGAAGTCGACGTCGGTGTAGCCGTCACCGATGAGCCCTTGCACCACCTGCTGGGCGGCTGCCGCCACCGGCATCGGGACGCCAAGTTCGCGCGCAGCCCGATAGCCCAGGTCGAAGTCCTTGAGCAGCAGCGGCGGCGTGAAGGTCGGTGAGAAGTCCAGGTTCACGTAGGCCGGGGTCTTATAGCGGGTGAAGGTCGAGCCGAGCACGCTGTTGTTCAGGAACTCCATCATGCTGGCCCGCGAGACGCCACCCTTTTCCCCCAGCACGAGGATCTCGGCCAGCGTCTGGGCGACGATCCCGAGCATCAGGTTGTGGCACACCTTGACCAGCCGAGCGCGGTCGCCGTCGCCGACGTAGGTCACGCCACCGCCGGCCAGTGCCTCCAGGAACGGCAGGACCCGCTCGTAGGCCTCCGCCGGGCCCGAGATCACCATGGTCAAGCGCCCGGCCTGCACCACCTTCGGGTTCCCGCTGACCGGCGCGGCGAGCAGCGCGGTGCCGCGCTCGGCCGCCCGGATCCTGACGTGCTCAGAGGCCTCGGCGGAGATCGTCGTCGAGTCGACGATGACCGACGGAGCGGCGTCGGGGCGCGATAGCAGCCCACCCGGGCCCGCCATCACCTGCTCGAAGTCGGCCGATCCGGCGAGCGTCGTGAAGACGATGTCCCGGTCCGCCATATCCGGCGGGGCGTCGACGATCGTCGCCCCGAGCTCGGCCAGCGGCTCGGCCTTTGCCCGCGTGCGGTTGTACACGGCGAGGTCACACCCCGCCTCGAGCAATCGCGTGGCGAGCGCCCGGCCCATGCGACCACAGCCCACCCAGCCCAATTTCTTTTCCGTCAGCCTTCCATCCGCCATAGGCGCAGCTCCTAGGCCCGCTGTCAGCTTCGAACAGGCGCCCTCACGAGATCGTGCGACTCCCGTTCAGGTGCTCCCGTGTGCAATCGATTGCACAGTAACGCACCTTCGGTTGTGCCGTCAAGCAGACAATCCCGGCCCCACGCCCCACCGGCTGCAAACGATTGTAAGCTCCACCGCAATGGGACTGCACACGTACGGGACGATGGCCGTCGACTGGGAGGAGCGGATCCGCTTCGACCGGCTGCGCGAGGAGCGGCTGGCGCGGATCGGCGGGCTGCTCGCCGACTCCTCGCTCGGCGCGCTGCTGTGCTTTGACATGGCGAACATCCGGTACATCACGGCGACGCACATCGGCACCTGGGCTCAGGACAAGCTGAACCGCTTCTGCCTGCTGCCGCAGAACGACGAACCGATCATGTGGGACTTCGGCTCGGCGGCGCGCCACCACCAGCTTTACAACCCGTGGCTGGGCGACGGCCGCTCGCGCGCCGGCATCTCGACCCTGAGAGGCGCGATGTCCCCCGAGTCCGGCCGGGCGCAGGACGTGGCCGCCAAGATCCACGCCGAGCTCGAGCAGCGCGGCCTGCTGGGCGAGCCGGTGGGCGTCGATGCGGTCGAGCTGCCGGTCCTGTTCGCCCTTCAGGAGCGCGGCATCCAGGTCGTTGACGGCCAGCAGCTCATGCAACGAGCCCGCGTCATCAAGACAACGGACGAGGTCCTGCTCCTGAACCAGGCGTGCTCGATGGTCGACGCCGCCTACGAGGAGCTCTACCGCGCCATGCGGCCCGGGCTGCGCGAGAACGAGTGCGTCGGCCTGGTCAACAAGGTCCTCTACGACATGGGGTCGGAGTTCGTCGAGGGGGTCAACGCGATCTCGGGCGAGCGCTGCAACCCCCATCCCCACGTCTACACCGACCGGGCGCTGCGCCCCGGCGACCCGGCGTACTTCGACATCCTGCACAGCTACATGGGCTACCGCACGTGCTACTACCGCACATTCGCGGTCGCGGGGGCCTCCAAGGCGCTCGTCGAGGCGTACAAGCGCTGCCGCTATTACCTCGACTCGGCGATCGCCCTGATCAAGCCCGGCGCCACCACCGGCGAGGTCGTTAGCGTCTGGCCGAAGGCGCAGGAGTTCGGCTTCGCCGACGAGGAGGCCGCGTTCGCGCTCCAGTTCGGCCACGGCGTTGGGCTTTCGATCTGGGAGAAGCCGATCTTCAGTCGGCTGGTCTCACTCGACCATCCCGAGGAGATCGAGCCGGGCATGGTGTTCGCACTCGAGACCTTCTGGCCGGCCAGCGACGGCTGGTCGGCGGCGCGGATCGAGGAGCAGCTGGTCGTCACCGGCGACGGCTGCGAGGTGATCACCCGGTTCCCGGCCGAGGACCTGGTGATCGCCGGCAAGCCCTACTACACGGTCGGCGGGTCGCTGCCGCTGGAGCGCGAGGTGACCTCGGAGCGCAACACCGTGCTCAACCACGACACGCTCGAGGCCGCGCCGGCGAACGGCCGGCCGACGGGCGACGTGGGCGCGAGACTCCCGCTGGGCTGACCGGCTTACTGGGCCTCGCTGCGCTCGGCATCCGTGGAGGGTGGGTGGGGACTTAATCTTCGTCCTGACCCATTCGCTCCTCCGCAATCCGGAGCGCCCGCCACAGCTTCTCCGCCGTGAACGGCGGGTCCGGCGCGTTGCCACCCAAAGCATCCGCGACCGCGTTGGCGATCGCCGCAGGCGTGCCGATTGCTCCGCCTTCACCGATCCCCTTCGCGCCCAGCGGGTTGTTCGGCGAGGGCGATTGCACGAACGCGGTGGCGATCGGCGGCACCTCGGCCGCACTGGGCAGGCTGTAATCGGCGAAAGAGGCGCCTACCAGCTGGCCGTCGCCGTTGTGGATCGCCTCCTCCATCAGGACCGCGCCGAGTCCCTGAACGATGCCGCCGAACACCTGGCCCTCGGCCAGCAGCGGATTGATGATCGTGCCGGCGTCGTCGACCGCGCTCAGCCTTCGAACGATCAGCGAGCCGGTGGCGCGGTCGATCTCGACCACCGCCGCGTACGCGCCCGAGCCGAACACCATCTCGGACTCGAATCGCGTCTCGGCCTCGAGACCGCCAGCAGCCGCGGCGGCCCGCACCAGCGTGACGGAGCCCACCTGCTCGAGGATCCGATCTGCCGCCTGGACGAGCGCGGAGCCACCCATCGCCACCGAGCGGCTGGCGAACGTGCCCACGCCGGGCGGCACCTCCGCCGTATCGCCGAAACGCATCTCCACCTCCCGCACCTCGACCCCGAGCCGGTCGGCCACGATCTGGGCGAACGTCGTCTCGTGCCCCTGCCCGTTCGGCGTTGATCCGCTGCGGGCGATCACGCGGCCGTCCGGGCGCACCGAGATTCGCGCGCTCTCCCAGCTGCCCCCGGCGCGCTCGACGTACATCGCGACCCCGGTGCCGACCGCGCGTCCCTCCTCGCCGCCACACTCGGGCTCGGAACCCAACAGCTCGACCGCCAGATCCAGGCAGCGCTCGTAGTCGCCCGAGTCGTAGGTGAACCCGAGCGCGCTGTCGTGCGGGAAGGCGCGGATCAGGTTGCGCCGCCGCAGCTCAACTCGGCCGAGCCCCAGCTGGCGGGCTGCCACGTCGACGGTGCGCTCGAGCAGGTAGGCCGCCTCGGGCCGCCCCGCGCCGCGATAGGGCCCGGTCGGCACCTTGTCGGTGCGTACGCCGCGAACCGAGACGGCGGCGGCCGGGATGTCGTAGCAGCCCGTCATCAGCATCGCGGCGGTGTGCGGCGGGATCGCCGTGGTCGGCAGCAGGTACGCCCCCAGGTCGGCCAGGATCGACGCCTTGAGGGCGAGAATCCGCCCGCCGGCGTCCAGCCCTAGCTCGACGTCGCCTTCGATCCCGCGACCCTGATAGGCCGCGAGGAAGTTCTCCACCCGGTCCTCGACCCACTTGAGCGGCCGGCCCAGCTCCATCGCCGCGACCGCCAGCGTGACCGCCTCGACCGCGATCGCCCCCTTGCTGCCGAACGCCCCGCCCACATCGGGCACGACCACGCGGATGCTCTCGGGCGGCCGCGTCAAGGCGTGGGCAAGCTGCGAGCGCGGCCGGTGGGGATCCTGCGCCGAGACCCAGAAGGTCAGACGGTCATCATCGCCGCCGTAGGCGACGACCACGCCCCGCGGCTCGATCGGGGCGGCCACCAGGCGAGGGATCCGGTGTCGGGCGCGCACGCGGTGCGTGGCGCCCGCCAGCAGTCCGTCGACGTCGCCGGCGACCCGCTCCCAGCGCATCAGCGTCCCGGGGGCCGTCCGCGGGTCGACGACCGCCTCGAGCGCCTCGTATTCGACCTCCACCAGCTCGGCCGCGTCCACCGCCTGCGCGCGCGACTCCGCCACCACCGCCGCCACCGGCTGGCCGGCGTACCGGACCTCCTCCGAGGCCAGGATCGGGTGCGGCTCGTCGGCGAGCTCGGCGCCCTCCGGCCGGCCCACCGGCAACGGCTGCGCCCGTCCGCGCAGATCGGCCGCGGTGAGCACCCGCAGCAGCCCGGGAGCGCTCGACGGCACCCGGATGCCGAGAATCCGCGCCCGCGCGTCGTGGCTGCGCACGAACGCGACGTGCGCGAGGCCGGGCAGATCGAGATCGTCGACGTAGCGGCCCTCCCCGCGCACCAGCGGCAGGTCCTCCCTCCGGCGCAGCGGCCGGCCGATCATCCGGCTGGCGCGAGCCGCTCGGCCATCCAGTCACCCACCAGCGGCCGGTAGCGGTAGGGCACGTTGCTGCACACATGCGACCCCTGCGCGTAGACCACGAACGACCCGTTCGGCGTCTCTCGCGCCGCCCGTTCGGTCTGCTTCCACGGAACGATCCGGTCGAGCGCGCCGGTCACATAGAGCGCCGGCTGCGTGATGCGCGCGGCCACGTAGCGCAGGCTGAGTTGCCCCGCCCGCACGCGCGCGTCACGCTCGTCACTCGCGCCCGACTTCACGGTAAACGCCTCGCGAGTAAGCGGTGGCAGCTGCTCCCAGGTCGCCCCGAAGTCGTACGGGCCGCTGATCGCGGCTACCGCCTGGATCCTCGGCTCGAACGCCGCGGCACGCGGCGCGTAGTAGCCGCCCAGGCTGACGCCGGCGGCGCCGACCCGCGTCAGATCGACACGCAGCTCGACCCGCGCTGAGCACTCGTCGAGCAGGGCCGCCACCGCCACCTCGTAGTCCGGACGGATCGGGAGCGTGAAGCCCGTCTCTCCCTGCCCGGGTCCATCCATCGACAGAGTCGCCATTCCTCGCGCCAGGAACACGTTCTCCCAGTGGAAGAACTCCTCTTTGGTCGAGTCGAGACCCGGGATCAGCAGCACGAGCGGCGCGCACTCCACCCCCGCGGGTCGGCGGAGATTGGCCGCCATCACGCCTTCGTCCAGACGCGTCTCGATCCGCTCGGCGGTCGGGTCAAGATGCGCGTGGGCGCGTGCGAGCGCGGCGATCGCACGCTCAGTGGCATCGCGGTGGGCGGCGGCGTCCAGGACCCAGACGAACTTCCCAAAGTGCAGGCACAGTGCGGCGTGCAGGTACGCCTCGCCGGCGCTCCGGCCCCGCCCCGTACGTTCGGCCTCGCGCGCGAGCTCGAGATGCTCCTCGGCGAGCTCGCTCCATCCCTGGAGCCAGTCCTCCCAGCGCTCGATCCGGCCGGTGGTGCGGACGAAGTCGTTGTAGTCGACGCCCATCGCGATGAAGCGGGGCGCCCAGTGATCGATCGCCGCCTGTACCCGGGCGTCCGGCATCAGCCCGTCGGCGGGCGGTCGGCGGGTTCCAAAATTGGGCCGCCGAGGTACAGGGCCCCGATCTCCGGGTGCTCGAGGATCTCGCGGCCGGTACCGGTCAGGCGGACCTTGCCGTTCTCGAGTACGAGGCCGCGCGTGCTCAGCTTCAGTCCAGCCCGCGCGTTCTGCTCGACGAGCAGGATCGTCCGCCCCTGCTGGTTCATCAGCCGGATCGTCTGGAAGACGATCTTGCGCGTCGGCGGATCGAGTCCGATCGACGGCTCGTCCAGGACGATGAGCGCCGGGTCGAGCATGAGGCTGCGGGCGAGCTCGACCAGGCGCTGCTGACCGCCGGACAAACTTCCCGCCTTGTCGCGAGCGCGCTCGCGGGTCAGCGGAAACATCTCCTCAACCTCCTCGCGCCGGCGGCGAACGAGCGCGGCGTCGCGCACCGTGAACGCGCCCATCTCGACGTTCTCGCGCACGGTCATCTCCGGAAACAGGCTGTGGGCCTGGGGCACGAGGACGATCCCCTTGGTGATGATCTGGCGCGGCGCGAGCCCGACGAGCGACTCGCCGCGGAAGGCGATCCCGCCGCGTCGCGGCCGCAGGATGCCGCTGATCGTCGACAGCAAGGTCGACTTCCCTGATCCGTTGGGCCCGACGATGCACATGATCTCGTTAGGGGCGACGGTGAACGAGACGCCCTTGAGGATGTCCCCGCCGCCGTAGCCGGCGATCACGCCGTCGACGGTGAGCAGCACCTCGGTTCCGTTCACGGAACTAGAGGTCATCGTCGTCGTCGCCTCCGCCCAGGTAGGCATCGAGCACCGCCGGGTCGGCGCGGACCGTCTCCGGTGAGCCGGTCACGAGCGTGCGCCCCTGGTGAAGCACGGTCACCTGGTGGCAGAGACCCATCACGAACTCCATGTTGTGCTCGACGACAAGGAACGTCTTGCCCGCGCGATTGAGCTCGCGGATGCGCTCCGTCAGCTGGTTGATCAGCGTCGGGTTCACGCCGGCCGTGGGCTCGTCGAGGAGCAGCACGCTCGGGTCGGCCACCAGCAGCGAGGCCAGCTCAAGCAGCTTGCGCTGGCCGTAGGAGAGGTTGCCGGCCGGGCTGTGCGCCAGCCGCTCGAGACCGACGAACTCGAGCAGCTCGAGCGCGCGCTCGCGCTCGGCGGCCGATCCCGCTCCCCGCGCCACGCCGCGCAGCCAGCCCTCGTGGCGCTGGGTGGCGACCAGCATGTTCTCGAGCACGCTGAGGCGGAAGAAGAGCCGGGTGATCTGGAAGGTTCGCCCGATGCCCAGCCCGAACACGCGCTCGGGGGTGGCGCGGGCGATCGACTCGCCGTCGAAGCGGATCTCGCCCTGGCTGCAGCGCTCGTAGCCCGTCATCACGTTGAACAGCGTCGTCTTGCCCGATCCGTTGGGACCGATCAGTCCGGCGATCGACCCCTTGGTGACCGACAGCGAGCACTCCGACAGCGCCTTCAGTCCGCCGAAGGACTTGCACACCCCCTCGGCTTCGAGCACTGCGCTCATGCCACCCCCGCTGGTTTGACGACGCCGGCACCGCGATCCTCGGTCTCGGGCGGGCCGCCCCCCGCTCTGGCCGCGGATCGCGCACGCCGACTCCGGATCAGGTCCTCGACGCTCGGGATCACCCCGCGCGGCAGGAGCAGAACGACGATCAGGAACAGCGCCCCGTAGATGATCAGATACACCTGGCTGGCTCCGGATTCCACTGTGAAGTACTGCTGGAGTGACTCGAGCACGAGCGCTCCGAGCAGCGGCCCGGCCACCGTCCCCAGGCCGCCGATGAACGCCATCAGCGCGATCGACAGGTCGAACAGCGGATCGAACGCGAACTGAGGGAAGATCTGCCCCAGGAAGTACGCGTAGATCGCGCCCGCCATGCCGACCGGGATCGCCGACAGCACGTAGGCGCTCAGCTTCACCCGGCCCACGCGCACGCCGAGGCCGCGGGCGCGCTCCTCGTCGTCGCGGATGGCCAGCAACTGAAGACCGAAGCGCGAGCGTCGCACCACCCAGGCCAACGCCACCGTGAAAACCAGGACGATCGCCGTCACCCAATAGAACGTGTCGTTGTAGGTGGTGACGCTCCACAGCGGCGTGGGCGGCTGAAGGCCCGACGTGCCCCCGGTGAAGCCAAGGTTGGACGCCGCCAGCTGGAAGATGAACATGAACGCGATCGTGATCACCACGAACGTGTGGCGGCGCGCCCGGAGGGCGATCAGCCCGGTGGGGATCGCCACCAGCCCGGCGACGATCCCAGCCACCGGGACCAGCGCGAAGATGCTCCAGTCGGCGTTGAAGCCGAGGTGGTTCGCGAGCAGCACCAGCGCGTAGGCCCCGGTGCCGAAGTACACCGCGTGCCCCAGCGCGATGTACCCCGAGTTGCCCGAGAACATATTCCAGGCGCTCGCCGACACCATGAAGATCAGGGTGAACACGGCGATCGAGGTGTCGGTCGGATTGCTGAACAGCAGCGGGAACAGGCCCAGGATCGCCAGCGCGATCACGACCCCCAGCGCGCGCACTCCTACCCGCCCGGTCATCGGACCACCAGCCGCGACGTCATTGCGCCCGGACGGCCGCCTTCCCGAACAGCCCGTTGGGCATGAACGAGAGCACGACGACCAGGGAGGCGTAGTACACGAGCGTGGCCCACACCGGCGACCACACCACGGCGACGACGTCTTCGAGCGTGACCATGAACAGCGCCGCCACGAGCGCGCCGCCGATGCTGCCCAGGCCGGCCAGGACGACGATCGAGAGCAGGCGCGAGATCAGGTCGTACCCACTCGAGGGGTTAAACGCGTTGGTCGCGCCAAACAGCATCCCGCCGGCCGCGGTCACCGACACGCCAATCCCGACCGACAGGGCGCGGACCCGGTTCACGTTCACGCCGATCAGCTCGGCGGCCGTGCGGTTCTGCAGCGACGCGCGCACGCCGCGCCCGAACTGCGTCCGGTACAGGACGTAGTAGAGCGCGGCGAGCATGGCCACGGCGAGGATGAATCCGAACACGTAGATGTACGGCAGGTAGAAGCCGAAGACGTGGAAGGTGCTGTTGACGTAGGACGCGTTCAACTGCACATAGTTGACGCCGAAGGTGACGCTCAGGACGCCCTCGATGATGATCGCCACCGCGTAGGTGACGAGAATCGACATCGCCGTGCGGTCCTGGTCGCGTAGCCGCCGCATCAACCCCCACTCGATCGCGACGCCGAGCACGAAGAACGCCGGCACGGTGATCAGCAGACCGACGAACAGATCGATCCCGAGCTTGGTCGAGAGCTCGTAGCTCATGTAGGCGCCGAGCACGACGAGCGCGCCCTGCGCGATGTTGATGATGTCCATCACCCCGAAGACGAGCGTGAGACCCGCCGCCATCAGGGCATATACGCCTCCGGTGAGGATGCCGTCGATGACCGCATGAATGAGTGAGGTGAAACTCACGAGCCCCAGTTTGGCTTCGGGTACTCGGGTGACTTAGAGCCCGTCGCACCGATCGGTAGCACCTGCACCAGGTTACCTTTCTGCCACTGGAAGGCGAACGCCGCGGCGGCGCCGTTCTCACCCAATGAGTCGAGCTTCACCGGGCCCTGGACGCTCTGCAATGTCACCCCGCTGTGCAGGTAGGCGATGATCTTCGAATTGTCCAGGCTGTGGGTCGCATTAACCGCCTGGGCGACGATCTGCCCCACCGAATACGCCTCGGCGACGTCGGCGTTGACGTCGGACGGGCTGCCGCCGTACTTGGCGACGTATTCGCTGACCATCTTCTGGCTCGTCGGGTTGGAATAACCGGGATACCAGCCGTTCGGGACCATGATTCCTTCGGCGTTGGAAGGCCCGCCGATCGCGCTGAGGAACGCCGCTCCCTGGTCGGGGCCGGCGGTGGCGATGAACGCCTTCGGGTTGTAGTGCTGCTGGATGAAGGCGTGGATGAAGGCCGACACGGTGGGCACGTCAACCGAACCGAGCAGGAACGCCTGCGCCTTGGTGCTCGCCACGCTGGTAGCGATCGGGGCGTAGTCGGTCACCTCGGCCGGGAACACCTTGTTGTAGACGATCTTGATTCCCGCCGCCTGGAGGATCTTCTGTGCTTCCGGAAGCTGCGGCTGCGTGAACGGATCGTTGCTGGTGGCGATCGCCGCCGTGGTCGGCCGCTCGGAAGCGGGCAGCCCGGCGAGCCAGTGCGCGAACGGGACCAGGTTGTCGATCACGGGCAGGCTCACGTCGAAGATGTTGTGCAGGCCGTTGCCGAACGCCGCCGGCGCACCGCCGGCTCCCTCCACGAACGCATAGCCGTAGCGGTTCACGACCTTGGAAGAGGGCACGGTGAGCAGCGTCGAGAACGGGCCGAAGACGAGCTGGTCGTGGTCGGAGGAGATCAGCTTGGTGTAGTTGGTGACGACCTGAGCGGGACTCGATGCGTCGGAGATGATGTCGAGCTTGACCGGCCGGCCGAGCAGCCCGCCCGCGGCGTTCTGATCGGTTGCCCACAGCTGGTAGCCCTTATCGAACGCCTGACCGTCGGCGGAGAAGTCCCCCGACAGCGATAGCGACGCGCCGATCGTGATCGGCGTCTTGGTGGTGCTCGAGCTCGCGGCGCTCGAGCTCGCCCCGCCGCTCGACGAACTGCTGCTCGAGCCGCCACATCCGGCAACGAAAGCGGCGATCGCGGCCACGGCCGCGGCCCTCAGAACCCAAGTCCTTCGCGACCTCGTCATATGGACCCTTCTCCTCCCAGCGATGGTTACGTCGACATGCCCAATAGCCCACCGAGTGCGCAGTTCGGCCCCTGGGTGGCGTCGTCGGCAGCCCGCTCCGGACCTCACTGCAATCGTTTGCGGCAAGCGTGTGCGACGGTATCGTCGCCACTGTCGGGTGTCAAGGGACGGCGTTCGTGAGAGCTTTCTTACGAGCGCGAGCCGGAAGTGCCTCTGGCCCCGCCGCGCGAGCGCGCCTTCGCCGATCCCGGGGCGCGTCGCACGGGGGCGGTCGAGCCGCGAATGACGAGCTCGGGGGCGAGCAGTAGCTGCCGGGGCGGCGCGTGGCGCTCCTGCAGCTGCTCCAACATCAGCTCGGCCGCGGTGGCGCCGAGCTCGTAGTGGGGGACGCGCACCGTGGTCAAGGGCGGACGGAAACGATCCACGAACGGCATGTCGTTGTAGCCGACCACCGACACGTCCT
The DNA here is from genome assembly GCA_963751185.1 of uncultured Solirubrobacterales bacterium. GTDB lineage: Bacteria > Actinomycetota > Thermoleophilia > Solirubrobacterales > Solirubrobacteraceae > Palsa-465. The sequence goes on from CAVVTO010000013.1 coordinate 625,311, forward strand.
CCGGACACCCCATGCCGCGCTCCTCCAGCGCGTCGTAGCAGCCCAGGGCCAGCAGGTCGTTGCCGGCGACGATCGCCGTGAAGTCGCGCCGGCGCTCGAGCAGTTGACCGCACCAGCGCGCGCCCTCGCGAGCGGTGAACGCACCGCTGAACACCACTAACCCCGGATCGACCGTCAGACCGGCGGCTTCCATCGCGTCGACAAAGCCCTGATGACGGGACCATCCGGTGTACAGCGCCTGGGAGCCCGCCAGGTGAGCGATTCGCCGGTGACCGAGATCAACCAGGTGCTCGACGGCGAGCCGGACCCCCTCGTGATCATCGCCGGTCACGGCCGGGATCGCGTCGCTGTCGACCCGCCGGTTCACCAGCACGAGCTTCGGGCCGGACTCGACCTGGTCGGCCAGCAACCAATGGTCGCGGCGCGCGGTGGCAGCGATGAACCCGTCGACCTGTCGGGCGCTCATCGCCTCGTAAGCCATCCGCTCGCGCTCGCCGTCATTGTCGGTGTTGGCGATCAGCGGTGTGTAGCCGGCCTCGCGCAAGCCGTCCTCGATCCCGCGCACCACCGCGGCGAACAGCGGGTTCAGGAGGTCCGGGACAAGCACCCCGATCGTGTTGGACCGGTTGGTTCTCAGCCCCCGCGCGATCGGGTTAGGCCGATAGCCGAGCTCCTGCGCCGCCGCCTGTACCCGGCGCGCGGTGCGCTCGTTGACCAACCCGCGGGTCTGCGGGTTGAGCGCGCGCGACACCGTCCCGGGGTGCACCCCAGCCACCCTCGCCACGTCTCGCAACGTCGCCGGCCCGGCCAGCTTGCTCGTCGCCATTGACAGCGGATTATGCACTCGTCGACGCTACGGCTGCGCATCCAATCGGCGCCCCTCCGCTCGCCGCCCGGAGCCGCGCCCGCCGCTCCCCACCCGGAGCCGCGCCGGCCGCTCGCCGGCCGGAGCACTCTCCCTCTCTCCCTCGACGTGCATAACTTGCCATTTCGCCCGCTTCCGCCCGGCCTTGGCATGCAGCGCATGTCGTGCATGCACCAGATGCCACGGCAACACACCGGCGCACCGAATGTCAACTTATGCAGGTCGATCCCGTTCGCTCACCCAGCTTCAAAGCGAACGCAAGACAGTCGGTAACCGGGTCGTGCCGCCGCCAGCTCATAGCTCGGCTGCGGTGTCCGTTCGGGCGCCCCTCGCGACATGACCACCGCCCAACCCTCAAACACGTACCAACGAGCGCGGGGCGCCCGAACGGACAGCGCCAGCCGAGCCCAAAACAACCTAAGGCGAGAACGACCCAGGAACCGAGCTGGTTGCGTGAAGCCCCGGTTGGCGGCCGGCCGGCTGCTTGGGCGCTCGCCGCTTCGGCGCCGGCGGCACCGGGCAGGTGAGCGGCTCGTCGTGGGTGACGGTGATCGGCTCACCGTGGTGGGTCAGCTCGAGCGGGTCGCCGTCGAGCAGCTCGTAGACAGCGTGGTCGGGATGCACCTCCACCCGCATCCTCCGCCCTCGGTAGAGCAGGCCAAAACTCAGCCGGGACACGTGCGACGGGAGCCGGGGCGCGAAGCTGATCGTGTCCCCGCTGTCGCGCAGCCCCCCGAAGCCGGCGACGATCACGTGCCAGACACCCGACAGCGCCGCCAGGTGGACGCCGTCGCGGGTGTTGAAGGCGAGGTCGCGCAGGTCGATGAACGCGGTCTCGGTTAGGTACTCCCAGGCCAGGTCGAGGTGGCCAAGCTCCGCCGCCACCACGCCCTGGATGGAGGCCGAGAGCGAGGAGTCGCGCACGGTGACGCTCTCGTAGAACGCGAAGTCGCGGGCCTTCTGCTCCTCGTCCCAGCGGTCGCCGAAGTGATAGATGGCCATCACCAGGTCGGCCTGCTTCACCACCCGGCTCGAGTACAGGATGTAGTTGTGGTAGTGCAGGAGCAGCGGGTAGTCCTCGAAGGGCGTCGCCTCGAAGTCCCACGGCCGGAGCCGGGTGAAGCCGTTGCATTGCTGGGTGATTCGTGCGTGCTTGTCGAAGGGCACGACGATTGCCGCGGCGGCATCGCGCCAGCTGGCGACCTCCTCTTCGGTGACCCCCAGCGAGACGGTGTGGCGCATGTGGCGCACGGCGACGTCGGCCGCGACCTCCATGTTCCGCGCCGCCATCAGGTTGGTGTAGACGTTGTTGTCGGACAGCGCCGTGTACTCGTCGGGTCCGCTGACGCGTTCGATCCGGAAGCCGCCCTGGGCGTCGTGGTGTCCCAGCGAGCGCCATAGGCGGGCGGTCGAGACGAGCAGCTCGAGCCCGGGACCGATCTCGAAGTCGTGGTCTTCGGTGGCGAGCAGATAGCGCCGCACCGCATCGGCCACGTCGGCGTTGATGTGGAACGCGGCGGTGCCGGCCGGCCAGTAGGCGGAGCACTCCTGGCCGCGGATCGTCCGCCATGGGAACGTGGCGCCTTTCAGCCCCAGCTCGCGCGCACGGGCCTCGGCGAGGCCGAGCGTGGCGTGGCGCCACAGGAGCGCGTCGCGCGCCGCGTCCGGCAGGACGTAAGTGAGCACCGGCAGGGTGTAGGCGTCCATGTCCCAGAAGGTGTGACCGTCGTATCCGCTGCCGGTCAGGCCCTTGGCCGGGATCGCGCGCAGCTCGGCGCGCGCGGCGGCCTGGACCACCTGGAACAGCGCGAACCGCACCGCCTGCTGAATCGCAGGATCGCCGTCGAGCTGGATGTCGGCTCGCTCCCAGACGTCGGCAAGGTACTCGCGCTGCTCCTTGAGTAGACCCTCCCAGCCGGTGCGGCGTGCCGACGCCAGCGCCAGATGCACCTGGTCGCGCAGCGAGGGCAGGGAACGCTGACTGGACCAGGCATAGGCAAGGAACTTGGTGATCCGGAGTTTTTCGCCGGGCTGGAGCTCGGTGCTGACGGTCAGCCGGCCCAAATCAGGGGCGCTCTCAGCCGAGGTGACCGTGCCCTCGGGTCCCTCGACCACGTGGTCCATGCCGGCCGCCATCCGCAGGCCGCTCTGACGGGTGTGGTGCACGAGGCTTACTCGTAGCGCGTTGTGCGCGTGGTCTTCGGGCACCAGCGGCATGTGCAGCGCCGCCGCCTCGCGGGGGTCGTTGGAGCCGGTCGCCGGCTCGACCGGCTCGTTGGCCACCAGTTCGGATTGAAGGCCGATTCGCGCCGAGGCATCCACGGCCTCCACCTCGTACTGGATCGCGGCGATCGAGCGCTGCACGAAGGACACCAGCCGAGTGGAGCGCACGCGGACGCACTGGCCGGCCGGCGAGATCCACTCGGCCTCGCGGTGCAACACGCCTTCGCGCAGGTCGAGCGTGCGTTCGTGGCGCGGGAGCCTTCCGTAGCGAACGTCGAACGGCTCGTCGTCGACCAAGAGGCGGAACACCTTGCCGTTGGTGACGTTGATCAGCGTTTGGCCGGCCTCCGGGTTGCCGTAGGCGGACTCGGCGTAGGGCAGCGGCCGAACCTCGTAGAAGCTGTTCAGAAACGTGCCGGGCATGCCCGACGGCTCGCCCTCGTCGAGATTTGCCCGCAGACCGATGTGGCCGTTGGAGAGGGCGAAGATCGACTCGGTCTGGGCGAGGATGTCGAGGTGGAGCTCACGCTCGGTGATGCTCCAGGGCTCGACCGCGAAGACGTCGTCACCGATCATGCCTGTCCCTCCAGGAGGTCGGCCAGGTCCTTGACGACGACGTCGGCGCCGTGCTCGCGCAGCGCCGCGGCGTGGCCGGTCCGGTCGACTCCCACCACCCAGCCGAAGTGGCCTGCCCGGCCCGCCTCGACGCCCGCCAGCGCGTCCTCGAAGACGACCGCGTGTGCGGGCTCCACGCCCAGCGCCCTGGCCCCCGCCAGGAACGTGTCCGGCGCGGGCTTGCCGGCTAGATGCTCGCGCTCGGCCACCAGGCCGTCGATCTCGGCCTCGAACAGGTCGGCGATTCCGGCCGCGACGAGCACGTCGTGGCAGTTCGTACTCGAGGACACGACCGCTCGGCGTAGGCCCTGCGCGCGCGCCGCCTTGACATAGCGGACCGAGCCCTCGTACGGCTCGACGCCCTCGTCCTGGATCAGCTTGAGCACGATGTCGTTCTTGCGCGTCCCCAGTCCGTAGATCGTCTCGGCATCGGGCGGGTCATCCGGGCTGCCGAGCGGTAGATCGATTCCCCGCGAATCCAGAAACGAGCGAACCCCGTCGCTGCGCGGCTTGCCGTCGACGTACTCCTCGTAGTCCTCGGGGAGCGCGAACTCCCGGAACGGCTCGCCGGTTCGCTGCGCGCGCCCGCGCAGGTACTGGTCGAACATCTGCTTCCACGCCTTGGCATGGAGCTCGGCGGTCTGGGTCAGGACGCCATCGAGGTCGAACAGACCGGTCGTGATCTGGTCCGGCAGGCCGAGCAGGTGTTGGGGGTGGGTGGTGGGAATCCGGGAAGCTTAGGGCGAGCGCGGGGGCGTCGGCGCTCCTGAAAGCTCGCTGTCAGCTGACCGCGACGCTCTGCGCAGACGACCGGCAGCTGAGCTCGCTCTCGCCTAAGTCAGAGTCGGCCGGCTGGGGGCCGTTGGCGCGCGCGGTGGTGGGGTCGGGTGGGCGGATACTAGATCCGCGGGCGAGGATCGCGTCGCCGAGCAGTGCGTCGAGCTCCGCGTGCAACCCTGGTCCGTGCGCGACGCGATAGTCCGGGCCCAGCCTGAGCCGGCGCTCTCCGATCGACGTGCTCAGCTCGATCAGCACCTCGGACTCCCCGGGGAAGCCGGCCAGCACGTCCTTGAGCTCGGACAGCACCGACGCGGCAACCGCGGTGGCGTCGAGGCGCAGCCGCAGCGCGTTCGGGAGGGCCGGCGCCCGGGCCGCCTGCTCCTCGGCCTCGGCCACCTCCTCAGCGGACGGGGCGAAAGGGTCGACTTGTTGGACGATCACGCACGTCGTCTCCCGGTCTTTATGGTCGACCCGACCGCGCACCAGCACGATCGAGTCCGGCGCGAGCAGCTCGCCGGCGGCGTTCAGCGCGTTGCCGAACACGATCAGCTCGACCGATCCGTCGAGATCGTCGAGCGTGGCGAACATCATCGGATCGCCCTTCTTGGTCCGGATCTTCTTCGTCTCCGTGATCATTCCGCCCGCCGTGACCCAGTCGCCATCGCGGCGGCCGGCCAGGTCGGCCAACGGGCAGTCCACGCGCAGGCGCATCGCCGCCCTGACCTCCTTGAGCGGGTGGGCGGAAATGAACAGGCCGATCGACTCCTTCTCGGCCGCCAGCAGCTCAGCCCGGTCGAACTCGACCGCCGGGATCGGGGCATGGCTGGGCGCGACGAACCCGTCATCGCCGCCGCCAAAGCCGCCGTCGTCGATGGAGGAAGGGGGTGGGTCGGCGGGCATCAGATCAAATATCGACCCCTGCCCGATCAGCGCGTCCTGCTGGGCCTTCTGCCCGGCCCCCTGCGCCTGCTCGAGCACCATCAGCATCCCCTTGCGGGTGGCGCCGGTCGACCCGAACGCGCCGCACTTGATCAGCGCCTCAATCGCCTTCTTGTTGACCGCCCGGTTGTCGACCCGGGCGCAGAAGTCGAACAGGCTCAAGAATGGGACCCGCCCGGGCGGGGCGGGGTCCGACTTGTCGGAGTCGCCGCGGGCGCGCTTGATGGCCTCGACGGCCTGATAGCCGACGCCCTTGACCGCGTCGAGACCGAAGCGGATGTTGCCGTCGACGACCACGAACTCGTGGTCAGAGACGTTGACATCGGGCGGGAGGATCGAGATCCCCATCTGCTCGGCCTGGGAGACGAAGAACGGAACCTTGTCCTTGGTGTCCATCACCGAGGAAATCAGCGCCGCCATGTACTCGGCCGGGTAGTTCGCCTTCAACCAGGCCGTGCGGTAGGCGATCAGGGTGTAGCACGCGGCGTGGGAGCGGTTGAAGCTGTAGTCCGCCGAGCGCTCGTTGGTCGTCCACAGCAACTCGATCACCTGCTCGCTCGTCCCCGATGCGCGGCATCCGACGACGAACTCGGGCTTGAGCTTGGCCATCGCCTCGCGGTTCTTCTTGCCGATCGCCTTGCGCAGGTCGTCGGACTTGGCGCCGCTGAAGCCGGCGATGTCTTTGGCGATCTGCATGGCCTGTTCCTGGTAGAGGATCACGCCCTTGGTCGCCTCGAGGATCGGGCGCAGCCGATCGTCCGGATACGCGATCAGTTCCGGATGATGCTTGCCCCGGGCGTAGGTGGGGATCTGATCCATCGCGCCCGGTCGATACAGCGCGTTGAGCGCCACCAGGTCGTCGAACTCGTCGGGCCTGACCTTCTTGAGCGCCTCGCGCATGCCCTCGGACTCGAACTGGAACACGCCGATCGAGTCGCCGCGGGCCATCATCTCGTAGGTCGGCGCGTGATCGAGCGGCAGGGTCGCCATGTCCGGACGCTGCCCGGTCGAGCGCTCGATGATGTCGAGCGCGTCCTCGATCACGTCCAGGTTCCGCAGTCCCAGGAAGTCCATCTTGAGCAGCCCGAGCTGCTCGACCGGCTTCATCGAGAACTGCGTCACCGTCCGAAATACGCGCTCGCCGTTCTCGTCGCTCCCCGCGTCGGCGATCTGAAGCGGGACGATGTCGGTCAGCGGGCGGTCGGCGATCACCACGGCCGCGGCGTGGATCGAGGAGTTGCGCACGATGCCCTCCAGACCCTGGGCGACATCGACGATCTGGCGGGCGATGGGATCGCGGTCGACCTCGGCGCGGAGGGGCTGGCCCGGCTTCAGGCAGTCCTCGAAGCTCGGCGGCCGGCCCATGATCGGATCGGGGATCAGCTTGGCCAGGCGGTCTCCGGCGCCGTAGTCGTGACCAAGGACCCGAGCGGCATCGCGCGTAGCGGCCCGCGGGAACATCTTGCCGAAGGTCACGATCTGCGCCACCGACTCCTTGCCGTACTTGTCGATCACGTAGCGGATCACCCGCTCGCGGCCTCGCACCGAGAAGTCGATATCGATGTCCGGCATCGACACGCGCTCGGGGTTGAGGAAGCGCTCGAACAGCAGGCCGTAGCGCAACGGGTCGACGTCGGTGATCTGCAGCGAATAGGCGACCAGCGAGCCGGCGGCCGACCCCCGGCCCGGCCCCACGGCGATCCCGGAGTCCTTGGCGTACTTGACGAAGTCCCAGACGATCAGGAAATAGCCGCTGAAGCCCATCCGCTCGATCACCTCGAGCTCGTACTCGGCGCGCTCGATCGCCTCCCCGGGCGGCGGATCGTCGTACCGGAGACGGAGCCCCTCGAGCACCAGCGAGCGCAGGTAGTCCCCCTCGCTCTCGCCGCCCGGCGTCGGGTAGCGCGGGATCAGCTGGCGACCGAGCTCGAGCTCGACGTCGCAGCGCTCGGCGATCTCGACCGTCGATGCGATCGCCTCGGGCCACTCCGCGAATGAGCGCGCCATCTCCTCGCTCGAGCGCAGGTAGAACTCGTTGGCGTCGAAGCTGATTTTGGGCTGGCTGAGCATCGACTTGGTCTGGACGCAGAGCAGCGCGGCATGGTGGCTGTAGTCCTCACGCCGTAGGTAGTGGACGTCGCCGGTGCCGACCAGCGGTCGACCCACCTCGCGGGCGATGCGCACGATGCCCTCGTTGGCCTGGTCCTGCGCAGCCACCCCGTTCTTCTGCACCTCGAAGTACACGTCCTCGGGTCCGAACGTGTGCATCAGCTCATCGGCGTGAGCGCGTGCGTCGGCCGGCCGTCCGTCGAGGAGCAGTTGGCAGAAGCGGGATTGCAGGCAGCCGGTGAGCGCGATCACCCCGTCGGCGTGGGCGGACAGCTGGGCGAGGTCGACCGAGGGCTTTCCCCGCTGGTAGCCGTCGAGGAAGCCGGCCGAGCACAGCTTGACCAGATTCTGGTAGCCGGTCGGAGTCGCGGCCAGCAGCGTCAGGTGGAAACGGTCCAGCCGGCCCGGGGCGCGCCGCTCGTGATCGTCGACCACGTACACCTCGCAGCCCAGGATCGGCTTGATCCCGTGCTTGCGCGCCGCGGTGAACAGCTCGACGGAGCCGTTCATCACGCCGTGGTCGGTGAGCGCCACGGCCGGCTGGTCGAACGACGCCGCGCGCTCAACGAGCGCATCGATCTTGCACGCCCCGTCGAGCAGCGAGTACTCGGAATGGACGTGCAGATGGACGCAGGAAGGGGTCAATCTAGGTAGCTAACGGGCTTCGTGATTCGAGTGGATCGATACTGCCGATCGAGGCTGCGCCTCGAGCGGGTCAGAGGCAGACGAAGTCTGCTTTCCGAGCATAGGCATCCGCTCAGACGGATGGCACTCGGCCCAGGTTTTTAGCCGCACTGTGCGCGACCCAGCCACTGCGCGAGGAGCGTCAGCGGCCGTTCCTCGCCCACCGTCTCCGCCGGACGGACGGCGCCGGCGAGGACCGCCAGGAGATCGTCCGCGGGGCACACCACGACCGCCTCCACCGGGGCGTGCGGGGGCTGGCCCGAGGCCAGCGGCGGCCTGCCGTCGCGAACGTGCAGGTAGGCGTCGGGCCGCGCGGCTTCGAGCTCGCGGTGGGCGATCACGAAGCGCTCGCCCATCGTCCAGACGGGGTCGATCATCAGCCCGGCCACCGTCATAGCCAGGACAGGATCGAGTCGCACGCCGGCGGCCTGGAGCTCGCCCACACTGAGCCGCGCGTCGATCAGTCGATCGAGCGCAGCCAGCCGGTGCGGATTGCCCCGCAGCCGCGCCATTCTCCGGCCGGACGACACGCGGGAGAGCCGCCGCCGCACCGGACCGGCGACCAGCAGGCGCGCGATGCCGGCCAGGCCTCCGATCAGCTGGAAGTCGACGTCCGAGGCCGGGCGGGGGGTGGTGCCCATCGCGACGTGCCCGGCGGCGCTTCCAACCGTGACGTGAGCGACCAGCAGGTCGCTCAGGATCAGGTCGTAGGCGACCGGCTGCGGATCCGCCGCGCGCTGGGCCGGGAGGAGCGCCAGCAGCAGGCGCCCGGCGCCCGAGGCGTCCTGGGCGCACAGCACTCGGAAGGCCGCCGCGAGCCACGGCCTCCTCGCGCTGGCTGGCGGCGCCGATTGAGCCGGCGCCGTCTCCGAGGCGTCCTCAGGTGGCGAGACCGGCGTCCGCTCGCGCAGCCGGGCCAGCGCCGCGCTCAGGTGATCGGGCTGGACCGGTCCGGCGAGGGGCGATCGAGCGGGCGCGTCCGGCGGGAGGATCGGCGCACGCGCCTCCGGCGGGAGGGCCGGCGCACGCGCCTCCGGCGGGAGGGCCGGCGCACGCGCCTCCGGCGGGAGGGTCGGCGCAGGTTCCTCCGGCCGAGGGCGCGGGGACGTCGCCTCGGGCCGCCCGGGCAGGTCTGCGAGATGCAGCCGGCGCAGGTCCGCCCGGACGAGCTCGATCGCTCCGTAGGCACGATCCGAGCGCCGCCGTTGCTCCTCGATCTCGACCCGAGCCACGGCGAGCTCCTGCTCGAGCGCCGCGATCTGCTCGGTACCCGCACCGGCGCGGGTGGCGCGGCTGTCCGCGATCGCCGCCTCCTGGCGGAGGGCGATCATGTCGGCGGGGCGCTCGAGTGGCCTTGGCGACGCGGCCGGGGTGGGTATAGCGCCGGCGGCCCGGTAGAGGTCGAGCTCGCGGCGAGTCGGGTCCGCCCGGGGCCACGGCGGCGATGACGGGGCGAGGAGGCGTTCTTCGAGCCGGCGCTCGGCGTCGATCCGCGCCGCCTGAGCGGCTGCCGCCAGGTGCTGCGCCTCGTCGACCACGCGCCGCGTCCGCGTCAGCTCGCGCTCGAGGTCCGCCACCCGCTCGTGGAGCGCCGTGAGGTCGTGACGCGCGGCGCGGGTGCGCCGCGTCAGCTCTTGCTCGACGTCCCACCGCAGGGCCCGCTCGGCATGCGTTTCCTGCTCGGCCAGGCGCAACCGGCGCTCGCGGAGCCCGATCGACGCGCGCAGCCGCTCGGACTGCTCGCGCGCCTGCGCCAGGTCGTGCTCGAGCCCCTCCACCTGCGCGGCGAGCTCGGCGGCGCGGCGCCGGGCGCTCTCGGCGGCGAGCTCGGAGCTGCGTGCCCGGCGCGCCTCGAGCAGGTCGGCGTCGGGCAGGTCGGGCAGCTCGACATCGCCGGCCCCGTCCACTTCGACCGCGAGTCCCATGTCGCCGATCGGCAGCGGCACCATCACCCCGCCGAACTGGAGGAACGTCCGGCCGGGAAGCGAAGCGGCCAGCTCCGCCGGCACCGAGAAGCCCACCCGCCACGTGCCCGGGGCGGCCCCGACGAGCGAGGGAGGCTCGGGCATGGCGAGGAACCGCTGTCGCCCCGCACCTCCGTCGACCACGAGCATCGCCTGCCCTCGCAGCTGAGCCGGACGGCGGCGCCACCGGCCCGTCACGCGCACCGTCACCCGGCTTCCCTCCGAAACGAGCTCGACCGCCTCAATCCCTAGTGATGACGGCAGATCGGTCATCGGGCGCGGACGGTAAGGCCGCGGGCGGACGGAGTGGCCGGCTAGCCGCTCGTACTCAGGAGCCGCATTGCGGAGCCTGAGGGCGGTGCGTTAGCCCTCGCGGGACCGAACTGCGCGCTGGAACGCGAAGCCGCCGGCGAGCAGACCGCCGGCGAGCGCCGCGATCGCGGCCTTCTGGCCGGTGCCCTCAAGGCGCCGGCGCATATACAACTTGCCGCCTTGCCAGACGACAAAGCCAAGTAGCTTGTAGCCCATGGCTTAGGGCTACCTGGGTGGGCGGAATCCTAATCCTTATCTCGCAGTCGCCAAGCCATGCGCGACTGCAGCGACCACAGCTCGATGAAGCCCGGAGAAGCGGCCTGGGCGAACAGCCCGCCCGACTCCGCGAACGTCGCCAGCTGCGCGTCGTAGACCGCGTGCGGCGAGGACCGTGTGACCACGCGGGCCGAGCCCTTGTAGAGCTTGATGCCGATCGTCCCGCTCACCTGCGAGTTGGCGGCCTCCATGTAGGCGTCGAGATCGCCGCGGAGCGGATCCCACCACAACCCGGCGTAGACCAGGTAGGCCCACTGTTGGTCGAGGACCGGCTTGAGCTGGTTCTGGTGGATCGTGCCCACCAGCTTCTCGAGCTCGCGGTGGGCGAGCAAGAGGATGGTCGCCGCCGGCACCTCGTAGATGTCACGGACCTTCAACCCAACGATCCGGTCCTCGATGTGGTCGACGATCCCCACACCGTGCCGGGCCCCGAGCTCGCCGGCGCGCTCCAGCAGAGGAACCAGATCGAGGCGTTCGCCGTTGAGCGCCACCGGCACTCCCCGCTCGAACTCCACGGTCACGATCTCGGCAGAATCGGGCGCCTCCTCGGGGCGCGTGACGAGCTGGAAGACGTCGTCCTCGGGCGCGTGATCGAGCTCCTCGATCCAGCGGCCCTCGCTCGAGCGCCCCCACAGGTTGTCGTCGATCGAGTACGGCGGAAGCTCGGTGCCGCCCTTGACGGGGATCCCGTGCTCGCGCGCGTAGGCGACCTCCTCTTCGCGGCCCATCCGCCAGCCCCGCACGGGCGCGATCACCTTCAGCTCGGGTCCGAGCGTCGCGACCGTGGCGTCGATCCTGACCTGGTCGTTGCCCTTGCCCGTGCAGCCGTGGGCGATCGTGTCGCAGCCCGTTCGGCGGGCGTATTCGACCGCGAGCTTGGCGATCAACGGGCGGCCGAGCGCGGTGAACAGCGGGTAGCCGAGCCCGTAGGTGCCGTTGGCCTTGATCGCGGGCACGACGTACTCACGCGCGAACTCCTCACGCGCGTCAACCACGTGGCAGTCGAGCGCGCCGAGCTGCAGCGCCTTGCCGCGCACGACATCGAAGTCCTCGCCCGGCTGGCCGAGATTCACGGTCAGGGCCACGACCTCGGCGTCGTAGCGCTCCTGGATCCACTTGAGCATCACGCTCGTGTCGAGCCCGCCGCTGTAGAGCAGCAGCACGCGGTGCACGTGCGAGGGATCGGCTTCGTAGGTCGTCGTGGGCAGCGGCATCGAGTCGGTCATCGCGCGCCCAAGAGTAGTAGTCGATTTGTCGGAGGCGCCTGCGGCGGCTCCTTAGGGGTCGCCCTCGAGCCGGAGTTACGCCGGGCATGCAGGCGATTTCTCAGCGCCGGCCGGCGGATGGACCTACTCTCTGTGATGTGCGGGCTGTCCAGCACGGGGCGTTTCGTAGTGAGTACGCGGCGAGCGTGAGGCGCGCGGCTCGTGCCTGAGCCCGTGGTCCGCTCGGGGCGCTACATGCCGGGCCTCGACGGCATTCGGGCGCTGGCCGTGTCCGCCGTGATCGCCTATCACCTCGGCTTCGGCTGGGCGCCCGGAGGGCTCCTGGGCGTGGGCATGTTCTTCACGCTCAGCGGCTACCTGATCACGGACCTGCTCATCGACGCATGGGATCAGGGGCGCTGGCGGCTGCGTAACTTCTATCTGGCCCGGGCTCGGCGGCTGCTCCCGGCGCTGTTCGTGATGCTCGCCGTGGTCTCGATCTGGGTCGCGGTCGCCGATCAGTCCCGCTTGCACGAGTTGCGCGGGGAGGTCGTCTCGGCGGTCTTGTACGTCAACAACTGGTGGCAGATCTCCCAGCACACCTCGTACTTCGCCCGGTTCGGCCCACCGTCACCGCTGAGCCACCTGTGGTCGCTGGCGGTGGAGGAGCAGTTCTACCTGCTGTGGCCGTGGCTGTTGCTGCTCGGACTCAAGTTCCTGCCCGAGCGCGCCCTCGGAATCCGCGTGCGGCCGCGCCTGGCGGGGGTGACTCTGGTGCTGGCGGCCGCCTCGGCCATCGAGATGGCGCTGCTCTATCACCCGAGCTTCGACTCGACCCGGATCTACGAGGGCACCGACACCCGGGCGTTCGGGATGCTGATAGGGGCAGCGTTGGCGATGGTGTGGCCCAGCCGGTCGCTGACCACGCACGTCACAGCCGGGGCTCGGCGCATCCTCGACACGGCCGGGGCCATCGGCCTCGTCGCTATCGGCGTTCTCATCTGGCGCGAGGGCGCCTACTCGCAGTTCCTCTACCCCTACGGGATCGTTCTGCTGTCGCTGGCCACGGCGGCCGTGGTGGCGGTGGCCGCTCATCCGGCCACGCGCGTCGGCCGCCTGCTCGGATGGAAGCCGCTGCGCTGGGTGGGAGTCCGCTCATACGCCATCTACCTGTGGCATGAGCCGATCATCGTGCTCACGACTCCGGCCTCGAGCCGGGGGCCTGACCTGCTGCGCGCCGCCGCTCAGGTGGCGGCAAGCGTCGGGGTGGCCGCCCTGTCCTGGCGCTACGTCGAGGACCCGATACGCCACGGCGCGCTCGCCCGGTTCTGGGATCGCCTGCGGTCGAGCGGATGGCGCGCGTGGCGGCTTCCCGTCCCCGCGCGCGTCGCACTGGCCGGCAGCCTCGTGGCGGTCGTGCTCGCCGGCCTGGGCCTGGCCGGGGTCGGCTTCTCCACCTCCTCGCCGTCGGCCGCGACGGTCCAGGCGCAGCTCGATGCCGCCACGTCCGGCCCGTCGACGCCGCAACGCGCGGTGGCGAAGACCTCAGCCACGGCAGCCACCCCTACCTCGGACGCTTCGGAGCGGACGTCGTGTCGATCGGTCGTGCACATCGGCGACTCCACCTCATCGGGTCTCATCTCAGACGACTACCTGCCCGACCGCGGCCAGCGCATGGCCGCCCAGTACGCCCGGGTGGGCGTCCGGCGGTCGATCTTCAACATCACGCCCGCCACCTCGATCGTCGAGACGCCCAAGGGGACGACGGACGCGTACCACCTCGCCCTGAATCTGCGCCACGGCGGATACCAAGGCTGCTGGGTACTCGCGCTCGGCGTCAACGACGCCGCCGACGTCTACGTCGGGTCCTACGTCGGCATCAGCGGTCGGATCGAGCGCATGATGTCCGCCATCGGCGATCAGCCCGTGATGTGGGTCAACGTCAAGTCGCTCGTCGCCAGCGGCCCGTACGCGGAGTCCAACATGCAGCGCTGGGACGCCGCGCTGGTCGCGGCCTGCGCCCGCTACCCGAACATGCGTGTGTTCGACTGGGCCGACGTGGCGCAGGACAGCTGGTTCATCCCGGACGGAATCCATTACTACTCACCGGGCTACGCCGCCCGAGCCGAGCTGATCGCCGACGCGCTGGCCGAGTCCTTTCCGGAGCATGGACCGTCGAGCTCCCGCTGCGTCGTCCACACGAAGGCGCTGTCGCCGCCGGTCCTCGATGTACCACGCTGAGGGGGCCAGGACTCAGGGCCCGAACGTCTGGGCGACGAGCCGGCGCTGATCCTTGGCGGCGAACTCCTCAAAGCTCTCGGCGAACTCGTTCCGGGCCGCGGCCTCGTCTTCGGCGAGTCGTGCGATCAGGGCCCCCACGGCCAGCAGCCCCGCCTCGCCACCTTCCCGTCGTGCGACCTCGGCCGCCAGCGAGCGCAACAGCGCGACCTGCACCTCGCGGTCCTGGTGGCGGCCGAGGACGTCCTGGAGCCCCTTGAGCGTGCGGATCATCGGCTTGACGACCTCGCCGGGATAGAGGGCCGCCCCGAACAGCTCGAGCAGGTAGCGCATCTCCTTGCCCTTCTTGCGCAGCTCGTGGTAGTCCTGGGCCGGGCTCGACTCGTCGATCGCATCGCCCATCCGCACCATCCGCCTGTACACCTTGCGGATCCGCTCGCCGGCGACGTCGCCTATCGGCCGCGCCGCGTCCGGGCGCTCGCTCTCGTCGGCCTCCTGGAGGCGGTCCAGAAACGTTCGCCAAGCCGACAGCAGCCCGGCGGCGCGCTTGGAGCGCAGATCATCGACCAGCTGCCGGTGCGCCTGCGCGCGTCGCGTACGCAGCACGTCGAGCAGTGGATCGAGGTCGCCCTGCATCGCCGCCGGCACGAGCGCGCGCATCGATTCGAACTCGAGCACGTGGACGTCGAGGTCGCGGGCGTCTCCGGTGATCTGTTGCAGCCAGCGGAACTCAGCGCGGAAACGGGCAAGGTCCGCGGGTCCGAACACTCCCTGCAGCTCGCGCTGGACGGCTCGCGAGCGCCGGACCGAGACCCTCATGTCGTGCAGGAACTCGCTATCGAGGTCCTCGATGGTGCCCTCGAGGTTTGCCTCGATCACCTCGAGCAACGAGCGCAGGACCGCCGCCGCGGCCGTGTCCGCCCGCTGCTCGGTCCGGAGGGGAACGTCGACCTTGGCTGGAAACCCGCCCGGAACGCCGCCCGCGACCCGGACGGCCTCGTCCACGAGCGGCTCGTCCGTCGGCTTGAATCCGAGCTGCTGCTCGAGCGTGGCCTGGACGCTGTGGCGCTCCTTGTCGTAGCCGCGGACCGGGGTGATCCGCAGTCGCGGCCGCAGCGCCGAGTCCGTTCCCGCCTGCCCGGCCAGCGACGTCTCCTCGAGGGCGAGGCGTACCACGGTCTTCTGCTCGGCGTCCAGTACCGACATACGCCGCTCACGCGAGTGAATCTGGACGAGCGGGAGCAGCGCGCGAATATCGGTCAGCTCCCGCAGCGAGTCGCGTAGCGGCCCGGGTTCCAGCTCGGCGGCGAACAGCGGCATCCGCGGTGGCGGCGTCGCCAGCGAGTCCCTGACGAGCCCGGTCGCGCGATCGATCAGCAACAGCCTGCCGTCCTCGTGCACCAGGGTGAGGCCGGCGGCGTGCAGAAGCCCGTCGAACGTGTCGTAGTAGTTGCGCAGGTGCTCGCCCTGAGTGCCGTCCTTGATCGACAGCGTTCCCGCCACCGCCTCGCCGGCACCGCGCACCGTCATCTGATCCGGCAGCAGGAGGTCGCTTGGAGTCAAGCTCACGGGGCCAGCGCTCCCAGCCGCGTGACGGCCTCGTCCACCTCCTCGTCGGTGACGATCAGCGGCGGCTCCAGACGGATGGTCGCCGGTCCGGTGGCGTTGACCACGAGTCGCTGTTCGAGGAGCGCGCGGCGTGCCAGCTCGGGGGCGTCGAGGTGATGGTCGATGTCCATCGCCTGCATCAGTCCCCGTCCCCGCACGGACACCACGTAGGGCAGCGCCGCGAGCCCTAAGGCCAGGCGGTCGCCGGTCTTGCGCACGCGCTCCAGCAGGTCGGGATCCGAGCAGATCTCGAGGGCAACGAGCGCGGCCGAGGCGATCACGGGCCCGCCGGCGAACGTCGAGCCGTGGTCACCCGGATGGAACGCATCGGCGAGCCGCGGCCCGCTGACGAGCGCACCGATGGGCAATCCACCACCGAGTGCCTTGGCGCTGGTAAGCGCGTCGGGGACCACGCCCGGCCCCTGATAGGCCCACAGCGTGCCCGTGCGCCCCATACCGGACTGAATCTCGTCGAACACCAACGCGGCGCCGACCCGGTCGCACGCGTCGCGGGCGGCCTGGAGGAACTCCTCGGACAGCACATGGATCCCGGTCTCGCCCTGGATCGGCTCGAGCAGCACCGCGGCCGTGTCCTCATCGACCGCCGCCGATAGCGCATCGGGGTCCCTGGGCACGACGACGAAACCGGGCACGAGCGGTGCGAACGGCGCCTGCTTTGACTCCTGCGGCGTGGCCGAGAGCGCGCCGTAGGTGCGCCCGTGAAACGCCCCCTCGAGCACGACGAGCTTGCCGTGGGGACGGGCGCGGCGGACCAGCTTGATCGCGGCCTCGATCGCCTCAGCGCCCGAATTGCACAGGAACACCTTGCCGCCGAGCGAACTACGCGACAGCGCGGCCGACAGCTTCATCGCCGGCTCGGTGTAGTAGAGGTTGCTGACGTGCGACAGGCGGCCAACCTGGTCGCGCACGGTCTCGACCACCCGCGGATGGCAATGCCCGACGTTCGCCACCGAGATCCCACTCAGGAAGTCCAGGTACTCGTTGTCCTCGGCGTCCCACAGGCGCACGCCCGAACCCCGCACGAACTCGACCGGGTTGCGGACGTACGTCGGCATCGCGTACTCGTGCTCGAGGCTCTGGAGCTCGGCCAGACTCACAGCGCCGGCCCGATCTTGGTGCCCTGACCGGCGTCGGTGAACAGCTCGAGCAGCAGCGAGTGGGGCACCCGCCCGTCGACGATGTGGGCGTAGGAGACGCCACCGTCGATCGCGTCGAGGCACGCCTGCAGCTTGGGGCGCATCCCGCCGGCGACCGCCGGCAGTGCCTCGAGGACGACGTCCGCGGCGACCTCAGAGATGACGCTCGAGGCGTCGCCGGGGTCGCGCAGCCAGCCGGGCACATCGGTCAGGAACATGATCTTGTAGGCATTCAGTGCGCGCGCTACGGCTCCTGCCGCCTCGTCCGCGTTGATGTTGTACGAGTTGCCCTCGCGATCGGCGCCGACGCTGGCGATCACCGGTATGTAGTCCTGCGCCACGTGCGTGAGGACCCCCGTGTCCACGCGTTCGATCGCACCCACAAACCCGATGTCCTGTCCGCTCGGCGCGGCCCGGCGGGTGGCTCGGAACAGCAGGCCGTCGTCGCCGCACAGCCCGACCGCGGGCTGGCCGTGGCGGTTGATGCGCAGGACGATGTCCTTGTTCACCTTGCCCACCAGGACCATCTTCGCGACCTCGACGGTCTCGGCATCGGACACGCGCAGTCCGTCGACGAATTGCACCGGAAGGTGCAGGCGCTGCATGTATGCGGTGATCTCCGGGCCGCCGCCGTGGACGATCACCGGGTTCATCCCGACGTATTTGAGCAGCACCACATCGCGCGCGAACTCCTCCTTGAGCGCCGGATCGGTCATCGCCGCGCCGCCGTACTTGATGACCACGGTCCTGCCGTGGAACTCGCGAATGTAGGGCAACGCCTCGAGCAGCGTGGTGACGTCGCGCGCCGGCCGCTCGTTCTGCGTCACGGAGCTAGGTGGTGTACTCGGCATTGAGCGAGACGTACTCGTGGCCCAGGTCGGAGAAGTAGCGCTCGGTCTCGGCCCCTTCACCGGGCAGGCCGACCTCGTACTCGATCTCCGTTCCCTGCACGGCGGCGCGCAGCGCGTCGGGGTCGTGGGGCGCGTAGGAGCCCCGCCGGCACACCTGCACGCCCTCGATCGCAACGTCCACTTCGAGCGGCGCGGTGCCGGGCATCGCCATGCCCACGGCTTGCACGATTCTCCCCCAGTTGGGGTCGCCGCCGTACAGCGCGGTCTTGACCAGTGGCGAGTCGGCGACAGCATGCGCGACACGCGCGACAGAGGAGTCGTCTCCTCCGCGGACGACAACGCGACCGATCCGTCGCGCGCCCTCCCCGTCGCGGACGATGTACAGCGCGAGCTGGCGCAGCAGCGCGTCGAGCGCCTCGCCGAAACGCACCTCGTCCTCGGTCTCGGGGTCGACCTGAACACCGGACTCGCCGCTGGCCTGGAGGATCACCGTGTCGCTCGTCGAGAGCTGTCCGTCGACGCTGACCCGCTCGAACGAGCGCTTGACCGTCACTCCGAGCAGGAGGTCGCACGTCTCGGGCGACAGCGCGGCGTCGGTCTGCACGAAGCACAGCAGCGTGGCGAAGTCGGGGGAGATCATCCCCGCCCCCTTGGCTTGGGCGCTCAGCCGCACGGTCCCCGCCTCGAGCGCCACCTCCAGGCTGGCGTGCTTGTCGAGCGCGTCGGTCGTCCGGATCGCGCGGGCAAAGTCGCTCTCGCCATCCGGGCGCAGCGCATGCGTGGCGGCGACTATGCCCTGCATGACCGCACCCATGGGGAGCGGCACCCCGATCACGCCGGTCGACGCGACCGCCATCGCGCTCTCGTCCCCGACCCCGCTGGCCAGCGCCGCGGCCCCCTGCATCTTGGCCGCGTTCTCGAACCCCGGCCGGCCGGTCGCCGCGTTGGCGTTGCCAGCGTTGACCACGATGCCGCGGATTCCCTCAAGCGTGCAGCGCTCGCGGCAGAGCAGCACGGGAGCCGACTGGGTGCCCGAGCGGGTGAAGCGTGCGGCGCTGGTCGTGGCCGGCGCCCCCGACATGAGCAGTCCGAGGTCGAGATCGCCGCTGGGCTTGATCCCGCAGGCCACCCCGGCCGCCCGGAAGCCGCGCGGCAGCCCGCCGGCGGTCTCGGTGATGTTGTCGGGGACCTCGATCCAGCGCGAGGAGAAGAACGATTGCGTGGCGGTCACAGCACGACCTCCGGGGACGGCGAAGCCGCCTTGGTGGGTCCTATCCCCTCGTCCTCGGGCAAACCGAACATGAGGTTGAGGTTCTGCACGGCCTGTGATGCCGCGCCCTTCCACAGGTTGTCGAGCGCGGCGAACACGATCACCCGGCCGGTGCGCTCGTCGCGGTGCACAGAGATGCGGCAGATGTTGGTCTCGCGCACGTCGCGCACGCCCGGCGGTTTGGCCGCCAGCTCGACGAACGGCTCGCCGGCGTAGGCGTCGGCGTAGAGCCGCTCGAGGTCCAGCTGGGCGTCGGGGTCGACGAGCGTCACGTAGCACGAGACCAGCTCGCCCTGGTCGAGCGGCACCAGGTGGGGCACGAACGTGAGACGCAGATCGGGGTGGGCGGGATCCAATATCGACAGCTCCTGCTCGATCTCGGGGGTGTGCCGGTGGCGCGGGACCCCGTAGGCGTTGACGTTCTCGTCCGCGGTGACGAAGTGGGTCTTCTCGCTGGGCGCGCGCCCGGCCCCCGAGACGCCGGATTTGGCGTCGATGACGACGTCCTCGATCACGCCGGCGCGCGCGAGCGGGCCGAGCGCGAGCAGGGAGGCCGTCGGGTAACAGCCGGGGTTGGCGACCAGGTCGGCCCTGGCGATCTCCTCGCGGTAGCGCTCGGGGAGGCCGTACACGGCCTGGTCCAGGAGCTCGGGGGCCTCGTGCTCGCGGTACCACTGCTCATAGACCGCCGCGTCGTGCAGGCGGAAGTCCGCGCTGTGATCGACTACGCGCACGCCCCGTTCCCGGAGTTCCGCCACCAGCGGCGCTGCGGCGCCGTGCGGGTAGGCGACGACGGCGGCGTCAACCTCGGCGTGGCGGTCGAGGTCGAGCTCCTCGAGCTCGAGCGGCACCCGGTGCTGCGGGTAGAGATCGTCCAGCCGCCGCCCCTGGTCACTGCGTGCGGTCACCGACTTCAGCTCGAACGTGGGGTGCCGGTACAGCAGCCGCGCGCTCAGCGCGCCCGTGAAGCCCGCGGCGCCGAATACCGAAACGCTAGGCGGCACGGATCCTCCCTCTGACCTCGCGTTCCAGTGCGCCCGCGATCGCCACGCGGTGCTGGGCGACCTCCTCGTCGGTGAGCGTGCGGTCGGTGGCGCGATACGTGAGGCGCAGCGCCAGCGACACGTTGCCTTCGCCGAGCCTCTCGGGGTCGCGGTAGACGTCGAACACCTCGACGGCGGCCAGGAGCCGTCCGCCGGCGCCGCGTACCGCGTCGATCACCTCGGCCGCGCTGACCTTCTCGGCGACGACCACCGCGATGTCCTCGCGAACATCCGGGAAGCCACTCACCTCGCGGTAGTGCTCGGTCAAAGGAACGGGCACGGCATCGAGATCGAGCTCGAACGCCGCCACCGTGTCGCTCAGATCCCACTCGGCGGCCACGAGCGGGTGGATCTCGCCGATCCATCCAACCGCCTCTCCGTCGGCGAGGATGCTCGCCGCCCGTCCCGGGTGTAGGAACGGCTCGGCGACGTGCACGACCGTCCAGTCGACGCGCAGCCGGTCGAGCAGACCGGCCAGCACGCCCTTGATCGCGAAAAAGTCAGCCGATCGGGGGACCGGGTCACGCCACGTCGCCCGCCGAGCGTCGCCGCTCAGCAGCGCGCCGAGATGGTAGGGCTCGCGCGGGAGCTCGCCCTCGCCCTGGGGCAGGTAGACGGCCCCGGCCTCGAACAGGCGCAACGCGCCGGCGCCGCGGGAGCGGTTGTGGCGCGCGGTGTCGAGCAGCGATCCGAGCAGCGTCGTACGCAATCGCGACTGCTCGGTGGAAAGCGGGTTGGCCAGCTCGACGGCCCGGCGCAGCGGATGGTCGGCGCCCAGTCGGAGCCGATCGTTGACGTCGGGACTCGCGAAGCTCCAACCCACGATCTCGTTCAGCCCGTGGCCGGTGAGGGCATCGGTGGCGCGGCGGCGCAGCTTCTGGCGCGGGGTGAGCTGGGCGTGCGCTCCGTGACGGGAAGGAAGCGTCGCCGGCAGCTTGTCGAGCCCGTCGATCCGCGCGACCTCCTCGATCAGGTCGGCCTCGCGGGTCACGTCCCCGCGGCGGAACGCCGGCACTGTCACGTCCAGCCCGTCCTCCGCATCCTGGGTACCGAACTCGAGGGCGCCGAGGATCTCCCGGCAGCGGCTACGGGGGATTGCCGCGCCGAGCAGGCTGGTCACCCGCGCGTCTCTCAGGCGGATCGTCTTCAGCGGCGGTCCCTCGCCGCCGACGTCGATCGTGCCGGGCACGAGCCTCGCGCCGCACAGTTCGATCATCAGTTGGGTCGACACCGCCTGCGCTTCCATCGCTTGCTCGGGCTGGAGTTGTTTCTCGAACCGCGACGAGGCCTCGCTGCGCAGCCCGAGCTTGAGCGAGGTGTGATGGATGTTGGCGCCGTTCCAGTTCGCGGCCTCCATCAACACGCGCGTGGTGTTGGGCTGCACTTCGCTGCGCTCTCCGCCCATGACTCCGGCGATCGAGGTGGGACCTTCCGCGTCCTCGATCAGAACCATGTCGGAGTCGAGCGTCCGGGTCTGCCCGTCGAGGGTTTCGATCTGCTCGCCGTCGCGCGCCCGGCGCACGGTCAGCTGGGCTCCCGCAACGCGGTCGAGGTCGAACGCGTGCAGCGGCTGCGCGGTGAGCAGCATCACGTAATTGGTGATATCGACGACGTTGGAGATCGGCCGCTGGCCGGCGGCCATCAGCCGCGCCTTGAGCCACAGCGGGCTCGGGCCGATCTTGACGTCCTCGAACACGCGCGCGGTAAAGCGCGGGCACAGGTCGGGGTCTTGCACCGTGACCGTTATCCCCTCCGGCTCGCGGCCGCTCGATCCGGGGTCGTCCTGCCACGGCGCCGGCGACAGCGACGCGCCGGTGGCGGCGTGGACCTCGCGCGCCACGCCGTACATGCCGAGGCAGTCGGGCCGGTTGGGAGTGATCTCGAGCACGAGCACGTCGGTGGCGATCGGCAGGACGTGCTCGAGTGGCGTCCCCGGGGCCAGGCCGTCGCGCCCGAGCACCATGATCCCGTCGTGGTCGGTGCCAATCGCCACCTCGTCCTCGGCCAGGATCATTCCGTTGGATTCGAGGCCTCTCAGCTTGGCCTTGCCGAGCTTCGTGCCGTCGGGCATGACCGCACCGGGCTTGGCCACCGCCACGGTCTGCCCGGCGGCGACGTTGGGCGCACCGCACACGATCTGTGACGGGCTGCCGTCGCCGATGTCCACGAGGCACACCCGCAACCGGTCGGCGTTGGGATGCTGCTCGGCCTTGAGCACGCGTCCGACCACGAAGTTCTGAAGTGCGCCCACGCCGTGGCGCTCGACGCGCTCGACCTCGGTGCCGGTCATCGCCAGCCGGTCGGCGAGCGCGTGCGTGTCGAGGTCGGGACGGACGTAGTCGTGAAGCCAGAAGAGTGGGACGCGCATCAGCCGAACTGCTCCAGGAAGCGGACGTCGTTGTCGTAGAGAAGCCGCAGGTCGGGCACCCCGTGCTTGAGCATCGCGATCCGCTCGATACCCATCCCGAACGCGAACCCCTGGATGCGTTCAGGGTCGTATCCCCTGTCCCGCACGTACTCGAACACGTTGGGGTCGACCATCCCCGAGCCCAGGATCTCGATCCAGGCCGTGCCCTTGCACAGCGGGCAGCGGCTGCCGTCGGGCAGGAAGCCGTCCTTGCAGTTAAAGCACGACACATCGACCTCGACGCTCGGCTCGGTGAACGGGAAGAAGTGGGGACGCAGGCGCACCTGACGGTCCTCGCCGAAGATCGCGCGCGCGAAGGCGAGCAGCGTGCCCTGTAGATCGCCCAGGGTGATGTCGGTGTCGACCGCGAGCCCTTCGATCTGATGGAACTGCGGCGTGTGGGTCGCGTCGTTATCGGGGCGGTAGGTGCGGCCCGGGACGATGATGTAGAGCGGCGGGGGCTGGCGCTCCATCGCCCGGATCTGCATCGGCGAGGTGTGCACGCGCAGCAATAGCGCCTGCGGATCGAAGATGTCCGGAGTCGGCGCGACGTAGAACGTGTCCGACATCAGCCGAGAGGGGTGCGTCGAGTCGAAGTTGAGCGCGTCGAAGTTGTAGTAGACGGTCTCGACCTCGGGGCCCTCGGCGACGTTGAAGCCGAGCCCAATGAACACGTCCTCGATCTCGCGCCGGGTTTGGGTTATTAGATGTAGGCGGCCGATGGCCGGAGCCGGGTCGCCATCGAGCGTGATGTCTATGCGGTCGCGCTCGAGGCGTTGCTCGAGCTCGATGGCGGCTAGCTCCCGCTCGCGCTCCGCGATGGCAGCCTCCAGCGCCTTGCGCGCCTCGTTCGCGGCCTTCCCGGTGGCCGCTCGTTCGCTCGCCGGCAGCTCGGCCACGGTGCGCAGCAGGTTCGGCAGCTCGGCCTTGCGCCCGAGGTACTGGATGCGCACGTCCTCGAGGGTCTGCGTGTCGCTCGCCGCGGCGATCGCCCCCTCTGCCTCGGCTCGGATCTCGTCTATGCGCGTCATTCCGGCGCCATCCTACGGCTCAGTTCGTAGAGCGCGATGGTCGCCGCCATCGCCGCGTTCAGGCTGTCGGTCTGGATAGGGATGTGCGCGAGGTGATCGGCGCTCGCGACGACCTCATCCGGGAGGCCATCTCGTTCGGCGCCGATCATCAGCGTCACTTCTTTGGCGCTGGACCTGTCGTAGGCGAGAGTGGAGCGCCAAAGTTCATCAAGGGGTAACCCGGCTCGAGGCATGAGCGCGATCTTCTCGCCCGGGAGCTGATCCAGATCGGCCCGCGCGAGCGAGACCGAGAAGATCGCGCCCATGCTTGCCCGGACCGCCTTCGGCGAATACGGGTCCGCCGTACCGGGGCCGAGCGCCACGCACGAAGCGCCAAACGCGGCGGCTGAGCGAAGCACCGCCCCGACGTTGCCCGGATCATGCAAGCCATGCAGGTACACGCACAGCGGCCCGACCGGGGCGGGCGCCCAGCGCTCCTCGTACACCGCGAGCGTGCGCGTCCCCGACCCCAGGCCCGAGGCCGAGGCCAGCAACGACGGCTCGACCTCGATCCCCGGCAAACCGCTGCCCGCCGCCGCATATCGCTCGATGGGGATCCAGCCGCTCGCGTCCGCCGAACTCAATAAATCTTCCCCCTCCGCCACGAACTGCCCGGCGCGCTCGCGCCAGCGACGCCGCTGGCGGAGTTTCCGTATTTCCCTGAGCTTCTGGTTGTGGGAGCTGGTGATCATTAAAAAAGGCGCCCTCCTGAAGGAGCGGCGCCCGGTTGGCGGTGCTGGGTGGTCGGCTTGTCGCTCAGCCGGCCGCCAGCGCCTCGCGGGCGCGGTCGGCAAAGCGTCGGAAGGTGTCGGCGTCCCGGACGGCGATGTCCGCGAGAATCTTGCGGTCGAGCTCGACCCCCGCGAGCTGGAGACCGTGCATGAACTGCGAATAGGACATGTCGTTCTGCCGCGCCGCCGCGTTGATTCGGGTGATCCACAGGCGCCGGAAGTCGCGCTTGCGGTTGCGCCGGTCGCGGTATCGATACTGGTCCGCCTTGAGCAGCGCCTCCTTGGCCACCCGATAGTGGCGGCTGGCGTCGCCGCGGAAGCCCTTGGTGAGCGCGAGCGTCGCGCGGCGCTTCTTGCGCGCGTGTACCGAACGCTTGACGCGGGTCATCCGCGCTCCCTCCGCTTGGCTCCGAGCAGAGTCTTCACGCGCGGCTCATCGTGCGGGCTGATCCACGAAGGCTTCGCCTGCCGGCGCTTACGCTTCGGCGTCTTCTTCTCGAGGATGTGGGTCGAGAACGCCCGCCGGCCACGCACCTTGCCGGTGGCGGTCAGCTTGAAGCGCTTCTTGGCGCCCGAATGGGTCTTCATCTTGGGCATCGGAACTGCCGGCTAGTAAAGCAGACGTCAGCGATTCACCGTGAACCTGGCGGTATCCGAACGGGGCCGGCGGGGAGTAGGTGGACTCTTAGGCGGCGGCGCCGCGCGGATGTGATGGCTCAGCGCCCGACTCGACCTCGTCTTCGGCCGGCTGATCCGCAGCCTCGCCCGCGCCGTTCGGCGTGCTATCGGCGGGCGTGCTATCGGCGGGCGTCCCATCGGCGGGCGTCCCATCGGCGGGCGTCCCACCGGCGCTGACAGCCTCCAGGGCACCCTCGTCTGACGACTCGGGCTGGTGACCATCGTCGCCCTTCTCCGGGTGTGCCTCGGCTGCCTTGTCCTTCTCGCCGGCGAGCACGGCCTTGGACGGCGCGAGCAGCATCGTCATGTTGCGTCCGTCCTGGACGGGGGACTGCTCGACGACGCCGATCTCGGATAGCTCACCGGCCAGTCGATCGAGCAGGGCGGTGCCGCGCTCGGGGTGGGTGACCTCGCGACCACGGAACATGATCGTGATCTTCACCTTGTCGCGGTTACGCAAGAACCGGGCCACGTGGCCCTTCTTGGTGTCGTAGTCGTTCTGGGCGATCTTCGGGCGGAACTTGATCTCCCGCACCGTGATCTGCTGCTGGTGGCGCCGGGCGGCCTTTTGCTTCTGGGCCTGCTCGTACTTGTACTTGGAGTAGTCCAGCACACGGCACACGGGCGGACGGGCGTCGGGCGCCACCTCGACCAGGTCGAGGTCGCGTTCCTGGGCGTACACCAGCGCCTCGGGCGTCTTAACGATCCCGATCTGCTTGCCATCGGCGCCGATCAGGCGTACTTCCGGTACGCGGATCCGATCGTTGATCCGAGTCTGATCGCGTTCCGGCGGGCGCCGGTCGAACTTTCGCGGGACCGGCACTAGCTGCGAGGAGAGGGGAACGTCAAGCGGTGACGGGCCCTATGTGATGACGCACTTGGATCAACGGTGACGAGTATAGCGGCGGAACTACCCCGTGGTGCGGGTTTTTACCTGCTCGCGCAGCCGCTCGATGAAGGCCTCGACCGGCTCCGATCCCGTGTCGCCGCGTCGATGCTCGCGGACCCCCACCTGTTCGCGGGCTTGCTCGCGCTCGCCCACCACCAGCATGTAGGGGATTTTGCGCAGCTCGGCGTCGCGGATCTTGCGGCCGACCGACTCCGAACGGTCATCGTGCTCGGAGCGCAGGCCCGCCGCCTCGATGCGGCCGGCCACCGCGCGCGCGTAGTCGACGTGACGGTCGCTGATCGGGAGCACGATCGCCTGCACGGGCGCGAGCCACGGCGGCAGCTCCCCGTTCAGGTGCTCGAGCAGGATCCCGATGAAGCGCTCGTATGAGCCCATCAGGGCGCGGTGGATCATCACCGGCCGGTGCTCGGCGTTGTCGGCACCGGTGTAAGTGAGGTCGAAGCGCTCCGGAAAGTTGTAGTCGAGCTGACAGGTGCCGAGCTGCCACGATCGTCCGAGCGAGTCCCTGAAGTGCATGTCGATTTTCGGGCCGTAGAACGCGCCGTCGCCCTCGTTGACCTTGTACTCGAGGCCGTGACTGTCGAGCGCCCGCGTCAGCGCGGCCTCGCTCTTGTCCCACAACTCCTCCGAGCCGATTCGGTTCTCGGGACGGGTGGAGAGCTCGAGCGTGACGTCGAGGCCGAACACCGCGTAGGTCGCGAAGGCGAACTCGAGTACCCCGGCCACCTCGTCCTGGATCTGGTCCTCGGTACAGAAGATGTGGCTGTCGTCCTGCGCGAAGTGGCGGACCCGCAGTAGGCCGTGCAGCGTTCCGCTCGGTTCGAGGCGATGCAGCAGTCCCGGCTCCCAATAGCGAACCGGCAGCTCCCGGTATGAGTGACGCTCGAGCGAAAACAGGTGACAGTGGCCGGGACAGTTCATCGGCTTGATCGCCATCTGCCGCCCCTCGTACTCCTCGATCACGAACATGTTGTCGCGGTACTTCTGCCAGTGACCCGAGGTCTTCCACAGCGAGCTGTCGTAGATCTGAGGCGTCTTAACTTCCACGTAGCCGCGTTCGCGACCCATCTCACGGCTGAGGGCGACCAGCGAGTTGAACACCTCGGTTCCCGCCGGCAGCCAGAACGCCGCGCCGGGAGACACGTCGGAGAAGGTGAAGAGCCCGAGCTGAGGACCGAGCTTGCGGTGGTCGCGGGCGCGCGCCTCCTCGAGGCGCTCGAGGTATTCCCGCAGGTCCTTATCGGAGAAGAACGCGGTGCCATAGATGCGGGTGAGCATCGGCCGGTTCGAGTCGCCGCGCCAGTACGCGCCCGCCACCGACTGGAGCTTGAACGCCTTGATCCGCTTGGTGGAGGGCGAGTGCGGTCCCCGACACAGGTCGGTGAACGGTCCGTTTGTGTAAAGCGACACGGTGGGAACCCCGTCGTGCTCGACCAGGTCCTCGATGAGCTCGACCTTGTAGTCCTGTGCCTCCCTCAGGAAGCGGTCGAGGGCCACGCTCGCCGGCACGTCCTCGCGCACGAACGGCTCGTCGGCGGCGATGTGCTCGCGCATCTTGGCCTCGATCCGCTCGAAGTCCGCGTCCGTCACCGTGACGCCCGGAGGGAAGTCGAAGTCGTAGTAGAACCCGTTCTCGATCGGCGGCCCGATCGAGATCTTCACGCCCGGGTACAGCTCTAACACGGCGGCGGCGAGCACGTGCGCAGCGTCGTGGCGGATGAGGCTGAGCGCCTCCTCGCCGCTGCGGTCGGTCAGAACCTCGAACGCGACCCGGCCGTTGGCGGGATCGGAGGCGTCGATCAGCGGCCGGGCCAGGTCGCGGACCTCGCCGTCGATCTTGACCGCGAGCGCCGCTCGGGCCAGGCCCGGGCCGATCGCGGCCGCGGCGTCGGCCCCGGTCGCGCCGTTGGACAGGTCCAGGATCTTGCCGTCGGGAAGCTCGAGCTCCATTGCTCCTCGGATGCTAGTCGCGCGCGAGGAGGGCGCTCAGCCGCGCGTCACGCGGAAGGTGAACGTGCCGACTACTTCAGGCCGGATCGCGATCTGGGGACACGCGATGTCCGCCAACGGCGGCCCGCAACGCACCGACTGGTAGAGCCACACCCGTCCCTGATAGGTGCCCGTGCACCAGGCCGACCGCTTACCGGGAGAGAGCGTGACGTGGACCATTGCCCCCTGGGCGGCTGACGGCGCAGGTTCGGTTGCGTTGGACTGGCAGCCGTTTCGTTTGGTGGCGCTCGCGGTCACGCGGTAGCTGCGGATCAGGGAACCGGGGCCGGTCTGCACCCCGGCGCGGAAGCTGACCGCGAAGTGGCTATCGGGCGACCCCGTACGCGGCTTGACCGCCACATGCATTGTCGTCGCGGGGTGCGCCAGCATCGCGTCCGACACGGCGGGAGTCCCGGCGATCCCCAAAACCGCGATTGTTGCCGCGAGCCTCCACCTCATCTCGCCGTCGAGTCTACCCAGCCTTCGGCGCGTCGATACATTTATGCATCTCCCGGGCGATTAGCTCAGCTGGGAGAGCGCCGTCTCGACAAGGCGGAGGTCGCTGGTTCGAGCCCAGCATCGCCCATAGCCTCATTTGCAGGGGATTCATCTCGCTCGCCGATCGACCGGTCCGAGGCACTGCGTCTCCTGTGCGTCGCGCAGTCGGGCCGGCATCCCGTCAACCCGGCCCTCGCGCCCGCGCGCGTCGGCGGCGATCGTTCCAGGCGTGGCCTGTCGTGGTCAGTATCGGCTTGTGAACTCAGTAGCGGGCTGAGCTTTCGAGTAGTGCCGGCCAGACCGGGCGTTCGACTCCGTCCACTGTTGTGCCGCCGAAGCCCAGCATCGGCCCGAGCAACGCGTTGTTGCGTGCCGGGAAGTCGAGCGAGGGGGCCGAAGGCTCTTCGAGAGCGGCGAGTTGTTCGGGCGAGAGCGTGACGTCGAGCGAGGCCAGGTTGGACTGCAGCTGCTCGAGAGTACGCGCGCCGATCAGCGTCGAGGTGATCGCGGGTCGGCTCCGTACCCAGGCCAGCGCGACTTCGGCTGAGCGGACGCCGAGTTCGGCGGCGACTCGGGCGACCGCTTCGATCACATCCCAGTCTCGTCCCGTCGGTCCTTCGATCAGGCCGGCGCGGTGGCTGTCGGCGGGTTTGCCGTTGTCGCGGACGTACTTGCCCGACAGCTGGCCGCTCCGCAGCGGGCTCCATGGCAGCACGCCGATGCCGAGCGCCTGCGCCATCGGCAGGAGCTCGCCTTCGGGTGTGCGCTCTAGCAGCGAGTACTCGAGCTGGAGCGCAGTGACCGGCGTCCAGCCACGGAAGTGGGCGATCGTCTGGGCCTGCGCGGCGACCCACGCGGGGAGGTCGGAGAGGCCGACGTAGCGGACCTTGCCGCCGGCGACGAGGTCATCAAGCGCGCGCAGGGTCTCGTCGATTGGGGCGCGCCGGTCCCAGTTGTGCAGCCAGTAGAGGTCGACGTAGTCGGTCTTCAGGCGCCGGAGCGATTCCTCGAGTTGGGCGGTCAGCGCCTTGCGGCCGCCGCCACCGCCGTTCGGATCGCCGGGGTACAGATTGGCGAAGAACTTCGTGCTCAGTACGAGGCGGTCGCGCAGGCCGGGCCGCGCGGCGAAGAAGTCGCCGACGATCTTCTCGGAGTGCCCGTTGGTGTAGATGTTCGCGGTGTCAATGACGTTGCCGCCACGGTCGAGGTATTCGGCGAGGATCGCGTCGGAGGTCTCAGGGCTCGCGCCCCAGCCCCAGTCCTGGCCGAAGGTCATCGTGCCGAGTGTGAGCGGGCTGACGCGCAGACCCGAGCGACCGAGCGTGATGTAGGAGTCGAGAGAGGTCATGGCCTCCATGACACCACCGCGGGCCGGCTGGGCGTTAGATCGATGCTGCCCGACTCTTGCACGATCCTGCCAACCGTGGCAGTCCGCGCGCGCGCCGGCGTGATTCACTGGGTGCATGGACGAGCTGGTCCCTCTGAGGCGCTCGATCACGCGCCATGCGGGCGCCGGGCTGACGCGCACGGCGCTGCCCGGCATCTCGGTCGTCTGCTCGACGACTACCAGCGAGCCGCTGTGCGGCATCGCGGAGCCGACGCTCGCGGTCGTAGCGCAGGGCATCAAGGCAACGACGCTGAACGGCCGGACCTTCACCTACGGCGCCGGGCAGTTCCTGGTCGTGTCGGTCGACTTGCCGGTCACCGGGAACATCACCCACGCCAGCGCCGACGAACCATTCCTCGCCTTCGTGCTCGAGCTGCGCCCGCGGATGATCGCCGCGCTCCTGCTCGAGACCGCGACGGCGGCCACCGCCGGACCGGCCGGCCCCGACGGCTTGCCCTCCGGCATCGCCGTCAGCGACGCATCACCGCCCCTGTTGGACGCAATCGGCCGGCTCCTCGCCCTGCTCGACGCGCCCGATGACGCCGCCGCGCTGTCGGCCGGCGTCGAGCGCGAGGTCCTATGGCGGCTGATCACCGGACCGCAGGGCGCGACCGTGCGGCAGATCGGATTGGCCGACAGCCGGCTCGCGCACCTGACCCGCGCGATCCGCTGGATCCGCGGTCACTACAACGAGACGCTGCGCGTCGAGGAACTCGCAGCACTGGCGACGATGAGCGTCTCCTCGTTCCATCGCCAGTTCCGCGCGGTCACGTCGATGACACCAATTCAGTTCCAGAAGGAGATCCGCCTGCACGAAGCGCGGGCGCGGCTCCTCACCGAACCGGGAGACGTCACCGGCGTCGGCTTCGCCGTCGGCTACGACAGCCCCTCACAGTTCAGCCGCGAGTACCGCCGCATGTTCGGCGTACCACCGAGCCGCGACGCGCAGGCACTCCGCGACGCGGCCGTCGTCCCGTCGATCTAAGCGCCGTGTGATCCGTCATACGAGGCCGTGCCCGTATCCGCCCGGAGCACTCATTCGACACCGTGACGCAGCCCGTCGCGCTCGTGGCGAATCTCAGGGCCGTGCACCTACGCCGGCGAGAGCCCTACTCTTGGGTCGACGGGCGACTTTCGCAATCGCGAATTGGAGCCGTCAGCGTCGGCGAGGTGGACCCGTTTCTGCTGGTAGTCCTAAGCCGAGGCGATGGCGCGTGTGATGGTTGCGTGCAGGAACTTGTCGTCGATTGGCTCGCGAGAGAACCAGCGGCGGTAGAAGAGCGGTCCGAGCAGGGCTGCGACGGTTGTTGAGAGGTCGGTTCGCGCCGGGAGCTCGCCTTTGCTTGTCGCCCGCCGTAGGGCTTCGCGCAGGGGTGCGGCGTGTCCGCGCTGGATCTGGCTGACGAGCTCGGCGAACTCGGGATCGCGCTCGGCGCTGTCGATGATCGAGGGCAGGACGGCGGACCAGTTCGCGGTCTGGAGCAAGTGGGCGATGTTGGTGAGGATCGCGGTCAGGTCGCCTTCGAGCGATCCGGTGTCGGGGATTTCCTGCTCGTCACTGAGCTGCGAACAGGTTTCGACCACGAGCGCTTCGCGGGTCGGCCAGTGGCGGTAGATGGTTGTCTTTGCGACCCCGGAGCGACGCGCTACCTCATCGACGCTGAAGCCCCCCACGCCGCTCTCGCCGAGCAGCTCGAGGGCGGCGGACAGGACGGTCTGTCGTGACCGCTCGATGCGGCTGTCCACTCGCGTCGGCCGCGGCGGTGAACTTCGCGTCTTTTGCCGTCCGCCGGATGTCTTGGGTGCCATGGGGTTGCCTCTTTCACGAATACGCGCTACGCTACGGTATCGTAGCGTTATGTCTCCAACCACTGAAAGGATGATGTCTCGTGGACTTCGCCTCGATACGCATCATCACCGACGACCTGGATCGACTGGTCGATTTCTATGAGCGGGTGACGGGTATCTCCGCGGAGCGTCCAGCACCTGTTTTCGCCGAACTTGTCCTGCCGTCGGCCACCCTGGCGATCGGCGACTCCCAAACTGTGGGACTCTTCGGCGCCGGCTCAGCGCGCGCTGCCGACAATCACACGGTCATCATCGAGTTTCAGGTCGACGACGTCGACGCCGAGTACCAGCGGCTCACGCCACTCGTCGACGACTGGGTACAGGAACCGACCACCATGCCATGGGGCAACCGCTCCATCCTGTTTCGCGATCCCGACAACAACCTCGTGAACCTCTACACGCCGGTGAGCGAGGAAGCAATCGAGCGGTTCAAAGGACGGGGTCTAGCGACAACGCAGGCAAGCTAGCCGGGCGCCTAGCCGCGTCCCATGCCTCGCTCGGCGGCCGAAAGGCCGCGCGAGGCGCGGGTGCAGGCCCGGCCAGGATCCGGGGGACGATGTCTCGAACGACCGAGCCGCAGGCGTGTCGACTCGACCAGCGGCGGTACAGGCCGGGGGTTCTCGAAGACGTCCGTTCCCGAACGCGACCCGCGCCGCGGGCCCGCGATATCCACGGCCGCTGGACGGCCATGACGATGGGCAGCGCGGCTGACCGGCCGACCTCCATTCACGCGCCGACGAGCATCTCGTCGCCGCTGGCGACGGCCTCCCATTGCGCGGATGCGAGGGGGCATGCATGCCTCCCGGCCGAGTTTCACCGCGAGACGTGAGATTGGCGAATCTTCCGTCTCTTGCACGCGCGCGGCAACCCCTGCTTTCATCGCCGCGCGGACATCTCTCGCCGCAGCCGACCGGCGTGTCGCCCCAGGCCGTGGGCGATCAGCTCGTCGATGAAGATGCCGGGGACAACGTTCGGTGAGCGCGGCGTAGGTGATCGGTCCGCAGGGGCCGTCGAGGTCGAGGTCGACGTCGGTCGAGACCTCCTCCCGGAACGACCGGACCGGGCTTGTGAGGCAAGCGTCCGCCGCGCGAGAAGACCGGCTCTTGTGGTCTCCTCGCGCGACCGCGAGTGTCAGTCGGCCTTCGCCTCGAGCTGCTGAAGCACGTTGCGGTTGTCGGTCTGCACGTGCTCTTCTTCGATCCGGCCTTGATCGTCGTAGCGGAAGATGTTGATCAGCTCGAACACGACGTGCTGCCCGTTCGGGGACAGCGGCCCGACCGGTGATTGGGTGAATTCGCGGACGAAGTCTCCCTCGATCGTGGTCTGGCAGGCGATGTGGTTGCCTTCGACGATGATGATCCCTCGAGTGATTTTGCGGTTATCGAAGGCGTTCCGTAGTGAATGGAAGTACGCCGCGAGGCCGTCGTAATCTACCTCCACGCCCGGTGCATGGAACGTGAACTCGGGGCTGAACGCGGCGCGGATCTCGTTAGGGCTCTCGCCTGAGATCCACAGCTCACCCGCGCGGACCAGTCGCGCCACGGACTCGTCCCTACTCATTCCGGCAACCATTTGTAGCTCCTTATCGTTGTTCGTAATACGTAAAGTCGAGGACTGTCGTGCCGCCTTCTGGCGGGCGTGGGTGGTCGTGCACGTCGGCGACGTCGCCGGCTCGTGGCGGCTGCGGGAGGCGAGCGCGGCCACTACGAGCGCGACGGCGGCAAAGAGGGCGCCGAGGATCTCGAATGTCGAGTTGAGCCCGAGCGGCGTGGCGAGCGCGCCAGCGAGGATCGCTGGCACGGACAGCGAGCCGTAGGCGACGAGGTGGAACGCCGGCATCACGGAGCTGCGCCGGGTTGGTGGGATCGCGCGCGCGTGCGCAGCGCACCAAGGACGGCCGCGTCGATTGCTGATCTAGCATCATTGCTAAATATGTAATCATGCGTGTCAAGTAATATGCCTCTATGGCCGAGGCACCTGATCGTCGCGAGCGCAAGAAGCAGCGCACCCGGCTCGCGATCCAGAACGCCGCGTTCGAGCTGTTCGCCGAGCGCGGCTACCGCGAGACCACGATCAACGCGATCGCCGATAGGGCCGACGTCGCCCCCCGCACCGTCACGGTCCACTTCCCCACCAAGGAAGAGCTCCTGTTCGATGCCGAGCCCTTCACCCTCGAGAGCCTGGTCACTGTCCTCGAGGCCAGAGGCCCGCAGGAGTCCGCGCTCGACGCGCTCCGCGACTGGATGGCCAGCACGATGACCCAGCTCGACTCCGGCGAATCCAGCGGACGGGTGTGGGAGCGGCGCGCGCTCCGGGCCGACATCATCAGTGCCGAACCCGAGCTGCGCGGCCGCGCGCGTGCCGGCTACCACGAATTCGAACGCGTCCTCGCCGACGCGATCGGCAAGGACCTCAACCAACCCGGAACCGCACTCACGCCGCGCCTAGCGGCGCTCACCGCCGTCACCGGACTGCGAGAGCTCTACGAAACCGATGAGGCCATATCCCTCCCCTCGCCACCCCACGCCGCCGAGCTACTCGCCCTCGTCGACGGCGTCATCGCGTTCACCCAAGCCGGAATCGATGGCTTGACCAGGGCTCCATCGAAACGCGGAAACAGTCTCGCTCCACGCACGCGACAGACATCAACGAAACACCGGTAGACCGCCCGCCTCGCGCGGGACAAGAAGCCGTCTGGCCGGTGCATCACGTGCTAGGCCCTACCTTGACCGGCCATCGCGTCCTTGATGCGCTCGAAGTCCGTCTGCGGAATCTCGAACAAACCGAAGCGGAAAACGTAGCCCCAATGTCGCTTGTCCGGGATGAACGTGAGCTCGTCGATCAGTGGACCAATCAGCGTTTCCGCGCACTCCACAAACTCGACGTTGCGCCGCCATGGCACAAACCCCGGGGCCATCTCGACCTGGTACGGCTCATCGTCAACGACGCGCCCAGCATGACGATCACCACCCACGAACACCAGCTCTTCTCATCCGCGCGCAAACAGTTGCATCACGCGGCTGCGATCGCGGGCGTGAGACGGCGGTTCGCGCCACACCAACTACGACAACGCTCACGCGGTCGAGATGGCGCACGAAGGTGTCCCGCTCGTGGTGATCCAGCGGCAACTCGGACACGCGAACCTCGGCATCACGAGCATTTACCTGCAGGGCATCGACAGCAGCGAGATCATCGGCATGGTCCACGGACGGCCGTCTCCGACAATCTCCGCCAGCGCCGGTCTCCAGATGAAGCGATAGATCGGAGCACGACTGGATCGGCCCGGCGTTCGCCGGGCCGACCCGACGACATACCCCCGCCTGACGAAACTCGGGTCTCTTGTCTGACGGGCGGCCAGCCCTCCCTTCGTGTTCGCGCGGGATTCGTGATGACCTGGCTGGCGTGGCTGCTTGCATCCGACAGCAGTCATATCAGCGCGGCTATTTGCCTCGTCCGGATGGCCCGCTTTGGCTGCTGAGCAGCGGTGGCGGCGGACTGACTGGTCAGTGCGCTCGCGCGAAGACGGCGGGGAAGGGACTGGCAGAGCGGGGCCGCTGCTCATGGGTGATTGCAGAAGCCGCGCGGTGTTTGCGGGATCGTCGGTTGCGAGCAGGTACGAGGAGCTCGTGCGGGGGGCGTGAGGGCGATCCGGTGCTGGCATGACCGACCGTCGCTGTGCCCCGATGTGTAGCGGCTGTCTGGTGGCGACGAGTGCGCGGACGATCTCATCGCGCCCGTTCGGACACGCGGCGAGCTGGCTCGTCTGTGCGCCTGCTCGGGCGGTTCCTTGTCGTGTGAGTTCTAGCTTGACCCGCGGCCCTGCCGGGGCGCGCCATCGCGCGTGCGCGATGACGTACGGTTTGTGTGCGGCTTGGTATCTCCTGCCGCGTCGAGGAGTGCGGCGGAGGCGTTGACGAGTGCGCCGAGGTCGCCTCCCTGGACGAGCCAGGCCTGATAGGCGGCGATCCAGGTGGCGTACCCGACTCCGGCCCACCAGCGGGGACGGAGGTCGTGGTCGACCTCGACTCCGAGCCGCTGCGCGAGGTGGTCGGCGATTAGCTCCTGCTGAGCGGCACCTTTGGCCAGCGCGCGGGCGCGCACGGCGGGCACCTCGTTGATGACGCGCTCGCGGACCACGGCTTCGTCGTGGTCGTCGGCGAGCAGCTGGCTGACGGCGGCGAGGGCGGCACGGATGACGGCGTCGGGACTCGCGCTTGCAGGCTGAGCCAGGAGGGCATGCTCAAGCGTGTCGTTGATTTCGTCCTCGTAGACCGAGAAGACCAGCTCCGCCTTGTCGGGGAAATAGCGGTGGAACGTGCGGGGTGCCACGTCGGCCTTCGCGGCGATGTCCGCCACGGTGACGGCGTCGTATCCGCGCTCAGCGAACAGGCGCCTCCCGGCGGCGATCAGATCCTGCCGCGTTCGCTGTTTCTTCCGTTCTTTGAGCGACGTGGGTTGATCCATGAACAGAGTATGGCACAAACTGCCGCTTGACAGACTCTGCCATTTGTCCTAGTCTGCCACATGGCATAGCAAGCCATTCCACTACCGAAAGGACCGCCCTCATGCAACCGTCCAAACTCGACAGCTCTGACGTGGAGGGGGTCCAAACCCAACGTGGGGACCCCGTTCACGCGCGACGCTGGTGGATCCTCGCGGTCCTCGGGATCGCACAGCTGATGATCGTGCTCGACATTACGGTGGTCAACATCGCGCTGCCCTCGGCGCAGAAGGCGCTGCACTTCTCCGACAACAGCCGAGAGTGGATCGTGACCGCGTACGCGCTCGCGTTCGGCAGCCTGCTGCTCGCCGGCGGGAGGCTCGGCGATCTGCTCGGGCGCAAGCGGCTATTCATAGCCAGCACGATCGGATTCGGCGCCGCGTCGGCGGTCGGCGGCGCGGCACAGAGCTTCGACGTGCTCGTGGCCGCGCGCGGACTGCAGGGCGTGTTCGCCGCGCTGATGGCACCTGCGGCGCTGTCGCTGGCCAGCACGACATTCACCGATCCGCGCGAGCGAGCGACCGCGTTCGGAATCTGGGGAGCGATCGGCGGCGCCGGCGCCGCGATCGGACTGCTACTCGGCGGCATCCTCACCCAAGACCTGTCGTGGCGGTGGACGCTGCTCGTCAACCTCGCCTTCGCGGCCCCCGCCGCGCTCGGCGCCCTCGCGCTCCTGCGCCGCGACGTAAGCTCGGTCCGCGAGCCGATCGACGTCCCCGGAACACTGACCGCGACGGGCGGCCTGTTCGCGCTCGTGTACGGCTTCGCTTACGCCCAGAACCACAGCTGGGGATCCTCCACAACAATCGCGTTCCTGGCGGCCGGAGCGGTGCTGCTCGCGGTGTTCATCGCGATCCAGGCTCGCGCCTCGCACCCGCTGATGCCGCTGCGCGTCGTGCTCGACCGCAACCGTGGCGGGTCCTACCTGGCCCTCGGGATCGTCGGCCTGGGCACCTTCGGCGTCTTCCTGTTCTCGACCTACTACCTGCAGGAGATCAAGGGCTACTCCCCCAGCCGCACCGGACTTGCGTTCCTACCGCTCTCAGCAGCGCTGGTGATCGCCGCCACCGTCGCCAACGCGCGCCTTCTACCTCGCACCGGACCCCGGCCGGTCATGGCCATAGGAATGGCGCTCGCCGCGATCGGCATGGGCCTGTTCGCACAGCTCGGCGTCCACTCAAGCTACGCCGCGCACCTGCTCCCCGCGCTGCTCATCCTGGGCGTCGGCCTCGGCTTCCTGTACGCACCCGCGACCGACATCGCCACCCGCGGCGTCGACCCGGGCGACGCCGGGGTCGCCTCGGGGCTGGTCAACGCAACCAACCAGATCGGCGGGTCGCTCGGCCTCGCGCTCCTCAGCACCCTAGCCGCGACCGCCACCACGCACTACCTCGCGGGCAAGCACCCCACCCCGACCGTCATCGCCCACGCCGCCGTCCACGGATACACCACCGGATTCTGGTGGGCCGCCGGAATCTTCGCCGCCGGCGCCCTCATAACCGGACTGCTGCTACACGGCCGCGCCCCGACCCCTGCACCTCAAACCAAAGACCAAGCAAAGGTCCAACCCGCGGGCGCGTACTAACACTAAGCGATCACAGATGAACACTAGCCGCGACCGCGGCAACGCAGTCGCGGCTAGCTGAGAACCTTCTTCAGGGATTACCGGCCGCCGCCAGCTCGCCGCCTCATCAGGCACTCCCGGTCAGACTGCCCCTCAACACGGAGCGGTAGTGGCGCCGCCGTGACCATTTCAGGCGTGGAGGAGCCACGCTCGCGACGGACCACGTAGACCTGCCTTCGTTGTCGTACGCGCATCCCACCGACGACTCGACGGATCGTGCTCAGCCGCGGAAAGCAGAAGGCCCGAAGCTGCGGCGTGCCGTCCGCCGGCTGCCGCCAACGCCGCCCCCGCGGTGGGATTCGTTACGACTGAAGCCAGGCGAGCAGGTCAGCGTTGATCGTCGGGGCCTCGGTGGTCGGCATGCCGTGCGGGTATCCCGGATAGCTCTTCAGCGTCCCGTTCTGCACGAGCTTGGCGGACAGTGGTCCGGAGTCGGCATAGGGAACGATCTGGTCGTCCTCGCCGTGCATCACCAGAACCGGCACCGAGATCCCCTTGAGGTCCTCGGTGAAATCGGTCTGGGAGAACGCGACGATCCCGTCATAGTGGGCCTTGGCTCCCCCCATCATCCCCTGGCGCCACCAGTTATCGATGATCGCCTCCGAGGATTTCGCGCCGGGACGGTTGAACCCATAGAAGGGACCTGACGGCAGCGCGCGGTAGAACTCCGACCGGCTGGCGGCAAGCTGAGCTTGGAGGTCGTCGAAGACGCTCTTGGGCAGGCCGCCGGGGTTGGCGTCGGTCTGGACCATGAGCGGGGGTACCGAGCTGATCAAAACCGCCCGGGCGACCCGGCTCTCGCCGTGGCGGGCGATGTAGCGCACCACCTCGCCACCACCGGTCGAGTGACCCACGTGGACGGCGTTGTGGAGGTCGAGATGCTCGACCACGGCGGCCAGGTCGTCGGCGTAGTGGTCCATATCGTGACCGTCGCCCGTCTGGGTCGAGCGACCGTGACCCCGCCGGTCAGACGCGACCACGCGGTAGCCGTTCTGAAGGAAGAACAGCATCTGGGTGTCCCAGTCATCGGCCGACAGCGGCCAGCCATGGCTGAACACGATCGGCTGGCCCTCTCCCCAGTCCTTGAAGAAGATCTCAACACCCTCCGTCGTGGTGATCGTGCCCATGGGGTTACCTCTCAATGCGTCGGGGTTTATACGGGTGCTCGGTATGTTTCTCGTCGCCGAGACCCGATGCGTGACCGCGAGCTGGCGTGGTGCTCGTCGTCACCGGTTGCTGTGCTTTGCTGAGGCTGACGTTGCGGTTGTCCACTGGCGCTCGCTGGCCCAGTCTGCGAAACGTGACCACGCTACCTCGGGATACCGTGTGCGGAGTCCGGCGACGTCGACGCCATAGCCGGTGCCGGCGAGGAAGGTGTACATGGCAGCGAGATCGGGATTGCGCTCCGCCAGTGATTGGACCGAGGTCTCGACGGCGCGCACGCCGATCGCCGCGGCCATGTCCTCCGGTGTGGGAGCGTCGGCGGCGATCTCGATCCGCACGGACAGGTGCTCCTGGCGGCGGTCGAGGATCGCCGCGACGACCGCGGCGAGGTCGCGCAGCGCCACTTGATGAAGTGGGGTGTGCACTGGCAGCGGCAGCGGCAGTACACCCTCGGCGATTGACTGACTCGCGCCGAGCACGTTTTCGTAGAAGTAGCTGGGAGCGACGACCGTCCACGGGACCGATGTGGCACGGAGCTGTGCCTCGATCCGCGCTTTGCTCCGGAAATGCGGCACGGGGGCGCGGTCGGCGGCTGCGACCGAGGCCAGGATCAGCCACGGCAGGCCCGCTTGGGTGGCGGCACGGATGATCGTGTCTCCTTGACTGACCTCCGCGTCGGCTCCATCCTCGAACGGGGTTGTGATCGCGTAGGCCACCGGGACCTTCGAGAACGCCTGCGCGAGTGACCACTCGTCATTGAGATCGCCGACCACCAACTCCGCGCCCAGGGCGGCCAGCGCGTGGGCTCGCTCAGACCGCGGGTCGCGGACCAGGGCCATGACCGGGACCGCCTGGGAGAGCAGCTCGCGGGTCACCGCGCCACCTTGGGTGCCGGTCGCGCCGAATACCAGCACGGGATCTGAGCTCACGACTTCACCGACCGATGCTC
Organism: uncultured Solirubrobacterales bacterium; assembly: GCA_963751185.1. Taxonomy (GTDB): domain Bacteria; phylum Actinomycetota; class Thermoleophilia; order Solirubrobacterales; family Solirubrobacteraceae; genus Palsa-465. The sequence continues at coordinate 665,206 of CAVVTO010000013.1, forward strand.
GCTTTCGGGTCCGGCTGTCAGGGTCTTGGTTATCTGTCGGGAGCTGATCCTCCAGCCCGCGGGCGTGCGAGTGAAGTGCTGGACCACGTCGGCCGCTTGGATCGCGACGCCCGGAGGTTGGGGCATGAGCATCACGAGGATGCTCGCCACGGCCGGGGTGGACGCCGAGTCGTCGACGACTGCGTTGCACGTCAGGTGCAGCGTCCCGGACGGCTCGTCATCCCAAACGCGAGTGACGGCCGCCGCAAGCGCATCGCGTCCGGCGGCGTGTCCCATGTCACCGTCCATGACGCCATCCTTTGTGAACAGTGCGGCATACCCCGCGGCATCTCGTCGCGTTGCGCGCGAGTCGGCCCCCGCCGCAAGCTGCAGGATCGCCAGCGCGTCGCCGGCGGCCAAGGCCGTCACGATCCGGGGCGCATCGAGCGTTCGATCTCGCCGAGCACGCGCTCGCCGAGCACGCTCTTCGGGATCATGGCGTGAATCGTCCTCGGGGGGATGGAGGTGTACACCGACCCGGTCTGGTCGGCGAACTGGGTCACGCGGAACGAGATCGCCATGCTGCACAGCGCGTAGGCGTCCCGTCGGTCGATTCCGCCGTGCACGTTCAGCCAGTCGATCGCAGTCCGCACGCAGTTCGGGAGCGCCTCATCCAGTGATGAGGCAAACGCCATCACGATCCAGTGCTCGGGCGTCTCGATCGTCGGTCCGGTGAGCGTCACGGCCTTATGGACGGTGTACTGCACGCGGAGCTCCTCCATCGCAGACTCGATCCCGGTCTGGTCGACGACCCCGTCGGACTGAGTCGCGTTGGCGTCGCCCGTCCACACCCGCGCTCCGGGCTTGAACACGGGCAGAAACAGCGAGGTGCCTTCGGTGAGCTCCCACAGATCGAGGTTCCCGCCATACGGACCGGCCAGGATGGCGCTGACGGGCTCATCGCCCTCGGGCTCGACCGCGTAAACCCCCATCGATGGCCTCAACGGGATGCGGATGCCATCGACAAACTCCGCGAACGAGCGATCTTCGCCGAAACGGAAGTAGTGCACGTAGGGCTCATCGAAATCCGACGGCAGCGCACCCACGCCGAGCGGGAACGAATTCCATCCCCAGTCGATCGGCCGTGTTCGAAGCATGCGGCACTCCAGCACGTCGCCGGGCTTCGCCCCGGAGACGACGACCGGCCCGAGATTGGAGTACGGGCCGGTCGGAAACTGCTTGCGGAGCGGCTCGCGATCGGCGAACGACATCCCGAACCGAGCCTGATTACCCCACTGCGTCCACGTGTTCGGGTACGACACCACATCCCCCGACTCGATCGTCAGCGCCGCCGGCCGGCGCGGATCGATCACGCCGGAGCTAACCGTGTCGGGCGTGGACTGCAAAACGTGGACGGTCGAGGACAACTCGGCCGACTCTAGACCGGCTCGGCTATCGCCGCAATGCATACCTCTCATCCAAGCGATCGTGCTTCACGATCGATGCTGGTCTGCTGCTGCCGTGCCGAGGATCTCCAGAAACGCGCCCAGCGCCAGTCCGGGCGGCCCCGGCCGCCTCACCGCGCTGACGGACATCGCGACGTCATCGGCTATCCGCAGGACGGCGTACGGGGCGGCGCCAGCCGGCGAATCTCGGGCGAAGACGAGAGGGACGACCGCGATCGTCAAACCATGAGAGGCGAAGCGCACCATGTCTGAGATCTGGCCGAGCTCCAAGCTGATCGACCGCGACACGCCACGACTGGCAAACGCGTCATCGACTGTCGCGCGCAGGCCAGTCCCGGCGCGGAACTCCACGAAGCTCCCGCTCTCCGATAATTGCTCCAGTCGCACACAGGTGCGCCTCGCCAGCCGGTGCTTCATCCCGACGACCGCGACCAACGGCTCCCGCTCGACCAGCAGCTGCCGCTCGACGCCGTCGCCAGCGATCTCGCTGCCCACCGCCTTGGCGCTATCGGCCACGAACGCCAGATCAAGCCACCCGGCTTGCACCCCCTCCACCAGCTCGGTCGCCGGACCGCTGATCGAGGCCAACTTGATCCCGGAGTGCTGGCGATGAAACGCCCCGAACAGGGCGATCACGTCGAGCACGCGCCCCGCGGTCTGAGTCGCCCCCACTGCGAGCTCGCCGCGCTCCAGGCCCGCCAACGCATCGAGTTCCACCCGGGCCTCTGCGACAGTGGCGAGGATCCGCCGGGCGTAGGCCACTAGCAGCTCGCCCGCAGGAGTCGTGCGGACCCTGCGGCTGCTGCGCTCGAACAGGCGCATGTCCAACTCTGCCTCGAGGCGCTGGATCTGATGACTCAACGCCGACTGCACGACATGGCACTCTTCCGCCGCGCGCGTGAAGCTCAACTCGTCGGCAACCGCGACCACGTAGCTGAGCTGCCGCAGATCCATCTCGATACACGATAGCCAAGCCAAGAACGATTCACGGCCGAGATACGCATCC
>CAVVTO010000014.1:0-324032 GCA_963751185.1 uncultured Solirubrobacterales bacterium
CGCTTACACCGCGGGCTTCGCTTCGATCTGCTCCTGCCTGATCTCGGCTACGAACTCCCAGGCGCGGATCATCTTCAACTCCGGGCGCGAGGGGCTGCTGCCATCAGTCACCGCTCGCCTGACCGAGCGCGGCAAGACGCCTTGGGTCACGTTCTCGGTGTATCTCGCCCTCGCTCTGGGCCTCTCATACGTGTTCGGCTGGAACACCGATCCGGTGACGTTTCTTCGGCGAGATCGCGACCATGGGCACGATCCTGATCGCGCTCCCCTACCTGGTGGCGAACCTCGCGCTGCCCGTCTACTACCACCGCCACGCGCAGGAGCACTTCTCCAACGTCAAGCACGCGCTGCTCCCGCTGCTGGGAGCCGCGGCGATCGGCTACCCGCTCTACGAGCTCCTCAAGCCGGCACAGCCGGCGCCATTTGATCCTACCCGCTGATCGCAGCAGGCGTGATTGCCGTGGCGCCGATCTGGGGGGCGGTTCGCGTTCGGACGAGACCGGACGCTCGGCGAGAGGGTTGGCTCGATCGTGGCCGACGCCGACTAACAGCAGTCGCACGACCGTCAATCGCGCGACCAGGGTGATGAGTGGTGGATGCCGATGGTTGTCTCGCGCCCGGCGCTCATCGACCGTAATAAGCCGGGGGTCGAACGGCTTCAACGCCCACGTTCGAGGGTATGAACCGTTCATAACACACAACCCGGGAGGGTCAGTGATAACACTTGGAGTGATACTCCTCATCGTCGGCTTCATCGCCAAGATCGCGATCTTGTGGACGATCGGCATTGTCCTGTTGGTGATAGGCCTGATTCTCGTGTTGCTCGGCATGATGGGCCGTGCCGTAGGGGGCCGAGCGCACTACTACTAGCCGGCGGGCGTCTCGGTCCGATCCGCAAAAGCGCTCAACTTCCTCGGTAGCTGGACCGCCGCGTCTGAACGTTTCTCCCAGTCTGCGGGCGGCATGACAGCTGTCATTCGGGGCGAGGCGGCTCACGAGAGTTGTGATCGGGTCGCTGCCGTTCGCGGTCCCGCTCCGGATGTGGCAGTGGCACCGCCGCTCCGGAGCGGCGCCGCGAATGACACGACCGCGACTCTGAATGGATCCCCTAGTTCGTTGGCGGACGTCCGCATGCAGACGTCAGGGAGCCGTGGTCGGTTACGCCGCGTGAGGCGGGGTAGATACGAGATGGGAGGTCGTCGATCATCGACGGGTCCGGGGCACGGACCGACAAGGAGAGGAGAGTGGTGACCCATGATCTGGGTGCTACTGGCAATTGTCGTAGTTCTGTTAGTGATCATCGGAGTTCTTGTTGTACGTCAGCGACGGTCTCGGAGATTGAAGGATGAATTCGGACCGGAGTACGGCCGTGTCGTGGCAGAGCGGGGCGACCAGCGGGCCGCGGAGAAGGAGTTGGCCGATCGCCGTCAGCGAGTCGGTAAGTTCGAGATTCGGCCGCTCGATCCCGCCGCCCGCGAGCGCTACCTGGCGCAATGGGCGGCGGCTCAGCGCTACTTCGTGGATGAGCCGGTAGGTGCGGTTGGCCAAGCCCATGAGCTCGTGCAGCGAGTGATGCACGACCGGGGCTACCCGGTCGACGAGGACTTCGATCAGCGCACGGCCGACATATCCGTGGAGCATCCGGTAGTAGTCGAGAACTATCGAGCGGCCCACGAGATCTCGATCCGGGCTCACAACGGACAGGCCAGTACCGAGCAGTTGCGTCAGGCGATGGTCCACTTCCGAACGCTGTTCGATGACCTGCTCGCCCCGGATGACGCCAGGCAGGCACATGAAGCGTCCGCCGACGAGCTCGCGCACGATAACGATGGGGGCGCAGTTCCACAGCAAACGACGCCGAGGGGATGACCGATGGAACGCAATACAGAAACGCTGAGCACTCGCGACCTGGCCTCGCCGAACGAGCCAGCGGGTGATGTCACGAGGTCGGAGGACGACGTGCGGGACACGACGGCCACTGAAGGTCAGCCCGAGGTGTACGACCAGGCCACGCCTGTCACGGAGGGAACTCCTCCCCCCGTCGACGAGGGGACAACAGCACCCCCGGGCGAGGCCCGGACGGCGGCCCCTGCCGGGGATCAGAGCGTCGAGGCGGACCGCCCGCGTGGGGGCCTGCGCACAGAGAGTGGCGCCCCCGACCAGGCGGCCGAGGACAAGCTGGCGAGATCGACACAGGCCGGTTCGACGCCGGATCAGGGCACCGAGGCGGCGCCTCGGTCGACGGACGGGGCGGCCTCCGCCTCGAACGACGGTGGGTCGCTGCTTCCGGCCGACATGGACGCCACGTTCCAGCAAAGGTGGGAGGAGATCCAGACCCGGTTCGTCGACGAGCCCCGAGGGGCGGTCGAGGAGGCCGACGGCCTGGTCGCGAATCTCATGCAGCAACTCGCAGAAGGGTTCGCCAAGGAACGGGAACGGCTCGAAGCACAATGGGGCCGTGGCGAGGACATCTCCACCGAGGACCTGCGGGTCGCCCTGCAGCGCTATCGGACCTTCTTCCAGCGTCTGCTCTCGACCTGATAGCCAAAGCCGGATCGTTCCTCGAGGCCCCGCGGACACCGTGGGGCCTCGACGGTCGTGGTTTCAGACGAGCTGGCTATCCACTTCCGTCCCCCCGAACGGCTCGGATGTGGGGAGATCCCTGGGTTGGTTCCCGCGGCCGTGGCTGCGGACCCCCCGCGGTCATGCAAAAGCTGCCAACCGGCAAGCGAGCCGGCGGCCGTGGCAGCTTATGCACACGCCCCACATGCAGTTCATGCCACGGTCGCCGCGATCCACACCGAATGGCCGGTTGTGCACGACCGAGCGGATAGAGATCACCGCACTCGCTGACGCGATCGCCGTCCCCCGGCGCAAGCATGACTCGCAGGGCGGAGCGAACTGGATAGCCAGCTCAGACGAATGCAGTCCTTCGTCACATTGCGAACATTCAGTCCGCGTCCGGCTGCGCCGTTCCGGCGGCTGTGAGCTCGGTTAGGTCACGTAGCAGCGCGTCCATCCCGGCGATCTCGTAGGAGGCGCGCTGGCGCCCTGCACCGCCCCCGCGCTCCATCAACGCTGGGAGCGCTTCGAGTTGATCGGTGCAGTGCAAATCGTCGGCGTAGCGGCGCGCGAGCACGAGCGCTTCCTGGAGCAACTCATCGACGGGCCGTAGCCGTCCATCGGCGTCAGGTAGCCGGGCGCCGACCCCGAAGCGGGCCGCCCGGAACACACCCTCGTCGAGGACCTCGGCTGGCGGATCGGGCTCGGGACCCGTTTCGGCGGCGTGGCGGGCCAGGCAGTGCGTCAGCGCGACTAGCCCGGCGGTGTCTTCAAGCGAGGACTGGGCGTCCAGCGCCCGGACCTCGACGGTTCCGAGGCGCGGGTGCGGACGCAGCTTCCACCAGAACCAGGTGTAATCGGGCACGTCCGCGGCTCGGGCAAGAAGGTGCGCGCTCGCGCAAAAATCCTCGAAGTCACGCATCGCGCGCGGCACTCCCGAACGCGGCCAGCCGCGGACCGTCACCTCGCGGGCCGACGCCAGACCGGTATCGCGGCCATGGCGAAACGGCGAGTTGGCGGCCAGCGCCTGCAGCAGCGGCAGGTGGCGCCGCAGACCGTTGAACACTCGGATCGCCGTATCGGGGTCCGGCATCCCGACGTGAATGTGCAGCCCTCCGACCGGTGTGGCGACCGCATCGCCCAGCAGCTCGCGGATGCGCTCATAGCGCTCCTTGTCAGTGATCTCCGCCTCGCCTTCGACGGCTGAGGGATGCGTTCCGGACCCGAGCAGGCCCGCCCCGGTTTTGAGGACCGCCCGGCGCAGACCGCGTAGCTGACCGACTGCCTCGACCGCGCTGCGACATATATCCGTGATCAGCTCCATCTGACAGGCATGCAGCTCGCGCTCGATCGTTCCGTGAACCGGGCCAAGCCGTTCCTGCACTGCCGTCGACGCGTTCGTCTGGCGACCGCTAATCGGATCGACGAGGAACAGCTCCTCCTCAACGCCGAGCGAGAACGGCTCTCCCGAGCCGAACGCGTTGTCAATCTGTTCATCCGAACTCAAGGTTCAAGTCTCCCGACTGCGGTCGGTTAACCGCTTTGTTCGTTGGGGCGCTGCCGATCGTGGAACCGAGAAACCCTGGTCGTCCTTCCAGCACGGCATGGCAAGTCCACCCCAGATCCGACCACCGAAACGCCCTGGGCGCGCCCCCAGGTGTGAAACTCATTATTAGTGAAGTCGCCCGCCGACGGCATGTCCCAGGTCGATCAGGCCGATTATGGGCGGGATGATCCGCGGACTGACATTTTGTTCTCCTGACAGTCAACTGGCGCCGCCCTGACCCCGCGATACGGCTAACAGCGCTCTACCCGGGAGAGCATCAATCCAGTCAGTCGCACGACGCTCGAGCCGACGAGGGCTTTCAAGCATCCTCGCCGGCAGAAGGGGGTGAGCGGTCCCTACCTACCTAAGAGTAGACGGAGTGCCGCGCCTGCCGTTAAACGGCCTGCTGAATTTCGCACCCCGAATACGGGTAGGTAGCAGCGATAACGATATGGGACTGTGAGGCAGCCATGAAGAAGGTGCTCGAGCTTCTCCTGTGCATCCTGCATCCGATTGCGGTGGTGCTGATCTGGATCAACCTGGTGCTTCGGGAGCGACCTCGGGCTGATCGCAAAGCTGACTTGGGGGATCGCGGCGATCGTGCCCTTCGTGCCGTTCGTGTACGTGCTCACCGGCAACGACTTTTTGTAGCCCCACGGGCTACAGCCTCGGGACCGCCTTGATGCCGCCTGCTGCAACCCGGACGTAGCCAGTCGGGCCGGACGGACGGGCAAGCGCCTCAGCGCGGGCGAGTTCGCTCTCGGCCCGAACTACTGATTTCATGGCAGATGCGTGCCGACGGCGCCGACGCGTCAACTCGGATGAGATCGACGTCTCGATCCCGTCCAGCCCCCGGTCAGCTGTATGCCGCCACAGCGGCCTCACACACCTCGTGATCCTGATCTGGTGTTCCACCGCTGACTCCGACAGCGCCAACGACCGTCTTATCATCGGCCAGCGGGATCCCGCCAGCGAAGATGATCACACTTTGGTTGGAGCCCTCGATTCCAAACAGCGGCTCACCGGGTTGAGCCATCTCGGCAAGATCGCGCGTTGGCATGTCGAACGCACGAGCCGTATAGGCCTTGCTCTGGGCGATGTCGATCGATCCGAGCCATGCTCCATCCATGCGCGAGAACGCGGTGAGGTTATTCCCAGCGTCAACCACCGCGATGTTCATCGGCACTCCGATGTCGTCCGCCTTGGCCCGGGCTGCCACGATGATGGCCTGAGCCTGATCCAGCGTCACGCTTGCGTGTTGTGTCGACACGTTTAGCTCTCCCTCTCAGTCTGTCGTGCTGTGCGAGGACAGCCGGCCACCCCGGCAATCTTTACCGAGCTACCCGGGATCCAGTACGGCAACCAACCTCCACGACGCCACCGGGCCGCACCAAGCCCGCGCGCCGAAGCGGCCGGCGCTAGCGGATGCAGAAGCTCTCTGAGCTTCGGTTGAAGCAGAGCAGTCCGCGCAGCGTGCGTCCGTCCTGGTCGAGCACCACGAGCCGGGGCTCGCGGCTGCGCTCGAGGAGCTTGACGGCGTCGGTCAGCGGGCTGTCCGGCGTCACGGTCGCGAGGTCTCGATCGGCCTACGCAACCGCCGGGGCGCTGTCCGGCACATCTTGGGGTGGGTGATCATGATCTCGCCGACGGTGAGCGGCAGCGCTTGCTCGAGCGCGATCCGGTGCGGTGAGGCCTCGCCGACGCCCACGAGGCAATCTTAGGCATCGCGTAGTTCGCGCCCGGGGATCTAGCATCGTGGGTGTGTTTGAGGCTGGCGCGATCATCCTGGCCGGCGGCAAGTCCTCCCGGATGGGCTCGCCCAAGGCATCGCTCGATTGGCACGGATCGACGCTGCTGCGCCGGGTGACGGGCCTCGCGCAGCGAACGGTTGACGGCCCGGTCGTGGTGGTGCGAGCGCCCGGTCAGGAGCTGCCGGAGATCCACCCGTCGATCGAGCTGGTCGAAGACGAGCGGGAGGGGCGCGGGCCGTTGCAGGGACTCGCGGCCGGGCTCGCCGCGATCGGCGATCGCGCGGAGGTCGCCTATGTGTCATCCACCGACGTGCCGCTGCTGCACCCCCTGTTCATACGCCGGGTGATCGGCGGCTTCACCGCCGACATCGACGTGGTCCTCCCCGAGATCCACGGCTTTCGCCAGCCCCTGTCGGCGGCTTATCGCACGAGTCTCCTGCCTCAGGTAGAGGAACTGGTTGCTGCCGACAAGCTCAAGCCGGCCTTCCTCTTCGAGCGCTGCCGCGTCCTGCGGGTCGACGATGCGGCGATGCTGCGGGACGCCAAGTTGGCGGCGCTCGATCCCGGCCTGGATTCGGTGAGGAACCTCAACGAGCCCAGCGATTACGAGGACGCCCGCGCGCTTCCCGCACCTTTCATAGAGGTTCGTCGCTTCGGGACGCTCGCGATGAACGGCGCCCCACGGTCACAGCGCGCGGCCGCGTGGACCCTGGGTCAGCTCGCCGACGCCATCGACCTGGCGCTCGACAAGCACCTCGTCGCCGCTCTCAACGGTGACCAGATCACCCGCGACCCCGAGTTGCCGCTCGCCGCGGGAGATACGGTGGGCTTCATGGTCGCCGACGCGGGGGGCTAGGCAGCTAGCATCGTAGACATGCCACCCGGCGGGTATTTCGGGAAGGCGCTGCTCGTGGATCTGAGCACCGGGTCGGGGGTTGCGGCAGCGATCGATGAGCGGGTGCTGCGCTCCTACATCGGTGGCGCCGGCCTCGGTGCCTGGCTGATGCACGAGTACTGCCCAGCCGGGGTCGAGCCGCTCGACCCGCAGGCACCGCTGATCTTCGTGTTCTCGCCGCTGGTCGGCACGCCGCTGACCACCAGCGCCAAGTTCGCCGTGGTGGCGAAGTCGCCGCTGACCGGCCGCCTCACCGACGCGCTCGCCTCGAGCCATTTCGCGATCGCCGGCAAGCTCACCGGGCACGACGCGATCGTGCTGCGCGGCGCGTGTGAGGAGCCGTCGGTCGTCGTCATCGACCGTGGCGACGTCCGGATCGAGCCCGCGCACGATCTGTGGGGGCTGTCGGCGGCAGCGGCGGAGGCCCGGCTGCGGGAACTTCACGGTCCGGCCTGGCGGGTTGCGGCCATCGGCCCGGCCGGGGAGCGGGGCGTGCGCTACGCAACTATCTCCCACGATGGACGCCACGCCGGCCGAGGCGGTCTGGGCGCCGTGATGGGCTCCAAGTGGTGTAAGGCAATCCTCGTCCGCGCCGGCACCAAGGTGGCGTCGGCCGATCCGGCCGCCGTCCTTGCAGCGGCCAAGGACCTACGCGAGCGCTCGTTCGGCCAAGCCACGGCGAAATACCGCGAGCTCGGCACGATGGCCAACCTGCTCGCCTTCAACGCCATCTCGACCCTGCCGACCCGGAACTTCACCGCGGTCAAGTTCGAAGGCGCGGCGTCGCTCGCGGCTGAGGATGTTGCCGAGCTTCGTCAGGTCGCCCGCAACTCGTGCGCGTCCTGCTCGATCGGGTGCGAGCACATCTACAAGGGGGCCGCGGGCAAGAAGGTCCGGATGGAGTACGAGAACGTGTTCGCGCTCGGTCCGCTGTGCGGAGTGAGCGATGCAGACGCGGTGATAGCGGCGAGCTCACGCTGCGACGAGCTTGGGCTGGACACGATCTCGACCGGCGGGACGATCGCGTGGGCGATGGAGTGCGTCGAGAAGGGCCTGATCGACGCGCCGTGGCTCCGGTTCGGCGACCCCGAGGCACTGCTGCGCGCGATCGAGGAGATCGGCGCGTGCGAGGGCCTCGGCGCGCTCCTGGCCACCGGGTCCCGCGCCGCCTCACAAGAGATCGGCAAAGGCTCGAACAAGTTCGCCGCGCACGTCAAGGGCCTCGAGCTGCCCGGCTACGAGCCGCGGACGCTCCAGGCCATGGCGCTCGGTCTGGCGGTCAATGCGCGCGGAGCGGATCACAACCGCTCCGGGGCCTACGAGGCGGACCTCTCCGGTGCCCACGACCGCCTGAATGGCGGCGAGGCTCACGTCGCCGGCGCGATCGAGACCGAGAACCGCGCCGCGGTCATGGACTCGCTGATCCTGTGCAAGTTCCTGCGCGGCGTATTCGAGGATCCGTTCCCCGAGTGGGCCACACTGTTGAACATGGTCACTGGCTGGGAGGTCGACGCGGATGAGCTCGCCACGACCGCGCGACGGATCGTGCTGGCCAAGCGCCTGTTCAACCTGCGCGAGGGATGGACGCGTGAGGAGGACTGGCTGCCGGATCGTTTCCTGTCCGAGTCGCTCGAGCTCGAGTCCGGCCGGACCGCGGCGTTGACCGCGGCCCGGCTCGAGGCGATGATCAGCTCGTACTACCGAGGGCGCGGGCTCGAGGAGGCCGGCCTGCCTAGCTCGGAGACGTTGTCCGAGCTCGGACTGGAGGCGTTCGTGGATTCCGAACAAATTGGTGCAGAAGTGGGATAGTGGAGGTCCTATGGCTACGACGACGACACCCGCCACGATCACCAAGAACATCACGCTGACGATCGACGGCCGGGAGGTGACCGTCCCCGACGGGACGACGATCCTCGACGCGGCCAAGCAGCTCGGAATCGACATCCCCGTGCTCTGCCATGACGATCGCTACGACCCCGTTGGGGTATGCCGCTTGTGCGTCGTCGACGTTGGCGCGCGGGTGTTCGCCGCGGCGTGCGTGCGTCCGTGCGAGGAGGGCATGGAGGTCACGACGACGAGCGACCGGATCGACGCCCAGCGGTCGATGCTGACCGAGCTGCTGCTCTCTGATCAGCCCGATCCCGAGCACGATCCCAAGGAGACGACGACCGCCGACAACGAGCTGCTTGTGCTCGTCCGGCAATACGGCGTCGAGCAGGGCAACGGGATCCCGCAAAACGAGGGCCGCGGGATCGACGACTCGAACCCCGTCATCTCAGTCAACCACGACGCCTGCATCCTGTGCGACCGGTGCGTGCGCGCCTGTGACGACATACAGGGCAACGACGTGATCGGCCGCAGCGGCAAGGGCTACACGACCCGGATCGCGTTCGACCTGAATGACCCGATGGGTGAGTCATCGTGTGTGACGTGCGGCGAGTGCGTGGCGGCGTGCCCGACCGGCGCGCTGACGAACAAGCCGATCCGTGGCGTGCCGATCCAGCCGCGCGAGCAGTTGCGTCAGGTCGACACGGTGTGCCCGTACTGCGGGGTGGGTTGCGCGCTGACCTATAACGTCGACGACGAGCGCAAGGCGATCTCGTTCGCCGATGGCCGCGCCCAGCCGGGGTCGAAGGGGCGGCTGTGCGTCAAGGGCCGCTACGGCTGGGATTACGCGGCCTCGCCGCAGCGGCTGACCAAGCCGCTGATCCGGCGCGAGGACGCCTACCCGAAGGGGCCGTTGTCGAGCGACGTCCGCGGTGACGAAGTCGGTGGACGCTCAGAGAAAAGGCGCAAGCCCGGTGGCCTCGTCGACTACGGCCAGGTGATGCCGTCCTTCCGTGAGGCGAGCTGGGAGGAGGCGCTGGACCTCGTCGCGCGGCGCCTGGGCGAGATCTACGCCGCCGGAGGCCCGGCCGCGATCGCCGGGTTCGGGTCGGCCAAATGCTCCAACGAGGAGGCCTATCTCTTTCAGAAGCTGATCCGCACGGGCTTCCACACCAACAACGTCGACCACTGCACGCGCCTGTGTCACGCGTCGAGCGTGGCGGCGCTGTTTGAGGGGATCGGATCGGGGGCGGTCTCGACGACGTACGGGGACGTGATGAACGCCGACGTGATCATCATCACCGGCTCGAACGCGACCGCGAACCACCCCGTCGCGTCGTCGTTCTTCAAGCAGGCGCGCCGGCGGGGCACGACGATCATTTATGTCGATCCGCGCGCCGACAAGGTCGCCGACCACTCAGACATCTTCTGTCAGCTGAAGCCCGGCACCGATGTCGCGTTCTACAACTCGGTGATGCACGAGATCATCCGGCTGGATCTCGTCGACGAGGAATTCATCCGCGATCGGACCTCGAACTTCGAGGCGCTGGCGGAGACCGTCAAGCTTTATCCGCCCGAGCGTGGCGAGCAGATCACCGGCGTCAGCGCCGAGCAGATCCGCCGGGTCGCGCGGGCCTGGGGCGAGGCGAGCGCCGGGATCATCTACTGGGGGATGGGCATCTCGCAGCACACGACGGGCACCGACAACGCCCGCTGCCTGATCGCGATGTGCGCGATCACCGGCAACGTCGGCCACCAGGGCGCCGGCCTGCACCCATTGCGGGGCCAGAACAACGTCCAGGGCGCCTCTGACTCCGGTCTGATCCCGATGTTCTACCCGGACTACAAGGGCGTCGCCGACGAGGCCACCCGGGCTCGCTTCGAGAAGGCCTGGGGGGAGACCGAGCTCGATCCGGTCAAGGGCCTGACCGTGACCGAGATCATCGGCTCGGCCTTGAAGGGCGGCGTGCGCGGGATGTACATGATGGGGGAGAACCCATTCCTGTCGGATCCCAACATCAACAAGGTTCGCAAGGCACTGTCCGCACTCGAGTTCCTGTGCGTGCAGGACATCTTCCTGACCGAGACGTCGGAGTTCGCCGACGTCATTCTGCCCGCCTCCTCCTACATGGAGAAGGACGGCACGTACACGAACACCGACCGCCGGGTGCAGCTCGGCCGCAAGGTCCTGGATCCCCCGGGGGACGCGCGCGTGGACTACGAGATCGTGCAGGAGATCGCGCGCCGAGTCGGCCTGGACTGGAACTACTCATCGCCCCGCGAGGTGTTCGAGGAGATGGTCTCGGTGATGCCGAGCTACGCCAACCTCAGCTACGACAACCTCGGGCTGACGGGCAAGCTCTACCCGAATCCCGATCCGGAGAACTCCGACGGGACCGTCGTGATGTTCACCGAGCAGTTCAACACCGATGACGGGCTTGCCCATCTCGTGCCCGCCGAGTGGCTCCCGGCCAAAGAGCTGCCCAGTGACGAGTACCCGTTTGTTCTGAACACGGGGCGGTTGCTCGAGCACTGGCACACCGGCTCGATGACGCGCCGCTCGTTCGCGCTCGACACGATCCAGCCGCGACCGCAGGTCTACATCCACCCGGCGGATGCGGCCGAGTGCGGGCTGAGCGACGGGGCGATGGCGCGGGTGAGCTCGCGCCGTGGGACGATCGAGCTCGAGGTCAAGGTGTCGCACAAGGAGGCGCGGGGCAACTGCTTCATCCCGTTCCACTTCCGCGAAGCGGCCGCGAACCTGCTGACGATCGACGAGATCGACCCGATCGGGAAGATCCCCGAGTTCAAGTTCTGCGCCGTGCGCATCGAACCCGCCGCAAACGGGAACGGCGCGGGAGCGCACTGATGGCGGTCACGAACGGCCGCGTCCCTGGCCGTGGAGGCGCGCGCCGGCAAGTTCCCCGGCCCGAGCCTGATCCCGTCCCTGAACGCGATCCAGCGCGAGCATGGCTGGCTGCCCCGCGAGGAGCTCACCCGGCTCTCGCGCGAGACGCGCCGGCCGCTGTACGAGATCGAGGGCCTGGTCTCGTTCTATCCCCACTTCCGCACGGCGGCGCCGCCCAAGGTCGAGGTCACCGTCTGCCGCGATCTCTCGTGCTGGCTGCACGGCGCCGATGAACAGATCGCCGCAATCCACGCCCGCTACGGCGACGGCGTCGCGATCGAGGTCCGCGAGGTCTCGTGCATCGGACGCTGTGACATGGCCCCGGCCGCGACCGTCGAGGAGCGGCCTGTCCGCGCCGTCGACGTTCCCGAGGCTGTGCAGCAGGCGCTCGACGGTGAGGAGCCGCCGGCGCGCGCGAAGACGCCACCGCGATCGCGGCCAAACGACCCGTACGCCGCGGAGCCTGATCTGCCGAGCTACGCAATCGTGCGCCGGCTGATCGCCGGAAAGCTCGGGGGTCACGAGACGATCGAGGTGATCGAGGAATCCGGATTGGTGGGCCTGGGCGGGGTGCTCGAACACGCGGTCGGGACGCTCCGGGACTCGGGGCTGCGGGGAATGGGCGGGGCCGGATTTCCCACGGGCTCCAAGTGGGAGATGGTTGCTGGCCAAGAGGCCGATCCCAAGTACGTCATCTGCAACGCCGACGAGTCGGAGCCCGGCACATTCAAGGACCGCCAGATCCTGGCCGAGCAGCCCCACCTGGTGATCGAGGGAATGCTGGCCGGGATGCTCGCGATCGGCGCCGAGCAGGGCTGGGTGTTCATACGCCACGAATACGGGCCGGAGGAGGCCGCGGTGCGCGCGGAGCTTGACTCCGCCCGTGCGCAGGGCATCCTCGGCGAGGATGTGCTCGGATCGGGGCGCAACCTCAACATCGACGTTTTCACTTCGCCGGGCGGCTACATCCTCGGCGAGGAGTCGGCGCTGCTCGAGTGCATGGAGGGCCACCGCGGCGAGCCCCGCAACAAGCCGCCGTTTCCCGCTACCTACGGCCTCTGGGGCAAGCCGACGCTGATGAACTCGGTCGAGACTTTTGCCGCGATCCCGATCATCCTCCAGCGCGGTGCCGAGTGGTGGAAGGCACAGGGGGTCAACGGCGGCGCCGGATTGAAGTTCTTCGCGATCTCCGGCGATGTCGTACGCCCGGATGTGTACTGCGTGCCCATGGGGACGACCGCGCGCGAGCTGATCGAGCTCGCCGGCGGGCTGCCCGACGGCGCCGAGCTTGGCGCGTTCCAGCCGGGCGGTGCATCGTCGAACTTCCTCGGGCCCGACCGGCTCGACGTGCCGCTCGACTTCAAGCCGCTGGCCGAGGCAGGGTCGATGCTCGGCTCCGGAGCCGTCGTCGTGATGAGCGCGGAGCGCAGCCTCCTGGCGGCGGCGACGAACGTTCTGCGCTTCTTCCGCAACGAGTCGTGCGGCAAGTGCGTGCCGTGCCGCGTCGGCTCGAACAAGGCCCACCGGATCCTGAGCGACGCACTCGAGCGCGGCGCCGACGCCGACGCGATCGACGACCGCATCGACAAGCTCGAGGAAACCCTGCGACTTACCTCGATCTGCGGCCTCGGGCAGGTGGCGCTCGGGCCGGTGATGAGCGTGCTGCGCCTCCAGCGCACACCCACCGCCTCCGGCTAACTTCGTTCTCATGGCCACGACCGGGCGGGAATTCTTCACGGTCAAGACCGTCTCCGAGGCGCTGACCGGGTTCCGACCGGGCCACGTTACCCCGGTCGAAACGGTGTCGCTGGGCGATGCGTACGGACGGGTCCCGGACACCGAGGTCGTCGCCGGGGAGGCACTGCCCGGTTTCGACCGCTCGAGCGTCGACGGCTACGCGGTGCGCGCGGCGGACACGTACGGCGCATCCGAGTCGATACCGGGATACCTGCGGCTGGTCGGCTCGGTCCGGATGGGGGCGGCCGCCTCGGACGAGGTCCGCCCGGGGACGGCGGTCGCGATCCCGACCGGCGGGATGCTGCCCGCCGGGTCCGACGCGATCGTGATGATCGAGCACACGGCCGAGGCGACGGCGGACACGATCGAGGTCGTCCGCCCGGTCGCGCCCGGTGAGAATGTCGTCCGATTCGACGAGGACGTGGCCGCGGGAGGGGCTCTCGCCCCGCGCGGCCGCCCGCTGCGGGCGCAGGATGTGGCGCTGCTCGCTGCGGCCGGGGTGGTCGAGGTCTCGGTCCACGTGCCGCCGCGCGTAGCGATCCTCGCCACCGGCGATGAGGTTGTGCCGCCGGACACGCGCGTGCTGTCTCCGGGGGAGGTGCGAGACGCCCTGAGTGTCTCGGTCGGTGCGCTCGTGCGCGAGGCCGGCGGCGAGCCCGCGCCGGCCGCGATCGTCTCCGACGAGGACGGCGCTCTGCGGGAAGCGTTGAGCGCCGCGGTCGGCACGAGCGATGTCGTCGTGATCTGCGCCGGATCGTCGGTCGGGATGCGCGACCAGACCGCGGGCGCGGTGGCCGGTCTGCCGAACTCCGAGATGTGGTGCCACGGGCTCGCGATCAAGCCCGGCAAGCCGACGCTGCTCGCGCACAGCGACGGCATTCCGATCATTGGCCTGCCGGGCAACCCGCGCTCGGCGCTCGTTGTGTTCCGCCTGATCGGGATGCCGCTCGTCCGTCGGGTGGGCGGCTGGACGGTCGAGCCGGTGCTCGGCTCCTTGCCCGCTCGCCTGAGCCGCGACCTCCCGAGCGCCGCCGGTCGGCTCGACGTCGTCCAGGTCAGGCTGAGCGAGGACGGCGTCGCGGAGCCGATCTTCGGATCCTCGGCGCTGCTTTCGGTCCTGACCGGCGCCGACGGCTACCTGATCGTTCCCGAGGACGCCAACGGCCTGTCCGCCGGAGAGCCGGTCGAGGTGTTCCCGTATGGCTAGCCGCACGACTCCGTTTCTGCGCGACGTTCCGCTCGCGAGCGCGCAGGCCGCGTGGGGGGAGTGCTGCGCGGTCGCCGGGTGTCCGCGACGGCTGGAGGCCGTGAGCTTGGGGGTGGAGGAGGCGATCGGGCGGGTCACGGCGGAGCCGATCTGGGCCAAGCGCTCCTCGCCTCCGTTCGACTCGGCCGCGATGGACGGGATCGCGGTCCGTGCTTCCGACACCCTCGGCGCGAGCGAGACCACCCCGCTGCTCCTCGACACCGGCGCGTTCGTCGTTCTCGACACCGGCGATCCGATGCCGGACGGGTTCGACGCGGTCGTGATGCGCGAGCACGTCCACTACATCGACGGCCGGGCGGAACTGCGTGCGGCGGTCGCGCCCTATCAGCACACGCGCTCGATCGGCGAGGACATCAGCGCCACCGAGCTGCTCTTGCCGGCCGGCCACCGACTGCGGCCGGTCGACGCAGCGGCGGCCGCTGCCGCCGGGGCCACCGAGGTCCGCGTCCACCGCCGGCCGGTCGTGGCGATCCTGCCGACCGGCGATGAGATGCGCCCGATCGGAAGCCCGCTCGCTCGCGGCGAGCTACTCGAGACGAACTCGCTGATGCTTGCCGGCCAGGCGCGCGAGGCCGGCTGCGAGGCCGTGGTGCTTCCGATCGAGCCCGACGACGAGACAAGGATCGCCGGCGCCATTCGTGGGGCGGTTGGGACTTGCGACCTTCTGATCGTGATTGCCGGCTCGAGCGCGGGACGCGACGACTACACCGCGGCGCTGGTCGACCAGCTAGGCGAGCTCGCCGTGCACGGTGTCGCCGTGCGCCCCGGCCATCCGGTCGTGCTCGGCGCGATCGACGCGACGCCCGTGCTCGGCGCGCCTGGCTACCCGGTGTCGGCGTCGCTGACGTTCGACATCTTCGCCGCGCCGCTGCTCGCCGAGCTCGAGGGCGCGGCAGCGACACCGCGCCCGACCGTGCCGGCGCGGCTGGCGCGCAAGCTCGCATCGACGATCGGGATGGACGACTGGGTCCGCGTGCGGCTCGGGCGAGTCGGCGGTGCGCTCGTCGCCTCGCCGCTGCCGCGGGGCGCGGGCGTGCTGACCTCGTTGGTTCGCGCCGATGGGCTGCTGGTCGTCCCGTCGGGCGTCGAGGGCCACCACGCCGGCGAGGAGGTCGAGATCGAGCTGCTGCACAGCCTCACCCAGATCGAACGGACGATTGTCGCGATCGGATCCCACGACATGATCCTCGACCTCGCCGCCTCGCAGCTCCGGGCCGACGACCCGAACGTGACGCTCGCCTCGGGCAACGTCGGCTCGATGGGCGGGCTGATCGCGCTGCGCGACGGCCTGTGTCACCTGGCCGGGTCGCATCTGCTTGACCCGGAGACCGGGGCGTACACGCTGCCGTACATCGACCAGGTCATCGCCGGCCACGAGATCGCCGTCGTTCGGCTCGTCCACCGCGAGCAGGGGCTGCTCGTCGCGCCTGGCAACCCTCTGGGGTTGTCGGGCGTGGCCGACCTCGCCCGTCCCGGGCTGCGATACGTCAACCGCCAGCGCGGCGCCGGCACCCGCGTGCTTCTCGACTACGAGCTCGGGCGGCTGGGAATCGATCCCGCTGCGATCGTTGGCTATGGCCGCGAGGAGCCCACCCACTTGGCCGTGGCCGCGGCGATCGCCGGGGACCGCGCCGACTGCGGGATGGGAGTGCTGGCCGCGGCCCGCGCCTTCGACCTCGACTTCGTGCCGATCACCAAGGAGCCATACGACCTCGTGCTCGAGACGGGCTCGCTCGAGCTGCCCGTGCTCGAGCCGTTCTGGCGGCTCCTCGAGTCACCCGACTTCAGGGCGGAGGTTGAAGGTCTCGGCGGCTACGACACCGCCGAGATGGGTCGGCGGATCCGCTAACCGCCGCCCATCGCGGTCGAGAGGACGACCTCCGCGGCGTCGAGCGGGAGCCCGTCGCCGCTCACCGGCTCAAACGTGGCGCCGTCGTCGCTCCGCACGGCGACATATTCCTGATCGACCCAGCGCCGGTACTCGCGCTCCGCGCTCTCGACCGACGCCGCGTCGGATGGATCCCACTCAGCCAGGAGCTCGTCGCGTTCGACCATCCGGCGTAACAGCTTTCCCACTCCCGACATAGTACGGGGTCGCAACTAGGCCGAAGCTGGCAAAGCGGTGAGCCTGGCTAGTTGGGGTGTGGCGTAGCTAGTTGTTGGCGGTCCTCGTCGGTCAGCTCGGAGTCGTTCACGGGCTTGACGAGTGACCAGTGGTTACCGACTGGGCAGCGTTGAACTCTGGCGGTCCCGAGGCGGATGGACGTGAGTGAGCCCAGGGGTGACCACGTCGTGGTGAAGACGTGGCCCTTGCTGCATCGGACCACGATCTTGCCGCCTAGCGCCGGGCGCCCTCTGGCCCTCGAGACGACGACCTTCAAGATGACGACCGCAGCGATGATCGGCAGCGCTATCACTACTGGCGCTGGACGCCGCCGGCAGCGATCAACACCGGCGCATGGAGTTGGTTCACAGGGAGCCTGACCCGATTGCGCCTCGGCCTAGACCGCCGAGGCGGCAGGCGGTCGCGGCCTGCTGGACCGCGGGCGATTGGATGTCGATCGTGGTTGGGATCGCGAAGGACACCCCGTTGCGTGTGAGTACGCCGCTGTAGCCGTGCGAGCGTATGCACGATGCAAAGCTGATCCCGGCCGCCCCGAGGTTCGAGGCGCTCTTGTCACGGCTCCTCGGTTTCATCGAGGACCCGCAGCCGGCGACCATCAGCGCGGCCGATGCGACGGCGACGGCGGTCGACACGCGATGACGAGGCAGTTGGGATGTCAGCTCTCTACGATCGGCGCGGCGCGGCGGCGGCGCCAGGCGCGGATCACGTAGCCGATGAGCGGCAGTATGAGGATCATGTTCGGCTCCTTGGTCAGGGGGTTTCGGGCATGGCCCCAAGGTATGTGCCGAGCGGGAAGTTGTCATCGGCCCGTAGGCCGATCCTGATCCTCCACCCCTGGGTGGAAGTGCGTCGCGCAGCGACCGCCGGGTCGGGTTCCCCGAGCCGTTCCGCTTGCGCCCGGCAATCCAGTCCTGAGCTGCGCTAGCTTGGTGCGGCGGTGAGGAGCTGCTGGGCTCGGTTCTTGGCGGCGCGTACCTCGTCGGTGAGGGTGTTGATGTCGTAGACGCCGTAGTGGCGGCGGCCGTTGATGAAGAAGGTCGGTGTACCGGACACGGCGCTCTCGTCGGCGCTCGCGACGTCTTCGCTGACTCTCGGGGTGTACTCCCGGCGGCGCAGCTCGTCGGTGAAGCGCTCGATGTCGAGATCGAGCTCTCGGGCGTAGCGGACGAGATCGCGCATCGAGAGCGCCTCTTGGTGCGCGAGGAGGGTGTCGTACATCTCCCAGAACTTGCCCTGGGCGGCGGCGGCTTCGGATGCCTCGGCGGCGAGCTGAGCCGTGGGGTGGACGTCGTTCAGGGGCAGGTGCCGCCACACGTAGCGCACGTCGCCTTCTGAGGAGAGCAGCTCCCTGATCACGCGCTCGGCCTGCCCGCAGTAGGGGCACTCGAAGTCGCCGTACTCAAGCAGCGTGACCAGCGCACCGTCGGGGCCGCGGATGTGGTCGCGATCGGGGTCGACGTCCTCCACGAGGTCGAGGATGTCCTCCGCGGTTCGTCCGATCTGCCGTGCGCGCAGGTTGCTCGGCAGGAGCCGGATCATCCGGGTCACCACCCAAGCGACCAGCGGGGCGATTACCACCGTCGCGAGCGCGCCTAGCTTCGCCTCGTCGAGGCGCTCGCCGGTGAACGCGATGCTCGAGACGAGGATGGAGACGGTGAAGCCGATCCCGGCGCACACGCCGGCGGCGATCAGCACCGGTCCGCTGATCAGGGCGCGGGGACCGTGGAGGGCGGGGCGCGTCGCGAGCCAGGAACCGGTGAAGATGCCGATCGGCTTGCCGATCAGATAGGCGACGAGGATCCCCAGCGTGATCGGTGAGGCGATGGCGTCGCTCATGAGCTTGCCCGTCAGATGGATCCCGGCGTTGGCGAGCGCGAAGAGCGGAACGATCACATAGCTCGTCCACGGGTGAAGGTCGTACTGGAGCCGCTCGTTTGCCGAGATCGCCGACTGCAGGCTCTGCTGCGCCGAGCGCGCGAGCTCGGGCGTCGGCTGCTCCCGGAACGACCGCGTCAGCGCCGTCGCCCGCTCGAGGTCCTCGCGGGTCGGCGGGTACGCGCTCGTCGCGAGCCCGATCGCCAGTCCCGAGATCACCGGATCGATGCCCGACTTGAACATCGCGACCCAGATCGCGACCCCCAAGCCCGATAGAGATCGCTCTGCGGCCGAAGGGCGCGTAGCGCAGCGCGATCAATCCGGCGAAGAGCACGATCGCGACGCCCAGCGCCACGAACGAGACGTGACCGGCGTAAACGGTTGCGATTACCACCAGCGCGGCGAGATCGTCGACGACCGCCAGCGTCAACAGGAAGACGCGGATCCGGGTCGCGGTCCGGGGGGTCACGAGGGCCACGGCTCCGAGCGCGAACGCGGTATCGGTAGACATCGCCGCGCCCCAGCCGTGCGCGCCGTCGTGGCCGGCATTGAACGCGAGGTAGATCAACACCGGCACCGTGATACCGCCGAACGCCGCTACGACTGGAATCGCGAGCCTGCGGCGCTCTCGCAGCTCGCCGAGGTCGAGCTGGCGCTTGGCTTCGAGTCCCACCACGAGGAAGAACAGAGTCATCAAGCCCTGGTTGATCCAGTGGCGAAGGTCAGTCTCGATGCCCGCGCTCCCGATCCGGATCGCGACCTTCGTCGTCCACACCGATTCGTATGAGTGCCATCCCGGAGCGTTCGCCCACACGAGCGCTGCGATCGCGGCTCCGAGCATCACGATCGCGCCGCCCTCTTCCGTGCTCAGGAAGCTCCGGACCGGTGCGGCGAGGTTGCGCGCCCAGGCGGTCCGTCCGCTGTACGTCATCGCCTCGGCGTCGACGCTCATCGAGGGCTCACCCCTCGTATGGACGTGCCAACTCGTGCCTGGTGTCCTCGCATCTGCGTCGACCCTATCGGCGTGCCCGAGCTCGGTCGAGACCGCGCGTCGCTACGCCCGATTTCTCGCTCCGTCCCCCGCCGTCAGGGCGCGATGTCACCCGCCGCCGCGACCGTGCCCACCCCGAGCTGATCGTCGCGGTCCCATTGCCGGATCGTGCGGGTGAGGCCGACGGCCGCGAGACCGCCGAAAACCACCGGCACCCCGAGGGCGATCGCGCGATAAGCGAGCGCGCCGGCGGTAGCGATTGACACCGGCAGGCCGTACAGCGTGAGCGTGGCGATCAGTCCGCCGTCGACCGCCCCCAGCCCTCCAGGGACAGGGATCTCACCCGCGAGCTGTCCGACCAGATACGCCATCGCAAGCGGCTGGAGCGCCATGTGGCCGCCGAAGGCGCGGACCGCCGCCCACAACGCTGCGATGTCAAACATCAGATAGGCCGCGCCCGCGGCGAGCGCGCGCGGATCGTGCCTGCGAAACAACTCAATGGCGCCCTGCGCGCCGGTGCCGAGCTCGACGGCGACGTCTTCCAGCCACCAGCGCAAGCTGTGCGATCGCCTGTCCGCCTGCCTGGCTTGGAGCTTGCTCACCTGTGGCACCAGCGCCACCGCGAGCACGATGACGGCGCTCGCCCCAAGGGCGGGCACCGCGGACAGGGCCGGCGAACCGTGGGTGACCAGGATCCCCGCAGCGCCCAGCCAGCCGAGCACCGCGACGGCGCCGACGTTGAACGCGCTCGTGAACACGAAGAACTGCGCGCTTCGCCGCAGGACCTCGTCCGTCGGCATGCCGCGGCGATGCAGGACCCAGCCGCCGATGGCGAGGCCGCTGGCCCCGCCGGCCGGCACGAGCGCGTTCAGGCCGATCTCCGACATCGCGATCTGATAGCTCAGGCGACGCGACATCCTCGGAGCGAAGATCGCACGGAACAGCACCACGTAGGAGAGGGCCGATAAGAGGCGGAACGAGGCGGCTAGCACGAGCCACGCCGGGTTTCCGTGCGCCAGGCGGCCGCGAATGGAGCTCAAGCCCGGCAGGGCGACGATCAGCGCCACCACGACCGCGGCAAACAGCAACACGCGAATGATCCCCTTGCGAAGCTTCGGCCCGTGCAGGGCGGCGGGAAGGTCTGATGGTGAGTCGGCGGCTGCGGGCGGCTGGCGGTGGTGTCCGACCAGCCGCTCGAACGTTCTCGGCAGCCGCATCTAGGCCGGCAGGTAGCTCGCCGCGGCGCGCGTGTCCGGATCGAGTATCTCGATGATGAGCGAGGACCAGGCGAAGTCGGCCGTCCCCATTCCGGCTCCGTCGTAGGGGTCGTAGTACTCGCGCAGCCCGGCCGCCGTGACCGCCTCCGCCAGCCGGGTAGCGAAGACCTCAGCCTGCTCGTCGTAGCCGAGCCGCACCAGCCCGAGCCAGAGCAGCCAGGCCGCGTTGATCCAGGTCGGTCCCCGCCAATATCGCCTGATCCCGAACCGCGATTCGCGACGCGAGAACGATGGGTCGGTTGCCGGCACGGATGGCGGCGGGACCGGTAGCCAGAAGCGCTCGGGGTCGAACAGATGCTCTTCGACGAGCCGGCGGCCGATCGCCTCCGGTAAATCGGGGAGGGCCAACGGCGACAGCGCCGCCCACGTCAGCGTTGGTTCGGTCTTCGGCTCCGGCACGGCGATCGGCCTGAATAGCCCCGCCCCTTCGTCGTAGCAGCGTTCGATGATTTTGCTCGTCAGGGACGGTCGCCCCAGGGCCATCAGCGACAGGGCATAGAAGACATTGGTCATGACCTCGCAGCAGACGGGTCCGCCCTCGGCGGCGATGCGGCGCAGGTCGTAGCCCCGCTCACGGTTGCGCCGCACCAACTCCACGAAACCCGGAAGGCCGTCGGCGTGGCCTTTCCAGATCGCGTCGAACTGAGGGGAAGCGTCGAGCCCCGACTCGTCCGGCTGAACGATCCAGATCAGTCCGTCGCCATCGAGGTCACGGTGCTCGGAGAGCCAGTCGTAGTGGCGGCCGATCGCGTCCACTTCGGTCGGGTCGCCGATCGCGATCCGCCAAGACCACGCCAGCAGCGGGGGCTGGATACTCGCGGTCATCGTCGCGTCGGCGGACAGGACGTTGTACGTCAGACGCTGGCGCTCGTTCAGGTGCGTGTCCCAGAAGATCGTGTGGCCGATGAAGCCGTCTTCTCGCTGCGCGGCGAGCAGCGACTCGAGCTCGGCCCGAGCGTGGGGGGGCTCGAAACGCCGCCAGACGATCGCCGCGAAGCACGAGTCCCAGTACCACTGAAACGGGTAGTGGCCGGGGCTGGGACGCGTGTAGGCGAAGCGAGCGCCGTCCTCGTGGCGGACGCCCTCGCGCCAGTTCTTCGCCAGCGTGTCCTCGCACACCGAGCGGATGCTGCTCAGTTCAGGCTGCGTGATCGCCACGACCGGGCATCATGACCGGTCGGCCTTCAAGCGCGCGGGAAGATCACGCTTCGGCCTCGAGCTGGGCGCGGGCCTGCTGGAGCTCCTCGCGAGCGTTCGCGTCCACCTCGGGATAGTGCGGGTCGATCTCCATGAGCGCCAGGACGATTGCCGTTCCGACCGCGATATGGGCGAACCACTTGTGATCGGCTGGGATCACGTACCAGGGCGCCCACTTGGTGCTGGTGTGGCTAAGCATCTCCGAGAAGGCCGTCTGGTACTCGTCCCAGTACGCGCGTTCGCGCACATCGCTGGCCGAGAACTTCCAGTTCTTCTCGGGCTTGTCGATCCGGGCCAGAAAGCGAGCGCGCTGCTCCTCGCGACTGAGGTTGAGGAACAGCTTGACGATCCGGATGCCGTTGTCGACGAGGTAGCGCTCCCACTCGTTGATCTCGCGGTAACGCCGCTTCCAGATGTTGCCTCGAGTCATGGCCGATGGCAGCCGCTGGGGGTCGAGCAGCTCGGGGTGGACCCTGACCACGAGCACCTCCTCGTAGTGCGAGCGGTTGAAGACCCCGATCTGTCCGCGCGCGGGAAGGTGTTCGCCGTAACGCCAAAGGAAGTCGTGGCTGAGCTCCTCGGCCGAGGGCACCTTGAAGCTGTGGACGGTCACGCCCTGCGGGTTGACGCCGCTCATGACGTGCCGAATCGTTCCGTCCTTGCCCGCCGCGTCGATGCCCTGAAGCACGACCAGAAGGCCGAAGGTGTCCTGCGCGGCGAGGCGGTCCTGGTACTCGGCGAGCAGTTCGACGCTCAGGCCGAGCTGTTCCTGGCCGTCCTCCTTGTGTAGCCACCCGGCTCGATAGCTCGGGTCGTAGTCATCGGCCAAGACGACGCGACGCCCAGGCGCGACGCGCATCGGATCGATCAACCGCTGAAGCTGCTTGGCGGCCTTGTCGCTCATGTCGTTCGCCCGGCGACTAGGTGCCTGCGCTCATGTCGGCCAGCTTGAGGGGAACCGTCCCGTATGGGTCGAGCCGGTAGACGAGCGACACGCGGTGGTAGCCGTCGGCGATGTCGGACCGGTCGCCGCCGCCGAGCACGAGCACCGGGCTCAAGGGCTTTCGGGCGATGACCTTCATCAGGTCCTTGACGACCCCCGGGTCATCGAGCGGCGCCGGCGCGAGCCCGGAGGCGCGCAAGATGTCGTTGGCCCGGCGCCTGGTCAGCTTGGCCTTGCGCAGTCGATCCACGGCCTTGTCCGTCTCCGCAGGCGACAGCTTGAGCGAAACGTACGCCTGCGCGGCGGCGTAGTCGTGCTCGGCGACGTCTTCCTCCCATTTGATCGGCAGCTCGGTCTGCTGCGGCGTGGCTGCTTTGTTCTTAGGCATTCGGGTCCTCCTTTATCGGGCGATGTCGCGGGACGAGCTGTTCGAGCCGGCCCGATGCGGCCGCGCGTGCCGCCGTGTCGCCTCCCGGGCCTCGGAGGATCCATGCGCAGCCGACCGCGGCCACGGCTCCCAACAGTGGCCCGGCAACGTATGCCCAGTATGCCGTCCAGTCGCCGGCCACGAGCGCCGGCCCGAAGGACCGGGCCGGGTTCATCGAGACGCCGCTGACCGGAGCCGCCCACAGCCCGGCGAGCGCGATGTACCCGCCGACGCCCAGGGCGCCGATCGTGCCCACGTTCTGCGCGGCCGAGGCGGTGCCGAGGACCACGCTGACGAGCCCGCCGGTCAACGCGACCTCCATCAGGAAGGCCTGCCAAGCGTGGTAACCAGGCCCGGGCAGCGTGGCGCCGAGGTGCTCGACGTTGCCGAAGACGCCCAGCAGGAAAAGGCACGCCAGGGTCGCGCCGAGGAGCTGGGCGACCAAGTACCCCGGCACGCGATGCCACGGGAAGTCGCCGCGCAACGCGAACGCCACCGAGACGACCGGGTTTAGGTGGGCGCCCGAGACCGCGCCCATGAACAGGATGATCGCGAGCACCGTCAGCGCCGGGGCGACGACCGCCGCAGCCAGGCTGACCTCGCCCTTGCCGTGCAGCAACCCGCCGCCGGCAGCGGCGAGCACGAGCAGGAACGTCCCGAACAGCTCGGAGAAGAGCCTCCGATAGGCGAGCCCCGGGTCCTGAAACTCGTCCAGAGAGCCGAAGGCGAGCCACTGCCGGTAAAGCGCCCGTGGCGTCGGCGTCGGCATCTCCGAGATGTGCGCGACCGGGTCGGCCTCGGTCATAGGAGGAAATTCGGCAACGCGCCAGCGGTCCCTTTTGACCGGACCGCACGGATCGGTGTTGTGCATGGTATGGTGTAACGGTCATTTAGCAATTAGACCGTTGCAGTCCAGGAGGTCGATCGTGAGCATCTACTCGATCTGGGAGTCACGCTTCCCGCAGGAGCGAGCGCAGGAGGGGGTGGAGGCGACGCAGGCGATCTGGGAGGACATGCCCGGCTTCGACGGCTATCTGGAGCACGAGGTGGTCCAGGATCTCGACCAGCCCGGCCATCTGTTCGTGCTCAGCCGCTGGTCCAGCCGCGAGGCCGCCGAGGCTGCGCTGGTGTACCTGTCGCACCCGAACGCAAAGCGCGTCGAGGCGCTGGTGTCGGAGCCGCGCCGGCGGACCGTGGCCGCGGCGCTGTGACGAGCCCGATGCTGGTGGTCGCGCTCGCCAACGCGCGGGCGCGCCGCCGCCCGCCGCGTGCGGCCCGTGCGGCCGTCCACGACGGTCTGAAAGACGCGAACTCAGCGAGCGAGCTGCTCGAGCCATTCCTCGGCCAGCCGGTCGACCCGGCCGACCTCAGCGCGCTGCGCGCACTCCACCGCGCCGTCGTAGGAGTCGTGGATGCGCTGATCGACGGCACGCCACCGCCGCTGAACGCCATCAACGAGCAGGCCGCTCGTGTCCCGGCGACGTACGCGCTGGCGCCAGGGTCGTCCGCGGCCGAGCTGCGGGCGGTGCTGTCTCCGAGGCGAAACGCGGTCGTGGGCAAACTCGTGCTCGAGGTCGTCCGTGAGCTCGCCGAGCTCGATCCCTCGCGCCTTCGCCGGTGCGCACGTCCCGAATGTCGGCTCGTGTTTTACGACGCCACGCGCTCGGCGACGCAGCGCTGGCACGCGGACAGCCCGTGCGGCCTGCGCGAGCGTCAGCTCAGGTATCGAGCGGCTCGAGCAGGCGGTGCGGCGCCCGCAGCGCCACCGCCACCGGGTCGTCGCGGCCGGTCCGGCGACCGGGGCGTGGCTCGGTGACGATGTCCTCGGGCGCCGGGGTGATGTCGCAGCGGGGGCACTTCCCTTCGTCGTCGAGCCGCGTGCCGCAGGCGGCGTGCTTGAAGATCCGGCTGTTGGCGGCGCGGTGGCGGTCGCCCCAGCTCATCAGCGCGTGAAGGGCCGGCCACAGGTCCACGCCGATTGGTGTCAGCGCATACTGGTGGCGCCCGGCGTGGCGCGGGTCCGGGGTGCGCTCGAGCAGTCCGTCCTCGACGAGCCCGTTCAGGCGCTCGGCTAGGACGGCCTTGGGTATGTCGAGGTGGGCCTGGAAGTCACTGAAGCGGCGCACCCCGTAGAACGCGTCTCGCAGGATCAGCGGGGTCCAGCGCTCCCCGATCACCTCAAGCGCGCGGGCCAGCGCGCAATCCTGGTCTACATAGTCCTTACCGAGCACGATTTGGCATTCTAGCGGCCTTCGGTTCGTTCATTGAACTCACGCGTGCTAGGCTCCGGTTCGGTGATCGAACTCAAGCGACAGGGCAGGGTGTGGATCCCGATCGCCGGCGTGCTGGCCGGGGCGGGCTGGGGCTCGAATCAATTCACGCCGATGCTGCTCGTCTACCACGCGCGACTCGGTCTTTCGACCGCCACCCTCGAGGCGCTGTTCGCTGCGTATGCCGCCGGTCTGATCCCGGGACTGCTGCTGGCGGGCCGATGGTCCGACGCACATGGTCGGCGCCCGGTCGGGATCGTGGCGGCGGTGCTTTCGCTGCTGGCGAGCGTGAGCTTGATCGCCGGCTCGCACGTGGTGGCGCTGCTGTTCGCCGGACGCTTGCTGGCCGGACTGGGCAGCGGAGCGGCCTTCGGCGCCGGCACCGTGTGGTTGCGGGAGACATCGCTGCCGCCCTTCGGCGACGCCGACCACAGCACGGTGGCGCGGCGCGCAGCGGTGGCCATGACGATCGGATTCGCGCTCGGGCCGCTGGTCGCCGGTGTGCTGGCACAGTGGTTTCCGGCCCCCACCGTGGTGCCGTACGTACCCCACATTGTCTTGATGATCGTGGTGCTGGCCAATCTCCGCGCGGTACCGGAGACGCTCCGGGCCGCTTCGCGTGACGGCATGACGGTGGGGTTGCCGCCGGAGAGCATGCGGCGGTTTCGCCGGCTCGTCGTCCCGATGGCGCCGTGGGTGTTCGCGGCCCCGGCGATCGCGTTCGCGCTGCTTCCCAGCATCGTCGGCGCCGGCCATGCAGAGGATGGCGTCGCGCTGACCGCCGCGGTCACGTCGCTGACCGCGCTCGCGGGCGTTCTGATTCAGCCGGTCGCCCGGCGCCTCGAAGACGGCGCGCGCGATCAGGCCGCGAGCATGCTCGGGTTGCTCGTGCTCGCCGCGGGCCTGGCGCTCGGCGCGCTTGCGGCGGCGGTCCACGAGACCTGGCTGCTGGTCCCGTGCTCGCTCGTCCTGGGCAGCGCGTACGGTCTATGCCTGGTCGCCGGTCTGCTCGAGGTGCAGCGACTTGCGCCCGAGCGGGCCCTCGGCGTGCTGACCGCCGGTTACTACGCGATCACCTACATGGGCTTCGCAGCGCCGTACCTGATGACCCTGGCGTCGGGCGCCACGAGCTATGCCGTTCTGCTGCTGATCGCCAGCGGCCTCGCCGTCCTGACTGCCGGAGTGGTCAGGCACGGGGCGCAGCCGCAGAGCGAGCGCCGAGCGCAAGCGGTGCGCGGCGCCTCAGTGGGTAACCATTAGTGGCGTAGTTCGCACTAACGGACAGCCCATGCAGGCCGGTGGCGAGGATCCAATGCTGGTGGCGCAGGCGCGTCGGGGCGAGAAGCGTGCCTTTGCGCGACTCGTCGAGCGGCACTATCCGGTGCTACTGGGGAGCTGCCGCCGCATGCTTGGCGACTCCGAACTATCACGAGATGCCGCCCAGGAAGCCGTGTTGCGCGCGATGCTCGGGCTCGACCGGCTGGCCGACCCTGCCCGGTTCGGCGCGTGGCTCGTCGGGATCGGCCTGAACGTGTGCCGATCAATGCTCGACGCACGTGACCGGGAGAAAAGCTCGATCGATCCAGCGCTCATCGATCTGACCACTCTCGACGCCGATCCCGCCAGCCGGGCGGAATCGAGCGAGCTGTCCGCCGGTGTGCGGGCGGCCGTCGCGGGCCTGCCGGCCGGCCAGCGAGCGGCGGTGGCGCTGTTCTACCTGGCGGGGCTGACGCACGCCGAGATCGCCGACGAACTCAGCACCAGTCCCGGCGCCGTCAAGACCCGCCTGCACAAGGCGCGCGCCACGTTGCGCGCACCACTCCACGACCTCCACGAGGAGCACATCGCGATGACCGAACCCACCCAGGAGCTGATCCCGATGCGCGTCGCCGAGCTGCGACGCACCGCGGCGCCCGACCCGCTGACCGCACGTCACATCGTGTTCCTCGAGGCTGATGGCGGGGGGGAACGCCTGCCGATCTGGATCGGCGCGGCCGAGGCGAATGCCCTGGCGGTCATCCTCGACCAGGTCGAATTGCCGAGGCCGGGGGTCTACCAGTTCACGGCAGCCCTCCTCGCCGCCACCGGGGGCGAGCTGCGCGAGGTGCGGATCGTCAAGCTCACCGACTCGACCTTCTTCGCTGAGGCGATGCTCGCTGATGGCAGTGTCGTCGACGCGCGCCCCAGCGACGCGCTGACACTCGCCCTGGTCACCGGTGCGCGCATCCAAGTCGCTCGCGCCGTGCTCGATAGTGCCGCCGCCCACCGGGACGCGTTGCGAGCCCGATACGAGGAAGCCGAGCGGGCTCCGGACGACGCCCGCGCGATTGCCGATGGGGTCAGAAGCCGGCTCAGGGCGCAGTCGGCCGATTGGGTGCAGGAGCGCGGGCGCCAAACGAGCTGACCCCGGAATCGGCGAGGCTTTATCCGGTCCGGTGTCTAGTGTCTGGGGTTGGTGCCTGCTGTCTTCATCGCGACGCTCATCGAGGGCGAGGCGGTCCTCCGGTTTCCCTACGACGACCGCCTCCGGATGCTCCTGCGCGCGATTCCCGGCCGACGGTGGGATCCCGAGAGCCGCGTGTGGCGGTTGCCGGTCGACCCGGATCGAGCGCACGCACTGACGGCCCTGCTGGGCGCGGTCCCCTATTCGGTTGAGGTGTCCGAGGCGCTGGACCGGAGGCTGGCGCGCCAGAGCGCCCGGCGCTCGCGGGGTGAGGTGTTGGTCGACCTCGCCCGGCCGGATAACAACTGGTGGTTCACCTTCGCCACCGACGGACCGGTGGACCTGGTCGAGGACCTGCTCGAGCATCCGAGCGGTTACCGACTCCCCGAGCTCGAGCGCGGGCTCGTGCCGGTGGATCAGCGTGCAGCGCTCCTCCTCAGCTCTTGCCTGGAGCGTGACAGCAGGCTGTGGCTGACCGATGACGCCCAGCACGCGCTGACCGAGCTCATGCGCACGCCGGCCCCGCGGGTACAGCCCGCGGGCCAGTCGCTCCGCAGCGAGGTCGAGTTGTGGCGCGATCGCCGGGGCCGCAACTGGATCGTGATCGCGCGCGAGCACGCGCCGCTGGCACGGGCGCTGGCCACCGCCGACCGCCTGGAAATGCTCGACGGCCCGGGCGGCTCGGTGGCAGTGGCGGCCGTGCAGCACGATGCCGTCCCAATCGCGGAGCTGCTGGCCGAGCTCGACGTCGGGTCGGTCGACCCGCACGTCGAGCGCTGGCTCGCGCGCACCACCACCTGGCGAGGCACGATCGAGGTCGACGGACCTCGCGAAGCGCCGGTGTTCCTCCTGCTCGGCGACAACGAGCGCCTGCCGACGGCATTGTGCGATCGCGCGAGCGCGGCCCACGGCGGCGCCAGCCTGCCGCTCACGCTCGAGTCGTGGCGGGCGATCGACGCGCACCCACTGCACGGCTGGATCAGCCCGGCCGCCAGGCGCTGCATAGCCGCGCTCGAGGCGGGACAGCCGGCGCCGCCGGCCGTGCTCGAGCTCTCCGAGAGGCACGAGCAGCCTTCGTTCGTGCTCGCCCCGGGGCACGACTCCGGGATGGTGGACGAGTTCGCTCGGTTGTCGGGTGCTCCCGCGGTCACCGCCGATCCATTCTGGGTGCCCGACCTCGACCGGTTCGTCTCCGAGCGGGGTCCGTGGGTGGCGCCCGACGCCCTCGCCCGGCTTCAGGAGATCCGGGAGGAGCACGCCCGCGCCGCCGGACTCGTCGCGCTGTCGGCCGCCACCGATGCCGAGCTCGAGATACCCAACCTCGGCGGCGAGCTCAAGCCCTTCCAGCGAGCCGGCGTGCGCTATCTGCTCGAGCAGCGCCGCACGTTCCTGGCCGACGAGCAGGGACTGGGCAAGACGATCGAGGCACTGGCCACGCTCGAGGCCGACGCGGCCTACCCGGCCGTGGTGGTATGCCCGGCGAGCCTGAAGCTCAACTGGATGCGCGAGATCGGGCGCTGGGTACCGACGCGCTCGGTGCAGATGCTCGATGGCAAACGCGGTGACGTGGCGGCCACCGACATCACCATCATCAATTACGACATCGTGGCCGGCCGGCTCGAGGGGCTCAACGACCTGCACCCGCGCGCGGTTGTGCTCGACGAGTCGCACTACTGCAAGAACCCGCGCGCGCAGCGCACCCAGGCGGCCCAGCGGCTTTGCGCCGCCGTCCCGCGCGAGGGTCTCGTCCTCGCACTGACCGGGACGCCGGTCATGAACCGACCGCCGGAGCTGATCTCGCAGCTGCGGATCCTCGGCCGGCTCGGCGACTTCGGCTCGGGCGCTCAGTTCGGCGAACGCTTCCGCGGTCCGGATGCCCATCAGCGGCTGCACTGGCACCTGCGGGCGCGCTGCTTCGTCCGGCGGCTCAAGGCCGACGTGCTGCCCCAGCTGCCGGCGAAGACGCGCGCCGTAGTGCCGGTGGCGCTCGACAACGAGCCCGAGTACCGGCTGGCCGAGGAAGATGTGGTCGCCTGGCTGCAAAGCCAGCCGCTTGACCTGCACGAGCTCGACGCCAGGGTCGCCGCGGCGCTGCGGGCCGAGCGGCTCGTGCGGCTGAACGCGCTGAAGCTCCTTGCCGCCCGTGGCAAGCTGCACGGCGCGCTGCACTGGATCCATGACTTCCTGTCCTCGGGCGAGCCGCTCGTCGTGTTCGCCCGCCATCGGGAGATCCAGCGCGCGGTGCTCGAGCGTTTCCCGGCCGCGCTGCACGTGCTCGGCGAGGACAGCCGCCGGGCCCGCGACGAGGCGGTGCAGGATTTCCAGGCGGGGGGCGGTCAGCTGATCGTGTGCTCGATCGAGGTCGCCGGGCAGGGCATCACCCTCACCCGCGCGTCGAACGTCGCCTTCCTCGAGCTCGACTGGACCCCCGCCAAGCACGACCAGGCCGAGGATCGCTGCCACCGGATCGGCCAGCAGGACGCGGTCAACGCCTCCTACCTGCTTGCGGCGGACACGATTGACGAGACGATCGCAACGCTGCTCGAGCGCAAGCGGGCGGTGATCGGGGCGGTCACCGATGGGCGCGAGGAGGACGAGCGCGGACTGGTTGACGCCCTGGTGGCCGAGCTGCGCGGCGAGCCCTACCGGCACCTGCGCGCGGTCGCCTAACGATTGGCCTTCCCACCCACCCGCCCCCGCCGGCGCTCGTTCGCGAATAAGCTGAAGACGGATCGTGTCCGTCCCCGCCTCGTTAGACACCGATATCGCCGCTCAGATCGACCGACGCCGGCGCGCCGTGGCCGAGCGCTGGAACGTTGGCTCGGAAGCGGTCCTCATCGGCGCCGGCGAGCCGATCCACATACCGGGCCGCGCCGACCGGACATACCCGTTCCGCTCGCACAGCGAGTACTTCTACCTGACCGATCGCGAGCGCCCCGGCGGCGTGCTGGCGTTCGACGCCGACGGCGGGTGGGTCGACTTCGTGATGCCGGTCTCCCGGGAGGAGCTCGTGTGGGAAGGCGCGCCCGCGGATGCACAGGACGGGGTCCCCGTGGACGAGCTCGAGAACTGGCTCGCCGCCCGCCGCGGCCGGCCGATCGTGAACCTGGGTGCGCCAATCGCCGGAGTCGCCGCGGCCGAAGAGCTCGGAGCCGAGTTTCGCCGCCATCTGAACTACGTCCGCCGACCGAAGGACGCGCTGGAGCTCGAGCGGATGCGCATCGCCGAGCGGGCGACAAGCGCCGGCTTTGCCGCCGTCGTCCCGCTGCTCAGTGCCGGTCGCACCGAGCGGGGGGTGCAGGTCGAGCTCGAGGCGGAGTTCTTCCGCCAGGGCGCCGACTTCCTCGCGTTCGAGACGATCGTGGCGAGCGGCGCCAACTCGGGCGTTCTGCACTTCCCGCCGACGACGCGGGCCCTGGCCGACGGCGAGCTCGTGCTGATCGACGCCGGTGCCGAGTTCCGCGCCTACGCGAGCGATGTGACCCGCACGTATCCGGTTTCGGGCTCGTTCACGGCCGAGCAGGCCGCCATCCACGAGCTGGTCGCGCGCGCCGGCGAGGTGGCCACCGCCCGCGCGCTGCCCGGAACCGAGTTCCGGGACATCCACCGGACCGCGGCCCTGACGATCGCGGAGGGGTTGACCGACTTCGGCCTGCTGCGGGGCCCGAGCGACGCGCTGCTGGAGAGCGGGGCGCTGTCGCTGTTCTTTCCGCATGGCATCGGCCACATGGTCGGCCTGGGCGTTCGTGACGCCGGCGAGGTCCTTCCCGGCCGTGAGCCGGAGCCCGGCATGCCCCGCCTGCGGGCCGACCTGCCGCTCGAGGTCGGCCACGTGGTGACGATCGAGCCCGGGATCTACTTCATACCGGCTCTGTTGGGCGACCCCGACACGCGTGTGGATCTGGGCAGGCTGGTCGACTGGGACCGGGCCGACGCGATGCTCGGGTTCGGTGGCGTCAGGATCGAGCACAACGTGCACGTGACCGACGAGGGGCCGGAGGTCCTGACCGCCGACA
Source organism: uncultured Solirubrobacterales bacterium (assembly GCA_963751185.1). Taxonomy (GTDB): domain Bacteria; phylum Actinomycetota; class Thermoleophilia; order Solirubrobacterales; family Solirubrobacteraceae; genus Palsa-465. Next base: position 32,058 of record CAVVTO010000014.1, read on the forward strand.
TCCCGCTGCTCGGCTGATCCGCCGCCGGCGATGACGCTCCTGGAAGTGCCCGGACACGACATCGTCGGCGTCCGCGCCGCGAATCCCGGCCCGTTCACGCTTAGCGGGACGAACTCCTGGATCGTCGGACGCGGTCCGGCGTGGCTGGTCGACCCGGGTCCGGCGCTCGATGATCATCTCGCAGCCATGTGGGATCAGATCGCCCGTCGTGGCGGCCTCGGCGGTATCGTGCTCACGCATGACCACGCCGATCACAGCCAGGCGGTGCCGGCGATGCGGGGCCGGTACCCGGGAGTCCCGGTCGCCGGCGCTCGCGGAGACGTGGACGTGCGCCTGGCCGATGGCGACGGATTCGGCCCGCTGCAGGCGCTCTCGCTTCCCGGCCACGCGCCGGATCACCTCGTGTTCATCGTCGGCAGCGCCGCGCTCACCGGGGATGCCGTGCTCGGAGAGGGGAGCGTGTTCATCGCCCCCGATCCGGGAGCGCTCGTCGCCTACCTGGACGGGCTGACCCGGCTGGGGCAGCGGCGGCTCGACGTTCTGTGCCCCGGGCACGGTCCGGTGGTTTGGGACCCGCAGGCGAAGCTCGACGACTACGTCGCGCACCGTCTCGAGCGCGAACGGAGGCTCGTCGCGGCTCTCGAGGAAGGGAAGCGCAGCGTCGATGAGCTGTTGGACGAGGCGTGGAGCGAGGTGCCGCCGGGGCTGCGCGTGGCCGCGGCGGTCACGCTGGCGGCGCACCTGGACAAACTCGGGGGCGAGGGACGTCTGCCGCCGGATGTGGAACGGCCCGACGTGCGCATTGGATAGAACGTTCTACTCGGAGGGGACGAGGCGTTGCCTGGCGATCTCGACCGCGGCCGTCAGCGGCGTCGTCCCGGACTGGTCGGCCTCGTCGAAGATCTGCTGCAGCGTGTCCGCGATCCCACGCACTCGCTGACGGGCGGCGGCGGGATCGTAACCGTGGAGCTCCTCGGCGATGTTGATGATTCCGCCGGCGTTGGCCACGAAGTCGGGCGCCCACAGGATCTGGCGGTCTGAGAGCAGATCGGCCACCGACTCGTCGGCCAGCTGGTTGTTGGCCGCGCCGGCGACGATCTGGCAGCGCAGCCGCGGCACGGTGTCGTGGTCCAGCACGCCGCCGAGCGCGCACGGCGCGAGCACGTCGACCTCCGACTCGAGGGCCTGCTCGGGCCCGCACCAGTCAGCGCCGAGGTCCTCGGCCAGGCGGCGCTTGCTCGGGTCGATGTCGCTCAGCACGAGGCTCGCGCCCGCCCGGGCACACAGCTTGGCGATCCGTGATCCGACGTGCCCCAGCCCGACCAGAGCGATGCTGCGCCCACGCAGTGAGCCGGATGAGAACACTCGCTCGCAACAGGCTCGAATCGCGGTCTCGACGCCGAGCGCCGTGAACGGGCTGGGATCGCCCGAGCCGCCCTGGCCACGGGGAAGCCCGGCCACGTGTCGGGTCCGCTGGGCGATCACACGCATGTCGCGGCTCGATGTGCCGACGTCCTCGGCGGTGATGTAGCGACCGCCAAGTGCCTCGACCGTGTCGCCGAAGTCGAGCAGCGCGGCGGTCCGCTGCGCCGAGGAAAGGGGCACGCCCGGGGTGGTCATGATCACGCCCTTGCCCCCACCCAGCGGCAGGTCCGCCACCGCGGATTTAAAGGTCATCGCGCGCGAGAGCCGCAAGGCGTCGCGAAGTGCATCGCGGGCATCGGCGTAGCCCCACATGCGGCAGCCGCCGGCCGACGGACCCCGCACCGTCGAGTGGACGGCCACGAACGTGTAGAGGCCCGAGCGCTGCCCCCGCCGGACGAGTACGGCCTCGTGGTCAAGGGTCTCCAGGTAGCCGTCGGTGTTCGCCGGTGCCGCCGCGGACCGTGTGCTCACTGCGAGGGGGACGGCGTCCCAGCGGTCACGGTGCCCGTCGATGACCCCGTGCCGCTCGAGGAGGTGCCCTGGGAGGTACCGGAGGACGGGCCAGAGGAACCCGACGAGGTCGGGCTGGTGGAGCCCGACTGCGTGCTGGACGTCGAGTCGCTCGACGTCGAACCGGACTGGGTTGAATCACTGCTGGTCGAAGACTCGGTGCCCGTCGCCGACGTCGTCGAGGTCGTCGAGGTAGCGAGCGTCCCACCTGCCGCGGTTGTGTTGCTGTTCGCCGCGTCGCTCGGGGCGGCCCCGCCCCGGCCGAGCGTCGTCGAGATCCCCCCGGTGGCCGGCGGTGTCACGCTCACGGTCACAGTCGTGGTTGTTGTCGACTTGGTTCGTGTGGTCGGCGACGCCGACGCGCTCGCGGGGGTCTGCGTCGAGCTGTCGGGGTCGGCTGCCAGTTGCGAGTGCGTGGCCGCGTTGACCGCGGGTGCCGACACCGCGGGCGCTTCGCTGCTTTGACTCGCGGCCACCGCCGGGGCGGATGGCGTGAACGACCGGTGTGAGGGGGCCCGTATGGTCGCGCGCGCGTGATGCGCGTGATGGGCCGGGGCGGGAAGGGTGTGCTGGAGCTCGACCGCTCCGCCCGCCGTCACCACCGCCGCGGCCAGCAGTGTCGCGACGTGCGCGGCGCCGGCGCTCATGGTCCCCACGGAGACGATCGCGGTTCCGCCGCCGGCGGCTCCCCCGGCGGCCAGGGCTCCACCGGCGGCACCGCTGCCGCCGCCGATGCCCAGCATGTTGGCGAGGACGCCGAGGGGGCCGAGCGTCGGCACGATCGCCGCGAACCGGCGACTCACGCCGCGCAGGTCGTGGCGGAACTCGCGGCAGCCGGCGCAATCGCGCATGTGTCGCCGCGCGGTCGCGTTCGGGCGCAGCCCGCGGTCGTGGGAGAGGATCAGCTCCTCACGGATCTCCGAGCACGCGGTGTCGCGGGCCTCGAGCGCTTGCGCCAGGCCGAGCCGGGCTCGGACCAGCAGCGACTTAACGGCGGGGATGGTCACGCCCAAGGCGTCCGACATGTCGGTGTAGGACATGCCGCCCAGTTCGCGCATGAGCAGCGCGGAGCGCTGCTGGTCGGGCAGCCGCCGCACGTCCGCGATCAGGCGCCTGAGCGACTCGCGCCGGTCGGCTTCGGCGATCGGGTCGTGCACCGGTGAGCGCAACAGCTCCAAGACCTCCGGCGGGGGCGGCGCCGGGCGTCGCAGCTGGTCGATGCAGCGGTTGTGCGCCACGCGATAGAGCCAGGCCCGCAGCGCGAGCTCGCGGTTGGAGGCACGCAGCCCGGCGTACGCGCGGACGAAGATGTCCTGGAGGGCGTCCTCGGCATCCTGGCGGTGGATGAGCATCTGGCGCGTATAGGCGAACAGCCGCTGCCGGTAACGGTCGTGGATGACCCGGAACGCCTCGTCGTGACCAGCCCGGAACAGCGCCACCAGCTGTTCATCGGAACGCAGGCGGAGCAATGGTCCGGCGGTGGGGGCGGGAGATCGCGATCCGGTAGCCGTCCGAGTCCGGGCTACTGCTGCCGGTGCTGGAAATGCGGAGGCTTCCACCTTGACCCCTGCTCACTCTAACGGAGAGTGCGGCCGAAGGTTTCGGAATCCGCACGCTGGGAGGACACCGGGAATGTTTGTGCCGCGTTGGTTCGTCGGGGCGGCGGTACTCTCAGGCCGACACCACGATGGACCCTGCTTCGGGCATTGCCATTCCAGTCGCGTTCGGCGCCGGGTTGATCTCGTTCCTGTCGCCGTGCGTGCTTCCGCTCGTGCCGGGCTACATCTCGGCCGTCGCAGGCGTGGCGCCGGCCGACATCCGGGCCCGCCGGGTGATCGGCCCGAGCCTGTCGTTCGTGGCGAGCTTCTCGGCGATCTTCATCGCGCTCGGGCTGATCGGCCAACAGGCGCTGCACGGCACGCTCACCGGGCCCGCCGCCCTGAAGGTCTGCGGGGCGCTGATCATCGTGATGGGCGTCGTCTTCGTCCTCGCGCCGTTCGTCCCGGCGCTGTCCCGGGAATGGCACGTAGGCCGGCTGATGCAACGCGCGGGACGCGGCGGTCCGGTGATAACCGGCGCTGCGTTCGCGCTGGCCTGGACGCCGTGCACGGGGCCGACGCTGGGCGCGATCATCACCGCCACTGGGGCCTCCGGTTCCGCCGCCCACGGCGCATTCCTACTCGCCGTCTACTGCGCCGGCCTCGGCGTCCCGTTTCTCATCACCGGGCTGGCCTTCGGGAAGGCGACGTCGGCCTTCGCCGTGGTGCGCCGGCACTACCCGCTGGTGATCGGCGCGGGCGGCGTGGTGCTGATCGGCATGGGCATCCTGATCTGGACCGGCGAATTCACGCAACTCAACATCACGGTCGACCACTGGCTCCAGTCGCTGGGGCTGCCGGACTTCAACTCGGATACCTAGTCCGGTCTCCGGCCGGTCCTGTCTGCGACCGTTACCTACGGCGGCGGCTGAGGTCCGCTCGCATTGCGCTCGCGCCAGCGGAGCGCGGCGGCCTCGGCGCTCGCCGAGTGGCGATTGGGCACAGCCCCCTCGCCTTCCGGGACGTGCGACGGGGCGTCGACATCAATGTCCTCGTCGGGATGGTTCTGACGCCACCGCGTCGCTGCGGCCTCCGCGCTGGCGGAGTGCCGTTCCGGTCGATTCCTCTCCTCGGTCACCGCTCACCTCCGTTCGTCGACAGGCATCAGCGTAGTGATGTTCGGGCCTCGCGCCTACCTCGGTCGTGCACGGGTTAGGCTGCGCGACCGAAATGAGTCCAACCATTCCCCTCCCGCCCCACGATGCCCCGTTGACCGGCGGCCCGCCGTTCCCGCCGATCGCCGACTACGCGTTTCTTTCCGACTGCCACACCGGGGCGCTGGTCGCGCCGGACGGGAGCATCGAGTGGATGTGCCTCCCTCGGTTCGACTCGCCGAGCGTATTCGGATCGCTCCTGGACCGCCGGGCCGGCTCGTTCCGGGTCGGCCCCTACGGGATCGTCGTGCCGCTGTCGGTGCGCTACGTGCCCGGCACAATGATCCTCGAGACGACGTGGATGTGCCCCTCGGGCTGGGTCGTGGTCCGGGACGGCCTGACCGTTGGCCCGTGGCACGACCAGCACGCCGACGAGAGCTCGCACACGCGGCCGCCCACGGATCAGGACGCCGACCACATGCTCGTGCGAGTGATCGAGTGCATCGAGGGCCAGGTTCAGGTGGAGGCGGTGTGCGAGCCCATGTTCGACTACGGGCGCACGCCGGCCCAGTGGACGATGGTCGCCGAGGACTGGTCGGCGGCCGAGGCGACCGACGGCGAGACGGTTCTACGGCTGATCACCGATCTGCGGATCGGGATCGAAGGCAACCGGGCACGAGCCCGGCACACTATGACCGCGGGCGAGGAGCGGTTCGTCGCGATGGGGTGGAGGCACGGCCTGAACGGCCCCGAGCACTGCGCCAACGCCAACCACCGGCTCCAGACGACGTTTCACTACTGGCGCAACTGGCTGGCCGGCGGCCGGTTCCCGGACCACCGCTGGCGCTCTCATCTGCAGCGCTCGGCCTTGACTTTGAAGGGACTCACCTATGCCCCCACCGGGTCGACGGTGGCCGCGGCCACCACGTCCCTGCCCGAGACACTCGGCGGGGAGCGCAACTGGGACTACCGCTACTGCTGGATGCGCGACGCCACCTTCACCCTGTGGGGGCTTCACGCGCTCGGCCTGGATTGGGAGGCCGATGACTTCATGCAGTTCGTGGCCGATCTGGAGCGGTTGGACAGCGGTGCCCTCCAGATCATGTACGGGCTGGGCGGCGAGCTTGACCTGCACGAGCTCGAGCTCACGCATCTGAAGGGCTACGACGGCTCGGTGCCGGTCAGGATCGGCAACGGCGCCTACCGCCAGCACCAGAACGACGTGTTCGGCGCGGTGCTCGACTCGATCTACCTGCACACCAAGATGGGCGGCCACATCCCGCAGCGACTGTGGCCGGTCGTCCAGGACCAGGTGCGCTGCGCGATGGCGGTCTGGCAGCAGCCTGACCAGGGCATCTGGGAAGCCCGCGGCGAGCCCAAGCACTATGTCTCATCGAAGCTGATGTGCTGGGTGGCGCTCGATCGGGGGGCGCGGCTGGCGGAGCTCGAGGGGGAGGCGGAGCTGGCCGCCCAGTGGCAGAGCGTCGCCGACGAGATTCGGGACGACATCCTCGAGCACGGGGTTTCCGAGCGGGGCGTGTTCCGCCAGCACTACGAAACCGATGCCCTCGACGCGTCGACCCTCCTGATCCCCCTGACCCGGTTTCTCCCGCCCGAAGACGAGCGCGTCAAGGCCACCGTGCTCGCGGTCGCCACGGAGCTTTCGCAGGACGGATTCGTCCTGCGCTACCGCGTGGCTGAGACCGACGATGGCCTCACCGGCGAGGAGGGCACGTTCCTGATCTGCTCGTTCTGGCTGGTCTCGGCGCTATCTGAGATCGGCGAGGCCCAGCGGGCCACGGAGATGTGCGAGCGGCTGCTGGCGCACGCCTCCCCGCTTGGCCTCTACGCCGAGGAGCTCGATGCGCGCACCGGGCGCCACCTCGGCAACTATCCCCAGGCGTTCACGCACCTGGCGCTGATCAACGCGGTGATCCACGTGATCTCTCAGGAGGAGGAGGCGAGTTAGCGGCCCGGCGGGCGCGGGAACGTCGGCTCACTCGGGCCCGCGGGGCGCGGCCGGCGATAGCCGAGGGTCGACTGGACGCTCGAGGGGCGCCAGCGGGCACCGCCTCGGGGCGTTGGTACCCCCTCCGCGTTGAGCGCATCGGCGATCGCCCGGAGGCTCAGGCCACGCTGGCGCAGCTCGGCGATCCGCTCGGCTAGGTGCGGAGTTCTCGTCGCCAGGCCGGGGCGACCGCGCCGTCGCGGCTGTCGCTGAGGCGCCTGGCTCCAGCGGTCGATCTCGCGGATGAGCGCTAGGGTCCGTCGGCCCTGGGCCGTGGAGGTGTCGAGTCCGACGTCGGCCGCCACGAGGTCGGCGCCGGCCGTCTCGAGCCAGTCGAGCAGCCGGGTGAGCTCGTCGAATGAGCCGGCCAGCGATCGCAGCCGGCGGACGAACAGGGTGTCGGCTCGGCCGGCCGAAATCAGGGCGAGCGCGCCTGCGAGGCCGGCCTGTTCGTCGACGACGGCGGTCAGCTGGAGCTGGTCGGGGAGGACTAAGGCGGAGTCGGTGCCGCCGCTCAGGAATGCCACGGTGCGTCTGGCCACGTCTATGCGATTGTACGCAAATAGTTTGCGTACGAAGTGAGCCGTCGAGTTATCGCATCGCCTCGGCGCAGGCCGACTATCTCCACACTCGCCCGGCGTCACTGGGGCGAGCGCGGCGAAAATCGTGCCAGGGCCGAGTGAATCTGAATTCACCGCGCGGGGGAGGGGCGAGTGGGGAGAAACTCGGGCTCCGGGGGAAGTCGCCGGAGCGCGGAGGGTCAGTCGTCGTAGCCCGGCTCGCCGGGCAGGACGATCCGGGCCGTCTCGCCCTGGAGCAGCACGCGCGGCTGGACCGGGTGGACCTCGCGGCCGGCGGCGTGCGAGAGCAGCTCGTCGGCCGAGCCGAAGGCCGACAGCTGCTGGAGGTGCTTGATCGTCGGGAAGACGAGAAACAACTCGCCGCGCTCGCGGGCCGCGAGCGCGGCGGCCGGCTCGTACCAGCGCGCGTCCACGACCTCGCTGCCATCGACCCGGGCCTGCGCGCCGGCCGGCGCGGGCGCGAGGTAGAACCAGGTGTCGAAGCGGATCTTCACCTCGGCTGGAGTGATCCAGCGCGAGTAGGGGACGAGCTCCCGGGGGTCGGCGAGCGCAATGCCGGCCTCCTCCTCGAGTTCGCGGATCGCGGCGGCACGATGGCCCGCGTCGCCCTCCCCCTCGCCGCGGTCGACCGCCCCGCCCGGGAAGACCCAGGCGCCGCCCATGAAGCGCGCCGCGGGGTTCCGACGCACGAGTAGCACCTCGAGCGCGTCGGCTCCGCCACGGAGCAGGATCACGGTGCCGGCGGGCCGCGGCTCGGTGCGCGCGCCCGAGTTGATCTCCTCGCCGGGACCGGGCCGATCGGTGCTCACGGCGCCCACCTCATCGGGCCGGACTCTGCCAACCACGTCGGGCCGGACTCTGCCAACCACGTCGGGCCGGACTCTGCCAACCACGTCGGGCCGGACTCTGCCCACCTCATCTGGCCGCATTCTCGCCTCCTCATCCGGACCGCATTCTCCCCAACTCGACGTTAGCCTTGTCCGAGTGAAGTGGATCTGCGGATCGTGCGGGTTCATCTATGACCCCGCCGAAGGCGATCCCGACGGTGGCATCCCGTCGGGCACCCCTTTCGAGGAAATTCCTGAGACGTGGTTCTGTCCCGTGTGCGGAGCGCGCAAGCGGGACTTCGAGCCGTACGACGACTAGCTCTTACGCGCCTAAGCGGCGCGGGCGACCTGCTCAAAATCGTAGGGAACGGTCGGGTCGACGCTCTCGTAGGGCACGCCCGAACCGACCTCCTCCACCTCGATCTCGTAGTCCTCGTCAGTAGCGCCGTCGTCATACGCCTCACCGACCGCGCGTACCGCGCGCGGGTCGAACCCGACCGCCCGGGCGGCCTGGCCGAGAACGCCGGCCGCGGCTCGCAGCTCCTCTTCGCGATGCGAGGCCATCACCGCCAGCCGCGCTCCCGCGGCGTCCGGCGCGACGGCGGGCGGTCCGACCGCCTCCACGAACACGCCCCGGCTCAGCGCCGCATCGCACATCCGCAGCGCTCGCTCCAGGTCGCCCACCGGCAGCGGGACGATGTGGGTCGGCGCGCCGGGCAGGTCGAAGCCCTCGGCGGCCAGACCGGCGCGCAGGGCGGCCGCCCCGGCTCGGAGCTTGGCAACCAGGCGGGGCCGTTCCTCGAGCAGCCCGAGCGCGGCCAGCGCAGCCGCCACCGCCGGCGGTGCCGGCGCGGTCGAGAAGACAAGTGTGCGCGCAGCGTTCAACAGGTACTGGGTCATCACGCGGTCGCAGGCGACGAACGCTCCGTAGGAGCCAAGGGCCTTGCCGAGCGAGCCGACAATCACGTCCACCGCGTCCTCGAGTCCCGCATCGGCGAGCGCTCCGCGTCCACCTGGTCCCAGCGCCCCCAGGCTGTGCGCCTCGTCGACCAGTACCCGCACCCGGTGGCGCTGGGCCAGCTCGACGATCTCTTCGAGCGGCGCCACCTCGCCGTCGCTCGCAAACAGGGCGTCGGTCACGATCAGGGCGCCCCGACCTTGCGCCTGAGCAAGGCCCCAGGCCAGGTGCTCGGTGTCGCAGTGGTCGTAGACGAATACCTCCGCCCCGGACAGGCGGCAGCCGTCGATCAACGACGCGCCCGCGCGCTCGTCGGAGAACACCACGTCGCCGGGCCTGGCCAGCGCGGCGATCACGCCGGTATCGGCGAGGTAGCCCGAGCCGAAGAGCAGAGCGCTCTCCCGGCCCACGAACGCGGCCAGGCGTTCCTCGAGCCGGCGATGGATGGTCATGGTGCCTGACGCCAGCCGTGACGCGCCGGCGCCCACTCCCCAGCGTGTTGCTGCATCGGCGGCCGCCTCGCGCACGCGAGGGTGATCGGCCAGACCGAGATAGTTGTCGGAGGCCAAGAGCAGCACGGGCTTTCCGTCGAGGACCACGTGGGGTCCCTGCGGTCCGCTGACCAGTCGCATCCGACGCTGCAGTCCCATCGCTCTCAGCTCGCTCAGGCGAGCCTCGATCTCGACCATATGTGACCTCCGGACGGGGTAGTTGCCGGGAGCGGGGCAGGGCCGGCTGTCTCGCGAGAGTAAGTGTCCCGCCGGACGGATCAGCGGCCCAGCCAGCGCGGCGAGCGCTTCTCGGAAAATGCGCGAACACCTTCGCGGAAATCCTCGGAGGCGAAGCACGCGCGGCGCAGCTCGATCAGTTCGCGCTCCGTGGCGGGATCGATCGCGCCCCGGGCGTTCAAAACCGCGGCGATCACCCGCTTGTTCCCCTGCTGGGCGAGCGGCGCGTTCGCTGCGATCTCCTTGGCCAGCTCGAGCGCCTCCTCGGCCAGGCGGCCCTGTTCGGCGATCGCGTTGACCAGCCCCCACTCGCGCGCGGTGCGCGCATCGATCCGCCGGCCGACGAGGAACAGCTCGCGGGTGCGGGGCGCCCCGATCGTGTCGATGAACTTGCGGATTCCCGTGTGGGAATACACCAGTCCGAGCTTCGCCGGCGGCATGCCGACGACGATCGTCGAGGCAGCGATCCGCAAATCGCAGGCCAGTGCGAGCTCGAGCCCGCCGCCGATCGCATGTCCGTTCAGCGCGGCGAGGGTCGGATAGCGATACGCCTCGAGCGCGTCCAGCGCGGCGGCGAACGGATTGGCGACCAGCCGGTCGGCTTCATCGGCGAACTGACCGCCGCCCCGCAGATCACCGATGTCATAGCCGGCCGAGAACGTGGTCTGCTCACCGGTGACGACCAGGCACCGAGCGTCGAGCTCGGCCAGAGTCGATGTGAACGAATCGAGGATCCGGTGGTCAAGCGCGCCGCGCTTGCCGGGATTGGAGATCGTCAGCCGTGTGACGCCGGGCGCCGGCTCATCGACGAGCAGCCGGCTCCCCGGTGAGGCGTCGCTGTCGCCGGGACGATTACTCGAGGACAACGAGGGCGTCCCCCTCGGAGACCGACTGACCCTCCTCGACCAGAATCTCCTTCACCACACCCGGGTCCTCAGTCTCGACGGGCATCTCCATCTTCATCGATTCGAGGATCACCACCGTGTCGCCTTCCTCCACGCTATCGCCGACCTCGACCTCGATCTTCCACACGGTTCCCGTGATGTGGGCCTCGACCTCGGGCAACGCTGGAGCTCCCTTCTGTGCAGGGTTGGGGATGGTTTGAGGAGGGTCGGCGGCGCCGACGGCGGCGCGGGAGGATAGGCGACGCGGCGCCGAACTCGGGCTCAGTACTCCCCGGGCAGCACCGGGCAGCGGAACGTCAGCTTGCCCACGCCGGGGCCAGGCGGGCGCGCGCCCGTGAAGGTCAGAGCCGCCCGCTTGAACGCCAACTGCGTCTGCCCCGGGCAACTCTTGGGCTTAGACAACGTCACATCCACCGGATAGGACTTGATCTTGCCGTCGGCGCAGTCGGGCGTGCAATCGTTCTGGTTGTAGGTGCCGGCGCCCTTGGCGTTCGAGCTTCCCCAGCTCGACCACTTGAGCTTGCTCAACCAGATCCCCGCGTCGCCGCATGCGATCGTGATTCGCTTGGGCTTGAACTGCTCCTTGTAGCAGTTGATCGCGAACGGCTTGCCCGAGCTGGTGGCGGTGGTCGCTAGAGCCACCGACGGCACGGCCGCCACGCAGGCGGTCGCGACGATGATCTTGAGTGCATTTCGCATGGCGGCAAGACTACGAGAACGTGTCCGGATCGGGGCCCGTCCGCTCGCCGCGGTCGAGCTCCGAGAGTCGCTCCATCTGAGCGTCGGTGAGCTCGAAGTCGAACAACTGGAAGTTCTCCTCGATCCGCGACGGCGTGACCGACTTGGGGATCACGACGTTGCCGAGCTGGATGTGCCACCGCAGAACAACCTGAGCCGGCGTGCGCTCATGCTCGGAGGCGAGCTCCATGATCACCGGGTCGTCGAGCAGCTGGCCCTGTCCGAGCGGGCTCCACGCCTCGGTGGCGATGCCCCGCTCGGCATGGAAACGCCGCAGCTCGGGCTGCTGGAGGCGCGGGTGCAGCTCGATCTGGTTGACCGCGGGCACCACGCCGGTGGCGTCGATGATCCGCTCGAGGTGCTCGATCTGGAAGTTGGACACCCCGATCGAGCGGAGGTATGGGACCTGCCGCACGGCACACAGCGTCTGCCACGTCTCCACGTACTGATCTCGCTGGGGGACGGGCCAGTGGATCAGGTACAGGTCGACGTAGTCGCCGCCGAGCATCGAGAGGCTCTGCGCGAAGGCCCTCTGCGCGCCCTCGCGTCCGTGGTTGTCGTTAGACAGCTTGGTGGTGATGAACACGTCGCCGCGCTCCAGGCCGCTTTCTTGAATGGCATCGCGCACACCATCCTCGTTGCCGTAGGCGGCTGCCGTGTCGATCGACCGGTAGCCGGTGCGCAGGGCGTGGCTGACCGCCTCGGCGGTCTCCTCGGCCGGCACCTGGAAGACGCCGAACCCGAGCTGGGGCATACGATTTCCGTCGTTCAGGTCCACGTACGGGACCGATGTGGTCTGAGTGGTCATAGGGAGAGGCTTTCCAGCGGTGACGGCGCGAAACACGTCGAGTAGCCTGAGCGCTGTGTCATCCGACGAGAGCGCAGTCGATCTTGAGTTGCTGGCCGCCTCACTGCGGGCGGACACGAGTGACCTGACGGCGTTCGTTGAGAGTCTGGCCGCCAAGCTCGAGGAGGCCGTGCCCGCCCGAACCAGGGTGGAACGGCGCCGCAACGGCATGTTCGGCCCCAAGGCAGTACGCCGGATCACCGTCGATCTCGGCGATCGGCGGCTCGAGTTGCGGTATGACGGAGGGAGTGTGCAGACGCAGGGCTCGAAGCTGTCGGGCGGGATCGTCCTGAAGAACGAACCCCTGGACGCCGACGCGTGGCTGGCCGCGCTCAGCGAGGCCCTAGCGACGGAGGCAAGGCGCAGCGAAACGACCCGGAAGGCGCTGGAGCGGCTCCTGACCGGCTAACGAGGAGGCTCGATGGGATTCCTTAGACGTGACGACGACGCGCAGGCGCCGCAGTCCGCATCACCGGCCACGGTCGGCCCAGAAGAGGGGCCGCACCAAGCCACCTATGAAGCCGGATCGCTCGCCGGTATCCCCGACTCGGGCCGAGAGCGGATCGAGCGGATGAAGCAGGAGGTCGCCCGGGGCTTCTTCACCAGCGACCTGTCGATCAACGAATTCCTGCTGGTCAAGCAGTCGGGCTTCGAGCCGCTCGGGCTGGTGCTCGGCAGCTCGATCTACCACATTGGCTTCCAGCAGGCGATGTGGAACCAGAGCCAGGAGCTGGGCGTGCTCACCCAGGCGATGTATCACGCGCGCGAGCTCGCGATGACGCGCATGGAGGAGGAGGCCGACCAGCTCGGGGCCGACGGGATCGTGGGCGTCCGGCTCGACATCGGCCGCTATGACTGGGGCGCCGATCTGGCCGAGTTCATCGCGGTCGGCACCGCCGTCAAGCACCGCGCCGGCGTGCTGCATCGCGCGCCCAATGGGCGCCCATTCACCTCGGACCTGAGCGGGCAGGACTTCGCCACCCTGCTGCGTGCCGGCTACCGTCCGGTCGGGCTGGTGATGGGCAACTGCGTGTATCACGTCGGTCGCCAGGGCATGCTGGCCTCGCTGAAGCAGGTGGGACGGAACGTGGAGATGGTGAACTACACCCAGGCGCTGTACCAGGCTCGAGAGCTCGCGATGGAGCGCATGCAGCGGGAGACCGACGAGCTTCAGGCCGGCGGCATCGTCGGGGCCCGGATCGTCGAGCGCAGCCACGGCTGGGGCTCGCACGTGATCGAGTTCTTCGCGATCGGGACCGCGGTCATCTCGACCACCGACGATCACGAGATCGAGAGGCCAACGATGGTGCTTCCGCTCACGGGCTAGCCGGCCCGAGCTCCATGCCCGACGTCGAGATCAAGCCGCAGGTCTACAAGGACCCCAGGCCGAAGGAGCACTTCGACCGCTACCACCAGATGGTCCGGGATCACCCGCCCGAGGCCAAGGTGTATGAGCCGACCCGGGTGCTGACCGTGATTTGGGCCGTGATCGCCTACCGGGCGCGCGGCTTCGGGAGCGAGAGGGTGCCCAACGGCCCGATCATCCTCGCGCCCAACCACGCCTCATTCATGGACCACTTCTTCACCGGCGCGTTCATCCGCCGGCGGATTCAGTTCATGGGCAAGTCGCAGCTGTTCAAGGGGGTCGGTGCCTGGATCTTCAGTCACGGAGGGGTATTCCCGGTCCGGCGCGGCCAGCAGGACGAGGAGGCGTTCATCACCGCCTTCCGCATCCTCGAGCGCGGCGGAGCCGTCGTGATGTACTGCGAGGGGGGCCGGTCACGCACCGGGCAGATCGCCGACGAGGCCCGTCCGGGAATCGGGCGGCTCGCCCTCGAATCGGGCGCGCCGGTGGTTCCTGTGGCCGTCCTCGGCTCCTACCAGGTGCGTAACTGGAAGCGACTGCAGTTCCCCAAGGTGACGGTTCAGTACGGCGAGCCGTTCCGGTTCGAGGTGGTTGAGCAGTCCAGCCGCGAGCAGCAGCAAGCGGTGGCGGATTACGTCCTGGAGCAGATCCGGGAACTGCACGCGGAGCTGGCGAGCCACGGGCGGCAGGGTGCCCGGCGGGCGGCGCGAGCGCGCCGCCGGGCGTGGACGCCCGGTTGATTGGGGTTCCCGCCTCCCACCCCCGCGGCTCCAGGGATGCCGCGAAGCGGGTGGGCGGGATCCAAGTCCTAGGCCGTGGCGATCGCGGCGGCTTGGCCCAGCCCGAGCTCCTCGATCGCCACCTCGCGCATCTTGAACTTCTGCACCTTGCCGGTGACGGTCATGGGGAACGAGTCGACGAGCTTGACGTAGCGGGGGATCTTGAAGTGCGCGATTTGGCCCTTGCAGAACTCGCGGATCTCCTCCTCGCTGACGACTGACCCGGTCCGGAGTATCACCCACGCCATCAGCTCTTCGCCGTAGCGCTCGTCGGGCACTCCGATCACCTGGACGTCGGCCACCGCCGGGTGGGTGTAGAGGAACTCCTCGATCTCGCGCGGGTAGACGTTCTCGCCTCCCCGGATGACCATGTCCTTGATCCGGCCGACGATTCGCACGTAGCCCTGCTCGTCGATCGTCGCCAGGTCACCGGTGTGCATCCAGCGCTGCACGTCGATCGCCTCCGCGGTGCGCTCGGGGTCGTTCCAGTAGCCCTGCATGACCACGTAGCCCCGTGCGCAGAACTCGCCCGGCTCCCCACGTGGGACCGTCCGTCCGGTGACCGGATCGACGATCTTGATCTCGACGTGTGGCAAGGCTTGGCCTACGGTGCCGCAGCGGTTCTCGAGCGTGTCGTCGCAGCGCACCTGGGTCGTGACCGGCGAGGTCTCCGTCATCCCGAACGCGATGCTCATCTCATCGATGCCCATCTCGGAGCTGACGCGCTTCATCACCTCGATCGGGCAGGGCGAGCCCGCCATGATCCCGGTACGCAACGAGCCGAGGTCGAACTCGGAGAAGCGCTCGTGGGCGAGTTCGGCGATGAACATCGTGGGCACCCCGTAGAGACTGGTGCAGCGCTCCTGCGCGCACGCCTCGAGTGTCGCTCCGGGCTCGAAGGTCTCAGCGGGAAACACCATGCACGCACCGTGCGACGTCGCGGCCAGGTTCCCCAGCACCATGCCGAAGCAGTGATAGAGCGGCACCGGGATGCACACCCGGTCGCGCTCTGAGTAGTCGAGCGTCAAGCCGACGAAGTAACCGTTGTTGAGGATGTTGTGGTGGGTGAGCGTCGCCCCCTTGGGGAAGCCGGTGGTGCCGCTCGTGTACTGGATGTTGATCGGATCGTCGAAGTCGAGCTCATCAGCATGGGCGTGGAGATCGCCGGTGAAGCCGGCGCCCGAGGCGACCTCTTCCCAATCCGGCGTGTCGAAGAAGATCGCTCGCTCAAGCGCCGGCAGTCCGGACCGGACGTGGTCGACCATGGCCACAAAATCCGCGTCCTTGAGCTGCTGGGTAGCGAAGATCCAGCGGCAGCCGGATTGCGCGAGCGCATACTCGAGCTCGCTGGTGCGATAGGCCGGGTTGATGTTGACCAGAATCACGCCGGCCCTGGCTGTCGCGTACTGGATCAGGGCCCACTCGGCCCGGTTCGGGCTCCACACCCCGACCCGCTCGCCCTTGCTCAAGCCGGCCGCAAGCAGGCCCCCGGCGAGCCGGTCCACTGCCTCGCCGAACTCGGCGTACGTGTAGCGCGCCCCCTGGCGATAGGACACGAGCGCTTCGGCGTCGGGCACGCGCGCGATCGTCCGGTGCAGGTTGTCGCCGATCGTCTCGCCAAGCAGTGGCTGGGGACTGACGCCCTGAGCGTAGGACAGCATCGTGGTTGGCTCCTTCCTCGCTGGTCGCGCCGATGCTACTGCGCGACCGCGGCCGCGTCACCGGGTACGGTCCGCACGGAATGACCGTCCTGCGTCAGGGTCTTCTGTCCACGCGCGCGGTAGCGCTCGCGGGCGCTCCGCCCCGTGTTGTGATCGACGCGCTGAGCGGGGCGGGCGCGCGGCTGCTCGATCTCAATCTGACGCTCGACGAAGACCGGGCGAGGGACTGGGCGGCCCAGCAGGCGCCGATCCACGCCCTGATCTACGACGCTGGACCCGGCTTTGCCGCCGGCGGCGAGTCGGCGTTGCGCGAGGCGAGCGAGCGGGCGTGGGTGGCGACGCGGGCGGTGGCCACCGGGGCGCTGATCCCGGCGGGCGCCGGCAAAGTGCTGTTGATCGCCCCGCGGCGCGATCTCGGCCCGTTCGCCGCGGCGGCTCGGGCGGCGCTGGATAACCTGGCCCGCACCCTGTCGGTCGAGTGGGCGCGCTACGGCGTGACGGCGGTGGCGATCGCCCCGGGTGCTGCAACGAGCGACGACGATCTCGCCGAGCTCGTCTGCTACCTGGTGTCACGGGCCGGGGACTATTTCGATGGCTGCCTGTTCGAGCTCGGGGCAGAGTTCGGGCCCGCCTCACCCTCATAGGAACCTCTTAGTCCTCGCTCACACTGCTGCTACGGGCGACGTCGAAGCTGACCGGGCATGTTCGACGCGTTTCCCGATCACGACTCCGAGGTGCAACACCGATGACTGATAACGACCCCGCTGCCGCGCGCGCCCGCGGCCAGGCGATGAGGCAGACGCGGCTGGCCCGTGCCCGGGCGCTCCGCCGGCGCATCATCGCGGGCGCGCTGGCCCTGTTCGTCGCGAGCTGGCTACTGATCACGATCGTGCTCGTCTCGGGCCACGACCCAGCGCTGGCCAAGAACTCGTCGGCGAGCACCACCGCCGCGACCACGAGCGCGGGCACCGCTTCGACCTCGAGCAACACGTCCTCGAGCTCGAGCGACACGTCGTCGAGCTCGCAGAACGGCGGCTCGAGCAGTGGCGTGAGCAGCGTCACGACGAGCCAGTCATGAGCGTCACCCTCGCCGCATCGACCGAGCAGCGCGAGACATTCGAGTGCTTCGGGTCTCAGTGCACGGTGATCGTGGCCGACGCCCTGGCCCATGAGGCGGCCGCTGCGGTGTTCGTGGCGCGCCGGCGACTGCTCGAGTGGCACGACCAGTTCTCGCGCTTTACACCGGACAGCGAGCTGGCTCGGTTGAACGACGACCCGGCCGAGACCGTGGCCGTCAGTCCGATAATGCGGCGCGTCGTCGAGGCCGCGATTCGGGCTGCGGAGGCGACGGGCGGCCTGGTCGATCCGACGCTGCTCGATCAGATCGAACGCGCCGGATACGACGCGCACTTCGACCAGCCCGGCCTCCCGCTGCTCGACGCCCTCGCGCAGGCGCCGGCGCGCCGTCCGGGCCGACCGTCGCCGCGGGAGAGCTGGCGGCACGTGCGGACGGACCGCCGCACAAGCTCGGTGACCCGCCCGCAGGGGGTGCGGATCGATCCGGGCGGAATCGCCAAGGGCGTGTTCGCCGATGAGCTGGCGGCGGCGCTGTCCCGCTACGACGCGTTCGTCGTCGAATGCGCCGGCGATCTGCGGCTGGGCGGAAGGCTCGCGCCTGTGCGCGAGGTCCACGTGGCGAGCCCGTTCGACGACGGGATCCTCCACACGTTTCAGCGCCGCACCGGCGGGGTCGCGACGAGTGGCATCGGCAAGCGGAGCTGGTTCGGCCCGGATGGAACCGTTGCCCACCACCTGCTCGATCCGGCCACCGGTTTGCCTGCCTACACGGGCATCGTTCAGGTCACGGCGCTCGCGCCGACAGCGATGGCGGCGGAGGCGCTCAGCAAGGCGGCGCTCCTAGCCGGGCCGGCCGAGGCCGACCGAGTGCTGGTACACGGTGGTGTGATCGTGCTCGACGACGGCAACTACATCGTGCTCGATCCGGGCCGCTAGTGGCCGGGGGCGCGGCGGGCCGCGAGGCCGAAGGCCTCGTCGGTGCGGCCCGCGGAATCCATCATCTAGCTGGGAAGGCTCGTCTCGGGCGCCTCGGCCCAAGGGACGATCACGGCGTCCTCGAGCGGTGAGTCGCGTGCGACGACGTACTCGGCCGGCTCTGTGTCCGAGACGTTCTCGAGGACGTGGGTCTCCCGAGGCGGCACGTAGACCAGATCGCGGGGCTCGAGCATCAGCTCGTGCTCGAGTCGATCGCCCCACTTGACGCGCAGGCTGCCCGACAGCATGTACACGGCGCTCTCGCACCCCTCGTGGTAGTGAGGCCGGGACTGCGCCCCGGGAGGCACGCGGAACACCGCCATGTAGATGTTCTGGGCGCCGGTGGTGGCCTGCGAGATCTCGCTACCGCCGACCACCCCACGTGGCACGTCCCGGTCGGCACCAGGTTTCACGACCTTCATGCCGGCCGAGTCTAGTGCGGACGGGTCCACGAGTCAGCGGGTGCCGGACCGCGGCGTGACCTCGATCTGCAGCGGCGCCGCCTCGTGGTCGACCTGGAGCGTCGTGTGGTGGATGTGGAAGCGCTCGTCGAGCAGACTCTCGAGCGACCGGCGGAGCTCGTGGCAGTCGTCGCCGGCCCGCACCACGACGTGCGCCGAGAGCGCCGCGAAACCCGAGGTGACCTCCCACACATGCAGATCGTGGACCTCGACGACCCCGGGGTGAGCGGCCAGCGCGTGCCCGATCTCAGCTGGATTCAGCCCGGCTGGGGCGGCCTCCATGAACACTCGGCCGGAGGCCCTGAGCAGGTCGTAGGCGGCGCGCAGCATCAGCCCGGCGATCAGCAGCGACGCGATTGCGTCCGCACGGTCGTACCCGGTGGCCAGGATCACCGCACCGGCGATCGCGGTCGCGATGAAGCCGTACAGGTCGGTGAGGATGTGCCGGTAGGAGCCCTCTACGTTCAGGCTGCGTCCGTGGTCGTGGCCGTGGTCGCCTCCCAGGATCCGCGCCACGAGCAGGTTGACCACGACTCCGGCCAGCGCGACTGCCAGTACCACGCCGCCGTGAACCGCCGGAGGCGAGACGAGGCGCACGATCGCGCCGTACACGATCAGGCAGGCGAGGACGAGCAGCGTGAGTCCGTTGGCCTGGGCGCTCAGGATCTCGGCCCGCCCCAGGCCGTACGTCATCGATCCGTAGGCCGGACGGGTCGCCAGACGCGCCGCCGCGAGCGAGATCGCGAGCGCCGCAGCGTCGGTCAGCATGTGGCCCGCGTCCGAGAGGAGCGCCAGCGACGAGGACAGGATCCCGGCGACGATCTCGATCGCCATGAACGCGAGGATCAGGACCAGCGCCACCGCCAGTGAGCGCCGGTCGGCATCGCGGCCACGGACGTGGTCGTGCCCGTGCGAATGGTCGTGCACGATGGCTTTGATCGTAGATGCCCGGTCGGTGGGCCGCCGAGATGAGTGATGCCGCGGGCCGCACCGACGAGGCCTTCGGCCTCGCGGCCCGCATCAGTTCATCGACGGATCGGCGGGCATGCGCGCCACGAGCGCATAGCTCCCGCCCTTGCGCGTCAGCACTTCCGACCAAAGCTCCTTCGACTCCTCGGCGAACGCATCCCCAAGCCGCGCCGGCTCGAGGATCCAGTCACCTCGCTCGAGCTCACCGTCCAGCTGTCCTGGGCCCCAGCCGGCGTGGCCTAAAAAGGCCCGGCCCACTCGGACCCCGACCGAGAGATCTTCGGATGAGGGTCCAGTCCCGAGCACGCCGACGTCGTCGAACGCCAGCAGCGCGGCGTCGGTCGGATCCTCGAACTGAGCTAGGACGATCACCGCGGACGGTTGGACCGGCCCGCCGATGAACAACCGCTCACCCGTGTCCAGCATCTCGCCGAGTTGGGGCACCGCCTCCCCGACGCTGGTCTCCGAGGGTCGGTTGAGCACCAGACCCAGCGCGCCATCCTCAGTGTGTTCGACGACGAGCACGACCGTCCGCCAGAAGTTCGGATCCAGTAATGCCGGCCCGGCCACCAGTAGCTGACCTCGAACGGATTCCATCACCGGCGGGGACTACCCGGATTCGGTCCACTACTGGCGTCGAGTCTGTGGCTGCTGGGCCGGTGGGGAGCCGCTCGGGCCTTCGTCCGCCCGGCTACACGCGACGGTGGCTTGGCATGGACGACAGGCGCTGGCGAGCGTCGTCGGCCAGCCGGGTCGCCTCGTCCGATTGGTCGGTGTCGTCGAGATCGAGCCCGGCAAGCTCGGCTACCACCTCGAACAGGTCGATTCCCAAGCAGACCTGGGCCTCTTCGGAAGCACCGGCCCGCAATGCGGCGAACATGTCCTCCTCGCGCCACACGAGGATCTTCGCACCGGTGCTTGCTGTCAGGGTCACGGTCATGTTCTGATCCACCCGAGACGGTTCTCGGAATTTGCCGTGAGGGCACCGCTCGCGCAAGCGGCCGCTCCTCGGCGGAGCGGAGATGGACCCTCCGGAACGGGGGCAGAACTCCGGAGTAGGACGCAGATTAACAGATGCTACACCGTAAAACGGTGCTTCAGCAATAGCCAGCGATTATTAAAGATAGAGAGGTCGGTCCCGGGCCGCGCTGCCGGGCCCTAGCCGTCGGCAGGCGACGCGATCAGCCCCGCCGGGGTCCGGGCCGAGGAAGCCGTCCTGGCGTGGGTCTGGACACGGCTCTGGACTCCTTGAGGCCGCTCGCTGGGCGCCGTCAACGCCAGGAACCTCTCGACCACCATTGGGTCGAACTGCTTGCCCGCGTTCGAGGCGAGCTCGGCGACGGCGACATCGTAGGCAAGTGCCTGGCGGTACGGGCGGTCGGTCCGCATCGCGTTCCAGCTATCGCAGCAAGAGATGATGCGGGCCTCGAGCGGGATCGCTTCGCCGGCGAGGCCGTCGGGGTAGCCGGCGCCGTCCCAGCGTTCGTGGTGGGAGCGAACGATCAGCCCCACCTCGCGCATGAAACCTCCGACCCGCTCGAGCATCTTCTGGCCCTCGAGCGTGTGGGTCTTGATGATCGTCCACTCGTACGGGTCGAGCTTGCCGGGCTTATTGATGATCTCCTTGGGGATGGCGATCTTGCCGACGTCGTGCAGGAGCGCGGCGAACTCGAGGTTGCGCTGGCGCTCGGGACTCAGGCCGAGGTGTCCGGCCATTTCGAGGGCCAGGGTGACCACGCTCTTGCAGTGTTCGCCCGTGTAGCCGTCGTCGGCCTCGATCACGTCGCCCAGGACGAGCGCGGTGCCGCGGTAGGCGCTCGAGAGCTCGAGCATGCTCTCGAATCGGCGGTGGCGCTCGTGGGCGAACATCGCGAGCAGGCCGAGCAACGGAACCAGCGACAAGGCGGCGAGCGGGGCGGTGTGGATGTCCTCGGCGACGACGAGCGCGACGCACGAGAGCGCTGCGTCGACGACGTAAACCCAGCTCGCGCGCACCACCGACGCGAAGGTCGTCCCGCGAACGATCGAGTAGCGCAGCGCCGAGACACCCAGATCGACGGCGAATTGGGCGGCCAGCGCCGCGAGCAGGAGCGCCGCGCCGGCGTCGCGTGGCTCGACGTGGGCGATCGCGAGGACGGCGACGGGGCCGACCGCCAGGAACGAGTTGCCCGGAATCTGCAGCAGACGAATGGGTCGCAGCTCGCCGGCTCTCAGGGACGGCACGGCGGCGATCGCCAGTCCGAGGACGACGGCGATCGGCACGACCGCGAGCGGCATCGCGAAGAGCAGCGGCACGAACGCCAGCTGGGTTGCGTCCGTGAAACCCACCGGCGTGTCGAAGCGCACGAGCGTCGCCAGCACCAGGATGAGCAGGCACACGACCGCCGGCAAGATCGCGAAGCCGTGCGGAGGCGCGAGCGCCCAGACGCCGGCCACCGCGGCCACGAACGTCGCGGCGATGAGCAGGCTCGCCAGGAGCTCGCGCTCGCTCATGCGCGATCCCTCGCGCTCGAATGTGTCTGCCAGGAGCTCCTGCTCCTCGAAGCTGGGCTCAAATGACATGTCGGTCGGGGTATCGATCCAAGCGGCCTGGAGCCTTAGCGCGCGAGTACAAAACCTCCCTATTCCTCGTACAAGCGTCCAGATTCGTCGGGGTCGCTGTCGAGCGAGGTTCGTCCGCCCGATTTCCCTGGCGTAACCCAACTGAAAAGGGCAAACCTGGCGCGAGCCGGGGACGCAAAGCCAGAGGTCTCACGTGGTGTGAGATAGCTCGGCTGCCAGTACAGCCATGGAGGGCTATACGTGTCAGTTCTGCTTGCGTCTCTACTTCCGTCTCGCCGGCGCCTGTTTCTCATGGGGTTGCTCGGCGCTCTGGCGATGGTCTGCGTCTCCGCCACGTCTGCGCGGGCCGCGGGTCTGATCAACACCGATCCGTGCGACAACGCCACGCTCACGCAGCCGTTCGCTTCTTGGGGCGACTCGAACTACTACAAGCTTGTCCCGGGTGGCTCCTTCGAGGGCAGCCTGACGGGTTGGACGTTCAGCGGCGGCGCCGCGAGAGTGAGCGGCAGTGAGCCGTTCGGGGTTACGGGATCGGTTGGGAAATACTCCGTCGACCTGCCCGCCGGCGGCAGCGTCCAGTCGCCGTACACGTGCGTCGACTGGGCCGACCCCACGTTCCGCTTCTTCGCCCGCAACAACGGCCTGCTCTCGACCGTGCTCGTCTCCGTCGTCTACAAGGAACCGCTGCTCGGCCCGGTGGCGATCCCGATCGGCGCCGTGGCGCTGAGCTCGACCTGGCAGCCGACGCTGCTGCCGATGCTCACCGCCTCTCAGGTTCAGAGTGTGGTCAACGGCCTGCTCGGACTGGGCACGCCGCAGGTCGCCCTGCGCTTCACCGCCCTCACCGGGAACTCGCAGATCGACGACGTGTACGTCGACCCCATGCGGAGCTGGTAGCGATAAGGCCTGCCTCGCGCCATCGCGCGGGGCGGGTCTACAGGCCGTAGGAGCGGCCGATCACCTCGAGCATGATCTCGTCGCTGCCGGCGCCGATCCGGTTCAGGCGCAGATCCCGCCAGGACCGCTCGATGCCGTACTCCTTCATGTAGCCGTTGCCGCCGTGGATCTGAATGCACTCGTCCGCGACCTCGACGGCGATCCGCGCGGCGTACAGCTTGGCCATGGTGATCTCGCGGACCGGGTACTCGCCGTTCTCGAACCGCCAGGCGGTCGTGTAGACCATCTGACGGGCGGTCTCGATCTTGGTCGCCATCTCGGCGAACTTGTGGCGGATCGCCTGGAAGCGGCCGATCGGCCGCCCGAAGGCGGTGCGCTCCTTGGCATACGCCAGCGTGCGATCGAACACGTGCTGGGCGCCGGCGACGGAGCCGGCGGCGCCGATCAGGCGCTCGCCCTGGAGCTCCCACATGATGTGGTAGAAGCCCTTGCCGATCTGTCCGAGGACCGCAGAGGACGGCACGCGCACGTCCTGGAAGGCGAGCAGCGCGGTGTCCGAGGCGTGCATGCCGAGCTTCTCCAGGCGTTTCTCGCGGATCACACCCGGCGCGTCCATCGGGACGAGGAGGAGCGTGAAGCCGTCATGGGTCGGTTGGGGGGTGGGTGGGTGGGAACCCAAGTCGGCAGCGGTCTTGGTTACGAGCACGATGCAGTGGGCGCGATGGCCGTTGGTGATGAACGTCTTGGAGCCGTTGATGACGTACTCGCCGGTCGCTTCGTCGTAGACCGCCCTGGTCTTAATCCCGGCCACGTCGGAGCCGGCGTCGGGTTCGGTGATGCCGAGGCAGAGGATCTTCTTGCCGGCGATGGCCGGCACCGCCCACGCCTGCTTCTGCTCCTCGGTGCCGAACTTGAGGATCGGCGGGATCGTCATGTCAGTCTGGACCGCGACGCCCATCCCGAGCCCGCCGCAGTGCGCGTGCACGAGCTCCTCGGCCAGCACCAGCGAGGTGTAGTAGTCACCGCCCTGCCCGCCGTACTCCACCGGCTTGTCGAGCCCCAGGAAGCCGAGCTCGCCCATCCGCTCGAAGACCCAATCCGGGAACGTCGTCTCCTCCCACTCATCGGCGTGGGGCTGGAGCTCCTTGATCGCGAATCGGCGGATCGACTCGCGCAACTGGTCGTGGTCGTCGGTGAAGATGAAGTGACTGCGCCGGGTGGCGAAGTCGGGTTTGAGGACGTCTGCGGTGGGCATGGCGCTGGACGCTACCGGAGCCGTGGCATGCAGGTGACCGGTGGCCAAAGCCGTAGCTGTCCGCACGCGCGTAGGCTTCCGGGCGGATGTCCTACGCGACCGTGCGCTACGAGACCTCGGACGTCGGCGTGGCGACGATCGCGCTCGATCAGCCGGAGACGCGCAACGCACTGTCGGATGAGCTGCTCGACGAGCTGATCGCGGCCTTCTCGCAGGCGCGGGACGATCCGGACGTGCGGTGCGTGGTGCTCACCTCGACGCACGAGCGGATCTTCTCGGCCGGGGCCAACCTGGCCGGCTTCGCGGCCGACGTGCCGCTCGCGCACAAGCACTTCGGGACCGAGCGCTTTCCGCGCCTGTTCCGGCTGATCGGCGAGCTCGGCAAGCCGACCATCTGCGCTGCCAACGGGCACGTGCTGGCTGGCGCGCTCGGGATCGCGCTGGCCTGCGACCTGATTCTGGCCCGTGAGGGCGCGCGGTTCGGCACCCCGGAGATCAACGTCGGCGTGTTCCCGTTCATGATCATGGCCCTGATCTACCGCAACGTCCCACGCAAGAAGACCAACGAGTTGCTGCTGCTCGGCGAGCAGATCTCCGCCGCCGAGGCCGAGCGGATCGGGATCGTCAACAAGGTGTTCGCCCCCGAGGAATTCGAGGCCGGCGTGCGCGAGTGGGCCGAGAAACTCGCCGGCAAATCGCCGGTGTTGATGAAGCTCGGCAAGGACGCGATGTTCAGACAGCAGGACATGGCGTTCCTCGATGCGCTGGACTTCCTGCGCTCCCAGCTGACCATCGCCTTTTCGACAGAGGACATCCAGGAGGGCGTGCGCGCCTTCTTCGAGAAACGCGACCCGGAGTGGAAGGGACGCTGAGGCGTGGTGCCCGAGGCGAGGCTCGAGCAGACGGAGTACGGCCTGACCGCCGCCGACGAGGGCTGGTTCGTGGTCAACGTCCGCGACGCGGCGTGGATGACCAACGAGTACTTCGGCGAGGCGTGCGTGTTCGAAGGCGATGCGGTCCGCTTCCCGCATGTCGGCTACACGATCCACGTGCTCCGCCCCGGACAGCCCAACGGGCTCTACCACCACGAGCGCGACCAGGAGGACTTCCTCGTGCTCGCCGGCGAATGCATCGCGATCCTCGAAGGTGTCGAGCGGCGGATGCGGGCCTGGGACTTCCTCCACTGCCCGCCCGGCACCGAGCACATCTTCGTCGGCGCCGGCGACGGCCCCTGCGTGATCTTCATGGCGGGCGGACGCGAGCATCGGGGTAGCGCCGTCTACATCCGCTCAGAGCTGGCGCTCGGCCACGGAGCGAGCGTGGAGTCCGAGGCCGGGCCATTCGACCGCCCGTACATGCCGTTTCCCAAATGGCAGCCCGGACCGCCGGCCAGCTTCGACGGCCTCCCGTTCGGTTAGGGACACTTGGACCGATGGCCACCGACGCCCCTTCGTCGACCAGCCTGCTTCGTCCGCTCGCCGCGGACCTGGCCGCCCGGCGCGAGGAGATCAAGCTGGGCGGCGGCCCCGAGAAGATCGCCGCGCAGCACGCCGCCGAGAAGCTGACCGCGCGCGAGCGGGTCGCGCTGCTGATCGACCACGGCACATTCGTCGAACTGGGCATCCATGGCCGACCCCACTCTTCCCAGCGGGCGATGGACGGTCGCGAAGCGCCCGCCGACGGGGTGATCACCGGGTACGGCAAGATCGACGGTCGGCTGGCCGCGGTCGCCGCCTACGACTTCACGGTGATGGCCGGCTCGATGGGCATGACCGGGGAGCTGAAGGTCGCCCGGCTGCGCGAGCTGGCGCTGACCAAGCGCATCCCGATGATCTGGCTGCTCGACTCGGCCGGCGCGCGCATCCAGGAGGCGGTCGGATCGCTGTTCGCCGGGACGGGGCAGCTGTTCCGCGAGGAGGTGATCAACTCGGGGGTGATCCCGCAGGTCGCCGCGCTCATGGGACCGTGCGCCGCCGGTACCGCCTACATTCCCGGGCTCGCCGACTTCGTGCCGATGGTGGCCGGGCGGGGATCGATGGCGCTCGCCGGCCCGCATCTGGTGCGCGCCGCGGTCGGCGAGGACGTCACCCAGGAGGAGCTCGGCGGCTCGCGGGTGCACTGCCGCAAGTCGGGGGTGGGGGACCTGGAGGTCCAGTCCGACGAGGCCTGCATCGAGGCGATCAAGGCCTATTTGAGCTACTTCCCGCAGCACTGCGAGGAGCCCCCACCTCTGGTTCAGACCGACGACCCCGTCGATCGCGGCGACGAGGAGCTGCTCGACGTGCTGCCGGAGTCGAACCGCAAGCCGTACGACATGTACGAGGTGATCCGCCGGATCGTCGACGACGGCGTCTACTTCGACCTAAAGCCCCAGTGGGCCAAGACGATCATCACCTGCCTGGCCCGGTTCGGGGGCCGTCCGGCCGGAATCGTGGCCAACCAACCGCGCCAGCTTGGCGGGATCCTCGACAACAACTCCGCCGACAAGGCGGCCCGGTTCATCAACCTGTGCAACGCCTACGGCCTGCCGCTCATCTACCTGATGGACGTCCCCGGCTTCATGGTCGGCACCAAGGTCGAGGAGGCCGGCATCATCCGCCACGGCGCGAAGATGCTGTACGCCACCGCGAACGCCACCGTGCCCAAGATCACGGTTGTGCTGCGCAAGGCATACGGCGCCGGCTACTACGTGATGTGCGGCCGGGCCTACGAGCCCGATTTGATCGTGGCCTGGCCCTCGGCCGAGATCAGCGTGATGGGCGCCGAGGGCGCGGTCGAGATCATCTTCCGCAAGCAGGTGCAGGAGGCTGAGGACCCTGTGGCCAAGAAACGGGAGCTGATCGAGAACTTCCGCCAGATCATCGACGTCTACATAGCTGCCGGCAACGACATGATCGACGATGTGATCGACCCGCGGGAGACGCGCGCGACGATCTGCCGAGCGCTCGAGATGGCCGCCGGCAAGCGGGTCGAACGCCCGTTCAAGCGATCCGGAGTGGTGCCGGTGTGAGTGTCCCATGAGCCTCGAGGACCCGGTCGTTATTACGTGCGCGATCAGCGGTGCGATCGCCAACCGCGAGCAGTGCCCGGCGATCCCCTACACGCCCGAGGAATACGGGGCCGAGGCGCGGCGGATCGTCGCGGAGGGCGGCGTCCATATCCACATCCACGCCCGGCGACCGGACGGGACGCCCTCGTATGAAATCGAGGACTTTGTGGCGATCCGCGACGCGATCCGCGCCGAGGTGGGCGACGGCGTCATCGTGAATTTTTCGACCGGCACCGTTGGCGTGCCGGTGGCGAAACGTATCGCGTATCTAGAGGCCGGGCGGCCGGAGGTCGCGGCCCTGAATATGGGGTCGATGAACTACGCGAAGTACTCGCGCAGCCGCAAGGACTTCGTGTTCAAGTTCGTGTTCGCGAATCCGTTCGACGAGATCATCGAACTGCTCGAGGCGATGCGGCGACTCGAGATCAAGCCTGAGCATGAGTGCTTCGATCTCGGCCACGTGGGCTCGCTCGCGCCGCTCGTCGACATGGGGCTGCTGGAGGCGCCGCTCCACGCCGACTTCGTGATGGGGGTGGTGGGGGGTGTGCCGGCGAGTGCGCGCAACGTGGCAGCGATGGCCGACAACATGCCGGCGGTAGGGGTGGGTGGGCGGGGTCCAAAACACCACTGGGGGGTCATCGGCATCGGGCGCGACCAGTGGATGCTGGTAGCGGCGGCGCTGACGCTGGGCGGTTCGGTCCGGGTCGGCCTCGAGGACAACTTCTATCTGCCGAACGGAGAGATGGCGCGCTCGAATGGCGATCTGATCGCGGCGGCGCGGCGCCTGACCGAGGAGCTCGGTCGGCGCCCGGCCACCGTGGAAGAGGCGCGTGCGCTCCTCGGGATTGGCCTCCATGAACCTGCCGCTTGACGGGCTCAAGGTCCTCGATCTAACCCGGCTCCTTCCCGGCGGTTTCTGCTCGCTGCTGTTGGCCGACTTCGGCGCCGACGTGATCAAGGTCGAGGACGCCGGGCTAGGGGACTACGTCCGCTGGGCGCCCCCGTTCTACGAGGGGGTCGAGCCGAGCGCCCGGAGCGCTCTGTTCCTGTCGCTCAACCGCGGCAAGCGCTCTATCCGGATCGATCTGAAAACGCAGGCGGGGAAGGAGGTCCTCCTACGGCTGGTCCGCGACGCGGATGTGCTGCTCGAATCGTTCCGGCCGGGAGTGCTCGACCGCCTCGGTGTTGGATACGAGCGGCTGCGCGAGGAGAATCCGGGGCTCGTCTACTGCGCGATCACGGGCTACGGCCAGGACGGCCCGGCGCGCGATCGCTCGGGACATGACCTCAACTACCTGGGCCTGAACGGGATCCTCGGGCTCAGCGGGGAGGCCGATGGTCCGCCGGTGTCCTCGGCGGCCCAGATCGCCGACCTCGGGGGCGGCGCGCTGATGGCGGCGGTCGGGATCCTGACCGCTCTGCGCGAGCGCGATCGCTCCGGTCAGGGGCAACTCGTCGACTGCTCCATGTTCGACGGCTCGCTCTCGTTCCTGGCCATGCTCGCCGGCGAGTTCCTGGCCGGCGGGCCAACGCCGCGCCGGGGCGACCTGCGACTGGCCGGTGGGATCGTGTGCTACCGGCCGTACCGGTGCGCCGACGGCTACGTGACCCTCGGGGCGCTCGAGCCCAAGTTCTGGACGACATTCTGCGTTGGGGTGGAGCGGGAGGATCTGCTCGAACGCGCCTTCGATCCACCCGGGTCAGATACGCATCGCGCGCTCTGCGAGGTGTTCGCCGCGCGCACGCGCGAGGACTGGCGGGCCTTCGCCGCCGACCACGACTGCTGCCTCGAGCCGGTCATGGACCTCGACCAGGCGCTCGACTCCGAGCTCGTCGCGTCACGGGAGATGGTGGTGGAGCTCGACCAGCCGGGCGCTGAACGGCCGGTTCGTCTCCTCGGCGTGCCGGTAAAGCTGAGCCGAACGCCGGGCGACCCCCGGCGCGCGCCAGGTCCCGGGCTCGGGGAGCACACGGCCGCGGTCCTGGCTGAGGCCGGCTTCAGTGACGCGGAGATCGAGGCGCTGCTCGCGTCGGGGGCCGTGGCGGGGCTGGCCGACGCCGGCGAGGCCTCGTTCATGGCATGACGCTGCGGAGGGTTGTGGCACGAAGCGTGGAGACTCGTGGCATGAGGCGTGGACGGGCGGGGTAAACTCGGCTGACTGACTGGTCAATCGACCGGAATCTCGCCGCTCATCCCGACCCACACCGCAGTGCGCGCCGGCGCCGTTCAACTTAACTCCACCGAGGACACCGACCGCAACCTCGAGACTGCCAATCGGCTCGTCCGGGAGGCGGCCGCGATGGGGGCCGATCTCGTCGTCCTCCCCGAGAAATGGACCGTGCTCGGCACCCCGGAGCAGATGAACGCCGGCGCCGAGTCGCTAGACGGGCGAGCGCTCAGCTGGGCGCGCTCGACCGCGCGCGAGCTCGGAATCGATCTGGTGGCGGGATCGATGGTCGAGCGGGTCGAAGGCCAGGAGAAGACCGCCAACACGAGCGTGCACGTCGGGCCCGACGGCGAGCTACATGCCGTGTATCGCAAGATGCACATGTTCGACGTCGAGGTCGACGGCGATATCTACGCCGAATCGGCCACCGAACAGGCCGGCGACGAGGTAGTCGCGACCGAGCTGGCCGGAGGTGTGCGGCTCGGCATGACGATTTGCTACGACGTCCGCTTCCCGGAGCTGTACCGGATCCTCGCCGCGCGCGGGGCCGAGGTGGTCACAGTGCCGGCCGCCTTCACGCTCGCCACCACGCGCGATCACTGGGAGGTGCTGCTACGCGCACGGGCGATCGAGAACCAATGCTTCGTGGTCGCGCCGAACCAGATCGGTGCCCATCCACCGGGACCGCGCTGCGGCGGCCGCTCGATGATCGTCGATCCGTGGGGGCTGGTGCTCGCGCAGGCGCCAGATGCGGAAACGGTGATCGTGGCCGACCTCAGCTTCGAGATCCTCGAGCGCGTGCGACACCGGATCCCGGCGCTCACGCACCGCCGGCCCGAAGCCTACGGCTGGAGGATCTGATGGCCGCCTCGGGCACCGCCGCCGCCGAGAAGCGCCGGGTGATCCTGGACGCGGCCATGCGGGTGTTCGCCCGCCAGGGCTTCCACACCTGCCGAGTGTCGGACATCGCCGACGAGGCCGGGGTCGCCTATGGGCTCGTCTACCACTACTTCTCCTCCAAGGACGAGATCCTCGACACCCTGTTCCTGGAGCGCTGGAACGTGATGCTCCAGGCGATCGCCGAGGCGGACCGCACCCAGCCCTCGCCGCGAGAGAAGCTCGGGGCGATCGCCGGCTTCATCGTCGAGTCCTATCGCCACGAGCCCGAGCTCATGAAGGTGATCGTGGTTGAGGTGACCCGGGCGGCGAACACGTTCGGCCGCACCCACCTGGCCAAGATCCGCGAGGCCTACGAGCAGATCGCGGGGATCGTCGCACGGGCTCAGGCCGACGGGCTCTTCCGGCCCGAAATCACGCCCGAGTTCGGGGCGCTCGCCTTCTATGGTTCGATCGAGCAGGTCCTGACCCGGTGGATCTTCGATCGCGACGAGGTCGACGAGGACGAGCTCGAGGGGGCCAAGACGATGATCGTTGAGACGATCTGCCGCGGGCTGGAGCAGGACTAGTGCCCGCCCATCAGGCCGCCGGCAATCCGGTGTCCGGCGGTCGCCGCCCCGGCGGCCCCTGAGGGCGACGCCCCGTTGTCTGATTGAATCCCCTCGATGACTGAGAGTCCCCTGCTCAAGCGATTGCTCTGGTCGGGCCTGCTCGCCGGAACTGGCGCGTTGGCGACGCTCGCGTCGACGCGTCTCGCAGCCATGATCTGGGTGCGCGTGTTCGGCGAAGAGCCGCCCGAGTGACCCCAGAAGCCGATTCCCCCGAGTCCACCGAGACCTCGGCCTCGCAGCCGGCGGACTCGGATTCCCGCCCGCCCACCCCCGCCTCTACCGAGGGAGGAACCTACCCGCCCACCCCCGCTGCCGGTACCGCTTCGCCCCAGGAGCGGCTGGTCGCAATCGCCAACGAACGTCCCGAGGCCGCGGCCGGGGCTGCCTTCGCCGGCGGCCTGCTGCTGGCCCTGATCCTCAAGCGCCTTGCCCGCTGATAACGGAAGACCCGAGAACCTGGTCCAGACCGTGACCGACATCTCGGACCGGATGACCGATCTGGTCCGGGACGAGATCGAGCTGGCCAAGACCGAGGTGACCGTGAAGGCGATGAGCCTGCTCAGGGGCACGGTGGCAGTCGCTGCCGGCGCCGTGTTCGGGGTGTTTGCCGTGCTTTTCCTCCTGGTCACAATCGCTTGGGCGCTCGATGCGATCTTCATCGAGGGTGCCGGTGACATCTGGCTGGGGTTCCTGATCGTCTTTGGCGTGCTGGCCATCCTCACCGTGGCCGCGTTCACGTTCGCGTGGCGGAAGTTCAAGGTCGGCGCGCCGGCTCCGACGATGGCGATCGACGAGGCCAAGCTGATCCGCGACACGGTGGCTACGAAAAGCGACGTGCTTCCCTGATGGCGACCCGCAGCCCGGACGAGATCCGCGCCTCGATCGAGCAGAACCGCGAGCAGCTCGGCACCTCGCTGGAGAGGCTGCGTGTCGAGGTGGCCCAGCTCACCGACTGGCGCACCCAGATCCGCGCCCATCAGCGCGAGGTGCTGATCGGTGCCGGCGTTGCCGGGTTCGTGCTCGGTGGCGGGATCGCCGCCATCGGGGCGCTTGCCTTCGGTGGGCGGCGGCGCCGGCGGGACCGCTGAGCCGGTCAGGTTCTCGCCCGCCCACCAGCTCCGAGCGCCGGCTCCCCGTCTACCTGCGCCAACCGCCGGCTTCACCCTCTAGCTTCACGGCACGACCAGACGAGCACGAGAGACTTGCCCCGCACGCTCGTGACCGGCGCCACCGGCTTCCTCGGTTCGCACCTGACGGGGTTGCTTGTTCGCCGCGGCGACAAGGTCCGGGCTCTGGTCAGCCCGGCGTCGGATCCGACCCCGGTTGCCGGCCTCGACGTCGCCACCTCGAGCGCGAAGGCCAAGCGCGAGCTGGGCTGGCGGACCTCGCCCCACGAGGACTGCCTGGAGGAGACGATCGCCTGGTACCGGCACCGCGACGGTGCCCGCCTGTCCCCGCCCGGCGCCCGCCAGCCGGTGGCCCTCCGCGTGGCCGGCACCTTCGTCCGCCGCTCTCCGCTCGGCTGGCTGTAGGCATACCTATACATATATACATATCTGTATAGGTATGCCTACGCTCTACCGCTGCACGACGCCGACCAACTGGCTGTGTCCCTGTGGGAAGGTGGCGCGGGCGCTGGCCCGGGACGGGATCGGGTTCGAAGAGGTGAGGGTGCCTCAGCGCCGCTCGCGCCGGCCCGAGGTCGAGGCCCTGACCGGGCAGCGAAGGGTGCCGGTGCTGGTGATCGACGGCGAGGCGATCTGCGACTCGCGCCGGATCGTCGAGCACCTGGAGTACCGGCGCAGCTAGCTACTTGACCGGGCCGGCGCCTTGGCGAGATAGCTCTGGCCGGCGTGCAAGAGGATCGTCTTGTGGCGGGCGAAGTCGTCGACCAGGACGGTGTCACGGATGGCGTGCGTGAGGGTGCCGTCGCAGCGGTCGGAGATCGTCCAGACGGTTCCGCGGACAGTGGCCGAGGCGTAGCGGCCGGTCGTCTTGAACTTGCCGTGCCCGCTGACCTTGAGTAGCTGCAGGGTCTTGCGGGAGAGGCTCGCGATCGTGGCGTCGCTCGCCTTGTGCTTGGCGGTGCAGGTGGCGTAGCTGGGGGCGCCTTGGAAGGCGCTTTCGACCAGGTTGAAGTTGGTCAGGCCCTTGGTGATGCCGGTGCGGGCCTGAGTCACCTTGAAGATGCCGCCGGCGAGGGTGGCGGTCTGCGTCTTGCCGACCTGGCCGGTGGCGGTGACCATTTTCAGCGAGCCGTTCAGGGCATCGATTTCTGAGCCGGTGGGGATCTGACGGGCCGCGGTGAGGGGCACGAACCCCTGGCCTTTGCTCACCGCCGCGGCGTCGCCCGCTGCGCCGAGCGATTTACCGGGCGGCGGCTTGACGAGCACCACGCCGGAGACCGGCGAGGCGTCGACGCTCTGGCCCAAAACGGGCGCCGGGACTGTCGCCGGAGGCGGAGGGGCGGACGCGCTGCCGTAGATGAAGGCGTTGCCGCCGCCGTCTACGGCGGCACAGAACGACGAGGAGGCGCATGCGACTCCCGAATGGAGGGAAGCGCCGGTCTCGAGCTGCTGCGGAGCGGTCCAGGTCGTTCCGTTGAACATGAGCACGTTCTCGAAGCCGTCCATCGCGGCGCAGAACGAGGAGGATGGGCACGAGACCGAGTCCAGTGACCCACCATCGAACTGCCCGTTCGTGGCGTCGATCGGATCGGCGCTGCTCCAGGTGCCGCCGTTGTAGGTGTATGCGTTGCCGGCGGTGTCGACCGCGACGCAGAAGCTCGTCGAGGGACACGACACCGATGTCAGGTTGTTCGAGCCGATGATCTGCGGACTGGTCCAGGCGGTGCCACCGTTTGTCGAGGTCTCGACCGAGCCCGCCTGACCGACGGCCACGCAAAATGACGTCGACGGGCAGGCGATGTCCCCGATGTCCTCGTGGTTGGAGGTGTTGTTCACCGTGATCGGCCCCGACCACGAAGTGCCGTTGTAGACGAATCCGTTGCCGCCGACGTCGCCGGCGACGCAGAATGAGGCCGACGCGCATCCCACCGCGCTGACGCTGTTCCCGGTCGTGTCGATCTGGGTGCGCGGCGTCCAGGTGCTGCCGTTGAACGTGAGCGCGTAGCCGGCGAAGTCGACCGCGGCGCAGAACGAGGTCGAAGGGCACGAGATCGAGATGAGCGGGCTGCCGCTCAGGTTCAGACTCGGATCGATGAACTGCGGCGTTCCCCAGGAACTGCCGTTATACGTCTGTGCGTAGCCGTTCGTACCGACCGCGACACAGAACGTCGAAGACGGGCATGAGATGTACTGCGGCGGGTTGGGATTGTCGATCGTCGTGGGTCCCGACCATCCGTTGGTCGCCCATGCCGGCGAGGAGAGAGCCAGCGCGCACCCTATGCCCGCGATCGTCGCCGCCGCGCGCGTCCACCGCCGCCAAACCGCGCCACGCTGCCTCATGTCGACCCGGTTCGACGCTACTACAGTCGCTGAACCGAAGTCAACGATCCCTCCGCATACCTACACTTTCAGGTGGGCAGACGGCGTGAGCATGTCCCTGACAGAGCTGCGGACGAGCTCGACCAGCACCGCGCCGTCGACGTCGCCGAATCGGTTATCGGCGTCGATCAGCCCGGCGATCGCCGCGCCGATCGAGCAGGTCATCCGGACACGATCGGCCAGCGGGATCTCCGGGTTGGCGAACAGCCGTCCGAACCGCTCGAGCATGTCCTGGTTTTCGGCCTGGTGGCGCTCGTCGGAGCCGATCTGTTCCAGCGCGCGCGCGTTGCGTAGGTGGAGCAGGACCAGCTCACGGTTCTGGGCCACCCGGTCGATCAGCTCGTCCATCAGTTGCGGCCACGCCTCGACATAGGCTTGGCCTCCCTCCAGCTCGTCGAGCTTGACCAGCACGTCCCGGCCGATCTCGTGCAGTCGCAGGTGGAGGGCGAGCAGGATGTCCTCCTTGCGCTCGAAGTGGTAGTAGAGCGCGGCCTTGGTCGTGCCCAGCCGCTCCGCTATGTCGCGGAGCGATGTCTTGTCGTAGCCCTGCTCGCTGAACAGCTCGAGCGCGATGTCGAGGATCCGCTCGCGGGTCGAGGGCTTGGGGGGAGTCGGCATCACGGGTGAGTCTAGTCGAGAACGCTTACTTGACGACCGGTAAGTACACGGGTATCGTCCGGCACCGCGACGTATTACTTGTCGACCGGTAAGGAAATCATATGACACCAGACCCGATGATCGAATCGAGTGGGCTGACCAAGCGATTTGGGGACACCGTGGCGCTTGCGGGGCTCGACCTGGCCGCTGCGCGCGGAACCGTCCTCGGCGTGCTCGGCCCGAACGGGGCCGGCAAGACCACCGCGGTGCGGATCCTGACCACGCTGGCCGTGCCGGACGGCGGCTCCGCCCACGTGGCGGGGTTCGACGTCGTGCGCGAGCCGGCCCAGGTGCAGCGCCGGATTGGCGTGACCGGCCAGGACGCGACGCTCGACGAGCTACTCACCGGGCGCCAGAACCTCGTCATGATCGGCCGCCTGGGCGGTCTCGGACGGCGTCAGGCGCGTGCCCGGGCCGCCGAGCTGCTCGACCAGTTCGAGCTGAGCGACGCCGCCGACCGGGTGATGAAGACCTACTCGGGCGGGATGCGCCGGCGCCTCGATCTGGCCGCCGGCGTCCTCACCCGCCCGCCGGTTCTGTTTCTCGACGAACCGACCACCGGCCTCGATCCGACCAGCCGGGCCCGCATGTGGGAGGTGATCCGCCGGCTCGTGGCCGACGGCACGACGCTCCTGCTCACGACTCAATACCTCGACGAGGCCGACGAGCTGGCCGACCGGATCGTGGTGATCGACCACGGTCGGGCCATCGCTGAGGGAACGCCTCGGGAGCTCAAGACGCAGGTCGGCGGCGCGCGCCTCGAGGTCACGCTGTCCGAGGCCCACCCCGAGGCCGAAGTCGCGCTGCAGCCGCTGGTCGATGGCTCGATCGCCATCGCCCACGACGGCCGCCATCTCCGGGCGCCCGTGGACAGCGCCCCGGGCCTGGCCACCAGGGTGGTCCGAGCGCTCGATCAGGCGCGGGTGGCGGTGGACGACGTCCAGGTGCACCCGCCGTCGCTCGACGACGTGTTCTTCGCCCTCACGGGTCAGGGGGTACGGCCATGAGTACGGAAACGTTCACCGCTCCGGAGACGCTCTCGATCTCGACCGCGCCGGCGGCCGTCGGTGGCGGCTTGCAAGGGGCCGTCCGTGACGTTGCCGTGCTGACCGCGCGGAACTTCGTCCACCTGGCGCGGGAGCCGCTCCGGCTGTCCGACGTGACGATCCAGCCGGTCTTGTTCACGCTGCTGTTCGTATACGTGTTCGGCGCCGGAGTCGTGGTCTCCCACGGCAACTACACGGACTTCGCGATCGCGGGATTGCTGGCCATGAACCTGACCACGTCAGCGATCGGAACCGCAGTCGGTCTGAGCACCGATCTCCGGACGGGCGTGATCGACCGATTCCGGACGCTGCCGATCTGGAAGCCGTCGGTGCTCGTCGGGCGATCGCTGAGCGACCTGCTGAGCGCGGCTCTGTGCGCTGCGATCGTGATCGCGACCGGATTCGTGGTCGGCTGGCGTCCCGACGCCTCGCTCGGCTCGACCGTGGCCGGCGTCGGGATCTTCCTGCTTTTCAGCTACGCGGTGTCTTGGGGCTGCGCCTGCCTCGGGCTGGTCAGCCAGGATGCCGAGTCGGCACAGGGCCTCGGGCTGATCATCCTGTTCCCGCTGGCCTTCGTCTCCAACGCCCTGGTCCCGACCGCGCATATGCCCTCGGTTCTGCGGACGATCGCCAACTGGAACCCGGTCAGCGCGGTGACCACGGCGGCGCGTCAGCTGTTCGGCAATCCGAACCCGTCGGCGGCGATCCACGCCTGGCCGATGCAGCATCCGGTGCTCGCATCGCTGCTGTGGTCGGTGGCCCTGCTCGCGGTGTTCGCGCCGCTGGCGAGCGCTCTGTATCGCCGGCGCACGACCGACTAGACGCCAGCCCCGTTCAGCGGGACAGTGCGATCGACCGCTAGCGGCGGGGGTCGACGACCCACTTCCTGGCCGGGCCGCCGGTCGGCGCCTCGAGCGCGGCCGGCAGCTCGTCCAGGGAGATCGTGTCGCCCATCAGCGTCCGCCAGAGCGTCTCGTCGCCTGCCAGCACGTGCAGCGCCCGGTCGACGTCCGCGGGCGAGTGGTGGAAGGTGCCGCGCAGCTCGAGCTCGTCGTAGTGGAGGGGGCCGGGGTCGAGCGTCACCTCGCTCCCGCCTGGGCAACCGCCGACCAACACGACCACGCCGCCGGGTGCGGCGGCGCCGGCGGCAATCCGCCAGGTGTCCGGCCGGCCGACCGCTTCGAACACGAGGTCGTGCTGTTGGTCGAGGCTCTCCACGCCCCGGGCGCCCAGCTCGGCCGCCTGGTCGCGCCGCTCCGAATGGGGGTCGGCAACGGTCACCGAGCGTCCCTCGGCGATCAGCAGCGCGGTGAGCATCAGCCCCATCGGCCCTCCGCCCACGATCCCGACGTCGGTGGCGCCGCTGCCGCGCTCGACGGCGTGAACGGCGGCGGCAAGCGGCTCGGCCATCGCCGCCGCGGCCGCGGGCAATCCGTCCGGGACACGATGGAGCGCCGCCTCGGGAGCCGCGATCCGCTCGGCGAAGCCGCCGAGCACCCAGGTCGGGCTTCGGCATATCTGGGTCCGCCCGCGGCGGCACGGCTCGCACGAGCCGCAGGCCACGGAATCTGAGCACAGCACCCGCTCGCCCGTGTCGGCGCGCACGCCCGCGGTCTCGTGGCCGAACGGGCACGGGTAGGGCGGCAGGACCCGGTGGCCGTGGCGCCACATCTTGACGTCGGTGCCGCATGTGGTGGCGGCCTGCACCTCGACGATCACCTCGCCCTCGGGGTCCGGTACCTCCTGGACGCGCACGTCCTTGGGACCGTGGAGGATTGCGGCCCTCACGGCTCGACGACAACCTTCAGGGCGGTGGCGCTGCGCTGGAGCTCGAGCGCACGAGCGGTCTCCTCGAGCGGGAGGCGGTGGGAGACCAGCGGCGCCGGATCGATCCTGCCCGCGGCGATCAGCTCCAGCGCGCTCTGCATGTCCTTGGGGCCGGCCGAGTAGCTGGCGGTGACGATCAGCTCCCTCAGGAACAGCTCGCTGCCGTCGACGGGCACCGAGGCACCGGGCGCGGGTGGCGCGTACAGGCAGAGCGTCCCGCCAGGCGCCAGCGCCGACGCGCCGGCGGCGATCGCCTCGGGCTTGGGTGTGCACACGATCGCGACGTCGACCTGCTCGTTGCCGTGAAGCTCGGCGCCGAGCCCGACGGCTCGCTCGAGCCGCTCCGGGCGCGGCTCGCGCACCCACACCGCGTCGACCCCGCGCGCGTGCGCCGCCGCGATCTGGAGCAGACCGTTGACGCCCGCGCCCACGACGAGTAGCGAGTCGCCGGGATGCAGCGCGGCCCGGTCCTGGGCCCGCAGCACACAGGCGAGCGGCTCGACGAATGTGCCCGCAACCGGATCAACGCCTGCCGGGAGCTCGAGGAGCTCCGGCGTCAGCTCCACCGGGACCCGCACGCGCTCGGCGAACCCGCCGGGATCAAGCCGGGTGGCGCGGAAGCCCTCGCACAGCGTCTCGTGGCCGCGCCGGCAGCGCCGGCACTCGCCGCACGGGGTGTGGTGGTGGATCGCCACCGTGGTCCCGGGCGCGGGGGCGCTCGCGCCCGGCCCAACCGCGCGGACGATCCCGGTCAGCTCGTGCCCGAGAACGGCCGGCAGCCGGGGGGCGATGTACCAGTCGGTCACGTCCGACGCGCACACCCCACACGCGAGGACCTCGCACACCACCTCGCCGGGACCCGGCTCGGGATCGGGATCCTCCTCGAGCCGCACGTCCCCCGGGCCGAACGACCGCGCGACCCTCATGGGGTGAACGGCGGGCGCATGACGCCTCGCTCGGTCACGAGCGCGGTGACCAGCGCCGCCGGGGTGACGTCGAAGGCCGGGTTTCGGCACGGCGTCTGCTCAAGCGTGAGGCGCCGGCCGGCGGCCGAGCGGACCTCGTCCGGGTCGCGCTCCTCGATCACGATGTCCGCCCCGGTGGCGGTTCCGAGGTCGATCGTCGAGGTGGGGCCGGCGACCACGAACGGGATTGTCGCCGCCCGGGCGGCCAGAGCCAGGCCGTAGGTGCCGACCTTGTTGGCCACGTCGCCGTTGGCCGCAACCCGATCACAGCCGACGATCACGGCATCGACGGCGCCTCCGGCGATCAGCCCGGCGGCGGCGCTGTCGACGATCAGCTCGTGCGCAATCCCCAGCTTCGCGAGCTCGTAGGCGGTCAGTCGCGCGCCCTGGAGCAGCGGCCGCGACTCGGTCGCAATCGCCTTTTCGAGCGTTCCGCGGTCGGCAAGCTCGGCGATCACCGCGAGCGCGGTCCCGCGCCCGGGCGCGGCCAGCGCGCCCGTGTTGCAGTGGGTGAGGATTCGCCGCGCGCCGGCGAGCAGCTCGGCCCCGTGGGCGGCGATCGCGTCGCTCGCAGCCTGCTCCTCGGCCTCGATCGCGCGGGCCTCGGCCACGGCGGCGGCGTACGGATCTGTCGCTCCTCGGGCGGCGCGAGTGACCCGATCCACCGCGTAGGACAGGTTGACCGCAGTCGGCCGGGCATTGCGCAAGAGAGCCGCGGCCCGGTCGAGGGTGTCGGGCGTCGGCTCGCTAGCCAGTTCGATCGCGACTCCGTAGGCCGCGGCAACCCCGATCAGCGGCGCCCCCCGGATGGCCAGGCGACGGATCGCCGCGGCGACGTCCTCGGCGGTGTGGAGCTCGAGCTCGACCTCCCGCCACGGAAGCTGGGTCTGGTCGATCGCCCGTAACGCGCCGTCCTCGTAGCGGAGAGCGACGACAGCCCGAGTCGCGGCCATGGCGTCGATCCTATCCGGGCAGGCGCGAACCCTGTCCGGACGGGGTGGATGGTCCCACGGACGCCGAGCGGAGCGAGGCCCCTACAAACGATTCTCGATGCTGAGCGGGGCCGCTTCGCGCGTCGCGGGCTCGGGTGCCGGCTCGGTCGGGGCGTCGTTCTCGAGTCCCAGCGCCTGCTGCAGCTCGCCCGACTCGTACATCTCGGTAACGATGTCGCAGCCCCCGACGAGCTCTCCGTCGATGAACAGCTGCGGGATCGTCGGCCAGTTCGAGAGGGTCGACAGCTCCTGGCGGATGCGGGGATCGGGCAGGACGTTGACGGCCGCGAACGGCTGGCCAACCGACTGGAGGATCGCCACCGTACGGGCCGAGAAGCCGCACATCGGTTGTTCGGGAGTTCCCTTCATGAACAGGAGTACGGGGTTCTCGTCGATCGCGGTCTGGATCTGCTCGCGCAGCGGGTGGGTCGTCTCGTCGCTCATGCGATGCTCTCCGTGGTTGAAGCCTTGGTCTGGATCGACAGCGCGTGGATGCGGTCCCCGACCTCGGCACCGAACACGTCGTAAACGAGACGGTGCTGGGCGATCCGGGACAGGCCGGCGAATGCAGGTGCCGAGACCACCGCGTTGAAGTGGTGGCCGTCGCCAGTCACCTCCGCGCTGGCGCCCGGGATGCCCGCCTCGATGCGCTGCTTGAGCTCGTCGGGGGTGGCCGCTGATCCACTGACTGCCATGCCCGTAGCGTAGCGAGCCCGGACCCATCGCTATACTTCGTGAAGCAAGGAGCCGATAATGGATGCGATGATCACATTGACCGACAAGGGCGCCGAGAAGGTTCGCGAGTTCCTCGCCGCGCAGAATGCGGCCGCCTCGACCGCCGGCCTGCGGGTTGGCGTGCGGGGCGGAGGGTGCTCGGGCTTTCAGTATGCGCTCGCTTTCGACGAGCAGCGCGACACCGACGAGGTCTTCGAGGACAAGGGCATCCGTCTCCTGGTCGACCAGCCGAGCCTTCCGTACGTGAAGGGCTCGGTGATCGACTTCGTCGACGGACTCCAGGGCGCCGGCTTCAAGGTCGAAAACCCGAACGTGATCGCGGCGTGTGGCTGCGGTTCGTCGTTCCGGGTCGCCGAAGAAGAAGAAGTCTCCGCCGTCTAACGCACTGCGAGCAGTCCTCGGGGTTGTCCTCCGGGGAGTGCTTGGTGTGGCCCGAGGGGCCGGCCTACGAGGACCGCTCGGTGGCCCAAGGGGTTGTCCTCCGGGAGCGCTCGGTGGCCCAAGACGGACCGGCGGACGGGGCTCTGGCCGCGTCCGGGAGGGTGCAAAACGCCCGAAAGTACCTGGCGGTAGCCGACCTCCGGGGGATAAGCGTCTGGGAGGCGCTTATGTTGCAAGAGCGATTGGAGCGAGGGCGCTTTTGGGACTTTTGCACCGTGGCAGAGCGCGCCGGGCGCATGAGCTTCAGCGGCGCGGGGTAGTACCGTCGCGGACATGAGGTTGCGGATGCGGGCAGGGGGCAGCTTGATCGCGCTGGCGGCTGCGGCGGCACTCGTCGCCGGCTG
The DNA here is from genome assembly GCA_963751185.1 of uncultured Solirubrobacterales bacterium. Taxonomy (GTDB): domain Bacteria; phylum Actinomycetota; class Thermoleophilia; order Solirubrobacterales; family Solirubrobacteraceae; genus Palsa-465. The sequence goes on from CAVVTO010000014.1 coordinate 73,517, forward strand.
CGGCGGGTCGTCTGGCTCGGGCGATACCCCGACCGTGTCTCTGAGTCGCGCGGCCGACGTGTCCGGCGCCGCGAGCGGCTACCGGGTCGCGATGGACCTGCACGAGACGGTCCCGAACGCCGGCCAGATCCATATGACCGCCGCCGGATCGTTCTCGCCGGCCGCTCACATCGGTGCGGTGACGATGCACATGGACCTGCCGCCGAGCGCCGGCACCGGGACGCTCCAGGTACAGATGGTTCTCAACCAGAAGACGGTCTACGTGAAGCTGCCGCCGAGCCTCACGAGCAAGATCCCGGGCGCGAAGCCGTGGCTCGACATTGACCTCGACCAGGCGGGGAAGGTCGCCGGGATCCCCGGGCTGGGCTCGCTGATCAGCTCAAGCTCTTCGCTGAACGATCCCGGGCAGTACCTGGACTACCTGCGCGCGACATCCGCAGGCTCGGTCAAGAACCTCGGCCAGGCGACGGTGAACGGGGTCCACACCACCGAATATCACGCGGTGGTGGATCTGAACAAGCTGCCCGCCTCCGTTCCCGCCGCTCAGCGTCCAAGCGTCCAGCAGCTCGTGAACGCCCTGAAGAGCAAGGGCCTCGCGACGCAGATGCCGATCGACGCCTGGATCGACTCTTCGAATCTGGTCCGCCGCATCCAGCTGGCCTTCTCCGAGCCGCTGCCCAACACGGGTCAGACGATCTCGGTCGCGATGACCGAGAACTTCTTGGCGTACGGCCCCCAGCCGGTCCCGGCCGTCCCCAGCGCCGGCCAGAGCACCAACCTCCTATCGCTGATCCACGGCTCTTCCTAAGCGAGCCGCAAGCTCACACGGGGGTCGTGTGCAGCGACCGCCACAGGTACATCGACGCCACCGTCCGATAGGGCCGCCACCGCTCGCCGATCTCGTCGACCTCGGCGGGCTTGGGCATCGCCGGCAGCCCGTAGCGGATCATGACCGCCCTCCGGATCCCGAGATCCCCCGAGGGCAGGACATCCGGGCGCCGCAGGTGGATGAGCAGGAACAGCTGGGCGCTCCACAGACCGATCCCCTTGACCGACACGAGCTCGGCGATCACCTGCTCGTCCGGCAGCTCGTGCAGGCGGTCGAGCTGCAATGACCCGTCGAGGATGTGCTCGGACAGCGAGCGCAGGTACTTGACCTTGGCGTGGCTGAGGCCGGCCGCCGTGCGCAGCTCCTCGGGGTCGTCGGCCAGGACCTCCTCGGGCGTGGGCACGCGGCCTCCGAACCGCTCGATCAGGCGTTGCCAGATGGCGGCGGCCGCCCGGGTCGAAAGCTGCTGCCCGACGATCGAGCGCACCAGCGTGCTGTAGTGCTCGGTCGGGCGTCCCTCGAAGAAGTCTCCGAGCGGGCCGGCCTCATCGATCACCTGCCGTAGCACGGGGTCGGCTTTCCGGAGGGCCTTTACAGCTCTGGCCTCGTCGACTGCCTTGGCCGCGTCGACCGCCTTGGCCGCGTCGACCGCCTTGGCCTGAGCGGCCGCCTTAGGGCTGGCCAACGACCACCCCCGGGACGCCGGTGTTGGTCGAGTATCCGGGCTGGAGCTTGATCTCGGGCCGGATCTCGTGGACGGCCTGCGCCACCGCGATCGCGGACTCGGCGAACCCGGTGGCGATCAGCTTGAGCTTGCCGTCGAAGGTGGCGATGTCGCCACACGCCCAGACGCGCTCCAACGACGTCTTCATCACCTGGTCGACCACGATCGCGCCCTTGACCACCTCAAAGCCCCAGTCCTTCAAGGGTCCGAGCGCGGTCTTGAACCCGAGCTGGAGCAAAATCGCATCCACCTCGATCTCGATCTCGCGGGCGGAGTCCTCGGAGTCGAACAAGCGGACACGCTCAACGTTCCCGTTGCCGGAGACCTCGCGGATCTGGAAGGGCACGTGGACCGCGACGTCCCCGCGATCGGCCGCCTCCAACACCTGGCCCACGGTTAGCTCATGGGCGCGGAACCCCGAGCGCCGGTGGACGAGGCTTATCGATTGAGCCGTGTCGAGCAGGTTGATCACCCAGTCCATGGCCGAGTCGCCCCCGCCCACGATCATCACGCGCTTGCCCTCGAACACGGACTTGTCGCCCACGATGTAGTGCACACCGCGGCCCTCCCAGGGCGTCATGTCGTAACCCGGCAGCTTCTTGGGCTCAAAGGCCCCGTGGCCGCCGGCCACGATCACCGCCCGCGAGCGCAGCTCGCCGTGGTCGGTGTGCAGTACGGCGACCCGGTCCTCGCCGGTGCCCTCCCAGGAGATCGTGTGGGCCGTGCACCCCAGATGGACCGGAACGTCGAACTGTCCGAGCGACTGGGCCCGCAAGAGCTCGACGAGCTCCCGGGCGAGCACCCGCGGATGGCCGGGCACGTCGAAGATCCACTTCTCGGGGTAGAGCGTCGTCAGCTGGCCGCCGAGCTCGGGCAGCGAGTCGATCAGCCGCGAGGAGGCCTCGCGCATTCCGGCCCAGAACGCGGTGCACATCCCGACCGGCCCGGCGCCGATCACGGTCACGTCGCGTACCTCGTCGAAGTCGAGCGCCAACGTGGCCGGATCCGACGTCACGTCTGTGCCCCCACCGCCTCCTCCAACGTGGGATGCGGGTGCTCTGCTATCAGCGGGTCGCCGTCGAGCGCCGCGAGCGCCCGCTCGACCGAGCACGAGATGCAGGTGAAGGTGGGGGTGTCACGCAGCGTGTAGGAGCTCGACTCGGTGGTTCGCAGCCGCTGCACCAGATCGAGGAAGTCGGCGGGGTTGTCGGTCTCGAAGGCCACCACAAACTCCTGGTCGTCGAGGCCGAACGAGTAGCTCGTGTTGAGGTCGACCGACGGGTACTCGCGCCCGACCTTGATGTGGTCCTGCATGATCCGCCAGCGTTCGTCGGCCGCCAGCGTGTACCAGGCCCGCGTCTTCACGAACGGGTAGACGAACAGGTACTTGCCGTGGGCGGGCCGGACCTCCAGGCGCGACTCCTCGGAGTACTCGGAGGGCTTGGTCATGGCCAGGAACGAGTAGGGGATCTCGCACCACTTCATCAGCCCGCTCTGAGCCAGGACGACGTGGAACTCGTGTATCCGCTCGAGGTTCTGCGCCTGGCTGAGGAGCATCAGGTCGGCGTCCCCCCGCGTGCCGACCAGTGAGAACGCCCGCAGGAGGTGGCCGTCGGCGAAGTCCTCGCAGGCGGCGACGAACTGTCGCTTATCGTCGGCGCGCTCGTCGCCGTCAAGCCGGCGCCACGCAGGATCAACCTTCAAGAAGGTGTACTTGACGAAATGGCGAACGGGCATGCTTTGATGATACGCAGGCCCCTGCGACCTACCCCGAACGGTAAGTACTCCGTTAACAGCAACGTCTACCATATGTGGGCATGCGAGTAGCGATCCTGTCGCCGTACTCGTGGACGTATCCGGGGGGTGTCACGAGGCACATCGAGGCGCTCGCGGAGAGGTTCATCGCTGACGGCCATCACGTCCGGGTCTTGGCGCCGTTCGACCTGCCCGACCGGTTCGGCTCGGTCCTTCACCGGGGTGCCCATCCGCAGCCGATGGAGCGTCCCGAGTATCTCGTGTCGCTGGGTCGCAGCTTCTCGCTCAAGGCCAACCAGGCCGTCTCGAACATCGCCATCACCGGATACGCGCTGGCTATGGCCAACCAGGAGCTCCGGACCGGCGCCTACGACGTGGTCCATGTGCACGAGCCGCTGGCCCCGCTGGCGCCGTGGTGCGTCACCGACGGGACCTCGCTGCCGGTCGTGGGCACCTTCCACACCTACAACGAGAACCGGGTCTCGAACGGGATCGCCAACGTGCTCGGGGCGCGCCGCATGCTCAACCACCTGCACGTCCGGATCGCCGTCTCGGAGGCGGCCGCCTGGACCGCTCAGCGCTTCTTCGGTGGCCACTACCGGGTGATCCCCAACGGGGTGCACTTCGACCCCCAGCGCGCGGCGCTCGCTGCCCTGCGCCCACAAGGCGACAAGCTCCGGATCGTGTTCGTCGGGCAGGCGGTCGAGCGCAAGGGCCTGCCGCTGCTGCTGCGCGCCTTCGAGGCGCTGCGTGAGCACGTCCCGACCGAGCTGACCGTGATCGGGCCCTCGATGAACGAGCTCTCGCCGCTGATGCTCGATATGCGCGACGTTCGCGTGCTCGGCAAGGTCGACGACGAGACCAAGCATCGTGAGCTCGAGTCAAGCGACGTGCTGTGTGCGCCGTCGCTGGGGGGAGAGAGCTTTGGCATGGTGCTGACCGAGGCGTTCGCGGCGGGCACGCCGGTCGTGGCGGCCGACATCGCCGGCTACCGCGACGTGGTGCGCGACGGCGTCGACGGCGTGCTCGTCCCCCGCGGCGATGCTCAGGCGCTCGCCGAGACGCTGCGGGACCTGTGGGAGGAGCCCGTTCGGCGGGCCGCGATGGCGCGTGCCGCCGCGCTCGGCGCCGAGCGGTTCGCCTGGCCGAGCGTCGCTGCCCAGGTGATGGAGGCTTACGAGGATGCGGTCGCGACGCCCGAGCCGGTCGGAGCGCTCCAGCGTGCCGCGGTCCGGGTGGGCGTTCGCGCCGCCGATCTGAAGCCGCACGTTCCAGCCCAGCGCCTCCCCAGCCTGGAGCCGAAGCTGACCGGTCCGCAGCGTCACAGCAAGGCATTCGGGGTGGCGCGGCGAATCGGTGTCGTCGGCGTCTCGCTGGGTGGCGCCGCGCTCGCCGTGCTGGCGCTCCAGAAGATCGGGCTGGCCAACATCGCCTCGGCCTTGATCACCGCGAGTCCGACGCTCGTGCTGCTCGGCCTGGCCGTGATGTGCAGCGCGATGGCGGTCCGGGCAATCTCGTGGTACGCGATCTTGAAGGCGGCGCTGCCCCGCGCCCGCGTGCGGTTCGCCGACGCCGCCCAGGGCACCTTCATCGGCGTGCTCATGTCCTCGACGCTGCCGGCCCGCCTGGGTGAGCCGTCGCGTGCGCTGGTCGTGGCGCGAAGAACCGGACACCCGCGCGAGAATCTGCCGGTCGTACTTGGCACGGTCGTGTCCCAGACGCTGCTCAACATCGTCGCCCTGATCGTGCTCGGCGCGATCATGTTCTCCTCGATCGACCTGTTCAACGGCCATCAGGACGCGTTGGTCGTGGCGGCGATCGCGCCGCTCGTGCTGCTGATCGTCGTCTTGCTCGCCCCGGTGGCACTACGCGCCGCACCCGACAGCTCGCGCTACTCGCGCCTGCATCTCGTCGCGGCGCAGATCCGCGGGGCGCTGGCCCGGGTGCGCGCCGGCCTGATCGTGTTCCGCCGGCCCCGCCTGGGCACCGCCGCGGCGGTCGCGCAGCTGTCCGCCTGGGCGCTCCAGTGCCTGTCCTGCTGGATCCTGCTCGTGGCGCTGGGGCTCGACAAGCACGCCGGCGTCGGGGCTGCGGCGGCCGTGCTGTTCGCGGTCAACATCACCGCCGTCCTGCCGGCCACCCCGGCCAACCTCGGTGTGTTCCAGGCCGCCTGTGCTGCGGTGCTGCACACGGGCTGGCACGTGAGCTACGGCGACGGCGTCGCCTACGGCGTGATCCTCCAGGCCGTCGAGGTGACCACGGCGATCGTGATGGGCATGCCGGCCCTGCTCAAGGAAGGCATGTCGTGGCGCGAGGTCCGGCTGCGCGCCATGCACACCACGCCGGTCAAGCTTCCGGCGCGCCCGAGCACCCGCGGCGGGACCGACCCTGCGAGCGTCGCGGCCGGCAGCGCCGTCCGCGCCCGGGGCTAAGCCTCGGCCATCGCCGGCTCGCCCTCGCCGGCGACCTGATCCACGGCCTCGGGATCGGCGTCGCTCAGCTCGCTCAGCCGCGTGGGGTCCCTGTCGGTGCCGGCGATCAGCTCGTCGGCCGCCTGTCGGTCGGTCTTGGGCAGGAACCCCGACTTCATCCCGAAGTAAACCGCCTGGGGGTGGTGCGCGACGATGGCCAGCGTGGACTGCTCGGGCTCAACCGCGTAGCCGCCCGAGAGCCGCAGCCCGATCGACGGCGCGTCGAGCAGGTCGAACACCTTCTCGTGCTCTGACTGCTCAGGGCACGCCGGGTAGCCCCACGAGTAGCGGCGGCCCTGGGTCGGCTCGATGCCCAGGTCGGCGCGGACGCGCGAGTGCACCCACTCGGCCATCCCCTCGGCGGTCTGCACGCCGAGGCCATGCACGAACAGCTGCTCGGCAAATTCGCCGTCAGCCTCGAGCTTCGCCATCAGCTCGGTTACCTCGTCGCCTGCCGTGACGGCCTGAAGCGCTACGACGTCGACCTCGCCCGACCCGACGGGGCGGTAGAAGTCGGCCAGGCAGATCCGGTCGTGACGCGGCTGTCTTGGGAAAACGAGACGGTGGAGCTCCTTTTTTTGGGACCCACCCACCCCTTCCGGATCCCACACGATCAGCTCGTTGCCGTCCGAGTTGCACGGGAAGTAGCCGAGGAGGGCGCGCGGGTGCAGGTAGGTCTGGTCGCGCCACATGCGCTCGAGGCGAGGCTTGAAGTCCTCGCCCACGAGCCGTTTCCACTCCTCGCCCTTCACGCCCCTGCCACCCCAGTGGAGCTTGAACAGGACGTGCGTGTCGAGATGGTGGTAGATCGCATCCATGTCGACGTCGATCTCACGCACGCCCCAGAACGGGGGCTCGGGGATCGGGTTGTCGACCGGCACCGCGGCGCGGACGGAGGCGTCGGTGACCGGCGGTGCATCGTCGTCGGTTTCCAGCGGCCGCTCGCGCAACCGCTTGGCGTCGTCGCGGACCTTGGCGATCAACGCGGCGCGCGCATCAGCGTCGACGAGCTGGTCCATCTTTGAGAGTCCCTCGAACGCGTCGCGGCAGTAGAACACGCCGGGCTCGTAGACCTCCTCGGACTCGGTGCCGTTCGGGTAGAGGATGCGCAGGCCGAAGTTGCGATTGATCGCCGCGCCGCCGATCAGCAGCGGGAACTCGAGCCCCTGCGAGTGGAGCTCCTGGACGCACGCCGGCATCTGCTTGGAAGTGGAGACGAGCAGGGCGCTCAGCCCGATCGCCGTGGCCTTGTGCTCGACGGCGGCGTCGATCACGGTCTGGATCGGCACCTGCTTGCCCAGGTCCACGACGGTGTAGCCGTTGTTGGTGAGGATCGTGTTGACGAGCGACTTGCCGATGTCGTGGACGTCACCGAACACGGTCGCGAGCACGATCGTGCCCTTGGTGTAGCCCTCGATCTTGTCCAGGTACTGCTCGAGTTGCTTGACCGCGCGCTTCATCACCTCGGCCGACTGGAGCACGAAGGGCAGGATCAGCTCGCCGGCGCCGAACTTGTCCCCGACCTCCTTCATGGCCGGGAGCAGCACCTGGTTGAGCGTCGGCACCGCGCCGATCTTCTCGACGCTGCGGTCGATCCAGTCCTCGACGCCCTCCTTCTTGCGGCGCAGGATCTGGTAGTGGAGCGCCTCCTCGGGCTCCATGCCGGCGGTCGGATCGACCTTCTCGGCCTCGGCCTCGGATTCGCCCTTTGACTCGAAGTGGGCGATGAACCGCTCGAGCGCGTCGTCGCGGCGGTTCAACACGAGGTCGTCAGAAAGCTCCCGCTCCTCGGGCGAGATCTCGGCGTACGGCGTGATGTGGTTGGGGTTGACCATCGCGAGGTCGAGCCCGGCCTCGACGCAGTGGTGCAGGAACACGCTGTTGAGAACCGACCGCGCCGGCAGGCTGACCCCGAAGGACACGTTGCTGACGCCCAGGGATGTCTTCACGCAGGGGATCTCCTGCTTGATCTTGCGGATGCCCTCGATCGTCGCCACGGCGCTCGGCCGCCACTCCTCGTCTCCCGTGGTGAGCGTGAACGTGAGGCAGTCGAAGATGAGCAGCTCGGGGTCGAGGCCGTGCTCGTCGCAGCAGAGCTCCTTGAGCCGCTGCGCGATCTCGAGCTTGCGCTCCGCCGTCTTGGCCATCCCGACCTCGTCGATGGTCAACGCGATCAGGGCCGCGCCATGCGCCTTGGCCAGCGGCACCACGCGGTCGAGCTTGGCCCGGCCGGCCTCCAGGTTGATCGAGTTGACGATCGCGCGACCCGGGATCTGCTGAAGTGCGGTCTCGATCACCTCGGGCTCGGTCGAGTCGATCTGGATCGGCGCGGGCTGGGTGAGCGAGATCCGCTTGACCACCTGGCGCATCTGCTCGTCCTCGTCCTGGCGCTCGGTCAGCGCCACGCACACGTCGAGCACGTGCGCGCCGCCGGTGACCTGGTCCTCGGCCACAGTGAGCAGGCCGTCGTAGTCGTCGGCCAGGAGCATCTCCTTGGCCTTGCGCGATCCCTGCGAGTTGACCCGCTCGCCGACCAGCGTGGGACGGGGGTCCTGGACGGCGGGTGTTGCGGCGATCATGCTCGAGAGGTGGGGCGGGCGCTTGGCCGGTCGCTCGCCGGGGGTGCGGCCGCGGGCGCGCTCGGCGATCGCGGCGATGTGGGCCGGGGTGGTGCCGCAGCAGCCGCCGACGATCGAGACGCCGTAGCGCTCGATGAACTCTCCCAGCACGTTGGCGAGGGGCTCGGGCTCCTCGGGGAAGATCGTCTCGCCGTTCGGACCCTGGAGCGGCAGGCCGGCGTTCGGGATGCAGTGAACCGGGACCGGACAGTTCTCGCCCAGGAAGCGGATCGCGTCGCGCATGTCCTCGGGGCCGGTCGAGCAGTTGAGTCCGATCGCATCGACGTCGAGCGCTTCGAGGGTGGTCAGCACCGCGCTGATGTCGGTGCCGAGCAGCATCTTGCCGCCCTGGGGGAGCAGCGAGACGCTGCACTGGATCGGGACGGCGCGGCCGACCTCCTTGAACGCCGCGCGGGCGCCCAGGACAGCCGCCTTGACCTCGAGGATGTCCTGCGCGGTCTCGATGATGATCAGGTCCGCGCCGCCCTTGACGAGCGCGTGGGTCTGCTCCTGGAAGACGGCGAGCAGCTCGGGGAACTTGATCTGACCGAGCGTGGGGTCGTCGCTCGCGGGGAGGAAGCCGGTGGGGCCGATCGAGCCGGCCACGAACCGGTGCTCGCCGGCCGCCTTGCGAGCGATCTCGGCCGCCTTCTGGTTGATCTCGAACGTGTGGTCGTCGAGGCCCCACTCGGACAGCTTCAGACGCGAGGCCTGGAAGGTGTCGGTCTCGAGCACCTCGGCACCGGCGTCGAGCATCGCGGTGTGCACGCCCTCGATCACGTCGGGGCGGTTGAGCACGAGCACCTCGTGGCAGCGGCCCGGGAGCCCATAGTCCTTCTCGAGGCTCAGGTCGAACTGCTCGAGCGTGGCGCCCATGCCGCCGTCGTAGACGATGACTCGTTCCCGCGTGGCGGCGAGGAAGTCGCGCATCGGGGCGATGCTAGCAAACCTTGACATGACTCTGTCAAGGTTAACGGCCGCAGGGGCTGCGGGCTTCTGCGCTCCGCGATCGGAGCTGCCTCGGACCCGGCATGGGGCAATTTCCAGCATTCCGGGCCGCTCGCTCGCGGCGTGCAGGATTCTGCCCCGTGACGAGGGAAGATCCTGAACTAGCGCGCGGGCGTGCGGCCAATGATGGAATTTGCCCCGTCCGCAGTGGAGACGGGCGACCCTCGTCCGCAGTGGAGTCGGGCGACCCTCGTCCGCAGTGGAGTCGGGCGACCCCCGTCCGGAGTGAGTCGGGCGACCCGCGTCGGGGCGGCTACCGAACCCGTCCGGACGGGGATTGGATCCCGTCCACCCACCCCTGCCGCCCTACGGACGCCGAGCGAAGCGAGGGGCGGGCGGGTCCTAAGTTCCCGCGCGCGAGACGAGGCGGGACATCACGACCTGCGACCGGGTGCGCTGCACGAGGCCGTCGCGCTGGAGGTCCATGATGAGGCGCTCGAGGCCGGCGTTGTCCTCCGTGCGCACGCGGGCGATCGCGTCCGCCTCGCCGGTCACGCTCCACGCCTCGACCACCTCGGGATGGTCCCCGAGCGTGGCGGCGACCTGGTCGAGCAGGGTGCCGGGCGCGTAGAAGAGCTCGATCAGCGCCTCGGTGTGGTCACCGAGCGCGTCGTGGTCGACGACCGCCGTGAACCCTTGTAGCGCTCCTCGGGCGCGCAGCCGGTCGACGCGGCGCTTGACCGCGGGCGCGGACAGCAACACCCGACGGGCGATGTCGTCGTAGGTGCGCCGGCCGTCCTCGACGAGTAGCGCAAGAATCTGACGATCTTGATCATCCAAGCGGCGATCTATTGCAGAGATTACATTGATTTCGGCATCGACAACCGCCGGATGGCTCGGTAGCCTGCTCCTATGCCCGAGTCAGGAACGCTTGCCCGTGTCGTCTTCGACGAGGCGCACAGCGAGGCGTGGACGATCCGTCCCGAGTTCGCGCGCCAGATGCAGCCCGCTCACCCCGGCGACTCCTCGTACGCTCGCGCGGCCGCCGTGCTGGCCGAGCGCGAGTTCGTGGTCACGCCGAACGTGGATCAGCCGCTGACTGCGGACACCCTGCGCGGGTGCGAGGTGCTGGTCATCGCGCATCCGTCCGATCCCGCCTGGGAGCGGACCACCGGCACGGGCTCGCCGCGGCTGAGCGGCGACGAACTCGACGCGGTCGAGGCGTTCGTGTCCGCCGGCGGCGGGCTGATCGTGCTCGGCGAGACCGAGCAGGAGAAGTACGGCAACAACCTCAACGAGCTGCTCGCTCGCTTTGACGTGCACCTGGAGAACGACACCGTCCAGGACTACGAGCACTACCGGGACGCGCCGAGCTGGATCCTGGCCGACCTGCAGCCGGGCGCCCGGGGACGCGCCGGCGATCTGCTCGCGCGCGTGAGCCAGGCCTGTCTGTTCCGCGCGACGACCATCTCGGCGTCGAATGGCGCGGCCGTGCTCGCCCGCACCCACGCCACTGCGTCGGTCCCGAGCCGGCCGCTGATCGTGGCGACGGCCCACGGCGACGGCCGGGTGGTCGTGCTGGCCGACTCCGATCTGTTCGGCGATGACTGCATCGATGAGCTCGATCACCGCAAGCTGTGGCTGAACGTCGTTTATTGGGTGTCCCTCCCACCCGCGCGCTCCGACGGCGGGACCTGGCCCGTGCGGGTGGCGCGCGACGAGGCCGGACCGGAGCACGACCCGGCCTGGGTCGCGCTGCGCGAGGAGTGCAACGCGCTGGCCCTGCTCCAGGCCCCGGACGGTTCGCTCGATGGGGATCCCGACACGGCCCGCGGCCACCGAGAAAAAATCATCAAATCAATCCAAGCGCTCAAGCCGCGGTTCCCGCACGACGCCGAGTACCTGAGCGCGGTCGTCGAGGACTTGAACGCGTGGGATTTCGGCAAGCCTGACTTCACCCGCTCGCTCGAGCTGTTCCGCCCCGAGCTCCAGCGGGCCGACGGGATCGAGCATCTCGTGGTGTTCCCGATGTACAAGCAGAACGGCTCACGCGACACCTGCTTCGAGGCGTTGATCATCCGCGTCCCGTGGCCCGAGTGGATCGCGTCGCTCGAGCGCACGCGGTTCGACAACGCCAAGTACGTCGCCGTCGAGCTGATCGACGCGACCGCGGGCTATGACAGCGAGTGCGCCGTGCTGTTCCCGGAGACGGTTTCCGTGGCCGGACGCCCCGTGAGCAACTTCGGCGCGATCTTCTGCGACCGCGAGTCCGAGCGGTTGCGCCGGGTCGCCGGCGAGGCCGTCGATCTGCTGCGCCTGAACGTGCCCCCCGACGCGGCGTGCATGCTGGCCAGCCCGGCCATCTCGGAGCAGGCCTACATCATGTGGGACCTGATCCACGACCGGAATCACAGCCACGGCGACTTGCCGTTCGACCCGTTCATGATCCGCCAGCGCGCGCCGTACTGGATGTACTCGCTGGAGGAGCTGCGCTGCGATTTGACCACGTTCGGTCAGGCGGTCGAGCTCGAGTCCGAGGGCGTGTCGTTCGCCCGCTACGTCCAGTACGCGATCCTGCTCGACCGGCTGCTGCGCTTCCCGATCACCGGCGACCGCGTGCGCAATTACGACGGGTTGGGCGGGCAGCTGCTGTTCGCCTATCTGCACCGCAACGGCTACCTGCACTGGACCGACAACCAGCTGACGATCGAGTGGGACCGGGTGGCCGACGGCGTGGCCGCCTTGCGACATCAGGTCGAGGAGCTCTATCGCGAGGGGATCGACCGGACCAAGCTCCAGCACTGGGCCGCGGCCCACGACCTGGTCGCGGCGAGCGTGCCGCCGGCCGGGGGCTCGAAGTGGACGGCATCGGTCCGCGAGTTCACCGACGTGGAGGATCCGCGTCCCTACATCGACCTCGTCCGCGACGACGAGTTCCCGCTGTCGATCTTCTACAGCTCGCTTAAGGCTAAGCTCGCCGCGTGAACGCAGGGCGCGGCTTCGCCTCGGACAACTCGGCCACGATCCATCCCGATGTTCTCGCCGCGATCGCGCGCGTGAACGTCGGCCACACGTTCGGCTACGGGCACGACGACTACACGCTCGACGTCGAGGCGCGGGTCGCGCACACGTTCGCCCCCGACGCGAGCGCGTTCTTCGTGTTCAACGGCACGGGCGCGAACGTGGTCTCGCTGCGCACAGCGTGCCGGCGGTTCGAGGGCGTGATCTGTGCCGAGACCGCCCACCTGAACGTCGACGAGTGCGGCGCGCCCGAGGTGATCGCCGGCGTCAAGTTGCTGACCGTGGCCGGCGTCGACGGGAAGCTGACCCCGGAGGCCGTCGAGAGCCGGATCGCGCGGATCGGCGATGAGCACGCGGTGCAGCCGCGCGCGGTGTCGATCTCGCAGTGCACGGAGCTCGGGACGCTGTACTCGCCGGCGGAGACGCGGGCGCTGGCAGATCTGGCGCACGAGCACCGCATGGTGCTCCACGTCGACGGGGCGCGGCTTTCGAACGCGGCGGCGGCGCTCGGCGTGTCGCTCGCGGAGGTGGCGGACGGGGCGGACGTGCTCTCGTTCGGCGGGACCAAGAACGGGCTGCTCGGCGCCGAGGCGGTCGTGGTCCTGAACCCCGAGCTGGTTCCCGATTTCCTGTACATCCGCAAGCAATCGATGCAGCTCGCCTCGAAGATGCGCTTCCTCGCGGCGCAGTTCGAGGCCCTGCTCGACGATGATCTGTGGCTCTTGTGCGCGGGCAACGCGAACGCGATGGCCGCGCGACTCGCCGGCGCGGTGTCGGGCGGGCCGGGGCTCACGATCACGCGGCCGGTCGAGACCAACGCCGTGTTCGCGGCGCTCCCGCCGGCCGTGACCGAGTCGCTCCAGCGCGACTTCCCGTTCTACACGTGGGACGAGTCCGCCGGCGAGGTCAGGTGGATGTGCTCGTGGGACACCACCGAGGAGGACGTCGACGGCTTCGCGGCCGCGGTCCGGGCCGCGCTCGAGCAGAGGGTCGCGTCTTAGACGGGTCGCTCGGCGACGCAGCGGTTCTCGATCCGCCCAACGCCATCGACCTCGACCACGACCACGTCGCCGTCTTTGAGCAACAGCCGGGGCTCGCGGCGGTAGCCGACCCCGCCCGGCGTCCCGGTCAGGATCAGGTCCCCGGGCTGGACGGCGGCGAACTCGGACACCGTGCTGACCAGCGTCGCGACGTCGAAGATCAGCAGGTCGGTGGTGGCGTCCTGGGTCTTCTCGCCGTTGACGAACGTGCGGAGGGTGAGCGGCTCGGTTATCTGATCGAGCGTCACCAGGTCGGGGCCGACCGGGGTCGAGGCATCCCACGCCTTGCCCTGGAGCCACTGGTGGCTCTTGTACTGGTAGTCGCGCATCGACACGTCGTTGGCCACCGCGTAGCCGGCGACGTGCTCGAGCGCGCGCTCGAGCGGGATCCGCCGGCCGGGCTCGCCGATCACCACGACCAGCTCCCCCTCGTAGTCGATCGCCTCGCTCTCGGGCGGGAGCGCGATGTCGGCATACGGTCCGGTCAGGGTCGTGGCGAACTTCGTGAACAGGACGGGGTAATCCGAGTGCTCGCGTTGAGTCTCCTCGATGTGCGCCGCGTAGTTGAGACCGACGCAGATGACCTTGCCGGGGTGGGGGACGACGGCGCGCCGTTCGAGCTCCGCGGCTGGGAAGGCCGAGTCGGGCTCGAGCGGCGGGTCGAGCAGTAGCGACCGCGGGGTGTCGGGGCCGAGCTCCCGGATGCCGCGCAGCGGCACGGCCTGGTCTCCGTCGAGGAACACGGCCATCGGCATGCCCTCGTGCAGGGCGGAGGCGAAGCGCATGGCGCGGAACGATACGGACACCTCGCCCGACCTGACCATAAGCGTACGGACCGCAAGCTACGCTGCGCGGCGCAACGTTTGCCGTCCAAGCGGGTTCTGATCTGAGGTTGCAGGGATTTTCAAAACAATTGACGGCCCGGAGGTCTGGGATTAGCAGGGGGCTTGTGGTCGCGCTGGCCGTGGCGTCGGCGTGGCTCGCCTGGGCCGGCAGCGCGCTCGCGCAGCCGGCGGTGAGCGTGTTCCCGAGCCCCGGCACGAACTGGAACCTGCCCCAGCAGCAGATCACGTTCCGGGGGATCCCGGCGTCGCAGATCGGGCAGATCCAGGTCACCGGGTCGAGTTCGGGCGCCCACAGCGGAAAAATCGAGGCCGACTCCGACGGCGACGGAGGGAGCTTCATTCCCAATACGCCGTTCACCGCCGGCGAAACCGTCACCGTCACCACCGGGCTGAACATCGTCGGCGGCACGAACGGGTCGTTCTCGTTCAAGGTCGCCACCCCGTTCGGGACGTTCACCCCGTTGAAGCTGCCGATGGTTCCGGCGGGGTCGAACGGCGTCCAGCACTTCCACACGCAGCCGGGCCTCGAGCCGGCGTCGATCACGGTCAATCAGCGCTCCTCCGCCGCCTACAACGGCGACATCTTCCTGACCCCGCAATACGGCCCGCTCCAGAACGGGCCGATGATCCTCGACCCCTCGGGCAACCTGATCTGGTTCCAGCCGCTGCCGGCAAACGAGCTGGCCGCCGATTTCCGGGTCCAGCAGTATCAGGGACAGCCCGTGCTGACGTGGTTTCAGGGCTACACCAACAACGGCTCGGGCGACGGCGAGGGCGTGATCTACAACACGAGCTACCAGCAGATCGCGACCGTGCAGGCGGCCAACGGGGTCCGGGGTATGGACCTGCACGAGTTTCTGCTCACGCCACAGGGGGACGCGTGGATCGTGGGCATCTCACCGGTCACCTACCCGGGGGAGAAGACGCGGCCGCTGATGGACGCCGTCGTCCAGGAGATCGACGTCAAGACCGGTCTCGTGCTGTTCGAGTGGCACGCGCTCGATCACATCCCGATCAGCGAGTCGTACTTCAAGACCAACGCGCCCGGACTGGTGTACGACCCCTATCACCTGAACTCGATCTCGCTCGACACCGACGGGAATTTGATCCTCTCGATGCGCAACACCTGGGGGGTCTACAAGGTCAACACCCAGACCGGGGCCGTGATGTGGACACTCGGCACGAACCAGAACCAGTTCAAACGGGGTCCGGGCACGAGCACGGTGTTCCAGCATGACGTTCTGGTGCAGCCCAACGGGGTCTTCACGATGTTCGACGACGGCGGCGGGCCGCCCACGGTCCGGGCCGGGCGCGCGATCAGCGTCGCCGTCAACGAGTCCGCCAAGACGGTGACCCTGCTCAAGCAGTACCAGCACAACCCGCCCCTGGACACCAACTTCGAGGGCAACGCGCAGGAGCTGCCCAACGGCGACATGTTCGTGGGCTGGGGGCAGCAGCCCTACTTCACCGAGTTCTCCGCGGCCGGCAAGCAGATCTTCGATGCGCGCTTCACCTCGAACACCTCGAGCTACCGCGCCTACCGCTTCCAGTGGACGGGGCAGCCGACCACGCCCCCGAGCATCGCCGCGGGCGCCAACAACGACACGACGAGCGAGGTGTGGGCGAGTTGGAACGGGGCGACCACGGTGTCGTCCTGGCGAGTGCTGGCGGGGCCGAGCGCAGGCTCCCTGACGACCCTCCAGACGGTTGGAAGGAACGGATTCGAGACCGGGATCTCGGCCTCGACCGGCATGCCGTACTTCGCCGTTCAGGCGCTCGGTTCCAGCGGTCAGGTACTCGGCACCTCGAGCACGACGAGTGTTGGGCCGCACATCGGTGTCGCGGGGCGTAGCGCGTTCGTGTCCTCCTCAAGCGGGACCGGCGCCCTGCCGGCGCTGTGCGACAACTCGCAGACCTGCCACATCGCGGTCACGCTCAAGGTCGGACGCACGGTGGTCGGTAGCACCGGGCGCGAGGACATCCCGGCCGACGGCGGCGGGCTCATCTACTTCACGCTCAACGGAGCCGGCCGTTCGATGCTCGCCCACGCCAAGGGCCGCCGCTTGCTCGTGTACATGACGGGCCAGGACATCTCGAAGCTGAGCTTCGCCCGGTTCATCACCCTGGTCCCGTTCTCGACGCGCGGATCGGCGCCGGCGCGGGGCGCGAGCCAGTCCTCGACGCTGCGGATTCTGGGTCTGACCGACTTCGTGTCCTCAGGTGGCGTGGGCGGGCTCCTGGCCGAGTGCCTGGGGACCTCGCCCTGCCACGCGAGCACGAGCCTTGCGGTGGGTGGGAAGACGATCGGCTCCACCGGGACCGAGCTGATCGGCGCGCGCGGCATGGGCTATCTGATCTTCTCGCTGAACTCGACCGGTCGTTCGCTGCTCGCCCACGCGCATGGCAATCAGCTCGGCGCCGCGGTGACGGTCAGCGACGGCGGTGCCACCGCGCACGGTTCGGTCGCGCTCGTCGACTTCCGCTAGGGCCGGCGCTCCCCGTCATACTCTCGCGCCATGGCGCAGCTGATGATCGTCATCGCCAGTACCCGCCCGGGCCGCGGTGGCACCGCCGTCGCGACGTGGTTCAGCGAGCGGGCGAACGAGCACGGCGCGTTCGAGATCAGGGTGGTCGATCTGGCCGAGTTCACGCTGCCGCTGCTCGATGAGCCCAATCACCCGCGGCTGCGCAACTACGTGAACCGGCACACCCACGAGTGGAGCGCGATGGTGGACGCGGCCGACGCGTTCGCGTTCGTCACGCCCGAGTACAACCACGGCTACCCCGCCTCACTGAAGAACGCGATCGACTACCTGCACCACGAGTGGCGCTACAAGCCCGTCGGGTTCGTCTCCTACGGGGGCGTCGCGGCGGGAACGCGCTCGGTCGAGCAGCTGCAGCAGGTCGTGACGGCGGTCAAGCTCACGCCCGTGATCGAGCAGGTCAACGTCCCGTTCTACCAGCAGTTCCTCGACGACGAGGGGATTCTCCAGGCCAACGAGGTGATGGAGACGGCGGCCGTGGCGCTGCTCGATCAGCTTGCCCGTCTGGAGGAAGCCCTGAGGCCCTTGCGCGAGGAAGCGGCGCAGGCCGCGGGATAGTGTCGCCGGCGCCTTGGTCGCCGGCGCCTTAGCGCGCGGTCCAGCCCTGATCGAGCGTCACCGGCGCGCCGGTGAACATCTTGCCGGCCGGGCTGACCAGGAAGGCCACCACCCCGGCGACCTCGGAGGGCTCGATCAGTTCCTTGACCGCGTGAGGCTGGAGGATCACCTTCTCGATCACCTCGTCCTCGGGTAGGCCGTGGGCGCGCGCCTGATCGGCGATCTGCTTCTCGACGAGCGGCGTACGGACATAACCCGGGCAGACGGCGTTGGCGGTGATGCTGTGCTCGGCCCCCTCCAGCGCCAGGGTTCTGCACAGCCCGAGCACGCCGTGCTTGGCCGAGACGTAGGCGATCTTGTAGGGCGAGGCGACCAGCCCGTGGACGGACGCGATCGCCACGAACCGGCCGGCGCCCGAGTCCTTCAGCGCGGGCCAGGCGTACTTGGCCAGGAGGAACGGGCTGGTCAGCATCAGCGCGACGATCGTGTTCCACTTATCGACCGGGAAGTCCTCGATGGGGGACACATGCTGGATGCCGGCGTTGGCGACGACCACGTCGAGGCGGCCGAACCTTTGGGTCGCTGCCTTGACCGCCGCTTCGTTCGCGCCGGCGTCGGTCAGGTCCGCCTCGAACGGCGTGCCCGGACCATCGGGATCGGGCCTGAGGTCGACCGCGAGCACGTCCATCCCGTCGGCCTGCAGCCGCTCGGCGACCGCGCGGCCGATCCCACTTGCAGCGCCGGTGACGAGCGCCGCCTTACCCGCTGACGTTCCGGAGCTCACGCGGAGTTCCGCCTGGCGGTGGGCGAGGACGAGACGAACGACTCGTAGATCTCGGCGAGCGCCTTGCGCTGGCGGGCGGTCAGCCGCGGATCGGTGGCGATCGCTTCGAGGACCGCGCTGTCCTCGGGCTCGGTGCCGGGCGGCGCCATGCCGGCCTGCTCATACAGGGCGTCGGAGGAGAGGCTGAGCGCCTTGGCGATCCCCTCGAGCACCTGCTGAGACGGGGCGCGCAGACCGTGCTCGATCTGCGACAGGTACGGGTTCGAGATTCCGGCCAGGTCGGCGAACTGGCGCATCGACAGCTCGGCCAGCTCGCGCTGCTGACGGATGATCTCGCCTAATGCTGCGGTGGAGCGTGGGGCCATCCATCCAGCATATCCGCGGCCCTCGGAGAGCTCGCCTCAGGCCCGCAGGCGGATTGCGGGCGCATCGGCGAGATGGCACGTTTATTAACAACTCGCGCCGCGTTAGCGCTAACATCGCGCCGCAAAGAAGCGGGCGGCGGCCGCGCGCAGCCAACGACCAAGAGGGAGTACGCACCATGCTGCATCTTTCTCGCGGCGGCAGGAGGCTGCTTGCGTTCTCATCGGCCACGCTCATGGCCATAGCGCTGCTGGCGGTGGCCAGCGCTGGAAGCTCGGCCCATCAGCGCTCGACACATCACGTCAAGGCCGCGCACTGGAAGTCGGGTGGTGGCGGCGTCAGCAGCGTCCCATGGGGCACCGCCGACAACACGCCGGTCAACCTCTACACGCTCACCAACGGTCGCGGGATGGCCGTGAACATCACCAACTACGGCGGGGTCGTCCAGTCGATCTCGGTTCCGGATCGCTGGGGAACACCGCGCGACGTCGTGCTCGGGTTCCCGAGCCTGTCGGATTACGTGAACGACTTCACGCAGGGCGCCAATAGCACTTCGTGGCCGCTGTCGGGCGGATCGGGAGACACGTATTTCGGCGCGATCATCGGCCGCTACGCGAACCGGATCGCGAATGCGGCGTTCACGATGTCGTGCACCGGTTGCGATAACAACGGCGTGTCGTACACGCTCGACGCCAACAACGGGGTGAATTCCCTGCATGGCGGATACCTGGGGTGGAATACCGTCGTCTGGTCGGCCACTCCGTCCACGAGCTCGAACGGGGTGTCGCTGATCCTGACCCACAGCTTCCCGGCCGGCGAGGGCTGCACGATCCCGCCGAGCGTGAGCTGCACGGGCTACCCGGCCCCGGTGACGGCGACGGTCACGTACACGCTGACCCGGAACAACGCGCTGAAGATCGACTACAAGGCCGTCAACACGGCCCCGGCGGGCGGCGATGCGACGGTCATCAACCTCACCAACCACTCGTACTTCAACCTGGGCGGTGAGGGAAGCGGGTCGGTCGACGGCCAGTTGCTCCAGATCAACGCGAGCGAGTACACCCCGATCGACACGACGGAAATCCCCGAGGCTCCGTACTTCGTGCCGGTGGCGGGAACGGCGTTCGACTTCACCCACATGAAGCCGATCGGCCAGGACATCACCAACCTGAACCTGCCCGACGGTGTGGGTGGCACGCCCTTCGGGCCGACGTTCAACCAGCTCGTCATCGCCCACGGCTATGACCACAACTTCGTGCTCAATGGGTCCGGCTACCGGCTGGCCGCCGTGGCCCAGGATCCGAAGGACGGCATCGCCATGTGGACGTACACCGATCAGCCCGGCGTACAGCTCTACACCGGGAACTTCCTGGTCGGCGACTTGAGCGGGCCGAGCGGTCACGCCTACCGGCAGACCGCCGCGTTCACGCTCGAGACCCAGCACTACCCGGATTCGCCGCACCACATCGGAGCGTCCGGGTGGCCGTCGGTGGTGCTGGATGCCGGCAGCACGTTTACCTCGACGACGTCGTATCAGTTCTCGACCGTCGGGCGCGGCCATTACGCGCATGACCGCAGCTTCCGGTAGCTGATCGCCTTCGGGGGTAGCCGGCCTGGATGGCGGCTACCCCTCGGGGTCAGCGCAGCGTCACCTCGCGGTGGTCGTCTGCGGCCTGGTACAGCGCGTCGATCGTCCGGGCCTGACCGAGCGCGTCGGCTCGACCGAGCAGCGGCTCGGCCTCGCCCCGGATCGCTTTCGAGAGGTTCTCCGCCTCCAGACGGTACGAGTTGGCGTGCTCGATTTCGATCCGTTCGCGGCTGCCGTCCCCGTGTATGAGCTCGATCCCGGGCGTCCGGCAGTGCCACGGATCCTCGAGGCGCAGGGTTCCCTGATCGCCGACGACCTCGAGTAGATCGCGGCTGGCCAGCGCCAGGCCGGCGTCGAAGTGGCTCAGAACGTCGTCGGCGTGGCGCATGACGGCGGCGAACGCGACGTCCACGCCTTCGCCGCCGAGCGCCTGCTCGGCGCTCACCCGCTCGGGCTCGCCGGCGATCAGCCGGGTGGCGCTCACGCAGTAGCACCCGACGTCCATCAATGCGCCGCCGTCGAGCGTTTTGCTCAGGCGGACGTTCCTGGGGTCGCTGGCCAGGAACCCGAACACCGCCCGGATCATGCGGACCTTGCCGGCTGCGCCCTGGTTCACGAGCTCGGTCAGGCGGCGCGTCTGAGGGTGGTGGCGCCACATGAACGCCTCCATGAAAAGTCTTTGGCTGCTTTGAGCGACATCGAACGCGCGCTCGACCTCGTGTGGCCGGCGGCTGAGCGGCTTCTCACACAGGACGTGCTTCCCCGCCTCGAGCGCGCGGACGCTCCACTCGATGTGCAGAGAATTCGGCAGCGAGATGTAGACGGCCTCGACGTCGGGATCCTCGAGCAGAGCTTCGTAGCTGCCGTGCGCGCGCGGAATCTCGTTGACCCGCGCGTACTCGTCGGCCCGCGCTTGGCTACGGCTGGCCACGGCGACGAGGTGCACGTTGTCCGCCTGGCGGGCGCCGGCCACGAACAGACGATTGATGTGCGCAGTCGACAGAATGCCCCAGTTCACGGCTGTCATGGCCCGGGACACTAACTCTTGGCGACTCGCTTCACCTCATTCGGGCCCGGACGGGTCAACCTGATCGGCGAGCACACCGACTACAACCAGGGTCTTGCCCTGCCGTTCGCGATCGAGGCGGGCGTCACGGTGCGAGCGAGCGCGCTGCGCGACCTTCGGATCGAGGCGATCGCGGCGGATCTGGATGAGCGCGACGCGTTCGATTTGAAGCGCGTCGACCGAGCCGACGGCTGGCGCGGGTTCGTGCGCGGGGCCGCGGCGGAGCTGGCGCGGTTCGGCGTCGAGCTCGTCGGAGCGGACCTCGAGATCAGTGGCACGGTTCGCCGGGGCGCCGGGCTGTCGTCCTCGGCCGCGCTCGAGGTGGCGCTCGTGCTCGCGCTGCTCGCGCTCGCCGGCGCTGGTGAGCCCGACCGGATGGAGCTGGCGCGTCTCTGTTCGCGTGTGGAGAACGACTGGGTCGGCGCGCAAACGGGCCTGCTCGACCAGATCGCCTCGCTGTTCGGCGAGCGCGACCGGGCGCTCCGGATCGACTTCCGCTCGCTCGAAGTGCGGCCCGTGACGCTCTCGCTCGGGGATTTCGTGCTGGTCACGGTCGACTCCGGCGAGGAGCACGCGCACGCCGGCTCGGGTTACAACGAGCGCCGCGCCGAGTGCGCCGAGGCGTGCAAGCTGCTCGGCGTCGACAGCCTGCGAGAGGCTGAACTCTCTGACGTCGAGTCGTTGCCCGCCCCGCTCGACGCACGCGTCCGCCACGTCGTCACCGAGAACGCCCGGGTTGACGGCGCGGTGGCCGCGCTGGCGTCCGGCGAGATGGTGCAGCTCGGCGCACTGCTCGACGCCTCGCACGCCAGCCTGCGCGACGACTACGCGATCTCGACGCCGGCCGTCGAGGAGACGGTGGCGCGGTGCAAGCGAGCCGGCGCGCTGGGGGCACGGATCATGGGCGGTGGATTCGGCGGTAGCGTGCTCGCTCTAATGCCGCCGGGTTCGACATCACTGTTCGGTGCGGTCGAGGTGCGGCCGGGTCCGGGCGCGGCGGTGTCTGGGTCGTGACGCCTCGCGTTGAACTCGGGCCGATGGGTGCGTCGGCCGACGAGGTGGTGGCCGTGGCGCGGGCGGATGCCGCGGCGGTGCTGGGGCCGGCGGCGCGGGCCGAGATGGAGCGCAGCGCGGCGGTGGTGGCCGCCCGGGCCGCCGCCGAGGAGCCGGCCTACGGCATCTCGACCGGGTTCGGCTCGCTGGCGCTCGTGCGCATTCCCCCGGAGGCGCGAATCGCGCTCCAGCACTCGCTGGTCCGCTCGCACGCGGCCGGCATGGGACCGCCGATCGAGCGCGAGGTCGTGCGGGCGATGATGTTTCTGCGCGCGCGCTCGCTGGCGATGGGACGTTCGGGCGCTCGCCCGGTGGTGGCCGAGCGCATCCTGGCGTTGTTGGCGGCGGGGATCACCCCGTTCGTCCCCGAGTACGGGTCGCTCGGCGCGAGCGGGGACCTCGCCCCGCTCGCCCACTGCGCGCTGGTGCTGACGGGCGAGGGGTCGGTGTTGGGTGATGACGGGAGTCTTGTCTCTGCCTCGGAGGCGCTCGCTGCTGCAGGGATCGAGCCGCTCGAGCTGACCGCCAAGGAGGGGCTGGCCCTGATCAACGGCACGGACGGGATGCTCGGGATGCTCGTGATGGCCGTGTCAGACCTCGAGCGCCTTTTGCGCACCGCCGATGTCGCCGCGGCCATGTCCGTCGAGGCGCTGCTCGGCACCGACCGTGCGTTCGACGAGGACCTGATTGCGCTGCGGCCGCAGCCCGGGCAGGTTGACAGCGCTTGGAATTTGCGGACGCTGCTCGCTGGGTCAGAGATCGTTGCCTCCCATCGTTACGGCGACCCCCGAGTCCAGGACGCGTACTCGCTGCGATGCGCGCCGCAAGTGATCGGTGCAGCGCGCGACGTGCTGGCCTTCGCCCGCGGCGTCGCCTCGGTGGAGCTGCGGTCGGCGATCGATAACCCGATGGTGCTGCCCGACGGGCGGGTCGAGTCATGCGGCAACTTCCACGGCGCGCCGGTCGGTCTGGCCTGCGACTACCTGGCGATCGGCGCCGCGGAGGTGGGCGCGATCGCCGAGCGGCGCACCGACCGGCTGCTCGATGCTTCTCGGTCCCACGGCCTGCCCGCGTTCCTGGCCGCTGAGCCCGGTGTCGACTCGGGGATGATGATCGCTCAGTACACCCAAGCCGCGATGGTCGCCGAGAATCGCCGGCTGGCCGGGCCGGCCAGCGTCGACTCGCTACCGACTTCGGCCATGCAGGAGGACCACGTCTCGATGGGGTGGGGCGCGGCGCGCAAGCTCCGCCTGGTCGTGGCCAACCTGTCGCGGGTGGTCGCGGTCGAGCTGTGTTGCGCCGCGCGGGGGTTGGACCTGCGTGCGCCGCTCGCGCCCGCCGCCGGAACCGCCGCGGCGCTTGCTGTGTTGCGCTCGCGCGTCCCGGGTCCTGGCCCGGACCGTTACCTGGCGCCCGAGCTGGCAGCGGTGGAGGCGCTGGTGCGTTCGGGCGCGGTTGTCGATGCGGTCGAGGCCGCGATCGGCCCGCTCAGGTAGCGTCAGACAATTAGGTGGCGGAGCTGCTGCCTCAGTTGAGCGCGCTCTTTACGGCGGGGTACAGCGCCTGGAACTTGGGTCGCTGGTTTTTGTAGATCTCGACCCACTCGGGGTCCGGCTCGATCCGCCCTTTCGGCCGTATGGTCACCGCGACCGCATCGTGAACGCTAGGCCAGACGCCGGCGGCGACCCCGCCGAGGATCGCCGCGCCGAACGCCGCGCCCTCGTCGACGGCCACGCGTTCGAGCGGCAGCTCGAGGACGCTCGCTGTGATCTTCGCCCATAGATCGCTGCGAGCGCCACCGCCGGAGATTCGACCGAGCTCCGGCTTGCCGCCCAGCTGCGCGATCAGGTCGAGTGAGTCTCTGAGCCCGAACGCCACTCCCTCGAGGACCGCTCGGGTCAGCGCGCCCCGGTCGTGGCGAAGGCTCAGGCCGGCGAATGCGCCCCGGGCGTCCGGGTCGGCATGGGGCGTGCGCTCGCCCGCGAGGTAGGGGAGGAAGATGAGATTTTCGGTTCCCGCCGGCCACGCATCCGCCATTGCCAGGAGCTCGTCGTAGCTGATGTCCGGGGCGGCGACGTTGCGCAGCCAGGTGAGCGAGCCCGCGGCCGACAGCATCACGCCCATGGCGTGCCAGGCGTCCGGCACCGCGTGACAGAAAGCGTGCACGCGCGCCTCCGGGTCCGCGGCGAATTGCTTTAGCGCGGCGAAGACCACGCCCGAGGTGCCGAGCGCGATCGAGAGCGGTCCGGGCCGGTCGACCCCGACGCCGAGCGCGCCGGCGGCCTGGTCCCCGGCACCGGCCGCAACCGGAATGTCGTCTCGTGTGTGCCCGGAGACGGTTGGGCTTTCGAGCGCTTCGGGGAGCCAGTCTCGGTCGATGTTCAGCGCGGTCAGGACCTCCTCGCTCCAGCGGCGCTTGGCGACGTCGAGGAGCAGCGTTCCGGAGGCGTCGGAGACATCGGTGGCGTGCTCACCGGTTAGCTTCAGGCGGACGTAGTCCTTGGGAAGCGCGATGTGTTTGATGCGGGCGTAGATGTCCGGCTCGTTGCGGCGGAGCCAGAGGATCTTGGGCGCGGTGAAGCCGGTCAGGGCGCGGTTGCCGGTGAGCTCGATCAGGCGGTCGAGGCCGATCGTCGACTCGATCTCGTCGCACTCGGCCTGGGTCCGCTGGTCGTTCCAGAGGATCGCGGGTCTTAGCACTCGGTTGCTTTCGTCCAGCGCGACGAGTCCGTGCATCTGTCCGGATAGGCCGATCCCTTTCGGGTCGCCTGCCTCGTCGTTCAGCTGTTTCAGCACGGTCTCTGTGGCGCGCCACCAGTCCTCCGGGTCCTGCTCGGCCCAGCCCGGCTTTGGTGTGGAGAGGGCGTACTCGGCTTCGGCGCGGGCCAGCACCGTGCCATCCGGGTCGATCGCGATGCCCTTTGTGGCCGTGGTCCCGACGTCTATTCCAACCAGAACGCTCATGGCCTGGGGGGGAGGGAACCGGATGCCGGGGGCTCTTGTTGTACGTGACGCTCCCTCCCCCCAGTCGCTTGGGAGATAACTACCGCTATACGGGAGTTATCTCCCACGCGATTGATCTGGCGATCGCGGCGGTGGCGGCAAAACAGCACGGGAACGTCACGCGGGTGCAGCTGCTCGATCTCGGGCTTGACGACAAAGCGATTGCCCGGCGGGTCAAGGCGGGCCGACTGTTCCGGGTCTTCCCAGGTGTCTATGCCGTTGGTCGGCCTCCGGCCACCCCTCTGGAGCGCGCGTCCGCGGCGGTGCTCGCCTGCGGGCCAGGCGCGGCGCTTTCGTATGCCTCGGCCATGGTCCTCTGGGGGTATTGGCGCCAGTGGGAGAGACCGTTCGAAGTGACGATCGTTCGCGACCGGCGGCCGAAGGGGATCCGCGTCCACCGATCGAGCACGCTCACCTGGCGCGATGTGACGAGGCAACTCGGCATCCGGGTGACCGCCCCGGGGCCGACGTTGCTGGACATGTGCCCGCGCTGGAACGACAGGTCGCTCAAGCGCAATGTCAACAAAGCCCTGCACTCGCTCTGGCTGACCGAGGGTCAGCTTGTCGAGACGCTCGCGCGCCACCCGCACGCGCCCGGGGCAAGCCGGATCGCAAAGCTCCTCGGCTTGCCCGGCACCCCTACTCGGTCCGGCTGGGAGGACGACTTCCCGGCGTTCTGCGACAAGTACGGGTTGCCGGCGCCCGTGATGGGCCAGCCGCTCCTCGGCTACGTCGCCGACGCGCTGTTCGTCGAAGAGAAAGTCATCGTCGAACTCGACAGTCGGGAGTTCCACATGGGCGCGATCCCGTTCGAGGCCGATCGTGACCGCGACGCGGACATGCTGGCGCACAGCTACGTGACCGTCCGCGTCACAGAGGAGCGGCTGGACGAGCGGCCGGACCAAGAGGCGCACCGGCTGCACGCGATCCTTGAGCGGCGACGGCGCGGCGGTCACGCACCCAAAGCCGCGTAGACGATCTCGTAGGCGCGCACCGCGTCCTTGGCGTACTGCGCCTCGCGCAACGCGGGCTCGTCGATCCGGGCGGCCACCGAGTCGATGAACCGCCAATTCAGGACCGACCGCCGTACCGCCCCGACCTGGTCCTCGGTGTACGGGTACAGATCGAACCCCAGCCGCTCGCCCCCAGACCCATAACCACAGCGCCGGAACTCCAACGCCAGCTCCAAGGTCTCCATGAACGCGGTGGCACCGACCATGTTGTCGTCGTCGAACGTGCCCCATCCCGAGTTCGCGTGCTGATGGCCGAGCAGGCCCTCCGACGCCAACAAGGCCGCGTACTCGGGCAGGTGCTCGCCGTTCATGATCAGGTGCTGCCAGTCCATGTTGATCTGCACGTTGTCGAGTCCCTGCTCGCGCAGCTTGTTGACCACGAACAGGCACATCCCGATGTTGCGCATCAGGATCTTCATGGCCGGCTCGGAGTTCTTGTGCTCGAGGAGCAGCTTGATCCCGTGCTCGCGGCACACCGAGGCTGCCTCGCCCAGCCCGTCGATCAGCCAGTGCCACGAATCGACGTACGGCGTCTGGAATGGATAGTTGTAGCCCTCGCCGCCCGGCCAGATGATCAGGTGGGCGCCGAGCGATCCGGCGAACGCCGCCGCGTCGCGAGCGATCCGGACGGCCTCGGCGCGCAACGCCGGGTCGGGGTTGACCAACCCTCCGCGGCCGAAGCGCGGATCGAGGTGCAAACCGCCCGCGATGGCGTAGATGTCGTGATCGGAGCCGAGGGCGGCGCGCACGTCGTCCAGGTTCGAAGGTGAGAGCTCGTTGGGATAGTGGAATTCGTAGCCGTCGATAAGATCGCCGAGGCCCTCGACCGCGCGGTGTACTTTCTCGGCGACCGGCTCTGGGTCGTAACCGTGCTGCGGCTGGTAGCCGACCGGGACGAATCGTGTCACCATCGGTCCGAAGGCCCAGATCCCCAAGCTCGTCTTCATCACCGCTCCTTAGTAGTCGAGGCGTGCCGCGCGATCTTAGTCCGGCGGGCGCGTGAGCGCTAACATGCCGCGACTATCGAGGAAACGTGGGGGCGCACAGGAGCGCAATGGACTCCGGTGAGGAAATAGCCTCAGATGGCGAGGCATTGGTAAGGGAGCGCCACAGGGCGCCGGTGATGTCCGACGTCGGCCGGCTGGCCGGGGTCTCGCATCAAACGGTCTCCCGGGTCATCAACGGCAGCCCGCACGTACGACCGGAGACCAGGGCCCGGGTGACGGCGGCGATGGAGGAGCTCGGCTATCGCCCGAACCCGGTGGCCCGCGCCCTGGTCACGGGCCGGTCGAAGACGCTCGGCGTGGTCAGCTTCGACACGACGCTGTACGGGCCGGCCTCGACCTTGTTCGGCATCGAGCGCGCGGCCCACGAGGCGGGCTACTTCATCATCGTGGCCAGCCTCGAGACGCTCAACCGCTCCTCGGTCGTCGATGCGGTCGAGCGCCTGCGTCGACAGGGCGTTGAGGGGATCCTGGTCATCGCGCCCTATCGGGAGGCGGGCGAGGCGCTCCTGCACGCGCCGACCGACATACCGCTTGTCGCCGCCGAGGCGGGTCCCGACCAGGGCCTGCCCGTGGTCGCGGTCGACCAGGCGGCGGGTGCGGTAAGCGCCACGCGGCACCTGCTCGACCTGGGGCACCCGTCCGTCTGGCACATCACCGGACCGCCGAACTTCACGGAGTCGCGCCAGCGCTTGGAGGGTTGGCGTTCAGCGCTCGAGGCAGCCGGTGCCGACGTGCCGGAACCTCTGGTCGGCGACTGGAGCCCCCGCGCCGGGTACGAACTCGGGCGAGCGCTGAGCGCGGATCCGGCCGTCACCGCGGTGTTTGTGGCCAACGACCAGATGGCGCTCGGGGTGCTGCGGGCAACGCACGAGGCCGGCCGCGCCGTGCCCGGGGATCTCAGCGTGGTTGGCTTCGACGACATCCCCGAAGCGGCGTACTTCCTGCCGCCCCTGACGACGGTTCGCCAGGACTTCATCGAGATGGGGCGGCGCAGTCTGGAAACGCTCCTGCGCACGATCGAGACGGGCCAGCGGAGCGGTTCGGGCTCGCTCGTCTCGCCCGAGCTGATCGTGCGTTCGAGCACGGGCCCGGCTCGGGCGCGGTGACGAAAAGCGGTTATGAGGCGGTTAGGCGATGGTCCGGCGGCATTGACACTCCGCCGTTGTGATCGCTAACATCGCGCCGCCTGGGACACGAGAGAGGAGCGCAGCAAGGAGCCCAGTCCGACTGGGGTGCCGCATGCGACCGCCCGAACCGGTCGCCATTCGTGAGACCGACGTCTTTCACGGGTGCGCATGTCGGCCGCGCCAATCGGCTGAGACGGTGTAGTGCCTATGAGTAGCGGTGGACAGAGGCGATCAGTCCTGGACCGTGGCGCGACGCCACGCCAGGTTTCAACGCACGAGTGAGGAGGACGAGATGGCTGACGAGGACATCGTCCACGAGGCAATCGAGCGGCTCGAGTGGGGCGAGCGCAAGGACGACGAAACACCTTCAAAGAAGTTCCGCCAGATGACGCGCCGGACGGCGCTCACCGGCAGTGCGGCCGCGATCGCGGCGATTGCGCTCGAGGCTTGCGGCTCGAGCAGCAGCACGACGTCGCAGGCGGCGTCGACTACGAGCGGGGGCGGTGGCGTCTTCGGGTCCAGCGGGAGCCATCACTTCGTGATGGTCAACCACGTGACCACGA
Source organism: uncultured Solirubrobacterales bacterium (assembly GCA_963751185.1). Lineage (GTDB taxonomy): Bacteria > Actinomycetota > Thermoleophilia > Solirubrobacterales > Solirubrobacteraceae > Palsa-465. The sequence continues at coordinate 102,436 of CAVVTO010000014.1, forward strand.
ACTCGTTTTTCACCGCGACGATCTATGGGTGCCAGGACGCCTGCGCGCTGACCGGCTCCTCGTTCCAGTGGACGGGGTCGACCAACTCGATCGTCAGCCAGATGGTGTCGGCGTTCACCACCGCGATCGCCCAGAAGGCGAATGGGATCGGGTGTCCGCTGATCGACAACACGGCGTTCAACTCGCCGGTCGACACCGCGCTCGGCGCCGGCATTCCGGTGATCGCGTACAACGCCGACGTCTCGACGGGTGTCAAGAACGACCGGATGTGCTACATCGGCCAGAACAACCTCACGGCGGGCGCCGCGGTCGGGGAGGCGATCGTCAAATCCGGCAAGGTCTCGTCGGGCGACCTCGTCGCCGGGATCATCGCGACTCCGGGGACGGGAAACATCCAGCCGCGGCTCGACGGCGCCAAGCCCATCCTGGACGCCGCCGGCTACAAGTTCGTCGAGGTCGGGACCTCGGCCACCGAGGGCTCCCCGGAGTACGACAAGATCTCCTCGTGGTACGCCGGGAACAAGGACGTGAAGTGGATGATGGCCGTCGACAGCGGTGACAGCAACGCGGTCGCGCAGTTCATCAAGGCCCAGGGCCTGGCCGGCAAGGTCGGCGCGTCGGTGTGGGACGTCGGATTGCCGGTCACGCAGGCCATCAACGCCGGCTACGTGACCGCCACGATTGACCAGCAGGCCTACCTGCAGGGCTTCGACACGATCATGCAGCTGTATCTGTGGAACGTCTCGGGCGGGCTGATGAGGCCGACGGACACCGACACCGGGATCGGCATCGTCACCAAGGCAAACGTCGCTCCCTACCTCATCCCGAGCAGGTTCGAGGGAACGTCCGCGGCCAAGAAGGCACTCACGCCGCCGTCCTCGATATCCGTTTAGTCTCCCGCGAGCGTGCCCTCAGCCGCTCCAACACCTGCTGCTGCTGCCCCGGAGGCGAGCCCGCCGGGGCAGCAGCGCGAAGCCGTGTCGCCGGCGCGTCGGGTCCTGCGCCTGTTTCTTTATCAGCGCGAGCTGACCCCGATCGTCATTACGCTCGGACTGTTCGTGTACTTCACGATCAGAGCCGGGTCGGAGTTCACCGGTTCGCTCAGCCTCAGCTCGGCCGCCGGCTATGCCGGGCCGATCGGCGCGATCGCCGTCGGATCGGTGCTGCTGCTCGTGCTCGCCGAGATCGACCTGTCGGTCGGTCAGGTCTTCCTGTTCTCCGCGTGGATGATGTGGTGGATGCACAACGACGGTCTGCCGCTCTTCGTGGCGATCGTGATCGCGCTGCTCGCCTGCTGCGCCGTCGGTGCCATCAACGGGCTGATCACCGTGCGCCTGAACGTGCCCTCGTTCGTCACGACGCTGGCCACAAACTTCATTCTCTACGGGATCGTGCTCGTCTACTCCAACGACGCCGAGGCGTCGCCGATCCCGCTGAGTGGCGGGACGAGCTTCATCAGCCAGGCGATGGGGGCCTGGAAATGGGCCGAGATCCTCTGGGTGCTCGCGATCACGATCGTCCTCAGCGTGATGCTCAACCGATCGCGCTTCGGCACTCGGATCATTGCCACGGGCGGCAACCTCACCGGTGCGGCCGAGGCAGGCGTGCCGATCCGGCGCGTCAAGGTGTGGTGCTTCGTGCTCTGCTCGTTCTGCGCCGGTCTGGTCGGAATCGTCGACGCGGTCAAGTACGGGAGCCTCGACCCGGGCAACTTCGGCGTCGACTACATCCTGTACGCCGTCGGCGCGTGCGTGATCGGCGGCACGGCGCTTACCGGCGGGCGCGGGACGGTGGTGGGGGCGTTCATCGGCGCGATCCTGATCGGCATTCTCGAGGACGGACTGACACTGATCGGGGTCAGCACCAACGAGTTCTTCATCTGGGTTGGCGTCGTGATCATCGTCGCGATGGCCCTCAACGTGCAGTTCGACCGGTTGATCGCGCGCTCGAGGTCCAGTTGAGCACGAGCCCCCAGCCCGCCGAGCCTACGCCCCCGTTTGCCAACGGCACGCCCGCGCTCGAGGTGCGCGGTGTGACGAAGAGCTTCGGCGCGCTCTCGGTCCTGAAGGGCATCGACCTCACGCTGCGCCAGGGTGAGGTGCTCGGTCTCGTCGGTGACAACGGCGCCGGCAAGAGCACGCTCGTCAAGATCCTGAGCGGCTTCCACTCGCCGAACGGGGGAGAGATTCTGATCGGGGGAAAGCCCGTGAGTTTCTCCTCAGTTGGGGCTGCCCGGAACGCGGGGATCGAGACGGTGTACCAGGATCTCGCGCTGATTCCGCAGCTGCCCGTCTTCCAGAACCTGTTCCTCGGCCACGAGCTGACGCGGTTCGGGCCGCTGCGCATCCTCGACAAGCGCGGGATGCGCAAGCTCGCACGCCAGTACCTCGACGACATCAACGTGCACGTGCCGAGCGTGGACGCCGAAGCCGTCGACCTCTCCGGCGGTCAACGGCAGGCGATCGCGGTAGCCCGTGCGGTGCGCGCGGCGAGGCAGATCCTGCTGCTCGACGAGCCGCTCTCGGCTATGGGTGCGCGCGAGTCGCGTCTGATCATCGACCTGGTCAAGGACCTGGCGACGAGCGGTCGCGTCTCGATCGTCGTGATCGACCACAACTACGCTCACCTGTTCGAACTGTGCGACCGCATCAACGTCATGCAGGGAGGCCGCATCACTATCGATCAGCAGGTGGCTGACACGTCCCTGGAAGAGCTCACGGAGCTGATGGTCTCGAGCTATCGCCGCGAAATCGAGGCGGTGCAAAACGCCGGCGCCTGAGCCCACCCGCGCAGGCCGCCGCCCGTGACTTACGCGATCGGGCTCGACTTCGGCACGGAATCTGGCCGCGCCGCGTTGGTCGATCTGGACAGCGGTGACGTGCTGGCCACCAGCGTGGTCCGCTACCCGAGCGCGGTGATCGATGAGACGCTGCCCTCGACCGGCGAGCGGCTGCCGCACGACTACGCGCTGCAGGATCCTGACGACTGGGTGAAGGTGATCGAGGAGGGGTTACCGGAGGTGATCGCCAGGGCGGAGGTGTCGGCCGATCAGGTGATCGGCCTCGGCATCGACTTCACCTCCTGCACCGTGCTCCCGGTCACCGACGATGGCACTCCGCTGTGCACGCTTGAACGGTGGCGGGGCCGCCGGCAAGCCTGGCCCAAGCTGTGGAAGCATCACGCCGCCCAGCCGATCGCTGACCGGCTGAACGAGGTGGCACTCGAGCGTGACGAAGACTTCCTCTCCCGCTACGGCGGACGCATCTCCTCGGAGTGGTACTTCCCCAAGCTGATCGAGCTGTGGCAGGACGACCGCGAGGTCTACGACGCGGCCGACGGGTTCATCGAGGCGACCGACTGGACCGTGTGGTGGCTGACCGGCCGCGAGTGTCGTCAGACCGCGACCGCGGGGTTCAAGGCGATGTGGTCACCGGAGCACGGCCTGCCACCCACCGAGTACTTCACCGCCGCCTATCCGGGTTTCGATCACCCCGGCGAGAAGCTCGGCGACAAGTTCGTGCCACTGGGGACGAAGGCCGGCACCCTGCGCAAGGAGGTGGCAGAGAAGGTCGGCCTCCCCGAATCCGTCGCGGTGGCCGTCGGTAACGTCGACGCCTGGGTCTCGGTGCCCGGCGTCGGGGTCCAGGAGCCGGGCACGTTCGTGATCGTGATCGGCACCTCGATCTGCGACATGATCGTGCACCCCGACGAGGTCCGGCTCCCGGGCATCACCGGCGTGGTCAAGGACGGGATCCTCCCCGGTCTGTACGGCTACGAAGCCGGACAGGCGGCGGTGGGCGACATGCTCGCCTGGTTCGTCGAGCGCCTCGTCATGGACTCCGGGAGCTACGGCGCGCTCGAGGAAGCCGCGACGGGGTTTGAGCCGGGCGAGACCGGACTGGTGGCGCTCGACTGGTGGAATGGCAACCGCACGATCCTGGCCGACGCCGATCTGACCGGCGCGATTTTCGGCCTCGGCCTGCACACGACGCGCGAGCAGATCTACCGCGCGCTGCTGGAGTCGATCGCGTTCGGGAGCCGCCGGATCATGGACAACTTCGAAGAGCACGGCCTCGCACTCGAGCGCGTGGTCGTCTGCGGCGGGATCGCCGAGCGCAGTCCGCTGATGATGCAGCTGCTGGCCGACACGAGCGGGCGCGAGGTGCACGTTCCGGAAGTCGCCGAAATCCCGGCGCGTGGTGCCGCGCTATTCGGCGCGGTGGCGGCCGGTGTGTACCCCGACATCGGTTCGGCGATCGAGGCGACCCGCCCGCGGACCGTTCGCACCTACCACCCAGATGCCGGAGCGAAGCGCACCTACGACCGCGTGTACGACATATACCGGACCTTGTACGACATGCTCGGTCGCTCCGAGGTCGGGCTGGTGCACGAGCTAAAGCGAATCCGCACCGAAAGGACAGGCGAATGAGCACGAGGAGGCAACCTCGCATCGGCCTGCTCGGGATCATGCAGGAGCTCTACGACGACATGATCCCGGGCATCACCGAGCGCCAGGCGCGCTACGCCGAGTCGGTGGCGCAGCGACTGTCCGGGGTCGCCGACGTGCACTTCCTGCGGCCCGCCCGCAACCGCGAGGACATCGAGACGATCTGCTACGAGTTCGTCGCGCAGGACGTGGACGGGATCGTGATCGTGATGCTCACCTACGGGCCCGCGATGCGCAGCGTCCGGGCGATGCTCGAGCTCCCGGTGCCGCTGGCGCTCGCGAACATCCAGCCCGAGCGCAGCGTGACGCCCGAGTGGGACATGGCCGATCTCACCTACAACCAGGGGATCCACGGCGCGCAGGACCAGGCCAATGCGCTGCTGCGTGCCGGCGTGCCGTTCTCGCTCATGACCGGCGACTGGCACTCGGACGAGTTCGAGCGCGCGTTCGAGGACTGGGCCCGGGCGGCGCAGGCGATCACCGCGCTCAAGCGCACCCAGATCGGGCTGCTCGGCTATCCGATGAACGGCATGGGCGACATCCGCTACGACCCGCCGGCGATGCTGCGGCGGATCGGGCCGACCATCGTCAACGAGGACCTCGGGCCGCTAATCGAACGCATCGATGCCGTCTCCGACGCCGAGGTTGGCGCGGTGCTCGAACGCCACCGCGACCTGTTCGAGATCGCCAATGACTTGCCGCACGAACGACACGCGTATGCCGCGCGGTTCGAGGTAGCCCTGCGCGGGCTGCTCGAGGACAAGGGCTACGCCGGGTTCTCGTTCCACTTCGACTCGATCGGCGGCGACGGGCGGTTCAAGCAACTGCCGCTGCTCGCGGCCTCGGACCTGATGGCCGACGGTTACGGCTTCGCCGCCGAAGGTGACACCAACACCACGACGCTGATGTGCGCGGCCCAGACCATGATCGGCGACGCGCACTTCTCCGAGATGTACGCGATGGACTGGGAGCTCGACTCGGTGCTGATCAGTCACATGGGGGAGGGCAACTGGAGGATCGCCCGCCGTGACCGGCCGGTCAAGCTGATCGACCGCGAGCTGGGTATCGGCCGGCTGGACAACCCACCCACCCCGGTGTTCTCGGCCGAGCCGGGACCGGCCACCACGGCGGCACTGGTCCCGCTGGAGGGCGAGCTCTACCGGCTGGTGGTCGGGCGCGGCGAGGTACTCGACACCCCGGAGTTGCCGAAGGTCGAGATGCATTATTTCCACTTCCGCCCCGAGCGCGGCCTGCGCGCGTTCATGGACGACTGGCTCGGCCTCGGCGGCCCGCATCACTTCGTGACCAACCTCGGTGAGCACGCCGATCGCTGGCGCCGGCTGGCGGAGCTGCTCGAGCTCGACTACGTCGAGATCTAGCGCCGGTGACAGTCGACAGGCTGGTCGAGGAGGTTCTGGCGGCGAACTGCGCGCTCCCGGCGCATGGGCTCGCGCCGCTCACGTGGGGGAACGCCAGCGGGATCGACCGCGAGCGCGGGTTGGTCGCGATCAAGCCGAGCGGGGTTGCGTATGACGCGCTCACCGCGCAGGACATCGTGCTGCTGGACCTCGACGGGAACGTAATTGAAGGTCCCCACCCACCCCAGCGCCGCCCGTCCACCGATACGCCGACGCACCTGGTGCTGTACCGGGCCTTCGACGAGATTGGGGGGATCGTGCACACCCACTCGACCTGGAGCGTGGCCTGGGCCCAAGCTCAGCGCGAGATACCGCTGCTCGGCACCACCCACGCCGACCTGTGCGCGCTCCCGATCCCGCTGACCCGGGAGCTCACCGACCGTGAGGTGGCCGAGGACTACGAAGGGGCAACTGGTACGGTGCTCGTCGAGGTGATCTCGGAGCATGGACCGTCAGAGCTTCCCTGCGCACTGGTCAGGGGACACGCGCCGTTCTGCTGGGCCGCCACTCCGGCGAAGGCCGTTGAGGTTGCCGTGACGCTCGAAGAGGTAGCCCGGATGGCGACGCTCACGACGCTGCTCGCCCCGGACGCCCCGACGCTTCAGGCGGCCGTGCGGGACAAGCACTTCGAGCGAAAGCACGGTCCCGACGCCTACTACGGGCAGTCGTAGCCGGCCATCCACTAGATCGATGAGCGCGGACGCACGCAAGGTGGCGGAGGCGAAGATGCGCGAGGCGGGTCAGTCCGACGAGGCGATCCGGAGCTTCGCCAGCGCTTACGAGCGCCTCGAGAGTGGTGAGTCAGCGATGCTGCCGACGGCGGAGCTCGAGGCCGCCGGCGAGATCGACACGCTCGAGCAGCTGCCGGACGCCGACGCGACCGACGTCCTCGACCGCGTGGCGGTGATCAAGCTGAATGGAGGCCTGGCCACGTCGATGGGCCTGCGCAGCCCGAAGTCGCTCGTCGAGGCACGCGATGGTCACTCGTTCCTGGACATCATCGTCGGCCAGACGCTGGCTCTCCGCGGCCGCTACGGCGCGCGCCTACCGCTCGTGCTGATGAACAGCGAGGCCACCCGCGAGGAGACGATGCGCGCACTCGAGGCGTATCCCGAGCTCGGCGTCGGGTTGCCGCTCGACTTTCTTCAGAGCATGGTGCCCAAGCTCGACGCCGAGACGCTCGAGCCGGTCGCGTGGGCGAGCAACCCCTCGCTCGAGTGGAATCCGCCCGGCCACGGCGACGTCTACTCAGCGCTGCGCGGCTCGGGCATGCTCGCCGCGATGCTCGACCAGGGCTATCGCTACGCGATGATCTCCAACGCCGACAACCTCGGTTCCACCACCGACGCGCGCATCCCGGCGCACATGGAACGCGGTGACATCCCGTTCCTGATGGAGGTAGTGCAAGGCACCGAGGCCGACCGCAAGGGTGGGCACATCGCTCGCCGCACGGCGGACAAGCAGTTGGTCCTGCGCGAGACCGCGCAGACGCCGCCTGAAGACGAGGAGTCCTTCCGTGATTACCGTCGCTGGCGCTACTACAACACGAACAGCCTGTGGGTGGACCTCCACGCGCTGAAGGGGACGCTCGATGCCACGGGCGGAGTGCTCGAGTTACCGCTGATCGTCAACCGCAAGACCGTGGACCCCCGTGACTCGAGCTCGCCCGCGGTCATTCAGCTCGAGAGCGCGATGGGCGCGGCGATCGGCGCCGTTAAGGGCGCGCAGCTATTGCTCGTGCCGCGAACGCGATTCGCTCCGGTCAAAACCACCGACGACCTGCTGGTGCTCCGCTCCGACGTCTACACGCTTTCGCCGCAGGACATGGTCGTGGCGCCGATTCCCGAACGCCGAGACGACCTTCCCTACGTCGCGCTCGACTCGAAGTTCTACAAGCTGCTCGACGACTTTGAGCAGCGTTTCCCGGACGGAGCACCGTCACTGCGCGAAGCCAACCGCCTGGTCGTGCGCGGTGATGTCACCTTCGGGGCGGGCGTGGTTGTGCGCGGAGCGGTTGAGCTCGAGGCGCCGGAGCCGATGCGAATCGACGCCGGCGCCACGCTTGAAGGGTGAGGCGCTAGCTCTTCTTCGCGCGCGAGCGCGATGCGGTCGAGCGCGACGCGCTGGAGCGCGACGACGTCGACCGTGATGACGTCGAACCCGAGCCCGAGGCACGCGAGCCCGTCGAGCGGGCGCTGGTCGAGCCCGCACCGCTCCGCGAGGACCGCGAGGACCGCGAGGAAGAAGCGTTCGACCTCGTGACCGCGCCGCGGACCTTGTCGAAGTCCTTGAGCGCCTGCTTATTGGTCTTTGCCGCTTCGCGCCGTAGCGCCCGCAGCGCCGCGGTCACTTCCTTGTAGCTCGAGGTCGCACCGCGACCCAGATGCTTACCGAGCGTCGAGAGTGCGTCGTTGGCGTCCTCGAGGCGCTTCTCGAAGCGGCTGATCGACTGCTCCACCTCGCGGCGGGTGGCGGCCGACGTGGAGGCGGCACGCGCGCGGACGCTTCTCGTGGCTCGCGTAGCCGTTCCACCCGCGCTGCGCGCGGTGGACTTACCGGTGCTGCGCGCGGCGGATCTACCCGTGCTGCGCGCGGTGGACTTGGTCGTAGATGACCGTCGGGCTGGTGGCATCGCGTCTCCTGTTGGGATGGAGGAGTGGGTGGACTGAACTAGTGCGGCAAAGCTTTGCGTACTACGCGCGTACGTGCCACCTAGAACCAGTTCTTGCGTCAGGTTATCTATACCTACGGCACGAGGTCGAGCCCGTCCGGTTTGCGTAGATACCCGGACGCGCTTCCGGCGACGTGATCGTGTCCGTATTGCCACACGATCCGATGCAATCTGGGATCGATCACCACCACGCGCTCGTTCCAGTCGTCGGTCGTCGCGATTAAGCCGTTCGGTAGTTGCACGGCGAGCGAGGGTTGGTTGAGCGAGCCCGGCCCGGACGGCGGCCCGTAGGTCCAAAGGATGTGTCCAGCCGGCGTGATCACGTCGATTCGGCCGGGGTCGTTGTAACCGGCGACGAGCGTGTTGCCGTCGGGAAGCAACTGCGCATCGGAGGGATAGTCGGTCGGAGTCTTGATCGACCACACCAGCTTGCCGCCGGGCGTGAACCGGTCAACCCAGCCTCCGATCTCGGTGACGAGGACGCCACCGTCGGGGAGCGGTGTATCACCGTTGGGCGCAAGCAGTGCGTGCGGCGGGTCGTGAACGCAGTCGCCGGCGGTTCCGATCGCATGAACGATTTGCCGGTCCTGGCCGAGCCACAGCACGCGGCAGTTGATGATGTCCGCCACCTGGATCTCGTTGCCGTGCACCATGTACGCATCGTCGGGGTGGGCCAAGTAGCCCGGCCGTGAGCCCTGCACGTCCTGGTGTCCGTACTGCCACACGATCTTCGGGTGGCGCTCGAGCGATAGGACGGCGACGCTGTCGGAGAGCTCTTCGTTGGTCGTGATGAAGCGACCGTTCGGTGTGATGAACGCATCGTCGGGGCCGGCAAACTCCTGCCCGGACGCGAGCGCGCCGCGCTGTGGAAACCGCCACACGATTCGGCCGGTCGGGTTGACGATGATGATGCGGTTGTTGTCGCGGTCGGCGATCAGCAGGTATCCGGGCAGCGGGGAGTGGTCGTGGAGCGCTGGGAGGCCGAGGCGCGCGAGAACTGGGTCGCGCGGGGGGAGTTGGGTCGCGCGGACACTGCCAGTCCGCGCACGAGTCCCGACTGCGGAGCGGGTACGCGTCGCGGAGGACGCGTGGCGCGCGTGGTTTGAGCCGCCACCGCAGGCAGCTACCACGAGTGCAAGCGCGAACGCGAGCCCGCTGCCGAGTCTCACCGGTACATACTCCCCGCGCGTGCAGCAGCGAGGGTTAGGCAGTGATGAGAGCCCGTTAACCCGCTCCGAGCTATCGTGAGCGCGATGGAGGAGCCGGCGAGCGGTGAGCAGATCACGATCGTCCTGGCCGACGACCATCAGGTGGTGCGCGCCGGGCTGCGTTTGCTCCTGCAGGCAGAGGACGGGTTCGATGTCGTGGCTGAGGCCGGCGACGTCGCGACCACCGAGCGCCGCGTCGCGGCATACCACCCGCGCGTGCTGATCCTCGATCTGAACATGCCCGGAGGATCGAGCCTGCCTGGACATGTCCAGGACATGTCCACGGTGGGGAGCCTCCCGGCCATTCCGCGGTTACGCGAGACTGCGCCCGGGACTCAGATCGTCGTGCTCACAATGCAGAACGACCCCGCCTTCGCGCGTGAGGCACTGCGCGCCGGCGCGATCGGGTACGTGCTTAAAGAAGCGGCCGACACGGAGCTGGTGCAGGCGGTACGGCTCGCCGCGCAGGGTCGCACGTACCTCAACCCCGAGCTGGGAGCGCGTCTGGCCGCTGCACCGCAGGCGGAGGGGCCGCCCGACGACCTCTCAGCGCGCGAACTGGAAGTGCTCAGGTTGATCGCGCTCGGCTACACCAACGGTGAGATCGCCACGCGGCTGTTCCTGAGCGTGCGGACGGTCGAGTCACACCGCGCGCACATCCAGCAGAAGACCGGTCGCACGACGCGAGCGGCGCTCGTCGCGTACGCGCGCGAGCACGATCTGGTGTGATTGATTGATTGGCCTCGCGGCCCGCTAGCTCGCGCCGCCGACGCCGGCGAGCTCATCGCGTACGGCGCGCGCGTGCGCGGACTTGGGAACCGCGAGCACCAGCACTCGATGCCCGTCTCGGGCGCTGCGCACCGCCGCCGCCGAAGCCACGGTCGCCCCGGAGTGAGCGGTCCACACGACGTCGGCGGGCGAGTAGTGAAGCAGCGCCGCCCAGGTGGCCGGGCCGACAATTCCGTCGGCGGTGAGCCCCTCGGCGGTCTGGAAGCTCTCGACCGCGGACTGGGTACTCGGTCCGTAGTCGCCGTCGATCGCCGTCGTGTAGCCGGCCGAGGCGAGATGCTCCTGCGCCCAAACGACCACGTCGCCGACCGAGCCGAGCTTGAGGATCGGCGTGGCGGTCGTGGCGGTTACGCCGACGAGGTTGCCGGCGCCGACCGAGATCGAGCCCCATCCCGAGGGGCTGGCCTGCTGCCAATCCCACCAGCTAACGCCGGCCGCGCCGTAGGTGCGCGATAGCTGGCGAAAGCGGATGATCTGACCGGGCGGCGGGTTCTGCCACACCTGCCCGAGCGGATCGATCTGGCGCTGGTACACGCTGTTGTACGCGTAGGTGTGCGCGTAGACGGCGTTGACGCTCGTGCCGATGTCCATCCAGTACATCTGCGGCGTGTTGTACTGGGCGCCGCCCGGACCGAGGAACACCGAATACGGAAACCCAGGGTGGTAGTCGATGTAGGGAAAGCCCGCCAGCGCGACCGGGTAGCTCGGCCCGATCAGCTTGCGCAACTGAGTTATGTAACTCTGCGCCTGGACGTACTTGCCTTCATATTCACCCTCGGCGTCGATCACCAGGCAGTCGGCGCCGTCCTGCACGGCCTCGGCTCCCACATCCGCCTCGGCGATCGGGTGATTGCCGTAAACGTATTGCCACGCGCACACGTGCAGTCCGCTGGCGTGCAGCTCGCGGACGAGAGTCGGATTGAACTGCGACCACATCGTGGGGCCGTCCGAGCTCTTGATGGTTAGCGTGCTGACGCCGTACCGGCGGGCGGTCGCGACGATCCCCGAGACCGTGCCGCCGCTCGAGCGAGAGACGTACCAGATCCACATCCCTCGATTGGCGAGCGCCACCGCATCGCCGGACTCGTGCACCGTGTGCGGGACCGCCTTACGCGCCGCGCCCGCGGCGGGTGCCAACAGGAGTCCGGTGCACAACGCCCCTACGATCAGGGCCAACCAGCGCCCACGGTGTTCCGTCATAGGGCCTGCCACCAAAGCCACCGTAGCGTAGAACCCGTTGCGGTTCTACAAGTTGCGCCACGGGGAGGAGTTAAGAACCGCATGCCGTACCCGTCCGGTCGGCATGCGGCCGGTGTCGCTTTAGTACTGAATCACTACTTGATGAACAGGATCTCGGAGTACTTCGGCAGTGGCCACAGGTCGTCGGCTACGACCTTCTCGAGCTTGTCCGCGGGCTGACGGACGCTCGCCATCGCCGCGATCACCTCGTCGCGCATGTACTCGGCGTGTGCCTCGAGCTCCTCCGGCTGGCTCTCGGCCAGGTTGGCCGACTCGAGGGCCCTGATCGCGTCCGTGAGCTCGGTAACCAGATCCGAGGTCTCCGAGGCGAGCTCGCCGAGCTGAGCCTCGAGCAGCAGCGCCAGGTGGCGAGCCGCTGCCGGGAGCAGCATCGTGCGCGCGATCGACGCCGCGGTCTCGGCCTCGATGTTGAGCTTGGTCACGTACTGCTCGAGGAACACCTCGTGCCGTGACTCGAGCTCGCGGCGGGACAGAACTTTGTGGCTCTCGAACAGCGTCACGGTCTCGTCGGAGACGAGATAGGGCAGCGCGTCAGGCGTCGCGCGCAAGTTGAGCAGGCCGCGACGCTCCGCCTCGGCGTGCCACTCCTCGTCATAGTTGTCGCCGTCGAACACGATTCGCTTGTTGAGGGCATAGCTGCGCTGGAGGATCGGCGCCAACGCGCTCGCGAGGGCGGCGTCGCGAGCGGGGCCTTCCTCGGACGGAGCGTCCTTCACCGCCGTCTCGAGCTCGGCCGCCAGCTCGTCGATGGCCTCGGCCACGATCGTGTTGAGGACGGTATTGGGCAGCGAGGGTGACTGGCTCGAGCCGAGGGCGCGGAACTCGAACTTGTTGCCGGTGAACGCGAACGGGCTCGTGCGGTTGCGGTCGCCGCCGTGCATGGGCAGCTGGGGCAGCACCGGCGTGCCGAGGCCGAGGAACGACTGTTCCTGGCTCTCCGACGTCTCGCCTCGCTCGATGGCGCCGAACACACGCGTGAGCTCAGCGCCGAGGAAGATCGAGATGATCGCCGGTGGCGCCTCGTTGGCGCCCAGGCGATGATCCTGACCGGGCGAGGCGATCGATGCCCGCAGGAGTCCCTGGTACTGGTTGACCGCTTGCATCACGGCGGCGCAGAAGAACAGAAACTCGAGGTTGCGGTGCGGCGTGTCGCCGGGCTCCAGGAGGTTCTTGCCCGTGTCGGTGCCCATCGACCAGTTGTTGTGCTTGCCCGACCCGTTTACGCCGGCGAACGGCTTCTCGTGCAGCAGGCACACCAGCCCGTAGCGGCGCGCCACGTTCTGCATGATCTGCATCGTCAGCTGCTGGTGGTCTGAGCCGACGTTCGAGTTCTCGAAGATCGGCGCGATCTCGTATTGGTTGGGCGCGACCTCGTTGTGGCGGGTCTTGACCGGGACGCCGAGCTTGGCCAGCTCCCGCTCGGTGTCGAGCATGTAGGCAAGGATTCGCTCGGGGATCGATCCGAAGTAGTGGTCGTCGAGCTCGTGCCCCTTGGGCGGCTTTGCTCCGAATAGCGTGCGGCCAGTGGTGTACAGGTCGGGGCGCTCGAAGTAGAACTGCTCGTCGATCAGGAAGTACTCCTGCTCGGGACCGATCGTGGTGAACACGCGCCCGGCGCGGTCGTCGCCGAACAGCCGCAGAGCGCGGATCGCCGACTTCGACAGCGCGTCCATGGAGCGCAGCAGCGGGATCTTGTGGTCGAGTGCCTCGCCGGTCCACGAAGCGAACGCGGTCGGGATGCACAGCAGGGTGCCGTTGGGGTTCTCGAGGATGAAGGCCGGAGAGGTGGGATCCCACGCGGTGTAGCCGCGGGCCTCGAACGTCGCGCGAATTCCGCCCGTCGGGAACGAAGACGCATCGGGCTCGCCCTGGATCAGCTCCTTGCCCGAGAATTCGGCCAGCGCGGTGCCCTCGGTGGTAGGTGCGTAGAAGCTGTCGTGCTTCTCGGCCGTCGAGCCGGTCAGCGGCTGAAACCAGTGGGTGTAATGGGTGGCGCCGCGCTCGAGCGCCCACTCCTTCATGGCCAGCGCCACCGCGTCGGCGAGCGAGGTGTCGAGCGCCTCCCCGCGGGCGAGTGTGACCTGCAGGCGGTTGAACACCTCCGTCGGAAGCCGCTGGCGCTGCACGTGCGGGCTGAACACATTGGCCCCGAAAACCTGGTTGTCGGGGACGGTCAGGTCGGGGGCGCCCAGGGCCCCTCCGTTCGGCGCCCACTGGGCGGCGAAGACGTTCTGCTGGCGGATTCGTGGCATGGCTAATCGGTTCCTTTTTCGGAGTGACAGCGAGCGTAACGCGGGCCCCCGGGGGCGTCATTATCCGGATGGCCAAACCGGGCCATCCATCTGACCAAAGTGCGGCATGAAATACTCCGCGCCGTGCCATTCAATCCGGAGCTCGGCTGGCAGGGGTACGTACCCGAGACGGGGCGCTACGACAGGATGCCGTATCGGCGGTGCGGTCGCAGCGGCCTCAAGCTGCCGGCGATCACGCTGGGACTTTGGCAGAACTTCGGCGACGACCGGCCGGTGGCGAACAGCCGGGCGATGATCCGCCGCGCGTTCGACCTGGGGATCACCCACTTCGACCTGGCCAACAACTACGGCCCTCCGTACGGCAGCGCCGAGATCAACTTCGGGCGGATCTTCAGCGAGGACCTGCGGCCCTACCGCGATGAGATCTTGATCTCGACGAAGGCCGGCTACGACATGTGGCCGGGGCCCTACGGCGAGTGGGGCTCGCGCAAGTACCTGCTCGCGAGCCTCGACCAGAGCCTGCAGCGGATGCGGCTGGACTATGTCGACATTTTCTATTCGCACCGCTTCGACCCCGACACGCCGCTCGAGGAGACCATGGGCGCGCTCGACACGGCGGTCCGCCAGGGTAAGGCCCGCTACGTGGGGATCTCGTCCTACGGTCCCCGCCGGACCGAGGAGGCGGCGACCATCCTGCGCGAGCTGGGCACGCCGTTGGAGATCCACCAGCCGTCCTACTCGATGCTCAACCGGTGGATCGAGCCGGAGCTGCTCGAGGCGCTCGACCGCGAGGGCGTCGGCGCGATCGTCTTCTCGCCGCTCGCCCAGGGGCTGCTCACCAACCGCTACCTGGATGGCGTGCCCGAGGACTCGCGCCTGCGCAAGGGCAACTACATGTCCGAGGAGATGGTCAGCGAGGAGAACCTCGCGCGCGTGCGCGGACTCAACGAGATCGCGCAGGCGCGCGGCCAGTCGCTGGCCCAGATGGCGATCGCCTGGGTGCTGCGCGATCCGCGCGTCACGAGCGCGCTACTCGGCGCCTCAAGCGTCCAGCAGCTCGAGCAGAACGTGGCCGCGCTCGACCGTCTGGATTTCGATCCGGGCGAGCTCGAGGAGATCGACCGGTACGCGGTGGACAGCGGCGTCAACCTCTGGGCGACGTCGTCCCAGGAGTAGTACGGGCCTCGCTTCGCTCGGCGTCCCAGGGACGCCGCCGCAGGCGGCCCATCCCACCCCTACGGATTGTTGGCCGGCGTAGTGACGATCTGGCCGTTGTTGTTCACGTAGGTCTGCGCCGGCGCGGTGGAGATGTTGACCGTGAAGGTGCCGTGGGGCAGCGACCCGCCGGCGGTCACCGCCTTGGCCTTGCCATTCAGCCCGGCGGCCACCTCCCAGGCGACGACATGGCGGCCCGGGGCCACCGCGGTCACGGCCCAGTCGAACTTGGCGATCTGGCCGGGGGCCAGTCGGCCGAGGGCCCAGGTGTTGGAGTACGCGGTGACGGCGCCGCCGGGGCCGCCCTCGCCGCCGGGTGAGTTCGGCTGGCACCCATAGTTACACGCGCCCGGTGGTCGGTCGATGACCCACACCGGCCGGGACGGGTTGGCGAGTCCCTGCATCTGGAGATCCTGGGCGAAGGCCGCCGCGGACGTGCCCTCGCCGGGCGGCGCGGGATAGGCGCAGGTGACGTTGCAGATCGTGACGGCGATGTTCGGAATCGCCTTGCTGCCGGCGTTGCGGATGGCCAGCACCAGGTGGGCGTGCTCGGACAGGCGCTGGTTGGCGGGGAAGGTGGCCGTCGTGACCGTGACGGGGAAGTTGCCGGTCGGCTCGCTGGCGTCCTGGCGCTGGCCGCCGCCGCATCCGGCCAGCATGATCGCCGCCAATGCACCAAAGATCGCAGCACCGCTCCCTGATCTCACCGCGGCCCGAACATAGCAATTGGATCCGCCCCCGGCGACGGTTCCCATTTGTCATCTGCGCACGCCGACCCGTAGGCTTTGCCGGGTCCAGCGGCAGGGCTAGACCTGGGAGGTCAGAGGAGTTTGATCAGAGCTGTAGCCGATCGAGGGTACGCGCCTATCAAGGGGCTACTCGAAGAGGTCGGCAACATGATGATCCTCACCGGCAAGACGCTGGTGTCTGCCGTCCGCCCGCCGTACCCGTACGGCAGCGAGTTCGTCGGGCAGTTCATGTTCGCGCTGCGGCTGTGCTGGTTCCCGCTGCTGATCTCGACGATCGCGTTCGGCTACGAGGCGCCGGGTCTGCAGGCCGCCAACTTCCTCGTGCTGTTCGGGGCGCTCGACCGGCTGGGCGGGTTCTTCGTGCTGTCCTCGATCCGCGAGTTCGCCCCGTTTGTGGACGCGATCGTGCTCGCCGGCGTGGCCGGCACGGCGATTACCGCCGACTTGGGCGCGCGCAAGATCCGCGAGGAGCTCGACGCGCTCCAGGTGCTCGGCGTCGACCCGATCAAGAACCTGGTCGTGCCGCGCTTCCTGGCGCTGATGCTCGTGACCGGCCTGTTCGACGTCTACGCGGTGATCTTCGGCATCTTCGGCGGGATCCTCGCGACGCTGGTCAACCACGCCTCGCTCGGCCCGTTCTTCGCCACGTTTTTCAACAACGCCGAGACGACCGACCTTTGGGGCTCGGTGGTCAAGACCACGCTGTTCGGCGCGATCATCGCGGTGGTCTGCTGTTACAAGGGAATGACGGCCTCGGGCGGGGCCGAGGGGGTCGGGCGCGCAGTCAACCAGGCCGTCGTGATCGCGTTCCTGGGAATCTTCGCGTTCAACTACGCGTTCACCCAGACGCTGCTGGCCACCCATCCGGAGATCACGACGATCCCGAGATAGATGAACGACCTGATCGTCACTCCCAAGGGCTGGATCGAGAGCTTCGGCGAGATCGCCAAGTTCAGCGCTCAGGTGGTCGGCGAGGTGTTCCGGCTGCGCGTGTTCAAGTTCTTCGGCGAGGCGCTGCGGCAGGCGGGCATCCTGATCGTCGGCTCGGCGCTCGTGATCTGCATGCTGGTGTTCATCGTCGGCCTCACGTGCGGGATCGAGGGTGCGTACCTGCTGCGCTCGCAGGGCGCCCCGGCGTTCTCGGGCGTGTTCTCGGCGTGGTGCGACCTGCGCGAGCTCGCGCCGCTTGCCTTCGGCTACATGATGGCCGCCAAGGTCGGGACGGGAATCGTGGCCGAGCTGGGATCGATGCGGATCTCCGACGAGATCGACGCGCTCGAGGTGATGGGGATCAGCGGCATGACGTTCCTGTGCGGCACCAAGCTGCTCGCGTCGTGGATGGTGTTGCCGTTCGTGTACCTGATCTCGATCGGGGCCGGGTTCCTGGCCAGCTACATCGCGGTGGTGCAACAGATCGGCGATGTCTCCTCGGGTGGCTACTTCCTGATCTTCTGGGAGTTCCAGAACCCACCGGACCTCTTATTCAGTCTGATCAAGGCGATGGCGATGGCTACGCTGATCGTGCTTGTCGGTTGCTATTACGGCTACAACGCAAGCGGTGGGCCTGTAGGGGTGGGTACCGCCACCGCGAAGTCGATGGTGCTTAACCTGGTGGGTGTGCACCTGATCGGAATGCTGGGCACGCAGTTGTTCTGGGGAGCCAATCCCCGGGCGCCAATCGGAGGCTGACCATGCGGTTTGATACTGACGACGAAGACGAGATGGACGCGGAGTTCGACGGACGAGGCCGAGGACGAGCCCGGTTCGGCGAACGGCCACCACGCGGACGCCGAGCGCGAACCGCCGCGCGCCGTGGCCGAGTCGGGCTCGCGCGTGTCCGTGGTCGATGAGCAGCCCCCGCGCCCGGGCCCGCCCCCAGGCGCCGGTGAGGACGACTACCAGTGGCACACCTACCGCGTGTATCCGTCGGGCCACCCGGACGCCGTCGAATTCATCGACTGCTACAAGTCGTTCGGGCGCTCTCACATCCTGCGCGGGCTGAACATGGGGCTGCCCGAGGGGATGGTGTCGATGATCCTCGGGCCGTCGGGCACGGGTAAGTCGGTCTGCATCAAGCACATGGTCGGCCTGCTCTATCCCGACGAGGGCGACGTCATCGTCCACGGTGAGTCGGTCCCGAACATGCCCGATGACCAGCTGTTCGACATGCGCAAGAAGTTCGGGCTGCTGTTCCAGGACGGCGCGCTGTTCGGCTCGATGAACGTCTACGACAATGTCGCCTTCCCGCTTCGCCAGCACACCGAGAAGGGCGAGGGTGAGATCGAGGACATCGTCATGCGCCGGCTCACGGAGGTCGGCCTGGCCGACGCGCGCTTCAAGGCGCCGAACGAGCTCTCGGGCGGGATGCGCAAGCGGGCCGGATTCGCCCGCGCCCTGGTGCTCGAGCCGGACATCGTGCTGTTCGACGAGCCCGACTCGGGCCTCGATCCCGTGCGCACGGCGCTACTCGGAGAGCTCATCCTGGAGATCCACCGCGACATGATGGAAGAGGCCAAGCAGAAGGAGAAGGAGCACCTACCGACCTTCTGCGTGATCACCCACGACATCATGAGCGCGCGGCGCGTCGCGGACTACATCAACGTGCTGTGGAAGGGCCGGATCGTCGAGGCGGGGCCGGCCGAGGACATGCTCAACTCCGAGAACCCGTTCATCCGACAGTTCCTGAGCGGGGAGTCGCAGGGTCCACTCTCGATGGACTGACCGCCACCGGCGCGGACTACATCGCGCGGCGGTAGCCTCAGCGACGCCATGGTGGTGAGGATGTTGGAGCGGCTGGTGCGGGCCGCGACGGGAAGGCCCGCGGTGACCCTCGGGCATCGTGCTCGCGCTCGCGCTGGGCGGCGGCGCGCTGGCGCTCCGCCTGCAGCCGAACACGGCGACCGACACGTTCGTCAACTCCTCCGCGTCGAGCTACAAAGCCAGCCAGGACGACGATCAGCACTTCGGGGGCGACCCGGTGGTGATCCTGATCCGCGAGTCGTTGCCCAACCTGGTCGAGACCAAAGACCTCGGCACGGTAACCGAGCTCGAGGCGTGCCTGGCCGGGCAGGTGGCGGTGCCCAACCAGCAGCTCGAGGCGTTCACGCCGGCGCCGGCCGGATCGCAGACTCCGTACGGCGGATGGAACAGCCCGTGCGGCAAGCTGATGAAGGTGCGGCCGGCGCAGGTCGTGTACGGACCGGGAACGTTCCTCAACCGCGCGGTGGCGGCGGTCAACCAGGAGATCACGTCGATCGAGGGCTCGGCGGAGCAGGCGGTGACGAGCGCGCGCCAGAGCGCCTACAAGCTGGCGCTGGCCGAGCACATGTCGAAGAGCAAAGCGGTCGCCGAGGAGAACGCGGCGGGTCAGCTGGCCTCAGAGCAGCAGGAGGACCAGCTCATCCAGATGTACCTCGACTCCGGGATCTCCGGCACCCCGAGCATCGACAGTCCGCAGTTCATTCCCCAGATCGTGTTTGACCCCACGCGCGGGGTGAACCAGCCCAAGGCCCGCTTCGCCTACCTGTTTCCGACCGCCAACTCGGCGCTGATCCAGGTTCGGCTGAAGGCGTCGCTCAGCGCGAGCCAGCAGGCCAAGGCGATCTCGTGGATCCGCCAGGCGGTGCGGATGCCGATGTTCCGCTCGGCCTATGGCGGCACCTACACGGTCTCGGGTGTGCCGGTGGTCACCAACGATTTGGCCGACACGATCACCAGCTCGATCACCGTGCTGCTCATCGCGGCGCTGCTGGTGATGGCGGCGACCCTGCTGCTGGTATTCCGCAGCCGTCTGCGGCTGCTGCCGCTGGCCATCGCGCTGGCCGCGGTCGGGATCACCTTCGGCGTCACCTCGCTGTTCGGCGGGTCGCTGACGATGGCCTCGATCGCCGTGCTCCCGATCCTGATCGGCCTCGCCGTCGACTATGCCGTGCAGTTCCAGGCCCGTGCCGAGGAGGCAGCAGGGAACACATTTGAATGGTCGGCGGCGCCTGACGGCGGCGCCTTAGCGGTGCCGGTCGCCGACGCGACGATCGCGGCGGCGCCGACGATCGCCACAGCCGCCCTGGCCACGGCGGTCGGGTTCCTGGCGCTGCTGCTCTCGCCGGTGCCGATGGTGCGCGGCTTCGGCGAGCTGTTGATCGTCGGGATCGCGGTAGCGCTCGGCTGCGCGCTGACCGCCGGGTCGGCCGCGATGGTGCTGAGCCGGCGCCGCACGGCCGCACGGGCCGATCGGCCCGCCCGGTGGCGCGCGCCATCCTTCGGCGTCGTGGGCGCGTCCGCGCGGGGGGCGGGGGAGATCGTGGCCGACGCCGGCGCGCGGGTCGCCTCACCACTCGGTTCGTTGAGCCGCCGGGCGGTCGCCGGCGCGGCGCGGCGGCCCGGACGGGTGCTGCTCGTTGGCCTGTTGCTAGCGGTGATCGGCTGGGTGGCCGGTACGCAGACGCCGGTTCAGTCCGACATCACCAAGCTCGTGCCAAGCAACATGCCGGCGCTGCGTGACCTGCGCACGCTCGAGCGCGTGACCGGCGTGTCGGGCGAGATCGACGTCGTCGTGCACGCGCGTAACGTGGCCACGCCGAGCACGATCGGCTGGATGACGAAGTACGAGAACTCGCTGCTCTCGCACTTCGGCTACGTCGAGGCCAAGGGCTGCGCGCGCGCCGCGATGTGCCCTGCGCTGTCGCTGCCCGACCTGTTCTGCTCGGGCACCGAGACGTCGAGCGGCTCCTGCGCCGGGCTCACCACCAGCGCGATCTCCGGCCTGCTCAAAGCCGTCCCCAGCTATTTCTCCCAGGCCGTGATCACGAGCGATCATCGAGAGGCAACGCTCGCGTTCGGGATCCGGCTGATGCCCCTCTCGCGCCAGCAGCGAGTGGTCGACTACATGCGCGCTCACCTGCATCCGCCGCCGGGCGTCACCGCGGCGCTGGCCGGACTGCCGGTGCTGGCCGCCCAGGCCGACGCGTCGCTGTCCTCCTCGGCGCGGCGACTCGAGATGCTGCTGGTCGGCCTGCTCGCCGTCGCAGCGGTGCTGCTGCTCGTTCTGCGCAACGTCGAGCGCGCGCTCGTGCCACTCGTGCCGATCGCGCTTGCCACAGGCTGGTCATCGCTCATCCTGTTCGCGACCGGGATCCCGCTCAACCCCATGTCGGCCACCCTGGGGGCGCTGGTAATCGCGATCTCAACCGAGTTCAGCGTGCTGCTGTCCGAGCGTTTCCGGCAGGAGCGCCGCGCCGGGCGGGGCCCGGCCGAGGCACTGGCCCGCACGTACCGGTTCACCGGTTCCGCGGTACTTGCGTCGGGGATCACGGCGATCGCCGGTTTCGGGGTGCTGACCCTGTCGAGCATCACGATGCTGCGCGATTTCGGCTTCGTCACGCTGATCGATCTGTCGGTGTCGCTGGTCGGCGTCCTGCTCGTGCTCCCTGCAGTGCTCGCGCTGTCCGAGCGCGATGACGTGCTGGCCAGCGTCCGCGAGCGCGCCGGTCGGATCGGGGGGCTACTGCCGCGCCGGCGTCGGGCCACGGTGGCGTGAGCGCTACGGGCCCTCCGCCCCGCAAGCCAGCGACCCCAGAGCCACTCGACACTCGCCGCTACGGGTGGATGGTGGGCGCGTTCGCCGCCGTCCTCGTGGTCGCGTTCGCGGTCTACAGCTTCACCACGCACGCGCCGTCGAGCGCGGGCGTGCCGGCCGGCCGCCAGCTGCACTTTTTCGCCGCGCCGCTGGCCGCGTCGACCCTCAACGGCGACGCCAATCTCAACCCGCCCTGCACGCTTGCCCGTCACAATCCGGGCGCGCTCAACGTGTGCCTGCTGGTCAAGCGCGGGCCACTCGTACTGGACTTCTTCGTGACTGACTCGTCGGCGTGTGAGCGCGAGGTCTCGACGCTCCAGGGACTCGCGCGCATGCCGTCGCTGCGCGGCGTTCAGTTCGCGGCCGTGGCGATCAACGCCTCGCACGCCGCGACCGACAGGCTGGTGCGCAGGCACGGGTGGACGATCCCGGTCGCGTATGACGCCGACGGCAGCGTGGGCGCCGTCTACGGCGTCACCGCGTGTCCGATGCTCGAGCTGTCGCACCGCGGTGGGACCGTGGCCGACCGGCTGATCGGCGAGCACTGGCTGAACGAGAGCGCCCTTGCGGCGCGGGTCCGGCCGCTGCTCGGGGGCGGGGTTTCGGGTTGAGCGTTTCGGTTGGCCTGGTTGAGCCCGCAGTACACGTGGAGTTTCCGGGCCTTCGGCTGTACTGGATCGTGCTCGAAGCGAGGGTCCGCGCGAGTCCGCATGAGGTGGAGCGACGGCTGAGGGAGCTGTCGGACCGTTATCTCGGTGCCGGCGTCGTGGCGATGCGGACCAAGCCGATCCCGCACGCGTACCGCTCGTTCTTTCGCCAGGTTGGTCTCGATCCGGATGCGTCGCGGATCCCGAGCGAGGAGGCTGCGGTTCGGCGGCTGCTCCACGGCGGCTTTCGCTCCCGCGACCTGTTGGAGGATGCCCGGTTGATCGCGCTGGTCGAAACCGGTGTGCCGGTGTGGGCGCTGGACGCCTCGCTGGTTGACCAGGACAGCCTTGGCATCCGGATCACGGCAGGGCGACTCGTCGTCGCCGATTCGGCGTACGTGCACGCGACGCTGTTCGACGAGCCCCAGCCCGGGCACGTTCCCGGCCGTGGCACCCGGCGGATCCTGCTATTCGCGGTGGGCGTGGAGGGCGTGCCGGCCATCCACCTCGAGGAGGCGCTATGGATGGCATGCGAGGTAATTGGGTCTGGGTACGCGCCCTAAATGGGGGTATGGTTTGGTGCCATAGAGGTCTTGCAGCGCGACACACCGAGCGAGTCCCTCCAGGCTCTCACCGCGCCGGAGCACGGCGAGCGGGCGGCACGCCGATCGCTGCGCATGCAGATCGCCAAGCTCGAGCGCGAGCTCGCCGAGGCCTTCGTCACCGCCTATCCACTCGGCGGTCTCGATGCCGAGCCCGCACGCGGCGGCACCGCGCCGCGGCTGCTCGACCTGGGCGAGCTGGAGCGGGTGCGAGACGACCTGGCGGCGCGCGTGAGATCCGCCCGCGCCACGATCACCGAGCGGGCCGATCGTCAGGCGGCCAACCGCGTGGCGCTCGAGCGCATGCTGCTCGATCCGGGTCGCCACCGGTTCATGCGCATCTCCAACCGCGACATCGGCGAGCCCGGGTGCGGCGTGTGGCAGGTTCGCCCCCGGCTCGGGCTGGTCGGGATGCTGATGGGCTGGTGGCAGGTCAAGCTCTCCTCCGGCTGTCCGTTAGCCACCGGCCGCGGCGCCGCCGCGGCCCGCTGAAGGAAACCTCTTCGGGGAGATGCCCGTGCGCGAGAAGCTGAGGACGGGCGTGGGGGCGACCCTGGTGCTGTTGATCATGGTCATCGGCAGTCTCGTGCTGTGGATTGGCACACCGCTGTTGTGGCTGTGGGTCGGCTCCCAGGTCCAGGGCGCGACCTCGTCGCTCGGAACCGCGCTCGGGGTGAGCTTCATCGGCGTGATCGCGACGATCGCGGTGCTCGCTGCGCTGCTGGCCAAGCTGAGCGACGTGTATCAGGCCAACCGCCGCTCGCGAGGACTCGCGGACACCGGGCATTACGTGCTCGAGGCGGTGCTGGTTGTAAGCGCCGGGGTGACCCTGGCCGCGTTCGTGATCTGGTTCCTTTTCTTCGCCGGGGCTAGTCCCGTGCCGGTCGGAATCCAGGTCTAGCTGCTCGCAGGGTAGAAGCCAGCCACAGGAAGGCGATCGCGATCAGGCCGAGGCGATCGCGGCGCGGCAACGCGGCCACGAGCCCGGAGCCGAAGGCGCGGCGCCGCCGCCGCCCGTGACTTCGAGCTCGACGACGCCCGGCGGTGTCGTGAGCTCACGCTGCGCCGCCTCGGCGACGGACGGCCGGAAGGGAGTTGCCCGGACCTCACTCATCGATCGGCCTCCGCCTCACTCACGAGGCACGTCGATGACTTCGTATTCGAGAAACTTGGGGAAGGGCGGTTCGCCCTGAGCCGAGACATGCGCCCACGCGGGCGCACGCCTCCGCCGGCCTGCGAGCCGTGACGGCTCGCAGCGCCACTCGCGTGCGCGTTCATCGGTCCCTATGTGTCGTGGCGCCCGAGCGGGCGCGTGGATGCCGGTCCGTCTCGCCCCCGGACGGACTCAGGAGTCGGACGTTGCCGACTCGCCGTTTACTTCTTCACCGAAGGCGCGTACTTACAAATACGGGCGCTTTTGAAGAGATGAGGAAGAGTTCCCAAGGATGGGAACGGTGCGTGACGACACTCACACAGGGGCGTCGATCGAGGGACTGTCCGGAGGGCCCAGGACCCGTGCGGCTGCCGGGACAGCCGCACGGGACCGGTCACGTCTCTATACGCGAGCTCTGCTTACACGAACGCGAGGGCGCGTGTGCAGGAGGACTCCAGCTCTTCCGCGAGCAGTCGGCGTTGCCTTTCGGTGAGGGCGCCCAGCATCTTGGTCTCGCTGATGTGGTGTCGGCCAAGGAACTTCCTGCACCTGGTGGTGCCCCAACGACGCTGGCTCATCAGCAGCTCCCCAATCGCCCACGTGAGCGCTTCGTCGGGCGGGTCCAGGATGACTTCCGCGGCGGCAGCTTCTCGCTCAGCGATCCTTCGCTTCAGCTCCGCACGGGCCAACCTGACCGTGTTCGCTCGTTCCAGCGCTCGCAGTCGTTGCGGCGCCGGGCTCACTGTGGCGGTCTCAGACATTTAGTGCTCCGCTTACTCCCATTCCTCCGCCTGGGCGGATCTCGATTTTTGCGAACGGGCAGGGGTCAACTGGGGCCCCCTCCCGTGGGTCCTGTACTGCGCACTGCGATCCCGTACGCCGAGGCGCGCGGTTTTTTGTTCACCCCCGTTTCCGGCCTTCCCTACCCTTGCGGCCACCTGTCCTGCTCGGCCGTCTCGGTAGGGGGAGAAGCTACGACATCCGCGCGGGTAACAGCAACGTCACAAGTGCAGGCCATGCGCTCAGAGCGTGTTTTTTTTGTGAGCGAACGTCTTGTGCGAGTGTGGACAAGGCGGCGCCGCAACAGCTGATTCACATTTGCCGGCGGCGGGTGACCGCGGCGCCTCACCCACGACCGGGGAGCGGTCCGTGCTCGGACTCAAAACTCCGTTTCGCGTGGGCGAAGAGCTCGAGGGCGCGATCGAGCGTGTCGGGGCCGTGCGTGGCCATCACGCTCGTTCGCAGCAGCGCTCCAGCCGGCGGTACGGCGGGGTGCAGGGCGACGTTCACATACACGCCGAGGTCGTAGAGCGCCTTCCAGAGGAACGCCGCCTTCCAGTCGTCGCCGACGACGACGGGCACGACCGGCGTGATGACCTCGCTGCCGTCGGCGAGCTTGGTCGGCTGCACCACCTGGAAGCCGAGCTGAGCCAGGCCGGCGTGGAGGTAGGCGGCGTTCTCGAGGACCTGGGCGAACAGCTCGGGGCCCTCGTCCGAGCGGCAGATGCGTACGGCGGCCAACGCGGCGCCGAGCGCCGCCGGGACGGCCGAGGCGGTGAACATGAATGGCCGCGAGGAGACCCGGAGATACTCGATCACGTCTGCGGGTCCGGCGATCACACCCCCGCAGGAGGCCAGCGACTTCGAAAAGGTGGCCATGCGGAGATCGACCTGGTCCTCGACTCCGAACAGCTCCGAAGCCCCCGCGCCACGGGCGCCGAGCACGCCGACGGCGTGCGCCTCGTCGACCATCACCCGGGCGCCGTAGCGGTGGCTCAGCTCGGTGATCTCGGGCAGCGGGGCGACGTCTCCCTCCATCGAGAACACGCCGTCGACCACGACGAGCACCCCACCATCGTCGGCCGCCGCCTTCTCGAGCGTTTTCTCGAGGCGGTCGAGGCGGTTGTGCCGGAACGGGCGCAGCTTGGCGCGCGAGAGGATGCAGCCGTCGAGGATCGAGGCGTGATCACCCGAGTCGACCACCACGGTGTCGGCCGGGCCGAGGATCGTCCCCAGGGCGCCTAAGTTGGCCTGGTGACCGGTCGTGAAGACGAGGGCGCCCTCGGTCCCGAACCAGTCCGCGAGCTCTCGCTCGAGCTCGAGGTGCAAATCGGTCGTGCCGTTCAAGAAACGTGAGCCGGTGAGTCCGGTGCCGTACCGGTTGAGCGCGTCGAGCGCGCCCTGCTTGACCCGCTCGTCGCCGGTAAGCCCCAGGTAGTTGTTGGAGCCGAGCATGATCCGGGCCTTGCCCTCCATCTCCACGACCGGGAGGGTCGGGCCCTCAAGCACGCGGAAATAGGGCACCAGGTCGAGCTCGCGGGCGGCCCGTAGCTGCTCGAGACGCTCGTGCTCCCGAGCCTTGGCGAAGACGTCAATCGAGGTGGACATATAGCCTTTCCGGCCTGATGGCGCTAGAAGTGGCGGTTCCGGCTCGTGAGGCCCTTGAAGTGCGTCCGGTCGCCGACAAGCGCGAGCTGAACGTGTTCATAAAACTGCCGTGGCGGCTGTATCGTAACGAGCCCCGCTGGGTCCCGCCGCTACTGATGGACCGCAAGCGGTTCCTGGACCGGCAACGCAATCCGTTCTTCAAGCACGCCGAGGCGGAGTTCTTCCTCGCGTGGCGAAACGGCCGACCCGTCGGCCGCATCTCCGCGCAGATCGACCGGAACTTCAACGAGTACCAGCATCACGACTGGGGGATGTTCGGCTTCTTCGAGTGCGAACCGGATCCCGAGGCGGCCCAGGCACTGCTGACGGCGGCCGAGGAGTGGTTGCGGGCCCGCGGACGCGACCGCATGGTGGGACCGATGAGCTTCACCACCAACGACGAGGCTGGAATCCTGATCGACGGTTATGACCTGCCGCCGACGGTTCTGACCGAATGGCACCACCCCTACTACCCGGCGCTGATCGAGGGCGCCGGCCTCACCAAGGCCATGGACCTCTACATGTGGACGCTGTCCGTCGAGGACCGGGGCTCGGTGCACCCGGCGATCTGGCGGGCGGCGGCCGAGGTCGAGAAGTACGGCATCACCGTCCGGAACATGCGCAAGAAGGACATGGAGGCGGAGATCGGGCGCTTCCTCGAGGTCTATAACGCGGCGTGGGAGCGCAACTGGGGCTTTGTCCCCCTTACCGAGGAGGAGGTCCGCCACTACGCCAAGGACCTGAAGCCCGTCTTGGACGAGAACTGGGCGTTCATCGCCGAGAAGGACGGGGAGCCGATTGCCGCCGCGCTGACCCTGCCCGACTACAACCAGGTGTTGCGGCATCTGAACGGCCGCCTCCTCCCGTTCGGGTGGGTCAAGGCGCTCTGGTACCGGCGCAAGATCGACCGGGTGCGGGTGTTCGCGCTCGGGGCCAAGCCGGAGTGGCAGCACACGGGTGTCGGGGCCAAGCTCTACGAACTGCACTGGGACGCCGGCGAGCGAACCGGGCAGGGCCGCGGCGAGACCGGCTGGACGCTGGAGAGCAACAAGCGGATGAACCGCGCCATGGAGCGCATGGGCGGCAAGATCATCCGGACCTACAGGGTCTACGAGAAGATCCTTTGAAGTTGACCGGCGGCGCTGTCACCATGTCGCGATGGCCGACGAGGCATCTGTGAGCGGCGACGGCCTGCACGAGGGCACGGACGCGGAGGTCGACGTCGAGGTCGAGGTCGTCGACGGCTATCCGGTCGTGGCCGAGGTCCGGACGATCGAGCGCGTGTCGTCCGCCTCACTGCCGGCGGTCCAGGCGGCCGCGGCGGCCGCCACCGGGTTCGTCGCCGGCGCCGCGACGGTGGCGCTGGTCCGGCGCCGGGCCGCCCGCAAGACGGTTCGGAACGGCAAGGGCGCCCGTCGGGCGGTCGACATGCTTCCGATCGTGGGCTCGCGGTCGTTCCTCGTCGACGTGCACGTGATCGGCAAGCAGGGGGATTGAGCGCGCCCAGCGGCCCGACGCTCGAGGTCCGCGTCGAGGTTCGCCCGCGGTGGTGCTTTTTGTTGCCTCGCCGGAACGGGCTCGATGGGTTGACCAGGGTCCGCTCCGGGGTGGTCCACCGCCTGCTCCACGCCGGTGAGCTTCCGGTGCTCGTCCGGGTCGCCCAGCTGTCGCCCGATCGGGTGCTGTTCGGGGCACGCGCGTCCGAGCGGGACGCGGCCGAATGGGGGATCGAGCGCATGCGCGCTGCGCTGGGCATCGATCACGACGTCGAGCCCTTCTACGAGCGGTTCCGGTTCGATCCCCTGATCGGGACGTCGGTGCGCGCGAACCCGGGGTTGCGAGTGGCAGCCAAGCCCGACCCGTTTGAGGCGCTGGCCTGGGCGATCTGCGAGCAGTTGATCGAGTTCGAGCGAGCCTCCGCGATCCAGCGGCGATTGATCTCAGCATTCGGCCGGCGCTGTGACTGGGCAGGGATGCGCGACTCTCCGACCGCCTCGGTGATCGCCGCTCAAGCCCCGGCGCGGCTCGAATCGATGGACCTGTCGGCGTCTCGCGCGGCGGCGCTCGTGCGGGCCGCGCGGGAGGTGGCGAGCGGGCGGGTCGATCTGCACGACCCCGACCACGAGCGCGGCTGGCGGCGCCTGCGCGCGATTCGGGGCATCGGTACCTGGACGATCCAGATGCTCGCCACGACCGGTCAGGGCCGGCTCGACCAGCTGCCTGCCGGCGATCTGGCCTACCTGAAGCTGGTCGGGCGGCTGCGCTCGGGCAATCCCTACGGCCGCGCCACCGAGGAGGAAGCGGCCGAGTTCTTCGCCCCGTACGACCCCTGGGCGGCGCTGGCCGGGATGCACGCGCTTCGTGCCGGGGGCAGCTCGGCGGTGACGCGGGTCGCCGCGTAGTCGCTCTCAGGCGCGGGTTCCCGGGAACCCGTAAATTGGCGACCGTGAGGAGAGGCGAGACAGCCGGGGCGTCCCGGGGTACGCGCCGAGCGGCGAAGAATCCGACGATCCTCGATGTGGCGGCGGCGGCCGGGGTCTCCAAGTCGACCGTCTCGAACGTGGTGCGAGGCGTCGACGACGTGGCCGACGCCACCCGCGAGCGGGTGCTCCAGGTGATGAGCCGGCTGAACTACAAGCCGAACGCGATCGCGCGGCAGTTCGCCCAGCAGCGCACCACGATGCTGGGCGTGCTCGTGGGCGATCTCGACAATCCCTACTACGCCCAGATGGCGCGCGTGGTCGAGCGGCAGGCCTTCCGCCACGGCTACACGGCGATGTTCTGCAACATCGAGGGCGATGAGGACATCGCGGTGGCCGGCGTCGAGGCCTTGCTCGAGCACCGGATCGCCGGCGTGGTGTTCCTCGCGTTCATCGCGCGCACCCCGCAGCTCGAGGCGTCGCTGCGCCGGGCGGATGTCCCGATTGTGTTCCTCGGCCTGAGCGAGGACTGGGGCGATTCGGTCGGGCCGCAGGATGCCGAGGGCGCGAAGCTGGCCGTGCAGCATCTGCTCGGGCTGGGCCATCGCCGAATCCGGTACGTACGCACCCCATTGGTCGAGCGCAGCGGCGACGGCGCGCGATACGCGGGGTACCGCTTGGCCATGCGCCAGGCCGGCGCGCCTGCGACCCCCGCGATTCAGTGGGAGCCGGGGGCCCAGCACGTGCGCCTGGGGCGGCGTGCGATGCCGCTGGCCGAGCTGCTGGGCGCCGACGGCGATCAGCCCGCGCCCACCGCCCTGTTCGTCTCCAACGACATCGGCGCGATCGCGATGATGGAAGCGTGCGAGGCCACCGGCGTGCGCATCCCGGGCGAGCTGTCGATCGTCGGTTTCGATGACATCGCGATCGCCAGTCTGGGCCGGATTTCGCTCACTACGGTGGCCCAGCCGCTCGAGTTCCAGGCCGAGACGGCGGTGCACCTCCTGCTCGACCGCATCGCGCAGCCCAGGCTGCGTCCCCGCCACGTGAGCGTGCCGGTCGAGCTGCGGGTCCGGTCCTCCACAGCGCCGCCGAAGGCCGCCGCGGCGGGACGCCGGCGGAGCAGCCGCTCGCGCGGCTGAATGGTGGGGATGCTCGGGCCTGCGCGGGCGAGGAAATCCTGGACGAGCTAGGCGCCCATCGAGGCGGCCCACTCGGCCGGGCGGCCCGCCACGCCAAGCGTGTCCCGCTCGACTTCGACGATCGCGTCCACGGGGATGTCCCCGCGCCGCGCGGCGGCTCGGATCGCTTCGGGGGAGGGTGCCTCGTAGAGACAGTAGGTCCGCCGGCGGTCGGCGCTCAGGAATGAGAACAACCACCGCACGCCCTCGTCCGCGTTGATCTCCTCGATGAGCTTGACGTCGTCGCCGGTGAGCTCGAGCTGGTCGGCGAACGTCCGCTCGATGACATAAAGAGGCATGGTGGGCCGATCCTATCCCCGGGACTCGGTCGCGGCAAGGCCATACCGGTGGGCGTAGGAGGCCGCCTCGGTCCGGTTGGCGCAGCCGGTCTTGCGCAGGATGCTCCGGATGTGGTTGGCCGCGGTGTGCTCGCTGATGAACAGCGCCGAGCCGATCTCGCGGTTGCTGAGACCGCGGGCGACGAGGCGGAGGACCTCTGCCTCTCGTCCCGACAAGTCGTCGGGCAACGAGGCCGGAGCGACCGGCGCACCCAAGGCCGCAACCCGGCTTGCGAGCGCGCTCATGCCGATATCGGCGGCGAGCTCGGCCGCGCGGCTCAGGTGCGTTGCCGCGCGGTCGCTTTCAGCCGGCCCCTGCGCGAGCAGCATCCGCGCGTACTCGTACTCGGTCTGCGCGAGCCAGGTACGCATCTCCATCTTGCGGTTCAGCGCGATCGCTTGCTCGAAGTGGTGCTCGGCGCGTTCCCATTCACCCAGGGTCGCCGCCAGCATCCCGAGGTAGCGGTCCGCCGCGCCATAGCAGACGACGAGATGTCCGATCATCACGTTGCGTGCCGCTCAGGTGCTCAAGTTCGGCATAGAGCTCGGCCGCGAGCGCCCCGTCTCGCAGGACCGCACACGCGTCGGTCAGGTACGTGAGCGACGCGAGCCAGAGCTCGCGAAACGGCTCGAGGCCCGCGCCGCGGATGCGGTCGAGCTCTCGCCGGGCCTCGGTCTCCATCCCGAGCTCGACCAGCAGGCAGACCAGCCCGGGCTGCCACGCTCCCCGCTGCCGGCTCCCCCCGGCAAGGATCCTGATCACCGGCGCAAGCTCGGCCAGCCGCCCCTGCTCACGGCGAATGCTGAACATCTGGATCCCGTAGGTCCCCGAGGCGTCGCGCCCGGTGAGCATGCGTCCCGCTTCCTGGGAACGGCGGGCCATCGCATCCGCGACGTCTAGCCGGCCCTCGGAAAGCGCCAGGGCCGCCCCGTAATGCGCGGCGACGTGCGAGTAGAACGGCTGCCCGGTGATCCGGGCCATCTCGCGCAGCTCCGACGTCGCTGCCCTGGCCGGCGGGATATCGGCCATGGCGACGTAGGCCGGCACGATCCAGGAGATCGCTTCGGCCTCGATCTCTGGATTTCCGAGCTGTTGGCCAAGCACCCTGGCCTCGGCCAGCATGTCCACGATCTGTTCGAGCGGGGTCGACCCGCGCGACCAGTATGAGCGCACGAGCAGGCTGGCCAGGCCGGCGCGATCGTCCAGGGCCCGGGCGAGCTCGATGGCGTTGGTGCGGACGATCGACGCTCGGTCGTGCTCGCCCTGCATGTCGAGGGCTCGGCTCAGCCCGGCGAGCAGTTGGACGCGCAGCTCCGAGGGATGGTCGCCGAGCGCCGTCACCGCCTCCTCGAGCATGTCCACCGGACGGTGCTCGGGACCGGGTCGCCAGCCGGCGTCCTCGTAGCCGATGGCCGCACGGGCCAGGAGCTCGGCATCGTTCAGCTCGCGGGCGATCTCGGCCGCGGACCGCAGGGCATCCAGGGCGTCGAACGCCTCGCCAGCTCGATGCCGGATCGTGCCCAGCTCGAGCAGGACCTCGGCCCGCTTGGCTGCGTTCTCGATTCCCAGCTCGAGCGCGGTGACGAGCAATGCGGCCGCCTCGTCGAACGCGAGTGCGTCTGTGGCCGCGCGCGCCGCGAGGACGCTGTAGTCGATCGCCCGGCGGGCGTCGCCGAGGGGCACGGCCGCCGCGAAGTGATAGGCCAGGGCGGGAAGGGCGCGAACCGAGTCGCCCGCGGCGGCTTCCCAGGCCTCGCCGACCCGCAGGTGGAGGTCGGCCCGCCGGATCCGCGTGAGCCGGTCATAGACGGCACGCCGGACGAGCTCGTGGGTGAACCGGTAGGCGAGCGCCGGGTGCTGGAGCTCCTCGACGAAGCCGCTACGCACCGCCTCATCGAGCGCCGTCAGGAGCTCGCGCTCCGCCAGTCCCGATCCTTTCCGGATGATCTCGAGCTCGAACGCCGGACCGGCGGCCGCGGCCAGCTCGAGCAACTCGGTCGTCGTGGGCGCAAGCCGCGCCAGCCGCTGGCTAACCACCTCGCGGACGCTTTCGGGTGTATCCAGTTCGGCCAGCGGCGCGTTGACCCGCGCGACTGCATCCTGCGCCTCGACCGCCCCCGTCTCGACGAGCGCGCGCCAAAGCTCGCAGACGAGGAACGCGTTGCCGGCGGTTAGATCGGTTATGGCTCGCGCCACCTGCGCCAGGTCGGGGCTGGGGGCGGCGGCGACCGAGCGCGCGACGAACTCGCCCACCTCCTCATCCGAGAGCCCGCCCAGCCGCAGGCGTACCACGTCGTCGGCCCGGCGCAGGTCGGCCAGTGTCTCGGCGAGCGCCTCTGGCATGTCGGCTTCGGTGTCGCGGAAGGTGGCGAACAGCAAGACGCGCCCGCCCCATGCCGATCGCGCCAGATGGCGCAGCAGCAGGAGCGTCGTCGCGTCGGCCCAGTGCCCATCCTCGATCGCCAGCAGTACGGGTCGCCGCCGGCTGACCGCCTCGAGCAGCTCGGTCACCGTGCTGTGCAGGCGGTGGCGCTCGGTGTTGGGATCCGCCCTGACGGGTGGGGGGAGCACGCCGATCCGACTGGGGAGATCGGGCAGGAACCGGGTGAGCTCGCCGCCCCCGCCTCCCAGCGCCGCCCGCAGCTCCGCCGGGTCGAGCGCCCGCACGAGGCCGCGCAGCGCCTGCGCAAACGCCCCATAGGGTGTGCGTACGACCGCGTCGCACGCGCCGTACATGACAAGCGCGCCGTCCCGCGCCGCCTCCCCGGCGAATTCCCGCACCAGACGGCTCTTGCCCGACCCCGGCTCCCCGCCCAGCAGCACCACGCGCCGTCCCTCCCCCTCGGCGGTCGGAAGCAGCGTTCGGAGCGTCTCGAGCTCTGCCGAGCGTCCGACGAACGGGAACGGCGAGGAGATCCGAAGCGATGCAGGTAGGTCGTGCACTGCGTGCTGCCCCGTGAGCACGATAGTCAGATCTGATCACCGGCGCAATGTCTGGCGACCATGACCGTCGTGACGAAGTCGGTCAGCCCGGGTCATGACAGCTGCGCAATCCGCACTTACGCTGCCCAAAGCTTCATTCAGGACTCCAACGCAAGGAGAAGAGCATGAGCACCACCGCCACACCGGCAACGACCGCACGTCGGGAGCTGTCAGATTTCCAGGGCAGCCTGATCGGACCAGACGACGGCGACTACGAGCAGGCGCGCAGCGTTTATAACGCGATGATCGACAGGCGTCCCGCGCTGATCGCCCGCCCGGCCGACCGGGACGACGTCGCGAACGCGATCCGGTTTGCGCGTGATCACGGGCTGCTGCTCGCCGTGCGCGGCGGGAGCCACAACGGAGCCGGGTTGGGGACCTGCGACGGCGGGGTCGTGATCGACCTGTCCTCGTTCAAGGACATCGAGGTCGACCCGGACGCACGGACGGTCCGGGTCGGGGGCGGATGCACATGGGGCGAGGTCGACGCAGCCACCGGCGAGTTCGGCCTCGCCACCCCGAGCGGGATCATCTCTTCGACCGGGGTCGGTGGGCTCACCCTGGGCGGTGGCCTCGGTCACCTCACGCGGGGGTGCGGGCTGACGATCGACAACCTGCTCGAGGCCGAGATGGTGCTCGCGAACGGCGAGTCGGTCCGGGTCAACGCCGACGAGCACCCCGACCTGTACTGGGCGATCCGGGGCGGCGGGGGCAACTTCGGTGTGGTCACCTCGTTCCTGTTCCGCCTGCACAAGGTCGGGACGGTGGTGGGCGGGCCGACCTTCTGGCCGGCCGACGCCGGCGCCGAGGTCATGTCGGCCTATCGGGAGTTCCTGCCGAGCGCTCCGCGAGAGCTGGGCGCGTTCTTCGCCTACCACATCGTTCCGCCGGCCCCGCCGTTCCCAGAGGCAATCCACCTCCAGCCGGTTTGCGGCGTGGTGTGGTGCTACGTAGGCTCCGAGGAGGACGCTGCCAAGGCGATGGCGCCGCTGCTCGACAACGTGTCTGAACCCCTGATGCACGGCGTCCAGCCGATGCCGCACGCGATGCTCCAGGGGGCATTCGACGGCCTCTATCCCTCGGGCGACCAGTGGTACTGGCGCGCGGACTTCGTCAACGAGATCCCGGACGAGGCGGTGGCGATCCACGCCCGCTTCGGGTCCTCGCTGCCGACCTGGAAGTCGACGATGCACATGTACCCAATCGACGGTGCCGCGCACGACGTCGACTCGGGTGAGACGGCCTGGGCGTACCGAGACGCGACGTACGCCTCTGTGTTCGCAGGCGTCGACGCCGACCCGACGAATGCCGGGATCATCCGGGACTGGAGCGTCGGCTACCACGAGGCCCTGCATCCGTTCTCCGCCGGCGGCGCCTACGTGAACATGATGATGGACGAGGGCGAGGAGCGGGTTCGCGCCAGCTATGGGGGCAACTACGACCGGCTGGCTGCTGTCAAGCGGACCTACGATCCGAACAACCTGTTCCGCGTCAACCAGAACATCCGCCCAGCACGGAGCTGATGTAGAACGTCCGGCCGGCAGGGGGCGCAGGCCGGCTGGCGCTCGGGCTCGTCCCGCGCCCTAGGATGGGGGCGCGGGATGAGCTTCGATCTGCGCTACACCACGATCCATGGTCATCGGGTCGCCTACCGGCTGGCCGGCGACGGGCCACCCATCATCCTGATCCACGGGATCACGGCGTCCTCGCAGGTGTGGGAGCCGGTGGCCGAGCGGCTGGCGGCGAATCACACCGTGCTCGCGCCCGATCTCCTCGGCCACGGGCAGAGCGCCAAGCCCAGAGGTGACTACTCGATGGGGGCGTTCGCCTCGGGCATCCGCGACCTGGCCCTGTCGCTGGAGCTCGAGCCCGCGACCGTGGTCGGGCACTCGCTGGGAGGCGGGGTCGCGATGCAATTCACCTACCAGTTCCCGGAGCGGACCGCGCGGCTGGCGCTGGTCTCGAGCGGCGGTCTGGGGCGCCGCGTCCACGTCTTCCTCCGCGCGGCGACGCTGCCCGGCTCCGAGCTCGTGATCCCGGTGATGGCCGGGCGTCAGGTGCTGTCCGCCGGTCGCGCGGTGGGCAGGGCGCTCGGATGGGCCGGGCTGAAGCTCGGCAACGACGCCGTCGAGATGGCTCGGGGCCACGCTTCGCTGGTCGATCCGGAGAGCCGCGCCGCGTTCGTCCACACGCTGCGTGCGAGCGTCGACGTCACCGGCCAGCGCGTCCAGGCGACCGACCGGCTGTACCTGGCCGAAGAGCTCCCGCTGCTGATCGTGTGGGGAGGGCGCGACCGAATCATCCCGCCCGAGCACGGCCGGCGGGCGCACGAGCTGGTTCCGGCCAGCCGGTTCGAGCTATTCGAAAGCGCGGGGCACTTTCCGTTTCTCGACGAGCCGGCCCGGTTCACCACCACGGTGGAGGACTGGATCGACTCGACCGAGCCGGCCCGGCCCGACGACACCCGCCTGCGTGCCGCGATCCGGCGCGCGCGCTGAGGCGCCCACGCCGATGAGTTTCGAGGCTGAACACAGTCATTGTGCAGATGGCCGCCTCGCCGCCCGGCACAATCACGTTCACCGTCTGGGGCCCGATCGCGCGCGGCGATCTGCCGGGGCTATCTGACCGTATCTGCGCGCTACTTAGAGAAAGCGACGCCACCGTGGCCATCTGCGATGTAGCGGGCGTCCCGGTGGACGCGGTGACGGTGGACGCCCTGGCCCGCCTCCAACTCGTGGCGCGTCGTCAGAACTGCCGCATCCAGCTGTGTCACACGTCCGCGCAGCTCCGCGACCTGGTGGCCTTCATGGGCCTGGAGCAGGTTCTGCTGAGCTAGGCGTCCAGCCGGGGCGGCAGGCCGAACAGCGGGAACAGCCGCTCGGTGGACAGGAAGAACGTGAACTCCGCGACCTGGCCGTCGGCGAACTCGAGCACCTGAACCGCCCACGGGTCATAGCCGCTGCCCGACTCGCTCGGCTTGTACTGGCCAAAGGCCACGCACCCGTTGGCCATCTCGACCGGGATCAGCCGCGAGCCGGCGCAGCCGATCCCCGGGCCGTGGAACCAGGTGAGGATGTCCTCGCGCCCGGAGAGCCACAGGTCGTACGGCGGCATCGACTGGCTGGCGTCCTCGCGGATCACCTCGGTAAGCGCGTCGACGTCGTAGCGCTGGAACGCGTCGACGTAGCGGGCGAGCATCTCGCGCTGCTCGGCGTCCAGGGGCGAGACGGCGTCGGTGGCGGCGATCTCGCGCTCGTCGAGCGTGGCCCGGGCGCGCTGGAGCGCGCTGTTGACCGAGGCGACGCTCGTGTCCAGCAGCTCGGCGACCTCGCTCGCCTTCCAGCGCAGCACCTCGCACAGGATCAGGACGGCGCGCTGACGGGCCGGAAGATGCTGGAGTGCGGCGACGAACGCCAGGCGGATCGTGTCGCGCGTGGCCACCACCTCGGCCGGGTCCTCCTCGGTGCTGATCAGGCTCATCGGGATCGGTTCGATCCACGTCACCTCGGGGAGCACGTTCAGGTTCGCCGGATCGGGCGTCGCCGCGGGGCCGAAGTCCATCGGCCGGGCGCGGCGCGAACGGCTGTTCAGCATGTCGAGGCAGACGTTGGTGGCGATCCGGTAGAGCCACGAGCGCAGCGCGGCCCGGCCCTCGAACCGGTCAAACCCCCGCCAGGCCCGCAGGAACGTGTCCTGGACCGCGTCCTCGGCCTCGAACGGCGAGCCCAACATCCGGTAGCAGTAGCCGGTGAGCTCGGAGCGGTGCGCCTCGAGGCGCTGCTCGAGTGCAGCCGGCGCCACCGATTGCTCCATGAGACTCATCGTATGGGATCAGACCGACGAGCCCGCCGAAACTCATCGCTACGCGCCGATGAATTGTCTTAGAGATGCCCTCTTAGATGCCCTGGCCGGCCAGGAGCTCGTTGGTCGAGGCGTCGACGACGGCGTTTGGATCGGAGATCAGGTGGTTCTTGAGCATCCACTCTCCGTAGGCGTTCCACTGCGTCGGGTCCTGCCAGCCCCAGGGCAGGCTGGGGTTGCTCGGGAAGTAGTACGGGAGGGTGGCCTCGACACTGGCCAGCTGGAGCTTCGGGTCCAGTCCCGGGCTGGCCTTGACCAGGTTCGCCACGGCTGCCTGCGGGTTTCGCCGGACGGATTCATAGCCGCGCGCCAGCGCTTGGACGAATCGGCGGACGACGTCCGGGTGGTTGACGATCTCGTTCTTGGTCACGACTACGACCAGCTCGTTGTACGTCGGGACGCCCACCTGGTCCATGTGGATCACGTTCGGGTGCTTGTGCAGCATGGCCAGCTGGATCGCCTCGTAGTTCCAGTAGGCCCCGAGCGTGGCGTCGACCCGGCCTGAGAGCATGGCCGGGACGAGGTCGGCGCCCACGTTGATCTCCTTGACCGAGCTCAGCGGTACGCCGGCGCGGGCCAGGATCGTGGTCAGGTAGGCGTGCTGGTAGGGGATCCCGGCGTCTCCGACCCGCTTACCCCGCAAGTCGGCCGGCGTCTTGATGTGCTTGGAGCCGATCGACACAATCGAGGTCAGCGGCTCCTGCACGATCGCCGCGACCGAGACCAGGGCCTGCCCCTGGTTGCGCGCGAGCATCACCTCGGGCTCGTAGGAGATCGCAGCGTCCACCTTGCCGGCGGCGAGCAGCGCGAGGGGCGAAGCCGGGTCGGCGGGGACCTGAACGTGCACGTCGAGTCTGGCCCGGGTGAAGTCTCCCTCGGCCAGCGCCTGGTATATGCCGGCGTGGTCGGCGTTGGGAGTCCAGTCGAGCATCAGCGTGAACTGCTGCGTGCTGCCGGCCGCCCCGGTCACGGCCTCCGTCTTCTCGCCGCAGCCGGCGAGCACGAGTGCCAGTACGGCGATGATCGGGATCAGGCGCTTCATGTGGCGATATCTCCTCTCGGCCGGTAGGCCCACGGCAGCACCAGCCGCTCGGCGAGCGCGAGCAACCCGAACAGCGCGATTGCGAACAACGACAGGATCACCGTGGCCGCCACTCCGCGCGCAGCGAGCAGTTGCGGCGTCGAGATCAGGATCACGTAGCCGAGGCCCGCGTTTGAGCCGGTGTATTCGGCGAACACTGCGCCGATGACCGACACCGCGACCGCGATCTTGGCTCCGGTGAAGACCGACGGCAGCGCCGAGGGCAGCTCGACGTGCCAGAACGTCCGCAGGCGCGAGGCGTCGAACGTGCGCATGAGCTTGATCAGGTCGGGATCGACGGCGGCGAGGCCGGCGGTCGTGGCCACCACGATTGAGAAGAACGACACCAGCGCCACCACGACCAGCTTGGGCAGGATGCCGAAGCCGAGCCAGAACGCGAGGACCGGAGCGAACACGACGACCGGCACCGCTTGGGAGGCGATGATCAGTGGATAGGTGGCGCGTCGCAGCGTCGGCGAGAAGTGAATCCCCACCGACAGCACCGCTCCGAAGGCAATCGCGACCAGGATCCCGAGCAGCACCTCCTGCGCGGTGACCAGGAAGCTGCTCCACAGCAGCGAGCGGTCTGTATAGAGCGACTTCGCGACCTGATGGGGCGGGGGAAGGATCAGCGTGAAGGTCGACCCCTTCAGGTCGACGTACAGCTCCCAGATGCCGATCAGGGCGAGGAGCAGGAGGGCCGCGGGCAGGGCTTGTAGGACCCGTTTCACGTCTGGACCCCCAGCATGGACAAGGCCCGCTCGCGCAGCTCAACCACGGCGGAATCGGTGCGTTTGCGGGGTCGGGGCACGGTGACGTCGATCTCGCCGACCACGTGGCCGGGCCGCGGCGACATCACGACGACGCGATCTCCGACCATCACCGCCTCCTCGACGTCGTGGGTGATCAGGATCACGGTCCGCGGCTCACCGGCGAGGACGTGCGAGAGCCAGCCCTGCATCTCGTGGCGCGTGATCGCGTCGAGCGCGGCAAACGGCTCGTCGAGCGCCAGCACGGGCTTGCCGGCCAGCAGCGTGCGGAGAAATGAGACCCGCTGGCGCATGCCACCCGACAGCTCCGCTGGTCGCGTGCGCTCGAACTGCGCCAGCCCGAACCGTTCGAGCCAGGGTGCCGCGGCCTTGCGCGCCTCTCCGCGTGAGATCCCGCGGGCTCGTAGCGCCAGGCCGGCATTGTCGATCGCGCTCAGCCACGGGAGCAGCAGGTCGCGTTGGGGCATGAGCGCGGCCGGCGCGGCCTGCACCGTGCCTGAATCAGGCCGCTGGAGCCCGCAGATCAGCTCGAGCAGCGTGGTCTTGCCGCACCCGCTCGGGCCCACCACCGCGACCACCTCATTCCGCGCCGCGCGCAGCGACATGCCCGCGAGGGCCTGGATCGGGCCTCGCTTGGTAGGAAATGTTCGGCTCACGAGCTCGAGGCGGACCGCATCGGCCACATTAAGCTCGCGAGGCTCCTCGGGGGGAGCCTCGACCATCTGCGTTGCTGCTCCCTTCGCGGGCATTACCCCACAGGTTCTAAGGGTCAGCGCCGGTCGCACGGTGCGCAGGGCGCTATCTCAGCCGGCCTTTCCCGCCAGCCCCCCTGGTTGTCAAAAGTTCGTATGTGGATGTTAACGCGGAGGCGAGCGCGTGGGCCTCTGGGGCGGCTTCAGTGCGAGATCACGCGCCGGACGTTCCCCGACACGTGACCGACTGTGCCGTGCTGGCCCTTGGCCAGTCCTGTCACGCCGAGAGCGGTCACGAACAGGCCGGCGACCAGCGCGAGGACCGCGAGCAGGGCCGGCCAGCGGCGCTCGAGCCACGCCCGAGCGCCCCGGAGGATCGCCTCGGCTCGGGTCGGCGCGACCATCAGGATCACGATCATCAGGATGAGCGGAAAGACGAACGCCACGTTGTAGATCCCGAGCGCGACCAGATGGCTTATCGGCCCGAATCCCGAGTCGACGATCGCGGCGATCGCGGCGAAGTAGGGAAACGCAGTCGGCAGCTCGACCGCGGCGATCGTCGCCCCGAGCAGCAGGGACGACTTCCCCTCGGACGGCGGCGACGGGAGGTGGTGACGCTCGGCCAAGCCGCGCCGCCTGCGCCACAGCACGGCCGCCGCGACCAGCATCACCACGCCGGCGACGGTTTCGCCGATGTAC
Source organism: uncultured Solirubrobacterales bacterium (assembly GCA_963751185.1). GTDB lineage: Bacteria > Actinomycetota > Thermoleophilia > Solirubrobacterales > Solirubrobacteraceae > Palsa-465. The sequence goes on from CAVVTO010000014.1 coordinate 142,874, forward strand.
CGCGCCGTATGGTCAGGCTTGGGCACGAGTGCCAGCAGCGCCTCACCTGGACCCAGCACGATCACCAGCCCGCCCAGGAAGTTGACCGCGACCACTCCCAGCGTGAACTGGATCAGGTCGCCCGTAGCTCGTTTGCCCAGCGCGAGGTACAAACCCGGCGCGATCGTGCTCGGGTTCATCGAATCGGCGAGCCCGATCGAGAGGACCAGGCCGATCAGGCTGAGCATCGTCTATGCCCTTCCTTCACCGACCGAACGACCGTCGTGAGCCTGACACGGCTCCAGTTATACTCGAAGTATGACTCAGCGTGTGGGAGCGAAGGGGCAGGTCGTGATTCCGAAGGAGCTGCGCGACGAACTTGGTCTGGTGCCTGGCTCGGAGGTCGACTTCGAGCGGGACGGTGAGGCTGTGCGCATTCTCCCGGCGGGAGCTGCCGCAACGCGAGGGCTGCGCGGCCGATATTCCGCGAGTGGGTTGGCCGCCGCGTTGCTCGAAGATCGGGCGCACGAGCCCGGGTGAGCATCTGCCTGGATTCCTGGGCAGTGCTGGCGTGGCTGGACGGTGACGAGCCGGCTTCGGCTGAGGTGCAGGCGGCCTTCGATGTCGATCGTCCCTGGATGAGCTGGCTCAACCTCGGAGAGGTGGCCTACCAGGTTGAACGCCGCCACGGTATCGATGAAGCCAACCTAGTCGTCGGCCGTCTGCGGGCGGCCGCGGCTTTGGATGAGGTCGCGCCGGCTCGGATTCTCGCTGCGGCGCGCATCAAGGCTGCGCATCCGATCGCGTTTGGCGACTGCTTCGCGGTCGCGACGGCACAGTTCCACGGCGCGACGCTATTGACCGGGGACCCTGAGATCCTGGACCGAGACCTCGGCTGCTCCGTCCGCGATCTTCGGCCTGTTGGATTGCGCTGAGCCTACGGTTTCTTGGCGAGATAGCTCTGGCCGGCGTGGAGGAGGATCGTCTCGTGGCGGACGAAATCGTCGACGAGGACGGTGTCGCGGATGACGTGGGTGAGGGTGCCGTCGCACCGGTCGGCGACGGTGTAGATGGTGCCGCGGACGGTGGCGGAGCTGTAGCGGCCGGTGGCGCGGAATTTGCCGTGGCCGCTGACCTTGAGTAGTTGCAGGGTCTTGGTGGAAAGGCTGGCGGCGGTCGCGTCCCCGGCCTTGTAGTTGGCTTTACATGTGGTGTAGGTGGGGGCGCCTTGGAAGGCGCTCTCGACGAGGTTGAAGTCGGTCTGGCCCTTGCTGATCCCCGTGCGGGTCTGGGTCACCTTGAACACGCCGCCGGCCAGCGTGGCAGTCTGGGTCTTGCCGACCTTGCCGGTGTTGCTGACGATCCTCAGCGAGCCGTGGAGCGCGTCGACCTCCGACCCGGTCGGGACCTGGCGAGCCTCGGTCAGCGGCACGAATCCCTGGCCTTTGCTGAGCGCGGCGTTGTCGCCGGCGGTGCCGAGCGACTTGCCCGGCGGTGGCTTGATCCAGACGTGCCCGGAGACCAGCGTGACGTTGACCTGCTTACCGAGCACCGGCGGTGGCGGCGGCTCGTTGAGCGCCGTGGTGAATGTCTCCACCGGTCCATAGGTAGTGCCGGCGCTGTTCGTCGCCACCAGCTGCACGTCGTAGAGCTCGTTGGGCACGAGCCCAGAGGCCGACGCCGACACGCCGTGGCTCGAGAAGTCCGAGCCCACGGTCTGCACGGGCGTGAACTGGGTGAACGTCGGTCCGGAGCCCTCGGGTCCTTGTGCGCTCTGAGGGATGCCGTACTGGAAGTACGCGCTGGTGGCTAGGCCGTCCGGATTCACCAATCCCGAGAACGCGGCGCCGTTCGGTCCGGTGACCGTCGGTGCTCCCGTGATCACTGGCGATGGCGGGCCGGATTGAGTCGTGACGGTCTGACCTGGGCCCGACCCGGACACCGTCGAGCCGGGTTGGGTCGAGAAGGTTTCGTCTGTGCCCTGGCTGGTGCCGCCGGGGTTGGTGGCGAGGATCCGATAGTGGTAGGTCGTGTTGGGGGAGATGCCGGTGAGGTTGGCGGACACAGCGACGGGGCTTGTGCCGGAGGCGACAGTTTGGGTGCAGGCCGTGGTGTTGCCGTAGTTGGTGTTGGTGCCCCATTGGAACTGACAGTTGCTGATCGTGGCGCCGTTCGGGTTGACGGTGCCGTTCAGGGTCGCGCCAGTTTGGGAGACGGCGGAGGCCGGGCTGGTCGAGACGCCCGGGGAAGGGATCGCCCCGGTGGAGAAGGTTTGGTCTGTGCCGTAGGTGGTGCCGCCGGGGTTGGTGGCGAGGACGCGGTAGTGGTAGGTGGTGTTGGCGGAGAGTCCGGTGAGGTTGGCGTACGCGGCGACGGGGCTGGCCCCGGAGCCGACGGTTTGGGCACACGATGCCGTTTTTCCGTAGTTAGTGCTTGTGCCAAACTGGAATTGGCACGTGCTCACCGTCGCGCCGTTTGGGTTGACGGTGGCGTTCAGGGTCGCCGTTGTCTGGGAGACGGCGGTGGCCGCGCTGGTAGCGACGGTCGGCGGATTGGGCAGCGTGGTGAATGAATCGCCGAGGCTGCTGGTCGAGCAGGGAGGGATCCCCGCCCCGCAGGAATACTGGACGTAGACGAGGTAGTCGTACGTCGTGTTAAGGGATAGGTCAGTCAGGCCCAACGATACGGGGACCGCGCTCGTGCCGGTAAAGGGTGTCGTCTGCGCACACGGGGTGTAGGTGTAGCTGACCCCGCCACCGGTTTGGACCTGGCCCCAGCCGAACTCGCACTCAGTGACGCCCCAGCCCTCTGGGTTGACGGTACCGTTCAGCGTGCTCGAGGTCTGTGAGACGGAGCTCGCGGCGTCTGGGGCGACCGTCGGATTCGGTGAATACGTGAAGTGGTCGGCCGAACTCGTGGCGCTCGTTCCATAGGGGTTCTTGACTGTGACGTCGACGGTGAGGGAATCCCCGCCGCCGCTCGTGTTAGCTGGCGACTCTGCGGTGATCTCGGTGCTACTCACGACGTCGTAATCCGGCGAGCCGTTCGATCCGAAATCGACCACGAGGCTGTCGGGGTCCAAGAAGTTCGTGCCGGTGATCGTCACTGACGTCCCGCCAATGTTGGGACCGACCGACGGACTCACGTTCGTGACGGTTGGTTCTCCCTGAGCGCTGGCCGCCTGCGGCATCGCGATCAGCGCTGCTGCAACGACGACAGCGGCAAACGCGACCCAACGGCTGAGTCGCCGACCGAACCAACTCCACGACGTCATCATCGCCCCGCACCCCCACGGTAAGCCCGGCGCTTATGTCCGGCCCTTGACCAGCCCCAAGCGACACGGTGCGCTACCAACTACCAGCCCCTCGAGGCCCATTCCAGGCCGCCAACTTTGAGTAGACATTAGCCGGGTTTGGATCCGGCGTCAACGGCCTCCGGGTCGGTGCGCGGGTGCCGATTTCGGTGGAAGCCGATCGGCGGTCGCTACTTGCCGCTGGCGATTGCCGCCGCGAGGTAGCTTTGGCCGGCGTGGAGGAGGATGGTTTTGTGTCGGGCGAAGTCGTCGACGAGGACGGTGTCGCGGATGACGTGGGTGAGGGTGCCGTTGCAGCGGTCAGCGACCGTGTAGATCGTGCCCCGGACAGTGGCGGAGCTGTAGCGGCCGGTGGTGCGGAACTTCCCGTGGCCGCTGACCTTGAGCAGCTGCAGGGTCTTGCTGGACAGACTCGCGATGGTGGCGTCGCCTGCCTTCTTGTACTTTGCCTTGCACGTCGTGTATGTAGGAGCGCCCTGGAAGGCGCTCTCGACCAGGTTGAAGGTGGTCAGGCCCTTGCTGATCCCCTTACGAATCTGGCCCACGTTGAACACCCCGCCGGCGAGCGTCGCGGTCTGAGTCTTCCCGACCTTCCCCGTGTTGCTGACGATTCTCAGGGAGCCGTGCAGCGCGTCGACCTCCGATCCTGTGGGGACCTGGCGCGCTTCAGTGAGGGGAACGAAGCCCTGGCCCTTGCTGAGCGCGGCGCGGTCGCCGGCGGGGCCGAGAGACTTGCCGGGCGGCGGCTTGATCCACACGTGCCCGGAGATCAGCGTGACGTTGACCTGCTTACCGAGCACGGGCGCGGGCGGAGGAGCGTTCTGCGCGGTGGTGAAGGTCTCGACCGGTCCGTACGTGGTTCCGGCGCTGTTCGTCGCCACCAGCTGCACGTCGTAGAGCTCGTTGGGCACCAGCCCAGAGACGGACGCCGACACCGCGTGGTTGGAGAAATCCGAGCCGATCGCCTGCGTCGCCGTGAACTGCGTAAAGGTCGGTCCTGAGCCCTCAGGTCCTTGGGCGCTTCGCGGGATGCCGTACTGGAAGTATGCGGTGGTCGCCAGGCCATCCGGATTCACCGATCCTGAGAACGCAGCTCCGTTCGGGCCGGTGACTGCGGGCGCCCCCGTAATCACGGGCGACGGGGGCGCGTTGATCATGGCCGTGTCATTGGCCACGGTCGCACTGTTGACGAGTGCCGACCTGCCTGGATCGTGACGCAGACGGGGAACGAGCCGCCGGCGCCGTAGGTGTGGTTCCCGGTGACCGTGAAACTGCCGTTGCCGCCGGTGATCGTTCCCGCGTGGACGTCCCATCGCCCCAGTTGATCGTGGCGAGTGAATTGCCCGGTAGCTCGGCTGTCTGGGGGTCGCTGAACGTCGCGACGGTCCCGCTGATCTGGCGGGCGCACTGCCGCGATGAACGCCGTGCCGCCGGTGGCGGAGATCGGCGGGTGATCGACCATCGGTGTCGAATGAAAACGTCTGCCGACGTCGCCGACGGGCTAGGCTGAGCGTCCACTCGATCCCGGTGGCGTTGTCCACGCTTGTGCGGCAGCTCGCAGGTGTCGTTCGGGTAGCGTCCGATTCGGTGCCGATGTCGTTCCAGAGCAGCTGCTGCGTCGTCTCGGCAAATATGTGCGCCCGAAGTGATCGGGTACGAAATCCTCGAGCGCGGATGCTGGCGAGTTGTTCGCAGTAAGCGTGCAGGCGGCGGTGCTCGGCGGGGCCGTCGACGGCTCGAGCGCGCCGAAGCCGCTAGCCGGAGCCATGCAGGAAGCAGCCTCCGGCGTGGTACAGCCGGCCCGCTGAAGAATGCGTCGTCGACGTTGTCCGACAGTGACATCGTAGTGCTGTAGAAGTCGTTGCCCGCACGTAGCTGTCGACCTCAGTGACGGACACTCCGAATGCGTCGCCGTCGCTCCGGATCCGACGGATTCAACGACCGTCGTCACCTTATAGGGGCTTGCCGCCGTCCCCGAGCCGCTAAGGGACTGGCTGACCGGCGTGAAGCGGAGTAATCGTAATCGTGGGAAACGGTGTGTTGGTGCCGCCGGCGTGATCTACGAAGTCCGGGCCGAACAATCCGGAGGGTAGTCGTCGGTGATTGATCTGCAGGAACGTTCCGCAGTCGCCCGGGCCCGCTGGCGTTCCGGGAAGAACTCGGTCGTGGAGAATCGCCGGCGTGCTGAACTTGGCAACTCAGCTCGTTCCCAATCCAGATGTTGCTGAGCGGTCCAGCCGAGTGGATGTCCATCGAAGGGCGTGGAGGCTCTGCCGCCGGTGCCGCGGGCGCCGCGACGAGCGCCAGCCCGCGACCAAGCCGATCACGGCCGTATCCCGAAAGAGGCCCCCATCTGGGCCGGTCCCTCTACTTCGTCTTGGCTGCTCGCGGAACGCCAAGGCGTCCCTCATCGAAAATTGCGAATCGCTCGCCGCCCCGAGCATCGTTCGAGGCTACACCAACCGGACACCCGCGCAAGGCGCTCCGCGCAACGAGTGCCGCTATGGCTTCTTAGCGAGGTAGCTCTGGCCGGCGTGCAGGAGGATGGTCTTGTGTCGCACGAAGTCGTCGACGAGGACCGTGTCGCGGATCACGTGTGTGAGCGTTCCGTCGCACTTATCCGCAACCGTGTAGATCGTGCCGCGGACGGTGGCTGAGCTATAGCGGCCGGTCGTCTTGAACTTGCCGTGGCCGCTGACCTTGAGTAGCTGCAGCGTCTTGCTGGAGAGCGCGGCGACGGTGGCCTCGTCGGCGCTCTTCTTGGCTTTACACAGGCTGTAGCTGGGGGCGCCCTGGAAGGCGCTCTCGACCAGATTGAAGTTGGTCAGGCCCTTGCTGATGCCCGAGCGGTCCTGGCTGAGTTTGAAGATGCTGCCGGCGAGGCTGGCGGTCTGGGTCTTGCCTATCTTGCCGGTGTTGCTGACGACCCTCAGGGAGCCGTGCAGCGCGTCGATCTCCGATCCGGTGGGGATCTGGCGCGCCTCGGTCAGGGGCACGAATCCCTGGCCCTTGCTGAGCGCGGCGGTGTCGGCGGCCCCGCCGAGCGACTTGCCGGGCGGCGGCTTGATGAACACCACGCCGGAGATCGGCGTCACGTTGACCGACTTACCCAGCACCGGCGGCGGCGGCGGGGGATCGGTCAGCGTCGTGAAGGACTCGTTCGGTCCGTACGTCGTGCCGGCCGGGTTGGTTGCGACCAGCTCGACGTTGTACACGGCGTTCGGCACCAATCCCGTCACGGAGGCGGTCACGAGGTGGGCGGAGAAGTCAGACCCTACGGCCTGCACCGGGGTGGTCTGGTAGTAGGTCGTGGTCGGCTCGCCCGGTCCCCGATCGCCCAGCACGATGCCGTACTGGAAATAGGCCGTCGTTGCGGATCCATTCGGATAAACCGTGCCGGAGAAGCTGGCACCCGTGCTGCTGGTCACAGTCGGTGGCAAGGCGCCGGGCAGGTAGGGCGTGGTTCCGCCGACGCCGATGCTGCTTCCGGTCGGTGGCTCTTCGAGACTGAAGTAGGTCGTCTGACCCGGCTGCAACGGTGGGGAGAACTCGACCTGGCCCGAGCTCGTGTCGGGCGAGATGTTCGAGAACCAGCTGGTCGGGCCCTCGTAGCCGGTGGGCACATAGCCGGGCGGCGGCGCGTTCGTGCCTGTCGGCGTCGGGAACGCACAGCCCTCATCCCCGCCTCCGTCGCAGACCTGCCCGGCCGGCGACTGGGACGAGGGAACGCAGCCCGACGGGAACGGTGGAGAGCCGGGGTTGCAGATGCCGTCGCCGTCGAAGCCGAAGAGGTCCGAGTCGGCACCGACAGCGGGAGCTCGTAGATCGGCGACGACGAGCTGTTCACCACCCCGATGAGCGAGTCGTCGGAGCCCTCATACGGTCCCTCGGTTCGGGTCCTGCACGACTGTCTCGCCGCTGTTCGAGACGGTGATCAGGAACTGACAGCCTCCGTTCTCATCGACCGGCGGGCACTGCGTGAACATCCGGCGACGTTGGCAGTAAAGGTGTCCGGTCTGCGCCCAGTCGAGTGCCACCGGTGAAGGCGACGTGCCCGCTGTACGTACCCGGCCGCTGCGTACTTGTGGGTGCCCGTGACATTGTCGTTTGCCGCGTCATGCGTCCCTGCCGATCGGGCGTGCTGTCGCCCCAGTTGATCGTCGACGTCGTCGGCGGCAGGCTGCATGCAGGCGCGCTATCGACCGCGCCTGAGAACTGGACGTCCGCCTGCGCGTCGATGGTCGTGCTCCATTGCGCCCACGCCGGCGGTACCGCGATCAGCGCCAGCGCCAGGAAGGCACCCCGACCAGCCCCGCCGCCAAGCGACGAAAGCAACGACTCATCCCGCTCATCACGTGCACCCCCGTTTGGTGACCCCGGTTGTCCTAATGTCCCGCTCGCCGGCCCCGAGCGCGCCGCCACCCTACACGAGGAATGAGTAGGTTGCAACCAGGCAGGAAGCCAGGAAGGGTCGGGGCGATGAGCTGTGTGGATCGCGGCGGCTCGGCGAAGCGCCGCTACCCGAGCGAGGTCATGCCCAGGCTCGTGAACGAACCCGGTGTTACGTCGAGCGCCTTGACCGCCAAGTCGGCGAACAGGATCGCCGGCTCGAGGTCCTCCTGTGCGTAGCCGCGACCATCGCGGCGGTCGAGGATCGACAGCGCCCCGATCTCACGCCCGGCCCGGCGCATCGGCACGACCAGCATGGTGTACGGGACGTGGCCGGTGCCGCGAGCGATTCCGGCCGCGAAACGCTGATCGGTGCGGCAGTCCGGCACCGCCTCGGCGACGCCGGATTGGACCACGCCACCGGCGATGCCGGTGCCGGGAGGCATCCGGACGCCCACGATCTCGCGGGCGCCGGCGCCCCATGCCGACTGGTAGACGAGCTCGCCAGTGGTCTCGTCGACCAGGGCGATCGACGCCGCTGCGGCGCCGAACACGCCGGCGGCGGTGTGCACCACCGCCTCCATCAGGCTGCGGGACGCGTCGGGGCTGTCGATCGAGACCGCGAGCGAGATGCCGGTCTCGGTCCGTAGCGGCGCGCCGAGGGCCTTGGCGAACGCGGCCATCGAGGCAACTCGCCGCTCGGGGATCATCTCGAGGCCGGCGGCGATCGTCCGCTCGAGCTCGGGGGTGACGTCCGGGGCGACACTTGAAAGCTTGGTTGGATCCGCATACACCGGGGTCCGGCCGGCGATCAGCGTCCACAGGGTGGCGGCGACCCCGAACACGTCGGTGCGAGGCGAGATGCTGCCGCCCGCCAGCACCTCCGGGGCCATGAAGCGGGGGGTGCCGATCCCGACCGTGCCGGACTCGGCGTCGTCGAGTAGACGGGCGATCCCGAAGTCGACCACCGTGATCCCTGACTCGCTGAGGATCAGGTTCTGCGGCTTGACGTCCCGGTGGACGATCTGCTGGTCGTGCACGTACTGGAGGGCTTCGCACGTCTGGCGGACGTACTCGATCGCCTGATCGACCGGAAGGCCCGGTTGCCCGCGCTGCTTGAGCAGCATCCCCAGATCGAGCCCGCGGATCAGCTCCATCACCAGGTACTGCCCGCTGGGGACACTGAAGTGGTCGATGATCCGTACCACCCGAGGGTGCTGGAGGGCGCCCAGCAGCCGCGCTTCGACCTCGAAGCGCTGGTCGTGATGGGGGTTGGTGCACTGCTTGAGCGCGACCTCCCGGTCGTTCTCGACGTCGATGGAGCGATAGACGGCGCCCATCGCGCCGGCGGAGATCGGTTCGACTACGCGGTAACGGCCGCGCAGCGTGCGGCCCATCACCTGGGATGCGGTACGTGGTTCAGCCAGCCGACTGAGCGTACCGACGTTTCCAGCCATCTCCTGCCCCATCCATCCAACCCCCTGGCACTGTAGGCTACCCCGCCGTCAAAGTGTAGCCCAGCCCGCGGAGGCTCTGCAAGCCTGCGCCGAGGGTGGCTGAACCGCTCTCGACCGCCTGTCCGGCCCGGTTATAGGCGGTGCTCGAGCCCGACTTTGCAGCGGCTGCCACCTGTGTGTAGGCCCCCGATAGCCGGGCGAGGGCGCCCACGATCGCGCTCTGCGCGACGCGCAAGAGCGGGGAGACGGTGGCGCCACCAAGGCTGTGCGCTGCGACCGCGTAGGCGGCGGCGAGCTGCCGGGCGGCCGCGGCCTGAGCCGCGGGAGTGTTCGCGGCGTGCAGGTCGGCCAGCGGTCCGGTGGTGTCGGACCGCAGGCGATCGAGGGTCGCCGACAGCTGATGGCCATAGGCCGCGCTCGGACCCAGCGGATACGCGGTGGCTCCCAGCAGGCGGAGCGTCGCCGCGACCTGGCCACAGTCCGTCTGGAAGGTGCCGGCTGCGGCGTCCGAGGACCAGCAGGCGAGCGTCACGGTGCCGGCGGAGGTCGGTGCGGCATATAGCGTGACCGTGCCCGGCAGGCCGGCAACCTGGAGGCCGCTGTATCGGTAGGCCTCGACGCTCCCGAGCCGGACCGGGGTGGGGGCCGGCAGCGCGCCAGTGAGCCGCGCGCGGAACGTGGGCGCGAGCAGCGTCGGGCCCGCGGCCGTGGCCACCAAGCCGGCCGTCAGCCCCGCGCCGCCCGGGCTTCGGCCGAGCACCAGCGGCGTGGTGAAGCTGATGCCCGGAATCGCGGGCAGTGTCGCGCCTACCTGCCAGCCTGACGGGTAGCGCAGCTGTATCGGGCTGACGGTGGCGGAGTTGGCAAAGGAGGGCGAGTTCGAGCCGCTGCCCGAGTTCCCGACCAGGAATCCCACCACGACCGCGGCGACGCCGAGCACGGCGACGATGGCGATTGTCCCCAGCCGACTGGGTCGGGCGGCTCGACGCTCGACCGTTATCGACGAAGTCGCCACGCCGTCGGCGGCGGTCGGCTCAGCCGATGGCGAGGGCGTTGCCGCCGGCTTGGTCGCGACGGCGGCCGGAACCGGCGATGAGTCCGACACGGCGGCGGCGTTCTCGCCCGGTGCCGGGGCGGAGGCCACGGTAGCGACGGCGCCCGCCCCACGGGACGCGTCGCCGGCATCCGGCTTCTCGGGGAGAGGGGTCAGCCGGGTGACCTGCGCGCCGGACGCGGCCTGCGGCCCCGGCGCCAACGCCAGCACGGCTTGCCGGATCAGCGTGACCGCCGAGGCGGGGCGTGCGGTGGGGTCCTTGGCCATCCCGGCCGCGATCACCTCATCGATCGTTACCGGCAGGTCGGGGCGTTGATCGGTGACACGCGGCGGGGGCTGGACAACGTGTGCGTGCACCACGGCGGCCTCGTTCGCGCGGAGGAACGGGACCTGGCCGGTCAGGCATTCGTACAGCACGGCGGCTAGGGCGTAACAGTCGCTGGTCGCCGTCGCCGGCTCGCCTTGGATCTGCTCGGGCGAGACGTAGTCGATCGTGCCGATGAACTGTCCGGTGTCGGTCAGGCGCGCCTCGTCGGGAGCCTTGATCAGGCCAAAGTCGGCCAGATAGACGCGATCGCCCTGCTCGATCAGGATGTTCTGCGGCTTGATGTCACGATGGATCAGCCCGGCGTCATGCGCCGCGTCGAGCGCCTGGGCCACCTGGGCGAGGATCCGGAGGCTGCGCCGAGGATCGAGCTGGCCCTCGAGGATCAGATCCTTCAGGGTGGGACCGTCGATCAGCCGCATGGCCATGAACAGGCCATCGTCAGTCTGGCCAGCCTCGTACACCGGAACGATGTGCTCGTGCTCGAGTGCGGCCTGGAGCTTTGCCTCCCGCTGGAAGCGCGCCCGGAAGCCCGGGTCCTCGCTCAGCTCGGCGGCCAGGAGCTTGAGTGCGACCTCCCGGCCCAGCGACAGCTGAGTCGCGCGATAGACGACTCCCATCCCCCCTCGACCGAGCACGCCGTCGATGCGGTACCCGGCTACGATCGTCCCCCGGTCTAGCAAAGCTCGACGATTCTACTGCCGGGTCCGCCCGCCACCGACGGGATTACGTCGACGCGTTGGGGCGTGAGCGCGGTCATCGAATAGGCCCGCGCCGGGGCCGCCGTCAGCCGCCGACGATCCCGCCCGTGCCGCCGCCGGCACCGCCTGAGCCGCCGCCGCTGCTGGGCGGCGGAGAGCTAGAAGCGGGCGGGGAGCTCGATACCGGCGGGGAGCTCGATACTGGCGGAGAGCTGGAGACCGGTGGAGCGCTTGAGGTGGACGAGCTCGGCCTGGAGGAGCCGCTGCTCGTCGTCGCGGTGCTCGCCTTGTGCTTCGGCTTCGGCGGCTTGGGCTGGGGGCGAAGCGCGGGCAGGGCGGAGGTGGCCGCTAGTGCGGTCACCGCGACCGAGGAGGATGGCGCGGACAGCGCGACCGGACCGGCGGCGCTGGTGCTCGTACCGCTCGCTTTCGCGACGAGCAGCGCGGCGGCGAACAGCACGCCAAGCAGCAGCGCGAGCAGCCCAACCCGAACCGGGGAGGAAACCGTCATTGACATTTCGACCTCGGCTTGCTCGAGCCCGGCTCGGTGCAGAAGGTCTGTTTGCTGAAGTTGCCGGGCAGGATCGTGTACTGGACCAGCGCGCCGATCGAGTGAGGGGCGGTGACGTGGATCAGGAGCTTGGATCCGGACGGCATCCGGACGCCGCTCACGCTGGGGAATTGCAGCATGTTCGAGCCGAAGCGAGGCACGCTTTTCGAGACCGACCGACACAGGCCTCCGCAGCTCACCGACACCTTGGCCCCGCGCGCGGTGCTGACGGTCAGCGACGACAGGTCGAGTCCGTTGCTGAGCGTGCTCGCCTTTAGGAACGAGGTCGCGCTCAGCCGCTTGGGCGGCGTCTTGAAGAAGTCGAACAGGACGTGGATCGGGCCCGGGTTGCTGATGGCACCGACCTGCACGGTGTAGTCGGCGCCCTTCTTGACCGGCGCGACGAGCTGGCCCGAGCCGAGGCTCGATACCGCGCACTTAGCCGTGCCGAGCTCGGGCGCCAGGGACTGCTGGTTGTACTGATAGACCGTGATGACGTTGTCGAACAGGGCCTGGGTGCGGATGCTGACGAGGCCCTTCGCGTTCGGATAGAAGTCGTACCAGATCGTGTTGCCGTAACTGGTGCCGTCGCACGACGTCACCTCGGCACCGCCCGACGGACAGTTCGTCAGCCCACAGGGGCTGAAAATGTTGGTCTGGGTCGTCGCGGTCGCCATGTTCTCGGTGTCCTCGAGCGTGTCGGTGCTGTTCAACGACTTGCCGGGCGCGTTGAAGTTCAACGAGCACAGGTAGTTGTCGTTGATCGGGTTGGTGCCGGCGCAGAAGCTTGTGGAGCCGCTCGCCCCGGCGGCAACGCCCAGCATCAGCGTCGCGACCATCGCCCCCGAGGCGATCCACCGGCCGATCTTTATTTGCAAGACCGAATCTCCTATCCTCAGTGAATCGACCACCATCATACTTCGATATCCGGCCTCCGCAACCGGAGCGCCGGTCTCGCCAGGAAGGTGCGCAGGTGGGACGACTCGAGGAGAGCATGAGCGAGCGATGAACGACTCTCGCGTCGGAACGAAGATCGACGGCTACCAAATCGACAGCCTCCTCGGCGAGGGTGGGATGGGCAGGGTCTACATCGCCACCGGCCCCGACGGGGGGCGCGTGGCCCTGAAGCTGGTGAAGGAGGACTACGCGCGGGACGAGACGTTCCGCCGCCGGTTCAACCGCGAAGCGCGGATCGCCTCGACGGTCAAGCATCCGAACGTGGTGCCGGTGATCGCGACGGGCGAGGTCGAGGGCGTGCCGTATATGGCGCAGGTGTTCATCGAGGGACAGTCGCTCGACGAGAAGCTCAAGCAGGACGGCCCACTCGACCTGGACACGGCGCTGCGGGTGTGCGCCGACGTCGCTGCCGGGCTCGAGGCGCTGTGGGCGGCGGGTATGGTGCACCGCGACGTCAAGCCGGCGAACATCCTGCTCGACACCGAGGGCCGGGGATACATAACCGATTTCGGCCTGGCCAAGGACACCCAGGGCAGCCTCTTGACGCTGCCGGGCCAGGCGCTCGGATCGATGGACTACATGGCGCCGGAGCAGATCCGGGGCGAGCCGGTCACCGCCGCCACCGACGTGTACGCGCTCGGCTGCGTGATGTACGAATCGCTGTGCGGGCAGGCGCCGTTCGCCGAGGCGCAGGGCATGCGGATTCTGTGGGCCCATCTGCAGGACCAACCTGCGGATCCGAGCACGCACCGCCAGGACCTTTCCCCGGAGTTCGGGCGGGCGCTACTCACGGCGATGGCGAAAGCTCCGGAGGAGCGCCCGCAGAGCGCCGGTGAGTACGCCCGGATGCTCGCCTCGGCGGCGGGCAAGGCCGCCTAGCCAGCCGGTTCCCCGGGGGACCGCCGATATCCGGCTAGCCACCAGCCCGCGGCCGAGCCGACCGATCGGCCCCGCAAAACGGGTCGCTCAGCGCCAGGGCACGGCGTACACGGTGTGCTCGCCGTGCAGCCCCTTGAAGTGGTACTCGCCGTGCATCTCGAACTGGAAGCTGGGATCGGTCTCCGTGTACTGCTTGACGTTGGAGGAGACGAGGATCTCACCGCCTTGTGCCTGCCCGGCGATGCGGCTGGCCAGGACCACGTTTCGGCCCATCAACTGCTCGGGGTTGGCGATCACGAAGCCCGAGTGCAGCCCGGCCCGGACCTGGATACCCGAGGCGCCGGCGTCTCCGGAAGAACCCGTGAAAGTTCTCTGGAGCTCGACCGCCGTGTGCAGCCCGGAGTGGGCGCTGCTAAACGAGGCAAGAAACCCGTCGTTCTCAAAACGGACCACCTGTCCGTCGTGTCGCCCGACCAGCTGCTCGACGAGCAGGTGATGATCGGCGAGCAGCCGCTCCCAGCGCTCGGGGCCGAGCTGCTCGGCCACGGTGCTCGCGTCGGCGATGTCGCTCAGCATCAAGGTGACCGCACCGTCGGGCGAGCTGACCGTCCCGAGCATCGGAATGACCGGCTCGAGCGCCGAAGCGATCACGTCGATCGAGGTGAGCTGGATCTGAGGTTCCACCGAGAGCTTCCTTGCGCCACCACGGTCAGGGCGCCGGTGCCACGCGGCGAGCATACCTTGACAGGTGTCGGCCACCTGAGCAGAATCGCTCGCCGATGATGGGGGCTTCTGATCACGCGTTTCACGCGGCGTCGGATCATGGGATCCGGATCAGTGCCTTCCCGCCGATCGGGGACTATGCGTTCCTGTCCGACTGCGAAACGGCGGCGCTCATCGCGCCGAACGGCAACGTCGAGTGGATGTGCCTGCCGCGGATGGACTCGCCGAGCGTGTTCGGGGCGATCCTGGACCGAGACGCAGGCACCTTTCGGGTCGCTCCCGCCGATGTGAGCGTCCCCGCGGGCCGGCGCTACATCCCGGGGACGATGGTGCTCGAGACCAGCTGGGAAACCCGCATGGGGTGGGTAATCGTGCGTGACGCGCTGAGCATCGGCCCTTGGCACCACCAGGACGAGCGCTCGCACAGCCACCAGCGCTCGCCGACCGACCACGACGCGGATCATGTGCTCCTGCGGCTGGTCGAGTGCGTGCAGGGCTCGGCCGAGATCAAGTTCGAGTGCGAGCCGGCGTTCGACTACGGCGGCTTGGCCGCTGATTGGGCCTATACCGGCCCGGGGTACCACGAGGCGGTGGCCGCCTCGGAAGGGATCGACCTGCGGCTGCGCCTCATGACCGATCTGCGACTTGGCTTCGAAGGTCCGCGGGCGCGCGCGCGAACGACCCTGCGCGAAGGGGAGCGGGCGTTCGTCGCCCTCGCCTGGTCCTCCCATCCGCTGCCGAGAGATTACGAGGAGGCGGCGGTGTGGTTGGCACGCACCGGCCGCTTCTGGCAGGAGTGGCTCAAGCACGGAACGTTCCCTGACCACCCCTGGCGCTCGCACCTGCAGCGCAGCGCGCTGACCCTCAAGGGGCTGACCTACGCCCCCTCGGGAGCGATGGTCGCGGCCTGCACCACGTCGCTGCCCGAGGCTCCGGGCGGAGATCGCAACTGGGATTACCGCTACAGCTGGGTGCGCGACTCGACCTTCATGCTGTGGGCGCTCTACACGCTTGGCTTCGACGAGGAAGCCAACGACTTCTTCTACTTCATCGCCGACATGGCCGAGGCCGAGCAGGGCCAGCTGCAGATCATGTACGGGATCGGCGGCGAGAGCCGGCTCGAGGAGCAGGTCCTCGAGCATCTGTCGGGCTACGACCAGTCCCGGCCGGTGCGGATCGGCAACGGCGCCTACAACCAGGACCAGCATGACGTGTGGGGGGCAGTGCTCGATTCGATCTATCTCCACACGCGATCGCGTGACCAGCTTCCCGACCGGCTGTGGCCGATCATCAAGCGGCAGGTGGAGAAGGCGCTCGAGCGCTGGCGCGAGCCCGATCGTGGGATCTGGGAGGTGCGGGGCGATCCCAAGCACTTCACGTCCTCGAAGATGATGTGCTGGGTCGCCGCAGACCGCGGCGCGCGCCTGGCCGAGATCCGCAACGACGAGGCCGTCGCATCGCGCTGGCAGGCGGCCGCGGACGAGATCCACGCCGACATCTGCGCCCACGGCGTCGATGAGCGCGGCGTGTTCGTCCAGCACTACGACACCACCGCGCTCGACGCCTCGCTGTTGCTGATGCCGCTGGTGCGGTTCCTGCCGCCGGACGATCCGAGGATCCGCGCCACCGTGCTGGCCATCGCCGACGAGCTGACCGAGAACGGGCTGGTGCTGCGCTACCGCGTCGAGGAGACCGACGACGGCTTCGCCAGCGAGGAGGGGACGTTCACGATCTGCTCGTTCTGGCTGGTGTCCGCGCTGGCCGAGATCGGCGAGATCAGCCGCGCCCGCGGCCTATGCGAGAAGCTGCTGTCGTTCGCCAGCCCGCTGCTGTTGTACGCCGAGGAGATCGACCGCGTCACCGGCCGGCACCTGGGCAACTTCCCGCAGGCGTTTACCCACCTGGCGCTCATCAACGCGGTCTTGCACATCATCCGCGCCGAGCAGCAGCTCGAGCTACAGGGCCTGGCGCGCGAGCCGGAGCTCGACCGGCTCAGAGTCGAACGCTGAACGGGGATGCCGTGGGTCCAGATCTTCGCCGTTTTCGTCGTGTCGCACGCGGTCGGCGATTACTTCCTCCAGACCGACTGGCAGGCGGTCAACAAGCACGGCGGGCTCACCGGCACTCGCACGCAATGGCTCGCGCTCACTTCTCACGTCACGACCTACACGCTGGCGTTCGTGCCGAGCTTCATCTGGCTGTGGAGCAGCCTGCACGGCTGGGTGTTCGTGCTCGCCGCGGGGATCTTCATCCCTCACTACATCCAGGACGACGGGAGGCTGCTGGCCGACTACGCGAGGACAGTCAAGAAGGCTGACATCACGAGAAACGCTTCGCTGGGGCTGGCGCTCGACCAGAGCTTTCACCTGGTCACGTTGTTTGTCACCGCGTTGATCGTGGCAAAGTGAGGGCGCCCAGCTCTACGCCGAGCTCGCCTGCGCCTGAATCGCGGTGATCGCCACCGTGTTGACGATGTCGGGGACCGCGCATCCCCGCGAGAGGTCGTTGATCGGCTTGCGCAGCCCCTGGAGCACCGGGCCGATCGCGAGCGCGCCGGCCGAGCGCTGCACGGCCTTGTAGGCGATGTTGCCCGTATCGAGGTCGGGGAAGATGAACACCGTCGCGCGGCCAGCGACCTCGCTGCCCGGCAGCTTGAGTTGCGCGACGTGGGCGTCGACCGCCGCGTCGTACTGGATCGGTCCCTCGACGCTCAGGTCGGGGCAGCGCTCGCGCACGAGCGCGGTCGCTTCGCGGACCGCGGTGACCTGCGGCCCCCTGCCCGACTCGCCGGTCGAGTAGGAGAGCATCGCGACCCTCGGCTCGACCCCGAAGCTGGCGGCCGTTTCCGCGGAGCTGATCGCGATGTCGGCGAGCTGCTGCGCGTCCGGGGTTGGATTGACCGCGCAGTCGCCGTAAACCAGGACCCGATCGGCCATGCACATGAAGAACACGCTCGAGACCACCGATACGCCGGGACTCGCGCGGATGATCTCGAACGCGGGTCGGATCGTGTCCGCGGTCGTGTGCGAGGCTCCGGAGACCAACCCGTGGGCCGCCCCTGTGTGGACCATGAAGGTGCCGAAGTAGCTCGGCTCCCTGACTATGTCGAGCGCGAGATCCGGAGTCACGCCCTTGTGCTTGCGCAGCTCGTGGTAAAGCGCGGCGTACTCGCTGCGAAGCGGAGAGCCGGCGGGATCCACAATCTCGGCCGCCTCCAGATCCAGGCCGCGGGAGGCGGCGACGCTCTTGACCTCTTCCTCGTCGCCGAGGATTACCAGGTCGACCGCTCCCCTGCGCAGCAGGATATCCGCAGCGCGGAGGACCCGCTCATCCTCTCCCTCGGGTAGGACGATCCTGCGGCGGCGCTGCTTGGCGCGTTCGAGCAGCTCGTATTGGAACATCATCGGAGTCCTCATCAAAGGACGCGGTAGCGCGATGCGGTCCGCCAGTTCGCGTGGATCGACGCCGGCCTCGAACACGCTGACCGCGCTGGCGATCTTCGGCTCATCTTCGACGGTGATCACCGGGTTGATCGACTCCACCGCGGCGGCCGTCTGGAAGGTACGCTCCCCGACCTCGATCACCGCGAACGGGGCCCGTCTGAGCAGTGGCAGGATCGACTCGGGGACCCGATAGCCGGCGGTCAGGACCAATCCTGCCACCGCCGGAAGGGTCGGAGACTGGCTGGCCGCGAGGCTGGCGAGCATGATGTCGGCGCGGTCTCCGGACACCACCACGAGCGTTCCGTCGGTCAGGTCGTCGAGGAAGTGCTCGACGCTCATCGCCGCGACGCGAACCTCGCGCACCTCCTGCGCCAGGCGCCCGTCGCCGCCGACGAGCACACGGGCATGCAGCTCCCTGGCCACCTGCGCCACCGTTGCGTGCCCGAGTGCGGGGTCCTCCGGAAGTACGTACAGCGGCTCGTTGGGGTCGTACATCACCGAGTGAGCCCGCATCTCGGCCAGCAGCTGGGCTGGGACCCGGTTGACGATCACCCCGAAGAGCGAGCAGTTCCGGCTGGTCAGCGAGGCGCGTGCGACCCGCACGGCCGAGGCGATCCCGTCGACGGAAGAGCCCCGGATGACCACGAGGACGGGACAGCCGAGCTGGTTGGCGAGCGTCGCGTTGAGGTCGAAGTCCAGCGCCGGGAGCACGCCGACGAAGTCGGTCCCCTCGCAGACGATCACCTCGAAGCGCTGCTCGAGCCGCTTGTAGGCGTCGAACACCTGCTGCTCGAGCTCGTCCTGGCGTCCGGCGGCAATCAGCGCGTGCGCCTCCTCGGCCGACAGGGCGTGCATCTCCTCGTAGGTGCTGGAGAGCCGGTAGCGGCTGCGGATCAGCTCGACCTGAGCGTCAGGGATCTCGCGGGACGGAACGATCGGGCGAAAGAACCCCGCCTTCTGCGAGCGGCCGGCGAGCGTTTCCATCAGGCCCAGGGCGACGACGGACTTGCCACTTCCCGATTCCGTCCCGGTGATGTAGAGATTGCGCACCACGTCAACCCCATCTTGGTCAATCGACAAGGGAGGCGTCAAGCGAATGAATGCGACGGCGCAACTGCTGGATAACAATCACGCCTACACACTGAGCTACGCGCACGCCGCGCTGCCCGCCCCCCCGGGGCTGAAGGTGGCGATCCTCACCTGCATGGACGCGCGGATCGACCCTGCACGAGTGCTTGGACTCGAGCCCGGCGATGCGCACGTAATCCGCAATGCCGGCGGGATCGTGACCGACGACGTGCTCCGGTCGCTATCGATCTCCCAGCATCATCTCGGGACCGAGGAGATCGTCGTCATTCAGCACAGTCAGTGCGGACTGCTCACGTTCTCCGACGAAGCGTTTGCGAGCGATCTCGAGCGCTCCACGGGCCAGCGGCCGTCGTGGACCGCGGGCACGTTTGACGATCTCGACGCCTCGGTGCGCGAAGGGGTGCGGCGAATCCAGCAGGATCCGTTCATTCCGCGCACCGAGAATGTCAAGGGGTTCGTGTACGAGGTCGCGAACGGGGGGCTTCGCGAGATCGCGTGATGGGTTGAAGCTGCTGGCCGGGGGGACCCTTGATCGACACCAGACGCGGCGTCAGATCGCGCCCCCGAGGGATCTCCGGCGAGGGCCACGACGCTCCGGATGGACCCGCCCGTGTGCGGTCGTGAGACGGACGTAAGGATCGAGTTGTGATCCCCCTCGGGGCGCTGGTAGGGTTGCATCCTCGCTGATGTGGCTGGTGGTGCGGCCATCCAATCGGAGGTGTTCATTGATGCCGTCGAGGAGGTATCTGTTGCTGGTCGAGTCGAGATGGACCGGTGACGCCGGCGTCGCGTTGCGCGCGGTGGCCTGATGCGACGGGCGGCCATCACGGGGGTAAGCGTCGTGTCGGCGGGGGGAGTCGGCCGCGAGCGCTTCTGGGACCTGATCACGTCGGGGCGGACCGCCACCGGGCGAATCTCGTTCTTTGACGCGTCCCAGTATCGCTCGCAGGTCGCGGCCGAATCGGACTTCACGCCTGAGGTGGCCGGAATTTCGCCCGATGAGGCGGAGCGGATGGACCGCGCGGCTCAGTTCGCGGTGTTCTGCACGAAGGAGGCGATCGCCGACAGCGGCCTCGAAGCTTCCAACCCGCTGCCTGAGCGCGTGGGCGTCTCGATCGGAAGCGCGCTCGGGTCGATCACCCGCATGGAAGAGGAGTTCGTGGCGGTGAGCAACAGCGGCCACGACCACCTGGTCGACTACACAGCCGCCTCGCCGAACCTCTACAGCTACTTTCATCCCAGCCAGATCGCCGCTGAGGTTGCCTGGGTCGCCGGCGCCGAAGGCCCGGCGACCGTCGTGTCCACGGGTTGCACCTCGGGACTCGACGCGGTTGGATACGCGTCGGAGCTGATCCGCGACGGCGCTGCCGACGTCATGATCGCGGGCGCGACAGAGGCGCCGATCACGCCGATCTGCCTGGCCTGCTTCGACGTGATCAAAGCCACGACGAACCGCAACGACACGCCAGAGACGGCGTCGCGGCCGTTTGATGCAAGCCGAAACGGCTTCGTTCTCGGCGAGGGAGCTGCGGTATTCGTGCTCGAGGAGGCGGAGCGAGCGAAGGCGCGCGGCGCGCACGTCTACGCGGAGGTCGGCGGCTATGCCACCAGGTCCAACGCCTATCACATGACCGGCCTCAAACCCGACGGCCGTGAAATGGCCGAGGCGATTCGCGTGGCACTCGAACAGGCCGAGCTCGAGCCGACGACCGTCGCGTACATCAACGCTCACGGCTCCGGCACCAAGCAGAACGACCGCCACGAGACGGCCGCGTTCAAGCTGACCCTGGGCGATCACGCCTACCGCATCCCGGTCAGCTCGATCAAATCTATGATCGGGCACTCGCTCGGGGCCATTGGATCGATCGAGATCGCCGCGTGTGCACTGGCGATCGACCGTGGCGTGGTTCCGCCCACAGCCAACCTGCATGACCCCGACCCGGAGTGCGACCTGGACTATGTGCCACTCGTCGCGCGCGAGCACAAGACCGATGTGGCTCTCACCGTCGGTAGCGGGTTTGGTGGTTTCCAGAGCGCGATGATCCTCGCCCGACAGGGGATGCTGTCATGACCAGAGCAATGGTCACCGGCCTCGGCGTGATTGCTCCCGGCGGAAACGGAACCGAGGCGTACTGGTCTGCGACTCTGGGTGGGAAGAACGCGATTGCCGAAATCTCGAGGTTCGACGCCTCGTCGTATCCGGTCAGCCTGGCTGGTGAGGTGCGCGACTTCGACGCAGCCGAGCACATCGAAAGCCGGCTGTTGCCACAGACCGACCAAATGACCCGGATGGCCCTCGTGGCGTCCGACCTGGCGCTGGCGGACGCCGGCGTCGATCCCGCTCAGCGCAACGAGTACGACGTCGGGATCGTGTCCACCAACTGCTACGGCGGATGGGAGTTCGGCCAGCGCGAGATGGAACATCTGTGGGCGACGGGCCCACGGACGGTCAGCGTCTACGAGTCGTTTGCGTGGTTCTATGCGGTGAACACGGGCCAGATCTCGATCCGGCACCGGATGCGCGGCCACTGCGGAGTGCTCGTCAGCGAAGGGGCGGGTGGGCTGGACGCGATCGCCACGGCGCGGCGCCAGCTTCGGAACGGCACACCACTCATGCTCGCCGGCGGGATGGAGGCTCCGGTCAATCCCTGGACCTTGTGCGCGCAGATCGCCAGCGGGCGCCTGAGCACCTCGGCCGCCCCCGACGAGGCCTACCGACCCTTCGACGGTGCCGCCTCTGGTCACGTGATAGCCGAGGGAGGAGCGGTTCTCGTCGTCGAGGCGCCCGATTCGGCCCGCCGGCGCGGTCGCAAGCCGTACGGCGAGATCGCGGGATACGCCGCCACGTTCGACCCGGCTCCCGGGTCCGATCGTCCGCCGGGTCTGCGCCGGGCAGCCGAGCTCGCGCTTGGGGACGCGCGCGTCAGCCCGCAGGACGTCGATGTCGTATTCGCGGACGCGAGTGGCACGCCGGAGCTCGATCGGGCCGAGGCCGAGGCCATCGCCGGTCTGTTCGGATCCGAAGGCGTCCCGGTTACCGCTCCAAAGACGATGACGGGACGGATGTACGGTGCCGGCGCGCCGGTCGATGTCGCCGCTGCGCTGCTGTCGCTGCGCGATGAGGTGATCCCGCCGACGATCAACGTCTCGAGCCTCGCACCCGGCTGCGAGCTCGCGCTTGTCATGGATCAGCCTAAGGAGGCGAAGCTGCAAACCGCGTTGATACTCGCGCGCGGCTACGGCGGGTTCAACTCGGCGCTCGTCTTGCGCGCGGTGTGATCGGACCGACTAGGGCTATTTGATCAGGAGGGGTATGGATGTCTGAGAACGGCAAACGGGTTGCGGTGGTGACCGGAGCCACCAGCGGCATCGGCTTGGCCGTCGCGAAGAGCCTGGCCGCTGACGGCATGAGCGTCTACATCTGCGGACGCGACCAGGGCAGGCTGGACGCCACGGTGAAGGAGCTCCAGGATGCCGGCTACGACGTCGACGGCTCGACGTGCGACGTCACGAAGATTGATGACATCAAGAAGTTCATCCAGGCTGCCGTCGACCGCTACGGACGCGTCGACGTTCTCGTTAACAACGCCGGGCGCAGCGGTGGAGGAACGGTTGCGGAGCACTCCGACGAGCTGTGGTTCGACATCATCAACACGAACCTCAACAGCGTCTACCTGATGACGAAGGAGGTTCTGAACGTCGGCGGGATGCTCGAGCGCAAGCAGGGTCACGTGATCAACATCGCCTCGACCTCGGGCAAGCAGGGCATTGCCGCCGGCTCCGCCTACTCGGCGTCGAAGCATGGCGTCGTCGGGTTCTCGAAGTCACTCGGCTTCGAGCTCGCCAGGTCCGGGATCACTGTCAATGCCGTGTGTCCCGGCTTCGTGGAGACACCGCTCGCCGAGCATGTGCGGGAATTCTTCGCGCAGCAGCGCGGGACGACGCCGCAGGAGGTCCTGGACTCGTTCAATGCACGCATCCCATTGGGCAGATACACCACGCCAGACGAGGTGGCTGGGCTCGTCCACTATCTGACGACGCCCACGGCGGCCTCGATCACCGCGCAGGCGATCAACGTGTGCGGTGGCCTGGGCAATTACTGACGGCGGCGGGTGACCGGTAGGCAACCAGCAGAGGAGCGCTAGTCGTGGAATCGCCAGTTACTCACCTTGAACACAGCATTGCGGTCTCGGCCCCTCCGTCGGCGGCGTTTCGCGTCATCGCCGACGCTGTCAACTGGCCGATTGTCTTCCTGCCGACGATCCATCTCGATCGCGAGGACCTCGGCGGCGGTGAGGAGCGCATACATGTGTGGGCGCTCGTCAACGACGAGGTCAAGGAATGGACCTCGATCCGCAACCTCGACCCCGATCGCCTGACGGTGCAGTTCCGAC
This sequence comes from uncultured Solirubrobacterales bacterium, assembly GCA_963751185.1. GTDB lineage: Bacteria > Actinomycetota > Thermoleophilia > Solirubrobacterales > Solirubrobacteraceae > Palsa-465. The sequence goes on from CAVVTO010000014.1 coordinate 166,127, forward strand.
AGGAGAAATCCAGCCCGCCGATCGGTGCGATGAGCGGTGAGTGGATCGTCGAGGCGCAACCCGATGGCGGATCGCTCGTCAGGCTGCTGCACGACTTCAGCGCGATCGACGACGATCCGGCTGCCCTGAAATGGATTGCCGATGCGACCGACCGCAACAGCCAGACCGAGCTGGCCACGCTGAAGGCCGCCGCCGAGCAGGCCGACGAGCGCGACTCCCTGATCGTCCAATGGGACGACTCCGTGCCGAGCACCGGCGCCCCAGACGACGCCTACGAGTTCGTCTGGAACGCCCGCGAATGGCCTGCGCGGCTACCACACGTCGACAAGATGAGGCTTGAGGAGCCCGAGCCGAACGTCCAGGTGATGGAAATGGACACGGTTACCAAGGATGGCTCGGCGCACACGACCAGGTCGATCCGGGTCGGCTTCCCGAGGCGGAGGATCATCTACAAGCAGACGACGCCGCCGACCCTGCTGTCCGTACACACCGGCCACTTTCTGATCGACGAGACCCCGGGCGGCTTCACGCTCACCTCGCGTCACACCGCGGTCATCAAGCCGGAGAAGATCGCGGAGGTGCTCGGCGCCGATGCCACCCTGCAGGACGCGCGCGAGTTCATCGAGTCGGCGCTGACCGCCAACAGCCGGGTCACGATGGAGCACGCAGGGGCCTTCGCAGAGGGAGCCAAGGTCGGCTGACGGCTTGCGCGGTCGCCCGAGTCCGCGCTACGCCATGCAGTGAAGAGGCCTGCCCCCGCGGAACTGCACCATGCCGTCGAGGGCGGCGCCGTAATCGACCGGCGCGCCCGGCTCGGCGCCGCGGTGCTCGGCCATGGCACGGAAGAGGTTGCCCACGAGCCGCTCGGGGTCGTGCAACTGCGAGAACTCCCCAAGATCAGCCTGCAACGCCGCTTCCAAGGGGGTCAGCTCGGCCGCCACTGCCTCGGCGGCGATGCGCTGCAAGAACCGCAGGTACGCCGCCTGGAGGTCCAACAAATCCGGGCCGCCGACCGCGCCGTGTCCGGGCACGACGACCTCCGCGCCGAGGCGCTCGAGTTGCGCGAGCGCGGCCAAGCTGCCGCTGACCGATCCGAACAGCACGAACGGGGTGCCGCCGTGGAACACCAGATCGGCCGCGATCAGTACTTTCCGCGCGGGCAGCCACAGCACCACATCGCTGGTCGAATGGGCCGGGCCGACGTGCCACGCCTGGATCTCCAGCTCGTCCACCCACAGCGTCAGGCGCTCACGGAACGTGACCGTCGGCGGCCGCAGCGCGATGTCGCCCCAGTCGACCCCGGGGAAGATCTCCTTCACTCCGAACCCGGCCGCCAGCATGGCCGGGCCGCAGCGCTCGTGCCCGATGATCGTCGTCGTCGGCGGCAGCATGAAGTTGCCCCACGTGTGGTCGCCGTGCTCGTGGGTGTTGAACAGCGTGCCGATCGGCAGTTCGGTCACCTCGCCTATCGCGTTCAGCAGCGCACGCGTCCGGCGCTCGGTGTAGCACGTATCGATCAGCGTGACGGTGCTTGAGCCGACGAGGAAGGCGCAGTTGTTCAGCCCCCACTGGCCGTCGAGCTGGACATACGCGTAGACGCCCTCGCTGACCTGCTGGACCGTCGGCGCAAGCGCTGGTCCGCGGCCCTCGTCGACGAACGGTCCGGGCGCGGATGTCAAGTCGCGGCGCCCGCGGGCGCGCCGAACAGCCATTCGAGGCCGCCGATCTGCTCGAGCGCCTCGCGGCTCGTGAGCCCGGGTCCCTCGAACAGTCCCTCTCCCTCCCAGCGCTCCGGCTTTAGCCCCACGGCGTAGGGATTGAGCGGCTTGTCCTCTGGGGGCGGCTCGTCGAGCGCCTGGGCGGCACGGTAAAAGAGGGCCACGGCCATGGCTTCGGCGATTGAGACCTGCGTGCGCAAGGCATCGCGGATCCCTTCATCGTCCACGTCGGCATTGAGCCGGGCGATGGCGTCGCGCAGAAGTTGGTTAACCCCGCTGGGTGGGCCGGTGAGCGGGCGTTGCTCGATCTCGTTCCACTCGCGGAACAGACGCTGCATATTCAGGTTCAGACGATGAAGCCGGAACACATCCTCCTCGACGGAGTCCATGAACTCGGTGTCGGTGAGCTTGTCCTTCACCATCAGCATGACGATGCCAGAGTGATTGAGCTGACCGTCCCAGACGATCTTGGCGGCGGTGACCCAGGCGTTGCCAAACGCGGGGTAGAGATTCTCGGTGCGAGCCATGGCCCCGCCCCAAGTGCGCAGGTAGAAGTCGTTGTGGCGTTCGACCCGCGCGCCGATGTCCTCGCCGTCGAGGTCACGCGTGATCAGATCGGTCGTGAAGACGTTCCCGTAGCCGATGAAGTCCGATCCCGGGCTGTAGAGCGGATCCGCGAACGCCCCCGCCTCGCCGACCAGGGCCCAGCGATCCGGGGAGAACACGCGCTCGACCCCGTAGGCGAAGTCCTCGACACGGAGAAAGTCCTCGATCTCGTCGGTCCGGGCCTCTATCACGTCCGCGACCTGCGGCTCGTGGCGGCGCAGCCAATCCAGGAATGCGTCGAACGTCGAGATCTCCTCGAACGGGTGGATGCTGGCGTCGGTACACACGCCGATGCTGATCGGGCCCGACGACAGCGGGATCAGCCACATCCAGTAGCCGTCCCCGAACAGGTGGTTGGTGCTGAACATGCGCAGCCCGGGCTCCGACATGCGCGCCATGAACCCGGCATCGTGTCGACCCCAGTCCTCGAGGTCGAAACCGCCGCCCAGGCGCACCCAGGCCGAGTTCACGACATGGCCGACCTTCGTCCCCATGCCGAGCTTGCGCTTCAAAAAGCTCGCGCGTCCGGCCGCATCGACGACCCAGCGAGCCTTCACGGTGACCTCATCGCCGAGTTGCGTGAACGTCACCGAGTGACCGGTCGGCGCGAGCGTCACGTCCTGCACGCGCGCGCCCTGCAGCAGGTCCACGCCAGCGCGCCTGGCGCGCCTGGCCAGCTCGTTCTCGAACAGCCCGCGGTCGATCTGCACGTCCGAGTGTGGAGGAAACGCCGAAGGGCCAAGCTCCCGTCGTTGGACGAGATCGCTGTTATCGCCGGCTCTCATCCAGAACCGCAGCCCGCACTTCAGAATTTGCTTTTCTGCGAGATGGTCCCTCAGACCGGCGACGTCCCTGAAGTAGTGCGCTCCGGACGCCACCGTCGATTCGCCCACCTTGAACGCCGCCAGCGGTGCGGGCCCCTCGCGCTTCTCCAGAACGAGCACGCTGGTCTGAGGACGAACCCGCTTGAGCTGGATCGCCAGCGTCAAACCGGCGAGGCCCCCACCGAGGATCGCGACGTCGTACTCCTCCGCGGCGCTGTTCAGGGCCACGCTCTCGACCATCGACTTGGAGCGGTCAGCCGTCATCTATCCACCCCCGGGATCACAGGCATTGCCACCAGAAATTCCTACCACATGCTAGCCGCGCCGACAGAAAAGTTTGCCCCCGGCCGGGGTGCGCCTGTCAAGTCGCGGCGCCCGCGGGCGATCCGAACAGCCACTCGAACCCGCCGATCTGCTCGAGCGCCTCGCGACCCGTGAGCCCGGGTCCCTCGAACAGTCCCTCGGCCTCCCAACGCTCCGGCTTGAGCCCCACGGCGTAGGGATTGACCGGCTTGTCCTCTGCCGGCGGCTCGTCGAGCGCCTGCGCGGCACGGTAAAAGAAGACCACGGACATCGCCTCGGCGGTTGACACCTGCCAGCGCAGAGCATCGCGGATGCCCTCGTCGTCGAGTTCGGCCATGAGCACGCCGAGTGCTTCGAGCACCAATGGGTTATTTCCGCCGGGACCGGTGAGCGGACGTTGCTCGATCTCGTTCCACTCGCGGAACAGACGCTGCATGTTCAGTTCCAGACGATGGAGACGGAGCAGATCGTCCTCGACCGAGTCGACGAACTCGGTGTCGGCGAGCTTGTCCTTCACCATCAGCATCGTGGCGCCGAAGTTATTGAAGGGGATGTCCCATGCGACCTTGGCTCCGGTGACCCAGGCGTTGCCGAACGTGGGGTAGAGGTTCTCGGTGCGAGCCATGACGCCGGCCCAGGTGCGCAGGTAGAGGTCGTTGTGGCGCTCGACGCGCGCGGCGATGTCCTCGCCGTCGAGGTCGCGCGTGATCAGATCGGTCGTGAGGACGTTCCCGTAGCCGATGAAGTCCGATCCCGGGCTATACAGGGGATCCGCGAACGCCCCCGCCTCGCCGACCAGGGACCAGCGATCGGGGGAGAACACGCGCTCGACCCCGTAGGCGAAGTCCTCGACGCGGAGAAAGTCCTCGATCTCGTCGGTCCTCGGCTCGATCACTGCCGCGAGCTGCGGCTCGTGGCGGCGCAGCCAGTCCAGGAAGGCGTCGAAGGTCGAGATCTCCTCGAACGGGTGGATGCTGGCGTCGGTACACACGCCGATGCTGATCGGGCCCGACGACAGCGGGATCAGCCACATCCAGTAGCCGTCCCCGAACAGGTGGTTGGTGCTGAACCTGCGCAGCCCGGGCTCCGTCATGCGGGCCATGAATGCTGCGTCGTGTCGACCCCAATCCTCGAGGTCGAAACCGCCGCCGAGCCGTACCCAGGCCGAGTTCACGACATGGCCGACCTTCGTGCCCATGCCGAGCTTGCGCTTCAGAAAGCTCGCGCGTCCGGCCGCATCGACGACCCAGCGAGCCTTCACGGTGACCTCCTCGCCGAGTTGCGTGAACGTCACCGAATGGCCGGTCGGGGCGAGCGTTACGTCCTGCACGCGCGCGCCCTGCAGCAGGTCAACTCCGGCGCGCCTGGCGCGCCTGGCCAGTTCGTTCTCGAACAGCCCCCGATCGATCTGCACGTCCGAGTCCGGAGGAAACGCCGGTGACCCCATCTCGCGTCGCTGGAGGAGATCGCTGTTATCGCCGGCTCTCATCCAGAACCGCAGCCCGCACTTCAGCAGGTGCTTTTCCGCGAGGTGGTCACTCATGCCGACGACGTCCCTGAAGTAGTAGGCCCCGGAGGCCACCGTCGACTCGCCGACCTTGAACGCCGCGAGTGGCGCCGGCCCCTCGCGCTTCTCCAGAACGAGCACGCTGGTCTGAGGACGAGTCCGCTTGAGCTGGATCGCCAGCGTCAACCCGGCGAGGCCGCCACCGAGGATCGCGACGTCGTACTCCTCGGCGGCGCGGTTCAGGGCCACGCTCTCGACCATCGACTTCGAGCGGTCAGCCGTCATCTATCCGCCCCCGGGATCACAGGCATTGCCACCAACAATTCGTACCACATACGAGCCGCGACGGCAGAAAAGTTTGCCCACGCGGCCAAGGGGTTGGCTCGCGTATCGGTGGGTCGCCGAAGGCAGCTCGCCGGCCCAGAAGATGGCCGCGGCGACGGCTCCGGGCGCGTTGCTCGGCCTGTGCACGGTAGGCTGTTGACGGCGTCCGTGGCAACCCTCGGTCAGATCATGGCGACCCGAGCGCAGGACTCTGCGGATGCGCTGGCCTTCCGCTTCTCGCGGGACGGCGTCCACGCCGTGGAGGATCTGAGCTACGCGGAGGTGCACGCGCGATCGCAGCGGATCGCTGCGCATCTTCTCGACGAGGCCCCTGTCGGCTCTCACGCCCTGCTGCTGTTCGGACCCGGACTCGATTTCGTCTCGGCCCTGTTCGCCTGCCTCCAGGCAGGAGTGGTCGCGGTGCCGGCGATGGCGCCCCAGCCCGGCCGGATGCATCGGGTTCTGCCACGGCTCGAGCGCATCTCGCGCGACGCCGAAGTAAGCGTCGTCCTTACGACCTCGGAAAGCCTGCAGACGAGCCAACCGCTGCTCGAGCCTGGCTCGAGCCTGGCCGGGGCGCGGTGGCTCGCGGTCGACCAAGTGGAGGCCCGTGACGGCCCGGGTGTGCTCGCGCGGGACACCGAGCAACTGGCGCTCCTTCAGTACACCTCGGGCTCGACGGCCGATCCGCGCGGGGTGATGCTTAGTCACGCGAACTTCCTCGCCAACTCCGCCGTGCTCGCCGCCGGGCTGCGCCTGTCATCCGAGAGCCGCGGCTTCTGCTGGCTGCCGGCGTCGCACGACATGGGCCTCATCACCGGGATCCTGCAACCCGTCATCCTCGGGTTTCCCACCGTGCTGATGCCGCCACTGGCGGTGCTCAAGGAGCCGCACCGGTGGCTTGCCGGAATCTCCCAGTTTGGCGCGACCTTCAGTGGAGCGCCGAACTTCGCGTACGAGCTTGCGGTTGCCCGCACCACTTCGGAACAGCGCGCGCAACTATCGCTCGGTACCTTGGACGTCGCGTTCTGCGGCGCCGAGCCGGTCCGGGCGGACGCGGTCGAGGCGTTCTGTGACGCCTTCGCGGCGTGCGGTTTTCGCCGGTCGAGCTTCTACCCGTGCTACGGCCTGGCCGAGGCGACGCTGATGGTGACCGGCCCGCGCCGGCGACGCGAACCGACGTTGCTCGGACTCGATGCCGACGGCCTCGAGTCTCGTCTGGCCCAGCCGCCGCATGGAGGCAGCCGGGTCCAGCTCGTCGTCGGCGTCGGCGAGGTGGGCGACGGCCATGAGGTCGCCATCGTCAACGAGCACACACTGCGCCGCTGCGTTCCCAACGAGGTGGGCGAGATCTGGGTCAGCGGCCCAAGCGTGGCGGCGGGATACTGGCCCGGCGATCGCGGGGCTGACGCCGAGTTCGCGGCGACGATCGAGGGCGAGGAGCCGTCTAAGGCCTACCTCCGCACCGGGGACCTAGGGTTCCTGATGGACGAGGAACTGTTCATCGTCGGCAGGATCAAGGATCTGCTGATCATCCGGGGGCGCAACGTCCACCCCCACGATCTCGAGCACGCCGCCGAGTTGGCGCACCCCAAGCTCAGACGCAATTGCAGCGCCGCGTTCTCGGTCGCCGGTGACAGTGGCACAGAGCACACGACGATCGTGATGGAGGTCGACCCGGATTCGGCTGACGAGTTCGGCGAGGTGATGCGCGCGGTTCGGCGCGAGGTTATGACCACGGTCGAAGTCGGACTGCAGTGGGTGGTGCTCGTCGGTCCCGGCACGGTGCCGAAGACGACCAGCGGAAAGGTGCAACGCCGTGAGTGCCGCACTCGACTGTTGGCGGGAGAACTCGTGCCGTGCGCCGAGTGGCGCATGCTGGCGCCAACCCGCCGCTGAAGGGCGCGACTTACGAGCGAAAACTGGTCAGGGCCGCCGGCTGCGTGGTTTGCTGCTGCTCCGTCGAAGCGAGTAGCTCGGCCACCCAGTCAGCGGTTTGCTGCGTGTAGACGTTGATCACGTTCATGCAGACGTGTGCCTCACGCGGGTGGACCTCAAGTCGGTGCTGCGGTCCCCAGGCTCGGTCAAGATCTTCGAGTCCTCCCACCGGAAAGATGTCGTCGAGTGCACCGTGGATGCTGACGACTTGGGTGGCCGGAGGTTCACCTAGATCGAGGGCGAGCGCGTCGAACCGCTCCTGGATCTCGTCCGTGTCATTCACTAGTAAGGCGAACCGGAAGTCATCCTTGAGGCGCCGTGGTAGGGTGGCGAACTCGGCAAGGCGCGGACCGCCGCCGAAGTTGACCACGCACCGGAAAAGGTCGCCGAGGCTGCCTGCGACCCTGAGGGCGAGGTAGCCGCCAAAGCTGATGCCCACGAACGCCAGCCGGCGCGTGTCGATCCGCGGATGCTCGGCGGCCAGCCGTCGCACCAGGTCCGCCACCACGGTTTCCATCTCGATGAGCACAGGTGCCTGCCCGGCCTGAATGCCCTGGCCCGGCCCGTCGAACAGGACCGCCGCGATGCCGCGCTCCAGGTACGCCTCGGCCAGTGACAGCACCTCGACCTCAGTCATCGAGTCAAGGCCATTGGACAGTATGACTGCAGGCAGAGCACCCTCCGGACGCACACGCTCTGGCGGCAGCACGATCCAGTAGGGCACCGCAGGCCTGTCCGCGCTAGCCGGCAGCTCGTGCTGGCTGAGCTCGATGTCGGCACCCTCGAGACTGGCCAGAAAGGCGCGGCGGAGCTGCTGACGAAGCTGGAGCTTCAGCCCGGCGTCGTCGAAGTACATGAACTCGGCCCAGTGGTAACAGGCCGCGGCTGAGCGCAGCGCCCGGGTCCGGCCGGCGACCGTGGTCGATCGATCGGCGATGGCGAGGTATTCGTCGGCACGCGCCGACCAGCGCAGCCGCCAGTCGTCCCAGAACGCGCTCGAGCTTAGGTCCAAATTATCGGTCGGGAATCCATCCAGCGCGAGAGCGACATCACCCCAGTGCACCTGCGGGGCATAGCGAGCGTTGAGGAACAGCAACCGGGTGCCCAGGTAACCGAGCGCGTTGTAGATCTCGGTTGGGACTCGAACAGGTCGAACCGACTTCGTCATGACCATCCAACGCTAGTCGGACATGCGCGGGACGGCGATGGCAACCATTGGTCCATAGTGTGTTATCGCGCGAGGATGGCGGCGAGGTCCCTGTCGTGGGGCGGTTCGCCGAGACCGACTCGGGTACGCCCCGGATCCGGTCCCGAGCCCTAGCGAGCCTCCGTATCGTTCTCCTCAGGCTACATTGAGGTCCCGTCGCATGCAAGCTCTGCGGCTCCCGGCAGAGGTGATTGATCCGCGGCGTCGCCGGTTTGACGCTGCCTTACCTGTCCTGTAGGCTCGCGCCGTCAGTACGACACCGGGGGGTCGAAGACGTGTGAGCGAGTTCCAGATCCGAGCTCTCCCGCCACCACGCCCAGACCGAGCGCGACTAATCGGTTCAGTGGCGTAGATGGCTGACGGAACCGAGACAACCCCTCCCGCAAAGCGGCGCCAGCTGATCGGCGAGGCACACGTAGCCGTCGGCGCTGACGCCGGGTTGATGATCGCGCTGGCGGATGGGACCGTCGTTGGTCGGGAGGGCGCCGATGTCGAGCTCTCCGACGCCACCGGCCAGCTGTCGCGCAATCACGCGCGGTTCGCGCTCAAAGACGGGGAGCCCGTCGTCGAGGACCTCGAGTCCACCAACGGTACGTACGTCAACGATCAGCGGATCATCGGTGCGCACAAGCTGAAGGCCGGTGACCGGATTCGGCTCGGGGGGACGACGCTCGAGTTCTCGCCCCAGCCGGATTTGGCAGCGATGGCGCGGCTACAGGCCACGCGCGCCCGCGAGATCCCGGTCGACGTCACGGCGAACGTGCGGCCCCTGCCGCTCGAAGCCACGCAGGCTCGGGCGATCCCGGACGAGCCCCGGACGGCGACGAGCGATGCTCCGCGAGCCGCTCGACAGCCGGAGCCGCCCGTCGTCCGCGGGCCGACCTTCGCCCCACCCGGCAGCGACGGCGAGCTGATCATCCTGTCGGGTCCTGGAGCCGGCACGGCCACCGCTGTGACGGGCAGCGCGACGATCGGGCGCGAGCCCGAATGCGACCTCCAGGTGCTGGACCCGGAGGTCTCTCGCCGCCACGCGAAGGTCGCGATCCGCGACGCCAGGGCATCGATCGACGACCTTCACTCGGCAAACGGGACCTACGTCAACGGCGAGCGGATCCTCCAGCCGTACACGCTCGCACCCGGAGACCGGATCCAGATCGGCGAAGCGACGATTCAGCTGACCTCACCCGTGCTCCAGGGCGTCGCGGAGCACAAGAAGCCGCTCCAAGTCACGGGCCTCAGGCAGGCGCTGGCGGAGGCGCCCCAACTGCTGACGGCGGAATCGCGCAACCGTAAGTGGTGGACGCTCGCGGTGGTGCTGAGCTCGACCTTCATGCTGCTGCTCGACGTGACGATCGTCGCCGTGGCACTGCCGACGATCTCAGCCGCGCTGCACGCGAGTTTCTCGGCGGTGCAGTGGATCGTCGACGGCTACGCGATCATGCTCACGACGACGCTTCTGGCGGCCGCCTCGCTGGCCGACATCATCGGCCGCAAGGTGGTGCTGAGACTGGGGCTGATCGTGTTCACGCTGGCATCGGTGGCGTGCGCGCAGGCGCCCAACGCGACGGTGCTCGACTTCGCCCGGGGCATCCAGGGCATCGGCGGGGCGATGATGTTCGCCTGCTCGCTGGCGCTGATCGTGCAGGAGTTTCCGGCCGAGGAACGGCAGGTTGCGTTCGGCGCCTACGGAGTCACCACCAGCGTCTCCATCGCGCTTGGCCCGATCGTCGGCGGCGTACTGGTGCAGGCGATCGGCTGGCAGGCGATCTTCTACGTCAATGTCCCGATCGGCATCGCGGCGTTGATCATGCTGCAGCGCAAGGTGGTCAACCTTCCCGGTCCCGAGACCAGCATCGACTGGGGCGGGCTGTTCACATTTACCGCGGCCATGTTGCTGTTGATGTACGCGACGATCCGGGGCAATGACGACGGCTGGACCAGCCCGACGATCCTCGGCTGTTACGGCGCCGCGATCGCGCTGTTCGCTGTCTTCGTCCCGCTCGAGCTGCGCCGCAGGTTTCCGATGATGGACCTGAAGCTGTTCAAGAATCCGACCTTCATCGGCTCCTCGGTATCGGCATTCGTCACCGCCTTCTCGGTGCTGTCTCTGATCTTCTTCATCGTGGCCTGGTTCCAGTCGATCCTCGGTTACTCCGCCGTCGAAGCTGGCCTGCGGATGCTCGTATTCACATCGGTCGCGTTCGCGGTCGGCCCAGTGGCCGGTCGGATGACCGCCACGGTCGACCCCCGGATCGTGCTGACGCTCAGCCTTATGCTCGGTGCGGTCGGAGCGGCGATCATGACCGGCGTCAACGGCCACTCAAGCTGGACAGTCCTGATCCCCGGGCTGGTGCTGACCGGGGCCAGCTTCGGCCTCATCGGGCCCACGCTCGCTTCGACCGCGGTCGGCGTGGTGCCGCCGTACCGCGGCGGGATGGCAGGCGGCATCAACGCCGCGTGCCGTAGCTTCGGAACCGCCGCTGGGCTTGCGGTCCTTGGCGTGCTGCTACAGCACCAGGTCGTCAACCACGTCAAAAGCGCAGTCGCAGGTAGCCCGCTCGCGTCCGCCGCCAAGGGGCTGGCGAACGGGATCTCCGCCGGTGCCACGCCGCAACTCCTGCACAAGTTTCCTGCGGCCTTCCGACCCGGCCTGGAGAACGTCGCCCGCGATGCTTACGCAGCCGGCCTCACCACGGTCTTCACCGTCGCCGCGGCGGTCGCCGCGCTCGGCGCGATCGTGGCCTTCGCGCTCGTCCGGAAGAGGCATCTGCTGCGACCCGGGGGCCCGCCCACCGGGGGCCCGCCCGCCGGGGGCCCGCCCACCGGCGGCCCGCCCGCCAGCGGCCCGGTGGTCAGCCGTCCGCGACTTGGCCGATGACCATCGCTCCCTAGCACCAGCCGCTCCCCCTGCGGCAGGCACGGCAACAAAGACGGCCGTTACCGATAGTCGTAGTCGACGCGTCGATATTGGTTTAGCAACTCACCATCGACTCGGACAAGAATGTCATTAACCACACAGCTCACAAACTCCGGCTTTTGCTCGGGACGGTTCTTGACGACTAGGCAGTAGACGGTCGATTTGATGCGGCCGTCATCCAAAGGCTCGAGATTCACCATGTTGAACCAGTGTCGCCGCTGCTCGGTATTAGCTCTTAACTGCTCGGCAACCTTGTGCACGTCACGGATAATGCCGGCCCGTGTGTGGGATCCGGGCTGCCCTGGTGAGTGGATGAACTCGGCATCATCGGTGAACGTGGCGGCGTATCCTTCGACGTCGAGACCGTCCAGTCTCTGCATCTGCGTCGCGTAAAACTGCTGAACCTCGGCGTACAGGTTGGTCGAGCTGATCACATCGGTCATCGAGTTCCATGCCTCCCGTTAGGAGTGGCACAATGGCACCGGGACCGACCGCCGCATCCTGTGCGTTTCGGTCCAACGGCTGCGAAAACGCCCCGCAGACTACCACAGGCGAGACGGCGCGTGGAGCCGTTTTTGGTCGCGCATCGGGCCTGGGGAACCTCCGGTTTCTCACACGCGTTTATTCGCGGCAACTAGACTGCTCTAGCCGTGGCCGTCGATCAGATCGAGCTTGCTCACTCGCCGCTGTTCGCCGGGCTGTCCGCAGCTCGCCTGAGTGAGATTGCCGGGGAGATGACCGCGCGGCTTTTCGAGCCCGGAGAGCATCTTTATCGCGTTGGCGATCCAAGCGATCGCATGTGGGCGATCACGGGTGGGCTAGTGCATGTGATCGCAGCGGGCGCTCGCCACGGATCGGGTGAGGTCGTCGGCCGGCTGCGCCGCGGCGACACGTGCGGCGAGGTCGGTGTGATCGTCGGCGAGCCTCGCACCGAGGCGGCGGTCGCCCGCACATCGACATCCGCGCTGGAGCTCGGCGGCGGTGAGTTTGCGGAACTGGCGAGTCGCGAGCCGCGGATCCTCACCAACATGGTCCGCCTGATGCGCTCGCATCTGTCGCGCGCGCACCAGCAGTCCGATAGCCGTCGCGGCGAGCAGGTTGCGCTGGCGTTCGCGGATTCGGTCGCGGGGATGCGTCTCCCACTCATCTCGGCAGCGACCAGGGCAACTCCGAGGCCACTGACGGCGCTGGACCGAGAGCTGTCGTTTGCGGGGTCGGTGGTCACGGCCGACCACATCGCCTCGGACGGTGTGACCGTCATCCTCGACTCGGACTTCGATCCCGCTTCGCTGTCGGCCGTGGCCGGGGAGGTAGACCGTGTCATCGTATTCGCGGGCACGGCCTCGGAGACCGCCCGGCTCGGTGAGCTCCACCGCGATAGCGCAACGCATGGAGATCCGATCGAAGTAGTGCTAGTTGGGGACGAGGCCGCGTCGGCGACGCGGGCGTGGCGCGCCGATTCGTCGTTACGAGTCATCCGGCGCTGTGAGCGGGTAGGCGGCGGCCAGATTTCCGGTGCCGACCTCGGCTGGCTGGCGCGGCACATCACGCGCACGAAGCTCGGTCTCGCACTCGGGGCGGGAGGAGCCAAAGGCTTTGCTCACCTCGGGGTGCTCGACGTGCTCGAACGCGCCGGTTATGCGATCGACTACGTCTCCGGAAGCAGCATCGGTGCGATCGTCGCCACGTGCATCGCGCTCGGCATGGATGCCGCTGCGATCGACGGCGCGCTGCGGCAGGCATTCGACGCAGCGACCGTGGATGCGATCTTCAAACGGTCGCTGGGCGGCGCCACCGGGTTCTACCTGCTCGAGCAGCGATTGCGCGAGGCCACATGCGATCGGACGTTCGACGACACTCTGATCCCGCTGACCGTCATGGCCGTGGATCTGTCGACGCGCGCGCCGGCCCCGCTGCGCGAGGGTCCGCTATGGCAGGCGTTGTTGGCCGCGACCGCGCTGGCGGGGGTGTTTCGGCCGTACGAGCGCGACGGCCGGAGGTTTGTGGACGGCATGGCATTGGTACCGGTTCCCACCGGCGCCGTGCTGGACGACGGCGCGGACTTGACCGTGTCCGTCAACTTGCTGTCCGACAACGTGCTCGACCGTTGGCCGGGCGAGGCGCCGCCTACAGCACCGTCCGAGTCCCGTCGCCGGCCGGGCATGCTCGACACGCTGCTGGAGGTCATGGACCTCAGCCAGGTCGACGACAGCGTCCGTCACGCGGCCCTCGCCGATGTCGTAGTGTCGCCTTGCTTTGGTCCCTGTGACTGGCGCGACTTCCATCTGGCCGACCTTTTCCGGGCCGCCGGCCAACAGGCTGCGCAGGCCGAGCTGTCGCAGCTTCGAGCGCTGGCCCGACCCGTGGCCTGAGCGTGCACACCGATCGAGAGGAAGCAGATGAACGAGACTAGAAAAGTTGGGTTGGAAGATCTGAAGCGGATCCTGGTCGACCGCGTGGGCCTCCCCGCAGAGGACATCCCGGACGATCTCACGACGACCTTCGACGAGCTCGGCCTGGACTCGCTGGCCTTCATGGAGATCTCGCTCGCGGTCGAGCAGGAATACGGCCTCCAGGTCGATGAAGAGGACGCAGAGCGCATCCTGACCCTCGGTGAGGCACTCGACTACGTAAACAGCCGCCTCGCCGAAGAGGCGTCCGCGTAAGCGCTCGTCATGGACAAGACCGCGTTCGTTTTTCCTGGGCAAGGATCACAAAAGGTCGGGATGGGAGCCGACCTACGTGAAGCCCGGCCCGAGCTGTTCGATCGCTACATGGGTCTCGCCGACAGCACGTCCGGGCTGGAGGTCACCCGGCTGGCGCTGGAGGGACCGATTGAGGAGCTCACTCGGACCGATGTGGCTCAGCCGGCGCTGTTCGCGCTATCGCTTGCGGTGATGGAGCTGGCGAGCGAGGCCGGACTGCGGCCAGCTGTCGTCGCGGGTCACAGCCTCGGCGAATACACCGCTGCGGTCGCCTCGCGCGCGCTTGCCCTGGAGGACGGGATGCAGCTGGTTTCGCAACGTGGCCGTTTGATGGCAAGTATCCAGAACGAGCGGCCCGGAGCGATGGCGGCGATCATTGGGCTGGGTCAGGACGCCGTCGAGCGTCTCTGTGGCGAGGTGGCGAGCCTTGGTGTGGTCGCCCCAGCCAATCTGAACACCCCCGAGCAGATCGTCGTCTCGGGTGAAGAGCGGGCCGTTGAGCGCGTTGTGGAGCTCGCGCCTGGCGCCGGCGCCAAGCGGGCGGTGCGACTTCAGGTCGGGGCAGCGTTCCACAGCCAGATGATGAAGCCAGTCCAGGAGAAGCTGGCGGTGGCAATGGGGTCGATCTCATGGCGAGATCCTGTGGTGCCGATGGCCAGCAATGCCAGCGGTGATCTCGTTTCGACCGCGGAGCAGGTGCGTCAGGCGCTGATCGACCAGATCGCGAGCCCGGTCCTGTGGGTGCAGTGCGTGAAGACGATGATCGCCTACGGGTGCCGGAGCTTCTTGGAGCTTGGACCCGGCCGTGTGCTTGGCGGGCTCACGCGTCAGATCGCCCCCGACGTGGAAGTGTTCGCCGCTGATTCTCCGATCAAGCTCGAGCAGTTCAGCGCAGGCCGAGCCACCGTGCATTGACACTAGCTAAGCGAAGCGGTTAGGGTCCTGAAGTTGGCAAAGCCGGGATCGCCGGTTCGCGGGGTAACGAATCGTCGTGGACCGTTGCGGCGTTCACAACAGGAGGCCGTCCGTGGCATCAGAAGTACCACAGCAGGTACTCGACTACCTGAAGGGAGAGAACACCGTCACCCTCGCGACCGCGTCATCCGACGGTGTCCCTCATGCCAGCACATTCATGTATGCGAACGACGGGCTGGAGCTGTACTTCTGGGCTCGCCCGACGTCGACGACCGCGAAACACATTCGGGCGAATCCCCGTGTCTCGTTCGCGATCGACGAGTATGTCGAGGACTGGAACAAGGCCAAGGGGATCCAGGGCGACGGCCACTGCCAGCTCGTCTCCTCGGGAGGCGACATCGCGCGGGCGGTCGGCCTGCTTGCCGAGAAGTTCCCGTCGCCCTCGTCCGGCGCTTCCACCACCAATATCGCCTTCTTCAAGATCACTCCGACTTCGCTTCAGTTCATCGACAACTCCGGTGCCACGATCAACCTGTCCGAGGATGACTTCGGCATGGACTTTTACCGTCAGCAGGTGCTTTCCGAGTGAGGACGCCGCGCCCAGGGCATGGGCCCTGAGCGGTGACGGTCCGGATCGTGCTGCAACCGCGGCCCAGCGCCGACCAACGGCGTTCGCCCAGGGCCAGAGCTGACGGTCGGCTAAACCGGTGCGACCGGCCTGTACCGCCCGCCGTGGAAGACCAGCGGCGAGCCGTCGGCCTCGAACCCCAGCTCCAGCACCTCGCCGATGAAGATCTCATGGTCGCCCGCCACATGGGTTGCGTGGAGCTGGCAGTCGAGATAACCAATCGCTCCCTCGAGAACCGGCGAACCACTAGTGGCGATGCGGTGCGGAACCTCACGGAAAGCGTCGTGCCCGCGCGGCCGATCGCGCGATGCGAAGTAGCGAGAGATCGGTTCCTGCTCCTCGGCGAGGATGTTGACCGCGAAGCAGCCGTTGCGCTGAATATGCTCGCTGCCCACTGACTGGCTGATCACGCACACCAGCACCAGCGGGGGGTCGAGCGACACCGAAGAGAAGGCGTTCGCGGTCATGCCGTAAGCGTGCTCCTCGCCGCGGGTGGTGACGACGGTTACCCCGGTCGCGAAAACGCCGACGGCGGACCTGAAGTCCTTGCTCGTGAACTCGGGCATGTTCGACCGTCCGGGCTACTCGCTGCTGTGGGCGTCCATACGAGCACGGATCACCTGATCGAAGTCTGGGGTGATCTGCATCGCCTCGGCGACTAGGTCGCGAAAGCCGTCACGCTCCAGGGCGAGCAGCTTTGCGTCGGTCGTCGCCCGCAGGGTGGCGGAACGTGGCTGGTCGCGCATGATGGACACCTCTCCGAACAGCTGCCCGGCCTTCAGCGACGCGATCCGCCGCTCGGTGCCTTCCTCGTCGCGCAAGGCCTCCGCTTCGCCCTCCACGAGGATGAAGAATTTGTCCGCCGGCGCTCCCTGCCGAACGATCGTCTCGCCGGCCGCAACCTCGATGCTGTGCAGGGTCGCGATGATGCTCTCGACACGTTGCACGGGCAAGTCCGTGATCACGCTATAGGAGCGCTCACGATGAAACTCGACACCGAACGTCCCTGGAGCGGTCTCGGCATCCCCGGACCCCGTCGTGTTGTCGATGAACTGCAGCTCGGTGGGAGTGATGCGGAAGAACGAGATGCTCATCGTCGAGCCGGGGGACAGCTCCGGGAACTTCTGCCCGAACAGGTCGGCGACGCGGGCGATCTGCTCGCCGCTCAGGAGCACGGAGCACTCACCCATTCCCTGCACGCCGCGTGTCCGGTTCAGGTCCTCGGTGTAGTCGTCCACCGTGAATGCGACCACGGGATTCTGGGCGAGCTGGCGCGCCGTAATGGTGGTGGCACGACTCCAAAAGTAGAGCGTGGGACCGTCGCTTACATACAGGAACGTGCTCGCGCGCGGAATCGCCGCCGGCGAGGCGGTCGCGAGGGTTAGCGTCTTGTGTTGCTGCAGGTACTCGAGCACCTGCGGCGGCACGTCAAGTGTCGCCTGGCCTGCGCTCATCGGTGGCTCCTTTCTCTGTCGGCAGGGACGGTGCAAGGCGCCAGGCGCCGGTGTCGAATACGAGCCGCACCGGCTCACCGCCCGCACCCAGGGACAAGCGCGCCTCCTGGGCCGCGAAATCGATCTCGAGCTGGAGAGAGAGCGGAGGGGGTTCGTGCTTGACGGTCGGCATCTCGGGTCCAGCCCCCGGGACCACGGTCGACTGGGCAGGCGGCGGGCCGGGTTCATAGCCGGGCGGTGGGGCAGTCGCGCGCTCGTTCACGGGCGGGACCTCCCGCACGACCAGCGTTGTGCTGCCGAGCTCGATCGTGTCCCCCTCGCGGAGCGCGTTCGGGGCAGTGATCCGCAGCCCGTTCACGAACGTGCCGTTGGTGGAGCCCAGGTCCTCGATCGCACATGCTCCGCTGTGGTCGAGCGATACGCGCGCGTGCTGACGGGAGATCTCGTCATCATCGGCCAGCCGGCCGGCTCCATCGGCTTGGCGCCCGATAAACAGCTCATCCTCCACGACGATCGACATCCCGCTCGCCTTGCCGGCGATGACCTCCAAACGCGCGCCCGGTGCGTTCATGGGCGGACTCTATCGAGAGCCAAGCCGCAAGGGAGCCGATCCCGCCGTCCCGCCGTGCTCGAGATCACTACCCACGGTCATCGACGCGCCATCGGCCGTTCTCGAGCACCAGCTGGGTCGGTTCGCCCGTCCCGTGGACCGAAAGTTGCGCGGTTGCCTGCTCAAAGTCGACCGTCAGGCGGACGGTCAACGGTGGCTCTTCCATCGCGGATGCGGGCTCGGTTGGCACCTGTGTCTCTTCGGGCGTTTGGGGGATCGTCTGAAGGACGCCTCCGACCGCCGTCGCAGCGCGCACATCGACATCGGGCTGGGCGAACGCCGGCACGACGGGGGCCGAGCGGACGATCAGCTTGGTGGTACCGAGCTCAATCTCGTCACCGACCGTGAGAACGGCGGGCGTGTTCAACCGGGTCCCGTTGACGAACGTTCCGTTTGTCGAGGACAAGTCGTTGATCGTGAACTCACCGTTTGGCGCGTGCACGATCTCGGCATGGTGGCGCGAGAGCTCGGGATCGTCTCCGAGGCCTCCGGGACCTTCCGAGTTGCGGCCGATGACGAGTCGCTCGTCGACCACGAAGCTGAACCCGCGGGCCCTGCCCACCGCGACTTCGAGGCGCAACTCGTTCTCGGCTCCCACGCTGTGGCTGACCCCCGTGAGCTTTATCGCAGCGCGGCCTGAGGCGCCTGGCGTGCCTCGTTTACCCCGACGGCGCCTTCCAGACGCGCGGTGATGATCCTGATGTCGGTGACGGGCCCACCAACCCTCGAGAGGCGCAACCGAGGGGTCGCGATCGGCCGCTTGCCGAGAACCTGGTTGGAGAAGACCAAATGCATCTGCTGCGACGGAATCCGGGTGGTCAGCGGGTCGAAGTCGCCGTGAACCATGCCAGCCCCCGTTCGGTCACTCTACAGGATCCTCCGGCTCGTGTGCCCTGGCTGTATCGCAGCCACGAAGACCCCGGCGACGCCGGGGCCTCCGCCTACTTGGCCGGGGTACGGTCCCCGGCCGCAGATGTCGAGTGACCTCCTAGTTGACCGCCAACCCGCTCAGTCCGGGGCTCGCGATCTCGGGAGTCGACGCGACGAAGCTCAGGGCCCCGTCGTGATGGATCGCGTACACGTTGATCAGGCTGTTGTTGCCCCCGGCCGTCTGGCTCGGCGGACTGGCCTCCATAAAAGAGACCACGTACAGGTACCTGTCATCGGGCGTCACCGCGTCGTCCGTCTCGAGGAATTGAGACAGGGGCGCCGTGTTGCCGATCAGCGTCAGCCCGCCGCTCGGCGACAGCTTGTACTCGGCGACGCTCGGCCCCGGCGTTTGCGTAGTGGTCACGCCGTTGCCCGAGTTGACCACATACGCGTAGCGCTGATTGTGGGTGATCGCGACCCAGCAGGGGGCGAACCCGTTCGTCGATAGGCCGCTGATCGGGGTCATCGTCCCGGAGTTCGTCACGCTGTAGGTCTGGGCGGTGCCCGCACCCGGCGCGAAGCTGTTGACCTGCGCCACGACGGCGTCGCCGTGCGAGCCGAACGCGAACGCGAACGGGAAGTTCGAGGTCGAGTCGTGCGCGGTCCCCGCACCGGCCACGCCATTGGTGACCCGGAAGGTGTCGATCGTGTCGGCCGTCCCGCCGACGGGCGGCGGTCCGGCCGCGGTTGCCAGCACCGTGACCATCAGGAGCTTGCCGCTTGGGTTGAAGCCGATCTGCCTCGGAGCCGTGGGAAGGGCTCCGTCGAGGAGCGGCTGCGTCGAGCCCGCGATCGCGGTCAGCGCTCCAACGTGGGAGAAGCGGAAGCCCGCGATGTTGTCGCTGTTCGAGTTCAGCACGTAGAGCACGTTCCCGTGAACCGTCAGGCTGTTGGGGAACACGCCGCCGGAGTCAATCAGGCTGACCTTGCGCAGGCCGCCCCTGGTCACCCGGAACGAGGTGATGTTGTTACTGCCAGCGTTGACCACGAACAGCAGGCGCCCGTTGGGCGCCAGCACGACCTCAGCCTGCGTGTCCAGGGATGGACACCCTCCGGCGGGGTTGCACGGGCCCTGCTGCTCGTGCCCGCCGGTTCCACCCGTCGACACGGCACCGGCCTGCTTGAGCGAGCCGTTCGCATAGCGGTCGAAGATCAGAACCTGGTTGTCTGGCGAAGCGTTGGTCTCCGTATAGACGAAGCCGACCGGCTTGGCCGCATACAGTCCGCCCTTGTGTGAATGATGCTTGGCGGCAAGCGCAGCGGATGCTCCGAACGCGAGCGCCACGGCGCCCACGAGACTCAGCAGTACAAGTCCCCTGAGGGGGTGAGAACGCCCCGGTAGTCCCATCTAGTGCCCTCCTCGTTGTGCCCGATCGGGCGACTGTACCCGATCCGCGGGTGCCGCAGGACTTGGATTCATTTTTTGTTCACACGAGGAATTGAAGTGATGGGAACGTCGCGCCTAGCGACGGCGAGGGTGTCCCGCGGGGAATCCGGGCACGGCTTGGGAGCGCTCGGGTACGCGGACCGGCGAGCGAGTCAACCGCCCGCGTGTCTTGCAACCAACGGCAACGGGCGGTAGTGTCCGATGCAATCAGCCGGGGAGCGCGGTATGGCCGAGATCAGGCTTCAAGTGGTGGGCGGCAGTGCAGCTGGGACGTTCATCCAGCTGGATCACGAATTGGTTTTCGGGCGGGCCGTCCGCCCCCCGGCGGATCTCGGCGGAGACCCGGCGCTGTCGCGCCATCACGCCCGCGTGCGCCGTACGGACGAGGGTCGGATCGTGATCGAGGACCTCGGCTCCGCCAATGGCACCTTCGTCAACGGAACGAGGATCAACGCGCCGCAGGTGCTCTCGCCGGGAGACAGGATCGAGCTCGGCGACTCCGTGCTCCAAGTCGCTGCCGCAGTTCCGGAAAGGACGCGGGTCAGTCCTGTTGCCCCTGGAGCCGGCGCGACGCGGACTGCCGCCATCCCGCCGGTCGAGCCAGCCGCGGCCCCGAGCGGGCCGGTCGCGCCGGTCAGCCCGGTCGCGCGAACCGGAGGTGGAGGTCCGCTGCTTCCCCCCGGCGTTCAGAGTGCGCCGCTCAGCCCACCCAGGCGGGGACCCGGACTGTTGGTGCCCGTCCTTGCGGTTATTGCGATTCTGGGCATTGTCGGCACGATCGTCGGGTTTGCGACCCGCACGTCGAAGACGAACACGAAGGCGGCGACGGCGACCGGAAAGCAAGCGGCGGCAATTGTCGCCCCTGCGCTTCCGGCTGCCTTCCTCAAGCCGACCGTGCCGCCCGCGAACTTGCCAATCCCGGCGTCATCGCCGGTTGCTGGCTGGATCTACACCGAGTCGGATAGTGGAGGCTCCAACAGCAATGTCGTATATGCGCTTGCGTACGGACAGGATGGTTCGCCCCGTCCGCTGGAGATCCGGGAATGGCCCACTGGCGGGACCGGAGTTCCGCTCGTGCCCGGTAAGTCTGCAGGTGCGTGGGCGGGGGACGGACAGGTCACGCTGAGTCCGGATCACAAGCTGTTGTTCGCGGTGAACCAGGGCTCCGACACGATCTCGGTCTTCAGCGTAAATGCCACCACGGGCGATCTCACTCCGGTTCCCGGCTCGCCGTTCCCGTCTGGCGGCCACGCCCCGATCAGCGTCGGCTTCAACGGCCGATTCCTCGTCGTCGCCAACCACGGTTACCTCACCGGCGAGAAGCCCCCAGGGATTCCGTCTCAGACGGGCTATACGTCGTTCTCGGTCGACCCGAGCGGTGCCCTCCACCAGATCTCGACAGTGCCAGACCCAGCCGCGGGGCCGATCGAGGCGGACCTCTCACCGAGCGGCAACATCGTGTTCAGCTCCGGTTTCTTCTCGTTCAAGATTCATGTTCTGCAGCTCGCCGCCAACGGCCAACTCACGACTGCTCCGGGCTCTCCGGCCTCGTTTCCGCCGAGCATAACCGCAGGGCAAAAGGCGCCGCCCCAGCTTCCTCCGCCGGCAGTGGCATTGCCGTTCGGCCTGGCTGTCAACCCCGTCAAGCCGTTTGTGTACTACCTTGCCACCGTGTCCGGGCGAGTGGCCGTGTACAGTTACGATCAGTCGGGCCGGCTGACGTTCGTCAGTCAGGTCGACAACAGCGGGCTCGCCGGCTGCTGGGCCGCGATCACGAGTGACGGGCGCTTCCTGTATGTGGCCAACAGCGGCTCTCGTTCAGTCGCGGCCTTTGCCGTGTCCGCGGCGGGCGATCATCTCACTCAGATTCAAAACATCCACACGCCCTCGGACGGGACGACCCTGAATCTGGCTGTGGACCCAACCAACCGCTACTTGTATGTCACAGCCGACCATCAAGATCCCGATTTTCCGCGGCCCGTATCCGCCTACGGCAACTTCGTCGACGCGTTCAGCATCGCGAGCAACGGTACGCTGACGCCGATCGCGTCGGTCCCCTTGCCGGTTCAGAGCGGCGATGAGCCGGCCGGGCTGGCGGTGCTTGGGAAGTAGAGCAATGCGCTCACCTGGTGTGGTTGCAGGCGACCAACGACGACTGTACGCTGCGCGTCGTGGCTAGCCTGGAGATCAGGAGCGGCCCACTCACGGGGCAGACGATCGAGCTGACGGACGAGGTCGTGATCGGCCGTGAGAACGCCGATGTGACGATCGACGACGACCAGATCTCACGGCGGCACGCCGTCGTGCGAAGCGTTGTCGGCGCGGTCGAGGTCGAGGACCTCGGCTCTTCGAACGGGACGTTCGTCGATGAGCAACGGATCGAGGCGCCTACCCGCGTTGGCGGCGGTGCCAAGATTCGGCTCGGGGCAACCGTGCTCGAGGTGACGGGCGTACTGCCCGTCCAGGCAACACGAGTGACCGGAGTCGCGGACCCGCAGGTGACCAGGGCCCGGCCGATCGCGGATCCGCAGGTGACCAGGGCCCGGCCGATCGCGGATCCGCAGGTGACCAGAGCCCGGCCGATCGCGGATCCGCAGGTGACCAGAGCCCGGCCGATCGCGGACCCGCAGGTGACCAGAGCCCGGCCGATCGCCGAGCCGCAGACAACCGACCCCGGGAGGGCGCCGGCCGAGGTCGCGGGGCCTGCGCCTGTCCCCGTTCCATCGCCGCCCGCGCCGGCGGCGCCGGCGGCCGCGCTCGGCTCCGCACGCTCCCTCTCCCTGGTCGTGGGCGAGTTCGTCCCACCGACCGCGCGGCGTAGCCGCGGCCTCGCGTCGCGTTCCTGGGTCCCGGTGGTGCTCTCTTTCGGGACCGTCGTGCTCACCGCGATTGCGCTGGTGATCTACTTCGCCTCCCAGTGAGGACGACGGCGGCACGTCGTCGCGCGCGGACAAAGTCGAGCGCTCCGGGTCGTCGCCCGCGCGCCGAGAGCGCACGTGGCTACCGAGTCGCGAAATAGATAATCAAGGCGAGTGCAACCAGCACGAACAGCGCGAGCGGCGCCAGCTGCGCCCGGCGCCGAACGCGGACGTCGAGGAGCTTGTCCAGCTCGGGTGTACTCGTCCTCGAGCCGCTCGGTTCGACCTCGGCGTAGATCAACTCCGGATCGACGTACGCGGGAGCCAGCGGCGCGGCGGCGAGTCCAGCCGGGACCGCGCGAATCGCCGAGGGCTGAGCCGCAAGTTGCGCTGCACTTCGCAACTCGATCACTGTCACGCCAATGAGCAGCTCATCGCCCGGATCGAGGCGAGTGGGTGCATCCACCTCGTTCTGGTTGACGAATGTGCCGTTGGCCGATCCCAGGTCCTCCACGACCGCGGAGCCATCGGCGGCCGGGCTGACCCTGGCATGATGACGCGACACCTCGCCGTCCTCGAGGACCAAACCCGTGTCCGGTGCGCGGCCGATCACGATCGGCCGCTCGAGGGCCACCTGCCGACCCGCGTTGGGCCCTTCGACGATCTCAAGGGTCAGCGGCTCAGCCATCGCGGGTGAGAATAACCTGCGGCGGACGGCGATGGGTCTTTTGTCTCCCTTCGATGGCCGCGATGCGGAGTTCGTAGGGAAGACTTCCTCCCGTTCGAGTCCGCGGACGGATACGATCTGCGCGAATGGGGGCATCGGTACCACGAGACTCGGTGATCGCCGTGGTCGGGGACGGCTTCGGCTCGCTGATCGTGCACGCCACCGCGCGCTACCTCGGCTTCACGAACGAGGAGCTGACGATCTTCGGGCCGAGCGACAACCCCGTCGGCACCTACCAGCAGTTCGCCTACAACCTCGGCCAGACCGTGCTGAGATCAGAGTCGGAGTCGCATTTCCTCGCCCCCGACTGGCCGACGTTCGCTCAGCTCGACGCGTGGGCGCACAGGTCCCTCAAGCCGCTGTGGCGCTCGACCACGCGCAAATACAACCCGGGCGTGCCGGAGATCTTGACCGAGGCCGCGGTCGTCAAGGAGCGCATGGGCTGGGAGCAGTCGCGCGTGCCGCTGCGCGTCGGCTGGTTGCAGCGGGAGATGCAGCCGATGCCGCACTTCGTCATCTACGACGAGCAGGCGAACTTCGTCGGCCGCGCCAAGCACGTCATGCTCGCGCCGGGGCACGGGCCATTGTCGTTCCCGCCGGTGCTGGCCAAGGCGCGGCAGGACCCACTTGTGGCCGACCGGATCGTTCAGGCATACGAGCCCAAGCAGTACGCGCCGGACGGACGCTACATCGTGCTCGGGGCAGGGATCGCCTCCGTCAACGAGTGGGCGAACATCCTCGACACCGGCGCCTCGGCGCTTGCGCTGACCCGCAACCCCCAGCCTGAAACGCAGGACCTCAACGTCCCGCGCTGCCTGTTCGAGTCGCTCGGGGTCGATGCCTACGTCTCACTCACGTTCGAGGAGCGAATCCAGTTCCTCGGGAAGGTTCTGGCGGGGACCCGGCCTAAGCGCAGGCAGTGGCTTGCCAGGATCGAGGCGGGCACGCAGGAGGGTCGGTTCGACGCCCTGGTTGGTGAGATCGACCAGGTCGAGCCGGGGCGGGCTGGACTTCGTGTCCATGTCATCAGCCGCCACGGCGAGGACCCGGGATGGCTGGACGTGACCGGCGTCGTTGCCGGCACTGGCTTCAACAAGTCGGTCCTGACGCTCCCGTTGCTGAGGCGGCTGATCGAGTTCTACAAGGTTCCCGTCGTCGAAGGGAAGATGAGGCTCCAGACCAACTGCGGCGTGCCCGGCCTGGACCGTCCTGACTCGCGGCTGTGCTGCATGGGTCTGATCGCCAACAACGTGATCCCCCATGGCGACACGATCGCCGGCCTCAAGTTCATCGGTCGGCGTTTCGTCGCCGACTGCGCTCGAGCTGAGCGGCTGCGCAAGCGACCATTCCCATCGCGACTCGCGCTTCAGTTCTCGATGGGGCGCGATGTAGCGCACGCGCTGCGTAACGTGTCCCCGACCCAGCAGCTCGCTTAGGCAAGGTCTCGATGTGCCCTACCGTTCAAGGCCGCGTCCAGACCAGATGGGCGATCCTGATCATCCCCGCGATCATCGCGGCGGTGATCTCCGTGGTCACGCACAACCCGAGTTGGATTGTGCTGATCGGCCTCTACTTCGTGATCGGGGTGGCGCTCGACACGGCCTTCTACCCGTTCACCATCAGCTGGCAGCCGCCGTGGCTGACGTTCACGCTCGCGGTCGGCGAGTTCGTCCTCGTCTACATCGCGGCCAAGACGCTGAAGGGAATCCACTTCAAGTCCGATATCGAGCCGATCCTCGCGTACTGGATCGCCTGGTGGATCGCGATCTGGACGAAGGTCGTGATCCTGCCGCTGCTGTCGCTGAGCTGGATCGAGGACGCCGGCGAGTTCCGCGCCACCGGCTGGTCGGTCGCGCCCGAGTATCTGCCGCTGCCGGTGACGGCTTTCACGCCTAAGCTGGAAGGAAGCGGACCGCCGCCGCTGGCGAGGAGCTTCTCTGCAGCGGTGATCGAAATCCCCGAGGAGCTGCGCCGGGCGCCGAGCCCATCCGGCGTGCATCGGGTCCCGACCGGACCGCCACCGAACTGACGGTCCGGTAGGTCGACCGCGACCAGCGGTCAGCCGGCGGCCACCGCCGCCGCCTCGCCGGCCATGAACTGCTCGACGAACTCCGTTGACACGTCGCCGGAGCGGAAGCGCTCGTCGGCGAGCACCCGTCGATGGAAGGGGATCGTTGTCTTTACGCCGCGGCCCTCGATCTGGAACTCGCTCAGCGCCCGGTCTATGCGCTCGATCGCTTCCGGGCGGGTGGGTGCCCAGACGATGAGCTTCGCGATCAGCGAGTCGTAGAACGGCGCGATCGACCAGCCTGGATAGCAGTGGGAGTCGACGCGGGTCCAAGGGCCACCCGGTGGTACATAGATGTCGAGCTTGCCCGCTGCCGGGGCGAAGTCGCGGTCGGGGTCCTCCGCGTTGATGCGGCACTCCATCGCGTGGCCACGCAGCTTGACGTCGTCCTGGGACACCGACAGCGGCTCCCCGGCCGCCACCCGAATCTGCTCTTGGATCAGGTCGACGCTTGTGATCATCTCACTCACCGGATGCTCGACCTGGATGCGTGCATTCATCTCCATGAAGCTCAGATTGCCGTCGTGGTCGAGCAGGAACTCCATCGTCCCGGCGCCTGTGTAACCGACCGACAGCGCGCCTCTGACCGCGCGTTCGCCGATGTCGCGGCGCTGCTCGTCGGACAGGTGGATCGAGGGTGCCTCCTCGATCAGCTTCTGATGGCGCCGCTGGACCGAACAGTCGCGCTCGAAGAAATACACGCCGTTCCCGCGAGAGTCGCAGACGAGTTGGATCTCGGTGTGACGCGGCGCATCCAGGTAGCGCTCGATGTACACCGCGCTGTCCTTGAACACGGCCTGCGCCGTGGCGCGAGTCGTCTGGTAGAGCCGGGCCAGGTCCTCCTCGCGACGGACCACGTTCATCCCCCGGCCGCCGCCGCCGGCGACTGCCTTGATGATCAGCGGATAGCCGATCTCCTTGGCGATGTCGAACGCGTCGTCGACCGTCCCGACCGGTTCGATCGTCCCGGGCAAGAGCGGTAGCCCGGCCTTCTGCATCAGGTCACGGGCGACCGCCTTGTCGCCGACCTTCTCCATCACCTCCGGCTTGGGACCGATGAACGTGATCCCGTTGTTGGCGCAGATCTCGGCGAAGAACGGGTCCTCGGAGAGGAACCCGTAGCCGGGATGAAGGGCGTCGGCTCCGGTCTTCAGCGCCGCGCCGATCACGTTCGGGATGTGCAGGTAGCTCTTGCCGGGATGGTTTGGACCCACGTGCACGGCCTCGTCGGCGAACTTCACCACGGCGGATTCGGCATCGCAGGTCGAGTACAGCGCGACCGATTTGATCCCGAGTTCCCGGCAGGCGCGGGCCACGCGCAGGGCGATCTCCCCGCGGTTTGCGATCACGACCTTCTCGAACATCGCCGGCCCCTACCCGTCGCCAGGCTCGAGGTACATCAGGACCTGCTCGAACTCGACCCAGTCGCCGTTCTCGACGGCGATCTCGGCCACCTTGCCCGTCTCCCCGGCGACGACCTCGTTCATCATCTTCATCGCCTCGACGATGCAGACCGCCTTGCCGGCTTCGACTACCTCGCCCACCTCGGCGAACGGCTTGGAGCCGGGCTGAGCGGAGCGGTAGAAGGTCCCCACGAGCGGCGCGAGCACCGGGATCCGGTTGTCGGCGGGGGGCGCGTCGCCGAGCGTGAACACTCCCGAGGCCATGCGTGCCCCCGGAGCGACGCCCAGTCCCGGGCCCGCGCCGGTGGCGACGGGCTGTCCGCTCGAGATCGCCGCCTCCCCATTACCCGCGGCCGCTGCCGCAGGGAGGGAAACCGTGACCGGCGCGCCGCGTTCGATCTCGATGCTGTACTCCCCGGCGGCGACCGCGAAGCGTTGCACGGTCGTGCCCTCGAGCTTTTTGACCAGGTCGCGCGCCTCGGCCCAAACCGACTCGATCATGTCCCGGTCGGGGTGCTTCTCATGTGATTTGTTATCGCTCATGTGTTGTCACCTGTGATCGGCGGCAGCACCGGCTGTCTGCCCGGCGCACCGAACTTGCGGAAGCGGTCATAGCGTTGCGTGAGCAGCTCGTCGATGTCCAACGGCAGAAGCTCGGCGAGGCTGGCGACGAGCGCGGCGCGCAGGTTCGCCGCGGCGGCGTTCGGATCGGTCTGGGCGCCGCCGGCGGGCTCGGGCACGACCGCGTCCATCACCCCCAGGCGGAGCAGCTCGGGGCTCGTGATCCGGAGCGCCTTGGCGGCCCGGGGCGCGGCACTCGCGTCCTTGAACAGGATCGTCGAACAGCCTTCAGGGCTGATCACCGAGTAGTAGGCGTTCTCCATCATCATCACGCGGTCGGCGGTGGCGAGCGCCAGCGCGCCGCCGCTGCCTCCCTCGCCGGTCACGATGGTCACGGTCGGGATCGGCAGGCGCGACATCAGCAGGATTGACTCGGCGATGGCGACCGACTGACCGCGCTCCTCGGCGCCTATCCCCGGGTATGCCCCCGGCGTGTCGACGATCGTCACCAGCGGCAGGCCGAAGCGAGCCGCGTAGCGCATCAGCCGCATGCCCTTGCGATAGCCCTCGGGCTCGGGCATGCCGAAGTTGTGCTCGACGAGCTCGCTCGTCGCGTGGCCCTTCTGCTGGCCGATCACCATGATCGGCAGCTCGCCCAGGCGGCCGAGGCCGCCGATGATCGCCCGATCCTCACCGAACAGGCGATCGCCGCGTAGCTCGTGGAACTCGTCGAGCGCGAGCGCGACGATGTCGAGCATCCGCGGACGGTCGATGTGGCGGGCCAGCTGCACCACGTCCCACGGATCGGTGGCGGCGAGCTGGTCGGGGTCGGCGACCGGCGCAGCGCCGTCCGTGCTGGGAAGCCGCGCCAAGCGGGTCTCCGTATCCTCGCTGCGCGCCTGCTCGGCCAGGGCGTGAAGCGCCAGCAGGTTGCGGAGCGTTCGCCGCAGGTTCTCCCGCGGCTCGACCATGTCAAGCATCCCGTGGTCGACCAGGAAAGACGCGGTCTGGAAGCCGTCAGGAAGCTTCTGGTGGATCGTCTGTTCGATCACCGACGGACCAGCAAAGCCGATGTGCGCGCCCGGTTCGGAGATCAGTACGTCGCCGAGCGTGGCGTAGGAGGCGCTCACACCGCCGTACGTCGGGTCGGTCAGCAGTGAGAAGAACGGCACGCCTTCCTCGTTCATACGCGCGACCGCCTGGCTCGTCTTGGCCATCTGCATCAGCGACACGCAGCCCTCCTGCATGCGCGCCCCCCCGGACGCGGAGATAACCAACAGCGGGATGCGTCGCTCGAGCGCCAGCTCGGCGGCGCGCGTGATCGCTTCGCCGACGGCGCCGCTCATGCTGCCGCCGACGAACCCGAAGTCGATGGCGGCGACGACCAGGGGCAGCTCCTCGATGGTGCCCGTGCCATACAGCGCGCCCGATTTCAACCCGGTCTTGCGCTGGGCGTCACGGATCCGATCGGCGTAGGGCTTGGAGTCGAAGAACGAGAGCGCGTCGAGCGGCTCGAGATCACCGCCCAGCTCCTCGAAGCTGCCCGGATCCAGCAGCTGGGGCAGCCGCTCGGAGAGGCGAAGGCGGAAGTGGTGGTTGCACTCCGGGCACACCCCAAGGTTGCGCTTCAGGCGCTTGTGGTAGACGAACGCCTCGCAGTTGGGGCACCGGAACCACTCCGCCGACACCGCTCGGGTGGGCGTGGCAACGTCAGCCAACCAGATCACCTCCCCTTAGCAAACGGTCATCGGCAAGCATTCGGCGGTAGTCGGCCAGCGATCCGGCCAGTACGCCGTCTACCTCCTCGCGGGTTGGCGCCGGCGCCGACTCGTCCGCGTCATCCCCGGCCGCCGCTCCGGTCTGCTCGCGCAGAAAGACGACCAGGATGGTACTCAGGCCATGCGGGTCGATCGCGCCGGCCTGAGCCACCAGGTCGCTTGCCGGCTCCCATCGTTCCCGCGCCAGCTCGACCTGGATCATCCCGTGCAGCGGGTAGGCCTCGTGACCGGGAACTTCATCCAGCTCGCGCAGACGATCGAACGCGGCGCGGGCCTCGTCGAGCTGACCGGTCTGGAGACTGAGCTCCGCGACGTCGAGCCAGGCGAGCCTGTCCTCGGGTGCGGACTCAGCGATCCGGCGCGCTTGCACGAGCGCGTCGTCGTACTGCCCGAACGAGCGATACATGTCCACCAAGCTGATCGAGGCGCTGGAAGCGGCGTGGGCGAGGTCCGCCGCTTGGGCGAGAAAGCCCACGCCCTCTTCCCGGCGACCGGCCGCCAGCGCGGTGTGTCCGAGATGGGTGAGCGCCAGCTGATCGTCGGGGTCGAGCTCGACCGCGCGCCGAAACGCCCCCTCGGCTTCGGCCATGGCGCCCTCGGCCGCGAGTGCCTCGCCCAGGTGATGCCAGGCGCCGGGGTTATCGGGAGCCAGCTCGGTCGCTCGCCGCAAGCACTCGACCGCGTCGTCGGATTCCAGCTCCACGCCGGCCCGACCGGCCAGCACCAACAGCTCCACGTCGTCCGGCGCCGAGCTGAGGCCCTCCCGGGCGGCGCTCAGACTCGCGTCGAAGTCAGCCCCGTCCAGGTAGCCACGCGCCCGGTCACGTGCGTCGTCTACGGTCGATCCCATGAGCCCCCCTTTGGTCAACCAGTCGATTGTCTCTGCCGCCGGTCCTTGGAGTCAAGCTCCGCCGATCAAGCTGGCACCGGTTCGCCGCTCGGCCACACCCACTCCTTGATCTCGGGCGGATCGTCGCCCAGCTCGCGGATCTCGCGGCGAATCTCCTCGCGGCGGCCGGTGAGCTTGGCGATCGCCTCGCGCGCCCCGGACACGGTCCGGACCGCGAAGTCGCCCGACATTCCACGCACGAGCTCTGAGACCGCGATGTCGGCGCGGCTCAGTGCCTGGACGGCCAGGTTGAAGCGGTCGACGCCGTTCATCGCCAGCAGCTCAAACGGAGTCGTCGTCGTGCCCTCCTCGACATACCCGCTCACGTGGAAGCGCTCCTGGTGGGGGCGGCGATGGATCAGCTGGTGCACCGCGGACGGGTAACCGTGGAAGTTGAACAGCACCGGACGGTCGTCCGTGAACAGCTCGCGGAAGTCGGCCGGCGAGAGACCGTCCGGATGGGCATCAGGACGCGCCAGGGCGAACAGGTTGGTGACGTTCACGAACCGCACCTTGAGCTCGGGGACCTCGGCGCGGAGCAGGCTCGTCGCGGCCAGCAGCTCGACGGTGGGAATCGTTCCGCAGCCGGCCATGATGACGTCGGGCTGGCCGTCGTCGTTGCTGGCCCACGCCCAGCGCGAGGCGCCACGGCGCACGTGCTCGATCGCGTCATCCATTGGCAGCCACGTGGGCAGGGGCAGCTTCGAGGCGATCACCAGGTTGATGCAGCCGGTCGCCTGCAGGCAGTGCGCGATCGTCGCCAGGAGCGTGTTCGAGTCCGGCGGCAGGTACACGCGCGCGCTCTCCTCGCGGCGGTTGAGCATCGAATTGATGAAGCCGGGCATCTGGTGCGAGTAACCGTTGTGGTCCTGGCGCCATCCCTCCGAGGTCAGCAGGTAGTTGAGCGAGGCCACCGGCTCGCGCCACTTCGCTTCCTCGCGTGACATCTTCAGGAACTTTCCGTACTGATTGACCATCCCATCGACGATCGGGATGAACGCCTCGTAGCAGGGGAAGATCCCGTGACGCCCGGTGAGCACGTAGCCCTGCAGCCACCCCTGGCAGTTGTGCTCCGAGAGCACCTCCATGATCCGCCCGTCGGGGACGTAGTCCGGACTGATATCCCGGTCCACGGGCCACTCGTAGGCGTGGTTCTCGGCTTCGAAGACTGCGTTCAGTCGGTTGGAGGCCACCTCGTCCGGGCACATGATCCGGAAGTTGCGCTGCTCGTCGTTGAGTCGGAACACGTCCCTCAGGTACGTGCCGAGCGTTCCCAGGGCGCTGTCGACGGCAGCGCCGGGGGCGTTTACCGCGACGCCATGCTCCTCGAGCGAGGGCAGCGACAGCGGAACGCGCAGGCGCCCGCCGTTGACGTGTGGGTTGGCGCCCATCCGCCTGTCCCCGGTCGGGCACATGGCCAGCACCTCGGGGCGCGGGCCGCCGTTCTCGTCGAACAGCTCCTCGGGGTGGTAGGACCGCAGCCACTGCTCGAGCGCCTGGAGGTGAACGGGATTCGTGCGCGCCTGCATCGCGGGCACCTGGTGCGCCTTGGACGTGCCCTCGATCTGAATCCCGTCGAGCTCGCGGATGCCGGTCCAGCCCTTCAGTGAGCGCAGCACGATCATCGGCCAGGCGGGACGTTCGGGGCGCCGGCCGGCGCGGGCCTCCGATTGGATCTCGCGAATCTCGCCGTACGCCTGATCGAGCGCGGCGGCAAGCGTGGCGTCGAGGTCGTCTCCGGACACGATCAGCGGATGCCAGCCGAAGCCCTCGAACAGCTTGGTCAGCTCCTCGTCGCTCATCGTCGCGTAAATCGTCGGGTTCGCGATCTTGTAGCCGTTGACGTGCAGGATCGGCAGCACGGCGCCGCTGCCCGCCGGATCGAGGAACTTGTTCGAGTGCCATGCGCCCGCCGTGGGACCGGTCTCCGCCTCGCCGTCGCCGATGACGGCGGCGACGATCAAATCGGGGTTATCGAGCGCGGCCCCGAACGCGGTGGCCAGCGCGTAGCCGAGCTCGCCGCCTTCGTGAATCGTGCCCGGCACGATCGGGGCGATGTGGCTCGGGAACCCGCCCGGCCAGGAGAACTCGCGGACCAGACGGGCCAGCCCCTCGCGATCGCGCGAGAGCTCGGGCTTGACGTCCTCGAGGCAGCCGTCGATCCACAGGTTGGCCAGATTGGCCGGGGCGCCGTGTCCGGGACCGGTGACCAGCAGCATGCTCGCGTCGGAATCGAGGATCAGCCGGTTCAGGCCCGCGTAGATCAGGTTGATACCGGGCACCGTGCCCCAGTGGCCGAGCAGCCTGTGCTTCACGTGCTCGGGCTCGAGCGGCTCCTCGAGCATGTGATTGCCCTGCAGGTAGATCATCGCCGCGGCGATGTAGTTGGTGGCGCGGCGATAGACGGCGAGCCGCTCGGCGGTGGCGGTTGGTGCTTCGGTAGACAAGTTGCCCCTCCTGGCTGCGGTCCTGGTTATGGCGAACCTACATTGCCGGCCCGGGCGCTGGCAAGGCCTCGGGTGCCCCGACCTTCGCGACCTGCATCGGCTCGGGCCCTTCACTGATCGACCACAGCTTGATGTGTCGCTGGCGTCCGCGGATCTCCGTCTCACCGACCTCGACGAGGTCGTCCGGGGCCGATAGCAGCGCTTCCCTCGTCGAGTCAGACAGCAAGAGCTGGTGCGGAGTGCCCTTGGTGAGCGACTCGATCCGGGAGGCGGTGTTGGTCGTGTCGCCCACGGCGGCGTACTCCACCCGCCGCTCGGAGCCGACGTGCCCGGACATCACATGCCCGCTGTTCAGACCGATTCCCATCCGCACCCCCTCGCTGATCCCTTCCGCGCGCAGCCAGGCGTTGAAGCGCGGCAGCCGCACATCCAGCATCTCGCGGGCCGCAGCCACTGCCCGGTCGGCGTGATCGGGCAGCTCGAGCGGCGCCCCGAACACGGCAAAGATCCCGTCTCCCATATAGGAGACGAGCGTCCCGCCGTGGTTGAGGATCGCGTCGCTCATCTCGCTCAGGTAGTGATTGAGGACGTCGATTACCTGGGGCGGGGTGAGCGTCTCGGCTAGCGTGGTGAAGCCGCGAACGTCCGAGAACAGCACCGTGGCCTCGCGCTGCACGCCGCCGAGCCGCAGTCCATCGGCGCTCGCGAGCACCTGGTCGACCACGTTCTCCGGGACGAACCGGCCGAACAGGTCGCGCGTCCGGATGCGCTCAAACGCCTCGGTCACGAGCTGCACAGACAGGGCGCCGGCCGAACTCAATATCAGCGTCCCGAGTGGATAGACGAACGAGTTGATGCGGCCGGCGTTGAACGCGACCTGGGTGCCGACGATGAACAGCCCCGCCAGCCCGACCGCGAGCGCGAGCGACGGAACCGGCCCGAAGCGGAGGCTGGCGAGGGGTAGGGCAGCCGCGAACAGCAGGATCAGGGCAACGTTGATCCAGCCCGGAGCGGATTTCAGCGGGAAGTGCTGAAGGATCGTGGCGGTCGCGTCGGCCTCGATCTCGACTCCGGCCATCGAGCCGTCGGTCGATGTAGCGTGGAAATCCTCCAGCGCCGTCTGCGTCTCGCCGACGAACACGATCTTCCCGCGGAAGTAGTTCGCCGGAAGTGGATGGCTCCAGCCCTCCGGTGGCCCGTACTTTTGCGGGTCATAGACGCTCGAGAAGGAGATCCACGGGATCGTGTGCTCCGCTCCGGGGTAGTTGATCCATTGGTCGCCGCTGAACCGCACGCCGGTGGCGCGCTTGTGCGTGGCCAATCCCGCTGCGGCCGCGTACAGCGTCGGGAGCTGGTCGATCGAGTCGACCATCTGTCGGTAGACACCCCCGGGCTGGTTGTTCGGGAACTGCGGGATGGCGAGTTGCGAGCCGACCGCATGCGCGAGTGAAGACCCCGCTCCAGATCCGAGAAAAAAGGCCTGGCCGGGGGTGGTGGTCGGCTGAGTCGAGCCAAAGATCGTCACGCCGGGGTGGTTGTTGATCGTGTTCAGCAACGCGTAGTCGTCACACCCGAGGGTCAGACCCGCGACGTGACAGGTCCGCCCAATCGTGCTCTTGGTCTCGAGGTCGATGTCGAACACGATCGCCGCGGGGTGCTCGGCGGCGAGATTGTTGATCAGCGTGGCGTAGTAGGTGCGCGGGAACGGAAACGCATTGAGATCGTCGTACGTCTTGTCGTCGATCGCGACGATCACGATGTTCTTGGGCGGGTGCTGCGTACCGCGGACCGAGAAGCGCCCGTTGATCGTGCTGCCCTCGAGCGAGCCCAGCAGGCTTGTGGCGTACAGCGTGATGCCGATCGCCGCGGATCCGATCGCGACTAACGCCAGCAGAAGCACGCGCAGGCGCCTGTCGCTGCCTATGCCGAACCGCCGCCTGCCCCGCATATCACCTCACCACTTCAGAGTCCCCGTTGGTGCCCGGTCCGCCAACGCGACCCCGCCCGTCGCAGGCCGGCTGGCTGGGCCAGTCTACGCCCAAACCGCCGGACCGGCAAGGGGCCGAGTCGGCCTGCGGCGGCCCTGCGGATGGTTCCCCGCCGCCCGAGATATGTCGGCTGACGGACCAATCTCGGATGGTCTGCGTTGCAATCGGTTTCCCTTGCTGGTACGTTCGGGGAGGAGCCGTTTTTGGGTCCAACGTGTATGCGCGGTAGCGTCCATGCGGCGCGCAAAGGGGCAAGATGGAGCAGTACCGACTCCCCAACGCGCAGCATGTCTTGTTGGCGCTGATAGCGCTGCTGGCGGTTGCCGTGCCGATGATTTTCGCGGCCGACGCTGGCGCCTACGACGCGACCTATCTCGTCAAGGGCGGACGCGGCCAGGCCCCCGGCATCACGAGTGCGAACCACACGACCTTCACGGTCGGAAGCGCGGGTTCATTTACGGTGACGAGCTGTGGTTATCCGAAGCCGAGTTTGTCGGAGTCGGGAGCGCTGCCGTCCGGGGTGAGCTTCGTTGACAACGGGAACGGCACGGCGACTTTGTCGGGGACGCCGGCGGTGGGGTCGGGTGGTACCTATCTGTTCCCGATCACGGCATCGAATGGGGGTTCGAACGCCACTCAGCACTTCACGCTGACCGTCGATCAGGCTCCGGCGATCGGTAGCGCGAATGACACGACGTTCACGGTCGGCGGCCTGGGTTCGTTTACCGTGGACGGCTCCGGCTTCCCGACGCCGAGCTTGTTGGAGTCTGGGGCGCTGCCGTCCGGGGTGACGTTCACTGACAACGGGGACGGGACCGCGAGCTTGTCGGGGACGCCGGCGGTGGGGACGAGCGGTACATACCCGCTCACCATCACGGCGTCGAACGGGGTGGGTTCGGCTGCGACTCAGCTCTTCACGCTGACCGTGAACAATTCAGCGGCGATCACGAGCCCGGGTCTGACGACCTTCGTCGCCGGCACGGCGGGGTCGTTCACAATCGTTGCCGCCGGGGCGCCGACGCCGAGCTTGTCGGAGTCCGGTGCGTTGCCGCCGGGAGTGGTCTTCCAGGACAACGGTAACGGCACGGGGGCTTTGTCGGGGACGCCTGCGGCGGGATCGGGTGGTGTCTATGACTTCACGATCACGGCCTCGAATGGGGCGGGACCGAACGCGTCTCAGTCGTTCGCGCTGACCGTCGACGGATCGCCGGGCGTCCAGCCGAGCGCGCCGGCGGTGCAGAGCACCGGTGGGGTTGCGTTCGCCGGATCCGTGAATCCGGAGGGATTGCCGACGACGGCGTACTTCGAGTACGGAATCGACTTGTCGGAGAGGGGGCCGGGGTCGTCGACGGTGCTATACGACGAGACAACGCCGCTTGAGGTCGTGGGGTCTGATTCGTTTAGCCATGCTGTGTCTTCGTCTGCGGCGGATTTGCAACCGAACGCGCTCTATCACGTGCGGTTGGTGGCCACTAACAGCGCGGGCACGACGGTCGGTCCGGATCAGACGTTCATCACAGCGGCGAGTCCGTCGGCGCCCCCGCCGCCGGTGCTGGGTAAGGCGGTGAATGTGTCGCCGGTATCCGGGCACGTCTTCATCTTGCTGCCGGCGGGCAAGTCGCTGGGGGCCGGCGATCGGAGCGCACTGGCCAAGGGCCAGGGTTTCGTGCCGCTGACCGAGGCGCGACAGATCCCCACTGGGTCGGAGGTCGACGCGCTGCACGGCTCGCTGACGATAACCAGCAACACCGGCAAGGTCGGCAAGACCCAGACCGCCACCCTCGCCGGCGGCGTGTTCAAGCTCAACCAAGTCCGCAAGGGAATCACGAAGGGCCTGACCACGTTCAAGTTGGTCGAGAGCGCCTTCCAGGGCGCTCCCAGCTACGGCACCTGCGAAGCGAAACCCAAGGCGAGCGACGCCACGATCGCGAGCCTCTCCAGCAAGACCCTCCAGCTACTCAAGGTCAGCGGTCACGGCAAATTCCGCACCACCGGGCGCTACAGCTCCGCCACCGTTCGCGGCACCATCTACACCGTCGCCGACAAGTGCAATGGCACCCTTACCCACGTCATCCGCGACACGGTCCTCGTCGACGACTTCGTCCGACACAAGACCATCCTGCTGCGCGCTGGCCAGAGCTACCTGGCGACGGCGATCGTTTCCCGCAAATAGCCCGGGTGGGCGAGGGCGCGATGCTACGCGGCGAGGCGTCCGATGACCGCGTCGCGGTCGGTACCGTGTGCCTCGAGGACGACGTCGAAGTCGGGGTTGTAGAACTGAATCACGGCGACGAGAATGTCACCGGTGCCGACCGAGGTGGCCTCGCGACTGCGCGCGATCGACACGGCCAGATTGGTGATCGCGGCCACGGGGTCTGCGTCGTTCCGGTCCCCGTGGGGGGTGGACGGTCGTGCTTCACTCTCTTCCCCGTCCCCGACGGGGATCTCGCCGATGCCGAGTGCGTCGAGCACGCGGGCGGCCTCGCCGTTGAGGCGGAGGACCCGCAGCCAGCGCAGCGCCTCGGCGCGACGTGAGGTGGCGAATGGCATTGCGGTCGACGCCAGGCCGAGGGCCATCGCCGCATCCCTGCTCAGCGGCAGGCTCCTCCGCGTGCCTGCCCCCAGCGCCTCGTCGACACTGGTGAAGGTGTCAAACGACGTGTCGAGTCCGGTCACCTCGAACAGCTTGTTGAGCCGCGCCGGCATGCAGGCCAGGGCCAGCTGCGCGTCCGCGTGCAGCCGCTTGCGGAAAGCGACCAGGACGCCGAGTCCCATCGAGTCCATGTGCGTGACCGCCGACAGGTCGAGGACGTAATGGCCGTAGCCCTGGTGCAGGAGTTCGACCAGCGTCCACTTCAGCTCAGGCGCGGAGGCCAAATCGAGATCTCCCGCGACCGCGACCACGCAGGTGCGGTCGTCGATTGTCCGGTGGCTGATCTCGAACTCGTTCGGGGCCGGCTCCGGCTGGCGGAAGGTGCTGTAGGGATCATGCATCGTGGAGTCTGTTTCGACAGATCCAGCGGTTAGTTGTGAGCACGCCGGGTCGCTCGACAAACGTCTATGCGGCCAGGGTTGACGAGCGGCGTTGGGGCGGTCTACCGTCCGTGCCCACCGCCGGAGGCGGCAAACACGTGTCGGACAGCACGCCCATCACGATCGTGATCGCCGATGACCATGCCGTGGTGCGGCAGGGGCTGAGGCTGCTGCTCGAGGCCGAGGAGGATCTGGCGGTGGTCGGCGAATCGAGCGACATTCCGCAGACGTGCGCGCTCCTGCGGCATCACGCGCCGAGGGTGGTCCTGCTCGATCTGCACCTGGGCCGCGAGCTGAGTCTGAGTGCGCTGTTCGAGCTTCGCTCGGCCTCGTCGTCGACTGCTGTGGTGATCCTCACGATGGAGGACGATCCAGCCTTTGTCGCGCCGGCCTGGAATGCGGGGGCCGCGGGCTATGTGCTCAAGGAAGCCTCACGCGTCGACCTCGTCCGCGCGATACGCACGGTCGCCAGGGGTGGCCGATATCTCGACCCCGCCATCGGCGGCTGGGCGTTGACGAGCGCCGAGGACGCGGCCCTGACCGACCGGGAGCTCGAGGTGCTGCGGCTCGTAGCCCTCGGTCACACCAACAGCGAGATCGCAACTCGCCTGTACATCAGCCCCCGCACGGTCGAGACTCATCGCGCCAACCTGCAGGCAAAGCTCGGCATCGCCGGCCGGCCCGAGCTCGTGCGTTACGCGCTCGAACACGGGGTGATCCATCGGTGAGCACGACCAGCCGGGCACATCGGATCGAGCTCGAGGCCGCCGAACGTCGCGTCATCGAGCGACTCAAGGCGACCGCGCCCCGGTCTACCTCGAACACGAAGCGTTTCGGGATCGTGGCGCTCGCGGTCGTCCTGTTTGCCGCCGCGTTCAGCGCGCGGCTCGCCGTCAACGACCCGAACGCGCTGCTGGCCAACTTCTACATCGTGCCGATCGCCGTTCTGGCGATCGAGTTCGGCATGCGGGCGGGGCTGATTGCCGCCGTGGTGGCGTTCGCATTGGTTCCCGCGTGGAGCGTCATCAACTCCGTCCATGTCGACGCCCTCGGGTATGTCTCGCGCGGAGCGGCGTTCGTCGTGACCGGGGTAATCGTGGGCGGGTTCTCCGACCGGCTTCGCCGGGATATGGCCGAGCGTCAGGAGGCGCAGCGCGACCTGGCCATGTACGCCGATCAGCTCGAGGGCTCAAACCGCGTCCTTGCGCGCAGCGTCGAACGGCTCGAGGCGTTCGCCGAGATCGCTCGCGCCGTCGGCGGCGAGACCGACCTCGAGCGCATCCTCTCGCTCATCCTCAGCCACGGCAGGGGGATCGTGTCGGCGCGGACGTTGGTCGCCTACCTGCCGAACGGGGACGAGCTCGCCGCCGTCAGCGGCAGTGCCGCGCGCTCGGACTCCCAGCCGCGACTGCCGGTGCGCGGCTCCGTCGCCGGCGAGGTGATGCTGACCGGGATGCCGCAGCGGCTCGACGCGGATGCGGACCCCGCCCAGCTCACGCAGTTGGCGCCCGACGCGAGGGCGGCGATCCTCGTCCCGATCATGTTCCGAGGCGAGATGCTCGGCGTCCTGGCCGGTATCAACGGCGCCGACGAGGGGCCGTTCGACGAGGAGGACGAGCAGCTTCTGAGCTCCGTCGCGGCGAGCGCGGCGACCGCCCTTGCCACCGCCAGGTCGGTCGCTGCTGCGCGCGTGCGCCTGACCCTCGAGGCCGCCGACCAGGCCCGGGCTCGCTGGGCCCGCGAACTGCACGACGAGACGCTGCAGGGTCTCACCGGGCTGCGGATGGTCCTGTCAGCGGGACTCGCGCGGGCGGACCCCGAAGCCCTGCGCCGCGCCGCCGAGGCCGCGGATAACCACCTCAGCGAGGAGATGCGCAAGCTCCGCGATCTGATCGCCGAGCTGCGTCCCGCTGCGCTCGATGACCTCGGCCTCGGTCCCGCGATCGAGTCACTGGCCAAGCGGCAGGCGGCCATCGGAGGGTTCGCGGTCACGGTCGAGATCGATCTCGAGTCTGACGGCAGACTCGCCCGCGACACCGAGACCGCCGTCTATCGGATCGTTCAGGAGGCGCTCACCAACGCGGTCAAGCACGCCGGCGCCGAAAAGGTGAGCCTGTCCGTCCACCAGCGCCCCGATCGGGTGGAGGTCAACGTCCAGGACGACGGGTGTGGCTTTGACCCCCACGGCGTGCGGGCCGGGTTCGGTTTGACCGGGATGCGGGAGCGCGCGCTGCTTGCGGGCGGTCGCCTGTCGGTGACCGCGGGCGACGGCCGGCCGACCCGCGTGGCCGCGGTCCTCCCGCTGCCCGCGGGCCACTAATCCACGTCTGAATCCGTGGCGACCGGAGGCCCGACCGGCGCGCTCCGGGAGGACCCGAGCATCCCGGACGGCCCCCCGGCCATCGACCAGCGGAACTGCGTGACGTTCTCCCTGGGGGCGAACAGCCCGGGTCGAGTGCCCCGCTTGACGAACAGGACCGGGGCCGGAGCCGACTTGGCGATCGCCGATCGCGTCGTCCCGAGGCCCTCGTGCCGCCAGCGGTCCGACAGTCCGAGCACCAGCAGGCCGGCGCCCGTGGCCGCCTCGACGATCCCGTCGCGTCCACCCGCCACGACCAACGGTTCGGTGGCGATCCCGGTCGCCTGCTGCACCAGGAGTCCGGCATCGGCCAGCATCCGGGTGACCGACTTTCCCTCGTCGGTCTGCCCGGCGGCCCCGAGCAGCTTCAGCGGTGCGCCCGATGCGGACGCCAGCCACGAGCCGATCTCGAGCGCCGCCCAGTCGTGCTCGGCGCCTCCGAACGGGACGACGACCGGAGCGTGGGGACCGAGCTCGATCGGCATCGTCCTCCTTGGCCACCAGCACCGCCACGTCGGACGCTGCGTGCTCCATCAGCTCACCGACGTCGCCGAGGGGGACGCCCTCGCCGATCAGGCGCCGGCGTCCCTCCGTGAGCACGAGGTCGATCGGCTCGCGCTCGACGATGTGCGCGAGGTCAGAGCCCGGATTGCTCGAGGTGAGCGCCACGCCCCGGGCGACGACATCGGTCGGCGGCGAGCCGCTCGCGCATGTCGTTGATCGCGCGCGTCGCCCGCTCGAGCGCGAGGTTCTCGGACTGGAGCCCGCCGCGGACGCCCGCGCCGGCGCCACGTGGCGGGCGCACGAGGCGAGCGATGATCAGCTCGCGCGGCGGCACCGACCGGGCCAGCGGCTCGGCCAGCGCCACGAGCTGGGGCAGCGCCGCGTCGGTCTGCGGAGCGACCAGGATCGAGCGATCCGGCACCGGCAGCTCGGGATGGGCCTGGACGGCCGCGAGCGCCGCGTCCGCGAACTCGTCCTCGACCCCACGGCCGTACTCGTTCTTGGGATCGAGCAGCTTGAGCAGCGGCCCGGTCATCAGCGTGGTGACGACGGCCATGATCACGAGCATCGCGAACAGCGTGTTGGAGATCGCGCCGGCGTCCAGGGCCAGGTTGAGCACGATCAGCTCGGTCAGCCCGCGCGTGTTCATCAGCGTCCCGATCACCGCCGAGGCTCTCCAGTCATAACCGGCCACTCGGGCCGCGATGGCCGCGCCGGCGAGCTTGCCGACGATCGCGATCGCGATCAGGGCGAGCGTGATCAGCCACAGCTCCGGCCGGTCGAGCAGCCCGACGTTGGTCCGCAGGCCGGTGTAGACGAAGAAGATCGGTAGCAGCAGCGTGACGACGAAGTCATCGATGCGGCGCGTTATCTCCTCGCTCAGCCGCGCGTGCCGCGGCATGACGATGCCCATGATGAAGGCGCCGAAGATGAACGCGATGTTGATCTCCTGGGTGATGTAGGCGGATAGGAGCACGCCGACGATGATCGCGGCGAACCACCCGCTGGGGATCCGCCCGACCTCGTCGAACGCCGTCGCCATGCGGGCCAGGACGCGGCGCACGACTAACACCATGAACAGGGTGAAGGCGGCCGCCTCGGCGATCGTCTTGACCACGTCCCCGAACGTGCCCGACGCCGCGACCGCGGTGGCGAGCGCGATCAGGAACCAGGCCGTGACGTCGTCGATCGCCGCGCAGGCGATCGCCAGCGCCCCGACCGGACGCTTGATCATCCGCCGCTCGGCGAGGATGCGAGCGAGCACGGGGAACGCGGTGATCGACATTGAGACGCCGATGAACAGTGCGAATGCGACGAACTTCTTGTCCGGCCCGAGCAGCTTGTACAGCGGCAGCGCGATCGCGATGCCGAGC
This sequence comes from uncultured Solirubrobacterales bacterium, assembly GCA_963751185.1. GTDB lineage: Bacteria > Actinomycetota > Thermoleophilia > Solirubrobacterales > Solirubrobacteraceae > Palsa-465. The sequence continues at coordinate 208,088 of CAVVTO010000014.1, forward strand.
AGCATTGGGAGCGTGACGCTCGCGTTCGAGATCGCGGTGGCCGCGGCGATCTTGCCCTTGAGCTGCCCGCGGTCGACCTCGAGACCCGATCAGGAACATGTAGAAGATCAGGCCGAGGTTCGCGATCGTGCCGATCGCGGCCAGCGTGTCGGTGGGAAAGAACGTGGCCTGCCAGTTGGCCGAGATCGCGCCGAGCAGCGACGGGCCGAGCACGAGTCCCGCGACGACCTCGCCCATCACCCGTGGCTGGCCGACCTTGGTGGCGACGTACCCGAAGATCCGGCAGACGATCAGCACGACCGCGAGGGCTAGGAAGACCGCGGCCACGAGGTTGTTGAAGTCACTGCGCTGCTTCGTGGCGGTGAACTTCTCGCCGGCCGGACCGAGGCCTGACGGCGTGGTCAGCACCGGCTTGGCCGTCGGCACCGCCGACGGCGCGGCGGTAGCCACCTGGAGGGGGATCACGGTGACGTTCTGCAACAGGATGTCGTTGGCGGTGGCGGTCATCCGCGCGGTCCCGCCCTTCACGCACTTGACATCTCCGAACACTCCGCCCGTCTTGTTCGAGTAGGTGAGCGGGCCGAGGTTCTTGCCCGAAGCGGAGTACAGCGTGGCTACCGCGCCGGTGCCGTGAATCGAGAACGAGCTGCCGAAGCACGTCGACGCCGGGGACAGCGCGAACGTGCCCTGGATGTTGCTCGGGGTTCGCGGCGCGGCGGCGCCTGGACCGGGCGGCGCGGACTTCAGCGCGGCGGCGAAGGGGAGCCCGCCGAGGGTGCCCTTGATCGCGCCCTTGGCTCCGGGCACCGCGATCGCGTCGAGGCTCAGCGACTCGCCGTTGACGCAGCCGACATTCCCGGTGAGGCGGTGCGCGTTGCCGGGCAGCGCCTTCTCGTTCAGCCGCAGCTTTCCGCCGAGCGTGCCCTGGTTGTTCGTGAAGTTGACGAACTGCCCGGACTGGAGCACGTTGAACGACGGTCCCGTCGCCGCGGCCTGCGCGGGCGCGGTCGCCGGCAGGGGGGTGCCGCCGACCGGCTTGGGCACAGGTCCGATGCAGGGGCTGGGCGTGCTGGCGGTGTACCCGCCGGCGATCGCGGGCTGGGCCTTCTCCGACCCGCCCTTGTCGACCACGAAGATCACCACCGCGACCCCGATCACCGCGAGGACCGCGTAGAACGTAATCAGGCGCTGCACCAGCCGACCTCGCGACATCTCTCCCGGCATCTAAGCCCCCTTAGTGCTCGCTGTCGATGAGTTTTGACCGGCTCTGCGCAGACCCCGCCTGCCCCGGTCGCGCGCAAGGTAGCTCATCGGCCGCAAGCGCGCATCCGGCAGGTGCGAGGAACTGCATCCGTATAGGACCGCAATCTTGTTCCGGGTGGTGGCGCAGGTTAAGGTGGTGGTGCATGCCGGACGAGTCGAACAACCCGCCGGCGGTGAAGCCCCGGATTCACGTCATCACGCTCGGCGTCAGCGACCTGGAACGCTCTCTGCGGTTCTATCGAGACGGGCTCGGCATCCCGACCTCAGGAATCACCGGCACCCAGTACCCAGGGGACGAGGAGAATCCGGCCGGGGACGTCGTGATGTTCACGCTCGAGGACGGGCTGATCCTGTCGCTCTATCCGCGCACGGAGTTGGCCAAGGACGCCGGGGTGGATCGCGTTGATGGATCGGGATTTAGCATCGGGCACCTGGTCGACAGCCGCGAGGAGGTCGATGGGCTTCTTGAGCTCGCCGCCCGGGCCGGAGGGCGGGTGCTCGGACCGGCTCACGAACGGCCGTGGGGGATCTACTCCGGCTACTTCAGCGACCCGGACGGCCACCTCTGGGAGATCGTGTACTTCTTCGCTACGTCGAGTCCGGGCGAGTCAGCGCCTTGACGAAGTCCTCGAGCTGATCGGTGCGCCAGCACTCAAACGCCGTGCAGTGCTTCTCGTACGTGGCGATCACGCTGTCGCCGTAGTTCCAATACAGCCGGGGCTCGGGGTTGAGCCAGAAGGTACGGCCGGCCTTCTGTGTGATCGTCGCGAACACGTCGTCACGCGGCGGGCGGCCGTTGGTCCGCGCGTCGCCGAGCACGATCACCGTTGCCCGGGGGTGCAGCTCGTCCTCGATGGTGGTCAGGAACTCGAGCCAGACGCGACCGTAGTCGGTGTAGCCGGACACGTCGGCCACGCCAGCGTCCCTCGATATGGCCTCGCTGGCGGCACGGAAGTCGCGCTCTTTTTCGAACACGTCCGTCACCTCTGAGATGCGCTCGATGAACACGAAGCTGCGCAGCTTCCGGAATGCGTCGTGCAGGGCGTGGAGGACGGACAGGAAGAACGTGGATGCGCTGGTGACGCTGGTCGAGACGTCGCACAGCACGAAGATCTCCGGTCTTCGAGGTCTCTTAGGGCGGTACTTGAGGTCGATCGGGACGCCGCCGGTCTGGAGGCTGGCGCGCATCGTCCTTCTGAAATCGACGTGAGCGTGCCGGTTGTGGCCCTTGAGCTCATGTCCCTGGGTGGCGAGTCTTCTCTTTAGCTGCGTCACCACCCGGTGGACTGCGGCGAGGTCTTGGATCGGACCGGACGGGAGGGCGCGATCGAGCTCGTTCAGCGGGCGCTTGGGCGGGAGGCTGGCGGTGCGCTCGATCAGGTTTCGTTCGAGTTCGCGTCTGAGGTGCTGCTCGAATTTTCGGAGCTGGTCTCGCGGTACACCGTCGTGCCTCGGGTCGTCTGCTGCTAGGTCCGGCTGAGGCTCGGTCCTGAGGCCAAGGGCTCTGCGGATTCTTTGCACGTCGACGCCGAGGACGCCCGAACCCTCGCCGCGGCCGAAGGCGGCGATGGCCAGGCGGGCGAGGTCTCTGAGGGCGTCATCGGACCCGTCCCTGAGGGCGGCCGCGATCTGCTGGCGGAGCGTGTCGAGGTTGATGTCGTTGTTGTTGGGTCCGTTTGCCCCTGGCGACTCGGTGACGCTCTGGCGGGCGGCCTGGGCCTCGGCGGCGCGGAAGAAGAAGCGGTCGAAGACCAGATCGAACACCCGCCGGTCGTCGCTCGACTTGGCCAGCGTGGCGGACAGGGCCTCCTTGAAATCGCGCTGCTCGTTCCAGGTGACGTGTTCCAGTGCCTCGAACGCGTCGAGAATCTCGGACGTACCGATCGCCACCCCTTCGCCGCGGAGGTCCTCGGCGAAGGACAGGAGCTGGCCGTCGAGGTTGCCCGGCGGCCGCTCGGGGATGCCGCCGTAGATGGCCTTGCTTGGATTTGGGCTACGCGGCGGAGGCATCGGCCGGCTGGAGCGTCACGCCGACTCTCGCCGCGACCGTGTCCAGATCGGTGCGGTGCTTGACGATCACGCTCATCGTCTCTTTGAACGTGGCCTGATCGATGTCGTTGGCGCCGAGCAGTAGCAGCGTGCGCGCCCAGTCGATCGACTCAGCGATCGACGGCGGCTTCTTGAGGTCGAGCTGGCGGACCTGGTGGATGATCTCCACGAGCTTGTGGGCGATGGTCTGGTCGAGCTCGGGCGCGTGGAGGTGGACGATCTCGAGCTCGTGCTCGAGGCCGGGGTAGTCGAGCCACAGGTACAGGCAGCGGCGCTTGAGCGCCTCGGTCAGCTCTCTGGTGTTGTTCGAGGTCAGAAGGACGACGGGCTGGGTCTTGGCCTCGATGCGGCCGAGCTCGGGGATGCTGATCTGGAAGTCGCTGAGCAGCTCCAGGAGCATCGCCTCGAACTCCTGGTCGGTCTTGTCGATCTCGTCGATCAGCAGGACCACGGGTTCGGTCGATGCGATCGCGGTCATCAGCGGTCTTGGCAGCAGGAACTCCTCGCCGAAGATGTCGTCCTGCACGTCCTGCCATCCGGCCTGTTGGGATTCGGTCTGGATGCGGAGCAGCTGCTTGCGGTAGTTCCACTCGTACAGCGCCTTGGCCTCGTCCAGCCCCTCGTAGCACTGCAGTCTCACGAGGGTTCGCTTGAGGTGGGCCGCCAGCGCCTTGGCGAGTTCGGTCTTGCCGACCCCGGCGGGGCCTTCGACGAGGACCGGCTTGCCGAGCTTGATCGCCAGGAACGAGACCAGCGCGGTCGAGTCGCCGGGCAGGTAGCCCGCCTGCTTGAGGCCGGCGGCCAGTTCCTGGGGGCTGTGTGGCGTGGTTGTGTCGGTCTGCATCGGCGCCGTTCAAATATAGGCGCAGGGCTGTTTCAAGTTGCGGTCGGCGGGCGGCGGCGGGTGCATGCTGGGCGGATGCGCCGCGATTTCATGGGTCATATCTGCGGACTCGCCCCCCGCTGGGCGGTGAACCCCGATTCAGGCACGTATATGGGTCACGAGCGCGGACTCGGCAACGGGCGCTCGTCGAGTCCGGACTTATGACCCAGGGTCGGGATGCTGCGATCGCGGTGCTGGCTGGTCGGCACCGCACGATTCTGTCGCACGAGCAGCTGACCGCGCTTGGGTGCAGTCGACGCGTGATCGCCCACTGGGTGCACCGGGGCCGCTTCCAGTCGGTCTTCCATGGTGTGTATTCGGTTGTCCGCGGCGAACTACCTCCACTCGCCCGGGAGCAGGCGGCTCTCATCGCGTGTGGCGAACACGCCTTTCTCAGCCACGGAACGTCCGCCGCGATTTGGGGGCTTCTCCGGACGCTTCCGATCGAGGTCGAGGTTTCCGTGGTCGGGCGGCGCTGCTCGTCACGGAAAGGAATCCGGGTGCACGAGATCCGCGCCATCAACCGACGGGAGGTCACGCGGCACGAAGGCCTCTGGGTGAGCACGCCGGCGCGGGCCGTGCTCGAGCTCGCCGCGACCGGGACGACGGACGAGGTGACCCGCGCGATCGACGAGGGCCTCGCCCATCGGCTCTTCAGCCCGAACGAGCTCCGGGCGGTGCTCGCTGGCAACCGACCCTGTCGAGGCGCGGCGCGCCTGGATGCGATCCTGGGCGACGAGACCGCCACCGCGCTCAGCCGCTCGCGCAAGGAGAAGCGCCTGCTCAGGGGGCTGCGTGATGCGCGCCTCCCAATGCCTGAGACGAACGTCAAATTCGGGCGCTTCGAGGCTGACTTCCTGTGGCGCCGCGAACGGCTAGTGGTCGAGGTCGACGGCTACCCGTTCCACCGCGGTCCGGCCGCATTCAACCGCGACCACGAGAAGGATCTGGTGTTCAGGGGCGCCGGCCTTGACGTCTTGCGCTTCACCGGCGACCACGTGGAGAAGCAGTTGACGATGGTGCTGGCTCGCATCGCGGGCGAGCTGGCACGGCGCGCCGTGGCGGACTAGTGCTCGGGCCGGCGGCGGCGGGGGAGGGGGAGGGTGTCGTCCGCGCCGAGGGGAAGCGTGTCGTCGGCTCCGAGCACCGCCGTGTCGTCGGCTCCGAGCGCCACGGTGTCGTCGGCTCCGACGGGCATGGTGTCGTCCGAGCCGAGGGGCATCGTGTCGTCTGCCCCAACGGGAGCGTGTCGTCTGCGCCAAGCGGGAGGGTCTTGTCCTCGCCCAGTCGTGTCGTCTCGTCGTCGCGGAACGGCATCGTCACCGGATCGTCGTCCGAAGTCGGCTCGGGTGACGGTCGGAATGAGGGTCGGCTCGACGGCGTTATGCGGCCGAAGCGCATGACCGGCGGATCCTCGGGGACGACGCGCTCGAACAGCTCGTCGGCGGTGACACGGCGGCGGGGCCGATCCGCCGGCGCAGCTGGTCTCCGATCCGACGGCGCGGCCGGCCTGCGGTCCGCCACGGACACCGGTCGATCAGCCGACACGGGCCGCGGCGTCCGCGCCCGGCGGCGTGGTTCGCTTCCGCGCTCACGGGGGCGCCGAGGCTCGGTTGTCGTGTCGGCCGCGGCGTTCGACCCTGCCGGCGCGTGATCCTCGCCTGGGAGGGGCGGCTCTGGTCGGTGGGCGGCCCGGATCCGCGAGCCGCTGTAGGTGAGGAACGCCCCGGCCGCGAGGGCGATGAAAATGCCCCACTCGACGCCCGAGCTGGTGGCGGACGGCCCGTTGGTGGTGGCGACCTGCCTGTCAAAGATGCGCCAGATGACCAGCACGCAGGTCCACACGCCTGCCGCCGTGATCACCCCGCCATCCCCGCCCGGGAGGTGGAACGCGCGCCCCTCGGCCCTCTGGAACAGCAAGGTGAGAACGGCCGCGGCGACGAGCAGGACGGCGGCTTCGACGAACGAGAAGGCGCCCCAGCCGGTGATCGTCACGCTGGCTGACTGGAGCTTCGCGCTCTGGGCCCGGGCGATCAGGGTCACCTGGTACCAGGGCAGAAACAGCGTCAGGAACAGCCCGATCGACGCGAACGCCGCCAGCTGCGACTCGTGCGGTAGCGCCCGCCAGGCGCGGACGAGGCGGGTCGTCCCCGACCCGACGCGCCGCGCCGCGGCGGTCGGTGCGTCGCTCATGCCCCGATTGTAAGCGTCGGGGCAGCGGCTTCCGAGGGGTGGGGGCGACGGCCGGTGTCGCTAGAAGATCGGGATGTCCTGGACCTCCACCGCCTGATCGCGGCGGCGCTCCAGGCGTTCCAGGTACCAGTCGATGAGGGCGCGGAGGGCGAGCAGCAACTCGCGCAGGGCGGCGGCTAGCCGGCGCTGGAGCTCCGCTGGAATCAGGCCGCGCAGGGCCTGGACGAGAGTCACGAACGGGTCCAGGTCAGACGCTGCGGAGTCCTCAGGGATCTGCCAGCCCGACGCCGGGGGCGCGAGTGGCTCATCCTCAGCTGGTTCCCCGCTGGCCGGCCCGGGATTTCCGGGGGGTTCGCCGCCGCCCGCGGCACCCGCATCCACCGCACCTCCGCCGCCGCTGCCCGGGCCGCCGTCCCCGCCCGCGCCGCCCGCGCCGACCCCCGCGCCGCCACGCGCCGCCGCCTCGGCCGCCTCGGCGATCAGCCGCTCGGCCGCCCGCGAGGCCCGATCGAGGCGCTCCTCCAGTCGTTGCAGCGCCTCCTCAGTCGAGCCCGGTGGGGCCGGGCTGCGCCGGCGGGGAGGCTCCTCGGGCGAGGGGAATTCGGGCGGGTCGGGCATCGCTCAGAGAAGGGCGGGCATGGCTCAGAGAAGGGCGGGCATGGCTCAGATGGCCTCGGGATCTTTCGCCCCGCGGAACGTGACCTCGAGTGCCCCGTCCTCGAACGTGGCACCTGTGGGTTGGAACGAGGCCAACGCCGAGGGCAGGACGATCGTGCGGCGGTGGCCGTCCACGCCGACGACGAGCTCGAGTCCGATCTTCTTCAGCGAGATGTTGCCCTTCTGGGCGAATGGGAGCATCAGGCGAAGCGAGGCGCCCTCCTCAGACAGGCTCAGCTCCTGGGTCAGGCGGTCGTGCAGAACGGCCGCGGGGTCGAGCCCGTCGGCCCCGAACAGCGCGCCAGAGAGCCGATCGAGCATTTCACCCCCGAGCACTTCCGACTCGAAGTACGGCGCGCACAGGACGGGTACGGGAGAAAAGGCCGAGCGCACCAGCGAGAGATGCTCCTCCTGCACCCGCCGCCACCCGGCGAAGTAGTCACCCACCTCGGCGGGGAAGATCCGGTTCACGACCACCGCGTCGGTCAGATACCCGTACAGGTTCAGGTAAGTGAACGTCCGCATTGCTTCCCCGATCACCATCTTGTCCGGGTTCATCACCAGTCGCACGGTGCAGCGCTCACGGTCGCGGAGGATCTCGTTCATCGCGATCAGGTTCGTCGAGAGGCGCTGGATGTCGGCAAACACCGCCGAGCTGGGCAGCTGGATGTCGAGCAGTGAGCGCGCCAGTGGACGGGCCGCGGCGAGGATCTGACGCTCGAGCGGGAACACTTTCTCGATCCACCAGCGGGCGACGTCCGGGAACGAGAGCAGGCGCAGGGTCTCGCCGGTGGGCGCGCAGTCGACGATGATCGCGTCCCAGTCGGGCGACTCGTGAGCCGCCTGGAGGCGCAGCAGCGAGAACAGCTCGTCCATGCCCGGCGGCACGGTCAGCTCCTGGGCGGAGATTCGGTCCACCCCGCGCTCGACGAAGACCTCGCCAAGCCATTCCTGCACTCCCGACCAGTGACGCTCCATCTCCTCCTGGGTGTTGACTTCCTGCCCCCACAGGCGGTCCGCTACCGGAGACGGCTCACCCCCGAGCGAAGCGCCCAGCGACTCGGACAGGCTGTGCGCCGGGTCGGTCGAGATGATCAGCGTGCGCAGTCCCGCCGCCGCGCAGGCGCGTGCGGTGCAGGCCGCCACCGAGGTCTTGCCGACGCCGCCCTTGCCGGTGTAGAGGATCGTCCGCGGGGCCATGATCGGGGCGAGTCTAAGGGCTCGGGAGCCCTCGCGGACCTGGCGCTGGCGGCAGGATCGGGTGCTAGATTCGGCCAGGCCATTCCCGTGTCTGACAAGGAGGGGGCGACCGCAATGCATCACCGACGAACCGCGCTCATCACGTTGCTCGCGCTCGTGGCGGCGGTTGCGGTGGCGGCCTGCGGCAGCGCTACGAGCGGGAGCTCGGGCAACCCCAACACGCTCCTCAAGGAGACCTTCAGCGGCACCCACAAGGTCTCCAGCGGAAACCTCAATCTGAGTCTGACGATCGATCCCGCCGGGTCCTCCACGCTGAGCGGTCCGATCACACTCAGTTTCGGTGGGCCGTTCCAGACCCGGGGAAGCGGCAAGCTGCCCGAATCCAACTTCATCATCAGCGGGAGCGCGGTCGGCGAGAGCGTGTCGCTCGGGATCATCTCGACCGGCACCGCCGGCTACGTGACACTCGAGGGCGCGAGCTACCAGTTGCCGCAGGCGACCTTCCAGAAGCTCGAGTCGAGCTTCTCGCAGCTTGGGTCTACCGGCAGCTCGAGCTCGGGGTCTGGGACCCTGTCGAAGCTCGGGATCCAACCGCTGCACTGGCTGACGAACCCGACCATCGTCGGCACCGAGAACGTCGGCGGCGCACAGACCACTCATATCCACGCCGGCGTCAACGTGCCCGCGCTGCTGAGCGACCTGAACACGGTGCTCGAGCGGAGCTCCTCGCTCGGCGTGTCGGCGACGAAGAGCCTCAGGTCGGGGCTGTCCGCGGCCACTCGGCAGAAGCTCGCGGCGGCGGTCAAGAATCCGAGCGTCGACGTGTGGACCGGGAACAGCGACCACACCATCCGCCGGCTCACGATCGCACTCACGCTCCCGGTCACGGGCAAGGCCTCCTCCGAGCTCGGGGGGATGACCTCCGCGGACATCAACCTGACCCTGCAGTACGCCGATCTCAACCAGCCCCAGACGATCACCGCTCCCACCAGCTTGCAGCCGTTCAGTCAGTTCCAAGCCAAGGTGGGCGCGTTCCTCCAGGGACTCGAGGGCGCGGCGGGCGGCTTGATCAGCGGCGGGTCGAGCGCTGGCGGGACCGCCGGCGGGACGACCACCACCAGCGGCTCGTCCGGCAACGTTCAGAAGTACAGCCAGTGCATCCAGAAGGCAGCCGGCGACGTGGCCAAGATGCAGAAGTGCTCGTCGCTGCTCGGCAGCGGCGGCTAGCGGGCCGCGAGGCCGAAGGCCTCGTCGGTGCGGCCCGCGGAATCAATCCTCCCGGCCGAGTTCCTCGACTTCTTCGTCGTACTCCTCGGGCTCTTCGTCGGGGTCGGCGTCGAGGTCTGACCCGGCGTGCCGCGTCTGGAACGCCTCCAGCAGCTCGTCGCGGCGCCCCTCGTCGACGGGAACCTCGTCGGCCACGAGGACCCAGTCCGCGCCCTCGAACTCCTCGAGGTTGAAGATCTCGGTGTCGAGCTCGGGTGAGTCGTCGACGACGACGACCACCTCGGTCTGGGGATTGAAGTAGGTCCCCGGACGATTCACGAGGTCCTCGAGCTCGAATCGGCGCGGATCGGGCACGGGGCCGGAGACTACCGGTTTTGGAATGGTCGGCGGCGCCTAACGGCGGCGCCTGAGTGGATGGTCTGCGGTCTGACGGTGGCGCCTTAGATGTTCCTGAGCGCCGAGATCTCGCGTTCGATTTCGGACTCGACATCGAGCGGCTGCTTACCGCTGCGGACCCGGCGGGCGTTGCGGGCGACCACGAGCTGGCGGATCTCCTCGCGCAGTTCCGGATCGACGGCCGGCGCGGTCAGCCGGGCCAGCTCCTGCTCGACGTCGATCGGCGTCTCGCCCCGCCGCTCCCGGCGCGCGTTGCGCGCCTCGAGCAGTTGCCGGATCTCGGTGTCGCGTTCGACCGCGCCCGATGAAGCGCGAGCCTGGTCGCGGTCCATCACGAACTGCCCCTTGCCGTAGTCCTCCCACGTCTTGCGGGTGGCGATCAGGGCGACGAACGCGATCACCACGGCGAGGATGCAGACGACCCAGATGATGATGTTGAACGTCGAGTGGATGTAGGGAAGTCTGGCGCAAGACTTACCGGTTGTCGCCTCCTAGACCGGGCAATTTCCAGCATCCCGGGTCGCTCCCCGCGCTGGTGCAGGAAAGTGCCCCGCGGCGAGGCAGAATCCTGCACTACCGGTGGCGGCCGCCGCCAATGCTGGAAATTGCCCCGTCTCGGTGGACCGGTGGACCGGTGGGCGAGGCCGGGTGGCGAGGGCGGCGCGCGGACCGTCGGTGGCGGGGACCGGGAGTGCGATCTGGGTCAGGACGGGCTCCCCGGCCCCAGGGACGCCGCCGAAGACGGGGTGGGCGGGATCTAAATCAACGAACGCGGCTCTTTGCCCGGGGCCGGGGCTGCGAAATCGGGTTGGAGGCGCCCGTTGTTCGGGTAGCATTAGACCATTGACTGACTAGTCAATCTACGCTTCCCAAGGAGAAACCCAAGTGGTTGATTTCACGCTCACCGACGAGCAGAGGAGCATGCGCGAGATGGCGCATGACTTCGCCGAGAAGGAGATCCGACCGGTCGCCTGGGACTACGACCGGGACGGCACCTGGCCACAGGAGATCATCGAGAAAGCCTGGGAGCTCGGTCTGATGAACACCCACCTTCCGGAGCAGTACGGCGGGCCTGGTCTCGGCTTTCTGGAAGGCTGCATCATCGAAGAGGAGCTGAGCTGGGGCTGCTCGGGCATCACGACGTCGCTGTCGTGTAACGGCCTGGCCAGCGCCCCGATCGCCCTGGCCGCCTCGGACGAGCTCAAGAAGGACTACCTGGGCCGCCTGGCCGAGGCGCCGCTGCTGGCTTCGTTCTGCCTGACCGAGCCGGACGCCGGCTCGGACGTCTCCGGGATGAAGACCACCGCCACGCGCAAGGGCGACAAGTGGGTGATCAACGGCTCCAAGTGCTTCATCACCAACGGCGAGTACGCCAACTGGTACACGGTCTACGCCAAGACCGACAAGGACGCCGGCCACCGGGGGATCTCCTGCTTCATCGTGCCGCGCGACGCCGGCGTGATCGTCGACAAGCACGAGGACAAGATGGGCCAGCGCGCCTCGAACACGGCCACGATCACGTTCCCCGAGGTCGAGATCCCGCTCAACCACCTGGTGGGCGAAGAGAACAAGGGCTTCAAGATCGCGATGATGACGCTCGACCGGACGCGTCCGGGCGTCGCCGCGATGGCCACCGGGGTGTCGCGGGCGGCGATGGAGTTCGCGATCGATTACTCCAAGGAGCGCGTGCAGTTCGGGGTGCCGATCGCGATGCACCAGGCGATCCAGTTCATCATCGCCGACATGGCGACCAAGGTTCACCTGTCGCGACTGGCGACGTGGCAGTCTGCTGCGTTGCTCGACCAGGGCAAGCGGAACACGATCGAGTCATCGCACGCCAAGCGCTTCGCCGCCGACAGCGCGATGGAAGTGACAACTGACGCAGTCCAGGTGTTCGGCGGGTACGGTTTCATCAAGGAGTACAAGGTCGAGAAGCTGATGCGCGACGCCAAGATCCTTCAGCTGTACGAGGGCACGGCGCAGATTCAGCGCCTCGTCATCGCGCGGGAGACGCTGCTGCCGCGTCAGGCGGACCAGCCGGCGCCCGCACACGCATAAGTTCTCTCAAAGCCAGTGGGGCTGGGCAGGAGGCGCTGGGACGGCCAAGCAGGGGCGTCCCAGCGCCTCGCTACGTCCAGCGCCTGCGCTGTGCTTACGGTGACACCGTCGACTGACGCGGCCTGAGGACGCTATCCGCGCCCGTCCTGGTCGACCCGGTAGATAGCGAAGCCGGCCTTTTCAAGATCGTCGACCAAGGAACCGAGCGCCGCCTGCTGGTCGTTCTCGGGCATCTCGGTGATGGCTTGCCACGCTCGATCGCCTTTCTCGCCCCGTTTTTTCAATGCGTTCCGCAGGCTGTCGCCGATGAGCGCGGTGGCCTTCTCGCGGGTCACCCTGGTCAGGGTCTGAACCGCCTTGGCGGCAAACTCCGCCGGGCTTGCGCTCGGGGTCCCGCCGTGGCTGATCAGATCGAGCGGGTCCGGCGGTCGGGCCGGCTCGTCCGCGGCAGGACGAACGCTCCCCCGCACTTCTGACAGCGCTCACGATCGGATCCGTTGACCCATGCGCATTTCGGGCACTGCCATTGCGTTGTGTTCAGCCAGCGGCCTGTGGGATCAGGCATCAGGATCCTCCGAGCTGTTGACGCAGCGGATTGTTCCGTGCGTGGTTACCCACGTTGACAGATCCGAGTCGAACGGCCGGAGGGACCGGCGAGGCTTCACCGTAACGAAGCGATCATCTTCACCTGAGGGCCAGCCGGAATAACAAGTGCCGCCTTCGGCTTGGCTGGCTTCGACGACGGCTTCTTCGACATGGCGTAGATGCCGAGGACGACGACCGCGATGACGATCACCCCGCACACGGCGGCCAGCAGGTAGCCGCCGGCCCGTGCTCCTTCGGATCCGCCGACCTCCGCGTCGTTACGCCCGAGGCGGTTCGCGACCTTGAGGCCGAGCAACAGGAATCCGAACACGATCACGGTGCCGGTGCCCGCGAGCAAGACCACGACGAAGATCTTCCACATCGCGTTCCAGTCGACGATCGCGGTGGCGAGGACGGACATCGGGCTCCTCAGGCGATGGCGGGGCTGGCCGCCTCGGCCCGCTCCGCCTCCAGCTCGGGCGTGATACTCGTGCGGTCGAGGTCCGCTGCCGTGATTTGATTGCGCTTCGACAGGGTCCAGAGACCGAACGCGATCGCGGCGGCGAGCACTACGATCACGATCGCGCCCGCGGTGCTGTTAGTGCCGAACAGGTTCGAGATATTCCAAGCCGCGGCCCCGACCAGGCCCGCCGATGGCAGCGTGATCACCCACGCGGTCACCATCTGTCCGACGACGGGCCAGTGGACGACGCCGCCCCGCTTGCCGAGGCCCGCGCCCATGACGCCGCCCGAGACGACCTGCGTCGTCGACAGCGGGTACCCGTAGTAGGACGATGCCAGGATCGTGGCCGCGCTGGACGCCTCGGCCGAGAAGCCCTGTGGTGACTCGACGGTCGTGATCCGATTGCCCATCGTGTTGATGATGCGCCAGCCGCCGGTGGCGGTGCCGAGGGCCATCGCGGTTGCGCAGAGGAGCTTGACCCAGATGGGGATGGTGAAGTGGGCGGCGCTGAGGTGGCCGGTCGAGATCAAGGCGAGCGCGATCACGCCCATCGTCTTCTGGGCGTCATTGGTCCCGTGGGCCAGCGAGACGAGCGATGCCGACCCGATCTGGCCGTATCGGTACCCCGCTCTGGCCTCTTCCTGGCCCAGGCGCCGGATCAGCAGGTAGGCGGCGGTCGTGGCCAGGAAAGCCCCGATGCCGCAGACGAAGATGGCCAGGATCCCCGGAGCCACGACCTTCTGGAAGATCCCATGGACGCTGACCGCGCCGCTTCCCACCGAGGCCAGCGACGCCCCGATCAGCCCGCCGATCAGGGCGTGGCTCGAGCTCGAGGGAATCGTGAAGTACCAGGTGATCAGGTTCCAGGTGATTGCGCCGATCAACGCCGCCTCGACGACGAAGAGGCCGGAAAGGCCCGCAGTCGACGACGAAGACACGATCCCCTTGGCGATCGTGGTCGCGACGGCGATCGAGATGAATGCGCCGAGGAAGTTGAGCGCCGCCGAAATCAGGACGGCGACCATGGGCTTGAGCGCTCCGGTGGCGATCGACGTCGCCATCGCGTTGGCGGTGTCATGGAAGCCGTTCGTGAAGTCGAACGAGGCTGCCGCGGCGATCACGATCACAAGGATCAACGTGGTGGATCCCATACCCGGCGGCAGCCTGTCAGGTAGGTAACCGAACTAGGTAAACGTCCTGTGAACGACTAAGGACGGTCTTAGTCGGGTTCGTCAGTTTTGGTTGACGGTGCCCGACCGGGTCGCCTTACTCGCTGCTCGAGAACTCCCAGATCGCCACGCCGAGGCAGATGAGTCCGATAACTAGGACTACGGCGACCTCGACGAGGACGGGTACGTGCCAGCCGAACCAGGTGACGCCCGGGTCGAGCACGCGGCGCGCCTCCGGGGACATGTGGATCTGGCTGAACACGAGCCGCTTCATCGGGTCGACCGCGTAGGTGAGCGGGTCGATGCGGTTCAGGAAGGTGAGCCATCCGGGCAGGTTCGCCACGGGGAACAGCGCCCCCGAGATGAAGAACATCGGCATCACGATCATCTGCATGACGCCGAAGAACGCCTGCATCTGTTTGATCCGCACCGCGATCATCACGCCGAAGGCGGTGATCGTGAAGGCCAGAAGCAGCTGCAACACGAAGATCCCCACGATCAGCTGGAGGCTGTAGGGAACGCCGACAAGCGGCGCCAGGAGGATCATGATTACGCCCTGCGTGCAGGCCACGGTGGCGCCGCCGAAGCACTTGCCGATGACGATCGAGCTCCGCCGGATCGGCGCGACCAGCATCTCCCGGAGGAATCCGAACTCTCGGTCCCAGACGATCGAGGCCGCCGAGAACATCGCGGTGAACATCACCGAGATGCACAGGATGCCCGGATAGATGAACGTCTTGAGGTTGACGCCGTGCGTGCTCGCGCTCGAGAGCTGCTGAAGTCCGGACCCGAGCACGAACAGAAACAGCAGCGGCTGCACCAGCGTGGCCATCATCCGGACACGGTCGTTGACGAACCGGATCAAGTCGCGTCGCCAGACGATCCGCATTGCCCGCAGCTCGGAGAAGATGCTGTGCGGGGGGACGTGGACCTGGATGGTCGGCGCGGCCGGCGGCGCCTGGCCCGGGATCTGAGTCCGGTCCGTCGTGGTGCTCATCGCCGACCTCCGTGCATCATCTGCATCATCATCCGGTTGCGGTTCTTACCGGCGTCCTCCTCCGCGTCGCGGATCGTGGTCCCCGTGTAGGACATGAACACGTCGTCCAGGGTCGGACGCGAAACGCTCACCGACTTGATCGGCGGGAACGCCGGGTCCCATTCGGCGAACAGGCGCGGGACGAACTCCTCGCCTCCGGGCACGCCAAACATGACGGCGCCCTCGGCCATGCGGGCGTCCACCCCGAATCGCTCCCCGAGCGCCGCGATGGCCGCCTCGTTGTCGTCGGTGTGGATCACCACCCGGTCGGTCCCGACCTGCGCCTTCAGCGCGTCGGGCGCGTCCAGCGCGACGATCTCCCCGTTGTCCATGATCGCGATCCGGTCACACCACTCGGCTTCGTCCATGTAGTGGGTGGTCATGAAGATCGTGATGTCCTCGCGCTCCTTGAGCTCGGCGATGTAGGACCAGATCGACCGGCGAGTCTGGGGATCGAGGCCGATGGTCGGCTCGTCCAGGAACAGGACGCGGGGCGAGTGCATCATGCCGCGGGCGATCTCGAGCCGTCGGCGCATTCCGCCCGAGTAGGTTCCGACCGGAGAGTCCTTGCGCTCCCACAGC
Source organism: uncultured Solirubrobacterales bacterium (assembly GCA_963751185.1). Lineage (GTDB taxonomy): Bacteria > Actinomycetota > Thermoleophilia > Solirubrobacterales > Solirubrobacteraceae > Palsa-465. The sequence continues at coordinate 223,849 of CAVVTO010000014.1, forward strand.
CCGACCATCTCCAGCACCTGCCGCATCCGCGGCGCGACCAGGTCGCGCTGCAGGCCGTAGAGCTCGGCGTGCAGACGTAGGTTCTGGACCGCGGTGAGGTAGTTGTCGAGGGTCGGATCCTGGAACACCAGGCCGATGTTGCGCCGGACGTCGTCGCGCTCGTGCACGACGTCGTGGCCGGCGACCTTCGCCGAGCCGGCGGTGGGCGTCACCAGCGTGCACAGCATGCTGATCGTGGTCGTCTTGCCGGCGCCGTTCGGGCCGAGAAACCCGAACACCTCGCCGGTGGCGACCTCGAATTCGACGCCCTTGACCGCCTGGACTTCGGCGTAGTTCTTGACCAGCCCGCAGACCTCGATAGCCGCGGCCGGCCGGTTTCCGTTCCCGCCCGTCATATCACCCACAAGCTTAGGGGCTCAGACATTGGTGTCCGGTTGGTTGGCGTCCGGCCCGTCGGTGTCCTCGGCGTCCGGATCGTCGGTCTCCTCGGCGTCTGCGTCGTCGGCGTCCTGGGCCAGGATCCCGTAGAGGGCGCGCCGAGCCTCGGCGAGTGTCTGGCTGGCCTTCTCCACCTGGCGCTCGTCGCCCTCCTGGGCCACCTGCCAGGCCGCCTTGGCGATCTGGAACATCTGGGTGCCGATCTCCGAGAACCCGTGAGGGCCGGGATCGTCTTCCTCCTCCCATGGGGCGGGGTCGACCTTCGACTGCGCGAGCCGCTCGTGGCCCGCGTCGGTGATCTCGAACAGCTTGGTGCCCTCCTGGTCGACGGCCCGGATCAGGCCCTCGTCCTCGAGCTGGGCCAGGGTCGGGTACACCGATCCTGGGCTCGGGCGCCAGCGACCGCCGCTGCGCTCCTCGATCGTCTGCATCAGCTGGTAGCCGTTGCGCGGCTCCTCGGCCAGCAGCATCAGCAGCGCCAGCCGGACGTCGCCGCGGCGCCGGCGGCCGCGACCGCCGCCGAACGGGCCTCCGCCTCCGAACGGTCCGCCTCGGCCTCCGCCGAACGGTCCGCCTCGGCCTCCGCCGAACATTGGCCCTTCGCCGAAGGGACCGCCGCGGAAGCCGCGGAGTGCCGCCAGCCTCTCGAGGTGATCGATGTGCGAGTGGCGCCCGCCGGGTCCCCGGCCTTCGCCCTTCATCATCGCCAGACGGGCCAGCAGGGGCGGCCAGTCGGCGGCAAATTCATCACGACTCATGGTTCCTCCAAAGTGTGGTCGTGTTCTACCGATGTATTAACGATATATCGCCGACACTCGCCTGTCAACAGTTCGCTTCAACGGCACGCCCGTCCGGCGACACCGCTGCCCGACGGGTGCTCGCGGTTCGTGCTGTATCGGACGCGAGTGTCGGCGGACGGACGTCGCCGCCTCGCTCGCAGCTATGTCGCGGGCCGGGCTCGCGGCCTCGTGGTGGGTGCGCGGGCGCAGCCTGAGGGCGGAGGGTTAGTCCTCGCCGTCGCGGGGGCCGCTGCGGGTGCGGATCCAGTCGGCGACCTGCTCGGCGACGCCACCCATCTGGTTGCCGAGCGTGGTGATGTTCTCGCCCATCTCGCGGAAGATCGCCCGAAAGCGCTCGGCGTAGAAGTCGACCGCGTCGCTGGCCTCCTCGCGGACGTTGGCCTGTTGGTCGCGCGTGCGGTACTCGCCCCGCTGGATGCGGTCGTAGTCGCCGCTCTGCACCCACTTCATGACCTCGGAGACGCGGCGGACGGCGTACGGGTGGGTGCGGCCGATCTCGGCGAAGAAGCGGCGCACCCGGTCGCTCGGGTCATCCCAGGCCTCGTACTCCATCGCCTGGGTCATGAAGGTATCCAGGTTGAGCTTGTCCGCGGGCAGGCCCGCGCCGAGCACCATCAGCGTGCGGCAGACGATCTTCGGGTCCCGCACCGCGAGCGTGGCGGCGCGGTCGGCGCTCAGCTCAGCGGCCCGGAACCACTCGAGGAGCACGGCGCGCACCGCGCGCAGGGGCAGCCCGACCGGGAACGGAACGCTCATGGGCACGGCGAGCAGGATGAGAAGGCCGGTCCGGTAGAGCATGTGGTCGGACAAGATGTGGCCGACCTCGTGGGCCAGGACGACGCGTTGCTCGCCCGGACCGAGCTTCTCGAGCAGGCCCGCGTCCATGACCACCATCGGCGTGCCCGAGCCCACGGCCTGAGCGCCACCCATCACGCCCCAGGTCACGTATAGGTCATAGACCTGCGGCATGTCGAGGATCTTGCATACCCCGGTCTGCGAGGCCCACAGGTCGGGCAGTTGGTTCTCGCCGACCCGTACGGCGTTGCCGAGGAACGACTGCCGCAGCGCGCGCTCGTAGCCCCACTCGATCAGCTTGCGGACGACCGTGTCGAGCATGGGGACGGCTTTGAGGGCGGCGGTGGCGGCGCGATCGGCCGGATGCTCGTAGGCCTTGGAGGAGATCCCGGGGTACGGCTCGATGTTCTCGGGGAGCGTCTCGGCCATCGTGGTGGAGCCTACTCTCTGGCCTCATGACCGCCACCGACCCCGCCGCGGAACGACTGGCCGGACTGATCACGCAGGCCGACTCGGTCATCGCCCTAACCGGCGCGGGAGTGTCGGTGCCCTCGGGGATACCCGACTTCCGCTCACCGGGCACCGGGCTGTGGGCCAACGTCAACCCGATGGAGGTCGCCCACATCGACGTGTTCCGGCGCGACCCCGCGCGCTTCTGGGGCTTCTACGGCCAGCGCTTCCAGACGCTCGGGGACAAGCGCCCCAACCGCGCTCACGCGGCGCTGGTCGAACTGGAGCGAGTCGGTGTGCTCGACGCAGTGATCACTCAGAACATCGATCGCCTCCACGCGCGCGCGGGCACGCGGAACTTGGTCGAGGTGCACGGGTCGATCGCGCATTCGTCGTGTCTTGTCTGCGGTCTACGCTACGAATTGGAAGACGTGCGCGTGCGGCATCAGGGGGCGGGGGACGGGGTGCCGCGCTGCGAGTGTGGGCAGCCGCTCAAGCCCGACGTGGTGCTGTTCGGCGAGCTGCTCCCGTTCGAGGCGATGGAACGGGCCGAACAGCTGGCCGCCGGCGCCGATCTGATGCTGTGCATCGGATCCTCGCTCGAGGTCTATCCGGTGGCGGGGCTGCCGGACATCACCCTGGACGCGGGTGGACAGATCGCGATCCTGACCCAGGGCCCGACCCCGCTGGACCGGCGGGCGGCGGTACGGATGCGCGGCGACGTGGTTGACGAGCTCGACGCGGTGCTGGCGGCGCTGGGCCTGGGCGCCGCCTAGGCGGTCGCCGTGTATCGGCCCGGCGCGGACGCGTCCCATCTCCGACTGGGTTCCCGGAGGGGCAATTTCCATCATTAGCGAGCGGTCTCCGCCGGAATGTCGGATTCTGCCCCCTGGCGAGGCAAGATCCTGCACTAGCGGTGGGGCGCGTCGGCAATGCTGGAAATTGCCCGTCACGTCGGCGAGAGGAGCCGGTCGGGGTCATGGGGCCGCGGCCTTGGTTGGCAGCGGTGGTCGGGTTGTCACTCGGGGCTGGCGGTGGTCTGGTTGTCACTCGGGCTGGCGGCGGTCCGGTAGTCACTCGGGGGTGGCGGCGACCCGAGCTCTGAGCGCGGCTTCGACCCGGGACAGCGCGTGCGCGACCGCCTCGCGCTGGGACCCGTCCAGCGGTCCGGCCAGCGCCGCCTGCGCCGCCGCCGCGACCCCCTCGCGGAGGCCGCATAGTTCCTCAAGGCGCTCGACCAGCGCCGGCCCGGCCGGATCGGCCGGCAGCTCGGCCAGCGCGGCATCGAGTGCGATCTGCACCTGGAGGGCCGCCGCGCGGTCGCGCCCGGCGTCCAGATCCAGCCGGGCGCGCAGGGTGAGTTCCTCACACGCGAGGGCGGTCTGGCGACCGGTGAGGAGTGCCGCGAAGCGCGCCTGAGTGGCCGGGATCCGGCGCCGGCGACGAAGCCCACGCGCTCCGGAATCGCCGAGCTGGCGCGCGTCCGTCCACAGTCCGTCGGCCACCTGCTCGCCGGCGCCGTAGCCGAGACGGGCCACCAGCGGGTCCTCGCGGCCGACGCCGTGGGCGTGCGGATCGGCGGCGGCGAGGCGGTGGGCGTGGAGCGCCCGGTTGAGCACGGCTAGTCCGGCCGCCAGCTCGTCTTCGCCGGCGGCGTCGAGCCAGGCTCGAGCCTGGTCGGCGTCGGGCAGGGGGTCGCCGACGTCGATAACGGTTGCGCGCGCCGTTACGACGGGGCTAGGCTCAGGCTCAGGTTGAGCCTTACGCTGCTTGCGCGCAGACAGCAAATGGCGCCGTTCCGGCGCTCCGAGCGTCGCCACCACGAGCACATGGGACGGCGTGCCGTCGGGACCCTCGCCGTCGCGCCGGATCAGGTAGCGACCGTCGGGCGGCCCGAGCGACCAGGGCAGCTCGACCTGGGCAAAACGAAAGAACGGAGCGATGGAGCGGAGGCTATTGCTACGAGCCGGTCTTGATGGCGTACTGGCTCGGCGCGACCGGGACGATCGGCTCACTGATCTGACTCAGGTGGTTGATCAGCTGCGTCCACTGGTTCGGCTGGAGGATGTTCGCGACCTGTGCCGAGAGCTGCTTATTGGCTCCGTAGGCCGTCGCGAAGGAGATCTGGATCCGGTTGGCGTGATTTGCCATGTCGACCGCCACAGGCTGGCCCTTGTAGCTCATGAGCGAGATGATCTGGTCAGGCTCATTGGCGCCCTGGAGCGTGAGCAGGCGACGGACGGCTATGTCGGTGACCGAGCCCGCGCCCTGATGGCCCTGGATCGGGATCCCGTTGATGGCCGAGATGTCGACACTCTCGCCGGTGGCGCCGGCGGCATCGATGCCATTGGACCCGTTGGGGGTGGCTCCGCACTTCAACCCGGACACGGTTGGCTTCAGCCCCGAGGCGGAGAGGAACTCGATTACGGCGAGGACGCGGCGATCGATCGCGCCATCCTGGATGTCGCGCCGTCCGCAGGGGTAGATCTGGACGTTCGGATCCTCGAGCACACGGTTCTGGAGCTGCAGCTTGGACATCAGCAGGATCTGGCCGACCGTGGGGTTCTTGGCGTGGGTACCGACGAAGGGGTTGACGCCGGCGGCGCGGTAGACGGCGGTCGCCTCGAGCAGCTTCCAGCCGTCGAGGATCGGCTTGGGATCGATGTACGGCGAGTCCTTGCCGGCCGGCTGGATCATGAACTGCAGATGGGAGGCGTTAGTGGGCGTGCCCTGACCCAGCCGTCCGAGGATCGTGCCCGCGACCACGACCGATCCGACCTTGAGCGGCTCGAGCGTGTACTGGTTCTTCGACAGGTGCAGGACGTCGGAGAAGTACTCCTGGAAGTTGGAGATCTGTGACCCACCGGCCACGCTCGGAGCGATCTGAAGCTTCCCGCCGGCGGCGTAGGAGTTGGGCCGGTTCGGATTGGCGAACAGCCGCTCCTTGACCATCGGGGTGCTGATCGTCGGGGTGGCCGTCGGGGGCGAGCTGGCCGCGGCCGACGCCGTGGTCGCGGGTTGGGTGGTCGTGGCTGGCGTCACCGGGAGCGAGGTGGCCGAGCTCTTCTTGGCGTCCTTGCTCGCCTTGGCGCCGCTCGGAACGCTCGGCCCCTGCTGGGAGCCGGCGGTGGCCGGCCCGCTCGGCGCCGGTGAGGACGGGGCCAGGAGGGCCTTGGCCACCTGCGAGGCGCTCTCGTGCACGGGCTTGGGGACCGGGTAGAGCTTGGGGATCGAGCCAAGGTTCGCGTACGTGTAGGTGTTGCCGGTGGCGTCCTGGAGCTCGATGTAGCGCCCGAGCTGCTTGCTCTGTCCGATCTTGACGATCTTGCCGTCGTTGACGGCGATCACCGCCGAGCCGGCGTTGGCGTAGATATTCGTGCCATTGCTGCCGGGGTTCGACTGGACGGTGACGGCGGCGTTGGAGCCCTTCACCCGGGTCTTGGCCAGCTTCAGCACGGAGTCGTCGGCGTACTTGGCCGGCGCCGCGACGGGGAAGTCGCCCTCGACCAGGCCGGTCAGCGCGTTGATGAACGACTTGGGCATGCCGCCGATCAGCTCGGCTCGCAGCATCACCGACTGCACGTACCACCCGGCGTGGTTGTAGGCGAAGATCGCGCCCTGGATGCTCTTGGAGGCGCCGGCTGCGTGCAGATAGCGGGCGGCGGTGAAGATCGCGTCGGCCGGGTTGTAGGGATCGGCGATGCCGTCCCCGTTCGCGTCGACGCCCCACTCCTTCCAGGTCGAGGGGAGGAACTGCATCCAGCCCACCGCGCCGGCGGAGGACACCGACAGGTTGCGGCCGTAGTCGGTCTCGATCTCGTTGATCGCGGCCAGGATCTGCCACGGCACGTCGTACTCGCTGCCGGCCGCCTGGTAGATCGGAAGCAGGAAGGGCGGAATCTGGAAGCTGTCGATGAAGAAGTTCGGGACGCCGATCGGCGCGGGGCCGGGGACGGCGTAGGAGTAGGTCGGGTTGGACGGTGTCGGTACGCCGCTCGGAGTGACCGGCGGCGGCGGCTTCGGAGCCGACTTGTGCGGCTTGGTCTTCGACTTGGGCGCGCCCGGCCGCTTAAGGTTGCTTCCAGCGGTCCCCAGGCCGGCCAGCCCGGACGCCAGTCCCTTCCCCTTCCCCTTGCCGTTGCCCTTGCCCTTGCCGCCGGTGGTGGTCGGGGTCTGGGTGGTGGTCGTCGGCGTCGTCGAGCTCGTGGACGAAGGAGACGAGCCGTGCGACGGCTTCGCCTTGGGCGTCGTCGACGTGGAAGTTGAGGTCGAGGTTGTGGTCGGCGTCGTAGTCGTGGTGACCGTGGCGGCCGGCGTCGTCGCGGTGAGCGGCGGGCACGACTGGACGACGTTGGTGATCGGGAGGTTCACCGGGAGCGGCAGCGACGTTGGCGCCGTGCCGGGCGCCACGTTCTGGAAGACGAACTGCTGGCCGCCGGCGACGGTGATCGTGACCGTGCATCCGTCCGCTGAGGCGCTGGGGATCGAGGCCAAGCCAAGCACGACGACGGCAGCGCCGACAGCCAGGGCAGCGAACCTCAGTTTGCGCCTTTTCAACACGATGGCTTAGTCCTCCCGCAAGGTGCCACCACGTACAAAATCGTTACAGCAGTGATCACAGATAGGCTTGGCTGGAAGCTACTGAGTGACGCCGAGCTTTGCAATTGGGAACCGTCGGCTGTTCTGGTGTCTGTCGGGATATGAGCGCGTGGCGGCGCCACGAGGAGCTCAGGCAGCCCTTGAATCGGCACGAACCCGCGGGCACTGTAGCGACGGTCAACTATCGTCCGCGTCAACTAACCCTCAAGTTGAGGCTTAGAATAGTCAATAAGAGGAGACTTTGCGCAGATGGCGGCGGCGGCCAACGCCGAACCGATCGACCAACCGAATGAGAGGCGCGAGATGACCAACGAAAAAAGCCTGCGGGGCCGGGTTACGCGGCAGGGCGAAGAGGCGATCGGCAAGGTGGCGCATGGGCTAATCGACAACCCGGTCGTCACCCGGACGCTCTCGGCCACGTTCGAGGCCCGCGAGCGCGCCACCCGCGCCCAGGAGCTCGCGATGAGCGCGCTCAACCTCCCGTCGGCGGGCGACCTGGAACGGCTGACGCGCCGACTGCGCAGCGTCTCACAGCGACTCGAGACGATCGAGGACGGCCTCGACCGCGTCGAGCAGCGGATCGACCAGCTGGGGGCGTCCAGCCCGATCGAGCACCGCCTGACCGCAATCGAGGAGGGCGTGGCGCGGATCGAGGCGGCGATCGGAGCGGGCGCCTCAGAGCTGAGCGCCCAGAGCCCGGGGCTCGAGGCCGAGCGCCCGTAGGGCGGCCTGGCCCATTCGCCGCTCGGCGCTCTGGAGTTCCTCCGGTCCGATCCGCACGCGCTCCGGCAGGACGAGGTCTGACACCGTGAGGAGCGCCGCCGCCTCGACCCCGCAGGCGGCGGCCAGCGCGAACAGCGTGGCGGCCTCCATCTCGACGGCCAGCACGCCGGCCGCGTGCCAACCCGACTCGAGGCCGCGCCGGTCGTAGAAGAGGTCGGTCGAGACGACCGGCCCCTGGTGCACGGTGACGGGGGCTGCGTCCGCGGCCGCGCTGTCCTGCACCGCCGCGAGTAGCCCGGGGGTGGCCGGGACCCGTTCGCCCGCGCCGAGGGCCCGGCTGGTGCCGTCGGCGGCCACTGCCTCGGTGGCGATCACCATCTCGCCCAGGTGCAGGGTTGACTGGAGCGCGCCGCAGGTCCCGATGCGCAGCAGACGCCGCGCGCCCAGCTCGATCAGCTCGTGGATCACGATCGCCGCGCTCGGGCCGCCCATGCCGGTGCTCTGGATCGTGAGCGGCTCGCCGTCGAGCGCTCGGCCGCTGTATCCCCACAGGCCGCGGTGGTGGTTGAACATCCTGGCCCCGTCGATTAGCGACTCCGCCAGTAGCAGCGCACGCGCCGGATCGCCCGGGAGCAGGACACGCTCGGCGAGCTCGGCGGTCGGCTGGAGTCCGATCGGCGCGGCCATGCACCACCTATTGTCATTTATCGCTGGGCAGGTGGTGACTGGGGGGTGGATTTCCGAGGTGGGTTTTCCCAAATTCCATCGTTGGCATTGACAGATCGGACGCGGGCGAGTAGACCTAGACCCCACCCCAAAACAGGCAACAGGCCGGAGCGTGACGAGCTGCCCAGGCCAGCTGGGGAGCACGTTCGCGAGGCGCCGCCGGAAACGTGACGAGCGCCAACGGCCGACGCAGCGGGCCGTCAGTCCCGCGGGCGGCGGGGCTTCGTGCTCGTCGAGGCCCCGCCGCCGACTATGACTCCTCGGGTGACGCGCTCGGTGTGCAATCGTCCGGCCCCGGCGGGTAGCACTCCTGTCCAGAGATGTCCGGTGCAACCCTGAACAGACGCGACGGGGCGGCTCCAGGAGGCCTGTCACTCACCCGGCTGACCGAGGAGGCGGGGGAGGTCGAGGCGGTCGACGTCGTGGAGCGGTTCGTCGACGCGATCGAGGGGTCGCTGCCCGGGGACGCGCGCGTGATCAAGACGATTGGCGACGAGGCGATGATCGTCGGCTCGGACCCGGCGGCGCTCAGCGAGTGGGCTGTCGCCTTCCAGGGCCTCGAGCCGGGGCGTACCCTGCCGAGGATCGCCATCCACTACGGCAACGCGCTGTACCGCGACGGGGATTACTACGGCCGGGACGTGAACATCGCCTCGCGGGTGGCCGCGCGCGCGGCCGGTGGGGAGGTACTGGTAACCCGTCCCGTGGTGGCACGGGCGCGGGGCGAGATCGAGTTTGACCGGATCGCAGAGGTGCGCCTGAAGGGCTTCACTGAGTCGACCGAGGTGTTCGTCGCCCGCGAGCGAAACCGGCGATGACCGAGACCGAGATGGCCGCGCAGGTCCGCGCGGGGGGGTTGCTGTGTGAGGCGCGGGAAGTGGTGGTGCTGCTCTCTGGCGGCCGCGACTCGACCTGCCTGCTCGACCTCGCGGTGCGGATCGCCGGCGCAGACGCGGTCACCGCGCTGCACGTCAACTACGGGCTGCGCGGTGTGGCGTCGGACGAGGACGAGCGGCACTGCATCGAGTTGTGCGATGCACTCGGGGTCGCCCTTGAGGTGCGCCGGACGGGCAAGCCTGCGGCCGGTAACCGGCAGGCCTGGGCGCGCGAGGCGCGCTACCGCGAGGCGCACGCACTGGCCGGTGGGGCGGATGTGGCGACCGGGCATACCGCGAGCGACCAGGTCGAGACGATCCTCTACCGGCTGGCCTCCTCGCCCAGCCGGCGGGCGTTGCTCGGCATGCGGCCCCGCGAGGGAGCGCTGGTCCGCCCGCTGCTCTGTCTCACGCGCGAGGACACCACGGCCTACTGCCGGGCGCGCGGACTGTCCTGGCGCGAGGACGAGAGCAACGCGTCCGGCGCATACGCCCGCAACCGGATTCGCAACGACCTGTTTCCGGCGCTGCGGCGGATCCACCCCGCGGCGGAGCAGAACGTGCTCGCCGTGGCCGGGATCCTGCGCGACGAGGCCGACGTACTCGACGCGCAGGTCGATCAGGTACTGGGGGCGGGGGCGGGCGTCTCCGTAGACACGCTCCGCGACCTGCCGGCCGCGCTGCGCCGGCTCGTCGTCCAGCGTATGGCCGACCAGGCGGCCGGCGGGTTCGCGCCCGGGGCGGCCGGCCGGGCCGACGAGCTGGCCGCCCTGAGTCAGCGGGGCACGGCGATGCTCGACATCGGGTGCGGGCTGCGGGCGGTGGCCGAGTACGGAGCGCTCCGGATCGAACGGCTGGCGGACGGGACCGAGCCGCAGACGCCCACGCCCCAGCCGGTGGCCCTGGCGATCCCGGGCAGCGTCGCGTTCGGTCCCGTCGAGGTGCGGTGCGAGCTCGCCTCGCCGGCGCTCGAGCCCGGGGTGCTCGACCGCGCCGCGCTCGGGCCCGGGCTGGTGGTCCGGTCGTGGCGGCCGGGCGATCGCATCACGCCGCTCGGGCTCGGGGGCACCAAGCTGCTTGGAGATCTGTTCACGGCGAGCAAGGTGCCCCGACTGGAGCGCGCCGGCGTGCCCGTGGTCGAGTCTGGTGGCGAGATCGTGTGGGTGGCCGGGGTGGCCACTTCCGAGCGCTTCAAGGTCACCGCGGCCACGCGTGAGGCGGTCCGGCTCAGCTGCCGCGGCTGACCCTTTCAGCGAGGCGAGCGGCTCGATGGCGATCCCGGTCGCTGCACCGAAGCGAAACCCACATAAAATCCTCAACCAGTGGAAGGCGACGACGCGATCGGGGAGATCCTCGTGCCCGCCGAGGATCTCCGGCGGCGCGTGTGCGAGCTGGCGGCCGAGGTCTCGCGTGACTACGAGAGGAAGGATCTGGTGCTCGTCGGCGTGCTGAAGGGTGCCGTGTTCTTCCTGTCGGACCTGATGCGCGACCTCGACGTGCCCTGCGAGGTCGACTTCATGGCCGTCGCCTCCTACGGCTCGGCCACCAAGTCATCGGGCGTGGTCCGGATCCTCAAGGACCTCGACACGGTGATCGAGGGCCGGGACGTCCTGATCGTCGAGGACATCGTCGATTCCGGCCTCACCCTGCAATACCTATTGCGCAACTTGGCCGGGCGAAACCCCCGTTCTCTGGAGGTCTGCGCGCTGTTAGTCAAGCCGGACCGTCAAAAGGTCGATTTACGGACGAAGTATGTGGGCTTCGAGATTCCCAACCGGTTCGCGATCGGCTACGGACTGGACTACGACGAGCGCTACCGCAACTTGCCCTTCGTGGCCGCGTTGAAGGAGTGAACGCACGATGAATGCTGGGGTGCGTACCTGTTCGGCGGGCTCTGACCAGATGCTACGCTTGACAGCTCAAGACTCCGAGTCCAGGCGCGCGGAGCGCATCATTCTTTCGTCATGAGCAGGTTTTTCAAGAGCGCAGCGTTCCCGATCCTCATCGTGGTCGTGCTGGCGTTTTTCGCGCAGAAGCTGATCGGCAGTTCAAGTAAGTCCGAGAAGCAGACCTTCGGCGACCTCATCTACCAGCTGGACCACGGCCAGGTCCAGAGCATGTCGCTGCACGAGAAGGACAACACGGCCAACGTCACCACGACGAGCGGGGTCAAGTACACGGTCGGCTACCCGGACGCCTACGCGCCGCAGATCATCGAGAAGGCCACGGCGGACCTGAACCCCGGCGACTTCGACATCCAGGGCAAGGCCTCGAGCGGCTGGCTCTCGCTGCTGACCTACATCCTGCCCTTCGTGATCTTCATCGGGTTCTGGATCTTCCTCATGAACCAGGTCCAGGGCGGAGGGTCCAAGGTCATGTCGTTCGGCAAGTCGCGCGCCAAGCGAATGTCGGTGGACTCCCCCAAGATCACCTTCCGTGACGTCGCGGGGGTCGACGAAGCCGTTGAGGAGTTGCACGAGATCAAGGAGTTCCTAGAGAACCCCAAGAAATTCCAGGCCCTGGGGGCGCGAATCCCCAAGGGCGTGCTCCTCTACGGGCCGCCCGGGACCGGTAAGACGCTGCTCGCCCGCGCCGTCGCGGGAGAGGCCGGCGTGCCGTTCTTCAGCATCAGCGGCTCGGACTTCGTCGAGATGTTCGTCGGCGTGGGCGCCTCGCGCGTGCGTGATCTGTTCGAGCAGGCCAAGCAGAACTCGCCGTGCATCATCTTCATGGACGAAATCGACGCCGTCGGTCGCCACCGCGGCGCCGGCCTGGGCGGTGGTCACGATGAGCGCGAGCAGACCCTGAACCAGCTGCTGGTCGAGATGGACGGCTTCGAGATGAAGGACAACATCATCTTGATCGCCGCCACCAACCGTCCGGACATCCTTGACCCGGCGCTGCTGCGTCCCGGCCGGTTCGACCGCCAGATCGTGGTCGATCGCCCGGATCGCCTCGGGCGCAGAAAGATCCTCGACGTTCACACCCGCGGGAAGCCGCTCGCGCGGGAGATCGACGTCGACGCGCTGGCCGGTCAGACGCCGGGCTTCACGGGCGCTGACCTCTCGAACCTGGTCAACGAGGCCGCGCTGCTCGCCGCGCGCAACGGCAAGCGCGAGATCACCCAGGTCGAGCTCGAGGAAGGGATCATGCGCGTGATCGCCGGTCCCGAGAAGAAGACCCGCGTGATGTCGGACAAGGAGCGGCGGATCACCGCCTACCACGAGATGGGCCACGCGATGGTTGGCCACTACCTCCCGAACTCCGACCCGGTCCACAAGATCTCGGTGGTCTCGCGCGGACAGGCGCTCGGCTACACGATCTCGCTGCCGACCGAGGACAAGTTCCTGACCACGCGCGCTGAGCTGCAGGACCAGCTGGCGATGACGCTGGGTGGCCGCGCCGCCGAGGAGATCGTGTTCGGCGAGGTCACGACCGGCGCGTCGAACGATCTTGAAAAGGTCACGGCGACGGCCAAGCAGATGGTCATGCGCTTCGGTATGTCCGAGAAGCTCGGCCCGCGCGTGTTCGGGCACGACCACGGCATGCCGTTCCTCGGCCGGGAGTTCTCGGCCGAGCCCGACTACTCGGATGAGATCGCACGCGAGATCGACGACGAGATCCGGCGGATCGTCGAGGCGGCGCACGTGCAAGCCAAGGACATCCTGAACTCGCACCGCGACAACCTCGAGAAGCTATCCGAGATCTTGGTCAAGCGCGAGACGATCGAGAAGGAGCAGTTCGAAGCGCTCCTCGACGGTCGTACCGAGGCCGACGTGTTCGGCGCTGAAGCTCCGGCGCCGCCCGAACTGCCGATTCCCGGCACGCCGGCCGGCGAGCGCCGCGAAAGCCCCCGTCCGCTACCGCGGCCTGGGCTCGCCGGCGGCACCGCTGAGTAGCCCGACCGGCCCGGGACTCAGCTTGGGCCGCCCGAGCCGCTCAGCGGCGGGTGCAGGCCCGCGGCGAGGCACTCGGCCAGGCCAGGACCGAGCTTGGGCGCTGCCGCCAGTTGGGGCGGCGTCTCGAACGTTGCGCGGCTCAAGTCGAAGTAGTCGGTCATCGGTTGGGCGTTGGCGTCGCGGAAGGTCATCGCCGGCAGGTTCCACTTGCGCTCGATGAACGCGGTGATCGACGTGTGGTCCTGGATGACGCGCGAGACGTAGCCGGGTCTTGCCCAGGGCGAGACCACGATGAGCGGGACCCGGAAGCCGTAGCGGTCAAACGCGCCGGGGACGTCGCCGGCGGTGAGCATGGGAGGGATCGAGTCGGGTGCGATCGCCCGTGGCGGCGGGACGTGGTCGTAGTAGCCGCCGTGCTCGTCGTAGGTGATGAACAGCGCGGTGCGCTTCCACGTTGGCGCCGCCATGAGGGCGTGCACCACCTCGGCAATGAACCGCTCGCCGACCTGGATGTCCTGCGGGTCCTCCTCCGAGGTGGTGGAGTAGTTGGGGTCGATGAACGTGAACTGGGGCAGCCTCCCATGGGCGACGTCCGGCAGGAAATGGTCGAAGGTCCGGATGCGCGGGGCGCGGGCCAGGGTGACGGCGCCAGGGACGATGGCCAGGCTCGGTAGGTCCTGGAAGTAGATCGCCCAGTCGATGTCGTGCGCGTCGAGGCGGTCGAAAATCGTCCCGTTGGCGGGCGGCGCCGGCGCGAAGGTGTCGTTGATCGTTCCCGAGGACGTGGCAGCGAAGAAGTAACAACGGTTCGGGAAGGTCTGCCCCAGGACCGAGCAGAAGTAGCGCTCGCCGATCGGGAAGTGCCCGGCCAGCGAGTAAGTGAACGGGATGTCCTGGCGGTCCCAGAACCGCATCGCCACGGGGCCGCTGGCCCTGACAAACCCGTCGTTTCGGCCGCCGTCCCATGCCTCGTGGCTGGCGTCCCAGGTCTGGCTGGGCTTGCCGATGAGCTGGCACGGCGAGCCGGCGTGCTGCGCTGTGATCTGTTTGCCGCTGCCATCGGGGTTCGCGTTGACGGGCCGGCCGTGCCTGAGCTTCCAGCCGTCGACCGACCGCCGGCCCGGGACCTGGTCAGGGACCATCCCGAGCAGGTTGTCGAACGAGTGGTTCTCCATGATCAGCACGACGATGTGCTCGATCTCGGGCAGGCTCGGGGTGCCGGCCGGGATGGACGGGAAGGGGAGACTGTCCGGTGCCTTCAGGTTCGAGGAGCGCGCGACCGACCTTGCCCAAGCCGGGAGGCCGCGCGTCGCCAGCAGGGCCGCACCGCCGGCGCCCGCCTTCAGCAGCGTCCGCCGAGTGAGCGTGCCGGGCAGGCTCCCACCGCCTGGAGGTCGCTTACGAGCGCCAGGCAGAGTTCCGTCCCGCGATGAGACCGGCACGCTGCGGGACACTACTCTCGCGGAATGCGCAACCGCCGTGATCAGCAGCACCTAGTCGTGCGCATCATCCTGGGCGTCACGCGCGTCTGGGTGCCGGCGGTCATCGCGGTCGCCGGGGTGGTCGGGATCGTGATCGGCCACGGCAAGACGGCGGCGGCCGGGGCCGGGCTCGGACTCGTGATCGTGGCCATCATCGTGTGGATGATCAACTGGCTCTACCGGATGAGCGTCGACTCAAACCGAGATCGCGAGCGCGAGGAGGAGGCCCGCGAGTACTTCGACCGCCACGGGCGGTGGCCGGATGAGTAGTGCGGATTTCACGATCATGGGCGTGGTCAACGTCACGCCCGATTCGTTCTCGGACGGCGGTCGCTATCTGGATGCCGGGGCCGCGATCGCGCACGGACTGTCGCTGGTGGCCGAGAGGGCGGACATCCTCGACGTGGGGGGCGAGTCGACCCGCCCGGGCGCTCCCTCGGTGCCCGAGGACGAGGAGCTCCGCCGGGTGATCCCCGTGATCGAGGGGCTGATCGGCGCGGGATGCCAGGCCCGGATCTCGATTGACACCTCGAAGCGAGGCGTGGCCGCCCGCGCTCTGGAGGCCGGCGCCACCATGGTCAACGACGTGACCGCGTTGCGCGGCGATCCAGGGATGGCCGGCGTGATCGCGGCCGCCGACGCCGACTGCTGTCTGATGCACATGCTGGGCGAGCCACGCACCATGCAGGACGACCCGCGCTACGACGACGTGGTGGGTGACATCAAGGCGTTCCTCGCGGAGCGCATGGCGTTCGCCGTCGAGTCCGGGATCGCGCTCGAGCGGATCCTGGTCGACCCCGGCATCGGCTTTGGCAAGACGGTCGCGCACAACCTGGAGCTGCTCGCGCGACTCGGCGAGTTCCTCGACCTGGGACGGCCACTGCTGATCGGGACCTCCCGCAAGAGCTTTCTCGGGCGGTTGACCGGCCGCGAGGTCGACGACCGGGTCGCGGCCACGATCGCCACGCAGGTGCTGGCCTACGAGCGCGGCGCCCGCATCTTTCGCGTTCACGACGTCGGGCCGGTTCGCGACGCCCTGGCGGTCACGGCTGCTACGGTCAGCGCGCCATGGACGACCCAGACGAGTACGACGAGGTAGAGGAGGACGACGAGGAGGACGGTCACCCCGAGCCCGAGGTGACGATCGAGGTCAGCGGCCTGTCGTTGTTCACCCACGTGGGGGTGACGGCGGCCGAGCGCGAGGTGGGCCAGCGTCTGCTAGTCGATCTGCGGCTGGACGTGGGGGAGAGCGATGCCACGGTGACCGACCGGATCGAGGACACGGTCGACTATGCCGAGGTCTGCGAGACGGCGAACCTGGTCGCCCAGCAGCGTTCCTACAAGACGCTCGAGCGTCTGTGCGCGGCGATCGCCGACCGCCTGCTCGAGCGCTACGACGTCGGGGCGGTGTGGATCAAGGCCGCCAAGCCCGAGCCCCCGATGGCCCTGCCGGTGAGCGAGGTCTCGGTCGAGGTGTGGCGCGAGGCGGAGTGAAGTGACGCCGGGCTTTCTCGGCCTGGGGTCGAATGTGGGCGACCGGCGGCGGCACATGGTCGATGCCGTGGCGGCGCTCCCGTCGCACGGTGTCACCGTGGTGGCCTCCTCGTCCGTGTACGAGACCGAGCCGGTCGGACTGGTGCTCGACCAGCGGGACTTCTACAACGCGTGCCTGGCGATCGATACCGACCACGGACCGGACGAGCTGCTGGCGGCCTGCAAGGCCGTCGAGCGGGAGCTCGGGCGGGAGCCCGGGGGCGTGCGGCACGGCCCCCGGCCGATCGACGTGGACGTGCTGCTGCTGGACTCATTGGAGTATTCGTCTGAGCGCCTGACCCTGCCGCACCCCGAGGTCACCTCGCGGCGGTTCGTGCTCGTGCCGCTGCTCGAGCTCGACCCGTCGTTGACCCTTCCGGACGGGAGGCGGGTCGCCGACGCGCTGGAAGTCTTGGATCCCGCCCACCCCGGTCAGGAGGTGCGGCGAGTGGGTGACCCGCTCCTCTAGGGTTCGCGCATGCTGCTCGTCGTCGACGTCGGCAACACCCAGACCCACTTCGGGCTGTTCCGCGACGGCGAGGCCACGGTAACGGAGCACTGGCGCTTCGCCACCGTGCGCGAGTCGACCGGCGACGAGCTCGGGGCCGCGCTCCAGAACCTGCTCGGTCTGCGCGGGCTCTCGTTCGCCGACGTCGACGGCTCGATCGTCTCGACCACGGTGCCGCAGCTGTCCGAGCAGTGGACCCTGATGGCCCGGCACTACCTGCGCGCGCCGATGCTGGTGGTCGGTCCGACGCTGAAGACGGGCATGCCGATCCGCTACGACAATCCGCACGAGGTCGGTGCGGACCGGCTGGCTAACGCGGTGGCGGCGTACGAGCGCGTCCACGACACGTGCGTCGTCGTCGACTTCGGTACCGCGATCACCTACGACGTCGTCTCGGCGGCCGGGGAGTACCTGGGCGGGATCATTACCCCGGGGGCGGAGATCTCGATCGACGCGCTGTACAACCGGGCGGCCAGGCTGCCCAAGGTCGAGCTCGCCCCGCCGCGCTCGCTGATCGGCAAGAACACGGTTGACGCGATCCGGAGTGGGATCGTGTACGGGTTCGCGAGTCAGGTCGAGGGGATCGTGCGCCGGTTGCGCGCCGAACTCGGCCCGACCACCCACGTGATCGCCACCGGCGGACTCGCCGGGGCGCTCGTGCCGTTCATCCGCGAGACAATCGACGAGGTCGACGACCTGCTCACGCTGACCGGGCTGCGGCTGATCTGGGAGCGGAATCAAGACTCCGCTCCAGCGCGCCCGGCGGAATTGGCACATCCGGCGTCCGCGCCACCGTCGCGGCCAGGATCAGGAACGTAATCCGCCGGCGCTCCTCGGGGTGTTCGGCCGCGTAGGCCCCGTAGTCGTCGAGCAGGCCGCGGATCGCGGCGAACACGGGGGCGTCATCGATCTCGTCGGGAACGTCGCAGGCCAGCCGGGCCAGCGCGAGCATCTCGGTGGGGTCGACGCCGCGCATCGTGCCCATGGCGCTGAAAAGCAGGAAGAAGGCGACCCGGTCGAGCAGCAGGTGGGGGGCCCTGTCTCGTTCTCCGAGCGCCGGGCCGACCGGCAGGAGCGGCTCGCCCGCGGCGATCCGCAGGGACTGTCCGGCCGCGATCGAGCGGGTCTGCTCAGCGCTCAGACCGAGCTGGAGGGCCCAGCGCAGCTGGAACGCCGCGGAGATGAAGGTGTTGCCGTAAGGGGCGTCCGAGGCGAACACGATCTGCCCGGGCGGCACGAGCGAGAACAGCGCCTCAAGGTCGGCCGGGATCCACCAGGCGGTGTCGAACAGCAGATTGGGGAGGTCGGCAGCCGCGCGCCAGATCCACGACAGGTCGCTGGTTCCGGCGTGAGCCAGGATCAGGCGGGCGTTCGGAAACTCCTCGGCCAGCTGGACCGCGTGTAGGCCCAGCGCCGGAATGCCCCGGCCGGCGTGGATCAGAACCGGGAGCGAGCGCTCGTCGGCCAGTGCGACCAGCGGCTTCACGCCCGGGTTATCGAGCGTGAACTGCTCGGCGCGAGGGTGGAGCTTGATCCCCCGCGCACCGTTGTCGAGGCTCCGCTCGGCCTCCGGCAAGGGGTTCTCGTGCGGGTTGACGCGGCAGAACGGGACGAGCAGTCCGTGCGATTGTTTTGCCGCCTCGATCACGGCGTCGTTGGCCTCGCGGTAGCCGTCGGGCTCGTGGAACGGGAACGTGAACGCTCCGCGTGCCCCTGCGATCTGGAGCGCGGCTATGAGCTCCTCGGGGGTCTGCTTCATCCCGTCGGGGTCGTTCTGGCCCAGGTGCGTGTGGGCGTCGAACAGCTCGAGGTCCGGTACCTGCTCGAACACGACCTCGGCCCACGGGCGCAGCGCTTCGAACAGGTTCATGCCTGGATTCGTACCATGAAACGGCGATGTCCCGGTCCCTTGCCGAGCCGTGGCGCCTGGGTGGCGTCGAGATTGCCAATCGTGTGGTGCTGGCGCCGCTGGCCGGCATCGGTAACTGGTTCGTGCGCCTGCAGGCCAAGCGCCACGGGGCCGGGCTCGTGGTTTCGGAAATGGTCTCGAGCTTCGCGGTGCATTACGGCAACGAGCGTACCTGCCGCGAGCTCTTGCGGATTCACCCCGACGAGCACCCCGTCTCGGTGCAGCTGTTCGGCCACGATCCGGACGTGATGGCCTCAGCGGCCGAACGGGTGGCGGCGGCCGGAGCCGACCTGATCGACATCAACATGGGCTGCCCCGTGCCCAAGGTATGCAAGACCGGTGCCGGGGCGGCGCTGCTCGAGGAGCCGTCTCGGGCCGTGGCGGTGGCACGGGCGGCGGCTTCTGGGAGTGGGCTGCCGGTCACCGTGAAGCTTCGCTCCGGGCAGCGTCCCGGCGATCTGAGCGGGTTGGAGGTCGCGCGCCGGCTCGTGTTCGACGCCGGCGTTGCCGGGATCTCGATCCACCCAAGGCACGCCTCACAGCGCCACAGCGGCGTGCCGCGGTATGAGCTGGTCCGCGACTTGGTCTCGGAGCTTCCGGTGCCCGTGCTCGTCTCCGGCGGGTTGCAGAGCCCTGAGGCGGTGCGCTTTGCTTTCGAGGAGACCGGCGCCGCCGGGGTGCTGCTGGCGCGCGGGTCGCTCGGCAACCCGTGGCTGTTCGAGCAGGTCCTGGGCCGACGGGTGGACGAGCCTGGTCGTGACGAGATCGTGGACGAGCTCGATTGGGTGATCGAGTGCGCGGTCGAGCATCTGGGCGCCGAGCGCGCCACCCGCTACCTGCGCAAGTTCTATCCCTGGTACATCGAGCGGCTGGGCGGCGGCAAGGCCCTGCAGGCCGCGCTCCAGACCGCGCCCTCGCTGGCGGCGGCCCGAGAGCTGCTGCACGCCGGCGCGCTGGCGACCGCGGCGTAGATCAGGCGGCGCGAGGGGCGTCTCGCGGGATCCAGGGCCACGGCCCCAGCCCTGATCCGCGGGTGTCTATACTCATCCGCCCACGCACCCCAGTCGTGTGCGAATTCCCCGCTTAGCAGGCGGGTTTTTTCTCGTCCGGACCGCTGGCCGCTCGGCCGGCGGCGCCCTCGAATACAGGTTTATGTCATGCCTAAGGACGTCATCATCACACCCGAAGGGCTCGCCAATCTGAAGGCGGAGCTCGACCACCTGACCACCACCCGCCGCCGCGAGGTCGCCGCCCGGATCAAGGAAGCGCGCGAATTCGGCGACATCTCCGAGAACGCCGAGTACGACGACGCCAAGAACGAGCAGGCCATGCTCGAGGCGCGGATCGCCAGCCTCGAGGAGAAGTTGCGCTCGGCGACGGTGATCGACCAGTCGGATCTGAGCACCGATGAGGTCCGGGTCGGCTCGGTGGTCCACGTCAAGGACGATGGCGGCAAGTCCACGAAGTACACGATCGTCGGGTCGGCCGAGGCCAGCCCGGCTGAGGCCAAGCTGTCCAACGAGTCACCGGTGGGCAAGGCGCTGCTCGGCCGCAAGCGCGGCGACGAGGTCGTGATCACCACGCCAAAGGGCGAGCGGCACCTCAAGATCACCAAGATCGACGTCGTTACATAGGGCCCCGCCCACCCAGTCGCCCACCCTCCGGCCATGAGCACCGATCGAACCGAGGGCTCCTCCGATGAGCTGCTCGCGGCGCGTCGGCGCAAGCTCGAGTCGCTGCGCGCCGCCGGGATCGACCCATTCCCCCACGAGTTCGATGGGGTCGAGCCGATCGCGGCCGTGCGCGTGGCCCACGCGGGGTTGTCGAGCGGTGAGGAGACCACGGTCCGCCACCGGGTCGCTGGACGCCTGGCGGCGCGGCGCGGGCAGGGCAAGATGGCCTTCTTGGATCTGGTCGACCGCTCGGGGCGGATCCAGCTCCAGGCGCGCGTCGATGAGCTCGGTGCCGATGGAATGGACCGGCTGTTGGGCTTGGATCTCGGGGACCTTGTCGGGATCGACGGGGTGGCGTTCATGTCCCGGCGGGGCGAGCTCACGCTGCGGGTGGTGGCGTTCACGATCTTGGCGAAGTCGCTGCGGCCGCCGCCCGAGAAGCACCATGGCCTGACCGACGTGGAGACGCGGTTCCGGCGGCGGGAGCTCGATCTGATCGCCAACGAGGAGGCGCGCGAGCTGTTCATCGTCCGCGCGCGGGTGGTTTCCGCGGTCCGCCGGTTCCTCGATGCCGAGGGGTTCATCGAGGTCGAGACCCCGGTTTTGCAGCCGCTTTATGGCGGCGCGCTGGCCCGGCCGTTCACGACCCACCACAACGCTCTAGATAGAACGTTCTATTTGCGGATCGCGACCGAGCTGTACTTGAAGCGGCTCATCGTCGGCGGGCTCGAGCGCGTCTACGAGCTCGGCAAGGACTTCCGCAACGAGGGCGTCGACTCGACCCACAACCCCGAGTTCACGATGCTCGAGTGGTATGAGGCGTACGCCGACTATCTCGATGTTGCTTCGCGCTGTGAGCGGCTCGTGGCCTACGTCGCGTCCGAGGCGGGTTATGCGGGCGATATCGATCTCTCGCCGCCGTGGCGGCGGGAGAAGCTGGTCGACGCGATCCGCGACCGGACCGGCATCGACATCCTCGAGGCCCACGACCGGGATGCGTTGGCGGGTGCGATGTCCGCGCGCGGCCTCGCCGTCCCAGAGGGCGACACGTGGGCGCAGCTGGTCGACGAGCTGCTGTCCAAGCACGTCGAGCCGACGCTGATCGAGCCCACGTTCCTGATGGACTATCCGGTCGAGCTCTCGCCGTTCGCCAAGCGTCACCGCTCGGCGCCCGGGCTGGTCGAGCGGTTCGAGGCCTACATCGGCGGGCTGGAGGTCGCCAACGCGTTCACCGAGCTCAACGACCCCGACGAGCAGCGCCGCCGGTTCGAGGACCAGCGAGCCGCGGCCGGTGCCGGCGACGAGGAGGCCCAGCCGTATGACGAGGCGTTTCTCGAGGCGCTCGAGCAGGGGATGCCGCCGACCGGCGGGATCGGGATCGGGATCGACCGGCTGGTGATGGTCATCACGGGGCGGCGGTCGATTCGAGAGGTCGTGCTTTTCCCTGCGATGAGGGATTAGGGGTTGTATTTAGGTCGCACGTGACCGGGAGGGCCCTCCGGACCCCTCGCTCCGATGCTTGTCATGTGGTTTGGAGGCGGGCTCGACGCGAGGGGTCCGGTCGGGCCTCCGGGCACGTGCTCCCATGGTCCGCCCTGGCGGTCCAACTCGATGCTCCGGCTCGCCGGGCTCGGTTCCACCTGCGGGTGGTCGGGGCGGCCCTCCCCTCGTCCCAACGGCTTTAGAAAGCGGGGGAGGCGGGCGCGTTTGGCGTGCAAAACATGACATTTCGCGCCCCGATTGAGCGCGGTCAGGGCGGGGGTCCGGGCGGTCACCATTCCGCAAAAAGCGACCCATGAACGCCTCGTGAACTTCGCGGACTAAGCGCGAGCTGCGTCAGACGCGTGTATGGCCGTTGGTAAACTGGCCTATGGCCCGAGAAAACGCGAACCGTTTCGCTCATCAAAGTGCGGCTAGCAGCCGACAAGGTGGGTGAACGGAACTGTCGTTGTCCCCTCAGAGCCGAACTACCATGTGTCGCAGCAGGTAGCGGAGGAGAGACCGGAACACACCTCAACCGAGCAGCTAGAGGCCCACCGCACGCAGAGAGAAGAACCATGTTCGAGCGATTCACAGAGCGAGCCCGTCAGGTAGTCGTCCTGGCTCAAGAAGAAGCCCGGACGCTCAAGCACAATTACATCGGGACTGAGCACATCCTGCTCGGCCTGTTGCGCGAGGAGGAGGGTTTGGCGGCGCGTGTGCTCGAGTCGCTGGACATCACGGTTGAGCGCGTCCGTGCCCAGGTCGTCCGGATCGTCGGATCCGGAGAAGAGGTCACCTCCGGTCAGATCCCGTTCACGCCCCGCGCCAAGAAGGTGCTCGAGCTTGCGCTGCGCGAAGCGCTCAGCCTGGGCCACAACTACATCGGCACCGAGCACATCCTGCTCGGCCTGGTGCGCGAGAACGAGGGCGTTGCCGCCCGCATCCTGCTCGACTTCGACGCTGACTCCGAGAAGATTCGCAACGAGGTGATCCGGATGCTCTCCGGCCCCGGCAGCCGTCAGCGCGGCGCCGCGGGTTCTGGTGCGGCGGCGGCCGCCCAGGGCGAGAGCAAGAAGTCTTCCAAGCTGCTCGACCAGTTCGGGCGCAACCTCACCAAGCTCGCCGCCGAGTCAAAGCTCGACCCGGTGGTCGGGCGTGAGACCGAGATCGAGCGGATCATGCAGATCCTCTCGCGGCGGACCAAGAACAACCCGGTCCTGGTCGGCGAGCCCGGCGTCGGCAAGACCGCCGTGGTCGAGGGCCTGGCCCAGCGCATCACCCACGGCGACGTCCCCGAGCTGCTCAAGGGCAAGCAGATCTACACGCTTGACCTGGCCGCCCTGGTCGCGGGCTCCAAGTACCGCGGCGAGTTCGAGGAGCGCCTGAAGAAGGTGATGAAGGAGATCACCCAGCGCGGCGACATCATCCTGTTCATCGACGAGCTGCACAACCTCGTCGGCGCGGGTGCGGCCGAGGGCGCGATCGACGCGGCCTCGATCCTCAAGCCGGCGCTGGCTCGCGGCGAGCTGCAGACGATCGGCGCGACCACGCTCGAGGAGTACCGCAAGTACCTCGAGCGCGATTCCGCACTGGAGCGCCGCTTCCAGAAGATCACCGTCGACCAGCCCTCCACCGAGGAGACGGTCCAGATCCTCAAGGGCCTGCGCGACCGCTACGAGCAGCACCACAAGGTGAACATCACCGACGAGGCGCTCGAGGCTGCCGCCGAGCTGGCCGACCGCTACATCTCCGACCGGTTCCTGCCCGACAAGGCGATCGACCTGATCGACGAGGCGGCATCCCGGATGCGGATCAAGTCGATGACCTCGCCGCCCGTGTACCGGGAGCTCGAGGACGAGATCGAGGAGACCCGTCGCGCCAAGGAAGAGGCGATCGAGAACCAGGAGTTCGAGAAGGCGGCAAATCTGCGTGACAAGGAGCGCCGGCTGACTCAGCGCAAGCGCGAGCTTGCCGAGCAGTGGGAGGCCGGTGAGTCGACCGAGCGTCCGTCGATCGGCGAGGAGGAAATCGCCGACATCGTCTCGATGTGGACGGGCATCCCGGTGTTCAAGCTGACCGAGGCCGAGACGGCCAAGCTGATGCGGATGGAGGAGGAGCTCCACAAGCGCGTCATCGGCCAGCACCCGGCGATCGAGGTCGTCTCCAAGGCGATCCGCCGGAGTCGTGCCGGTCTGAAGGACCCCAAGCGCCCGACCGGTTCGTTCATCTTCCTAGGCCCGTCGGGCGTGGGCAAGACCGAGCTGGCGCGGACCCTGGCCGAGTTCCTGTTCGGCGACGAGGACACCATGATCCGGATCGACATGTCCGAGTACATGGAGAAGCACGCGGTCTCGCGCCTGGTCGGTTCGCCTCCGGGCTACATCGGCTACGACGAAGGCGGCCAGCTGACCGAGGCCGTGCGGCGCAAGCCCTACAGCGTGCTGCTGCTGGACGAGATCGAGAAGGCCCACCCCGACGTGTTCAACATCCTGCTTCAGATCCTGGAGGACGGCAGGCTCACGGACGCGCAGGGCCGGACGGTCGACTTCCGTCACTGCATCGTGATCATGACCTCGAACATCGGCGCCTCCGAGATCGCACGCAACACCCCGCTCGGGTTCGCGGTGTCCGATGACGAGACCGGCATCACCTACGACGACATGAAGACCCGGATCACGGGCGAGCTCAAGAAGGTGTTCCGGCCCGAGTTCCTGAACCGGATCGACGAGGTCATCGTCTTCCACAAGCTCGCCAAGGACGAGATCAAGGAGATCGTCGACCTGCTGCTCCGGCGGATCCGCGAGTCGATGGCCGAGCGGGAGCTCCAGCTGGAGCTGTCCGAGCCGGCCAAGGACATGCTCGTCGACAAGGGTTGGG
Source organism: uncultured Solirubrobacterales bacterium (assembly GCA_963751185.1). Taxonomy (GTDB): domain Bacteria; phylum Actinomycetota; class Thermoleophilia; order Solirubrobacterales; family Solirubrobacteraceae; genus Palsa-465. The sequence continues at coordinate 248,617 of CAVVTO010000014.1, forward strand.
ACCCGGCGATGGGCGCCCGGCCGTTGCGCCGCGCGATCCAGCGCTATGTCGAGGATCCGCTGGCGGACTTCGTGTTGCGCTCGCAGGTCCCGTCGGGCTCGACCGTGATGGTCGAGACGACGGACGGCGACGGCTCGGGCCAGGGTGAAGCCGAGGTGCGGCTGACCGTGATCGAGCCCGCGCCCAAGCCGACCCCGGTCGCGGTCGGTGCCGAGGGCGACGGCGGCGAGGGCGGCGAGGACGCGCCCGCCGCCGAGGAGCCCACGGGCACCGACGGTCCCGGCGAGAGCGAGTAACTCAGCTCCACCACGTTGCCGGCGGCGGCCAACACCGTCGCCGGCGCGAAGTGGCTGAGCAGCGCTCGCGCCCCGCGGTTCCCGCGCAGCATCGATACGTGGAAGTGGCGGATGCCGGCGCCCCGTGCCCGCTCGCTGAGCGCGGCCAGGAGCGCGGTGCCCACGCCTCGGTGCTGCCAGTCGTCGACCACCTCGATTGCCACCTCGGCGGCCTCGAAGTCGTCGAGGCGCACGTAGCGGGCGACCCCGATTGGCGTCCGCGGTGATGGCGAGAACGCGATCATCGCCTCGTGGTGCCAATGGTCGACGCTCATGAGCCGGGCGAGCTCGCGCGGGGCCAGTTCGTCCTTCGGGCTGAAGTAGCGCTGATAGCGCGACTGCGCGCTGAGGTGTGCGAACGCAAACGCGACCGCTCGGTGGTCCGAGGGAAGGAGTTCCCGAATCGTGATCGCCCGCATCTCACGACCCATAACGCGTCTCATGCTCCGTACGTGAGAACCAGCGCCCGTGCCCGGGTCCGCTCCGTCTCGTAAACGTGCGGCACATCGACTTGGAACGACGCGTAGTCGCCCCGGGCCAGCTCGGTGAGCCGCTCGACGGGCCCGGCGATCAACTTGCCGTCCAGCACGTACACGCCGACGCGGGTCCCCGCCGGCGCCAGCTCGGGCTCCTCGAGCTCGCGCGGGCCCCACACGCGCTCTGACAGGGCAACGCCACCCTCCTCGAGGCGATCGAGATGCCCGGCCCGGACGACGCGAATCTCACCCAGCGGCGGCTCCTCCAGCAGCTCGCCAAGTGAAACGCGCAACGCTCCAGCGAGCGCCGCGAGCGTCTCGACGGTCGGGTTCGAGCGGCCGCTCTCGACGCTCGAGAGCGTCGCCTTGCTCATCCCGGTGGCGCGAGCCAGCTCCGAGAGTGAGAGGCGACGGGCGATGCGCATCCGTCGGAGGTTCGCGGCGAGCACGTCTTGGGGTCGGGATGGGGATCCGGTCGCTAACATAGAGAACGCATCGTTCAGTTTACCGAACGTCTCACACGCAGCCGGTGACGCGCGTTTCAAGCCCAGTGCCGCCCACCACGTTCTATTTCGACATCGGGTCCCCGTACGCGTACCTTGCCGCCGAGCGGCTGGAGAGGGTCCTGCCCGGGCCGGTCACCTGGCGGCCCGTGCTGCTGGGCGGCCTGTTCAAGCTCACCGGCCGGAGCTCGTGGGCGCTCGGCGATTACCGGCGCCGCCAGGCCGGGATGGCCGGGATCGAGCGCCGCGCTCGAGGCTACGGCCTCCCCCCGATCATGTGGCCGGACCCGTGGCCGACCAACTACCTCGGCGCGATGCGCGCCGTGACGTGGGCGTTTCAGATCGGACGCGGCCACGAGCTGGCGCGGCAGCTGTTCCACGACGAGTTCCAGCGGGGCCGCGAGATGAGCATCGAGGCGCACGTGCTGTCGGCGGCGTCGCAGGCCGGCCTGGGTCGTCACGAGGCGCACGACGCGATGCGCGACCCGGAGATCAAGCGCGCGCTGCGCGAGGCGACCGAGGCCGCCCACGCGCTCGGGGTGTTCGGGGTCCCGACGGTGGCGATCGGTGAGGAGCTCTTCTGGGGGGACGATCGCGTGGAGGACGCCGCCGCGTACGCGCTTTCCGTCGGGAGTGCGGCGTAGCCTCGGTTGAGGCATGCCGCGTCCCACATCGATCCACGTCTGCTCGGCCTGCGGCCACGAGAGCACCCGCTGGGCGGGGCAGTGCCCCGGGTGCGGGGAGTGGAATTCGCTGGTCGAGCAGGTGCGTAGGGTTTCGGGAGGGGGGCGCGGCTCGGGGGGCGGTGGCCCGCGCCTGAACGGCGGCGCCGCGGTGAAGCCGGTCGCACTACGCGACGTGGACGCGGTCGAGCAGGTGCGCCTAGCGACGGGCATCGGCGAGCTCGACAACGTGCTCGGTGGCGGCATCGTCCCCGGATCGCTGGTATTGATCGGTGGCTCTCCCGGCATCGGGAAGTCGACGCTCACGACGATGGTGCTGGCGAATCTGCACGAGGCCGGACGGCGGACGCTGTACGTGTCCGCCGAGGAGTCCGCCGCGCAGATCCGGCTGCGCGCGGAGCGGCTGCACTCGTGCGCGCTCGGGGTCCCCGTGATCGCCGAGACGGATCTGGAGCGTGTGCTCGCGACACTCGAGCACGAGCGGCCCGAGGTGTGCGTGATCGACTCGGTGCAGACGCTCCACGCGGCCGAGCTGTCGAGCGCCGCCGGTTCGGTGGCGCAGGTCCGCGAGGTGGCGGGTGAGCTGATGCGCGTGGCCAAGGCGCTGCGGATCGCCGTCCTGCTCGTAGGGCACGTGACCAAGGACGGCGCGTTGGCGGGACCGCGCGTGCTCGAGCACCTAGTCGACTGCGTGCTCCAGTTCGAGGGCGAGCGCGAGCGGACCTATCGCACGGTGCGCGCGATCAAGAACCGCTTCGGGTCGACCAACGAGGCCGGCGTGTTCGAGATGCGCGACGACGGACTGGTCGAGGTGCTGGACGCCTCGGCGCGGTTCGTCGGCGAGGCCACCCGCGCCCCCGGAAGCGTCGTCCTGTGCGCCATCGAAGGATCTCGACCGCTGCTCGTGGAGGTGCAGGCGCTCGTGTCGAGCTCGGAGCTCGTCCCGCCCCGGCGGGTCGTTTCGGGACTTGACCGCAACCGTCTCGCGCTGGTGCTGGCCGTGCTGGGTCGCCACGCGGGAATCGGTGCCGGGACATCTGACGTGTTCGTCAACGTGGTCGGCGGCGTGCGGGTCGACGAGCCGGGGGCGGACCTCGCGGTGGCCCTGGCCGTGGCCAGTGCAGTCAAGGGAGTGGCGCTCGGCGGCTCTGACGGGCAGCCATTGGCCTGCTTCGGCGAGCTCGGGCTGACCGGCGAGCTGCGCTCGGTCGCCCATGCCGACCGGCGCTTGGCCGAGGCGGCCAAGTTCGGGCTCGAGCCGGTGCTTGAACCCAACGCGCACCGCACCCTGCGGGCGGCACTTGCGGGGGCTTTCGAGCGCGTGCGGCCCGGGGCGCTCGCGGCCTGAGCCCCGCCCGGGGCTGGGTCGTAGGCGGTGAAGAAGCGGTAAAATCGGCCTTGATGCCGCCGCGTTCCGGGGAAGAGCTCAAGGGAGAGCTCGAATCTCGACAGGATTCCCGGCTGGTAAGGGCACTGGAGATGGTCGCCCCCGGAACGGCGCTCCGCGAGGGGATCGACAACATCCTTCACGCCCGTACCGGCGGGCTGATCGTGATCGGCGACCCCGACGAGCTTGCCTTCCTGTTCTCGGGCGGGATCAAGCTCGACCTCGAGTACTCGCCGGCGCTCCTCTACGAGCTGGCCAAGATGGACGGCGCGATCGTGCTGAGCTCCAATGCCACCAAGATCGTGCACGTCAATGTCCAGCTGACGCCCGACCCGACCATCCTGACCTTCGAGACCGGCACCCGGCATCGCACCGCTGAGCGCGTCTCCAAGCAAACCGACGCGCTCGTGGTGGCGATCTCCGAGCGCCGCGAGGTCGTGTCCCTCTACGTCGACGGGATCAAGTACATCCTCGAGGACATCCCCGTGGTGCTGGCCAAGGCCAATCAGGCGCTGGCCACCCTCGACAAGTACCGCAGCCGGCTCGACCAGGTCTCCACCCGCCTGACCGCGCTCGAGTTCGAAGGCGGCGCGACGCTGCACGATGTCCTCACCGTGCTCCAGCGGGCCGAGCTGGTGACGCGAATGGCGGTGGAGATCGAGCGTTACATAGTCGAATTGGGAACCGAGGGCCGCCTGATCGAGATGCAACTCGACGAGACGATGGTGGGCGTGTCGGCCGACAAGGCCGCGCTCGTTCACGACTACCTGATGGAGGACACCGACGACACGTTCGCGACGGCGTTCGACCACCTCGTGCGCCTCCCCAATCAGGACCTCTTGGACTTCGGTCGCCTGGCCGAGCTGCTCGGCTATGACCGCAAACTGAACACCCTCGACTACCCGACCTCGCCCCGCGGTTTCCGCATCCTGGGGCGGATCCCTCGCCTGCCCAAGATGGTGGTGCAGCGGATCGTCGGGGAGTTCGGAGGACTCGAGGAGCTGCTCGCCGCTACCGATGGCGAGCTCGAGACCGTCGACGGAGTCGGCGAGATCAGGGCGAAGGACATCCGCGAAGGTCTTCGCCGACAGCAGGAGATCAACCTGGTCGACAGGTACCTGCAAACGTAGTTGCTAAGGGAGAAGGTCGGGCGCGGGTGCTTGCGCCCCGTCCGTCCCGGAAAGAGGAGGACACCATCACAGAGCTAATGGAAGAGCCACTGGAGGACCTCGAGATCGTCGAGGAAGTCGTGCACATCGAGTTCGAGATCGGCGACAACGTCGTCTATCCCCACCACGGTGCGGGCAAGGTCATCCGCAAGGAGCAAAAGGAGATCCTCGGCGAGCGGCGCGAGTACTTGACGATCAAGATCCTGCACAACGACATGACCGTAATGGTCCCGACCGAGAACGCGGCGCTGGCCGGACTGCGGCGCGTGATCGACGAGGAGACCGTCCAGAAGGTGCTCGGCGTACTCCAGGACGAGTGCTCCGAGATGCCCAAGAACTGGAACCGTCGGTTCAAGTACAACCGCGACAAGATCAAGACCGGCGACATCTACGAGCTCGCGGAAGTGGTCCGCAACCTGGCCCTCCGCGAGGCCGAGAAGGGCCTGTCGACCGGTGAGAAACAGATGTTCACGCGGGCGAAGAAGATCCTCGCCTCCGAGCTCATGTACGCGCTCGAGATGGACGAGGACGGGGTCGAGGAGTACCTCCAGGGCCTCCTGTTGGAGTCCTACCACGGTAAGAACGGCAAGAACGGGAAGGTCACCGTCGCCGCCAAGTAGTCACGCGCCACGAAGCGCATGGCGGTCGCGCTGATTGTGGCCGCCGGACGTGGCGAGCGCCTTGGGTCGAGGAGGCCCAAGGCGCTCGTCACGCTGGGAGGCAGACCGATGCTGGAATGGAGCGTCGAGGCGCTGCGCTCGGTGGCGGGGATCGAGCGGATCGTTGTCGCCCTGCCGGTTGGCTCGCTGGACGCAGCTCCGGAGGGAACGATCGCGGTGGCCGGCGGTGCGGCGCGTTCGGCGTCCGTGCGCGAGGCCCTGCGGGCGTGTCCGGCCGGCGACCCCGTCGTCGTCCACGACGCGGCGCGCCCGCTGGCACCGGCGCGCCTGTTCGAGCGTGCCCTGGCCCAGTTGGAACGTTCCGGGGCCGACGCCGTGGTCGCCGCCGCTCCGGTGTCGGACACGATCAAGGAGGTCGATGTGGCTGACGGGCGCACGGTGACCCGCACGCTGGAACGCGCGCGCCTATGGGCGGTGCAGACCCCACAGGTGTTCCGGCGAGCAGCGCTCGAACGGGCCCTGCTGGACGCCGGTGCGGAGACCCTGGCCGCGGCCACCGACGACGCGTGGCTGATCGAGCGGGCCGGCGGAAGGGTCGAGGTGGTCGAGTCCTCGCCCGCCAACCTGAAGATCACCACGCCGACCGATCTGAGGCTGGCCGAGCTCCTGCTGGCGGAGGCGCGCGCGTGACCCTGGCCCTTCCCGATGACGGGCGCGGCACGGTCACGACCGGCCTCGGCTACGACTGCCACCCCTTTGCCCCGGGCCGGCGGCTCGTGCTCGGCGGCGTTGAGCTCGCGCATGATCGTGGGCTGGCCGGCCACTCGGACGCCGACGTGCTCACCCACGCCATCATCGACGCGCTGCTCGGCGCGGCGGCGCTCGGCGACATCGGCCAGCACTTCCCCGATAGCGACGAGCGCTACCGCGACGCCGACTCGCTCGAGCTGCTGCAGACCACCGTCGCCATGCTCACGCACCGCGGCATGACGATCCTGCACGTCGACGCCACCGTGGTGATCGAGCGCCCGCACATCGCGCCGGTGCGGGAGGAGATCCAGACGTCGCTGGCCCAGGCGCTCGGGATCTCGACCGAGCACGTCAACGTCAAGGCGACCCGTGGGGAAGGCATGGGGTTCGTGGGCCGCGAGGAGGGCGCGGTCGCGATGGCGATCGCCACGGTCGAGCGATAACACCTCGCGCCCGCCGCCGGCGCGTGAAATCGCATCCACAACCTGCTCTGCTCGGCGACGTGGGCCCCTCCCAGAGCTTGACGTGCACAACTTGCCATTGGACGCGGCGGACGCCGGCCGTGGCATCGCATGCACGTGCGGGGTGCACTCCATGCCAAGGCCCGACGAAACTCCGGGGAATGTCATGTTGTGCAGGTCGACGGCTCTGCCGCGCTGCGCGCCGACCGCGGCTGTTCCCCGGCCCGAGTCAGCCTCGCGCGGGGCTTCCCCGGCGCCGGGCCGCTCGCGCGCGCATTTGCTCGTGCTCGACCAGGCGCTCGAGCTGCTGGAGGGTGCGCTTGACGTGGCCCGCGACGGTCGGGGCGGCGATCCGCTCGGCCAGCCAGCCGCTCAGGGCGGCACCGGCGACCACGTAGGCCAGGCGGAACTCGACCCGGGTGCGGCCACCGGGCGCCTCGCGCAGGCGCCAGCGGCCCCGGTGATCGAGGCCGGTCACCGATGTCCACGCGAGGTCGTACGGCTCCTCGAACTCGACCACCTCGACCAGCCCGCCGACCTCGGCCGCGCCGACCCGGAACAGGATGCGGTACCGGGCGCCGAGCCCGGTGCGCAGATCGCCGGCGAGTTCCCACCGGGTGACGCCCGACATGTAGCCAAGCACGCGTTCGGGGTCGGTGACGATCGACCACACGTCCTCGATCGGAGCCGCTAGGAGCCTGCTTGCGTTGACTCTCATCCGATGACCGGGAAGCGACGTTCGGCGGCCAGCGCGTCGAGCGCGTCCTGCATCAGACGGATGAGGTGGTCGTACACCTCATCGACGTCGGGATCGGGGCCAAACTCGGCCCGCAGGTCGATCGCCGGCAGGGTCTCGATCGTGATCTTGGCCGGCAGCGGTATGTGCCCGAAGTCGCCCACGTTCACGATCCAGGGCAACGAGATCGAGATCGGTAGGACCTTGAGGCGCAGCACTCGGTCGAGCGCGAGCAGGCGAGCCAGCCGCTCGCCGCGGGTGAGGAACAGCGCCGTCTCCTGGCCCCCGATCGCGACCACCGGCACGATCGGGACGTCCTGCTCGAGCGCGAGGCGCAGGAACCCCTTGCGGCCGCCGAAATCGACCCGGGTGCCCTCCCAGCTGGGACGGTGCACCTCATAATCGCCGCCCGGATAGACGAGCAGCGCTGCACCCGAGGAGAGCGCCTTGCGGGCGTTCTCGTGCGAAGCCGCGACCGTCCCGAACCGGCGCAGCCAGCTCAAGCCCGGCAGCGACAGCACCAGGTTGTGGGCCAGCTGGTAGAAGGGCCGCTCGACGCCGAAGTAGGTGCTGAACGCGACCGTGAACACCATCGTGTCCGGGATCATGTTCCCGCCCGAGTGGTTGCCGACGAGCAGGACGGGGCCTTCGTCGGGGATGTTTCCGAGGCCGCGCACCTCGCCCCGGAACCACAAGCTCGAGAACAGCCAGAACAACGGCAGCTGTTCGCGGATGTAGTCGGGATCCCGTTCGTCGAGGTCGGCCCGGGGGATGCGCCGCTGGACCGAGCCGGCGAGCTCGCGCCAGGCGCGCGTTAGCAGCGAGTCGGGCCCGGGCGGGGCGGATGGCTCGGTCGGGACATCGGGCTCGTGACCGTTGCGGTTGTCGGACGTGGTCGTTCGGGCCTCGGCCATCAAGGCTTGAAGGTAGTGATCAGGCCGCCTCGGCGCGCCGGGTCCCGGCCGACGGTGCGCGTCGCGGCTCGGATTGCTCGACCCGCTTGAAGAAATCGGCGAGCAGCGCGTTCGTCTCCTCAGGCCACTCGACCTGCGGCACGTGGCCACACCGATCGATGATCACCTGCTCGGCGCTCGGCAGCGACTCGCGCACGTGGCGCGAGAACGCTGGGGGCACGAGCCAATCGTGGCTGCCCCAGACAAACAGCGCGGGCGGCTCCAGGTCGGACAGCCGGCGGTAGAAGCCGTACCGGCCGAACGGAGCCTCGAGGTAGATGTTGCGAGCGCTGGCCAACAGCGCATAGCGCGCTCCGGCGGTGTGGTAGATGCGCTGGAACTCGTCCACGACCAGGTCGGCCACGGCGGGGTCCATCGAGTCGCGGTCATAGAACAGGCGCCAGAACTGCGCCGCCACCATCGACCGGCGGATGGCGTGCGGGAGCAGACCGAATTCGGGGCGCATGACCCGGACGATCGGATGAAGCCCACGCTTGAGCCAGGCCACGGCGGGACACAGCAGCCCGAGGGAGCGGATCCGCTCGGGCTGGAGGAGACCAAGCTCGATCGCGACTCGGCCGCCCATCGAGTTGCCGACGACATGTGCTTGCTCGATCTCGAGCTGGTCCATCAGCCCGAGCATGATGTCGGCGAACCAGCGCGCGTTGTAGCCGCCGAGGGCCGGTTTGCACGACGAGCCGAATCCGGGGAGGTCGGGCACGTGCACGCGATATGCACGGCTCAGCGCCGCGGCCGTCTCGAACAGCGACGCGCGGGTGCCGCCGAGGCCGTGCAGCAGCAAGACGTCGGGACCATGCCCCATGGTGAGGGTCGAGATCCGGTGACGCCCGACCGGGATGGCGTGGATCTGGAGCAGCGGCGGACGACCGCCCACCAACCTGAACATGCCCTCGAAGGCGATCGCATCGTCAAGGTTGCCGCGCACGGACAGCAGTCGGCGCTGAAACGCCTCCACGCCCGAGAACTCGCCGCAGCGGAGCCGCATCCAAGTATCGGAGTCGGTGGTCAGGGTCACGTCAGGAGGCCGGCGCGTTCCTCCGGGGCGGACGCGGGCGGACCGGCTCGTGCAGCGCACTTCCCAGGCGTGCCCGAGATCGCACAGGGTGATCAGGTAGGTGGCGTCGAAGCCCGGATCGGCGCCCAGGAAGCGATCTGGCAGGGATCGGAAGGCCTGGTCGACGACGCTCAGTCGTCGCGTCTGCTCCGGCCTCCCAGCCACGGCGGCCACCCTACCGCCCGCTCCGGCCAGAAGTGTCGCCTGGCGCTACTGTGCGCGCAACGTGGGAAGAGTCATCCGCCTGCACGACACGCGCACCGGTCAGGTGCTGCCAGTCCAGCCCCGCGACGGAAACCGGGTCGGGATCTACACATGCGGCCCGACCGTGTATGGCCGGATCCACGTCGGCAACGCTCGCCCCTTCGTCGTCTTTTCGCTGCTGAAACGTCTGTTCGTCCATGAGGGCTACGACGTCACATTCGTTACGAACATAACGGACGTCAACGACAAGATTTACGCGGCGGCCCAAGTGGCGACCCCACCCACGCCCAGCGACGAGCTGGCGTTGGAGATGGCCGATGCGTACATCGCGGATACCGACCGGCTCGGGCTCGGCCGGCCCGACCATGAGCCGCGCGCCAGCGCCACGATCGAGGAGATCGTCGAGCTGATTGAAAAGCTGATCGCGCGGGATCATGCCTACGCCGTGGATGGCGACGTCTACTTCTCGGTGCGTAGTTACCCGGAATATGGCGAGTTGTCCCACCGCCACCTCGACGAGATGGACCAGGGCGAAGGGGTGGAGGGGGCCGAGCGCAAGCGCGATCCGGCCGACTTCGCGCTGTGGAAGGCGCAGAAGGAAGGCGAGGACACCGCCTGGGACGCGCCGTGGGGGCGAGGCCGGCCCGGTTGGCACATCGAGTGCTCGGCGATGGCCGAGGCGCTGCTCGGCGTCGGGTTCGAGATCCACGGCGGCGGGTCTGACCTGATCTTCCCCCACCACGAAAACGAGGCCGCGCAGACGCGCGCCGCGCACGGGGTTCCGCTCACCAAGCTGTGGGTCCACAACGGCATGATTCGGCTGGCGCAAACGAAGATGTCCAAGTCGGTCGGCAACATCTTCCTTCTGCACCAGGCGCTCGATGCCTTCGGCCGCGATGCGCTGATCATGTACTTCGTCTCGAGCGACTACCGCAAGCCGGTCGAGTTCGACGACGAGCGCCTGACCGAGGCCCAGGCGCGGGTCAAGCGGATCCGGGAAGCCGGGCGCCGGCTGGCGCCGGGTCCCTCGCCGGAGTGGTCGGCGCCCCTGCACGAGCGGTTCTTCGACGCGCTTGCCAACGACTTCAACACCCCCGAAGCGCTCGCCGCGGTGTTCGACTGGGTAGCCGAGGCGAACCGGGCCGAGTCCGGCACCGGCGACGCCGACCTGCGCGACATGCTCTCCGTGCTCGGGCTCGAGGACCTGCTCGAGGTGGACGACGTCCCGGCACCGGCCGAGGTGGCAGAGCTCGCCGACGCTCGCGAGCAGGCCCGCAGAGCACGGGATTACGCCGAGGCCGACCGTCTGCGCGAAGCGATCCGTGCGCAGGGCTGGGAGGTCCGCGACGGGCCGGACGGTCCCGAGCTGCTCCCGGCTGCCTAGAGCCGGCGTACGACCCGCTGGTCCCGCTCCGGCACGCCCGCAACCTGCAAACCGCTCATCGGAGCGACCGCCCCCCGGCCGTGCGCGGAAGTGCATGCCCCAGCTGGATAAACGCGCACGCTCCCGGCGGGGGAGGGCGAGTGCGCGCTTTTGCAGGTCTGGCGGTCCCGGGACTCGCCGCCGGCGATCTCGGTACCGCCGCGAGCCGAGGAGTCCCGCCGGCACCGACGACCGTTATTGCTTGACATCGAGGCGGTGCTATGTAACTCTGCCGCGCGGGAGATTAACGGTAGAGTAAAGCTTGAGGTTTACCGCTCAGAGGGTGCGCTCCGCTCAGCGACCGCGCTCGAATTTCATGGAAACAGGCGCCAGGGGAGGTAAGTGCGCCACGATCGGACCGATCCTGGTCGCTTCTGGCAGGGGTCGAGAAGGGATGACTCGTGGCTCGGCTTTCGCCGTACTCCAACCCTCAACTTCAGGTTGAGGATGGTTATCTAATCGCCTTGGCGAAGCAGGGAGACCCGGTGGCCTACGACGCGATCGTGCGGCGCTACTACGGGTTCGTCCGTCTGAAGGCCTCTTCGTACTTCCTGGCCGGCGGCGACGCCGACGATCTCATCCAGGAAGGGCTCGTCGGGCTCTACAAGGCGGTCCGGGACTACCGGACCGACCGGGAGTCAAGCTTCCGCAACTTCGCCGAGCTCTGCATCACGCGCCAGATCATCACGGCGGTCAAGACCGCCACGCGCAACAAGCACACGCCGCTCAACCAGTACGTCTCCTTTTCGAGCTCGGCCAGCGCCTCGGCCGAGGGAGAGCCGACGCTCGACGAGGTCATCCCCGGCTCGCCGGTCCACGACCCCGTCAACCAAGTGATCAGCTCCGAGGAGCTACGGGCGCTGGTGGCGTGCATCTCCACCGCGCTGTCCGAGCTCGAGTCGCGCGTGCTGGCCCTGTACCTGGACGGCTACTCCTACGAGGAGGTGGGGCGACGGATCGGCTGCGACTGCAAGACGGTCGACAACGCTCTACAGCGCGTCAAGCGAAAGGTCGGAGCGCATCTCGCCGAGCGGAGCGCGCCGGCGCAGGCGGTAGCCGGATAGTGAACTGCGCCCCGCCGGCGGGCGGGATCGAAGCCTCGACGCTCCCGCCCATCGCGGTGACGAGCTCGCGCACGATGGCCAGTCCGAGACCGGAACCGACCGGCCGCTCGCTCTGGTAGCGGCCATGCAGGTAGAAGCGCTCGAAGGCCCGGGGGATGTCCTGGGCCTGAAGGCCCGGGCCGGTGTCGCGAACGGTGATCTGCCCCGGCTCGGCGCGGACCTCGACCGTGCCTCCCGCCGGGGTCAGGCGGAGCGCGTTCTCGATCAAGTTCGACACCGCCTGGAGGATCCGGTCCTCGTCCCCCAGGACCAAGCTGTCCGCCGTCGCCCCGCCCGCTAGATCGACCGACAGTTCCCGGGCCTGGGGAAGATGGCGCTCCACGGCGTGGCGCACCACGTCGGACAGGTCGACCGGCTCGTGCCGGACCGCGAAATCGGCGCGACCGACGCGTGCGAGCTCGAGCAGGTCGGCGACCAGCCGCTCGAGTCGGCCAGACTCGGTCGCGATCACGCGAGCGGCCTCGGCCGACCCGACCGCGTCCTCCTCGAGCGCCTCCGCATACCCGCGGATCGAGGTCAGTGGGGTGCGGAGTTCGTGGCTCACCGACTCGAGGAAGCGCGACTGGGCCTGGCGAGCGCGCGCCAGCTCGCCCGACATGTCGTTGAAGGCCGAGCCCAGCTCGGCGAGCTCGTCGTCGCCTCGGATCGGCACGGCGACCTCGCCGTCGCCCGCGGCCAGCCGGCGGGTTGCGGCTGCGAGCTCGCCGATCGGGCGGGTGAGGCGTCGCGCCAAGAGGTACGAGAGCGCGACGGCGAGGAGCGTTCCACCGAGGCCGGCCAGCAAGAGGCTCCCGATGAACGGCCGCCACTCCGCGAATGCGATCGACGCGGACCGGACCAGGACGATCCGCCCGGCAGCGCTCGGCCGCGACGCGTATTGAAGCGAGCGGGCGCCGACGTCGACCGTGCCCTGGGCGGACACCGACGGCGGAATCGCCGCGAGTACAGCCGCTGCCGCGAGTCGCTTGACTCGGCGAGCGCGGCCGGTCCCGACCGCGTAGACGTGATCGCCCGGCTGGAGTGCGCCCGCCGGTCCCCCGACGGCCGCGACAAGGTTCGCCTGGGCCTCGAGTGCGCTCAGCCGCTGCGAGGCGATCTGCCGCCTGACCAGGACCACGCCGACCACGACGGTCAGCGCGCAGGAGGCGATCGCGACGAGCGCCAGATAGGCGAGGACCCGGCGCTGCAGCCTCATCCGGCCTCCGGCACCTTGTAGCCCAGACCGCGGATCGTCTCGATCAGGTCGGGGTGGCCGAGCTTCTTGCGCAGCTGGGCGATATGCACCTCGACCGTGCGCGTCTCGCCCGGCGACACGAAGCCCCACACCGACTCGAGCAATTCGTCGCGCGTAACCACGCGCCCGGCGCTCCGGGCGAGGTATTCGAGCAGGTCGAACTCGCGCTGGGTGAGCGCCACCTGGCGACCGTCGACGTGGACCTCGCGGGCACCCCGGGCCACCGTCACCGGGCCGAGACGCGAGACGTCGCCCACGAGCGGCTGCGACCCGGTTCGCCTCAGTACCGCCTTCACGCGCGCCATCACCTCGCGCGGCGAGAACGGCTTGGTCACGTAGTCATCGGCGCCCAGCTCGAGGCCGGCGACACGGTCGGCCTCCTCATCGCGTGCCGTGAGCATGATCACCGGCACGGCGCCTCCGATCCGCCGGCACACCTCGAAGCCGTCGATCCCGGGAAGCCGGACGTCGAGCAGCACGAGCTTGATTGGATGGCGGCGCAGCTCCACCAGGGCGTCCTCGCCGCGGCGGACCCACACCACCTGATGTCCCTCACGGCGTAGATAGGTGCGCAGGAGCTCGCCGATGTTCGGCTCGTCCTCGACCACCAAGATCGTGGCTGCCATGCCGGAAATCGTAGGCGTGGCGTAGCGCGGGCGAGCCAGACTTTTTACACGCAGCTGACCTTCACCTGACCCTCACCTTGCACGCGATCGCCAAGCTCGTATCGGTAACGAAGAGCAAAACCAAGGGAGGCTCTGATGACGTTCATGCGCAAACACCTCAAGTTGCTGACCATCGGCGCGGTGTGCGCCGGGGCCGGCGCGGGCGCCGGCGCGATCGCCACCGCCGGCGCCGCGGGCCCGAGCACGACCACCACGAATATCGCGGCGGCGTCGGCGGCGCCGACCGCGGCCAAGGCGCGCGTCCGGCGCGGACTCGCGCGCCGCTCGGTCCAGGGCGACATCGTGGTGGCAGCCCGGAACGGGTTCGCCACCGTCACGTTCAACCGCGGCTTTGTGCAGTCGGTGAACGGCCAGCGGCTGACGATCCGGGAAGGAACCAAGGCTGCGACCTACAAGGTCGTGACGCTCGCGATCCCGGCCAACGCCAAGGTCCGCGACAACGGCCAAAGCGCGACCCTCTCCCAGTTGACCGCCGGCCAGCGGGTCGGCGTGCTGCAGGGGCCGAAGGTCACGCACGTGATAGCGCGCAACGCGGCTTCGTGAGGGGATTGAATTGTCGGCGGCGCCTCACGGCGTCGCCTTAGCGGGTCCCGGCCCCCGCCGGTCGCCCGCCCGCGGTTGCGCGCGCCGCGGGCGGGCAGGCTGGGTTCCGTTTCCCCGGGCGTTCACGGCGAAGGTCGACGGAAACAATCTGTATAGAGTTTGTGGTAATCCGCAGAGTCTTAAGCTGACCTCGTCAACCAGGCACCGAACGGAAGGAGCCCGCCGCATGAGCGCTCATGGCCATGATGATCACGAGGGCAACGGGCCGGGGTATGCGTCGCCGGCGGTGGCGCGTGAGCAGCCCGCGGAGGGGTTTGTGTATGTCGCTTCGTTGTATGAGGGGACGGGGATCGATCGGCCGGATTTCATCGCGGTGGTGGATGTCGATCCGGGTTCTGAGAGGTATGGGGAGATTGTGCATCGGACGGAGATGCCGAATGTGGGTGATGAGCTTCATCACTTTGGGTGGAACGCGTGCTCTTCGGCGTGTCATTCGCAGCTCAGCCGGGACACGATGATCGTCCCGGGCTTGCGTTCGTCCCGGGTTCATATCGTGGATATCTCTGAGCCGCGGGCGCCGCGGATCAGGGACGTGATCGAGGGTGAGGAGATCAAGGAGAAGTTGGGGCTCAGCGCGCCGCATACGGTGCATTGCATGCCGGGGGATATCGTGACGATCTCGATGCTCGGTGATGCTGAGGGGAACACTCCGGGCGGGTTCGCGGTGCTCGACGCGAGGGATTTCTCGATCGTTGAGCGGTGGGAGCGCGACGCGGGCGGGATCGAGTTCATGTACGACTTTTGGTATCAGCCGCGTCAGAATGCGCTGGTCACGAGTGAGTGGGGCGCGCCGAACACGTTCAAGGACGGGTTTGACCCGGCTGATGTGGCGGCGGGGAAGTATGGGCGCAAGCTGCATTTCTGGGATCTGGAGCAGCGCAAGAAGGTGCAGACGATCGACCTCGGAAACGATGGTCTGATCCCGTTGGAGATCCGCTGGCAGCACGACCCGGACTCGGCGCAGGGGTTCGTCGGCGCGACGTTGTCGTCCAACATCATTCGTTTTAGCCGTGATAACGGCAGCTGGGCCGTGAACAAGGTGATCGACGTGGCCAACGAGGAGCTCGAGGGCTGGCCGTTGGAGGGGGGCGTGCCCGGGCTGATCACCGACCTCGTCCTCTCACTCGATGACAAGGATTTGTTCTTCTCAGACTGGCTGCACGGCGACGTGCGCCACTACGACGTCTCAGACCCGACCAGTCCGCAGCTCAAATCACAGGTATGGCTCGGCGGGCTGCTCGGTCGCGACGGCGGGCATCCCAAGGCGCCGCGGGCCGCTCAACGGCGGGCCGCAGATGATCCAGAACTCACTCGACGGCGACCGCGTATACGTCACCAACTCGCTGTTCTCGACCTGGGATAACCAGTTCTACCCCGGCATCAAGGGCTGGCTGACCAAACTCGACCGCCAACCCGACGGAACCTACGCCCTCGACCCCGACTTCTTCGTCGACTTCCACCAACAAGCCGACGGCGCCCGCCCCCACGAAATCCACCTCCCCGGCGGCGACTGCACAACCGAAATCTTCCAGTAAGGATCCGCCGACAATCCGATAGCCCGTGAGCGGCACGCTGCGCTCCGAGCGGGTGCAGCGGGTGCTCGTGGAGCTGCGACGGCAGGCCGAGATGGAGGATGCGCCGGCGAAGGCTCGCGTGCGGGCGCGCGAGCACGAGCTCGGAGCCAGGGTCTACGGTCGCGAGCGCGGCGCGCTCTACGGCCCGGCCGCGTCGCTGGCGATCGCGCCTGAGGTCGGCGAGCTTCTCTACGTGCTGGCGCTCGCGCGGCGGGCGCGCACCATCGTCGAGTTCGGCGCCTCGCTGGGGTTCTCGACCATCCATCTCGCCTCGGCGGTGTGTGACCTGGGCGGCGGCGTGGTGATCAGCACTGAGATCGAGCCCGAGAAGGCGCGGCTCGCCAAGGAGAATCTCGCGGCTGCGGGCCTAGCTGACGTGGTCGACCTGCGGGTTGGCGACGCGCTCGAGACGCTCCGCGACGTGCGCGACATCGAGTTGCTGTTCCTCGACGGCTGGAACAACCTCTACCTGGCCGTGCTTGACCTGCTCGAGCCGGCGCTGGCGCCGGGTGCGCTCGTCGTCGCCGACCTGAGCGAGGACGATCCCGAGCAGCTTCCCTACTGCGCGCGTATGCACGACGCGGAGGCCGGTTACCTGACCGTGGACGTGCCGCTCGACGCGGGCGTCGTCGTATCGGTCAGAGCCGCGCCTCAGTCGATCCGCAGCAACTGATCGCCGAGCGCGAGCTGATCGCCGGGACGCAGGCGGCAGCGGCCCACGTACTTTCCGTTCAGTCGCGTGCCGTTGGTCGACTCGAGGTCCTGGATGATCCAGCCTCCGTCGCGGAAGATCAGCCGCGCGTGCCGACGCGACACGGTCGCGTCCGCCATGACCAGGTCGCAATCGGGGTGGCGGCCGATCAGGAGCGCCTCCTGCCCGCCGTTCCAATCGAGCGCGAGGAAGATCCCCTGCTCGTCCCGCCGATGTCGCCGCCGCCGCGGGACGCGTCGAGTCAGGTCACCGACGAGCCGAGCGGGATCGACCACCGTGCTCGCGAACAGCACGTCGAGGCGGCGCATGAGCGTGTGCTCGCTCAGCAGTCCCTCGGCGTACGCCGCGTTCAGGGTACGCGCCAGTCGATGCCTCCGGGCACCAGATCCGAGCACGCAGCGCAGTGTCGCGCAACCGCGTGGTCGTGTCCATCACCCGTCGGGGTGGAGGGTGGCCCGGAGCGCCTCCAGGCCCGTGAACGTCGGCTCCCAGCCGAGCTCTCGCTTGGCCTTGGTCGTGTCCATGATTGCCGGGTGGGTCGCCGCCTCGACCCACTCGACCGCGGGAGGGGCGAACGAGGGGAGAGGAATTGACGCGGCAGCGCGGGCTGCGGCTTCCGCGATGCCGGCGGGAACAGTGACCGGGGTCAGGCCCAGCTCGCGGACCACGTCGGCGGCGGTGACGATGTCATCGGCCGCGATGTTGTAGGCGCCGGGAGGGCCCGCGGCCAGCACGCAGGCGAGCAGCGCTTGTCCTACATCGTCTTCGTGGATGAACTGCATCGGCAGATCGGGAACGGGCACGGGGATGGGGACCGGAAGCCGCTGTGCCACATCGAGCGTCCGCTGGACGATCTCGGCCAACGGCGGGGGCAACGTGTTCTTGGCGCCCATCGCGTGCGGTCCGAGCACGATCGGCGGGCGGAGCAGATACAGGGCGACGTCGGAATGTGCCTGCGCCTCGTCGCCCAGCAGCCGCTCGACCTCGGCCTTCTCCTGGGCGTAGAACAGCCGCGTGGCCGGGCGGATCGGCCAGTCCTCGGACATCCCGATCGGGTTGTCGGGGTGGAAGCCGTACGCTGCCACCGACGACGCGTAGACGAAGCGCTCGACGCCGCAGGCGGCGGCGGCGCGGAACGCGTTCACGGTGCCCTCGACGTTGATCTCGCGGATAGTCTGCCGCGACGCGGTGCCGGTAATCATGAACGCGAGGTGGACGACCACGTCGGCATCCGCGAACGCCTCCTGGAGCGTTCCCGCCTCGCGAACGTCTCCCTGTCGGTAGGTCATCTTGCTCCAGCCGTGCTCGGATGGATCGAACGGGCGCCGGGCCAGGCCGACGACTCGCTCGACCCGCTCCTCGGCCTCGAGCAGCGGGATCAATCCGAAGCCGAACGTCCCGGTCGGCCCGGTGACCGCGACGGTGAGCCCCGGCTCAGCCATCGCCGCCGTCCAGGCCGAACTTGCCGACGATCAGCTCCGCCACCTCGTCCGCCTCAACCGGGCGAACCGACGCGCCTGCCGGCGTCTCCTCGGTCAGCGACAGCCCCTCCCAGTCGCTCAGGGTGAGCCGGGTGCCGTCCGGACGCTGGGCGGCGACGATCAGGCCGGTGACGAACGGGGACCGCGGATGCGTGCAGGTGAACCAGTTGCTGGTCTCGACGTCGATAAACGGGACCGGCTCGGGAACGAACCCGTAGAGATCGACCCACCCGGAGTCCTGCCCGGTCTGGAGGACGAGCTCGGGGCCGTCCTGTATGACCCGGTAGCGCCAGCCGGACTGCTCGTACGGGCCGCCCGTGCCGAACGGGATCGGCTCGAGCAGGGTGCCGCGGCCGAAGCCGACGTCGGCATGCCAGTCGCGTCCGTCGGCCCGCACCCGCAGGACCAGGTGGGTGCGCGGCCGGGGAGTCCCGGCCGGCCGGCCGAGGCGAACCCGGGCCAGGAACACGTCGACCTCTGCGCCTTGTGCATCCAGCGCGGCCTTCAGCAGCAGGTTCTGCTCGAAGCAGTAGCCGCCGCGCCGGCGTCGCACGAGCTTGTCCTCGAGGTCGGCGGGCTCGAGCGAGACGGGAACACCGCGCCGGGGGTCGAGGTTCTCGAACGGGATCGCGGCGACGTGCGCGCGATGTACCTCGGCCAATCCCGGCTGCTCCGGGGGCGAGCCCAGTCCGATCCGGGCGAGGTATGCGTCGAGGTCGAGCATGCCGCGACTCTAGTGCCCGCGCACGCCCAGCCGTGGTGCCCCGGCGGCGGAGCGTCTCAGCCCAAGCCGCCGGGCCAAGCACCACAGCTGCGCGTCTGGCTTTTGAGAAGCCGACCTATCAGGAGTTGTCGGCTCGAGCGCTGCCGCCCTTGAGCCGGATTGTTCGCGATACGAACAATGTGTTCTGTATACGAACATTGTAAAAGCTAATGCTCGGCCCGGCGGAATGTCAAGAGCAGGTAAACGGCATCGTGGGAAGCAATGATCGGCACGGGAGCGGTACCGATCGGATTGGCACGGGAGCGGTCCTATCGGATAGGCACGGGAACGCTCCCGATCGCGGCGACCGGCTACAGTCGCCGCCTCTCACATGTCCGCGGCCGACCCCGACACGCTGCTCGCCGAGACCCGCAAGTTCAACGCGGAGCTCGAGCGGCTGCTGGCCAGCATGCCGCCGGTCTATGCCGTCCCGGTCGAGGAGACCCGCCGGGCCCGCCGTGAGGGTCGGGGCATCTTTCCCGCGCCGGTGTTCGTCCCCGAGGCGCGGGACGTGGAGATTGTCGGCCCCCGGGGCCCGATCTCGCTGCGGGTGATCGCGCCCGAGGGCGAGCCGACCGGCACGTTTCTGCACCTCCACGGCGGAGGTTGGACGCTCGGAGAGAGCGACGGACAGGACGTTCGTCTCCAGGGCCTGGCGCGCGACACGGGGCTGACGGTGGTGAGCGTCAACTATCGCCTCGCCCCCGAGAACCCGTACCCGGCCGGCCCCGACGACTGCGAGGCGGCCGCGCTGTGGCTGCTCGGCGACGAGGGCCAGGCAGCGATCGGAGCCTCGGGACCGCGCGCGATCGGCGGCGATTCGGCGGGGGGTCAGCTGACCGCGGCCACGCTCCTGCGGCTGCGCGACCGTCACGGCATCACGGGCGCGTTCGGCGCCGCGGTGCTCCAGTACGGCGCCTTCGACCTGTCGATGACCCCGAGCCAGCGGCTGTGGGGCGATCGCATCCTCGTGCTGTCCGGCCCGATCATCGCCTGGTTCGCCGATCAGTTCGTGCCCGATCGCGACCGCGAGGGGCGCCGCGACCCGGACATCTCGCCGCTGTTCGCGGACCTGTCGGGAATGCCGCCGGCGATCTTCACGTGCGGCACTCAGGATCCGCTGCTCGACGACACCCTCTTCATGGAGGCGCGCTGGCGCCAGGCGGGGCACCCGACCGAGCTTCGGATCTGGCCCGAGGCCCCCCACGGGTTCGTGTCGCTTGGAATGAGCGTGTCGGAGGTGGCCCTGGAGGCCGAGCATGACTTCCTGCGCCGCACCCTGGGCGTCAGCCCGTCGGCGTCCTGACGCTCCGAGCGTCGGGATTCCGGCGGTCAGTCCTCGATGGCCAGCCAGTCCGCGAGCCCGACCACCGCGAACACGCGCTCGAGTTGTTCGGTCGGCCGGCGGAGGACGAGCGTGTGCCCGTGCGTCGCCGCCGCCTGCTTGGCCTTGATCAGCACGCTCACGCCCGCGCTGTCCACGAAGCTCAGGCCGTTGAGGTCGAGCATCACGCGCGTGTGGGGGTGGGCGAGCACGTCCTCGAGCGTGACCGCCAGGTCGGGGGCTGAGATCACGTCGAGCTCGCCCGACAGCACGAGCACCACACCCCGGGCGTCATCCCTGCGTTCGATCGTGAGCTCCGTCGCGACGGCTGCAGTCTAATCGGGTCGCGGCGAGGTGTGTGGGGTGCGGCGTTCACGGGATCGTCACATCCAGGTAGGATCACTCGCGAATCGGGCGCGCGCGGCCGGCGTGCGCGAACTCGTAGCGTGGGGAGAAGGAACCCGAATGAAGTCAGTTGTACGCATGCCCGCGAACGCAAAGCGGGTCATTAGGGCAGCGCTCGTGCTGGTCTGTGCCGCGGCGATGCTCGCCGCGGTGGGCGGCCAGGCGCTAGCCAAGACATCGGCTAGCAAGAAGCCGACCGCCGGCAGTAAGTCGAAGATCACGCCGACCACGCCGATCACCAAGGGATCGACGTATCTCGCGCTCGGCGACTCGGTCACGTTCGGATATGAGGAGCCAGCCGTCGTCCCGGCGCCGAACTATGCGGATGCCGCGAGCTTCCTCGGCTATCCCGAGATCTACGGATCCGAGCTGCACATGAAGGTCGTGAACGCGGCCTGCCCCGGCGAGACCTCGTCGAGCCTGGTCGACAACACGGCTCAAAGCAACGGATGCGAGAACACGCCGGGCGAGGGGAACGTCGGTTACCGCACGCTGCACCCGCTGCACGTCAGCTACAGCGGATCGCAGCTGGCATTCGCGGTCAGCTACCTGAAGAAGCATCAGAACGTCCGGCTGGTGTCGCTCATGATCGGCGCGAACGACTACTTCGTCTGTGAGGAGACCACCGCCGACGGCTGCGCGAGCCTCCCCGAGCAGGCAGGTGTCCTCGAGGCGATCGGCAAGAACGTCCACACGATCCTGTCGGAGATTCGCACCAAGGCCCACTACAACGGCCAGCTGGCGATCGTCAACTACTACTCGACCGACGCGGCCTCAGCTACCACCAACGGGCTGTCCGCGTTGCTCAATTCGACGGTGGACACCGCGGCCAAGCCGTTCCATGTCGAGGTTGCGGACGGGTTCGGTGCGTTTGCGAGCGGCTGCCGCGCACTCGAGCGGTGACAGCACCTGCACCGCCGGCCTGCTCACGCAACTCGTGGGTGCGTCGACCCCGTGCGGCATCCATCCGAGCTATGCCGGGGCCTCACTCCTGGCGCTGGCGCTCGAGAAGGTGACCCGCTTCCAGTAACGGTTCTCCGCAGGCGAGCCGGCTCACCAACAAGTGAGCCGGCTCGCTGAGGAGCCGGCTCGGGGAGAGGAGAGAGAGGGATCGGGAGGCGGACGGTGAGGCGCCGAAGCTCACCCCGCGAGGGCCCTTCCAGCCTGGGCGCCCGCCAGCGATCACTCCTCTTCTCGGCAGCCGGGGGCTGGGCCTTGAGTCTCCGGTCAGAAAGCGAACACCGGAGTAGGCTTCGCCGGGCGATGAAGTTGTGGATGCTCCCGTGGCTGTTCCCGGTAGGGCTGCTCGCCACGGTGGTGTTGGTGACCGCCTTCCCCGGGAATGAAGGGCTGCTCCTGCTCGCCGGGGGGTTGTTGTTGGCGGTGCTGATCGGGTCGATCGTGTTCCCGCCACGACGGGACGACGGCCGGGATCCAGACACGGACTACTGGCGCTTGCGCGACTGGACAGAACGCCGCGGCTGACACCCGGCGCCGGCGGTCGACGCAACCTTTTCGCGCCGGCCGGCCCTTAACGCTGTAGATGGATCGCCGCCGAGCCGAGTTCGACCGCTTCGTCGCGGACAGCACCGAGACGCTGATGCGAACCGCTTTCCTGATCGTCTGGGACCTCCAGGAGGCCGAGGACATCGTGCAGGAGACGCTGCTCGAGGTCGCGCGCCGGTGGCCCCGAGTCCGGCGCATGTCGCATCCGGTCGCGTACGCGCGCCGGATCCTCGTCAACCGGGCGGTGAGCGGCGCCGGCAAACGCGCCCGCACGCGGAGCGAGCTGGGCGGCGAGGCGCCGCCCGAGCGCGCTGACGACACCGCTGCTGCGGACGCAATCGGCATCCACGACGAGCTCATGCAGGCGCTCGCGGATCTGCCGCCACGCCAGCGCGCCGTGCTCGTGCTGCGCTACTTCCTGGACCTTCCCGAAGCCGAGGTCGCGGCCGCCCTGAAGTGCTCCCTCGGCACCGTCAAGAGCACCGCCGCTCGTGGACTCGCGCGACTCGAGCAGGCGATGCGACCGACCAACGACAACACAAGGAGCATCGCGACATGAACGATCAACTCGAATCCGAGCTGCGCACTTCGCTGCGGGATCGCGCGAGCCTGGTGCCGGCGGCAAGCGTCGAGCGCCTGACCCGCGTCGATTACCACCCACGCGGGAGTCGGTTCAGACCCCCGGTAGCGATTGGCGCGACCGCGATCGCCGCGGCCGCGTCGGGCGCGGCGGTGCTGGTCATCTCGCTCGGTGCGGGCGCCAGCAATGCGTTCGCCGGCTGGACCCCCAAGCCGACGCTCCCGGCGCCGGGTCAGATCAGCGCGGCGAGCTCAGCTTGCCAGGCCTCGCAATCGCCCGTCGCCGGTCTGCCACTGAAGCTGACCGACACCCGCGGGCCGTTCACGTTCTCTGTCTACGCCGACAGTCAGACGAGTGCCGCGTGCATCAAAGGCCCGAACTTCATGGGGGTATCGAGCAGCGCGTCGACCGCGCCGGTCAGCGTGCCGGCCGGCCAGATCATGCTCTGGGGCGCGCACGACGCCGACCGGGCCGGAGATGCCTACTCGTTCGCTGACGGCCGAACCGGCGCGGGCGTGAGCGCCGTCACGCTTGTCTTCGACGACGGCACGACCGTCCAGGCGACCGTGGGCAACGGCTGGTTCCTGGCCTGGTGGCCAGGTGGCCACGGCGTCAAGGCTGCGCAGGTCACGACTCCCGCCGGCGTCTCGACACAGACCATCAACCTGGCGCCGGCAGCTCCGTGTCCGCCGGGATCGACGGCCTGCGCGAGCAGCGGCAGCGGTGGCGGTGCCGGGGGACCGGTCACGGGTAGCGCGGGCGGCGGCGGCGCTGCCAGGGGAGAGTCGATGCAGAGCTTCGGCGGCAGCGTCTCGCAGTAGAGGGGATCGGATCGGGTTGTGCTTTGCTTGCACCCGTGCGCAAGGCACTCCCGATCCTCGTCCTCGTGCTCACGATCGCCGGGTGCGGAAGCAGCTCGGGCTCGTCGACCAGCAGCACCTCGGCCAGTTCGGCCACGAGCACGGCGGCCGCCTCCTCGTCGTCGAGCACGACCACCTCGAGCGCGTCCGCGCCGTGCCAGAGTGCCGCGGTCCCGGCGCCCAAGGGCCTCCAGCACGTCCCGCCGCCCCACCTGGCGCTCGATCCGAGCCGGACCTACACCGTCACCGTGGTCACCAATTGCGGCACGTTCGCCTTCACGCTCGACGTCAAGCAGCAGCCGAAGACCTCGGCCTCGGTCTACTACCTGGTCAAGCGCGGCTTCTACAACGGGCTGACCTTCCACCGGGTGGCGGCGGGCTTCGTTATCCAGGGCGGCGACCCGGCCGGCAACGGCACTGGCGGTCCGGGCTACACGGTGGTGGAAGCTCCGCCGGCGAACACACAGTACGTTCTCGGCGACGTCGCGATGGCCAAGACCCAGGCCCAGCCGGCCGGCGCCTCGGGCAGCCAGTTCTTCATCGTCACCGCGCCCAACGTGACCCAGTCGGCCGGCCTGACGCCCGACTATGCGCTTGCGGGCAAGGTCGTGTCGGGGATCAACGTGGTCGAGAAGATCGGCAAGCTCCCGACCAACCCGCCGCAGGACGGGGCGCCGACGACGCCGGTGGTGATGACGAGCGTGACTGTGTCGAGCAGCTAGAACGGGCCGTGGGGCTCGTAGGCGCCCGGGCACGCGCCGACCGAAACGAAGGTCAGGCCGTCGGGCCCCGCCACGGGGCAGCGGGTCGATTCGGGGTCGAACCGGACGAAGCTGCCGACGCGGACCGGCACCTCTTCGCCGTCGATTCGCCAGTGTCCGCTGCCGCTTACGACCACCGACACCTCCTCCTGGCCTGAGCGCGTCTCGTCGTGCTCGTAGCCCTCGGTGCCGGGCGCGATCTCGAACCAGTTGATGCCGAACGCCTCGACGCCGAGCTCCCGGCGCACGAACCGGATCGCGCCACCGGGCCCGGCGCCGTCGATGTCCTCCACATTCAAGACGGAGTAGCCCACGGGCGCGACACTATCGCTACTTTCCCGCCCCGTGTTCGCAAGCCTGCGCGTCGAGGACCCCGAGCAACGATTAGCCGGGGTCCGCCTGCGCTCCGACCTCCCGCTCGCCGACCCGGAGTTCGTTCGCGATAACGGCGGATGGCTGCTCGAGCTGCCGCCGACCGGGCTGGCGCGCCTTGAGTATCAGCTCGAGCTCTCAGACCACGACGGCGACACCGTGGTCGTGTGCGATCCCGGCAATCCGCAGCGCGCGCCGGGCGCGTTCGGGGAGAAGTCGGTGCTCACGGCCCCCGGCTACCGCGCTCCGGACTGGCTCGACGCAACTGTTCCGCCCGCCGTGGTCGACGAGCTCGGGATCCGCGTGCTCGGCCGCGACCTCGCGATCCGGGTGTGGTCGCCCGCCGGCGGACCGCTCCCCCTGCTCGTCGCCCACGACGGCCCCGAGTACGACGAACTGGCTGCGCTGACCCGCTACGCAGGTGCGATGATCGCGAGCGATGCCCTGCCTCCGTTTCGCGTCGCGCTGCTGCCGCCCGGGGATCGCAACGAGTGGTACTCGGCCTCGGCGCTCTACGGCCGGGCGCTGTGCGGGCGGATCCTGCCGGCGATTGCCGACCACGTCGAGGTCGCGGGGCGCCCCGTTGGCATGGGCGCGAGCCTCGGCGCACTGGCCATGCTCCAGGCCCAGCGAACCTGGCCGGGCACTTTCGCGGGGCTGTTCCTCCAGTCGGGCAGCTTCTTCATTCCGCGCTTCGACCGCCAGGAATCGGGCTTTCCGCGCTACCGCCGCATCATCACATTCGTCCGCGGGGTGCTGCGCGCGGGCCTCCACTCCGGGCCGGTGCCCGCGAGCATGACCTGTGGGGTTGAGGAGGAGAACATCCACAACAACCGCCTGATGGCCGCCGCGCTCGGAGCCCAGGGCTACCGCGTGACGCTGGCCGAGGTGCCCGACCTGCACAACTACACCGGCTGGCGCGACGCACTCCATCCCCACCTGACCCGCCTGCTCGCCGGCGTGTGGGCGCCGCGGTGAACGGGGTGGCGGTGTACGGAAATGGGGGCCCGCCCGCCCGACCGGTTGTCGCGTTCCCGGCTGAGGGCGGGGACGCGGGCGAGTTCGAGCGCCACGGGATGGTCGCCGCGGTGGGGGACCTGCTCGCTGACGGGCGCGCGAAGCTCTACTGCGTGGACTCCTTCGATCGCGAGAGCTGGTCCAACCAGGGCGTCCCGCTCGAGGAGCGGGCGCGCCGCCATGGCGTCTACGAATCCTGGATCCTGGGCGAGGTGGTTCCGTTCATCCGCCACGACTGCGGTGGCACGAGCGAGATGGTCACGTGCGGTGTCAGCCTCGGCGCATACCACGCCGCCAACTTCGCGCTCAAGCGCGCCGACCTGTTTCCGCTGGCGATCTGCATGTCCGGTAACTACGACCCCGCCGCGTGGGCCGGGTGGGGCGAGCGCGGTGAGGCCACGTACTTCAACAACCCGATGGACTACGTCGGCCACCTCGGCGGCGACCACCTCGACTGGCTGCGGGGGCAACTCAGCATGCTCGTGGTGTGCGGGCAGGGGCAGTGGGAGGACACCACCGGGGCGCTCGAGTCGAGCCGCCGGTTCGCCTCGCTGCTCCAGTCCAAGGGGATCCGGTGCGAGCTTGACCTGTGGGGGTACGACGTGGCGCACGACTGGCCGTCGTGGCGCGCCCAACTCGCGCATCATCTGCCGCGGTTCTGCTGATGAGCTCGGATGAGACCACCCACCTGATCGGCCTGCTGCTGGGCACCGAGGAGGACTGGCCCCGGGCGTTCGAGACACTGGTCGGGCGGCTCGGCGCGATCACCGACGGCTCCGGCCAGCGCCACCGAATCGCCACCGAGCGGATCACGATCGAGCCGTTCGATCTCCGCGACCGGCCGACGTACGAGCTGGTCATCGACCGGCTGGCCTACTGGTATTACGTCCCGCGCGAGTGGCTCAAGAAGATCGCGCTGATGGACGACGTGTATTTGCTGAACAGCCCGTTCACCTTCCAGTCCATGGAGAAGCACGCCGCCTACTGCGCGATGATCCGCCTCGGTCTGAAGGTGCCGCCGACAGTGCTCGTGCCACACAAGGATCCGCCTGACAACTCGCGTTTTCAGTACACCGCGGACAAGTACAACCAGCCGTTCGACCTGGCCGCGATCGCCGAGCAGATCGGCTACCCGCTGTTCATGAAGCCCTACGACGGCGGGCAGTGGATCGGGGTCAGCCGCATCGTTAATCGCGCGGAGCTTGAGCGCGCGTACAACGCGTCGGGGCAGCGAATCATGCACCTGCAGGCGTCGGTCGAGGGGTTCGACGTGTTCGCGCGCTCGCTATCGATCGGGCCGGAGACGATGATCATGAAGTTCCAGCCCGAGCGGCCCATGCACGACCGCTACGCGGTGGCGCACGACTTTCTCTCACCCGAGGTGGGCGAGGAGGTACTCACCATCAGTCGCCTGATTAACGCGTTCTTCCGCTGGGAGTTCAACTCGTGCGAGTGCCTGGTGCGCGGCGATCAGGTGCACCCGATCGACTACGCGAACGCGTCACCCGATGTCGCCCTCACCAGCCTGCACTATTACTTTCCCCGGGCGATCAAGACACTCCTGGCCTGGTGCACGTTCTGCCTGGTCACCCACCGGCGCCCGCGCCTGGACCTCGACACCCGGCGTTACTTCGAGATCGCCGACCGCGACGACCTCGACTACGGCGAGAAGCTCGCCGCCTACCGCCGGCTGGCCGACGAGCACTTCGAGGTCGACCGCTACCGGGACTTCTGCGCCAGCCGCCTGGTCCATCTCGACGAGCTGGTCCTCGACTGGGTCGCCTCGGCCGACTTCGACCGCCTGCTGGTGGACACCGTGCGCGCGACCTATCCGCCTCACGAGCACGACCGCTTCGTGGCCCACCTGCGCGGGCTGGTCGGGCAGTGGGTGCGCGAGCAGGGCGCGTCACCGGCCTGGGCGGCTTAGTTTGGGCCGCCTTCGGCGGCGTCCGTGGGGCGGTGGGGGTGGGTGGGCGGGATCCAATTCTCCCGTCCAGTCCGGGTCGGCACCGCCCCCGGCATCCGCGACCACGCCCCGGAACCCCCGACGGGGCAAATTCCAGCATTCCGCGTCGCCCCTCACGGTGGTGCAGGATTCTGCCCCGTGGCGAGGCAAGATCCTGCACCAGCGGCGGGGCCGTGTCCCAATGCTGGAATTTGCCCGGTCGGGAGGGCGGGCAGCGCGAGGCCCGCGAGCTGTTCGCCTCGGGCGGGCGACAACTGTCCGGATGGGGTGGATGGTGGTCGCGGCGACGGCCCCGCTCGGCATCCATGCCTCGGACTAGGACCCGCCCACCCGCCGCGCCACATCCGACGGACGTCGAGCGAAGCGAGACCCCTAAGCCCGGGCCGGCGCGGCTGCGGCCAGCTCGGGGACGTCGCGTTCGATCTCGTGCTCGCGCACGAGCCATGCCGCCGCTACCGCCCCGGCCAGCGCGAGCAGGCCGCCGGCCAGCAGGATCGTGTGCAGCCCGCTCAGGAACCCCTGGCGGGCGGCCTCCGCGACGACGCCGTGGGCGTTGTGGGAGAGCAGGCCGGACGAGGCGGCCTCGATCAGCCGGTGGGCGGGCGCGCCCGGCACCAGCGAGCTGATCTTGTCGGCGCCGCGGGCGAGGAAGATCGCGCCCCAGGCGGCCACGCCGACCGCGATCGCGAGCTGGCGGAACGTGTCGTTGATCCCGGCCGCCATGCCGCTGCGGTCCTTGGAGACGACGCTCACCGCGACGTCGGCGATCACCGGGTTGAGCAGGCCGACGCCGACTCCGGCGACGATGAACCCGGGCAGCAGCGCCGTCCAGCTCGAGTGGGCGCCGATCCCCGACATCAGCAGCAGCCCGCCGCCGACGCCGGCCAGGCCGATCGCCATGATCACGCGCGCCGGCAGGCGTCCCATCAGCGCCACGGCCAGCGGCGCGACCAGGAACGGCGCCAGCGTGATCGGCAGGTAGCGCAGCCCGGCCTGGAGCGGCGAGTAGCCGAGGTAGTTCTGCAAGTACAGCGTCAGGTACAGGAACAGCGCGAACAGCGAGGCCGAGACCGCGGCCGCCGCGAGCTGGACGCCGGTGAAGGCGCCGCTGCGGAACAGGTGAAGCGGGAGCATCGGCTCAGGCACCCGCTGCTCGATCACCGCGAACGCCGCCAGCATCAGGCCGGCGCCGGCGAGCAGGCCGACGATCAGGGGGCTGCCCCAACCGTTGTCGTTGCCGCGCAGTAGCGCCAGTACGAGCATGAGGAGCGCGCTCGAGAAGCTGACCAGCCCCAGCCAGTCGACGCGCGTGGCGTTCGGGTCGCGGGACTCGCGGACCCGCGCGAAGGTGAGGGCGAGCGCAGCCACACCGACCGGGACGTTCAGGAAGAACACCCAGCGCCAGCCGAGTCCGGTCGTGATCGCGCCGCCGACGAGCGGCCCGATCGCCACCGAGATGCCGATCGTCGCGCCGTAGATGCCCATCGCGGTGGCGCGCTCGCGCCCGGCGGCGAACTCCTGCGCGACCAGCGCGAGCGAGACCGCGAACATCGCCGCGCCGCCGATTCCCTGAATGGCGCGGGCGACATTGAGGAACGTCGCGTCGGGGGCGAGCCCGGCCGCGAGCGAGGCGGCCGAGAAGATGGCCAGCCCGACGGCGAACACGGCGCGCCGGCCGAGCCGGTCGGCGAGTGAGCCGGCGGTCAGCACGATCGCCGCGAGCGACAGCGTGTACGCGTCGATGACCCACTGCACGTCGGTGAACGACGCCGACAGGTCCTTCTGGATCGAGGGCAGCGCCGTGTTCACGACCGTAATGTCGAGCAGGAGCATGAACGTCCCGACGCTCACCGTTAGTAGGGTCCACCACTTCCTAGTCATTCAGTCCTCCGGGTGCTAGAATGGTCAGGCAACCTTGTAAGGTCTCCGAACTGTCTGGGAAACTTATCAGGAGTCCTGACCAAATGTCAACAGATATCGATCAGATGACGCACGGGCAGCCGATGATTCGACTGCTCGAGCACGGCTTTGACGCGTTCGCCGAGGAGATGACCCGCCGCGTGGCGGAGACGCCGTACAGCGACATCCGCATCACCCACGGCTGCGTGTTCGGGAATATCGAGCCCGGCGGCTCACGGCTGACCGATCTGGCGGAGCGCGCCCACATGACCAAGCAGTCGGTGGGCGAGGTGGCCACCGAACTAGAGCGCCGGGGGTACCTCGAGCGGGTTCCCGACCCGGGCGACGGCCGCGCCAAGATCATTCGCCTGACCGAGCGCGGCCGGGAGGCTCAGGCCCTGGGGTTCCGGATCATCGACGAGATCGAGGCGGAGTGGGGTGAGCAGTTCGGGGTCGAACGCGTCGCCGCGCTGCGCGACGCGCTCGAGGTGATCACGGCCGAGCGGCTGGGCGCACTACCGGTCTTTTAGGGCCCGCTGTCACAGCAGCGTCGGCTGCCTCGTCAAGGGTCGTGCAAACCGACTTGACGAAGGAGCCGAAATGAAAATCTTCGTGGCCGGCGCCACCGGCGCCATCGGCCGGCAACTCGTCCCGCAGCTGATCGCGGCGGGACACCAGGTGGTCGGCATGACCCGCAGTGACTCAAAGCAGGCGGCGCTGTGGGAGAGCGGCGCCGAGCCGGTGGTGGCCGACGCGCTGAATCCCGACCAGGTCGCGGACGCGGTTGCTACGGCCAAGCCCGACGTGATCGTGCACGAGCTGACCGCGATCTCCGCGCTGAATCTGCGCCACTTCGACCGATCCTTCGCGCCCACCAACCGGCTGCGCACCGAGGGAACCGATCATCTGCTGTCGGCCGGGCGCGCCGTCGGCGTCAAGCGTTTCGTTGCCCAGAGCTATGCCGGCTGGCCCCAGGGTCGCACCGGGCCGGCGGTCAAGAGCGAGGAGGAGCCGTTGGATCCGGCGCAGCCTCGCGAGATGCGCGAGTCGTGGGAAGCGATCCGCCACCTCGAAGCCGCGGTAACCGGCGCCGACTGGACCGAGGGGATCGTGCTCCGCTACGGCGGGCTCTATGGTCCCGGGACATCGTTGGCTCCCGGCAGCGAGGAATTCGAGATGGTGCGTAGGCGCAAGTTCCCGGTCGTGGGGAACGGCGGCGGCATCTGGTCGTTCGTGCACGTCGCCGACGCGGCCGAGGCGACGGTGGCGGCGATAGACCGTGGCCGGCGCGGGATCTACAACGTGGTCGACGACGAGCCGGCGCCCGTGGCCGAGTGGCTGCCGGGCCTGGCCGCGGCGATCGGCGCGCCCATGCCCCGGCGGATTCCGCGCTGGCTCGGCCAGCTGGCCGTCGGGGAGGCCGGCATCGCGATGATGACCGAGATCCGCGGCGCCGCGAATGCGAAGGCCAAGCGCGAGCTGGGCTGGCAGCCTCGCCACGCCAGCTGGCGCCAGGGGTTCGCGCAATGAGCGCCCCGACCGACAAGGAGCTGCTCGACGAGCTGCGCCCGGTGGCATTCGCGATCGCCTACCGCATGCTCGGCAGCGTCGCCGAGGCCGAGGACGTCGTGCAGGAGGCGCTGCTGCGCCTACACCGCACGCTCGAGGCCGGCCAGCGGATCGAGTCGCCGCGCGCGTTCCTGGCCACGGTGACCACGCGGCTGGCGATCGACGAGCTGCGCTCGGCCCGCTCGCGGCGGGAGCGCTACGTCGGCGACTGGCTCCCCGAGCCGATCGTGACCGACGGCGCGGACGATCCGGCGCGGCGGGCCGAGATGGCCGACTCGCTCTCGCTGGCGCTGCTCGTGCTGCTCGAGAGCCTTTCGCCCGAGCAGCGCGCGGTACTCCTGCTGCGCGACGTGTTCGACTACGGCTACGACGAGATCGCGGCGATTGTGGACAAGAGCGAGCCGGCCGTGCGACAGCTCGCGGTGCGGGCGCGCTCGCACGTGGAGCAGCGCCGGCCGCGCTTTCAGACCACGCGCGAGCAGCGCGACGAGCTCGCGCGGCGGTTCTTCGCCGCGGTGCAGGACGGCGACGTCGCCGGCCTGGAGGCGCTGCTCGCGCACGACGTCGTCCTGACCGGCGACGGCGGCGGCAAGGTACCGGCGCTGGGCCGGCGGCTGCAGGGACGCTCGCGCGTTGCCCGCACGCTGGTGAACTGGATCAAGTGGGGCTCGCGCGTCCCGGGCGCGTCGTTGCGGCCGGTCGAGGTCAACGGCGCGCCGGGTGCGTTCCTGCTCGACGGCGAGGAGCGTCTGGTAGCGGTGTGGGCGCTCGAGGTCTCCGACGGGCAGATCACCGGCGTGAGCTCGATCATCAATCCGGAGAAGCTCGGGCACCTGGGGCCGGTGGCGGACGTGCGGGCGCTGCTCGAGCTGGCAACGCGGGCCCGGGGTCGGTCCTCCTCCGACGCTTAACCGGCGGCCGGTGTTGCGTGTAGTAGGGTCGGCGCGGGGACGACGGCGAGCGGAGGAGGAGAGTCGGATGGGAAAGATCGTGGTCTTGCGGGTCGCGACGGTGCTCGCGGTGCTCGGATTGGTCGGAGCGGTCGCGCCGACGGTGGCGTCGGCGTCGCCCGGGGCGAGCTTCGGTCCGAACGTATACGTGTTCAGCCCGACGATGTCGCAGTCGTCGATCCAGTCCACGCTCAACACGATCGCCGCGCAGCAGGTTCCCGCCTCGAGCCAGTTCGACACTCAGCGCTACGCGATCTTCTTCGAGCCCGGGACCTATGGCAGCTCGAGCAACCCGCTCATCTTCCAGGTCGGTTACTACACACAGGTGGCGGGTCTGGGCGCGACGCCTGGCGACGTTGTGATTAACGGGGAGATCGACGTCTTCAACCAGTGCTCGGCGGGCGTGTGCAACGGTCTCGACAACTTCTGGCGGTCGCTCTCGAACTTGACGGTCAACTTCGTCACCCCGAGCTCAGCGCCCACCTACGTGCCGGCGAACGGTGAGGCGGCCACCTGCCAGGACACCAACGACATGTGGGCGGTCTCCCAGGCCGCGCCAATGCGGCGCGTGATCATGAACGGAGGCTTGACGCTGTTCGATTACTGCTCGGGCAACCCGTTCGTGAGCGGCGGCTTCTTCGCCGACGACGAGTTCAACGGCAGCGCGGTGATCAATGGCAGCCAGCAGCAGTTCTTCACCCGCAACAGCGATATCGACAGCTGGACCAACGGCGTCTGGAACCAGGTGTTCATGGGTGACAACGGCGCCCCGGCGACGAGCTTCGGCGCGGGGACCAACCAGTACACGACACTCGCGACCTCGCCCGTGTCCGAGTCGGAACCGTTCCTGTACACGGATTCGCGCGGCGACGACAACGTGTTCGTGCCCACGGTCCAACACGACTCGGTCGGGCCGTCGTACGCCGGCGGTAGCGAGGCGGGAACGTCGATCCCGCTCCGGCGCTTCTTCATAGCCGACCCCGACACACCGGTATGGAGGATCAACGCCGCCCTCGCTTTCGGGCAGAACCTGATCCTGACCCCGGGTGTCTACAACGTGTCCCAGCCGATCGAGGTGACGCGGCCCGGCACCGTCGTGATGGGCCTCGGCTTCGCCACGCTCATTCCGCAGCGCGGCAACGTCGCGATGGAGACCGCGAACGTACCCGCGATCAAGCTGTCCGGGATGATCTTCGACGCGGGCCCGCGGAACTCGCCGGCGTTGCTCGTCGTGGGAGCCCACGGCGGGCACTTCGGCTTCGGTGGCGGGCGCTTCGGGGACGGTGGCGGGGCCAGCGCCCCGACGCTGGTACAGGACGTCTTCTTCCGGATCGGCGGCGCCGAGCCCGGACGAGCGACGAGCAGCCTGGTGGTCAACACCAATCACACGATCCTCGACGACGTGTGGGCCTGGCGGGCCGATCACGGCGCCGGTGTGGGGTGGACCGACAACACGGCGGACACGGGCGTGATCGTCAACGGCGACGACGTCGACGCGTACGGCCTGGCCGTCGAGCACTACCAGAAGTACGAGGTGATCTGGAACGGCCGCAACGGCGAGGACGTGTTCTTCCAGAACGAGATGCCATACGACCCGCCGAGCCAATCGGCCTGGATGTCGAGCCCGACGACCGACGGGTACGCCGCATTCCTCGTCACGCCCAGGGCGACGGGATTCCAGGGCTACGGGATGGGGAGTTACTCGTTCTTCGACCTCGGCGTCCCGATCTTCGCCGCCCAGGCCTTCCAGTCGCCGGGCTCGGGCGTCCAGTTCACCGACGTCTTCACGGTCTTCCTCAACGCCACTGGAGGAAGCGGCGGGATCCTGAACGTGATCAACGGGGAGGGTGGCTCGTCGACGGCGGCGAATCCGAGCACGGCGGTGGACGTGCTCAGCTATCCGTGAGTCTGGTCGCGGTGACCGACCACGCGGCCGAGCGCTATCGGCAACGGGTGCGCGGCTCCCTCGACCCGAAGCTCGAGATCGCCTCGGCGGTGGCCGAGGCATATGCGGCCGGCCGGACTGAGCCAGGCGAGAACGGGACGGTGCTGGTGCGCGACCTTGGCCGGCGCGACCTCGTCTACGTGTGCCGGCCGGACCGGGACGAGCTCGTGGTTATCACGCTGTGGGAAGAGGGCGAGGACGCGGCGGTGCCGAAACGGTTCACCGATGCTCTGCGCCGCGATGACCACCGGGTTGGGTGACCGCCACGTAGCGGGCGCCGAGGGCGTTCGCGAGCGTGCGATGCGCCGGCGAGACTCCGATGACGATCGACCGCGCTGGGTCGACGTCGTGCGTACTCGCGAAGGCCAGGGGTAGTCCCGGCAGCGGTGGGCGGCACCAGCAGCGCGGCGGGCCGGCGTCGTGAGGGCAGACGGCCACCTCGACGGTCGCGTCCGGCACCACCGCTGTGCGCACCAGCTCGACCAGAGGCGCAAGCTCGTCGGGTGTGCCGCCAGGGCGCCAGTCGAGCACCAGGTGCGGGGCGTTCGGGTCGGCCTGTTCGACTGCTCGCTGCCAGCTCGGGTCTTGCAAGGCCGACGCCGCGATAAACACGCCAACCCGCGTTCGCCCGGTTTCACGCGCGCGCGCGAACGGTTGGATCTCGACGGTCGCAAACCCCTCGTCGGGAGATGGTGGCTCGAGCTCTCGCACCGCGCGCATCTGCTGCGTGGGCGCGAGCACGCCGGGCTCGTGCCGCGCGAGCGTCCGCAGCTCCTCTGGCGTAGGTAGCGCACCGAAGCGGTCGAGCAGCCGCTGCACGAGATTGATCTGAGCCTGGGCCAGCGGGGTGTCGAGCCACAGGCACCGCGCCGGGATTCCATGGCGGCCCGCTACCTCGAGGACGTAGCTCCGGGCGGCGCGGGTGAGATAGGTGTTGTCGAGCACCACCCGGGGGGCGCCGTCGGCGAGCGCTTGCTCGAGCGCGGCGGCGAGCTCGCGGAGCGCGCCGCCCCGCTCATCGCGGTTGAGCCGCAGGTAGTCGCGGGAGATGAAGGACTCGGCCAGGCGAGTCTTGCCCGCGCCGGGGATGCCCATGATGACCACGACCTCGGCGCCGGTCTGATGCCGCGGCGGCGTCGTGGTCCGGGTCGGCCTGGAGACCGCGAATGACTGCTCGAGCAGCGCGACGTCGTCTGGGGTGAGGCTCAGGGTGGCGGCATGCGCGGCCGAGCGGACCGTCTCCGGGCGGCGCGCGCCTGGGATCGCCACGACGTTCGGTGAGAGCTCGAGCAGCCACGCGAGCGCGAGCTCAGCGAGCCGCGGCCTGCGTGCGAGCCATCTGGCACGGCGTGGGCCGCCGAGCGGCGAGTGCGAGATCAGCGCGATGTTTTCCTCGGCGCAGCGCTCGAGGACCCCGCCGCGCAGTGCCTTGTCGTCGTACACGCTGAGCGCGACTTGGACGGCCGCGACGGGGACGAGCGCGAGCGCCTCATCGAGCTGGGGCAGGTTGACGTTTGAGAGGCCGACGCGCTTGACGAGCCCATCGTCGAGGAGCTTTTGCAGCGCGCGGACTGAGGTGCGCCAAGGAGTGCGTGGGTCGGGCGCGTGGATCAGGTACAGATCGATGGGGAGGCCGTCGAGTGCGTTCAGGCTCGCCTCGCAGTCGGCCAGGATCGCCTTGGCCCGCCCGTCCGGAACCCACGCGCCGCCGGCGCGGGTCATGCCTCCCTTGGTGACGATGCGGGTGGGAGCCTGCGTGAGAGTGCGGGCGAGCAGGCGCTCGTTGTGGCCAAGATCGTGCTCGTCGAGGCCGTACGCGTGCGCGGTGTCGAAGACCGTCACGCCGGCGTTAACCGCCGCGGCGATCGTCTGCTCGGCGAGCTGGGGGTCGCGGTCGGCGTCGGTCGACATGCGCATGCAGCCAAGCCCGATGCGCAGTTCCGAGGGATCAAGCCACGGGGTCGGATTCAGGCTACGGAGCGTAAGTCACGCTTGACTTTGACCCTTGGGCAAGCCGCACTGCCGCTGGCCGAGATCAAGGCGATCCTGGAGCTCGAATCGGCGCCCGCTGCGCAGCGGCTCGAGGCTTATTGGGCCTCGGTCGAGTCAGAGCACGTCGGGCGGCGCGAGCTGGCCGCCTACCTCGTCGACCGTATGAACGGAAAGAGGTCAGTCATGTACGAGGTCATGACCAGGGCTATGCCCGCTCGCAGCGTGCTGTGCCTGAAGCGCAACGTCCAGGGGCAGACCCAGGCCTGGGCCCTGGGCAAGGAGTTCATCGCAATCATGCGAGAGCACCCGCTACCCAGGCTCGACCCGCCGGTCGGCGCCGCGTTCTGCATCTTCTGGAGCGAGGTGAGTGAGGACGCCGACGCCCCGCTCGAGTGGTGCCGCCCGGTGCCCGAGGACCGCGCCCAGGAGTTGGCCGACGCGGTGCCCGAGCTCACGCTGCGCACCGAGCCGGCGCATCGCGAGGCGTTCGTCCATGTCGGCAAGGGTGACGAGACGAGTCCCGCCGAGTGGGAGCTCGTCTCTGAGTCGCTGCGCGCCTGGGCTGAGGGGCAGGACTGGCGCCCGGCTGATCTGGGGGTCAGGCTCACCTACACGTGGAACGGACGCGGGAGCGAGCCGACCGGGCCCGACAGCGACTTCGTGGTGCCGTTCGCGGCGGCCTAGGCTTGTGCGCCCGCGTCGCGGACGCCCCGGCCGAACAGGGCAAGCACGCGTGCCCAGACTCGTGCGAACAGAGCGGGGCGCGGCCGCGGCACCTGGGGGACGGGCGCCGCCTCCTGGTCGAACAGGGGCGGGGGCGTGCTGGCCGAACCGGCCGCAGCGCGGCTCGACCGCCGGGCGGAGGCGTCGGCGCGGGTTCGGGAGTCTCCGGCGCGCGCCGGCGCGCCGGCGGGCGCCCCGAACAGCGACTCGGCCACACCGTTGGCCCACATCAGCGCGTCGAGGTAGACCTCGCCCGCCTTGGGGAGGGCGCCGTCATCCTCGCCGTTCTCAAGCGAGACGACCGAGTCGAGCAGCCGACCCATGGGCCCGGCGCGCTGGACGAGCGCCTCGCGGATGTCCTCGGCCAGCGGCAGCGAGGAGACCACGTCGTGCATGGGCGCGTCCATCATGCCGTCGATGACCGAGAACAGGCCGAGGGTGAACAGCTCCGAGGAGCTGCCAATCCCC
Source organism: uncultured Solirubrobacterales bacterium (assembly GCA_963751185.1). Lineage (GTDB taxonomy): Bacteria > Actinomycetota > Thermoleophilia > Solirubrobacterales > Solirubrobacteraceae > Palsa-465. The sequence goes on from CAVVTO010000014.1 coordinate 285,906, forward strand.
AGTTTGGCGCCGGCCAGCTCGCAGAACCGGGCGCGAATCAGGGCGGTCAGCGTTAGCTCGGTCGGCTTGTTGTCGATGCTGGCCATGGTGCTGAGCGTCGCCCAGCGCCGGACGTTGTCCAGTCCGAGCAGGGCGAGCGCCTGACCGATCGAACGGACATCGCCGCGCAGGCCGAAGTAGGCCGAGTTGACGTAGCGGAGCAGACGGAAGCTGAGCGCGACGTCCTTGGTGACCAGCTGCTCGATCTCGGAGAACTGGATGCCAGGATCGTTGAGCGCGGCGACCACCTGGAGGAGAGCCAGACGATTGGCCGCGATCCCGCGCGCGCCGACCAACGCGGGCCGGCAGAAGAAGTAGCCCTGGAACAGGTCGCAGCCGACGGCGATGCAGACCTCGTGATCGGGTTGAGTGCCCACCTTGTCGGCCAGCACCTTGCCCGGGAACGAGCGCAGACGGTTGGTCAACTCGCGCAATCCCTGACGCCCGAGGTCGGGCATGCTCAGCTTGACCACGTCGAAGAGCTCGAGCACTGCCTCCGAGCCCTCGCGGTCCCGGAAATCGTCAAGCGCCAGCTGGTAGCCCGCGTCCTTGAGCTCACGCAGCGCCTCGATCATCTCCTTATCGAAGGTCTCGCTCTCGGGGATCTCCAGGCCGACCACGCTGGGCGGCACCGCCATGATCAGGCCGTCGAGAAGGAACTCTCGCGACACGTTGATCCAGGCCATCTTGTTGGCCACGATCCGGTGCATGTCAAGCTCGGTGAGGGCGTTGAGCACGACCGTCGCGGTGGCCCGCTGGGCGTCCTCGATCAGCGCGCCGGCGGCATAGCCCTGGCCGCGAAACAGCAGCTCATAGCCGACAACCTCGAGCTTGGGGTTGAAGATCGGCTGGCGGGCGATGAATGCGGGTGATGGCATGTTCGGACGTGCGACGGTCCTCTTCGCCCGGTAATCGGCACGTCGCGGGTGGAGATGTAGGTGCGGACCGCGAGTTCAACGCGAGTTGGGGGCCTCGCTTCGCTCGGCGTCCGTGGGGCCGCGTGCCCCGTCCGGACAGGATCGAGAGTGTCCGGACGGGGATTGGGTCCCCGCCCACCCTCCAGGGACGCCGCCGGAGGCGGCCTATCCAAGCCCGGGATCGCCCTTGAACGGGACGACCACGGCCTCGCCGCCACCGAAGCGCACCTGGGTCACGAACTTCTCCCCGCCGGCGCGACGCGGGGCGCGCCGGCGAGTGATCTGGAGACGTAGCGGCTTGCGGTGATCGGAGCGATCGAGCGAGCGCCGGACCTTGGCAGTTCCTGCGGTACCCATCAGGCTGCCTCCAGCTGAAGCTCGGCCGTGTCGCGCTCGTCCACCTGGTTGACCACCTCGGCCGGACGCGTCCGGGGCCGGAGCCAGATGAGCGTGATCAGCGCACCGACGGCGACCGCGCCCGCGCCGATCGCCCAGGCGAGATGGAATCCGCCGGTCAGCGCCTGAAGCTGATGCTGCCCGAGGCTGGTCAGCACCTTGGTCCGCTCGGCCGCAATGGTTCCGAGCGCGGCGATCCCGATCGCGGCCGAGATCTGCAGCGAGGCGTTGACGATTCCCGAGGCCAGACCGGCATCCGCCGCCGGCACCTCGGCCATGGCGATCGTCGTCAGCGGCAGGAAGGCCAGTCCGGCGCCGAGTCCGAGCAACACGAACGGCACGAAGATGTCCGGGAAGTAGCTCGTGCGGGCGGGCAGCTGAGACAGCAGCACGAGCGAGCCGGTGATCAGCGCCAGGCCGGCGAGCAGCACGGGCGTCGCGCCAAAGCGTCCCATCAGCCGGGCGGTGACACCGAGCGACAGCAGGCCAAGGACCAGCGTCATCGGCAGGAAGGCCAGACCGGTTGTCAGCGGGCCGTACCCGTGCACGTCCTGGAGATAGAGCACTCCGAGAAGGAACGTCGAGAACATCCCCGTTACCAGGAAGCCGCGCACGACGCTTGAGGCGGCCAGGCCGGGGACGCGCAGGATCCGCAGTGGGAACATCGGGTTGGCCAGCCGCGACTCGACGGCGACGAACACGCCGAGCAGCGCCAAACCGGCGGCGCCGAATCCGATCGTGTGCGCCGAGAGCCAGCCGTACTCGGTCGCTTTGACGATCGCGTAGACGATGAGCATCAGCGCCACCGTGACCAGCACCGCGCCGACCACGTCGACGCCCTGGCCGAGCCCCTGGCGCTTGGTCTCGTTGATGAGGGCCCGGCCGAGGGTGAAGGTCACGATCCCGATCGGGACATTGATGAAGAAGATCCAGTGCCAGTTCACCGACTGTGTGAGCACGCCGCCGGCGAGCAGGCCAATCGAGCCGCCGCTGGAGATGATGAACGTGTAGACGCTCAGCGCGATCGCGCGCTCTGATGGCTTGGTGAATTCGGTGACCAGCAGCGCCAGCACGGCGGCCGACGCGACCGCGCCGCCGATACCCTGGACGAACCGGGCCGCGATCAGCTCGACCTGGCTGGTCGAGAGTCCGCACACGATCGATGCCAGGGTGAACACGACCAGTCCGATCAGGAACAACCGCTTTCGTCCCAGCAGGTCGCCGAGGCGGCCGGCCACGAGCAGGAAGCTGCCGAACGCGATCATGTAGGCGTCGAGCACCCAGGCGAGGTTGGCCTGGGAGAAGTGCAGGTCGCGCTGGAGGGAGGGGAGCGCGACATTGACGATGGTTGAGTCGAGCACCATCATCAGCTGGCCCATGCATACGACTGCGAGCGCGACCCAGCGTCGCCGCTCTCCACTGATTAAGCTTTTGATAGTGATCATCCCTTCTGAATAGCTCGTCGTCTAGCAGTTGATGGTCACTGTATCATGGACTATCATCGTGGTCAAGATGATAATCCTGATACCCTGCAAATTGCTGTGACCGTAGACACTTCGCCCGGGACCGTCCTGATGCTCCTGCGGCTGTCCAAGGTCATTCAGAAGCGGAGCACGGAGGAGCTGCTCGGGATCACGCTGCGCCAGCTGATGCTGCTCAGCTACCTGCGCTGGGGCGGTGCGTCTCTCCAGCAGCAGCTGTGCGAGTACCTGTGGATGGACCCGAACAACTGCGTCCTGCTGCTCAACGAGCTCGAGGAGCGAGGCTTCGTCGAGCGCCGGCGCGACCCCACCGACCGCCGGCGCCACGTCGTCGACATCACCGACGCGGGCCTACGCGCGCTCGAGCAGGCCGAGCGAGCCCAGGAGAGCATCGGCGACCAGCTGTTCGCCGGCTTGAGCGACGAGGAGCGGGCGACGCTCCGCTCGCTGCTCAGCCGCGCGCTCGAGCCGGCCCACTCGTAAACCAGATCAGGCGCGCGCTCGCGATGGGGTCCACCAGGCCATGAGCGAGCGAGGTAGAGCGACGAACAGGCGTCGCGTCGTGGTCGCCCACGAGAGGTGCGCGCGCGCGTTCCGGCGCCGCGTGACCGGAAGCCACAGCAGACAGGCCAGGGCGAGGCCGACGACAGCCGCCTCGAGGTGTCCCGTGAGGTCACGCCGATTAGCGCCAGGATTGCAGCGACGATCGCGATCAGGAGCGCCGAGCCGACGAGCGCGGCGGTCAGTCGCGCCGCCCGTCGCACGGGCTCCTCGGCTTACTGCCGTGCGCCGCCGGCCGGCGGGCAGGAACAGGGCGGCCGTCGCGATCGGCGCGGCGATCAATCCGGCGAGTAGTAGAGCGGAAAGCATGGTTAGTGTGAGGTCGCGCCGGGCGCGCGTTGCACCCTGCCTCGGTGCGTCGGACGTACCCGACGCCCGCCGACGTCACACGCGGACCGGCAGCCTGGGTTGACGAGCTCTCTACGAGCCGTACCCGTCGAGACGCCCGGCGATCATCACCACGGCGCGCTCGTGCGCGGCGTAGGTGGCGCGCAGAGCCGAGACGGCTTCGGACCAGTCATCCCCGGCGCTCGCCCCGGACGGCGGCGGGTCGGCCACCAGTACCTCTCGGACCTCGCGGCCGAGGGTCTCGCCGCCGACGACATCGGCCAGGGCGAGCAGCGCATCTGCCCGGACCCGAGCTCCCTCCACGAACGACGCGAGCACGGTCTCCCGCGTCAACGACGTCGGTCCGAAGACGCGGGCGTGCAACACCGCCGGGTTGGTGGCGTGAGGCCGAATCAGCGCTCGCCGCTCGCTCTCGCTCAGGCCGGCTGCGGTGGCGAGGTGGTCGATCGCGTGGGTGACGCCCTGGGCATCCACAGGGAGGGACTCGCGCAGCTCCGGCGGGAGCCGCTCGAGCAGGCTGGCGTGCTCGGCGGCCGCCTCCGACAGAAGCGCCTCGACGTGTCCGCGGTGGGTGACCTCCACGCCCTTCAAGGTAGCTGCCGGGTGTGCGAACATCGGCCAAGCAGATGCCGCAGACCGGAATCCGAGAAGTTCTGCCCGACCGCAATAGCTACGCCGGGTACAGCATTGGGTGCGCCGTGGTATGGGCGGCCATCCTCGCCGCCGCCCAGCGCCGGCTCGATCCTGAATCCCGGAAGAGGCTGCAGCAGGCGTGTGCGGCGTGGTGGGGCGGATGGACCTCGGCCACCATCGCCCGCGCCGGCTATCCGCCGCCGAAGGCGCTTGGACCCCGCGCGAAGAAGAGGCTCGAAAACGTGTCGCTTGTGCTCGTCGCCGCCGGTCTGCTCAACGTCATCCGCGTGCTGGTCGCGGGCAAGCTGCCGGGACGCGCCACGGGTAGCTCCTAACGATCGGGCGCTGGTTTGCGCGTGTGGCCTATCCGAAGTGTCGTGGTCAGCGGCGCGATCCTGGCGCTCGGTGTAGGCGGCGGCGCGGCCGCCGCGTCCTCCACCCCGGCCAGTCGTGTGAGTGCTCGGGCTGGGCGCCCCGACCGGCCGCTGCTGGCGGTCTCGTGTTCGTCGGCACAGGACTGCACGGCGGTCGGGGGTCTGTTTGCGGCGCACTTGAACGGCCGGCGGTGGTCGATCCAGCGGATCGCCGTTCCTTCCTTCTCGACCGGCGTGTTGGACTTCCTGGCCGGCGTCTCGTGCCCCACCCGGCGGGCCTGCCTCGCGGTGGGTCTGGAATACCCGCCGGTCGGGGCCAGTGTCGACTACGACTACCTGGCGCTGGCTGAGGGCCGGCACGGCGGGTCGTGGACTGATCAGAGTCCGGCGCTCAGCCTGACCCGCGACGGCTTCCTGCTGGCAGCGTCGTGCCCGGAGGCGGCTCGCTGCATCGCGGTCGGGCAGAACGTGACCTCGGCGCTGGCGATGGGCTGGGACGGCAGCGGCTGGACGGTTCAACTGGCCCCGGTCGCGCCGCCCGTCATGTCGGTCCTCAACGGCGTCTCGTGCACCTCGCCCGTGCGCTGCATCGCGGTTGGCTCCCTCACCCCGAATCAGTTCTCGTTCCCTCACGCCCTGGTTGAGCGCTGGAACGGCGTCGCCTGGTCGATCGTGCCCACGCCGAGGACGACCCCGTTTCAGCCCGCGAGTCTGAACGCCGTCTCGTGCACGGGACGCTCCTGCACGGCGGTTGGGGCGATCGGCTACCGCCAGCTGGTGGAGCGCTGGAACGGACGTAGGTGGTCGATCCAGCCGGCCCCGAGCGGGACCCCCGAGGCCACCCTGAACGGGGTGTCGTGCCTGTCGAGGACCGACTGCGTTGCCGTCGGGGCGCTTACGGACGGGTCGGGTAAATCGCTCGCCGAGGGCTGGAACGGCAGTCGCTGGTCAATCGAGGCCACGCCCACCCTCGCCGGCGGCTCGCTCTTGAACGGCGTGTCGTGCGTCTCACGGGCCGACTGCGTCGCGGTGGGCGCGCACCAGCGCTTGCCGCTCGTCGAGCGATGGGACGGCACGACCTGGTCCGTCCAGCCGACGGCCTAGCCGAGGGTTCGCGCATCCTGCATGATTTCAGTGTCGGGAAGTCCACGAGTGGAGGAGTGCGCACATGCTTCTGAGCATCACCCAACGGCGCCGGTCGACCGGGTCCAAAGTCACGGGAGCCTCGGTCAAGGGAGCGTCGGCCACGGGCGCCGCGGCGGTAGGAGCTCGCATCCTCGGGCCGTCGGCGATGGCACCGATCGCGCTCGCCGCGACCGCCGTCGGGGCGGTCGCGATCGGACGGCTTGTTATCGCCAACGCCGTGATCCGTCGGTTGCAAGCCGGAGAAGTCGAGATCAGGTCCCTGAAGGTGCATGAGCTCGAGGTCGCGGGCCGTCGCTGGCCTGAGACCGGGGGACAGAGCTAGCCGTACCGCCTCAACCGTCGTCGACCGGCGGGAGGCTGAGGCCGAGTTGCGCCAGGCGCTCGGGGTCGAGGAGGGCGTCGATCCGGCTGATCTTCCCGCCGGTGACGGTGAAGGCCATCACCGAGAACAGGCGTCCGCCGGGGGCCACGACCGCGCCGGCGGCGCCGTTGACGCGCGCCGGTATGACGAACGGGTGGAGCTTGGAATACGTGGCGGAGTACCGGGCCACGGACACGGCGCCGCGGAGCACGATCGACGCTTCCTCGCGTAGCACGCCGCCGTCAATCCGGAGCTCGACTTCGGGATCGAGCACGGCGAGGAGGCCGTCGAAGTCGCCATCGCGCGAGGCGGCGAAGAACGCCTCGACCATCACCCTCTGGCGCGCCAGGTCGGGATCCGGCTCCGGCGCTCCGCGCAGGCGGCGTCGCGCGCGGCTGGCGAGCTGCTGAGTGGCGGCTTCGGAGCGGTCGAGGGCAGCCGCAATGTCCGCGAACGGCACGCCGAACAGGTCGTGCAGCACGAACGCCATCCGCTCGGCCGGGCTCAGTGCCTCGAGCACGACCAACAGGGCCAGCCCCACCGAGTCGGCGACGAGCGCCTCCTGCTCGGGGTCGGCACCGTCGCCGAAGCCCACGATGGGGTCGGGCACATGGACGTCGGCGATTTGCTCGGGGCGTGCCCGGCGGGATCGGAGCATGTTCAAGCAGACCCGGCCGACGACCGTGGTCAGCCACGCCTGCATGTTCTCGATGCTCGCTGGATCCTGACTGTGAATCCGCAGCCACGCCTCCTGGAGGGCATCGTCGGCTTCGCTCACCGATCCGAGCATTCGGTAGGCGACCGCGCGGAGATGCGCCCGGTGGTGCTGGAAGCGCTCACTCAGCCACGCCTGCTCGTCCATCGTCAGCTCGGCTCCCCCGCCTGGGACTCCATCACCAATGGTTGCGGTAGCCGAGCGCGGTTAGCAGCGCGACCACGGCGAGCGCGAGGAAGCTGATCGCCCCGGCGACATGGGTGTCGCGCACCCGCAGGTGCGCGGTCACAGCGCACACGAAGTAGAGCACGAGACCGACCGCGGCAGCCGTGCCCAGCGCCGGCACGGCGAAGCCGACCAGCAGCCCGACGGCCCCCGAGGTGAGCAGGGTGCCGAGCGGGATCATCCATCTCTGCGACACCTGCACCCGGTCTGCGACCGCCTTGACCGACTCGGCGCCGACGAAGTCAAGACACGCGGCATAGCTGTTCGCGACCGCCGTCAGGATCGTGATGACGACATACGTGGTGTGCATACCAGTAAGACACGCGTCCTCACGAGAACCTGACGAAGCTTTCAGCCCTGGCCGGTTAGGACCTCGCCCGCAGCGGGATGGAGGCGGAACACCACAGCGGTGGCAAGCGTGGCGACGAGCGCAACCGCGAGAAAGGCAACCGAGTACTGAACCCGCTGGCCGTTAGCCGCGCCGAAGGCGTGGGCGAGCAGATGGCCGGCCCGAAGCGCGACCGTCGCGAGGGCCACGGCGAGCCCCGTGAACAACTGCTGCGACGTGCTGTTCAGCGCGTTCGCGGCGCGCATCTGGGACGTCGGCACGTCGCTTAATGCGAGGGTCGAATATCCGGTCATCGAGACCGAGCGGGCGGCGCCGCTGATCAGGGTCAGGAGCGCGATCGCAACAAGCGGCGTGCTCGCCGTCAGTAGTGCACAGCCGGCCGCGGTGAGGGCGAGGCAGACAGACGCGGCGAGCAGCACGCGGCGGAAACCGTACGTCCGGTACAGAAAAGACGTCGCGGGCTTGATCGCGATGTTGCCCACAAACACGAACAACACGAGCGCGCCGGACTTGATCGGGCTCCAGCCGAACACGAGCTGAAACAGCAACGGGAGCAAGAACGGGATCGCGCCGATCACGAGCCAGACTAGGCTGCTGCCGAGCATCGCATTGCCGAACGTCGGGATCTTCAGCGTCCTCAGGTCCAGGAGCGGCGCCGAGACTCGGAGCATGTGCCGTGCCCCAGCCGTCAGGAGAATCACCGAGGCGAGGCCGAGGCCGGCCGCGAGCGGCCAATCGGGGCGCGAGTCGGCGATCAGGTGCGCGCCCCAGGTCAGCGCGGTCAGGCCCGCGCAGCTGAGGACGACTCCCCAGCGGTCCAGGCGAGGCGGAGTATCGGCGGGCCGGCCGTGGATCAGACGCCAGGCGGCGGCGAGGCCAATCGCGCCGAGCGGCACGTTGATGAGAAACAGCCACCGCCAGCTGGCGTAGGTGACGATCACGCCGCCGGCGAGCGGCGCGATCACGGGCGCGACCAGAGCGGGCCAGACGATGTAGGACATGAGGCGCATGACCTGCGATTTGTCCGCTCGTTCGAACACGACCATCCGCCCGACCGGGACCATCATCGCGCCGCCCACGGCCTGGAGCACGCGCATCGCCAGGAGCTCGCCGAAGCTTTGGCTCGCCGCGCAGCCGATCGAGGCCAGGGTGAAGATCGTGATGGCCGACAGCAGCACTCGCCGGTAGCCGTAGCGCAGCGTGAGCCAGGCACTGAGAGGGATGAGCACGGCCACCGTCACCAGATACGCGGTGACGACCAAGCCGGCCGCACCGGCCGTGATGTGAAGCGATGTGCTGATCCGCGGGATCGCGGTCACGACGATCGTCCCGTCGAGGAGCTCCATGAAGAAGCACCCGGCGACCAGCAGCGCGACGTTGCGGGCACGCGCGTCGCTCCTGGGAGGCGGCCCCGTATGGTTTGGAGCGCGGGGCATCGGCCCCTAATCTGCCGCAACATCGTGCGCGGCGGATTTCCGCGAGGCCCCCGGGGAACGTCCCCTCCAGCAGGCCGCCAAGGGCGCGGCCACCGGCTTGCGCTGGCGGCCGCTCTTCCCCAACGACCCAGATCGGGTCCTACTAGCCAGCTAGCGGTTGGGCAATTTTTCTGAGAAGATGGCTGCGGGGCCGTTAGCGGCGGAAACCTCGGGTTGTTCGCCGTAGGAGCTGGGAGAGAAGACCGAAATTGGTCAAGCGCGCCGTATCTCGCGATTGGGTCAATCGATCAGGAGCGCGGCACTTATGACGCGTTACTCTTGCGCGAGGCTGCTGAAAGGCTCGCTTGCGGTAGTGGGCGCGATGGGCGGTCGCGCCGATCGCCAGATCCTCACTTTCGGACTACTGATCGAGCGAGTTCAGGCCGCGTTCTATGCCGACGCGCTGCGGGCTCGCCGGCTCACAGGAGAGGCTCGGCAGCGCGCTCAGGTGGCTGGCCCGGAGGAGCAGGTGCACGTCCGATAAAGCCATGCCACCTTCGACACCTGAACGCGAGGCAAGAGAGCCTGAGGACCTGCCCTACGGTCCGCTTCCGGAGCGTTCCGGACAGCCGCCAAACCGACCGTCCGAGTCGATACCGCTGGATCAGCTCGTGGATTTGTCGTGGCTGACGCCCGAGGCGCGATCCGGTCCGGCCGAGACGGTCGACGAGATGGATTCGACCGCCGAAGAGGAGGACGCACCCGGCTCGGCCACGGGCATGTCGCTGACCAGTCCCCGGCCTGAGACCGACGATGACGTCCACTTCGGCGTGGCGGCAAGTGCGCTCGGCGTCTCGCGTAAGACGGTCGAGAGAATGGTCAAGCGCGGACAGCTCGAGCGCGGACCATCCAACGCGCCGGCAACCGTTTCAAAGCGCGCGCTGGTAGCCGTGCTCGAGGAGCGGAGGCGGAACGTCAGCCACCTGACGCGAGCGAGCGAAATCGAGAAAGCCAGATCGGGACGCGAGCGGCTCAGCGGGGACTCCCCGCAGGATCCAGCTGCGGCGCTCCGGGAGCTGCTCGTCCCCGCCCTGGCGCCGTTAGTGGATGAGTTCGTCGCCGCGCGTACCCGAGCGGCGGTCCTTGAGAATCGACTAGAGAGCATCCGGGCCGATGCCGAGCGCGAACGAACGCGCGACGAGCTGCGGGTGGCCCTGGCCACCAGGGGATGGTTGGGCAGGAGGAAGATCCGCAAAGCGCTACTACATCACTACGCGCTCGGAGACGATCATCCGCATCCGGGGTCCAATCGGGACTGACCGACCCTCAGATTCAGCTTCCCAGGCGGGGGTGCGGTTGGCATGATCAGAAGCGTCGCGAACCCGGGCCAGATGCTGTTCGGTGACCATCCTCGTGCCGGATGCCTCCGGACCGATCACCAGGCCGGGTCAGACGTCTCCATGCAGGCCCGACAGAGCGGCGCGCGCCTGGTCGGCTAACTCGGGGTGCCCCCGGTCGTGCGCGCGGCGGTAGGCGGCCTCCGCCTCGTCGAGATTGCCTTGGTCGGCGAGCAGCCCGCCCAGGTTGAACGCGCCGCTGGCGTCGCCGCGCTGATCGGCGCGGCGGTACGCGGCCTCGGCGCCGGCTAGGTCGCCGCGCTGTTCGAGCAAAATGCCAAGGCTGGCCGCGCCTCCCGCGTCGCCTCGCTGATCTGCGTGGCCGAAGGCTTCTTCCGCACCGGCGATATCGCCTCCCTCGGCGAGCAACGCCCCAAGGTTGAACGCGCCGGTGGCGTCGCCACGCTGATCGGCGCGGCGGTACGCGGCCTCGGCGCCGGCTAGGTCGCCGCGCTGTTCGAGCAGCACGCCGAGGTTCGACGCGCCGGCTTGATGGCCGAGCTCGTCTGCGCGGGCGTAGGCGGCTTCCGCGCCGTGCAGATCGTCCTTATCTGCCAGCAGCCCGCCGAGGTTGAACGCAGCGCCGGTGTCGCCGCGCTCGGCCGCTCGACGGTACGCCGCTTCTGCGCCGGCCAGATCGCCTTGGTCCGCGAGCAGTCCACCGAGGTTTGCGGCTCCGGCTGCGTCGCCGCGTTCGTCGGCGCGCCGGTATGCTGCCGCGGCGTCGGCGAAGTTGCCGCGCTGCTCGAGGAGAACGCCGAGGTTCGAGGCGCCGGCGGCATGACCGCGTGCGTCAGCGTTGCGGAAGGCCGCTTCTGCGCCGGCGAAATCGTTCTGCTCCACCAGCAGCCCGCCCAGGTTGAACCCGCCTTCGGCGTGGCCGCGTTCGTCGGCCCGGCGGAAGGCCGCCTCCGCGCCGCCCAGGTCGCCCCCCTCGGCGAGCAGTCGCCCCAGGTTGAGCGTTCCTTCCGCGTCACCGCGTTCGTCGGCTCGGCGGTACGCCGCCTCGGCCTCGGCCAGCGCCCCTTGCTCTTCGAGCAAATGGCCGAGGTTCGAGGCGGCGTTGCCGTGGCCCCCTTGGTCGGCCCGCCGGTATGCCGCTTGGGCTTCGCGCATGCTGCCCTGGGCCTCGAACAACAGGCCCAGGCCGAACTGGTACGCGGCCTCGGGCGATTCGGCGAGGTCCTCCGGCCTGCCCCCAGACGGCCGGCCGTGCGCGCCGTTGGCGATTTCATCCGTGCTGTACGGCGCGCGAGGTTCGTTGATCTGAAGCCCCGCGCCGCTGGTACGGGTGGGGCCGTTCTGGTGTCCGTTCGTCGTCGTGAACGCTGTCGGCTCCAGCGCCGCCGAATTCACGTCGCCATTCACCGTGGCGATCGGCGGCGCTGTCGGCTCCGGCGCCGCCGAATTCACGTCGCCATTCACCGTGGCGATCGAAGACCGATCCCTCCTGCGCGGCGACCGCAGCCCGACGGCAGCGAGCAGCAGCGGGGCAACAAAGACGAACGCCAGCGCGAGCGCCAGTACGCCAAGGATGATCATCCACGGCTGGGCTCCCGAGCCCGGCCGGCGGCCTGAAGGTCGCCGTGTCCTCGGCACGGCACTTCCGCGACGCTGTCGCGACGCGGGCGCGACCGTCGAGACCGGCCGGCCTGAAGGTCGCTGTGTCCTCGGCACGGCACTTCCGCGACGCTGTCGCGACGCGGGCGCGACCGTCGAGACCGGCCGGCGGCCTGAAGGTCGCTGTGTCGTCGGCGCGGCACTTCCGCGACGCTGTCGCGACGCGGGCGCGACCGTCGAGACCGTTCGCTGACGCGGCTTCGGACCCACCAGCGGCCGGTTTGACCCCCTGGCCGATCGCGCGGGCCTGGCCAGGAGGGCAAGAACCTCAAGGCCGGCCACCCCGTTGCTTTGCAAGCCGTGCGCGAGCTGGAACCGTCGAACCGCCGTTTCGGTCCGGACGCCGTAACGCCCGTCGATGGGTCCGGGCGAGTCACCCGCGGACGCCAAGCGGCGTTGGAGCATGCGGACGTCGTCCGAGCCGCCGGGTTCGCCCGCCCCCGGCCCCAGGGCGAGGGCGGGCGAGTTGAGCGCGGTCCAGGTATGCGGACCGACCACGCCGTCCACTTCCAAGCCATGCGCGGTCTGAAACGCAACCACCGCCTGCCGCGTGCGTGGTCCATAGAGCCCGTCGATAGGTCCCGGCGGGTATCCCACGAGCCGGAGATGACGCTGGAGGACTCGGACCAGCGGCGAGCCGTGCGGAGTGCTGTAGCCGCTGCCCAGCGCGAGCACCGCGTGGCCGAGGCGAACGTCCCCCGGCGGTCCCCCGTTGGCACGAGCCGTGGCGGGCTCCGCGGAGCCGTGGGCCGCGACGGCCGTCGCGGGAAAGCTCAGCGCGAGCGCGCTGAGCGTGAGCGCCCACCAACCTACGTGGTGTTGATTTTTCATGCGGCGATGGCCGCCCCGGATGATTTGCACGGTTGCCCCGGCGCGGCGCGACGAGCGCCCTAGCCCGGCGGCTCGCCCGATGTGACCAGCCGCAGGGTGATGAGCCAGGTTGCTCGCGTCGCGACGCGACCAGCGTCGACCGCCAGGTCGCGAGATCGAGCGAGAACCGCGCCACGGCGACGTCGCGAGCGCGAGCGCGAGGGCGATAGCGAGGGCGATAGCGGCGAACGCAGCTGCGACCGGCGCGACCCAGGGAATTCGCGGCGGCTCGGATGGCGGCGCAGGTTGACGCGGCAGCGACGGCGTATTGGTCACGCCTGTCGCGACAGGTTCTGTCGCGACAAATGCTGTCGGGACATGGGTCGCGCCTGTCCCGACCGGCTGGGGCGCGGCGGCGGACTGTGTCGCAGCAGGAGCGGCCGCTGTGGCCGGACCCGTCGTGGCTGGTGCGGCCGCAAGGAGTCCAGCCCCGACTGGTCCGCTCTCACCACGTTGTGACGGGACGGGCTTCGTCGTCGGTGCTGCGCCGTCGTGACGGGTCGCCACCGGTTGGGCTGCGATCGGATTCCCGGGGACTGGATTGGGAGCGATCGGATGGGACCCGACTCGATGGGAGCCGTCCGGGTTGCCGTCAATCTGATTGGGGGCCGGCCGATGCGTCCGGGCTGTCGCGGGTGGGGTGCCTCGCCCGGTGACGCCCGTTGGCGAAACGATGACGGTGGGTTGGACGGCCGCTTGGTCTCCAGGGGAGGGTTCGGTGGTGGTCAGCGACGACGTCCCGACCGGCGCCGCCGACGGTTTCGCGGGGGCGGCCGGCTGGCCGGCGGTGGCGGAGTCGTTCGCCGGTGCGTCACTCGCCGAGCTCGGCGACTCGCCCACGGCGTCCTGCCACCCTCGCGAAGTCCGGTAATGCTGGACGGGTGTCACCGTCACGGCGACGCGACCGGCGCCTTGTGTCGCCACCGAGGCTTGATGGCCCTCGGGTCGACTCGGCGAGGCAGCGACACCCGGCCCGGCGCCGAGACGGTCAACCGATTGGATGCCGCCGGTAGCAGGCAACGGTGACCCTGACGTATTCGGCGACGTGGTCGTGGACCACACAGTCTGTGCTGCGGCAGCCCCCGCGCAGAACACATTGAGCAACGCGGTGCCGATCGCGATCGCGCCGAGTGAATGTAGACGTGACTTACCCCCACGCATAACGTGCAGCTTCGACTTGCCCCTTGAGTAACTTGCCGTTGGTCGATCGATCCGCCTGAGACCAACTCGGACGACCGCAACGTAATGGCTAATCAGGGTTCCAGCAACTACGCGCCGAGAATTAATGTCGCAATTTGCGCACTTTTTCCTCGCTGATTCATTGAAATAGGATGAGAAAGCTGGTATCGCGACATGTCGCGACACCCTTTATCTTGGCTTTAGGAAACATGGCCGTTCGCTAAAACCCGGTCGAGTCGTCAGGCGCGCCGCCCGCCGGCGATGAGTGGAGGTTCACCGAAAGCGCCGGGATAACCCGAAATGGAGCAGAGCGGAAGAAGTTCTACATCGAAACGGCAGATGCTCGACCGCAGCGGCGTGTGCGGCCGTGACCGGCATCGGACCGAACCCGCGTCGGGCAAGCGCCGTTGACCAGCAGTCAAGGAGCGTCACCTTCACCAGACGACCGCTAATCGCGATCTCCCACACGGTGGCCACGCTGAGCGCGACTTCGTCATTCGTGTCCTCGAGGCAGCTCGACGCCTGGACGAAGCCTGTCCTCGGTCCCCAAGGAGCAGCCTCACGCCGACGTTGGTGTGGAGCGGAAGCTGCTTCACCGTGTAAGGCGTAAAGTCGTCCAGGGCGTCGTCGAAGTCGTCGGCCATCGAGCCCTGGGGATCGGCCCCAATTCGCGCTTCGGACCGCCTGCCGTCACCCGGGCGAGCATCGCGACACGCTCGCGTCCGCAGCGAATCATCACCTTCTCGACAGGCTCGTCGACGCACAGTCGCGACAGCTGCATCTTCGCGTCCTGGGCGGTGACCTCCTAGTGTTGAACCCGGATGGGGAGCGCATCGCCACCGCGGGTCGGGATGGGTCGTCGCGGGTAAGGTCGGCGGCTGCCGGTGCCGAGGGTGGCGCGCCGCGACCCACGAGGGTAGCGGTGGCATTGAGTGCGGGTGGGGAGCGCATCGCCCTCACGGGCGCGGATGGGTCGGCGCGGGTTTGGTCGGCGGCTAACCGTGGAGATAGTCTGGTTGCCGGCAGGGAGTGGAGTGCTACTCAGCCAACGTAGCGGTGTGTGATCAACTCTGACCGAGCCAGACACCCTGGAGACTGGCTGGTTAGGGGCGGCCCCAGCACTCCTCGGGTGCCAGGTGCGTCTCCCTCTGACTCGTCCCGTGTAGGATCTCGTTGTCCACATTTCGTCGACACTGGAGGTGGCGTGTGGCCAAGCCAGAACATGCGGGCGACCCATCGACGGACGGAGATTTGCTGGCCGTTGCGGAGGCGGCAGGTGCGCGACTGCGTGCGGAGACCGACCAGGATGCGGAGGCGACCAGCGTGGCAGCCAATGCGCTCATGCAGGCCGCATCCGCAGCCATGGTGGCTGGACGTTCACTCACGGAAATTGCTCAGGCCGAAGCACACGGCAAGGAAACTGTTCGGCACGCGCTCCGAGCCGATGCGCTGAAGCTGGTAGAGCGCACCGGCAATCGCGCACGCGAAATGCAGGCCGAGCACTATCGAGCCATCGCTGGGGCGACACGCTTAGGACTGCCAATGAGAGAGATCGCCCAGGCCGCCGGGGTCACGCACGGCACGATCAGGGCAATCAACAACCGGCTCGCCATCCAGGCGGCAGAATCGGACATCCCACCGCCTGACGAACGTCACGAGTTGGGGCCATGGGGCGAGCCCACAAATGAGTAAACCATCGACACCCAGCTCGCATCCGTTCCCCTAGCTCAAGGATCTGACCACACGCCGGGCGAAACCCCAACGAATCCCGGCGCGCCAGCCTACCCGCCGAAACAGGATTCGGACCACCTCGTCCGCCGAGCTGCCGAAACATCCAACCGCGAACTGCGACGGCTTCATCCCGACCAGCAGCTCTGGTCACTTCGGTCTCCTCGTCGACCCTCCGCCAACGCAAGACGCCACCGACGAGGACGACCGCGATCGCCGCGACTAGGAGAGCGATCGATCCCGTCTGGCGCAGATTGCCTTCTCCGCTCGATAGAGCTTGGACCTCCTCCCGAAGCACTTTCCGGCGACTCGCTTGAACCTTGGGAGGGTCGCTCAGCTGAGTCGCTTGCATCACTTGGGCAAGATCTGAGATGGCAGGTTTCGGACCCGCCCCTTGTGCGGCGGTGGAGTCCGGGTACTGCGCAGCGACCGCCGTCGAACCGTTGGCGTACCCAGAGATTGCCCAGGCGCGTTCCCGGAAACGCCAGAAGCAGCCCGGTGCCGAGGCAAGTCAGCCCGAGAGCCCAGCGCGAGAGCACCAGGCAGGCGGTTCTGCCCGGACGAAAGACGATCACCTGCGTGCGAGACAACCCATCACCCCGGTCCGTATTGTAGATCGCCGGGCGCAGTTGTTGGGAGGTATCGGGAGGGTTTACGCTACCCGCGCCATGCCGGCTACGCAGCCTCGAGCCGTCGCGACCGCGGTAGCGCGTACGGATGTCGGCCGAATCCGGCGGATCGATGTCGACCGAATCCGGCGGATCGCCGTGATCGGCGTCCTCCTCGTGCCGTCCGGGCTCCTCCTGGGGTTGGCCCCGGCATCTGGCGGATTCTTTCCAGATGCGATCAGCGTTGCCGCCGTCGGCGTGCTCGTGATCTTCAGCGCGAGGGTGGTGCTGTCGCGGACCGCGATCACGGGAGTGAGTCGCGGCGTCGCGGTGGTCGCCGCGGCGCTGATCGCATTCACCGTCTGGGCGCTGATGTCGGGTTCGTGGTCGGGCTCGCCCGCTCGCGCCGCGTTCGAGTACGACCGAGCCCTTCTGTACACGGTGGTGTTCGTGCTGATCGGGAGCGTTCGCCGCTCGACCGCGCGCGCCCGCGTCCTGCTCCTCAGCCTGGCCGCCGTGAGCGTCGGGATCAGCATCGCCGCGGTGGCGACGTGGCTCCTGCCCGATCTGCTCCCGGTCGCGCGGGACATCCCGCGTGACCGGCTGTCGTGGCCGACGAGTTATTGGAACGCAACGGGACTGATCGGTGCGCTCGGACTCGTCTGGGTATATAGCCTCAGCGCCAGCTCGAGCGAGCCGAGATTCGTGCGCGTCGCCGGGGCGATGGCCGCGCCATGGGCGGCCGCCATGGTGATCTTCACGGCCTCGCGTGGCGCCACAGCCGTCGCGCTGCTTGGCCTGGTCGTGGCCACCGCGATCATACGATCGCCGGCCACCCTGGGGGCCATCGTGGCGGTCGGCTTCGCCGTCGCCGTCTCGGTGGCGATATCCCTCTCGGTCACCGGGCTCAACGTCGTCGCGCCGGCGGCCCACGCCGTCCACACCGGGCATCGGACGATGATCCTGCTCTTCGTCGTCGCGCTCGCGGCGGGCGCGATCCGGATGCTGTTGCTCCGACTCGATGCGCGGATCGCCGCCGCCCGCGCTCCGTGGACACGTGCGCAGGTGCTACGAGCGCTCGGCGTCGCCGGGGTGGCTGTCCTGATTGCCTTCCTTGTCCTCGGCGGCCCGAGAGCGGTTCGCACCGCGGCGCATAAGTTCGCCGCGGGGCAGGTGGTTGGCTCTAGCCTCGCCCGGCAGCGGCTGACTCAGTTCGGGAACAACGGGCGACTCGAGGCGTGGCGGGTCGCCTTTGATGACGGGTTTCTCCGCCACCCCATCGACGGAACCGGAGCGGGGACGTACGCGACGCTGTGGACGCGGTATGGGCGATCGTCCGCCCGTATGTTGAACGCTCACTCCCTCTACCTCGAGGAGCTCGCAGAGCTTGGGATCGTTGGAGGTGGCCTCGTAATTGCGGTCGTCGTCTCGATACTCGTCGTGCTCGGGCGACGAGTGCGAGGCCCGGGTCGCGCCGTGTGGGCGGCGCTCTTCGCCGGGGCCCTCATGTGGGCCGTCCACGCCGGCGTCGATTGGGACTGGCAGATGCCGGCGGTCACAGCCTGGTTCTTCGGCGCGGGAGGGCTCGCCCTGGCGGGGCCGGTTGAGCGGCCCGAGCGCGCGACGTGGCCATGGGCTCGCTTTGCCCTCGGGCTGGGGTGCCTGCTTCTCGTCATCACGCCGGCGGCCGTCTGGCGATCCCAGACCCAGATCAATAAGGCTGTCGATGACTTCGGGCGCGGCAACTGCCTGGCCGCCCAGCGCGCCGCCCTGGCCTCGGAAGCGGCTCTGCGCTCACGCCCGGATCCGTTCGAGGTGATCAGTTTCTGCGACGCCGGGGAACAGCAGTACTCGCTCGCGCTGGACGCCATAGCCGCCGCCGAGCATCGCGATCCGGAGAACTGGGAGCTGCCGTACTCCGCGGCCCTGATCAGAGCAACCGCGGGGCGTGACCCGCGCCCGGCGGCCAGGGCCGCACTGGTGCTGTATCCGAACTCTCCTCTGACGCGCGCCGCAGTAACCGCGTTCAGCCGCGGCGGGCCTCGCCAGTGGCGACGCTTCGCCCTGTCGGCGCCGCTGCCGCTGCCGTGGACGGAGCAATAGCAGCGCTGGCGCAGATCACGGATCCGCGGACCCCAAGTTGACCGATTCGGACGGTGTGGCATCCGCCCACTGCTCGGCGGCTGCATATGCGGCGCGTGCTCCGTCGAGGTCCCCGCGGCGTTCGAGGAGGAAGCCGAGGTTGGACGCCGCCTGGACGTGGTGATGGGTCAGGCACCGCCGCCACGCGGCCTCGGCGCCATCGAGGTCTCCCACCTCGTAGAGAAGGACCCCGAGGTTGAACGCGGCATCGTGATCCCCCCGCTGCTCCGCGCGCTCGTACGCCGCCGCCGCGGCAGCGAACTCGCGCCGCTGGTGAAGCAGCACGCCCAGGTCGAACGCACCCTCGGGTTCCCCTACCGCGTCGGCCAGCCGATAGGTCAGCTCGGCGTGGGGGGAGACGGATGCCGGCGTCTCGACGGTGCTGGGCAGTGTCTCCGTCGCCCACCGTTCGGCCGCCGCTTTCGCCACGTGCGCTCCCTCGAGGTCCCCACGACGTTGCAGGAGGAAGCCGAGGTTGGCCGCCGCCTGGACGTGTTGATGCATCAGACACCGCCGCCATGCCGCCTCGGCGCCATCGAGGTCGCCCTGCTCGTAGAGCAGAACCCCGAGGTTGAACGCGGCATCGCGATCCCCCCGCTGCTCCGCGCGCTCGTACGCCGCCGCGGCAGCAGCGAACTCGCGCTGCTGATGCAGCAGCACGCCCAGGTTGAAGGCGCCCCCGGCGTCCCCGGCCGCGTCGGCGCGGCGATACGTCACCTCCGCGCGCTCGGTTCCCTCAGCATCAGGCGTCTCGCGATCCGAAACCCATCCCGGTGTCCCGAGACGATCCAACAGCGCGGTGCCTTCGGGCCCAGCCAGTCGTGCGCTCACCGCGGATGCCGCGTGCAGCATCTGCGAAGTGGTGACCTCGCGCGTGAAGACCAGCATCGCGACGTAGGCGAGGAGCCCACCGACACCGCCTCGGACCCAGTCAACCACGGTGAGATCCTTCGTCCCGACTACCGTCAGCAGGATTCCCATCGCTCCGGCCGCCGTCACCGCGCTGGCCACCGCCCACACCACCGCCCGGGTCCGAAGGTTGAACCGCCGACGGCACGCCCACAGGTGCGCAAGGGTGTAAAAGCCGATCGCGACGTCGGCGGCGATCGCGCCCCCAACCACCCCGCGGCGCGGGATGAGGATGACACCGCCCGCGACTGCGATGGCCAGCGTTCCGGCGTAGATCAAAAGTCGACGCGAAACGTCGGCGCCGTCGACGCCGCGTGCCGCCAAGGGCGCGAGCCCCGCGAAGAACACGAAGGGGGCCAGAGCCCTAAGGACGTCGGCCGATTGTGCATAGCGCGTTCCGAGCAGCAATTCGGTGATCGGCCGTGCCCACACGACGACCGGCGCCAGCAGGAGGCACTGAAAGGCGATCAGGGCCCGTAGCGTGGCGCTCATCGGCTGCGGAACCCCCTTCGCGAGCCGGGGCGTGACCCGGTTTGCCGTCACGCAGCCGACGTAATGGCCGACGCCGGCGAGCGCCGCCGGCGCCATGAAGATGCCGCTCGCGAAGGGTCCCGAGTAGGCCGCCAGCAAGAGGACGCTGACCGATCGGGTGAGCGCGGGGGAACGATCGGTCGCAAACATCGACGCGACGTGGCCATATGCGGCGCCGGCCGGCATGCCTCGCGGGCCGGGCCGGAACGCCAGCCCTCCGGATCGTGCGGCGATCAGGACGACCAATGCCGAGATCACGGCTCCGAGCCCGAAGCCGATCGCCCGGCCGAAGACCGCGCCCGCCGCCCCCGCACCCGCAAGGACGAGCGCGACGCTGGCCGAAACCTCGACCAGGCGCTCGGCCGTCTCGAGCCGGACCGCGACGATCGTTCGCCCGAGAGCGGTGGAGATTCCGAGCGCGGTCAGGTAGACCGTCTCCGCAAACGTCGCGGCAGCCGCCGCGCGAAGCGGCCAGACGAGGCCTTCCTGACCGTACGCCCTGGCGATCATCGATGCCAGCGCCGCGAGCAGCGCGCACATCAGCCCGGTGATGAGGACCCTGATTCTCAGAGTTCTGGCGATGCGTCCTTGCAGCTCGCTGTCTGGGCCGACGGGAGCCGCGAAGCGCCCGGGTGGGGTTCCGGCGTCGGCGAGGACAAAGACGAGTGTTGCGATGCCGATCGCGACCGCGAACAGGCCATACTCCCTCGGCCCTAGCCGGCGAATGAGGAATATGGTCAAGAAGGCGCTCAGCGCGGCGGGCGTGAGCCGGAGGAGGGAAGGCAGGAGGACGCTCGCGACACGCACGGTTCCATGTCGACTTCCCCCTGTCGCCTGCCGGGGCCGCCGTCGCTCACTCATGCGGCGACTGGGGCGTCGAGTGGAGCTACGCCATGCGTCATGCGTTCCGCATCGCGGTCCTCGCCGGCGGCGAGCCGTCGGCCACCAGCGGCCACGTCACGACTCCACGTGCGCGAAACGCGCGACGACAACAACGCCTCGAGGACCCTTTGCGACCGCACCGGTACCGGTGAAACGTACCCGAGGAAGCGGTGACCGGGCAAGCAAGGGATGGCGTTCGGGTCACTCGAGCCGGGCCGCCGGACCCAACGGCAGTCGTTCGACGGCGTGCCCCGCAGGTCCGTTCCAGTCTGTTCGCGCGGCATGGTCGCCTAATTTGCCGCATCCCAGACGCGCGCGACCGATGACCCCGAGCGCTGAAAACGCCTCGGCCGGGGTAGGTCCGTATCCGTGGAACCTCGAGGGGTGAGCCGGATCGAGGGCACCGAGCGGTGGAGCTACGGGGCAGGACCTTCGGCAGATCGCGATCGTAGTGATCGGAGCACTCGAGAAGTGGGAGGACGTCCAGGGTCTGGGCGGCTGGCCGCGACGCGGCTTGCTGCTCGCCAGGCAACGTCGACCGTCAAGAGCGAGGCCGCCGGCTTGCGCCGGCGGCCGCTCTACTGCGACGACTCGGGATTGGTTGGTCCTAGAAAACGCGCAGCTTCTGGCTGTAGCGCTGCGAGCCGCAACTGAGCTTGGCGATCACCGCGAGGGTGTAGTTCCCGGCGCGGAAGGGCGCCGTGATCGTCTTCTTGTGCCTGCCTGCCGAAAGCGTGCCGTAGTTGTATGTGACGACGGTGCGGCCAAACCTCCGCACGATCGCAATCTTCACCTTGGCGGCGTAGCTGAGCGTGAACTTGACTTGGAACCGACGCCCGGCCCGGACACTGCGCGGCGCTGACACGAATGCGATCGGAGGGGCGAAACCCGTGTTGAATTTCTGGTCGCCGCCTTTGGCCGTCCCGTCAGAGTTGGTTGCGACGAGCTGGAAGTGGTAGGCGGTGCAAGGCGTCAAATTGAAGATGCGCGCCGACACGGGCTCGGTCTTGGGCACGTTGCAGTACGGACTAGGCGGGCTGATGCCGGAGGGGCAGGACCCGATCGTGCCAGGCGGCGTCGTGGAGCCGTAGTTGGTGGTTCGTCCGTACTGGAAGTAGTACTGCGTGATGTCGCCGCCGCTGACGTTCGGTCCAGCCACGCCGTTCAGCGTCGCACTCGCGCCCTTCACCTCGGTGGCCCTACCCGTGGTTGCGGTGGGCGGGACGTTCGTGCAGTAAGGACTCGGTGGTTTTATTCCGGTCGGACAAACTATCGTCGCGCTCGACGGCGCGGCCGACAGAACCAGGACGCCGGCTGCCACGAGACCCCCGAGGGCGGGCAGCCACCTCAGGTGCGAGTACCTCGTCATGTAAGTCCCTCCTGATCGGGAATACCCCCCAAGGGGGTCCCCTCTTACTACGCGGCGGCTGCCAGATGGCTGACACGGCCCACGGCGACGATCTCCCGAACGAGCACCGCCGCGAGGTGCCGGCCGGAGTCACGCAGCTCCTCGGGCGTCCGCGGCCTGGTTGGACGAGGCGTCAGGGCCGCGATCTGCTCGGCGCGGGTGAGGCGCCTCAGCATGCCGCGCCGTTCAAGCCACCGGTCGACCGCCGGGGTCTTCCCGGCGAACATGGTCCACGTCGGAATCCCCATCAACGTCGCCTCCCGGGTCATCGTTCCCCCGGCTCCGATCATCACGTCGGCCGCGTACATGAGCGATCGAGAGTCGATCGCGGTGCGGGGCACGATGCAATTGCCCAGACCGAGGCCGTCTATCGCGGCGATCTGCTCGGGGTGACGCGTGAGCACGATGCAGACGACGCCCGGTTGCCGACAGAGCGTGCGGAGGGTCGCCTCGAATAGCGGGTTCGACGACGCGTGATACACGGCCCGAGTCGGCGGGGTGCGCAGCACGGCGACGATGCGCGGACGGGGGTCGATCCCGAGCCTGGTCAGGATCTCGGTGTCGGGTTCGAAATCGCCGACATAGAGCTCTTCCTTGAGGCCCGGATAGCGCACGAGCTTCGCCTGGACGGCCCCTTGCCGGCGAATCGCGCGCACAGGGAGCATCTCCGGTACCAGCACGGTAGTGGCGAGGCGGAAGGCCAGATGGTTCGCCGGCTGGTGCTCGAAGTCCATCGCGGTGACGGCCGGGATCCCCAACGTGCGCGCGGCGGCGATCTGCGCGTAGGAGTTGTGCGAGAGCGCGACGTCCGGACCGATCCGGACCGCCCACCGGCGCAGCTCGACGATGCGCTCGTAGATGCTGGCCACCTTGGACGATCTTCCTCTGGGGCTCGGGCCTCCGATCACCTCGACCGTCGGGCCATCGCTCGCGCGCGAGCTCGACCGTCTGTGCGTTGTCGCGGGCCGTGACGAGGACCTCATGCCCCGCTTCCCGGAGGCTTCGCGCGACGGGTGCGAAGAGAAGCGGATGCGGCGAATTCGAGAGGTCGAGCCAGATGTTCATGCGACAGGCTCTGCGGCCCCAACGAGCTCGGAGGCAGGCTCTGCGCAGATCACCGCGGCGAGCCGCTCGGCGGCATGGCCATCCCAGCCGGGCGGAGGCGGGTGAGCCGCGCCGGCCGATTGGGAGAGCGCAGACGGGATGTCCGCGATGCGACCGGGATTTAGTCCCAGCAGGGTGTTGGTGCCGGCCCGCAGGGTGACCGGACGTTCGGTGTTCTCGCGCAAGGTGAAGCACGGGACGCCCAAGTACGTGGTCTCCTCCTGCACGCCGCCCGAGTCCGTGAGCACCCCCGCGGCGTCGGCCTCCAGCGACAAGAACTCGAGATAGCCCAGGGGCTCGAGCAGCCGCACCGACGGGTCGAGCGTCACGCCTTCGACCATCTTGCGAGTCCGCGGGTGCATGGGGAACACGACCGGCAGCTCGTGAGCGATCCCAACCAGTTGGGTGAGCACCTCCTGCAGCATCGGTCCGTCCACGAGCGCGGGGCGATGCAGCGTGACGAGCAGGTAGTCGCCGGCGTTGAGGCCGCGCCGCGCCGCGGCCCCCAGCGCTCGGAAGCGTTCCTCCATCGCCACGAGGGAGTCGATCATCGTGTTGCCGACGAAGTGGATGCGCTCGAGCGCGATTCCCTCGGCCTGAAGGTTCTCGCGCGCCTCGTCGGAGTGGATGAACAGATAGTCACTGAATTCGTCGGCGACGATCCGATTGATCTCCTCGGGCATGGTGCGGTCGAAGCTCCGTAGCCCGGCTTCGACATGGCCCAGCGGCACGCCGAGCTTGGCCGCCACGAGCGTGGCGGCCAGCGTCGAGTTGACGTCTCCGGGAACGAGCACCAGGTCTGGACGCTCGGCGTCGATCACGGCTTCGATCCGCTCCATCACCCGCGCGGTCTGTACGGCATGCGTCGCCGACCCGACTTGAAGGACGTAGTCCGGCGCAGGCACCCGGAGCTCGTCGATGAACGCCGACGACATCATCCGGTCATAGTGCTGGCCGGTGTGCACCACCACGTGCTGACCGTCGGGAAGCGCACGCCGAACCTCGGAGATGACCGGCGCCATCTTGACGAAGTTGGGCCGAGCCCCCACGACATACATGACCTTCAAGCCGGCGGCACTGTACCACGGTCATCGTCGCGGGAGTGATCGCACAACATCTGTTCACGTATCGGTGTCGGCGTGGCGACGCCAGGCCGTGGGCGAGCGGAACCGTGCCCGGTGGAGCCGCCTGTCCCGGTCAGAGCGGCCCCACAGAGGCGGTGGGGTCCAGACAGCACCAGCTGATGCGCTGGTGTCTACGCTGGACCGCGGCCGACACTGACATCGTCGCTCGAGCTTCGATGATGAAGAGCAAAACGACGCCGCCAAACATGTCGGGACCTGACCTTTCCTCACCGTCGTCGTAGGAGCTTGCGCATCCCCCGGCGGATTCGGAGGCCCGGCGCGTCGGGTAGGTCGGCTCCGGCGATGATGGCCGCCGGCGCGGTCTGGGTCATCCAGCGCGCGCGGTCGGGGCCGATGAGCGTCGCCGCCACCCCCGCGGCGTCCGCGAGGCAGGTAACCGGTCGCCAAGCACTCGCGCGGTGCCCGTCCGACGCCAAGGCGTGGGCCAAGCCCTCGACGCACAGGTAGCGTCCGAGACGATTGCGCGTCTGACCGCCGCCGTGCCTTGAGCAGCGTTTCGGCGTTCACCTGAAGCAGGACCCCCTGCCGGACCAGCTCGACGAGGCGCGCGGGATCGCGCTGGAAGTCAACGCTGCGCTCAGGGTGGGCGAGCGTCACCCGAAGCCCCTTCGCCCGCAGCCGGTAGAGCAGGCTCTCGAGGCCAATCACGTTGAAGGTCGGCGTCTCGATCAGCAGGTCGGTGCCCCGCTGGTCGTAGGTGGCGAGCGCCAGTTGTTCGTCGCTGGCCTCCAGCGCCCACACCAGCGAGACCTCGGCCCCCGAGACGATGCGGATGTCGATTCCGGCCAGCTCGCCGGCCTCGCGGAGCTGCTGCGCGCGGCCGTGCGAGCTCGGTGACGCGCACATCGGGGAAGTCCGAGCGGAGATGGGGCGTGACGGCGATCGTCCCGATTCCCGCTGCGGCGGCGGCGTGGAGCATGGCCAGCGCCCCGTCCGGATCGGCTGGACCGTCGTCGATTCCCGGGAGCACGTGTGCGTGCAGGTCGACGTAACCCCGCACCGTGTCTTGATACTGTCGCGCCCTGGCTCATTTGTCGATTCCTCACGGAAGTTGATCGAGGTATCCCCAGCGATGGCCGCTATGTCCGGATGTGTACAGGTTTCGTCGAATACTGGCCGGTTTGTGCTGTGTTGGCGCGCAATTGCTCACGATGCCGCCGTGCTGCCAGGCTCCGCCGCCGCTGCCACTCCGATCTCGCCCGACAGCCTCGGCGTCAACTTCACGGGCTCGCCTCCCGATCTCGCGACCGCCTCGGCGGCCGGGGTCGGCCTGGCTCGCGATCAGGTGATCGAGGGCACGAACACCGACGCGATCGTCGAGTTGACGGCGGCTGCGGATCTGCGGCTCTATCCGATGCTGGGCCTGCCCGTGAGCCACGGCGCCGCGGCCGACGCCACCGCGATGGCCGCGTTCGTGACCTCGTTCGCGCAGCGGTATGGGCCGGGCGGGTCATTCTGGGCGCAGCATCCAGAGCTTCCCTACCTGCCCGTGGAGAGCTACGAGATCGGCAACGAGCCCGACATCACGCCGACGGAGCCGGCCGACCAGACGTCGCTTCATTACGCGAACCCGGCCGATTACGCCGAGGTGTACGAGGCGGCGCGCACAGCGCTGCATCAGGTCGATCCGACCGCCCAGGCGGTCGTAGGCGGAATGCTCGACTCAGGCGCCATCACACTCGACACAGCCGAGCAGTACCTGGCGGCGATCGGCCCGATGGATGCGGTCGGCTTCCACCCGTATCTGTACGACGTGACGACGATGGAGCAGGACACGACGCCGCTGCGGCAGTGGCTCGATGCAAACGGCGACAGCAGCGTCCCGCTCGACATCAACGAGTTCGGTGCGGCGGACGGCGTGACTCCGGGCATCGCGGCGTGGGGCGCCGAGGTCGCGCAATACACCCAATGGGCGCTCTGCACGCCGGGCCTCAACGTCGAGAACGTCCAGGCGTTCTGGTGGGGTGGCATCCCGATCGCCGATACCGACCCCTGGTTCTCGATGGTCGACAGCGAGCTTTCCGAGACTCCGCTCGGCACCGCCTACCTCGGGGAGGTCCAGGCGCTGACCACGCAGGGCTGCCCGGCCGCCCCGGCGTCGACCCCGCCGGCAGCGACGCAGCCGGCGACCAAGTCGGCGGCGCCGACCTCCAAGCGGAAGAAAAAAGTCCACAGCGCGGCCGGCAAGGCGCTCAAGGCGTCATCCCACCACCAGCCCCGCGAGCGTCGGCACAAGGCCGCATCTCGGCGCAAAGCTCCGCGCCGCTCCGCCAAGCGGCGGCGATCGAGCAGCAATTGCGACGGCCGGGCAAGCTGTCAGCCAGCGCGGCCGCTGAACGTATCCCTATGCATGAGGCGCGTTGCGATTGCGCTGGCACTTGTGCTCGCTCTTCCGGCTTCGGCTGAGGCCTCGAGCGCACCATTGCCCCGCCAGGAAACTCCGGCGTGGGTCAGTACGTCGAGACGGTCCCGACCGCCGGCGGGGGCCGGCCGACCAGCACCGTGCACCCGGTGGGCGGAGCCGTCGGCCGCCCGGGAGGTCCAGGCGGGACATCCGGCGGCGGTGCCGGTGGAGGCAGCGCGATCACGCCTTCAACCCAGCACGCGCTCGCGGCGCAGGGGCCGGCCGGAGTCGCCGCGGCGGCCCTCGCGGAGGCCACCGCTCCGCAGCGACCGCGGTCATCGGTTCGCATCGAGCTCCACCGGACCGGCTTCGTCGGTCTCGGCGGCCTCGGCGAGTCAGGGATCGTCGCCCGCCGCGAGCGTCGTCAAGGCCCTGACTGGTTCGACGGGCGGGGGCGGCCTCGGACCCCTGTTGCCCATCGTCCTGATCGGCAGCGCCCTCGCCGCCGCGGTGCTCGCGCTCATGCGTCGCCGCCGCGCGAGCTGATTACGCCCGCCGCGTGCGTCTTCGTCTGCTTGTTGCCCTGGTCGTGCTGCTCGGTCTGGGCGCCACCGCTGGGGAAGCTCGCGCCCTCGGTCTCACCCTCGGGTTCAGCGCCGACCCCGCCCTGACCGGGGGCACTCCGGCCGCGACCGCGGTCTGGATTCCCAGGGCGGTGCAGGCGGGCGCGACGATCGTTCGGGTCAACCTCGCTGGTCTCAGGTGGCCCCATCCGATCCTCCGTCCGCGTTCAACCCCGCCGATCCGGCCAGCTCCGGATACAACTGGAGCGCGGTCGACGCCAGCATCCGCAACCTGACCAGCCAGGGCCTGCAGGTGCTGCTCAACATCACCGGCGCGCCGACTTGGG
Organism: uncultured Solirubrobacterales bacterium; assembly: GCA_963751185.1. GTDB lineage: Bacteria > Actinomycetota > Thermoleophilia > Solirubrobacterales > Solirubrobacteraceae > Palsa-465. The sequence continues at coordinate 313,643 of CAVVTO010000014.1, forward strand.
CCGAGGGTCCGGGCGCGCCGCCGGGTGTACAGCCCGGGACGTGGCGGCCGGACCCGGCGCAGTTCGCCAGCTTCGCGACGGCGGCCGCGCTTCGCTACGACGGTCGCTTCCCGGACCCGCTGCACCCCGGGGCGTTCCTGCCGCGCGTCCGCTACTGGCAGCCGTGGAACGAGCCGAATCTCGACTACTACCTGTCGCCCCAGTGGACGCGCGTGGGGAGTGGCTGGGCTCCCGCGAGCCCGACGATCTACCGCCAGTTGCTGAACGCGTTCTATGCGGCGGTGAAGCGCGTCTCGCGCTCGAACTTCGTCGTCACGGCCGGCACCGCGCCCTACGGGGACCCGCCCGGTGGCCAGCGGATGCCCCCGGTCGAGTTCGATCGCGACCTGTTCTGCCTGCGCGACGACGCGCGCCTGGAACCGATGAGCTGTCCCGACCCGCCGCACCTGGACGCGCTCTCTCACCACCCTTACGGGATCGGCGGCCCGCTGTGGCACGCCCTGAACCCGGACGATGCTGCCGTCCCCGACATGTACAAGATCGCGCGCGTCTTGCACGCAGCCGAGCGCGTGGGCCACGTGCTGCCCGCCGGGCCCAAGCAGCTCTGGGTCACGGAGATCTCCTGGGACAGCTCGCCGCCGGACCCGAACGGGGTCCCCATCCTCGAGCAAGCGCACTGGCTGGAGCAGTCGTTTTACGTACTCTGGCGACAGGGCGTGGATACCGTGCTCTGGCTGCAGATCGTCGACTCGCCGCCGATCCCGAACTACGGCAGCACGTATCAGGCCGGCCTGTACTACCTCGACGGCACAGCCAAGCCGGCGGCCCAGGCGTTCCGCTTTCCGTTCGTCACCCGGCGCTTGAACGCGGGCCAGATTCAGGCGTGGGGTCGCTCGCCCGCCAAAGGGAAGGTGGCCATCGAGGAGCTGCGCGGGACCCGCTGGGTGCTCCTACGCCGGCTGTCAGTGCGGGCTGACCAGGTGTTCACGACCACCCTGCGCGTCCCGGGCAGCGCGACCCTGCGCGCTCAGCTTGGCGCGCAGACCAGCCTTCCCTGGACGCAGCGCGGCTGAGGAACGGCTCGAGATCGGGCTCTCACGCGTCAGCCATCTGACTCCACGCTGCGTATTGAGGACCGATGGAAGCGGTAGTTAGCCGCTCTGCCACGTGGTGGCCGGACACCCTGCGCCGGTTCGAGCCCGACGCCGTGCGGACGTGGGCGCTCACCGGCACGATCGTGCTCTACCTCGCGATCGACGGGGGCGGCTATGACCAGGTCGTATGGAGCCAGGTGGCGATCGTCGTCTGGTGGATCGTCCTCGTCGGAGCCGCCTGGGGGCTTCTGCCGGCCGGTCGGTGGACGCGCACGGCCTGGATCGCGTTGGCCCTGTTCGCGAGCTTCGTCGCGTGGACCGCACTTTCCACCATCTGGTCGCTGAGCTCGGAGCGCAGCCTGCAGGATCTCTCGCGGGTCGCGTGCTATCTCGGCGTGCTCCTGCTCGGGATCTCGATCCACCGCGATCGCGCGCGGGCCGTGAAGCACACGGTCCACGCGGTCGCCGCCGCCGTGGTGGTGGTCGCCTGCCTGGCCCTCGCCTCGCGGCTGCGCCCTGACCTGTTCCCGGCCGCCTATCAGACCGCCTCCTTTCTCCCCGGCGCCGCCGGACGGCTCGGCTGGCCGCTGAACTACTGGAATGCGCTCGCGGCGCTGATGGCGCTGGGCCTGCCCCTGCTGCTCGCCATCGCCACCTCGGCTCGGACCCTGTCGGGCTCAGGCCGCGGCGGCGGCGGCCATCCCGATCGTGACCCTGTGTGGCTACCTCACGTTCTCGCGCGGCGGCGCGATCGTCGGCCGCCGCCGGGCTGCTCGCATTCCTTTTCCTCAGCCCGGAGCGGGTGGGAAAGCTCGCCACGGCCGTGGTGACGGCTGCCGGCAGCGCCACCCTGATCCTGGCGAGTGTCCACCGCCCGGCGATCGAGCAGGGGCTCACGAACGCCGCTGCGCACCACCAGGGTGACACCTTGATGGTCGCGGTCCTCCTGGTTTGCGCCGGCGTGGCGCTGGCCCAGGCCGGCGTCGGGCTCGCCGTTCGTCACGGAACGCCGCCGCGGTGGCTCACGCCCACGCCCGCTCGCGCCCGGGCGCTGCTGCTGGCAGGTCTCGCAGCCTGCGTGGTGGTGGCACTGCTCGCCGGAGCCCCGGCGCGTATCAGTCATGCCTGGCAGGACTTCAAGCACCCGGCCGCGACGGCAGCGCTCCACGACGACTCGATCGCCCGCTTCGGGACCGTGAGCGGGAACGGGCGTTACACTACTGGAAAGTGGCGATCGACGCCACCAGTGGCCACCTGCTCGCGGGCAATGGCGGTGGCACATTCCAGCTGCTGTGGGACCCTCGCGCCCCGTACTACAGCCCCGTGGAAAACGCGCACTCGCTGTACGTCGAAACGCTCGCGGAAACCGGCGTCGTCGGGCTGGCGCTGCTGGGGTCGTTCTTCCTGCTGGTGCTTGGGGCTGCGGTCATGCTGTGCCGGCGGTCTCGCTACGAGGCGAGGGTACGGGCGGCTGGGTTGACCGGGGCGCTGATCGCATTCACCGTCGGGGCGGCGGCGGACTGGCTCTGGCAAGTCCCCGTGTTGCCGGCGGCGTTCCTGCTGCTGAGCCGCCGCGCTGCTTGCGCCCGCGGCGCGCCCCGGCACCGAGGCGCGGCGCCGGCCGCTCCGTCTCGGCGCGATCGCCGTCGCGATCGCGGCGCTGGTTGCCGTCGCGGTCCCGCTCGCGACCGTCAACACGGTGCGGGCAAGCCAGGCCGCGGTTTTGAAGGGCGATCCGGCCGGCGCTCTCGCCGACGCGCGCGCCGCGGTCCGCCTCGAGCCGGACGCCGCCTCGCCGCGGATCCAGCTCGCCCTCGTGCTCGAGCTCGAGGGCGATGTGCCCGGTGCCCTGGCGGCTGCCCAGGCGGCCGCGTCCAACGAACCGGACAACTGGAGCACGTGGCTCATCGTCTCGCGTCTGGAGGCCGAGGCTGGCCACCCGGACGCCTCGGTCGCGGCCTACCTTCGAAGCCGCTCGCTCAACCCCCAATCGCCCCTGTTCCGTCAATGACCGACGAGCTTCCGAATACTCCCGCCCCTGAATCTGACGAGCCCGACCTGGCCGAGCAGCTCAGGATGGCGCGGCCGGTTCCCGCCGTCGGATTCCGGGGGAGGCTCCACCGCCACCTGGCCGGGCAGGATCCCGGCTACGGACCTCGCCCTGAGCGCCTGCGACTGTTCGTCGCCTGCTACATCGGGGCCGGCGGGGTGCTCATCGCCCTGGTCGCGTTGGGCGTTTCGTAGCCGGCCTCCTCGAGCAGGCCACGCAGCCTCCGGAGCGACCTGGAGAGGATCTGCTGCACGTTCGCCAGCGTGAGGCCCAGCACCTCCGCGATCTCAGGGCCGCTCATGTCGCCGCCGAAGCGCAGCGCGACAACCTCGCGATCACGCTCACTCAGCCGCGCGAGCGCCGTGACCAGCTCCGGGCAGCTCGTAAGCTGCTCCTCCGGTCCCGGCACCAGCGGTGCCAGGCGTTCTTCGATCGGCTCGGTCAGGTGAGACCGGTCGCGGCGATGGTGGTCGATCAGCAAGTTACGGGCTATGGCAAGCAGCCACGTGCTTTCGGACGCCCGCCGAGGATCGAACCTGCTCCATGCTCGCAACGCCCGCTCAAAGGTCGCCTGCGTCAGGTCCTCCGCCGCATTCCGATCACCGAGGCGGTAGGCGATGAAGCCGTAGACCCGCCACACGTGCTCGTCGTACACACGGGAGAACTCCGATTCTGGACTCTTAGTGCGCGCGGCGATAGTCCCCCATAAGCATGCGGCCACCAGTCTCAGAGGTCGCGCGGTCGCATTCCACTCCCGCGGCGTCGGTCGTTGGTTTCGCCGGGAGCATTTGTCACACCTCCGGCGAGGAATCGGCTCGATGGTGCGCGACAAGCTACTTGCTCACGCCATCCGTGATGGGCCCGCATGCTCATACAAAACCTATATACTCCTCGTAGGAGTTGTCAAAAACTCCCTCGCCGGCCCCGGGACGCGGGCGGCTCGAGCGGGACCTGGGGCCACGCACGCGTACCGCAACTCGTGCACTTTCTTCATAGCTGCTTCCCATCCGCTCAACCAGGCCATAGGTTGTCGCCGGCGCCGCGGTCTAAGGGGGGCGTCAAGTGGGGATCCGACTTTAGGTAGGAGAAGGTCATGCCTGGGGTACCATTCGTCGACCTGGCGCGACAGCACGCGGGCGTCGTCGATGAGCTCAAGACGGCGTTCGACCGAGTGATGGTCTCGAGTGCGTTCGTACTCGGCGAAGAGGTTGAGCAGTTCGAGGTCGAATTCGCCGCGTACTGCGGGGTCCGCCACTGCGTCGGCGTTGGGTCGGGGACGGCGGCGCTGGGCATCATGCTGAAGGCGGCGGGCATCGGCCCCGGCGACGAGGTGATCGTCCCTGCGCACACCTTCATCGCGAGCGCGCTCGCTGTGCACCACGTCGGCGCCGTGCCCGTATACGTGGACGTCGAGCACGGCAGCGGGCTGATCGATCGCGAGATGGTCGAGGCGGCGATCGGTCCCCGGACGGCCGCCGTTCTGGCCGTCCACCTCTACGGACAGGCCTGCGCAATGGAGCCGCTCCGAGCGCTGGTGCGCCGTCGGGGCCTCCTGCTGCTGGAGGACGCGGCGCAGGCACACGGAGCGACCTACCGTGGTGCCCGGGCGGGCAGCCTCGGTCATGCCGCGGCGTTCAGCTTCTATCCGAGTAAGAACCTCGGTGCGCTGGGCGACGGGGGTGCAATCTGCACCGACGACGAGGGGCTCGCCGCCAAGGCGCGCCGACTCCGGGACCTGGGGCGTGACGCGGACGGCGTCCACCGAGCGCGCGGTTACAACGAGCGGCTGGACGGGCTCCAGGCGGCTTTCCTGCGCACCAAGCTTCAGCATCTTGAAGCGTGGACGGCCGCGCGCCGCGCGATCGCCGCGGAGTATGTAGCGCGCCTGGAAGGAGAGGTGGAGGTGCTGGAGGAGTCGCCGGATTCGCCGTGCACCTACCACGTGTTCCCGGTCCGGGTGAGCCGACGGGACGATCTGATGCGCGAGCTGACCCGGGCGGGAATCTCGACTCGGATCCACTATCCGCTCGCACTTCCCGACCAGCCGGCGCTAGACGATCCCGACCCACCCCGGCCGGTAGCGACGGCGCGAGACTGGGCGAGACGCGAACTGTCGCTGCCAATCTTTCCCGGAATGACGCAAGATGAGCTGGACAGCGTCGTCCGGGTGGTAAACGAACACACGTGGGAGCGTCACGCCAACCGTCATCTCGCACGCGATAGGATCCCCGCCGGGCCAGTCCCCGATGGGGTCTGAGGGAATACCAGGGAGGAAAGGGAGCCTGTGAACGGAAACCGCGTGGGGCATCAAGTCCGACGTCTGCGTCTAGAACCAGCGGTTGCCGTGGTGGGCCTGGGGTACTGGGGTCCGAACCTGGTCAGAGTGCTGATCGAGCGCTCCGACGTCGAGGTGCGCTGGATCTGCGACAGCGACGTGTCACGGCTGGAGCATTTTGGCCGGCGCTACCCGAGTGTGCAGCTGACCCAAGAGGTCGATGAGATCCTCGACGACCCGAGTGTGGACGGCGTGCTGCTCGCCACGCCCGTCTTCACCCACTATGAGCTGGCCCGTCGCTGTCTGGAGGCTGACAAGCACACGTTCGTGGAAAAGCCGCTCGCACCGTCCACCGCCCAGGCCGAGGAACTGATCGCCCTCTCGGAGGAGCGTGGGCTTTCCCTCATGTGCGGCCACACGTTCCTTTACAGCCCACCCGTCCGAGCCGTTCGTGACCTGATCGACTCAGGCGAGCTCGGGAAGCTGTATTTCGTGTCGGCCAGCCGCGTCAACCTCGGCCTTCATCAACGCGACGTGAGCGTGATCTGGGATCTGGGCCCGCACGACTTCTCGATTCTCCTCTACTGGCTCGGCGGCCCGCCGAAGACGATCCGGGCGACTGGGCGGGACTCGATCGTCCCGGGCATCGCGGACGTCGCGTTCATGACGATGGAGTTCGGATCGGGTTTGATCGCGAGCGTAGAGCTCAGCTGGCTTGCGCCCAGCAAGCTCAGGCGAACCGTGATCGTCGGGTCGAAGCGCATGGTGGTTTACGAGGACGGCGGGGCGGAGGCGATCAAGATCTACGACCGTGGCGTGGACTACAAGGATCCCGAGACATTTGGAGAGTACCACCTTTCCTATCGAAGTGGTGATATTTTGTCGCCGAAGCTTTCGACCGAGGAACCGCTCGCGCTGCAGATCGCGGATTTCCTGCGGGCGATCCGCGCCCGCGAACGCCCCCAGTGCGACCTGGGCCTAGCCCGCGATGTGGTTCGTCTGGCGGAGGCGGCGCATGCGTCGCTGGCCAGCGGCGGTGAGCGCGTGGCACTGGAGCGAGGACACCGTCATGTCACCGGTCGCGTGATGGGTGCTGCGGACACCTCTCTGCGCGTTGCCGAGCCCGATCGGCTGCCGGTGGAGCACGCGGGCCTTCCCGCCCGACCCCGAGGCGTCGGCACGGATTCGGCCCTGAGGCGGCTTCTGGCCGGGGGGACGCGCTCGCTGTGATGCTCGCCCTGACTATTGCCCTTGTCGTACCGGGCCTGCCGGCGGGCGGGCACCGGATCCTGTGGGGCGTCGTGGCAGTTCCGCTGACCATGGTGCTGTTCAAGCTCTACGGCCTGTACGACCGCGACGTCAAGCGGATCAGCTACTCGACCGTCGACGACCTTCCACGGCTCTTCCACGCGACCGTGATCGGTGGCTTGATCCTTTGGGTCTACGCGCGTTACTCGCCGATGCGCAGACTCGACTTCGCCGAGATCCTGCTGTTCGGCGTCAACGTGATCGTGCTGGTGACGGTCGCTAGGTTTGCCATTCGATCCATCGCGGGACGAGTGATCGGCGTCGAGAACGCGCTGCTGGTCGGGACGGGCGAGATGGGCCAGACGCTCGTCGGCAAGCTCGCGGCTCACCCGGAGTACCGGCTCAACGTAATCGGTTCCCTTTCGCCGACCGAGGCATCGTCGGGACAGGAGAATGGACGTGTCCCGACTCTGGGCACGCTCGAACAGCTCGAGCAGGTCGCCGATCGGCATGCGGTGTCGCGTGTCGTGTTCTCGGCCCGCGATATCGAGGAGGGCGAGCTCGAGCGGATGCTCCGCGATTGCCGTGCGCTGTCGCTCAAAGTCTCCGTGCTCCCCCGTCTCGCGGACGTGCTCGGACCCGCAGTCGAGATCGACGACGTCGAGGGCGTGACCGTGCTCGGGATCAATCCGCCGTGGCTGCCGCGCTCCTCTCGGGCGATCAAGCGGGGCATGGATCTCCTGATCGCCACCCCTCTGCTGATCCTCGTCGCTCCGCTCCTAGGACTCCTCGCCGTCGCCATCAAGCTCGATTCGCGGGGGCCGGTGTTCTTCGCTCAGGAGCGAGTGGGGCGGGAAAGCCGTCACTTTCGCCTGTTCAAGCTGCGCACGATGGTCGCCGATGCCGAGCAGCGCCGCGCGGAGCTGATCGCCCAGAGCACCGATGCCGGCTGGCTGAAGCTCGACCACGATCCGCGAGTCACCCGCGTCGGCCGGTGGCTGCGGCGACTCAGCCTGGACGAGCTCCCGCAGCTCTGGAACGTCGTCCGCGGCGAGATGAGCCTGGTCGGGCCGCGTCCCCTGATCCCGGCCGAGGACGAGCACGTCCAAGGCTGGGCGCGCGGCCGCCTGGACCTCACGCCCGGGAATCACGGGTTACTGGCAGGTGCTCGGGCGGACGCGGATCCCGTTCGAGGAGATGGTGAAGCTCGACTACCTGTACGTAATGAACTGGAGCTTGTGGGAGGACGTGAGACTGATGTTGCGGACGCTTGCCGGTCGTCATTGCAGGGAGAGGATCGAATTGACAGCGGGTCCCGGCGAACATGAAACTGACTGTAGCCCGATGATCCACGCCAAGATCACCGGGGGAGTGCGGCCCGTCGGGGACCGGTGGGGTTCTGGCTATGTGGAGGGGACAGTGAACGCAGCGGCGTCGGAACACCTCGATCTCGAAAGCGTCCTCGCGGTGCTGAGGCGCCGCTGGTGGCTGATCGCATTGCTCACGGTGGTGGTCGGTGGGGTCAGCTTCGGACTCTCGGTGCGCCAGACAGAAGGAATACACGGCGACGACGGCGGTCGCTGTTCGAAAATCCGCAACTCAGTCAGCAAGAGTCAGGTCTTCCGGCCACCGCCACCTCGCCCACAGAGGATCCGACGATCATGGCCACCAACATCCAGTTGCTCACCCAGCAGGCGGGAGTAGCGCAGGCGACGGCCACGGTCGTCGGCCATGGCCTCACCGCCGCCGGCGGTTTCCAACGCGATCGCGTCACACAGCAGGGGCAGACCAGCGTCGCCAACGTTGCCGCAACCAGCACGAGTCCGCAGCTTGCGGCGGCGATTGCGAACACCTATGTCGCGAAGTTCATCGCGAGTCAGCAGGCGCAGCAGCAGGCATCCGTCAATCAGGCACTGAACCTCGTCGAGCGCCAGGTCGCCGCGCTTTCCCGCCAGCAACTGGCCGGACCGAATGGGCAGGCGCTGCTCGACCGTGCCGAGTCGCTTCGAATTCTCGCCAACCTGCAGGATGGCGGCGCACAGGTCGTGCAGCCGGCAAAGGTACCGAGCTCGCCGTCCTCGCCAAGAGTCAAGAGCAACACCGTCCTTGGGCTCCTCATCGGATTGCTGCTCGGCGTGGGCCTCGCGTTCCTGCTCGAGCGGCTTGACCGCCGGATGAAGACCGTCGAGGATCTCGAGGCCGACCTATCGTCTGCCGTTGCTCGCCACGGTGCCGCACAGCAAGTCCTACGCACTCGGTCCACAGTGAGGTCTTGGCCGACAGCACGGAGAGCAGGAGGTATTCAGGCTTCTGCGCGCTTACCTACGCTACTTCAACGTCGATCGCCAGGTCAGGTCGCTGCTCGTGGTGTCTGCCGCTCCGGGCGATGGCAAGACCACGGTCGCGCGTAACCTCGCGCAAGCCGCTCAGGAGACCGGGACGAAGACTCTGCTGATCGATGCCGATATGCGCCGCCCGGACATGGCCACTTATTACGGCCTCCGATCCTGCGCCCGGCCTCTCCGAGCTGCTCGATCGGCAGCGTCCAGGCCGAGGAGGCTATCCGCTCGATTCCGATCGCTACTCGCGTCAATGGGAAAACGACTGAGTGTCGCTCTCGACGTCCTCGTGGCAGGTCATCCACCTCCAAACCCCGCCGAGCTGATCGAGAGCCACGCGATGTCAGAGATGTTGTCGTGGGCCGGTGAGCACTACGAGCTTGTGGTGATCGATACTCCCCCGTTGTCCGTCGTATCAGACGCGGTTCCCCTTCTACCAAAAGTGGATGGCGTCGTCCTCGTCAGCCAGATCGGTAAGAACACCCGTGATGCGGCTGCATTCTTGCGAGACCGACTTCTCGCCGTCCACGCTCCGCTCCTCGGCGTCATCGCCAACGGCGTCAGAGCAAAGAGTGGGCGTGGCTACGGCTATGGCTATGGATACGACTATGGCTACCACAACGCGGATACCCCCGCCGATTACAGTGCCGACACGACCGCCGCTCTTACTGCTACCGGCGAAGAGGCCAACGGAGCCGCTGCTCGATTGGAACCGTAGATGTACATATCTTTGACGGCCGACGGCCGTGGGCTGTGTGCGGGCTAGTTGGGGTCTTCGAGTACGGTAGGACGTCCGGCGGTCTCACCGAAGAGTTGCTCGTGCGGATGCGCGAGACGCTGCGCCATCGCGGTCCGGACGGTGAGGGTGTGTTCGTCTCACCCGACCGGCGAGCTGGGCTCGGACACCGCCGCTTGGCGATCGTGGATCTCGCCAACGGTTCGCAGCCGATGATGGGAGCCGGTGGCGAGTGGCTCGTCTTCAATGGCGAGATCTACAACTACCCAGACTTGCGCCGTCGGTTGATCGCGGAAGGGGTCAGATTTGAAACCTGTTGCGATACCGAGGTGATTCTCCATCTCTACGAGCGCTACGGCACGGCATGCGTCGACCATCTCACGGGGATGTTCGCGTTCGCGATCTGGGACCCCCAGCGCGAGCAGATGTTCTTCGCTCGCGATCCGATCGGCGAGAAGCCCTTTTATTGGGCTGAGTGTCAAGGCTCGTTCCTGTTCGCGTCGGAGATCAAGGCGCTACTGACGCATCCGGCGGTCACGCGCGAGGTGAACCGCGCAATGCTCGGCGCGTATCTGGCGAACCTGGTCGTTCCCGCGCCCGAGACGCTGTTCGCCGGGATCAACAAGCTGCCTGCCGGGTGTCGCGCCG
>CAVVTO010000015.1:0-46662 GCA_963751185.1 uncultured Solirubrobacterales bacterium
CCAGCGTGATCATCCGTATCCGGAACCAGGTGATGGCCCGCCGCGACCCGAGTCTGCGTTAGCTCGAGCCTGAGATACCGCGCTCCCCTCCTGTACGTGGCATCACCCAAATACCCGCCTTTCCAGGACTTTCCGTCCGATCGAGAGCGCATTCCGCGAACATGTGTTCGCAGAACTTGAGACCTCCTTGTCAGCCCCGGCCTGCTAATTTGATGCGGCCCGCGGCTGTGGTGAAATTGGTATACACGCGGCGTTCAGGTCGCCGTGCCCTTACGGGCGTGGAGGTTCGAGTCCTCTCAGCCGCATTGGAGCCAGTGCATTCGGAGCGCACACTGCGCTCCGCGTTGGAGCTGGGCCAGATCGGCTCGAACGCGACCGAGATCGCCCGGCAACTCGGCATCCACGATCCAAGACTGGGTGGGGATCGGGCAACTCATTCCCGTTCACACCGGCGTCTACGTCGTTGAATCGCCTCGGCCATTTGGGTGTGGCGAAAAAAGCACGAACAGCGGGCTTTTCTCGCCACGCCTTAGAAGACTCGATCCGACTGGATTTCGCCGGGGACGGTTCGCCGACCGCGTTACAACCAGCCCCGTTCCTCGGCCACACGAACGGCCTCGGAACGGTTGCGGGCGTCGAGCTTCTGCATCGCGGATGAGAGGTGGTTCCGGACGTGCCGGGGACAGAAAGAGGGCTCCAGCGAGCTCGGCCACGGTGGCGTGGTCGCGCGACGCCGAGAGCACCTCGTGCTCGCGCGGCGTGAGCGGGCTCTCCCCCTGGCTGAGGGCCGCCGCCGCCAGACCGGGATCGACGACGCGCTCGCCGGCGACGGCCCGGCGGATGGCCGCGGCGAGCTCGGACGCGGGCGCGTCCTTGAGCAGGAACCCCGCCGCGCCGCCTTCCATCGCACGTCGCAGATAGCCCGGGCGCCCAAACGTGGTCACGATCAATATCCGACAGTCGGGCAGCTCTCCGCGGAGTGCGTCGGCGGCGTCCAGGCCCGTGCAGCCCGGCATCTCGATGTCGAGCAGGGCGACGTCGGGCGTGGATGCCCGCGCCGCTGCCACGACTTCGTCGCCCCGTGAGACCTGGGCGACGACCTCGATGTCGGGCTCTAGGTCGAGCAGACTCGCCAATGCGCCACGGACCATCGTCTGGTCCTCGGCCAGAAGTACCCGGATCACGGGTGCGACACGGGCACGGTGACAGCGAGGCGGTAGCCACCAGTGGCAAGGGCACCGGCCTCGAGCGTCCCGTTGACGAGGCGGGCGCGCTCGGCCAGACCAGCGAGGCCGTGGCCCCCTGACGCACCACCAGCGACGAGGCCCTGGCCCCCTGACACAGCACCAGCGGAGAGGTGGTTGACCGCGCCGGCGCGGGCGCGAGTCTCCGTCCCGACGCCCGGAGCACTGCCCCGGCCGCCGCCGATCACTGTGTCGACGCCGTTTGTCTTACCGCCTCCGGCGCCAGTCCCCACACCGTCGTCGATCACCACGACCCCGGCATCGCTGAGGCTCGCCGTCACCTGCAGCGTGCAGTGACGGGCCCGGCTGTGCCGAATTACGTTGGTCGCGCCCTCGCGCACCGCCCAGGCCAGCACGGCCTCAACGGGCGGGTCGAGCGGCACGTGGGCCTCGTGGATGTCGGCCTCGATGCCGGCAGCGGACAGGGCCATGCGTGCGCCGGCCAGCTCGCGGTCGAGCGTCGGCTGGCGATAGCCGCTCACCGCGTCGCGCACCTCGCCGAGGGCCGTACGCGCGACCTGCTCCAGCTCGGAGATCTCGCGAGCGGCGTCGAACGGGCGATCGTTGAGCATCCGGCCGGCGAGCTCGGCCTTGAGCGTGATCACCGACAGCGAGTGACCGAGCAGGTCGTGAAGGTCACGGGCAAAGCGCTCGCGCTCCCGTGCCACCGCCATCTGGGCGAGCTCGGCCCGCGCCTCGCTCAGCTCTTGGTTGCGCATCCGCAGGTCGCCCATCAAGAGCATCAACATCCCGATCCCGGCCGTGCTGGCAACGAAGCTGATGACAAGCCCGCTGTTGCCACCCCCGATGGCGGTGGCGGCGGCGGCGAGAACGGTGCACAGCGCCACAGCGTAGAGCCCGACCTGCTTGGTGGTGACGAGCCAGGTGCACGCTGCGCAGTAGGTGAAGAGGAAGCCCCACTCCGAGGACTGCCCCACCGTCAGCGCCGACGCCACGGTCAACAGAACGACGAACAACGGGACCGTCAGGCGGTTCGGGCGCCCACGCCACGTCAGCACGATGGCCACGTAGCTGGCCACAAACACCACCGCGCCGGCGATGATCAGCCCTCGCTGTAGCACGGACCCGTGCTTGCCGAAGGCGTCGACCAGCGGGAAGACGATGAACGCCAGCCAGATCAGCGCCGCGAAGGTCCGGGGCGGGCCGGACCAATGCCGGAAGGGCCGGCCGCTCAGAAACGCGCGCGGATGACCACCGGCCGGAGCGTGCTCCGGCCGGTCACAGTCGTCGGCGGAGCCGAAGCTCATCGCGCCTCGCCCTGTGGCTGGCGCAGGAACCTCAGCATCACGAAGATCCCGATCGCAGCCCAGATCACCAGGGTCCTGAGATCCTGACCGTCGAAGCCCGCCCCGGTGGTATACGGATTGAACGCGTGCTCCAGTCCCTCCGCCAGCGGCCGGATCGGGAACAACCCGGCGATGTCGCTGAGCCCCTTAGGCATCCCCGACGCAGGGAACCAGATGCTCGAGATGAACGTCAACGGCAGGATCGTCAGGTTGATGACCACCGGGGCGGCCTCCGCGTTCGGGATGAAGCGCGTGACCCCGATCCCGAGCGTGGTGAACACAGTGGTCCCAAGCACGAGCGTGAGAATCAGCCCGGGGAGCGTCGACGCCCGAACGTGGACCCCGTACGCGAGCGCGCCGAGCGTGAGCGTGATCACCGTCATCAAGAGCACGATCACGACGGTTGAGCCGATCCGCGCCGCGATGTAGGCCCACCGCGGGAGAGGCGTCCCCTGCATCCGCTTCAGGACTCCCTGGTCGCGGAGGATCGCGGTGCTGATCGCCATGTTCACGTAGGTGGTGGCGATGATCCCGTAGGCCAGGATCCCGGGGACGAAGAAGTCGTCGTACGGGATTCCGCCGAGGCTCTTGATGTGCGCGCCCTTGTCGAGCGAGGCGAAGATCACCAGGAACATGAGCGGGAACGCGAACGTGAAGATTCCCCGGCTCCGGTTGCGCCAGTAGGCGCGCTGCTCGTAGCGGATCTGCCACACGACGAGGCCCAGGTCGCGCGTGCGCGATGGCTTCAGCGATGCGGTGGCAATTGCGCTCATCGAACCACCTCCTGAACTGTCTGCTCTTTCTCTTCTTCCACCGACCCGGTGAGCTCGAGATAGATGTCCTCGAGGCTCGGCTGGCTGACCGAGAAGTGCCCGAGGTCGACGTCGTGATCGAGCGCCCAGGTCGTGATCCGCTGGGTGGCCACCACCGGCTCCTTCGTCTGCACCACGACTCGATCACCCTCGAGTGCGCGCCGCTCGCATGGAATGTCCGGGAGATCTCCGAGTGACCAGTCCGAAGGCAGCGAGAATCGGATCTCGGCCGGTCGCAGGTCGCGACCTCCCAGCTCCTCGGGGCGGCCAATCGCGATGATCTGGCCCGCGTTCATCACCGCCACACGGCTGGCCAGATGCTGGGCCTCGTCCATGTAGTGGGTGGTCAGGAAGATGGTCTTGCCGAGATCGCACAGCGAGCGGATCGTCTCCCAGGCCTGACGCCGGGCGCCCGGATCGAATCCGGTTGTCGGCTCGTCCAGGAACAGCAGGTCAGGATCTCCGACCAGTCCGAGGGCCAGGTCGAGCCGGCGGAGCTGGCCACCCGACAGGTTCCGAGCCTTCGTGTCTCGCTTATCACCCAGCTCGACGAGCTCGATCACCTCATCGACCGGTCGGCGACGCGTGTAATAGCGGCCGTACATCTCGATCAGCTCGGCGACCGTCAGGTCGTTCTGCACTCCGCACTGCTGGAGCACGATTCCGACGCGCTCCCGCAGTTCGCGCTGGCCGTGGGCCGGATCCATCCCCAGCACCCTGGCCTCGCCTGCCGTGCGCGTGCGGTAACCCTCGAGTATCTCGACGATCGACGTCTTGCCGGCGCCGTTGGGCCCCAGCAGACAGAACACTTCTCCCCTCGAGACTTCGAAGCTCACGCCGCGCACAGCCTCTACCTCGCCGTAGGACTTGCGCAGGTCGCGCAGCTCGATGGCGAGTTCCGTTGTCTGTGTGTGGGTTGTAGCCATGACTCGCAGACTAGGGCTGGGTGACGCCGCGCGTAAGTGGCCCACGACCGAAATCACCAGTGACAAAAGTCACCCTCTGAGGAGCGAGATCCACCCCTGCGGGCCCGCCGAGACCGCCACCGGGGAGCGGATTGAATAGTCATGAGCGCACTTTCGGCGTCGCCCACCGCTCGAGTGGGCGGTGATGACCCACATGCGTGTCCGAATGCACATTCACCGCCGCTCCTCGGGCGAGTGTGCGCCCATGAGCTGGTGCGACTGGCTCGCTCCCGTGGTCGCCGGCGCCGACCCGGAAACCGACCCGCCGGATGGGGCATAACTACGAACTCGGCACGTGCGGCTCGGCGAGATCGCAGTTTGTCCCCACATAGGTGCCTGAATCGGGATCCACCCCGGAGAGACGGCCGAGTTTCAAGTTAGGCACGTGGAAATCGGCCGCACCCCGGGGAACGACGCCCGCTCGCCAACGACGCCCGCTCGCCAACGACGCCCGCCCGGCAACAACGCCCGCTCGGGAGGACGTCCGCTCCGGAACGCAGCGGCTGCGAGTCGCCGCAAGCAACCCCGGCCCGCGACCCAGCAACCCTCAGGGCGCTCTACTCCAGAGCTGCAGGACCTGGGTCTCCCGTTCGAAGCCGAGCACCGAGAGCGACCCCGTCCCCAACGCGAACCGGGAGCCCGCGGCCACCTCCATCTGCAGCCACCGGGCGGTCACGACCCGCAGGATGTGCCCATGGGCGAAAGCCACAGCGTCACCCCCAGCACTGCTCATCCGCTTGAGCACCTCATCGGCCCGAGCGCTCACCTGGGCCGGCTGCTCACCACCGGGACAGCCGTCGGTCCACAGGCTCCATCCCGGATCCCGCTCCCAGATCTGCGGCGTCGTCAGTCCCTCGTACTCGCCGTAGTCCCATTCGCGCAGGTCCTCGCACACCTCGGCGCGATCTCCGTAGCCGGCCAGCTCGCACGTCTCCCGCGCCCGGCGCAGCGGGCTCGTCAGCACCAGCGAGAACTCCCACTTCGCCAGCAACGGCCCCAGCGCCACCGCCCGCTTGCGTCCTTCCTCTACCAGCGGCAGGTCTGTACGGCTGGTGTGCTGCCCGCTACGGCTCCACTCGGTCTCGCCGTGCCGAACTAGAACGATCTGCACTCCTCACCCCCAGGTTCGTAGAGACGCGACAGCCTATGCGTCACCCGCGTCGTAAGCTTCGCTCGCGATCGTCTCCCGCGCCTCTTTCTCGCCCAGCGGCGCGTCCGGGTGTTCCCGCGCGCGGTGTTCGTGCAGCTGGCGGAGGAGCTCATCGTCGGTCGCCGCGGCCAGCGGTTCGCCGCAGGTGTTGCACTCGATGACTCGTTTGGTCATGACCCGCTCGCTTCCTCGTGGGCAGTCAGGTTCTCTCGCGTAGATGTCGCCGGTCCGTTGACGCGATCCCGGGCGGCCGCCGCCTCGGCCTCTTGCTCGGCGAGCAGCGCCGCACCGAGCACGCCGGCGCGCACCCCGTGCCAGGCCAGGCGGATGCTCGTGCGCCGGCCGAGGCCGGGCACGACGTACCTGAGCGCCACCCGACGCGACGGTTCGAGCAGCAGCTCGCCGGCGCGCGCCGCCCCGCCGCCAATGACGACCTCCTCGGGATCGAAGGTGTTGATCGCATTGGCGATGCCGATGCCAACCCGCTCGGCCCATATCTCGACGATTCGCGCCGCCACCGGATCGCCACGCTGAGCCGCCTCGACCGCCTCGGCCCCGAGCACGGGCTTCCCCTGAGCCAGCAGCTGACCGAGCTCCGAGGCGGGCTCGGTCGCCGCCGCCTGAGCGGCAAAGCGGTCGAGCGCGTGGCCGGCGGCTTCGTACTCGAGCGATCCCGACTGGGGAAACCGAGCCCCGGGTGCCGGTACGGGCTTTGAGTCGGCCAAGGCCAGCCCGACGATCGTGTGGCCGAGCTCGCCGGCGCCACCGGTCGCGCCGCGATAGATCCGACCGCCCAGCACGATTCCGCCCCCCACTCCGGTCCCGATCGTGATCATCACCAGGTTCTGGGCGACGAGCCGCATCTCCGAGTCGTGCGCCTCGGCGAGCGCGGCCACGGTGGCGTCGTTGTCGACGAACACGGGCACGCCCAGGCGCTCGCCCAGCACCTGGCGCAGCGGCACGTCGGTCAGCGGGATGTTGACCGACGAGACGACACGCCCCGTCTCGAACTCGACCACCGACGGCACTCCGATCCCCACTGCGACCAGATCATCGGAGCGAATGCGATTGACCATCGCCACCAACTGGTCAATCAGAGGCGTGCTCGCGGTCCGATCGGTGGGCTCCAGCAGCGACTCGCTCAGCTGGTTGCCTCGCAGGCAGGCGACGATGACCTTGGTGCCGCCAAGGTCGACGCCGATGACCGAGCTCACGCCGCCCCACCACCGGGACCCGAACCGTTCGGGCCCCGCGCGCCTGACCGAAGCCCGGCGGCTGCGTCCTGGTCGAGCAGCACTTTCAAATCCTTCGCCAGCGGAGGGAGCAGCGATGAGGGGACGTGGGGGTCGGGCTTGGCGTCGGGCCCAAACGCGGCCGCCACCGCCTCGGCCTTCGAGGCTCCGGTGACCAGGAACACGATCTGGCGGGCATTCACCAAGGCGGGGAACGTCAGGGTCACCCGCGGCACGAACGGGTCGAGTCCCGACTCCTCCACCCCCAGTACCAGCCGCGAGCGCTCCGACAGCGAGCTCTGGTCGGGAAACATCGATGCCAGGTGACCGTCCGGTCCCATCCCCAGCAGCACGAGGTCGAACCGCGGCGGGCCCGCCGCCCGCAGCTCACGCTCGTACTCATCGGCGGCCTCGGAGGGACCGAGCTCGCCCCGCATCCGGTGGACCACCGGAGCCCCCGACCCGAGTGGCTCCAGCATCGCTTCGCGAACCAACCCATAATTCGAGCGCTCGTCCTCGGGTGGCACGCACCGCTCGTCGCTGAACCACAGCGTGCATTGCGACACGTCGATCCCGACCGTCTGAATCGCCTCGACGAACTCGCCGTACGCGGCGCGCGGAGTTGACCCGCCGGTCACGACGATGTGGCCGCCGCCGGCGGCGACGCCGACCAACATCGCGGCGCAGGCACGGCCCGGATCGTCGACGACCTCGATCTCAAGCGCCATTGCCGCAGAGCTCCCTGGCGGCCCGGAGCGCCGGACCGTAGGTGGGATCGCGCAGATGGGCCTGTCTGACTCCCTCGCCCAGGATCCCGCCCTCGCCGCGGGACGCGCCCAGCACCAGCCAGCTCTGCTCACCGCGGTCGGGCGAGCATTCCTGTGCGGTCAACCCACCCCGGGCCCGGTCCAGCGACAGCCTGTTCCCGTCCCCCCAGGCGACGGTCACCCCGGCCAGTCCCGGCGCTTCCTGCTCGAAGCGCTCCAGGCGGATGTCGATGTACCGCGATGATCCCGCCGTGTACGCCCGGCCGCGCAAACCCGCGCCATTCTCAGACGCAAGCGGCCGGATGTCCCAATGGAGCCGCGAGGAGAGCCAGCCGGCCAGGAGCAGTGCGCTCGCCGTCGAGTTCTCCTGGTGGCGCACGGTCACGCCGTCGAGCGACAGCAGCCCCTCACGGCGGGACATCGGATCGAAGCTTGCCGCCAGCCGCTCGCGCCACGGCGTGGTGCGCAGCCAGGCGAGGTCGACGACGTAAGCCAGCTCGAGCTCGGCCTGTGCCCTGACGAGCGCCGGGCTGGGATCGGGCATGTCGTCGGAGTCGAGCAGCATCACGTCGATGATGTCGCGCAGGGCGTTCACCGCCTCCTCGTGCCCGTGCGGGGCCCACACGACCGTCGGCAGCTCGGACACCACCACCGGGTCGACGATCGTCTCGAGGCCGCTCAGGTGCCCGGGCCCCATGTCGATCTCGACCTGCTCGTGCATCACACCGATGCCGCCGTTCTTCGGCTCGTCGAAGGTCATGACCGCCACCGCGTCGAGCGTCTCGCGACCCTCTTCGACGGCGCACAGGATCGTGCGCGATGCGTGATAGCGCCCCACCCGCTCGAGCCGGTTCGCGATCTCGCCCTTCCAGGAGCGGTCGACGATCACGATCATGTTCAGGACACGCGCGGGGGCCAGGGCCTGATTGGCGGCGTGGCGCTCACGCAGCAGCTCGCGCAGCGCCGCCTCGATCGCGTCGGGATTGGTGTCCTGTTCAGACCAGACGTCTTCGCTCACAACCGCCGCCACTTGCGGTCGCCTTCGAGCAGGGCATCCGCCTCTAGCGGCCCGACCGATCCAGCCGGGTACTGCGGGATCGGCGATGTGGTGTCCTCGTGCCAGGCGGCCAGGATCGGATCGATGATCGCCCACAGCGCCTCGATCTCATCCCCGCGCGTGAACAGGGTCGCGTCGCCGCGCATGGCGTCGAGGATCAGCCGCTCGTAGGCCTCGGGCGACTCCGACATGAACGCCGTTCCGTAGCGGAACTCCATGTTGACGGGACGTATCCGCATCCGGGGACCTGGGATCTTCGCTCCCAGCGAGACCGATACGCCCTCGTCGGGCTGCACGGTCAGGATCACCTGATTGGGCTGCACCCCGACCGAGCCGATGCTCTGGAAAGCCAGGTGCGGCACCGGCTTCAGCGTGACCGCGATCTCGGTGATCTTGCGGGCCAGCTGCTTTCCGGTGCGCATGTAGAAGGGCACGCCCGCCCAGCGCCAGTTCGACACGTGCAGGCGCAGCGCGGCGTAGGTCTCGGTCCGGGAGTCGGGCGCCACGCCCTCCTCATCGTGATAGCCGGGCACCCGCTTGCCGCCGATCGTTCCGGGCCCATACTGGGCCCGGACGGCCATGTGCGGCACCTCGGAGACGTCCGGCGGGACGATCGCCTCGAGCACCTTCAGCTTCTCGTCGCGCACGCGATCGGCATCGAACGACGACGGAGGCTCCATCGTCAGCAGGGCGAGCAGCTGCATCATGTGGTTCTGGACCAGGTCGCGCAGCGCGCCCGCGCCCTCGTAATAGCCGGCCCGCCCACCGATGCCGATGTCCTCGGCCGCCGTGATCTCGACGTGATCGATGAAGTTGCGGTTCCACACCGGTTCGAACAACGCGTTGGCAAACCGCAGCGCCATCAGGTTCTGGACCGTCTCCTTGCCGAGGTAGTGATCGATCCGGAACACCTGCGACTCGTCGAACACCTCGAGCACCTGGGCGTTCAGGGCGCGCGCCGACGCCAGGTCATAGCCGAATGGCTTCTCGATCACGATCCGTGTCTGCGCGTTCTCGGACTGGTTTAGCCCGGCGGCGCCCAGCTTGCCGGCGATCACCGGGAAGAACTGGGGTGCGGTCGACAGGTAGAAAATCCGGTTGAGCGGCTCGCCGGCGCGCTCGTCGAACCCATTGAGGACCTGAGCCAGCTCGGTGTAGACCGCGTCGTCGTCGAACGCCCCGGGGACGTAGCGCATCTCCTCGATGAGGCCGTCGAGCACGCTCGCGTCCGGCCGGCGCCGCGAGAACCGCTCGATCGACTGGCGCGCCATCTCCTGGAAATCGACGTCCGCTTGTTCGCGCCGGGCCACCCCGATCATCTCGAACCGCTCCGGCAGCGCTCCCTCGTGGGCGAGGTTGTACAACGCCGGCAACAGCTTGCGATGCGCCAGGTCTCCGGTCGCTCCGAAGATGACCAGCGCGGTATCCCTGACCGGCACGCGCTCGAGCCCGGCGGTCAGTGGGTTTTCCTGCTCGAGCTCGGTGGCGGCTGCGCTCTGCATCGATTAGCTCTCCTGAAGGATTGCGGTGATCCGCTCGGTCAGGGCTCCGGCGGCCTGAGCCGGGTATGCGTTCATTACCCGGTCGACCGCAAGCGTTTCACGACCTCCCGGCCGACGTCGGCCACCCGCTCCGGGGTGAAGCCGAAGTGCTTGTAAAGAGCACCCGCCGGGGCGGAGGCGCCGAACGTCTCCATCCCGATTGCCTCTCCCTCGAGTCCCACCCACTCGCGCCAGCCGAGCTTCGCCGCTGCCTCAACCGACACCCGCGCGCGGCACTGGGGCGGCAGCACGCTGTCGCGGTATGCGGCGTCCTGGTCGCCGAAGTTCTCCATGCACGGCATGCTCACCACTCGCGTGGCGATCCCCTCGGCCTCGAGCAGATCCGCCGTCGCGTTGCAGATGTGGACCTCGGTTCCGGTCCCGATCAGGATGAGATCGGGCGCGTCGGGATGTCCGCTCGCGTGGCGAAGCACATACGCCCCGCGCTCGATCGCGTCGTCCGGGATCTCGTCCGGGTTCCAGGTCGGGATGCCCTGGCGAGAGAGCACGAGCGCGGTCGGGTGGTCGTGGGACTTGATCGCGTAGTGCCAGCCCATCGCGGTCTCATTCGCTCCGGCCGGCCGCACCACCCGCAGAACGGGCATCGCGCGCAGCCCCGCGAGTTGCTCGATCGGCTGATGCGTCGGCCCGTCCTCGCCGAGCCCGATCGAGTCGTGGGTGAAGACGAAGATCGACGGCAGCTTCATCAGCGCGGCCAGCCGGATCGACCCACGCATGTAGTCGCTGAACGTGAAGAACGTCGACCCGTAGCCGCGGAAGTAGTGCAGCGTCAGCCCGTTGACGACCGCGCCCATCGCATGCTCGCGGATCCCGAAGTGCATGTTGCGACCGGCGTAGGCGTTGCCCTCGACGCTGTCTGCCCCCTCGATCACCGTGAGCGTCGAGGGCGACAGGTCAGCCGACCCGCCCACCAGCTCTGGGACGTGGGCGGCGGCCCACTGGAGCACCTCGTGGCCGGACTTACGAGTGGCAGTCATCTTGTCCGCGGCGTGAAACCTCGGCACCTCGCTGTCCCAACCCGCGGGGAGCTTGCCGGCGATCATCCGCCCGTACTCCTCGGCCGGCTCAGGATGGTCCTGGGCGTAGGACTCGAACCGCTCACGCCAGTCTGCCTCGAACTCCTCGCCGCGCGGGACGCAAATCCCCCGGAAGTGCTCGACGGCCTCCTGGGGAACATAGAACGGCTCGAGCGATGGCCAGCCCATCCCCTCCTTGGTCAGCTTGATCTCGTCTTCACCGAGCGGCGAGCCATGCGCCCCGGCGGTATCGTGCTTATGGGGGCTGCCCTGGGCGATGTGGGTGCGGACGATGATCAGCGACGGCTTATCCGGCACCTCCATCGCGGTCAGGAGCGCCTGCTCGAGGTTGTCGAGCCCGATGTTCTCTTCCAGGTCCTGAACGTGCCAGCCGTAGGCCTCGTAGCGCCGCCCGACGTCCTCGGTGAACGCGAGCTTGGTGTTCCCCTCGATCGAGATGTGGTTCTGGTCGTAGAAGGAGATCAGCCTTCCGAGCTCAAGGTGGCCGGCCAGCGAGGACGCCTCACCCGAGATTCCCTCCTCGAGGTCCCCGTCGGAGGCGATCACGAAGGTGTGGTGATCGACGATCTCGTGGCCGGGTCGGTTGAACCGCGCGGCGAGCATCCGCTCGGCCAGGGCCATCCCGACGGCGTGCGAGATGCCCTGTCCGAGGGGCCCCGTCGTGACCTCGATACCGGGCATGTGGCCGTACTCGGGATGCCCCGCCGCCCGTGACCCGAGCTGGCGGAACTGCTCGATGTCGTTCTCGAGGCTGACGTCGTAACCGGACAGGTACAGCGTCGAGTACAGAAGCATCGAGGCGTGCCCGCACGAGAGCACGAACCGGTCGCGATCGGGCCAATCGGGATGAGTCGGGCTGTGGCGCATGACGCGCGAGTAAAGGACGTACGCGACGGGAGCCAGCGCCATCGGCGTTCCCGGATGCCCCGAGTTGGCCTTCTGCACGGCGTCCATCGACAGCGTGCGGATCGTGTCCACGCACAGCTTGTCCAGCGTGATCGTGTCCGTGGCGGTCACGCGCGCAGCATAGCCAGATCGGGCCCCCGGGAAAGAAACCGCGACGTAAATTAGATATGTCGGCGGCGCCTTCCGATGAGATCAGGGCGCGTGACGGAGGCGGCCGACGGCGGCGCCTCCGGGGTTAGGTTCGCTAGCCGAACAGAACGTCGAAGTGCCGGTACTCCTCGACCGGCACGTGCCGGACCTGCGCCACGGCGTCGGCCAGGGCAATCAGCTCCACCTTGGTCGAGTGCAGCGCGGCCATCATGCCCCACTCGCCGTTGTGGGCGGCATCGATCGCGGCCAGCCCGAGCCGGGTGGCCAGTACCCGGTCAAACGCCGTCGGCGTGCCGCCTCGCTGGACGTGTCCGAGCACCGTGGCCCGCGTCTCGAAGCCGGTCCGCGCCTCGATCTCCCGCTCCAGCGCGTACCCAATCCCCCCCAGGCGCACGTGTCCGAACTCATCCGTGGCGCCGGTCTGTGCGACCTCCATCGACCCATCCTTGGGCGTAGCGCCCTCGGCTGCGACCACGATCGAGAAGTAACGCCCGCGCTCGTGGCGGCGGCGGATCAGCCGGCACACCTCGTCGATGTCGAACGGGATCTCCGGGATCAGGATCACGTCCGCGCCGCCGGCGACGCCCGAGTGCAGGGCGATCCAGCCGGCGGTCCGGCCCATCACCTCGACGACCAGGATCCGGTTGTGGCTCTCCGCCGTGGTGTGCAGCCGGTCGATCGCCTCGGTCGCGATATGCAGCGCGGTGTCAAACCCGAACGTCACGTCGGTCCCGCCAAGGTCGTTGTCGATCGTCTTGGGGACGCCGATCACGTTGACCCCGTCCTGGTTCAGGCGGTTGGCGACTCCGAGCGTGTCCTCGCCGCCGATCGCGATGATCCCGTCCAGGTTGAAGTCGCTCAGCGTCTGGCGAACCCGGTCGACCCCATCGTCGCGCTTGTAGGGATTGGTGCGCGAGCTGCCGAGAATCGTGCCGCCGCGGGGCAGGATCCCGCGGGTCGACTCGATCGTCAGCTCCTGAAACGATCCCTCGAGCACGCCGCGCCAGCCGTCGCGAAACCCGAGCAGCTGGTCGCCATACGCATCGATCCCCTTCCGCACGACGGCGCGAATCACCGCGTTGAGCCCAGGACAGTCGCCGCCGCCGGTGAGCATGCCGATACGCATCGGCGGGAAATCCTAGTGGCCTCGCTGCGCTCGGCGTCCCTGGGGCGGTGGGGGTGGGTGGGTGGGATTCAATCTTTCCGTCCGGACAGGGGTAGCCTCCACGTTTGGTGAAGCTTCCAGGACTCACCGGGCACGACCGTGGCCGATGGCTGTGGGCGGGGATCGGCACCGCCGGCGCGCTGGCCGCGAGCGGCGTCCTCGAGGTCGAGCACATGCGCCGGATCGCACGCGATCCCGAGAGGGAGGCGCTCGAGAACACCCCGAAGGGCCGCCCGCGGCGCGCTCGCTCGGCCGACGGCACGATGCTCCACGTGGAGGTGTTCGGACCCGAGGACGCCGACTCCGTGGTCCTGGCGCACGGTTGGACCGAGGCGCTGCGCTTCTGGACGTACGTGATCCGCGCCCTCGAGCAGGCGGGACTGCGGGTCGTCGCTTACGACCTGCGCGGGCACGGGGACAGCGAGCCGGCGAAGCACGGCGACTACGCGATCCCGCGCTTCGGCGAGGATCTCGAGGCGGTGCTGGCCGCGTGCGTGCCCGAGGGCTCGCGCGCGGTGGTGGCGGGACACTCGCTCGGGGCGATGTCGATCGCATCGTGGGCGGAGAAACACGACGTGCAACGCCGGGTACGCGCGGCGGTCCTGCTCAACACCGGCGTCAGCGATCTGATCACCGACAACCTTCTCCTGCCTCTCCCGCGCATCGCCCAGGCGCTCAACCGGACGATCGCCGTGCGCGGGTTCCTCGGGACCAAGGCGCCGTTGCCGCGCTTCTCGACGCCGGTCAGCTCGGCGGCGATCCGCTACATCGCGTTCGGTCCGGACGCATCCCCCGCTCAGGTGGCGTTCTACGAGCGGATGCTCGTGACCTGCCCGCCGGACGTGCGCGCGCAGGTCGGCATCGCCATGTCCGACATGGACCTGCAGCACGCCCTGCCCTGCCTGACGGTCCCGACGATCGTGATCGCCGGCGCCGACGACCGGCTCACGCCGCCCTCCCACGCCCGGCGGATCGCCGAGATGCTGCCCGATTTGCGGCGACTCACCGTGCTCGAGCGCACCGGCCACATGACCCCGCTCGAGCGCCCGGAGGTGGTGATCGACGCTCTCACGGAGCTGGCTTCGCGCTCGGCCGAATGCGCCGCCGCCTAAGGGTTTGACAAATTGTGTGGGTGGGAGTGATCGGCCCGTCTGATTCGCCGTTGCGTTGCCACGTGCTCAGGGAGGACCCGGAGCTGGCCGATGCGATCCCACTCGACCGCCGCGATCAGGCCGTCGAGGAATGCACGGCGCCCGAGCTGTTCCTCCAGCCGGGTCCATGGGGCGGCCAGGGGTCGCTTGGCTTCCGCGGCGGTATCGGTCTGCTCGTGCTGAGCGGACTGATGATCCGCCGCGTCGGCATCGACGGCCGCTACGGCGCTGAGCTGATCGGGGAGGGCGACCTGCTGCGCCCCAGCGACGAGAGCGTCTCGCCGCTGTTGCCGATCACAACTATCTGGTCGATCGTTGCCCCGACGCGCCTGGCGGCCCTGGACGGCAGCTTCGAGCAGCGCATTGCCAAGTATCCCGAGCTGGCGCGCGGCCTGGTCGCGCGCGCCATCCAGCGCTCCAAGAATCTCGCGGTCAACATGGCGATCGTCCATCAGGCCCGGGTCGACGTCCGGCTGCACATGCTGCTCTGGCACCTGGCCGCCCGCTGGGGTCGGGTTCGCAGCGACGGAACCGTGCTACAGCTGCGGCTCACCCATTCCGTGCTCGCCGATCTGGTCGCCGCCCGCCGGCCAACCGTCACCACGGCGCTGTCGGAGCTGACCAGGCGCGGGCTGGTCCGGACCGACGGTGAGACCTGGCTGCTCTTCGGCGAGGCGCCGCGCGAGTTGGTCGGGTTCGCCCGCGAGTCGGGCCGCCGACCGGAGTGACCGCTGCCGGCGAAATCGCAATCGTGCGCTGATTGCCAATTCGCGGCGGCCCTCCTTCCCTACGATCACTGCGATGAGCGCCCCCGAGACCCTCGGACCGGGACTCGCGCCACCCGAGCCTGACCTGACCCCGGACGAGATGGTCGCGCGCGCTGCCGCTCTGCGGCCGGGGCTGATCGCGGACCAGGAGGCGACCGAGCGGCGCACCTACTACTCGCCCCA
This sequence comes from uncultured Solirubrobacterales bacterium, assembly GCA_963751185.1. Classification (GTDB taxonomy): domain Bacteria; phylum Actinomycetota; class Thermoleophilia; order Solirubrobacterales; family Solirubrobacteraceae; genus Palsa-465. The sequence continues at coordinate 15,456 of CAVVTO010000015.1, forward strand.
GATGCACGAGGCATTCCTGAACGCCGGCTTCTATCACCTGTACGTGCCGCGACGTTACGGCGGCTACGAGTTCGACGTCCCCACCTACGTCCGGGTGGTGCAGGAGATCGCGCGCGGGTGCGTATCGACCGCGTGGTGCGCCGGCCTGGCCATGAACCATGCGCTGATGGTCGGGTCCTGGTGGCCTCAAGAGGCGCAGGATGAGATCTTCGCCGCCGGCGATTTCCGCTGCTCCTCGGTAGCCGCCCCGGTCGGCAAAGCGACCAGGACCGACGAGGGCTGGGAGATCAACGGCCAGGTCGCCTTCGCCTCCGGCACCCCGTATGCGACGTTCTACATGGGCCAGGCCCTCCTGCCCTCGCCCGACGGCCCCGGGCCCCAGGACATCCCGCCCCAGCTCCTGTTCGTCGCGCCCCGCGGCGAGTGGACCATGCTCGACGACTGGGGCGACATGCTCGGACTCAAGGGGTCGGGCTCGCACAGCATCCGCTTTGAGGGCGCGCGCATCCCGGAGAGTTGGGCCTTCGAGGGCACCATGCTCGATGTCGAGGTCGGCGGCGGCACCCCCGGGTCGCGCCTGCACGGCAACCCGATGTACTCGGGCCGCGCGGTGTCGATCTTCACGCTCTCGCTCGCCGCCGTGACCGTCGGCGCGGCGTACAACATGCTCGACGAGTACGAGCGGTTGATGCGCACCAAGACCACTCCGCTGCCGCCGTTCGTCCCCCGGATCAAGGACCCCGACTACCAGCGCTGGTACGGGCGCGCGCTGACCCACATCGCCACCGCGGAGGCCGCGGTGCACAACACCGCCGAGCGTCACATGGAGCTGTGCCGGCGCAACGTCGAAGACGGCATTCCGTACACCTTTGGCGACGACATGCTGCTGGCCGGGATCGCCCGTGAGGCGATGCTGATGTGCTGGCGCGTGGTCGACGATGACCTCTGGCAGACCGTGGGCGCCAATGTCGCCCGGGACGGCGAGCGAACCGCGCGCGTGTTCCGCGACATGGCGGTCGCCGCCGCGCACCGCAACCTCCAGCTGCGCGACCTGTTCTACGGCGACATCGGCCGCGCCGCACTCGGCGAGCCGAATCGCGTCCCCGGCCGCTAGCAAACGCGGATCCGGCCCCGAGGGCGCGACGCCGGGCAAATTCCAGCATTCCACACCGTTCTCCGCGCGGGTGCAGGATTCCGCCTCGTGGCCGGGCAAGATCCTGCGCTGGTGCGCCGGCGCCTCGCTGATGCTGGAATTTGCCCCGTACGAGGGAACTAGTGCTGAAGTCTTTGAGCGACCCAGCCGGTCAGCACGGCCAACGCCTCGGCGTTGTTGCGCTCGATCATGATCCCGTGCGCGTTGCCGTGCACGCCGTGATCGGCCAGCTGCACCAGCTCCACATCGCACCCGGCGTGCGCCAGAAAGTCCACCAGCTCGCCATCGAACGCCCGGAACATCGACGCCTCGCCGGTCACCACCGCGATCGGGAACCGGCTCAGGTTTGGCAGCCGGCGTGCCGCCCCCGTCTGCAGCTCCGACGGATCCGTCACCGGGGGGTCGTACGTGAGCGGCGCGCTGGCCAGCCCCCAGGCCAGGTCGAGGCCCATCTCCGGCCGCTTGGCAAACGGCGGCCCGAGTACCTCGATCGCGATGAGCGCGGCCACCTGTTCGGGACGCGCGTCGGCGGCGAGGAATGTGCCCGGACCGGCGGCGGAGTGGGTGACGAGCACGGCGGGTCCCACCCGGTTGAGCAGTTCGGCCAGGCGCACCTGCTCGAGCGCGTGCATCTCGGCCCAGCTGGCGAGCATCGGGCCGGACGGCGCCAGCCACTGGTCGTAGATCGGATCCCCGGGCTCGCGCCCACCCGGCCACTGGGTGTGCTGACCGGCCCACGGGTTGGAGTCCGGACCTTCGGGCGGGGGCACGAAGATCGGGCGCAAGGCCTGAGCACCCATCGGCGGACCCATGGGTCCGAGCACGTCGGGGTGATGCGGCGAGCGCCCGTGGCCCGGCCGGTCGACCACATAAACGGTGTGCCCCTGCTCAACCAGAAGACGCGACCAGCCGAGGCGCCCGTCCGGCGTGGTCAGGTAGTCGGTGCCCTGTCCCCCGCCGCCGTGCACGAGCACCCACGTCGGGCCAGGCGACACCGAAGCCGAATCGGCAGGGGCCTCCCACTCAACGTACATCGGACCGCGCAGGACGGTGCCGAGCGGCCCGTCGACCCGGTCGGAGACACCGACCCAGAACGAGCCGCGCCGCGACGTCGTCACGGGCCCCGAGGGCACGTGACGGGTCATACCGGTGCGAGCGCCCGCTCGCTCGCCCGCCGGGCGCCCTCGGCGAGCGAGGCCAGCTTGGCCCAGCAGATGTCGGGATCGATCGCGCCGAAGCCGGACCACGTCCCGAATCCGCAGTCGGTGCCCGCCATGACGCGCTCGGGCCCGACGATCCCGGCGAATGTGAGCAGGCGCTGGGCTACCAGTTCCGGGTGCTCTATGTAGTTGCAGGTCGAGTCGATCACGCCGGGCGCCAGGATCTTGTTCTCGGGGATCGCCGCATCGCGCCACACCGCCCACTCGTGCTCGTGGCGCGGGTTGGCCGCCTCGAACTGGATCGTCGCCGGCTTGGCTCGCAGCACCACGTCGATGATCTTGTCCAGGTCGATGTCGAGGTGATGGGGGCCTTCGTAGTTGCCCCAGCACAGGTGCAGGCGCACCCGATCGGCCGGCACGTCGCGCAGCGCGCGGTTGATCGCCTCGACGTGCCGCGCCGCGGCCGCCACGAACTCCTCGTCGGGCCGGTCGCGATACATGATGTGGCGTCCCATGGCCAGGTCCGGCGCGTCGATCTGCACCTGGAACCCGGCCGCGACGATCGCCTCGTACTCGACCTTCATCGCCTCGCCGATGGCCTCGAGATACTCCTCGAGGCTCGGGTAGTACTCGTTGGGCTGGAACAGCGCGATGATCCCGGGCGACGGGGCGTTCATGAAGGCGCCGGCCACCGGCTGGCCCTCGATCGCCGCAGCCAGGCGGGCCAGGTCGCGCTCCACGGGCTCGCGATGCTCATACGTGATCGGACCGCGGCAGATCGGGCGCAGGTAGCGGGCGCTCCCGCCCTCATCCGCAAGCCGTTTCATGTAGCGCGGGTAGGCGTCGAGATCCGCCGGCGTCGCTCGGGGGACGTCGCCCACCTCGAACCCGCTCAACCGGTGCCGGATGTACGTGGCGTAGCCGATCTTGCTCATCTCGCCGTCGCTCACGACGTCGATCCCCGACTCCACCTGATGGCGCACGCGATCGCGGACCGCCTCGTCGAGAAGCCGGTCATAACGCTCTTGGTCGACCGGCTCGCCGCGATCCTCGGCGAACACCAGCTCGACGAGCTCGGGCGGCCGGGGCAGGCTGCCGACGTGGGTGGTGAGGATGCGCGTCATCTACCAGATCTCCTCGAGTAGGCGGTGGACGGCTTCGGGGGGCGCGGGGCGCGGGTTGGCCTGAGCCGGGGCGCGCTCCGCGACCGCCTCCGACAGCAGCGCGAGATCCTCGCGCGGCACGTCGTAGTCGCGCAGGCGAGGCGGCCCGGCCAGCGCGGCCAGCTCGCTGACGCGCGCGATGGGCTCGGCGCTGTCGATCGCCTCCCCAAGCCGCGCGATCGCCGCTGCCGCCACCTTCCGGTTGTAGCCGAGCGCGGGCGGAAGGCAGACAGCGTTCATGGTCCCGTGAGGCAGTCCGTAGCGGCCGCCGAGCGCCTGCGCCATCGCGTGTCCAAGGCCCATGCCCGCGCGGAGCGCGGCCCCGGCGTGCATGGCCCCGGCCAGCAGTTGCCCGCGCGCCTCGAGGTCCCCGCCGTCCTCCGCTACGCGCGGAAGCCATTCGGAGATCAGGCGGGCGCCGTCGAACGCGGATCGATCGGTCTCCTCGGTCCGGCCCCGCGCGTAGAGCGCCTCGGCGCAGTGGGCGAGCGCGTTCATCGCGGTACCGGCGCTCTCGGCCGGCGGCAGCCCCAGCGTGAGCGACTGTTCGTAGACGATCGCCACCGTTTGCGCCCCTCCCCCGCCTCGCTTGACCCCCGCCTGCCGGTCACGCATGCCGAAGCCCTGGGTCCACTCCGCGCCCGAGTAGGTCGTGGGGATCGAGACGATCGGAAGGCCGGTCTGGCTGGACACCGCCTTGGCCGTGTCGATCGCACTGCCGCCGCCCAGAGCCACCAGCCCATCCATCCCCTCGGCCGCGGCCAGCGCCTCGCTCACCCCGGCGACGTCGGCGTGCGGCTGCACGCCGTGAAAGCGCCGGGCGACCGGCAGCTGAAGCTCGCGCCACCGCGCGGAGGTGATCAGGAGCGGCCGGCTGACCGACAGCTCGTCGAGCACGCCGGGCAGGGTGTCGAGACCCCAGCGAACGATCACCCGGCGATCAAATCACAGCCGGGCGTTTGGCAGACAACTCGTGCATAGCGCGAGTTATCTGCCAAGCGAGGCTCAGTCGAGAGACTGGGTGCCGGCCTGCAGCCGCCGCATGCCGGCGAGCCACCGGTCGTAGTCCATCCCCTTGCGCTGGAAGAACGTCAGCACCTCGGGATGGGGCAGGATGAGGAACTGCTCCCGGTCGATGGCCGCCACCACCGCGTCCGCGACCTCCTCGGGCTCGAGCATCGCGCCCGCGCTTCGCACCACGCGGTGGGCGAGCTCGTCGCCCTGGGTCATCGCGGTGCGTACGCCCATCGGGCATAGACAGCTGACCCGGATGCCCCGCTCGCCATAGGTGACTGACAGCCATTCGGCGAACGCGACCGCGGCGTGCTTGGTCACGGCATACGGCGCCGAGCCGATCTGGGTGAGCAGCCCGGCGGCCGAGGCAGTGGCCACGAAATACCCCTCCCCGCGCTCGAGCCAGCCGGGCAAGAGCCGGCGAGCGGCCAGGATGTGGGCGCGGACGTTGACGGCGAACGCCTGGTCCCACACCTCGTCCGGTGTCTCGATCGGGTCCTCGCCGATCGCCACACCCGCGTTGGCGAAGAACACATCGACCGGGCCGAGCTCGTCCTGGGTCGAGTCCAGCAGCGCGTCCACCGCGCCCGCATCGGTGATGTCGGCGGCCACGGCCAGGTGGCCCGAGCCGAGCTCCCCACCGACACGCTGCAAGCGATCAGCCTGGACGTCGGTAACGGCCACTCGCGCGCCTTCCTCAGCGCACCGCAGCGCCAGCGCTCGACCGATGCCGCCGGCCGCACCGGTGACGACGACCACCCGCCCGTGGAGCTTCATGCCATTTCCGGAAAATTGTCAAATGGATTGAACATGAGGTGAATGGTTTGTGGTTTTCCTCGCCAAGGCCCTGGGTACGAATGGCTCTAGAGGCGAGGAAAGCGAGGGTAGCCATGAGTTCTACCTCCCGCGGTAGTCAAACGCTACGGTCGGGGGCGACGGCAGCAGGGGTTCGCCCCGTCGACCAGGACACGGATGCGCGCACCAGGCACAGCATCCTTGCCCGGCTCGATCGGATCGACGTGTGGTCGATGCCGTTCGCGTTCGTCGGGATCATCGGCCTGGGGTTCATGTTCGCGTTCTACGACGTGTTCGATATCAACGTGTCGTTCATTCAGAGCTGCGTGGCCCTCAAGCATGGGTGCACCCCGGCCAACGCGGTGACCAGCCTGCGCGTTCCCGTCGTCTTGAACCTGGCCGGCTACGTGATTGGGGCACTCGCTCTCGCCCCGATCTCCGACCGCATCGGCCGGCGCAACATGCTCCTCTTCACGATGGGCCTGACGGGCCTTGGCTCGCTTTACAACGCGCTCGCGCCCGACTACACCCAGTTCGTGCTGGCGCGCGTGATCACCGGCATCGGCGTCGGCGCCGACCTGGCCATCGTCAACACCTACGTGGGTGAGGTTGCCCCTCGCCGCAACCGCGCCCGGTGGATCTCGGTCATCTTCATCATGTCCGCGCTGGGGGCGTTGCTCGGCATCTGGCTGGGCCTGTTTTTGACCACCTCCCCCGCGCCGTGGCCGCACGGCATCTCCTTCGCTCAGGCCGGGCCTGGGTTCACCGACGGCTGGCGCTGGATGTACGGGGTCGGGGCACTGCTCGCCCTGGTTGGGGTGCTGCTGCGCCTCGAGCTGCCCGAATCGGCGCGCTGGCTCGTCGGGCAGGGGCGGCTCGAGCAGGCCGACAAGGTCGTTAGCGGCATGGAGACCGTGGCGGCCAGGCACGGCCCGCTCGCCCCCGTTCGCGACGACATTCCGGTGGACCAGACGACCCCCCAGAGCAGCCACGCCTTTGGGGCTCTGTTCGGGAACCGGACTTACACCAAACGGGTGATCCAGCTGCTGGCCGTCTGGTTCCTGGCCTACGTCACCGTGTTTGGTTTCTCGGCCGGCTTCACCTCGATGCTGGTGTCGCTCAACTACCCGCCGCCCGAGGCCGGACTGATCACGGCGGTCGGCGCGTTCGGCTTCCTGGGATGCGCGCTGTTCGCGGTCGCCTTCGCCGACCGGCTCGAGCGCAAGCACTGGCTTCCTATCGGGGCACTGATCACGGTAATCGGAAGCGTGATCGTGGCCGAGGCCGGCACGAACAGCCTGGCCATCGCGTTCGTCGGCTCGGCGATCGTGTTCTTCGGCTTCAACATTTGGGTCCCGATGACGTACACGCTCTCGACCGAGAGCTTCCCCACCCGTGCGCGGGTAACCGGCTTCGGGTTGGTCGACGGCGTCGGCCACCTGGGCGGCGGCATCGGCGTGTTGTTGATCGCCCCTCAGATCCCGCACATGAGCGTGCTCGGGGCGATGCTCACCGTCTCGGGATTCCTCGTTCTAGCCGCGATCGTCGCTCAGTTCAGCGTCAACACGCGCGGCCGTTACTACGAGGAGATCTCGCCCTAAGGCGCCGCGTTCAGGCGCCGTCGACCGACCGGAGCACGTGCTGCATGTACTCGATGTGCTGGCGCATGGCGCGCTCGGCCGCGGTGCGCTGATGGCGCCGGATCGCCCGCACGATCGCTCGGTGCTGGGCGAGGATCTCCTCCCCATCGATGGCGTGGCCGACGTGCTCGATCAGCGATGGCTGAAGGACGTCGAGGATCCAGCTGGTGAACGTGACCAGCAACTCGTTGCCGGCGGCGACCGCGATCGCCTGGTGAAAGCGGCTGTCGGCGAGTCGGAACTCATCACTGGCGGGATCGTGGCCGCTCGCGTCCGCGATCGCCCCGACCAGCGAAGTGACGGTCGCGGAGTCGGCCAACTGGGCGGCCAGGCCCGCCAGCGGCACCTCGAGGAACATCCGCGCCTCCAGCAGCTCGGACAGCGTCACGCTCTCTGACTCGAGCATGGCGGCGATCGACTCGCTCACGTGGCGGCCGATGCCGGCGCCCGGGGTGTTCTCGACGAACACCCCTCCGGCCCGGCCCTTTCGCACCCGAATCAGGTGCGAGCCGGCGAGCCGGCGCAGGCCCTCCCGCAGGGTCGGGCGGCTGACCCCGAACTCGCGGGCGAGTTCGTGCTCGGTGCCGATCCGGTCGCCGGGCCGGAGTCGCTCGCGCTCGACATAGCGGCGGATCTCGCGCGCTATCTGCTCGCTTGCGTCCGAGTGGACCGCTTCGAACCGTGACGACTGGCGCGCGCCGGCGGCAGCTGACATGTGCCGAGTTTATGGCGCGGTGGCCGTCCGTCCGACCAGTCAACCGACCGACGGCTAAGCAAACCGCCACCACGTCCGATTAAGCACAACATGCAAACGCAGGCTCAGGCCAACGCGGGATTCCGTCTGCTCTTTGAGCGGGCGTCGGTTGGCATCATCAGCGTGGGAGCCGACGGTCGCGCGGTCGACGCCAATCCCGCGATCGGGCGGATGCTCGGCTACCGCCCGGACGAGCTCGTGGGCATGAGCCTCGCCGAGTTCACCCACCCCGAGGACGTGGACGGCTCCGAGCGCCTGTTTGAGGACCTGCTCGAGAACAAACGCTCCTCCTACCAGTTCGAGAAGCGCTACGTCCGCAAGGACGGCGAGGTGATCTGGGTCCGGTCGACCGTGTGGGGTGACGCCAGCTCGGCCGAGTCCTCGCAGGTGGCGATCGCGATGATCGAGGACATCACCGAGACCAAGCTCGTCCACAGCGAGCTGATCGAGAAGACCAACCGCCTCGAGCGCATCATCGCCACCCAGCGCGACATTTCGGCGGCCGCCTCGGAGGATCTCGAGCACGTCATGCAGGTCATCGTGGAGCGCGCCCAGGCCCTCACCGGAGCCGAGGGCGCGATGATCCACATGATCGAAGGCAAGGACGTGTGCACGCGCGCCGCGTGTGGGATCGCCACCCGTTTCCTGAACAATCGCCGCCCGCTGAGCCAGAGCGTCTCCCGGTTCGCGATCGCTGCCCGCGAACCGGTCCTGATCGAGTACGCCGAGAACGACCCCCGACTGAACGCCAAGCTTCGATCGATGGTTGGCGACCGCTCGCACATCTGCGTGCCGCTGTTCGCAGGCGATCGCCCCGTCGGCGCCCTGAGCGTGATGAGCACCTCCGAGGTCAGGCGCCTGGGCGAGGAGGATCGCCAGACCCTGGAGCTGCTCGCAGGCGTGCTCTCCGAAGGGGTCAGCCGGGCGGCCGAGTTCGAGGCCAGACGCCGTCAGGTCGATGCTCTGGCGCGCTTTGAGGCCATCTACCACGGTGCGATCACGGGCGTGATGACGCTCAGCGACGACGGTCAGATCGTCGACGCCAACCCGGCGATGTGCGCCATGCTCGGCCTCGAGAACGCCGAGCAGGTCCGCGCCCACATCGCCGAGTACCTCTATCCCGACGAGCATCAGCGCGTGTCGATAGCGGTGGAGGAGCTGTTCACCGGCAACTCGAACTCTTTGCGCATCGACACCCGGTTGAACCGCCGCGACGGCTCGGTGGTGTGGGTATGTGCGTCGTTCTCGATCGTGCGCGAGCCCGACGGGCGTCCCTCCTTTGGCATCGTGATGGTGCAGGACGACACCGAGCGCAAGGCGGCCCAGGACGCCCTGGTACGCCAATCAGAGCTCAACGAGCACCAGGCGCTCCACGACGGTCTCACCGGGCTTCCCAACCGGACCCTGTTCCGCGACCGGATCGAGCAGGCGATCGCGGCTGCCCGGCGCGAGAACGGGCAGCTGGCCGTCGCGATGATGGATCTCGACCGCTTCAAGGACATCAACGACTCACTCGGCCACCACGCGGGCGATGCCCTCCTGGTGGAGCTGGCCTCGCGACTGCAGGGCGTGCTGCGCCGGTCGGACACCGTGGCCCGCCTGGGTGGCGACGAGTTCGGAGTCCTGATTCCCAAGCCACGCACCGACCGCGACGTGGCGGTGGTCATCGAGAAGCTGCGCGCCGCCCTCGAGCAGCCGGTGATCGTGGACGACCTCGCTCTGCCGGCGGAAGCCTCGATCGGGATCGCCATGTTCCCCGAGCACGGCGATGACGTCGACACCCTGCTGCGACACGCAGACGCCGCGATGTACAGCGCCAAGGACGAGAAGTCCGGCTATCTCTTCTACGACGGCTCGCGCAACGAGACCGATCCCGCGCGGCTGACGCTGGTCTCAGAGCTGCGCCGGGCGATCGAGGAGCGCGAGCTGGTCCTCTACTACCAGCCGAAGGCGGCACTCACCGACGGCGCCGTCGAGTCGGTCGAGGCGCTGCTGCGCTGGAACCATCCCACCCGCGGCCTGGTTGGACCAGACGAGTTCATCCCACTGGCCCAGCAGACCGGATTAATCAAGCCGCTCACCCTGTTCGTGCTCGACGAGGCGCTCGGGCAGTGCCGGTCCTGGCAACGGGCGGGGATCAATCTCGGCGTGGCCATCAACATCTCGATCCGCAACCTGCTCGACGCGCACTTCCCGGAACTGGTCCGGACCCTGCTGGACAAATGGGGAATCGAGCCGCGGCTGCTCGAGCTCGAGATCACCGAGTCGACCGTGCTGTCCGACCCGGTCCGCACCAGGCGCGTGCTCGAAAAGCTCTCGGCCATGGGCGTGGTCTTGTCCATCGACGATTTCGGCACCGGGTACTCGTCGCTGTCCTACCTCAGCCAGCTTCCGGTCAACGAGATCAAGATCGACCGCTCGTTCGTCATGAACATGGCCGACTGCACGGGCGACGCCGTGATCGTGCGCACGACGATCGACCTCGCGCGCAACCTCGGCCTACAGGTCGTGGCCGAGGGCGTCGAGACCGAGGAGGCCTGGCACGAGCTCAACGAGCTCGGCTGCACGTTGGCACAGGGCTACTACCTGAGCCGGCCCATACCGGCGGCCGAGCTGACGGACTGGCTGAAGCGCCGCCCGCGCAATGCCGGCGCGGGCCGGATCAGGCGCGTCGCCTGATTAGCTCGCGACTCCGGCGGACTCCTTGACCTCGTCGGGGATCATCGGTCCCTCTCCCGACGGATCCAGGACGCCGTCTTCGAACCAGCGGTAGCGACCGTCGAGGACCTTGGCCGCTGCCGCGCGGTTCTCGTCGTCGTCGTTGTCCCACAGCTCGGCGAACAGCGTCTCGGCGCGGCGCTTGGCCTGCCGGCAGAACAACTCGGCCAGCTCGTAGGCCTCGGTCCGGCGCTCGGGCTGCTCGCGCGCGAGCGTGTCCGCATACGCCACCGTCGCGGCCATCGCGAACAGCTCGGCCCCGATGTCGACGAGCCGCCCCAGGAACGCCTGGCGATACTCGAGCTTGGCCTGCCAGCGGGTCATGCCATAGAAGATCGAACGCGCCAGCTTGCGCGAGGCGCGCTCCACGTAGCGCGTGTACGGTGCCAGCGTTCCGAGCTCATCGTAGGAGCGTGGGTTCTGGCCCTTGCCCACGGCCAGCTGCGGCAGCCATTTCCCGTAGAACGCCCCGGCGCGACCCGCGGCGGCGAGCTTGGTCTTGACATCGGCCTCGCCGCCGAGCAGGTCACCCGCCACCTGGAGGTGCTGGTCAACGGCCTCGCGCGCAATCAGCAGGTGCATGATCTCGGTCGACCCCTCGAAGATCCGGTTGATCCGCATGTCGCGCAGCGCCTGCTCGGCCGGGACCGGCTTCTCGCCCCGCGCCTTGAGCGACGCCGCGGTCTCATACCCGCGACCGCCGCGTATCTGGATCAACTCGTCGAGGACCTTCCAGCCCATCTCCGACCCGTACAGCTTCGCGAGCGCCGCCTCGATCCGGATGTCGTTCGACTTGTCGTCGGCCAGGCGGCTGGCCACGTCGAGCATCGCCTCGAGTCCGAACGCGCTGCCGGCGATGAACGCGATCTTCTGGGCGACCGCGTCGTGCTTGCCGATCGGACGTCCCCACTGGACGCGCTCGTTCGACCACTCGCGCGCGATCTTGGTGGCCCACCGGGCCTGTCCCACGCAGATCGCTGGAAGGGCGAGGCGGCCGGTGTTGAGCGTCGTGAGCGCGACCTTCAGCCCCTGCCCCTCCTTGGCAATCCGGTTCTCCTCGGGGACGAAAACGTTCTCCAGACGGGTCACCGAGTTCTCGATCCCGCGCAGGCCCATGAACGCGTTGCGGTGCTCGACCGTGACCCCGTCGCTGTCGTACGGGAGCACGAACGCGCTGATCCCGCCACGGTGGCCGTCAGATTTCGGCACCTGCGCCATGACCACGACGACGTCGGCGATCGCCCCGTTGGTGGCCCACAGCTTCTGCCCGTTGAGCACATAGCCGCCGTCGGCCGGGGTCGCGATGGTCGCCAGGCGCGCCGGGTCCGAACCGACGTCGGTCTCGGTGAGCAGGAACGCGCTGATCTTGTCGCGCGCGACGAGCGGCAGCCACTTCCGCTTCTGCTCCTCGGTGCCGAACAGCCGCAGCGGCTCCGCCACCCCGATCGACTGGTGCGCGCTCAGGAGCGCCGCCAGCGACGCGTGCCATACCCCGGCGATCGCCAGGGCGCGGTTGTAGTACACCTGCGAGAGACCAAGCCCGCCGTACTCCTCGGCGACCTTCATGCCCAGCGCCCCGATCCGCTTCAGGCCCTCGATCACGTGCTCTGGGATCCTGGCGTCGCGCTCGATCTCGAGCGGATCAACATCGGCCTGGAGGAATTCCCGCAGCGTCGCGAGAAAGCGCTCGCCGCGCTCGACCGCCTGTGGATCCAGACGCGGCTGGGGGTGGATCAGATCCAGCCGGAAGTCGCCCAGGAACAGTTCCTTGCCGAAGCTCGGCAGCTCCCATTCGGCCTCGCGCGCGGCTTCCGCGACTTCGCGGGCTTGTCGTTCTGAGACGGGGCTGGACACGGGGGTTTCTCCTCTGCGACGGTTTCCGAGTTACTGACGCTACCCGTCTCAGGAGGTTTACGTTGAAACTCAGCGCTCGCAACCAGCTCAAAGGCACCGTTACCGCCGTCAACAAGGGCGCGGCGATCGCCAATGTCGTGCTCGACGTTGGTGGTCAGCGCCTCGTTGCCTCGATCACCGTCGAGGCGGTCGACGACCTAGGCCTCACCGAAGGCAGCGAGGTCACGGCGATCGTCAAGGCCTCGGACGTGATCATCGCCACCGACTGAGCGCCGGTTCGCGGCTGGTCCGCCCCGCCCTCGCCAACTTCAGTTCACCCATACCACTGCCGATAACGCGGCAAAACGGAGTGTTGGAGGGCGTGGGATGACGCAGGTAATGACGAGCAGGTCCGCAGAGCAGCCGCAACAAACAAGCCCTGGCGTAAAAGCCGTCTACGGGATCCTCGGCCTGATCCTGCTCGGCTACGCGGTCTCGCTGGTCCTCCGCGCCAACGGCGCCAGCACCACCTGGCTCGACGGGTGGGGCGTTTCGAGCTTCGAGCTCCTGGCCAGCGTCCTGGTGCTGATCCGGGCCGCCGTCAGCCCCCGGGAGCGGCGCTTCTGCCTGGCGCTCGGCATCGGGATGTGCCTATGGGCGCTCGGCGACTTCGCGATGACCTACGAGAGCATCCACAACGCCAACCCGCCTACCCCGGTCCTGGCCAACTACCTGTGGGCCGGCTTCTTCCCGCTGGCTTACGTCGGCGTCATGCTGCTGATGCGCCAGGAAGTGAGGAAGTTCACCGCGGCGAACTACCTGGACGGCGTCGTGGCCACGCTCACGTGCGCGGCCGCGTTCGCCGCCTTCGCGTTCGGGACGATCCAGAAGGCGGCCGGCGGCGACGCCGTGACGGTGGCCTGGAACCTGATCTATCCCGTCGGCGACATCCTCCTGCTGATCCTTACGCTGACGGCCGCGGCGCTGCTACCGGCCGGCCGCCGGCGCACGCGCTGGTACCTGATGGCCGCCGCCAGCCTGTGCAACGCGATCGGCGACGTCTGCGCCCTGTTCGGTAACGGCATCGGCGCCACCCACTTCGGTTACTTCTGGAACTCGGTCGCCTGGCCGGTCTCGCTATTCCTCTTCTCGCTGTCAGTTTGGCTGCCCTCGCGGGCGCCCGAGGGCGAGCTGAAGGAGACGCGCTCGGGCTTCGTCATCCCGGGCGTGGCGGCCGGCTTGGCGCTGCTGATCATGTTTGTCGGCTCGCTCAACCACGTCAACCAGATCGCGCTCGGGCTGGCCACGGCCACGCTGGTGGCCGCCGGTATCCGCTTCGGCCTCGCCCTCCTGCGCCTGCGGGACCTGACCGACGAGCGCCACCGTCAGTTGGCCGATTCCGCCGAGGTCGAGCGCGCCTCGCGCGAGGCCCTCCAGGCCGCGGTGCGCGACTACTCGCAGTTCGCCGCCCGCGTGGCCGATGGAGACCTTCGCGCCACCGTGGCCGCCAACGGGAGCGAGGACCTCGGCGACCTGTCGGACAGCCTGAACACCATGGTGGGCGGGCTCGCCCAGATCTCAAGCCATATCCAGGCCGGGGTGCAAGACATCGGCGATTCGACAGCGGACATCCTGGCCTCGGTCAGCCGTCACACCGAGAGCGCGAGCCTCCAGTCGGCTGCCATCAACCAGACCTCTTCGACGGTGAACGAGCTTCGCGTAGCCGCGGAGGACACCGCGCAGCTGGCCAGCGAGGTGGCGGACCGCGCCAATGATTCGCTTCAGGTGAGCAACGGCGCGACCAGCGCGGTGACCGCCATCGCCTCCGCCATGGAGGAAATCCGCGAGCGGGTGGATGCGATCGCCCGTGACATCGTGACCCTGTCCGAGCGCACCCAGCAGATCGGCGGGATCACCGCCACGGTGAACGGGCTGGCGGACCGCTCAAAGCTGCTCGCCCTCAACGCGAGCATCGAGGCGGCCCGCGCCGGCGAGCACGGTCGCGGCTTTGCCGTCGTCGCCGAGGAGGTCACCAAGCTGGCCGAGCAGTCCAAGGACGCCACGGCGCAGGTCGAGGCGATCCTGAGTGACGTTGAGGCGGCGACGAGCGCGGCAGTCCAGGCCAGCCAGGAGGGCACCAAGGTGGTCGAGCACGGGCTCGAGCTCACCGAGCGCGCCGGCGAGGGCATCCGCAGCCTGTCCGGAACTATTCAGGCCTCCTGCGACGCCGCCCAGCAGATCGCTGCCTCCGCCCATGAGCAGAGCGTCGGCATCGAGCAGATCGCTCAGGCCATGAGTCACGTCAACGACGGCACGACCCAGTTCGTCGAGGGCGCGCACCAGTCGCAGATGGCGGCCGAGAAGCTGAACGAGCTCGCCGGCCAGCTCGCCGCGGTCACCGAGCGCTACCGGGTCTGATCCCTCACAGGAACCCGCCCACCCCGCGCGGGGCGACGCTCACCCGCCGGTGAGCATCGGTTCCGGCGAGGCGGCGCTGCCGAGTTCGGTGAGCCGCAGGCGCAACAGGCTGAAGCTGCACCAGGGCTGCGGGCACGCGTTTACCACCGGCTTCCCGGCGATGGCGTTCGCCTGGGTGGAACCGAAGACGCTGGCCTCCGAGGCCTCGGCCCCGGCTTTGCTGTTACAGGACGGGTCGCCCAGCGCGCCCGCCACGCTCTCGCCGCTCAGTACGCAATAGCTGGCGCGCTCGTACCCGTCGCCTGGAGAGATCAGCCCGGAGTCCCATGTCGTGGGCAGGTTTGCCGGGCTGTCGAACTCATGCCAGTAGATGCGCGTGATCTGGCCGGGAAACGCCGAGCCGTCCCGCCCGAGGCTCAGAAAGTCGCTTGCCGCGTACGCCTGCGCTCGCGGATTGCCGTCCAGGCAGGCGCCGAGGGAGTCGGTTGGAGAGTCTTCGGCCTCCCGGTCGCGACATCCCGCCGGGTTCCCGAGGTAGCTGTCAACTGGATCGGTGAGCTGGGTCGCCGCCTCGGTCAGCCAGATCGCGGGCTGAGTCCGAGACGGCGCGTACAACGAACCGATGTAGGCGCTCACTCGAGTGGTGTCGCCGTGGGCGGGCGAGCCGTCGTCGAGGTAACCGGCCTGGCTCAGATCCTCGTAGGGATGAAACGACCACACCGACGGATACAGACCGACGGTCCCAGTCAGGTAGCTCGCGTATGCCCTGATCGCGACCAGGTTGGGGTCGTTGGCGCTGTCGCCGTCTGCCCCCAGCGCCACCAGGGTCAGCCGGCCTCCGAACCGCGTCCGGTTGGCCAGGTCGGCTTCGTAGTAGTACCACGCGGCGCACTGGTCGGCGGAGTGCAGCGGAAGGTCACCGTCCGGGGTGGGGTTGCACTCGTCGCTCACGCGGGCGCCGTCGGGCTCGTCGTAGGTCTCGTACTCGGTCGGCGGTGCCACGCCGTGGCTGGTCGCGAACGCGTCGAGGGCCGAGACGATGCCCGCGAAGCCGCAGAAGTACTGGTGAGCCGTCGGGTTGGGCGGGTCATTCGGATTGCCGTTGCCTGGGTACCGGGCGGCGCCGTTGGTCGTGATCGCGATCAGCGGATCGATACCGGCCGCTCGCGCTGCGAGCAAATAGCGCTCGCCCAGCTCGATCCACGGCGTCCCGTAGTAGGGCGGCGGCGAGGCCTCCGCGACGCACGCGCTGCCGGTCGAGCTCCCGCCCGTGCTGACGGCGTCCCACGGGAGGCCGGTCCGCGCGTATCGGAACGAGTTTGCGCCGCCGGTCCGGTCGACGGACAGGGCCTGGAAGCGGTCGAACAGCTCGTTGCCGGGGTCGGGGTCGGGGCAGCCGGAGAGCGGGTAGAGCACGCAGGCGATCGACGGCGCGCCGTCGCTCAGCCCCACGCCGGCGGTCGCCTCCTGGGCCCGGGCGGCCGTGGGCGCGGCGGCGCAGCCGAGCAGCACGAGCATTCCGAGCCACCGACGCAGCGCTGCGCGCAACGCGTGTCTTCCTCTCCCCCTCCAGCACATCGAGAACTGCCTTCCGTCGTCAGCCGCCGGCCGATTCTGGCACAGGCGACGCCGGCTTCGGCCATTGGCGCTGAAGGTGCGTATATGCCACCTCCATCGCCATCCGCCAACTCGGGCCGACGCGCTGATCTTGGGTTAGGCTCCGTCGATAGGCATCTACTGATCGAGAAGAGGAGAGAGATGCTCGATTTCGGGGCCACGTTCCTGCCGGATCCGCCGTCGCAGCGGTTTGTCGAGCTTGTCGTACGAGCCGAGGAACTGGGCTTCACTCACGCGTGGACGTATGACTCGCACATCCTGTGGGAGGAGGGCTATGTCTTCCTCACTCTCGCAGCGACGGCCACGTCGCGGATCCATCTCGGGCATTGCGTCACCAACCCCGGGATCCGCGAGCCGACCGTGACCGCCAGCGGCTACGCGACGCTTCAGGGCGTGAGCGAAGGGCGAATGGCGTTGGGCATCGGCCGGGGCGACTCCTCGCGCCGGGTGGTGGGCCTTGGCCCGGTGCCGGTGGCTCGGTTCGAGCAGTCGCTCGAGATGATCAAGGACCTGATGAACGGACGCGAAGTCGAGTGGAACGGCAAGAAGCTCCACCTGGAATGGGCCAAGGGCCAGCCCGAGATCCCGATGTACGTGGCGGGCTACGGCCCGCGTGCGCTGGGCGTCGCCGGGCGCGTGGGCGACGGCGTGATCATCCAGCTCGCCGATCCCGAGATCACTCGCTGGATCATCGAGCGTGCGCGTGCTGCCGCGGTCAAGGCCGGGCGCGACCCCGACGCGTTGGCACCGATCGTGTGCGCCCCCGCCGTCGTCAACACCGACCTGCCTCGCTGGCGCGAGGAGACGCGCTGGTTCCCGGCGATGGTGTCCAACCACGTCAAGGACCTCATCGCCAAGTACGGCACGGATGGCGAGATCCCGACCGCGCTGACCGAGTACGCGCTCGCCGTCAAGGAGTACGACTACAACGAGCACAGCCTGGTCGGCGCCAGTCACGGTCAGTACATCAGCGACGAGATCTGCGACCGGTTCTGCCTGCTCGGCGACGCCGACGCGCACATCGCCCGTCTGCGGGAGCTCGAGCAGATCGGGGTCATGCAGGTGAACCTCTACCTGATGACCTCTGAGTTCGAGGAGACGATGGAGCGTTACGGCCGAGACGTCATACCGCAATTCGAGCCGGCCACGATGGTCTGACGACACTCTGATGGCGGCCTGCGACGCTGAGCGCTATCGCCTGCTCGGGCGTGACCGGCCACCATGCCAACTGCTGCGAGAAATACGAGCGCGCGCTCGCCGGGCTCGGGCTGAGCACTCCTGTCGTCCCTCCCCCGCTCAACCTGTTCATGAATATTCCCTGGGGCCCCGACGGGTCGCTGCGGTTCCTCGAGGCGCCGGCGGCGGCGGGAGATTACGTGACGCTCCGCCCCGCGATCGACGCGATCGACGCGATCGTCGTGGTGTCCGCCTACCCGATGGATATCAACGACATCAACGGGGGCGCTCCCAAGGCGATCGCCTACGAGCGTCGCTCGATGGCTGAAGCACGATGACGGATTGGCGATCCGGACATGCAGCGGTAGCCGTACTCTCGTTCGACGTCGACGCCGAGTCGCCGATTCTGGCGGAGGGCCGGCGCTATGCCGAGCAAGCGATGGTCATGACCCACCAGGCGTTCGGCCCCGGCACGGGCGTCCCGCGTCTGCTCTCGCTGCTCGCCGAGTACGGGCTGCGGGCGACCTTCTTCATCCCGGGCCTGACCGCCGATCGCTATCCCGAGACTGTCCAGCAGGTGCTGGAGGCCGGCCACGAGGTGGGGCATCACTCCTACAGCCATCGCAGCCCCGTCGATCTCACCGCCGACGAGGAGCGGGCGGATTTCGAGCGTGCCCTCACCGCGCTGCACGCCGCCGGCGCCGAGCCGCTCGGGCATCGGTCCGCGATGTGGGAGGCCAGCTGGCGCACGCCAAAGCTCGTGGCCGAGCACGGCATGCGCTACGACTCGACCCTGATGGATGCCGACTTCCCCTACCTCCTGGACACCGGCGCGGGCGAGATCGCCGAACTGCCCCCGCATTGGAGTCTCGACGACTGGGAGCAGTATGGGTTCCTGCCGCGGCCGCATATCGGCGGGATCATCACCTCGCCGTTAACCGTGGCCGAGATGTGGATCCACGAGCTCGACGCGATGCGGCGCCATGGGTCGCTGTTCATGCTCACCTGCCATCCCTTCCTGAGCGGCCGCGCCGGGCGCATCGAGGCGTTGCGGCGTGTGATCGAGGCGGGGCTGGAACGCGGCGATGTACAGTTCTGCACCTGTTTAGAGGTGGCAGATCGGGTGCACCAGGCCGATGACGTGGAGCATCGCACGCTCACACCGGTGCGCGTCGACGAGGAGCTATACCCGACGCTTTAGGGCGCTCGCGCGGGCATAGCCCGGGCCAAGGTTCGCGCCGGAAGTCCCTGAAGAGAGACACGCCGTGGAGAGGTCGGTGGTGATCGGAGCCGGGCCCAACGGGCTGGTGGCGGCGATCCGGCTGGCGGAGGCGGGGAGGCCGGTGACCGTGCTCGAGGCGGCGGAGCGCCCGGGCGGTGCGGTGCGGACCGAGCCGCTGACGCTGCCGGGGTTCCACCACGACACGTTCTCGGCGGTCTACCCGGCCGCGGCGGCTTCCCCGGTCTTTGCGAGTATGCCGCTCGAGCGCCACGGGCTGCGGTGGATTCATCCCGACGCGTGCTACGCGCACCCGCTCCCCGGCGGCCGTGCGGTGGCGCTCTACCGCGACGTCGAACGGACCGCCGCGAGCCTCGACTCGGTGCAGTCCGGCGACGGGGCAGGGTGGAGCGCGTTCGTCGAGCCGATGATCGAGGGGTTCGAGGCGATCCGCGCGGCGATGCTCGCCGCCTTCCCGCCGCTCGCAGGTGCGTGGCACGTCCTCACCGCGCTGGGTCCGGTGGCCGCCGCCCGCTTCGGCCTGCTCGTCCCGGCGTCGGCCAGAGCGCTCGGCACGCGCCTGTTCGCCGGGAGCGGCGCGCGGGCTTGGCTGTACGGCTCCGCGGCCCACGGTGACGTGCCGCCGGCGGCGCCCGGCAGCGCGATCGCCGCCATGTATTTGAACCTGATGGGTCACGCGGTGGGATGGCCCAGCCCCGAAGGCGGCGCACAGCGATTGACCGACGCGCTTGTCGCATATCTGGATGAGCTCGGCGGCGAGATACGGACCTCGGCGCCGGTCGAGCGGGTACAAGCCTCACGCGGACAGGTCACCGGAGTCGTGATCGCCACCGGCGAACGCGTTGAGGCGGACACCGTGATCGCCGACGTGATGCCGCACGCGTTGCTTGCGCTGGCCGGGGACGCCCTCCCCACAGCCTATGCAGCCCTACTTCGTCGCTACCGCTACGGGCCGGCGACGCTGAAGGTCGACTGGGCGCTCGACGGACCGATCGCCTGGGAGGCACCCGAGCCACGGAGCGCCGGCACCGTGCACCTGTCCGGAGATGAGGACGAGCTGCTCGACACGATCACACAGACCCAAGACCGCCTGCCGAGCCGGCCGTTCATGCTCGTTGGCCAGCAGTCCCTGGCGGACCCCACGCGCGCCCCCGAGGGCAAGCACACCGCCTGGGCCTACACACGCGGGCCGCAGATTGGGGTGAGCTGGCCGCAGGAGATCGATCGCCACATCGAGCGGATGGAGGCGCAGGTTGAGCGGTTCGCCCCCGGCTTCCGGGATCGGATCCTGGCGCGCCACGTTATGAGTCCGGCCGAGCTCGAGCGGCGCAACCCCAACCTGATCGGCGGCGACGTCGGCGGCGGCAGCTATCGGCTGCGCCAGCTCATCTTCAGGCCGATTCCCGGGCTCTCGCCGTACCGGACTCCGCTTAGCGGTCTCTACCTTGCAAGCGCCGCAACCTTCCCCGGTGGAGCCGTGCACGGCGTCCCCGGTGACGCCGCCGCGCGCGTCGCGCTCGCCCACAGCTGAGCGCGGGGTCTCCACTATCCTGAATCGTGGCGATGAAGCTCGCCGTTGACCGTGCCTCCGGGCGCTGATGGCTTCTACGACTGGCCCCGTTACGGGCGCCGGCGCAGCGATCAGGAGGTGATGACCACGGAGGACAGACAGACCACCGAGAGCGCGCCACCGGCTGCCCGCCTCCGGGGAGCCGAGGCTGGCCACGTCCTCTCGGAGTTCGAGCGGCTACTCACCGAGCCCGGCTGTCCCAATTGCCGCCACGTCGCCGAGATCGAGCGGAGCTTCTTCTCGTGGTTTGAGATCGAGAGCCACACCAGCGCCGAGGTACAGGCGAAGCTGCGTGCCGCAATGGGGATGTGCCCCGCTCACGCGCGGCGCCTCCTCGAGGGAGTCGGCGAGGGTCACGTTATGACGATCGTTATGCGTGAAGCCCTCGCGGGCGCCCGAGTCGCGCTGAGACCCGACGCGCAGATCGGCCCGTGCCCGGCCTGCGAGTCGGTCGCTTTCGGGACCCGTCACGCCCGGACGCTGCTCATCGACGGGCTGGGCGATGCCGCCCTGGCTCGGGCCTATACCGAGCACGACGGCGTATGCCTCGTCCACCTTCTGGACGTGCTGCCAAACACAGATTCGCCGACGGCAAAGGTCCTCGCTGAGCGACTGCTTGCAAGCCTCTATGACCGCAGCACCACGAGTCTGGCCGAGCTACTTGCCGGCCTCGATGCCGACGCAGCGCGCCGAGCCATCTGGCGGGAACGATTGCCCAGCCTGTCGGCGACAGGCTCCACGGTCGAACGACTGTACGAGCGACTCGAGCTCGATGCGTGCCCAGTCTGCCTGGCGGCCGGGATGGCGGGGCGCGATTATCTGGAGTGGTTGCTCACACACTCAGCCGAAGATGACCCGGCGCTCGACACTGATCCCGGCGAGTTCTGCACTCGCCATGTCCACGATGTCGCCCTCGCCGACCTGTCGGACACGCCGAACCGAGCGCTGCAACGCAAGCGAGCAAGCCGGATCGCGCAGCTGGAACGCTTCCTCGGGCGCCTCCCCCACGCGCCGACTGCCGAACGCCGGCGCCGGCGCCGCGGTCCGGATGCGCTCGAGGCGATTCGCGCTGAGCTGCTCGCCCCACCGCACTGCACCGCCTGTCATGCCCGAGACGGGGTCGAGCGGGCCCAGCACGACCTGGTCGTGGCGTCCCTCGGGTTGGTGACGGTTCGCGATCGCTACGAACGGGGCCACGGCTTGTGCATCCGACACGCTCGGCAGGTTTCGGACGGCTCGGCCGGGCGCCTGGTGCGCCAGTACGCGGACGCCCGCCTGGGGGTAATCGCCTGGGAGGTGCGTGAGACCGCGCGCAAGTATGCGTGGGCGTTTCGCCACGAGCCCAGCGGTCCGGAGAAAGACGGTTGGCTGCGCGGGCTGTCCCAGATCGATGGACAGGTGTTCGAGGGCAACGAGGCGAGCGCAAAACCGCGGTGACCGGCACGGCTGATCTCACACTCAAGGAGGTCGCGGACCGGGCGAGCCGCGTCCTTGACGAAGTCGAGCGCGCGATCGTCGGCAAACGCCCGGCGCTCGAGCTCGCGCTGTGTGCGATGTTGGCCGACGGTCATGTGCTGATCGAGGACTTCCCGGGACTGGGTAAGACACTGATCGCCCGGTCGTTCGCAGTCGTCACCGGCACCCGGTTCTCACGAGTGCAGTTCACGCCGGACCTGATGCCTTCGGATGTCACCGGCGCGTCGATCTTCAACCAACGCACCTCCGAGTTCGAGTTTCGCCCCGGTCCGGTCTTCACCAACGTGCTGTTGGCCGACGAGATCAACCGCGCTCCGCCGAAGACGCAGGCCGCCCTGCTCGAGGCCATGCAGGAGCGCCAGGTGACGACCGAGGATCGAACACGGCCGCTGCAACGTCCGTTCCTCGTGCTGGCCACGCAGAACCCGATCGAGTACGAGGGGACCTATCCGCTGCCCGAGGCTCAGCTGGACCGCTTCTTGATCAGGATGAGCGTCGGCTACCCGTCGCCCGAGGACGAATGGGACATGCTGGCTCGGCGGCTCGAACGGCACGAGGACGAGGCAGAACTCCGGCCGGTCGTCGATCGTGACGAGCTGGTCCGGATGCAGCAGGCGGCCGAGCACGTGCAGGTCTCGGACGCCGTGGGTCGCTACATCGTCGCGCTGGTGGCAGCCACGCGCGAGAGTCCAAGCGTCCAGGTCGGAGCGAGCCCGCGTGGAACGCTGGCGATCATGAAGCTGTCGCGTGTGAAAGCGCTGCTCGACGGTCGCGACTTCGTGGTGCCCGACGACGTCAAGGCGGTCGCGGTCCCGGCGCTCGCCCACCGACTGGCGCTGCGGCCCGAGCTGTGGGTCCAGCGCGTCCAACCCGAGGACGTCGTGCGCGAGTGCATGAGAGCGGTCCCGGTCCCCACGACGTCGCCCGACGGGTTGACATGAGGCTGCGCCGGCGAGGAGACCTTGGACCGCCGAACGGGACATCGCCGCTTCCGAGACGAGGTGCAGGACGGCAAGCTCCGTCCGGCGCCGTAACCAGCTGGCTTCGCCAGGGCCTGGTGAATGGCATGTGCCCCCTGTGTCGGGTTGCTCACAAGGCCGACCGCGAGTACATCTGGCATTTCTACGACGAGCGGAGCAACGACATGGCGGCCGTCGAGGAAGTCCGCCGCGCGTTCGGCTTCTGCGCCGAGCACATGGACATGCTGCGCCGCATCGACGTGGAGAACATGAAGACCACGCTGAGCATCAGCGTGCTGCTTGCCGACACGTTCGCGGGGATCGTCGAGGAGCTCGAGGGTCTGTCACCAGACGCGGCGTTCGAACCAGCCCAGTGTCCGGCGTGCGCGAGCCGCGCGGGATACCTGCACCGAAACGCCCTCTACCTACTCGACATGCTCGCGACCACCGCCGGGTACCGGAACACGTTCGAGGCCTCGGCGGGCCTGTGCTTCCCTCACTTCGAGCTGACCTGGCAGCTCGCTCGGACACGGAGCGATCGGGAGCTGCTGCTGTCGGTGCAGCGCGCGACCACGCAGGCCTTGCTCCACGAGCTGCACGAGCACGTCCGCAAGCACGAGAACCAGTACCGGCACGAGCCCAAGGGATCCGAGCAGGACTCGTGGCTGCGCGCGAGTTTCATGACCGGCGGGTGGCCGCCTCCGGGGCAGTCGGCGGCCGAGCCGGAGCGGCAATCATCCCAGCCGGGGCGCGATCAGAAGTAGCGCCACGAAGGCCAAGAGCAGGTAGAGCAGATACAGGCCGAGCGGGCCGGCCTGGATGTTGCGCGCGAGGTCCGCGATGCGGGTGAACGCGCCGGTGATCGGCCGGTAGAGCCACGCCGGGTCGAACAGACGCGGCTCCGCGCGGATCATGCTCAGGCGCTCGGGGAAGCGCTGATCGCCGATCGTGCGCAGCTGGGTGCGTACGCGATAAACGACGTTGAAGATCACCCGGACCATGTTGGCGTAGCCGATCGGGGTGTACTGGACTCGCCGTCCGGTCACGGCCACCCCCGACGCCCATACCGGCACGCGCCGCGCCCGACGCAGGCTCGCGAGGTAGCGAATCGCCGCCGCCAACAGCGCGAACCCGGTCAGGGTGAGCGCCAGCACCGTCGGGCTGATGCTCGCAAAGCCGGCGTAGCCCGGTTCGATCAACCACCCGGGTTGGCTGATGTGGCCGACCGCCGCGGCCCCGCCGACCGGCCGCAGACCGTCTTGGAGGATCTTGACCACCCACGGCGCGGCGACGCCGATCGCCAGCGACGCGAGGGCCAGCGCGCCCATCCCCCAGCGCGCCGGCCGCGACTCAGCCCCGGGCTCGATCGAGCCATCTCGCGGCATGCCGAGGAACGTCATACCGGTCGCGCGGACGAAAGCCAGCGCCGCGAGGCCGGCCGTGAGCGCGACCAGCGCCCCGGCCACGGCCATCGCGAGATGGGAGCCGGTGCCGCTGACGCGGAAGCCCTGCATCATCGCCTCCAGTCCGAGCCATTCGGACACAAAACCGCTGAACGGGGGAAGTGCAGCGAGAGCGGCGCCACCGGCGAGCGTCGCGACGGCGGCGGTCGGCAGGCGTCGATAGAGGCCGCCGAGTCGCTCGATGTCGCTGGTTCCGGTGCTGTGTTCGACTGTCGCGACCGACGCGAACAGCCCGGCTTTGGCGAAGCTATGGGCGGTGATCTGGAACGTAGCGGCGATCAGACCGAGGCCCATCAGACCGGGACGGTGCTGCGCCTTGCCCATCAGAGCGAGCCCGAGGTCCGCGACGATCAAGCCCGAGTTCTCGATCGACGAGTAGGCGACGAACAGCCGCAGTTCCCGCTGGAGCACCCCGCCGAGGATGCCGATCAGGGCGGTCAGGGCACCAACGAGGAGCGCGACCACCGCCCACCACACGGCGGGGTGACCGAGGAAGCCGAACCACACCCGCAGCATCGCGTAGAAGGCGACGTTCAGCGACACCGCGGCCACGAACCCCGAGCTGTCGGCGTCGGCGCCACCGTAGGCACCCGGCAACCATGTCTGCAGCGGGATCAGCGCCGCTTTCACGGCGAAGCCGCAGAACAGAAGCGCGAAACAGACGCCGCGGACGGCGGCGGAAAGATGCGGGGCAGCATGCGCCAGCTGCTCGAACGAGAACGATCCCGCCTGCGTGCCGAGCAGGACCAGCCCGGCGAGCACCGCTCCCCCGCCGAGCTTGGCCAGAGTCAGCGTGAGTGCCGCGGCCCGATCTGCGCGCCGATCGTCATAGCGAACGCTGATGAGGGCGTAGATCGCCACCACCGTCAGCTCGAACAGGATCAGGAACTCGAATACGTTGTCGACCACAATCACCCCGACCACGCAAAGCACCAGCACTGGGCGGAGCGCCCGAGCCGCCCTGGGACCGTGGGTCGCCGCGGTGACGAACAGCACGGCCGATACCGACCCGGCGAGGATCAGGAAGAGCCCGGCGAGCTGATCGACGTGGACTCCACCGCGCCCGAGGCCAAACCAATGGAACGGCCGCCAGATGAGCTGCTGATCGAAGATGGCAACGAAGCCGGCGATGGCCAACGCCACCGAGCCTGCGAGTGCCGCCGAATCGCCGAGCCGCCACACGGTCGCGGCGGGCGAGGCCTCGAGGGCGCAGGACAGCGCAAGGCCTCCGCAGCCGACAATCATCAGGATCGCGAGCGCACTCATGCCGCGCCGCGCGCTCCTCCACTCGCCGAGGTCACACCCTCGCCCGGGCGCGGCGGCGATGCCTCCTCTACCCGGCCGGCCGCGAGCAATAGCCCGTGGAGCAGTGCGATCGGACTCGGTGGATCACCTGGAACGTAAACGTCAACCGGCAGCACGCGGTCGACGCCCCCCAGCACCTCGGGACCGGTCCAGATGCTGCCGCTGCAGGCGTCGGTGCCCACCGCGACGACGACCCTCGGCTCGGGCATGGCCTCGTAGGTCCGACGCAGCGGCTCCTCCATCGGCCTGGTAACCGGACCCGTGACGAGCAGCACGTCGGCGTGGCGCGGGCTGGCGGTGAAGAACATCCCGAGCCGCTGCATGTCGTAATACGGGTTCATCAGCGCGGCGATCTCCTGCTCCACCGCCCCGTCGGATCCCGCATCGACGTGGCGTATGTGCAGTGAGCGCCGGAACGCGCCGTCCAGCGGCGCGGCAGCGATGTCCGCTTCGGTGACCTCGCCGCCCACGATCAGCCGCTCGCGCGTGCGCACGGCGAGCTCATAGCCAGGATCGAGTGTTATGGCGCCGTCGCCGCTCGCGTCGAGACACAGTCCGCAGCCGATGCACCTCCCCGCGTCGAGCCGCAGGAGGTTCGTTTCCTCGACAGCAAGCGCGCGCGGAAGGCAGGCGGCGGCCAGCCGATCGGCACGAGCCGGGTCGAGCGCCTCGGGATCGAGCAGCGCACGAGCGCGGAAGCCGACCGGCGCCGGCTCCTCGCCCCGCGGGTAGCGAGTCGTGAGCCGGGGACGCGACACGCCGCGCAAAAACCACCGGATCATGCGTCGCACCCCGCCGGGGAGAGACCGAGGCTGTGCTCGATGAACGAGAAGTCGGTGAGCACCTGCGAGTCGAACACCCGGTTGAACACGCCGAAGTTCATGAACGAGGCCGCGCGCAGCTTGCAGAACCCCAGCGTCTCCTCGCCATCGGGCTCGAGCCAGTAGAGCGTCTCCCCGCGCGCCGACTCGGCCGCGCCGAGCGCCGCGTCGTGGACGAAGCGTCCGAGTTCCGCCAGCGTCGCGCCGGGTGCGAGCGACGCAACCGCAGCCCGGATGAGGTCGACCGACGTCTGCACCTCCTGGAAGCGCACCTCCATACGGGCCATCGCATCCCCGTCGACGTGATGTGCGACCTCGAAGGCCAGGTAGCCGTCATAAGGCAGGTCACGGCGTGTATCGAGGTCGATCCCCGATCCCCGGGCGACCGGCCCAACGCAGGCGAAGTCGCGGGCGTCCTGCTCGGAGAGCGGCCCGGTGCTGACCAGCCGATCCAGGAACGAGTCGGTTCGCAGCAGCGTCGCCAGCACCCGCCGCCAGTCACGTTCCCATTCGGCCAGCGTCGTGTCGATCAAGCCGGCGGCGCCCGAGTCGAGGTCCATCCGGGCGCCCCCGGGAACGATCGCGCCGCGAAGGTAGCGGTTCCCGACCACGGCGCCGGCCAGCCGATGCAGGCGCTCCTTGAGGACCGCGAACTGCGCCTGGGCGACGGCCAGCGAGGCGTCCTCGCACTCGCGGACGGTGACCTCGAGATGGTTGTAGAGGCGTTCGAGCTCCCCGAGGATCCGTCTGATCGACTGGCCTCGCGGTGGCACCTCGGTCTCGGCCAGCGACTCCACGGCGTGGCAGAAGGCGAGCGCATGGGCAACGCTCGAGGTCCCCGACACCCGCTCCGCGACGAGGACGGCGAGGTTGAGCGGGACCTCGCAGATCCGTCGCTCAGCCCCGCGCCGCTTGAAGAACAGCCGCTGCGCGCAGTAGGCGACGTCCTCGCCGCCGGTCTGGATGAGGAACTGTGCCGTCTCGAACACGCCCGAGCGGACCGGGCCGTATGGGATCACGAACACGCCCGGGCCGCCAAGACGCTCGGCACCCCGGTGCTGTAGGCGGACGTCGTCGTCCTCGGGGAGCTCGAGCTCATCCTGGTCGGGTGCGTGGCGAATAAGCGGCTCGAGCCGCGGGTGCCCCTCGGGCGTGATCGCGTAAAGATCGTAGATCTCGCGCTCGAACCAGTGGGCTGCTGGCACCAGCGGTGTGACGGCTGGGTACGCATCCCCGCGCAAAGGCGCTCGCAGCCTGATCAGGCCCTCGCCGGTGCGCACGATCGCGGACAACTGTCGCGTGTCGCCGTTCTCCTGCACTGCGAACAGCAGCATCAGTCGTCCGCTCAGCCGTTCGAGCTGGGCCGCGAACCCATCCGCGGTGACCGTCCGATCCTGCCACGAGATCACGCGCGACCTCCGATCACGGTAACCGCCGCGTGCAATAGCCGATCCAACGGACCGGGGATCCAAAGGCCCAGTACCAGCACCACGACCAAGCTCGCCACCATCGCCGCCGCCATCAGAGGCTGCTCAGGACGCCGGAGTCGCGTCCGCTCAGCCGCGCCTGCCGGACCCGGCGATATCACCATCCGGTGAAACACCTGGTAGACGCCGACGAATGCGACGTTGGCGAACACGATGAGCAGGCCGGCGAGCGCGTATTTCGACTGCGAGAACCCGCCCGTGACGATCAGCAGCTCGGAGCGAAAGATCCCGAACGGCGGCACGCCCGTGATGGCCAGAGCCCCCAACAGCACCATCACCCCCGTGAACGGCGCGACTCGGATGACCCCGCGCACGTCCTCGGCGTCGCGGGTCTCGTAGCGGCTGAGCAGCCCACCGGCGCCGAAGAACGCGAGCGTCTTAGCCGCCGCGTGCACGAGCACGTGGAAGAACGCGCCGTAGGCGGCAATCGGGCCACCGATGCCGAGCCCGAGGGAGATGATCCCCATGTGTTCGATCGAGGAGTACGCGAGTAGCCGCTTGTAGTTGGTCTGGCGCAGGGCGAAGAAGGCGGCGAGCACAAGCGACAGGCCGCCGACCACGAGGAGCAGCACGTGAACGTAGGTGGTGCCGACCGAGCGTTCGGTGATCGCGCCGAGCCGCAGCACCGCGTACAGTGCGGCGGCCAGCAGCGCGCCCGAGAGCATCGCGCTGACCGGGCTGGGGCCCTCGGAGTGGGCGTCGGGGAGCCAGGCGTGCATGGGGACCAGTCCCACCTTGGTGCCGAAACCCACGAGCGCGAACGCGAACCCGGTGCGCACGAGCGACTTGCTCAGGTGCGGGGCGGCATGGGCAAGCGTGGTGTAGGTCGGGGCGTAGTGATCGCCAAGGCTCGGCACCCCCGCCGCGTATATGAGCACGATCCCGAACAGACCCACGGCGAGCCCGGCCGAGCCGATCACGATGTACTTCCAGCCCGCCTCGAGCGACTCCTCAGAACCTTCGGCCGTCACCAGCAGCGCACTCACCACCGTCGTCAGTTCGACCGCCACCCACATGACGCCGAGGTTGGCCACGATCGGCGTGGCCAGCAGCGCCAGTCCGAACGCGTCGAGCAGTGGCCAGTACCACCGCCGGAGCCGGATGTGGCCGATGCCCGGGCGCAGGTATCCCACCGAGTACAGCGCCACCACCACGTACACGAACGCCACCGCGATCAGGAACACTCCGCTCAGGCCGTCGAGAAAGAAGCTGCCCGTGAGCGCGTGCCGCCCGCGTGCGACGTGGTCGGCGAATACTGCGACGAGCGCGGCGGCGAAAGACCCCGCCGCAGCCACGGTCGAGAGCCAGCCGCTGATCGGACGGTCGCCCGTGACCAGCGTGGTCGCGGCTGCCGCGCACGGCAGAGCGAGCATCAGAAGCAGCCAGATCGCCATCAGCCGCGCAGGACCGCCATGTCCTCGATGCTCGTGCTCTTCGCACGCGCCGCAATCAGTCGCGCGAACACTCCGTAGAACACGACGGCTGGCAGCAGATCGAGCAGCAGTAGGAAGCCGATCACGAACGG
Source organism: uncultured Solirubrobacterales bacterium (assembly GCA_963751185.1). Classification (GTDB taxonomy): domain Bacteria; phylum Actinomycetota; class Thermoleophilia; order Solirubrobacterales; family Solirubrobacteraceae; genus Palsa-465. The sequence continues at coordinate 44,743 of CAVVTO010000015.1, forward strand.
CAACCCGGGAGCGATTGCCACGGTGGCCACGAACACGCCGTTCTCGAGCACCAGGAGCCCGACGATTTGGCTGATCACGTTCTGGCGAGTGATCATGAAGAAGAAGCCGACCAGCACCAGCGCCAGCGGCATACCGAGCGCCGGCGTGGGCAGCAGCGCTCCGTGGATGGGAAGCGCGGCAGCCGACCAGTAGGCAAGTCCGGCCAGCGTCACCCCGATCAGAAGCGACATAGGGACCTGGACGACCAGCGGGACTTCGTGCTCTGAGATCTGGCGGGTGATCTGACGGTCAATCGCGACCGGGATCAAGACCACCTTGATCGCCGCCGTCAGCGCGGCGAGCACGATCAGTGCCGCATCCACCCGATCAACGCCGATCAGCAGCGTGTATCCGGCCGCGAACACCGATTGCACGGCGTAAACCCGCACCTGTTCGTGGACCTGCTTGACCGCCAGCAGCGCCAGCCCACTGAGCAGGATCGCGATCGCGATCAGGGCCGCGGTGGCGTGAGCGAAGTCGTAGTGAGGAGCGGCGTGCATCGGACCTCACCCGTTCGCCAGGTAGAAGACCAGGATCGCCAGCACCGACAGCACGAAGCCGGCGCCCATGAAGTCCGGGATGCGGAACAGCCGGAGCTTGGCGAAGCTCGACTCGATCACGACCATCACCATGCCGAGCCCGATCATCTTCACCAGCAACCAGCCGAGCCCGACCGCGACCGACCCGACGTCCCGGTTGCTCGCCAGCCCCCACGGCACGGCGAGCACGTTCAGGAACACCACGTAGAGCAGGAACTGCTTCATGGTCGACGACCAGCGGAACAGGGCCATCGCCGGACCCGAGTGCTCGAACACCCGCGCGTCGTCGATCATTCCGAACTCGAGCGTCGACCCCTGGCTCTCGATCGGCACGCGGGCGGTGTCGACGAGCAGCATCGAGAAGAAGGCCGCCGTCGCGAGCAGGTGACTCGGCCGGAAGTACTCCGAGGAGGAGTGCGACAGCGTGGCGTTGAGCGCGTACGGAAGGTCGGTACCGGTGACGAGTGCGACCGTGAAGAACACGAAGATCAGCGTCGGCTCGACCAGCGTCGCTACCGACTGCGTCCGGCTCGACCCAAGAGCGGCGTAGACCGAACCGGAGTCAACGCCTGCCAGCGCGGTGACGAAGCCGGCGAGGCCGAACAGGAGCGCTCCCCCGAGGATGTCGCCGGCGGTGCCGAGCGGAAGCGGGAAGTTCGTCAGTACCGGGATCAGCAGCGCGATCGAGCAGTAGGAGGCGAACGCGATCAGCGGCGCGAGCTCGAAGAAGGGCGAGGCCGTTTCCGGTCGCACCGACTCCTTGCGGAAGAACTTCCAGATGTCGTAGTAGGGCTGGAGGATCGACGGACCGGTCCGCCATTGAACTCGCGCCTCCGCCTTGGCGATCACACCACTGATCAGCGGCGCGAACACCAGCAGGGCCAGCACCTGGCAGACCTGAATTCCCCATGGCGGCAGCATGATCTTCCGGGCTTTGAACTCCTACGCGGGCGTGTGAACGCAATATGCGTAGGAGCCATCAGCCCAACGGCAGTTCGGTCATGCGACCCGGCGAACTCCATCGCCGCCCTGCAAGCGGGATCGAATATAGCGAGAGCCGCGGCCCTCCCCACTCATGCCATGGCGCGCTGCGCCTCCTCGCGCACCATAAACGACTCGCTGCGGGCGAGCTGCTCGAGCCAGCCGTGGAGTTCCTCGGGCCCGGCGATCGCGAGCGCGCCACGCAGCGCCGCGACGGCGAGATAGGGATCGCGGTCCTCTTCGACGGCGTCGCGTAGCGCCGGCAGCGCCGATCGGACCCGGCGCATGCCCAGTGTCTGCGCGGCCAGCACCGCTCGGTCGCCGTCCGGATGGCGCAGGGTCCAGATCAGTCGGTCGTCA
>CAVVTO010000016.1:0-189735 GCA_963751185.1 uncultured Solirubrobacterales bacterium
CGATGTGACGGACCAATCCCTGCTCCTTGAGCTCGGCGAATGCCGACCAGCCCTCCTCGATGTCCTCATCGGGGATCGGCCAGTGGATCTGGTACAGGTCGATCGCGTCGATCCCGAGTCGCTCCAGGCTGGCATGGGCCTCGCGCAGGATCGAATCGCGCTTGAGACTATGGATGACCCGGCGGCCCGGACCTTCCAGCAGTGACGCCTTGGTGAACACGTGCGGGCGTTCGGCCAGACCCTGGAGCGCCCGTCCCACGACTTGCTCGGAATGACCGAAGCCGTACGCGGCGGCGGTGTCAATCCAGTTGACCCCGAGCTCCAGTGCGTGCTGGATCGCTGCGATCGACTGCTGCTCGTCCTGCTGGGGTCCCCAGCTGAACTCCCAGCCGCCGCCGCCGATCGCCCACGCGCCGAATCCGACGCGAGTAATCTCGAGGCCGGTCTGGCCAAGCTCTGTGGTCTTGAGTTGCGTGTCTGCATGGTGACTCTTTTCAGTGGGTTAGGGGTTGCGGGTCTGTGGATGCGCGGTGGCCACGACCCCCGAGCAGGGCGGGGGTCGCGGCGAAGATGCCGAAGGCGAGCAGCCCGGAGAAAACGAGCAGACTGACTCGCGTCGACGCGACCTGCGTGAGGAAGCCAAGCCCGATCACCGGACCGGCCAGCCCGAGGTACGCGGCGAGGAAGAACCCCGCGACTGCCTCGGCGCGACGCTCGGGCAGCGAGATCTCGGTCACGGTCTCGATCGCTCCTTTGAACATCAGCCCCGCTCCGACGCCGGCGATCAGATCACCGGCGAGGAAGATCCCGAAGCTCGGCGACGGCACCCAGACCGCGAGCGTCAATAGGCCAATGCCGACGAGCAACGAGGGAATCGCGGCGGCAAGAATCTGGTGCGGCGAACGCGATCCGGTCAGCGTCTGCGCCAGCGCGGCAGTGCCGAACAGCGCGAACGAGACAGCCCCGGCGAGCGCATGCGACGGCTCGTTCAGCGTTTCGGCCAGAAAGCTCGGCGCGAGCGACGTGATCAGGCCGAAGACCGCGAAGGTGATTCCTACGGCGGTCGCCGCGCCGAAGAATCGGCCCCGCGACTGCGCCGGAACGGATACGCGCTGGGGACGGTAACGCGGGCGCGGCGAAGCGGTCATACGCGTTTCGGGAGCGACGGCGATCGCAACGAGGCCGATCAGCAAGGCGCCGCCAAGCGCAAGGAACGGAATCGTGAGGGCGTGGCCGACCCACTGTGCGAGGACACCAGCGATCAGTCCTCCTAGACCCAGTCCACCGAGGTTTGCGGCGGTGCTGATGACCTGCGTCGGTGACCGCCGGCCCGCGGGCAGCGCCCAGCCTCGAGTTCCGCCAGCCACACCGTCGCCGTCGCGGTCGCGGCACCGATGCCGAGGCCGCTCAATACGCGGGCGACGAGCAAACCGGGCAGCGCGGGCCACACCACGAACACCAGTCCGGCGACCACGTTGAGCGCGAGCGCCGGAACCAGCAGCCGGCGGCGACCGTACACGTCCGAGAGGTGGCCGGCGAGGACCAAGCTGATCGCGACGGCGACCGCATAGGCGGCGAACGCGACCGTGATCGTCAGTGAAGAGAAGCCGTCGCGACGGGCAAACAACGACCACAACGGCGTCGGCACGGTTGTGAACGCCATCAGAGCTGTGAACGCGAACGCAACGGCCCAGAAGCCCAGGCCATAACGACGGGCGGGGTTGGGATTGTTCAGGGCAAACATGAGGGGCCTTTCGGTCATGGTCATTCGTTGATTTCCGTCCCGGCGGTTCGAGGACTGCTCACAGCCTGTCGCCGCCCGGCCATCGGGGCCAGACGGCCAGCGCCCATCGCGCATTGGGGTTAGCCACTACTGGCGAGGCGCGGCTCGCCAGACCGACGGGCGCCCCGCGGGCGATTGCCTAGCGGGTCTGGAGGAACCGGATCACGGCGAGGACGCGCCGGTGATCGTCGCCCGTTTCCGGGATGCGCAGCTTGACGAGGATGCTGTGGACGTGTTTCTCGACCGTCGACTCGGTGACCCAGAGCTGCCTCGCGATGCCCGCGTTGGTTCGCCCCTCGGCCATCAGTGCCAGCACTTCGCGCTCGCGCGCAGAGAGATCCTCGAGCGGGTCCTCGGCACGACGCGCGGCGACCAGCTGCTGGATCAGGACGGGATCCACGACCACCGCGCCGCCGATGATTCGCCGCAGTGTCGCGATGAACTCGTCGACATCGGTGACGCGGCTCTTGAGCAGGTAGCCGCTTCGCTCGCCGCACGCGAGCAGGTCGGTGGCCTGCTCGACTTCGGCGTGCGCGGAGAGGACGACGACCGCCGTCTCGGGCATCTCCGCGCGGATCGTGCGGGCGGCATCGAGTCCCTCGGTCGTGTGGGTCGGCGGCATGCGGATGTCGACTATCACGAGGTCCGGGCGGTGGCGATGGGCCAGCGCGAGTAACGCGGACGCGTTGCCAGCCTGGTCGATGACTTCGAAGCCCTCGTCTGCGAGCAGCCTCGCCAGCCCCTCGCGCAGGAGCACGTCGTCCTCAGCGATCAGGACGCCGGGTAGCTCGGCAGTCATGCACGGATTATCGACGGTGGCGTTCCGGGCGACTCGTCGACCCATGCCAAAGATTGGGGCTAGCCACCACCGAATCGCCAGTTCGCGCTCATATCGTTCTGACGGATGGCGATACGGTGCCTGATAGTCGACGACAACCCGGGATTCGCGCGGACCGCCAGCGAGATCCTGCAAGAGGACGGGATCGACGTCTTGGGCGTCGCGGCCGACGGCCAGGAAGCGGTGCGACTTGCCCGTGAGCTGCACCCAGACCTCGTGCTCGTCGACATCGACCTCGGCGGCGAGAGCGGGCTCGGTGTCGCGAGTCGCTTACGCGCAGACGAGTCCGCTGGGCTCGCCGAGGCCGTGATTCTTATTTCGACGCACGCCCAGGAGGAGTTTGCCGAGCTGATCGCGGCGAGTCCGGCCGTCGGATTCATCGCCAAGGCGGAGCTGAGCGCGGACGCGATCGAGGCGCTCCTAACCCGCTCCGGGCAGGAGCGGATCGAGTGATTTAGCCTCTGTCCGTGGGCGCGCGTGTCCGCAGCTCGAAGGCGTATCCGATCGCCGCTGCCGCCGCGGCATTCGTCACGGGCGCCGCTGTGTTCGCCGGGATGGCGGTCGCCATTCCCCTGCGAGGGAACACCGTCCTCGTCGCTCTCTGGTGCGTGCTGTGTGCCGGCGGCGTGGGTGTCGCCGCGTGGCGACTGGGCCCGTTGTTCGGCGTACCACTCGCGCTCGCCGCCGCCGTCGCGATCGACTCCTTCTACATCGCGCCCTATCGAACGTTTGACTCGCAGGATTGGGTGAATTACCCGGTGACCGCGATGTACATCGGGATCGGCGTCCTGGTCGGCGGGATCCTCGAGATCACCCGGAACCGCGCGGAGAGGTCAGAAACCGCGCGGATCGAGCTGGCAGAGGAGCAGGCGGCGCTTCGGCGCGTCGCCACGGTAATCGCCCAGGGCGCCCCGCCCGAGGAGGTGTTCGCCGCGGTCGCCGGCGAGATGCGCAATCTCGTCGGCGCGGATATCGCGCGGATCATTCGCCGCGAGCCCGACGGTACCGCGACCCTAGTCGGCGGAACCAGAACCGGGACGAACGACCGGCCGCGCCCGCTCGGGCGGGCCGAGCCAGGTCTGGCGACCACGGAGGTGTTCCGGACGGGACGGACCGCTCGGATCGATGACAACAGCGGAGTCTCCTCGGAGGTGGCGACGCGCTGGCTGGGAACCGACGCCACCTTCCGATCGGCGGTCGCGAGCCCGGTGATGGTCGCCGGCGGCCTGTGGGGCACGATCGTGGCCATCTCCCTGGGCGGACCGCTGCCTCCCCAGACCGAACAGCGCATGGCCGAGTTCACCGAGTTGCTCGCGATCGCGATAGCGAACGCCTCGGGCCGCGCCGAGCTGGCGGCCTCTCGGGCGCGCGTCGTGGTCGCCGGCGATCAGGCCCGGCGTCGGTTTGAGCGAAACCTGCATGACGGCGTCCAGCAGCGCCTCGTGTCGCTCGCGCTGCGGCTGCGGAGGATCGAGCGACGCCTTCCGGGTGAGCAGCTCGAGCTCAGGGCGGCCCTGTCGGAGACCGTCGAGGAGTTGAACCAGGCCACCGACGAGGTGCGCGAAATCGCCCAGGGGATCCATCCTGCGATCCTCACGCAGGGCGGCCTGGCACCGGCGCTCCGGACGCTGGCTCTGCGCTCCGGGGTGCCCGTCGAGGTGGTCGTGGAGCGCGAGGAGCGGTTGCCCGAGCCGGTCGAGGTGGCCGCCTACTACGTGGCGGCCGAGGCGCTGACCAACGCCGCCAAACACGCCGGTGCTTCGCAAACCTGGGTGACCGTCGAGCGCGACGACGGTCTGGTACGTCTACGCGTCCGCGACAACGGAGCCGGCGGAGCCGACCCGTCTACCGGCAGCGGTCTGACCGGGATTCGTGATCGGGTCGAGGCGCTCGGCGGATCGCTCACGGTCCGCAGTCCGCACGGTGAGGGCACCGTCCTGGACGTGGCGTTGCCGGTCTCGGCCGCGGCGGACCAACCCAGAGCTTCCGGTTAGCTCGCCATCGCGGCGAACTCCTGCTCGACCTGGGGGTAGAGGGTGTTCTGGTCGTCGCTGAGCCCGGCCTTGACCGCGCGGCTGACGTCGTCGACCACGGCCTCCGGTTCGCCGGCTTGGAGCGCGTCGAGCGCGGCGTTGGCGACGGCGGCCGCGGGGACCTTCGGGGCGTCGAGCTCGGCGGTCAGGTCGGTGTCGACGAAGCCGACGTGGACGCCGACTACTTGGGTGTTCTGCTGCTTGAGCTCGACGCGGGCCGAGTTCGTGAAGTTCCAGGCCGCGGATTTGGAGGCCGAGTACGTGGCCAGGCGCGGCGACGCGATCCACGAGACGACTGAGAGCATGTTGATGAACGCGCCGCCGCCGTTGCGCGCGAGCACCGGCGCGAATGCCTGCATGTTGGCGATCAGGCTGAGGTAGTTGGTCTCGAGCTGCGCTCGCGCGTTCTCCAGTGATGCCTCCAACGGAAAGCCGGGGTGGCCGACGCCGGCATTGTTGACGACGAGCTCCACGTCACCGAGCTCCTGGGCGACCGCCGCGACGCGGTCGAAATCGGTGACGTCGAGCTGGATGGGCACGACACGCGGGTCCGTGATGGTCGCGACGTCGCGGGCGGCGGCGTAGACCTTGGCGGCGCCGCGCTCAAGCAGCGCGTCGGTGAACGCCTTGCCGATGCCGCGGTTTGCTCCGGTAACGAGTGCGGTGGTTCCTTGGACTTGCATGAGGGTCTCCTGAAGGCGGCTTTAGATGTCGCGCGTCATCCTATCAGACTTAGATTGCAGCTATCATCTAATTGGAGATGAGGCGTTCCAAAGAAGACAAGGCAGCCAGTCACGAGCGGATCGTCAACGCTGCCGCGGCTCGTATCCGGGACGCCGGCACCGACCAGGCGGGCGTGGCGGAGATCATGCGGGCCGCGGGCCTCACGCACGGCGGCTTCTACAAGCACTTCGATTCCCGCGAGGAGCTGATCGGTGAGGCGGTGGCGCGCGCGCTGACCGAGAACGAGCCGATCGTCGCGCAGATAGTCGAGGATGCTGATGACCCGCTGGCTTCGTTCGCTGACTGGTACGTCTCCACGGCGCATCGCGACAATCCAGCCAACGGTTGCGGCGTAGTGGCTCTCGGCGCGGACGTGCGTCGGGTGGGCGGCGCGGCGCAGGAGGCTTATCGCGCTGAGGTCGATCGCTACCTCACGCTCTTGCAATCGCTGCTCGAGGGCGATGATGAGGACAGCCGCAAGCGAGCCGGCGTCACCTTGAGCGCCATGGTCGGAGCGGTCATGATCGCGCGCGCACTCGGGCCAACGCCACGCTCAGACGAATTGCTGCGCGACGTGCGCGAGGCGGTGCGCGAACGTCGGCTGCTCGCCGACTAGTGTCCTCAGGACACTAGCCTCAGCCTTCAATCCGGGCTAACGATGGACGGGTACACCGGGGGGCGCACCCGTGACGATCAGCCGCGGCGCAGCAGCCGGCCGACCGCGGCCATCATCTCTTCAGTGCGCTCGTCCTGCTGATCGGGTTCGGCGCCGATCACGCACGTGTGGGCGTGTCCGTCGAGCAGCCCGAGGGCGACCTTGTCAAGCGCGGCCTGGGCGGCTGAGATCTGGGTGAGGATGTCGATGCAGTAGCGGTCGTCCTGGACCATGCCCTCGATCCCGCGGATCTGTCCTTCGATGCGCGCCAGCCGCGCGAGCAACTGGTCCTTGGTGGCCGTGTAGCCCCGGGTGGGTGTCTGAGTCTTTGCCATAGGGGAATCATATCATTTACCTCTACCCCCTAGGGGTATCTGGTACGCTGGTCGTATGAGCATCCTCGACGTCGTTTGGCACGGCCTCAGGGACTCGTTCTTGATGGCGTGGGAGGTGTGGTGGGCGCTCGTGCTCGGCTTTGCGATCTCGGCGATCGTGCAGGCCTGGGTGCCGCGGGAGCGGGTCGAGGGGCTGATGAGCGGCTCTGGCGCGCGCTCCGTCGGCTGGGCCACTGGGCTGGGGGCCGCGTCCTCGTCCTGTTCGTACGCGGCGATTGCGATCGCCAAGTCGCTGTTTCAGAAGGGTGCCTCAGCCGCGAGCGCGTTGGCGTTCCAGCTCGCCTCGACCAACCTCGTGTGGGAGTTGGGGCTGGTTCTGTGGGTCCTGATCGGCTGGCAGTTCGCGCTCGCCGAGTACGTCGGCGGGATCGTGATGATCGTGCTGATGACGCTGCTTTTGCGGGTGTTCGTCAGCAGCCGGCTCGAGGAGCAGGCGCGCGAGCACGCGATCGAGGCGGACACGGGTCATCAGCATCACGCGGCCGCCGAGCAGCTGTCATGGCGTGAGCGCCTGACCTCTGTCCGCGCGTGGTCGGATGTCGCGCACAACTTCCGCGGCGACTGGCAGATGCTGTGGAAGGAGATCGCGCTCGGGTTCCTGCTGGCCGGATTCATCGCCCAGTTCGGCAATGGCTTTTTCGAGCACCTGTTCATCCACAACGCCCCGCAGCCGCTGCCGACGATCGAAAACGTGATCATCGGCCCGATCATCGCCGTGCTCAGCTTCGTCTGCTCGGTCGGGAACGTCCCGCTCGCGGCGGTGCTCTGGTCGGGCGGGATCTCGTTCGCCGGCGTCCTGTCGTTTCTGTTCGCCGATCTGATCGTGCTCCCGATCCTGTTGATCTACCGCAAGTACTACGGGACCCGCTTCACGGTGCGGATCACCGGGCTGATGTTCGTCACGATGGTGATCGCGGCGCTGATCGTCGACGGGATCTTCAGCGCCCTCGGGCTGATCCCGACCGGTCCGCGTCCGACGCGCGCGGACATCTTCAGCCCGATCGCGGTCAACTACAAGCTGGGGCTGAACGTGCTCGGCCTGGTGATTTTCGCCGCCCTCTTTTGGTTGACCGCGCGCCGCGGCGCGACCGACCCGGTTTGCGGGATGAAGGTCGACCGCGCCAAGGCGCTCACAAAAAACCTCAACGGTGAGAGCCATTACTTCTGCTCGGTGCAGTGCCTGCAGGCGTTCGAGACCGACCCCGACAAGTACCTCGGCGGCCGGGCCCCGGCTGAGCACGCGCACGTCGCTCACGCCCACCACTAACCGCCGGGCAGCCTCGATGAGCGATCGCGGGTCCCTTGTGCTCGTCTAGGCCTGCGTGCGTGCCTGGCTATGCGGCGGCGACTAGTTTCTCGGCGTATTCGCCTGGGAGGCCGGCCGCGGCGACTTCATTGGCCACCGCCTCGGCGTCGTAGGGGGCCCGCTCGATTGACGCGCGCAGCTGGCCGGTCTCGTCGAGCTCGAGGATGGCGAACCCGGCGCGCGGGTCGCCGTCCTTGGGTTTGCCGACCGAGCCGCAGTTGACGAACAGGACGCCGCCGTAGGTGTGGATCCAGGGTTTGTGGGTGTGCCCGAAGACGAGCATGTCGCCGTCTCGGCCGGCCGGCTAGCCGTTCATACAGGCGGGCCGGTTTGTCCTCGAAGAGGTATTCGTTGACCTTCCGCGGCGAGCCGTGGACAAGATGGATTTGTTGGGAGCCGAGCTCGAAGCGCAGGTCGAACGGGAGCGTGCGCATGAAGTCTTTGGAGCGTTGATCGGTGTGCGCGAGCGTCCACGCGACGGACTGCTGGCCGAGCTCGCGGTCGTGCTGGGTGACGTAGGCGCAGCCGCAGTCGTCGAGTTCGCGTGCGATCGCGTAGTCGTAATTGCCGTAGATCGTCGGGATCCCGCGGTCCTCGATCAGGCGGCACACCTCGTTGGGGTGCGGGCCGTAGCCGACCAGATCCCCGCCACAATAAATGGCGTCGACGCCGATCTCGTCGATCGCCTCGAAGGTGGCTTCGAGCGCGGAGAGGTTGCCGTGGATGTCGGTGATGATCGCGGTGCGATTCATCTGTCGTCTGCCGTGGGTCGTTGCCGGTTCGCGGCGGGTGCGAAGTGGGGCGGAGTGTATAGATTGACAATCGTCAGTTCAATAGATATAAGTAGATAGATGGCTATCGATATGGAACTCACCCCGAAGACCAAGCGCGCCGCCGGCGAGCCGTGCTGCGAGCCGGTCGTCTACCCCGACGTCGAGCGAGACGAGGCGGTCCGGATGGCGTCGGTCGCGAAAGCGCTCGGCGACCCTGTCCGCGTGCAGCTCGTTGACGTGCTGCGCAAGCACGCCGGCAAGGTCTGCGTTTGCGAGCTCGTGCCGCTGTTCGACCTCTCGCAGCCAACGGTGTCGCATCACCTCAAGGTGCTGCGGGAGGCCGGCATCGTCGGCTCGGAGCGCCAGGGCTTGTGGGCCTACTACTTCGTGATCCCCGACGCGCTCGAGGAGCTGTCGGCATGGCTGAGCTGAACACCGAGTGCTGCGCCCCGACCGTCCAAGAGATCTGCTGCGAGCCGCAGGCGAAAGGCTCTTTTTGCTGCGGGGAAGGACACGCCGCCGGCTGCGGTTGTGCGGCTGGAGCCGAGGCGGTGCTTGTCGGAAGCGGCGCGGCGCCCGATGACGTCCGCGAGACGGTCCGGGAAAAATACGCCGAGGCGGCCAGAGCGGCCGCTCGCGGCGAGTTCCGGCAAGCCCGGGCGGTCGAGTCACTCTCCGGAGAGGACGCGGACTTCTATGGCTCGAGCCCGGCCGATCGAACTGGCGTGTTCGGCTCGGCGCTGTATGACGAGGCCTCCCGCGAGCAGATCCCCGACACGGCCGTGATGGCGTCGCTGGGGTGCGGAGTACCGACGGCGGTGGCCGACCTGCACCCGGGAGAGGTCGTCCTCGATCTCGGATCCGGCGCCGGCGCGGACGTCCTCATCTCCGCCCGGCGAGTCGGCCCCGACCGGCAAGGCGATCGGCCTGGATATGACCGACGAGATGCTCGAGCTCGCGCGGACCAACGCCGCCGAGGCGGGCGTGGAGAACGTCGAGTTCGTCAAGGGCTACCTCGAGGACATGCCCCTCGAGGATGAGAGTGTCGACGTGGTCATCTCCAACTGCGTGATCAACCTGTCCGGCGACAAGCCACGCGTGATTCGTGAGGCGGCCCGCGTGTTGCGTCCCGGCGGGCGGTTTGCCGTCTCGGACGTGATCGCCGATCCCGACATGGACGAGCAGACCCGCGCGGACATGGCGGCCTGGACGGGCTGCATCGCCGGCGCGCTGACCGAGGACGAGTTCCGCGGCGCGCTGGCGAGCGCCGGCTTCGGCGACATCGAGATCACCGAGACGCACCGGGTGCACGAGCACGCCGGCTCGGCAATCATCCGCGCCGTCAAGCTCTCGCCATGAACGCGCTCGTTGACCGGCTGAGGATCCGCAGCTAAGCGCGCCGGCCGCGGTCGCGAGCTCGCGTACCGATGCCCGTTAATGGTCCAACGGGCATAGGCTGGCTGCTGCGATGGAGGGCCGTTCCGTGGCACTGCATGAGCGCCTGCCGGTCTCGCTGATCCTTGCGGTCTCGATGATCGCGGCCGGCGTCGTCTACCCGGTCACCGACTCGGCGCTGAAGCACACCTCGCCGATCATGATCGCTGCCCTCCGTGCGCTCGTGGGCGGTCTGATCCTCACCCTGATGCTTCCACTGCTGCGAAGTCGGTTGCCGCGCACCCGCAGGCTGTGGGGGTGGGCATTCGCGATCGGGTTTGGCAACACGACACTGACCCAGGTCGGGATCAGCGTCGGCACCGACCGCGCCGGTGCCGCGGTGGCATCGGTGCTGCTCAACTCCTCACCGTTCTTCGTGGCATTGCTCGCCCGGTTCTGGCTGCAGGAGCCGATCACACGGCTGCGCGCGATCGGGCTCGTCATCGGTTTCGCCGGGGTGCTGCTCGTCGTGCTCGCCGACCCCGGCAAGATCGCCCACGGCAGCCGGCTCGCGATCGGATTCGCGCTCGCGCTGCTCGGTGCCCTCGGATGGGCGGGCGGCGGGTTGGGGATGCGCGTGCTCACCCAGCGTGACCCCGACCTCGACATCGCCGGCCACACCGCCGCCCAGTTCCTCGCCGGCGGCGTTCCGCTGATCCCGCTCGTCCTCCTCGACGGCGGCACGACCACGTGGAGCGACCCGACACTGATCGCACAGCTCGCCTACCTGGTCATCGGCGGCCAGGTACTCGTGTACCTGGGCTTCAACGCCGCGCTGGCCCGCTGGCCGTCTACGCGCGTATACGCCTGGACCTTCCTCGTCCCAGTCGTCGCCGTCCTTGTCGACGCCGCTCAAGGACAGCTCCCTGGCCCGGCCGCCACCGTTGGCATCATCGTCGTTATCGCGGGCGTCGCAATCGTTAACCACCCACGCGCGGAAGCGGCAACGGCAGCCGAACTTGCAAGACCGGTCGCCCGCGCCGAGCCGTGAGCGCCGTCCGGACGGAATGCAGCCTTAGGCTTCGGTTGTGCTCGCGCTGCTGCTGACGGCGGGATCGCTGGGTCTGAGCAACTTCGCCGCGTCGGTCGCGATCGGTTTGTCCGGGGTGAACGCCCGCCTCCGGCTCAGGGTCGGGCTGGCATTTGGGCTCTTCGAAGCAGGGATGCCGCTGCTCGGCGTGTGGCTGGGACGGCAAGCCGCAACCCGTCTCGGCTCGCACGCAAACTTGCTCGCTGGCGGGCTACTCGTCGCCGTTGGGCTGTTCACGATCCTGCGCGCGCGGCGGGCCGACCGACCGGGGGCCTCGTCGGTTCACGAGCATGGAACGGGGCGCTTGCTCGTGCTTGCCGCGGCACTGAGCATCGACAACCTGATCGTTGGGTTCGCACTCGGCGCCTACAAAGTCTCGTTCGCGCTCGCGATCGTGATCATCGCCGTGGTCAGTCTCACGCTGTCCCTCGCCGGCCTGGAGATCGGCGCACGTCTGGGGGGACGGATCGAGGAGCAAAGCGAGCTGCTGAGCGGAGTGGTCCTGGTCGCCGTCGGCGTGGCCATCGCCGCGCAGGTGCTCTGAACGTCGGGTCTGGGCGACGAGCTTCCGCCCATCAGTGCCGCCCGCGCGCCCTGCGCTCTTTGTCGGAGCGGGGGTGTATTTCCTCGGTTGGATTGCGAAGAGTGATCGGCTGTTTCTTGGTCCTCTGGAGCAGGATGAACGCGACGGTGCCCCACACGGCTGGAACCCAGAGCGAGATCGCGTGGTAGACGAGAGTGGCCGCGGTGGCGACGGTTCCGCCGACCCCGTAGAGGACGAGCATGCCGATCATGCTGCCGTCAAGGACGCCGATCCCGCCGGGTATGGGGATGAAGTTCGATAGGTAGCCGATTTGGTAGGCGAGCACGACCGGTGCCAGCGGCGGGCTTTTGCCGGCGGCGGCGAAGCATGCGAAGAGCACGGCGATGTCGAACCAGAGGTATCCGATGGCACCGATGATTCGCCAGTCGGGATGGAACGTGAGCCGTTTGGTGTCGCGCACGCTGGCGGCTGTTTCGGTCAGGAACGCTTCCAGGCGCCCGGGCCCTATACGCCGCAGGATCCGGTCGAGGTAGCGCGGCAGCAGCAGGAAGAGCACGAGCACGATCGCGCCGACCGCCGCGGGGAGGATGCTGAGCAGCGGGTTGCTAGGGCCGGGGAGGCCGAGGAACAAGCCCAGGCCGGCGAGGATCAGCGTGATCACATTGATCGCGCTCGTGTACAGGAAGAGCACGGCCGAGCGCTCGGCGATCCGTCGTGGAGGCGCGCCGCGCTCGACCATCAGCCACCCGCCGACCGCCAGGCTGCCTACGCCCCCCAACGAGACCGCTGCCCCGAACGCCTCTTCGCTGAGCGCGATCCGCGCCCCGACCCGGAAAGGCGCCCGCTCGAACACCTGGAGAAACGCCAGCACATAGCAGGCGCAGGAGAGAACCTCGAGCAGCACGGCCACCACGACCCACTGCGTCTTCAGGTTCGACACCGTGTTCGCCACGCCCTTGAGCCCTGGGACGGCCAACAGCAGCCCGACAATCAGTGCGCCCCCCAGGACCAACGTGATGAACCCGTTGCGCAAGCTGCGGCGGGCCTTCGCAGCGTCCACCTGCTCGAATTGCGACGAATCGTCGGAGCTCACGTTTTCGGTCGCAACGCCCTGGAATTCGTTAGGTCCGGGAATCTCGGCTTCTCCTCAGCGCGGTCGAACGCTTAAACGGCATCGGGTGAATGGTCCTCGCCGGATCGCGTCGGTTCCAGTACGCGGAGAATCCGATCAATCCCGCGGTGGGGGCGATGGTGGTGAGGTGGATTGTCGAACCTGGCGCCTGAGCCGGCGGATCTCGGCCGCCACGACGGCCAGGTAGTGCCGACTTGCCGAACGCTGCGGGGCGGGACGTGTCAGCCGGGCGCCCGGATCGTCGGCATCGGAGCGCGCTGACCGGGGAGGGGGCGGTTGCTCAGTCATCGGTGCCATGGCTGAAATCATCGCCTAAGCCGCCGAGCGGCCGGCGGAGCCGCGATCATCGCGGAGTTGGCATCGGCGCCGAGTGAATTGGGGGCTGTGGAGCGCGGTAGACGGACCGGCCAAGCCTCCCTGACGGTCAGGCGAATGGTCATCACCTGATTCAGACGATTTGCGTCTCGGGTGGGTCTGGTGGCTCGGCGGCCGACGGGCCAGACCGGCTGATCGTCCCGTTCGCCGTGACCGCAGCCACGACCGAGAACCTGAGGCGCCTCCGTCTCAGGCAGAATCACCGCATTCCGGCGGTGCCAGCTCACCATGTGGGAATGCACGATGATGGCGTGACCACGATGCCGGGCTTGTACGCGGTCCGGATCAGGGGCCGGCTTGGAGCCACCGCCCTGTCGGCCTTCCCCTCAATGGTGTCTCAGTTGAGGGACAGCGAGACCGTGCTCACCGGCTTGCTTGCGGATCGGTCAGCCGTGTTCGGCGTGATCTGGCAGATCGAAGGGCTCGGGCTCGAACTGCTCGAACTCAGACACATCCAGGCGGGATCGAAACCGCCTGAAGACGCGGATCCAGGGGTGCGGGATGACCTCAGGTGACCAGTCCTTCACGTCGGTGAGTGATGGCTGATTCGGCGGTCCATGTGGAGGGTGTGGTCAAGCGTTTCGGCAAGACGACGGCGCTTGCTGGGGTTGACCTGGACGTTGAGCAGGCCACGGTGTTCGGGCTGTTGGGGCCAAACGGCGCGGGGAAGACGACGCTGGTGCGGGTGCTGGCGACGCTGCTCGCTCCTGACGCCGGGCGGGCGGAGGTGTTTGGCCGCGACGTCGTTCACGACGCGGCGGGGGTGCGGGAGCTTTTGGGGCTGACCGGCCAGTTTGCAGCGGTCGATGAGATCCTGACCGGCCGGGAGAACCTCCTGATGTTCGGGCGTCTGTTTGACCTCTCGGTTGTGGAGGCTCGTGCGCGGGCGGATGAGCTGCTCGAGCGCTTTGATTTGGCTGACGCGGCCGACCGTCCCGCCCGTACCTATTCGGGTGGGATGCGCCGGCGTCTGGATCTGGCCTCGAGTCTCTTGACCCGCCCCCGGGTGTTGTTCTTGGACGAGCCGACGACCGGTCTGGATCCGCGCAGCCGCATCGAGATCTGGGCGGTCGTGCGCGAGCTCGTCCGCGAGGGGACGACGCTTCTGTTGACGACCCAGTACCTGGAGGAGGCTGATCAGCTCGCGGAGCAGATCGCCGTGATCGATCATGGTCGGGTGATCGCGCAGGGGACCGGGAGCGAGCTCAAGGATCGGGTCGGCGGGCAGATACTGGAACTGGAGCTGGTGCGCGCGGCGGAGCGGGACAGGGCCCGGGAGGCGTTGGCGGGGATTGGTTGCGGTCCGCCCGAGCCTGGCGAGCGGCTGGCGCAGCTGACGCTCCCGGCGCCGCGGGATGGGCTCGAGATGATCGAGGATGCCGCGTCGGCGCTGCGCAAGGCGGGAATCGCGGTGAGCGATCTCGGGTTGCGCCGGCCGACGCTCGACGACGTGTTTCTGCAACTCACAGGCGCGCCGCCGAGCGAGAACGGGGCGGAGACGGGAGCCGCGGCCGGCAACGGGCAGCCGGAACAGGCCCGTCCGAGCGCCGTGCCCGCTCCGGCCGCTCGTGGTCCTGCCGCGCGGCGGCCGGTGCCGAGACGCCCGCCGCGGTGGCGACATCTAACGCCGCGCGAACTCCGCGGGGACCTCACGGACGCGAGAGTCGTCAGCGGGCGCAACCTGCGGCACTTCGTCCGCCAACCGGACCTGTTGATTTTTTCGACGATCCAGCCAATCATGTTCGTGCTCCTGTTCACGTACGTGTTCGGCGGGGCGATCAGTCACTCGCTGCCCCCGGGCGTGAGCTACATCGACTACCTGTTGCCCGGCATCCTCGTTCAGTCGGTGACCTTTCGAGCCAGCCAGACGGCAGTAGGCCTGTCCGAGGACCTGAAGCTCGGGGTGATCGACCGCTTCCGCTCGATGCCGATGGCACGGTCCGCGGTGCTGGTTGGCCGTACCGCGGCCGACCTGGTTCGCAACGTCCTGATCATCGTGCTGATGATCATCGTCGGTTACATCATCGGCTTCCGCTTCCAGGCCGGCGTGGCGCAGGCCGTCGGGTGCATAGCGCTCGTCAGCGGCTTCGGTCTCGCGCTCAGCTGGATCTTTGCCTTCGTTGCACTGACCGTCCGCGGCGCCGAAGCCGCTCAAACCGCCGGCTTCGTGGTTTTGTTTCCGCTCGTGTTCGCGAGCTCAGTGTTCGTGCCGGTCTCGACCCTGCCGAACTGGCTGCAGGCAATCGCGAAGGTCAGCCCGGTCACCCTTGCCGCGAACGCCGCACGTTCCCTCGCCCTCGTCCCTGGAACACCATCCTCTCTTGTCGGTGCAATCGCCTGGATCGCCGGCCTCCTGGCCGTCTTCATTCCGCTCTCAGTGTGGCGTTACCGGCGCATGACCTAGCGCCGGGAATACGCCTCGCGGTAATCGCCATGATCCGGCGAGGACGACTCTCAGCGAGGCGACCGGCCGTGACACAGAGAGTGAAACCCAGCGAAGAGGTGACTCGGCCGCTGTTTGAGCCGGTCTCCGCTCAGTTCGCCAGCGTTCCGTCGAAGTCGATCGTGGCGTGCGTGCCGTCGCAGAACGGTTTGTTCGAGGAGCCGCCGCAGCGGCACATGGACATTGGGTCGGGATGTTCGATCACCCGCCCATCCGGCGCGGTGAGGGTTACCGGGCCGGAGACGATGTAGGGACCGTTTTCGCTGGGGGTGATGTTGACATCAGCCATTGTGTCCTCCTAGGCGACCTTGATTGTGTTGTTGATGGGGAGCTGGCGGACCCGGGTGCCGGTCAACGCCGCGATGGCGTTCGCCAGCGCTGGGGCTACCGAGGGGACGGAAACCTCGCCGACGCCGGTTGGTGGTTCGGTCGACTCGATCAGGTGTACTTCGATCAGCGGGATGGAGCGCATTCGAACGACCGGGTAGCGGTCGAAATTCTGGGTGACGATGTCGCCGCCCTCTCCGAGGATGACCTCGCCCCACGCCGCGGAGCTCAGTCCCCAGAGCAGTCCACCTTCAACCTGCGCCCGGATGAGGTCGGGGTTGATGTTTCTCCCGCAGTCGAGGGCGAACACGATCCGGTCGACATGGACGCGCCCGCGAGCGTCGAGCGATATCTCTGTCACGTTGGCGCTGTGGCCTAGGAAGTCGGAGCTGGTGATGCCGCGCGCCTTTCCGTCGGGCAGGGTCGAACCCCAGTCCGCGTGTTCGGCCGCGAGCTCGAGCGCGCGCAGCGTCCGCGGGCTCCCGGCGAGCAGTCGGCGCCGCAGGTCGACCGGATCACGGCCGGCGGCGATCGCGAGCTCGTCGATGGCCGACTCGCGCGCGAACTCGGTGTGCGAGTTGCCGACCGACCGCCACACCATCGTCGGGATTCGCGACTCGAAGTTGGTCGACTCGATCCGGAAATTTTGGACGGCGTAAGGGGGGTCGACGGCACCAGTTGTCGTGAAGAAGTCGACGCCGTTGGTGAACATCACGTCACGGACAAACGGGAGGTTCACGGACGTCGGTTCGGCCACGATCTGTTGATGCCAGGCAGTCAGGCGACCGTCCGCGTCGGCTCCGGCCCGCACTCGGTGTACGGCCATCGCCCGGTAGCGACCGACCTTGAACTCCTCCTCCCGTAGTGACTGCACCTTGATCGGGTGCTTCCAGTCGAGCGCCCGCGCGATCTGCACGGCCTCGGATACGGGGTCATGTTCGGCACTCGAATGCAGTCCGAACGATCCGCCGGCGAAGGTGACGTGCACCTCAACCTGCTCCTTGTCGATTCCGGCGGCCGCGGAGGCGTTCATCCTCACGTATTCGGGGCCCTCCGTTCCGAACCAGACGTCGAGCACGCCGTCCTCACGCATCCGGCACGCCGCGTTGTTCGGCTCCATCGCGGCGTGGGCCAGGTACGGCAACACGTACGTCGCATCGATCGTCGAGGCGGCGTCGGCCAACGCCTGGTCGACGTCGCCGTCATCCCGGGAGGTCACGGCTTTCTCGCCGGACTCGAGCAGGCGCATGTGCTCGCTCAGCAGCTCGGGCGTGCTCCGCCGCTCGGCGTTGGTGTCATCCCAGTCCACGACGAGAGCGTGCAGTCCACGCTGCGCGTCGGCGACGGTCTCCGCGACCACGGCGATGCCCTCGTCAATCGGGACGACCGCGGTCACGCCCGCCTCGGCGAGCGCCGCCCCGTCATCGACCGAAGCAACCGTGGCACCGAACCTCGGCGGGTGCAGCACCACCGCCGTCAGCATTCCCGGGAGGCGCAGGTCGATCGTGAACAGGCTCGTGGTGCCGAGAATCTTCGGGACCGCGTCGACTCGCAAGCGTCCGTCGCGTCCGATCAGCCTGAAGTCGACAGGGTCCTTGAGCTCGACGCCGTCAGGGACCGGAAACTGCTCGGCCCGCGCCGCCAGCTCGCCGAAGGCCGCCCGCCGGCCGCTCGAATGGCGCAATACGCCGTCCTCGACCTCGACTTCCGCCGCGGGCACATCCCATGCCTCGGCCGCCGCGGTCACGAGCCGCGCCCGCGCCTGAGCCGCTGCCAGCCGGTACCGCACCCAGTACCCCTTCATCGAATTGGACGCACCCGTGAGCTGGAGCGCACCCCCGGCGTCTGGGTTCCCGTACACATCCTTGGGCGGCCCGCCTCCGTTGGCCGCGTTGACGACCCGGACGGAATCGAAATCAGCGTCGAGCTCCTCGGCGACGATCGTCGCCAGCCCGGTGTGAATTCCCTGCCCCATCTCGATCTGGCTCGAATAGGCGACGACCGTCCCGTCCTCACGGATCCGGATGTAAGGGTGCACCGGGTCGGCCATCTCCTCCGGGGTTAGCCGACCTACTTCAAGCGACGGCGGGGCGGTCAGCGGATCGGGCGGGTGCCCGGTGGTCAACGTTCCTGCGGCCTCGTGAATCGCGGCCCGGATCCGCGGGTAGGTGCCGCAGCGGCAGAGGTTCCCGCTCATCCAGGCGTCGATCTTCGTGTCGTCCGGCGACGGGTCGGACTGGAGCAGCGACGTGGCGGCCAGCGTTTGCCCCGGCTGGCAGTAGCCGCACTGCACGACGTTGCCGCGGTGCCAGGCATCGCGGACCGCGTCGATGACCGGACCGGAGGCGCCCTCGACCGTCGTCACGACCTTTCCGACCGCGCGTTCGGTCGTCGTCTGGCAGGACTTCGTGTTGCGTCCGTCGATCAGCACGGTGCAGGCCGCGCAGAAGCCCGCTCCGCAGCCGAACTTCGTGCCATGCAGACCGATCACATCCCTGAGCACCCACAGCAGCGGAGTCTGCGCGTGCCGGTCGTCGATCTCGACGTCGGCACCGTTGACGACAAGCTTCATCCGAGTCCTCTCCCGGCCGGAACCTCCGGTCGCTGTTGCATCGGTGCAGGTTCGCCGCGACCCAGGTGAGGTGTCCTCACCGGATGATGGTGATTCCCGGCCGCCCCTTGTTCAGGAGCGTCCTGCCGAGAGGAGACGCAGCTCGCGGGCACGCCCGACGGCGGAAGACCGATCACGCGCCTCGAGCTTGGAGTAGATGTTGCGGATGTGCGTGTTGATCGTGTCGGCCCTTGTGGGGGGCGCTGTACCTGGTCGACCGCTCAATCCCTGCGACCGTCGACGACCGCATTGCGACCGGTCGCCGTTCTCGGGCTCCCAGATCGTCCAGCTCGTATGACCGGAGCGCCGACTGCGTTGGCCCACGAGGAAGTCCCGTGGCATCATCTGCTGTGCCGACCAATGTCTGCTCCAACGGCTGCAGCTATCCGCGTGCTCGACGTGCCCGAGCAGTTTCGCTTCGAGGTCCGGGTCGACGGCGAGCTCGCCGGCTTTACCGAGTACCGCCGCCGACCGGGGCTGATTGCTTTCACGCACACGCTGATAGATCCGCGGTTCGAAGGGCAGGGGCTGGGCACTCGACTGGTCCAGACCGCGCTGTCGGAGGCACGCTCCGAGGGTCTGGCGGTGCTGCCGTTCTGCCCGTTCGTGCGTGGGTACATCGCGGCGCACCGCCGGGAGTACCTCGACCTGGTGCCCGCCAACTTCCGTGATGCCTTCGAGCTTTCGGCCGATGCCTGACAGCACGCGTCCGACAGCCACACGCAAGCAGTATCACGGCGCGGCCGTCGAAGTCAGCTTCGATGGCGCACGCTGCCGACACGCGGCCGAGTGTCTTCGTGGGCTGCCGGCCGTCTTCGACCTTAGTCGCCGACCGTGGATCCTCCCCGACGCCGCCGACCCCGACGACGTCGTTTCCGTCGTGGCGCGCTGCCCAACCGGTGCGCTCCGAACCCACCCGATCACCTCGAAAGGCGAGACGCCGAGCAGGCCGACCCAGGTGACCGCAATCGCCGGCGGCCCGGTTCTCCTGCGCGGTGAGCTACACGTAACCGGGCCGGGCGTCGACGAGCACGAGACGCGCGCCGCCCTCTGCTCTTGCGGCACCACCGCCAACGCGCCCTACTGCGACGGTAGCGGGACCTGCGTCGACTGGCCACGCCCCCGCCGCTCTGCCCCCGCCTCCGCGACGAGCTGAGCCACGGCGTGCTGGCGCCGCCCGCCGGCGGTCGGCGAACCCCATTCAGCGGCGTGTGCAATGCGCCGATCCGTCCATCGCGTACCGGCGAACTGACGGGCTCTGTCAGCGGCTTGTCAGCGGCTTGTCAGAAGGGCACCGGACACTGACCAGCTGAGTCGCGGGCGACCTGGGGGTCGTTCCTGCGACCAATACTGAGGTGCCGATCTGGAGGTGTTAGGTGCGTCGAGCGACTGATTGGTCTAGTCATGTCGGGCGGCTCAGGCGTGGGTCGTTGATGGTCCTGGCCACCGTCTTGGTGGTCGGCCTGACCGCGGCCTGCGGCTCGAGCAGCAGCAACAGCAGCGGTAGCGGCGGCAGCAGCACTGCGAGCAGCAGCAACAGCGGGGTATCGCCCTCGGGTTCGCCGGACAGTGGTGTGGGGCTCACCCAGCCGACCGCTCCCGCCGGGACCAAGCTGACGGGCGGGACGGTCTACTTCACCCAAGGCGCGAGCGCGGCGCCGAACTACATCTTCCCCATGACCAGCGCCCAGGTGTGCGGAACGAACAACCTCAACCAGCTGTCCTACCTGCTGTACCGGGGTCTGTACTGGTACGGCAACAATTACCGTCCGACGGTCGACTACAACTACTCGGTCGCCGAGCCGCCGGTGTGGGCCGCGGGCGATAAGCAGGTCACGATCCATCTGAAGCCCTGGAAGTGGTCCGACGGCGAGTCCGTGACCTCCCGCCAGGTCGAGTTCTGGATCAACATGTACAAGGCCAGCCCGACGACCAACTACTGCGGCTACGTGCCCGGGTACTTCCCGGACAACGTGGTGAGCATGTCGACGCCCAACGCCTCGACGATCGTCCTGAACCTGAACAAGTCGTACAACCCGACCTGGTTCCTCTACAACGAGCTCTCGCAGATCTATCCGGTGCCGCTGGCTTGGGACCGGACCTCGCTGTCGCAGCCCGCGCCGACGAGCGATAACGGCCATCTGCCCGACTCGACCAAGGCGGGCGCCGAGGCCGTCTACAAGTTCCTCGACACCCAGAGCAAGACGGTCGGGAGCTGGTCGGGCTCGCCACTCTGGAGTGTGGTGGACGGTCCGTACAAGCTCCAGAGCTTCACGACGACGGGCCAGGTGACCCTGGTGCCCAACGCCGACTACTCGGGGACGCCGAAGGCGACCGTGACGCTCGTCGAGCTCCCGTTCACGAGCGACACCGCGATCTTCAACGAGATCCGCGCTGGCGGCCCCAGCGCGGTCACGATTGCGAACCTCCCGGCGCAATACGCGCCACAGATCTCCACCGCGAAGGGCGAGGGCTATCTGTACAACACGGCGGCGAGCTACTCAGTCAACTACTTCCCGCTCAACCTCAACAATCCCACCGTCGGGCCGATTTTCAAGCAGCTGTACTTCCGGCAGGCGTTCCAGCACCTCATCGATCAGGATGGGTGGACCCACGCCTTCCTCTCCAACACGGCCAACCCGACCTACAGCCCGATCCCGCCGGCACCGCCGAGCCCGCTGGTCGCGTTCAACGCGTCGTCGAACCCGTACCCGTTCTCTACCGCCGACGCGGCGGCCCTCCTTAAGGCCCACGGCTGGAAGGTCGTGCCCAACGGCCAGACCACCTGTTCGAACCCGAGTCTGTGCGGCGCCGGGATCAAGGCCGGTCAGCCGATCTCGTTCAACCTCGACTACCAGTCCGGCGTTACTGTCATCGCGGCCGAGATGAACGACCTCGAGGCGCAGGCCAAGAAGGTCGGGATCACGATCAGCCTCACCAACCATCCGTTCAACACGGTGATCGCCACGGCAATCTCGTGCCAGCCCACCCAGCCCGACTGCAAGTGGACGGCCGAGAACTGGGGCGCCGGCTGGATCTACGGCCCCGACTACCTGCCGACCGGCGAGTCGCTGTTCGCCCCCGGCGCGGTGGCCAATTACGGCAGCTACAACGACCCGCACGCCACGGCGCTGATCAAGCAGACGGTCTTCGGTCCCGACAGCGGCGAGACGGCGGCCCTCAGCGCATACGCGGCGTACATGGAGCAGCAGCTCCCGGTCGCCTTCGGCCCGACATCGATCGGGACCTACCAGGGCGACGGCGGAACGCTGATTAGCGACAAGCTCGGTGGTTACGCCGCCAATGCACTAGGGATGATGAACCCGGAGGATTGGTACCTGGTCAAGTAGACGCCGATACGGCAGAACGCACGCAGGAAAGGGGTCCTCGCCATTCGAGCGGACGACCTCTTTCACTGGAGGCGGTCGCTTGAAGCTCGGAGTTGTGAGGAGCCCACAAACGGCCGCCGCGTCCCGCGCGCGTCGCGGGGCGAGTTTTGGAGCCTGGCTGAGAAACGTGACGTATATGGACACTTTCTCGGCCAGGCTCCACGTTTGGGAGTCTGTCTCTTGTGACGAGGTCACAACAAACCGGGGCTTGCGACAGCCGCGCTACAACCCACCATCTCACCCAGCGCCGATGCGACGCGCACGGACCCGATCGGGGTCAGCGGTCGTTCCAGCCGGCGCCGGTCGCCTCGTACTCCTCAACCCGGGCCCGCATCAGCGCCTTCAGGAGCGCAATCGGCAGCTCGCGGTCGTAGGGGAGCTTGACGAAGCCCGCGCCGGCCTCATAGCCGGCGTCCTCGACCGCGGCCTTCTGCGTGGCGAAGAACGGCGGCGGGAACCGCAGCGAGCAGTGGCGCTTGAAGTTCTGGAGCATCCACAGGGTCGTGCCCTCGCCGCGGACGTACACCGGCAGATTCCACTTCAGGTGCTCCCGCGCCTCCGGATCGGCGTCGCGGCTCAGTTCCCTGAGCGCCTCGAGGTGCGGCCGCTGCGCGTCGTTCAGTTGCGCGAAGACGTCCTCGACGCTTGACCGCTTGGGCATCGGCACGGCCCCAGCCTACCCGGGGCGTCTACACGGGATGCCGCACGAACCAGACGCGGGTGTGTTCGACGGCCGCTGCGAGCTGCCGCCGATCCGCAAGGTCGGCTGAGCCTGCTCGCGCCTACCGGGGTTCGGAGGCGTGAGAGGACGCTCACAGAGGATTTACGCACAGCGGAACTCGATGCGGCTACGCTCAGACCCGCAAAATGGAGCGGATCGCTGGGATCGGCTTCGACCACTGGAGGGTCATTAGCCGTGCTCGATCAAGCTCCACCCCTGCCCCTGGGCATGTCCGTGTCTACCGAGGCGGGCCCGCAGGCATGCGACTCGCCGCACGCGCCTGGGTACTGGCGGGAGGTGCTATCCGCGTACGCCAGGCCGCGCCCGCTGCGCAGCGCCGTGGATTTCGTCACCTCGGTCGTCGCGTACCTGGCCATGAGCGTCGCGATCTACTTCGCACTCAGGGTTTCAGTCGCGTTCGCGCTTGCCCTCGCGCCCGTGAGCGCGGTCTTCCTGTTGCGCACCTACATCATCTTCCACGACTGCTCGCATGGGTCGTTTCTCGCCTCCCGACGCGCCAACGCTTGGCTGGG
Organism: uncultured Solirubrobacterales bacterium; assembly: GCA_963751185.1. Lineage (GTDB taxonomy): Bacteria > Actinomycetota > Thermoleophilia > Solirubrobacterales > Solirubrobacteraceae > Palsa-465. The sequence goes on from CAVVTO010000016.1 coordinate 23,046, forward strand.
CACGGTCTGCGGCCTGCTGGTGCTCTCGCCCTTCGCCCGCTGGCGCCACGACCACGCCGTTCATCACGCTAGTTCCGGCGATCTGGACAAGCGCGGCATTGGCGATCTCCCGACGCTGACCGTCGCCGAGTACCTAGAGCGGTCGCGACGCGGTCGACTCGCATACCGGGTCATCCGCAGCCCTGTCGTCATGTTCGGACTGGGCCCGGTGTTCGCGATGATCATCGGCCCTCGGATCGTCGCTCGCAGCGCGCCTCCCCGAATGCGCAACAGCGTGCTGCGGACCGATCTCGCGCTGGCCGCGATCGCCACCGCCCTGGTCATGGCAATCGGGGTAGGCGACTTCATGCTCGTCTGGGCTCCGGCTGCGCTGCTCGCAGGCGCGGTCGGGATCTGGCTGTTCTACGTCCAGCACCAGTTCGAGGACGCATACTGGCAGCGTTCGGAGTGCTGGAGCTACGCCGACTCGGCCCTGCGCGGCAGCTCGTTTCTCAGGCTCGCGAAACCGCTGCAGTTCGTGACCGGGAACATCGGATATCACCACATCCACCACCTCAGCGTCCGGATCCCGAACTACAACCTCCAGCGCGCACACGAGGAGAACCCGGTCTTCCACAGCGTGCCGACCCTGTCGCTCTGGGACGGACTGCGCGCCGTCAGGCTGAAGCTCTGGGACGAACAGCGCGGCCGCCTGGTGACGTTTGCCCAGGTGCGCGCCTGCCACGCCTGACCCGTTGGCATCGACCTTCCTTTCCGCCGGACCGCCGGCAAACCGTCCGCGTTCAGACACCGAAACGGCGACGACGCTCGTCGGGGGGTCGTGGGGATAAACTTCGGCCCTCGTGTCGGGCGCAGGCTCGACGAAAGTTGTGCAAGCGTTCGTAGTGGTTGCTCTTGCGCCTCCCTCGTTTCGCAGCACACGACCTCCCGGGAGGGAATGGATGGCGACCGGAACTGTGAAGTGGTTCAGCGACGAGAAGGGCTACGGCTTCATCACGCCTGATGAGGCTGGCAAGGACCTGTTCGTCCATCACTCCGCGATCGCGGGCAGCGGGTTTAAGTCGCTGGCCGAGGGTGCAAAGGTGTCCTTTGATACCGAGCAGGGCCAGAAGGGCCCGGCGGCCGCGAACGTTCAGCTGATCTAGCCGACCGGCGGGGATCGGTGGCCCGGCCGCATGCCGGCCGCGAGCTTTGATCCATCGCTCAGGCCGCGGCTGCGCGGGGTCCTTCATCAGTGGGCCTTCGTCGCGTCGTTGGCGGCCGGCGCCTGCCTGGTGCTGGCTGCCGGATCGGTGCGCGCCCGGGTCGCCGTGGCGGTGTATGCGCTGAGCGTCGCCGCGCTGTTCGGTACCAGCGCTCTCTACCACCGCGTCGACTGGCGAACCGTGGGGGCCCGGCGCTGGATGCGTCGGCTGGATCACACGATGATCTTCGTGCTGATCGCCGGTACCTACACGCCGTTCGGGCTGCTCGTGCTGCACGGCACGGCGGGAGCGGTGATCGTAATCGCCGTGTGGTCCGCGGCGATCGCCGGGGCGGCGTTCAAGCTGGTCTGGATTCACGCCCCTGGATGGCTCGGCGTGGCCGTGTACATCTCGATCGGTTGGGTCGCCGTCATCGCCCTCCCCCAGCTCTTGGAGCGTCTCGGAATAACGGCGGTAACGGCGCTCGCGCTCGGCGGCATCCTCTATAGCGTCGGCGGGGTGATCTACGCCCGCAAGCGACCGGACCCGGTGCCGCGGGTATTCGGCTACCACGAGCTCTTCCACCTGCTGGTGATTGCCGCCGCGGCGTTGCAGTACGCAGTCGTGGCCTTCTGGATCGTGTAGTCGTTAGATCGAGGCCCTGAGGGGACCTGCTAGCTTGAGTGCAGCGGCCGGCATCCGTCGACCGCGAGGCAGCTTGCTTAGGTTCCGCTCGCAGCGGTTCGGGTCAGCCTTCGCCTCCCGAATCGTCCGCGGCCTTCTCAGTGTGCCGCCTAGGAGTTGTACGTGCCCAAAGATTCTTTCGCTGGCCTCGGTGTCTCGCGCGCCGTCACCAGTTCACTGTCCGCAGCAGGCATCACCGAGCCGTTTGCGATCCAGCGCGTTGTAATCGGCGATGCGATCGCCGGCCGCGACGTGATCGCGAAGTCCCCGACAGGATCGGGCAAGACACTCGCGTTCGGGATTCCCCTGGCTGAGCGGATCCGAGCGGAGGACCCGCGTCCAGCGGCACTCGTGCTCGCGCCCACCCGCGAGCTCGCCACGCAGATCGTCGAGGACATCCGCGACATCGCGCGCTCGCGCGCGCTGCGTGTCACTGCCGTCTACGGTGGCGTGGGCCTGGTTAAGCAGGCCAAGGAGGCCGCGACGTCGCACGTGCTGGTGGCTACGCCGGGCCGGCTCGAGGACCTGCTGGCACGCCGCGCGTTCACCCTTGACAACGTCCGGATGCTGGTCCTCGACGAGGGCGACCGGATGCTGGACATGGGCTTTCGTCCGGCCATCGACCGGATCGTCAACGCATGTCCAGGGACGCGTCAAACGCTGCTGTTCTCCGCCACCCTCGACGGCGAGGCCGGACGCATCGCCAGGATCTACACGCGCGACCCAGTGGAACACGTTCACGGTCCTGCGACGCGACGCGCAAACGCGGAGATCGAGCACAGGTTCGTCGAGGTTGCGCATGAGCACCGCGTTGAGGCCCTCGTGCGCGAGCTCGAGCGCGACCGCGACCTCACGCTCGTGTTTGTTAGAACCAAGCATGGGGCGGACCGGCTCGTGAAGCGTCTCAGGGCTCGCGGCCTCAAGGTGGTGGCGATGCACGGCGACAAGTCACAGCGCCAGCGTGAACACGCACTCGCCCAGTTTGAGTCCGGCGCGGTCGACACGCTCGTCGCGACAGACGTAGCCGCGCGAGGAATCGACGTGCAGCGGATCTCGCACGTGATCAACTTCGATCCGCCCGCCGACAGCGAGACCTACGTTCACCGGATCGGTCGCACCGGCCGTGCCGGTCGCAAAGGCATGGGGATCACGCTGCTCTCACCCGAGCAGCATCGCGACGTAACCAAGCTCGCCGGGCAACTCGGGCTCCAGCATGGCCTGAGCCGGGAAACACCCCGGAGCAGGACAAGCGACTTCGCGGCCGCCGATTCCTACCGCCACACCCCGCGTCGCAGCCAGCGGCGTCGGCGCACCGCCAATCGCGCCTAGCCGAGGCTCGCGTTCAGGGCAGTCGCCCCGACCACCGAGTCGATGTCGCGGCGGCGAGCAGGACAAACGCGAGTCCGCCGATCGCGAAATCCGCCGTGACGTCGCGCTTGCGCGTCACGCTGCCGAGCTGCTGCCCCAGCTGCTTGTAGATCGAGCTCAAGGTGTCAGCGCTCTGTGCGTTGAAGGACCGGCCGCCTGACAGCTGCGCGATCTGTTGCATCAGCTGGGGGTCGGGGGGGACGGCCACCGATGACCCGAACGGCCCCGCTCCCGGGAGCGTGCCGCCCGGCGTGCCGAGTGCGACGGTGTCGATCGGGATCCTGTCGCGGGCGGCCTCGCGCGCGACGGTCGTCACATCGACGCCGGCGTTTGCAGCGCCGTCGGAAAGCAGCACGACCGCCGAGGGGGGATGTTTCGCATCCGCGCCGCGGAGAAGCTGGAGTGCCAGCTCGAGCGCGTCGCCGGTGTCCGTTGCGCCGTTGGCGCTCTGGTCATCGATGATCGCCCGCGCCAGGGCGTGGTTGGCGCTCGGCGCCTGGACGGCATCCGGCGAGGTCGAGAAGGCAATCGCGCCGACGAGCGCCCTCCCCGGCAGCTGGTCGATGAACGTGTTGGCGGCGCGCTCGGCGGCGGCAAGCCTCGTGGGGTCCACGTCCGTGGCGGCCATCGAGCCGGAATGATCGGTGACGAGAATCACCGACGCCTCGTCGACCGGCGCGCTGTAGCTGACCCGCGGCCTGGCGAGCGCCAGGGCGAGAGCGGCGATCGCCGCCAGCGCAAACGCCGCCGGCACATAGCGGCGCCACGATCGGCTGCCGCCAACCGCGAGTCGCAGCGTCGACACCGCCGGGAACCGGACCGCGTAACGTCTCGCACGGCGCCGTGCCGCGATCGATCCTGATATGGCGAGCGGAATGAGCGCGAGCGCGGCCAGCCACAGCGGCGAGGCGAAGTTCATCGCAGGCGTTGCCCTAAGGTCAGCAGCCAGTCTTGATCGGTCGCCAGCGTCACCTGGTCGACCCGGAGGCGGCGCAGTTCGCGGGCCAGCGTCTCGCGACGCTGTCGCTCGAGTTCGGCGAAGCGCTGTCGCACCCGGCGGTTGGAAGTATCGACCTCCAGGCGCGCCCCGGTCTCGGGATCGACCAAGGCCAGGTGACCCACGGCAGGCATCTCCGCTTCGCGCGGATCGATGATCTCCACCGCGAGCACGGAATGGCGCAGGCGCAGGGATCCAAGGGTCCGTTGCCAGTCACGCTGGTCGCGAAAGTCGCTGATGGTGACGATGAGCCCGGGTTGGCGTGCCATCCGCGCCACGCGGAGGAGCGCATCGCCGAGGCCCCCCGCATCATGCTGGCCGTCCGGCGCGACGCCCTCTGCCAGCATCCGTCGCAAAGCCACCATCCCGGGCTTGGCGCCGCGGGGTGGGAGTACGCGCGGGGCGGCGGCACCGAACGCCACGAGGCCGACACTGCCCGCTCGCCGGATGCCGAGACGTCCGAAGACGAGCGCCACCCCCTCGGCGACGTCCGCCTTCAGCCGCCGGGCGGTGCCGAACGCCATCGATGGCGAGACGTCGAGCACGATCCAGGTCGTCAGCGAGCGCTCGGGCACGTGCAAGCGAACGTGTGGTTGTCCGGTCCGGGCCGTCGCCGCCGCATCGATGTAGCGCACGTCGTCGCCGACCTCGTAGGGGCGGAGCTGCGCGAGCTCGACGCCGACCCCGACGCCGGCGGCACGCCGATCGCCGGGAAGCATCCGGGCGATGAGGCGGTTGACCGCGAGATCGAGGGCCTCGATCAGCGGCGTAGGCAGTGGCCCCGGACCCTGTCGCGCCGCGGGCGGCTCGAGCAGCGATTGGCTCACCGTGCCCGCACCACCGTCGGCGACTCGCGGATCAGGTCCTCGGCGTCCGGTTCGGGGACAGCGCTCAGAACGCGGTCGAGTAACTGGTCGGCGGTCACGCCGTCGCTGAGCGCGTCGTAGGACAGGACCATGCGGTGACGGAGCACGTCGGCGGCCAAGTCGCGCACGTCAGCGGGCACGACGTGACCGCGGCCGCGGAGCAGTGCCAGCACCCGTGCTGCCGAGACGAGGCCGATTGGCCCGCGCGGGCTCGCGCCGAACTCGATCATCGGAGCGATGTCGGAAAGTCCGCAGGCCTCCGGATGACGGGTCGCGTCCGCAAGCGCCACGGCATAACCAATCGTGTCGCGGTCGACGAGCACCGTTTCCGCCGCGACCGCATACCGGCGCAGATCGGCGAGCGCCAACACCTCCTGTACCTCGGCAGGCGCGCCGAGGCTGCGTCCGACAACGGCCGCTTCCTCGCCGGTGCTCGGATAGTCGACGAGGATCTTCATCAGGAAGCGGTCGAGCTGGGCTTCCGGCAGGGGGTAAGTGCCCTCCGACTCGATCGGGTTCTGTGTGGCCATCACGATGAACGGCAGTGGGACCTCGTACGTGGCCCCCCCAATCGTCACCTGCTGCTCCTGCATCACCTCGAGCAGCGCCGACTGGACCTTCGCCGGCGCGCGGTTGATCTCGTCGGCCAGCAGGAAGTTGCAGAAGACCGGCCCTAGCTCCGTCTCGAAGCCGCCGGTGTCGGGCCGGTACACGCGCGTGCCGACGAGGTCGGTTGGAACGAGGTCAGGGGTGAACTGGATCCGGCCGTAGGAGCCGCCGAGCACGGCAGCCAGTGTTTTGACAGTGAGCGTCTTGGCCAGCCCAGGCACCCCCTCGAGCAGCACGTGGCCACCGGCGAGCAGGCTGATCAGCAGGCGCTCGAGCATTGCGTCCTGTCCGACGATGACGCGCTTGATCTCATGCAGTGCCTCGCCCAACGCGGCGCGCGCTTGGCCCCGCAACTCCTGCGCATTGTCGATGTCAGTCATGTGTCCTCCTTAGTCGACACTAGGCCAGCCGTCCGAACCACACGAGCGAGGCGACGCCGCCGAGCAGCAACAACACCAGCCCGCCGCCGGCGAAGCTGGCGGTCATTTCGTGCTTGACCTTCTTGTGTCCAAGTTCAGCGCCGAGGCGCTGGTAAACGGTGTCCAGCCCCTTTGCGTCAGTCGCGGTGAACGCCTCGCCGTGAGAGACGCGCGCGATCTCGGCGAGCTGTTGCGGGTTGGGGGGCACAGGCACCGTGACGGTTTGCGTTCCGCGCTTCTCGGTGACGGTTCCGTGTGGCGTCCCGAGCTCGACGGTATAGACGCGGACGTGCTCCGAGGCGGCCTGCTGAGCGGCCGTGATCGGGTCTGAACCCACGTCTGAGGCGCCGTCCGAAAGCAACACGATCGCGCTCGGCGGCTGCTTGCCTCCCACACGCGGGACGGCGGCAAGCGTGTGCAGAGCGGTGCGGAGTGCGTCGCCGATCGCGGTGCCGCCCGTCACCCGCAACTGGGCGAGAGCGGAGTGCACCAGCGCGTGATCGGTGGTCGGGGATTGCAGCAGCGTGACCTTCGTGTTGAACTGCAGTAACCCGACCCGGACTGAGCTCGGAACGCTCGCGAGAAAGCGGTCGGCCGCGCGCTGAGCCGCCACGAGCCGCGACGGGGCCACATCGGTCGCGGCCATCGAGCCGCTGGTGTCGTTCGCGAGCATGATCGAGGCCGAGTCGACGGTCTGGGCGAGCGTCCTTTGCGGCCGCGCGGCGGCCACGATCAACAAGATGAGTGCGAGCAGGAAGGCGAACATCGGAACGTGCCGGCGCCAGCGGGGACGCTGCGGGGCGACCGACGGGGTGAGCGCGGGGGCGACGAATACGGACGCGGCCTGGGCGCGCCGGCGCTGGTGGTTGAAATACCACCTGACCAGAAAAGGGATCGCCAGCAGGGCAACCAGGACAACGGGGTGCTCGAAGCTCATGGGTAGCCGGCGGGGCGAGTCGCGAACGTCATATGGGCGAGGTATGTGACGCCCCCACGCTCGAGTGCAAGCACCACCCGATCGCCGGCATGCTTCCCGGAGATGGCCGAGGCGAACTCGGACACGGTGGCGACCGGCTGACCGTCGACCCGCGTGATCACGTCGCCCGGCTGCATCCCGGCTACGAGCGCCGGGCTCCTGGGCGCCACGCCGACGACGATCGGGCCTCCAAACGGCGAGTTGTACAAATCGATGCCAAGCCAGCGCTGGTATCCGCTCGCCACCGCCTGGTCGCTGCTACCGCGACCGCTCAGGGCCGAGTCCACCGCATACGTCGCGCCCACGGCGAGCAGCGTCAAGAGCCCGACCAAGACCGCGACCCGTACTCGCCGACCGCCGGCGAACCGGCGCCGTGGCGGCGGGCGAAGACGCGTGCGGATGGCCCGGAGCCAGACTCGGAGACGAGCTGCGGCGGAGGGCCCGGAAGGGGGCGGTGCGGGGGTAGGCTCGGCCTCGTGTCCGGCCGGGACTCGTCGCTCGGCCAGCTCTCGGCCGTGAACCGAGGACTCCTCACGCCACTCTCCAGACCACAGATGCCGAGGCGCGCCCATTTGTGAGTCGAAACTACGAAGCGTTAATGAGATCCAACTAAGAACCCATGTTGGACCGTGGTGGAGTGATGTGCGCGGCGAGTCGTCGCGCTTACGGCGTTGGCGCCGCGGTTACGTCAGCCGCTGACGGCCGACGCGTTCGCGCGCTGGTCAACCAGCGGGCCGTCAATCCGTGGGGCTGACAGCGCGCTCGCCCGCGCGGCGCGGCGGGTGGGTAGCCATGCGATAAGTCCACCAAGGCAGGGCACCCAGATCGAGATCCCGTGGTAGACGAGCACGGCTCCGACCGAGGCGGCGGGAGAGAACCCGTAGAGCACCAGGGCGCCGGCGAGCCCGGAGTCGAGCACGCCGATACCGGCCGGCATCGGGATCATCGTGGCCAGGTAGCCGACGAAGTAGGCCAGCGCCAGTGCGAGCACGCCGAGTGGATGGCCGGTCGCGCGGCAAGCGGCCCAGAGCGCGGCCATGTCCAGCCCCAAGAATCCGGCCGCGCCCAGCAGGCGCCAGTGCGGCGCGAACATCGAGTCGCGGGCGCCTTCCAGGGACTCGACAAGAGCACGTACGGGGGCATGCACGACCTTGGGCCCCCGCGCCCCTAAGCGACGGCCGAGCAGCATCGCGGCCGTAGCCGAGCCGATCACAAACAGCGAGACCAGTATGGGAATCCCGGCGTGCTCCAGGTCGTGTGGGCCACGGCCGATCCCAAGCAGGAGTAGTGCCCCGGCGGCACCATTGACGGCGAACCCGAACAGGGTCAAGAAGCACAGCAGCGCGCCGCAGCGCTCGACCAGACCACGCACGCCAGTGTGCTGATGATGCAGTAGCAGGCCGGTAGCCGCCGCCGACGAGAAGTTCCCGCCCGGGAGCAGCGCTCCGGCCCCCATGGCAATCCAGGCCACGCGGCGGCCCACAGGCCGCGAAGCCTCTGGAAAGAAGCGCCGGAACACGACCACATAGCTCAGGCACGAGGCAAACTCGAACCCGACAGCCGCCGCCAGCCACCAGGGACTCATGTCGGCGACCGTGTCGAGCACCTGGCTCGGCGGCGCTACGAGTAGGAGCGCGCCGATCGACAGCAGGCCGATTGTCAACGTCGCGATCCGGCGAGCGGTTCGCCCAGTCCATACCCGCGGCCGGGCAGGAGCGCTCTCCTCAGCGTTCACATCGCCCAGTCTGACCGATCGGGTATTGAGTTTGCGTCAGGGCTCTGGGTGGGGCGTTTCGGGGTGAGCAGGCAATACGATGGAGACCATTGCCCTTTTCGCCCTGTAGGAGGAGCGATGCCTGGACTTTCTGGTCGTATCTCAACGCTCACAAAGGCGAAGATCTCGCACCTGCTGGATCGCGCCGAGGATCCGGCGGAGACGCTCGATTACGCCTACGAGCACCAGCTTGAGGATCTGCAGAACGTCAAGAAGGGGATCGCGGATGTGGTCACGGCGAAGAAGCGCCTGCAACTGCAGGAGGAGGAACTGCACCAGCAGGCGGACAAGTTGGATGGCCAGGCGCGCCAGGCGATGTCCGCCGGACAGGAGGACCTTGCCCGCGCGGCGCTCGAGCGCAAGCAGCTGATCGTTCAGGAGACGGGGTCGCTCGAGCAGCAGGTCACCGAGCTCGAGTCAGAACAGGACAAGCTGACCGCGGCCGAGAAGCAGCTTCAGGCCAAGATCGAGCAGTTCCGCACCAAGAAGGAGGTCATCAAGGCGCAGTACTCGGCCGCGGAGGCACAGGTGCACATTTCCGAGGCGGCCACCGGGGTCGGGGATGAGATGGCCGATGTCGGGGCGGCGATGCAACGGGCGATCGACAAAACCGACCAGATGGAGGCACGGGCGTCGGCGGTCCAGGAGCTACAGGACGCCGGCACGTTTGATGACCTCACCGCGTTGGGCCCGCCGCAGGACGACGTTGACCGCCAGCTAGATCAGCTCGGCGCCAAGACCGCCGTCGACGACGAGCTCGCCAAGCTCAAGGGCGAACTCGGATCTGGAGCCCAGGCGCCGGGACTCCCAGCCGGCGATCAGCCCGCCACCGGCGAGCCGGAGACGCCCCCGCCGGCAGGCTGAAAGCTGATCGCGACCCGGAACGGATCGCGGCCCGCGGTCGCCTTCTTTAGTCGTTGATGTCGAGTACCGGGGTGATGTCGGGCAGCTGCTGACCCGGCTCGGCGTGCTCGTTGGGCACGACCGCGGTGCCGAGGGCGAAGAACTCGATGACGTGGCTCCCCCAGCCGTGGTTGTTCTCGTGCAGCTTGACCTCAACGATGCCGAGCACGCCGTCGCCGATCGCCTCGGCCTCCTTCTGCATGCGCTCCATCGCGAGCTCACGGGCGTCGTAGAGAGCCTGGGTGTACTGCTCGAGCTCGACGTTCTGGCCCGTCTGGCGCACCGACTGCATCATCCCGCGGTGGGCGACGTGGTAGACGCAGCTGCCCATCACCAGACCGACGGGTCGCTTGCCCGTCTGCATCAAGGTCCAGAACGCCTGCCCGGAAAGGTCGCTGGTGAACGGGCGACCGTTGGGAGCGCGATGGACCTTGCCGCCCTTGTGCTTGATCGCGGTCCCGATCGCGATGAACTCCGCCATGTCCGCGCCCCACTCGTAGCGTCCGATGTCGAGACGGACCCCCACGATCCCGTCGGCTCCCAGCTGGTCGGCCTCCTCCTCCATCCGTGTCATCGCGAGCTCGCGGGCGGAGTACATCGCCTGGCTGAGTACACCCATCTCCTGGCTGGCCTTCCAGTTGGATTGCTGGTAGCCGATGTGATAGATGCTCGAGCCGACGACGAGGCCCACGGGGTCGAAGCCTGCCTTCTCTACGCACAGGTACTCGTTGACGGAGAGGTCGGAGGTGAACAGCCCGCGCGCGTTCATCTGAAGGCGCTCGCTGGCGTGCTCGGCTAGGCCCTCTGTGCTCGTTGGGTCATAGGTCGACATCAGAGGATCTCCTGACGTGGTGTTGGCAGGTCGGTCTTGGGAGCGAAGTTGTCGCTTGGCATGAGGGTCACTGGTCGCCCAGGTTGATTGACATGACTGGCACGCCGAGAGGGGAAGGGTGGGGCTCGTGCGCGCCCAGCCGGATCGCTGTGCCCAGGACGTGCATGGAGACGATGAAGAAGTGGTGGGTGTAGCCAGCGCTCTCGTACTCGTGATGGTCGATGTCGTGCTCGAGGGTGGAGATGACCATGTCGTTGGCTCCGGCCGCGAGCGCCTGGCGCCGTACCTCGTCCATCGCGAGCCGGCGGGCGCCGTACACACCCTGGGTCACCTCAGTAATCTCCTGGTTGCCCGCCCAGGACCTCATCATCTGGTTAGCCCACGGACTGAGGGCCACGCACACGACCGACGTGTGACCGATCACCGCGAGCGTCTCGGCGCCGATCCGTCGGAGCTTGTCGACGTCCTGGCCGGAGAGCGCGCACATCCGCGGTCCCGACCGGCGTGAGCGTTCGCCCGACCCCAGCGTCGTCTCACGCACGGCGGTGCCGAACACCGCGTACTCAACGTTGCCGGGCTCGCCGAGGAAAGCGCTGGTACTCATCTCGATGCCGATCACGGCATCGGCTCCGGCGAGCTGGGCCTCCTGGCGCAGCCGATCAAACGAACGCTCACGTGAGAGGTTCCACGGAGCTGCAAAGGAGGGCATCTCCTGGATCCCGCCACCGTAAGCCGACCAGCCGTAGTTCTGCCAACCGTGCTGGACCACCGACGAGCCCATGACCTGGGCAACGGGAACCAGGCCGGATGCCTGCGCGACCGCGTACTCCTTGGCGCTCAAGTCGCTGGTGAACACCGAGGCGGTCTCTCCGGTGGAGAGCGCCCGCAGACGCTCCTCGGCACCGAGCGGAATCCCGCCGCCGCGAATGCGCTCGAGATCGACTGCCGCCGCCTCGCGCTCGGCCTCGGTAAGCGGGACCGTCCGTTTTCCGAACAGACGCAAGAGCACACATGTTTGCACAGCGGCAGTCGGCGCCCGGAACGTCGCCGACATGGCTACACTTTCAGCGATAGGTCGGGCGTCCGCGCCCGACGAAAGTAGTGCCCGCGTTCGTAGTAGTTGCCCTCAGCACCTTCCGCGTTTCGCAGCACAAAACCGTCCCGGGAGGGAACAATGGCAACTGGAACCGTGAAGTGGTTCAGCGACGAAAAGGGCTTTGGGTTCATCACGCCTGATGACCAGAGCAAGGACCTGTTCGTCCATCATTCGTCGATCGACGGCAACGGCTTCAAGTCGCTCGCCGAAGGCGCGAAGGTCGAGTACGACGCCGAGCAGGGCCCCAAGGGCCCGGCCGCCAAGAACGTTCGGACGATCTGAGCGGGTAGGTCGTAACGGCCCGCGCCATGGCGCGGGCCGCCTGTCCGACAGCTGAGCAAGTGATGCGTCGGGCGGGGCAGCTCCCGCGGGCTGCCCCGCCGGCGCGTCAGCAGCTGCTCTTGTAGACGTACTGGCTCATCGAAGCCAGATTGCTGCGGGTGAGCACCGCGAGGCCAGTCAGGATCGACTGGGTTGGCTTGCCGGTGAGCGCGTTGACGGCCTGCTCCACGCCATCGACGCCCTCCTGGTACGGCTCTTGCGCGATCAGCGCCTGGACGATGCCGCTCTTGAGATCTGCGACCTGAGTCGGGTCGGCGTCGTAGCCGACGATCTTGACCTTGCTCGCCGCGTGAGCCGTCGACAGGCCGGTGTCGACGCCCTGGGCGACGAGCACGTTGGTGGCGAATACCCCAGCCAGGTCGGGGTGAGCGGCGTACACCGCGGTGATCGCCTGCGCGGCCTTGGCCGGGTTGTCGCCCACGTACTGCGTGGCCAGTGGCTTGATCCCCGGGTACTTCTTGATCTCCTGGAGGAACCCCTGGATCCGCGCCTCGGTCGTGGAGACTCCGGCTTGCTCGTTCATGACGATCACGGAGCCCTTGTCGCCGATCAGCTTGGCCAGCTCATCCGCCGCCTTGGCCCCGCCTTCGAGGTTGTTTGACGAGATCGAGGCGGCCGCGATCGACGGATCGCTCACGGTCGTGTCAACCTGGATCACCTTGATGCCGGCACTCTTCATCTGCTGCATCGGGGCGATCAGCGCGTGGGTGTCGGTGGGCGCGATCAACACCGCTCCCGGATGCTGCGCGGTGATGGCGTCGACGATCGGGATCTGCTCGGGCGCGGCAAAGTCGGCCGGACCCTGCACATTGATCGAGTAGCCGAGCTTGCTCGCCTCGGCCTTGGCCCCGCAGCCCATCGTCACGTAGAAGTTGTCGGCTTTCGTGCCCTGGATCAGCGCGAGTGACTTGCTGCTCGAGCCGGAACTGGATTGCGTGGTAGCAGCCGCGGCGGTCGAGGCTGAACTCGAGGTGGAGCTCGAACTCGAGCCGCAGCCGGCGAGGACGATCGTTGCAATCAACGCGATCAGTGGGGGAACCTTTCGGCGCATCACTCCTCCATCATTTGACGGCCGCCACCGGCGGGTCAACGGGACCACCAGTGACGGTGCTTTGCCTGTTAACAATCACGGCCGTAACCTCGCCCGCCGGCGGAGCTGGTCGAAGTACACGGCGAGGATCAGAATCGCCCCGATGACTACCTGCTGCCAGAACGATTGAACGTTCATGATCACCAGCCCGCTCGCGAGAACGACCGGGATGAATACCCCCACCACGGTTCCGAACATCGTCCCCCTGCCACCGAACAGGCTTGTGCCCCCGATGACCACCGCCGCAATCGCAGTGAGGTTGTCCGTGGTGTGCCCCGAGATCGTGGTCGTCGTGAAGTAAGCGAGGCTGAGGACGCCGCCCAGCCCTGACATCAGCCCCGCCAGCGCGTACACCTTGATCAGGTGCCAGTTGATGTTGATACCTGCCCGCCTGGCCGCTTCGGGATTAGAACCGATGGCGTAGGTGTAACGGCCGAACCGGGTTACGTGAAGCATCAGCCCGAACACGATCGTCACCACCGCCGCGATCAGCACCAGCCACGGGACAGGTCCAACCGACCCGCTTCCGATCGTGGTGCCCAGCTTCGTGGGGATGCCCGCCACATCCACTCCGCCAGTGATCACATCGGCCAACCCGAGTGCCATTCCGAACGTGCCGAGCGTGACGATCAGGGGGGGAAGTCCGAGCAATGCGATCAGTGACCCGTTGATCGCCCCCCACGCGAGTCCTACGATCAGCCCGACCGCAACGCCGGCGAGGATCGCGCCCCACCCCGCCGTCGCCGCGTGCGCAGCGCCTCCCCCGGCGGCGATCATCACTTTCGCCGCCAGCACTCCCGAGATTACGAGCACCGAGCCAACCGAGAGGTCGATCCCGGCCGTGATGATCACGAAGGTCATCCCGACCGAGAGCATCATGACGACCGCGGCGTTGATGAAGATCGTCTTGATGTCGAAGCTGGAGAGAAACGCGCTTGGGCGCAACACGCCGAAGACCGCGACGATCACGACCAGCGCCAGGAAGATCCAGAGCGGGCTGCTCGACGACAGCAGCGGCGCCGACACGCGCTGCCACACCGTCGGTGGCGCGGCGCGCTCCTCGTCGAGGACCGTCGGCCCGGTCACATCGGCGTGCCCGGGCGGCTCGTTCTGCACCGAGCTCATCGCTCGTCCTCGTTCTGTAGCGCGCCGGTCATCGCCGCCACGAGTGACTCGAGTGTCGCCTGGTCGCGAGAGAACGTCGCCACCCGGCGCCCCAGGCGGAGCACCTGGATTCGATCCGCCACCTCCAGCACCTGCGGCATGTTGTGGCTGACCAGAACCACCGCCAGTCCGCGGTCGCGCACCCGCCGCAAAATGTCGAGCACGCGCTCGCTCTGAACCACCCCGAGCGCCGCCGTCGGCTCATCCATGATGATCACCTTGCTCGCCCACACAGTGGCTCGCGCCACGGCGACGCCCTGCCGCTGACCACCCGAGAGGTAGGCCACGGCCGCCGAGGGATCCCTGATCCCAACGCCGAGGTCGGTGAACGTGTGCAGGGTCTGGTCGCGCATGGCGCGCTTGTCCAGCACGCCGAGCTTGCCGAGCACGCCGCTGCGCACCGGCTCGCGGCCGAGATAGACATTCGCCGCTCCGTCCAGATCGGGCGCGAGCGCGAGATCCTGGTAGACCGTTTCGATCCCCAGGCGCTGGGCGGCGGACGGTGAGCCCATGTGCACGGGGCGGTCTTCGAACAGGATCTGGCCGCTGTCGGGCTGCGCCACGCCGGAGAGGAGCTTGATCAGCGTGCTCTTGCCCGCGCCGTTGTCGCCGATCAGCGCTACGACTTCGCCCGCGTACGCGGTGAAATTGGCCTCGCGCAGCGCCTCGACGTGTCCGTAGGTCTTATTGATTCCGCGGGCTTCGAGAATCGGCTGCGGTGCTTCCGAGAAGCCCGAGTTGCTCGCGCCGGCCTGTGCCACGTCAATCACGGTGACCCGTCCGGAGCCGACACGTGCACCTCACCACTTCCCCGCTCCCACCTCGGGCGCGGGCGGCAGGCACCGGATCATCAGGGCATGGCCGTCGAGCGTTGTCGGCCCGGCGGCATCGGGGATCAGCGCCGTCTCGCCAGCATGTAAATCGAGCGGATCCGCCGATTCACTCCACAACTTCAGCCAGCCGTCGAGCACGACGAGGATCGAGAACGACTGGTCCAGGTGCACCGGCTCGCCCTGCGCCGTGATCCGCTGAGCGCGGAAATAGGGCGCCGCGGCCGACGGAAGCAGGTCGGTGACCGCCTTCGCCGGTACGGCGACGCCATCCAGATCGCCGTCCTCCTCCGCTCGCGTTGACTCCAGCACGGCGGCGTCGAGGACCCGCTCCCAGCCAAGCCCCAAGTGCTCGCTTCCGTCGTTCACGCCGAAGTGCTGCCATTCGAGCAGTACCGACAGGTCGGTCGGTTCCTGGAGCTCGACGAGCAGGATCCCGGACCCGATCGCGTGGAGCGTTCCGGCCGGGACGAACAGCGTCGCACCCGGCTGCACCGGAAGTTCGTGCAGCGCGCCGAGCATGGCCGGCACGTCCTGCTCCCGAATCCAGTGCAGCATCGTGGACTTCGAGACCGGGGCCTTCAGCCCGAGGTGCACCACCGCGTCCGCTTCGGCCGCCACGATGATCCAGGCCTCCGTCTTGCCGAAGTCCAGGCCGAGCGCCTGACGTGCGAATGCCCGGCCGGGGTGAAAGTGCACCGGGAGCCGCTCGCCCGCGTCGAGCAACTTCACGAGCAGTGCGGGATTCGACCCCCACCGTCGGACATGCTCCGAACCAAGGAACCCGGTCGGATCCTGGGTGATCGCGTCGCGCAGGTAACGACCGTCGGGCAGGCGACTCAGGCCGGCGCGGTCGGCCCCGAGCGCCGTCGTTGTCGACCCGACCCAATCCTCCGGTCCGCCCTCGGCATGGCCTGAGGTGCCGCGTAGCCGGTCGATCCGGGCGCCGCCCCGATAGAAGCGAGCGAGTTGATTGGGGGGCAGGACGATCGGAGCTTGGGCTCGGTGGTCACGGCGAGCCTGACCGCGTGCCGCGCCGCGACCTACGTGATCCTGTGCGTCGCGGCCTGCGTGATCCTGTGCGTCGCGGCCCGCGTGATCCTCCGCGTCCCGACTCGCGTGATCCTCCTCCGGTCCGCCATCCGGACCGCGACGTGCGCGCTCGGCACCTGGCGGCGGCGCTCCGGCGGTACTCCGCACAGTGTCTCTCCCTCCCTCCGGCACTCCGGGAGGGCACCATATTTGACAACGTTGTCTATGTCAACACTCCGCTCGTTAGGAAAACGTTGTCATAGTGGTTGACGTCAGAGCTATGCTGGCGTGTCACGCAAGTTCATGAGGGGTAGCGAAACCAATCACGGAAGGTCGGGGCGGGCAACCATGGTCGATGTTGCCCGGGCGGCTGGCGTGAGCCTGAAGACGGTCTCGCGCGTCATCAACGGCGAGCCCGGCGTCAGGGCCGCCACTACGGAGAAGGTGCTCGAGGCGGCGAGCTCATTGCGCTATGAGCGCGACGACCTGGCGGCGAGCCTCCGGCATGGGGCGCGCTCGTTCACGCTCGGGCTGGTCATCGAGGACGTGGCGAACCCCTTCTACTCCGCGATCGCGCAGGCCGTCGAGGAGAGCGCCCGAGAGCGCTCCAGCCTGCTGATCACCGCGTCGGCTCGTGAGGATCCGCTCCGGGAGCGCGAGCTGGTAATGGCCCTGCTGCGCCGGCGCGTCGACGCGCTGCTCGTGGTTCCGGCGGGGTCCGACCACCGCTACATCCGCGAGGCGGGCTTCGCCACCAAGACCGTGTTTCTGGACCGGCCACCGGCCAAGACCAAGGCGGACACCGTGCTGGCCGAGAACGCCGCTGGAGCGCGGCGCGGGGTCGAGCACCTGCTCGCCAGCGGTCACGCCCGCGTTGCCTTCGTGGGCGATGACGTGCGACTGTTCACCGCCCGCGAGCGCCTGGCCGGCTACCGGCGCGCAATGCGGCGGGCCGGGATCAAGATCGACGAGGGGCTCGTGTCGGTCTCGAACGGCACCTCGGCGGAGGCAAAGCAGGCCACGTTGGACCTGATGGCACTTCCGCCGGCACGCCGGCCGACCGCCATCTTCGCCGGGAACAACCGCTGCACGGTCGGGGCGCTGCACGCGCTCGACGGCCGGCGAAACCGGATCGCACTCGTCGGCTTCGATGACTTCGAGCTCGCGGATCTACTGGGTATCACCGTCGTCCGCGCCGACCCCTATCGGATCGGCCAGCTCGGTGCCGAGTTGGCCTTCGACCGCATCGACTGCGGCGACGAGGATCCCCAGCGCGTGATCGTGCCTGTGGAGCTGGTCGCGCGCGGCTCAGGCGAAATCACCCCCTAAGACACTGTCGCATGACGGCGAGATGCGCAAGCGCGTTGTGCTGAGCTCACAACGCGCGGATTCTGGTCTGGCCCGACCGGCGCGGAGACCCGAAGGGCACCCCAACGCGGCTGGAGGTTTCTGTGAATTATTCACAGTTTTCTCAAGCTTGTCGCCATTTTGGAGTCCGTGCGCGGGGGCTTCTGCCGGTCCTCCGTTGGCCGCTTCTGCCGGGCCGCGTCCGTTGGCCGCTTCCGCTGGGCCGCTCCTGTTGGCTGCCAACGTTCCCGATTGACAACCTTGTCATCGTGAGATATAAGCCCGCTGACAACGTTATCATTTTCTCGGCGGGGGTCGTCTCTGACGGCGATGCTTGGCCCGTCCATCGAGCATCGCCAAGAGGCCGGTCACGCCCGCACGCTTGAGGAGGAGGGGAAGCGGTGAGAGGCAAGCTTTCAAGCCGGTTCGGTCGCGGTGTGGCAGTGCTCATCCTGGGTGGAGTATGTGCTCTCGGGGTGGTGGCCGTGCCGGCGCTGGCAGGCACAGCGAGCACGACCCCGACCTCCACGGCGCCGGGAGTCACGACCCCAGCGCCTCGGACCTCCACGGCGCCGGACGCCACCCAGGCGCCTCAGACCAGGGTGGCGCCGGCGGCCAGGCGAGCAGGCTTTGCGGGGCCGGGCTGCGTCAACACCCTCACCGGACGTCCCACGCATTGCGCTAGGCCGGTGCCCGCCTCGCGGCGTCCGGCTGGATCGCGCAATCGCAGCACGGTCACGACGGCACCGGCGAGCGGAAACCTGGCCAGCCTCGTCGACACGCGGACGTGGACCTCGGGCGGCGGTAACACCTTCCCCGGGGCGGACGTGCCGTTCGGCATGGTGCAGTGGAGCCCGGACACGATGCCGACCTACAACGCGGGCGGCGGATACGACTACTCCGACACCAAGCTGTGGGGCTACAGCCTGACCCACGTCTCGGGTCCCGGCTGCGGCGCGGCGGGCGACGTGCCAATGGTCCCGACGACCGGAGCGCTCCCCGCGGGCGATCCGAATCAGATCACGACTCCGTTCAGCCACACCGGCGAGGTGGCGCAGGCCGGTTACTACTCCGCGCAGAGCAACGCGCCGAGCACCATCACCTCGGAGTTCACCGCCACCCCGCACAGCTCGATGGCGCGCTTCACTTACCCGGCCACGAACCAGGCCGACTTCGTGATCAAGCTGATGGCGAGTCAGAACGGGGACTACGGCGACAGCGCGCAGGTCGTCGGCAACAACGAGATTGAGGGCTCGGACACCAGCGGCTACTTCTGCGGTGAGACCAACAACGACGGGCAGAGCCAGCTGTACACGGTCTACTTCGACATCGTCTTCGACCACCCGTTCACCGCCTCGAAGGTGATCACCAACTCGGGTCAGAGCGACCCGGCCGCGGTGGCTTTGACGTTCGACACCACCAAGAACCAGGTGATCCAGGCGAAGGTGGGCATCTCGTACGTGAGCGTGGCCAACGCCAGGCTCAACTGGCAGACCGAGAACCCGGGCTGGAACTTCGACTCGGTGCGCCGGCACGCCCAGCGCAGCTGGGACAAGCTGCTCGGACGGATCCAGGTCTCGGGCGGCAGCTACGCCCAGACGCAGGAGTTCTACAGCCTGCTCTACAAGGACTTCATCCAGCCCAACATCACCAGCGACGTGAACGGACAGTTCATGGGCGCGGACATGAAGGTCGGCAGCCTGGCGCCCGGGCAGAAGAACCAATACGGCATGTACTCGGGCTGGGACATCTACCACTCACTCGCGGAACTGCAGGCGATGCTCGACCCACGGCCGGCCGGCGACATGGTGCAGTCGCAGCTGAACTACTACAGCGAGGACAAGCTCCTGCAGCAGTGGGGCTACGACAATCTGAACAACTACGTCATGGTCGGGGATCCCGAAGACTCGATCCTTACCGACTACTACACGTTTGGCGCGCACAACTTCAACACCAAGACTGCGCTCGCCGACATGCTCGCGCAGGCCACGACGGTCAACGATGTGCGACCGGGCGAGGCACTCGAGCAGCAGTACGGCTACCTGCCAGAAGACGGGACGTACGGCTGTTGCAACGCGCACGGGTTCATGTCGACGCTGCTCGAGTACGACAGCGAGGACCTGGCGCTGGCTCAGTTCGCCGCCGACATGGGCGACGGCTCCGACGCGGCGATGCTGACGCGCCGGGCAAACGACTGGGAGAACCTGTTCGACCCGGACAACAACCTGCTGACCTCCCGGCTCGCGGACGGTCAGTTCGAGCCGGGGGTGACCCCGACGTTCACCGGGACGTTCCCCACCGACGGCGAGCCATACGTCGAGGGGGATCCGTACGAGTATCTATGGGACGTCCCCAACGACTACTCGGCGCTGTTCTCGCTGCTCGGTGGCGAGGCCAAGGTGCGGCCGATGCTCGAGCAGTACCTCTCCAAGCCGAATGGCTTCGGGATGTACATGCAGATCACGAACGAGTTCGACGAGGGCGAGCAGTTCGCGCCCGACTACGCCGGGGATCCGGCCGAGACTCAGAGCGCGGTCAACGACATCCGTAACAACACCTACCTAGCCGGCCCGGACGGCCTGGCGAACAACGACGACCTC
Source organism: uncultured Solirubrobacterales bacterium (assembly GCA_963751185.1). Classification (GTDB taxonomy): domain Bacteria; phylum Actinomycetota; class Thermoleophilia; order Solirubrobacterales; family Solirubrobacteraceae; genus Palsa-465. Next base: position 43,159 of record CAVVTO010000016.1, read on the forward strand.
GGCGCTGAGAGCTCGCAGTTCATCTGGGAGATGCTCGGCATGTACCCAGAGAACTCGGGGCGCGACACGCTCGATTTCGCGAGCCCTGGCTTCCCCAGGGAGACGATCCATCTCGCCGACGGAAACGCGATCAACATCACGGCGCCTGGTGCGTCGCCCAGCACCTATTACGTCCGATCCCTGACGCTCGACGGTCGGCCGTACTCGAAGCTGTGGGTCGACTACAGCACGCTCGCGCACGGCGCGCGGCTGGACTGGAATCTGGGAACCACGCCGACCTCGTGGGGTTCGGCGTCGGCGGATGCGCCGCCCTCATTCGCGGCCGGCTTGCGGCCGGTGGTCGGCTATACGTCCGATCAGAGCGTGACGATCGCGCCGGGCTCGAGCGCGACCGTCCAGGTCGGATCGCAAAACGCCACGACGAACGGGCAAAACGTGCACGTCGACGTCTCGGCTCCGGCCGGGAGCGGCCTGTCCGCGTCGCCGTCGAGCGGTTCGATCTCGGTTCCGCCGAACGGAAGGGCCACACTGCCGGTGACCGTCAGCGCGAGTGCTTCGGCTTCGTTGGGCTTCGACTGGGTGACGGTCACGCTGACGATGCCCGGTGGCGCCACGCAGACCGTCAAGCTGCAAGTCCTGGTCGCGTATCCGGGGAGCCTGCTGGCTGCGTTCAACAACGCCGGCATCTCTGACGACAGCGACGTCGGCGAGGCCAACTTCGACGGCGGCGGGACCAGCTACTCGGCGCAGGCGCTCGCGGCGCAGGGCTGGACGCCGGGCGCCACCAAGACGGTTGACGGCGTCAGCTTCACCTGGCCCCAGTCCACCTCGGGGTGGCCGGACAACGCGATCGCGCAGGGACAGACGATCACCGTGAACGCGCCGGCCGGAACTCAGACGCTCGGGTTCCTGGGCTCGGCGACCAACGGCCCGAGCGAAGGCGTGGTGACCGAGCATTACTCCGACGGGTCGAGCGCGCAGTACTGGCTCGGCTTGAGCGACTGGACGCTGAACGCCGGCAGTTCGCAGCCGTCCTACGGCAACCAGACGGCGATCAAGTTGAGCTACCGCAACTGCTCGTACTGCTCGCCGACTCAGCAGAGCGTGGCCACGTACGTGTTCTACGCCGCGGTACCGGTGCAAGCCGGCAAGACGCTGACCAGCGTCACGTTGCCCAGCGGAGCGACGATGGGCGAGTTGCACATCTTCTCGATGGGCACCTCGACCTCGCCGCCCAGTCCACCGGTCGCGACCTCGGTGACGCCGAGCACCGCCTCCGGCGGCCAGCAGGTCACCATCAATGGCTCCGGGTTCGGCGCCAGCCAGGGCTCGGGCTACGTCGAGTTCACCGACAATGGCATGACTTGGGGCCCACCCACCCCGCCCGGACAGTCCGCGCTCCAGATCGACAGCTGGAGCGACACCGCGGTCACGTTCACCGTGCCCTCATCGGTCTACCCGGGCTCGCCGGCGTCGGTGACGGTGGTTACCGGCAGCGGGTCGATGTCGGACAGCCCGGCGCTCGAGATCACGCCGACCGCGAACCCGAGCGACTACTACGACGACACTGGTACCTCGCCGGATGACAACCAGAGCTGTGCCAACTACGACGGCGTGGGCTACAGCTACTCGGCCAACGCACTCGCCAGTGCCGGGTTCACGCCTGGCGCGACCGTGAAGGCCGATGGCCTCACGTTCACGTGGACGAGCGGGAAGCCTTGCTCTCCCGACAACATCCTCGCCGCTGGCCAGACCATGCTGGTCAGCGGGTCGGCCGGGGCCAACACGCTCGGCTTGCTCGAGTCCTCGACCGACGGCGGCACGACGGGAACGATCACGATCAACTACACGGACGGGACCTCGTCGACGGCGACGGTCAGCTCAAGTGACTGGGCGGGGGGCCCGGGCGCGACCGAGACCGCAGCCGCGACGCTGCCGTACCGCAACAGCGTCTCGGGTGGCTCACAGTCGCTGACCGTGTATGTGTATGCGCAGACAGTCCCGGTCGATCCGAGCAAGACCGTCGAGTCGATCACGCTCCCCGACGTGAGCAACACGACGAGCGGTGGCGCGACCTCGATGCACATCTGGGCCGTCAGCCTGGGAACGACGTAGGGGTGCCAGAAGGTGGGTGACGATCGAGGGCCGGGACTCCCGGCCCTCGGTCTGGTGTCCCCTCAGACCCCCACTGTCTGCTGCGAGAGGTTGCGTCGCCAGAGATCGAGCGTGCGCTCGAAATGCCGCTCGGCCCCCTCGCGCTGGTAGACCGGCAGGTCGGCCATCGCGAACCCGTGCTCGGTCCCCGGAAGGCGCTCGACCACCCCTCTGACTTCGTTGCGCTCGAGCTCGTCGCGGAACTGGTCGACCAGCTCGGGCGCGAAGCGATCGCTCTCGGCGAAGGCGAAGTAGAGCTCGCCACGAACGCCGGGGACGTCGTGGTGCGGGGAGTCGGGCTGGTCGGTGATCGGCGGGCCGGGGTGGATGCCGGCGGCGGCGACGAACTCGTCGCCGAGCGCGGACGCGACATGGAGTGCGAAACGGGCGCCCATGCAGTAGCCGACGCACACCTTCGGACCCGCGCCGGCTGCCGGATCGGGCTCGATCGCGTCGAAGATCGCGCGCGTGTCGCTCACCACCATCTCGGGCTTCAAGCTGGACACGACGCTCATCAGCCGCTCCGCCTCAGGGCCCTGAAACCCGCTGGCCCTCAGCTTTTCCATGTCGAACGTCAGCTGCTCGCCCCAGCGGTAGAAGAGATCGGGCGCCACGCAGTAGTAGCCGTCGGCCGCGAACCGCCGCGCGTTCTCCTTCACCTGCTCCCGATAGCCGACGGCATCCATGTACAGCACCGCGACCGGAAATGGTGCCCGCCCGCCCACCCCCGCCTGCCCGCCCTCGTCGGGGTGGACGACAAATGTCGTCATCTCCCCGTCTGGGGTGTGGACACGAATCTCCTGCTCGACCATCTGTGCCTCCTCACTGTTAGCCCGTGGTGACAGAGAAGCTATGCCGCTTGTGCTTCGGCTTGGCTGGTCCAGGTTGCGTACATGGAGGCATAGCGACCCCCGCGCGCGACGAGTTGCGCGTGCGTGCCCAGCTCGATGATCCGGCCGCCCTCGACGACCACGATTCGGTCCGCCTTCATTGCCGTCGTCAGCCGGTGGGCGATCAGGACCGCGGTTCGCGCCTCGAGCAGCACGTCCAGCGCCGCCTCGATCTTCGTCTCCGAGGCGAGGTCGAGATTCGAAGTCGCCTCGTCGAGGACCAGAACGCGAGGGTGGGCGAGAAATGCCCGGGCGAGTGCGATCAGTTGGCGTTCGCCACTCGAGAGCGACTGGCCGCGCTCGTGGACGATCGTGTCAAGCCCCTCGGGCATCCGTTCAACGACGTCGGTGAGGCCGACGGCTCTGACTGCTTCCCAGATCTGCTCGTCCCGCGCATCCGGGGCGGCGAAGGCAATGTTGTAACGAAGACTGCCGGCGAACAGAAACGGCTCCTGGGGCACGACCCCGAGCTGGCGTCGCAGCGAGTCGACGGTCACCTGGCTAATGTCATGGCCGTCGATCAGGACGCGTCCGTCCGTGGGGTCGTAGAAGCGCGTGATGAGCTTCGCCAGAGTCGATTTGCCCGCGCCGGTCTCACCGACGAACGCGACCGTCTCGCCGGCACGGATCCGCAGGTCGATCTCGTGAACGACGGGCGCCTTCGGGTTGTATCCGAAGGTCACGTGGTCGAAGGTGATCTCACCCTCAATCGGCGGCAGCTCCTGGGCGTCAGGGGCCTCGGGCGTGCTCGGACGGACCGCGAACAGCGTCCGCAGCTTCGAGATCGAAGCGCTCCCCTGTTGGAAGGTGTTGTACTGCGCCACGAGCAGCTGGATCGGCGCGAAGAACCGGTTCAGGTACAGGAAGAACGCCACCAGCGCCCCGATCGACAGCTGATGCTCGAGGACCATGTGACCGCCGATCGCGAGCAGCGCGCCCTGGCCGAGGTAACCGAGCATCGTCGTCCCCGGGCCGTAGATCGCGTTGATCCGGGCCGTGTAGTTGTTGGCGTCGCGATACTCGCCGACGACGTTGCGGTGTTGGACGACGTTGAACCGCTGGCGATTATTGACCGCGACCGTGCGGACGCCGTGCAGGCTCTCAGACAGGTCGGCCAGGACGTTCGCGATCCCGTCGCGGACGCGGTCATAGCCGCGCTGCGACGCTGCCCTGAACCACAAGGAACCGAGCGTCAAAGCGGGGACGATCAGCACGAGCGTGATCAAGGTGAGCTTCACGTCCATCGTGAACAGGATGATCGTGATAACCACCATCGTCAGCGCCTGAACCGCCAGCTGGGCGAGGCCGTCCTGCAGCAGCTGTTGGAGATTCTCGATGTCGCTGGTCATCCGGGTCATGATCACCCCGGACTGCTCGTCGGTGTAGTAGTCGAGCCCGAGCTGCTGAAGGTGAGCGAACACACGAACTCGTAGGTCGTTCATCACCCGCGCCGCGAGCCGTCCTGTCACCTTTGCCTGGGCACGCTGGGCCAGCGCGGTGATCGCGATCGCGACGAGAAACAGTCCCGCGACCAGCGCCACGACGGCGAAGCTCTTATGGGCGCCGGTCATGCCCTGGTCGATTCCGATGTCGATCAGCTTGGGTCCGGCTTGGTTGGTGACGCTGACGATCGTCACCAGCACGGCGGCCGCGGCACCGAGATGCCAGTGGCGGAAGATCAGACCCCTGAGCGTGAGCCGCGTCCCAGTCTCGTCGCCGTCGCGGTAGGTGAATCGGGCCGTGGGCTCGCCGTGGTCGGGCTCCTGGTCGAGCAGACGGTCGACGCCCTTCTGGAGCTCGGGCGGGATTCCGGCGAACGGCAGTCCGCCACCGGGAGCGGCGGCGGCGCGAGACCCGCCGGAGCGCCCGAACGCGCCGCCGCTCACGTTCGCGGCACCACCAAAGCCTCCGAAGCTCATTCGCCCGGCTCCCAGAGATCGCGCTGCTCGTGCAGCTGCCGCTCTTCCTCTTCGGCCTGGGCGAGCACCTCGACGTACAGCGGGTTCGTTTCAAGCAGCTCGTCGTGCGTGCCGTCGGCGACGATCCGCCCTCCGTCGAGCAGCAGGACGCGGTCGGCGAGCCCGATCGTTGACAGGCGGTGCGCGACCACGAGTGTCGTGCGCCCCTTCATCATGACGCGCAACCCCTCGTGGATCGTCTGCTCGACCTCGACATCTACCGCGCTGGTCGCGTCGTCGAGGATCAGGATCGGCGGGTTCAGCAGCAGCGTGCGAGCGATCGCAATTCGCTGGCGCTGGCCGCCGGACAATGTGTAGCCGCGCTCTCCGACGACCGTGTCGTAGCCGTCGGGCAGCGAGCTTATGAACCCCTCGGCATCCGCTGCCCGGGCCGCGTCTTGCACTTCGGCGATCGTTGCATCTGGGCGGCCGTAGGCGATGTTGTCCCGGATCGAGGCGGTGAACAGAAACGGCTCATCGAGCGCAACGCCGATGTGCGCCCGCAGGCTCGCGACCGTTAGCTCCCTGACGTCGTGACCGTCGACCTTCACCGAGCCGGCGCGGACGTCATAGAAACGGGGCAGAAGACGTGAAATGGTGGTCTTGCCACTCGCGGTCCTTCCGACCAGGGCGACCGTCTCGCCTGGCTCGATGTGTACCGACACGTCGGAAAGCACGGTCGGCCCATCGCCGTACGCGAACTCAACGTGCTCGAACCGGACGTCACCCTTGCTATCGACGAGATCGATCGCGCCGGGCTCATCGATGATCTCGGGCTGCTCGTCGAGGATCTGGTAGATGCGCCCGGCCGAGGCCTTGGCCCGCTGGCCGAGCATGATCATCATCCCGAGCAGCTGAAATGGAGCCTGCAACATGACGATGTAAGCGCTGAAGGCGAGGATCGCGCCGATCTTGAGGTCACCGTGGATCACGAGCCAGCCGCCGAACAGCAACACCAGGGCAAGTCCTAGCTGGGGCAGGTTCTGCACCGTCGGCGTGAACCGGGCACGGATGTCGGCGTCCTTCACATACGCCCACTTCAGCCGGTCGGCGGCCTCTGCCAGCGTGCGCAACTCGCGCGGCTCGGCGACAAATGACTTGACCACCCGCACGCCGTTGATGTTCTCGTCCACGATCGTCGCCACGTCGGCCAGCCGCGACTGGATCAGCCACGACACCGGGAAGATCTCCCGCCGCATCCGGACGCTCGAGAAGTACACGAGGGGCGTCGTTGACATCGCCACGAACGCCAGCGGGACGTTGATCGACAGCATGTAGGCGAACGCCACCAACGCGACCGCGCACTGCACGAGAATCGAGGGGCCGAACGTCAGGTACATCTGGACCGAGCGGATGTCCGAGTTCGCGCGCGAGATGAGCTGCCCGGACTGAACGCGGTCGTAGAAGCCGAACGACATCTTCGAGAGGTGCTCGTAGATGATGTTGCGCAGGTCGAATTCCATCGCGTACGCGGTGCGTAGGAGAAACAGCCGCGAGATGAAGGCAGAGATCCCGGCCGCCACAGCGAGCACGAGCACGATGGTCACGTAGTGCGACAACGGCACCGCGTGTCGCTGTAAGGAGTTGCTGATCGCGTTGTTGAGCAGGGCCGGGATCTGGACCTGGAGGAGCAGGGCAACGAAGGACAGGGTCAGAGCCGTGAACAGCGTCTTCTTGTGGGCCATGACGACCGGCCACGCACGGCCGATCCACGACTTGCTCTTGTCAGGATCGATCCTCGCCCTGGGCGGGCGGTAGCGTGACTCGACCCCGATGGGAACGAACGCGGTTGGTGTGCCTGGAAGAGCGGGGCGGCGGTCCGCGGTCGTCGCGCTCACGCCGCCGCTCCTTCGTTCCGAATCCCGGCCCGGGGGGCGCCGGCCCGGCGTGCGGTCCGGTAACGATCGAGCGCCTCTCGCCAGGGCTCGAGTCCCTCGAACGGCGCCGCCGCGCCATCCTGCCGGTAGTCGGCGATGTCGCGCAGGCGGCGATCGATCTCAGCGTCTGCCGCTGCGAGCAGACGGCGCCCCTCGCTCGTCAGGTCGAGGCCGATACGTCGCCGATCGCCCTCGTCGTGTCGGCGGGTCACGAGTTGTCGGGACGCGAGTCCGTCGATCACCCCGGTGACGCTCGGCCGGCTCACCGCGAGCTTTTCCGCGAGCGCCGAGGCGGCCTCCGGCCCCTCGGCCAGCAGCGCCAACACGCGGTACTGGGACAGAGTCAGGTCCACCGTGACGGCGGCCAACTCGACTTGGCGCGCGAGCCGGGCGATCACGTGGCCGGGCTGGGAGCCGGCCGGTGCGTCCGCCCGCGACGGAGCAGCGGTTCCGCCAGCGGACCGCGAAGATAGTTCGGCAGCCACACCGTTAGGATAGCGAACTAATTGATCCGCGACATGGGCGGGTCAGGGTCGGAGCGCAGCCTCGACCACAGCCCGGCGTCGGCGCGTCGATCCTGCTTGACGTGGATCGAACGCATGACGCCTTCCCGGCGATAGCCGCAGCGCTCCGCCACGCGCTCGGATGCCGCGTTCTGTATGTCGATGATCAGGTAGATCCGATGCGCGCCGCGCTCGTCGAAGGCCCAACGCGTGAGCTTGCGCAGGATCGCACTCGCCACGCCGCGACTGCGTGCGGCCGGCGCGACGATGTAGCCGAGCTCCATCTCGTCTGCCTCCGCGTCCATGTGGGGCGCCAGGGCGAGCCCGAGGAACCGGCCGTCGCCGCTGACGGCCGCGAAACCTTCCCGCGTACCCTCGAGGCGCCCCGTTTCGTAGCGAGCGATCCAGGTCTGGACGAAACCGTCCGGGACGGGCTCCGGAACCCTCGTGAACCTGAGTACGTCGGGGTCCGTCACCAGTTCCGTGAGGTCGTTCAGCCACCGGTCGTCCAACGGCTCGAACCGAAGCTGGGTGGGCAGATCGTGGGGCATCTCGGGAGAATGATCGCGCGATGGCAAGCAATTCGATTGATCCCTTCGCCTTCGACCGGGCGAATGTGATCCAGAAGGCCTTGCGACGTGTGGCCGGCAGCGGGCCGGGGTCGTGGCTGTTCGCCCGGTTCCTGCACCGGATCGACCGGCCGGTCTATCGGCTCACCGGCGGGCGCCACACGTTTGCGAGTCTCGTCTCGGGAATCCCCGTCGTGATGCTCACCACGACGGGCGCCCGGAGTGGGCGACCGCGCACCGTTCCGGTGCTCGGACTACCCACAGACGAGGGCCTCGCCGTGATCGCCTCGAACTTCGGGCAGCGCCGGCAGCCAGCCTGGTACTACAACCTGCGCGCCAATCCGGAAGGCTCAGTCGCCGTTGGCGGCCAATCGCGACGCTTCCGCGCGGTTGTGGCGGAGGGCGACCGGCGCCGGCGCATCTGGGATGAAGGACTGCGCGTCTATCCCGGTTGGTCGCAGTACGAGCGTCGCGCTCAGAATCGCCGGATTGCGGTGTTCGTACTCGACCCGATATAGGCGGAGCGCCCCGCTTTAGCTGAGGCCGCTAGCCAGGTCCTTAGCAACCGCGCGAGGCACGGGCATCAAGGTGAGCGTCCCGACACGCTTCTTGTGAGTCGGCGGGTAACCGTCGCTGCCCTCCCAAAGCACGTACCACTGCTTACCGATCTTGTGCTCGATCGTGATGCCGTTCGCGGTCTGGCACTGCTGGAGATGCGTGTCGGCGAATTTGCTCCACGTCCAAGCGCCCCACCGTGCGCCCTTGACGACGGTCGAGATGTCTGCCGTGAAGCAGCGCAGCGGAGCCAAGCGAAGCTCTCCTGCGCTCCCGTTCGCGTAATAGCGACCGCTGGCGGTGTAGATCATCGCGGACTTCTCAGCCCTGGTCGCCGGCCGATGTGCAGACGCCACCGCTGGCCAGACGAGTGCCGCGAGTATTGCGGTACCTATCAATGCCCCGCATCTACGGCTCCGATGTAGTTGCCGTCTCACCCACCCTCCCAGAGTCGTTTGCCGGCGGCATGCTATCGGCCGGGTCGGGCGATTCTGTTCGCTCCGGCGGTCAGCCCGGTCTGTTTCCGCAGGCGTTGTCAGCGGCTTGGAAGGTCGGCGATTGGGTGTTGATCGTCGAGGGGTAGGAGAATCCGCCGCCCGGGAGCGGGTCGGGGAAATTGGTCACGCCGTGCCTACGCATGCATTCCGCATACCTGAGTTGGTCCGCCGCGCTCGTCGCCGGCTTGGCCGCGGCGATTGCTGCCTGCAAGCCCCTGCACGTTTCCTGGGCGGTCCTGAACTCCGGGGAGCGCTTGTCGACCTTACCGACGGTCGACCCCTCACCATTTGGTGTCGGGTCGCGAAAGCTCGGCACACCATGCGAGCGCATGCATTCCGCGAACTCGAGCGCTGCCGTGACCGGGCTGGAGGCCCTCGTCTGCGTCGGCGCGCTTGACGATCCGCAGGCGGCGATCGCCAGCGCGCAGCAGGTCACGGCCAGCGCGATCACGTGGACTTGGCGGGCGTAGGAGGATGTGTCGCTCGGCGGCGTCTTGCGCATGTCGCCCCCCGTCGGGTTGACCGCGCGTCAGTCTCCTACGCGGCGGATAACACGGACGTAACGCCGCCGGGAGGTTCAGTGCGGTCCGTCGACGGCTCGGGCAACGTCGGGGAGCGTGATCGCTCCGTGGGTTACGCCGACGCATGCCTTGGCCGCGGTGAAGAAAGACGGTGCCTTCAGGTCGACCCCGGCGGCACTGATCATTTGAAGCGTCAACTGCCCCTGGGCGTTGGGGTCGGCAAGCGATCGGAGAACGCGGGGTCGGATGCCGTCGTTGTACCGACCGGGCAGTGCCAGCATGGTGACAGTTGGCCGTGACCCGGCTGTCACCCTCTCGTGCCTTCGATGCGCCCTACAAAGCCTGGTAGTAGACGAGCTCTCTGGGCAAGGCCGGCGAATCGGCCGAAAACAAATAGAGCGTGACGACCAGAACCTGTCCACCGCCGTCGGGCGCCGGCAGCACGGCGACGACCGGGTTGGCGACCGACCCTGAGATCGCCTGCGAGTCCGAGCTCAGCGTCAGCGGGTAGAGCTGCCCGGTGGAGATGTCCTCGAGGATTACGCGCCAGGTGCCGAAGTTCCCGAATGCGGCCTGGCCCTCGTAGATTCGCCATCGATCATTGGCGAAGTTGAACTGGCGCCAGTCGCCGTGGTTTCCGGCTAGCCCCTGCCGATCGAGTGCAAGGTCGAGCGGCTTTTGGATGTGTGCCGTCCAGCGCTCGAAGTCGACAAGTGTGCCGATCGCTTCGCGATCGGGTCCGCGGCCGCCTCTCGCTTCGGTCTCGTAGTGAAAGCCGATATGGATGACTGACCGCGCGAGGCCGTGGTGCCACGTTATCGAGAGGATCGTGGGGGTCCCGTCGTTGAAACGGGAGAACGTTTGGGGCAAGTCCCGCTGTGCGGCGAAATGACCCGTCTGAAGTGCGGCCAGCGACCTGTAGTACCGGACGCGAACGATGTTGCCCAGGTTCGGTATCGCCTTCTCGTACGCGAGCAGAAACCCTCCGGTGCCGGAGACCGCGCGAAGTGTCGGCATGCTCGCGCCAAGCGGGTCGAGAACCACGATCCGCGTCCAGTGGATCAGGTCCGGAGACTGCGCGAGGCTGATCCTGAATTCCCCCGCGTGCGAGCCGAATTGCGTGTGGTACACGCCGAGATACCCGCCCGCCGGGTCGGCGATCGGGTCGAGCACATCCATCGACCCGCCGAGGTTGTCGGTCGTGCCGTAGGACACCTGCCCGCTGCCCGCACAGGGGACGTTTTCGATCAGCTCCTCGAGTTGGGCGAGGGCGCTCAATGCTTGCGGAGCGACGCCGGTAGCCGGCGCCGGCGTCGGGCAGGGCTGCTGAGGAGTCGGCACTCCGTCCGCTTCGGCCGGGGCCGACCACAGCGCCAAGACCCCAAGCAGCGACAAAACCGCCAGACCCCAGCGACGTCTTCCGTGCCGCGCTCTCAAGTGGACGATGATAAACAAGCGCCCGCGGTGATCCGAGGTGCGTAAGCTTCCGCGGCCGGCTTTCCGTTCGACGACAGGAGCGAGAGATGGGACTACGGGACAAGCTCACGGGCCTCCGCGAACAGGCCCAGGAAGCGGTGGCGGAACACAAGGATCAGATCCACGGGGCGATGGAGAGCGCCGGCGAGGCTGTCGACCGAAAGACGCACGGCAAGTACACGGACAAGATCGCCAAGTATGGGCAAAAGGCAAGCGATGCGGTCGAGAACTTCAGCGGGCAGGCCTCCGAATCGGGAGCCGGCGAGCATCCGAAGCCGCCAGCAACCGGGACTCCTTAGCCGGCTAGCCCGGACCCAGTAACTGCGCGGGGTGTGACCGTAGCCCTTCGAGCGCGCGACCGGTCGCGAGCGTGGCCCAGGCCGCGCTCTTACTGTCACACAGGCCAAGCTGCGCGAGGACGGAAGGGGGGACTGATGTCATGGGACAGCCTGCGCCCGTAGTGTCGAGCACCATCCGCCACACGCCGGCGACGCGTTGGAAGATCGCGGTGATGTAGACGCCGTAACGCCAACACGGGCTGGCGCGATCCAGGCGGACGGCGGCGTAGGCCGGATCGACCGCCGCGGTCGTGACGCTCAGACAGGCACGCGGATATCGAAATGCGGCCGCCACCCCGACCGGTCCGGGCGTGCTCGCCCGCGCGGCCTGCGCCTGAAGCGGCCGCGCGACGGTCCCCGTGCCTCCGCTAGCCACCACGCCGGCGGCTGCCGCCGCGAAGAGCGCGATCACTCCCACCGCGATCAGGGGCGCGAGACGGCGAGGCCGCCTGATGTGCCCGGGGGAAGAGCTGCGACGGGGGCCCGGTTCGATCGTGACCGCGACCAAAACGGGGGATTCTCCAGTCGCGCCCGGATCCTCGTGGGCCCCTCGGTCCGCCATCAACGGAAGTATCGCGCCGAAACAGCGTGGTGGCGGCCGAGGCCCCACGTAATTCACTCGGAGAGGCTACATTCGGAGCATGGCCGTCGCGTCCTCACCCTCCCGAAGGGATGAGCTGAGGGCTTTCCTGCGCTCGCGGCGGGCGCGACTCTCGCCGGCGGACGTCGGGCTCCCGGACAACGGGGGTCGGCGCCGGACGCCAGGCCTGAGGCGTGAGGAGCTTGCCTCGTTGGCGGGCGTGGGCGTGTCCTGGTACACGTGGCTCGAGCAAGGGCGCGACATCAACCCCTCGCCGGACGTGCTCGACGCGCTTGCTCGCGCGTTGCGGCTTGACCCCGCTGAGCGCAGGACGTTGTTCGCGCTCGCGCGCACCGAGCTCCCGCTGGCCGACGACGTGGCCGGGACCGATCCTGAGCAACTCGACGGCGATATCGGACAGCTGATCGCGCTGGTCGAGTCCCTGGACCCGAACCCGGCCTACCTGCTGGGGCCTCTGACCCGGATTCTCGCCTGGAACCGGGCGGCCTCGTTCGTGCTCGGCTCGCCGGATCATCTGGCACCGGACAGGCGGTATCTGCTGTGGTGGCTGATGGTCGATCCCGGCGAGGGCGGTATGACGGCGCAGCGCCAGGGGACCGCTCGTAACACGCTGGCCCGGTTTCGTGCCGAGTACGCGCGGCATGCGGGCGAGCCGGAATACGAGGAGTTCCTGGCCGAGCTCCACGAGCACAGCGCGCAGTTCCGGGCGTGGTGGGACGAGCACGAGGTGATCGAGGCCCAGCGTGGCACGAAGGTCATGGAGCACCCCCAGCTCGGCACACTGCGGCTACATCACGCGCAGACGGTGCCGACCGGTCAGCCGGAGCTGCGGATGGCGGTCTACGCGCCCGCCGATGAGGCGACTCGCGCGGCGCTCGCGACCATCTGAGCGGGGAGCGCCTCCGGGCAGGCGTCTCCCGGAGGCGGTTGGCGCATTGGTCAGTCGTGGGCGGCGGCGAGCGGATCGCCGAGCTGCGTGGCGCTCTGGAGCTCGGCGAGGTCTTGCTCGTCGAGTTCGACGTCCTCGCTGGCCAGGTTCTCCTCGAGATGCTGCACCGAGCTGGTCCCGGGAATCAGCAGCATCCGTTCGTAGCGCGAGAGCAGCCAGGCGAGCGCGACCTGAGTGACGCTGATCCCTCGGCGCTCGGCGACGCCGGCGATGGCGGGATCCTCCGCCAGCTGTTTGGGGCCGCCCGCGAAGGCCGAACCGAGCGGGAAGTACGGCACGAACGCGATCTCTCGCTCCATGCAGAGCTCGAGTACGTCCTCCCCGGAACGGTTGACGAGGCTGTATGCGTTCTGGACCTCGGCGACGTCGACGAGATCGAGCGCGCGGCGCACGGTGTCAGTAGCGGCCTCACTGATGCCGATCAGGTCGAGCTTGCCTTCGCGGCGCATATCCTCGAGCGCGCCGAGCTGCTCGGCGAGAACGTCGCCGGATCCGTCGGCGCTCATCAGACGCAGGTTGACAAGGTCCATCCGCTCCACTCGCAGCGACCGGAGGTTGTCCTCCACGCCGGCTCGCAGCTCGGCGGGAGTCTGGGCCGGGAGCCAGGCGCCCTGGTCGTCGCGGCGCCCGCCAACCTTGGTGACGAGCTTCAGATTCTCCGGATAGGGATAGAGGGACTCGCGGATCAGGTCGTTCACCACGTCCGGGCCGTAGTACTGGGCGGTGTCGATGTGGTCGACGCCGAGTTCGATCGCGCGGCGAAGGACCGCGCGAGCGGCGTCCGGGTCGCGTGGCGGGCCAAACACGCCGGGACCGGCAAGCTGCATCGCGCCGAAGCCGATGCGGTTGATCGGCTTGTCGCCGAGAAAGGATGTCTTGTTCATGCCGCTAGCTTGCCCGCGGAACCGCCGTTAAAAAAGAGGTCAGGCGATCCTGGGTTCGCGACCACCAGCCTGAGGCTGAGGATGCTCGCTGTGCCGGCTCATCGTCGGTTCGGGATCGCGACCGGCTAGAAGGCGTCGATCGTGGGGAACTCGGGGCGCGCATCGAGACACGCGTGGAGATACAGCGCTGTCCCCACGTCACCGGTCCACAGGGTGTAGCGCCCGCGACCGACTGCTGAGCGCTGGTGCTCGACCTGGTGGATGGCGTGCATGGCAAAGCGCCGGGCCCGATCGAGCCAGCGCTCATCGCCGGTGAGCTCGTGAATCTTCAGGAAGGCAAAACCGTTGCCCGCTGTGCCGTGACACAACCCGGGACCCTTGCGCAGCGGACCGGCTCGCCAGGTCAACTCGCCGCCGCCGAGCAGAAGGGATTCTGGAAGCAGGTCACCGAGCGTGCTGATGATTCCCGGCGCCCCGTGACACCACTGCACGCGAATGTTCGAGTCCGGTTCCGTCACCGAGGGCGGCCAATTAATCAATCCGTCGTGGCGTCGGGCAGTGCGCTCGAGCAGGGTAGTCACACGGCGGCTCAGAACGTCATCGTCAACGTAGCCGCGGAGGGCGTGGACGTTTCCGGCGAAACCATGGGCAGGGCCCAGGTACTGCTTGACGTTGCCGTACAGGTTCTGCGTCCAGAGCTCGGACGCCTCGTCCCATTTGGCCCACAGCAGCCCTGCGCTCTGCACCCACTCTGTCCGTAGCCCGCAAGCATGGGCGGCAAGCATGGTCCCCGGCGAGCCCCACATCAGCTCCCAGGTCGGATGCGCGCGATTCTGGCCCACCAGCTCACGGAGCCGCTCGGGATCGGCCGCGGGTGAGCCAACCTTGTCCGCCACAACCAGCACACCTGTCTCGCCCATCCACAAGCTTGGGGGGTGTGCGAGTCCCTCGCCGAGGAAATCTTCCTGCGTCCGGTACTGCTCGAGCGCCGCGGTCACGACCCCCGAAGCGTCGATCGAGGCACCGAGCGTCATGAGCGCCCAGATCATTCCGGCGCTTCCCAGGTACAGCGAGCAGATGCGTTCGTGCTCGGGCAGACCGTCGCCTGGGTGCCCTGGCCAGAAGCCGTCCCTGTGTGCCGCCTGCGCATCCGCCACGATCGACTCGATCGCATCGCGAGCAAGCCGCTCATCCCAAGCGCGGCTCGTCAACTCCTCGTGCTGATCGGCGCGCCACAACACCGGCTCTGCATCATCGCGCAACGGCCGAGGCCGCCACCTTCGACCCATACGCGCGTCCTGCCCGTGGAACGATATGGCTGTGGCGGGGCAGAGACCCTCTGACGAAGACACGGCTTCTCCGGCCGGAGAAAACGGTCGGCATGTCGCCTGGCGAATGGAGATCGCACGCGAAATCGCCGACGGCCCTGATGGCCTTTCGGGAACAGTTCCGGGCGCGGAAAGCACCGGTCGACGGCTGACGCGTCTCGTTCGCTCCTTCCCGGAGTCAGGTCTGGGTTAGGCGAAAGACCGGATGATCGGGCGCGATCCGGCGCAGCTCATCGTCCGGTGCGTCCGGGCCGACGCCACCGAAGAACACGCCGACCTCGAACTTCCACTTCTTGAGGTATGCGCGCAGCAGCGGCGGCTTCTCTTGGTCGGGAAGCTCGGTCGCGTGGAAAGGCCGCGTTCGCCGGCCGACGCGGAGTCTCCCTTCTCCGCTCGCCCGCAGGTTCTTGACCCACTGCGTCTGCCCGCGCGGGGCGACCAGGTAGTCCTCGCCTTCAAAGCGCAACAGGTTGACCGGGGTCTGGCGCCATTGGCCGGACTTGCGACCCTGCACCTCGAGGACGCGCGAGCCGTAGACGCTCACGCCGGCTCGCGTCAGCGCCGCGACGACGCGGTTAAAGACGTTGGTCGTGAACCAGCCCGGACGCTGGTATTGCTCGGGCATGGAGGCCATTGTGACAAGGGTCGTGTCTCGGCTACAGAAGGGCCGTCTGCGCCGGCGGGTAGGTGATCGTCCGGTCGGGACCGACGACCGCGAACTCCGTCAGCTCGTGCAGGGCGACCGAGTCGCCGATCCCGAGATGTTCCACGCGCCAGCCACGTACGACGAGTGCGTCGGCGATCAGACGGCGGTGGCAGCGCCACCAAACGGCCTCGGCACACATGATCGCGGTTGGAGGCTCGTCGGCCAGCGCCTCGAGTTCGGCGAGCGCAGTCCGGAACTCGCTGGTCCGCATGTGATCTGCGTAGCCCTGAAAGGCGCTGTCCTCCCACCCGCCGTTGGGGGATCCTGGGACCGGCCTGCGCCGGCCGCCCAGCCCCGGCATGTGCCGGTAGGCGATCCCCGCGTCCCCGAGCCATCCGGCGAGCACGGCTCGATTGAACTGGGGATGGCGCCGCGAGCTCGGAAACGCCCGCACGTCTGCGACCAACCCCACGCTGGGTCCGGCGAGCAGGGCCAGCAGCTCCTCGGGCGAGCGGGTGGAGTGCCCGATCGTGTAGATCGTCGGAACGTGCACACTCACATGATGCGCAGGACCTGGCAAGCAACCAAGGAGAGTCCCGATGGCCACCGATCCAGCTGCCGACCGCCACGTCCGTCCGCTCGCGGATGGAAACCAGATCCCGCTGCTCGGCCTTGGCGTGTGGCAGGTGCCCAACAGCTCGGACTGCTCGAACGCCGTGCGTTGGGCGCTCGAGCTCGGCTACCGGCACATCGACACCGCCCAGGCCTACGGCAACGAGGAGAGCGTCGGTCGGGGCCTGCGCGAGAGCGGCGTCCCGCGAGAGGAGATCTTCCTCACGACCAAGTTCTTCCCCCGCCACCGGGACCCGGCCGCCGAGGCCGAGAACAGCCTCAGGCGGTTGGGCGTCGATCACGTCGACCTCTACATCATTCACTGGCCCCAGGGCGGCCCGACCTGGGCCTGGCCCGGGATGGAGCGGGCGCGCGAGCTCGGGTATGCCCGGTCGATCGGGGTCTCGAACTTCGACGTCGATGAGCTCGAACAGGTCAGCACCGCGGGGAGCGTCGTGCCGGCGGTCGACCAGGTGCAGTTCAGCCCCTTCGAGAATCGCCGCGCGCTGCTCGAGGCCTGCGAGCGGCGGAGCGTCGTGCTCGAGGCCTACAGCCCGCTGGGCACCGGTCGCCACTTGAGCGAGGAGACGGTCACGCGGATCGCCGATGCGGCGGGCCGCACCCCGGCCCAGGTGTTGCTGCGCTGGTGCGTGCAGCGCGGGATCCCGGTGATCCCCAAGTCGACGCATCGCGAACGGATCGAGGAGAACGGGCAGATCTTCGACTTCACGCTGTCTGATGAGGACATGGCGGCTCTCGATCTGCTGGATCGCAGCCGCGGGACCGGCGTCGCGATGGAGCGCAAGTGGTGGTGAGAAGCCGGGAGGGTTTAGGCTTCTGCCCATGGATGAGGAACACGCCCGCGAGCTACTCGAACGCGAAAGAACGCGGATCGAGGATGCGCTCGCCGAACTCGATGGGGACGGACCACTGGAAAGCGACGACCGGCTGGAGCCCGGCGACGAGGACGACGAGGACCTCTACCAGGACGAATTCGACGAGGGACACCGCCAGGAACTGGCCACCCAGCTCGCCGCGCTCGAGCGCGCCGAGGCCAGGCTCGCGGCCGGGACCTATGGACTGTCGATCGAGAGCGGCGAGCCAATCCCGGACGGACGGCTCGAGGCGATTCCCACGGCCGAGCGCACGGTCGATGAGGAAGACCGCTACCGCCGGGCATGACACTCGTGCGAGACATCCTGGAGGCCTCGCCGGTGGCCTCCGAGCTCCCGCTCGACGCAGTGGCTGCGGCGATCGAAGCGTGCCTGGCCTCGCAGCAGGCGTGCGTGTCGTGCGCGGACTCGGACCTCGCGGAGGAGGACGTTGCCGCGATGGCGCGCTGCATCGCGCTGTGTGTGACGTGCGCTGACGTCTGCACCGCGACCGAGCGGACGCTGTCCCGGCGCTTTGCCGCCAACCACAGCGTGACGCACCACCTGCTGCGCGCCTGCGTCCTCACGTGCTCGGACTGCGCCGAGGAGTGCGAGCGGCATGCCGCCCATCATCGCCACTGCGCGCTGTGCCTCAAGGCGTGCCGAGCGTGCGTGCAGGCGTGCCAGGCGCTGCTCGAAGCGGAGGCGTTTGCGCAGCTCGAGAAGCTCGCCGGCGCGTAGACGGAGTCGGCGGTGGAGGAGGGCGCGCGGCCGGTGACGATCGTGACCGGGGGCAGCCGCGGGATCGGTGCGGCGACCGTGCTGGCCCTGGCGCGCGCGGGCCACGACGTGGCCTTCTGTTACCGGTCCGATCGCGAGTCCGCCGAGCGCGTGCGCACCGCGGCGACTGACGTCGGCCGGCGCTGCCTGTCGCTGCGGGCCGACGTGACGAGGGAGCGCGAGGTGGAGCGCCTGTTCGGCGAGGCGGCGGAGCTGGGGCCGGTCACCGGACTGGTCAGCAACGCCGGGCTGACCGCTCACATCGGCGACCTGGCCGACACACCGGTCGATGTCATCCGGGATGTGATCGATGTCAACCTGGTCGGCGTCGTGCTGTGTGCCCGTCAGGCGGCGCGGGTGATGTCGGTTCGGCGGGGCGGGCCCGGCGGGGCGATCGTCAATGTCTCCTCGGGTGCGGCAACCCTCGGGGCGCCGCACGAGTACGTCCACTACGCCGCCGCCAAGGCCGGCGTCGACGCGCTGACCATGGGGCTGGCCAAGGAGCTGGCCGAGGACGGGATCCGGGTGAACGCGGTCGCGCCCGGCATCGTGAATACAGACATCCACGCGCAGGCGGGCGTCCCCGACCGCGCGCGGCAAGTCGTGTCGCGGATCCCCTTGGGGCGGCTGGCCGAGCCGGACGAGATCGCCCCGGCCATCGTGTGGTTGCTCGGCCCCGAGGCTGCCTACGCCACGGGCGCCGTGCTGCGCGTGGCCGGCGGCGTGTAAGCCGGAGCCTCGAGCATGTCCCACCGCTACCCGCCCGGCGCGATCCCGCGCGCTCCGGGCCGGCGGTGGCTGGAGGAGCTGGCGCAGGTGGTGGAGGAGGTCGTGTCGGCATGGGAGCTCGAACTGGGGGAGCCGTACGTCCCCAGCGGAGAGTGCGCGTGGGTCGCCCGGGCGCGTGGCAATAGCGGAGAGGAGCTAGTGCTCAAGGTGGGGTGGCGCCACCCGGAGGCCGAGCACGAGGGCGATGCGCTCGAGCACTGGAGTGGCGATGGCGCCGTCCGGTGCTTCAGGGCGCGGACGTTCGATCAGTCAACCGCGCTGCTGCTCGAGCGCTGCGCGCCCGGCACCCCGCTTTCGTCCGTTCCTGAGCGCGAGCAGGACGTGGTGATCGCCGGGCTCCTGCGCCGGATGTGGGCGCACCCACTCCCGGCTCGCCACCCGTTCGACTCGCTGGAGCAGATGTGCGGCGCGTGGGCTGACTCGTTCGAGACCAGTCTCGATGCGGATCCGCGCGGGCTCGACCCCGGGCTTGCCCGGGCGGGAACAGGGCTGCTCCGCGAGCTCCCGGCGACCGCGGCCACCGAGGACGACGTGCTGCTCTTCACCGACCTTCACGCGGGAAACGTGCTGGCCGCCGAGCGCGAGCCGTGGCTCGTGATCGACCCGAAGCCGTTCGTCGGCGATCGAGCATTCGACGTCGTGCAGCACATGCTCAACTGTGATGCGCGGCTCGCCGGCGATCCGCTCAAGCTGTCGCGGCGCATGGCCGAGTTGCTCGAGCTCGACCCCGAGCGCGTGAGGCTCTGGCTGTTCGCGCGCTGTGCCCAGGAGGGTTTGGGCAATCACTCGCTGCGCGAGGCCGCCCGGCGGCTAGCCGCGTGAGCCCGGACTAGCTGGGGTGTGATGGGTTAACCGCCCACGCTATACGCGGTCAACCATCACACCCCGGTCAGGGGAGCGGGAAGTCGTGGTGCTCGTGTGCGAAACGGCGCTCGTCCTCGGTCAGGGTCGACTCGTTGACCGGGGTCACGAGCGACCAGTGCCGGCCGACCGGGCAGCGCTGGAAGCGCCAGGCCACGAGCCGCAAGGACTTGACGGACGCACCGGGGATCCAGAGCGTTGTGAACAGGTGACCCTGTCGGCAGCGGACGACGACGTTGCCGCCAATCCGACGGGCTCGCAGCCACAGCCCGGCCGTCTCGACGAGCATTGCCCCGGCGACGATCAGGCCTGTCCGGCGGCGCGCGCCGGGCTTACGAGTGCGCGGCATGGTGGCTTCCTCTCTCGATTGGTTCTCGTTAGCGGGAAAGTTATCAGAAGTGAGAACGAAGGTCCGAACGCTACGGAACCGCGGGTCCTCGAGGGCGCGCCGGTGGCGTTGGAGCGGCGACGCGCGGTGGGTCTGCCGCCGCTAGAGGGACTCCTGGTTCGCCACGTCGATCCCGGCGGCCCCGCGGTCGCGAGCGGGATCCGCCCCGGAGACCTCCTGACCTCGGCCGACCGCCGGCCGTTGAGATCCCGTAGCGATCTCCAGCAGGTACTGCGCCGCTCGCGCGGGAGGCTCCGGCCGATCGCGCTCGAGATCACCCGCGGGGCGGAGCCGATGCGGGTGGCGCTGTCATTTCCCAAGCAATAGGTGGCGCACCTCGCCGAAGGCCACCGCTGTCCACGCGACCAAGGCCACAGCCAGCCACAGGCGGCCGATCTCGCTAAGCCACCCGGCGTCCAGGCTTTGTCCCAGGTTCCAGCTCGCCACCGAGTACATCCCGAGCGGGAACACCATCGTCCAGCGCTCGGGCGTGAAGCGCAGGCCGAGCCGGCGGGTCCGCAGCGCGTCGAGGGCGGCGATGAGCATCAGCATCAGGCTGGCAAGCCCCCAGGCCACGATGGCGATCGCGCCGCCGGCGGTCACCGAGTGGGCGCCCGTGACCTTAACCGTCGCGAGGCAGAAGATCGCGGGTGCGCCCATCACGATCCACCAATCGGGCGAGACGTCGGCCAGGCCAAAGCCGGGCTGGGCCGCGCGATCAGCGAGCACGGGGCCGATGACCAGGTAGGCGATGCCGCCGGCGATCCACATCGCGGTCGCGCCGGCGTGCAGTAGAGGGAGCTGCTCGAGGGCGGCGATGCGGGCGGCGAGGATCGCCAACCCCTCGGTCGCCACCACCGCCAGGAGCCATTCGCCGCGCGGTTGCGTCCCGCCCCGGCGGCCGTGCTCCGCCGCGATCTCGCCGAGGATCAGGACCCAGAGGATCCAGCCGCAGGCCAGGAGGGCAGCCGCGATGGCCAGCGCCGCGGTCCCTGATCCCACGATGCGGATCCCGAGCACGCACCCGTCCGCGACGAAGCCGAGGGCATGAAATCCCTCACCCGGCCGTCCGGCCCGACGGAGCAGGGCCACCGGATGCCGGGCCAGCCACACATCGAGCGTGGCCAGTGAAACGAATGCCGCGATTGCCGTCCACAGCAGCGCGACGGACAGCAGCTCGAGGCCCACGTCGCGAGCAGCGATCGACACGATCGTCGTGGCCATGACGACGTTGAACGCCCCCGCCCACGGTCGGCCGTGGAACCTCGTGAACGGACGGTGCGTCGATCGGTTCGAGGTCCGCATGCGATTGCCTCACAAAATGTCGTACCACGATATTGTCTAAACAGTGGAGCTGAACCAAGCGGATTTCGAGCACTTGCTGCAACTGAGGACCGGGCTCAGGCGCTTCCTGCGCTGGAGCGAGCAGCAGGCGCAGGCGGCCGGGGTGACGTCCGCCCAACACCAGCTGCTCCTGGCCATCCGCGGCCACCCCGGGAACGCGTCTCCGACGATCGGCGAGATCGCCGAGTACCTGGTCCTCCGCCATCATTCCGCCAGCGAGTTGATCGATCGCGCCGAGGCAGCCGGTCTGGTTTCGCGCAATCCCGATCCGGTCAACGGGACCCAGGTGCGGGTATCGCTGACCGAGGCCGGGATGGTGAAGCTGACCCAGCTCTCGGAGACGCACCTCGCGGAGCTGGCCCACCTGGCGCCGACGATGCGCGCGCTCTGGGAGGCGCTCGAAGCAAATGCCGCGAGCGCACCACCGAGCCTTTCCGTTCAGGCCGATCATCCACTCTCGCTGACGGCCTGAGGTGATGTCTGAAGAGGCCGGGCCTGACGGCGGTCGGCTTCGTGGCGGCGCTCGCCGCCTGGTGCCTGTTGCGGCTGATCGGCCTGTTCACGAACCTGTTTTTCTACGGCCGGTCGGCGACGAAGTTGGTGGCTCCCGGCGCCGGACCGCACTCGTGGCTGCTGATCCTGTTCCTGCCGATCGCGGGCGGGCTCGTGGTCGGGCTAATGGCGCGGTTCGGGTCCGAGAAGATCCGCGGACACGGGATGCCCGAGGCGATCGAGGCAATCCTGACCCGGGGCAGCGGGATCGAGCCGCGGGTGGCGATCCTGAAACCGATCTCGGCCGCGATCTCGATCGGCTCGGGCGGGCCGTTCGGCGCCGAGGGCCCGATCATCATGACCGGTGGGGCGCTCGGCTCCGTCCTCGCGCAGCACCTCGAGCTGACGGCGGATGAACGCAAGACGCTGTTGGTGGCGGGTGCCGCCGCGGGGATGGCGGCCACCTTCAACGCGCCGCTGGCCTCCGTCCTCCTCGCCGTCGAGCTGTTGCTGTTCGAATGGCGCCCCCGGAGCGTGCTCCCGGTTGCCACGGCCGTCGGGGTTGCGACGGTGACGCGAACGCATCTACTCGGTTCGGGGGCGGTGTTTGCCGTTCCAGACGTGCCTCTGTACCTGTCTGGTGGCCGGCGATCGGTGGCCTGATCATCCGCCTCGGCGGTATCGCCGAACCACGCGCGCTCGGCGTCGGTTACGACGTGATCAGGGAGCTGCTCACAGGCCGCGCGGCGATGTCGTTGATCGTCGGGATCTTCATCGTCAAATCACTGATCTGGTCCTTGTCGCTCGGGTCGGGAACGTCGGGCGGCGTGCTGGCTCCGATGTTCATGATCGGCGGCGCCTTCGGGGCGCTGATGGCGCCGCTGCTCCCGCACGTGGCGCCCGGGTTCTGGCCGCTGATCTGCCTCGCGGGCGTGATCGGAGGGGTGATGCGCGCGCCGTTCACAGCGGTCGTCTTCTCGATGGAGCTGACCGGTCGGTGGGACGCCCTCCTCGCGCTTCTGATCGGGGCCACGGGCGCGTACCTGTTCACCTCGCTGACGCTGAAGCGCTCGGTCCTGACCGAGAAGGTCGCGCGCCGCGGGTTTCACATCAGCCGCGAATACGACGTCGATCCGCTCGCCATCCTGTTCGTGCGAGAGGTCATGGACACTGGAGACGTCGTCGTCTATGACCTCAGCGACCGGCTCTCCGACGTGCTCGCCGAGTTCCACCGCGATGGGACGGAACTGACCTCGGTCGCGCAACGCCAGCGCATCTATCCGGTCACCGGTCCCGACGGTGGGCTGGTCGGGGTGGTTACCCGGCGCGATCTGTTGCGCGCAACCCAGGGCGGGTCCGAGGGCGATGAGACCGTCGGCGAGGTCATGAGCGACCACCTAGCCACTGCGTACCCCGACGACACCCTACGCGACGTGGCCAACCGGATGGCGGAGCACGGCGTCACCCGCATGCCGGTGATCGCTCGCGGTCCGGGCCGCGAGATCATCGGGATCATCACCCTGCCCGCGATGCTGGCCGCACGCCTCCGTGACCTGCAAGAGGAGCGTGACAGCGACCGCATCCTGCAGATCGCGCGGCCAAGGCACGGACTGAGCGCGGCCCTGCGCTCGGGCAACGGCGCGCGCTGAGGGCCGGTTGCGCTCACGGTGCTCGCGCCCCGAAGTCGGGTGCGGCACCTGCGATGCCGTAATATTTTCCCAAGTCTTCTGTGAAAAAGATTTACCTCCCCGGAGGCGCACATGGCTTACGTGATCGCCGAGCCCTGCATTGGTGTCAAGGACAACTCGTGCGTCGAGGTCTGTCCCGTCGACTGCATCCATCCCACGCCGGACGAACCCGGCTGGGAGGCGGTGGATCAGCTCTACATCGACCCTGAGGAGTGCATCGACTGCGACGCATGCGTCGAGGCCTGCCCCGTAGATGCGATCTTCGCCGCGGACCAGGTCCCCGAGGAGTGGCGGTATTTCACCGAGCTGAACGCCGACTACTTCCGCAGCCGGGCGGCGTGAGACCCGCCCGAGCCGTAGGCTGGGCGTAGTTCGAGAAGAGGAGAGGCGATGCCAGGATTCCGGTTGGGGGTCTACGTGTTCAAGGACGCGGAGATCGTCGATTTCGCGGCGCCCTTCGGCGTGTGGTCGGTGGCGCGTCGCTTTGACCCAGAGCTCGACGCGTTCCTGATCGCCGACGCGATGCGACCCGTCCAGGCCCAGGCCGGGTTCACCGTGCTCCCGAACTACAGCTTCGCGGACCGGCCGGCGATGGACGCCTTCCTAATTCCCGGCGGGTTCGGCACCCGTCAGGAGATGTACAACCGGCGCCTGCATGAGTTCATCGCCGCGCTACCCGAAGATTGCCTACTCACGAGCGTGTGCACGGGCTCCTGGGTCTATGGGCGGATGGGGTTGCTCGACGGGGTGGCGGCGACCAATCGCAAGGAGCCCGACCGGGTCGAGTCCGGCCCGTCGGGGAAGGTCCCGATCGACCGCCTGGCCGAGCTCGCACCAGCCTGCCGGATCAGCCGAGCCCGCGTGGTCGACGCCGGCCGGATCGTGACAGCCGGCGGCATCACCTCGGGGATGGAGATGGGTTTTCACCTGCTGCGCCGGGCCGGCTACAGCGAGGAGTTCGTGTCCGAGGTGGTACGTGTCATGGAATACGCCGCCGCGTACGACGCCTACCGCGACGACGTCGAGACGGTCGTGCAAACCGCGACCGCTCCATGAGTCAAGCGGCCGAGCCCGACGTCCTGATCGTCGGCGGCAGCCTCGTTGGACTCTCCACCGCGCTGTGGTTGCGGATCCACGGAGTCAGCTGCCTGGCGGTAGAGCGTCACTCGAGCACAGCGATCCATCCGCGCGCCGGCCACTTCCAGCTGCGCACGGTCGAGATCCTGCGCGCGGCCGGGCTGGAGGAGATAGTCCGGCGCAAAGGAGAGGAGCAGTACAACCCGAACGGCGGCATCAACAACGTCGAATCGCTGGCGGGACGCGAGATCGCGAGCTACTTCGCGAACCTCAACGCGGGCGTGGATGAGTTCAGCCCAACCGTTCGGCTGTTCATCGACCAGGACGCGCTCGAGCCGATCCTGCGGGCCCGCGCCGAGGAGCTCGGAGCCGAGCTGCGCTACCGGGTCGAGTGCACCTCGGCGACCCAGGACGCCTCGGGAGTCACCGTCACGCTGCGGGATCTGGAGAGTGGCTCGGAGCGGAGCGTCCGCTCGCAGTACCTCGTCGCCGCCGACGGCAACCGCAGCCCCATCCGCGAGCAGCTCGGGATCGCGATGCGCGGCCACGGCCTGCTTTCGAACAGCGTCACGATCTATTTTCGGTCCGAGGTCGACCTCGTGCCGCTGCTGCAGGGACGCGACCAGGGAGTGAATTACGTGACGAACCCGGTACTTCGCGGCTTTTTCCGGCTCGACCGCACCGGCAACCGCGGCTTCCTCGTCGTCAACCTGGTGGGCGATACCGCGCGGCCCGAGATCGTTGCCGCCTATCCGGACGCGCCCTGGGTCAACGTAGCGGCCGGGATCGATGAGGCACGCGCACTCCACCTCCTGCGCGCGGCGATCGGTGTGCCGGAGATTCCGGTGGTGATCGAGGATGTTGCGAGGTGGCGAGCGGTGGCCGACAGCGCCGAGCGCTACCAACGAGGGCGCGTGTTCTTGGCAGGTGACGCCGCCCATACGATGCCGCCTAACGGCGGGTTCGGCGGTAACACGGGGATTCAGGACGCGCACAATCTCGCCTGGAAGCTGGCGCTCGTCCTGCGCGGTGTCGCCGATCCGCCACTGTTGGACACCTACGACGCCGAGCGGCGCGCGATCGGCGCGCTGATGGTCGAGCAGGCCTACTCGCGGTACGTGACGAGGGTGGCGCCGTATCTGGGTACCGACGGAATGCAGCCGATCGTCGACGACCTCTCGCTCGAGCTCGGTTGCCGGTGTAACTCGGCCGCGGTGGCGCTCGAGCCCGGCGACGAGGACCGGCTGCACGAGCATCCGCGTGAGTCGAAGGGTCGTCCCGGTTCGCGTGCGCCGCACGTGCTCCTCGAGCGAGCCGGCGCGCGGATCTCGACCCTGGACTTGTTCGGGCGGAGCTTCGTGTTGCTGGCCGGCGCCGATGGCGAGGGGGCCTGGCGGCCTGCGGCACAGCACGCCGCGCGTGCGCTCGGGGTGCCGGTCGAGAGCTTCGTGGTGGGCGGCTCGGAGGTGACCGACCCCGAGGGAGTCTTTTCCGACGCATACGGGCTCTCGGGGGCCGGCGCCGTCCTGGTCCGTCCCGACGGCGTGGTTGGCTGGCGCTCGGCGGACGCCGCTGGAGCCTCGGCGGCGGCACGTGACGCACTCCAGCGGTTGCTGTGCCGCCAGGCAGCCGTGAGCCACCCGGTCAACTCGCCAGCCTGATGGGAGGTCGAAGGCAATGAGCAAGCAGACGTTCGTGATCATCGGCGCGAGCCTGGCCGGGGCCAAGGCCGCGCAGGAGCTGCGCGAGCGCGGCTTCGATGGCCGCATCGTGATGGTCGGGTCCGAGCCCGAGCGGCCCTATGAGCGCCCGCCGCTGACCAAGAACTACCTGCGCGGGGAGTCAGGGCGGGAGACGGTCTACGTCCATCCTCCCGGCTACTACGACGAGCACGAGATCGAGCTGCTCTCGGATGTGACGGCCACAGCAATCGACCCGAAGGCTTCCCGCGTGGTCCTTGAGGGCGATCGCCAGCTCGCCTACGACCGGCTGCTGCTGAGCACCGGCGCCGAGCCGCGGCGGATCCCGGTGGCCGGCGCCGAGCTCGAGGGCGTGCACTACCTCCGGACGCTCGCCGATTGCGACGCGCTGCGCGCGCGCCTGGACGCGGGCGGTAGCGTGGCGGTGGTTGGTGCCGGATGGATCGGGAGCGAGTTCGCCGCTTCAGCCCGCCAGCGGGGCCTCGAGGTGACCGTGATCGACCCAGTCGCGCTGCCCAACGAGCGGGTGTTTGGCGCGGAGATCGGCGCGTTCTACCGCGACGTGCACGTCCGCCACGGCGTGCGGATGCTGCTCGGGCGTGGAGTGCACGCGTTCGAGGGACGGGACGCGGTCGAGCGCGTCCGGGCCGACGACGGCACGATCGTTGAGTGCGACTTCGCGGTCGTGGGCATCGGCATCGCGCCGCGCGACTCGCTCGCCTGCGAGGCGCGGCTCGAAGTCAACAACGGGATCGTCGTCAACGAGCGCCTGGCCACCTCAGCGCCCAACATCTTCGCCGCGGGCGACGTGGCGAACGCCTGGCATCCGTTCTACCAGCGACCAATCCGGGTCGAGCACTGGGCCAACGCGCTCAATCAGGGGCCGGCGGCGGCGCGCGCAATGCTCGGCGAGGAGGTGAGCTACGAGCGGATCCCCTACTTCTACTCCGACCAGTACGACGTCGGGATGGAGTACTCGGGTTACGCGGAGCACTGGGACGAGGTGGTGTTCCGCGGCGACCGCGAGGCCGGGGAGTTTGTCGCTTTCTGGCTGCGCGAGAGCCGCGTCCTGGCCGGTATGAACGTCAACGTATGGGATGTCAACCAGCAGGTCCAGGACCTGATTCGCTCGCGCCGCCAGGTCGACGTGGAGGCGCTGGTCGACCCCGGCACGCCGCTTGAGTTACTGGCGGGCGAGTCGGCTGCGTGAGGCGGGGACACTGAAGACACGCTTGTTGCTCGGCACTCAACCGGCCGGAGCCCGTCCGCTCGATGCCACCTGAGGCGCACACCCGCGCCGTGCGAGTGCTCGAGTGTGATCCCGACCTGGGCGCGGGCATCGACGCGCGCGAGTGGGAGATGGCGGTCGCGATGGGGGTGGCGCCCGAGTTCACCTTCCAGCGTGGGCGATGGGAGTTCTCACCCCGACCTGAGTTCGCCGTCGGTCCTGAGCACGTCTGTGGTCTCGCCGGCACGCGTCGCCCTGCTCGATCGGCGGTTCGCGCTGCGCACGGCCCGCTGGCCCGAGATCCACGCCGCGCTGATCCAGCGATGCATCGAGCGCTCCCGCCGGCTGAGCCTGCAGTCCGCGATCAATGCCCTGCCCCGGATCCAGGAACGGGTTGAGGTCACGCTCTGGGCGCTGGCCGACCGGTTCGGACGTGTCACACCCGACGGGGTCGTGGTGGAATTGCCGATTAGCCACTCTCAACTGGCCGACATCGTCGCGGCTCAGCGTCCCTCGGTGAGCACGGCGGTAGTGCGGCTAGAAGACGACGGTCGGCTGGAGCGCGTGGCCCGGCGCACCTGGCTGCTGCGGGCGCCCGCCCCTGAGATGCTGACCTCGCTGGCGCGGCAGACGGGCCTGGAGGTGTAGTCCACCGTCAGAGGTTGAATGGCGTGCGCATGTCAGCCGCGGTGGCCGCGTTGCCGAGCAACGGCTCGAGCCCGAGCATCTCCTGGGTGGCGCGGAGCATCGAGTGGTGGTCCGTGCTCGGCACTAGAGAGCAACTCCGGCACGAATGACGACAGCCACGTGTCGCCGTCGGCGACCGTGCCGTTGTGCATGTCGTGGATCAGCTTGGGGGTGACGAAGGTGAACCGGGCCGAGAGGTCGGGCGGGTGACTCAACGCAACGTTATAGCGAGCGCGAGCCACCGCCCGGGAGCAAACTGAAGATGCTGGGCACGTCAAGTGGATGCGCCGCGGGCGGGTCATCGTCGCGTATCCCCTAGGTGGATCCGGAGGTCATGGCGATGTAGTTGGGCAGACTGGGGTGCGACTCGGCGTAGAAATTGGAGGCCAACCCGTGCTGACTGGCCAGCTGATTGATGTAAGGGGCCATCCGACGCGCCGATGATCTGCCCGTAGGAGTGATTCTCCAGCGCGATCCACACGACGTGGTCATAACGTGCCGGCGGCGCGCTCATCCTCGGGGGAAGGTAACTGGTGGCGCCGCTGGCCGGTTGTACGAGGCCGCTTCCATGAACCGCGTCCCGGATAGTAGGCTGGCGGTTTCACCGTCCACATGGCATACGACCTCGTCATCGACATCGAGAACACACCGGGAGCGCTGGCGCAGGTTGCGGCGGCAATCAGCGACGCCGGCGTGAACATCGCGGCGGCCACGTGTGTCGGGGCGGCCGAGCACGCCGAGCTCCACATTCTCGTGCCGCACCCTGGCGCGGCCAGGCACTCCCTGGCGATCTCGCACCTGGCGGTGACGCGCGAGCGCGAGGTCGTGGTAGTCGACGTCGAGGACCGGCCTGGGGTACTGGCCGATCTGACGCGAAAGATCGCGCGGGCGGGCGTCGATTTGGACTTGGTGTACGTTGCCACGCGAAACCGCGTGGTGTTTGGATCGGCCGACCTCTCCGCCCTGCGCGCAGCCGTGGGAGAGGTGAGCTGACGCAGTAGAGGAGGTGCGGGAGGCAGTGTGCGACGGGCGGGTCATCTGAAGCTCGAGGTCCGACGAATCGGGCAAGCGTCCGTGGTGTCGGCTCGCGGCGACATCGATCTCTCGACGGTTGCCGAGGCCGCTGAGGCCATGGACGCCGCGCGGACGGATCGCGGCCCGGTGTTCCTGGATCTGCGCGAGGTCGGGTTCATGGACACCTCGGGCCTTCGCCTGATCATCGAGGAGCAGCAGCGGGCCGCCGCGGACGGCTACCGCTTCGCCGTCTTCCCCGGACCCCCGAAAGTGCAGCGGCTGTTCGAGATCGCGGGCCTCGCCGGCGATGAACGGCTGTTTGCCGACCCGTCGACGCTTCCGGCCGTTGGTGAGGGCGATTGAGCGCCCGACACGAACAGGACCGGTTCGTCCTGCTCGCCTCGATCGACGAGGTCGCGGACGGCATGGTGCTCCTCGGCGAGACCGCGGCGCGGCTGCTCGAGTTCGTCGTGCCGGCGTTCGCGGACGTGGCGACGCTCGACACGATCTCGCACGAGGGCGTGTTTCGGAGGGTCGGGTCCCGCGTCGAGGGCCCAGGCCGGGAAGACCTCGAGAAGGGCCTGCTGCGTCGTCGTCCCGTCCCCGAAGCGCCGGTCGGGCTGCCGGCGGCGCTCGCCAGCGGGGAGAGCCAGCTGGTCGAGCGGGTGACGGACGAGCACTTGCGGGCGATCGCCGCCGACGAGGCGGACTTCGAGTTGCTCCGGGCGCTCGAGTTGCGCTCGGTGCTGGACGTGCCGCTCCTGGCCCGAGGGCGCATCGTGGGTGCGCTCGCCTGCGGCGTCGGCACGTCCGGTCGCGATTACGGTCCTGAGGACCTGCGCTTCGCCGAAGTCCTGTCGGCCCGGTTGGCCCTGGCGCTGGACAATGCCGGTCTTTCGGCGGCGCTCAGCGGGCTCGAGCAGCGCCTCGAAGTAACGCTGACGAACCTGGCCGAGGCGGTGATCGTGCGCGACGCCGGCGGTGCAATGGTTTTCGCCAATCCGGCGGCGGCTCGGCTGCTGGGGCTTACGTCCGTGGAGGAGATCACCGCCGCGTCACCAGGGACGCTGATGGCGCTCTACGACGTGTTCGACGAGGATGGACGGCGACTGTCGCTGACGGACCTACCGTCCATGCTCGCCGTCCGCGGCGAGCGCCCCGGGCCGCTGCTCGTCAACAACATCATCCGGTCGACGGGCGAGCAGCGATGGCTGCTGCACAAGGCCACGCCGGTGTTCGACGCCGACGGCGCGCTGTCGATGGTGATAAGCGTGATTGAGGACCTGACCGAGGTCAAACGCGCCGAGCGCGCGCAGCGCCTGCTGGCCGAGGCGGGCCAGGCCCTGTCCGCGTCGCTCGACTACCACGAGAGCCTGCAACGGATGGCTGAGCTCGCGGTCTCCGGTCTTGCCGACCGATGCCAGGTTTTGCTGCGGAGCGGCAAAGGGGAGCTCGAGGAGGTGGCGGCGGCGGGCGCGGACCCGGCGGCGGATGGCCACGCCGGCGAGTCGGGTGAGGTTGGAGAGGAGCTCGCGGTCGCTGCTGAGGTGGTCGAATCGGACCACGCGCGGCTCGCCGGGCGCGTGATCGCGGTACCCCTCGCGCTCGTGGGTCAGCCACCGATCGGCGCGCTCTTCTTGGCCATGACGCACTCCGAACGGACATTCGACGAGAGCGACCTGAGCCTGGCCCGCGAGCTCGGCCGCCGCGCGGCGATCGCGGTCGAGAACGCACGTCTGTACGCCGAACGATCGCTGATCGCCACCATCCTGCAGCGGAGCCTGCTCCCGCCCGAGCTCCCAGACATTCCCGGGTTCTGCCTCGCGGGTCTCTACGTGGCCGCCGGCGAGCAGAACGAGGTGGGCGGTGACTTCTACGACGCGTTCGAGGTCCAGGGCGGCTGGATGGTGGTGGTCGGAGATGTAGCGGGGCGGGGAGCCGAGGCGGCAACACTGACATCGCTCTCGCGCTACACGCTGCGGACCGCCGGAAAGCTCCTGGGCGACCCCGTCGCCACGCTCGAGCAGCTGAACGCGGCCCTGCGGGAGCGCCCGGGACTCTCGCTGGTCAGCGTGTGCTGCGCGGTGCTGCGCGAGGCGGACGGCCAGGTCACGGCGGACGTTGTCCTCGCCGGTCACCCGCCGGCGTTTCACGTGCGCGCGGGCAAGCCGGAGCCGGTCGGCGAGTTCGCGCCGTTCCTGGGTGCGTACGAGAGTGGCGAGTGGACGCCGGTGACCGTCGATCTCGAGCCGACCGACCAGCTTGTCCTTTACACCGACGGGGTGGTCGACACGGTCGGGAAAGAGGAGCGCTTCGGAGAGAACCGCCTTGTCGCGACGCTCGACGGCGCGGCCGGCGCCGCCGACGCCGTGGCGCGGATCGAGGCGGCGGTACGCGATTTTGCCCATGGCTCGCAGGCCGACGACATCGCGGTGATCGCGGTGGAGCGCCGGCGCGCCGCAGGTAGAGTCGCGTAGGCAGCCTTCGAGCAGCCACAGGCATCAGGAGGAGGGTGACGATGATCGAGCCGTATCAGGCGGTTGGGTTGATCCAGACGATGCGCGGCATCCGCCGGCGCGAGGAGATCAGCTGGAACCTCGAGCACATCTCGCACATGGTCAAGGCGGCCTCCTGGCTGTCGAGCATGGACCTACCGGTGCGGTTGATCTGCATCCCCGAGGGAGGCCTGCAGGGGTTCACCGACGAGGTGCTCGACCTCGATCACGAGACATACGCGCGGGAGTGCGCGATCGACATCCCAGGGCCGGAGACCGATCAGCTGGGTCGACTGGCGCGGCAGTGGAATGCCCACGTGATCGCCCAAGCGAAGGCCCGGCATCCCGAGTTCCCCGGTCGTTTCTTCAACGTCGGGTTCGTAATCGAGCCCGAGGACGGCACGGTCGTGCTCAAGCACCACAAGCTCGTGCCGCTGCTTCCGGTCGAGCATTCGGTCACGCCCCACAACGTGTGGGATCGCTGGATCGAGCTGTACGGGCGTGAGCTGAGCGCGTTCTATCCGGTGGCGGACACGGCGATCGGCCGGATCGGGATCATGATGGCCAACGAGGCGTCGTATCCGGAGAACGCGCGCGGCCTGGCCATGAACGGCTGCGAGATCGCCTACCGGGGCCCGTACCCGGCCCCGGGCGTGATGAGCGGCATGTTCTCGGTCCAGACGCGAGCCCGCGCGCTGGACAACAACATGTACGTGATCGCGATGAACCTCGGCACGTACTACCTCGACAAGGACACGACCATCCCGATCGACACCTTCTCCGGCGGTTCGCAGATCGTCGACTACCGCGGCCATGTCGTCACCGAGGTCCCCTACGGTGCCGGCTCGACCTGGATCGGCGGGACGGTCGACATCGAGGCGCTGCGGCACTTCCGCCAGACCGCCCAGTGGGACAACTGGATGAAGGACCTGACGACCGAGCAGTACCAGTTGATCTACGAGCAGCCGGTCTACCCCAAGAACCTGTACCTGGAGCGCGCGCCGTACACCCACGCCGAGTACCGCGAGGAGGTGACGCGCCGGCAGGTGGCGCTACTACAGGAACGGGGGGTTTGGGCGCGACCGACTCACTCGGCCGAACCCGCCGAGGCGCTCGACTGAGCCTGTGGCCAGCTGGGAGGACGTCCGGCGGCTCGCGCTCGCCCTGCCCGAAACGAGCGAAGGGACCTCGTGGGGCAACGCGTCGTGGCGGGTGCGCAACAAACAGTTCGTGTGGGAGCGTCCGCTGCGGCCGGCCGATCTACGCGCCCTCGGCGACGCCGCGCCGGCCGGGCCGATCCTCGGCGCTCGCGTCGAACACGCCGGGGCCAAGGAGGCGCTGCTCGCCGACGATCCGGCGGTCTACTTCACGACGCCGCACTTCGACGGGTACCCGGCGGTCCTGGTGCGCCTCGATCAGATCGACGTCGATGAGCTGCAGGAGGTGATCGCCGAGGCGTGGCTGTGCCAGGCGCCGAAGCGCCTGGCACGGGAGTTCCTCGAGAAGCGCTAACTACTTCCTCGCCCGGTGGCGTCGCGCGTGGTGCGCACGACGCCGGGCCTTGCGCCCTCGACGTTTGTGTCGAGGGCGCGGATGGGGCTGATTAGCGCCCGCGCGCCCGATGGGGCGCCGGGCGCCGATCAAGGGGTTGCGCAGGTCTGCGCGTACGCGCAGTCGTTGAACGACTGGCCATCCGAGGCCAGCGCGGACGGAGTCGCCTCGTTGACGACGCCGGGGGATAGGTCGATCTGTGTCGGGTCGCCCTCGGCGATCGTGTGGGTCACGCCGCCGGCCGTGTAGGTGGACGTCGGGCCGAAGTTGACGGTGCCAACGTTGGCCAGCGTGGTCTGGGCGACGAGCGTCGGGGCCTCCAGGATCCACTCACCCGAGGACTCGGACGAGGTGTAGGTGACATCCTTGCTCCAGGTCCAATGGCCGGCATCGGTCATCGCGATGCTCCAGGTGTCGCCCGACACCTGGCTGATGTTGACCGTGACGTCGTCGCCGGGGTTGACCGTGCAGTTCGCGTCGCCGGTGCAGCCCGTCAGCTGCGTCTCGCTCGCCGGCAGCAGCTCATACCAGGCGTAGTACTGGTCACCGACCAGCGGGTTTGAGGGCAGCGACTGCTCGGCCGTCCCGGCCTGGATCAGGTCACTGGTGCTGTAGCCGCCGATGCCCGTCCAGGTGGCCGCGAAGCCCGGAGGCGCCAGACCGGCCGACGGGACGGTGAACGTCGAAGAGACGGCGGTGATGTTGTCCGAGCTCGGGGTTACCGCATAGCCGGACCAGTTGAGGCTGTCGGTCGTGCCACCGTGTATCGGGAGCACCTGGCCCTTGTGGCTCGGGATGAGTGCTCCGGTCGTGCGTAACGCGCTCCTGGCGCGTGGTGCACTGCGGGCATGAACTCGGGCGCCCGCCGCGCCCGCTCCCACGAGCATCGCGACGGACAAGATCGCGACGGTCACTCCGGTACCGACGGCTTTGCGCATGAATATTCCTCCGGTGGCGCGGCGAGGGTGATCCCTGCCTGGATCGAACTGCCTCAGCTACATACCCACGCGCGTGCTGGTTACAAACCGCGGTTGTGCCCGGGATGTGGTTCCTGCGAACCGCGGTTGGGGTCATGCGGTGGCGGTGAGTGGCTCACTCGACCCGGCCGGCGCCCCAATGAGCCGGCAACCGCCACTGTCGCGGCTGATGGCGCACTCGGCCGCAGCCAATCTTCGAGTGTGCCGATAACCGCCACATCGCGGCCGGCCCCCGCGGGATGCAATCCTTGAGACCACGCCCATGACGATCAGCGACACCTGGGTCTGTCCCACCTGCGGCGCCAATTTCCCGCCCGGCCCGGCGCCGCCGGCCCGCTGCCCGCTGTGCGAGGACGAGCGCCAATGGGTGCCGCCCACCGGCCAGGTGTGGACGACGATGGAAGAGCTCACCAGGTCTGGCCACCACACCGAGGTGCGCGAGCACGAGCCCGACCTGATCGGGATCGGGTTCAAGCCCGGCGACGTCGGGGTGGGGCAGCGCGGTCTGCTCGTCTCGACGCCCGAGGGGAACCTTCTGTGGGACCCGCCGGCCTTCATCGACCAGGCGGCGATCGACGCCGTCCGGGGGGCGGGCGGGTTGGCGGCGGTCAGCTCGAGCCATCCGCACATGTACGGCGCGATCGTCGAGTGGAGTCACGCGTTCGACGCGGAGATCCTGATCGCTGAGGCCGATCGGCACTGGCTGATGCGCCCCGATCCCGCGGTTCGGGTCTGGTCGGGCAGCCACGAGGTGCTGCCCGGCGTCACGCTCGTCCAGTGCGGTGGCCACTTCCCGGGCAGCGCGGTCCTGCACTGGTCGGCCGGGGCAGGCGGCGCCGGCGCCCTGTTCGTCGGCGACACGCTGTTCATCACCCCGGGTGCCGACCGGGTGTCGTTCATCTGGAGCGCCCCCAACCGGTTGCCGCTCCCCGAGCGCGCCGTCCGTCACCTGGTCGATGCGCTCTCCCCCTACGAGTTCGAGCGCCTCTACGGCGGCTGGTGGGGCCCGATCATCGACGGCGACAGCAAGGCGATCGTCGAGCGCTCGGCCGCGCGCTACATCGAGCTCGTCCGCGGCGAGGTCTCGCCGAAGCGATACACGCCAGCCGCGGTCAGGAGATTTCCCGGCGTACGAGCGCCGCGCCGGAGCTGAGCGCCCGCAGCTTGGCGAAGGCGAGCTCGCGCGGGAGGTACTTCATGCCGCAATCGGGCGCCGGCACAAGGCGCTCCGCCGGGACGTGGGCGAGCGCGGCCCGGATCCGTGCGGCCACGGTGTCCGCACTTTCGACCGACGCGTCGCCGAGATCGAGCACTCCGAGCACCACGACCTTGGGACTGAGCTCGGACAGCTGGCCGAGGTCGAGCTTGGGCTGGGCCGCCTCGACCGAGATCTGTTGCGCGACGCTGTCGCTCAGCTCGCCCAGGAAGTCGTAGCGATTGGCTTTCTTGTCTCCCACCAGGGCGGCGTAGCCAAAGCAGAGATGAACCGCGGTGGTGGCGGCCAGCCCCTCGAGGGCGCGGTCGATCGCGGCGACCGCGATCCGCCGGGCCCCCTCGGGGTCGTTGCGCAACCAGGGCTCGTCGAGTTGGATCACGTCGGCGCCGGCCGCCTCGAGCGCCCGCGCCTCGGCGTTGACTGCCGCGGCCAGGTCCATGACCAGCTCATCGGGGTCGTCGTAAGCCTCGTTGCTCGCCTGCTGGGCCATCGTGAACGGGCCAGGCAGGGTGATCTTGGTCCGCCGGTCGGTCCGGGCGCGCAGGAACTCGACGTCGCGCGCCTCGACCGGCTCGCGCCAACGGACGCGCGCGACGATCCGGGGTACGGTCCGGGCGGCGCCGCCCCGGGTGTGGATCGTCGCGGGAGAGTCTGCGTCGACGCCCTCGAGCGCCGTGGCGAACCGGTTCGAGTAGCTCTCGCGACGGATCTCGCCGTCGGTGATCGTGTCGATCCCGGCCCGTTCCATGTCGCGGATGGCCACCACGGTGGCGTCGTCCTGGGCCTCCTCGAGGTACGGCTCGGGGATCCGCCACGCCCCGCTGACGCGCACGCGGGGCACGGAGTGTGAGCCGAGCGCCTCGCGGTCGATCAGCCACTCGGGTTGGGGGTAGCTCCCGACGACCGTGCTCGATAGGGGGTGCTCCGACACGGTGGGCGACGATAACCGAGAATCTGCGCATGGGCACTGACGAGCAGGCGCCGGCGCCGGTCGCGATCGTCACCGGCGCCGGGTCGGGACTCGGACGGGCAATCGCCCGACGGCTGGCCGGGGCCGGATACCGGGTGGTCCTGGCGGGCCGGCGAAGGGAGACTCTCGAGGCCACCCTGACCGAGTTGCCCGCCGCCACAGACGCGCTCGCGGTGCCGACCGATGTGACCCGCCCCGAGAGCGTCGAGGCGCTGTTCGACGCGGTCGTCGCTCGCGCGGGCCGGGTCGACGTGCTGATCAACAACGCCGGCGTGTTCGGCCGCCCGGCGCCGGTCGAGGACGTCGCACACGCCGAATGGTCCGCGGTCGTGCAAACCAACCTCACGGGCGCCTTCCTGTGTGCGCAGGCCGCCTTTCGGCAGATGATCCGCCAGCGGCCCCAGGGCGGCCGGATCGTCAACAACGGCTCGCTCTCGGCACACGTCCCGCGGCCAAACGCGGTGGCCTACACCGCGACCAAGCACGGCATCACCGGGCTGACCAAGGCACTCGCCCTCGAGGGGCGTCGCCACGGAATCGCGTGCGGCCAGATCGACATCGGCAACGCCGCGACCGACATGACCAAGCAGCTCGAGGTCGGTGCGCTCCAGGCGGACGGATCGATCGTGGCCGAGCCGACGATGTCCGCCGAGGACGTCGCCGACGCCGTGCTTTACATGGTCCGGCTCCCGCTCGGCGCGAACGTCCTGTCGATGACCGTGATGGCGTCGCAGATGCCGTTCGTCGGGCGTGGCTGACGCGTTCCTGCAGTCGGTCGAGCTGCTGGCGCCCTGTGACGGACTGCCGCGCACCGGCTACCCGTGGACGCTCCCGGCGATCGCGCCGCTGGCCGGCGGGCTTCCGCTGCATCCGAGCGTCACGTATCTGATCGGCGAGAACGGCAGTGGCAAATCGACGCTGCTCGAGGCGATCGCGGTCGCGGCCGGGATGAACCCCGAGGGCGGCTCCTCGAACTTTGCCTTCAACACCCGCGCCAGCCACTCGCAGCTCTCGAGCGCGGTCCGCCTGGTACGCGGTGCCCGGCATCCGCGGACCGATTTCTTCCTGCGCGCCGAGAGCCTGTTCAACGCGGCGACCTATCTCGAGGAGCTCAAGGACGAGCTCGGATTAGGGGGCGATCCGCTTGCCCCCTACGGCGGGCGCTCGCTCCACGAGCAGTCGCACGGGGAGTCGTTCCTGGCGGTGATGGTCAACCGGTTCGGGCCCGACGGCCTGTACCTACTCGACGAGCCGGAAGCGGCGCTGTCGACCCAGAACTGCCTGACCGCGCTCCGGCGCATCCACGAGCTCGTCCGGGATCGCTCGCAGCTGATCATCGCCACCCACTCGCCGATCATCCTCGCCTATCCGGACGCGCGGATCTACCACTGCGGCGAGCGCGGTCTCGAGTCGGTCGACTACGAGGACGCCGAGCCCGTACGGCTGACGCGAAGCTTCCTTGAGGCACGAGACCGGTTCGTCCACGAGCTGATGAGGGACTGAGAGCGGCGGTATGCTCGCCCGGACACGGCACCGACGTTCCGCGAGAGGAGAAGAGCGATGGAGGCGACGAGCGTACGTACCCCGCAGGAGGTGTTCGGGCATCACGCCGACGTGCTGATCGCCGGGGATCTTGAAGGCATCGTGTCCGACTACTCCGACGACGCCGTCTTCATCACGCCCGCCGGACCGCTCTACGGCAAGGACGGCGTCCGCCAGGGGTTCACCAAGCTGCTCTCGGACCTCCCGAGCGCGGAGTGGCAGGTCCCGACGACGATCTTCGAGGGCGATGTGCTCTTCATCGAGTGGAACGCCAAGTCCGAGAAGACGCAGGCCCTCGACGGGATCGACACGTTCGTGTTCCGTGACGGCCTGATCCGCGTGCAGACCGTGCGCTACACGCTCACGCCTCGAGACTGACCAAACCGCCGGCGCCAAAGCTCCTAAAACCTCTCGTCAACCGCCGGCGAGTGGATTGAATCTGCGCATAGCGGGTACTACGCCCGGCAATCATGACGCTGGCGACTATGAGCATCGTCGAGCGCGACCCGCGGATGCAGCTCGGCGCCTACATCACGGACGGAATCGATCTGTACGAAGTGACCGGGATGCAGCGGGGCCCGGGTGTGATGGGGATGTCGACCGTGCGCATCATGGTCGAGAACTGCCGCAACCTGCGTTGCCTGGAGTTCCTGCCGGACAAGATCCGGATGGTCTTCGAGCTGGTCAGGGCGGCACCGGTGGGCCTCTGCCCCGACGTGATCGACGACATCCCCTGGGACCCCAGCTTGCCCGAGGCGCGCGCCGCGTGACCGCGTGGGAAGAAACTCCGACTATTTCGGAGTTTCTTCCCGACGCAACGATCGGCTAACCGCCGGCCGGGATCAGAATCCCGCGCCCCTGCAACCGGCCGCCGTCGAGGTCGGCCATCGCATCGTTGATCGCGTCGAGCGGATAGGTGCTCGTGTGTAGCGTGACCTGACCCTGGGCGGTCAGCGTCATCAGCTCCTCGAGGTCGGTGTAGGTGCCGACCAGGTTGCCGATGAACGAGATCTCGCGCGAGATGACGTCGATCGTGGGAATGTCGATGTTCTCGCCGTAGCCGATCACGTAGTAGAAGCCGCCGTCGCGCACCATCGCGATCCCGTCCTCGATCGCGCCCTTCTCGCCGACGAAGTCGATGATCGCCTCGGCGCCGAACCCATCGGTCATCTCCTTGACCGTCTCGACGTGCTTTGAGCCGTCGACCTTGACCGTCTGGTCGGCACCCATCTCACCGGCCAGGGCGAGCGCCTTCTCGGACGGGTCGACCACGATGACCGTCGCCGAGGTCATGGCCTTGAGGCACTGGACGCCGATGTGACCGAGACCGCCGGCGCCGATCACGACCGCGGTTGTCCCGGGCTCGAGCACCGGGATCGCCTTCTTGACCGCGTGGATCGCCGTCAAGCCCGCGTCGGCCAGCGCGGCGATGTCCTTGGGCTCGAGGCCGGGGGCGAGCTTGACGACCGAGCGGGCCGAGGTCTGGAGGAAGTCGGCGAAGCCGCCGTCGCGGTTGATGCCGGGGAACGAACCGTTCACGCAGTGCATGTCGTCGCCGCGCCGGCACGCGCTGCATAGCCCGCAGGTGATGAACGGATGCACGATCACCGTGTCCCCGACCTCGACGTTCGTCACGGCCGAGCCGACCTCGTGGACCCAGCCGGCGTTCTCGTGACCGGGCGTGTAGGGCAGCACGACCTGCGACTTCTCCGCCCACTGACCCTCCTGGATGTGGAGGTCGGTGCGGCACAGCCCGGCCGCGCCGATCCGCACGATCACGTCGAGCGGACCGACGATCTTGGGTTCGTCGACCTCTTCGAGCTTGAGCGCCTCGTGGTAGGCGTGCAGCCTCGCCGCCTTCATGTCAGGACCTCCTCGGGATCGTCGATTTCCACGCCGTGGCGGAATTGCAGAAGCGAGCGGCAGATGCCGCCGTTCACCTCGAGGCTCATGCGGACGAGCCGCGCCGTGCGCAGCCAGCGCTTCAGCTCGGCTGCCGCCACCGGCTCGCCGCTTGGGAGCACGAACGCCGGCGAGCCCGGATCGTGGGGCAGACCGAGCCGGCGCCGAAGCTCCAGGCACCGGCGCGCGTCGGGTAAGGCGGGCAGGTCCTCGAGCCGGCGCGCGGTGATCTGCGCGGGGCTCTCGCCCTGGGCGAGGAGGCCCTCGCACAGCCGTGACTGACGCCCGACCAGCGCCTTGCGCAGGAACAGCTCGCGCAGGGCGGCCAGGTCGTCGTCGACGGTCTCGCCGGGGAACGCCCCGGTGAAGCCCTCACCGCGACCGAGCGCGGCGTTGATCTCCGCGCCCGTGTAGTGGTCTTCGAGCTTGATCGTCACTTCGCGGACCTCGGGCAGCCGGCGCAC
This sequence comes from uncultured Solirubrobacterales bacterium, assembly GCA_963751185.1. Classification (GTDB taxonomy): domain Bacteria; phylum Actinomycetota; class Thermoleophilia; order Solirubrobacterales; family Solirubrobacteraceae; genus Palsa-465. Next base: position 83,554 of record CAVVTO010000016.1, read on the forward strand.
GACCCGGCGCGCGTCGGCCGCCATCAAGAACGCGAAATTCGGCGCGCACTGCGGCGTGGGGAGCCGCAGGACGACCTCGACGTCGCCGTCGGTGCTGACCTCGCAGGAGGCCACGAACCCGAGCCTGGTGATCGGCTCATCGAGCTCGGGGTCGTAGACCTCGGCGAGCGCGTCGATCACGCGCTCTTTGATCACGTCACGCGGACTCGACGAGCTGCGCGTCGTCCTTTGCCGCCGGGGTGCCGCCGTTCTGCAGTTGGAGCTCCGCGGGCACCTCGATGTCGTAGAGCTTGGCCGCGTTCAGCCCCATGATCTTCTTCTTGGCCGCGGTCGTGACCGGCGCGTAGTCCGAGTACTCCTCGGTGTCAGGAATCGTCCAGTCGATGAACCCCTCGACCTGCCACTTCGGCTCCCAGATGGCGTAGTCCGAGCCGAACAGCAGCTTGTCCTCGCCGACCCAGAACAGCAGCTCGCCCATCACCTTGTTGAAGAACCGCGGGCGGGCGTGCATCAGGCCGCCGATCACCACCGCCAGTCCGGCGTACACGTTCGGCTCCTGCGTGGCGATGAAGCAGAAGTCCTCGATGCGCGGCAGGCCCACGTGCTCGACGATGAAGTTCAGCTCGGGGTTGTTGGTGGCGGCGACGTCGATGTCGTTCATATCGAACGCGTCCTTGTCCAGCGGCCAGATCGTCGGGCCCTTGTGGGCGTGGACGTTCTTGATCCCCAGCTCCTTGCACTTGTCGAGGAACATCTGCGCCTCGGGATCGGTCAGCTTCCAGCCGCGCGAGCCCTTGTACCACTCGGCCGTGTAGACCTTGACTCCCTTGAGGTGATAACGCTGGGCGTCCTCCTCGAGCTGCTTGAGCCCGGCCTCGCCCTCGCGCGGGTCAAAACGTCCGTTGACGATCAGCTTGTCCGGGAACCGCTCGACCATCCGCGCGTTGCGCTCGGCCGTGTTGAAGCCTTCCGTGTACCACTCCTTGAGGTAGGTCGACTGAAGGATGCCGTGGTCGATGTGGCCTTCCTCGAACACGTCGTGGATGTAGTCGTCCTCGGAGTACTTCTGGAACTTCTCGAGCGGCCAGTGCGTGTCGGCCGGCCCGAGGCCCATGTAGGCGTGGAAGCACTCGATCCAACCCTTGGCGTACTGCTCCTGCCCCTTGACCCAGTTATCGGGACTGGCGTCCCAGAAGTGCTGATGGCCGTCGACGATGAAGTACTTCTCGCCATCCTTCTCGTACATGCCCTCTCCTCTCGGACGGTGGTAGGGCCACTCTACTCCCGCGAGAGGGATGGGATTCAGGACGTCGGCGGCGCCTCAGTCGTCCGGATCTTGAGGCGTCGGGAAGTCCCTGTCGATCAGTTCGATGCGGTAACCGTCGGGGTCGGCGACGAAGCAGATGCGGCCGACCTCGGGTCGGCCGCCGGGCGCGTACGGCGGCCGCTCGGGTTCGATCCCCTCGCCCGCCAGCTTGGCGAGTAGCGCGTCGAGATCCTCGACCACGAGCGCCATGTGGTTGTAGCCGTCGCCGAGGTCGTAGGACTCCTCGCGGCCACGGTTGACGGTGAGCTCCAGCGTGTCGCCGTCCCCGGGGAGGCCCATGTAAATGTTGTAGGCGGTTTCGAAGTTGAGGCGACCGCGGCGCTCGAACCCGAGCAGGTTGTAGAAGCGCTCGGAGGCATCGGGGTCCTGTACGCGGACGCAGGTGTGGACGAATCGCATCGCGCCAATCTACCGGCTGGCGCGAGGCCGGCGACGCGCCTGGTGAGCGTCCCGCCTTCCTCGCGCCATTTACACCCGGCCGGGCGGTCTGAACACCCACGCCGAGCTCCGGACCGTCGTTACCCGGTGAGACCGTGGGTTAACGCCTGTGTCTTTCGCGTGAAGTCCAGATCGGGGTCGGGAAGGTTGGGTGACGAACCGGCGTCATTGCAATCGTTAGCAATCACCAACCGTAGGAGGAGAGAGCATGCCGGTGAGTCGGACTTCACGCGCTCCGCGGGGACGCGCACGCTTAAAGGCCGGACGATGGTTTGGAATGTCCGTCGCCCTCTTCGTCTCCGTCTGCGGGGGACTGGGGATCGCCGCGGCGGCGGCTCAGGCCAGGCCGTTCATTGCGAACTTCCAGCCCAATCCGTCACCGATTGCGACCACGGTGCCGATGAACGGGGACCAGAACCCGTACGGCATCGTGACCGTGCCCAACAGCATTGGAGCGCTCAAGCGCGGCCATCTGCTGGTCAGCAACTTCAACAATTCCTCAGCGCCGAGCGGCGAGCAGGGGACCGGCACGACGATCGTGCAGATCCCGCCGACCGGAAACAACACCCAAGGCACCGCCAAGCAGTTCGCGCAGATCAGTGACCCGGCGTGCCCAGGCGGGGTCGGACTGACCACGGCGCTGGCCGTCACCCGCACCGGCTACGTGATCGTCGGCAGCCTGCCGACCACGGACGGAACGTCGGCCACGGCGCAGGCTGGATGCCTGATTGTGCTCAACAGCGACGGGCAGGTGGTCGAGACGATCGCCGGCGGCCCGATCAACGGCCCCTGGGACATGGCCGCGTCCGACTACGGCATCTTCACCACGCTGTACGTCACCAACGTGCTGAACGGCACGGTGGCCGCCGACACCGGTGGGCCGAGCGTGCCTGGCAACGTCGTCAACCACGGGACCGTCGTCCGCATCGAGCTGCTGACGATCCCGGGCGTGCGCCCGATCGTGCTCGACGAGCACGTGATCGCCACCGGCTTCGCCGAGCGCACGGATCCGAACGCTTTGGTGGTCGGGCCGACCGGCGACGCCCTGGCCCCGGATGGGACGCTATACGTCGCCGACACGCAGAACAGCCGGATTGCCGCGATCCCCGACGCGCCGTTCCGTCAATTCCCAGTCCGTCACGGCGGGCCCACGGTGTCATCCGGGGGCGATCTGAACGGCCCGCTTGGGATGACGCTCGCGCCTAACGGCGACATCCTCACCGCCAACGGTGGCGACGGCAACATCGTCGAGACCACGCCGTCCGGCTCGCAGACAGACATCTCGGCTGACGCGACCGGCGGCGCGGGTGCGCTGTTCGGCCTGACCGTGTCACCCGGGGTCGACGGCGTCTACTTCGTCGACGACGCAAACAACACGCTGCGGGAGCTCGTTCCGGCTCCGTAGTTCGGCTTCGCCGTCCGCTCAGGCGAGCGCGAGCTCGTGTTCGCCTGAGCGGCGGTGGCGGTGATCGTTCAGGCGCTGACGGTCTGCTCGGTCCACTCGCTGCTGCGACGCCACAACTCGCTCGCCAGCTCCGCCGTGGCCGCGGCGGCGGGCTCCTCGGCGCGGCAGTCGTCGTAGTAGCGACCGCTCTCGCCCGCCACCTCCGCGGAGGTGGCGCAGTACAGCGAGGTCCTCGCGCCGTGCTCGGGTGACTCCATGCGCGACTTCATGATCGAGCGCGCCGGCCACGGCACCCGGCGCCAGATGTCGGATGCGATCACGCCCGGATGGAGCGCGTACGTGGTGACCCCGGTCCCCTCGAGCCGTCGGCCCAGCTCCTGGGCGTGGAGCACATTGGCGAGTTTCGATACCCGATACTCGCGCATCCCAGTGATCGTGCGCGTGGGCCGGCGCACCGCCTGCCAGTCGATCCCGGGCGCCTCGTAGTGGGCGACGCTGGCAACGTTGACGATGCGCGCCGGTGCGCTGGCGCGCAGCCGATCGAGCAGCAGGCTGGTGAGCAGGAACGGGCCGACATGGTTGGTCCCGAACGTCCGCTCGAACCCGCTCTCGGTCATCCCGCGCGCGCCGGCCACGCCCGCGTTGTTGATCAGCACATGGAGTGGCTCTCCGGTGGCCAGAAACTCCTCGGCGCAGCGCCTGACCGAGGCCAGGTCGCCGAGGTCGAGCGCCAGCAGCTGCAGCCCGGGGTTGCCGGTCTGGGCCGAGATCTCCTCGATCGCCCGGCGCCCGGGTTCCTGCGAGCGGCACGCGAGATATACGCGCGCGTCGCGACTCGCGAGCGCCCGCGCCGTCTCCTTGCCGATGCCGGTGTTGGCGCCGGTGATCAGGAAAGTTCTGCCAGCGAGGTCTCCCATTGGCGATCGCCCCGCATGCTAGGCAGCAACAGTGCCCCGAGCGCCGCTAGCAGGGCCCAGCCGCAAAGGATGAGGATGCTCGTCGTGCTCGAGAAGTGTTGGAGGGCCAAGCCGATCGCCAGCGGTCCGGCCCAGCCCAGGGACTGAGACAGCGTGCCGGCGGCGGCGTGGACTCGACCCTGCATGTACTCGGGGGCGAGCGTTCCGCGCAGGCCCTCAATCTGGGAGTTAGCGATCGGGGCCGGAATCTCGATCAGCGCCACGATCAGAGCGGTGAACAGCGTCCCCTGCGCGATCAGCAGCAGCGGCATCAGCAGCGCCGTGACGCAGATGTCGAAGCGGACCGCGCTCCGTGCCGAGATTCGCTCGGCGAACCGGGACCCGGCGAGGAGCCCGCCGAGCAGCCCTCCAGCGGCGATCATCGCGAACATGACCCCGACAAGCGCCGAGGAGGCGCCATGACGCTTGGCCAGCACGACGAGCATCAGATACAGCGCGCGCCACGTCGGATTCGCCGCAGCCGTGAGGAGCGAACAGGTCCGCAGGAGCGGTTGGCGCCATAACCACCGCAGGCCCGACGTGAACTCGGCGGCCAGATTGCCGCGCTCCTGCGTGCGCTCGACCTGGAACTTGGCGCGGGTGAGGAGCTTTGCCGTGGCCGAGAACGCGTAGGAGACAGCATCGGCCAGGAACGGCACTGCGCGCGCGATCGCGAACAGCAGCCCGCCCACCGGCGGACCGAGGACGCTCGACGCGTAGAAGACCGTGGTCCGCGAGCATGCCGGCTGGGAGCGCCAGCAGCGGCAGCGGCAGCGTCGCTGCGAGTCCGACCAGTCCGGCCTTCGCCGGCGAGTGCGTCAGCGCGAGGACGAGCAACGGATAGGCGACGGTCGAGATCTGCGACCCGAGCTCGGACACGCCCTGACCTGCCCATACGAGCATGTAGTCGCGATTGCGGCGCAGTGGCGTGTCCATTCCCATGGGTCCGATCCGTATATCGGGCGTTGGGCCGCTCCGGTCAAGCACCGATACCGCCGTGCCGATTAATGGCTCGAAGATGAGCACGACGCGTCGCAACGACCTGGCCCTGATCGGAATCGTGCTGCTCGCCTGTGGCATCGGCATGTTGGCCACGAGCGCGGTCCTTGCGGAGCGTTTGCTGATGGCCGGCGGCCTGTGGGCCGCGGCTGTCGCGGCGTTCGCTACCGCGCGGCGCTAGGCGGTCGGCGCTCGGCGGTCGGCGGTCGGCGCTAGGCGGTCGAGCCGGCGACCGCCTGCGGGGCGGCCACCTTGCGGAGCTCGGTTCGTGCGATCGAGCGTTTGTGGACCTCGTCGGGTCCGTCAGCGAGTCGGAGCGTGCGCAGGTGCGCGTACATGGAGGCGAGGGGGAAGTCGTCTGAGACCCCGCCGCCGCCGTGTACCTGGATGGCGCGGTCGATGACCTTGAGCGCGACGTTCGGTGCGGCGACTTTGATCGCGGCGATCTCGGTACGGGCCTGTTTGTTGCCGACGGTGTCCATCAGCCAGGCCGCCTTGAGCGTGAGCAGGCGGGCCATGTCGATCTCGATCCGGGATTCGGCGATCCAGTCCTGCACGTTGGCGCGCTCGGCCACCGGCTGACCGAAGGTGACCCGGGAGGCGGCGCGGGCGCACATCAACTCGAGCGCGCGCTCGGCCGCGCCGATCGTGCGCATGCAGTGGTGGATGCGGCCGGGTCCCAGGCGGCCCTGGGCGATCAGGAAGCCGTGGCCTTCCTCGCTGAGCATGTTCGAGGCCGGCACCCGTACGTCCTCGAAGGTGATCTCGGCGTGGCCTTCCTGGTCGACGTAGCCGAATACCGGGAGGTTGCGCACGATCGTCACGCCGGGGGTCTCGCGCGGGACCAGAATCATCGACTGCTGTCTAAAGGTCGGCGCGTCGGGGTCGGTCTTGCCCATCACGATCAGGATCTTGCAGCGCTCGCGCATGGCGCCGGAGATCCACCACTTGCGGCCGTTCAGCACGTACTCGTCGCCGTCGCGGTCGATTCGCAGCTCGATGTTGGTCGCGTCAGAGCTCGCCACCGCCGGCTCGGTCATCGCGAACGCGGAGCGAATCTCCCCCTCGAGCAGCGGCGCCAGCCAGCGCTCCTTCTGCTCCGGGGTCCCAAACTGGTTGAGCACCTCCATGTTGCCGGTGTCAGGGGCGGCACAGTTGCACGCCTCGGGGGCGATGTGGCTGCGGCCCATGATCTCGGCCAGCGGGGCGTACTCGGCGTTGCTCAAGCCCGGGACATCGACATCCTCGGTCGGCTCGGGCAGGAAGAGATTCCAAAGTCCGAGCTCGCGGGCGCGCTCCTTGAGCTCCTCGATCACCGGCGGATGCGAGTGCGGGTCGCCCGAGGCTAAGAGCTGCTCGTGGAAGACGGGCTCGGCCGCGTAAACGTACTCGCCCATGAACGCGAGCAGACGCTCACGCAACTCCTGGCAGCGATCTGAAAACGCGAAATCCACTCTACGCCGAACACTACAAGGGGTCGGACTGCCGGCAGCCGGCGGGGGCGGGGGCCCGCGTGTCGCCTACGACAGCATCGCCGAGACGATCGTCGAGAAGCGCCCCATGTCGATCGGCTTGGAGACGAACGCGTCGCAGCCCGCCGCGAGCGCCCGTTCCTCGTCTGAGTGCATGACCGCCGCGGTGCAGGCGACGATCGGGATCGAAGCCGTCCGCGGCTCGGACTTGAGCTTGCGCGTCAGCTCCAGGCCGCTGCCGTCGGGCAGGTTCAGATCGATCACGATCATCGCCGGCTCCTCCTCCGCCAGCGCCTGCTCGGCGGCCGCGAGCGAGTCGGCGGCGCGCACCTCGCGGCCCTCGAGTTCGAGCAACCGCTCCAGCAGCTTCAAGTTGAAGTCGTGATCGTCGACGATCAGCACGCGTCCCTCCATGACGCCCTAATCGGTTCCCCGACGCGCGAGCTTGACTCACGCATGCAGGATTAATAGATGCTGCCGGTCAATGCCGGCTGGATTGGCCGGGGGTTATGGAGGGTTGGCGCTTGCCGCAAGCTCTTCCCGCGTGGGGGGCCAGACCTCGCGCACGCGAATCAGCGCCTGGCTCGCTCGGGCGCCGTCGTAGTCGCGTGCGGCCGCCTCGAGGTCGGTGAGGGCCTTCAGCAGGGGCCGCGCGCCGAGTGCGAGGGCGTCGTTGCGGCAGCGGTGAGCGGCGCGGGTCACGCGGTCGAGGTCGTCGGCCGCCATTCCATCCTCGACCTCCGCAATTGCATCGGTCATGCTCGTCAGCACAGAGGTGACGATCGTCCCGGCATCCGAGCCCATCACGCCCTGAAGCCGGAGAATCTGCTCGAGGTCTACGTACGAGCTCATGGCAGGCGCAGGTCAGCCGTGAAGGGTGCGGTGCAGCCGGCGGATGAAGCCCGAGTGGGTGGCGGCGATTCCAGTGACGCCTAGGAGGGCGACGAACACGCCCGCCACCAGCGCAAGGCCGGCCAGCACCGATGGCCAGTGTCGCTCGAGGAAGCTCCGGCCGGCGTTGAGCCACCGATCGGCGTGGTCGCCGCCGAAGGTGAGCGTCCAGAGGATGGCCAGGAGCGGCAGGATGAAGCACACGTTGAAGACGAACAGCAGGACGAGGTCTCGGATCGGTCCCAGGTCCGCCCCGATGATGGCGGCAATCACGGCGAAGTAGGGGAAAGCGGTCGGCAACTCGACCGCGGTGATCGAGGCCCCGAGCACCCAGCTCGAACGCCCGTGGGGATCGAAGTCGGGCGGATCGCGCTCGGCCAGCCGGTCGCGGTGGCGCCACAGGAACGCGGCCGCGCCGATCATCGCCACGCCGACCGCCAGCTCCACGATGTCCGCGATGTGGTGGCGCGGGTGTGGTAAGAGCGGCCCGATCAGCTGGCGCGCCCCTAGCGCGATCGCCGCGCCACCGACGAAATAGACCACGAACACCGCAAAGGTGAACTCCGCCACGCGCTCGCGGGCCCGCTCGCCGGTAGCGAGGTACAGCGCCGGCGCGATCGTGCTCGGGTTGAGCGAATCGGCCAGCCCAATCGAGATCGCGATCCCCAGAAGGCGGAGCATGTGCGCGCATTCTCTACTGCCCGGCCGGGGCGGCGCCTTAGTGGTGAGAGACCTCTCAGCGTGGGGATGGGCCGCTTCGCGGCGTCCGTGGGGCCAAGAGGGCCCGTCCAGTCCCGCACCGCGCTCGCCCGCGACCTCCCCGCGATCTCCCCCGCGCGGCCGGGCAAATTCCAGCATTCCGGGCTACTCGCCTCGGCCGTGCAGGATTCCGCCCCGTGACCAGGCAAGATCCTGCGCTGCCGATGGGGCGTGTCGGCAATGCTGGAATTTGCCCCGTCCGGCCGGGCATCCGAGCGCGGGCCGCAAGAGGTGGCCGTGCGGCCGCCGGGCACGGACCCCCGGCGGAACGGCGGTCGCGGCGACGGCCGCGCTCGGCATCCATGCCTCGCAGACGCGGCCTGCCGCGCCACGTCCGACGGATGCCGCCGCAGGCGGCCCCTACTCAGGCGTAGTGCAGCTCGTCGTCGTGGTCCTCGGAGACCACGCGCTCGCAGGTCGGGCACCACCAGCGCGCCTCCATCGGGGTTCCGCAGACCGAGTGCTGGGGGGCGATGGCGTCCTCGGCGTTGCGCGCTCCCCAGCCGGCGATCAGGCGCAGGGCCCCGGCCAGCTCCTGGCCGGCCGCGCTCAGCTCGTAGACGAACCGGGGCGGGCGCTCAGAGTACGGCCGGGCCACGACGAGCGCGTTGCGCTCGAGCTGGCGCAGCCGCTGCGTGAGGACGTTAGGCGCGATCCCTTGCACCTCTTCCTGCAGGTCCCCGAACCGGCGCGGCCCGTCGAGCAGCGCCGCGATGACCAGCAGCGTCCAGCGATCCCCGATCGTGGTGAGCGCGTCGGCGAGTGCCTGGTCCATTACTCGGATTCTAGTCGGTGGTACAGTTGTCACTTGCACATTGCAAGTAAGGAGTAACCACATGGCTGTACTTGAAGAATTGGAGGGCGCGATCCAGACCGCGGCCGAGCGCACCGGCCCCGCGGTGATCGGGCTCGGGCAAGGCTGGGGCCGCGGCTCCGGGTTCGTGTTCGACTCCAACCGCATCCTCACCAACGCCCACAACCTGCGGGGCGACGAGGTGACCGTGACCTTCGGCGACGGTCGGCGCGAGGCCGGCAAGGTCCTCGCCACCGATCCGGACCTCGACCTCGCCGTGATCGAGGTCGACACGGCCGGCATCGAGCCGCTCCCGTGGGCCGAGGAGGACGTCGAGTCGCTGCCGATCGGCCGCTCGGTCCTGGCCCTGGCCAATCCCGGCGGTCGTGGCCTGCGGGTCACGCCGGGCTTCGTCTCCTCGACCGCGCGCAGCTTCCGGGGCCCCCGCGGGCGCCGGGTCCACGGCGCGATCGAGCACACGGCGCCGCTCCCACGCGGCTCCTCTGGCGGTCCGCTGATCGACGGCGCCGGCCGGCTGCTCGGCGTCAACGCGGTCCGGGCCGACGGCGGACTGATCCTGGCCGTTCCGGCCGATCGCGCCACGCGCGAGCGGGTCGAGAAGCTGAGCCGGGGCGAGGCCCCCAAGCGCGCGCGGCTCGGCGTGGCGGTCGCTCCGCCGCGGGTCGCCCGGCGCCTGCGACGCGCGGTCGGCCTGCCCGAGCGCGACGGCATCCTGGTCCGCGGCGTCGAGCGCGGCAGCCCGGCTGACCGCGCCGACCTCGAGCGGGGCGATCTGATCATCACCGCCGGTGGCCGCGATATGGACCGGATCGAGGCGCTGTATGAGACGCTCGACGGCGCACAGACGGGTGGCCAGCTCGAGTTGACGATCCTCCGGGGCGCCGAGGAGCGCACCGTGACGGTGAGCCTGTAGTCCGATGAGCACGACTGCCGAGCGAAACGAACACGAGCACGAGGCCGAGCAGCGCGAGGCCGAGGCGCTCGACGCCTACTCACGGGTCGTCGTCGACGTCGCGGAGCGGATCGCGCCCAGCGTGGCCAACCTGCGCGTCATGCGGCGGGGCCGCGGTGGGCAGGTGCCGGCCGGCGCCGGTAGCGCGGTAGCACTGACTCCGGACGGGTTCCTGGTTACCTCGGCCCACGTCGTGTCAGGTCCCACCCAAGTCGGCGGGGCTCAATCTCGCGCCCGCACCGGCCGGGCCACGTTCGTGGACGGCCGCGAGCTGAGTTGGCGGGTGGTCGGCGTCGACCGCCTCACCGATCTGGCCGTGCTCAGGGCAGAGGGCGACGGGCTCATCCCGGCTACGCTCGGCGAGGCCGAGAAGCTGCGGGTCGGCCAGCTGGTGGTGGCGATCGGCAACCCCAACGGATTCGCCGGTTCGGTCACCGCCGGCGTCGTCTCGGCGCTCGGGCGCTCGCTGCCGGCCCGGGCCGGCCGGACCGTCCGTCACATCGACAACGTGATCCAGACCGACGCGGCGTTGAACCCGGGCAACTCCGGAGGCGCGCTGGTCGACTCATCGGCGCGGGTGATCGGGATCAACACCGCGGTGGCGGGCGTCGGGCTCGGGCTGGCCGTGCCGATCAACGTGGCCACGCGCCAGATCATCGGGGCGCTGATGCGCGACGGGCGCGTGCGGCGCGCCTGGATCGGGATCGCGGCCGGACCTCGTCCGCTTCCGCCTCACGCGCGCGTGAGACTCGGACGTTCAGCGGGGGTCGAGATCAGCGATGTCTCGCCCGGTAGCCCGGCCCAGCGGGCCGGCCTGAGGGGGGAGGACCTGATCGTCGAGCTCGACGGCCAGTCGATCGAGCGAGTTGACGACGTGCAGCGACTGATGGGCCAGGAAGCGATCGGGCATCCGATGCCGGTCCGAATCCTGCGCGGCGATCGGTGGTTGGACCTGGAGGTATCGCCGGTCGAGCTGGTCGAGTAATGGAATTTGTCGGCGGCGCCTGACGGCGGCACCCTGTAGCTCGTCGATACCCCCTGACGGCGGCGCCTTAGACCCGCGCCGGGGTGGGTGGGGGCCCGCTACACTGAGGACCGGCGCCGGGCGGCGTTCGTTTTCGCGCCCGCGGTCCGGACGCCGGATCCTGACCCACTTAGAAAAGAAGCGCCCACCATGGCTCGTGGAGACGTTCGGATCGCTGCCACTCTCGCGTGTGAAGAGTGCAAGCGCCGCAATTACCAAACCAACAAGAGCAAGCGGAACAACCCGGAGCGACTGCAGCTGCGCAAGTACTGCCGCTGGTGTCGGTGCCACACGCCTCACCGCGAGACGCGCTGAGCTGACCGGGGCGATCCGTGGCTCGTAACCGCAAACGCGCCAATCAACGGCGTTCGCGCCAGCCCGCTGAGGGCGTGGATCCGCGTCTCGGACTGCCCACGGCGACCGAGCGATCGTTTGCGGACGAGCACGAGCACGGGATCGAGGACAACGGCTCCGCCGATCCGCTCAAGCAGGCCGCGCCGGACGCCGAGCTTGCGGAAGAGCAACTCGAGTTCGGACGGCCCGACGAGCCGGAGCCCGGCGACGAGGCCGACGAGGCGGAGTTCGAGCAGGAGGTCGAGGAGTCGATCGCGGTCGGCGGCGGGGACGGCGGCGACGGGGGCCGGCGAGGCCGTCGTGGTCGCGGTGCCGACGGCGGTGGCTACGATGGTGGGGCGAGCGCCGGCACGGTAGCCATCCCGGGCCGGGGCCAGGTCGAGGCGCGAGAGAACCTAATCACGCGGGTCATCGGGTTCCTGCAGGGAAGCTGGCGCGAGCTGCAACGAGTACAGTGGCCCGATCGCCGCCAGGTGATGCAGGCCACCAGCGTGGTGATCGGCTTCGTGATCGTGGCCGCCGCGTTTCTCGGCGCGGCCGATTGGGTCGCCGGGAAGCTCGTGACTTTCATCTTGAAGTAGGCGCCACCGGGCGCCGAGGCTGGAGGGCCTAACTCGAACAAGCATGTTTCGCTGGTACGTCGTCAACACATACTCGGGTCACGAGAACAAGGTCAAGCACAACCTCGAGCATCGGATCGTTTCGCTCGGGCAGCAGCAGGCTGTCCGGCAGATCGTCGTCCCCACCGAGTCGGTCTCGGAGATGAAGGACAACCAGAAGATCACGGTCGAGAAGCGGACGATGCCGGGCTACGTGCTCGTCAACATGGATTTGAACGAGGACTCGTGGTCGCTGGTGAAGGGCACGCCCGGGGTTACCGGGTTCGTCGGAGCCTCCCAGGAGCCCGTGCCGCTGACCCAGGAGGAGGTCAACCGCCTGCTCCATCGCGAGGTCGCCGAGCGGCGCCCGAGCCGCGCCCAGTTCTCGATCGGGGAATCGGTCAAGGTTGTCTCCGGCCCGCTGTCGGACTTCTCGGGTGAGATCTCCGAGGTCAACGAGGACGCGCAGCGCCTGAAGGTGCTGGTGTCGATCTTTGGCCGGGAGACGCCGGTGGAAGTCGGGTTCGACCAGGTGAAGAAGATCTAGGGATTGTTATGGCAAAGAAGGTTCTGACTCAGATCAAGCTGCAAGCCGTCGGCGGGCAGGCTTCGCCGGCGCCGCCGGTGGGCCCCGCGCTCGGCCAGCACGGCGTCAACATCATGGAGTTCGTCAAGGCGTTCAACGCTCAGACGCAGGGCGACCTCGGCACGGTGATCCCCGTGGTGATCACCGTCTACGAGGACCGCTCGTTTACATTCGTGACCAAGAGCCCGCCGGCCGCGGTGCTGATCAAGCAGGCGCTCGGGCTCGAGAAGGGCTCGGCCGAGCCCAACCGCACCAAGGTCGCGCAGATCACGCAGGATCAGCTGCGCCAGATCGCGGAGAAGAAGATGAAGGATCTGAACGCCGGCGACGTGGACGCCGCCGCGCGCATCATCGCCGGCACGGCACGCTCGATGGGTGTGGAGGTCGTCTAGATGGCACATCACGGAAAGACATACGACGAGGCCAAGAAGCGATATGACCGCGAGCGCGAGTACTCGCCGGCCGAGGCGGTCGGGCTGATCAAGCAGCTCGCGCGCGTGAAGTTCAACGAGTCGGTAGAGGTACACGTGCGCACGGGTCTGAACGTCCGCCACGCCGACGAGCAGCTGCGCGGCACGATCGCGCTGCCGAACGGGCTGGGCAAGGACGTGAAGATTGCGGTGTTCGCCCAGGGCGATAAGGCCCGCGAGGCCGAAGAGGCCGGTGCCGACGTCGTGGGCGCGGAGGACCTCGCCCAGCGGATCCAGGATGGCTTCGACGACTTCGACGTGGCGATCGCCACGCCCGACCTGATGCCCGTAGTCGGGCGGCTGGGCCGGATCCTCGGGCCGGCCGGAAAGATGCCGAACCCGAAGGTCGGGACGGTCACGATGGATGTGGCGCGCGCGGTGGAGGAATCCAAGGCCGGCAAGGTCGAGTACCGCACCGATCGCAACGCCATCGTCCACCTGGTGATCGGCAAGCGCGAGTTCGAGGAGCGCAAGCTGCTCGAGAACTACGCGGCGGTGATCGAGGAGCTGATCCGGGCCAAGCCGTCGGCGGCCAAGGGTCGCTACATCCGCTCGGTGACCGTGGCCACCACGATGGGACCGGGCGTCAAGGTCGACCCCACGCGTACCCGTGACATTGTCGAGGAGCCGGTAGCGGCCTAAACTGACTGATCAGAGCACTGCCCGAGACCCCCGGCGGTCCGTAAGCCCGGGGTAGGCGGAGCCTCGAGTTGGCATGAGCCGGATCTTCGGTTCTGCATTCGACGCCCGCCACCAAGCGGGCGTTTTGCGTTTCAGAAGAGAGATGACATGAACCGAGACCAGAAATCAGCAGTCGTTGACGAGATCGCCGACCAGATCAAGTCCTCCGACGCCATCTTCGCGGTCGACTATCGCGGGATCTCGGTGGCGCAGGCGGCCGATCTGCGACAGCGGCTGCGCGAGTCCGGGACTCGCTTCAGGATCGTCAAGAACTCACTGACCGAGCGGGCGGCTGACCAGGCGGGCGCCGATGGCTTGAAGGCGCTACTCCAGGGACCGACCGCGCTGGCCTTCGTGACCGGCGATGCCGCGGTGGCCGCCAAGGCGCTCAACGACGCGGCGCGTGCGATGCACACGCTCGAGTTCAAGGGCGGGCTGATGGACTCGAACACGCTGAGTGCGGCCGACGTAGTGGCGATCGCGCGGCTGCCGGCACGTGAGGTGCTGCACGCGCAGCTCGTCGGAACGATCGCAGCGCCGATCACCGGCCTGGTGCGCGGGCTGAACGCGCTGATCGCCGGCCTGGCCATCCAGCTGCAGGCGATCGCGGATCAGGGGCTCGTCAGCGGCGAGGCGCCGCCGGCGGCGGCCGCCGAGCCCGAAGCACCTGCTGCCGAGCCGGAGGCGGAAGCTCCTGCTGCTGAGCCGGAGCCGGAGGCCGAGGCACCTGCTGCTGAGCCGGAGCCGGAGCCGGAGGCGGAAGCACCTGCTGCTGAGCCGGAGCCGGAGGCCGAGGCACCTGCTGCCGAGCCGGAGCCGGAGGCCGAGGCACCTGCTGCCGAGCCGGAAGCCGAGGCGCCCGCGGCCGAGCCCGAGGCCGAGGTGAAGGAACCGATCGTGGACGTTGAGGCCGAGCCCGGGCTCACGCTCGAACCAGAAGAAACTGACCAGGAAGCGGCGCCGGATGAGGAATCCGGCGCGTAAGGAGGAACCATGCCCACCACCCAAGAGTGGATCGACGAGCTCAAGTCCATCTCCGTGCTTGAGCTGTCCGAGCGCATCAAGGCGCTCGAGGAGGCGTTCGGCGTCTCGGCGACGGCCGTGGCCGCGGCCGCGCCGGCCGCGGCGGCCGCGGACGGCGCTGCCGAGGAGGTCGAGGAGCAGACCGCGTTTGACGTCGTGCTCCAGGCGGCCGGCGACAAGAAGATCCAGGTGATCAAGGTCGTGCGCGCCGCCACCGGACTGGGTCTCAAGGAGGCCAAGGCGCTCGTGGACGAGGCCCCCAAGGCGGTCAAGGAGGGCATCGACCGGACCGAGGCGGACAAACTCAAGGCTGACCTCGAGGAGGCCGGCGCCACCGTCGAGTTGAAGTAGGTACGCGGTTTCGTGCGCTGCGCGATCGGATCGCGCGGCGCACAGCCCGTTCGGCTACGGTTCGCGCGTGGCCGTGTGGGATCAGGACGCGCAGTTGGTCTCGGCTCCAGATGGCCGCGTGCTGGAAGTGATCACGGCCGGTCCGCGGGACGGCCTGCCGCTCATCGTGCATCACGGCACGCCGGACGCGGCGGCGCATTTCAACCCGCTGATCGAGGCCGGCGCCGAGCGCGGACTGCGTCACATCGGCTACTCGCGCCCCGGCTTCGGAGACTCGACCCGCCTCGCCGGTCGCACCGTGGCCAGCTGCGCGATCGACGTGGCGGCGATAGCCGACGCGCTCGGGTATGACCGCTTCTATTCGATCGGGGCATCCGGCGGCGGACCCCACGTGATCGCGTGTGCGGCGCTGCTGCCCGACCGCGTGATCGCGGCCGCTGCGATCGCGTCGCCGGCGCCGTTCGCCGCCGAGGGGCTCGACTGGACCGCCGGGATGGGCGAGGAGAACGTGGAAGAGTTCGCCGCGATGCAGGCCGGCGACGATGAGTTCGAGGCCTTCCTGGTTGAGCACGCCGAGCAGCTGCGCGGAGCCACCGGCGACCAGATCATCGCCGTGCTCGGCAATCTGGTCTCAGAGGTGGACCGGCAGGCGCTGAGCGGCGAGTTCGCTGCGTACCTGGTCGGCGAGACGGTACATGCGCTGTCGAACGGCGTGTGGGGGTGGTTCGACGACGACCGGGCGTTCGGGCACGACTGGGGCTTCGACCTGACCGACATTCGCGCCCCGCTGTCGCTCTGGCACGGCGCGCAGGACCGCTTCGTCCCGATCGCTCACGGCGAGTGGTTGGCCGACCATCTCACTGCCGACGCCCACCTGCGGCCCGATCACGGGCACCTCTCCCTGGTCGTGACGGCCTACGGCGAGATCCTGGACGCCCTGCTGGAGCAGGGTCGCTAGCTGTCCAACGCCAGCGGAAACGTGAAAATTCCACCATTCCGGGCGAGCTGTTCCGCTAGCGACGGATAACTCCGGTTGCAGGTGAGAAATCCGGAATTCCCGGCGACACATCGCTGGAATGGTGGAATTTTCCCGCGGGAGGGGCCGGGAGCGGCGGGAGGGCGGGCAGCGGCCGGAGGGGGCCGGAGGGGCGGGACGGGCGGGCGGTGGGTGGTGCGGGTCGGCGTACCGGAGCCGCACACCATGCATAAGTTGCCAATCGAGCGCCAATCCCCGAGCCGCGGCATCTGGCGCACGCCCCACATGCACCACATGCCACGGCCGGCCGGGGCGGGGCGAAATGGCAGGTTTTGCAGGACGACGGCGGCGCGCGGGAGGGCGGTCGTCGTTTGGAGCGAGGTGTTAGGGCGCAGGGCGGGCGCGAGGTGGATCGCGCAGGCACGACGAGTCCGCTCGCCGGCTCCGGCGAGTTCGCTTCGCGGCTCCGTCGAGTTCGCTTCGCCGGCTCCGTCGAGTTCGCTTCCCGGCTCCGGCGAGTCGCTTCCCGGATGCGGCGAGTTCGCTTCCCGGCTCCGGCGAGTCGCTTCCCGGATGCGGCGAGTTCGCTTCCCCGCTCCCGAAAAGACCCGCGACGGAATCGCGGTGAATCCGGTCGGAGGGGCTTGCTAATTGGGGTACACTGCCCCGGTCAGCCAATAGTCGTAGCCGCCCAAGCACAAGCGGCGCCGCGCCACATACGCGGCGATCCGAGGGCGGGGTCCGTGAGAGCTGAGCGTCCCTGCACAGGGCATCACTGCCGTGTGCTATCTTGAGTGGTCGCGCTTCGTGGGGAGTACGTGCCTCGATGAAGCGCACATCTGCCTCCCTCTCGAACGTTCCGAGGAGTCGCCGTCTTGGCAACCACTCATGCCCCCCGGACGCGCCGGAGTTTCGCGCGTCTGAACAAGGTCCTTGAAGTCCCCAACCTCATTGATATCCAGCGCAAGTCCTTTGATTGGCTGACCGATCCTGCCGCCGGCGGCCTGCGCGAGACGATCGACGACATCTCGCCGATCGAGGACTACACCGGCAACCTCGCCGTCCAGTTCGGCGAGTTCACCTTCGACGAGCCCGTGGCCGACCTCGATCAGTGCCGCGAGAAGGATCTGACGTACGCCCGTCCGCTAACCGTCACCGTCGCCTTCATCAACCGCGAGACGGGCGAGATCCGCGAGCAGTCCGTCTTCATGGGCGACTTCCCGTGGATGACCGAGCGCGGCACGTTCATCATCAACGGCACCGAGCGCGTCGTGGTCACGCAGCTGGTCCGTTCCCCGGGCGCCTACGTGATGGAGCCGAAGGATCGCGAGAAGCAGGTCTTCATCGCGAACCTGATGCCGGCCCGCGGCTCGTGGCTCGAGCTCGAGATCGACAAGAAGGGCCGCGTGTACGTGCGCATCGACCGCAAGCGCAAGCTGCCGGTCACCGTGCTTCTGCGCGCGATGGGCTACGCGTCGGACGAGGAGATCCTGAATCTCTTCGACAACTCGCTCTACATCCGCCTGACCCTCGACGCCGACCCGGAGATGGTCCGCAGCGAGGAGGGCTCGCTGATCGAGCTGTTCAAGAAGCAGCGCCCCGGCGAGCCGCCCTCGGTCGACGCCGCGCGCTCGCTGCTCAACCAGCTGTTCTTCGACCCCAAGCGCTATGACCTCACGCGCGTGGGCCGCTACAAGCTGAACTCACGGCTCGGGCTCGACATCGACCTCGAGACCCGCACGCTGACCCACGACGACATCATCGCGCTGGTCCGCGAGCTGATCACCCTGCCGCGGCTGCTCGGGATGCCCGAGGATGAGAGCGTCGATACCAAGGACTACGCGGCCGAGGCTCTTTCGCTGCCGCGCGAGCCGATCCAGGACCACCTGGACGAGTACGAGCACTTCGGCAACCGCCGTCTGCGCACGGTTGGCGAGCTGATCCAGGAAGCCTTCCGGATCGGTCTGTACCGCATGGAGCGCGTCGTACGCGAGCGCCTCACCACCGAGGACGCCGACACGATCACGCCGCAGACGATCGTGAACATCCGGCCGGTCGTGGCCGCGCTGAAGGAGTTCTTCGGCTCGAGCCAGCTGAGCCAGTTCATGGACCAGACGAACTCCCTCGCGGGCCTCAGGCACCGCCGACGGCTCTCGGCCCTCGGCGCCGGCGGCCTGACGCGGGAGCGCGCGCCGATCGAGGTACGCGACGTGCACCCGACGCACTACGGGCGCATGTGCCCGATCGAGACCCCCGAGGGTCCGAACATCGGCCTGATCGGCTCGCTCTCCTCCTACGCGGAGGTGTCCGAGCACGGGTTCGTGACCACGCCGTATCGGGTCGTCAAGAACGGCAAGGTGACCGACGAGGTCGTGCATCTCGACGCCACCCAGGAGGAGGAGCGGATCATCGCCCAGGCGAACTCGGCGGTCGACGACACCGGTCGTCTCACCGAAGAGGAGATCCTGTGCCGCACCCAGGCCGGCCAGTACGTGACCGTGACCGCGGATGAGGTCGACCTGATCGACGTCTCGCCCGAGCAGATCTGGTCAGTGACGACCGCGATGATCCCGTTCCTCGAGCACGACGACGCCAACCGGGCGCTGATGGGCTCGAACATGCAGGCGCAGGCGGTGCCGCTGCTCGTGACCGACGCGCCGCTCGTCGGGACCGGGATGGAGCGCCGCGCGGCGGTCGACACCGGCGACCTGGTCGTGGTGAAGAGCGCCGGCACCGTTTCTTACGTCGACGCCGAGCAGATGGTGGTCGACAAGGACGGTGGCGGGCAGGACGAGTACCTCCTCCAGAAGTTCATGCGCTCCAACCAGGGCACGCTGATCCACCAGAAGCCGATCGTCGACGTCGGGGCGCAGGTCGCCGCGGGCGACGTGCTGGCCGACGGCTCGGCCACCGACTCAGGCGAGATGGCGCTCGGCAAGAACCTGCTGGTCGCCTTCATGTCCTGGGAGGGCTACAACTTCGAGGACGCGATCATCCTGTCGCGGCGGATCGTCAAGGACGACGAGCTCACCTCGATCCACATCGAGGAGTACGAGATCGACGCCCGCACGACGAAGCTGGGCGATGAGGAGATCACCCGCGACATCCCGAACCGCTCGGAGGAGTCGCTGCGCAACCTCGACGACCGCGGCATCGTGCGCATCGGCGCCGAGGTCGGCTCCGGCGATCTGCTCGTCGGCAAGGTGACGCCCAAGGGCGAGACCGAGCTGACGGCCGAAGAGAAGCTGATCCGCGCGATCTTCAAGGAGAAGGCGCGCGAGGTCCGCGACACCTCGCTCAAGGTTCCCCACGGCGAGGGCGGCGTCGTCATCGACGTCAAGACGTTCAGCCGTGACGAGGGCGACGATCTGCCGCCCGGCGTCAACGAGCTCGTCCGCGTGTTCGTGGCCAAGAAGCGCAAGATCGCCGAGGGCGACAAGCTCGCCGGGCGCCACGGAAACAAGGGCGTGATCTCCAAGATCGTCGACGTCGAGGACATGCCGTTCCTGGAGGACGGCACCCCGGTCGACGTGATCCTCAACCCGCTCGGCGTGCCGAGCCGTATGAACCTGGGCCAGATCCTCGAGACACACCTCGGGTGGGTCGCGGCCAACGGCTGGTACAACGACGGCTCGCAGGCGTACAAGGAGTCGCTCGACGATGGCGGCAAGGTCTACGTGGCCACGCCGGTGTTCGACGGCGCCACCGTGCGCGACGTCGACGAAGCGCTCGTGCGCTGGCAGGACGAGCACGAGGGCCGCATCAGGATGGACGTCGACAAGCGCCGGCGCGAGGGCGATCAAGCCTCGGGCAAGACGACGCTGTTCAACGGCCGCTCCGGCGAGCCGTTCGAGGAACAGGTGACCGTCGGCTACATGTACATCCTGAAGCTGCTGCACCTGGTCGATGACAAGATCCACGCCCGCTCAACCGGTCCGTACTCGCTCGTCACCCAGCAGCCGCTGGGCGGCAAGGCGCAGTTCGGCGGACAGCGATTCGGCGAGATGGAGGTGTGGGCGCTCGAGGCATACGGCGCCGCGTACACCCTCCAGGAGATGCTCACGATCAAGTCCGACGACACGGTCGGCCGCGTCAAGGCGTACGAGGCGATCGTCAAGGGCGAGAACATCGCCGAGCCCTCGATTCCCGAGTCGTTCAAGGTCCTGCTCAAGGAGATGCAGTCGCTGGCGCTCGACGTCAACGTGGTCTCCGAGGAGGGCGAGCGCGCCGAGATGCGTGAGGAGGACGACGACCTCCTGCGTGCGGCCGAGGAGCTCGGGATCGACCTGAGCGGCGTGAGGGCCACCGACGGCGCCGCGGCGGATGAGTCGACCGACAGCGAAGGCGACACGCCCGACGAGGCCTCCGAGGACGAGGAGACCGATGACGACAACGGCGACGTCGAGCCCGGCGAGGACCTCGAGGACGAGGACTTCTCCGCCGACTCTGAGGGCGACGACGACGAGTCGATGATCGAGGACGACGTTCCGGTTGGCGACGCCGAAGGCGTTCTGGAGGAGGACGGGGCCTAGCGGCCTCGTCCCACCCACCTAAAGACAAGAGATTTCTAGAGACACCAAGAAGGGATCGATTTGATCGACATCAATAATTTCGACGCGATCGAGATCGGCCTGGCTTCCTCCAAGCAGATTCGCTCCTGGAGCTCGGGGGAGGTCACCAAGCCGGAGACCATCAACTACAGGACGCTGAAGCCCGAGAAGGACGGCCTGTTCTGCGAGCGCATCTTCGGTCCGACCAAGGACTGGGAGTGCTACTGCGGTAAGTACAAGCGCGTCCGCTACAAGGGGATCGTGTGCGAGCGCTGCGGCGTGGAGGTCACGCGCTCGAAGGTTCGCCGCGAGCGCATGGGCCACGTCGACTTGGCCGCGCCGGTCAGCCACATCTGGTTCTTCAAGGGCGTGCCCAGCCGGATTGGCTACCTGCTCGACATGGCGCCCAAGGAGCTGGAGAAGGTCCTGTACTTCGCGGCCTCGATCGTGACCTGGATCGATGACGAGGCGCGCGCCCGGGACCTCGACAACCTCGAGGGCGAGGTCAACAAGGTCCTCGACGCGTATGCGGCCGAGAAGGAGGAGCGGATCCTCGAGCTGCGCGAGTCGCTGACGCGTCGCGAGCAGCACCTCGAGTCCGGCAAGACCGGGCGCGACTTCTCAGACGACGACCACATGTGGGCCGAGTCGCTGGACGCGAACGTCTCCAAGCTCTCCGACGAGGAGCGCGAGAAGATGCTCAAGGATCTGCGGAAGGCCATCCAGGCCGACATCGACGACACCGAGGCCTACATCGAGGACGCGGCCGAGCGCATGCGCCAGGTGTGGGAGCTGTTCAAGACCATGAAGCCCAAGGACGTGGTCAATGACGAGACCACCTTCCGGGAGCTCAAGGACCGCTTCGGCTCGCCGTACGGCTTCGGCGAGTATTTCCGCGGCGGGATGGGCGCCGAGGCCGTGCGCGACCTGCTCCAGCAGGTCGACCTCGAGGCCGAGGCGGCCGATCTCCAGGATCAGGTCAAGACGGCCAAGGGCCAGAAGCAGGCCCGCGCGGTCAAGCGGCTGAAGGTCGTGTCCGCGTTCCTGCACTCGGGCAACAAGCCGGAGATGATGATCCTCGAGGCCGTTCCGGTGATCCCGCCCGAGCTGCGGCCGATGGTCCAGCTCGACGGTGGCCGGTTCGCTACCAGCGACCTCAACGACCTGTATCGCCGGGTCATCAACCGCAACAACCGCCTGAAGCGGCTGCTCGATCTCGGCGCGCCCGAGATCATCGTCAACAACGAGAAGCGCATGCTCCAGGAGGCGGTCGACGCGCTGTTCGACAACGGCCGGCGTGGCCGACCGGTCACCGGTCCGGGCAACCGCCCGCTCAAGTCGCTGTCGGACATGCTCAAGGGCAAGCAGGGCCGGTTCCGCCAGAACCTGCTCGGTAAGCGCGTGGACTACTCGGGCCGGTCGGTGATCGTGTCCGGGCCGTCGCTGCGGCTGCACCAGTGCGGGCTGCCGAAGCTGATGGCGCTCGAGCTGTTCAAGCCATTCATCATGGCCCGGCTGGTCGAGCGCAAGTCGGCGCAGAACATCAAGGCGGCCAAGAAGATGGTCGACTCGATGATCCCCGAGGTGTGGGACGTGCTCGAGGAGGTCATCCACGAGCATCCCGTGCTGCTCAACCGCGCGCCGACGCTCCACCGCCTGGGCATCCAGGCGTTCGAGCCGGTGCTGGTCGAGGGCAAGGCGATCCAGGTCCATCCGCTCGTCTGCCACGCGTTCAACGCCGACTTCGACGGCGACCAGATGGCGGTACACCTGCCGCTGTCAGCCGAGGCCCAGGCCGAGGCGCGGATCCTGATGCTGTCCGCCAACAACATCCTGTCCCCCGCGCACGGGGCGCCGCTGGCGACTCCGTCGCAGGACATGGTGCTCGGTGCTTACTACCTGACCTACGGCCCCGAGGGCGACGCGCTCACGAAGATCGACCCGGCTACTCACGACCCGCGTCCGCACGTGTTCCGCACCGCCCAGGAGGCGGAGTGGTCCTACGAGCACGGCGTGGTCAAGCTCCACGACCTGGCTGAGTACCGGCCGCTCGGGCGTGAGGGTGGCCACCTGCTGACCACGGTCGGCCGGATCCTGTGGAACGACCGGATCGAGCGGGCGCTGGTCGAGGCGCTCGGCGACGGCTTCGACGTGAACTCGTATGAGTTCGTCAACCGCTCGATGAAGAAGAAGGACACGACGAGGCTGGTCGACGACCTGGTCCAGCTCTACGGAGCGCCGACCATCTCGCAGGTGCTCGACGCGTTCAAGGACGTCGGCTTCCACTTCGCCACCCAGGCCGGTGTGACGATCTCCAAGAACGACGTGCAGACGCCGCCGACCAAGCAGGAGATCCTGGCGCGGTACGAGGCCGAGCTCGAGGTGATCGAGGCCCAGTACGACAACGGTGAGATCAACCAGGAGGAGCGCCACGAGCTCGTCACCGGGCTGTGGGACCGCGCCACCAACGAGGTGGGGCAGGCCCTGTACGACCACCTGGACGAGCTCAACCCGATCTACATGATGGCCAACTCCGGAGCCCGCGGGTCGTTCTCGCAGATCCGGCAGCTGGCTGGCATGCGTGGCCTGATGGCCAACCCAAAGGGCGAGATCATCGAGCGTCCGATCAAGGCCTCCTTCCAGGAGGGTCTGACCGTGCTCGAGTACTTCATCTCGACCCACGGCGCCCGCAAGGGTCTGGCCGACACGGCGCTCCGTACGGCCGACTCGGGCTACCTGACCCGGCGTCTGGTCGACGTCTCCCAGGACGTGATCATCCGCCAGGAGGACTGCGGCACCGAGGAGTACATCGAGATGCCGGTGTCCAAGCTCGAGACGGGTGCTGACAGCCGCGGGCTGCGGCCGACCGGTGAGCCCAACGACCACCTGATCGGACGGATCGCGGCGCAGGACATCACGACCAAGCGCGGTCGGGTGATCGTCGAGAAGGGCAAGGAGATCGATCGCGCCGAGCTGGCCGACCTGTTCGAGTCCTCGCACGACGACACCGAGAAGGGCACCGTGATCACGGTCCCGGTTCGCTCGGTGCTCAAGTGCGAGGCGCCGACCGGCGTCTGCCAGGCTTGCTACGGCCGCTCGATGGCGAGCGGCAAGCTGGCCCAGCTGGGCGACGCGGTGGGGATCATCGCGGCTCAGTCGATCGGCGAGCCGGGCACGCAGCTGACCATGCGGACGTTCCACACCGGCGGCGTCGCCGGCGCGGACATCACGCACGGCCTGCCGCGCGTGGTCGAGCTGTTCGAGGCGCGCAAGCCCAAGGGCCTGGCCAAGATCGCCGAGATCGGCGGCAAGGTGTCGATCGAGGAGTCCGACAAGGCGGTCACGGTGGTGGTCACCGACGACACCGGCGAGGAGCACCGCAACACGTTCCCCCGTCGGACGCGACTGTTCGTGAGCGAGGGCGAGAAGATCGAGCCCGGCACCCAGCTCAACGAGGGATCGCTGTATCCGGCCGAGCTGCTCGCCGTGCGCGGGCGCACCGAGACCGAGGTCTACCTGGTCCGTGAGGTCCAGGAGGTCTACAAGTCCCAGGGCGTCGACATCAACGACAAGCACATCGAGCTGATCGTGCGCCAGATGATGAAGCGCGTGCGAGTCGACCAGAAGGGCGACACCGAGCTCCTGCCGGGGCAGTTCGTCGACCGCCAGGAGTACGGGCGCGTCAACAAGGCAGTGCTCGACGCCGGCGGCGAAACCGCCCAGGCCGAGGAGATCATCCTCGGGATCACCAAGGCGTCGCTCAACACCGACTCGTTCCTGTCGGCGGCCTCCTTCCAGGAGACCACCAAGGTGCTGACCGACGCGGCTCTGGAAGGCAAGATCGACCGCCTGGTCGGCCTGAAGGAGAACGTGATCATCGGCAAGCTAATCCCGGCCGCCACCGGGCTCAAGCGCTACCGGCGGATCGAGATCGAGCCGGCCGAGCCACTGCCTCGCGGCATGGACGACGTCGGCCTGCTCGATCACGACGATCTGGCGGCCGAGCTCGGCCTGACCGACGGCGAGGGCCTGACCGGATTCGGCGGCCCCGAGCCCGATCTCTCCGATCTGGAGGGCATCGGCGACGGTCGCTCCTCACTGGGGTTCGTCGATGAGCTCGCCGAGCTCGACGTCCCCGACGCCGACGACGATTCAGACGAGTAATCAGTGATGACAGCCGGCGGGGCCGCTTGAGCACACGATCTCGGATCGTAGGCTTCGGCTCCGCCGGGCTGCTCGTCATCGCGGGCATCGCCTGCGCGTTCGCGTTCAGCGGCGGACTCGGGCAGAACCTGGCCTTCGGCCTGGTGGCGCTCGGGCTCGTCGAGGGGACGGCCCTGGTGTTCTACGAGGTCGGACTGACCGAGGATCGCGACCGCGCGCGCGAGGAGCGCGCCCGGGCGGACGCGGCGATGGAGCAAGATCGCGAGCGCGATCGCGGCGGCCCGGGGCCGGACGATCGTCCGCGCGGGGAGCGCACGAGTCCGGCGCACCCGGTCGAGCGTCCCGGCCGAGTTCGCCTCGACCGAGATCGATCCCACCCACCCCGCCGGCGGCGCCTTCGTTGACAGCGGAGGCTGCCGCGTTAGCATGTGAATCCAGATTCACATGGCTACCGTCGACGTAAGCGACCCGGCGCGCGAGGTCCTCAACCAGGCGCCGCCCCTTCAGCCGGTCAACCTGTTCGAGGTCGACCAGGCGCTGCGCGAGGGACTCGAGCGGGAGGGCGGGGACTGGGGGATCGAGCGGGCTCGGGAGGCGGGGGCCCTCGCCGGCAGCCTCGAGGCGCTCGAGCACTCCCGGCGCGCCGAGCGCAACGTCCCGATCCTCCGCACCCACGACCGCTACGGCAACCGCATCGACGAGGTCGAGCTCGACCCCTCGTGGCACTGGCTGCTGCGCGGCGCCGTGGAGCGCGGGATCCACAGCCTGCCGTGGCGAGAGCCGCAGCCGGGGGCTCATGTCGTCCGCGCGGCGCTGTTCATGCTGTGGAGCAACGCCGACGCGGGGGTGATGTGCCCGGTGTCGATGACCTACGCCGCCGTGCCGGCGCTCCGCGACGGGGCGCCCGAGCTCGCCGCCGAGTGGGAACCACGGCTGACGCTTGCCGATTACGAGGACGGCGCGCTGGCTGGGATGGCGATGACCGAGCGCCAGGGCGGGTCGGACGTGCGCGCCAACATCACGCGCGCCGATCCGGTCGGGGATGGCCTGTATGAGATCCACGGGCACAAGTGGTTCTGCTCCTATCCGCCCTGCGACGTGTTTCTGGTCCTGGCACAGGCCCCCGGCGGTTTGTCGTGCTTCCTGGTCGAGCGCGGGCCGGGAATGGAGTTTCAGCGCCTGAAGGACAAGCTGGGAACGCGGTCGCTGCCGTCATCCGAGGTCGAGTTCCGCGGGGCACAGGGGCGGCTCGTGGGCGAGGAGGGACGCGGGGTGCCCGCGATCATCTGGATGGTTAACCACACCCGGCTTGATTGCCTACTCGGCGCGACGACCTCGCTGCGCCGCGGGACGGTCGAGGCGATCCACCACGCCCGCCACCGCGCGGCGTTCGGCGCGCTGCTCGTCGAGCAGCCGGCGATGCGCAATGTGCTGGCCGACCTGGCCATCGAGTCAGAGGGCGCGACGGTCGCGGCGCTCCGGGTCGCGCGCGCGTACGACTCGGAGTCCGAGGTGGCGTTCCGCCGGTTCGCGACCGCGGTCATGAAGTACTGGGTGTGCAAGCGCGCGGCGCCGCACGCGGCCGAGGCGCTCGAGTGCCTGGGTGGCAACGGCTTCGTCGAGGACTCCGGGCTGCCGCTGCTCTACCGGGACGCGCCGCTGAACTCGATCTGGGAGGGCTCGGGGAACGTGGCCGCGCTCGACGTCCTGCGCGCGGTGATCAAGGAGCCCGAGGGGCTGCCGGCCTTCCTGGCCGAGTGCAAGCTCGGCGGCGGGGCCGACGCCCGGCTCGACGCCCATCTAGAGCGGGTCCGTTCGGAGGTGTCCGAGGTGTTCGCCCTTGGGGAGCCGCAGTTCGAGGCTCGGCGGCTGGTCGAGGATCTGGCCGTGGCGCTTCAGGCGTCGCTGCTGGTGAGGTTCGCCGCGCCGGCGGTGGCCGATGCCTTCTGTGCGGCCAGGCTGGCCGGCGGGAGCGGGCGCGTGTACGGGACGCTCCCAGCGGGCATCGACGCGGGGGCGATAATCGACCGCACACTCGCGGCGTGAGTGCCGTTGCCGGCTCCTCTCGGACGCGGGAGCGACTGCTTGCGGCCGCCCGCGAGCTGATCGAGGAAGACGGATACGCCGGCGCGTCGGTGGCGGCGATCGCCGAGCGGGCCGGGGTGGCCGCCGGGACGCTTTACCGCCACTTCCCCTCCAAGGCCGAGCTGTTCCTCGAGGTGTTCCGAGCCGTGTGCACGGGCGAGGAACGGGCAATGCGCGCAGCAGCACAGCACGCTGGTCCCGTCGCCGCGGACCGGCTGGAGGCGGTGCTGGCGACCTTCGCTCGGCGTGCGCTCGAGAATCGCCGGCTGGCGTGGGCGCTGCTGGCCGAGCCCGTCGATCCGCTGGTGGACGCCGAGCGATTGGCCTATCGCGAGCGCTATGCCTCGCTGGTCGGGGACGAGTTGAGGGCCGCGATCGACGCCGGCGAGATTCCTGCCCAGGACGTCGCCTTTACCGCTGCGGCACTCGTCGGGGGTTGCGGGGAGGCGCTGGTCGGGCCGCTGTCGTCGTCGGTTGGCGGGTCCGATCAGGTCGTCGCGTCGATCGAAACCTTCGTGCGACGGGCGATCGGAGCGGCGGCGCAGGTGAGCGGAGCGGCGGCGCAGTGAGCGGAGCGGTGGCGCGATGAGCGAAGCGGTCCGGGTCGAGCGCGACGGGCCCGTGACCACTGTGCTGCTGTCGCGGCCCGAGCGGCGCAACGCGGTCGACGGCGAGACCGGCCAGGCGCTGGCCGACGCGTTCCGGGCGTTCGACGCCGACGCCGACGCGGCGGTCGCCGTGCTCCACGGCGAGGGTGGCGTGTTCTGCGCCGGCGCGGACCTCCACGCGGTCGGCACCGATTCGGGGAACCGGGTGGCGCCCGACGGGGACGGCCCGATGGGTCCGACCCGGCTGCGTCTGGGCAAGCCGGTGATCGCGGCGGTGGCCGGGTACGCGGTCGCCGGCGGGCTCGAGCTCGCGCTCTGGTGCGATCTGCGGGTGGCCGAGGAAGGGGCCGTGTTCGGCGTGTTCTGCCGGCGCTGGGGTGTGCCGCTGATGGACGGCGGGACGGTCCGGCTGCCGCGGCTGGTGGGAATGTCGCGGGCGATGGACATGGTCTTGACGGGGCGGCCGGTCGACGCGGGCGAGGCGCTGTCGTTTGGGCTGGTGAACCGGGTGGTGCCGAACGGGACGAGCCGGGTCGCGGCCGAAGCGCTCGCCCGCGAGCTGGCCGCGTTCCCGCAGAACTGCCTGCGGGAAGATCGGCTTTCTCTCCTGGAAGGGGAGGGGTTGGAAGAGCAGGCCGCCCTGGCTAACGAGTTCGCTCACGGAATGCGGTCGCTTGAAGATGTCCAGGCTGGCCTGGCGCGCTACCGCGGGGGCGCAGGGCGCCACGGGGTCTTCGACTAGGGGTGGCCGAGAAAGTGGCCATATATTCCACTTTCTCGGCCAGGTCTCTACGTGAGCGATGAGTTTTCGCGCACCGCTCGGTCTGAGGATTCGACCACCATGGCTGTCGTCTGCCTTCACGGGCCTTTGAGGAGCCTCGCCGGCGACTGCGCCGAGCTCGACGTGCAGGGCGCCACCGTGCACGAGTTGCTCCGCGGCCTCGAGGACCAGCACCCGTCGGTGAGCGGCTGGATCCTCGACGAACGCGGGGTGATTCGCCGCCACATCAACGTATTCGTCAACGGCGAGCGCGGCCGGGCGGAGACGACCGTCGGATCGGGCGACCGCGTCGAGGTCCTGCCCGCGATTACAGGAGGAGCGTAGCCATGACCGAGCTGACCGTCGGTACCAAGAAGGGCCTGTTTGTCCTCGAGGGCAACCCGGGTGGCGAGTTCAAGGTGCGCTGCCGGGCATTCCCGGGCGAGCCCATCGACTTCGCGCTGCGCGACCCCGGCAGCGGGCGCCTGATCGCCACCTCGACCTCGCCGTTCTACGGCCCGAAGATCTGGTTTGCCGACGACCCGGGCGGAGAATGGACGCAGGCCGAGGGCGTCGCGCTCCCCGAAGGCGGCGAGGAGGCACTCGAGCGCATCTGGGTGATCGTCCCCGGCGAGGGCGGCTCGCTCTGGGCCGGCGGCGACCCGGGCGTGCTGTTCGAGAGCCGCGACGGCGGCCAGACCTGGGAGCTCAACGGCGCGCTGCGCCGGCACCGGGTCGACGAGGACTGGCAGCCGGGCGGCGGCGGGCTGTGCCTGCACTCGATCGTTCCCTGGCCCGGCGAGCCGGATCGGTTGTCGGTGGCCGTCTCGGCAGCCGGCGTCTGGCACACCGAGGACCATGGCCAGACCTGGCACAGGGGCAACCGAGGCATCAACCCGCCGTACCTGCCCGAGGAGGCCCGTGAGGAGTCGAGCCCGCTCTGCGTGCACCGGATGGAACGCGCCAAGCGCGACCCCCGCCGGATGTTCATCCAGTTCCACGGTGGCGTCTACCGCTCCGACGACGCCGGCCAGAACTGGAGCTATATCGGCGACGGCCTGCCCTCCGACTTCGGCTTCCCGCTCGCGCTCGATCCGAGCGACCCCGACAGCGCGTACGTGATCCCGCTCACGGGCGACTTCGACCGCGTGACGCCCGAGGGTGTCGTGCGGGTGTACGAGACGCGCGATGGTGGCCAGTCGTGGACGCCGCGCGGCGATGGGCTGCCCGCGCGCCAGGCGTATCTCACGGTGCTGCGGCGCGCATTCGGCCAGGTCGGCGAGGGGGACGCGTTGCAGCTGTACTTCGGCGCGACCTCGGGAGACGTGTTCGGCACCGGTGACGCGGGCGCGACCTGGTCGACGGTGGCGACGCGGCTACCGCCGGTGTTCTCGGTTACGGCAGCCGCCTAGCCCAGGCGAGCAACTCTTCGACCTCGCGGTCGGTGACGCCGACCGCCGGGTCGGTGGTGACCAGCAGGGTCGGGCCCGGCCGTGCGAGCGCCCACGACCGGCAGCCCTCATCGTGGGCGTCGTCGAGCCACGCGATGGGGCGCGACGGCCCGACGTGGCGGTCGATCCCGCCCAGCTTCCAGTGGGCGTGGGCAGGGCGGCCCGCCGGATCGAACACCACGTGCGGCAGCGAGCCTGGGAGTCCCAGCGCCACGGGCAGGTAGTCGTTGGCCTTCTCCTCCCAGCCGGTGCACCAGGCGAGATCGAACTCGGTGGCCAGCCGGAGCAGGTGCTCTCCGGCGCTCGCCGATAGGAAGTGGATCATCCCGTCGACCAGTTGGTAGCGCCCGGCCGGCGGCGCCGCGTGGTCATAGCCAAATAACGAGATCACGCCGTCGACGTCGACGAGCAGCAATGGTCGGGATTTCGGACCATCACGCGAAACGGCGTCCGGATCCGCCGTTGTATGGCTTGCGTGTTCCATCGGCACGTGAAGTTGTTCCCTCGTTAGGACTGGCCCGATGCTCTCACGGGTACCCATTTGCCGTAGTCCGACCGCTAGGCTCAAGCCTTCTGCGCGCTTTGCCGAAGACGGGTGTGAGGCGAGCACGGATCGCACGCCTGCCACCCAGCAATGAGCTCCTTTCTCGGCATCTTCCTCGCGCTCCTCTGCGCTCTGACGACTAACGTCGGCTTCCTGTACAAGCATCGGGGAGCCTGCGCGGCACCCGCGGTTGACATGCGCCGGCCGTGGCAATCGGCCAAAGCCCTGTTCGCATCTCCGCTGTTTACGATCGGCTGGGTGATCGGCGCCGGCGCGTGGGTCTTCCACGTCGCGGCCATGTCGGTCGCTCCGCTCTCGATCGTCCAGGCCGTGCTGGCCGGCGGTATGGTGCTGCTGGCGGTTATGGCCGAGCAGATGTTGGGCTGCCGGCTCGGCCGGCGCCAGTGGTTCGGCCTCGCTCTGACCGCCGTCGGGCTGATGCTGCTCGGCTTCACGCTCCCGGCCGCCCACGGCGCCCAGTCCAAGTTTTCCACCCCGGGGCTGATCGGCTTTGAGGCCGCCCTGATCGGCGCCGGCACGCTCCTCATCCTCGGACCGAGGATGGGCGCCCCGAAGGAGCACCACGGCTACATGCTCGGTGCCGCCGCCGGGATGCTGTTCGGCGTGTCCGACGTCGCCATCAAGGCGATCTCCGGAATGGTCGGCGCCCACGGCTTCGCCGGGCTGCTTTCCCCGTGGCTGTTCATCTGCCTCGCCGCCTCGGTCGTGGCCTTCTACACCTCGGCCAAGGCCTTCCAGGACGGCGACGCGGTCCCCGTGATCGCGGTCACGGGTACGGCGGCCAACGTGGCCGGCATCGTCGGAGGGTTCATCGTGTTCGGCGATCCGCTGCCGACCAGCCCCGTGCCGGTCGTCCTGCAGTGCCTGGCCTTCCTGCTCGTGGTCGGCGCCGCGTGGCTCATGCCGGCGCCGGTCCGCGCCACCGCGGCGTCTGTGGCGCCCGCCTCCGTCTAGCTCGCGTCGGCCGATCGCCCCGGAGGCGCCGCGCCCCGGGGCGCGGCGGGCGGGCCGGTTCCGGGGCGGGCCGGGCAAATTCCAGCACTGGTGCGAGGCGCCACCGTTAGCGCAGGATCTTGCCTCGTCACGGGGCGGAATCCTGCACGGGCGCGCGGGGCGGCCCGGAATGCTGGAATTTGCCCCGTTGGGCGCGACGGATTAGAGGAGTGCCGATCCGGTCAGGATGGGCCCTCGACGGTCCCACGGACGCCGCCGCAGGCGGCCCATCATCGAACTCCTGACCGGCGAGCCGGCGAGGACGGCACCTGCCGATCCGCACAATTGCCTTGGCCGCACCGTCCCGCTACGGTTGTACAAAACGGCGAACGAGGATTTGGAGGGACGGGATGGCGAGTACGGAGCAAGCGGTTCGGACCGGGCAGAGCACGCTCCAGGAGCTGGCCAAGCGCCACCTGTGGATGCACTTCACGCGGATGTCGGCCTACGACGACGCCGAGGTTCCGATCATCGTCCGCGGTGACGGATGCTACGTCTGGGACGAGCACGGCAACCGCTATCTGGACGCGCTCTCGGCGCTGTTCTGCGTGAACATCGGCCACGGCCGTGCGGACGTCGTCCAGGCCGGCGCCGACCAGGCCAAGGATCTCGGGTTCTTCACCAACTGGTCCTACGCGCATCCGCCGGCGATCGAGCTGGCGGCGCGGATCGCGTCGCTCGCCCCGGGCGACCTGAACCGCGTGTTCTTCACCAGCGGCGGGAGCGAGGCCGTCGAGTCCGCCTACAAGCTCGCCCGCCAGTACCACAAGGTCACCGGCAGCCCGAACAAGACGAAGCTGATCGCGCGCGAGATCGCGTACCACGGGACCAGCCTCGGCGCGCTGTCGGCGACCGGCATCACCAGCCTGCGCCAGCCGTTCGAGCCGCTGACGCCCGGCGACCACCACGTCCCGAACACGAACACGTACCGCATGGCGCCCGGCATCAGCGAGAGCTGGTTCGCCGAGTCGATCGCCGAGAAGATCGAATTCGAGGGGCCGGACACGGTCGCGGCCGTGATTCTCGAGCCCGTCCAGAACGCCGGCGGCTGCTTCGTGCCCCCGGACGGCTACTTCCAGCGCGTGCGCGAGATCTGCGACGAGTACAACGTACTGCTGATTTCCGACGAGGTCATCTGCGCGTGGGGCCGCCTGGGCGAGTGGTTCGGCGCCCACAAGTACGGCTACCAGCCCGACATGATCACGACCGCCAAGGGGATCACGAGCGCGTACGCGCCGATGGGCGCGGTGATCGCCTCCGATCGCGTGTTCGAGCCGTTCGCGACCGGCCTCACCAGTTTCACGCACGGGTTCACGTTCGCGGGGCATCCGGTGTGCTCGGCGATCGCGATGGCCAACCTCGATGTGTTCGAGCGCGAGGGCATTCTCGAGCACGTGCGCGCGAACGAGGGCGCGTTCCGCGAGATGCTCGAGAGTCTGCGCGACCTCCCGATCGTCGGCGATGTCCGCGGCACGGGCTACTTCCATGCGATCGAGCTGGTCAAGGACCAGGAGACCAAGGAGACGTTCGACGAGGAGGAGTCGGAGACGCTGCTGCGCGGCTTCCTATCGGGCGAGCTCTTTCGCCGCGGCCTGATCTGCCGCGCGGACGATCGTGGTGATCCGGTGATCCAGCTCTCGCCGCCGCTGATCGCCGGCCCCGAGCAGTTCGGCGAGATCGAAGAGATCCTGCGCGGCGTGCTCACCGAGGCGGGCGACCGGATGCAGGTACACAGCGCTTAGGCGCCGATTGGGGGCGCTCGGATGCTGACGGTCAGGGAACTGCTGCGCGACTTGGACGTCCGGCTCGTGGCCGGCGAAAGCAGCCTGAACCTGCCCGTGCGCTGGGTGCACATCTCCGAGATCCTCGACCCGACCCCGTGGCTGTCCGGGGGCGAGCTGCTGCTGACCACCGGCATGCAGCTCGACACCCCGGAGCAGGCGCGGGAGTACGCCGTGCGGCTGGCCGACCACCATCTGGCCGGACTCGGGTTCGGGACCGGCTTCAAGCACGCCACGGTGCCCGAGGCGCTGCTCGAGGTGGCCGCCGAGCGTGAGTTCCCGGTGTTCGAGGTGCCATACGAGCTCCCGTTCATCGCGATCACCGAGGCGGCGTTCACTCAGCTGGTCAACGAGCAATACGCGGTGCTGCGCCGGGCGCTGGCCGCGCAGGAGCGGCTGGAGCGGCTGGTTCTCTCCGAGCGCGGGCTGGAGGCGCTGGTCAGCGCGCTGGCGACTCTGATCGGGGCCGCCGTGGTCGTGTTCGACTCGCGCGGAGAGCCGCTCCAGCAGCACGCCTTCCGGCGGGAGATCGAGCCCCGTGCGCTCGAGACGCTGCGGGGCGAGGTGCACGAGCGGGCTCGCCGGC
The DNA here is from genome assembly GCA_963751185.1 of uncultured Solirubrobacterales bacterium. GTDB lineage: Bacteria > Actinomycetota > Thermoleophilia > Solirubrobacterales > Solirubrobacteraceae > Palsa-465. Next base: position 117,174 of record CAVVTO010000016.1, read on the forward strand.
GCGAGGCGCGGGCGTTCGTGCCCTCGCTGTTCGAGGGCAACCAGGGCCTAGCCCTGCCGGTCGCGTTCGACGGCGCGCCCCGGCCGGAGCGAAACGGGGGAAATGATCCCGCCCGCCCGGGGCGGGACCCTGTACGTCGACCCGAGGCGTGGCTGGTGGCGATCAAGGACGCTGGGCCGCTGTCGGACTTCGACCGCCTGACCCTGCACCAGGCGGTCACGATCGTGGCGCTCGAGCTGCTCCGCGGCCGCGTGGCGGGCGACACCGAACGCCGCCTGGCCGGCGACGTGCTCGACGCGATCGTCAGCGGGGAGCTGTCGGGATCCGAGCTGGCCCGGCGGCTCGGTCCGTTTGGGCTGACTGACCGGGTGACGGCGATCGTGCTGGGGCGCGACGGCGATGCACGGATCTCGCCCGCATCGCTCGAGGCCGCCCTGTGGAGCGGACTTCGCGAGGAGGCAACGCCGGCGCTGGTCGCCTCGGTGGGGCAGCTCGCCTGCGCGCTGGTGGCCGGCGGGGCCGACGAGGACTTGTTTGCCCTGGGCGACCGCGTGGCCGCGGTGGCCGAGCGCGAGTTGGACACTTCAGTGCGCCTGGGCATTGGTCGCGCAATGTCGACGTCCGACGCCCGGCGAAGCTTCCACGAGGCCCGCTGCGCGATGGAGGCGCTCGGCATGGGGATGGCGGCGGCCCCGAGCGGCAACGGCTCCGGGCCGTCGTCGGCGTCGCGGCCGAGGGTCGCGACGTACAAGGACCTGGGCTCCTTCCAGCTGTTGCTCTCCCTCCAGGATGAGGAGGCGCTGCGGCTGTTCTGTGACTCGGTCCTCGGGCCGATCGAGGCCAGCGAGGGGCCGTACGGCGGCGAGTTGATGCGCTCGCTCGAGGCGTTCATCGAGGAGAACGGGCAATGGGAACGGGCGGCGAAACGGCTCTATTGTCACCGCCACACGCTGCGTTACCGGATCCGCCGGGTCGAGGAGCTGACGGGTCGCAACCTGTCCTCGGCTCGGGACCGGATCGAGTTCTGGCTGGCGCTGCGGGGGCGCCAGCTGGTGGCATGAGATTCCTCCAGCACAACACGGGAAGGCGGTCCTAGCGTGAAGGTCGGGGTTCCAACCGAGGTCAAGACGGACGAGTACCGGGTGGCGCTGACGCCGGCCGGAGTGCGGGAGCTGGCCGATGCGGGCCACGAGGTGTTCGTGCAGAGCGGCGCCGGGGTCGGATCGGCAATCGCGGACGAGGCGTATGTGGCGCAGGGGGCGACGATCGTCCCGGACGCGGACGCCGTGTTCGAAGAGGCCACGATGATCGTCAAGGTCAAGGAGCCCCAGCCGCCCGAGGTGGCCCGGCTCGAGCCCCGCCACGTCCTTTTCACCTACCTGCACCTGGCGGCGGACGCTTCCCTGACCCGGGGGTTGATGGAGTCGGGAGCGACTTGCATCGCCTATGAGACTGTCGAGGACGCCCGTGGACGGCTGCCGCTGCTGGCGCCGATGTCCGAGGTGGCGGGCAAGATCGCCACCCAGGCCGGGGCGTTCATGCTCGAGAAGCCTTTGGGTGGACGCGGGATATTGCTTGGGGGCGTTCCCGGCGTCGCTGCCGCCAACGTGATGGTCATCGGCGGCGGGGTGGTCGGGATGCACGCGGCGTTCATCGCCCTGGGCATGGAAGCGACCGTGTACGTGTATGACCGCAACATCGATCGCCTGCGAGAGCTCGACATCGCCTTCGGCGGGCGAGCCGACACGTGCTTTGCGACGACCTTGGAGATCGAGCAGCGCCTGCCCTACATGGACCTCGTCATCGGGGCGGTACTCGTCCACGGGGCGAAGGCGCCGCATGTGATCACCCGCGCGCAGCTATCGCTGATGAAGCGCCAGGCGGTGCTGGTCGACGTGTCGATCGACCAGGGGGGATGCTTTGAGACCTCCCACGCGACCACCCACTCGAACCCGACCTACGAGGTCGACGGCATCACCCACTACTGCGTGGCCAACATGCCGGGCGCGGTGCCGATCACCTCGACGGCCGCGCTGACCAACGCAACCATCCCTTACATGCTGCACCTGGCGACGGCCGGCGTGCTCACCGCCATCAACGAGAACCCCGGGCTGAAGCTGGGCGTCAACGTGGCCGGTGGGCAGGTCACCTACGCGCCGGTGGCGGAGGCAGTGGGAGTGACGAGCGTCTCGGTGGACGAGGCGCTGGGCGTCGCCGCGTGACGCCGGCTGGCGGCCCTTGGGGATCGCGGTCCGCGGTATGCGCTCGCGCCGCCGGGGTGGGTTTGCTGCGTCGCACATCGTGGGAGGCGGACTCGGGGTGCGGAAGTCGCGAAACCTCCCTCGCGCCGTGGGCGTCGGGGATATAAGCGCCTGGGAGACGCTTATATCCCGGATGCTTGGCGCCGGAAGGAGGTTTCGGGACTTTTGCACCAGGATGTCGCTCCTCATCCGCCCGCCGGCGTAGCCACACGATCGAAACAGTCCACCCAGGCGCCCCTGCTAAAGTCGCCCCCCGCATGCCGACTACCAGCCAATTGGTCCGTAAGGGCCGCACCCCACCGAAGAAGAAGCTCGCCACCCCCGGCTTGAAATCCGGTAAGGGCCGCAAGAAGAAGGTCGCGGCGCCACAGCGCCGGGGCGTGTGCACGCGCGTGTACACCACCACCCCGAAGAAGCCGAACTCGGCGCTTCGGAAGGTCGCCCGTGTGCGGCTCACCAACGGCATGGAGGTCGGCGCCTACATCCCGGGCGAGGGTCACAACCTCCAGGAGCACTCGGTGGTCCTGGTCCGTGGCGGCCGCGTCAAGGACCTGCCTGGGTTCCGCTACAAGGTCATCCGCGGCACACTTGACGCCGCTGGCGTGAGCGATCGCAAGAAGGCCCGCTCTCAGTACGGCGTGAAGGCCAAGTAGTGCCGCGCCGCGCAGCAGCCCAGGTCCGGCCGATCGAGCCCGACCCCGTTCATCGCAATCGCCTCGTCCAGCAGGTGATCAACAAGGTCATGCTCGACGGCAAGAAGTCGGTGGCGGAGCAGATCGTCTACGACGCGCTGGCCATCCTCGGCGAGCGGTCGGGCAAGAACCCGGTCGAGCAGCTGGAGGCTGGGGTGAAGGCGCTCACGCCGGTGCTCGAGGTCAGATCGCGCCGGGTCGGTGGTGCCACCTACCAGGTGCCGGTCGAGGTACCGGCGCGCCGCGCCCGCACGCTGGCCGTGCGCTGGCTCGTCCAGTTCTCCCGCCAGCGGCGCGAGAAGTCGATGGCCCAGCGCCTCGCGAACGAGCTGCTTGACGCCACGCAGCAGCAGGGCGGCGCCTACAAGCGCAAGGACGACATTTACCGCATGGCGCAGGCCAACAAGGCCTTCGCCCACTACCGCTGGTAGCTCCGCCGGCGCGCGCTCCGCTGACGCGGCGTCCAGCTGCGCACGGACGGCTGAGGCGGCGGGCCCTGCCCGAGGCCACCGACGCGGATGGCATACACGTTGCCGCTCACCGGTCCGGTCGCGGAGTGGGCGGGCCGCCCGTTGTAGGCAGGCAGGGAAGGCAAGCGTGATCGACGTCACGCCGTCGGGAACGACGCCGATTTCTACGCCGTTGTCGTCGTCCGGGGGCATGCCGTCCTTGATCTCCGCGGCCGTCGTGCCACGGTCTCCCATTTCTCGCACGAGAAACGCGTGATGTAACGCCGGACCGCCGTCTAGCGATGAAGCCGGCGGCGCAGAGGAAAACGCGAGGGCTGCCCACCACACGGGACCGGGGGCTGCAGTGAGACAACCCTCGCGTTTTACAAGGGTAACGCCGTATTCCTCTCGGGTTGCAACTCGATCACACCTCGTGTCAGGATGCCGACCACTTCCGCCGCCCAGTGTCCCGGAGGCTAAGAGGACCCTTAGCCAGCTGGGGAGTATTTGGCGAGCCGGCGGGTGGGTCGTCTTTGGGCGGATCGGGTTCGGGTGCGGCCGGTTTCCTTGCTCCGGGCAGGCCGCCGATCACGGGCGAGGCGTCGGTTGCCGACGGCTCCATCCGGCTCGGTGCTGAACCCAGCATCAGGAATCCCACGCCTCCGCTGACGAGTAACAGCACCGCCCCAAGCGTCTCCAGATAGAGACCGGCGCTGGGCGAGGAGACTCCCTGCACGTACTGGTTTGCGCTCGAGCCGATCAACCCGGTGGCGTGGGCGTCGGGAAGGTCGCCGAGCAGCGCGATCAGCAGCGTGGCGACGCCGAGCACGGCCAGACCCAGCAGGGCGGTCCGGTTGCCGTGGCGGTACACGGCCGCCGCCAGCGCGAAGCAGACGAGCGCGATAGGTACCGGCGCCCAGCCGTGGTTGGCGCCCGCGCCGACCGTCTTGATCGGAGCCGAGCTGGTCGGGACGTGCACGTGATAGAGCGGGATGAACTGGGCGACGAGCACGAGCAGGGCCCCAATCGCGGCCACGAGTACGACCGTTCCTGTCCCCGCTGCGCGGCCCGTCGGACGCGCGTCGGAAGGGGTCGTTTCGTCCCGCCCGTGCCGCCGCGAAAGGCGCCGGAAGGCCTCAGAACCTCTGCTATATTCGCTGTGTGCCTCGGGTCGTGCGCTCACGCGCGTGCGCTTCCCGGGACGCGGGATCTTTGTAATGGAGTCGTCCACCAGATAGACACCCGCCCCTTCCCGACATCTGCGTCGTGACTGGGCCCGATGGGCCCTTTTTTATGTCCGCAGTTTTCGCCGAGAAACTGGTGCATTTTGGCCGCGAACGACCGATAAATCGCAGCCCTCGAATACCTGAAAAACATGCCTCGTACCTTCCCCCTGAACAAGATTCGCAATATCGGGATCATGGCCCACATCGACGCCGGTAAAACGACGACGACTGAGCGCATCCTGTATTACACCGGTCGGACCTACAAGATGGGGGAGGTTCACGAAGGAGCGGCCGTCATGGACTGGATGGCCCAGGAGCAGGAGCGGGGCATCACGATCACCTCCGCCGCCACCACGTGCGAGTGGCGGGACCACCGGATCAACATCATCGACACGCCTGGCCACGTCGACTTCACGGTTGAGGTCGAGCGGTCGCTGCGCGTGCTCGACGGCGCGATTGCGTTGTTCGACTCCGTCGCGGGCGTAGAACCCCAGTCTGAAACCGTATGGCGCCAGGCGGACAAGTACCGCGTCCCACGGATCGCCTACATCAACAAGATGGACCGCATCGGCGCCGACTTCCACCGCGGTGTGCAGACCATGATCGACCGACTGGGTGCCAACCCGGTGCCCGTCCAGCTGCCGATCGGCGCCGAGGCCGACTTCCGCGGCATCGTCGACCTGATCGGCATGAAGGCGATCATCTACAAGGACGAGCTCGGCAAGGAGCGGGACATCATCGACATCCCGGCCGAGATGGCCGATGAGGCAGCCGCCGCGCGCGAGCACCTGCTCGACGAGGTCTCCCACCACGACGACGAGCTGACCGAGATGATCCTCGAGGAGCAGGAGATCACGCCCGAGCGGCTCAAGCAGGCGATCCGCCACGCGACGCTCGCGATCGCGATGACGCCGGTCCTGTGCGGCTCGAGCTTCAAGAACAAGGGCGTGCAGCCGCTGCTGGATGCTGTCCTCGACTACCTGCCGAGCCCGCTCGACGTGCCGCCGGTGGAGGGTCTCGAGGCCGCCAAGGGCTCCTCGAACGGCGACGAACGGACAGCCGTCCGCCACGCCTCCGACGACGAGCCGTTCGCGGCTCTGGCCTTCAAGATCATGGCCGACCCCTACGTCGGCAAGCTCACCTACTTCCGCGTCTACTCGGGTCAGCTCGAGGCGGGCGCGCGCATCCTGAACGTGAACACGGGCCGGACCGAGCGCATCGGCCGCATCCTGATGATGCACGCCAACGAGCGCGAGGAGGTCAAGGACATACACGCCGGCGACATCGCGGCCGCGGTCGGCATCAAGCAGGTCGTGACCGGCGACACGCTGGCCGCGCCCGACAAGCCGATCAAGCTCGAGACGATCGAGTTCCCCGAGCCGGTGATCAAGGTCGCGATCGAGCCGAAGACCAAGGCCGATCAGGAGAAGATGGCGACCGCGCTGGCGCGGCTGGCCGAAGAGGACCCGACCTTCCAGGTACGGACCAACGAGGAGACGGGCCAGACCGAGATCTCCGGCATGGGCGAGCTGCACCTCGAAGTGCTGGTCGACCGCATGCTCCGCGAGTACAAGGTCGACGCCAACGTCGGCCGCCCCCAGGTCTCCTACCGAGAGACGATCAAGGGCACCGCTCAGAAGGTCGAGGGCCGGTTTGTCCGGCAGACCGGTGGCGCGGGCCAGTACGGGATCGTCTACGTGGACGTCGAGCCGGCGCCGGGCGAGGGATTCGACTTCGTCAACAAGATCAGGGGCGGGTCGATCCCTACCGAGTTCATCCCGGCGGTCGAGAAGGGCATGGAGGAGGCGATGGAGAACGGACCGCGGGCGGGGTACCCGATGGTGGACGTTCGCGCCACGCTGACCGACGGCAAGTACCACGACACCGACTCCTCAGAGCTGGCGTTCAAGGTTGCGGGCTCGCTTGCTCTCAAGGCGGCGGTGGCACGGGCCAAGCCGATCCTGCTCGAGCCGATCTTCGCGGTCGAGGTGGTGACGCCCGAGGAGTTCATGGGCGACGTCATCGGCGACCTCAACCGCCGGCGCGGCCACGTCAACGGGATGGAGCAGCGCGGCAACGCGCAGGTCATCACCGCGTACGTGCCGCTCGCCGAGATGTTCGGGTACGCGACCGACGTGCGGTCCAACACGCAGGGCCGTGCGACGTACACGATGCAATTCGAGCGCTACGAGGAAGTGCCCCCTAACATCGCAGAGCGTGTGATCGGCGATCAGGGACAGGCGGCCGCTTGACCCCTTGCAGCATCGACTGGCACGAATTTATATCCTGCATAAGTTCGTCCTTGGACGAACTTAGGCGACTGAAATAGAAGGAGCGAAACCAAAGTGGCGAAAGCCAAGTTCGAGCGCGACAAGCCTCATGTCAACGTTGGGACCATCGGTCACATCGACCACGGCAAGACGACGCTGACCGCGGCCATCACCAAGGTGTTGAACGAGAAGTACGGCGGCACCGAGGTGCGGTCGTTCGATTCGATCGATAACGCTCCGGAAGAGAAGGCTCGCGGCATCACGATCGCGACTTCGCACGTCGAGTACCAGACGCCCAACCGGCACTATGCGCACGTCGACTGCCCGGGGCATGCCGATTACGTCAAGAACATGATCACGGGCGCCGCCCAGATGGACGGCGCGATCCTGGTCGTCTCCGCGGCGGACGGCGCGATGCCCCAGACGCGCGAGCACATCCTGCTCGCCCGTCAGGTCGGTGTCCCCTACATCGTTGTATTCCTCAACAAAGCGGACATGGTCGACGATGAGGAGCTCCTCGAGCTCGTCGAGGTCGAGATCCGCGACCTGCTCTCCGAGTACGACTTCCCGGGAGACGACATCCCCTTCATCACCGGCTCGGCGCTGAAGGCGCTCGAGGGTGACGAGGAGTACGAGGCCAAGATCCTCGAGCTCGCCGAGGCCCTGGACACCTATATCCCAGAGCCCGTGCGCGACCTCGACAAGCCGTTCCTGATGCCGGTCGAGGACGTGTTCTCGATCACCGGCCGAGGCACCGTGGCCACGGGCCGGATCGAGAGCGGGATCATCAAGACCGGTGAGACGGTCGAGATCGTGGGCATCAGGCCCACCACCTCGACCGTGGTGACCGGCGTCGAGATGTTCAAGAAGAACCTCGACCAGGGTCAGGCCGGCGACAACGCCGGGTGCCTGTTGCGCGGCACCAAGCGGGACGACATCGAGCGCGGTCAGGTGCTGTGCAAGCCCGGGTCGATCACCCCGCATACCAAGTTCATGTCGGAGGTCTACATCCTGAAGAAGGAGGAGGGCGGGCGTCACACGCCGTTCTTCACGGGCTACCGACCGCAGTTCTATTTCCGCACCACGGACGTCACCGGCGTGGCGAGGCTGCCCGAGGGCACCGAGATGGTCATGCCCGGCGACAACATCCAGATGGAGATCGAGCTGATCCAGCCGATCGCCATGGATCAGGGGTTGCGGTTCGCGATCCGCGAGGGCGGCCGTACGGTCGGCTCGGGGGTCGTCACCGAAGTAATCCAATAAGTTGATGAGGCGGCGTGGGCCTGACGGTCCCGCCGCCTCTTTTTGTCAGATACGACCGTAAGGGGGTGAGCCCCGGATTTGGGGCTCACCTTCGTGCGCGGAGAGATAGACAAGCGTTGGCAACGATTGCCCAAAACAAAATCCGTATACGCCTGAAGTCCTATGACCACACGGCGATCGAGACGGCGGCCAAGGAGATCGTCGAGACGGCCACGCGCACCGGCGCGACCGTGTCTGGTCCCGTGCCCCTGCCGACCGAAAAGAACGTCTACTGCGTGATCCGGTCGCCGTTCAAGGACAAGGACTCGCGCGAGCACTTCGAGATCCGTACGCACAAGCGGCTCATCGACATCCACCAGCCGACCCCGAAGACGGTCGACTCGCTCCAGCGACTCGACCACCTTCCGGCCGGTGTGGATATCGAGATCCGCCTCGCGTCCTGAGGGTTGAGATGGCGGCGATCCTGGCTCGGAAACTCGGAATGACCCAGCGATTCCTGGAGGATGGACGGGTCGAGCGCGTCACCGTGCTTGAAGCCGGGCCGTGTCCGGTCACGGCGATCCGCACCGTTGAGCGCGACGGCTACGAGGCGGTGCAGCTGGCCTTCGGCCGGTGCAAGGAGAAGGTGCTGACTAAGCCCGAGCTGGGCCACCTGAAGAAGGCCGACGCCTCCGCCCACCGACACCTGGCCGAGTTCCGGGACGAGGCCGGCGAGCTGCTCGTCGGGCAGACCGTGACAGTCGAGACCTTCAACGTCGGGGACAAGATCAAGATCTCGGGCAAGACCAAGGGCAAGGGCTTCCAGGGCGCGATCAAGCGCCACAACTTCTCAAGCGGACCGAAGTCGCACGGCTCGCACAACGTCCGCGCGCCCGGCTCGATCGGCGCCTCGGCCACCCCGTCGCGCGTGTTCAAGGGCATGCGCGGCCCCGGCCGGATGGGTGGCGGCCGCGTCACGCAGCGCGGCCTGACCGTGGTCGAGTTGATCCCGGGTCAGAACCTGATGCTGGTGCGCGGCGCCGTTCCGGGTCCGCGCGGCGGGACCGTGGAGGTGCGCAGCGATGGCTAGCGCGCAGGTGCTCGGCGGCGGGACCGTCAACCTCGACTCGGTGGCGTTCGAGGCCTCGTTCAACATGCCGCTCGTGCACGAGACCGTGCGCGCCGAGCTGAACGCGCGCCGGCATGGCACCGCGTCCACGAAGACACGCGGCCAGGTCTCCGGCGGCGGCGCCAAGCCGTGGCGCCAGAAGGGGACCGGCCGCGCCCGCGCCGGATCCTCGCGCTCGCCGATCTGGACCGGCGGCGGCACCGTGTTCGGCCCGAGTCCGCGCCACTACACGGTCAAGGTCAACCGCAAGGCCCGGCGCGCGGCGCTGCGCAGCGTGCTGTCGCTGCACGCCCAGCGCGAGTCGCTGGCCGTGTTCGACGCTGGGTCCTTCGGCGAGCCATCGACGCAGCAGGCGGCCGCGCTGCTGAGCGACTGGGGCGCGAGCTCCCCGATCCTGGTCGTGCTGAGCGCCGACGAGGCCGCCGCCGGGAAGTCGTTCCGGAACCTGGTGCGGGTCGTGGCCATGCCGGTCGAGGAGACCGGGGTGGCCGACCTGGTCGGAGCGGCGTCGCTGCTCGTCTCGCAGACCGCGCTCGAGTCGCTGGTGGCGCTCGCCGGCGCCGTCGAGTCTCGTGGCGGGCGCGCCGAGGCGACCGCCGATGCCCCGAACGCCGTGCAGGAGGCCTGATGGAGCCGACCCAGGTGATCATTCGTCCCGTCCTGTCCGAAAAGACGTTCGCGCTCGCCGAGGCCGGCAAGTACACGTTCCGCGTGCACGACAAGGCGCACAAGACCCAGATCCGCCAGGCGGTCGAGGAACTGTTCGAGGTCAACGTCCTGGAGGTGCGGACCGCCCACGTGCGGCCAAAGCCCAAGCGCCGCGGCCAGACGTCGGGCCGGACCCGGCAGTGGAAGAAGGCGATCGTGCAGGTGCGCGAGGGCCAGACGATTCCGATCTTCGGCGGCCTGGAGGCCGGGGAGTAACCCGGAGTAGCCGATGCCGATTCGTAAGCCAAAGCCGACCTCCCCGGGACGCCGGTTCGTCACCTATCCCGACTACGCGGAGATCACGCGCAATAAGCCCGAGAAGTCTTTGGTCGAAGGGCTCAAGAAGTCCGGTGGCCGGAACTCCTATGGCCGCAAGACCGCGCGGCACCGCGGCGGCGGGGCCAAGCGCCTGTACCGCATGATCGACTTCAAACGCCGCAAGGACGGAGTGCCGGCCAAGGTGGCGCAGATCGAGTACGACCCGAACCGGTCGGCTTATATCGCGCTGCTGCACTACGCCGACGGCGAGAAGCGCTACATCCTCGCCCCCCAGCGGCTCCGGGTTGGCATGACCGTGCAGTCGGGCGAGCGGGCCGAGATTCGGGTCGGCAACAGCCTGCCGCTCGGCAACATGCCGGCCGGCACCGTGGTCCACAACGTCGAGCTGACCCCCGGGCGCGGCGGGCAGATGGCGCGCGCCGCCGGCGCCGGCGTCCAGCTGCTGGCCAAGGACGGCGATTACGTGACGCTGCGCCTGCCCTCGGGCGAGATGCGGATGGTCCGGGCCGAGTGCCGCGCCACCGTCGGCACGATCGGCAATACCGACCACCAGAACGTGACGATCGGCAAGGCCGGTCGCAAGCGTCACCTGGGCGTGCGCCCGCAGACGCGCGGCACCGCAATGAACCCGGTCGACCACCCCCACGGTGGCGGCGAGGGCTCAACCACGGCGGGGCGCCACCCGGTCACGCCGTGGGGCGTGCCGACGCTCGGCTACCGCACCCGGCCCAAGGGCAAGGCATCTGACAAGTACATCGTGCGCGGACGGAGGAGAGGCAAGAAGCGATGAGTCGCTCGAGTAAGAAGGGGCCGTACGTCCAGGAGCGGCTGATGACGCGGATCGAAGCCATGAACGCCTCAGGCGAGAAGCGAATGCTGCGCACCTGGTCGCGCGCGTCGACGATCTTCCCAGAGATGGTTGGTCACACGATCGCCGTCCACGACGGCCGCAAGCACGTGCCGGTGTTCGTGACCGAGTCAATGGTCGGCCACAAGCTCGGCGAGTTCGCGCCCACCCGGCTGTATCGAGGACACGCAGGTACTGGTAAGAGGCGATGAGTACTTCGGATTCGGAAGACACTCCAGAGACCCCGGACACGTCCGAGCCCGAGGCGACAGAGCCTGAGGCGACGGAGGCCGAGGCGACGGAGGTCGAGGCCACCGAGGCCGACGCCGCGCCGAAGCGCCGCCGGCGTTCCCGCAAGAAGCCCGCGGAGCCGACCGAGGTTGCCGCCGAGGCCGCGCCCGCCGAGGCCACCGACGACATCGACGAGGTCGATGAGACTCCGGAGGACGTGGAGGCCGAGGAGGCTGCCGCGGACGTGATGCTGGAAGCCGACGCCGAGGCAGAAGGCGAGGACGAAGACGAAGCCGAAGCTGATGCCGAGGCCGACGAGGAGGCGCTGGCCGACCTCGAGCCTCTCGAAGACGAAGACGAAGACGAAGACGAAGACGATGTCGAGGCGGAGGCGCCGACTCCCTCGCGTCGTCGTCGCCGGCGCGGCGCAGCTGCAGCGGAGCCCGAGGCCGAGGAGACGCCGGCCCCGGCACCGACCCGTCGCCGGAGGCGGGGCGAGCGGCAGGACGTGGTTGTACGGGCCCACGCCAAGTACGTGCGCTCGTCGGCCAGAAAGGCGCGCCTGGTGTGCGATCACATCAGAGGAAAGAGCGTTGAGGAAGCGCGAGCTATCCTCGCTCACACCTCGCGTGCGGTCGCGCGGGATTGGAGCAAGCTGCTCGAGTCCGCGGTGGCCAACGCTGAGAACAACCACGAGCTCGTGGGCGAGGACCTGTATGTGATGGCGGTCCACGCCGACGAGGGTCCGACGATCAGGCGCTTCCGGCCCCGCGCAATGGGCCGTGCGACGAAGATCCGCAAGCGGACCAGCCACCTCACGATCTTGCTCACGCCGAAGGATTAGTCACTACACATGGGTCAAAAAGTTCATCCCGAGTCGCTCCGCGTGGGCTACATCCACGACTGGAAGTCGAACTGGTTCAACGAGCGCCAGTTCGCTGACTTCCTGGACGAGGACATCAAGATTCGCGAACACATCGTCGGCCGGCTTTCGCACGCCGGGCTCTCCGACATCACGATCCGCAAGAACCAGAACGAGGTCGAGGTCAACATCAACACGGCCCGGCCGGGAATCGTGATCGGCAAGTCCGGCTCGGAGGTCGACCAGCTCCGACGCGACCTGCACCGCATCACGGGCAAGCAGGTCAAGGTCAACATCCTCGAGATCAAGCGCCCCGAGCTCGACGCGCGCCTGGTTGCCCAGTCGATCGCCGAGCAGCTCCAGAACCGGGTCGCTTTCCGCCGGGCCATGAAGCGCGCGCTGACCAGCGCGATGCGCTCGGGCGCCAAGGGCGTCAAGGTCCAGGTGTCGGGCCGGCTGGGCGGCGCCGAGATGGCGCGTACCGAGGGCTACTCTGACGGCCGCGTGCCGTTGCACACGCTGCGCGCCGACATCGATTACGGCTTCCACGAGGCCCGCACGACCTTCGGGCGGATCGGTGTGAAGTGCTGGATCAACAAGGGCGAGATCATGCCCGAGGGCTACACCGGCGCCGACCTGACGATCATGGACGAGCCGGCGCCGCAGGCGCCCGAGCGGGACGGTCGCGGTGGCCGCGGCGGTCGTGACGGTCGCGGTGGCGGTGGCGGTGGTGGTCGCGGCGGTCGCGGCGGCGGCCCGGGTGGTCGCGGGCCTGGTGGTCCCGGCGGCCCCGGTGGCCGTGGCGGCGGTCCTGGCGGCGGCGGTGGTCGCGGTGGTGGTCCTGGCGGCGGCGGTGGTCGCGGTGGCGGTCCTGGCGGCGGCGGTGGTCCTGGCGGCGGCGGTGGTCGCGGTGGCGGTCCTGGCGGCGGCGGTGGCGGTGGTCGCGGTGGCGGTCCCGGCGGCGGCGGTGGCGGTGGTCGCGGTGGCGGTCCTGGCGGCGGCGGTGGCCGTGGCGGTGGTCCTGGCGGCGGCGGTGGTCGCGGTGGCGGTCCTGGCGGCGGCGGTGGTGGTCGTGGTCCCGGCGGCCCGGGTGGTCGCGGCGGCGGATCCGGCGGCGGTGGTGGTCGTGGTCCCGGCGGCGGTGGTGGTCGTGGCGGCGCTCCCGGCGGTGGGGGTGGCGGCGGCGGCCGTGACCGGCCCAGCGGCGGTGGTGGCGGCGCAGCCGGTGGCGGCGGCGCAGGCGGTGGTAGCTGATGCTCGCTCCGAAGCGCGTCAAGCACCGCAAGGTGCACCGCGGACGCCGGCGCGGGTTGTCTCGCGGGCAGACGAAGGTTCAATTCGGCGACTACGGGCTGAAGGCCCTCGACGCCGGTTGGCTCACCAACCGGCAGATCGAGGCCGCCCGAATCGCCATGACCCGCAAGATCAAGCGCGGCGGCAAGGTCTGGATCAACGTCTATCCGGACAAGTCGTACACCAAGAAGCCGGCCGAGACGCGGATGGGATCCGGCAAGGGATCACCCGAGGGCTGGGTCGCGGTGGTCAAGCCCGGCCGGGTGATGTTCGAGCTGGCCGGCGTGCCCGAGCCGCTGGCTCGCGAGGCGATGCGCCTTGCTGGACACAAGCTTTCGGTGCGGACGAAGTTCGTGATGCGAGAGGACGGCTGAGATGAGGGCTTCCGACGTCCGCGACCTCACCGACGCCGAGCTGCGCGAGCACATCAAGACCGCCCGGCGCGACCTGTTCGGCCTGCGCTTTCAGAGCGCCACGGCCGAGCTCGAGAACACCGCCAGCCTGAAACGAGCCAAGCGCGAGATCGCGCGAGCGCTCACCATCCAGCGCGAGCGCGAACTCCAGGAATCTGACAATGGCTGAGACTGAGAACAACGAGAACGAGACACCCGAAGAGGCCGCCGCCCCAGCGGTCGATGACGCCCCCGTCGCGGCAGCGTCCGAGGCGGCCGCCGCCCCAAGCGAGCCGGTCGAGGTCGTCCCACCCAAGGAGCGCCGGCGCCGCTCCCGCGCGGCCAAGGCCGCGCAGACAAAGGCGCGCAAGGCGCTAACGCCCGAAGAGCGCCACGCCGAGCGGGTGGCTGAGCGCGGGCGCAAGGCCCAGGCCCGCCGGGTCGAACGAACCCGGGCGCGCGAGAAGACTCGCGCCGCCGCCTCCAGCACGCCGACGCAGAGCACCGCGCCCCGCGAGCACGGACCGGGCCGCCAGAAGACCCGGCAGGGCGTCGTGGTGTCCGACAAGGCGGACAAGACGATCACCATCCGGATCGACGTGGCCCACCGCCACCGGCGCTACGAGAAGGTCGTTCGCACCTCCAGCAAGCTGCAAGCCCACGACGAGTCAAACGACGCCCACATCGGCGACACGGTGATCGTGCGCGAGTGCCGCCCGATGTCGCGGCTCAAGCGCTGGCGACTGGTCCAAGTAGTCGAGCGGGCGGAGTGAGGCCGGCGCGATGATCCAGAACGAGACTCGACTGCGCGTCGCCGACAACACCGGCGCCCGCGAGATTCTGGTGATCCGGGTGCGCGGCGGCCATCGTCGCCGCTACGCCGGCGTCGGCGACATCGTCACCGCCACGGTCAAGCAGGCCAGCCCGCAGGGCTCAGTGAAGAAGGGCGAAGTCGTGACCGCCGTGGTGGTCCGCACCCGCAAGTCCTACGGCCGCGAGGACGGTACCTACATCGCCTTCGACGAGAACGCCGCCGTGCTGATCGACAACCAGAACAACCCCCGCGGGACGCGCATCTTCGGCCCGGTCGCCCGCGAGCTGCGCGAGCGCAACTTCATGAAGATCGTCTCGCTGGCCCCGGAGGTGTTGTAAGGAATGCCGGCGCGACTGAAACAAGGTGACGAGGTGATCGTGGTCGGCGGCAAGGACCGCGGCAAGCGCGGGCGGATCCTCCGTGTCGAGCCCAAGAAGGACCGCGTGTACGTGGAGGGACTCAACATCGTCAAGCGCCACCAGCGCCCCCGCCAGGTGGGCGGCGCCCAGCGCGCCGAGACGGTCGGCGGCGTGATCGAGAAGGAGGGCCCGATCCACGTCTCCAACGTGATGCTGGCCGACCCCAGCGACAACAAGGCGACCCGCACCGGGGTCGAGATCCAGGACGGTAAGCGCTTCCGAATCGCCCGGCGCAGCGGAACTAGGCTGGACTAATGCCCCAAGCAAGACTTCAGACCCGCTACCGCGAAGAGATCCTCCCGGCGCTGACCGAGCGCTTCGGCTACTCGACGCCGATGCGCGCCCCCCGGATCGAGAAGGTGACCGTGAACATGGGGGTCGGCGACGCCAAGCAGGACTCGAAGATGCTCGACGCGGCCTCCGAGCAGTTGGCCACGATCACCGGCCAGCGGCCCAACGTCCGCCGGGCGCGCAAGTCGATCGCCCAGTTCAAGGTCCGTGAGGGGATGCCGGTTGGCGTCGCCGTCACCCTGCGCGGCGCGCGCTCCTACGAGTTCCTCGACCGGCTGATGTCGGTCGCGATCCCCCGGATCCGGGACTTCCGCGGCTTGAATCCGCGCTCGTTCGACGGCCGCGGGAACTACTCGATGGGCGTGCGCGAGCAGATCATCTTTCCCGAGGTGGACTACGACGAGGTGGACCAGGTCCGTGGCCTGGACATCACGATCACCACCAGCGCCCAGAGCGACGACGAGGCGTTCGCGCTGCTCGAGGCGCTCGGGATGCCGTTTGCCAGAGAAGGCCGCCCCGAAGCGGCTACGACGTAGAGGAGCCCATGGCTAAGACTTCACAGGTTGTCCGTCAACAGCGCCCGGCCAAGTACAAGACGCGCGCGTACACCCGCTGCCGTCGGTGCGGCAGGGCGCGCTCGGTCTACCGCAAGTTCGGCATATGCCGGATCTGCCTGCGCGAGCTCGCGCACAACGGTTACATCCCGGGAATGACCAAGTCGAGCTGGTGACGCCATGACCATGACCGATCCGATCGCCGACCTGCTGACCCGGATCCGCAACGCCGCGGCCGCCCAGCACCACGACGTGACCATTCCGGCCTCGAAGCTTGGACGCGAGGTCGCCCGCATCCTCCACGAGCAGGGCTACATCGACGACTACGAGGTGCACGACCCGCCTTCAGGCCGGCCCGGGCAGGAGCTGACCATCACGCTCAAGTACACCCAGGCGCGCAAGCCGGTCATCACCGGCCTTCAGCGCGTGTCGCGCCCGGGCCAGCGCACCTACGTCGACCACTCCCACATCCCGCGGATTCAAGGCGGGATGGGCACCGCGATCATGTCGACCTCCCGGGGCGTCATGACCGGCCACGAGGCCCGCATCGAGGGCGTCGGCGGCGAGGTAGTGGCCAGGGTCTGGTAGACCGTTCTCTTCGTTCATGTCCCGCATCGGCAGACAACCCATCCCCGTACCGGCCGGAGTCACGGTCGCGATCGAGCCTGAGCGCGTCATCGTGAACGGGCCCAAGGGCGAGCTGTCCGAGCGGGTCAATCGCGACATGAACGTCGAACAGAACGACGGCCAGATCGTCGTGACCCGCCCGACCGACCGCGGCGAGCACCGCGCGCTGCACGGCCTCACCCGCACGCTGATCGCCAACATGGTCCAGGGCGTCACCAACGGGTTCGAGAAGCGCCTGGAGATCCAGGGCGTCGGCTACCGCGCGCAGCTGCGCGGCCGCGACCTCGAGCTGGCCCTCGGCTACTCGCACCCGGTCTCGATCAAGGCCCCGGACGGGATCGAGTTCGAGGTCCCGCAGCCGACCCGGATCGTGGTCCGGGGCGCCTCCAAGCAGCAGGTGGGCGAGATCGCGGCGTTGATCCGCAAGCAGCGCAAGCCCGAGCCGTACAAGGGCAAGGGCATCCGTTACGAGGGTGAATACGTGGCCAGGAAGGTCGGTAAGCGCGCATGACCGTTCTCACGAAGCCCGCGCAGCGCCTCAGGCGCCGGCGCCGGGTGCGGGCGAAGATCCACGGGACTGCCGAGCGGCCCCGCATCTCGGTGTTCCGCTCCAACCGCGGCATCTTCGCCCAGCTGATCGACGACGACACCGGGCGCACGATCGCCTCTGTTCAATGGACGGAAGCCGAGCTGCGCGGACTGGGGCCGATGGAGCAGGCCCAGCGGGCCGGCGGCATCTTGGCGCAACGCGCCGTCGCGGCCGGGATCAGCAACGCGGTGTTCGATCGCGGCGGCTATCAGTACCACGGGCGCGTCAAGGCGCTCGCCGACGGTGCCCGCGAGGGCGGGCTCACCTTCTAGGCCCGCTACTCTGGATCTGCTGATGCCCGCCGTACGTGATCGCTCAGTCTCTTCAGCCGGACTCGACCTCCAGGAACGGGTGGTCGAGATCAACCGCGTGGCCAAGGTGGTCAAGGGTGGCCGGCGCTTCTCATTCACCGCGCTGGTCGTGGTCGGCGACGAGCGCGAGGTCGTCGGGATCGGCTACGGCAAGGCGAACGAGGTGCCTGTCGCGATCCAGAAGGGCGTCGAGCAGGCCAAGAAGAACCTCTACCGCGTGCCCAAGCACGGCGCGACGATCACCCACCAGACGACCGGGATCTTCGGGGCCGGGCGCGTGTTCCTGAAGCCTGCTGCTCCCGGTACCGGCGTGATCGCCGGCGGTGGCGTCCGCGCGGTGCTCGAGCTTGCCGGGATCCACGACATCCTTTCGAAGTCGCTCGGTTCCCAGAACCCGATCAACCTCGTTAAGGCGACGATGGCGGGTCTGCAGTCCTTGCGCACGCCCGACGAGGTCGCCGAGATCCGCGGTTTGTCGGTCAACCAGGTATTGGGGCTCACGACGCCCGAGGCTGCGGAGGTTTCCTCCGAGACGATCTCGGCGGATCCGAGCGCGAACGGCAACGGCGGCGGATCGGCCGAGGCGGCCGTGGCCGCTGACACGGCCCCCGAGGAGGCCGCTGAGGAGTCCGAGGCGTGAGCAAGCTCCTCGTCACGCAGCGACGGTCGCGCAACGGCGCCGATCAGCGCCAGCGGGACACTCTGCGTTCACTCGGTCTGCACCGGATCGGGCAAAGTGTTGAGCATGCGGACACGCCGCAGATTCGTGGGATGATCGCGAAGGTCTCGCATTTGGTCGAGGTGTCTGAGGGCTCGGATGGCTGAGCCTCGCGAAGACGACACGGCGCCCGAGCGCGAGGAGCGAATCGGGCTGCACAACTTGAAGCCGGCTCCCGGGTCGCGCCGACCGCGCAAGCGGATCGGCCGCGGCGAGGGGTCGGGCACCGGCAAGACCTCGGGTCGGGGACAGAAGGGCTGGGGCTCGCGCTCGGGCGCCAAGCGCCGAGCCCGCTTCGAGGGCGGCCAGAACCCGATTCACATGCGGATGCGCAAGCTGCGCGGCCCGCACATGAGGAAGTCGATGCCGTTCGAGCCGTTCCGCACCCACACCCAGCCGGTCAACCTGATCGACCTGGAGGCGCGGTTCGAATCGGGTGACGCGGTCACGCTCGAGGCGCTGCACGCCAAGGGCCTGGCCACCCGCAAGGGCATCTCGGTCAAGGTCCTGGCCAAGGGCGAGCTGTCCAAGCCGCTGACCGTGCACGCGCACGCGTTCAGCGCCGCCGCCCGCGAGCGAATCGAGGCGGCCGGCGGAACCTGCCAGGTCATCGTCGAGGCCGAAGGCGGAGGCCTGCCGAAGTGATCTCCACCATCCTGGGCTCGTTCCGGGTGGCGGACATCCGCAAGAAGCTGCTGTTCACGGCGCTGATCCTCGGCCTCTACCGGCTCGGCTCCTACATCCCGGCGCCCGGGATCAACGAGAGCGCGGTCAAGCAGATCCAGAGCAACTTCGGTGGCTCGAGCATCCTCGGCTTCCTGAACCTGTTCTCGGGCGGCGGGCTCGGGCGGATCGCGATCTTCGCGCTCGGGATCATGCCCTACATCACGGCCTCGATCATCCTGCAGCTGCTGCAGGTCGTGGTCCCCTCGCTCGAGAAGCTCTCCAAGGAGGGCGAGGTCGGCCAGGCGCGGATCACCCAGTACACGCGCTACCTGACCGTCGGCCTGGCATTCGCTCAGTCGATTGGCTACGTGTTCCTGTTCCGCAGCTTCGAGCAGTCGGCCGGGGTGAGCGTGATCACGAACTTCAACCTGGCCAAGGTGCTGCTGATCGTGATCTCGCTCACCGCGGGAACCGTCCTCTTGATGTGGATGGGCGAGCTGATCACCCAGCGTGGCATCGGCAACGGCATCTCGCTGCTGATCTTCGCGAACATCGTGTCGCGCATCCCAGGCGGCGTCCAATCCTGGTGGAACAACCCCGATCAGGTATTCAAGGTCATCATGCCGTTCATCGCGCTCGGCGTCGTGGCGGCGATCGTGTTCGTGCAGGAGGGCCAGCGCCGGATCCCGATCCAGTACGCCAAGCGTGTGATCGGCCGCCGCATGACCCAGGGCAGCCAGACCTACCTGCCCCTGCGCGTGAACATGGCCGGCGTGATTCCGGTCATCTTCGCGGCCAGCATGATGGCGATTCCGGCCACCTTGGGTCAGCTGCTCGGGCAGAACCGCAACAACTTCTGGACCAGCCTGCAGAGCTTCCTGAGCCCCCAGAGCTGGCACTATGTTCTGGGCGAGAGCATCCTGATCGTCGTGTTCACCTACTTCTACACCGCGGTGACGTTCAACCCGGTCGATC
Source organism: uncultured Solirubrobacterales bacterium (assembly GCA_963751185.1). Lineage (GTDB taxonomy): Bacteria > Actinomycetota > Thermoleophilia > Solirubrobacterales > Solirubrobacteraceae > Palsa-465. The sequence continues at coordinate 137,019 of CAVVTO010000016.1, forward strand.
AGGCGGACAACCTCAAGAAGTACGGCGGGTTCATCCCGGGGGTGAGGCCAGGTAGACCCACGGCCGAATTCCTGGATCGGATCCTGGCGAGGTTGACCTTCCCGGGAGCCCTGTTCCTGGCCGCGATCGCGGCCCTGCCGACGATCCTCATCAGCCAGACCGGGGCGAACTTCTTCTTCGGCGGCACGGCGATCCTGATCGTGATCGGGGTCGCGCTCGACACGATGAAGCAGCTCGAGGCGCAGCTGATGATGCGCAACTACGAAGGCTTCTTGAAATAGGTCTCGCGTCGGGCCGACGGGAGTAGTACGCCTCCGGCCCGTCCGTCCCGCCCCCGCGGCCGCCCTGCCTCCCGTCCGGGCAAATTCCAGCATTTGAGACGCGCCGGCCCGGTACTGCAGGATCTTGCCTCGCCACGGGGCAGAATCCTGCAGCCGCGCCGGGGAGGACCTGAAATGCTGGAAATTGCCCCCCCAGGCGGGAGGCGGCAGGCGGCGGGCGGCGGGGAGGCGGTGGACCGTTCGCGGAGGGGCGCCGTGCTTGGCCTGGCCGGGTCGGCCTAGACGCTGAGCGCTTCGGCGAGCTCGCGCCGGGTCTGGATGTCCAGCTTGCGGTAGGTGTTGCGGAGGTGGTACTCGACCGTCTTGGGGGTGACGAACAGAGCCTGGGCGATCTCGCGGTTGCTCTGACCGATGGCGGCGAGCTCGGCGATCCGGCGCTCGGAGGGGGTGAGCGATTCGGGCCCGCTCAGCAGCACATCGCGACGCGGGCGGGCGCCGGTGGCGGCGAGCTCACCCCGCGCTCGTTCATGCAGCGCGACCGCGCCGCCGCGGCTGGCCATGTCCGCCGCCTGGGCCAGCGGGCCGCGCGCCTCGGTGCGGCGATTCTCCCGCCGCAGGGCGGCGCCCAGGTCGAGCAGCGCGCGGATCGTCTCCAGGCGGGGCGGTGCGTCGGTGCCCAACCGCGCCGCCGCGCGCAGGCTGCGAATGCTGCGGGTTCCCTGCTCACACAGGCCGATCACGCGGCGGGCCCGGATCCGCAGGTGCAGGACGTCGCTGCGCTCGGCCCGGGCGAGCTCTTCCCCGGCCAGCCTGAGCGCGCGGTCGCGCTCGCCGAGGAGTAGCGCGGCCTGCGCGGCGGTCGTGCGCCACGGGCAGTAGCCGAGGAAGCGCGCGGTGCGCTCTCCGATCTCCCCCACGAGCAGCGCCGCCTCGAGCGACTCGCGCGGACGGACCTGGGCGAGGCGCAGCTCGGCCAGCGAGTAGACACGCAACACGTCCTCGATGTCCTGCGGGTCATCGAGCGGCCCATCCTCGGCCAGGACCTCCTCGGCCTGGTCGAGCTCCCCGCGCTCGGTCAGGCACAGCGCGAAATGCGCGGCGGCCGAGCGGGCGAACTCCTGCCAGCCGTAGCGCCGGGCGTCACGGGCGAGCTCGAGGTCGACGACCGCGTCGCTCACCCTGCCCTGCCACAAGCGCGGCAGGCCGCGCACATAGCTCGCGGTGGCGAACCCGAGCGGCCAGGCTCGCTGGCGGGCGTCCTCGAGGGCCTCGTCGGCCACCTCGATGGCATGCTCGAGCTCGCCGTTCAACAGGAAGGCGGCGGCGACCATCCGCCAGCCGATCCATGGGGCGTCGGCATGGAGGAGGATCCGGCCGCCGTCCCAGGCTCGCTCGGCGAGCTCAAGTGCATTGTGGGCGGACTCGCCGGTGCTCGTCGTGGCGTGCAGGGCGGCCTGCGCGAGGAGCAGCCGCTGGCCCTGGGTGCGCGGACCCTTGACCGCATGCTCGATCACCTGCGCGGAGCGCGCGAGCGCCTGGGCCTGGAGGTCGGGCACGATCGAGGCGGCCGAGAAGAAGCTCGCCTCGAGCTGGTCGCGCAGCTCCAGGCCCCGCGGGTCGTCCGGCTTGTCGGGCAGCTCGGACACGCCGGAGTCGTAAGCCCGTGCCGCCTGCTCGTGCAGTCCCTGGGCGTCGAGGGCCCGGCCCAGCTCCAGCGCCAGCTCGGCGCGCCGGCGCGGATCGCAGGAGGCCTGGGCGGCGTGCGTCAGGTGCTCGGTGGCTTCGGGCCGGCCGAGCGCGGCCTCGGCCGCTCCGAGCTCAGCGAGCACGTCGGGCCGCAACTCGGAAGCCGGCGGCTCCTGGAGGGCGCGCGCCAGGTAGCGGACCGCGGGCTGGGCGGCGCGCGCCTCGCGCGCGGCCGCGCGCAGCTGCTCGACGACCCACGGGTCGCCGCCCGCGTGCGCCAGCAGCAGGTGCGCGGCGACGCGCTCGACCTCGACTCCGTCGGCGTAGAGCAGCCGCGCTGCGTCGAGATGGCGGGTTGAGCGCTCGAACAGCGGGATGTCCTGCTCGATCGCGTGTTGGACGAGCGCGTGCACGAACCGGAGCGGCTCGCGCGCGAGCAACACCTCGACTCCGGCGAGGGCGTCCGCGGCGCCGCTGGCCGCCTCCAGCGAGAGGCCGGAGAGCGCCGCGGCGCGCCGCAGGGGCGCGTCGGGGCCGAGGATGGCGACCGCGCGGGCGAGCGCGGCCGCGTCGGAGCCCAACCGACCAACGCGGACCCGCAGCGATCGGATCACGGCGTCGGGGGCCAGGGCGCGAGCACGGCGCGTCAGCTCGGGGCCGGTCACGCCGGGCTCCTCGGCGAGCGCGGCCAGCAGCTCGTGCAGGTAGAACGGGTTGCCGCTGGTCACCTCGACGGACACCTGCGCCAGATCGGGCTCGGCGCGATCGCCGAGGGCCGCGCGGGCGAGTTCCTGCGCCGCGTCGGCGCCCAGGGGCGTCAAGCTCTCCAGTCGGACCCGCGGATGGCTGCCGATCCGGTCGAGCGCCGCAGCGGCCTCACCGCCCGAGTCGGGCCGGCGGGTCATGATCACTCCGGCCGGCAGCTCGTCGAGCCGGTGGAGGACGTAGAGCACGAACTCGAGCGATGCCGCGTCGCAGCAGTGCAGGTCGTCGATCGCCAGCAGCGTGGCGCGCGTCTCGGCCGCGCCGGCCATGACCGTGAACAGGCCGTGCGACAGGGTGAGGTCACTCGTGTCGCCTGAATCGGGCAAGTCCTCGCCGGCCCCGGCCAGCGAGCGCACCCGCTCGGGCGCCTCGTTCAGGAAGGCCCGGCGCGTCTGGCGCGGAAGGTCGGCGACGAGGGCTCGGACCAGCTGACCGGCGACACCGAAGGCCAGGTTCTGCTCGAGCTCGGTGCCCGCGGCGCGCAGCACCCGCATACCGCGGCGTCGGCCCTCGTCGAGCGCCGCCTCGTGCAGACGGGTCTTGCCCATTCCGCCGTGTCCCTCGAACAGGAGCGCGGCGCCGTCGCCGGCGGCGATCGAATCGAGCGCATCGGTGATCGCCTGGAGCGACGACTCTCGCTCCAGGAGGCCCATGCGTCCGCGCAGGGGCCGGCCACGTCTGTCGGGCGCCTCCCGCACCGGCATGTAGAGCAATGTACCCAGACTGGTGGTTTTTAGCGCTAACAAAGCTGAGCAATTGAGCGGGGGGTCAGATTTGGAACGCTCGAAACCCTGGGGTGCTGCCCTGGGGCGGAACCGACCGCAACACGCCAAATTTGTGGACGATGAGGAGCGGGACCGCTCATCTGAGCCTGGCGATCGACGTCGACTCAGACCCGATCAGCGGCTCGATTTCGAACGGATGCCACGTCGAGCGGCCGTTCACGGGCTGGATCGAGCTGACGGCCGCGATTGAGGCGGTCCGTAGCGCGCGCCACGGCTCGGAGGGCTCTGAGCCCGAGGGCAAGGCGGGCTGAAAACACTAGGGCCGCTCCCTGGTGCGAGCCCCGCCAGGGCGTAGTTAGCTACCCGCCATCGCATGACTCCGATGAGCCAGCAACGCACGAATCCGGGACCGAGATTTGAGTCCCGCCCACCCTCGCGAACCGTTTGTGGGGGAAGGCGCGCATCGCGGGCCGTCGGGTCGTGCGCGGGGGCGCAAGTTCGTGGGGGCGCACACGTGGATGAGGTAGAGGCAGTCAGGATGGGGCAGGGGGGCGCCTGCCCGTTCCGGGGACAGCAATGCAGTCCGGGGCAGCAGCGTGGTCGGGGGCAGAGGTGCGCTTGGCGGCAAGCGCACCGTTGGGGGAAGTCCGTGGGGCGGGGGCGCACCCACGACGTCATACATAGGGGGCCATCCAGGCGAGGGCAGGGAGGCAGAGGTGGTGCCTTGAGAACGGGCCGGCAGCGATGCCGGCCCGTTTGTCGTTCGGGAGCTGACCGCGGTTGACCTAGCCCCGGGTGTGACCGATACAGTCTTGCCTTCGTGTCAGAGCTGAACCTGATCCTGTTCGGTCCTCCGGGCGCAGGCAAAGGAACGCAATCGGAGCGGTTGCGTTTGGATTTCCAGCTGCCCTACATCGCCACGGGCGACATGCTGCGCTCGAACGTCAAGGAGGGCACGGACCTCGGCAAGCAGGCCAAGGAATACATGGATCGCGGCGACCTCGTGCCGGACGAGTTGATCGTCGCCATGGCGGCCCAGCGGCTCCAGCAGGAGGACGCCCGCGACGGGTTCATCCTCGACGGGTTCCCGCGCACGGTGCCCCAGGCCGAGGCTCTCGATCGGCAGCTGTCCCAGCTCGGCCGGCGCGTCACCGCGGTGCTGCTGATCGACGTGCCCGACGAAGAGCTGGTGCGGCGCCTCAGCGGCCGGCGCGTGTGCGTGAAGGCCGGTCACAACTACCACGTCGAGTTCGACCCGCCCAAGCACGACGAGGTGTGCGATCAGGATGGCTCGCGCCTGGTGCAGCGCGACGACGACAAGCCCGAGGTGGTGAAAAAGCGGCTCCAGGTCTACCACGACCAAACCGAGCCGGTAATCGGCTACTACGATCAGAAGGGAATTCTGCGTCGCGTCGACGGCACGCGCCCGCCGGCCGAGGTCCACGACCACATCCGCGCTCTGATCGCGACGCTGCGACTAGAGGAAGACGTTTGATCATTAAGAAGACACCCGAGCAGATCGACCAGATGGCGGCCGCCGGCGCCATCCTGGTCAAGACGATGAACCTGCTCGCCGGCAAGATCCGGCCCGGCGTAACCACCCTCGACCTCGACGAGGCGGCCGAGAAGTTCATCCGCTCCCAGGGGGCCACCCCGGCCTTCAAGGGCTACCGCGGCTTCCCGGGGTCGATCTGCGCTTCGCCGAACGAGATGATCGTGCACGGCATTCCCGGCGCGTACACCCTGGCCAAAGGGGACATCCTGTCCGTCGACATCGGCGTGGTCTACAACGGCTGGGTCGCCGACGCGGCGCGCACCTTCTCGGTCGGGCCGATTAGCCCGGTTGCCTCCAAGCTGCTGCGGGTCACCGAGGAGTCGCTATTCCTGGCTGTGGATCAATGCGTGGTCGGGAATCGGCTCGGGGACGTCTCGCACGCCGTGCAGGAGCACGTCGAGGCGGCTGGCCTCTCGATCGTGCGCTCGCTCGTCGGCCACGGGGTCGGGCGCGAGATGCACGAGGAGCCTCAAATCCCCAACTACGGCAGCCCCGGAACCGGAATCCTGCTCGAGGAGGGGATGGTCTTCGCGGTCGAGCCGATGGTCACCGCCGGCCGCCACGCCGTCCGCGTCAGCGACGACCACTGGGCGATCTACTCGCAGGACGGGTCGCTCGCGGCGCACTTCGAGTTCACGATCGCGGTCACCGCGGCGGGCCCGCGGATCCTGACCCCTTGGCACGAGGCAGCGGGGGCGCGAATGGCGCCCGCCAAGCAGTCGCGCGTCGCGTAGGGATTTTTGGGCCGCCTTCGGCGGCATCCATGGGGCCTGGGAGGCCTCGTCCGGCTGTGGCGGTGACCCGCTCGCCGGGCACGGACGCCCGGCGGAACGGCGGTCTCGGCTCGGCCCGCTCGGCATCCGGCCTCGCCCATCGGGCCGGCCTCGACTCATCCGGCGGACGCCGAGCGAAGCGAGGCCCATCCCCACCGACGGGCCGTCGGCGCGCCCCTGCTAACATCGCTCGTTGCGCCTGCGCGCGACCTTGACCGCGCTGTGTGCGCTGCTGCAGCACGGTAGCGGCGACCGAAACGGTCTCCAGAGCCGAGCCGTGGCACTACCCAGTTTTCAATAGACGACGAGAGCGAAGCGAGCGACCGTGAAAGTACGACCGTCGGTAAAGCCGATGTGCGAGAAGTGCAAGATCATCCGCCGACACGGGCGGGTTCTCGTCATCTGCTCAAATCCCCGCCACAAGCAAAGGCAAGGTTGAGATGGCACGCATCTCCGGTGTCAACATCCCCCTCAACAAGCGCGTCGAGATCGGGCTGACCTACATCTATGGGGTCGGCCGCTCGACCTCCAATAAGCTGCTCGCCGAGCTCGGCATCGAGCCCGACCGCAAGGTCCGCGACCTGACCGAGGAAGAGGTGATCCGCCTGCGCGAGGCGATCGACTCCGGTGTCACGGTCGAGGGCGACCTGCGCCGCGAGCGCTCCACGAACATCAAGCGCCTCCAGGAGATCGGCTCCTATCGCGGGCTGCGCCACCGGCGCGGGCTGCCCGTCCACGGGCAGAACACCAAGACCAACGCGCGCACGCGCAAGGGTCCCAAGCGGATGCAGGTCGCCGGCAAGAAGAAGGCAGCCAAGAAGTAAATGCCAGCACCTAGGAGGCCACAGCGCGGCCGGCGGCGCGTTCGCAAGAACATCCCGATCGGCCAGGCGCACATCAAGACGTCGTTCAACAACACGATCGTGTCGTTGACGGACCGCGAGGGGAATGTGATCGCGTGGGAGTCGGCCGGCGGAGCGGGCTTTAAGGGCTCGCGCAAGTCGACTCCGTTCGCGGCCCAGGTGACCGCCGACGCGGCGGCTCGGAAGGGCATCGAGCACGGCCTGCAGCGGGTCGAGGTATTCGTGAAGGGCCCCGGAAGCGGTCGCGAGACCGCGATCCGGTCGTTGCAGGCCGCTGGGCTCGAGGTCACCGGCGTCAAGGACGTGACCCCGCAGGCCCACAACGGTTGCCGGCCCCGCAAGCGGAGGCGTGTCTGATGGCCCGCGATACATCGCCGCAGTGCAAGCAGTGCCGGCGCGAAGGCCAGAAGCTGTTTTTGAAGGGCGAGCGGTGCCTAACCGACAAGTGCGGCGTCGAGCGGCGCTCGTACCCGCCGGGTGAGCACGGGCGGGGACGGATGCGCCAGAGCGAGTACCGCGTCCAGCTGCGCGAGAAGCAGAAGGCCAAGCGCTACTACGGCGTGCTCGAGAAGCAGTTCCGGATCTACTACGACAAGGCGACCCGCCAGCCCGGCATCACGGGCGAAAACCTGTTGCGGATGCTCGAGTGCCGCTTCGACAACGTGCTGGTCCGGCTCGGCTTCGCCGCCTCCCGGCGGCAGGCGCGGCAGCTCATCCTGCACGGACACTGGACGGTCAACGGCCGGCGCGTGAACGTCCCCAGCTACCAGCTCCGCGATAACGATGTGATCGCGATCCATCCGCGATCGACCGCGACGCAGGTGATCCGGGACGCGACCGAGCTCACCGGCCAGGTGCCGGCGTGGTTGCAGGCGGACCATGACTCGCTCACGGCGAAGGTGCTGCGCAGGCCCGAGCGCCGTGAGATTGCGGCGCCTGTGCAGGAACAGCTCATCGTCGAGCTGTACTCCAAGTAGGAACAAGGCTTGAGTCGCGCGGCCGTATGGCATCGGCGCGGCACTGACACCGCCCAGACGGCGGCAAGAACCCCACGACGTTAGGACCCTGATGCTCGACTTCCAAGTCCCCCGAATCTCCTCCGAGAGTGTTGACGACAACCGCGGGTCGTTCACGATCGAGCCGCTCGATCGGGGCTTCGGCTACACGTTCGGCAACTCTCTGCGCCGCGTGCTGCTGTCGTCCCTGGCCGGCGCCGCCGTTACCTCGGTGCGCATCGAAGGCGTGGCGCACGAGTTCTCGACGATCCGGGGCGTCAAGGAAGACGTGACCGACATCGTCCTGAACCTGAAGGGCGTCGTCTGCCGGATGCACTCCGACGCGACGGAGATCGAGGCGCCGCTGGTCGTGACCGGACCTGGTGAGATCACGGCGAAGGACATCGACCTTCCCTCGGGCGTCGAGATCCTGAACCCGGATGCGCACATCGCGACGCTGGAGAAGAAGACCAAGCTCGAGGTCTATCTGACCATCGGGCGCGGCCGTGGCTACCGGCCCGCCGAGGAGAACAAGTCCCCCGACCAGCCGATCGGCGTGATCCCGATCGACTCGATCTTCTCGCCCGTGCGGCGCGTCGCCTACAACGTCGAGCAGGCGCGCGTCGGGCAGCGGACCGACTACGACAAGCTGACTTTGGATATCGAGACCGACGGCTCGATCGACCCGCACGCTGCTCTGCGCGAGGCCGCCGAGATTCTGATCTCGCAGCTGGCGATCTTCACCGACGCCGAGCGCGTGGTTGAGCTGCGCGAGGCCGGGTCGCCGGGTGTTCTGGAGCCGGGGATGGGCGGATCGGTCGGTACGCCCTCGCGGCCGCCGAACGCGATGGACGACATCCTGATCGAGGAGCTCGAACTCGGTGTTCGCTCCTACAACTGCCTCAAGCGGGCGGGGATCCAGACGGTGGGCGATCTGGTTTCGAAGAGCGAGTCTGAGCTCGCCGCGATCCCGAACTTCGGCAAGAAGTCGATCGATGAGGTGATCGAGACTCTGCACGCTCGCGGTCTCGGGCTGCGGAACGAGTAGTTAGTCGGTACCGTCTCTCCGGGTTTTTGTTGCTATGCGCCACCAGAGGAATCGATATCAGCTATCTCGTGACGCGGCGCACCGCAAGGCGCTGCTGATGAACCTGTCTAAGGAAGTCATCTCGCACGAGCGGATCCGGACGACCGAGGCAAAGGCCAAGGCGGTCAAGCCCGAGCTCGAGAAGCTGATCACACTCGCGAAGCGGGGTGATCTCCACGCGCGGCGCCAGGCGTTGTCGGCTCTGGGTCAGGACAAGTTCGTGGTCTACAAGCTGTTCGAGGAGATCGCACCGCGGTATACGGAGCGGCCGGGTGGGTACTCGCGGATCTTGAAGCTGGGGCCACGGCGGTCGGATTCGACCGAGATGGTGCTGCTGGAGCTGGTCTAGAGCCTGGTCTCGCGGCTCGATCTCGAATACGACGGGTCTGGCTTTGCCGGGTGGGCTCGGCAGCCGGGGGTGCGGACGGTTGCGTCGGAAGTTGAGCGCGCCCTCTGCGTGATTTTGCGGCTGGAGGGGGTGGACCTGATCGTCGCGGGTCGCACCGATGCGGGGGTTCATGCCTGGCGGCAGGTGGCTTCGTATGACGGGCCGCCGGTGGCGGTGGGGGCGTTGAACGCGGTGCTGCCTTCCGACGTGGCCGCGTTGTCGTGCGTCGCGGCTCCTGACGGGTTCGATGCGCGTCACGACGCGACCAGCCGGGCCTACTGTTACCGGGTGCTCGCCCGGGGGTCTCGGAGCGCGTTCGAGGCCGGGCGAGCGCTGTGGTGGTCGCGCCCAGTCGATGTCTCGGCCGTGTCGGAATGTGCGGTCGCGCTCGTCGGGACGCACGACTTCACGGCGTTCACGCCCACCGATACGTATCACCAGCGCTTCTCCCGAGATGTGTTCTCGGCGTTCTGGCGGCAGGCCCCCGGCTCGGATGTTGTGGAGTTCTGGATCGAGGCCGACGCGTTCATGCGCCAGATGAACCGGGTGCTGGTGGGCACGATGCTCGAGGTCGGTATGGCGCGACGGTCGGTGGCGGACTTTGTGGCGCTGCTGTCGGGGCGTCCGCGTTCGGAAGCCGGCCCGACCGCGCCGGCGCATGGTCTGTATCTGGCCGGCGTGGGGTACGGCGGCCAGCGAGTGTTGCCTGTGTGACGGGGCGTGACGGGCGCGTCGCGGGTTCGTCACGGTTCTGCGACAAGTGGGTGCTTGGCGGGGTGCGTGGCGCCCGGCTCGCGGCTCTTTACTGTCGATGTCCGACGCACGCGGTGCAAAACGCAGCAAACCCCCCGACTCGCCGCCGCCGCTGCGATATAAGCGCCTGGGAGGCGCTTATGTTGCAGAGATCGTCTCGCTGGACGAGCTTTTGCGGTTTGTGCACTGCAACGGGGCCGGCGGGGTGGCGGTCGAGTGGGTTGCGTCTCGCCAGTTGGGCGTGATCACCGTCGCACAGCTCCACGGGGCGGGGGTCGGACGGGGCGGGGTGCGCCGGCGCCGTGAGAACAAGACGCTTCACCCGATGTATCGAGGCGTCTACCTCGTTGGCCACCCCATCCCCCCTCCAGGTGCCCTCGAGTTGGGCGCCGTACTCGCCTGTGGTCACCGGACACTCGCCAGTCACCGTTCGGCGGCTGGGCTCTGGCAGCTCGCCAAGCCTCTGACCGACGAGGTCGACGTCACGGTGATTGCGCGGGGCTGCCGGTCGCGAGCTGGCTTGCGGGTCCACCAGGTGGAAACGCTCCATCCCGACGACCGCAGCCAGAAGCGAGGCATTCCGATTACGGCGCCGGCGCGCACGATCATCGATTACGCATCCACGACGGGGGCGGAGGAGGCGGAACGTGCCATCGCCGAGGCGTTCGCGCTCAGGCTGGTCACCGAGCCCGCGATCATCGACGCAACAACCCGGGCCCCCAACCGCGCCGGCGTGGCCACCGTCCGGGCGATCCTGGGCCAGCCCGGTGGTCCGAAACGGACACGTTCCGGCGGCGAACGGGCGATGCTGCGGCTGATTCGAGCCGCTGGTCTTCCCGAGCCGCGCACCAACTATCCGGTGGCGGGTTTCAACGCGGACTTCTGCTGGCCCGAGGCGCGCCTGATCGTCGAGGTGGACGGCCACAACTTCCACTCTGATCGGAGGACGATCGAGCGAGACCACCGGCGGGACGTCGTCCACAAGGACGCCGGGTACGAGGTGATCCGCTTCACCGGCCGACAGCGCGACGACGAACCGCTGTATGTCGCCGCGGTCATCGCGCGCGCATACGACCGGCTCAGCCGGGCCCGCGGATAGCATCAGAAGAACCGGATGAGAGTGCTCCTCACCAATGATGACGGGATCGAGGCCGAGGGCCTGCAGACGCTGCGCCGCGCCCTTCGAGACGTCGACGGCATCGAGCTCGCGGTGATCGCGCCGGACGGCAATCGCTCCGCCATGGCCCGCTCGATCACGACGCGGCGCCCCCTATGGGTCGCGGAGGTCGACTTCGAAGACGGGACGGTCGGCTACGCCACCGACGGCACCCCGGTCGACTGCGTGCGCCTGGCCAACCTCGGGCTGGTGGCGGGATTCGAGGCCGAGCTAGTGGTCTCGGGCATCAACCACGGCTCGAACCTTGGCGATGACATCACGTACTCGGGCACGGTGGCCGCCGCGCTCGAGGCGATCGTGCTCGGGTTGCCCGGGATCGCGGTCTCGCAGCAGTCGCGCGCCCGCGAGCTCGACTTCCGGGTCGGGTCGGCGTTCGACTTCGAGGTCGCGGCGTCGTTCACGGCGCGGCTGGTCGCGGAGCTCGAGAACTCGCCCTTGCCGTCGGGCACGCTCTTGAACGTGAACGTGCCGGGCGCCGCTCCGGCGGGTGTGGAGGTGGCGCGGCTCGGTAAGCGCGTCTACCAGGACGAGCTCTCGCTCGTCGACGAGAGCGGCACGAACCGGCGGCTGTACAAGATCTACGGCGACGCCAGCTTCGAGCGCGACGAGTCCGGTACCGACCTGGCCGCGGTGGCGCAAGGCAAGATCGCCGTCACCCCAGTGCACTTCGACCTGACCGACCGCGAAGGCCTGTCGGTGCTCGAGCGCTACCAGCTCGACCGATTGATCGAGCCGGCGGCGACCGAGGTGGCTGATTAGTGGTCGCCCCCGCAAATACGGTCGCATTCGAACGGCCCCTAGCGGCGCCTGCGCGGACTTTGCGGCCCGCTCGGCATCCGGCCTCGCCCTTCGGGCCGCGTCCGCGGTCATCCGGAGTCCTCGGATCCTCGTGTAGCGCTGCTACACGTCGGATCCTGCCTCCTCGCCAGGCATCCGCTAGTGACCGTTCTCGGTGCGACCGTACCTACGGGGGCGACCACCGATGAGCGCGGCGACCAGGCAGAAGAAGAGCGATCCGGCCGCGCGCGCCGCGGAACTTCGCAAACAGATCGACTACCACGCCTACCGCTACCACGTCCTCGACGATCCCGAGGTCGGCGACGACGTCTACGACGCGCTGTACAACGAGCTCAAGGCGCTCGAGGAGAAGCACCCCGAGCTCGTCACCCCGGACTCGCCGACCCAGCGCGTCGCGCCCGAGCCGGTAAGCGAGCTCGAAAAGGTCACCCATCCCCAGCCGATGCTGTCGCTGGCCAACGCCCACTCGGCCGAGGACCTCAAGGCGTGGATCCAGCGGATGCGCAACTTCCTGGCCCGCGAGGGCATCACCGCCCCGGAGTTCGAGTTCGTGGCCGAGCCCAAGATCGACGGACTGGCGATCTCGCTGATCTACCGCGACGGGGTGTTCGAGCGCGGCGCCACCCGTGGCAACGGCGAGGTCGGCGAGGATGTCACCCACAACCTGCGCACGATCCCCGCGATCCCGCTCCGACTCGACGACCCCAACCCACCGGAGTTCCTCGAGGTCCGCGGCGAGGTCTACATGTCACTTCCCGACTTCACGGCGCTCAACGAGCGCCGGGCGCAAGCCGGCCTCTCCACCTTCATGAACCCGCGCAACTCGGCCGCCGGCACGATCCGCCAACTCGACCCCAAGCTCGCCGCCGACCGCCCGCTGTCGCTCTGGACGTACGGCGTCGGCGCCACCGAGGGCATCTCGTTCGAGGCCCACTGGGACGCGCTGGAGTGGCTGCGCGAGCACCGCTTCCCGGTGCACCCCGACGTGAAGAAGCTCCACACCGAGGAGGAGGTCGTGAAGCAGTGCCGGGCCTGGGAGGAGCGCCGGGGCTCGCTCGAGTTCGAGATCGACGGCGTCGTGGTCAAGGTCAACCAGGTCGAGCTGCAGCGAAGGCTCGGGTCGGTGGGCCGCGAGCCGCGCTGGGCGATCGCGTGGAAGTTCCCGCCCACCACCGCGGTCACCAGGCTCAATCAGATCATCTGGGCGCCGGGCAAATTCGGCGACCTGCACCCGGCCGCGATGCTCGAGCCGGTCCGCGTCGGCGGCGTGACCGTGAAGATGGCCACGCTGCACAACGAGGAGGACCTCGGGCGTAAGGACATCCGCGAGGGCGAGGACGTAATCGTCCTCCGCGCCGGCGACGTGATCCCGCAGGTCCTCAGCCCCGCGCCCCACGTGGCCGAACGGGAAGATCGACCCCCGCCGCCAAAACCGCCCGCAGAGTGCCCGATCTGCCACACCCCCACGGTCAAGCCCGAGGACTCGGTCTTCACCCGCTGCCCCAACCGTGACTGTCCGGGCCGGCGCTGGCAGCTGCTCAAGCACTTCGCCGGCGCGATGGATATCGACGGACTGGGGGAGAAGCAGGTCGAGCTGTTCATGAACCTCGGCTGGGTCCGGACCGCGGCCGATTTCTATCGCCTCACCCCCGAGCAGATCACGGAGCAGCCCGGCTTCGGCCAGGTCTCCGCGGACAAGCTCGTCAAGGCGATCGAGGACTCCAAGCGCCAGCCGTTCGGCCGGGTCCTGTTCGGCCTCGGGATCGAGGAGGTCGGCTACGTCATCGGCCGCAACCTCGCCCAGCACTTCCGGACGATTGAGGCGCTACTGAACGCCAGCGTCGAAGACATCGAGCAGGCCCAGGGAGTCGGTCCGAAGATGGCGGCCAAGATCCACGATCAGCTCCACGACGATCAGATGGGCGAGCTGATCGAGGAACTGAAGGGCCTCGGCCTAACGCTCCACGAGGAGGGGCCGCCGCCCGGCGAAGGACCACTCGCGGGCAAGGCGTTCGTGCTCACCGGCACCCTGCCCGAGCTGACCCGCGAACAGGCCAGCGAGATGATCGTGGCCGCCGGCGGCCGGGTCACCGGTTCGGTATCGCGGAAGACCGATTATGTGGTGGCCGGCGAGAGCGCCGGTTCAAAGCTGGCGCAGGCAGAGAAACTGGGCGTCCCAGTGCTCGACGAGGCCGGCCTGCGCGACCTGCTGGCCTGACCCCCTCGCCGGGCGTCGCGAACCTTAGCCGTCGTAGCCCGCGAGCTTGACGGCCATATCCGCCTCGATCTCGTGGACGTAGTCGGGATCGCCCAGACCGTTGGCCATGAACGCGTACACGAGCGTGTGGCCGTCGCGCGCCTTGCAGTAGCCGACCTGGTTCGCGACGTCGTGCAGCGATCCGGTCTTGCCGCGGCAGTTGCCCTGGCCGATCGTGTTGTTCGCCAGGTCCTGCAACGTCCCGGTCTCGCCCAGCACCGCGAGCGAGTTGACGAACGCCGCGTTGTTCGCCAGCTTCTCCAGTGCCGTGACGACCTGGACCGGCGTGGTCGAGTCGTAGCGCGAGAGGCCAGACCCGTCGTTGAGCCTTGGCGTGATGCCGAACGCGCTCTGCATCTCAGCCCGGACCACGGCTGCGCCGGCGGCCGTCGTGCCGGCCCCACCGAGCCGGGCGCCGATGTCCTTCAGCAGCGTCTCGGCGAGGTAATTGTCGGACGGCGTGTTGGTGAGCGCGATCAGGGTCGAGAGCGGCGGTGACTGCACCGAGGCAAGAAGCGTGGCGCCCGGCGGCGTGCGGCCGGCCGACACCGGCGTACCCGCCACCTTCACCCCGAAGGCCCGCAGGGTGCTGGCGAGCTGCTGGCCGGCGTACAGGGCCGGGTGCCCCTGAAAGGCGGTGCCCTGGACGCTGGTGAACCCGCGGTCGAACATCAGCCCGCCGAGCTGGCCCTCCACCTCCAGGTTGGGCCCGAAGCCGGTCGCCGGCGTTCCGCGCCGCATATCGAAGTAGGACTGATCGGCGACGATACGGCCTTGGATGGCCTTGATACCGGTGGCCCGGATCAGGGCGCCGACCAGGGTGCGTAGGGTCGCACCGGTGCCGTACCAGGCGTGGTCGAACCCCACCGAGCCGAGCGTCGGATCGCCACCGCCGCGCAGATAGAGCGTGCCGTCCCAGACGCCCTCGGGGTTCTGCGAGCCGACGCCGAGGATCGAGGTGGCGAACGTGGCCGTGGGGCCGAGCCGCAGGAGCGCCGTCGAGGTGGTGTAGATCTTCTCGACCGAGGCGGGGAGGCGGCCGGTGTCCGCGGCCACCGAGTACAAGACCTGGCCGGTGTTCAGGTCGACCACGTAGGCGCCGCTGCTCGAGCCCATGTCTCCCATCAACGGGTTGAGCGCCTGCTGCAGCGCGGCCTGGGGCGACGGCTGGCCCGCTGCCCCGGCGGCGGTGCCGGCAAGCAAGACAAGCACCGCGGCCAGGGTTCCGAGGAACACCCGCATCGGCGGTTTATAACCGGCCGCGCGGTCGAAAGTAGCGGCCGGGGGCTGATCGCGGTCCGGGCGAACCGCCCCCACCGCTCCCTACAATGCCTCCCGGGATGGGCAAGGTGGTCAAGCTCGACACCGCCGCTTCCGAGCGTCCGGGGGCGGGCTCGCGGACCTTGGGGTCAAGACGGCGAGTCAGGTCAAAGACCGCCCTGGTGCTGGGCGGCGGGGGATTCACGGGCGGGGTGTATGAGATCGGCGCGCTGCGGGCGCTGGACCTGCTGTCGGTGAACCGCACCGTGAATGAGTTCGACGTCTACGTGGGGACGAGCGCGGGCTCGTTCGTCGCCGCCGCAGTCGCCAATGGAGTGACGCCCGAGGAAATGATGCGGGTGATCGTCCAGCAGGTTCCCACCTCGTTCCCGGACGCGCGCGTGAGCGCCCTGCTGCGCCCCAACTACCGCGAGTTCCTGTCCAAGGGCCTGCTCGTCCCGTTCCGCGTGGCGCAGCTGGTCCGCTCGCTGGTCCGCGATCTCGGACAGATCTCGGCCGTGGACATCGCGCTGGGCCTGGCCGAGGCGCTGCCCTCCGGCCTCTACTCCGAAAAGGGGATCGAGGACTACGTGCGGCGGATCCTGTCCGACCCCGACCGTACCGACGACTTCCGACTGCTTCAGAACGAGCTGTACCTGGCCGCCACCGACCTGGATACGTGCGAGCGGATCGTGTTCGGCGCCCAGGACTGGGACGACGTCCCGATCTCCAAGGCCGTGGCGGCATCGAGCGCCCTGCCGATGATCTACAAGCCGGTCCGGGTCAAGGATCGGGAGATGGTCGACGGCGGGATCGTGTCCACCACCAACCTCGATATCGCGGTCGAGGCCGGGGCCAAGTTCATCGTCGTCGTCAACCCGCTGGTCCCCTATGTGAATGACTTCCAGAAGCGGATCCCGACGATCAGCGGCTCACGGGCGCGCCGGGTGTCGGACATGGGCTTCCCGCAGATCGGCTATCAGGCGTTCAAGCTGCTCGCCTACCAGCGACTGCATGACCTGGCTCGCCGCTGGGAGGAGCGCTATCCGGGCGTCGACGTGATCCTGGTCGAGCCCGAGCCCAACGACGAGCTGATGTTCCAGACCAGCGTCATGAACTACACCTCGCGGGTCGACATCGCGCGCCACGGATTCCAGTCGGTGACGCTCAAGCTCGCGAACGACTATCCGCGCTTCAAGCGAATCTGCGCCCGCCACGGGATCGAGATCTCGGCCACCCGGGTCCGCAAGGTGGTCAAGCACTTCGAGGCCGAGCGCGAGAAGACGCGGGCGTGGCGGAAAATCCTCGAGCAGACAACGTCGACGCTGTTGCGCCAGTCGGCTCAGGAGTAGGTCGTATCGGCGCTCACCCCGATGGGTGGGCGACCAGGAAACTGCTGGTGCTGGCGAGACCCGCTAGGCGGGCTGGGGCTGCGGCGTCTGCGGGACGGAGCCCGTGATCTCGCGCAGGCTACAGAGAAACAGCGTCTTGTCGATCCGGCCGTTGAAGATCGGAATCCCCCACTCGACGCATTTCACGATCACGTCGCGGCGCTCCAGGCCGGACTCTCGTGCAAGCTCGGTGGGGGTGAGGTGAATGGCCATCGGTGTGGTCCTCCTTTGCCGCCTGCCTGTGACCGGGAAGTTACCGTCTGGATCGGACGCCCTCAACCAGTCTTTCGGCAAGATCCCTGGTCAAACCTTAGCGTGCTTTACAAAAGCTCTGGACATATGGCCGATTCCCGGTAGAGTCCGCGCAGCTAGGGGGAACTCGGCGCGAGGGGGACAAACTGGTCATGGAACGGCTGCTTGGAGAGACCGCCTGGGGCACCGATCACGAGCTTGTGAGAGCCGTTCGGCTGGGCGAGGACAGCGCCTTCGAGGAGCTCTTTTCGCGCTACCGAAGCCGGATCCGCGCCTATGTCAGCGGGATGCTCGCCGACTTCGACCGCGCCGAGGACATCACCCAGGAAGTGTTCATCTCCGCCCTGCGTCGGCTGCGCGACACCGAGCGACCGATCGCGTTCAAGCCGTGGATCTACCAGATCGCCAAGAACGCCTGCATCGACGAGCTGCGGCGGGCGAAGCGCAACATCGAGGTTCCGTTCGAGGAGGACACCCCCGACGCCGGCGCCACCGCGGACCTGTTCTCGCGCGAGCCCGATCCCGAGCTGGCCGCGGAGAGCAAGCAACAACTTGACGATCTGCGCCGGGCCTTCGGTGGAGTGTCCGAGCTTCATCGCCGCATCCTCGTCCTGCGAGAGTTCGAAGGCCTCTCCTACGGTCAGATTGGCGCGCGCCTGGGGATGACGCGCCCGGTCGTCGAGAGCACCCTGTTCCGCGCCCGCCGTCGGCTGGCCGAGGAGTACGAAGAGCTGATCAGCGGACGCCGCTGCGAGCGCACACGCGGGCTGATCGATGCGCTCCAGAATCGTCCTCCGCGGCGGCTCGGCGTCCGCGACCGCCGCCAGCTGACGCGGCACCTCGCGCAATGTCAGTCGTGCCGGCGCCATGCGTCGCTGGCGCGGATCACCACCGAACCGGCGACGCCGAAGATCGCGGCCGGCTCGCGGGCCGCGGCGTAGGCACTCGCACGGGCCGTAAGGTCGGGCCCGCACTTGGGTCCGGATCGGCCACGCGGCGGCGAGAGGAAATCGCCCGCCCTGTGGGATACTGGACCCATTCGGGGCGTGGCGCAGCCTGGTAGCGCGCACCGTTCGGGTCGGTGAGGTCCCCGGTTCAAATCCGGGCGCCCCGATTTTTCCCTGCAAATCGATCACTTTTCACACTCCGATTTGCGGTGTGCTCGTGACCGGATGAGCAGAAAGGGACGTCCGGTTCGGAGGTTCGTGACTCCGAAAAACGCTGCAAATCGGCAGGAGCCGGACTGGATCCCGAAGCGCGCACCGGCGCCTCGGTCCGCGCTCGCGGTTCAGAGCGGTACGGGGCAGAGGAAATTCCCTGCTAATCGGCAGGTTCTGGCGATGAGCGCTGTACCTGGACCCGCGGCTGTGTGCCCAATGCGTGCCCAAACAGTCGCGTTTTCGAGCAGCGGAGTCTCGGCGGCTTTCGGGGCCGGCGCCCTGCAGGCCCCAGCCCTACTGCGCTCTCGCCGCGGGCATGAGACAGCGCGTCGGAGAAGTCGTCGCCGACCACACCGACGCTAAGCCTACGCGTCACGTACAACATGACCTATGAGCACGATTGTCCACAGCGATCTCCTGCTGGCGCCTGGCGGAGAGTCTTCGCGGTTATCGCTCGGGCGTCCCCCTTCGCGCCGATTGCAGGCTGCCGGCGATTGCGCGTGTGCTGGTCTCAGGATAATTTGACGCCTTCGCCCTTGGCTGCCTTCAGGATCTTCTGATCGAACGACGAGAGCGTGGAGCCCTTGTGTTTTGCTGTTGCGAGGCAGTAGGCGTCGGGGAGGCTGATCGGGTGCCGTTGTCGGAGGCGCGCCGCTTCGACCCCGATCGCCTCGTTTGGCTGGTGCACGGTGACGCCGAGGGCGGCGATCGCCTGGCGGGCGGCGGCGAGCTTGGGGGCATCGGCTGATGGGGCGATCAGTACCTCGGTCAGGTTCACGACGCTGACGGTGCAAGCGTCTTGTTCGTCATGCCACCTGGTGAACAGCGCGCGGGCGCGATGGTGATGTGGGTCGTTGCGGTCAAGCGCTGCGATCAGGACGTCCGCATCGAGGACCAGTCTCACCGCAGGTCGTCTTCGGCGTCGAGCTGATCGAGGTAGCCGGCGGGGTATGTGCCGGTGAGCGCTCCAAACGCATCCTCGAAGGTCGCGGTCGAGCGGCGGATCCGCAGTTCACCGTCGCCGGCCGGCTCGATCGTGACTCGCTCGCCGGCGTGAAGCCCGGCTTCGGCTAGCGCCGCGACGGGGATCGTGATCTGGTTCTTGGTCGAGATTCTCGCCATGCCTTTACTTTATCAGTAAAGGTGGCCGGCTTTCTTCCTCCGATCGCCGTCGAGGAGACCAGCTCCGGCCACTGCGCGAGTACTCGGGACCAGCCGACCGGCGCCGCGCGATGCGCGCATCATGTCCGCGAGACGGCGGGAAGCCACGGTGGGTGTCCGTCAGCGAGCAGGGGATGGCTCTGGTCGTGACATTTCGCCCGTCGCAGTAGCCGCGTACGCTTGTCCGTTATCGGCGAGGACGAGGACAGGCGTGGCAAAGTCCAAGCGCAAGCGACAGCAGCGTAAGCGCCGAGCCGGGGGGCATCCGGCCCGGCGGACACCCGCGCCGTTGCGCTCGCGTGCTGAGATCGAGATGGAGCGGGAGGCGGAGCTCGCGTTCGCCGAGGCCCAGCGGCGCTACGAGGAGGCGCTCTCGCCGGACACGCCGACGGAGCGGGTCGCAGCACTGGTGGTCGAGGAGTTCGAGGATCTGCCCGCGCCGCCTGGCCTCGCGATCCGGTTGAGACGCGATGGATCCGAGGAGCGGGCACGGGCCGTGGCGGCGGAGGTGCAGCGGCTCGCGCCCGGGAGCGTCACCGCGCTGACGCTGGCAGCCGAGATCGCCGGCGCCTTCGACGAGGACCACGACCGGGCCGCCGACCTGCTCGACGAGGCGCTCGACGCACCCTCCGACCCGGCCGGGACCGTGGAGCTCGCTCAGCACATGCTCGGGGCCGGCCGGCAGCTCGACGCGATCGAGCTGGTGCGGGAGGTCCTGGACGACGAGCCCGAGGAGGAGAACGCGCAGGAGGTCTACGGCTGGGCGCTCGAGGAGCTGCACCGCCGCCGGCGGGCGGGCGAGAAGCTGGGTCCTGCCGAGCGCGCGGAGCTCGATCGGTTCGCGGACCGCACGGGCCTGTACGCGCTGCGGGATGCGATGCGGGTCCTCGTCGAGGAGCGCGGGCCGGAGCTGCAGGGGCTGGTCGCCGGCAGCGTCGGGGGCTGGATGGAGCAGCTGCATGCAGCCGAGGGCCGCGACGCCGACGACGACTTCGGGCCCGAAACCGATGACGACGAGCGCTCTGAAGCGCTCCTGCGGTTCGCGATCGAGCATGCCTGGCTGATGGATGGTGACCCTGATGAGGACGAGGGCGGCGATTTCGGGTTCGAGCTCGAGCCGGAGCTCGAGCAGTCGGCCGCGCCGATGGCGTTGCTCGCGACCGACCCGGACGTCCCTCCGGAGATCTCGAGCGCGGCGGAGGAGTGGCTGAGCACCGTCACGTACGGCCTCTGGCAGATCTCCGACCCCGAGCCGGGTCCGGGCATGTGGCTGACAGACATCGTCACCGGCGCTCGTCGGTACGCCGCGATCCCGCCGGAGCAGCTTCCGGGGATGAGCCGGTGGAGCATCCTGCTCGGAGCGCTCGTGCTGCTCGACGGTGTCTGGCGGACAACTGGCGCGGTCGTGCTCCTGCGCCCGTCCGAGGGCGACGGCGCCGCCGACTTGGTGCACGAGGCGAGCGTCGCGCTCGCCAAGGAGCTGACCGGCAAGCGCGGACGGGGTCCCCGTCGGCGCCGCGAGCCCGACCCCCACGGCGTCATCGTCGAGATCGCCGAACCGATCCGCCCGGAGATCGCCGCGCTGATGAGCAAGGTGCTCGGCAGCCTGCTGCCTGGGATCGTCGGGGACGTGTGGCGTCGGCGCGCGACCGGCCCGAAGCTGAAGAACACCGACGGCCACCGCCTCCGGATGGTCACTGCCCACGTGGCCGTGAACGACCCGGCGGCCGTCGCCGGGACGCTGGCTGCGCACGCGGACTTCAGGGTCGAGGATGCTGGGGAGTTGAGCTGGTGGGGGCGCGAGCTGAGCGAGATCGAGCGCGAGGGCGCGCTCGCGCAGATCCGCTCGCTGGCCGGCGAGAGAGAGCCGATCGAGGAGCCCGACGAGCCGCAGCGTTGGCTGCGTGGGAGACTTGAGCCCAAGCCGGATGGGTTCGAGATATCGGTCAACTCAGACGAGCGGCTGGAGGCGCTGGTCGAGCTCCTGCGCGGGCTCGGGGCGGAGCCCGAGCTCGGTCGACGATCGGTGATCGACCCGGCGCAGGACATGCCGCCAATCCGGCTCGGGATGCCGATGCCGTTCGGAGTTTCGCAAGAGGCGGTCGACGCCTGGCAGGCCCTGTGGCCTGAGGAGCGGGTGCCGGCGCTGGGCGGCGTGACCCCGCGGACGGCGTCGCGGCGCGTGCAGAGCCGGTCGCGGCTCGAGGCGGTGCTGCGAGAGTTCGAGCACGATGCTTACCCGCTCGCGCGAGCGGGCCGGCCCGCTCCGGATATCGAGCGACTCCGGGCCGATCTCGGGATGCAACGATGGAGAGCGCCACCGGCACGCGCGCAGCGTCGGACCTGAAATCGGGAGACGCTCGGCGCACCTCCGGGCGGCGTCACCCGCGGGTGTAACTCCTTGGAGCTACACTTGGCTTGCGATGCCCAGCAAACATCCACGAATCGCGGTCACCGCCGATCAAGAGCTGGCAGACGCTTTGGAGCGCGTCCGGGTCGCGACCGGCACGCAGGAGGCGGATGCCACGCTCGTTCGGCGGTTGGCTGTTGAAGGCGCCCAGGCGGAGTTGGAGGCGCGCCACGGACGCCGCGCTGCGGCCGAGGCGCTGATGGCGCTCATGGATCGTGGCGGCTTCGACCTCGACCTCGACGCGATCGACCGACTCAACGAGCCCACCAGGGCGCCGCCGTGAGCGGCGAGCTGTGGGACGGCCGGAGTGCGGTGCTGGCCGACACCTCCGCCTGGATCGTCGCCCGCCGAAGCGCTCGAGCGCGCGAGCTGTTGCTCGCTGCCGTCGAGCGCGGCGATATCGCGTGGTGCTGGCCGGTGCGCTACGAGCTGATGATCGACGCCCGTGACAGCGAGGCGATCGCCGCCGTCGACCAGACCTTGGAAGGTCTTCGGCAGATCGCGGTCGATGGCTCGGTCCAGCGTGGCGTCCTCTCGATGATGCGCGAACTCGCGAGCAGCGGCTCTTACGGCGCTCACAGGCTGCCACTCACCGATCTCACGGTCGCGGTCGCGGCGCAGAGGTCGGGGCTCGACATCCTGCACCATGACCGGCACTTCGAGCGTCTTTCCGACGCATTGGGCGTCCGCGCGCTGTGGATTGCAAGGCCCGCCGACTGACGTCGCCTTACCTCATACGACATGGACCAAGAACCACGGGCAAATCAGAGTGCCCCTCAGCCGGAAACCAGAAGGGCGGACACCGTGGGGTCGGTCGATTTCGTCATCAGAAGACGTGGGGCGACGGAGGGGTGTCATGACCGCGGCTTCTCTCTGCAATCGCGCGCGTGTTTGGCCACGGGGTGTCGAAGCGGCGACTGAAGCCACAGAGATCGGAACGCGTCCTGGCGGTGCGTGAACATGTTCGCCCGTGATCGTCCTCCACGCCATCTGGTCGCGCACGGCGCGGCTGTGCGTGTGGGGCGAGGACGGGAGCCTGCCGTCAGCAGCGCCCAGCCGGCGCGGCAGGCCGCCTGTGAAGCCTCGCCCGCGCCCGCATCCGTTCGCGGCGGCGATCGAGGATCTCGCTCAGGCGCTGGGCCGGGCGTGCCCGCAGCTCGATCCCGCGGCGTCGGTCGCGGAGGAGCTGTGCCTGCTGCTGCCCTCGCACGAGCACGGGCCGCAGGCCTCGCCGCACCTGCTGCGCGCCGATGACGGCGGCGCCGGCTCGGGACGACCGGATCGCTTGGAATCGTGGGTCATCCCCACAGCCATGTTCGACGCCGCGGACGCCGTCGAACTCCTGCTCGGCCTCCCGGGTGGTGATGAACCCGGCCTGGCGATCGGCGATTCGCCGCGGTTCCTGGCCGAGGTTTCGAAGCTCGCGCTCGAACTGCTCGCGCGCGCACGCGTCATGCCCACGCTCGCCTGGAGCGAGGATCGGTGGGCCGCGCGATGGGAGCCGGTCGCAACCGATCCCGGCGACGCCGAGCGGCTGCGGCTGCTGGCAGGGTCAATCCCGCCGCTGCTGCGCGCGGAAGTCGGCTCATCCGAGCACGGGACGCCGCCCGAGAGGATCGTCGACGGCGCGCTCGGCGCCTTCCTCGACGCGTGCGCGCGGCGCTTCCTGGCCGAGCCGCTGCTCCCGCGGGCCGCTCGGGGGCGGGCGCCGGCGTGCGTAGAGGAGTGGATCACCGCGCTGACCGAAGCCGATCCTGTCGTCGCGGCGGAGGAAGTGGAGCTCGCGGCCCTCAGCGAGCAACTCGACGCGTGGCGAGGTGCTATGGAGCACTATGCGGCGCACCGGACGTTCCGGACGTGCTTTCGCCTGTCCGCGCCCGAGCAGCCCGCGTCACCGGTCGTCGAGGAGCCCGCCTCAGCGGTCGCCGAGGAGCCGTGGCGCGTCGAGATCCTGCTGCAGGCGAAGGACGACCCGAGCGTGCTCGTCCCGGCGCAGGACGTGTGGAGCTCGAACGGGGATGGCCTTCGCGTTCTCGGCCGTCTGATTGAGGACCCGCAGGAGCGCCTGCTGGGCGGGCTCGGCCACGCGCTACGCCTGTGGCCCGACCTCGAGCCAGCTTTGCACGAGGTCGCGCCGACCAACGTCGCACTCGATACAGACGCCGCCTTCCGGTTCCTACGCGACGCGGTCCCCGCGCTCGAGCAGGCCGGCTTCGGCGTGCTGTCGCCGGCGTGGTGGGACAAGCGGCTGCGGCTCAAGCTGACAGCCGAGCCGTTCAAGGAGTGGGAAGACGGCAGCGGGCTGTTTGGCCTCGACGGCCTGTGCGCCTACGAGTGGCGGATCGCGGTCGGCGACGCGACGCTGTCGCTGTCGGAGCTGCGGGAGCTGGCGGCGATGAAGCTGCCGCTGGTGATGTCACGCGGCCAGTGGATCGTGCTGCGCTCCGAGGACGTCGAGGCCGCGCTGAAGTTCTTCGCGGGGCGCACAGAGCGTGGCGAGGCGCCGGCCGCAGAGCTCTTGCGTGAGAGCCTCGCGCTCGATGCCGGCCGCGGCGAGCTGCCGGCGACTGAGATCGAGTGCACCGGCTGGCTGAGCGAGCTGCTCAGCCATGACGGCGAGCGCAAGCTCCGACAGATCGAGACGCCGGCGACGTTCGGCGGCGAGCTGCGCCCGTACCAGCAGCGCGGGCTGGCATGGCTGTCGTTCCTGTCGAGCCTCGGCCTCGGCGCGTGTCTCGCGGACGACATGGGTCTCGGCAAGACACCGCAGACGTTGGCGCTGCTGCTCGCCGAGCGCGAGGGTCGCAAGTCGCGAAAGCGTCTGGGCCCGACCCTGCTGGTCTGCCCGGTGTCGGTCGTCGGCAACTGGCACCGGGAGGCCGAGCGGTTCGCGCCGAGCCTGCGCGTGCTCGTGCACCACGGTTCGGAGCGATCGAAGGGCCGCGCGTTCACGGCCACGGCGCGACAGGCGGATCTCGTGATCACGACCTACGCGCTGGCGGTGCGCGACCGCGACACGCTGGCCGCCGCCAAGTGGGAGCGGGTCGTGCTCGACGAGGCGCAGAACATCAAGACGAACGACGCGAAGCAGACGCGGGCGATCCGCTCGATCGCTGCCCGTCATCGAGTCGCACTGACTGGCACGCCGGTCGAGAACCGCTTGACCGAGCTCCACTCGATCATGGACTTCCTCAATCCGGGGCTGCTCGGCCCGGCCGCGACATTCAAACGCTCCTACGCCACGCCGATCGAGCGCTACCGCGACGGCGACGCGACCGAGCGCCTGCGGCAGGCGACCGGCCCGTTCATTCTGCGCCGGCTGAAGACCGACAGGAGCATCATCAGCGACCTGCCCGAGAAGATCGAGATGCGCGTCGACTGCCACCTCACCAAGGAGCAGGCGACGCTCTACCAAGCGGTTGTCGACCAGATGATCGAGAAGGCTGAGCAGACCACCGGGATCGAGCGCTCGGGGATCATCCTCGCAGCGCTGACGAAGCTCAAGCAGGCGTGCAACCACCCGGCGCACCTGCTCAAGGATCGCTCCGCGCTCGACGGGCGCTCCGGCAAGCTCGCCCGGCTGGAGGAGATCCTGGCCGAGGCGCTCGCCGAGGGGGACAAGGCGCTGTGCTTCACCCAATTCGCCGAGTTCGGGCATCTGCTACGCCGTCACCTGCAGGAGCGACTCGGACGCGAGGTGCTGTTCCTGCACGGCGGGACCGCGCAGGCCGCGCGCGACGAGATGGTCACGCGGTTCCAGGCCGACGGCGGGCCGCCGCTGATGATCCTGTCGTTGAAGGCGGGCGGCACAGGTCTCAACCTCACGGCGGCCAACCACGTCGTCCACTTCGACCGCTGGTGGAACCCGGCCGTCGAGGACCAGGCGACCGACCGCGCGTTCCGGATCGGTCAGCGCAGGAACGTGCAGGTGCGCAAGCTCACGTGCGTCGGCACGATCGAGGAGCGGATCGACATGCTGATCGTGCAGAAGAAGGATCTCGCCGAGCGGATCGTCGGGACCGGCGAGCGGTGGATCGCCGAGCTCGACACCACCCAGTTGCGCGAGCTCGTGACACTCTCCCAAGAGGCGGTGGCGGCGTGAGCGAGGCGGCGGCATGAGCGGAGCAGCCATATGAGCCAGTGGTCTGATTGGCGCGACTGGGAGCCATCGCGGCCGCTGCCGGCGGAGGGTGGGATCGCCGCCCGCAGCAAGCGCGGCGCGATCGGTGAGACGTGGTGGTCGCAGCGGTTCATCGCGCTGCTGGAGTCATTCGGAGTCGGGTCACGGCTGCAGCGTGGGCGCAACTACGCTCGCCGGGGCCAGGTGGTCGAGCTCGACGTCGAACCGGGCATCGTGATCGCGAAGGTGCAGGGCTCGCGCTACACGCCCTACCGCGTCCGGATCCGGTGCAAAGCGCTGAGCGAACAGCAGTGGCGGCGCCTGGAGAAGGCGATGGCGTCGCAGGCTCTGCCGCTGGCGCAGCTGCTCGCCACCGAGATGCCCCGTGACATCGAGGACGTGTTCGCCTCATGCAAGCTGACGCTGTTCCCGCGCTCGCACGCCGAGTTGAAGGCGAGCTGCACGTGCCCGGATTGGGAGAACCCGTGCAAGCACATCGCGGCCGCCTACTACATCCTCGCCGAGCGCTTCGACCAGGACCCGTTTCAGATCTTCGCGTGGCGGGGACGCGAGCAGGACGAGCTGCTCGAGCACCTCCGCGCCCGGCGAGCCGGCGGGAGCGCCGCACGCGGTGCCGGCGGCGCCGGGCGCCGCTCGGGCAGCGCCGGCGCTGCTGCCACTCCCGCGGCGCAGCCGGCGGCATCGGAGTCGCGCAGTCCGGCGCTCGTCGGCGAACTCGACTCGTTCTGGAACAGCCGTCCCTCGCTGGCAGACGTGCACATCAATCCACTCGCCGCCGAGGCGACGGATGCGCTGTTGCGCCAACTCGGTCCGGCGCCGGTCGACGTCGCCGGCCACAATCTCGTCGAGCTCCTTGCGCCGGCATACCGTGTGCTGGCCGAGCAGGCCGAGCGTCGCGCGCTCGAATAACCGACTGGGTTGGCGATCGGAGTGCCCGAGATCCGTTTGGTGTTGGTGCTGCCAGATCGCAAGCGATCCGGGTCCCCCAGCTGCAGTCCGTAGGAGTTCTGCACGCGGCGGCAGGGCGCCGCGCAACGAAGCGACCGAAAATCGGGGCTTGGGGTCGTGGCGCGCTGCGTGACGAGCGCGATCGCAACGGCTGGGAGCGGTTCTCGCCAGGCTCCTTCGCCACTCCTCGCGCCTTACGGGATCCGGCCAGCTCCTTGGAGTCTGCGGCTACGTGATCGCGGGGCCCGCGCAGATCGGAGAGAACGCCAATCCGCGGCGGTGCCCTCGCGACCCATGGCGGTGAACCGCGCGACGGGGGTTGTCGACCGAGTCGCTGAGCGCCGTCGAGCCGTCGTGCTCGCCCGCAACTGTCGCGATGCCGAGGATCTGTCGATCGCGCAGGTCGTTCAGCGCCTCGGGCGGTCGCCGGCGACGATCACGGCCTATTCCTATGGTCCGACGCGCGCGAAGCGCGGGCGGTCAAGGCCCGCTACGTAGGCGTGTGTCGCGGCTGCGGCACCTACACGCAGTCGCGCAACGGCAAGGGGGACGCCTACGCCTACTGCGAGGCGCGCCAACCCCGGGGCGATCGAGCGTCGCTGGACGCCGGAGCGCGTGCTCGAGGCGATGCTCGTGTAGGGGCTCCGCTACGGCCGTCTGCCGTCCTCCTACGACTGGTCGTGGACGCACGCCCGCCGGCGCGGGAGAGAGGCGCTGCGGCGCTTGAACCACGGTTGTTGGCTGTCGGCGAGCGTCGTCACCGCTGTATGGGGGAGCTGGTCGGCGGCGCGCGGTGCGATTGGTGCAGCGTCGAGCAGGGCGGGGCTGCTGTGTGATGCCAGCGGAGTCACGCGACTTCGATGATTGGGCACAGAGCGCATCTCTGTGCCCAATCCCCGGTAATCCGCCGCAATATCCGAGGGTCTGACGTGGCTCGTGGTGATCGACAAAACGCAACGCTTTGCAGGTATTTCCTGGTGGCGGGAGCTGGATGCGCGCGTTATTCGGGTCGGTGAGGTCCCCGGTTCAAATCCGGGCGCCCCGATTAAGAAAGCCCTGCTAATCCAGAGCTTTCTGCCGTTGATGACGGCAGAACGTAACTCTGGCATTGGGCGCGTACGGGGCTGGGACGAAGATAGGTGCCGCCCGGCGAGGCTTCTGGGTCCCGACGGAGGTGCTGGAACCCGCATTGAACGCCGCGGCGATACTGCGTCTCGCCCCTTCCAGAAGGCAGCTCGAGACCGGCCACTTGTGCTCCACCGAGATCGCTAGCAGCGACCCTTGAAAGGGCACCAGGCAAGCCATCGGCGCGTCCGCACCGCGGGCGGTGAGTTCGGTAAAAGCTCGTGGCCTGGCGCGTCTCGGCGGTTGCTTCGTCGCGGCCCAAGGGAGTACAGTCGTGAGAGTTGGACGCTGATTGTTGCTGACCTCGGGGAGCAACGATCGGGGTTCAGGACTTCAAGCTATAAGCGCGTCTGCGGCGGCCTGTCGGCGGCTAATTGGGGCGCTGCAAGAACTAAGGCAGCTCCCCTAGCAGAGGAAAATGCAGTACGCATCGCGCGCTGACCGAAGCCAGCTGTCCCATCGCCACCGCCCATCCCGCCCGTCGGCATGTGGCAATCGCTCGCCATCCAGGGCACGCCCTGCGGGATCGAGACCGCTCTTCGTGCACCGTCTCGCTTGCGGCGCGCGCGTGCCGAACCGTTCGCGACCGTCGACGGGGCCCACGCCCACAACGCGCCTAGCACATGCCAAGCCGTGCTTCCCGTCGACGAGCCGCCTGCAACCGATACACGGCTCCAGATGATCGAGCGAACGATGCGAGCCAAGCTTCGATGTCGTGAGTTCTCGTTCTCGTTTGCGCTAGCGGCCATCGTGTCGTCGACGACTTCGTGGACCGACGCCGGAGATCCCGCCGGACCAGCCCACACCACAACCGGGGCGGGCCGACCCGCTTTCGAGATGCAGTCGATGTCGTGGCTGTAGCCGCCGCACCGTCGTTGCCTGGCGCCTCGGCGTCGCTTAGACGGGAGCTCGTCGTGGGTATCGGTGCCGTGGTCGCGGTCGCCGCGACGTTCGCGCTGGCCCCGATCGGCGGTTCGCTTGCTGCGATGCGCCTCGAGTCTGTCGGCCGGTTGGTGGTCGCGGGGCTTCCAGTGGCCGTTGGTCTATATGCGTGGCGCGGGGTGCCGTTCGGGCGCTTGGGAATCTTGCTGGTTCTCAGCGCCATGGTCTGGCTGGTCGTGACCTTGTCGCTCGCCGACGAAGCGGTCGCATATAGCATCGGCCGCGTCGCCGACTGGGTTGGCTGGGCCGTGCTCGTGTATCTGGTGCTCGCGTTTCCCGAGGGCCGCCTCGTGGGTCGGGCGGACCGCGTTCTGGCCGCGTCATTCGGATTAGTGGTGGCCGTGCTGTGGCTCCCGACTGCGCTGCTGGTCAATCGCTATCCGACGCCTTCGGACTGGGTGACCTGTTCGGCGAAGTGTCCTCACAACGCGTTCATGATCGTTGGTCACCAACCAGGGGTGGTCGCAAGCATTGTGGTTCCGCTGCGCGAGCTGTTGGTCGTGCTGCTGTTCCTTGCGGTCGTGGCGCGCCTGGTCCAGGGCATCGCTTCGGCGAGCAGGATTCGCCGCAGGACGCTGACGCCCGTGCTGACGGTCGCGGTGGCCGGGATTCTGGTAACCGCCGTCGGCCTGGTCGTGCGTCGCTTCGCGCCGGGCTCTTCGGCGCTGGCCGTCGTACGATGGCTGGCCGCGTTCGCACTTCCCGCGATGGCGCTGGCATTTCTCGTCGGGTTGGCGAGGTGGCGGCTGTACGTCGGCGCGTCGCTGCGTCGGTTCGCGGCGTCGATTGGCTCGCCGGCCGGGCCCGGCGGGGTGCGTGACGCGTTCGCGGACGCGTTCGAAGACCCGACCCTCGCGATCGTCTATCCGATCGCTGAAGATCGTTGGGCCGCGGACGACGGGCGCCCGGTGGACGCTCCGGTTGTGGGTGGCGGCCGCAGCGTGACTGACCTCCGCGACGCCGGGGGGAACGTGGTCGCCGCTCTGGTTCATGACCGGGCGCTCGAGGACGAGCGAGCGTTCATCAACGTGATCGGGTCCTACGCGAGTCTGAGTTTGGAGAATCAACGGCTTGCGGTCGACGTCGCGAACCTGGCGCGGGAGATGCGCGACACGCAGGCGCGTGCCGCGGCCAGCGCCGACGACGCCCGGGAGCAGATCGAGCGAGACCTACACGACGGAGCCCAACAACGGCTGATCTCGCTGAGGATCAAGCTTCAACTCGCGGCCGAACGATCCGGCGACGCGGCACCTGACACCACCGAGGAGCTCAACCAGCTCGGAACCGAGGTGCAGCTCGCGATCGATGAGCTCCGAGCCCTCGCTGCGGGCGTGTTCCCGGCCGTGCTCGGCGACTTCGGGCCGGTCACGGCGCTCAAGCAAGCCGTTAGAGCCGCGCCGGTCCCGACGACCGTGAGCGGGGTCAACGTACCCCGCCACCCGCCCGAGGTCGAGCGGGCGATCTACTTCTGCTGCCTCGAGGCGCTACAGAACACCTATAAGCACGCCAACACCGCCACCGCCGCGCACGTCAGGATCGCGACTCGCGGTCGCGAGCTCACCTTCGAGGTCACCGATAACGGCCTCGGATTTGACCCTGCCACGGTCCCGCGCGGCGCCGGACTGCACAACATGCACGACCGCGTCGCCTCGCTAGGCGGGTCCCTGACGATCGACGCCGGGCGGGGGACGCGCATCGCCGGCGTGATACCGCTTGTCAGATCGAACGCCGGTACCCGGCGCGCCGACACCTCCGGCTGGGCAAGCTCCCGACACGCGGGCGACTAGCCATAGTCCTTCCATAGCCGCCTGAGCAACGCTCCGCAGAGCCCCTCCTTGGGAAGCACCTCCGCAGCACAGCCAGGACTACCATCGCTTGGCGGGGGGCCGGCGGTGACTAGCACCACGATCGCTCGAAGCCCCCTCGATGCGATCTGGCGTGCCGCCTCAATCCCCCCGATGCCCGGCATCCGAACGTCCATCAACACCAGGTCGGGCCGAAGACACTCGGCCTGCACGACGCCCTCTTCGCCACAGCTCGCCCGCCCAATCCACTCAAACCCAGCCGTGGCGTCAATGACCGCGCGCGCGGCCTCGTGGAACGCAAGCTGGTCGTCGACGACCAAAACCCGGACCGTCGGGCTCACAGAACCCAGAGGCACCACCCCACCATGCTGACGGCGGCGGCGTCTCCGGTCGTCAGTACGCGCATGTGTAAATGGTGTGAGCACGCACGCCCCCGGGCAACGCTGAGGGGGCGCCTCAGTATTCAACGTGGCGCGCAACTCGTGCGGATCGCGTGACGGCCGGGGCGCGCCACGGTCGACGCGCGGTACGTTGCTGTCAGAAGTCTGATGTTGACGACCGACCCGTCAGGCATGGCTAATAGCCGATCACGCCGCGTCTGCGGCCAAGCGGTAGCCGGGGTCCACCGTCGCGGTCCAGACAGGCATCGTGGGCCTCCCGAGGCAAGCACTTGTCGGCAGCGACTCATGACCACGTGCTGAAAGCGGCCCTCCGGCCGCCTGGCGACCTCCCACGCCGAGCTTGAGCCTCCATCACCATCCGGTCGGTCCGCTCGAGGCTCCCGGCCAGCACTTCGATCCCCTCCGCCGTCATCAGGACGCGACCAGCATCATATGCCTGCCCGGACTCGCAGATCGCGATCTCGCAAGACTCGCGATGCAGATCGAGACCCATAGCCCGACCCAACCACCGTGCACCTGCGGCACCTTAGCCACGACGAATCGTCGGCGCCTGAGAGGTAACACGAGACGGAGAACGAGCGGGCGAACGACAAAGACCGATACGTACTCACGGCACACCCGGGCGAGCCGCAGGGGGGCGACCAGAGAGACAAGGCCGCGCTAGAAACGCATCGTCCAAAACGGCCTGCCCGTCTGCGTTCTCCACAACAACCTGTGCCCGGTGAACCGCTACTACGCAGCCGGGCCGGAAGCTCCTGCTGGTGTAGGGTTTCATGCCCCGGCGCGCGACAGTTACGGATCGGGCGAGGGACCCGGGCCAAGGTGTGCCGTATCGCGATCCTGAGGCGGAAGCAGCGACGATCGCGGGGTAAGGAACCGCGTTGATGCCTGAGGCCCGGCTTGGTCCGTCGGCGCACTCGGTGATCGAGATCGGAAACTGAAGCATGCGTCGAGCGGTGTGGGCCTTGAGGCACCCCAGCGCCCGGGGCGCGGTTCGAACCCGATCCTGTCGGTAGCAGGGGCGGTCCCGGGCTGGACATCCGGCGCATCGGCCGCGATGATTGATGCCCGCGGATATGCGCATGAGCCTTCGGTTTATTCAGTTGGGGGTTGCGCGGGCGGAGGTGAGCCTGGTGCTCGGTGTCGCGGTGCTAGGCGCCTGGTGTGCGCAGGCCAGCGCCTCCGGAGTCGCTGTGCGGGCGCCTGTCGCCGTCGGCGCGGGCGAGACCGGCTGGCGATCAGCGCTGGTCGATGTATCGGTCGCCACCCTGTGGGTGCAGCCGGCCGAGACGCGGCTGCTCGATGAGCCCTCGCTCGCAAACCCGGTTCGGCTGAGAGCGTGGCTGAGCGCGATGGGCACCCAACAGCGGCGCTGGCTTGATGGTCGGTTGGTCACCCAGGCGCTGTATGGCCAGCAGGTCGTCGTGCGAGCCCGGCGGGGCGCGTGGGTCGAGGTTTCGCTGACCCATCAGCCGACCGCGAATCACCTCAGTTATCCCGGCTGGCTGCCCGCGCGTCAACTGGTGATCGGGCCGGTCATGACCAGCGGGACGACACCCACTGGCGCGGCGCCTCCGACGGATTCGGCTCCAACATTGCCTCCGGCTGGGTCGACTCCAAGCTCGTACCCGGGCACGCTCACAACGACCTCGCCAACCTCCTCCGCGGCGTCGATCGCGCTGGTGATCAGGCCGACCGCGTGGCTGCTCGCGCGGACAGCGGCGGGGCGGCCCGGCCGTCGTCTCCTGCTGCTCAGCTACAACACGAGGCTGCCGACGCTCGCTCAGAGCGGGCAATGGGTTGTCGTGCAGACCCCGCCCGGGCCGCCCGCGGTGATCGCTAGCTCGGCCGTCGCGCTTTCGACGGCTGGCACCGCGCCGGCGCCGCCCAGCGGCGACCAGCTGGTGAAGGCCGCCGAGATGTTTCTGGGCGTCCGGTATCTGTACGCCGGGACGTCGGCGTTCGGCTTCGACTGCTCAGGCCTGACCCAGACGATCTACGACGCGTTCGGGATGCTGCTGCCACGCACCGCGGCGCTTCAGGCCGGGGTCGGCCGACCGGTGACCCGGGCGGAGCTCGAGCCGGGCGACCTGGTGTTCTTCGCGACCGAGCCGCCGTCGAGAGCGATCACGCACGTGGCGATGTACATCGGCGGTGGGCAGATCATTGAATCCCCAAACTCGTCAAGCGCAGTGCGGATCATCCCTCTCGCCGCGCGGGGGGATGAGTACGTCACCGCCCGCCGGTACGTTGCGACGCCCTGAGCGTCGACCGGGTCGGATAAGGCACGTTTCGCCGAATCCCATGAGTAAACGGCGGTGGACAAGTGGTCGCGCCTGCGCCTCGCCCGCGGTTCGCGTTGCGCGCGGGTCTCGCTTGAGCCGGCCAACCCGGTGGGCCTGATTGTGGTGCCGCGCGGCTACAAGCGCGCTCGAGGCGCCGGCTGAGGGCGCGCTCACCGAAGCAGCGCGGCGGTGACGCCCTGGATTGTGTCGATCCCGTAGCTCATGTCGGGATCGCCGTCAGTCATCACCGCCATCGCGAACGTGTAGCGGTGGCTCACCAGACGCGCGATCTGGTGGACCAGGAAGACATCGGGGCTCGGGCGCCATCCCGCCTTGAAGTACACCGTGTAGCCAAGCGGGCGGGCGATCGCTGGGATCCCCCAGCTCTCATAACCGGCGATCGTCGAGAGCAGGAAGTTGGCGTAGCCGACGAACTCCCGCGGGATCAGGGAGTCCATCTCGAAGAAGAACCTCGCCTGGTCAGCGGCGGTGATCAGCGCCGCCCCCCACTCGCCGCCCCAAGAAGCAGTGGTGTCGACCGAGAAATGGGTCATCCCGGCCGCCTTGGCGACAGCGTAAAGGCCCGCGTTTCCGACGATCGACCAGCACTCTGTGGCGGCGTCATTGTCCGAAACGTTGATCATCGGGTACAGGAACGAGTTGCTGTACGAGTCGACGTAGTGCTGACCCATCGCGTTCAGGTGGCGGAGGTACGCGACCAGCAGCATCGCCTTGACGACGCTGCCGGTAATGAACTGCTCGTTGACGTTGACCCCGGACATGCGCCCCTCGCTGTCGACGATGGCCAGCGCGGTCCGCCCCATCCGGGTCCGCAGGTAGCGCTCGGCGCGTGCGATCGCGACCGGACCTGGAAACCCGACCGGCAGGTACCCGCCGCCGTAGTAGCCGCGCCCGGTGCAGCCGGGCGGCAGGCTCGGGTTGGCAAGCGCCTGTGCTTCCGGCGCATGCAGGCACGCCCGCCATCGGAAGTGGCCCGCAGGGAGTGTGGCCGTGGTGAACAGCACCACCGCGTACCGACTCAGATTCACCGACCGTGTGTCCGCGGCCGGCGAGAACCTTCCGCGCGATCCGGAGGCGAACGACCAGGACACTCGCGCGTTGCCCCATCGCAAATCGCTTGGGTGAAAGATCACCAGTACCACTTTCGCCCGCCCGAGCGTCAATGCCTTGACTTTGGTGACCGTTTGGTCGGTAACGAGCACCGTCACCGGTGGCGATGAGACACCGCTAACCGTCGCGCTGTACTGCGTATTGCGGTCCGGCATGACCGTGAACGAGAACGAGCCGTCCGCGGCTGTCGTGGTGCTCGCCACCGCGGTCACCTCGGTGAAGGGATAGGGGCTCGCGTACAGCTCCACCGACGCCCCAGCCGGCGCTGCAGACGGTGCAGCCCCCGACACCGTCACTGGCTGCCCGCCGGCGACTGCTGAGGGGCTTGCCGCCAAGCTGGTCGTCGACGCCGCCGCCGGCGATTGGTAGGAAGCCGCGACCGCGCCCGTCGGCACGGCCAAGAACCCGGCGATGACGATCGCAGCCAATCCTTTCGCGAGCATCCGCGAACTCTACGGATCTCGAGCAGCATGGAAGTCTCGGCCGCCGCATGACCCGGTCCGCCGCCGCACTTGATCACACCCCCGGGGCGGGACCCCCTCGATGCACACGCTCGGGCGAGCTCGTTCCTATGTCTGGCCTCGCCACCTAACGACGGCCGCTCGTCTTGATTGAGCCCCCGAGCCCCGCACGACACTCTGGCCCGCACCGCGCGCCCGGATGGATGACTGGAGCACAACCACAGCCATGACGCAATCAGCGAACCGGCACCCAAACGACAGAAGCCCCTGACGTTGACAACCCCACCCCTTTCATGGATGACTTTCATCGGTCGTCCTTGAGGGAAGCGACCGGTCGTCTCGTTCCAGGCGGCATCCGGTTGTGCGGGTCGCACACATCGGT
The DNA here is from genome assembly GCA_963751185.1 of uncultured Solirubrobacterales bacterium. GTDB lineage: Bacteria > Actinomycetota > Thermoleophilia > Solirubrobacterales > Solirubrobacteraceae > Palsa-465. The sequence goes on from CAVVTO010000016.1 coordinate 172,377, forward strand.
GGGCCGATCCTGGCGGAGGGCGGTCTTGTCCTATCGCCCCGAACTTCCGCAACCGTTACAAGAAGCAGTTCGCCTACGCGAGCATGCACTGCCCCGTTTCCTCCCTTGCGAGAGCGGTGCGGGCCGGCTCCAGTTTGTTCGGACCGCGAGGGGTTGCGATGGCCTCAGCCAGATGCTCCTTTGAGCGCGGCTGACCACCCGGCCGGTACGGGGACGGCTGCTCCCCGCGACAGGGCAGGGCCCCGGCTCGAGACTCAGCCACTACAGCTGCTGGCTGTTGGGGTTGATTGGTCCAAAGGTTCTAACCGTGGCGCTACTCGACACGACCGAGACGCGACGTCAACCCTGCCGGCGCGGGCAGTTAGCGACCTGACGCGACTACGCCACGTACTCGACTCTTTCACCGAGCCGGCGTCTAACCCGAGCTGGCGTTGCGTCCGCGCTGAAACGGTTAGTACGTAGCGACGTAGCCAGTACTTCGCTCGCGGGGACCTGTCGGGACGTGTGACGACGCGGGCGTTGTGTTAGCAATGAAACGCTTACTACGCGGTAACCGTAACAGGTATTTGGCTCGTCCAACGGAGTGCCACTCGCGCTGTTCCGATTCGGAGGCGGCGGCGGTACGATCGACTGGCAGAGCCCGGGTATGAGCAGGAGGAAGGAGCGTCCGACATCTCGATGACCGACGTGGAGCTGACCATGATCTCGGGCGAAGTGAATGCGCGCGCGCGTCTGGAGTTTTCGACCCGTGCACCCATCCCGCGCTCTGCATTGACTACATCGCCGCCAACGTCAGACCGGTCAGCTGGGCAGATGTCCGCTGGATCTATATCGCTTCCGACTGAGCGCTCGGGCGTCCACTCGCTTGCTCTCGAGCGCCTTGTCGGTGTCGGCTCGTCGAAGTCGAGTTCATACGTCGCTTGGCGCGACAAGTCCGAGCGACTGGACCACGCGATCGAGACGCTCGAGCGAATCTCCTCTGCGCTGTGCGCGCCCCCGGAGGGGCCGGCCGCCGTGTGCGATGCGGTGGTCGAGGCGGCTGCGCACACGTTTGATGCCCGTTGGGCCGCAATGGTGTTTTCGGCTGAGTACCCCGGAGTTGGAACGGCCCGGGTGCTCGTGAATGCCGGGCAATGCGTCATCCAGCGCGTGACGGCGTTGCCTCGGGTGCTGGCCGTGCTCGTCGACCGCACGCTTGCCGCGCACGCCCCGGTGCTCGCCGAGCACGACGAGGGGCTCGAGTTCGGCGGCGGCCCTTGCGTGATCGCGGCGGCTCCGATGCCCGTGCCGGGCGAGCCAGCCGGGATCCTTGCGATTGGATTGCCCTACGGTGTGGAGGTCCAACGGACAGACATGTCGATTCTGCTCACGCTCGCCAATCAAGCGGGCGTCGCTCTGCACAACGCCTCGCTGTTTCGGGAGAACGAGCGGCGGGCGGCGCAGCTCGAGCGCCGCGGTTCAGAGCTCGAGGGGATCCTGCGGCGGTTGGAGCGGGCCGGGCGGCGCCAGCTGGTTAGCGAGGAGCGCGATCGGATCGCGCGCGAGTTGCACGACAGCGTCGCGCAGCACCTGTTGACGATCGGCATGAACCTCGAGTGGTGTCGGCGGCACGAGTCGACTTCGCCGCCGATACTCGAGCAGGTGTTGGCCGCTCAGGCGCTGGCTCGCTTCGCGATGGACGAGATTCGGGACGTGATCTTCGGTCTCGCCGGCGACCGGGAGCTCGACCTGCCTGGGACGCTGCGCGATGTGATCGAGGACATCGAGGCGGGCACGCGCTTGGAGGTTGGCCTGCGCGTCTACGGCCAGACCCAGCCGCTGCCCGCTGCGACCCGGCACGCGCTGGTCCAGATCGCGCGCGAGGCTCTGTTCAACGTGGCGCATCACGCCGATGCCCACCATGCATGGGTGACTGTGCGCTGGCAGCCGCAGGTGGTGTCTTTGGCCGTTGCCGATGATGGGTCTGGCGACCACCACGAGCTCCAGCACCAACTCTGCATCTCAGAACCGCATGGCAATCACGTCGGGCTGAGCGGGATCGCGGAGCGTGTACGCCGCCTGGGAGGGGCCGGGTGGTTCGAGCGCCGGCGGGGCGGAGGGGTGAAGCTCCGGGTCGAGGTCCCGTCCGGACGCTCGACCGCGTGTCGCGAGATGAGCCCGGTCTCGACGGACGCGGCACCAACGTAGTGAAACCCGCGCGGACTAAGGCCTGACGGCGCCCCCGCGGCGCACCTGGCCGACCGCGTCCTGGTGAACTGGGAGACGACTCGTTGCACGACTGCGCGGGGCCGAGCGTGCTCGCCGGCCCCGGCGAGCGGCGGCTGACGCGGCGAACGTTGCGTTCGGCTGAAACCGATGATGTGTTGCTATTGGGCATTTGGGATGATGGTCGCCAGTGGCGAGCGACTGGTTGCTGATCACCGTCTCCACCCCGCCCGGCGGGACCTCGACCCTTCGCGTCTACGCGTGGCGCAATTTGCGCCGCCTCGGAGCTCATTACCTGCAGCAGTCCGTGTGTCTGCTCCCGGCGACGCCGAAGGCCACGCGCGCCGCGGCGAGGGTCGTGACGCGGCTGCGCGCGGAGGGCGGACACGGGGAGATGCTTCGCATCCGCCTGACGGACTCCAACCAGGAGGCCGCGGTCATCGACGCGCTCCAGCGCGAGCGGACCGACGAGTACCACGAGCTCGTCGAGAGCACGCGGCAGTTCCACGAGGAGCTCGAGCACGAGCGCCGTCGCGGCCGGACGACCTACACCGAGCTCGAAGAGTCCGACGCCGACCTCGCGCGTTATCAGAAGTGGCTCGCGGCGATTCACGCCCGCGATTACTTCGATGCGCCCGGTGGTCAGGAGGCCGTCGCGGCTGTCGCCTCGTGCGAGGAAGCACTCGCCGGGTTCGAGAGCGAAGCATTGTCTGCGGAGCTCGACGAGCCCATGCCCGAAAGCCGGCCCGGACTGCGCGCCGTCGAGGACCGCAACGACTGACGCACCAGACGTCCACCACGGCTCGCTGGGGCGCCGAGATCGTGTGCGACGCTGCCGCGGGCCGTCTTCGAGGCGGGGGAAGGCCGGCGGCAACAAGATGCTCGTCAGACGTCAGGCTCGGCTGCTCGCGGGACGACTCAAAGGTCTGCCTACTTGACGGTGCGAGCGGAGCAGTGACGATAACCGAGATCGCCGCGTGCGCGGCGCCTTCCGGTCGCTGGCCTGCCTAGCGAGCTTCCCGGGCGGTCTCCAGGCGAATTCGCGCGGCTCGATATCTCGCCGCCCCGGGCGTCTGAAGCGTCGAAATTGCCAGGCAATGGATGTACTGGACGAGATAGTTGTTGCCACGGGTGCTGCCCACGCCCACCCTGATCACCGGCACCCGTGATGGCGATTCAGGCCTGATCGGAGAACCAGAGCTGTTGGCGTAACATGCGTTTCGTTTTGAGGTAACGTGCGTATCGCTCGCAGCCACGCTCTGGATTATTAGGCTGATGAATAACCGTTGCCCATTACCAAAACGACGGTTGTATGGTGAGTGCAACGCACGTCTCATCGTCGGGGGACTCGGTTAAATAGCGAACTACCTGACCGGTCAGGTGGCCTAACTGCCCGACCGGTTAATCCGGGGTTGACGTCGGCTCGCAGTCGTGTTACGGACTATCACGGTTAGCGTGTGCTGGCCAAGTGACACGCCCTTATACATCAACTTCGAGGGAGGTTTTTATGCCGGGTTTGTGGGCGTTCGTGCTTCTCGGGATCGACAGCCTGATCGCTTGCTTCGCTGTCGGTGGCCTGATTAACCGACGGTTGTGGCTGCCTTACGCCGTGCTCAACGGAGTGTGCGACGGAGGCGGATTCCTGCTCGGGACGGCGTTTCACTGGAGCGTGCCGGACAGCACGGCCAATATCGTCGAGACAGCGGTCCTCGTCGGCTTGGGCGTGTACTGGATCGCGGTCGCGGTGTTCGCGCGGCGAGTCGCCAACACCCGGTGGCTTTGGGCCCTTCCGTTCGTGCTGAGCATCGACAACATCAGCTACGGTCTGATCGACCACGCTTGGTCTCATTCGGTGGCGGTCCAGGCCATCCAGAGCACCGTGGCCACCACACTGTGTGCCGGGGTCGGACTTCTCGCGAACGCTGCCGTCATCCGCCTAATTCCGGGCATGAAGCAGCGCAGCACTGCTTTCACGGCCGGGATCGCCGGGGCTGCGCTGATCATCGCGGCACCGATCCTGCTCGCCGTCGGGTAATCGAGTCGAACACCTCGGCCGAGACCCTGGTCAGCGGTCGCCCGGGCCTGTGTTCTGCTCCCGGGCACCGCTGGCCGTCGGCGCCAATGCTTTGGGCCGTGCGAGTTTGCGCAATCGCGAAGTTCCACGGGTGCACCGTGATGCGAGAACTCGACGTCCACAGGCGCCTTGAGGTCGCCTGCGCCGCCGGCAAGCACGGCCTCCTCGATCGCGCGTCGAACTAGCACCGGGGTGCTTGCTGCTCTGCGCGAGTCGGGTGATCGGCAAGCACCTTCGCGACTGCGGAGCCGGCGCCTGCGTCCCACCTGAGTTCATGCCAAAGCAAGGGTCCCACTGGACCGGATAATCCGCCACATCTCGGGCACGAACGCAGGCATGTCGGCGGCGAAGAACACGCCGAACACGCACACGCAGCGTCGAACGAACCGCCCTGGAGCCCGGATGCCGTCGCGTCGCATTCCCGGAAAGAAACGTTCGTAAGGCCCAGGTTCGCGGCTCGCGGCCTCACCACCGTCACCAAACGCTGTGCGAGGTCGCCAAGCACACGACCTGCCGAACCGACCGCCGCGCAGTGGAGAGCGCGGACGCCCCCGCGCCGCAGCACACGTCTAGCTGTCACGGCGTCGCCCGATCGATCGGTGGCGTCGCTCCTTCAGCGACAAAGCGGCAGTGTCGCGGCGCACGGCCCATCGGCTAGCGAAGGCACTGAAGATGGGTAGGAGTACCAATGGTTGGCCGTCGCCGGTTCGCTTAACTGTTTATTTGGCCGAGTTGACCTCACGTGTAGAGGTCACCGAATGAGAGGACGGGACATGGTCGAGTCAGACACGCTCGATTACACCGACGCGTATGCCGTTGTGGCGAAGGCACGCGATGAACTCGCGGCCGGCGATGCTAAGAGTGCGGCGGGACTTCTCACCGACGCTGCGTACGAGACACGCGATCCCGAGATCGAGCGTCAGGTACGCGAGCTCGCCGCTCAGGGGCTTGAGCGCTCGGGTAGGTTCGGCAAGGGCCGCTGGAACGAGATCATCCGAATCGTCGATAGCTTGCAAGCGTCCAGGGACCGCCGGCCGCCGCCTCTTCCTGCTGAGTAAACGCGCTCGTTCGGCCCACGCGGCGCGCTAGCGCTCCGGTCAAACCGGCGTGGTCACAAGCGTGGCCGTCTACTTAGTCGAATAGCCGCCTAGCTTTCCACCGCACCCTCGCCGCTGGAGGATTGGGCGAGTTGGGCGACTCTGAGGTCGAGTTGGACAATCTCAGCTTGGCCGATTCGTAGACGAGCGCGTCCATCACGCCACCGTTTTCGCCATCAACCATGCCGTCCTCCGAAGCCGGCCCGACCCGGATCGACGGGGATAGCAAAGCCGAAGCCGCGGTCAGGAATCATGGGTATTCCTACCGTCGCGCGCCCGGATCCGATCCCTTGCGCTCTCATCGAGCGAATATCGCGAAGACGGTGCGTGCGAGACCCGGCGGCCGGACCCCGATGCGGGAACGGGCCCGACCGGACCAATCGCAACCCGCTCGATCGAATCGTGCCGAGAGCTGGTGATCGCCCGAAACCGGGCACATCGAATTGTGCTGACTAGCGCCGCGGGCGGGATTTGATCGTTGAGCAGCGGGCTGTCGCGCCCGTCGCCGAGCAGCGTTCTGATCTCGATCATCGTCCGCGCGTCTATCGCGTCGGCCGATTCAAGCTCGTCCGCTAACGCCAACAGCTCGTGCTGGACCAGCGCCACGCGACCCCAGAGCACATACGGACTCGCCCCCGCGGCGTGTGAGTCGCGCGCAATATCCCGAAGCCAGGTCGCGAGCTTCCTGCGGCTTCTCGCCGAGCAAAGCCGTTCCCGATAGCGGGCCACCGCGGAGATCTCCTCCAGTTCGCCACAGAGCGCGCACTTTCGAAGGAAGCAACGCCGGGCGGTCTCCACACCCCCTATTACACATATGGCGGTCCCGAAACCCACGAGTGGCGCGACCGTTCCGAGCAGTCCAGTCACAACCAACGCCACCGAGGAAAGTGCAGCGACGGCGGCGCCACGACGCCACGCCGTCAGGAGAGAGATCCAAGTTCTAGCGTCGTCCATCGGTGGTCAAACCTCGGGTTGCCAAACGCCGGCTCGCACCTCGAAGCCAATCGGCGCCCCGCAAGCGAGAACATCGCGACCAGTCGCGCCGAGCCCACATCGGCGAGCGGGTGCTGGCGGGAACCTGCGCGGTCACGGCGAAGCCACCTAACCAGTTGCCCGAGAGTCTGATGCTGCTCGACGATCCACTCCGCCCCTAAACGCGACATGACGATCGGCCGGAACCAGAGCAGTTGCGTGCCCATCATCAGGTCCGTGGGCTGGTCCTCGGTCGCACCTGTCCAGTGCTCGCGAACCTCGACTCGGAGCACGAGAGCACCACCCGCAACGCCATCCGCTCGGCCCAGGGCGATTGCGGCGGCGCGGCCCGGCCCCGTTCGCGCAGCACCGCGCTCATCTCTGACTTGCTCATCGACGCGGGCCGTTCGAAGGTGATTAGCAGCACCTCGGCCACGCCCGGAAGCCTTTCACTCGCGCGACCCAACCACCATCGGTGTTAATCCCGATCTTGAGCCGGGGCTGCCCAAATGTCACCGCTTCCGCCATTCCCGCAATGGCGATCGCGATCCGGCTCTATCGCCGTTCTTATCCGCCCGCAATCCCCAACGGCGACTTAGGACTGGACGAGGGCGTGGGTGCTGTTGACAGACGATCACGCGGTCCCACGCAGCTAGCCCGAGGAGGTCGCCGCGGATCGAGCTGAACCTGCGTCGCTTACCGAAAGTTGTGGATATCGTCCGCACCAGTAGTGAGCGTGCGGCCGTCCCGAGCTTGTGCAGCGCCTGGCGGAGCGGAAGCCGGCCGTCAGGTAGCCGCGACCAACGGGGGTTGTGTGATTCGCACAACCCGGGTGGGACGTCGGTCGCGACGCCGGGGAGGTGCGAGCTGCACCCGAGAGCCCACCTGCGGCCGGGAGGCGGCGAACGGCGGATGAGACGCCCTTCCGCGCGCATAGAGGGGAAGACCCGAACACGGCGAGAAGGCTCGCGCTGCGGTCAGAGTGGGTCCGCTCATCGCTCTTTGCTCCCGGTGGCCATTCGGAGCGTTCGTTTGTGACGTGGCACTCGTCTCGCGTATCGGCTCGGTTGGCTGTGTCGATGGGCGTCGGAACCGTCGTGGAAGAGCCTGTGCCAGAGTGGATGGTGGTGGCTGCTGCGTGGTCGGTTGGTCGTTTGTCGGGGTGTTTGCGTCAGACGAGGTCGCGGCTACGCAGGCGCCAGGCGGCTGCCGCGAAGATGGTGAGTGTCCAGGCGACCATGACCGCGAGCGCGGGAGCGGGCGACAGCATCCCGTGGGTGTCGCCGAGGACGCCGCCGGGGGCGCCGGCGAGCGGGAGGAGGCGACCGACTTTCGGGATCGCCTGGAAGACGGCGGGCTCGATCGCCGCGGCGATGATGATGAGCCCGATGACGGTGACGATCTGGTTGCGTATCAGCGCGCCGATGCAGACGCCGAGGGGGCCGAGCAGGGCAGCGACGGCCAGGTTGCGCCACAGCACGTCGGCGATGCCGCCGGCGCCCAGCGTTGCTAGCCCGCGGCCTGATAGGACCAGCTCGCCGACGATGATGGTCGGCACCGTCACGAGGATCGAGAGGGTGATGCCGGCCACGGAGTAGGAGATCGCCTTGGCGGCGAGCAGCCGCGCTCGGTTGGGGGCGGCGAGCACGGCGCCTGTGATCGTGCGATGACGCCACTCGCCCGTCATCGCGATCGCACCGAGTATCACGATGATGTAGGTGATCGCGCTGTTGGTGAACAGCGCGTGCGGTTTGGTTTCCTTCCCTAGGACCGCGCCGAGGACGACGAGGGTCAGCGACAGCGCCGCGGCGCTGGCGATGACCGCGGCGAAGGTGCGGGTGGTGCGGAGCTTGAGCAGCTCGGCTCGCAGGAGCGCGGTCATGACTGCACGCCAGTGAGGGCGATGAACGCTTCTTCGAGGGAGCGCGTTCGGGGGGCCAGGCCGAGCACCCCTTCGGGTAGATCCCAAATCTGCCATAGCTGGCGCTTCCACGCCAGGACTTCGGCGTCCCATTCCTCGTCGGTACGCTGCGGCCTAGGCTGTTCCTCGGCCAGTGTGGCGATCTGGTTTTGCTGGGCTTGGGTATAGGTGATAGCGATCATTTTGCTGTCCTCACGTGCTGCTGACCCATGTTGGTGGCGGTCACCAGATAGCGATGCTGCTTGGCGAGCTCTGCTCGCTGGCATTCGGGGCAATAGCCTACGAAGCCAAACCTTGCATGATCGCGAGCACTCGGCCGGCGGATACCGCAGTCTCGGGTTCTCGTGATAGATGTGTGGCCTACGCATGTTGTCGGACACCGCTGTCTGGTCGGTGGGTTGCATGGCGTTTCCTTCGTTGAGAGTGGGTTGAAGCACAGCCGCAGAGTTGCACCCAGCCGGACGCGTTTCGGTGTTGCGGCCAGGCGTCTTGGCGTTCGGGCCGCCCACACAGGGGGGTACGGTTAGCCGTATGGCGTGTGGTGCGGTCATCACTGCTCCTCAGGTGTGTGCAAGTTGCCTGGGGATCAGTCTGGGACCGCCGCCTGCGCCTGTCATCGCCCGCAGGGCGTGTCTGCGCTCCTCCTCAGCGCAGATCTTTGCCGCTGGCGCGTCTGTCGAAGGACAGAGGCGCGTCTACGCGCCGGGCGTGATCAGCCCGCTCTCGTACGCGAGGACGACGGCCTGCACGCGGTCGCGTAGCCCGAGCTTGGCGAGCAGGCTGGAGACGTGGGTCTTGATCGTGCCCTCGGTGACGAACAGCTCGGCGGCCAGCTCGGCGTTGCTCTTACCGTGCGCCAGCATCCTCAGCACCTCGCGCTCGCGCTGCGTCAAGGCGTCCAGCCGCGTGCCGAGCTCCGGCCTGACCGGCCGGCGTGCGAACTGCTCGATGATGCGCCGCGTGACCGACGGGGCGAGCAGCGCCTCGCCGGCAGTCACGACGTGCACCGCGTGCAGGAGCTCCTCGGGTGGGGCGTTCTTGATCAAAAAGCCGCTGGCGCCCGACCGCAGCGCCTCGAACACGTACTCGTCACGCTCGAACGTGGTCAGGATCACCACACGACTGTGCAGCTCGCCGTCTTCGGTAATCCGCCGAGCGGCCTCGAGTCCGTCACCGTCGGGCATCTGGATGTCCATCAACACGATGTCGGGCCCCAAGCGCCGGGTGCTGGCCATGGCCTGCTCGCCGTTCGCCGCCTCGCCGACAACCTCGATCTCGGGATCGGACTCGAGGATCATCCGGAACCCGGCGCGAACCATCGCCTGGTCATCGGCCAGCAGCACACGGATGCTCACAGCACACCGTCCGAGGTCGGCAGCTTGACGCGCACGGCGAACCCGCCGCCGGATGCCGGCCCCGCCGTCAGTTGGCCGCCGTGCAGGGCGGCACGCTCACGCATGCCGATCAACCCCAGGCCACCCGGGCTCGTCCCCGATAGCGCCGTCACGCCACGGCCGTCGTCGATGATCTCGACCTCGAGCTCGTCGGGCGATCACGAACGCGAGCCAGCCGAAGATCGCGGTCTTCCGATGGCTCGCGCTCCAGCGGCCCATCCGGGCCGCCAGGTTGTTTGAGTACTTCAGGGGGTGACATCTCGGTCCCTTTCTGCTGTGGGTGTGGGCGTGAGTGATGTGTTGAGTCCGCCCGGCTAGGCGGCGTAGGCGAATGGGTGATAGAAGGCCTCTAGCGCGCGGTCGCGGGCGACGGCAAGGTCGAAGCGGTGGCCGCCCCGCGTGTCGTCGACCGAGACGGTCACTGCGTCCTGGCGGGGGTGCCAGAGCAGCAGGACGTGGATGCCGTCGTTCTCGCGGGCGGCGAGCTCGCGCGTCTGAAGCGTCACTGGAGTCATGGCTCCCGTCTCCGGTTCAAAGGTGGTGAGTGGTCGGGTGGTTGGGGCTTGCATGAGCGGTCCTTTCCGAGTCGATTCGATGCCACGAACCGTTTGCGTGCGACGGTGGGATCGGCATCGTCGGCAGGCTGGGTTCGGGCTCATATGAGGCGACGATTCCGGGCTCCTACCTGGGTAGGAGGCGGGATTCCAAAGTGCTGCTCGTCGGGCCGATGACGCGCGTCCGGTGAGGAGCCGCGCGTTCGGGCTTGACGTTGCCGGTCGCGATCGGGGCGGTCCAGAAGTCCTGATCTACTCTCGCGCCCCGATCGCCTCAACGGGCCGGGCGCGGAGCGCTCGTCTGGTTGGCAGCGCAAGGGCCAAGAGCGCCAGGAGCGCTGAGATGCCGAGGATCGCGGCGAATGGTCTCCCGGGTATGTATGGGAGGCCGCCGTTGAGCGCCTGGCTGAGTGGTAGCAGCGCGATGGCGGCGATCGCCAGGCCGATGCCAAGTCCGATGGTGATGATCAGCGCTGCCTCCCAGCGCGCCATCGATCGGACCTGGCGGGGGGTCGCGCCGACGAGCCGCAGGAGCCCGAGCTCGCGACCGCGCCCGAGCGCGATCATGATCAGCGTGGTGATCACGGCGATTGAGGTGAAGGCGAAGATCTCGGCGACGAACTGTGGGCCGAACCAGCGGTTCATCTCGTCGTCGGCGGCGGTGGCGGTGGCGAGCGTCGCGCGGTTGCTGATCTTCAGTCCGGGATACCGCGTAGCGAGGGCGTGAAGGCGCCGGGCGACCGCGGCGGGGTGGTCTGTCTGGATGAGGATCGTCCCGAGCAGCGGGATCGTTTGGTGGCCGGCGGCGAGCTCGGGGGAGAGCAGAGCGTCTCCGAAGGCCAGGTCGCGGCTGTAGATCGCGACGACGGTGGCGTGGGCGAGTGTGCCGTCGCCGAGCATGATCTTGACGCGTTCGCCGATGTGGGCGTGCGCGGCGTTGGCGCGGTGGCGCCCGAGCGCGATCGTGTTGCCGTGCAGGGCGTTCAGGGATCCGGCAGTGACGCCGACGTCGAGGCCGCCGCCCTGCCCGCCGGCGAGGATATAGGCGGGGAGGGTATCGTCGGAGTCGCCCAGGCTGGGGCCGAGCGTGGTCGAGGTGAGCGCGACGGCCGAGCGTACCCCGGGGGTGGCGCGCACGTCGCTCAGCGCTGCGGTGGGCAGCCCCGGACCGGTGCTGGTGAGGGCGAGCTGGCCGGTCAGCCCGGCGTGCCTTTGCTGGGTGATGGCGTGCTCGATCGTGGTCGTGCTGAACAGCAGCGTGCAGCTCATGGCGACGGTGAGCACCAGTGGGGTGCTGGCCGAAGAGAAGCGCCGGGCGGCGGTGCGCAGGTTGGCGGAGGCGAGGAAGCCGCCGACCGGCGAGATCGCCCCGAGCGCCGGCGCCAGCAGCCGAGCGACCACGTACGCGAAGATCGGTCCCAGGAAGCCGACCGCCACGACGAGGCAGATCGCGGTCATTTCCGCTGTCGCCGCGGCGGTATCGGGCGTGCTGGTGGTGACCGACACGGTGAACAGCGGCACGGCGCAGGCGAGCGCGAGCAGCCCGCCGATGATCCGCCCCGGGCCGAGCAGCCGCGGCTCTACCGCGGCGTCGGTGAGCGCGAGGGTTGGCGGCACGCGGGCGGCGCGCCGTCCGGCGGCCAGGACCGCGAGCAGAGATATTGCGACCGCGCAGCCGATCGCGGCGGCGGCGGGGAGCCAGTCGTAGTTGAGGACGAAGTTCGGCGGGGCGATGCCGTGACGCACGAGCCCGTGTGCGAGCGTGCGGCCGAGCACGATCCCCGGCCAGATCCCGGCGGCCGAGCCGATCAGGGCGATGATCGCCGCTTCCCAGGCGATCATGCGGCGGATCTGCCCGGGCGTCGCGGCCACCGCCCTGAGCAGCGCGATCTCGCGCTCGCGCTGCTGGATTGAGAGACTTAGCGTGCAGGCCACGACGAACATGGCGATGAACAGCGCGAGTCCGCCGAAGGCCGCTGTGACGGGGATAAGAGTGGTGCGGGCCGCCTCGAGCTCGGGGTATTCGCCCTGCCCGCGGGCCGCGCCGGTGAGCACCTGTGCTCCCGAAGCGGCGGCGCGCACGCGGTTGATGTCAAAGCCGGGCCCGGCGAGCAGGCCGATCGCGTCGACTCGCCCGGGGTGGCCGGCCAGCGCGGTTGCCTCGGCGTCGGTGAGGAAGATCGCGCTCTGCTGGGTGACGGGATGGCGGGGGCGAGCGACGCCGACCACGGTGACCATGCGCGTGCGCGCGGTCGATGCGAGCGGCAGCCGCGCGCCGAGCGCGGCGGGATAGCCGGTGACGACCTCGTCGGGTCGGGCGGGTGGGCGTCCGGCGCTCAGCACGTAGGGGGTGAGCGCGGCGCTTGACCACCCATGGGCAACGTCGGCGCGGTCGCCGAGCCGGGCAGGCACCGACACGTCGCCGATCGCGGCCCGGACGCCGGGCAGCCCTGCCAGGCGAGCGGTGAGCGCGGTGCTGACCCGCGCGCGTTCGGTGAGCTGCACGTCGTGGTCGGCGCCGACGATCTGTTGTCCGGCCACGACCGCCGCGGCGCCGGCGTACCGCTCGACGGGCGCATGGGTGCGGAGCATCGATTCGAGTTGCATGCCCCAGGCCATCGCGAGCACGGACGCGGCGAAGAGGGCGATCAGGGCGCCGGTGAACGTGCCGAGGCGGCCGCGGGCGCTGAGGATGGATAGACGCAGCATGGCTCAGCCCCCCAGATGCGCGAGCTGCTCGGCGACTTCGTCGGCGCTGGGAGCCTCGAGCGTCGCGGCCACGCGTCCGTCGGCGAGCACGATCACGCGGTCGGCGTACGCCGCGGCCACGGGGTCGTGGGTGACCATCACCACGGTGCGGCGGTCCTGGTCGACGATGTCGCGCAACAGCGCGAGCACCCCGCGTCCGGTGCGGATGTCGAGCGCTCCGGTCGGCTCGTCGGCGAACACGACCTCGGGCCGGGTGACGAGCGCCCGGGCGATCGCGACGCGCTGCTGCTGTCCGCCGGACAGCTGCGAGGGACGGTCGCGCAGCCGCTTCTCCAGGCCCACGCGCGCCGCGACCTCGCGCACCGTCGAGCGCCGCGGACGGTGACCGTCGAGGCGCAGCGGCAGGCCGATGTTCTGAGCCACGGTGAGCGAGGGCAGCAGGTTGAAGGCCTGAAAGACGAACCCGATCCGCTCGCGCCTTAGGATCGTCAGCCGCCGCTCGCTCAGGTCCCGCCAGCTCGGTATCGGCGAGCGTGACCGTGCCCGACGTCGGCCGGTCCAGCCCCGCCGCCACGTTCAGAAACGTGCTCTTGCCCGAGCCCGACGGGCCCATCAAAGCTGTGAATGATCCGCGCGCGAGGCCGACCGTGACCCCGTCCAGAGCGACGACCGATCCGTCGCCCCGGCCGTACACCTTGCGCACCTCACGCAAGGCAACTGCCTGAGTCGAGGTGACCGCCTCGGAAGTGCGGAGAATCGAGTTGAACATGAAGTTCCTCCTAACCGGGCCGGCCGCGATTGCGAGCTTGCTGTGAAGAGCGACCTTGCGATCCGCCCTCCGGGCGTTGTCGGACACCGCTGTCTGGTCGGTGGGTCGCATGGCGTTTCCTTCGTTGAGAGTGGGTTGAAGCACAGCCGCAGAGTTCCACCCAGCCGGACGCGTTTCGGTGGGGCGGCCAGGCGTCTTGGCGTTCGGGCCGCCCACACGGGGGTACGGTTAGCCGTACGGCGTGTGGTGCGGTCATCACTGCTCCTCAGGTCGGTGCAAGTTGCCTGGGGATCAGTCTGGGACCGCCGCCTGCGCCTGTCATCGCCCGCAGGGCGCGTCTGCGCTCCTCCTCAGCGCAGATCTTTGCCGCTCGCGCCTCTGTCGAAGGACAGAGGCGCGTCTACGCGCCGGGCGTGACCAGCCCGCTCTCGTACGCCAGGACGACGGCCTGCACTCGGTCACGGAGCCCGAGCTTCGCGAGCAGGCTGGAGACGTGGGTCTTGATCGTGCCCTCGCTGACGAACAGCTCGGCGGCCAGCTCGGCGTTGCTCTTACCGCGCGCCAGCATCGTCAGCACCTCGCGCTCGCGCGCCGTCAAGGCGTCCAGCCGCGTGCCGAGCTCCGGCCTGACCGGCCGGCGTGCGAACTGCTCGATGATGCGCCGCGTGACCGACGGGGCGAGCAGCGCCTCGCCGGCACACACGACGTGCACCGCGTGCAGGAGCTCCTCGGGTGGGGCGTTCTTGAGCAGGAAGCCGCTGGCGCCCGACCGCAGCGCCTCGAACACGTACTCGTCACGCTCGAACGTGGTGAGGATCACCACACGACTGTGCAGCTCGCCGTCTTCGGTAATCCGCCGCGTGGCCTCGAGTCCGTCACCGTCGGGCATCTGGATGTCCATCAACACGATGTCGGGCCGCAGACGCCGGGTGCTGGCCATGGCCTGCTCGCCGTTCGCCGCCTCGCCGACAACCTCGATCTCGGGATCGGACTCAAGGATCATCCGAAAGCCGGCGCGAACCATCGCCTGGTCATCGGCCAGCAGCACACGGATACTCACAGCACACCATCCGGGGTGGGCAGCTTGACGCGCACGCGAACCCGCCGCCCGATACCGGCCCCGCCGTCAGTTGGCCGCCGTGCAGGGCGGCACGCTCGCGCATGCCGATCAACCCCAGGCCGCCCGGGCTCGTCCCTGATAGCGCCGTCGCGCCGCGGCCGTCGTCGATGATCTCAACCTCGAGCTCGTCGGGCCAGTACCGCACGCGCACGTCGGCGCGCGACGCCGCCGCGTGCTTGAGGGTGTTAGTCAGCGCTTCCTGCACGATGCGGTACGCCGACACGCCGATCATCGGCGGCAACAAGCGTTCCTCCCCTTCGATGCTGACCGAGACAGCGGAGGTTGCCCGGATCGTCGTGGAACTTCGGTGACGATCCTCACGGGTTGATGGTCACACGGTAACGGGCTGGCGGGTCTCCTGACGGTCGCGGTTCTTCTTGGCAACGAGGAGGGCGTGACGCTCGATCGCGATCACGAGCTTGGCGAGGTCGCGGTAGCCGATGATCCGGCGGAACTGCTGCTCGGCGACGAGCATCCCGGCGGCGGTCCAGCGCTTGCGCATGTCGCCGTCCCGCCAGCGCTTCACGTTGCGCTGCGTGTAGCGGACGATCTCGATCATGGACTCGCACGGGTTCGTCGAGCAGAGCGTCTTTGCGAGCTGCCCGTCGATCCCGAGCCGCATCAGCGTCAGCGTGTCGTCCATCCCCTCGCGCAGCGACGCGGCGGCGTCGGGCCAGGTGCGGTCGAGCTCTGAGGCGAGCAGCTCGAGCCGCTGCTCGGCGAGGTCAGCGGTCGCTCAGCGCCCACGCGCCGCGGATCCGGACGAGGATCTGCGGCCGGTCGCGCTCGGGCAGCAGGTCGGTGACATTGCGCTCCTTGTGGCGGTGACAGCGATGCACGAGCGCGTGCTCGCCGAACACGTCGCTGATCGCCTTGCGCAGCGCCTTGCCGCCGTCGATCACGAACAGGATCGCCTGCTCGGGATCCAGGCCGCGGTCGACGAGGTCGGCGAGCAGCATCGAGACCAGC
Source organism: uncultured Solirubrobacterales bacterium (assembly GCA_963751185.1). Taxonomy (GTDB): domain Bacteria; phylum Actinomycetota; class Thermoleophilia; order Solirubrobacterales; family Solirubrobacteraceae; genus Palsa-465. Next base: position 188,161 of record CAVVTO010000016.1, read on the forward strand.
GTCGCGTTCTCGGTCGAGCCTTCCCAGAGCCCGAGCGGGATCTTCACGCCCTCGGTGCTGATCCCGAGCGCGACGACGTGCGTGCGCTCGGCGATCTCCAGCCCGTCGAGCATCATCACCGCCAGGCGCACGTCATCCAGCCGGCGGCTCATCAGCTCCCCCAGCGCGGTGCGGGTCCGCTCGATGAACAGCTCCGACACCGTGCTCTTCGACGTCGAGCTGGCTTCCTGCTCGACCTCCTCGCCGACCGGCTCGCCGACCACCGCGTACTTGCGGGTCGAGACGCCGGCGAGCATCCGGTCCATCACCGCCCGCGTCAGCGGATCGCGGTCGGCGAAGTACTCGTAGCTCGCGACCGGCAGCTCGTGCTCGTCATCGGCCGTGCGCATCCGCGGCCGGCTGACCGGCACGCGCCGGCCGCCGAGCGTCATCGACCCGTCCTCGTGACCGTGACGCTTCGCCGTCCGATCCGGGATCGTGCTTGCCCTTCGGGCCCACGACCTCGTCGACCTCGCGCTTCCATCAGCTGATGCACGACGCCGAGGCCGAGACCGACGCTCAGCGCGAGCAGCCCCTCCCTCGCTGCCCCGACGAGCTCGCCGAGCGCTTCCTGAATCTCCGCAGGCAGCGGCAACTCCGACGCCTCCGCGGTCGTGACGACCTGCGAGCCGGATACCTTCTTCATGGCGGTCCTCCTGTCCTGACGGACTTGGTTTGGCGACCCCGAACGCTCCCAACAGGAGCGGACGGGGCGGGAGGACCGCCTCAAAGTTCTACGAACTTCCGGACAACCTCGAGACATCGAGCCCGGACTCACTCATGCTCGCCGCCAGCCGCGGAAGCTGGCTCAGGCCAGGGCGCGAGCCAGCAGATCGTCCTCGTCGCCGGCCTGCCGCAGGAATCCGAGCAGGCGGTCCGTTCCACCGCCTGTCGGCTCGAGACCTCGATCGCGGTCAACGATTCCTTGGCCTTGACACGGTCACGGTCGATAACGACGCGGGCGGCGCCGGCCTGGACGCCCATCATGCTCACGTGGTGGGCGACGACGTCATGCAGCTCCCGCGCGATCCGCACGCGCTCCTCCAACACGGCGTGCTCGGCCTGTGTCGCACGTGACTCCGCCACGTCGGCCCGCTCGGCCCGCGCGCGGACGGCAAGGCCTGCAACCCAGGCGACGGCGAAGTCGACGGGAATGAAGACGAGCTGGTCGACCGAGTGCCCGGGGATGTTGTAGATGAGGGTCCCCGCAGCGCCGACCACGATCGCCAGTCCGAGGCCGGCCCGCCGGACGTCCCGAAGGTTTCCGAGCAGGAATGCGGCCGCCAGCCCTAGCAGGAAGAGGGACTCCGGGTACGGGATGCAGCAGCGGGTCGACGAACGAGAGTTTCCCGCGGCTAGAAAGCCAGTACGCCGCCGGTCCGGCGAACGGAAACCATCGCCGCGCGAACACAGGTAGCACCAGGATCGCGAGCGCGGAAGGGCGCAGAACCACAGCGTCGTTGTTCGGAGCTCCGGACGAGCCGCGTCCGAGCACCACGTCAAGCATCGCCACGATCGCCAGCAGCGCGATCAGCA
>CAVVTO010000017.1:0-38026 GCA_963751185.1 uncultured Solirubrobacterales bacterium
GTCCCGGCGGGCCAGATGCGCTCGGGCCAGCGCGGCGGCCGCCCGCACGCCGGAGTCGAGCGTCCCGCTCGCGCCGTCGCGTGCCTCTTGGAAGGTGTCGAGGAGCAGCACCACGTCACTCGAACGCTCGGGATGGCGGTCGTTCACCTGCAACGAGCCACGCCTGGCCGTCGCCCGCCAGTTCACCTGCCGCACACGATCTCCCACCCGGAAAGCCCGCACGTCGGCGAACTCGATCCCCTCGCCTCGCCCACGGGCGACGTGCGTGCCGAGGAACGGCTGCGTACGGAGTGGGGCGACCAGCTCGCGCAGCCGCTGTTCCCGCGGGAACACGCGCAGATCGACGCGGGATCCAATGCTCGCTTCCCAGACCGTGACCCCGAGCGGGTCGCGGGCGCGGACGAGCAGCGGTCCGACGGCATGTGCACCCCAGCGTGACGGCCGCACGGAGAACTCGAGCTCGGTGCTGGACTCGCCCGGCACGCGCACAGCAACAGTCCCCGACGGCTCCAGAAGAAGCTGGCCCGTCCTGGCCACCGCCAGCTCGACGGTCAACGCCGCGTTTCCCTCATTGCGCACCCGCACGGTGGCGGCGACCGTTTCGCCTTCGAGCAGCCGCGTCCGCTCAAGCTCGACCTCGGCCGCTAGGCGGGGCTCGGCCGCGAGCACCAACCCGACGCCCGTAAAAACCAAGAACGGCACCGCGAGCAAAGCCAGCTCGGGACGCCCGCTGGCGAGGGCGCCGATCACGCCACCCGCCGCCAGGGCGAGCAGACCGGTGGTTCGCGGCGAGATGGCGCGTTTCACAGTCGCTCGAGCACCGCCAGCATCGCCGCGAGTTCCGGCGGCCGAACGCCGGGAGCATTCCTGTCCTCAGGGAACGGACGGCCGGGGCGGACGATGTCCCAGAGCAGATCGCCCAGAAGCTCTCGCCCGACGCTTTCTGGCATCCGATCAAGTGTCTGGCCGCGGGCGGCGAGCCGGTGGGACGCGATCTCGATCAGGCGGGGACGGAGATACGCGTGAACCTGCATCGCGCCGGTGCCGGTCGTGATGACGAGCCGCTCGAGGGCGACAAGTTGCCCCGGCCGAGGCGACGGGGGCGTGGGGCGCCGCCGGTGAGGCCCGGTCGGCGCCGTCGGCAGAAGGGCCACACACAAAGCCAATCCCGTTCCGGCGAGGACCACGAGTGCGATCTCCGCAGCGAGTCTCACTTCGCCGCCTCGGCTTGCAAACGTCCCTGGAGCGATCGCAGCGCACCCAGGGCTACCTGACGCACATGCTCGGAGATCGGATGGCTGCTGTATCGAGCCTCCTCGAATAGGCTCGTGAGCGTCGTGGACTCATGGTCGCCGGCTCGGCTGGCCAGCAGCACACGCTGGAGGTACTCGCGCGGCGCCTCCGCCGGCGATCGGGCAATGCCGTGTTCGCCAAGCGAGCGCTGCATCGCGCCGTACGCCGCGATCACGGCGCGTCGAGGATCCGGGTCGCTATCGAGTGCGTCGATCGCCGCCTCGACGGCGGCGCCGGCGGCGGCCTGGTCGGACGCCGCTCGGGCGGGCCGCCCTTGCCGGATAACCAGCACGACAATAACCACGGCAATCGCCACGACGACGATCGCCAGCGCGGTCCAGGGAAGCCAGGCCGGCAACGTGAAGCCACCCGCGGGCTGGTGCCCTGGCGCGGGGCCGGTGAGCGTTTGCCCCAGCCCAAGGCCACCCACCGTCCGAGCGCTGCCGGCCCGGCGAACGCCCGTGATTGCGGCGGCCACCAGAGCCGCTCCGAAGGCCAACAGCAGCAGGATCGCCAGAAGCTTCCACCACCAGGGTGTCTCCGGCGCCGGGGCCTCCGGCTCAGGCGGATCGTCCTTGCGGCGGCGACCGGACCACGCCACGATCATCAGCAGGCCGAGCATCACGACACCAACGCCGAGCAGCAACACCAACACCGCGATCGTGGGAGCCTGCGCGGCCTGCGCGTTCAAGGGGCTCGAGTGAGAGAGCGGAAAGCGAGCCGCCACCGCCACCACCGCGCTCGCCGCGGTGAGCGCCACCGCCGTGATCGCCGCACCCGACCAGTTGGTCGACCGGTGCATCCCGGGCTTCATCCTTGCGGGCACGGTACCATCGGCGTAGGCGATGAGGCCCGCCTGTTGAACTGCCAGCGCGGCTGATGGCTTCTACCGACATCGAGACGGTGGGAGCGCATGACATCACTTGACGACAACGGGCTCGCCGCGGCGTCGACGTTTCACAGCATCCTGTTCGACGGCGAACACGACTGTCTTCTGGACTCGACGGTCGCAGAGCCGGACTTCTTTGCCGACCTGCACTTAGACCAGGTCGTCGCGTCGCTCTTTGAGGGGCGCCGGGAGTACGACCTCGCGCCTTTCTTCTACACACCGCTGCACGACGTTGAATCCGTCCGCTATCGACATCACGTACTGGGTGACTTGGAGCGCGGGCCCGTGCTGGAGGCCGTTCGTGCATTCGCCGCCGCATTGCAGCGGATGCGCAAGCACCTCGAGCTGGCGGCGAAGCTGCACCATGCCCGTCAGAAGCAGCGCTGGTTTGTCGAGGCGGTCGCCGTGTATGGCCGTGCGGTTCGGACACTCCGGGAGCAACTGGGCGAGCATGACGTCCAGTCCCCCGGTTTCTCCGGGCTGCTCGCCTACTTGAACCGCTACGTCGCCGCCGACGGATTCTCGCGTCTGGTGACGGAGACCGCGAACGTGCAGGAAAAGCTCGCGGCGGTGAGGTATGCCATCCACATCAGGGGAAACCGTGTCCGGGTAACGCGCTACGAGGGCGAGCCGGACATGAGCGAGGAGATCGAGCAGACGTTCGAGAGGTTCAGGCAGGGCGCGGTCAGCGACCACGGAGTCAAGCTCAGCGACTACGCGGACATGAACCATGTCGAGGGGCGGATCCTCGACCTCGTGGCCGAGCTTCACCCAGATACGTTCGCCGAGCTCGAGCAGTACTGCTCCCGCAATGGCTCATACCTCGACCAGACCATTGCGCGTTTCGACCGGGAGGTCCAGTTCTACCTGGCGTATCTCGAATACATCGAACCGCTGAAGCGGAGCGGCCTTCGCCTGTCATATCCCCGCGTGTCGGCTCGATCGAAGGAGGTGCACGCGGGCGAGACCTTCGATCTGGCCCTGGCGAGGAAATTGTCGGGCGAGGGTCGATCGATTGTGTGCAATGACTTTCAGCTAACCGACCAAGAGCGGATCCTGGTCGTTAGCGGCCCCAACAACGGCGGCAAGACCACGTTTGCCCGGACGTTCGGCCAGCTTCACTATCTCGCCAGCCTCGGGCTCCCCGTGCCCGGCGTTGATGTTCGGCTGTTCCTGCCCGATCGGATCTTCACTCATTTCGAGCGGGAGGAGGACATCCAGACCCTCCGCGGCAAATTCGAGGACGAGCTCTTTCGCATCCACGAGATCCTGGACCGGGCGAGCGCTGCCAGCGTGCTCATAATGAACGAGAGTTTCGGCTCGACGACGCTGCGCGACGCGCTCGTAGTCGGGACGGAGGTGCTGAGACTGACCATCGACCTCGATGCGCTCTGCGTGTTCGTGACGTTCGTCGACGAACTCTCCAGCTTGGGGCCGAGCACGGTCAGCATGATGAGCACCGTGGTGGCCGAGGATCCGGCCGTCCGCACCTACAAGGTCGTCCGCAAGCCCGCCGACGGTCTGGCCTACGCGGCCGCGATCGCCGCAAAGTACGGGCTCTCCCACGCCGCCCTACGACGGAGGATCGCCAGATGAAGGCGTTCCTCCTGCACCAAGACACCGACTTCGATCTCGGGGGCGCGCTGCCTCCGGGTCACGAGGCACTCATCCAGGACCTTGAGCTGACGACCCTTATCGCGACGATGGCAGCGGGCGACCAGCTCGTGTTCGACGTCGTCCAGCGCGTGCTGCTACTGAGCCTCCGCGACCCCGATGCCGTCGTCTATCGACAGCAGATCCTCGCGGACTGCCTGCGTGAGCCGGCGGTGGTAAGAGACCTCTACGCACTGGCCGGCGAGGCGCTGAAGGCCGAGAGGTCGATCTGGCGCGGCCTCGGCACGGGGTACCCGCGAACAATCCTCAGCACCGCGGTGCAGAAGATGGAGCTGTTCGTGGGTTCTCTCCGGCGCCTGCTCGAGGCCGCCGAGACGCATGGTGAGAAGTTCACATCCCCAGGCTGGAAGCGATTCTTCACGATGCTCCAAGAAGAGCTCGACGCGCCCTACTTCGAGCTCGTCGAGAGCCAGCTCAAGGCGCTCCAGTTCAAGGGCGGGATGCTCATGAGCGCGCAGCTGGGCGCCGGAAACAAGGGTGCCGCCTACACGCTCCGCTGGCCTCGCACGCAAAGCCTCCTCGGCCGCGTCTTCGACCGCTCCGGTTACAGCTTCACGATCCCGGAGCGCGACGACAACGGATTCAGGGCGCTAGGCGACCTCGAGGACAAAGCGGCGAACCCCGCCGCCAATGCGCTCAGTCAGGCGGTCGACCACGTGCACAGCTTTTTCGTGATGCTCCGCGTGGAGATCGGCTTCTACGTCGGCGCTCTGAACCTGAGCGAGCGGCTGGGCGAGCTCGGGGAGCCGACGACGCTCCCCGTGGCGATCGGATCGGGCGAGTGTGTTCTGACGGGACGGGGTCTCTACGACGTGTCCTTGCGGCTCACCACCCCCGAGCCGGTCGTCGGAAACGATGTGAACGCCGACGGTAAATCACTCGTGATGATCACGGGGGCCAACCAGGGCGGCAAGTCGACTTTCCTGCGCAGCATCGGGCAGGCACAGCTCATGACCCAGTCCGGGATGTTCGTGGGCGCCGAGTCCCTCCGGGCGAACATATGCGACGCCATCTTCACCCACTACAAGCGCGAAGAGGATCGAGCCATGGAGAGCGGCAAGCTCGACGAGGAACTCGCCCGGATGGGCGAGATCGCCGACCACATCACCCCCGGCTCGATGCTGCTGTGCAACGAGTCCTTCGCATCCACCAACGAAAGGGAGGGGTCACAGATCGCCCGCGAGGTCGTGACCGCGCTCCTCGAATCGGGTGTCAAGGTGCTATTCGTCACTCACATGTTCGACCTGGCGAACAGCTTTCACCGCCGAGGCCTCGACACTGCGCTGTTCCTCCGCGCCGAGCGAGGGACCGACGGAGCTCGTCCGTTCAGGATTTCGGAGGGCGAACCGCTGCCTACCAGCTATGGCGAAGACTCGTACCGCAAGGTCTTCGGCCGGGGCATCCACGGCGCGCCGAGCGCCGTGCCCGAGCGCGGGCGAGGTTCCTAATACCGCGCGCGGCAATAGCATGCTGAGCCGTGCCCGGAAGGGACACACGCGAACTGGGGGCAATCTTCGCCGGCGGCATCGTCGGCGCGCTGCTGCGTGTGGCATTGCTCCAGACTGGCGCGGGAGCAGCACCGGGATGGCCATGGGTCACCTTCGCCGAGAACGTCCTCGGCACGTTCCTTCTCGGATACTTCGCGACGCGCCTACAGGAGCGACTGCCGCTGTCGGCATACCGCCGGCCGCTGTTGGGCACCGGGTTCTGCGGGGCGTTCACCACCTTCTCGACCATGCAGTTGGAACTCCTGAAGATGCTCGACGTGCATCGCTACTGGCTCGCGGCGGGGTACGCCACCGCCAGCATCACCTTGGGCTATGGGAGCGTGCATCTGGCCACCTCGTTGTCGCATCTCGATTCAGACCAGACTTCCCGCTCGGCACGTTGATCGTGAACCTCACCGGAGCGTTGATCCTGGGATTCCTGGTCGGGCTAGGGTTCGCCGGCGATGGCCTGCTGCTAGCCGGCACCGCCACCATCGGCTCCTACACCACCTTCTCCACCTGGATGCTCGAGAGCCAGCGGCTGGTCGAGGACGGCGAGCTGGTTGCCGCGGGCGCGAACGTGCTGATCAGCCTCGGCGCCGGGCTCGGCGCGGTCGCGCTCGGCCGCTTCATCGGGGCTTATCTGTGAATTCGGACTGTCTCAAGCTCACATCCTATTTCGGGGAGCGCCACCGAACCGACAACCAGTTTGTCGCCGACGCCCTGCTTGATCTCTACGGTCGAAGGGAGGTCGAGGTGAGTGTCATGTTGCGCGGCGCCGAGGGCTTCGGCGTCAAGCACCGGCTTCGCACCGACCGGGTACTGACGCTGTCCGAGGATCTGCCGTTGGTGTCCATCGCGGTGGATACTCGTCCGCGCATCGAGAGCCTCCTGGCGGATGTCGTCGCGATCAAGCGCCACGGCCTGATCACGCTGGAGCGAGCTCGCATGCTGAGCGGCGATGTGGGCCCGGTCGCCGTCCCAGAAGAGCTAGATGAGGCGACGAAGCTCACGATCTACGTCGGGCGGGCCGAACAGGCCGGCGGCGGGCCCGCGTTCGTCGCCGTCTGCGATCTGCTCTACCGGCAGGGCATCGCCGGCGCGACCGCTCTGCTCGGCGTCGACGGGACAGCTCACGGAGTGCGCCAGCGCGCACGCTTCTTCGGACGCAACGTCGACGTCCCGATGATGATCATCGCGGTGGGCGCAGGTGAGCAGATCGCCCGCGTGCTGCCCGACCTCGGAGCGATCCTGCCGCGGCCGCTGCTGACGCTGGAGCGGGTCCGGGTCTGCAAGCGCGACGGCCAGCTGCTGGCGCCGCCACCCTCGCTGCCCGCCGTCGACGACAGTGGCCTCGCCGTCTGGCAGAAGCTCATGATCTACGCCTCAGAGTAGGCGCGCCATGGACGCGCCCCTCTGCATCTGGCTTTGGTGCGGCGGCTGCGCGCGAGCGACGCGAGCGGCGCGACATGTGTTCGCGGCGTTTGGGGGTTCCACGGCGAGCACCCGCCCCATGGCGACCGGTTCCTGCAGCTCAGGCGTCACGTACCGATGGTCACGATCGTCGTCGACACGCCCGAGCGGATCGCCCGGTCGTTCGAGATCGTCGACGAGATGACCGACGAGGCCGGGCTGGTTACGAGTGAACTGGTGCCGGCGATGGCCGCGCTAGTCGAGGGAAAACCGACGAGCGGCGGCTTGCGGCTCGCCCGGCATCCGCTCTGAGTGCGGAGCGGGTACGGTGCATCGCGTTCAGCTCGCGAGTGCTGCCCGGATGCGGTCGGCCGTCGCTGCCAGTTCGTCGTCGGCCGCGGGACTCGCCCGGCGAAAGTCGAGGTCGTGCAGACCGTCTATCGGCACGAGGTGGATGTGCGCGTGAGGGACCTCGAGGCCGATAACCGCCATACCCACGCGGGTGGCCTGGGTGACCTGTTGAATCGCCTGCGCGATCGGTCGCGTGAACGGCAGCAGTCCCGCGAGCAGCGGCTCCGGCAGATCGAACACATCTGGGACCTCGGCCTTCGGGATCACGAGAGTGTGTCCTTCGCGAATCGGCCGGACATCGAGGAACGCCAGGAAATCGGCATTTTCCCGCAGGATGTGGGCGGGAATCTCCCGCTCGACAATGCGAGTGAAGATCGACGGCATCGTTCAGGAACCGTAGCCGGTCCGCGGGGCAGACGGGACTTCGTGCAGCACCCAGAGGACGCGGACGTGTTGTGCAGAGCCGCTATTCAAACGCGAAAACGCCCGCCGATCTGCTCGGCCACGGCCTCAGGTGCAAGGTCGATCGCGCCCTCCCAGTGCAGGCGCTCAAGGAGGGTCGAATCCGAACGGTAAAACGGTGTCAAGTTCGAGCGGCAGGCCAGCCGTAGGTTCAACGGATACCCGTCAGTCCCGGGCGGCGCGCCGTAGAGAGCGAGGTTGAAGCTCTCAAAACCCATCTCGGCATATGCATTCAGCGCCAGCGCGAGCCCGCGACCTAACTCGGCGACGAGGTCGTCGTCGAGCTCCACCGGCGATGAGATCTCGGAGATGAACGCCCGCAGCTCCCCCGGCGCGATCGGCGCAAAGCTGACCAGCCACTCGATCCGGCCGGTGTCGCCGAGGTAGCGCTCGCCGGCCTGGCGCTCAGCCCGCAGGTAGGCCTCGAAGCGGTCAGCGGGGACATCGGCGAGCATCCGCTGAAGCGTCGTCGGCTGGGAATCAACGATCCCCTGCAGATGCGGATGGAATAACGAACTACCAGATGGGAGCATGTGGTTAGCGTTGATCGACGCCCACCGCGACTCAGGATCGGCGGCCATCACAGCGTTCCCATACGCAACCTGGGTGAAGAGGTTGTCGGTCACAAGCCCCTCGGTCATGTCCTCGAGCGGGAGATAGTGCAGCCCCGGCGAGTAGACCGAGACGCTGCTGTGCGACGAGTACGCGTGCAGGTTCGGGAACAGGACCGCCTCACCACGCACGATGTGGCCATCCGGATCGATTGCCGGCGTCAGCTTCGGGGTCAGCTCGGTGATGCGCTCCCCGCAGAAGGGACACGAAGGCTGGCTCTCGCGAGCGAACGCTGCCAAGTCGAAGTCGTTTGCGGGCATCAGGCCGCGACTCGGGAGGATCCTCGAGGTATGCCCGGTTAGCGGGTCGACTCGAACCTCGATTGGCGTGCGCACAGTCTCGCCGGTGTCCGGCGCGATCATCTCGGCGGTCAGAAGCCTACGTTCGAGTGGCAAGGGTGTCTCCGACCAGCATGTCGAAGACTAATACGCCGGCAACGGCCGACGAGCCTGCTTCGTCATCCTTGTAACCAGTGCGCCCGTCTCGTTTCAGTCACCTGCGGCTAGCCCGCCCATCTCGGAGCCTCGCCCGCGCCGAGCGGTTCTGGGTGGGCGGCCTCAGTCTCCAGGTTCTGTACCGAACCGGCGCCGACGCCGAGGGCGGACACGCGTTGCTGATGCTCGGCTGGCCGCAGGCGGCGTGGCACCTCGAACTCGTCGAGGACACCGAGCACGAGACACCCCCGGCGCCGACCGAGGAGGATCTACTCGTGCTCTACCTGGGTGGCCCGATCGACGAGAACGTCATCGACCGTCTGATCGAGGCCGGCGGCGAGCGGGTTCCGTCCCGCAACCCTTATTGGGAGGAGTGGGGCGTGACCATTCGCGATCCCGACGGCTACCGGCTGGTCTTGAGCCACCGCGCCTGGCCTGAGCCGACCTGACGCCGGGGTCACCCCAGCGCCCGGTCGAGGTTGACGGCGGCGCTGATCAGTGCCAGGTGCGTGAACGCCTGCGGGAAGTTGCCGAGCTGCTCACCGGTCGGCCCCACCTCCTCGGCGTACAGGCCGAGATGGTTGGCGTAGGTGAACATCTTCTCGAGCGCGAGCCGCGCCGCGTCAAGGCGGCCGGCCCGGGCCAGCGCCTCGACGTACCAGAACGAGCAGATCGAGAACGTGCCCTCCTGGCCGGGGAGTCCGTCCGGCGCGGCCTCGGCGCTATAGCGGTAAACGAGGCTATCTGAAACGAGCTCGCCCGAGATTGCGTCCAGCGTCGAGAGCCACCGCGGGTCGGTTGGGGCGATGAACTTGACCAGCGGCATCAACAACAGGGAGGCGTCGAGCACGTTCGTCTCGAAATGCTGCACGAACGCCCGGCGCTCCGGGTGCCAGCCGCGCTCCATGATCTGACGGTAGATCGCATCCCGCGTGGCACCCCAATGCGGACGGTTGGCCGGGAGTCCGCGCTGGTTGGCGATCCGGATCGCCCGCTCGACCGCCACCCAGCACATCAGGCGCGAATACGTGAACCGTCGGCGCCCACCGCGCGTCTCCCAGATGCCCTCGTCGGCTTGGTCCCAGTGCTCGCACACCCACTCGACGATCCGCGAGAGGTCCTCCCAGGCATCGTGGTAGATCGGCGCGCCGTACTTGTTATAGAGGTAGACCGAGTCGATCAGCTCGCCGTAGATGTCGAGCTGGAGCTGCGTCGCCGCCGCGTTGCCGATCCGCACCGGCGCCGAGCCCATGTACCCCTCCAGATGCCCGAGCACCTCCTCGGGAAGCTCCGAGCGGCCGTCGATCCCGTACATGATCTGCAGCGGGCCCGCTGAGCCGTCCCGAGAGTCCTGGAAGCGATCGGTCAGCCAGTCCATGAACGCCGCCGCCTCTTCGGTGAACCCCAGCCTCAACAACCCGTACAGCGAGAACGCCGCATCGCGGATCCAGGTGTAGCGGTAATCCCAGTTGCGCTCACCGCCGACCAGCTCGGGCAGGCTTGCGGTCGGAGCCGCGACGATCGCCCCGCTGGGCGCGTAGGTCAACAGCTTCAACGTCAGGGCTGAGCGATTGACCATCTCGCGCCAGCGGCCCCGGTAGCGGGAGCGTCCGAGCCAGCCCCGCCAAAACGCGACCGTCGACTCGGCCAGCGCCCGGATCTCTGCATAGGAATGGGCATGCGGCTCGTACTCGCCGGTGACGTGCTCCAGCACGAACGTCGTGCTCTCGCCCGCGCGCACGGTGAACTCCGCGCACACGTCGCCGCCGCGCAGCTCGAGCTCGCGATCGGTCTCGAACGCCAACGTGCAGACCGGTGAGCGGAACAGCACGCCGTGTGCGTGGCGCTCGACCTCATGCCAGGCCCGGCCGTAGTCGAAGCGGGGCGCGACCTCGAGCGCGAATCGCATCTCCCCGCGCACCGCCACCAGCCGCCGGATCAGCCGCTGGCGATGCTCGCCATGGCGGGTCTGCCCGACCGGCATGAAGTCCTCGATCTCGCCGACCCCATCCGGGGTCAGGAACCGTGTGATCAACACGTTCGTGTCGGGGAAGTACAGCTGGCGCGTACTCGATACATCGCCCGCCGGCGCGAGCCGGTAGTGCCCACCTCTGTGCGCATCCAGGATCGAGGCGAACACGCTCGGGGAATCGAACCGCGGGCCGCAGTACCAGTCGATGGTCCCGTCGGTGGCTACCAGCGCGCAGCTGTGCAGATCCCCGATAAGGCCGTGGTCAGCGATTGGGGCGTAGTCGCTCATCGACGGCATCCTCCCATGCGAGCGCCTACTATCGGCGTCTCCGTGAGCGACCGCCTCCCGCGTCTCCCGGCGGCGTGAGCCGCACCGTCAGATCGGATCGGCGCATCCGTACCCGCCGTTGGCCGCTCGTGGTGGCGGCGGCGTTTCTCATCCTGCTCGCCGCGGTCGTCGTTCGGGTAATCACCATCAAGCCCCCGAACCTCGTGCTGCGCGTCGCGTTCCCGACGACCGTGCGGATTGCGGGCTCCGCGCCGGCCCCGGCATGGCCGGCCGCCGGGCAGGCCGCGCTCGTCGTGCCGGGAATCGGCTCGCTCGGATCGGCCGGCGGAGATGAGCCGAGGCCGACCGCGAGCCTCGCCAAGGTTATGACCGCGTACCTGACGCTCAAGCAGTACCCGCTGAGCCGGAACGCCGGAGGCTTCACGCTCACCGTGACGGCGGCCGACGCCCGGGCCGAGGCGGATGACGCCAGGCTGGACGAGTCCGTCGTCGCGGTCCGGGCCGGCGAGCGGCTTGACGAGCGGCAGCTGCTGGAGGCGCTGCTGATCCCATCCGGCGACAACATCGCCCGGATGCTTGCTGCCCACGATGCCGGCAGCGTTCCGGAGTTCGTGGCGGAGATGAACAGCACGGCGCGGGCGCTGGGCATGGACAAGACGACGTACACCGATCCGAGCGGCTACGAGCCCACCACGGTGTCCGACGCGAGCGACCAACTGCGTGTGTTCGAGCGTGCCATGAGCTTCGGGGTGTTCCGCCAGATCGTCTCGATGCCGAGGGTGACGCTGCCCGTCGCCGGAACGGTCGAGAACTACAACCCGCTAATCGCGGAGGGCTACGAGGGGAAGACGGGGTCGGACTCCGAGGCAGAGGGCTGCCTGGCCTTCTTCAAGCGCATCACGGTCGGCGGACGCCGTGTGACCCTGGTCGGGGTCGTGCTCGGCCAGGGCACGGGCGGGGCGACATACGTGATCCTCGCCGCGGCGGCCGCGGCCGCCGAGCGTCTCGTCGGCTCGGTGACGCCGGCGATCCGCGCGCACAGCGTCCTCCCGGCCGGCACCGCTGTGATGGTCGCCAGCTCCGCGGACGGCCGCCGGGTCAACGGCGTCACCGACGACCCGCTCACGGTCATCGGCTGGGCGGGCCTCGAGGAGAAGCTCGCGTTTCGCCCTCGCTCGCTAGGAGTCGAGCTCAGCGCCGGCCAGCCCATCGGCGCGGCAGCGCTGGCTGGGAGCCTGCCAACCCCAACTACCAACCAGACCGGAACCGCGGTGCGCGCATCCACCGCGCTCGCCCGCCCCGGCATCCTCTGGCGGCTCGAGCACCTCTTCTAACGCGCGGCGGCGATCGCGAGCCGTCCCTCGGCGAGCGCCGCCATGTCCACCTCATCGAGTGTCTTGACGACGATGTCGGCGCCCGCGGCGGCCAACAGCTCGGCGTCGTCCTTGCGAGAGATACCGATCGCGCCCATCCGCCCAGCTTTCGCCGCCTGCACTCCGGCGGCGGCATCTTCCATCACGATTGCGCGCTGTGGCTCGACGCCGAGCTCGTGCCCGGCGGTGAGGAACATCTCCGGGTCGGGCTTGCCGTGCGCGAAGTCCCGGCCAGAGACGTCGACGTCGAAGTAGTCGAGCAGCGTCAACCCCGGGCGAAGCGTCCTTGACGAGATGCCTTGCTCTTGCGCGAAGGTGTCGAGCCGGATCTGCCGCAGGAACAGGTCGGCGTTCTTCGACGAGGAGGCGGCGGCTATGCGCAACCCGGCGTCCTTGACCGCGATGATGAACCGGAGCGCGTCCGGGTAGGCAGTGAAATCACCGGCCTCGATCAGCTCGATGACCATTGCCTGCTTGCGTTCGGCGTACTCGAGCAGCCGGTGCTCCTCCTCGTCGTCGGGAATGTGGAAATACTCGAGTGCTGCGCGGGCGCCGGCCATGCGCGGCTTGCCGGATAGGTGCTCCTCGTAGACGCGCGAGGTGAACCCGTCCGGCGACCAGGTCGTCCGGCCCCGGATGTCGCTCCAGTCGCCCTCCATCAGCTCGCGCAGGGACTCTCGCCATGCCTTCTCGTGCGGCGAGTCGACGAGTACCCCGTCGACGTCGAAGATGGCTCCTTGAAACGTGGTAGCGCTGTCGGCGGTCACGCATCTCTCCCCTCTGCGCCGGCCGCGATCGGCGCGGCTAGCTCGTAGGTCGCGGTGTCACCCGGACAGAGCTCGCGGACCTCGTCACCCACACCGATCCGGATTGGACCGCCCGCCCCGTCCGGGTGGAGCGCGATCGTGAGTCTGCCGTGGTCGAGCGTTACCTGTAGCGGCGTCCGCTGGTACTGCATCCGGAAGGCGACCTGCTCGACCGCTGCGGGCAGCCTGGGCTGGAAGCGCAGGATTCCGTCGCGGATCTCGGTACCTGGGTACGCGCGTTGCATCAGGTCCACCGTGCCCGACATGACGCCCATGTGAATCCCCTCCTGGGTCGTTCCGCCCTGGATGTCCTCGACGTCGCTGCGCAGCGCCACGAGGAAGCGCTCCCACGAGCTCTCCGGGTCGAGCGGGGCGAGCACCCCCGCGAACGTGACGAAGCTAAGCGTCGAGCCGTGCGAGGTCCGCTGGTCGTAGTACGCAATATTGCGAGCCGCCGTATCGCCCCGGTACTCGTAGCCGAGCCGCTCGAACACCTCCCGGATGCCCGCCGGCGCGAACAGGTAGAACAGCATTACGGCGTCGGCCTGCTTTGAGACCTTGTACCGGTTCGGGTCATCCCCCTCGGCGCGCAGGATCCGGTCCAGCCGCTGGATGTTCCCGTAGCGCTCTCGGTAGGCATCCCAGTCGAGCTCCTCCAGCTCGTCGTAGCCCTCGAACTGGCTGATGATCCCGTCATCGTGGAAGGGGACGAACATCCGGCGGCTCATGTCCTGCCAGAGGCTCAGCTCCTCGTCTGAAATCTCCAGTCGGGAGCGCAACGCATCCGCACGACTGTCGGGCAGCCGCGCCAAAACATCGCCGGCCAGGCCGCACAGCCACGCCACCATCACGTTGGTATAGGCGTTGTTCCGCAGTCCGCCCTCATCCGAGCCCGGATACTTTTCGTGGAATTCGTCCGGTCCCATGACGCCGTGGATCTCATACCGCCCGCGCTCGGGGTTGAAGTGCGCAATCGACGCCCAGAACCGCGCGATCTCGAGCATCATCTCGGCGCCGTAGTCACGCAAGAAGGCCAGGTCCCGCGTGGCTTGGAAGTAATGCCAGACGTTGTAGAAGATCGCCGCGTTCACGTGGCGCTGGTTGTGGCTGAGGTCGGGCTCCCAGCGCCCCGAGAGAGGGTTAAGGTGCACTCGCTGGGTCTCCTCTGTGCCCACGCTGCCGCTCTGCCACGGGAACATCGCACCGGCAAAGCCGGCCTCATCCGCCGCCGCGCGCGCCTCATCCATGCGCCGGTATCGGTACATCAGGAGGCCGCGCGTCACCTCCGGCAACCGGAAGCTCAGGAAGGGGTAGACGTAGAGCTCATCCCAGAACACGTGGCCCCGGTAGGCCTCGCCGTTCAGACCACGCGCGGGGACACCGGCGTCGATGTCGGCGGTGTGACGCGAGCACACCTGCAGGATGTGGCAGATGTGGACTCGGAGCAGGTGCTGGACCTCCTCATCGGACCGGACCCGCACGTCGCATACCCGCCACAGCTCCTCCCAGGCACCGACATGGCGTGCCAGCGCCGGCGCGAAGTCCGGGCGCCGGAGTGCTGCCGTCCCAGCCTTGCTCAGCGTGTCGCTGGTGGCAGGATCGCGCGAGGTCGCGAGCGCGATCATCTTCTCGATCCGGACAGGCTGCCGCTCGCCAACCGCGAAGGCGAGCGTCTGCTGGATGTAGTCCTCCGTCTGAAACAAGCTGCGCTTCACATCCACCGGCAGCTCTCCGACGAACACTCGCGTACGTGCGGCCTGGCTGATGTAGGTGTTGGACTGCCGGGTCCTGACCTTCAGCGCGATCACCTCGGGCCCGAACGTTCGCGGCGAGACCGGATCCAGATGCCGACCTTCAAGCTCGAGGTAACGCGCCACGCCGCGATTGGTCACGCGGCCGTCAATGCCCGAGATCACCTCGACTCGGCCGGACCAGTTCTCCGGAGTGAGCGTCCACTCGATCCCGGCCCGGTCCGGGTTCACCATGCTCACGAACCGCCGGCTTTGCAGGGACGTCTCGCGTCCCGCAGCGTCGCGGAAGCGCACCGCTCGCGTCATCACCGCGGCGCGCAAGTCAAGCTCCTGGCGGTAGTGGAGCACCTCGACCTCGGCCAGGCGGATCGCCTCCCCCCCGTCGATCCTCAGCTTGAGCACCAGCCAGTTGGGCAGGTTCACCAGGTCCTCGTTGAGCACCGGCACCCCGCCCAGGATCGTCGTCTCGCGGTTGTAGACCCCGTGGGCGTACGTCCCGGGGTAGTGCACCCCGTCGGCGTTTTCCCATTCGGCCGCGCCGCGAGCGCAAAAACGACCGTTGCCCGTCGAAGTCAGCACCTCGCGCAGACCCTCCGCGTCAGGATCTAAGCCCTCGTAACTGAGCACAAACGGATCCACCCCAACTCCTTGTTCGCTCACCGATCAGAGGCAACCCCAACCCTGTCAGCGAGACGAATCCGTGTCAAACGATTCGTTCGACGACGTGGAGGTTCTACCCTCGTGGTATGGCCATCATCCCCTGCCCGAGCTGCGGAGCGCGCAACCGCGTCCACCCGATCGCCTCAGGGTTTCCTCGCTGCCCCAAGTGCAAAGCGGAGCTTCCCTGGCTGATCGATGCTGACGCGGAGACCTTCGATGCGGAGACGAGCGCCTCGGTGCCGGTGGTCGTCGACTTCTGGGCGGCGTGGTGCGGCCCGTGCCGGATGATCTCGCCCGTGCTCGAGGAACTGGCTGGCCGGCACGCCGGGCATCTGAAGGTCGTCAAGGTCGACGTCGACGCGAACCCCGGACTTGCCGCGCGCTTCGGCGCCCAGTCGATTCCGCTCCTGGTCGTGATCCGCGACGGGCGCGAGGTCGACCGGATTGTGGGTGCGCTTCCGCGGGCGGCGCTCGAGCAGCGGCTCGCGCCGGTACTCGCCGGCTGAGCTTTCCAGTTCAGCTCCTCGGCAACGCGAAGTAGTCCTCGGTAATGACGGGCTCGAAGCCCGCGCCGGTGTAAATGGCCAGGGCGCGATCGTTCTCGACGGCGACCTCCAAGCGGATCTGGCTCGCACCGTCGGTCCGTAGCTGTTCGCACGCTCGCCTCAGGGCATCGCGCCCGATTCCTCGGCCCTGCCAGCGAGGATCGACCACAAACCCGTAGACACCGCCGTCGACTCCATCACGGGTGATGGTCATCGTCCCGACAGACAAGCCGTCCAACTCGATGACCAATATCTGGGCGCGCGGCGAGTCCAGTCGGTCAGTCAGATCGTCCGGGGCAGGCCCACCGAACCCCGCCTGGAGCAGACGCGAGATGAGCGGAAGATCCGCCTTTGACGCGGGACGCAGGCTGAGCGCGGGGTCGCGCGGCCCGTGCGTGGGTGGGCCGGACAGGACCAGGCCATGCTCGGAGTGATCCAGCACTCCACCGCGCTGCGCCGCCAGCCGTTGGCCGGCCATCGAGGCGCGCGGCACGATCAGCAGCACCTCGCGAGCGTCGCGTTCGCGGTAGAGCGGCACGGCTGCGTCCAGCAGAGCAGTCGCGATGCCACGCCGTCGCCTGTCGGGGGCGACCATGCCGGCCAGCTCGAGCGTTGACCCGTAGGCATAGAACCCAAGGAAGCCAGCGAGCCGGTCGCCCTCCCACCACAACAGATCGTCGACGCGGTCGCCGCTACGCCCGCGCAGGGTCGCCCACTCCAACTTCAGGCGGCCGCCGTCATCCTCGACGACCCGTCGTTCAAGCTCGGCGATCGCAGAAAGCGCCTGTGCAGACAGACCAGCGGCTTGCTCAACCATGCTGACAGCAAATCAGAAGCTGGCGGTGGCCTCCTACACAGCCAACGTTGAACGAGATTATGAGTTCGGTAAGTCTTGTGTCGGTCTCGGTAACGCCGCTGCTAAACCCGAGGTACCTAATGTAGGGATAGCAACCACCAACCCGCGGGACCCGACGGACCGGGACGCAACGTCGGAGTGAGGCGGTAATCATGAAACTCAGTAGCGGTACCAAAAACCTCTCGGATACCAGCACGCAGCGCCGCGCCAAGCTCAAGGAGCTCATCTACCGCTGGCAGCAGGGTCTGAACGATATCCGGGTTGCATTGCTTGCCGGTGATCGTCGCCGGAGAACCAAACGCGATCGACGGGATCTCCTTGTTCCTGACGACGCGGCCGCGGATCAGCTGACACCCCTCGCGGACGTCGCTCCGGAGCCAGTCATAGACGGTCCTCTCACCAGCGACGGCGATACTGAGACGGCTGAAGCCGCGCCGTCCACGGACGAGCGTGCCCAGGCGCTCGCCGAGGTGTGCGCGCGGCTCCTCGAAGACCTGGACGGTGAAGAGGTCCGGGCCGCGGAGATTCGCTTCGTTGTCCATAAGCACGATCATCCCGGCCGTCCGCGTCTGGATCCAGGGTCGGCCGAGCGCGTCAGCGACGGCGAGCTGGTCTTGGAACTGCGTCGGCTGCTCGCCTGGTCCGGCGGCGCTATTGCCGACGTCGCACGCGCGCTCGAGACTCGTGGCGCCGACCTCGATGAGAGTGCTCGCGAGTTCTTGAGAGAGGAGATCGAGGCCCTCGACGCCGACGTCGACACGCTCAACGTCTACCTGGCCGACCCCATCAACTGGGACGGCGAGCTCGGGTGCCTGCTCGCCGGGGAGGTCGCCCCGTTCGACGACTTCGCGGGCGATGAGGACGACGAGACTGACGACGTAGGCTAGTTCGTACCGCTCGCCTCGAACCCTGAGGTTCTCGTCGCTGAGCGGGCAGTCTCGCGCTCGTGCTGCTCGGTGGCAGCGGCCGTCGCGAGCAGCGTGAGCGCTTGCGCGCTCCGGCTGCCTGGCGTCGCGTGGTAGATGCACAGGGTCTGGCGGTCGGCGTCCGGGATCGGCAGCTTCTCGTAGCCGAGCTCCAGGGGGCCGAGCTGCGGGTGCTGGATTTGCGTGGTCCCACTGCGCTTTGGTCGCGCGTCGTGGCGCGCCCAAAGCTGGCGGAAGCGCTCGCTGCGGACCGAGAGCTCTCCGACGAGCTCGTTCAATTGTGGATCGTCGACTTCGGGGCCGACGAGCGCCCGGAGTGCCGCGACGATCGCGGCGGCCGCCCGGTCCCAGTCCTCGTAGCGGTCGCGCAGCCGCGGGTCAAGGAACGTGACGCGCACGAGGTTTTCGCCACGGGTGTAGTAGGGAGCAAGCGCGGTCGCAAGCGGATTCGCGGCGAGCACGTCCATGTAGCGGCCGTAGACGTAGGCGGGCGTCTCATGCCAGGTCGCGATCAGCTGGAGGATCCCGGCGGGCACTCGCTCCGGCCTCGGATAGCGACCCCCGGCCCCCCGCCGCCGGCGGCGCACGGCCGGCGCCGCGAGACTGTGGAGGTGCGCGGTTGCGTCGTCATCGAGCTGGAGTGCTCGGGCGAGCGCCTCGAGCACCTGCGGTGAAGGGTGCTGGTCGCGTCCCTGCTCGAGCCGCACGTAGTAATCCGCGCTGACGCCGGCGAGCATCGCGACCTCTTCGCGACGAAGGCCGGGCACGCGGCGCCGGCCAGCCAGCTCAGGGAGCCCGACCTCGGTGGGCTGGATCAGTTCGCGACGCGCGCGCAAGTACTCGCCGATGAGGTTCTCGCCGTCCACGCTCCCGATAACGATACGCGCGGCGCCAACTCTGATCCTGGTCCTGTCACTACCAGGATCAACGGATCTCTTGTCCGCGGCGGCCCCGCGTTGAACACTGACCTCATGACATCGACTACGCGCATTCAAACCCCATTTGGATTCGACTCGACGGCCGCCGAGGTGATCGAGGGCATCGATCTCTCCGGCCGCCACGCAATCGTCACCGGCGCCTCCTCAGGGATCGGCGTCGAGACCGCCCGGGCGCTCGCGAGCGTCGGCGCCGCGGTCACTCTCGCCGTCCGCGACACCGACGCCGGCCGCCGCACCGCGACCCAGATCAAGGACGCGACCGGCAACGACTCGGTCGACGTCAGACCGCTCGATCTGGCTGATCTCGCCTCGGTTGCCGCCTTCGTCGCCACCTGGACCGGGCCACTTCACATCCTCATCAACAACGCCGGCGTCATGGCGCTGCCCGAGCTCGAGCTGACACCGGACGGCTGGGAGCTCCAGTTCGCGACCAACCATCTTGGCCACTTCGCGCTCGCGCTGGGACTCCGCGACGCTCTCGCGGCTGCCGGTGACGCGCGGATCGTGTCGCTCAGCTCCCGCGGCCACCTCCGCTCTCCGGTCGTGTTCGACGACATCAATTTCAAATCGCGCCCGTACGACCCGTGGCTCGCCTACGGACAATCGAAGACTGCCAACGTCCTGTTCGCGGTCGGAGCGACCGACCGCTGGGCGGCCGACGGCATCACCGCCAACGCGGTCCACCCCGGCGGGATCATGGAAACCAACCTGGCTCGCCACATGGATCCGGAGCAGGTCGCACAGCTCCGCGCCGCCGCGACGAGCACCGGCTCGACTACCCAGACGATCAACGGCGCACCAATTCGGTTCAAGACGATCGCCCAGGGCGCGGCTACGAGCGTGCTGGTCGCGACCTCACCTCGGCTCGAGGGCGTCGGTGGTCGCTACTTCGAGGACTGCAACGAGGCCGAGAGGCTGCCGTCCGACAACGTCAGCACCGCCCCCTCGGGCGTTGCGCCATACGCGCTCGACCCAGATGCGGCCGAACGTCTCTGGGAGTTGTCGCTGGGCGCGGTGCGGGCGTAAGCAGGCGTCCGCGCGAGGGGGCCGAGGGACGCCGGCCCTTCTCGGCGCCCCGGAGGGAACTCTGGGGCGCCTGCGGGCACGACACAGCAGATGCTCATCACCAACCCGGTCGCCCACCTCACCGGGGCGGGCGCTGCCGGCGAGGACATCGCCGCCGAGACATTCCGCGTCGCCCTCGACTCGCGCCGCCGGTTCGACCGCTCACGAGTGGATGCCGGGCCTTGGCTCTTCGGGATCGCCACCAACCTGCTGCGCCGTAGGCTGCGCTCCGAGACGCGACGGACGCGCGCTGGCTCGGCTGCACCTTCACGACGAGGCCGACCTGGCCGATGGCGCGCTAGACCGGATCGAGGCCGAGGCGCTCGGTCCGCAGGTGGCCGCCGCGCTTGCTCAGCTCTCCCCGAAGTATCGAGATGCGCTCTTGCCGCACGTGTGGGGCGACCTCTCCTACGAGCAGGTCGCCGAAGCCACCCATGTCTCGGTGGGCACCGTCCGATCGCGAATCCACCGCGCCCGAAGCTACGTTCGCTCCGCTTTGCACCCCGAGGAGATCCTTCCACAGACGGCAACTACCTTGAGTGGATCTGGCTCGACGCCACGACCGGAGTGCCGATCCAGGAGAAGGACGGAGACAACTCAGCGACCGCCTATGCGGTCGAGCGCGTGACCGCGGCGCGGTTGCCGGCCGTGATCTCGTCGACCGCCCGGCTGCGCTAGACAGCCAGCGGCGCTTCAGGGCGCCCGACCCGCGAACCCGGCCGTGTGGCCCGCCGACCCGACCCCCGGCCAAGGCCACGCAGATCAGAAAGCGGTCGCCAATACTATTTCGCGCACACGGAGGAGGAGCGGCATGACGACCAACGGCGATGCCCCGCTGAAGGGGCGCACGATTCTGATGTCGGGCGGAAGCCGGGGCATCGGGCTGGCGATCGCGACGCGAGTCGCACGGGACGGCGCCAACGTCACGCTGCTGGCGAAGACCGCTGAACCGCACCCACGGCTGGAGGGCACGATCCACACCGCCGCGGCGGAGATCGAGGCCGCCGGCGGTCACGCGCTCGCGATCGTCGGCGACGTTCGGGACGAGACATCGATCGTCGACGCGGTCGATCAAACGGTGCGGGCCTTCGGCGGGATCGACATCGTCGTCAATAACGCGTCGGCGATCGACCTCTCCGCCTCGACTGACCTGCCCGCCAAGAAGTTCGACCTCATGCAGCAGATCGAGGTCCGCGGCACCTTCCTGCTCACGCGCACCGCGATCCCCCACCTCCGGCAGTCCGACCACGCCCACATCCTCACCCTCTCCCCTCCGCTCAACCTGAGCGAGAAGTGGCTCGGCTCGTGCGTCGGCTACATGCTCGCCAAGTACGGGATGACCCTCGCCGCGCTCGGCTTCGCGGCCGAACTCAAGCCGGACGGGATCGCGTCGAACACGCTCTGGCCGCGCACGTTGATCGCCACGGCCGCGGTCCGGAACCTGCTCGGCGGCGACGCCGCAATGGCCAAGTCCCGCACCCCGGAGATCATGGGCGACGCGGCACACGCGATTCTCGCCCGGCCCCCGATGGAGCAAACCGGCCACGCGCTGATCGACGACGACGTGCTGGCAGCGGCCGGGATCACCGACCTCTCCCCCTACCAGCACGGCGACGCCTCGGAGCTCCAGCTCGACATCTTCGTGGACTGACTGATCGGGCCGCCTCAGAAGTTGAGAGGACCGCGACGTGTCTGCGCCAGCCGCGGGACTTCCGCACAACTTGAATACATGCGCGCGCATGTATCTGCTATGCTTGAGCGCACAACGAAAGGTGGTCGAGATGCAGTTTGGAATCTTCTCGGTTAGCGATGTGACGCCCAACCCGGTGACGGGACATACGCCAAGCGAGGCGGAGCGGATCAACGCGATTCTCAAGATCGCGCAGCGCGCGGACGAGGTCGGGCTCGACGTGTTCGCGATCGGGGAGCATCACAACCCGCCCTTCTTCTCCTCCTCGCCGACGACGCTGTTGGCGCACATCGCCGCATTGACGAACCGGATCATCCTGAGCACAGCGGTGACGCTGGTAACGACCAACGATCCGGTGAAGATCGCCGAGGACTACGCGATGCTGCAGCACGTCGCGGCCGGACGCGTGGACCTGATGCTCGGCCGCGGGAACACGGTTCCGGTGTATCCGTGGTTCGGCAAGGACATCCGCAAGGGGCTTGAGTTGGCGCTCGAGAACTACAACTTGCTGCACCGACTCTGGCGCGAGGATGTGGTCGATTGGGAGGGCACTTTCCGGACGCCTCTGCAGGGCTTCACCGCGATTCCTCGTCCGCTGGACGACGTGCCCCCGTTCGTCTGGCACGGTGCGATCCGCACGCCGGAGATCGCCGAGCAGGCCGCTTATTACGGCAACGGTTACTTCGCCAACAACATCCTGGCGCCGAACTTCCACTTTCGGCCGCTGGTGAACTTGTACCGAGAGCGGTTTGCGCATTACGGGCATGGCACCCCTGAGCAGGCGATCGTCGGCCTTGGTGGCCACGCGTTCATCGCCGCTCGCTCGCAAGACGCGGTCGCCCGGTTCCGCCCCTACTTCGAGGGCTCGCCGATCTACGGCAAGAGCTACCGGCTGGAGGACTTCATGCAGGCCACGCCGATGAGCGTCGGCAGCCCGCAGGAGGTGATCGAGAAGACCCTGACCTTCCAGCAGGGGTTCGGCGATTATCAACGGCAGCTGTGGAACGTCGACTCGATGGGGTTGCCGCTCGAGGTGGCACTCGAGCAGGTCGAACTGCTCGGCACCGAGGTCGTGCCGGTGCTGCGCCGCGAGATGGAGACCCGCCGGGCGCCGGGCGTCCCAGACGCACCGACTCACGAGAGCCTCGTGAAAGCCAAGTACGGCGAAGGTGCGCCACGCCAGCCTCGGCCGAACGCCAACCGCGGCGACAACCTCACCGCCACCACCCCCTACCAGGACAGCGACCCGGCACTCGCCACCGAGTACCCGGTCGCCGCGTGACGATCGTGCACAGCACCACCAGACTCGCCAACGACACGTGGGAGGCACTGTTCCGGGCTCAAGCCACGATCGCCGCCGAGCTCGCCGCCCAAACCGACTGGGCCGACCTGCAGCCGCGCGAGTACGGCGTCCTCTACGCGCTGTCCGCGGCACCGAACGGGCTGCGGATCACCGAACTCGGCGCGGACGTCCTGCTGTCGCAGCCGGGCATGTCGCGGCTGATCGCCCGGCTCGAGGCGCGCGGACTCGTGTGGCGCGACGATGATCCCGGCGACGCCCGCGCCTGCCGAGTGCGACTGACCAGCGCGGGCGCCGAGCTCCAGCGCACGGTAGGTCTGAGCCACGGGCGGCTGGTCGCTAAGACAATGACCCGCCATCTGGACCGCCCGCAGCTCCTCGAGTTGGGCGACCTCTGCCGCCGGCTCATCGCGAGCTTCGAGCCAGCTGGCCCCGGCGAGAGCAGCCGGCACGAATCGGCGCTTGGGGCGACCCGATGACCGCGGCCGTCGAACGCCATGACGGAGACGGCGTGGCCGCGGGGACCCCGCCGCGACGCGTCATCGTGGTCAGCGCCGGTACCGGCGAGCCCTCGTCGACCCGAATGCTGGCGGACCGCATCGCGGACAGGAGCGTCGAGCTGCTCCGCGAAACGGGGACCCACGCCTCTGCCTACGTGATCGAGCTCGCCCCCCTCGCGGTCGACATCGCCAATGCCACGGTGGCGGGCTTCCCCTCCGAGCGCGCTCCAGGCCGCGATCGAACAGATCGCGAGCGCCGACGCGATCATCGCCGCCACCCCGGTCTACAAGGCGGGCATCAGCGGCCTCTTTAAGTCCTTCATCGACGTGCTCGACGACGACCTGCTCATCGCCAAGCCGGTGCTGCTCGCGGCCACGGCAGGCAGCGGCCGGCACGCCCTGGTGATCGACGATCAGATGCGCCCGCTGTTCGCGTACATGCGCGCGCTCACCCTCCCCACCTCCGTTTTCGCCGGCCCCGAAGACTGGGGTGCCAGCGAGCTAGGCGACCGCATCGGGCGCGCAGCGACCGAGCTCGCCGTCCTCGTCCGCGCGCAGATCGAGCGCCAAGTCACCGATCGCCGGTGGTCGGGCTACCAGCACCAGTTTGCCGGCAACGCAACTCGTGCCGAGCAGGCCGCCGCGGATCTCGACTTCGACTCGGCGCTCATGCGCCTAGCAGCCGGAGGACGGAGCTAGCGAGCGAAGTCTCCTTCGCGATGTTGAACCCCACTACCTCGCGCATGCCCGGCACGATGCTACGGGCGCGCTCTCGGTTTCTGCTCATCGCCGTGCTCGCGGTCGGCCTGTCGGCCTGCGCGCGGCAGGGCACGTCGGGCTCCTCCGGGACGACCGCTCCCGCGCCCCGCACCACCGCGACCGGCACCGCCGTCGCCCCTGCGCTCGCGCCCGCTGTTCGCCGATCAACCGTGCGCGCCGCAGCGCCTTCCCTCATCACAGAACCGAACCAGGGCATCGCGCCGGTGCTCGATCCCATCCAACACGCGAAACGCTCGGTCGAGTTGGTGATGTACGAGGACGAGGACCCGCAGGTCGACGCGGCACTGGCGGCGGATGAGCGCCGCGGCGTCCGGGTCCGCGTCCTGCTGAACGGCGGCTATTACGGCCAGGGTTCCTCTGAGAACCAGGCGGCATACGCCTACCTGAAGGCGCACCGCGTGCCGGTGCGCTGGACGCCGTCGTACCTCGCGCTCACCCACCAGAAGACACTGGTCGTGGACGGCACCGCGTACATCCTCACGTTCAACTTCACCCCCGCCTACTACGCCTCGAGCCGCGATTTCGGGGTGGCCGACTCAAACGCGCAGGATGTTTCGGCCATCCTCCAGACGTTCGGCGCCGACTGGGCCGGCCGGCGCATCGCCGCGCCCGACGGCAAGGACCTCGTCTGGAGTCCCGGCTCCGAGCCGGCGCTGCTGACCGTGATCGCTTCGGCCCACGGTTGGATCGATGTCTACAACGAGGAGATGGACGAGACCGACATCGAGCACGCGCTCGAGAGCGACGCCCGCCGCGGCGTCAATGTCAAGGTCACGATGACCGCGGACTCCTCGTGGGATGGGGCTTTCTCGCAACTCGTGGCCGCCGGAGTGCACGTGCGCACCTACGCGTCCGACGCGCCGCTGTACATCCACGCCAAGATGATCCTCACCCCGACGCGCGCCTTCTTGGGCTCGGAGAACTTCTCCGATGAGTCGCTGTTCGACAACCGCGAGCTCGGCATCGTCCTCTCCGCCCCGAGCATCGTCGCCTCGCTGCACCACACGTTCGACACCGACTACGCCGGCGCCCAGCCTTTCGCCGCAGCCGCGCCGCCTGTCGGGTCATCGTCGACCCCGGAATGCTCGGCCAGCGCCTCGTACTCGAGCCACTACGACGACTACGACGTGTACGTCCACTCGAACCAGCCCGCGGAGACGGTGACCGTGACCGACACAGCCGGACACTCGGCCAGCTGGCACACCGACTCCTCCGGCTACGCGGACGTGTACTTCGACGCCCCGGCTGACTCGGCGGGTGAAATGATCAGCGTGCGGGTCGGCGCTGCCTCCTGCCACGCCACCCTCTAGCCGGAGCCGGTCAACCCTCCGTAGCCAACAGAGGTGATCAGGGGTGGCCGGCCGGCGGAGCGCCGCCCGGGCGGGCCGCCCCGCCGCGGGGTGGAGTGCATGTCAGTTGTAGTCTGTGGCCGTCCTCGCCGCCGTTGCGGCCGTTCTTCTGTTCTTCGTGGAGGTCAACATATGCCGGGTCCCTTGCAGGTGATTGCGATGAGCTTTGGTCCTGGCTCTGACTTCCATGGTCGGGTGTTGGCCGAGGTCGATCGTTTACAGGGCCGAGGAGTTCTGCGGCTCCTCGATCTGCTCTTCGTCTCCAAGAGAGAGGACGGCACGATCGAGCGGACCGTAATCGGCGATGATGACTTTGGCGCGCTGCTGTCGAGGATCGTGCCTTTGGGCGGCGCTGGTCTCGTGGAACCTGCGGGGGCCGGTTCGGCGGGGTTTGATCCGACTGACGCGGCGGCATTGGCACATTCGCTGCTACCCGGGACGGCGCTGGCGTTCCTCCTCATCGAGCACGGTTGGGCGCAGCCGCTGTTCGATGCGATCGAGGAGACCGGAGGGGAGTTGCTGGGGGAGGGTTTTCTCACGCCCGAAGTTGGGTTGATTGTTGGAGCCGAGGTCGCGGCGATGGACGAGGCGGTGGAGGTGATTGCGGCGGCGCACGCCGCCGAGGCCGACGCGATGCTGCGAGCTATCGAGGCCGAGACGCGAGCGGCCGAGGCAATCGCTGCCTCGGAAGCGATTCGTGCCGCTGCGGCGGCCGACGCCGTCCGAGCGTTGATTAGGGCGGGCATCGTCGAGGAGGAAGCCACCCACGAGGCTATTGACGCTTTGGCTGCCGCCGGTCTCATCATCGCCGCGGCCGAAGAGGCCACCGCCGAGGCTCTCGCGGAGGACGAGGCGGCCGTCGCCGCCGCCGATGACGCCACGACCGAGGCTCTGGCTGAGGACGTGACGGCCGTCGCCGCGGCGGATGACGCGACTGCGGTGGCCCTGGCCGAGGACGTGACGGCCGTCGCCGCCGCCGATGACGCCACCGCCGAGGCTGTGGCCGAAGCCGCCGCCACAGTCAGCGCAGCGTCCATCAGCTTGGCTGAGGCGCGGATCCTCCGCTATTTGCCGACACCGTTGACCTTCGCGCTGATCGCAGACAAGCTTGGGATCTCCCGCTCGGCAGCGAAGGACCGCGCGAGGCGTCTCTACCAAAAGCTCGGGGTTCACAGTCGTGCTGACGCGGTCACCCGGGCCCGTGCGCTGGGGCTCATCGACCGATCCTGAGAATGTCCCGCTTTCGCGTCGCTCCGCATTCCGATATTGCGGTCCGTGTTCGACGCGAAGCGGGGGCCGAGCAACCCTCCGCTGCGCGTCCATTCCTGAAGGTGCAGCCGTGTGAGGTCAGAAGCGAGCGCCCGCCGCCCGAGGGGGTCCGATGCGGCGCTCGTCACAGGATCGGTCGGGCGCAGGGAGCCACCCGGTTGCTGCGCGTAGGCGAACGGGAGGTCCGCTTCGATCGCGCTGCCTGCGGATTTCACGGTCGACCAACCGTCGCCCGAAGGCTCTTCGGTCGCGGCGAGCCGCGTCGATTTCCCCAGCCCCGCCTCGCCTTGGATCGCCACCATCCACCCGCGTCCATCGCGCGCGGATGCAAAGCCCGAGCCAGCGTCATCAGTGCGGCGTCGCGCTCGAGGATCCTCCCCGGCTACGGGACGCTCGCCGGCAGCGAGACGATCCCCCGCGTCGAGACCATGTTCGTGTTTCGCACCACCGGCCCGCTGACCACGTAGTTGGGGACTCGAGCGAGCAGAGTGGCCAGGGCGACCCTTGCCTCCTGCCGAGCCAGCGGTGCCCCGAGGCAGTGGTGGATGCCGTTACCGAAGGAGAGGTGTCGCAGCACCGGACGTCCCAGATCGAGCCGATCCGGATCGTCGTAACGTCGCGGATCTCGGTTGGCGGCGCCGTAGAGCAGGAGCACGCGGGCTCCCGCCGGTAGAGGCCGACCGTACAGCTCGACCGGCTTCGTCGTGTTGCGTGCCAGAACCTGCACCGGCGCGTCAAACCGCAGCAGCTCCTCGACCGCATCCTTGAAACGGTCTGGATGGGCGACCAGCCACGCCCGCTGCTCGGGATGCTCGGCAAGATGCAGCACAGAGTTGGAGAGCAGATTCGCCGTCGTCTCGTAACCAGCGATGTAGAGGACGATCGCAAGCTCGGCGAGCACGTCGATCTCGAGCTGCTCAGCGCTTTGCGCCTCGGCGATCGTCGAAAGCACGTCGGCGGTGGGATACCGTTCGCGCTCAAGCAGCCGGGCGGCAAAGTATTCGTGGATCCGGGTTGCGGCCATCCGGGAGGGCGCGTCTTGGGCGGGCTCGATCCACAATCGGTTGTCCCGCCACAGCAGCTCGAAGGTGTCGCGCAGGAAGGCGAAGTCCTCCGACGGCAGGCCGAGCAGCGCCATTGTGACCTTCAGCGGCAGACCCCAGGCGAAATCCCGAGCGAGATCGGTCTCGCCGGCGGCGACGAACATCCCTACGAGCTCCCCGGCGATGGCGCCGGTTGTTACTTCCAACTCTTTGATGGCGTTGGGTGTGAAGTGGGCCTTCACGATCCGCCGGAGGAGGTCGTGTATCGGCGGGTCGAGGTCCAGGAAGCTGTTGAGACGCAGCCGAACCCCGACGTAGTCAGGATCCACGCAGGGCTCGCTTGAGAAGGTCTCCCAGTCGCGCGCGGCGGCTTGGACATCCTCGAACCGCGACAAGGCCCAGAAGTCCCGGTCGGGGTTGTGGTAGGCCGGGGCCGCATCGCGCAGGCGCGCGTAGAGCGGATAGGGATCGTCGACTCCGAGCTCCGTGAACGGGTCGTAGCGAAGCTCGGCGGTTAGAAAACTCACAATCCGTGATGGGTCAGGAACTCGCGGCTCCGTTCCTGGTCGCGTCGCACCTTGTCCGCCAGCGGGCCGCGTTGGGGAAAGATGTCCTGCTCGACCACGATCCAGCCCCGATAGGCGATCTCCCCCAGCGCACTCAAGAACCGCTCGCATTCGAGGTCGCCGTAGCCGAGGGCGACGAACACCTGCCCCCTCCACAGATCATCGACGGGAGCACGTTCGGCTGCGAGCGCGGCCAGCGCGTCCGAATCGGCGTCCTTCATGTGTACGTGATTGATGCGCGGTCCCCAGTTGCGCACAGCCTGCAGGGGATCTCCACCCGCCACCGCCAGGTGACCCGTGTCCAAGCACAGTCCGACGTCGGTTAGCGAAAGCAGTTGCTCGATCTCTTCAGGCGTCTCGACCTCGGTGCCGATGTGGTGGTGAAACGCCGGCTCATAACCTCGGCTCCGACATCGCTCGGTCGCCGTCGAGACGCCGTCCGCGAAGCGCCGCCACTCTGCGAGCGACCACCCACGCGCGGTGCCGGATGGCGCAAGCCGGGCCTCGGGCGGGCTCATGCCGGCCAGCGTCGGCCTCGGGGGCCAGGCGGCCGAGCCGGCAGCGTCGAAAGTGTCCAGCAGCGCATCCAGTTGCCCGATCTCGTCGGCAAGCCGGTCACGGTCGCCGAACGGCAGGGGCATGAACCCGCCCGCGAGGGCCAGGCGCCGGTCCGCGAGCCTGGCCGGCAGCTCCTCGACGTTCCCGAGGTAGCCCACGGGACCGAGATCGATCCCGGCGTAGCCCGCCGCGGCCACTTGGTCGAGCAGCGCCACCGCGTCGGGGACGAGCGGGTCCACCCCGACGGTCTCCTCGAACGCGCCGTAGCTGCACGGCGCGTTCGCGATCGAGACCACGATCCTGGCCGGGTGCTCGGTCAACTCAGTGGCTTCCATTGAGGTCGATCACCACCTTCAGCGCCTCGCCCGTCCGCAACAACTCGAGGCCGTGGCCCACGTCGTCGAGGGTGAGGCGATGGGTGATGATCGGTGACAGGTCGGGCACCCCGCGCTCGAGCACACGGATCGCCGTCGGAAACGTGAAGTTCGTGATGTAGGAACCGAGTACCGACAGTCCGCGCCGGGTGATCTCGTTCTGCGCGACCTCAGCGCGTGCATTCGAGTTCATGCCGATGAGCACGATCCGCCCGCCGGTGGCCACGGCATCGAGCCCAGCCGCGAAGAGTGATCCCACCGCGTCCACCACGACGTCGGCGCCTCCGGGGAGCAACTCGCGGCCGGAGCTCGCCCACACCTCAGGCGAGAGTGCGTGATCGGCGCCGCACCGCAGCGCGATGTTGCGTCGGCGCGCCGACGGCTCCAGTACCACAGTCGGGTAGGCGCCGGCGCTGCTGAGCAGGGCCGCGAACATGCACCCGATCGAACCTCCGCCGAACACCAAGGCGCTCTCCCCCGGCTGCACCGCGCTGCGCTGCACGCCGTGCACAACGCAGGCGAGGGGCTCGGCGATCGCGGCGAGCGGGGCGGGCACGCTCTCTGAGATCTCGAACGCAGCCCGCGCCGGAACGCGACAGTGCGCCGCGAGGCCGCCGTCACGATAGACGCCGATCGCACGCAGCCGCAGGCAGGCCGACGGCATTCCGCGCTGGCAATTCGCGCACGAGCCGCACTTGGGGTCAGGGTCGATGACCACTCGCGTGCCAACGGCAGGTTCCTCGACGCCGCTCCCCCGCGCCACGACGTGCCCGACGAACTCGTGACCCATGATCGTGTTGGGCGCGGTCGGATGGCCGGGAGGAACCGCGATTGCGTGCACGTCGCTTCCGCACAGCCCGCAGCACTCGACCTCGACCAGGAGCTCATCGGGAGCGAGTTCGCTCGGCTCCGGACGATCGAGCACGTCGAGCACTCCAGGTTCCAAGAACACAGCAGCCTTCATCGTCTAACCCCCTGATCGGATCGTTCGCTTCGCTCGGCGCCGCGGAGCCACCTTCTGACAGAGAGCGTCGACGTGCTCCTTGGCAATTCGCCGCGCCGTGTCACCGTCAACGTGCTTGGTCACGCGCGTGTACAGCGCGAGTCCGTCGATCATCGATGCGAAGGCCAGTGCCTCGTCCCCCGGGTCCGCGCTCAGGAAGAACACGCCGTCCGCCGCGCCATCGGCCAGCACCTGACTGAGCAGCGCGATCCACTCGGAGTGCGCCTCCTCGAATATCGCGCGGTAGGACTCGTGCCGCGATGCCCGGTACCAGAAGTCGACAAAAACCGCCCAGTCCGGACCGTCCGCTGCCTCGTCGGGGAAGCACAGATCCACGACGC
The DNA here is from genome assembly GCA_963751185.1 of uncultured Solirubrobacterales bacterium. Taxonomy (GTDB): domain Bacteria; phylum Actinomycetota; class Thermoleophilia; order Solirubrobacterales; family Solirubrobacteraceae; genus Palsa-465. Next base: position 30,569 of record CAVVTO010000017.1, read on the forward strand.
GCACGAGCTTGGCCGGATATTCAGGCTCATCCTCGACCGCCTCTCGGACCTGCGTGCGAAACCGAGCGTCCGTCTCCGCGACGGCGGCGCGAAGGAGCTCGTCCTTGCTTTTGAAGTAATAGTTGACGCTCCCCACCGATGCGCCCGCGGCGCTTGCGATATCCCGGACCGTCGTACGTTCGAAGCCCCGGGCCGAGATCACCCGCAGCGTCGCCGTGATCAGCTCCACGCGACGAATGTCCTCGATTGCGACGCGGGATTGGGTCGAGTTACTTTCCATGTTCCGCCGGGCGTTGCTCGGGTTGGTTGACACCGTGCAGGGCATCGTGGAGGCTCGGGGCCGCCGCGAGGAGGCGTTGCGTGTAACTGTGCCGGGGAGCGCGCAGGACGGTGAGCGTGTCACCGGTCTCCACCAGCTCGCCGCGCTCCAGAACGAGCACTCGCTCGGCGACGGATGCGACCACCCCCAGATCGTGGGTGATGAAAAGCAGGGCCAGCCCGAGTTGAGCGCGCAGCTGACCGAGCAACTGGAGCACCGCCGCCTGGACCGAGACGTCGAGGGCGGAGGTGATCTCGTCGCAGACGATCAGCTCCGGCTCGGCCGCCAGCGCTCGGGCGATCCCGACTCGCTGGCGTTCACCGCCGGATAGCTCGGCGGGATACCGGTCCCCTGTGCCGCGCGGCAGGCGAACGAGATCGAGCAGTTGGTTGGCATACGTCAGGGCCTCGGGCCCGGACAGACCGCGCAGCGTTCGCGCAGCGCGCGCGACGATGCTGCGGGCCTCGTGACGCGGATTGAGGGCGTCGCTCGGATTCTGGAAGATGATCTGGACCCGGCGGCGCTGCTCGCGCGAGCGGACCCGCGCCGCACCCGCGAGCTCCTCACCGCCGAGCGTGATCCGCCCTGCGGCGATCGGGTGCAGCCCGACGATCGTCCGCGCGATCGTGGTCTTGCCGCTTCCCGATTCGCCGACCAGCGCTACGCACTCGCCATGTCCGACGGTGAACTCAACGTCCCGGGCCACGGTCAGGACGCCGTGTCGCCCGCGGTGCTCGGCGCGCAAGCCGCTGATCGCAAGGAGCGGCGTTGCCTGAGCGCTCGCCGCCGGCGCCCGTATCGGTCGCTCCGGGGGATCGGTCACGGCGTCGACATGCAGGCACCGCGAGCGATGTCCGAGCTGCACCGTCCGGAGCTCGGGCACCGTCTCGGAGCACGCGTCGGTGCGAAGCGCACAGCGGTCCTCGAACGCACAACCGAGTGGGTGCTCGCCGACGCCCACCGCCACGCCAGGCATCGGCTCGAGCTCCTGCGGGCGGATGTGATCGGGAATCGAGGTCAGCAGTCCGCGCGTATAAGGATGCTTGGGACGACGCAGAACCTCGCCCGTCGGCCCGTCCTCGATGATCCGTCCGGCGTACATGACCGCGAGCCGATCGGCGAACCCGGCGACGACGGCGAGGTCGTGGGTGACGTAGAGCATGGCCATGCCGTGATCGCGCCTCAGCCGGCGCAGCTCGTCGAGGATCCGCGCCTGCGTGACCACGTCAAGACCCGTGGTCGGCTCGTCGAGCACCACCACTGGGGGCTCGCAAACGAGCGCCACCGCGATGCAGACGCGCTGCTGCTGGCCTCCCGAAAGCTGGTGCGGGTAACGCTGCTGAAAGGACGGGTCGGCAGGCAGCCCGGCCCGCTCCAGTGCGGATCCGGCGACGGTTTCGAGCGCCGGCGCCGTCTCGCCGGAGAGATGCGCCCGCAGCATGTCGCGTACAGCCGGACCGACTCGCATCGAGGGGTTCAGGGCGGTGCCAGGGTTCTGCGGGACGTAGGAGATCAGGCGGCCGCGCAGCCGGCGAGCGCGGCCCGGCCGACTCGCCTCCATCGCCTCGCCGCGGATCGCGATCTCGCCCGCAGTGATCCGGGCGCCGGCCTGGGTGTAGCCGAGCAGCGACAGCACCGTCGTGGTCTTACCCGAACCCGACTCACCGACCAGGCCGAGGGCCTCCCCGGGTGCAAGCTGGAGGGAAACGTCGGCGACGATTGGCGCGCCCGATGCCGTCTCGACCCGGAGTCCTCGGACGTCGAGAGCGGGCGGCTGAGAGTTGAGGGCGGGAGCGCTGAGAGCCATCACGTCCTCGTCCGGAGACTCATCAGGATTGAGGGGCGGGTCCTGACGATGGTCGACCGGCCCAGCGTGCGGACATACGCGTCAGCGACCAGGTTCACGCCGATCGTCAGCAGCGCGAGCATGATCGCCGGCGCCAGCACGGCCCAGACGTTGACCGCGATGAACTGCTGGTTCTCGGACATCATCAAGCCCCAGTCCGCGGCGGGAGGAGCCAGGCCGAGGCCCAGGTAGTTGACGCTGGCGATCAGGATGATCGAGTAGCCGAAACGGATCCCAAAGTCGGCCAGGATGATCGGCGCGATGTTCGGAAGGATCTCGCGTGTCAGCAGCGAGGGGGTCGACTCACCGCGTGCCTCGGCCGCTTCGACAAATCCGCGCGTTGACATCTCGAGCGTCGCGGTACGCACGATCCGAGCGATCCCGGGCAGCTGTACGAGCGCGACGCCGACGATCAGCACGCCGACGTGCGGCCCGAGTCCTCCGACCAGAAGGAGCAGCATGAGCAGAGCCGGGAACGCCAGCAGCACGTCGACGCCGCGCATCAGGAGCGGGTCGGCGATCGAGCGGATGTACCCGGCCACCAGTCCGATCGCGAGACCGATCAGGTACGCGAGCAGCGTCGCCACTCCCGCGATCCAGATCACCGACCGGCCGCCGTTCAAGAGCCGCGACAGAACGTCTCGCCCCAAATAGTCGGTGCCGAGCGGCGCGGCGCCCGACGGCGTCTGACCAGGAGCGCCGATCGGCGTGGCGATGCCGTGCGGAGCAAAGATTGGCCCGAGGATGGCCACGCCGAAAACGAAGAGCAGGATCGTGAAACCGACCACGCCGGACCGCGTGGTGAGGACCCGAGGCGTGCGTTTGCCGAACCGTCTCACGCTTGCGTCCGTAGCTTCGGAACCGCGAGCATCACGGCCAGGTCGGCGAGGATGTTCGTGAACACGTAGACGGTGGCGAGGATCGCGGAGATCACCGCGATCTCCTGGACATCGCGGACCGACACGGCCTGGACGAGCTTGCTGCCGATCCCCGGGTAATCGAACACGCTCTCGGTGATGATGATCCCGCCGATCAGGTATTGCACCGTCTGCGCGAGGGCCTGGATGCCGGGGCCGAGAGCGTTGCGCAGCGTGTAGCGGAGGATGACTCTGCGCTCGGGCTGCCCGTTCAGCCGGGCCATCGCCACGTAGTCCTCCCTCAGCACCTCGACTACGGACGCGCGCACCAGCCGGGTGCCGAAGGCGGTGCTTACCAGGAGGAGCGTCAAGACGGGCAGAATCAGAGCAGTCGGATGCGAAAAGGGCGTCTGGCCCGGAGTGATCTGGGAGACGGGGGGAAGCAGATTTAGCTTCGTGAAGAAGATGACGATCAGCAGCGTGCCGACCAGGAACTCCGGCATCGCGCCGATGCTCAGCGCCCCCAGCGAGATCGCGTAGTCGGCCTTCCTACCAGCGAACAGGCCGGCGAGCGTCCCGAGAACAAGGCACAGCGGCACGTATAGGATGATCGTGAGCACGGCCAGCACGAGGCTGTTGCGCAACGGGTCTTTGATGACCTGCCACACCGGCAGAGTCTGGCCCTGCGCCAGCGCCGCCGACGAGTCACCGAGGTGCCCAGCCACCAGGTTTCCAAGAAAGGTCACGTAGCGCGTGGGGAGCGGATCGTTAAGGTGAAGATCGGCGCGAAGGGCGGCCACACGCGCCGGCGTGGCGTTGCGTCCGAGCACGACCGACGCGACGTTCCCGGGTAGGACCTGAACGGCGGCGAAGATAAGCATCGTTGCCACGAGCAGCGTGGCCAGCCCCGCCGCGATCCGCCGGATCAGGAACGCGACGATGGGATGACGGGTCCGGAAAGCCAGCATCGGGCGGCTTCCGGAGCCGGACTCCTCCAGCACTTCGTCAGGCACGTCGCCAGCCGGTAGCGCCTCCTCGAGTGGGAACACCGACGCCACGCTATCCCCGGAAGATCAGGCGGCCAGCCATGCAGTCTTGAAATTGTAATAGTCACACGGCCCGGCGGAGGTGGTCTGAATCCCTCTCACTTTCGGGGCGTAAGCATCGAGCCAGTTGAAGTTGTTGGTAACTATGTAGCCGCCCTGGTCGAACTGCAGTTGCTGCACGGCATGCCACTTCTGCTCGGCGGTGGCGTCATTGGTGTCGGAGAGCGCGTCGAACAGCAACTGGTCCGCCTGAGGACTGGTCCAGTGGGTTTCGTTATATGGCGCGTCCTTGTACAGCGCCGAGAGGTAGAACAGCGCCATCGAGCTGGTCTCAGTCGTCCAGTTGTTGAGCGAGAACGTCTTGTCGAGGTAGTTACCTCCGGGCGACGCTGCGCTGTAGTAGATCGCGGGGTCGACGACCTTGACGCTGACGTTCACACCCCCGGCCGAAGCCTGCTGTGCGTACAGAGTCGCAGTCTCGTTCATGCCGGGAATGATGTCCGACGTGTAGAGGGTGAGAGACAGGTTCTCGTGACCGGCCGCCTTCAGAAGGGACCGCGCCTGCTCGGGATCGTGGGGACGTTTGAAGTCGCTGGCCCAGAACTGAAGCGTCTGGCCAGGGAGGTCGTTGCCGGGCGTGCCGTAGCCGGCGAGCGCCTCCAAGGCCAGGGCCTGCCGATCCGCCAGCAGCCGCAGAGCCTGGCGGACCCGAACGTCCGTGAACGGGGGCTCAGTGATGATCATCGTCGGCGCGATGAAAGCCGGGCCGGGGGCGTTGCCCAGGACGATCCGGCCCGAGGCGGCGTTCGCCTTGGCCAGAGCGGGCGCTACGGTCGGCACGATGTCCACGTTTCCAGCGAGCAGCGCGTTCAGGCGCGCCGTGTCGTTGGCGTAGCTCGAGTCGATTATCAACGTGTCCACGTACGGAGCCGGGGCACCCCAGTAGTTGCGGTTGGCGGTGAACACACTTTGCGAGCCGGGCGTGAAGGACTCGAGCTTGAACGGGCCGGTCCCGATGACCTTGCTGAAGTCGGTGGTGCCGTTCTTGATCACAGAGGAGTTCTGCGTGAACGTCGTCGAGGGGAATTGGGCGACTCCGTGCTTGAGTCCGACCTCCACAGTGAGCTTGTCTCGCTTGCGCAGTCGTGTGTAGTCGATAATCGAGTCGGCCAGCGAGTAGATATTGCTCTGTTTCGAGTGCCAACTCGACTGCATGGTGTAGATGACGTCGTCGGCCGTGAATGGCGAGCCGTCCTGCCACTCCACGCCCGGTCGCAGCTCGAGCGTCCACACGGTCGCGTCCTTGTTCGGATGCGCCGCCTGGCAAAGGCCGGGCGTGACCAGTCCACCCGGAGCAGCGAAGAAGAGCGGATCGAGGAGGTTGAAGAGACGAACGTAGTCAGGGAAGTTGAGCGCCTTGCGAACGTCGATCGTCTCTGCGCTGCCCGCTGACACGAGGCCGACCCGCAGCGTCCCTCCCTTGATGGCGGCTCCGCCCGCGGGGCCGGTGCTGGTCCCGCCCGTCGTGCCCGCGGTGGCGGCATGCGTGCCGCCACAGGCCGCCAGCAACGCGGCGCTCGAGAGCCCGAGGGCACCCATCGCGCCGCCGTGTAGGAAATCGCGACGGCTGACTCCATCGCGCCCCGGAACGTCTGTCATCGATCCCTCTCCCGATCTGGCTTAGTACTTGCGCACCCGTGCGATCGTCTCGCCACACCAACATTGAACCGCCGCACGGTTGACTGAATGCCTAATCAAGAACTTGAACAATTGTTCAAGCCTAATCGCGGCGTGCGGCGTTGTCAAGCAACTAGAGCGTTCTGCCGCACGTTGCTTGCCTGAGCTCACCTGGTGCACCCAAGCCAACACGCCGAGGCTAAAACGCAATCGGCGTTGGGCAAGCTGATCCGGTCGCGCACTTGTCGTCCCGAGACCCGCGCATATGCTCGCTGTGCGATCGATACCGGAGGCAAAATGGCCGTGCTCTCAGGCGTGAATCACGCCACCTTTCTCACGAGCGACCTCGACCGTCTCACGCTTTTCTACGAGGAAGTCTTCAGAGCGATCACGACGCCGACTGCCCGGCCGATGTTCGAGCGCGGTCGGATCGACGATTTCGCGCTTGGCGCAGTTGACGCTGAGACGTCCGAGCGTCTCCGAGCGGACCTGGTTGCCCGAGGGCACACCGACGGTGCGGTCACGGACTTCGGCGTAATGCGCGTCTTGACCTTTAACGATCCCGACGGACACGCTGTTGAGCTCGCACATTGGGTGGGCGGCGTCGACCCAACCGATCTCGACATGTCAAGGGCCACGGACGACGAGCGGACGGTGTAGCGTGCGGCCGCTGGGCCTATCCCCGGTCTCGATGGATGACGGGCGGGGATGGCGAGCGGGAGGCTGGCCATCCCACTCGCGCGGTGCGGTCAGTTCACCGGCTCGGTGGACTCGAAGGCGCCCGGGGAGGTGTTCCACACGAGCGTCGCGCGTCCTGCGGCGATGTTGAGATCGAGGTTGTCGAATAAGGTCACGGGGAACGTTGTCGCGGGCCCGACGGCGCCGCCCGGGGCGCTGGTGAATGCGTTTACTGTCTCGACCCCCATGTTGTTTCACCGTTGCGGTGGTAACCAGGGGAGATGAAGGTTGGCGCGTGGAGAGTTGGAGCGCTGGTCAGTAGCGCCGGGGTGCTCCAGGTGCTGCTCCCGGCCGAAAGTCGGGTCGTCTCCTGGGCGGTGACTGGCTGGCCTGCCGCGTTGGTGGTGCTCCCTTCGCAGATGACCACGGCATCGCCCGCTCCGTCGATCGCGGTGCTGCCCACGTAGCTGCAGGGGAGCGCCATCGTGGCGCTCCATGTCCCGTTGGCGGACCGGATTGCCGCCATGCTGGTAGCGCCCTGGGGTTGGTAGGCGACGACTGCCTGGCCTGCGTTGTTCAGCGCGACGAAGCTAATCCGCGGACTGTGGGAGTGGGCGAGAGCGAATCCTATGTTGACTGGCGCGGCGAAGCCGCGCAGGATCGTCCCGGAGTCGGCCCAGATGTTGTCATCGTCGCACCATGTGATGATCGCTGATCCGGTGGCGTTGACTACCAGGCGGATCGTGCTGCTGCCGGCTGGATCCAGCGTCTTCACTGGTGTCCAGGTGCCGCCGGCCGGCAGGCTGGCGGTGGAGATAGGGCCGAGAACGGTCGTGGAAGTGGCCCCTGACCGGGCGACGATCGCGTTGCCGGATCCGTCGATCGCGATGATCGGGGCCTGGGCGCCGACGTTGATGGCGGCGATGGTGATCGGGGCGCTCCAGGCCCCGCCCGGCGTCGCCTGAGTGCTGGCCCGGAGTAGCGGTGCCTCCGTGCCACACCACAACAGCCCGGCCGTTCGCGGCGAGTGCGACG
>CAVVTO010000018.1:0-600120 GCA_963751185.1 uncultured Solirubrobacterales bacterium
CCTGTGCCGCTGAAGCGATCGCGTCTGTTCAAGGCCGACCACGGTAGCGCTGCGCAAACAGGCGTGATCCGGCAGCGCCGACCGTCGCTCCCAAACCCGTGATCGGATCGGGCGAAAGCCCCGCTCCGATGCCGCGACGGGCATCTCGGGCGTGATGCCGACCGCCGAGCAACCCGCGGAAAGCGCGTTTGGCGGAGCCCGATCCTCATCGCAAGCGGATCCACCACCGAACGCATCCGCGCCCGACCGTCTCTGGCGCTGGATCCCAGAGCGTGCGTCGCAGTAGACCAGTCCGCGAAAGATTCGCAATCACCCCGGCTATCCGGACGTCGCGCGTACGTGCTGACGGCGTCCGCGCTTTAGCCGGACGTATGTTAAGCCAGCGCGGACGGGTGACAACAACGAAGTGAAGCCGCGATGCCGGCCATGCCACTCACGACAGGTCAATTGGAAACCGGCAACGGCGGCAACGGCGAGCTCACCACCCAGCACAGGGACTAGCGAGCCCGGCGCCATCGTCGGCGCGATCGAGGCTCAGGAATTCCGAAGATCTCGCGGTAGCGACGCTCCCGCTCCGCAGCCTCCTCAGGCGTCTCAAGGTCCGGCTTCGGCGGCTCCGCAGCTTGCGCTGCCGGGATCCGCACAGGAGGGGCGGGTGTTCGAGTGGGTTCGATCTCGATCTTGGAGGAGGACGGCATGTTGGTGTCGGAACTGCTCCTCAGCGACTCGTCGGGGTCGTCGGCGGCGGGGGCAAGGGTGCGGATCTCCTCCGCGCGTGCCTGGATGACCACGCCGAACTCCGATCGCGTGAGCCGGACTTTCGCGGCCAGCCGGCTGATCCAGTGCGCGACTGAATCATTCGCGCAGTCGTGGAGCACCGCGGAGTACTGGCCGGCGTAGACCGCGTCGCGCCAGCCCTCGAGGATCTTCTTCTGGCGATCCTCGCGTCGCCCGCCGCTCTCGGAGATAAGCGCGATCGGTGGGCCGGAGCGCTTCAGCCACACCGCGAGGTCGGGCAACTGCTTGGTGTAGCCGCGCTCGCAGCGCATCGTCACGTCCCACCGGTCGGGCTCGAGCGCGAGCTCGCGCGCCGATTTCCACACGCGGCCGCGTTTCTCTGCCCGCGCGGCCGACCACCCGACGAGGACACCGTGCGCGATCGTGGTCGGAGCCGGCGGCGCCTTCACCGCTCGCAAGCCGCCGAGCCCCGAGCTCTCCACGCCGAGGCCCGTCAACCAGGCGACCGACCCCTCGCCCCACACCCACGCCGCCCGCTCCAGCCAGCCGGCCGCCTCGAGCCTCGCAACATGCCGCCGCACGACCCGCTGATCGAGATCAAGCCCAGCCTCCACCGCCGGCAGCGACACGACTCCCAGCCTTCCGATGAAACGCCCCACCCGCAGACTCCCAGGACCTGAACCCGCCTTCCTGCCCATCACAACCCTGTCACCTGGAGATCCTGCCTACCGCTCTCCGTCCGCCCCGCCCGCACGAAGATTGACACCTCGGTCTCGACTGGCAGCTGACTACCCGAACGAATACGTGGAGGGCGGGTAGTCAGCTGCCACAAAGAGCGCGCGGGTATGAGGAAAAGCCTGCGCGGGCGGGGCGGACAGCCACTTGAGCTGGTCCGCAAGCGGGTCCGTCCGACGCGCGGAGTCGCGGACCCGCTTGCGGTCCGGTTCAGGTCACTCGTCATCCGGCTCCTCAGCGGTGTCCGTGTCGCTTGCGTCCGGCTGATCACGCGCAGGCGGCCATTGCCGGCCTTCCTGCTCGAGCAGCGCGTCGACGATGTCGTGGAGGACCAGCGAGACACTCTCGAGCGCCTGTCGCTCGGCTGGCACGGAGTGCTCAGCCATCGCGCGACCGAGGTCGTCGACGGCTCGATCGAACCGCACCCAGAGCTCGGCTGGTCCTGGTCGACTGCCGCCGGGCCGGAGCTCGTAGGACAGCACCCCGCCGGGGAGCCCGGACTGGCGCTGCCACCACGGACCCGGCTCCTGCTCGCCGAGGTCGGCCAGGGCTGCCGCCTTGCGCGCGGCCGCCTCGGCGATGTCTTTGATGCGCACGACGAACGCCGGGTCCGGTGGCGCCGAGGCGCTCGCGCGGAGCGCGTCTCGCCATGCCGATTCCGCGACGCCGAGCCAACCCCCTGGCGAGACGTGCTCGAGCGCCTCGGGCCTCGTCCAGTGCGGCGAGCGATGGGGCGGCGCGATCGTGTCGAAAGTACGCCAGTCAGACGCGTCCGCCGCGTCGTCAGGCCCCGGGATGTCCGCACCGGCGAGCATGCGGTCTAGCTCGGAGCGGCGGACGAGCCACTTCCGTTGACCGGCACGCATCGCTCGGAGCGTCCCCTTCGAAATCCACGAGCGGATCGTCGCCGGGCTCATTCGTAGCTCCTTGGCGATCTCCGTCAGGGTCAGCCACGGATCTTCCGGTGCATCTGGCTCTTGATCCGTCAATTCGCTCCGATCAACAGTAGCGTGATTAGCGCAATTAGGCTACCATCCCGAAGCGATGGCTGCGAAGCGGCGTGAGCGACCAGTGGCTGCGGTCGAGCGCATCCTGTACACGCGCGAGGAAGCCGCGACTGCCCTCGGGATGAGCGTCGACACGTTCGAGCGCCGAGTTCAACCCTTCATCCGCGTCGTGCCATGCGGGGCGCTGGTCCAGGTCCCGCCGGAGGAGCTCCGGCGGTGGGCCCGCGACAACTCGCGCTCGTTCTTCAACAAGAGCGCTTGATGGCGCCTGAGCCGGGCGTACGCTGGTCGGAACCGGATCAGGAGAGCATCGTGCCCGAGTACCGCAAGACCAAGACGGCCGGCGTCTATGTCCGCCATCAAGCACGATGTCCCGCGGGTTCGTCAGACGCTCGGTGCCGCTGCCGGCCGACCTATCGAGGGCGACGCTGGGATTCGAGCAAACAGGGGATGGTGTGGTCCGCGACATTCGGGGACCGCGCTGAGGTCCTCAGCTGGCTCGCCTCGACGATCAAGGGCCAGGAGGCGGTCGCGGAGGCCGAGGCGGCTGGCCCCACCTTCGGCGAGCTCGCAAGCGAATGGCTCGACGGCGTCCACTCTGGTGCAGTTGGACGCCGCCGCGGCAGGAAGGGCACCGGCTATTCGTCGACGACGCTCGAGGGATACGAGCGTTCGCTGCGCTACGTCCTGACGCCCGAGTTCGGCGCCCACCATGCGAGCGAGATCGACGACCGCGAGTGGCAAACCTGGGTCGACCGCTTGAGCCGTGAGGGCCTCTCACGCTCGCGCATCGCCAACCATCTCGCGGTGGCTCGTGCCATTTACGGTTGGGCGAGCCGGCCGACACGGCGCCTCGTGGAGCGCAACCCGCTCGCCGGCATCGAGCTGCCGCCGAACGACGAGAAGCCTCGCACGCGAGTCGCCGACGCGGACGAGGCCGCTGCGCTCATCGCTGCCTTGGATCCGGCCGACGCCGTGCCTTACGCGCTCGCGTTCTACGCCGGGCTCAGGCGAGCCGAGATCAAGCGACTCGACTGGCCGGACGTCGAGCTCGACGGCTACCGACTCGTCGTGAGGAAGGCCAAGAGTCGAGCCGGCACCGGCCGTCGGCCGCCGATCGCCGAGCCGCTGCGCCCGATTCTCCTCGGCGAGTTCATGCGACAGGGGCGGCGAGAGAACGGAGCCGTCAGCGCTGTCTCCGTGACGTCGGGCAAGATCGCCGAGCGCGCCCGGAGGCGGTGGGCCGCTGTGGGGCTCGAGCCGATCACCCTGCACGAGTGCCGGCACACGTATGCGAGCTTCCTGATGGCCGCCGGGTACACGCTGAGAGAGCTGATGGAGTACATGGGCCACAGCTCGCTGCAGGCAACCGAGCGTTACGTGAAGCTGCTCCCGCCGCTCGACGAGACCGATCCAGCAGAGCGCCTCAACTCATACCTCCGAAGGAGGGCCGTGAAATGACCGAGCGGATCGAGGACGGGGCCAGCGCGCAGCAGCGCCCCGGCGAAATCGCCGAGATGTCGCCTGAGGAGCGGACCAAGCGGCTCGACGCGCCGTGGCAGCGGCTCATGGACCCCGACGGCTTCGATCGCAAGGCGCTCGCCAACATGAAGGAAGCGACGGTTTAGCGCGGACGAGCTTGACGGTTTTGACGTTCTTGACGGCAGGCCTAGAATGTCTGTATGTCATTCAAGACCTTGGAACATGAGGTCGCGCGGCTTCCCGAGTCGGACCGCCAGGACGCGGAAGAGGCGATCACAGCAGTCGGAACCGTGCTGATGCGCGACACATCGGCGTTGATGGACGCCGCGCGACTTGTGCGGTCAGAAGGGGACGACGCCGAGTCCCCGTCGCAGGCCGAGCAGGAGGCGCGAAACCTGCGGCGTGTGTTCGCGCTGTGGCGTCGGGCTGCCGAAGAGTCATTGACTGCCGAGGATCTAGGCGTCAGCCGCCAGCAGCTCAAGCACCTACGCGACGCGGGCAGGCTGGTCGCCCTCCGTCTCCCGCTCCGTCGTGAGTTCGTGTACCCGGCATGGCAGTTCTCCGCGACCGGAGAGCCCCTCGAAGGTATCTCGGAGGTTGCGCAGGCGGCAGAGGAGGCGAGGCTGTCGCCGCTCGGCCTGCATCTGCTCATGGTCTCCTCCGCCGCGGAGGACGGAACCGCGCCGGCGGACTGGCTTGCCTCCGGAAAGCGGGACTACGTCGTTCAGCTCGTGGCGGCCTCAAACGCGCACGGGTCTTGACAGTCGATCCGTCCGACTTCGATCGCCTTCCTGGACCACCCCGCAATCTTCCCGCACCGGGGTTCGCGCTTGACGTCGTCGAGGACCTCGTCGGCTTCCGCCTGCATTGGGATGCGAACCCTCTGCGGCCGAAGCGCCACCCACACGGGAAGTATCGCTTCGATGCTCCTCGGGACGGCGCTGAATATCCGGTCACGTACGCCAACCTCGCCGATCACGGGGCGTTCGCGGAGGTCTACGGCGACACGCAGCTAATCAGCGAACGGGAAACGGACCGCCGATTCAGCACGCTCATCGCAAACCGGCCGCTCAGGCTCATCGCGCTCGATGATCCAACGGTCCAGAAGACCGTGCGCCTCGACGGACGCATTGCGATGTCGAAGCAATACGCGACGACAATGCTGTGGAGCCGCGCGCTGCACCGCTGGTTCCCGGACGCCGACGGCATTCGTTACGCGTCGCGCCACGCAGGAGGTCAGTTCCCCAACTTCTGCCTGTTCCTCGACCGCTGCCGGTCGGCGCTCGCCATCGCGCCCCGCGGACGGCTCGGTGATGCGGCGCTGCGTCCGGTCATCCTCGACGCGGCAGATCGATATCGCCTGACGGTCCTGATTCCGCGCAGTCGTTGAACTGACAGACTGGCGACCAGATGCGCGAATTGGCCACGCTGACGCTTGACAGCGGCGAGGTGCTCCGCGTCGACGTCGAACCCGAGGATCTTGTACGCGACGAATTCCTCGTGCGCGTCGTCGCAACGAGCCCGAAGACGCATGCCGAACGGCTCGCGATCGTCGACGAGATCATCGCGTCGGCTGAACCACGTCCCGCCGGGACGACCGACGCGGCCGTGGAGGCGGACCGGATCCGTCCGTACTAGGTCAGATTCGGGCCGACGCGTGCACGCTCGCTGACGAAACAGTCCAACCTGCCGTCCAACAATGCCCGAATCGCCCGTAAACGCTGGAAAGGCGGCCGGAATCATAATCCGCGTGTCGGGGGTTCGAGTCCCTCCTCCGGCATCACGTTGTTTGCAGGGGTTTCCTTTGTTTACGGGGGATTTGGGCGGATTCGGTAGCAGCGAGCGCGAGCCGGATTCGCAGTCCGGTCAGGCGTTGCTGAACTCCGTCGTAGAGGGTCTCGCTCGATGCGCTCGCGATCGGCGTCACCGGCGGCGAGCACGCGGCGCGCCAAGCCGGACGGGAGTACCCGCGACAGAGACTCCAACAAAGCGCCGCGCTGTTACGCGGCGAGCGCCACTGCGGGCGGCGCGGTCTCCTTCCCTGAGACTCTCATGCGGGCACCGGATCGTCCACCGCGATCCCCGAGCCGACCGTCGGGTCCCCGCCAGCGGTTGGAGGATGAACGACTCGCCTGCGATCACGCAGGGCGAGCGCCTCGCGCTTGAACAGCGCTAAGCGTCGGTGCGTTTGCCAACGGCGTGGTCACCCCGGAGGGCTGGGATTGGTCGAGCAGGAGCTCGCACCAGACACGGGTAAAGCCGAGGTCCTGCCAGGCTCCCCATGTCTCGCAAAGCTCGTCGACGACCAACAGCCCGAGGCCGCCTGGGGTTTCGGGATCAGACGGGAGCATGCAAGGTCTCAGGTGTGAGCCTGGGTCGGTGACGGCGATCCGAACTCGATCATCGAGCGTCGTCAGCTCCACGCTAAGCGATCGGCGAGCGCCGACGTTTGCGTGGACCACACTATTGGTGACGAGCTCACTGACGAGCAGCGCAGCATCTGACGCCGTGGCGGCAGGAATCTGACCCTCGAGCTGTGAACCCACCCACCTGCGGGCCCGGGTGGGTGCGGTGTGACCGCCAGCAATCCGTATGGAGATCGATCCTTGTGAATCCGAGGGCTGGGATCCCGACCTCGTCATGCGGCGCCCGGCTTGCGAGACCGTGGCGGCCGCGACTGAGTGGCCCGAGGGCCACGCGCTTCGCCCCAAGCGCGTGGCCGACGACCCCTCCTTCGTGTGATCGCGGGATCTGCTCGTGCAGGGGCCACAGCCCCCACACGGCGATCGCCCGAGGAGAGGTCGAGCCGTTCGAGGGCCGCGCGCAGCGGGAGGTGCAGCGCGCGGCCGACGACCCCTCCTTCGAGTGGTCGCGCGATCTCCTCGTAGGTGCCCCCAGACCCGACCAGGAGATCCCCGTGGGTGGCTGCCCCTTGCCACCCGCACAGCAACGCGATCTCGGAGTTGATGAAGCAAGCAAAGTCTGTGATCTGTAGGCCGTGCTTCCAGCCGCCGACAGCGTTCAGCGGTGAGCACGACCAACCTGGACCGATCGCGGCCGTAGCGCCACGAGGGCGGTGCGTCCCGGCTGTGGGAGCCCGTCCATCTGGGCGCTGACCGGCGGACCGGCAGATCACGGCCCATCGCCATCGTCGCAAGCCGTGCTCACCGATCGCCGCCCGAAGCGAGACGCCGCGGCCCACAGGTACTGCAAAGGGCTTCGTTGAATCCGGCGCTGCCGCGCGCGGCATACCAGCTCCTACACGGGGTGGATGTTGTTGCTTTCACCACCCCCGCACGCCGCCATCGGCCGCCGCGAGCGCGTTTTTAGCTGCGCGCTGATGTCTGGCTGCCCCGCCCGCGGGCCGCGCAGCCAAACCTCAACCGGCCCGACAGTACTCCGATCCCGACCGAATACAAGGGTCAAAGAGACCGCGTTCGGGTACGCTCAGAGTGCGTTGGCGTTGAGCCGTGCGTCCGCCTCAGGCGCGCAGGCTCAGACGACGGAGAACTCGCACTGGTGAGCGGCACCGACAGCAGAGCACGACGAGGTCGGCGATGAGCGACGCCGGGCGCGACGATGGCGCCGTGCTGCCGCTCGTCGGTGGCAAGCTGCTGGCCGAGATCACCAACCGGATCGTCGCGTTCATGCGCGAGCACTACGGCCGCGGACCGATCAAAGCCAAGACCTACGTGCTCGACAACCTGATCGTGTGCGTGCTTTCAGACGGGTTCACCGCGATCGAGCGCACGATGATGCAAGGCGGCGAACCCGACCGCGTGCTCGAGATGCGCCGCGACTTCCAACGGATGATGAAACAGCGCTACAGCGAGATGATCGAAGCGCTCACCGGCCGCAAAGTGCTCGCGTTCCTCAGCCAGGCACACGTCGAACCCGACCTGACGATCGAGATCTTCCTGATGGACGGGCCGCTAGCCGGATTCGGCGCACTAGAGCTCGTCGACCCACAACCGACCAACCCCGCTCCCGGCGACGACTAACCGCCGCCCCGGTACGCAGACGGGCCGACGGCCGACTGAGGCCCGCGGGGCGCGTTGCCCTCCTCGCGGGAGGGGACGGAAGCCCATCTGCTGCGCTTCGCTGAGAGCGACACCGGACCGCGTTTGGCGAGACGTCCGGCTCTAGCCCGCTGGCAGGCGTCGAGCTCGGCTGCAGGCGCTCGCGTGAGATCACGAGGCTTGAGCAGATCGTCCGTGCTGCCGTCGTACTCGCGCGTTCTACGACCCGGGCTCTGGTCCCGCACCCCCAGACCTGACGCCATCACCGGCGAGGAGACCGAACCACCCGATCTCATTAGCGACCGACCAGGGAGGACGTACTACTTTCCGCTCCGACCGCCGGCGCAACGCCGTCGTCGAGCCAAGGCGTGGCCCGCCTCACACAAAGGTCCCGGGGCGGCGGCCCATGGCTTCGCGCCGGCGGAAAGTTCGAGCCGTTCCTCGAAATGCGAACGAGCCCGCGGTGCAGCCTCACGAGCGCGGCCAGCCTAGCCCGGATCGTTCATGAAACAGTTGCGGCCCCGTTGGTCGGGGCCGCTTGACTGTCCGCCCGGCAAGGGATTCTTCGGGTTGCTGAAGCTCGTCGAATCGATGCGGGAGGATCACCTTGAAGGTGACGCACGCTGGGCGCCAGATCACGGTATCCGTGGCGGCGGACGGAGACGGGTTGGTCTCGCACGCCGGCAGCGCGTTGCTGTCGCAGGTGGCCGACAAGACAGGGCTCACGCGGGCGCTGTCGCTCGCGGTCGCCGACCCGGGGCTGCGGGCGGGCAGCCATGACCGCGGGCGGGTGATCCGCGATCTGGCGGTGATGCTCGCCGATGGCGGTGACTGCCTGGCGGACCTGCGTGCGGTCTCAGATCAGGCGGCGCTGTTTGGGTCGACCGCGTCGCCGTCCACGGCGTTTCGGGTGATCGATCGGATCGCGGGCACATCGGGTCTGCTCAATGCGCTGCGCGGCGCTCACGCCCGGGCGCGGGAGCGCGTCTGGGAACTGGTCGGCGCGCCGGAGCGGTTCACGATCGACCTGGACGCCACGCTGATCACCGCGCACTCTGACAAGGACCGGGCGGCGGGCACATTTAAGGGCGGCTACGGGTTCTCGCCGATGCTCGCCTATGGCGATGAGACCGGCGAGGCGCTGGCCGGACAGCTGCGTCCCGGCAACGCCGGCGCCAACAACGCTGCTGATCAGATCGCGGTAGCTGAGCAGGCGATCGGCCAGATCCCCGCCGCGCATATCGAGGCGATCGCGATCGTGCTGCGCGTCGACAGCGCCGGCGCCAGCCACGAGCTGATCGACTGGTGCCGAGAAGGCGACATCGAGTTCTCGGTCGGCTATGACCTGACCGAGACCGTCCGCGCTGCGATCCTTGACATTCCCGAGCACGATTGGGTGTGCTCGCTTGATCAAGACGGACAGAAGCGACCCAATGGGCAGGTCGCCGAGATCACCGAGCACCTGGACCTCGCGAGCTGGCCCGAGGGCACGCGGGTGATCCTCCGGCGCGAGCGCGCGCATCCCGGCGCGCAACTGTCGTTCACCGATCACGACGGGCATCGCTTCCAAGCGATCCTCACCGATCAGACCGGCCCGGTCGCTGAGCTCGAGCGTGATCACCGCGGCCGCGCACGCGTCGAGGACCACATCCGCAACGACAAAAACACCGGCCTGCGCAACCTCCCGTTCCGCGACTTCGCTCACAACGAGGTGTGGCTGGCGATCGTGCGTCTCGCACACGACCTGATCGCCTGGACCCAACGACTGCTCTTGACCGGCGAACTCGCCGCAGCCGAACCCAAACGCCTGCGCTACCGACTGCTGCACATCGCCGCCCGCCTCGCCTTCCACGCGCGAACCGCCACCCTCCGACTCCCCGCCACCTGGCCCTGGGCCCAACAGCTCGCCGACGCGTTCACGCGCCTGCGCGCGCTTCCCACGCCAGTCTGACCCCGCCCGCCGGCCACCCGCGACACCAACCCACCAGCCCGGCGCACGCGTCCCGCGAAGCCTGCCCACACCACCACCGCCCCGACCACGGCAGCGATCACCGCGACGCCGACGGCGACCCCAACCGGCCGCACCCTGACTCCCACCAGCTACACACACCCCGCCCGGGTCACCAAGCTCACACGACCACCACTCGTGCACGATGCGGGCTAGGACGCTCCTCTGCAGCATCATCGCTTGGCCCAGCCCCCCCGTGCCTTTCGGCATGAGCATTGAGCACCGCGTTTCCTCAAGCCCGGCGAGACTGCCCTGGTCCGGTGTGAGCGCGGGCATCTCGCGCTCAGCGGCTGCGTCCCCGTTTGCGCGGAGGACGTCGCGTAAACCCGAGGAGTTGTGAGGAGAGCACAAACGCCCGGAGCGCGATGACGGTGCTGGGCACGAATCGGCGAAGGCTGGCCGAGAAACGTGACTTATATGGCGCGTTTCTCGGCCAGGCCCCGAGTCGCGGCTCTGTCCCGCGTGAGGTGTCCAAAACAAATCGCGGCGCATCGGGGATTCACAGGACAGCCTCCGCGGTGAGGAGGGCGGCCGTCCGGTCGAGCCGGCGCCGGGCGCCGCTGGTCGTCCCGGTCCCGACGACGGTGAGCGGGGTGGATGTGGGCCGCTACCGACCCGATGTCGAGAGGACGATTTACTTCTGCTGCCTTGAGGCCCTGCAGAACACCTACAAGCACGCCGAGACCGCGACTGCCGCGCACGTCAGGGTTGCCGCGCGAGGACGTGAGCTCACCTTCGAGGTCACCGATAACGGCGTCGGATTTGAGGTTGGCACGATCGCGCGGGGCGCCGGACTGCGCAACATGCGCGACCGTGTCGCCTCGCTCCGTGGATCCCTGATGATCGACGCGGCGCGCGGCCGCGGGGCGTGCATCACCGGCGCGATACCGCTTACCGCAGCCTCGAGCGCCCTTGCCGGGGGCGCTGACACCTTCGGCCGGACAAGCCTTCCGCACGCAGGCGACTAGCCATAGTCTTCCCAGAGACGCCTGAGCAAGGCTCCGCAGAGTCTCTCCTTGGGAACGATCTCCGCAGCGCAGCCAGGTCTACCATCGCTCGGGGGAAGCCCGGCAGTGACGAGCACCACGATCGGTCGAAGCCCGCGCGATGCGATCTGCCGTGCCGCCTCAATCCCCGCGATACCTGGCAGGCGAATGTCCATCAACACCAGGTCGGGCCGAAGAGACTCGGCCCGCTCGACGCCCTCTTCGCCACAAGTCGCCCCGCCAATCCACTCAAACCCAGCCGTTGCGTCGACCACCGCATGCGCCGCGTCGTGGAACGCGAGCTGGTCATCGACAACCAAGACCCGGACCGTCGAGGTGACAGAACCCAGGGGCGCCACCGCACCATACTGACGGCGCCGGGTCCACCGGTCGAGTGTACGCGCAGGTGTAAACGGTGTGAGCGCACACGCGTTCCGGCAGGCCTCAGCGAGTGCCTCGATGTTTGGAGGCGTCGCGCAGGCAACGTCGATGCCGTGACCGCCGCTTGTCGGGCCGCACTGAGGGGAGGCCGGCGAGACAGGGAAACGGTCGGATCGGCGCTGGCGCATGTGTTCTGGCCGTGCGCAGGGGCGCAAGAGTGGTGCGTCCATGCTTGTGCTCCGGGGCGCCGGTGGAGGAGACTCGGACGGTACTTGGAGCGCCGTTTCAGACGAGTCTCGACGTTTTCGGGTAATCCTGCAAAGACTCCGGTTAGCGAGGCGTTTCAATGGCCATTGGCCCTGTGCAGCTCATCGTCGTGGGCTTTAATCACCCCGAATTTCACGGCGAGATCATCGCGGAACTCGAGCGTCTGCACGACGAGCAAACGGTACGCGTGATCGATGCGCTTGCCGTTCACAAGGACGCCGACGGAGAGATCGAGGTGCAGCACCTCAGCACCCTGAGCAAGGAAGAGGCGATCGAGGTCGGGAGCACAATCGGCGCTCTCATCGGCCTCGGGATCGAGGGCGAGCAGGGAGCCGAGGAAGGCGCCGTGCTCGGCGCCGAGGCCGCCGCCGATGGCGTCGAGGTGTTCTCTGACGAGGAGGCGTGGGACGTCCTCGAGGGGATTCCGAACGACTCGGCCGCGGCACTGGTACTGCTCGAGCATCACTGGGCGGTCCCGTTGCGCGACGCGATTGCGCGCGCCGGCGGCTTCCGAATCAGTGACGGCTTCATCAGCCCGCTTGACCTGGTCGGAATCGGGCTCATGTCGGCCGAGGAGGCGCAGGCGCTGCATGCCAGCGAGACCGCCGGAAGTGTCAGCTAGCCGAGCCCCAACCCAGGAGGTTTGAGATGTTTGCATGTCGCAGAGTTGCGCGCCGCACGTCTCGGCGCGTCGCCCGCCGACGCTAGAAGCGTGCATGCTCGGCCGCGTTACGAGCGGCCGAGCAACATATCTAGTGCCATCTTCCGGTGGGGCGGGCAGGATCGCCCGAATTGGGGGATGACGGGCTGGCGAGGGGGTTTAGGAACCGGCAGCACCCCCGTCGGCGGAACAGATCATCGCCTTCCTAATGAGTATCACGGCGCGATTCTTCCCACTGCTTGCCGTGACCACAGCAAAGCACTCCTAGCTCGCACGAGTGACGTCAACCATGAGACGGGGGAACGGTTGGACAGAACACTTCGATCGCAACGGCTCCGAACCTGCGCGACGTGGTCGGAGGGTCGGCACGCCATCGCAGCTTCTTGAAGCCGGTCGCCGACCCGAACGCTACCCGTAGGGCTGACGGTGGATCGTGGTCTGCGTAGGAGTTCGCCGGCGGCGGCGAAGGTCGGAGAGATCATGCGGTTTGGATGATGGCTGCGGAGCGTGTCTGTGGAAGGGTCGTCGCGTGGCGAATCCGAACCCGACCCGGAGTAGGGTTCGCACGCCGCGGGTGTCTGTTGTCGGCGGTGCTGGATGGTCGGAGAGCGGCGCGTGGGTCAAGTCTTCGTCTTCTCACTGACGGCTGCGCTGAACCCTTCGCTGCTGACCGCCGTGACGGTCATGCTGACGCTAGACAGACCGAGGCGGCTACTGACGGGCTACCTGCTCGGGGCGCTGGTCACCAGCATCACTTGCGGTCTCGTGCTCGTGTTCGCACTACCGAATTCGAGCACGTCGAGCACCGCCAAACACGGTGTCAACCCGCCCCTCAACATTGCGCTCGGGGCGCTCATTCTCGTGATCGTCTTTGTCGTCGCAACTGGTCGTGACAGCCGACGCCGGGCGTGGAGCGAGCGCAAACGCGAGCGAGCCAAGACCAAGGCACCGCCACGGTGGCGGCGCCAGCTGAGCAAGGGCTCGCCCCGCGACACGTTTGTCGTCGGGGTGCTGCTCAGCTTCCCGGGGGCGTCCTACATCGCCGGGATGGATCTGCTGCACAAGCAACAGCTCGGGACCGCAGTCACGGTGATCGCCGTCCTCGCGTTTAACCTGATCATGCTCAGCCTGTTAGAGCTGCCGCTGCTCGGATATGCGACCCGGCCTGAATGGACCGCTGCTGCCGTGCAACGCTTCAGCGACTGGCTCACCCGCCGAGGGGGACGGGTCGCCCTCATCGCCGCCACAACAGCCGGCGTTCTCCTGATCGCCCGCGGACTCATCAACTGGTGAGCTGGGCGCAGCACGACTCGACGACCGGCGCTCGACGACTAACGAGATCGCCGCCGTTGCGCCCGTGCTCATCCTGATCGGGTGATGCGTCAAACGCGATCGCCGACGGGATCGAGCGAGACCAACCAAATCCGGGATCGGACCGACACGGACAGCCGGGGAACGAGGACGCGCATGTGAGAGGCACCGGGCGGGTGGTGCTCGTCGCAGTTCTGTTAGTGATCGCAGGCATCCTCAACGTCATCTACGGCATCGCGGCGGTCGGCAACGGCCATTTCTTCGCCGACACCCAGTACGCGTTCTCGAGCCTGCACACGTGGGGATGGATCACCATCATCGTCGGCATCATCCGGCTCACCGCCAGCGCCTCCCTGTTCGGAGGCGGAGGCTACGGCCGGTTCATCGGCATCTTCGCCCTCTGCGTGTACGTCCTGCATGGCCTGATCGTCTTCGGGGAAGACCTGACAGCCACAACCTAACCACCACCTCAGCGCCTCAGACAAGACCGAGCGAGACTCAACCTCTGGTAGGTGAAGCTGGCGGACGCAGGGAGGTCTTCAGGCGCACCGAACTACCCAAGGGTGGAGACGCAACCGCCTCCTCGTCGATCCGAGCGGTGGCTCGAGAAGCGCATCGAGCGCAGGGGTCTGCGTCCCCGCGACGCCGCGTACATGATCGCGGTCTTCTGGACGATAGCTGTGCTGGCGTTCGGGGTGGTCGAACGTCTCGTGGACCCGAAAACGTTTCACAGCATCTGGCTAGGGATGTGGTGGGCGGTCGAAACGGTGACGACGGTCGGCTACGGCGACATCGTCCCTGACCAAACGGCCGGCAAGATCATTGCGGCGTTCCTGATGGTCGGGGGTCTGTCCCTGATCGCGGTGGTAACGGCCGCGATCACCAGCGGCTTCGTGTCCCGCGCGGACGCCCAACGGCAAGCCGCCGGCGAGGACCCCGTCATGCAAAAGCTCGAGGAGATCGCCGCAGAGCTCGAGGCTGTCAAGACGGAACTCACTCACCTTCGACCAACGACCGGCACCGACGACTCCGCCTGAACATCGTTCCGGGTTCAGCTCACTAGTTCGGCTATGCCCTTCACGATGAGCGCGCCGCCGAGCACCGCGAGCGTAATCACCGCCGCCTTGTGGCCGTTGCGGCCAGCCCACGCTTTCGCTCGCTCCACCGCTCCGGGGGTCCAGTCCGGAGCGAACGTGTAGCCGACCAGCGGAATCTCGAGCAATATCAGCATGACCAGGTTGAATCCGATCACGGTCAGCACGGTGGCCGGCGTGCTCAGGTTCTGCTTCTCGATGTGGCGGAGTCCCGCCAGATACGAGCCGCCGGGGAGGGTCAGCACCGCTCCGACGACGAATGTGGTCCGCGCCGAGCCTTTGCTCAGAGCCTGCTGCCAGCGCGGCGGGCCCTTCTCCTCCTTCGGGCCTTTGCGCGCTTGCCGGCGTTCGGCGATCCGCTTATCACGTCCCGTGCCGAGCACCACGGCCGCGACGAGCAGGATCGCGCCGAGGGCCAGATCGACGGCCGGGCTGACCGTGTTCTGCGTGGTGCTGACGGAGCTTGAACCCTTCAGCGCGTACACGATCACGAGCCCGAGCGTGATGCTCGTCATCAGCGCCCCGAGCAGGTAGCCCAGCATCAGCCGCTTCGGGTTTGGGAGCAGCAACATCACCGTCGAGGCGCCGACGAGAACCGGGTTCAGCGCCGCCGCCAGAGAGAGGAGAAAGACGTGACCCATGACGTATCAGACCTGCTCCGTAATCGTGGTTCGTGGCCCGAGGCCCGGTGACGGGCGAAGGGTTCAGTCGTGGGACATCTGGTCGATGCAGACCACAACAGGGAGGATCAACGCGTCGTCCTGGCCGGGAGCAATCTCGACCCCATAGGTGTCCCGGCCGCGGAACCAACGCTTGGAGACCTCAGCGACGTGGTCACCGTCGCGCTCGATCTCCATTGTGTCCCGGACGCGCGCGCGCATGGCCCTCTGGACCTTGAAGAACTCGTTGCCGGGCGGGTGCCGCAGGATCAGCGTGTCCCGGTGGCGGAGCGCCTTGCCGTCGACCTTGAACGGTCGTTCGCCCGCCTGGCTCTCGATCCAGAAGTCCTCGCCGATCGAGAACATCTTCTCGCGCATCCGGGTGCTCCGTCTGATCGGCATCATGATCGCGTCTGAGTAATGACATCGAGGCGTCGAGAATGCTTCTAGCGCGCCTGCGGCGCATCACCCCATGCGGGTGATCCGCGAACACACTGACGCGTGGTGGGAGTCATGAGCCGGCGTCGACGCGCGCTGGCTACGCCGACGCGACCGCGGCCGCTAGCGAAGCGCGCTCTCGAGATCCGCCGCATCAACCGCCGATCTTGCGAGTGAGGATCGCTCGAGAACACGATCAGCCACCGGATCTGCCAAGTCAAGCGAATCGCCGCGTGCAGCGTCGAAGACGACACGCTCGCGACCCCTCGTGGATCGCAGCCGGCTCCTTCGCCATGTGGATGCAGAAGAGCTGTCGCGAGCGAGTCGCGGCCCCGGACGAGGGGTGCAGACCTGCTTCAGCGCCGCGCCGGGCTCACTGCCGCAGGCGACGCACCTGAGTTGCGCGGATCTCGGGGACCCAGAGGTGGGAGCCGGGCCGTTGACAGCGGTAAGCGCTATCCCTCGTTGAGGACCAGGAGCGTCTCCGGGCGAACACCGTCAGCCGTCATCGCGTCGGCGGCCGCCTCGGTCTGCATGAACTCCTGAAAGGCAGCCATGTCGGGGATCTCGGCGATCAGTCCCACACGTTTTGAACCCGCCGGATCCCGGAAGGCGCGCATCGTGATGCCCAGTGGCCCAAAGACTTCCTCTCGTTTGGATGAACTCAGCCAATGATCGACGTCGTCGACCTCGTGAAAGGCAATATGCGTTGCCATCGTCCCTCGTCTCTCCACAGCAAAGCTGCGCGGATTGTGTGTGCGATCGACGCCGATCGGCGTCCTCGCTTAGATCTCAACCTGCTCGACTGGTGTTCACCGGCGCGCCCCGCGTCCGGCCAGGAAAGTCCCTGTCGCTACGCCATTTCGAGGTGCGCGACTTCGGCCACGCGCTCCTCAGGCGCACCCGCGAATCCGCCCTCGACCGGCAGCGCCGGCAGGAGCGTGCCGTTCATGAACCGCTCGCTGTGTTCCTTGGAGTCCCAGACGACCGAAATCAGATACCCGCCGTCAGTCGGCCCCGCGACGTGCGCCGTCTGTCCGTCTGGAAGGCCCTGAGAGGGATGCACCGCCTTGAGCATCGACTGATACTGCTCCTCAGTTCCACCACTCCAAAAGTGGGTTTGCAGATATGCCATGGCCCCGATCCCTTCAATTAGCTTTCGTGTGACCGTACTGCACAAGTACCAAGACTGTCGCGCCCTGGCACCGGAGCAGCCAGGTCAGAACGGTGACTACGCTTTGCTGATGACCGGAAGGCGTCACGATTACTCCGACACGCGCACTGTCAGCGGCCGGCGGCTATCGGACACGTGTAGTCCCGTCTCGAGCCGGGCGGCCCCTGTCGGCGCCCGGCCGAGCCCGGCTGCTACCGCTAAACGCCTCAAGCGACAGCGGTGCTCGGGGGGCCCCTCCGGTCTGCGAGCGGCTACGCGGTCGAGGCTGTGCGCACGACCGCGATCGTGGCCGAGCGCTGGCGCGGAAGCGCGCCTCGGCTGATCAATGCGGTTGACGACTTGTGACTTGAGACCCCCGGAGGCCCCGGCCGATAGGCGTTAAACCTCCGTCAAGCAGGGGGTGGCGCGGTCGTGGTCCTGATCGACTTGCGAAGGATTCGTGACACTTGCATTTGGGACACCCCGATCCGCCTGGCGATCTCGGCCTGCGTCAGTTCGCAATGGACGCGCAACAGCAGTATCTCGCGGTCGCGCGGGCCTAGTTTCTCGAGCATGTGCCTGAATTCGACGAAGTCCTCGACCTCCTCGTATCCCCGATCCCATTCGCCGACTGACTCTCCCAGTGTCTGCCGTTGGCCATCCTCCCTTTCGTACTCCGCGTCGAGCGATCTGGGTCGATAGGCCTCCAGTACAAGTCGCGCGTCGTCAATCTCGCCGGGCTCGACACCTAGGTGCGTTGCGATCACCATTGTTTCGTCCGCACCGCGACTTGCCGGAAGCTCAGCGCTGGCGCGGGCAAGCCGTACAGCGCGTTCCTGCATCGACCGTGGTACGTGCACGCGCCAAGTTCTGTCGCGGAAGTGACGCCGGATCTCCCCCAGGATCATCGGCTCGGCGTAGGACATGAACGACACGCCTCGCTCGGGCTGATACCGATCGACTGCCTTGATCAATCCCTCACTCGCTGCCTGGTACAGGTCCTCCGCTATCTCGCCTCGTCTCTCGTATCTGCGGGCCAGCTGCCGTGCGTATGGCAAAAACCTAACGATGATCGTCTCGCGCGCCCGCGCGTCACCCGCCGAGCAGCAACGGAACAACGTACTGAGATCGCGCGCCGACCCGTTGCTTGGGCCCAACGTGCGCGCATGCGACGTCATGCGTAACTCCTACCGTCATGTCAACGACTTATCTGACGACCGGCGCGGCCTCAGTCGACGCCACGCCACCAGCCCTCCGCCCCCTTATACGGTTCGATCGTGTCAAACCCGACATTCACGAGTCGAGCCGTTCGGACTCAATCGCTTCTGGCAAGCTTACGAACCGCGATTGAGCTTGGGGTATGCACGCCCACCCCAAGCACGGTCAGCGTTCCGTGGTCGCGATCATCCAACCGCGCTGCAAGGCGGCAACGGTATTTACGACTCCCAGAACCAGTTCATCGCCGAGATCACGCTCTAATGCCTGGACCAACAAGCGATCCGGACCGCGTCGACAGCGCATTATTAACGATGTCAGCGAGAACGCCGCGCAGAGCCGAATGACCCGTCCAGCCTATCGTGGTCGCGGCAACTCGGCCGGGGCTATTCCGATGAAAATGGCGAGCCCGGAGGGTGCCGCAGGCCGCCGAACGCGGTTATCTGATCGTTACGGGTGCAAACCTCTGCCATTTGTGTATCCAACGCGACCTGCACGGACGGAACCGAAACGATCCATGTCGGGGCGCGCCCGTATCGCAACAGACGGGGCTGGACTGCAGCTAACGCGCTTGAACAATTTCCCGGTGGAGGACCTGGACCGGGAGATCCTGGTGCGCGGGGATATCGAGGGCAGCACGTACGCGTTCATCGCCCGGTTGAGCGGCGTGCCGTTTAGGGATGCTGGTGCATTGTTGGGCCGAGACGGAGACGGGAACGCAGTAACGGGAGAAGTCGCCGGTCGTCGGTTATGAGGGCGGCCCCCCTTCCAGACTCGCAGGATGTTGCGCCGGCGGCGCTGCTGTCAAGCGTCGCTCACTTCCTTCCTCGGTTTGCTCGACTTCATGGCCCCCTTCGCGGCCGTGGGCGTGGACCATGCCACGGCTGCAACCAGTAAGGCAACCGTACAGCGCCACGGGCATAGGGAGCGGGTTTGAACCGGTCGAGAAGGCAAACGCGAATAAGCTGGCCGAATTGCACTTTGAATCACGTGAAATCTGCCGGCTAGCGTCATAACGCGCCGCTAACAAAGATCACGCAAGTGCAGTATTGGCGCACGGCGGTGCGGGAAGTACACTGATGATGGTAGGCACATCCTGAGGCTGTGCCGGGGGCCATGACGCGGGGGTAGCGACGTCGCTTCGCCAGCAATGGGCGTCTTGCGCGTCTGGGGCAGGGGTCTTACCGTCAGCTGAGCTTCATCCTCAAGCCGCCGCCCGGTCAGCTAGCTAGGCGGCCTTGTTTCTGTCATGCGTTATCTCAAGACGACCGAAGCCGCGGCCCTTCTAGATGTCGGGCCGAGCACGCTTAGAGCGTGGGAGCGGCGATTCGGCTTTCCCAACCCGCAGCGCTCCGCCGGTGGGCATCGGGCCTATCCACACGGCGAGATAGCGGCCCTGCGTGCTGGCCTTGAGCAAGGGCACTCGCTCTCCGCGGCCGTTGCTTACGCTCGTGCAGCGCTGATGGCCGACGCCCGTTCGCTGGTCGGCGCCCTGCTCGCCTACAACCACGAGCACGCTGATCGCGCAATCGAAACGACGCTCGCGCTGCGATCGGTCGAGCGCTCGGTCGAAGAGGTCTTGTTGCCAGGCTTGGAGAAGATCGCGGGCGAGATGGGGGCCGACTCGGCTGCCTGGGCGTTTTCCGCGCTCTGGGCGACCGACTGGTTGCGTCGAGCCAGGCGCCTGGCTCCACCACCGGTCGGCCATACATCAATCGTGCTGGTCAATGCATCCTGGGATGAGCTCGATCTCGACGCCATGTACATCCACGCGTTGAAGGTCTTCTGTCTGCGCGCCGGCATCGAGGTGCTGACCCTCTCAGTGCGCGCAATGACCGGAATCGGCGACATCGCCTCGGTGCACCGGCCCGACGTCATCGTCCTCGCCGGAAAGCAGATCGACGAAACGACACTCGCCAGGTGGACATACGCCATCGAACGGTCGATCGGGCCACGGCCGCTTGCGCTCTACCGCCACGCGAGGCTTGGGACGTACGCCACTGTCCTGCCCCCGGCCCCCGGCGATGCGCAGGTCCGGTTGCTAGAGCTGGCCGACGCCACCACCACGAGCACGTCCCGTCGGCTGGCGAGCTAACCGCCGCGTCACGCCGCGGAGCGCGAACGACAGCGCTCGACGATGGTGCGCCATAAGTCCACTCGCGAGCCGCGGCAGCCGACGGCCGAGAGCGATCCATCTATCCCGGCGTGGCCGCTGACGATCCTTCGTTGCCCGGCCACCGCCGAGGACACGAGCGCTTTGGTGTGACCAGGCGACCAGAACTTGCTCATGCGCGAAGGAGCGACACTCAAGCGGGACAGCGGCGAGGAACTCCGCGTTGACGTCGACCCGCGACGACCTCGAGCAGGATGAGATCGTCGTGCGGCGAGCGGGGACCGAGCCGGCTCCGGTACAGGAGAGGCTGCTCGCCTCGATCGACCGGCAGCTGGCGACCGCGGAGGGCCATCCAGCCGGAACGACCGATCGCTGGCTGGCGGCTGACCGAGACCGACCCCGAATCGCCCGTAAACGCTGGAAGGGCGGCCGGAATCATAACGCGCGTGGCGGGGGTTCCCTCCTCCGGCATCACCTTGTTTACCACGGATTCCGTTTGCTTACAGGGGATTCCGCGGCTTCGAACGTGCTGCTAGTGACCGCTAGCTGATCGCAGCCGCCGCGGTGTTGGAGACCGCGGTTTCTCGCCTTAGGAAGATGATGCTGCTCGCGAGAACGAAGATCAGGA
The DNA here is from genome assembly GCA_963751185.1 of uncultured Solirubrobacterales bacterium. Classification (GTDB taxonomy): domain Bacteria; phylum Actinomycetota; class Thermoleophilia; order Solirubrobacterales; family Solirubrobacteraceae; genus Palsa-465. Next base: position 20,896 of record CAVVTO010000018.1, read on the forward strand.
ACAGCACGAAGCCGATGATGTCGAGGACTAGCCCGAAGGAGGCGATGACGCCGCCGAGGCCGAAGGCTTGAAGGAAGAACATGAGCCCGGCGACGATCGAAATCCACCCGAGCCAGCGTGGTAGGACGCCGCTCTTCAACACGATCAACCCTGTTGCCAGTGCAAAGAGGCTGCCGAACACGTCGGCGACGCTGTCAAATGCATACGTGGTGAGGTACAGCGAGTAGGAGACGCTGTGGTCGTGGTGCGCGCCGTAGGCAGCGAGCTTGGCGCCGACCAGTCCGGTGATGCCGATGTCGCTGACGGCGTGCAGGGCCACGAAGAGCACTCCGCCGGCCAGCACCAAGGGGGCGAGGGTCGATGGCCGGTCGGGCGTGCCGCGCAGCTGGATGTACAGGCTCCAGAGGTAGATCAGGAAACTGGCGGCGTAGACGACTGACAGGCATGCGATCACCACTAGCCGCGTGCGGTGCTCGTACAGCGCGGTCGCCATCTTCCCGGCTGAGTCGTTCTGGGTCAGTCCGACTCCGATGGCGACCACGGACTCTGCGACGAGCGCGATGACGTAAATGATGCCCGCCGTCCAGGCATAGCGCCGCCAATCTCTCGCCGCCCGAGATGCCGTCTCGCGGCGGTCCGCCACTCCTGTCGCGCCCATGCCCGTCATGTCGGACGTCGCGGTCATGGCTGCCCCTCTCTCCCGGTCCCAGGCCGGAAAAGCCCGTTAACTCCCTCCACACCGGGCTCGAAATGTCACCGCTGACACTACTCCGGCCTCAACAAATTAGCAAGTAATTTCTAGAACGATTTCTTCTATATTTGCTCGATGGGCGAATGGAGCTTTTTGACGAACCACGCCCGAGTGCTGGTCTGCATCGCGCGCGATCCGGGTGTCCGCCTGCGGGAGATCGCCGAGGTGCTCGGCGTCACCGAGCGCCGAGCGTTCGGGATCGTCAACGACCTGACCGAAGCCGGCTACGTGGTCAAGGAAAAGGACGGACGTCGCAACCACTACCGCATCCAGAACCACCTACCGCTGCCGGCGCCCATCGGTCGAGAGCCGACCGTCGGCGAACTGTTGGGGGTGCTCGTGGACACGAGCGCAACGGAGTCCCCTGGACGGCCAGGCGAGGACGGCGGGTCGCGCCGAGGAAATCGAGGCGCTGCCGCACAGAGGACGTACGCGCAGCGCAAGAATCCCGGCGAACACGACGAGGCAGTAGCCAACGAACGCATATAGCGTGACTCGGTGGGTCACGGTCGGGCCGCCGTGGAGACCGAGCATCAGCACGGCCATCCGGCGACCCGGAGGGGTGGCGGCCAGGAATTCGATGGCGCCGCCCTGGCGACCATCGCGGAGCGCCACCCGCCCGAGTGCCGACGTATGCACGTGGATGCCGGCCACTCAGTTAAGGCGTTCGCGATCCGGCTCAGGCAGACGGTCGGTCGTCCCGGCCGGAAGCGCCGTCGCTGAGGCGATCCACGTCGTCGATCACGGCGAGCCTGGCGCCGCGTCGATCCGCGCCAGGCTCGCGCAGTGCCTCCACGGAACAGGCGTCGTTCTCTGCACGCGTCACGGCCGACGACGTCTCGGAAATAGCCCGCGCGACGCGGACCTTCGACCCTGGACCGACTTGTCGGACCGGCAGGAGTAACTTCGGCGTAAAGCGCTACTCGCTGCGGGCCGTCAGTGGACGCCCATGCGCCTGTTGCTCTGATCGATACAAGAGCGGGGCGTTTCCGCGGAAACGTAACCTGCAGGTTGCGCGTTGGCCCGCACGGCGCACCCGTCGATCGAGCACTTCGAGCGGTACCGGAACGATCTCCGTCGGGTCGGACACTCGCACCTCCTTGAGGAGTCCAACGCGCGCGTCGAGCTCTGCGCGATGTCAGACGTGGCCTTCTAGCGCGCGGCCCAGGCACGCTTCCCCGTTGGGGCAAGAGGGCTACGGTGCCTAGCCTGATGCAGTGATGTCCCGCCTCCAGCCCGTCCTGACTGCGCGACTTGACCTGCGCTGTCCCGACCCACGGCACGACCTGGCGGACTTGTTTGCGATCTTCAGCGACCCGGACGGCTGGTGGTATGACCCGGCCGGGCGCCACGTCGAACAGGAGCGCACGAGGGACTGGTTGAGCCGCGCCGCCTCGCGTTTTGACAGCGATCGGCTCAGCTACTGGACGGTGCGCTTGCGCGATGACGGAACGATCATCGGAGTCGGCGGCGCGCAGCGCCAACGGACCGGAGCCTGGAACCTCAACTATCGAATCGCGACCGCTCACCAAGGAAACGGATTCGCCACCGAGCTCGGCCGCGCGGCCTACACCGCCGCCTCGGCACTTGACGCCCACGTCCCCTTCATCGCGTGGATCGCCGAGCACAACCTTCCTTCCCGCCGGGTCGCCGAGCGTGTCGGACTGACGAACTACGGGCTGGCCATCGACCCCTCCGACGACCAGCCACGGCTGGCGTACGCCGACCGTCCAATCGGCACGTTCAGCGGCCAACCCGATTAGGCACGCAGACTGCCGCAGCCATTGGCCATCCGCGCAAGCTTAACCAGCTCGCCGCGCTCCCGGCAACGGGCGTGGTTGCCCGCGCATCGGCCCGCAAAACGACTCCGGAGTTCATGGGCTACCCGATTCTCTGTGACGTGATTTCGTCGGTTCTCGCCAGCACCTGATTCACGGTCCGGCCGTAGGCGTCGATCGCGACGCTGAGCGCCCGCTCGGAGGAATCCTCGATGGCCGTGTGCGAGATCGGGGGGTCGGACTGGGCGAAGATCATCGCCGTAGGGACGACGCGGCCGATTTCGGTCGCATCGTGCAAGGGACCACTCGGAATCGGCTCGTGCGCGCCGCCGCCGGCCTGCTCCACGCTCAGCCGCGCCATCTCTACGAGCCGGGCGTCGAAAGGCGTCGGCGGGACGCTGAAGACGTTGCGCACCTCGACGGTGCACTTGAACTCCTCGGCACTCCTCTGGCACGCCTCCAGCGCCTCGGCGAGCATCGCCGCGAGCTCCACGGGCTCGAGGTGCCGCTGGTCGAGCTGCATCTCGGTGCGGCCGGCGACGGCGGTGATCACCCCCGGAGTCGATTGCATGCGCCCGACCGTGGCGACCCCGCTGTGGGCGATCGCGCTTTCCCGGATCGCGAGTGACGCCCGCGCGGCGGCAGCCAGCGAATCCTGGCGCAGCCGCATCGGCGTCGAACCGGCGTGCGCAGCCTGACCGACGAACGTGATCAGGTGGCGCTCGACGCCGACGGTGCCGCTGACCGCCGACGCGAGGCGGGCGCCGTCGAGGAGCACCGGGCCCTGCTCGATGTGCAGCTCGAGATATGCGAGGGCGCCGTCCAGCCGGCCGGCGGCGGCGGTCGCGCCGTCAAGGTCGATGCCGCACGCGGCGAGGCCGTCGGCCAGCGTGACGCCACTGGAGTCCTCCAGCCCGCGAACGTCGTCAGCGGCCAGATTGCGTGCGCAGGCAGAGGACCCGACCAGGCTTCGCCCGAACCGGGCGCCCTCCTCATCGGCCCAATCGACGAAGCGGACCCCGATCGGCGGCGGGACGCCGGAGCGGCTGAGCTGCCGCACCGTCTCGAGCGCGGTCAGCAGTCCGAGCGCACCGTCGAGCCAACCGCCATCCGGGACCGCATCGATGTGCGAGCCGACGATCAGGAACTCGTCGCGCTCGCCGGGGACCGGAGCCCAGAGGTTGCCGGCCTGGTCTCGCTCAGGCTCGAGACCGGACTCGGTCAGCTTCGCGGTGAGCCATTCGCGCGCCTGCATCCACTCCGGCGTCCAGGCCAGCCGCTTGGCGCCGGCGAACCGTCCCCCGCTCTGCGCGGCCAGCTCGTCGAGGTCGGCGATGACCGCTTGCGGGTCGAGCCGTACGACGCTCACGCGACAGCCTGGCGAGCGCGTCCGAGTGTCCGCGGAACGAAGCGGCCGTGCCCGGGCTCGGTCTTGATCTCGCCCCGGTCGTAGACGAGGGTGCCCCTCGAAAACGTGTGGCGAACGCTCGCAGTCGCGGTCTCGCCCTCGTACAGGTCGTAGTCGACGTTCATGAAAGACGTCGCCTTGCCGTACGGACGCGGTGCTGCCGGGTCGAGCACGACGACGTCGGCGTCCTTCCCGGGCGCCAGGGCCCCCTTGTCGTGCAGGCCGAACCGTCGGGCGATCGTCGTGCTCGTACGATCGACGAGCTGCGAGCGGGTGATGCGGCCCGTCACGATCCCCTCGTCCCACAGCTTCGCGAGACGGTGCTGGATCTGCGCGAGCCCGTTCGGCACGAGGCTGAAGTTGTCGAGACCTCTCGACTTCTGCTCGTCGTTGAACGGGCAGTGGTCGGTCGAGACGCTCTCGAGGACGCCGCGTCCAAGGTAGCCCCAAAGCAGTTCGTGATTCGCCTTGTCCCGGAGCGGCGGGGAGCAGATGTAGCGGCAGCCCTCCACACCCGGGCGGCGCAGGTCATCGATGCTGTTGATCAGGTACTGCACGCACGTTTCGCCCGTAACCGGCGCGCCGCGCTGCTGCGCCGCTTCGATCTCGGCCGCGGCGGCGCCGCACGTGACGTGGACGACGAACAGCGGCGCCCCGACGTACTCGGCGATCCGGGCGGCGCGCCCCGTCGCCTCCGCCTCGACGAACTCGGGCCGGGTCAGCGCGTGGTTGATCGCCGACGTGTCGCCGCGCGCGAGCGCACGGTGGACGAGCAGATCGATGATGTCGCCGTTCTCGGCGTGCACCATCGTCAGCGCCTCGAGGTCCCGCGCGCGTTCCATGCATGCGGCGAGCTCGTCGTCGCGAACCATCAGCGCGCCTTTGTAGGCCATGAACAGCTTGAACGAGCAGACGCCGGCCTCCGACATCGCTGTCATGTCCTCCAGCACCGGCTCGGAAGCGTTGGTGATCGCCATGTGGAAGCCGTAGTCAACATGGGCCGCGCCGTCGGCCCGCCCGCGCCACTCCTCGAGCGTCGACTGCAGGTTGTCGGGCTGGTTCTGGATCGCGAAGTCGACGAGGCACGTCACTCCGCCGGCGGCAGCGGCCTGCGTGCCCGTGTTGTAGTCGTCAGAGGACATCGTGCCCATGAACGGCATCGACAGATGCGTGTGGTTGTCGATCAGCCCCGGAAGCACGAAGCAGCCGGCCGCATCGATGACCTCCGTCCCGTCGGGCGTCGCTACGTGGCCGACGGCGGCGATCTTCTCGCCGTCGATCAGGACGTCCCCGTCGAATTCACCCTCGGCCGTGACGACGGTTCCATTTGCGATCAGCTTCGTCTGAGCCATGCCTCTCTCCTGTAGTCCTCGACGTCGCGGCCAGAGCGCAACCATAAGTCACGACGTGGCTGCGGGCTAGGGCCTGTGCGAAGCTGTGAGGCAACCGCAGCTTGAACGGACCGACGGGGTGAGACATGAAGGCGGCGGGTATCGATAAGTTCGGCGCCACCGTTCGGTCGATGACGCTGCCCGACCCGCGGCCGCTCGCGCCCGACGAGGTGCTGATCGGAGTCGTGGCCGCTGGGGTTGGGAACTGGGACGAATTTGTGAGGGTCGGCGACTGGGACATCGGCAGGAAGCCGCCGATGGCGCTCGGAGTCGAAGCAGCCGGCGTGATCACTGCGATCGGCGAAGCGGTCAGTCGATGGTCGCCGGGCGACGAGGTCATGACCCACGCTGTCCCGGTTCGAGATCAAGGGTCGTGGAGCGAGCAGTTGATTGCCGATGGCGACCTTCTAGCCCCCAAGCCGCAAGACGTGCGCTGGGAGGAGGCGGCGGCCTTTCCCGTACCGGCGTTAACCGCTGCCCAAGCACTGCACGAGGTGACCCCCACAACGCCAGATGGTCTGCTCCTCGTGCACGGTGCCGGCGGTGTGACGGGGGCGATGATCGCCGCGCTCGCTCTCTTGCGCGGGATCCGGGTCATCGCCACTGCCAGCCCGACAAGTCCCCAGCGGCTCAAGCGACTTGGAGTGGAGACCGTGTTTGACTACCACGATCGTGACTGGCCGGGCGCGGTCCTCGCCCTAACTCGGGGCGTCGGGGTGGCAGCGGCGGTCAACGCCGCCGGCGGGGGCGAGGCCGCGACGCTTTCGGCGGTGGCGGACGGAGGCCGTTTTGCCACGATCACCGGAGCCCCACCCAGGGCTGAAAGGAGAGTGTCGATCGCCGACGTGTACGTCGAGGCCGACGGCGCGCAGCTAGAGAAGCTGGCGGGGCTGCTGGGTCAACGCGATCTCGAAGTGCCAATCGCCGCTGTCCACCCGCTCGTATCCGCAGCAGACGCGCTAGCACTCGTCACACACCGCGGCGCCCGCGGCGCCGTCGTGCTCGAACCATAATCTTCCGCCGAACTCCGATCAGCGACCTAGCACTTGGTCGAGGAACTGGATCGCGCGTGGATAGGCGTCGAGTTGGTTGGCGAGCCGCGCGAGCCCGTGTCCTTCGTCGTCATAGATCCGCAGCTCGTGCTGAACACCCCGTCGCTCGAGACTGGCCACAAGCTGCTCCGCCTCGCCGAGCGGGACACGCGGATCGTTACGACCGTGGATTACGAATAGCGGCGCGCGGATCGCGTCGACGTGGGTCAGCGGTGACGCTTCGCGCAAAAAGTCACGGTCGTCCGCGAGCGACCCGTACTCCCGTTCCCGATGCGCACGGCGGTACTCGGAGGTGTTCTCGAGAAACGTGACCAGGTTCGAGACGCCCACGATGTCAACGCCGGCGGCCCAGAGCTCGGGTTGAAACGCGAGTCCCGCGAGCGTCATATAGCCCCCGTACGAGCCGCCCCAGAGAACCGCGCGCCCCGGGTCGAACCCGAGCGATCCAAGCGCCCCGTGAACTTCCTGCAGGTCGCGCACAGAATCAAGCCGCTTGGTCGTGTCGTCGAGCGCCGCGTACCGCTTTCCGTACCCGGTTGAGCCGCGCACGTTGGGCACCACCACCGCATAGCCAACCGCCACCAGAGCCTGGATCCCAGGATCGAACAATCGCATCGCCTGGGCTTCGGGGCCACCGTGCACGTCGACTACGACCGGGGGCCGCGACTCCGCCTGGCGGGGGCGAAATATGAACAGAGGGATTCGCTCGCCGTCGAAGCTCTCGACCTCACCGAGCTCCGGCGCCACGAGCGCTTCGGGCGCCAGTTCGGCTCGGCTGTTTGTGAGCCGACGCGTCCCGCCACCCCTTAGATCGTGGCAATAGATGTCGCCGGCCAGGCGCGGCGTGCTCAGCGTGTAGTAGATCTGCGACGCATCGGCGCTTGCCATTGGCGCCTGGAGGAACCAGGCTTGGGTGACGCCCGGCTCGGGAAGTGGGATATCGTCGCCGCGCGCACCGGTCCGCGGGTCGTAGGACCACATCGTGCTCGCACCGTCGCGATTCTCAATCACGACGATCGCGCTGCCGGCCGACACGACCTCGGCGTCGAACCGCTCGCCGGTCCCGGGCGTGGTCGTGGTCTCACCCGTGTCGAGATCGTGGCGAACCAGTGCCGCGAACTCCCGGCCAACGTTCGAGGAGGCGTAGAAGACCGAATCGCTCACCCACGCCGGCGGCCCGACCAGCGCCGCCTCGCTCGGATGCGAAAGCGGGGTCCGCGCCTCGCCGGAGGTGACGTCGATGAGCACCAGATCGAAGTCCAATGGTCGCGGGCCCGGCCGCAGCACCGAGACGAACCGTCCGTCCGGAGAGAAGCCCGAGGCGGGCTGATACCAGGCGCCGCCCGCGTGCAGCAGGCTGTGCTCGGCGCGCTCCAGGTCGCACACCCACAGGTCGAAGTCGACACCGTTGGCGCGATCCGAGACGTACGCGAGCGTGCGACCGTCCCGCGAGATGCCCGCGAACTCGTGCCCGAACCGCGGCTCGCTCGTGAGCGCCCGCAGACGGTCAAACCCGTCCACGGTTGCCGCCGCGGCATCATCGAGGTCGATCACGTAGAGCTGGTGGCGCTCGTTGCCGCCCTCGTCGATCGCCAGCACCGCCCGACGGGCACCGGGCACGTAGTGCGCACTCGCGACCGGCTCAGACAGTGAGGTCAGCCGGACCAGATCGCCCGACACAAGTTCGTAGAGCTGCATCGTCCCGCTGACATCGCTCCGCGCCAGAACGCGCTCCAGCGCGTCCTCGCCACGGTCGACGTCGGCGAGGACTGTCCTCCGGGTGCGCAACAAAGCCCGGACAGAATCAGGCTCCAGCTCGTTCGTCACGACATCATTTTGACGGCCCGCGGTTCCGTGCAGCCCAGGCCTGAGCGGCTCCGTGAGGACGCTCGCTGGTGGGCACAAGGCGCGTGATGCGCCGGAGCTCGGCCCGGCATACTCGCGGCGATGAGTTCCGAGTCCCAGGCGCGCGATCCGGAGTTCGAGGAGCGCGTCCGGGCGAGCTTCGCGCGGCAAGGTCTTATGTCGACCTTCGCCGCGCAGCTCCGCCGGGTCGATCCGGGGCTCGTAGAAATAGTCGTGCCGTTTGCGGACGGGCTCACTCAGCAGGACGGGTTCTTGCACGCCGGCGTAGTGATCGCGGCGCTGGACAGCGCCTGCGGCTACGCCGCCTTCACCCTGATGGAGCCGGATGCCCGCGTGCTGACCGTTGAGCTCAAGGTCAATCTTCTCTCGGTCGCGAGCGGGGAGCGGCTACTCGCGCGGGGGCAGGTCATCCGCCTCGGCCGCTCACGGTCTGCCGGGGGGACGCCTACGCGGGGACGGGCGAAGAAGAACGCCACGTAGCGACGATCCTCACGACGATGATCGGACTCCGCGAGGCGTAGCTCTCGTTCGGCAAGGGATCGCGAAGTTCTTCGACAACTCTTCTTCGCCCGGGGAGCAAAGCTGCCGATACATGGACAGACATTCGAGACGGTCTTCAGACCGCTCGGAGGCGATCAGCACCCCGAGACGGAAGACCGTCTGGCGGACCTTCGCGGGCAGCGCGCCCGCGACGGATAGAACCGCCACGCACGACGGCCCCTACCGGCGGAGCAACTCACTCGGGAATTCAACCCAAACGCCCTTCAAGGGCGATCTTCAGACCCAGATCCACCGGGCGGTGCGGCCCAGCGGATTGTGCCAGCAGAGGAATGATCGAATGACTGAGGCAAGTGCCCTACGTGTCGCTGCACGCGGCCGTGAGCGTTCACACTACGGCGAGATCGCGGCGTCGCATGGCTTTCGCGCCGCCCCGGCCGGGGAGAAGGACGACCGGGATCCCGCGATCGCACAGGCAGTGGCGCGCGCCAAGTCGGGGGACATGGATGCCATCCACTTTCTGTACCTCCGCTACAAGGACAACATCTACGGCTACGTGCTGAGCATCCTGCGGGATGCCCACGAAGCCGAGGACGCAACCCAGACCGTGTTCATGAAGCTGATCTCAGCGATCCGCAATTACGAGCCTCGCCAGGTTCCGTTCACCGCGTGGATCCTCCGAGTGGCGCATAACGTGGCGATCGATTCGCTGCGCCAGCGCCGCCCGGTGCCGTGCGAGGAGGTCATCGAGAGCTCGCGCGCGGCAGACGAGACAAGCCACGAGGCTCGGCGGGGACTCGAGCAGGCGCTCGAGACGCTGTCCGAGGATCAGCGCGAGGTGGTCGTGCTGCGCAACCTGGTCGGCCTATCCCCGGCAGAGATTGCCGACCGCATGGGCCGCACCGAGTCCTCGATCCACGGGCTGCATCACCGCGCGCGCCTGGCCATGCGCCGCGAGCTCACCCGGGGGGATTGCGCCCCAACCACCCTCGTCGCCAAACGCGGCGGCCGCGTCGCACCCGAATGAGCGACGCGGACTGCGCCGGCCGCTCCACTGTCTAAGAGACGGGAGTAACGCGTCTTACCTCGCGGGAGGTGGGGGCGGCCGGCCGGCCGGACCCATGAAGGCGAAGACCTGATCGGTGCCCGGAAGCAGCAGCAGGCCGTCGCCGACCGACGGCGTCGGGAAGTGGTTCGCATACCCGCCGAAGGGGATCGAGACGACCTCCTTGCCGTTGGCCGGGTCCAGGCCGTGCACCGCGTTGTCGCCTCCAATCGTCCAGAGGAGTCCATCGGCGATGATCGGGCCGCCAGCGGCGCCGTCGTTATCGGTCCATAGCCGTTTCAGGTACGGCGCCTTCGTCGAAACCTTAATCGCGGTCACACCGTTCGGGCACGGTACGTAGACGACCGAGCCCTTGACCGCGTGTCCGCCGTCGGGGTCCCCACTGCACACCGAAAGCGAAGCGACCTCGCCCTCCTCGCCGCCGAGGTGTCCCTGGCGAAGCAGATAAGCGGTGTCCGTCTTGCCGACCTGGAGGACGAAGCCATGCACGAGCGCCGGATCCCCGGTCCCGAGGTCGAGGTCGTCGGCGCTGAGCTTCTGCCAGTCCTTCGGGTAGAAGATCGACTCGAGGTGCATGGTCGGCGACAGCTCGAGCACGGCGTCGCTGTCGTCGTACGGCTGGCCTGCGCCGAGGTCGTAGCCGTCGGCGCTCGCCACGTATATGTTCCCGGTGGGGTCGACGACCGGAGGGCTGCCGCCCATCCACACCGCTCCCCGATCGCGGCCGCTGCCGATCTGGAAGTAGTGGAGCCGTCCTCCTGTCTCCGGGATCGAGACGACGTAGCCGTGGGCAGGACCGTTTGGGCCGGGACAGTCGCCGGCGTTCTGACCGTAGGCGATGATCACGAGACCGTGGTCGAGCGCCAGCCCCGGCCGCTGCAGCTGCGCGAGCTGGTCCTCGCCGGCGTTCGGCATCGCCCGCTCGTCCAGCTCGACCTTCCCGGTGAACAGGTCGAGCCCGAACAGACGGTGCGACGCCTCCACACCACCAGAGGCAGACGGGCCGCGTATCAAGGTGTCCGCATCGACGAAGATCTCGCCGCGCTTGGAGTCGATCACAGGTGTGCCCGTAATCCCGACCAGGGGCGAGATGTCGCCGCACGGCAGATCACCGGAGGGCACGGGCTTCCCCAGGTGGCGTGACCACAAGATGCGCCCGGTGCGTGCGGCCATCACGTAAAGCGTGTCGTTCTCGGTCGCCGCGATAACGCGGCCGTCGGCGACCAGCGGCTCGCCGTACAGCTGCCCGTCGAGGGCCGACGAGGTCCAGGCCCGCCGCGAAGGCAGCAGGCTGGTGTGCACCGCGTCGACCCCGGTCGCCTCAGCGGTCCCGTGGTAGGTGGTCCAGTTTGAGCCGAAGCCGGAGGTCCCCCGCGCGGCCATCGATCTCGCCCCCCCGGTGCCCGCGCTTCCGACTGTGGACGCTGCAGAGCCGGTCACGGAAGAACCACAGCCGAAACAGCAGAGCAACGCAGCCGTCATCGCCGCCCCCACAGCGAGTGGTCCCCTCAGGCGCCTACGGGCTCCATGCCGCGAAGCGGCTAGCCGATCCCCTGTCCTCACCGCGGAACCCCAGTAGCTTCCACCGTTCACTGAGTTTACCCGGCACAGCTTCGCTTCCCTCCGCTTCCCGTGACGCTGATCGGCTTGCGTGCCAGGCTGTGCGCGTGATCAGGTTGACTCTCCCTGGTGCTGTGATCCGCGTGAAGAGATTGGCTCCCGTGGTCCTCGCAGCAATGGCGCTCGGCGGATGTGCTGGAAACCTGGAGTGCAACGGACATCCGTGCGTGGGCGACTGGAAGCGCGACATCGCGCTCGGCGGAACAGTCGTGCAGTGCGCGGATGGCAGCTGGTCTCACGCCGGCGGCTTGGGAGGAGTGTGCTCGGGCCACGGAGGGGAACGTCGACGGCGAGGGTGACGGACCGCCCCGACTACTCGGGCGTGGTGTCGCCAAATCGGCGTGCGGCCTCGAGCAGGCCGTCGTGATCGGCACGGCAGCCGTCGCAGCTCTGAAGGTGAATCGCCGTCCCGGGATACGCGTTCGCGGGGTCTTCGCCCGCGAGCTCCAACTCGACGTAGGCCTCGAGGATGCCCTCACCCGCCGTGCAGCCAGCGTCTCCGTCCGTGGCGCGGAGAAGCTCGTCCAGGTCACGAAGATCGGTCATCTAGCTGCATTTTCCTCGAGCGGCGGCTGCTGTCCGGCTTCAAGCCTCCCGGCAGTCGTTGGCGCTCGCGAGCGGCTTGCCTCCGGCGAGAGGTCTAGGCGGCGGTACGCGCGACCACATGACTCTGGAGGAACGCGTTGATTAGCTCCGCGATCTCGGCGTTGTGCGTCGCGGTGGCGAAGTGGCCGGTGTCGAGTAGGTGCAACTCGGCTTCGGGCAGATCTGCCAGATAGGCGCGGGCCCCCTCAGGCGGGAAGAACGCGTCGTTGCGGCCCCAGGGAAGGAGCGCGGGCGGCGTGTATGTGCGCATGTACTGCTGCCAGAGGGGATACAAAGCGACGTTGTTCTGGTAGTCGTAGAGGAGGTCGAGCATCACCTGGTCGCGACCGGGCAGGTCCAGGTAGCGTTGGTCGAGCTCCCAGAGGTCCGGGTTGACCGTCGTGGTGTCCGCCACGCCGTGGATGTACTGCGAACGCGTGGCTTGCAGTGTGAGGAAGCCACGAACGGCGGCTTCATTCGCCGCCCGGTCCTTCCAGTAGGGCATCAGGGCCTGCATGCCCGGGCCGAGACCAACCTCGTAGGCGTTGCCGTTCTGGAGCACGAGTCCCTCGACGCGCTCGGGGTGACGGGTCGCGATCCGGAAGCCGACCGGCGATCCGAAGTCGAACATGTACAGGCTGAAGCGGTCCAGGCCCTTGACTTCGATGAACGCGTCGATCGCGTCGGCGAGCCGATCGAACGTCGTTGTCCCGCTCAGCGGCGGGCTTTGACCGAACCCCGGGTAATCGGGCGCGATCACGTGACAGCTGCCGGCCAGGCGCCCCATCAGCTGTTCGTACTGAGCTGAGGAGCTGGGAAAGCCATGCAACAGAAGCAGCGTCAGCTCAGACCGGTCTCCGCCCTCGCGATAGAAGATCTCGCCGCCGTTCGCGTCGATCGTTCGATATGCCGTCATATCTGCTCCCACGTCGGGTGGGCCGGTCGTGCACGGCCCATGTGAGTTCATGAGCGCCATCGGCGCGCCGGTTCTTACCCCATCGCGACTACGTCCTGCGCGCGAGCGGTAAGAAGGCCCGCGAGCGAGATACCCATAGGGTGTCCAGCCCCCGGAAAGGAAGCTTCCCATGAGCGAACGACCGATCATCGTGTTCGATGTCAACGAGACCCTGCTCGACCTTGAAACCATCCGTCCCACGTTCGATCGGATCTTTGATGATCCCGCGGCGATGCGGCTGTGGTTCGCCAACCTGATCACGTACTCGGAGGCGCTGACGTTGGCCGGCGTGTACGTGCCGTTCACGGACATCGGTGGTGCCGTGCTGGCGATGCTTGCGGCGACCCGCGGCATCACGATCACTGACGCCGACGCCGCCGAGCTCACCGACCGGTTTGCCTCGATGCCGCCCCATCCCGAGGTTCCCGCAGCTCTGCGCCGTCTGCGCGACCACGGCTTCCGTCTGTTCACCCTGACCGACAACACGCTCGAGATCTCGGGGCGCCAGCTCGAGAAGGGAGGCGTCATCGACCTGTTCGAGCGTCGATTCAGCGTTGATGAGACAGTGCGCCGCCACAAGCCGGCGCAGGAGGCTTATCACTCGGTGGCGAGCGAGCTCGAGGTCGATCCTGGCGACATCTGCCTCATCGCCTGCCATGTCTGGGACATCCTGGGCGCCCTCGCGGCCGGTTGGCAGGCCGGGCTCATTCTCCGAAAGGACAACGCCCCGCTGGACGTGGGTCCGCAGCCGAACTACATCGGCGACGACTTGGACGCGATCGCCGACGAGCTGATCGCGCGCTACCCAGCCGCGTCGCCCGTCGCGGGCTCAGCGATGCGTTGAACGTCGAAGTCTCCGCGGCGTAAGAAGCCTTCCGCGGCTCGCCTCTAACCAGACGCTTCGTGCCAAGACCAGTAAGGAGGCCAGGACATGCCAGTCACCCGTATCGCGATCCGCGAGGGCAAGTCGCCCGAGTACAAGCAAGCATTGATGGACGAGATCTACGAGGCGATGCTCGAGACGGTCGCCATCAAGGAAGGCGACCGCTTCATGGCGATCACCGAGCACGGCGAGCACGAGTTCGCCTACGGACCGTTTCTTGGGATCGACCGAAGCGATGATCTGGTTCAGATTCAGGTGTTCTGGGCGCCCGGCAAGACCGTCGACGCCAAGCTCGCGATGTACCGGAGGATCGTCGAGCGCCTCGCAGAGGACCCTGGCGTCCGGCCCGCAGACATACTGATCTCAGTGGTGGAGACGGCGGCGGAAAACTGGTCGTTCGGGAATGGCGAGACCCAGTTCTACAAGCGCCCCGGCCGAGACGCCGCTCCCGCCTGACGCCGGTCCGACGGGCGCCGCCGAGGCTGCTGCCCGCGACGCCCGGTATCTCGGCGCCGGCGGGACGTTTCGGTTCGAGCCGCCCCGGCTGCGCACGACCGGCGACCCAGACGAGCACCGCCACGCGACATGGTTCGAGCTGTTCTTCGATCTCGTGTTCGCCGCGGCGGTGGCCCAGCTCGGCGCGCCGCTGGTGCACGAGCCGTCCGCGGCCGTGTTCGCGCGCTTCGCGGCCCTGTTCGTCGTGGTCGTCTGGGCGTGGGTTCTCTACACCCTCTACGCCAACCGGTTCGACACCGATGACCTGATCTTTCGGTTGGCGAAGTCGGGCGCCATGCTGGCGATAGCCGCGATCGCGGTGAACCTCCACCGGGTGATGAGTGGCCAGGGTGGAACGGTGGGGTTCGCGGCCGGATATGTGGTCCTTCGCTCGTTGCTGATTTGCCTGTATATCCGCGCGCGCCGCCACGTTGCCGGAGAGGGCCGAAGGCTGACTGACATATACATCCTCGGCTACTCGGCCACGACCCTGCTCTGGCTCGTCTCGATTTTTGTGCCGAGCCCTTTTCGCTACGTGCTCTGGGGCCTGGCCATGGTGATCGACCTCGCGGTACCCACGCGCGCCTGGGCCGCGCTGAAGGCGCGATCGATCGTCATATCGCACCTCACCGAGCGGTTCGGAACCTTCTTCATCATCGTGCTCGGCGAATCGGTGGTGGCGGTGGTCGCAGGCGTCTCCGGATTCGAGTTCACCTTCGACTCCTGGCTCGTCGCCGGCCTCTGCTTCGTGATCACACTCGCCCTGTGGTGGATCTATTTCGACCTCGCCGACACCTCCGTCGTCGGGCGGGGAGCGCTCGGGCTGGTCTACGTCTACGCCCACTTTCCGCTGCTGGCCGGTGTGGCCGCGTTCGGCGAAGGCACGAGACTCGCCGTCACCGAGGCGGCGCACGCGTCCCTGAGCGCCGCGACCCGCTGGGCGCTCGCCGGAGGGATCGGGGCGTTTGCTTTGTCGCTGGCGGCGATCCACTTGGGAGCCGAATGGACGTCCCTTCGAGACCGGACCTTCCTGGGCCGGATTGGCCTCGCCGCAGTCACGCTTACGCTGGCCGCAGTCGGCGGGCAACTTTCGCCGGTCATCTTCGTCGTGCTCCTTACCGCCGCCGTGCTTGGGCAGTTGCTGCTCGAGGCCTTCACCCCCAGAGGCGGCGCGGCAACGGTGTGGCAGCCCGAGCCGTCCGAGGCCGACTAGCGCCGCGAGTCAGAACTAGGGGCCCTAGCTATCGCAGGTAGTGCAGTCCTTCGTCCCAGGCATACCGCGCCAGGGCCGGCAGAGACGAGCGAGCCACCGAGATGCCGTACTCGGGCTCACTTCGTTTGCCGATGTTCGGACGATCCTTGAGCGGCGGCGAGGCGTTCAGCCACTCGGTGCTGGGCACGAGGTACACAGCAGGATCCTCGGCCTCCGTCAGCAGCACGATCGCCGCGAATCGGTCGGCGGCGGGCTGAAACCGGCGCTTGGTCCAGAAGACGTAACCCCCCACCCGCTGAGTCGACACGAACACGTCAAGCGACCGGCCGGAGGGAGTGCTCACCTGAAGGCTGCCGCCGACCAGGCTGCGGGGCGCCTCCACGGTGCACCCCACGCTCTCCAACCGGTCGCGAACGATTGTCCTGCCCAGCCCGATCAGCTCGCTGCGGCTCAGTTGCGAATTCCGGTCCTCGGTGGTCTTGGCGCGTGGGCTCATGCGATCGCCTTTCAGGGTTGGGGCCGCCGCTCGTGGCGCTTCTCGCAACATGAGTGCGACCGCGGCGGCGGCTTCTTACCCCCGGCCGTGCCTTACAGGGCGACGATCCCTTCTTGACCGACCCCGTTCGGAACCGCGACCGAGCCGATTTCGGTCAGCCCGCCGTTCCGGCCGACCGCGTACTCGTCAACGACCCCGGCAACGCCTGTCTGCACGTACACATCGCGACCGTCGGAGGAGGCGGCGGCGTCGATCGTCCCGGCATCCGTCGCTGTGCTGCCGAGGAGGCTCAGGCCCGCCGGACCGATCTCGAGCCCGGAAACGCTCGCGCTGCCGGCGTTCGACGCGTACAGGTAGCGTCCGTCGCGGACGATCCAGCACGTGGCCCCCTGACCGGTCAGGGGGCCACGTGCTGCCCGGCCGTGAGCGAGCCGCCCGGGTCGATCGAGAAGCTCTGCACGGCATCCGGTCCTGGTTCCGCGACCAGCAGCTGGTTCGCCGCCCCGAACACGAACCCGAACGGAACTGCCCCGGGTTCGGCGTTCACCACGGGGCCGCCGGACGGTCCGCCGAATCGATCCAACCTGAAGACATCGATATCGTCGCCGTTGGCCTTGGTGGTCACGATGAGGTCCCGGCCGTCCGGGGTGAAACCGACCTCGCCGGGAGCGTTGACGAACTGCGGCGTGAGGGTTGGGTCAAGCCCGAGGCTGCGGTTCCAGCTCGTCGCCGGGAACAGGCCCCACCGCGTCTGGATATAGCCTTGAATCGCGCCACCGTCGAGCGCGTTGAGCACGTAGACCAAATCTCCGTGGATGGCGACACTCACCGGGAAGCTGCCGCCAGAGGGGACCGTCTGGACCCGTCTGAGCCCGTCCCCACGAATCGAGAACACGGTCACTGTGTCGCTGCCGGCGTTGACCGCGTAGAGCAGACGGCGCGCCGTGTCATAGGTCAGTGACCCCTGCGAGGCGAGGTGATCCGCGACTGACCCGGCGAGCTGGCCTCCGAGGCCGCCGGTCGGATACGCCCGGGCCCGGGTGAGCGCTCCGTCCGCGCCGCGTGTGTACGCGACGACCGCGTTACCGTCGGCATTGTTGGTTTGGACAAACACAGCGTTCCCTGGATTGCTGAACCAGGTGGGAGCATCCGCCCACGCTCCGGCTGGCAACACAGACAAACCGACGAAGACACTGGTCAGCGCGAGGATACGTTTGATCTTTTTCATGGTCTCTCCTCGTGGTGGCTGTTTCACGGTGATTGGTTGCGCGGCGCTCACATAACCGTGAGGACCACCTTGCCCGGACCGTTCTTGTACGCCTCAGCCGCGCCGGCCTTCTCGAGCGGGAAGGTCGCTGAGACGGTCGGTGTCAGCTCGCCGGCGGCGGCAAGATCCGCCAACGCGGACATACCCACCTCGTCGGCCTCGACGTACAAGCCCGCGAGACGCACGCCGCGCTTGCTGGCCTCTTGTGCCACCGACTCGAGACTCGGTGGCTGCGTTGAGACAAGGGTCCCCCCCGGCTTGAGCACGTCAATCGCCCGGCCGGGATAGTCGCCGCCCACCACTTCCAGAACGACGTCCTGCTCTTTGACTGCCTGCGTGAAATCGGTGCGCGCGTAGTCAATCACCTCGTCGGCGCCCAGCGAGCGGACGAAGTCGGTATGGGCCGTCGACGCCAGCGCGGTCACGTAGGCGCCGCGAGCCTTGGCGATCTGTACCGCCAGGTGCCCGATCCCGCCGGCCGCGCCGTTGACACCGTGGCCCTGCGGGAACGGGAGCATTCCGAACACGTCGTCTCCGGGCTTGTACAGAGTCACCCCCGGACCGACTGCTTCGACCGTGCCGGATACGTCCCAACCGAGCACGAAGGGCAGGGTGCCGATCAGCGCACCCGTTTGCCGGTTAACGGCGTCGATCGGGTTAACGCCGGCTGCGTGCACGCGAATGAGATTCTCGCTGAGCGCCGGTGCGGGGGTCGGGAGGGTGACGAGCTTGAGGACTTCAGGACCGCCGAGCTCGTTCTGGCTGACGGCTTTCATCGTGTCGTTCATTTATCCCTCTCGTCGGTATCGCCGTCTGTTCGTCCAGCCCCGGAGCAGGTCGTTGTGCACTCATAGTGCGCAGCGCCAGCGGTCGTCTTACCGTTCAAGCGTCAGCCTGCCCGGCCGACGGAATAGTCAGCCGCGGATCAACCTGATCGGCAGCTTGACGTGGATCGCGGTCCCGAGATCCTGGCGGCCGTCGATGTGGATCGTGCCGCCGATGGCTTCAACCCGGTCGACGAGTCCCGTGAGCCCAGAGCCGCGCGAAGCGTCCACGCCGCCCTGTCCGTCGTCGCTGACAGTCAGCTCGAGCCAGCCGTCGCGTTGCGTGGCTCTCACTTCCACGCGTGACGCATGGGCGTGCTTGGCGGTGTTCGTCAGCGCCTCTGACGCAACGTAATAGACAGTGACCTCGATGGGCTCCTCGAAGCGTTCGGCACCGAGATCGACACGGAGGTCGACGGGAACCGCCGACCTTAGTGCCAGCGAGGCGAGCGCCGGGCCGAGTCCGTCCTCCGATAGCACCGCCGGGTGAATGCCGCGTGACAGTTCCCGCAGATCGTCGAGCACATCGTTCACTCGGGTTGCGAGACGGCAGAGCCGATCCCGGAGATCGCCAAGCTCGGGTGGCACGGTCGCCTCGGCCGTGCGCAGCTCGAGCCCCAGGGACACGAGCCGCTGCTGGGCACCGTCGTGCAGGTCGCGTTCGAAGCGCCGGCGGGCCTCGTCCGCGGCTCGGACGATCCGTGCCCGCGACTGCGCGAGATCGGAGCGGCTCTTGGCATTGGCCACGGCCAGGCCGGCCTGCTGGGTGAACTCCGCAATCCGCGCCTCGGTGTCGGACGGGAGCGCCTCTGGGCGGCGCGAGAGTACGGCGATCACCCCCCACGTCACTCCCTCGACCACGATCGGGCTAGCGACAGCGGAGCGGATGCCGAGCTCGCGGACCGTGGCCGCGATAACACCCGGCCTGCCGCCGTAGTCTGCCTTGCGCGCCGCTAACCCGGTGCGGTGTACCTCGCTGGACAAGTTCTCCCCCTCGAGCGGTAACCGCGCGCCTACCGGGAGAGTGATCGCCCCGTCGCTCCAGCCCGCGAGCACCGTGACACTCGCGTCGGCCTCGTAGCGGAGAATCGCGGTGGCGTCGACCTCCAACAGCACCCCTAGCTCCTCGACCAGTCTCTCGAACAGCTCATCGGGGGAATGTTCACGCGCGACCAGCGTCGCCACCCGCCGCAGTGCGGACTGTTCGGCCGCCAATCGCTCCACCTTGGCTCGCGACTCGTAGTTCGCGATCGCCGTGGCCACGAGCTCTATGAAGTCGTTGAGTCGATTCTCGGTCCCGGCGGGAAGAACCGTTCCCACCCGCGAGAAGACGCACATCTTGCCCCACAGGGCACCATTGACCATGATCGGACCGGCACAGCCCGAGCCGAGACCCGCCGCGCGGGCCAAGTCTCCGATTGCTCCCGGCAGCGTCGAGAAGTCATCGAGCCGCGCCGGACGATGTGTCTCGAACACCTGGGCGGCCAGGCTTCCGGGATCGAGCGGCATCCGACTACCGACGGCGAAGAACTGTTGCGCGCCCGCGAGCTCCGGGCCAAAGGCTTCGCCGAACGTGAGAATCGTTCCGTCGGCCTCGTAGGACTGAACGATCACACCGGGCACATTCAAGACCGACGCGACTTCGCGAGCGACCGTGGAGAAGATCTGTTCCGACGCGGGCGTCCGCGCCACGAGCGTCGCCACGCGCCGCAACGCGGACTGCTCGGCGGCGAGTCGTTCCACCCTCGCCCGCGACTCGATGTTCGAGATCGCCGTCGAGACAAGCTCTGCGAACTGCGCCACACGCTGTTGCGCCCCGGCAGGATATGCCGCCGCCGAACCAGAGTTAACCGTCATGGCGCCCCACAGCCGCCCGTCAACGACGATGGGACCTGCCGCGGCCCAACCCGCACCCAACCTGCGCATGACGGTGCCGAGCTGACCGCCGACGCTGTCGTAGTTCTCGATGTGGGCGGGGCGACCGGTGCGGAGCACCTGCTCGATCGCGCTTCCTCCTTCCAGCGCGACATTTGCGCCGGGGGGGAACGCGTCCTGCGCCGTGCCCCGCACCGCCATGATCGTCACCGTCCCGTCCGGCTCGAACCGGCCCGTACCGACAGTGCCGGCGTCCAGCAAGCGATTGAGCTCCTCGGTAACGAGGCCGAACACTTGCTCAGGCGGTGCTTGGCGAGCGACGAGCTCGGCCACGCGACGCAGCGCCGCCTGCTCGGCTGCCAATTGCTCCACCCGCGCTCGCGATTCGATGTTCGAGATCGCCGTGGACACAAGCTCTGAAAACTGAGCGACACGGTGTTCGGTTCCGGGGGGCAAGAGCTCTCCAGACGACACCGCCATCGCGCCCCAGGTTCGACCGTCGACGACGATGGGCCCGGCGGCCGCCGATCCGATACCCGCCGCGCGCAGAGCCACGGCAAGCGGACCGGTCAGGAGCGCGTAGTCGTCGACGCGGCCCGGACGGCCGGTCGCAAGCACCTGGTCGAGGATCCCTC
This sequence comes from uncultured Solirubrobacterales bacterium, assembly GCA_963751185.1. GTDB lineage: Bacteria > Actinomycetota > Thermoleophilia > Solirubrobacterales > Solirubrobacteraceae > Palsa-465. Next base: position 41,554 of record CAVVTO010000018.1, read on the forward strand.
CCTCCGGGCGAGGCGTGTTGGTCCCTGGGGCTAACAGGTCCTTGGGGCCGCCCCGCGCAGCCAGGATCGTGGCGGTCCCGTCCGACTCAAACCTGACGGTCCGCGCCATCAGGTCGACTCCGAGGACGCGGCTCAGCTCCTCGTTGACGAGCGCGAATACCTGCTCCGGCGGCGCCTGCCGCGCGACGAGTTCGGCCACGCGCCGGAGCGCCGCCTGCTCCGCGGCGAGCCGCTCCAGCTTGCGCATCTCTCCCTCGCGGTGCGCGGCCGCCGAGGAGCGCATCCCGATATCGCCCCACTGCAAGGTGGCCTCGACAAACTCAAGTAGAGCGGCGTCGGTCACCTCGAGCCGCTTCGCTAATGGGTGTGCCTCCTCGCGCACCGTCTCCAGACCGATGCGCCACGCCTGCAGCATTTCGTCTGCGGTGATCCCCTGGGTAAGTCGGGTCTCGCCCGAGTGCAGGAAGTGCCGGTCGGCCGGCGCGGGATCGGCGTCGGGATCAAGGACCGCCTCCAGCAGGTTTCGCGTATTGGTCAACGTAACCGGGAACAGCGCGTCGGCCGGGACGTTGGCGTAGGAGGGCAGCAGCTCCTGCATGCGCGCGACGCTGCGAGCGGTGATCCGATCTACGTCCTCGAGCAGCGCCCCGGCGAGTCGTTGCACCGCGCTTCGGACGTCGTCGGTGGTTGCAGTCATGACTCTCCTGGGGCTCGCAGGCTAGCGCGGCGCCCTGGGCCACGTCGAAGCCGCCAGCCATTCCAATGCCAAAATGACGCTGCCGGCCGTGGGAGACCTCCGTGTGGTGATCGCAGACGACGACGTCCTCTTGCGCGAGGGCATCGCGAGCCTGCTCGCACGCTCGCCCTTCGAGGTCGTTGGTCAGGCCGGCGACGTGCCCGAACTGATGCGGCTGGTGCGTGAGCACCTCCCCCACCTCGTCGTGCTGGACATCCGCATGCCGCCCTCGCACACGACCGAGGGTCTCGATGCCGCGCAGGCGATCCGCACGGAATTCCCCGAGATCGGCATCCTCGTGCTCTCGGCGCACGTTGAGGTCCATCGCGCCGTGGATCTGCTCTCGGAAGGGCAAAGGGTGGGCTATCTCTTGAAGAGCCGGGTCACCCAAGTGAGCGACTTTCTCGAGACGCTCGAGCGGATCGCGGCTGGCGGCGCGGTCATCGACCCCGCGCTGGTCAAGGAGCTCGTCGCCGCGCGCCGGATTCAGGATCCCCTCATCGAACTTACGCCACGCGAACGCGAGGTTTTGCAGCTGATGGCCGAAGGCAGGTCCAACGCGGGGATCGCCCGCCAGCTTTGGGTCACCGAGGGCACCGTCCATAAGCATGTCCGCAGCATCCTGGGCAAGCTGCGGCTTTCTGAGACTGCGGACGATCACCGCCGCGTGCTCGCGGTGATCACGTTCCTCCAGGCTCAATACCGCCCCTCGTCCTGAGCGCCCGTCAATAGCCGCCGGATCGCCTCGGCCGACAGTTCCGATTTGGGCAGGAAGCCGATCGCGGGACTCGCCGCGATCAACGTCGCGAAGTCCGCCCCGTCGTGCGTAGAGGTCAGGATGCTCGGTGATCCCGGCCTGTCTGCTCTGCCCGCGAGGCGCCGAGCAAGATCGAAGCCGCTCTCGCGGCCGAGATCGATATCGATGAGCACCACGTCGGCCTCGACGCGCTCCATCAGGCGCACGGCCTCCTCGCAATTCGCGGCGACGCCCACCACCACCAAGCCCTGACGCTCAAGCAACTCGCTGGCGGCGCGGAGGACGGCTGGGCTGTCATCCACGATCACGCATTGCAGCGTCACCGCGACCATCCCGCCGCAGGAGGACCAAGGCGCGCGGCGCCGGTCGTCGCGATGTCGCGAACGCTCTCTTCGCTCACTGGGTGCCCGGCGGCGGCCATTCTTGCCCGCAGCCGGCGTCTGGCGTCGAACAGGTTCTTGTAGACGGCGTTGCGGTTGGTCCCAAGCTTCAGCGCCACCACGTCGATCGGGACCTCGTTGAGAGCGACTGCGACGAAGACCTCGCGCTGGCGGTCGGTCAGTTCGCCGATCGCCTGCGACAGCGCCTCGAGTCGCGCCCGCTGCTCGAGCCAGTCGTCGGGTCGCAGTCCCGACACGTCGGGCAGCTGGTCCCACTCGGGCTCCTCGGCGCTCGGCGACTGCCGGCGCCACGCGTGCCGCGCGACCTTGGCAGACACCTCGAACATGACGAACTTGTACGCCCAGGTCGTGAAGCGACTGAGCCCGCGAAAGTCATCGAGCTTGTCCAGGACGTTGATCAGCGCGTCGTCGGCGGCCTGCTGTGCGAGGTCGTCAAACTCGGGACCACCGACGCCCCGTAACTGGTGGCGGCGTCGCGAGAGCTCGAACGCGGCGACCCGCCTGAACACGTCATGGAGCGTGCCGAGCGCCTCGTCGTAGCGCGGGTGCCCAACCCGAAGCTGGGACAGCCACTGTCGAGACTCTGCGTCGAGGTCGGCCCGCGCGGGCATGCCGGGAATGGTGCCTGTACGGAACCCTTTCGTCTGCACCCCCAGGGCCCATTCGCGTCTTCCCCCTAGCTGGTATGCGGCCGTTTCCGTCGGAGAGGCTTGACATGCAGCCTCCAGGCTGCATATAGTTATGCAGCCTTATGGCTGCCTATCCACCTGAGATCGACGACGTGTTCAGGGCGCTGGCCGACCCCGGCCGCCGCCGGCTGCTCGACAGCCTCAACGCCCGCAACGGTCAGACGCTGAGCGAGCTGTGCGCGGACATGGACATGGCCCGGCAGTCCGTGTCCAAGCACCTCGCGGTGCTCGAGGCCGCTCAGCTCGTGACCACGGTCTGGCGGGGGCGCGAGAAGCTCCACTACCTCAACCCGGCGCCCATCAACGCGATCTCGGAACGGTGGATCAACCAGTACGACCGCGACCGGGTTCGCGCCCTGTCGGACCTCAAACGAGCCCTGGAGGATCACCCCATGGACAAACCGTCCTTCGTCTACACGACCTTCATCCGCAGCACCCCCGAGCAGGTCTGGCAGGCGCTGACCGAGCCGGCCTTCACCGAGCGCTACTGGGGTGTCGCATTCGACTCAGACTGGAATCCCGGCTCAACCATGACCCTGCATCAGTGGGATCTGGCGATCGCCGATCCGGGCCAGGTCGTGCTCGAGGCCGAGCCCTATCAGCGGCTCGCCTACACCTGGCACACGTTCACGCCGGAGTGGCAAGAGCAAGCGGCCGAGCGTGTCGGCTTCCCGAAGGAGTTCCTCGAGCGTGTGGCCGCCGAGCCGCGCTCCAAGGTGTCCTTCGACATCCAAGATCTCGGCGAGTTCGTCAAGCTCACTGTGATCCATGACGGCTTCGAGCCCGAAAGCGAGGTCCTGGAGACCGTCAGCCAAGGATGGCCGCACATCCTCTCCAATCTCAAGACGCTGCTCGAGACCGGGGACACGCTGGTCGAGAGCCGGGCTCCGGCCACTTCTTAGACTGACCATGTGCCCGTAGCGCTGACGCTGCTCGACGATGTGCGCTGGCGGGGGACGGTCGTCGTGGGCGATCGTCCCCAGGCGCTGCTCGCGGCGCTGGCGGCCAGCGGCGGCCGGACGGTGCGAGCCGAGGACCTCGTCGAGCGCATCTGGGGAGACGAGGCACCCGCGAACGCGACCAAGAGCCTGCAGGTGCTCGTGTCGCGCACGCGGAGCGTCTGCGGACCAGACGTGATCGTGCGTGACGGCGTCGGCTATCGCCTCGGGGTCGAGCCGGGCGAGGTCGACAGCGCGCGGCTCTGCGCGCTCGTTCGCGACGCGCGGGCGGCGCTGGAGCGAGACGCCGCGGCGGCCGCCGAGCTTGCTCGGAGCGCGCTCGCGCTCGCCGATGGCATGCCGACGACGGCCGACGCCGGCGACGGCCCGCTGCCCGAGGTCCGCCGCGCCGCCGCGGCGGACCTGGCCGCCGCCCACCTGATCCTGGCGCGGGCGTGCAGCCGGATCGGAGCGCATGCCGACGCGCTGCCCGGGCTCGAGGCGGCGTACACAGAACGCCCCGACGACGAATCACTCCTGGCCGACCTCCTGCGCAGCGAGGCTGTGGTTCGCGGACCGGGCGCCGCGCTCGAGCGCTTCGAGGCCTACCGGCGCGATCTTCGCGAACGCCTCGGGACCAATCCAGGCGCGCCGCTGCAGCTCGCCCATCGCGAGTTACTGGCGCTTGATCAGCCGGTTCGCAGCGGCCTGCGGTACGACGCGACGCGGCTACTCGGCCGCGATCGCGATCTCGAACGGCTCCGCGCCCTGATGAGGAGTAACCGAGTCGTCTCGATCGTCGGTCCCGGAGGACTGGGAAAGACGCGGCTCGCGCACGTCCTCGCGCGTGACGTTGACACGCCGGTCGTCCACGTCGTCGAGCTGGTCGGCGTGAGCTCACCCGAGGACGTGGTCGGCGAGATTGGGTCCATGCTCGGCGTCCGCGATTCGGTCAGCGGTCGTCGCGCACTGGCGCCCGAGCAGCGGGCCGACGTGCGAACTCGGATCGCGCAGCACCTCGGGCAGTCGCCCAGTCTGCTGGTGCTCGACAACTGCGAGCACCTGATCGGGACCGTCGCGGAACTCGTCGCGTTTCTCGTCTCGACCACGGCCGAGCTACGGGTGCTGACCACCAGCCGAGCGCCGCTGGCGATCGCGGCCGAGTGGGTGTACCTGCTCGGCGAGCTAGGGGTCGGCGACGCCGCGGAGCTGTTCCGCGAGCGGGCAGTGGCCGCACGGCCCGGGGTGCAGCTCGCCGACGAGGTGTTGAGAAGGATCGTCACGCGGCTGGATGGTCTGCCCCTGGCGATCGAGCTCGCCGCGGCCAAGGTGCGCGCGATGTCGGTGGAGGAGATCGACCGCCGCCTCGAGAACCGGTTCGCGTTGCTCCGCGGCGGCGATCGCAGCGCGCCCGATCGTCACCAGACGCTTCTCGCGGTGATCGACTGGTCGTGGAACCTGCTCGATCTAGACGAGCGGCGAGCGCTCCGGCGGCTGGCGTTGTTCAACGACGGATTCACGCTCGAGGCGGCGGTCGCGGTCCTCGGCGACGACGCGGTCGACGCCATCGACGGCTTGGTCAACCAGTCGCTGGTCAGCATCCGGGAAACGGCGCCCGGGCTCCGCTACCGGATGCTCGAGACCGTCCGCGAATTCGGCCGCATGCAGCTGGTGGATGCGGGCGAGGACATAGAGGCACGCGCGACCCAGCGGCAATGGGCCGTCGCCTACGCGCGCGAGCACGGCCGGCGGCTGGCCGGGGCCGAGCAATTTGCCGCGATCGATGCGCTTGGCGCGGAGGAGATAAACCTGGCCGATGACCTGCGGGTCGCGATCTCCGATCGCGACCCGGGAACACTTGTCGAGCTCTTCGCCGCCCTGGGGATCTTCTGGGCCATGCGCGGTGAGCACGCTCGTCTGATCGCCCTGACCGACGCCGTGGCCGACGTGGTCAGCGGCTGGCACCCGCCAGAAGAGCTCGAGGACACAACCCGGGCCGCGATGGCGATCCTGCTGACCAACGCGATGGTCGCCGGCCACGAGCGAACCGCGTCGATCTGGGCGCTGCTGCGGCGACTGGGCCCAGGGGCCGGGCGTGATTCGCGCCTGACCGCCAATGCCGAGGTGATGCTGGCCTACGACCCGGCTGATCCCGAAAGCTTCGCCGGTCGGCTCGAGGCGCTCGCCGAGGATCCCGATCGCGACACCGCTGCCACGGCGCTGCACTGGCTGAGCCAGGTGCGCGAGAACACCGGCGATCCGGCGGGCTCGATCGAGGCGGCCGAGCGGGCGCTCCGGCTGCTGCGCGATGACAACGGACCCTGGCATGCCGCAATGCTCCGAAACCATCTGGCGCAGCTCGCCATGCAGCTAGGTGACACCGGGACCGCGATCGAGCATGCCCGCTCCGCCCTGAGCGTGATGCGGCGGCTGGGAGCCCGGGACGATGAGGTTCAGCTCCACGCATTACTCGTGCTCTGCGCGATCGCCGAGGGACGGCTCGACGACGCCGAGGCCGAGCTCGAGGTGGTCGACCGTACCGAGGAGAGCCATGCGCTCTTCGCTGGGGCGCTCTTCCGGGAGACCTGCCATGCCGAGCTGGCCCTCGCGCGAGGTGAGCATCCGAGCGGCCTACGGATCTACCGCCAATGCGCGATCCACATGCGCGAGTTCGAGCTTCCGGGCATACCCCGCACCGGCGCCGAGCCGTGGGTGCTGTTCGGCGTCTCGGCGGCTCTGAACGCTCACGCTCACTACGCGGCCGGCCCGGACGTAGCCCACGGTGCCGAGTTGTTCGCCCAATGCCGGGAGGATGCGGTCAACGCGCTCGACCCGGCGAACGTACATCTCGATTATCCGGTCACCGGGCAGATGATGTTCGCCCTCGGCAGCTGGGGACTGCTGCGCCGGGCGGCGTCGGGTGACGATGTGCTCGCGCTGCTCGCGCTGGCAAACCGATTCGCCTATAACCGGACCGTCCCGACGCTGGGATGGGAACGGCTGGCGCCCCGGGTCGAGGAATCTGCGCCGGGGCGGCTCGCCGAACTCAAGGCCCACTACCGGGAGCGGGACCCCCGGGAGCTGCTGAACGAGGCGCGAGCGCTCGTCGAACAGCTCCCGGGATGATCCTCCTTGTGCCTACAGGTGCCGTTTGTAGCTGCGGACCGAGAGCGGGGCGAAGATCGCGATCACGACCAGGCCAGCCAGGAGCGTCCACCCCACCTGGCCACTGACCACGCCGTGGTTGGCGAGGTCGCGCGTAGCGGACACCAGGTGCGAGACCGGATTGATCTTCACAAACGTCCTCAGTGCGCCCGGCAGGGTGCCGACCGGAACAAACGCATTGGACAGGAAGGTGAGCGGGAACAGGACCAACATCGAGTAGCCCTGAACGGCCCGAGCGCTCCGGGCAAGGATGCCGAACCAGGTGAAGATCCAGGCGATCGCCCAGCCCGTGAAGACCGCCAGGACGATCGCGCCCAGGACGCCGAGCAGGCCACCGTGCGGGCGGTACCCGATGATCACCCCCACCACGAAGGTCAGGCTGGCGGCGATCAGGTAGCGCACCAGGTCGGCGACCATCGGACCGGCGAGCGGGGCGATCCGCGCGATCGGGAGGGCCTTGAAGCGGTCGGACACGCCCTTCTCCATATCCTCGCGCAACTGCACGCCGGTGGACATGCACGTGGTCAGGACCGTCTGGGCGACGATCCCGGGAATTATCAGCGGCAGGTAGCGCTGCACGTTTCCGCTGATGGCGCCGCCGAAGATGTAGGCGAACATCGCGGTAAACAGCAGCGGTTGGATCGTGACGTCGAAGAACTGCTCTGGATTGCGCCGCATCTTCTTGAGCGCCCGCCAGGCCATCGACAATGTCTGGCTTACCGTCTCGGCCGGGCTGATCCGCGGGCGGGCGCGGGCGACCGCGGCGGCGGGATCAACCGCGGGCGTCGCGGCCTGGGCGGTGGGCGTCGGATCGAACGTGAGGGTGCTCATCGGATCTCCAGGGCGGGCTGGTCGCGGGTTTCTGCGTCGAGTTGTTCGCCCTCGCCGGTGTCGTGGCCGGTGAGCGCGAGGAACACCTCGTCGAGCGTCGGTTTGTCAACGCTGACCGAGGCGATCGGAATGTCGGCCTGACGAAGCGCGATCAGCACGTCAGCGGCATCGTCGGCGTCATCGAGGGGTACGTTCATGCGTGCCGACCCGGGGGTCAGCACCGGCTCTTGGCCGACGACCCGCCCGACCACCTGCGCGGCCAGCTCCCGATCGGCGCCGGCGGCGAGCTGCAGCTGGAGCGTGGAGTCGCCGACCGAGCTCTTGAGCTCGTCCGGAGTGCCCTCCGCCACCTTGCGGCCGCGGTCGATGACCGAGATGCGGTCGGCCAGCTGGTCGGCCTCGTCGAGATACTGGGTCGTGAGCAGCACGGTGCAGCCGTCGGCGACGAGGCCGCGGATCGTGTCCCACATTTGCCCGCGCGTGCGCGGGTCAAGGCCTGTGGTCGGCTCGTCCAAGAAGATCAGCGGCGGCCGGGTGATCAGGCTGGCCGCGAGGTCCAGCCGGCGCCGCATGCCGCCGGAGAACTGCCCAATCGGCTTGTTCGCGACGTCTTCGAGATCGAACTGTGCGAGCAACTGCTTGGCGGTGGCGCGGGCCTCGGCTGACCGCAGACCCTGGAGCCGACCGAAAAGCCAAAGGTTCTCGGCCGCGGTGAGATCGTCGTCGACCGACGCGTACTGCCCGGTCACGCCGAGCAGCTGGCGAATGCGATGCGGCTCCCGGGCGACGTCGACCCCGAACACCGAGGCGTGCCCGGCGTCGATCGGTAGCAACGTGGCCAGCATCTTGAGCATCGTGGTCTTGCCGGCGCCGTTAGGCCCGAGGACGCCGTAGATCTCGCCCTGATCTACCGTCAGGTCAATGCCGTCGACGGCGCGGAAGGCGCCGAAGGACTTGACCAGGCCGGTGGCGTGAACGGCGGTTGTAGCTGTCATGTCATGGTTCCTTCGCGAGTCGGTGGGGTGCATCGGGAACCGTAGGTGGCACCGGTTTCACCACGGCTACGCCGTGGTTTCTCGCGGTTTCGCTCGGGCTCGACCCGATCGGGCTAAGCCCGCTCGGGCTTCGCTGCGCGCGGGAGCCGCAGTACGAGTGGGAACCCGGCCAAGGCGACCACGGTCATCGCGGCGAAGGCCGGGAACGGGTGATGGACCAGCGCCTGGACGATTAGGGCGACGACGAGCCCGCCCAGATTGCCGGCCAGCCAGACGATCGCGCCCGCGGTGCCCGCCAGCGGGCCGGCGATGCGCTCGGCAGCGGTTATCACGATCGGCAACGCGGGCAGGAGCACGAACCCGATCACCGTGAGCGCGACCGCCCGGACCGCGAGCGAGTCGCTCGCGCCACAGACCAGACACCCGGCCGCCGTGACGAAGGTGGCGATCAGCATGTAACGCCGCTCGATCCGGCGCTGGGACACCGCGGGCGCGAGCACGGCGCACCCCACGATGCCCGCCACCACCATTCCGACGAGGAGGATGCCGGCCGTGGTGTCCGACACTCCGTCGGGATGCAGCAGCGTCTGCAGCCACGTGGCGAGGGCGACGAAGATCCCAAAGCCCAGGAACACCAGGGCGCACAGCGTGCGCATCTCGGGAATGCTCCACAGCGACCGAGCCGCGCTGCCGGCGATCGCCGCGTGCTCAGGCGAAGGTTGACCCGGCCGTCGCAGCGCCACGCTCAAGCCCACCGCAGGAATCAGGGCCAATCCGGCCTCGACCAGCAGCAGGCGCTCGAGGTGGCCGTGGGCGGCGAGCACCGGGCCGAGCCCGAGCGCCACCAGCATCCCGACGAAGTTCCCGGCCGACCCGATCGCGATCCCGTTCGGGCGGTCGCGCTCGGGCAGGTACTCCCCCGCGAACTTGCCCACCGCGCTGAGGATTACGGGCTGGGCGACGGCGATCGCGACCTGACCGGTGAGCGCCCAGGCAAACGAATCACCGCCGGCGCGGACGAACGCGCCGAGCGCCATCAACCCGGCGGCGCAGCCGAGGGCGGGACGGAAGCGGTCGTCGAGCAGCGCGCCGGCGGGAATCGCCAGGATCACGTACAGCAGCGGGAAGATCTCCGACAGCCATCCGATCGCCGTTACCGACACGCCGTAGTGATGGGCGCTGTCGGTGGTGATCGCCGCGAAGGTCAGCCACAGCATCTGGATTGCGGCCGCCACGAGTGCGTACCAGACGACCGGCGTCCAGTCCGCGCGGGGCTGCACGGCCGCGTCGGCCGCCCCGAGCGGAGCGAGGCCGCTGATCGCGACGACGGGTTCTGGCTCGGACACGGCCAGCATCGTAGAGTCGCCGCCGACCGATGTCGCTTGCATCCAGACCCGTCGTTGGAAGAGACTCGTCTCACCCATCGATCGAAGGTCATCGGAGGCCACCATGCCGCTCTACCTGGGCCGTTTCAGCTACACGACCGACGCCATCCGGGGGCTGGTCGAAAACCCACAAGATCGGGCGCAGGCGGCCGCGGAGCTGTGCGACTCGCTAGGCGCGAAGCTGATCGGCCTGTGGTACGCGCTCGGTGAGTTCGACGGCGTCTTCCTGGCCGAGGCACCGGACAACGCCACCGCCGCGGCGCTCGCGATGGCCGTGGGACAGTCGGGCTCATTCGCCAAGTTCGAGACGACCGTGCTCATGGACATGACCGAGGCGCAGGAGGCGATGCGGAAGGCCGGCGCCGCCACCTACCGGCCACCTCAGTAGCCGGCTAGCCTCACGAACCGCCGTGACTCCGCTTCTGGACACAGGCAGGGCCGACTGGCTCGGCGGCTCGGAGCTCCATTCCTACCTGGTGGTGGATGTCTTCACAGCTCGCCCCCTGGAGGGGAATCAGCTGGGCGTGTTCCTCGACGGCCGGCCCTTCAGCGCTGAGGACATGCAGCGCCTCGCCCGAGAGATGAACCTCTCCGAGACCGTTTTCGTGTTGCCGCCCGAAGGCGACGGCGACGCCCGGGTACGCATCTTCACTCCGACCCAGGAGCTTCCCTTCGCCGGCCATCCCGTGCTCGGCACCGCGTTCGCGCTCGGGACCGCCCTGGGAACCGAGGCCGTGGTGCTCGAGACGGGGGCCGGGCGGGTCCCGATCGAGCTCGAGCGCGCCGATGGGCAGGTCGTATTCGGCCGCATGGAGCAACCGATCCCGACGTGGGAGCCGTTCGACCAGCCGGTCGAACTGCTGTCCGCGCTCGGCCTCGAGTCATCCGCACTGCCGATCGAGGTCTACCGCAACGGTCCGGTGTTCGTGTACGTCAAGCTCCCCGACGAGCGCGACGTCGCCGGGCTCAAGCCCGACATGGCCCGCCTGAACGATCTCGGTGTCGGCGCGGACTGCTTTGCCGGCGCAGGCTCTCGCTGGAAAACGCGCCTGTTCTATCCGGCGGGTGGCGTAGCCGAGGACCCCGCCACCGGATCGGCGGCGGGACCGCTCGCGCTTCACCTGGCGCGCCACGGCGAGATCGCGTTCGGCGAGGAGATCGAAGTCCGCCAGGGCGAGGAGATCCACCGGCCGTCGTTGCTGTATGCCAAGGCCACCGGCAGCGCAGAGCGAGTGGAGTCGATCCAGGTGGGCGGCAGTGCGCAGATCGTCGCCCACGGCCAGTTTCGCCTGAGCGCATGAACCTCGGGCTCGAAGGGCGAACCGCGTTGGTGCTGGGCGCGTCCTCCGGACTGGGTCTGGCGAGCGCGCAGGCGCTCCGCGAGGAGGGCGCGAAGGTGGTCATGTTCGCGCGCCGCGAATCGCTGCTGCGCAGCGAGGCCGACCGCATCGCGGGGACACCTGCGGTCGGCGACATTCGAAGCCCGGAAGACCTGGAGGCCGCGGTGGGGGCATCGGTCGCGACCCACGGCGGTCTCGACATCGTGGTCCTGAACGGCGGCGGGCCGCCGCTGGGAGCCGCCGGGGACCTGACCGACGACTCGATCGTCGATGCTTTCGATCTCCTGATGCGCCCGATCGTGCGGCTGATCGGCGCCGCGCTCCCGCATCTGCGCGCCAGCGGGCAGGGTCGGATCATCTCGATCTCGTCTGTGTCGGTACGCGAGCCGATCCCGGGGCTCGCCCTGTCGAACGCGATCCGACCCGGGGTGTGGGGGTATCTGAAGACGCTGTCGCGGGAGCTCGGTCGCGACGCGATCACGGTCAACGCCGTCGCCCCCGGCTCGATCGCCACGGCGCGGTTGACCGAGCTGTACGGCGCCGATCCGCCCCGCGCCCAAACCGACGCAATCCCCCTCGGACGGTTCGGGGCACCGGAGGAGGTCGGGTCAGTGGTGTGTTTCCTCGCTTCGGCGCGCGCGTCGTACCTGACCGGCTGCCTGATTCCGATCGACGGCGGCGTATCGCGCTCGCTTTGACCGGGGCGGCCGCCGCCGGTCGGAGGCCTCCGCCTAGGCCGCTTTCCGACGACGCGTGCGCGGACGCTGTGTCGGCTCCAGCCCAGCCAGCAGCTGACGCCGGGCCGCGTCGAATCTGGCCAGGTCGCCGTACGGACGCGCCACGAGCATCGCGCCCTCGAGCGTTGAGAGGATGTTCTGCGCCGCGTCCTCGACCCGGCCGCTGACGCTGAGCGTGTGATCAGCCTCGCCGGCCGTGAGCAGGTCGGTGAGCCATCGCTGGTTCTCGTCGAAGAAGCGGACCACTTCGTCGCGCATTGGCATGGGCAGCGTCTCGTATTCGGCCGCCAGCACCCCGCACATGCACATCCGCTTGCCGCGCAGCACGTCGGCGTACAGGTCGGCGTATGCCTCGAGCCGCGCGCGGGCGCTCGGCAGGTCCTGGTCGATCCGCGCCAGCGCCTCCGAGAAGCGCTGGCCGTAACGCGTCATCAGCGCCTGGCCGAGCTCGGCCTTGCCCGGGAAGTGGTAATGCAGACTCGCCTTGGTGACGCCGAGCTCGCTCGCCACATCCGCGTAGCTGAAGCTGTTGAAGCCCCTGGTCTGGACCAGACGCTCCGCGATGTCGAGGATCCGCTCGGCTGTTCCGGCTTGGATTGAGTCTCGAGCGACGGCCATGGATCGAGTCCTTCCTTGGTCGGGTCTTGACAGCTTACCTACTAGGAGGTAAGTTACACCCTCTGATGAGGCTTACCTACTAGTAGATAGGTTTCGCCTCTCGGGATCGGTGTCGCCCGTGCGGGGCTGCGCGGGCCAAAACACATAGGAGGAGTCATGAGCACCACCACCACGTTCGACCTCGAGCGGTTCGCCCGCGCGGCCGAGGAGCGCGACGCCGCGACACAGCTCTCGATGTACGGACCCAGCGCGGTAGTCACGATCAACAACAAGGTCTCCCAGCCGGGCACTCCTCGTGTCCTCGGTACGCACGAGGAGATCAAAGCGTGGCTCGAGGACATGTACGGCCGCGACATGACCCACACGGTCAAGCACCGAGTCCTGGACGACACGGGCGCCGCGTACACCCAGCTCTGCCGCTATGCCGACGGCACCAATGTGGTGTGCGCCACCGTGATCGAGCTCGACGGCGGGGTGATCTCCGGCCAGACCGTGCTCGAGGTCTGGGACGAGGCGTAGTCCGTCGGGGCGGCCGACGGCTGGGTTTCCCGGTCCGCTCCCCTTCGGGAAGGGGATGGACGTGCCGCTAGCGTGTGGGGTGGTCCGGGAAATCGAATGGAGGTCAAACGACATGGCCGACGTGTTGCGGCTGATGCCTGAAAGCAAACGAATCGCGCTGATCGCGCATGACAACTGCAAGTCCGAGATGCTCGAGTGGGCGCGGTACAACCGCGGAACGCTCGCCGCTCACGAGCTATACGCCACGGGTACGACCGGCGCACTGATCGCCGACGAGCTCGACCTGTCCGTCAACCGCTTCCTGAGCGGGCCGCTCGGCGGCGATCAGCAGGTCGGGGCTGCGATCGCCGAGGGGCGCATCGACTTCCTGGTCTTCTTCTGGGACCCGCTCGAGCCCCAGCCCCACGACGTCGACGTGAGGGCGCTGCTGCGGATCGCGGTGATGTGCAACGTCCCCACCGCGTGCAACCGCGCCACCGCCGACTTCGTGCTCTCGAGCCCGTTGACCGCCGAGGAGTACGCACGCTCGAGCGCAGCGTGAATGGCCCCCGGTCACCAGGTCACGGACAGGACGAAAGTCGTAAATAGTCCGACTTTCATCCCATCGCCAGCAAGACGCGGCGCCTACCGACCGTTATCCGGTGTAAGTGCGGTCGATCTGGCCGCGGTGTCCGCCCAGTCGGGGCGACTACGACGCAGGAAGTCAAACCCCGCAGGATCGCGGGAGGAACGCCACGGCGTGAACTCTGGCCGCTCTCGCCCCGACAGCGGGCCTTTGTGCGTCGCGTCGCGAGCGCGTGCGGAGAGCGAGGGAGCTCAGGGTTCGAGGTCGTAGGGGAAGTCGGTCAGTACCTCGGCGCCGTCGTCGGTCACCAGGACGATGTCCTCGAGCCGGCAGCCCCCAAACCCGGGTCGATAGCACCCGGGCTCGAGCGTGACCACGTCGCCCGCGATCAGCACGTCGGGCGCCCGGCCGAGGGCCGGCGCCTCGTGCACCTCGAGTCCGACCCCGTGTCCGAGCGAGTGGTAGAAGCCCTCCTCGAGCACCTGACCGGGCTTCTTGGTGAGCTGGGTCGGTATCCCGGCCTGCTCGTAGGGCTCACAGGAGATGCGATGAACCTCGCGTCCGGCCACGCCGGCGCGCACCGCCTCCCGCGCGCGGATGAGTGACTCGAACGTCAGCTCGTGGTAGCGCCGCAGCTCTCCGGGAACCTCGCCGACCACGAACGTTCGCGTCATGTCGGCGTGACACGCCGACGCCGGGTCGCGCGGCCAGAGATCGATGATTACCGGCTCACCCGGTCCGATCGGCCCGAATCCCATCTCGTGACCTACGGCGGTCTGTCCCCCGTGGGAGACGATCAGGTCGTCGCCCGCATTGGCGCCGGCGGCCGCCACCGCATCCCGGATCGCCAGCTTGATCCGTTCGGAGGTGAGCGGCTCCCCGTCGGCGAGCAGGCCATCACCCTCCGGCTCGGCGCGCCGGAGCAGCTCCGCGGCCGCGCGCATGCCGGCCTCGGCGGCCACCTGCGCCCGGCGGATGCCGGCCATCTCGGCCTGGCTCTTGACCCGGCGCCGATCGTCGAACAGGCGCCGGTCCACCTCGAGTTCGATGCCGTTGGCGCGAAGCCGATCGGCCAGCTCGACCGGGAAGTCGCCGGGCACGACGGCCCGCTCGATCCCGAGCGACCCGCAGCCGCGGCTGGCCACCTCGAGCAGAGCGTCGCCGTACTCGGCGCCGCCCGCCCGCAGTTCGTCAAAGCCGAACTCCTCGAACGGATGAACGTCCAGCCCGCCACCGACGGCGGCGACCCGCGAGGCCTCGAGTGAGCTCACCACAACGTGGCGAGAACCCCCTACCTCGGCATACAGAAATGCATCGGGGACGACTAGCGGCAGCTCGTGGCGAAGCTCGGCGTGTCGGACCGTATCGCCGTAGATGAGGACATCCGGCATCTGCGGCATGTTGCCAGCTACGGGCGGGAGAGCACGATCAGGGCGGCGCTGTCGGCCGGCACAGACACCGCGTAGCGTCCGTCCACCGGCGCCACCGATGAGAATCGGGGCCGCCCGGCGAGGAGCCCCGACGACGTGGGCGAGGCAAAGCTCTGGCCGCCCAACCTGACGCCGCCGTGTGCTCGCACGCTCGGGGCGGTGAGCCATTCCAGCCGGCCCGGACCCCGCCGCTCGCCGGCGATCGCCACCGATAGACGTCTCGCCTGCGAGCCAGAGTTGACCATCGTGATCCGGATCGTGCCGCCGACTGTGCGCGTCGCCCAGGTGTGAACGTCACCCGCCGCCGCGCCGTCCACGCGCAGGAGCTTGGACCCCGCCGGGGCCGCGCTTGCGAACAGCATCAACCCGTAGTACTCGGGCTCGATCGTCGCCCGCCAGCGCCGGTCCACGTGGCGCAGTTCGAACAGCTCGTACCCGGCGCCGGGGAAGGTGTGGATGTTGACCCCGTGCACGCCGACGCGGACCATCTCGAACAGCGTGTCGAGCACCCAGAGAGCCGAGGCGAAAGTCTTTGAGACCGACGGGTCCGCACCGCACGAAACGGAGTTGAGCTCGTCGATGCGCAGCCCGAGCCCGCGGGCGTCGGCCATCGCCGCGTATGGCGCGAAGCTGTCGGCAAGTCCGATCGACGACGCCGGGCTGAGCAGATGTCCGACCGTCGGGTAGCGGGGCGAGCCGCGGGGGACGAAGCAGGACTGCAGCGGATAGCGATGCAGGGTGACGAGCTGAATCCTCGGCTCGGCGGCCAGGAACTGCGGGAGGTGGCGCATCCAGCCGGGCGCACCCAGGCTCGGCCCGGCCAGCAGCCCGGACGGCAGCGTCGCGCTGAACGTCGCCCAGTCGGCGATCAACGACGACATGTCGTAGCTGGGCGGCCGCCCAGGGACCTTGCGCCCGTCGGCGGTGTGATACCAGGGGAAGGTCGGATACAGGTCGGGCTCGTTTCCCAGCTCGAGCGCGCGGACTAACTGGGGTGCGTGGGAACCACGTCCGTAGGAACCAAGTCCGTGCAGCAGCGCGCCCGCCTCGGCGGTGGTGAGCGCGGGGCTGTCGGCCTCCAGGTTGAGGCCGAGGATCAGGCGCGCCCTAAGCGTGCGGGCAAGCGCACGGGTCACCTCGATCCAAGGCTTGGTGATCGCGTAGGTGACGCCGCGTGGCCGCGCGAGCCCGGGCGTGGGCCACCAGGCCCGGTCGGTGCTGTCACCGCCGATTCTCAGCACCGGCGCCTGCCCGGGGACGAGGTTGCGCACGAGCTGCAGGAACACCGGGTCGAGTGCATTCGGGTCTGTGCCTGCGTACCCCTCGACCGCGGGGTACTCCAGCGAGAGCCCGACGAATCCGGCCGGCACTTGCCGCCCGAGCTCGCCGGACTGCACGGTGATCTTTATCGGAGGACCAACCGGCGTCGTCGGGTGTGCGCTGCCTGACCGCCCGCCGCCCACCCGCGTGAGCGCGAGCACGATGAGCGCCGCCGCCGCAAGCAGCACGACGCGCCGCCGAACGAATACCATCGCGACCCCTTCTATCCCAAGGAGCAGCGCTTGGAACTCTGCTTGATGATCGAAGGCCAGGAGGGCGTGACTTGGCCTCTGTGGCGTGCCCTCGCCGCGGCCTGTGAGGAACACGGCATCCCCACCCTGTTCCGCTCCGACCACTACCAGAACCTCGACGGGCAGCACCCGGATCGGGGGTCGCTCGACGCCTGGGGCACGATCATCGCCCTGTCGGCGCTGACCTCAAAGCTCCGGCTCGGGACGATGGTCACGCCGACCAGCTTCCGCCACCCATCGGTTTTGGGCAAGCTCGTCGTGACCGCCGATCATGTTTCGGGCGGCCGGATCGACCTCGGCCTCGGCGCCGGGTGGCACGAGGGTGAGCACGAGGCCTACGGATTCCCGTTCCTGCCGACAACCGAGCGCGTCGACGTGCTCGAAGAACAGCTCGAGATCCTGACCGGTACGTGGGGCGAGGATGTGTTCTCGTTCTCGGGCGAGCACTACACGCTGTCGGGCCTGAACGCGCAGCCGAAGCCGGTCCAACGCCCGCATCCGCCGATCATCATGGGCGGCAACGCGGGTCCCCGCAGTGCCGAGCTCGCCGTCCGGTTCGCCGCCGAATACAACACCCCGTTTCCCTCGCTCGAGCAGATCCAGCGGCGCAAGGCGAGCATCGACCGGGCCTTTGAGCGCGCCGGCCGCAATCCGATCCCGTTCTCGGTCATGGCCGCCGTGGTGCTCGGCGCCGACTCGAACGAGGTACAGGAGCGCGCCCGGCGGGTCGCCGAGGCCAGCGGTCAGGACGCGGTCGCGCTCGTACGCGAGCCACCGGCGGGCTGGATCGTCGGGACGGTCGAAGAAGCCGCCGAACAGCTCGCGCTGATCCGGGAGGCGGGCGTCGCCCGGGTGATGTGCAACCAGTACGTCGACCCCGAGGTCGAGCAGGTGGCACGGATCGGCGAACTCGCGTCGCTCATCGGCTGACGGTGACCCCGCGGTAGAGCGCGCGTGCCGCTTGCCGGTTGCCGCAGGCCGCGGGCCGCGGGCCGCGGGGCGCGGGGCGCTTGCCGCTTGCCGCTTGCGCGCGGCGCGAGCCGCGGGCCTCGGCCCGACCCGGGCTGCAAAAGTTGCCAATTGGTCACGCGATCCCAGGCCGTGGCATCTGGTGCACGCCCCACGTGCACAACATGCCAGAGCTGGTCGAGCGCCGACCATTTGGCAGGTCCTGCGCGCGAGGCCGCTGCCAGCGCCCAGGAACAACATAATCATCCACCCCGTCCTTAAGGAGAAGCGCCCCGGATCTGGCGGAAAAGCTGGCCGGATCTGCGGGGCGCCTCTGGGGAGGAGAGGGTGTGCCGTAATCATGCAGGCGGGGCTTTGATATGTCAAAGACGGACATTCTCACTTATCTATAAGCTGCGCTTATGGAACTGCGTCAGCTGCGCTACCTCGTCGCCCTCGCCGACGAGCAGCACTTCACGCGGGCCGCGGCGCGCGAGCACATCGCCCAGCCGGCGCTGTCCCAACAGATCCGCCGGCTCGAACAGGAGGTCGGTCTCGCCCTCGTCGAACGGACCACCCGCCGGGTGGCGGTGACCGAGGCGGGACGGGCACTGGTCGCCCGCGCGCGCCGAATCCTGGCCGAGGTCGATGCCGCATCCGCCGAAATGCAGGCGTTCAGCGGGGTGCGCACGGGACACGTGATGGTCGGCACCATGCACACGATGGGCCCGGTCGACGTATCGCTCGCGCTGGCCGTGTTCCATCAGCGCCACCCCGGGGTCGAGCTCACGGTCCGGGAGGAATCCAGCGAGGAAATGGCCGAGATGCTGCGGGACGACGTGCTCGACCTGGCGTTCCTGTCGGTGACCGAGCGGATGGAGAGCCACGGCCTGCGCCTGCAGCAGCTCGTATTGGAGGAGCTCGTCGTGGTCCTCCCGCACGAGCACCCGCTCGCCGGCCACCGGGCGGTTCGGATGGCCGAGCTCGCCCACGAGCAGTTCATCAGCTTTCGCGAGGGGGCCCGGCTGCGTGAGCTGCTCGAATTCGCCGGCCGGACCGCGGGGTTCGAGCCAGAGGTCCACCTGGAGTCGAACGAGAGCGAGCGGATCCGCCGCCTGGTGGCGCGACAGATGGGCGTCGCGATCCTCCCCCGCTCCGACGCCGAACATCCGGGCGCCGATGTGGCCGTCGCGACGCTGATCGAGCCATCGCTGCGGCGCGACATCACGCTGGCTTGCCGGGAGGGCCGCCGGCTCGCTCCGGCCGCCTCCGAGTTCCTGGAGCTCTCCAAGGAGCTGTTCAGCGGCGACGAGGGCGCGGACTGAGGCGCACCGCGGTCAAACGTGAGGGCGGTGCTGCTCCCACGGCCGCGCGGCCTCGATCTGCCCAGCCAGTGAGTAGAGCACGTCCTCAGCACCGGGCCGACCGACCAGCTGGACGCTGAGGGGCAGCCCATCGGATCCGAAGCCCGCCGGCACGGTGACCGCCGGCTGGCCGGTCATATTCCAGGCCGCCGTCCACGGAGTGAACCGCGCCGCGATGTCGATCGCCGGGACCGCGGAGCGGCCATAGCCGCCTTCGGCCGCGATCGCCGTGGACGCCAGGCCGGGTGTCATCAATACGTCGAACTCCTGCCAGAGCTCGAGCAGGCGCGCGGTCGTGTCGTCCCGGCGGCGGAGTAGCTCCTGCCGGCGGCGCCCGTGCACCAACAGATGCCCGGCCGCCGCCATCTGGCGGGTCGAGCGCTCGAGCATCGAGGGGTCGGGAATCTCGCGCGCCACCTCGTAGGTCCCGCGGATCCAGAACTGCATGAACAGAACCCCGGCCAGGCCGTAGGCGGGATCGCGCTGCTGGACGTCGTGGCCAAGGTCGGCCAGCAGGCCCGCGTTCCTGTCCCAGGCCGCGCGCTGGTCGTTGGAGAGCTTGGCGATCACGCCAGGCGGCAGCTTGCGTGAAACGGCCACGCGCAACCGCTCGGGCGGGCGAGCGGCGGCCTCGGCATAGCTGCCGCCAAACCTCGGCGCCGCGTCGGCGTCGCCCGGCACGGGCCCGTGAATCAGGTCGAGGAGGAGCGCGCTGTCCCCCACCGTCCGCGCGAGCGCGCCAAACGAGGTCAGGCCCAACCACCCCTGCCCGACCGGCGACAAGGACACTCGGCCTCGACTCGGTTTCATCCCGACGAGGCCACAGCAAGCGGCGGGGATGCGGATCGAGCCACCGCCGTCCGCGGCCGTCGCCGCCGGCACCATGCCCGCTGCCACCGCGGCCGCCGAGCCACCCGAGGACCCGCCCGGCGTGCGCGCCGGGTTCCAAGGATTCCGGGTGATCCCGTTCGCATCGCTCGCCGTCCACGGGAAGATCATCAGCTCGGGGACGTTCGTGACCCCAACCGGGATCCCACCGGCCGCCCGAAGCCGGCGCACGACCTCCGAGTCGCGCCCGGCCACGGCACCGAAGGACCGGGACCCCTGCGTCGGCACCTGACCGGCCAGGCCCATCTCGTCCTTGACCGCGAACGGCACGCCCGCGAGCGGGCCATCGAGGTTCTCCAGTCTGTCGGCTTCGGCGAGCGCCTGCTCGGCCAGTACGACTCGGAACGCGTTCAGCTTCGGGTCGATCGCCTCGATCCGGCGCAGGCACAGCTCGACGAGTTCGCGAGGCTGCGCCTGACGTTCGCGCACCAGACGGGCGAGCGCCGCGGGTCCGGCGAACGCGAGCTCCTGCTCGCCCGTCGCGGTCATCTATGCGACGAGCGCGGTCACGAGCTCGCGGATCGCGCCCGGGTAGCGGTACGTCATACCCCCGTGCTTGCCGTCAAACAGCTCGAGCGTGTGCGCCGCCCCGATCCGCGACAGCTCGTGCGCGAACGCCTGGGCGCCGAGGTCGAGGTAGTACTCGTCCTGCTTACCGGCGTCGAGGTAGATGCGGCGCATGCTGCGCAGCGCATCGGCGTGGCGCGGGGCCATGCGCACCGGATCGTGCTCGAGCCACAGCGCCCAGACCTCGTCGATGAGCCGACCGGTTGAGACCTCGAACGGGAGCAGGGCGCGCCCAGGCTGGGACAGGTCAGGTGAGTAGCAGCACGCGTAGCCGTAGGTCTCGAACGGCGTGCCGTACTTCCCATAGTCGAAGTGGTCGGCGGTGGCCAACTGCTCAAAGAGCACCTCGTAGGAGCCTTCGTAATGTTCGCGCAGCGTCCGCGCCACCTCGCGGAACTCGGGCTCGTAGCAGCACTCGAACAGCGCGTCGCCGGCGTGCGAGGCGAGCGCGCTGAACACGTCGGGGCGCAGCATCGGTACCACCATGGCTCCGTAGCCGCCCGAGGACTTACCGGCCAGCCCGCGGTGATCGCGCGAGGGCAGCGTTGGATAGCGCTCGTCGACGAACGGCACCACCTCGTCGCACAGGTAGTCGAGGTACCGGCCCGTCGAAGCGGAATTGATGAACTGCGACCCACCACGTGAGGTCCACGCGTCGACGAACACCAGGAGCGCGTCGGGGCACGCCCGCGCCGAGAACATCGCGTCGACGCGCTCGATCATGGTCGGCTCGAACGCCGCGCGCGAGAGCCACATGTCGACCTGCCCGGTGTACCCCTGGATGATGTAGACCGTCGGCAGGCCCTTTGGATGGTCGAGTTCAACGCCGGGCGGCCGGTAGACGTAGAGCGGTCGGCGGGCCGGATCCCCGAGCGGGTTTTCGGCGAGCACCTCGGACTCGAGCCCGAGCTGGTCAAGCACGCCACCGAGCGGGCGCGCCCAGGGCGCTCCGACGCCACCTTGCACTTCTCTCAGGGCCACCCCCCAACCGTAGGGAAATGCGGCCGAGCGTGCCGTCTGACACCAAAAGCCCCGGGGTATAGTGACGCCCGGGGCCGGGAGCCTTCGAACTGACCCCAAGGCGCATGACTGATTCCGTCCAGACCCTCAGCACCAACGGCGCCGGCGCCGCGGACATCGACGCCGCCGAGACGACCGAGTGGCTCGAGGCCGTCGACGCCGTCGTCGAGCACGACGGCCCGGACCGAGCGAGGCAGATCCTCGCGCGCGCCGTGCAGCGGGCCGAACTCGCCGGCAGCGGCCCGATCGCCAGCATTACCACGCCGTACGTCAACACGATCCCGGCGGCGCGCGAGGCCAAGCTGCCGGACGATCCGGCGGTCGAGCGGAGGCTGCGCTCGATCATCCGCTGGAACGCCATGGCGATGGTTGTCCGCGCGAACAAGGTCTCCTCCGAGCTCGGAGGTCACATCGCGAGCTTCCAGTCGCTCGCAACGCTCTACGAGGTCGGCTACAACCACTTCTGGCACGCGCCATCGGATTCCCACGGCGGCGATCTCGTCTATTTCCAGGGCCACTCCTCGCCGGGCAACTACGCGCGCGCCTACCTCGAGGGACGGCTGACCGAGGAGCAGCTCGACGGCTTCCGCCAGGAGGTCTCGAAGCCTGGTGGCCTGAGCTCCTATCCCCATCCGTGGCTGATGCCCGAGTTCTGGCAGTTCCCGACTGTGTCGCTGGGGATCGGCGCGATCACCTCGATCTACCAGGCGCGGTTCATGAAGTATCTGGCCGCGCGCGGGATGGCCGAGACCGACGGCCGTAAGGCGTGGGCGTTCATCGGCGACGGCGAGGTCGACGAGCCCGAGACGATGGGCTCGATCGGCATGGCGGGGCGAGAGCATCTCGACAACCTGATCTGGGTCGTCAACTGCAACCTCCAGCGCCTCGATGGCCCGGTCCGCGGCAACGGCAAGATCATCCAGGAGCTCGAGGCCGACTTCCGCGGCGCCGGCTGGAACGTGATCAAGGTGATCTGGGGCTCGCGCTGGGATCCGCTCCTGGCCGAAGACCACGACGGCCGTCTGGTCAAGGTGATGGAGGCGTGCGTCGACGGCGAGTACCAGACGTTCAAGTCGCGCGACGGCGCGTACGTGCGCGAGTACTTCTTCGGCCGTGACCCGGTGCTGCTCGACCGCGTCGCCCACATGACCGACGAGGAGATCTGGCTTTTGAACCGTGGCGGGCTCGACCAGCAGAAGGTCTACGCCGCCTACCACGAGGCGGTCCAGCACACCGGACAGCCGACGGTGATCCTGGCCAAGACGATCAAGGGCTACGGCATGGGCGTCTCGGGCGAGGGCCAGATGATCACCCACCAGGCCAAGAAGATGACCGAGGACGCGCTGTTGGCCTTCCGGGATCGGTTCGAGCTGCCCCTGACCGACGAGCAGGTGCGCGCCGCGGAGTACTACAAGCCGCCCGAGGACTCGCTAGAGATGGAGTTCCTGCGCGCGCGTCGTGCGGAGTTGGGCGGGAGCCTGCCAGTCCGGCGCCCCAAGTCCGAGTCTTTCCAGGTCCCCGAGCTCGATGCCTTCAAGGGCCAGCTCGAAGGCACCGGCGAACGCGAGATCTCGACCACGATGGCGTTCGTGCGCGTGCTCGCGGCGCTGCTGCGCGACAAGAAGATCGGGTCGCACGTCGTCCCCATTGTCCCCGACGAGTCGCGTACGTTCGGGATGGAGGGGATGTTCCGCCAGGTTGGGATCTACTCCCCGGTCGGCCAGCTTTACCAGCCCCAGGACTCCGAGCAGCTGATGTTCTACAAGGAGGACAAGCACGGCCAGATCCTCGAGGAGGGGATCACCGAGGCCGGCTCGGTCTCCTCGTTCATCGCGGCGGGCACCTCATACAGCGCCCACGGCGTCCCCATGATCCCGTTCTACATCTACTACTCGATGTTCGGCTACCAGCGGGTCGGCGATCTCGTATGGGCCGCCGCGGACTCCCGCACGCGTGGCTTCCTGCTGGGCGGAACCGCGGGACGGACGACGCTGAACGGCGAGGGGCTACAGCACGAGGACGGGCACAGCCACGTGCTCTTCTCGGTCGTCCCCAACTGCCGCGCCTTTGACCCCGCGTTTGCCTACGAGGTGGCGGTGATCATCCAGGACGGCCTGCGCCGGATGGTGGCCGAGCAGGAGGACGTCTTCTACTACATCACGCTGATGAACGAGAACTACCACCACCCGGCCATGCCCGAGGGTTCACACGACGGGATCCTGCGCGGCATGTACCTGCTCCGCGAGGGCTCGGTTGGGCGCAAGAAGAAGGTTCCGCGGGTGCAGCTGCTCGGGTCCGGGACGATCCTCAACGAGGTGTTGGCCGGGGCCGAGCTGCTCGAGTCGGACTTCGGCGTGGCCGCGGACGTCTGGAGCGTGACCTCGTTCACGGAGCTGCGCCGCGACGGCATCGAGGTCGAGCGGTGGAACATGCTCCATCCGCTCGAGGAGCCCCAGCAGTCGTATGTGACTTCGTGTCTGAGCTCACGATCCGGCCCGGTTGTCGCCTCCACCGACTACATCCGAGCGTTTGCCGACCAGATCCGTCAGTGGGTGCCCGGCTCCTACCGCGTGCTCGGTACCGACGGGTTCGGCCGCAGCGACTTCCGGCACGCCCTGCGGCGCTTCTTCGAGGTCGACCGTCACTACGTGGTGGTGGCCGCCCTGAAGGAGCTGGCCGATTCGGGCGCGATTGAGCGTGACCGGGTGCGAGAGGCGATCGAGCGCTACGGGATCGACGTCGAGGCCCCGATGCCGACGAGCGTATGAGCGCGACCTCCGACGCCGTAACCGTCGCGGTCCCTGACATCGGCGACTTCCAAGACGTCCCGATCATCGAGATCCTCGTGTCGGCGGGCGACACGGTCGCGGCGGACGATCCGCTGCTGACACTCGAGTCCGACAAGGCGACGATGGACGTACCGGCGCCGATGGCGGGAACCGTGCGCGAGCTGCTGGTTAAGGTTGGGGATAAGGTTTCTCAGGGGGTCGAGCTGCTGACCGTCTCGCCATCGAGCGATGGCGATCGCAACGGTGGCGCCGGTGGCGCCGCTCCGTCCACCGCAGCCAAGGCCGCCGACTCGGTCGCGAGCGCGAGCCAGGCCGAGGAGCAGTCAGCTCCGGAGCCGTCGGAGCCGACCCCGTCCCGGCCCGCGTCACAGCCGGCCGCGTCCGCGCCCCCTTCGGAGGGCAACGGTGGCGGGCCGGTGTATGCCAGTCCCGCCGTGCGCCGGATCGCGCGTGAGCTGGGCGTCGATCTGCACCAGGTGACCGGCAGCGGTCGCAAGGGCCGGATCACCAAGGAGGACGTGCACGCGTTCGCCGAGGGTGGCTCTGCGGGCGGCGCGGCTGCCGCCGGCGCGCCCGGCGCGGGCGCTCGAGCGGCGGCGGGCAGTCCGGGGCTGGATTTGGGGTTGCCGGCGTGGCCGCAGATCGACTTCTCCAAGTTCGGCGAGATCGAACGGGTGCAGCGCTCGCGGATCCAGCGGATCTCCGGCCCGGTACTCGCCCGCAACTGGGTGATGATTCCGCACGTCACCCACAACGACGAGGCCGACATCACCGACCTCGAGGCCTGGCGCAAGCAGCTCAACGACGAACTGTCCCGGGAGGGCGTGAAGGTCACGATGCTGTCGTTCTTGATCGTGGCCTCGGTGGCGACGTTGAAGGCCTTCCCGACGTTCAACTCGTCTTTGGACGGCGAGGATCTGATCCTCAAGCGCTACTACAACATCGGCTTCGCCGCCGACACGCCGGGCGGCCTGGTCGTGCCGGTGATCAAAGACGCCGACCAGAAGGGGCTCTTGGACATCGCGCGCGAGCTGACCGAGCTGTCGGGCAAGGCACGCGACGGCAAGCTGATGCCCGGCGACATGCAGGGCGCTTCGTTCACGATCTCCTCGCTGGGAGGGATCGGAGGGACTTCGTTTACCCCGATCATCAATGCGCCCGAGGTGGCGATCCTCGGCGCCACGCGCTCAGCGATGAAGCCGGTCTGGGACGCCGCTCGCGGAGAGTTCGTCCCGCGGTTGATGGTGCCGCTGTCGCTCTCCTACGACCACCGAGTCATCGACGGCGCGGCTGCGGCGCGCTTCATGGTGCACCTGGTCAAGGTTCTGAGCGATCTGAAGCGGGCGCTGCTGTGATGGAGATCCGCGTCCCGGACATCGGCGACTTCACCGACGTGCCGGTGATCGAGATCCACGTCTCGCCCGGAGACGAGGTCGCCCTCGAGGATCCGCTCGTCACGCTCGAGTCCGACAAGGCGACGATGGACGTCCCGGCGCCCGAGGCCGGCAAGGTGGCCCAGCTCAGGGTCAAGATCGGCGACCGCGTGTCCGAGGGAAGCGTGCTGTTGACGCTCGAGTTAGACGGCGCCGGGCCCACGGCCACCGACGCCGGGCCTACGGCCACCGACGCCGCCCCCTCCGCCGGCGACGCCACCCCCTCGCCCGAGGCGCGCGTCGAGCGCGAGCCCGCTCCTCCCCCACCCGCATCCGCGGATGGTGCCGGCGGCGATCACGACGCCCAGGTGGTCGTGATCGGATCCGGCCCGGGCGGCTACACGGCCGCATTCCGCGCCGCCGATCTGGGGCTGAAGACCGTGCTGATCGAGCGCTACGACACGCTCGGGGGCGTGTGCCTGAACGTCGGCTGCATACCCTCCAAGGCGCTCCTGCACGCCGCCCGCGTGGTGGCCGAGGCCGAGGAGATGGCCGAGCACGGAATCAAGTTCGCCAAGCCCAAGGTCGATCTCGACGCGCTTCGCGCCTGGAAAGCTTCGGTCGTCGACAAGCTCACCGGCGGTCTGAAGGGACTCGCCAAGCAGCGCAAGGTCGAGGTGATCACCGGCATGGCATCGCTGAGCGGCCCAAACAGCGTCACGGTCGGCGACCGAACCGTGACGTTCGACAACTGCATCATCGCGGCGGGGTCGGAGGCCGCTTCGATACCCGCGCTGCCCGAGGACGATCGGATTTTCTCCTCGACGGGCGCGCTCGAGTTGCCTTTGGTTCCCAAGCGGCTGCTCGTGATCGGCTGCGGAATCATCGGGCTGGAGATGGCGACCGTGTACGACGCGCTTGGTTCCAAGGTGACGATGGTCGAACTCCTCGACCAGCTGATCCCGGGCTGTGACCCGGACCTGGTCAAGCCCCTCCACAAGCGAATCTCGGACCGGTACGAGGCGATCCACCTCGGCACCAAGGTCGAGTCGGTCGAGGCCTCCGCTAAGGGCCTCGCGGTCAAGCTTTCATCGGGCGACTCGAAGATGTTCGACGGCATCCTGGTGGCGATCGGCCGGCGGCCGAACGGCCGCGCAGTGGGCGCGGATCAGGCCGGCGTCAACGTCGACGACGCCGGGTTCATCGCCGTCGACCGGCAGATGCGGACCAACGTCCCCGGGATCTACGCCATCGGTGACGTCGTCGGCGGCCCGATGCTCGCCCACAAGGCGTCGCACGAGGGCAAGGTTGCGGCCGAGGTCATCGCGGGCGTTCCGGGCGCCGAGTTCGACCCTCGCGCTATCCCGTCGGTCGCCTACACCGACCCCGAGGTCGCCTGGATGGGGCTGACCGAGATCGCCGCCCGCGCCGACGGGATCGAGTATGAGAAAGCTGTCTTCCCCTGGGCGGCGTCGGGGCGCGCCCTGTCGCTCGGCCGCTCGGAGGGCATGACCAAGCTGTTGTTCGAGCCGGACTCTCGCCGCCTGCTCGGCGCCGGAATCGTCGGCGTGAACGCCGGCGAGCTGATCTCCGAGACCGTCCACGCGCTCGAGATGGGCTCCGACGCCGAGGACATCGCGCTGACCATCCATCCGCATCCCACGCTGAGCGAGACGATCGGTTTCGCCGCCGAGATGGCCGAGGGGACGATCACCGACCTCATGCCCCCGCGCCCGCGCCAGCGGTCCAAGGCCTGATCGCCGGCTAATCCCCCCGTCCCGACCCCCACCCCACGGGGCAAATTCCAGCATTCCAGCCGGCGGTCGCCGTCCGTGCAGGATCTTGCCCCGTGACGGGGCATCTTCCTGCGCTAACGCCGACGCGGTTCCGTAATGCTGGAATTTGCCCTCTCGGGTGGCGGGGCGCAGCGGGGCGGGCGGGTCGGCTAGGGACTGCGACGGCGTCGGAGCGCGCGGAGCACGCCCAGCGCGAGCCCGACCAGGAAGGCGATCCGCACCGGCCACCCGGCCTTCGCCGCGATCCTGGCGGCTGGACTCGCCGACGGGGTCGGCTTGTGGGTGGCCGGCATCGCGAACTCCTCGGCGGCGAGCACGTCGTGGGGCTCGGCGATCCCGCTCGGGTCGTCGGGCAGCCTGATCGGCTCGTGGCGGAGCGAGGGGTCGGCCGTCGGGACGGCAAACGCCTCGGCCGCCAGCACGTCGTGCGCCTCCTCCTCGGGAGGCGGCGGGGACTCCCGGCCTGACATCGCGGCGCATGATCCCAGATCCGGAGCACTGCCGTCGAACCCGCGCGGCAGCGCCAGATGACCGTGTCATCACGGTCGCAGGATCTCAGCCGGGTCGACTTAGATCGACCCTCAGCCGCGTGGTATCCTTCACTTATCTTGAGTAAGCAACTATCGAAAGCGAACGTACCAACTGATGTCTAGTCGCCTTCTACTCGTCCCGCTCGACGACGTCGTGGCCTTCCCGGGCATGTCGCTCACGCTCGCGATCGACGCCGGCGAAGAGGAACGGGTTCTGCTCGTTCCCAGACACGAAACCGAATTTGCCAACGTCGGCACGGTCGCCGAGGTCGTAGACCGCGTCCGTCTGCCGGGCGGCGCTCGCGCCGTCTCGTTGCAGGGACTCCACCGCGGAGTCGCCGGCGCTGCCAACACCGCTCCCGACGGTCGGCTGTTCGTCGAGGTCGAGGAGCACACCGATCCCGTCCCCGTCGACGGCAAGACCCGCAACCTGGAGCGCGAGTATCGCGCGGTCGTCGAGGAGATCCTCGAGCTGCGCGGTGCCGACTCGCGTGTTTCATCCTTCCTGCGGAGCATCACCGAGCCCGGCGCGCTCGCCGACACCGGCGGGTATTCGCCCGACTTGAGCTACGAGAACAAGGTCAAGCTCCTCCAGACGCTCGACGTCGCCGAGCGGCTCGAGCTCGCGCTGTCGATGCAGCGTGAGCGGCTGGCCGAACTCCAGGTCCGCAAGCGCATCCGCGACGATGTCGAGTCCGGCGCCGAGAAGCAGCAGCGCGAGTACTTCCTGCGCAAGCAGATGGAGTCGATCCGCAAGGAGCTCGACGAGGACGACGCGTCGGTCGTCGAGGAGTACCGGACCAAGATCGAAGAGGCCGGCATGCCGGAGGCCGTGCGCGAGCAGGCCGACAAGGAGCTCGGCAGGCTCGAGCGCCTCGGCGAGCAGTCGGCCGAGTCAAGCGTGATCCGTACCTACCTGGACTGGCTGATCGCCGTGCCGTGGAGCAAGCGCTCGGATGAGCGTCTGGATCCGCAGAACGCGCGTGAGGTGCTCGACGCCGACCACGCCGGCCTCGAGGACGTCAAGGACCGGATCGTCGAGTACATCGCGGTCAAGAAGCTGCGCCAGGAGCGCGGCATAACCGAGGACAAGCGCTCAGGCGCGATCCTGACCCTGATCGGACCGCCCGGCACCGGCAAGACCTCGATCGGCGAGTCGATCGCGCGGGCAACCGGCAGAGAGTTCGTCCGGATGTCGCTCGGCGGCGTCCGCGACGAGGCCGAGATCCGCGGTCACCGGCGGACGTACATCGGCGCGCTCCCGGGACGGCTGGTCCGTGCCCTGCGCGACGCCGACACGATGAACCCGGTGATCATGCTCGACGAGGTCGACAAGGTCGGCGCGGACTGGCGCGGGGACCCGAGCGCAGCGTTGCTCGAGGTGCTCGATCCGGCTCAGAACCACAGCTTCCGCGACCACTACCTGGACGTGGAGCTCGATCTGAGCGGCGTCCTGTTCATCGCGACCGCGAACGTCGCGGACACGATTCCCGGCCCGCTGCTCGACCGTATGGAGGTCATCCGGTTCGACGGCTACACGACCTCGGAGAAGGTCGCGATCGCCCGCGGCTACCTGTGGAAGCGTCAGCTCGAACGCAACGGCCTGCGGGCCGAGGAGGTCGAGATCTCCGATGAGCTGCTGAACACGGTCGCCTCCGAGTACACCCGCGAGGCGGGCGTCCGGCAGCTCGAGCGCGAGCTCGGCACGCTGCTGCGCAAGACCGCGACGAAGATCGCGTCAGGTGAGGCTGCGGCCCCCGTGGTCATCGACCTCGATGCGATCCGCGACGCGCTCGGACGTCAGCGCTTCTTCCAGGAGTCCGCGATTCGCACCGCGGTTCCCGGCGTGGCCACCGGCCTCGCCGTGACCGGCACCGGCGGCGACGTGTTGTTCATCGAGGCCACCGCAATGCAAGGCAAGCCCGGTCTAACCCTGACCGGTCAGCTCGGCGACGTGATGAAGGAGTCGGCCCAGATCGCCCTCTCCTACGTGCGCGGCCACGCATCCGAGCTCGAGATCGATCCCGCGAGCTTCGAGGAGCGCACGTTCCACGTGCACGTCCCGGCGGGTGCGATCCCCAAGGACGGGCCGAGCGCCGGTGTGACGATGGTGACCGCCCTGACCTCGCTGCTAAGCGGCAGGCCGGTGGGGCATACCGTCGGCATGACGGGCGAGGTCACGCTCCAGGGTCGGGTGCTCCCGATCGGTGGCGTCAAGCAGAAGGTGCTGGCGGCGCACGCCGCCGGGCTCACCGACGTCGTGCTCCCCGAGCGCAACCGAGGTGATCTGGACGACGTCCCGCAGGAGGTCCGCGACGCGATGACCTTCCACTTCGCGATGACCGTCGATGAGGTGCTGGCGGTGGCGCTGGAGCCGGCGCCGCTGCGTCAGGCAGCGTAGACAGCTTCCCCAGCTGGCAAGGCAGCGACAAGTCCCGGTGGGCCTACGAGCGGTCCGCCGGGGCTTTTGTTTGTGCGGTGGTAGGTTGGATGCATGAGCACGATTACAGCCCCAGCGGAACAGAAGATCATCGACGAGGTCCCCAAGCAGCTCTTCATCGCCGGCGAATGGGTCGACGGCGCGAAAGGAACGCTGTCGGTAGAGGATCCGTCGACCGGCGAATCACTATGCGAAGTCGCCGACGCGTCGACCGATGACGCCAAGGCCGCGTTGACCGCGGCCGTCGAGGCCGGTCCCGAGTGGGCCGCCCACGCGCCCCGAGAGCGCGGCGAGATCCTGCGGCGCTCGTTCGAGGCGCTCGTTTCCCGCGCCGACGATCTGGCGCTCCTGATGACACTCGAGATGGGCAAGCCGCTCGCCGAGTCCAAGGCCGAGATCGCCTACGGCGCCGAGTTCTTTCGCTGGTTCTCCGAGCAGGCGGTCCGGATCGACGGACGCTACGCGACCAACTCCAACGGCCAGGGCCGCGTGCTGACCATGCAGCAGCCCGTTGGGCCGTGTCTGCTGATCACCCCCTGGAACTTCCCGCTGGCGATGGGAACCCGCAAGATCGGACCGGCGATCGCGGCCGGCTGCACGATGGTGATCAAGCCCGCGCAGCAGACGCCGCTGTCGATGCTCATGCTGGTCAAGATCCTCGAGGAGAACGGCCTGCCGGCCGGGGTCGTGAACCTCGTGACGGCGTCCTCCTCGGGCGAGACGATGGGTCCGCTGATAGCCGATCAGCGCCTGCGCAAGCTGTCCTTCACCGGCTCGACCGAGGTCGGGCGCAAGCTGATGGAGCAGGCCTCCCAGAACCTGCTGCGGTTGTCGATGGAGCTGGGCGGCAACGCCCCGTTCATCGTGTTCGACGACGCCGACGTCGACGCTGCCGTCCAGGGCGCGATGATCGCGAAGATGCGCAACACCGGGGAGGCGTGCACCGCCGCCAACCGGTTCCACGTGGCCGACAACATCGCCGCGGAGTTCGCCGAGAAGCTGGCCGGCAAGATGGGCGCGCTCAAGGTCGGGCGTGGCACCGAGGACGGCGTGCAGGTCGGCCCGCTGATCGACGACGCCCAGCGCGCCAAAGTGGCCGAGCTCGTCGAGGACGCGCTCGGACACGGCGCCAAGGCCGTCGTCGGCGGCCACACCCGCGACGGCGCCGGCTACTTCTACGACCCCACGGTCCTGACCGACGTGCCCGAGGACGCCAAGCTGCTCAAAGAGGAGATCTTCGGCCCGGTGGCGCCGGTCAAGGGCTTCACCGATGAGGACGAGGCGGTCGCCGCGGCCAACGACACCGAGTACGGCCTCGTCGCCTACGTCTACACGAACAACCTCAAGCGTGCGCTGCGCGTGGTCGAGCGACTCGAGACCGGGATGGTCGGGCTCAACCAGGGGATGGTCTCCAACGCCGGCGCCCCGTTCGGTGGGATCAAGCAGTCGGGCTTCGGGCGCGAGGGCGGCTACGAAGGCATCGAGGAGTACCTCGAAACCAAGTACGTCGCGATCAACCTCTGACCCGTCGGCGCGGCAAGGCCGCCGCGCTACCGACAGCGCGGAGAGAACCTCGGCCGCGGCCCGCTCGCCGGAGCGCACCGCGCCGTCCATGTAGCTGTTCCAGTAGGTCGAGGTCTCGGTCCCGGAACGAGGCGCTGAGCTGTGAGCGGCGGCTCGAGATCCAGCGCCGCTGGGGTCCGAGGCAAGTCTTTGACCCACTATACTTTATGAAGTGCTTATCTTCCGGCGACTCCTAAGCTTCCTGCGCCCGTATCGACGGGCCGTCTGGTGGTCGTTCGCCCTCGCCGGCGGCGCGATGCTCATGACCGTCCTGATCCCGGCTCTGACCGGGGCGGCGATCAACTCGATCGCCCGCGGCCATTCCCGGCATGAGCTGACGATGTGGGCGATCGCGATCGGCGTCGCCGGCGTCCTGCGACTCGGGTTGAGCGTGGCGCGGCGACTGATCGCCGGCCGGGTCTCGCTGGCGGTCGAGTTCGACCTGCGCAACACGCTCTACGAGCAGTTCCAGCGCCTCGAGCTCGGCTTCTTCGACCGCCAGCAAACCGGACAGCTGATGTCCCGGGCCACGGTCGACCTCCAGTCGGTGCGCTTCTTCCTCGGCTACGGCCTGATCTTCATCGGCCAGTCGATCCTCACGATCGCGCTCGCCGGGGTGGCGATGTTCGTACTCCAGCCCGGTCTGGCCGTGCTGGCGCTGGCGCCCGTGCCGTTCGTCGTGCTGATCGCGAACCGCTACGGCAAGCACTCGCAGCCCGCGCTCCAGGAGGCTCAGCAGCGGATCGCCGAGCTGACCGCCGACGCCGAAGAGAACGTCTCCGGCGTGCGGGTGATCAAGGCGTTCGCGCAGGAGGAGCGACAGCTCGAGCGCTTCCGCCATTCGGTTCAGCGCGTGTTCGACCAGCAGTTGTACGCGACCAAGATCCAGGCGCGATACACGCCGCTGATCAGCTTCCTGCCCAACCTCGGGCTGGCGCTGATCCTGCTTATCGGCGGCCGCGACGTGATCCACGGGTCGCTGAGCATCGGCGCCTTCACCGCCTTTTACGCGTACCTGCTGATGCTGATCTCGCCGATGCGGACGCTCGGCTACATGCTGAGCGCGGCCCAGCGGGCGACCGCCTCGGGCGCCCGCATCTTCCAGGTGCTCGACCGCGCCCCCCGCATCACCGCGCCGACCGATGCCCCGCCGCTTCCCGAGGGGGCGGGTCGCGTCTCCCTGCGGGACGTCAGCCTGACCTTCGAGGGCGCCGCACGCCCCGCCCTGCGCGACATCGACCTCGAGATCGAGCCGGGCAGCACGGTGGCCCTCGTCGGCGCGATGGGCTCCGGCAAGACCGCGCTGGTGTCGCTGCTCCCGAGGCTGTACGACACGAGTACGGGATCGGTCCGGATCGACGGCGCCGACGTACGCGACGTCGACCTGGCCTCGCTGCGGCACGCGATCGCCCTGGTAACCGACGACCCGTTCCTGTTCTCGGCCACCGTCCACGAGAACATCGCCTACGGCCGCCCGGACGCCACTCGCGAGGAGGTCGTGCGCGCCGCCGAGGTGGCCCAAGCCGACGGCTTCATCTCCGAGCTCCCGAAGGGCTACGAGACGCGCGTGGGCGAGCGCGGGCTGACCTTGTCCGGCGGCCAGCGCCAGCGGATCGCGATCGCCCGGGCGGTACTGGCGGATCCGCGCATCCTCGTCCTCGACGACGCGACCTCATCGGTCGACGCCTCCACCGAGCAGGAGATCAAGACCGCGCTGCGCGAAGTGATGGCGGGGCGGACCACATTCGTGATCGCGCACCGGCTCTCGACGATCGCGCTCGCCGACGAGATCGTCGTGCTCGAGGACGGCCGCGTGGCCGCGCACGGGAGCCATGACGAGCTGCTCGAGGAATCCGATCTGTACCGGGAGATCGTCGAGAAGGGGATGCCCGACCAGGTGTTCATGACCCGCAAGACGGCCGAGGCGGTGGGACTGTGAGGCTGCGCGTACGCCAGGGACGTGGGCGGGCGCGCAAGCTGCGCGGGCTGATCGAGCTGCTCGCCCCGTACAAGTGGCGCGTGCTCGCCATGTTCGTGTCGCTGGTGGCCGCAACGGCCGCGGCGCTGGCGCCGGCTCCGCTCGCCAAGGTGGCGATCGACAGCGGGATCCAGGGGCACGACGTCGGTGCGCTCGATCTGATCGTCGTGGCCTTCCTCGCCTCGGCGGTCGTGTACGCGGTGGCCTCCTACGCCCAGACCTACCTGGTGGGCTGGGTCGGGCAGCGCGCGCTCCAGGACCTGCGCATTCGCCTGTTCGCCCACCTGCAGCAGCTTTCGATCGGCTTCTACTCGCGCAACCGCGCCGGGGTGATCATCTCGCGGATGACCAACGACGTCGAGGCGCTCGATCAGCTCGTCGAGGACGGGATGGCGACGCTGTTCCAATCCGGCCTGACCCTGATCGGAGTCGTGGTGATCCTGATGGTGATCGACTTCCATCTGGCGCTCCTGACCTTCCTCGCGCTGCCGATCCTGTTTGCGGGCGGCGTGATGTTCCGGATCGCCTCGGCCGACGCCTACCGTCTCACGCGGGAGAAGATCGCGACGATCACGGGGTACCTGCAGGAGACGCTGTCGGGCATCCGGGTCGTGCGCGCGTACGGTCAGGAGAAGCGACACATCGAGCACTTCCGGGGGCTGAACGAGGAGAACCGGGCCGCGAACATGACCACGGTCAACCTCAACGCGGTGTACTTCCCCGCGGTCGAGTTCCTGTCGGCGCTGGTCACGGTCGAGATTCTCGTCGTCGGCGGGATCGAGGCGATCAACGGGCACGCCACCACCGGCGTTGTGTTCGCGTTCGTCGCCGCGCTCAACAACTTCTTTGACCCGATCCAGCAGCTCTCCCAGCTCTACACGACCTACCAATCCGGGATGGCGGCGCTGGACAAGATCTTCGAGCTGCTCGATGAGCAGCCGGACCTCCTCGACGCTCCCGACGCCGTGACGCTGCCGGCGCTCCGGGGGGAGCTGCGCTTCGACGAGGTGTCCTTCCAGTACGGCTCCGGGGAAGACGCCGAGTACGCACTGCGCGACGTCGACTTGGTGATCCCGCCCGGACAGACGGTGGCCCTGGTCGGGTCGACCGGCGCCGGCAAGTCCACGTTCGCCAAGCTGGTGGCGCGCTTCTATGACCCGACCTCGGGTCAGGCGCTCGTCGACGGACACGACCTGCGGTCGGTGAGCGCCCATTCGCTCCGCTCCCAGATGGGAATCGTCCCGCAGGAGGCGTTCCTGTTCAGTGGCACGATCCGCGAGAACATCGCATTCGGTCGCCCCGGGGCCAGCGACGAGGAGGTCCAATCGGCCGCACGGGCGGTGGGAGCGGATGACTTCATCTCCGAGCTCCCGGACGGCTATGACGCGCAGATCGGCGAGCGCGGCGTGCAGCTGTCGGCCGGTCAGCGCCAGCTGGTCGCATTCGCGCGGGCGCTGGTCGCCGATCCGCGGATCCTGGTCCTGGACGAGGCGACCTCGAACGTCGACGTCCACACCGAATCGCTGATCGAGCAGGGGATGCGGCGGCTCGTGGCCGGGCGCACCGCGATCGTGATCGCCCACCGGCTCTCGACGATCCGGGGCGCCAGCCGGATCCTCGTGCTCGAGCACGGGCAGGTGGTCGAGGACGGCACGCACGAGGAGCTGCTCGAGGAGCAGGGGCGCTACTGGCAGCTCTACCGTGATTGGGCCGAGCAGGCTTCCGCGGCATAGCTTCTGCGATCGCGCGCGCCGGTCCTGGGGTCGCGTAGCCTCTGAGTCGTGCCGACCGTCACCGGACTCGCGATCACCCCGGTCAAGGCCACGCGGCTGCATCAAGTCGACCGCGTGACGTTGACGCCCCAGGGCGTACGCGAGAACCGCCGGTTCTACGTAATCGACGACCGCGACCGGATGGTCAACAGCAAGATGCTGGCCGTCCTGCAGACGGTGATCGCCGACTACTCCGACACCGACAGGACGCTTCGGCTCTCGCTCCCGGACGGCCGGGTCGTCGAGGGCGAGGTGAGCGTGGGCGAGACGGTCACGACGACCTTCTTCTCGGATGTGGACCAGGGCCGGCTAGTCAACGGACCGTGGTCTGAGGCGCTCAGCGAGGTATCTGGTCGGTCGCTGCGGCTGGTCGAGGCGGACGGCCGCGGCACGGCGGTCGATCGTGGGACCGAGGGGGCGGTGTCACTGATCTCGCGCGCCTCGCTGGCCCGGCTGGCGCAGGTCGGCGGGGTGCAATCGGTCGACCCGCGGCGCTTCCGGATGCTGGTCGAGATCGACGGAGTTGACGCGCATGCCGAGGACGGCTGGGTCGATCGCGGTGCGTTTCGGATCGGCGAGGCTGCGGTGGCGTTCGGCGGACACGTCGGGCGCTGCATGATCACGACCCGCGATCCCGACACCGCCAAGGTGGACCTGCCGACGCTCGACATCCTGGGCTCGTACCGCACCGGTCTGGGGACGACCGAGCCTTTGCCGTTCGGGATCTGGGGCCGGGTCCTCCGCCCGGGGTCGGTGACGGTCGGCGACGAGGTCGCGCCCCTAGATGGGTAGTGTTCTTTGGACGATGAGCGAGACCGACTCAAGCGTGCAGACCCGGGAGCGCGTCGCGATTGAAATCGACGACCACGTCGCCGTGGTCACGTTGACCCGGCCCGAGAAGCACAACGCCCTCGACGTCGCGATGTTTGACGCGATCACGGCCGCGGCCGAGCAGGTGGCGGTCGAGCCGGGCGTGCGCGTCGTGGTGTTGCACGGCGAGGGGCCGAGCTTCTGCTCGGGCCTCGATGTGGCCGGCGTGATGGCGAGCCAGCCCAGTTCGGATGCGCTGATGGCTCCCCTGCGCGAGGCGGTTCCCAATTGGTTTCAGCGCACCGCCCATCGCTGGCTCGAGGTCCCGGTCCCGGTCATCGCGGCGATCCACGGCCACTGCCTGGGCGGCGGGCTGCAGATCGCGATGGCCGCCGACGTGCGTTTCGCCACGGCCGACGCGAAGCTGTCCGTGCTCGAGGTCAAGTGGGGACTGATCCCGGACATGGCGATCACGCGCACCCTGCCCCGGTTGGTGCGGATCGACGTCGCCAAGGAGCTGGCGTTTACCGGCCGCGTGGTGAGCGGTCTCCAGGCATTCGAGCTCGGACTGGTGACGCACGTGGTGGACGATCCGCTGGCCGCGGCGCGTGAGTTGGCCGACGAGATCGCGGGTCGCTCCCCCGACGCGGTGCGCGGGATGAAGCGGCTGTTCGACGAGTCGTGGACCGGCTCGCGCGAGGAGACGCTGCGGCTCGAGGCCGATATCCAGCTCGGCTTGCTCGGGACGCCGAACCAGCTCGAGGCCGTGCGAGCCGGCATGCTCAAGGAGCCGGCTCAGTTCACCGACCCGAGCTGACCGTCTAGCTGATTCGCGGGCGACACGACGCGGGGGGCCGCCGGCGGGCGCGGAGCACCCGCCGACGGCGAACCCCACTCAGTGGACCCCGACTGTCACACCCGCCTCGCGCTGGGCGTCGGGACCGAGCTGGGCGGTGGCGTGCACCACCTCGTTGGTCGCCGGCTCCCAGCTGGGCGGTGTCACCTGGAACACGGCCAGGGCGGACTGCTGGGGCGAGAGGCGACGGAACGCCGTGCGCGTGATCGCCTGCTGGCTCCAGCCTTGCGGCAACTGGAGCGAGAGGATCACGTTGCGGAGCGTCTCGGTGCCCCCGTGAGTCAGCCTGACCCGAACGGTGCCGGACTGACCCGGCGCGATCACGCGTGGGGCGTGGACCAACACCTGGCGCGCGCCCGCGGTATAGGGGATGCTGAACGAGCCGGTGAGCGGCAGGTTGGCCATGGCCGAGGAATCGCCGACGTAGACGTGGTACATGCCGGCGCTCTGGGTCCAGCCACCCGCGTCCGTGTCCCACCACCACGTATCTCGCGGTGTGATCGTGAACTGCAGCCTCGCGGACTGGCCCCCGGGTAGGAAGACCCGCTTGAAGCCGACCAGCTCGCGCGGGGGCTCGCCGGCCGAGGCCGGATCACCGAGGTAGAGCTGGGCGACATCCGCCCCGGCGGTCCCCCCGCTGTTGGTGATGGTCGCCGACACCGTCACGTCGCTGACGCCGTCGGAGATCTTCCGGCTGACATTCAGGTGGCTGAAGCCGAACTTCGTATAGGACAGCCCGTAGCCGAACGGGAACAGCGGCGTGATGTTCTGGGCGTCGTACCAGCGGTAGCCGACGTCGAGGCCCTCCGTGTACAGCACCTGGCCATTGACGCCGGGGAACTGCTCCGGCTTCGAGGCGGGCACATCCGACAGGCTGGCGGGGAACGTCACCGGCAGGTGGCCGCTCGGGTCCGTCTGCCCGAACAGCACACTGGCCAGCGCGGTGCCGTTGGACTGTCCCGGGTACCACGCGTCGAGGACTGCGCCGGCCTGGCTCAGCCACGGCATCACCACCGGGGCGCCAGCGTCGATCACGACCGTCGTGTGCGGATTGGCCGCAGTCACGGCCGAGATCAGCTCATCCTGCGCCGACGGTAGGTTCAGGCCCAGTCGATCGGTGGCCTCGGACTCGGTGTCGTCGGAGACGACCACCACGGCGCTCGAGGCCTCCTGCGCCGCAGCCACGGCCGCGGCGATCCCGGGGGCCAGGTCCGATGGCTTGGCCCAGGTGAGAGCACTCGCCTCGCCGGCGCCGGAGACCGACAGCATGTAGGTCTGGCCCGCGGTCAGATTTACTGCCACCGAGTACACATGCACCGGGGGCGTGCTTGGATTGTCGATCAACTGCTGGCTGTTGAGCGACAGGTACTCCGACCCATAGCAGAAGCACGGATTCGTGAGAGCGAGCACGTACGTCCCGGTCTCGGGCGCGGTCAGCGTCCCCGTGTAGGACTGCCCGTACGACAGCCCACCCGTCGGGAAGGCCGGGTTGAGCGGCGGGGATGGGATCGCCGCCAGCGATGAATCGGTCGGCAGGCCCTGCGTGTAACTGACGGTCGTGCCCGACCCAGCCGCGGCCTGGATGCCCTGGAGGGGCGTCACGGTCTGCGACGGGATGACGTACGCGCTACCTCCGCCACCGTAGATCGGAGAGGCCGAAGCCGCCGGGCCGATCACCGCCACCGTGCCGCCGTTTTTCACGGGGAGCGGCAGCGTGCCGTTGTTGTTCTTGAGCAGCGTCGTACCGGCCTCGGCTACCTGCGTGCCGGTGGCCTGGTGTGCTGGCGTGGTAACCGGCGAGTACGGGTTCCCGGTGGGCGGATTGTCGAACAGCCCGAATCGGAACATCTCGGTGAGCATCCGTTGCACCATCGTGTTCAGCACCGGCTGGGCGATCGCGCCGCCGAGGACGGCGTCCAGGAGGGGCTGCCCGAAGTAGGTGTTGAACGGCTGCTCCTGGTCGAGCCCGCCGTAGGCGCCGCCCGCCGTGCTGTGCAGCGCCCCGTAGTCGGAGGTGACGAAGCCCGGGAAGTCCCACTCCTGGTCGAGCTTGTTGGTCATCAGGTAGCGGCTCTGACAGGCGTACACGCCGTTGACGGTCGCGTACGAGCACATCACCGAGCCCGCCTTGGCCTGCTGCACGGCCGCCTGGAACGCCGGGAGGTAGATCTCGTTCAGCGTCCGCTGGTTGACGATCACGTCATCGTTCTCCGTGTTGCGGTTCGTCTCCTGGTTGTAGGCGGCGAAGTGCTTGACCTGCGACATCTCCCCCGTGCTCTGCACGCCGTCGATCTCGCTCGTGGCGAGCGCCGCGTTCAGGAACGGGTCCTCGGTGAACGCCTCGAACGACCGGCCCCACCGCGGGTCGCGGTCGATGTTGATCGTCGGCCCGAGATTGACCGCGGCACCCTTGCCACGCTCCTCCGAACCGATCACCGCGCCATAGCCATGGGCCAATGACGGGTCGAAGGTCGCGGCCAGGTCCACCCCGGCCGGCAGCTGCGTGACATCGGGCAGGCCGTCCGCCACGCCGGCGGGCCCGTCCTCCTCGCCGAGCGCCGGGATGCACAGCGGCGCGCCGGAGCTCGACGTCGGTATGCCCGGCATCCAGAACACGTACGGATTCCCTCCCGTACTGGTAGAGGGCGGCTCGGCGGCGGTGCCGTGTCCCTCGACCAGAAAGTCCTCGTCGGCCACGGTCATGTGGCTCATGACGGCGGCGACCCGTTGAGCGATCGGCTGGGTCGAGCCGACCCAGGGACAGCCCGCCGTCTGCCGCGGCTTGAGTCGCGTCGCCCCCTTCGCCCTGGCGTGACCCGCCGCCGTGGCGACGGCCGGGACCGTCGCGAGCGCTGCCACGACGATCGCGGCGCCGACCAGCAGCCTCATCTTGACGCGCGCCCGCCCGCTCGGCGTGCGGCCCTCGTCGACACCCCCAGCGACGACGGCCCTCCCACCGTCCCGGGGCGGCGGCCCCTGATCGGATCGACAGACGGAGCGGCGATCACGTGCACCAAGCATCTCCACGCCTCCCTAAGCGCTCGATGTGGACGGGACGGGTCCCGGTGTGGACAGGCGGCGCGTCCCGATGTGGACGGGGTTCGGTCCCGGCGGCAACCTACCACAGGGGCCGCCTCAGCGGAACCAGTAAGTGGCTTAAAAAACGCCGCTTTCAGCCCGCATATGGCGCAAAAAAGTCACAGGCCCTCGCACGGCTATACTGGCGCCCGCAGTAGCTGGCGGACGCTGAAGCACCGTAAGTTGGTATATCAATCTACTGCCGGGTGGAGTAATCGGCAACTCGCCAGGTTCTGGCCCTGGAATTCAAGGTTCGAGTCCTTGCCCGGCAGCTACTTCGTGTGGTTCACGGCTGAGGCGACCGCCCAGGCCGGCGAGCCTGGGTCTCAGAGCGATTCGAGATCGCTCGAGACGTCGGCCAGCGCGCCGACACGGTCGCGTAGGTCGGCGCCGGAGACCAGGAGCCGGCGGGCGTGCTCGAGGTCGTCGGAGCGACCGACGGAAAGGGCCGCCTTCAGGCGACCGTCCCGCAGGTAGAAGATCGCGAACTCGCCCTGCGTCGAGCGAGCCGCGGACGACCTCCTGGTCCCACTCGTGGGCCGGGCCGATGTATTCGAGCGAAGCCCAGTCCGACAGGTCGGAGAAGAAGTAGGGCACGACGTCGTGTGGCTGGTCGCGGCCGAGCATGTTGAGCGCCGCCGTCTTGCCCTGGTTGAAGGCGACGTCCCAGTGCTCGACCCGGATCCGTTCGCCGCCATGCACGACGCTCTCGTACTCGGCGATGTCGCCCGCGGCGAAGATGCCGGGCACAGCCGTCTGGAGGCGGGAGTCGGCGACCACGCCGCCGCCGTCGCCGATCTCCAGGCCGGCGGTGCGCGCCAGTCTGACGTCTGGTACCGCGCCGATCCCGATCACGACAGCGTCGGCGTCGAGCTGCCGACCGCTCTTGGTGACCACACGGGTCACCCGGCCGCCCGTGCCCTCGAACCGGTCGAGCTCGTCGTCGCCGAAGGTCTCGATCCCGTGCTCGGCCATGCGGTTTTCGAAGAAGCGCCCGGCCTGCTCGCCGAAATGGCGGCTGAGGGGAACGGACTCGAGCATCACGAGCGAGCACGAGCTGCCTAGCTCGGTCAGAGAGGCAGCGACCTCGCAGGCGATGTAGGAGCCCCCAATCATCACCACCTTCTTGCCGGCGGCGTCGGCCCGGATCGTGTCGGTGTTGCCGAGCGTCCGCAGGTAGTGGATCCCCTCGAGCTCGGCGCCGGAGACCGACACGCGGCGAACGCCGGCGCCGGTGGCGACGAGCGCCTTCTCGAAGCTCACCTCCTGGCCGTCGGTCAACTCGAGGCTGCGCTCGGCCAGGTCGAGGGATTTGACCGAGACGCGAGTCAGCGCCTCGATCTGCTGCTCGTCGTACCAGTCCGCGGGCCGGAACAGGGTGTCCTCGCGCGTCTCGTGGCCTTGGAGGTAGCCCTTCGAGCACGGCGGGCGGTTGTACGGCAGGTCGGACTCGCGCCCGATCAGGAGGATCGGCCCGTCGGCGCCGGACTCGCGCAGCCAGCGTGCGCAGTTGCCGGCGGCGAGACCGCCTCCGATGAGCGCATAGCTAACGTGCCGATCAGCCACGATCAGCCTGACGGGCTAGCGCCGTTGGGTGCGAACTGGGGCGTGATCTGCGCCTCGAGGCCCGGATCGAGAATCAGCAGCACCTGATCGCCCGGCTGGATCACCGAGTCGGACTTCGGCACGAACCCGGCGCCGCCACGCAGGACCGAGATGATCAGCGAGCCGTCGGGCAGCCGTACGTCCTGCACCCGCTGGCCCGCCGCTACCGAGCCCTGGCCGACCTCGAGCTCGATGATCTCGAGGTGCTCCTCTTCGAGCGCCAGCAGCTGGACGAGGCCGTACTCGGGGACCTCGTGCTCGATCAGGCGAAGGATCAGGTCGGTCGCGGAGACCGCGGGCTGGACGTCGAGCAGGCGGAAGTGCTGGAGGTTGCGCGGGTTATTGACCCGAGCGACGATCCGCTGGACGCCGTACTTCTCCTTTGCCATCTGGCAGATCAGGATGTTGTCCTCGTCGTCGCCGGTGACCGCGATCACGAGGTCGGCCCGCTGGATCCCGGCGCGCTCGAGGACCCACAGCTCGGTCGCGTCGCCGTACTGGACGGCGTGCTCGAGCTCTTCCTCGACGACCCGATAGCGCGCATGGTCAGATTCGATCAGCGTC
Source organism: uncultured Solirubrobacterales bacterium (assembly GCA_963751185.1). Classification (GTDB taxonomy): domain Bacteria; phylum Actinomycetota; class Thermoleophilia; order Solirubrobacterales; family Solirubrobacteraceae; genus Palsa-465. Next base: position 84,172 of record CAVVTO010000018.1, read on the forward strand.
ACCTCGCGCTCCTTGGCGATCAGCTCGCGCGCGAGGTTCCAGCCGACCTTTCCGGCACCGGCGATGATCACGTACATGGACGGTCCCTCATGTCCCTTGTTTAGGCCAGTACCACGCGCGTGGCTTCGTCAATCGCGACCTGGGTCGGGCAGATGGTCACCAGGCCCTGCTCGGCGTACCAGGACGCACGACCGGGATCGGCGACCCGCACCACCACGCGCTTGACCTTGAACCGCCGCTGCGCAATCTGGGCGATCACCAGGTTCGTGTTGTCCCCGCTGGTCGCCGCCACGAACACGTCGGCCTGCTCGATGCCGGCCTCGATGAGTCCGTCGATCTCAAGCGCGGTGCTGACCGTGAACCGCCCACCGGCGTCCTCCCACGTCGTCAGCTGATCCTTGTCGAGCCGCTCGTGTGAGAGTGGGTCGCTGTCGAGCACCGACACCTCGTGCCCAGCGTCAAGCGCCCGCTTGGCCACGGCAGACCCGACGCGGCCCGAACCGACGATCAGGATCAACATGCCCGGCACTCTAGAGACATTTGGCGCGGTTGCAGGCTAGCTGTTGGTGAACGGCTGGGTGGAGAAATTAGACGAATTGGTGCAGCCAAGCCCAGCGGCCCGCCGACCCCCCGCTTAACCAGCTGTGGGGTCGCCCGCCATCACCTGACGAGGTGCCGGGTCCGCTCGTGGTGACTTGCGCTCAAGAGCGAGCGCCGACGACGCGGGCACGCACGCGCGGTCACCCAACGAGCGGGACCGGCACCGAAGATCAGGTGATAATCGGGATGATCAACAGCGCCACGATATTCGCCACTTTGATCATCGGGTTGATCGCCGGCCCGGCCGTGTCCTTGAAGGGATCGCCGACCGTGTCGCCGGTCACCGCCGCGGCGTGGGCCTCTGAGCCCTTCCCGCCGTACGCGCCGTCCTCGATCAGCTTCTTGGCGTTGTCCCATGCCCCACCGCCGGAGGTCATCGAGATCGCCACGAACAGCCCGACGACGATCACGCCGATCAGCAGGCCGCCGAGCGCCTCGATGCTGATCAACCCGACGACGAACGGGATCAGGATCGGGATCAGCGCGGGCAAAATCATCTCGCGCTGCGCGGCACGCGTCACCAGGCTGACGGCGGCGCCGTACTCGGGCTGCTCGGAGCCATCCATGATCCCGGGGTGCTCGCGGAACTGGCGGCGCACCTCCTCGACGACCGCGCCGCCGGCGCGGCCCACCGCCTCCATCGCCAGCGAGGCGAACAGGTAGACCATCATGCCTCCGATCAGCAGCCCGATCAGCACCGCCGGGTTGCCGATCGAGAAGTTCGGATGCTTGCCGGCGTCGATCACCTCGGTCTCGAACGCGTTGAACAGCACGAGCGCGGCGAGCGCGGCCGAGCCGATCGCGTATCCCTTGGTGACCGCCTTGGTCGTATTGCCGACGGCGTCGAGCGGGTCAGTGACGTTGCGGACCTCTTCGGGGAGGTTGGCCATCTCGGCGATCCCGCCGGCGTTGTCGGTGATCGGGCCGAAGGCGTCGAGCGCGACGATCAGGCCCGTGAGCGACAGCTGCGCCATCACGGCGACGCCGATGCCGTAGATCCCGGTGGTTCCTCCACCGCCGAGCTTCCACGCCCCGAAGATCCCGAGCGCGAGCACGATTGCGGGCGGCGCCGTCGACTGGTACCCCTGGGCGAGGCCCTGGATGATGTTGGTGGCGTGGCCGGTCTGCGAGGCACGCGCCGTGCTCCTCACCGGCGCGAAGCGTGTCGAGGTGAAGTAGTCGGTGATCACGAACAGGCACGCCGTGACGCCGATCCCGATCAGTGCACACAGGTAGTACTTCCACCAGTGCGGCGCGGCCAGGCCGGTGCTCTTGAACGTCAGGTCGTGCATCATCCAGTAGGTGATCGGGATGAACGCGAGCGCCGCAAGCGCGCCCGAGACGATCAGTCCCTGGTAGAGCGCACGCTCGACGTTGCCGGCGCGCGACCGCACGGCGAACGTCCCGATGATCGAGGCGATGATCGAGACCGCGCCGAGCACGAGCGGAAACAGGGCCACGGCCGACTGCTGGCTGAACAGCAGCACCCCGAGCAGCATCACGGCGACCGCGGTGACCGCGTAGGTCTCGAAGAGGTCCGCGGCCATCCCGGCGCAGTCGCCGACGTTGTCGCCCACGTTGTCGGCGATCACCGCGGGGTTGCGCGGGTCGTCTTCGGGGATCCCGGCCTCGATCTTGCCGACGAGGTCGGCGCCGACGTCGGCGGCCTTGGTGAAGATGCCGCCACCGAGGCGGGCGAACACCGAGATCAGCGAGCCGCCGAAGCCGAGCCCGATAAGCGCGTCGACGGCGTCCTTCTGGCTCTCGCCGGCGATCCAGGTGAGGATCCCGTAGTAGCCGGCGACGCCCAGCAACGCCAGTCCGACGACGAGCAGTCCAGTCACCGCGCCGCCCCGGAACGCGACTTCAAGCGCGCGCGACACGCCGCCGCGCGCGGACTCCGCCACCCGGGCGTTGGCCCGCACGGACACGTTCATGCCGATGTAGCCGGCCGAAGCCGACAACAAGCCCCCGATCAGAAACCCGATCGCCACGCGGATGTTCTGGATCGGGATCAGGACGATGAACAGGATCACCCCGACCCCAGCGATCGTCGTGTACTGGCGATTCAGGTATGCACGGGCCCCCTCCTGCACCGCGGCCGAGATCGTGCGCATCGTTTCGTTGCCGGGCGACAGCGCGAGTAGCGCGCGTGAGGTGAGAACGCCGTACGCGACGGCGGCGCCGGCGCAGATGAGCGCGACCAGCACACCGTGATGCGTCAGAAAGCTGGACAAGGAGATCCTCCGCGGAAGGTCTGAGTTAGAGAGACGGCGCGCGTAAGCGCAGCCAACAAACTGGAAAAGGCCGCCACCCGTACTAATCGAGCGGAGGCCCGGAAAGCGCGATTTTAGCGTGCGAGGCGGCGGGACGGAGCCAGGCGGCTACTGCCCGGGCACCCAGAGCCGGCCGCTGCGCTGCGCCGGCCCGGGCTCCCCCGGCTTCGGGGGCTCGGGCTCCGGCGAAGCCTCCGGACCACCGCTCGGGCCGGGCCCGGAACCTGGACCGGAACCGGAGCCGGAACCGGGGCCGGGACCCGCACCGGCACCTCCGCCCGGCCCGGCAGCCGCACCGCTTTCCGGAGTCTCGGCGAGGGGCCCCTGACCACCGATCCGCACAAACGCGAGCTGAAGCTGCGAGACCGCATCCCGGATCGCGCCGATCTGAGCCGGCGCGGCCTGCTCGAGCACCGGCAGGAGGGCCCGGATCGACTCGATCGCAAGACGGACCTGCTCGGGGTCCTGCTCCGCCTCCGTGCCAGGGGCCAGGCCGGTGCGGCGCATGCCCAGGTTGGCGAGCGCCGCGACGTTGTCGAGCAACACGTGCTCGACCCTGAGTCGCTTGAGCTCGGCCTCATAAGCGGCCTGCAGCTCTTCCTCGGTGGGCTCTCTTGAATCGCTGCTCATCGGGACACCTGCGCTGCACTGCCAGCATACGTATCCCGGGTCTCGGCCACGACCGCGGCGTACGTCTCGGCCAGGCCAACTCCGGTCTCGGCCATCCGCCGCTGGCGCTGGGCCCCGTTCAACGCGGGCAGCGCGACCTCGATCCCGAGCTCGGCCCGGACCGGCGCTGACCAGGTCAGGAGCCGATCGGAGGCCTCGGCGGCCGGGTAGCCCTCGGCGCGGTCGAGATCGAGCAGCTCGCCGTCGAGGCCGTAGCGCACCGCGCGCCAGACGTTTTCCTCGATCAGTCGCCGCGGAAGGTCGCTAAACGGCACGCCCTCGTCGATATCGCGCGCGGCCTGCGCGACGCAGGCCACGATCAGGCCGGCCAGCGACTCGGAGTCCGAGGCGGTCATCTGCGCGTCACAGATCCTCACCTCCACCGTCCCGAACGAGAAATGCGGGCGGATCGACCACCACACCTGCGTGTACTCCACGATCGAGCGGGTCGAGACGAGGAAGTCGATGTAATCGGCGAACGCCTGCCAGCTGCCGAACGCGTCGGGCACACCGCAGCGCGGAAAGCTCTTGGTGAAGATCTGGGTGCGGGCGCTGTGCAGGCCCGAGTTGCGTCCGTCCAGGAAGGGCGAGTTGGCTGAGACGGCGAGAAGCAGGGGCAGCAACGGACGCAGCCGATCGCACACCAACACGGCGCGGTCGGCGCCGCGGACGCCGACGTGGACATGCAGCGAAAACGTGTTGTTACGCCACGCCACGTACTTCAGTCCCTCCTCGACCCGGTGGTAGTGCTCGGTGTCGATGATGTGCTGCTCGCGGTAGTCCGCCCACGGATGGGTCCCGGTAGCGCCGAGCGCGACGTCGTGTTCGGCGGCCAGCGCGAACAGGCGCCGCCGCCGTTCGCGCTGGGCGGCGAAGGCCGCCCCCAGATCCAGACATCGACCCGAGCGGATCTCGATCTCGGAGGAGATCAGCTCCCCGGCCACCGAATCCGCCAGCACCGGATCGGCCGAGGCGGCGTCGCGAAGCTCCTCGAACCGCGGCGCCAGGGCCAGCGAGCTCCGGTCCAGGAGCGCGAACTCCTCCTCGAGCCCGACGGTGAAGTCGGTCGAGCTCTCGAAGGCGTCGAACGCCGATTCCAGGTCGAGACTACTGCTCACGAGGGTGGGGACCTAATACGAGATCAGGTGAGAAGAATCAGGTGAGGTAGAAGTACAGCGCGTAGAGCAGGTCGACGGCCGGGCTCGAGGTATGAACGGTGACCTCGGGTGGTGTGTCGAGCAAGGCGTCGGAGTAGTTGAAGATGATCTTCACGCCCGCGTCGACGAGCTCATCGGCCAGCTTCTGGGCCGCCGCAGAGGGGACCGCGAGCACGGCGACGACGATGTCCTCCTCGTCGATCACCGCCCGCAGGTCGGAATTGTGGCGGACCGACAGCGGTCCAATCCGCTCCCCCACCTTGCTCCGGTCGACGTCGAAAACGGCCACCACCCGGAAGCCGTGGTCGGCGAAGATGTCCGAGGTGGCGATCGCCGTCCCGAGGTGCCCAGCACCGAACAGGGCGATGTTGTGCTGGCCCGAGGTATGCAGGATCTTCCGGATCTGGTTGACCAGCGACTCGACGTTGTAGCCGACCCCGCGCTTGCCGAACTTGCCAAAGCCCGATAGATCCCGGCGGATCTGGGTGGAGTTCACGTGCGTGTAGTCCGCCAGCTCCTGCGAGGAGATCGTCTCCTTGCCCATCTTGCGGGCCTGGATCAGGACCTGGAGGTAGCGCGAGAGCCGCGCGGCTACGCCCAGCGCAAGTTTCTCGCTCGGCTTCTCGGCGTCAGGCGGCGCCGCATCGGGATCGCTTCCAACCATGTAGCTCATCGGCTGTGCACCATATCGAGCCGACGCTCCAGCTCGGATTCGTCTACGAACAGATCGAACACTTCCTGCCCGTCGATCGCCACCACCGGGATCCGTTCCAGGTAAGCCCGCAGCAGGGCGTCGTCGGAGTCGATATCGCGCTCGAGAAGCTCGAATCGGCGCCGAGAACGGACCCGCTCGAGCACCTCCCGGGCGTCGTCGCACAGGCAGCAGCCCTCGCGGCCATAGAGCACGACGGTCGTCATCGGGCCACCAGCACCCGTTCGCCGGTCGCGTACACGTCGAGATCGAGGTACTCGGGATACGGCCGCGCCTCGACGAAGCGGCCGGCGCTTGCGATCATCGCGGCGTTGTCGGTGCACAGCACGCGCTCAGGCACGTGGAGCTCGACGCCCAAGCCGCGCATACGCTCGCGCACGGCGCCGTTGGCGGCCACCCCACCGCCCACCGACAGCCGCTCGAGCCCGGTTTCGAGCAGCGCGCGCTCGACGCGGATAGCCAGCGATTCGACGATCGCCCGCTGGTAGGAGGCGGCCAGATCCGCCCGGCAGCGCTCGGCTTGTTCCGGGCCGAGATCGCGGACCCGGTAAAGCAGCGAGGTCTTCAGACCGGCGAAGGAGAAATCGAGGCCGCGCAGCCGCGCTCCCACGGGGAAGCGGAACGCGTCGGGATCCCCGCCGGACGCCAGCCGCTCGAGGGCCGGACCACCCGGATAGCCCAGACCCAGCAGACGCGCGCCCTTGTCGAACGCCTCGCCCGCGGCGTCGTCGAGCGTCTGGCCAAGGACCTCGTAGTCCGCGCCATGATCGGTGACTCGCGCGAGCAGGGTGTGGCCGCCGCTGGCGATCAGGGCGAGGAACGGCGGCTCGAACGGCTCGTCCCCGAGGAACGCCGCGGCCACGTGGCCGTGGAGATGGTCAACCGCGGCAAGCGGCAGCCCGTGCGCCGCGGCCAGTCCCTTCGCCGTGGCGACGCCGACCAGGAGCGCCGCGACCAGTCCGGGGCCGCACGTGACGGCGACGAGATCAACGCCAGGCAACGAGACGTTTGCGCGAGCGAGCGCGTCGTCAACCACCGCGCCGATCAGCTCCAGATGGTGACGCGAGGCGATCTCAGGAACCACGCCGCCGTAGCGATCGTGGACGCCCTGCGAGGAGATCACGTTCGAGCGGATCTCACCCGCCCGCGTGACGACGGCCGCGCACGTGTCGTCGCAGCTCGTTTCGAGCGCGAGGATCACCCGGACGCGCTCGTGCTCGACGCCGTATCCGCCGTGCGCCACATGATCAGGGCGTCCTCCCCGGTGTCCTGGTAATAGCGTCGCCGCGTCCCCGCAGAGCGGAAGCCGAACCGCTCGTACAGGGCGATCGCGTGAACGTTCGACGGGCGCACCTCGAGCGTGTACGACGCGTCCTGTCCGGCCCGCGAGATCATTTCCTCGAGCAGCGCGGTGGCGATTCCGCGCCGCCGCCCCGGCGGATCGACCGCGATGTTCATCAGATGCCAGACGTCGGCGTAGCGCGAGCAGATCAGATAGCCGACGATTCGCCGGTCCTCGATCGCCGCGATGCAGACCCCGGACGGCTTGGAAAGCTCGAGCACGAACATGGCCAGCGACCACGGGGTCGGAAACGCGCGCCGCTCGATCGAGATGACCTGCGGGAGGTCCGAATAGCCGAGCGAGCGGATCGTGACGGACTGTGGGCTCATTGATCTATTTCCTGCTGCGGGCGATCTCGGCGTCGGGAGCGCGGAGGTATTCCGGCCTGACCTCCTCAGGGCCCGTCGCCGGCAGGCACCCGGCCAGTCGGCAGTGGTACATCGCCGTGACCCGGTGCAGCGGCGAATGATCCTCCGGGATGAACGATCCCGTGCGCTCGAGAACCTCCCTAAATGCTACCGCCCCGTCTCCGATCGCCAGCGCGCCTGGCCCGAATGGCGCCATCAGCTCGGCCAGCCCCTCGGGAGCGATCGCGCGGGGTGCGAGTAGGGCCGCCTCGAACGCCTCGGCCTCCCCGAACCGCCAGCCGGCCGCGAACACCTCGCCCCGGCGGGCGTCGAGCACCGCGAGCACCACGTCGAGCCCGGACGGCAGCGCCTCGGCGCCCGCGGAGTGCTGGCTCGCGGACGCGCCCGCCAAGGCCAGCGACTGAAGCGTCGAGACCCCGACTACGGGAACGTTCCGCGCCTGCGCGAGAGCGCGCGCGGTGGCGATCCCGATGCGCAGCCCCGTGAACGTTCCGGGGCCGACGCCAACCGCGATCCGCTCCACATCGCTCCAGGCGATCCCCGCGCGCTCGAGCACGCTGACGGACAGTGGCAGCAGCCGCGCGGCGTGCCCGGGCCGAGCGCCGTCGGGCGGGTCGTCGCGCGCGACATAGACGACGTCGCCGACCCCGCACAGGGCGACGGCGGTGGCGCGAGTGGCGGTGTCGAAGGCCAGGATCCTCACGGCAACTGCAGCGGCGCGAGGAGCCGGTCAGCGCTCACCGGGGCCTCGATCCGCACGACTCGTCGATCGCCACCCGCATGCTCGATCACGACTCTGGCCGCGATACGCCCGAGCCCCGCAATCGTCGTGACCGCCCCGCCGGGCCACTCCACGAACGCGATGCGATCCGGGCCGATGTAGTCGGCGAGCAGGTCGGGATCCTCGTCCTCGAGGTCGGCCACGCGGTAGAGGTCGACGTGGGACACGGGCACCGCACCCGTGTAGCGCTGCGCGATCGTGAACGTGGGGCTGGTGACGACGGCGTCCACTCCCAGCGCGCGGCAAGCACCGCGCACGAACGTCGTCTTTCCCGCGCCCAGTTCCCCCTCGATCAGGACCACGTCGCCCGGCGCCAGGGCGGCGGCGAGCCCCGCGGCAAGTGCCTCGGTCTGCGCCTCATTGACCATCTCGTGTTGCTCCACCATTTGCGCTAGCCAATGTAGAGCAGCCCGACCGCCCCGCTGTGCCGGTCCGTTCGGTACCGTCAGGCTCAATGAGCCCCCGCACCTCCGACGCGATCGAGGGTCGACCGGCGTGTCGTTGAGGCGTCGCTTCGAGCCGCAGGTGGACCGCTTGCGTGGGTCCGAGATGGCCAAGGCGGTCGGCCTGGCCGGCGCGATGGTGATCAACAACGTGATCGCTCTCGGCTCGGTGATCGTGTTCTCGCGCGAGCTCACCGACTACGGGTCGCTCGCCGCGCTGGTCAGCTATTTCTTGATCCTGGCTGTGGTCGGGTACGCGATGCAGCTGGCCACGGCGCGGGAGGCGGTGCTCGGCCATCTCGGGGTGGGCCCCGCGATGGCCGCCACGATCCGCAACTGGATCAAGGTAACGCTGCTGTTCACCGTGGTTATGACCGTACTTTCGGTCCTGGCCCGGCATCCGATCGCCGAGGCGGTCGGAGTCAAGCAGCAGTGGGCGGCCGCGCTCGGGATCCCCGCCGGTTGTCTGTACCTGTTGCTTTGCATGATGCGCGGCTTCCTGCAGGGGCTCGGCGACTACCGAGCGGTTGGGATCAGCCTGGTCGGCGAGCAGGCGGCGCGCCTGGCCATCGGGGGCGTGCTGGCGGTCGGACTCGGCGTCACCGGTGCCTATATCGGGACTCCCCTCTCGTTCGTGGCCATGATGTTCTACTGCGCGGTGCCCCTGCGGCGTCGGCTCGGCTCGGCGCCGTCGGGACAGCGACCCACCGTGGAGCTGTGGGTGCACGTCGCCCGGGCCTGGACGGCGATCGCCGCGCTGGGCATCATCGCGGTGCTCCAGAACATCGACATCATCGCCGCGAAACACCGCTTCTCGAGCGAACTGGCCAGCTCGTACAGCGCGACTGCGGTCGCGGCCAAGGTCCTGATCTGGGTGGCGATGGGCGTCGGCTTCTACCTGGTGCCGGAGGTTTCGCGCCGGCGCGCCGTGGGTGAGGACACCCGGCCGGTGCTCGGCAAGTCGCTCGCGATCGTCGGTGTGGCGGCGATTCCGTGTCTGCTGATCTACGGGCTGGTGCCCCGGCTTCTGATTCGCGCCGCATTCGGCTCCAATCGTCTGCTCGCGGTCGACGCGCTGTTCACCCTCGGGCTCGCCTTTACCCTGCTGGCGGCGACGTACCTGGCCGTGCAGTACATGCTGGCGCTGAAGCGCACCTGGTTCCTTCTCCCGCTCGGTGCGGTCGCCGTGATCGAGCCGATTCTCTTGCTCCAGGCTTCGAAGAAGCCGCTCGGATTTGCCGTGGTCGTCCTCGCCGTCCAGGCCGCGGGCGCCCTGATCGCCTTCGGGATAGCGCTGCGGCCTGGGAAGCCGTCACCGGTTACCGAGCAGCCCAGCAGCGACGTCACGACCGAGGTCGAGCTCGTCGGGGCGCCAGGTTCCTAGTGTCCTGGGGGCACTAGAACAGCCCGAGCTGAGCCGCCGGCTCGGGCTCCCCGAGCTCCGGCTGCCGATCCTCGTCCTCGTAGTCGGCCAGATCCTCCAGATCGGGTACTGGCTCGGACCCCTGGGGCTGCTCGGGCGGCCCGAGCGCCAGTAGATCGGGGATCCGATAGAAATCGGCGCGCAGCGCCTCGAGCATAGACGGGGTGTAGAGAGCAGCCGCCGGGTGGTAAAGCGGGTACAGCCGAACTGCCCGGGGACCGATGATGCGCACCTCCTCGCGGCCGTGCAGGCGTGAGATCCCGGCGCTGTCGGCCCGCAGAAGCTTGGTCGAGAAGTTGCCCAGCGTGCAGATCACGGTCGGCTCGATCAGGTCGACCTGCTGGCGCAAATAGTCGTTGCACGCCTCGATCTCGTTGGGCTGGGGGTCGCGGTTGTTCGGGGGGCGGCACTTCAAGGTATTGGCGATAAACACATCGCCTCGCTCCAGCCCGATCTCGCCCAGCAGCTTGTCGAGCAGCTTCCCGGCCTGCCCAACGAACGGCAGGCCGATTCGGTCCTCGTTGGCGCCGGGTGCCTCCCCGATGAACATGAGGTCGGCGTCGGCGTTCCCGGCGCCGAACACGACGGTCGTGCGCGTCTGGTGCAGAGGGCAGCGCGTGCATCCGCGCGCCTCCTCGTAGACGGCCTTCAACAGCTCGCGACGCTCCGAGGCGGTCCTCACTGGCGGCGATGGTAACCCTGTCCACGGACGCCCCGCCGGCTGGACCGCGGTATTTGCGAGGTCGAAAAAGTGGGTAGATGACCCTGCGCACACGCGGTAACCGCGAACAGGTCCGTGGGTATCATCACCTTGGGGCCGTCACGTGGACGCCGCGGACGGACCTCCACACCAGATCATCACTTTCTAAGCGCCGACCGGTATCTCAGATGCGGGAACTGGAACGGGATTCGACCTCTGATAACCCTGCTTGTAAGCGGTTGGCCGTGATCGGCCAAGGCCGCTTGGGTCACGCGCTCGCCAGCGCATTCGGGCAAGCGGGATACGACGTCTCGGGGCCTCTCAGCCGCGGGGCCGACGGGCAAGGCGCCGACGTCGTCCTCCTGTGCGTGCCCGACGGCGAGATCGCACGGGCCGCGGCGCAGGTCCGCCCCGGTCCGGATCGCCTGGTCGGGCACTGCTCGGGCGCCACCGGTCTGGGCGTGCTCGCGCCGCACGACGCCTTCTCGCTGCACCCGCTCATGACGGTCACCGCCCAAGGCGCGGTTTTCGCCGGAGCCGGCGCCGCCATCGCGGGCGACACCCCACGCGGGCTGGCACTCGCGGGCGAGCTGGCGCGTGCGCTCGGCATGCAACCGGTCGAAATCGGGGAGCGGGATCGTCCCGCCTACCACGCCGCCGCCTCGATCGCCTCGAACTTCCTCGTCACGCTGGAGGCAGCCGCGGAGCGCGTCGGCGCCGGCGTCGGGCTCGAGCGCGAGCTGCTCGTGCCGCTCGTCCGCGCCTCCGTCGAGAACTGGGCCAGCCTCGGCCCCGAGCGCGCTCTGACCGGGCCGGTCGCCCGCGGAGACGTGGCCACGGTGGCGCGCCAGCGCGCCGCCGTCGAAGAGGTGGCCGCCGACCTGCTCCCCCTCTTCGACACCCTCGTGCAGGCCACACGCGAGCTGGCCGCCGCCCACGAGGCCCAGCCGGCATGAGGGTGCTTGAAACCATCCCCGCGGTCCGGGCCGCCCTGACTCACGCGCGTCGCGACGGCAGCACGGTCGGGCTCGTCCCCACCATGGGCGCCTTCCACGACGGCCATCTCTCGCTGATGCGGCGAGCGCGCGAGGAGTGCGACGTCGTCGTCGTCTCGCTGTTCGTCAACCCGGCCCAGTTCAACGACCCGGCTGACCTGACCGCCTACCCTCGCGACCCCCAGCGCGACGCCGCCCTCGCCGCCGAGCTCGGAGTCGACCACCTGTTCGCGCCCGCGGCCACGGAGATCTATCCGCCCGGGTTCGCCACCACCGTCGCGGTCGGCGGCGTGACCGAGACACTCGAGGGCGCCCACCGCGGACGCGGCCACTTTGACGGGGTGGCGACCGTGGTGAGCAAGCTGTTCAACATCGTCGGCCCCGACGTGGCGTACTTCGGCCAGAAGGACGCTCAGCAGGCCGCGGTGATCAAGCGCCTCGTGCGCGACCTCAACCTGCCGGTCCGGATCGAGGTCTGCCCCACCGTCCGCGATCCGGACGGGCTCGCCCTGTCCAGCCGGAACGCCCATCTGTCGCCGGCCGAGCGCGAACGCGCGATCACGCTTCACCGGGCGCTCGCGGCGATGCAAAAAGCGGTCGACGCCGGCGAGCGCGATCCCGCCGTCGTGCGCGCCCGCGCGCTCGCCGAACTCGGCGCCGCCGAGATCGAACCGGATTACGTCGAGCTCGTAGCAACCGACACCGTCGCCCCCGTTAGTCGGATAGACGGCGACGTCCTCGCCGTTCTCGCCGCAAGCGTTGGGAATACACGCCTTATCGACAACCAGCTGATCCAACTGTCACTCAACCACGACCGCGAGGTGGCGACCCCCACCGGGGCGCCAACCACCGCGTGAAGGAGAGAACCGACATGTCCGCAACGCCCCGCATCCCGATCCCACAGAACCTCGACTCGCCCCTGCCTATGACGCTTCCCCGCCTGGCCGAGAAGAAGCGCCTCGGTGAGGCGATCGTGATGGTCACGGCCTACGACTATCCCTCCGCTCAGGTGGCCGAGGCGGCCGGGGTCGACCTCGTGCTGGTCGGAGACTCCGGCGCCATGACCGTGCTCGGCTACCCCAGCACGGTGCCGGTGTCGACCGACGAGATGCTGATGCTGGCCGCCGCGGTCCGGCGCGGCCTGCAGACGCCGCTCTTGATCGGCGATCTGCCGTTCGGTTCCTACGAGGCCTCGGACGAGCTGGCGATCGCCACCGCACAGCGCTTCGTCAAGGAAGCCGGCTGCGACGCGGTCAAGCTCGAGCGCGGCGGGACGAGCGTGCAGCGCGCCCGGGCGATCGTCGAGGCGGGCATCCCGGTCATGGGCCACATCGGCCTGACTCCCCAGACCGCCACCGCGCTCGGCGGCTACCGGGCCCAGGGCCGCAACGCCGAGCGCGCGCTCGGCGTGGCCCGCGACGCGATCGCGCTGCAGGAGGCGGGCTGCTTCTCGCTTGTATTCGAGGCCATCCCGGCGGCGGTCGCCCAAGCGCTCATGCCGCGGCTCGAGATTCCGGTGATCGGGATCGGTGCCGGGGCGGCGACGGACGGCCAGGTGCTCGTGTTCCACGACCTGCTGGGCATCTACGACGGCCACGCCCCCCGGTTCGCCAAGCGCTACGGCGACCTGCGCGAGCAGATGGTCGCCGGCGTGACCGCGTACGCGGAAGAGGTACGCACGCGCGCCTTCCCCGGCCCGGAGCACGCATATTCGATCGACGACGACGAGCTGCGTGCGTTCGAGGCGGGGCTGGAGACCGTCGCTTAGTCTGGGTCGCGCTTCGCTTGACGTCCGTGGGGCGGTGGGGGCGGGTGGGCGGGATCCAAATCCCGGTCCGGACGGGCCCTCGCGGCCCCACGGATGCCGCGCAGCGGCCCGTCGGCGGTGCCTCGCCAATACCATCCCAGTGGATGCCGCGCCTCGGAGACCTGTTCGCTCCGCGCGACCGGGCTTACTTCGAGTTGTTTGAGGAGGCCGGCCAGAATGCCGTGCTCGCGGCGGATCTGCTCGAGCGCCTGCTGACCAATTTCCCCGACAACGGCGAGCTGGCCGGCGAGATCCGCGACTGCGAGCACGAGGGCGATCGGATCACGCACGACATCATCGATCGCCTCAACCACACGTTCGTCACCCCGATCGACCGCGAGGACATCCTCGCGCTGGCCTCTGGGCTCGACGACATCGTCGACTACACCGAGGAGGTCGCCGACTACCTCGGCCTCTACCGGATCGAGGCGCCGATGGATCAGGCGATCGGCCTGGCCCAGGTACTGAGCGCGGCGTGCCGCCAGATCGGCGAGGCGATCCCGCTGCTGCGGGGCTTCCGCGACATGTCCCAGCACACGGTCGAGGTCAACCGGCTGGAGAACGAGGGCGACCGCCTCTCGCGCGAGGCGGTCGCGTCACTGTTCGACGCTCGCGTGGATCCGATGGTGGTGATCCGCTGGAAGGACCTGTTCGAGCGCCTGGAGGCGGCGATCGACTCCACCGAGCGCGTGGCTTACATCCTCGAGGGGATCGTTATTAAGAACTCTTAGGTGGCTGTGTCTCACTATTGGCATGGCGCGCCGGCTGTTGTACCTTGCCGCCACGTTGATTGGGGACCCGCCCACCCCGCTGCCCAGCGTCGGCCTGTCGGTTCGTGACGTGGCCGTGTCGTTTGGCGGCATCACCGCGCTCGAGGGAGTCTCGGTTGACGTCTCGCCTGGTGAGGTCCTAGGGGTCATCGGCCCCAACGGCGCGGGCAAGACCACGCTGTTCAACGTGATCTGCGGCTTCGTGAGCCCGGATTCGGGCACGCTGCGCTGGCGCGGCGATTCGATGACCCGCGTACACCCCGATCGCCTGGCCTCGCTCGGGATCGCCCGCACCCTCCAGGGCGTTGGACTGTTCAGCGGGCTGACCGTGCTCGAGAACGTGATGGCGGGTGCGCAGCGGTTCCGTCGCACGCCGCTGCTGAGCGCGATGCTCGGGCTGCCGTGGTCGGACCGGGACGAGCGCCGGCTGCGCGACCGCGCCCTGTCCGAGCTGTCTCGCCTCGGCTGCGAGGATGTCGTCGATCGCCTGCCCGGCACGCTGCCCTATGCCGTCCAGAAGCGCGTGGCGCTGGCGCGGGCGCTCGTGTGCGAGCCCGAGCTCCTGTTGCTCGACGAGCCGGCCGGCGGACTCGACGCGCGCGAGCTGGCCGATCTCGCCGAGTTGATCGGTTCGCTGGGCAGCTCGGTCGCAGTGATGTTGGTCGACCACCACATGGACTTCGTGGTCTCGGTGTGCGACCGGCTGGTCGTGCTCGACTTCGGGCGGGTGATCGCCGACGGGGAGCCGTCCGTGATCGAGCACGACCCGCACGTGCTGGAGGCCTACCTCGGGCGCGAGGCCAGCGACGCAGGTGCCCTGTCCGCCAACGGAGCCGCCGATGCTCACGATTGAGGAGCTGACCACCGACTACGGGCCGATCCGGGCCGTCGACCACGTCTCGCTCGAGGTGCCCGAGGGCTCGGTCACCGCGGTGCTGGGCGCCAACGGCGCGGGCAAGACCTCGCTGCTGCGCACGATCACCGGCCTGGTGCGTCCGACCTCGGGACGCGTGACAGTCGAGGGCGAGGAGATCACCCGCTGGGCGGTCGAGGAGATCGTGCGGTTCGGGATCGCGCACGTCCCCGAGGGCCGCGGCGTCATCGCCGAGCTCACGGTCGAGGAGAACCTTCGACTCGGCGGTCTGTGGCGAGGACGCGAAGCGATGCCGCTGCGCGAGATCTACGAGCTGTTCCCGCGTCTGGAGGAGCGCGCCGGCCAGCCGGCCTCGAGGCTGTCGGGCGGGGAGCGCCAGATGCTCTCGATTGGCCGGGCGCTCGTGGGGCGGCCGCGGGCGCTGCTGCTCGACGAGCCCTCGTTGGGACTCGCGCCGGTGCTCGTGGCGCAGATCATGGGCCTGGTGCGCCGCCTGGCCGACACGCTCGGGCTGGCCGTGCTGCTCGTCGAGCAGAACGCGCGCAGCGCGCTGTCGATCGCCAATCGTGGGATCGTGCTGAACCTCGGACGGGTGGTCGCCGAGCAGGACCCGGACAAGCTCATCGCCGACGACCAGCTCCTACACGCGTACCTGGGCTTCTAGGACGGGCGGCCATCGCTTGACCAAGTTCATCGACCTCACGCTCAGCGGCATCTCCTCCGGCGCGATCTACGCCGCGGTCGCGCTCGCCCTGGTGCTCATCTGGCGCTCGACCCGCGTCGTGAACTTCGCCCAGGGAGCCATGCTGATGTTCACGACGTTCATCGCCTCGGGGGTGATCAACTCGGGCGGCTCGTACGTCCTGGCCCTCGTGGTCGCGCTCGCTTCGGGGTTCGTCATGGGCGCGATCGTCGAGCGGGTTGTGGTCCGGCCGGTCGAGAACGCGCCGCCGCTGAACGCGGTGATCCTGACCCTCGGGCTGTACACGCTGATCGTCGCCATCGCCGGCATGATCTGGGGCAACACGCCCCGATCATTCCCCGCCGCGTTCTCGCTGCGCGGCTACACGGTCGGAGGCACCACGCTGCTGTTCACCCCGAACGACACGTTCATCGTGCTCGTGGTGATCGCGGTCGCCGCCGCGCTCGCGTTCCTGTTCCGGGCGACGTCGTTGGGGCTGCGAATGCGCGGTGCCGCGTTCGCGCCCGAGGTGGCGCGGCTGCTCGGGGTGCGCGTCGGGCGGATGCTGACGCTCGGCTGGGCGCTGGCTGCGATGGTCGGGTCGCTCGCCGGCGTGCTCGTCGCACCATCGGTGTTCGTCGGGCCCAACAACTTCGATCCGATCCTGATCATCGGGTTCGTAGCCGCCGTACTCGGTGGCCTCGACAGCCCGCCGGGCGCGGTCATCGGCGGGCTCGTGCTCGGCCTGGCGCTGTCGTACGTGTCGGGCTACGAGGGCTCCGCGCTCGTCCCGCTGGCCGCGCTCGTGATCCTCATCATCGTGCTGATGATCCGGCCCACCGGACTGTTCGCCGCGACGCGGGAGCGGCGAGTGTGACGGCCGCGCGGGACATGATGCGCTCGAGCACGCTGCTGCGCTCGGTCGTGCTCGTGATCGTGGCGGGGCTCGTACTGCTGCTCCTCTCTGACCAGATGAGCGCCTACCGCGACCTCCAGCTCGCGACCGGCGCCTACTACTTCTGCGTGCTCGCCGGGCTCACCGTGCTAGCCGGCTCGAGTGGGCAGATCTCGCTCGGGCACGGCGCCCTGATGGCCGTCGGTGCGTACACGGTGGGGAAGCTGGCGGGCGACGGCTGGGCCCTGGTCCCCGAGCTGGCGGCGGCGGCGGTCGTGACGTTGATCATCGGGATCCCGGTCGGCCTGGCGGCGAGCCGACTGCGCGGTCCCTACCTGGCCGGCGCCACGCTCGCCTTCGCGGTCGGCCTCCCGGCCCTGGCGGACCGGTTTCCCACGGCGTTCGGCGGCGAGAACGGCCTGACCATCAATCCGCCCACGCCGCCCACCTCGCTCGGCGTCAACTTCCCGCTCGAGCGCTGGCAGGCATGGATCGCCTGCATCGGCGCGCTGATCGTCGTGTTCGTCTTCTACAACCTCGGCCGCAGCGGCGTCGGTCGGGCGCTGCGCGCGACGCGCGACGACGAGATCGCGGCTTCTCTGGCCGGGCTGCGGGTCGGGCGGTGGCGCACGCTGGCGTTCACGCTGAGCGCGGCCGCCGCCGGCCTCGGCGGTGGCCTGCTCGCCGTGGTGACCGGGACGGTCGCGCCCGGCGCGTTCCCGATCCAGCTCTCGCTCACGCTGCTGGCGGGCGTCGTCATCGGCGGCCTCGGCTCGTTGATGGGCGCGGTCTGGGGCGCGGCGCTGCTGGTATTGCTGCCCAACTGGACCAACGACCTCGCGAGCTCGTTCTCCCTGTCGACGAACGTCGCGCACAACCTCCCGCTCGCGATCTACGGGCTGGTTCTGATCGGCGCGATGCTGGCCTGGCCGACGGGTATTCAGGGGGGCTTCCGAGCCATCGGGCGGTGGGCCCGGCCGGCACTTGCGTCGAGCTTCGGCCGTGGGCGCGGCAACACCCCGGTCGGCGCCGGCGACGGCCCGTCGGCCGGGTCGCCGGCCGCAGCCCCGCCCGACGGTGACCCGTCGGCTGCCGCGCAGCCGGCGTCTGAGACCGGCGCCAAGACGCCGTCGGAGGGCTAGTGCGACGCGCGCTTCGCCACGCGCGCGGCCGATCCGCGGCGCTTGACCGGGACCCCGAGCAGCGCGGCCGAGACCTCGCGCAGGCGTTCGTAGTCGCCGCGAACCCCGCTCGTGGCGTCGTTCCACAGGAAGGCGTGGCGAAGGTGCACGAGCGCGTAAGCGAGTGTCTCCGGGTCGGCCGGCGGCGCGTATCCCCTGGCCATCTCCTGCTCGATCAGCGCCTGGATGCACGCCACCGCCCGCGGCTCGACCACCCCGGCGCTCGTGGTCAGCATCCTCATCGCACTATCGCGCTCCTGCTCGAGCAGTCGGCGCACCGCGCGCGAGTGCGTCAGCGTCCGGTTTACTCGGTCGAGCACCTCGAGCAGCCCGGCGGCGCCCCGGCGCCGCACCTCGGCCCGCTTGCGCGCCACCAGCAGCTCGAGCTGGCGCGCCACCACCTCGCCCACGAGCGCCTCGCGCGACCCGAACCAGCGATAGATGGTGGCTCGGCCGAGCCCGAGCCGCGCCGCCACCACGGTGATGTCGACGCGCTGGCCGGCCAGGTAGAGCTCGGTCACGGCCGCGAGCACGTCGTCGCGCGAGGCAGTGGCCGGACGCCCCCTCCTACCCGTACCGCGCCCAGCCGGAGCGGTCGCGCTCGCGCCCAGCCGCTCGATCGCCGCCGGGGCCGCAGGTAGGTTTCTCTCCGCTGCTATTGCCACCCCCCTCACGGGACTTTAATATTTGAAACACCTGAGGGAAAACGTATCTAATTAGATTCCGCGCGTCGAGGTGCGCGCGCACCAGTCGGGTCCATCTGAGGAGGAGAGGTATGAGATTTCGCGGGACCAAAGTGCTGGCGTCCGTGGGAGTCGCGGCGGTGGTGTTGCTGCTCGCTGCCTGCGGGTCGTCGAGCAGCAGTACCAGCAGCAGTGCAGCCAGCAGCTCCACCAGCAGTAGTAGCAGCAGCGGCAACGGCGGCGCCACCGCGACCGGCGTGACCGCGACCAGCATCACGTTCGGGACGCATCAGCCGCTCACCGGTCCGGCCGCGCCGGGCTACAGCGAGATCGCGCCCGCCTCCCAGGCCTACTTCGACTACGTCAACGCCCACGGTGGGGTGTATGGACGCCAGGTCCACCTGATCATCAAGGACGACGCCTACAACCCGACCATCACGGTCAACGTCGTCCACCAGCTCGTCCTCCAGGACAACGTGTTCGGGATCTTCGAGGGGCTCGGCACGCCGACCCACACCAAGGTCGTGGGCTTTCTGAACGCGTCCCGGATTCCCGACTTGTTCGTCGCGTCGGGCTGCCCGTGCTGGGACAACGGCGCCACCCAGCCCTACACGTTCGGCTGGCAGCCGAACTACACGATCGAGGGCAAGGTCCTCGGCCAGTACATCAAGCAGCACTTCGCCGGTCAGAAGGTCGCCGTGCTCTACCAGGACGACGACTTCGGTCAGGGAGGACTCGCCGGGATCGAGGACGAGGTTCCTGCCGCCGACATCGTCTCGAAACAGCCCTACCAGTCGGGTACGACGACGCTCGCGCCGCAGGTCACGGCGATCAAGACCTCGGGCGCAAAGGTCATGGTGGATTTCACCGTGCCGATCTACACCGCCATCGCCCAGCTGACCTCGTTCACGCTCGGCTACAAGCCCCAGCTCGTGGTCTCGAACGTGGGCATCGACCCGCACACAGTGGGCGATCTGCTCAGCACGATCTCCAAGGGCAAGGCTTCCGGTGACGCCTTGATCGACGGCGCGATCACCGACGGCTACCTGCCGTCGTTCAGCGACACGTCGAACCCATGGATCCAGCTGTTCAAGAAGATCAAGGCACAGTACGACCCGTCTGCCCCGTGGGACGGCAATGTCGAGTACGGCATGGCGAACGCGTACACGCTCGTTCAGGCGCTCCTGGCGGCCGGCAAGGACCTCACCCGCCAGGACCTGGTCAACGCGGTCAACAATGAAGGCGGCTCCTGGACGGGGCCGGGCCTCACGCCGTTCCGCTACACGAAGACCGAGCACGGCGGCTACTCCGGGGTGCAAATGGCAAAGGTCGTGGGCACCGCCATCAATCCGTTCGGACCGGTGCTGACCACCCCGCCGACCGCCGGCAGCGCGATCACTACCTACACCGGGACCCCGGCGACGCCACCCGCGTCCGGGATTCCTACGAACTAAGGGGGGGTTGAGGCTGGAACTCGCGTCTGCGGCACTCGCGCCCGTTGTTTCGGGCCGGTGCCGCAGGCGGTCTGGGCTGGGCGCGAGTGCCGCCGACGCGAGCACCCAGCCTCAATTGAGAAGCTGTGAGCGAAGGCGGTGGCAGGTGCGTTCAAGCACCGCGCGGCGACTGCTCAGAGGCCGCCACGGGAGGGGTCAATCCTGACGAGGGAGTCCCCTTCGCCTCTCTAGCAAACACCCCTGGCCGACGCGCCTCGACCGTTAGGGTTGCCGATCGTGTACTTCGTCGTCGGCGATCGCGAGCGGCTGGAGCACATCCGCGAGACTCAAGCGACGCTGGCACATCCCGACGAGCGCTTCATGCTCGACGCGCCGACTCCGTCTTTCGCTCCTCACCACTCTGTCACCGCGAGCCCGAACGTCAACTCGGTGCTGAGCGCAACAGCCGAGCTCGACGGACGGCGTTGGCCGCTGTTCTTCAAGCCACTGTATGGGGTGATGCAGTCAACCGCCCACGCTTACGGACAGGAAAGCTTGATTGATGTCGGCGTTCACGAGGTCGCTGCGTGGTGGCTCGCGCGCGAGCTCGGAGCGCCGTGGAGCGAACTGGTCGCGCCGGCGGTCTGGTTTGATCCGCCCGGAGCGCTCGACATCCGCGCCAGCGGACCAGTCGTGCTTGGAATGGGCGGCTCGGCGACGCTGCCCGAGCCGGGCGATGGCTTTGACCGGCTGGTGTCCGACGCTGCGTTCTTCGACGCGCTGATCGGCGCTCAGGATCGCCACCATGAGAACCTGCGGGCCGGGCTGCCTCCGTCGCTTGGATTAATCGACCACGGCTACGCGTTCGCGCGGCCAGGCGACCAGCACAACCCCTACCCGACGGCGGGGTTTTTCCTGCGTCTCAGGTGTGGTCAGCGCCAGTTCGCCCTCCTGCACGGCCCGGTGCTCGATTACGGCGGGATTGGAGACTTGTCGACGGCGCTCGCCTCGCATGAGCAGGACGCGATCGCGCGCCTGTCGACTGATAGCGATGATCTGCTCGGGGTCGCCGCGCTGCTACCCGATGATCGCGCGGAAGCGTTGCGCGGCCGGGTGCGGCGCATGGAGCGGGCTCAAGAGATCCTGTGGACTGCCGATTTTTGATGACAGCATATAGCCTGGTGGGCTATACTGCTCGTGAAGGAGTCCGAACATGGTGCGACTGAGAATCTTCACCAACGAGATCACGCCGGACGGAGAGCTGGTCGATCGGCTCGTGGCGGCCATCGAGGTGCAAGGGCAGGAGCTCCAAGTCACCGAGGGCGATACGCGGTACGTGCAGATCGGGATGTCCGTCTTCAGCGAGCGCTACGGCGGCCTGATCGACTTCGAAGTCGACGGCGAGGAGTGGGCCCGGAATCTCCCGAGCGCGTATCGAAGCGGCGCAGTGACCGTTATCGTCGAGGACGCCGGTAGCCCTGAAGTGTCGCGACGGAGCGAGCGAGCGCGAACGCTGGCCCACGGCGCGCCACTGCGCGCGCACTGAGTCCGTGCCGCGTACACGCCGCTCGGCGATCCATGCGCAGCTGATTGGCCAGCGGATTCGCTCGGCGCGCGAGCAGGTCGGGCTTACGCAGCGGGAGCTCGCCGACCGCCTCGCCATCTCGCAACCGGTGGTTGCCGCGCTTGAGGCCGGGCGCGGCAACCCCACCGTCGGTCAGCTTGCCGCCGTCGCCGACGCCCTTCAGGTCGGGTTCGACGTCGCGTTCCCGCTGCTACCAGCGACGCCGCGCGCGGGTGAGGTGGTCGCCCCGTGAGCTTCTGGACGCACGCTCGGTCACCCAGCGAAAGGGCCTCGATGCCGCTCGGACGCCCCTCGCGGAAGCGCGACCCGCGGTGCAGCTCGACCGCGGTACGGGTGGCGATACGGTGGCGCGGGCGATCACTCGCACAGGGGCGTCCGAGTGGCGCGAGGCCCGGTCGCCCCCGTCAGTACGTGATCGTGCGAATAGCGCAGCGTCCGAGTGGCGCCAGGCCCGCAGAACCGTTCAGTACGTGATCGCGCGAATGACCCGCGCTGGAGCGCCAGCCGCGACTGAGTACGGCGGGATGTCAGAGGTCACGACCGAATTGGCGCCGACTACGCATCGTTCCCCGATCGTCACGCCGGACGTCACCACGACATTCACCCCACACCACGTGTTGGCGCCGATCCGGGTCGGGCCCTTGCTCGTGAAGCCCTGCCACGGCACTGGGATCTGGGGGTCGTCGAAGCGGTGCGAGGAGTCGGTGACGTAGCAGCCGTTGGCCAGCATGCAATGCTCGCCGATCTCGACCAGCTCGAGCGAGGCGACCATCACGCCAAGGTTGAGAAACGTTCCCGATCCAATCCGGATCCGGGCATCCCCAGGCGCGGTCAGCCACACCCCCGGCTCGAGCAGCACGTATGGCCCGATCTCGAGGCGTCCGTCGAGCAGCGCCTCGAGCACGTTTCCGTGCACCGGCCAGCGGACAAACGCGCCGCGGCGCATGAACTCCCAGTGAATCCGGGCCCGGTTCCAAGGCAGCGAGCTGCGCTCATACCACCGCCACTTCTGGAGCCACAGCTTGATTGCGGCGGGGTCGACGCCCGGTGGCGGGCCTTCGCTCAACCTGCGCCGATCAGCGCGCAGCCGCCGCGGCGCGCCGACGCCGCGGGCGCCCGTTCGTGCCGGTGCCCTGCCCGTTCTCCGACGTCTTGGCCACGCCGTTCGTGTCGCCGGTCTTTGCGCCCCTGGCCGTGGTTGCCGCCCTTGCCGTGGTGGCGGCCTTGGCCTTCGCGGCGGTCCTCGCCCGGGTGGCGGCCTTCGCCGGCGCGGAAGTCTTGGCCGGCGTGGCGGTCTTGCCCGGCGTGGCGGTCTTGGCCGGTGCGGCCGTCTTGCCCGGCGTGGCGGGCTTGGCCGGATTGCCGTTCCGCGCCGCCCGCACGGGCAGCACCTGCGCCAGGAACGCGCCGGTGTAGGACTCGGGCACCGTGGCCACCTTCTCCGGTGTGCCGGTCGCAATCACGCGACCACCCTCTTCTCCTCCCTCGGGTCCGAGGTCGATTAGCTGATCGGCGACCTTGATCACGTCGAGGTTGTGCTCGATCACGACGACGGTGTTGCCCGCGGCGACGAGGCGCTCCAGCACCTCGAGCAGCCGCTGGATGTCGGCGAAGTGGAGGCCGGTAGTCGGCTCATCGAGGATGTACAGGGTCTGCCCGGTGGCCACCTTGGACAGTTCGGCGGCCAGCTTCACCCGCTGGGCCTCGCCGCCCGAGAGCGTTGTGGCCGGCTGCCCCAGCCGCATGTAGCCAAGCCCGACGTCGTTGAGCGCCTCGACCCGGCGACGGATCTTGGGTATGTGGGCGAAGAACTCGAGGGCCTCCGCGATGGGCATCTCCAGCACGTCGGCGATCGTCTTGCCCTTGAACCGCACATCGAGCGTCTCGCGGTTGTAGCGCTTGCCGTGACACTGCTCGCACGGCACGTAAACGTCGGGCAGGAAGTGCATCTCGATCTTGATCTGTCCGTCACCGCGGCACACCTCGCAGCGCCCGCCCTTGACGTTGAACGAGAACCGCCCCGGCTTGTAGCCGCGCGCGCGGGCCTCCTGCGTCTTGGAGAACAGCTCGCGGATCTGGTCGAACAGTCCGATGTAGGTCGCCGGGTTCGACCGCGGGGTCCGACCGATCGGCGACTGGTCGACCGAGATGATCTTGTCGAGCTGCTCGAGCCCCGTGATCCGCTTGTGTGCGCCGGCCTTCTGCCGCGTGCGGTGCAGGCGGTTGGCGACCGACTTGTAGAGCACCTCGTTGACCAGGGTCGACTTGCCCGACCCCGACACGCCGGTCACACAGCACAGCACCCCCAGCGGGATGCTCACGTCGATGTCCTGGAGGTTGTGCTCGGACGCCCCTTGGATCTCAACCCGACCGCTCGGCTTGCGCCGCCGCCGTGGCACCTCGATCGTTCGTGTGCCGGCCAGGAACTGGCCGGTCAGCGACTCCGGGACCTTCTCCACCTCCGCGGCGGTCCCCTGAGCCACCACGTGGCCGCCGTGCTCGCCCGCCTCCGGTCCCATGTCGACCAGATGGTCGGCCGCCCGCATCGTCCCCTCGTCGTGTTCGACCACCAGCACGGTGTTGCCGAGGTCGCGCAGGCGTTCGAGCGTCTCGATCAGCTTGTTGTTGTCCCGCTGGTGCAGGCCGATCGACGGCTCGTCGAGGATGTAGAGCACGCCGACCAGCGATGAACCGATCTGGGTGGCCAGACGGATGCGCTGGGCCTCGCCGCCTGACAGGGTGGCGGCGGCCCGGTTTATCGACAGGTACCCGACCCCGACGTTGTCAAGGAACCGGAGGCGCTCTTGGATCTCGCGCAGCACCAGTCGCGAGATCCGCTGGTCGTGCTCGGAGAGTTCGAGCTCGTCCACCCATTCGAGCGCGCGCCGCGCCGACAGCGCGGTGAACTCGTGGATCGGCGTGCCGTTGATCAGCACCGCGCGCGACTCGGGCCGCAGCCGTGCACCCTTGCAGTCCGGGCACGGGCGCAGCGTCATGTACTCCTCGATCTTCTCGCGCGCCAGCTCCGAGTCGGTCTCGCGATAGCGCCGCTCGAGGTTCGGGATGATGCCGTCGAACGTCGTCGCGTACGACCGCCGACGCCCGAAGCGGTTGCGGTAGGTGACCTGCACGCGGTCGCCGTTGGTCCCGTACAGGAAGAAGTCGCGCGCCTGGTCGGGTAGCTCGTCCCACCGCGTCTCGAGGTCCACGTCGTAGCGCTCGCCGATCGCCTGGATCAGCTGGTCGTAGTAGTCGGACGCGCTCGCCGCCCACGGCGCGATCGCTCCCTCGCCAATCGACAGCGTGGGGTCGGGGACGACGAGCTCGGGGTCGATCTCCATCTGGGAGCCCAGGCCGGTGCACCGCAGGCACGCTCCGTGTGGGGAGTTGAAGCTGAAGATGCGCGGCTCGAGCTCAACCAGGCTCGGCCCGTGCACCGGGCAGGCAAATCTCTCGGAGTAGGTCTGGATCTGGGCGGCGGGGGCGGGCTTGGTGGGATCCTGTTGATCGACAAGCTCGATTTCGACCAGCCCGTCGGCCAGCGCGACCGCCGTCTCGATCGAGTCGGCCAGCCGCTTGCGCAGCTCGCCCTTCATGACGAGCCGGTCGACCACGATCGCGATGTCGTGCTTGAACTTCTTGTCGAGCGCAATCGGCTCATCCAGCCGGAGCAGCTCGCCGTCGATCTTGGCCCGGGTGAACCCCTCACCCCGCAGTTCCTCGAGCTGCTTGCCGTACTCGCCCTTACGGCCGCGCACGATCGGGGCCAGCACCATGAACCGGGTGCCCTCGGGCAGCTCCATTACCTGATCGATGATCTGCTCGGCCGACTGCCCGCTGATCGGACGGCCGCAAACGTGACAGTGGGGATGGCCGATTCGGGCCCACAGCAAGCGCAGGTAGTCGTAGATCTCGGTCACCGTCCCGACGGTGGAGCGCGGGTTGCGCGAGGTGGTCTTCTGGTCGATCGAGATGGCCGGCGACAGGCCCTCGATCGAGTCCACATCCGGCTTGTCCATCTGGCCCAGGAACTGCCGCGCGTAGGCAGACAGCGACTCGACGTACCGGCGCTGGCCTTCGGCGTAAATCGTGTCGAACGCCAGCGAAGATTTGCCCGAGCCCGACAGACCGGTGATGACGGTCAGCGCATCCCGCGGGATCGTGACCGTGACGTCTTTGAGGTTGTGCTCCCGGGCGCCCGAGACGACTAACTTGTCCACATAACCGAGTCTAATCCATCGAACAGACGTTCCCATCGTCGGACGTTCGCTGTTTGCGGAGATTGGGTCCGCGCCCACCCGACGGCCCTCCCACCCCCGCCGCCGGACGGCCCATGAACATCGCCGTCCGCGAGGGGCGAGAGGACGAACGGGCCTGGATCCGGCGGTTCCTGGAAGGGGCCTGGGGCACGCCGGTGGTGAGCCGCGGCGTGGCTCACGACGCCCCGGAGCTTCCGGCCTTCCTCGCCGTCACGGGCGACCAAATCGTGGGCCTCGCGACCTTCCACTTCGCCAACGGTGATTGCGAACTCGTGACGCTGGACGCATTGCGCGAGGGTCAGGGGGTCGGCTCAGCCCTCCTGACGGCCGTCGGTCAAGAAGCCGGCCGGTGCGGCTGCGGTCGCCTCTGGCTGATCACCAGCAACGACAACGTGAACGCGATCCGCTTCTATCAGCGGCGCGGCATGCGACTGGTCGCGGTTCATCGCGACGCGATCGACGAGGCGCGCCACATCAAGCCAAGCATTCCCTTGATCGGCGAGCACGGCATCCCAATCCACGACGAGCTGGAGTTCGAGCTACCGCTCGGCTGAGCAGCCGTGAGCCCCCGAGGTTGGCGGGGTCGCCGGGACGTTCGCGGGGTTGCCGCGACGTTCGCGGGGTTGCCGGGACGCTTGACGCGGGCGCCTGAGACCGCGCCTAGCCCTCGACCGAGGAGTACACCTCGTCGAGCAGGCCCCGCCGGTCGGTCAGCCGGAAGTTCTCGGCCAGGTAGCGGTCGGCCTCTTCGCGAGGGGTCCCGTTGAGGGCCATGTTCAACGCGATCAGCCGGGCACCGTCGTCGTCGCCGTTTGTGCCCGGCGAGGCCACCACCGGCTCGTTCGCCGTGTCGGTCAGAAGCTCGCCCCCGGCGGCAGAGACGACGCGGGCTTCCTCCTCGAACGGCTCGGCGCTCGGAACCGCCGGGGCGGCGCGCTCGACGGGAGAGGACGTCGCCTCGCTCGCCGGCTGCTCGGGTCCGGATCCGGATCCGGAGCCCGCCCGGGGCGCACTCTCGGGCTCAAACCGCGGCCGCGGCACCACGGCGTCCTTGACCGAGGCCAGGTTGCCCTCGAGCAGCTGAAGGTCAGCGTTCAGGCGGTTTGAACCGGTCCTGAGCGACTCGATCAGCGCGTTCAACTCGTTCTCCATCGCGTTGATCCGCTCGAGCATCCCGCCGGTCGACTCGGACACCTGGCCGACATACTCGCGCGCCTCGCTGGTCGCGTGCTCGCGGGTGCTAGCGGCCTCATTCGAGGCTTCGACTCGGATCTCCCGGGCTTCGTCCTCGGCCTGGCGCTGGATGTCGGCGGCAGTGGTCTCGGCCGCCTCGACGATCGATCGGACCTGCTCGCTGGCAGCGGCAGCGAGGGACTCGCTGCGGCGGCGGGCGGTGCGCTTGAGCTCGTCCACGTCTTCGGCCAGCGCGTGCAGATGGGCATCGACCGCGTCCGGGTCGTATCCGCGCCGCCCGATGGGGAAGTCCTTTTTCTCGATGCTCTGTCGGTCCAGCGCCACGGAATTACCTCCGTCTCGAGGTGAGCAAGCGACCGCAGGGTAGCGGACGCGGAGCCCCGCAACGCCAGCTCTCGCGAGCGTTGGACGCGTTTCCGCGGAAACGCAACCTCACGGTTGCGCGAGCAGCTCAGCCCGCCGGCGCGTAGCCCTCGGCGATCGCCTGATCCAGCTGCCGTTTCAGGTCGCGGATCTCGTCGCGGAGCTTGGCGGCGTACTCGAAGCGCAGCTCCTCGGCGGCGGCCAGCATCTCCTCCTCGAGCGCGACGATGGTCTTCTCGATCTCCGCCGGCGGCATGTCCGTGGCGCGCTGGCGGCGGCGGCGCGAGCGAGGCACCTTGGACTCCGACTGGAGGAACTCGGCGATGTCTGAGATCCCCTTGACGATCGTCTCGGGCGTGATGCCGTGCTCCTCGTTGTAGGCGACCTGGATCGCCCGGCGGCGGTCGGTTTCGCCGATCGCGGCGCGCATCGCGGCGGTCTCCTTATCGGCGTACATCAGCACCTTGCCCTGGATGTTGCGGGCGGCGCGGCCGATCGTCTGGATCAGTGAGGTCTCGCCGCGCAGGAACCCTTCCTTGTCGGCGTCGAGGATGGCGACGAGCGAGACCTCGGGAAGGTCCAGCCCCTCCCGCAGGAGGTTGACCCCGACGAGGATGTCGAACTCCCCGAGCCGGAGCTCGCGGATGATCTGGATCCGCTCGAGCGTGTCGATCTCAGAGTGCAGGTAGCGAACCCGGAAGCCCATCTCCAGCAGGTAGTCGGTCAGGTCCTCGGACATCTTCTTGGTCAGCGTGGTGACGAGCGTCCGCTCGTTCCGGTCGACCCTCCCCCGGATCTCGTTCATGAGGTCGTCGATCTGGTTGCGCGTCTCGCGGACCTCGACGTCGGGGTCGACGATGCCGGTCGGGCGGACGATCTGCTCGACGATCCGCGGCGTGGACTTACGCTCATATTCGCCCGGCGTGGCCGACACGAACACCATCTGCGGCGTGATCGACAGGAACTCCTGGAACGTCTGGGGCCGGTTGTCGAGCGCGCTGGGCAGCCGGAAGCCGTAGTCGACCAGCGTCTGCTTGCGCGAGCGGTCGCCCTCGAACATGCCGCCGATCTGCGGTACCGTCTGGTGGGACTCGTCGATGAAGCACACGAAGTCGTCGGGGAAGTAGTCGAGCAGGCAGTACGGTCGCGAGCCGGCGGGGCGGCCGTCCAGGATGCGCGAGTAGTTCTCGATCCCGCTGCAGAATCCGAGCTCTCGCAGCATCTCCATGTCGTACTGGGTGCGCTGCCGCAGGCGATGGGACTCGAGCAGCTTGCCCTGAGCCTCGAGCTCGGCACAGCGCTCGTTCAGCTCCCGGCCGATCTCGGCCACGGAGTCCTCGATCATCCCCTCGCGGACGTTGTAGTGCGACGCCGGCCAGATCCCCACGTGCTCAATGTCGTCCTGGAGCACCTCACCGGTCAGCGGATCGAACTCCTGGAGGTGCTCGACTTCGTCGCCGAACAGGACGATGCGGAACGAGGTCTCGGCGTAAGCGGGAAAGATCTCGAGCGTCTCGCCCCGGACCCGGAAGGTCCCGCGGGTGAGCGCGGTGTCATTGCGCGTGTACTGGATCGAGACCAGTTTGCGCAGCAGCGCGTCGCGATCGATCATCTCCCCCTTGCGCAGCGTCTGGAGATTCTCGTCGTAGGTCTCCGGTGAGCCCAGGGCGTAAATGCACGACACGCTGGCCACGATGACCACGTCGCGACGAGCGAACAGCGCTGCGGTCGCGGAGTGGCGCAGCCGGTCGATCTCCTGGTTGATCGCCGAGTCCTTCTCGATGTACAGGTCCTTGCTCGGGACGTACGCCTCGGGCTGGTAGTAGTCGTAGTAGGAGACGAAGTATTCGACCGCGTTGCGCGGGAAGTACGTGCGGAACTCGTTGCACAGCTGCGCCGCCAACGTCTTGTTGTGAGCGATCACCAGGGCCGGCTTCTGCACCGCCTCCATCGTGGCCGCCATGGTCATCGTCTTGCCGGTGCCGGTCGCGCCCAGCAGCGTCATGCTGCGCTCGCCGGCGAGGATGCCCTCGGCCAGGCTCGCGACCGCGGCGGGCTGGTCGGCGGTCGGGCTGTAGGTGGCGTCTAGCTCGAACTTTGGCATCTTCTTGACCTTTAGACGGGACCTTTCAGCGTAGCGGCGGCCGCGGACGGAAAAGGGCGCAGGCCGGGGCGAGCGGCCCGGCGAGCCTCATGGCAGTGTTCACAAGATCGCAACTTTGGTGACAAATTAGGGTTAGCTTCGTGAGAGGGCGCGGTGGGCTGTGCGTACGCGTACGCCCCACCCGGAGGGCAATACATCTAGAGGAGGTTTTCTTGCTTCAAAGGATCTTCAGGCCACTGATGGCCTGCGCGGTCGTGTGCATCGCGCTCGTGGCCACCGCTTCGGCGGCTACGACACCGATGCCGAAGCCGGCCAAGGGAGCGAAGCTCCAGCTTGTCGCCACGGGCGTCACGACGCCAACCGCCTTCGCCTTTGGCGACGGGCAGGTGTTCGTCAGCGACGGAACGACGCCGCCCAGCGCGGGCGGCGGTGTGTATGTCCTGAAGGGCGGGACCGCCGTCCTCGTCCCCGGGTCGCCCGCCGTGTCGTTCGGCGTCACGTGGCACAAGGGCACTCTGTACGTGAGCGGAATCACGATCGGCGCCACCGGCCCGGTCTCGCAACTGCAGGCATGGTCCGGCTGGAACGGCACGGGGTTCACCACCCAGAAGGTGCTCTACTCGGCGCCGGCGGGGATCCTGCTCAACGGCATCGCATTCGGCGCCGACGGTCGCCTCTATTCGGGCGTCGACGTAGGCCTCACGAACGACCACGGCCCGAAAAAGGGCCTCCTGTATGACCTCCTGTCGTTCAACGCGGCCGGGAAGGGCATGAAGGTGTTCGCCACCGGCATGCGCCAGCCGTGGCAGCTGGCCTTCCCGAAGGGCTCGTCGTCGCCGTTCGTCACCGACCTGGGCCAGGACAAGCCGGCAAGCGTTCAGAAGACGGTGCCGGACTTCATCCTGCGCGTGCGGGCGGGCCAGAACTACGGCTTCCCGAGCTGCAACTGGATCGTTACGTCCCAGTGCACGAAGTTCGCGACGCCGTTCAAGTTCCTCGCGCCGCACACCGATCCGGGCGGACTCGGGATCATCGGAAACCGGCTGTACCTGTCCGAGTTCGGGTTCGCCGGCACCGCCAAGGTCCAGTCGATGCCGCTCAAGGGCGGCTCCCTGAAGACCCTGCTGACCGGGTTCAAGCACGAGGCGTTCATCGGGCTTGGGACGAACGCCGGATGGGTCTACGTCGGCGAGTTGGGCGCGTCTGCCGGCACCGGCCGGGTGTTCCGCGTCAAGCCGTAACTGGAGTTAAGGCAACTCAGCACTCGAGGGCGTCGCTTCTGCGGCGCCCTCCGTCGTTCCGGGAGCGGTTTTTGGCTCGCTCGGCGAGAGCTGCGGGCCGAGTGAGCCGAAAGCCGCGCACATGACGGCGCCCGGCACAGTCGACGCCGACGCCCGGTCGAAGGAGCCGATGCCGGCGCCCTCGGGTCGGGAGCGCCAGACCTACCCGCCCAACTGGCTGCCGTACTTGCTCCGGTAGTCCTGCTCGGCGTTCAGCACCTTCGTGACGTAGGCGCGCGTCTCGGGAAACGGAATGTCGTCGACCTCGAACGGGTGCCCGTCGGCCCGCGCCTCGGCCAGCCACTGGTCGACGTTGGACTCGCCGCCGTTGTAGGCGGCCAGCGCCACCTGCACGTTCCCGTGGTACTCGTCCAGCAGGTAGCGCAGGTAATAGCTGCCGTAGGCGATGTTGACCGCCGGCTCATCCAGGTCGGCCGTCGTGAACGTGGTCGCCCCCGAGCGTCGGGCCAGGAACGCGGCGGTCTGCGGCATGACCTGCATCAGGCCGATCGCGCCGGCGGGCGAGTTGCGGGGGTTGAACTTTGTCTCGGCGTAGATGACGCCCGCGATCAGCGCGGGATCGAGGTGCTTAGCCGCCGCCTGCTCGCGAATAACGTTCGTGTACGCCAGCGGGAGCGTCAGCTCGTTGACCGCCTTGCGCAAGAGCGGCATCGACAGTGCAACCGCAACCGCGACCGCTGCTACGCCGATAGCGAGGAAGACCCGGCGGCGGCGGCGCCGCCGCACGGCCGCCCGACGCCGAGCCGCGGCACGCTGGGCCGCCTCGCGCCGACCGCCAGAACGACCGGCCACTCCGACCGAAGACGGACTCACGACCTCAGCATCTCAAGCAGCGCTGACAACTTCGACTCCAACTCCTCCACGGTTCCCTCGTTAACCACAACGTACGTCGCACGTTGCGCCTTTTCCTGCTGGGAAAGCTGTCGCGCCGAGCGCTCGGCGAGCGCTTCGTGCCCGCGGGCCCCCGCCCGCTCGGCGCGCACGTCCTCGTCCGCGACCACCGCGATCGTGGCGTCGAACTCGCCTTCCATCCCCGATTCGAACAACAGCGGCACCTCCACCACCGCGGCCCGGGGCGGATCGTCGGACTCAGCCAACGCCCCGCGCCAAGCGGCCATGCGCGCGCCCACGCGCGGCCACAGCAACCCCTCGAGCCAGGCCCGCTCCTCGGACGTGGCGAACGCCCGACGGGCTAATTCGGCCCGGTCGACGACGCCGGCGGGAGCCACCCCCTCGCCGAAACGTCCGCTGACCGCCTCGACCACCTCAGCGGACTCGTAGAGATCGTGCACGACCCGGTCGGTCGAGAGAACGGCCGCGCCGGCTCGCTCGAGCGCTTCGAGCGCGGTCGACTTGCCGGCGCCAATCCCCCCGGTCAGCCCAATAAACGGAACCCGCCCACCCCGTCCACCGATCCCGGACGCGGCGGCCTCCGGATCAGGCTTCGGGCTGGGATTCGGATTCGGACGGCTCGACGTACGACTCGGACGCATCAACACCCGACTCGGACGCATCAACACCCGACTCCGACGCATCAACACCCGACTCCGACGCATCAACACCCGACTCCGACGCATCAACACCCGACTCCGACGCATCAACACCCGACTCCGACGCATCAACACCCGACTCCGACGCATCGACATCCGACTCGGACGCGTCGACATCCGACTCGGACGCGTCGACATCCGACTCGGACGCGTCGAGATACGACTCGGCGGAATCGCCCAGCGCTGCCCCGTCCTCGCCAGCGAATACATCCTCGGACAGGCCTAGCTCGGGCACGTTGTCGAGATCGCCCGCCTCGCCGTCGACGGGCGTGGTGATCGGTCGGACCGGGAGTACCTGGCCCTCGACCCGCTTGATCGAAAGGGACAACCGCCGCCGCTCCGAGTCGATCTCGAGGATCTTCACCCGCACGGGGTCGCCCGGCTGGATGATCTCGCGCGGATTCTCGACGTGGTGCTGGGCGAGCTCGGAGATGTGGACCAGCCCCTCGACCCCGTCCAGGATCTCAACGAAGGCGCCGAACGTGACCACCTTGGTCACCGTGCCCTCGAGCTCGTCGCCGACGTTGTAGGTGTCGACGACCCGCTGCCATGGGTCCTCCTGGGTCTGCTTGAGGCCCAGGGAGATGCGCTGGCGCTGGCGGTCGATGTCGAGCACTTTGACCGTGACCTTGTCGCCGATCGACAGGATCTCGGAGGGATGGTTGACGTGTGACCAGGAAAGTTCGGAGATGTGAATCAGTCCGTCGATCCCATCGAGGTCGACAAAAGCACCGAAATCGACGATGTTCGAGATCGTCCCCTCCACGACCTGGCCGGGCTGCAGCCGGTCGAGGATGCGCTCGCGGTCCTCCTTGCGCTGCTCCTCCAAAACCGCGCGCCGGGATAGGACCACGTTGTTGCGCGAGCGATTGAGCTCGATCACCTTGCATTCGATCGCCTGGCCCATGTACTCGTCGAGATTCGGGACACGACGGATATCGACCAGCGAGGCGGGCAGGAAGCCGCGCACCCCGAGGTCGATGATCAGACCGCCCTTGACGACCTCGATCACCGCGCCCTCAACCGGCTCGCCGGAGTCAGCGGCGGCCTCGATCCGGCGCCAGGCCTTCTCAAAGCGAGCCCGCTTCTTGGACAGGATCAGCCGGCCGTCCTGGTCCTCCTTGGTCAGGACGAGGGCGTCCACCTCCTCGCCGAGCGACACCTCATCTGAGGGATCGACCGACTTACGGATCGACAGCTCGTTGGACGGGATGACCCCTTCCGACTTGTAGCCGATGTCGACAAGGACCTCGTCGTTGTCGATGCGGACGACGCGGCCGGTGACGACATCGCCCTCCTGGAAGGGGTGGACCGTCGCGTCGTAATTGGGGACGATCTGGCCGTCGATTTCGAGCAGGAGCCCGTCCGAGCCCTCGACGATCTTGGCGTTCGGTAGTTCAGTAGGTGGGGTCAGCGTGGTGGTGGTAGACATACGTCTGACGCAGGATAGCCGCAGACAGCGGGCAGAGCGCTTCCGGTCGGCTCCCTAACCCACACGTATCATCAGCCGGCGATGCCCACCAGAGCGACCAAACGCGGCGCGGAACGGACACCGCTTGAGCGCGATTGCGACGTGCTGATCTGCGGGGCGAGCTTCGCGGGGCTGGCCGTCGCCCGTGAGCTTGCGGGCAGCGGCGCCGATGTGCTGGTCATCGATCGCTACGAGATCGGCGAGCGGCAGACCTCGGCCTGCGGCATCCCGACCGCCTGGCTCGAGCAGCTCGACCTGCAGGGCTCTTTGCAGCAGACATTCGGCGAGCTCCTGATCCACACCCCATTCACGACGGTCAACTACCGGCTGCCCTGGACCTTCTCGACCTTCGACTACCGAACGCTGTGCGGCCTGCTCGCCGACCAAGGGGCGTTCGCGTTCGAGACCGCCAAGGTGAACGGCCGAACCGAAAAGAGCGTCCACACCGACCGCGGAGACATCAGGGCCACCCACATCGTCGACGCCCTCGGCTGGCGGCGCGTCCTGGGCGCCGGCGAGAACATCCAGCCGCCCGACGCCCTACTGTCCCGTGGCCTCGAGGTACACCCCAACGGCTCCGGAAAAGACATGGAGGTCTGGATCGACCGCTCCTACGTGCCGGCCGGCTACGGGTGGAGCTTCCCCGCCGGCCAGGAGCTGCGTATCGGGGTCGGGTCATTCGACCCGCGCTTCCATGTCCGGGAGCCAACCGAGCGGCTCGCAACGGACGTAGGCTCAGAACGAGTCGGCTACCAGGGCAACTGGATCCCGCACGCGCTGCGCCCCGCCACCGACGACGGCGTGTTCTTCGCCGGGGACTCGGCCGGACATTGCCTGCCGCTGACCGCCGAGGGGATCCGCACCGCGCTCTACTTCGGAATTGCCGCCGGCCGTGAGCTGCGCTTGGTGCTTTCCGGGCAGCGCTCCACGGACGACGCGCTCCAGAGCTACGCGCGTTTCAGCGACGCGCACGCCGCTGCGTACCGCTGGATGCTCCGGTGTCAGCGCCTGGTCCCACGGGTGGCACCCCGACTGCTGGCCGGTTCGCTGCGAGCCATGCAGAGTCGGCGCTTCCTCGACTGGGCGTTCAACCACTACCTCGAGGTCGCCCACCCGCGGTTCGTGACCGCGGTCGCTCGCGGGGCGGGCGGGGGCAAGATCCCCCTCCCCGTTAGCTCGGTGGGCGGGCCCTAATCCTCACCTTGCGGTGGGCGACCGCCCAGTTGCCCCAGCTGTCGGTGGCCCTGACCACCACCCGGTAGGTCCCGGCCGTCTTGAACGTGTGATCCACCCGGCGGCCGGAGGCATCCTGGCCGTCCCCGAAGAACCACTCGAAGGCGACGAGCGAGCCCTCGGGATCCGAGCCGCGGGCCACGAACGAGACGGACCGACCCCGGTCAGGGTCCTGCGCGAGCGCGAACGAAAGGGTGTCCGGCTGGGCACGCGGCTCGCAGGCGTTGTTGGCATCGCTCCACAGCTCCTGGAGGAAGAAGTGGCCGCCGTTGATTGACTCATTCCACGCCCGATTCCCGGATCCGCCGATCGCCGGCCCGAAGTTCGTCAGGCACAGATCGGCCTCCTCATTTCCCTGACTGTCGATCCAGGCGTTGCCGTCCGGGTCGGTGACCGTCTCGTTCTGCTCGTGACTGATCGTCGAGATTCCGGGGTCGGCCGTGCTCGCGTTCGGACGCGGATTGCTCGACTGGCAATGGCCGGGCACCGCGTTGTACGGGATCACCGCGTACAGGATCCCGTTCGGGGTCTCCGAGTGATAGCCGCAGTAGCCGCTCGCGCTCCCGCCGAGCGCGCAGCTTGACGAGGTGCCGTCGGTGCAGCTGCCCAGGCCGTCCGGGGTGATCAGGAAGAAGATGTCGTGGTTGGTGGTCGGCAGGTGATCGGCCGCGATCACGGCCTGGAGCTCGTTCTCCAGCTGGGCGTCGGTCAGGCACACCGTCCAGCCGGGGCCGGTGCTGGCCGGCTCGGTGCATCCGTTCGGTGGCAGCGGATCGGTGTCGATAACCGCGCCACCGAACGTCGAGTTGTAGGCGGCTGGACCCTGGGAATCGAAGTACTGGCCGCTTAGGGCGTAGGTGTTGGTGGTCTTGTGGCTGTCGGCGGCGACGTCCGTCAGGAATGACTCGATCAGCTGCTCGTAACCGGGGTCGAAGGCGAGCGCCGTCCCGGAGGGCTGCCAGAAGATCACGTGGGTGCGGTTGGAGTGCAGGACGCGACCGCCGTCGTAAGGAAGCTTTCCGCTCCGGCCAGGCCCGGCCTGTGCGATCTGCGCGCCCGTGGGGACGTCGCGGACGATGCCACCGAAGAACTTCGGGTGGGCGGCTGCGGCGGCGGGACGCGGGGCCAGCAATACGGCCAGCGCCGCCACCGCGAGCGCAGCAGCAAGCGCCGCGAACAGCGCTACCCAGCGGATCGTCACTTGGCGGCCAGCCAGTCGGGCCCGGTGCCCACGTCGACCGCGAGCGGCGGGTCCATCTCGAAGGCGCCCCCCATCTGCTCGATCGCGATCCGACTGACCTCCTCGGCCTCCTCGGCCGGACCCTCGAACAGGAGCTCGTCGTGGATCTGCAGGATCATCCGCGACCGCAGCCCGGTCTGCTTGAGCGCCTGATCGCAGCGCACCATCGCCACCTTCATGATGTCCGCCGCGGTCCCCTGGATGACCATGTTGACCGCGAACCGCTCCCCCTGCTTGCGCAGCTCCCAGCGTCGCGCCCGGAGCTCCGGCACCTGCCGGCGCCGGCCGAAGAGGGTCGAGACGTACCCGTGCTCGGTTCCCTGGGTGATCGTCTCCTCGATCCACCGGGCCACGGCCGGGAAGCCCGCCATGTAGCGCTGGATGAACTCCTCGGCCTCCTCCTGCGGGATGTCGAGACGGTCGGCCATCCCCCATGCGGACAGGCCATAGACGATGCCGTAGTTGATCATCTTCGACTTGGATCTCATTCCCGGGTCGATCTGCTCCGGTGTGACCCCAAACACACGACGGGCCGTGGCGGTGTGGACGTCTTCGCCTTTGCGGAAGATCTCCTTCAAAGCGTCCTCGCCGGCGATATGGGCAAGCAGGCGTAGTTCCACCTGGGAATAGTCGGCCGAGACGAGCAGGTTGCCCGGCTCGGCGACGAAGCAGGCGCGGATCTCTCGCCCGAGCGGCGTGCGGATCGGGATGTTCTGGAGGTTGGGGTTGTTGGAGGAGAGTCGGCCGGTGGTGGCCGCGGTCTGGTTGAAGGTGGTGTGGATCCGGCCGTCGCCGGCGATCAACAGCGGAAGCGCGTCGAGGTAGGTCTGGGCCAGCTTGGTCAGCTCGCGCCAGCGCTCGATCTTGGGGATCACCGGATGCTCGTGGCGGATCGCCTGGAGGACCCGGGCGTCGGTCGAGAAGCCGGTCTTGCCGCGGCGCTTGCGTGACAGGCCGAGCTTGCCGAACAGGACCTCCTCGAGCTGCTTGGGCGAGCCGAGCGTGAACTCCTCGCCGCACAGACCGAAGATCTCGCGCTCGAGCTGGTCGGCCTCGGCCTTGACGCGACTTGAGATTTCGCGCAGGCGCTCGGTGTCGAGCTTCGATCCGGCGAGCTCCATCTCCCGGAGCACCCGGACGATCGGCAACTCGACGTCCATGAACAGATCGGTGAGGCCCCGGCCGCGGATCTCCTCCCGTTGCCAGGCGGCGAGCGCGTTCAGGAGCAAAGCGTCGGCGGCGGCCGGGTCCTCCAGGTCGGTGCCGAGACCCCGTTCCTCGGTGAGCTCTCGGAATAGGTACGCGCGGCGGGCCGGCTCGAGCAAATAGGCCGCGACCTCGGTGTCGTGGGCCAGGTTGGCCGGCACCTCCTTCAGGGACTTAGCATCGTGCGCGACGACCGGCCTGCGGCCGATCGCCTTGACCACCTCCTCGGGACCCTGGGACGCGCCCGCGAGGACCTCGGCGGCGCCGTCCGCGTGCACGCCGAAGCGCCAGGCTTCCTCGGGCGAGAACAGCTGGTCGGGTGGCGCTTCGGGGGCCTTGACCGCGATCGCAACCTCCCTGTCCGGGAGGCCCGCGAGGTCCTTGACGGCGACCGTGCGCACGCGCGCCGTCAGGGCCTCCTCGGCCTCGGGCGCGGGTGCGGCGGCGTCGGCCGAGCCAAACGACTCCTCCAGCCGGCGCAGCGGCTCGCGCAGCTCGAACTTACGGAAGGTGTCCCTGAGCCTGGAGCGGTCGGGTGGCGCGCCGGCGAAGGCCTCGAGGTCGAGCTCGACGTCGATGTCGCGCTTGGCCGTGGCCAGCAGCTTGGAGATCCGAGCCGTTTCGGCGTGCTCGGCCAGGTTCTGCTTGCGCTTGGCGCCGCTGATGTCGTCGATGTGAGCGAGGACGTCTTCGAGGGTGCCGAACTTCTGGAGCAGGTCGGCCGCGGTCTTATCCCCTATGCCGGGGACGCCGGGGATGTTGTCGCTCGTGTCGCCCTTCAGCCCGATGAAGTCGGGGATCAGCTCGGGCGGGATGCCGTAGCGGTCGATCACGCCCTGGCGGTCGTACACCCGGGTGTCGGTGATGCCGCGGGAGGTGGTCATGATCTTGACCACGCCGTCGTCGACCAGCTGGTAGGCGTCGCGGTCGCCGGTCACGACCATCACGGGGATCTTGGGGTCGTTGGTACGAGCCTTTTCCACGATCGAGGCGATCACGTCGTCGGCCTCGTACCCCTGGACTCTGAGGTTGCGATAGCCGAACGCCTCCACGAGCGGCTCGAGAGCAGGCCACTGCTCCTTGAGTAGATCGGGGCGCGTCGCCCGCTGCGCCTTGTACTCCGGGTACACGGTCTTACGCCCCGTGTCCCCCGCGTCCCACACCACCACGGTCGCCTGCGGGCCGTAGTCGGTGAGGATCTTCACCAGCATCGAGGCGAACCCGAAGATCGCGTTGGTCGGCACCCCGGTCGAGGTGGCGATCGACTCGGGCAGGGCGAAGAAAGCCCGGTAGGCCAGGCTGTTGCCGTCGATCAGGAACAGCTGTTCGGGGGTGCTCGTCGCCACACTCTCAGGCTATCTCCCCGGGTGGCGATGGCGCCGCTCCCGATGCGCCTGAGAAACCGGGAGCAGTCACCGGAAACCTCAGGCGGACGGGAGTGTCCGAGCGACTCGCGAAACTTGCCCGCCGTGCGGTCGCGCCACCATCCGCGCCTAACTACTCAGCCCAAACGCGATCCAGCCGCTCGGCGAGCCGCCGTCCGGGCGGCCCGAAGAACCTTCGTTCGCACGGTTGCGATCGCCGCAGCGACTGCGGCGGTGGTGGCGATCGCCAAGAACGGCCAAGCGGCCTGGGTATGCGTGCCGGCCGCGCTGTTGGCCGCTGGCGCTACCCGCGGCCGAGGCGCCGGCACCGCGGCGGCAGCCACGGTGATCGCCGCCGGAGTCGGCGCGGATCTGACCGCGGCCTCCACGCACAGCCGGCCCTCGATCGCGCTGCTCGTGCTCGTCGGGGCCGCCAGCGTGGCGATCCTGCTCGCCGTGCGCGACCGGGTCGGGCGGGAGCGGGATGCGCTGCGGGCCTCGGCGTTCACCGACCCGCTGACCGGCGCGGCAAACCGCCGGTCGCTGCTCGCGCGGATTGACTACGAGATCGCCCGCCACGCCCGCACCCGGCGGAGCTTCGCGCTGCTCATGCTCGACCTCGATGGCTTCAAGCTGCTCAACGACCGCTTCGGTCACCCCGCCGGGGACGACCTCCTGCGCGAGGTGGCCGCCGCGCTCGCCCGGGTGATCCGCGACCAGGACACGGTGGCGCGGGTCGGCGGGGACGAGTTCTGCGTGCTCGCGCCGGAGACCGATGAGGCCGGCGCGGAGCGGCTGATCAGCCGGGTGGAGGCGGCCGTGGCGCGGGTCACGGCCGGCGCCGACTCGCTCGGGGCAAGCGCCGGCGCGGCGATCTTCCCGCGCGACGGCAAGACCGCCGAGCGGCTCGTGCAGGCCGCCGATCAGAACCTGCTCGCATCCAAGCGGGCGAGTCGGGGACCGAGCCGCCGCGTGGCGTGATCACGCACCTGCAGAACCGCGCATCCCAGCCGTCACGTCCGTCCCGCGAGCGCTTATTCCCGCCACACGTGCAGAACCGCGCGCGGCACTAGAGGCAGCCGCGGAATGCGCACTCTTGCATCCTCAGGAGAAGCGGCTCGTGCTGATTCCGGGCCGCACAGCCTTACGACACGTGAGGTGGCGTGATCGTCCGCACGAACACCGGATCGCCGTTGTTCCCCACCCTGTAGAGCCCGTAGGTCCGCAGCGTGGTGTCGCCGCTGTGCTCGAACCCGTAGGTCCCGAGCACCGAATGGCGGTCGGTGGTTGAGAACAGGGCCTTCAGCACGGCCGACTTGCTGTCCCCGTTGGGCCCGAGGCTGGCAATCGTGCTCAGGCCGAGGCTCATCGCCTCGTAGCCGAGGATCGCGTAGGGACTCGGGTTCGAGACCCCGTACCTGGCCTTGTAGGCGTCCTGGAAGGCCTTGCCGCCTGGGTAAGCACTGAGGCTCAGGGTCACTTCGGTGCACTGGATCAGCGGATCGATACTGGCCGGAACCCCACCGTCGCGCCGGTTCGTCCACGCGCTCGTACACATGGTTCCGGGGGCGAAGATGCGCGCGGTCGGGAGCACAGCGTTGATGTCTTCGGTCATTTCCACGGTGGCCTTGGAGGGAATTCCCATCAGCAGCACGCAGCCGGGCCGCATCTGCTCGCCCCCCGCGACGACGGTCGATCGGAAGCTGGGAGCGTCGGGGTCCAGCGCGGAACCACCCACCAGATCGATCCCGTACTCCCGCCGCTGGGACTCGACCAGCTTGGCCAGACTTTCGCCGTACTCCTCGCCGTCCTCGGCTAGCACCACCCGCCCGCATCGGGCCTGTTTCATCGCGTACAGGTCCGCCGCGGCCTGGATCGCATCGGTCGGGACGATCCGGAGGTAGGTACGCGTGCCGGTCGGCGCGTAGGGGATCCCCTGCCCCGACCCGCCGGCGGTGCCGGCAGTCAGCCCGACATACGTGTTGGCCGGGCTGACCTGCGGGATTCCGGCCTCGTTGAGGATCGGCATCGACACCTCGCTCGCCTCGTCGTCGAACTCGCCGATGTAGAACACCGTCCGCGGGTCGGCGGCGGCCCGGCGGGCGTTGGCGGCGGTCTCGCTCGGGTCCCACCCACCCGGGTCGGTCGAGTCGTCGAGCGAGCTGTAATCGACCGTGAACGAGCCGGCGCGATCGTCCGCCTGGCTCAGCGCGAGCTCGATCCCGTTCTCGAGCGGGATCGCCTCTGCGGCGGACGGCCCGCGCAGCGGCAGGCTCGAATAGATGGCGACTGTCTTGTTGGCGCCGGTGGCTGCGTTCGCGGCGATGGCGCTGTTCCCGCTCCCCCCACAGGCGGACACGGCGAGGGCGGGAAGTGCCACGAGGCAGGCCGCAAGCGCCTTGCAGGTAGCGGGCCTCATTCAACTTCCTCCGTGTTGGCCCCGAGCTTCCCGTGACTCGGACCTCAGATCACTCAAATCAGCGTAATCGCGCCTCTCGACCCGGCCAAGCGATCGCCAACGGCCTAACGCAACCCCAATCACGTACAGCGGCTCACGCCAACCGCAGCCAACCGGAACTAAAGGGTTCGGGCCCTAAACGGTGATGACCTTCCACAGGGTGAGCTGGCCAGCGGTGATCGTGTACACCCCGTAACGCCGCAGCGACGTGTCGCCGTTTGCATCGATGCTGTACGTGCCGAGCACGCTCCGGCGGTTGCGCGTGTCGAAGATCGCGGCCCGCACCTTGGAGCGCATCGCGGGGGCGGTGCCGTGGTCGGTGGCGCGCGTTATCGCGTTCAGCATCAGGCTCATCGCCTCGTAGCCG
This sequence comes from uncultured Solirubrobacterales bacterium, assembly GCA_963751185.1. Lineage (GTDB taxonomy): Bacteria > Actinomycetota > Thermoleophilia > Solirubrobacterales > Solirubrobacteraceae > Palsa-465. The sequence goes on from CAVVTO010000018.1 coordinate 125,658, forward strand.
AGAATCGAGGCGGGCTCGGGCGGCCCGTAGGCACGTTCGTAGGCGGCGGCAAAGGCACGCGCTGAGGCTGGATAGTCGGCGAGCGCGAGCGTGGGCGCGGTGAGGATCACCTGAGGATCGACCGACAGCGGGATGCCACCTTGGGTGGGATCGAAAAACGTGCTCTCGGCCAGACCCTGCGTTCCGAAGATCTTGACTTCCGGCATCGTCGCCGCGAGCTGTGTGGTCAGCCGCACGGCACCCGACTCGGTGTCGGCGGACAGCAGGATGCAGTCGGGCCGCTTCTGCGCCACGCCCGTCGCCAGCGCCTGGTAGCTCGTGGCGTCGCGCGGGAAGATCTGGATGCCTATTACTCGCAGGCCGGCGCGCAGCGCCGCCACCTCGTAGCTCGAGGCCATGTCGGCGCCGTCCACCTCGCCGTCGTTCAGGACATAGACGCGGGTGCAGCCCAGGCTCTGCTGGGCGCGAACCTGCGCGACCGCCTGCACGCTGTCGTTCGGGACCACTCGCGCAAACGTTCGCACCCCGGTCGGGTAGTACTTCATCGGTTCCCCGGGGTTCGCACCCGCCTCGCCCGTGGTGAGACCGACGGCGGAGCTGGTGGGGCTCACCTGCGGGATCCCCGCCCGATTGAGCGGCGGGATCGACACCGCGCTCGCGCCCGAGTTCAGCTCGCCGACGTAGCCGATCGTGGTCGGGTCGAGCACGGCCGCGCGGACCCCGATGGTTGTCTGTCCGGGGTCCCAGCCGCCGCGCGCGGCGGTGGCGTCGTTGAGCGCCCGGAGGTCGATGTGGTACTTGCCGATGTGGTCTCGCACCTGCGTGAGCGCCAGCTGCGCGGCGTCCACCACTGCCTCACCGCTGGCCCTGGACGCCCCCAGCAGTGGCACGCTGACGTAGATCGTCAGCGTGTTACCGCGAATCTGTGTCGGCTGGGCGTCCTTGGCCCCGCAGCCGGTCAGCGCCACCAGCGCCGCCAGGACCGCCAGGGCCGCCAGCGCGGCCCAAGCCCACGTCTTCGCCCTGCTCGGCGCCGTGGCCGGCCTCACCCCGCGATTTGTGCGAACGGAACCAGGCTGCCGTGGGCGAGGCGGCTGAACACGAACGACGTGATGTTCGTGTCCCCGTTTCCGTTCATCGAATAGGGCCCGAGCGCCGACTGGGTGCGCTTGAGGTTCTGGAAGTCCTTGACCACCGTCGAGCGGTTGTTCGCGGAGGACCCAGCGTCCTTCAGCGCCTGCAACACCGCGGACATCGCCTCGTAGCCGAAGACCGCCTGGGTCGCCGGCGCGTGGCCGTACGTCGAGGTGAAGTTCGCGACGAACGTGCTGCCGGCCGGCGTCAGATTCTGTTTCAGGAAGCCCGGCGAGGAGATGTACAGGTTGCGCACCGCCGAGGACAGTTGCGTCGGGAAGGACGGGTCGGCGAGCGCGGAGGGACCGAACAGCTTGGCCGATGGATTCGCCGCCGCGGCGGCCGCGAAGAAGCGGGCCGCGCCGGACTCGGAGGCGGAGCCGTAGAAGATCCCGTCCGCCTCCGCCTGACTGCTGGCCAGGGAGATGCCGCCGGTGAGGTCGTGCTTCATCGCGTAGGCGATCGCCGCACCGTACGGACTGCCGTCGTCGGCGACGTACAGCTTGGTGACCCCGCGCGCCTGCATCTCCTGCACCTGGGCCTCCGCCTCGAGCGCGCTCGTCGGCACGAGGCGCGCGAACGTCCGCCCGTAGCTGGAGAGCGACTCGTAGTAGTTGTCGGGGGCGCCGGGCACCGCGGGGGTGGCCTGGGTCAGCTCGACGGCGTTATCGGTCGGGCTGACCTGGAGCAGGTCGAGCGCATTGGTGATCCCGAGCGACGCGTAGGAGGAGCCCGGGACGACCTCACCCAGGTACGAGATCGCGGTCTTATCCTGGATGACGGTCCGTGCCTGGTCCGAGATGCTGGGACCGCGAACGATGCTGAGCTTCAGCGCGAAGCTGCCCACCGTGTGGCTCGACTGATTCCACGCCAATCGCTCGGCGTCGAGCACGTCCCGAGCGACGGTGGGCTGATCGGTCGGGGCGTTGCTCAGATAGATCGTGAGCACCTTGCCGGACACGGTGACCGCTGAGGCGCTGGATCCGCTGCTCGTGCTGCACCCGGCGAGGGCAGCAGCGACCAGCGCGCACGCGCAGGCCGCCCGTCCGCGTGCGAGCGCCCGGGTTGCCACGACGGCCCCGGCTATTCCCGCCGGCCGGGCAGGTACGGGAGCAGCTGCCTTACGCCAAGCGCGATCAGCACCATCACGATGGCGATCAGGATCGAGTCGAAGCCGCTGATGTTGAGCGACCACAAGATGATCCAAAGGCACAGCCCGGCGGTGGCGGTCAGGATCAGGCCCATCGCGCGAGAGATGCTAACCGACGGCCGACCCGGCCAGTCCCGCGGCTAGCCCGCGGACGACCGCGCCGACCGCCGCCACCGGATCCGAACCCTCGCCGACGGCGCGCACCAGGCGGCTGCCGACGATCACTCCGTCGGCTCCGGCGGCCGCCGCGGCGGCGGCCTGCTCAGGGGTCGAGATGCCGAAACCCACCGCCACGGGAACCTCGGTGCACGCGGCCGCGCGGGAAACGATCGCGGCCAGCCCATCGGCGAGACCACCCGACCGCTCGCCGGTCGTCCCGGTCAGCGAGACGGTGTAGAGAAACCCGCGCGCTTGCGCCCCGATCCGGGCGAGCCGAGCGTCGGGGGTGGTCGGCGCCACCAGGGGCACGAGCGCCAGCCCCCGCTCGTCGCAGGCGCCCAGCACCGCCGGCGACTCCTCGAGCGGCAGGTCGGGGACGATCAGCCCGCTGATCCCGGCCTCGACCAGCGAGTCGGCGAACCGTTCGAGGCCCCGGACGAGGATCGGGTTGGCGTAGCACATGAGCACGACCGGAACTCCTGCGTCCGCGATCGCGCGCCCCACCACCGAAACGACCTCGGGCAATTTGACCCCGCCGCGCAGCGCTGCGGTGGCGGCGGCGTGGATTACCGGCCCGTCGGCCAGCGGATCCGAGAACGGGACGCCCAGCTCGATGAGATCGGCGCCGGCGCGCGCATACTCGAGGCCGATCCGCCGGGACGTGTCGAGGTCGGGGAACCCGCCCATCAGGTATGGCATGAGCGCGGCGCGGCGGCCGTCGGCCCGCGCGGACTCGAACGCCACGGCGATCCGCTCCCGTCCGGTCATCTACGAAATCCGCTCGAGGTGATCGAGCGCCTCGGCGAGGTCCTTGTCCCCCCGGCCTGAGAGGCAGACCACGTCGAGCTCGCTCGGTCCATTGGCCACCGACCAGGCGATCGCGTGCGCGCTCTCGAGCGCCGGGATGATTCCCTCGAGCCGGGCGGTCAGCGCGAACGCCTCGAGCGCCTCGCGATCGGTGATCGCTACGTACCGGGCGCGGCCGGAGTCGCGCAGCCAGGCGTGCTCGGGTCCCGTTCCCGGGTAGTCGAGGCCAGCTGAGATCGAATGTGCCTCGAGGATCTGCCCGTCCTCGTCCTGCATCACGGCCGAGAACGCGCCGTGGAGCACGCCCGGCAGCCCGGCGGCGGTCAGCGGCGCCCCGTGCCGGCCGGTCTCGATTCCCTCGCCGGCGGCCTCGACCCCGACCAGCGCCACTTCGGCGTCGTCGACGAACGGGATGAAGATGCCGATCGAGTTCGAACCACCGCCGACGCAGGCGATCACCCGCTCGGGCAGGCGACCCGTCGCCTCGAGCACCTGCGCGCGAGCCTCGTCGCCGATCACGCGCTGCAGATCCCGGACCATCGCCGGGTACGGCGCCGGGCCGACGCAGGAGCCGATGATGTAGTGCGTGCTCTCGACGTTCGTGACCCAGTCGCGAATCGCCGCCGAGACCGCTTCCTTCAACGTCCGGGCACCGGCCTCAACCGGCTCGACGCGGGCGCCGAGCAGACCCATCCGCTGGACATTCGGCTTCTGCCGGCGCATGTCCTCGGTACCCATGTAGACGATGCACTCGAGGTCGAGCAGCGCGCACGCGGTGGCGGCGGCGACGCCGTGCATGCCGGCGCCGGTCTCGGCGATGATCCGCCGCTTGCCCATGCGCCGGGCCAGCAGCGCCTGTCCCAGCGCGTTGTTGATCTTGTGCGCGCCGGTGTGGTTCAGGTCCTCGCGCTTGAGATAGATCTCCCGCTCACCGCCGGCGGCCTCGCTCAGCCGGCGGGCCAGGTAGAGCGGCGACGGGCGTCCCACATAGTCGCGCAGAAGCGCGTCGAGCTCGGAGCGGAAGTCCGGGTCGTCCCGGGCCGCCACCCACGCATCCTCGAGCTCGGCCAAGGCCGGCATCAGCGTCTCGGGCACGTACTGACCGCCGTAGGGCCCGAAGCGATGCTCGACCGCGGTCATGGCGCCGCGCTCCGGACCTCCGCCGGCTCAGCAGCCTTCACCGCTTCGGCGAACGCGACGAGCTTCTCGGGGTCCTTGCGACCGGGGCTCAACTCGACGCCGCTGGCGACGTCGACCGCGTATGGGTGCACGGCGGCGATCGCGTCGGCGACGTTGTCTGGGTTCAGTCCGCCCGACAGGATCACCGGGACGCGAGGGCGGGTGGGGATCCAGTTCCCGCGCACGATGTCCCAGCTGAACGTCTCGCCCGTACCGCCCGGCAGGCCGGCGACGTAGCTGTCGAGCAGGTGGTAGTCGGTGTGGAACGCAGCCAGCGCGCGCAGGTCGGCCCCGGTGCGCACCCGGACCGCCTTGATCACCTTGCAGCCGGTGCGCCGCGCCGCCTCGGAGCAGTAGGCCGGCCCCTCGTCGCCGTGCAGCTGGAGCATGGTGAGCCCGACCGCGTCGGCGGTCGCGGCGACATGGTCGAGCGTGGCGTTGACGAACACGCCGGCCACCTCGGCCCGCCGCTTGACCGCGCCGGCGATCTCGCCAGCCGCGTCGAGCTCGCAGCGCCGCGGCGAACGCGGCCAGAAGATCAGCCCGATCGCCCAGGCGCCGGCGCTGACCGCGAGCTCGGCGTCATCGAGGCGAGTGATGCCGCAGAACTTGATCCTGGTGCTCACAACAACCATCGTAGGGGCGCCTCAGCGCGCGGTCAGCGCGCGGCAGGCGGCCTCGATGTCGGGCGAGCGCATCAGCGCCTCGCCGATCAATACCCCGTTCACGCCGGCCGCCTCGAGCTCGACCAGCTGCTCCCGCCGGCTGAACCCGGACTCGGAGATCACGAGCGCTCGGCCCGCAACGCGCGCGAGAAGGTCAAACGTGCGCCGAGTATCGACCTGAAGTGTCTTCAGGTCCCGGTTGTTGATTCCGATCAGAGCCGGAGCGAGCTCGAGCGCCACCTCGAGCTCGCGCTCATCATGCACCTCGACGAGCGCGCTCAGCCCGAGCCCCCGTGCCTCGTCGTGCAACGCGGTCAAATCATCGCGCGTGAGCGCGGCCACGATCAGGAGGATCGCGTCGGCCCCCGCCGCGAACGCCTCGTGCACCTGGTAGGGGTCGACGATGAAGTCCTTGCGCAGGAGCGGCAGGCCGGTGGCGCCGCGCGCCAGACGCAGATCATCGAGCGAGCCGCCGAAGCTTGGCCCCTCGGTCAGGATCGACAACGCCGCCGCACCACCGCACTCGTACGCCCTGACCACGTCCTCGAGCGAGAGGTCCTCGCGGATCGCCCCGGCCGACGGCGAGCGGCGTTTGTGCTCCGCGATCAGCGACAGCCCCGCGCGCGCGATCGCGTCGTGGAACGAGCGCTCCTCGAAACCATCGGCGGCCCGACTGGCCACCGCGCGCTCGAGTTCGCGGGGCGGCACCGCAGCTCGCCGACGCTCGAGCTCGACCCGCGCGGTCGCGACGATGGGATCGAGGCGGTTCACGACGCCAGCTCGCGCGTGCGGCGCACGAACCGCTCGAGCGCCCCCGCCGCCGCCCCGTCATCAATGGCCCGCAGCGCGGCCTGCACGCCGTCGGCCAGCGTGTCCGCTCGCCCGCCCGCGTAGATCGCCGCGCCGGCGTTGAGCGCGGCCAGGTCGCGGGACGCGCCCGCCTCCCCGGCGAAGATCGCCCGCGCGGTCTGCGCGTTCTCTTCGGGATCACCGCCCGGGACCTCGTCGGCCGGCGCCCGCCCGAGCCCGACGTCCTCGGGTGAGACCGTGTAGCGCCGCAACTCGTCCCCGACCACCTCGACCACGATCGTCGGCGCCGAGATGCTCAGCTCGTCGAGCCCATCCTCGCTCGAGACGAGCAGCGCGTGCTTGGTGCCCAGCAGCGCCAGCGCGCCCGCCATGGTCTCCAGATAGGCCGGGTCCGAGACGCCGATCAGTTGGCGGCTGGCGCCGGCCGGGTTGGTCAGTGGGCCCAGGAAGTTGAAGATCGTCCGGACCGCGAGCTGGCGGCGGACCGGGATCACGTATCGGGTGGCCTGGTGGTGGGCCGGCGCGAACATGAAGCCGAACCCGACCTCGTCGATGCAGCGCGCCACCTGCTCAGGACGCAGGTCGATGCGCGCGCCCAGCGCCTCGAGCACGTCGGCCGAGCCCGACAGACCGGTCGCCGAGCGGTTTCCGTGCTTGGCCACGGTGCAGCCGGCCCCGGCGGCGATCAGCGCCGCGGTGGTCGAGACGTTGAACGTGCGCCGTCCTCCCCCGGTGCCCGCGGTGTCGAGCAGGTCATCGCTCGAGACCGTCACGTGCGAGGCCATATTGCGCATCGTGCGGGCGAGGCCCGCGAGCTCCTGGACCGTCTCGCCCTTGGTCCGCAGCGCGATCAGGAACCCGGCGATCTGGATCTCGGACGCGTTGCCGGCCATGATCTCCGAGAGCACCGCCGCGGTCTCGTCGACGCTCAGGTCCCGGCCGCTGGCGAGCGTGTCGATCGCCCGCGTGAGCAGATCAGGCCCGCTGGTCATGCGGCCCGTGTGAGGAAGTTGGCCAGCAACTCCCGGCCCTGTTCGGTCAGAACCGACTCGGGGTGGAACTGCACGCCCTCGGCGGGCAGCTCCAGGTGGCGCACCGCCATCACCACCTCGCCGCCATGGGCGCTCGACTCCAAGCAGCCGGGCAGCGCCGGATCGACCACCAGGGAGTGGTAGCGCCCGACCTCGAGCGGCTGGCGCAGGCCCCGGAAGATCGTCCGGCCGTCGTGCTCGATAACCGTCGTCTTGCCGTGCACGGGCTCGTGCTGGACCACCTTGCCGCCCCATGCCTGCACGAGCGCCTGGTGGCCGAGACAGACGCCGAGCGTGGGGATGCCGGCTTCGGGGAACCGTTTGACCGCCTCGAGCGAGATCCCGGCCTCGTTGGGGGTGCACGGCCCGGGCGAGACGATCACCCGGTCATAGCCGCGCACGAGCAGATCGTCGACCGTCGCGCGATCGTTGCGCACCACCTCGACGTCGGAGCCGAGCTCCCCGAGATACTGGACGAGGTTATAGGTGAAGCTGTCGTAGTTGTCGAGGACGAGCACCCGCATCGTCGCGAACGGTAACGGTGTCTCAGCCGAATTCGGGCGCGGTCCACCCAGGGAGGACGTCCGGCAGCCCATCGCTGACCTTGTCTGGGAACTCGGCCCGGCGCTTCTCCAGGAACGCCGCGATCCCTTCGGCGGCGTCGGCCGACCGGCCGCGGTAGAACATGCCGCGCGAGTCGGCCCGGTGAGCGAGCATCGGGTGCTCAGCGCCCAGCATCGTCCACATCATCCGCCGGGCGAGCGCCAGCGACACGGGCGCGGCATTGTCGGCGATCTCCCGGGCCAGCGCAGTGGCGGCGTCGAGAAGCTCCCCCGACTCGAAGATGCGCAGCGTCAGCCGTCCGCCGCCATCGCGCGGAATCGAGTCGGGATCGTCGTGCTCGCGCCTGGCGAACGTCTCGGCACCGCCCTCGAGGTCGGCGCCGGCGCAGAACGCCCGCCCCGCGCCGGTCACGATCACGGCCCGGACCTCGTCGTCGGCGTCGGCCCGCTCGAACGCCTGCATCAGTTCGCCGAACATCGTGCGCGTCCACGCGTTCAGGCGATCGGGGCGGTTCATCGTGATCGTGAGGACGTGGTCGCTCAGTTCGGTCGTTATCTGTTCGAACTCCATGGCACCCCTTCTATGGCCACTCGGGCTGGCCGGCCGCGAGCTCGATCGCCTGCAGCACCCCGCGCGCCTTGGCCTCGGACTCGCGGTACTCGTACTCGGGCTTGGCGTCGGCCACGGTCCCGCCGCCGGCCTGGACGTGGGCGACGCCGTCCTTGATCACCACGGTCCGGATGTGGATGCAGGTGTCGAGGTCGCCGGTGTAGCTCGCGTAGCCGATCGCCCCGCCGTAGCCGCCGCGCTTGACCGGCTCGAGCTCGTCGATGATCTGCATCGCGCGGACCTTGGGCGCCCCCGACAGCGTGCCCGCGGGTAGCACTGAACGCAGCGCTTCGAGCGCGCCGACGCCGTCGCGCAGCTCACCCGTGACGCTCGAGACGATGTGCATCACGTGGCTGTAGTTCTCGACCGCCATGAAGCTCTCGACGGCGACCGTCCCGTAGGCGCACACCCGGCCCAGGTCGTTGCGCCCGAGATCGACGAGCATCACGTGCTCGGCCCGCTCCTTGGGATCGGCCAGCAGCTCCTCGGCGATCCGGCGGTCCTCCTCGGCGTTCTCGCCGCGCGGCCGGGTGCCGGCGATCGGGCGGGTGGAGACCCGCCGGCCGGCCACCGTGATCAGCGGCTCGGGACTTGCGCCGGCGATCTCGAAGTCGCCGAAGTCCAGGAAGTACATGTACGGGCTGGGGTTGACCGCGCGCAGCCCGCGGTAGATCGAGAACGCCTCGACCGGGACCCGGCCCGACCAGCGCTGCGAGGGAACGACCTGGAAGGCGTCGCCGGCGTAGATGTACTCGATGATCCGCGCGACGTTCGCCTCGAACTGCTCGCGCGTCATGTTGGGCTGCAGCGGCGTGACCGTCCGATCGCGAGCCGGCGGCCTCGGGGGGCGCGGGACCGGGCCCGCGAGGCGCCAGCGCACCTCGGCGATCGTGTCGAGCGCCCGGGCGTACGAGGCGTCGAGGTCGTCGTCGGCGTACACGTTGGCGATCACCGTGACCGTGTGCTTGAGGTGGTCGAAGGCGACCAGCGCGTCGGTCAGCATCAGGGCCAGGTCCGGCACGCCGATCGGGTCGGGGTTCGGCTCGCCGAGCGGCTCGACCGTACGGACGAGGTCGTAGGCGAACAGCCCGACGGCGCCGCCGGCGAAGGGCGGCAGATCGGGCAGCGGCGCGGCCTTGACCGGGCCGAGCTCCGCCGCCGCCAGGGCATACGGATCGCCGCCGTCGCCCAGCGACCAGCGCAGGACACGGCGGGGGCGAAAGCCGATGAAGCTGAACCGGCCGACGCGGCCCTGGTCGGCGGACTCGAGCAGGAACGACGGCTCGGCGCCGCGCAGCTTGAGGAATGCCGAGACCGGGGTCTGGCAGTCGTCGATGAACGTCTCCCGGACCGGGATCAGGTTGTAGTCGGCAGCGAGCGCCCTGGTCTCGGCCAGCGACGGAGTGAACCCCGCCGGCGTCGTGTCAGCGCCGCTGGCTACGGCCATCGAGGACCCGCTCGGCATCGGCAATGCTCAGGCCGCGCCCGCGTAGCAGCACGGCCAGGTGGTAAATGACGTCGGCGGCCTCCTCGGCCACGCGCTCGTCCGACTCCTCGCGGGCGGCCCGGACCACCTCCTCGGCCTCCTCCTGGACCTTGGCGCCGGCGTACCCCGGATCGTCGAGCAGCTTCGCCGTGTAGGAGCCCTGGGGCCGAGCCGCCGCGCGTTCGGCGATCGTTCGCTCGAGAATCGGAAGCGTCTCGAACGGCGCCCCCGGGTTCAGATCGCCTCGGTAAAAGCAGGACCGCTCGCCGGTGTGACACGCCGGACCCGCCGGTTCGACGAGCGCCAGCAGCGCGTCGGCATCGCAGTCGTAGCGGATCGACTTCACGCTCAGCGTGTTGCCCGAGGTGGCGCCCTTGTGCCACAGCTCCTGGCGCGAGCGGCTGAAGAAGTGGACCTCGCCGGTCTCGCGGGTCAGCCGCAACGACTCCGCGTTCATGTAGGCGAGCGTCAGTACCTCCCCCGTCCCCCAGTCCTGCACGATGCATGGGACCAGCCCGCGGTCATCGAAGGCGATCTCTGAGTCGTCCACGGGGTGGCGATTCTAGGGTGCCCTTGCAATCGACCCTGCACGGCGCGCGCGCTGGGTCGGGTCGGCGAGGTCGTCCAGAGGCTCGCCACGCGCCGTGGGCTGCCCTCGCGCCGCTCGCCGACATCGTCGCCCGAGCGGCGCGAGAGCTGCTAGCCCACGGCCTGCTGGTCTAGGTCTGCCTAGGCGGCCTGCTCCAGGTACTCGGGCTCGATCTCGTCCGCCAGGTTCGTGTCGGACTCAGACATCGCCTCGAGTGCCCGGGTTGGCCGCAGGAAGGCCACGCCGAGCCCGATCGCCACCAGGAGCAGGATGGACGCGATCGTGAACGCCAGGTGGTAGCCGTCGGTCAATGCGACGGCGGTTGACGCACCGTGAGCGCTCACCGAATTCGTCCGGGTCGTGGCCAGGGTGGCCAGGACCGCCAGTCCAAGCGCACCGCCCACCTGCTGCGTCGTGTTGACCAGCCCCGAGGCCAACCCCGCGTCCTCGGGCGTGGCCGCCGACATCGCGAGCGTCATCAGCGACGGGAACACGAGTCCGGCGCCGACCCCGAGCAACAGCATGGCCGGGAGCAGGTCGCGCACGTAGCCGGCGTTCACCGGAGCGCCCCGGAACACGATCAGCCCGGCCGCGACCAGCACCAGACCGCCGATCAACGTCGGCTTGGCGCCGAAGCGCATCATCAGCCGAGCGGTCACGCTCAGCGACAGCGCCGCGATCCCGAGCGCGACCGGCAGGAACGCGAGGCCCACCTCGATCGCGTCGTAGTGCAGCACCCGCTGGAGGTAGAGCGCGCCGAGGAAGAACACCCCAAATATGCCCGCCACCATGAAGACCTGCATCGCGTTGGCCGCGGTCACCGTGCGGTTGCGGAAGATCCGCAGCGGGATGAGCGGGTTGGCGGCGGTCGCCTGGCGCACGATGAACGCGGCCAGGAGTCCCACCGCGACCGCGCCGAATCCGAGCGTGTGCGCCGAGCCCCAGCCGTAATTGCTGGCCTCGACGATCGCGTACACGGCCAGCATCAGGGAGCCGACGAGCAGCAGCGCGCCCGGCGCGTCCGCCCCCTTCTCCAGGCCGATTCCGGCGTCGTTCGGGAGCAGCCGCGTGGTCAGGATTCCGGTGGCGATGCCGATCGGGACGTTGACGAAGAAGATCCAGTGCCAGTTGATCGCCTGCGTGATCACGCCGCCGGCCAGCAGGCCGATCGCGCCGCCGCCGGCCGCGACGAACGCGTAGACGCCGATCGCCTTGGCCCGCTCGGACGGCTGCGGAAACATGGTCACGATCATCCCCAGGATCACGGCCGAGGTCATCGCCCCGCCGATGCCCTGGATGAAGCGCGCGCCGATCAGGAGTCCCTGGCTGTCGGCCAGGCCGCAGACAAGCGACGCTGTGGTGAACACCGTCAGGCCGGCGAGGAAGATCCGCCGGCGGCCGATCAGGTCGCCGAGGCGTCCGACCAGCAGCAGCAGGCCGCCGAACGCGATCAGGTAGGCGTTGATGACCCAGGCCAGGTTCGACTGTGTGAAGTGCAGATCGCTCTGGATCGACGGCAACGCCACGTTCACGATCGTCTGGTCGAGGATGATCATCAGGAAGCCGGCGCACAGGACCACGAGGGCGATCCAGCGGTTTCGTTCGGATAAGCCCGCGCCGGTGGCGGACTGGAGAGTCTGTGTCATCGAGCTCGTCTCCTCAGGGGGGTCGGTCCGTTCAAGAAAGAACCGTAGCAGATCATCTGCTAATGGATGATCTATCTCGGTCGCAACTCAGTGTGAACTGCGAGCCCCGCCCCCGCATCGGGCGTTCGCCGCGGATGTAGCGGCGCAAGGCCTTACGCCGCCGACCGTTCTGCCTTAGCGGTAAGTCCGGGTCAGCGCGGACGGCGCACGGGGTGCGCGCACGGGACCGGTTCGGAGAGCCGGCCGCAGGCCAGGCGGCCGAGCGACTCCAGGAAGACGCGGCGCTCGTCCGGCTCCAGCGCGCTCAGGACGTCGTCGCGCACGCGGTCGAGCACCTTGTCGGCCGCCTTCACCGAGCGCTTGCCGGCGTCGGTCACGGCGATTACCCGTGCGCGGCGATCCGTGCTCGACGGGCGGCGCTCCGCCAGTCCGGCCGCCTCGAGCTCATCGACCGTGACGACCATGGTCGTCTTGTCGAGCCCGACCAGTCGCGCGATCTCGATCTGGGTGTGCTCGCCGGTCAGCGCCGTGGTGAGCACGGCGTGTGCCCGGGGAGAGATGCCCACCTCCTCGAGCGCCGCGGTCATCTCGGTCGTCAGGTTGTGGCTGGCCCGCGACAGCAGCCAGCACAGGTCCGCGGCGAGCGGAGGGAGAGCTTCGACGACTTCTGTGGCCATGATCACAAGGATAGTCCGCGTCGCAGAAGATCTGGCACGGGACGATCTATTCGATCCCCAACCGATCCAGGAGCGCCTCGTCGCCGCGCCAGTGCCGGCGGACGCGCACGGACAATGCCAGGTGCACGCGCTCCCCCAGCTCACGCTCGATCGCGCGGCGGGCGGCGATCCCGATCGACTTGACCATCTGGCCGCCGGCGCCGATCAGGATCCGCTTCTGCGACTCGGTCTCGGCCAGGATGACCGCCTCGATTCGCACCGGATCGCCCTCCTCGATGCCCTCGACCACGACCTCGACCGAATGCGGCAACTCCTCGCGCGTGCGTGAGAGCACCTGCTCCCGGATCAACTCGGCCAGCCACACGCGCTCGGGCTGGTCGGAGAGCTGCCGGGACTCGAAGTAGAACGGACCCGGCGGAAGCAGGGAGACCAGGAAGTCGACGAGCGGGCGTACGCCAGCCCCGGTGCGCGCCGACACCGGGAAGATCTCCTCGCCCACCTCGAGTTCGGCGACCGCGTGCAGCGCCGCGGCTGTCCTCGCCCGATCGGCGCGATCGGTCTTGTTAGCCGCGATCGCGACCGGGATCTGCGCTCCTCGCAGCAGCCTTGCGATGAACCGATCGCCGGGGCCGATTCCCTGTTCGGCATTGACCACGAACAGGCAAGCGTCGGCGTCCCCGAGCTCCTGTTCAACGCGTCGCTGCATCCTCGCCGTGAGCGCGTCCCGGGGGCGCTGGACACCCGGAAGGTCGATCAACACCAGCTGCCAGTCCGGCCCGGTGGCCACGCCGCGAATCGCCCGGCGGGTCGTCTGGGGCTTGTCGGAGACGATTGCGACCTTGGCCCCGACGATCGCGTTGGCCAGCGTTGACTTGCCGACGTTGGGGCGGCCGGCCAGGGCAATGAAACCCGAGCGGGTCTGCGCCCGTGGGTGCGCGGTTCGGGCGCTGTTCTGGGTCACCGCGCCCAGCGCAGCAGCTCGGCTTGGAGCGCGAGCATCTCGCCGTCGTCGGTCTCGTGGTCCATCCCGGTCAGGTGTAGCGCCCCGTGCACGACCGCCTCGCGCAGATCCTCGGTGTGGTCCGGGCAGATCACGATGTCGCCCAGCTCGCGCGGGCCGGCGCTGGCTCCCTCGCCGTCGACCCCGAACGAGAGCACATCGGTGGGCTCGTCGAGGTCGCGGTGCTCGCGGTTGAGCTCCCGGATGCGGTCGGCCTCGACAAACTCGATCGCCACGTGGCCCTCGTCGATCCCGGCTGAGGCGATCGCCAGCGCGCACAGCCGCTCCAACTCGGTGGCGGTGGGTACGACCAGACTGGCCGTGCCGCCACCGCCAGACCCGATCCGGTCGATCCCGATGACCTCGATCTCGAGCACGGCGAGCGCGCCCGTCAGCCTCTCGGCGTGGCCGCACGGGGGCGGAGCTCCGGCGCCAGGCGCTGGGCGTGCTCGTTGTAGGCGGCGACGATCCGGCGCACCAGCTTGTGGCGAACCACATCCTCGTCGCCGAAGCGCACGAACTCGATCCCCTCCACGTCCTTGAGGACATCCGCCACCATCACGAGACCCGAATCCTGGTCGCGGGGCAGGTCGATTTGCGTGATGTCGCCGGTCACCACCATCTTCGAGTTGAAGCCCAGGCGAGTGAGGAACATCTTCATCTGCTCCGGGCTGGTGTTCTGAGCCTCGTCGAGAATGATGAAGCTGTCGTTGAGACTCCGGCCTCGCATGAACGCGAGCGGCGCCACCTCGATCACGCCCCGCTCCAGGTGCGAGGAGACGCGCTCGGGCTCGAGCATGTCGTGCAGCGCGTCGAACAGCGGGCGCAGGAAGGGGTCGACCTTGGCCATCAAGTCGCCGGGCAGGAACCCGAGCCGCTCGCCCGCCTCGACCGCGGGCCGGGTCAGGATGATCCGGTTGACCTCGCGCCGGCTGAGGGCGGCGGCGGCCAGCGCCACGGCCAGGAACGTCTTGCCCGTGCCGGCCGGACCGATCCCGAACGTGATCGTGTTGTTGCGGATCGAGTCGACGTAGTGCTTCTGGTTGACGGTCTTGGGGGCGACCTTGGTCGCGCGGTGACGCCAGACCACGTCCTCGAGGATCTTGCCGGGCGACTCGTGGGCATCGAGCGCGCGCTTGACCGCCTCGATCGTGCCCGGCGCGATCTCGTGTCCCTGGGTGATCAGCTCTGAGAGCTCTGAGACCACCGCCACCGCGGCGTCGACCGCCTCGGGCTCACCGTCGAGCGTCAGGACGTTGCCCCGCAGGAAGACGTCGCAGTCGAGGTGTCCTTCGAGCGCTCGCAGAACGGCATCCTTGCTGCCCGCGAGCTCGGCCGCGATCGTGTTCTCTAGCTCTACCTGCCTACGCACCCACCTGATCCCGTCTACTACGCACTCAGCGCCTCACGGACGCGGGCCGATGCGCGCTTGCCGTCGGCTCGCCCGTCGGACTTGGCCATTACGACCTTCATCACCTGCCCCATCTCCTTTGGGTCGCTCGCGCCGGTCTCGGCGATCGCCGCCTGCACGATCGCGTCGAGCTCGGCGTCCCCAAGCTCGGCCGGCATGTATGTCTCGATGATCCGGGCCTCGGCCTCCTCCTGCTCGGCCAGCTCTGGACGGCCGCCGCCACGGAACTGCTCAGCGGCCTCGAGCCGCCGCTTGCGCTCCCGGCGCAGCACGGCCAGCTCGTCGCTTGAGCCCTCCTTCTGGGCCTTCTGGAGCTCGGACAGAACCAGCCGCAACGCGCCGACGCGATTCTTCTCGCCGGCCTTCATCGCGCTGGTCATGTCGCCGCGAACCTGATCGATGACGGTCACACCTTCAGGATAGCCCGGCACCGGATGCCGTCCGCGTGGAGCTCGTCACAGCGGACGTCGATTACCTGCCCCCGCATCGCTGCGTCCGCGGGCAGATAGCAGCGGGTGTAGTCGGCCGTGTAGCCGGAGCACTGGGTATCCGCGGTCTTGTCGATCAGCACACGCTCGTTTTGGCCCAGCTTGGCGTTTCGGTGGTGTCTGGATCGCACCTCGGAGCGGCCCCGCAGGGTTTGTGAGCGGCGCTTCTTCTCCTGGGGTGAGATGCGATCGCCGAGTTTCTCGGCCACCGTGCCCGGCCGGGGCGAGTACGAGAACGTGTGGACCCTGGTGATGTTCGCGGCGTCGACTGCATCCAGCGTCCTCTGGAACGCGTCCTCGGTCTCCGTTGGGAAACCGACGATCACGTCGGTCGTGACGTTGACGTGGGGCACGGCTTTTTTCAGCGTCGCGATCGCCTCGAGGTACTCATCGGCGGTGTAATGGCGGCCCATGTCGTTCAGGACCCGGTCGTCTCCGGACTGCATCGGGACGTGGAGGTGCGGACAGACCTTGGGTTCGGTGGCGAGCGCCTCAAGCAGCGAGTCCTTGACGTGGATCACCTCGACGCTCGACAGTCGTACGCGCTCGACCCCGGGCACATGGGCCACCGCCACCATCAGCTCGCCGAGCTCGAGCCCCTGTTGCGGATCGCGATAGTCGCCGACGCTGATTCCGGTCAGCACCATCTCGGGCTGACCCTCCTCGACGCGCCGGTGGGCCTCGTCTATGACGGCGGCGGCCGGGCGCGAGCGGGCGGTGCCCCGGACGGTCGGGATGATGCAGTAGGCGCAGTGGCAGTCGCAGCCGTCCTGAATCTTGATGAACCCGCGGGTCCGATCGGACGGCGCCGGGGCTGTGGGGCCACCCGGCGCTGCCCGGGTCCCGGCCGGCGAGCGGCGAGCCGGGACGTCGTGCTCCAGGTCGGCGCACGCGCCCAGACCCGCCGCCATCGCCCCGGCCACCTCCTCCGCGGTGCCCACGAACGCGCTCACGCGCTCGTCGATCTCCGCGAACTGCGCCCCATTCAAGTTGACTGCGCATCCCGCCACCAGTACCCGGTCGGCGCTCCTCAGCGAGCGGCGGACCGCCTGGCGGGATTTCGCCTCGGCCTCGCTCGTGATGCAGCAGGTGTTGATCACGTGCAGTTCGGCCTCGTCCTCGGCGGCTTCGGTGTGGCCCGCGGCGAGCAGGGCGCGCCGGGCGATCATCGCGTCGGCCTGTGAGACCTTGCACCCGAGGAACTTAACGGCGAACGACGCCACGGTGGCCGCACGTTAGCGCGACCACCGTGGACGCCTCGATTCAGTTGAGTCGCACGCCCGCGGCCGGCGGAATGTCGTACTCCTCGTGCGCGGCTTCATGCCGCGGTGTCCTCGACCCGGTGCGCGGAGAGAGGAGAAGAGGTTCACGCAACAATCCGGTCCGAGGCTTTGGCCGGGGCACAATCACGTCGAGAAGCAGGCCACCGAGCGTCACGCCGATCGCGAGCGGGTTGGGCAACTGGATTCACCTCCTTTGGCTACAAGTTCGGGCTCGCAACGTGACATGAAGGATGCGCCGGCCGGCCTGATCGGACATCGGCCCCGTGTACAGGATCTGCGGCGGCTCGGTTATCCACCCGGGCGCCCGGCCGGCCGACGGGGCAAATTCCAGCATTCCGGCCGCCGGTCGCCACTAATTCAGGATTCCGCCTGGTCACGAGGCACTTTCCTGCACCAGCCGAAAGTGCGGCCGTTAATGCTGGAATTTGCCCGTTACGGAGCCCGGTGGAGGAGGAGGGCGGCCCAGTCGCCGGACTCTCGGCGCTCGGACTCGACCAGGCCAACCCGTGCGAACGCGGCCGCCACCTCATCGGCTTCGCCGACCAGCAGCCCGCTGGCGATGACCCGCTCGGGCAACTCCGAAACACCCTCCAGCCGCTTCGCCCACGCCAGAAGCAACGGTCGCAGGAGGTTCGCGGCAACGGTCGGCGCAGTCTCGACTGGGCCAACCCGCAGGTCATGCCGACCCACCTCGATCTCCACGTCGTTGATGCGGGCATTCTGAGCCGCCACCTCCACCGCCACCGGGTCGAAATCCACCGCCATCACCGGCCCCCACCCCAGACGCGCGGCCGCGATCGCGAGCACGCCCGACCCGCACCCCAGGTCGAGAAACCCCCCGGACGCAGGCAACCCGAGCATCAGCTCCAGGCACAGCCGGGTGGTGGCGTGCGCTCCGGTGCCGAACGCCTGCCCCGGATCGATCACCAGCTCCACCTCCGCCCCTAGCGCCGGCTCCCAAGGCGGCCGGACCACCAGCCGGCCTCCATCGAGCACGAGCGGCCGGTGGAACTCCCGCCACCGCTGGTCCCAGTCGTCCGCGACCTCGGAGCTACGCACCTCCACCAACGCGCCACCGGCGGCCGCGGTCAGGTCAGGCAGCGCCGGCAGCTCGCCCGGCGCACCGTACACCGCGTACTCGACCACGTCCCCGGAGCCCACCGACACCTCCTCGACCCCGGAAGGAGCCAGATCGAGCAGCTCAGCCAGCACCAGCTCGGCCTGTTCGCGGCGCACGCGAACCGCGAGGCGGATCACGGCAGAACCCGGGTCAGTGCCCGCCGAACGCCCGGCGGAGCTTCCCGAACACGCCCTCGTCGCTGCGCAGGTTCTGGTCGGTCAGCGAGTCGGCCAGCTGCTCGTAGAGCTCGCGCTGCTCGCGGTTGAGGTGCCGCGGGGTCACGACGTTCACGACGACCCGAAGGTCGCCCTTGTGGCGCCCCCGCAACGCCGGCATGCCGGCGCCGCGGACGGTCAGCGTCTCGTGCGCCTGAATGCCGGCCGGGACATCGACCTCGACCCCCTCACCCGAAACCGTCTCGACCTCGACCGTGGTTCCCAGCGCCGCCAGCGGCGCCGACACGTCGACCGCGGTGACGAGGTCGTCGCCGTCGCGCACGAACCGCGAATCCTGGCGAACCCGGATCAGGACGTACAGGTCGCCGGGCGGTCCGCCCCGCTCACCGGCGTGGCCGCGGCCGGCGATCCGGATCCGCTGGCCGTCCGCGATCCCAGCCGGAACGTCCACCTTGACCTTGGGCCGCTCGACCCTGCGGCCGCGACCCCGGCACACCTTGCACGGCTCGCGGGCGACCTTCCCGTCGCCGCCGCAGACGTCGCACGCGGTGGTCCGCATGACCTGGCCGAACGGGGTACGCGAGACGGCGCGCAGCTGCCCGGTCCCCTGGCAGCGAGCACACGTCTCGATCGGCGTGCCGGGCTCGGCGCCGTTGCCGTGGCAGTGCTCGCACAGCGCGACCGCCTCGTAGCTGACATCGACCGTGGCGCCGGTGGCTGCCTGGGCGAGGTCGATCTCGGCGGCGACCGCCACGTCGCCACCCTGGATCGGCCCGCCGCGGGCGGCCCCGCCGCCCATGCCGAACAGGTCGCCGAACGCGCCGCCACCGCCGCCGAAGAACGCCTCGAAGATGTCGGACACCGACGAGAACCCGTCGAAGTTCGGGGCGTAGCCGCCGCTGCGCAGCCCTTCACGCCCATATCGGTCATACGTGGCGCGGCGCTCGGAGTCAGACAGGACCTCGTAGGCCTCGGCCGCCTCCTTGAACTTGTCCTCGGCGTCGGGGTCGTGCTTGTTGACGTCGGGGTGCAGTTCGCGGGCCAACCGCCGGAAGGCCTTCTTGATCGTGGCGTCGTCGGCGTCGCGCGGGACCCCCAACACCTCGTAGTAATCGCGCGTGGAGCTCATCGCTCGTCGTACACCTCGCCGATGAAGCTCGACAGCTGGGCGGCGGCGTCACGGACGGCGTGGATGGCGGAGCCGTAGTCCATGCGCAGCGGTCCGATCACCGACACGGTCCCGAGCCGGCGCTGCGGCAGTCCGTACCCGGCGGCCACCAGTGCGAGCGAGCGCAGCCCCGGCGCCTCGTTCTCGGCGCCGATCCGGACCAGCACGTCGCGCTCGGTGAGCGCGGCCCGGAGCACCCCGAGCAGGGTCACGCGGCGCTCGAGCATGTCCATCAACACGTTCAGCTCCGACACGTCGCCGAGACGATCGTCGCGGAGCAGCCGCGACGTGCCCTCCATGTACAGGTTCTCGTGGGCGCCGTCCTCGAGCTCGCTGAACGCCGTCGACAGCGCGTCGAGAAAGTCCGACTCGCGGCGCGAGAGCGACGGGTCGTGCAGCCGCTTCTGGAGGATCCGCGCGCCGAGGCCGAGGCCGATCAGCCGCTCGTTCAGATAGCTCGAGGCCCAGTCGGCCAGACCCGGGTCGATCGGGTCGGCGAACGTGAACAGGCGCTTGGTGACACCCCCGGTGGAGGTGATGACCACGACCATCATCACCTGCGGCTGGAGCAAGAGGACCTCGATGTGGCGGATCGTCGAGGTCTCGATCGGTGGGGCGGTGACGATCGCGAGCAGATTGGTGACCTGCGAGAGCGTCTCGGTGGTCACACGCATCGCCTCGTCGAGCTCGCGCCGAACCAGCGACAGCGACAGCCGCGGCGCCGCGGCCTGCGTCGGCAGCAGCCGATCGACGAAATAGCGATAGCCGGCCTCGGTGGGAATGCGTCCCGCGGACGTGTGCGGATGCGCGAGCAGGCCCAGCCCCTCGAGGCTGGCCAGCTCGGTCCGGATCGTCGATGGGCCCCACTGGACGTCCACCGACAGCACTTTTGAGCCGACCGGCGCTCCGCCTTCGAGGTATTCCTCGACGACCTTGCGCAGCACGAGCTCCTGGCGTGAAGTGAGCATCGACGCTTGATTGTAGGTCGGGCGCTGGCCACTCCCCGTCGGTTGGGGTGGCCGGGATCTTCGGTCAGTCGACTGAGATTTCCGCGACGGCGTTGCGGATGATCCGGTGACCCGACTGCTCGGCCTGCGAATCGACGACGGCGGTCCCGTCCGTCACCTCGCGCACGGTGCCCTTGACGAGGATCGGCTCCTCCATCCGTCCCATCCCCCGGAACTGCACCGACAGCCGCTTTAGCCGCTCGGGCCCGCCGGCCGCTTCGGTGTGTGCGCGCGCGACCTGCGCCATCGTCCACAGCCCGTGAAGGATCCGTCCGGGCAGGCCTACGCTGCGAGCGAACTCCTCGTCGATGTGGATCGGGTTGAAGTCGCCCGAGGCGCCCGCATAGCGGACGGTGAGGAACCGGTCGGGGGTGACCTCGAGGTGGACCGGGTCGCCCGGCTCGAGCTTCACGAGTCGTCCCGCACGATGTTCGTCCACAGACCGGTGCACACGGTCTCGGCTCGCTGGTTGCGCGAATCGGTCTCGAACACGAAGAAGTTCATCCCGCCGCGGGTGCTGATGTCCTTAACGGTCGTGGTCGTGGTGATCTCGTCACCGGCCACCACGACCGGGCCCCAGATGAACTCCTGCCCGCCGTGGAGCATCTTCGGGAAGTCGATCCCGACGTCGGGGTCGAACAGCGCCGGCGTGATCGCACGACCGGCGTAGACGACCGCGAACATCGGCGGAGCGACGACGTCGGCGTACCCGGCCTCGCGCGCCGCCTCGACGTTGAGGTACAGCGGATTGGTCTCACCCACCGCGTGCGCGTACTCGCGGACCTTCTCGCGGCCGACCGCGTACGTCGTCACCGGGTACGTCTTGCCGATCGCGTCTGCGTTGACGGGCACGGCGCCGCAGATTAGTGGACCGCACTCCTCAGATGATCACGGGCACAGCACCACCGTCGACCGACCACGCCGCCCCGACCACGTTCGAGGCCCGCTCTGAGCACAGGAACACGATCACGTCGGCGATCTCCTGGTCGGTGCCCAGCCGCCCGATCGGCTGGCGCGCCGCCACGGACTCAAGCAGCTGCTCTCGCCCCACACCCCGCGCCGCAGCCTGCTGGTCGGCCAGGCCACCCTCCGACAGCCACAACTCGCCGCCGATCGGCCCGGGCGAGACCGAATTGACGAGCACGCCGCGCGACGCGTAGATGTCGGCGAACGACCGCGAGAGCGACAGCTCCGCCGCCTTGGTCACCGAGTAGGCCATGTTCGTCGCCGAAGGGCGCTTGCCCGACGACGAGCACACGTTGACCACCCGCCCCCAGCCCCGCTCGGCCATCGCCGGCGCGGCCGCGCGCATCAACCGCATCGGCGCCATCACGTTCAGTTCCCACTGCGCCTGCCACTCCCCATCAGTGAGCTCCTCGAGCGAGCGCACGGCGCTCGTGCCGGCGCCGTTGACGAGCGCATCGATCCGGCCGAAGTGCTCGACGCACATCAGCGCCGCCCGCTCGCCGGCGTCGACAGCTGTTACATCGAGGGTCAGCGCGGCACCGCGCCCGCCGGCACGCTCGCATTCCTTCGCGACCGACGCCAGCGTCTCCGCGCGCCGGCCAACCAGCAGCACCGACGCGCCTTCGCGCGCGAGCGACACCGCGACAGCCCTGCCGATGCCCCCTGAGGCGCCCGTGACGATGCAGGCACGATCGCGCAGGCCGAGGTCCATACTTGGTGATTCTTCCATGGCGATGGCGATAGAAACCGGGGACCGAGCGGACGGGAACCACGACCACGGCGCCGGGATCATCCGCACGGCCGGGCTGACCAAGCAGTACCCGGGCACCGACTTCAAGGCCGTCGACGGCCTCGACCTGAGCATCGAGGCAGGCGAGATCTTTGGCCTGCTCGGCCCCAACGGCGCCGGCAAGACGACGACCGCCGGGATGCTGACCACGCGCGTAATCCCGACCGCGGGAAGCGCCCAGATCGGCGCCGTCGACGTCATCGCCCATCCGGCGTTGGCCAAGCAGCTGATCGGAATCGTCTCCCAGCAGAACACGCTCGACCGCCAGCTCACCGTGTGGGAGAACCTGTACTTCCACGGGCGGCTGTTCGGGATCCCGGCTCCGGAGTCGCGCGAGGTCTCAGACCGGCTCCTCGAGCAGTTTCACCTCAGTCGCTGGGCCAAGGCGTCCGTGTTCGCGCTCTCGGGCGGGATGGCGCAGCGGCTTATGGTCGCCCGCGCGATCTTCCACCGCCCAGCCGTCCTGTTCCTCGACGAGCCCACGGCCGGGCTCGACCCCCAGAGCCGGCTGGCGCTGTGGGAGATCCTGGGCGAGCTGAACGCCGACGGTCAGACGATCATGCTCCTCACCCACTACATGGAGGAGGCCGACCGCCTGTGTAAGCGCGTGGCGATCATGGACCACGGCAAGATCCTCGCGCTCGACACGCCGGCGGCCCTCAAGCAGTCGGTCGGCGCCGACACGATCGTCACGGTCAAGGCCTACGGGGACGGCGATGCGCTCGCGGCGCATCTGGAGCGCGAGGTCGAGGGAGTGACCCGGACCCGCGTGGTCGAGGACAGCGAGGAGAGCCCGAGCACCAATGTCGAGCTGCACGTCAAGGGATCTGAGCGGATCATCCCGCGCGTCGTCTCCGCCTCCGAACGCGCCGGGTTCGAGCTCGTCGACCTGTCGGTGGCCGAGCCGACGCTCGAGACCGTGTTCATAAACCTGACCGGGAAGGAGCTGCGCGAGTGACCGCAACCCGCCGGCGAATCGAAGCCCCGGCCTCGCCCGGCATTTCGCTGACGCCGACCCGGTCGACGTTCGCGGCCAGCCGCGCGGCGCTCTGGGCGCTGATCCTCCGCGACCTGGTCGTGCTCGGCAAGCACTTCGGCGAGTTCATCGTCCGCACGCTGATCCAGCCGTTCCTGCTCGCGTTCGTGTTCCTGTACGTGTTCCCGACCATCGGCCAGGGCATCGGCGGCGGGGGCGGTGCGCACAGTCATGCCTCCGAGTCGGCGTTCGCCACGGTGCTCGTGGCCGGCGTGGTCGGGATCTCGATCATGTTCCAGGGCATCCAGGCGGTGGCCCTGCCGATGTCGACCGAGTTCGGCTACACGCGGGAGATCGAGGACCGCGTTCAGGCGCCGTGCCCGATCTGGCTCGTGGCCATCTCGAAGGTGCTCTCGGGGTCGGTCCAAGGCGTGCTGGCGGCGCTGATCGTGTTCCCGATCGCGGCTGTCGTCCACGCCACCGGCGTGAGCGCCCACCTCCACGTGCACTGGCTCGTGATCGTGACCTTGATCCCGCTCGCCTGCCTGGCCATGACCTCACTCGGGCTCGTGCTCGGCACCACCTTCGAGCCGCGGAACATCGGTCTGATGTGGGGCTTCGTGGTCCTGCCACTGACTTTTCTGGGCGGCACCTACTACCAGTGGACCAAGCTCGCCCCGGTGAAGGTGGCGGGGATCCACTGGCTCCAGATACTCGTGCTGGTCAACCCGCTGATCTACGTGACCGAGGGCATGCGAGCCGGGTTGACCTCGTTCTCGCACATGCACCTCTACATCATCTATCCGGTGCTCATCGGATTCTGCGCGGCCTTCCTGTGGATCGGCCTGCGCAACTTCAGGCGCCGGGTGTTGGTCTGACCCTCATCCCGCGGGGATCTCGGCCCCCGCCGGCACGCCGCGCCGCTGGTACTCGTCCTAGAGCTCGCGCCACCGGTCGCTGGCCCCCGTGGCCGCCGGACCATTCTCACCCGCGTTTTGTAGGCACCGAAGGCCGTGGTCATGATTCCTCCTTCTCGTCCACGCGGTCGAGGTGGCGCTCCAGCGCGTCGAGGCTGTTCTGCCACGTGCGCCGGTATGGCTCGAGCCAGGCGTCCAGAGCGACCAGGGGGCTCAACTCGAGCGCGTAGACGCGGCGCTGAGCGTCGCTGTGCGACGACACGAGGCCGGCATCTCTCAGCACCCTCAGGTGCTTGGAGGTCCCGGGCTGTGTGAGGCCGGTGAGCTCGACGAGCTCACCCACCGCGCGCGGCCGTTCGCGCAGCAGCTCGAGCATTGCCCGGCGGTGAGGATCGGCAAGCGCGACCCAGGTCGTCGTCTTCGCCACGTCGCGTATATAACCAGCTAGGTATATGCGTGTCAAGGCATATTGGGCCGCCTGCGGCGGCATCCGTGGGACCGCCAGGGCCCATCCTGTCCGTGTTCTCATGCCGGTGCGCTTGTGAGCCCGTTTCCGGCGCGGTAGCCTCGTATCACGTACGGAGTCGGTCTGGCGGCAACTAGGAGCACATTGATATGTCAAGGCGAGCGACCCTGAGGGCATCGGACGCGGACCGCGAGCGGGTCGCCGAGCAACTACGGCACGCCACCGCGGAGGGCCGGCTGAGCCCCGACGAGCTTGAGGAGCGCCTCGAGATCGCGTTCGCGGCGCGCACCTACGGAGAGCTCGACAAGCTGGTGGTCGACCTTCCGGGTCAGACGGTCCGGTCCCGTGACCGCTCGGAGCGGGCGGCGTCGGTCGGCGGCGGATGGCCGGGAGCCAGTCTCTGGCTCAGGCCAGTCCCGATCGTCCTCGCCTTGTTCATTTTCGGTCCGGTCCTTCTTGCCCTCATGCTGGCGGCGGCGGTGATCATCGCCACCGTGTTCTCGGCGTGGGGCGTGCTCCTGGTCGTGGGGTGGCTGGCCTTCGGCCACAGCCGTCGCCACTACGGCGCCCATTACCGGCGCTCGCTGCGCGCCGCCACGCGCTGGCAGCCCGGCCAGGCGCCGCGGCCGCGCTCCTGGATCTAGGCCCTGGCGCGCGACCCGTACACCGTCCTCGGCGTCAAACCCGGAGTCTCCGACGAGGAGCTCCGCGCCGCCTACCGGCGGCTGGTGCAGCTGCACCACCCCGACCACAACAACGGCTCGCCCGAGTCGGCGCGACGCTTCGAGGAGGTCCAGGACGCTTACGCCTCGATCCAGCGGCTGCGCCAGAGCCGACCCGTGCCGCGCAAAAGCCCGGACCCGCCACCGACCAGCCCCGACGTCGAGCAGCGCCTGGCCGAGATGGAACGCGAGTTGCTCGAGAAGGCCCGGCTCGCCCGCGAGCGAGCCCAGCGCGCCGCCCGCCAAGCCGCCTCGACGGCATCCAAGCCCAAGCGTCCCTCCGACGAGGAGCTCGGCTACATCAAGACCGACGACAGCCTGGGCAAGATCCTGGCCGACGCGCGCAAGGAGTTCGTCGAGCGGCTCGACGACGCGCGCGAAGAGCCGCTGAGCCACCGCGTAGCCGACCTGCTCGACGAGTTCGGGGCCAAGCTCAAGGGCAATGGGGACGCGGACTCGACCAGCGATACCGAGAAACAGGCGCGCAAGCGCCCATAAAATTAGGCCTTGGCCTTCTCGCCGAGCTCGAGCACGGCCAGGAACGCTTCCTGGGGCACCTCGATCCGCCCGACCTGCTTCATCCGCTGCTTGCCCTTCTTCTGCTGCTCGAGCAGCTTGCGCTTGCGCGTGATGTCGCCGCCGTAGCACTTGGCGATCACGTCCTTGCGGTAGGCCTTGATCGTCTCGCGCGCCACGATCCGCGACCCGATCGCGGCCTGGATCGGGACGTCGTACTGCTGGCGCGGGATCGTCTTGCGCAGCCGCTCGGCCAGCGTCTTCCCGGCGTCGTAGGCCTTGCTCTTGTGGACGAGCATCGACAGGGCGTCGACCGGGTCGCCGGCGAGCAGGATGTCGAGTTTGACCAGGTCGGACTCGCGCAGCCCGATCAGGTCGTAGTCGAGCGAGGCGTAGCCGCGCGTGCGCGACTTGAGCTGGTCGAAGAAGTCGAGCACGATCTCGGCGAGCGGCAGGTCGTAGGTCAGCTGTACGCGCTCGGAGCTCAGGTAGTGCATGCCGGAGTGATCGCCCCGGCGCTCCTGGCAGAGCTCCATGATCTGACCGATGTACTCCTTGGGCGTGAGGATCGAGGCGCGGATGTACGGCTCGCGGACCTCGGCGACCTTGGTCGGGTCGGGGAAGTCGTTGGGGCTGTGGACCGGGAGCACGGTGCCGTCGGTGAGTGTCACCTCGTACTCGACGCTCGGCATCGTCGCGAGCAGCTCGAGGTCGTACTCGCGCTCGAGACGCTCCCGCACGATGTCCATGTGGAGCAGGCCGAGGAACCCGCAGCGGAAGCCGAATCCGAGCGCGTCGGAGGTCTCCGGCTCCCACGACAGGGCGGCGTCGTTGAGCGACAGCTTCTCGAGCGCGTCGCGCAGGTCTGGGTAGTCGTCGGAGTTGATCGGGAACAGGCCGCAGAACACCATCGGCTTGACCTCGCGGTAGCCGGGCAGCGGCTGGTCCGCAGGCCGCCGCTTGGTGGTGAGGGTGTCGCCGACCCGCAGCTTCGTCACGTCCTTGATCCCGGTGGTCAAGAACCCGACCTCGCCGGCGTGCAGCTCGCCCGCGGAGGTCATCTGCGGCGTGAAGAAGCCGATGTCGTCGATCTCGGCCTCGGTCCCCGCCTGCATCGCCCGGATCGCCTCGCCCTTGGTGAACGTGCCGTCGACCACGCGGATGTAGGCGATCACGCCGCGGTACTGGTCGAACTCCGAGTCGAAGATCAGCGCGCGCGGCGGCGCATCCGGAACTCCGCTCGGCGGCGGAACGCGTGCGATCAGCTCGTCGAGCACCTCGATGACGCCCTCGCCGGTCTTGGCGCTGATCCGGCGCACGCTGTCCGCGGGCTCCCCGAGGAGCTCGGCCACCTCCTCGGCGACGCGCTCGGGCTCGGCGCCCGGGAGGTCGACTTTGTTCAGGCAGGGGATCAGCTCGAGACCCGAGTCGATCGCCAGGTAGGTGTTGGCCACCGTCTGCGCCTCGACCCCCTGGCTGGCATCGACGACCAGCAGCGCGCCCTCGCACGCGGCCAGCGAGCGCGACACCTCGTAGGTGAAGTCGACGTGGCCGGGGGTGTCGATCAGGTGCAGCTGATAGGTCTGCCCGTCGCGCTCGGAGGTGTAGAACACGCGCACCGCCTGGGCCTTGATCGTGATGCCGCGCTCGCGCTCGAGCTCCATCGAGTCGAGCAGCTGGGCGCGCATCGAGCGGGGGTCGACGGTGTGGGTCAGCTCGAGGATGCGATCGGCCAGCGTCGACTTGCCGTGGTCGATGTGCGCGATGATCGAGAAGTTGCGGATGTGGGCCTGGTCGGCCATGTCTAAGAGGGTATTGCGGGCCAGCTTCGCTCGGCGTCGGCCTGCTTCTAAATACCTCTAAACAGCCGGGCCGCATAAATGTGCGTTTGCCCGATGTGCGATCTGCGCTCGGTTGCCAAGATCACCTCGGGGTTGATCGAATGGGACCTGCGGACACCACCGTCGAGCGAGTGAGCGCGTAGACGCCGGGATCCGAGCCGCCGCGGCAGCTCGACCCCGACTCTCTCGCGACCCATGTGGACCGGCTCTACCGGGCCGCGTACGGACTGTGCGGGTCTCGGCAGGACGCCGAGGATCTCGTCCAGGACACCTATGAGCGGGTGCTCCGCCGGCCACGTTTCCTGCGCCGGGACGGGGACCTCGCCTATCTGCTCAGGGTCATGCGCAACACCTGGATCAGCTCCAGGCGCACGGGGCGGGTCCCGACCGTCACCGACGCGGGCGAGGAGATCGAGCAGCTCGCCGGACACGGCGACCCGATCGGCGACTCGATCCAAATCGCTCCCGTGTATGAGGCCCTGCGGGAGCTCAGTCAGCCGCTCCGCGAGGCGGTGGTGGCCGTCGATGTGATCGGACTGTCCTACCGGGATGCGGCGCGGGCGCTCGGCTGCAAACAGGGCACGATCATGAGCCGCCTCAGCCGGGGTCGCGGGCAGATCGCGTCGCGCCTCGTTCAGGCGTAGGCGCCAGCTTCGCTCTAGCTGCCGGCTAAGCCCAGCGCTCGAGTGCCTTGGGCAGCAGCCCGAGCTCCTTGAGCGCGCTGCGGCCGGCGACGCCCATCGTGAGCAGGCCGCCGAAGATCGCCACGGCGTCGATCGACTTGCGGCCCTGCTTGTCCCAGTAGTCGTCGTGGAGGTCGAGCCAGAGCGCGAACTCGTCGAGCGTCAACGCCGACGCCACCCCGTAGAGAGACGCCGTCACTCGTGAGGGCCACCGGTGACCCTGTCCGGGCCCTATCGCGATGCGGTAGGTCCAGAGGTAGCCCAGCCCGAGCAGGCCGAAGATGCCGAACGTCGAGTGGTGGATGTGGGTACCGCCCTCGCTGATGTTGTGAAACGGGCCCACGCCGGCTTTGATCGCGTGGGTGATGCCGCGCGCGGTGGCGAACGCGGTGGTGAACCCGACCGCGCTCAGGAACGCACGTTCCCGGCGGCAGTCGGCGAAGTGGCGCTCATAGAAACTCATGGCCTCGTGCAGCCTAGCGTCCGCGCAGGCGACCGAGCACCAATTGCTCGATCTGGCGCGCCTCGGGGATCCGCATCTTCAGGGTCAGCCAGGCGTAGAGCACGCCGGCCACCGCGCACGACGCTCCGACCGACGCAATCTGAGCGGGCAGAGAGTCGCCGAGTCCGCCGTTGAGCAGGACCCAAAGCCCTCTGGCTACGGCGGCCATGATCACCGTGGCGACGAGGATGCGTGCCGTGATCATCACCGTCTGGCCGCCCTCGAGCCTGCCGTTCAGGCCGATCCGCAACCGGTGCAGCTGGAGCACGGTCATGACGATGTTGGCCGCCGCCGTTCCGATCACGAGCCCCGCGATCCCCAGCGGCTTGTACAGCGCAATGCTCACGATCGCATCGACGACCATGTTCATCGCCGCGAGCTTGGTCGGGATCCAGGGCCGCTGCACCGCGAAGAACGTGCGCGTGAACAGCAGGTTCAGCCCGGCGAACGGCAGGCTGAACGAGAACCAGAAGAGCGCGGTCGAGACGTAGTGCGTCGAGGTCGGGCCAAAGGTCCCGTGCTGATACACGAGCCGCGTGATCGGAGTCGCAAGCACGAGCATCAGCGCCGAGGAGGGGATCAGCAAGAGGTTGATCTGGCGCGTCCCGTTGCCCACCGCGCGACGGATCCCCCCCGCGTCGCGGCGTGCCGCCATCCGGCTCAGGGTCGGGAACAGCACCGTCGCGACGGCGACGCTGAAGATCCCCTGCGGCAACATGTAGATGCGGAATGCCTGGTTGATGGCCGCAGGGGCGTAGCTCCCGACCAGCGATCCAAAGCCGGCATTGATGAACACGTCGAGATTGACGATGCCGATGCTCAGCGTGACCGGCAGGAACAAGACGAGCACCTGGCGCACACGCGGGTCGCGCCAGTCGAAGCTGAAGGAGAGCCGGAACTCGATCGTCCGCAGCGCCGCGGCGACCATCAGGAACTGCACCACGGTGGCCACCAGCCAGGCGATCGCGTAGGCATAGACCTTGTCCTCCCCGTGGAATTGCCCGCGCAGGAGGATGAGGAGCCCGAGGATCACGACGTTCCATACCGCGGGCGCAAGGGCCGCGATCGTGAAGCGGTCGTAGGCCTGGAGAATCGCGACGAACAGGCCGGTGAGGCTCAGCAGCAGGACGACCGGGAACAGCACGCGCGACAGAGCGGCGGTGAGCGCGGCCGGGATCCCGCTCCCAGTGAACAGTGGCGTGATGACGCCGGCGATCGCCATCCACACCAGCGTCAGCGCACCGAGCGCAACCAGGATGATCCAGAACAGGGTCGCGGCGAGCCGGAACGCCTCGCGTTTGCGCCCCTGCTGGAGCAGGTCGGTGAACACCGGCACAAAGGCCGCCCCCAGCGCCGCCTGCGAGAACAGGTTGCTGAACAGGTTCGGTACCTGCGAGGCGAGCGTGAACGCCGAATACGCGGCGCTCGTGCCGAAGAATGCGGCCCCGGCCACCTCGCGGGCGAGCCCGGCGATGCGCGAGAGTGCGGTGGCGAACGCGAAGATCGCCGTGTTGTGGGCGATGCGCCGGCGCGGCGGGTCGGGCGGCGGCGGCTCGCGTCCAGGTGGATAACCGGGCGGCTCCGGCGGTTCGGCGCCGTTGGGTGGGCCGGACCCCGGGCTATGGGTGTCGATCTGAGCCAGGGCGGCTATAGTAGGGCGGCGCCGCGGCGGAAAAGACCCGCGGCTTTCTCTCTGCTTATGGCGAACATAAAGTCACAGAAGAAGCGGATCCTTCGCGCCGAGCGCGAACGGCTCGAGAACCGTCGCTACACGTCTCGCATCAAGACGTTCTTCCACCGCCTCGAGCACGCCGTCGGGGCCGGCGAGGACGCCCAGGCGGATACCGAGCACCGCGAGCTCGTGCAGGCGATCGACAAGGCGGTCAAGCGCGGCGCGCTGCACCGCAACGCCGGCGCCCGAAAGAAGTCACGCGCGGCGCGCGTGCGGCGCGGCTAACTCGCCGCAGGATTGACTCCTTAGCCGCCCCGCAAGCTGCAAGGTCGCTTGCGATGACGCCCCCCCGACGCGCTTCCGGGTAACTTTGGGACTCTCATGGCAGAGGCCGTCGAGTCTGCAGCCGCTTCTCGGAGCGGCGTAGCGTTTGAGTTGGACCGGATCGAGGCAGGTTCGGACCGGCTCGAGGTCAACGGCCGCTGGTTCGGCGTGCGCGGCCGCCGCTTCATCCGACCGAGCCTCACTTTGCTCGCAGACGAGGAGCAGAAGCGCCTGCTCGCCAGCCTCGATCACAAGCCCTGGGCGGCCGAGGACGGCGAGCCCTGGAGGGCCTCGTTCCCGTACGAGCAACAGGACGAGCACTGGCTCGAGGCCGAGCTGAACGTAGCTCCCGACATCACGGTGTCGGTCCCGCTGCCGGGCTCTCGCCCCGCACGCCGGCGGCGCTCGAACGCTGCTGCAAGCACGAGCGGCACTGCTGGAAGCGCGAGCGGCGCGAACAGCGCAAGCGAATCGAGGCGCACGCGCTCGCCGTCGGCCGAGCTGGTCAAGGCGCGCCGCGAAATTCACCGTGTCCAGCGCGAGCTCGAGCGCCGCGAGGCTGAGATCGCCGAGCTCTCGGACGAGCTGTCGCGACGCGGCGCCAAGCTCGACGAGGTTTCAGGAGCCCGCGATGCCGCGCGCAAGGCTCAGGAGTCGGCCGCCGAAGAGCGCGAGCGCCTCATGCGGGCGCACGGCGAAGCGCTGAAGCTTCGCGACGAAGCGTCGGCCCAGCGTGACGCGGCGACCGGCGAGCGCGAGGACGCGTTCCGGCTCCGTGATGCCGCGCTGGCTGCGCGCGACGAGGCGCTGAGCGAGCGACGCGCCGCCATCGCCGAGCGCGATGAGCTGTCGGCCAAGCTCGCCCGCGCGCTGGCGTCGCAGGAAGGCGCACTCGCCGAACGCGATGACTTCGTCAACGCACGCGACACGCTGATCGACGAGCGCGACGGCGCCCTGCGCGCCCACGACGAGGCAATCGCGGCTCGCAAGAACGCCGTGGCCGAACGCGACGAGCTATCGGCGACGATCGAGCGGCTGAGACTCGAGCGAGATGACGCCGTCGCGTCTCGCGGCGCCGCGCTCGTCATGCGCAACGCGGCGAACGCGCCGCCGAACTACCGCCGAGACGGCAATCGCATCCTGCATTTCCTACCGGCGGTAGTGGTCGTGGCGATCGCACTGGTCGCCGCGCTCTTGCTTCACATCATCTGAGGCCTTGCGCCGCGTCTATGCGGCCACGCGCCTGATGGCGAGCAGCGCCACCGTGTCCTCGCCGGCGCCACCGCTTCCGCCGCCGCGGGAGGCGAGCTCGAGTTCGGCGAGCTCCTCGATCGTGCGCTGTAGTTCCTCGGATCCGACGCGCCGGGCGTCGGCGATCAGGCGGTCGGCGGCCTTTGAGGGCATCCGCAGCGTTCGCTTGATCTGGGCCGGGGGCTGGCCGGCCTCGAGCGCGCAGGCGACCTCGTGCGCGGTCCGGACCCGCTGGCTGATCCAGAACAGGAGCCCCGGCAAGCGCTCTCCCTGACTGCGCAGCGTCAGGTACAGGGCCGTCGCTGCGGACGCGTCACCGGCGAGGATCGTATCGGCCAGCGACCACGCCTTGTGCTCGGCCGACGGCGCGGTCAGCTCCTCCACCATCAGGCCGTCCACGCGCGCGCCTGGGTCGCCGTACAGGGCGAGTTTCTCTAGCTCGCGCAGCAGACGCTGCTGACGATCGCCGACGTGCGCGATGATCGCGCGGGCGGTGTCGGGCTCGAGCTGCAGGTCGAGTTCCCGCGCGCGGGCGATCAGCCACTTGGGAAGCTCCCACGGCTTGACGTTCTCCTCGGCGGCGATGTCGCCCCCCGCCTTCTTGACCGCGTCGTGCAGGCCCTTGGGGGCCTTGGCGCGACCGTCCTCCCGCGCGAAGAACGCCACCGTGGTGTCGGGCGGGATGTCCTTGAGCCCCGCGGTCAGCGGCTCGAGCTGCTTGTCGGTCCAGCGCTCGACGCCGTCCACCACGATGAACCGCCGGCCGATCGCAAACGTGAGGGCGTTCAGGGCGCCGGCGATCGCCTCCGGGGTCGCCGCGTCACCCTCGAACAGCTCGACACCCTGGGCGCCGCTCTGTTCCTCGGCCAGCTCGCGGAGCCGGCGCCGGCGTTCGGCGATCCGGCCGTGATCGTCGCCGTGGATCAGGTAGGCGGGCTTGAAGGCGGGCACATCTGGAGTCTAGGCGCGGGTCCGGCTCGCACCGGCCGCGAGCGGGTGCCGACCGCCGTGCCGCCGGTCAGCGGACGACGACGTTGACCAGCTTGTCAGGTACGACGATCACCTTGGCGATCTGCTGGCTGTTCAGGCGGGACTGCACGCCGCGGGACTCCAGGCACAGCTTCTCGAGCTCGTCCCGGCTCGCGCCGGTCGGAGCGCTGACGCGGTCACGGACCTTGCCATTGACCTGGCAGACGAGCTCGAAGGTCTCGGTCTGGAGCAGGTCGGGGTCGGCATCGGGCCACGGCTCCTCCCACACGCGGCGGCCGGTCAGCATCTCGTACGCCTCGGCTCCCAGGTGGGGCGCGAACGGGAAAACGAGCGACGCCGCGGTCGCGGTCGCGAACCTGCGCGCCGCCGGGTCGGCACCGGGATAGCGATAGATCTCGTTGGTCAGCTCGATGATCGCCGAGATCGCCGTGTTGAAGGCAAACCGGCCGGTCATGTCCCGCGTCACCTTGTCGATCGCCCAGTGCGCCTTGCGCACGACGGTCAGCGCGTTGCCCGTCGGGTCGCTCGGCTGATCGGCGCCTGGCTGCGACGCGGATTCGCACAGCTCATCGGCCAGGCGCCACAGCCGGCCCAGCAACCGCCGGTGTACGCCCTCGATGCCGGTGTCGGCCCACGCGGCGTCCTGGTCAGGCGGCCCGATGGACAGCACGTAACAGCGGGCGGCGTCGGCCCCGAACCGCTCGACGATCTCGCTCGGGGCGATCACATTGCCCTTCGAGCTCGACATCTTCATGCCGTCGGGGCCCAGGATCATCCCCTGGGTGAACAGCGCCTGGAAGGGCTCCTGTACGTCGAGCAGGTGCATGTCGGCCAGCGCCTTGACGAAGAAGCGCGAATAGAGCAGATGCAGGATCGCGTGCTCAACGCCGCCGATGTACTGGTCGACCGGCATCCACGCCGCCAGCACGCGCCGATCCCACGCCGCCTGATCGTTGCGAGCGTCGCAGTAGCGCAGGTAGTACCAGCTCGAATCCACGAACGTGTCCATCGTGTCGGTCTCGCGCTTGGCCCGGCCGCCGCACTCCGGGCAGGGGACGTTCACCCAGTCCTCGGCCGCGGCCAGCGGCGAGCGTCCCTTCGGCTGGTAGTCCTCGATGTCGGGGAGCTCCACCGGCAAGTCGTCTTCCGCGACCGGCACCATGCCGCATCTCTCGCAGTACACGATCGGGATCGGGCAGCCCCAGTAGCGCTGGCGCGAGACGAGCCAGTCGCGCAGCTTGTAGCTGACCGAGAAGTGGCCCTTGCCCTCCCGGTCGAGCCACTCGACGATCGCCCGTTGTCCCTCCACCGCGTTCATGCCGGAGAACTGCCCCGAGTTGATCAGCACCTCGTTCTCGGTGTGGGCGGTGAACGCTTTGTCGCCGGCGGGGTCCTGCTCGGTATCGTCGCCTGCTTCCGGGGCGACCACCTGCTGGATCGGCAGGCCGAACGCCTTCGCGAAGTCGTAGTCGCGCTGGTCGTGGGCGGGCACGGCCATGATCGCGCCCGTGCCGTACTCCATCAGCACGTAGTCGGCGACGAACATCGGGATCTGCTCGCCGGTCACCGGATTGGTCACGGTCCGCCCGAGCGGCACGCCGGTCTTGGGCTTGTCCGCCGCGCCCCGCAGCTCGGCCGACTCGGTGATCGCGCGGTTTACGTACTCGTGCACCTGCTGCTCGTACTGCGTGCCCTGTGCGAGCTTGAACACGTCGGGGTGCTCGGGGGCCATCACAAAGAAGGTGGCGCCGAACAGCGTGTCGGGCCGAGTGGTGAACACCGAGTAGTCGATCTCGAGCTCCTCGCAGCGGAATACGACCTCGGCCCCCTCGCTGCGGCCGATCCAGTTGCGCTGCATCGCCTTGACGTGCTCGGGCCAGTCGATCGTGGCCAGATCGTCGAGCAGCCGGTCGGCGTAGTCGGTGATCCGGAAAAACCACTGCTCGAGCTGGCGCACCTCCACGAGTGCGCCGCACCGCTCGCAGCAGCCGTCGATCACCTGCTCGTTGGCGAGCACGGTCTGGTCGTTCGGGCACCACTTGACCGCCGCGGTCTTGCGGTAGGCCAGGTCGCGCTCGAACAGCTTGAGGAAGATCCACTGCGTCCAGCGGTAGTACGTCGGCTCGTGCGTCGCGAGCTCGCGGCTCCAATCGATCGAGATGCCCCAGCGGTGGAACCAGTGGCGGTAGGACGCAATCGAGCGGTCGGTGGCGACGCGCGGGTGGACCCCTGTCTTGATCGCGTTGTTCTCGGCGGGCAGGCCGAACGCGTCGTAGCCCATCGGGTGGAGCACCCGCTGGCCGATGCGCCGGTGGAAGTGGGCGATCGCGTCGCCGAGCGCGTAGTTCTTCAGGTGCCCGATGTGCGGCTCGCCGCTGGGGTACGGCAGCATCTCGAGCACGTAGGACTTCTCCCGTCCGTCGTGCTCGTCCGGATCGTTGGAGACCTCCCAGGTGCGCTCGTGCGCCCAGATCTCCTGCCACTTGGGCTCTATCAGCTTGGGGTCATATCGTCGCTCGGCCACAGCAACAGCAGGTTACTTTGAGCGCAGCCGGGGGCGGGCCCTCCCGGACCTGGCCTACCATCCCGGCGTGGCTGAGAACGCCGGCCCCGGACCGAGTGCGGCTCTCGCCGCCGAACGCGTCGCCGCGATCGTCGCCGCTGCCGAAGAGACTGCCGAGAAGCTCCGGCTCGAGGCCGAGAAGCTCCGGCTCGAGGCCGAGCAGCGCGCCCGCGACCGGATCGCCGAGGCGCAGCGCGCCGCCGACAATCGCGTCAGCGCCGCCGAGGACGAGGCGTGCGAGGTCGAGCGCCTCGCGCAGGCCGAGGCCGCCCGCCTGCGCGAGTCCGGCAGGGCCGAAGGCGAGGCGGCCAAGGCAGCGGCGACCGGTCAGGCGCTTGAGATCGTGGCCCGGGCGGAGGAGAGCGCCAGCCAGATCATTCGTGAGGCCCAAGACGCCGCCGCGACGACGCGCGGCGAGTCCGAGGAGCGTGCCCGAAGCCTGTTGGAGGACGCCCGCGCCACGGCCGACGGTGTCCGCTCGGAGGGGTTGGAGCTCGTCTCGAACCTGCGCGAGATGAGCAACTCGCTGCGGTCGAACGCCGAGCGGCTGCTCGGCGACGTGCAGCGCGTGCATTCGCGGCTGGTGGCACAGATCGAGCGCGTGGAGCGAGCGGCCGGCGGCGCCGGTTCGCCCGGTGCTGGTGGCGGCGGCGCCTCGGGTCCGCGCGCCGGCGGTCGCCGGCGAGAGCGCCACGAGCCAGCCGGCGGCAGCGAGCGACCCTCCACTCCCATCGACGACGGTCTCGACGTCCCGGAGTTCATCCCGCCCGGATAGGGACTCGTTAGCGACGTTTCGCCTGCATCGGCTGAGGTTTTCCGTCCGACGCCTCTGCGAACATATGTTCGTGCTGAACTCCAACGACAAGGGCGCCATCGCCGAGCAGGCGATCGTGTTTGCCGCAATGAAGCTTGGGGTGCGGGTCTGGCGGCCGGCCAGCGAGCACGGCCGTGCCGATCTAGCGTTCGATATCGGTGGCGAGCTCCTGCGGGTGCAGGTGAAGTGGGGTCGGCTGAGCCCGGCAGAAGACCGAGTGATCGTCCGCATCGGCACCTGTCGATGCACGCCTCACGGATACGTCCGCGGCACTTACACCGACGACGAGGTGGACCTATTCGCGGTGTATTGCGGAGAACTTGATCGCTGCTTCCTGCTCCCGGTGAGCCTGCTTGCGAATAGGACCTTCATCGCGCTTCGGCTGACTGCCCCGCGCAACGGTCAGGAGTCATGCATTAACCTTGCGGACGACTTCACATTTGACGGGGCTGTAGCTCAGTTGGCTAGAGCGCTTGACTGGCAGTCAAGAGGTCGGGGGTTCGAGTCCCCCCAGCTCCATCTCTCAGACGGCGATGCATCACCTCCGCTCCTCGCGGACAACGGACCGCTTTCGATCAGCGCGGACGTCTTCCGTCAGCGGCTCGGTCACTGGATCGATCGCGTCGCCGCCGGCGAACCCCTGCTCGTGAGTCGAAGAGGGAAGGCGGTGATGCGCGTCGATCGACCGATCAGCTAACCGAAGCCGTCTCCGGCTGCGCAACCGATGCGGAGTCCCGGACGGCGCCCACGTTCCGGCCGGCCCTGCCGCGCGGGAGGGCGAGCGCGCACGCGAGCCCGGGGATCGGAAGGGCCGCGATCACCAACATCACGGCAGTGAGTCCTGCGGCATCGGCCAGCAACCCGAGTAGCGCGGAGGTCACGCCACCGACGCCGATTGCGGCGCCCAGCGTGACGCCGGCGGCGATTCCGATCCGGTTGGGCAGGAATTCCTGGCCGAGGACAACCGTGACCGAGAAGTTGCCGATCGTGAAGAAGCCAATGAACGCGAGCAGCACGAACCCGAATGCCTGCCCGCTCACGAGCACGAGCAGGATCAGCGGCGGCAGCACCGCCATGCAGCTGATCAGGATCGGTCGACGGCCGATGCGATCGGCCAGCCGCCCTCCGACCAGCGTGCCTACCGCGCCCGAAAGCAGCAGCACGGTCAGGGCCGCGTTGGCCTGGCCGGTGCTGGCGCCGAAGTGGGAGATGAAGTACGACGGGATGAACGCCTGCAGTCCGAAGTAGGCGCCGGAGCGAAACGCGGCAACGCCGGCGACGAGCGAGAACGGCCTCCACCGATCCGGCCCGCGCGCCGGCATGGGCGTCGATGGACTGCGCTTCGAGCTGGGCTGAGCATCCGGCCGGAACGAAAGGAGGTGCGGCAGGCTGGCGGTGATGACGGCGCAGATCGCTAGGTACGGAAGGATCAACCACGGCGTCCCGGACAATCCCAACAGGAGCACGATCGGCGTCACGAGCACGGGCCCGAGCGCAAAGCCGAGGTTCCCTCCGACCGAGAACAGACTCATCCCGCTCGCGCGCCGGCTGCCCGAGACGTAGTTGGCATAGCGCGCGGCCTCGGGGTGATACGCGCCCACCCCCAGGCCGGCCAGCGCGACGGCCGCGAACGTCAGCTGATAGGACGGCATGAGTCCGGTGAGCGAAATGCCAATCCCGGCGATCAGCACGCCACCGGGGAGCAGCCAGGGCAGCGAACGCCGATCCGCGTAGTGGCCGAACACGGGCTGGATCAGCGACGAGGTGATCGTCATCGCCAGCACCAGCGCCGCGGCCGCTGCATAGCTGTATCCCCGGTGGTGGATCAGGAACGGGATGAGCGCCGGGACCGCGCCCTGCGCCATGTCGACGCAGGCGTGACCGCAGCCCAGGACCCCGATCCCGCGCCGATCGACCGCGTCCCGGCCGGGCGGGATGGCAGTTGCGGCGGCGCTCACGCTGCGACCTCGGCGCGGACCACGCCGCAAACTCCGCCGCCGATCATGCCGTCACCCCGTCGAGGAGCAGCGACACCAGCAATTCGCGTACGTGATCGGGCGCCCACCGGTGCCCAGTTCGCATGTGGCGATACGTCCAGCCGGTGGCGTTGAACAGCAGCGTTGCCATCTCGGTCGGGTCCTCCGCCCACAGCGTCCCGGCCGCGATCCCGTCCTCAAGGATCCGCCGCAGGGCATCGGTGAAGGTCACCTTGGTCAGCACCGGGCCCTCGCCCTCCTCGTGGAACACGAACGCGCTGGCGCGCCCGAGCGCCTCGAGCAGCCCGAGGTAGCGCTCGTTGACCTGGCACAGGGCAGCGAGCGCCGCGCGAAGCCGCTCCGGGGCCGGTGCGGTCGACACGAGCGCCGGCAGGATCGCCTCGCGGTACTCGCCCTCGAGCAGACCGGCGAGCTGCCCCAGCAGGACATCCTTGCTGATGCCGCGGCGGTGAAGGGTCATCCGCGACATCCCGATCGCCTGCCCCATCTCTTCGACCGTGATGTCCCGCCAGTCCCGATCGCGCAGGCGGTCGCGCACCCGATCGAGGCTCGCCACATCTAGCAACGCTGCTGTCTCAGCCACGTTACGTGACTGTAACAAAGTTGCTACGTCGATTGACCGCTACGCGCGATCCTGCTTGGCCGCCTCGAGCGCCGCCGTCGGATCCAGACCACCACTGCGCTGCGCCAGCTCGAGGGCACGGTCGGCGAGCTCGGCCGCCTCGGCGCCACCGAGCGACTCGTCGCGCAGCGCCAGCGCCAGCAGCACCTGCCGGAGCTGCTCGGGGCTCTTGAGATCGGGCGGCGGGCCGGCGGGCGGTAGATCGCGCACCGCCCCCAGCAGCCGGGGCGCGCTCGCGCCCCCGCCGAACAGTCGGCCGGGCGCCTTGTCGGGAATCGTGGCGACGACCGCGCCCGTCGCGGGGTTGACCAGCGCCACCTTGCTGCGCAGGCCGGCGCGCTCGAGTGCCAGGCGATAGCCGGACAGCCGCAGGTAGCCGAGCTGGGCCGCCAGCTGCACGAATGCCGACGCCTCGGCCTCATCCTTCAGATGCGGCTGGTGCAGCGAGAGCTGCGTGCCGGCGTCGGGCAGCGACGGGTCGGGCTCAGGCGCCACGAGCAGGAACGCATGCGGACCTAGCCGGCCTGCGCCGACGCCCCCGACGTCGACCAGCAACTGATAGCCGCCCAGCCCGAGCGCACCCGCGATCCCCGGCGGCAGCGGATTTGCAGTGAGATGTCCCGGTGCGAAGCTCACGGACCGCGCCGCCGCTAGTTGTCGAGCAAGCCGCCGACGATCCCGCCGAGCAGACCCCCGCCGCCCTGTTTCTGCGCGTTGCCGCCGGCGCCCTCCTCAACAGGCGGGTGGAAGTACGCGCTCTGAAGCCCGACTCGACCCGGTCCCGTGAAGCGGTTGAACACGAGATTGCCCCCGCCGCTCATCAAGCCTGTTTTGAACCCGTAGATCTCCTGGGTCATCTGCACCGAGTGGTCGCGGAAGACCCAGCCGCCGGGCTCGATGTCGATCGTCTCCCCCGGTTCCAGGTTCTTCTCGAACACGTTGCCGTAGCCGTGGATCCAGACCACGCCCTCCTGGTCACCGGCGAAGAACTGGTCGACCCAGAAACCGCCGCCGTACAGCATGTTCGCGTAGCCCTGCTGGCGGCTGTAGTCGTACTGGACGCCGCCCGTGGCGGCCAGAAACTGATGCTCACGCACGATGATGCCCTGCCCGGGCTGCAGGTGGAGCGCGACCACGTGACCCGGCGCGTCCCGACTAAACGCGACCTCGCCGGCCGACTGGACCTCCAGCATCAGGAGCGGCATCCCGCCGAATACTCGGCGCTTGAGGCCCTTGCCTAGCGGGTGCAGGCCGATCTGGAGCTCCGGGTATTTCCACAGGAGCACGTGATGCTCGAAATAGACCGGCACGCGTCCATCGAGGGCCATGTGCAGGACCGGCACGAGCTCACCTTCTAGTCGATACCTCACACCAGGCGCGGTGCCCTCGAGGATCTGGGTCGGGAGGATCTGTGGTGCGGACGGCATGCGTTCCCTCCGTTAGGGCGTTCGGTCGAGCTGGATCGATCTGGATTTGTCGGCGGCGCCTCACGGCGGCGCCTCAGCGAGCGAGACGGTATCGCGCAACGGGATCAGCGGCGATAATCGCACCCCCATGCCGACGATCTACGTCACCGGACACCGCAATCCCGACGCCGACTCGATCGCCTCGGCGATTGGCTACGCCGAACTCAAGGGACGTCTGGACACGCGCAACGCGTACGTCCCGGTGCGCCTGGGCGAGGTCAACGCGCAGACGCGCTGGCTGCTCGACCGCAGCGGGGCCCCGCCCCCGCAGTTCCTCCCGCACGTGATGGTCCGGGCGTGCGACGTGATGCAGTCGAACTTTCCGATCGCCAAGGCCGGGGCGCCGATCCGGGAGGCCGGCCTCGAGATGGCGCGGGCAGGGCTCGAGCTCGTCCCGGTGGTCGACGACGACGGCGCCCTGGTCGGCGTCGTGACCGAGCGGGCGCTCGCCCGCCGCTTCATCCGCGAGACGCGCGAGGCCTCCACTCTGCGAGACGCGCCCACCAACGTCTCGGCGATCGTCGACGTGCTCGGCGGACGACTCCTGACCGGCGAGGACAAGGCGCTCACCGGCCGCGTGTGGGTGCATTCGATGGATCCGACCCGCAGTGGCGCCTCGCCGGGTGACGTGGTGGTCGTGGGCAATCGGTCCGATGCCCAGCGTCTGGCCATCGAGCGCGGGGCCCAGCTGCTGGTGATCTCGAACGACTCCGATCCCGACGACGACGTTCTCGCCCTGGCCAGAGAACACGGGGTCGCGGTGATCGTCTCGCCGGCCGACAGCTACGTGTCGGGCCGCATGATCACCCTGGCCGCGCCGTGCAGCGCATTGATGGAGCGCGATCCCCTGACCGCCACCAGCGAGTTCCTGGTCGACGAGATCTCCGAGCAGATCAAGGAGAGCCACTACGGCGCCGCGGTGGTGATCGATCCCCAGCGCCGCCCGGTCGGCCTCGTCACCCGCTCGGACCTGGTCGCGCCGCCGCGCCGGCGAGTGCTCCTCGTCGACCACGCCGAAATGGCGCAGAGCGTTCCCGGCGTCGATCAGGCCGAGATCATCGAGATCCTCGACCATCACCACATCGGCTCGATCCAGACGCGCATCCCGGTCACCGCGACGTTCGATCCGGTCGGATCGACCGCCACGTTGGTCATCGAGCGCTTCCGCCATAGCGGCATGGAGCCGAGTCCGCCGACCGCGATGATGCTGCTCGGCGCGGTGATGTCCGACACGATCATTCTCAATTCGGCCACCACTACCGATCGGGACCGACTGATCGTCAACTATCTCGAGCGGGTGCTCGCGCTCGATGGCGGGGAGTACGGCCGCGAGATGTTCGAGGCGACCTCCGACGTCTCGGAGGTCAGCGCTGAGGAGATCATCTCGCGCGAC
Source organism: uncultured Solirubrobacterales bacterium (assembly GCA_963751185.1). Taxonomy (GTDB): domain Bacteria; phylum Actinomycetota; class Thermoleophilia; order Solirubrobacterales; family Solirubrobacteraceae; genus Palsa-465. The sequence continues at coordinate 167,288 of CAVVTO010000018.1, forward strand.
GCGAAGCAGTACCACACCTCGAGCGGTCATCAGATCTGCATCGCCCAGATCGAGGTCGTCGGCAAAGCGCTCATGGACCGCAAGGACGAGCTGCTTGCGGCCATGCGAAAGGCGCGCGAGAGCCGCGAGCTCGGGCTCTACGCGCTGATGGTCACCGACGTGCTCACCAAGGGGACCGACCTGCTCGTGGCCGGCGACGTGACCGGGGTGGCGCGCGCGTTCGGCGCCCAGGCGCACGACAGTCAGATCGAGCTGCCGAGTGTGATGAGCCGCAAGAAAGAGGTCGCTCCCAAGCTGCTAGCCGCCCTCTAGGGCGGCGAAGTGATTGAATGCCCGCGCTGTAGTCACGAGGGCTCGCGTGGCCGGGGTAGCCCTAAAACGAGGAGGAGAAAGGAGTGCGTTTGCGCTCTAAGTTTTTCGCGCGCCTGATCGGGACGATCGGCGCCACCTTGGCGGTGTCTTTGTGCGCGGCGGGTGCTGCCGCCGCAGCGCCGCTCGTTGTAAATCTCGACCACGCCAGCAAGCAGGTGCCGAACGAGGCCTACTGCGAGGCGAACTACGGGCTCGCCTGTTACCAGCCGTATCAGGTCCAGCAGGCGTACGACATGAACCCGCTGTATCGGGCCGGTCTCAACGGTCGGGGCAAGACGATCGTGCTCGTGGATTCGTACGGCTCCCCGACGATCCAAAGCGATCTGGCCACGTTCGACAAGACCTTCGGCTTGCCCGCACCGCCGTCGTTCCGGATCATCACGCCGGCGGGGACCCCGCCTGCCTACGACCCGACCAATTTCGACATGGGTGGGTGGTCGTTCGAGACCACCCTGGATGTCGAGTACGCCCACGCCATGGCCCCCGGGGCGAACATCCTTGAGGTCGAGACGCCGGTGGACGAGACGATAGGCGTTCAGGGCTTCCCACAGATGATCGAGGCCGAGAACTACGTGATCGACCACCACCTCGGCGACGTCATCAGCCAGAGCTTCGCCGCGGCCGAGCAGACGTTCCCCAACGCGCGCTCCATCTACGGTCTGCGGAGCGCCTACTTCAACGCGCTCGTCCACCACGTCACGGTGCTCGGCGCCTCGGGCGATTTGGGCGCCAGCAGTCAGTCGGCATACGACACGTCCGACGGGTTCGCCAACTACTTCACCTCCCCCGTCACCAACTGGCCGGCGAGCGACCCGCTCGTCACCGCGGTCGGCGGGACCCAGTTGCACCTCGACACGAACGGCAATCGCACGGCGCCCGACAGCGTGTGGAACGACACGGCGGCGTTCGATTCTCCGCTCGCCGGGGGCGGCGGGGTCTCTTCCGTGTTCTCGCGGCCCTTCTACGAGGACGGCGTGGCCGGAGTCGTGGGTCGCGCGCGCGGGATCCCCGATGTTGCGATGAGCGCGGCGTGCAGCGGCTCGGTGGTCATCTTTGACAGTGCCGTGAACACCGCGTATGGGCTGACCGGCCCGAACTACTACACGGTATGCGGTACCAGCGAGGCCTCACCGCTGTTCGCGGGCATCGTGGCGGTCGCCGATCAGGCCGCCCACCGTGACCTCGGATTGCTGAACCCGATTCTCTACCGGCTCGGAGATAGTCCCCGATCCGGAATCGTGGACGTCACGACGGGCAACAACTCGGTGTCCGGCACGCAGCAGCTGCCGCCGCTCACCGGCGACCCGTTCTCGGTCACGGGCTACAACGCCGGCTCGGGCTACGACCTGGCCAGCGGTCTGGGCACGGCGGACGCGGCGCGCCTCGTCAGCGAGGTCGCCGGGCAGTCCTCCTGGATTCGGCACTGAGCGTCTGAGAGTGTGGGGCCGGCCGCCGGCCGGCCCCAACGCTCGCTCACAACACGACGCACAGGATCAACCGCACCCCAGCACCAACGGCCCCGTCGCCGCAAGCACCGTCGGCCCCGGCGACGGTGAACGGCATCGAGCTACGGTGATCCGGCTCCGACCGCTTGCGCGGGTGCCTCACCCCAAAGCTGCTCCAGCCGGTAGTAGTCGCGGGCCTCGGGGACGAACACGTGCACGACGACGTCGAGGTAATCCATCAGGATCCACCGGGCGCCCGGCAGGCCCTCGACCCGCCCGGGCAGGCGTCCGTGCGCGGACTTCATGCCCTCGTAGATCCCGTCGTGTATCGCGCGGGTCTGTCGCTCGGTTCGGCCGGTGCAGATCACGAAGTAGTCCGTGTAGCCGATGATCGAGCGCAGGTCGAGCTGGACGATGTCGATCGCCTTACGGTCGGCGGCGTAGTCGGCGATTGCCCCGGCCAGTGCCTCGGGATTGATGACGGTGGTTGCCAGATTCTGTGGACTCATCGGGATGCGCACCCAGTTTGCTTCATGTAAGAGAGCCTACCCCCGCGTAGAGATGGTGACGATCGATGTAGTTGATGACCGGATCAGGTGTGTAGTAGCGGATCGAATCCCCGGCCCGGACCCGCTCGCGCAACATCGTCGAGGAGATCGCGATCTGGGGCATGCGGAAGAACTGCGCTCGCTCGCCTCCCCGTAGCACCCGCAGGGCGTTGTCCACGTCGGCGCGTGAGGTGCCGCGCCGCTTCGCTATTGCCAACGTGGCCAATGACAACACCTGCTCGGGCTCTCGCCAATCCGTCAGCCCCGCGGCGATGTCACCCCCGACGATCAGGAACAGCTCGTGGTCTGGCGCAGAAGAACGCAGTTCCTTGAGGGTATCGACCGTGTAGGACGGGCCCTCCCGCGCGATCTCGACGTCCGAGACCTCAAAGCGGTGCTCATCGCCCTGGATGGCCAAGCGGCACAGCTCTAGCCGGTGCTCGGGCCCAGGCTCCTCCTCGACCGGCTTGTGAGGCGGTATCCGAGCAGGAATCAACACGACCCGGTCCAGTCCGAGCTGAAGGAACGCCTCCTGGGCGCAGATCAGATGAGCGAGGTGTGGCGGGTTGAAGGTCCCGCCCAAGATGCCGATCCGCACAGACTCCTAGATGGCCGGCCGGTCAGCCGCGAACCTGGCCGGTGCCCTCGATCAGGTACTTGAACGTGCACAGCTCGCGCAGCCCGATCGGGCCGCGCGCATGAAGCTTCTGGGTCGAGTTGCCGATCTCCGCGCCCATTCCGAACTCGCCGCCGTCGGTAAACCGCGTGGACGCGTTGACGTACACGCACGCGGCGTCCACGCCAAGCTGGAATGCTCGGGCGGCGTCGGTGTCGCGCGTGACGATCGCCTCGGAGTGGCCCGACCCATAGCGGTTGACGTGCTCGATCGCCTCCTGCACCGAATCGACCACGCCGACGGCGAGGGTCAGGGCGTGATACTCGGTCGCCCAGTCCTCCTCGGTTGCCTCGGACACCTCAACCGACGCCGGCGCCAGGCCCCGCACGCGCGAGTCGGCCCGCAGCTCAACGCCCGCCTCAGCCAGCGCTTCGAACGCCGCCGGGAGAAACTCGTCCGCCACCGAGGAGTGCACGAGCAGAGTCTCAGCCGCGTTGCAGACGCTGGGACGCTGGATCTTGGCGTTGAGCGTGATCGCCAACGCGTCGTCCAGCGAGGCGGTCGCGTCCACGTAAACGTGGCAGTTGCCCGACGCCGCGTACATGACCGGCACCGTGGCCACGCCCTTCAAAGCGGCCTTCAGCCCCTCGCCGCCGCGCGGGATGATCAGGTCGACCAGGCCGGTCTGAGTGGCTAACTCGGAAAGCTCGTCGTGTCCGCCGCCGGCCACCAGCGCCATCGCACCGTCGGGCAACCCGGCCGCCAATCCCGCCTCGACGGCGACGTCGGCGAGGACGGCATTCGACGCCGCGGCCATCGATGACCCGCGCAGCACGATCGCATTGCCCGACTTCAGGCAGAGCGCGGCCGCGTCGATCGTCACGTTCGGCCGCGCCTCGTACACGACCGCGATCACGCCGAGCGGGACCCTGACCTTGCGCACGTCGAGACCGTTGTAAAGGCGCCGCCCCTCGATCACCTCACCGACCGGATCGGGCAACGCCGCGATGTCCCGGACCTGCTTCGCGATCGCCGCGATACGACCTTCGTCGAGCGCCAGGCGATCCATGAGCGCATCTGTCAGGCCGACCTCGCGCCCGTCCTGGAGATCACGGCGGTTGGCCTCGAGGATCTCCGGCGTGCGCTCGATCAGCGCCGCCGCGATCGCTTCGAGCGCGCCGTTCTTGACCCCGGACGGCAGCGCGGCGAGCTGCGTCGCGGCGCGCTTGGCGGCGGCGCAGATGTCGGTGACGGATGTCGTGAGGACGGAGGCCATGCTCGATGCTCCTTAGAGAAGCTTATCCCGCGCGATGCGCAGCATCGCGCGGCAGCACCCGATCTACGCGAGCACGAAATAGTCCCGGTGAACGGCCTCGTCGGTGGCGCGCGGAAGCCGCTCGCGCACCGCCGCCGACTTCAGGCCTCGCACCCGGCGCAGCTCGCTTGCGGAGTAGTTGCAGATCCCCTTGCCGACCAGCTCCCCGTCGTGGGCGATCTCGACCGCGTCACCGGCGTCGAACTCGCCCGACACCTCGACGATCCCGACCGGCAGCAGGCTTGTGCCGCCCTCGCGAAGCGCGCGGGCCGCGCCGGCGTCGACCAGGACCCGCCCCCGTGTCGGCTTGGCGTAACGGAGCCACAGCTTGAAGCTCGAGTAGCGGCCGGGGCGGGCGTGGAAGCGAGTGCCAACAGGCTCACCCCGCGCGGCCGCCAGCAGCGTGCCCGGCGTCTGGCCGCCTCCGATCACGGTCGGTATCCCCGCGGCCGTGGCCATCTCGGCCGCCACCACCTTGGAGCGCATCCCGCCGGATCCGAGCGGCGAGGTGGCATGCCCGATCGCGAGGCCGTCGAGCTCGTCGAACGACGCCACGTCGCTGACCAGCCGCGCGCTGGGGTCGGTCCGAGGATCGGCGGTGTAGAGGCCCTCGGCGTCGGTCAGCAGGACGAGCAGCTCGGCCGCGATCAGGATCGCCACCTGGGCGGCCAGGAAGTCGTTGTCGCCGAAGGAGATGTCGTCGGTCGTGGTCGTGTCGTTCTCGTTGATGACCGGGACGACTTGCCAGTCGATCAGCTTGCGCAGCGTCTGGCGCGCGTTCAAGTAGTGCGTTCGCGCGCTCACGTCGAAGAACGTGAGCAGCACCTGGGCTGTCTGGAGTCCACGCGCACGGAGCAGCTCGTCGTAGATCTGGTAGAGCTTCCCCTGCCCGACCGCGCTGGCGGCCTGGAGCTCGTCGATCGCCCGGGGGCGGAGCGGCAGCTCCATCACCCCCATCCCGCGCGCGATCGCCCCGCTGGTTACGACGACGGGCTGGCGGCCGTCGCGCTGGAGCTCGGCGAGCTCGTCGCAAACCCGGGCGAGGACGTCCGTGCGCACCTCGCCGCGATCGCTGGCGACGATGCTCGAGCCGAGCTTGACCACCACTGCGCCCATATCCCCGAGAGGTTAGGGCGGCGCAGCGGGCCAAGCGCTATGTCATTCGTATGCCTTGCCCTTGTGCGACGGACACCACGGGTTGGCGGGCACGTGGCCGCACACGTTCGGCATCGTCGGCAGGTGCTTGGGCAGAGCGTGCATCACGACCTTCTTCCGGCGCGGGTATTTGTCCCCGGGCTGGCATCCGAACCCCGGGCCGAGGATCTGCGTGTCGCACGCCGACTCCGCTAGGAACGTCTGATTGTTGTTGCCGGCAACCTGCCCACCGCACGTCGGCTTGCTCTGCTGGAGGCCGGCCGGTGAGCTGGTCAAGGTGCCGCTCGTGGCGACGTTCGACGCGAAGCAGTCCGACGGGCCACCGATAAGCGTGAGCTCGGCGATGTCACCGTTTGTGGGGTTGCCGTAAAACCCGTCGTGGGTGAACGTGTTGCCGATCATGGCGTCGTTCGAGTCCTCGTAGTAACACCGGATAATCACCGGCAGGCCGAATAGCGTGATCGAGAAGTTCGGTGTGCCGCCGAGGCAAGGGGTCGCGTCCGACGGCGGCGTCTCGGTGTCGGGATAGGGAACGAACGCCGCTCCCCACGCGCCGTTGTCGACGAAGCGGTTGTCCATGATCGTGTCGTTGCGTCCACCACTGATCGTCATGCCGGTCCCCACCGGGCCGGCGGCCGCCGCACCCGCCGACGGCACGTCGGGATTGTTGTTGTCGTGGACGTAGTTCTTGTAGAACACCCAGCAGCTCGGAGCGCCCGCAACCGGCGGTCCGACACCGGCCGGACACGCCCCGTTCTGCGGCGAGGGCCAGTCGTCGTTGTTCTGGCTGTTGGTGTCGAAGCCCTCCTCGTTGTGGTCGAACTGCGAATGTTCGACCAGCAGCGAGCCGCCGGAGTTCGTGCCCGAGTAACCGAGGGCGTTGTACTGCGCCCACGCGTCGTTGATCGTCTGGTTGCACTCGTCCTGGCAGGCGCCGATGTAGTAACCCGAGTCATTGAAGTTGCTCGTGTAGGTGTGGATCCACTCGCCGCCGTCCCAGTTGCTCGAGAAGATCCCGTACTGCGCCGCCGTGTGCTCGCCGTTGTAGAACGTGCTCGTCGCCGTCAGGTAGGAGCCCCACATGCCGTGCCCGCCAACCTTGCCGCTGCCGTTCGCGCCGTTCCACCAGACCTCATTGCCGGCGTCACCGGCGCCGCCCAGGAAGTTGCAGACGGTCAGGTTCTCGATGTCGACGTTGTTGGCCTTGAAGACCATGATTCCGTTCAGCCCCTGCGCCTTGCCCTTCACCTTCGGCCCCAGGTTTTGGTCGGCCACGCTCCGGCTGCACGCCGGTCCGCTCTTGGTGCCGTCGACGATCGTGGTGTTGCGGTTCATGCCGACGATCCAGATGTCGGGCTTGCTGACCAGCACGCCGGCCGCTTCGTCGGCGCGGCCGCGCGGGTGCTGGCTCGAGGTCGTCTTGTAGTCACCGGGCGCGAGCAGAATCCAGTCGCCCGGATGCGCCGCGTCAACCGCCGCCTGAAGCGAGCTGTACTTGCCGCGGACCCCGTGGTAGGTGCCCACGAGCAGGACCTTGGCACCCGCCGCGGGCACCACCAACAGCGCGCCCACAAGCACGACAAGAGCAACGACACGACGCATTCCCAGTCTCCTCTCCTACGCTGACGATCCGGCGGCGCGCGATGCTACCCGTTCGTGGCGCGTCGAGGCGTTCTCGCGTCTCTCACTCCGGATCGAGGTCAAACGCGATGCCCGCGATCTCGACCTCGTCGCCGGGTTCGAACCCCTCCTCCTGGAGCGCCCGGATCACCCCGATTCCGCGCAGCCGCCGCTCGAGGTAGGCCAGCGCGTCGTCGTTCTCGAGGTCGTAGCGCGCCACGAGCCGCTCTATCCCCTCGCCCGTCACTCGATAGGTGCTGTCGCCGGTCTTGAGAACCCGGTAGGCGCGCCGCGCGGCGGGTCGGAACACGCGGTGCGCGGCCAGCTCCTCAGGCGCCTGTTCGGGCGCCACCTCAACCTCAGTCAGGGCCGGCACGCGACGGGCGAGCTCGGCGGCGAGCTCGGGGAGCCCGAGCCCGGTGGTTGACGAGGTCACGATCACGGGCGTGTCGGACCCGACTCGCGCCTCCCACGCCGCCTTGGCGACATCCCGCGCCTCCGGATCCACCAGGTCCGCCTTGGACAGCGCCAGCATCCGCGGCAGCACGGCGAGGCGCGGGTTGTGCAGCTCGAGCTCGCGCTCCACTGTCGCGTAGTTGGCCACCGGGTCCGAGCCGTCGAGCGGCGCCATGTCGAGCACGTGCACGAGCAGCCGCGTGCGCTCGACGTGGGCCAGGAAGTCGTGGCCCAGCCCGGCGCCGGCGCTGGCTCCCTCGATCAAGCCCGGGATGTCGGCGATCACCAGCTGGCGGTCCTCGGTCTCGAGCGTCCCGAGCGCCGGCTCGAGCGTCGTGAACGGGTAGTCCGCGACCTTCGGTCGGGCCCGGGTCAGGCGAGTGAGCAGCGAGGACTTGCCGGCGTTCGGGAGGCCGACCAGTCCGACGTCTGCCAGCAGCTTGAGCTGCAGCGTGATCCAGGTCTCACCGCCGGGGAGCCCCTTCTCGGCGAACCGAGGCGTCTGATGCGTCGGGCCGGCGAAGCGTTTGTTGCCGCGCCCGCCGGGTCCACCCCGTGCCACCACCGATCTTTGGCCGGGGCGCACGAGGTCGTGAACGCTGCCGTCGGCCTCGATGATCGCCTCCGTCCCCGGGGGCACCCGGATCTCGAGCATCTCGCCGTCCTTGCCGTGCCGCAGCGCGCCCTCGCCGTTGCCACCCCGGCGCGCCTTGAAGTGCGCCTTGCGCCGGAAGGTCTCGAGATCGCGCATCGAGTCGTCGCACACCAGCACCACGTCGCCGCCGCGGCCGCCGTCGCCACCGTTGGGGCCGCCCTTCGGGACGTGGGCCTCCCGCCGGAAGCTCAGGCAGCCGTCGCCGCCGGCGCCGGCCGTGACCTGGATGCGTGCGTGATCCTGCATGCATTCATCGTGGCAGGTGGTACGCGCGCCACACGTCTTGCTCGACCAGCGTCTGCTCCTCTTCGAGCTGCCTCGTGCCGTAGCGAACGACGTCGAACGCAGCCCTCCGCAGGATCAGCTCCTTGCTTCGGTCGTTTTGGATCTGATTCCACGAGCTGTGGTTGTTCTCGCCATCGAGTTCGACGACGAGCTTCCGGTCGTGCCACACGGCGTCGACCAGCACGCCTTCGATGTAGACGTTGACTTCTGGGAGCGGGATCCCGATCCGCTCGCACAAAGGCAGGAACAGCCGCTCGAGCGGGCTGCGCGTGCGGGCGAGCTTTGGTTCGTGGCGCTTCATTGCGTTCTTCAGCTTTGTGCTGCCGGTGCGACCGTTACCGGTGATCACCTGGAGGGCGGGGATGTCGAGCACCTTGTGGTAGTCGGCGTTGGCGAGCGCATATCGGACGCGATCGATCGGTGCGGTTGCCGCGAAGTCGAGCAGCGCCTGCTCGACGCTCGTGGTCGGCGGACGCTTGTCCAGCTTCCGGTCGCAGGTGCGCCGGCCGTGGATTTTGATCCCCCGGAGCGACCGGCAGCGGCGCGGTGTGGTCACCTGAAGGGGCCACGGCTGCTTGTCGAGCAGGCCGCGCCACCAGAGCGCCGTGGCGTGGCTGAGCATGGCGCCCGGGCCGGCGTACAGCACCGCGGCCCACAGGTCCGCCTCCACGCTAGGAGCCCGATGCCCGACCGCATAGACACGCGGAAGCACCTGATGCAGATAGCCGCTGACGGACCATCGCCAGATCGCGCTGTCGTCGACCCCAAGCGCAACGAGCTGCCACCACGCCACGAGCCCCGCTTGTCGCTCCGCCAGGGAACGAACTTTGGCGCTCCACTCTCGCATACGTCAGGTGCATCGCCAAAGTCCGGGCACGGGCCAAAGGAACCACGTTCCCCTGTGACGAAACAAGACATGGAGCCGTGCCAAAACTCCTCAAGGACTTCAAGCAATTCCTGTTCCGCGGCAACGTCGTGGACCTCGCGGTGGCCGTCGTCATCGGCACGGCCTTCACCGCTGTCATCAAGGCCGTCGTCGCCGACCTGCTGACGCCACTGATCGCCGCGATCTTCGGCGCCCACAACTTCGGGGCGCTGACCTTCACGATCAACGGCAGCACGTTTGCCTACGGCGACTTCATCAACAACCTGATCACGTTCCTGAGCATCGCCGCCGTGGTCTTCTTCCTGGTCGTGGCGCCGATCAACGCGCTGATGGCCCGCCGGGCCGAGGAGGACCCGGACACCAAGCAATGTCCGGAGTGCGACAGCGCGATCCCGGTGAAGGCGAAGCGCTGTCCGATGTGCACGTCAGAGTTCGTGACGGCTGCTTAGGGGCCGGCTTCGCCGGCATCCATGGGGCCGTTCCGCCGGGCATCCATGCCCGGCGGCGCCGAGCGACCGTTTCCGGCGCCTACGAGTCGGAGTCGGAAGCGCCCGGGGCGATCGAGATCACTCGACCGCGTCGCCCGCGCGTGAACTCCACGGTACCTGCCGCACGGGCGAAGATCGTGTCGTCCTTGCCGATGCCGACGCCGTCGCCCGGCTTGAACTTCGTCCCGCGCTGGCGCACGATGATCTCGCCACCGGTCACGTTCTCGCCGGCGAACACCTTCACGCCCAGGCGCTTGGCCTTCGAGTCGCGCCCGTTGCGCGAGGAGCCAAGCCCTTTTTTATGCGCCATGTTTCACCTCCGTGACCTCGATCCGGGTCAGGTTCTGGCGGTGGCCGGTGCGCCGCTTGTAGCCGCGCTTGGGCTTGAACTTGACGATCCGTAGCTTGGGGCCGCGCTCGTGGGCGACCACCCGGGCCGTCACCGAAACCGCAGACAGATCCGAGCCGTCGACCACGGAGGAGCCGTCCACGAACAGCAACGGCTCCAGAGCGACGGACTCGCCATCGGAAACGGCGAGCCGCTCGACGAGCAGGGTCTGGCCCGGCTCAACGCGGTACTGCTTGCCGCCAGTTTTCACGATTGCGTAGGTCATTCGGAAGAGCTCACCGACTCGGCCTTAGCGCCGGAACGGCGCCGTCCGCCTCTGCGGCCACGACGCCGAGGCTTCGATTCTAGGCCATCTCCGTTCTCACTTCCGTCATCGACCTCCGCGGGCCGCGCCGGCACGTCCACCAGGGTAGCCACGGCGGACGTCCGCCCGGCCTCCTCGATCCGCACCAGATGCTTCTCGCCCACGTAATCGCCGGCGCCGGTGATCTGAATCATGTAACCGTCGACCTTGGCCACCGCGTCGCCCGGGCTGTACATGTGCGGCTCGACGATCTCGACGTGCACCTCCTCGCCGGCGCGGAACGGCACCGCCCGCTCGAGCACGCGCTCGCGACTGGCCTCGAGGATGACCGCGAAGTGGTCGACCGGCAATCCCTCGGAGCCCTCGAAGTGGAACCACTTCCCGGTCTCCTCCTCGATGGCGCGGAGCGTCCGAGCGTCGTCGCGGGTGAACTCGGCGCTCACCCGGGGGTTCATCTGGAGCAGGATCGCGTCGGCTTCGGTCTCCTTGGCCAGGTCGCGCATCTTGCGCTCGAACTCGATGGCGAGCGTCTCCTCGGACTTGATGACCCCGTCGCCGCCGCACGTGGGGCAGGGCCGGGTCATGATCTCGCGCACCCCGTCGGTGACGTTCTGGCGGGTCATCTCGACCAGGCCCAGGGGCGAGATCTCGACCACGAAGGTCTTCGTGCGGTCCTCATCCAAATTGGCGCGCAGCGCCTTCAGCACGGCATCCCGGTTCCGGGCCCGCGCCATGTCGATGAAATCGATCACGATGATCCCGCCGATGTCCCGCAACCGGAGCTGCCGGACCACCTCATCGGCGGCCTCGAGATTGGTCTTCGTGATCGTGTCCTCCAGCCGCGCCGCCTTCCCGCGGCCTACGAACGACCCGGAGTTGACGTCGATGACCGTCAAAGCCTCGGCGTAGTCGATCATCAGGTAGCCGCCGCTCGGCAGGTCAACCCGCCGCGAGAGCGTCGAGTCGAGCACCTCCTCGACCCCGAAGGCCTCGAACAGCGGCGTGTCCTCCTCCCACAGCTCGACGTGCTCGACGAGCTCAGGAGCGGTGCGGGTGAAGAAGGACACGAGCCGGTGGAACTGCTTGGGGTCGTCCACGATTGCGCGCTCGAACGTCGAGGAGAAGATGTCGCGCACGACCCGCACCGACAGGTCGGCCTCCTGGAAGACCAGCGCCGGCGCAGGCGTCTCGGCGACCCGCTTCTGCAGGACCTCGTTCAGCTTGAACAGGTACAGCAGCTCGCGCTCCAGATCGGCGCGCTTGGCGCCCTGGGCGGCGGTGCGGATGATCGCGCCCGCACCCTTCAAATCCAATTTCGCGGCCTCCTTGCGCAGCCGATCGCGCTCGGGGTCGTCCAGCCGGCGCGAGACCCCGACCCCCTCTCCGTACGGCGCATACACCATGTAGCGGCCGGCGATCGTCAGGTCCATCGACAACCGAGCGCCCTTGGTCTTCAGCGGATCCTTGACCACCTGGACCACGATCTCCTGGCCCGGCTTGAGCATCTCGGTGATCTGGCGCGTATCCCTGCCGGAGCCGCGGCCCCGGCGGGGCGCCTCGACCCCTGGCAGCACGATCTCGTCGACGTGCAGGAAACCGTTCTTCTCCAAGCCGATGTCGACGAACGATGCCTCGAGGCCGCCGAGTACGTTGTCGACCCGGCCCTTGTAAATGTTTCCGACGATCGAGCGCGCACCGCGGCGCTCGAGGTACAACTCGGCGACGTGATACCCGGCGGCTGGTTTGGCCGGCCGGCGGCGCCGGCGCGTCGCTGGCTTGGGCGCGCTCTTACGTGCGGCGACCGTTCCGGTCGCCTCTAGCAGCGCCACCCGAGTTTCGCCCCGGTCGACGCTGACCAATACTTGCTTCTTCAAAGCTCATTCAGTCCTTTGTGGAAATTTGGGAACGTTCGCGGAGGAAGCGCGAGCTTTGCGAGCTCGATCCTCCGGGCGAACGCGAACACGTGCCGCGCCCTTGGTGGACACCAATTCGCGAGGCTGCGGTCATTGCGATACCACTCCTCGGCTTTTCGACGCGTTCGTCATGCGTGCCTGCACATAGATTGACTGTAGAAGGCCGATGGCGATGAACGTCACCAGCGCCGAGGAGCCGCCGTAGCTGAGCAGCGGAAGAGGCACTCCGGTGATCGGCATGATGCCGATCGTCATGCCCGCGTTGACGAATACCTGAAACATCAGCATCGCCAGCACGCCCCCGGCGACCAGTGTCCCGTACAGGTTCTTGGACATGGTCAGGACCCGTAGGGCGCGCCAGATGAGCAGCGCGTAGAGCGACAGCACCACCGCCGCGCCCACGAACCCATACGTCTCCCCCACGACGGCGAAGATGAAGTCGGTGTCCGGCGCCGGCAGGAAGTGCAGGTTGACCTGGCTGGCCCCCTGCACGCCGAGGCCGGTCTTGCCCCCCGAGCCGATCGCCGTCAGCGACTCGGTGATGTTGTATGTCTGGTTCTGCGGATCGTGCGATGGATGCAGGAAGCCGGTGAGGCGCTGCATCTGGTAAGGCTTGAGCAGGTGGTGCCCGGTGGCGGGCGCCACCACGAGCACGAGCACGATTGCGGCCACGAACAGCGCCGCCAGGGCGACCAGCTGCTTCCAGGACGTGCCGGCAAAGAACAGGACCGCGAACCCGACCGCGATGTACACCAACGCCGTCCCGAGGTCCGGCTGCGGGATCACGATCAGCGCCGGCACGATCGCCAGCAACATGATCCGAGCCGTGGTGCGGCGCTCGTGCAGCCGGCGCGAACGGTCGACGGCAAACGCCGACAGCGACACGATCAGCAGCACCTTGCCGAACTCCGAGGGCTGCAGTTGGAAGAACGGAAGCGGGATCCACCGGGCCGCCCCCTGCACCTTGGGCATCCCGAGCACGACCAGGTTCAGCGCGATCATCACGCCGTACAGGCCGTACTTGTACTCGCGCAGCCGCGAGTAGTCGACGTGCGCCAGCACCAGCGCCAGCGCGAGACCGATCCCGAAGTAGATGCCCTGCCGCTCGGCGAAGTACATGGGGTGCCCGGGATCGAGCGAGCGCCCCTCGCCCTTTAGCATGATCAGCGAACAGGCGGCCAGCCCCAGCGCGGCCAGCAGCATGAGCGGATCCATCCGCAGCCACACCCGCGGGCGTGGCGCCGCCGCCACCTCGTCGGCCGGCCGGATCGCGCTGGCTCCGATCGCGCTCACAGCGTCTGAGAGGTCCCGGGCACGTAGGCGCCCTTGCTGCCGAAGAACCACTGCGACAGGATCTGCCGCGCCACCGGCGCGGCGCCGACGGCGCCGAACCCGCCCTGCTCGACGGTCACCACAACCACGATCGGCTTGGTGGTGGCGCTCGCCGGGACGAAGCAGGCGTACCAGGCGTAGTCCTGCTGATTGTTGTACTGGGCGGTCCCCGTCTTGCCGTACACCTGCTCGGGGAAGTTCCCGAACACGGCGTCCGAGGTTCCGCCCGGCTGCGAGGCGCCCGCGCGCAGGCCCGCGAGGATCGTGTCCCGGTACTCCGGGTCGATGTTGATGTGACGTTTGGGCGCCGGGTTGAACGCCCGGAGCACGAACCCGTCGGCCGTCTGGACATCGAGGCCCAGGTGCGGGGTGACGATCGTCCCGTCGTTCGCGAGCGCCGAGTAGGCCACCGCCAGCTGCAGCGGCGTGACCTGCACGTCGCCCTGGCCGACGGCCAGGTTCTCGTTGTCGCCGGCCGACCAGGGCCGGTCGGTGCCGTCGGCGATCCCGCAACCGCCGGGCGGGTGCGTGGAACTGCGGTGCCAGCCCTTCAGCTTCTTCGGCCCGGTGTCCGTGCCGTTCGTGTACTTGAACGGGCCGGTCGCGCTGTCGCACTCGGCCTCGAGCTCGTTGCGATTCGAGCGCCACGCGGCGTCGGGGAGCGTGCCGGAGACTTCGTCGGGCAGGTCGATACCGGTCTTCTGACCGATTCCGTAAAGACTCGCCCAGTGCTGGAGCGGGCCGCCGTTCGGGGCGGGCGAATTGGTCAGCACGCCGAGGTTGTAGAAGAAGTCGTCCGAGGAGACCTTGATCGCGTTCACCAGATCCAGCGAGCCGTCGACCGCGTTGCCGGAGTTGTGCCGGCACTGGCCGCTGAAGCAGTACTGGCCGGTGTCGTCGAAGATCGAGCTAACGCTCCACACCCCGCTCTGGAGCGCTGCGGTGGCCGTGATCGGCTTGAACGTCGAACCGGTCGGGCCCGCGCTCTGGTAGGCGCGGTTGACCTGCGGGTCGCCTGAGTTGGGACCGAACAGGGCGTTGTAAGTCGAGTAGGGCACCGGTTTGGTGAATACGTTGGCGTTATAGGTCGGCAGCGAGCCCATCGCGTAGACCTCGCCGTTGTCCGGATTCATGGCCACAAACGCCCCGCCGTTGGCCGGGTAGTTGTTGTCGATCGACTGCTGGAGCGCCTGCTGGCCGACCTCCTCGAGCTTGGAGTTGAGCGACAGCTTCAGGTTGTCGCCCGCGATCGGAGCCGTCTGGGACTGGACCCCGACGAAGTTGCCAAACGCGTCGACCTTCACCTTCTCGGCGCCGTCGACGCCTCGGAGGTAGCGGTCATACGAGGCCTCGAGACCGGACTGGCCGACCGAGTCGTTCGGCGACACTCCCGCGTAGTAGGACTGGCCCACCTCGCCCGAGGTGATGCGGCTAACGATCCCGAGCACCTGCGAGGCGACGGTGCCGAGCGGGTAGGTCCGCTGGTAGATCTGCTGGACGCTCACGCCCGGGAACGAGGCCTGACGCTCCGAGATGTACCAAAGCTGCTGGTCGGAGATATCGCTGGCCACCGTGGCCTCGCCATAGGACAGCTGCACGTAGCCCTGCACCACGCGGCACGCGATCTCGGACATACGGAGCAGCCCGTGCCCATTGACGGGGCACGGCTGGCGGTTGGTCGGCAGCCCGAGCACGCGCGAGAGCCGCACGTAGAGCGCGGCATCCGCCTGAGGCGGATGGGCGAGGTTCTGATCGGTGATCGGGACCGGCAGGTCGGGGGGCGAAATCTCGACCGCATAGGCCCGTCGGCTCGAGGCCAGGATCGTGCCGCTCGAGTCGAGGATGTTGCCCCTCGGAGCCGTAATCTCGACGTCCCGCACGAAGTTGACGCTGGCGGCCTTCGCATACTGGTTGGTCGACAGCACCTGTAGGAACCAGAGGCGGAAGAACAGGATCGCGAACAGGCCCAGGGCGAGCGTCCCGATGATCGCCGTGCGCCGAGCCAGCTGAGGGCTCATCGGTGATCGCTCCTCCTGCTTGACGAAACGCAGCTGTTTGTCTTCCGGTAACGGAGCCATCAGGTCTGGAGCCGGGAGATTCCGCCGCGGCGAGCGGCGCCTTGCTGGAGCGGGCTGAGGCCACCGGTGGTGTAGGCGCGGCGACGCCGGCGGCGGGGATCCTCGGGCAGCACGGGCCGCATGATCCGTCGGACTAGGGCGTGGACCGGGAGCGCGATCAGTGTGTTGACGAGTACGAAGACGAAGATCTGCTGCAACAACAGCAGGCTGACTGGCGCATCGACCCCGAGCAGGAACTGGATGATCGCCATCCCCACAGCGGCGAAGGCCGAGGCCAGCGCTCCGGCCGCCACCGGGATGAGCTCGTGCGAGGGGTCGCGGAGCTCGTGGAGCCGACCCGCCCAGTAGCCGATCGCGATGTACAGAAGCGAGGTGACCCCGAGCGTCTGGACGAGCACCAGATCGATCAGCAGGCCCGTGGCAAAGCCGAAGATCGCTCCGGTCAGCGAGCCGCACAGCAGTCCAACCGACATCACCACGAGTGGTGTGATGTCCGCACTGACCCCGAAGATCGAGATCTGGGAGATCGCCGACTCCTGCACGAGTACGGCAAAGAACCCAAGCAGGATCAGGCGTAGCGGGAGCTTGATCGTGTTCGGGATCTCGCTCACGGCACCTGCGCCCGTACGGTGCCGGGTTGGGCCTGGGTCAACACCTGGACGACGTCGAAGTGCCGGAGATCGGCGGCCGGCGTGACCGGAACCTGGCCGTTGTTGAGCAGCTGGTTCTCGTCGAACGACGGGATCCAGCCAATCGGGATGTTCGGCGGGAAGTAGGACTCGAGCGTGTTGGAGCGGAAGCCCGCCGTCTCCACGAGCTGGAGCGGCTGGGGGCCGTTCTGGACCTGGCCGGGGTTCGGCGCCTGCAGGTACTCGAGCAGGAGCTCGTTGGGGCTTCCGACCGCCGGGACCAGCTCGCCGGTGTCGCCGTTGGCGTCGGCGACCCGAGCGGTGACCGACACCGTATGGTCGGTGATCAGCGAGACGACCGACGCGTTCGCCGCCACCTCGCTGATCTCGCCCACCAGCGCGCCGTCGGCGATGACCGGATCGTGGAGGCCGACGCCGTCCTCCGAGCCCTTGTCGATGTTGACGGTCTGGTACCAGAGGGTGGGGTCGCGGAGGATGACGTCGCCGGTGACCGGGTGGTAGGCGTCGATGCCAATGCTGTCGTCGAGGTGGACGTCCTTCAACAGCTGCTGGTTCTGGAACTGGGCGCCCTTCGCCGCGGCCAGATCGCCGGTGAGCCGCTGGACCTCGCCTTGCAGCGCGGCCACCTGCGACTTGGCGTGGAAAGTGCTCGAGAACCAGCTGGTCACCGAGCGCACCGGGGAAAGGATCTTGCTCGCCCCCTGCTCGATCGGAGAGAAGACCTCCACCACGCCCCGCTGGACGTTGTGCAGAGGACTGTTGGGCGTCTCGCCGAAGTAGGCCGTGAGCAGGATCAGGGAGACTGCCACGAGCAGTCCGAGAACCACTCGTCGCCGTCGAACTTGCTTGTCATGCACGTGCTTGCCGTCTCAAAGGTGAGTGCTGTGAGTTGGAACCCGCCCACGCGGACCAGGTCCCGATCCTGACAGGCGTCACGCCAGGTACCGGTTGGAACCTAGTACCGACGGCGCCGGTTGCGTGAATTCTTGCTCGAACGGTGGATCGCTTCGAATTCCTCCAACGACCTCCCCGAGCCAACTGCCACGCAGGTCAGCGGCGACTCGGCCAGATGCGCGGGCATCTGCGTCTCGTGACGCAGGCGCTCGTCGAGGCCCTGTAGCAACGACCCTCCTCCTGCCAGCATGATGCCACGATCCATGATGTCGGAGGCAAGTTCGGGCGGTGTGCGGTCGAGCGTCTCCTTGACCGCGTCGATGATCTGGGTGACGGGCTCCTCGAGGGCCCCGCGGATCTCCTCGCTGGTCAACACCACGGTCTTGGGCAGGCCGGAGACCATGTCCCGGCCGCGGATCTCCGCCTGGACCTCCTCGCCCAGCGGGTAGGCCGACCCGATCTCGAGCTTGACCTCCTCGGCCGTCTGCTGACCGATCAGCAGCTTGTACTCGCGCTTTACGTAATTCATGATCGACTCGTCGAGCTCGTCGCCGCCCACGCGGATCGACTGCGAGACGACGATCCCGCCCAGCGAGATGACCGCGACCTCGCTCGTGCCGCCGCCGATGTCGACCACCATCGACCCGGTCGGCTCGCCGACCGGAAGCCCGGCGCCGATGGCGGCCGCCATCGGCTCCTCGATCAGGTACGCCTGCCGGGCGCCCGCGCTCAGACAGGCCTCCTCGACGGCCCGCTTCTCGACGCCGGTGACCCCGGAAGGGACGCAGACGACGACCCGGGGGTGGGCCCAGCGGTTCTGGTGGACCTTCTGGATGAAGTGCCGGAGCATCTCCTCGGTCACCTCGAAGTCCGCGATCACGCCGTCCTTCAGAGGGCGGATGGCCTGGATCGTGCCGGGGGTACGCCCGAGCATCCGCTTGGCTTCGATCCCGACCGCGTGCACTTCGCCGGTGCGGGAATCGACCGCGACGACGCTCGGCTCAGACAGCACAATGCCGCGCCCGCGAACGTAGACCAGCGTGTTCGCTGTCCCTAGGTCGACCGCCATGTCGCGACCGCCGAAACCGGTTAGGTACGTGAAAAAGCCCATAGACAACTGAGGTAGGGGTAAGCAGCGGACGGTGATGTGAGCGCCGGGGGCCACGCCACGCTGCCAGCGCCATCCGACGACGATTGTACGGGCTCGATTCGTCTCAGGCACGCTCGCAGCAAAAGGATCAAATAGGTGCTGCCGCTCGAGGCTGGCGCCTCGAGCGGATCGGCGTTGCTGCCGATCGAGGCTGGCGCCTCGATTGGTGGGTCATGAGCCAAGCAGTCCTGGCGCCAGCTCGAGCAGCGTCGCCACCGGCAGGCCGACGACGTTGAGGAAGTCCCCCTCGATGCCCGCCACCAGCGCGGCGCCGCGTCCCTGGATCGCGTAACCGCCCGCGCGCTCCCGCCATTCCCCGCTGGCCAGGTACCAATCGATCAGGCCGTCGTCCAGCGCCCTGAACTGGACGCCGGTCTGCGCGGCCGCGCTACGCACCTGTCCGTCTTCGATCAGGCAGACGCCGCTGATGACCGCGTGGCGCCGCCCGGCCAGGGCGCTGAGGGTCGTTTTGGCCTCCTCGGCATCCTGTGGCTTTCCGTACAACCGCGCGCCGAGCGACACGACCGTGTCGACGCCGAGGACCAGCCCACCGCCGTCAACCGCGATTGCCGACGCCTTGCGAAACGCGTTCTCGAGCGCCACCTCGTGCGGCGGACCTGCCTCGAGCTCCTCGATGTCGGGGACCTGGACCGAGAACTCGACGCCCAGCTGCTCGAGGATGGCGCGCCGCTGCGGCGAGCGTGACGCGAGCACCAGGAGGCTCACGATGCGGTGCGGCTCAAGCCAGGTCGGGGAAGAACAGCGCCACTTCCCGAGCCGAGGACTCGGGCGCGTCCGATCCATGGACCATGTTCTGGCCCACCTCGATCGCGTAATCGCCGCGGATCGAGCCCGTGTTCGCTTCGACCGGATTCGTCGCGCCGATCACCTGTCGCGCCGCCACGACGGCCTGCTCGCCTTTGAGCACCATCGCGACGAGCGGGCCAGACGTGATGAAAGTCACGAGCTCCTCGTAGAACCCCTTGCCCTCGTGTTCGGCGTAGTGCTGGGCCGCCAGCTCGCGACTCATCGTCATCAGCTTCATCGCCACCAGCCGCAGTCCCTTGCGCTCGAAGCGGGCGATGATCTCGCCGGTCAGGTTCCGGGCAAAGGCGTCGGGCTTGATCAGGATCAGCGTTCGGTCCATGGGTCTCCTAGAGATCGCGGTCGAGAGCCGCGGAGACTGTAGCGGCGCCCTAAAGGGAACGTGGGTCGGTCAGCTGCTCGCGCCCGCCGCGGGGCTCGGCGGGCGCCGGTGTCGGAGCCGGCGCGCTGGCGCGCTCCGCGCGCACGCTGGCGCCCGCCACGGGCTGCTCGGAGGTTGACTCGCGGCGTCGGCGGGTCCGCCGGGGCGAGGCCGCGACGCTGCCGATCTCCGCCTCGCAGAACGGGCAGATCTTCCACATCGGGTCGAGCGGCTTGCCGCAGTTGCTGCACGGGTCTTTGAGCTTGCGCATGCAGTTCGGACAGCGCAGGAAGTCCTTCTCGACCTCGAAGTCGCAGTACGGGCAGACCTGATAGCCGAGCTCGGCCAGCCGGGCCTCGGCGGCCTGGATTTCGAGCTCCCGCTCGCGCACGTCGTCGAGGTACTCGGGCGGGCGGACAATCATGTAGACGATCGTCCCCACGAACGGGAACAGGGAGGCGGCGGTGGCGCATCCGACGAGGAGCGGATCGGCGATCCGCCGCCGGGCGTCCGCGTACGTCCAGTACACCAGCGCCAGCCAGATAACCACCAGGAACAGGATGATCAGCTCGACCGCGGCGTTGATCGTCCCGTTCTTGATGCCGAAGACGGCTAGGGCGAGCATTAAGGGAGCGAGTGTAGTGGTAGGCGGAGTGCGGGCGTTACAGCGGACATCAAGCTTCGTGTGGATCCTCACATGAAGGTCGTGGCCACGGACGAACTTCCCACTGATTGGCCGTCGAAGCCCCGGATCCTTCTCTCAGTTCACAGATAAGCGCGACCAAACAGGTATCCGATGCCGAAGAACACGAGTATGACGACGGCCACGACGAGGGCCACCAGCCCCATCATGGCGAGCAACCGCGGCTGCTTCTCCTGCTCGTTCACAGCATCGAGGCGCGGCCGGCGCCAGCCGGACGCAGCAGATCGGCCACGAGGTAGATCGAGCCGGTCGCGACGACCAGCCCGTCGGGACCCGCCAACTCACGCCCGCGGGCCACGGCCGCGCGGGGGTCGCGGATCACCTCCGAAGGCGGCCCGCCGAGTTGGCCGGCCAGCGACTGGAGCGTGGGCGGGGGGAGCGCGCGCGGGTTCTGGCTGGCGGTCAGAACCAGCGCGTCGCACATCGGCATGAGCGTGGCCAGCATGCCCGCGGCGTCCTTGTCGTCGAGGATCGAGATGACCGCCACCACCGGCTTGCGGCCGGCCGCGAAGGGATCGGCGAGCGACTCGGCCAGCGCGGCGATCCCCTCGGGGTTGTGGGCGCCGTCGAGCAGGGTCAGCGGCTCCTCGTCGACCACCTGCAGGCGGCCGGGCACGAGCGTCTCGACGGCCGCAGTGGCCACCGCGTCTAGGTCGAGCTCACCGAGGTAGGCCTCGGCGGCCGTCCGGGCCAGCGCGAAGTTCCGCCGCTGATAGGGCCCGAGCGCGGTCAGCGGCACACCCGGATCCGCACCCGCGTGGACGATCCTGGCGGGCGGGTGTCGATTTCCAGCGACCCGCTCGGCGACGGCGACTGCGTCGGGGTGCAGGCCGTAACCGAGCACGAGCGTCGCGCCGGGCTGGACGACGTCGAGCTTCTCGGTGGCGATCGCGGTGATCGTAGGCCCGAGCCACCGCGTGTGCTCCAAGCCCACGCTGGTCAACACCTGAACGCGCGAGGGGATCACGTTGGTCGCGTCGTAGCGGCCACCCAGCCCCGCCTCGATCACCGCCACCTCGACCCCCTGACGCGCGAGTTCGGAGTAGGCGGCCGCGGTCAGCAACTCGAACTGGGTGACCCGGTCGTCAGGGCCTAGCGAGCGGTCGACCAGCTCGGCCGCGTGGGCAGCGCGCTGGATCGCGCCGGCGAACTCGGCCGGCTCGAGATCCTCGTCTTCGATCCGGATCCGCTCGGCGAACGAGACCAGATGGGGCGACAGGTAGGCGCCGGTCCGCAGCCCATGCCGGCGAAGGATTGCCGCGGTCATGCGGACTGTCGAGGACTTCCCGTTCGTACCCACCACGTGGATCGAATGAAAGCGCAGCTGCGGGTTGCCCATCGCGGTCATCAGCCGCCGCATGCGGTCCAGGCCGAACCGCATCCCGAACAGCTCGCGGGAGAGGATGTAGCGCTCGGCCTCCTCGGGGTTCACAGTGAGTCGAGTTCGTCCTTCAGACGTTTCAGCTTGTCCCGTTCGGCCTGGACGACATCCGGGGGCGCCTTGTCCACGAAACCCTGATTGGCCAGCTTGCGCTCGGCGCGCTCGATCTCCTCCTCGAGCTTCGCCCGCTGCGCGGCCAGGCGCCGCTGTGCGCCCTCGAGGTCGACGTCGTCTGAGGGCAGGATCTCGATCGCGCCGCCCGGCACCGGAACGCTCGCCACGGGATCGCCGCCGTCGGCCGTGAACGCCACCCGGCCTAGACGCTCCAGGTGCTCTTCCGTCTCCTCATAACCCGTTGCGGCGAGCCGCGCCGGCACGGTCGCCGCCGCCTTAACCCCCGCGAAGTCGCGCCAGCCGCGCAGCGCCTGGACGGCCTCGATCACGCGTCCCACGCTCGCCTCGGCGCGCTCATCGACAGGCACCGCCGGAGCGGTCGGGAGGCCGGCCGCGAGCAGACCGGAATGATTGGATTCCCGCCCACCCACGTAGCGGTAGATCTCCTCGGTGACGAACGGAATCATCGGGTGCGCGATCGCCAACGTCTGCGTCAGCACGTACAACAGGGTGGCCCCAAGCTCAACCTCCCCCGCCCGCAGGCGCGGCTTGACGAGCTCGAGGTACCAGTCGCACAGCTCACCGTAGACGAACTCGTACAGCCCGAGCGCGGCGTGGGCGAAATCGTAGTTCTCGATCCGGCGGTCGATCTCGGCCCGCACGCGCTCGAGGCGCGAAAGGATCCACCGGTCCTCGACGGCCGCGGGAGTCGGCGCAGGGGTGGGTGGGTCCCCATTCCGCGAGACGCCGAGCAGGATCAGCCGCGCCGCGTTCCACAGCTTGTTGGTCAGCTGCTGGCCCTGGGCGAGCCGCTCCTCGCTGAAGCGAACGTCCTGCGCCGAGGACATCACGTAGAGCCCCCAACGCACAGCGTCTGCCCCGTAGGGCGGGAAGTCACCGGGTGGGTGGGGAACTTCATTAAACACCGGCGGTCGCGGACCGCCCTCGATCAGTTCGAGCGGGTCGACCCCGGTGCCGAGCGACTTCGACATCCGCCGCCCGTCGGGGGCCTGGATGATCGAGTGGACGTAGACGTCGGAGAACGGGATCTGGCCCCGGAACTCGATTCCGAGCATGATCATCCGTGCCACCCACAGGAACACGATGTCCCGGCCGGTGACGAGCACGTCGGTCGGATAGAACGCGCGCAGCGCCGGCGTGTCGTCCGGCCAGCCGAGGGCCGCGAACGGGAACAAGCCCGAGCTGAACCAGGTGTCGAGCACGTCGGGATCCTGCTCCCAGCCCTCGCCCTCGGGTTCGCTTGTGCCCACGTAAATCTCGTCGCTGCGGTACCAGACCGGGATCCGGTGGCCCCACCACAGCTGTCGGGAGATCACCCAGGGCCGGATGTTCTCCATCCAGTTCATGTACACCCGGGTGTAGTTCTCGGGCCAGAAGCGGATCTGTCCCGAGCGCACCACCTCGATCGCCGGCGGCGCCAGCTCGTCCATCCTCATGAACCACTGGAGCGAGATCAGCGGCTCGATCCGCTCGCCCGAGCGCTGCGAGAACGGCACCTCGTGCGTGTACGGCTCGGTGCGGGCGAGGAGGCTTTGCTCGCGCAGTTCGGCTACCACCGCCTGGCGCGCATCCTCGACGGTGAGACCACGGAAACGCTCGGGCGCCTCGTCGGTGAGGCGCGCGTCCTCGCCGATCACGCTGATCTGCGCAAGGCCGTGGCGGCGACCGATCTCGAAGTCGTTGGGGTCGTGGCCGGGCGTGATCTTGAGCGCGCCGGTGCCGAATTCGGGCTTGACGTAGTCGTCGGCGATGATCTTCAGCTTGCGCCCGACCAGGGGCAGGATCGCCTTCTCCCCGACCAGTCGCCGGTAGCGCTCGTCGTCTGGATGGACGGCGATCGCGACGTCGGCCAGCATCGTCTCCGGCCGCACCGTGGCCACGGTCACCGAACCCGAGCCGGCGTCCAGCGGATAGTCGATGTAATAGAGCGTGTCGGTGACCTCGTGATCCTCCACCTCGAGGTCGGAGATCGCCGAGCGCTCTCCCGGGTCCCAGTTGACCATGTAGCGGTCGCGGTAGATGTAGCCCTTCTCGTAGAGCTCGACGAACACCTTCTGAACCGCGCGGGCGTAGTCCTCGTCGAGCGTGAAGCGCTCGTCCTGGTAATCGAGCGAGGCGCCCAGCCGCTTGAGCTGCGAGATGATCTGGCCGCCGTAGTCATCACGCCAGCGCCAGACCCGCTCGACGAACGCCTCACGCCCGAGCTGCTCCCGGCTCGAGCCCTCGGCCACCACCGCACGCTCGACCTGGATCTGGGTGGCGATCCCGGCGTGGTCGGTCCCGAGGATCCACTTCGTCCGCTGGCCGCGCATCCGGTGATAGCGGATCAGGCAGTCCTGGACCGAGTTGTTCAGCGCGTGCCCCATGTGGAGCACGCCGGTCACGTTGGGCAGCGGGATCGCGATCGAGTAGTTCTCGCTCGGGTCCCCGACCGGCTCGGGGTGGAACAGCCCGCTCGCCAGCCACACGTCAGCGATCCGCGGCTCGACCTCGGACGGGTCGTAGCGGGTCCTGTCCTGCAGCTCCGAGCGGTCAGTCATGGCGACCGCTCAGTCTAGGGAGGCTTACGCCGCTTCTTCTTCCGGGATCGGGACGGTCACGAGCGTGGGCGAGATGCCCTTGTCGATCGTGTCCCGGGTTACTACACACTTGCGCACGTCCCGGCGCGAGGGGAGCTCGAACTGGACCTCCAGCAGGACCTCCTCGATGATCGAGCGCAGGCCGCGGGCTCCGGTCTCGCGCTCGAGCGCCTTATCGGCGATCGAGTGGAGCGCTTCCTCGCCGAACACCAGCTCGATTCCGTCGAACTGGAAGAAGCGCTGGAACTGCTTGACGAGCGCGTTGCGCGGCTCGGTGAGGATCTGCATCAGCTCGTCGCGGCTGAGCTGGTGGATCGCGCTCATCACCGGAAGGCGACCGATGAACTCGGGGATCAGGCCGTACTGGATGAGGTCCTCGGGCAGGCAGTGCTCGAAGATCTCGCCGGTGTCGCGCTGGTCCTTGGACTGGATCGCGGCGCCGAAGCCGACGCCCTGGTGGCCGATCCGCCGCTCGATCACCTTGTCGAGCTGAGCGAACGCGCCGCCGCAGATGAACAGCACGTTGGTCGTGTCGATCGAGAGGAACTCCTGGTGGGGGTGCTTGCGGCCCCCCTGGGGCGGTACGGAAGCCGTCGTGCCTTCGAGGATCTTCAGCAGCGCCTGCTGGACCCCCTCACCGCTCACATCGCGCGTGATCGACGGGTTGTCGGCCTTGCGGGCGATCTTGTCGACCTCGTCGATGTAGATGATCCCGGTCTCGGCCTTCTTGACGTCGTAGTCCGCGGCCTGGATCAGCTTGAGCAGGATGTTCTCGACGTCCTCGCCGACGTAGCCGGCCTCGGTCAGCGCGGTCGCGTCGGCGATCGCGAACGGGACGTTGAGAATCTTGGCCAGGGTCTGGGCCAGCAGCGTCTTGCCGCAGCCGGTCGGCCCGAGCAGCAGGATGTTCGACTTCTGCAGCTCGATGTCGTTCTCATCGGACTGCATCATCTGGACGCGCTTGTAATGGTTGTAGACGGCCACCGACAGGCTCCGCTTGGCCTGCTCCTGGCCCACGACGTACTCGTTGAGCACGTCGTAGATCTCGCGCGGCTTGGGAAGGTTCTCGATGTCGAAGCTCGGCGGTGCGGTGAGCTCCTCGTCGATGATCTCGTTGCAGAGATCGATGCACTCGTCGCAGATGTAGACGCCTGGACCGGCGATCAGCTTCTTGACCTGCCTCTGGGACTTCCCACAGAAGCTGCAGAGCAGCTGCTCGTTGGAATCGGTCGGACGTGCCATAGATTGCCCTCTCCCGGAGTTGCCTCGTGCCGCCTTATCCGAGCCCTAAGGGTAGACCCTCAGTGCTGCGAGATGACGCGGTCGATGATTCCGTAGTCCTTGGCCTCCTCGGAGCTCATGAAGTAATCACGTTCGGTATCGGCCCTAACTTTCTCAAGGGTCTGACCGGTGTGATGGGCGATGATCTCGTCGAGCCGCCGCCGTACGTCGATGATCTCCCTGGCGTGGATCTCGATATCGGTCGCCTGGCCCTGGAAGGCCGAGGAGACTTGGTGGATCAGGATCTTGGCGTTGGGCAGCGCCATCCGCTTGCCGTGCGCCCCGCCGGCCAGGAGCAGTGCCCCCATCGACATGGCGATCCCCACGCAGATCGTCTGCACGTCCGGCTTGATGAACTGCATCGTGTCGTAGATCGCCAGCCCGGCGTACACCGACCCGCCGGGCGAGTTGACGTAGATCGAGATGTCCTTGTCCGGGTCTTCGGATTCCAGGTGCAGCAGCTGCGCCACGATGAGGTTCGCGATCTGATCGTCCACGGGGGTCCCGAGGAAGATGATCCGCTCGTTGAGTAGACGGCTGTATATGTCGAAGGCGCGCTCCCCTCGGGAGGTCTGCTCGACAACCATCGGTACGAGTGGGCTCATGTCCTCGCTTCTTTCGCTTCCTCGGCCGGAATCCTGCCGACTGTAGCAACCGGCCTGGGCCCGCTGGGAAGGCAGGGTCGTACTTACGTCCAGTCTTGGCCGGGCCCCCGGGGATGGGAACCCACCCACCCGAGGTTCAGCTTCCGGGCGTCCAGAGCTGCCCGGAGGATGGGCGGGGATCCCCTTCGCGATCTTCCTTGCCGGGGGTCCACAGTTTCTGGCGGGCCTTGGCCTGCTCGACGCTGATCGGCTTGGCCTCAGCCACCAGCATCTCGATCGCCTGGCGGATTGCCACCTCCTGGCGGAGCCGGTCAAGGCGTCCAGTTGAGCGCAGCCGGTCGAAGAGCTTCTCGACCGTGGTCCCCTGGCGCTCGGCGGTCGGCTCGAGTGCCTCGCGGACCTGATCGTCGGTCGGCTCGATGTGTTCCAGCTCGACGATCGCGGCCAGGACGGCCTCGCGCTTGAGCGCGGCGGCCGCCTCGGGCTCGGCCTCGTGGGCGAGCGTCTCCTCGTCCCGGTCGGAGATCCTCAGATAGGTCTCCTTCGAGATGCCCTGGCGAGCGAGTGCCGCGAAGGTGTCCTCGAGCAACTCATGCGCGCGCGCGTGAACCAACCTGTCCGGCACCTCCACCTCGGCCTCGGCCACCGCGGCCTCGACCACAGCGTCCTCGAACTCGCGCTCGATCGTCCGCTCGTCGACCTTGCCCAGCCGCTCGGAGATGTCCTCGCGGAGCTCGGCGAGCGTGTCGAACCCGGCCGCCTCGGAGGCGAAATCGTCGTCGAGCTCGGGCAGACGCTTCTCCTTGACCTCGTTCACGGTGACGGCGAACTGCGCCTCCTTGCCCGCCAGCTCCGCGGCTGGATAATCCTCGGGGAAGGTGACGGTCACGGTGCGCTCGTCGCCGGCGCTGGCGCCGATCAGCTGCTCTTCGAACCCGGGGATGAGTCGTCCCGAGCCGAGCTCGAGTAGCTGGTCGCGCCCCGCCCCGCCCTCGAACTCCTCACCGTCGACAGTGCCCACGTAGTCCATCACGACGTGGTCCGCGTTATCGGCGGGACGCTCGACCGTCTCGAGCGTGGCCAGCCGGTCGCGCAGCCGCTCGATTTCCTCGTCGATCTGCGACTCCTCGACGTGGGTTTCGCGCCGGCCCACCTCGAGTCCCTTGTACTCGCCCAGCTTGGCCGCCGGGCGCACGCCGATCTCGATCGAGAACTGAAGCGGCTGTCCCTCCGCGGGAAGCTCGCTTGGAACGTCCAGGTTCGGCTCGCCGACGGGCGCGATCCCGGCCCCGTCGATCGCGTCGGTGTACCACGCGCCGAGCGAGCTGCGCAGGGCCTCGTCGAGCACCGCATCGCGGCCCAGCCGGCGAATGACGACCGTCGCCGGCACCTTGCCCTTGCGGAAGCCGGGCACGCGCATCTGGCGGCCCAGCTCACGCGCGGCCTCCTGAACGCGCCGCTCGACCTCCTCGGGCGCCACCTGCGCCTGCACGCGGACGCGTGATTCCGGCAGCTCCGTGACGGTGGTGGTGACGGTTTCGGCCATTTGTAGGTCCGAGACGATAGCTTGCCCGGCGTGGTTTCCAGGGTTGCCGGCCGACTCGTCACCGGGCCATTGGCCTTTTTCCTGGCCGGCATCCTCGATGTAGGCCTGCTCTTGATCGCCTATGCGCGCTGGCGGGTGGCCCGGCGCCGGGCGCCGCTCCTTTGACGTCTACTCGGCCATCGTGACCGACCCAACGGGACCGCCGGTCCGGCTGGTCCCTCGCAGCAGCGAGCGGATCTCACGCAACGCCACCGGCAGCGTGGTGTTGTCGTAGATGCGTGAGGCCCGGATCTCGGCGACCATCCCGAGCGCCCGCTGGAGCGTCTCGGCGTTGTCCTCGGACCAGGCCTCGATCGCCGTGTGGGTGTCGAGGCGGGCGGGGTCCAAATCCTTTCCGGAATCGAGCACCTTGCGCGTGAGCTCCCGATAGAGGTTGAACAGGTCGTCGCGCAGCGAGGCCCGGGCCAGCGCCTGCCAGCGGTTGGCCCGGGGGAGCTCGATGATCCGGTCGCGCAGCCAGTTGAGCTCCAGGCGCGAGCCCACGCGGAAGTACACGTCGAGCACGGCGCTCGGGTCGTGCTCGGTCGTTGTCGCCACCTCGACGATGTCGAACAGCGCGAGCATGGAAGGCATTCCGGCCGCGCGACGGGCGAGCTCGGCGGGAACGCCGGCGTGTTCGAGCTCGGCCGCCCGGGCGTCGAACGCCTCCCGATCCGCGCCCTCGAGGGCATCGGGCAGCGCCGCCGCCAGCAGCTCCGCGCCGGCTCGAAAGCGCCGAATCGTCTGCGCGATGCTCACCTGGTAGGGGTTGGCCCGGATTAGCCACCGGGTGGAGCGCTCGACCAGTCGCCGGCCCTCGATCAGCATCTCGAGCTGGGTCTGCGCCGAGACCCGATTGTCGAGCGCCTCGACCTCCGCCCAGAACGAGCGCATGTCGAGCACCTCGCGGGCCGTCGCGTAGGCCCGCGCCAGGACCGCGGGCAGCGCTCCCGTCTCCTCGAGCAGGCGAAAGGCGAACGTAGTGCCGGCCCGGTCGACCAGCTGGTTGGCCACTACGGTGGCGATGATCTCGCGCTTGAGGCGGTGGTCGCGCATCTGCTCGGCGTAGCGTTCGGGCAGCGGGGGCGGGAAGTACCGCTCGAGGTCGTGGGCGAGGTAGCCATCCTCGGGCAGGTCGGAGTCGAGCAGCTGTTTGTAGAGGTGGATCTTGATGTAGGCCATCAAGACCGCCAGCTCGGGGGCGACGAGGCCCTGGTGGGCCGCCTTGCGCTCGTCGATCGCATCGTCTGACGGCAGGAACTCGAGCTTGCGGTTCAGGCCGGCGTTCTGCTCGAGGAAGCGGATCAGGCGCGCATGAACGTCGACCATCAGCGGAGCCTGGATCAGCGCCAGGCTGATCGCCTGCGTCTGCGTGTAGCTGCCGTACAGGACCTGCTCGCCGACCGCGTCGGTCATCTCGTGGAGCAGCTCGTTGCGTTGCTTTGAGGTCATGTCGCCGTCCGCGACGAGGCCATCGAGCAGGATCTTGATGTTGACCTCGTGGTCGGAGGTGTTGACACCGGCGGCGTTGTCGATCGCATCGGTGTTGATCCGCCCGCCCTTGTTATCCGGACCGCCCGTCAGCGCGTACTCGATGCGGGCACGCTGGGTGAAGCCGAGGTTGCCTCCCTCCCCCACCACCCGGCAGCGCAGTTCGCGCGCGTCGACGCGCAGCGGATCGTTGGCTTTGTCGCCCACGTCGCCCTGCGACTCGGTCGAGGCCTTGACGTAGGTGCCGATGCCGCCGTTGTAGAGCAGGTCGACGGGGGCTCTCAGGATCGCCTGGATCAGCTCGTTGGGGGCGAGCTTGTCGGCCTCGATGGCCAGAGCCTCCTGGACCTGCGGCGAGAGCTTGATCGACTTGGCCTGGCGCGAGTAGACGCCGCCGCCCTCGGAGATCAACGACTCGTCGTAGTCGCTCCAGCTCGACCGTTCGAGGTCAAACAGTCGCCTGCGCTCCGTGTAGCTGGCCTCGGCGTCGGGGTCGGGATCGAGGAACACGTGCACGTGGTTGAACGCGGCGATCAGCCGGGTGTGGCGCGAGCACAGCATGCCGTTGCCGAACACGTCGCCGGACATGTCGCCGACGCCGACCGTCGTGAAATCGGTGCTCTGAACGTCGACGCCCAGCTCGCGGAAGTGGCGCTTGACCGACTCCCACGCGCCCCGCGCGGTGATGCCCATCTGCTTGTGGTCGTAGCCCTGGGAGCCGCCGGAGGCGAAGGCGTCGCCCAGCCAGAAGTTGTAATCGGCCGAGATGCCGTTGGCGATGTCGGAGAAGGTCGCGGTCCCCTTGTCGGCCGCCACGACCAGGTACGGATCGTCGTCGTCGTAGCGGACGACGCGCCTGGGTGGGACGACCTCGCCGGCGAGGATGTTGTCGGTGATGTCGAGCATCCCCGACAGGAACACCTTGTAACAGGCGATCGCCTCGTTCTGCAGGGCCTCGCGGCCGCCGTCGGCCGGGGGCCGCTTGAGCACGAAGCCACCCTTGGCGCCGACCGGCACGATCAGGGCGTTCTTGACCATCTGGGCCTTCATCAGCCCGAGGACCTCGGTCCGGAAGTCCTCGCGGCGGTCCGACCACCGGATGCCACCGCGGGACACCTTGCCGCCGCGCAGATGGACAGCCTCGACCCGCGGCGAGTAGACGAAGATCTCGAATTGCGGCCGCGGCAGGGGCAGGATCGCAAGCTGCTCGGAGTCGAGCTTGAACGACAGGTACGGATGGGGCTTGGCGTCCGCGCCGGTCTGGAAGGCGTTGGTGCGGATGATCGAGCGAACGACCGAGGAGAAGCTGCGCAGGATGCGGTCCTCGTCGAGGCTTGGAACCGCGTCGAGCGCCTCCTCGATCTCCCTCACGATCCGCTCGGCCAGCTCGTTCTCGGCGTTGTCCGGATCCAGCCGCGCGTTGAACAGCTCGACCAGGAGCCGGGCGATGTCGGGATGCCCGGTCAGCGTGCGCTGCATGTAGGCGTCCGAGAAACCGATCCCGGCCTGGCGCAGGTACTTGGCGATCGCCCGAATGATCGATACCTGCCGGCCGGTGAGCGTGGCTCCGAGCACGAGGCCGTTGAGGCCGTCGTCCTCGAGGTCGCCGCGCCACACCCCGAGGAACGCGTCGTGCAGCAGGTCGCGGACGCGTTCGGTGTTCGCGGGATCGGCCTGGAGGCCGAAGTCGTAGATCCAGGCAGGGTCGCGGTCGGCCGGCGTGATCTCGTAGGGCCGCTCGTCGGCCACCTTCGCGCCGAGGTGCTCGAGCGTGGGCAGAACGTCGGACAAGAGCATCCCGCCGGCACTGAACAGCTTGAGGCGCACGATCCCGTCGGGCGCCTCGAGTGGCCGGTAGAGGCTGGTGATCGGCTCATCGATGCACGCCAGCTCCTCGATCCGGTTGATGTCGGCGACGGCCGATCGCGCGACCCAGTCCGCTTCGTAGCCGGGTGGGAAGGCCCGTTCATAGCGCCTGAACAGCTTGTTGCCTTCCTCCTCGCCGTGTTCCTCGAGCAGCGCGTCGCGCAGGTCGTCGGTCCACGCTCGCACTGCCTGCACGAGCCGCGCCTCGATCGTGGCCACGTCGTAGTCGCCGGGGGGGCCCTCGGCGCAACGGATGATGTAGTGCACGCGCGCGAGGCGTGACTCGCTCAGCTGCAGCGTCCAGTCGAGCGCGACGCCTCCCAGCGCGTCGAGCAGGATCCGGCCCACACGTTCCCGGTTCTCAGTGTTGAAACGATCGCGCGGGATACACACCAGGCACTCCACGAATCGGTCGAGCGGATCACGCCACGAGAACAGGCGCAGGCGCTGGCGCTCGCCCAGCCCGAGAATCCCGATCGCCACGTGGAACAGGTCCTCGGTCTCCATCTGGAACAGCGAGTCGCGGGGGTAGGACTCGAGGATCTCGAGCAGGGCCTTGCGGTCGTGGCTGGCCGGGGGAAAGCCGGCGTGACCCAGCACGCCCTCCACCTTGCCGCGGATGATCGGGATCGAGCGCGGGCTGGCCTTGTACGCGCGGGTGGTGTACAGCCCTAGGAAGCGGCGCTCACCGACGACACGTCCTTCGTCGTCGTAGCGCTTGACGCCGATGTAGTCGAGGTAGGCGGGCCGGTGGACGGGCGAGGCCGAGTTGGCCTTGGTCAGCAGAAGGATCTTGGGCCCGCGGCCGAATGCCGCCGCCTTGGGGCTCAGCCGCTTGGGCGGCTTGCGCGAACTGCCTCGGAGGATCCCCAGACCGGAGCCGTCCACCGCCGTCAGGACCGCTTCGTCTCCGTCTTCGGTGAGGTTGTAGTCCCGATAGCCGAGGAACGTGAAATTGTCGTCGGCCAGCCAGGTCAGGAAGGCCTTGGTCTCCTCGACTGTGGCGGTGTCGATGCCGGTTGGCGGGCTCTCGTCGAGCTCGTCGGTGAGGGCCTGGGCGCGGCCACGCATCTGTTGCCAGTCCTCAACCGCGGCGCGCACCTGCTCGAGGACCCGTTCGACACTCCGGCGCAGCTCATCGAGATTGCCCAGGTCGTGCTCGCGTCCCACCTCGGCGTGCAGGATCGACTCGGCGACCGCGTCGTCGCTCTCGGCGTCGGGCTCGAGCACCTCGATGACGTGGCCAGAGGCGTCGCGCCGGATCCGCATCACCGGGTGGATCACCAGGTGGATCCCGTACCCTCTGCGGTTCAGATCCATCGTCACCGAGTCGACGATGAACGGCATGTCGTCGGAGACGATCTCGATCACCGTGTGCGGCGACTGCCACCCGTGCTGCTCGAACACCGGGTTGTAGACCCTGACCTTGGCCTCGCCCGGGGCGCGCTGCTGAGCCAGGTTCCAGTGCGCCACAGCGGAGCCGTAGAGGTCCAGCGGATTGCGGTCCGCCAGATCCTCGGCCGGGACCCACTGGTAGTACTGGCGGACGAACGCCTCACACGGCGTCGCCTGGTCGGAGGGGAGCCGCTCCCGCACCCGTTCGCAGACTGTGTCGATCAACTCGGACTCGAGCTCAGCCCCCTTTACCGCCATTTCGAGACCTCCTCGCTTATGCGCACCTCATCCCAGAAAACCCGCCTCTCCACTGAGCGTACTCCGGGCCAGACGACCGTGCATGCGGTGAATCCTGGCTGTCGTCGTTGCATTCATCCGACCGTTGGGCGAACATACGTTCGCATGACCAGCGACGGCAATCCGTACGCGCGCTTCCGCCGCGCGCTGCAGACCGGCAACGAGACGCTGGTCGTGGCCGCCGCGCGCGAACTGCCGCAGGTGGCCCTGCACGACGCGTTGCGGATCTGCCTCGTGTTGCGGGGCGGGGACCCGGCCCGCTACGAGCGCGCGGCCGTGCGCTGGCTCGGCCGCTTCGCTCTGGAGGCGCGGGGCGTCACGATCGAGGACCTCCGGCTCGCGGCCGAGGCGCTCGATGCCCTGCCGGAGGCGGCCAGCGACGCGATGGAGCGCCTCCAGCGTTTGTGCCTCGCGCGCGGGGTGGCTTGACCTGCGCGGGGGGTCGCGTCATCCGCGCTCGAGCGGCGCCCGGCCTGCCCCGACGTTCTTCCGCCTTCCCCGAGACAGCGGGACCTGCATAACCTGCCATTGCCCGCCCGCGCGGGAGGCCGTGGCATGTTGTTCACGTCCCAGATGCAGAGCGTGCCAAGGCTCGACCGGCCCGCGCCAAATGGCAAGTTATGCAGGTGGGGGCGGTGCGCGGGAGCGCCGAGCCAACGCGCGCACCACCCCGCCCCGTGGCCCGTTACCGTTCGCCGCGCGCCACGCGCCACCGGTGGCCCGTTACCGTCCGCGTCGTGCTCCCCGACTGGCCCGCCGGCACGGTCACGATCCTCGCCACCGCCGGCGACACCCCCCACGCGATACCGGTATCCGCTGCGGTCCGGGCCGGCCCGCGCCATGTGCTGATCGCCCTGGCCGCCGGACGCCGGTCGCTCGTCCGGCTGCGCACCGACCCGCGCGTGGCCCTCACGATCTTCACCCGCGACGTCGCCGTGACCGCCCACGGGCGAGCGCGGGTGCTCGAGGACCCGGTGGCCGAGGGCGTCGTGGCGGTGGACATCGAGGTCGACGACGTGCAGGACCACGACCGGCCGACGTTCGCGATCGAGTCCGGCCTGCTGTGGCGCTGGACCGATCCCGAGGCCGAACGGCGTGACGCCGAGGTTCACGCGGTGCTGGCTCGCCTCGCGCGTCGCCGCGCGTTGACGGAATGAGCTGCCGGCGAATTCGCGATCCGGTCAGTCGGGAAGCAGCGGCACCCACACCCCCGGATCGCGGCCGACGAGAACCCCACGCGTGATCGCGCCCGAACCGAACCGGTCGCGCACCCGGTCGACGACGGTGTCCAGGTCGCGGGCGCGATCGAACGGCAACACGAGCTGGACCGCACCGGCGTCGGACAGGTTGGTCAGCGCGATCCCGAGCAGCGTCAGACCGCGCCGCTCGATCATCGGCCGCGAGGCCCGGAGCAACCCGGTGGCGGCGTACAGGATGGCCGGCGTCTCGTCGGTCGCCTCGCGCAGCGTGTAGGACCGGGTGGCGCGGGAGAAGTCCTCGAAGCGCATCCGGAGCACGACCGTCCGGCACACCCGCTTCGCCGTCCGTAGCCTGCGCGACGTGCGGTCGACCAGCGCGATCAGCACGCCGGCCAGCTCCTCGGGCGAGCGCCGGCGGCGGCCCAGCGCGCGCTGGGCGCCGATCGACCGCCGGCGCTGGCGCCTCTGCACGGGACGCGGATCGTGGTTGTGGGCCAGGGCGTGCAGGTGGCGGCCCGACGCCCGGCCGAGCATCAACACCAGCTCGCGTTCGGCCAGCATCGCCACCTGGCCCACGGTGGTGATCCCTCGCTCGTGGAGCTTGGCGCCGGTGACCCGCCCAACGCCCCACAGTGCCTCGACGGGCAGCGGGTGCAGGAAGTCGAGCTCGCGGTTCGGTTCGACCACCAGCAAGCCGTCCGGCTTGGCGACCGCGCTTGCCACCTTGGCCAGGAACTTGGTCCGGGCGACGCCGACGGTGATCGGCAGACCGACCTCCTCGCGCACCCGCCGGCGCAGCCGGGCCGCGATCTCGACCGGCGTGCCGGAGATGTGATCGAGGCCGCGGACGTCCAGAAATGCCTCGTCAATCGACAGCCCCTCGACCACCGGCGCGGTGTCCTCGAACACGGCGAACACGGCTTTGCTCGCTTCCGAGTAGGCCGACATCCTGGGCGAGACCACGATCGCGTCAGGGCACAGGCGCCGCGCCGATCCGCCTCCCATCGCCGTGCGAACCCCGCGGGCCTTGGCCTCGTAACTCGCGGCCAGCACGACGCCGGCGCCGACGATCACGGGCCGGCCGCGCAGCCGCGGGTCATCGCGTTGCTCGACCGACGCGTAGAACGAGTCGAGGTCAGCGTGGAGAATCGTCGCCGCTCCTGACACGAACATATGTTCGTGCCAGGAGCGGACAGACAGACTTCAGTTAGCGGCCGTCGCCGCCCCAGCCCCAGCTAGAGCCCGTCGACGTGCCCGGCGTGAACGAGACGCCGCGCAGCACCTCGCCGAAGTGGGCCGTCTTGAGCGTCCGGAACCACTCGTAGTTGGCGGTGGTGGGATCCGTCGCACCGAGGCGGTCGGTGATCTCCACCAGCTTGTTCGGGTCGGCACCCTGATCGCCGCCACCGCTGACGGTGGAGGTCGTCGCCCATACCGTCACTGTGCCGTTCGGGTTCACGCGCCCGGTCAGCTGACGCAGCCCGTCCGTGGCCGGTGACCACGGCAGTCCGGTGACGGAGTTGATGCCGGTCGGGTAGCCCGCCACCGTGTAGGGCTGACCGAGGTCGAGCCCGTTCTGGAGCGTGTAGGCGAGATTCCACTGCTGCGTGGTCGAGTCGAACACCCATTTCTCGAGGCCGGCATCCGGCTCGTTGGCCGCCGTCGCGTCCGTGTACTCGCCGTTCGCGTACGGGTTATCGCCGCTTCCCTCATCGGCGACGTACAGGGTGTGCGAGTTGGCGAACCACATCCCGAACGGGAACTTCTGGGTCGACGGGTACGTATTGGTCCCCGGGACGAGATTGGTCGGGAAGCCCCTGAGGATGCACATGTTGGTGGGCTCGAGAGCATTATTGGGCTTGCTCGCCGTGCCGAGATTCGTCACCGACAACGCCGGCGCAGACGTCGGGAGCTGAGCACCCGGCACCGGGAGCCCAACACCGGTACTCGGGCACGCCTTGCCCGTCGTGTCGACGAAGTACACCGTGTCAACCCCGTTGCCGCCACTGCCCTTCGTGTAGTAGATGACGTTGTTGTTGATCGCAATGCCGCGGTAGTTGTTGTCCTTCGTGGACTTGTCCAGCGGGTCGCCCAGTTGGCTGATGTTGAAGCTCCCGAGCGGGGTCGGTGCGGCTGGGCTCTGGTCGGCCTCGGGCAGGAATGACGGCGTCATGAACTGCGCGCCGGTCGAGGCGACGACGTTGGCCGGGGGTCGGCTGCTCTGGCCCGCGTTACCCGCTGTGTAGAGCAGGTCCTCGCCGTTCTCGTCGTTGGTGATCGCGGCCCGGCCGTTGTCACCGCTGTAGGCGTTGGTCTCGGTAAAGGTCCAGTGGCCCGACCGATCGAGCTGCGCGACGACCCGGTAGAAGGGGCCGACATCGCCGTTGCCCGGGTCGATGACGCCGGGAGTATTCGCGTTCGAGACATCCACTTCGCCCGGCTGTGCGACGTAGCCGACCAACGACACGTACTTGCCCTCGGGGCTGAGATTGAGCGCGAGCTCGGACTTCGACGAGAAGCTCGTCACGAGATCGTTGTCCGGAACTGGGATCGTTCCGATGTGCTGGCCCCAGGGGGTGAGCTCGTCAAGGTTCACCGGCGATGTGATGCCAAAGAACGCGTCGATGCTGTCGTTGTTGAACGAGAACGGATAGGTCCCGCCCGCCACCGCGGTGGCGCAGTCGGGCGGCGTCGCGATGTTGCACTCGGGCGGCAGCTGGGTGACGCCCGCCTGGATGTCGGCTGGGGCGTACTCGCTCGTGGCGAGCAGCAGGTTGCCCGGGATGAGTGGCGCCGCGTGATGGCCGTGGCCCCACTGCCCCGCTCCGCCCCAGGGGCGGGCGGCCGCAGGCGAAGCCGCGACGCCGAGCGCCAGGATGCAGCCGGCGCCCGCCAACAGCGGACCGCCGCGTTTGATCAGCGCGTGTCGTACACGCGCCGGCAAGCTTGACAAGGGTTCCTCCTAGTTAGGTCGGCTTAGCGCGCCCCCGGCGCGGCGGCAACGCTAACCCCACGGACGTCATCACCCTGTGACCATCCGGTTATCGGACCCAGCCGATCCCTGAGAACTCTCACATATTCTCGAACGATCTCCCGAACGACGCCCCGCACCGCAGCCGGACGCGCGGAGCGCCTCAGCGCCCGAGCCCTGGGGCGAGCCACGCTCGCGCGCCAGCTGCTGCTCGAGCGCGCCTCGAACCTGACGACGCTCGACGCCATCGAGCGACTAGTGGGGATGCAGGGGCAAGCGCCCCACGCGCCCTACGTCGGGCTGTGGACGCGCCTTAAAGACTTCCGGCCCGAGCAGCTATCGGAGCTGATCGTCTCCCGCGACGCGGTCCGCGCACCCCTGATGCGGGCGACCATCCACCTGGTCAGCGCGCGTGACTGCCTGAGCCTCCGCCCGGCAATCCAGCCAGTGCTCGAGCGCAGCTTCGGCGGCGCGCCGTTTGACATCTCCGGCGCGGAGACCGAGGCGCTGCTCGAGGCCGGCCGAGCGTTTTTGTCCAAGCGCCCGTCCACGCGCCCCGAGCTCGGTGCCGCGCTCGCCGAGGCCTGGCCGGACGTCGACTCGGCGTCGTTGGCCCAAGCAATCACCTACCTCGTGCCAGTCGTCCAGGTGACGCCGCGGGGCGTGTGGGGTCGCAGCGGAGCGGCGCGCTGGACGACCGCCGAGGCCTGGCTCGGTCAGCCCCTCGCCGACCGTCCTTCGCTCGAGGTTCTCGTGCTGCGATACCTGGCCGCCTTCGGTCCGGCAACGGTTAGGGACGTGCAGACCTGGTCCGGGCTGACGCGGCTGGCCGAGGTCGCCGACCGGCTGCGCCCGCGCCTACGGGTCTTCCGCGACGAGCACGGTGCGGAGCTGCTGGACCTGCCCGAGGCTCCGCGCCCCGATCCCGAGACACCGGCCCCACCGCGGTTTTTGCCCGAGTACGACAACCTGTTGCTCTCGCACGCCGACCGCACGCGGTTCATCGCCGGCGGCGAGCGCGTCCCGCTGCCCCCCGGGCCTGGGGCGCGGTCAGGCACGCTGCTCGAGGACGGGGTCCTCACCGCGACCTGGAGGATCACGATCACCCGCCGCGACGCCGCCACGCTGATGCTCACCCCACTGCGGTCCCTCCGAGCGCGAAAAGCGACCGCGGCCGAAGGCGAGCGGCTGCTTCGCTTCGTCGCGCCGGACGTCGCATACCGCGAGGTCCGGTTCGCCGCGCGATCAGGTTGACCGGGACATGGCGCGGGGCTCCTCCGCGCCGACCGGGCCGCAGCTCACGCACCGGGCCCTCCACCCGACGGGCAGTACCTGGACCACGAGCTTGCGCCCGCACCGGGTGCAAAAGCGCGGCGGATCGGTCAGCCCTCGCCGGGCTAGGCACCGGTCATGTCCGGGGTCGGCGGACAGCCGGCCACACCCGTCGCAGTACGGGGAGGCCTCGGACTCGCTCAGAGCGTCTCCGACAACGTCTTGATCGGCATCGAGAGCTCGGCCAGGAGGTCGAGGTCCTCTTCGGGCGACCGGCCCAGCGTGGTCAGGTAGTTGCCGACGATCACCGCGTTGATGCCGCCCAGGATTCCGCCCCGGGTGCCCAGGTCCCCGAGCGTGAGCTCGCGTCCCCCGGCGAACCGCAGGACGGTCCGCGGCAGGGCGAGGCGGAACGCGGCGATCGCGCGCAGCGCGTCCGGTGACTCCACGACCGGGAGACCGGCGAATGGGGTGCCGGGTCGCGGGTCCAGGAAGTTCAGGGGAACCTCATCGGGAGCGATCGCGCCCAGCTGGGCGGCGAACTCAGCCCGCTGCGCGAGCGTTTCGCCCATGCCGATGATGCCGCCGCAGCACACCTCCATGCCCAGCTCGCGCACGAGCTCGAGCGTCTCCATCCGCTCCTCCCACGTGTGGGTGGTGACGACGGCCGGGAAATGCGACCGGGCGGTTTCCAGGTTGTGGTTGTAACGGTGCACCCCGAGGTCCGCGAGCTCCTCGGCCTGCCCCCGGCTCAGGATCCCGAGCGAGCACGCGATGTTGATCTCCACCTCGGCGTTGATCGCCGCCACCGCGTCACGCACTTGCGCCATGAGCCGTTCGTCGGGCCCGCGGACCGCGGCCACCAGGCAGAACTCGGTCGCACCCGTCGCCGCGGTCTGATGCGCGGCCGTGACGAGCGCGGGGATGTCGAGACGCACTGCCCGCACCGGCGTGTGGAACCGCCCGGACTGCGAGCAAAAATGGCAGTCCTCGGGGCAACCGCCCGTCTTGATCGACACGATCCCTTCGACTTCCACCGCGGGGCCGCACCACCGCATCCGTACCTCGTGGGCAAGGGCCAGCGCCTCCGGCAAGAAATCCTCGGCCAGCTCGAGCACGGCCAGCGCTTGGGTCTCGTCGAGCGCCACCCCGTCCTCGAGCACCTGCTCGCGAGCTATGGCAAGGATGTCGTTCACGCGCGGATCTGGGGTCATCGCCGCGCATTCTTACCGAGTGGGCGCACGGACGCCAGCCCGAGAGGCGTCGGTTGTCGGCGGGATGGCGTGGGATATGCTGCCCGCGCTCGCCGCGAGCCGGGCTCGCATGTGTGGGGCGATATCGGTGCCGAGGGGCACCAGAGGAGGATGTGATGATGAAGGTGTTGGGTTCTGTCCACCGAGTAGGTGGACGGATGTTGGTCGTGCTCGTTTCAGCGGGGACGCTTGCCCTCGTGGCGGTCAGCGCCGCGATGGCTCCCGCGGCTGGGGCCGCGGTCCGCGTGGTCCCGTTTGCTCCCGGGCACATCTTGGCCGCGGGCCGGATGGCGCAGCCGCCGACTACGGCGGAATGTGAGTCGGACTTCGGCATCGCCTGCTACCAGGCGTTCCAGCTCCAGCGGGCCTACAACCTGGCCCCGCTGTTTTCCAGAGGAGTCGAGGGTCGGGGCGAGACGATCGTGATCGTCGATGCCTTCGGTTCCCCGTCGATTGCCTCGGACCTGCAGACCTTCGACTCACAGATGGGCCTGCCCAATCCGCCGTCGTTCCGCGTGATCACGCCCGAGGGCCCGATCACCACCACACCTACGACGTGCACGTCCAGTTACAGCCCGAATGGCCCGGATGAGTGCTCCGACTACTTCGGCTGGACCGACGAAACGAGCCTCGACGTCGAGTGGTCGCATGTGATGGCCCCACA
The DNA here is from genome assembly GCA_963751185.1 of uncultured Solirubrobacterales bacterium. Taxonomy (GTDB): domain Bacteria; phylum Actinomycetota; class Thermoleophilia; order Solirubrobacterales; family Solirubrobacteraceae; genus Palsa-465. The sequence continues at coordinate 207,662 of CAVVTO010000018.1, forward strand.
GGCCAACATACTTCTCGTCGAGACCCCGATGACAGAGACCGAGGGGATCTACGGGTTCCCGCAAATCGTGGCGGCCGAGAACTACGTTATCGACCACCACCTCGGCGACGTGATCACCCAGAGCTTCGGCGCCGCCGAGCCGACCTTCACCAGCCCGGGCCAGATCTTCTCCCTGCGCTCCGCGTACATCAACGCGGCGTTGCACGGGGTGACGGTCCTGGCGGCGAGCGGCGACCAGGGGTCGACCGACGACTTCTGTAGCCCGACCTCAGGCTGCGCGAATCCGAACAACGTGTTCTGCTGCTTCCCGAACCGGACGATCGACTGGCCATCGTCAGACCCGCTGGTCACCGGGGTGGGCGGCACCCAGCTCCACCTCAACGCTCAGGGCTACCGGACCGCTCCCGACAGTGTCTGGAACGACCTCAGCTCCACGGTCGGGGTAACCGGGCCCGTTTACACCTGGGGATCGAGTGGCGGAGGTCACTCCACGGTCTTCTCGCGTCCCCCATTCCAGTTCGGGGTGGCGGGGGGCTTCGGCGGCGGCCGGAGCACGCCTGACATCGCGATGAGCGCCGCGGTCAACGGGGCGGTCGACTTCTACGATACGACCGATCCGTCAGTCGCCGGCTGGGGAATCGTGGGCGGGACGAGCGAAGCCTCTCCGCTCTTCTCCGGCGTCGTGGCGCTGGCCGATCAGGAGGCCGGGCACAGCCTCGGCGACCTGAACCCGGCCCTGTACGCGATGGGTCACAGCAGAGTCCCCGACGGCATCGTGCCGATCTCACAGGGCAACAACACCTACACGTTCTGCCCTGCTGCTGATACCCAGAGCGACGACTCGTGCGCCTCGAGCTCCGATCTCGTGACGGTGCCTGGCTTCAACGCCAACGGCTCCTACAACGACGCGACCGGGTTGGGCACCGTGGACGCTGCCGCGTTCGTTCCGACGCTGGCCCGTTCCGGCGGCTTCGGAAGATAGATAGATAGATAGATAGATCCCGACCGGCGATCACCGGTCGGCGGAGGGAAGGGGCGGCCCAGTGCCGCCCCTTTCTACTTCCGAGGGCCCGGATCACTGGTGGAAGTCGTCCTGGGCGGCAACCCGGCCGGCGATGAGGGTGACGCCTCGTTCCGAACAGCAGCAGCACCAGGGCATAGACCCCGAACACCGCAGTGACCGTCGTCGCGGAGAAATGCCACTTCTGCTGGTAGAGCCGGTACAGCGGAACGGTCGCCCGTGCCGCGAGCACGCATCGTTTCGGCGACGCGAGTGCCCGTAATGCGCAGCAAGGTCACCTGGACGGAGTCGTCGAGAAACAAGCCATCCGGAATGAAGCAGTCAATCCATCCCTGGATGTCTTGACTTTTGGAATCGGATACACGTTGCGAACGGCCGCCTCGTTGCTGGCCACGTCTTGTGGGACTCTGATGGTGCCCAATGTGTGTCTCTCCTTGAAATGGGTGAGCGAGCGCGGGTCGCGGATCGACTGGCTTGTGAGCAAGGCTTCCTCTGTATCTCATTCTCTTTGGCGTGCGAACCGATCTTCACGATCGACCCGGTGAACGCAGATCGCGCGATGTGAGTGATTCGCTTCTCGAGCAGATCTGGCAGAGGTGAGTCAGCCCCAGTTCGCGCGTCGATCTGGGCGGGGATCGCGAACGTGTGATCACCGACCTGCTGCGGAGGCGACCAAAGTGCGATGGACGATCACGCGGCCGTCGCCGACCGTGAGGATGTCGATCCCTCGGGCCACCGGACCGCCCGGCGGGCCGAGGCTCCAGGCCAGAGCGCCGACGTCGCCACCGACGTACTGGTCGTCCTCCTCGAGTACGAACCCTGCCGGGACTTCGTCGACAAGCTGGTGGACGCGCTCGCTGGACGCGTCGCGTCCCACGACCTCCGCTTCTGCATCTATGAACCTCACATCTTCGGCATACGTCCGCTCGATTGCTGCGCGACGGGCGTCCGGGTCCCGCTCCAAAAGATCTCGTGGAGGTTGGCGCGCAACAACTTGCTCACACCGTTATTCGATTGTTCGGTCACTCAGACCTCTGGTTTTGCCCTGGGGGCGAATGCACATGTGTACTCCACTAGCGAGCCAAGCAGGCTGGTCGCGTCTGTTTCCACGGACGCTATTACCGGCTCAGGGGATTCTCACCCCTCACAGGCGGCCGGCGCGCAGCGGCCGGCGCCGGCCCCCGACCGCTGTCGCATAAACCCCGATGCGCCGCGATTTGTTGTGGACCCCTCACGAGGGACAGAGCCGCGACGCGGGGCCTGGCCGAGAAACGCGCCATATAGTCACCTTTCTCGGCCAGCCTTCACCGATTCGTGCCCAGTACCGCCATCGCGCTCCGCGCGTTTGTGCTCTCCTCACAACTCCTCGGGTTTAAGCGACGTCCTCCTACGAAAGGAACTGCGATGACCACTGCCGCGACCCAACAAGCGCTTACGACCGACGCGGCGCGGATCCGTGAGCTGCTGCTGATCAACCTCTTCGTGGTGTTCAGCGAACGCGATCCCGACCGTCGCCTGAAGGCGATCGTTGCCAACTACACGGAGGACGTGGTCCGGTCAGACTCCGAAGCGACTACCCACGGTCACGAGGAGCTGAATGAGCGAGCCCAAGTGGTGCTCGACTGCACGCCCGATTTTGTATTCAACGCGGCGGGGCCGGTCCAGGTACTCCGCGATCTGGGCCAGCTGGCCTTCAACTACGGAGTGCCTGAGCAGCCGCCCGCGGTTACCGGCTACGACGTGGCGCTGGTACGCGATGGACGGATCGCCGTGCTGTACACGCTGATCAACGGGCTCACCGACCGGCCATAGCGCAATTGAACGGCGATGAGCCTATATAAGACGCCGATGCTCCGCCGGTAGTGGGAGGTCTGAAAGGCATCTCCTTCGATTGAGGATCGAATTTACGGCGGAGCACTTCATGCCGCGCTTCCGGTCGCTGGGTGGGTCGCGAGAAAAAGGCGCGCCGGATGTGGCGAGGAGTCGCCATCGGTTCGTGGGCGTGAGTCACGCGAGATTTGCCCAGGACAACGCGAGGTTCGACTCGGCACCCGGTCGCCGGTTGCTCGCGGTGGCGGTGCTGGGTTCCGGGATCGCATTCTTGGAGTGCGCAGAACCGCGACGATCCGTTCCCACGCTCGCTTGGGCGCCGGACTGAACGCTCAAGATTGTCGCGGTAGTCACCTGCGAGCATCGGCTTGCCCCAAGAAGAAGCGACCGCCGCGTCAGTCCTGCTCGATGACGATCCCGAGAGCGGCCGCGAGGGCCGGGGCGGACGCGAGCACATCTGCCCACGGCATCCGGATGCCCTCCAACCAGTCGGTGCCGAGAATGCCCTCGAGTGGCGTACCGCGGATCAAACAATCTTTCTGCTTGGCGCCGCGAAAGTCGGCGCCGACAAGCCTGCAGTCGACGAAGGCGACGCTCTCAAGTCGCGCCTCCATGAAGGACGCCTCGGCGAGGTCGACTCGATCAAAGACCACATTGCGCAGCTGCGCGAATGCCAGTGAGGCAAGCGCAAGCGTGCTGTCGATCACCCGGAGGTCCTCGATCGTTCCGGCGGCCAACCCGAAGCCCACGAGCCTGGAGCCATGAACCTCCACTCGACGCAGTGAGCCTTCTCGGCCGTCGATGTTCGAAAGATCGCAGTCCCGAAGAATTACGTCGCTGAGTTGAAGTCCCGGCACATCTCCGGCGTCGATGGCGACGCCGCGAAGTTCTGATTCCGTGACGCGAAGCCGGCGAGCCCAAACCGGCTCCGAGATCTGGTTTTCGACGAGCACACCGTCGATGATCAAATCGCCGTCTGGCCCACTGCTATCGAGCTGCGCCAGCTTGAGCTCTGGAAGGTCGGGCAACTGCACCACGGTTCGCACACCATTTCGTAGCAACGACCTCAAGAGTCTCGCAACGATCGAAGAGCAAAGGCGCTGGGCGAGTCGTCGGCCTGTCGGTGAGGAATGTGGCGGCGCGCCACGCGGGCCATCTAGCACTCAGAGAGACTCGCCTCAAAGGGCGACAGTTACCGCCTCAAAGGTCGCGGTCTCAGCGCCAGACCAGCACGCACGGACCCTCAGGCCGGCGGGCGCCCGGGTCTGCTTCCTCGCCTTCTCCCTCTCGGGACCGGACTCAACCCCTTACGGCGAGGTCAACCAGCCCCAGCAAGCTAGCGCGCCGCAGGCGGCATTTCGCACCGTTGGCCTGCGGCTCGCTCCAGCGACTCGCTACGGCCAGTCGACCCGCTCGATGAGCGCCGCTGCGCAGAGGTCGATCAGCCGGCTTCTCTTCAGGTGCCGGCAGTCGTGGCACCATGCCGAGCGCATCTGAGATGTGAGTAGGGAATACGGTGTCAGCGACTGAGGCGGGTGCCGTGGAGGACGGTTCCGGCCTGCTTGATGCGGCGAATGACCGGTGAGACCTCCGCGGCGCGGACCGCGTCGATCGCGCCGACCTCGCCGGTGAGGAGGCTGTAGAGCTCCGTTTCGCTTCGGCAAACGAGGGATGCCGTGAGATTCGCCGGCCCACTGACGGCGGCCACGAAGGTTGTCTGCTGAAGTGCTGCGAGCTGGGCGCCAACCCGTTCGAGGTCACTCGGAGACACCGAGAGCCACAGGCTCGCGGCGGTCGGGAATCCGAGCAGCTCGGTGGCCAGGTCGGTGTGAACGTATGCTTGGCCGCCCGCGAGGAGGGTGTCGAGTCGCCGTCGCGCCCGCGCCGGTGAAATCCCCGCGGCGGTGGCGAGCTGTGTGTAGCCCGCTCGCCCGTCCTCGCGCAGTGCCGCGAGCAGTGCCGCGTCTTCGGGCCGAATGTCGGTGGTCCGGTTGGACTGCAGCGAGACGGTCGGTCGCAGCGCAGCCACCTGCGCGGCGTCCAGGGGATCGTCGAACGCGGACCAATCCCTGATGCCGCTGCCACCGAACACCTTCATGATCGCGTGTGCAGCGACTGTCGTGACCAGGTTGGTGCGCGCGAGCCGCTCGAGCAGCAACGCGTCACGCTCCGCGAGCGAACTCGGACGGCTGATGCACAGGATCTCGGCCCCGCCGGCCATGATCCGCACCCAGGAGACGTCGCTACGCGCGGCGAGCGCGCCGGCCAGCCGCGCCGCCCCGCCGGGCCGGACGCCTATACGCACAATCCAGTCGAGTCCCTCCTCGCTGGGCGCGGGAAGCACCAGCACACGCACCGCGCCCGCCTCGTGCAACCGGCGGTAGCGACGGGCGACCGTCTGCTCGGAGGTCCCGATCACCTGGCCAAGCAGGCTGAAGGGAGCCCGCCCGTCGATCAGCAAGGCGTGCAGCAGCTGGTTGTCAACGCCGTCTAGCGTGAAGGAATCACTTGTCATGGCCTCCATAAGTGGAGGATACCCGCGACTATTCGCGGAAAACTGGACACGCGCTCCGCGGCTGGCCAAACTCGTTGCATGCGCAAATGGCTTCCGCTCTTCTGCGTCGCGCTGGGCACGTTCATGCTGCTGGTCGACGTCACGATCGTCAACGTCGCGCTGCCCGACATGGCGAGCGACCTGCACACGTCCTTCTCGTCGCTGCAGTGGGTGATCGACATCTACGCGCTGTCGCTGGCGGCGCTGCTGCTCGGCATTGGCGCGGTCTCGGACGTCGTCGGGCGGCGGCCGATCTACATCGCCGGGCTCGTCGTGTTCGCGCTGTCGTCGCTGGCGGCGGGGATCTCGCCCAACACCACGATCATGATCGTCGCGCGGGGCATCCAGGGCGCGGGCGCGGCGGCGATGTTCGCGACGACGATCGCGCTGCTGAACATCTCCTACTCCGGCCGCGACCGCGGCGTGGCGTTCGGCGTCTGGGGCGCGACCAACGGCGCCGCTGCCGCCGCCGGTCCGATGCTCGGCGGCCTGCTGACCGAGTACCTGTCCTGGCGTTGGATCTTCTTCGTCAACCTCCCGATCAGCGTGCTCGCGGTCGCGCTCAGCTGGCTCGTGCTCAGCCGCGAGGAGCCGCGTCGCAGCCGCCGCATCGACGTGCTCGGGATGGCGCTGTTCGCGGTCTCAGCGGCCGCATTCACTTTCGGGCTCACGCGCGCGTCAGAGCGTGGCTGGGGCTCGGGCCAGACGCTCGGCGCGCTCCTCGCCGGCGCGCTCGCGCTCGCCGCCTTCGCAGCCGTCGAGTCGCGCACGCGCGAGCCGCTGCTCGACCTGCGACTGCTGCGCCGCGCGGCGTTCAGCGCCGTCCAGACGGCCTCGTTCATCTACTCCTTCTCGGCGTTCGCGTACCTCACCTACGTGTCGCTGTGGCTGCAATCGGTCCGCGGCATGTCCCCGATCCAGGCGGGCGCCGCGATCATCCCACTCAGCCTGAGCGCGCTGCTCGTCTCCCTCTCGATCGGGCGCTACCTGCACAGCGCCAACGCCCGCCGCTGGGCGATCGCCGGCGGGCTGGCCCTGGTCGGGATCGGCGCGCTCGTCAACGTGCACCTCGGCGCCGACTCGAACTGGGTTTCGGTCCTGCCCGGCCTCGTCCTCGCCGGCATCGGGGTCGGACTCGTCTCGCCGACGCTCGCCTCCGCCGCGCTCGCATCGGTCCCGCCGGAGCAGGGCGGAATGGCATCCGGCGCGCTAAACACGATGCGCCAACTCGGCTACGCCCTCGGGATCGCTGGCCTCGGCGTAGTCGTTCAGAGCCGCATCACAAGCCACCTTCACGCCACGCCGGGCGTGCAGAGCGTGTCCGAACTCGGCAAGGCGGTCGCCGGTGGCCAGGCGCGCGCGATCATCCACGCCGCCCCCACCGCTACCCGGCCCGCGCTACACCACGTCATTCGCGCAGCCTTCGCGTCAGGCCTCAACGGTGCATTGCTGATCTCCGGGATCGCAGGGCTCCTCGGTGCGGCGGTCACGCTCATCGCGCTGCGCCCAACGACGCGACCAGACGCTCCCGCGGCCGCACCGGCCAGCGAGGCACGACCGGGCGCCGCACAGCCCGCCCTCGACGGTTAACTCCATGCGACGAGGGGCGGGTGGGCTCGGGCCGAACGCGCGCCTCGCGTGCTGGGCGATCTGCCGGCCCTGCCCGGGGTGACCGCGCCTTCGGCCCGAGCCCCCGCCACCGCCTCGCCTATCCGGCAAACCACTGCGTGCCGACTGGCGTCACCGGCGCCGATCCCGGTGATTGCGAGTAGCGCGGTCGAGACCGCCGTGCGGTCGCGACGCACGAGCCGGTCGATCAGCTCGAGGTCCTCCGTGCCGAGCTTCACCGGCGATGGCGCGATCGGGATCGTTTTTGTCCGACGCGAGAACGCTATGGCGCGAACCTCTCGTTGTCGCTCGTGACGGGAAAGATGGGGCCCGCGTGTACGCAGCCCGAGTCGTGGGCTTCATCTGTCAAACCTCCATTGCTTGGATAAGGCGGCCGTCCGGTAGCAGCCGTGGTCGTTTTGCGCCGGCCGCTCAGGCCGAGCAGGTCGGACGCGCCGCCGTCGGGCAGCGCCGCCAGCTCCGTGGGTCAGGACGAAGGCCCGGTCGTTCCACCCGCCGGCCGCTGCCGGCATTTTCACCGGTGAAGCGCAGCGCCCAGCGCCCCAAGCGGGTCTTCGGTGCCGAGTGGCAGCTCGGGTAGGAGATTGACGGTGGGGTCGAGGGGATAGGAGCTGGGCTTCGCGGCGTCGAAGCGCGCCACAGCGCCAATCCCCGATCGATCCCCACGCGCGTGATCCGGAGAACAACTGGCGCCCCACCCGCCGGCATGGTCGATACTCGTGCGCGTGCGTGCACGGGATCACAGGCTGCACTGTTCTGTCTGCGAGAACGTGATCGGGTTCTACGACCCGATCGTGGTGCTCGGCCCTACAGGACCACGGGACACCTCGCTGCACGATGAACCGATGCTCGTGACCGCCCCGGCGGTCATGCACGACCGCTGCGTGAACAGCACAGAGTCGGGTTTACCCGAGCACTAACGCCTCCATCCGCAACCGCGCGGTCCGTCTCGACCAACGAGTCACGCGGGCCGCGCCGCGATCCCGGCTGGCGTCAGGGCGCCCCACGTGGACGACATGGTTGCCCGCTGTCTGGCTCATCTCGCGCGAGGATTGCGCACGAGCGTCGGCATGCGCCTCAGGCTGTCGCCCGCGAGCTACTCGTCCACGAGTCGGATTCCGCGAGTAACTCCTGAGGCGTCCCCGAACCTCAGCGGACTGCTGGCTCCCGGTCGAGACCTCGGACGGGTCAGGGATGTCCGGGCTCGCCACCCCGTGTCAAGTGCCGCCGGCGCCCCCGAGGTCTGCTCTGAGCTGGACAGCAGGGTCACGCTGGGTCGGAGTTCGCGGGCGATCAAGGGCGCCACCGCGACCCCGAAAATCAGCAGAAACCCGGCCAGACTCCAGATGGATCCGCCGATGCCGGCGACGGCCAGCACGGGTCCCGTGATCACGACGATCAGCGCGGCGCCGAACCAGCAACGGCCCAGTCGACCCGACTCCGGCGAGGAGCGACGCTCGGGCGAATGCCTCACCGCCTAAATCTAATCCGTCCGAGCTGCCGCAACCAGTCGCCCGACCCGGGAATCGAGCGGCTGGCCTTCCGGGTGGTCTGACGCGGCTACCGCTTCTGCGGGTCGACGATCAACAGCTCCGCGACGCCGTGCGCGGAATAGAAGCCGACCTTCTCCCACGTCTCGTCGTCGGGCGAGACCACCTCGAGCACCAGCGCCGCAGTCGGTACGTACACCGCGTCGGGTCCGGGCTGGAACAGGCCGCCGCCCGGCACCCGGTAGTCATCGGCCTCACAGACTCTTGCCGGTTTGACACATCGTTCCTCCTGTTCTGCATCACGTTCACTGGACGTAAGCTCGACCGTCCGAGCTCCGTCGGCGCGGGCGCGCTCCAACGCACGCTTCGTCAAGCCCGGCCCGCTCCACCCGTCGATGAACAGGTAGCCAAGACCCTTGGCTGAGCCCCGGGTCGGTGGGATGATGCGTCCGTGAGCCCTGCTGGGTCAGGGAGATGGCAGTTCGGCGGCCGGCTTGGTGCGCGCGTAGAGCGAAGCGTCCCGGCGCGCCGGGACGATCCGGCGGAGCCACAAGCCCCGACGCGCAAATTGCGCACTCCCCAGTCTCCGGAGCCAATGTCCGCGTGCACATGGATGCTGCCGTGGCTGCTACCGGTGGGGTTGCTCGGGACGGTCGTGCTCATCTCATTTCCGGGCGCCCTGGGGTGCCTGCTCGTGGGGCTGTGGGGATGGCTCGTGTTTCCGTACCTCGCCGCGTACATCCGGGCTCACGCACGCGCCGACGAGCGAAATGGCTTCGGCGGGGGCGAAGCGGACTACTGGCGGACCAAGAGGATGTAGCGAAGCCGGGTGGAGCTCGGACCGGTTGGCAGGTGCGAGCAGGGTCCGACCGGGTCCCGGCGAGCTCAAGGAACACGCCGACAGGAGCGCGCGGCTGATCACCCGGCCGCCGACAACTCGACGCTGCTCTCCGTCACCACCCAAACCTGCCGGGACTCGTCAGCCACCGCGTGGAGGAGGCGCCCGCCGCCACCGGTCGACCTGCTACCCCAAGCGTGTGACCAGCACGGACTACGCCCGCCAACGGTGAGGCTCACGGGCGTCGGCGGTTCCGATTCGCGCGGCGCCGCACCCCTCGTGCCGGGCGGCCACGGTCAGAAACACGTTCCTGACCGAAAACCGCCCGCGCGGATGGACCCGCGCGGGGCGGGTCGGTACCTGACTGTGGCGGCGCGTTCAGCGTCGCCCGGTCGGACCTACGAGGCCGGGGTGATCGTCAGCGGCCCGGTGAAGCCCGATGACGCCGGGACGACGCCGTCCTGCTGGAGGGGATAGATCGCGGACTGGTTGTAGCTCCCAGTGTTGATGCATCCGTTCCCCACGGTTTCCGACTGAACCGTGGCGGTCACTTTCGCCGCGCCGGACCACGTGTACAGCGGGTCGCCCGGGCTGTCGACGTTGGCCGCGCTGACCGGGGCGCCCGGCAGCGACTCGAGGTAGCTCGTGTAGGCCGTGCCCTGGCAGTTCGCGTCCGCGAAGTAGAGCGACAGGCCGGGATAGACGGCGGCGCCGGTGTCGGCATCGAACATCTGGATCGTCCCGTCGTTTTCCATGACCGTGATTTCCGTGCCGCCCACCGACAGCACCGTCCCGACGACGTTCCCGTTCGCGTCCTTGGCGACGAACCCGCCGGGAAGGCCGGTAGCGCCGGTCGGGCCAGGCTGGCCGGTAGCGCCGGTCTGACCGGGAGCGCCGTTGGCACCATTGGCACCGGGCTTGCCGGGAGCGCCCTTGGGGCCGCGCTTGGAGGGGCGGCCGTGCGTGTGCTTGGCGGTGGGATGCTTGCGACGGCTGACCGGGCGCAGCACGAGCGAGCGCTCTCCCGAGCGGCACTGGCCCGGGCCGGCCACGAAGCGAATGGAGGTGGTTCCGTGCGACTGCTTGACGCAGGCGTAGATCGTGCTCGGCGCGGACGCCGGGCGAAGGGTCCCGGTGGCCGCGGAAGCCGAACCGGCGACGCCGAGCGCGGCCACAGCGGCGACGGCGGGAATCGAGCGGAGAACTTTCATAGTGGTGTGCTGTTCCTTTTCGGGGACGCGGAATGGCTCAACGCGAAGCTTGGGGGGTGCTGTCAGCGAACCGGGAATACGGACGCCAGCACGTATTTGGATGTCGGCCGCCGCGGAGGGCGATGAGCGCGCCGGCCTGGCGATGGAGCCGGCCGCCGGCGAGGGCGCGCCGAAGCCCTTGGATCGTGTGTCACACGAGTCGACTAGGACCGTTCCCAGACGTACTGAATGTCGGGCGCTCGCTCCTCGTTGCGGCTGCCGTTGGTGCGCTCGACTTCCCTGAAGCCGTGGCGTTCGTAGAAGTGCTGCGCACCGTCGTTCGAGACAAACGTCCACAGGCGCAGCCCGTGAGGTCGCTCGCGCTTCGCGAGGTCTAACAGCCCGACGCCGATCCCGCGGCCAGTGAGATCCGGGTCCACGTATAGCTGATCGATCCAATCGTCTCTAAGCACGAGGATCCCGACGATCTGCCCTCCCGGCGTCTGAGCCAACCAGCACTCAAGCTTCGGGATGACCACGTGCGTGACCATCCGGCGACTTCATCATCGGAGTGCGCCGGCAGCGGAATGCTTCCGGTCTCCGCGGCCGCCCAACGGGCGTGGACGTAGAGATCGCTCGCTGAGTCTGCGTCAGCCGCGACGGCACGCCGAATGGTCAGATCCACGCGACCAGGCTCTCAGATCGTTGGCGGCTACTGCCCCTTGTCGATCAAAGCGGAAGCTGCCAGCCGAGTCCGTGGTCGGCGACGAAGCCGCAGTTCGACCTGGTGCACCGGCTGCCTACGGTCAGACCAGTGCGGGATGATCGGGGCGGAGAGTCGGCTGCTGATCGGCGCGGGCGCCGATCCAGAACATCAGCGAAGGCTCGTGGTACCACCGGTGCGTGGTGCCGAGCAGTCGCATCCCCAGCTTCTGACATACCCGGGCCGATCGCCGGTTGTCTGGATGGGTCACGGCCCAGATCTCCTCAAGCTCAAATGCGAAACCTCGCGTCAGCAACGCGCGAGCGGCCTCGGTCGCCAATCCGCGGCCCCAGCTATCGGGATGCAGGTGCCATCCGATCTCGATCTCGCCGGCGCCGTCGGGCAGGGGCTCGAGTAGGACTGATCCTGCGGGGACGCGACTCGCACGCTCCGCGACCGCCCAGCCGCCGAACCGTGGATCGACGGCCAGCCGATCCAGCATGCGTTGAATAACCGGCTCCGCCTCAGCGCGGTCGGCCATCGGCCGCCCGTCAAGCCATCGAGCCACTTCCATGCGCCGATGCATGTCAAAGAAGCGATCGGCCTCATCCAAGCGCCACGGCCGCAAGATGACCCGATCGGTTTCGGCGATGACACCGTCCGCAGCCACGCCGGCGATGTTAGGCCGAGCCGCGCCGTGTCGGCGATACGCCGCTCGCGGCCGCACAACTGCCCCGAGGGTTGGTCCCGAGCCATCGCGTGACGCTGCCGCTTCGGGGCTACGAGCAGCCGTGTCGGAACTCGATCGTTGGGGAAGCGAGCGTTTGCCGTTCCCCCCTGCTATGGACGGTCTCGACCTAAGCCGTCAGCGGCCGCGACGTCGTGGTCCTTTTCGGCGGGCCTTCCCCGTAGGCTTGCTGTCGGGCTCCTCCGTAGGCTCGCCCTTCGGCCGGACCCGCTCGGGGAGCACGTCCGCACTCCGGTCGGTGACCGTCAGCCTCAGACCTGCGGCCGAAGAGGGGTGGGACGGATGTGGCCGCCCGACATGCGATGCGGGTGGCTCCTCGTGCGATCCGCCGTTCGGGGACTGCGCTCCCGATGCGAACGGAACGATCATCGTCGGCTCCTCCTGTTCGTTGGGCTCAATGATCCCACGGACCTCGATCGTGGCAATGTCGCCATCCGCTGCTCGTCCTCGATCAGAGCGGCAGTCCCGAGCTTGAGCATCGCCCGTACGGTGCGAAGAGCCAATCGTCTACGGCTCCACGGAGCCATCGTCGAGTCGAGCTGTCGCAAAGCGCAGGATCAGGAAGCTCCAGCTCCTCGGAGATCAGGGCGTCAACTACCGCTTCGATGCCCTCGTCGAGAACGTTCCGAACGATGTCGTCGCCAACGGAGCCAAGGCACCAGCCACGGGTCACGCATATCTCCGTGAGCAAAGAGGCGACGCGGGTGGCGGGAGGACGAGCCACGGCCAAGAACCGTATCTGCTAGATGGCCGCTCAACCCGGAAGCTGCATGCGAAGGAGCAGTTTCGAGTGTCCCTTTGGATAGTCCGTGAGCTCGCCGACGATCTCGAAACCGTGTCGCTCATAGAAGGACTGAGCTTGGAACGTGTGGGTGTCTAGGGCGAGCTGCGTACAACCATGACGTCGTGCGTGTTTCTCCGCCGCGGCCAGCAGCCGGCTCCCAACGCCGCGACGCCGCGTGTCCTCGCGCACCCAGAGCGCCTCGATCCAGCAGGTCCCGCCCCAGCTCCAGCCATAGAGGCCTGCGATTAGCTCGCCGTCGCCGTCGGTCTCGACCGTCAGCATTTCGTGGAACTCTGCGATCCCGGTTGCTTTGAGGTTGAACTCGCCGATCTCGTCGATCAAGCGCTGAGCGGTGGCGCGCTCATCGTCACTCAAGACATTGCTGCTCTGGTCGTTCGTCATCGCCTCGGAATTGTCACTCGCCCCCCGAGCGCCTTAAGCCCGCCGGACGCTGCTTGAGTGATCAACGGAGCCGTGAGTGCATCGCTGACAGGCTGGTCACGAGCCTAACCTCCGGCCAATCGGAACCAGCCTCGATCGGTCTAATGTCGCGCTCTCTGCAGTCGTGGTCATCTCGCCGCGATACAAGCGCGGCGGCGGGCCGCCGTCCAAAGGGAGGGTTCATGAAGAAGATATCGGCGATCTTGATAGTTCCCGTACTCGCTGTGGCGGCGGCGGGTTGTGGAAGCAGCTCGTCCAGCTCGTCCAGCTCGTCCAGCTCGTCCAGCACCAGCACGCCCGCGGCGACGACCACGGCGGCGACGTCGGCAAAGGCAGCGGCGAAGAAGGCTGCCAAGGCAGCGGCCGCGAAGCTGACCGTCTCGGCCGCCACCGTCCCCGGGCTGGGCGTGATCCTCGTGAACTCCCAGGGACGCACGCTATACACCTTCGCTCCTGACAAGAAGAGCAAGGTGACGTGCGTCGGCTCGTGTGCATCGGTGTGGCCGCCCGTCACCCTCTCAGCCGACGCAGCGCCCGCCGCCGCGAAGCAGCTCAAGGCGTCGCTGCTCTCCAGCGACCCGAATCCGTCGGGCGGCAAAGTCGTCACGTACGCCGGATGGCCCCTGTACACATACGTCGGCGACTCAGCCCCCGGGACTGCGTCCGGACAGGCCAAGAACCTGAACGGCGGCCTCTGGTACGTGATCACGCCGACCGGCAAGGTGATCACGAAGACGCCGTAGACCGCATCCAATCGGAGTGCACGTTCGTCCCGGCGGACTGATGCCGATCGCAAGATCCCGGTAGCCGCTGCTGACTCTTGGAGCGCCACGAAGTCGGACACTGGTTGTGCCCCTCAACGATGCGGCCGCCTCGGGCCGAGTGGAGCGCCACGAACCCGGACACTCGTTGCACAGTCAACATTCAATCGTTCCGGCTCAACTTGGGCGGGAATCCGGCCCTCACCTGCCGCGTATTACCCGGCCCGGACCAACCGGGTACCGAATGTCGTGGCGAAGTTGGCGCATTGTGCGTAAAACGTGATGATCCTTCCCAGTTCTGCGTAATGCTGCCGAAACGCGGGCAGTTGAGGCACAATCGGTCGTCCCGAGTTCGATCGAGAAGGGGAGCGCCACGAACCCGGACACTCGTTGAGTGGTCACAAGGTTTCGATGTATCCCCGGGCCGGTTACTGGCACCGAAATCGCACGCATAAAGCGCGCAACAGTCCCCCGCCTTCCAATTGAACCGAGCAGAGCACCCGGAACCCGGACACACGATTGCGAACCCGGGGTACCTCAGCAGACTGCCCGATGTGAGTCCAGACATTCAGCCGAGCCGCCCGCCGAGGGTGCTCGTCTGGCGCCATTGATCGCCGTGGACAGCTCAGAGGACCCGTTCGCCTGGTCTGTGCCTTTGAACTTCTCTCACCGCTGAGCTACCTGGGGAGCGACCCGTCGCCGACGTGATGGCGAGTGCTGCTTCTCGATCAAAGGGGCACTCTGGAAGGAAAGCGTGCAGAGGCACCTCGTACGCGAAGCACTCAAGGTGTACCGGCGCGGACTCGCCTGCGTCGCCGTAAAGGATTGGCCCGCTTCTCACGGTGGCCGCTGGCGCAGTTTCCGGTGGGGCGTCGACCCGTTGGGCTGATTGCCGGTGCCGCCCAGCGGTTCGCCTACAAGGTTCTTCGGATGCTCCCCGCAGCGCCACCCGGAGTGGTTGCGCACTCCGATGTTTGCCGATTTGACATCGCGTGATCGTACGAGGAGTATTGGCGCGCGCGGTGGGCAGCGCGTGACGTGGGGTCTCAGGAGCGGAGCTGGAGTTGAGAAAGCGGGTCTTTGTGCTAGCGGTGCTGTTGCTGCTAGCCGTTCCCGCGGTGGCGGACGCGAGGATCGTGGTCGGGCGCGGGATGTTTGGCGTGACTCTGGGCGCGACGATGAAGCAGGTTCGGCACACGCTGGGTGTGCGGACAGGGGCGCATCACCTCAGCCGCGGGGTTGTTTGGGATTACTCCCGCTTGGATCTTAAGGTTGACTTCGAACACGGAGTGGTGCGCGATCTCGCCACGCAGGATCCCAAGCAGCGAACTGTGTATGGGGTGGGGGTCGGTTCGAGCGAGCTGGAGGTGAGGCGGCTCGTACCGGACGTAGTTTGCTCTCCGACGCGGGACCACCGGGGGACGGATTGCGTGGCCACTGTGGTCAGAGACGATGATCGCTCCCGGACCGATTTTCAGATCGCCAACGGCGTCGTCGATTCCGTCGTCATGAGCTCGGCTGTGGTGGCGTCGCCTGGCTGCGCTCAGTCGGGCAGCACCACCACGTGTACCTACCTGTTCACCGGGACGGATCAAACCTTCGTTGTTCCTCAGGGTGTGGCGAGCCTTCAGGTCGTGCTGATCGGCGGACACGGTGGCAGCGCGGAACCCGGGGGACCCCACACCGGCCCGGGGGGTAGCGGCGCTATGGTCGCGGGCACGCTGCCGGTCGCCGGGGGCACCACTCTGTATGTCGACGTGGGCGGCAACGGCGGCAACGGTTCCCAGCCCATTCACCCTATGTGTCTCTACAACCCTCCCCCGTGTTCCCCCCCTTGTCACTCCAGCACTTTCCCCCCTTGTTACGTTGTCCCGTCCTCCCCAGGCGCGCCGGGCGGGTTCAACGGCGGTGGACCGGGGGGAGGAGGCGATCCCATGGGCTCTGCAAGCGGGTCGGGGGGCGGCGGCTTTTCTGACATCGGGTGGGTGCCCGCGACCGACGGTTACGGCGCGCTGTCCAGCATGCTGGTTGTCTCGGCCGGCGGCGGGGGCGCCCCCGGCATCGGCTCGCAGGAGGAGGCGGCCGGGGGGGACGCGGGACAGCCCGGAACCGGCTTCTACACCCCCGCAGCAGTCGGCGGAGGCGCGGGGACCGCGACGGCCGGCGGGGCAGGTGGGCACGCCCCCCCAACGTGCCCACTATGCGTATGTCCGTCTGGCCCGTCATACGCGACGGGATCTTGTTACGGGTCGCCGGGTACCTACGGCAGCGGCGGGAAGGGCGGAGCGGATAACGGCCCCGGCGGCGGAGGCGGCGGCGGTGGCTGGTACGGCGGGGGTGGCGGAGCCAACGCCGCGGGTGGAGGCGGTGGATCGGGCAGCCCGTCGCGCCCGGCGCTGAGCTGATCAAGCAACGCGTCGATCAGCTCCTCACGCGCATCGTCGGTCATTCCCGCCACCGATCTTCCCAGCCGGGCCCGACCGAGAGCGTCCTCGATCACCTCCTCGCTCAAGGGCCGTGCAGCTCTCGCGCCCCTCACAGGGGGCGCTGGCGGCTCGCCTGGCGGCTCGCCGCCAGCGCCGTACGGATCAGAGCAAGCTCGCTGGAATGGGATCTTCTGTTGTGTTGAAGGCATGAGGCTCCATTCGCTCCTGCCTTACACAGACCTTGTGACACTCCCATCGAGCCGGGTCCCCTACGGATTTACCGCGAGCCGGCCCCCTCCCGACGCTGCCCCGGAGATCACGATCCGCTATTGACTCGCGCCTCTGCTCGGCGGCTAGCCCTTCGGCGGCTAGCCTGAGCGCTCCATGCTGAAAGCCTGGGGCCTAGCCACCGCATTGCCGCCATGCCTGTTAGCGACTGCTGCCCCGGGCTAAACGCGAAAAGCGTGGGCCTCCTAGCCTTTGTGAGCGGCGTCCGCTTGGCGATCGATAACCGCACGGTCGACGCGTGTGAAACGACCCTCGGCGCCAACGACCTGCGTCGCACATGCCAACCATCAGCGAACGGCACGCACCCACGCGGTCGAACTTGCTGCGGGCGAGGCCGGCGCTGGCTTTGTCCTGTTTTGGCGAGCTGTGGCGCGCGTCGGTGTTTCGGGTCGGTGGGTGGGGAGCAGGCGGCGTAGGTGCGGCCGCCGGCGTGCTCCGCGCGGGTGCTGGGGCTGCTCCGGTTGGGCGGGTCAGGCTGCGCGCCGGGCGTGCTGTACCAGGTTGCGGCCCGCGCGCTTGGCGCGGTAGAGGGCCGCGTCGGCGGCGAGTAGCACCCGGTTCATGTCGGCGGCAGCTCCCGCGGCGAGGCCGATGGAGATCGTCACGGTGAGCTCGGGGTGGATGGTTTCCCAGCGATTGGCCTCGATCGCGGCCCGGATTCGTTCGCTCACCGATTGGGCGAGCCGCTCGTCGTAGGAGCCGAGGACGAGCACGAACTCCTCCCCGCCGTAGCGGCAGACGAGATCCTCGCGTCGGGCGAACTGCTCGAGGATCGCGCCCACCGCCCGGAGCACCTCGTCACCCACTACGTGGCCGAAGCGGTCATTGATCTCTTTGAAGTGATCGATGTCCGCGACCGCCACCGTGCGCATCGCGGTCGGAGCATCGGCGGCCAACACCGCGAACGTCTGCTCAAGCGCACGCCGGTTGGCCAGCCCGGTGAGCGGATCGACCAGCGCTTGGCGCGCGAACATCTCGCGCTCGCGCTGGAGCTGCTCGCTGAGCTCGCTCAGCGTCCTTGACTCCTCGCGCAGCTGTGCCGCCTCGCGGCTGGATTCCTCCGCCGCCACCCGCAGCGCCATCAGCTCCGCGCTGCGGACCGCGCGGTCGCCCACGATCTCACGCTCCAAACCGCGGGCGAGCGAAAGGTGCCGGTAGGCGGCCTCGAAGTCATGCTCGCTCTCCGCGATCAGGGCGAGCTCCTCGTGGGCCCTGGCCTCGTCGAACTTCGCGTTGCGAGTCCGCGCCAGCTTAAGACTGCGTGTCAGGTGCTCGGTGGCCACCCTGTTGCGCCCGAGCGCTCGCTCGCTGCGGCCCAGCCGCAGGCGAGCCTCGATCGCGGCATGCACGTCCCCGCCCTCGAGCATCATCTCCAGCGCGCGCTCCTGGATCTCGATCGCGATCTCATGCTTGCCCCGCAACGCCCACACCGCCCCGGCATTGCCGAGCGCTCGCGCCTCGAAGTCGAACTTGCCGGTCGCCCGGGCCAGCTTCACCGCCTCGACGAGCGCCTCGTGCGCCCGGTCTAGCACCGCTTCGCGCTCGGGCGAGTCAGGCAGGGCGGCAGCGATGTCAGCCTCGATATCGCCCAAGCTGACCAGCGCGTCAGCTCGGACGCTTCGATACTCAACCCCGCAGGCGCGCTCGAGCGCGCGCAACGCCAACTCGCGCCCGGCGCTCGCACGCCCCACCTCCTTCATCGCCCACCCGGCCGCGTGCAGAATCTCCGCCTCGAGCCCGGGGTCGTCGACCCCCTCCACGCACGAGATCGCCCGCTCCAAGAGCACAAGCGCGTCAGCCGGCTCGCTCACCTCCAGATACGCACTCGCCGCCAGCGCCAACAGCCGAGCCTCACCCCGCACGTCGGCTTCACCCTGCGCCAGCTGCGCTCCCTCCAGCGCGGCTGCCAAGCCCAGCACCGGGTCGCCACGACGAGCGTGCGCAGAGGCCAGAACCTCAAGCGCATCGACCAACACAGCACCGTTAGCGCTAAACCGGGCAGCCCGCACCGCCTCCTCGGCAAGCTCACGCGCCCGCTGCAGATCGCCCGCGCCCAGCTCCACGCGCGCGCGATCGATTACCACACGAACCTCAGATTCCGGACCGGTCAAATGATCATGACTCGGCAGCCCGCGGGCCAAACCGCACCCGCCGACCCAAAAACTCGACACACTAGCCGCCCACCAACACACCCCGCCAGCCGCCACCGAGAGACACGGTCGGGCCAGAATTGGCTGCGGGGCGCATTGGTCCTTCGCCGGATCGATAGGCCCGGATGACCGACGCGCCCGGGGGCGCTCCCCGACCTAATCCAGCCACTCGGAGATCTCGATCCGCAGCCTGCAATGCAGGCGGGAACCGAATCCGGGTCGCGCCCAGATGATCCACTCATCCCCTATCAACTCGACACAGTTGGAGCCATCTCCATCCTCGCTGCCTGACGCCCGCGATCTGAGAGGTGGCAACATGCGCGCATGGAGCCGGACAACCCCGTCCTCAGGAAGTTCGTAGCGGCGCTCAACGCCGGTGACAAAGACGCGTTCTTCGCCATCCTGACGCCGACAGCAACGATGTCCGACGACGGGTCCGAGCGCGATCTAGCTGAGTGGACCGAGCGCGAGATCTTCGCCTCCAACGCCCACATGGAGGTCGAATCCGAATCAGTCGACGGCCTATCGCTCGTCGCGAACTACTCCAACTCCACCTGGGGCCAGATGCGCACCAGATGGCGCTTCGAACTGTCCGGCGATCGGATCACTCGATTCGAGACCGGCCAAGCGTAAAAGCAAATCGCGTCCGAGCCGCGATACCGCGAATCCCTGCCGCCCCAGCCCCCGGCCCGGTGCGACCGCCTCGCCATGGATTGGCCTACCGGTAAACAGCGCAGGGCACCGGTAGACCAAGCAACGTTCAGCGGACGCCTGTCAGCTGAGATTTTGGATGATGCGGACGAGTTCGGTTCGCTCGTATCCGTGGTGTCGGGCGAAGTTGACGAGGTCTCGGGTGCGGGCAATGACGGCTCCCTGCTCGGGGTGGGCGGTGACGGTGATCCCACGGCCGCGGCGGAACTCGACGAGGCCCTCGGCTCTGAGGGTGCGCAGTGCTCGTAATACGGTGTTGGTGTTCACGCCGATGACGGCGGCGAGGTCGCGGGCGGGGGGCAGGCGCTCTCCGGGGCTTGCTTCGCCTTCGGCGATCGCGCGTCGGATCTCCGCGGCGACCTGTTCGTGCAGGTCGGTCGCGTCTGTCTGGTCGATCTTGACCTCCAGCATGGTGCTAGTTATATTAGCGTCATTATGCGTATGGGTCCAGCTGGCTCGTGACCGCGACGGCGCCGTCGCGTCCGCCCAGACCGGACGAGCTGCAGGCACTGATTGAGGAGGCGTGGCAGCACGCGCGCCGCCGTCGGCGCCGACGCATCCGCCTGGCGTTGCTCGTAGCGGGGATGGTCGGGATCGGCGGCGCGGTGGACACCATCGAGAGCGCGGACGGAGGCCGGTCGCTGACGGGCGGCAGCCGACCGACGGGGGCCGCCGTGAGGGTGGCCGGGCTCCCCGTCCGCTACTGGTACACGCGTACCGTCGTTGCCGCGGGCGCGCCGGTGATCGGGAGCGCGGAGCCCTCGGGGCGGGAGACGATCGAGACATGGATCGGCACCGATGGAACCTGGCGCCAGCGCGTAATCGAGCCGTCGAATGCCAGCGCGTCAAGCGATGCGGTGATCGGCGGCGACGGGCTCTTCGCACCGCAGGCCAACGCGACCGGCACCGTCAACGGGGTTGCGATCAACAATCGCAACCCCGGCGATGGGTTGTTCACCCCGAGCGAGCTGCAGTCGCTGCCAACCAGCACTACGCGCTCTGCGCGGCCGCATCGAGCGGGCCGTGGCCGCCCAGACGACACGTGATCTGAACGATTACGTGCTCCCCGGCAGCCACCACCGCCAGATCGTCGCGCGGCTGCGTCCGCGCTACTTCGGAGGACCAGCCGGCCAGACAGGACAAGCTCTGATCGCGATCTCTGACCTCGAGGCCAGTCCGTTGCCGGCTCGACTGCGCGCGGCCTTGTTCGCTGTCGCGAAGACACTTCCGGGTGTACGCGCGACGAACGGCGCACATGACGCGCTTGGACGCACCGGCGTGGCGCTCTCCCAGGGCGGCGGCCTGCCGTTGATCTTCGATCCTCGGACGGGAACGCTCCTCGCGGGCGTATCAGGAACGGTCATCACCCAAGGCCCGGTGAACTCGATCACCGCGATACCCAAGCACCTCACCCCGATCGCCGAACCCCGCGGGCTCCAGCCACCCGAGATGGCGATCGCACCGCAGTCCGGCGCCCCCAGCACCACATTCACGATCCGGCTCTACCACACCCACGGCAGCCGCGCACTCCAACGTCGCGCCCGTCCTGGAAGCCAACATGTTCGGCCCCACCGGCCCCGGATGCTTCTACTGGATGTCGCGGCCATCATTCGTACGCATCCCGCCGGGCATCGCCGCGACTCGAGCAGGCACCCTCACCTATACCTACCAACTCTCGGCCCGCGCCATCGCTCGCCTCGCCTGGTGTCCCGGCCGCTACCAGCTCCTCACCTCACCGATCTGGCACTCGCCGGCTCCCCGCAGCCCCGGCCCGACCGACCAGCAACTCTCCCACGCAGCCGCCTACTTCACCGTCAGGTGAACACCGGCCCCGCGCGCCAAACCGGAACCACCTGCGGCCCCCGGCGTCCGCGGGGGAACCCTCAGCGCACAGCGCGCCGTGTGGGGCGCGACCCGCTCGTGGGCGAGGACCAGGACGCGACCCTGCTGCAGCCGGACACTTGCTCTGCAAATCGCGCGGTACTTCCGTTACGCCGCGGAGGAGCAGTCCGGCGACCAGCGAAGCGGAGTGCTGCCACTCGTCCCGAGCGCTCATCTCGCCCGCCGCTTGGGCAGGCTGCTGCCTCAAGCGGCAGCGCCCGACGGCGGGCGCCTCGTCGCGTTCCGGGCCACGCGTCCCGGGAGCCGGAACTGCTCGGTTGAGGCCGACCTCGTCATGCCGGTGATCGTTCTTACGCCGGCGCTGGGCCGCGCACGCTTTCGCTTCGAGCCGTACGAACCCGGCTGCTCCGGATATCGAGTCAACTAGCCAACAGCCGGTCGAGCTCGTCTAGGCATCCCTGCCAGCCTTCCGCCTGCTCGTCTCGGCGCTCGTCGGTCGAGATGCGGCTGTTGATCAACAGCACGATGGTCGCGCCCTCGGCTTCCGAGAGTGAGAGTTCGAGGCGCTGGTGGTTGGACGGATCGTCGTCGAAGGTCCAGGTCATGACCAACCGGTGCGGCCGGTCGATCAGCATGAAGTTGCCCTGCGCTTCGACTTCGGTGCCGTCGGGTCTGCGCATCACCACTCGGATCTTCCCGCCCACCCGGAGATCGACCTCGGCCACCGGCGTGTCCCAGTCGGGGTCGCAGTGGAACCAGCGCCGCATCACTTCGGGGCTGGTCCACGCGTCGAACACCTCTTCGGCCGAAGCTGCGAACGTCCGCTCGATCCGCAGTTCGCGCCCGGGCTCGTCGGTCACCGCCGTTCCTTCCGCTCCTCAAGGTACTCGCCGACGACGTCGAACAGTGGCTCCCATCGGGTCCGCTGCGCTTCGATCCAGTCCGAGGCCTCGGCGAGCGCCTCCGGCCGCAGCGCGAGCCGGTGGGTTCTGCCGTCGATCACGCGGCTCACGATGCCTGCCTCGTCGAGTACTCGCAAGTGCCGCGAGATCGTGGGCTTTGAGACCCCCAAGTCGCGCGTCGCCTCACCGACGGTTGCTGGTCCTTCTCGGCTGAGGCGCTCGACGATCGCGCGCCGGAGTGGATGGGCGAGAGCACCGAACGAATCGTTAGCCACTCTGCTAACTATATAGCTGACCTGTCAGCTACCCGAGGAGCCAGCAGATGCCGGAGCACAGGACCGCAACGCGCGAGGAATGGGAGGTCGCGCGCGCCGAGCTGCTAGACCGCGAGAAGGAGCTCACGCGGATGGGCGATGAGCTGGCCCGACAGCGCCGGGAGCTTCCTTGGGTGCCGGTCGAGAAGGAGTACACGCTCCAGACCGCCGGCGGGGCCAGAACGCTCGCGGAGCTGTTTGACGGCAGCTCGCAGCTCGTGGTTTACCACTTCATGTTCGGCCCCCAGTACGAGGCCGGATGCCCCGCCTGCTCTTTGACCGCCGACAGCTTCAACGGCGTACTCGCCCACCTCAAGGCGTGCGACGTGACGATGGTCTGCGTCTCGCGCGCACCGATCGAGAAGCTGCTCGCCTACCGGCAGCGCATGGGCTGGAGCTTCGACTGGGCATCCAGCCACGAAAGCGACTTCAACCTCGACTTCGGGGTATCCGCTGGCGAGGGCATGACGCACGACCCAGCCGCACCGCTGCTCGAGGCCAACGAACTGCTGCTTCTGAAGCGGCTGAACGAGCAGCCGGCCGTCCGCGAGAATCTGCCGCTCGTCACCGGCCAGAACGCGAGCGCGACCGGGACGACCCTTGAGGGCTATTTCTCCGAGGGACACGGCGTCAGCACGTTCGCGCGCGAGGGCGACACCGTCTACCACTGCTACTCCAGCTACGCCCGCGGCACGGAGTTCCTGATGGGCCACTACGCGATCCTCGACCGCGCGCCGAAGGGCCGCAGCGAAGGCGATCAGCCGATGAGCTGGCTGCGCCGCCACGACGAATACGACCCGATCTCGATGTGAGACGCCGTCGGTGGCACGGGCCAACCAACTTGTTTGACGACGAGAGGGAGACAAGATAGTGACCGACCACAGGACGGGAACACGTGACGAGTGGCTTGCAGCGCGGCTGGAGCTGCTCCAAGCGGAAAAGGGACACACAAGACAGGCCGACGAGCTCGCGCGGCGGCGGCAGGAGCTGCCCTGGATTCGGATCGAGAAGGAGTATCGGTTCGACACCGACGAGGGGGCCGCGTCGCTCGCCGATCTGTTCAGGGGACGCTCACAACTGCTCGTCTACCACTTCATGTTCGGCTACGGGGACGACGTCGACGAGCGCAACCCGGGCTGCACCGCCTGCTCGTTCGTCGCCGACCACTTCGACGGCGTCGCTCCGCACCTGGGCGGCCACGACGTTACGCTCGTGGCCGAGTCGATCGCGCCGCTCGAGGATCTCCGCCGCTACAAGCGGCGGATGGGCTGGCGATTCCCCTGGGTCTCATCGCTCGGCAGCGACTTCAAGTACGACTTCGGCGCCGCCTTCACCGACGAGCAGCAGCACAGCGGCGCCGAATACAACTTTCGCCACATCCACGATCCCGGGGAGCAGGCGCCGGGGATGAGCGCGTTCGCGCTCGCCGACGGGGTCCCGTACCACACTTACTCCACCTACGCCCGTGGGGTCGAGCAGCTGATGGGAACCTACCGCTACCTGGACCTGGCGCCGCTCGGCCGCAACGAGACCGGGTACTGGTGGCGCCGCCACGACGAGTACACCAGCGAGTAACGGAGAGCGAGAGAAGCCAGATGTCCACGTCCCCTTCTGAGTACAACGCCACGATCATCGCGGAGTTCCGCGCCAACCAAGGACGCGTTGGTGGCATGTGGCAGGAAACGCCGCTGCTGCTGCTCCACCACACCGGCACGAAGTCCGGCGCGAGCCGCGTCAACCCGGTCGCATACCTACCCGACGATCGGTGCTACCTGATCTGGGCCGCGAACGGCGGAGCGCCCAAGCACCCCGACTGGTTCCACAACCTCAAGGCGCAGCCGAACACGAGAATCGAGGTCGGGAGCGAGACGATCGATGTCGTGGCCGAGGAGGCGACCGGCACGGAGCGCGAGCGCCTGTTCGCGAAAGCAGCCGAACGCTACCCGCAGCTGCACGAACTCGCCGGCAAGACCCCCCGTGTCATCCCGCTAATCGTCCTCACACCCAGCGGCAACACCTGAGTGACGATCGAACACCGTCATCTCACGCGTCTTGCGACGAACAGCAACGATGAGGAACGGACCGGATTGCGACGGAGCCTCACAATCGATATTCGCTGGGGTCGTGGCCACGACAGACCGATGAGCTCAACACCTTCCACGACTCCAACCCGGTGAGGTTCGGACTCCCGGCCACCACATGAGCGCGAACACACACACCATCCGGCGCGTCAACGCGAGCGATCTCAACGACCTCCTCTGGCTGATGCGCGGCTACTGCGACTTCTACAAGGCCTCCCCGACCGACGTGGATCTCATCGCCCTGGCCCGAGCGCTGCTCGGTGACCCCGGCCGCGAGGGACTCCAGCTGATCGCTCGCGACGCCGACGGCCGCGCGGTCGGGCTCGCCACCGTGTACTGGAGCTGGTCTACGACCAGCGCGTGCCGTATCGGACCCGACCAACCCCGCTCCCGGCGACAACTAACCGTCGCCCCGATACGCAGACGGGCCGACGGGGTCGTTGGCGTTTAGATGGGTATCGCCCGCTGGTTGCCAGTGACCACGTTCGAGTAGCTGGCGGCCGGTGCCGGCCGGCTCGTCGTTCGCACCTGCTCAGCTTCGACCAGTTCAAGCAGGCGCTGTTGCGCGTCAGTCGCGCGGGACGACAACAGGTTCGTGCCTGTGGTGGGCATACCTGTGAGGTGGTATCGGCGGCGGTAGAGCGCGATCGGGATCGGCCCCGCTGCGAGTCTCACTGCCTGCGTCCAGCTTGCGACTGTATCGTCGGCCATGTGTGCGCCAGCTAACACGACTACATCGGGCCGGTGCGCGGCGAGTGCGTCACGTATGCCGGCGACGCCGCGCGCGGAGAGACTCATCATCTTGACGCCGGCCCGCCCGCAGAAGAGCTCAAGCGCGCGGATGTGCGGGGCGTCGGGGTCGAGCTCGTCTCGCGACGCGTCGCCGACCAGGATCGACCGCGGCCGCACCGGCGGCGGCGCAAGCCGGGTAGCACGCCGGAGCCAATCGGCTGCCCAAGGCGCGGCGAACGCCCATGCCGCCGAATCTACCGTCTGCTCGCGGATGATCTGCTCGAGCGCGGGCAGCAGCACCTCGTCGACGGTGTTCTCGACCGAGCGTGACCCCAGCGCCACCTCGATCGCCACATCCGCGCGCTCGCGATCGTAGGACCCAAGCGCGGTGACGAGCGAGTTGTTGTCGGCTGCGAGCGCCCCTCGCGCGTGCGAGACAGCCGACGACACCGACAGCCCGTCGTAAAGCGCCGCTCGCAACGCGGCCACCTCGCAATGCATGTACATCCGGTGCCCACCCGGCGATCGCTGCGGCTTTGGGAAATCGAACCTAGCCTCCCACTGACGCAGCGTGTTCGAGCTGACGTTGAGTAGCGTCGCCGCTTCACTGGTCTTCAGATAGTGCATGTAAAGGTAAGGACCGTCGCAGATGGTTGGTCTGCTGGCGGCAGTTGGACTAGAAAGCTTTTGTCGTGTTGCGCGAGCGGTCGGATAGAACGCGGAACGCGCGTCGGCCCCGCGGACCCGTGGTGCTGCAAGCTCACGAACCCGTCGATCTGCTCGTGACTGAAGCACGGCTTCGGGCGGGCAATGCAACTAGAGGTGGCCGGTCCCTGCCCCACGGCGGCAAGTTCACCACCGCTTGGCCGAGGGTTCGGACTCGTTCCAGCAATTGCATACGTTCGTCCGCTGAAGATCGTTTTGCGCAGTCAAATGGGCGCACGACGAGGAGCCGCGGTCTCGCCCGATCGAGGTAGACGCTTGCGAAGCGCGAAAGGGAGAAGCCACGAGCCTGAAAGGCCATGTCGGGCCCCCGAACTAGCGGCAAGTCACATCCGCGGTGGACTGCAGCTGGATGGCGACGTCTCAAACCGGGCGTCTGAGACACGAGTGCCGCTCAGGACGAGGAGGGGCACTGATGCTGGGGAGCTGCTTTACGTTGTAGCGGAAGTCTGCGGACGCCGGGCCGGGCTGTTTCGGCTGCAGCGGGCGCGGGCCTCGGGTTTGTCGTACCTGGGTGTGTTGGTGCCCGCGCGGCGCGTAGATGGGTGTCGAGCTGGATGGACGGTGCCGCGTGGCGCACGGCGTTAGCGAGAGGACCGGTGAGCGGCGTTCGTGGCGTGGGTCCGGCGAGACTCGGCAGCGTCTGGGCGCTCGCGTGCGGGTTCGAGCTTATCGGTGGCGCCACTGGTTCAGGATCGTGTTGACCTGGTCGCGCACGTGGTCGCGGGCGGTAGCGCGGTCAACTCCTGACATCAGCAGCTCGTCGTATCCGGTGTCTTGGTGGCGGACGGATGCCAGTACTGCCAGCTCGAGCGCTTGGGGGTCGAGTGCTCGTCCGGAGGCGCTGCGTCCCACCCGGCCGCTGCCGCGCTGCGCGGCGTGTCTGGTGATCGCGTCGGGCCGCCCGGGCGGGCAGCCCGGGAACAGCTTGCCGATCTCGACCGCCATCCGCGCCTGAAGCTCGAGGTCCTCGCCGGCGCGTCGTTCGGCGTCCCGGTCGCGCCGCCGCGCCCGGGACTCCTCATCGGCCAGGCATTGCTGCTCGGCGCGTTCGAGCGCGTCCTCCTCGACCAGGATCCCCTGGCGCTCGTACCGCTTTCGCGCACGGCTGAAGCGGACCACGACCGCCGATTGGCGGCTGCTCTTGTTCGCGCGCCGGGTCAGCGCGGCATCGCCGGACGGCAGGAACACGAGATGATCCATGTCGGCGCAGGCCATGCACACCGGTCCTGGGTCCTCCATGATCAGCCACCCGCCCGCGTCGCTGCCGCACACCGCGCACGTCCACTGCTTGACTGGGGAGACGACGACCAGATCGGGCGGCCGGCTCTGACGCTCGGCCAACCGCTCCCGCCTGGGTTCGGACAGGTCGGGTGAGACGCAGTGCGTGCGGTACGCCCGCTCGATCCCCGCATCGCCCGACTTGGAGAATCGCAGCGGGCGCCGGTCGCGGGTGCGCGCCACATATGCGGTCTCGCTCGGTGTCAAGCCGCGCGCCGGGGCCCAATTGCGAAACACTTTCATCGCGGTCGAGATCTTCCCCAGGCTCGCGGTCACGATCGCCTCCAGATACGCGATCCGCCCTTGGCGCCACTCATCCACCCGGCGCGGCTCGAGCCACCCCAGACTCATCAGCACGTCGATCGCGGTCACGAACTTCCGCCGTGCAGCGCCGCCTCAGCCGCCCGCAGCACCCGCCGATCGAGCTTGCCGCCAGGACCATCAGGCACGACCCGGCACGCTACACGCCCGGGCCGAACGAACCTCGGCCCGCGAGCTGGTGTTCGTCGCTCGAGCGTAACGCGGTTGGCGATCTGCGATGGTGCGAAGGATGCTCGAGGATGTCCGCGCGCTGCTGATCGATCTCGACGGCGTGCTGTACCTCGAGGAGGAGCCGATCGCCGGCGCCGCGGAGGCTGTACGCCGGCTCCGCGAGCGCGGGCTGCCGCTCCGCTTCGTCACCAACACGACCGCGCACTCACGCGATCGGACACTCCACAAGCTCGCCCGCCTTGGTTTGGAGGTCGATGACCGCGAGCTCATCACCCCGGCTGCGCTCGCCGTTAGGCACTGCCGCGAGCGCGGCTACCACCGCGTCGCGCTGATCATGAACGAGGAAGTCAAACGCGACTTCGAAGAGCTCCAGGAGACCACCGGTCGCGCCGACGCCGTAATCATCGGGGACCTCTAACCGTCTACCCCGCGTCACTCCGAGATCGCGCCGCAGTATTGCCCGCGCTGCATTGCCCACGCACGGATCCCCGTGCTGATGGAGACCTCGCCAGCGGCGTCGACGGATAGCCCGGACGCCCAGCGGCACAGATCTTGCTCCTTGGACCAGCCAGCCACGGGCCGGACGTGCGGGTAGTCGGAGCGCACACCGCCCGGCGACCGACCACTTGAAGTGGGGGCAGTGTCGGCAGGCTGTGGAGAATTCTCTCCTGCGCAGCCTGTGATCGATGCCCGATCAGGCCCCAGAGCCGGTCGCGGCATCGCCCTCGATCACGACAAGGCCTGTGCGACTGCCTGGAGGCGATGGGACTCCAATCCCGCGAGCTGCTGTTCGGCGCGGATGATCAGGTCCGCGAGCGAGACGGGCGCCGAGCTGAGCTCGGCGAGGTCCAGTTCTCGCAGCGTCCGCCACAGCGCGAGTTTGCCGTGCACACCGAGACTGAGCGCCTCGAGCTCGACGATCCTGCTGAGCGGCGAATAGCCCCGGAGCTGGCCGTTGAACTTCAGCCTCGCTAGCTTCTCCGCGCCCCAACCTCCGAGGACCTTGATCCGGTCAACCCTCACATTCAGGACACGCATGACCTCCAGAAGAGAGCCGCGATCCGCGTCAATCTGATCGGCAAGGTCCGCCAAGAAAGAGCCGTGGCTCGAGCCACGATTGCTCCCAGCAGCACGCCGTGCCAGCTCGCGGCCCGCCGTCGCGCCAGCGAGATGGTCGTTGAGATAGATCGCCAGCAGCATTTCACCGAGATTGTTGGACACCCGATAACAGAGCGGCCCGCTTTCGCGAGAATCCTGAGCTCTGATTACCCGCGGCGCTCGGATTGAAGCCGACGCCTGCACACCTGAAGCACGAGGCGCCTTGCTTTTGTTCAGCAACGAGCATGCACGCCCGTAGACGAACGGCCCTCCTCCGCGCGGCAAGGCGAATCGGCGACCTGCTCCGGTCACCGACGGAGTGCAGTGAGTCATGGACTCGGGTTTCTGGAGTCATCCGGCGCGCCCGCGCTGAGATCAGCCGAATCGTTCCCCTACGCCGGCCACCGCTGCTACATCGACCTCACCAACGCCGACTCGGCTCGAGACCTCGGCCGGCTAATGGGCGCCAACCGCATCCCCATCGTCGCGCACTGCCATCACGTAACCCGCGGCGTCGAGATCCGAACGACGCTCGTCGGTGGTTCTGACCGTTGCCACGGGCTGGAAAGTCACGAGACCACCGCGACGGGCTTGCGGCTAGCGAGGGTCCCGAGGGAGGCCGGGGCCAGCATACGCTTGTTGGCCTTCACTTTTACGAGGACCCGAGCCCGAACCAGGAGCGGCGTCCAGCTGCTGGCGGCGAACTCGTGACGCCGCGATCGGTCCGTCGCGAAACGTCGGGGTGGTCGCCGTTGGCTGGCGGGCCGCCCCCGCGGTCCCGCGGGAGCGGGTGGGTGACGCGGGCGGCATCATCCTCCAGCCGGCGGGTTTCCGCGTTCAGGTGGGGCGCCGGCGGGTAGCGTCTCCCCAATGACGACGCGGCCGCGTGCCCTAGACGTACGGCGGCAAGCCGGATGGCTTCCCGAAAGCCACGAGGACTTGGAAGCTTGGCTCGACGGCCACCGGCAACGGGTGCTGGCCAAAGGCGAGCAGATCGTCCTGCATCCCGTGATCGCCGAGTTCCAGGAGCTAATCGACAGCGACCCGCTGGTGCGGATGTACGTCAACCAGATGATCACGCAGGTGCCACCCACTAAGCCCTACCGCGAGCGGCACGTGGAGAGCGTCGACGAGTTGTTGCGCCTGATCAACGAGGTGCTGACGATGGCGCCCGAGTTCGGCCCCGCGATGGTGGCGACCCCGTTGGGCGCGATTCTCGACTGGACGATGGGGACAGCGGCCGGTTTCGCCGCCTATCGGGACCCGCGGATCAACGCGATGCTCAAGAAGATCCTGACCGTCTGGTCTGAGTTCCTCAGCAGCCGCGACTCGCTCTACGTGCTCAACGACTCGCCATCCGGCTGGAAGTCCGCCGAGGCCCAGCACGCGGTGGGCATCGAGCAGTTCGAGCACGACCCGCAGGACGAGCATTGGGGCTTTACGTCCTGGAACGATTTCTTCACCCGACGCTTCAAGGACGGCGCGCGCCCGGTGGACTCCCCGGACGACGACAAGGTGATCGTCAGCGCCTGCGAGTCGACGCCCTACGGCATCAGCACCGACGTACAGCGACAAGACCGCTTCTGGATCAAGAGCCAGCCCTATTCGCTTCAGGACATCCTGGCCAACGATGATTCGGTCGATGACTTCGTCGGCGGAACCGTGTATCAGGCCTTCCTGAGCGCGACCAACTACCACCGCTGGCACAGCCCGGTCGCGGGCACGATCCTTCGGGCGTTCGTCCAGGAGGGGACGTACTACTCCGAGGCCGACTCGGAAGGCAAGGACGCGATCGAGCCCATGAACTCGCAGTCCTACCTAGCCCACGTCGCGGCTCGGGCGATCATCCTGATCCAAGCCGACGATCCCGTCATCGGGCTGATGGCCTTCGTACCAGTCGGCATGTCGGAGGTCTCCTCGTGCCTCATCGACTCGAAGGTGACACCGGGCTATCACGTCGGAAAGGGCGAGGAACTCGGCTACTTCCAGTTCGGCGGCTCGACCCACTGCCTCGTCTTTCGCCCGGGCGCGATCGCCGAGTTCACACTGACCGCGATTCCTCAGCCTCACGACCCCGAGGCGCCGCTGGTGCTCCTCCGCTCGAAACTCGCGACCGCCAACCCGACAGCCTGACGCTCCCACAGCGGGAGGCGGGCCGCTCGCATTTCACGTTGGGGTCGCGCCTCACGCTCGCTCCGATGGGAACGCGCCCACGCTGCCGAGTCAGAACGTACGAGCGCATCCGCCGCCAGGCGCGCGTCGCTGACCAGGGGTCGCGGATGCCACAACTCACGGTGGCGGGTTCGACTCCCGTCGTCTCCACCTCGTGAGTGAAAAGCTTCAGTTCCGCTGGGAAGCTGGAGCGTCCTTACGTGAACCGGCTATGAGGGCTCCCTCGACGCCTGCGACGCCGTTCCACACGCAGCAGACCGCCTCTGAGGCAGGCCCGGCCCGCGCTAGTGTGCTCTGAGCGCGTCGGCGCCGGAGAGGAGGATGCTGCGGACTGGACCTGATGCCGAGGTGAGTGCGTCCGCGGTCACGTCGGCGGCTATTTCGAGGTCGCGAGCGAGTCGTTGGACGGGGTAGCCGCGGGTCTGGAGTATGACTGCGAGCCAGCGGAGCTGAGCGTGGAAGTCGTCCCATCCGCCGGCCGCCATGATCGACCACGAGAGGATCCACTGGTTGTCGTACACGCACCACTCGAGTCCTCTGTCGCCGTAGCGATCAACCTCGTCGGGGAACTCGAGGCGGTGGCGACGGGCTATCTCCCGGGCGAGCGGCACGAGCTCGAGCGACGAGCCGTCAGGCAGTGTCGCCGATTCGGGCGGTGCGCCGCCGCTGGGCGCGCGGGGTGGTCGGCTCACTCGGCCACGACCTCGTAAGTGCGGAGGTGCTCGAGCCGCTCCAGCTTGATCACCCCTTGCAGGCTCGGGTCGATCCGGCGGTGCGAAGCCGCGTGCGCCTCGCTTTTCATATAGGCGGTAAAGGCGCCGCGGTCTCGCCAGCGGCTCACCATCACGATCTCACCAGCGTCGCGATCGGATTGCCAGACCTGCAGGTCGATGAATCCGTCGGCGTTTTCGACGAGGTGCGCCCGTGCGCGAAAGGCCACGATTAGGTCTGGCGCGCCGTGCTCCGGAACCCGCAGCCGAGACAGCGAGACGTACATCAGAGCGCGAAGGATCGCACGGACACTCAGGGAGTGAGCGCCGCCGCCACCTCTAGAAGCTCGCCGGCGAGTAACTCAGCGCCCAGCCGGGTGGCGAGCGCAGCGGAGGCGCCCGCGCCGCCGATCCCGACTCGCGTTTGAGCTGCGAGCGCCGCCAGCTCGTCTGCGCTTTCGAGGAAGCGCTGCGGCGTCACCGCGGCGAGCACGACGATTGCGGGGGAGAGCTCGTCGAGCGTACCGGCGATGTCACCGATCGGGGTGTCAGCGCCCAGGTAGGTGATTCGCCAGCCCTGCTCTCGGAGGACGAGGCCGAAGCACAGGAGTCCGAGGTCGTGAAGCTCGCCGGGCGGGCAGGCCAGGATCACGCGCGGTCCGACGCCCTGTCCCCAGCCCCGCGTCAGCCCTCGAAGGCGCCCACCGATGACATTGCTAGCGAAGTGCTCCTGAGCGACGCTCGTCTGGGCGCTGGCCCAGCGTACGCCCAACTGGTGCAGGAATGGCAGGATCACCTCCGACAGCACCGCTCGCAGCCCGAAGGCCATCAAAACGCGGTCGAGCGCAGCCTGCGCGGCGGGCTCATCGAGCGCATCGAAGCTGCGCCCGAGGGCCGCCTCGACGTCGGCCAGGCTTGCCGTCGCGGCCTCGGGCGGCGCAGCGTCGGCGAGCTTCGCCAGGCGCGCAGCTTCAGAAGCCGAAAGCCCCATGTTGATGTGGTGGCGCATCACGCGTACGCGCCGTTCGTCCGTCTCGGAATACAGACGAAGGCCGCCAGGGGTTCGCTCAGGTGCCACCAGCCCGTAGCGCAACTCCCAGGCGCGTAACAGCTCCGGGCTCTCGCCGACTCGTCGGCTCAGCTCTCCGATCCGCAGGCGTCCGTTCTTGGCCATAGCCCCGATCGTAACTCATCTCTACAATATCTCGACAGAAACTATACAGATGCTGTACAGTGGGCCTACGGATGCCCCGAGTCGAACCCACCAGCCAGGACGACCTCGACCACGACTTCATTGCTCCGCGACGTCCGGCCCTTCGAACCGGTCTATGACCGCTGCAGCTCCCAGGCGTTCGCGCTCGCAGTGCGCATCTCGGGCCGCCGCGATGCCACCGAGGAGGCCACCCAAGACACGTGGTGCCGGTGGTCGCGGCCGCCACCAGCAGTTCAATCAGACCCGGACCCTGTAATGGCGACGCGTGCGCAGATTGATCCGCCTGCTGAGCCGGCGCCGCCCGCACCGAGCCCTCTGCTCGAGGCTGGAGGTCCGATGCCCGCGACGATCGCGCAGACGCGCGAGCTTGCGCGTCGAACCGACGAAGAACTTCTCGACACGTACTACCGCGAGCGGGATCTCGCCGCTCGCGACGAGCTGGTGGACCGCTTCATGCCCTTCGCCCGCAAGCTCGCGGTTCGCTACATGCACAGCCGCGAGCCGCTGGATGACCTCGTGCAGGTCGCCTGTATCGGCCTGCTGAATGCGATCGACAGGTTCGATCCGGAGCACGGCAAGAAGTTCACGGCGTTTGCCGCGCCGACGATCCTGGGCGAGCTCAAGCGTTACTTTCGCGACAAGGGATGGGCGATCCACGTCCCGCGCGATCTCCAAGAGCGAGTGCTGGCGGTAAGCCGCCACGCCGAGCGGCTGTCCGTCCAGCTGCGTCGTTCCCCGACCATTGACGAGCTCGCCGAGGCGCTCGACTGCACGGTCGAGCAGATAGTAGAGGCGATCGACGCGGGCAGGAACTACGAGCTGACCTCGCTCGACGCGCCCGTCGCCCACGACGACGAAGACGGGTGCGCACTCACGGAGACGCTGGGGGGCGAGGACGACGGGTTCGAACTTGCCGAAGACCGACAGGCGCTCGCGAGCAACTGGGCGGAGCTAACCGAGCTGGAACGCCAAGTACTCGGCCTGCGGCTCGTGCATGGTCTCACGCAGCGCGAGATCAGCCGGCGGATCGGTTATTCGCAAATGCACGTCTCCCGTCTACTGCGTAGATCGATGCTCTCCCTCGACGCCGCTGAGGTACCGGCGACATGCGCGTGAATGCCCCGTACGCCCCGGGACGCCGCCACGAGCGTGCTCGCGTCGCACGAGACCGACCCGCACGCTGACGGCATTCGTCACTTCCCGGAGAGGCGAGCGGCCCTAGATTGATCCGGGCCGCCGGCTCCGAATGCCCGGTCGCCTTCCGAACCCCCAGGCTGACGCGAGCGCTCAGCTGGCTGACGTCAACGGCCTGTGGATCCCGCACGATGACGTCTGAACCGAGGTACATGGCCTGGGCACCCGACGAGCTAGACTCTGGCCCCCACGTTGTGGTGAGAGCGATCGCCGCGCACCTCGCCGACAGGCTGCGGCCCCTCCGCGCATTCGCTTGAAGCAGCCTAGGGGGATGAGCAACGCGGCGGCCCACGGCCGCCCCGCTTCATCCGGAGTTCGGCGACGCAGATCGATCGGCGCGCGGCTCAGCGGCCGACGGTTTAGTTGGTGACCTGTCGACGCCGCCCTTAGACACTGCTTGCTCGGCCGCTTCCATGAGCACCGCCGTTCGTCTGCGTGCGATGCACCGCGGGCAATACTGCAGTGTGAGCAATGGGAAGCGCTGGTAAACGCCGAGACCGCAGCGCGGACATCTCAGGTGACTCATCGCATTTGCGATCCGCATTGCGTGCGACAGAGCGTCGGATCGGCGGATAGTGGGTCGCCAGCGTTCCCGTCAGATCGACGATCCCGGAGCCCTGGAGCGGCAGGCATAAGGGCCGCTGGCACTTCACGGGCGCTTGAGCGACGGGCGCGCAGCCCTTCGTTGTCTCGCTGGATCCGGGGGGCTCGCCCTGTCCGGCGCGCCGCGGCGGAGGCGATTCGAAGTGCCTTGACGGTTCGAGTGGCCAATGGCGCTTTTCCCTTGCGCTCCATCCGGCCGGCTAGCTCTGCGAGGGCATGTGTGACTTCATCGCGGATATCGTCATCCGGCACGTGTCTCACGAGATTGCTGGGGGTATCTGTGTTCCATCGGCGGACCTTGCTCCGAGGATGGTTTGACCGGGGACTCACTTCCGCTCGCTCTCCTCGTCTCCGGGCCACGCCCCGGTCATGCGGGTGAAGACGTGTCGTGATCCGTGGTCGACCAACCCCCGGATCAGAGAGAACAGCGCTCCTTCGATCAGCAGCGCGACCGCGAGCTTTAGCAGGCTGATGTTTCGGTACTGGGGCTTAGGTGCTTCTTGATCGTCGATGACTCCCCAGATCACGGCGAACAGCTTCTTGCCGATCAAGCCCGCCAGCAGCCCGCCGCCGACGCTCACCGGCAGGAACATCATTTTCGACATCGCTCACCTTCATTGTGGTTTGCAGGACCTACGGGCTATCGCCGTTTCGGCTCGTTGCGCAGCGGCAGGTATGGCTCCCGGTCAGTGGGATGGCCCGCCTCAATCTGACGCCCGCGCTCAATCTCGGCGTTGAGTTCGGCGCCGAGCAGGATCACGGTGTTGGTGATCCACAGCCAGACGAGGAACACGATCACCGAGGCGATGGCGCCATATGTCTTGTTGTAGGAGGAGAAGTTGGCGACGTAGAACGCGAATGCCGCGGAGGCGAGTACCCACACGGCGACGGCGATCAGGCCACCCGGGGTTACCCATCGAAAGCCTGGTTGGCGCACATTAGGCCCGGCCCAGTAGAGAATCGACAGGATCACGGCGACGACGATCAGCAGGACAGGCCACTTGGCGATATCCCAGATCGTGACGGCTGAGCTTCCGACGCCGATCACGCTCCCTAGCTGCCGGGCCAAACCGCCTGTGAACACAACCGCCACAGCCATGAGCGTTAGTAGCACGACCGTGATAACTGTGACCGCGAGGCGGATGGGGATCGTCTTCCAGATCGGCCGCCCCTCGGGGACGTCCCACACCACGTTCGAGGCGCGCATGAAGGCGGCTATGTAGCTCGACGCTGACCACAGCGCGAGTGCGAGTCCGACTATGAACAGGACCCCGGCCGTGCTCTGGTTGGCTTGGATGTTGTGGATGGCGCTGGTGAATATCTGCCGGGCCGCGCCGGGCGCGGCCTTACCGAGATTCTGGATCAGCGACTGGGTTACAGAGTGGCCGAGCAGGCCGAGCAGCGATACCACCACGATCAGCATTGGAAAGATCGCGAGTACGCCGTAATACGTCAGGGCAGCCGCCAGGTCCCCGAGGTTGTCCGCCTTGTACTCCCTGAGCGTTCGCTTCAGGACTCCCGACCAGGCACGACGGGGAAGATCGGTCGGCTGGTCGAGCTCTCGATCCTCTGGCTCTTGCCCGACGGACTGCAGGCGTTGTGCACCGCTCATCGTGATCGCTACCGGCGGCCGAATAGCCAGCCGACCAACGCCCCGGTGGCGAACGCGCCGGCGGCGGTGAAGGGCACAGGTTGGCGGCTCACTGTCGAGACGACCTGCTGCACGCCAGCGCGAGCCGACTCGGGCGTCGCCTCGCGAGCGCGCGAGGCGAACTCGGCCTTCTGGTGGTGGGCGGTGGCCTTGATCGACTCGATGTGGTCCTTGGCCTGCCCCTTCACGTCTGCCTTCTCGGCCAGTGCTTCGACGGTGTCGCCGAGCGCCTCTCGCGTCTGGTCGATCTCCGTGCGAATCTCTTCGGGCGACTTCTGCTGGCTCTCCTCCGACGCGGCGCTCATAGTCGGCCGTCCTTCGCTCGTTGCTTCGTCCATTCCACGTCCTCCTTCACGCTCTCGACTGTCTGCTCGGGTACGGGGGGTACGCCCTGTTGAACTTTGCTCTTGCCAGCCAGCGCCAGAACCGCGGCAGTCGCGCCATAGATCGCTGCGACGATCAGCGCCGCGAGCCACGCGCTCAGCGCCGTGGCGAGCGCCAGAACCAAGCAAGCGGTCAGTGCACCGGCGCCGTAAAGGCCGAACATCCCGGCAACGCCGAACATGCCCGCCCCCAGCCCGGCCTGCTTGCCCTTGACGGCCAGCTCGGTCTTGGCCAGATCGAGCTCCTGCCGCACCAGCGCCGCGGTCTGATCAGACAGCTGCTTGAGCAGATCCGCGATCGGCCGATCGCTCAGCTCCGAGTCCTGTATTTCGCTCATCGTGTACCTCCCTCCCAATCGCTATTGACGCGAGCCCGCGCCCGGCGCGCCGTGGCCACCGAACAGGCCCAAAGCCGCTCCACGGATCTCGGCGTGAGATGCCACATACGCACCCGTGGCCACCGCGGTCACGAACACCAGCCGCCGGCGCCAGCGAGGCCGGCGGCGCGTCTCCGGTGCGGTCACCGCCACCCAAACCTCCCAAGTTGCCGCCAGGGTTTGCTGAGCCCGGCGCCGAAGCTGCTTGTCCTCGACCGCTTTGGCCGGGCCCTTGCCCCTAGCTCGTTGATAGGTCTCGCGACCCGCCGTCACGGCGCGCCGAGCGGCAGCCTGAACCTCTGGATCGTCCAGCAGGGTCTCGAGGTACGGCGCGAGTGCCGCCGCCCTATCGCTCACGGACATCTCCACACCGGAGGCAGATGCTCGGTCGAATCGGCTCGAGCACGTAGCCGCACTCCGTGCGCTCGTCGGTCCCCGCCGACACGTCGCTGCCTGCTCGAACTGGTTCCGCCATTACGCGCCTCCTCGATACCCGCCGCGATCACTTCGTCCCATTTAAATGGGACACCGTAGACCACCGGTACCCGGACGATGAGGGTTGAACCCGAACGCTGAGAAATTTGGGACAACCGGGACGCTGCTCGGGACAAGGATCGGCTGACCTACCCCGAGATGCCGGCCGAGGTGGTAAAAGTGGGACGTGGCAGAGCCCGCCGCAGCACACGGCCCGGGCGGCGCAGGCGCCGCGGGACCGAGTCGCGCCGATGCGGTCGCGAGCCGACAGCGGATCCTCGCCGCCGCACGCGCACTCGTCGGAGACCGACGCGTGACGATGGCCGAACTGGCCGCGGCCGCGAACGTCGGCCGTTCCACGCTTTACCGCCATTTCCCTACCCGCGAGGCGCTCGAGCGGGCGCTCGAGGACACCGAACTCCAACCTCGTACACAGCGCTCCGTGCCGGGGATGAGCGGCCGCGTGGCGACGATGCCGTTCCGCGCGCCCGGCCAGCTGGGCCGTGAGAGTCCACTCCCTCTCGAGGTAACGCGCGTCCTGGACGAGGTCCCGGCGCACCTCGTCCCCGATCAGCTCGTCGCCGAGGCCCGTCGCGTCGCCGGGGTGGCCGCCGCGCTGTATGTCGTCGACATCGACGGCTCACACCTACTCAGGCTCGCGGGCTCAGAGGAATTCCCCGACCGACTCGAAGACCCCCCCGCACTCGGACCCGAAATAGCCCCCGAAGGCCTA
This sequence comes from uncultured Solirubrobacterales bacterium, assembly GCA_963751185.1. Taxonomy (GTDB): domain Bacteria; phylum Actinomycetota; class Thermoleophilia; order Solirubrobacterales; family Solirubrobacteraceae; genus Palsa-465. The sequence goes on from CAVVTO010000018.1 coordinate 246,201, forward strand.
CCCGAGTTCTACGAGCGACTCGAGCAGCAACTCCCCGGCTGCGTCCCCGAGCCGCTCTGGCTGCGTGGTCGCGTAACGGGCCTGCTCCTATGCGTCGGCACACCCGTCGCCTCCCTCGCCGACATCGCCAAACAGGGCGCTGCGGCCCTCGAGCTCGCCACCGACTACACCGACTACATCGAGGCTGCGCGGCGCCGCAAACCCACCACGCCGGCCGCCGAGGTCCAGCAGCACCTGCTTCCCCCCCGCATCGCGCGAATCGCCGGCGCGCAATTAGCCGGCTCCCTGCTTCCCACGTACGAAGTCGGCGGCGACTGGTTCGATTTCGTCGAGAACCGCGACGGAGCGTGGCTGGCGATCGCGGACGCCCCAGGCAATGGTCCTACCGCCGCCGGGCTCGGGGCGGCCGCCCTGGGAGCGCTCCGGGCCGCGCGGCGCAGCGGACAGGACCTCGAGTCCGCGCTCGCGAGCGTTCACCAGACGGTTCATCAGCTAGGCAACCGGGACTTCCACATCACGGCGATCATCGCACGATGGCGCGCCGCGACCGCGACCCTCACCTGGGTCAACTGCGGCCACCCCCCCGCCTACCTGATCGACACCGACGGCAACCTGAACGAGCTCGAAGGCCCCAAACACCCTCCGCTCGGCTCAGACGACACCGACCCCCGCTTCACGCCGACCAACCGCCAGCTGCACTCCGGAGAACGCCTCATTCTCGTAACCAACGGAATCATCAAACGACGAACCGAGACCGGCGAACTGTTTGGCATCGACGGGCTCAAGCGGGCGCTCGACCGTACCGAGCACCCCACCGCTGCATCGACCGCGATGGCCATCCAACAGACGGTCACCGACTGCTGGCGCGAACCCCTCGACGACGACGCCACCGTCGTCGTCATGACCGTCGAATAGCCCCCCGGGCGCCGCTCGAGTCGTCGAGATCGGACCGCAGAGCTGAGGCATCGCCTGTCGCGCGCAGAGCGCCGCGAGGACACTTGAAAGGCCTCCGCGGCTCGAGGGTCGTGCGCCTGAGTGGATTGATGCTCTCCCGGGTAGAGCCCTCCTCGACGTATTGCGGGGTCAGGGCGGCGCCCGTTGACTGTCGGGAGAACAAAATGATCATTCTGGGCATCATCCTGCTCATAATCGGCTTCATCGCCAAGATCGCGATTTTGTGGTCGATTGGAATCATCCTCGTAGTTGTCGGGCTGATTCTGGTCGTGCTTGGCTCCTTGGGACGTGCCGTCGGCGGGCGACGACACTACTACTGAATTTCACACCTCTCGAAGCCGAGGCCCCTCCGTCAGGCAGGCTGGGACAGCCGCGTCCGCCGCCGACCTGGACGCGTGCCCCAAGGCGTTCCGCCGGTCGCATCTGGGGGGCGGGTTTGTCATGCCGTGAAGGACGACCGGGGTTCCTCGGTTCCACGATGTGGAGCACCCTAACTATCAAAGTGGTAACCGATCGGGCGGTCGGGGGACTTGAACTTTGAGTTCGGATGAACAGATCGACAACGGCGTTCGGCTCGGGAGAGCCGTTCTCGCTCGGCGTTGAGGAGGAGCTGTTCCTCGTTGATCCGGTTAGCGGTCGTCAGGCGAACGCGTCGACTGAGGTACAGGCTCGGGAATGAACCAGTGTCGCGGTCGTGTCATCAGGTGCCGACAAGCAGTCGCAGGTGCACGACGAGCTGCTCATGGCCGGGCTTCGTGATGCGTTTCTGACCGTCGAGCGAACGCTGATCGAACGAGGTCAACTCAATACCGTGCGCCAGACCCGGCCGACGTTTCAGGAGACGATGTTCAGCGCGTTTCTCGATGCCGTCGAGGGCATCGCCGGCCGCCAGGTGTGCTCGTACGTGAGTGAGTCGGTCACCTCACCCGAGTTGATTCTCGAGATCTTCTACCTCGAGCCAACGGCAGATGTGCCCGACCGCTTGCAGCGAGAAGCGGCCGAGGACGCCGGCGCCCTCGCATGTCCGGTCGGCGGGATCGCGGACAAGATCAGTAACGCCGGTCTCGGCGGCGCGGCGAATCATCGTCGCCTAGGTGCGGTGAGCGTCTCGCCGGGTAGGGGGTGCTCATGCCGAGGCTGGCGTTGACCTTCGATGACGGTCCGGATCCGGACTGGACCCCGCGTCTACTCGACGTGCTCAGGGACGTCGGCGCCCGCGCCACGTTCTTTCCGATCGCATCGCGCGCGGTCGCTTACCCGGGCGTGTTCTCGCAGATCCTCGCCGGCGGCCATGAGGTCGGACTGCACTGCGACGAGCATGTCCGGCATTCGCACCGCTCGATCGATTGGGGACGGCGAGACACCGCGCGTGCGCTGCACCTGCTGAGGTCGGTGGGCGTGCGCCCGACGCTCTGGCGAACTCCCTGGGGCGACACCGCAGCGTGGTCGCATCGAGTCGCGCGGGAGAACCGGTTGCGGATCGTCGGCTGGACGCTCGACACCCATGACTGGCGAGGCGACGCCGCCGGCGACATGTTTCGCGCCACCCGCCACGGCTTGCGCGCCCGCGCGATTGTGCTCGCCCATGACGGGATCGGTCCGGGCGCCACGAGAATGGACGCGCGAGAGACGATCGCCTACACCCGGCTGGTGGCCAAGCACGCGATCGAGGCCGGTCTCGAGCTGGGGACGGCGGAGTGAGCGCATCGGTGGACGCGGCACCGTCCGGGTTTGACGACGTGCTCGCCGAGATCGCGTCCGGCGCCGCCGAGCGCGATAACGAGGCGACGCCGAGCTTTCCCGACGAGCCGATCGCGCTCCTCGAGCGCGCCGGGATGCTTGCGTGGAACGCCCACGCGGGAACGTCGCGCCCGCCGGCGGCGGCCGAGCTCGACCTCGTCAGGCGGGTGGCGTATGCCGACGGGTCGGTCGGGCGGATCTTCGACGGGCATCTGAATGCCATCGAACGCCTCGCGGTGCAAGCCCCCATCGAGGTCCGAGACCGTGAGCTGGCCGCGGTCGCCGCCCGGCGGCTGCGGGCGGGCGTGTGGGGCGGCGACCCGGCCCCCGGAGAGGGACCGCCCGCGACCCTGCTCGAGCTCGACGGAGCCGACGCGTTACGCGGAGTCAAGACGTTCTGCTCGGGCGCCGGCGGTCTCGATCGCGCTCTGATCCTGGCCCGGCAGCCGGGCGAGGGGCCACCGGTGGGGGTGTGGGTCGACCTCACCGACAGCCGCGTCGAAGTCGATCCGGGCTGGTACCGATCCCATGGTCTGCGGGCATCGGTCTCGCACCGGGTCATATTCCGGGACGCGCCGGTGATCGCACGGTTTGGCGCGCCCGGGTCGGTGACGGCGCAGCCGTGGTTCTCGCGGGACGCGCTCCGCACCGCGGCAAGCTGGGCGGGGATGGCCGACGCGGCGGAGCGCGCTGCGCTCGATGAAATCGCGGCACGGCCCGGGCGTGGGCCCCTCGAGGCGCTCGCGGCCGGCCGCATCCTTACCGCCCAGCGGACGATCGGCCTGTGGATCGAGCGAGGGGCACAGGCGATGGACGCCGACGAAGACGCTTTGCCGGACATCGCGGTGCACGCTCGGGTCGGCATCGCGGATGCGTGCCGGGTGCTGCTCGACGAGGCCGCGCGCGCGTGCGGGTCGAGGCCGTTCGCGCGCGGCGCCGCGCTCGACCGCGCCCGGCGCGACCTCGAGGTGTTCCTGCTCCAGCATCGTCTGGACCCGCTACTCGCGCGTTTGGGCGACGCGGCGCTCGGGGAGCGTTGAGATGGCGCGGATGTCGCTCGCCGACTTCGAGGCCCGCTACCGGCTGGATCCCGATCCGTGGGGATACGCGACAAGCGAGTACGAGCGCAACAAGTACGAGGCGACACTCTCGGCGTGCGGCGAGGGTCCGTTCGCCGATGCGCTCGAATTGGGCGCGTCGATCGGCGTGTTCACCGAGCTGCTCGCGCCCCGCTGCGAGCGGCTGACCACGGTCGATGGTGCCCCTACGGCGGTCGCCGCCGCGCGCCGGCGGCTGGCCCACGTCCCGGATGTCGATGTGATCCTCGGCGAGATTCCCGACGCCGTCCCCATCCGGTGCTTCGACCTCATAGTCGCCTCGGAGATCCTGTATTACCTGACCGCCTCCGAACTGGCCCGGACAGTCGGGCGGCTCGAGTCGGTGATGGTGCCCGGCGCCCGGTTGGTCGCGGCTCACTGGCGTCCCGCCGGCCCGGAGCGGCCACTCGACGCCCAGCAGGTTCACGCGGTCCTTCGCGAGCAGCCGTGGCTGCAGTCGGTGACCTCTGGCGGCACCGACGACTACCGGCTCGACGTCTTGGAGCGGTTGTGAGCGACAAGTTCGAACTCCTAGTGCTCGGCGGCGGCCCCGCCGGCCTGTCGGCGGCGCGGGCTTTCCGGGATACCCGAGGTCGCGGCGCCGTCGGCATCGTCACCGACGAGCATCGGATGCCGTACAACCGTCCTCCTCTCACGAAGGAGTTCCTCCGCGGCGAGGCGAGCGAGGATCAGCTCCCGATCGAGGCCGAAGCCTGGTTGAAGGAGTACGACGTCAGCCTGGTGTGCGGCCGCGCGGTGCGCCTCGACCCGGCCGGCCGCGTGGTGGCGCTGTCGGGCGGCCGTGAGCTTCACTACCGAAGCTGTCTGCTCGCGACCGGCGCCGAGCCGACGCGGCTGCCGGTGCCGGGGGCCGATCACCCGGCGGTTCGGGTGATTCGGACCCTCGACCACGTGCGCGATCTGATCCGACGCCTCGCAGCCGGAGACCCGGTCGTCGTGATCGGCTCGGGGTTCATCGGCTGCGAGATCGCGGCCTCGCTCAGTCGGCGCGGCCACAAGGTGACGCTCATCTCCGACGAGGAGCAGCCCAACGCCGAACGCCTCGGTCCCGAGGCGGCACGGGAGATCCATCGCTGGCTCGAGACCGAAGGCGTAGACGTCAACCTTGGAGCGGAGGTCGACGAGATCGCGGTCGGCGATGGCCGGCTCGAGGTGCGGGCAGGGGCGGTCGGCGCGCAAGGCACGGTCATCGTGATGGCCGCCGGCGTGTCGCCGCGCAGCGAGCTGGCGGCGACCGCGGGGCTCGAGCTATGCGCAGGCGCCGTGCCGGTCAACGCCGCGATGCGCGCCACCCAGGATGGCCTCTACGCCGCCGGCGATGTCGCCTTCGCCGAGAACATGGCCGCTGGTCGCTCGGTGCGCGTAGAGCACTGGGGCGACGCGCTCGGTCAGGGCGAAATCGCGGGCCGTAGCGCCGCCGGGGAGGACGCGCGCTGGGACGCCGTACCTGGGTTCTGGTCGACGATCGGCGACCGCACACTCAAGTACGCAGCGTGGGGAGATGGGTTCGACCAGTCCCGACTCGAGCAGCACGAGGTTGGTGCGTTCTCCGTCTGGTACGGCCGCGACGGGAGAGTCGTCGGCGTGCTCACACACAAGGCCGACGAGGATTACGAGCGCGGCCGCTCGCTGATCGCCGAGGGAGCACCGTGGCGCTAGCGAGCATCATCGTGATCCCGGCGCACGACGAGGAGGAGCACATCGCGGGGTGCGTGACCGCGCTCGGGGCGCAGACGGTGCCCCGCGACCAGTTCGAGGTCATCCTGGTACTCGACGTGTGCTCGGACCAAACCGGGCGAGTGGCAGAGCGAATCGCGAGGAAGCTTTCCGTCCGGCTCTCGCTGCTCGATGGGCCTGGCGCGGGCGCGGGGGCGGCGCGGCGGGTGGGCATGGATGTCGCCGCCGAGCGGCTGCTGGCTCAGGGGGCCGAAGACGGCCTCGTGGCATGCACGGACGCCGACTCCCGGCCGGCCCCGGACTGGCTCGCGCGCCAACTTGCGCACGTCCGTGCCGGCGTTCGCGCGGTCGCCGGATTGATCGAGCTCGCGCCGGACGAATCAGACCGGCTGGCGCCGGAGGTGTTGCGGCGTCGCGAGCGTGACGCCCTCGCCCGGCTTGAGCGGGTCCGCAGGACCGATCCGGCCGCCGCCCACCACCACTTCGCGGGCGCTTCGATTGGGGTCACCGCCGGCGTCTATCGCGCGGTCGGCGGACTCGAGCCGGTGGCCGCGCTCGAGGATGCCGCGTTCGCTGAGCGGCTGGCGCGGGCCGGCATCCCGATCCTGCGCACCGACGACGTTCGCGTGCGCACCTCCGCTCGTCACACCGGCCGGGCGGCGCGAGGGCTGTCGGTGGACCTCGCCGTGTCCTCATGGGCGGCGGAGCGGCGCTACGTGGCAAGCGCGTTCCCGCCCGAGCGGCTGCGCGCCGAGAAGCGGACGACGTCGGTGGCGGCGGTGATCCCGACGAAGGAGTGCGCGGATACCTTGGCCGGCGTTCTCACGGGCAGCGTGGGTCCGCTGCGTGAGGCCGGGGTGGTCGACGACGTGCTGGTCGTCGACGCGCATTCGTCGGACGGAACCGCTGAGATCGCCCGGACGGCCGGCGCCAGGGTGATCGACCAGGACGACGTGCTGGCCGAGCACGGGCCGGCGCTCGGCAAGGGCGACGCGATGTGGCGAGCGCTCCACGTGTGCAGCTCCGACATCGTCTGCTTCCTGGACGGCGACACGGCAAACCCCGACCCCAGGCATCTCCAGGGACTGATCGGGCCGTTGCTCACCGATCCGTCGCTCCAGCTCGTGAAAGGAGCGTTCGATCGCCCGCTCCTAGCCGGCGGCGTCGCCTTGCCCAACGAGGGCGGGCGCGTCACCGAGCTGATGGCCCGACCGTTGCTCAACCTCCACGAGCCGAGGCTGGCCGGCTTCGCGCAGCCGCTGGCCGGAGAGTTCGCCGGTCGCCGCGGGCTGCTCGAATCGATCCCTTTCCCGGTCGGCTACGGCGTCGAGATCGCCGTGCTGATCGACGCGCTCCGCCGGCACGGTCTCGAGGCCCTGGCCGAGTGCCATCTCGGCCAGCGGCAGAACCGCCATCAACCGCTGCGCTCCCTCGGGGAGATGGCCTATGCGGTGCTTGCCGCGGTGGAGAGGCGGATGGGCGCTGGCCGCAGCACGGTTGGCGGCCACTACCTCCGTCCGTGGGACGACTACGCGGTATCCCAGGTGGGCGTCATCGAGCGGCCGCCGCTGGACACGCTCGGCTCGGGCACGCACGGAACTGCCTCGCCGGAAGGGCTATTGGACGCTCGCCACGAGGCTCGGTAACAGTCCGTCGGCGGCCTCGCGTCCGGGGACGGTGCCGATCGGCGGCTCCGTCGGTTCTGGTTCGAGCCGATCGGGACTCTCGAGGATCAAGTCGACCGCGCCATCCGGCCGGCGTCGTGTCACTCACCTTGCCACGCCCGCAGCGGATGGGAGCCGCTTGCTGCAGCGAACGGCACGCACTCCGGACCGCGAAGAAAACGATGATCGGGATGATCCAGATGCCGGCCCGCCACACGCCGAGCGGTCAGATGCGCCGATACGACCAGCGAGGGAAGGAGTCATCAGCGATGCAGGACAAGCTCCCAGGCGGCCCCGGCCGACGACGACGCGCGTTTGGTGACAGCGATCAGCACTCGCACGCTTGGGCCCGCCGATCGGCGCCCTGATCATTCTCCACTCCTGACCTCGGGTGTCATCGCTCTCACTTGCACACGTGATGTGAGTGAATCAGCGCCCGTCGACCTGTGGGTTAGCTCTCACGGTGCGGTCACGCGCCGTCCGGCTGCAGCAGGATCTTGATGGCCCCGTCCTGCTTCTTCTGGAAGATCTCGTACGCGTAAGGGGCCTGCTCGAGCGGCAGCTTGTGGGTGGCGAGGTCCTCCACTCCGAGCGGATCGGAATCGTCCTGCAGTAGCGGGATGATGTCGTCGACCCACCGCTTGACGTTCGCCTGCCCCATCCGCAGCTGAATCTGCTTATCGAACAGGTCCATCATCGGCATCGGGTCCGCGGCCCCGCCGTACACGCCACTCAAAGAGATCGTGCCGCCACGCCGGACCGTGTCGATCGCCGTGTGCAGGGCGGTCAGCCTGTCCACCCCGGCCTTCTCCATCAGCGTCCTGGTCGCCGGCGGCGGGAGCAGGCTTGTGAGCTGGTGAGCGAGCTTGCCGAGCGACGCGCCGTGTGCCTCCATCCCGACCGCATCGATCACTGAATCCGGGCCTCGGCCGGAAGTGAGCCCGCGGAGCGTGTGGGCAACGTCGTCCTGCTCGCGAACGTCGAGCGTGCGCACTCCGTGGCGACGAGCCATCTCTAGGCGCGCGTCAACAAGATCGACGCCGAACACCTCACCAGCGCCCCGGTGGAGCGCGATCCGGCAGCACATCTGCCCGATCGGACCGAGGCCGAGCACGGCCACCGTGCCCTTCTTCGGGATCGCGGCGTACTCGACCGCCTGCCACGCGGTCGGCAGCACATCCGAGAGGAACACAAACCGCTCGTCCGGAGGGCCCTTCGGAACCTTGATCGGGCCGAACTGGGCTTCCGGCACCCTCAGGAGCTCGGCCTGGCCGCCCGGGACCTGCCCGTACAGCTTGGTGTAGCCGAGCAGGGCCGCACCCTTGCCCTGGTCCCTGACCTGAGTGGTCTCGCACTGGGAGTAGAGCTGCTGGTCGCACATGAAGCAGTGACCGCAGGAGATGTTGAACGGGACCACGACCCGGTCGCCCGGCTTGATCCCTTTGACCTCGGATCCGACCTCCTCGACGATGCCCATCGGCTCGTGGCCGAGGATGTCGCCCTCGTCCATGAATGCGCCCATGACCTCGTATAGATGCAGGTCCGACCCGCAGATCCCGGTAGCGGTGACCCTGACGATCGCATCCGTAGGCTTCTCGATCGTCGGGTCGGGAACCGTGTCTACGCGAACGTCTCGCTTGCCGTGGTAGGTGACTGCCTTCATGTGATGTCCCGCCGTTCGTCTGTTGTCGGTTAGCCGTTACCCGCAGGTTCGGCTGTGACACGGCCTGGGTAGAGGGTCCCTAACTCGAAGCGTTTGCGGAACGGATCGCACACATGAACGACAACGCGCAGCGCAACCGGAGCAGTGGCCCTGAGCGGCCCGAGGACCGGCCAGGCGCCGGCAGATCGGTCGGGCGGCGCTTGGCCGCGTGGTGGTTCGGGTGGCTGTTGGCCGGCGCGCTGTACCTGCTGCTGATCGACACTACTGACCTGCCCGAGCTGATTGTCGGAGCGGCGGCGGCGGCGATCGCGGCCACAGGGTTCGAGCTCGCACGCGAGCATCACGTGGCTGGAGGGTTGAAGGCGCGGCCGCACTGGATCTGGCATCTCTACCGGCCGCTGCTCAACGTCCCGTCGGACGTCCTTGCCTTATCGGGGCTCGCCGTCCGCCAGCTTGTCCGGCCGAACCAGGTCAACGGAGAGTTTCGCTCCGTGCCGTTCAGGCCCGGCGCACAGAAACTCGAGACGGGGCGCCGTGCGCTGGCCGAGTCGTTCGGCTCGTTCGCGCCGAACACGATCATCATCGGCGTCGATGCCGAGCGAGAGTTGCTGCTCGGCCATCAGCTGCGCCGGCGCGGCGGGGACGAGGCGCTCGACGTGCTCCGCCTGGGATCCGAATGACCCGGAGGCAGTCGTGAACGAGTGGGAGATCGCGGCCACCGTGCTTGGCTTCGCGCTGCTCCCATGTGGTGTGGTCGCGCTCGTGTCGGATCCGCCCCACGGTCTGGCCGCGCTCGAGCTGGCGGGGGTGCTGCTCAGCACGATCCTCGTGCTCCTGTCCGAGGGCTTTCATCGTCAGCCGTTCATCGATCTGGCGGTCGTGTTCGCACCGATGGCGCTGGTTGGGTCGCTGCTGTTCGCTCGGCTCATGGAGCGCAACCTGTGAGCTGGCGCGCGGTGGTCGCGGTCATCCTGCTGATCGCCGGCGGGCTGCTCGAGCTGATCGCCGTGCTCGGCATGTGCGTGATGCGGGACGTCTACGACCGGCTGCACTACGTCGGTCTTGCCGGGTTTGGAGGGTTTCTGATCGGGCTCGCGGTACTCGTGCGCGAATCGTTCTCGCTGATCGGCGACAAGGCACTGCTGGTCGGCGTCGTGCTCGTGGTCGCCGGCCCTGTACTGGTCCAGTCGACCACTCGCAGCCTGCTGATCCGCGAGCGCGGCGACTGGCGAGCGAGCACGCGGGAGGGATCTGACCCGTGACGCTGCTCCAGATCGTCGCGCTGGCGGCTGTCGCCCTCCTCGGCGGCGGCGTCGTCGCCGCGAGCGACCCCCTCCGCCAGACGCTCATGCTCAGCATCTACGGCCTTGCCCTGACGATGATGTTCTTCGTCTTCCAGGCGCCGGACGTGGCGCTCTCCGAGATCGTGGTCTCGACCGTCGGCCTGCCGGTGATGATCCTGCTCGCGCTGCGCAAGGTGCACCAGCAGGAGCACGCGCGCCGGCACGAGCGTGAGGAACAGAACCGGTGAGCCGAACCGCGCGGCTGCTGCTGTTCGGGATCGCCGCCGCCGGCTTCGGCGTCGTGCTCGTGTACGGCCTCGCGGGCCTGCCCGCGTTCGGGCACTACCACGGCGTGTACGGACGGGTGCTCGACGGGATCGGCGTGACCGAGCGACACGCGACCGATCTGGTCACCGCGCTGAACTTCGACTTCCGCGCGTTCGACACGCTCGGCGAGGAGTTCATCCTGTTCGCCTCGGTGCTCGGGGTCGTGCTGATCCTCCGCCAGCTTCGCGGCGAGAACGAGCGACCGAGCCAGGAGGAGGCCGACGAGCATCAGCTGGCCGGAGCGAGCGAGGCGCTGCGGGCGCTCGCCTTCGTGCTCGTTCCGAGCCTGCTCGCGCTCGGCGTGTACATCGTCGTGCACGGCCAGATAACTCCCGGCGGCGGCTTCCAGGGCGGCGTGATCCTGGCGACGGGGCCGCTGGCGGTGTTCCTGGCCGGGCGGTATCTGCGCATGCGGATCATCGCCCCCCACACGGTGGTGGAGATCGGCGACGCGGTCGGGGCGATGGGCTACGGACTGATAGGTGTCGGCGGGCTGGTGTTCGTCGGCATCTTCTTCAAGAACTTCCTGCCCCTGGGCATCCCGGGCCACCTGCTCTCGGCCGGCCAGATCGATGTCGCGAGCGTCGCGGTCGGCCTCGAGGTGAGCGGCGCCTTCCTGGTCGCGTGGAGCGAGTTCCTCGATCAGACGATCCTCGTGAGGGGAACCGGCGACTGATGAGCTTCCTGCCGTTCGCGGTCGCCGCGTGGTTGTTCCTCGCCGGCCTCTACGGAATCGTCTCGAGCCGGAACCTGGTGCGGGCGATCCTGTCGCTGACCGTCGTCCAGTCCGCCACGTACGTCGTGCTGATCGCGATCGGCTACCGCACGGGCGGCCAGGCGCCGATCTTCGCCGACATCCCGCAGACGAGCAAGGCGGTCGATCCTGTCGTCCAGGTGCTCGTTCTGACCGACATCGTGATCGAGGCGACGGTCACCGCGATGCTGCTCGCGCTGGCGGTCCAGGCGCACAAGCGGTTCGGGAGTCTCGATCCGCAAGAGCTTCGCGCTCTGCGCGACTGACGCCGCCGGGAGGAGCGGGAGGTCAGATGCACATCGCCGCGCTACCCGTCGTGGTGCCGCTCATGGGCGCGGCCCTGCTCGTCGCCCTCAGGCACTGGACGCCGCGGCTGGTGAACGACCTCGCCGCTGGCGGCGTCGCGCTGGCCGTCGTGGCAATGTGCGCGATCTTGCTCGTCAGGGCGTCCGTCCATCCGTTCGCCTATTGGATGGGCGGCTGGCGACCGAGCCATCTGGTGACGATCGGGATCTCGTTCTCGGTCGATCCGATCGGCGCCGGCATGGCGACGTTCTCGGCGATTCTGGTGACCGCGGCGATCGTCTACTCGTGGCGCTACTTCGACGCCGCCGACGGGCTGTTCCACGCGCTGATGCTGCTGTTCATGGCGGCTATGGTGGGCTTCTGCCTGACGGGTGACCTGTTCAACCTGCTCGTGTTCTTCGAGCTGATGGGCGCCGTGGCGTACGCGCTGACCGCGTACCGGATCGAGGAGAAGGGCCCGATCCAGGGCGCGATCAACTTCGCGATCACCAACAGCGTCGGCGCCTACGCGATCTTCATCGGCCTCGCGCTGCTGTACGCGCGGACCGGCGCGCTCAACATGGCGCAGATCGGCGCCGCGCTCGACGGCCACCGCGCCGACGCGCTCGTGGTCGTGGCGATGGTGCTGCTGTTTCTCGGCTTCCTGACCAAGGCGGCCGCGGTGCCGGTCCACTTCTGGCTTGCGGATGCCCATGCGGTGGCGCCGACGCCGGTGTGCGTCCTGTTCTCCGGGGTGATGGCCGAGCTCGGCGTGTACGCCGTCGCGCGGCTGTACTGGACGATCTTCGCCGGCCCGCTCGGCCCCCATGCGGACGAGCTGCGGGCGATCCTCGTCGCGCTTGGGACCGTGACCGCGGTGTGGGGCGCGGTCATGTGCTACGCGCAGCGCCACCTGAAGCGGCTGCTGGCGTTCTCGACGATCAGTCACATCGGCGTGTTCGTGTGCGGGATCGGATTCCTCACCGTCCGCGGGGTCGCCGGCGTCGCCACGTACGTGATCGGCCACGGGTTCACGAAGGGCGCGCTGTTCATGCTCGTCGGGGTGCTCCTGCACCGATTCGGGACCGTCGATGAGTTCGACCTCCACGGCCGGGGCCGCGGGCTCCGGCTCGCCGGAGTGCTGTTCGCCGTCGGCGGGCTGCTGCTCAGCGCCCTGCCGGGCGTGACCGCGTTCTTCGGCAAGTCGCTGCTCGACGGTGGCGCACTCGAACTCCACTACCCGTGGCTTCCGGCCGTGTTCGTTTTCTCCTCGATCCTGACCGGCGGCGCCGTGCTGCGCGCCGCGGGCCGCGTGTTCCTCGGTTGGGGCGCATCCGAGCGCCAGGAGGATGTGCAGTTGCGCCAGCCTCCCGAGGAGGACGAGCAGCGGATCGAACGCGACGTGACCCCGCCGCTGATGCTGATCGTGCCCGCGGTGCTGCTACTCGGCGCGGTCGTTGTCGGCCTCATCCCCGGAGTCGTGCCGGCGATCGAGCGGGCCGCCACACACTTCGCCGACCACGCCGCCTACGCAACATGGGTGCTACGGGGCCAGCCGGCGCACTACCCCCCGGCCCCGCCGAGCCACACCGAGACCTTCGACTATCTGTACGCGGTCGCGAGCACCCTTGGCGCGCTCGCGATCGCGGCGCTCACGCTATTCGGCGCACCACTCCGCCGGCGGCTGCCAGCGGGCGTCGAGCGACCGCCGCGGGCGGCTCTGACCGCGCTTCGTCGGCTCCACAGCGGACACATCGGCGACTACATCGCCTGGTGGACGGCGGCCGCCGCGATGCTCGGCGGAGCGTCCCTGATCCTGCTCACATGACCCGGAATGGAGCGATTCGCCGGACCCTCGCGCCGCGGACGGTGGCGTTGGTAGTGGCGATTGCAGGCACCGGATGCGGACCGACCCCGCCGCAGGCTCCCCTCGCCCAAGCGAGGAAGCTCGACGCCGCCACCAGCGACATCGCGGCCGCCTGCGGCCTCACCTACCAGGTGACTGCCTTCACCGGCGACCACCGAGACGACCTTGCGAACCTCGAGGCCTCGGCGACGTCCAGCGCGCGCGCGCTGGCCTCGGTCTACCGCCGCGATCCCGCCTGGATCTACCAGGGCGAGACTGTGAGCCAGATCGTCACCGACGGTGTCGCCGCCCTTCGCGCTTGCGGGTTACATGACGCGGCGAGAGTGCTCGGTGCGGCGGCGCGTTAGCACGAGTCGGTCGAAGGCCGCCGTGCGAAGACCGCGGTTGCGTCGCTCTGATTGCTCTGCACCCGGCATCAGTCGGGCACGCCGGGGCCGTGGCTTCAGCTACGCAGACGAGCACGGCCGCCGGATCGACGATGCCGATCAGCTTGAGCGCATCCGCGAGCTCGCGGTCCCGCCGGCGTGGGAGGACGTGTGGTTGTGCCCCGACCCGCTCGGGCATCTCCAGGCGACCGGTGTCGACGCGGCCGGTCGTCGCCAGTATCTGTATCACCCGCGCTGGCGGGAGCGCCGGGACCAGGAGAAGTTCGAGCATATGGTGGGCTTTGCGGAGTCGTTGCCGCGGTTGCGGCGGCGGGTGGCGAGGACGTTACGGGACGGCGAGGAGCCGAGCCGCGACCGAGTGCTCGCCTTGGCGGTGCGGCTGCTCGACGTCGGCATGTTCCGCGTGGGCAGTGAGCAGTACGCCGACGAGGACAGTGGCGTCGGTCTGGCCACGATCCGCAAGAAGCACGTCCGGATCGAGGACGACGCGGTCGCATTTGACTACCCAGGCAAGGGAGGAGCCCGCCGACGCCAGGTGATTGAGGACCGGTTGTCCATCGAGCTCATCCAAACCCTCAAACGGCGTCGGAGCGGTCCGCCAGGGTTGCTCGCCTACCGTGAAGGGCGAAGGTGGCGCGACGTGCGCTCGGATGACATCAACGATTACCTGAAGGAGCACCTCGGGGATGACGTCAGCGCCAAGCAGTTCAGGACCTGGAATGCGACGGTGATGGCGTCCGTGAGGCTGGCGGCTGACGGGCGCCAGGCGCAGTCGAAAACCGCTCGCAACCGTGCGATCAACGAGGCGGTCCGGTCCGTGGCGGAGCTGCTCGGCAACACGCCGGCGGTGGCCCGACGCTCGTACATCGATCCGCGCGTGTTCGATCGTTACCTGTCGGGATGGACGATCGCGGGGGCGCTCGAGCGGATCCCCTCACTCGACGTCGCCGACAATCGCGCGCGGACACGAGTCGAGCGCGCCGTCCTCGATCTGTTGAACAAGAACACCGAATCGGCGGCGCTCGAGCCCCTCGCGGCGTGACGCCTGAGCCGCCCGCGCTTTAGCGCAGGGGAGTCTGGTCGAGCTTCCGGGAGAGCTCGACGACCGACTCGAACACAGCGGCGGCACCAGCGTCCTCGAGTTCAGCCGCCGCGAATCCGCCCGTCCGCACCGCGATCGTCCGCACACCCACCCTCCCGGCCGCGTCGACGTCCCACGGAGTGTCGCCGATCATCACGGCATCCCCGGGGGACCCGCCGACACGCTCGAGCGCCGCGTGGACCAGATCCGGCTCGGGCTTGGTCGACTCGACGTCCGCCGACGTGGTCCAGCCGTCCGCGAGCGCGCGCGCATCGAGCAGGTCCAGATAGTGGTCGACCTCCTCGGCCTTCGCCGAGCTCGCAAGCACCACCGCGTGCCCGCGCCGCTTCAGATGCTCGATGAGCTCGCGCGAGCCCTCCATCGGTTCCACCTCGTCAATCAGCTGAAAGTAGAGTGTCTTCTCCGAGGACCGAAGGTCATCGCCGTGTTCACCCTCTGTGCGATCGTCGGTCAGCGCGGCGACCAGCTGATCCCCGCCCATGCCGATGTGGCGGTGAATCCGCCAGATCGGCAGCACGATTCCGTGCTCGCGGAACGCTCGGTACCACGCGATCGCATGGTGGTAGTTGGTATCGATGAGCGTGCCGTCGATGTCGAGGACCGCTACGGCCATGAGCTTCACCCCTACCCGCTGCCGAAGGCAACGAACAACGCGCCGATCTAATCGCCAGTCAGCCGGGCGTGAAAGTAGCGCGCGTCACGGCCCCTCTCTCCGACGGCGGCCCCCGCCGCCGCCTGATTGGCTTACCCGACAGCCGCCGAGTGAGTCCCCGCCGACACAAAGTGGGACTCCCACTCGAATGTCTCACTTCCCTCCTAGTCGCCTCATGGACGGCGGCGGTCGCCCTGATGCGCGTCCTCACCGACTGCAGGTGGGCTGTCGAACGCGGCTCGCACCTCGCCGGCGTCGCGACCGACGTCGAACCCCTGTTGTGCCGATCACACAACCCTGACTGGCGCGGCGAGCCGGCGATCGGCTGCCGCTCCGCCAGGAGCTCCACAAGCTCGGCGCAGACGCGGACTCACTACTGGTGCGGACGACAAAGGGCAGCTACGAACCGGCCACGGGACCCGCCAGCCGCTTCCCCTCCGAGCCGGCGGAGCAGGAGCCGACCTGGGTGCCGTTTGATCGGTCGGTTCCGACAGTCATCGGCTGCGGTCACGTGCCAGGGGTCGGGGGTGGTCGAGGGCGGCGATTGCCGAGACTGAGGTCTGCAGCGAGAACGCACCGGACTCGAAAACCGGTGTGGGCTATCAGTCCATCGGGGGTTCGAATCCCCCCCTCTCCGCTGAACCGGGCCGTTTTCCTGGCATCAGCTGGGAAACGGACCGCTTCCGGCTGGAGTGCATGGGGTCGTAGGTGGGTCAACTCGGGCCAACTTGGGCCCTATCTTGCGGCGCGCCGTTCCCCCCGCCGTTCCCCCCAGTGTTCGGCCGGAGGCCCGAGCCGGGCCTGTGTGTAGGCGGGCGACGACCCTTCCTTACCATGGAAGGGTCGGGGTGTTACAAGCGTTCACGGATGCTCACAAACGGGCACGAATTTCCTGCAATCAGGGATAACTGAGTGTACGAACGTGACGGCCGGAATACGGTCGGTGTGGATCTGGTGGACGGAAAATGGACGGAAGCTTGGTTCCGCCCGTGTCCCGAACTCCAGCTTTGCCGCGGGTCACGAGCGGCGGAGGCGGGAGGCTTGCGCCCTATCCGATGCCGTCGCGCCCAGCGACGCTGATCTACGGCCCCGCGTGCCCACCTCGGTATGTCGCGATAGCAGCCGGATCGCCAGCGTTGCCTAGGTTGCGCGCCCTCGTCAGGTGGGTCGCGCCACTACCGCGACATCGCCCGGGCAATCATGACGCGCTGGATCTCGTTGGTCCCCTCGTAGATCTGGGTGATCTTTGCGTCGCGCATCATGCGCTCGAGCGGGTACTCCTCTTCGGCAGTGACGAGACCCGGACTTGAACCGGGGACACGACGATTTTCAGTCGTGCGGCCGGCGCCAGGATCGGTGGCGGAAAGCTTGGCCCGTGTATGCATCGCGCTTGATCCCGGGGAACCAGCGTCGAGTCGCCGATGATCGCGGTCGCGGGTAGGGCTTGCACAGCTAACCCACAGGTTCGGTTGCGAAGCTACGTGGGTGAGTCTGTCAGGGCGACCTATGAGCGGGGATCCCACGCGGGTGCTGGTGGTCGATGACGAGCCGAACATCACCGAGCTGGTGTCGCTCGGCCTGCGGTACGAGGGGTTTGATGTCAGCAGCGCTCATGACGGTCGCGGGGCGCTGCGAGCGGTTCGCGAGTTCAAGCCGGAGCTGGTGATCCTCGATGTGACGATGCCGGACATCGACGGGCTTGAGGTCGTGCGGCGGATGCGGGCGGAGAACATCTGGATGCCGGTGATCTTCCTGACCGCCAGGGACGCGACCGAGGACAAGATCGCGGGGCTGACGGTCGGCGGCGATGACTACCTCGCCAAGCCGTTCAGTCTGGATGAGCTGATCGCGCGGGTTCGGGCGATGGTCCGGCGCAACAACCTCGCGGCGCGGCAGCGAGGCGTCTGGGGTGCTTCGGTACGCCGACCTGGTGCTCGACGAGGACCGGCTGGAGGTCTCGCGCGGGTACACGGCCGATCTCGCTGACCCCGACTGAGTTTCGGCTGTTGCGGTTTCTGATGCTGAACGCCGGCCGGGTGCTGTCGAAGGCGCAGATCCTCGATCACGTGTGGGAGTACGACTTCGGTGGCGACGGCAACGTGGTCGAGACGTTCATCAGCTATCTGCGCAAGAAGGTCGACGTGGAGGAGCCGCCGCTGATCCAGACGGTGCGAGGGTTCGGGTACACGCTGCGCGCGCCGCAGGACTGATGTCGCTGCGCGCCCGGCTGCTGGCGGGCGTGCTGGTGATGACCGCCGTCGGCCTGCTCGCCGCCGGCGGCGGGACGTATCTGGCGCTGCGTTCGTTCCTGCTTGACCGGGTCGACCAGCAGCTGATGGCGGCGCGGGCGGCGGTCGGTCGGGGTCT
Source organism: uncultured Solirubrobacterales bacterium (assembly GCA_963751185.1). GTDB lineage: Bacteria > Actinomycetota > Thermoleophilia > Solirubrobacterales > Solirubrobacteraceae > Palsa-465. The sequence continues at coordinate 264,040 of CAVVTO010000018.1, forward strand.
GCGGCAATCGAGCACGAGCACGATCGACACGACGACGCTGGACCAGGTCGCCCCGCCGGTCGCGTTCGTCGAGGTTCGTGACGCTGCCGGGCGAGTCGTCGCCGTTCATCGCTCCGAGCTCGCTGAGCGGATCGAGCCCGGCGCCGCGCCTGCCCGCCGTGCTCCATCCGCCGCCGGCGCCCGGTCCGGCGTGCCGTCACGCGAGCGGGCGCTGCAGTTCGACGTCGCCCGCGGTCAGCGGAGCGGGGCGCTACCGCGTGCTGGTCAGCTCGCTGCCGGCGTCTGGCGGCGTGCTGATCGTGGCGGTCTCGCTCGATGACGTCAACGCGACGCTGCACCGTCTTCTGCACGTCGAGTTGCTGATCGCCGCCGGGCTGCTGGCCGTGCTCGCCGTGGCCGCGTTCTGGTTGTTGCGCAGAGGGCTGCGACCGCTGGAGCGGATCTCCGAGGTCGCCGGCGGGATCGCGCAGGGCGATCTGGACGTGCGGGTCTCGCCGGCGGAGGAGCGCAGCGAGATCGGACGGCTCGGTCTGGCGCTCAACGGGATGCTCGAGCGGCTCGAGGACGCGTTCGCTCGCCGGGATCGGTCAGAGGCGCAGTTGCGACGGTTCGTCTCGAGCGCGTCGCACGAGCTGCGCACGCCGCTGACGTCGATCCGCGGCTACGCGGCGCTGCTGCGCCGGGGGGCCAGACACAATCCCGAGGATCTGGAGAAGTCGATCTCACGGATCGAATCAGAGGCGACGCGGATGGGCGGGCTGATCGACGATCTGCTGCTGCTCGCCCGCCTCGATGAGCAGCGGCCGCTCGCGCGGTCCAGCACCGACCTGGCGGTGATCGCGCGTGACGCGGTCGAGGATGCGCGGGCGCGGGAGCCGCGAGCGACCGATCACCGTCGACGCCGGCGGTCCGGTGATCGTGATCGGCGATGAGCCTCGCCTGCGGCAGATCGTCGCCAACCTGCTCGAGAACGCGCAGGTCCACACGCCGGCCGGAGCGCCGGTCCGGGTCGAGGTCGGCGTTCGCGACGGCATGGCCGTCCTGGCGGTGATCGACACCGGCCCGGGCATCGATCCCGAGCAGGCCCCGCATGTCTTCGAGCGCTTCTATCGCGGCACGCCGCCCGGCAGCGGCGACGCGGCCCCGCGCACCGAGGGCAGCGGCCTCGGGTTGGCGATCGTCAAGACGATCGCCGAAGCCCACGGCGGCACCGCGACCGTCACCTCGCGGCCCGGCGAGGGCGCACGCTTCGAGATCACGCTGCCGCTGGCCGCGACCAAGGTCGCGGCCAGCCCTCCGAGCAGCGGTACGACCAGGTCAACCTAGTCGTTGGCGCCGATCACCTTGAAGTCCTGGTTGACGAAGATGTGATGGGGCCAGTTGACGCCGATGTAGTGGACCTCGTAATCGCCGTTGCTCAGCCGCACAACCCGGTCGACGACACCGCCGGCGTACGACTTCAACGCGGCCTCGGTGGCCTTGGTCGCCTTGGTTCCGCTGACGATCGTGCCCGACCCCTGCTTGTAGCCGGTCGGGATCTGACCCACGCTCTTCGACGCGCTCGTCCGAGCCCTTGCTTGAACGCAGATCACGTTCGCCGACGCGCTTGCTCAGATTGATAGCCGGTCCGACGATGACCTGAGAGGCGGTGATCGTCGTGCTGTCGACCTTGCCGAGCACGAGGACCGTCTTGCCCTTGGTGACGGCGCTCGCCGCGGCGCTGCTCGTGCCCTTGCTCGTAGACGGTCGATGAGGTCTCCTTGACGGTCACCTTCTCACCCGTCGGGGTCGACAGCGTGAAGCTCGAGACGGACACGCCGTGACCGTGCCGACCGATCCGCCCGCGGCGTTCGTCGATCGGGCGTTAGACCCCCCGCCCGAACCGCCACCGCCAGCAAAGCCGCCCGAGCCGCTGGCGCTCGCCGCGGCGGTCGCGGTGGTCGTGGCGGCCTGGCGAGCTCGACGAACCACCGCATGCCGCCACCCCGACCCCGAGGCCCACACGGGGACGATCAACCCAACGGTCGACCCCAAGGCGGCGCCTGCTCAACACCCGCCACCGCCGGTGCGCATGGCCAGAATCCCGGCAAGCCGACGCAGTCGACTCCTGACTGGCTGTTTCGCTATCACTCTTCATTCCTACTGCGCTCCAATCTGGTCGCTCTCCGATTCCATTCAGGACTCTGGTCAGCGTTGCTGGCGATCGACTGGCGGCGAGCTGTGGATTACCTGTGGTCACGACCGCGCCGGCGGCAACGATCCGATGAGACGGCCGCACCAAAAAGTCGGACTACCCACCGCGCACGGCTACGGGCAACACAAGGACTGACCATCCCTCCGAGACCACAACACGAAGCGACGGATGCAATCGCTCGGACGATCGCTGTTTTGGGCCGCACCCGACATGTAGCAATCGACCAGGCGACAAGCACAACACTCCACAACGACGCGCTCCTAGCCGCCGACCTCCCGAGCACGCCGACGCGGTCTACGCCGGCTATCTGCTCTGGCGCGCGATGGTGTCCGAGAGCGACCTGCCGGCTGAGATCTTGCCAGCGCGGGACGAGCCGTCGCGCGAGCACTATTCAGGCCCCTACCGGCTCGTTACCTACCCCGTCCCCGGGCGCCGACGGATCAGCCATGGGCGGACACAGGCGCCTGAACCTGGTCTGGTATGACCCGGCCGGAGCGACTTGCTGGCAGCCCACGGACTGCTCGACGGCTCCACGGTCCATGGATCGCTCGCCGCCGGCGAGGTGCCCGAGCCGCTGCGCGAGGAGCTGCGGGTCGTCTCGGCCCAGAACTGGCCGACGCCGTGGCGCGAGGCGATGGATGTCGCTTTGCGTGATTCGCTCGTGTTCGCGACCCGGTCGCGCAGTACTGGCCCGAGCGCCTGGTCAGCGGGCGGCTCGCGCTCGCCGGCTGACGCGGCGCACGCGGCCACGCCGATGGTCGGCGGGGGCTTTCGCCAGGGCCTCTATGACTGGCCGCGCTCGCGGCAGCGTTCACGTCACAGACCGACCCCGCCGTCGCGCTGAGCCTCTACCAGGACGAACGGCTCGGCGACGCACGGCAGCACGTGCAGCGGAGCATCGCGGCGAGCGCCAACTATCTCGACCGCGCCACTATCAACGGAACACATGGGAGGAAGCTATGAAGAGCAAAGTTGTCGAGGCCGCGGATGTCGTCACCTACGTCGTGGTGTGCGACCCGGGCGATGAGGCGGTCGCGGCGCTGCAGGAGTTCGCTCGCCCGGAGCGGCTGGAAGCTGCGCAGATCACTGCGATCGGCGCGTTCGAGCGTGCCACCGTCGGCTGGTTTGACCCCGCGACCGAGCGGTACCGCCGCATCTCGGTTGACCAGCAGTGCGAGCTGCTGTCGCTGGTCGGCGATGTCGCTGTGGGCGAGGATGGCCCCGTACCGCACATGCACGTGGTGCTCGGCCTGGCGGACGGGACCACACGCGGCGGTCATCTCCTGGAGGGGCGGGTGTTCCCGACCCTGGAGGTCGTGGTGACCGAGAACCCCGCCTATTTGCGCAAGGTGCTGCGACCGAGATCGGGATCGCGCTGATCGATCTCGACCAGTCCCAGGGCGCGGCCTGACCAGGCCGGGAGGCGACGAGCGAGCCGGCAGACAAGACGCCGGTAGTGGGAATCTGAGGCGAACCCGGAAGGATTAAATCATGAGTCAAGTTGCACCTCGAGCAGGATTGCTGGAAGGCAAAGTGGCCGTCGTCACCGGCGCTGCTCGCGGAATTGGCCGGGCCGCGGCGATCGCGCTCGCTCGCGAAGGGGCGGACATCGCAGGCGTCGATGTTTGTGCCCCGGTCGACCCGCGTTCCGGTGTGAAGCCGTCGACTCCCGAGGACCTGGAGGAGACCGGCCGACTGATCCGGGAGGCGGGCCGCCGGTGGCTCGGCATCGAGCTCGACCAGCGCGACCTGCCCGCGCTGCGATCGGCCGCCGCCCGCTGCGAACAGGAACTCGGCGGCATCGACATCCTGTTCGCCAACGCCGGGATCCAGAGCTTTCATTCGCTGCTGGAGATGGAGGACGCGGACTGGCACATCACTATCGACGTCAACCTGACGGGGACCGCGAGTTACTGTCCGGGCATTCGCCCCGTACATGGTCAAACGTGGAGGTGGCCGCATCGTCCTGACTTCCTCCACCCAGGGCCAGCACGGAACGAAGTACGGAGCAGCGTATTCGGCATCGAAGTGGGGCATTGTCGGCCTAATGAAGTCAGCAGCGTTGGAGCTCGGCCCGCACAAGATCACCGTGAACGCCCTCATTCCCGGCCTCATCGACCGCCCCGACCCGTCATCAAGAGCGCTATGCGCAGGTGCTTGAAGACGCCGGCAGGAAGCCGACCGGAACAGCCAAGGACGAGCAAGCGGCGCGCGAGATACTCGCCGCCAAGACACCGCTGGGCGTGCCCCAGATCGAGCCCGAGGATGTCGCACCCGTGGTCGTCTTTCTCGCTTCGGAGGCCGGACGGATGGCCTCAGGCTCGACCTTTGAGATCACCGGCGGCGACAGCGCCCACACACGGCGTGATAGGAGAGGGATGCATGGGAGTGACCTGGAACCTCATGAGAAGCACGGTGAGCTGACCGAACGCCGAGTCGCGGGGTTCCAGTGGAATTGCTGCCAGCGCGGTCGATGTCGTCCATCGACCTGAGTGGTGGGACGGCCGGACGTGTGTGCTGGGGCCAACGGGCCGCGACCGGACCGACGGCGGCGCCGGCGCTAGCGGTTGACCAGGACCGCCTCGTTGGGGGTCAGACCGGGGCGAGTCGCATCGCGCGTGGTCGCACACGTACGGCCGGCCTGACCGAGTCGACATGGCAATGGACATCGTGCCGCACCGTCGCCGGGATGACGCGGCGCAGGGCTCGACCGACGGAGCTTGCGATTCGAGAAGTTATTGCTTTCTCCTTATGCTCGCTGGAAGTCGGGAGCCGAACCGGGAGCCCTTCATTACGAGTGAAAGAGGACCGCCTCACGAGAGTTCATGACTGGTGACGAGAGGACACGAAAGGACAATTTCGAACTGTACGTCCGTAATACCCAGTTAGCGGACGAAGCGAACCTAGTGGACGCTGAATGGACGTCGCCCGGGAGAACGCGCCGGTCTCGAAAACCGGTATGGGCCTTGCAACGATTACCAGATGGAGCTAGCCGGACTCGAACCGGCGACCTCCTGGGTGCGATCTGTCAGTCATTCAGCCGTTTGCGTCCCGGCCCGGGGATTCGTTCCGCGATCCGACCGACGCGTTCGGTTGCCGTCTGCAATGGCTCCACTACTTCCCGGACCTCATCGAGATCGCGGACCATCGGGCTCAGCGTTTCGATCAGACTCGTTATACGTAATTCCAGGTCGTTGCCCAGGTCGCCGAGGGTCGAATCGACCCGGTCGATCGCGGCGTGTTGGCACTCGACCTCCACATGAAGGCCTTCGGCGGCGGCGCGCACACCGGTGAGCTCGGGCGCTACTGACGTCCTCAGCTTGCCGAGTTCCCCTGTTGTGGCTGCAAAAGCGCTTCTGAGCGAATCGAGGTCGTTGCTCATCGGCTCGAAGCCGGCGCGCAGCGCCGCGAGCTCCTCTCTCATTGAGTCAAGCGTGCTGACGGCGTGTTCGATGGTCTTCGCCATCGGCCCCAGCTGACGCCGCACACCAGCGGCGAGCTCGGCGATCGACGCAACCGCATCGGAAATGCGCATGAGGTCGCGCATCGCTCGCGACGCCACTCGCTAAGTATCAACAGCTGATCAAGTAATGCAGGCACGGCTAAAGGCCAATCTTTCCCCCGATGTCTCCCGGCAGGTCGCTGGGGTCGATGCCGATCTTTTTCAGGAGATCGCTGTGTTGTTCGGGGTTGACTTGGTCGGGGAGCTGCTGGTCAGCCTGATCTGCCTTGTCGTGATCACCACGATCACGCAGCAGCTGAAGAATTTGGTCCTTGGGGATCTCCACGATCTACTCCTCTTTTGGATTGGCGTTTTGCTCGCCGGCTGGGCGCCGAACGACTACTTCTGGACGGTCTGCTTGACGGACTCGGCGCTGTCCTGCGCGCTGGCCTTGAGTTCCTCGGCGTGTTGCTGAGCGGACTGCTGGACGGTGTCCTTGACCTCTGAGGCGACTTCCTGGGCTTTCTGAGCCGCGGTCTCGGCGGTGTCCTGAGCTATCTGCTTGCCGTGCTCGATCGCCTGCTGGCCGGTCTGTCGGGCCTGCTCCTTGACCTGATCGGCGACCGGCCCGAGGCGCTCGTCCTCGACCTTTGTCGATGGGATCAACAGGCCGGCGATGAAGCCGACGGCGGCCGCGCCGATAGCGAGTCCCAGCGGGTTCTCCTGCGCGACACCGATCGCGCGCCGGCCGGCTTGCTTGACGTCCTCGCCGTCCGGTGTCGCGTCAGACATTTGCGAGCCGGCGCCGGCGATTTTCGCTTTGACGTCCTGGACCTTGTCGGTGATGGAGTCCTTCGCGCGGGAGGGGACGTCGGCCTTGTAGCCGAGGGCGTCGACGGTGTCGCCCATCCGCTCGCGTGTGTGCTCTATTTCTTCCCGGATGGCAGCTGGGTCTTGGCCCATTGCACGTCCTCCTTGAGAGTCTCGGCGGTTTGCTCAGGTATAGGTGGGGTTGCTTCAGATACCTGCTTCTTGCCGGTGAGGGCGAGGACGCCCGCGCCGGCGGCGTAGACGACGGTGATGATCAGCGCCGCGATCCACACGTCCATCGCGGTGGCGAGCAGCGCGACCAGACAGGCGGTCAGCGCTTGGAGCGCCAGGAACGTGATGATCCGGCCCCGCCGAACATTCCCAGGCCGAGACCGGCCTTCTTGCCCTTCTCTGTCATCTCGGCTTGCGCGAGTCGCAGCTCCTGGCGCACCAGGGTCGAGAGCTCGTCTGAGAGCTGCTTGAACAGCGCGCCCATCGATTCCTCGCGCAGACTCCGCTCGGCGTCTCGCGGCACCGCCCGCGGCGGGGTCTCGCCGGTCGCCATGGCTAGATCCCGGCCCGCGGCGCTGGCTGCGGGCTCGGCGTCACCGACGGGAGGTCGATCGTCGCCGGTGTCGCAGCGTCTGCCGTGGTGCCAGGACGTGACGGGAGGGACTGCTGGCTTTGCCGCGCGGAGTAGCGCCGGCTGCTCGAGGCCTTCAGAAAGCGTGACGCGACGAGCCCCAGAGCGAGTGCCCCCGCGGCAACCGCCGCCGGCTTTCGCCGCCCGAAGTCCTCGGCATCGCTGAGCATCGAGTCGGCGTTGGTGTCGCGCAGGTAGCTCCCAGCCTGCTCGGCGTATCCCGCCAGGCGATCCACCGCTTGAGCTGGGCGAGCCTTACCCTGATCGCGCAGCGCTTCGCTGACTGACCTCAGGTCAGACGCTTGCTGATGAGCCTCCTCGCCCAGCTGTGAAGAGCGCTGATCGAGCTGCTCCCGCAGCTTTGCCTGCGCCTTCCCGCAGCCGCCTGGACCTGCTCCTGTGCCTGGTCGGCAGCGTGCTGGGCGTTGGTCTGCGAATCAGCGCCCGGCGGACTGTCTGCGCTTTCGCGTTCGGCGCGCGATCCTGGATTCGTCTGTGTTGCCATCAGAGTTCCTTTGCTTGTTGATGGGGTCGCGTCACGGTCATCGCGCGCGAGAGCGGGTCTGCTGTTGGAGGTTTGAGAGGTCGAGTTCGCCGTGGTAGAAGGCGGCGGCGGCGTAGAACACGGCGGCACTGATGAGGCACAGCAGCGCGTCGCCGAATCCGAGGCTGGCCCAGGCGGCGACGAAGAGAAAGCCGATGAGCGCGGCGAGTTGTGCAGGTTTCATGACAGCTCCCTGGTGGTTTTTCGGTCATAGCCGGTCAACGTGACGTTGACCGGCATGGAGGGCAGGCCATGCTCGCTGAGAGCATTTCTGGTGCGGGCGTGAACGTCCCGCAGGGTGTCGCCAACGTTCCGGGCGCGGCGCATATGGATGTGCACGGCGACCTGCTCGTCACCCAATCGTCCGGTGGCGGAGGTCACTGCCGGGTTGGCGGTGCGGCGATCTCCACCGCGCGTTCGATCGCTCGCGGCTGGATCGTGGTCTCCCCGCGGCCCCGCTCGCCGAGAGTGAACGCACCGCGGGCACGGTACGGGCGCGGGAACTCCTGCAATGCGAGATACCCACACGCCAAGAAGACGAGGAACCCGGCAATCCCGGCGATCAAGCGCCGAGTGTGGTGAAGTCACGTGCGGTGAGGCCAGCGGCGTCGTGATAGAGGGTGCGGTAGGCGCTGATCGAGTTGACGGTGTGTGGCGAGGTCTTGACCGCCAGCAGTACCACCATGAGCCCGTACCACACCAGCACGACGCCGAACAGCAGCGTCAGGGCGCGCACGACGTAGGCCAGTAGCGGGGTCCGCAGGTTGATTCGTTGGCGCGATCATTGAACGCGCTCTCCGGGTTGTCCGAGGCGGACCCGAACGCGCGGTTTGAGGCTGAACGGGCCGGTGATCGGCTCCAGCTGGCTCCTGACCGCTCGCTGCACCTCGTCGCGGTCGGTGGTGCGGTGACGGGAGGCGTTGACTTTCAGCCGCCCGCGGGTCCCGCGCCGCGACAGCGACAGCTTGGGACGCTTCACAGTCGTGATGCCGGGAGCTGTTCGGCGAGCGCTCTGCGCCATGTCCTGCAACGTGCTGCGGCCTGGCGGCAAGCCTCGCGCCGTCTGCATCGTGCTCGAGGATGGCAAGCCGCTCCTTGGAGGATCTGAGGAGAGCCCGAAGCAACAGCAGGCCGAGCAGCATCGTGCCCGAGCCCGCAGACCAACGCCAAGCCGGCGGTGTTCCCCGGCGCGGCGAGCTGGCTGAGGAAATGTCCGACGTCCCGTTGGGCGGCCGGGAGGCCCAGCAGGCGGTCCGGCCGCGCCGAACCAAGCCCGATGAACCCGTCAAAGCAGTACATCGCGACTCCCAAGCCGAGCAACGCCAACACCACCATCAACAGTGACCCGATCAACCGAGCGATGGCTCGAAGCAGCATCAGTGATCTTCGAGGTCGACGAAATGAACCTGGATCTCATCCACCGCGATGCCCGCGACTGAAGCGGCGCGGCGCAGCGCGGCGCTGACCTGATCGCCCAGCGCGTGCAGAGCAACCAGTCGGCAGATCAGACACAGGGAAACGTCGTAGCCCCCGGTGGGTGCGGCCACGCAGGTCACCCCCTCGACCCGCTCGCCGCCACCGGCGGTGACGCACAAGCCGGCGGGTCCTCGGTCGGTGGCGAGGACTCCGGGCACCTGCAGCGCGGCGATCTGCGCCAGCCGGGCCAGGATTACGCGCTCGGAAGCCTCGCGGCTCGGCACGCGGGCGTGGGCGTCCAGAACGCCGAACGCGACGTTGCCTTGGGGGATCATCGGTGGACCTCGGTGGCTACTGGACCCGGGAGGGCTCGTCGTCCTGGTCATCGCCAGGGAAGTGCAGGTCGTTGACCGTGACGTTGACCTCGGTCACCGACCAGCCGCGTGATCCCCTCGATCCGGCGGGTGACGTTGTCGCGGATCTGCTGGGAGAGCTTCGGGATCGACTCCCCGTACTCAACGACGATCGTCAGATCGACCGCCGCCTCCTTCTCGCCGACCTCGACCGACACTCCCTGGCTGCGCTGATCGCCATCCAACGGGCAGGCGCTGAGCGACTGCCCCCAGACGCCCGCGCGGCGCCGCCACCGAGCTCATAGACGCCGCCGACCTCGCGCGTCGCGATGCTCGGCGACCTTGGTGACGACCGGGTCGGCGATCGTCGTCGTGCCCTTCTCGGTCTGCAATCCGCCGGCGCCGCGCTTGGCATACCGCCGCTACCCGACGACGATGCCCCCGGCGCGCTCGCCTTGCTCTGTTCTGTCGTTGCTTCAGCCATCTGTGGCTCCATACGTTGATTAGAGATGCGATGTTCGACTGCGTGCTGATAGGCGGGCCTCGCGGTCGCGGAGCGCCCCGCTCAGCGGGCAGGTTCAGCGGTCCGCGGGCCGGCTCGAGTGCCCTCGGTCTCGATCTGCTCCTTGCGGACCTCCTCTGAGACCTCGCGATCCTCGCTGATGGTCTCGGTGCCCAGCCGCACGCGCTCCTTGGCGACCGCCTGCTTCTCGACGACGACCTCGTCCTCGTGCAGCACGACCTCGTGCTCCTCCTCGGAGATGTCCGGGCCGTCGACAGTCGCCTGATCACGGTTGGCGTCGGTGATCGGCTCGCGCTCGATCCGGACCTCCTCGTGCTTGACCGGAACGGTCTTGGTGACCATCTCGGTGACCACGTACTTGCGCAGTCGCGCACGGCCGGCCTCGCGCTGACGCGTGCCGACCGCAGCTCCTCCTCGGAGCGCGTCATCGCCTCATCGGTCGTCGGGCCGCTCGTGTCGTGACCCGCCGCTCGCCGTCGGTCTCTGCGCGATCGGTCGCGCGTGCTGGCCAGGCCGGTCGCTCGGGCTCACCCTGGGCGGTCGTCGAACCCTCCGTCGTGTACGGCACGCCGTAGTGCTCAAACAGCCGCTGCTCCTCGGGCTCTGACAGCTCGCCGTCGTCCTCGACGCCAGGAGCGTCCTTGACCTGATCCTTGGTCACCTCGCGCGCGGACGTCCTCCCCATCGGGCGAAGCGCCGGCCAGCGGCACGAAGTTGGACTTGGTGCCGAACAGGCCGCTGGACACCGTCGCCCATTCGGGCTTGCCGGTCTGCGGGTCCTCGTAGATCTCGGTGATCTTGCCGATCTTCTCGCCGTCTGAGCCGACCATCGTCCGGCCGTGCCACTGGTATGCGTCAGTCATTTCAGGCATGAGTCTCCTTATCGAGACGGGTTGTCATCGGTCCTCTGCACGCCCGCACAGGCGGACGATCGTGCTCTTCGGCGAACTCGAGCCGGCCGCCCCACCAGCTCGCTCGATCGGTCCGCGAACCTGCCGAACGCCCCGTCGCTCCGGACGATGCGCTGGCCGGCGGCCAACCTTAGGGGCGGTCCCAGAGATCCCCATCGGCGCCTCGGCCAGCGATGCTCCTCGGCACGGTTGGTCCCTGCGGACCGACGCTCGACCGGGCCAGTAGCTACGATTTACTGAGACAAACTGTTCTAGATAATCCCTGTACCTAATCACGCCGTGCACCATAGCTCGTAATTGGAACGATGTGGCGCAAAATATTCCTGTATATGCTGTTTATCCGCCGCAGGAGGCGCAAATGAGTCAAAGTGTTCCGTTTAGCAGGATGATGAGAGCGCTAATCGGGTAGGCGAGCAGGCTCCGGAGCGTCGTCAGCGCAGCGACGCGGCGCTGAATCGCGCGAAGATCATCGACGCGGCCCGCCGAGCGCTGGCCGAGAACGAAGACACCAGCATTCGCGCCATCGCCGTGAAGGCGGGCCTGGGACGCGGCACCGTGCACCGACACTTCCCCACCCGCGAGCAGCTGATGGATGCGGTGCGCCGACAGGCGCGCGACGACGCCGACTCCGACGAGGAGGACTACCTGCGTCCGCCGGGCGAGCTGGCCAACGTGAGCAACACCCCGCTGTCGATCGCCGATGTCCTCAACAAAGTCCCCCCGTTCCAGCTCGGCGAGCAGATAGTCGCCGAGGCTCAACGTCTGCCAGGGATCTCCTCTGCCGCGATCTACGTCGTCGACCTCGATGGAGCGAGCATGCAGCGTCTCGCCGGCGCCGCGACCTTTCCCGCTCAGGTCACCGCGCCGGTTGCCGTCGGCCCCGAAGTTCCGCGCGAGGGCGTGGCCGCCATCCGGGCGATCTTCGAGGATCTCCTACCAGGCGCGACCGTCGCTCCGCTGCAGCTCCGCGGCCGCGCAATCGGGATACTGCTCGCCGTCGGAACGGACAGCGACCAGCTACGCGACCTCGCCTCTGAAGCCGCGATCGCACTCGCACTCGCGCCCCCCTACAGCGATCACATCGATACCGTGCGCCGCACCCGACCGACCAGCCCCGCCGCCGAAATCCAACAGAACCTATTGCCCCCTCGCATCGCGCGCGTCGGCGGAGCGACCCTCGCCGGCAACGTCCTACCCGGCTACGAGATCGGCGGCGACTGGTTCGACTACACCGAAAACCCCCGGGGCACCTGGATCGGAATCGCGGATTCCGAAGGGAACGGAGCAGCGGCCGCCGGCATCGGCGCCGTCACCCTCGGAGCGTTCCGCTCCACCCGCCGCGAATCAAACGATCCCGCCGAAAGCCTGCTGGCAATGCACAGGGTGCTGCTCGACATCGGCAACGGCGCCTCCACCTCGACAGCCACCATCGGACACTGGAACGCCCCGGCATCGACGTTTCGCTGGGTCACCGCCGGCGACGAGCCACCCCTTCGCATCACCGGCGACGGCCAAGTCAAACGGCTCGAGGGCGACCTTCAGCCCCGATTGGGAAGCCACGACTTTCCCGACCAACTGCAGACAAACGAGACCCGCCTCGACAAGACCGAACGACTCCTCCTCCTCTCCGACATCTTCACCCACCCAACCCATGGACTCGGACTCCCGGCCATCGCACGCGCAGTATTCAAAGCAGATAACAACGCAGCACCCGCCACGCTACGAGCCATCGAAGACCAACTACGAGAAGCAAACCCCGATCAGCTCGACGACGACGCGACCATCATCGTCCTCGCCCCCAGCGGCATGATCGGAGCGTCTGACTAACGGCGCGCGCGACTCCAGAGAAGTAGAGCCACAGCGGCAGCGGACAGGCGAGCGGCCGGCCTACCCCTATGGCAAGGGAGATCGGAACAAATGATCTGGCGGGCGCGGGATCGAGACGCGACCATCCTCTGCGCCGCGGAGTGCGGCTCGGGGTCGTGCGACTCAAGCACGCTCGTGCGACAGTCCCGTTGCATCGATCACAGAGGCATTCATTGAGACGTTGCCGCTCTCCGAATCGATGTTGAGTGAGAGCATGGATCTGCGTAACAGTCGTGAGACGTGCATCTGTGAGTATCCGATTTGGCGGCTGATTTCGTGTTGCGTGAGACCATGCACCAGGCGCAGGCCGAGGACTTGGCGTTCGAGCTCGGGTAGCTTGGCCCAGTTGCTCGCGAGCGTCTGTCGGTCTTCGGCAAGTTCGAACCCGTCGTCCTCGCTCCCCAACGTCTCCGTGAGCGTGCACCGGTCCTCGTCGTCCCGGGATATGGGGGCATCGAGCGAGGTCAGCTGGTAGTTCTCGCCGGCGTCGATCGCCTCAACTATCTGCTCGACCGTGCAGTCGAGCGCGTCGGCAAGCTCGTGGAGGGTTGGGGAACGGCTCAGCTCAGTTGACAGCCGCTCGGCGTGGCGGCTGACCGCCAGCGCCCGCTCCTGGAGGTCGCGGGAGACGTGAATCGCCCATCCCTTGTCGCGAAAGTAACGCTTGAGCTCGCCCAGGATCGTCGGCGCGGCAAACGCCGTGAACTTCTTCCCGCGCTCCGGATCGAACCTGTCGATCGCATTCAGCAGGCCGATACAGGCGACCTGCATGAGGTCCTCCAGCGGCTCGCGGCTGTGGATGTAGCGAACCGCGAGCTTGCGGACGAAGGGCATGAAGCGGTCCACCAGCTCGTCGCGAGCGGCGAGATCCCGCTCGCGGTAGTACAGGTCGAGAAGCTCTTCGTCGGTTCGACGCGCAAGCTCGCGCGTCTGCGTGACCGTCGCGGCCATCGGACCTCCAGCCTCGAGCAGAGGGCTCGGCGCGGGCGGCGCCGGCTCAGCAGGCGGATCAATCTGCGCACGCATCGCCATCAGCTGGTCCGAGTCCGATTGAACTGCTGACAACTGCCGCGACCACCGACACCAGACGGCCGGCCGAACCGCTGCAGCTCAGCGCGGGCGGCCCTGACCCGCGCGGTGAAGGCGGCTACTCCGACCGAGGTTCGAGTACGAAGATCTCGAACCTCCACATCGGACCGAACACGATCTGGCTTTGGTGGGTGAGCACGCATCGATCCAGGAGCTCCTCCGCCGGCGAAATCGTCGGGCGCATCGTGTCCCGTGCTGTCTATGAACGTCACCTCCGCGAGATCGAGGACGGGCTCTGCCAGTTGCGGCGATGGAACCGCCTCGATTTCTCGCTCGAGCGACGGCGCGCCGGCAAGGTCGAACTCGCCCTTAAGCCCTAGCGTCATTCGCGGAGCGTGAAGTTTCGCGTCGACCGCCAAGCCGACACTTCGCCCGATCGACGCGCGATCCGGCTCAGAGGCCGCGCCATTGCTGGCTCGATCGCGTGTGACTTGACCGTCGTGCGCCGTGACCACCGCTTGCATCCTCCTGGTTGGGGTAGCGAAGCGGCCTACGGGGTCACGGCAGGCCCTACCACACGATACTGCACGCCGCGATTGGACCGCCGCGCAACCGAGTCGCTGAATTGCTCAGCTGAGGTTGCCGGGAATCTGTGCTAGCAGCTCGGCGGCGACATCGGCGACTCTGCGTTCCGAGGACCGGGCCACGTCACGAAGCTTGTTGAACGCGGTGACAGCGTCGATCCCGTCGCGGCCCATGGTCACCCCTACGGCGCGCTCGATGACGACCCGGTGGTCGAGCGCGTGCTGGAGCTGCTCGGCCAACTCGCCACGCTCTCGTACCTGAAGGGCAGCATGGAGCACCCCCTCGATTACGGTCGCGTAAGCCCGCAGCGCGTCGATTTCCTCGGAGGACCACTCGCTTGGCTGGCTCCGGTAGACGTTCAGCGAACCGACCGGTACTCGGCCGGTGTGAATCGGAAGCCCGAGGACCGCCCGTACTCCCGCGTCCGTGAGCTCAGGAAGGAGTGCCGGCCATCGCTCATCGGCGGCCAGATCCGAAGTCCAAATGACCTTGTCGAACGTGAGCGCGTCGACACATGGCCCATGTCCGCGCTCTTCTTGGAGCGTCTCCAGCAGGAACCCACCGTCATCGGTGGCGGCGACAGCGCAGAGCATCGCGCCATCGTCGATCATCATCACCCCCGCGCCCGAGGCTCCGAACAGCTCTCTGGTCGCGGCGATCACGCGCTGCACCGCGTTGGCGAGCTCGACGCCGGCCGTCTCCTGCTGCAGGCGCCGCAGGCTCCGGTCCAGCGCGGCCGCGTCGATGATCTCGCCGCCGGACATCGCCGTCATAGGGTAGGCGGCCGTCGTACGTCGCGTCGGGACGAAGATCGACTCCGACCTTCTTAGCCTGTTCCTGATGTGGGCTGACCGTCGCTGGACATGCTCGGAGACCCTCCGCTGCAACCAGCAAGGAGGTTATCTGCGGAACCTTCGTTCGTTCGATCAAACCTGACCACCGCCGCCAGCGGACCAGCACTCGGGCTGACGGGCGGCGGGCGCCCAATCGATCGAGCGGTATGTCAGCGGGGCGCGCGGGAATTTCGATCTCCTTCCAGCGCCAGGCGCTCAGCCCGCCAGCGGCACTCCCATTCACACGTCGCTTGGGTTCTCACGCAGGGCAACAAGAGCGGTGCGGCAGGAGAGATTGCGCGATCCGAAATTGTCGCCGCCGCAAGTAAGCGTCGCCCGGGTGCGCCGGTCGAGGCGCCAGAGCGCGGGAAGACGGGCGTCGCCCTGCTGGCCGAGATCGGCTACGCCAACGTGCGCCGAATCGGACAGGTCGTCTGCACCCCGCTGGGTACCCCGGCAACCGCGAGGCGTGCGAGCCGCTAACCAGGCTTGTCCCGCACCCCTTCCGGAGATGCGCGGCGCCGTTGATGGGCCACGTCCTCCAATGCCTCGTGGCTGATCGCCTCCTACCAGCTCCCGGCCGAGCACTGGACGAAGCGCCGGAGCACCAAGCCGATGGCGCGGATCAACAAGAGATCGGCCGCCGCACCGACGTCGTCGAGATCTTCCACAACGACCTCTCCTCGAGTCGATCGCGCTCCTCAACACCCCCGAACCCGACCCGCCCGCGCAGAGCAGGAGGTCCGCCGGCCTTGCCGCGTGACTCCCACCGACCGGCGCGCACGCGCGTGTCTCGCTCGACCGCGTCTACGCCCCCGCCGGGGCGTCCTTGTCCTTGGGCGAATGCGCTGGCTGCCTCGGAAGAGATGTATGGGCCTGTCGTCTGATTGAGCCCATCGATTGGAGACCCGGCCGGTGCGCGAGTGCTTCAGAGCGGCGAGGCTATAAACACCGGCCGCGCAACCAAGTAGACGACGGAACCAGTTGGCTCCGCTGATGATTTCTTCGGTTGACCACCACAGCAGTGCGAGCCGGGAGAGCTGCATCGCCCGGCGCGACGGTGCGCCCTGCGTAACCATCGCAATTGCGCCAGCTGCCATCGTCGCGATCAGCGGCGGGTTCGGAAACTGGAACATCGGAAACCGGCGCGGCATCGTGCTAGGTCACCCTCGCCGGACTCTGTGCGCCACCGCCTCGTGCGCGGCATTTGCACGGCGCGTCCGTCGCGCGGTAACCGCGGCGGATGCGTCCCGGATTCTGCGGTCCGGATCTTCGTCGGTTAGGGCTAGCTCGGTGAAGGTACGCATCCGGCGTTTAGTGCTGGCCAGGAAGGCATTGCGCTCGCGGTCGCGCAGTAGGTGGAACGCGAGCCGAACGATCGGGTTCGGAATTCGAGCCGGGCGCGAGACGGCGTGAACGCGGAATTCCACGTGTCCGTCGTCAAGCCACTTCCACACCTCCCAGTCCATCTGGCCGATCTCGACATGTCCCTCGAGCGTCCGATAGTTCCAGCCCCACACTCGCGCACGCTTGCCGTCAAGCGCCCGCGTCTGCTCGTAGACCTCGCCTACCCGTACACCGACAAATAAGTGCGCGACACCCAACGCCTGGAGCCTCAGCAGCATATTCCTCCGCTCGAGGGGAATATCGGCGTCGTAGTAGGCGCGTACGATCGAGGGGTCGGCGAATTCGTACCCGCTCATCAGCCTCCGGGCGATTTGCCAGCTGCCCGTGGCGAGCGGCATCCCGGGTGGCTCGCCGGGAAGGGGCTGGCAGAGATCGGTCGTCGTCCATCCGGTGCGAGGAGAGGCATTCGCGAGCTCGGCGAGGTCGAAGTTCAGCGGCTTGCGCGTGAGGTCGACCAGCCGGCGCTGGGTCCTGGCAGAGCGCGATAAGGTCGGATCGCTCAAGGTGATGCCGTCCGCATCTCGACTCGCTCAGTCGCGAGGTCGATGCCTCCCGTCATGCGGCCGCCGGCAAGTTGCACCACGCGCTCGAGGAACGACATCCACATATGCGCCTGGACCTCCTTCGCCATCCGCAAGCGGTGGTAGAGGAGATTCACCAGCGGACTTCCGCTGCGGGCCCAGGACTCGATCTCGAATACCAACTCCGTCTCGGCCGAGCTGGCTCGGAACTCAATCTGCCCGGCCTCCAGATGCCCGGCGAGCGTAGCGAGGCGGAATGAGCATCGGCTCATGCTAATCACCCGGACCGGTCCGTCCCACGGGCCCGGCATGCGAACAACGTACTCATCTCCCACGGCAAGCCGCCCCGGCTCGCCGAGGACACGTTGAAAACGAGCGAACTTCGTCGGCGAAGCCACGTTTAGGTCAGCCTGAAGCTTCTCCATCAGCTCGGGCCCATCTAGGCGGCTCTGGCGGATCCGCGTTCTGTACAGCCGATGAAACAGCGGTCCGCTCCCGTCCTCGTAGCCCTGCACCTCTGAACAGCCCACTTCTGCCGGATAGCTCAGCAGCGCCGGCAAAGGAGGCTCGAGCACCACCGCCGCCTCTCGCCGATGCATCGGCGTGATCCGCCACATGTAGTCCCATGAAGTGAGCGCGATCCCGAGGGGCCACGACGCGGTGGTCAACCAGCGGCGGGCCGCTCTCGGGCGCTCGGGCACGCTTACCACCTACCCGTACGGCACGCTGCACACCCTGTTCAAACCGTTCGAGCCAGGGTACGGGTAGCCGAGGGAGGCAGCGAGATTCCGAGCCGCCACCGTACGCAACTTGTGCCATGTTGACAAAGCGCCTTCACGACTTCGGACTCCGAGCCGGCCACCTGCAGTACCTCTCGCTCAGTTCCGTCGGACTCTGCATCGCGTTGTGGATCCGCGCCAAGACGGTCGACCAGGACGAGCGCGGCAACGCCGAGCGACGGGCCCTCTTCGTCGGCTTATGGCCACCGCTGATCTGGCTGATCGGCGACTCCATCGAGCGCCAGGAATAGCGCTCGGAGGACGCACTTGGGGGCCGTCGTCCGGACTGATATCGCACCAACTGCAGCCCCTTGCAACAACCGAACCTACGTCAGGGGCGGGGCCTCAACGGTGCTGGCAAAGACGGGTGTCACGGGTACACGAGAGCTCTCATGACTGCGCCTCAGGCTCAGGGTGGGATCGTCGGGACCGGGCGGATGGGGATTGCCATATGCGAGCGGTTGGCAGACAGTGGCTTTTCGAGCCTCGCGACTGAACTCGCTGCAGCCCGCGACGCCTTGGTGGACGCGCTCCTACCGGGCTCGACATGGATCGACATGACCACCGCCAACCCCGCCATGCCCGAGGAGATCGCACATGCCGCGCGACTCATCGCCGAACGCGCCCACGTCGACTTCACAGCAAGACCGTTCATCGCGAGCTCCTGACCCAAGCGCAGGTCAACCTGCTCATGCCGGTCAGGTGCGCTCGCGGGGTAAAGCTTCGCGGAACCAATGCGCTCTGCAGCGTCGAGCGTCTTGTCCGTCCCGAGCTCCGCTCCGGCCTCGGGTGTGTCCCCCGGCGCTGATTCACGCTTCGTTCGGATCAGCCCTGAGCAGGGACCCCGCGCGCGCCCGGCGCATCCAGAGATTCGCGGAGGAGCCCATGGGTATTCCCCCTGACATGGACAACGCCGCTCTGGAGCGCTTGACGATCGACACGATCCGTGGACTGGCGATGGATATGGTCGAGCAGGCGGGTGCGGGACATCCCGGTACGGCGATGGCTTTGTCGCCGTTGGGCTATCTGCTCTTCCGTCGTCGTGTCCGTGCTAATCCGGCGGATCCCGAGTGGCCAGGTCGCGACCGGTTCGTGCTCAGCTCGGGCCACGCGTGCGTGTTGCAGTACGCGCTTCTGCACTTGACCGGCTACGACCTGTCCGTCCAGGATCTGATGCAGTTTCGTCAGTGGGGATCGCGCACTCCCGGGCACCCTGAGCGGAGCCACACTCCAGGTGTCGAAGTCACCACCGGTCCGTTGGGACAGGGTTTCGGCAACGCAGTGGGGTTCGCGATGGCGGAGCGCTTCCTCGGCGAGCGGTTCAACCGTCCCGGGTTCGAAGCCGTCGATCATCACACGTTCGTGATCTGCTCGGATGGGGATCTGATGGAGGGCATCAGTCAGGAAGCGGCGTCGATAGCCGGCCAGTTCGGCTTGGCGAAGTTGACGGCCTGCTATGACGAGAACCACATCACGATCGACGGCACGACGTCACTCTCGTTTGACGGCGAGGATCATCTCGCCCGGTTCGCGGCCAACGGCTGGCACGTGCAACGCGTCGATGACTCCGAAGATCTCGCCGAGCTGGAGGCTGCTCTGGACGCGGCAGCGGCGGAGCGCGACCGGCCGTCGTTCATCGCGATCCGCTCGCATATCGCCTATCCGGCGCCGCACGCCGTGGACACGGCCAAGGCCCACGGATCGGCGCTAGGCGAGGATGAGGTGCGGGCGACCAAAGCAATCATGGGCTTTGACCCCGATCAAACGTTCAGCATCGACCCGGCGGTTTATGCGTACATGAGCCTCGTTGATTCCGGCCGGAATGCTCAGGCTCGGTGGGAGACGAACTTCAGCGCCTGGCGCGACCAGTTCCCCGAGATGGCCGACGATTGGGACCGCGCGTGGCGCGGCGAGCTCAACGACGGCTGGCGAGAAGGACTGCCCACCTTCGAGGCCGGTGAAACGATCGCGACCCGCGCAGCGGGCCAAACGGTGATGGCGGCATTCGGGGAATTCGCGCCAACGATGATTGGTGGAGCCGCCGATCTGGTCGAGTCGACCAAGACCATATTCGAGGGCGCCGGAGAGTTCTCCAAGGTTCACGCGGGACGCAACGTTCCGTTCGGGATCCGCGAGCACGCGATGGGTGCGATCGTCAACGGTCTCGCGGCGCACGGCGGAATGATCAGCCCCTACGGGTCGACATTCCTGATGTTCTCTGACTACATGCGCGGGAGCGTGCGCCTTTCCGCGCTGATGAACCTCCCGGTCGTGTGGGTCTGGACCCATGACTCGGTCGGCCTCGGCGAGGACGGTCCGACCCATCAGCCGATCGAGCACTTCGCATCGCTGCGCGCGATCCCAGACCTGTGGGTGATCCGCCCCGCAGACGCCAACGAGACCTCGGTCGCCTGGCGTCTCGCGTTGGAGCGCTTTGACGGGCCGGTGGCGCTGCTGTTCTCGCGGCAGAACGTGGAGGTGATCGACCGCCGCGACGGAGTCGCCAGCGCGGAAGAAGCTGAGCGGGGCGGCTACGTCTTGTGGGACTCGCAAACGGACAGCCTTCCCAAGCTGATCTTGATCGCGACCGGTGCCGAAGTCCCGCCCGCTCTGGCTGCCGGCCGGCAGCTGGCGGCCGAGGGGGTGCCGACCCGGGTGGTGTCGATGCCGTGCGTGGAGCTGTTCGAAGCTCAGCCCGGCAGCTATCGCCAGCGGGTCATCGCCACCGATGTGCCCGCACGCTTGGCGATCGAACCGGGCGCGACACTGGGCTGGTGGAAATGGGTCGGTGACCGCGGCGACGTGTTCGGGCTTGACCGCTTCGGCGCCTCAGCCCCCGGGACGACGGTGCTCGAGAAATTCGGATTCACCGCCGGCGGGATCGCGTCCCGAGCACGAGACCTACTCACGCGCATCGAGAAGAGCCAGCCATGATCTCCATGCCGACCTCGCCGCTGCAACGACTCTCCGCCCTCGGGCAGAGCGTCTGGGTCGACTTCCTCTCCCGCGGCTCCATCCACGGCGGGCATCTCCAGCAACTGATCGACGAACGCGCGGTCGTCGGCGCCACGTCAAACCCGGCCATCTTCCAGAAGGCGATGACCCAGGGAGACGCCTACGACGAGCAACTGCACGCACTCACCCGTCCCGCCACCGACGGCCCTGACCTCGCCGCCAAGGACGTATTTTGGGCGATGGCCTCCCGGGACATCCAGGATGCGTGTGACCTGTTCGCGCCGATATGGGACGGCGGACATGGACGCGACGGCTACGTCTCACTGGAGGTAGATCCCGGTCTGGCCTATGACTCGCTCCGGACATACCGCGAGGCGGCGCACCTGCACGATCTCATCGATCGACCGAACCTTCTGGTCAAGATCCCCGCCACCAAACCCGGACTGGCGGCAATTGAGGATGCCATCGCGCAGGGCATCTCGATCAACGTGACCCTGATTTTCTCCCTACAGCGGTACGCCGAGGTGGCTGAGTCCTACATCCGCGGCCTCGAGCGGCTCATCGCCGAAGGCCTGGACCCCGCGCCGGTCGCGTCTGTCGCCAGCTTCTTCATCTCCCGCATCGACGTCGAAACCGACCGACGACTGGACGAAGTCGGCGGACACGAGCACCTCAAGGGGAAGCTCGCGATCGCCAACGCGCGTCTCGCCTACCAGCGCTACAAGCAGATGTTCGGCGGTCCCCGCTGGGAATACCTCACGAGCAAAGGCGCGATCCCCCAACGAGTCCTTTGGGCATCCACCTCCACCAAAAACCCTGACTATCCCGACACCCTCTATATCGAACAACTGATCGGACCTGACACCGTCAACACGATGCCCGAAGACACCCTCACGCAATACCACGAACACGGCCACCCCGAACCCCGCCTAGAACACAACCTCGCTGAGGCCCGACGTCTCATCCGTCAGCTTGCCGCCGCGGGCGTGAACTACGACGACATCACCGAGACCCTTGAACGCGAGGGTGTCGAACAATTCGCCGCAGCGTTCGATGAGCTACTGAACGCGCTCGGCGAGAAGACTCTCGCCCCGACTCGCTAGAAGCCAGTCGTCGCCCAGATTCCTTTCCCGCGGCGCGAACGTGGCTGAGGACCTGCCCGCCAGTCGCTAGGCGTTCGGCTTCCGCCGGTCCTGCCGGGTTGGGTGTGGTCAATCAGCGCGTCGCGACTGGATAAGGCGATCACAGGTGCTCGGAGACTTGCTCGCCTCGCACAGACAGTGTGCGACGTCCGCGTGTCCGACGCCCTCAACTGGTTCGGCGCGATCCACGACGTGCATCATGCCGATCACCAGTCGGCAATCGTGCAGTTGAGTGGCACGCGTGATCGTGCTCCCCACCCCTCCGTCCTCTGCGAGCACGGCACGATGCGGACAAGAGGCGCCTGGTCGGGTACCGCCGTTGGGTATGGCGGTCCGTTAGCCGAGGACCTTCCCGATCTGTTCGGCCTTCTCGCGCAAGCTGCTGACCTCTCCGGCGACGTTGCGGATCTCGCCGGCGAGCTTCCCGAACTGTTTACCGGCCTCCCCGATTTGGTGCGTGACTCCGGCCAGGTCGACCTTGGCGGGCATCGGGATTCCGAGTACCTTGCGATTGCGCTGCAGGGCCGTGCGCCCGAGCAAAATGCCGCCCGCGATGCCGACCGCGCCGGTCACGGCGGGCACGCCGATTCGCGCGATCGGGCCGCGTCCGATGTGGTTGGCGGCGGACCCGTTTTGCGAAGCCGACGGACGCGCGCTCGTGCGGTTAGCTGCCGTTGCCGGTTGCCGCCCGGAGCTGCGGGCGCTCGCGCCACGGCTGTTGGCGCTCCGGCGAGCCGTGCTTTCGCGACTCGTCTTTTGGCTGCGGCCCGCGCCCCCATTGCGGCCAGCGCTTTGGCGGGCCGTGGTCTTACGCGAGCTCGCGCTGGGCCCGCTGGCGCTTCGGCCGGTCGTGCCCCGCCGGCTCGAGCTCTGTTGAGCCGCTCGGTTGGCTGCAGCAGCAGTATTCGAAGGCTTCGTTGGCTTGGCCGTCGACCTGCTCGACGACTTTGCCGAGGAGCGACCCGGGCTTGCCGCACCGGAGTTTCGTCCACTTGTCCCGGACATTTCTACCTCCTGTTGGACTCCCACCAGCTCGGATGTCACGAACGCTCGAGAGCGGGTCCTCTTATTCACCGGCTACCCGCCTGCGCACGATGCGAACTTTCCTCGATGAATTTTGATGCCGGACCTTATGGAAACAATCAAGGAGGACCCGGAGAAATTGACCCAGGCGCACGCACCCTCGGCCAACTGACGAAGCCGCGCCTGCGGTGTCGCGGTGGCGGGATGGGGTAGGGACTGGTCATGAGAGTTGTCGTGATCGGCGCCACCGGGAACGTCGGCACGAGCGTCCTCGAGTCGCTCGAGGCCGAACCGCGAGTCCAGGAGATCGTTGCGGTGGCACGGCGGGCTCCGGATCGCGCGTTCGCCCGGACAACTTTCGCGGTGGCCGACATCGCGGCCTCCGACCTCGTCCCGCCGCTGCGCGGCGCGGACGCCATCGTCCACCTGGCGTGGCTGATCCAACCGGGCCGGACCGAGTCGATCACGCATGGTGTCAACGTGGCCGGCAGCGAGCGAGTCTTCCGAGCTGCGGTCGAGGCGAAGGTCCCGACGCTGGTGTACGCATCGTCGGTCGGCGCGTACTCGCCTGGGCCGAAGGACAGGCTGGTCGACGAGTCGTGGCCCACCGAGGGCATCCGCAGCTCGTTCTACTCACGGCACAAGGTCGCGGTCGAGCGCCTGCTCGACCGTCTGGAGCGCGAGCACCCCGAGCTACGCGTCGTCCGGATGCGGCCCGGGCTGATCTTCAAGGCTCAGGCGGCCACCGAAATCCGCCGGCTGTTCGCCGGCCCATTCCTACCCCGGGCCCTGCTACGACCCGGGCTGATCCCCTTCGTGCCCGACACCCCGCGCCTCCGCTTCCAGGCCGTCCACTCCCTCGACGTCGGCGACGCCTACCGGCGGGCGGTGCTGTCCGATACCCGTGGCGCGTTCAACCTGGCCGCGGATCCTCCGATCGGACCCGCCGAACTCGCACAGATCCTGAGAGCGCGCCGCCTCAAGGTTCCCGGGCGGCTCCTCCGGGGCGCCGCAGCGCTGACGTTCTCCCTGCGCCTCCAGCCCAGCGAGCCGGGTTGGGTCGACATGGCGTTCGCGGTGCCCCTGCTTGATTCCACCCGCGCCCGCAACGAATTGGGGTGGCAGCCCCAGCGGACCGCCACCGACGCCATAGCCGAGTTGATCGAGGCGATGCGACTCGGCAGCGACGACCGCACGCCGCCGCTGGCTGAAGCGACGGGCGGCCCCGCGCGGATCCGCGAGTTCCTCACCGGGGTCGGCGGACGTCCGTAGCCGCCGCGCCCGACTCACAGCACGCTCCCTCCCACTACTCGCCGGGAGCGGACACAGCTTCTCCGCCCTCCGCCTGTGGCGGTTAACGGCCGTTCGGCTGCAACAGAATCTTGATCGCGCCATCCCGCTTCTTCTGAAAGATCTCGTAGGCGTGCGGCGCCTGCTCGAGCGGGAGCTTGTGCGTCGCGAGGTCCTCGACGCCGAGTGGGTCTGACTCATCCTCGAGCAGCGGCATCAGGTCATCGACCCACCGTTTAACGTTGGCCTGCCCCATCCGCAGCTGGATCTGCTTATCGAACAGGTCCATCATCGGCATCGGATCAACCATGCCACCGTAGACGCCACTGAGCGAGATCGTTCCCCCCGTCGGACAGTGTCGATCGAGGCGTGCAGCACGCTCAGCCGGTCGACCCCCACCTTCTCGGTCATCTTCGCCGCCACCGCGTCCGGGAGCATGCTCGCGAGCTGTTGGGCCAGCTTCCCCAGCGGCGCACCATGCGCTTCCATCCCGACCGCGTCGATCACCGAGTCCGGTCCGCGACCGTCGGTAAGTGAACGCAACGCGTCGGCGATGTCGTCGTGCTCGCGCGCGTCGATGACGTGGACACCATACCGGCGGGCCATCTCGAGCCGATCGGGGACGAGGTCGATCCCGAACACTTCCCTCGCTCCGCGATGCAGCGCGATCCGGCTCGACATCTGACCGATCGGGCCGAGGCCGAATACGGCCACGGTGCCGTCGCGCGGAATCGCGGCATATTCGACCGCCTGCCAGGCTGTCGGAAGCACGTCGGACAGGTAAACGAACCGCTCGTCGGGCGGCCCCTCGGGAACCTTGATCGGGCCGAAGTGCGCCTGGGGAACCCGCAACAGCTCGGCTTGCCCGCCCGGGACCTGACCGTAAAGCTTGGTGTAGCCGAGCAGCGAGGCGCCCTTGCCCTGATCCCGCACCTGCGTGGTCTCGCACTGCGAGTAGAGCTGCTGGTCGCACATGAAGCAGTGACCGCAGGAGATATTGAACGGGATCACCACCCGGTCGCCCGGCTTGATGTCGGTCACCTCCGACCCGACCGCCTCGACCACGCCCATCGGCTCGTGACCGAGGATGTCGCCCTCGTCCATAAACGGACCGAGCACCTCGTACAGATGCAGGTCCGATCCACAGATCCCAGTCGACGTGATCCGCACGACCGCGTCGGTCGGCCCCTCGATCGTCGGGTCCGGCACGGTATCGACGCGCACGTCCCGCTTTCCGTGATATGTAACTGCCCTCATATGCCCTCCGATGGATTGCCTCAGAGCTCCGCTACCCGCAACACCGCCCACGACACCTCGGCTCCTGATCGTCAGGGAGTGCTACGGCCCGTCGGCGGCGCGCAGCTGGCGTGGCCGCACCTTGGGAGGTCGGGCTCTTAGCTGCGTCGGAGAATGACCATCGCCCGGTCGGGAAGTTGCAGTGTGTCGCCGGCGGACAGCGGGGTCTCGTCGGTCCGCTCGGGAGCGATGGTGGATAGCTCGGTGGTCCAGCCCGCTCCGCTTGAGGGCGTCGGGAGGGTGAACGTCACGGGCACGTGGTGGGCGTTGACGAGCAGCAAGAAGGAGTGCCCCCGGATCTCGCGGCCCTCGGGATCCTGTTCGTCGATCTCCCGGCCGTTGAGGAACACTGCGAGCGCGCGTGTGTCCTCTCGGGCCCAGTCCTCGTCGGTCATGGCCTCGCCGTCGGGGCGCAACCAGACAACGTCGGCAACACCAGAGTCAGTGTCATCCCCTTGGAGAAACTCGCTGCGCCGGAACACCGGCTCGGTGCGGCGCAGCTCGATCAGCCGCTGGGTGAACGCGCGGAGGTCGTGATCGGCGTTGTTCCAGTCGAGCCAGGAGATCTCGTTGTCCTGGCACCAGCCATTGTTGTTGCCGCCCTGGGTGCGGGCGATCTCATCGCCGCCGGTGATCATCGGCACGCCCTGGGAGAGGAGCAGCGTGGTCAGCAGATTTCGGCGCTGGCGAGCCCTCAGCTCGAGAATCCCCGGATCATCGGTTGATCCCTCGACCCCGCAGTTCCAGGAGCGGTTCTGGTCGGTGCCGTCCCGGTTGTCCTCGAGGTTGGCCTCGTTGTGCTTCTCGTTATAGGAGACAAGGTCATTGAGCGTGAACCCGTCGTGGGCGGTGATGAAGTTGATCGACGCCAGCGGCCGCCGACCGCCGTCGCCGTATAGGTCCTCGGAGCCGGTAAACCGCCCGGCAAACGCAGCCAGCGATGCCTCCCCGCGCCAGAAGTCCCGCATCGTGTCGCGGTACTCGGCGTTCCACTCGCGCCACAGCACCGGGAAGTTGCCGACCTGATAGCCGCCGGGCCCGACGTCCCACGGCTCCGCGATCAGCTTCAGCCGCGACAGCACCGGGTCCTGGTGGATCGCGTCCAGAAACGACGACAGCCGGTCGACCTCATAGAACGTGCGAGCAAGCGTCGGCGCGAGGTCGAACCGGAACCCATCGACATGACACTCGGTAGCGAAGTACCGCAGCGAGTCCATGATCAACCGCAGCACCGACGGGTGCGTGGGATCGAGGGTGTTCCCGGTGCCGGTGAAGTCGATGTAGTACCGGCGGTCCTCCGGGCTCGGGCGGTAGTAGGTCGCGTTGTCGATGCCCTTGAACGACAGCATCGGCCCCTGATGGTTGCCCTCGGCGGTGTGGTTATAGACGACGTCCAGGATCACCTCGATCCCGGCCCGGTGCAGCGCCTTGACCATTCCCTTGAACTCTGAAACCTGCTCGCCGCACGTACCCGACGCGCTGTACAGCGCGTGCGGGCGCCAGAAACCCAATCGAGCTATAGCCCCAGTAGTTCGAAAGCCCCCGCTCGGCAAGGAAGCTCTCATCGGCGAAGTGATGCACGGGCAGCAGTTCCACCGCGGTCACCCCCAACTCCGACAAGTATGAGATGGCCTCGTCGGACGCCAAAGCCGCGTACGTGCCGCGGAGATGCTCAGGGACCTGCTCCATGCGCTCGGTAAAGCCCTTGACGTGCACCTCATAGATGACCATCTCGTTCCACGAGCACCCAGGCCGCTCGTCGCCCTCCCAATCAAACGACGGATCGACCACGACCGACTTGGGGATCGCCGCCGCATCGTCTTCCTCATCACGCAGCAGATCAGCGTCATCCTCCCCGGTAACGGGATACGGATGAATATTGGCCACCGACCAATCCACCGTCCCGTCGATCGCCAACGCGTACGGGTCGATCAACAGCTTGTCGGGATTGAACCGATGCCCATCCTGCGGCGCCCACCGCCCATGCACCCGGTAGCCATACCGCTGCCCCGGGCCGATACCCGGCAGATAGCCGTGCCAGTGAAACGCCGTGCTCTCGCTCAGCGCCAAGCGCGTCTCGGCGCCATCGTCGTCGAACAGACACAGCTCGACACCGTCGGCGTGCTCGGAGAACAGCGAAAAATTCGTTCCCTCCCCGTCCCACGACGCACCCGGCGGCAACGCCTCCCCCGGCAGCACCTCAACCGACAACGACGCAACGTGCTCAGTCATTCGATCCTCCACCAGCGGTGAAGTCGAGGATCGTTCGCGCCACAAGCTCGGGATCGTCGAGCATCGGGACGTGTCCAACTGCGGGAAGCGGAACGAGCTCGGCCCACGGGATCGCCACCGCGAAACGCGGAGCGGTGAAGACGCCAAGCATCAGATCGAGCATCCCGTAGGCGACGCGGACCGGCACCAGGATCTCGCCGAGCCACATCGGGGCGCGGGTAGCGACAGTCGAGCTCAGCGTGGACTGAAAGCCCGGCGCGTACCCGAAGTCGTGCAGGTCGCCGGCGGCCGCGTCCGGCGACAAGCGCCAGGGCTGGCTCCGCAGGCCGGCGAAGAGCATGACGCGAGCCAGCGCCGGCGCGGTCAGCCATTGCCCCACCGGCGCGGCGAAGCGCGCCCGGAGACGCATCAGCTCGTTTAGAGCGATGACCAAGGCGCGTTCCGGGGGCGACTCGAGGCCCGATGGGGAGATGACAACCGCGCGCGCCGCCCGGCCGCGTCGCGCCAGCTCGAGCGCGACCCAACCGCCGAGCGAGTTGCCGACCAGTGCTGGCGCGTCCAAGCCGAGGCGGTCCAGCTCGGCCTCGACCGCATCGGCCAGCCGGGACGGGGTCGGAGCGGCGCGATCGGGCAGCCGCGGGCTCTCGCCGAAGCCGGGGAGATCGATCGCAACCACGTCGTGGCGGCCCTCAAGAGCCGCGAGCACCGGCTGCCAGCAGCGCCAGCTGAGCCCCAGCCCGTGCACCAGGACGAGCGGCTGCCCGCTGCCGCCGCGGTGGTGCGTGAGCGCCGGCGCGCCGCCGGGGCTGGGGCGCCGGCGATGTGCTGTTGGGACTGGGCGTTCGCTGGTTGTGGTCATCTTCTTCCTCTTCGTTCATAGTTGTGCCCGCGGGCTGGCGCTTAGCTTGCGAGTTCGCTAGGGCCTGGATGGGCACAAGCGGGGGTGAAGCCGCCCGGTTCGGAGCGGGACGGCCGTCCGTCGCCCTCGTTGAGGGGTTCCCAAACGCACGCCCGCGGGCGCATCGCGTCTCGAACGTGGGGGGTTGGACGGTTCCTCCACAGCCCACTTCATGTCTGGGCGGTGGAGGAATCGATGGGAGGAATCGATGGGGCGTTTACGCGTTCGTCAGTCCGCGTTCAGCGGCGGCGAGGACGCCGGCGCGGTCCTTGTGGGCGCGCTCGTAGGAGAGGACGTCCTTGACGCGCTCGTCGTCACCTTCGGCGAGAACCGCTTGTACCTCGGGGGCGGTCAGCTCGTCATACCCGGGCCACGGCTCGTTGCCGCGCAGGGTCGTGATTCGGCTAAGGATCGGTGGTGCGGTTCTGGTTTTTGCGCTCGTAGGAGTCGATCTTGGCCAGGTCGATCTGCGAGAGCGCGGGCAACTTGGCGGTGATCTCGTCGGCCGTCAGGCCGTCGTAGCGCGCGATCGCCAGATCATCCGCTCCGGCGACGGTGCCCTTTACCTGACCTTCGACCTGGGCCACGCCCGGTACCTTGCGAGCCTGCCGAGCGGTGCGCTTTGCAGAGGCCATGGTCTTGCGCACGGCGCGTCTCGGTCGCCGCGCCCGCGTCCTTGACCGCCTCGCCCGCGCCGGTGGTGGTGACGTCATACGACGGCTGGCCTTTGACCTCGGCGCGGACGACCGCGTCGGTCAGCTTCGGGATCTCGCGCATGATGCGCTGAAGCATCCGCTCCTCGTCGGCGAGGATGCGCTGGGCCAGATCGGCCGTCTCATCATCACCCACGGCACGCGCGAGCCGTTCGATCGCCGTATAGGTGGCGATCTCCAGCGCCTCGCTGGCGCACGCGTCCTTCGCGTTCTTCAGCACCTTCTCCTCGCCGCCCGAGCCGCGCAGCAGATCCAGCGGAGTCTTGCCGAACGCGAGCGCCTGCCCGATCAGGTCCTCCCAGAAGCCGACCACGGCGCCGATCGGGTTCGAACCTTCGCCGAGAGCGCTTAGCCGCTCAGCAACCTTCTTGGAATGCCCCTGGGTCTCGTCGAGGTGCTTCTCCAGGGCGGAGCGGTATGACCCCTGTGGAGTCATGGCGATTTGGGACTGCAACACTCGAACCAGCGCGTCCTCACTGGCGCGCGCCTCGCTGAGATACTGCACGACCTTCTTTTGTGAACTATTCATGTGATCCATTCGATTGCTGTTCCTGTGAATACCTCTGAATCTAGAAGCGCCTGCGTCCGCGATGGGTGTGAGCTTAATCACGCGCATCTAAGGTTCAAGCAACACCCCACGGGTAGCGCCGACCTGGGATAAGTTTGCTGGCGATCCGAACAGGTGCGAGCGTTCAGCCGCGGGCACGCGGAGCTAGGCAGGTTCTGAGGGATCCTCCTCGGCGGCCAGACGCAGCGACTGCTTGCGGATGGCGTCGACATGGGACCGCTGCAGCGGCAGTGCGAACTCGACGGCCTCGGCGATGTCTTTATCGTTGGCCATCTCGTTCAGCGTGGCGAGGATCTCCCAGTGGGCCAGCTCGCCGGCCTCGGCCATGCTGAGGAATTCAAGGCCATCGAGGGCCTCGGCGCCTTCGAGGTAGGTCTTCATGAATCCGTTGACCTCGGCCTTGGTCTCCCCGGCCTTCGCGGCGATGGCGGTCTTCATGCCCTCACGGGTGCCGGCAGCGGCATCGCAGCGCTGTTCGACCTTCGCCGCTTCGTCTCCCATCCGTTCCAACAGCTCCAGCAACTCTGTGTCCTTCTCCTGGCGGGCAAGGGTCTCGACCTTCTTGGTGGCGGTCTGAGCGGCTTGTGCGAGCCCGAGGACTTCCGCCAGCTTCTCGTCTAGGTGGGTTAGTTCTGCCATTGCATCTCCGAGTTTGAAGTTTTGCGGGCGCGGCTTTTACTTGGGTGGCGCCCCGCGTGGCGGGGCGCCACCGCTGGGATGCGCCTCTACTGGCTTACGGCGTCCTTGACCTTGTCGACCACGCCCTTGCCGTCGCCGTTGTTGGCCACGACGCCGGTGGGCTTCTTGGGCAGTCCGGCAGCCTTGCGGAGCCTGGCCGAGACCTCCGCGAGCATCTCCGGGTCTGGTCCGGGTGCGAACACGGCGGGCTGCGAGGGAAGATCAAACGTTGGCGCGCCCTCGGGGTGGACCTCTTCGGCGACGAAGAGGTCCTCGCCGGTCTCGGGGTGCGGACCGTTGAACACCGCCTTGATCTCCTGAAAGTCCTCCGGGGAGAAGCGGTAGAGCTTGAGATGCTCACCGCGCTTGATGTGCGGCTGGCACTCCGGGATCAGGTCCGTCGGGATCCGCGGCGAGGGGAATAGCTTCATCAGATCGGCGCCGGTCAACTTCTCCAGCGCCCGCGCGTAGGCGACCTGGTGCACGCCGCCGCGGACCAGCAGATACCCGGTCAGCGCTCGCGCGGCGGGATGCTCCACCATCTCATAAACCTTGAGCTTGTTGTTCCGCGCCCCAGTCTCCAAGAAGAAGTTGTGCGTCAGATCCTCGATCAGATCTCCGGATGCAAACACATAGTCCCCGCTCCACGGCTTGGCGTTCGAGTCCTGAACGAGCGTCCCGGCACCGCCGGCAATGAAATGCTGCGTGTTCCGCACGTCCTTGACGCCGGACAGATCACCCAGCTCACCCGGCTTGCCCTCGGCCGCGCCCGTCAACATGGTGTTGATCGTGGTCGAGACGAGCTCGATGTGCCCGAACTCCTCCGCGGCGATGCTCGCCACCAGGTCATAGAACGGACGGGCGCCCTGACGGTTACGGAAGTTGAACGACTGATACGTGTAGTTCATGAACGTCGACATCTCGCCGTACTTGCCGCCCAACAACTCCTGAACCGCGGACGCTCCAACCGGATCGGGATCAGACGGCGGCGGCAGCTCAGTCTGCAGACGATCAATTCTCAAAATCACGGGGCCACTCCTCGATAGAACACGGCAAGAAACACACTTCTAGGTAGGACATTGTCGGTTCTAGTACCCAGGCTTTGAGGCGACAACCATCCTCGCCGCGCGCGAGAATGCGCCAATGAGTCAGCACTCAGACAAAGCCGGTGAGCTGCTGCGCGCCCGCGGGCTGCGCAGCACCCCCCAGCGTCGCGCCATCCTCGGAGCGTTTCAGGGCGGCCCGGCCGAGCATCTCTCCGCCGACGAGGTCTACGCCCGGGCGGCGGAGTCGGTGCCCGACCTCAGCCGCGGCACCGTCTACGCCACGCTGGCGGAGTTCAGCGAGCTGGGGCTCCTCTCCGCCTACGGCGCACCCGAACCAGTGCGGTATGAGACGAACACCACCCACCACTCGCACTTTCGCTGTCGCCTATGCCTGCGCACATTCGATCTCATCAGCGGGCTGCAGAATCCCGAGGAGATCACGGACCCCGGCTTCTCCGTCGAGCGAGTCGAAACGCGCGCCGAAGGGATCTGCGCGGAATGCAACGACTACGACGCCGGCCTCAGAGCCGGAGCTCGCGCCATCTCCCAATCCGGACCCGCCGCCGACACGCTCGCCGCTCCCGGCGTCGCCACCGCTAGCCTCGACGGCCCACTCGGAACGCTGCTACTGGCCGCCACCCCCCAGGGCCTGACCCGCGTCGCATTTGAAGGCCACGGCGATTTCGACGCGCTCCGCGCTCACGCCAGCAGCCGCCGCGGCAGCCACGCCGCGCGCCGCCAGCTCGCCGACGCCGCCGCCAAACTCCGCGACTACTTCGCCGGCAACACCGAACGACCCCACTGGATGATCGACTGGACGTTTCTGGAGACATCCGGCGCACCCGCACTCAGATCAACCGAAACAACCCCCTACGCCGGCCACCGGTCCTACACCGACCTCCCCAACACCGGCACAGCTCGAGACCTCGGCCGGATCATGGGCGCCAACCCCATCCCCATCGTCGCCCCCTGCCACCGCGTCACCCGCGGCGTCGAGAACCCAACCACGTTCGTCGGCGGCACCCAACGCCGCCACTGGCTCCAAAACCACGAGACCACCACCAAGAACGCACCCCCACACTAACCAGGTCCGCCGACACCGAATGAGCCAGGACATCGGTCTCGACACAACGGCCCCCCTCGACACTCCCACAAGCCGCCAACTCCCAGCGGCGTCCGCGCGCCCGATCCGCGCGGCGCATGCGCGATGCGCTAATCGGCGGGGATGGGGGCCTCCGATCGGTCCGCCGCCGGGTTCTGGCGATCGGTGATCCATTCGCCGCTCGGTGTCCGGCGGATCGCGCCAACGCGTCGCCCAGCGTCGTCGTGGAGTCCGCCACCGTCGTCAACGGCCAACCTCAGCCGGTTATCAAGGACCGCGTCCACGAGCTCCTGAAAGCGTGCGGTGTCGAATTCATCGCGCTGTGGTTGGTTGAGCGCCGCGGTTATCTCCTCGAGCGCGCGTTCGATGTCAACGTCGCAGGCCATCTTGCGCCGCTACCCGAGCCCCACCCCGCGCAAGCAGGATGTCCGCCGGGTTACGCCGGCGCCGCCGGTCAGGTTTTCCCTGCGGTCACCCGGGTAACGGACGGCTCGGGATGCCGAAGCGCCGCCTGATCGCCCCGTTCCTGCAACAACTCGATCGTGATCTACTCGGCCTTGGGAGGTCCGCGCAGTCGGCTCGTTCGGAGCGGCTGGGGCCGCGTACTAGGACTGCGGACAAGGTGGTCCAGTCCGTCTGCCCGTACTGCGCGGTCGGATGCGGTCAGCGGGTGTACGTCAAGGACGAGAAGGTGATCCAGATCGAGGGCGATCCGGACTCGCCGATCTCACGCGGCCGGCTGTGCCCGAAGGGGTCGGCGTCCGAGCAGCTCGTGAACTCCCCGCTGCGCGAGACGCGGGTCAAGTACCGGCCTCCCGGAGGCACCCAGTGGGAGTACGTGAGCCTCGAACAGGCCATGGACATGATCGCCGAGCGCCTGATCCGGACCCGCGAGGAGACCTGGGAGGAAGAGACCGACGACGGGCAGCCGCTTAAGCGGACGCTCGGGATCCATTTCCTCGGCGGCGCGACGCTCGACAGCGAGGAGAACTACCTGATCAAGAAGTTCTTCACCGCGCTCGGCGCGCTCTCGATCGAGAACCAGGCGCGGATATGACACAGCTCAACGGTCCCCGGTCTGGGGGCGTCGTTCGGGCGCGGCGGCGCCACCACGTTCCAGCAGGATCTGCAGAACTCTGACTGCATCCTGATTATGGGTTCGAACATGGCCGAGCAGCACCCGGTGGGGTTCCAGTGGGTGATCGAGGCCAAGGAGCGCGGCGCGAAGGTGGTCCACGTCGATCCTCGGTTCACGCGGACGAGCGCGATGGCCGACCTACACGTTCCGATCCGCCCCGGCACCGACATCGCCTTCCTCGGCGGGATCGTCAACTACATCTTCGAGCATGACGCCTGGTTCGAGGAGTACGTGCGCCACTACACGAATGGCCCGGTCGTCATCAAGCCGGAGTTTCAGGACACAGAGGACACATCGGGCTTCTTCTCTGGTTGGAATCCGGAGCACAGCGCGTATGCGATCAAGACGTGGGGCTACAACAAGACGTCGGGCGAGACGACCGCGGGCAAGTCAGAGCAGCAGGCCGAGGTCTCGGGCGAGCAGGCCCACGGCGCCCACGGCATGAAGCTCTCCGGGGGCGAGCCGCCCGACATCGACCAGACCATGCAGCACGAGCACTGCGTCCTTCAGCTCGTCCGGCGACACTTCGCGCGTTACACGCCCGAGCTGGTCGAGCAGATCTGCGGGTGCTCCCGCCAGGATTTCCTCAAGGTCGCCGCCGCCTTGTGCGAGAACTCCGGCCGGGACCTTACCTCGGCGGTCGTGTATGCGGTCGGCTGGACACAGCACACGGTCGGCGTCCAGAACGTTCGGGCCGCGTCGATCATCCAGCTGCTGCTCGGAAACATCGGCCGGCCGGGCGGCGGCATTCTCGCGCTGCGCGGGCACGCGAACATCCAGGGCTCGACGGACATCCCGACGCTGTACAACATCCTCCCCGGCTACATCCCGATGCCACACCCGCAGTCGCACCCGACGCTCGACAAGTTCGTCGAGCTGAACGGTCCCGACACCGGCGTTTGGGGCAACCTGCGGCCCTACATCGTGTCGTTGCTGAAGGCGTGGTGGGGCGAAGCCGCCACCGAGGAGAACGAGTTCTGCTTTCAGTACTTGCCGAGGATCAACGGCGACCACTCCCACTACGCGATGATGCTGAAGATGCTCGACGGGGGCGTGAAGGGCATGCTGTGCGTCGGGCAGAACCCGACGGTCGGGTCGGCCAACTCGAAGCTGATGCGTCTCGCGCTGGCCAAGCTCGACTGGCTCGTCGTCCGCGACTTCCAACCAATCGAGTCGGCCACCTTCTGGCAGGACTCACCCGAGCACGAAACCGGCGAGGTCCGCACACAGGACATCAAGACCGAGGTGTTCTTCCTTCCGGCCGCCGCGCACACCGAGAAGGAGGGCAACTTCACCAACACCCAGCGACTGCTCCAGTGGCATCACAAGGCCTGCGAGCCACCCGGCGACTGCCGCTCGGAGCTGCATTGGATCTATCACCTCGGTAGGGCGATCCGCGAGAGGCTCGCGGGCTGCAATGACCCGAAGGACCGGCCGGTTCTTGATCTGACGTGGGACTACCCCCTTGTGGGCGCGCACCAAGAGCCCGACGCTGAGCACGTCCTGCAGGAGATCTCCGGACGAAAGGCCGACGGCTCGTTCCTCGCCAGCTATGAGGAGCTCGAGGAGGACGGCTCGACCGCCTGCGGCTCGTGGATCCACTGCGGGATCTACACGGACGGCGTCAATCAGTCGGCGCGCAAGAAGCCGCACACCGAGCAGAACTGGATCGCGCACGAGTGGGGCTGGGCGTGGCCGAAGGACATGCGGATCATCTACAACCGCGCCTCAGCCGACCCGGACGGCAGGCCCTGGTCTCAGCGCAAGCGCTACATCTGGTGGGACGCCGACGAGGGGAAGTGGACGGGACTCGGCGATTCCCCGGACTTTCCGGCGACCAAGGAACCCGGCTTCAAGCCCGAGCGGGACGCGAAGGGGATGGACGCGATCGCCGGCGACAAGCCGTTCACGCTCCACCCCGACGGCCGCGGCTGGATCTACTCACCGACCGGGCTCGTCGACGGACCGCTCCCCGCCCACTACGAGCCCCAGGAGACCCCGTTCATAAATCCTCTGTACGCCCAACAGCAGAATCCAACCCGGCAGGTCTTCCATCGACCCGAGAACCCCTATCACCCGTTCGACGGAGAGTCGGGCGCCAGCGCGTTCCCGTTCGTGCTGACGACGTACCGGCTGACCGAGCATCACACCGCCGGCGGCATGTCGCGAACCGTTCCCTACCTGGCCGAGCTCCAGCCCGAGTTCTTCTGCGAGGTCTCGCCCCAGTTGGCCGCCGAGCGCGCCCTCGAGCACCGAGGCTGGGCGACGATCGTGACCGCCCGCCAGGCGGTCGAGGCTCGGGTGCTCGTGACCGACCGGATCAAGCCCCTTCAGATACAAGGCCGCACGATGCATCTCGTCGGCGCGCCGTACCACTGGGGCAGCGTCGGGATCGTCACCGGAGACTCCGCCAACGAGCTGCTCCCGCTCGCGCTCGACAACAACGTGCACATCAGCGAGTACAAGGCGTGCACGTGCGACATCAGACCGGGCCGGCGCCCGCGCGGCGCGGCGCGGCGCGCGCTGGTCGAGGACTATCGCCGCCGAGCCGGGGTGAAGACGTGAAGCTCGAAACGCACACGTGGCCCGGCTCCTACGGTGAGCACGCCAAGCCCCGGGTGGGGTTCTTCACCGACACCTCGGTCTGCATCGGCTGCAAGGCGTGCGAGGTCGCGTGCAAGGAGTGGAACCAGATCCCGAGTAGATTCGGATCCCACCCACCCAGCTTCACCGGCAAGTCCTATGACAACACGATCGACCTCGGCGCCGACACCTGGCGGCACGTGGCGTTCATCGAGCAGAGGATTCCGGCAACCGCCACCGACGGCGCCTCGCTGGTGGACGTAGCCACGCGGGGGGAGGCCATCGAAGGTGGAGTCTCTACCTATCAAGAAGGCGATGGCTTTCGCTGGCTTATGGCCTCGGACGTCTGCAAGCACTGCACCGACGCCGCCTGCCTGGAGGTGTGCCCGACCGGGGCGCTGTTCCGGACCGAGTTCGGGACCGTCGTCGTTCAGCAGGACGTGTGCAACGGCTGCGGGTACTGCGTGCCGGCGTGCCCGTTCGGCGTGATCGATCAGCGTGAAGGTGACGGCCGAGTGTGGAAGTGCACGCTGTGCTACGACCGCCTCAAGGACGATATGGAACCGGCGTGCGCGCACGCGTGCCCGACGAACTCGATCCAGTTTGGGGACCTGGCCGAGCTGCGCGCGTGCGCCGAGCACCGGCTCGCCCACCTCCAACAGTCAGGACAACGGAAAGCCCAGCTGTACCTGGCCGACAACGGCGACGGCATCGGCGGCGCCGGCGCGTTCTTCCTGCTGCTCGACGAGCCCGAGGTCTACGGTCTTCCGCCCGACCCTGTCGACACCTGCCGCGACCTCGGATCGATCTGGGCGGCGGCCGGCGCGGCGGCGGTGGCGCTGGGCGTCGGCCTCGCCGCCGCGGTGTTCGGCGGTCACAAGTGACCTCCGAGTACCTCAGTTCCTATCACGGCCAGCCGGTGCTCAAGCAGCCGGTGTGGTCATGGGAGATCCCGTGCTACTTCTACTCCGGGGGGCTGGCCGGCGCGTCCGCGGGGCTCGCTTACCTGTGTGAGCTGCGCGGCAACAAGGTGCTGGCCCGGCGTGCATGGGCGGCGGCGGTGATCGGGATCGGCGTGAGCCCGGCCCTGCTGACCTCGGACCTGGGGAGGCCCGCTCGCTTCATCAATATGCTGCGGATGTTCAAGGTGACCTCGCCGATGAGCGTCGGCTCGTGGATCCTCAGCGCGAGCGGCGCATGCACTGCGGTGGCGGCGATCGACGCGTGGATCGGCCTGTTCCCGCGCGCCGGAAGGGTGGCGCGCCCGACTGCGGCCGTGTTCGGCCTGCCGCTTTCGACCTACACCGCGGCGCTTATTGCGAACACCGCGGTACCCGTCTGGCACGAAGCCCGCATGCTCCTGCCGTTCGTGTTCGGCTCGGGGGCCGCGCTCTCCGCGGGGGCGGCCGGGGTGATCGGGACGCCTTCCGATCACGCTCGGCCAGCGCGCCGGCTCGCACTGGCCGGCGCGGTGCTCGAAGTCGGTCTCAGCCAGGCGATGACGAAGCGGCTCGGCGAGCACGGAGAGCCCTACCGCCAAGGCGCGGCGTCGCGCTTCGGCCGGATCGGCGAGGTTACGATCGCCGCCGGGGCGGCCTTGCTGGCGAGCCGTGGCGGGCGAAAGCGCGCGGGCGCGATCGCCGCTGGGGCGCTGCTTTCGGCAGGTGCACTCAGCATCCGCTGGAGCGTGTTCAAGGCCGGCTTCGAGTCCGCGACCGATCCGCGGTATGTGGTCGGGCCTCAGCGAGCCGGGATCGATCGCGGTGAGCGGCGCGGCGCCGCGCGCCGCGATCCTCGGCTGCCGGCGAGCGACCCGGCGGCCGGATCGCCGGCACGATCGCCAGGCGGATCGTCCGAGCCCTGACCAATTCCGGTCATCCCCTGGCTGAGATCCGGGGGAGGGTGCTTAGGCTGAGGGCTGCGGGGTAGCGGCGCGGCTGTGCTCGCCGCGCTGGTCAGCACCCGCCAGCAGTACGACCATCTGTTCTCGATCTACGTACCGATCGCGATCGGCGTTTTCGTGGCGATCGT
Source organism: uncultured Solirubrobacterales bacterium (assembly GCA_963751185.1). Lineage (GTDB taxonomy): Bacteria > Actinomycetota > Thermoleophilia > Solirubrobacterales > Solirubrobacteraceae > Palsa-465. The sequence continues at coordinate 302,591 of CAVVTO010000018.1, forward strand.
GGGCGTCGTATTCGCCGCGGTAGTGATCTACCGCCGCCGGCCGCCCGACCGGGCCGCGCGCTGGCACGAGAACAACCGCCTGGAGGGCTCGTACGCGGTGTTGCTGGCGTGCGTGGCGGCTTTTCTGCTGTACCTGACGTTCACGGCCGAGCACGAGGTCGACACGGTGGCCAACCGGGAGCACCCGTCGGTGGTGATCAGGGTGATCGCCTCGAAGTGGGAGTGGACGTTCGATTACCCCGCTTACGGAATCATCCTGCGCAGCGGCACGGTCGGCCGCCAGCCGCTCGTTGTCCCGTCGGGCGAGGCGGTCCGCTTCGAGATCACCTCGGTCGACGTGATTCATTCCTTCTGGATCCCGGCGCTGCGCTACAAGCACGACGCGATCCCCGGATCGACCCAGGTCGCGACGCTGGTGTTCGGACGCGGGATGTTCCCGGGGCAGTGCGCGGAGTTCTGCGGCCTTCGCCACGCCGACATGATCTTCACCGCGCAGGCCGTGAGCCCGTCGGCGTTCGCCGCGTGGGCTCGGGGCCATGGGGTGGGGCTGGCCCCATGAGCGTCGCCGCTGCTCCGTCCGCACGGATCTCGCGTATGACCGGGTGGCTCGGCGCGGTTACCAGCACCGACCACAAGCGCATCGGCCTGACCCTCGGCGTGTGCTCGTTGTTCTTCTTCCTGCTCGGCGGGGTGTTTGCCCTGCTCATGCGCACCCAACTAGCGCAGTCGAACATGCAATTCGTCTCGGACAACTCCTACGACGAGCTGTTCACGATGCACGGCTCGACGATGATCTACCTGTTCGTGACGCCGATGGCGATCGCGATGGCGGTGTATCTGGTGCCGTTGCAGATCGGCGCCACGCGGCTGTCGGGGCCCCGGCTGTGCCTGGCCGGCATGTGGACCTGGCTGTGCGGGGGGCTCGTGATGCAGCAGGGCTGGTTTGCCTCGGGCGGCGCCGGCCGGGATGGCTGGACTTCGCTCGCGCCCCTCTCGAACGGAACCAACACGCCGGGGGTTGGGCAGGACCTGTGGGTGATCGGGGTGATCCTGGCCGCCGCGGGCATGCTGGTCATGGCGGCCTGCGTCGTCGCAACCGTGGCGCGCCGGCGCGCGGCCGGGATGTCGCTGCTGCGCATGCCGGTGTTCACGTGGACCGCGCTGGTCAGCATGCTGATGGTGGTGGGGGCGTTCCCGATGCTCGTGCTGGTGATGATCCTGCTCTACATCGACCGTCACGGCGGTCACATCTTCACCGGGTTCGCCGGGGCGATCGACTACCAGGACCTGTTCTGGTTCTTCGGGCATCCGGTGGTGTACGTGATGTTCTTCCCGTACCTGGGCGCCGCGGCCGAGGCGATCGCGGTCAATGCACACAAGCGCTGGTTCGGCTACATCGCGTTCGTCGCCTCGATGATGATGTTCGCGGCGCTGTCGATGACGGTGTGGTCACACCACATGTACGTCACCGGTGGAGTCACCAACCAGTACTTCGCGTTCACCTCGACCGCGCTGCTCGTGCCCGCCGGGATCGAGTACTTCGACATGATGGGCACGCTGGTCGGCGGCTCGATCGTGCTGCGGACCTCGATGCTGTTCGCGCTGGCGTTCTTCATCCAGTTCCTGATCGGGGGGCTGAGCGGGATCTTCGTCGCTTCTCCGGTGCTGGACTATCAGGCCTACGGCACGTACATCGTCGTCGCCCACTTCCACTACACGCTGTTCGCGGGGAGCATCTTCGGCTTCTTCGCCGGCGTCTACCACTGGTTTCCGAAGATCACCGGCGCGCTGTTGCGCGAGCGTCTCGGGAAGCTTCAGCTGCTGTTGATGGTGGTCGGGACGAACCTGACCTTCTTCCCCATGTTCTTCCTGGGCAACGACGGGATGCCGCGTCGGGTGTCCCGCTACCCCACGCACCCGGGGTGGGGGACGCTCAACGAGCTCGAGACGATCGGCGCCGGGATCATCGCGCTCGGCGTCCTCACGTTCCTGATCAACGTGTTCGTGTCTCTGCGCCGGCGCGTGCCGGCGGGAAACGACCCGTGGCTCGGGCACACGCTCGAGTGGGCGACCACCTCGCCGCCGCCGCCGCTCAACTTCGAGGCGCCGCTGCCGCCGATCCGCTCCTACGCGCCGCTGCTCGACTTGCGTCACGAGGAGATCGACCGCGCGCGGACGCGCGCCGAGGTGCCGGCGGGCTGATGCGCGGCGGCGCGATCCCGATCCTGGCCTGGGGGACGATCCTGCTCGTGCTGGCCCTCGGCAACTGGGTGTGGGACGACAAGACCGTGAACGGACTGGTGGCCACGGCGGCGGTAGTCATCATCTACTGCGTCGGGCTGGCGGTGTGGGCGGCGCGGCGCGAGGCGATCCGGCGCGGACCGCCTGAGCCGCGGACCGACCCCGAGTCGGTCCCGCAGGCCAGCCTGGCCGCCGTGGGGATCGGCCTGTCGGTGGGCTGCGCGCTGTTCGGGCTGGCCTGGGCGAAGTTCCTGCTCGACTTCGGGATCGCGATGTTCGTGATCTCGCTCGGGCGCCTCGCGCTCGAGCTACGGGCCGAACGGGCCAGCCGGCGGGCGGCGGTGAGCGAGGCGGAACGGTCATGAGCGCGCCATCGCTGCCCTCGCTGCTGGTCTCGCATTGGACGTTCAGCGCGTCGGTGGCGGTGCCGGCGGGCGCCATCGCCGCCCTCTACCTGCTCGGCGTCCGGCGCGCCGGCGGTCGGTGGCCGGCGCGCCGGACGACCGCGTTCCTGGCCGGGATCGGCGCGGTGCTCGTCGCCCTGCAGTCCGGCATGGACACCTACGACGACCGGATGCTGTCCGATCACATGGTTCAGCACCTGCTGCTGCTGGCGGTGGCGCCGCCGCTCCTGCTCGGCGGACGTCCGGTCATCCTGGCCCTGCGCGCGCTGGCGCCGAGTCGCCGTCGCGGCCTGGCGCGGGCACTCGACCGGACCCGGCCTTTCACCGGTCCGGCCGCGTCGCTTGGCCTATTCACCGCGGTGGTCCTGCTCACCCACCTGCCGTCGTTCTACGACGCCACGCTCAGCCATCCGGCGCTGCACGACGCCGAGCACGCGGCGTACCTCGGCGCCGGCCTCCTCATGTTCTCGCCGCTGCTCGACGGTGACCCGGCTCCCAGGCACCGGCTGGAGGGTCTCGGCAAGCTCGTCTACTTCATCGTCGCGATGATGCCGATGGCGCTGATCGGCGCCTACCTGAACCGTCACGCGACGCTGGTCTATCCGGCCTATGGTCCGCCGGCCCGGACGCTCGGCATCTCGGCGCTGGATGACCAGGCGCAGGCCGGCGCGATCATGTGGGTGCTCGGCGGGTCGATCATGGTCGCGGTCGGGTTGTGGGCCGCGGTGGCCGCGATGGTGGCCGAGGAGCGCCGGCAGGTGGCGCGCGACGCCCGTGCCGATGCGTCGCTGGGGCGGGGGAAAGGGATCCGTTCAGCGTGAGGCGCCTGTTCCTGCGCTGGCTCACCCACCGCTCCCGGATTCCTCCGGTGCTCCGCCTGTCGGCGGCGGTGGTCCTGGCCACGATGGCGGTGGTTGGGATGGCCGCCGCGCCGTCTCAGGGGGATTCGGGCCTATCGCCCACGGCGCGTGGCTCGCTGAATGAGCCCAACTCGCCCACGAAGACGCCCGAGCCGCCGGGCACCGGCAACCCGACTAAGAGCTTCCCGGACTCACCGGCGCTGCGCGCCCAGGGCTTCACCCTCTACCAGCAGAGCTGCTCGTCCTGCCACGGGATCGCCCTGAACGGAACCCCTGGGGTGGCACCGTCGCTGCACGGCGTCGGCGCGGGCCCCGTCGACTTCTACCTCTCGACCGGAAGGATGCCGCTCGAGCAGCCGCGAGAGGAGCCACAGCGCAACTCGCCCGCGTTCACCCGGCCGCAGATCGACGCCCTGATCGCGTTCATCAGCTCGTTCGGCGGTCCGGCGGCACCCACCGCCGACCCGGCCGCCGGAAGCCTGGCCCTCGGCTTCCACGCCTTCACGCTGAGCTGCGCCGGCTGCCACCAGATCGTGGCCCGCGGCGGGATCACCGTCAACGCGCAGGCACCCGACCTGCAGCAGGCCACCGCGCAGCAGATCGCCGAGGCGGTGCGCATGGGCCCCTACCTGATGCCGCACTTCGGCTCGACCCAGATCGACCAGTACGAGCTCGACTCGATCGCCCGCTACGTCCTGTGGACCCGCCATCCCGCCAATCTCGGCGGCTGGGGCATCTCCAACATCGGCCCGATCCCGGAAGGGATCGTGGCGTGGTTCATCGGCCTCGCGGCGCTCGTGATCGTGGCCCGGCTGATCGGCGAGCGGATGGACGAGCCGGCATGAGCTGGCTCGCGAAGCTCCTCGGCCTTCTCGTGGCGGCGCGCGCGGCGCTCCGCGCGGCGACGAGCCGTCGGCCGCCGCCGGCGGTCGAGACCGGGCCGGATGTCGATCCGCGCAAGCGCGTGGTGCCGTCGAACCGGCGCGCCGAAGGGGTCGTCGCGTTGCTCCTGCTGCTCGCGGCGGTGTTCGGCTTCGCCTTCACGGTGCTCTACATCGTCCTGTCCGGGGACACGCAGCTGCTCGGGGTCGCCATGGGCGGGGCGTTGCTGTTGCTCGCCGCCGCGTGCATCGTGGCCGGCAAGTTCGTCGTCCCGCAGGAGACCGCCGTCGAGGAGCGTGGTCCTCTGCTCCAGAAAAAGAAGACCCAAGAGGTCATCGAGCTGATCGAGGTCGGGGGAGATGGGATCTCCCGGCGCAAGATGCTGATCGGCGCCGGCGGAGTCGCGGGCGCCGCGCTTCTGACCGCCGCGGCGACGCCGCTGGCCTCGCTCGGCCCGACGCTGAGCGCGCTTCATCAGACCCCGTGGGCACGCGGCGTGCGCCTGGTCGACGACGAGGGCCGGCCCTACCTGGCCGATGAGATCCAGATCGGCGCCTTCTACACGGCACTGCCCGAGGGCAAGAGTTGGGAGGGGCCCGGATCCTTCGGGGCCGGGTTGCTCGTGGTCAGGCTGCCCCCCGAGTTCATCCACCTGCCGGCGGCCCGGCGCGACTGGGCCCCGAACGGGATCCTCGCCTACTCGAAGATCTGCCCCCACGCCGGCTGCGCGATCTCGCTGTACCGGTATCCGACCTACGCGCCCACCAGCCAGCAGCCGGCCTTCACCTGCCCGTGCCACTACTCGACGTTCCTGCCCGGTGAGGGCGGCCGGCTCGTGTTCGGCCCGGCCGGCCGGGCGCTGCCCCAGCTGGCGCTGATGGTCGACGCGCAGGGCTACCTGCGGGCCGCCGCCGGGTTCCACGAGGACATCGGCCCCTCCTGGTGGGGCGTGCACCGGTCCGAGTCGTGAACGCGGTCGAGCGCTACGTCCACCGCCGCTTCGAGCGGGCCAGCCGGTCCGCCGAGCAGCGGGTGGGCCTGGCCGCCGGGGTCAAGTGGGCGATGCGCTACGTGTTCCCCGACCACTGGTCGTTCCTGCTCGGCGAGATCGCCCTGTACTCGTTTCTGGTCCTGGTCGGGACCGGGATCTTCCTCACCCTCTACTACGTCCCGAGCGATGGCCAGGTCATCTACCACGGCTCCTATCCGCTGCTGCAGGGCGAGCAGATGTCGCAGGCCTATCGCTCGGTCTTGAACCTGAGCCTCAACGTCCCCGCCGGGTTGCTGTTCCGCCAGGTCCACCACTGGGCCGCCGACGTGTTCATCGCCTCGATCGTGCTGCACCTGACGCGGGTGTTCTTCACCGGCGCGTATCGCAAGCCGCGCGACCTCAACTACTTCATCGGGCTGACCATGCTGATGCTGGCCATCCTCGAGGGGTTCGCCGGATACTCGCTCGGTGACGACCTGTTGTCGGGCATGGGCCTCGCCATCGCGTACTCGGTGGCGATGGCGATCCCGTTCGTCGGCGGCCAGCTGGCGACGCTAATCTGGGGCGGCCCGTTCCCGGGCGGCGACTCATTCCTGACGCGCCTGGAGATCGTGCACGTGCTGCTCATCCCGGCCGCGCTCGCCGTGCTGATCACGATCCACCTGGCGATGATCATGCGCCAGCACCACTCGCAGTTCCCCGGGCCGGGGCGGCGCGAGCTGAACGTCGTCGGGACGCCGATGTGGCCGGCCTACGCGCTTCGTTCGATCGGCCTGATGCTCGCGGTCGCGGGCGTACTGTTCCTGCTCGGCGGCCTGGTTCAGATCAACCCGATCTGGCAGTGGGGCCCGTATCACCCGTACCTGTCCGAGAACGGCGCCCAGCCGGACTGGTACATCGGCTGGTTGATCGGCGCCCTGCGCCTGATGCCCAACTGGGAACTGGTGATCGCTGGTCGGACCGTGATCCCCAACCCGTTCTGGGGCGGCGCGGCGTTCCCGCTGTTCGTGTTCGGCGTGCTGTTCGCCTGGCCGTCGATCGAGCGCAAGCTGACCCGCGACGCGCGCCGCCACGACCTGCTCGACCGCCCACGCGACCGGCCGATCCGGACCGCGATCGGGGCCGCCTTCCTCAGCTGGGTCGTGATCGTGTTCGCGGTCGGCTCGACCGACCGGATCTTCTACCGAATGGGCGTCTCTTACACCGAGCAGATCCACGTGTGGCGCGTGGGCATCTGGATCATCCCGATCCTCGTGTTCTTCCTGACCCGGAGCGCGTGCAGCTCGCTTCAGCGAAGCGGCGCTCACCCGCTGAGGGCCTGGCAGGGCGAGGTGGTGCGCCGCCGGCCCGACGGCGCGGTCGAGGTGGTAGCTGAAAGCCCCGACCGATTCGAGCCCGAACCGACCGAGCCGGCGGTCGGCACCGTGCCCGAGCACGAATAACCGGCCCGGCGGCGCGCCAGCTGCTCCACCGGCACGCACTTGTGCGCTCCAGGCGTTACTACGCCTCGCGGAGCGCGGGGCGCGACCGCGTCGATCAACACTGTCGCTCCGAGCGGAAGCACCACGATCGTGAAAACCCCACCCGACACTACTGACCCAACGATCCCGAACACGAGCAACAGAACGGCAATGATGTACAACCACACGCCGAAAGCACCCTTACGCTATCTGACCGCGCGCACCGCGGCTGGTTGCGGTTAGGGCGCTATGCGGGGCGACACTTGGGGAGCGCGTCAAGGCCGCGAGCGCGGAGCGGTTCCATCGCGACGACGATCTCGACGCCGTAGCCGAGACCGGAATCGATTCGAACGGCACCCGGCGCCCCGCGAACTCTCCCGCGAACGGCCCAGCGAAGTTCGCAAGCCTCGGCTCGTGCAGGTCCGGAGAACCGCCGACCCCCCGTAAGGGCCAAGGCGACGGCGCGCTCGATCTGGAACCTCACGATCTAGTTCGGCCTGGCGGCGGTTCCGATGAACGGGCACCCATCCGCGGGCGGCGAGCTGGCGCACCCCGCCGGATTGCGCATGGATCCCGGTCGCTTCGGGTCCCGGGCGCCTGCCTCCGGCAGTTGCAGGGTGTGCACGACGCGCCCCCGGCCTTGACACCGGCTCGCGCAGCTAGTGCAAACGCGACGCCCTGCGTCTTTCACCGCTGCGTGGGTAATGGGTGAATAATGGCTCGCACACGCGCGATCGCGAACCCTGTCATCTCGTTACTGGTTGCGGACCAGGTCGCGCGGACGGGCGATTCGCGCCAAGGAACGTCAGTCAGACAGGGAGGTCGCCCCGACGAAAGCGGGCTCTCTACCTTGTCGGGCGTACGGACCAGCGTCGGACAGTTCGAACAGCCGGCCTGATGCCAAGTAACCATAGTCACTAGCTGCGCAGGAGGATGATGATGAAAATTGGCTACTTCCTGTCGAGCGAGGAGTGGGGCCCACGTGAACTCGTTGCGCAGGCGGTGAAGGCGCAGAAAGCCGGGTTCGAGGGATTGTGGATCTCGGATCATTTTCATCCGTGGAACGATGAGCAGGGCCACAGCCCGTTCGTCTGGTCGACGATAGGCGCGATCGCCAACGCGACCGAGATGAAGGTCACAACCGCCGTCACCTGCCCAACGGTGCGGATCCATCCCGGAATTGTGGCGCAGGCGGCCGCGACTTCAGCGATCCTGCTCGAAGGCCGCTTCTGTCTCGGAGTGGGCAGCGGCGAGGCGCTGAACGAGCACGTTTTCGGTGACCGCTGGCCGGCGGCGGACGAGCGGCTCGAAATGCTCGAGGAGGCCGTAGAGGTGATTCGTCTGCTCTGGCAAGAAGGTGTCCACGACCACCGTGGCCGTCACTACCGACTTGAGCATTGCCGCGTTTATGACCTACCGGACGCGCCGCCACCAATCGTCGTCTCGGGCTTCGGGCCAAAGGCCATCGAGTTGGCAGCCAGGATCGCAGACGGCTATTGCACCGTGAGCCCAGACGCCGAATCGGTGGAGCTGTACCGGTCCAAGGCTAAGAATGGAAGCTTCGTGCAGGGCGGGATGAAGGTGTGCTGGGACGCGGACGAGGCCCAGGCGCGCAAGACCGTCCACCGCCTCTGGCCCAACGAGGCGCTGCCGGGCGAGCTCGCGCAAATCTTGCCCACGCCTGAGCATTTCGGGCAGGCCAGCCAGCTTGTGACCGAGGAAATGGTCACCGAGGAGGTGGTTTGCGGTCCAGACATCGACCGACACGTGGCGGCGATCAAGGAGTACGCCGATGCCGGCTTCAACGAGTTGTACATCAATCAGATCGGCCCGGACCAGGATGCTTTTTTCGCCGCCTATCGAACCGAGGTGCTTCCCCGCCTACGCTGATGCACCCTCGCCATCGCAGGGTCCGCCACCTGATGCAGACCTAACAAAGAGCGACGCCCGAGATCGGACGAGCGCGCGGGCGCGCGCGACCGGGAGCGCTCAGCAACGCAAATCGACGGGCTCGACACGCCCGCCAATCAGAAAAGGGGTTACCAACATGGAAAACGAAACTCAACGCGACCCGACGACTGAGTCGAAGCCGCCCGAGGACCGCCCCGAGGAGCCTGGAGCGGAGGGAGGAAGCGAGAGCCCCTCGGCCGACAAGCCCCCCGCCGCACCGGCAGACGACGACTCGCCGCTTGGGGACACCGATCAGCACTCGGACGCCTGAGTGGACCCGGCCCCGGGAGAATTCTCCGACCGCCCCGACAAGCGGCAACGATTGGGATCGGTCCGGACTGCCGGACCGTCCGGTCCGATCAAGTCAGGAGAGGCGATGAGCCACCTGAGCTGTCCGCGCTGCGGACTAACCGTCTACCCGCGTCACTCGGAGATCGCGCCGCAGTATTGCCCGCGCTGCATTGCCCACGCACGGATCCCGGTTCTGATGGAGACCCCGCCAGCGGCGTCCACGGATAGCCCGAACGCCCAGCCGCGCAGATCTCGCTCCTTGGACCAGCCACGGGCCGGACGTGCGGGTAATCGGAGTGCTCACACGGCCCGGCGACCGACCACCTGAAGTGGGGGCAGCGCCGGCAGGCTGTGGAGAATTCTCTCCTGCGCAGCTGTGACCGATGCCCGATCAGGCCACGTAGCCGGTCGCGACATCGCCCTCGATCACGACAAGGCCTGTGCGACTGCCTGAAGGCGATGGGACTCCAATCCCGCGAGCTGCTGTTCGGCGCGGATGATCAGATCCGCGAGCGAGACGGGCGCCGAGCTGAGCTCGGCGAGGTCCAGTTCTCGCAGCGTCCGCCACAGCGCGAGTTTGCCGTGCACACCGAGACTGAGCGCCTCGAGCTCGACGATCCTGCTGAGCGGCGAATAGCCCCGGAGCTGGCCGTTGAACTTCAGCCTCGCTAGCTTCTCCGCGCCCCAACCTCCGAGGACCTTGATCCGGTCAACCCTCACATTCAGGACACGCATGACGTCCAGAAGAGAGCCGCGATCCGCGTCAATCTGATCGGCAAGGTCCGCCAAGAAAGAGCCGTGGCTCGAGCCACGATTGCTCCCAGCAGCACGCCGTGCCAGCTCGCGGCCCGCCGTCGCGCCAGCGAGATGGTCGTTGAGATAGATCGCCAGCAGCATTTGACCGAGATTGTTGGACACCCGATAACAGAGCGGCCCGCTTTCGCGGGAATCTTGAGCTCTGATTACCCAAAGCGCTGGGATTGAAGCCGACGCCTGCGCACTTGAATCCGGGTTCGCGCGGAGGGAGGCGAGCAGGGCCACGGGCCAGCGTCGTAAAACGGTCTCGTTGCTTGAAACCACCGACGATATGGAGCAACTGGACGACGCCGGCTGCAACGAAACTTCGTACGGGGCGCGATGACCGTCTGCTCGCACGTGGATGCGGCCGGGCGTGCAAGACTGAGCTCGCTCAGCTCAGCAAGCTCCACGCATGGGTCCTTGCGCGCTCGCCGCGGGCCACGAGCTGATCCACGAGCTCCTGGACCAGACCGCGCTTCTCGATTGGGTGGTGGCGCAGCTCGGAGGATCTCGGACGGGGGCGTTCTCGGCGTCGTGACGAACAGCTCCCTGCCCGCGTACCGCGAGTACCGTGAGGCGGCAGTTCCGGGCCGCGCCGGCGTCGGCCGGGGTGACAAGAGGCTGAGGTCAGGGAGCGAGATGACCTGCGCTCTTCAGCCACTCCGGCTCTTCGAGGAACCGTTCGCTGAGCCAGTGAGCGACCGCTTGGTCACCGCCCCGCGTGGCGGCTTTACGTTGCGCGATGGCGCCGTTGACCTCCACCATCCGCTGCGCGTGCGTGAGCTCGTGATGTGTGCCCAGTTGAGATGCGGTGTGCTCCAGCCGCTCGATCAGTACGTTTAATAGCTCGCGTGTTCGGCGCGGGCGTCCGTCACCACAAAGATCGGCCATGTCGCCCTCGACTCCGTGGCGGCATGCCGACCAGCGGTTCTCCTCAATCTGCCACGTCTCCATGACGCGTAGGCGTTCACCATGGTCGTGACGATCGCCGAGCCACACGACAAGCGCTTGGGTCACGGCGGCTATCGCCGCAGCATCCGCCACCGAGGCCTGACCGTCGGGGACGCGGAACTCGAGTGTTCCGAAGCTTGCGTGCGGGCGAAGCTCCCACCACCACGTTTGTGTTGTAAAGGTTTTGGTGCTCAAGCCCCAGTGGAGGGCGTCGGCGTAGTCATCCCAGCTCGCGATCGCCGGGGGGATCCCCTGGCGCGGCAGCAACTGCCCGATCTTCGGACGCACGGACGCGAGGCCGGTGTCGGCTCCTTCGTAGAACGGCGCATTCGCTGCCAGCGCGGCCAGGAGCGGAAGGTAGGAGCGTGCTGCGTTATAGACGGCGAGCGCGCGATCCGCGGCACCGACCGCGACATGCACCTGCAACGCACAGACGAGTTGGCGACGCGCGATCGGCCCGAACTCAGCGATCGTCGGCTCGTATCGAGGAAGGCGATTCAGCTCGCCGCTTCCCGGGCTGAAAGGGTGCACGCCAGCGGACGCCAGCCGCACGAGCCCGTCGACGCGGGCGGCGAGCAGCCGGCGGGCTTCGAGCAGAGCGATGACTGCGTCCTCGACCCGGCTCGAGGCCGCGACGGCGATCTCTACCTGAGAGGCAGGAAGCTCGAGCTTGAACCGTGGGTCATCGCCCACTTGGGCCAGAACCTCGGTGGCGCGCGGCACCAGCTCGAGCGTGGTTGGTGCGAGGAGCATCACTTCATCCTCGATGCCGACCGTGTGCGGCTCGGTGCGATCAAACGCCGCCCGTAGGGAGGGTGCGGTCGGAGGGCAGCCAAAGCTAGCCGCGGTCATTTGGTTTGCGCGATACGTGCTGGGATAGGAAGCGAGGCAATATGCTCCGCGTCCCCTTCCCAGGCGTATTCAAACCCCGGAGCGACAGCCGTATGTTGGCCGATCAGATCGGGCGCGAACGCCTGGTGGCCGGGACTCGCGTGCTCGACGTCTGCACTGGGAGCGGGATACTCGCGATCGCCGCGGCCCGGGCGGGAGCCTCACGGGTGACGGCCGTGGATGTCTCGCGGCGAGCGGTGGTCGCAGCCCGGCTGAACGCCCGGGTGAACGGCGTCCGATTGCGCGTGCGGCGAGGAGATTTGTTCGAGCCGGTGCGGGGTGAACGGTTTGATCTGATCGTCTCGAATCCGCCCTACATCCCGAGCGAGGACGACGAGCTCCCAAGACGAGGCCCGAGACGCGGTCTCGACGCAGGACCGAACGGGAGATTCTTCCTCGATCGCATCTGCCTCTCGGCACGGGAATTCTTGGCGCCCGGCGGCTCGGTGCTTCTGGTGCACTCCTCGATCTGCTCCGAGCAGGCGACGATCGACGCGTTGCGCCGCGGTGGCCTGGACGGAACGGTCGTGTGTGGCAGGCTGGGAGCGCTCGGGCCGGTGGTCAGCCGGCGTGCTTCGATGCTGCGTGCTCGTGGGCTGCTCGGAGATGATCCGACAGAGAGGATCGTGATCGTCCGCGGCGTTCTGCTCCCCCCCAGCGATCCGCTCGCGCCATCGGTCTGAGAGCTCCCGGCCTGCCCTGCAAAACTCCTGACACCAGTGCATCGACCGGGAGGGCGCCAGTGGCCGCGCCCTTGGCATATCAGCATCAGAACGTCCTAGATCCGCCAGTACAAGGCTCAACGTCGGCGGCCAGTGAACCAGCCGCGATCGCGGTTAGCGGGACTGTGCCTGGGTAAAGGCTGTCAATGTCGAGCGACGACGTCGTCATCGTCCCCTATAAAGATGGGCCCTACCTGGTCCGCGGCGCTGTCGTCATACGTGACCAAGAGGGAGTTGGAATCGAGACGGGCCGCCGAATCGTCGCGTTATGTCGCTGTGGGAAGTCGCGAATACGCCCGTTTTGCGACGGCACCCACCGGCTAGCGGGTTTCAAAGCGTCCTCGGGTCCTGAGCGCAACGTGAGTGGGAGCGGCTCCCCACCATCTCAGAACTCAAATGGCGCCGGAAACCACGATCGATCCGCGCCGACTCGAACCGTGCCGCTTGACGCAAAACGCGCGTCGTTGCAAAACGAGATCCACAGTGTTCAACGAGGATTGACTCGACTTCTCCAGGGACAGCAATCGAAAGGGTCCTCGCATCCCGACTTGGTAACGATCACCGCACAGCTGGGCGCGCTACTGACCATGCTCGAATCGGAGACGGACGGATGCTGAAGCCGACGGCGACCCTGAGCGGTCGGCGCGTTCCGCCGCCGGTTGTGCGCGGTCCTTGGACAAGGGCACTGATGTCGTTGCTAAACGACTCAGAATTTTCCGCTGATCTATCGGATGAGATGCCGGTCGTCCGCGACGTTCTCGATGACTCGGACCTGCAGATGGCGCTGTACCTGTGCTACGAACTTCACTACGCCGGTATCGAGGGCGTTGATGATCGATTCGAATGGAGCCCGCGCGTGCTAGCGCTCCGAGGCGCGCTCGAGCAGGAGTTTGAGTCGGCGTTGAGGGACATTGTGCCGTCCACCGAGCCCGGCCAATATCGCGTAGGCGACGCGCTCCAGCGCCTCGTTCAAGAGGATGACGGGCCGCCGCTGTCACGCTACGTCGAGTCTCAGGCCAGCCTTTGGCAGGCCCTCGAGCACGTGGTGCATCGTTCGGCCTACCAACTCAAGGAAGCTGATCCGCACTCCTGGGCCATCCCCCGCCTGACCGGCGGGCCGAAGGCTGCGCTACTCGAGATTCAGGCGGACGAGTACGGAGGGGGCAGACCGGGGCGCATCCACGCTGAGCTGTTCGCCAAGACGATGCGCGGCCTCGGGCTCGACGATCGCTACGGCGCCTATCTCAATCTGCTCCCGGGCGTGACACTCGCGACCGTAAATCTGATGTCGATGTTCGGGCTGCACAGACGGCTTCGCGGAGCGATCGTTGGACACCTCGCCGTGTTCGAGATGACCTCCTCGATCCCGAACCGCCGATACGGCAACTGCTTTCGCAGACTCGGATTCGGACACGAGGTGACCGACTTTTATGACGAGCATGTCGAGGCCGACGCGGTGCACGAGAGCATTGCCGCGTGGGACCTAGCGGATGCACTAGCTCGTCGGGAGCCCGCGCTCGCCGGCGACATCTTGTTCGGGGCCCGGGCGCTCCTCGGGCTGGAGGCGCGCTGGGGAAAGCATCTGCTCGATAGCTGGAGCCAGCAGAGAACGTCACTGACGACTCCACTGCCGTCGAGCGTGATGAACAATTGATGGTGAAACCGAGCCCACCGACAGCCATCCACCGGACCGTCGACACGCGCCACCAACTGGTGTTGGTTTAGGACGACCTACCAGCTTCCCGTCTGGGGCTTGCCCACTCCCGAGGCTTGGCGGCGGCCCCGCGCCGCCAATATCAGGCAGTCGCACGGACGCCAACCGCCGCCGCGGACCGAGCCGGCAGCGCGGCGGCGCCTAGGCCTCGGTACGTCGCATTGGGCGGCGCGGCCCTGCGAGCGGCGGGCCCGGCTTTGTCGAGCTGGGAAGACGACGATTGTCTCGCGCCAAGCGCTCACCGCCCGTAGAGAGCCGACGACCGCGAAAGGCTTCAACGCCCACATTCGAGGGTATGGGTCATTCATAGCTCACAACCCGGGGAGGGTCAGTGATAACACTTGGAGTGATACTCCTCATCATCGGCTTCATCGCCAAGATCGCAATCTTGTGGACGATCGGCATCGTCTTGATCGTGATAGGCCTGATTCTCGTGCTACTGGGCATGATGGGACGCGCTGTCGGGGGGCGCGCGCACTACTTCTAGGTGGCGCTTAGTGCGGCCCGATGCCCTAGCTGGACCGGGTAGCCTCGGCCGACATTTCCGGACGCACGAAAGCGGAGCGGAATTCGCGATAGGCAACCGTAGCGCGAGGTGTTCTCGTGGAGTGGCCCTAACGATGCGGCAGGTCAGAACCCGACCCGGCGATCGGTAATGACGATCCCTCCACCCCCCGTCGGCCTGGTCTGGAACGCAGGAGGTAGACGCCAACCGCCGCGCCTAGCGCCACCGGCGCGAGGATGAACAGCTCGACGAGGAGTGCAGCACCGAGGGCCTGGGTGTCTTCATCATCGAACCAGGCTGCCTGCCATCCAACCGTGAACACGACGAGGCCAACGATCACAAGGCCGAGCACTACGGGCCAACGCTTGGGCCAAATGCCCAGCACAAGTCCAATGAACAGAGCCGGTGCGGCGAAGACCATGGGACAAGAATGTAGTTCGGTGTCGCACCAGGGCTGCTGCTTTGGTCCGTGGCTGTGGTACAAAGATCGGCGACGGCGACGGCGGCGGCTGAGCGCTGTATCGAACTGAACTGCAATCCAAACCGGTGCCGGTCGAGCGCCTCATTCAGGCGATCGCTGGGCTGATCCGGTGGCTTCGAGTCTCCGCAGGTTGTGGTCGCTGCGACAAGCCGCCACTGCTGCTCATCACGACGCGCCGGCTAGCACGGTCCGCTTGCCTCGGCCAACTGCAGGGAAGGCACGCTCCCACGTTGCTCTGCATGGGGCCCTACGACCGCCCGCTTCGCCGAACGACAGCGATATGGGGTCAGAGCCCCCTGCTTGTCGGCCTGCTGCGGCGCGCTGTCTGGGCCCGGTGGTGGCGCCGGATGCCGATTCGCCACTGCTTGTCGCGGACGATGGCGTATCCGAGATGTCCGACGATGGCGACCACTACGCCGATGCAGAACAGGATGCAGATGATGATCAGGACTGTGGTCATTGGTCCTCTCCTCTAACACTGACAAGAGCTGGTACCCATAGCTTCCCCATAACATCCGCGTGCATTCATCGCGGATTCAACGTCCAGCCGCGAGCCGTCGGGCTCGGCACGCTGCCGCTCTGACCGACGCATAAGTCTCGGCCCAACTGCTGGGTTGAGCATTTTTCGGCAGCGCCGACCGCGGGTGGTCGCGCTCCCGTTTCCGCGGCGGCGCATTGGGAGACATCGGTCGCGATACGGTCAGCCAGCCCGACGAGCGCAGAGGCTGGCTCTTCTCCACGGACTCCGCACGCTCCCAACCAGCGGACGAAAGCTGCCCGAACGCCTGCGAGATCGCAAGCACGCTCACTCCCGTGCGCGCGGGCCGCTGCCAGCCCCCCGATTCGCTGCTCGCGTTCCTGGAGGCACTCTGACACCACCCTCCGGACCGGGGATGCTCGGGGGCAGTCAGCAGCACAGAGCGGCGTGACCGAGGCGCTGGCTGGCCAAACGAACGCGAGAGATTTCTTGGCTGGGGGGTTGACAGTGTTGGCTCGCGGCCTAATAGAGCGCTTAGAGAGGTTGGACATAGAAGCAGCGGCTCATCAGACGGGTGGAGGCCCGGGGCCCAGGTCGAGAGGGGTTGCCTGACGGTTGGGGCACCTACCGCCTTTGGTCAAGGCTCTGTTGGCGGTCCCGGCCTCCACCCACCTTTTCACCTCTCTGAGCCGCGTGGTTATCCGGAGAGGAGGTGAAGCGTTCGTATGTCTGTTCGTCGTCGTTGGCGGATCGGCTGGGTGCGGCGGCAACTCGGCTCGCCGGTGCACCGCGCGATCGTCCTACCCCGGGTCCGGCCAGCCGCCTGAGTGATGCTCGCGGATCGATCGGTGCCGGCCGGCGGCGCAGCGGCGATACCGCTGGGTCGTGAGCGAGTAGCGGCCATGCTGGCCGGCATCGAGGACAGCGCCGCGCTACACACCGTGGACGAGTTGGACGAGATGGCCACGGAATCTGACCAGATCACCCACGACGAGAGCGAGCTGCTGCAGACGGAGTCGCTCGCGGCGCGGGCGCTTGACCAGGATCTCGCCGACGAGTTGCGGCGCCGCGGGCTCGGGGGTGAGACGAGTTCCGCCAGCTACCTGCGCGACCTCAGTGACCGCCCTCGGCTCCCGGCTGCGGTCGAGCGCCGGCTTATTGACGCCACTCAGGCCGGGGACCGCCGTGCCCGGGAGGAACTCGTCGAGGCGTTCTTGCCGCTGATCGCCGGGATCGCGCGCGTCTATCGCGGCTCGCGGACGATCACCCGGACCGAGCTGATGCAGGAGGGCGTCGTCGGGCTACTCCGAGCGCTGGAGCGCTATGACCCGACGCTCGGCGTGCCGTTCTGGGGTTACGCCGCGTGGTGGGTCCGCCAGGCGATGCAGCAGCTGATCGCCGAGCTAACCCGCCCGCTCGTGCTCTCCGACCGCGCGTTGCGTCAGCTCTCACGGCTCAAGCGCGCTCACGTCGACTATCTCGCCGAGCACGGTCGGGAACCGAGCGGCAACGAGCTGGCCGCCAGCACCAACCTCACCCACGCGCAAGTCGGCGAGATGCTCGCGCTAGAGCGCGTCCCGCAGTCGATGGACGAACCAGTGCAGGGCGGCGAGGGCGAACTTGGCGCGTTCGGTGAGCTGCTCGCAGACCCGCTCGCCGCCGAAGCCTACGAACAGCTGCTCGATCACTCAGAGATCGAGCAGATCCGGGCGCTGCTCGCAAGCCTCAACGACCGCGAGCGGATGATCCTCCGCGCCCGCTACGGCCTCGACGGCCCCGAGCAATCCCTCCGCGACGTCGGCGAGCGGATCGGGCTCAGCGCCGAGCGCGTGCGGCAAATCGAGCAACGCGCGCTCGGCAAGCTCCGAGCCGCCGCGGACGGCGGCAATCGCGACTGACACCCGGTCGGCCGCCTTCTGGGGTTGGCGACCTACCCGCGCGGACCTATTGAGCGGGATGAGAACAACGCAAGGCTGGAGGTGAACGGCATGCACACACTCCATCGTCCCCATCTTCCCCGCGTCATGACGGTCACAGTCATCGCTGCCGTCCTGGCGATCGTCGTCACCCTCGCGCTCGCCACGGGCCTGGATGATCTCGCGTCAACCGCCGCGCCAACCGGCCCGGCTGGCACACCGCTCCAGGCTTCGCCCACAGGCCAAGCATGGAATGCGAACCCGTTCGCCCCCCTGCTGTCAGCGCCTGCGCCTGCGCCGTGGGCGCCGGCACTGCCCTTGCGGCCGCCAGGCTAACCGTGGCGGCCGACGATGAACGGCATCGATCACTACGCGCTGCTCGGCGTCCGAAGCGACGCGCCAGCGCGCGAGATCCGCCGAGCGTA
This sequence comes from uncultured Solirubrobacterales bacterium, assembly GCA_963751185.1. GTDB lineage: Bacteria > Actinomycetota > Thermoleophilia > Solirubrobacterales > Solirubrobacteraceae > Palsa-465. The sequence continues at coordinate 320,551 of CAVVTO010000018.1, forward strand.
CCGGCGCCTCGCGCGACAGCACCACCCCGATCTGAACCCGCGCCCCGACGGGCCCGAGCGGTTCGCCGAACTCGCACACGCCTACGCAATCCTCAACGACCCCGCCCAGCGCGCCCGATATGACCAGACCCACCAGCCCCCGCCGGCGAGTCCACCGAATCTGGCCCGCTCGCCGGTCCTGAATCGCACTTTCCGACGGGGGATCCTCGAGCTCTCACCCAGCGAAGCCCAACATCTCGGCCGCCACCCGCTCACGCTCACGGACCGCTACGGACGAACGATGGTGCTGCCCGCCGGCGCCGGTCACGGGGACGAGATCGCTCTGCTCTACCAGAACCATCGCGTCGTCCTCACAATCCAAGCCCAAAAGGAGCGGCCGTGCTGGTTGTACTCGTCGCGGCGGACCTGGTCGGCCGCCTTGGAGCCCAACTGGACCACATGGAAGGGGTCAAAGCACACCTGGGCGTCGGGGACCGCCTGGGTGATCGCCTTCTCATAGCCGGCGGACATGTCGATCGAGACCGCCAGGATCGACGCCTTCTGCTCGGGCGTGAGCGCGTCGAAGAACGCTTGCAAGCTGGCGGCGTTGCGGCCTCCGTCGCCCACACGATGCCGCGCGTCTCGTGGTTGGCGACACAGGTCAGGAACTTGTGATCGGCGCCATAGTTCACCTCGTCCACACCGATCAGCTCAAGCGCGTCCAGCCGGCCGGCGGGGAGCTTCTAGGCGACGACGCGCTCGAGGATGTTCCCGACCGTCTCCCAGCCGATCCGCATCAGCCGCGTGACCTGCGTCTGGTTCATCTGCTGCGCCAGCCAGGCGCACAGATCGTCGAAGTCGCGGGTGTACCGCGCGCCGCCTCGCGCCACTCGACGTGCTCAGGCAACTCGCCGCAGCGCGGACAGTAGAGCCGGCGCAGCCTGCACTCGATCACGCACCGAAGACCGCCCGCATCGAGATGCCGCCAGCGCTTGACGCGATGATCCTTGATCGGCAACCCGCGCGCCCGCAGCCCGAGCAGACCGGCTGCTTGCGGCGCAGCGCGACCGTCACGATCATCGCCTGCGCACCGAACTCCACGTCCCTGACCCAGGCACCCGGGAGCCCGAGCATCCGATTGAATGCGGTGGTGACCCGCACGTCGCCCTCCTCGTAGTCGCTGACCTTCAGACAGCCAGCAGACTGCCGCAGAAGAGCGGCGGCGGGTCGCCCGGGCACGTGCGCAACTTCCATCGGCCCTCCGCTGAGCCCACAGCGTCGGGGTAGCGGAGCCGCGCGCCGCACGTCAACCGGCAGCCCCGGCCGCCCAGCCGCCTCCGCGAACCCGACGCTTGCAGGGAGTTCGGCCGCTTGACCCGGGCTTCGGCCCGAGAAAAACTTGACATTCATCGACCCAGACCTAACTACGAACGCTGGAACTATCCGCTCTCTCTCAAGGGAGGTTCACATGGCACTAATTCGCTGGGAGCCGGCCGCGGAGCTCAACACCATCCAGAACGAGATGAACCGGCTGTTCAACACCTTCTTCGACCAGCCCACCCCGACCGGCCGCGGCGGCACGACATCCAGGCGCTGGATGCCGGCGATGGACCTCATCGAGACCGCCGACCACTACGTTCTCCGCGCCGACCTTCCCGGCCTGTCCGACGACGACGACGTCAACCTCCAGCTCGAGGACAACGTACTCACCATCTCCGGCGAGCGCACCGCCCAGCACGAACAGGACGAGGAGGGCTACTACCGGATCGAGCGCGCGTTCGGCAGCTTCGCTCGCTCGCTCACGCTCCCCGACGGCGTCAACCCCGACGGTGTGCAGGCCCACTTCGACCGCGGCGTGCTCGAGATCAGGATCCCCAAGCCGGAGCAGAAGAAGCCCCGACAGGTCCAGATCACCCTCGGTACCCGCCCAACCGACGACACCAAGACGATCCAGAGCACCGACACCGGCGACCCGCAGGCCAACAGCCACGAACCAGTCCCCGCACCCGCCTAGTCCACAAACTGCCATCGGATCCTCAAGAGAAACGGTCGCGGACCGCGGGCGTCACCGCCGCGGTCCCCGACTCCCGACAACTTCTGACCATGCCCAGACTCGACGCGTCGTCCACATCTCCCAACACGCCGAGCTTCGCGATGCACGAGCGCAGCGACGAGCGCGGCGCTGTCCGGCTGTCACTTTCCGGTGAGCTTGACCTCGCGGTCGCCGACCGCCTGCGGAGCCGCCTGCAGCAGCTCGCACGGGCCCACGCGACGGTCATCCTCGACCTCTCCGACCTGCAATTCATCGACAGCACCGGCCTGCACGTACTCATCACCAACTTCAACCAAGCCTCCCGCAACGGTTGGCAGCTGCGGATCGACCCCAACCTCACCAGCCCGGTGCGACGCGTCGTCGAAATCATCGGCATCGCGCACATCCTCTGGCCCATGATCCGCCCGCCGGGCACAGCGCACCCCGCTTCGGATAAGCCCCCCGGCGCGGGTATCAGTGCCACCCGTGCGATACTGCCCGGTGTGGGCACAAGCCGTGACTGCCCTGTCTGTGGGGCCACCGAGCTAGAGGTAGCGGCCATCGGGTGCCCGTGCACCGACCTTGACCTAGAGGAAGAGGACGAGTGCCTAGCCCCGGTCGTGTGGTCCGGGCTAGAGCTTCAGGAAACCGAGAGTGTCAGAACGAACGGTCAGCGCACAGGCTGAGGTTGACTTCATCATGGCTCGGCTTGGAGGTCAACGGCTGGACCGGGCTGCTGTTCACGGCCGCGGGACTGCTGCTGCTACTCGGCGCTCCGATCCACTGGGGTGCCAAGACGATGTCGCTCATCGTCGGAACCTCGCTCGTGGTTCTCTGCCTGATCGCGCTTGCCAACGGCCACGGCGCACGCGGCATCTTCGCGGCCAACGGCCTGACCGAACTCGTTTGGGGCGCTGCCGGTGGATTGCTGATCTTTCTCTCGCTGCTGCCGCGCGTCGGTCGCAGAACCAGACACATTGACGAGCGGCTCGCGACTACGCGCTCCACCCGCCGCGTCGAGCCAGAGCCGCGTCCTGGACAGGCCGACGCAACCCGGAGCGTGAGCGGATAACGGGCATCGGTCGACTAAGACCAATTACTTATGGCGAGCGCGAGGGTAGTCCCGTCGCTCCCGTTTCCGGAAATGAGTGATGCCGCCTATGAGACGACCGTCCAATCCCGCTACTCAACCGGGTGGCCGTGGGGAGTGGGGTCAGTCCGACATTTGACCTCGACCCCCTCTCCGCAGTGATCAAATCATCGACTCAAACCAAGGAGCAATCAGTATGGCTGACAAGCACGTAGATGAAGGCAAGGGCCGCATCAAGGAGGCCGCTGGCAGCGTCACCGGTGATCGCGACCTCAAGAACGAGGGCAAGGTCGACCGAGGCAAGGCGACGATCAAGGACACGGTCGACAAGGTTGCCGACACGCTCAGCGCACGCAAGAAGAAGTAAGCAAGGCAGCCAGTGCCGAAGCCAACACAAGCGAAGACGTGGGAGGTGACATGCTCACAATTCTCATCATCGTTCTTCTGGTCCTGCTGCTTACCGGCGGATGGGGCTTTAGCCGCCGCGGGCGTCGCACCTAACGCACAGACCGCACGTTACCGCTGGTCGCCGCGCGTCTCGCTGCTAAGGACGCGCGAGCGGCCGGCACACGACAAATGGACCACCGATGTTCCGACGTCCGGAACGCTCCCCTGCAAGAGATCCACACCCCAACGAAAGAGACGACATGGTGCAGGCCGGAGGGCCATCGAGCACGCAGACCATCGTCGCGAGGTGATCGCCCGTGATCGCGGGCGCGCCGCGACGCATTCTGATACCGCCGGGAAGACGGACTGGAGGCTTATGCCTGAAGAAGACAAGTCGATCGAGCAACCAGCTTTCACGCAGCAAGATCTCCCTGATTGGGTGAAGTCGCTGGGGTTGCCGCCAGCGGCGAACGAGGCGATCGATCGCTACTGGAAGCCGGCGTGGGACGCGATCAAGGACACGCTTCCGCTGCTGCCGATTCACGCTGGCCGACGCGCGCTCTCCACCGCCCCAGTGGACGCCGTCTCGGCCGAGAGGATCTGCTTCGAGTCCTACGAGGAGCGCAGCCCGGGCGAGCGGTGGCAGGCGAAATTCCAGGAGATGTGGCCGGCGTACCGGGCCTGGTACCTACGCGACGGGAACGACGCCCGCCCGGACCTGGCGACCTGCCGCAAACGACTACATCAGCACATGCCCGAGCTCGTCGCGACCTACGAGCGGCTAGTCGAGCTCGCTGAGAGCGACGAGATCGCGGCGCGCTGTCTCTCGCTGTACCGACCGCCGGCCTTCATCGTCGGCTGCTCCCAAGGCGTCTGGACGCGCGGGGAACCCATGCTGGTGCGTAACTACGACTATCCGGCCGAGCGACTGGAGGGCATCATCATCAAGACGAACTGGGCCGGCCAACAGATCATCGGGATGAGCGACTGCCTGTGGGGGCTGTTGGACGGCATGAACGACGCGGGGCTCGTGGTCTCGCTGACGTTCGGGGGCCGGCGTGCGGTGGGCGACGGGTTCGCGATCCCGCTGGTCGTGCGGTACCTGCTCGAAACCTGCCAGACCTTGCTACAGGCCCGCGAGACGCTTCAGCGGCTTCCGATCCACGCCGCGCAGAACCTGTCCATCCTCGACAAGAGTGGCGAGCATCTAACGGCCTATCTCGCACCCGATCGCGCCGCCCGCTTCGCGAGCACGCCGGCGACAACGAACCATCAGGGCACTGTCGACTGGCCCGAGTACGCGCACGCCGTTCGCACCGTCGAGCGCGAACAGCACCTACTCGCGCTGCTGGCCAATGACCAGATCACGCCCGCACGCTTCGCCGACGCCTTCCTCGAGCCCCCTCTCTACAACACCGGCTACACGAGCGGGATGGGCACCCTCTACACCGCGGCATATTTCCCGACGAGAGGCCGCGTCGAGTACCGCTGGCCCGGCCACACCATGCCGCAATCATTTGACCGCTTCACCCACGTCCAGCACATCCAAGCCTTCCCCGACCAGACCCGAGCGTCCTAACCACCGGCCCGCGGCGGCCGGGCTACTACTTTACGTCAACGATCTCGCGCACGCCTGCCACGCGGGTCGAACTCCGTATCGTCTGCCGCGCTGTCGCTAATCCTGCCGCTCATTTCGCAGGGACTGATGCGTATTCGTCGATGCTGTTTTGACCGGTGGACTAACCACCGGGTAGGAACCTGATATGAGAAAATATCGGGTCCCTGCAAGATCGCGTTCGTGCTCGGGGGAGGCGGGATCTTGGGAGCACACGAGGTCGGCATGCTGCGTGCACTGGCCGAGAGCTCGATCGAACCCGACGTAATCCTTGGCACCTCGATCGGTGCGATCAACGGCGCAATGTTTGCCGCCGACCCGACCGTCGAGGCGACCGCCGTATCGGTCAGCTGTGACCGCGGCCTCTGGCTGCAAGAGTGGTGCCTGAACTGCCGAGCCACGCCCAGCGCGCAGTGCGGAATGTCGTCCTTCTCGAGGACCAGCCAGCCGACGCCGCTGCACGTCGCGCGCGGGTGGCGGGCGCGAACGTGCCCGACCTACAAGGCCCTCCCGGGGGATTTAGCAGCCACTCTGGACGCGAGGCTTCGCACAGGCATCAGACGCGGCTCCGACCGGAGCGGTACGAGCTCGCGTCGAGCGAGTCGGTGTGGCAAGAGCTCGAGCGCGAGGCGTGACGATCACATCGGTTCCATTCAGCGGCCGCGACGGCCGGGGTGGTCACGTCGACAGGATCATGCTGCACCGGCTCGACGGCGAAAAGCTGGTGGACGTCGAGCGGTGGACCGGTCGCGACGAACTGTGCTACCCGCTGGAGCGCCGGTCTGGATCGCTTCGGTTCTTCGCCGGGCAGCCCCAGATCGCAGGGACCGTCGTGTGGACGACAGCAAGATCGGCGCGTGGTGATCGCGGGTCGACGCGGAGATCAGCACTTCAACGAGCTTCTGTGACCAACACGGATGCCGTCCACCATCACGTGCCGGCTGGCCTCGACTGGAAGGCAATCAGCGCGGCTCCGGCGACAGACGAGAAGACCGCGTCCGCAGAACCGGAAACTCCGGCTTATCTCGGACCGTGGCAGCCGGACGATTGAGATTCGGCGCAATTAAACGTCCGTGTCGCCCCGCGAATGGGCTGGCTGCTCTCAGACAGGATGCGTGCCCCGGTCGTCTGCGTGAGCCCAGAGAGGGGACTCCCGGCGGGTGCACGAGTGCTTCAGAGTGGCGAGGCTATGAGCGCCGGCTGCAGCGCCAAGTAACCGACCGAGGCAGTTGGCTCCGCTCATGATTTCTTCAGCGGACCACCAGAGCAAACCGAGCTGTGAGAGCTGCATCGCAGTGCGCGACAGTGTGCCCTTGGTTAGCCTCGCGATTGCGGCGGCGGCCATCCTCGCGATGAGCGGCGGGTTCGGAAGCTGGAAGATCGGGAACCGGCGCGGCATCGTGTCATGTCACCTTCTTCGTACTCTGTGCCCCACCGCGTCGTGCACGGCGTCGGTACGGCGCGTCCGTCGTGCGGTAACGGCGGCGGCTGCGTCGCGGATTGTGTGGTCCCGGTTCTCGTCGGTTAGGGCTTGCTCGGTGAAGGTGCGCATCCGGCGTTTAGTGCTGGCCAGGAAGGCGTTGCGCTCGCGGTCGCGCAGTAGGTGGAACGCGAGCCGAACGATCGGGTTCGGAATTCGAGCCGGGCGCGAGACGGCGTGAACGCGGAATTCCACGTGTCCGTCGTCGAGCCACTTCCACACCTCCCAGTCCATCTGGCCGATCTCGACATGTCCCTCGAGCGTCCGATAGTTCCAGCCCCACACTCGCGCACGCTTGCCGTCAAGCGCCCGCGTCTGCTCGTAGACCTCGCCTACCCGTACACCGACAAATAAGTGCGCGACACCTAACGCCTGGAGCCTCAGCAGCATATTCCTCCGCTCGAGGGGAATATTGGCGTCGTAGTAGGCGCGTACGATCGAGGGGTCGGCGAATTCGTAGCCACTCATCAGCCTCCGGGCGATTTGCCAGCTGCCCGTAGCGAGCGGCGGCCCGGGTGGCTCGGCGGGAAGGGGCTGCCATACGTTGGTAGTCGTCCATCCGGTGCGCCGGGAGGCATTCGCGAGTTCCGCGAGGTCGAAGTTCAGCGGCTTTCGCGTGAGCTCGACCAGCCTGCGCTGGATCCTGGCGGAGCCCGATGGGTCGGATCGTTCACGATGATGCCGTCGGCAGCTCGACTCGCTCAGTCGCGAGGTCGATGCCTCCCGTCATGCGGCCGCCGGCAAGTTGCACCACGCGCTCGAGGAACGAGATCCACATATGCGCCTGGACCTCCTTCGCCATCCGCAAGCGGTGGTAGAGAAGATTCACCAGCGGACTCCCGCTACGTGCCCAGGACTCGATCTCGAATACCACCTCCGTCTCGGCCGAGCTGGCTCGGAACTCAATCTGCCCGGCCTCCAGATGCCCGGCGAGCGTAGCGAGGCGGAACGAGCATCGGCTCACGTTGATCACCCGAACAGGGCCATCCCACGGGCCCGGCATGCGGACGACGTACTCGTCTCCTACGGCAAGGCGGCCCTGCTTGCCCAGGACAAGTTGAAAGCGAGCGAACTTCGTCGGCGAAGCCACGTTGAGGTCGGCCTGCAGCTTTTCCATCAGCCCGGGTCCATCCAGGCGGCTCTCGCCGATCCGCGTCCTGTACAGGCGATGAAAGAGCGGTCCGCTCCCATCCTCGTGAGCCTGCACCTCTGCACAGCTCACTTCTGCCGGATAGCTCAGCAGCGCCGACAGGGGAGGCTCGAGCGCCACCGAGGCCTCTCGGCGGTGCATCGGCGTGGTCCGCCACATGTAATCCCATGATGTGAGCGCGATCCCGAGGGGCCAGGACGCCGCGGTCAACCAGCGGCGGGTCGCTCTTGGGCGTTTGGGCATGGTTACGACCTACCCGTTGGGACGCCACGCAGCTTGTTCAGACCCATTCGAGCCATGGTACGGTCGGCCGAACGAAGCAGCGAGACGTCGACCAGCCACCGCAAGCAAACTCGTGCCATGTTGACAAAACGCCTCCACCAATCGGGATTGCGAGCCGGGCATATGCAGTACCTCTCGCTCGGTTCCGTCGCGCTCTGCATCGCGTTGTGGATCCGCGCCAAGACGGTCGACCAGGACGAGCGCGGCAACGCCGAGCGCCGGGCCCTGTTCGTCGGCTTATGGCCACCGCTGATCTGGCTGATCGGCGACTCGCTCGAGCGCCAGGAATAGCACGACATTTGATCGGCGCCGACCTCCAATTCCAGACGGCTCGTGAGCGTCAGCGCAATGCTTCGGGCGGTGCGCAGCTGGTGCGGGCGCACCGTGGCACGTCGGGCTCTTAGCTGCGTCGGAGAATGACCATCGCCCGGTCGGGAAGCTGCAGTGTGTCGCCGGCGGACAGCGGGGTCTCGTCGGTCCGCTCGGGAGCGATGGTGGATAGCTCGGTGATCCAGCCCGCTCCGCTTGAGGGCGTCGGGAGGGTGAACGTCACGGGCACGTGGTGGGCGTTGACGAGCAGCAAGAAGGAGTGCCCCCGGATCTCGCGGCCCTCGGGATCCTGTTCGTCGATCTCCCGGCCGTTGAGGAACACTGCGAGCGCGCGTGTGTCCTCTCGGGCCCAGTCCTCGTCGGTCATGGCCTCGCCGTCGGGGCGCAACCAGACAACGTCGGCAACACCAGAGTCAGTGTCATCCCCTTGGAGAAACTCGCTGCGCCGGAACACCGGCTCGGTGCGGCGCAGCTCGATCAGCCGCTGGGTGAACGCGCGGAGGTCGTGATCGGCGTTGTTCCAGTCGAGCCAGGAGATCTCGTTGTCCTGGCACCAGCCATTGTTGTTGCCGCCCTGGGTGCGGGCGATCTCATCGCCGCCGGTGATCATCGGCACGCCCTGGGAGAGGAGCAGCGTGGTCAGCAGATTTCGGCGCTGGCGAGCCCTCAGCTCGAGAATCCCCGGATCATCGGTTGATCCCTCGACCCCGCAGTTCCAGGAGCGGTTCTGGTCGTTGCCGTCCCGGTTGTCCTCGAGGTTGGCCTCGTTGTGCTTCTCGTTATAGGAGACAAGGTCATTGAGCGTGAACCCGTCGTGGGCGGTGATGAAGTTGATCGACGCCAGCGGCCGCCGACCGTCGTCGCCGTATAGGTCCTCGGAGCCGGTAAACCGCCCGGCAAACGCAGCCAGCGATGCCTCCCCGCGCCAGAAGTCCCGCATCGTGTCGCGGTACTCGGCGTTCCACTCGCGCCACAGCACCGGGAAGTTGCCGACCTGATATCCCCCGGGCCCGACGTCCCACGGCTCCGCGATCAGCTTCAGCCGCGACAGCACCGGGTCCTGGTGGATCGCGTCCAGAAACGACGACAGCCGGTCGACCTCATAGAACGTGCGAGCAAGCGTCGGCGCGAGGTCGAACCGGAACCCATCGACATGACACTCGGTAGCGAAGTACCGCAGCGAGTCCATGATCAACCGCAGCACCGACGGGTGCGTGGGATCGAGTGTGTTCCCGGTGCCGGTGAAGTCGATGTAGTACCGGCGGTCCTCCGGGCTCGGGCGGTAGTAGGTCGCGTTGTCGATGCCCTTGAACGACAGCATCGGCCCCTGATGGTTGCCCTCGGCGGTGTGGTTATAGACGACGTCCAGGATCACCTCGATCCCGGCCCGGTGCAGCGCCTTGACCATTCCCTTGAACTCTGAAACCTGCTCGCCGCACGTACCCGACGCGCTGTACAGCGCATGCGGGCGCCAGAAACCCAATCGAGCTATAGCCCCAGTAGTTCGAAAGCCCCCGCTCGGCAAGGAAGCTCTCATCTGCGAAGTGATGCACGGGCAGCAGTTCCACCGCGGTCACCCCCAACTCCGACAAGTATGAGATGGCCTCGTCGGACGCCAGAGCCGCGTACGTGCCGCGGAGATGCTCAGGGACCTGCTCCATGCGCTCGGTAAAGCCCTTGACGTGCACCTCATAGATGACCATCTCGTTCCACGAGCACCCGGGCCGCTCGTCGCCCTCCCAATCAAACGACGGATCGACCACGACCGACTTGGGGATCGCCGCCGCATCGTCTTCCTCATCACGCAGCAGATCAGCGTCATCCTCCCCGGTAACGGGATACGGATGAATATTGGCCACCGACCAATCCACCGTCCCGTCGATCGCCAACGCGTACGGGTCGATCAACAGCTTGTCGGGATTGAACCGATGCCCATCCTGCGGCGCCCACCGCCCATGCACCCGGTAGCCATACCGCTGCCCCGGGCCGATACCCGGCAGATAGCCGTGCCAGTGAAACGCCGTGCTCTCGCTCAGCGCCAAGCGCGTCTCGGCGCCATCGTCGTCGAACAGACACAGCTCGACACCGTCGGCGTGCTCGGAGAACAGCGAAAAATTCGTTCCCTCCCCGTCCCACGACGCACCCGGCGGCAACGCCTCCCCCGGCAGCACCTCAACCGACAACGACGCAACGTGCTCAGTCATTCGATCCTCCACCAGCGGTGAAGTCGAGGATCGTTCGCGCCACAAGCTCGGGATCGTCGAGCATCGGGACGTGTCCAACTGCGGGAAGCGGAACGAGCTCGGCGCGCGGGATCGCCACCGCGAAACGCGGAGCGGTGAAGACGCCAAGCATCAGATCGAGCATCCCGTAGGCGACGCGGACCGGCACCAGGATCTCGCCGAGCCACATCGGGGCGCGGGTAGCGACAGTCGAGCTCAGCGTGGACTGAAAGCCCGGCGCGTACCCGAAGTCGTGCAGGTCGCCGGCGGCCGCGTCCGGCGACAAGCGCCAGGGCTGGCTCCGCAGGCCGGCGAAGAGCATGACGCGAGCCAGCGCCGGCGCGGTCAGCCATTGCCCCACCGGCGCGGCGAAGCGCGCCCGGAGACGCATCAGCTCGTTTAGAGCGATGACCAAGGCGCGTTCCGGGGGCGACTCGAGGCCCGATGGGGAGATGACAACCGCGCGCGCCGCCCGGCCGCGTCGCGCCAGCTCGAGCGCGACCCAACCGCCGAGCGAGTTGCCGACCAGTGCTGGCGCGTCCAAGCCGAGGCGGTCCAGCTCGGCCTCGACCGCATCGGCCAGCCGGGACGGGGTCGGAGCGGCGCGATCGGGCAGCCGCGGGCTCTCGCCGAAGCCGGGGAGATCGATCGCAACCACGTCGTGGCGGCCCTCAAGAGCCGCGAGCACCGGCTGCCAGCAGCGCCAGCTGAGCCCCAGCCCGTGCACCAGGACGAGCGGCTGCCCGCTGCCGCCGCGGTGGCGCGTCAGCTTCGGCCCGCCTCCCGGGTTGCGGCGTCGGGTACGTGGTGCCGCCAAGACTTGGCTTTCGGTGGTTGTGGTCATCGCCTTCCTCTTCGTCCGTAGTTTGTGCTTCACGCCAGCGCGCCCCTCGGTGCTCGGAGACGAGGACGTCAGCGCCCGGCTTGAGCCGAGCGCCGACTTGGTGGAGGTAACACGGCGGGTCAATATCGTGTCCCGACCTTGGCCGCGTTACACGATTCCTCCACAGCCCACTTCATGTCCTGGCCGTGGAGGAATCGGTGGGGCGTTTACGCGTTTGCCACTCCGCGTTCAGCGGCTGTGAGGACGCCGGCGCGGTCCTTGTGGGCGCGCTCGTACGAGAGGACGTCCTTGACCCGGTCGTCGTCGCCTTCGGCGAGAACCGCTTGTACCTCGGGGGCGGTCAGCTCGTCATACCCCGGCCACGGCTCGTTGCCGCGCAGGGTCGTGATCCGGCTGAGGACGGTGGTGCGGTTCTGGTTTTTGCGCTCGTAGGAGTCGATCTTGGCCAGGTCGATCTGCGAGAGCGCGGGCAACTTGGCGGTGATCTCGTCGGCCGTCAGGCCGTCGTAGCGCGCGATCGCCAGATCATCCGCTCCGGCGACGGTGCCCTTGACCTGACCTTCGACTTGGGCCACGCCCGGGACCTTGCGGGCCTGCCGAGCGGTGCGCTTGGCAGCGGCCGTGGTCTTGCGGGCGGCGCGGCTGGTCGCCGCGCCCGCGTCCTTGACCGCCTCTCCCGCTCCAGTGGTGGTGACGTCATACGACGGCTGGCCCTTGACCTCGGCGCGGACCACGGCATCGGTCAGCTTCGGGATCTCGCGCATGATGCGTTGCAGCATCCTCTCCTCGTCGGCGAGTATGCGCTGGGCAAGATCGGCCGTCTCATCATCACCCACGGCACGCGCGAGGCGTTCGATCGCCGTATAGGTGGCGATCTCCAGCGCCTCGGTGGCGCACGCGTCCTTTGCGTTCTTGAGCACCTTCTCCTCGCCACCGGAGCCGCGCAGAAGGTCAAACGGGGTCTTGCTCAACGCGAGCGCCTGCCCGATCAGATCCTCCCAGAAGCCGGCCACGGCAAGAATGGGATTCGAACCGCGGTCCAGGACGCTCAGCCTCTCGGCAACCTTCTTGGCGTGCCCCTTGGTCTCGTCAAGGTGCTTGTCGAGCGCCGAGCGGTACGACCCGTCCGGAGTCATGGCGATTTGGGACTGCAGCACTCGAACCAGGGCGTCCTCAGTGGCGCGCGCCTCGTTGAGATACTGCACGACCTTCTTTTGTGAACTGTTCATCTGATCCGATCGATAGTTGTTCCCATCAACATAGACGAACCCGTGTTCGGGCTGTGTGACCTTAATAACTCACCATCAAGGTTCAAGCACACGCTCCGTGGGTAGCGCCAATACCCGACGGCGCAATAAGCGTGTTGCCATGATCGGAGTTGGTCCGCCAGCCTGGTCCGTGCGATCAACCTCGCCCGCGCCGGACTTGACTGATGGTGTTTGCATTCGCCACCGTCCGGGGGAGCGCCGTCAAGCGTCGAGGCGACCCTCCCCGGGTTGCTGGCCATCCGAAGCGGTGCAATCGGTCGGTCAGGGGCTCGCGGGGGCTAAGCAGGTTCTGACGGATCCGCCTCGGCCGCCAGGCGCAGCGACTGCTTGCGGACCGCGTCGACATGGGACTGCTGAAGCGGCAGCGCGAACTTCACGACCTCAGCAATGTCCTTGTCGTTCGCCTTCTCATTAAGCGTGGCGAGAATTTCCCAGTGGGACAGCTCGCCGGCCTCGGCCATGCTGAGGAATTCCAGGCCGTCAAGGGCCTCGGCGTCTTCGAGGTAGGTCTTCATGAACTCGTTGACCTCGGCCTTGGTCTCCCGGGCCTTCGCGGCGATGGCGGTCTTCATGCCCTCACGGGCGCCAGCGGCGTCATCGCAGCGTTGTTCGAGCTTCGCCGCTTCGTCTCCCATCTGCCGCAGCAGCTCCAGCAACTCCGTTTCCTCCTCCTGGCGGGCGAGCGTCGCGACCTTCTCGGTGGCGGTCTGAGCGGCCTGCGCGAGTCCGAGGACCTCCGCGAGCTTTTCGTCGAGGTGGGATAGTTCTGCCATTGCATCTCCTGGTTCGGGTATGACGGGCGTGGCGGTAACTTGGGTGGCGCCCCGGGTCGTGGGGCGCCACCGCTGGGATGAGCGTCTAGCTGACGGCGGCCTTGGCTCTGCCGACAGCGCCGTTGCCGTTGCCGCCGCCGTTTTTGGCGACGATGCCGGTGGGCTTCTCGGACAGGCCGGCGGCCTTGCGTAGCTTGGCCGATACCTCAGCGAGCATCTCGGGATCGGGCCCGGGAGCGAACACCGCGGGCTGAGAGGGCAGATCGTATGCGGGGGCGCCCTCGGGATGGACCTCCTCGGCGATGATCAGCTCCTCACCGGTCTCGGGATGAGGACCGTTGAACACCGCCTTGATCTCCTGGAAGTCCTCGGGTGAGAACCGGTAGAGCTTGAGGTGCTCGCCGCGCTTGATATGCGGCTGGCACTCGGGGATCTTGTCGGTCGGGATCCGCGGCGAGGGGAATAGCTTCATCAGATCAGCGCCGGTCAACTTCTCCAGCGCCCGCGCGTAGGCGACCTGGTGCACGCCGCCGCGGACCAGCAGATACCCGGTCAGCGCTCGCGCGGCGGGATGCTCCACCATCTCATAAACCTTGAGCTTGTTATTGCGCGCGCCGGTCTCCAAGAAGAAGTTGTGCGTCAGATCCTCGATCAGGTCTCCGGACGCGAACACGTAGTCGCCGTTCCAGGGCTTGGCGTTCGAGTCCTGAACGAGCGTCCCGGCACCGCCGGCAATGAAATGCTGCGTGTTCCGCACGTCCTTGACGCCGGACAGATCACCCAGCTCACCCGGCTTGCCCTCGGCCGCGCCCGTCAGCATCGTGTTGATCGCGGCCGAGACGAGTTCGATGTGCCCGAACTCCTCGGCGGCGATGCTCGCCACGAGATCATAAAACGGACGGGCGCCTTGGCGGTTGCGGAAGTTGAACGACTGATACGTGTAGTTCATGAACGTCGACATCTCGCCGTACTTGCCGCCCAACGACTCCTGGACGGCGGAAGCGCCGACGGGATCCGGATCAGACGGAGGCGGCAGCTCAGTCTGCAGACGATCGATACGCAAAATTACGGGATGACTCCTCGGTCGAACAAAGGACGAACAGGTTCTAGATAGGACTCTGTTCGTTCTAGTACCCAGGCTTTGAAGCGACAACCATCCTCGCCGCGCGCGAGAATGCGCGATGAGTCCGCGATCAGACAAAGCCGGCGAACCGCTGCGCGCTCGCGGGCTCCGCAGCACGCCCCAGCGCCGCGCCATCCTCGCAGCGTTCCACGGCGGCCCCGCCGAGCATCTATCCGCCGACGAGGTCTACGCCCGAGCGGCGGAATCGCTCCCCGATCTCAGCCGCGGCACGGTCTACGCCACGCTGGCGGAGTTCAGCGAACTCGGGCTCCTGTCCGCCTCCGGCGCGCCCGAGCCGGTGCGGTATGAGACGAACACCAACCACCATGCGCACTTTTACTGCCGCCTGTGCCTGCGCACATTCGATCTCCACAGCGGGCTGCAGAACCCCGAGGAGATCACTGACCCCGGATTTTCGGTGGAGCGGGTCGACACGAGCGCCGAAGGGATCTGCGCCGAATGCAACGACTACGACGCCGGCCTCAAAGCCGGAGCTCGCGCCATCTCAAAGTCCGGACCCACTGCCGACACGCTCGCCGCTCCCGGCGTCGCCACCGATTGTACGCGAGGGTGCCGCCGCGCTCGTACTCGAACTCGTAGCGGACCGGTCGGCCCGGCGCGGGCGCCTGTGTCTCATGGGCTCGACCGAGCGCTTGCAGCTGGCTCTTCTCATCGGCGCTAATGACGTACTCGTCAGGGCGCAACCGCTTGCCATCGAACACGCGGGCGTAGAGATCCAGCGCCCTGGCCGCCTTCGCCGCGAAGTCAGGGTCGCGCCGGTAGATCCAGGAGCGGGTCTGCCACGGCTTCAAGGCATCGTCGTGGAGCCATCGCCAGATCGTCGACGCCGACGCCTCACTCACCGCCAGCTCGATCACCAGCCGGTGAAGCTCAGCGCGGGAGAACCGCGACAGCGGCAGCCCGTAGCGGACCGGCAGCTCGCACGCCACCGCCTTGACCGCGGCGACCTGCTGCGGGGGGAAAACGGCGCGGGCGACCCGCGCGCGGTCTGTCCTTGAGCCCGTCGAGCCGCAGCTCGGCGAACCGTCTTCGCCACCGACCCACCAGACCCGGCGAGGTGTCCAGCTTCGCCGCGATCTCGGTGTCATGCATCCCGTCGGCCGCGTACAGCACGATCCGCGCACGCTGCACATCCTGAAACGGCAGCTTCTCAGCCCGCGCGCGACGCTCCAACACCGTCCGCTCCTCCTCACGGAGCTCGATCCTGTGACGCGGCGGCCGTCCCATCGCGATACATAACTTCGCCGCCCCCCGCCCGACCCCTTCTCATTACCACCGATACTCGGGGCTCCTAGCCTCGACGGCCCACTCGGAACGCTGCTGCTCGCCGCCACCCCCCAAGGCCTGACCCGCGTCGCGTTCGAAGGACACGGCGATTTCGAGGCGCTGCGCGCTCGCGCCACCAGCCGCCGCGGCAGCCAGGCCGCTCGTCGCCACCTCGCCGATGCCGCCGCCAAACTCCGCGACTACTTCGCCGGCAACACCGACCGAGTCCAGTGTGTCATCGACTGGGCGTTTCTGGAGTCATCCGGCGCGCCCGCGCTGAGATCAACCGAATCAATCCCCTACGCCGGCCACCGGTCCTACACCGACCTCGCCAACGCCGGCTCGGCTCGAGACCTCGGCCGGATCATGGGCGCCAACCCCATCCCCCTCGTCACGCCCTGCCATCGCGTCACCCGCGGCGTCGAGGTCCCAACCACGTTCGTCGGCGGTCCTGACCGCCGCCACTGGCTGCAAAGTCACGAGACCACCGCCAAGGACGCACCGCCACCATAACGAGGGTCCCGGCAGGCCCAGGGCGAGGACATCGTCTCGGGCGTCGCGCGACCGGTGGGCTGTTAGCAGCCGAAGCAGATCCTGGATAGCTGCCTGATCTCGCTGGTCGCGTGCCGATCGCGAGGCTGGCGGCCCTGCGCTTAGGATCGCATTTCCGCCCAGGCAGGCCCGGTGAGGGGCTACGGCCCGTTTTCCCGGCGTCAAGAGTTTTCTCGGCAGCGCGGAGGTCGTCGGATGAGCGCTTGTTGTTGATCGGCGCCGATGCCTGTTGTTAGTGCGTGGAGTTGCTGTGCGGCGCGTCGAGCACGATGCCGTCCGGGGTGATGGTGAACTCGCGGACGTCGGGATCGTGTCTGGTTGCGCGGGTCTTGAGCACTGTCACGGCACGCCGTAGTTGCTCATCTCGAGGGACGAACTGCAGCAGGATGACGTTGTCGGAGATGTGGGATATGCCGTCTTCGGAAATGTAGGAGATACCGAACAGCGCTGGTATTTCCTGGCTCATCATGACGCTGATCTGTTGGTTTGCGCAGCGCTGCAGCAGTGAGTAGAGGTATTCGCGAAAGCGCAGTTCGTCTACGGCTGCGCGGCGTAGGTCTCCGAGGCTGTCGATGAATACCCGGCGCGCGCGGGTCCGCTCGATGACCTCGATCAGGTCGTACACCCATTCATCTAGATAGAGGTCCACGGGTGAGCGATACATGAGCTCGACCGATTCGCTGACCAGCGACCAGCCAAAGCCCTTGACGATCCGATCGAGCTGGGTGGAGTTCTCTTGGAGGGTCGCGATGATCCCGGGCTGCCCCGCAGCAGCGCCGTTGAAGATGAAATGCAGCCCCATGAGCGTCTTCCCTGAACCTGACGGCCCAGCGACCATGGTGGACGCGCCCGGCCAGTAGCCATCGACCAGCATCTGGTCGATGGCCGGGATACCCGAGGACATGCGCTCAGTCTGCAACTCGTACGTCTCGACGGGCAGGCTTTCCGCGAGCCTCGGAAAGACATGCAGGCCGTCGCGGGCGATCCTGTAGGCGTGCTCACCTGACATGAATCCCGTGCCGCGAAGTTTGAGGACCTCGAGGTGGCGGATCGCGCGCTCGGCTTCGCGGCGTGTGGTCAGCGAGATGATTCCGTCCGCGACCGCGAATTCCGGGGCGGTCGCGACTTCGTCTCGACCGTACTCGCCGACCCAGAACGCGGTCGTGGGGGAGGCCGTGAGGATCGCCGGCGAGCTCATGCAGGAAGTGGCGAAAGGCGCGCGGGGTCGCCGCGTAGGCCGACAATGCCTTGAAGCTGTCGATTGCGATCACGCGTGGCCGACGGCTCGTGATCAGCGTTCGAACGTGGGCAAGAACATCGTCGAGTCCGCCGTCGTTGAGCGTCTGCCCCAGGTCCTCGAAGAACACGCTCGTCCCGATCGCCTGGGCATCGAAGAACTCAAGGCTTTGCCCGTAGCGCAGAATCTTCTCAAGCGGCTCTGAGACCGTCGAGAGATACACGCCCGGCCGCTGCGGGGACGCGTTGTGGAACATGAACTGCTCCGCGAGAATCGTCTTGCCGCTGCCCGGAAGACCGATGATCATGTTGACCGCGTTAGCCGGCAGCCCCCCACCGAGGACTGCGTCGAGATGCCGGTCGCCGCTTGAGAACCGCTCACTCATCGAGCCGCGCCGGGCTCTTCGTGCATGAGTCTGCCATGGCCGATTAGGTCCCTGACGGTCGCCACGAGTTGCAGCGGCTCGAGCGGCTTCTTGAGGAAGGCGTCTGCGCCCGCGGCCAGCGCTTGCTCGCCGAGATCCAAGCTCGAGATGCACAGCAACGGCGTGCGGCGCCGCTGTTTCAGTCGTTCGCACAGCGCCCGGCCGACGCCGCCCGAGATCATCAGCTCGACGATCGACAGCGCGGGATCCTGCGAGGCGAACTTCTCCTCGGCGTCCTCTGCAGTCAGCGCGATCTCGACCTCATAGCCCTCCGAACGGAGGAAGACTTCGTTCAGCTGCGCGCCATGCCGATCGCTGTCGGCCAACAGGACCAGCAGCCCCGCAGGCGGATTCAACGTCCCCCCGTCCAGGATCGGCTGCGTGCCCGCTTGACGTTCGGCGAGCAAGCGGTGTGCATCGGCCGCGGACAGTCCCTCGTCAACGCGTTCCTTGACGAACCGCAGCTGTTCAAGCTGATCGCGCGTATACAGCCTGCGCCCGCCTTCGCTGCGCTCGGCCACGATCAGGCCGTAGCGATCCTCCCAACTGCGGATCGCCGGCTGAGACAGACCAAGCATCCGAGCCACCGCCCCGATGCTGTAGATGCCGCGAGCGCGAGTCAAGGCACCGTGAGCGTATCGAAACGATCGCTCACAAACGCACGCTTCTTACGCAAGATGCGGGCATGACGCGCATGATGTGAGGGCAAAAACTTGACACTATCTCCGCAATATGTAAGCATAACATATGCGACTCCTCTTTCAACCGTCAGCCGGGACGGCGCAGAAAATGCACGAAGCCGAGCAACAATCAGCCGGTCGCCGCTCGCGCGAAAGCGCCGTCATCGGCGGCGACGACCTGCTCCGATCCGAACCTGGCACTTACAGCCCGGCGTCCGACACGGGAGCGCTAACCCAGAGCCTTGTATCAGCCCGGCAAACGCCCGAATGCTGACCAAAGCCGCTCCCGGCACGGCTACATCGCCGGACCGGGTCGACACGAAATGCGTCGGACGACGCCTGGGACGCTCCCCGCGGCTCCAGCACGGACCTCGCGAAGGCAATCCACTAGCCGGAGGTCCAATGGCCGCCGCCATCATGGAGGCGCGCGAGTTCGCGCGCCAGACTGACGAAGAGCTTCTCGACACGCGCTACCGCGAGGGGGACCTCGCCGCTCGCGACGAACTGATGGACCGCTTCATGCCCTTCGCCCGCAAGCTCGCGGTCCGGTGCGGGCAGCATCGGCAGGATCGGCGCGGTCGGTCCAACGCTTGGATCTGCGACTTCTCATCGACCGCCAGGACCACAGCTCGCTCGGGCGGGTTCAAGTACAAGCCGCAGATGTCATGGACCTTCTCGATGAACTGCGGGTCCTTCGACAGCTTCCAGGTCTCCTGCCGGTGTGGTTGCAGCCCGAACGCGTGCCAGATCCGCATCACCGCATCCGGCGTGATCCCGACCTCCTTGGCCATCGATCTCGTGGACCAGTGCGTCGCGTCCTTCGGCGCGGACTCGAGCGTGGTGATCACCACCCGCTCGACCTGCTCGTCGGTGATCGTCCGCGGCCGACCCGGCCGCGGCTCGTCCAACAGTCCCTCAAGACGCCGATCAGCGAACCGGTTGCGCCACTTCGTCACCGTCGGACGCGAGACCCCCAACGACTCGGCGATCTCCCCGTTCGTCAACAACCCCGCGGCCGCCAGCACAATCCGCGCTCTCAAAGCAAGCGCCTGAGCGCTCGTGTGCCGACGCGTCCAGCTCTCCAGCACCGAGCGCTCCTCATCAGTCAACTCGATCACAACAGCAGAAGGAATAGGCATGACCACTGCCTACCCTAACTGCAAACCTATTAAACCAGCGGGACACTAGATGCACAGCCGCGAGCCCAGAGACGACCTCATGCAGGTCGCGTCCATCGGCCTCCTGAACGCGATCGACAGGTTCGATCCAGAGCAGGGCAAGAACTTCACCGCGTTTGCCGCGCCGACGATCCTCGGCGAGCTCAAGCGCCACTTTCGCGACAAGGGATGGCCGATCCACGTCCCGCGCGAGCTCCAGGAACGAGTGCTAGCCGTCAGCCGTCACGCCGAACTGCTGTCCGTCGAGCTGCGTCGTTCCCCGACCCTTGACGAGCTCGCCGACGCGCTCGACTGCACAGTCGCGCAGGCGGTCGAGGCGATCGACGCCGGCGAGAACCACCAGCTCACCTCGCTCGACGCGCCCGTCGCGCGGGACGACGAACAGGACTGCCCTCTTGCCGACATGCTGGGGACCGAAGACGAAGGGTTCGAACTTGCCGAAGACCGACAGGCGCTCGCGAGCAACTGGGCCGAGCTACCCGAGCTGGAACGCCAAGTACTCGGCCTGCGCCTATCGCATGGTCTCACGCAGCGCGAGATCAGCCGACGGATCGGATATTCGCAAATGCACGTCTCCCGTCTACTGCGTAGATCGATGCTCTCCCTCGATGCCGCTGAGGTACCCCCGACATGCGCGTGAATGCCCACACGCCCCGGGACGTCGCATGAGCGTGCTCGATCCCACAAAACCGAAACCGCAGCCTGACGGCATCCTTGCTGTGGAGTGTGCCAACGCTGCGGATGACGCCAAGCGGATCAACGTCGAGCCAGCCGGCACTACCCAATGCCGAGGTAAGTAAGGACGGCGAATCCTCCTCGTGTCATCACGTTATCGGCTCAGGTCTCTGCGACCGCCAGCGCCCCAGGACGAAAGTGGATTTCGAGCTCGTCCGCGAGGCCGATCCCGGCGCCGCCACCATCATTCCGCGGGCGCCTCGATGGGGCGCGGACCAGCACGGGACCCACTTCGCGCTCCGACGTTGCGATGGCGCAAGAGCGCCTCGATCGGCGGCCGGGGCGGCACCTCGCAGCGGCCGAGGGGGACATCAGCCGGGTTGCCTCCGGATCTTTCCCGCGCTTTGGCTTTCTCGTACAGCGCCGTTATAGCCGAACGTGAGCAGCGGTTCCGTGACGACGCTCGAGGGTAAGTGAGTCAACAGACCAATGTTGAAAGGAGGGCTTGATGGCGACGCGTTTGCAGCTACTGGCCGAGCACGGCCAGAGTCCATGGATCGACTACCTCTCTCGCCGGTTCGTGCGCGACGGCGACCTGGCCGAGTTGGTTAGAGAAGGAATCGCCGGAGTGACTTCAAACCCGACCATCTTCCAGAGTGCGATCGCCGAGGGTGACAGCTACGACGACCAGCTGCGCGAGGTCCTGCGCGAGCAGTCCGATCCCAAGGACGTGTTCCTCGCGCTCGCCCAAGATGACATTCGGCACGCGTGCGATCTGCTCCACGAGGTGTTCGAACGGGGCGACAGCACGCGTGACGGGTGGGTCTCGCTTGAGGTAGACCCCAACCTGGCCTACGACGCCCACGCCACCGCCCGGGAGGCCAAGCGGCTGTACGCGATGATCGATCGTCCGAACCTGTTCGTGAAGATCCCAGGCACCCAGCCGGGGCTCAACGCGATCGAGGAGTCGATCGCGTCCGGGATCCCGATCAACGTCACCCTATTGTTCTCACTGAAGCGCCACCGAGAAGCAGCGGAGGCTTACATCGCCGGCCTGCGGCGCCTGCGCGACAACGGCGGTGACCTGCAGAAGGTGGCCTCGGTGGCGTCGTTCTTCGTGTCGCGGGTCGACGCTGAGGCCGACCGGCGTGTAGACCAGATCGGCGGCCACGATGCCCTAAAGGGCACGCTGGCCATCGCCAACGCCAAGCTGGCCTACCAGGCCTACAAGGAGCTCTTCCGGGGGGCGGAATGGGACGAGCTCGAGCGCGCCGGCGCCTCGCCGCAGCGGTGCCTATGGGCGTCCACGTCGACCAAGAACCCCGCCTACCGCGACGTGGTGTACGTGGAGGAGCTGATCGGCCCCGAGACGGTCACCACGATGCCTCGGCAGACGATCGAGGACTTCCAGGATCACGGCAGGGTGGAGAACACCCTCGAGCGCGGAGTCGACGACGCACATGACACGCTCGCGCGATTCGCCCAGGCGGGCATCGACTACGACGACGTGGTCACAGTGCTGGAAAAGGAGGGCGTTCAGAAATTCGCCAAGTCCTTCCAGGAGCTGTTCGACGGGGTAGCTGACAAGCGCGACCAGCTCGTGACTGCGTAGTCATGGCCAACGTCGCCGCCGGCGGAGAGCACGCGTTGCGGCCGGTGCTGAGGATCCGGCAGAGCTGGCCTGACAGCCCCAGATGACACCATGTTGTTAGCGATCTATCTCAACGATCATCTCGCCGGCGCGACGGGCGGACGCGAGCTGGCGCGGCGGGCCGCGGCCAGCAACCGGTCCTCCCCCTACGGTCCCTTCCTGGACGGGCTGGCGAAGGAGATCGACGCTGACCGCCGGTCACTGCTGGAGATCATCGACGCGTTGAATGTACGCGTCGACCCGCTGAAGGTCTGGGCGGGGTGGAGCGCCGAAAAGATAGCCCGCCTCAAACTCAATGGCCGCCTGCGGGGATACTCCCCAATGAGCCGCGTCGTCGAGCTTGAGGGCCTCGCGCTAGGGGTGCGCGGCAAGCTTGCGCTCTGGCGAGCGTTAGAGCGACTGCAGCCACAGCTGCCCGTCTTGCAGCAGACGGAGTTGGCACTACTGTGCCGGCGGGCCGAGAATCAGCTCGAGCAGCTCGAGACCCACCGCCTGGACGCGGTCGCCGAGGCCTTCCCCGACGCCTGACCGACCCCGACCGGCGGGCGCGCCACACGCACACCGCCACGACCACGTCGTCAACCGCGCCGACAGATTCCGTGTCAGTCTGCCGGAACCGGCGCCATCCCGAACCCAAAGGAACCTATAACCGAGCCCGCCGATACCCTGCTTTCCGAAGCGCGCGCGGCCGCAAAAGACACTGAACAAGAAACCGTGGACGCGCGGGGACCCGGTCTTGGCCCTTACTCGAGGCAGTCGGTCCCCGCAAATCCGGTCCAACCCCTCACGCTGTCGCCCCGCGCTCCACATTTGATCGTTGAGGCGCTTCTTCGTCTATGTCCACAGCTCTACCGACCCAACTAGGACACCGCGACATGATGTCCAGACCATCCGCAAGAAATTCGGGACTCCTCGTCGTTTGGGGGTGACTCCGGGGGTTTCGGGCGGCTGGCTGTTGATGTGATGGGTGCCGGCCCTGGCCGGCACTTGGCTGCCAGATAGCGGGGCCGAAGCCCGGGTCAAGCGGCCGAACTCCCTGCAAGCGTCGGGTTCGCGGAGGCGGCTGGGCGGCCGGGGCTGCCGGTTGACGTGCGGCGCGCGGCTCCGCTACCCCGACGCTGTGGGCTCAGCGGAGGGCCGATGGAAGTTGCGCACGTGCCCGGGCGACCCGCCGCCGCTCTTCTGCGGCAGTCTGCTGGCTGTCTGAAGGTCAGCGACTACGAGGAGGGCGACGTGCGGGTCACCACCGCATTCAATCGGATGCTCGGGCTCCCGGGTGCCTGGGTCAGGGACGTGGAGTTCGGTGCGCAGGCGATGATCGTGACGGTCGCGCTGCGCCGCAAGCAGCCGGTCTGCTCGGGCTGCGGGGCGCGCGGGTTGCCGATCAAGGATCATCGCGTCAAGCGCTGGCGGCATCTCGATGCGGGCGGTCTTCGGTGCGTGATCGAGTGCAGGCTGCGCCGGCTCTACTGTCCGGGCTGCGGCGAGTTGCCTGAGCACGTCGAGTGGGCGCGAGGCGGCGCGCGGTACACCCGCGACTTCGACGATCTGTGCGCCTGGCTGGCGCAGCAGATGAACCAGACGCAGGTCACGCGGCTGATGCGGATCGGCTGGGAGACGGTCGGGAACATCCTCGAGCGGGTCGTCGCCGAGAAGCTCCCCGCCGGCCGGCTGGACGGGCTTGAGCTGATCGGTGTGGACGAGGTGAACTATGGCGCCGATCACAAGTTCCTGACCTGTGTCGCCAACCACGAGACGGGCGGCATCGTGTGGGCGACGGAGGGCCGCAACGCCGCCAGCTTGCAAGCGTTCTTCGACGGGCTCACGCCCGAGCAGAAGGCGTCGATCCGGGCGGTCTCGATCGACATGTCCGCCGGCTATGAGAAGGCGATCACCCAGGCGGTCCCCGACGCCCAGGTGTGCTTTGACCCCTTCCATGTGGTCCAGTTGGGCTCCAAGGCGGCCGACCAGGTCCGCCGCGACGAGTACAACCAGCACGGCCGCTCCTCTACCGGCGAGGGCAACTGGATCAAGGGCACCCGCTACAGCCTCTTGAAAGACCCCGCCAACCAGACCGCGGGTCAGCTGCTCAAGCTCGCCGAGGTCGTGCTCACCAACAAGCGCATGTACCGCGCGTTCCTGCTCTACGGCGAGCTGCGCTACATCTACCGGCTACCCAGAGAGGAAGCCCCCGAGCGCCTCCACGCGTGGCTGGCGTGGGCGTCCCGCTCGCGGCTGAAACCGTTCATCAAGCTCGCCCGCACGATCCGAAAACACAAGCCCGGCGTGCTCGCGGCGATTCAGCTGAACATCAGCAACGGGCGCTTGGAAGCGCTGAACAGCAAGGTGAGGTTGCTGTCACACCGCGCCTACGGCTTCCACTCCGCCAACGCGCTGATCGCGATGATCTACCTCTGCTGCGCCGGCATCACGATCGCGCTCCCTCACCGATGAGTCACCCCCAAACCGAGAGGAGAGCCAGAAATTCAGGCAACCTCGCCATGCACGTAACTCGCCACGGCGCCGCAGACGCGATTAACAGTGCTCTCACGAACCGCCACCCAAGCACCGGCCACAAACCGGGATGGGCCTTTCGGTCCATTGGGGGTCGAATCCCCCGTCTCTCCGCCAGGTAGTACGTATTCGCGCCATCAGCTGGCAAGCGAGCCCTTACCGCGCCGGTCGAGGGGCACCTCGAGCGTGGATGGCGCATCGACGCGGAGCCCAACGGCTGAAGTTTGTTTCGACCGCGGTGGCGGCGGAGACCCTCCGAGCAAGGACGAGAAGGCGGAATCCGAGGAGGGAAACAATGACCGAGGCGTATCAGACCATTAGTCGGGCTCGCGGCGAGCCGCTACCTGAGGGCTCCACGGGCTTACGCATTCGTGTTCAGTTGTCGGGCTGCCCAAGCCGGCGCTGGTCGGGTGCCTTTGCCGCCCAGCTGAACCGTGAGCTGGTCGGCCATGCTGTCCGTGATCACGGAATCCTCCTCAGAGTTGATCACGAGAAATCCCCAGGCTGGTAGCGCGTAGGGACTCGCGGCGCGGTTCTGTCGGGGGCCCCCTCGATCGTCGCGGTGTTCACGCCGTCGATGATGAGGAGGCCCGTGGGGGATGTTGACCCAGGAGGATGATGTGGAGGTTCACGCGCTCGCGCGCCGGGGCTGGTCGGTGTCGGCGATCGCCCGGCACACGGGCCGGGATCGCAAGACGGTCGCGAAGTATCTGGCTGGCGGGAAGCCGGGGCGGGAGCCGGCGCCGAGCTGTCTTGAGGCGTTCCGTGGGTACTTGGAGGCGAGGTTCGTCGATGACGCGCACGTGTTCGCCAGCGTGCTGTTCGTGGAGCTGGTCGGGCTCGGGTTCGATCGCTCCTACCCGACGCTGGTCAGGGAGATTCGCCAGCTGGGGTTGCGTCCGGTGTGCGAGTGCTGCCAGGCGGGAGCGGTGAACCTGACGGTCGGGCTGGAGCACGAGCCGGGCGAGGAGCTGCAGCTTGACTGGTTGGAGCTGTCCGAGACGCCGTGGGGTGTCAAGGCGTATGTGCTGGTCGGCGCGTTGTCGCACTCGAGCCGGCTGCGCGGCTGCTTTGCGGAGGGCGAGAGCTTCCCGCACTTGGCTGAGGCGCTGGACGGGGTGCTGCGCCGGGTGGGCGGCACCGCCCGCTCGTGGCGGACCGACCGGATGGCAACGTTCGTCTACCCCGGCACCGACCGGCTGCGGCCCGAGGCGGCGGCGCTTGCCAAGCACTACGGGGTTCAGGTCACGGTCTGTCCGGCGAACCGGCCGCAGCGCAAGGGTGTCGTCGAGAAGGCGATCCAGTACTTGACGCAGTCGTGGTGGCGCTCGGCGCCGGTGTCCTCGCCGGCGCAGGCGCAGGCCGACCTGGATCGCTGGTGCGTGACGGTGTCCGATCGCCGCCGCCGCGGTCGGAGCACTGTCGGCGAGCTCGCAGCCGCCGAGCCGCTGCTGGTGCTGCCGGAGCTGCCGTTCGGGGCGGAGTACCGCGAGCAGCGGGTTGTCTCGCGCGACGCGCTGGTGTCGTTTGAGGGCAACCGCTACAGCGTCGCGCCCGGGCGCGCCGGCGCCACGGTCGAGGTGCGCGCCCGGCTCGGGGGAGTGTCACAAGGTCTGTGTAAGGCAGGAGCGAATGGAGCCTCATGCCTTCAACACAACAGAAGATCCCATTCCAGCGAGCTTGCTCTGATCCGTACGGCGCTGGCGGCGAGCCGCCAGGCGAGCCGCCAGCGCCCCCTGTGAGGGGCGCGAGAGCTGCACGGCCCTTGAGCGAGGAGGTGATCGAGGACGCTCTCGGTCGGGCCCGGCTGGGAAGATCGGTGGCGGGAATGACCGACGATGCGCGTGAGGAGCTGATCGACGCGTTGCTTGATCAGCTCAGCGCCGGGCGCGACGGGCTGCCGGAGGAGCTGCGCGAGCGGTTGCTGGACGGGATGATCGATGAGCTGATCGCCGGTAAGCGGGGCGAGCGCGAGATCCTCGGGCAGGACGGCGTGCTCGGCGAGGTCACCCGCCGGATGGTCCAGCGAGCGCTGGAGGAGGAGCTGACCGAGCATCTGGGCTATCCGGCCGGTCAGGCGCCGCCAGGCGGCGCGGGGAACTCCCGCAACGGCGGGACGCCCAAGACGCTCCTGACCGATCAGGGTCGGGTTCGGATCGACACTCCGCGGGATCGCAAGAGCCACTTCGAGCCGCAGCTGGTCAAGAAGGGCCAGCGGCGGCTGGCCGGTCTGGACGAGAAGATCATCGCCCTGTACGCCGGCGGGATGACCACCCGCGAGATCGAGACCTACATCACCGAGCTGTACGGGCCCGGGGTCAGCCGCGAGACGGTCAGCCGCGTCACCGCCGCGGTGCTCGAGGACGCCAAGGCGTGGCAGACCCGGCCGTTGGAGCAGATCTACCCGATCCTGTACCTGGACGCGCTGATGATCAAGATCCGCGACGGACAGGCGGTCAGAAACTTCGCGTGCTACCTGGCGATCGGGGTGAACCTCGAGGGCGACCGCGACGTGCTCGGGATGTGGTTCCAGCGGACCGAGGGCGCCAAGTTCTGGCTGGCGGTCCTGACCGATCTGAAGACCCGCGGCGTCCAGGACGTGCTCGTCTGCTGCGTGGACGGGCTGACCGGCTTCCCCGAGGCGATCGAGGCCGTCTATCCCCAGGCGTGGGTGCAAACGTGCCTGGTGCACCTCGTCCGCTCGAGCCTGCGGTTCGTGCCCTACAAGGACAAGCGCAAGGTCGCCGCCGACCTCAAGAAGATCTACACCGCCGTCGACCGCGACCACGCCGAGTCAGCGCTCGAGCGCTTCGCCGAGACCTGGGACGGCAAGTACCCGATGATCTCCGCCAGCTGGATCGAGAACTGGGAACGGATCGTCCCATTCCTGGCCTTCCCGCCCGACGTCCGCCGCGCCGTCTACACCACGAACACGATCGAGGCGCTCAACCGCCAGATCCGCAAAATCATCAAGACCCGCGGCAGCTTCCCCGACGAAGACTCCGCCCGCAAGCTGCTCTACCTCGCGATCACGCGCGCCCAACAGAAATGGAGGCACACCTACAACTGGAGCTCAGCCCTCACAGCCTTCCGAATCCACTTCGGCGACCGCATCCCCGACACTGCCTGACTGTTACCGCAAATTCACTGTCACTCATTGACCCACGAAAGAGTAACTGTTACTATCACAACAGCGGCTTACACAGAAAGCGTGACGCCCTCCGGCTCGGTGAGCTGCACCTGGAGATCTACACACTGACAGGCCACCGGATCGCGCGGCACCGCCGCGCGCTCTCGGGTGCCGGGCAGACGATCCGTAGCGAAGAGCACGCCCGCGCGCTCGAGCAGGCGGTGCTCTCCCAGTTCACGACCCGCAAGGCGTGCCCGCGCAAACCGAACCGGCCGCCCGGCGAGCAGGCGCAGGCCGAGGCCGCCAGGCTCCGCGGCGAGCAGGCCGGCGGCGTGGTCGTCGATCTGGAGAGCTACGCGCGGATCGCGAGGGTGGCCGGGCGATGACCGACTACCTGCACACCTACAACCTGGTGATCGACCCCGAGCAGGGCACCCGGCTACCCGACGGCTCATGGGCCCAAGAGGTAACCCTCGTGCTGCTCGACGCGCCCGGACCTGATCTCCGCCGCCCGGTCGCGATCACGCTCACACCCGAGCAGGCACGCGAGCTGGGATTCGAGCTGCTCGCCGCGGCCGAACACGCCGACCGAACAACCACAACCCCCGAAGGAGACGACGCGCCATGACCGACCACATCTACCAGCAGCTGCGCGAGCACCTCGCCTACTTGAAACTCCCGGCAGTCGCAGAGCAGCTCGCGCACGCGCTTGAGCAGGCCGAGTCAGAGAAGCCCAGCTACACCCGGTTCCTCGCCGATCTGCTCTCCGTCGAGATCACAGCGACCGAGCAACGGCGGCTCGACGGACGCCTGCGGTTCGCGAGCTTCCCGCAGCACAAGACGCTCGAGCAGTTCGACTTCGACGCCCAACCGTCACTCGACCGGCGGCTCGTCGAGGAGCTCGCACCTGAGGTTCGTGCAGGAGAACGCCAACGTGCTGCTGATCGGCCCGCCCGGCGTCGGGAAAACGATGCTCGCCACCGCCTGGGCCTGAAGGCCGTGCACGCCGGTTACCGCGTCTACTACACGACCGCCGCCGACCTTGTCGCGCGCACCACCCGCGCGGCGATCGAAGGCCGCTGGCAGACAACGATGCGCTTCTGGAACGGACCAGCCGTCCTTGTCATCGACGAGCTCGGCTACCTCCCGATGCCCGGCGAAGCAGCCAGCCACCTCTTCCAGGTCATCAGCCGCCGCTACCAGCACGGCAGCGTGATCCTGACCACCAACCGCGGGATCGCCCAGTGGGGCGAGATCTTCGAAGACACCACCGTCGCCGCCGCGATCCTCGACCGGCTTCTGCACCACGCGACCGTCCTGCACATCGACGGGGACAGCTACCGCATGCGCGGCCACCGCGCCCGCCTCCAGCAACTACGCGACGGCGTCGCGGCCGAGTTGGGGACCGAGCCGTGAGCGCCCTCAGCACAGCGACAGTGGGCGCCCAGGCGCCCGAACACGCGCCGGCCGACGGGGAGCAGCGAGCCGTGCCCGCGCACGCGCACGAGCTCGCCGCACAACTCTCCACCCGGTTCCAACGCGACGTGGAGATCGTGAAGCGGCTCAACGACGCCCACCAACGTCTCGCGAACGCCAACGAAAGGCTCTACTCAGGACTCGCGCCAGACGCGTTCGGCCTCACCGACGACGTGGCACCGCGGCGACAGCGCCCGGCACCAGCCCACTCGCCGCGCTCATCCGCAACGGCGGACACCGACGCCAACAGCGCGATGCTCGAGGCCCTGCAACAGATCCACTGGCAGATCCATCGCGCGTTCTGCGCCTACCAACACGCCTGCGAGCAGCGCCGCCAACTCGCCGTCGACGTCGGCGAGCTCTCCCACCAGCTCACCCAGACGCTGTGCGCCGCCGGGTGGAGCGCCGACCAGGCACGGCACGCCAACGTGCATGAGCTCGCCAGCCCCAATCGACCGGCGCTCCACGTGGATCGTGGCGACTACGCCGCTGAGCGGCCAGCCTGAGCCGCTTCACGCCGCCACGCTGTCGCAACCCAGCAGGCGATCACGAACGTCCGCTCTTCATCGTTGAGGATGAGATCGCCCGCGTCCGGCAAACCATCCGCGTCGATGACGCGACGCGGCTCCCAGTCGACATCGCCACAGAACACGGTCGCGTCAGGCTCGCCGTCGTCGTGCACGAACACGAGCTGCTCACCGAACTTGTTCACGAAGTAGCCGATATAGCGCCCCGGGCGCTCCCGGATCGAGGGTGCCGCCGCCGAGTGATGATTGGTCAGGCGCACCAGCTCAGCCTCGCGCATACACATAGACGATGACGGGTCAAGCGGCGGAAGCCCGAAGCCACGCACCGCGCCGCCGCCGCTGGCGATCCGGGCCTAGCGTGCCGCCTACAGCTCGACCTCGGTCATCCCCAGGGGTGGGGAATTTCCATGATCGAGAGTGGGGATCTCCGTGATCGTTGACAATGCCGCGGTAGGGCATCTGCGATTGAACGTCAACGACATCGTGCAAGCGGACCAGATCGTCCTCGAAGGCGTCGAGCAGCGCGAAGCACCGGCGCTCGGTGATGCCCTCGAACGGGCGATTGACGCCGCGAATCGGGCAAGCACAGACGCGCCTAACCCGCCCCCGAACATGGGGCAGAAGGAGGCTGACGGTATCGCTAGCACGATCGAGGTTCACCAGTCATAGCCACGATCGGAGTAGGTCGGGCGCCGGAAGCGGACGCGCCCGCGTCCGCCCGAGATCATGGACGGCCGCTCGCTGACGGTGGAAGTAGTAGTCGACGCTGATCGGGGCAAGGCAGCCGAGAGCGGCGCTGGCCTCCAATGCGGCAGTCAAAAACGGGCGATTCCACGCCACCCAACTTGCGCTATGGCATGGATGCGCGCACGTCGCTGGTGATACCGGGGACTGTCGGGGCCCCTCCCGGCGAGGCGATCGTGCGGGGTGCCCGTGCCGCCGCGAACGCAGGACTCGACCATCGGATGCTCAGAGCCCTGGAAATCGCCTCGAGACGCGCCGCGTCGTCGGCTCTCACGCCGCGGGTGCCGCTGAGCGAGGAGGTGTCGCTTTGGCACGAACTCGGGTGCGACGCTGGTGCCGACAATGCGGCCGCGGGGGCGCTTGTCGATCGCCTGACTCGTGCCGGATCAGCGAGCACCGCGGCGTTGCCGCTCTCGTACCGAGAAGGCGCCAGACCCAGCCCTCGGATCTCTTTCCAGTCGGACGACCTCCAAGAGCGAGCCGGAGACTGACGTCCGCCTCTGCGTCCGGGCTGGCGTTGCGGAAGTCGAGGCCCACCAACCAGGTGCAGTCCTCGCGCGGGCTTCGCCCGTCGCGCTCCCGCTTCGCGATTGCGCCACCGACCGCCCGTTGCCCCGAGACCGGTGCTGCGGCAAGTCGTCCAGAACGTGGACGCGCCGAACCGAGGCTCTGGCGCTCGCCTCGCTATACCGAAGCGGGACGAGCGGCGTCCGTGTGCGCCCGGTTACAGGAGCGCTTTCTTGGGCGGGTGTGCCCCGGACGCTCGCCGCCCGGTCGAGGTGGGAAAGCCCGCGAGGCGGCCGCTGTTCAAGGGGAGCGTTTAACTACGTGTCTGTAGGCCACTTGCGGAAGCTGGCAGGGCTTCTGGTATCGGCGTCGACTGGTTCTGGGAGGCCCAGGGGCGCGGCTGCGGGCATGTGTGCGCGAGATTACCGCTGGTCGGTGGTGCGTTTGGCCCGCGAACGGGCAGAGGGAGGGGAACGATCGACGAGGAGGATGAGATGAGCGAGATCAGCGACGCTGAGGTGCGACGTGCCCATCGCAGTGAGCTCAACCCGCTGAGCTTTTTGCTTCGCAGCGAGTTCGTGTACCCCGACAAGGTTGCCGTTGTCCATGGGAAACGGCGCTACACGTACCGTGAGATGGGCGAGCGGGTGCGCCGGCTGGCCTCGGGCCTGCGCGACGCGGGCCTGGAGAAGGGTGACCGCGTCGCGTTCATCGCTCCGAACATTCCCGCGCTGCTCGAGGCGCACTACGCCGTGCCGGCGGCCGGCGGCGTGCTCGTTGCGATCAATTATCGGCTCAAGTCCGATGACGTCGAGTTCATCCTGGAGCACTCGGGCGCGCGCTTCGTGTTCGTTGATCACGAATTCGAGGAGCTCGTAAGCGGCGCCAGCGTCGAGCGGACGGTCCGTATTGACGACACCGCAGAGTCTGATGATCCGTACGAGGCGTTCCTCGCCGGGAGCTCTCCCGATCCGCTGGTGAGCGTTCTTGAAGACGAGGACGAACCGATCTCGATCAACTACACGTCGGGAACAACAGGCCGCCCCAAGGGCGCCGTCTACCATCACCGCGGCGCCTACCTCAACGCGCTGGGCGAGGTGATCGAGACGCGCCTGACGGCGGAGAGCGTGTATCTGTGGACGCTTCCCATGTTCCACTGCAACGGTTGGTGCTTCACGTGGGCCGTGACCGCCGTCGGAGGTCGCCACGTCTGTCTGCGCAAGGTCGACCCCGGGCGCGTGTGGGAGCTGATCGACGCCGAGGGCGTGACCCACTACAACGGCGCGCCGACCGTTCAGGCGTCGCTGCTCGACCATGAGCAAGCGCACGAGCTCGACCGCGAAGTCATCACGACGGTGTCTGGCTCGCCGCCCACGCCCGAACTGTTCGGGCGGCTGACCGACACGGGGATCCGGCCGATCCACGTCTACGGTTCCACCGAGCTCTACGGGCCCTACATGGTCTGTGAGCGCCAGGAGGGATGGGATGAGCTGCCTGTCAAAGAGCAGGCCGAGCTCCTCGGCCGGCAGGGCGTGCACTACGTCGTGGCCGACGCGGTCCGCGTGGTCGACGACCAGGGCGAAGAGGTGGCGGCGGACGGTCAGGCGCTCGGCGAGGTACTGATGCGCGGCAACAACGTCATGACGGGTTATTTCGACGACCCGGAGCGGACGGCCGAGACGCTCGCGGGCGGCTGGTACCACTCGGGCGACCTCGCAGTCCGCCACCCCGACGGCTACATCGAACTACGCGACCGCAAGAAGGACATCATCGTCTCCGGCGGCGAGAACATTCCGACAATCGAAGTTGAGCAGGCCATCGCCGAACATCCCGCCGTCGCAGCAGTCGCCGTCGTGTCGACCCCCGATGAGAAGTGGGGCGAGCGACCCAAGGCCTTCGTCGAGCTCGCCGACGGCGAGGATGCCTCCGAGGAAGAAATCCTGGACTTCGCCAAGGAGCGTCTCACTGGCTACATGCGCCCAAGTACCGTCGAGATCACGAAGCTACCCAAGACCTCTACCGGCAAGATCCAGAAGAAGGAACTGCGCGAGAAGGAGTGGGAAGGACACGAGCGCCAGATCGGCTAGGCGGCCAGCGTGAAACAGGAGGTTTGTCCGCGAGCGTCAGGCTGGCCCTGACGATCATCGTCGCGCAGGTCCCGAAACTGTTCGGAGTCGAGAGCGGGCAGTGGGGACTTCTTCGAGAAGCTGTGGGACTTCGTCAGCCATCTCGGCCGGACCCGGGGCCTGCTCGCGGGCCAAGGTCTGGTTCCCGCTGCTTGGAACGCGTCTGAAAATCTCCGCTGACTCGCTCTATGCGGTCGCGCCCCCGATCCCGCGATTCGCACCCGACGGTGGGGGCGCGGTGCGCGTCGTTGGCCTCACTTTTGCACGCGCGGTGCGGTGCGGTGCCGTGGCGATGGTCCGCCTCCGCCTGCTGCATGTTGCAGCGCCGATCACGCGGGTAGGGATGCTGTCATGAAGTGTTCCCCGTGACTGACGCGTCGTTCAAGTTCGAGTTGCCCTCGGGCCTCGGTGCTCCGGGGGTTGCGCGGCGGTTGCTGACAGAGTGGTTCGCGGCGGTGCTCGCCGATGGCACGCTGACCACGGCGAGGCTGCTGGCTAGCGAGCTGGTGACAAATGCCGTAACTCACGGCCGCGGCCGGATCACCCTCACCGCGCAGTTGTTCGAGCTCTGTCTGCTGGTGGAGGTGCTCGACGAAGGCGGCGGGTTCGACCTTCGCGAGCGTGACTTCCAAGCGCCGGAGGTGGGAGGCTGGGGTCTGAAGATCGTGGATGCTCAGTCGAGCCGCTGGGGCGTTCGCCGAGACAGCTCGCACGTATGGTTTGAGCTCGAGCGGACGGGATCTCCACTTTGACCACCGTCGAGCCCGAGCTTGGAACGTTCATAGCCCTCGAGATCTGTGTCTCGGCGTAGAGGGGAAGGCGAGCATGCGGAAAGCACTCGCTGAGGTCGCTGAGCAACAGCCATCACCGGCATCGGTAAATCTCGAAGAGCTGTTCGACCGCACCCGAACCCAGCACGAAGCGCTCGAACCCGAGCGCGTCGCCGCCGCTCGGCGGGTGCTAGGAAACAGCCTCCCACCTGCGGACGCCGAGGCTTATGAGCTCCGCCAGGTCGAGTTGACAGCCCGCCGGCAAACCCGAGCGTCGACCACGCTCCCAACCGCAGCAGGCTCCGTCGCGTGCCGGCACATCACCGGCGGATTCGACGGGACTAGATGCGAGGCCTCAGATAATCGACCGGGCGACAGCCGCCGAGCCAAGGGGACCCGCCCGTGCGGGTCGGATGAGCCAGGAATGATATGAGCACTAAGGAGGGCATGAACGTCGGGCTGGGGTCGGACGATGGACCCGAGAAGGCCACTCACCGGGGCACGGGCTTCCGAGTTGTCGGAGGCAAACAGGAGCCCCGCCACCTTCATCGAGACGCTTGGTTCTCGTCCACAGGGAGAGTGAGTTTGGCGAAGTGCGTGGCTAGCGCTCGCGCAGGGGAAGCGGGCGCCGCGCCCTGGTCGCGATCAACGTTCACCGAGGGCCTTGGGTCACGGAGCGAGGAGCGTGGCCCGGCAGGCCGTGGCGGCTCGGGACGTAACGCTCGAGTGACGTACGATGTCCCGGGTCGGGAAACTGCTGCATCGAACGGCCGGAGGCGATGAATTGCTTGCGCAGTGGTCTCGCTCTGACCTCGCGTCGGGCGAGACCGCCGAGCGCAAGTGACGGCGATGGCTCGAGGAGAACGGGCGAGGCGGTCCAAGCGGCGACGGGGTGCACTACCGGGCGCTGAGCGGCGCTCGGGTGCGGTTCGACACCGAGCGGGTGACCCTCAGCATGGGATGGGTGGCGCTGAATCTCCGGGGCGGTCCCGCTTGGCTTCGTTCACCAGGGTGTGTCCGTCGGCAGCTGCGCGAGGCGCCGCTCGGCGCTCCCGGCGGGCTACTTGGATAGGAGCCTGCCGAATCGTTCGGTCGTTTTGCCAGCCGTTTGAATATCCTCAGCGATCCTGCTGAGCTGTTCTCCGGTACGACCGACTTGTTTGCCGGCTTTCGATATGCCTCTGGCGATCGCATCCAGCTCCGGCATCTTTGGCGCTTGGGTTTTCACCCAGCCGATGGGCACGAACTTGACTGTGCGCTGCCTGGATCTGCGCAGCTTGGTGGCCGCAACGCCGCCGGCTACCGCTGCAACCGCCGCGCCCCCGGCCAAGGCCGGCTTGGCCGCTTGATGAGCGAAGCTCTGGAGCATGCTCGCCGCCGAGCCGGTCGAGTCTCGGCGTCGCGGGGACCCCGTCGATTGGGACCCCTGCGACGTACTGCCGCTGGTGGACGACGCCGGCCGGGTGCTGGCGTTCCGCGGTGCAGAACGCGCGCTCGACTGCCTGGACGTCGGCGCCGGCTGGGAGGCTTTCCGCGTTGTCGCTTTGGTCCGCGCGCCGCCGTTGGATGTCTGTCTCGCGGAACGAGACCCCGAAGGCGTGGCGGCCTTGGCGTTGCGCGGAGCGCGCGCTGCGGGCCCGCGAGAGCTGGCACTCTGGGCCCCGTTTGCGCTGCCCCCATTCCGATGGGACCGGTTGGGGGCGGGCTGTCGGTTGGTTGACCTGTTGGATGTTGTCGAGCGTTGAGCCATGACCTCTCCTAGGGTTTATTCGCTCGTGCAAGGGCTGCCGCCACGATCGTCATCGCGGCTCACCCGGCTGGCGAGCCAGAGCGCCGCGCGCAACCTCGACCGGCGAGTGTGGCTGCGCGGGCGGGGCCGACGCGCGTAGCTCGTGAAGCTCACGTTCGATTGCCGTTAGTCGCTGCAACGAGCGTCAGCCTCGATTTCCGGTTCCGGTCGCACCGCGGGCCGCGCTGGTGCAACGTCGCCGAACAAGCGTCGTCGCACTCTTATGCCGGGTAGCTCGCCCCGGCCGCCAAACGAATTCCGCTTTTGGTGCCGCGGACACTCCCAGTCCGGTGGCGGCGGCGACCGCGGCCCGCACTTTCGGCTTCCTCGCGAGTGTTGATGCCTCTCGTCCAAGCGACGAGGGACGCGCTTGAGTTGAACCGGGATTCGCGCGCAGTGCAGTCATTTACCAGGATTACCCGTTCCTCGAAGCAGTAATCAAGACGCATGACTTGTCCGAGAGTCTCCTCACGGGTCCAAGACGCGATCAGCCGCCGAGGAGGGGAGTGATCGAACGTCAGCCCACCGCTTGGTCGTGTCCACGGCATTCTGCGAGGTAGCTGCTGACGAAAAGGCAACACGTGAGGAGCTTGCCCTGACGCCACCCAGTCAGGTATGTGCTCGTGGTGTAACGGGTGAGCCGGTCGGCGACGTGGCGGCTCAGCGCCCTTGGTTCACGGCCGGGTCGCGTCGCGGTTTGCGCAGACGGGAAAACGGACAGACGCGCCGCTCCACGGCAGCGGCGGTGATTTGCACACGCCGATTGCGACGCTCGGGGTTCTAGGGTAGCGATCAACAGCACGGTTTCTGTGCGATCAAAGGCCGGGCGCGCCGTCCTTCGCACTGTGGACCACGTCCAGATCATCGAGCAAGTGCCCGCGACTTCGATGCCGAGGCTGCCGTGCTGCGCCACCGGCCGACCTCAAGGACACCGTGCCAGCAGGGCTCGAGCGAAACGCAACTTCAACGCCCTCCGGACACTCGTGCTCCAGTCGGTGGAGCTCGTGTCGGCTGGAAGGCCATTCGGACGTGGCGCGGTTCACATGCGCGTGCTCGACACCACCGACGGGGCCCCGACGTGGTCGCGGGCTCTGATCGTCTGTTCCATCGGTGGCGACCCGATCCGATCGGCGAGCAGACCGGACGCCCGCGGGAGATCGCTCTGCCGCTGAGTTCTATTGACCAACTGACCAGATTGGCTCGCCGTGTTAGTCGTCCCAGGCCGATCACGACGGTCACTTTCGCTGGACCTTGGACGTGCCGCTGCCGCGATCCGCGCGATCGTTTCTCTCCGCCGGGTGCGCTATTTCACGCAACTCCGTTGGCGACCTGGGGGATCGTCCCGGTCCGGCCCGAGCGGACCCTGGCCACGATCGCCTTCCTCCGACCATGGCGTCGCACGGCGGAGTCTTGCTGGTGAGATGAGTCCGGACCCGGCGCTCGCCGCTAACGTTTTGGCCGACGCCTGGGCTGTGCCCAAGTACAGGTTAGGCAACGGCGGCTCACCCAGCGCTTTCTCCGTTTCGTGCGGGCCAGCAGCGCGACCCTCCACGTGGTGTGGTGTCGCTATGTGGGGTTGCGGCAATCTGAGTGACGGCGCGGCATTGCTCGGCGCTCGCCGCCGGCCGACTTCAACATGTCCGAGAGTTGCCCTTCCGGGCGCTCTCGTTTCAGTCGGTGGGTGTGGCGATGTCTTCGATGGTGATGTCGATGTGGGTGAGTTGGGCGCCGGTCAGGGCGGGGACGTGGCGGTCGATGATTGCGCGTACAGCCTGGACGACCCCTTCGATCGCTGGTCCGTAGGCGACGACGAGGCGGATCGTGACGCTGAGGCGCCGGGGGTCGGGGGGTTGGTGGGGAATGGGGCGGGCGGAGGCGAAGATGACACCGGGGACTCCGAGAGCGACGCGCCCGATCACGCGGCCCACGAGGGCGTGGCTGATGCGGGTTTCTCCGCGTGGGTGGCCGAGGAGGATGGAGTCGGTGGCGTGGCGGGCGAGGACGCGGACGCGCGCCATGATCTGGGCGGTCAGGGTCCGAGGGATCGGCACGGGCTGGGTAGCGAGCGTGTGGAAGTCTTCCCAGGTGTCGCGTAGGCGGCGCAGGGTCGCCTGGCAGTAGGGACAGCGCGCCTGGTGGTCGGGGTTGGCGGGGGGTTCGGTGTCGGCGATTTGGGCAACGAGCTGCTCGAGGTCAGCGCCGCATGGTAGTCGCCGAGGTTCGGGGGTCATCGCCATCCTGTGGTGTGTTGAAGCACGGCGAGCCGCGCGCGGTGGATGCGGCCTTTTATGGCGGGCACGCTGGTGTTGAGCGCGTCAGCCACCTGTTCGTAGGAGAGGCCTTCGAACTCTCGGAGTATCAGGGCCGCGCGCTGGTCGCCGGGCAGCTGTGCGATCGCGCGGGTGACTGCTTGCAGACGCGCGCGTTGCTCGGCCGTGTGGACTGGGTCGGGGCCCGGGTCATGCTCCGTGTCGGTGAGTGGATCGGTTGGCCGTCGGGCGGCGATGAGGTCCAGGCAGCGACGAGTCACGATTCGGTAGAGCCAGGTGGTGAAGACGCTGTCGTGGCGGAAGCGGCGCAGGGCCCGCCAGGCGCGCACGAAGGTCTCTTGGGTGGCGTCTTGGGCGTCGGCTTCTGAGCCGAGCATCCGCAACGCGACGCGATACACGGCGGGCTCGTGGCGACGGACGAGAGCCTCGAACGCGTCCAGATCCCCGTCCTGGGCTGCTTGAACCAGAATCCGGTCATCGACCTGGAGAATCACGCCGCACTCCGGGGTCGCGCGCCGCCGCGACTGGCGGCTGCGTGAAGGCGGGGAGGAGGGGCGCCCACAGGCGGGGTCGACGTAGGCGGGTGTTTGTGCGGGAGAGCATCGCCGTCCGCGCCAGCCAGGGGTGCGGCTGTTGGGATATCCGCACGGGCACCGGCGACGTCTCCCGAGCTCGCTCTTCCCCGAGGCCCGGAGCAGCTGTGACTTAGCGGGAGACGCCTTGTGAGCGCTGGACGCGCGCCTGGACCTCGCCCAAATCGATCTCGCCCTGCAGCACCGCGCCGATGGCGTAGAAGACGGCGGCGCCGGCGAGGCAGAGGACGGCGTCGCCGAAGCTGAAGCCGATCCAGGCGGCAACGAACAGAAAGCCGAGCAGGCCCAGGTAGTGCTTGAGGTTGATCACTGAAGTTCCCTTCTATGCCGGCGGTCGTAGCCGGCCAATGTGACGTTGACGGGTATGGCGGGCAGCTCGTGCTGCTGGAGGGCATCCACGACCCGCCGTTGGGCGTCCTGCAGCGTGTCAGCGAGACCGCGGGCCCGGCGGACGGTGAGATTGACCGACAGATCATCGATGGCGTACCGACCGCGGGCGTCGGTGACGGCCGGGTGGCTGGCGGCGGCGACTTCGGCGAGGCGCTCGATCGCGCGTGGCTCGACGGTCACTTCGCCGCGCTCGTCGGACGGGAGGTCGAGGTCGCGGCGAGCCAAATACGGGCGTGGCACGTGCTTCAGCGCGAGATAGCCGAACACGAAGAAAGCGAGCACGCCCGCCCCGGCGAGGATCCCGCGGGTGGCGGCGCCGTCGACCTTCGTCGGGGACAGTCCGCTGAGCCAATCAAAGACGGTGCGGTAGCCGCTGATGCTATTGACAGTCGATGGGGAGACCTTTAGCGCGAGCAGCAGCGTCATCAGGCCGTACCAGATCAACGCGAGCGCGAACCCGAGCGTGATCAGGCGCCCCAAGATGATTAGTGGCGAGGTTCGCTCGCGCACCCGCTGGCGAGGCATCTACTGCACCCTCGCCCCGCGGCGGGCGACGTCGACGCGGGCCTTGAGCTTGAACGGATCGGTGAGACCGCGGAGCTGCTCGCGGACGGCGCCCTGCACCTCTCCAGGCTCGACTCGGCGGATCCGGGAGGCCCGTACCGTCAGGCGGCCGCCGCCCCGGCGCCGCGGTCGGACGCGGACGCGGGCTTCGGTGACGCCCCGCACCTGCTCGATCAGCGCGGTGGCCGCTTGCGCCAGCGGCCGCCGCCGAGCGGCGATCGTCCCATGCTCACCGCTTGCCAGGGTCACGAGCCGCTCCCGACGGCGCACGAGAATCCCCGCCAGCAGCACCAGCCCGAGCAGCATCGCGGCCAACCCGCACACCGCGGCGATACCGGCCACCGTCCCGGACGCCTCCAGTTGACCGAGCCAGCTGCCCACGGTGTCGCGCAGCGAGCCGAGGTGAAGCAGGCGGGCCAAGCCGCCCAGGCTCAGGCCGCTGGTGCCGGTGCCGATGCAGACGACAGCCAGCACGAGCCCCGCGACAGAAAGAATCGCCAGCAGCAAAAAGCTGACCACGCGAACCAGCGCACGCGCGAGCAGAATCATTCGCCCGTCTCCCCGCCCGGGCCGATGGGACGCGGCGCGGGAGCCTCCCTCGACGCCAAGCCAGAAAGTGAGACACCAACGGATGCCGGCGGCGCGACACCCGCTGGGAGGGCCGGCGTGCCGGGCATCGACAGCGCCGCGGCCGCCGCGCGCTCACTGGCCAGCAGTTCCGCTTCCCTCACCTCCGCGGGCGTGAGCACGCGAGCGAACTCGATGTTCACCGTGCTCAGCTGGTCGGCGAGCCCGTTGCGCTGCGCGCTGGCTTGCACGCGGCGGCGGACCTCCTCGCCCAGCGGCACCAGCGGCGCGAGGTAGGCAACGAGGCACAGGTCGACCGCGTAGCGCCCGCCGCCATCGGCCGTGACCGACACCCCGCGTAGCACCCCCCCGGCCGGGTCAGTAATCACGCGCATGCCGTGCAGCCCCGCCTCGGCGGCCACGACGTTCGGCACGGCCAGTGCGGCCTCAAGCGCGAGATGTGCCAGGCGCACGCGAGGAGAATCGGCGCTCAACGCCAGCTGGGACGCAGCAGAAGCGGACGGCATCAAGGACTGCTACTCCACGCGGGCGGGCTGCTGGGGTTCCTCGTCGCCCGGGAAATACAGATCATTAACAGCGACGTTGACCTCCGTGACCGACAGGCCGGTGATGCCCTCGATGCGCCTGATCACATTGTCGCGAATCGCCTGGGAGACCTTGGGAATCGACTCCCCGTACTCCACCACCACGGTCACATCCACCGCCGCCTCGCGCTCACCCACCTCGACCGACAAACCCTGGGTACGCTCATCACCAATCCCGACCCGCTGGGTGACAGACCCCACCGCCCGCGAAACGCCGCCGCCGAGGTCGTACACGCCATTGACCTCGCGCGCGGCGATGCTCGCCACCTTCGTCACGACCGTATCGGCAATCGTCGTATTGCCGCGCTCGGAACTAAGCGGCGTGTCGGGGCCCGAGGCTCCGGGACGCTTGCCCTCCCTGCGCGTCGCGACCGACCCGCTCTCGCTCTCGCTCGTGCTCTGCTCTGCCATCTGTTCCTCCGTTCGAGTATGCGTCTAAGGGGTTAGACCGGCGCGGCCTGAAAAAGTTCTGCCCAATCCGACGCGGGGCCACCCGACTACGTCGGGAAAATTCTCTTGCCCGGGCATGACGCGCACAGGGGCCACCGACCCTTCCTTCATCGTGGAATCGGCGAGGAACGCGGTGCGATCCTCAGCATCGACCTGGCCGACTTGTTACACGCAGCCACGATCGCGCTCGTCGGCGATTCCCGGCGAGCGTCTGTTGAATCCGTTCCCTTCCTTCCCGCGCTCGATGAAATCTGGCTCAAGCTGCTCGAGAAGCGCCAGACGGAGCTGGCCGGCGAACACGCCAAAAACGGTCCTCACGCCGAGGACAATCCGGACTCGCGTCGGAGTGTCGACGGCATCGGGACAGCCGGCGCATACGACAGCGCGCCCGACAGTCACAGCTCCGACGGAGCGGCTCTGAGGACGCAATCCGTTTACGACCGAGATCCAGACCAACGTGCAGCACGAACACTTCCTCGTTCCCCGCCACGAGCGACGGCAGGATCAATCCCGCCCACCGCGTACCTTGATACCGGTGGTCGGCTCTCTGCTTCGGATGGCCGGCCGCGCGGGTCCAGCCGCGCGCGCCTGCCTATGCTGTTCGATACGGAGGGCCGACCTCCTCCGCCACCCCGCGGCTGCCGTCGCCTCGGGTCCGGGGTCCCGCCTTCATCGCATTCCAGAGCGAGTACGTCGCGGAGGAGCGATCTGGCTCTCGCAACCCCTTGCCGAGCGATACTCGTGCGGCCGGGCGTAGTGATTGAGTGGGCCCCGTTTCCTTCCAGCCGTCTCTCAGCTCGTCACCATGGCTCGCTGCCAGGCGCCGTAAGTGCGACTCGCAGGCGCGGCGCGCAAAGTAGGAGGGCTACCAGAGCCCGCTCGGCCGATCTGTTGTACAACGGGCTGATCGAGCAGGGTGACGCACAGCGACGAGGTCCGCGGTTGAAGTTGCGGTTGCGTCCTGGCGACAGAGCGCAGCCTGGTTACGGCGCGGCGGTCCGGCTCCTTTGGGAAACCAGCCGTCCGCTTTCGGTCGCGGTCGCGATATACACGGCAGCGGCGTCGGTATTGCCGAACGTAGTGCTGGTCGCAGCCGGCCGCCTCGTGGGCGATGTTCCGGCCGCCGCTCGCGATGGCCTTTCTTCTCCTGCCGGCGATCGGTTGATCGGCGCGCTTGCGATAACCGGCGTCGCGTACGCGGCGGCGCTGCTGCTCGGCCCGATGCAGTCTGCGCTCGCCTCGGTGGTCAAGTGGCGCCTTGTGTACAACACGCAGGACCGGCTGATTGCCGCGGTGTCGCGTCCGGTGGGGACCGGGCACTTGGAGGACCCCGCGGTCCTCGATGATCTCTCGCTCGCGCAGGGACAGCTGGTCAACCAATGGACGGCTGACGCGCCGATGACGCTGGCGCTGGTGGTAAGCAATCGCGCGAGCGGTTTGATTGCGTGCGGGGTGCTGGCTTCATGGCGGTGGTGGCTGGGGCTGGGGATGCTGGCCATGTGGATAGTGGTTCGCCGGCCGCAGCTCAAGCTGATCAGGGAGCAGGGAGCGTTGTACGCGGGCAGCTCGGAGGTGCTGCGGCGGGCGTGGTACCTGCAAAGGCTGGCGGCGATGCCGCAGGTGGCCAAGGAGTCGAGGGTGTTCGGGCTCGGCGGGTGGCTCGTCGACCGATACAAAGCTCAAGCGCTGCGTGGCTTCGGCGCGCCTTGGGCCGCGCTGCGTCGACTGGATCGGACCGTCCTTAGGCTGTCGGTGGTGGTGCTCGCCGCGTACGGAGCCGCCTGTGGCTACCTCGGCTACGCGGCGTACCACGGCGAGATCGCGCTGGGGACGCTGGCGGTCATGCTGCCGATGCTCGTCGCGACGATGTCGTTTGGCGACATCTCGTGGGATGACGTCGCCCTGGCTTGGATGCTGCAGGGGGTCCCAAGGGCGAGTCGGCTCGAGGCGTCGCTTGCGCCCCCGGAGTCCGCGCTCAAAGGGACCCTCCCAACCAGCGGACTTCCGGCGCGCGAGGTCCGGTTCGAGCACGTCCGCTTTCGCTATCCGTCGGGAGAGCGCTCCGTCTTCGAAGACCTGAATCTCGTCCTTGCGGCCGGGGGGTCGACCGCCCTGGTCGGCATCAACGGTGCCGGCAAGACAACGCTGGTGAAGCTACTGGCGAGGCTTCATGACCCCACCGGCGGGCGCATCCTGATCGACGGCGTCGACCTGGCCCGGCTTGATCCGTCGGGCTGGCAGCGGCAGGTCGCAGTCGTCTTCCAGGACTTCGCCCAGTATCCGCTCACGCTGCGCGAGAACATCGGCTGGGGTGCTCCGGCGCACATGCAGGACACCGACGGCCTCGACGCGAGCGCCAGGCGCGCCGGCGTGCCGCGCGACATCGATTGGGACACAGTGCTGTCGCGGGGCTACGAGGGGGGCGTAGACCTGTCCGGCGGGCAGTGGCAGCGGGTCGCGCTCGCGCGCGCGCTTTTCGCGGTGAGGCATGGCGCGAACATTCTGGTGCTGGACGAGCCGACGGCCTGGTTGGATGCTCGCGGCGAAGCGGACTTCTTCGACCGGTTCCTCGAGATCACGGCGGGGACGACGTCGCTGATCATCTCCCACCGCTTCTCGACGGTTAGGCGAGCCGACCACATCTGCGTGCTCGAGGGCGGCCGAGTGCTCGAGCACGGCGATCACGAGTCGTTGCTCGCCGCGGGCAAGCATTACGCAGAGCTTTTTCGGCTCCAGGCCGCGCGCTACGAGGAGCCAGCGTGAGCCGGCGGCGGGTTTGGA
Source organism: uncultured Solirubrobacterales bacterium (assembly GCA_963751185.1). Lineage (GTDB taxonomy): Bacteria > Actinomycetota > Thermoleophilia > Solirubrobacterales > Solirubrobacteraceae > Palsa-465. The sequence goes on from CAVVTO010000018.1 coordinate 364,613, forward strand.
GCTCGGTCTTTCTCAGCGGCTGGCGAGCCGCGCCCCGGTGGGTGCTCTACAGCGGAGCGCTGCTGGTGGCAGGGGCAGTCACCTCGGTTCTGTATCCGCTTGGTTTTGCGCTTGTCATCAACGCCGCCCTTCGGCATCAGCAAGAGGGCGTGATCCTCGGCGTCGGTGCAGTTGCCGTCCTCTACGCGGTCAGTTGGGCGATGGCGATGCTCGCTGGTACCGCCGGGGCCACTCTGTCGGACAAGACGTCCGTGTATTTGACGGCGCGGGTCGCCGAGGAGCTCAACTCGATAACCGGCGTAGACCACCTGGAGCGCCCCGCCTACCGGACGGAGCTCGATCTGCTGCAGCAGAACCTGAGACCGCTCGGCAATGGGGCGCGTCAGATGCTCGTCGTGGTCCAGATTCTCGTGCGCACCGTCGCGATCGTCGTGATCCTCGCGCTCGTGTTCCCGCCGCTCGCGGTGCTGCCGCTGTTCGCGATCGGGCCGCTGGCGGGCGAGCACGTGTCCGTCTGGCTGCGCCAGCGAGCCGACGAGCGACTGGCGCCTGACCGGCGCCTCGCCAACGAGCTCTTCGAACTCGCCACCTCCCCTGGCCCGGCGAACGAGCTGCGCGTGTTCGGCGTGACCGGTGCCTTGCGCGATCGGCACCGGTCGCTGGCCCGCGCTGTGAACGACGGGACGAGAAGGGCAGCGGTCCTTGGGGGGGTCTGCGGGGCCGCGGGATGGCTGCTGTTCGCGGCTGCGTTCGTCGCCGGGATCGCCGCAGTCGTGGTGCAGGCCACGCATGGTCATGCGAGCGTCGGCGCAGTGGTGCTCGCAGTCACGCTGATCCAGCGTGCGCAACTGCAGGTCGGGCAGGCCGCAGCGTCGATCGGACAACTCCTAACGGCCACGCGCACCGCTCGGCGACTGCTCTGGCTGGAGGACTATGCGGCCGCTGACCACCGGCGGTCCCGGAGCGGTCCGCCGGCAGCTCCGCCGGCGACCCTCACCAACGGCATCACGCTGGTTGACCTTAGCTTCGGCTATCCACCAGACGGGCCGACGGTGCTGGACGGCGTCCACCTGCATCTCCCTGCTGGTGCCGCCGTCGCGCTCGTCGGCGAGAACGGGGCGGGAAAAACCACGCTGGTCAAGCTCCTCACCGGCATGTACCGACCGACGGCCGGCGAGGTCCTGATCGACGGAGTCCCACTCGCGGAGATCGACCTCGAGGCGTGGCGCAAGCGAACCGCCGCCACCTTCCAGGACTTCGTGCAGTTCGAACTGCTGGCGGGCGAGACCGTCGGAGTCGGCGATCTACCCCGCCTCAAGGTCGACGCCGCCCTCGCTCAGGCCCTCGACCGCGCCGATGCCCGGGCGGTCGTGGACCAACTGCGCCACGGCCTAGCCACCCCCGTTGGGCGTTCCTTCTCAGACGGACAGGAGCTCTCCGGCGGCCAGTGGCAGCGGCTCGCGCTCGCGCGAGGAATGATGCGCGACCTCCCCCTCTTACTGATTCTCGACGAGCCAACCGCCAGCCTCGACGCGTTCACCGAGGCGGCACTGTTCGAGCGCTATCTGGCAGCGCGGGAGCTCGCACGCCTGGCCGGAGCGATCACGGTGCTCGTGTCGCACCGGTTCTCAACCGTAAGGAATGCCGACCTGATCGTGGTGCTCGACCAAGGGCGCATCGTCGAGACCGGCGATCACGCCAACCTGATCGCGGCTGGTGGCATATACGCCGAGCTCTACGACTTGCAGGCGCGCGCGTATCGGTGACCAGCGGAGCAGGTGCGTTCTCCGGTGTCGGCTGTATCCCTTGTGGGATTTAGCTGCTGGCACGCCGTTTTCCTGCGGCGGTTGGAGATTGGGTCCGAGGTTCATCGGCCCCGGCCGTACGTGAGTAGGGCTAACGTGAGTCGACACAAAGCCCAGCGCGAGCAAGGGAGACCATGACCACTCTCGAGAACCGGCCGAACACCGCACTCCTCGTCGTTGACGTACAGAACGGCGTCGTGGAGGGGGCTCACGAGCGCGACGTAGTCGTCGCGAACATCGGCATTCTCGTCGACCGGGCGCGGCGAGAACGGGTGCCGGTGGTCTGGGTGCAGCACTCCGACGAGCAGCTCTCGACAGGAACCAACGACTGGCGCATCGTCTCCGAGCTGACCCCGAGCGACGCCGAGTCGCTGGTCGAGAAGAACCACGGCGACTCATTTGAGAACACCACCCTTGAAACCGTCCTGTCCGACCTCGGAGTCGGGCGATTGATCATCGTCGGCGCCCAGACCGATGCGTGCATCCGCTCAACGCTCCACGGCGCGCTGGTCAGGGGATACGACGCGAGCCTCGTCAGCGACGCTCACACGACCGAGGACCAAACAGCATGGGGGGCGCCGCCGCCGGACCAGGTCATCGCCCACACGAATCTCTACTGGAGCTACCAGACCGCACCGGGGCGAACAGCCGGGACCATCGCGACCAAGGACGTCGAGTTCGGCGGCACGTCCTGAGGCCCGCGCACGCGAACAGAAACGCCTTCCCCGCCGCCGAAAGCACGGTAGCGTCGCAGAGAGCCATGCCTTACAGCGACGTGAGCAGCGTGTCGACGGCTGAGATCGTGGCTTGAGTCGACTCGTGTCGCACGGCGTGGAGGCCCGCGCTGGTTGCTCCATCGACGTTAGCCGCGAGATCGTCGATGAATACTGTCTCGACGGGGTGGACGCCTAGTCGCATGCAGGCGAGTTGGAAGATCGCGCGGTCGGGCTTCGCGAGGCCGACCTCATGGGAATAGACGATGTCGTCGACGAGCTCCGGGAATCCATAGCGGCGAGACTCCTCGCGACGCGCGCCATCGGCGGAGTTGCTGAGGATCCCCGTCCACACCCGCCCTCGGAGAGTACGGACGTAGTCGACCAACTGTTCGTCAAGTTCTCCGCAGTACCAGTCCCAGATATCGGCCATCAGTTCGTCGACTTGCGTGGCCGACAGCCGAAGTGCTTCACCGTAGGACAAGCGCATCTGCGCCTCGCTGAAGCCACCGGTCTGGCCGAGCCCGTCGGGGTCGACACCGGCGACCGCAAGATCGAATTCTCGTTGGGTTAGCCCAAGTCGCCCGCGCCAGGCCTCTGCCCAGGTCGGAGGGCCGACGCGCTCGAGCACCCCGCCCATGTCGAATACGACCGCCCGTATCGCCACGTTGGCGCAACCATGGCACACGAGCAGCCGGAACCGCTCTCCCAGAAGGTCGCGCTATGCGACGTAGGTGATGAACCCGGGGCCGCCCCCCCCGATCGCGGGAGTAGACGCGCAGAGCGCTTCCCTCGGTTGCGTTGCTCACGGGATGTCAGTTTGGCGTTCGGCAACTGCGACGGGCTCGGAGGTCGGCCAAGTTGGCAACCGCTGGCTCGTTCGCTTGCCGATCGGTGAGCGGGGCACCGCGCCCCGCCGCAGCACGCGCCGGCGCACCGCGACCGGCGTCGCAGTTGCGGAACCTCCGCCGAACACGGTTTACGGCATCTTGTGGGCTGGTTCGCGCCGGGACCGGCAGTCAGCACGTCGGACGTGGCCTGGGGTCAGCAAGCATCCGCTCGCCCTGCTTGTTGTCGCCGGGAGGTGCGGGTTGTTCCAGAGCGCCAGCGAGGCTCGGACGCTTTAGTGGCGGGAGCGGACGGCCGGCAAGGCGGGCATTCGAAGGTCGCTGACGCGACGGCCAGACATTTCGCGATCCAGGTCGCTGGTTGAGAACATCGCCGTGTGAGGGAACCGAACGGCTTGATGGTGCGTCTAAGCAGCGTGACCGTGACTTCCAGCCACCTGCAGGCGGGCAGGCGAGCGACTGGCGGGACCGGCGGCGGTGACAGCTTTGAGCAGTTCTACCGCCGCGAATACGGGCAGGTGCTGCGGCTGGCGTGGCTGCTGACGAATTCAGAGGCCGCTGCGGAGGACATCGTTCAGGACGCGATGGCCTCGGTCTATCGGGCGTTTGATCGGATCGACTCGCCGGCAGCGTACCTGCGTAAAGCGATCGTGAATAACGGTCGGTCATATCAGCGAAACGAACGCCGCCACCGCCAGCGCCTGGCGTTGCTGGCAGGCGAACCCGCCGCCCCGGACGCAGAGGACGGGGAGCTCCTGGACGCAGTCAGCCGCCTTCGGTACCGCCAGCGTGTGGTGATCGTCACCCGCTACTGGGGCGGCTGGTCAGAAGCCCAGATCGCCGCGGCGCTCGGGTGCCGGCCAGGCACGGTCAAATCGATTGCGTCACGGGCTCTTCAACGTCTCCGCAGCGAGGTACCGCAATGACAGCACCCCAGCAGTTCGAAGACCAACTGCGGCGAGCGCTCGAACGCCGCGCCGACCAGCTACAGATCCCACACGCCCAATGGCGCGCGCCAGAACAGCCGCAAGCACGACGATCGCGTCCTCGCGGACGCCTGAAAGCGATCACCGCGCAGATGCCGCTGCTCGTCTCTGCCCTCGTGACCGTCGCGATCGCCGCGGGCGCGCTGACGGCGCTCACCGACCGTCATGCCCCAACCCCCCCCAAGACCAATAGGAGCGGTGCAAACTCCGCGACCACGCTGCCGAAGGACAACTCGACACGGATGCTGAACGAGTGGACCGCGTGCGAGCGCAGCCACGGCAATTCCAACCAGGCCAACCCGACGGTCGACCACGAGGTGATCTACATCGCCACCCGGGTGGGGGCGTTGCCGGGCGGGGATCCCACCGATGACACGGCTCCGTGCAGCGAGGACCTGGCCGCGGCCCGACGCGCGGTCGCGGGCGGCCAGCCGATCGCCGGATGGGGCGACGACGCCCTGTACGTGAAGTACGCGAACTGCATGCGGGCCGACGGGTACCCCACATTCCCGTACCCCTCCGGGGTCGAACCCGACGGCCACTTGAGCACCAATTTCAACGGCACCGGCATCGACCCGAACAGCCCGGCCTTCCTGAACGGGAACGCCAACCAGACGTGCGGTAAACAGATCGGCGCGCCGGCTTGGTGGATCAACAACTGGGGGCCCCCGGGCAGTGTTGAGGAGTACCCGGCCGGAGCGAACCCCAGCAGTCCCCTACCCATGGGGCAGCCCCTATCCATGGAGCCCCGACCCAACCGCCTCAAGGCGATCATCGTGCCGGGCGCCAACGGCGCGTCGGGCGGCAACGGCCCCTCGGCCGCCCGGATGAGTTCTCGGCCGGCGGCTTCCCCGGCTGCAGCGCATAGACCGCTGCCAGCGCCGAGGACCAAGCCGAACAGAAACCGCTGATCGCTTAGCGACGCTGAAGATCGAGAAGCGATCGTGACAAAGGGGGAATGCGTGCTAGCGCTTCCATCGCGGAGCTGACGAGCGCGGTCACCACGCCCGCCGCCAGCTGCGCGCGTAGCCGAGCCCGTACAGCCACCCTCTCGCGTGGTCTGGCTGGCTAACGACAACTGGGCGCGCACGGAGCCGGCTGGGAGCGATCGCCGCCGGTCGCCTGAGCCGTGTGAATCCCCAACGTCCCCCGAACGCCGCGGTGCTTCGTGTCTGCGTCGCCGCCGAGCCGACGGCGCCCCCGGCCGGGTCTGACGGTCAGAAAGGTGGCCGCGGCTACCGGCCGAATAACGACGTTACCGCGACGTTATCCGGGGTGCCGTACAAGTTGGTAGGTCCCGTGAGCTCGCGAGTCCAGATCGACACCCGATTGCGGGAATCGTTGCGAGCCGGCCACCGCCAGGGCTTCTCAGTCGCGGTTGTCCTTGTGGCCGGGGGGCTCCTGCTTGCCGCGTGCGGCTCCTCCGGGGCGTCGAATAGCGACACTGCGCCGGGCGGCTCGACGACGCCCGTCGCCAGCCAGTACGCCCAAGGGGTCAAGTAGGCAGACTGCATGCGCTCGCACATGCAGCACGCGATGACCAGAGGGTGCGGCCCCCCCGCGTACCACCCGACCGACGCCCCCGCTCCTCTCACCGGCAGAGGCGCACGGGCGCCAAAAAATTGGTCGACAATTGGTGGACGCTATCCCGGGCCGCCATGCACTCGAATCCGGAGAACTAGCGGTTAGCAGGGGATTCGCGAAGGTGAGCGATGGGACTCGAACCCACGACCGCCTGGACCACAACCAGGAGCTCTACCAACTGAGCTACGCCCACCGCGGGCTGCCCAATCTAGCATTGCGGCGCAAGGCAGAGACACCGGCCAAACCCGGGGATGAAGGTATGGCCGCGCCAACGATTGATCGGGGATATCAACAGCCTCAACCGAGTTCCAGGACGTCGCCAACTCGGTAGCGCCGAGCTTCACAGAACCTTTAGCTCGGCACCAGCACCCTGCACGTTTCCTTCACGGCGGGCCGACAACAATCGAAGAGGTAACCGGTCGGTAGGCAGGCGGCGCCAGGAGCGCAGAGCCTGAACACCGGCATCGGCACTGCGGTCAGCGCTTGAACGCGCACCTACCCCGCGCGCGCTGGGCGCAGTGAGCTAGGAGTGAACATGCCCACGATTGCAAGTCCCCGCAGGATTGAAAGCCTCGAACCGCGTCACGACCGTCTCGCAGGAGCCGACGCCCCGATCAGGCTGCGGATGCGAGTCGCCACCCACCGCGCCGCGCTCACCGAGCAGCTGGCCGAAGGCGCCGACCCGACATCGTCCCCCGAGCTCGCGCTCCGCGCGAGCCAGCTGACCAGCGATCGCCGCCGCCGGCAACTCGCCCGCAGTCTGCGGCGCACGGTCACCGAGGTGCGTAACCCCGCACCGACGCGAGCCCTCGTCTCGATCGTCAACCGGTACGCCGTGTTCGAGGCCCACGATGCCATCCAGGCGACCATCGGCCGCCTGGCCAGTCCCGATCCCGTCGCCGTCAAGGGGATGGCAATGTTGGAGCGGATCCTCAGCGACGGCGCCTGGAGCCCCCTTTACAACCGGTCTGAGCCGGGCTCGTTCCGGGCTCGGCTGCTTGAGGCCAAGTCCGAAATGGATCCCGCGCCTTTCGATTTCTCGATCGCCGCATAGGGCGCACACGACCCTCCGCGCCCCCCAGTGCGGGATGGCCGGGACGACAACGACTGTACGTCCCGGCCATCGCTTTTAAAGTCCACTCAGATGAGGTGCTCGTGCTGGAGCAGCTGGTGCACGCTGGCCGCCTCGAGCCCGACTCCCTTGAGCATCCGCGCCAGGTCGGCGCATTGCGTCAGTCATCTTCAAGCTCCTTCGCGTTCACAACGCGTCAGAGATCTCGCGCAGAGCCACGCTCAGAGCGTCAGGTCCGATGCGCCGGTAGCACGGGCCGCGGCGGTCACGGACGAGGAGCTTGAGCTTCGCCACCGCCCGAGCGTCGACGCCTTCTCGTGAGCGCAGACGCGACACGGTTGAAGCGATTAGCGATGCCGCCTCGATTATCTGCTCGCGGCACGGCGGGATGGTCGCGATCGGCGCCACCCGTCCCGATGTCTGCGCCCGATCCAGCAGCTTTTCGAGCGATCGCGCCACCGCACGGCGCATCCGGGGGCTGATGAGTTGCTCAGCCCGCGCTTCGTGAGCCTTCGACAGGCTGGCTGCGGCGCCGTCGGCGAGCTCACGGTCTAGGCAGGGACCGAGCAAGCGGGCAACCAGTCGATCCTCCAGCCTCGCTCGGCGCCGACGGTGCAGGCGGACCACCGATGCCGGCATGGATCCCACTGCTCGTTCCATCACCCCATCATCGGCACGGCGCCGTGCAGAGCCCGTGCAGGAACCCCCTACGGATGTACAGGTTTCGTGAAGACCGCGCCCGCGCCAAGATCTATCGTGGCTACCGGACCTTCAGTGAGATTGGCGCTCCGACAGCTGGACCGATCGGACCTACCGCAGCTCTCGCGCTGGCTCGAGGCGCCGCACGTGAAGCACTGGTGGCGCGAGCCCGGCGACGCTGCCGCGGTCGAGGCCGCGTACGGCCCGGCGATCGACGGCGCCGACCCGACCGAGCTGCTCATCGCCGAGCTCGACGGTCAACCGGTCGGCATGCTCCAGCGCTACCTGCTCGCGGACAACCCCGACTATGAGCGGGCCCTGGAGCCGGCCGGCGCGCCGCGTCCGGCGGCGGGCCTCGACTACCTGATCGGCGACCCAGACCTCACCGGCCGCGGGTTGGGTCCGTCGATGATCGCCGAGGGCTCAGTCGGTGCATGGTTGGCCTATCCAGATGTCGTCGCGATCGTCGTCACCGTCCAAATCGAGAACCGCCGGTCGTGGCGCGCACTGGAGAAAGCGGGCTACCGACGAACTTGGTCAGGCGTCGTCGACTCTGGCGATCCCAGCGACGACGGCCCCAGCCACGTCTACGTGCTGGACCGCCCGTCCCCTGGACAAGGCGCAGGAGCGAGCAACGCCAACCGCGGTTAGGGTGACATGCGCGCTTCGTCGCGCAGGGCCGCGGCCAGTCGGTCGGTCAGCCAGCGGGCGACGTCACTTCCATCGAGCTCGAACTCGGATGGCAGCGCAGCGACGACGTCGCGCATGAAGGTCCGAGCGACTAGAGGATCGACCTCAAGACCGAGGTAGTCGTTGAGGATCGCCTGCGCCAGCAGTGCCGGGCCGGCGCCCTCGTATCCCCACTCGAAGCTCTCCTGGTGCAGGTACCGCTCATCGGCCAGGGTCAGGGTCCGCTTCTCGCCATTCCGGATCACGCCCACGATCCGCGGGCCACCGTGCCCGTAATCAGGCTGCGGGCCGCGGATGCCGACGTACGCCACCATGCCGTGCACGACCCAAATGTAACCGCCCACCGTCGACCCGCGCTAGGGTCCTCGCCATGTCGGCAGGGCTGATGTCATGGCGACAACGCTGACCGCCGTCGCCGTGTCCAACGAAGGCGACTACGTCATCGCAAACGTCGGCGATTCGCGGACCTATCTGTATCGAGACGGCGACCTGCGGCAGCTCACGCGCGACCAGAGTCTCGTGCAGGAGTTGATCGATCGGGGAGCGATCACGGCCGATCAGGCACGCACGCACCCCCAGCGGTCCGTGGTGCTCGAGACGCTGGACGGCGCCGGGCGCACCATCGGCGAGCCCGCCCTCGAGCAAGCGCGTCTGGGCGACCGGCTGTTGCTCTGCTCCGACGGCATCTCGGACTACCTGACCGACGGCCGGATCGCGGTGGCGCTCCGTACGCCCTCCTGCGCCACCGCCGCGCGAGACCTCGTCGGTCTGGCTCTCGCTGCGGGCAGCCGCGACAACGTGTCTGCCGTCGTGGCCGACGTCATCGCCCGGCACGACGCCGCGGAGGGATGGCTTCGAGCGCTGCCTTAGAGCGTCGACCACCGTTGACAATCGCTATCAAGATGATATCATCCGGTTGGCGATCCGGTCACCGACGCAGAAGCCACAGGAGCCATCCCGATGAACGCATCTAACGACGACACCGCCCCAAAGGGTCTGCGCGAGTGGTGGCAATCGCCTCCGCGATCGGGGCTGCAACGCCTGATCAGCCCATGGGAGTACCGCCATCTCCGCGTCCTTGGGCTCACGCGTATTGCCGGTGGCAGCGTCGCGTCAGGTGCGGGCATCGTGTGCCTCGCCTACAACGCCTACGGATGGGCAGCCTTCTTCCTGGCGCTTGGGGCCGGGAATTTCGCGGGCGGCTACTGGTACCTCAGTATCGATCCCTCGGCATCGGCCTGAGGCGCCCCTAGCGCTGCTGCGCGGGCCTAACGCTGCGTCCGGAGACGTCGGGGGTCACCTCTCGTCGAACTGCGCGAGGTAGCTCGCGATCGTTCCCGGCTGACCGCCGATCAGGAACCTCACCTCGCCTTCGCCGCCGTTGTGGGCCGCGTGCGCGATGCCGGCCCGGACCGCGTGGGTCTGACCCGCCGACAGCCGCACCGACGGGAGCAGCCGATCGGTCCGCGCCTCGAGGATCTGGAGGTGGCCCTCGAGCACGTGGAACCAGGTGGTACCGGCGTGGCGCTGTACGGCCGGACCGCCCGGCTGCGTCGCAACGACCTCGATCAGGTCGAACGGTGCGGCACCGTACGCGGCGCCGGCGAGGAACGACACGTGATAGCCGCGGGCCACGGTGTAGACGTCCGCGGCGCGAGCCTCGGGCGTATCAGGGGTGGGAACGGAGGTGCTCATTGGCGTCTCTTTCGTGTTGGCGTGGTTACCCGAGGTGCTCCTCGAGCCAGTCGAAGATATGAGCCTCGCGCACCGCTCGAGCGAGCGGCTCGCAGTGACCCCCGGCCCCCTCGTCCGTGGTGAACGTCACGATCATCTTGGGACCCGGCAGGCGGTCGTATAGCTGCCGGGACTGGCCCGGCCACAGCCGCTCGCCTTCGGACTCGGTGACCAGGATCGGCGTGTCGATCTTCTGCACCTCATCGCCGACGTGGTATGCGGCGATGGTCGAGAAGAGCCGGAAGGTCGAGCCGCCGTTGTGGCCGTAAGGTTCGCCATGGAACCGGACCGTCGCGGTGGTGCTCGGTGCGAACAGCTCCGCCAGATGCATCTCGCGATCGAACGCCGACTGGCGCCGGTCGTCCAGTTGTTGACGCATCTCACTTGGAAGCCGATCGGTCCAGGCTGTGGAGACGTCGACGATCCCGGGGTCGACTACGGCGGCGGCAAACCGATGCTCGAACGCCAGGGCACGCGTGACCCAATAACCGCCCTGCCCGACCCCGATCACCGCCACTCGATCCGGGTCGACGTCGCTCCGGGCCAGTACCCCGTCGAGCACCGGCGTCAGGACTGCCTCCCAGTCGGGACGGAAGGGAACCCCGTGCTCGAAAAGCATCGCCTGCTGCCCGGGGCCATCGAAGGTCAGCCAGTGGTATCCGCGCTCGGCCGCCGCGGCGCCCGCCTGCGCCCACATCTCGGACGTGGCCTGGTAGGAGCCGTTGTTGACCACCACGAGGGGCCGGCGCTTGTCCGCCGGCGCCGTGGCAGGAAAGAAGAACGCGGGCAGGGTGCGGCGTTCGTATGCGATGGCAACCCGCTCGCCGGGCACCGGGCTCAGGTCGAGGATCTGTTCCCAGCACGCACGCTGACGTCGCCACATGTCGAGCCGGCGGTCCGGTTCGCTGGAATGCGCAATCTGGAAAAGCGCAGTGGCGTAGTACGTAGCCGCGCGCCTGAAATGCGCCAGCGCGCTGACGCGCCGACCGCTCCGGCGAGCTCGTACCGCCGTGGCCCATGCCGCGCCGGCCGTCGCCGTCCATTCGTCCAGCCACGAGTCGGCGTCCCCGTCGGTGATGCGCTGGACGGTGGCCAGCACCTCGCCGATGTCCGAGGCCTGGCGGTAGCTTGCACCGAGCGCCCGCTCGAACGCGAACTGGCACTCAGGGTCCTGAAAGACAATCATCTCGGTCCTCCGTTACCGACGCTCCGCGAGCGTCAGGAACGAGCCCCAGGCGCCGCAGCTAGTGCCTCAAGCTTGCCCAGCAGTGCTGCTTGCCGAGACTCGAGTTCCGCCTCGGACATCCTCAGCGCCGACGCGACATCTGCGGCCGGGAAACCGGCGAGCACCAGGCCAAAGACGGCGTACTCCGCGGGGTCGAGTCGATCTTTGAGCATCGCTCCGACGGCCGGAGGCACCGCTGGCAAAAAGCGCACGCCGCGAGCAACTCGATCGAGCACGCCCGGTAATTCCGCGCCGCATTCATGCATGCCGATCAGCGCGTCGGCACCGGCCACCTCGCAGCACGCCGCGAGCGCCCCGTCCGGATAGGCGCAGCAGATCACCACGGCGGGCGGGGCCGGCTTGCGCTTTAGCTCGCGGCACAGCCCGAACGCACTCTCCCGCGGCGGTCGGTGACCGACCACCGCGAGGTCGAACCGCTCGCGCTCTGCCATCGACATGGCTTCCTCGGCGCTCGCGGCCACTCCGGCCAGCCGGAACCCCGGCTCAGTCTGAAGCAGCTTGCAGAGTCGAGAGCGCAGCCACTCATTGCTCTCGACCACCATGACCCCGGGGGCCGGGGCCGTGGCCGTCTGGCGGGACGGGTCTGAGATCGGGTCTGGACTAATGGTCGTGCTCATGGCTGGAAGGCTCCCTCCGTGGGTCTGGTTGGCGTCCAGAGCGTGGCGGAGGCGAGGCGCCGAATCGTCAGTGGCGCACTACTGCATTTGGGAGCCGGGCCGCCTAAGTAACCGCTGGCAAAAGCTGAGTGCCGGCCCTCCCTCGGCCTGGGCGCCCCCAAGCGCGCCTGAGCGAGCCGCATCAGTACCGGGGCGCGGTTGATTGCAGTAGCTGGTTACTGACGACGGGCTCTGGACGGGCTCCTACCGTGGCGCATCGTTGAAGCTCGGTTACGCCCCAGCCAAATTCAGACAAGAGGACAGACGGATGATCAGCCCCGAACGTGATTTTCGTCGGCGTGCAACGCCGAGGCCCTCGGCCCGCGCCGTCATTGCGAGCATCGGCTTGGCGATCCTCGCATCGCTGTTGGTCGCCACACACATCGCAAGCGCCGCCGGTGTCGCGAGCCAGCCGGCAGCGGTGCAGAGCCAGCCGCTGGCGGTGCAGAGCGCATCGCTGACCCAGGACGGCCAGCAGCTCGTGTGGCAGCTCAGGATGGCCCAACCGTTCTCTCCGGGCGCGCTCGCACGTGACCGGCGCACGCTGTGCCTGCTGATCGCCCGCGCCGACACCGGGACCGTCACCGGGCAGCTGTGCGTCGCCGGACCGAGCAAGGGGCAGAACGCCCCGCAGGTCCTCTACGCGCCGATCAGCAAAGGTGTGAGCGGCCGGGCCAGCGCGATCGCTACAACCGTTACGCGCGGCAGCAACAGCGACCTGACCGCGAGCTTTACCCCGTCCGCGATTGCGAGCTCCTACCAGCCCGTGCGCTGGCAGGTGATCAGCACGCTCGGTTCACCCGTCTGCAGCGCGCCAGCGACCGGGCTTCCGCCGGCCGGCAGTTGCCAGATCACGTTCCCCACGCGCACCTCGCTGTTGAACCTCCGCGCGCCACAGGTCGCCGGGTGCGTCGCGACCCGACGCGGCCTCGTATCCCAAGGGCCGAGCAACGTCCGACAGGTCGCACTCACGTTCGACGACGGTCCAGGAGGCTCGCCACCGACGATCGACTTCGTCAACCTGCTCGCCCGCTACCACGTCCCGGCCACCTTCTTCGAGGTCGGCAACCAGATCAGCCGGTACGACCCCACCGGCAAGGTGCAGCGAGCGATGCTCGCCGACGGGGACATGATCGGCGACCACAGCTGGAGCCACGCCGATCTGGCGAAGCTGTCCGCGTCCGCGCAGCGATCGCAGATCGCGATGACAGCCGCCGCCATCAAGAAGGCCACGGGTTTTCAGCCCTGCCTGTTCCGCGCCCCCTACGGCTCGGTGAACTCATCCCTGCTCAACGTCGCCAGCTCCCTGGGCTTCTCCACAATCCAATGGGACGTCGACCCACAAGACTGGTCACTGCCGGGAACCAGCACGATCATCAACAGGGTGCTATCAGGCGTCCGCAACGGATCGATCGTGCTCCAGCACTTCGCCGGCGGTCCTCGCTACCAGACGCTGAACGCGCTGCCCGCCGAGATCAGCGCGCTGAAGGCACGCGGCTACAAATTCGTGACGGTTACGCAAATGCTCGGCTACAAGCTGACCTATAGGTGAGGGCGCGACCTGGGTTTCGGCCGCACCGTCTTGAGGCCCTCGGGCGGACGCGTCTGCTGTCGGCTCCGGCCCCGGCGCTAGTCCTGCGCCGCTGGGCGTGGCTGGTCGTTCTGGCCGTCGGATTGGGGCTGTTCGAGTTGGTTCGCCAGGTCCTGGCCGACACGAACAACCCTAACCTCGTGCCCTCGCTCATCCTGCTCGGCGCGACGGCCATACCCGCCTCGTTCGTCGCCTTCATCTATGGACGTGAGCTCTACTTCGACGTCAGTGCGGGTACTTCGGCGGTGGTCGCGTTTCTGGGCGGGGTCATCGGCGTCGTGACCTCGGCGCTGATCGAATATCACACCCTCCACGACCTGGGGACGCTGCCGACCATCGCGGTCGGCGTGATCGAGGAAGCGGCCAAGCTGATCGTGCCGATCGGGATCCTGCTCCTAACTGATCACCGCCGGCCTGCCGATGGCTTACTGGTAGGTGTGGCGTGCGGCGCCGGCTTCGCCGCCATGGAGACGATGGGGTACAGCGCGGTGGCGTTGGTTCACTCGCACGAGAGTATCGCGGCGGTCGACGCTCTGTTGCTGCAGCGTGGTCTCTTCAGCCCTGCCACCCATATGGCGTGGACCGGGCTCGCCGCCGCCGCGCTGTGGCGCGCCGCCAGCCGGGGGTGGACAGCTAGCGCGGTGCTGGGTCTGCTCGCGGCGTTCGCCCTGGCGGTCGCTCTGCACGCGATTTGGGACAGCGTCGACAGCGTGGCCGCGTACATCCCGATCGCCGCCGTGAGCTTGATCTCGCTGACGCTCGCCGCGCATCGCCTGGCGAGCGCTCCGGAGCATCCCGCCCCCGGGACCGCGTCACTGTACTTAGACGGATCCGCTCGGCAATTGCAGTAACCCACTACTGAAGATCTCTCCCTGTCTTACGTGCAAGGTTGCGCTCCGCAGATACAAGTCCGACCGTGCGCATGACCATGCGCCACATGTCCAGGAGCAGCCATGTCCGTCCGTCAGTTTCTCAAGTGCATTGCCCTGCCAATCCTCGCGACTACCTGCGTGCTCGTCGCGCTGTCCGCATGTGCTGGCGCTTCGGCGGCGCCGGCCAACGTATCCGCGCGCGTAGCCGCGCACGTGTCCCAGGACTCGGGTGAGCCCACGTGCCAGAAGCCGGACGCGCAGTCGATCGAGGTTTCCTCGAGCGCGGGCACATCCGGTCGCTTGGGGACAAGCGCCGGCCTCGAGGGCGAGGAGGACGTCACGTCTCACTTCCTGAAGCTAATCGGCGACGGCGCGCTGAGTTTCGGGGAGGAGAAGGGGTTGGGGTGGCTACTGAGCGTCGTCACCGGCCAGCAGGAGCAACTCGATCCGGCACACGTCGACGAGCAGTTCGACGAGGTGAACCGTAAGCTCGATGCGCTCGGCGACCAGCAGTACGAAGACTGCCAGGCGCTCGTCTCGGCGATCCACCAGGCCAAGGTCAACGACGACCTGAACGCGTACAGCCTCCTGGCCAGCGAGATGTCCGACCAAATCGGGCAACTCCAGACCTACCAGGACGACTTCCAGGACATCGTGGACGAACTGCAGAGCAACGGCGGCGATATCAGCGCGCTCAACGACACCTACAAGGACGATCTGCGCGCGATGATCGAGGGCACCAAAGACGGCCTGCTCAACATCATCAACACGATCAACATCAAGATGGCCGGCAACAGCCCGGGCGCCAAGGCGATGGTCTCGTACTACACCCAGGTTCTGACCGACGAGTTCCCCTACGACCCGTACAAGACGCACATCTTCACCCCGGCCTTCCTGAACGCCGGCGCGGCTCAGCAGGGCTACTACGCGGCTCTGATCGACCAGGCCGTGTACCTCTACAGCAACGTCGCCCACCTCGACTTCACAGCTCCGGGGGGTTTCACCCACACAAGCGACCCGAAGAGCGTGGTGACGCTCGTGAATCGGGCTCAGACGGACATCCAGCACTGGAGCAGCCTGTTCGCCGACGGCCCCGCCGACCAGACGTGGGTAAGCCAGGGCCACGGCGCGGGGCTTGACACCATCCCCGACGGGACCGTGCTCGACTACCGCAGCCAGAGCAAGCCGCTGCTGTGGACGATCGCCCCGGTGGGGGTAAACGGCGAGCGATCCGACCCCGCCCCCTACTACTGCCCGAGCACGGCCCAGTTCTGCTACGCCGACCAGTACAACGCCGCCGGTCTCCCCGGCGACACCCGCCTGGTCCGTCCCTCCCCTGAGTCGCTGGCGAAGATCGTCGGCGCCGAGGACATCGGGGGTGTCACCGGGTGGCGGGTCCCGACCAGCGGCGATTGGTCGAGCCTGATCCAGGGCGCGAGCGGCGGCCTGACCGCGTGGGCCTCCGCCAACCAGCTCGGCAACATGTTCGCCACTCAGCAGCGGGTCTTTCACTACGGAGGCAAGGACCAGACGCTGACCACGATCGCGCCGATGCTGGTCAACACCGGCACCACCGGTAGTCCGAGCTACAGCGTGCTGAGCAGTACCGATCCGAGCGCCAATACGCTCACGCTCGAGAAGCCCGACATCGGCGACTCAGGCCAGAGCGACGTGGCCGGCCGGCTGTTCCTCAGCCGCGACTATCAGCCGACCACTCCGCCTCAGGATTTCTCCACGACCCGGGTATTCACCAGTCCCACCGAAGCCGGGACGAGCACTCGGACGGCCGAGGCGGGCAGCGCCCTAACTACTCGCCAGCCCGCGCCAACGCGGACCGCGACCGCCCAGGCGGCCCGGGTCGAGCCGGCGCGCGGCACGGGAGCCGGCGCCGTGCGGACGGTGAAGGCCGAGGACGTCCCCGGGCCGACCGCGTTCTCGACGGCAGTGGCCTGCTCGTCGGCGAGCATCTACAGGGTCCCGGCCGGCGTCGGTGCGGTAAAGATCACCGCCACCGGCGGCGCCGGCGCGGATGGCCTTCAGGACACCAACGCGGCCGCGCCCGGCGGGGTTGGTGGGACCGTCACCGAAACGGTCCCGGTCACCGCGGGCGACACCCTGTACGTGCAGGTCGGCGGCTTGGGGGCCGGCCGCGACGACCGCCGCGGCGGCGTCGGTGGCGGCGGCAACGGCGGGCTGTCGCATTCCGACATCGCAAATGCCGGGGACTATGCCGGCGGCGGTGGCGGCGCCTCCGGCGTGGCCACAACCCCCAACTGCTCGCACTGGCTGATCGTGGCCGGCGGCGGTGGTGGCGGCGGGGCCGGCTTCAAGAAGGAGGACGGCAACCCGCGCGGTGACTGGGCCGGCGGGCGCGGCGGCAACGGCTGCGCCGGGCAATCAGGTTGTCAGGCGGCGGCTGACGGCAAGGGATACAGCCAGCCCACGGCCGGCCACGCGGGCGGCACGGCGCCGAACAACAACGGCGGCGCGCTCGGAGTCGGCGGCACGACGGTCGCGAGCGCCGGCGGCAACGGATCGACGCTCAAGGGCGGCGACGGCGGGGCCAGCATCAAGTGCTGCTCGGGCGTCGGCGGAGGCGGTGGCGGTGGCGGTGGCTACTACGGCGGCGGTGGCGGCGGCGGCGCCGGCTACCAGGCCGGCGGTGGTGGCGGCGGCGGCGGGGCGAGCTTCGCCATCCCGGGCGCCACCGACGTCGGCTATGGGCTCGGCAGCGCCGGCAAGGCCGGATCGGTCACGATCACCCCGATCGCCAAGCAGCCGGCCTCGATCAGCCTGTCGGTGACTCCCGGCAACCTGGAGTGGGACCAGCCCATGCCGGTCATGTTCACGGCGAAGCTGCCCGTTGATGCCGCCGGCACGATCACGTTCCACAACCAATATGGCGTCTACGGGACGGCCCCCATCCGCAACGGAGTCGCCACCCTGCCCGAACTGAAGGTTGCCCTGCCCGTGGGAACCGACTCGATGCAGGCTTCGTTCCAGGGTGACAATCATTACCTGGCGGCCGACTCGAACTCGGCCAGCTGGCAGGTGACCAAGAACAAGTCGCCCATGAACCTGACGATCACCGGCACCCAGCTGAAGTCGGGCCAGTCGCCGAAGTCGCTCGTGGTCCAGATGCCCTCCCAGGCAACCGGCTCGGTCGGGTTCTACAACGACATCAACCAGGGGTGCGAAGGCGGCAACGGACCAGGCGCCAAGTGCCAGGGTCTCGGTGTCGCTCCGATCGTGAACGGCTACGCCGTCCTCACGCAGCTCTCGACGCAGCTGCAGAGCGGTCCGAACCGTATCCACGCCAGCTACGGCGGCGACAGCGAATACGGCGATAACAGCCGCTTCAGCGCGAGCGACTCCAACGTGGTCACGGTCAACGTCGGCCGATAGCCGACGCCTCGACGCGGGCTATTTGCAGCGGGCGGGCGCGTGAGAACCAAGTGGTCTCCGCGCCCGTCGTGCCTTCGGTGGCGTCGTCGTTCCGTCGGAGCACTGCCGCGACTACGTAGGTCCCGGGTCCTCGAGTTCAGTAGTGCGCCACTGATGACCCGGGCGGACCCCTACGACAGGCTCAGCGTCACCAGACGAACTGCGATCCGCAAAAGGGACCAGAGACCACATGACCACGCCTTCCGACGATCCGTATCAGCTGCAGAAACTCCTGAGCCGCCGCAGCTTCCTCGGCATTTCCGGTCTCGGAGCCGCCGCGGTGCTGGGACTCACACTCGAGTCGGCGAGCGGCAGCCCGCGCGCGAAGGGCCCCGCTCCCGCCGCGGTGCAGGCCCTGAGCACAGACTCCGGCCCTCACCCGCCGTTCGTGCTGGATTCGAGTTGCGTGCTGAGCGAGGACCACTTCCTGGTCAAGGTCGGGCAGATCGACCCGACCAAGGACAAGGTCGTCGCCTACACCCGTCCCGACGGTCAGGTCGAGGCCGTTCTGCTTCAGAACCAGATCATCTCGCTGGTTTACCGCGATCCGACGGCGGCGGGCGGCTGGAACAGCCACGAGATCGCCGCCGGCGCCACCGACATGGTGGCGGGGATGGCGTCCGACAAGTCGACGAACCTCCATCTCCACGTCTTCTATAAGACGACGTCGGGCCAGGTTCGCCATCTCCTGCAAGGCGCCCCCTCCTCCGACGGAACCTCGAGCACTCAGTTCACGCCGGTGGACACGCTCAACTGGACCGCCAGCGGCCCGCTGCAGATCACCACCGATGTGATGCGCAACCTGCTCGTGTTCTCGTTCCAGCCGTCCTCGGCACCGGGCAAGACCGATGCCCATATGGACTACTACTGGACCGCGAACGGATTCCATTCCTTCGATTCGTTCACCGGAACGATGACCGGTTTTGAGTTCGACAAGAGCTCGGATCAGAGCCGGGCATGTGCGGCGGTCACCTTCAACGGCATCAATGGATGGGTCTTCTTGTTCGTGCCGGACGCGGCCCACTCCACGGTGCGCGTCTATGACAAGACGCTGTACAACAGCAACCACTCATCGGCCAGCGGCGGCGTCAGCTCGTACGGCACGAAGCAGCCGCCATCGCTGGCGCCGGCATCAGTCCTCTCGGTCGACCACGTCACGACCAACAAGTACCTCAACGTCCCGACCGCGGTGGTGCGGACCGCAGACCAGCAGCTGTACACGCTGACCTACAACGCGAACGACCTTGGCTACACGACCTGGCAGCAGCTCACGCTCCCGCCGGGAACGGACCACAGCACGCCGCTGGTATGGGAGCCCTCGAGTGTCGCCCAGAGCAGCAACTGGTCGACCTCCGGCAACCTGCTCAACCTGTTCGTGGTCGTCAAGCAGACCCTGAGCGTGATCCGCCAGGTCAACCAGGGCGATGCCATGAAGGACGAGGAGACGCCGATCTTCAACCCCGCGGTGCCGTTGCAGACCAACGTGGCGATCGCCGCCAGCCAGGCGCGCCCGTCCGACGGCGACGAACTGATCGTCGTGGACGGCGACGGCAACCTGGAGGTGCTGGTCAAGTCGGCCGACGGCGAGTGGACGGCGAACCAGATCCACCTCCCGGCCACAGAGGCCGCGGACGTGAGCACGTACCGCGTCCAGCTCACGCTGTCTGATGACTGGGGGGCGCCGATGGCGGGCAAGGCTTTGCAGGTCACCGCCTCGGCGCCGGCGGTCGCGCTGCTGAACGGCAAGGGGATCACGCTGTCGAGCACGCCGGTCATGTTCACGACCGACGGAGCCGGACACGTGACGATCCCGATCGTCGCCGACGGCATGTGGGCCCCCCAGCTGACGGTCACCGGCGGTGGCCTGAGCGCACCGGTCACGGTATCGCCGAGCGGTCCGGTCAACGACTACATGACAGGCACGGTCACGCTCAATTACCTACCGAGCGTGAACGGAGACACGCTGGCCGGCGCCGCCACGCCCGCCGGCAAGACCGTGTTCCCACTCGCCAAGCAGGACAAGGGCGTGGCCTCCGATGCGGCCACTGTGCTGGCCACGGCGGCGGCGGCCGGAGCCAACCCGACGGTCGTCGGCGAGGTGGCTCCCGAGGCGCGCGCGGAGGGTCTCAACGGGATCGGGCCGCACGGGGAGAGCAAGCAGATGCCGAGCGATGTGGTTACGGTCGGCTCCCGGCCGCCCGGAGGGGTCCGGTCGTTCGAGGTCAACGGAGTCGAGCTGTCGTTCGGCGACCTGAAGAACGACGCTCTGTACGCGATCAAGAAGGGCGCGGCCAAGGTCAGCCAGGCGGCCGTCAGCTTCGATAACACGGTCAAGCGGTGGGTGACCACGATTTCCGCCGACTTCGACGCGTGGGGCCAGCAGGTGCTCGCGGTGACGATCGAGGGCCTCCAGGACGCCGCGCACGTCTTCCACAGCGTGATCAACCGGCTCGAGGGCGTGCTCACTGACGTCATCGACTGGCTCAAGGCGCACGTGCTCAAGCTCCTGGCCGACACCGTGACCCTGGCCGCGCGTTATGACGGATGGCTGTTGCAGCTCAGCGACGAGCTCTACACGCTGACTCAGAAGGCGCAGGCCACCACCGACAAGGGGGAGAGCA
This sequence comes from uncultured Solirubrobacterales bacterium, assembly GCA_963751185.1. Taxonomy (GTDB): domain Bacteria; phylum Actinomycetota; class Thermoleophilia; order Solirubrobacterales; family Solirubrobacteraceae; genus Palsa-465. Next base: position 385,174 of record CAVVTO010000018.1, read on the forward strand.
AAGCCCTGGCGTGGCTCCAGGGGATAAAGGAGTCTGACCTCCGTGCCGCGCTAACCAAAATCGAGAGCCTGCTCGTCAACAAGACGATCTCGGACTTCACACAACCGCAGAAGTTCAGCGCGAAGCTCAACGCGGACCCGCAGCCCACGCCGCAGCAGCCCACCAGCGCCAACGCCAACTGGTTGCTCGACAAGGTCAGCCAGACGGACCCGACTCCCACCACCACGCCCTCGGTGGACACCGCCCTAGACAATCTGATCACCGAGATCGAGACCAAGGTCGCCGCCGTCGGTCAGGACTTCATCAAGGCCGCCAACGACTTCCGCGACGCGCTGGCCAGCCTGGTGTCCAACCCGAAGGACTTCGGCACGGTAGGCGTCAACAAGGTGATCGACGCCATCGGCAACGTGATCCACGCCGGCCTCGACGCAGCCGACGGCGTGGTCGACGTGATGCTGGCCTTGGTCGGGGTCGCGCTCTCGACCTTCAAGGCGATCCTCTCAACTCCCCTGAACGATCTGCCGCTGCTCGGCCCGCTGCTCAAGGCCGCCGGCATGACCACACCGATCACGATCGGCTCACTGGTCACGCTGCTGGTGGCCTTCCCGACCGCACTCGGCTACAAGCTGGCCCACTTCGACGCCGACGCGCTGCCGTTCAAGAACGTCAACACCACGCTCCTGCGGACGTCCGACGCAGCCGACGATCTCGCCTACGTGACCTACGGGGCGACGTCGTTCTGGGCGCTGATGGACACCATCGCGGCCTGCATCGTCTCCGACGGGAACGATCCGCCGCCCTTCTTCACCTGGGTCGACATCGTCGCTCCCGCGGTGATCAGCGCGCTCACCGTCCCCGCCCACGACGGCGGCCTTCCGTTCACCTCGGCAATCAAGCTCGACGACAACGGCGACGTGTATAACGCGGTGGCTTGGGGAGTCGGCGCACTGCCCGGCGTGTTCTCAGCGATCTCCTTCTACGTCGGCGAGAAGTACACCCAGCCGGCTGCCGATGCCGCCACCGAGAGCACCCTGTTCCTAACCTCGCTCAGCGGGTTCGGAGGCGCCGTGTTCGGCGTTGTCGCCGCCTTGTCCCTGAACTCCAGCCCCCCCGCCGCGGCAATCCCCGCCGTGGTCGCCGTGCTCGGAAACACATCCGCAATGCTCGCCTACGGCCTCGAGAAAGCGGTGGTCGCCTCCACCGATGGCCTCTCCGCACTCCTGGCCGGGCTGATCGGCGGCTTGTGCACCTGGGTCGCCTCGGTCATCGACCTCGTCGACATCTTCGTTTAGCAACGAGCACTGACAACCACCAAACCGACAAGGAGAACACCATGCTGTCCGGATTCGAAAGCCCCTTCCACCTCCTGATCATCGCCGTCGTACTTCTGCTGCTGTTCGGCGCCAAGCGCCTTCCCGACATGGGCCGCTCGCTCGGAAGCGGCATGCGCGAGTTCCGGGACGGCGTCCTCGGCCGCGAGCAACCGACCGGGAGCCAGGCGGCCCTTGAGCCATCCGCCGACTCCGCCGCTCGCGCTCGAGACGGTGTCCGCATCGGCTGAAACGCCAGGCTGCAGATTATGCGAATGGGCTAGCACGAAGCGAACAGTCCGGCGGCGGGTCCGCGCTCAGCTCGGCCTGCTCGAGCGCTTAGAATCCGGCGCCGGATGTCGGTCAAGGAGCCCGCGAGCCGCCGGATTCAGTCCGTGGACCGGGCGGTGGCCCTCCTGCGCGCCGTGGCCGAGGCGCCCAGCGCCATCCCGTTGGCGGATCTGGCGGACCGGGTGGGCCTCAATCGCAGCACGGCGTGGCGCCTGCTGCTCACGCTCGAGCATCACGGGCTCGTTGACCGGGATGCCGCCTCCGGCGGGTTCGTGATCGGCTACGAGGTCGGCCGCCTCGCGTTGCGGAGTGGCAGCACCAGCCTGGTCCGCCGCGCGCGCCCGGCTCTGACCGAACTGGCGCAGCAGACCGGCATGGCTGTGGTGCTGGCCATTCCGACCGCGACCGACCCCATCGCCGTGGACCAGGTGGACCCGCCGGATCGCCCCGAGCCGAACATGGTCGGCTGGGGAATGCCACTGCACGCGAGTGCGGCGGGCAAGGCCTGGCTGGCCTTCTTGGAGCCGCCCGAGCGCGAGGAGCTCCTGCGCCGCCCGCTCGCACGCTTCACGCCGGCGACGCTCATCGACGCTCGCGCGCTTCGGCGAGACCTGGACGAAGCGAGACAGACATCGATCGCCATCGACCGTGACGAGTGGGATGCGGGCTGGACCGCGATCGCGACCCCGATCATCGACGACGGTGCGGTCGTGGCAATGATCAGCGTCATGGCCACGACCCCTCGGTTCACCGAAGCCAAGCTGCGTACGACCCGTCGCCAGATCCGGGCCGCCGCGACCGCGGCCGCGGTCGCGCTGCGATAGCCAGGGTCCGGCCAGCCCCCCTGAGTCCAGCCCACCAGGGCGCAGCGGCTAATCGCCTTGGCCGGGCCGGCCAACCCGCTCCCGCACACGGTTCACATTATGCGACGCTTTTCGCACATTACGTGCGCAGGTCCGGCGCGTCGATGCAAAAAACGTGTGAACCCCTTGCACAATGTCCCTTTCATACTGCATAATGTGAAACAGGTTCGACAGGACGTCGCAACCGGCGGTACGGAGAGGGGCGGCGGATGCGCCCAGTTCGGCATGCGTTTTCAGGGCCGCGCCTTGCTATCAGCGCTATCGACAACCACACTGGACGTGCTCCCCTCCGAGGATCAGGGAGAGCGAGCGATCCTCTTCCCGCCACGGGACGTCCCTCTCGTCGGACGCACGAGGGAGCTGGACTTGATCGCCCACGCGCGGGCGAGCGGCGCAGCCGGCGTCGTGGTGCGCGCGCCCGCCGGCGTCGGGAAGTCGCGGCTCGCGCGTGCCGCCCTGGCCCGCGTCGAGGCCGATGGGGCACGCACGGCATGGGTCCAGGCGACTCGCAGCGCCGCCTCCGTTCCACTCGGCGCGTTCGCCGGGGCGATCCCGGCGGACGTCGGCTCCGACGATCCGTTCGAGCTGTTGCGCCGTGGCGCGCGGGCGATGACCGACTCCGCCGACGGGCACGCGCTGGTGGTCGCGGTCGACGATGCGCAACTCCTTGATCCCACCTCGGCGGCACTGGTCCTACAGCTCACCAGCGCTCCGAGTGCGTTCGTCCTCGCGACGGTGCGGAGTGGAGACCCCTGTCCTGACGCGATCGTGTCCCTCTGGAAGGACGCCGGAGCCGAGCGGCTCGAGCTGTCCGCGCTGTCCCGAGAGGAGACCGATCAACTGGTCGAAGCGATCGTTGGCGGCCCGGTCGAGTCCGGCGCGCGGGAGTGGATCTGGAAGAGCAGCCAGGGCAACGCGCTGTACGCGAACGAGTTGACGCGCGGTGCCCTCAACGACGGCGTGCTCGAACTCGTGAGCGGACTGTGGCGAATGCCCGAGCGACCGCGGATCAGCCCCTCGCTGGCTGAGCTGATCTCGGCCGGCATGGCAGAGATCGAGCCCGGCGAACGGTCGGCGCTTGAGTTCCTGGCGCTCGGCGAACCCCTGCCTATGCGCGAACTCATTCAACTGACCGATGAGCCGGGGGTCGCGATGGCGGAGGCGCGCGGGCTGATCACGGTGGACAGTCCTCCCGGTGATCAGCTGGTCAGGCTCGCCCATCCGGTGTACGGCGAGGCGATGCGTGACTCGCTGCCGTCGTTGCGGATGCATCTGATTCGCGTCCAGCTCGCTCGGATCGTGCAAGCGCGTGATGAGTTGTGCAGCGAGGACTCGCTCCGTGTGGCGCGCTGGCTGCTCGACGCGGGGGAGCCCGTGCCTCGCGCGCTGTTGCTCGAAGCGGCGGAAACGGCGAACCGCAGCGGCGACCCTGATCTCGCCGAACGACTCGCTCACCAGGCCCTCGACGCGGGCATCGGCGTGGACGCGGCGCTCGTGCTCGCGCGATCGCATTCGATACGAAATCAGTTCGAGCGGGCCGAGGAAGTATTGGCGGCCGCCGAGAGCGCGATCGGGAGCCAGGATCAGGCGTTGCGGTACCTGACCCAGCAGGTCAGGGTCCTCTATTCCGCCTTGCACCATCCCGACGAGCTGCGCGGCCTTCTGCGACGGGCGCAGCAGTGGTGGGCGGATGACGCCTGGCGAGTTCGACTCGCTCCGCTGCGGCTGTATGTCGAGTCGCGAGCCTCGGCGGAAGGCAGGCAGGACGTCATCGACGAGTCGGGCGAGCTTCTCAGACGCGAGGCGCTCGACCCGGAGGTGCGCCGAACCGTCCAGCTGGCGCGAATTTCGGCGCTGTTCTACGCCGGACGCGGCCGGGAGGCTTGGGAGCTCGCCGCGCCCGACCCCCCGCCAGTTCCGGTGCGAGACGCCGTCGACGAGGCCTTCCTCTCGGTCAGGTGCGGAGCGAGCGTGGAAACTGGCGAGGGGCTGTCTGAGCTCGAGCGGTGGGCCAGGGCGGTCCTGCCTCGGGCCTTGCGCGTCGGAGACGACGCGACAGCCGGGATGGCCGCGCTCGCCCTCGCGCACCGATGCCTGCTTCAGGGCCGATTCCGCGACGCGGGCCGGTGGCTGACCGAAGCGCAGCTACATCAGGAGCAGCACGACCCCGACGGCAAGCTGGTGACGACGTTCGCGCTGCAGGCGTGGGTGGCATGCGCGAGGGGTGACGTCGAGGCGTCCGAGCGCGCTCTGACGCGCTGTCGCGGCGCGGTGCGCGGCGAGGAGCTCTCCCCGTTCCAGGCCGTGTATCTCGCTTGTGCCGAGGCCTGGGCCGGGTACGCGACGTGCGACCGCGAGGCGTCCGGGAGGGCGCTGCTCGATCGAGCGCGCGAGCTCCGTGACGTTCCGCTGTGCGAGGCGCGGCTGCTCTATGAAGCGATGCGCATCGGCGCTCCCCCGCGGGACCTCGCCGCCCTGATCGCCGCCGCCGGCGAGCGCTGCGACGCGCCGCTCGTCGCAGCCCGGGTTGCGCACGTCGGCCATCGCGCGGCGCGCGATGCCAAGGGCCTGATGGAGACGGTCGATGCGTTTCAGGAAATCGGCGCAGCGCTGTACGCCGCCGAGGCCGCCGCACAGGCGGCTGAGCTGTTCGTGCGCGACGGACGCTCGGACTCGGCTCGCCGCGCCGCCGCGCGTATGCGCGACCTCTTTCCCGAGAATCAAGGCGGCACGCTCGGGCCGATCGACGGTCTTGACCGCGACCTGGTTGACCTTACGGGGCGCGAAGCGCAGCTGGTCGAGTTGGCGTCGGCCGGTCTCTCCAACCAAGAGATCGCGCAGAGGCTGGTTCTCTCGGTTCGCACGGTCGAGTCGCACCTCTACCGGGCGATGCGCAAGCTGGGAGTGAGCGACCGGCGTGAACTGTGAACCGACCCGCGCTGGGAGCACGACGCAGCGGCAGCGCCCCCGGCAGGATTCGAACCTGCGACCGTCAGCTTAGAAGGCTGCTGCTCTGTCCACTGAGCTACGGGGGCCAGCTGGTTCAAACAGTAGGGACGGCGGGCCGGCATCGCCACCCACCGGTGCGCGCGGTGCGCTACCCCCGAGTCGCCGGCACTTGGCGGATAACGGCAGGCTCGACGATCCGCTGGCGTCGAGTGTGCGGAAATCCGCCACCGGGCCGGTCGCGCAGGGCTTACTTCCAACCCGACACACGGCCCGCCTGCCCGATCCAGTTCTGCATCTCCGGTCCCTGCGCCTCCTCCAGAGTTTTCACCTTCACATAGCGGTCCCGTCCGGTGCTTCCGAGCAGCCGCGAAGCGTCGAAGTCCGCGCCGCCGAAGAAGACAACGTTGACGGAAACGTCGTACGCGGCGAGCTCGATAGCCCACCCGAGCTCTGGCAACCCGTAGAAGGCCCTTTTCCACTTGACCGCGTATTGCAGCCCGTCGATCGTCTCGCGGATCAACTCGTCCAGCCGCTTGACGATGGGATGCAGGTCCGGCATCACGCGCCGGAGCCAATCCTCGATCTCCGCGTGGCTATCCGATGGCACAGGCGGCTTTCGGGCCGAAGTTGGTTTGCGTGCTTTCGCCATGATCACCACTGCATCACGGATCGGTCCGCGCCGCCCGGAATCCCGTCGGCGCGGACACCGCACCCTGCCGGTCTGCGTGGCTACGCCGGGCCATGCGGACCCCCTGATTCAATCGGGGCGCCCGGATTCGAACCGGGGACCTCAAGCACCCAAAGCTTGCGCGCTAACCAGGCTGCGCTACGCCCCGAGGGTGGCGCCCGAGTCTAGGGCACGGCCATCGCGGCCCGGCGTGTCGAGCCCGCCGGCCCGTCCATCGCCACGGTCAAGTAGCCTCAGGCGCCGGCATGGCCGATGTCGAACCGCTGCGGGCGCTGCACTACGACCTCGAACGCACCGGGGGTCTGCAGGATGTCGTGGCCCCGCCATACGACGTGATCGACGCCGACGAGCGCGTCGAGCTCGAGGCCAGGTCCCCCTACAACGTCGTCCGCATCGACCTGCCGGTCGGCGATGACCCCTACGAGACCGCCGCGCGACAGTTCGCGTCGTGGCGTAGCGACGGGGTGATCGTCCGCGACGAGGAGCCGGCGCTGTGGGCACTCGAGCAGAGCTACACCGGTCCAGACGGGCAGATCCGAAAGCGGCAGGGCTTCCTGGCACGCGTGCGCGTGGAGGAATATGGCCCGGGCCGCATCCGTCCGCACGAGCGCACGCACCCGGGCCCCAAAGAGGATCGGCTGCGGCTCACCCGCGCCACGAAGGCCAACCTCTCCCCGATCTTCTCGTTGTTCGACGACCCGGCGAACACGGTCTCCGGCATCCTCGACCAAACCACCACGGGCGAGCCCTGGGGACGCGCCACCGACGAAGACGGGACCGTCAACCGGGTGTGGCGAATCGCCGATCCAAACGCGGTCAGCGCGATCACCGACGCCCTGAGGGCAACGGAGCTGCTGATCGCCGACGGCCACCACCGCTACGAGACCGCCCGTGTCTACGCCGAGGAGATCGGCGGCGAGGGTCCGCACCGGTACGTCCTGATGTGCCTGGTGTCGCTCGAGGACCCCGGCCTGACCGTGTTCCCCACCCATCGGCTGCTGCGCGACCTGCGCCCCGAGCAGCAGGAGGCGCTCGCCCAGGCGATCCGGCGCGACTTCGAGATCCGCCGCCTCGATAACACCACCGAGCTCGGCCCCGTGTACGGGCAGCCGGTCTCGATGGGCTACATCGACGCCCACTCGCGCCAGCCGTTCATGCTCACACTCAAGGACCAGGCGATCGCCGACGCGGCGCTCGACGACCACGCCGAGCCATACCGACGACTCGACACCGCCGTGCTCGAAGCGCTGATCCTCAAGGGAGCCCTGGGGATGACCGACGACGACATCGACCACCTCAACGGCCTCGGCTACGCGCGCAACTTCGACGAGGCGCTCGACGCGGTCATGACCGGCGACTACGACGCGGCGTTTTTCGTCGCCGCGACCCCGATCGAGCAGGTGCGGGAGGTCGCAGCCGACGGCGAGAGCATGCCCCCCAAGTCGACTTACTTCTTCCCCAAGGTCCCGACCGGGCTGCTCTTCAACCCGCTGGACGATGATTGATTCCGCGGGCCGCACCGACGAGGCCTTCGGCCTCGCGGCCCGCTAATCGACGACGGAGATCCCGGCGGCGCGCAGCTCCTCGACCGCGCGCTCTCCGTCCCCCGGCGCCACCTCGACGGCACGCGTCGCTCCGCGGTGGACGACCACGTCGAATCCGGCTGCCTTGGCGTCGAGCGCGGTGGCGCGAACGCAGTAATCGAGCGCGAGCCCGGCGACGTCGACCGCGTCGACCCCGCGCGAGCGCAAGACGTCCGCAAGGCCCGTCCCCTCGAACCCGGAATAGCCCTCGGTGTCGACCGCCTGGCCCTTGTCGATGACGACATCGATCGCGTCCCGCTCGATTCCCGGATGCAACTGCGCCCCTGAAGTACCCGAAACGCAGTGCACGGGCCACGGACCGCCCTGGTCCGCGAACGAGCCGTGATCGGGCGGATGCCAGTCGCGCGTGGCCACGACGAACGAGGCCTCGGACGCGAGCCGGTTGACGTGTTCGACGACCGCGTCCCCGTCGGGCACGGCCAACGCGCCGCCGGGGCAGAAGTCGTTTTGGACGTCGACCACGATCAGCGCACGCACCTCACGCGAATATAGTCAGCCGATGCCATCCGGGAACGATCATCTGGCCGAGAACCTTCGGCCGGTGCTGCTGTCGGTACCGGAGGCCCTGACGCTCGAGGTCCGCGGGGCAACCAACGCCGCGGTCCTCGTCCCGCTGTATCTCGATCACGGGCGGTTGCACGCCGTGTTCACCAAACGACAGGACGATCTGCGCCGGCATCCCGGGGAGATCTCGTTCCCCGGCGGACGCTACGAGGAGGGCGAGCGGGACCTCAGCGAGACCGCCCTGCGCGAGGCCCACGAGGAGATCGGATTGCCGGCCGACACGGTCGAGATCGTCGGCGCCCTGCAGCCCACTCCGACCATCGCGACCGGCTACGCCGTGTACCCCTTCGTGGGTCTGATCGACCCGGGCCAGACCTGGACGCCGAGCCCGAGCGAGGTGGCCGAGGTGCTCGAGCTGCCACTCGACGCCCTGCTCTCCGGGTACGGCCGCCGGCGACTCATCCGCCGGGGCGTCCCGATCCGAACCGACACTTACGTCGTCGGCGAGAACCTGATCTGGGGGGCAACGGCCCGGATCCTCGCCGACCTGTTCGATCGGATCGGGCCGTTGCTCACCTCCGAGGACACCTCAGCAGCGCGCCTCAGCCCTTCTCGATCGGGACGTTGACCAGGTTCCCCCACTCGGTCCACGACCCGTCGTAGTTCTTCACGTCCGACTCGCCGAGCAGCTCGTGGAGCACGAACCAGGTGTGCGCCGAGCGCTCGCCGATCCGGCAGTAGGCGATGATCGGCTCGCCCGACAAAACGCCCTTGCCGCCGTACAGGTCGCGCAGCTCGTCCGCTGACTTGAACGTCCCATCCTCCTTGACCGCCTGTGCCCAGGGGATCGACTTGGCGCCCGGGATGTGGCCGGCGCGCTGAGCGCCCTCGCTCTCGTACCCGGGCATCGCGATCAGCTCGCCCGAGTACTCCTGCGGCGAACGCACGTCGACGAGCTGGTGCGAGTCGTGCAGCGCGGATAGGACCTCGTCGCGCTTGGCCCGAATCGAATCGTTCCCGGGCCTGGCGCTGAAAGTGCTCGCCGCGTAGTCCGGAACGTCGGTCGTGGTCGGCCGACCCTCGGCGATCCACCGCTCGCGCGGTCCGTTCAGGAGCTTGACGTTGTCATGCCCGTAGTACTTCAGATACCAGTAGGTGTAGGCGGCGAACCAGTTGTTGCGGTCCCCGTACAGGACGATCAGATGGTCGTTTGACACGCCGCGGCTGCCGAACAGGGCGCCGAACTCCTCGGGACCGAGAAAGTCGCGCTTGACCTGATCCTGGAGGTCCAGGCGCCAGTCGAACCCGATCGCGCCCGGAATGTGGGCCTCCTTGTAGAGCGCGGGATTCTCGTCTACCTCAACGATCCTCACCGAGTCGTCGTTCAGGTGCTGCTCGAGCCACTCCGGCTCGACCAGCACGTCGTTCGCATAGTCAGCCATCTAGGCCTCCAAATTCCGATCGCCTTTTATATATTTTGAGTTTCAGTTTATCGCGGCCGACCGTGGTCGCCATCGAGCGCACGCTCCACCGCGGCCACCGCGGCCAGCGTCCACGCGTGCGGATCGGTGGTGTCCGCGTCGAGCAGCGCGTAAGGGATGTGGGCGTCCTCGCAGCGCATCCGCACGCGCGTCGCGCCGGCTTGCAACACCGCCGGATCGACCGTACCCGCCGCCTCATAGACCACGCCACGAACCGTCGTGTCGACCATGCGGGTGAGAAGCATCTCGAGCCGCGAGCCGTGGAGCGCGGCCAGTTTCCCCGGCGGTCCGACGGCCGAGCCGAGCAGGATGCAGGCCACGGTCACGTGATCGAGCGCGCCGGCCAGCGTCGCGATCACGTCCGGATCACCGACCACCGCCTCGGCGCCCACTGCCTCGATCTCCGCGCGCCGGTCGGGGTCGCGCGTCGTGGCCCGTACCGCGTGCCCGCGCGCGATCAGCTCCGCCGCGAGCAAGCGGCCCCGGCAGCCACACCCGATGATCAGGCAGCGGGCCAAGTCGGTCCGCCGCGGTGGTCCTCACTCCACACGTCTGCCGCGCCTTGACATCTCCCGGAGCACACGCGCCTCGAGCTCCTCGGCAGTCACCTCTGCCTCTCCCCGGGCCCGCTTGCGCGCGTTGTGAGCGCGCAGCATCTGATCGAGATCCTCGGCCTCGAGCGCCTCCCGCCGCTCGGTCAGCTCCCGTGCGGACTTGAGCCCCAGCTGCTCCAGTCCCGAGCCCGGGTAGTAGCGCCCCAGCATCCAGAACACCAGCACCAGGGCGGCCAAACCGACGACGACCACGAGGGTAAACGGGTCCACCGAGGGCGAGTCTAAAGACCAGCGCAACTTTCCGGTGGGGTGCGTGTTTTGAGGGCCGTCTCATTCGCCACCGCCTGGTGAGGAGCCGGGAGTCCAGCGGCGGCGCCACATACAACACGCTGGGAAAGGAGCGCTATGCGCCTTCGCCTTGCCGTGCTCGCGTCAGTGGTGACCACGCTCTTGGCTGTCGCCGTACCGAGCGTTGTCCTTGCTGCGCCGAGGCACAATCAAGGTCTCACCATCAACGCCATCCCCAACCCGATCGACGCCGGGCAGGGGGTGTTCATCTACGGTCACCTCAACGTCGGCCCCGTAGGTGGTCAGACGATCGTGCTGTATCACCACCTGGCGGGCTCTGGCTTTGGCTACACCAAGGTCGGGCAAACCACAACTGACCCGCACGGGTTCTATGAGTTCACTCGTGCCGAGGACGTTGTACTGACCAACCGCAGTTGGTTCGTGCGCGAGGCAGGCATCCACCAGATTCACAGCCGAACCGTGTTCGAGCGCGTGTCGGCTTTGGTCAGCGCCGCCGCGAGCACGAACACCGCGCTCACCGGACAGCCGGTCACTTTCACCGGATCGGTCACCCCGAATCACGCGGGTGAGCGGGTCGTGCTCCAGGAGGAGACGGCCGACGGCAACTGGCATGACCTGAAGATCGGCCGTCTCGGTGGCGGTTCGAACTACGTCATCACGTACGCGTGGCGGATCGCGGGCGACCACACAACCCGGGTCCTGTTCCCCGGTGACGCCCGCAACATCACGGGAGCCTCGAACCCCATCACCGTGGCGATCCAGCAGAAGCAGGTGCCTGGCTTCACGATCACCAGCTCCGATCAGCTGATCTCCTACGGCCAGTCGGTCACCATCTCCGGAGTCCTCGACGAGCCCGGCTCGACGTCGACCCCCGAACCGAACACACCGGTGACTCTCTGGGCCCGCAACGCGTACCAGGGTCAGTTCACCCCGATCGCCGACACGACGACGGGTACTGACGGTAGCTACTCGTTTGCCCCGCAGACGCCGGGGTACAACACGGTCTACCAGGTCCGGACCACGCTGGCTCCGCACCGTCACAGCGCCGTGCTGTTCGAGGGCGTTCAGGACGTCCTGACGCTGACCCCGAGCTCCACCACCTCGGACATCGGGGGTCATGTGACATTCACCGGCACCGTCCTCCCGGACAAGGCCGGCCGCTTTGTCTACCTGCAGGTCCTCGGCGCCGACGGTAACTGGCACAACGAGGAAATTCGGGTAGTCAACTTCGCCTCCACGTTCCAGTTCGGCTGGACGTTCGGCAAGGCGGGCGCGTACGAGTTCCGCGCCCGAATCTACGACGACCGCGGGAACGTCGGCGGCGCCTCCGCGCCGGTGACGATCCAGGTCTCGCCGGCAACGACGGCCCCGTCGATGCTGCCCCCCGCGTCCTAGAGACAGGGGATTGACCGGACAGCGGGGGCGGCACACGGCCGCCCCCGCTCCGGTAGCGTCCGGACCATGGACTTCGAGCTCACCGACGAGCAGCGCCTGGTCCGCGAGACGGCGCGTGCCTTCACCGACAACGAGATCGTCGAGCGCGCGCGCGAGAACGATCGCAACGAACATTTCGACCTCGAACTGGTCGAGAAGATCGCGGCGCAGGGCTACCTCGGGGCGATCGTGCCCCAGGAGTACGGTGGGGCCGGATTGGACTATCTGACCTACGGGCTGATCGTCGAGCAGATCGGCCGCGGCGACTCAGCGATGCGGACGGTCGTGTCCGTCCAGACCTCGCTCGTGTGCTCGGCGCTCGTGCGCTGGGGCACCGAGGAGCAGAAGCGGTACTACCTGCCGAAGCTGTGCTCGGGCGAGTGGCTCGCGTGCTTCGCCCTAACCGAGCCCGACACCGGGTCGGACGCCGCCAACCAGCGCACCCGGGCCAAGAAGACCGACTCGGGCTGGGTCATCAACGGGGCCAAGATGTTCATCTCGATGGGCAACTACGCGCGCCTCGCGCTCGTGTTCGCCCAGACCGATCCTGATCTCGCCCATCGTGGGCTCGCCTGCTTCCTCGTCGATACCGAGCAGCCCGGCTACCAGCCGTCGCCCGTCCACCACAAGCTTGGGCTGCGTGGATCTGACACGGCGGAGATCTCGCTCACCGACGTCGAGGTACCCGACGGTGCGATGCTCGGCGAGATCGGCGACGGCTTCAAGGTCGCCATGAGCTCCCTCGACTCCGGGCGCTACAGCGTGGCGTCCGGGTGCGTCGGCATCTGCCAGGGTTGCCTCGACGCTTCGGTTCGGTATTCCAAGGAGCGACAGCAGTTCGGGCGCCCGATCGCGAGCTTCCAGCTCGTCCAGGAGATGATCGCGGACATCGCGCTGGAGACCGACGCCTCGCGGATGCTCGTGTGGCGCGCCGGTTACCTGAAGGACACCGGCCAGCCGAACACCACTGAGACCTCGGTCGCGAAGCTCTATGCCACCGAGGCCGCGGTCAAGTGCGCCAACGCCGCGATCCAGGTTCACGGCGGCTCCGGCTACGTCGACGACTACCCGGTCGAGCGCTACCTCCGGGATGCGCGCGTAACCACGCTGTACGAGGGCACCTCGCAGATCCAGAAGCTGATCATCGGGCGCGCGTTGACCGGCATTAATGCGCTCGTGCCCGCGTAAATTGGGAACCCCGCCCACCCCCCCGGCCCACCCCCCCGCCCACCCCCGGCCCCCCAAACATCATCGGAGTCGCCGGCGCCGGCACGATGGGCGCCGGGATCGCTCAGCTCGGCTGTCTATCCGGTGCCCGCACGCTGCTGCACGACCCGATCCCGGAGGCGCTCGGCCGGGGGCTCGAGCGGATCCGGGCCCAGCTGGACCGGGGCGTCGAGCGTGGCCGACTGAGCGATTCGCAGGCGGCGGCGGCTCGCGACCGGCTGCAAGCGGCCCCCGCGCTCGAGGATCTTGCCGCGTGCGAGCTGGTGATCGAGGCGGCGCCCGAGCGCCTGGAGCTCAAGCACGAGCTGTTCGCGCGGTTGTCGGACGGCATCGTCGCCGACGAGTGCGTGCTGGCGAGCAACACCTCGTCGCTGCTGGTCACGGCGATCGCCGCGGGAGCCAAGCGCCCCGAGCGGGTCGTCGGCATGCACTTCTTCAATCCGCCTCCGGTCATGCGCCTGCTCGAGGTGGTCGCCGGCGAGCAATCCTCGGACGCGGCGCTGGCTCTGGCCCGGGCCGCCGGCGACGCGATGGGCAAGCATGTGATCATCGCCGTGGACGGGCCGGGCTTCCTGGTCAACCGGTGCAACCGGCCGTTTGGCCTCGAGGCGCTGAAGCTGCTCCAGGAGCGCATCGCGCCGCTCGAGGAGATCGATCGCATTTGCCGCATGGGGGGCGGGTTTCGGATGGGGCCGTTCGAGCTGATGGACCTGGTCGGGGTCGACGTCGGCCTGGACGTCTCGCGCTCGTTCTACGAGCAGAGCTTCGGCGAGCCGCGCTGGCGCCCGTCGCCGATCACCGTGCGCACCGTCGCCGCGGGCCGCCTGGGGCGCAAGTCGGGGCGCGGCTACTACGAGTACCCCGGGGGTTCCAGTCAATACCGCCCGCCCGATCCCGAGCCCCTTCAGGCCGGCGGCGGCGACGGGTTGATCGTGATCGCCGGCCACTCTCCGCTCGCGCACGCCCTCGCCGATGCCGCGCAGTCCGCCGGCTGGGACGTGGCGTTCCCGGAGGAGGCCCAGGGACGAGAGCCCCCGTTCTTGATCCTCGATCTGACTCAGGGAGAGGAGCAGGACGCCCCCCTCCAGGGTGGACCCCAGGCCATCCTGTGCGGTGCGGGTTCGCTGGTCATGCTCGACCCCGGCGGCGGCGCGGTCGGCTTTCATGCGCTCCCACCGCTCGAGCAAGCGACGCTCGTGGAGCTCACCCGCGGGCCGGACAGCGCCGGCTCGGCTGGGGCCGCCGCCGAGCGGTTCTTCGCGACCCTCGGCAAGCACACCGCGTGGGTCGGCGACGCGCCCGGGCTGGTCCTGGGCAGGATCGTCTGCCAGGTGGTCAACGAGGCCGCGTTCGCGATCGCCGAGGGCGTCGGCAGCGCCGAAGACGTCGACGCCGGGATGGTCCATGGCCTCAACTATCCGCGCGGGATCCTCGCCTGGGCCGATGAGATCGGCCTCGACCACGTGCTCGCCGTGCTCGACGGCCTCTACGACGAGCGTCGCGAGGAGCGCTACCGCGCGGCGCCCCTGCTCCGCTCGCTGGTGATGTCCGGGCGAGTCGGGCGTCATACCGGCGAAGGCTTCTTCAGCTACGAGGATTAAGAGCCCACGCCCCGCCTTGCGGCGCCGCCGACAACCCTATTAGTTCCGCGGCGCGCGCCAGCTTCCTCCCAAATTGGGAGATAAGCGTCGCGACCGATCACTTTCGCATCACTTCTCTACGCAAATTGGCCATTTAAGCTGGAAGCCCTGTGAGGGCGATGGCCAACCGGACGATTCTCCCGCCATGCCGATGGATCGCAGGGGTCCCCGATCGAGTTGTGACGGTCGGCGTCCTCGCCTCCGCCGGCTCGTGCTCGCGATCCTGACCGTCCTGGCCAGTTCGATGCTCGCCGTGGTCCCGGCTGCTACCGCCACCACGGCGCATCCCAAGCACCACAAGCGGCGTTCGCACCGAGCCGGTGCCCGCGCGGCCTCCGCTTGCTCGGGCGCGAGCGACCCGGTCGAAAGCACCTCCCCCCAGATCCTGCGGGGTGCGGTGGTCTGCCTGATCAACCAGCAGCGCGCGCTCCATCACCTTCCGGCGCTGAGCGCCTCCCCGCTGCTCAATCGCTCGGCCCAGGGCTGGACCAATGTGATGGTCTCGAGCGACGAGTTCACCCACGGCACGAACTTCGCCTCCAGGATCGGCGCCGTCGGATACGACTGGCGGATGGCCGGCGAGAACATCGCCACGGGTTTTGCCACACCGCGCGGGGTTGTCCGGGCCTGGATGGCGAGCACCGGCCACTGCCAGAACATCCTGAACCCCGCCTACCGCAACGTCGGCACCGGGGTCAGCGCCCGCGCGGTCGGGGGATTCGCGACCGGTCCCGGGACTTGGACCCAGGACTTCGCGCTGAGCATGAACTCCGCGCCGGCGTCGAACAACTTCGGCCCGGCCAACGGCTGCCCCTACTAGCCTCGCGGCTCTCGCTCGGCGTCAGGCAGTCGCGGCGCCGGCCGTGTCTTCGATCGGGAACGGCGTGTCGCGCAGATACCACTCAGCATCGAGCGCGGCCTGACACCCGGAACCCGCCGCAGTCACGGCCTGCCGGTAGGTGTGGTCGACGAGATCGCCGGCCGCGAACACGCCGGGAATGCCGGTCAAAGTCGAGCGGCCCTTGGTGACCACGTATCCCTCGGCGTCGGTCTCGACCTGGCCCTCGACGAGCTGGGATTGCGGGTCGTGCCCGACCGCGATGAACGCGCCGGTGACCGGCAGCTCGCGGATCGAGCCGTCGACGGTGTTGCGCAGTCGCGCGATCGTCAGGGACCCGTTCTCGCCGCTGAACTCCTCGACCACATAGGGGGTGATGAACTCGATATTCGGGATCGCTCGGGCACGCTCGAGCATGATCTTCGACGCGCGGAACTCGTCGCGCCGATGCACGATCCCCACCTTGGCCGCGAACTTGGAGAGGAACATCGCCTCCTCCATCGCGGAATCGCCGCCGCCGATGATCAACGTCGGTGCCTCGCGGAAGAATGCAGCGTCGCAGGTCGCGCAGTAGCTGACGCCGCGGCCCGACAGCTCTGCCTCGCCCGGCACATTGAGCTTGCGGTGCTGCGCCCCCATGGCCAGGATCACGGCGCGCGTCAGGTGGACGTCGTCGCCGACCCAGACCTTGTGCAGCCCGCCGTCGCGTGAGATCTCGATCTGGGTCGCGTCGTCGGTCTCCAGGCGCGCGCCGAAGCGCTCAGCCTGGTCGCGGAAGTGCTGCATCATCTCCGGACCCATGATCCCCTCGGAAAAGCCTGGGTAGTTCTCGACGTCGGTGGTCTGCTGGAGCAGTCCACCCCACGCGAATCCCTCGATCACGAGCGGCTCGAGGTTGGCCCTGGCCGCGTACAGCGCGGCCGTGTAGCCCGCGGGCCCGCTGCCCACGATGATCACGTTCTCGATTCTCTGATCCGGGTTAGTCGTCACTTCATAAAGTATAGTCGCACGATCACGTTGTGCTGCCCACTCCCCCGGGCGCACGGCGCAGGACGCCCGGAGTCTCGGTGCCCCAGCGGTGAACTGTACGCCGGAGCTGCAAGTAGGCGACGGCTCCCGGCAACGTGGGTAGCCAGAAGGCAAACGCGCGGTAGGCCAGAACCGCGACGACCGACAGCTCGACGTTGACCCCGAAGGCTGTGAACGCTCCGATCATGCCACCGTCGACGCCGCCGATTCCCCCCGGCAGCGGCAGCGTGTTGGCGAGCATGCCGACGAAGTAGGCCATCACGATCACGCCCTTGGGCGGCGAGCCCCCGAACGCGTGGAAGCACGCCCACAGAACGGCGATGTCGAACCCCCACCAGGCCAGGGCCCCGAGCAGATACGGGTGGCGTTCGCGCAGCAGCTGGATCGCGGTGCGGACCCCGACGGCCGCCGTCGCCGACGCGGCCGAGAACCGTAAGGCCAACCGGGCCACACCCCCCCGGCCGGCGGTCAGCGGCCCGATCACCCGGTGGATGTCCGCCGGCAGCACCGAGATACACAGGAACAGCGCGATCACCACCGCGCCGAAGATCGCGGGGACGATCGTGATCGCGAACGGGGCCGGCCCGGGGATCACGCCGATGTACAGGCCCACCCCGACGATCACCAACGCGGCCATATAGACCCCGTAGAGCAGCGCCAGGAACGCGATCATGCGGCTGGCGACTGTGCGCCGTCCCATTCCCGAACGGCGCAAGGCCCACGCCGTCAACGCGATCCCGCCGGCGCCGGCCGTGGCGAACACGCGCGTCGCGGCCACGCTGGCCATCGTGATCTGGTAGCTCTCGGGCCAGTCGATCCGTGCTAAGGCGCCGCCGCCAGGCGCCGCCGACAAATCTGAATGTTCCTTGATGAACACGCCGCGGAACAGCACGATGTAACCCAGGAATGAGCAGACCTCGAGTACCGCGCCGAGCGCGAGCCACCACGCGTTGCCGTGCTGGATCCGGTTCCACGTCTCGTTGAGGCCGAGCAGCTTCGGCAGCACGAAGTACAGGAAGGCCAGCGCGGAGGCCACGAACACGAGCAAGCCAAGCAGCCGTCCCCGGGTCAGGCGGACGCGCGGGAGCTCATCACCGTTCGTGGTGGAGCGGCGCGCGCTCACCTACTGCGCCGCGCGCGACTCGAGGGCCTGGAACGCAGCCGAGATGCGCCGGTACGCGGGAGTCAGGCGCGGCAACGTGTTCCGGACCGTCTCGGCCAGCGCGGCGCCGCCGATCAGATCCACCGCATAGTGCTCGCCGAGGTACACCAGCGCGAGCCCCAGGGTCGCGGCATACGTCCACCCCACGGCACCCGAGACCGGTCCGACTTCAGCCAGCAGGTGCGCGCCCATGAGCGACGTGGCGAAATGCAGCGAGGGCATGGCAGCAAGCGGATTTCCTCCTAGGACATCGTAAAGGGCGCCCCAGCGGTCACCCCAGAACTGCTGGCCATACTCGATCATCATCCGGCGCACACGCAGCGGACGGCCGTCATCGAGACGGCCACGCTCGGCCGCCCACCAGGGCGGCGCGGTGGGGATCGCCCAGTAGAACACCGCGCCCAGGTCGAACACGGCATACATCCGCACCGCAGAGCTCGCCGCGCGTTCGGGCCTGCGCCACACCACGTACGCCAGGGTCGCGTGGGGAACCGTGAACCACATCCAATGGCACCACACGAGCACCCGCTCGAACCGGTTGACCGATCCGGGGGCCGAGAACGCCCGCTGCAGCCGCAGCGTCGGCGGCACCCCGAGCCCGAGGGCGCGGTCGATCACGATCGGGTACTCCACCAGCACCCGGTGCTCGAGCTGCTCGGGATTGTCGTGGGGCATCTCGTAGGCGGCCAGGTAGGCCCACATGTTCAGCGCGCACAGGGCGATGTCCCGGGAACGCGCCCGCGGCATCGCGACGCACAGCGCGGCCGGGGCGACGAGACCGGCGCCGGCGAGCACGACCGGACGCGGGATCTTGGCCCGCCGCCGCAGGACCGGCAGGGCGATACCGGCCGCGACGAGGACACAGGCCGTCGCTCGGATACCCCGCGGTGCACGCAAGGGCGGCGAGTATAAATACTGCCTGGCGCCGTCCAGGCGCCAGGGTCGGAGAGACCCCACAGCGGGTCCGGGAACCAGGGTCGGGTTACTGCCCGGCGCCGCCCGGGCGCCTGGGTCGGGTTAGTGCCCGGCGCCGTCCGGGCGCCAGGGTCAAACGGGGCCGTCGGCAGGCGCCGCCAACTTCATCCTTGTGCGGTTCGGCGCGACCACCCAGGCGCCGTCATTCGCATGCCCCGCTGCGCCGCCCTGCCCGTCAACACCGGCGGATCAAGCCAGGGCGGGCCTGGATAGAATCTCGCGCCTTGCGATCCGACGCTTCCGACGCCCAGCGCCGCCGCCGCACCGCCCGGCTCGTGTGCGCAGCGCTGGCGACCTCGGTCCTCTCGCTCGTGCTCGCGCCGAGCGCGTTCGCGAACTTCATCACCCCCAAGGCCGGGGGCTCGCCGAACGCCAACCAGATCCACTCGCTGTACATGATCATCCTGTACATCGCCGCGGTGGTGTTCGTGCTCGTCGAGGGCGCGCTGGTCTACTCGGTGTACCGGTTCCGCGCCAAGAAGAACCCGGTGGCGGCCCAGATCCACGGCAACACCCAGCTCGAGGTCGGTTGGACCGTCGGGGCCGCCGTGGTCCTCGTGATCCTGACCGTGGTGACGTTCGCGAAGCTGGGCAGCATCATCAACCCGCCCAACTCGAGCGCCCCGTTCCTCGAGTCCTCGCTGACCCAGCCCACGCCGCCCAACGGCAAGGAGCTGATCATCTGCGTCCAGGGCCGTCAGTACATCTGGCGCTACGTGTACGGCGCCGCCTGCCGGAGCAACCCGTTCGCGACCAAGCTCCCCTACTCCTACCAGGAGATGTATGTGCCGTCTGACACGACCGTCGTGCTCAGCATCACCGCAAGCGACGTGATCCACTCCTGGTGGGTGCCGTCGCTGGGCGGGAAGGTTGACGCGGTGCCGGGTTACACCACCTACACCTGGTTCAAGGCAAAGGGGCCGGCGCTCTATCACGGCCAGTGCGCCCAGCTGTGCGGCCGGCAGCACGCCTACATGACCGCGCTTGTGAACGTGGTGTCACCCAGTCAGTATCAGACCTGGCTGACCCAGCAGCAGCAGAAGATCGAGACCGCCAACTCGCAGGTGACCCAGCTGCGGGAGTACCTCACGAAGACCGGAAACCTCTAGGAGACTGCCGATGTCAGTGACCACGGCCGAGCCTCAGCAGCTCACCAGACCGGCGCCGCAGGTGCTCACCCGGTCGGTGAGCACGCCGCGCCAGACGAAGCGCTGGATCGACTGGGTCACCACCACCGATCACAAGAAGATCGGGATCATGTACCTGGTCACGACGTTCGTGTTCTTCATGCTGGGCGGCGTCGAAGCGCTGCTGATGCGCGTCCAGCTGTCGGAGCCGAGCAATACGCTCCTCAGCGGCCAGACCTACAACCAGCTGCTGACCCTCCACGGCACCACGATGATCTTCCTGTTCGTGGTGCCGGTGATGGCCGGCTTCGGCAACTACTTCGTGCCGCTGATGATCGGCGCGCGGGACATGGCCTTCCCGCGGCTCAACGCGCTCTCCTACTGGCTGCTGCTGGCCGGAGGGATCGTGTTCTATGCCACGCTCTTCTGGCATCCGCCCGAGGCGGGATGGTGGAGCTACCCGCCGCTGTCCAGCATCGAGTTCTCGCCGAGCGGCGGGCAGGACGCCTGGATCTTCCTCATCCACCTGACCGGCATCTCCTCCCTGCTGGGCGCGATCAACTTCTACGCCACGATCGTCAACATGCGCGCGCCGGGAATGAGCTGGGGCCGCGTACCGCTGTTCATCTGGGCCATCCTGATCTACGCGATCCTGCTGATCATCGCCCTGCCCGTCGTGGCCGCGGCGGTGACCATGCTGCTCACCGACCGCCATTTCGGAACGCACTGGTTCGACCCCACTGCCCACGGCTCGCCGATTCTCTGGCAGCACCTGTTCTGGTTCTTCGGCCACCCCGAGGTCTACATCATGGTGCTGCCCGGCTTCGGGATCATCTCCGAGGTCATCCCCGTCTACTCGCGCAAGCCGATCTTCGGCTACAAGGCGATGGCCGCCTCCATCGCCGTGATCGCGTTCCTGGCCACACTGGTGTGGGCCCACCACATGTTCGCCTCGCCGCTCCCGATCGTCGTGCTCGGGTTCTTCATGCTGAGCTCGTTCCTGATCGGGGTGCCGACCGGGGTGAAGATCTTCAACTGGATCGCCACCCTGTGGCGAGGGTCGCTCGTGATGACGACCTCGCTCTACTACGCGATCGGGATGATCGCGATCTTCCTGGTCGGTGGGATCACTGGGATCTTCCTCGCCGTGTTCCCGGTCGACTGGCAGCTCAACGACACCTATTTCGTCGTCGCCCACTTCCACTACACGATCTTCGGCGGGGCGGTGTTCCCCGTGCTCGCGGGGCTGTACTACTGGTTCCCGAAGATGACGGGCCGGCTCCTGAACGAACGCCTCGGGAAGATCTCGTTCTGGTTCACGTTCCTCGGTTTCAACCTGACGTTCTTCGTCCAGCACGCACTCGGTCTGTCCGGGATGCCACGACGGATCTACACCTACCAGCCGGGACTGGGCTGGTCGACGTACAACTTGATCTCGACCATCGGCGCGTTCATCCTCGCGGTCGGCATCCTGCTCACGGTGATGAACATCGCGCTCAACTACAAGCGCGGGGCGGTGGCAGGACCGGATCCGTGGAAGGGGAACACGCTCGAGTGGTTCGTGCCCTCTCCCCCGCCGGTCAACAACTTCGACGTGATCCCGCGCGTCCGCTCGGTCGAGCCGATGCGCGACATCCGCCGCCAGGTCGAGCGGTCCACCGGCGTGGCCCAGAAGACCGGCGGCAGCGAGCAGTTCGCGCGGGTCTAGCGCCGTGAGCTCCTCGTCTGTCAGCACGGCCCGGTCGACCCCGGTCCTCAGCGGGGCGCGCCAGCTGCTGGCGGACTACTTCGAGCTGACCAAGCCGAAGGTCCAGACGCTACTGCTGTTCACGACGATCACCGCGATGGAAATCGCCGGGAACCCGCCCGTCTCGAAGATCGCGCTGACCTGCCTGGGCGGCTATCTGTCGGCGGGCGGGGCGGGTGCCGTCAACCACTACTACGACCGCGACATCGACGCGCAAATGAAGCGGACCGCGTCCCGGCCCATCCCGGCCGGCCGAGTGTCCCCCCGGGCGGCCCTGATCTTCGGCTTCGTGCTGTGCGGGCTGTCGTTCGCGCTCCTCTCGCTGACCGTCAACCTGCTGGCTGCCTCCCTGGCCCTGGCCGGGTTCGTTGGCTACGTCGGCGTGTACACGATCTGGCTCAAGCGGCGAACGGCACAGAACATCGTGATCGGCGGGGCCGCCGGCGCGGTGCCGCCCCTGGTCGGCTGGGCCGCGACGCGGGGCTCGCTGTCGTGGACCGCCGTGTATCTGTTCGCGATCGTCTTCTACTGGACGCCGCCGCACTTCTGGTCGCTCAGCCTGCTGATGAAGGACGAGTACGCGCGCGTCGGGGTGCCGATGATGCCGGTCGTCCGAGGCGAGCGCGAGACCCGCCGGCAGATCGTGCTCTACACGCTGCTTCTGTATGCGATCACGCAGCTGCCGTTCTGCGCCGGGGAGTTCGGGGTCGCGTACCTGATCGGGTCGATCGTGCTCGGGCTGGCCTTCGTCGCCGGCGCGGTAACGCTCTACCGCAAGGCGGACCGCCGGACCGCGCTGCGCCTCTATCTGTTCTCGCTCGCCTACCTAGCCCTGCTGTTCGGAACGATGGTCGCCGACCGGAAGTTGTAGCCTCCCGAACCACCATGGACCGAAGGCTTGCACGCAAGAACATCCGCACCGGTCTGATCGCGGGCGCGGTCTGCGCCGTCATGTTCGGGATCACGTTCGTGGCGGCTGCGATCTACGTCCATCCGTGAGCGAGAGCGACCACCCGGTTCCGGCGCCGCCGGCCGGCGAGGAGATTCACCTCCCAAGCCCCAGCCTGCTGCCGATCATGTGCGCGATCGCGATCACGCTGATCGTGATCGGAACCACGATCAACCTGATCCTCAGCGTCGTCGGCCTGGTCGCGCTTGTGATCATCATCATCAGGTGGGTGGCGGACACCCGGCGTGACATCGCCGAGCTCCCCGAAGAGCACTTCCACTAACACCGGCCCGCAGCACCTCCGGTCTCGGATGCCTCCGGGACGGGGGCCCGCGGGGCAAATTCCAGCATTGCGAGACGCCCGCACGGCTCGTGCAGGATCTTGCCCGGTCACGGGGCAGAATCCTGAACCAGCGCGACGAGCCGCCCGGAATGCTGGAAATTGCCCCCGATTGAAGGGACCGGGCGCCGCGCCCCTCCGGGCCGTCCCGGACCCGCCCAGCGTCACCTCAGGGCGCCCCGACGGCAGGTCGCCGCGCCCTGATGCTAGGTCGCCGCGGCCTGATACGTCTCGGCGGCCGGGACTTCGCAGCTCGCGCCGTCCCCCGTCCAGCAGCGCACGATGTCGCGCATCGACAGGATGCCGGCGAGCTCGCCGCCGGTGACCACGACCAGGTGGCGGAAGCGGCCCCGCACCATCGCGGCGGCCGCTTGCTCCAGCGACCAGTCCGGCGAGGCGAAGGTCAGGTTCGTGGTCAGGTGCTCGGCGACCAGCTCTCGGTCGGGGTCCTCGCCCGAGCCGACCGCGCGCAGGACGTCCCGCTCGGTGATTACTCCGGGACCGGGCGCGTCCGGGTCTAGCACCACCGCGGCGCCTACGTTACGGCGGCACATCGCCGCGGCGGCTTCGCGGAGTGTGTGGTTCGGGCCGACCGTCAAGACGGTTTCGGACATCCCCTCGCGTACCTGCATCACGCCTCCTGACCAAGCCGATTGGTGAACGACAGCGTCACTTCGGCACTAGCTTGCAACATTTGCCTCAATCATAGTCGACGCTGTCAGTTGTCGGACGCTTTTATCGCTCACTGTTAAGGCGAAGCGACCGACATGACGCCTGACTTCCTTCGTCGACCAGAACGCTTAGGATGCGGGACTAAGTGACGACCGAGGGCTCGGAGATTCAACACCGCCGTGCGTAACCGTCCGATCCGGCAGATGCTCGTGACCTGGGTGATCCTCTCGGTGATCGGGGTCGTGCTCGCACTACTGGTCCCCTGGTTCCCGTCCAAGGCCTCGGTTCAGCTCGGCAGAACCCGCACGCTGTACGACGTCCTGCTGATCGCCACCGTGCCGATCTTCGTGCTCGTCCTGACCGTCGTGCTGTTCTCGGTCTGGAAGTTCCGGATGCGCCCCGGGCAGGAGGAGCTGGACGGTCCCCCGATCCACGGGAACACTCGCCTCGAAGTCGTCTGGACCGCGGTGCCGGCGCTGCTGATCCTGAGCATGTGCGGCTACGCCTACAGTGTCCTGCGCGCCAACGAGAACAGCAAGAAGGGCGAGATGACGGTGAACGTGACCGCGCGGCAGTTCGCCTTCGAGTTCTCCTACCCCGGCGCCGGTAAGCCGGTCGTCTCCTCGGAGCTCTACCTGCCGATCAACAAGCCGGTCGTGTTCAAGCTCCGCTCGATCGACGTGATCCACAGCTTCTTCGTGCCGAACTTCTCTGAGAAGCTGGATGCCGTACCGGGCATCGTCACCACGCTGCGCGTGACGCCGACCACGCTGGGCGTCTATCCCGTCGAATGCACCGAGCTGTGCGGCGCCGGCCACTCGCTGATGCGCACGAGTGCGCACGTCGTTTCCGCTACCGCCTTCGCGACCTGGCTGCACTCGCAGCCCGCCAACGCGCCGCCGCCAATCGGGACCGTGCCGCCGAACGTGACACACGCCGACATCCCGGACTACAAAGTGATTCCGGGCTACGGCCCGTCGTCCTCGAGTAGCTCGAGCAGCTTCGAGCGCGCCGAGCTCCTCCAGCTCCAGCTCGTCCAGCTCGAGCTCATCCAGCTCGAGCACCGCGACCAGCGCAGCCGCCGGCAAGTCAGTGTTCACGGGCACGTCCGGGTGCAGTGGTTGCCACACACTCGCGGCCGCGTCCGCCACCGGGACGGTGGGACCCAACCTCGACGCGCGTCTGCGCAGCGACTGCGCCACTCCGGCTTCGAAGAAGGTCCGCGGCGCGACCTTGCCGCAGTGCATTCATACGGCGATCGTCGACCCTTACGCCTACATCCCGTCGGGCTACAGCGCCGGGATCATGCCGTCCAACTTCGCCCAGCGCCTGACCCCCGCGCAGATCCAGTCGCTCGTCAACTTCCTGGTCAGCGCGGCCAAATGACGGGCGTATTGACGAGCCGAACAGGTATCGTGCAACGCATGGATGGCGGTCCCGCCCGCGAGCCCGCTCGAGCAGTTCGAAGTCGGCTGGGCTGGGCTTCGACTGACCAGGAGGTCGACTGATGGCAGTCACGGCAACGGCACCTCATGAGGCCCCGGTCGCGCGCCCAACGCGGGTCCCGCTCCCTCCGAAGCTGAGAGCGCCCGGTTGGTACCGCGCCGCCCTGGGCGAGGTGGTGGGCTTCGCATTCGGCTTCGGCTTGACGGTGCTCATCCGTTGGCTGATGCACCAGCACCCGATCATCGACGGCCACGCCATTACGATCGTCAACCTGTTCGCGGTGCCGCTCGGGTTCCTGCTCGGAATCGGCGTGTGCGACTACTGGCTCTACTGGGCCGTGGGACGGCCAACCCGCCCGGAGGATCACTCCGGGCACGGCGCGTACAGCTGGCGGGACTACCTGCGCGTGAACACCGACCACAAGGTGATCGGGATCCAGTACACGGTCACCTCTTTCTTCTTCCTGTTCGTCGGCGGCATGCTCGCCATGCTGATTCGTGCCCAGCTGGCCAAGCCCGGGATGCAGTTCCTGACTCCAGAGGAGTACAACGGCGTGTTCTCGGTCCACGCCACCGTCCTCATCTTCCTGTTCGTGATCCCGGTGTTCGCCGGGCTCGCGAACTTCGTGCTCCCGCTGATGATCGGCGCACCGGACATGGCGTTCCCGCGGCTGAACGCCCTGTCGTTCTGGCTGCTGCCGCTCGGCGGGGCGATCATGCTGATGAGCTTCCTGGCCCCCGGAGGCTCGTTTGCTTCGGGTTGGACGGCCTACGCGCCGTTATCGACGACGATGCCCCTCGGCCAGCTGTTCTTCTCGATCGGGGTTCAGTTCGCCGGCTTCTCCTCGATCTTTACCGCGCTCAATTTCCTCGTGACGATCATCACGATGCGTGCGCCCGGCATGAGCTTCTTCCGCATGCCGCTACTGGTCTGGGCGAACTTCTCTACCTCGCTGCTGGTCGTCATCGCGACGCCGTTCATCGCCGCCTCGCAGTTCTTCGTCCTGCTCGACGTCGCTCTGCACTTCCACTTCTTCGACGCGTTTGTCGGGCCCAACCAGAACGGCAACGTGCTCATGTACCAGCACGTCTTCTGGTTCTACTCCCACCCAGCCGTGTACATCATGATGTTGCCCGGCTTCGGGATCATCTCCGAGGTCATCGCGGTCAAGTCGCGCAAGCCGATCTTCGGCTACCGGATGATGGCCTTCTCGCTGCTGGCCATCGTCGTGCTCGGCTTCACCGTGTGGGCCCACCACATGTTCGTCTCGGGGATGCCGCCGTGGATCCGCATCCCGATGATGATCACGACCGCGATCATCGCGATCCCCACCGGGATCAAGATCTTCTCGTGGCTCGCCACGCTGTGGCGCGGGGTGCTGCACCTCGACACGGCGATGCTGTTCGCGCTCGGCTTCCTGACCGCGTTCACGCTCGGCGGGATCAGCGGCGTGATGCTGGCCATGATCCCGTTCGACATCCACGTCAGCCAGACCTATTTCATCGTCGCCCACATCCACTACGTCTTGTTCGGCGGCTCGTTGTTCACCATCTTTGCCGGTGTCTACTACTGGTTCCCGAAGATGACCGGGCGGATGTACGACCAACGCCTGGGCAAATGGCATTTCTGGCTGACCTTCATCTTCTTCAACCTGACGTTCGGCCCCATGCACCTGATCGGGATCCAGGGGATGCCGCGGCGCGTGGCCGAGTACGCGGCCAAGTTCGCGGACTGGAACCTGTTCATCTCGATTTGCGCCTGGATCCTCGGGGCCAGCACCCTGATCTTCCTCTACAACATGGTGGTCAGCTGGCGGGGAGGTCCGCGGGCCGCGGCCAACCCGTGGCGCGCGATGACGCTCGAATGGCAGGTGTCCTCGCCGCCCCCGGTGTTCAACTTCGACGCGATCCCGACGGTCGTCGGCGGGCCTTACGAGTACGGCGTGCCCGGCGCCGTGCACGGGATCTTCAAGTCACCGGCCGAAGCCCACAAGGTGACCGCCGGGGCGCTCACGACGCCACCTAGCCAGCAAGTACACGAATGAGCTCAGGCGAAGCACCGAACATCGCGTCTCGCACCATTCTGGTGGTGGCCAACGAGACGCTCGGCGGCCAGCCGCTGCTGGATGCCGTGCGCGAGCGCGCCGACAGCGACACGCGCTTCATCCTGTGCGTGCCGCAGAACAAGCCGCGGGCGGGCCTGGTCGTCTACAACGAGTCGGTGTTCGACGCGGCCCAGGTACGCCTCGACCTCGCCCTCGAGGTGATCCGCGACATGGGTATCCGGGCGATCGGCGAGGTGGGCGACCAGGATCCCTTCACGGCGTCGATCGACGCTGTCCGCGAGTATCACCCCCAGGAGATCATCATCTCGACCTTTCCCGAGACGCGCTCGGGCTGGATGCGGCGTGACCTGATCGAGCGCGTCAGCGACGCCACCGGACTGCCGGTCACTCACGTCGTCCACGACATCGATACCCAAGGCCTGCCGTTCCACGTCACGCTCGCCGTCGCCAACCGGACCGCTTCCGGAGACGAGCTCCTCGAGACCCTCCAGGCCAAGGCGCAGGCGTTCAGCGAACCGGGCCGCCGGCCGCTGTTCATCGTGATCATCCCGCCCGAGGGCGGATCGGGCCAAGCGGTGCAGCGCGCCCGCACGCGCTTGAAGCTGGTCGTGGACCGCCTGCGCGTGCGCGGGCTCTACGCCGCGGGCATGGTCGGCGACCCCGACCCATTCACGGCGATCACCAACGCGCTCCAGTACTTCCGGGTCGACGACATCGTGATCTCGACCTTCGCCGAGACGAAGTCGGGCTGGCTGCGCTCCGATCTGATCGACCGCGTCCAGCGCACCACCGGCAAGCCGGTCGAGCACGTGGTCCACGAAGACACGGCGTCGTCCCCCGCCTAGCCGCCGCGCATGGAAGCCGCATCGATCACCCACGAGCACCACGGGCCGCCGCCGGCGCACCGCTCCTCGCGGGTGCACGCGCCGACGCTCGGGATGCTCCTTTTCATCATCTCCGAGGTGATGATCTTCGGTGCGTTCTTCACCGCGTACTTCTTCATCCGGATCGTCAACCACAACCCGTGGCCCGCGGACGGGACGGTCGTGCCGGAGTCGGTCGCCGGCCTCAACACCGCCATCCTGCTGTCCTCGTCGCTGACCCTCCACTGGGCGCTCGTATCGATCCGCAACGGCAACCGCTTCGGGCTCAAGGCGGGCATGGTCTCGACCTTCTGCCTCGGGCTGACCTTCCTGTTCATCCAGGTCAACGAGTACATCCACCTCGGCTTCGCGCCCCACGACTCGGCCCAGGCGACCATCTTCTACTCGCTCACCGGGTTGCACGGAGCGCACGTGTTCATCGGACTCTGCGCGCTGCTGATCGTCACGACCCGCGCGTTCCGCGGGCACTACTCGGCCGAGCACCACGAGGGCATGGAAGTGCCCGGGATCTACTGGCACTTCGTCGACGTCATGTGGGTCATCGTGTACACCGCGGTCTACGTTCTGTAGAGCTCGCCCGCGTTAGCTGAAACCCTGATGACAGAAGCGGCCGCCTTTCGCATCCTGCTACGGATCGTCGCCGGCCTGGCCGTCATCGTTGCGATCGTGTTGATCGTCCGCGCGCTGACCTAGCCGGCCCCATCCGAGTGGCACCATTGACGGAGTGTCCCTGAGCGCGCTCCCGCTCGCCAGCGCGGGCCCGATCAACGGGATCGTCCCGTCGGTCGTGGTCTTGCTGTGCTGGCTTCCCTACCGCGCGCGGGTTCATGCGCTCGCCCACGAACGGCGCGCGGTGCCGGGCTGGCGCCAGGCCTGCTTCGCGGCCGGTTTGATCACGCTCGCGATCGCGCTGAGCTATCCGGTCGACTCGCTCGCCGATCAGCTCCTTGTCGCCCACATGGCCGAGCACCTCGTGATCGGCGACATCTCGGCGCTGCTGATCGTCCTGGGGCTGACCGGACCGCTGCTGGCGCCCCTGCTCCGCAAGCGCTGGATCGCGCCGCTGCGCGTGTTTACGCACCCGCTCGTGGCGCTGCCCGCGTGGATCATCAGCTTCTACGTCTGGCACCTGCCGGCGCTCTACCAGGCGGCGCTTCGCCACGACCTGATCCACGGCTTGCAGCACGCCTGCTTCCTCTTCTTCGGGATCGCGATGTGGATGGCGCTGCTGGGTCCTCTGCCCAAGCCCGCCTGGTTCGGAAACGCCGCCAAGCTGATTTACATCATCGTCGTGCGTCTGGCCGGGACGGTGCTGGCCAACTTCCTGATCTTCTCGGGCACGGTTCTCTACCCGATCTACCGCGCGGGCGACGCGAAGTGGCACATCAGCCCGATGGGCGATCAGATCGCCGCCGCCGGCCTGATGATGGTCGAGGAGAGCCTGCTGACGATCGGCCTCTTCTGCTGGTTGTTCCTGAAGGTCGCCAACGAGTCCGAGGAGCGCCAGCGCCTACTCGATGCCGCCGCCGAGCACGGCGTGGAGCTCGACGAGCGGCGCGCGGCGCGGGCGGTGGCGGCGGGGCGCGGTCAGGAGCTGTTGGAGCGCGTCACGGCCGGCGAGAATGGCACCGCCGCCCACCCGGCGACGGTCCCGGACGCCTGACGGCCTGCGACGGTCGCAGACGCCTGACGGCCGGCGCGTGGCGATCCCCTCCTTGCCACCACCGCTCGCGGACCTGCATAAGCGCTCACGGCAGCGGCGCCACCCCAGCCGTGCGCGGTTATGCGTGTCCCAGCTGTAGAAACGCACCCGGTCCGGCTAGCGGGGACGTAATACGCGCTTTTGCAGGTGCGGGTCCCGCGGCCGCGCAGAAACGCGTCGAGCCCTACCCGAGCCCTATTTGACCGCCGTCGATAAGAACGCCACCAGCGCTTGGATCTGGGACGGACTGAGCGTCTTGCTGAACGTGTCGGGCATGATCCCCTTGGCGTACCCCGACGGGATGTAGGCGTAGGGGTCGACGATCGCCGTATGGATGCACTTCTCGAGCGTCGCACCACGCACCTGCATGGACTCCGGGGTGGCGCAGTCGCTCTTGAGCCGCATGTCGAGATTGGGGCCGACGGTTCCCGTGGTGCCGGCTGCGGCCAGCGTGTGGCAGGAGCCGCACCCGCCGACACCCGTGAAGATCGTCTTGCCGACCGCCGGCGTCGGGTTGACCGTCGCCTGGACCGCGGTGGCGAGCGCCCCCGTGTCCTGACCCGGCTCGGATGCGACAGCAGCCACGTAGGCCGCCACGTCGGTGGCGTCCTGCCCCTTGACCAACCCGGCCGGCATCACACCCTGCGTGTTCGGGTACTGGACCCAGTAGTCGATCAGGCCCTCAATCGACGTGCTCTTCACGCCGTCGGCGCGGTCCTGCCGGAACGCGTCGTCCAGGTTCGGGCCGATGTCGCCCGTTGTGTTGGCGTGCGACAGCGTGTGGCACGCACCGCATTTGGTGACGAACAACTGCTTGCCGGTCACGAGGTTGCCGGTCTCATGCTTGAGCGCGCAACCACTGAGGCTGACCACGATCAAAACTCCCGTGATGAAAGTGGCGATGCGTCCCAGCGGCTTGACCATACCTTGAAGAGCGGCACTCTATCCAAGCGCTCGGCAGGGGGCGCGGCGGTCGTGTATCGGTCGCGTTTCGGATCGCATCAGATCCGGATTACGCGACGAATCAAGACGCAGAACCGACCAGTATCCGGGGTAATCGTGACCCCCGAGATCCGCGGCGATCCGGACCCTCGTATACGATGATTTACATGAGGATTCGCCAGCGCTACCGGATGAGGGCGCCCTCCAGCGGGCGCGAGGTCTTGATCGAGGCCGAACCCGGGCGTCACTACGTCGATCGTGAGACCGGCGAGCAGCTCGAAGTGGTTGGGCAGCTCCTTCCGCTCGCCCCGACCCCGTCGGAGCTTCCCTGGTCGGTTGAAAACCTCCGCTTCTGCAATTGGTGCGATCAGCTCTGTCAGAAGGACCTGAACGACTGCCCGCACTGCGGGCGCCGCCTGGAGCCGCTCGAAGCCTGAGCCCGGTCGTGCGTCGTCGTCTAGCCGTACTCCGTCGTTTTCCCGCTGGTAAGGCAGTCGCCGGCCTGGCCGTATGCGCCGGCCTGGCGGCCTGCGGCGGCGGCAGCACGCCGGCGACCGACACCTCCGGCGCGCCCCCGCTGACGGTCCCGACCGGCGGGGCGGCAGCCAGCGCGGCAACGACTTCGACCAGCTCCACGACCTCCACAAGCTCCACCACGAACAGCTCGGCCAGCGCCGGCGGGGCCTCCTCGCCCGGCGCGTCGTCCGGCACCGGCTCCGGAACGCCAACGACCTCATCCGGGGGGACCGGCAACGGAACCCCGGGGGCGGCGGCCGGCGGCACAGGCGGCGGCACAGGCGGCGGCACGGGCGGCGGTGGGACCAGCACCAACGGCGGGGTCTCTCCGAACGGCGGCACGGGCGGATCGGGTAGCGGCTCCTCCGGCGCCGGCTCGGGCAGCGGCGGCGGCGTACCCTAAGCGCGCAGCTTTGGCGCGCCAGGAGGCGCCGACGAAGCTCCCGCCGGGTCCTAGCCCTTCTTCCGCCGCGTCTTCGTGGTCGTGGTAGGCGTGGTGGTGGTGGTGTTCGGCACCGGATTGGTGACCTCGGTCGCGCTGTACTCGACCCGAGTGCCGGGGTAGTCGCACTTGTACGGCGCGCTCAAGCCGATCGTCCGCTGCGCCGCCGACGTCGACGGCGGGTGGAAGCAGTTCGTGCTCCGGCTCTGGCGATACGCGAAGTTATGCGTCGAGAGGTCGATCGAGAGCACGGGCGCCCAGGTGGGCGTCGTCAGCGCGATCGTCTCGCCGCGGGTCACCGGAATCGACGTCGTGAGCGGGAACTGGGCGACCTGGCCCAGGAAGGTCTGCGCGTCCACCAGCGGGCTCTCGGCCACGACTTCCCAGGTCCAGGAGGTCTTCTTGCCGACCGCCTTGAGCACCGCGATCCCGACCTGGGGGTCGCCGCCGTAGGTCTTGTCGAGGTACGAAATGTCGCTCTGCGCCGTGGTGGCGTTAGTCGACAGGCTGGACAGACCGACGGTGAACGCCACCAGCCGTCCGGCGTGCTTGACCGTGGTCGGGTAGGCGATGTCGTCCCGAATCGTCTCGAGCGCGGTCGCCCTGGTCAGAATAATGGTGCATTGTGAGGCCGCCACACCCGACGGGCAGCTCGGAGCGACAAGCGCCGTCGTGGTCGCCCCAAGCTCGTCGATAGTCGCGAATGCGGACGCCGGAAGCAGGGCGTACAGCCCGACGGCGCCGGCAATGGCCAACAGAGAACGTTTCATATTCGGATTCAACACGACGCCCAGCCGCCAGTTGCGGCAGGCCGCCACAGCGGCCGCGCCGAGATGGGAGCCGAGCCGCCGAGCCGTCTGCTGAATGCCGAGCGGACCGGTAGGCCGGCGGCTCACACCTTGCTGACGTTTACTGCCTTCGGTCCCTTCGGACCGGCCTCCTCCTCATAGGAAACCTTCACGCCCTCGGACAGCGAGCGATAGCCGTCCCCCACGATGCCAGTGAAATGGACGAAAAGGTCTCGCCCGCCGTCGTCGGGCGTGATGAAGCCAAAACCCTTGTCGTCGCTGAACCACTTGACGGTACCCGTTGCCATGTACTCCCCTTAGATGCCTTCGACTCGGACATGCTGTTGCGGTGCCCCCAGGGCCCCGACCAACCCGGGGAAGGTAGCAAGGACGAGCAGCGCGTGGCTTTCTGGAGTGATTCGCTGCAGGTTCGCCCACCCGAGTGGCGCGTGCGGCGGGCCGCCAGACCGTCGCCACAGGCGTCAGTAAAGCGCCGTCGAGACGGTCAGCGCAGCGACTCGGCGCTCGCCGCGATCTCGTCGAAATTCCCTGTGGCAGCGGGAGTCGCGCGGAGAGAGCGCTAACGGGATGATCCCGCTCGGCCCCGGCCGGCCAGCTCTCGCGCCCGCTCGATCGCCTCCTCGCGCGAGGCGATCTCCCCGGCAAAGCTCGCCACCTCGAGCTCGTGGAGGATCTCGCCGAGCTCGCGCCCGGGGCGCAGGCCGACCGCGCGGGCCAGCTCGTCGCCGCGGACGGGCGGCCGTGGCCGCTCCGCACGCCACGCCAGCGCCTCGCCCAGCAGCTGGCGGGCGAGCTCCAGGTGACGGGCGATCGCCTCCTCGGCGACCTTCCCGCGGGTGGCCAGCCGGTCGGCGACGCTCAACAGGGTCACGTCCACCTCGACGGGCTCGCACGTCCGCAGGTAGCTGTAGATCGCCCGGCGCTCGAGCGGCGCCTCGTGGACGAGGAAGCCGAGACGCAGATGGTGGCGCGTGAGCGCGGCAACGTGCTCGCGCAGCCGCTCGCTGGCGCGCAGGCGCGTGAGCACCGCACTCGCGAGCTCCGCCCCCGCCACGTCGTGGCCGAGAAACGTGACCCGGCCCTCATTGGTCACGCCGCGCGTGACGGGCTTGGCCACGTCGTGGAGGAGGGCGCCGAAGCGCAGCGCCTGCCCCCGGGTGAGCTCGTCGGCCAGCGGCTCGGCCAGGAACCGTGAGACGGCGTCAGCGTGCTCTCCCACCCACCGTTCCGGGCTCTGTTCGAGCTCGATCACGCCGGCCAGGACCGCCCGCGTGTGCTCGTAGACGTCGAGGTGGTGATAGACGCTCTGCCCCACTCCGCGCATCCGGCTGACCTCCGGGAGCACGACCTCGGTCGCCCCGATCGCGTCCATCAGCTCGAGCCCCACCAGCGAGCGGTCCGCGATCAGGATGCGCTTGAGCTCGATGAACACGCGCTCGGGCGCCACCCGCGTGAGCGCCGCGGAGCTCGCGCGAGCCGCAGCGATCGTGTCCTCGTCAACCGAGAACCCGAGTTCGCAGGCCAGGCGCGCCAGGCGCAACGTCCGCAGCGGGTCTTGGGCGAACGCACCATCGGACACCATGCGCAGCCGCCGCCGGCCGACGTCCCGGACGCCGCCGAACGGGTCCGCGTACGGACCGCCGCCGAGCGGCTCCGCGATCGCGTTGGCCGTGAAGTCGCGCGCGGCCAGGTTGTCCTCGATCGATCCGTCTCCCACGGGCAGGACATCGACCTGCCAGCTGTGGCCGCGGGCGACCACGCGCCACACGCCGAACTCCTCAGACAGCGCGAATGCATGCGCTCCGGTCACCCGGGCAAGCTCACGTGCCGCCTGACGCGCATCCCCGTCGACGACGACGTCGTAATCGTCGGTGCTTCGCCCCAGCAGGCGGTCGCGCACGGCGCCGCCGACCAGCCAGGCGGGGTCGCGGACGAGCTCGGCAAGCGCCTCCATCGGATCGACGCTCGTCACACGGGCGCCCCATCGCGGTGGTAGGCCCGGGGAACCCTGGTCGAGAGCCCGCACACGATCTCGTAGTTGATCGTGCCGATCCGCCGTGCGATCTCCTCCGCGGTCTGACGCTTGTCCCCGTCGCGGCCGATGATCGTGACGCGATCCCCGACGGCCACGCGATCCGGAGCAGCCACGTCCACCGTGATGTTGTCCATGCTGACGGTGCCCACGAGCGGGTAGCGGCGCCCACCGATGAGCACATCGAGGTTGTTCGTCAGCGCCCGGCGGACGCCGTCGCCGTAGCCGATCGGGACGGTGGCGATCCACGTCTCGGCGTCGGCGATGAAGCGGCGGCCGTAGCCCGCGCTCTCTCCGGACGCGGCGCGCTTGACCGCCGCGACGTACGAGCTCAGCTCGAGCGCCGGCTCCAGGCCATGCGTGTCGGGGTCCACGTTCATCGGGTCGCAGCCGTACATGGCGATCCCGCAGCGCACGAGGTCGAAATGGCTGGCCGGTGCGCGCAGCGTGGCGGCGCTGTTGGCAGCGTGCACGACGATCCCGGGCCACCGGTCGCGCAGCGCCCGCACGAACGGTTCGAAGCGCTCAAGCTGTTGTGCGGTGAACTCGGGGTCCTCGTCGGCGCTCGCGAAGTGGGTCATCGCCCCGGCCAGCTCGAGCGCCGGAGCCGCCGCCGCAATCCGCTCGGCCACGCCCACCGCCTCGGCAACGTCGCGCGTGCCGAGCCGGCCCATCCCCGTGTCGAGCTTGACGTGCATCCGGACGGGCCTCTCGGGCGCCGACCCCGACCGCGGCAGCGACCGCTCCACGTCCAAGACGAACCGCTCGGTCCAGGCGACGAGCTCGGCGCCCGCGGCCAGCGCCACGGGCAGCTCCTGCTCGCTGATCGCCCCCATCACGAGCACCGGCGCCTCGATCCCGTCGGCGCGTAGCTCGGCGGCCTCCCCGGCCGTCGCCACCGCGAGCAGCCGCGCGCCCGCGTCGAGCGCCACCCGCGCCACCGGCAGCGCGCCGTGCCCGTAACCGTTCGCCTTGACCACCGCGCACAGACCGGTCCCGGGCACCAGCCCCGAGCGCAGGCGCGTCACGTTGCGCTCGATCGCGGCGAGGTTGACGCGCGCCAAGGCCCGCAGCGCCACGATCAGTACCCCGACGACGCCAGCGCGCGGGGCAGCGCCGCGATCACGTCGCTGGCGATAACGCCCTCAGGCCCGATGTCGCGCGCGGTGAGCCGGCCGGCGCGCGCGTGTACGAACACGCCGGCGCAGGCGGCCGCGAACGGATCCATGCGCTTGGCCAGGTATGCCCCGATCACCCCGGACAGCACGTCGCCCGTCCCCGCGGTGGCCAGCGCCGGCGCTCCTCCCCGGTTCACCGCCACCCGACCCTCGGGGGTCGCCACCAGCGTGTCATCGCCCTTGAGGACAACGATCGCCCGTGCCGTCGAAGCGGCGCGCCGCGCGCTGTCGAGGCGCTGCGCGCCGACGGCGGCGCTGTCGCTCTCGAGCAGCCGGGCCAGCTCGCCGGCGTGGGGCGTCATCACGGTCGGATTCTCGCGGTCGGCGAGCAACCCGATCGCTCCCGCGTGCGCGTTCAGCCCGTCGGCGTCGAGCAGCAGCGGTACGGGTGCGTACCGGGCCAGCTGGCGAGCGAACTCCTGCGCCTCGTCGGCCCGCCCCAGCCCAGGACCGAGCACGAGCGCGTCCACGCGATCGGCGCGTTCGAGCACCTGCTCGACGGCGCGTGCCTGAACGGACCCCTCGACGTCAGGCAGCGGAACCGTCATCACCTCGAGCAGCTTCGAGGCGAAGATCCCGTTCAGCGACGCGGGACCGCACGCCGTGACGTAGCCGGCGCCGGCGCGCATCGCCGACTCCGACGCCATACACGGCGCGCCGGTCAGCCCGAGCGACCCGCCGCACACGAGCACACTGCCCGCGGCGAACTTGTTCGAATCCCGGCCGCGGCGCGGGACCTCCTCAAGCACGCGGTCGGAGATCAGCCCGATTAGGCCCCCACCCGCCCCGGCGGGGCCGCCGTCGGGGATCCCGATATCGATCACCCGCACCTCGCCCGCGTGCGCCTTGCCTGGTGCGATCCAGAGCCCCGGCTTTGCGGCATGGAAGGTCGCGGTCGCCTCGGCCACCACCGCCACACTTGATACCTCTCCGGTCGAGGCGTCGACCCCGCTGGGAACGTCACACGCGACCACGACCGCCCCGTCAGCGCCGGCCGCATTGATGGCCTCGATGGCGCCGGCGGCGGGCTGGCGCGGCTCGCCCGAGAAGCCGGTCCCGAGGATGGCGTCGACGACCGCGTCCGCGCCCGCCAACTCATCTGCGGAGAACGGCTCCGCGGAGGCACCGGAGAGCCGCTCCAGGTTCGTCAGCGCGTCGCCGCGAAACTCGCCTGGATCGCCCAGCAGGAGGACCGACACGTCACGCCCGCGGTCGCGCAACACCCGAGCCGCTACGAGGCCGTCGCCGCCGTTGTTGCCCTTGCCGCACACCACCGCCACCCGGCCGGCAGGCGCCACCTCGCCGACGAGGTCGGCCAGGCCCGTGCCGGCGCGCTCCATCAGCTCGATTCCGGGGATCCCACGCTCGTGGATGGCCCACTCGTCGAGCGCTCGCTGCTCGGATGCATCGGGCAGCCGATCAAGCCAATCGGGAAGGCTCGTCATCGCCGGGAGCGTAGTGGACGCTTTCAGGCAGCTACAGCGACCGCCGCGGCGTCTCGACCCGTATGGGTCAAGGAAACCTCGACCTGCACGCCCAGCTCGGCCGCCCGAGCCGCGGCATTGCCGGACAGGCGAAGCTCGGGCGGACCGCCGGTGCCGATCACCTCCACGTCGTGGAAGTTCCACGAGCGCAGCCCGAGCGCCTTGGCGACGGCCTCCTTGGCGCAGAAACGTGCCGCCAGGTGCTGGCCGGGTCGCGCCCGCGCGGCGGCATAGGCCAGCTCCGCCTCGGTGAACAGCCGATGCGCAAGCCGCGGCGTGCGCTCGAGCGCTCGCTCGAGGCGCTCGATCTCGAGCAGGTCGACCCCGACCTTTATCGGACCCCCGCCCTACTCCACCGTGACGGTCTTGGCCAGGTTGCGCGGCTGGTCGACGTTCAGACCGCGCCGGCGGGCGATGTAGTAGGCAAGGAGCTGAAGCGGAATCACGGCCAGCAACGGCGCCAGCATCCAATGGGTGCGCGGCACCTCGATCACCTCATCCGCGTGCTCGGCGAGCTGCTCGTCGCCCTCGGTCGCGATCGCGATCACCCGCGCACCGCGCGCCCGCACCTCCTGGATGTTGGAGATCACCTTCTCGAGCACGGGCGACTCGGTGGCCACGACCACCACCGGCGTGCTCTGGTCGAGCAGGGCGATCGGGCCGTGCTTCATCTCCCCGGCGGCGTAGGCGTCGGTGGCGATGTAGGAGATCTCCTTGAGCTTGAGTGCTCCCTCGAGCGCCACCGGGAGACCGACGTGGCGTCCCAGGTACAGGAAGAACTCCGCCGCGGAGACGGACTCGGCAATCCGCTCGATCCTGCCCGTGTCGCGCTCGAACAGCTCGGCGATCCGGTGCGGCAGCCGCTTGACCTCGCTGATCGTCGCCTTCAGCGCGGCGGGCTCGAGCGTCCCGCGCAGCTCGGTCAGGCGAAGCGCGAACAGATAAAGCGCGACCACCTGGCTGACGAACGTCTTGGTCGCCGCCACGCCGATCTCCAGCCCGGCCCGGGTGTAGAGCACGGCGTCGGCGTCCCGCGTGGCCTGCGAGCCCATGATGTTGGTGATCGCGAGCACCCTCGCCCCGGCCGCGCGTGCGGTGCGCATCGCGGCCAGGGTGTCCGCCGTCTCGCCAGACTGCGAGATCCCAATGACCAGGTCTTCGGGCCCGACGATCGGGTTGCGGTAGCGGTACTCGGAGGCAATCTCCACCTCGACCGGCACGCGCGAGAACTCCTCGATCGCGTAGCGCCCGATCAGGCCGGCGTGGTAGGACGTGCCGCAGGCGACGATCACGATCCGGCGCACCGTCCGCAGCAGGTCGTCGTCGATGACGCCGAGATCGCCCAGATCGATCCCAACGCCACGGGCCGCCCGCTCGCCGATCGTCTCGGCGACGGCGTCGGCCTGCTCGTGGATCTCCTTGAGCATGAAGGTCTCAAAGCCCTGTTTTTCGGCCGTCTCGGGATCCCAGTCGATCTCGACCACCTCGCGCTCGACCGCGGTCCCTTCAGCGGTCATGAATTCGACCGCGTCGGGCCTGACCACCACGATCTCGTCGTTCTCGATGTATTGCACGTGCCGGGTGTGGCGCAGGAAGGCGGGGATCGCCGAGGCGATGAACTGCTCCCCTTCACCGCGGCCGATGATCAGCGGGCACTCCTTGCGCGCGCCCACGAGCAGGCCTGGCTCATCGGCGCTCATCGCCACGAACGCGTAATGCCCCCGCAGCTCGGCGTAGGCCCGGAGCACCGCCTCGACCAGATCGCCCTGGTGGTAGGAGGCGACGAGGTGGGCGATGACCTCGGCGTCGGTCTCGGAGGTGAAGTCGGCTCCGTCGGCCGTGAGCCGCGCCTTGAGCGCGATGTAGTTCTCGACGATGCCGTTGACGACGATGTGAATGCGGTCGGTGTTATCGAAGTGGGGATGGGCGTTCTCTTGCGTGACGCGCCCGTGGGTGGCCCAGCGGGTGTGTCCGATGCCGGTGCCGGGACGAGGACGCTCGGCCAGAGCCACGGCGCCGGTCTGAGCCGCGGGCCTGTCCCCGCCACAGGCGTGGATCGCGCCGCGGAGCGCGTTCAAGTTGCCCACCGCGCGCACAGCATCGATCCGATCCCCGTCGAGGACCGAGATGCCGGCGCTGTCATAGCCGCGGTACTCGAGCTTCTCGAGCCCCGCCAGCAGAATCGGGCGCGCTTTGCGCGGCCCCACGTAACCGACGATTCCACACATCGACTTCCACTTCCCCTTTCGCAGCGGGCGGACCGAACAGTAGCTACGCGGTCCGACGCAGGCAGCCAGTGATCTTAGCCATAGCGCCTTTGACCGAATAACGCTCGGTGTAGTGGGAAGTTCGCGCGCCGAGCGCTGTCTCCTATCGGCGCCAGCCGGACTTCAGGCGCGGCCGGGCGCCTTCCTACCGGGACGATCCGCTATTCACGACGCCGATCGCCGCCTCGACCACCTCGCGCAGGCGGCCACAGATCTCGTCCGTTTCCTCTTGGCTGGGCGCCTCGACCATGACCCGGATCAGCGGCTCGGTACCCGACGCGCGGACGAGTACCCGACCACGCTCGGCCAGCCCTGCGTGCTCGCGCGCGATCGCTTGCTCGACACCTGGATCGGCCATCGCGGCGACGAGCCCAGCCCGGTCGCGGGCGCGAATGTTGACCAGGCGCTGCGGAAGCTTTTCCATCGCCTCCCGCTCGGCGAGATCCCGGCCTGCCAGCGCCTCGAGCGTGAGGAGTGCACTGGCGATCCCGTCGCCGGACGGTCCGAAGCCGAGGTCGATGATGTGCCCGGACTGCTCTCCGCCGAGCGCCCAGCCACGGCGGCGCAACTCGTCGAGCACGTACCGGTCGCCTACGGAGGTGGTCGCCACCTCGATCCCGGCCTCCTCCATGGCCCGGTGAAAGCCGTAGTTGGTCATGACCGTGACTGCGACGCCGTTGCCCGACAGGCGGCCCGCGGCGCGCAGATGCGTGGCGGCCAGCGCCACCAACTCATCGCCGTCGACCACACCGCCGTTTCGGTCTACCGCCAGCACGCGGTCGCCGTCGCCGTCGAAGGCAAAGCCCACGTCGTGCTGCCCCTCCGACATCCGATCGATCAGCCCGTCCAGGTGGGTGGAGCCGCAATCGAGGTTGATGTTGATCCCGTCGGGCTGATCAGCGATCACCTCGACGCTGGCTCCCAGGCGGCGGAAGACCGCCGGAGCGGCCGCAAACGTGGCGCCGTTGGCACAGTCCAGCAGGACCCGCATGCCGCCGAGAGCGAGCGCTGAAAAGCGCTCCTCCAGGCGGGCCAGGTAATCCTCGAGCGCGCCCTCGAAGGGCCGGATTCGCCCGATATGCTCGGGCGGCGGAGGCGGCTGCTCGAGCTCGGCCTCGATCTCATGCTCGGTGTCGTCGTGCAGCTTGAACCCATCCGAGGCAAACAGCTTGATGCCGTTGTCCTCATAGGGGTTGTGGGAGGCGGAGATCACGGCAGCCAGATCGAGACCGTGGCCGCGGACCAGCAGCGGAGCGGCAGGGGTGGGTAGGACGCCCGCCAGCCAAGCGTCTCCGCCCGCCGCCGCGACGCCGGCGGCGATCGCCGACTCGAGCATCTCGCCCGACTCGCGCGTATCCCGGATGATCAGGACCTGCGGGCGCACGGCCTCGAGTCGCGTCACCGCGGCGCGGGACAGCTTGAGCGCAAGCTCAGCCGTGAGGAATTGCCCCGCGCGGCCGCGGACGCCGTCCGTGCCGAATAGCTGCCGCGGCATGGCTAACTAACGTTTTGAGAACTGCGGCCGCTTCCGAGCCTTCTTGAGCCCGGCCTTCTTGCGCTCCTTGACCCGCGGATCTCGCGTCAGGAAGCCGCGGCGCTTGAGCTCGCCGCGCAGGTTGGGGTCGGCCTCCAGCAACGCGCGCGAGATCCCGTGGCGCAGGGCGCCCGCCTGGGCGGCGACGCCTCCGCCGTGCATCCGCGCGATCACGTCCATGCGCGACTCATAGCCGACCGTCTCGAGCGGCTGGCGGATTATGCGCGTGAGCGTCTCGCGCGGGAAGAACTGCTCGAGCGTCTTGCCGTTGATGACATATATGCCGGTGCCGGGCTTGAGGATCACGCGCGCCACCGCGGTCTTGCGCTTGCCGGTGGCGGTGTAGCGCGCGCCGGCGGCGAGATCGATCGCGGCGTCAGCGATCGGCCGGACCTCCTCCTCGTCGGATTCCTCGCGCGCACGGGCCGCCCGTGCCTCCGCCTCGGCCTCGGCCGCTGCCTGGGCCTCTGCGTCGAGGAACTGGTCGCCCTCGGAGACGATGTCGGGGATCAGGTCGGCGCCGGGAATCTCGGGCCGCACGCGCGGGGTCGGCTCGAGCTCTTCGTCGTCCTCGACCAGCTCTTCGTCCTCGCCAGGGGACTGGACCGCCTCGATCACCAAATCCTCATCGCCGTCGGCGGCCTCGGGCGGCCGCTCAGCGACGGGCTCGGGGGCGGACGGCTGCTCGGCGGCGGGCTCAGGGGCGGCTGCTCGGCGGCGGGCTCAGGGGCGGCCGGCTGCTCGGCGGCGGGCTCGGGCGCGACCGGCTCGGGCGCGGCGTGCTCCTCGGCCACAGGCTCTTCGGCCTGCTCGGCCTGCTCGGCCACGGGCTCCGGGGCCTGCTCGGCCACGGGCTCCTCGACGCGCCGGCTCCTCGACCGCCGGCTCCTCGGGCGCGGACGATGGCTCGGCCACCGGCTCCTCGGGCGCCCCCGGTTCGTGGTCCTCGGCGGGGAGCTCCTGCTCCTCGTCGCGCTGTTCGTCCTCGGGACGCTCGATCACTGCTCAATCTCCATCGGTTGCGGCTGCTGGGCGGCGTGCGGATGCTCAGGGCCGGCGTAGATCTTCAGCTTGGTCAGCTGCTTCCGGGCCAGGCGGTTGCGCGGCAGCATCCCCTTGACCGCCAGCCGGAGGACCTCCTCGGGCCGACGCTCCAGCATGTCGTTGAGGCTTCGGGACTTGAGACCGCCGGGATAACCCGAGTGCCGGTAGTAGCGCTTGTCAGTGCGCTTCTTGCCCGTCACCGAGATCTTCTCCGCGTTGACGACGACGACGAAGTCGCCCGTGTCGACGTGCGGGGTGTAGGTCGGCTTGCGCTTGCCGCGCAGGGTGTCAGCGATCTGGGTGGCCAGACGCCCGAGCGTTTGCCCGTCGGCGTCGACCAGCAGCCAGTTCCGCTCTCGGTCAGCTGGGGTCGCGACGTAGGTCTTCATAGTCTGGAGTGGATATTTGGATGCTGCCGATTGAGGCTGCCGCCTCGATCGGGCCTGGACGCGGCCTCACGGCACGCACAAGCCGCGCGACGATCGCGCGGCTCGCAGTGATGATAGGCGATCGCGCGTACTCTGAGCCCATGCGGCTCTCCCTGCAGCTTCGCCGCGCTGCAATTCGCTGCGCCTACGTGGGCCTCCGCGTGTACTGGTTCGCCGCCCGGCCCCACATCTCGGGGGTCAAGTGCGTGATCACCCAGGGCGACGACGTGCTCCTGGTTCGCCACACCTATGGGAACCGGGCGTGGGATCTCCCGGGCGGGCAGATCAGGCGCCGCGAGGTACCGGTGGACGCGGCCCGCCGCGAGATGAACGAGGAGATCGGCCGGCAGATCGAGGAATGGGTCGACTTGGGCAAGCTTTACTTCAGCAGCAATCACCATCGGGACACCGTGTACCTGTTCCACGGTCGTCTCGGCGATCGCCGGGTCGATCCCGACCTGGTGGAGCTAGACGAGGCGCAGTGGTTCGCGCTGGACGGGCTGCCGTCGGATATCAGCCGCCACGTGCGACCGATCCTGTCGCACCTCAAAACGCCCTGATCGCCGATATCCGCTTGGTGATCGTCGTGCGGGCGGTGTGCGAGGTCGCGGTGAGCGTGAGCTTGAGCGAAACGTGCTGGTGGCGCGCGAGCGCCGCCCGCAGCGCCC
This sequence comes from uncultured Solirubrobacterales bacterium, assembly GCA_963751185.1. Taxonomy (GTDB): domain Bacteria; phylum Actinomycetota; class Thermoleophilia; order Solirubrobacterales; family Solirubrobacteraceae; genus Palsa-465. The sequence goes on from CAVVTO010000018.1 coordinate 428,308, forward strand.
GTACGACACCGGGCCCCGGCTTGATCACCAGCACGGTCGGACGCCCCGGCGTGACCAGGGAGCGACCCGAGCCGAACGCCAGTGCGAACGCTCGGAAGGGCCCGCTGCGCGTCACGTGCGCCTGACCGCCAACCTGCACGTTGGCCCGGGCGTCACACGTCACGAGCAGCCCGAACCCGCCGGCGCGGAGCCCTCGCGACAGCACCGACAGCGAGCAGCGCTGCTTCTGTACCAACAACGTGGTCGCGGCCTGGCTCGCGGTGTGGAGGCTGTCGCCCCGGTAGATGGCGATGACTCCCGCATGCAGCGGCGGGCGCTGGCTGGGCTCGAACTGCACCACGCACATCGACGCGCCGGGCACAGCGGTGGCTCCGAGCGTGCAGCTACCCGCACCGGGGAACAACCCCCCCGCGGTCGGGGACTCAAACGTGACCACCCCGGTCGGCGCGGTCGAGCTTCCGGTGGAGGCATCTGACACAACCGCGGCGCAGACCGTGGTCGCCGACACCGAAACCGTGGACGGTGAACACGTCACGCTGGTCGCGCTCGCCCGCGGCGCAACTGTGATCTGCGCCCGGGTCTCGAATTCGGAGCCGCTGATGTCCTCGACGGTTACTTTGGCGGTGTAGGTGCCCGGCAGGGCATAGCTGTGGCTCCCGTCCAGCTCGAATGTGCCCGGCTCTCCCGGAACGCTGACGATGGTGCCCGCGCCCTGGGTGCCGTCACCCCAGTTGATCGTGGCACTGGCACCGTCATTCGACTCGAAGGTGGTGAGGTTCAGCCCGATCGGCACGCCGGCGGTAGCGGCCGCGGTCGCCTGGCCGGCGCCGGGCTCGGCCAGCACCACGTCGTCACCTGCGGCGAGGGTGTTCGAAGCGGTGTTATCCGGGGTGACGTTGGTGCCGTCGAAGCTAAATATCTTCGCGGTTCCGAGCGTAATCACGACGCGGGTGACCACCGGTTCGCTGAAAAGCAGGCCGGCGAACGACGTCGTGCCGCTCGGGCGCCTGACAACTGGCCAGAGCGGTGCGTCCCCGCTGTAGTACTGGATCGTCGTCGCCGGACGCTCTCGACGTTCACGAACTCGACCCCGAGGCCGCGCGTGACCGCCGGCACGGCTGCGCCCGTCAGCGACGTCGGCGCCACGACCTGCAGCGTCGCGATATTCGAGTTGAACGGCGCCCACAGATCGGCTGGACTGAAGCCCGCGTTGGAGTTCACAGACTCGAAGCCGTCGTTCGCCACCGCCACGTCAGGGCCGAGCTCGATCCCCCAAGGCTGCAGGCGGCTGGCCGACAGAGCCGCTGTATGGCCGCCCGGAATCGCCGTCGAGCCGGGGTCGCTGCCGTTGACCGCGATCCCGGCCGGAGTCCAGTGGCGGAAGCCGCTGCCCCGCTCGCCGGGCGTCGTGCCGTTGTCGGCACCGCCGATCGCCGCCTCGAACTGGGCCAAGTCGGTGTAGGGAGTGGACGGCACCGTGAGTAAGGCGTGCGCCACCGGTGCGGTGGCGGCCAGCGCGCAGCCGAACGCGACCAACGTCGCTACAAGCCCCCAAATCGCCCGCTGCACAGCCACCAACAGCCGGTCAGTCTACTCCCACTCGATCGTGCCCGGAGGCTTGCTGGTGATGTCCAGCACCACCCGGCCCACCGAGCGGATCTCCCCGATCATGCGCGCCGCGATCTGCTCGAGCAGGTCGTAGGGCAGCCGCGCCCAGTCCGCGGTCATGGCGTCGTCGCTGGTCACCGCCCGGATCGCGATCACGTTCCCGTAGGTGCGGACGTCGCCCTGCACCCCCACCGTGCGGATGTCGGGCAACACGCAGAAGGACTGCCACAGCTCGCGGTAGAGGCCCGCCTGGCGGATCTCGTCCTGGAGGATCGCGTCGGCCTCGCGCAGGGTCTCCAGGCGCTCCCGCGTGGCCTCGCCACCGACGATCCGGATGGCCAGGCCGGGGCCGGGAAACGGCTGGCGCCACACCAGGCGCTGCGGCAGGCCCAGCTCGGCGCCGACCGCCCGCACCTCGTCCTTGAACAGCGCGCGCAGCGGCTCGACCAGCTCGAAGTCCAGGTCATCGGGGAGCCCGCCCACGTTGTGGTGGGACTTGATCGTGGCCGCGCCCGTGCTGCCACCGGACTCGATCACGTCCGAGTACAGCGTGCCCTGAACGAGGAAATGGACGTCGTCGAGCTTGCGCGCCTCCTCCTCGAAGACCCGGATGAACTCGGCCCCGATCCGCTTGCGCTTTTCCTCGGGGTCCGTGACGCCCTGCAGCCTGGCCAGGAAGCGATCGGACGCGTCGACGGCGATCAGGGGGATCTGAAAGTTGTCACGGAAGGTCGCGACCACCTGATCGCTTTCGTTCTTGCGCATGAACCCGTGGTCGACGAACACGCAGGTGAGCCGGTCGCCGATCGCCCGGTGCACGAGCAGCGCCGCCACACTCGAGTCGACCCCTCCCGACAGTCCGCAGATCGCCCGACCGTCGCCGACCTGGGCGCGGATCCGCTCGATCTGTTCCTCGATCACCGAGGTCGCGCTCCAGGTGCCCTCACACCCGCACACGTCCTCGAGGAAGTTCTTCAACACCTGCTGGCCGTAGGGGGTGTGGACGACCTCGGGGTGGAACTGGATGCCATAGATACCGCGCTCGTTTGACTCGAACGCCGCCACCGGACTCGCCGTCGATGACGCGAGCGCCGCGAACCCGGGCGGGGGCGAAAACACGGTGTCGCGATGGGACATCCAGCAAGTCTGCGCCGCCGGCGTGCCCGCCAGCAGCCGTCCGTTCTCGGCAATCGTCAGCTGCGAGCGGCCGAACTCGCCAACTTCGGCCCGCTCGATCCGCCCGTCCAGAGCCAGCGCGAGCAGCTGCATGCCATAACAGATGCCGAGCACCGGCACACCCAGCTCGAGCAGCTCGGGGTCGAGCGGCGGCGCCCCCTCCTCGTAAACCGAGGCCGGACCGCCGGACAGGATCACGCCCTTGGGCCGCCGGCGCCTGATCTCCTCGAGACCCACGTGGTGGGGCAGGAGCTCGGAGAACACGCCGCACTCGCGCACCCGGCGCGCGATCAGCTGCGAGTACTGGCCTCCGAAGTCGAGGACGACGACCTCTTCTTGATGGGGCTCCCGCCCGCCGACCCCCACCCTGCCTATCTTCGCGGCATCCGTGGGGCCGTCCGACCCCGTCCGGACGGGGTGCATGGTCCCATGGACGCCGAGCGGAGCGAGGCCCGAACTACTCGACACTGACAGCTGCAGCCGCTGGCTTGGCGCCCATGCCCACGCCCTGCTCGCGCTGGAGGTGCTTGCCCTCCGTCTGCAGCGCCGGCGCCACCGCGAGCTCGGCGCGGTTGAACTCCGCGATGTCGTGGTAGCCGCACGTCGCCATCGAGGTGCGGAGTGCACCCATCAGGTTGAAGGTTCCGTCGTTCTCGCGGGCCGGCCCGCCGATGATCTCCTCGAGCGTGCCGTTCGGGGTGGTGGCGACGCGGGTGCCGCGCGGCAGCGTTGGATGGAACGTCGCCATGCCCCAGTTGTAGCCCCGCCCGGGTGCCTCGTAGGCGCGCGCCAGGGACGATCCGAGCATCACGGCGTCCGCGCCGCAGGCGATCGCCTTGGCGATGTCCCCGCCGTTGCGCATGCCGCCGTCGGCGATGACCTTGACGTACTCGCCCGTCTCGAGCATGTGCTGCGAGCGGGCGGCCGCCACATCGGCGATCGCGGTCGCCTGCGGCACGCCGATCCCGAGCACCCCGCGCGTGGTGCAGATGGCGCCGGGGCCAACGCCCACGAGGACGCCGGCGGCGCCCGTGCGCATCAGGTGAAGACCGGTGTGGTAGGAGGCGCACCCGCCGACGATCACCGGCGTCGGCGCCAGCTCGCGGATGAACTCCTTGAGGTTGAGCGGCGGGCGGGTCTCATCGCGCGAAACGTGCTCGGCCGAGACCACGGTCCCCTGGATGACCAGGATGTCGAGGCCCGCCTCGAGCGCGACCTCGTAGTACCTGCGGACTTTCTGGGGCGTCAGCGACGCCGCGGCGACCACGCCGTGCGCCTTGATCTCCTCGATCCGCCGCGCGATCAGTTCGGGCTTCACCGGCTCGCGGTAAATGTCCTGCATCTCCCGCGTCGCGATATCCTTGGAGAAGGTCGAGATCCGCTCCAGCTGAGAGTCGGCGTCCTCGTAGCGACAGAAGATTCCCTCGAGGTTGAGCACGGCCAGGCCGCCGAGCTTGCCGATGATCCCGGCCGTCTCGGGCGACACCACGCCGTCGAGTGCGGCTCCCAGCATCGGGAGCTCAAACCGGTACGGACCGAGCGTCCATGAGATGTCGACGTCGTCGGGGTCGCGCGTCCGCCGAGAGGGGACGATCGCGATCTCGTCGAATCCGTACGCCCGCCGGGCCTTCTTGCCTCGTCCGATTTCTACTTCCATTGAGGCATCGTATGGGTCGGCGCGGACGTCAACGGGGCGTGGATCATCGGGTCCTCGACTGTAGCAGCGAGGTATCGGCCACCCCGACGCTGGGACCCGGCAAACTGCGAGGAATTCGAAGCGCTGGTGGCGCCTTCGATCAGCCGATCTCGGCGCCGATTTGTAGGTGCTCGAGCTCGACCTCGCCGAGCAGCCGGTCGACGGCGCCGGGGTCGATGAGGCCGGCCCCGAAGTGCTGGACCGACTCGGCGCCGCACGCCACGCCGTAGCGCAGGCACTCGACCGGCGAGCGGTCGAGATACCGAGCGGCGATGTAGCCGGCCAGGAACGCATCACCCGAGCCGATCGACGAGCGAGCCTCCTGCTCCTCGATGCGCATCCGGTAGAGCGCGTGGCTCCCACCCTCGAGCACGTGCGCATAGCACCCGTCTGCCACCGTCATGATCGCCTCGGACGGCCCCAGGCGGGTCATCTCGAGGACCGCCCGGGCCCGGTCGTCGATGTCGTTGAACTCGTGGCCGACGAGCTCCTCCGCCTCGAGCTCGTTGGGCGAGACCACATTGGGCTCGGCGCGTACCGCCATCCGCAGGGGCTCGCCCTCGGTGTCGACGATCGTGGTCACGCCGAGCTTCTTGATCTCGCGGATCAGCCCGGCATAGACGTCGGGGGCGACGCCGCGCGGCAGGCTGCCGGCGAACACGCACATGCTCGCGCCCTGGGCGAGGTAGAGCAGCTTCTCGCGGAACAGCTCGAGATCGTGGGCCGAGACGGTCGGGCCGCGCTCGTTGATCTCGGTGTGGACACCGGTGGTGGGATCGAGGACCGCGGTGTTCGTCCTGGACTCCTCGCGAATCCGCAGGAAGTCGTTGAGGATCGCCTCCTGGCTGAGCGCGTCCACGATCATGTTGCCGGTGGCGCCACCGGCGAGGCCGGTCGCGATCACGGGCTGCCCGAGCCGCTTGAGCGCCCGCGCCACGTTGACGCCCTTGCCGCCCGGCATCGTCGTCTGCTCGACCGAGCGATGCCGACGGCCGACGCGGAAGTTCGGAACCTCCAGCGTTTTGTCCAGAGCGGCGTTAAGAGTGACCGTGATGATCATGGCGGGTCAGTCCGTCCGCCGCGCCTTATCCCCTCGACCATTCGCGCCAAAACATTCTGAGGCCGATCGCCGCACCCGCTGCCAGCACTAGTCCAGACAGCGTAGCCGATAGGACAAACACGCCCGCGAGGGCGGTCGAATGTTTGACCGCGGGCAGCGCGCTCGCGAGTCGCAGGGGGACGCGGGCCTGCACCTGGCCGCCGTCCCGGACCGTCACCCAGCCGACGGTGTCGTTGGCCGGGAGCGGGCCGGTGAACGCTGCCGGGGCGTGCACGTGGAGGCTGATCCGGGCGCCCTTGGGGAAGACGTGGGCGTCCGTCGCGGCGGCGATGAGCCGGACGGTTTGACCGGGGTCCGCGCCCGTCACCGCGGCTCGGGCGATGAACTGGCCCGCCCGGACGGGGGTGCGGAGCGTGAAGTTGGCAAAGCCCCAGTTCAGGAGGACCAGCGCAGCGTCGTCCCGAGCCGCCTCACTCGGCGTGCCGAGCACGGCGTCGATCAGGGTCATGCCGTGCTGCGTACCAGAGGCGACCAGCACGTAGCCGGCGCCCAGCGTATGCCCGGTCTTGACCCCGTTGATCCACGAGTAGCGCCCCAACAGGTCGTTCAAGTTGGTTACGACGCGGACGTGGTCGCCGGTCCGTAGCACCGCACCACGCATACGGACCACCGCCCGGAAGAACGGCTCGGTGAGGAGGTCATAGCGCGCCAGCAGAGTCAGGTCGTGGGCGCTCGAGTAGTTGCCGGGCGTATCCAGCCCACTCGGCGTCGTGTAGTGGGTCTGCGCGAGCCCGAGTTCGCGCGCGCGGGCATTCATCATGCCGAGGAACCGTCCCACCGACCCGTGTCCCACGTTGTAGGCCAGGTCTTCCGCCGCGTCGTCGGCGCTCGGCAGCAGCATGGCGATCAACAGATCGTGGACGCTCATCCGCTCCCCGGGCACCAGCCCGATCTGGGAGTCCTCGGAGGCCGGGTAGTAGTCGGGATCCGCGAACACCTGACTCAAGCGCCCGTGGCGCAGGGTGACCAGCGCGGTCATCAGCTTGGTGGTTGAGGCGATCGGGAGCTCGGCGTTGGCGTTCTCGCCGAACAGCTGCTGCCCCGTGCTCTCCTCGATGAGCGCGGCGGCTCGCGCCGGGAGGGGTGGTGGCCCAGCCGATGCGGCACCCGCAACGCCCGGAGTGGCCCCCGCAGCGCCCGAGGCGGCGATCGCTGGCCGGGGCGGCGATCGCGCGACGCATGCGGAGATCGCGGTGGCGCCCGCGATCGAGCGCGCCACCGCAGTGGCCAACCGGCGCGTCACGGGCGCCTCATCGCCGCAGCAGGAGTTTCTGCGACGGATGCAGAGCGTTCGGGTTGACGCCGGGGTTGAGACTCTCGAGCGTGGCGACAGACACGCCGGTGTGGGCAGCGATCTTCGAGAGCGTGTCGTTCGGCAGCACGATGTAGAACTTCGTCTTCTGCGAGACGGCGTGGGTCGTCGCGGTCGACGCGCTGCTCGTCTGCACGATCGGAGTGGGCGCCGGTACGTGCTTGTGAACGACCGCCTTGTGGACAATCAAGTACGCAGCGGCCGCCACCGCGGCGATCGCAAGCGGGGCCAGGTAACGGGCTGGGTTCCTCCACCCCACCATCGCAGGCGCGATCATACAAGTGGGTGAAGGGGCTGAGCGGGCGCGTGGGCGTCGCGCGGCCGCGTCCGCGGTCGCCGGTCAGTCGGTTCGCGGACACTCGGTTCGCGGTCGGGCGGCCCGCGGTCGGGCGGTTCGCGGTCGGGCGGTTCGCGGTCGGGCGGTTCGCGGTCGGGCGGCCCGCGGTCGCTCGGTTCGGGGTCACGCGCCCAAGCGCCAGGCCAGCGTGCGCAGGCGGCTCGCCTCCTGCGCTGCGGCCATGGCGGGATCGCCGCCGCTCCGCTCGTGCGCGGCCACGATCCCGCGCGAGGCCGACACCAGACCAGCCGCCGGGCCGGGGGTGAAGGCGGGCGCCAGATCCTCGACCCGTCCGCCTTGGGCACCCACGCCAGGCAGCAGGAACGCGGCGTGCGGCATCCGCTCGCGCATCGCGCTCAGCCGCTCGGGCGCGGTGGCGCCGACGACTGCGCCCACGTCGGTAAGCCCGCTCTGCCCTATCCCCTGGCTCCCGAGCTCGTCGACGAGGTCGGCGAGACGGTCACTGACCGCGTCGCCACCCTCGAGGCGGCGCTCCTGGATGTCGGCCGCGCCGGGATTCGAGGTTCGGACCAGCACGAACAACCCGCGCCCGTGCGCCCGGGCCGCGATCAGGAACGGCTCGAGCGAGTCCCGGCCCAGCAGCGGGTTGACGGTCATGGCGTCCACGCCCAGGCCCGGCACCGGCCCATACGGGGTACGCGTCTCGCCGAGGAATGCCTGCGCGTACGCCGCCGCCGTGACGCCGATGTCGCCGCGCTTGGCGTCGGCGATTACAAGGAGTCCGTGGTCCCGCGCCACGGTCACCGTCTCGGCGAGCGCGCTCCACCCGGGCGCGCCCAGCCGCTCGAAGCAGGCGACCTGCAGCTTGGCCGCGACGCAGTACTCCGCGGTGGCGGCGATCACCAACGCGCAGTGTGCGGCGACGGCCCGCGCGGCGAGGGTCGCCGGCGAGGCGTCGCCGTCCGGCCCATCCTCGCTCCCGGACCGGGCCGGCACGGCCGCCGCGTCGACGTGGCCGACCTGGCCGACCTGGTGGACCTGCTCGACCGCCGCCGGCCACAGACTGGCTGGATTAGGGTCGAGTCCCAGCACCAACTGGGACTCTCGCGACGCGACCCGTTCGGCTAGCCGATCGCCGAAGCTACGGCCGCCGGATGCCTCCTCGGCAGACTCCGCTGGACCTTCGACGGACGCCACGGTCACGGCATCCCGCTCGCGACCGCAGCATCCAGCAGCGCCATCTCGCTACTTGACCGCCTTCTTGAGGCCCGCGCCGGCTGTGAACCGCGGTACGCGGGATGCGGCGATCTGAATCCGCTCGCCGGTCGCGGGATTGCGTCCCTCGCGAGCGCTGCGCTGGGAAACGGAGAACTTGCCAAAGCCTGAGAACGACACCTCGCTGCCCCGTTTGAGCGCGTCCTCCACCGTATCCAGAAAAGCGTCGACCGCATCTCCCGCGTCCTTCTTGCTCAGTCCGGCACGGTCAGCGACTTGATCGACAAACTCTTGCTTGGTCACTTGCTCCCTCCTTCGAGGTGGTAGGAATGCCCGACGCTAACACGAGCGGCGGACGACCTCTGCCCCCTACCCTGGGCCGGGGAGATTCTCTCCGCCGAGTGCGAGGCGCCGCATGATGGCATAGATCAGTTTTTCGGAATTTGCGAACTTCTCCACCCACAATCAGCGAACCGGACCGCTCCGACCCCGTGGACCCCGACCCCGACGTCGGACCTGAGGACGAGAATATGGCCGTGGACCTCGGACGAATGGCTTGGCTGGGGACTGTCCTGGCATGCCTCATCGCCGTGGTCGTCCTCGCTTTGCAGGGCTATTACGGCTACGCCGGGGTGACGTTCGCGGTGGCGTTGGCGGCCGGGATCAACCTGTTCTGATCCCCGCGCCACGGCGTACGCAAATAGTTTGCGTATTGTCCGGTCGAGCGCGATTATCGTCAGCGAGGGTTGACGGGTTGCGGTTAATCCTGCAATTGCGGGCTTCGCCTGATCGGGTTCGGGGTTAACCGCGCCGTGGAGGGGTGAATCCGAATTCACCGGGAGCCGCGGCGAGTGCGGACTTAACCGGAATCCGGCTGCGCCCCCGCCGCGCGCCGCTCGGCCCGCCCCTGCCGTGGGCCGCTGAGGCCCGCCCCGCCGCGGCAACCGGGGCTAGAGCGTGTCGCGTAAACGATCGCCATTGGGGGCCGTACACAATTGTCCGAGCCGGACGCGCGCGAACTTTGGCGATTCAGTTGGCATATGGGGGGCGCGAGCGCCAAAGTTCGGCCCGGCCGGCGCTCGGCGCCGGAGGCAGTTGTGACCCGCTCACAACCAATTTCCGGTATCCCGAATTTATGCGACAACCCTCCTAGGTCGGATAACTCGCCACTCGGCAAAACCGATCCGCCGAGTGACGCGAAACCCGCGCTATAGCCGAGTGAACGCGCATTCACCGCGGGCCCGATCGCGAGTGGCGAGATAACTCGCAACGGGAGCCCGGATCGGGACACCGACCGCGCCGCCCCGCCTAGCCTCGCCGGGAACGGACCCTCAGCGGCAGATCCACTTCACGAGCGCACGAACGGCGTGGCCGCGATGGCTGATCGCGTCCTTCTCGGCGTCCGTGAGCTCCGCCATGGTGCGGTTTTCCCCCGTGGCGTCCGGGACGAATACGGGGTCGTAGCCAAACCCGCCGGAGCCCCGTCGATCATGGGCCATCCGCCCCCGGCAATCGCCGAAGAACACCCGCTCCTCGCCGGTTTCCGGGTCGACGTAGGCGAGCGCGCACACGTACCGCAGCCGGCTTTCCGGAGGCGCCTCCGCCTCCAGTTTCGAGAGGTTCTCCTCGTCGGTGGCATCCAGGCCCGCGTACCTGGCCGAGCGCACGCCGGGCGCGCCGTCGAGCGCGGCCGCCTCGATCCCCGAGTCATCGGCGATCGACGCCCGTCCGGTCGCGGCGGCGGCCGCCAGCGCCTTGGGCAGGGCGTTGTCCGCGAACGTCGGGCCGTCCTCGGGTGGGAGCACGACCTCGGGGTCAAGCAGCTCGATCGTGATCCCCGACGGCTCGAACAGGCGGCGCATCTCCGCCACCTTGTGCGGGTTGCGGGTCGCGAGCACGAGCGACCGATGATTAGAAGAACCCCCCTCGGCCATGGCTTCCTAGTCCGGAGCGCCGGCGTCCGCCGCGCTCGCGCCCGCGGCGCCCGCGTCCGCAGGGCCCGCGACCAGCCGCACCGGCCGCACCGGCCGCACCGGCCGCACCGGCGACCGTAGCCGCCTGGAGCGCGCGCAGCTCGACGATGCCCTTCGCCGCGAGCGCCAGCAGATCGTCCAAATGGGCCCGGGAGAGTGGGGTGCGCTCGGCGGTCGCCTGCACCTCGATCAGGCCTCCCTCGCCGGTCATCACCACGTTGGCGTCGACCTCGGCCGTGGAGTCCTCGCGGTAGTCGAGGTCGAGCAGCGGCACCCCGTCGACGATGCCGCACGAGACGGCGGCCACCGTGCCGACCAGAGGCGACCGCTTTAACGCGCCGTCCGAGACCAAACGCAAGCACGCGAGCTCGAGCGCCACGAGCCCTCCGGTGATCGACGCGCAGCGGGTGCCGCCGTCCGCCTGTAACACGTCGCAGTCGACATACACGGTCCGCTCGCCCAACAACGAGAAATCGAACACGCCGCGCAGGGATCGGCCGATCAGCCGCTGAATCTCGACCGTCCGGCCGTCGGGCCGCCCGCGGCTCACATCGCGCTGCTTGCGATCGCCGGTCGAGGCGGGGAGCATCCCGTACTCGGCGGTGACCCACCCTCGCCCCGAGCCGGCCAGCCAGCGCGGCACGCCCTCTTGCACGGAGGCGGTGCAGATCACGCGCGTCTCCCCCATCGAGATCAGCGCCGAGCCGGTCGCCGTGCGGACGAAGCCGGGCTCGATCGACATCGGCCGCAGCTCATCGGCGGCTCGGCCGTAGCTGCGCTGCGAGGCGCTCAAGCCGCGGCCCTCCGAGACGACGCCAGGTCCACGTGCACAACCTCGCCCAGAGGCATCTGCAAGAACCGCGTCCCCAAATCCCGGAACGACTCGACGTCGGCCGTGCACATGAAGTGATACTTCCCCTCACCCGGCTGCGGGTTCAACAAGTCGCGCGAGGCGAGCGCCCGCTCGACGCTGCGGGCGACGCCCACACCGGCCGACAACAGCGTCACGCCGCGGCCGAGCGTGCGCTGGAGGATCGGCGCGCACAGCGGGTAGTGCGTCGAGCCGAGGATGACCGTGTCGACGGCGGCCGCGCGCAACGGCACGCAGTACGTCCGTACGATCTCGACGACGCGCTCGTCAAACGGGAAGCCGCCCTGAATGATCGGGGCCAGGTCCGGGCAGGCCACGCTCTCCAGGTGCACGTGTGGATCCAGCGACGCCACCGCCCGCTCGTAGGCTCCGGACGCCACCGTCGCCGGCGTCGCCAGCAGACCGACCCGGCCGGTGTGGGTCGCCACCACCGCGCCCTGCGCGGCCGGGCGCAGAACGCCGATCACGTCGACGTCGCGTCCACTCGCCGCCAGATGCCGCTCGACCGCGTCGACGGCCGCCGCGCTGGCCGAGTTGCACGCGATCACCAGCAGCTTCGCCCCGGCCGCCACCAAATGCTCGGCGATTTCGATCGAGAACGCCCGGAGCTCATCCTGACTTCGATCGCCGTACGGAAAGCGGGCCGTGTCGCCCAGGTAGAGGTAGTCCTCGCCCGGCAGCGAGACCAGCAGCTCGTGCAGGACGGTCAATCCACCAACACCGGAATCGAACACGCCGACCGGCTGCTCCGCGACTTGGGCCATGCCGCGGCATGGTGCCAGAGGCGCGTCGAGAATTGATTACTGCCGCCCGAGGCTGGCGCCTCAGGCGGGTGGGGATGGCTGCCATCCGAGGCTGACGCCTCGGGCGGGTAGGCTCGCCCACCGATCATGCGAGCGCTCGTCGTGACCAACATGTACCCGACGCCGGCGCGGCCGGCGCTCGGCAGCTTCGTCCGCGACCAGGTCGAAGCGCTGCGCCGGATCGATGGCGTCGAGGTCGAGGTGTTCGCCTTCCAACCAGGATCCCCGGGCGCGTACTTCAACGCCGCGCGTCACCTGCGCCGGATCCGCGGCAACGACAGCTTCGACGTGGTCCATGCCCACTTCGGACTGACGTCGTGGCCCGCATTCGCAGCCAAAGGCCACGCCCACGCCGTCACGCTCCATGGGACGGATCTCACACATCCCCGCTCGCGAGCGATCACCCTCGCCGCGCTCCCACTGATGGACCTCGTGGCCACGGTGTCGGAACCGCTGGCAAACCAACTCCCGCGCTGGGCAACCCGAAAGCCGCACGCGATCCTCCCAGCCGGCGTAGCGACGGACCGTTTCAAGCCGATCCCGCGCCGCGAGGCACGCGAAGCCCTCGGCCTCGATCCAAACCGTCCCTACCTGCTCTTCCCGGCCGATCCAACCAGGCCCGAGAAGCGTTACGACCGCGCCGCGGCGCTGGCGGCCGAGCAAGCGACCTCACTCCTCGCGCTCGGGAGCATCGAACCGGAGCAGGTGCCTCTCTGGGTCAACGCGGCCAACGCCGTGCTCGTCCCCTCCGAGCGCGAGAGCTACGGCCTCGCGGTGCTCGAGGCGCTCGCTTGCGACGTGCCCGTGTTGGCCACGCCGGTCGGCATCGCGCCCGAGGCACTGAGCGGCATCGCCGGCACCTATTGCGGACCGTTCGACCAACAAGCATGGAGCACCGCGCTGAAACCACACCTGACGACCCCAGACCCACGGATCGACGGCCGCACGACGGCGGAGCGCTACGACACCGATCGCATGGCGGCCAACGTCGTGACCGCCTGGCGCACACTCAGGCAACGGCCTTAGTCGATCAACCGAACCGCGGTCCGCCACACCGCGAGCCGCCAGATCACCACCGCAAAGACTACGAGCACGCCGACGTGCACCAGGTCGGCTCCCGGGTGCAGGCCGAAGGCGCAATTGCGCACCAGCTCCACGCAGTGATACAGCGGGTTGAACCAGGCCAGCACCTGCAGCCAATGCGGCATCCGGTTCAGCGGGAAGAACGTCCCGGCGAGCAGGAACAGCGGCGTGATCACGCCGCTGACCACGTAGCTGAGTCCGTCGAAGGTCTCAGAGAGCGTGCCGAACAGCATCCCGAGCGCGGCGAGGCCGACGCCGGTCAGCGCCCCAATCAGCGGCACCAGCAGCATCGCCGGCTCCGGTGGCAGACCGAAGAAGAACGCGACCACGAGCGGGACCGTGCCGTACACCCCGGCGCGCACGCCCAAGAACAGCGACTCGCCCGTAACGATCTCCGAGACATCGACCGGCGCGGCCAGCATCGCGTCGTACACGCGCTGATAGCGACGCTTGTACAGAGAGTCGAACATCGCCGAGAAGGTCGCGCTGAACAGCACCGTCGTCGCTACGACCCCGGTCCCCACGAACTGGATGTACGGGATGCCCTCGACCTCGGAGACGAGCTTCCCGAAGCCGAAACCGAACGCGAGCAGCATGATCACCGGCTCGACCACCGCCGCGAACGTCCGCGTTCGCCAGAAGTAGCGGAACACGATCCACTCGCGGACCCACACCGCGCTCAGCCCCGGCAGCTCGATGCGGCCGGCAGATACACGATCGATCCGGTCGACGGATACGCGGTTCATTCGACGTAATCCCCCGTGAGCCGCACGAACACGTCCTCGAGCGTCGCCGCTCGGCGAGCCCCACCGGGCAGGCGCCCGTCCGCGTCCTCGGCATGAAGAAACGTCAACGCAGGACCTGACGGCCGCGTGGGCAGCCCGTCGGCCAAGGCCCGAGCCTGCATGTCGCGTATCTGCGCGATGGTGCCCTGCACGTCGAGGACCTCACGTCCGGCGAAGCGACGGATCAGTTCGCCCGGCGTGCCTTCGGCGACCACCCGGCCGGCCGACATGATCGCCACGCGGTCGGCCAGTCGCTCGGCCTCCTCGATGTAGTGGGTGGACATCAACACGGTGGTCCCCTGCTCGCGCAGCGAGACGATCAGCGACCACAGCTCCTGGCGCACCTGCGGATCCAGACCCACGGTCGGCTCGTCGAGCAGCACCAGCTCGGGCTCGTGAATCAAAGCCCGCGCAATCAGCAGCCGGCGCTGCATCCCGCCCGACAGCTTCACCGCCTTGTCACGGGCCCGCGCCCGCAACCCCGCCAGTGCAAGCGCTCGGTCGACCGCCGCAGAGCGCTCTCCGGCCGGCACGCGATACAGGCGCGCGAACACCTCGAGCACGTCGCGCACGCACAGATCGACGTCCAGGTTGCTCTCCTGCGGGCAGATCCCCATCCGCGCTCGGGCGAGCTTTGACTCCGCCGGCAACCGAAATCCGAGCACCGACGCCTGGCCGGCGTCGGCGATGGCCTGGCCGGTGAGGATCCGCATGGTCGTCGACTTGCCCGCGCCGTTGGGACCGAGCAGGCCGTAGCAGACCCGCGCCGGCACCTCGAGCTCGAGCCCGTTCACCGCGAGGACCTCGCCGAACTGCTTCACCAGCCCGTGTATCGCCACGGCCGGACCGGTGCCGGTGGCGGTGGAACGACTAGAAGAAGAGACACGACTAAACGACAAGGAACCTCCAGGGACCGACCTACTCAGCGGCGGGGGCCGTCGCAAAGCGACGGCGGAACTTCAACGCAGCTTCAGAACCCTGAGATCCATGAGTCGCAAATCGTACCTCACGCGAGCGCTGGCCACCACTCGGTCAGGCGCTGCCGCGCCTGCGACACGAGCAGCGAGCCGTCGCCGTCGCGCTCTGGCGCCGCCACCGGCTCACGTAACGCGACCAGCGTCGCGGCGACCGACCGCGCCAGTGCCTCGACGTCGTAGCCGCCCTCGAGCACGCATCCAACCGGAGCCTCGAGCGTCTCCCCCACCCAGCGCACAGAGCGCGTCATCGCGGCGAAGCCCTCCTCGGTCACCGCGCACTCGCCGAGCGGATCGTCGCGATGTGCGTCATACCCGGCCGAGATCAGAATCAGCTGGGGCTCGAACGCCCGCGCCAGCGGGACCGCCACACGATCGACCAGCGAACAAAACACGTCATCCCCGGATCCGGGCCGAACGGGCAAATTCACGGTGAACCCCCGCCCGGAACCCGACCCCACGTCTGTCGCGGGACCCGTCCCCGGATACAGCGGCGACTGATGGATCGACACGAACAGGACCTCATCCGATTCGTGGAAGATGTCGTTGGTCCCGTTGCCGTGATGTACGTCCCAGTCGAGGATCATCACGCGATCTAGACCGCCCGCATCGAGCGCGTGCCGGGCCGCGACCGCGATGTTGCTGAACAGGCAAAAGCCCATGGCGCGTGCCGTCAGGGCGTGATGTCCGGGAGGCCGGTGCGCGCTGAACGCGCACGGGGTGGCGCGGTCGAGCAGCAGGTCGACCATCTGCACCGCCCCGCCGGCGGCGTGCAGCGCCGCCTCGAAAGAGTCGGCGCTGACCACCGTGTCGACATCCAGATAGCCGCCGCCACTCGCGCACACCCGCTCGATCGAGTCGACGTAGGCGGCCGGATGGACCGCCTCCAACACCGAGCGGTCCACCGGCTCCGAGGTGACCCGCTCGAACCCGAGCCAGTCGCGCGCCGACAGCTCGCGCTCGATTGCGACCAGCCGCGCCGCGCGCTCGGGATGCCCGCCTGTGTCGTGGCGCAGCGATGAGGGATGCTCGAGCCACACGGGCGCTGAGGCCATCGGGATACCGTATCGGGACAAGTGCGGCTTCTTGCGAGTCAGGTCACGGTGGTGGGCGCGGGTGCGGCCGGCCTGTACACGGCGTTGCGTGCGGCCCGCGAGGGCGCATCGGTGACGCTCGTGTCGGCCACGCCGCTGGCGGAGTCCTCGAGCTGGTGGGCGCAGGGCGGGTTGGCCGCCGCGCTCTCGGCGCAGGACAGCCCCGAGCTTCACCTGCGCGACACGGTGATCGCCGGCCGCGACGCGGTGCGCGAGTCGGCCGCGCGCGTCCTGTGCGAGGAGGCGCCCGAGGCGGTACGCGACCTGATGCGGCTGGGCGTGCGGTTCGACGCCGACCAGGACGGTCGCCTGGCGCTGGGGCTCGAGGGCGGCCACTCGACGCGCCGGATCGTGCACGCCGGCGGCGCAGCGACCGGCCGGCGCCTGGTCCGGCAGCTCAGCGCGGTCGTGGCCGAGCACCCGGCGATCGACGTGCTCGAGGGCCGCCGCGTGATCCAGCTGCTCTCCGACGGCGAGCGCTGCGTCGGCGTCCGTCTCGAGGACGGCGACGTCATCGCCAGCGGCGCCACGGTGCTCGCCACCGGCGGCGCCGCCGCGCTGTGGGCGCGCAGCACCAACCCCTCGGTGGCCGTCGGCGGCGGGCTGTTGCTGGCCTTTGCCGGCGGCGCTGCGCTGGCCGACCTCGAGCTGGTCCAGTTTCACCCGACCGCGGTCGTCGGCGCCAACGGCGCCGACGGGTTTCTCGTCACCGAGGCGGTCCGCGGCGAGGGAGCCCGTCTGCTCGACGCGCGCGGCGATCGGTTTGTCGACGAGCTCGCGCCTCGCGACGAGGTGGCGCGAGCCGTGCACCGGCAGATGGTGCTGACCGGCGCCGCCTCGGTCGACCTGGACATGCGCGCCGTCGATCCCGCCCTGTTTCCGAACGTCGTCTCCGCGCTGCGCCAAGCCGGGATCGACCCCGAACGCCAGCTCGTCCCGGTCGCGCCGGCCGCGCATTACATGATGGGCGGGATCGCCACCGACCTCGAGGCCCGCGCCACCCTCATCGGCTTGTATGCGGTCGGCGAGTGCTCGTGCACGGGCCTGCATGGCGCCAACCGCCTGGCCTCCAACTCGCTGAGCGAATGCTTCGTGTTCGGCGCGCGGGCGGCGCGCTCGGCGGCGGCGCAGCCCGAGGCCGACCGCGCCGCAGCGGCCGAGCTTGCGCGCGACATCGCTCCCGCGCCCCCGGCGGCGATCTCACGCGCCAGTCGCGAAGCCCTGTGGCAACACGCCGGCCTTGAGCGCGACGCGGCGGGCCTGAGCCGGCTCACAGACGACGAGCACCCGCTCGTCCGGCTGATCGCCCGCAGCGCGCTGACGCGAACCGAGAGCCGGGGCGCCCACCAGCGCAACGACTTCCCCGAGCGAGACGAGCGGTTCGACGGTCGCCACGTGACGGTGCGTTCGGGCGCCCAAACCGCGCTCGAGCCCTGGTTCTAAACGACGCACCGGGTTCTGGAGTTAACCTCAACTTAATAATTGACACGACTGTAGCTTCATAGTTCGCGGGTAGCACGCCCTCACCAAACGGAATGCCCTGGCAGGGGCTGAGGAACTTAGGAGTGGTGTGCTTCATGTATCGGTTCAGTCGAGCCATCTACCGTGAGCTTGCCGACGAGATCGTCGAAGACTCGTACGAACTGCCGCACGTCAACCACGAACGCGTCCTGCGTGCGTGCGAAGCCGCCATCGAGCGGCTGGCGACGGATCGGCACTACTTCGCACATCCGTCGCGCACGCTGTTCAACGACATCCGCGTCTACTTCCCGATGTGCGCGCAGTTGCGGGTGCTACGCGTGATCCAGCGCTATCTCGCGCTGGCCGACGATTTCCTGCGCCGGCTGCCCCAGAACGGCTTCGACGCGTACGGGAATCCATTGCAGTGCCGCGCTAGCACCCGCAAGGGCACGCCATGCCAGCGGATGCCGCTGCCGCACAACGGCTACTGCCCGTCGCACCAGCACCTGGCCGCGACGGAAGAGCTCGAGCCGCTCATCGCGGCGTAGTTGCTGGGCCGGCGCCTGGCGGCGCCGTCGTCCTCCGGACGACCTCGCGGCCGGCCGATTAGCGAGGCACGGATGCCGAGCAGGCCGCAGCCGCGAGACCGGTTGCTGCGGGCATCCTTGCCCGCCGCTTCTTCTGCCCGCCCGCCCGCGCACAACCGGTCCGCTAGGTTGCCGGGAGCATGCTGCTCGGCGTCGACGTGGGCGGGACCTTCACCGACGCCGTGCTGGCTTATGACGGGCGCCTGATCACGGCCAAGGCGCCCACCACCCCCGAGGACCAGTCCGAGGGCGTGATGGCGGCGATCGAAGCGGCGCTCGAGAAGGCCGGGGCGAAAGCGAATCAGATTCGCGAGTTCTCGCACGGGATGACCGTGGCGACCAACGCGCTGCTCGAGGGGCGGGGCGCGCGCACCGCCTTCGTGGCCACCGACGGGTTCGCCGACCTGATCGCGCTCGGCCGCCAGGACCGTCCGCAGCTCTACCGGCTGTGCGCCGGCCGGCCTGCGCCGCTCGCGCCCGCCGAGCTGCGCTTCGGCGCGCCCGAGCGGATGACCCCAGACGGACCGCTCATCGAGCTGACCGAAGAGGCCGCGTCGCGGCTCGCGCAGCGGGTAGCCGAGGCCGAGCCCGAGGCGGTCGCGGTCGCGCTCCTGCACTCCTATCGGCACCCTCAGCACGAGCAGGCGATCGGGCAGGCGCTGGCTGACGCGCTTCCGGACGGCGTGCACGTGTCGCTCTCGCACGACGTCGTGGGCACCTTCCGCGAGTTTGAGCGTGCCGCGACCACCGAGATCGACGCCGCACTCTCGCCGCTCCTGGCCCGCTACCTGCACGCCCTGGCCGAGCGCTCGGAGCGGGCCAAGCTCCCCGAGCCGGCGATCATGCAGTCCAACGGCGGGCTGATCGACCTCGAGGCGGCGGCTTCTCACGCATCGTGGACGGTTCTCTCCGGTCCGGCCGGCGGCGCGGCCGGCGCCGCCTTCGTCGCCCGCAAGGCCGGCGCGGAGAACGTGCTGTGCCTCGACATGGGCGGCACCTCGTGCGACGTGTGCGTCGTCGACGGCGGCGCGGTGCAGGAGCGATCGAGCGGCGAGGTGGCCGGGCGACCGCTCACGCTGCCGATGCTCGCGGTGCACACCGTGGGCGCGGGCGGCGGCTCGATCGCCTGGCGCGACGGCGGCGGCGCGCTGCGCGTTGGTCCGCGTTCGGCAGGCGCCGACCCGGGGCCGGCGTGTTACGGGCGCGGCGGCACCGAACCGACGGTCACCGACGCCAACCTGGTGCTCGGCTACCTGTCGGCCGACGCGCCGCTCGGCGGCGGCGTGAAGCTCGACCCCGAGGCGGCGAGAAGCGTGGTCGGCGAGCTCGCCGAGCGACTCGACCTCGAGCTCGAGGCGTGCGCGGAGGGGATCCGCCGCGTCGCCGCCGCCGAGATGATCCGCGCCCTGCGGGTGGTGACCGTCCAGCGCGGCATCGATCCCCGCCGCTACGCGCTGATGGCGTTCGGCGGCGCCGGCGGACTGCACGCGGCGCAGATCGCCGATGAGCTCGAGATCGACACGGTGCTGTGCCCGCGGGCCTCCGGCGTCCTCGCCGCGCTCGGCCTGGTCGTCTCGCCGCGACGGCGCGACGTGCAGCGAAGCGTCCTGTGGAGTGGCGATGAGCTGACCGCCGAGTCGATCGCGCACGCGGTCGCCGAACTAGGTGACCGCGCTCGCGACGCCATGCATGAGCCCGACGCGGAACTGCGCGTGGTCTACGAGCTGCGCTACCGGGGCCAGTCGTTCGAGCTGGCGATCGCGGGGCAGGCCGACGCGACGCCCGAGCAGCTGCGCGAGGCGTTCGAACACGAGCACGAGGAGCGCTACGGCTACAGCGACTCAGAGCAGCGGCTCGAGCTGGTCACGATCCGGGTGACCGCGACCGCGGCGGGAGCTGAGGTCGAGCTCGCGTCGCCCGGCGAGGAGCCGGACGAGTTGGAGCGCTCCAGCCGAAAGGCGACCCTGGGGGGTGAGCCGATCGAGCTCGAGGTCGTACGGGGGATCCCGGGGCCGGGCACCCAGGTCGACGGCGCCGCCGTGGTCGAGCTGCCCGAGGCGACGCTGCTGATCCCGCCGGGGTGGAGCGCCGAGGTCGACGACACCGGCACGACGATCATGACGCGCAAGCAATGAGCATCGACCCCGTCGAGCTCCAGGTCCTGACCGGCGCGCTGCGGGCCGTGTGCGAGGAGATGGGCGCCGTACTCATCCGCTCCGCGCACTCGGCCAACATCAAGGAGCGGCGCGACGCGTCGACCGCACTGTTCGACCGCACCGGCGAGATGGTCATGCAGGCCGAGCACATCCCCGTGCACCTCGGCGCGATGCCGGCCGCGGTCGCGGCCGTGCTCGACGAGGAGCACGCGCCCGAGCGGTCCTGGATCCTCAACGACCCGTACGCCGGCGGCACGCACCTGCCCGACATCACCGTGATCACCCCGCTGTTCGCGGACGAGGAGCTGATCGCGTTCGCGGCCAGCCGCGCCCACCACGCCGACGTGGGCGGGCCGACGCCGGGATCAATGCCGGCCGACAGTCGCACGCTCGAGGACGAGGGCGTTGTCATCTCGCCGCGCGTGCTCGACGAGGACGCGATCGCCGAGCTCTCGGGGAAGATGCGCCAGCCCGACCAGCGGCGGGCCGACCTCCGCGCGCAGCTGGCGGCCGGGCGCGTCGGTGGCCGCCGCCTGCTCGAGCTACATAAGCGCTTCGGCGCCGAGAAGCTCAAGGAGGCCTTCACCGAGGTGCTCGACTACGCCGAGCGGCGCACGCGCACGTGCATCGAGGAGCTCCAGGACGGCTCCTACAGCGCGCGCGACGTGCTCGAGGCGCGCGAGGGCGACCTCGAGATCAGGCTGACTGCGACCGTAGACGGCGACCGGATGACGCTCGACTTCACCGGCACCGCCGACCAGCACGAGGGCAACCTCAACTGTCCACTCGCGGTCACGCGATCCGCCTGTTACTTCGCGATCCGCGTCCTCACCGATCCGGACATCCCGCCGAGCGCGGGCGCCTACCGCGCGGTCGAGGTGATCGCGCCCGAGGGCAGCCTGCTCAACGCGCGCTCGCCCGCCGCGGTGGTCGGCGGCAACGTCGAGACCTCCTCGCGGGTGGCCGACGTCGTCCTGCGCGCGTTCGGGCGCGCGCTCGGTCAGGGCACGATGAACAACGTGACGCTCGGCACGGAGGAGGTCGTGTACTACGAGACGATCGGCGGCGGTCAGGGCGCCTGCCCGGACGCCGACGGTCCAAGCGGCGTCCATGTGGCGATGAGCAACACGCTCAACACCCCGATCGAGGCGCTTGAGCTCGAGTTCCCGCTGCGCGTTACGCGCTACGAGCTGCGGCGGCAATCGGGCGGGGCTGGAGCGTTCCACGGCGGCGATGGCGTCATCCGCGAGTTCGAGGCGCTCCAGGCGCTGAGCTACTCGCTGATCACCGAGCGCCGGCGCCACTCGCCGTCCGGCGCCCACGGTGGCGAGGACGGAGCGGCCGGGCGCAACCTGCTCGACGGCGAGGAACTCCCGGCCAAGGCAATCGGCGACCTGGAGCCCGGCCAGCGGCTTCGGATCGAGACGCCCGGTGGCGGCGGTTTTGGTCGTAGGCCCTGATCGCATTTGTTCGCGATGGGGACGTTTGTTCGAGATACGGTTTCAGACCGCTGGGAACCGGATAAGGTCCGCGAGATGCCCGCGTGCACGGATTCGCCCAACAATCGTGTGTTTTGCCACGAAACGGTAAAACCACGAACTTCCGGTGAAATTTGGCGATTCGCGATCTCTCGCGTACAATCGCTCCCTCCTGTGCTGCAGTCCCACTGCGTGGTCCGCACGGGACCCCTGTTTTATTCAATCCCCCGTTTTCTCTAACTACTACATGCCGATTGCTTTTAAAGAATGGGCCGTCACCGTGCGGGCCCTTGCCGAAGGAGAGCAGCTTCTGACTCTCCGCAAGGGCGGCATCCGTGAGCCCGACAAACACTTCAAGCTGGACTACGACCGGTTCTTTCTGTACCCGACGTTCGATCATCAGTGTGCGGATCTGGTGCGCGAGTCGCACCTGCCCGAGCTCTCCCGCGCCCTCGAAGAGGGCGTATGGAGCGACGGCGAGCCGCCACCCCACGCCCTGCGGCGCGGCAACGAGATCCCTCAACCGGATCGCGTTCGCATCCGGGCCTGGGCCGAGGTGGCCGCTCACTACACGATCACCGACCGACGCACCGTAGACGCGCTCTCGCCGTTCTACGTGTGGACAACCGACTACGCGGAGAAGCGCCTGGCGTGGAAGCGACGCCACCCGCTACACGTGATCCTGCTGCGGACCTATCGGATTCCGCGGCCGGTGACCGTAAAGGTGCGCGACGAGTACGGCGGCTGCCGCTCGTGGCTCGAGCTCACCCGTGATCTTCCGTTTGAGGGCACACCCGTGCTCTCAGACGAGGAGTTCGAGCGGGCGTCTGAGGAGATCGCGTCGATCGCGTCGGATCGCGTTCCGGTCTTCGCCTGACCCGAAAGGCGTCGGGCTAGAGAAGTTCGTCAGTGGCGTGGGTCGAGTCGGAGTCGCCGTCCTTTCGGGCGCGGCACCCCTCGACTCACGCCGATGACGCCGACCGCGTGCTGTACTCGCTCGAGCGCACGCGGGAATACCTCTCGCAGTACTTCCCGCGCACCGTGGACGGGATCTCGGTCGTCTTTCACCCTAGTGTCCCGTCGCTCGCGATGGCGCGGCCGCTTATACCCCTGGCCTGGCTCGCCGCCGCGCCCGCGTCGCGCCGGTACGTCGTCGGCTGGTGCGGTCCCCACGAGCTGCACGTGCTGCTCCCCGACGCGCTCGAGGCGCGCGCCTCGACCGTGGGGCGAACGGGGGCCTCATCCCAGGAGATGCTGGCCCGAGCCGTGCCCGCGCTCTACGCCCGGCGGGTGATTCTGGAGAACAACCAGGACGTCCCCCGGCGGCTGAGTCCTCGCCGGGCAGGCGTGGAGCTGCGCTGGGCGTGGCTGCTCGAGGGCGCCGCGCGCTGGTTCGGGGGTCAAACACAGCACTCGGGGCATGCGATCGCCCGCCGGTTGCGCGACGGGCGGCGTCCGAGCTTTCCGCCCACCGTGCGCGACGCGGCGCTGCTCGGCGGCACGGTCATCGACCTGCTCGTGGCGGAGGAGGGTGAGCAGGCCGCGGCCCGGCTCGCCAGCCGGCTGCATCCGCACGGGCCGCGCGGTGCCCTGCGCGAGGCGTTCCGGGGACGCTCGCCGGCGCACACCGAGGCGCAGTGGCGCGCGCACCTGGCGCGGTTGAGCGGGCCTTCAGACCTGACTGAGTAGCCAGACGAGCACGGCGCCGATCACGAGCGCGATCAGCAGTCCGATCAGCAGACGCCCGGGCGAGACGACCCGCGTGGCCGGCTCATCGGAGATCAGCTCGCCCTGGAGCAGCACCTCGCGTGCGGCCGCCCGGGCCGCCTCGGGCACCATCACGTCCCGCGGGCCGGCGGCGAGGAAGTCGGGGACGTCGAAGCCGGCGGTGCGCCGCAGCATGCTCGGGATCCCCTCCTCGAGCAGCAAGCCCTGGATGAACTCGGCCTCGGCCTGGTTGCGTGCGCCGGCCACACGCACGAGCGGCCCCTCGGTGAACTGCGGCTTGATCTTGCGCGCGCGCTCGTGGCGCTCGCTGACCTCCTCGACCTCGCGCCCGTCCGCCTGCACCAGCGGCAGCTTGCAGTCGGGGCAGAACCGCTCATCACCCGGGTAGGTGGTGCCGCAGGCGGGGCAGCGAAGCCGGTCGGGATCGAGAGCCCGCCCGCCCCGCCCGCTGGGCTTGGCCATCAGACCACGACCAGTTCGGCGTCCGACACGCGGCCGTCGTCGATCCGCCAGGTGCGCACGTCGGGCTCTCCGTTGGCGAGCCCGACGATGATCCACAGGACCCCCGGCCACAGCTTGGCGAAGTTGATGTCGGTCTGCGACGGCCTGGGCTCGGTCCGGGTGTGTGAGTGGTAGATCGCGCCGAGCTCAAGCCCGGCGTCTTCGATCCGGTTGTGCAGCTCGAGCTGCTCTTCTGGATCGATGCGGAAACGCAGCGGGCTGGCCTCGGCGTTGACGGCGCGATACACCGCGACCGCATCGCCGTCGTTTGAGCCGACCATCCCGCAGCACTCGTCGGGTGCGTCCTCCCGGGCGTGGGCGATCATCTCTTCGTACTGCTCGCGCGCAATCTTCATGCCTTGTTCGAGGCTACCAACGAGGGTTAGCTTGAGCCGGTGACAAACGGCCACGGGACCGACTTCACGTAGATGCCGGGGTTGCGCAGGCCACTCAGCACCGTCCAGTGCTGCGCCTCGCACGCCATCGCCTGCGCGCTCATCGTCACCAGCTCGGTGGTGCCGAGCGTCTTGAGCGCGGTGAAGTAGGCGCCCTCGGCCACCGATTCGAGGTTGACCAGCAACCGGAAGGAGTCCTTGCGCGTCTGAACGTCGGTCACGCTCCCGGGCACTTGGTACTTGCCGAGCAGCGCGTCGGCCGTCTTCACGTCGAGCGGCGCCGTGTCCGCCGGCGCGCCGAGCGCCTCCAGGTGCGCGGCGAGCGTCGCGACGTGCTCGAGCTCGTGGGCCAGGAACGGCTCCAGCGCCGCGTTATCACCCGGCGCAAGCGCCTCCGCGGCGAGCACCTGCCGGTAGCCAAGCACCATCAGCCGCTCGACCTCGAGCACCTTGGCCAGCGTCTCTGACTCGCTCGGCACCGGGGTGGCGGCGAGCGCCGGGCCCGACGTCGCGGCCAACCCAGCGCCGGTTCCGACCGTCGCGCCAGCCGCCGTCCACAGCGTGCGCCCGATCCACTCCCGCCGGGTCGATCGATCGCGCATCCCGTCACTCCCGGCCCGTGACGTAGGCCGAGGGAACCGCCGGCAGGTGCAGGGCAGCGCGGACCACGGCCAGATGCTGCGCGTCGTTGGCGAAGATCGAGGCCACCTGCTGTTTAACCGTGCCGGGCTGAAGCCGGGGGATCGCGTCGAGGTATGCGGTGACCAGCGCTCGTTCGACCGTGTGCAGCACGCCGATCACCTCTTCGCTGCCACGCGGATTGCCGAGCGGGTAGCTCGGCCGGCCCTTGATCGGCTTGCCGCCCGCGGCCCTGACCAGCCCGGCCAGGTCGCCGGCGTGCGAAAGCTCATCGTTGAGGAACAACTGTCCGGCCTTCACCGTGGCCGGCGGCAGCAGCGGCGTGGCGGCGGTGTAGGCCGCGATCGCCCAGTGCTCCAGGTCGAGCAGATGATTGAGCAGCTGGGCATCTGAGTGCAGCACCGGCTTGGCGTTGTGCACCTGCGCCTTCAGTGACGAGTGGCCGCAGCCGGCCACCACCAGGCCGGCCAGCCCGGCGCCGGCCGCGCGCAATACACCCCTGCGGGAATTGGGTCTCCCACCCACCCCGCCGTCCGGATCCTGGCTTACCACCAGACGGTGGAATCCAGGTTCTCGATCTCCTCGAGCGGGCGCGTATAGATGCCCGAGGAGAGGTACTTCCAGCCGTCGTCGGCGACCAGGAACACCACGTTGCCTTCGTCGAGCTCGCCCGCGATCCGAACCGCCACCCGGGCGATCGCCCCCGAGGAGACGCCGACGAACAGCCCCTCCTCGTCGAGCAGCCGCCGGGTGAACACGATCGCGTCGCTGTTGGTGACGAAGATCTTGCGGTCCAGCAATGACAGGTCGATGATCGGCGGGATGAAGCCGTCCTCGAGCGAGCGCAGTCCCTGCACCGGCTCGCCCTGCATCGGCTCGGCGGCGACGATCTTCACCTGGTCGCCCAGCTCCTCCTTGAGCCGGCGCCCGTTGCCCATCAAGGTGCCGCCCGTCCCGAGCCCGGCTACGAACGCCGCGACCTCATCGAGCTCCTCGAGGATCTCGAGCGCGGTCCCGTTGTAGTGGGCGAGCGGGTTGGCCTGGTTGCCGTACTGGTAGGGCATGTAGTACGAGGCGTCCTTCTGAGCCATGTCGAGGGCCAGCTCGACCGCGCCGTTGGAGCCCTTGGCGCCCTCGGAATAGACGATCTCGGCCCCGTACATGCGCAGGAGCTCGGTCCGCTCCCGGGTGACGTTCTCGGGCATGACCACCTTGACCGGGTAGCCCTTGCGACTGCAGATCATCGCCAGCGAGATGCCCGTGTTGCCGGAGGTGGGCTCGAGGATCGTCTGGCCGGGCCGGATCAGGCCTTTCTCCTCGGCGTCCTCGATCATCGCGCGGGCCACCCGGTCCTTGACCGAGCCGGTCGGGTTGCGGGACTCGAGCTTCGCCCACAGGCGCACGCCCGGCTTGGGGCTCAGGCGCTTTAGCTCGACCAGCGGCGTGTGGCCGATGGCCTGGACGATGTCGCCGTACCGGCCCCCGCAGGGCTTGTTCTCAAGGCGCTCGGCGGCCATGCTTCACGAAGTATAGGAGGGTGGGCCGGCCGGGTGGGCGGGCCGCCAATCCACCACGGCGGCCCGCCTCTTGCACTCCTAACCCCAGCTGCTCGGGGTCGTCGATGTCGTCGGCGTGGTCGACATCGGCGCCGTGGCGGACGGGTCGCTGGCCTTGACGATATGCCAGATCGATCCGAACGTCTTCAGCTCATCGCCGTTGGCCTGGTGCTTGTTGTGACCCGTGATGTCGGGCGTGAAGTAGTACAGCGGCTGTCCGTTGAGGGTCAGCTGGAGGGTCCCGTGGTTGCGGAACGTGCCGAGCTTCCCGCTGATGCCCGACTGCTTGGTGACGCTGGTCGAAGACGGCGACACCGGCGGCCAGAACGCCCAGCAGTTGGTGCTCTTGTTGCTGGTCTTCTTGCAGATCAGGTGGTGGGTCGTCTCACCCTGGAAGGTGTAGACGGCGTATCCCGAGGGCCCCACCGCCACCGCCTCATGCGTGTTGACGGGCTTCACCGCGAACATCGCGGCGGCCGCGTTGGTGACGTGGACGTTATTCGCCACTTTCAGGGTGAACGACTTCGCTATTGCCATGCTCGCGACGACCAGCACCGCCAGCGCGGCTACCCCTGCGACCAGGATCGCGGTAGAGCGGCGCGGGTGGCGAGCCGCGGCGCGAGTGACTCGGTCAGACATACCTCAGGGCTCCCTTCGATTCGGTGGGCTTGCCCTGAGGACGCCGCCGCGCGCAAAACCCTTCCCGAGCGAGCGGCTGCCCCTTTCGCCGCCGGGCCCCGGCCAGGATCGCGCCACGGCGATGCGAGCGATTCCTCCCCACCGTTCCCACAAAACAGGATGTAGCGTTTAGCTAAATGGTCCGATTCGAGCTCGGCGTCGAGGACCTGGCGTGGACGCGGTTCGGCATCTCGCCCCTGGCCGAGGCCACCCGGAGCCTGCTGGCTGTCTCCGATCCCAGCTTTCACACGCTGCACCTCCCCTGGCTTCGTTCGATCCGGACCGCATTGGGCGGCGTAGACACCGACCTGCTGCTGTCGCTCATCGGGCCAACCCGGGGCCGCGAACGCTTCCTCAGTGGTCCGAGCCGGGCGCTGGCCGACTTCCTCACGCCCGTCCCGACGCGTTTCGTGCCGCGCTTCGAGGACGAGCTGGCGGTCCTGCAAGCCACCCCCGCCGCGATCGTCCGCCGTGACCTGCTCGCCACCTACGCGCCCGATCCCGTCCCCAACGCGCTCGCGCCCGTGACCCGGCGGGGCGAGAAGGCCGTGGCGGCGCTGCGCGATCGCATCTGCGACGAGCTCGAGCGCTATTGGCGGCTCGCGGTGGCGCCCACCTGGCCGCAGATGCGCCTGGTGCTCGAGGCCGACACCACCTATCGCGCGCGCCAACTCGCCGTCGGCGGCGCGCGCCTGCTGTTCGCCGATATGCATCCCAACCTGCGATGGCGCGACGGCGTGCTCGAGATCGACGAGATGATCAGCGAGCACACCGTGCAGGCGGCCGGGCGTGGCCTGCTGCTGATGCCCTCGATCTTCGCGCTCAAGCCGGTGCCGCCGCTGGTCCCCGAGGAGCCGCCCTCGCTGGTCTATCCCAGCCGGGGGATGGGCACGCTGTGGAGCCCGTCCGCCCAGCCCGACCCCGGCGCATTGCGCGGCCTGCTCGGCGCCCCGCGCGCCCGGATGCTTCAGATGCTCGAGGAGCCGCTGCCGACCGTCGAGCTCGCCCGCCGGCTTAAGGTCACGCCCAGCGCCGTCTCACAACACCTCAAGGTTCTCCACGCCACCGGTCTGGTGACCCGCGCGCGCGACCGCAGGCAAGTCCTCTACCGTCGCAGCCCGATCGGCGATCAGCTCGTCCGGGGCAGCTGACACGCCTTCCCCCGTTTGCCTGACTGGGCGGCCGCGACGGGGCAAATTCCAGCATTCCAGGTCACTGCCGGCGTTGGTGCAGGAAACTGCCTCGTGGCGAGGCACAATCCTGCACGGGGCAATCGCGGCTGCGGTAATGCTGGAAATTGCCCCGTTCAGGATCGACGCCGCGCATGGGCCTCAGCACCGGTTGGCCGGGCGCAGCCGGCCGAGACCGCGCGGCGGGCGCGCCTGGCGCGCGGCGGGCCTCTGACCCACGATCGGCGCGCTCGATCGAGCGGCCCTGGCCCGCCTGCGGTCGGCGGCCTCTCTCAGGACCTCCTCGCGGCGTGCCTGGGCGATCTGGTACTGGAAGCGGTGCATCCTGGCCCTCCTCGATGAGATGGACGTGACTGATGCACGCACTCCAACGCAGACCGCGCGGACCGCAAATGGATTTAGCGCAGAGCTAAATGTACGAGGTGGCGCCGCCCGCCATCGCGGGCAGGATCACCAGTGTGTCGCCGTCGCCGACGCTCGTGTCGAGCCCGTCGAGCACGCGCACGTCCTCATCGTTGAGGTACACGTTGACGTACCGGTTCAGCCCGCCGTCGGAGGCGAACAGCTGCGACTGCGTGTCGGGGTGCTCGTCGGCCACCGAGCGCAGGATTTCGCCCACCGAGGAACCGGAAGCGCTCAACTCCTTTTCACCCCCGACCGAGGGCCGCAACACCGGTGGAATCCGAACCGTCGCCATGAAACCGCGGTAAACCCTAATGGGCGCCGGCGCAGAACGCTTCGTAGTCGGGGAACACGCCGAGTTCCTCGTCGGTGATCGACTCGGGATCGCGCGAGCAAATCGGGCAGTCGGGGTCGCGGCGGACCTTGACTTCGGTGGTGGTGGCGGCGAGCGCGTCATACATCAGCAGCCGCCCGATCAGCGGGTCGCCCTCGTCGAGGATCAGCTTGATCACCTCGGTCGCCTGGAGCAGGCCCATCGTCCCGGGCAGCACGCCCAGTACGCCGTTGGCGCCGCACGAGGGCGCCAGCTCCGCCGGGGGCGGCACCGGGAACAGGCAGCGGTAGCACGGGCCGTCGTAGGGCTTGAACACCGACAGCTGCCCTTCGAAGCCGAGAATCGCGGCCGACACCACCGGGATCCGCAGCCGCACCGACGCGTCGTTCAGGAGGTACCGGGTGGGGAAGTTATCGAGGCCGTCGACGACGATGTCGTAGCCGGAGATGATCTCGACGATGTTGTCCGGGCCGAGGCGGACCGGGTACTTCTCGACCTTCACGTCCGGGTTCAGTGCGTTGATCGTCTGCTCGGCCGAATCGACCTTGGACACGCCGATCCGCTCACTCGAGTGGATCACCTGGCGCTGGAGGTTCGACAAATCCACCTCGTCGTTATCGACGATCCCCAGCGTGCCAACGCCGGCCGCGGCCAGGTAGAGGGCCGCGGGCGAACCGAGGCCGCCGGCGCCGAGGAGCAGCACCTTGGCGTCGAGCAGCTTCTGCTGCCCGTCGGGGCCGACCTCCGGGAGCAGGAGGTGGCGCGAGTAGCGCTCGCGCTGCTCGGCGGTCAGGGTGCGAGGCGTCTCGACCTCGTAACCGCGATCCTTCCAGAGCGTGAAGCCACCGGTCATCGACTCGACGTGCTCGTAGCCCAGGTCCTCGATCAGCGTGCGGGCGGCCCACGCCGACCGGTTGCCCGACGCGCAGTACAGGACGACGTGCTTTTCGTGATCGGGGACGGCGCCCTCGAACCTCGACTCCAGGTAGCTCTTGGGAACATGCAGGGCACCGGGGATGTGGCCGGCTCCCCATTCTTCGGGTTCGCGCACATCGACGATCACCGCGCCGTTTCCGACCTGCTCGCGCACGGCGGCCGGATCGACCTCGTCGATCCTGCTCTTGATCTGGCGGAGAACCTCGGCTCCGGACGGGCTCATCGGCGAAAACTCCTCAAAGGCACTAGGGATTCAATACTTCAGAGAGTATAGCGGCGGAGACCAAATGACCGAGGCTCTTTTTCCACGCCTGATGGACCCCGATGATGACGAAGCGATCCGCGTAGGCGCTGACGCACTCACGTACCGCGAGCTGGCCGGCGCCGCCGCCGCCGTGGCGTCGGAGCTCGAGGGCGCCCACCAGGTCGCGGTCTGGGCCGAGCCGGCACTCGAGGCGTCCGTCGCGATCGTCGGGGCGCTCGCCGCCGGGGTGGCCGTGGTGCCGCTCAACCCCGGTCTCGGCTCGCGCGAGCTCGAGCACATCGTCACCGACAGCCGCCCCGAGCGGCTGCTGGCCTGGCCCGGGGTCCAGGCGCCCGAGCAGCTCTCGGGCATGCCCCGATTCGACGTCGATCTCGACCGCCTCGGCGCGGGCAACGCCCGGCTCGGGGACGAGCTCGCCGAGGAGGACGTGGCGTTCGTGATGTACACGTCGGGGACCACCGGGCCGCCCAAGGGCGTCCAGATTCCGCGACGAGCGATCACCTCCAACCTCGATGCGCTGGCCGAGATCTGGCGGTGGACCGCCGATGACCGGGTCACGCACGCGCTGCCGGTGTTCCACGTGCACGGGTTGATCATCGGCGTGTTGGGCCCGCTGCGCCGCGGCGGGCAGGTCGAGCACGTCGGCCGCTTCTCCGCTCAGGCGCTGGCGCAGGCGCTCCGGCGCGGTGCCACCGTGATGTTCGGCGTGCCCACCATGTACACGCGGATCGCGCGCGAGGCCGCCGACGATCGCGAGCTGGCCGACGCCTTCGCCGGCGCCCGGCTGCTCGTCTCCGGCTCGGCGGCGCTCCCCACCACGGTCCACGACCGCATCAAACAGCTCACCGGGCAGGCGATCCTCGAGCGCTACGGGATGACCGAGACGCTGATGAACGCCGGCGTGCGCCTGGGCGAGGAGGTAGTCCCCGGGCGGGTCGGGCCGTCACTCCCCGGGGTGGAGTGCAAGCTCGCCGGCGAGGACGGGGCGACCATTGACGCCACCGACGACGAGACGATCGGCGAGATCGCTGTGCGCGGTCCCAACCTGTTCGGTGGCTACCTGAACCGCCCGGACGCCACCGAGGAGGCGATGCGCGACGGCTGGTTCATGACCGGCGACCTGGCGACGCGGAACGAGGCGGGGTCCCTGAAGCTCGTCGGGCGCAAGAGCACCGACCTGATCAAGTCGGGCGGCTACCGGATCGGCGCCGGCGAGATCGAGGGCGCGCTGTTAGAGCACCCGGCGGTCGCGGAGGTCGCGGTGACCGCAGCACCCGACGACGACCTGGGCGAGCGGATCGTCGCCTGGGTGGTGGTCGAGGACGGTCGCACCGCCACCCCGGACGAGCTCTCCGATCACGTCGCGAACCTCCTGACCAAGCACAAGCGCCCCCGCGAGGTCCACTTCCTCGACGAGCTGCCTCGCAACCCCATGGGCAAGGTCATGAAGCGCAGCCTGGCTCCTCGGGAAGAAACTCCCACATAGTCGTAGTTTCATCCCAAGCGCCGGCGGGGCGCCCCCAAACCCCTAAGGGGACGCCCCGCAAAATCAGACCCAATCGCCTTCCACGCTGGACGCCACGCCGGTCCCGGCGAACGCTTGTGGAGAGCTTGCAGTAGTGGTTATCGGCCCGCCCAAATTCGGTCGATATCGGGCGAAGACCCCATCTTGCTCTCGCCGCCGGATAGCCGATACCGACGGCGGAGCCGCCCATGACCCATGAAATCTCGCTCACTCCTCGTCCAAGTCCTGTCGGTGAACCTGCTCCTGGTGGCCGGGACCACGCTGGTGGCCGCGATCGCGCTGAATCACCGCGCCGCGAGCACCCTCGCCGGCCGCCAGATGGTGGTGCTCGGTCTGGCCCTGGTGGCGACGCTGCTCGGCAACTGGCTGCTGCTGCGCCGGCGCTTCATCCCAATCGAGCGGCTGATCTCGGCCATGGAGCAGATCGACCTCGCCACGTCCAACCGGCAGCTCCTCACCGAGGACCGGATCGACAGCTCCGAGGCGCAACGCCTGGCCGCGGCCATCAACCGGATGCTGGCGCGCCTGGAGGGCGCGCGCCGGGAGGCCGGGCGCGCCGCGATCCAGGCCCAGGAGCGCGAACGGCGGCGAATCGCCCAGGATCTCCACGACGAGGTCAACCAGGCGCTGACCGCGGTCTCGCTGCGGCTCCAGGCGTCGATCGAGCACGCGCCGGCGCCCCTGCGCCGCGAGCTGGACGAGACCAAGCGACTGGCCGGCCAGGCCATGGAGGAGCTGCTGGCGCTGGCCCGGCAGCTGCGCCCCGCTGTGCTCGACGACCACGGCCTGCTCCCGGCGCTCCACAGCCAGGTGCGCGACTTCTCAGACCAGACCGGCATCCGGGCGAACTTCGACGTGCGCGGCCCGGTTTCAAGCCTGACGCCCGAGCAGCAGCTCGTCGTCTACCGGGTGACCCAGGAGAGCCTCTCGAACGTCGCCCAGCATTCGGAGGCGCGCAAGGTCGATGTGGAGCTGTCGTTCGTGGGGCGCACCATCCTGCGAATCAACGACGACGGGAAGGGCTTCGTCCAGCGCCGCGAAGGGGGCCTCGGGCTGTCGGGGATGCGCGAGCGCGCCTTGCTGGTCGGCGGGCACCTGACGATCCGCTCGGCTCAAGGACAGGGAACGCGAGTGGAGTTGACGCTCGCATGAGACACGGAGGTCGGTACTGATGCGAATCCTGGTGGCAGACGATCACGGCATCGTTCGATCCGGCATCAAGCTGCTACTCGAGCGCCAGGCCGGGCTCGAGGTCGTGGCCGAGGCGGCGGACGGGATCGAGGCCCTTGAGCAAGCGCTCGTCGTGCGGCCGGATCTGTGCATCCTCGATGTCGGCATGCCGCGGATGACCGGCCTCCAGGCCGCCCGGGAGATCCGTTCGCACCTGCCCGACGTGCGGGTGCTCATGCTTTCCATGCACGACGACGAGCACTACCTGTTCGAGGCGCTCAAGGCCGGCGCATCGGGCTACGTGCTCAAGCGCGAGGCCGACCAGGACCTGGTCGGCGCCGTACACGCGGTCGGCCGTGGCGAGGCGTTTCTGACCAACGCCGCCGAGCGCTCGATCATCCGCCGCTGGATGTCCGGCGAGGACGGCGGCCTCACGATTTCGCTCACCCCCCGCGAGGAGGAGGTGGTGAAGCTGATCGCCGAGGCCTTCACCAACGCCCAGATCGCCCAGACCCTCCACCTGGCGGAGAAGACGGTCGAGTCCCATCGCGCGAACGTGCTGCGCAAGCTCGGGATGCGCGACCGGGTCGAGCTCGTGCGCTACGCGATCCGCCGGGGCTTGGTCGAGGCCTAGCTAAATTTGGGGCCGCCTTCGGCGGCGTCCTTGGGGCCATCCACCCCGTCCGGACGGGGTCGCACAGCCCCACGGACGCCGAGCGAAGCGAGGCCCATCATGCGCGCGCCCGTCGACCACATAGCCGCTCCCCCTTTCCCACCCCGCCTGCGATGGATCAACCCCCGGGAGCACGGATACCCGATGCTGCTCGAGTTCTGGGACTTCTGCCGCCCGCAGTCGATCCGCACGCTCGCCTACGTCAACGCCTGGCACGCCCGGTATCCCGACCTGAGCGTGATCGGGGTCCACGCCGCCGGGTTCGCGCCGTCCGCGGACCCGGAGGCGGTCAGGGCGGCCGTCGACCGGCTAGGCATCGCCTACCCGGTCGCGATCGACGGCGAGTACGAGGTGTGGAAGCTTTACGGGAACCTGGGCTGGCCGGCGCGCTACCTGTTCGATCAGCGCGGCATGTTGCTCCACTACCACTACGGCGAAGGCGGCTACGAGGAGACCGAGCGGGCGATCCAAGAGCTGCTCGAGATCGAGCAGCCGGTGCTCGACCCGTTTCGGCCCGAGGAGGCACCCGACGCGCTGCTCGAGCCCCAGACCGATGACGTCGAGGGACCCTACTCGGGGACATATCGGGCCGGCGGGGTGTGGGCGGTGCTCGACGGCGTTGGCACGGTCATCGCGAACGGCCGGACCCTGACCGTCGATCACCCGGGCTGCTACGAGCTGATCACCCACGAGCGGAGCACCGACGGGGAGCTCGCACTCGAGATCGGCGACGGCGTGCGCTGCCACGCCGTCTGCTTCACGCCGGGCCTGGCCGCCGGGCCCCCACGACCCTGACGCCGACCGCCGGCAGCCGGCCGGCCGCGATCAACTCCTCCTCGGCGGCGCGGAACTCGGGTCCGAGCTCCCAGCGGTAGAGATACGGCCCGCGCGCGATTGGGCCCAGCTCGAACCCGTCGACGAGCGCGTCCTCCATGGTCCTCAGGTCGTGGCAGTGGTGGCGCAGGAAGGCAACGACCGAGCCCGGTACCGGGGGTTCGTGGCCGTCGTGCTCTTGGTGGGGCGGACGGTTCTCCAGCCACCAGTGCTCGGCCGAGTCGTCGAAGCGCTCCACGTCGATCTCGTCGAGAACGAGCGTCCCGCCGGGCCGGACCACCTCGGCCAGAAGCCGGCAGGACCGCCGCAGCGGCTCCACGTGGTGCAAGGAGACCACCGCCACGGCGGCATCGAAGCTGCCGGCCGGTTCGCTCAGCTCGTGTAGTGACACGGCGCGGACCGGGTCGGTCGTGGACGCCGGATCGATCGCCACCACGTCGTAGCCGGCCGACCTCAGGGCCGCCGCCAGCTCCCCGTCGCCGGCCCCGACCTCGAGCACGCGCGCCGGCGCCGGCGGCAGGGACTCGCGCACGTAGGCAAGGACGCCCGGGTCAAGCATCGCCGTCGAGCAGGTTGACGAGTTTCGGTGGGCCGTCGTCGCCGACGATCGCCGCGAACCCCGGCCGGTAGGGACTCTCGCGTGGGGAGTCGCCCAGCCACGCCGGTTCGTAGACCCAGCTGCCCGTGTTGAGCAGTCGGCCCCACTCGCTGCGATCGTCGCCCGGCAGCGGACCGGCGCGGTGGGTGTGCCCGAAGATCACGTGCTCGGCCGGGACCTTTAGGCGGTCCAGCACCTGAGCCGAGGCTCGCAGCGCCGCCCGCCGAAGCTCGACCGATGAGACATCGGCGCGCACAGGACCGAGGCCAGCTCGGTTCATCGCCGCGACCGCGACCGAGAACGCCGCCGTCAGACCGCGCCGCCGGACGCCGCCCCGGCCGCCGTCGCCGTCCAGCGCCTGCCAGGCCCGGATCTGGAAGCTGCCGTCGCCGCCCCCGCCTCGCAGGCCGCCGCTCTGCGCCACCGTGTCGATCCAGGCGTACATCGGCGCCAGGGCCGCCTCGTAATCCTCGGTGCGGCACGGGCCGCCCGCGGGCTCGCCGGCCAGCCGCACGGTCAATCCCGCGCCCAGCCGCTCGATGATCGGGACGGTGTTGTGACGGTCGCCGTAGTGGCCATGGATCGCATAAGTGTCCTCGCGCAGCCACGCGCCGGGGTAGGTAACCCGCACGCGAGCCGGCCCGAGCGCCTCAACCAGTGCACCGAGCGGCTCCCGCGGAGCCCATGTCACCGCCGACTCGAGACCGAGTGGGGTCGGATCCCTCCGCTCGAGCCAGCCTCGCAGCAGCGCGTGGTCGTGGTTGCCGGGCACCACGACCACCTCGCCGACCGCCGAGCCGAGCTCCCGCAGCACCGGCGTCGCCTCGCTCAGGGCGTCGCGCACCGGCCCATGGCGGAGCTCCAGCACGTCGCCGAGGAGGACCAGCCGATCGCACGCGTCGAGCGCCGCGAGCAGCGCCGCCCGCTCGCGCTCGCGCCGGAGCACGTCCGGGCGCCCGCGGGCACCCAGGTGCAGGTCCGAGACGACGAGCGCGCGCAGGACCGATCGCGCTTAGTCGATTGGCCGGCGACGCCTCACGGCGGCCCCTCAGGCCGCCATGCCCTGGCGGATCACCTTGGGGAGCATGAAGCGGACGTCCTCCTTGACTACTTCGAGCTCCCGCACGTCGGTCGTCCCCCGCGCCCGGAAGAAGTCGACCAGGCGCTGCACGAGCTCCTCGGGCGCGCTCGCGCCCGAGGTGATGCCGACCACGCGCTTGTCCGCCAGCCACTCCTCGAGCACCTCGCCCTCGGAGTCGATCAGGTGCGAGGCCGCGCCGTGCTCGCGCGCCACCTCGACCAGCCGGTTGGAGTTCGAGGAGTTGCGCGAGCCGATCACCAGCACCAGATCGCACTGCTCGGCCAGCTGCTTGACCGCGGCCTGCCGGTTGGTCGTCGCGTAGCAGATGTCGTCGGTGCGGGGGCCGACGATCGCCGGGAAGCGCCGGCGCAGGCGGTTGATGATCGCCCGCGTCTCGTCCACCGACAAGGTCGTCTGGGAGATGTAGGCCACGCGATCGGGGTCGGGCACCTCAAGCTGCTCCACGTCGTCCTCGGTCTGGACGAGCACGATGTGCTCCGGCGCTTCGCCCAACGTGCCCTCTACCTCCTCGTGCCCGGCGTGGCCGATCAGCACGATCGTGTAGCCGTCAGCGGCGAAGCGCTTGGCCTCGACGTGGACCTTGGTGACCAGCGGGCAGGTCGCGTCGATCGTGTCGAGCGCCCGCCGGCGCGCGTTGGCGTGGACGCGGGGCGCCACCCCGTGGGCCGAGAACACCACCGTGGCGCCCTCCGGCACGTCCTGCTCGGAATCGACGAACACCGCGCCACGCTCGCGCAGCTGCTCGACCACGGTCTTGTTGTGGACGATCTCCTTGCGGACGTAGACCGGCGCGCCGTACAGCTCGAGCGCGCGCTCGACCGTCTGCACGGCCCGGTCGACGCCCGCGCAATAACCGCGCGGGGCCGCGAGTAGGAGCTTCTCCGGCGTTGACCCCACGGGGAGGAGTGTAGGGCGGCGACCCGGGAAGCTGGTGGGAGGCCGATGCGATACCGACTACCCTTGACCGACCTCGTCCCCGCCCGGAGGCCGACCGCATGCCGCAACGTCACCTCGACCGCCTCAGCTCGATCGATGCCTCGTTCTTGCACCAGGAGGGGCCCAACTCGCACATGCACATCGGCGCCGTGCTGTTGTTCCAGGGCCCGCCGCCGGAATTCGCCGAGTACGTCGACCACGTCCGCGGCCGCCTGCACCTGGTGCCGCGCTACCGGCAGAGGCTGAGCACGCCACCGCTCGAGACCGGCCGTCCGCTGTGGGTCGACGACCCCGACTTCAACATCGAGTACCACATCCGCCACACCGCGCTGCCCTCACCTGGGACCGAAGAGCAGCTGCTCCTGCTCGCGGCGCGGATCGCCTCCCAGCAGCTGGACCGGGACAAGCCGCTGTGGGAGAGCTGGCTGGTCGAAGGGGTCGAGGGCGATCGCTTCGCGCTCCTGTTCAAGACCCACCATGCGCTCGTCGACGGCGTCTCGGGCGTGGACCTCGCCACCGTCCTGCTCGACCTGGGGCCGACCGCGCAGGCCCCGCCCGAGACCCTCGAGCCGTGGCGGCCCCGGCCCCAGCCCTCGCCCACCGACCTCGTGGCGGCCGGCGTGCGCGGCGCGGTGGGCGCGGCCGGGGGCCTGGCGGGGCGCACCGTCTCGGCCGTCACGCGACCGGGAGCCACGCTGGGCGCGCTGCGCGACGCCGCCGAGGGCGTCGGTGAGATCGTCTGGGCGGGGCTCAATCCAGCTCCACAGACGCCCCTCAACGTCGAGATCGGGCCGCACCGCCGCTACGCGGTCGTCCGACACCAGCTGGCCGACTACAAGACGGTGAAGAACGCCTTCGGGGGCACTGTGAACGACGTCGTGCTCAGCGTCGTCTCGGGCGCCCTGGCGGCATGGCTACAGTCGCGTGGCATCCGGACGGAGGGCCTGGAGATGCGCGCGCTCGTGCCAGTCTCGGTGCGCAGCGAGGCCCACAAAGGCAGCCTCGGCAACCAGCTCACAGCGATGCGGGGACCGCTCCCCGTCTACATCCGGGATCCGGTGGCGCGGCTTCGGTTCGTGCGCCGCGCGATGGACGGACTCAAGGAGTCAAAGCAGGCCGTCGGCGCCGCCACGCTCGCCGCCGTCAACAACCTCGCGCCGCCCACGATCCTCGCGCAGGCCTCCCGTCTGAACTTCTCCACCCGCCTCTTCAATCTGCTCGTGACCAACATTCCCGGTCCGCAGTTCCCGCTCTACGTCCTCGGTCGGCAGCTCGAGGACCTGTTCCCACTGGCGTTCCTGCCCAAGAACCACGCCCTTGCGGTCGCGATGATGTCCTACAACGGCGGGATCGACTACGGGCTGCTCGCCGACTACGACGCGTTGCCCGACGTCGAAGTGATCGCGGAAGGGATCGATGCCGCTCTGTCCGAGCTGCTCGAGGCGGCGGCACGGGCCGGCGCCCAAACGCCGGAACCGGCGCCCGGGAGCCCTGTCTCGTCGCCGGGCGCGTCCGGCAACGGCAACCCCCGCAACGGCGCCTCTAGCCGGATCCTGCCTTCCGGGAGCGCCCGCACCAAGCCTGGTCCGGCGGCGGACATGCGCGCCAAACGGGGCTCACGCTCGGCTCGGACGACCAAGCGCGCCCCCGACTAGCGCACGGGTCCACTAATCACAGCGCTCGCTCGCAGGCACGGTCACCCGCTTGCTGTTTTTCCTGCCTGCGGTTACCGTTCCCGGCCCTATGGACGATTTGATCCAGTCTGACGAGATCGCCTACCGGCTGGAGCTCACTCCAGCCCAGCTGAAGATCGTCCACACGGCGCTGAAGTCGCTCCTTGACGATCTCGGCCACGAGGAGCGGGACGTTATGCAGGTCGTCCAGGCCGTGTTGGCCAAGCTGCCCGGCGAGCACGAGATCCGCGCGATCGACCTAAACCGCGAACTGCACGGACCCGCGCCGGCCTGACCCTCAGAACCCGAGCGCGAACTTGGCGTCCTCGCTCATCAGCTCCGGCGTCCACGGCGGCGAGAACGTCATCGTCGGCTGAACGTCCTCGACGCCTTCGAGCTCGCCGACGAACTCCTCCATCTGCTCGGACACCTGCGGCCCGATCGGGCAGCCGGGGCTGGTGAGGGTGTATGTGATCCGGACGGTCGGCCCTTCGACCTCGACGTCGTAGATCAGGCCCAGCTCGACGAAATCCAGCCCCAGTTCGGGGTCAATGACGTCGCGCAGGGCGTCGGTCACGTCTTCAACAGTTGGCATTCTGCGGCCAGTTTAGACGCCTTGGCGGTTCCGACTTGCGGCCGTCCCCCCGTTTTGTGTAGGTTTTGCCGCATCGTCGACTTCGATGAAACCTCCGCCACTCTGCGTTGCTGCGGAGATGAGGATCGGTCAACGCAGGGGAGCCGCCGGCAGGCGATGGTTCGCGCGTTGCGTTCCCAGACGAACGTGACCGTCGATCTGAGCGAGCTGGCCTTTGCGGACTCCTCGCTGATCGTCGACCTGGCCGTGTTGGCTCGTCGCCTCCGGGCCGGCGGCCGCGCCATCCTGGTGCGCGGCGCACAGCCGCAGGTGATGGCCCTGATCAAGCACATCGGGCTTCACCGCTTGCCCGCGGTCAGGGTCGAATTCCCGTTGCCCGCGTTCGTCTAGCCGGCGCTCCCGATCCCCGCGGGCTCGGGTGGCTCGCGCAACAGCTCGGCCACGTCGGACCCCTCCTCACCGAAGCGCGGGAACCGCTTGCCCTCGGCCTCGCCAATCGCCACCAGCTGCTCGCCGACGGCCCGCATGTCCTCGATCAGGCGCCGGCGCTCGCGCCAGATCGCCTCCGCACTGCGCGCCAGCTCGCGGGCCCGGGTCTCGGCGTCCTCGATCGTCTCCTCGGCGTCGCGGCGCGCGCTCTCGCGCATCTCCCCGGTCTCGCGCTGGGTCGAGGCGCGCAGGCGGTCTGTCTCACGGCGGGCGTTCTCGCGCTGCTCGGTCACCTCGCGCTGAGCGCCCGCCCGTAGCTCCGAGACCTCTCGGTCGGCGGTCTCGCGCAGGTCGGTCACCTCACGCGTGGCCATCTCCCGTTGTTCGGCGACGTCCCGATCCGCTGCCTCGCGCTGCTCCGCCACCTCGGTCCGAGCCAACTCGCGTAGCTCGGCCACCTCTTTGTCCGTGCTCGCCCGCAGCTCGCTGGTCTCGCGCGCGGTTGACTCGCGCAGGTCGCTGGTCTCCTGCCGGGCGGCGTCGCGCGTCTCGGCCGCCTCGCGCTGCGCCTCGTCCCGCAGCTCCTGGCACTCGCGCTCGGCGGTCTGCAGGCGGTCGTCGGCCTTGTTCCGCGATCGGGCCGTGATCTCATCCGCCGTCTCGTGTGCGCGCTGGAGGATCTCGCGGGTCTCCTCGCTCACCTCGTCGAGGGCGTGGCGGACCGCCGCCTCGGGCGAGGAGGACATCTCGAGCTCGGTGATCAGGCGGCTCATGCGCTCGACGTAGCGATCGACCGCGGCGCGGTCATAGCCGCGCAGCGCCACCGGGAACTCGACCTCCCGCGCGTCTTTGAGAATGCGGTCGCGGTCGGCCGCGGTCAGCACTCGGCTTGCGCCGAACCGCCGCCCGGGGCGCTCCTCTTCCTTTGCCGCCACCGCGCCGACCAGCTCTGCCGCTTGGCTCTCGACCTCGGCCGAGACGCCTACGTCCTTCCCGTCGCCCCTTCCGTCCCCCCGCATTTCGGAACTCGCCATGGCTGAAAGCTCCCTTCCTCGCTTGTCGCTCGAGGCCGCCCGTAGTTGGTCACACGAGCCTCCACAGCACCAAGCTAGCGCTTTGGTCAAGCGCCCCAGAGCATTGACAAGGATTGGTGCGTACTAGCCTTCTAATCGTGCTGATCGTCCTCCTCTTAATCCTCTGGCCGCTCGCCGAGCTGTTCGTCCTGATCAAGGTCGCCGAAGCGATCGGCGTGCTCTACGCGATCCTCCTGCTGCTGGTGAGCTGGCCGGTGGGAAGCTGGGCGCTGCGCTCGCAGGGAGGGGCGGCATGGCGCCGACTGTCGGCCGCTGTCGCGGCCGGCCGGTCGCCAACTCGCGAGGTGCTCGACGGCGCGCTGGTCCTGATCGGCGGGCTGCTGCTGATCATCCCCGGATTCATTTCCGACGTGTTCGGTCTGCTCGCCCTCCTGCCGCCGACGCGAGCACTCTTGCGCCGTCCACTCGCCCGCAACCTCCAGAACCGGTTCGTGATCGGGGCGACACGCTTCACCGGCGCTAGACCGTCGTACGACGTCGACTCGACCGCCACCGACCTCGATCAGCCGCAGCTGCCCGGATGAGCGCCCCGCCCGCGCTGCGCACGCTCGCCTTCGGCGACCTCGAGGGGACCGTGTGGGGTGCGGGATGGTTCTCCGACGCCGCCGACGGCGCGCTGGCCATCCTCGGGGCCGGCGAGGTGCCGCCCGCTGTGGTCAGGAGCCAACCCCCGACCGAGCAGGACCTCGACGGGGACTGGCAGCTCGACGGGGCGAGTCCGCTGGTCGTGGCGCCGGCGGCCGAGGCGGTGGCGCTGCAGGTGCCGGAGGACCAGTTGGAGGGCTACTACCAGCTGTGTCGGATCAGCGGCCGGCTCAGCCTTGGCGGTGGCGATCGCGAAGTCGAATGTCTCGGCGTGCGGACCTGGTTCCCCGGTCCGGTCAATATGGAGCGCTACGAATCGATCCGCGCCATCTCGACCTGGTTCGAGCCCGACGAGGCCATCGCCGTAACCGCGTTCCGGCCCCGCAAGGCCAAGTCCCACGACGGCGACCTGATCGCCGCCGCGGTGATCGGCCCGGAGCGCTCCACGGCGGTCGAGGATCCTCGCCTGTCGACCACCTACGAGGCCGAGGGCTGGCCGCTGCGCGCTGGGGTCGAGTTGTGGCTCCCGTCGCCCGAGGGCTCAGAACAGCAGTATCCGAGGCGCGCCTCCGGCGAAGCGGTAGGCACGCGCGCCCACGCACAGACCGCCACGCTCGAGCTGCGCGCCGAGCCGTTTCGCTGGCACAGCCGTGGTCGCGACGGCGCCGGGATGTACATCCTGGCCCGGCGGCGATGAGCCGCATCGAGGCGGTTATCACCGACTTCGGCGGCGTGCTCACTTCGCCGCTGCTCGACGCGTTCGTGTCCGCCACGCAGGTATCCGGAATCTCGCTCGAGGAGCTCGGTAAGGCAATGGCCGCGCTGGCCGAGCGCGACGGTGTCAATCCGCTCGTCGAGCTCGAGACCGGGCGGATAACCGAGGGTGAGTTCTTCGCCCGCCTCTCCGATCAGATATCGGACCAGCGCGGCAGCCGCGTTGAGCTCGATGGGTTCGGCGAGGTCTGGTTCCAGCAGCTCGAGCCCAACGAGGCGCTCATCGCCTACATGCGAGAGCTACGCGCGCGCGGCTACAAGCTGGCGATCTGCACCAACAACGTCCGCGAGTGGGAGGCCCGGTGGCGAGCCATGGTTCCGATCGATGAGATCTTCGATGTGGTCGTCGACTCGGCGTTCGTGGGCACCCGCAAGCCCGAGCCGCAGATCTACCGGATCACCCTCGAGCGACTCGGCGCGACGCCCGAGGCGACGCTGTTCATCGACGACACCGAAGTGAACTGCGACGGCGCGCGGGAGCTCGGGATGACGGCCATCCGCTTTCGCCGGACCGGACAGGCGATCGAGGAGATCGAGGCCGCGCTGGCCAGCGAATAAGGCACCGCCGTCGGGCGCCGCCGACAAATGTCATCGACCACGCGGGAGTACCCTGCCGTCCGTGCAGCCCGAGTCGGTCCAGGCGATCCTCGGGATCGCGCGCAACGCGTTCGTCTCGCTCGATGCCGACGGCCGCGTCCAGGAATGGAACCGCCGCGCCACCGAGCTGTTCGGATACTCGCGGCCGGAGGCGATCGGCGTCGAGCTCGCCGAACTGATCGTTCCGGCGCGCTTTCGCTCGGAGCATCGCGCCGGCCTGCGCCGCGCCGCGCAGACGGCGCCTCCGCTCGACCGGCAGCTGATCGTCGATGCGCAGCGGCGCGACGGGCGCGAGTTCCCCGTCGAGGTGTCGATCACCGCCGTCCGCGAAGGGGACACGGTCGCGTTCCACGCCTGGATCGAGGACATGTCCGAACGCAATCGGCTGCTGCGCGAGCTCGAGGCGCAGCTGCGGGGAGCTCGCCCCGGCTTCGCCGAAATCCTTGACGCGCTCGCCGAGTCGGTGACGATCCGCGATCCCGATCACCACATCCTCTACGCGAACCGCGCGGCGCTCCGCTACATGGGCTTCGCCTCGCTCGAGGAGATGCAGCGCCAGCCGCTCCAGAGCATCTTCGAGGATTACATCGTCCAAGGCGAGGACGGCAGCGAGGTGACTATGGACCAGATTCCATCCGTCCGGCTGCTCGCCGGAGAGGAGGCGCAGCCGCTCGTTATCCGGACGATCCATCGGATCACGGGGGATCTCCGCTGGCAGCTGCTCAAGGCCGCGCCGCTCCACGACGACGAGAAGCGGCCAATCGCCTCGGTGATGATCATCGAGGACATCACGCGCGAGCGGATCGCCGAGCTGCGCGACCGGTTCATGGCGCGCGCGTCCGAGACGTTGCTGTCATCGATCGACTACCAGGAGACGCTGCGCAACGTGGCGTGGCTCGCCGTCCCCGAAATCGCCGACTGGTGCGCCGTCGAGCTGGTCGACGAACGCGGCACCCGCCAGCAGCTGGTGGTCGCGCATCGCGACGGCGCCAAGCTCGAGCTGGCCGAGCGCCTGCGCGGGTTCGAGCCCGAGCAGCTGGATCCGGACCGGGGCGTCGGGAGGGTCTTGCGAACTGGAGCCTCGATGCTCTTCGAGCAGATCCCGGACCAGGCCCTAGTCGCGGCCGCGGTGAACGAGGAACACCTCGGGCTCCTGCGAGCGGTCGGGTTCAGCTCCGTCCTGCTCGTGCCGCTGAAGGCGCGGGGCCGGGCGTTTGGCGTCATGACCCTCGTCAACGCCGAGTCGATGCGGCGGTTCGATCATGCCGATCTCGAGTTCGCTGAGCAGGTGGCGGCACGCGCGTCGGTCGCGGTGGATAACGCGCGCCTGGCCACGGCCCGCCGTGAGACCGCCACCACGCTCCAGCGCAGCTTGCTGCCGGATGTGGTCCCGCCGATCGACGGCTGGCGTGTCGCCACGCTGTATCGGGCGGCGAAGGTGGCCGACGAGGTCGAGGTCGGGGGTGATTTCTACGACTTCTACGAGAGCGGCGAGGCCTGGGTCGTCCTGCTCGGCGATGTCACGGGCAAGGGAGTGGAGGCGGCCGCGCTCACCGCGCGGGTGCGACACGGGGCCCGGTTCCTCAGCCAATACGAGCGCAGACCCAGCCGGATCCTCGCCGGCCTCAACGATGCCCTGCGCGAGCAGGCGGGACTGTGGCTGTGCACCGCGTTATGTGTGCGCCTGGATGGCGGGGAGGCGGCGATCGCGTCAGCCGGCCATCCCGCGCCGCTGGTGGTGCGCGACGACGGGCGGGTACGGGAAATCGGCGTGGCCGGGC
The DNA here is from genome assembly GCA_963751185.1 of uncultured Solirubrobacterales bacterium. Taxonomy (GTDB): domain Bacteria; phylum Actinomycetota; class Thermoleophilia; order Solirubrobacterales; family Solirubrobacteraceae; genus Palsa-465. The sequence continues at coordinate 472,988 of CAVVTO010000018.1, forward strand.
CGATCCTCGGCGCCTGGGCGGCCGGGGGGTCGGTGGACCGCGCCGTCTCGATCGCGCCCGATGAGACGTTGATCCTGTTCACCGATGGCGTGCTCGATGCGCGGGGCGAGCACGAGCGCTTCGGCCTGCGCCGTCTCAAGCGGGTCCTTTGCGATCACGCCGGCCGGCCGCCGGAACAGTTGCTCGCCGAGCTCGAGGCCGAGCTCGAGCGCTTCCAGGTCGGGCCGCAAGCCGACGACACGGCCGCGCTGGCGCTCCGGCCGGCCGCGCGCGAGAGCCCGGTCGGGGCGGGGCGGATGCACCCGGCCGGGGGAGTCCGTACCCTTCCATTGTCCTAGGAAAAGGGGTGACGTGGCGGGCCTGCCCAACTTCCGGATTGCAGCGTTCCAGGTCGGGACCGGAACCACGATCAAGGTGGTTGGTGAGTTCGACAACGCGGCCGGCGCCGAGTTGCTCGAGCGCTTCGAACAGGTAGCGCGCGCGGCCGGCGAGGTGGTGCTGGACCTCGCAGAGGTGTCGTTCATCGACTCCGCCGGCATGCGGGCGATCATCGTGATCGAGCACCGGGTGTCCGAGCGAAGCATGTCGCTGACCATCGCCCCGCCGGCCCCCGAGGTCACCGAACTGCTTCAGGTGACCGGCATCGCCGATCACGTCGTGCTCGCTCCGCGGGTCGACGAAGCGCCGCCGGGCTCCCCGTTCATCGAGCGGATCGAGCTCGATCTCCCCCGCAATCCGAGTGCCCCCGGCCTCGCCCGAGCCGAGGTGCGCGCCCTGCTGCCGGGTCGCATCTCCGACTCCGACCGCGCCACCCTCACGTTGCTCACGTCCGAACTCGTCACCAACGCCGTGATCCATCCGGAGCCGGGCGTCGAAGGGGCGGTCGGCCTGCGGATCACCGCCTACCCAGACCGAGTTCGAGTCGAGGTGGACGACGCCGGCTCCGGGTTCGACCTCCAGGACCTCGCACCCCGTCCACGAGAGGCGGGGGGTCACGGCTTGATCGTCGTGGAGGGCGTCTCCAGCCGTTGGGGAACGAGCCGCGGCGGCGACGAGAGCGGGGGGTTCTCCGTGTGGTTCGAGCTCGACGTCGACTATGCACCGGAGGCCCAGGGCGCCGCCGAATCGGAGCCGGCTGACCGCCCGGTGGCGCGCGCCGAGGGTTAGCGCAAGTCAGTTCTCGGCGCCGAGCCGATCCCAGCAGTAGAGCTCCAGGCACTCCTTGGCCAGCTCGACGCAGCGGGCCTCCGACAGCCACGGAAGCACGGTGTCGAACGCCTGGTCCTCACCCACGCCGGCCTCGAACGCCTCCTCGCCCCGGAAACCGGCAGCGATCTTCAGCGCCTCGCGCCGGTGGTCGCCCAGCGACGGGAACACGTTGACCAGGAACTCACGATTGGGCAGCGGATGCCCCACCTCGAGCGACGCGTGCCAGGCAGCCAGCAGCGATAGGTCGTGCTCGTCGAGATCGGCCAGCGCCTTGGCGTAGTGCGACTCAAGCTCGGACTCGGGTATCTCGTCCACCCACGCGCGAACCACCTCTCCGAGGATCTGACGGCGCGCCTCGCGCCCCACCGACTCCGCGATCACGCGGATGGCGTCCTGAGGTTCGATGAAGCAGAGTGACATTGCGGCTCCGGTCCGGGGGATGGGAGAACGCCGCAGACGGTAAGCGGTGGACCGGACGTAAACGCGGCTAAGAACGCCGCTTCTACGGCTTGACGGTCAGCTTGACCGTCGGCGAGTCCGAAGTCAGGTTGCGCGCATCGAGCCGGAGCACCGCGCGCAGCTCGCTCTTTCCGGACTGCATGAAGCGGTGCGAGAGCGAGTAGCTCGATCCCTTCGAGAGCCGCGGACGGGCGATCACACGCCAGCTACCGCCGCTCCGCTGCTCGATCAGCAGCACCTCGCCGGCGTGATTCGGCGCCACGCGCCCGCTCAGCACGACCGCCTGCCCGGCCACGATCGTACGGGCCGACGGCGCAAGACCGACGAGCGCCCGCACCGTCTCGACCAGCGTTGCACTGCGCAGCGAATCGGCGGTCACGTACCACGTCTGATCGGCCATGACGGCTCCTCGCCCGCGCGTGAACGTGTAGTCCCCGGAACCGTTGGTCGTGGTTTGCGCAACCTGCTGGAAGCTCGATTGCCCGGCCTTCTCGCGCCACAGGACCACCTGGGCGCCGCTGACGGGGCTGGCCGTCAGGACGCCGGATATCACCACCTTGCGACCGGCCGTCGAAGGATTGGCCGACGAGGTGATCGTGAGGTTCCCCGACGGGCACGGGGTGGCCGTGCAGCACGTTCCCGACGTGCAACAGGTTCCCGACGTACAGCAGGTCCCGGACGGGCAGCAGGTCGCGCAGCAGGTGGGGCTCGACACTGGGCAGCACAGCGTCGTGGCGTGCGGGCCGGAGGCCGACGCTTTAGTCGGGATCGGGCAGCACGGCGCGATCTGCGGACAGTAGATCCGGGGCGAGAGCTGCGTCGTCCCGGCCTGGGGCGAGACCTGGCGTGCCCCCGCCGCGCTCGCGACGGTCGCGATAAAGATCGCGGCGGCGGCGAGAAGGAGCGAAGACAGGACGATCGTGCGGCGCATCACGCAGACAGGCAGTTGCAGACCGTACAACAGCCTAGCTCTTTTTCACAAGTGGAGCGCCGCTTGGATCGAGCCCAGCGAATCGAGCTCGGGGTCGGGCTCCGCACCCAGTCCGAGCGTGGCGCGCTCTCCTCGCTGCCAGTTGTGCAGCCCGAGGTCGAGCGGCTCGAGCGAGAGCCCGCACGCCTGAGCGAGGTCGCCGGCCCGGCGCTCGAGCAACAGCGGATCGCCGATTCCGAACGCCCGCTTTGCCCCCACGGTGACATCGTTCGCCCCGCCCAGGGCCAGCGAGGCGGCCTGCATGTCGTACACCCCCAGTCGACCGAGGGTCACGAGCAGATCGAATCGCGCATCGCGGTGCAGGCCGGGCAGGGCGAGACGCTCGTAGGCGCGGGCGAAGCGCCGCTCAGGCGTCCACGCGTCGTCACCGGTGAACGCCGCCGCCTGCGAGCCGGCCCGCGTCGCCCAAATCCGGTAGGCCTCGAGCGTCCGCGTTCCGCGCGAGGGGTCGTGGGCGGTGCGGGGGCCGGTTTGGACGTCGTCCAGATCCGGCATCTCGCCGGAGGCCCAAGTCGTCCTCACTCGCTCGATCTCGCTGAACGGCGCCTCTCCCTCGAGCGGGCACAGATACGCGATCAGGAAGGCCAGCCAGGTGCGCTCCTCGACGTCGCCGCCGACGCTCGCGACCTCCGCGTAGAGACCCGGGGGGTCGTGCTCAAGGCGCCTGCAGCGGTAGTCGGCAAAGGCCAGCTCCTCCGCGAGCCGTCCCGCGTCCTCGCCTGACTTCAAGCCAATGACGAGCGAGTTCCGGTAGCCGTCGTCGGCGCCCCGGGCGACTCGCCGCACCACGACTCCACCGGCGCGGGCCGACCGCGGAGCCGAGCCGCCCCCGCGAGTCCCACCAGGACGTGGGCTGGCCGGGCGGGGCTGGGTCGTCCGCGGAGCGCTCGAACTGACGATCGGACGAAGCTCCACGGCCTGCTCGCGCGAGCAGATCGGGCAGTTCTGGATCAGACGGTTGTGACGGCAGAAGGTGGGCACCGTGTCAGCCTAGCTAGCCGCGGGCCACTACCCTGTCGCAACTTGAGCTCCGAACCGCCCACCTTCGATCTGCAGAGCCATTCGCTGTACTCCGACGGGGCCCTCGAGCCTCGCGAGGTCGTAGCCGCAGCCCGGCAGGCCGGGGTCGAGCTGCTCGCCGTCAGCGACCACGACACGGTCGACGGAGTGCAAATCGCGGCCGACGCGGCGGACGAGTTCGGGGTGCGGCTGGTCTCCGCGGTCGAGATCTCCTCGGTTGACGGCGCACAGCAGGATCTGCACGTGCTCGGCTACCTGATCGACCACCACGACTCGACGTTGCGCGAGCGGCTGAGCGGTTGGCGCGAGGACCGCGAGCACCGGGCCGACGCCATGGGCGAGGCCCTGCGCGGGCTCGGCTACGAGCTCGACTCCTCAGAGATCGAGCGCCGTAAGGCGCAGGGCAAGCCGATCGGTCGCCCGCACCTGGCCGACGCCGTCGTCCGCCATCCCGCCAACGCCGAGCGCCTGCGCACCGAGGGCCTCGACGAGCCATCGGCCTTCCTGGTGGCCTACCTGATCGACGGCGCCCCTGCCTTCCGGCCCCGCACCAAGCCAACCGTGGGCGAGTCGATCGAGGCCATCCACGCCGCCGGCGGAGTGGCCATCTGGGCACATCCGTTCTGGGACGTCGACGATCCCGGCGAGGTGCTCGAGACGATCGACCGCTTCCGCGGCTGGGGCCTCGACGGCGTCGAGTGCTTCTACGCCACCCACACCCGCGAGCAGACGGAGCTGATCGCCGACCACTGCGCGGCCAACGGGCTGCTCACCACCGGATCCTCGGACTTTCACGGCCCCGCCCACCGTCTGTTCTCGGGCTTTCGCGCGTTCAGTACGTACGGCCGCACGCCGGCGCTCGGGCCGATCGCCGGCTGAGCGGGCCGCGAGGCCGAAGGCCTCGTCGGTGCGGCCCGCGGAAATCAATCCTCGACTACGCCCCGAACACCCCGCGCGTTCGCAGCTCCGCCACCAGCCGTTCGACCAGGTCGTCGAGCGGATCCTCGCACGGACGCAGGTTGAGGTCGGCGTCATCGGGCACCTCGTAGGGCGCATCGACACCCGTGAAGCCGGTCACCTTGCCTTCCCGGGCCTTTGCGTAGAGCCCCTTCGGGTCGCGTCGCTCGCACTCCTCGAGCGGCGTATCCACGAACACTTCGAGGAACTCGAGCCCGTTTCGGTCGTGGACGCCGCGCGCCAGCTGGCGGTCGGCCTCGTACGGGCTGATGACGCTGACGATCGCGATCGTGCCCGAGTCCGCGAACAGGCTGGCCACGTGCGCCACGCGGCGGATGTTCTCGGCCCGGTCGTCCGGGTCGAAGCCGAGGTCGCTGTTCAGGCCGTAGCGGAGGTTGTCCCCGTCGAGCCGGTAGGAGCGCAAGCCGTCCCGCGCGAGCCGCTCCTCGAGCGCCGCCGCGATCGTCGACTTGCCCGAGGCGGGCAGGCCGGTCAGCCACACGGTGGCACCGCGCTGGCCGAGCAGCGCCCAGCGCGCGCTGCGAGCCATGCGGCTCGAGTCCCACCTGATGTCGGCCTGCTTCGCATCGGACCGCTCCAGGTGTGTCTCGATGATCATGCCGGCTCCGACCGTGCCGTTGGTCGCCTCGTCGATCACGATGAAGCTGCCGGTGGTCCGGTTGCGCCGGTACTCGTCGAAGATCAGCGGCACGCTGGTCCGCAGCCGCACGCGACCGATGTCGTTGAGCCCGAGCTGGCGCGCGTTCTCGTCCCGGTGCAACGAGTTGACGTCGATCCGGTACCGGATCTCCTCGACCACGGCCCGCGCCGAGCGCGTCGTGTGCTTGATCGCGTACACGCCGCCGGCGAGGACCGGCTCGTCGGCCATCCAGCAGACGATCGCCTCGATGTCCCGCTCGACGGTCGGGCGGTTGTGCGGTCGGCAGATCATGTCCCCGCGCGAGATGTCGAGATCGTCCACGAGCCGCAGGGCGACCGACATCGGCGCGCACGCCTCGCCCAGTGGTCCGTCGAAGGTCTCGACCGACGCGATTCGCGTCTCATCGCCCGACGGCAACACCACTACAGGATCGCCGGGCCGGAACACGCCGGCGGCGATTTGACCGGCGTAAGCACGGTACTCGCGGGCGGGGTTGGCGGGCTGGGCGGGGTCCTTATCTTCCACGAGTCCCGCGCCCGGCCAGACCGGAGGCTCCGGGGCTGGGTCGGGGGCCGAGCTCGAGTCCGGGGCCGAGCTCGAGTCCGGGGCCGTGCCCGAGTTCGGGCCTGTGCGAATCACCCACTGAACGGGAAGGCGGCAGTCGATCAGGTTGCGGTCAGAGGCGATGTGGACGTGCTCGAGGTGATAGAGCAGCGCCGGCCCCTGGTACCACTCCATCCGCTCGGATCGCTCGACCACGTTCTCGCCCTGGACGGCCGAGACCGGGATGAAGGTCACGTCCGTTGCCTCGAGGCGCGCGCAGAACTCGCGGAACTCGTGCTCGACCCGCTCGAACGGCGCCTGCTCATAGCCGACCAGGTCCATCTTGTTGACGCACACGACGAGATGTCTGATCCCGAGCAGCGACGCGATGAACGCGTGACGCCGCGTCTGCTCCACGACGCCCTGTCGCACGTCGATCAGGATCACCGCAAGATCCGCCGTCGAGGCACCGGTGACCATGTTGCGCGTGTATCGCTCGTGGCCGGGGGTGTCGGCGATGATGAACTTGCGCCGGGCGGTCTGGAAGTAGCGGTAGGCGACGTCGATCGTGATGCCCTGCTCGCGCTCGGCCCTTAGCCCGTCGGTCAGCAGGGACAGGTCGAGGCCGTTCTCGCCGTTGCGCCGTGCCGAGGCGGCCCGCAGCGCCTCGAGTTGGTCGGTGAGGATCTGCTTGGAGTCGTACAGCAACCGCCCGATCAGCGTGCTCTTGCCGTCGTCCACCGACCCGGTGAGCACGAGGCGCAGCATGGCCGAGACCTGCGGCTCGGCGAGCGCGCCCGCCACCGTTTGCCCCGCGGTACTCGACGTCATGTCGCCGACCGTAGCGCCTGGAGCGGATTGTGGGTGCGACTGGGCGGATGTGCGCTGCATTCAGCCACTTTCCGCAGCCCCTTGAGTGCCGCGATCCCTGACGAGCCGGCGCCGGTCACGCACGCGCTCGGTAGGTCAGTCACCGGACGAAGGTAACAAATCTCTCACGGGGACCGGTCAAGCTCGCACCACCGCGTCCTCGGGCCGGTCGCCGGGACCCTGAGCACGCCGGTCGGCCTTGCCGCGCGCGATCACCTCGCGGAAGCTCCGGAACCGGAAGATCAACACCAGCGCCGCAAACCCGCACACGGTGGTCAGGACGGCGGTGGCGATCTGCTGACCGACGGAGAACGACGCCACGTAGGAGTTGTGGGCGAAGATCGTCAACAGCAGCGCCTGTTGCACGCCCGCCCCGCCCGGGGTGAATGGGAACACCGACGCCACCACCTGGACGCCCAGGACGAGCAGGGCGTTGCGGACCGAACCGCCAATATGGAAAGCGTCGAGCAGCGCCCAGTAGGACGCGAAGCGCGCCACCCAGCTCGCGAACTGCCAGCGGGCCATGTCGCGTCGATAGCGCCGGCGGTCGCGCAGGATCGCGAACCCCTGGCGCACGCGCTCCCAGAACGCCTTGACCTTCGCCGAGAGCAGGGCAAATGCGACCAGGAACAACACTCCGAGCGCCGTCAACAGGAACAGCGTGAAGCGCATGTTCGAGGCGAAGAAGCTGATGTCGAAGGCCGGCAGCTTGGAGAAGTCGGGCGGCTTCGGGAACACCCCCTGGGTGAACGCGAAGCACATCACCAGCAGGCCCATGAACCAGTCGAAGATCACCCCGGTGGACAGCGCACTGGCGACCGTCGGGTAACTGGAGGCGGGGATCGCCACCCGGGTCAGGAACAGCTGCGCCACGTTGCCCCCACCGAGTGGGAACACGTTGTTGATCGCGTACCCGACCATGTACGCCCCCCACACGTCGCGCCATCGGATCTGCTCATGCGGGTATGCCGCCCGCAGCGCGTTGAAGAGCGCCCGCGAGCGCAGCAGGAGGTACAGGGCATACAGCGCCAGCCCGATCACGAGCGCCCCCCAGCTCAGGTTCTCCAGCTGCGAGAAGAACGTCCCGATCGAGTTGAGCAGGCTTTCGACCGTCGACCCGATCGACGAGGAGTGGTGGGCGCTCACCGCAAAATTAGGGACGCTCGCCGCTGTGGCGAGAACGCTCGTCCCTGTGGTCGCCGCTGCCGCCAGCGCGGACATAAGACCCATTAAAAAGCCCGGAGGACCCAGATCCATCTGGGTCCCCCGGAGAGTCAGGGAAGTGGGGGCGCAGTTCCCTGACCGACAGGGGCGAGTTTCCCCGTCCCAAGCTCTCCCTAAACCTTAATTTCGCTCCGCAGGCCGCTCCGCCGCACGAATCGCGCCGACGAAGGCTAGCATTCCCCCAGCAAACGCGCGCGAAACCTCGGATTCGGGCGACGTTGGTTTGCAACCGTGTGGACGCACTGTGATCATGGTCACAAGCTTGCCCGGTCAGCACGCCGAGGCTTCAGCGTGTCAGCACGTCGCACTGTCACCGCCTCCGCGCGCCGGGCCCGCTGAAGAACTCCTCGCCGGCTCGGACCGTCCCCGCGGCTTCCGCCTCGTGGCGTAGCGTGCGGTCGGCCTCGCCGCTCCACGCCCCGATGGCGAGCATCTCGCGGTCGGCGTCCATCGGGCTGCCGCCGAGGTCCAGGTTGACCACCCGAGCACACTTGCGTCCCTCTGCGATCGCGGTGACGACCAGCGACTGCCCGATCCGGGCGTCGCCGCAGGCGTACACGCCGGGCACCGAGCTGCGGTAGGTCATCTCGGTGCGGATGTTGCCGCGCTTGTCGATCTCCAGGTCGAGCTCGTCGAGCATGCCGGCCCGCTGGGGTCCCTCAAATCCGATCGCGATCAGGACGAGGTCCGCCTCGAGCACGAACTCGCTCCCGGGCACCGGGGTGAGGTCACGCGAGGAGGTGCCGGTCACCTGCCGGGCGTAGACGTGGCTGACGTGCCCGTCGCGGCCGCCGAACCCGGTCACCTCGGTGCCCCACCGCCGCTTGCCGCCCTCCTCGAGGGCGTAGGTCGACAGCGTGCGCTTGGGCGGCAGCGGCCATGGATGGCGAGGGTCACGCCCGTCCGGCGGGAGCGCCATGTACACATCGAGCATGACCACCGTGCGCGCACCCTCGCGGTGTGAGTTCGAGATGCAGTCCATCCCGGTGTCGCCACCCCCAACCACGATCACCCGCTTGCCCTCGGCAGTGATCTCCGTCCCGGGTTCGGGATCGCGGTATCGACGGCCCTCCTGACGGGCCACCCACCGGTTGCGCTGGTAGAGGTAGTCCATCGCGAAGTGGATCCCGCTCAGGGCGCGCCCGGGCACGTCGGCGAGATCCCGATGCACGCGCGAGCCCGTCGCGATCACGAGCGCGTCGTGGCGGTCCCTCAGCTCTTCGGCACTCACGCTTCGACCGATGTCAGTGTCGTAAAAGAACTCGATCCCGCTCGCGGCGAGGATGTCCACACGCCGGTCGATGATCCGCTTCTCGAGCTTGGCGTCGGGCACGCCGAAGCGCATCATCCCCCCGGGGCCCTCGTCGCGCTCGAACACCGTGACGGAGTGGCCCGAGCGGTTGAGCTCCTCGGCCACCGCCAGCCCCGCGGGCCCGGACCCGACGACCGCCACCTTCTTTCCGGTCCGCCGGTCGGGCGGCTCGGGCGCCACCCAGCCCTCCTCGAAGGCGCGCTCGGCGATCGCCAGCTCGATCTGCTCGATCGTCACCGGATCGTCGTTGATGGCCAGCACGCAGGCCGACTCGCACGGCGCCGGACAGATCCGGCCAGTGAACTCGGGGAAGTTGTTGGTCGCGTGCAGCTGGTCGATCGCCTCGCGCCACTTGCCGCGGTAGACGAGGTCGTTCCAGTCCGGGATCAGGTTGCCCAGCGGGCAGCCCTCGTGGCAGAACGGGATCCCACAGTCCATGCACCGCGCGCCCTGGCGCTGCAACTCGGCCTCCGGTTGCAGTTCGAAGTACTGCTTGTAGTCGTGCACGCGCTGCTCGGGGTCGCGCTTGTCGAAGCCGACCCGATGGATCTTCAGGAAGGCACCGAGCTCTCCCATTACCCCGAGACCGCCGCCTCGCGGTCAGCTGCCTCGGCCAGAACCCGCTTGTAGTCGCGCGGCATCACCTTGACGAACCGCTCGCGGGCAGCGCGGTCCCAGGACGCGAGCACGTTGCGGGCCACGAGCGAACCGGTTCGCGCCGCGTGTTCGGAGATCAGCGCTCGGACCTCCTCGTCGTCCTCGGGGGCGAGCTCGTCGAGGTCGACCAGCTCCAGGTTGCAGCGACCCTCGAAGCGCCGGTCAACGTCATACACGTAGGCGATGCCGCCGCTCATGCCGGCGGCGAAGTTGCGCCCGGTGCGCCCGAGCACCACCACGCGCCCGCCGGTCATGTACTCGCAACCGTGGTCGCCCACGCCCTCCACGACCGTTTTAGCGCCCGAGTTACGGACCGCGAACCGCTCGCCGGCCAGGCCACGGAAGAAGGCGCGGCCCGCGGTGGCGCCGTACAGGACGGTGTTGCCGACGATCATGTTCTCCTCGGCCCGGAAGCGGTGCTTCTCCGGCGGGCGCACCGAGACCACGCCGCCGGACAGGCCCTTGCCGGCGTAGTCGTTCGTCTCGCCCCGGAGCGAGAAGGTGACACCGGGGGCGAGCCAGGCGGCGAAGCTCTGGCCGGCCGAGCCGGTGAACGCGATCTCGATCGTGCCCTCTCTGAGCCCGGTTGCGCCGTGACGCCGCGCAATCTCGCCGGACAGGATCCCACCGACCGTCCGATTGACGTTCCGCACCGGGATCGGGCCGAGTTTCACCGACTCGGAGCGCTCGAGCGCCGGCCCGCAACGCCGCAGGATCTCCCAGTCGAGCGCATCGTCGAGTACTGGCTGCTGGGGGCGTGTCCGGCACCGCGGGGTGCCGGCCGGCAGGTCCGGGGACTCGAGGACCATCGACAGGTCAACCCGGCTCGCCTTCCAGTGGTCGATCGCCGGGTCCATGTCGAGCAGCTCGGTCCGCCCGATCATGTCCTGGAAGCGGCGGATGCCCAGGGAGGCCATGATCGAGCGCACCTCCTCGGCGACGAGCATGAGGTAGTTGACGACCTGCTCGGGGGTGCCGCGGAAGCGGGCGCGCAGCTCCGGGTCCTGGGTGGCGATCCCGACCGGGCAGGTGTTCAGGTGGCAGACGCGCATCATGATGCAGCCCATCGCGATCAGCGGCGCGGTCGAGAAGCCGAACTCGTCGGCGCCGAGCAGCGCCGCGACGATCACGTCCCGTCCGGTCCTCATCCCGCCGTCGACCTCGACCACGATCCTGGACCGCAAATCGTTCAAGAGCAATGTCTGCTGGGTCTCGGCCAGTCCGATTTCCCACGGCACCCCGGCTCCCTGGACGGAGGACTGGGGCGAGGCGCCGGTGCCGCCGTCGTGGCCGGCGATCGTGACGTGGTCTGCGTTCGCTTTCGCCACGCCGGCCGCGACGGTACCGACGCCGACCTCGCTCACCAATTTCACCGACACCGAGCTGGTCGGGTTGGCGCACCGGAGGTCGTAGATCAGCTGCTTGAGGTCCTCGATCGAATAGATGTCGTGGTGGGGCGGCGGCGAGATCAGGCCGACGCCGGGGGTCGAGTTCCGGATCCGCGCGATGTAGTCGTCGACCTTGTGCCCGGGCAGCTGCCCGCCCTCGCCGGGCTTGGCGCCCTGGGCCATCTTGATCTGGAGCTGATCGGCGTTGACCAGGTAGTGCACGGTCACGCCGAAGCGCCCCGAGGCGACCTGCTTGATCGCCGAGCGCCGCAGATCGCCGTTCGGGTCGGGCGAGTAGCGACTAGCGTCCTCGCCCCCTTCGCCCGTGTTGGAGCGCGCGCCGATGCGGTTCATGGCGATGGCGAGCGTCTCGTGGGCCTCGCGGCCGAGCGCGCCGAGACTCATCGCGCCGGTCGTGAAGCGCTTGACGATCGAGGTGGCCGACTCGACCTCGTCGAGCCCGACCGGCACGCCCGCCGGGCGCAGGTGCATCAGCCCGCGGAGCAAGCCGTGTCGGACCGCCTCGTCGTTGGCCTGGCGCGCGTACTCGGCGTAGGTCACGCGCGGGTCCCCATTGCGGCCACCGACGGCGTGCTGAAGGTTGGCGATCGTGTCCGGGTTCCACACGTGCAGCTCACCGTTGCGCCGCCACTGGAGCACACCGCCGACCGGCAGCACCTCGCGGTCGGTCCGTGGATAGGCGCGGAAGTGGCGCTCGATCGCCTCCTTGGCCAGCTCGTCCAGGCCGACGCCGCCGATCCGCGAGGCGGTCCCCGTGAAGTGCTTGTCGATCAGCTCGCGCTCGAGGCCCACGGCCTCGAAGATCTGCGCGCCGCAGTAGGACTGGATGGTCGAGATCCCCATCTTCGAGATCGTCTTGAGCAGGCCCTTGCCGATCGCCTTGACGATCCGCTGCTCGGCCTCGTCTCTAGTCAGGTCTACGGGCAAGAGACTGCGGTCGGCGAGCTCGTCGAGCGACTCGAACATCACGTACGGGTTGATCGCCGCCGCGCCGTAGCCGATCAGCGTGGCCATGTGGTGGATGTCGCGCGGCTCGCCCGACTCGCACACCAGCCCCGTGCGCAGGCGCGTCCCGCGGCGGACCAGGTGGTGGTGGACCGCCGCTACGGCCAGCAGCGAGGGCATCGCCACCCGCTCGGGACCCAGGTTGCGGTCGGACAGGATCAGGATGTTCGCGCCGTTGTCGACGTATCCCGCGGCCTCCTCGCACAGTGCATCCAGCCGGGTCGGCATGCCGTCGTGGCCCTGCTCGATCGGCCACGTGATGTCGATCGTTGCGGCATCGAAGATCTCGTGCGAGACCTGGCGGAGCTTCTCGAGCTCGTGGTTGCGCAGGATCGGCTGGTCCATGACCAGCTGGTGGGCCTGGTCGGGGTTCTCCACCAGCAGGTTGACCTCCGCGCCCACGCCGGCCTGCAGCGACATGACCACGTTCTCGCGGATTGGGTCGATCGGCGGGTTGGTGACCTGCGCGAACAGCTGCTTGAAGTAGGCGAACAGCGGTGGCTGGCGATCGGACATGACCGCGAGCGCGGCGTCGTTGCCCATGCTGGCCGTCGGCTCCTCGGCCTTGGTGGCCATCGGCGCGATGATCATCCGCAGGTCCTCCTGCGAGTAGCCGAAGGCCAGCTGCTTGGAGCGCAGCGGCTCGATCCGCGGCGTGCGTGGATCGCGGTCGGGCAGGTCGTCGATGTGCACCACCGAGCGCTCGTACCACTCGCCGTACGGCTGCTTGCGGGCCACGCGGCGCTTGACGTCCTCGTCCTCGACGATCTTGCCCTCCGCGAGGTCGACCAGGAATACCTTGCCCGGTGCCAGGCGGCCCTTGCGCTGTACGTGCTCGGGCGCCACCGTCATCACGCCCGTCTCGGAGGCGAGCACCACGTAGCCCTCGGTGTCCTGGATCCACCGGCCGGGACGCAGCCCGTTGCGGTCGAGCACCGCGCCGGCCACGCGCCCGTCGGTGAACACCACCGCCGCCGGGCCGTCCCACGGCTCGATCAGGCAGGAGTGGAAGTCGTAGAAGCCCTTGACGTCGGGGTCGAGGTCCTTGCGGGTCCGGTAGGCCTCGGGGACCATCATCATCACCGCGTGTTGGATCGAGCGGCCGCTCAGCACGAGCAGCTCGAGCACGTTGTCGAAGATGGCCGAATCCGAGCCGCCCTCGCGGACGACCGGGATCACCTTGCGCAGGTCCTCGCCGAACAGCTCGGAGGAGAGCTGCGACTCACGCGCGCGCATCCAGTTGACGTTCCCGCGCAGCGTGTTGACCTCGCCGTTGTGGGCGATCATCCGGTAGGGGTGGGCGAGCTCCCAGCTCGGGAACGTGTTGGTGGAGAAGCGTGAGTGGACGAGCGCCAGCCTCGACGCAACCCGCGGGTCTCTCAGATCGGTGAAGTAGCGCGGGAGCTGCGGCGCGGTCAGCATCCCCTTGTAGATCATCGTCCGGCTGCTGAAGCTGGGCAGGGCGAGATCCCGGCCCGCGGCGCGCTCGATCACGCGGCGGATCACATACAGCTTGCGCTCGAAGGCATCCTGATCCTCGATCTGGTCCGAGGCCCCGATCAGCACCTGGCGGATCACCGGCGCCGACAGCCGCGCGGTCTCGCCCACGTGGCGATCGTCGATCGGCACCTCGCGCCACCACAGCACCCGCTGGCCCTCGGCCTCGATCGTCTCCTCGATCAACTGCTCGAGCACCGCCCGGCGCTCCGGGTCCGTCGGCAGGTAGCACACACCGACCCCGTAGCGGCCCGGCGCGGGCAGCTCGACGCCGGCCGCCGCGGCCCTCAGGAACCCGTCGGGGATCTGGAGCAGGATGCCGGCCCCGTCACCCGTGTTCGGGTCGGCGCCCTCGGCGCCGCGATGCTCCAGATTCTCGAGTGCGTCGAGCGCCTTCTCGACCACCGCGTGACTGGCTTCGCCCCACAGCTTCGCCACGAGCGCGATGCCGCAGCCATCGTGCTCGTTGGCGGGGTCGTAGAGGCCAGTGGCCCCTGGTGGAGTAGAACGTCGGTACATGGGGAGAGGATGCAGACAGACGCGCGCAAGGGCGGCCGCCGAAAGAGTACCAGCGGGTGTTAAAGCCTCGTTAGGGACCTGTAACCACCGCTATTTGGGGCCTCGCTCCGCTCGGCGTCCGTGGGACGGTTGGGGGTGGGTGGGCGGGATCCAATTCCCCGTCCTGACCCGACCGCGCCCCGGCCATCCGGGCCGCAACTCCCAGCCGCCACTCCCGGCCGCCGCTCCGGAGTCGCCCGCTGGTCTAGCTCTTGGCCTTGGCGCGGCTGCGTGAGCCGCCCGCCGCCGCGCCGTCGCCGTCCGCGCTCTTGGCGCGGCTCCGCCGGGCGGGCGTGGCCGGGGCGGGCTCGTCCTCGTCGCCGCCGCGCACCGCCGCGAGGCTGGCCTCGAGCGCGGCCATCAGGTCCGGCGCCGCGGCCGGCTCCTCGGCCTGCGGCTGGACCGCGATCTCCTCGCCGGCGGCCTTCCGCTCGATCAGCGCCAGCACCTGGTCGCGGTACTCGTCGCGGAACTTCTCGGGCTCGAACTGGGCCGAGAGCGAGGCGATCAGCTGCTCGGCCATCTTGAGCTCGCGGTCGCTGGCCTGGGCCTCCTCGATCTCGCCGATCTCGTCGAGGCGGTCGGGCGAGAGCACCTCGTCGCCCCAAAGCATGGTCGTCAGCGTCAGCACCTCGTCGGTCGGGCGCAGCGCGCACAGCTGCTGCTTGGAGCGCAGGACCACCTTGCCGATCCCCACCTTGCCCGACTCGCGCATGGCGTCGACGAGGAGCCGGTATGCCTTGGCGCCGCCGGCGGTGGGAGCCAGGTAGTAGTTGTGGTCGTAGTAGATCGGGTCGATCTCGGCCAGGTCGACGAACTCTTCAATGTCGATCGTCTTCGTCGCCTTGGGATCGAGCGCGTCAAGCTCCTCGTTGCTGATCACCACATACCGCTCTGGGGTGATCTCGTAGCCCTTGACGATGTCCTCGTAGGGGACCTCTTCATCCGTGGTCGGGTCGACCCGCTTCTGCCGGATGCGGGCGCCGGTCTTGATGGAAAGCTGGTTGAACCGCACCGTCTTGGGCGAGGTCGCGGTGTACAGCTTGACGGGCACGTTGACCAGTCCAAAGCTGATCGCGCCTGACCAAATTGCTCGAGCCATAGATGTCCTTGTATAGCGAACGGGGGTTGGTGGCAAGGGATGATCGGCGTCTTGCCGGCGCCGTCTGTGGCTTAGACGCCCGGCCGGGTGGCAAATCATCGGTCCGCGCCCGAGCGATCCGCCCCGCCGCGACCCGCGACCCGCGACGCCGCGACCCGCGCGACCCGCGCGGCGCCGGGGTGCACAAGGCCCGAAAGCTCCCCCCGCGCCGCCGCCCCCGGGACATAAGCGTCTCCCAGACGCTTATGTCCCGGAGGTCGGCGACCGCTAGGCACTTTCGGGCGTTTTGCACCGCGCCAACCGCGCCAACCACGCCGCGGCCGATGCCCGTGGCACGCGCTTAGCGGTGTGTACACGTCAGAGTGCGGCTGCGCCTTGCCCCTGCAAAAGTGGCCAAACCGAGCACCCAGCCCCTCCCCTGGCGACATGAGCATTGACCGCATGCTCATGTCGCCAAAGTCCGCCGCAGCGAGCCGGGTATGGCACGTTTTACACGGCCGGCGAGTGCGTGGACACCGGGCGCGGCACGATCTCACACAATCGCGCATCTCACGCGATGACCCGCCGGACCGTTCCATCCGCAGTGAACCTCCCCCCCTTTCAGACCCTGCTCGACGCCCACGGCCGCGACATCCACCGGTTCCTGGTGGCCAGCGTCGGGCGGGTCGATGCCGACGACTGCTACCAGGAGACGTGGCTCGCGGCGCTGCGCGCCTACCCGAAGCTCCGCGACGCCTCGAACCTCAGGAGCTGGATCTTCACGGTCGCATCACGCAAGGCGATCGATCACGGCCGCGCCCGGCGCCGGCAGCCGATGCCCGTCGCCGACGTCCCCGAGCCGGTCGGCGGCGACGCCGACGGATCCGCGATTGCCACGCTCGGCGGCGGTATCACGGCCGACGATGGCCTGTGGAGCCGGGTCCGCGCGCTGCCACCCAAGCAGCGCACGGCGCTCGCCCTGCGCTACGTGGCCGACGCCGGCTACGACGAGATCGCGATCGTGATGGACACGAGCGAGGACGCGGCGAGGCGAAACGTCCACGAAGCCCTCAAGAGACTGCGAACGGAGTACCGAACATGACCGGAATCGAAAACGAGCTCAGACGACAGCTCCCGATCCCCGACGAGCCGCCCGATCTCAGCGCCGCCGCCGCGGCGGCCGACCTGCTCGACGTCGCCTACGCGACGCTCGACTCCCCACTCGGCAAGCTGTTGCTGGCGAGCACGCCGAAGGGCCTGGTGCGCATCGCCTACGTCGAGTACACCGACCAGGACACTGTGCTCGAGCAGCTCGCGGCTAAGGTGTCGCCACGCGTGCTGGCGGCGCCACGCAAGCTCGACCAGCCGCGCCGCGAACTCGACGAGTACTTCGCCGGCCGGCGTCGCCACTTCGAGACGCCGCAGGACTGGCAGCTGATTCAGGGGTTCGCTCGCGGCGTGCTCACGGCGACGGCGCATGTTCCCTACGGCGCCACCTCCACCTACAAGCGCATGGCGAGCGAAGCGGGGAACGAGCGCGCCTCCCGCGCCGCCGGGAACGCGCTCGGCTCCAACCCGATCCCGATCATCGTGCCCTGCCACCGCATCCTGCACGCCGACGGAGGCCTGGGCGGCTACACGGGCGGGCTGGACAAGAAGCGGCTCCTGCTCGCGGTGGAGAGCGGGCAGGGGCTGCTCGACCCTACAACGGGTTGAAGCAGCCGTAGATCACGAACAGCGGGTTGACCACCTGGTGCCCGCCGGCGGCCTTCATGGTCTGCTGGCCCACGAACGTCGGGGGCGACTCGGCCTTGTAGCAGCCGTCCCACTGGAGGCTAACGTCATAGGTGACCGGGGTCTCCTGGAACGGCTGGGCGCCCGGCTGCGGGATGAACACGTCGAGGGTGCAGATCCAGTCACCGGGGCCCGACGGGGTGCTGGCCCGCCGGCTGCAGCTCGTGAGCACGCTCAGCTTCGCCCCCCGCGGGACATAGCGGCCGAGCTCGCGCTGCTGGAGCAAGGTCAGGTTGTTGAAGGCGGGCGTGATGTTCGCCTTCAACCGTGCCGCGGTGTCTCCGGCCGGGCCCCAATTGGTCGCGATGGACAGGAAGGCGACGACCACGGCCGACCCGACGGCAACCCGCACCGGCACGACCCAGCCGGGTCGGCGGCTGACCGGGGTCCCGGCAAAGTCGCGCCGGCGCAGGATCAACCACGAGCCCGCCAGGCAGGCGAGGGTCCAGATCACACTGACGATGCACGCGACCGCCAGCGGCCCGTAGTAGTGGTGGGCGACGAACAGCGTGTACCAGCCGTCGAACGCCGAGGAGGCGAGGAGCATGTGGAGCCACACCCCGCTGCCCACGAGCAGGAGCAGCTGCATGACGAGGGCGACGAGCGCGGGGCCGATCACGCCCATGATCCCGTTCCGGGTCGCCACCGAGAGCAGCACGGCAATGCTCGTGAAGGCGAGCATCGGGAGGATGTTGAGCAGCCAACTGACCAGCACCAGCTCGAGGCTGTGACCCGTCGACAGGGTGCGTCCGCCGAGGTCGACGATCGCCCCGTCGCCGATCAGCAACAGCCCGGCGGCGACGCTCGAGACCGCCAGCAGCAAGAGCAGCCCGATCGAGAACGTCATCGCCGCCAGCAGCTTGCCGGCGAACAGGGCGCGACGAGTCGATGAGCGCGTCAGCACCATCTTCCAGGTGCCGTAGCGATCCTCCGAGGCGAAGATATCGCCGGCGAGCACCCCGGCCAGGACCGGGAAGCCCCACGAGCCGCAGAACGAGAGCACGACCAGGGACAGCGCGAAGCCCGACTGGTGCACCCACACCCCGAACAGCGTGTCGGCCGGGCTGCCGCTCTGGATCTTGAGCACACCCGCGAACGCGAACGGGCCGAGCACACAGATCAGGGCGAGCAGCCGGGTCGCGAGCTGGGAGGAGAGCTTGCGCCGCTCGGCCCGGTAGACGTGCCAGACATCGCCGTGCGCGCGCTGAGGTCCGCCCGGAAGCGCTTCCCCAGGGCGAAGCGCGTGGGTAGCGCTCACGCCCGCGCCATCGCTGCTTCGATCAGATCGGTGAAACCGGCCTCGTCGAGCTCGACATCGGTGGTCAGCGCGAAGAACATCGACTCGAGCGGGCTCACCACGAGCTCTAGCCGCCGGACCGCGATGTCGGCGCGGCCGAGGTCGAGCACGTAGGCGTCCACCCGGTCCTGCGCGACGAGCCGGAGCTCGCCGGTCGGCGATCTGGTCACGTGCACGCTGCGATGCTGTTCGGCGATTTCGAGCGCTCGGGCGTCGTCGCTGGTGGCCAGACGGTAGGCCGAGCCGGGGGCCTGCTCGCGGAGCTGCTGGGCGCTTCCGTCCCACACCACCTTGCCGAGGCGCAGCACCGTGTACGCGTCGCACACGTTCTCGAGGTCACCGATGAGGTGGCTGGAGAGGAGCACCGCGGTTCCTTCGGCGGCGAGACGGCGCACGAGGCCGGCCATGTCGCGCGCGCCGGCCGGATCGAGGCCGCTGGTCGGCTCGTCGAGCAGCAACAGCCGCGGCGAGCGCAGCAGTGCGGCCGCGATCCCGAGCCGCTGGCGCATGCCGGTCGAGTAGCCGCTGACGCGATCGCCACCCCGCCCGGACAGGCCGACGATCTCAAGTACCTCCTCCACGCGTCCCGGGGTCACACCGCCGTCGAGCTCGGCGAACAGCTCGAGGTTCACCTGTCCGGGCAGGTAGGGATAGAAGGTGGGCTCCTCGACGAACCCCGCCACGCCGTCGAGGTCGACCGACTCGGCGCTACCAAGCGGGTGGCCGAACAGCTCGATATCTCCTGCGTCGGCGAGCGACGAGTCCGAACAGTAGTCGCAGCAGCGTGGTCTTGCCGGCGCCATTGGGGCCGAGCAGGCCGCGCACCTCGCCCTCCTCGACCAGCAGATCAACCCCGTCCACCGCCGTCGTGGTCTCGAAGCGCTTGACGAGGCCCCTTGCACGCACTGCCGCCACCGCCGTCACTATACGGCCAGGTTCTTGGCAATTTCCGTCGGGTAGGACCTCGACACACACGTGGATCTCCTTCGTCCCATCCGATCGTTTGACCGCTACCAGCAGTCGCATAAGGCGTGGGCGATCCCGATGGCGGTGATCAGGAAATTCGGAAACGATCAGGCCGGCAGCCTCGCCGCGCTGATCGCGTACTACGCGTTCTTCTCGATCTTCCCGCTGCTGCTCGTGTTCACGACGATCCTCGGGTTCGTGCTGCAGCACAACTCGGAGCTCTATGACGACGTCAAGACCTCTGTGCTCGGCCGGTTCCCGGTCGTCGGTGACCAGTTGCAGTCGCACGCGCTCAGCGGGAAGGTCACCGCGCTTGTGTTCGGCCTGCTGACCGCCCTGTGGGGCGGGCTGGGCGTGACGATCGCGGCGCAGAACGCGTTCAACCGGATCTGGGCGGTCCCGTTCAAGCATCGTCCCGACTTCCTACGGTCGCGACTGCGGGGCGTGCTGCTGCTGGTGACCCTGGGCACCCTGTTCGTGATCTCGACCTCGCTCACCGGTCTCGTCACGGCGATCGGCGGACCTATGGAGAAGATCGGCGGGTACGCGCTCACGCTCGCGCTCAACTTCGGGCTGTACGTGGCCGCGTTCCGTTTTCTGACCACGGCGACGATCCCCACGCGCTCGCTGTGGCTGGGCGCGGCCGTCGGCGCCGTGTTTCTCACGATCCTCTCGCTGGTCGGCGGCATCTACATCAACCACGTGGTCAGCCGTGCCAGCAACACGTATGGCACGTTCGCGACAGTCATCGGGCTGCTCGTCTGGCTTCATCTGATCGCGCAGCTGACGATCTACGCGGCCGAGATCAACACGGTCGTGGTGCGCCGGCTCTGGCCGCGGAGCCTGCTCGGGCCGCCCGACGCGCCGGCCGACCGGGCCACCCTGCGTGCGCTCGCCAAGGTCGAGGAGCGCCACGAGGGCGAGTCGGTCGAGGTCCGGTTCGAGGATTTCTAGTCCTAGAACAGCTGTCGGAGGCTTCGCTAGGAGGTGATCGTGATTGTCTCCGAGTTCGATGCCTGCCCCGCCACGGTGACTGTCACGGTCGCGGTCCCGGGTTGCAACGGGAAGGAGCCGCTATCAGGCGGCAGCGCGAACGTGATCAAGCCGTCGCTCCAGTCCGTGATCGTGAGGGTGGCCCCGTCATACGGCGCACCCCAACTGGTCCCGCCCTGGACGAGCGTCAGGTAGCTGGACCCCTGACTGGCGCCGAAGTTCGTCCCGGACAGCGTGACGCTGCTTCCGGCCGTCGTGCTCGCTGGGGTCACCGAGGCGATCGACGGCGCCGGCGCCGCCGTGCCGGCGATGTTCAGCGTCACCGCCGCCGAGGTCTCCGGCCCGGTCGCGCCACGACCGTGACCGTGATCGTCGCGGGCTGCCCGGGCAGGAGCGGGAACGATCCGCTGTCGGGCGGCAGGCCGAACGTGATCGACGTGTCACTCCAGCTCGTGATCGTGACCTTGGCCCCGTCGTAGGGCGCCCCCCAGCTGGTGCCGCCCTGGGCCAGCGTCAGGTAGCTCGACCCCTGCGTGGCGCCGAAGTTCTGGCCGGTGAGGGTGACCGAGTCCCCCGGAGCGGGACTCGGCGGCGCCGTCGAGGTGATCACCGGCGGCGGGGGCGGCGCCGGTGCCGGCGGCCCCTGCTCACTGGCGGTCACGCTCTCGCTCCGCCCCGCGCTGCGGTACCTCACGTGCGACACCAGCGTGCCGGTCACCGGCGAGCTCGCGCCCGACGGCGCGGTGACGGTCCAGGACTGGCTGCCCGAGGCTCCCTCCGCTAGGTCGCCGGCTGCCACCGGTGACGCCGGCGTCACCGTCCAGCCGGCGGGCGCTCCCAGGCTGACCGATAGGCCGCGCGCGGAGCCCGGTCCATCGTTGTGCTCGGTCGTCGTCACCGTGGTGGACGCGCCGGCGGCCAGGCTGAGCGGCGTCGACGGGTCGATGCTGAGGTCGACCGCCGCGGGCTCAGGCGAGCTGACCGCCGTCCCGCCGATCTCGCTCACTACAGCGCCGGCGCGCAGCGGCAGGCCGTCGACGTGCACGACCACCGTGTCGGAGGCTGCGTCATAGCTCCAGGCCCCCGGACCGAGCCGTCGGCCGTCAAGGAGCACCCGATCGGGTGCGCTCACGCGCTCGATCTGGACCGTGAAGTTCCGGGTGCCGGCCTGCCCTGGATAGCGACCGACCGCCGGTCCAATCGCCACGTTGGTGGCTCGGCCGGCGCGCGACGGCCAGGTCGTGAGGAGCGTGTGGCTGTCCTGCCCGTGTTCATATCCGTTGCCCGAGCCGGCGTCCTGATAGAGCGAGAAGCCGCCCGGGGCGCCGGGGTACACCCGCAGGATCGTCGGCGCGTCGGGCCGAGCGCCGACGTGCTCCATGGCGACCTGCTCGGGAACGATCCCGCCGTCCTGGACGAACACCGGCATGCGGTCGAGCGGCACGGTGAGCGTCTGCTCGGAGGGTCCGGTGAACGTCGCGCCGGTGAACCAGTCGGTCCAGTGGCCGGGCGGGAACCACACCGACTCGGTGCTCACGGTACCCGGCGTGGTCACGGGGGCCACGAGCACGTTCGGGCCGTACAGGTACTCGCCCGGGTTGGAGTATGCGGCCGCCTGGCCGGGATAGTCGAGGTACAGCGGCCGGTTGATCGGCAGGCCACTGCTCACCGACTGCGCGGCCAGCGTGTAGGTGTAGGGCACGAGCGCCTCGCGCAGGCGCAGGAAGCTCGCGGCGATCGAGTCGGCCGGCTGCGGGTAGTCCCAGGGCAGCCGGTTGCCGGCGGACGAGTGCAGGCGGAGGATCGGCTGGAACGCTCCGAGCTGGACCCAGCGGGCATAGATGTCGGGGTCATCCGACGGCGGTCCCCCGGACGGAATCCCCGGCGGCTGGCCGAGGAAGCTGCCGATGTCGTCGCTGACGTAGGGCTCGTCGATGCTCGACTCGTCGGCGGCGAGCTGCACCTGGAAGGCGAGCGTGTTCCACGTTCCCCAGGTGTCTCCAGTGAAGGCCAGGGTCGACGTGTGCCCCGCCCAAGGGCCGGCCGGGTAGACCTCGTCGGGGTTCTGGTAGGAGCTGCCGGTCCGGGACAGGACGAACCCGCGCTCCCCCTTGTTGATCAGCTCCTGGGCATACAGGTGGTTGATCCAGGCGTCAGGGGTTACGCCCGGGTCCGACGCGGTCGAGCTGTCGCAGCACCAGTCAAGCCACCAGAACGACACGCCCTGGGACTCGAACGGCTGATGCAGCGCGAAGTAGGACTCGGCCTGCGGGATGCTGCTCCAGTCCCAAACCTTGCACGTGCCGCTTGGGGTGAAGCACGAGTTGTCATCGGCCAGTGAGGTCCCGGCCAGCGTCTGTGTGGCGGCCAGCTGGGGATCGTCGTCGGCGATGCTCGCGTGGATGTTCAGCGTGACGTGGATCCCTTGCGAAGCGGCCCAGGTGAGGAATCCCTGCGGGTCGGGGAACAGCGCCGGGT
Organism: uncultured Solirubrobacterales bacterium; assembly: GCA_963751185.1. Taxonomy (GTDB): domain Bacteria; phylum Actinomycetota; class Thermoleophilia; order Solirubrobacterales; family Solirubrobacteraceae; genus Palsa-465. The sequence goes on from CAVVTO010000018.1 coordinate 495,969, forward strand.
TCCACTCCCACCCGTCCCAGTCGTTGGGCGACTTCCAGTTGGTGTCGACCGACAGCGTGTCGAGCGGGACGTGGTTGGCCCGGAAGGCCGGGATCAGGGTCTGCTCGTAGTCGGAGGTGCTGTAGGCGTAATAGCGCGAGAACCAGACGCCAAACAGGTACTCGGGCAACAACGGCGAGGGGCCGGTGAGGCGGTTGAGGTCCTGGAGCGCCTGGGCGTAGTCGTGTCCGTAGACGAACAGGTAGCCGTCCTCGACGTCGCCGCCCGCGGTTCGCGGCGCAACCCAGCCGTTCGAGGTCCATACCGCGCTGTCGGTGTCGTCGAGCAGGCGGTAGCCGGCCTGGTCGAGGATGCCCGGGTGCATCTCGGGCAGCGCGGCGGTGCACTGTGCGGCCGTCGGTGTGCCAGCTGGGCAGCTGTAGCCGGACCCGTAGGTGGCGGTATCGAAACCGCGGGTGTAGCCACCCAGATAGTTCATCGTCGGCTCCACGGGCGCCGGCGCGTTCGGCGCCGAGACCGACAGGGTGTCGACGTTGACGTTGCAGCTGTCGGCGGCCGCACACTCGACACCAACCGTGTTGCTGCCGGCGTTCAGGCTGACGTTGGCCGTCACCGTTGACCAGTCATCCCAGCTGCTCGTGGCGGGCAGGGTCAGGGTCTGCACATCGGACCCGTTGACGACCAGATCGATCGTGCGGGGCGCGGGACCGCCGAGGGCGCCGAGGTAGTTGGCGTAGCGCAGCGTCACCACGGCCTGCCCGGCGGGCGCACCGAGAACCGTCCAGTTGGCGCCGGCCTGGTTGCCCTGCCCGAGATTGGCGATGAAGCCGGCGATGCTCTGGTAGCCGGAGTGGTCGGTCTGGATATTCGCGGGAGCGACCAGTTGCGCGGCGCCGGCATCGCACACCTGGTTGAACGGGCACTCGTTCTGCCACTGCGGGCTGACCGCGCTCGCACCCGCGACCTGCACGGAGGTGTTGTCCGGGCCGAACGGCCCCGACCCGAGCCGGTAGCGAAGCGTGGCCTCCGACGTCCTGATCGTCAGCCAGCCTCCCGAGGAGCTGACCCGGTAGAAGGGCACGGCGAAGCGCCGGTTGAGCACGTTGACGGTCGGGGCGTCCTCGAACGTCCCGCTCGGCGAGTACTCCATGCGGATCAGTCCGTCGCCCAGCACCTCGAAGCGCGCGTCGCCGGCGGGTCACGATCGCCTGCTGAGCCGCCTTCGCGGCGCCAAAGTCGACCCGCGTGGCCAGGTTGACGGGTGAGGTCGGCGAACTCGCCGGTGACTGCGCCATGGCCGGTAAGGCCAGGACCGCACCGATGATCAGAGCCGACGCGACCGCTGCGACCCGCCGAGTCCCACGCATATCCCAACCTCCGACTTCGCAGAGCCCGGCGTGGCGGCCGGGCGATCCGGTCCGCGCGGCAGCCTATCACTCGGCCGACGCCGCCCGCGAGGGATCAGGACTGGTCAGGGGCGCCTGCCGGCGGCGCCTTAGAACAGGCGGTCGACGGCCTCTCGCCGCGTCATCTCGAGCGGCCAGGAGCACAGTCCGCCCTCGGCCGGGCACCCCTCGCACACGCTGCGGTGGGGCGCGTCGGTCACGGTGAAGCGCCGGTCAAGCACGCCCTGGGCAAGCGCGGTCAGCCGCGCCTCCAGCGCGGGCGCCTGCTCGCGCGTGAAGATCGCCACCGCCGGTCGCTGCGGAAGCTCGAGGAACGTGTGCACGACCTCCACCACGGCGGCCCCGGCGCGCAGCGCCGCGATTGCGTACACGAGCCGCTGCGTACCGTAGGCGCGGTCGGCGAGCGCCTGCGGGTCTGCGCCGTCCAGGCGGTCGGTCTTGTAGTCGACCACGAGCGTGCGGCCCCCCGGCTCGCGGGCGATCACGTCGAACACGCCGCCGATGAGGACGCCCGCGGGGTGGGCGGGGACCAAATCTCTCGCCAGCAAGAACCTGAATCCCTCCTCACGCCGCACACCCGTGGCGCGTCCGAGCCGCCGGCACAGCTCGCCGCCGGCGAACCGATCGACGAGCTCGATGATCTGCGCGGCGTCGGGGCCGCCGGAAGCGACCGTAAACCCGAGGCCTGCCGCCGCGGCCGCGACCGCCTCCCCGGTGGCGACGATCGGCCGCCGAAAGTCGAGGCGTTCGAGGAGCGCGTGCACGAGCGTTCCGCGATCGAGGGCACTGAGTCCGGTGGGGCGCTCGGCGTTGCTGCCCGCGGGACCGGCGAGCGCCGGCAGCCGCAGCACCCGCTCGGCGTAGAACCGATAGCCGCACCGCTGGTACTCGGCCAGCGAGGTGTAGCTGAGGGCGGCCACGGGTGGCGCGGCCAGAGCGGGCGGGGGTGACGGCGCAGGCGGTGGCGGCGGATCCGGTGGAGGCGGCGGTGGTGGTGGCTCGGGGAGCGGCACGTCCGGCATCGGCGGCGGAGGCGGCGGCTCCGGGATCGCGAGATCCTGTGGTTGCACGAACGTGACCGTCACGTCGTCGCGGTCGGCCATCGCCGGCCCGATCCAGGCGATCGGCCCGCCACCCCCGAAGGTGGGTCGCGGGGCGGGCGGGCGTGAGGTGGATTCGGGGGTGGGTGGGTGCGAACTCAAATCTTCGAGGTCTGGCGAGGCCTCGAGCTTGGCCGCGCCGCTCAAGATGAGCCGCTCGCGGGCGCGGGTCATGGCCACGTAGAACAGCCGGCGCTCCTCATCGGCCTCGGCCGCCTGCCGCTCCTCGCCGAGCGCCCGGTAATCGAGTGCGGACTCCCGCCTGCCGGTGCCGGGCTCGGCAAGTCGCAGCCCGAATCGCCCATCGCGGCCGATCCGCATCAGCTCGGCGCGCCAGCGCGGCCCGCGGCCCAGGTCGGCGACGCACACCACGTCGAACTCGAGCCCCTTGGCGCGGTGGATCGTCATCAGCCGCACCGCGTCGAGCGCCTCCCCCTCGACCGGCGCCTCCGACTCGCGCGACTCGCCGCCGCCGGCGCCACCCCCGGCGGCGGCGCCGGACCGTGCCCGCCGCGCGACTAGATCGAGGAACCCCCGCAGGTCAGGTCCGTGGGCGGCCTCGTGCTCGCGGGCCAGGCGCATCAGCTTGCGGACGTTGGCGAGCCGGCGCTGCCCGCCCGGCATGGCCAGCACGGCCAGGTCGTACCCGGTCTGGTCGATTGCGCGCTCGATCAACGTCTCGGCGCCGGCGCGGGCGGCCACCACCCGCTCGATGGCGAACCGGTCGGCGAACCGACCGAGTAAATCCCTATCTCCCTCCCCCAGTCCGTCGAACGCGCCCTCGGGGTTGCGGAGCAGACTCCACGGGTCGCTACGACGATTCCGGGCGGTCGAGGCGAGCACGACGAGCGCGTCCGCCGAGACGCCGACCAGCGGCGAGACCAGCACGGTGTACAGCGACTCTTCGTCCCTCGGGTTGGCCAGCGCCGCGAGGTAGCTGACCATGTCGATCACCTGCGGGTGGGCCCAGTAGCCGCGCCCGCCGATCACGTACGTGGGGATGCCGCGGTCCTCGAGCGCCCGCTCGTACACGCGGAGGTCGGTCGTGGCGCGGGTGAGGAGCACGACGTCGCGGGGCGCGATGGTGGTGGCTTGGGGGTGGGTGGGTGGGAATCCCGGCATCAGCAGCCGCTCGAGTCGCGCGGCGAGCGCCCGTGCCTCGGCCACGCGCCACGGCGCGCCGAGCCCCTCCATCGCCCAGTCGGCTCCCTTGTCGGCGACCAGCAATTCGACGAGCGGCTGGTCGGCCGGCGCCGGATCTCGTCCTGCGAGGAGCGGCCGGAAGCGCTCGGCGAGCTCGCGCTCGAACACGCCGTTGATCACGTCCAGGATCTCCGGGCGCGAGCGGAAGTTGGTGTCGAGGGTGACCCGCGCCCCGAGTTCGGACAGCGTCGCGCCGCGGCGCTCGAACAGTTCGACGTCGGCATGGCGGAAGCCGTAGATCGACTGCTGGGCGTCTCCCACCGTGAACAGGTTCGACCCCGCAAGCAGCTCGATTAGCTCGAGCTGGACCTGGTTGGTGTCCTGGAGCTCGTCGACCATGATCCGGGCAAATCGCGTCCGGTAGCGCTCGCGCAGCTCGACGTCGGTGCGTAGGAGCTCGCGGCATTCGAGCTCGAGGTCCTCGAAGTCGAGACCCGAGACCGCACGCTTGGCACGCGCGTAGCCCTCCCCGAACAGGCGCAGCAGATGATCGAGCAGCTCGTGCACGCGGACCGCCCGGCGGTGCTCGCACGCGGCTCGGAACGCGGTCAGCGCCTCGGTGTAGCGCTGGCAGACATCGGTGCAGAGCGCGGCACCGTTGCCCCCCGGCAGGCCGACTGCCCACAGATCGCCCGGCCAGGGCTCGTCAGCATCCACCAGCTTTTCGGCGCGCTCGAGGCGGGCCAGGGCCTCGATCACCTTGGCGCCGGGGTCGTCGATCGCGCCCAGCTCCGCCGCAGCGGCCGCGCGGGCTTCGCGCAGGGCCGACCGCGCGGCGTCGATATCCGGCGGGGTCGGAAGCGCTGGGAGAGCCGGCCGACGCTGCCCCCGGGAGCGCAGCTCGCCGTGGATCTGAAGGATCGCGCTACGCAGGCCGCCCGCGCCGTAGCCCGCGATCAGGTCGATCGTGGGTTGGTGGGGTGCGGGTGGGTGGGTACTCGAGTCTCGGGCGAGCTCCTCGAGCGCCTCGTCGAACGCCTGGTCGGCGAGCCGGTCCGCGTCGGGAGCATCGAGGACGACGAACGCGGGATCGAGCCCCGCGGCCAGCGCATACGCGCGCAGCACCCGGGCGCAGAAGCCGTGGATGGTCGAGATGAAGGCGCCTTCGGTGGCTCGCGCCGCCTCGTCGGCGTCGAGCTCGCGCAGGCGTGCGCGAATCCGCTCGCGCATCTCGGCGGCCGCCTTCTCGGTGAAGGTGATCGTGAGGATGGCTCCGACCTCGATCCCGTCCTCGAGCACCGAGCGCGCGAACCGCTCAACGAGCACCGAGGTCTTCCCGCTGCCGGCGCCGGCGTCGAGCAACAGGTCTCCCTCGCGGCGCTCGATCGCCACCAGCTGTTCGTCGGTAAACACGCGCTCGTCCGTCTCTGGCTCCGAAAGGTCAAGCACGACAGATCCCGGGGAAGCTGCACCCGTCACGCGAGCACGTCGCCGGGCACGGCTCGAGCTCGCCCGCCCGCAGCCGCGCCGCCAGAGCCAGCGCCCGCGTCCGGGCGTCCTCGAGGAGCTCGTCGAGCTCGGCCTGGTTGCGAGCGTCGTTGGCGACGAGGCCACCGCCCGGGGCCGCTCCCTCCAGGTACACGCCCCGGGCCCGCAGGTCTCCGCCGCCGAGCGGCTGGTAGAAGCCGCCCACCGGGTCGAGACCGAGCAGGCGCCGCACCGCGAGCATGTACAGCGCGACCTGGAGCTGGCGGTCGGCCGCCCACCGCGCCCCCTGATGCTCGGGCCGGGCCGAGCCGCTCTTGTAGTCGCGGACGATGGCACGGCCTTCCGGACCCTCGTCCACGCGGTCGATAATCCCGCGCAGGCGCACGTCTTCACTCAGCTCGAGCGGCGGCAGCGACTGCGAGGTGTCTCCCTCATCGGAGGAGAACCCGAACCGCAGCTCGAGGCCGTAGGTCGGCCAGGGCCAGGCGGCGCGGGCCTCCTGGGCCAGGTACCGGCGCAGATCCGCCGCGACCGCCCGCGCCCAGCCCGCTCGCACTGCCTCCCCGCGCCCGACCGCGATGTCGTGCGACGTGTCGGCCAGAACCTCGTCGAGCAGCTCGAGCGCGCGCGGCAGCGAGTCGCTCGTGACCGGTCCGCCGAGGCGCCGCAGGACCTGCTCGAGCACGCTGTGCATGTAGCTGCCCCGGGCCAGGGCGTCCGGGTCGGGCTCGAGCTTGTCGGGCTGGAGCTCGCGCTCGACGAGCCACTTGACCGGGCAGTCCGCGAACGTCTCCAGGGCGCCGGCCGACAGGATCCGGGTGTGGCGGACGTGCTCGAGCGCGATTGGCCCCAGCGAGCCGATCGGCGAGGGCACCTCGCCGGCGCGTGGGGCCGCGGCCGCGGCGCGGGCGCGGGCCAGCTCGCGTTCGGTCGGCGCGGTCGCGGTGGGCCAGACGACGTCGGACAGCATGCGGCGCCGGCGGCGCTCGGGCCAGTCCTCGACGAGCAGCTCAGTCACGTCGGCCAAAAATGGCGAGGGCAGCGCCAGGTTGCCCTCCTCGTCGGAGCTGCGGTAGGCGAGGATCACCCGCTCGGTTGCCCGCGAGACGCTCGTGTAGAACAGGTAGCGCTCGCGCGCGAGCCCGTCCTCCCGTGGACGTAGCCGCAGCCCGCTGCACGCGGCGAGCTCGCGGCGCAGCTCGTCGGACAGGAATGGGTCGGGCGCGGCGGCGACCGGGAACTCGCTCTCCTGCAGGCCGCAGACGAGGACCGCGCGGAAGCGCCGGGCACGGATCGAGAGCGGATCGGCGAGCAATACGGCGCGGGCTTCCCGCGGGGCGCCGGGCGGGATCTCGAGCGTCTCGAGCAGGTCGATCAGCTCGGGGCCAGACGACTGCTCGTTCAATTCTTCGAGCTCGGCCAGCGCTCTCGTGAGGGCGCCGAGCGCGCGGGCGTCAACTTCCTCGTCGGGGCCGAGTACCGGCGCCTCGCCGCGGTGCGGCGCGACCAGCAACCGCTGGGCCTGGTGGACCAGCTCGGCTGTTTGGTCCGAGGCTGTCCGGAGCGCATCGATCTCGTCGAGCTCGAGGCCCCTCGGCAGTCGCGCGCGCGCCTGCGCGAGCGTGCGCAACCCCAGCTGTCGTACCTCGGCCTCGAGGCGGTCGACGACATCGAGATGGCCCTGCGCGCGCAGGTAGGCGATCAGGTCATCCGCTCCGGCTTGGGCCGGGTCGAGCAGGGCACATCGCGCCAGCGCCAATAGGGCACGGCCGAGCGCGGTGCGAGCGACCGGGGTACTTCGATCGACGGCGACCGGGATCCCGTAGCGCGAGAAGACGTGCTGCACGAGGGCCGCGCCGCGCTCGGGCGAGCGGTAGACGACCGCGATCTCCTCGGCCGGGACGCCGGCGCGGAGCAGCTCGAGCACCTCGGCGGCGGCCAGCTCGGCCTCGGCCAGCTCGCCCCCGGCCTCGAGCAGTCCGATCGCCCGGCCTGGATCGACCCGGCCCCCACCCACCCCATTTTCTCCCGGCTCGAACAGCCCGCGCTCGAGGAGGTGCAGGGCGGTGCGGGCCTCGGGCGCGTAATGCTGGTCGGACGCCGGCAGCTCGAGCACACGTTCGGCCAAGGGGCGGAGCTCCTCGACCACCTCGGCCCGGGCCGACAGCGCCGCTCGGCCCGCCTCGTAGGTGAGCGACACCATGACCTCCACGCCGACCACCCGGGCGAGCGTCTCGATCGCGTCCCGCTCGAGCGGGTGCAAGTCGTCGAATCCGTAGAAGAACACGGGCTCGCCGCCCCAGCGGTCCGGCGCGGCGCGCAAAGCGTCGAGCGCCCGCCAGGCATAGAGCTCCGCGTCGACGCGGCCGAGCTGATCGAGGCGCGCGGCGTAGGCGCGGTAGGTCGCGGCGACATCGTGGGCGTACCCGCTCCGACGCGGGTCCTGCTCGGCCCAGGCTCGCATGGCCGCGGCGAACCGCTGCGGCGTGACGAGCGAGCGTTGCAACTCCGCGATCAGCTCGCCGGCCGCGTTCGGGAACCCCTCGGTGAGGGCGGCCTCCCGCAGGGCATCGAACTCGACGCCGCCCAGCGCTTTTTCCAGCACCCGTTCGCGCTGGAGCGAGCTCAGCCGCCGGCCGGCATAACCCGCGCGGGCGGCGATCTCGCGAGCCAGCCCGCTAAACGTCAGCACCGACCCGAGCACCGCTCCCTCGGAGGCCAGCTCGCGGGTGTAGTGGCTCGCGTCAGTCGCCGTCGGGACGACCAGGATCGCGCCACGATGGGCCGCGGCGGCGAACGCGCCCAGCACCTCCCCGGCTTTGGCGGAGTTGGCGGGTCCGAGGACAAGGGTTAACGACATCGTCCCCCATAGTGCCTGGCGTCCAGGACGGGGTGATTTTCCGCCGCTCCAGGCTCTTAACGGTATGGCAGCCGGGCGGGTTGAGAAACCTGCGGATAGTTATGAGAAAGCTCAATGGGACGCGGCGATCGCGCGGCTGGCGGACCGTCAGCACGGGGTCGTCGCCACCTGGCAGCTAATCGCCCTGGGGCTCAGCCACCAGGACATCCATGCCGCGCCCGGGCAGGTCGCCTGCACCGCATCTATCGAGGCGTGTACGCGGTCGGTTATCGCAAGCTCACGCGTCACGGCCATTGGATGGCCACCGTCCTGGCGTACGGCTCCGACGCGGTGCTGAGCCACCGATCGGCAGCCGCGCTGTGGGGCATCGGCCCAGGCTTCTGGAAGATCGAGGTGGCCACGCCACACGGGAAGCCCGGCCGCAAGGGGACCCGGGCCCACGTCGGAGCCCTGCACCCGGAAGACATCACCGCTCACGACGGGATCCCGATCACCACCGTCTCGCGCACGATTGTCGATCTTGCCGCCCACCGTGATCACGACCAGCTGACCCGTCTGATCGAGGACGCCGACCGCAAACAGCGGTTCGATCTGAAAGCCCTCGACCGGGCGATGGCGCGCCGACGACACGCAGCCGGGACCAGCCGCCTCAAGAAGGTCCTGGCCGCCTACCGCGGCCCCGTCGACACGCGTTCGAAGCTCGAACGCGACTTCCGGGCGCTGATCGCAAACAACGGCCTCCCCGAGCCGCGATATAACGCTCTCGTCGCCGGCCTCACCGTCGACGTCTACTGGCCCAAATGGAAGCTCGTCGTCGAGCTCGACGGAGAGCCGTATCACTCGAGCCCGCGCTCGTTCGCGGTCGACCGAATCCGTGATGCGACGCTTCAGAAGCACGACCTCCGCGTGCTGCGCGTCACCGGCAACCGACTCGACAATCAGCCAGACCATGTAGTCGCCGACATCCTGGCCCTCAGACGATGAGGACCAGCCCGCCTCCTCGATCTAACGTCCAGTCGCCCGGCCGCACCGTCAGGCAAGGGCCTCGGCGGCTCGATGAAGGACGCATACGCATGGAAGCAAGTTGGCCCATGCGGGCTTCCGGGACTAACCCGAGATACGGATATCTCAGGTCCGGGAGCCCAGGCCAACACGAACAGGAGGGACCGGATGAAAGGCCCCTGGAAGGCGATCGCCTTCCTAGCCGCCGTGGCGGGCACGGCGCTCGTTCTATCAACGTCCGCATTCGCACTTGGTGGCGGCGCCGCGCCGGCGCCGACACGGTGGAAAACGAACCTGAGTGGGGCCGCCTGGTCGGGCCGGATAACCGCGCTCTATCCCGGCGCGGCGAACAACATCGAGCTGAAGTCGATCACGGTGACCAACCCCACCCGGGCGAAGGAGCGCCTGAGCGCGGTCACAGCGTCGATCCGGACCACCGGCGGCTACGTTCAGAACGCGGCGGGCGCTGAGATCCGCGGCTGCCGGGCCAGCTGGTTCGGGGTCTCGGTCGAGCACGCCAGCCGCTCGCTCCCGGCCGTGGTCCCACCCGGGGACTCGTACACAGCCAAGATCGCCCTCACGATGCGAGACAGCGCGACCAACCAGGACGCCTGCCGCGGCGCGGCGCCCGCCTTCACGGTTATCACCACCTCGTAGCGGCGCGCCTCAGGCCAGCGTGAGCCCGTTGCCGGTGAAGCTCACCGAGCCGGCGGTCCCGCCCGCGCCCGCGGCGCCGCCCGCGCTGCCGCCGCCGTTGCTCGCCGAGCTCACCGAGACCGTGAAGTTGCTCGAGCCGCTCTGCGTTCCGCCGGTGTAGGCCGAGCCGCCACCGCCACCCGCGGCGTAGTTGCTCGACCCACTGTTGGCGGAGCCGCCGGCGCCGCCCGAGGCCTCGCCGCCACCGCCGCCGCCCGCGCCGTACGTGGCCCCCCCGGCGGTTCCGCCCGGGCCGCAGGCGCCGCCGCTGCACGTCCCGCCGCTGCCGCCGGAGGAGGAGTTTCCGCTGCCACCCGTGCCTCCGGTGTTCGTGATCGCGAACGGGACGGCCCCGGCGGTCAGCGTGCTCCCCCCGGCACCGCCGGGGGCCAAGGAGACCGTGGTCCCGCTCGTGCCGGCGTTGGAGCCAGGATTGCTGGTCGGGCCGCCGCCCCCGGTACCGCCGGTGCCGGTGGAGCTGCCCGCGCCGCCGCCACCGCCGCCACCGACAGTCACGATCGTGTCGGCGGATGAACTGGACAGGTAGATGCAGGTGGCACCGCCGCCACCCCCGCCGGCGGCGGTCGTGCCGCCACCGCCGCTGCCGCCGAGGGCGCAGCCGGCGCCGCCACTGCCGGCCGACCCGCCCGTCAGGCCGGTGGCACCGCCGCCCGCGCCGCCGACGACGACGGTGAAGGTCGTGCTCGTGACGCTGAGCGGGAGCGTGACCGTGCCGCTGATGGTTCCGCCGGCGCCGCCGGCCGCGCCACTGCGTCCGCCGCCGCCGCCGGCTCCCTTCATCGTGAAGCCAAATGAGGTGAGGCCGGCCGGCACGGTCAGCGTGTAGGTCCCGGCGGTCGTCTTGCTGACGGTGGTCGGGGTGGCGGCCGTGAACGAGGCGCTGGTGACGGTCAGGGTGCCGTCGGTGGCGTTCAGCTGATAGCCGCTGCCGCCCAGGCTCACCTGGCAGCTTGAGAAGGTGGTCACGCCGGCAGACAGGGAGCTCGTGCAGCCGCTCAGCGTGGCGCCGGTCGGCCCGGTCCCGCTCTTGATCGAGAGGCTGACGGTCTTGGCGTAGCCGGTGGCCACATTGCCGTAGCTGTCCTTCGCCGTCACGACCGGCTGTGTCGTGAACGGGGAGCCGGCGGTCACGCCGGCCGGCTGGGTGCTGAAGACGAGCGACGCCGCGGAAGCCGGCTGCACGGTAAACGAGGCTGAGGTGCCGGTGATGGAGCCCTGCTTCGCGGTCAGAGTGGCGCTTTGTGCGTCGTACAGAGTCACCGAACCGCTCCCGACCCCGCTCGAGAAGCTGACCGACGATGGGTAGCTCGCAGCCGTGCCGCCCGGCGAACTCGACGGCCCGGTGAAGGTCACCGTCTTTGATCCGGCGTAACCAGTCGCTGTGTTCCCGTAGGTGTCGAGCGCGGTCAGCGTCTCGCTGAAGGCGGTGCCGGCCGTCGGCGCCGGCGTGCTCAGTCCGAAGGAGGCCGCCGAGGTGGGCGCCACCGTGATCGAACTCGACGCGACGCCGGCCAGGCCGTCAGTCGTGTCGGTCACGGTCAAAGTCGTCGTCTGCGCGTCCTTGAGGGTGACGCTCGCGGTCGCCACGCCAGCGCTGAAGTTGACGGTGGCGGGGTACACCGGCGCGCTCGCGTTGGGCGAGTTCGACGGTCCGGAGAAGCTCACGCTCTTGGATCCCGACAGATTCCCGGTCGCGTTGCCCCAGGCGTCCTGGGCGGTGAGCGTCACGGTGAACGCGCTGCCCGCGGTCTGCGCGCTCCCCGCGCTGGCGGCGATCCGATGATTGGGGCCAGCTGCAACTGCGATCGACCCCGAGGTTCCCGTGATGGTGTTCTGTGTCGATGTGAGGGTCGTGGTCTGCGCGTCATACAGGGTCACGGATGCGGTTCCGACCCCGTTCGAGAAGTTGACGGAGCTGGGGTAGGCCGGAGCGGTGCCGCTCGGCGAGCTCGACGGACCGGAGAAGCTGAGTGACTGCGAGCCGGTGTACGAGGTGACAGCGTTGCCGGACGCATCCTCGGCGGTGATCGTCACGGAGGAGGCGGTGCCCGCAGTGGCGGAGCTGGCAGCGCTAACGACGAACTTCGCGAGCACACCCGAGCCGACGGTCACCGGCGTGGAAGCGCTGGTCGTGCTCCAGGACTGCCAGATCGCGGTGACGGTGTAGCTGTAGCTGCCTTTGGTCAGGCCAGAGTCGGTGCAGCTAGTCGCGGTCGTGGCGGTCGACGCCGAGCTCGGGCAATTGCCGCCCACCGTCCCGCCGACCCGCGTCACGTAGTAGGTGACCGTGCCCCCGGCCGGCGCGCTGACCGAAGTCCAGCTCAGCGCCACGGTTCCCGCCCCGGCGCTCGCGGCCGTAAAGCTGGGCGCCGCCAGCGAGCCGACCATGCCCGGGGCGTGCGCGGAGCCGCCGGAGCCGGTCAGATACGCCGCGGCCGGTGCGACCGTGAACGCGACCGACAGCAGCAAGACGCCGCAGGCGGTGATGAACCGCCTGCGGCGCCGGCCGCCGGCCGTGGACGTGGTTGGAGGGTTTGACTGCACGCGTCGATTCAGAGCCGGTGATCCGCGCTCACCGCCCGGTCCTCCGTGACCCCGCGGTGAGCCGCGGACGCGTGATTTCGCCTTAGGACGCCGTGATCGTGACCGCAGGGGCAGCGCCCTGACACGCGTTCTGGTTCGTGCCGCTGTCCTGCATGCTCAGGTCGATCTTGCCGGTGTACGTTCCCGCGGGCGCCAGGTTGGCCGGGAGAGCCGCGTCGCCGGAGTCAACCGTGGCCGTGAACCAGCTGGCCTGGCATCCCGCGATGTCCGCGCCGGCAACGGTCTCGGCGTCACCGTTGGTCTCGGCCGGCAGCGTCGCCGTGATGCTCGTGACCGCCTGGTGGCCCTTGCCGTTGTTGGTCACCGTGAAGGGGAGGTACTCCGTGTCGCTGGCGGCGCCGGGGTAAAGGGCGGTCAGGCTGCCCGACCAGCTGGCCGTGCCCTGGGCGATCCCCCACGTGGTGGAGGAGCCGACCGTACCGGCGCTGGTCACCGAGTTCGAGCCGCCGGTGAAGTACGCGTAAGCGCCGCCGGCGATAGCCAGAGCGGCAAGCGCGGCGAGAACAACGACAACGCGCTTCTTCTTGAGGATGCGGAGCATGACGTCCTTTTGTTCGAGGGAAAGGGGCACGCTGACCGGCGGATCCCAAGCCCGTTCCTGAGACCTCCTACCTTCGGTGTCCCCGGTCCGCTCCGTTCCTGTCAGCGTCCTTACATCCCCTCCATCGGCCTCGGTTGAGGTGGGGTGAAGCGACTGGACGAATGTTCTAGTCGGATCAGGACTTCCTAGGGTTCCGAACGTCCGAAAACCTCCCTCCGGCTGGCAAAGCCTTCCCCGCCACCCCGACCGGATGAACGGATGCTCCCAACCCAAAGGCTGGCATTGCCCCCCGGGAGGCGGGTGCTAAGCCGCTTCGGGCTGCTCGGCCGTCTCCGCCGGCGTCTCGGCCTCGTCGGCTTCGGGCGGCTTCGCTCCCTCGCGCGCCCACGGCTCGTCGAACTCGACGCGCCACTTGCCGTCGTCGGTCTGCTGCAGCGCCAGCCGGGCGCGGAAGCTCTTGCCCGAGCGACCCTTGAACCCGGTCACCGGCTTCTCGGTGCGGCCGGTCTTGATCAGCTCGCGGGCCACCGACACCGGCAGCTGCTTGCCAGCCTTTGACTTCCAGATCACAAAGCCACAGCCCGGATCCTCACGCGACCAGCACGAGTAGCCCTTGCGGTTCTCGACGATGTCGCGCCCGCACACCGGGCAGGGCCCGAGGTTGGCCCTGGGAATCCGGACGTCCTTCAGATTCCGGTCGAGCTCTCCAACCGTGTCCTGCGTAAATCGAACGATGTCGCCCATGAACGCCTCGCGCGAGTCGGCGCCGGTCTCGATCAGGGCCAGTCGCCGCTCCCAGTCGCCGGTCAGCCCCGGCGAGGTCAGCGCGTGCTCCCCCAGCAGGCGAATCACGTTGAGGCCCTTCTCGGTCACGACCAGCGCGCGGCCCTCCCGCTCGATGTAGCCGACCTGGAGCAGGCGCTCGATGATGGCCGCGCGGGTGGCGGGCGTGCCGATCCCGGAGTCCTTCATGGCCTCGCGCAGCTCCTCCTCGTCGACCAGCTTGCCGGCGGTCTCCATCGCGGCCAGGAGCGAGCCCTCGGTGTAGCGGCGGGGCGGCTTGGTCTCCTTCTCCTCCGAGGTGACCTTCTTGACGTCGGCCCGCTCGCCCTTGACCAGCTTGGGCAGCTGCTGCTCGCGACCCTCGTCGTCGTCGGCCTGCTCGGCATCCGGCATCTCCCCGTAGACCGCGCGCCAGCCGGCCACCAGCAGCACCTTGCCTCGGGTCCGGAACACGTGCTCGGCCACGGTCGTCTCGACCCGGGTGTTCTCGAACACCGCATCCGGGTGGAAGATCGCCAGGAACCGCCGCACGACCAGGTCATAGATGCGACGGTCGTCGTCGCTCATCTTGTCGACCGGATGGCGCTCGGCCCGCGTGGGGATGATCGCGTGGTGGTCGGTGACCTTCTCGTCGTTGACCACGCGCCCGAGCGGAAGCTTCTCGAGCCCGACGACGTATTGCGAGGCCTTCGCGTACTCGGCCTGCGTGCCGACCAGCTGGGCGATCGGCTTGATCTCCGGGATCATGTCCCCCGTGATGTAGCGCGAGTTCGTGCGGGGATAGGTCAGAGCCTTGTGCTCCTCGTACAGGCGCTGGGCCGCCGAAAGCGTGCGCCGCGCCGAGAACCCGAAGCGGCTGTTGGCGTCGCGCTGAAGCGAGGTCAGGTCGTAGAGGAGCTGCGGGCGCTCCTTGCGCTCGGTCTTCTCGAGCTTGGTGATCTCGCCGGTCTGGCCCTCGACGGCCTCGACGATCGCCCGGGCCACGTCGGCCGTCTTGACCCTCGGGTTAGCGCCGTCGTGATAGCGGCCCTCGTAGATCCGAGGCTTGTCCTGGACCGGGTCGAACACGGCGTCCACGACCCAGTAGGGCTCGGGTTTGAAGTCACGAATCTCCTGCTCGCGCCGGGCCAGGATCGCGAGCGTCGGCGTCTGCACGCGACCCAGCGACACCGCCCCGTCAAACGAGCTGCGCAGGCGGATCGTGGCCGCGCGGGTTGCGTTCATGCCAACGATCCAGTCGGCCTCCGAGCGCGAGCGGGCCGCCGCCTCGAGCGTGGCCAGCTCCAGCCCCGGGCGCAGGGAGCCGAAGGCGTCGCGGATCGCCTCGGTGGTCATCGAGTTCAGCCACAGCCGCATGACCGGCTTCTTCGATCCCGCCTTCTCGTAGAGGTAGGCGAAGATCAGCTCGCCCTCGCGGCCGGCATCGCAGGCGTTGACCACGAGATCGACGTCGCTGTTGTCGAGCTGGCGCTTGACCACGGTCATCTGCTTCTTGGAGCGCTCGTCGCGCACCACGAGCTTGAACCGGTCGGGGACGATCGGCAGGTCGGCCATCCGCCATTTCTTGAAGCGATCGTCGTACTCATCGGGGTCTGCGAGCTGGACCAGATGGCCGACAGCCCAGGTCACGATGTGCTCGGGCCCCTCGAGGTACCCCTCGTGCTTGGTGAACGGTCCGGGCAGGACGCGCACAAGATCGCGACCGACGGACGGCTTCTCGGCGATGACCAGAGTCTTGGGCATGAGTCCGCGAGGGTAGCGCTCATGTCAACCGACCTCCGTGCTTTTCTGGTCAGGATGCTGGCGAGGATGGGCAAGTTCGTGGTCCCCGCAGCCGTGGCCTTGGCGCTACTGCTCCCGGCCTCGCAAGCCAAGCCCGCCACACCGGCGACCACGCCGCCAAGCGTGCTCACGGTCGGCCGCGCCACCGCCGCTGCGCCGATCGCTCCGGGGTTCGTGGGCCTGTCGCTCGAGTATTGGGCCGTCCCCGATTACGCCGGTCCGGACCCCACGGAGCTCAATCCCGTGTTCGTGCAGCTGATCCGAAATCTGGCCGCCGGCTCGGATCCGGTGCTGCGAATCGGGGGCGTCACGACCGACAACTCGTGGTGGCCCGCGCCCGGATTGAGCAGGCCCGCCGGGGTGACCTTCGCCCTGACCCCCGGCTGGACCGCGGTCATGCGAGCGTTGGCCCGGACGCTCGGAGCGCGGCTGATCCTCGGCATCAACCTCGAGGCCGACAGCGCTGCCGTGGCCGGCACCGAGGCCAGAGCGCTCGTAGCCGGGATCGGGCGCCGGCAGATCGAGGCGCTCGAGCTCGGCAACGAGCCCGAGCTCTACGGGAGCTTCGTGTGGGGCATCTCGGGTGCGCCGGGGCGCCCGGCGGACTACGACTTTGCGGACTTCGAGCAGGACTTCGCGCGCATCGCCGCGGCGCTGCCGAAGATCCCCCTGGCCGGGCCGACCGACGGCGCGCCGAGCTGGTTCAAGCTCCTGGGTCGCTTCCTGTCCGATGAGCCCCGGGTCGCGGTCGCGACGCTGCACCGCTATCCGCTTCAGCAGTGCTTCGTCGCTCCGAACCGCCCGAACTACCCCACGATCGCCAACCTGCTGGCGCCCACTTCCTCGCGAGCGCTGGCCGACAGCGTCGTCGCGGCGGTCAGGGCCGCCCGTGCCCATCACGTGCCGGTCCGGATCGACGAGATGAACACGATCTCGTGCGGCAACGTCCCTTCCGTCGGCGACTCGTTCGCCTCGGCGCTGTGGGCGCTCGACGCGCTGTTCGAGATGGCCAGAGTCGGCGTCGACGGTGTCAACATCCACACCTTCCCCGGCGTCGGCACCGCGCTGTTCAGCTTCCGGCGCGCCCACGGACAGTGGCGCGGCACGGTAGCGCCCGAGTACTACGGCCTCGACATGTTCGCCCAGGCCGCGCCCCCAGGGTCGCGCCTGCTGAGCACTTCGTTCTCGCGCGCCGTGTCCTCCGGGCTGCAGGCATGGGCCACGCGCGCGCCCGACGGCACGATCCGGGTCGTGGTCATCAACGACGGCTCCCGCAGCCGCGCCCTCGCCATCCACGTCCCGGCGGCGGCCGGGGCAAGCGGGGCGGTCGAGCGCCTCCAAGCCCCCAGCCTCGGCGCCAGCGGCGGGGTGACCCTTGGCGGCCAGCGCTTCGCGCCGGACACGACGACCGGCCTGTTGGCCGGTCCGCGCCGGGCCCTGACCGTCACCCCGAGCCGAGGCGACTACGCGTTCAGTGTCCCCGCGGGAAGCGCGGCGATGCTGACCATCACCTAGCGCCGGCCTCCTGAAGCCCGGCCTGCAGCCGCTCGACCCGGCGCGCGACCGCCCCGAAGCCGCGCCCGGCCGCGGCTAGCGCGGCCGCCTGAAGCAACTCGTCCGCACGCGGATCGGGAGCCTCGGCGAAGCTCAGGATCGCCCGCGCGTAGTCGACCTGCGTGCGGGCCAGGCAGCCCGGCGCCGGGAGCTCGGCATTGGCGGCGAGCGCCCGCTCGAAGTGCTCGGCGGCCAGCTCGGGCTGGCCCATGGTCGCTGCCAGCTTTCCCAGGAAGCTCGCAGCCGAGCCCAGGCACACGGCGGCGAACCCGATCACGACGTTGACCTCCGCGTAGGGCTCGAGCATCGCGTACAGCAAAGCTGCCCGCCGGGCGTCGCCCAGATCGGCGCAGACGTCGCTGAGCAACGTCATCGCGATGATCCAGTCGAGGTCCCTGGGCACGTCCTCGAAATCGTTGGCGGCGAGCCGTTCGAACTCCTCCTCGGCCTCGGCCAGCCTGCCCTCCTCGCACAGCAGGTTGGCCAGCGCGGCGCGCCACGCCGGCCGGCTCGGGTTGTCCGCCACCAACCTCCGTGCGGCGTGCTCGAGCTCGCCCATTCGTCCCTGCTCGCGGCGGATCGCCAGCAACTGGATCGCGTAGTACTGCGTGGCGGTCACTGCCTCCGCCGGCCCTCCGGCGGCGAGCGCCTGGGCGGCGAGCTGGTCGGCGCGGTCCAAGGAGCCGGTGAGCAGCGCGCGCATGCCCTCCCAGAGCAAAACGTTCCACTCGAACAGCGGCTGACGCAGGCGGTCCGCACCGGCCTTGAACGCCTCCATCTGCGCGTCGACCGCGTCGCCGTCGCCGCGCTCGAGCAGGTCGACCACTAGCCAGGCATGCGCCTGCAGCTGAAGCTCGAGGTTGCCGATCTGGCGGGCCAGCGTGAGCATCTCGGTCGACGCCTCGACGCGTTCCTGGAGGTGCGGCGGGTCCCATAGGACGCGACGCTGGGCACCGCAGGCGTACGCGCGCGCCTCTGGATCGCCGAGCTCAGCCGCGATCTCCGCCGCTTCCCGGCTGAGCGCCGGCATCCGCTCGCGTTCGGGCGAGTAGTAGAGCGCGCCGCACAGACACGAGAGCAGGCGCACGCGGACCAGCGTTCGGTCCGGCTGGAGCTCGAGCGCGCGCTCGATCATCGCGATCAGCTCGCCGTCCACCACCCCCGGGGGCTGCACATAGCGCCGCGAGGCCCCGATCGCCGCTCGCGCCAGGGCGTCCCCGTCGCCCAGCTGCTCGGCCAGCGCCGCGGCCTCCCGGAAGGCGGTGGATCCCTGAGCCCGCTCCCCGCCCCGCACACGGGCCTCTCCCAGCGCCACCAGAAGCTCGCAGCGGCGCGCGGTCGCCTCAGGCTGGAAGCGCGCGAGCACATCGAGCGCCCGGGCGTAGTGCTCGGCCGCCTCCTCGTGGGCGAGCATCGTGGTCGCCTGCTCGGCCGCCCGCAGCGCGTAGGTGATCGCCTCCTCGGCGTCCTCCTCGTCCGCTACCGCGCGGGTGAAGTGGTAGGCCAGCTCGGGGAGGTAGCGGCCCTGCCGACGCCCCTGCGCGGCCTCGATCGCCTCGCCCACGCGCTTGTGGATCCGCGCCCGGCGCGGCACCGACATCCCCTCATAGAGCGTCTCGCGGATCAGCGCGTGCGAAAACAGATAAGCGCCGGGCTGATCGTCGGCTTCGACCAGCAGCCCGGCCGCGAGCGCCTCCTCCAGCGCGCCCAGGAACTCCTCCTCGGCCTGGAGCACGACCCGTTCGAGCAGGGCCGCGTCGACGTCGCGACCGATCACGGCGGCCACGCGCAGGAGCTCGATGGCCGACGGTTCGAGTCGGCTCAGGCGCCAGGCGATGACCTGCTTGACGCCCTCGGGCAGCCCGAAGCTCTGGAGCTCCGAGGCGGTGGCGCTGCCGGCACGTACCCCCGCCTCGAGCAGGTGCCGGACGATCTCCTCGACGAAGAACGGGTTGCCTTCGGTCTCCTCGAACAGCGCGTGGGCGAACGAGCGCGACGGGCTCTCGCCCGCACGCAGCGCCACGAGCTTGGCGGTGTCCGACTCACTCAGGCCCCGGATTTCCAGCTGGGAGGCGAGCCGTTCGCGCATCATCTCGGTCAGCGCGCTGTTGAACGTGTCACCCCGCTCGGTCGAGCGGTACGCACCCAGGATCAGCACGCGCGCCGGGCTGGTCGCGCGCGCCAGGTGGCGTAGGAGGAGCAGGGTCGGGCGGTCGGCCCACTGGAGGTCGTCGAGCACGAGCAGCACCGGCGCCGAGCGCGAGAGCTCGGTCATCAGTCCCACCACCGCCTCGAACAGCCGGTAGCGCTCGGTCTCGGGCTCGTCGGCCGGCGGCGGCGGGAGGTCGGGGGCGCGCCGGCGCAGCTCGGGGATCAAACGGGCCAGCTCGGAGCCATATTCGCGCGCGGTCGCCCGCAGGTCGCCTAGCGACGCGTTGAGCGCCCAGTGGCGGAGCGCCTCGAGAATCGGCTGGTAGGCGACGACGGTCTCGCGCGGGGAACGTCCCGCGAGCACGATCGCGCCGTCCTCGTGGACCCGCCGGGCCACGTCGGCGATCAGCGTGGTCTTGCCGATACCGGCGTCGCCGGCGAGGAGTACGAGCCGGCCCGAGCGCGCCTCGTGGCAGGCGAGCTCCCACTCCTCCTCGAGCTGGGCGAGCTCGGTGGCGCGACCGATCAGCGGGCCCTGCCCACGGTGGCGCAGTTCGGCCGGCAGGGGGATCCCCACCCAATCCCCCGCGACCCCATCCCCCGCAGTCCGCGCCCGATCGCCGTCGGCGGCCGACTCGCCCGCGAGCCCCCTGGGCCTGACCAGCCGCTCATGGGCGGCGATCGCCTCGCGGGAAGGGTTCGTCCCGAGCTCGTCGCGCAACAGGGTGCGGAGCCGGTCGAACACGCGCAGCCCCTCGGCGACGTTGCCCCGCGTCGCGAGCGCCTCCATCAACAGCACGTAGCCGGATTCGCGGTAGGGCTCTGACTCGATCAGGGTTCGCGCGGCTCGCTCGGCCGACTGCAGCTGCGTCCCGCCCATGACCAGGCCGGCGCGCCCGATGACCTCGAGCGCCTCAAGATGGACCTCCTCGAGCTCGCGCCGCGGCGCCTCGAGCCAGGTCGCCTGCGTGCCCGGCAGCAGCCCGCGGCTGGCGATGTTGAGCGGCACCTGGGCGAGTGCCCAGGCTCGCCGCGCGTCGTTCTGCGCCAGCGCGTCGAGCGCCTCGGTCATCTCGGTCGCAGCGGCCTCCATGTCGATCCATACCGGCTCGGGCAGGTTCAAGATCAGCTCGTCGCGACCGGCCAGGGTCGAGGCGCCCAGCGAGGAGCGCAACCTCGACAGCAGGGTGCGCAGCGCCGCGTCCTGGGAAACCGGCGCCTGGTTGGGCCACAGCGCGCCGATCAGCTCATCCCGCCCGACGTGCCGGTCCCGGTTCAGCACCAGATACGCGAGCAGGAGCGGCACCTGCTTGCCGCGCAGCCGTCCGGCTAGTTGCACGCCGTCGATCTCCACGGATAACCGTCCACACAGCTGGATCCGGGTCATCTCAAGAGCGCGCTCTGGCTGCGGCAACGTCTTGGAAACGTATCGACAACGTCAACGCGGCAAGGTCCCTCGCCGTGGAGACCCCGAGGTGAGATGCAGCGACGAACTCGGCGGGGCGCAGTCAGAGGTGACGGCGAGCCGCAGCGATGACGGCACGACCGCAGTCAATGGAGGGCGTAGGCGGATCGCCTACTGCGAGTGCGGGGCGCAACTCGCAGGTGACGACGAGCATGAGCTCTACTCAGCGGCTCAACGGCACCTCGCTCACCATCACCCTCAGCTCCTGGGGGCGCTGGGACCTGGGATGGTGAGTCAAATGGCCGAGGACGTCGGGGGGCAGTAACACTTCGGGGCCCCCCCGGGGGCATGCCTAGGGGCGGGCGGTGTGCAGACCACCGCCCGCCCATAGCGCCCCTGGTCATGGGGGCGCTCCTCAGGGGAGCGGTGGCCGGATCGCCGGCCTCGCGCGAAGCACGCCGACGGGGCAATTTCCAGCATTCCACGCCCAGTTCCCTGCAAATTCAGGATCTCGCCCCGTCACGGGGCAGTTTCCTGTCGCCAGCCGCGGAGGGATGCCGGAATGATGGAATTTGCCCCGTCACGGTGATTTGCCCCCGTCGCCGGTGATCCGTCCCGGAAACCGCGACGACGTGCGAAACCGCGACGACGTGCGAGACCGCGACGACGCGCGATCCCGGACCACGTAGACGAGCAGCTAGCCCGCGCACTCCTGGGTGGACACTGCGTGCGTCCGCGAGAGCGACTCGGAGAGCTGCTTGCGGATGAGCCCGTTCGGCACCGCGAAGCCGCCCCGCCCGCTCGGCGAGCCGGTGATCGCCGCGAACACCGTTGCGATCACCTGACCGCGGACGTTGATCATCGGACCGCCCGAATTGCCGGGCCGCACGAGGCCGCGCAGCGGGGTGATGCTGCGCAGCACCGGGCCGTTGCCGTAGGCGTCCTCGGTGCTCACAACCTCGGTCTGCCCGATCCGCCCCGGCTCCTTGTCGAACGGCCCGTCGAGCGGATAGCCGAGGATCGCCGCCGCCGTGCCCACCTGGGGATTGGCCGCGAGGTGCAGGACCGGCTCGTGCAGACCGGCCACCCGCAGCACCGCGATGTCGTCGTGCGGATCGAAGTCGATCACCTCCGCATCCAGCCCGGGCAGATTGCCCTGGACCTCGACGTTGGTGTCGTCCTCGCCGGCGACCACATGGGCGTTCGTGACCACGATGCCGGGAGCGGCCACCCAGCCGCTTCCCTCGATGCCGAGACCGCACGCGGTCCCGAGCACCTTCACGACGCTGTCGTCGGCGGCGTCGACCGCGTGCGCGCCCACGATCCCGGACGGGGGCGGGGGCACGTTGGCCTGGGGACCCCGCACAGACGGGAGCGGGTCGATGCGCGCCAGTGCGTGCAGGATCGGCCCCGACGGTGGCAGCAACTCGTTCAGGCCGCGCAGGATGGACGAACTCTGGATGTCCTGGCGGAGCCCGGAGGAGTTGGACGATTGGAGCGCGATCGCGCCGACGATCCAGGCGATCCCGAGTGCCACGGTCGCGGTGAGCGCCGCCCCGAGTAGCCCGTCCACCGTCCGCAGTCCCGGCAGCCGCAGGAACCTGCGAGCGCGCGCGCCCACCCCCTCGAACCCGCTGGCGAGCACGGCGCCGGCGAGCAGCGCCCCGAGCAACCCGAACAGCGGCGCGTACTGCGAGTGCGACCCGCCGGGCAGGACCAGCGGCGCAAGTCGCGTGCCCAGGAAAGCCCCCAGGCCGAAGCCGACGAGCGACAGGGCGCCGACGATGAACCCCTGGGCGTAGCCGTACATCGCGAGCAGCACGGTGAACACCACAATCAGCCAGTCGACGCCGGTCACGCCAGGGAGGTTACGGCGGGCTTTCCTCCACTGTTCCGGCAAACCGGAACGGGCCGATTAGCGGCGTGCCGTACCGTTCGAGGTGAGGTGGCACATGCAGTTCTGACGGAAGGGGCACGGACACCCCGACGCCGGGGCCGGCGTCGGCTGTGGCGGCGACGCCTACGGCTGCTCATCCCGCTGGCGATTCTCGCGGCGGCCGCGGTCGCGGTCGTGCTCATCGTCCGCGCCGGGCCAGGCCGGGCCGAGCGCCAACTCGTAACGCACTACGTCCACGACTGGGCCTCCGGTGACTACACCGGCATGTACTCGCTGCTCGATCCGGTCTCCAAACAGCACACGAGCGAGGCGAGGTTCGCGGCCGCCTACCAGCACGACGCCATGATCGCGACGCTCCAGAAGCTCGTGCCCGAGCACGTGGGGAGCCGCCGGGGCGAATACATCCCCGTGCAGATGATCGTCTCGACCAGGCTGTTCGGAACCCTTCGCGAGACGCTCGAGGTGCCCCTCACCGGTAGCGGCTCGAGCGCGACCGTGCATTTCGCCGGCAACCTGCT
Organism: uncultured Solirubrobacterales bacterium; assembly: GCA_963751185.1. Taxonomy (GTDB): domain Bacteria; phylum Actinomycetota; class Thermoleophilia; order Solirubrobacterales; family Solirubrobacteraceae; genus Palsa-465. The sequence goes on from CAVVTO010000018.1 coordinate 518,920, forward strand.
GTTTCCCGGGCTGACCGGCCATGAGCGGCTCGGCCGGCGGATGTCGCTGCCGCCTCGCGCGACTCTGTTCGCCGCCGACGGGACGCCGCTGGCGCAGGGGCCCGACCGGACCTCGCCGATTCCCGCCGTGGCCGAGCAGATCGTCGGCACGCTCGGCCCGATCGCGGCCGAGCAGGCGGCGACGTATATGGCCGAGGGCTACCCCGCCAACGCGCAGGTCGGCCAGGACGGGCTCGAGCACGTCTTCCAGTCCCAGCTGGCCGGAACGCCCGGCGGCGTGCTTCTGGCTGGAAAGCACGTCCTCGCGCAGGTGGCTCCCAAGCCCGGCCACAACGTCAAGACCACGATCGACCCGGCGATGGAGACCGCGGCGGTCAACGCGCTCGGCGGCAGTTACGCCGGCATGGTCGCGATGGACCCGCGCACGGGGGCGGTGCTCGCCGCGGCCGGCATCGCCTATTCGGCCCCCCAGCCGCCGGGTTCCACGATGAAGATCATCACCTCGACCGCCGCCCTCACGGCCGGGATCGTGAAGCTGGGCACCGTGTTTCCGTACAGCACCCAGGCGACGCTCGACGGCTACACCCTCCATAACGCCAGCGACGAGGACTGCGGCGGCACGCTCTTGAACTCGTTTGCGGTCTCGTGCAACTCGGTGTTCGCGCCACTCGGCGCGCAACTCGGCGGGCCGCGCCTGCTGGCGATGGCCGAGAAATTCGGCTTCAACGAGACTCCCACGATCCCCGGCGTGGCCGAGAGCTCGATCCCGCCGGCGAGCCTGCGCAGCGATCTCGAGGTCGGCTCCTCGGCGATCGGCCAGGGGGAGGTCCTGGCCACGCCGCTCGAGATGGCCGATGCCGCCGCGACCATCGCGATGGGCGGGCGCCGCCCGATCCCGACATTTTTGGCCAACCAGCCGCCGCGCTTCGTCCGCGTGACGAGCGCGCACGTGGCCCATGAGGTTCAGCAGATGATGGTCGCCGTGGTCGAGTTCGGCACCGGCACCGCGGCCGCGATCCCGGGGGTCACGGTGGCGGGCAAGACCGGCACGGCCGAGCTCGCGAGCACGAGCACGTCCACGGGCCAGAGCGTCGCCAACGCCAATCAGCTCACCGATGCCTGGTTCGTCGGCTACGCGCCGACGGGCCAGCCGCGGATCGTGGCCGGGGCGCTGTTCCCCAGTCAGGGCGCGGGCGGCGCGACGGCAGCGCCGGCCGTGCGCGAGGTGCTGATCGCCGGACTACAGGGCTCGCACTGAGCCGACCCGACGGACCGAGCCGACCCGACCCACTAAGGCGGCTCTAGAGATCGAGTGCGATCTGCCCGGCCTTCCCGCCGCCGACCGGGTAGATGTTCAGCGTGAGCGGCCGGTTCGCGTACACCGAGTTCGGCAGCTTGAACAGAAGCAGCCCGCCTCCGGTGGGGCCGAAGCTGGCCGTGGTGTTGGGCGTGGGCTCAATGTCGGACGGCGCGAGCACCTGCTGGGTCCAGGCGTAGCCGTTGATTTGCGTGTCGAGCGGGATCGGGTAGTAGACGTCCCCGCTCGAGTCGACGATCGAGAATCTATCGGCCGTGGAGTGGTCCTGGTCGGTCTGGTTCTTGGCCCACAGAAACACGCCGTACCAGAGCTGGTCGGGCGTCAGCCCCATTGGGCTGTACCCGCTCGGCAGCCCGGTCAGGTACTGCCGGTCCTCGACCGCGTAGGGGTTCAGCTCCCGGGAGACCTGCATCTGATACGTGATCGGCCCCGCGTCGACGTACACGCCGTCGTTGAGGACGCTGACCGGATCGTTCACCTGGCCGCACGCCGCGACCCCGAGGATCACTCCGAGGGCGCAAACAAATGTCCACAGACGACGGGCGCTCACGGGGGCGGAAGTTTATGGGATCCACACGCGACGCCGACTTCAGCCGCCCGCGACCGTCGCGCGCCGCCCGCGGTCGCGGTCCTCCTCGAGGATGTTCCGCAACCGCCCCATCGCCTTCCGGGTCTTGCGGCGCAGCCAAGCGTTGCCGCCGAGAGCCTCCATCAGGTGATCGGAGGGCATGACCGGCACGGTCTCGAGCGTGTACTCGACCCGGGTGGCGCCGCCCGGCCCGGGCGAGAGCGTGTAGGTCCCGAGCATCCGGATGCGGTTGTACTTGCCGCCGCGGCCGCGCTCGACGATCCGGAAGGGCGGCTGAACCTCGACGAAGCTCATGTCGGCCCAGTTGAAGCGCGCCCGCGGTGCCTTGATCCGAAACCGCGCGCCGGCGCCGGTTCCGTAGGAGTCCACGCGGGTCAGATGCCAGTCGACCAGATAGTGGTCGGTGAACTCCGCGTGGTTGGCGATGTCCGCGAGGTACTCGAAGACCTCCTCGCGTGGCTTCGAGATCGTCGTTTCGACCGTGAACGGCTCCACGGCTGGGATTCTAGGTTCGAGGGCTGCAACGCGGCTTCACGCCGCGCGATGATCGGTCAGGCGCATCGTGTGCCCGAACTCGGGACCGCGCACGATCCGCGATCGCAGCAGCGGATCGGGCTCGAGTGCCCGGCACAATTCGCAGTACAGCCCGCCCGCGTCGTCGAGGTACACCCGCTCTCCGATCAGGGGCGTCCGCTGGCAGCCGCGACAGCGCTCGCGGTCGGCGTCGCGCTCGCCGACCGCTCGCCTGACCAGCGCCAACTGAAGTTCGGGAGCGCGTGGATCGGGGTAATCGGGATCCGACATGACCCGAGTGTTCGGCGCTGTGCAGGGGGTTCCTGCCGGGGCAGATTAAGGCTCAGCTAAACGCCTCGAGGATGGTCCGTAATCCGTCCAGAGACGCTCTGAGACCTTTGACTCGGGGGATATCATGGCTCAACCGGCTTATCCAAGTCGGCAAGTCTTGAGCCCGTAACAAGGAGATCGCGCCTTCATGAAAGCTTGGATGTCGGGCAATGTTGCGGGGACCGGAACCTTTAGATGCACGGACTGCGACTACCCCGTGTCGCTCGACGCGGTGGACGAGCTACCGACCTGCCCGAGCTGCGGCGGTACCGAATTCGTACGGGCCTCGCTGTTCACTACGGCGCAGACGACGGTGCTCGAGGTCGCGGCTGACGACGACGATCAGGTCTGGCTTGATGAGCTTCGCGACGGGCTGCACGAGCCCGGGCAGTACCTGGCCTACCGCGCCGAGGGTGAGGACGCGATCACGTTCGCGCTCCAGCGCGAGTGGACCCGGATCGGCCGCAGCCTGGCCGCCGATATCCGCTTCGACGACCCGACCGTGTCGCGTCGCCACGCGCTCATCGTCCGCCAGCCGGACGGCCTACGGGTACTCGACGACCGCAGCCTGAACGGCGTCTTCGTCAACGGCGAACGGGTCGAGTGGAGCACTCTGGCCGACGGCGACGAGATCGTGATCGGGCGCCACCACCTCCATTTCGTGGACGTTCCGATCGTCTCGGGCATGCGCTACAGCCAGGCCGGCGAGCACAGCGCGAGCGCCCCGGCGACCTGATCGTTCCGACCAGCACGCTAATTACCAGCGCCCCAGTCGCTGGCCTATAGTCCTGGCGGGGTATGGCGGCGACGATCTCGGTTCTCTCGCAGAAGGGCGGCACGGGCAAGACGACGGCTGTGCGCACGCTCACCGACGTGTTCCGCCGCGTCGACTTGCGCGTGCTCGCGATCGACCTCGACCCCCAGGGCAACCTGTCGGACTACCTCGACGTCGACCCCGAGGCCTCCCCCACCATCGGCGACGTCCTGTCTGGCCGGGCCAGGGCACGCAATGCCATCCACGACGGGATCATCCCGGCCAACCTCGGCCTGGCCGAGGCCGAGCTCGCGCTGGGCGGCAAGATGGGCCGCGAGCTCGCGCTGAAGAAGGCGCTGCGCGACGTCCGGGACGATTACGACGTGATCCTGATCGACTGCCCGCCCGCGCTCGGCCTGTTGACCGTCAACGCGCTCGTCGCCTCCGACCACGCCCTGATCTCGGCCGAGGCGCAGTACTTCTCGCTCCAGGGCGTCGAGCAGGCGCTCGAGGTGATCGAGCTGGCCCGCGAGAACCTCAACCCCGACCTCGAGTGGCTGGGGGTCGTGCTGAACATCGCCGACATGCGTACCCGCCACTCGCGCGAGGCGTTCGACTCGCTTCGCCAGCACTACGGCGCCAAGCTGCTCGACACGACGATCCGCCAGTCGATCGCCTACGCCGAGTCGGCCGAGCGCGCGGTCTCGATCATCGACTACCGGCCGGACCTGGCCGCCGACTACCTCGAGGTGTCGGCCGAGCTGCTCAACCGCCTCGGGATGGAAGGCCCGCGCCGCCGCGTCCGCGCGCTGGCAGGCGAGGCCGCCGGCGCTCGCGTTTCTTAGCGACTTCTTACGATCCCGGCGGAGACTCCCGCCGTCCGTGGCCACTGCATCCTCGATCGGCCGGTTTGACGCACGCTCGCGTTGGCGGGCGGAGTACGTGCTCGCGGGGCTCGCGATCCTGAGCTTCGCACTCGTCCCGGTTCACATCACGACGATCTACAGCGGCCTGCCCGCCCACCCGCTGTTCCTGCACGTTCCGGTCATTCTGATCCCGGTGGCCACGATCTGGGCATTGGTGCTGGTGGCGCGGCCGCGCTGGTTCCTCCGCTCCGGCGTGCTGCTCGGGATCGTCACCGTGATCGCGCTCGCGGCGACGTTCCTGACCGTCGGCGCCGGCGAGGCGCTGCGCAACGCGCTTGACCTCAACGGCGGCTTCGGGCCCGCCGCCCTGATCGCCCGCCACGCCCACGCCGCGATGATCCTGCGCGATCTTTTGATCCTGTTCACCGGCGCGGTGATCGCCGCCCTGTTCGCCCATCGCGTCGCCGCCGGAATGCTCAGCGGACTTGCCTGGCTCGACGGGCTGGCCCGCCACGCCGCCACGCTCGTGCTCCTCCGGGCCGCGCTGGCCGTCCTGGCCATCGCCTGCGCCTACTTCGTGTTCCACACCGGCGACCTCGGGGCCAAGGCGGTGTGGCAGGGCCGGCTGCACGGCGGCGGGCCGGGCGGTGGCGGCGCCGTGAACCAGCTGTTCGGCCCCGGCGGCGGTTAGGGGTCTCGCTGCGCTCGACGTCCGTGGGGCCGTTCCGCCGGGCGTCCTTGCCCGGCGGGGTGGTCGCGTTCACGCCGCTCGGCACGGATGCCGGGCGTAACCGGCCCCACGGACGCCGCCGAAAGGCGGCCCAAAACTAAACCGACCGCTGATAGGACCGGAACGCGTTCGTCGCGAACGCCAGGCAGAGCACGAGCAGGCCCGCCAGGAACGCGGCCCGGGACGCGGCCAGCCCCCAGTCCGGGTGCGCCGAGGTCGCGGTCCGGCCGGCCTCGACCGCCCAGTTGACCGGATTGAAGTCGGCCACGTGCTGCATCCACTTCGGGATCAGGTTGACGGCCAGGAACGTCGAGGACAGGAAGGTGAGCGGGAGCAGGATGAACTGCGTGGCGCCAATCAGTGCCTCCTCCTGACGCATGATCAGCCCGAACCCGTTCGAGAGCGCGCCGAATGTGGCGCCGAGCAGGGCGGAGACCCCGAACAGCACCGCGACCCCCCCGACGCCTCCCGGAAACGACGCGCCCACGATCAGCGCCAGCGCGACGATGATCAGCGACTGGATCACGACGACCACGGTTTCCTTGAGGATGCGCCCGGCGATCAGTGCCTCGCGGCGCACCGGGGAGACCAGGAAGCGGGCGGTGACGCCGCGGTTGAGGTCATCGATCAGCGACATCCCGCTCCAGGCGGCGTTGAACATCGCGGTCATCACCACCACCCCGGGCGCGAGGAACGCGATGTAGGAGTGGGCGTGGAAGCCCGGGATCTCGACCACGCGGACCGAGGCGACCCCCACACCGTGGCTCTCGAGCGCCTGGAGCACGAGCGGCACCGCGCGCCCGCCGTCGTCGGCCCGGGCCCGCAGCGCACGCCCGTCGACCTGGACGTCGCGCACGGCGTCGAGGGCGGTCAGCGCGCTCGCGACCCGGCCGTTGTATTCGCCCTCGAGGTCGACGTGGATCGCGTCACCGCGGAGCTCGCGCTTGAGCTGATCGGGCGTGCCCTGCGCCACCACCTTTCCGCGGTCGACGATCGCCACGCGCTCGGCGAGCTGATCGGCCTCCTCGAGGTAGTGCGTGGTCAGCAGCACGGTCTTGCGACGCTCGCCGGCCAGCTGCGCGATCTCGGCCCACATGTCGGCCCGGACCTCGGGGTAATATCTTAGTAACTAAGAGACTTAGATGTCAAGCGACCTTTCCGACGAACGCGAGCGACTTCAAGCCCAGTTGGGCGACGAGGTCCGCGCGAACCAGCGGGCCACAGACGTGGTGGACGAGCTCGTGTCCCAGTTGATGGGGATCAACCGAACCGACTCGCGCTGCATGGACATCCTCGACCAGCACGGGAGCATGAGTGCGGGCGACCTCGCCGCGGCGAGCCGGCTGACCACAGGAGCGATCACCGCCGTGATCGATCGCCTCGAGCGGGCGGGATATGCCCGGCGCGTGCCCGACCCGACCGACCGGCGACGCGTGCTCGTCGAGATGACGCCGAAGGCGTACGAGGCCGCGATGGAGCTGATGATCGAACCGCTCCGCGAGCTCTACGACCCCCTCGCGGCGCGCTACAGCGACGACGATCTGCGGCTGCTGATCGACTTCACCCGCCAGGGGCGTGAGCTCCAGGAGCGCCATGCCGCCTGGCTGCGCGAGCGGCTAAAAAGTCAGAGCTCGCGGACCTCGGCGCCCTGAGTCTCGAACGGCGCCCTCATCACGGTCGCCCATTCGTGCGTCTCGCGTCTGAGCGCCTCGAGCACCGGGCCGCTGTCCTCGTAGCGGCACCACACGAGCACGGTCGGTCCCGCGCCCGAGATGGTCGCGCCCAGCGCGCCCAGCCCGGGCGCGCGCGTAAGCAGCTCGACCGAGCGCGGGTAGAGGTGCGCACGGTGCGGCTGGTGCAGGCGATCGGGCAGACCGGCGGCGATCAGCTCCCAGTCGCCGGTGGCGACGCCGGCCATCAGCAGCGAGGCGTGGGCGATGTTGAACACCGCGTCTGGAAGCGGGACGACGTCCGGGAGCGCCGTGCGCGCGGCGTCCGTGGGGACCGCCTGGTGGGGGACGACCAGGACGGCCTCGAGCCCCATCGGCGGTTCGAATCGGTGTACGCGGTCGCTCGCGGACACCACGAACCCGCCGTGGAGGGCGGCGGCCACGTTGTCGGAATGGCCTTCGAGTTCCGTGGCGAGTCCGCGCACGTCCGCGTCGAGCTCGAATAGATGGTCGGCGGCGAGCAGGCCGGCCAGGATCGCCGCGGCGCTCGACCCCAGCCCGCCGGACAGCGGGATGTCGGATTTGATCGCGAAATCGAAGTCGTCGGCCGGATGGAGCCGCTCGAACGCCCTGATCACGAGGTTGGTGCGGTCGCGGGGCACGTCGAGGTCGGTGCGCACGGCGAACGCGCCGGTCTCACGCACCTCGAGCTCGAGGTGCAGCGAGAGCGCGGCCCCGAACACGTCGAAGCCCGGCCCGAGGTTGGCCGAGGAGGCCGGAACGCGGACCAGGCGCCGGCGCGAGAGGCCGGCGCTCACCCGAGCACCGCGCGCTCGATCGCGGCCAGCTCGGGATCGCACGGCACGACCGCCCCCGCCTGCTCGAGTGCGGTCTGCGGGTCCTTGAGGCCGTGGCCGGTGAGCACGCACACGACGCGGCCGACTCCGTCGCCGGCGCCGTGGGTGAGCAGCCCGGCGACGCTCGCGGCCGACGCGGGCTCGCAGAACACTCCCTCGGTGGCGGCCAGGAAACGCCACGCGGCGAGGATCTCCGCATCGGTCACGGCCTTGACCGCGCCGCCGCTCGAGGTCATCGCGTTCATCGCCTCCTCCCAGCGGGCCGGGTTGCCGATCCGGATCGCGCTCGCCACCGTCTCGGGGTGCGCGATCGGCTTGCCCTCGACGAGCGGCGCGGCGCCGGCGGCCTGGAAGCCGCACATGCGCGGCCTGTATCCGAGCTCCTGGAAGCCCTTCCAGTAGGCGGTGATGTTGCCGGCGTTGCCGACCGGGATGCAGAGCGCGTCGAGCTCGCCGGTCAGCTCCTCGACGATCTCGAACGCGGCCGTCTTCTGCCCCTCGATCCGGAACTCGTTGACCGAGTTGACCAGCGACATCGGGTGCCGGCTGACCAGCTCGCGGACGAGCTTCAGCGCCTCATCGAAGTTGCCCCGCAGGGCGACCACCCGGGCGCCGTGCATGAGCGCCTGGGCCAGCTTGCCGGTGGCGATCTTGCCCTCGGGGACGATCACCGCACCCGTCAGCCCGGCCTTGGCCGAGTAGGCGGCGGCCGACGCGGCCGTGTTTCCGGTCGAGGCGCAGATGACCGCCTCCGCCCCCTCCCGGACGGCGGCCGACACGGCGCAGGTCATGCCCCGGTCCTTGAACGAGCCGGTCGGGTTCGCGCCCTCGATCTTCAGCCATACCTCCACCCCGGCCCGGTCTGACAGCCGCTCGGCCAGGATCAACGGGGTCGAGCCCTCGTTGAGCGAGACGATCGGGTCGGTCGGGTCGAACGGCAGCCGCTCGCGGTAGCGCTCGATGATCCCCGGCATGGGGCAGGAGGATGTCAGAGCATCGAGCTTGGTAGCTAAGCGACCTCGAGCACGACCTTGCCGGTCGCGCCGCGGCTCTCGAGCAGCTCGAGCGCATCCCCCGCCCGCTCGAGCGGGAACCGCGCGCCCACCACGGGCCGGATGAACCCCTGATCGATGAGCTGCGTGACCGCCGCGCCGATCTCGCGGTTGACGTCGGGTTTTGACATGACGTAGCCGCCCCAGCCGGCGCCGATCACCTCGGTGTTGTTCAGCAGCAGCCGGTTGACCCGTACCTCGGGGATCGAGCCGCCGGTGAAGCCGACGACCACCACGCGCCCGCCCTCTTTGAGCGATCGCAAGCTGTCGGTGAAACGATCACCACCCACCGGGTCGATCACCATGTCGACCCCGCCCTTCGAAAGCTCCTTCGCCTCGTCCTTCCACGGGCCGTCGCTGCGGACCACGTGATCGGCGCCGGCCTCGCGGGCCACCCGTTCCTTCTCGTCGGTGGAGACGACACCGATCGTCGTCGCCCCCAGACCCTTGGCGATCTGGAGAGTCGCGGTCCCGATCCCGCCGGCCGCGCCGTGCACGAGCACGGTCTCACCCACGGCCAGCCGGCCCCGCATCTTCAGCGAGAAGTAGGCGGTGTGGTAATTGAGGACGAGGCCGGCGCCCTGGGCGAAGTCGAGCGCGTCCGGAAGCTTGAAGGCGAAGAACTCGGGCGCCACCGCGACCTCGGCCCAGCCGCCGAGCAGGCAGAACGCGGCCACCCGGTCGCCGGGGTTGACGGCGGCGTCATCCGGGGCCGAGCGGACGATCCCGCCGACCTCGCTGCCCGGGATGAACGGGAGCTCGGGCTTGACCTGGTACTGGCCGCGGGTCTGGAGCAGCTCGGGAAAGGCCACGCCGGCCGCCTGGACGTCGACAAGCACGCCCCGGCCGGGGGTCATCGGGTGCGCGGCCGGCGGCTCGGGGGCATCGACCACCCGCAGCGCGTCACGCGGGCCGGTCAGCTCGACGATCTGGACCGCCTTCATCGACGCGGCACCCTAGCCGAACTCCTCTTCGATCACCCGGATGGCCCGCGGTGGCGCTCGCAACACCTCGAGCCGCCCCAACTCGGCCATGGCGGCGAAGAAGCGCGACTCCAGAGCCGGGTGGACGACCATGACCAGCCGGGCCTGCTCCCCCAGCCCGCGCTGGACCACGGACTTGACCGACACCTCCTGCTCCGCCAGTACCTGGGCCACCGTGGCCAGCACCCCCGGCTCGTCGGCCACCTCCAGATGGAGATAGAAGGCCGAGACCACGTCGGCGACGATTTCGAGCTCCTGCGAGGTCGCGGGCGTCGAAGCCGGGGGGATCATCGCGCTGATCACGTCGCCGAGCACCGCGCTGGCGGTCTGCGGCCCGCCGGCGCCGGGCCCCGACATGGTGATCTCGGTGATCGCCTCCGACTCGACGGTGACGGCGTTGAACGGACCGTTCACCGAGGCCAGCGGATGCCGCGGGTACAGGAACGCCGGATGCACCCGGACGCTCAAACCCGACCCGACCCGCTCGGCGGTCCCGATCAGCTTGAGCCGCAACCCCAGCTCGTCGGCGTACGCGAGGTCATCGGGCTGGATGTGCTGGATGCCCTCGTAGCGGACCTGGCCGAGGTGGACCGGCGTGTCGAAGGCGAGCCGGGCCAGGATCGCCATCTTGGCCGCCGCGTCGCGTCCATCGACATCCTCGGTCGGATCGGCCTCCGCGTACCCGAGCCGCTGGGCCTCGGCCAGCGCCTCCTCGAACGTCATGCCGGTCCGGGCCATCTCGGTCAGGATGAAGTTGGTCGTGCCGTTGACGATCCCGTGCACGCGGTCGATCCTCGCGCCCGCCAGCGACTCCTGGAGGACCCGGATGACTGGGACGACACCCGCCACCGCGCCCTCGAAGCGCAGCTGAACGCCGTTGACCCGGGCGGCCTCCCACAGCTCCTCGCCGTGCTGCGACAGAAGCTGCTTGTTCGCGGTCACCACGTGACGGCCCGCCTCCATCGTCCGCAGCAAGTACGAGCGCGTGGGATCGAGGCCGCCCATCAGCTCGACGATCAGGTCCGAGCTCTCCAGGATCTGATCGAACGATCCCGAGCTACGGGTCATCACCCCGGACAGCTCGGGCCGCAAACCGGTCAGTCGCTCGATCCGCTCCGCGTGCTGTGGCAGCAACACGGCGAACGCCGACCCGACGGTGCCGTGGCCGAGCAGCCCAATCCGAAATACCCCGTCAGAGGACGTCACGGGCGGCCAGGTCCTCGTAGGTTTCGCGGCGCACGACGACACGCGCCTCGCCGTCCTGGCAGAAGATCACCGGTGGGCGCGGCACGGCGTTGTAGTTGTTGGCCAGCGAGTACCCGTAGGCCCCGGTGACCGGCGTCGCAATCACGTCGCCCGGCGTTGGGTCGGACAGCCATACCTCGCGCACGATCACGTCTCCCGACTCGCAGTGCTTGCCCGCGAGCTTGCACAGCTCGCCGCCACGGGAAAGCGGCCGGTCGGCGACCAGCGCCTCGTACTTCGAGCCGTAGAGCATCGGCCGCAGGTTGTCCGACATGCCGCCGTCCACCGCCACCCAGGTCGAGACGTTTCGCTTGACCGTCTCGACCGTGTACAGGGTGACCGCGGAGTTGGCCACCACGGCGCGCCCGGGCTCGAGCAACAGCCGCTTGTCCGGACCGAGCTCGTCGTGCACGCTCGAGACGATCGCGTCGACGTAGTCGGCGATCGCGGGCGGCCGGTCGGCGGACGTGTACGCGACGCCGAGCCCGCCGCCCACGTTGTAGACGGGAAAGTCGCCCAGCGCGGCGAGCATCCGCACCGCATCACGGAATGGTTCGAGCGCGAGCAGCTGCGAGCCGATGTGAAAGTGCAGCCCGACCAGCTCGAGATGCGAAGCGTCGGCGATCCGCGCGATCGCCTCGCGCGCTGCCGCGGGCGCGAAGCCGAACTTCGAGTCGGCCTGCCCGGTCGAGATCGCCTGATGGGTATCTCCCGCCACGCCCGGGGTGATCCGGATCAGGACCTCCTGACGCCGGCCCGCCTCGGCCAGGACCCGCTCCAGGCGCTCGAGCTCGTGCAGAGAGTCGATCACGATGTGGCCGACGCCGGCGTCCACGGCGTCGCGGAGCTCCTCCACCGACTTGGCGTTGCCGTGGAAGTAGATCCGCGCCGGGTCAAAGCCGCCGCGCAGAGCCAGGAACAGCTCCCCGCCCGAGGCCACATCGCAGGCCAGTCCCTCCTCGGCCAGCAGCCGGTAGACCGCGGTGCACGGGAACGCCTTGGAGGCGAACAGCACGTCGTAGTCGGCGTGGCGCGCGGCGAGCGCGTCAAGGAACGCGCGGGCGCGCCAGCGCAGGTCATCCTCGGCTACCACGTAGGCCGGCGTGCCGAACTCGCGGGCCAGCTCGACCATGTCGCAGCCGCCGATCTCGAGTCGGCCCTGCTCGTTCACGCGCGAGCCGAGCGGATAGACAGCCGACAGGGTCGATGTCGCGCTCATGCGGTGGTCGATCATGCCATGCCTGAGGGTTCGCGGACCCTGGCATCATCGACGCGTGCCTCGGCTGCGGACGATCACCCCCGAGCTCCCGAGCGAGATCGGCGTCCAGGACGGTCTCGCCTACACGCTCTGGCTACCCCGTGCGCCGGCGCGCGGTGGTGTGGTCGTGCTGCACGGCGCCGGGTCGTGCAAGGAGAACCACCACGACTTCGCCCGAGCGGCACTCGGCGCCGGCCTGGCCGCGGTCGCCTTCGACCAGCGCGGACACGGCGATAGCGATGGCGCGCTCGACGGGCGCGTGCTCGATGACGTCCGCACGATCGCCGCGCTGCTCCGCGCCCGTCTCGGCGACCCCGAGGCGCCGATCGCGCTGCGAGGCTCGAGCATGGGCGGCTATCTCGCGCTCGTGTCCGCCGGCCCGGTCGCCGCCGCGGCGGTCGTAGCCGTCTGCCCGGCGGGCGCGGAGGCCCTGCGTCGCGGGTTGGCCGAGGGCCGGTTCACGTTCGCGGCCGACGAGGGCGCGCTGGACGCCTTCCTCGCGCAACACGACGAGCACGACGCGATCGCCGAGCTCGAGGTGCCGGTCCTCCTGCTGCACGCCGAGGGAGACGAGCAGGTGCCGGTCGAGCACTCGCGCGAGCTGGCGGAGCTCGCCCGGTCGAGGCGGAGCCGGCTCATCGCGGTTCCCGGCGGCCACCATCGCTCGGTCCAGCACGACCCCGATCTGCAGGCGGCGAGCCTGCGGTTCATCCAGCGGGCGCTGACGCCCTAATAGAACGTTCTATCTAGTGGTCGAGGACCGACAGCACGCCGGTGAGCGTCTTGGTCACGCCGTTGATCGCCTTCGCCGCCCCCGATCCCGTGTTGCTCACCGCGCCCCCGACCGTGGGGCTCACGGTCCCGACCGCGCCGCCGACGGTGCTCGTGCTCCGTTGCACGGTCGACCCGAGGGTTCCTCCGACCCCACCCACCACGTTGCCGAGCGTGCCGACGACCTGGTGCACGCTCTGCTGCACCGGCTGGGGCACGGTCGAACTGGTAACCGGATTGGTCGCCGGGGCCGATCCGCAGTCGCCCGCGCCACAGGTCGGCGCTCCGGACGACGCGCCGGCGCCGGGGACGGCCGCTCCACCGCCCGGCCGGGCGGTCGGAGGCCGCCCGCCGATCGAGTGCCGGGTGCCGGACCCCACCGTCCGGCCGGCGCCGGTCGGCGCGTGCCCGGCAGCACCCGCCGCGCCCGTGCCGCCTGCCCCGGGGACCGCGGCGATGAACGCCAGCCGCCGCGCCACCGGCGAGATGGCCGCCGAGGCCGAACGGGGCGAGACCACGACCTCGCCGGGCGAGGGCTGGCCCGCGACGTGCGGCCAGCCGTGGAAGGCGACCAGCGCGCTGGCCACGATGAACATCAGCGCCGCCCCGGCCAGCAGGGAGCCGCTGGTGCCGATGCCGGCGAGGTACGCGCGTGTGGCACGCGCCACCGGTCCGGCCCGGCCGGAGGGACGCGGACGATCAGGCATGTCCCGCGGATGACCCACTTCTGGGACTCATATTCCCCTTTCACGGACCCCTTATCCCGCGCGTCCTAAGATTAAGGGACTATGCCCCGCTCTAACTCATTTGGACGCGACACCGGACTTCAGGCCCGGATGCTGCTGACGCTGTTTCTGCTCGGCTTGGTTTACGCCGTGCTCGTCGCGGTGCTGATCGCCGCCGGCGCGGGCGCCGTCACGATCGCGATCGTCGCCGCCGCGCTGTTCGCCGTCCAGCTCTTCACCTCGGACAAGATCGCCCTGCGCTCGATGGGCGCCCAAGAGGTGGGGCCGAACGACGGCCCCGAGGCCCGGATGCTGCACACGATCGTCGAGCGCCTCTGTATCCAGGCGGACCTGCCAAAGCCGCGGGTGGCGATCGCCGTGACGCCGATGCCAAATGCGTTCGCCGTCGGCCGCTCGCCCAAGAGCGCCACCGTGTGCGCGACCACCGGGATCCTCCAGCTCCTCGATCCCGCCGAGCTCGAGGCGGTGCTCGGCCACGAGATCACCCACGTCATCAACCGCGACGTTGTGGTCATGACCGTGGCCAGCTTCTTCGCCTCGATCGCCGCCTTCATCACCCAGTGGGGCTGGCTCTTCGGTGGCGGATTCGGCGGTTCTCGCAACAACCAGAACAACCAGGGCGGCAACGCCTTCATCTTCGTGATCCTGGTGTCGGTGGCCGTGTACGTGATCTCGTTCCTGCTGCTGCAGGCGCTCTCGCGCTACCGCGAGTTCGCTGCCGACCGGGGCTCGGCGATCCTCACCGGCCGGCCGAGCGCCCTGATCAGTGCGCTGCTGAAGATCGATGGCGGCATGAGCCGGATTCCCCAGCGCGATCTGCGCAAGGTCCCCGGCGAGCTGGCCGCGCTCTACATCTTCCCTCCCAAGACCAAGCAGACGGTGTCGAACCTGTTCTCGACGCATCCGCCGCTCGCGGCGAGGATCGCGCGCCTGCAGCGCCTCGAGGCGCAGCTCCAGGGCACCGCCTAGAGCGTGGGCTTCCTCGACGTCCTGACCGGCAAGCGCAAGCTGGCCAAGCCGGCGCCGGACCGGCTGTTCGCGATCAGCACCGCCTACGTGACGATGGAGACGGGGCTCGGGATCACGACCCGCGGCGGGGCCGCGATCGTCTTCCAGCCGCTCGCCACCGCCGACTTCGACTCGATCGTCCGCGACATGGAGGAGGTGGTCAAGGCGACCGCCACCGACAGCGGGATGACCGTCACCAGCTCCGACGACAGCTATGGCTTTCGCTGGCTGGTGCTGCGCGGCAGCGACTTCGACGATCTGGTCGTCGGGATCAACGCGGTCAGCACCGCGCTTGAGGGCGGGGGCTACGGTGAGCGTGTCCTGTGTGCCGTGTTCGGCTTCGAGGACTCGCGCAAGCGGCGCCTCTACTGGATCTACAACTACAAGCGCGGGACGTTCTATCCGTTCGCGCCGGCAGCCACGGGCGAGGAGCGCGACAACGAGCGCGAGCTCGTGCTGAAGGCCCAGATCGGCAAGGAGCTACCGGTCGAGCAGGAACTCGAGCGCTGGTTCCCGCTCTGGGGCGCCCCGATTTAGCTTCGGCGCTTGGTGATCCGCCAGGCGACGAGACCGGCCAGACCAACGCCGGCCAGCGCCAGCGTCGCCGGGTGGCTCCGGGCCCAGGCCTTGGCGCTCTCAATACGACGGTGAGCCTGGGCCTTGACGTCGGCCTTGGCAGCCAGCGCTTCGACGGTATCGCCGAGCTCGCGACGCGTCTCCTCGATCTCCCGCTGGATCTGCTCGGGATCCTTGGCCGTGGTCATCGCCGCGCCTCCTGCACCCGCGTCTTCGCAAACTCCACGTCCTCCTTGACGCTTTCGGTGGCTTGCTCGGGCACGGGCGGCGTCGCCTCCTGGATCTCGTGCTTGCCGACCAGCGCCAATATCCCGGCGATCGCCGCGAGCACGACCGCCACGATCAGCGCCGCCAGCCACGCGGTGACCGCGGTGGCCAGCGCGAGCACGGCCGCCGCCACCAGCGCGCCGAGCCCGTAGAACCCGAACGCGCCGGCGCCACCGAACATGCCGGCGCCGATGCCGGCCCGCTTGCCTTTGACGGCGAGCTCGGCCTTGGCCAGCTCCATCTCCTGTCGGGCGAGCCGGCTGCTCTGCTCGGAGAGCTGTTTGACCAGCTCCCCGAGCGAAGCATCCGATGCCGGGCTCGAACCGCGCTCGGTCGTACTCGACACCTCTCCCTCCCCTTCTCAGTGGTCTTCGTCGCTTTGCGGTGCCGACTGAACGCCCGCCGTCGGCGTGCGCTCCGCCACCTGCTCGCGCCCGTTGCCCGAACGCGACTCATCGTGCATCAGCTCGTCGTCGTTCAGCCCCTGCTCGTGCGCGTGGGCGTGCTCTTCGTGCACGCGCGCCTCGGCGCGCTCGCGCTCGGCCACCGCGCTCGCCAGGCGGGCGCGATGCTCTGCTTCCTCCGCGCGGCCGGTACGCGTTTCCGCAGCCTGCCGGTTCTCCGTGATGGCTTGCTCGCGGCGCCGACCAAGCTCACGCTCGCGGCGGCGCTCGGCGGCGACCCGGCGCCCGCGTGTCGAGGCGAATAGCAGCGCCCCGATCACGACTACGGCGACGACAACGATTACGACGATCAGCACTGTGGACATCCTCTTCCTCCTCCTGTTTGGCTATCCCGATGCTTCCCGGGACCGGAGGGCTGAAACGGTGGCGGCGCAACCGGACCACCGATACTCCGGTGTGCATGCGCGCCCCCGCCCCCCAGGATCCGGTCGCGCTCGGGATGACCGCGTACGTCCGGACCAGCTTCCGGGTGAGGGTGTTCGGCCTCGAGAACCTGCGGGTCGAGCCCGGGCAGATCTTCGCGCCGAGCCATCGCTCGGACAACGACGTGCCGCTGCTGATCACGGTGCTCTACCCGACCTGGTCCAAGGCGGTCGCCGAGGGCGCACCGTGGCCGACCTTCGCCGCCATGGTCGAGCTGTTCCTGCCTGGGTTCTTCGCCGGCTATCCGGCCGGTCTGCCGCTGACGCTACGCCGCGCGCTCTGGCCCTACCAGCCGGGTGGCGTGCTCAGACGCCACCTGCAGTGCGTCCCGGTGCGCGAGCCCGGGCGGATGCGCTTGCAGGAGTTCCTGCGCCACGCAGCCCCGACGCCGCTCGAAGAACTGCTCCCCGGCGAGGTGCTCCAGGCGCTCAGCGCCCGAGCGGCGACGCTCGGGCAGCCCCGGCCGGCGCACGCCGCCGACGTTCTCTCCGGCGGCTACGCCGATCTGCTCTGCACCTACATCGAGCGGGACTCGACGCCTGACCCGAGCGACGCGTGGCGAGCCCACGGCCGCGCTGCCGTCGGCGACTTCCGGCGCCTGGCCGAGAGCCTGGCCGCGGGCGGAAGCGTGATCCTGTTTCCCGAGGGCCAGCTCTCTAGCAACGGCGACATCGGCCGGCTGCAGCCGGGGCTTGCGTCGCTGGCGCGACGCGGGAACGCCCGCCGCGTGCAGCCGGTGGCGCTCGCCTACGACCCGCTGGTGAGCGGCCGAACGCGCGCCTACGTCGCATTCACGGAGCCGATCGAGCCGGAACAGGGACGGATCCTCGCGGCGGTGGAGGGGGCGATACGCGCAGCCACGCCGCTCACGCCCGGGCAGCTGGCGGCGAGCGCGCTGCTGAACGGCGGCGCCTCGCCCGCAGCTTTCCGTCGTGCCGGGGAGGAGGCGATCGGCCGTGCCCGCGAGGAGGGCCGCCCGCTCGAGCCGGCTCTGCTCGGCTCCGGACGCGAGCGCGCACTCAGTGATGCGCTGTCCCGCGCGCGCCGGCGTGGGCCGAGCGACCCGCTCATCCAGCGCCTGGCCCGCGAGCTCGCGAGCGCCCGACTTCAATGAATGACCTGCTCCCCTCGGGGAGGGGCCCCCGGCTGGCCCTGGTCGCCGGGGGCGGGATTCTGGCCACCGGGCTCGTGGTGGCGCTCATCGCGCAGGCCAGCCACTCCGCCCATCTGCTCGACCACCTGCGCCACGCCACGCCCGGCTGGCTGGTGGTGTGCGCCGCGGGCGAGGTGATCGCGTACGCGGGCTATCTGGCCGGCTACCGGGCGATGGCGCAGTTGGACGGCGGCCCCCGGCTGCCCGCTGCGGTGGCGCTCCGGGTGGTGGCGCTCGCGTTCGGCGCTTTCGCGCTCGCCACCGCCGTGGGCGGCCTGTCGGTCGATTTCTGGGCGCTGCGCGAGGCCGGCGAGCCGCCCGCGCGTGCGAGTGCTCGGGTGATCGCATTCGAGACCCTGCGCTGGGCGGTGCTCGCCATCGCGACCTGGCTGGCGGCGCTGGCGGCGCTGCTCGGGCTCTCTAGGTCGGTTGGGCCTGTGCTTCCGGTGGCCTGGATGGTCGTGGTGCCGGCCTGCTTTGCCGGCGGCCTCTGGGTCAGCGCCGCCCGCCGGCGCGGCCGTCTCGGTTCCTCGGGCGCGCGCGGCCACAGCTGGATCCGACGGGCCTTCGCCGTCGCGGTCGACGCGCTGGTCTACCTGCGTATGCTCGTTTCCGCCCGGTGGGGAGGGCTGCGCCGGCGCGCGCTCGGCGGCAGCGTCGTCTTCTGGGCCGGCGACGTGCTCTGCGCGTGGGCAGCACTCCGGGCGTTCGGCGCCCGAGTTGGGCTCGGTCCGCTGCTGCTCGGCTATGCCACCGGCTACGTGTCCGAGGCCCTGCCCCTTCCTGCTGGTGGCGCCGGCGGCGTCGACGCCGCGATGACCGGCGGGTTCGTGCTGGCCGGCGCGCCGCTCGGCGCCGCGCTGCTCGCCGCCGTCACCTTTCGCGTGTTCAGCTTCTGGCTGCCGGCGCTGGTCGCGGTGCCGTCGATGCTCGGCGTCCGCGGCCTACGCGAACGTCTCCACGAGATCGCCGCCGAGCGCGGTCAGGCATAACGACCGTCGTCGGCGGCCACCATGCCGCCCCGATTCGGCCACTGGGCCGCCCCTGATCCGGCCAGCGGTCTCTGATGCCCGAAGCGATTACGGTGGCCCCGCTGCCGGTGCATTTCGTGCAAAACCACCCCGCCCGCGGCCGCAACCGTCACATGAGCGCCTGGGAGGCGCTTATGTAACAGCGGCACGCTGGCTGAGGGGACTTCTGCCCGTTTTGCACCGACTCCGCGGTCTGTGCTGACGCCCTGGCAACGGCTCCGGCCCGCCCGAACGCGGTGAGGTCGGCTTCAGGGCCCGCAGCCCGAACGACGTCCGACCGGGCCGGCTAGCCCGGGATCAGGCCTTCGCCGGTGAACTCGGACTTGGCCTCTTCGAATGAGACGTCGGGCGGAGGGAGGATCACGTCGGAAGGCTCCAGGCGGTCCCCCGGCATGGCCTGACCGTTACTCCTCACGAAGGCCAGCAGCTCCTGGAAAGCGGCGTGGAATTTGTCCTCATCATCCACCTCGCACGCGTTGACCGCGTGATTGTCGAGCTCGTTGAATGCCTCGCCTTCGCTCTTTGTGAGCTCGTACTGCCCCTCGGTGGCGATCCTTACGATCACGACGCCTGGCTGGGGCCGGAATTCCCGCCCGCGCCGGCCTCTTGCTCGGTGGCGGCCGGGGACCCCGCGCCCAGCTCACCGGCCGGACCGGAGCCGGTCCCGAGCTCGGCCTTCATCCTGGCCAGCTCGGAATCGACCTCGCTCGTGCTCGACAGCTCACGCAGCTGACGGTCGATGTCGTCCTCGCCGGAGCCGAGCTGGGTCAGATCCTCGAACGTGCCCGCGGCCTCAAGCTCCTGCACGGCGTCAGCGCGCGCCTTCATGTTCTCGGTCTTATCCAGGGCGCGCTGCATGGCCAGGCCGACGTCGGCCATCTCTTCGCCGACCCCAGTCGCCGCCTCGGAGATCCGGACCTGCGCCTCGGCGGCCGAATACTGCGCTTTGATGACCTCCTTCTTCGACCGGAACTGCTCGATCTTGGTTCGCAGCTTCTGCTCGGAAGCCGTCATCTGCTCCTGCTGCTGCTCGAGCTGAGCGACCTGCGAGTCGAGCGATTGCAACTCGGTCTGGGCGACGTTCTTGCGCTCGAGCGCGGTACGGGCCAGGTCCTCGTTGCCGGCGGCGAGCGCCTGGCGGGCCTGCGTGTCGAGCTTCACCACCTGGTCGCGCAGCTTCTGCTCCTGTAGCTGCAGGCGTTTCTTCGAGGTGACGACGTCGGCAATCCCCTTCTTGACGTTCTGGAGCAGCTCGATCTGCTTCTGATAGCTGTATTCGAGCGTCTCCGCGGGGTCCTCGGCGCGGTCTAGGAGCTTCGAGATCTTCGCTTTGATGACGGTTGACATGCGCCCGGAAAGGCCCGGCATCGCATCCTCCTTGGCGGGTTGCTGGTGTAGCCCCTGCAAGCGTAGCGAGGCGCGACGGCCTAGCGAAGCCTTTTGGCCTGGACGCGGGCCTCTCCAACGGCGATTTAGAGCCCGTCGATCACAGACCGGCGGGATGTCGCGCCAGGAAGCCCGCGGTATCGGTCATCACGGGGCGCCAGCGCGGTCCGGTGCCCGGCGGCGGATTGGGATCCTGCTCGGCCGAGGTATCGAAGCGGATTCCGGCGATCTCGACGAAGGCGTGGCCGGGATTCGTGTACACGGTGATCCACTGGCCGAGCCCGCGTCGGCCCCAGGTCTCGAACTCACTCGAGTCCATCGAAACCTTGAGCAGGCCGGCGGCGTGCAGCACGTAGGACACCGAGCCCGAGCAGTCGTAGCCCAGATCGTTCCATTTGCCGTGGCCCCCACCGTAGATGTAGGGCTTGAAGCGAATCCGATCCCCAGCCCAGATCGCCTCCTGGACCTGAATCGGGGCCTCCGCCGGCGCGTAGGCGAGTCCGTCGATGATCTCGGCCGTGGTCCCGGCCACGGTCGGGCGCGGGAACGGCAGCGCGGGCGGGGCGGTCATGCCGGCGCCGCCGGTGATGCCGGTCGCACCCGAGGATGCGTTCGGGAGGCCGGTCGCGGCACTGGTCTGAGACGAACCGCCGGGCGACATGGCGCCACCCCCCGTGCTCGCACTCGCCGCCGCTGGACACGCCAGGGCGAACGCGGCCAAGCTCGGGAGGATCAGGTGGGCTACCCGCAAGCGGTCTCTTTCGTCGGCCTACGGGGTTAGCTGACGGGCTGGCGCTAAAAGAGCCTGCGCCTTCCGCGGCTTCACCGCGAAACTCGCCCCAAGAAACTGGGTCCCCCGTTCCGCGGATTTCGTGGGCCCGCGGATTCGGCGTCGCGGCAATATACCTACTCTCGGAGCGTCAAAGAGGTCGCGGCAAAGCGCACGAGATCCTGGTTTTCCCGCAACGTGCGCCGATTTCACCCCACCTCGCTACTGTCAGGGCGCGATGCGGTGGCCAACGTGGATCGCGCTCCTCGCAGCGTGCGTCGCGCTCGCCGGCTGCAGCGCATCGACGACGCTGATCGTCAGGACCACGAGCACCAGCTCAGCGCCGGCGTCCTCGAGCGCGGGCATCGGCTTCCCCGTGCTGGCCACCAAGAACACCACGCGCGTGTCCGGTGTGGACCCGATCAACGACGCGGCCGGCGTGGCGCTGGCCGTGTTCCCCTCGGTGGCTCCCGGCACTCACCCCACCGCGGTGACGATCGCCCCCACCGACGACTGGCAGGCGGCGATCGCCTCCTCAGTCCTGATGGCCTCGCCGATCGGCGCACCAGTGCTGCTCTCCGGGTCGGGGGCGCTGCCGCCGGCCACCACCAACGCGCTCAACTTGCTCACGCCCACGGGCACGAGCTCGCTGGCCGGCGCTCAGGTGATCCGGGTCGGGGACGTGCCCGCTCCAAAGGGTCTGAAGGCCGCGACGATCACCGGTGTCGGGCCCTACGCGCTGGCGGCGGCGATCAATCGCTATGCGAACGCGGCCGCGGGCAAGCCCAGCCCCGATGTGGTGATCGCCTCGGCCGAGGACGCCGCCTATGCGATGCCCGCCGCTGGGTGGGCGGCGGAGAGCGGCGACCCGGTCCTGTTCGTGTCCTCCACCGGTATCCCGGCCCCGACGGCTGCGGCGCTGACCGCCGATTCGCACCCCAACATCTACTTGCTCGGCCCCGCCAGTGTGATCCCGGACAGCGTGCTGGCTCAGCTCGGCCGGTACGGGACGGTCAAGCGGGTCGGCGCCCAGGACCCGGCGGCGAATTCGGTGGCGTTCGCCGTGTATCGCGACCCGCCGTGCGTCTCCGGCCAGCCGTGCGCGCACGTCCCCGGAAGCTTCGGCTGGGCCATGCGCAGCCCGGGCCATGGCTACACCCTGCTCAACGCCGGCCGTCCGCTCGACGCCGCCGCGTCGGCCGCGCTCTCAGCCAGCGGCAGCTTCGGCCCCCAGCTCGTGCTCGACTCGGCCAACGTCCTTCCGACCTCGGTGCTGAACTTCTTCCTGGACTACGCGACGCCGGGCTACACCCAGGAAGGACCGACCGCCGCGGTGTACAACCACGGCTGGGTGATCGGTGACCCGAGCGCCATCTCGGTGACCGTTCAGGCCCAGGTGGATAGCCTTCTCGAAGCGGTGCCCCAGAAATGAGCCAAGCCGAGCATCCAGATCGACTCAAGCCCGACCACGAGGTAACCGTGGAGGACGTCCGCCAGCTGATGGGCGCCTCGACGCCGCACTTCGCGCTGCAGCTGCGCGAGCGGATCCGGACGCTGATCCGGGGACTGCCGACCGGTCACCCGGCCCGGATCGAGGGTGAGCGCGAGATCGCCCGCCTGAACCGGATCGCCTTCGACGGCGAGGTGCGCGGGCACCCGGCCGAGCCAGGCCTCGAGCCGCTGCCCAGCGTCACGGCCGACGCCAAGTCCTGAGGTCGCCGTGAGCTCACCGCCGTCTGTCTCGGTCATCGGCCTCGGCCGCGTCGGGTTGCCACTGGCGCTGTCCTTCGCCGATCGCGGGGTGAGCGTGCTCGGTGTCGACCACGACCTGGCGGTGCTCTCATCCCTCCGCGCCGGGCAGATGCCCTTCCACGAGGCCGGCACCCAGACGCTGCTCGAGCGGGTCCTTCCCACCGGACGCCTCCAGCTCGCCGAGCGCGCCGTCGATGCCGCACAGGCCGACGACATCGTGATCACGATCGGGACGCCGTCCTTCTCCCACATCGAGTCAGACCTGCGCCAGGTACGCGCGGCGGTGGACGACCTGCTGCCGATGCTCCGCCCCGGACACGCGCTGATCCTCCGCTCGACGATCGCGCCCGGAACGACCGAGTTCGTCGCCGGCTACCTCGAGAAGCAGCGCGGGCTGCGCGTGGGCGAGGACCTGTACGTGGCCCACGCGCCCGAGCGGATCGCCGCCGGACGCTTCCTCGAGGAGATCTCGACCCTCCCGTGCATCATCGGCGGCGTCGGCGACGCCTCGACCGAGCGGGCCGCCGCCACCTTCTCGGTGTTCGGCGCCCCGATCGTCAGGACCACGCCGGTCCAGGCTGAGCTGGCCAAGATCTGGACCAACATCCTGCGCTACACGACGTTCGCGCTCCCCAACCTGCTGATGATGGACTGCGAGCGCTACGGCGCCAACGTGTTCGACGTGATCGAGTTGATCAACCGCGACTATCCCCGCGGTGGGATCGCTCAGCCCGGGATGACCGCCGGCACCTGCCTGCGCAAGGACTTCGCCTTCTCCGAGGAACGGTCCAACTCGCCGGGCATGCTCCTCGCCGTCTCCCGCGTCAACGAGTCGGTGCCGCTATTTCTGGTCGAGGGGATCAAGCGCCGGATCGGGACGCTGGGATCGCGCAAGGTCGCGGTGCTCGGCCTCACCTTCAAGCGCAACACCGACGACGAGCGCGACTCGCTCGCCCCCAAGCTGATTCGGCTGCTCGAGCGCGAACTGGCCGACGTGGCCGTGTGCGATCCGCACGCCCCCTCGCCCACGCAGCCGCTCGAGCAGGCCGTGCAGGACGCCGACGTGGTCGTCGTGGCCACCAACCACTCGGAGTTCGAGGGCCGGGACACGCTCGGCGAGATCCTGCGGCGCGCCTCGCGCGATTGCCTGCTGGTCGACCCGTGGAACGCGCTCGGCACCGGCCAGGTATTCCTGTTCGGCGCAGAGTCAGCGGCGATGCTGGGCCCAGCGACCGCCGCCGCTTCGCCGCAAACGCCCGGCGGCTCCGAAGCCACCGCATGAGCCGCGTCCTGGTCACAGGCGGAGCCGGGACGATCGGCTCGGCGGTCGTCCGGCGGCTGCTGTCCGACAGCCAGTGGGAGGTCAGGGTCGCCGACCATCGCGAGGCACCCCAATGGATGCGCGAGGGCTGCGAGATCCGCACCGCGGACCTGCGCATACCCGAGGCCGCCGGGGCGGCGATTCACGGCTGTTCTCAAGTGATCCACCTGGCCGCAATCGTGGGCGGGATCGCCAACTTCCACAAGCTGCCGTTCACGCTGTTCGGGGTCAACAACGCGCTCACTGGAGCCCTGACCCAGGCCGCGGTCGGCCACGACGTCGAGCGGTTCGTGTACGTGTCCTCCTCGATGGTGTTCGAGCGCGCCACCGAGTTCCCCACCACCGAGGAACACCTCGACAGCTGCCCGGCGCCGCGCTCGGCCTACGGGTTCTCGAAGCTGGCCGGCGAGATCTACACCCGCGCCGCGAACGAGGAGCACGGCCTGCGCTACACGATCTGCCGCCCGTTCAACGCCTACGGGCCCGGCGAGCTTCCCGAGCCCGACGAGCCGGGGATCGCCCACGCCGTGCCCGATCTGATCCACAAGGCGCTGACCGGCCGGCGGCCGCTCGAGATCTTCGGTGCGGGGACGCAGACGCGGACGATCACTCACGTCGACGACATCGCCGACGGGATCGTCACCGCGATGGCCTCGCCGGCGGGCGAGAACGAGGACTTCAACGTCTCCGCCTCCGAGGAGCTCACCGTGGCCGAACTGGCGGAGATCATCTGGGAGGCGTGCGGCAACGACCCCGGCCAGTTCGCGCTCGCCCACCTGCCGAGCTTCGCGGTCGACGTGCAGCGCCGCTGGCCGTCGGTCGAGAAGGCGCGACGGCTGCTGGGGTGGGAAGCGAAGGTCGACCTCCGCGACGGCATCGCCCAGACCGTGGCGTGGCTACGCGAGCAGGAGGCCGCGGGCGCCGTCAACCCCTAGCCGCCGCCCCCAGCACCGGCGCCGATACGTGTCGGTCCGACACGCCGGATCCACCGTAGAGCCGAGGCATTGGACGTTTTGGCTAAACCCGGCGATACTTTCACACCTCTCCGGGCCTCCCGGTCCGCACTAAGTTTTCCGCCTTGGATACCACCGCAGCCACCCAAACACCCCCCGCCGCGGATCCGACCGCTCCCGGCGCCAAGGGCCTCAAGACCGACGCGATCGGCTACATCTCGAATCTGGTCATCGCGATCGCCTCGACCGCGCCGGCGTACAGCCTCGCCGCCACGCTCGGTTTCATCGTCGCGGTGAAGGGCGTCGGCGTGCATTCGCCGGCCGTCCTTATCGTCTCGTTCATCCCGATCCTGTTCGTGTCGGTTGGCTACCGCTTCTTCAACCTGGCCGACCCCGACGCCGGCACCACGTTCGCGTGGGTGACACGCGCGTTCGGACCGCAGCTCGGCTGGATCAACGGCTGGGCGATCTTCCTGGCCGACGTCATCGTGATGGCGTCGCTGGCGGCCATCGCGAGCAGCTACACGTACTCGCTCTGGAACGGCCATCCGTCCAACTTCGGCCTGATCGCCGGCGCGGTCATTTGGATCGTGCTGATGACCTGGATCTGCTACCGCGGGATCGAGCTCTCGGCGCGGATTCAGACGCTCCTCCTCGGCCTCGAGATCTTCACGCTCGCGCTGTTCGCGGTGGTCGCGCTGATCAAGGTCTACAGCGGCCATCCGGCCCACGCGATCCACCCCACCGCGAATTGGTTCAACCCGTTCAACATGGGCTGGGGCGCGCTGATCGACGGAATCCTGCTCGGCATCTTCATCTACTGGGGGTGGGACTCGGGCGTGGCGGTGAACGAGGAGTCGCGTGACCGCCACCGCGGGCCGGGCAAGGCCGCGGTGATTTCGACCGTGATCCTGCTGGCGATCTACCTGATCGTGACCACCGCGGCGCAGTCCTTCCACGGCACCGCGTTCCTCTCGGCCAACGCCAACGACGTGCTCAGCCCGCTCGGCCACGGCGTGCTCGGATCGCCTCTGTACAAGCTGCTGACGATCAGCGTGCTGACCTCGGCCTCGGCCTCCACCCAGACAACGATCCTGCCCACCGCGCGCACCACGCTGTCGATGGCCCGCTGGGGAGCGATCCCGGCCTCCATCGGCCGGATCCATCCGCGCTTCCTCACCCCCACGGTGTCGACGGTCGGTATGGGAGCGCTGTCGATCGTCTGGACGGTGGCGCTGCTGGCCCTCAACCCCAACCAGGACGTGCTCGGCGACACCATCTCCGCGCTCGGCTTCTCGGTCTGCTTCTACTACGGGTTCACGGGCATCGCCTGCGCGGTCTACTTCCGCCGCGACCTGCTCAAGAGCGCCCGCAACTTCTTCTTCGCCGGCCTGATCCCGGTCGTGGGCGGGCTGATGATGGGCTACGTCGCGATCAAGGCCTACGGCTACTACAACACCGCCGGCAACAATTACTCCAAGGCGCTGTTTGGCATCCAGACGCCAATCCTGGTCGGCATCGGCGGGCTGGTTCTCGGCGTGGTGCTGATGTTCGCCTCCTGGCCGTTCTTCACGGGCTTCTTCAGCCGGCCGTGGTGGCAGACCGCCGATCCCGCGGTGCTCATCGATGACGCCGCCCACAAGGAGCCGCCGCACTACCCCGGCGAGCCCAACACCCCGTAGCGGCGAGCGCACCGGCGGGAGACCAACGGGGATGCGAGAACCGGCGCATTGACCGCCGGTTTCTAAGCGCCCTCTCACGTTAGGTACTTGCCTAGCGGCGACCTGAGTAATACGTTCGCGGGCATCGTGACAACTCGGCCCGTCTCGGGGCGCGGGCCCACATGGGGAGGGCGCAGATGACTGCATCCGTGCTGGTCTGCAACCGTTGCACGACGTCCGGGTGGGTGATGCTTGCGGTTGTGCCGGGCCACCCGAAACTCCGGACGGAGGGAGGCGGTCATGCGTAAGCGCCTCATCCGCAAACACCTGATACTGCTGTCCGTGCTGTCGGTGGCGCTGGTCGGCGTGCTCGGTGGCGGGGCGGTGGCCACCGGGAGCACCCACAAGGTCAGGGCGCACGCCGCCAACACGACCACCTATGGGCCGTCCTCGCCCACCTTCGTTGGACCCGCGGCCACGGGCTGCGCGAGCAGCGGCTGCTCGTTGCTGACCGGGCCGTTCACGACGACCTCGACCGCGTCGTCGACCAACGCAGCATCCAATCTCCAGGCCGCACCGGGAATGTCCGGGCCGCATGCGATGCCCGGCCCCAGCTCGGCAAGCCATGGGGAGGCGAGTCGCGCGGAGGAGCGAAGCCACGCGCGAGCGTCGGCTCACGCCGCCCAGTCGCCCACTCCGGTGATCCCGAACATCAGGTGCCAGCCGCTCGGCGACGGCTGCGACACGATTAGCAGCTCGGCCGGCGGGGCAACCGGTGTCAAGGGCCTAAACGCGGTGGACAGCGGTTCGCTGAGCACCAACCCCAACGGCGACGTCGAGCCACCCGATCAGGGACTCTGCGCGGGGAACGGGTATGTCGTGGAGGACAACAACATCGGCGAGGTCCTGGTGTTCAACACCGCGCTCAAGCGCCAGTCGGCACCCATATCGCTGGACACCATCATGGGGTTGACCAGCCGGGCATGGAGCAGCGGCGGCGACCCGTCGTGCGAGTATGACCCGAGTAACGGCGGGCATTGGTTCTATACCGAGATTGTGTCGGCGAGCCCGGAGGCGAGCGGTGGCACGTTCGCCGGCTGTTTCGCGGCCGTCGCCAACAGCTGCTACGAGGGCATCGCGGTGAGCCAGGGCTCGAGCCCGTTGGGTCCGTACTACGTGTACTACCTGAACGCGAACTTCAACCCCAAGGAGCCCGGGTATCCCTACCTGCTGAACGACTTCGCGAAGATCGGCGTGACCCGGGACGCGTTCCTGCTCTTCTATGACGAGTTCCCGTTGAATCCCAGCTCGGTACCGGGGTTTGGCGGCGGCTTCTTCAATGGCGCGCAGGAGTTCGCGTTTGACAAGAACGCGCTCGAGCATGGCCGTAAAGTGACGCTGTCAAACGGAGGCCCGAACACGAACTTCAACGTTGCCCACGAGAATATGGGCCTGCTCGCGACCCCGGACGGGACGTGTGCGGGTAGTGCGGGCGTCGACTGCTGGGTGGCTGTGATCCCGGCGCAGCCGGCGGACGCCGGTGAGTTCGACAACCACTACGGCGGGTCGGGGTTCATGATGGGCGCGCTGGACTTCAACAGTTTTGCCGCGCTGCCCTCCTCAGGTGACAACCGGATCGCGGTGTGGGATTGGACCGGCCTTCGCAACCTGAACAGCAGCGGTTGTAGTGGCTGCAGCGCCGTTCAGTTCGGGGGTCAGTTGTTCACTGGCACGCTCCCGTACTACAACCCCGAAAACGCCGAGGGAGACGGCTACATCGCTCCCCAGAAGGCGGGGCCGATTCCGCTGGGTGACGAATGCGGTGCCGCCGGCCTAAGCACCGGAAGTCCCCCGCCCGCGTCATGTCCCGAGAACGGACTCAACACCAACGGTGACTTCATGACCCAGGTCTCGCAGGCGCAGGGTCAGCTGTGGGCCGGTATGACGACCGAGGTCAACCAGCTGTTCAACTCTGGCCCTGAGATCCACGGGGGCGCGGTGTACTGGGTGATCGACATCGGCTCGTTCGACAAGACCCGCCAGTTCGCCATCACCAACCAGGGGTACGTCTCGGCGGCTCACGAAGACCTGGCGTTCCCTGCCATGGCCGCTGAAGGCACCGGCGGTAACGGCGGCGCGATCATGGACTTCACGCTGACCGGCAACGGCGGGCCAACGCATGCCGACCACGGCGGCTTTTACCCAAGCACCGCCTACGGCCGGCTTACCGCCACCTCGAGCGGGCTGAACGGGTCGGTGATCAACATCGCGGACCTCGGGCAGTCCCCGGAGGACGGATTCGGCGAGTACCAGGGGTACCCCGGACCGACTAGACCGCGGTGGGGCGATTACAGCTGGGCGATCTACCCAGGGTCCGGCAATCGGATCGATTTCGCCACCAACTACATCCAGTACCCCAACTGCACCGGCAGCGCGTTCACGCTGACGATCGGAACGTGCGGCGGGACCCGGGACGGGTACGCCAACTGGGGAACGTCGGTCAACTACGTAGTGCCGTAGCTCTGTAGGGCCGCAGGGCGCGGGCCGCGATGGTGCGGTCCGCGCCCTGTCGCGCGCGGCGTACCATGGCAGCCGCGGGGTGCGGGCTAGACGCCGGCCAGGTCCGCGACGCGGTCCCGGTGCCAGCGCGAGTCGCCGAACGCGTGCGCGTTCGCGTGGGCGCGCTTCAAGAAGAAGTGCAGGTCGTGCTCGTAGGTGAACCCGATCCCGCCATGGACCTGGAGCGCCGAGGCGGCGACGCGGAAGCCGGCGTCACCGGCGTAGGCCTTGGCCATCGAGGCGGCGCGCGGCCCGGTCTCGGGCTCGTGGGCGAGCGCCCAGCCCGCCCAGTAGCAGAGCGAGCGCGAACCCTCCACCTCGAGCAACATCTGCGCGCAGCGATGCGAGACCGCCTGGTAGGCGCCGATCGGGCGGTCGAACTGGGCGCGGTCCTTGGCATAAGCCACGGCCATCTCCATCGCGCGCTGACCCACCCCGACGTTCTCGGCCGCGAGCAGCGCGACGATCGTGGCGTAGGCACCGGCCAGCGCCTCGCCGGCCAGGTGGAGCGGCTCGGCCGGCGCCCCCGACAGCTCGACCCGGAATAGCTTGCGAGTCGGGTCGATCGCCTCCTCGGGCTCGATCGACACCCCGTCCGCCGACCGCTCGATGACCCAGTGGCGCCCGTCGGCTCCGGACACGATCAGGAAGTCGGCGCTCGCCGCGTCGGGCACCGCGATCTTCACGCAGGAGAGGGTTCCCTCAGCAGAAAGCTCGACCTCGGAGTGGTCGGGCGCCCAACCGGAGTGCTCGTCCCATACCGCCACCGTGCCGCGCAGCTCGCCCCGGGCCAGCGGCGCCAGCCACCGTTCCTGCTGCTCCGGGGTTCCCGCCGCGACGAGCAGCAGCGCCGCGCATGTGGTCGAGAACCACGGGCTCGGCGCGAGCGCGTAGCCCATCTCCTCGGCGATCACGACGAGCTCAACCGCTCCCAGCCCAAGGCCGTCGCGGTCCTCGGGCACGATCACGCCCGGCCACCCGAGCTCGACCAGCTCGGCCCACTGCTCGTCGCTGAAGCCACGGCCGTCCTCGGCCAGGGCGCGCACCGTGGCCAATGGGTAGCGCGCTTCCAGGAAATCGCGAGCGGTGCGCTTGATCGCCTGCTGGTCGTCGGTGAAGCCGAAGTTCATCGCATCCGGGGCAGCCCGAGCACCCGCTCAGCCACGATGTTCTTGAGGATCTCGGTCGTCCCGCCCTCGATCGAGTTGGCCCGCGCGCGCAGGAACCGGTAGCTCCAGTTGTGGTCGGACTCGGAGAGCATCGCCCGCGGACCGGCGATGTCCATCGCGAGCTCCGTCAGCGACTGGTTGACCTCCGACCAGTGCCACTTGCCGAGCGAGCCCTCGGGGCCGGGGACGCCGGTGCGCATGATCGCCGACAGCCCTCGGTACGCGTTCAGGCGGAGCACCTCGGACTCGATCAACAGCTGCGTCAGGCGCTGGCGGATCACCGGATCCTCGGTGGCGACGCCTCCGTTGAAGCCGCGCGTCGCGCGCGCGGTCTCAAGCAGCTCGCGCAGCGCGATCTGCACGCTCACCTGGAGCCCGAAGGCGAGCGTGGCGCGCTCGTGCATCAGCGTGGTGATCGCCACCGCCCAGCCCTCGCCCTCGCGCCCGACGATGTTCTCGTCCGGGATCCGCGCCTCCTCGATGAACAGCTCGTTGAACTCGGACTCGCCGGTGATCTGGCGCAACGGCCTGACCTGCACGGCGTCCTGCTCCATGTCCATCAGGAAATAGGTGAGGCCCTTGTGCTTCGGAGCCTCCGGATCGGTGCGCGCCACCAACATGCACCACTTGGCGTGGTGGGCGAAAGTGGTCCACACCTTCTGCCCGGTCACCACCCATTCGTCGCCGTCGCGCACGGCGCGCGTCTTCACGGCGGCCAGGTCCGAGCCGGCGCCGGGCTCGGAGAAGCCCTGGCACCAGATCTCGTCCGCGGACAGGATCGGCGGCAGAAAGCGCTTGCGCTGCTCCTCGGTCCCGTGCGCGATCACCGTCGGACCGCCCATCGCCAGCGCCAGGACGTTGGCCACCGACGGGGTGCGCGCGCGCACCACCTCCTCGTTGAAGATCGCCTGCTCGACCAGCGTCGCGCCGCGCCCGCCGTACTCCTTGGGCCAGGAAACGCCGGCCCAGCCGGCTTCGTTCAGCGCACGCTGCCAGGCCCTCCGGAACTCGAACGCCGCCTCGTCTCCGGCGGGCTCCCGGCCGGGGTTATTGGCCTCGAGCCAGCTGCGCAGCTCGTCACGGAAGGCCGCCTCGGCCGGTGAGAGGGTCAGGTCCATAGCGGCGCATCGTATCCGTGGTGGCCGGCCGATAGCCTCGATACCGCAGATGAGTGATCCCGCGATCGCCGCCACTCCCCTGGAAAGTGAGCTGCCCGGCCCCTACGAGGTGGGCACTTACGCCGCCCGGCTCAAGCAGAGGCTGCTCGAGTTCGCGCGCGTGCAACTGGTGGGTGAGGTGTGGGGATTTCGCTCGAGCCGCGCGCGGGTGTACTTCGAGCTGCGCGACGCGCGCGGCGCGCTGCCCTGCTCGATGTGGCTCTCGGACTTCGAGCGCCTGGGCGTGCGCCTCACCGACGGGGTCAAGGTGGTCGTCGGCGGCGGCTGCGACTACTACCCGGGCAGCGCCTCCGCCTCGCCGTCATTCACCTTCTCGGTGACCGAGCTGCGGGTGGCCGGCGAGGGGGACCTCCTCATCCAGCTCGAACGTCTCCGTCGACGGCTCCAAGCCGACGGCCTGTTCGAGCCGCAGAAACGGCTGCCGCGCCCGCTCCTCCCGCGCACGATCGGGGTCGTGACCGGCGAACGCGGCAAGGCTCGCGACGATGTTCTGGCCGGCCTGGCGCGGCGCGGATGGGCCGGGCGGCTGATCTGGGGCTTCGCCCCGGTCCAGGACCGCTTCGCCGCGCCGGTGATCGCCACCGCCCTGCGTGACCTGGCCGCGATCGACGAGGTCGAGGTCGTCATCGTCGCGCGCGGAGGCGGCTCGCTGGCCGACCTGTTCGCGTTCTGTGATGAGGGGCTCTGCCGGACCGTGGCGCTGCTACGCGTGCCGGTCATCTCCTCGGTCGGCCACCACACCGACCGCACGCTGATCGACGACGTGGCCGCGGTGTGCTGCTCGACCCCCACCCACGCCGCCGAGGCGGCCGTCCCGATCGACTGTGCCGCCGCGCGCGGGGATCTCCAAGCGGCTGCTCGGCGCCTACACAACCACAGCCGCCGGGCGATCACCGAGCGCGCCCGGACGCTCGAGCGCCTGGCCGCCGCGCCGGGCCGCCACGTCGCCCGGCAGCGTCACCAGCTCCACCAGCTCCTGCGCGAGCTTCGGGCCAGCGCCCGGCGTGGCGTGGCCAAGCGACGCGAGCGCGCCGGTGTTCACGCGAAGGTGCTCGCTCGCGCCACCGAGCGCGCCCACACCTCTGAGCGCGCCGCCCGCCGGCGCGAGCTCGACCGTCTCGCGCTCGCCCTGGCCGCCCACGACCCCGAACGGACCCTGGCTCGCGGCTACGCCCTGGTCGAGGACCCCTCCGGCCGAGCGCTCGGGTCCGCGGCCACTGCCCGTGAGGCCGGCGACGTCCGCCTGCGCTTCCACGACGGGACCCTCGCCGCCACCGTCACCGACGAGTCATGAGCGCGAGCGAGCCTCAGCCCACCTACGAGACCGCGGTGGCGCGGATCGAGGAGATCATCCGCCGCCTGGACTCGGGCGACGCCGGACTGCGCGAGACGCTCGCCCTCGTCAAGGAGGGCCGGGAGCTCGTCGAGTACTGCGCCGCCGAACTCGAGGCGGTCAGCCACGGCCTCGAGGAGCTGCGCCTCGACGAGCTCGTCGCCCGCCTCGAAGGCGCCGGTCGCCCGGCATGAGCACCTTTGAGAAGCTCGCCGACCTGCCGCTCGAGGTGGACGGCTACACGCTCGAGGGCCTGCGGGCGGAGGTCTCGAGCGGCTTTGAGCGCCTGACCACGCTCGTGCACCTGACCGGGGGCGGCCGAGAGGGTGTCGGCGAGGATGTCGTCTACCAGGCCGAGGACCACGTCGCCCTCCAGCAAGCCGGACCGGTCCATGCTCGGGCCCTGTCCGGGCAGTTCGCACTGGGAGAGTTCTGTGAGCTGATCGACTCGCTCGACCTGTTCCCGGTGGCGCCCGAGTGGGAGGTGTCACGTCTGTACCGCCGATGGACGTTCCACAGCGCCGCGCTCGATCTCGCGCTCGCCCAGGCCGGACGGCCGCTCCACGCCGCGCTCGGACTCCAGGCGCGCCCGATCACGTTCGTCGTCTCGCTGCGCCTCGGCGAGCCGGCGACGCTCGATCCGCTGGAGCGCCGACTCGCGAAGTACCCGACGCTGCGCTTCAAGCTCGACCCGACGAGCTCGTGGACCCCGGAGCTGATCGCGGCGCTGGTCCAGACCGGCGCGGTCGACTCCGTCGACTTCAAGAGCCTCTACCGCGGCACCGTGGTCGATCAGCCGCCCGACCCGATCCTCTACGAGCGGGTGGTGCGTGCCTTCCCGAACGCGTGGATCGAGGATCCCGACGTCGTTACCCCCGAGACCGCCGCGATCCTCGCCGGCGAGCACGACCGGATCACCTGGGATGCGCCGATCCACTCGATCGACGACATCGAGGCGCTGCCTTTCCCGCCGCGGATGGTGAACCTCAAGCCCTCGCGGATCGGCGGGCTGCCGAAGCTGTGCGCCACCTACGACTACTGCGCCGAGCGCGGCATCGGGGCCTACAGCGGCGGCCAGTTTGAGCTCGGCCCGGGGCGGGGGCAGGCCCAGTACCTGGCCTCGATGTTCCATCCCGACACACCCAACGACCTCGCGCCGGTGGGTTACAACGCAAACGAACCGCCCGCGGGACTCCCGGACAGCCCGTTGACCCCAGCGCCGGCGCCGGTCGGCTTCCGCTGGCTCGCCGGATGACCGGCGCTTGGGAAGAAACTCCGACTATGTTGGAGTTTCTTCCCGAGGACTAGAGGCGCTGGATCAGCGTGCCGGTGCCAAGCCCGCCACCGCAGCACATCGTCACGAGCCCGACCTCCTTGTCGGAGCGCTCGAGTTCATGCAGCAGCGTGGTGAGCAGCCGGGCGCCGGTCGACCCGAGCGGATGCCCGAGCGCCATCGCACCGCCGTTGACGTTGACCCGATCCATGTCGGGCTCGAGCTCGCGCTGCCACGCGGCTACGACCGGCGCGAACGCCTCGTTGATCTCGACCAGGTCGATGTCGTCCATCTTCATCCCGTTACGCTCGAGAATCCGCTGCGTGGCCGGGATCGGACCGGTCAGCATGATCACCGGGTCGACCCCGACCGTCGTCTGGTCCACGATCCGCGCGCGGGCCTTCAGACCCAGCGCATCGGCCTTCTCCCGCGCCATCAGCAGCAAGGCGGCGGCGCCGTCGGAGATCTGCGAGCTGTTGCCGGCCGTGACCTTGCCGTCCTCCTTGAACGCCGGCTTGAGCTGGGACAGCGCCTCGATCGTCGTGTCCGGGCGGATCCCCTGGTCGCTCACATAAGTCGAGCCGTTGACCTTGAACGGCATGGTCTCCCGCTCGAACCGGCCCTCTTCGGTCGCCCGGTGGGCCAGCTGGTGGGAGCGGAGCGCCAGCTCGTCGAGCTCGGAGCGCGGGATCTCCCACTGGTCGGCGATCATCTCGGCCGACAGGCCCTGGGGAATCAGGTTGTAGCGCTCCATCAGCTCCGGCGGCCACGGCGAGCCCACCTCGTCGACCCACTTGAAGCCGATGCCCATGGGCACGTGGCCCATGTGCTCGACGCCCGACCCGATGGCCACGTCGTGCACCCCGGCCGCGATCAGCGCCGCGGCGAAGTTGACCGCCTGCTGAGCCGAGCCGCATTGGCGGTCGACCGTCGTGGCCGGCGTCTCGATCGGCAGACCGGCCTGAAGCCAGGCATTGCGGGCCACGTTGAACATCTGCTCGCCGTACTGCTGCACGCAGCCCGCGACCACATCCTCCACCTCGCTCGCGTCGATCCCGGCGCGCTCGATCACCTCGCTGTAACAGCGGCCGAGCAGCTCGTTGGGATGGACGTCCTTGTAGTAGCCCTTCTCCTTGTGCCCGCGCCCGATCGGCGTCCGGACGGCTTCGACGATGACGACCTCGCGACCGGATTGCGGCATGCAGCTACTCCTTTTTCACTGGTTTCCGATGCCGCGAAGGCTCAGCGGCGCCTGAACGGCAGACAATTACTACTGTACTGAAGCTTGCTGACCAGCCAGTCGACCAGAGGAGCCGATTTGCGGGAACGAGTGGGAATCGCCGGGTCGGGCGTGATCGCCTGCGGACTGGCGGTCGCCGCGGCCGGAGACGACGAGGTGCTGCTGTGGGCGCGATCGGATGACTCGGCCGACCGAGCTCGCGCCCAGGTCGCCAAGACCTGCTCCAAGCTCGACGGCTACGACCCCGATCGCATCCGGATCGTGACCGATCTCCACGAGCTGGCCCGGGCGACCTTCCTGGTCGAGGCCGTCGTCGAGCACCACGGCTCCAAGTCCGCCGTGTTGGCCGACCTCGGCGAGCTCGCCCGCCACGCAAACGTGGGCGCCGTACTGGCCACCACGACCTCCTCGCTGTCGATCGACGAGCTGGCGCAGGCCAGCGGCCACCCCGAGAACTTCGTCGGCTTTCACCCCTTCAACCCGGTGCCACGGATGCAGCTCGTCGAGCTGGCGTTCCCGCCCCGGGCCAGCGACGAGACGCGCCAGCGCGCCCGGGAGCTGTGCGAGGCGCTCGGCAAGACGCCCATTGAGGTACCGGACATCCCGGGCTTCGTGGTCAACCGGCTGCTTTTCCCCTACCTGTTCAGCGCCGTCGACCTCCTGGTCGAGACGGGTATGGCGCCCGAGGACATCGACAGCTGCATGACCCTCGGCGCCGGCATGCCGATGGGCCCGATCGCGCTGCTCGACTACGTCGGGCTCGACGTCTGCCAGGCGATCGGCGAGTCGATCGGGGCCACCGTTCCCGACCGGCTGATCGAGCTGGTGCAGGCCGGGTCGCTCGGCCGTAAGACCGGAGCGGGCTTCTACAGCTACGAGTGATTGGCCTCGCTTCGCTCGGCATCCGTGGGGCCGGGCGGGCGTGCATCCGTGCCCGCCCGGGTGAACGCTGCCCCGCCGCCGGGCACGGACGCCCGGCGGAACGGCCCCATGGATGCCGCCGAAGGCGGCCCGCAAATCCCCTACTGACCAACCTGAGATGAACTATTTAGGACTCATTCATCTGCGGGGCGCAGACTTCACATCGCGACGTACCTCATAGCAGCACCTCCTCCCCAGAAGCACGAAGCCGGCCCGTCCCCAGCGGGCCGGCTTCTTTTTTGCCTGCGCCCGCCCAGATAAGGCGAAGCCGGCCCAGATCAGGGGCCGGCTTCAACTCTCCTCTCAACCACCGGGAGATGGTCCTCGCTCTTGACCGCGACTCTCCGGTCGTTACCGAAGGCGCAAATGTAACGAATGGCGCGAGAGGTTGCCGGCTGAGCTGCGGGTAGAAGGTGCGTATGGATCGAGCCGACCGCACAACCGAGGCCCAGCGTCACGAAACCGAGCCGGAACGTGACGATCGGAACCTGATCGAGCTCCTACAGGAGGCTCGCGTCGTCCAGACCGGCGTGCAGATCCTGTTCGGATTCCTGCTCGCGGCCACCTTCGAGCCCAAGTTCAGCACCCTGTCGCGCTTTCAGAAGGGCGTCTATCTCGGAACGCTGGTATCCGCCGCGGCCACGCTGATCATGCTGACCGCGCCGACCGCCTGGCATCGGATCCTGTTCCGCCAGGGCGACAAGGAGCACTTGGTGAAGGTCGCCAACCGCTTCATGGTGGTCGGTCTGGCCACGATGGGGCTGACCTCGATCGGCGTCGTGATGCTGCTGAGTGACATCGCCTTTCCGTCGTGGCTGACAGCGCTGATCACCGCGGTTGCCGCGGTCCTCTGCGCGGTGCTGTGGTGCGTGCTGCCACTCGCCCGGCGCCGGGCGCTAGGCGACGGCTCGACGCTGCCTGATTCGCACGGCCTCGATCCGGTTCTGCCGGACCGATTCGACGCGGATCGAGAAGCCGTTCGCTGAGATCGTGTCGCCGCGTTTGGGTAGCCGCCCGAGCTCGGCGAACACGAACCCTCCGACGGAGTTGTAGGCGTCGGTGTCGACGGGGAGCTCGAGTCCGTAGTCCTCGAGGTCCGACACCGCTACGTGCCCGCGGACGAACCAGTCGCCGTTGGCCAGGCGGCGCACCGCCCCGCCCGCCGGGTCGGTCTCGTCGGAGATCTCGCCTACGACCTCCTCGATGATGTCCTCGATCGTGACGATGCCCGCCGTCCGGCCGTACTCGTCGACGACGATCGCCAGCTCGGTGCGCTCGCGCTGCAAGTCGGCCAGCAGGTCGTCGAGGGGCTTTGTCTCGGGCACGATCGGGGCGGCACGGACGAGCGTGTCGAAGTGGGACTCCATGCCGTCGTTGAGCGATTTCTTGACGAGCTGGTTGACGTGAACGATCCCCTTGACGCGGTCCTGGTTCTCGTCCTCGGTGACAACGAGGCGGGAATGGCCGGTCGAGACGCAGCGCTTGAGCGCGGCCTCGACCGTCTCGGAAACGTCGACTGTGACCACGGCCGGGATCGGGGTCA
This sequence comes from uncultured Solirubrobacterales bacterium, assembly GCA_963751185.1. Taxonomy (GTDB): domain Bacteria; phylum Actinomycetota; class Thermoleophilia; order Solirubrobacterales; family Solirubrobacteraceae; genus Palsa-465. The sequence goes on from CAVVTO010000018.1 coordinate 556,582, forward strand.
TGACCTGGCGCGCCTCCTGCTCGTGGAGGTGAAAGACGCCCGTGAGCATGCTGGCTTCGCCGACGTCGATCTGGCCGCCGGAGGAGGACTGGGCGATCAGGCGCTTGAGCTCGTCCGGAGTCCCGCCTTCGGGCTCGGCGTCGGGGTCGGTACCGAGCATCCGCAGGATCGACTCGGACGCCGAGTTCAGCACGAGGATGAACGGGCTGAACAGGACGCGGAAGAACTGCATCGGCCGGGCGATCCGCCGGGCCAGCCCCTCCGCGTGCTGGATCGTGTAGAGCTTGGGGACGATCTCGCCGACGATGCTCAAGGCGATCGTGATCAGCAGGTAGGAGATCACCACCGACACCGCAACCGCGGCGGTGTGTCCGATCGGGCCCCCCAGAATCGGCTCGAACACGTGCGCGATCGCGGGCTCGCCGAGTGCGCCGATGCCGATCGAGGCCATCGTGATCCCGACCTGACAGGCCGCGATGTAATCGCCGATGTTGTCTACCTGAGTGAGCGCCAGGCGGGCACCACGCGCCCCCTCCTCGGCCAGCGCCTCCAGCCTCGGCCTGCGCGAACGGACCAGCGCATACTCCGCGATCACGAAGAAGGCATTGACCAGGACCAGCAGCCCGGTGAGGATGATGAAGAGGGCCTTCACCGGCTAGGTGCTACCCGCCCGCCACCACGTGACCGGCGGGCTCTTCACTGAACCGCCCGGCCCCGTGGTCCTTCCTCGCTGGGCAACCCCTCGTCTGTGAGTTGCTACTTCGGGATGGGTCGTCGTCGTTCATGCAGCGACAGGCACACGGTAGCAGCAGGCCCGGCCCCTACGAGTGGGGTTTCTATCCTGTTTGACGTGCGCATCGTCAGCCTCGTCCCTTCCGCCACCGAGACGCTCTTCGCCCTCGGGCTCGGCCCCGACGTGATCGCCGTGACCCACGAGTGCGACTTTCCGCCGGCGGCGCGTGAGTTGCCCAAGATCACGCGCGACGTCCTCCCCGCCGGCCTGAGCGCACGTGAGATCGACGCCGCGGTCAAGGAGCGCACGCTGGCCGGCGAATCGATCTACGAGCTCGACGACGAGCTCCTGCGCGACCTGCGCCCCGACCTCATCGTCACCCAGGCGCTGTGCACGGTTTGCGCCGTGTCCTACGACGACGTCCGCGCGGTGGCCGAGGAGATCGACACCCATCCGCACGTGGTGTCGCTCGACCCGCGCACCGTCGGTGAGATCCTCGGCGACTTCCGAACGCTGGCCCAGGTGACCGATCGCAGGGACGCCGCCGTCTCGATGGTCCGCGACGCGTCGGCCCGGATCGACCGCGTGCGACTCGCCGTACGCGGCCTACGCCGGCCACGGGTCGCGGCACTGGAGTGGCTCGATCCTCCGTTCGCCGCCGGTCATTGGGTCCCGCAGCTGATCGAGTACGCCGGCGGCGAGGACGTCCTCGGCTTCGCGGGGGAGAAGTCCGAGGAGCGCAGCTGGCAGGAGATCGAGGCCACCCAGCCGGACATCGTGATCGTGATGCCGTGCGGCTACGACGCCGAAATCGCCCACCGCGAAGCCGAGATGCACCGCGATGAGCTGGCCGCGCTCGGGGCGGGCGAGGTGGTCGCGGTCGATGCGGCCGCCTACTTCTCGCGACCCGGGCCGCGGATCATCGATGGGCTCGAGCTGCTGGCCCACATCATCCACCCGGAGAAGTTCCCCGAGCCGCCCGGGCCGGCGTTCACCGTCGAGCTCTAGGGCTCTGACGCGCGCAGCGCGTTCAGATCGTGAAGCCGTTGGGCGTCAGGCCCGTGTTCCCGGCTACGACCAGGGCGGCGACCACGCTCGCCACCGCCACGACGGCACACCCGGCCATCGCCACCGCCGGCATGCGCCGGCGCTCGTCGAACTCGAGCACGAACCAACCGGTGATCAGTCCAGCGACGAGTCCGGCGAGGTGACCCCCGATCGAGATCCCCTGGACGCTGAGGGAGAAGATCAGGTTCACGAGCAGGATGAAACCGAGCCCGCTCTGCCAAAAGGGAATCCCCCGGTAGCGCGCCACGACGATGAGCGCGCCGAAGACTCCGAAGATCGCACCCGAGGCGCCGATCGTCGGCGTGTCGGGCTGGAACAGCAGCGAGCCGAACGACGACGCCAGCAGCGAGGTCAGGTAGATCACCACGAAGTTCCGGCTCCCGATCGCGGGCTCGAGAGCCCTTCCGACGAAGTACAGCGAAAGCATGTTGATGCCGATGTGGAGGATCCCGTCGTGCAGGAACCCACCTGTGACCAGTCGCCAGTACTCGTGCGTGCCGTTGAACGGCGCCGGGTACGGGTTGTGGGCCGTCAGCGGCAGACCGAGCAGCACGCCGTGGTTCCAGATCGTCCCGCCGCCACCTCCGCCCAGCGGCGCGCCGGCAGCCGTCTCGGCGAGGAACACGATCACGTTGATCGCGATCAACACCTGCGTCGCCCGGGGGACGACCGGCCCCGATCTGACGCCGCGCTGGACCTTGGTGCGCTCCCTGGAGCAGTCGGGGCAGCGCATCCCGACCGGGGTCGGGGTCATGCAGTCCGGGCAGATCGACCGTCCACACGAGGAGCACGAGACCCCGGTCTCGCGCGAGGGGTGTCGATAGCAGACGGCCATTTCGTATTGACGCTATCAGCGGAAGTTTGCTAGCCCGACGGGACGCGTCGGCTAGCGGCGAGGCAGGATGCGCCTCGCCTCTTCGGCGGCGTCCTGGAAGGTCCGCTGGGCGAGCTCGAGCACGTTGCCCGAGCGCTGCTTGCGGGCGCGGTGACGGCCGCGAACCCGCAGCACGACGAGCGCTGTGCCGGCGCTGACCCCGATCACCGCGGCCGCCGCCGGGCGGACCCAGTTGCGCGGATCGCGCATGGACGAGAGCTCCCAGGTCTCGAGTTCTTCGTGGGCCAGCTCGGTCAGGCTGACGAGCGTCGACTCGAGGCGCTGCGCGAGGTCCGCCGGCGGTTCGACCGGCTGGAGCGCCTGGCGCAACAGGGCCTCGAAATCGGTCGCGCTCATCGCTCCTCGTCTCCTGAGTCGGCCACGGCGGCCGGCTCGGCCACCATCCCCTCGAGCTGGCGGATCGCGCGGTGCAGGAGAACCTTGGTCGCACCGTCGGTGCGACCGAGAGCGCGCGCGATCTCGCGGTTGTCCATGCCCAGGGCGAAGCGCATGATCAGCGCCTCGCGGCGGTCGTCGGGCAGCTGCTGGACGCCGTCGAGGATCGCCTTGAGCTGTTCGCGTCCCTCGACCAGAGCCTCGGTGGTGTGCGGCGCCGAGATCATGCCGGCGTCCTCGATCCCCGACTCCGGCTTGCGCGAACGGTCGCGATAGAAGTTGGCCGCCAAGTTGTGGGCGATGCGGATGAGCCACGGCCGCAGCGGCCGGCCGTTGGCCTCTCGCAGCGCCCGCTCGAAGTGGCGGTAGGCCTGCAGGAAGGTCTGCTCGGTGAGGTCCTCGGCGTCATGGTGGTTGCCCACGCGGTAGTAGCTGTAGGAATAAACGTCACGCAAGTGCGTTTTGTAGAGCTCCGTGAAGCGGGCATCGACCTCCGCCTTACTGCTGGGTTGGTCACCGTTTTCCACCACACGAGAGCGTAGCCCGCCTCATGCCGCACGAACAGTCGACTTACGCGTGGGGCGCGCGGGTTCGATGATGGTGGCCGTCCATTCGTCGGGCTCGATCCGCCCCTCGATCAGCGCCGCCAGGCTGTCGAGCGCCGGGGTCTCCAGGCGGGCGTCGCGTGCAGCGCTGGCCAGTAGCGGCGCCGCATCGACGCCTTCGACCGCGTGACCGAGCGCGTGATCGATCTCCGCCCCCGGCACGCCCTGGGCCAGCAGCTCTCCGGCTCGGCGGTTGCGCGAGTGCTCGGCAAGGACCGTGGCCACGAGGTCACCGGCTCCGGCCAGACCCGCGAAGGTCTCGGGCTTGCCCCCGCGGGCCTGCGCCAGCGCGTCGACCTCGGCGAATACCTTGCCGGCGGCGGCGCCGGCCAGGCTGGGGCCGGCGATCGACGCGGCGGCCGCGGCCAGGGCCGCGACGTTCTTGGCGGCGCTGGCCAGCTCGACGCCGGTCACGTCGCTCGTGCTCGACACGTCGAGGCCAGCGGTTCTGAGCGCATCTCCCAGCTGGCGCTGAAAGCCGCGGTCGAGCGAGGCGAGCACGATCGCGGCGCCGTGCTCGAGCACCTCGGTGGCGTCGGCCGGACCGCCCAGCGCCGCCACCGCGTGGGCCGCGCACCGCTCGGCCACGAACGCGGAGGGCAGCGTCCCGAGCGGCGGAACCAGGCCCTTGGACAGCACCAGGACGCCCGCGTGCGCGGGAATCCGCTCGCCCTGGGCGGCCATCACAGCCGGCAGCGCGCGCGCCGGCACCGCCAGGCAGATGAGGTCGTGGGCGCCCAGCTCGAGCTCGGCCGCGGGCAGGACCGTGATCGAATCCGGGAGCGTGATGTCGGGTAGGTAGGGGGCGTTGATTCTTGTCCCCGCGAGCATCGCCGCTTGTTCACGGGTGCGGGCGCCGAGCTCGACCTCAAAGCCGGCTCGCGCCAGCAGCACGGCCAGGCTCGTGCCCGTCGACCCGGCGCCAATGACCGCGGCCCGGCGGATCGGCGGCATCCCGCCCAGCCACTCCCACTGGAGCATCACGCACGGCCAGATCCGGTCGGTGACCGCGCCGGCGAGCGCCGGGGAGGCGTGCTCGACCGTCGGAAAGCGCAGCGCCGGTCCGGCGCGAAGGCGGACCTTGCGCGGGCGGATCCGCCAGCCCCTGCGGATGTCCTCCGTGCCGATGATCGCGATCGGCACCACCGGCGCGCCGGTCTCCAGCGCCAGGCGGCCGACGCCGCGCCTGGGCCTGCCGAGCGAGCCCGGCCGCGTCCGCGTTCCCTCGGGGAACATCAGCACGATCTCGCCGCGGCCGAGGATGATCTCGGCCGTCTCGATCGTCTCCTGGTCGCCGGCCCCCCGGGCGACCGGGAACGCCCCGAGCGCGTTGAGCAGCCAGCTCAGCACGCGGTTGTACGTGAACAGCTCCTGCTTGGCGACGTAGTACACGGGCCGCCGGGTCATCGTCCCGATCACGAACGGATCGAAGAAGCTGCGGTGGTTCGAGGCCAGGATCACGGGGCCTTCGGAGGGGATGTGCTCACGCCCGATCCGCTTCATCTGCAGGTAGATCAGGAAGAACGGCGTCAGGATCGCGCGCACGAGCAGCAGCACCACGGGGTTGACGCCCTTCTCCCTGGCCCGGCGGTGCAGCGCTTCGTGATCCATCGCACTTTGGCGTACCCGCTCCGACGCCGCCCGTTACAGTTGCCTTCCTTGCGCAACGACATTGTCAGCACCCCGTGAGCGCCGGCAGCCAGTCCTCCGTGAGCCCGGACTCCTTCGGCTCCCGAACGCTCCGAGGAGCCGTCTGCGGCGCGGTCGCTGCCACGCTCTGGGCGATTCAACAGCCGCTCGACAAGGCGCTCTTCGGCAGCCGTTACGACGACGTCGAGGTGCTCGGCCGGGCGGTGCGCAACGGTTCCGGCTGGTACCCGGTCGGCCTGGCGCTGCACGCCCAGAACGGCGCCCTGTTCGGCGCCTTGTACGCCAATGTCGCGCCGGCGCTGCCGATCGCGCCTGGGTTGCGCGGGCCGGCCGTCGCGATGACCGAACTGATCGCCACCTGGCCGCTAGCGGCGCTCTCGGACCGCTTCCACCCCGCGCGCGAACAGCTGCCCGCCCTGTACCGCAGCCGCCGCGCCATCGCCCAGGCCGCCTGGCGCCATCTCCTGTTCGGCTTCGTCCTGGGCGAGCTCGAGCGCCGGCTCAGCGCCGGCACCGGGGCGCTCTCCGGGTCGGCGCCGGACTACGCGAGCAACGGCCACGGCTCGCTCGACCGGGCCATGTCCACCGTCCGCTGAACCGCCGACGCCTTCAGGCCCTCAGGCACAGCGCCGTCACCCAGCCGAACCCGGCCACAATCGACACGCGCTGAAGCAGGCCGGCCGAGGCGACGAGCGCCGGCTGCTGACCGAAGCCGGCGCCGGCGGCGATGTTGGATGCCGCCATCAGCGTCCCCGAGGCCGCGGAATACGCGGCCCAGCCTTTGGCGTCGGCTTTCGCGGCCGCGCGGGCGGACAGCAGCGCCGCCGCCGAGATCCCGACGAAGACCGGGATCGCGCACAGGTTGTGCAGGGTGCCGGTGTGGCTCGGCTGGGCCGGCTGGCCCGGCTGGCCCGGCTGGTCCGGCGTGCCGGGCGGGTATCCGCTGACCGGATCGGTGTCGAACAGCGCCGCGCAGATCAGGCCGGCGCCCGCGCCGGCGATCAGCGCCGGCGTGGGCGCCGCAGCGATGTTCGACGTGTCCGTCTTACCCAGACCTGCCGCGCCGGCCAGATACAGCGCCCCGGCAGCGATGAAGTTCACGCGCTGGACGGCGCCGCCGGGCCCGAGCGCGAGCGCGCTGACCGGATGGCGCCTGGGGTCGTAGCCGCGTCGCCCGGCGCCGGCGATGCTGAACGTGGCCGCGAACAGCGGGCCCGCCAGAGCGCCACAACCGACCAGAGCCTTCCTCACCGGTCCGGAAGATACAGCCGGCCTTTGCACCGCACCGAACGTCTCGACACTCGATCCCGGACCGCGCCCGCGTGCGAAACTGGGCCGGCCTGCCCGCCTAGCTCAACTGGTAGAGCACTTCACTTGTAATGAAGAGGTTTAGGGTTCGAGTCCCTAGGCGGGCTCTTTCCGAACTCCCTGCATATAGGTATCTTTCCGGACCTCTAGGCGACCTACCAGAGGTCCGTTTCGGCCCTGTGGGCAACGGATTGGGCGACACCTCGCGCGTTGCTGCTGCCCTGTTGCCCATCGCGGCGGTTCTCTCGCTTGCCTCACCAGCCACCGCCCGGGCCCACGGCGTCGCCCGCGCAGGCCGAGTGTCCGGGGAATCCGCTGCGCTTGAGATCGCGGATCCGGTTGAAGAACACGACTATCGACTCGACGGCGTGTGGGTGTCGGACTTCGTTCTTCCGGCCTACTTCGCCGGGGCCACGCTCGGCTTGTGCACACCGAGCCAGACGGCAGTCAGGAATGCACGATAACCCCTGTCGGGGACCCGAACGTCGCAACCCCGGGAACCGCCTCGTGTCCCCCGTTGATCGCGCTGCCAGATGCGCTCGGGCCTTATGACCGCATGGGTGTCCTGACCGCCCCATGGTCGGGTGCTGCCGACGACGGCTCGTAGGACAATGTGAGCGAGACGACGTGACCGCCGCGCTGATCATCCTCGCGTTCTCCCTCCTCGCGCTGCTCCTGGAATCGCATCGACGCAACGCGGCGAGCCATCGCCCCGCGCCGTTCGAGCCCGACCGGGACCTACGGGACCTGCGCGACTACTACGCCGCCGGGAAGATCACGCTCGAGCAGTTCGAGGCGCAGGTGGAGGACGTACTAGAGAGCGAGTCCCCATTTCCGGGCGGTGGGCGCACCCCCCGCGGTCCACTCGGAGCGTTGGGAGATCCACGTCCACGACGCCCCTCCGGGGCACTCGCTCCACGTCTATCTGCCGTAACAACGAAGCGCCCGGCAGATAGTCGGGCGCTTCGTTGTTAGGTTTTCGGTGAACGCCCTCGGGTATGGGCAGCTTAGCCCCGGAGGTACGAGACAGTCGGTCGGCGCCGCGTTGTGGGGGCGCGCGGTGCCGCCGGCATCCTCTCGGCGAAGCCAAACTGTGGGCGCATCACACAACTTTTCGGGGCGTTGTGTGTTATGACTCCCTGCTGCTCAGCCTTATGAGGGCCTGGGGGCCCAGTGCAGCACGAGCAAAATGGAGGCGCCCCGCCCGGGGGTGTGGCGGGGCGCCTGTCACTGGCCACGGTCTTGGGCTGGGGAGCCACGCCGCGGCCGAGGGGCGTCCGTTCCCCTAGCCTTCACAAATCGTTCCCAAATTGGGACATTTCGCAGCATAGCGACCGTCGCGGGAGCTGACCAAACCGCGGTGAGCGCCCGGCCGGAGCCGGGCGCTTTCACCGGACTGCGATCGCCCCTAGAGGGGGTTGAGGTTCCCCCAAGGGGTCCGGTTCGCGCGTTCGCGGCGACGTTCTTCGAACTGCCGCTGACGCTCCCGCCCGCGTTCTTCGAACTGCCGCTGGCCGACGCGCAGAGCCAGAGCCTCGGCCAGCAGGTCCGTATGCGAATCAACGCGAAGGCGAAGAGGGACACAGACGATCCCGACCGCGAGAAGACGCTCACACTCGCCGAGCTCCACGCGATCCTTCGCGTGATCCCCGACCAGCATCGCCTCCTGTTCGAGCTATTGGCCGGCACCGGCTGCCGAATCTCTGAGGCCCTGGGGCTCGACTGGACGGACCTACGGGCTGACGGGGACCACACCACACTCAGGATCGAGCGCCAGTGGTACCGCGGCACGCTCAAGCGGAACGCGAAGACCGAGGCTGGGGAGCGCACCGTCGACCTGGACGCGGACCTTGTCGCAAAGCTCTGGCAGCGCGGGGCGGACGCCACTGGGCCGATGTTCGCCACCCGGACCGGCAAGCGCTTGAGCGACCGGAACCTCCGGCGTGTGCTCGACGCGGTCACGCATCCGCAGAAACGGCGCGACGGAACCATCGTCGAAGCGCTCGTGGGCCCTGGGCTCGAGTGGGTCAGCTTCCACACGTTCCGCCACACCCACGGATCCATGCTGATCGACCAAGGCTGGACGATCCCCGAAGTGTCCGAGCGGCTAGGCCACGCGGACCCCGCCATCACCGCACGGGTCTATAGCCACAAGCTGCGCGACCGGAGGCGCGAGGTCCCGTCGTTCAGCCGACCGATTGAGGCGCTGGAGCCCGCGTCATGACCGCTAGCCACTTCATTTTCGATGCAGAGGCTCCCGCCAAATGGGCAACGGGTGGGCAACGGGATACCCGGAAACATCCGCAAATTCAATCCCCCCGATAGGGGGAAATGTCTACCTGAGCAGGAGAAACGCTCTATGACCGCAGTCCTCCAAAACCTTCGCTCGTTTCTTGTAATGAAGAGGTTTAGGGTTCGAGTCCCTAGGCGGGCTCTGTAGAGGCCGGAACGCATGGCCGGCTATTAGCGCTGCCTCGCGACGCCAAGCCGCTGGGCGAGCACCGCCGCGCTCGCGCGGTTGGCCACCGACAGTTTCGCGAGTATCCGCGACACATGGACGCTTGCGGTCTTGTCGCTGATAACGAGAGCGGCAGCTATCTCGCGGTTGGTCATGCCTTCGCCGAGGAGACTGAGGACCTCGAGTTCTCTCGGTGTGAGATCGAACCTGTCAAGCCCCGAGTCACCGCTCGCCACCGCATGTTCCGCAGCGTTGAGGTCGAGTCGCGCCGCGCGCGTCAGGTTTTCGATCGCTTGGCGTAGCGGCCGGGCACCCAGCTCATCCGCAGTCTGGTGCGCCTGTCTGGCGAGCTCTTGCGCGAGCCGGTGATCTCCGCCGCCCTGAATCAACGTTTCCGCGCGGCGCCAGCGCGTGTATGCGACCTGATACGCGTCTTCGAGCGCCTGGGCCAGCCGCTCGGGCCTCTTCGCCACGCGGCAGGATCGGCGCCGGTGATGCGCGAGAGCTCCGCGGCGCGTGCTCGCACCCCCAGAGCGTGGAGCCTAGCCGTGTAGAACACGTACTCACCGTGGCTGAAGCGCGCGAGGCATTCTCCGATTGTCCGCAACGCCGCCTCGGGGTCCCCGGTCCACAGCTCGGCGGTCGCCTCCGCCGCTGCCACCGGCGCGAGCCACATCGATCCATGCGCATTGAGCATGGTGTCGTACGCTCTCGCCACCGCGTCGAGGGCTGCTTCGCGGTCACCACGCTCGGCGTAGAGCTCGGCTCGATGTTGGAACATCATTCCCGAGTTCACGCCGGGGGCCGCACGCTCGAGTAGCTCGGTCAGAAGTGTCTCCGCCTCCCCCCACTCTCCGATCCGGATGAGCCGTGCGACGATGTCACCGCGGAGGAAGTCCCCGTGTAGGCGGTCTGTTCCGTTGGCGCGAGCCACCTCGATTCCGTCGCGCGCGAATGCGATCGACTCCCGCACCTGCCCCGCTTCGTCGAGGGCGTCGCTACCGTTGATGAACGCCCGCCCAATCTCCTCGACGAGTCCCAGCCGGCGCGAGATCTCAAGCGCCTGCATCGCACTCGCCACAGCTTCCTCGAACTCGCCCTTGTAGGTGAAGTTGGCGCATACAGTGTTGAGGACGTGCGCCTTGATGTCCTCCGCGCCGACCACCGTCGCGATCTGCAGAGCCTCCTCGCAGCGTGTGTACGATCGCTCGTTGAAGTTGCAGAGCATCAAGACCTGGGCCTCGGCGGCGAGCACCAGGGCGCGCTCGCGGGAGGTCGACTTCGGCATCAGACCCACCGCCCGCTCATACTCGGGCAGCGCTTCTTCGGAGCGCCCCGCGGTCCACAGATAGCGTCCCAGGCGCTCGTGTGCGAGCGACAGTGCGACGGGGTCGTCCGGGTTGACCCGGTTGAGCGTGTCCCGAGCCAGCGCGATCGCGCGATCGACGTGACCGGACAGGATGCCCGCTTCGGCCGCCCGCTGTATGACCTCGACCCGGGGGAGCGCCGGCGACGCCGGATTAACGAGATCCACAGTTCGAGCGCGCGTTCGTAATGCACGAGCGCCTCCCCGAACGCACGGACGTTGTCTGCTTGCAGCCCGGCGTCGATCGACGCGGCTAACGCCTCGGGTAGCTGCCGAGCGGCGTACCAATGGTGCGCGATTTCGGTGGCCACCGCTCCCCGGTCGAATGGATCGAGCCGTTGCCCCAAAGCCTGCGCGAGCTCCAGATGCAGAGCGCGTCGGTCCTCCAGCAGCAGATCGCTGTAGACGGCTTCGCGCAGCAGCGCATGGCGAAAGCCGTAAGCGCTCACGCCTGGGCTCTGGACGAGCAGGTGCGACTGCACAGCCTCCCGAACGGCGTCGAGTACCTGGTCGTCTTCGAGGTCGACCACGGCCTCGAGCAGTGAGTGATCGACCTCGCGCCCGGCGACGGCGGCGACCCGGAGCACGGCCTGTACGTCCCTGGAGGTCCCCTCCACTCGGAACAGCATCGCGTCACGAAGAGAATCCGGTAGCGGCGCATGTGGCTGCTCGACTGTCGCCAACAGCTCCTCGGTGAAGAACGGGTTGCCTTCGGCGCGCTCCAGCAGGCTGTCAATGAGCTCCGGCGCGGGCTCGTGGTCGAGGATTGCGCTCACCTGGTCGCGGAGCTCGTTTCGCCCGAATCCCTTCAGCTCGACCCGTGCAGCCTGGCCGGAGCGCTCTAGCTCCAGCAAGAATGGGCGGGCGGGATGCCGGCGCTGGATCTCGTCGTTGCGGTAGGTCAGGATCAGCGCGACCCGCTCCCGGCGGATCCCGCGGACCAGGAAGGTCAGGAAGTCCCGGGTCGAGCGGTCTGACCAGTGCACGTCCTCGACGGCGAGGACGAGGGGCGCCTCCCGCGCGGCGTCCGCGAAAACCGCGAGCAGCTGTTCGAACAGTCTGCCCAGTGAGCCGGCTCCATCGGACGCGATTGAGCCGGCGGGTCTTCCGAACCCGCTCAATTCGGGCAGCAGTCTTCCGAGCTCGTCGCCGGCTAAGCCGTGCGGTCCAGCCAGCGCCTCGGCGCCGCGAGCTTGAATGAGAGATCGCAGCGCGCCCACGATCGGCGCGTACGGCAGCTCGCCATCGCCGAGCGGCAGGCACTCGCCGATCACCGGGGTTGCGCCGATCGCGCCGGCAGAAATCGCCAGCTCGGCGATGAGGCGGCTCTTGCCCATCCCCGCCTCGGCGCCGATCATCACGACCGCGCCTGTCCCACCGGCGGCGCGGTCGACGGCCTCCTCGAGCACCTTCAGCTCGTCACGGCGGCCCACGAACAGCGGACTCGAGACGCGCGCGATCACGCCCGCGATTATCCCGGCATGTCTCCTTAAGGCCGGGGCCTCACAAGATAAGACGCAAGATAAGGCGAACGCCAGATGGCGCACCCCGGGCTTAGCCATAGCTTGGTCGCATCAATCAACCGCCCCTCCGAGGAGGCAACGATGCAGACCCAGCTCAACTACACGATCGCCCAGCAGCTCCACACCGAGCTAATCCGCAACGCCGAGCGCTCACGGCTCGCCGCCGAGGCAGGCGCGCTCCGCCCCGCGCGGACACCCGTCCGGGCGATCACTCGTTTCCGGGCAAGAATCACCTCCGTCATCGCCCAGGCGCAGCCAAGTGCCACCCGCGACACCCTCTAGACCCTCTAGACCCTCTAGACCCTCTCGAGGCTGCGAAACACGAACTCTGAGAGCCACCGGCAGTCGGCGGTTTGGGTTGTTTCACCGCCACGTTTCCGCGGAAACGTAACCTGCGGGTTGCACATTGTCTCGACAGGAAACACTCGGAACCCAGAAGACTTCTCCGTCCGGATCAACTCGGACGCGCCCCCTCGCGCCGACTGGGCTCTTCATCAGCGCGAACGTGACCACAGGTCGACGAGCAGGGCGCCGAGCCTCTCCGGATCGTGTCGCTGCGGCGATTCGAGATGGCTCAGCGACGGGAACATGGCCGCGGATACATCCGGCACTACGTCACGGAGTCTCGCGCTGACCTCGGCGAACCGCGGATGGCTCCGACCACACGTGACGACCAGTACCGGCTGCGTCAGTACCGCCCAGTCGGAGCTCGCATAGCCAGTCTTCGCCAGCGCTTGCTCCAGGAGCTGCCCTCGTTCAGGCGAATCCGATGACGGCAGCAGGCGTTCCGGCGGCGCTTCGTCGGGATGCATCATGGCTTGACGAAAAGCAATCCGCCGCAACGGGGGCGGGAGCGCGAAGATCGTCTGCATCCGCGCGCGCCAATCGGCCTCACCGGCGCTCCAGTCATCGTCGCCGATCGTGGCCGGCTCAATCACGGTAACCGTGGCGACCGACGACGCCATCACGCGTGCGCAGATCAGCGCGACCGCCGCACCGGCGGAGAAGCCGACGATATGAAAGCGCGACCACCCACGATCTTCCGCGACACGTCTGACCCCCTCAACCTCGTCGTCGATGGTGTACGACACGAGGGGACCGTCCGCCCAGACCTCCAACTCCTTGGGCACGATATCCGCGCGGCCCTCGAGTACCCGGGCTACCAGCTCGACGGACCGCTCGGCAGGTGTGCTCGGACTCAGCCAGAGGACCCGGGCGATCGGGGTGATCTCCGCCGACGTCGCACCAGGAAGGTCAGGCTTCACAAGACAAGAATCGCGTTCATGCGAGGATCGTGAAGCTCGCTTCCTCGGGCTTTCCGCCGGCCGGTCACGCTGAACGTGGCCGTATAGGTCCCCGGTTGGGCGTACACGTGTGTGACGGCCCGCGTGGGCGTCGTCGCGCCTTGCCCGTCGCCGATACTCCATGCATAGGTCGCTATCGGGTAATCCGGCGCTGCTCGAACCCGACGCGTCGAACACGCTCGGTCCGCCCGCCGCAAGACAATTGCCTGCTCCGCGAGTGTCTTTCCGGGCAACGGCGACCGCTCGCTGGCCAAAACCGGCGCGTGTGGAGGTCAGCCGCTGAACACCTGCATGCGCCGGGCGCTCAACGACCGAGCGCGACGGCGAGATGCGCGCCGGTGGAGGCGATGTAGACGAGGCCGAGCCCGTGACGAAACCAGTTGACGCCGTGGGCGAGCTCTTCGTAGGCCCAGATCGTCATCGCCAGATAGGAGACCGCCCGGGCATCAAAGCGCCCAGCCCCATGAACGATCGCGGCAACCTGACCAGCCACGAACGCCACGATCAGAGCATTGTTCGGGAACTGGACGACCGGAAACCCGCGGGGCCATCCCAACCCCCTCACCCGCCGATAGTCAGCCAAGGCCCTAGTTCGATCCACTGCCTACTAGGACGCCGCCGCGTCGAGATCCTTTCGCGGAGCATGGCCCGGGTGCGTCGCCTGTGGGTCACTCTCGTGCCGACGGCCGCTTGTGGGGCCGCCTCGGCGTACAAACTTGTTTCACCGTCACGTTTCCGCGGAAACGTGTTTCCAAGTGGGTAACGATGTGGATGCCCCCAGCGCGGCGAAGCCACGTGCGAAGGCGATGGGCCGATGGCGACGAGTGGCCCGGCCCGCGGCGGTGCTCGCCTTGATTTGGTGTCTGCTGGTGCTGCTGGCCCACCTCGCCGCGGGGCAGCTCTCGTGTGGCCAGGACACGTCCAACTGCGCGACCACCAGTCAGAAGAACACGGTCTTCGAGGGCCGACTGCCGGTAGCCAACGCCCCGTTCCAGGTCGTATTCGAAGGCGGCGGGCTCGTGGGCGGCTTCCGCACCGACCCTCTCGGCCACTACTGCATTCTCTGGGGCCCCGACGGCGCAGCCGGAGACGTCGTTGTAAACGGACGAGAGTCGGGCATCTTGGGTTCGGGCACGCCGGTTCATGGTGTTCCGCCCACGGGGTGTCGATCCGGCGATGCGAGCATCCCATGGGACAGAGCGGATGACCTCAGGACGAGTTGGCAGTTCATCTCGGTAGTCGTGCTCGCGTTGGCGACCGTGAGCGTCCTCGGTGCCGGCCTTGTCGGCCCGCGCCGCGCAGCCTCGCCGGTCCTCGCGACCGGTCTCGCACTCACCGTCGCCACGACGGTGCTGCCGCTTGTCCTGTGGTGGAGCCAGCTGTGATTTGCTCGAGGACCCTCAAACGATGTTGAGTTCGGGACGCTCGCTCCCGCGCGCAAAACGCTCGCTGGTCAAAGGCGTGACGTCGACGAACGGCGCGTGGCCGAGCCAGAGATCCCGCATGATCTCCCCGACCGCGGGACCCTGGAGAAAGCCGTGCCCGGAGAAGCCGGTCGCATACAGAAACCGCGACGGCGAGCGCGCCTCGCCGATCATCGCGTTGTGGTCAGGCGAGACCTCATAAAGGCCCGCCCAGCCGGTGCGGATGCCAGCCCTCGCGATCCGCGGTGCACGTCGCTCGATTGCCGCGAGGAGATCGGGGAGCCAGTCGTCAGTCACCTCGACGCTGAACCCGGGTCGTTCCCCCGGCCAGGACATTCCCATGAGCAACCCTGGTCCTTCTCGATGGAAGTAGAAGCTCGTGCCGAAGTCGATGGTCATCGGCAAGCGGGGAGGCAGATCCGCGAGCGGCTCGGTGAACAGGATTTGCCGCCGCAAGGGGGTTACCGGCAAATCGACCCCAACCATGGCAGCGATCGAGGAGGACCAGGCTCCAGCCGCGCAGACCACGGCCGAGGTCTCGATGACTCCCCTGCTTGTCCGGACTGCCTTTATTTCCCCTCCCCGAGTGTCGACCCCCTGGACCTCGCACCCGACGGCAATATGGGCGCCGAGTGCCCGAGCCGCGGCCGCGTAGCCCTGGACGACCGCCTCTGGAGTTACGTAACCATCCTCAGGGGAGAAGGCCGCGGCGAGCAGTCCGTTGGTCTCGACGAGGGGATTAGCGACTTCGCCTCAGACGGCGTGAGCACACGGCTGGGAACGCCGTACTCCCGCTGAATGGCAATACTCGCGGTGAACGCGTCGACGTCCTGCGCGCTGTCGAGAAGAAACAGGTATCCCACCTGATGCAGGTCGATCTCCCACCCCGGCCGCCGACCGAAGTCTCTGAACGCCTGCAGGCTCCGCTGTGCGATTTCAATGTTGAGGGCGTCTGAAAACTGGGCCCGTACGCCTCCGGCCGCCCGGCTGGTTGACCCGCAGGCGAGCAGCCCCCGTTCCACTAGCACCGCATCCGCAACCCCGGCCTCGGCCAGGTGGAACAGGGTGCTGGCGCCCATCACCCCCCCGCCGATCACCACAACCGACGCGCGTCGCGGCAGAGGTTGTCGCCCCGGAAGGCTCACGGAGCGGACGGCAGATCAGTCTGGCACCGCACGGACCGCTCGCGACAATCCGCTGAAGATGCGGGGCCCGTCCTCCGTTAGATGGACGATCTCCTCGAGCCTGACACCAAAGTCCTGTTCGAGATAGATGCCCGGCTCGATGCTGAACACCATGCCGGCTCGGAGCGGCGTCGGGTCACCGGCCATGATCCAAGGGGTCTCGTGCCCCGACAGGCCGAGCCCGTGCCCGGTCCGGTGCAGGAACTGCTCTCCGTAGCCGGCGGCTTCGATCACGCCCCGAGCTGCTCGGTCGACATCTCCGCACGTCGCACCCGGACGGGCAGCGGCGAGCGCCGACTGGACTGCCGCCTCGACCGTGTCGTGAACCGCGCGATAGCGCGCGGACGGCTCGCCCACGACCACCATCCGGGCCAGGTCGGACCAGTAGCTATCGAGCTTGCCACCCAGGTCGATGACAACCGGATCGCCTTCCTGGAGTACGCGGCGGGACACCTCGTGGTGCGGGAACGCGCCGTTCGGTCCAGAACCGACGCACACGAAACGCTCCTCGGCACCAGCCTCGTTGAAGGCCGTGCTGGCCGCGGCCGCGACCTCGAACTCGGTCACTCCGGGCCGGCATGCCGCGATCGCGCGGCGCATGGCCTCGTCCGCGTTTGCCGCCGCGCGCGCCAGCGCATCGATCTCGTCGGCCTCTTTGGTCTCGCGCACGGTGCGCATCACATCCGCGCCGTTCACGGCGCTGAGCGCGGGCGCCGCGTCGATCAGCGCGAGCAGTGCCTCCGCCCGCATTTCGGGATCGACGGCCATGCGCTTCAGCGCCGCCGCGTCCACGCTAGCCAGCGCCTCGGTCAACGCGCGACCCGCCCCATCTTCGTCCTTCCAGCGAAACACCCGCAGCCCCGGAACCGCCGCCTCGGTCTGGTCGGCGTTCAGCTGCGGGACGACGAAGGCCTCGGCGGAGGCCGTCACCAACAGCGCGCAGAAGCGCTCGTCCGCGAGCGGCGAGAACCCGATCGTATGCCGCAGGTTGTCCGACGGCGAGAGCGCGATCGCGTCGATGCTCGCCTCGCCCAGGGCGCGGCGTAGCCGGTCGAGCCGCATCTGCAGCGGCGAGGTCGTATCAAGGGTCATGTGTCCGCCTTCCCGTTGTCGATGTCGGCGTCGGTGAGTCCGTAGATCTCGCAGGCGCGCTCTGGAGTCAGGAAACCGAGTCGGAGATCCTCGAGCGTCTTGACCTTCGGGCGCCGGCGCGGATCGCCGTAGCCGGCCCCATTCGCCGTGTGTATCCGGATCACGTCCCCGGTGTTGATCTCGACCTCGGTCGCCACCGCAAACTCCTCGCGCGATCCGTCCGCCCTTAGCACCTCGAGATAGTTCGAGCTCCCCTCCCGACCGCCTTGCAGCGGCCACGGCTTGTGCCGGTAGCGCGTGTATGTCGCCGTGAGGAACATGTCATCGGTGTAGGCGCGGTAGTCGAGGACGATCCCCCGGCCGCCCCGGTACTCACCCTCGCCGCCGGGACCCTCGTCGAGGGCCAACTGGTCCACATACAGCCCGTACCGCGCCTCAGCGATCTCGGCCGGGCAGTTGAAGGTGTCGCCATGCGTCCCGCTGAACTGCGCGCTGTCACCATCGCGCCCGGCCGCGCCTCCCCAGCCTCCGACCTGCGGCTCGATGATCGTGAAGTGCTCCCCGGTTTCGGGGTGACGGCCCCCGATGAACGTACCGCAGATCGAGGCGAACCCGCCGGCTGGCAGCTCCGCCACCCCGTGCTCGGCCAGGCAGCGCCATAGCAAGTCGTGAAGCCTGATGTCGACCTCGGAGTACGTCGCGAACGCGGCTGGTTCCTGGGCGGCGAACACCGAGCCGGGGCGAGTGATGACTCTCAGCGGCCGGAATGTGCCGGCGTTGGCGACGACCTCGGGATCAGTGGCGTTCTTGAAGATCACCTGCGCCGACACCACCGAGCCGTCGTGCGAGTTGTTGTTGGGCCCTGGATCCTGATCCGGGTTGTCGCTCAGGTCGACGATGAACTCCTCGTCGGTGATCTCGATCGCCACCTTGTAGACGACACCGTTGTCCTGCTCCTCCTCGAGTGTGAAGCGACCCTTGGGCAGCGCGGCGAGCGCCCGCAGTGAGGTCTGCTCTCCGTAGTCCATGAACGCGCGGATAGCCTCGATGAACGTGTCGCTGCCGTACTTGTGCACGACCTCGAGGATCCGCTTCTCCCCCAGCCGCGCCGCGGCGATGCCGGCCCACAGGTCGCCCCGGAGGTAGTCGGGCAGGCGGCTGTTGACGGTCATGATGTCCATGACCGACTGGATCAGCTTGCCCCGCTCGATCAGCTTGACCGCCGGAAGGCGCAAGCCCTCCTGGAAGATCTCGCGCGCGTCGTTGGAGATCGAACCGGGGGCCATCCCGCCTACGTCACTGTGATGCGCGATGTTCGCCGTCCACGCCACCAGAGCGTCTCCGGCGAACACCGGCATCGCGACGATCAGATCGCTCAGGTGAGTCACCCCGCCGTAGAAGGGATCGTTGGTGACAAACACGTCACCCGGCGCGATGTCGCCCGGCGCCGCGTGACGCTCGATGATCGCCTTCACGGCCTTGTCCAAGCAGCCCACGAAGCTGGGAATCCCAGCGCCTGAGCTGGCCAGCTCGCCATGACCGTCGGTCACGCCCGTGCCCATGTCGAGGACTTCGTAAATGATCGAGCTCATCGCGGTCTTGCGCATGGCCGCGAACATCTCGTCGCTGATCGCCTGGAGTGAGTTCTGGACGATCTGCAGCGTGATCGGGTCCAGAGTGGTCACTGGGCCACCTCGTCTGCGAACCGGATATGTAGGTTCCCGAACTCGTCCACCGTCACATGGTTACCGGGGTGAACCACGACGGTCGTCCCGCTGGTCTCGACAATGGCCGGGCCTCGGAACTCCATGTCGGCTTCGAGCAGGTCACCGTCGTAGATGCCGGCGGTATGAACGCCGTCGTTGGCGTAGTCGACCTGCCGGCGGCCCTTGCGCGCCTCATCGACCGACCGGCCCGTCGAGGGGACGGCGACCGGCTTGAGCTTGCCCACCTCGACCGTCGCCACGATATGCGCCTCGACCAGCTCGACCGACGCGTCGAGACGATAGGTGTAGTACTGCTCGTAGCTCGTGTGAAACGCCTGGACGAGCTGCTCCACGGAGTCTTCGTCTAGGCGCCCGTCCGGGAACGGCACCTCGACGGTGTGTTCCTGATTGGCGTAGCGCATGCTCCCGTAGCGGGCGATCCGTACCTCCTCGGCGGGGATGCCCTCCACGCCGAAGTGACTCTGGGCATCGGCGACAACCTCGTCGAACATTGCCTCGATTCTGGACGCGCGGTCGGCCCGCATGGGCACGATGCGGGTAAGGAATAGGTCCCGGCGCAGGTCGGTCATCAGGACCCCCCAGGCCGAGAACACGTCGGCGGCCCGGGGGATGACAATGCGCGTGATCCCGAGCTCGGCCGCGAGCGCGACCGCGTGGATGCCGCCGGCCCCGCCGAAGGCCACCAGCGTGAAGTCGCGCGGGTCATACCCCCGGTTCACGGAGACCAACTTGAGCGCGCTGATCATGTTGTCGTTAGCGATGCGGACGATGCCGCGCGCGACCGCGGCGCGGTCGGTGTCGAGACGCTCCGCCAACCGGTCCAGCGCACCCCCCACGGCGGGCATGTCCGCAACGATCTCCCCGCCGCAGAAGTAGTCCGCATTGATACGACCGAGCGCGAGGTTCGCGTCCGTGGTGGTGGCGGCAGTTCCGCCGCGACCGTACGCCACCGGTCCCGGGACGGCACCCGCCGACTCGGGACCGACCCGCAGCTTGCCGAGATCGTCGACTGTCGCGATGCTCCCGCCCCCGGCACCGATCTCGACCAGGTCCACGACCGGCACCAGGATCGGATAGCCGGCGGACCTGCGCGTGCGCTCGATCCAGTAGTCGGTGGTGATCGGAACCTGACCGTCGACGATCAGCGAGCACTTGGCCGTGGTGCCGCCAATGTCGAGCGCCAGCACCCTGGGCTCGCCGATCAGGCGGCCCAACTCGGCCGCCCCCAACACTCCGCAAGCGGGCCCGGACTCGACCATCGTGATCGGGATCTCGGTGGCCCGGCTGGATGACTGCACGCCGCCGTTGGACTGGACGATGTAGAGCTTCCCGTCGAAGCCGCGCTGCTCGAGCGCGCCCGAGAGGTCGCGCAGGTAGCTCGCCGCGAGCGGCTGGACGTAGGCGGACAGAACCGTGGTGCTCGCCCGTTCGTACTCGCGCCACTGGCGGGTGATCTGATGCGAGGCCACCGCCCGAACCTCGGGCCACAGCTCCTGGATGCGATCGAGCACCGCCCGCTCGTGCGCCGGGTTGGCATAGGCGTGGAGCAGGCACACCGCCACCGCCTCGACGGCGTCGGACCGGAAGTCGTCGAGGATCCCGGGCAGAACGCTCAGATCCAGCGGTATCCGCTCGGTGCCGTCATGCCTGAGCCGTCCCGGTATCTCGCGGCGCCGGTCGCGCGGCACGAACGGAGCGGGCTTGACGTAGCTCAGGTTGAAGAAGTCCGGCCGGTTGCCACGCGCGATCTCAAGTGAGTCGCGGAAGCCCTGAGTGGTGATCAGCCCGGTTCGGGCTCCGGTCCGCTCGGTCAGGGCGTTGATGACCACGGTGGTCCCGTGCGCCAGCAAGCCGATCTCGGATACAGCACGGCCGCTCTTCTCGAGCACATCCATCACCCCGCGCTCGAACCGGGGCGGGGTCGTGTCTGACTTCCCGGTAACCAGCTGCTGGGTCCCCGTGGCGGGGTCGGTGTAGAGGCACACCAGGTCGGTGAACGTGCCGCCGACGTCAGTGGCCGCACGGACGTCGCCGAGCGTCCCGTCCCGCCCGCGGTCCGTCACCGGCGCGCCGGCCGTCGAGGGCTCGGTGTGAAATGCATGCTGTGTGCCATACTACCCGCTGACTTATACGCGGCTTCCAACGCCGGTCAGGCCGACCGCGCGTCTGGTCATGCTTGTAGGATGTCACACATCACAGTCGTGACGTGTCCCATGAACCAGGCCCAGCCGGCCCGGCGCGGCACCGGCGTCGGGTGTGCCGACGCGGAGGTAGCACGTGGCCAGAGACCTCGCCTTGCAGTCCGATTCATCCCGGGAAGGGAACGCCGCCCGGGACTTCCGCCTCACCATTCCCGCGTTCGCCGCGCAGCAGAGTCTCCGCGAGCAAATCGCCGACTCGCTCCGGGCCGCGCTCATCTCGGGCCAGATGCGCCCTGGCGTCGTGTACTCAGTTCCGGTGCTGGCCGACCGGTTCGGCATCTCGGCCACGCCCGTGCGCGAGGCCATGCTCGACCTGGCCAAGGAGGGTTTGTTCGAGCCCGTCCGCAACAAGGGGTTCCGGGTCACCGAGCTCAGCGATAAGGAGCTCGATGACATCACGCATCTGAGGAGCCTGATCGAGGTGCCGACCGTGACGAGTCTTGCCGAGACCGCTCAGCCAAAAGCCATACGCGCCCTTCGGCCCCTGGCCAAAGCGATCGTCGACGCGGCCGCCGCCGCAGATCTCATCGCCTTTCTGGAGACGGACCGGCGGTTCCACCTCGAGCTGCTCGGACTCGCGGGCAACGCGGAGATCGTCAAGGTGGTGGGCGACCTCCGCGCGCGCACGCGGCTCTACGGACTCGAGCGGCTTGCCCAACAGGAACGCCTGGCCGCGTCGGCGGCCGAGCACCTAGAGCTACTCGACGCCCTTCTTGCCCGCGACGCCCCACGCGTCGAGAAGATCATGCGCCGTCACCTCGCCCACGTTCGCGGGATTTGGGCCGACCGGCCCGAAGATTGACGCACCCATGGCCCGAGAGTCATATATCATACGTGCCATGTTGCGAGGGAGGGTCGCAAGGTGCGGCTCCGTTGTGCCGTCGCTGGAATTGGCTAGCCAGCGCCGGCCACGCCGGCGGCTTGCTCGGGCGCCCGAGCTGTCTGGCCGCGGTCCGGCCTGTGCCGCCACCGCGCGCGCCAATCGAGCCGCCGGCGCGGCCCCGTCGCAAAGCACCTGTCATTTCGACGCCAACTATCCCGGGGGGCCGGCATGATTCGCACCCACAAGTCAGTGTTGACGACGATCGTCCTGGGCGCCCTCGTAGTCGCGGGCTGCGGGGCGAAGGCACCCAGCACGGCCACCAGCGGCACGCAGACCTCCGGCCAGACCACGGCCTCGAGCGCCGACCTTCTGCCGACCCCGGTCCCCACGGTGCCGGCGGCGACGAAGTCGATCGGGACGATCACGTGGAACCTGAACTTCGGCGAGCCCCTGACGATGGACACGGGCAAGGTCGTCGACTACGACGACGAGTTCGTACTCGCGAACCTATGTGAACCGCTCGAGGAGCTTCTGCCCTCCGGCCAGGTCGAGCCGGGGCTGGCGACGTCGATCACCCAGACTAACCCGACCACTTACGTCGTCCACGTGCGTCAAGGCGTGAAGTTCTGGGACGGCCACACGATGACCGCGACCGATGTGGCGTTCAGCCTCGACCGGCAGCTCAACCCGTCACTTGGCTCCTACTTCATGCCGCTCACGCTCGGCGCCTTCAAGACGGCCACGGCTACCGGCCCGTACACGGTGACGATCCAGCTCACCCGTCCCAACAGCGTGTTCGAGCGCCTGCTGGTGACGCCGCTGAGCATGGTGGTCGAGAAGGCTTTCGTGCAGGCCAAGGGCTCTAACTACGGATCGCCGTCGGTGGGGCCCATGTGCACAGGCCCGTACGAGTTCGTCAACTGGAGCCCCGGCCAGAGCATCACGATCAAGCGCAACCCGAACTGGTGGAACGCCGCCAACCAGAAGCTGCTCACCAACGAGGTCAAGTTCGTGTTCATTGGCGACCCGAACACGTCAACCGAGGCCCTGCTGAGCGGCGAGGTCGATGGCGAGTTCCTCGTGCCGGCCGTCGCGCTGCCCAAGCTGCAGTCGAGCGGCGGGACGCTCGTCGAGGGCCCCTCGACCACGCTGTACACACTCACCACGACCAGTCTCAAGGGCATCGGATCGAACATCAAGCTCCGCCAGGCCGTGGCCAAGCTGATCGACTACGCCGGCGTCCAGTCTTCTCAGTTCCTGGGCACGGCCACCGTCTCCCGCGCCCTGGCCGGTCCGAACACCTGGGGGTCGGCCGTCCCCATCTACTCCAAGGCCTACGGCGAGCTTCCCGCGCCAACGCAGGACATTGCCGCGGCCAAGCAACTGGTTCAGCAGTCAGGACTGAAGAACCCGGTCGTGACCATCGCCACCACGCCGGTGTCGGTCGGCGCCACCGAGCTGGTCAACCAGATGGCGCAGGCCGGCCAGCAGGCGGGAATCACCGTGGTCAACAAGGTGCTCTCGGTGGGCCAGTTCGGCGCCCTCTTCACCTCGGCCTCGGCCCGCGCGAAGTACGTGTTCATGTACCAGGAAGCGAACGCGGACATTCCCGACCCGCTCGAGTTCTACGACCAGATCGCGCTTCCGACCGGCGGTGAGAACTACGCCGGCTACACAAACCCCAACGTCACCAACCTGCTGAACAAGGCCAACGCGACGTTCAACCTCAACCAGCGGGCGACGTACACCACCCAGGCTCAGCAGCTCATAACCGCGGACGAGCCCTGGATCCCGGTCGTGGCTGTGTACCTGACCACGTATATGGACAGCAAGATCGGAGGGGTGCAAGCGGCCCTCCCCAGCGACCTCTACTGGCCGTGGTTGACTGGAGTTGGTGGACGCTAGGCCGGCAGCCAAGTACCCGTAGGCTCGGTCTGACATGAAGTCATTCGCCGCGCGGCGGCTCGCGGGCCTGGTCGCCACCTGTTTCATCACCAGCGTCGTCGTCTTCGGGGCCCTGCACCTCGCTCCTGGCGACCCGGTGTCGTTTCTGTTCAAGGGCCGCCAGCCCACTCCGCAGCAAATCGCCGCGGTCCGCGCCCATTACCACCTCAACGATCCGCTGCCGGAGCAATATGTCCTCTGGGTCAAGGGCCTGTTCCAGGGCAACTTCGGACAATCGATCGTGTTCGACGAGCCCGTTTCCGCCCTGATCTCGTCGCGGCTGCCGACGACGTTGTGGTTGGTGGGCCTGGCCTCGATCTGGACGATCGTGTTGGGCATCTGGCTGGGCGCACTGGCCGCACGACGAAGGGGACCCACCGACGACGGAATCATGGTCCTCACCACGATCGGCATGGCCACGCCGAGTTTCGTCCTGGCGGCCGTGTTCATCGCGGTCTTCGCCGTCGACCTGGGGTGGTTTCCGGTCTTCGGCGCGGGCTCGGGTATCGGGTCTCGCCTGGACCACATGTTCCTGCCCTCGCTCGCCCTGGCCCTCAGCCTCGTCGGCCTCGTCGCCCGCGCGACGCGCGCGTCCGTCAGGCAGGAACTGGGCCGCGATCACGTGGCCACCGCCGAGGCTCGCGGGCTCGCCCCGGGGCTCATCTTCCGCCGGCACGTCCTGCGCAACTCGCTCGGGCCCGTCTCGACGATCACCGGCTTGGCCCTGGCCAGCCTGCTGGCGGGCACGGTGATCATCGAGACCGCGTTCGGCCTGAACGGACTCGGGAATCTCCTGATCCAGTCGGTCCTCAACAACGACTTCCCGGTCGTGCAGGCGGTGACCTTGATTCTCGTCGTCGCCTTCGTGCTGGTGAACACCACGGCCGACCTGATCGCCGCCGCGATCGACCCGCGGCTGAGGACCGCGAAGGCCGCATGAGCTTTGTCGCCCCCATCCCGCGTCTGCGCCGCCTCTCGCCGAAGGGACGCGCGACGCGCACAGGCCTCGGCGTCGTCGGCAACATCGCGCTGGTCATGTGCATCCTGTTCGTGCTGCTTGCGCTGTTCGGCCCGCTGATCGCCCCGTACGACCCGAACTCGGTCAACCTCAACGACGCCTTCGTGGGGCCGATGGGCGGTCATCTGCTCGGCTTCGACGAGAGCGGCCGCGACCTGCTGTCGCGCCTGTTCGCGGGCGCGCGGACGAGCCTGCTCGGGCCGGCCGTGGTGGTCGCGATCGCGACCACGGTCGGCGTCGCGCTCGGCATCTCCTCGGCGTGGTTCGGCGGCTGGTATGACGCGACGCTCGGCAGCATTCTGAATGTCATGTTCGCGTTCCCCGGGATCCTGCTCGCGGTACTCGCGGTCGCGGTGTTCGGAGCCGGCTTGCCGGCCGCCGTCGTTGCGCTAGCAATCGCGTATACGCCTTACCTGGCCCGAAGCGTGCGATCGGGTGCCGTGTCTGAGGCGGCGAAGGACTACATAGCCGCTCTGCGCGTGCAGGGATTATCGAGCTGGCGGATTTGCTTCCGCCACTTCCTTCCCAACGTCCTTCCGCTGGTCGCGGCGGTATCCATCTCGTCCTTCGCGTACGCCACCGTCGATCTCGCCGCGATCTCGTTCCTGGGCCTCGGCGTCCAGCAGCCACAGTCCGACTGGGGCCTGATGGTGGCCTCCGGGCAGCAGGGCGTGGTCGAGGGCTATCCGACCGAGGCGATCGCCGCGGGCATCTGCCTGGTGGTGGCCGTTCTGTCGTTCTCCGTTCTCGGCGACCGTCTGCTCGCCCGAAACGAGGCGCGGGCACGGTGAGCCTGGTCGAGGTTGACAACCTAGAGGTCCAGCTCCCGGTTGACGGCGAGTACAAGCCTGTCCTGCGCGGCGTCTCGTTCTCGATCGACACCGGGGAGGCGCTCGGACTCGTCGGCGAGTCCGGTTCGGGCAAGACGATGACGGCGCGCGCCATCGCACGGCTGCTGCCGCCGGCGGCGCGCGTGTCCGGGCGTGTGCGGTTCGACGATCACTCGATCCTGGAGCTCGGGAAGTCCGCGCTGCGCTCGCTGCGTGGACAGGAGATCGGGATGATCTTCCAAGATCCCCGCGCGGCCATCAATCCCATGCGTCGCGTCGGCGCGTTCATGATCGAGGGCCTCTGTGACACGAAGGGCGTGTCTCGCACCGAGGCCCAGCGACAAGCCGTGGAGCAGCTCCAAGCGGTTCGGATCGCCGACCCGGAGCGCTGTCTGCGCCAGTATCCCCACCAGCTGTCCGGCGGCATGCTCCAGCGCGTGATGATCGCCTCGACCCTGATGGCCGAGCCACGTCTGATCCTGGCCGACGAGCCAACCACGGCGCTCGACGTCACCACGCAGGCCGAGGTCGTCGCGATCCTCGACGCGCTCCGGCGCGAGCGCGGACTGTCGATGCTGTTCATCTCGCACGACCTCGAGCTTGCTCGCGCCGTGACGCACCGCACCGCGGTCATGTACGCGGGCGAGATCGTCGAAGTCCAGGCGTCGGACCGGCTGCACTCCGAACCACTGCACCCGTACTCGGCCGCGCTCGTCGCCTCGCGGCCGAGCATCGACCACACGCTGGGCCGCCTCCCGTCGATCCCGGGCCGAGCGATTCCCGCCTTCGAGGCGCCGACGGGATGTCCGTTCAGGCCGCGCTGCCCACACGCCGTCGAGGTGTGTGCGGAGAAACCGCCGATGACCGAGTTCGAGGACGGCGCAGCGGCGGCGCGCTGCTGGCGGAGCGCCGAGCTGCGCACGGCCCAGGCCCTCAAGGCGGGCTAGCTCGATGGCCGAGAACGACGCCGCCCCGATCGTCGAGGTCAGCCGGCTGCGAAAGACATTTGGCACCACGGTAGCGGTGGCCGACGTCTCGTTCACGATCCAACCCGGGCGCTCGCTGGCCATCGTGGGTGAGTCGGGCTCAGGCAAGAGCACGGTGGCAAGGATTCTGGCCGGACTCGAGACCGCGACCGCCGGCACCGTGCGAGTGTGCGGTCGTGATCGCACCCGCACCGTGCGAGGGACCCGGGAACGACGCAGGCGCGGTCGAGAGCTCCAGATCGTCTTCCAGGACCCGTACTCGAGCCTCGATCCGCGCCAGCGCGTCGGCGATTGCGTGGCCGAGGTCATGCGGCTACACCAGGGACTGTCAAAGCAGGAGTGCGTCAGGCAGACCCTCGAGCTGGGCGATCTGGTCGGGCTCGACGAGCGCGACATGCGGGCCTATCCGAGCGGGCTGTCGGGCGGCCAGCGCCAGCGCGTCGCGATCGCGCGCGCCCTGGCCGCGGATCCCAAGGTGGTCGTCATGGATGAGGCGGTGGCCTCGCTCGATGTCTCGGTCCAGGCTCAGGTGCTGAACGTCATCGCGGACGTGCGTGACCGCACGGGCGCGTCGATCATCTTCATCAGTCACGACCTGGCCGTGGTCCGCCAGGTCACCGATGACATGGTCGTGATGCGCTCGGGCGAGTTTGTCGAGACCGGCACCACGGCCGAGGTGCTCGACCGGCCCAAGCACCCGTACACACAGCTGCTCCGCTCGAGCGTGCCCACGCCGGAGTGGAAGCCGCCGGCGGTCGGCCAAACCCCGACGCTGACCGCCTGAGCCCGCGGGTCTGATCTACGCCGCGGCCTGAGCCCGAAGCCAGGTCGCGGCCGCGAGCGCGATCACCGTCGCGGCCTGCTCGAGCGAGGCGAGGTCGACCCATTCGTCGGCCCCGTGCAGAGCGCCGGCGATCGGCCCGTAGTTGACGCACGGGCCCGTGATGTAGCGCGCGTCACTCGTGGCGGTGATCGCGGCCGGGACGACCGGTCGATCGAGCACGGATTGGTGGGCCGCGCCGACAAGCTCGGGCCACGGTCCGGTGTGGTCGTGGCAATGCGCATGGGCCCGGAACGCGGCGAACTCGACGGTGACCCGGTCGGACGCTTTCGCGACCGCATCGGCCACGGCCTTCTGAACCTCCTCGGGCTCTGTGTCCCGCCCGAAGCCGATGCGGACGTGCGCGATCAGCTCCTCGGGCGTGGACGACGTCCAAACGCCGCCGCCGATCATTCCGATCGACGTGCCGAACGGCCAGTCCGACACCGCCGCGAACACCTCGTCACGAGGTGGAGAGTTGCGCTCGGCCTCGAGCCGGCGCAGCGCGGCCACCGCGTCGGCCAGGTCGTCAAAGGCGCCGTGACGGCGAGCCGCCATCGAGTGCATCGCCGTCGAGGAAGCGATCAGCTTCGCCCATACGACGCCGGTCCCGGCGAAGTCCAGGCACAGATCGGACGGCTCGGCGATCAGCGTCGCGTCGCCGCGGTGGCCGGCCCGCAGCACCGACCACATCCCGTTGCCGCCGCACTCCTCCTCGATCACCGAGGACACGATCAGCTCGCCCCGTCGATCCTCGCAGTGCGCGGCCAGGATCTCGGCGACCACGACGCACGCAGCTAAGCCGGACTTCATGTCCCCGGCGCCGCGTCCCCAAAGACGACCGTCGGCGATCTCACCGCCCCACGGGTCGTGCTGCCAGCGCTCCGGATGCTCGACCGGGACGACGTCGACGTGGCCGTTGAGGTGCAGCGAGCGCCCGCCACCCGAACCCGGCAGCCGGGCGACCACGCTGCTCCGGCCCTCGTAGGACAGCGACGGATAGCCCGCGCGTGGATCCTCGAGCGCGGCCTCGGCGTCCGGCTCGATCCGCTCCACATCGAAGCCGGCGCTCTCCAGGCGCTCGTGGATCAGACGCTGGGCCTCTTCCTCCGCTCCGAGCACGGTGGGAATGCGGACCAGTTGCGCGGCGAGATCGAACAGGTCCTCGCGCCGGTTGGCCACCTCCCGGCGAAGGGCCGGCTCCTCGACGAAGTTCACCCGCGGTCCCCATCCGAGTGGCCGTAGTCCTCGCGCGCGCGTGACTTCGTGATGTAACCCTCCCGGAGGTCGGCCGCCACCGCGGCCGGGTCACGCTCGCCCGGATCGCCGTACCCACCACCGCCACCGGTCCGGAGCTCGACCACGGTCCCCTTAGGAAGCGGCTGCCGGGTCAGCTTTCCGCGGCTCACCCGCTGTCCGTCCGGGTAGATCACCGTAACGCTGTTGGGCCGGCCCGATCCGCCGCCCTGGAGTCCCCACGGAGCGTTGCGGGTGCGCTCGACCGCGGCGGTGAGATAGGAGTCCTCGAGCATCCGGAACGCGAAGTCGACGCCGAGGCCACCGCGGTGGCGTCCGGCGCCGGCCGAGTCGGCGGCCAGTTCGACGCGATCCAGGCGCCACGGGTTACGCTGCTCCCACACCTCGACCGGCGTGAACCGGCTGGCTGCCTCCGAGGTGTGGATCACGCTGCTGGCGCCGTCGCCCCGACTGTGTCCGCCGTGCCCGATCGGGTGCGCGGAGCCGTCGACCCAGGGCTCGCCGGTGGCCTCGCGGTTGCCCCACCAGACCATCCCGCAGATGTCGCCACCGCTGCACGCGGGCACCATCGTCGGCACCGCCTGCGCGATCGCCTGGTAGATGACCTCGATCGACTGGTCGGCGGGCCAGCCGTAGAGGAAGCAGGGCGAGGGCGACTCGGGATAGAACATCGACCCCCGGCGAGCAATCACCTCAAGCGGCCGGAAGTGCCCCTCGTTGGGGGAGTCATCCGCGCCGCCCGCGAGCATCGCGATCGCGATCCGGGCCCCGGATACGGTCGACGCGATCGGGCAGTTCATCGGCCCCGTCTGCGCGTCCGGGGCGGCCGAGAAGTCAACGGTCACGTCGGAACCCTTGACCTCGACGGTCACCTCGAACGGGATCTCGTCGTCGTCGACGCCGTTGTTGTCCATCCGCCCGCGCCCGACGTAGCGGCCGTCCGGAATCCGCTCCAGGCACTCGCGGACGAGCGACTCGCCGTGGTCGTACATGCGCTCCACGCAATCGCGGAAGACGTCGAGGCCGAAGCGCTCGATCAGCGCCACGAGTGCCGACGCGCCGGCGCGCACGCCGGCCACCTCGGCGCTGATGTCGCCGGCCACCATGTCCGGCACGCGCGTGTTCGCCAGCAGCATCCGGTACACGTCCCGGACCAGCTCGCCGCCTCGGTACAGCCATACGCCGGGGAAGATCGTCCCCTCCTGGAACACGTCGACGGTGTCGGTCGAGTACGGGTCCTTGCCGCCGATGTCGAGCAGGTGGCCCTTGATGGCGGCGTAGCCGACGATCTCCTTCCCGCCCAGGAATACGGGCATCACGACCGCGCAGTCCTGCGCGTGGGAGCCCGTCCCGTACGGTGAGTTGTAGAGGATCACGTCCCCGTCCCGGAGCACGTCTGGGCCACCGACGCCAGCCACCGCCTCCTCGACGCAGAAGCTCATCGTGCCCATGAAGATCGGGAGACTTGGCGCCTCGGCGAGCAGCCGGACCCGGTCGTCGTACATCGCCGCCGCGAAGTCGAGCACCTCGTAGATCACTGGCGAGAACGCCGTCCGCACCAGCGTCTGCTTCATGCGCCGCGCCACCGACCCGAGCGCCTGGCGGATCACCTCGGTCGTGATCACGTCCGCCCGGCCCGCCGGGGCGGCGTCCCGCGCCCCGGCACGGATCACGACGAGGTCGGATTTCCCGACCGTCTCCGCGTCGACGAGCGTCATTCTGCCGCTCCCTCCTGGTTGATGAGAAGCGCTCCGGACCGGTGGGGCTCGACCCGAAAGCCCACGTCCACGTACGTCGTGGCCGTGTCCTCGATCACGATCGCCGGGCCATCGAGTTTGCCGTTCGCCGACAGCGAGGCGCGGTCGACGATCGCGAAGTCGACCGTCGAGGCCGCCGCGAAGGAGTACGCGCGCAGCGTTCGCGCCTTTAGGCGCCCCGGCGCGGGAGGCCCGTGGGCCGCGGGCTGACCGTTCGTGGGTTGGGTTCGCCGCTGGGGCAGCCGGGTGTGAAGCGTGGCCCGCCAGGTGATGATCTGGACCTGGAGGTCCATCGTGCTCCCGTACGTCTTCTCGTACTGGGTGGAGAAGCGCTCGAGCAACTCCGGGGCCGAGACCGCGATCTGACCGTCGGTCGAGCACGGGACGTCGACCGTGATCGTGTGCTCCTGGCCGGCGTACCGCATGTCGAGCGCG
The DNA here is from genome assembly GCA_963751185.1 of uncultured Solirubrobacterales bacterium. Lineage (GTDB taxonomy): Bacteria > Actinomycetota > Thermoleophilia > Solirubrobacterales > Solirubrobacteraceae > Palsa-465. The sequence goes on from CAVVTO010000018.1 coordinate 587,365, forward strand.
ACCTCGCGCACGGTCTCCCCCGCGCCGGCGTCGCCGTTGGTCAGCCGGCCACCCAGCGTCTCGAACAGCCCCGCGAGCGTCTCCCTCGCGTCGTCGAGGACGCCGTCGGCGACGGCCCGGATGCGCGTGCGTGCGTGGCTCTGGACCAGGTCGGCGACGAGCAGTCCGTAGGCCGAGAAGTTGCCGGCGTGCGGCGGCACCACCATCCGGGTCATCCCGAGCTGCCGGGCGAGCAGGGTCGCGAACAGCGGCCCGGCGCCTCCGAACGCCATCAGCACGGCCTTGCGGGGATCCTCGCCCTGGTCGATCGTGATCTCCGTGATCGTGTTGGCCATGCTCGCGGTGACGATCTCGACGATGCCCCGCGCCGCATCCTGCATCGACATGCCGAGCTCTGCGGCCAGGCGCTGGACAGCGTCGCTCGCGAGTTCCCGGTCCAGCGTGGTCCCGTTGGCGAGCACCCCGTCCCCTAGCATGCCGAGCACGAGCGCGGCATCGGTCACGGTGGCCTCGTCGCCGCTGGCGCCGTAGCAGGCCGGGCCGGGCACGGCCCCGGCGCTCCGCGGCCCGACCCGCAGCAGCCCGCCGGTGTCGACGTAGGCGATCGATCCGCCGCCGGCGCCGATCGAGCGGACGTCGATCCAGGGCGCCTGCACGGGGAGCCCGTTGACCACGCCCTCGTACAGCTTGTGCGGACGGCCGGCCACGATCAGCGCCGTATCGAAGCTCGTCCCGCCGACGTCGGCGGTCACGACCGCGTTCAGGTCCATGTCGCGTGCCAGCACGGACGCGCCCTCGGCACCGGCCACCGGACCTGACAGGATCGTCTCGAACGGGCGCGCCTGCGCCTCGGCGAACGTCATTGCTCCGCCCCCCGAGCGAGTAATCAGCTTCAGGCCGTCGAACCCCGCGGTGGCCAGCCCGTCGTCGAGCCGCCGCAAGTATGCGCTGACCTGCCGGCGCACGTAGGCGTCGATCACGGTCGTACAGGTGCGCTCGTACTCGCGAAACTCGCCCGAGGTGGCGTGCGACAGCGACACGTCGCCCTCGAACCCCGCCTCGCGCAGGTGCGAGAGAGCCTGCAGCTCGTGCTCCGGATTGGCGTAGGAGTGCAGGAACACGATCGCCACCGACTCGATCTCCTCCTCGGCCAGCCGCGCCGCCGCCACGCGAACGTCCTCGCCGACGAGCGGCACGACGGGCGACCCGTCGGCGCCGACCCGCTCGGTGATCTCGAGGCGCAGGCGCCGGGGCACAAGCGGAGCCGGAGGCGCCCAGAACAGGTTGTAGAGCTCCGCGCGGTCGCCCCGGCGGATCTCGAGCACGTCGCGGAAGCCGCGCGTGGTGAGCAGGGCCAGACGCCCCTCGTCTCGCTCGAGCAGCGCGTTCAACCCGATCGTCGTGCCGTGGATGAAGCCCCGAGCTGCCGCGAGCTCGTCCGGTCGGGTGGCGGAGTCGATGACCGAGAGCACCGCCTCGTCGGGCCGAGCCGGGGTGGACGGCCGCTTGGCGACGCGGATCTCCCCGGTCTCATCGTCGAGGATGACCAGGTCGGTGAAAGTGCCGCCAACGTCGACCCCGATCCACAGCATCTCAGGACGCGAGGGCTCCGGGAGATGCCAAGATCCGCATCGGGTGTACCATATTACATATCACCCTGTGTGCTCTGCCGAGCGCATCACCGCGGAGGATGGGGACATGTACACCGGCACCGTCATCGACGTCGACATCCACCACACGTGGCCGAACGACGGGGATCTCGAGCCGTACCTGAGCCCCCAGTGGCAGGAGTACGTCCGGGCTCCGGGACGCTCGGGTCCCGTGCACATGTGGATCGAGTCCGGCTTCACCAACCCCCACGGCGTGTTCCGGCGGGACGCCAACCCTCCGACCGGCGGCCGCCCGGGCTCGTTCCTCCCGATGGTGCGCGAGCAACTGCTCGATCGCCACGATGTTGTGCGGGGGGTCCTGACCCACGCCGACGCGCTGTTCCTAGCCGCGATCCCGCACCCGATGTTCGCCGCCGACATCGCCCGCGCCGCCAACGACTTCACCAGCCAGGAGTGGCTCGAGCAGGACGAACGGCTGACCGCCTCGATCGTCGTGAGCGGGCAGATACCCGAGCTCGCGGTCGCCGAGATCGAGCGGCACGCCGGGGACCCGCGGATGGTGCAGGTGATCATGGCCGGCAACGGCGTGGGCCAGCCACTCGGTCATCCGTTGCTGCACCCGATCTACCAGGCGTGCGCCGAACACGGCCTTCCGATCGCCATCCACGCCTTCGGGGCGGCCGGGATGATGCCACCGTGCAGCGCCAGCGGCGAGCCGTCGTACTACATCGAGTACCACACCCACGGCCTTCAGGGCATGATGACGACGATCACGAGCTTCGTCACCCACGGCGTGTTCGACCGGTTTCCGGACCTGACGCTGGTTCTGCTCGAGGCCGGTGTGGCCTGGGTTCCCGGCTTCCTGTGGCGCTTCGACAACGCCTATCGCCGGCTCCGGATCGAGACGCCCTGGGTGAAGCGCGCGCCGAGCGAGTACTTCCACGACCACGTGCGGCTCTCGACCCAGCCGCTCGACTCGCCGCCCGACACCCACGAGCTGATCTCCGCACTCGAGGCCTACGGCGCAGAGGACCTGCTGATGTTCGCCTCTGATTACCCCCACTGGGACGCCGACGACGTCGACTATGTCGCGGCGCGGCTTCCCCGGGACTGGCACGCGAAGGTGTTCCACGACAATGCCGCGCAGTTGTACGGCTGGACCGGCCCGGCGGCTTCGGCGTCCCGGGAACGAGTCGCGGACCATGCCACGTGATCGACATCGGAAGCCCATCCGACTTCACCGAGGGCGCGGTCACGGTCACCCAGGTCGGCAAGCAGGAGATCGGCGTGATCCGCTGGGGCGGCATCCTGTATGCGGTCAGGAACGTGTGCCCTCATCAATCCGGGCCGGTCTGCTCGGGGCAGCTACTGCCCTTGCTCACCGCGCCGCAGGCCGGGACGGCGGGGCTCACGCGTGACCCCAGCCGGCCCGTGCTGAGTTGCCCTTGGCACGCTTGGGAGTTCGACCTGCGTACCGGGCGCGCGCTGTGGAACGAGCGCTACCGGTTGCGCACGTATCCGATCGAGGTGCGTGACGGCCGAGTGCTCGTCGACACCAAGCGTCACGCTCAGCCGAGGGTTGGATGACACCCGAGCCGGCGGTGGTGGATTGCGACGTGCATCACGGCTGGGGGTCGCGCGCCGACCTGCTGCCCTACCTCGACGAAGGCTGGAGGGAGTTTGCCACCTCAGGTGCGCCGAGCTTCATCCTGCCGTACACGGCACGGGGCCGCTTCGCCAACCCCTCCGATCACTTCCGCGAGGGCTCATACCCACCCACGGGCCTGCCCGGCACCGACCTCGAGTTCACCCTTTCCGATCACATCGAGTCGTGTGGCATCGCGGCCGCGATCCTCACCCACGGCGAGGCTCGGTGGGTCGACACCAACCCCAACCCGTACTACGCGGCCGCGGTGGCCCAGGCGGCGAATGACTGGCTGGTGCAGGAATGCCTGCCGCGCGACCAGCGCCTATTCGGCTCGATCGTCGTGTCCAACCAGCACCCCGAGCTGGCCGCCGATGAGGTCCGCCGGATGGCCGCCAACCCGCGCATGAAGCAGGTGCTGATGGCTGACAACGGCGTCGGCAAACCGTTTGGTCATCCCCTGTTCGATCCGATCCACGAGGCGGCCTCGGCGAGCGGTCTGCCGATCGCGATCCACGCGCCGAGCTCGGGGGGCGTCACCCCGGCGGCGGCGGCGCAGGGCACGATCAATTACTTCCTCGACTTCTACACCCTGATCCCAGAGACGTTCATGAGTCACCTGACTAGCTTCATCACGCACGGTGTGTTCGAGCGCTACCCGAAGCTCCGGCTCGTGTTCCTGGAGTCCGGCGCGACCTGGATCGCACCCTTCCTGTGGCGGCTCGACGCGAACTACAAGGGGCTCAGGCGCGAGATCCCCTGGACGCAGCGCCTGCCGAGTGAGTACCTCCGGTCACATGTGCGAGTGTCGGTCGGGCCGTTGGAGACGGGTCAGGACCTCGAGAGGTGGTTGAGTCTCGTCGAGAGCATGGGCGGAGCCGAGATCCTCGTGTACGGCAGCGGGTATCCGCAATGGGACAGTGTCAGCATTCCCGAGCTGCGCGCGGTGCTTCCGGAGTCATGGCTACCCCAGGTGCTGTCCGAGAACTCGCGCGACTGGTTCGGGCTGCCAGTCACTCAAACGGCCTGAACTGCGCCTCGCGCCACCGGATCGCCGCGGTCAGTCCCTGCTGCTGGCGTATCTCGTCGAACGCGTGGTATTCGGGCGTCGAGGTCGCGTTGAGCAACACCGCGAGGTCACTGCCGTAGCGCAGAGCGGCGTCGAATCCCATCGCCTCGAACGAAGCGTTGATCGCCCGCTTGTTCCACTGGAGCGCGGCCAGCGCCACGCGGGAGATGCGCCGGGCGATCTTCATCGTCTCGCGCTCAAGCTCGGCGGCCGCAAACACGCGATTGACCAGGCCGAGTCGCATCGCCTCCTCGGCCCCGAACGTGTCCCCGGAGTAGATCAGCTCGCGGCTCGCCTGACCGATCACCCACGGCATGACCATGGTCACGACACCGACCGAGAATCGGGTCTCGACCACACCGAAGGTCGCGGTGTCGGCGGCATAGCGCATGTCGCACATCTGGGCAAGTTCGAGCGCGCCCCCGAGGCAGTGACCGTTGATCATCGCGATCGTCGGCTTCGTGCACCGCCACACGGACTGGGTGAAGGCCAGATCCATTCTCGTCCGGGCGCTCAACGTCTCGACGTTGATCTCCATGTCGTCGTCGCCGAGGTCGTAACCGCTCGAGAACGCCTTGGAGCCGGCCCCGGTTAGCACGATCACGCGGACGTCCTCGGCACGGTCGGCGGCCGCTACCGCGCGCTGCACCTCGTCGCACAGCTTGAGGTTCATCGCATTCATCCGCTCGGGCCGGTTCAGGGTGACGGTGGCCACACGGTCATCGACCGCATAGTCCACGCACTCCAGAGCCTCGTTCACCCGATCCGGATCGGTAGCCGATTCCGTCATGACGTTCATCGCTCCTTGTGTTCGGTGGTTCTCGGCACCACGACCAGATCGACCCCGGCCACCCCCCGTCCGTTCTCGCGGACCACGAGCGGGTTGACCTCGATGCCGTCTACGACGTCTTTGAGCGCGCTGGTGAGCGAGCACAGACGCGTCAGCGCGGCGACCGCCGCGCCGACGTCGTAGCGCTGAGCTCTTTCCGCACGAAGCACCACCCCGGCGGGGGACCCGAGCAGGAACGCACGGGCGGTGCGACGGTCGAGTTCGCCCACGCGGATCGCCACCCGGCGAGCCGACTCGACGTCGGTGCCGCCGACGCCGACGACCGTCACCGGCCCGAAGTGAGCGTCGTTGCGCACGCCCATGAACAGCTCCGCGCCCTGCTCGAACGGCTGCATGGTGATTGCCGGCCGCTCGGCTGCGCTGGATTCCAAGAGCGCCTGCAGGCGGTCGAACGCTGCCCGCACGGCCGCCGCGTCGCGCAGGCCAACCGCGACAAGGCCGAGCTCGTTCTTGTGCAGGATGCCGTCTCCGTGACCTTTCATTACGACCGGGTATCCGAGGTCGGCTGCTGAGCGCGTCGCCTCGCGCGCGGAGCGCACGGACAGTACGGGCGCCATCGGCACCCCGGCCGCAGTCAGTAGCTCGGCGCCGGCGTCGGGCGCGAGCTCACCGCCCTCGATCGCTTCGCGCAGCGTGCCGACCTCGGCGCGCCGACCGACGCGGGGCGGTATCGAGGCCGGCGTCGGCGGATGCCTGGCCCAGCGCGCGATCGTCGCCAGGCCCCCGGTCAGCCCCGACACGCAGGGGATGCCGAGCTGCGTCGCCAGCTCGGCCACACCGGGGTCGGTGCCCGAGGCTGCGGTGGTATTGAGGATGACGAAGTACCGGCCGGTCAGCGCTCGGAGATCGGCGAAGATTCGGACCACCTCACGCGCGATGTGCGCGTCGCCGCCCCCGGAGGCGGGAGCGTCGAGTCCCGCGATGATCGTGGGAATACCGGTGGCCGTCGCGATTTCGGTCATCGCCGTGCGGAAGCGCTCGGTATCCCATCCGCTGCCCCACGCGTCGAGCGGATTGTGCGGGAGCGAGAATGTGCCGAGGGTCTGCTGGAGCCGGCGGCGCGTGCGCGCGGGCAGCGGCGGGAGCTCGAGTCCTCCGCTTGCGGCCAGGTCCGCGACCAGCGCCGCTTCGCCCCCGGAGGTCGTCATCACTACCGCCCCGGGCGCCGGCGGCGGGTCCGGATAGGCCGCGTAGAGCGCAGCGAGCTCCAGCAGATCGTCGAAGTCGGGTACGCGGATCACGCCGCACTGGTCGAGGAAGGCGTCGTAGGTCTCGTCGTCGCCGGCGATCGAGTTCGTGTGGCTGCGAATCAGCGCTTGCGCGCCGGCCGATCGGCCGACCTTGATGGCGAGGATCCGCTTCCCACGCGCCACCGCCTCGTGCGCGCAGGCCGCGAAGCGCGCCGGGGAGCGAATGATCTCGATGAACATCAGGATGATCCGCACGCGATCGTCGGCGAGCACGTACTCGAGGTAATCGGTGAGCTCGAGGGCGGCCTCGTTGCCGGCGGTCAGGATGTAGGCCAGGCCCGACCGGTGCGGGTCCTCGGAGAGGGCGATCGCCGCCGACCCGCTTTGGCTGAGGATCGCCACCGGTCCCGGGATCGCGCGTTGGAGCGGCATCGTCCACAGGCCGGTTCGGTCGAGAAGGTTGAGCACGCCCATGTTGTTGGGCCCGGACAGGGCGATGTCGTAGTGCTCGGCGATGCGCACGAGCTCGCGCTGCCGGCTCGCCCCGCGTGCGCCCGCGTCGGCAAACCCGGCCGCGTGGATCACCGCACCCCGGATGCCGCACTCGCCCGCTGTCCGCAGCGCGTCCGCGCAGCCGGCGGCAGCCAGCCCGATGAACACTGCGTCCGGCGTCTGCGGTAGTTCGCGCAGGGACGCGTAGCAGCGCAGGCCGAGCACCTCTTCGTAGCGCGGGTTCACCGGGTAGAGGTCACCCGTGAAATCAACCCCGTGTAGCGTTCGCATGACCGCGCTCCCGGCCGAGTTCTCGCGCGGGGAGGCACCCACAACCGCGACCCTTTTTGGTGTGATCAGCTTGCTCAGGTCAGGCAACGCCGCAGGTCACCTACCCCCCGTCAACAGTGATCGTCAAGCAGTCGTGCCCATTCCGCTATGTGACGCGTACTATACTACTGAGGTGAATGTCGTCCGGCCCAGGCTCTTCAGCCGTGTCTGACGGAACCGGCGGCATCGTCAGCGGGCCACCGTATGTGGCCCAGGCAGAGCTGATGGAGACGCTTCCGCTGCCGGCTGCGATCGGGGCGCTGGAGCGGGGGTTCGCGGCGCTGGGCGAGCAGCCGCTGGAGGTCACTCCTCGCATCGCCCTCTCGATGCCGCGCGACGGGGTGCGTCCCGAGGGCGAGATGCTGCTGATGCCGGCGTTCGGACCCCACGGCGCCGGCACCAAGCTGGTGACGATCTGCCCTGAGAATCCGGGTCGCGGGTTCCCACTGATCCAGGGCCTCTACGTCCTCTTCTCCCAGACCAGCCTGACCCCGGAGCTACTCATCGACGGCAGCGCCCTGACCAACCTTCGCACCGCCGCGGTGTCCGCGCTCGCGACCCGCTACCTCGCCCGCGAGGACAGCCGCCGGCTGGTCGTGTTCGGCGCCGGAGCCCAGGCCGCTGTTCACGTCGAGGCGATGCGCGCGGTACTGCCAATCGAGACTGTCACGATCGTCGCCTCTTCACCGGCCAGCGCTCGCGGCCACGAACTGGTGGCACGCCTGCGCGCCGCGGACATCGAGGCGAGCGCGGGCACGCCGGACGCGGTGGCCGGCGCCGACGTCGTGTGCACGTGCACTACGAGCGCGTCACCGGTGTTCGACGGAGCCGCGGTGGTCCGGGGCACGCACATCAATGCCATCGGCGCCTACCGCCCGGACCTCCGCGAGCTCGACGGCTCGCTGCTGGCCCGCTCGACGATCGTCGTGGAGACGCGCGAGGCGGCGCTGGCCGAGGCCGGTGACATCCTTCAGGCCATCGCCGCCGGCCAGCTTCCGAACGACGGCTTCGCCCACGAGCTGGCCGACGTGATCGCCGGCCGCGCCCGCCGGCGCAGCGAGGAGCAGATCACTGTGTTTAAGTCGGTGGGGGTAGCCCTGGAGGATCTGATCATCGCCCGTGCGGTGGCTGATCGGCTCCGGACGGCCGAGCGGGTCTGAACCACCACATTGGCGGTTGGGGGCGGCCGGGAGCGTCCTTGTCGGCGGGTTGGCGGGTGGATATGCTGCCCGGGCGCCGCGCGCCGGTCTGAATTGCGCGGCCAGAAATGTGTGCCCGAAAGGGAACAGCAGAGAGGAGCGAGGATGAGGGTGGCAGGTTCAGTTCAGCGACACGGATGGCGTGTTCTTGTGGGGCTCGTTTCGGCGGCGGCGCTTGCGCTCGCGGCAGCGGGCGGGGCGGCGGCGGCAACTCCAGGAGGGCACATGCTGGCGCGCAGCGCGCGGCCTCGCTTGGCCCATATCCGAGGTAGCTATCTCCGGACCACGGCGAAGAAGACCGGGAAGATCTCGACGACGCGTCAGATGAGCGTCGACGTCGTGTTGGCGCCGGCAAACGAGGCCGGCCTCAACTCTCTGCTCAACGAGCTGTACACGCCCGGGAGCGGTGACTACGGCCACTGGCTCGGCGCGGGCCAGTTCGACTCCGAGTTCGCGCCGTCGCAGGCCACGGTGCAGGCGATGACCACTTACCTCCAGAGCCAGGGGCTGACCGTGCAGCCGACCGCAACGCCCTTCCTGCTTCGCGCGGTCGGGAGCAGCGCCCAGATCGAGGCCGCCTTCGCGACGACCATCGACAACTACCGGAGCGCGCAGGGTGTGAGCTTCTACTCGAACGCCACGCCGGCTTCGGTGCCCGCCAGCCTCGCGTCGAGCGTGCTCGGCGTGGTCGGGCTGACCAACACGGTCCGGCTGCAGTCGCTAGCGAGCGTTCAGTCCGGCTCGGCGAGTTCCGCGGACACGGCGGCGAGCCGAGCTGCGAGATCCCGTATCCGAAGACCCTGGCTCAGCTCCAAGCGATCCCGGCCAACGGGCCGTTCAACGGGTACGGCGGCGGCCCTGGCTGCAGCGGGCTGACGCCGTCGCAGACCAACAGCATCTACAACGCACCCAACGCGGGCCCGCGCGCCAAGGGCGCCGGCGCCACCGTGGCCGTGTTCGAGGAGTCCGCCTACAACCACTCGGACATCACGAACTGGGCGCACACGTTCTACGGCTCGCACTACTCCCCCCGCCTCGTCGACATCAATGTCGACGGCGGACCGCTGGCACCGAACACGTCGCAGTGCCCGGTGGGGGACACGTGCTTCTACGGCTACGGCGGTGACATCGAGGTCGAGGCCGACATCGAACAGGATCTGACGATCGCGCCGGACGCCAACTCGATTCTCGTCTACAACTTACCCAACGACGAGACCGGCCAGACCGAACTGGATGAGTACGCCACGATCGCCAACCAGGACATCGCCGACTCGGTCAGCTCGAGCTGGGGCGAGTGCGAGGCGGATGCCGGACTCGCATACGCCGAGGCCGAAAACGTCCTCTTCGAGCAGATGGCGGCGCAGGGCCAGAGCATGTTCGCGTCCTCAGGCGACACCGGTGCCTTCGAGTGCCTCAGGGATGGCACCTTCAGCGACCACGCCCCGATCGAGCAACTCGACCCTGCCAGCCAGCCCTGGGTGACCAGCACGGGCGGCACCTCGTTCGAGTCGTTCGACCCAGGTAGCAACCCCAACCCGAGCTACCCGTTCGGAACCGAGGCGGTGTGGAACACGCTCGACGTCTGCAGCGGGAATAACTCGTCGATCGCCACTTCGACTGGGATCGTCGACTGCGGCGCCTACGGTGCGGGTGGAGGTGGTAACAGCATCTTCTGGCCGATGCCGAACTACCAGCGAGGCCCCGGGGTCATCAGTCGCTACACGGCCTACGGCCCGAGCAACTGCGCTCTGGCGGCGGCGGGCCAACCGTGCCGCGAGGGGCCGGACGTCTCGGCCAACGCGGATCCGCTCACCGGTTACGCGGAGTACTGCACCGGGTCGAACTACGTCTCGCCCAACCCGACCGGCCCCGACTACACGAGTGCCTGCTTCGGAATGACCCCGACCCCGGGTGCTCCAGGGTGGTTCCACATCGGTGGCACGAGCCTCTCAGCACCGCTGTTCGGGGCGCTGTTCACTGATCGAGACGCGTACAAGGGCCACCGCGCCGGGAACGCGAACTATGTCCTGTACTCGCTGTTCGACAATCCGTTCACGGACGCAGCGGATTTCCACGACATCACCGGGTTCCACCAGGTGAGCAACAACAACGGCTTCTTCCCGGTGACCCCCGGGTACGACGAGGCCACCGGAATCGGTACGCCGAACTTCACCGGGCTGATCACCGGCCGCGGTTTCTAGTCAGGCGGCGAAGCTTCCAGCAGGAGGGAGCGGGCGTGAGCCCGCCCCCTCCGGCTGGTCGCCGCGTCATGACGGCAACAAAGGCGCGCCTCTCAGCCAAGGACGACCTCGCTCGCTTGGGATAAAACTCTCGCTATGCGGGAGAAATATCCCAAGCAGCTCTTGCTGCTCGTTCCGATCGGCGCCGCGACCGCCCTGAGTGGTCGGCTAGTCGCCCTCGTCGTTGCCGGCGCCGAGACCGCTCTGGGCGGGTCCGGGCCCGAGTCCGCCGGGCGGACCGCCGCGAGGCCTCGACACCCGATGCCATAGGCTGGCGGGATGGAAGACCTGCTCAAGGCGCTCGCCCGCTACGACGCGCCGACGCTCGCCAACGCGATCGAGACATTCGATCTGCAGCCGCGCGACGTCGGGTTCGCCGACAGCCGGATCCGGTGCATGTTCCCCGAGCTCGGGCGGATGGTTGGGTTTGCCGCCACCGCGACAATGGTCGCGCGCGGAGCGCCCGACCCGGATTGGTCGGGCGCCGGTAACGACGCCCTCTACGCGCACACGCGCACGATCCGCGCGCCGCGCATCGTGGTCGTCAAGGACCTCGATGATCCGCCCGCGCACGGCTCGCTCTGGGGCGAGGTCCACGCAACGATCTTCGGCGCGCTCGGCTGCGTGGGCTGCGTGACCGACGGCGCCGTCCGAGACCTGGATGAGGCACGGGCGATGGGATTTCATTTCTTCGCTGCCGGGCCAGCGGTCTCGCACTCGTACGTGCGGGTTGAGACGGTTGGCGAACCGGTCGAGATCGGCGGCCTGCTCGTCGCGCCCGGCGACCTCCTACACGCCGACCAGCACGGAGTGCTCAAGATTCCGCTGGAGATCGCGGCCGAACTGCCGGCCGCGGCCGATCGAGTGATCGAGTCCGAGCAGGCGCTGCTGCGATGGGTGCGCTCCGACGAGTTCGATCCCGATCGACTGGCCGAGATGCGGGCCCGGCACTGAGCCGCCCACGGCTGGCTCGCTCGACGGACGTCGGGTGGGCCGCGTAGGATCGCCGCCCAACCTGGAGTCCACCATGAGGAGGGGGACCATGCAGCACAGCAAGCCACGCCGTCGCACGTTCGCGTTGGCCGCAACCGCAGCACTGACGGTCGGCGCGGTCGCCGCCGGAACCAGTTCCGCGAAGCCGATTCGAGCCCACAACGCCGGTACGACGGTTCACGTGATCGAACACGCGATCACCGATACCGAGATTCCGACCGGCGGCGGCAAGGACGTGAAGGGGAACATCCTCACGTTCAACAACCCCGTGTTCAACGTCGCCAACACCAAGCAGGTCGGGCACGACGAGGGCTTCTGCGTCCGAGTCGCACCGGCTCAGGGCATCTGGGAGTGCCTGTGGACGACGTTCCTCAAGGCCGGCCAGATCACGGTCCAGGGCCCGTATTACGACACCCGGAATAGCACGCTGTCGATCACCGGTGGGACCGGCGCCTACCGGGACAGCCGCGGCGAGATGATCTTGCTGTCGCGTAACGGCGGCAAGGAGTACGACTTCATATTCAAGCTCAGCTGACGTCACAGCGGCCCGCCCCCCGCGTCTCGCGGGGGGTTGGGGTGTTCGACAGGTTTGCCCGAGCCGGCGCTACCGCGTGGTGACTTCCAGCGCGAGTTCGCAGCCGAGGCCGATCAGTACGAGCCCGAGGCCGCGCTCGATCCGGCGACGGATCGTGCCGTGCTCAAGGAGGCCGCGCGCCCGGTCGGCGAGGAGCACGACGCCGCTGCAGAGAGCGTGTCGAGCGTCACCTGGTCCCGGCAGGGCAGCCAGATCGACGCACGCGAGCAGAAACCCAGGGAGGATGACCAGGACGTGGTGAAGCAGCCCGTCGATTATCGCCGACTGCGATCGGCGTCTACTCGGTCGACCTCAGCCAGCCCCGGCGGCGGAAGAAGAACCAGAATCCGGCGATCGAGGCGGCCAGCAACCCCAGACCCAGCACGAAGAACGACCAGGTGCTGTTCTGGATGTGCCCGGTCAGGAACGCGAAGTTCTGCCCGAAGAAGCCGGTCAGGAACGAGAGCGGGAGGAAGATCGTGGCGATGATCGTGAGCTGCTTGGCGATCTCGCCTTGGCGGTTGGCCACCGTCGACAGGTACATATCCGTGGCGCCGCTGAGCA
>CAVVTO010000019.1:0-672314 GCA_963751185.1 uncultured Solirubrobacterales bacterium
CATGAGAAGCAGCGTGGGCTGCGCGCGCGACGCCGGGCGGCCAAAGCGAAATTGAAGGGCGCGGCTTCGTCACGATTGAATCGCCCGTCGGCCCACGACGCGTCGAGCGGGTGGGCGCTCGTGAGCCAAAGCAGCCACGCTGGCGACGTCGACGCTACCGGCTGCTCGAACCGGAGAGAGACAGCCGCACGAGCCGCTCGCCCGCATACCTGCGGGAACGTGAAGGCAGGGCTCGACGGGCGCGACAGCAGGGACCTCCCATTCGCCAATCTCGAGACACGATGCAGGATGGGCCGTCCGGCTGGTGGGGCCGATCTGCTCGGAGTTGCGCTTATCTGTGCAGTCGGGTCTTGTCAAGCTCGTGTGGGTGAAGTTGTTGGGGGGGTGGCCGGGGCTCGGCCACCTGGTTGTGTGTGAGCGCCAGCTCCGGTGTCCTGTCACCCGGAGGGCGGCCCGCAGGGCCGAGCGCGGAGCGCTTGACGGGCGCCGGGTTGGCGCTATCGGCGTTGTGTGCGCGCGGGTGCCCATGCTTATCTTGGTCCACGGCCTCGGGTTGGCTCCGGGCCGGCGACATGATGGTGATGGGGTTCCCGCTTGGGGAAGGGCAAGGCGGCCGCTCAGTCTTTGGAGGCCGTCCACGCGAGCGTGGCGGCAGCGCAATGCCGGGAGCTGGCCGCGGTGCATCGGCTTGAGAAGGCGTGCGCGCACGAGGGAAGCTCATGCGGGCGCGAGTCCCTCCTCGCCGAGGTCTTTGAGGGTGTGGTAGCAGCGTTTGAGCAGCTTGCGCGCGAGCGCCAGGCAGGCGCGGTTGCGTCCGAGCCGCTCGGCGGCTTGCAGGAAGTAGTCGCGGTCCGGCGAGCGCTCGCGGCTGGCGGCCTGAGCGGCCTCATACAGCGCCCAGCGCAAAGCGGGCGGGCCTTGGCGGGAGAGGTGCCCGGGCGCGCGGCGCTTGTCGGAGGCGTGCACCGTGATGTCCATGCCGCCATACCGGACCACCGCGCGCGAGGAGGAGAACCGACTGACATCGCCGAGCTCGGCGAGGATCGTGACGCTCGTGAGCGCGCCGATCCCGTAGTGGGCCATCAGCGCCTTGCAGCCTGGCTGGCGGCGAGCGTAGCGACACAGCTCCCGGTCAAACGGCGCCAGCCGCAGGTCGATCGCGTCGATCACCGCCAGGGCGATAGCGATCTGTTCCCGTCCCGCAGCTGGCAGCGGCAGCTCGCTGACCCAGGCGCGGTTCTCGCGCGTGAGCAAGTCGGCGCGTTTCGGCACCCCGTGGTGATAGAGCACAGCCTGCATCCGCTGCTGCCACTCGCCGCGATCGTCGATGAGCGAATGACGGAGCCTGACCCGCGCGCGCAGATCAAGGATGTGATCGGGCCCGATCCACGACTCCGGCAGCCTGCCTGCCTGAAGCAGCTCGCGCAGATGCCTGGCGTCCGCCCGATCGTTCTTGGCGCGCTTCTTGTTGCCGCGCATCGCGCTGGTCTCCGCCGGCTCGGCCAGATGCGCACCGGCACCTGCCCGCCGCAGCTCCTCGACCACGAACCGCCAGCCGGTCGTCGCCTCGAGCGCCGCCTCCAACTCCTGACCGCGGAACCGCTCAAGGAACCGGCGCACGGACTCGCGGTGCGCCGGCATCACCCGCCCGCGGGAGACCTCGCCGGTTTCGGTGTCAAGCCACTCGGCGGTGATCTGCGCCCGATGCTGGTCGAGTCCCATCACGATCGTCATCACGTCTCCCCTCGCGTCGAACACCCGCGCGCAGCGTGCAACCCGACCCATCGCATACCGTGGATCACGGTCGGCCTTCCTACCCGAATGACCGGCCGCGCGGGGGCAACCGCGCGCGCCTTCAACGCATGTCGTTCGACACGGCGGGCCGGCCACCTTCACCCGACCGACACGCCGGACTGCTGCTCATGCCATCTTTGGCAGGAACGCGGGTGCGACGCCGCCGTCGGCTCCGCGGTCGCGAACGTGCTTGCCGATCGCCTGACTCGGGCAGAGCAGCAAGCACCCCGGCGCTCTCGCTCTCATAGACCGAGCAGAAGCCAGCGCGACACCTCCGATCTCTTCCCAGATGGACGAGGAGCGGTGCTGCTGCTGCGCGCTCAGAGACCGCCGCATCCCCCCGGCGGAGCGGCAGGCTGCACATTGGCACGACCCTCCCGTCGCTCGCCGATGAACAGCGGCGGGCTCGGGTGCGCAAGCCAATGCTTGCCGGACGGCGCTAGCACCCGTCGATCGCGACCTTGCGTCTGGTCGCCAATCCGATCGCACGGCGGGACGACGGGCGGAGGACGAACGCAGTTGTGCGAGGTCCATCCTCGAACGCGCTTCTCGCCGATTGCAGGGCTCGGGCGGCGTGCAGAATCGCGCGTTTGCGTGGGCAACCTCGCCGCGCTTGCGTTCTCGTCCTTCCGGTTCCCGGCGACAGCTGCCTGGCCGTGCAGTGACTCCTTTCCGCCTGCACGAGCCACACCACTATCGCAGCCGCTTGTGACGACGGGAGCAGCAGCTGCGGCGTGTGCCGTCGGCACGGCTCCTGGCCCTCGGTCGCGGCGGCTGCTTAGAGCCCAAACCGGAGCGAATGAATGGTTGAGGACTGGACTGGACGCCTCGATCGAGCAAGGACCCTGCACCTAGTTACCGGCTTGGGTGGCAGTAGGCGTGCCCGCCGTTGCGGTGGCGCAGATGCGCTCCCGCGGCGGTCACGTCAAGTTCCCGCTGGCGATGCTTCGTCGACCCCCCGTGAGCCGCAATTGATCTTGTTTCTCGGCAACGCGGTCGATTAGGCTCTCGGCTGCCATGGCCCGTCACCGCCGAAGCGGGCGCCAGAGCTCGTGGGCGACTGCCGTCCTGCTCGCGATTCTTGCCCTCGCATTTTGGCCGGCGCCAGCGTTTGGCGCCGGCGGAGACGTCGCGATCGTAGCCGGAGCCGTGATAACGCGACATGAGTTCAACCACTGGATCAGGATCGCGGCACATACCAGCGCTGCGCAGTCGAGCCCCGTGATCGTGCCAACGGACCCGCCGAGGTTTAACGCGTGCATCGCGGGCGCTCGTCGAGAGATTCCAAGCCTGAGGAAGACTCCGATCCGGATTCTCAGGGCCGCCTGTAGGCAGCTGTTCGGATCATTAGCGCCCGGAGTGCTCGCCTTTCTGATCAAGGACCGCTGGTACGAGGACAGAGCCGCTGCCGATGGAATCACGATCACCGCGCGGCGCGTGCGGCAGGTCTTCGAAGCTGACAAACGTAATCAGTTCTCGACGAGTGCGCAGTTCAAGCGCTTCCTCAAGGAGACCGGTCAGACCACGGCCGACATCCTGTTCAGGGTACGAGCCAACCTCGTCTACGCAGCGCTTCTCAAGACCGAACATGTATCTCAGCGCGTCCTTAACGCGGAAATCAAGCGGGAGTACAGGCCGCAGACAATCTGCACCCGCTACTACGTGATCGCTGATTGCGCGGGAGCGTAGGTCCGCCGCCGCAACCGGCGTGGTGAGGCAGGCGCAGATGCCCGCTGCGCGGGTTCACGTCGTAAAAGCTGCTTCGTGACGTCTTCGGCACCTTCGATCTCGACCCCGCATCGCTCCTTCCGGGTGGAAGGCGAGCACATCGACGGCGGGTTCACGCTTGCGGGGTGAACACTTTCTGCTGGAAATCAAGTGCCAGCCGGAGCGGATCGGCCGGACGCGCTGGACGTGTTCCGCGCCAAGGTAGAGCGCGCCGCAGCGAGAACACACTCGGCGTTGTCGCCTAAGAACTCGTCCGCTCCGGGGCCGGCCGGTGGCGAATGCCATCGCACCCCGAAGTCGTGATCGGTTCGCACCAATTCGGGCCACGGCGTTGGCGGGGATCCGGTGGTCGCCTTTGCCCGGAGGCGGTTGCATTTCGCCGCGTCGCCCGCGTTGCTCGCGTTGCCCGCGGGGCAGACGCGAACAGCTAGGAGTGAGAGCTGTGCGCGGCTTGTTCCCCACCCCAGCTACTCAGGAGGCGCGCATGGCAGTGCTGTCGCCGGCTCGAGCCAACAGGCAAACCGGTTAGTGTCCGGCCAGCGAGCCGACGTAGCGCAAGAACGGGTTGATCCCAAGCGGCGCGCCCGTGGCCTGCTCGACCAGAGGGAGGGTGTCAACCCGGCGTCCATGCCGATGCACGTGCTCGGCAAGCCAGCGCTGGATGGAAGTCGCTTCTCCCCGTCGCAGATCCTCCTCCCGGGGCCCCAGCTCGTCCTGCAGCGCCTCCCATAGCTGCGCGGCGATCAAACAGCCGAGCGCATAGCTGGGGAAGTAGCCAAAGGCCCCGCGGCCC
This sequence comes from uncultured Solirubrobacterales bacterium, assembly GCA_963751185.1. Classification (GTDB taxonomy): domain Bacteria; phylum Actinomycetota; class Thermoleophilia; order Solirubrobacterales; family Solirubrobacteraceae; genus Palsa-465. The sequence continues at coordinate 4,316 of CAVVTO010000019.1, forward strand.
CAGTGGACATCCTGCAGGCAGCCAAGTGTGTTCGAGGTGACTTCCACGCCAAGCAGGCGGCGCATCCCGTCCTGCCATGCGACGGGCAGCTCGGATACTGTCAGTCGACCCTCTATGAGAGCGAGTTCAAGCTCGAAGCGCAGGACGATATGAAGTGGGTAGGTAAGCGGGTCGGCGGACACTCGGATCGGGGAGGGCTCGACACCAACCATCGCCGCGTGCAGCTCGCTGGCTGGCACCACGAATCCGCCGCTTGCCAGCTCTGCGACAAGTACTTCTGCGAACGCGGGGTTGCGGGCAACGTGGTTCTCCCACAATTTGCTCTGTGACTCGTGAACAGACATTGAGGTCCCGCGTCCAAGGTTCGTGCGCTCGAGCACCGGGTCTATCTGGCGCTCATAGAGCGCGTGGCCGAACTCGTGCAGCGAGCTGAGCAGCGACTCGACGTTGCCGTCCTGATAGCGGGTGGTCACGCGCGTGTCGCGGCGGCCCATCCGCGCGGTAAAGGGATGGGCAGACACGTCGACCCGCCAGCTCCCGGTGTCTACCCCGAGTCGGCGCAGGGCGCCTGCCACGGCAGCCTGCTGCGCGCTCTCCGGTATCTGCAGCGCGTGACGTGGCGAGCGCAGCTGAGCCTCGGTCACCAACGGCGCCAGTGCCTCGGCCAGCTGCCCGAAGACGCGACGGAGGTCGTCGGTGCGCAGCCCGAAGTCATAGTCGCCAAGCAGCCCGTCATACGGACTCTCACCCTCGCTCGCAACGCACTCACCGTAAGTACGCGCCAACTCGACATTACGCTCCAGAGCCGGCACAAAAGCATCGAAATCGTCCCGCTCTCGCGCGAGCTGCCAACTCTCGTGCCCCTCGGCGCCGGCCCGAGCCAGCTCAGCGGCGAGGTCGTCGGGAACGCGACAGGCCCTCTCCCAGTCGCGCCGCGCGATCCGCACGATGTCGCGATCGAGCTCATCGAGCGACGCGCCGGCCAGCTCAGTCAACCACCATCCGATCTCCTTGGCGGCGCCACGCCCATGGGCGATACGAGCCAGCGTTCCGAGCTGCTGTCCCCGCGCCGGCGCGCCCTCCTGAGGCATCATCACCCGCTGATCCCAGTTGAGCAACATCTCCGCGCAACCCAAGTCCGCGAGCTCAGCCATGCGACCGCGCAGCTTCTCCATAGCGCTCACGAGCCACAGCGTAACGCGACGCTCTTCGCGCCACACACCCGCCGATCGCGCCCCGCGCTCAGGGGAGCCGCCAAGTTGGCCGCACGACGGCGTCGCAGCCGTGCTTCCGGCGACAAGAGCGTCTTTGAGCAGGCTGTCCGGACGATCGCATTCGCCAGCGGCCGGCGCCGGAGCGGACGAGTCCTTAGGCGACATGTCGATCACGCCGGTTGTCGCGTCCTAGCACGAGCCGCGTGATTGCTTTCGCGTCGGCCAGGGCGCCGACCGCGCTATAGCAATGCCACGATCTGGACCGTCAGGGCCATCCCCGCCGCGCGATCGCGTTCACCGCAATGTCGGGTCGAGAGACCCCGGCAGCGGTGCATATCAGGTAGGGTGGGCTTTCCGCCCTCGTTCGTGTTAGCCGCGCGATCGGCGAATCGCGCGGTTCCGGCGGCCGGGCGGCGTGACCGGGCTTGTCCGGGAGCAGCAGCCAGTCGCGCGCGGCGAAGTCATTCGAGTGCGTAGTCGTCGTCCCAGGAACGGCGCGGCTCGATGAGGTCACCTGGCCACGGTTTGGCGGCGATCGACACACCGGCCTTTCCCGGTGCAGGCAGTCAAGATGGCCATTGCTCAGCGGACGATTTCCACGAGCAGCACCCAGCCGCTGTAAACGGCCGCCGCGATGCCGAGGAGGGCGGCGGGCGCGAGCCAGTACAGGCCACCTCCCCAACGAACGATGAGCGAGATGCCGGTGATCGCCGTCGGGATCGCGGGTGCGGCCGTGGTGGCGATGCGGGAACGGTGCCACGCGGCAGGGTCCTCGGGCCGCTCGCGCCGGGTGGCGAGCTGCCGGGGGGTGACCGCGAGTAGCGTAAGCGCGATCACGAGCAGCTCGATGCCCAACATTCGTGTGTTCTGGGGGACGAGGGTGAGCGCGCAGCTCACCAGCACCACGAGGACGGCGGCGAGCGTTTCCGCGGCTCTGGGCGGCAGGAAATCCGGGCGCTCGAGAATGCGCTCTAGGTTGATCGACACCGCTACGAACAGCAGCCCGGTTAGTGCCGCCGCGGCACCTACGAGTGCCTGGCAGAACGCCTGCCACGCTGCGGGGTCATAGCCGCGTGCCATCACGACGGAACCAACGCCCAACGGCCGTCGGGGCACGCCGCTCGTCTGATGCACGTACACACGGGCCGGCGCATCTTCTCAGACCGCCGAGCGACGAGCGCTCCCGCGTTCCGCACGTCACTATGAGCTCAGAGGATCCGCCTCCTGGCTCCCTGCACTGCTGCCTCCCAGCGAACGGAAGGGCCGCGGCGCATCGGTGGCCGCTAGAGGCGCGAGGCTATAGCACGGTTTACGGAGCAGGTCTTCCCTCTGCTGGCCGGGTGCGCCGAAGCCACGCATTACGAGGTTGCCAATGCAAGACGCGGAGTCTTCACCCAGTCCCGCCGGCCCTGCTCTCGGCGACGAGCGCGTCTTCGAGCAGTCCGGTCCGAACGATCGCATTCGGCAACGGCCGCCGCCGGAGCGGACGCCTCCCATGGCGACGATCCAGCGCTCCGACCGTGCCAGGCGTGAGGTAGGGCTTTGGCACGAACCCGATCGTCAGCTCGCCTTCGTGGCGCACGACTCCCTTGGCGACCGGGGAGTCGTGACGGTTTCAGCGCGCGCCGCCGGCCGCATCCCAGGATGGCCTTGGCCGCATAACCCGGACCGGAAGCGCGGCCAGCTGGTGGAGCTCGCGTTCCAATGCGGCAACGTGAGCGAGCGCGACCTGAGCAGGTGATCCCACCGTCGTGATCTCGATAGAACCCTGGGTCGGGTCCTTCGGCTCTTTGTCAACGGATATGGGCTCAAGGTGAGACGACTCAACACCTAGGGTGGCTGTGCAGACGAGCGTGTTGCCCTGATGATTTCGGCGTAGATCAAATTGCCGGGGGGCAAGGACGCAGGACACCGGTACCTGGTGATGTCGCTGTGACGTCGCCGAGACCGAAGGAGACGAGATGAGACGACGTCTGCAAACAGGACTGATCGACGTGTTGCGCACGGGCCTACGCCACCAAGAGTGGCCGGCTCGCGGCGCGTTCCTCGCGGTTCTCGCAGTGAGCGCGTTGGCTGGCTTGGTCGTGACCGGCAGCTCGGCCGCGAGCACGGGCTCGAGCGGATCCGCGCCGAATGTGGTCGGAACTGGGTCACCGCTCTCGCCTGGGACTCAGCTTCGCCTCCCGCCGCCGCCGCACGAGCTGGGCTGCTATCGCTACAACGCCAACGGGTGGCAGCGGGTAACGTGCGACACCCAAGCCTACATCAAGGAGCACATTCCACACCCTGAGGTGCTCGCCGGCCTCTCGGGCGGAGTGAAAATCGTTCGCCACCAGAAGGAGACGTCGGGGCCGATCGACGTCAGCGTGATCACCGCACAGCTCGTCGACCAGCAGTTCACCGGCGAGTACGACACCACCTGGGGTCCAGATGCGGCCAGCCTCCAGGACAACGAGTTCTTCATCGGCAACAACAAGCGGCAGGACGGCGTGCAGTTCACCGACCAAACGATCTCCGGGAACAACAATGTCTGCGTGTGGCAGATCGTGATCCCGACGCAGAACTACACCTCGAACTGCAACACCGTCCTCGGCGGTGACTCGATCAACGCGATCGAGGGGGCGGCTTACGGAGGCATACTGACCGTGGCGGCAGCGTCGTTTGGCAACGGCAGCGCGATCGCCGTGAACGTGCCTGACGTATACGGTCTCGGCGTCGGCGACCGCTGGAACAACAGCAGTGGTGGTGTGCTCGGCTACGGTGGCGGTTCGCACGCGGTCTACGAGAACACCGAGATGGAGATGGCGGAGGAGGTCTCCAGCTGCCTCAACGATGACGGCTTCATCGGATTCTCGGTCTTCTGCACAAACCCCAAGCTGAAGCCCGGAGCGTATGTCAGCTACTCACCCGGTCCTAGCACGAACGGCTACCAGACCCTGGAGACGAACAACCTGACTCCCGTAATCGGAAGCCCCCCCAAGCACCTGCCCTCGCCGCTGACCTACTTCTATGGCGGCTACACGGCCCAGACCAATTACACAGTCACGTCGACCGGGAAATGCTGGACAGGAGTGCTGCCGTACTGCCAATAGCTCGCTTGCGACGGGCATAGCGTCGGACACGAACGGCCGCGCGACGAGCGCGGCCGTTCGTCCGCGGCCATCGCCGGGGTGGGTCGCCTCTTCGGTCGACGCCTCGGAACATCGCGTTCATCGGGCGCGCGAACGAAGCGGCCAGCTGGATCGCGCACGGTAAGCCCGCTCGAAGCGCGCCCTGGGCGCGTCGGCCGGGCGGTCTATCCCGCGGCACACCTTGAGCGGTGGCGCGGCGGCGTCCCAGAGGCGGGCCGACGTCGAGCAGCCGTGTGCGGGAATCTTGAAGCCCGTCTATGGGCGCGTCCTTCAAGCAGAATCGCAATCTCGCTGACGAGTGCTTTCCGATCCGCGCACTTCCGAACGGACGACTGCTACGGAGGCCTGCGCCGGCGCCGACGCCGGACGAGCGCTTCGCGACGCATGCAATCGCCAGGCCGGTCACCGGCGGAGGACTGCCGTCGATATACCGCCCGTGTCCGCACAGGGTCTTGCGACGCGCGTCGTCGCGTCGAGCGACTTCCAGGCTCCCGGAGGCGAGCAGAAGTCTTGCCACCCTCGCCGAGACGCTTGGTTCTCGTCTTTAGGGGAAGAGGCTCGACCTCTCGTTTCGGGCGCCAATCGGATGTATGGATTGCACACACCCGGGGCGGTGATGCCGGCGGTGGGCGGCGTTAGCGGGCGCGACTTCCGCAAACGTGACGAGGAGAAGTTCGCCCGACACATCGGATAGTTCCCCAGCTCGTCCTTTGCACCAGTGAGCTCGCGGTCACCCGATCCGCTCGTGTGCATATGCAACGCCGGGTTCGGCGACCAGCCGGCCGGTGAGCGCGACTGTGTCGCTCGCGCAGACGAAGCAGCTGTGCCGCGTCGACAAGCCCGCAGACGATCGCAAGTCGTCCAAAGCGCTATGACGTGCTAGCCGGAAGCGAGTTGGCACCAGCCCCGCTCCGGCTGCTCCTCTCGCGGAAAGCAGGGCCGCGGGCCGATGTCGTCGCAGGCACCGACGGTCGTGGACCATCGGGTCTCGGGATTGGGGGGGGAGGGAAGCCGTCTTTGTGGTCGCGGACGTGCTTTGTCGGCGAGGCGCGCTTCGCCGCGTTTCGATCCGGCCGTGAGCGGCAGCGCGGTTGAGAGTGGTGGGACTGGCGACGAACTGGCAGCGCGAGCTCGCTTGTCTGATTGCTGGAGGTCAGCGCTTGGCGATTGCTTCGCGGACGGCGGGCGCGACTTCGTGTGCCCAGAGGTTCACTGTCGTGTCGCTGATGCTTTCGCCAGGACGGACTATGTAGATGAAGGCGGCGGCGCCGTGTTCAAGCACGGCGAATGCCAGTTCCTCGACCCACTGCGTCACTCCGCCCCCCGTCCAGCGGCCTTCGGCGTCGCGGGTCTCTGGCAGGGGATCCCGGGTAATACGTCCTGTCACGAGGTAGATGGTGTCGATCTCAGTGGGGCTTCTCCCGATCGAAGCAGCCGCTTCGTCGATGATGGGCCGTGACTCGGCAACCCGCGTGCTTCGCCAGTCGGCGGCGTGTGGTGGCACCCATCCGTCCGCGTTTCGGCCGGTCACCGCCAGCCCCTTCGGGCCTCCCGATCCGATCCAGATCGGTGGCGTTGGTGCGGCCGCGGGTGTCAGGCCGGTGACCTGGTAGAACTCGCCCTCGAACGTGACCGGATCGCCGCCGCCGGAGAGCGCTCGCACGAGCATGATCGCCTCTTCCAGCGCTCGTACTCGGGCTCCCGGCGAGAGGCGAGGGACACCGAGCGCGGCGATCTCCTCCTCCATCCCGCCCGCACCGATTCCGAGAACGACACGACCGCGAGACACCGTAGACAGTCCCGTGACGGTCCGGGCGAGTATGGGAGCGGGACGGCTGAGCAGGTTCGTCATGATCACCGCTCCGCTGACGTGTGCTGGTTGCGCCCAGAACGAACCCCAGCGCGGCGTAGGCGTCGACCCGCTCGGCGAAGTAGGGATGGTCGCCGACGCTGACGATGTCAAGACCCGCCTCGTCGGCCAAGCGGGCGTGCGCGAGCATCTCTCTCACTTGGTGCACGCCGGTCTCCAGCCCAAGACCGAAGAGGATTTTGTGGTTCGGGCTCACGACGTACAACGTACGTCACGTACGCCGTACTTGTCAAGTAGAGTTCGGTCCGCAATGTCTCTCACCGACGGTCCAACACCGATGACCCCCTCGGCCCGTCATCGCTCGACCCGTGACCGCCCTTCAAAGGCACCGCTCAGCGAGGACGCCATCGTCGACGCAGCCCTGGCGATCCTGAAGTCAGACGGTCCGGAGGCAGTCACAATGCGTCGCGTGGCAGCCGCCCTGGATACGGGAGCTATGTCGCTCTACGTCTACGTGTCCGGCCGCGAGGGCCTGCTGCAGGCAATGCTGGATCGCGTCACCGCCACAATCGAACTCGAACCCCCGGACCCTTCACGGTGGCGTGCTCAGCTGCACTCACTGCTTCAGCGCACGCACCAAGCACTGATCGCTCATCCCGGGATCGCGGCGATGACCCTGGCCGATCCACCCACGACCGAAGCGGTTCTGCTTCTGACCGAGAATCTCCTGGGAATCCTGCTCGCCGGCGGGCTTGACCCCCAAGACGCCGCCTGGGCATGCGACATCTTCGTGTTGCTGGTGACCGGCGTCGCCAGTGAGGACGAGGTGCGACGCCCTCGCGGCAGCGACGACGGCGACCGCCAAGAGCAAGTCGACAAGCTCTACAAAGCCTTCGCCGCCCTCGCGCCCGACCGGTTCCCTCTGCTCGCCGCCCACGCCGCGCAGATGGTCGCCGGGGATGGCGACGCGCGGTTTCGCTTCGCCATCGACGTTGTTATCGACGGCGTGCTCGCCCGAGCCGCCCAGCAGTAACCCCACCCCCGGCTGCCGGGTGAAACCAGCAGCACTTCTGGCTCGCCAGGGACCTGCTCTCTCTCGACGAGAAGCGCTCGCAGCGACGCGCCCGAAGTCCTGAGTTGCCCGGAAAGGGCAACTGGCCAACCGGATCGACTTGGTGGCGGCCGCCAGCCCGGGCGAGCGGCCTGCGATTCCGCGCCATGCAGGTCACGGGTCGGTGACAGCAAGAGACGTGTAATGCCGGGATAGGAGGTGGGCTCGCCGAAAGCCCGCCACGTGGTTCGACACCGCACGAGCGCGATTTACTCGAGTCCCATCCGGATGCTGTCGGACGAATTCGATTCCTCCACCAGAATCACAAGCACATCAGCCTCGGCCTGCCCCGTAATGCCGACCCACGCCTGTGAGAGGTCGGTGACGATCTTCTTGCGTGTCGCGGCAGGGCGCCCAGCGCGGATGACTCCAAGCAGCACTGAGCGGTTTGAGGCTTGGCCGTCATTGAACAGCTTGCCCTTGTCGGCGTCGCTGAATACGACGGTGACAATCGACGGAGGGGCCCCAGTCGCGCCGCTATGGATGCGAGCGATCTCTGCGGCTATGTTCTCTCGCTGGGAGTCGTCGATCAATCCTTGCGGGCTGGTGCACTGGTAGAGCGGCATGGCTTCCCTCGGTAGTGGTTTCAGCCCAAATGATCCTCCACCGGGAAAGGGTCGCCCCTGGACGGGTGATCTCTGATCGCTCCGGATAGCACCCGATCTCGTCCTCGGGTCGTCGCCAACGCGATGGCGCGCTACTCGGGTCTCCCGAGGTCAACGCGATAGCCCGGGCCAGCGCGCCCATACGCGCGAGGCGACGATTCGGACACCCAGTCCTCTCCGAGCCGCACAACTCCTGTCAGGGTGCGCCTGCCGGGTCGGCCGGGGAGCCGTAACATAGGCGTTCGCATGTCGCCTAGATCGCTCTCGGTGTTTACAGGGCCCGGGCGCAGGCGTCATCGGCAGCCCCCCACGTTCTACGGCATGGCCTCGTTTATCTTGCTCGTGTTCGCGCTCGTCGGCCTGGTGGCCGTCGTGCTGCTTGTCCTCGGCCTCCTGAACGTGCATTGGGTTACCCAGCACTTCAGCATCCACTAGATAAGACCAGCGCCCCTGCGGACGATGAACGGCCCTGATTCGGCTTAGGATTGCTGCTTGATCTCGATCATGATCACGCGTAGCTCCGTGTCGCCGACGTTCTCGAGTGAATGCGGCGGGAAGGGGTCGGACCAGAGGACGTCGGATACTTGCGGCTCGGTATCGCCGGCTCGCGTGTCGAGGAGGACGTTTTCATCGGCGTCGCGGCGGACGAAGTTGGTGGTGCTGAGCACGTACTCGACGCTTGGCCAACGGTGCGTGTGGACTCTTGTGGTCGCGCCCCGCGGGATGGTCGTCAGCAGGACGCGCACTCGGTCGTTCTCGAGCAGGAGCTGGTGGTTCCCGGGGGCGGCTGTGAGCGCGTCCAGCTCGTCCGGCCATTCCCACCGATCGTTGTCCATCACACGCCCGTGATTCCGAGGATCACGCACACTTCCGCTACGTCATCGGCGCGTTCGTCCGCCCGGGAGGCTGCCGTGATGGGCCGGGGTGTGACTGCTGTACTCATAGGACTTCCCTTTCATGTGTTCCGGTTGAGCCCCGTATTGCGACTACCGGAGGCTGCGAGTGATGTCTGCGGAGTTTTCGGCGCCCGTCCGGCGTGCGGACGAGCGACCACAAACGACAGGACCCCCATCGCCGCCGCGATCACCGCGGCCGCTCCGTAACGCTCGACAGCTTCACGCCGCCGTCGCGCAGGAGACCGACGCCGAAGGCCGCGATGCCGTAGCCGAGCTGGTAGAAGGCGATCACGCCGCCGGCCATCGCTGCGGCGATCGCGGTCAGTTCGAACATCCATCGACAGGATCATCCCAGCACCCGCCGTTCTGGCCCATCGCAGCTTCGAGCGACACGGTCACCGCCAGCATCACGCGATTACCGATGCCGACACGACCGGGGACCGCGACACACCCCCGCTCACGGCGCCTCGCAGCCGCGCTGACCAAGCCGCGCATCCCAGAAGTGCCAGAAGGCGCCCTGCCGACGACTACCTCGCCGGCGGCATTGCAGGTGACGTGCCCCGATCAGCCGCTTCCCTCAATTTCGCCAATCTCGCGACCCGAGGGTCGACGGCGGCCGGTGCCTGCGACAACATCGGCCCGCGGCCCTGCTTTTCCGCGAGAGGAGCAGCAGGAGCCGTGCTGGTGCTAACTCGGTCCGGGCTAGCACGTCATAGCGCTTTGGACGAGCCGCGGCAGTCCCGGCTCGGTCGTTCAGGATCGACAGCGAGACTTCCCCAGATCGTCCGATCCGGTAATGCGACCAGCGCCCGGGTCGCCGCCCGCTCGCTCAGGAACGCAGAAGTCTCGGGCGTCCGTCCGCGAGCTCGTCGGCTGCCAGCACCACCTGGTCGCGGCGTTGTCATCCGCCGAAGCGATTACGCGATGTGGGACCGGGACAGCGCGAGAACGGGAGCGATTGTCGCGACGCCCCTGAGATTGGGTCGTGGGAGGCATCGGGTCACAGCGCGGGCGAACGCTTCCGCCCGGCAATCGGAGCAGACGGATTAGCCGCGGCTGTTCCCCGATGGCTATAGCGCCGCCGCGGACATGCGAGATGGTGTGCCAGAGGCGGGTGTAAAAGTTGGCCTGTCAGGTGGCGATCGTGTCGCGCTTGGCCGGGGTGTCGTGCTCGTTGGATCTGGTTGCGTCGCTCGCGAGATCGAGGGCGTCGTCGAGCGGCAGTTCAGCTCCCGCTGCTTCGGCGGCCGTCCACGTGCTGGTGTCGCGAGCTTCGGCAAGTGCCTGCGGTTGCCATTTGGCCCTGAACCGTTCGACGTTGGGGTCCTCAGCGAGGTGTACGCGTTCGCGGTTTCGGTCCGCGGCCGCCCAGAGTGTCGCCGCTTGGATCGGCCGATCGCGCATCGCCGCGATCGTGCCAGCCACGGAGAGGACGGATGCGACGGTTTCGACGTGGCGGATGGATCTGACGGCTTCGATAGCCTCGGCGAGCCTCGCACACGCTGGATCGAGGTTTCCGCGCTCTAGCTGGATGACGGCCTGCAGGGCGAGCGCCGAGGACACCATCCCGCGGAAGTCGACCTCCCGTGCTCGTGCCAGTGATTCGCGGGCCAGCGCTTCGGCGGTCTCGAGCTCACCGGCATCGAGGGCCATGATCGCGAGGTTTCCCGCGGTTAGGGCGGTGATGCTCGGCTCACCTCGACTACGAGCTAGGAGTAAAGACTCCTCGAGCAGCGGCCGCGCCGCGGGCACGTCTCCGAGCCTGGCGATCATGACGGCGTAATTGTTCAGAGCGAGCTCAAGCGCCGGCCCTCCCTGCGCGTCGCGCGCTGCGGCGATTGCCTCGACGTGATAGGCCCGGGCTCGATCAGGGTCACCCAGGGCTTCGGCACCCCATCCGAGATGACTGAGTACGTGCGAGGCCAACCGCGCGTCTCCGTCTCGCCGGGCGAGCTCGAGCGCCTCGAGGAGAAGTGGCTCTGCTTCGGCTGCCTCGCCTAGGTCCAACGTCAACTGTCCGGCGGCGGCGAGCGCCCGCCCCCGGTGCGGAGCGTCCGGCGGGGCTGAGACGAGCGCTTCGACCAGCCGGCCGCGACCCTCGAAGACATAGCCGCGTATGACCCAAAACCACTCAAGATTTGCGGCCATTCGAAGCGCGCGCGACGGGTCCTGTGCGGTCAAGCGATCGAGAGCGGTGCGAAGGTTTGGGTTCTCTTGCTCGAGCGTGTCGACCCAGCGGCGCTGGTTCGTGCCCAGCAGTTCGGCAGCAGCTCGCTCGGTCAGTTCGCAGTAGTGCTCGGCGTGCGCGGCAGCCATGGTCTCCGCCGAACCGTCGGCGACGGCGCGTGAGAGCGCGAATTCCCTGACCGTCTCAAGCATCCAAAACCGCGGCTCTCCATCCGGATCCTCCCGGCGGCCTAGCAGGCTCTTCTCGGCGAGCGAGATCAATCCCCGGACCGACGGCGGACCCCACAGCGCCACGGCCGAGTCAATCCGCACCCCGCCGACGAATGGCGCCAGCGACCGGAACAGGGCCTGCTCGTCTGGATCGAGCAACTGGTAGCTCCAGTCGATCGTTGCGTGCAGCGTCCGCTGTCGTTCAGGAAGATCGCGAGGCCCCTCAGCCAATGCGAGCCCTTCAGCGAGACGGATCTCGAGCGCGCGCGGCGCGAATATCGCCGCCCTCGAGGCGGCCATCTCGAGTGCGAGCGGTAGCCCGTCAAGCCGTCCGCAGATTCGAGCAATTGCCGCATGATCCTCCGCATCCACGCTCAGCTCTGGACGCGCCGCCAACGCCCGCTGAAGGAACAGCTCGCTGGCATCCAGCACCGGTAACGGTCCCACCTGGAGGCGCTGCTCGCCGCGGATCCGCAGCGGTTCTCGGCTGGTACACAGCACATCGACCTTCGGCGCGACTGCCAGCAATTCCGCAACGACACCCGCCGCCTCAAGCAGGTGCTCGAAGTTGTCTAGCACCAGGAGGAGTTGCCGCTCTGCGAGTCTCGCTGAGAGCGTCTGGCGCAGCGGCTCGCCCGCAACCGGAGCCACCTCGAGCACGCGTGCGATCTCGGACACAATCAACGCCTGGTCGCGAATCGGCGCGAGCGCGACGATCCATACCCCGTCGCGGTAGCGCAGAACGGCATCCGCCGCCAGCTCGATCGACATCCGAGTCTTACCAACGCCGCCCGGACCCAGGAGCGTAAGCAACCGAACGTCCTGGCGCGACAGCAGCTCAACCGCCAGCGCCAACTCCTCCACTCGTCCCACGAGCCGATGCGCCGGGGTAGGCAGATTGGAACGATTCAACGAGCGCAACGGTGGAAAGTCCGCCGCCAAACCCGCTGCTAACAGTTGGAACAGATGCTCGGGCGCGGACAGGTCTTTCAACCGGTGATAGCCCAGATCACGCACGCGGACAGCCGACCCGACTAGTCGCACCGCGTCCTCCGTCAATAACACCTGCCCGCCATACGCAACCGACATCACGCGCGCTGCGCGATGAACGTCGACCCCTACATACTCCCCGTCCGAGATAGTGGGCGCACCCGAATGGATCCCCATCCGCACTCGCGGCGCCTCGCCGCCGGGCCACTCAGATGCCGACAGACCGCACTGTGCGCGTTGCGCACACGAGACTGCCTCAGCAGCCTGCCCAAAGACTGCGAAGAACGAGTCCCCCGTGATGCGAACCACGCGGCCACCAGCAGCCTCGATCGCCAGCCTCATCACACGATTGTGCTCCCTGATGAGGTCCGAATAGCGGTCCCCCAGCCGCTGCAGCATCAGCGTCGATCCCTCTATATCGGAGAACAACATCGCCACGGTCGCCTCGAACATCGGCAGTGGATGATCTTGAATCGCAGATCCGTTAGCAACCAACCGGCGACCGACGTCTTGAAAGCACCCCCCCACGCTCGTCGCCACGAGGCGCGTCGACCGGGAACCTCGCCCGCGGGGGCGAGGACTCGCTGGCGAGTGTCCCGCGCGCATTCGCCACAGTGCGTCGATGACCGCGCCGACGCAGAGCGGCGAACTGCTCGCCGATGCGTTGCGCAAGGACGGGCGGCGTGTGCAGTTCCGCGGCGGCCAGGCGCTGTTCCGGAGGGCGATATCGCCGAGTGCGTATTCGTGATCGAGTGCGGCTGGGTGATCATCTCGAGCGTCGCGCCGGGAGGGCGGGAGATCGTGTGCGAATGCGGACCCGGGGACGTCATCGGCCGTCCGTCCGCTCTCGACGGAGCGCCCCGGTCCGCCACCGCGCTCGCCGTCGGCCACGTCGGGGCGACGGCCGCGCCCGGATCCGTGCTAACGCGCGTGCTCACCGAACCCAGCGCAGCGATGGAGCTCCTGCGAACCTCGCCGTCCGGCTGCGCGACGCCGACCGCGAGCGACTGGAGTTCGCGGCGCTTGACACGCTCGGGCGGATGGGGTGCCGGCTGCAGGAACTCGGCGCGCGCTTCGGCGAACAGACCGCGGACGGGAGAGAGGTGGAGCTTCCGCTCTCACAGGAGCTAGCCGCGAGGTGGTGCGGCGCCTCTCGTGAGGCCGCCGTGAAGGCGCTGGCGACGCTGCGCACGCTCGGCTGCATTGCCACCGGCCACCGCAGCGCGCTGATCCGCGACATCGAGTCGCTGTGCCGCCACGCCTACGGCGCCATGTAGCGACGCCGGCCGTTGGGAGCACTGCGTAAAAGGACCCAGAACCACCGCGTCAACCGGCGTGGGCGCGACCGCGCCGCGGCGCAAGAGTACTCCGCACAAGCCCAGGCCCTCGCAGACCAAGAGTAGCCCCGATCAATCGCCGCCACCCCTCGGAGGAGAAGCCCATGTATCGGAACCTGCACCACGACATCATCCTTAGCCCTCCGCAGGACATCGCCGCGCGTCCAACCCGCACCCACGATGTCGAAGACATCCAGGGCACCGCCGCCCGCCACCGCCCGCGTCTCCGCCGGCTCGCCGGGATTGCCGCCATCGGCGTGTCCGTCGCGGCCGCCACCGTGATGACCGTCAGCGGCGCCAGCGCCAATCCCCGGCCTGAGAAGCACGGCATTCACATTTCAGCGCAGCAGCTTCAGCGGGAGATGCGTACACTCCGCGCCGAGGGCTTCATCGCAACGTCGTGCACGGTCGGCGGCACGCTGATGACGAACGACAGCACCAACCAGTCGGTACTTGTCAAGTGGTGACCGCGCTGGGCGCGTAGCCCCGGATACGAACCTCCGCGCGCAACCAGCTCTGATAGCCGCGGTGGACGAACGCGTCGAACCGAAACGAACGCTCGCCACCGCGTGCAGCTGATTCCGTGATCCCGGACATCCTAGCCCGGGGGGACAATCGCTATGAGTTCCCGAGTGCAACTCCGCGACCCGGTGGTGTTAGCAGACGACGAGCTACCGGACGGACGCCCGAGACTTCTGCGTTCCTGAGCGAGCGGGTGCTGAGGCGCGCAGTGGTCGCGTTACCGGATCGGACGAGCAGCAGCATTGACAACACACTGCCGCTTGCCCGCGAAAGCAGAACACCTCGTCGTCGACATGGCGCCCCGGCGACGGCGCAACTGCCCGGCGACTGCGCATCTCGCGGGCGAGTGCTTTTGCGATTTGAGCGCTCTCCGACTTGACGAGCCTTTGCCGACGGAGGACGCGTCTACCGGCGCCTACGGAGACGAGTGGTTTGCCCACGGATGGAGTCGCGCGGAGTCGGCCGCCCGGACGACTGCATTGGCCTTTAGCCATCGCCAGCGCCGGCGGGTGTCGCGAGCCGGACCTGCATATCTGAGGAGCGGTCGGTCCGAGCGCCGCAGGGAGCGCGTTCGACGACGAAGTAGCGGCCCGCACGAGCGCGGCTCGGGGCGTCGCTTCTCGCAAAGGGCCCGGCGCCGGAGTCCGGTGATGTGATCGGGGTGTGGTTCTCCGAGAGCGGTATTGAGTCCCTCGTCCGGCCAGGGGGTTGGCGACGGCTGCGGCGATTCGCGGGGAGTGCCGGCGCTTCCAACGTCGCCTTCCGCGGGATTACGCCCGATCCGGCGACGGCTCGGGCGTCGATGCTGGGCCGCTCGGGGGACTCGCTCAATCACGAAACACATCATTTGGATCGCGTACCCTCGGAGTCCGGGACGGTTCACTGGATCGTCGGCTGACGGCATCGGGCCTCACGCGCGGGTAACAAACGGGTACATGCGAACCCGCGAGACGCACCAGTCACGGTCGGCGCCGAAGCCTGATCGCCCGTAAATACAGGCGATTCGCAACCCGGCAGTGCCCACCGTTCGGCCTGGCGATGCATCGCACCCCAGGAGGTCGCCGGTTCGAGTCCGGCTAGCTCCATCTTCGGAAGACCCACAACAAGAATTTCCGGCCTGGGCTGTCCCGACCGGGGACCTAACCGCCACGGCAGACCAGCCGCAAACTCCTTGCGGGCAGCGGCTTCGCCTGGCAGGGGCGCGCTAGCTGGCCTGAGTGCGATACCGCCCGGGCCTGCCCTCCAGGATTACGGTCTTGGTTTCGAGGAAGGGGTGGAGACCCTCGATTCCGCCTTCACGGCCAATCCCTGACTGCTTGAAGCCGCCAAACGCGATCCCAAAGTCGGTCCGGAAGGCGTTGTGTCCTACGGTGCCCGAGCGCAGTTCACCCGCGACGCCCCGGGCTCGCTCAATGTCGTCGGTAAACACGGAGGCGTTCAGACCGTAGATCGTGTCGTTGGCGACGCGGACTGCATCGCGCTCGTCGTCGGCTGGGATCACACTCAGCACCGGCCCAAAGATTTCCTCGCGTGCGATGGTGGCGCCGTTGTCGACGTTCCCGAACACGGTGGGCTCGACGAACCACCCGCGCTCGAGGTGGGCCGGACGCCCGCCCCCGGTGGCGAGGGTCGCACCTTCCTGCGCACCCTTGTCGATGTATCCGAGCACCCGATCTCGCTGGCGCTCGGACGCGAGCGGTCCCATCTGTGTCTCTGGGTCAAACGGATCGCCGACGCGCACCTGCGAGAACGTCGATGAGAGCGCATCGACGAGCTCGTCATGGCGGTGGCGCGAGACGACGATCCGTGTCAGCGACGAACAGACCTGGCCCGAGAGGAAGCACTCGGCGCCGGCGATCGTCCGAGCGACGGTCTCGAGATCGATGTCGTCGAGGATCACCGCGGCCGACTTGCCGCCAAGCTCGAGCGTGCAGCGAGCAATCCGTTCACCGCAGATCGCCGCGATCCGCCGACCGGCGGCCGTCGAGCCGGTGAACGTAATCTTGTCGACGCGCGGGTCACGGACTAATAGCTCTGACACCTCACGATCCGCGGTCACGACGTTCAGCACCCCGGGCGGCAACCCGACCTCCTCCGCGATCTCGGCCAGAACGTAGCCTTCCCCCGGCGCCTCGGGCGAGGATTTCAAAACCTCGGTGCAGCCGGCGAGCAGGGCCGGCGCCACCTTGTTGGAGATCAGGGTCATCGGAACGTTCCACGGGATGATCGCGCCGACGACCCCGACCGGCTCGCGCACGAGCAAGCCGAACTCGCCACCGGCTGTCGGCCTGGCCTCCTCCTCGAACGGGAAGGTGTCGGCCAGCGAGGCGTAGTACTCGAACTTGCGAGCCGCACCCTCGGCCGCGCTCTTGGCGATGCGGTGCAGGACACCGGATTCCCGTGGCCAGATGTCACCCACCTCGCCACCGCGTTTACGCAGGCCGGCCGCGATGGCGCGGAGGTACTCGGCCCGTTCGGCATGGGTCAGCCGCGGCCACGGGCCCGCATCGAACGCCTGGCGAGCGGACTCGACCGCGCGTCCGACGTCGGCCGCTTGAGCCTCGGCAACCGAAAAGAATTCCTGCTCGGTGGCGGAATCAGTCACCGTGATCGTCGCCTCGCTCGACGGCGCGACCCACTCGCCGCCGATGAAGAAGCGATCGAGATGGCGCAGCTGCAGCCCCCGCTCTTTGGTCAAACTCATCCACCAGCCTCCTGTGATCGCCGGATCGGACGATGCGCGCTGATCACAAGCAGAGATCTCATCGCCGCTTCAGGCCCACATCGCTCACGCTGCAGGAACGGAATTCAAACCGCCGGACTTGTGCCCGTGCTCGTGACGTACGCTGCCGACCATGGAGCGCCGTGACGGCCTGATCCTTTCCGGTCATCACGTCCGCTTGGAGCCCTTGGCCCTCGAGCACGTTCCCGCGCTCGTCGCTGCCATCAATGAGGCTCCGGCCTCGTTTCGCTTCAGCAGCGCACCCGACACCGAACCCGGGATGACGGAGTGGGTACACGTCGCCCTGGCCGGCCGCGACGCTGGGCGCGAGCTGCCCTTCGCAACATACTCGTACGCTCATGAACGGATCGTTGGCTCGACCCGCTTCTACGAGCTGGAACGCTGGGGCTCAACAGCGGAAATTCGGCAGCCTCATCGGCGCCCGGACGCGTGCCTGATCGGATACACGTGGCTGGGAGCGTCTGCGCAGCGAACCGCGTGCAACACCGAGGGCAAGCTGCTGATGCTCTCCCACGCATTCGAGACCTGGCGGGTGCACCGGGTCGCGTTCCGGATAGACGCACGTAACGATCGCTCGCGGTCGGCGGTCGAACGCCTCGGAGCCAAGTTTGAGGGGGTCCGACGTGCGGAGAGGCTCGGCGCCGATGGGATGATTCGAGACTCAGCGTTCTATTCGGTGCTCGCCGCGGAGTGGCCCGCGGTCAAGGAGGGCCTGATCAGCCGGCTCTCAACTCTGGGCGGCGAGTCGGTCTGTACCAATCCGCGGAGCTGCTCCGAGCATTGATCGCGGCGGGGGCGCACCTTCCGACGATCACGTCGCCCGGCCGCCGGCGCCACCCCACGATTGCCACGGCAGCGTGAGCCGGGTCACCGAGAACGTCCTGCGCCGGTTCATCGAGACGCCGCACGGGGAACCGGTGGCGCTCCAGTCGTAGGCACCTCATCCGAAAAGTGCCCGATCGGGCAAATCAACCCCTCGGACCCTTGCGGCACGCGGTCGGATTGCTAACAATCGACGCCAACGGGCGCAAACCGAGGAGAAATGGTGTCGCGGAAACGGACCGACACGGTCGGGCGAGGGTCTGTGGCGAGGGAGCCAAGTCGCGACCAGACCGTATCGCCGGACACGGGGCTAGACGACGCGGTACCCATGCAGGCGAGGCTGATGCTCTCTCTGCAACGGAGGGTCGGCAACCGCGCCGTAAGCGGCCTGATGCAGCGCCGAGACGAGTGGCTGGGGCCCCCCGCGGGACAGTCCACGAAGTCTCCAGCACCGATGCTCGCCAAGGCTCGCACACGTGAACCGGAACGGTCTCCACGCAGCGTCAAGGTCTCCAAGCAAACTTCTCCGGGTGTACTTCAGCGCTATACCATCACGTCGGGATGGTTTAAGAAAGCAGTCGAGTTTAACCTGGACGATCTGCAGGCCGCTTTCGACAATCTCGCTATCGGTTAGGGACGACTCGGGCTCGTTGAACGTGGGCAGCGCACCGTTCAGGGTGCAGGGCACCGTTACCGCGACGGGCCTTCCGGCGGAGGTAGGAAAGTACGAGTTGGGATTCGTGCAGACACTGTTCCGAAATTCAGTGAGATTCCGATACAAGAACCTCAGTCATCATCGCACGATTGGTGAACGCATTCTCCCGATGGTTCTTGGCAAGAATATGAGGATCACGACAACGTCGGGCCTGCTCCCGGTAAAGGACGGAGACGACTACGTCTCGGGCGGTAACAAGGCAGACAAGCTTTACTACGAGAAGAAGAAGACGGTCAGCTTCGCAAGCGCTAATACGAGTCAGAAGACTACCGATCTATACGATCGGCCGAATGCTAGTGAAGAGTGGGCCTATAGCCACAAAGGCCAAGACGTTCACCTCATTGGTACGAGCGGCCTGGACAGCTTCAGGACGTGGCTGGTTATTCGCAAGAAGTCGTGGAGTAGCACTTCGTATCGCCGGCTCGGATACATCGATTGGACGGTCAATTACAAGAGTACCGTCAACCCCCACAATGCCACAGTCGCGCCCGCTGGGAGCAGTGGCGGCCGTAGGAGCTCTCCCGTGAAAGGGGTCGGCGTCTACCTGCCGGTGACCGGTGCCGAATCTGCGAACACCAGCCTCGAGGATCACGTTTCAAACTGGTAGAGGGGCGGCGCGCCGTGAGCCAGCAGCACGAGTACGACAACGACCCGCGCAACGCCGACGCCAAGCGGAGCCCGCGGGTGTTCGCACGCCAGGGCGCCGGCCTCCTGCCCGGTGGGCGCGTGGATCCCGAGGCGGAGGTTCAGATAAACCGAACTCGGGGCGGTGGTGCCGGACTCCGGCCCGGGACCCGTGCCCGGATCGAGCCTCTCTTGGGCGACTCGCTCGCGGACGTGCGAGTCCACGATGGCCCCGCCGCGGACGCGCTCGCTCGCTCCGTCGCGGCACGCGCATTCACGACCGGCCGCGACGTGTTCTTTGCCCGCGGCGAATATCGCCCCGACACTCCCGGCGGGGACAGGCTGCTCGCGCATGAGCTGACCCATGTCGTGCAGCAGCGCGGGGCCCCCATGAGCGGGCCGCTGACGGTGACCGCGCCCGGCGACCGCTTCGAGCGCGACGCCGACGCGATCGCCCAGCAAGCCGAGGTGCCGTGATCACCTTCGCGGAGCTCGACGCCCGGATCCGTTCCGGGGTCGAGCAGGTTTCGGCGGCCGGAGACGGTCCCCAACACCCGTTTACCGGTATGTACGTGACCGACGAGCAGGCGAAGGAGCTAGCCGGTCAAGGGCCCCCGACGTCAGCCGACGCGCGCCTTGACGAACTGTCGCAGTTGTTGGGACTCGACTCGCTCGAGCGCGCGGTCCTCGCGGTGTGCGCTGCGCCCGAGCTCAGCTGGCGGTACTCCCGGCTCTATGGCTATCTCCACGACGACCTCACGCGGCAGCTCGCGTCGCCTCGGCTGGCCGCGGCATTGCTGGCGGGGGGCGAGATCAGCGGCGAGGACGTGATGGTTCGCTGCGACGCAGGAGCGCCGTTGCGCCGCCTCGGTGCGGTCGTGCTCCTCGACGAGCCGCGGCTGCCGCTGGCCGACCGGCCGCTCAAGTGCGCGGACGGCGTGGCGGCGCGCCTGGTCGGGGGCATCGCTCCGGATGGCGCCGAGGCACCGGGCGAGCTCGTCGGCGTACCGATATTCGCACCGATCTCCGAGGACGTAGCCCAGAGGCTCCGCGCCGTGATCGCAGCCGCCGGCGACACGGCCGTGGCGGTCGTGGGCGCCGACGCGGCCAGTGCGACCGCGTGTGCACTCGGCCGCCCGGTGCTGCTTGTCCGCGCGCGGACGATCGATGCCGCGGCACGGTTGTCGGCGTTGCGGCTGCGGGCCGCGCTCGAGCGCGCAGTGGTCGCGATCGAGGGGATTCACGAACTCCTACCGGACGAGCGCGCCGAGCTCTGGCGCCTCATCGGCACGGCAACCGAACTTCCCATCGTTTGCGTCGAACCGGCCCACGAGGGCATCGCGCTCGGCCAGGTGCCCGTGATTGCCGTCCGGCTGCCGGCGAACGACGCCGCGAGCCGGCGGCAGCAGTGGTCCATGCACGTCCCGGACACCGTGATCGACGACGTCGCCGTCAAGTTCCGGCTCTCGAGCAAGCAGATCGAGCGCGCCGCCCGGATCGCCATGGCCGAGGCGAATGCTCGCGGCGCCGCGGGCAGGTCGGAGCGGTCGTAGATTGGAATCCAGTCGTCGGAACCGTCGTACAGGTCGACGACGCCCTTGCGGTCGTTCGGGATGCGCAGGGTCGGGATCCGGCGCGCCAGTTGGAACACCTGGACCTCCCACTGCGCCTCCGTAACGTGGCAGTCGTAAACGTCGGGGTCATCGACCCAGACACGGGTGTCGCAGTCCGGGTCCTCGGAGCCGGCGAGTATGTGGTTTCCCGACTCGGGCCGGAAGTAGATCCCGGTGTCATCGTCGGAGGTCTGGATCCCGCGGTGCTCGAAGTCGAAATCCGGTGGAGCGGGAACGTGGTGGACCTCGTGGCGGAGCGCCCGTGTCTTCACAATCATTGTCTCCTCCACCCCCGCCATTCGGTTGATCACGAATGAATGGGGGCCGCCCACGTTTACGACGACCGGCGCGTCGATCTCGCGGCCGTCCCGGAGCGCGACCCCGGTGACCCAGTCGCGGCCGCGGCGGACCTGGACAATCTCATTGTGGAACACGAACTGGGCGCCACACATCTCGGCCGCGCGCTGGAGGTTGTGGCTCGCGAGCTGGGGGTCGTTGACGTAGCCCGACCCGGGGGTGAAGATCGCTCCGCCGAGCTCGGCGTCCGGGGGATCCCAGAAGTGGGTATCGGTCCGCCGCTTGGGTGGCCAGAACGCGCCGGCGACTATCTAGGATTGCCGACGACGGACACCGCCGTCGAGACGGGAAGGCGGGCCGCACAGGAGATCCTCAGCGCCATGACGCGCCGAGGCGGGGAGAACTCGCGATCTCAGCTTCGCGGTTAGATGCGTTGCAGTGGCTCCATGCGGATCGGGAATCCGTAAGCTGCCCTGCTGCAGTACCAGCCGGCGTAGTTGCACGTAGGGCCCCCGGTCAATAGCTATCCAAACCTGATCTTGCCTTCGCTCGATCCGTCACCGGTCGCCGTCTATGGCGGCAAATTCACCGAGGACCAGGCCACCCGACTCTTGTGGCGGGCCGGTTTCGGGCCGCGCCCAGGGGACGCCGAGCGGCTGGCGCGGCTAGGGATGGACGCGGCCGTCGCCTCGTTGACGCGGCCGGCGGGAGCCGCCCGGCTGATCGGCGCCCCTGCGCACGATGATCATGGTGAGCCGCTTGACCCGATCAACACCTGGGGCGATGACCACTGCTGGTGGCTTGACCGGATGGTGCGCTCCGACCAGCAGCTGGTGGAGCGCATGACGCTGATCTGGCACAGCTGGTTCGCGACGTCGGAGGAAGCCTCCAACGCGCGGTTAATGATCAAGCAGAACTGGATGATGCGCCGAAACGCGCTGGGTAACTTTCACCAGCTGCTGCTCGGCGTGACCGTCGACCCGGCGATGCTGTTGTGGCTAAACGGCAATACCAACAACAAAGACAGCCCGAATGAGAATTACGGACGGGAGATGCTCGAGCTGTTCACGCTCGGTGCCGACCGCGGCTACGACCAGGACGACGTCCATCAGAACTCGCGAGCGCTGACGGGCTGGACCAACGACTGGAGCGAAGAGCAAGGCCCGATCAGCTTCCGGTTCGAGCCCAGCCTCCACGACTACGGGATAAAGCGGATCTTCGGTCATCGCGGACGGTTCAACTGGCGCGACAGCTGCCGACTGGCGGTCACCCACCCCGAACATCCGTCGTTCCTGGTCAGCAAGATGTGGGACTACTTCGTCGGTGCGGATCTTCCGCGCGCCACGGCGCGCGCACTCCAGCGGGCGTACGTCCGCAGCGATTACGAGATCCGGCCCCTCATCGAGGCGATTCTCCGTCACCCCCTGTTCTACGAAGGGCCGCGGCTGGTCACGCCGCCAGTGGTGTGGACGGCCGGGTTGCTGCGGGCCAGCCGCCAGACGATCACGACCACGAGCTGGACCTGGGTCGCGGGCCTCACGGGGCAAGTGCTCTTCCAGCCCCCGAACGTGTCTGGGTGGAACTACGCCCAATGGCTTGACACCTCGCGCTGGGCCGGACGGTTGGAGGCGGTCGACGTTGCGCTCCAGAACCACACCCTGAGCGGCAAGACGTATCCGTTCGGGATCAGGGAGAACGCCAGGGAGTCCTACCAGCACGCGATCGAGTTCTGGGGAGGGCGCCCTCTGTCAGAAACGGGACAGCACAACCTGATCGCGCTCGGGCGGCAGATCGCCCGGGGGCAGACTCAGGAATGGCAGCAGGTCACGTTCCGTCAACTTCGGCAGAACGCCCTCCGGAACCTGATCCCGATGACGCCGGATTGGATGACGGCGTGAACGCGCGTCACGATCCCCGCATGCCGCGCGCGCCGGAGGGGCATTGCGACGGGTTCTCGCGCGCGCAGGCGATCCGCCGCGTGCTCGCCGGCAAGTCCCCGGTCGGCCGCGAATGGGACCCGCGTATGCCGATCCCCGCCGGAGCGGGAATCGATCGCCGGCGCTTCCTCGCCGGTGCCGCGGGCGGCGTGATGACGGTCTACGGGGCCGGACGGCTCGGCCTGACCGATCGGATGCTGGGCGACGGGATAGCGCGGGCGGCGTCGCTCCAGCCGGCTGGCAGCCCGATCCTCGTGTCGCTATTCATGCAGGGCGGTATCGATGGCCTGTCGTTGCTGGCGCCGGCCGGCGACCCGCTGTACGAGCAATTGCGCCCGACCCTCGCGGTGGCGCCCGGGTCCGGAACACCGCTGCGCGAGGACCCAAGCCTCACCTGGCACCCATCCGCGAGCTCGTTCGCCGCGCTCCACAACAACGGCAAGGTCGCGGTGTTCCCGAGCATCGGCTACACCGACCCGGACATGTCGCACTTCACCTCGCGCCACTACTGGGAGGTGGGCGCCACCGACGCATCGCTTCTCACCGGCTGGATGGGGCGCTATCTGGATGTGGCCGGCGACGCCACCAACCCGTTCCAGGGGCTTTCGATGGACGGCCAGATCAATCCGACGCTCGCCACCGCCAAGAATCCGACGGTGGCGATCGATCAACCCAACAACTTCGCCGTCTATCTCAGTGGCGTGTGGGGCGACGCGGTCGAGTGGGCGCTCGACTCCGCGTCCTCGTTGGGCGACGTCCAGCGACTCTCGCACGACCGCGCAATCGCCCAGGTCGCAGGCGCAGCGTCGGAGGTGGGCATCGTCCGAAGGACGCTGCAACCGTTCCGCCCCTCCAGCGGCGGCGGTGGCAACTCCGGCACCGACACCAACCCCGGGGCGGCTTACGGCAGCTCCGTGACGTATCCGACGGCCTCGACCGGGGACCTGCCGGCCCGTCTGGCGGGTCTTGCCGCGATGATCGCCGGCGGCGTCCCGCTGCAGTGCGTGGCGCTCACCACCGACACGCAGTTCGACACCCACTCCGGACAGGAGCCGACGTTCGACTCCGGGGTCAAGCTGGTGGCGGACTCGCTAGCGGCGTTCCAGGCCGACCTCGAGACGCGCGGTGTCGACGGGCGCGTCCTGGTGCACGTCTGGTCGGAGTTCGGCCGCCGCGCCCAGGAGAACGGCTCGGACGGCACCGATCACGGCGCGGCGGGCGCTTCGCTGCTGATCGGTAGCCGCGTGAACGGCGGGATGATCGGTGAGTTCGCTCCGCTGAACGAGCTCGATCAGAACGGCAACCAGCGCGAAAACGTCGATTTCCGCGGCGTCTACTGCTCGCTGCTGGAGCAGTGGTTCGATCAGGATGCCGCCGCCGTCATCCCGGGCGCTGGAGGCTACCCGCGCTATCAGCTGCTGGCATGAGACGCCTGATCATCCTGTTCCTGTGTTTCTTTGCCACCGTGCTTCCGGTGGGTGGCGTCGCGCTCGCCGCCCGCCCACCGGCTCCCGCCCACCTTCTCGTCTACGCACAGGAGTGGTCGCTGTGGCCGTCGCGGACCTCCGTGCCTGCCGGCACGGTGATCGTGCAGTTATGGAACCGGGGCCAGGATTCACACGATCTGCGGATCCGCAGACTTAACACGCGCGGCCAAATGGTCGGACCCATCCTCGGTGCGGTCAGGATCACTCCATCGGGTCAGGTCAGCCAGGGCACCTGGCACCTCAAAGCGGGACGGTACGAGATTTACTGTTCTCTACCCGGCCATCTGATGATGGGGATGCACACCCGCTTGAGGGTGACACCGGCCTAACGCAGCCGGCCTGGACGTTGCCGGATGCCCTGGCAGGTCAAGCCTCGGCCCACGCCACCGGGTCGATGCCGCCGGCGCGCTCGCGCACCATGTCGGCGAACCCCACCACAGATCGCGGCAGGACTCGCCCGGGAACCGTGACCAACCCCACGGCGCGCGACTGCGACGGACGCAGCTCCAGCAGCCGCACTCCGTGCGGCGGTGCGAGCGTCGCCGCGAACAGCCCCACGCCACTCCCGGCGCCGACCAGGGCGAACAGCGTGCCGAGGTCGTGACCCTCAAACGCGATGTGCGGCTCGAACCCGGCGGCGGCCGCGATCTGCTCGACACGCTGGCGCAGCCCGTAACCGGGTGGCTGCACAACCCACGCATCGGCCGCAAGCTCCTCAACGCGAACCCAGCGGCGCTTGGCCAGTCGATGGCTCGCCGCCACGGCCAGCCGCAGGCGCTCGGCGAACAGCGGCGTCCAGTGAGCCCTGGAGTCAGTCGGCAGCGAACTCAGCGACAGGTCGAGGGAGCCGTCGAGGAGCGCCTCCAGAATCCGAGCCGCGCCGTCCTGACGGAGCTCGAAGCGCACGTCGGGATGCGTGGCGTGGAACTCCAGCAGTAGCCGCGGCACGAGCCACGTTCCGAGCGGGTTGAGGAAGCCAACGCGGATGGTCCCGCGGGCGGGGTCGTTGGCCTCGGCGACGGCGCGCGCGGCCTCGTCGATTTCGCCGAGCGCGGAGCGCGCCGCCCGGGCCGCGATCTCGCCGGCAAACGTCAGGCGCAGGCGCCGCCCGTCTCGCTCGGTCAGGGGTGCCTCGAACTGCTCGGCCAGTCTACGCAGGCCACGGGTCACGGCCGGCTGGGTGGTGTGAAAGCGCTCGGCGGTCTCGGTCACGGTGCGTCCGTCGGCCACCGAAACGAACCACCGCAGCGTCTGAAGCTCCATGTCAAACATACTTCCAGAACATCGATCCTCGACCAAATCGGCATTCGAAGTATGGATCTTCCGCCGCGACAATCGCCGTGTGGACCCTTCGACCATCGCCGTCATCGCCGCCACGGGCGTCGTCTCGGGCGCGACGAACGCGATCGCCGGGGCCGGTTCCCTGCTCACCTACCCGCTGCTCATCGCTTGCGGGCTCCCTCCGGTGGTGGCCAACGTCACCAACGACATCGGCATCGTGCCTGGCAACGCAACTGGCGCTCTCGGCCTTCGCAGCGATCTCCACGGGCAGAGGGCACTGCTCCGCACGATCGTTCCGGGCGCCGTCGCCGGGTCCGTGATCGGTGCGATTGTCCTTCTGCTCGCGCCCGGCGCGGCGTTCGAATGGTTGTCCCCGCCGCTGCTCTTCGCTTCCAGCCTGATCACGCTCGCTCAGCCCGCGCTCGTCCGGCGCGGGACGGGGCTCCGCCGGGGACTGCACCTCGCGGTCGACCTCACTTCGGTCTATGGCGGCTACTTCGGCACCGGAATCGGACTGCTGTACATGGCCGCGCTAGGGCTGTTCGTCGACGACACGACACCGCGCCTGAACGCCGTGAAGGCCATCCTCCAGCTCGTCGCCAACGGCCTGGCAGGCCTTGTGTTCGCGCTCGTCGGCCCGGTCGACTGGAAGGTCGTCGGCGCGCTGGCGACCGGATCACTCGTCGGCGGCAAACTCGGCGCCGGCGTCGCCAGGAGCATCCCCGCTGCCACACTTCGGAGGGGCGTCGCGGTGGTCGGCATGCTCGCGGCCGCCTGGCTGATCGCGCACCAGATCGCCCAATGACGCTGGAGAGTAAGTAACCTCCGGCGGCACTCACATGAAGGTCACCGAGATCAAGACATGGGCGCTCCACGCCGACGTGGCGACCCCGACCTATAACTCCCAGCCAGGGCTGACCACCGGGCGGGACAGCACGGTGATCGAGATCGTCACGGATGAGGGGATCTCCGGGTTCGGTGAAGCCCTCTGCCAGAACCGGCAGCCGGGCCAGATCGCGCAGACGGTGATCGAAACCGCGCTCGTGGACGTCGTCCGCGGTGCCAACCCGTTCGACACCGCGGTTCTCTGGGAGGCCATGTACACCCGTATCAAGGACTTCGGCCTGAAGGGCGCGGTCATCGGAGCGATCAGCGCCGTCGACATCGCACTGCACGACATCATGGGCAAGGCGGTCGGCTTACCGATCTACCAGCTGCTCGGCGGCAGTTTCCGCCAGTCCATGCAGACGTATGCGACCGGCTTCTTTCACCGTCCCGACGGCGCCTACCCCGACGACCTCGTGGAGGAGGCAGAGAGGCACCTCGCGGCCGGCTTTCGCGCGATGAAGGTGAAGATCGGCTTCGGCGTCCGCCAAGACGCCCGCGATGTCGCCGCGGTCCGTCAGGCGATCGGCCCCGAGGTGCTGCTCATGGTCGACGCCAACCACGCCTACGAGACCGGCTTGGCGCGCCGATTGCTGCGCGAGCTGGAGGAGCTCGACGTCTTCTGGTTCGAGGAGCCGGTGTCGCCCGAGAACATCGACGGCTACATCGAGCTGCGCGCCCTCGGCACCAGGACCTTGATCGCGGCGGGCGAGATCGAGTACACCCTCAGCGGCTTCTGGCCCTGGATCACCCGCCGCGCCGTCGACATTCTCCAGCCCGATGTGTGCGCGGCTGGCGGCTTTACGGCAATCAAGCAGATCGTCGCGGCTGCTCAAGCCGCCAACCTGCTGGTCAACCCCCATATCTTCGGCACCGGCATCGGACTGGCCGCCTCATTGCACGCTGCCGCGATCGTACCTCCGTGCCCCCTCTCCCGCGGCGCCTATGAACCGCTCGCTGAGTTCGACCAGTCACCTCACCCGTTCCGCGACGCCGTCGTGCACGAGCCGCTGACGATGGAGGAGGGGCGACTCAGCGTCCCCACGGGACCTGGCCTGGGCATCGACGTCGACCGTGTCGCCCTCGATCGACTGGCCGTCTGAGGGCCAGGCAACCTCGCGTCGGTAGATCTCCGCGTCGGCGTCGGTCCCGTCGGGGTGGATCGTCACCTGCCGCCGGCGCAGACCCACTGGTCCGCGCCCGCGCCACCGTCCCAGATTCGTGCCGCAACGACCGCTTGCTGCTGGGCGGTCGCTTGGTAGGCGGCCGACGCATATTGACTCCCACCGTAGGCCTGCCAGGTGCTGGGAATGATCTGGTAGTAGCCAGAGGCCCCAGCGCCGTTTGGCGGGAGGTTGCGGCCGCCCGATTCACATTGCACCACCGAGCTCGGGATCGCCCAGCCGGTGCTGGCTGCGGAATGCTCCGCCGGCGACGCCTGCGCTGCGGCCGACGCCCGGGCAGGCCACGACGCGCGCGTGATAACGCCGGGCTTGAGATTGGGCATAGCCTCGAACGAAGCCTTCGGCCCCGGGGTTGCGTTGGCAGCGGTCGATGTACCCGAGGACCCCGAGCGCGTGCTCGCTCACCTGGTCGTGACCGGAATAGATCAAGTTGGCGGCACCCTCGGCCATATTGACGGTGAATAGCTTTCCGCAGCCGCGCTGCCGAGCCGTCTGAGTAGATCGACGCCGCGGCGTAGCCGTGCGAGCGGCGCTCGGCCAGTCCGCATGCGTCGCGCGCGCGAGGGACGAGAAGGGCCCGACGGGGAGTGCGACCGCCGTGGCCGGGATTGCGAGCAACGACGCGCCCGCGCCAAGGACAATGCGGCGCGCTGTGCGCCCGAGTACGATGGGCCTCATCGAGAGAGCCTCCTTTTCTGCCTTTCTCGACCGGCCGAGTGCAGTGCTAACTGTCAGGCGTTTGCGACCGCAGGGCAGTCGCGTAAAAGCTGCTCGCCGTCGCCCCGGGTTGGCGGCCTTCTCTTAGCCGCACAACTAGTTCAATCGACCCGAGTAGAACAACAAACTCGGGTCTGCATCGCCCGTCGCTCCCGCCCCGGCGGGAACCGCTAAGCAGGTCGAATTACCGCGATGAGGTTGGCAGGCACAGGTGACTTCATCTGTGACGTTGGGCACACCCGCGCCGCGGTAGCAATTCTTATGAGTTGCGTAAACTCTGTCGCTAGGGCCGCTCAGCAAGCGCGGCAAGGTTGAGCAGCTGCCGCCGCGCCATGATCAGGTCAGCTACCGCGAACAGGGGGGCGGTCGCCCGTCCGCCTGCGGTCACTACCTTCAGTAATAGCCTCGTCTGCAGTCCATCCTCGAGGGGACGAGCACGTAGGACATGAAGGCGCCCATGATGGTCCCCGTGAGGTGTCCACCCGGCTCGACAGCAAGGATCCGCCCAAAGCGGCGCCCGCCGAATGCCGCAGTGAATGATTCGCCGACAACCGGCTCGGGCAATCCCTGCAGAGCTCGCGGTGACCTGCGCCCAAGGTTGTCGATCCAGTCATAGGAGTACGGCGCCAAGCGGATTTGAGCGACCCAGGGCCACACTCTCTGAGGCCCGGCGTGCACCGTCACTCCTCGCCACGCCTGCAGTACCGGATCGGGCACGAGATCGTCGCAGGGATAGCGGCACGCGGTTTCCTCCTGCGTGACGCCCCACCGGTCGCCGATCATCCGCGTCCACCGATGGGAGCCGCTTTGGACATCAACACGAGCGTACCGCCGGTTCGCGTCTGCCAAGCTCTCCGGATGCAGCTCGGTCAGTTCGGCGTGTGGACGACCTATCACGCGATCGGCGAGGATAACGCCGGCGAGGCGGCACGCCTGGCCGAGGATCTGGGGTTTGGGACGTTCTGGCTGGGGGGTTCTCCGCAGCTGCCGGCGCTCCGGCCGCTGCTGGAGGCGACCGAGCGCATCGCGGTCGCCACCGGGATCCTCAACGTCTGGGCGAGCGACCCAGAACAGGTGGCGCATGACTTCGCCGAGCTCGAAGCCCGCTTTCCCGGTCGCGTCCTGGTCGGGATCGGCATCGGCCATCCCGAGGCCACCAGCGATTACAAAAAGCCGCTGACCGCTATGCAGGCGTTTCTCGACGGTCTCGATCACGCAGCAACTCCGGTGCCGCGAGCCCGGCGCTGCCTGGCGGCGCTCGGTCCGAAGATGCTCGACGTCAGCGCGGAGCGCTCGCTGGGTGCCCATCCGTACTTCGTCCCGGTAGACCATACGAGAGCGGCGCGTCGTCGCCTCGGAGAGACGCCGTTGCTCGCCCCAGAGCTCGCGTGCGTGCTCGACGGTGACGCCGAGTCGGCTCGAGCGATGGCGCGGGCCTACGCGTCGCTCTACCTAGGACTCAGCAACTACACAAACAACTTGCTGCGCCACGGTTTCAGCCAGCAGGACATCGCCGGAGGAGGGTCCGACAGGTTGATCGACGCGGTCATCCCGCATGCGAGCGCCGAGGAGATCGCAGCCGTCGCGCGCCAACACCTGGCGGCCGGCGCCGACCATGTTTGCTTGCAGACCGCGGGGGTCGCGGGGATACCGCGCTCGGAGTGGACGGCCCTCGCGGCGGCGCTTGGTATGGGCGACCAACCAGTCGGGGGCGGGTAGTTCGCCTACCGCGAGCGCAGGTAATCCCCATCGAGCATCCGGGTCACCCAGTCGGCGATCGTCGGCGCCACCGGTCCCTCGCCCATGTGGCCGCCGTCGAACACCCGGGCTGCCTTGGGGTCGCCGTGATCGAGGCTGAGGTAGATGTCGTCGATCGAGTTCTGGACGTCGTCGCGGCCGTTGACGAGGAGCAGCGGCGCGCTCGGCTTGTCGAGGAGTCCCTGACCGAGCAGGGAGAGCTCCTGGCAGCGGGCGACGTAGTCCTCGAAGTTCTCGCCGCCGAAGATCCGAGCGCGCGCCGGCATCAGGTCCATCAGGTAGGAGGAGGCGTTACGCGAGCGTTCCTGCCACTCCGGCATGAACGTGATGTGCACGCCGCCTCCCCAATTGACTGCGCAGGCAAGGCGGTCGCGATGGGTGTAAGCGAGCTTCATCGCCCAGTAGCCGCCGAACGAGCCGCCGATCGCCGCGCACCGGCTGCCGTCGAGGTCCTCGCGATCGGCCAGCCAGTCGAAGATGGGGGTCCACTGGCGCTCGGCGTCTCCGTCGGCCAGCACCGGCGACTCGCCCACGCCCGGCATGTCGACGAGCAGCACCGCGAACCCGCGCGAGCGCATGAGCGCGCCGAGCCTGACGTGCATCTCCTCCTTCCAGGTGTCGATCCCGGCCCAGACCATCGCCACCGGCGGCCGGGGCTCGCCGGTCGCCGGTCGGGTGAGGTAGAAGCGGAGCCTCGAGTCCTCGAACGGGAGCTCGACCACCTCGAGCGGCGGGTCCTCGAGCTTCGCCGCGTTCAGGAAGAACTCTCTTGCGCGCGCGTACTCCTGCTCCTTGAGCGGATGGTTGGGCACGGGGTAGCGCCCCATGAACGCGGCGCGGTAGGCCTGGAACCAGAGCTCGCGCTCCTGCGCCGGATCGTCCGCCGCCCGCGCCCGTGCGGCAAAGTCGTCGGCCAGCCCGCCCCACGCGGCCGTCCACGGTTCCGGGTCAAGCCCAGTCAGCGAGTCGATCGTGGCCCGGGCCGCGTCGGGATCGAGGCCGTCCAGCGGATGCGCACCCTTCTCGAGCCGCGCCACCAGCCACCCCTTCCCAGCGGCAAGCGTCTCGTCGGTGGCGGTCATCAGACGAACAGGCCGGTCTTGTCCTGCGCGCTCCGCTCTTCCTCGGGCGGCGCCTCCACGAACGGGAAGGACTCGAACATCGACGGCGGCATGGCCAGGTTCTTGTAAAAGACGTTCGACCCTTCCTGGGGCATGTAGCGCACGGGCTCCCAGTCGGGCTCGTAGTTGCGATAGCCGCCGGCGTTGATCTCGACGCGCATACCGCTGGGATCCCGGACGTAGAGATAGTCCTGTTCGCCCATCCCGTGCCGGCCGGGGCCGAATTCGATGGCCACGTCCTGGTTGAGGAACACGTCGGCGGCGCGCAGCAGCTCCTCGCGCGAGTCGACGAAGTAGGCGAAGTGGTTGACCCGGCCCGGGACCGGCGTCGGATCCCACACGATCCCGAGGTCGTGCGAGCGCTCGCACACCGTCGTCATGCAGAACACGGGGAAGTCGGGCCGGTCGGGGATCACCGTGTATTCCATGAAGCGGTGCCCGAGCGTGTCGCGGTACCACTCGGCGGCACCCCGCGGGTCCGCCGCGGTGATCGTCACGTGGTCGATGCAACGGGCCGCTACCCCGCGTGGAACGTAACGCTGCGGACGGTTCGGAAACGGTGACTCCATGCCGGGCGGCGGCGTGTAGCGCTCGACGTCCCAGAAGATCTCGTGGGGATGGCCACCCGGAGCGCGGTAGCGGAACGCGCGTCCGTGGCCAACCGAGTCCTCGACCCAGCCCTCTCCCGCGCCGGCTACCGACAGGCGGGCGACGGCCTGGTCGAGCTCCTCCGGCCCGGCGGCCCGCCACCCGACGTGCCCGAGCCCGACCGCGGCACCCTCGGTCAGCTGCAGCGTGTGATGAAACCGATCCCCCCAGCCGCGCAGGTACACCGACTGCCCGGCCTGGGCCGTCTCCTCGAGACCAACCACTTGGGTCCAGAACTGCAGCGACTCGGCGGGCGTGGGCGTGGTCAGCTCGATGTGGGCGAGCTGGGACAGAAGGGGCAGGGACATCTCGCTTCTCCTCGAATCGGGCTCGGCTTAGATCACCGGCGCGCTGAGCAAATACACGGCGCAGACGGCCCCGAGCTCGTCGACCAGCCGCTTCCAGCTCAGCCGTCGATCGGACTCGAACACGGGGCCGTACATGACCTGCCGCGCCAGCGTGGAATAAGCGACCCGGAACGCCACGTCGAGCGCGACCTCAGGATCGGGGTGACGGAACTCCGACCGGTACGGCCTGAGCGCTCCCTTGAAGGTCTTGCTCAGCGCGATGCTCGCCTGCGAGCCGCGGGCCGAGATCACCTCGTCCACCGCGCCGAGGTGCATGAACGCCCGTAGCGCCTTGCGGTTCTCGTTCATGGTCCGGGCCATCCCGCCGACGACCGCGACGATCGCCGCCGCCGCTCCGTCCGCCCGCGCCGCCGGATCCCCGGCGGCTTGGCCCGCCTCCGACATCGACTCCATCAGACGCGCGTGCACCGCGCGCAGCAGCGTCTCCTTGTTGCCGAAGCGCTCGTAGATCGCGCCGACCGACACGCCCGACCGTCTCGCCACCTCCTGTACGGTGAGCCCATCGAAGCCGTTCTCCTCGAGCAGCGCGTGGGCCGCGTCGAGGACGCGTTCGTAGGACGCGCGGCTGCGACGCTGCTGGGGTGGCCGGACCGCGGTCACGTGGCCGCCAATCGTGGGAGCCGGCGGCCGGGGCGCGCCGCCGGCAGCGGGTGCGGCTCGACGCCGGCGACGACGGTGTTGGTCAGCGTGCCGATCCCCTCGACGTGGAGCGAGACGACGTCGCCGGGCGCCAGCGGCGGCGGCTCCTCGCGGCCGCGGCGGCCCCACAGCTCGAGCAGGCAGCCGCTCCCGCACGTGCCGGAACCGAGCACGTCCCCGGGGCGAACCCAGGTGCCGCGCGAGGCGTAGGAGACGAGCTCGGGGAAGCTCCAGGCCATGCTCGCCAGCGTGTCGGTGCCAAGCGCGCTGCCGTTGACCTCGGCATGCAGCTCGAGGTCGAGCCGGTCGCCGTCGCGATAGGGCTCGAGCTCGTCCGGGGTGACGATCCACGGCCCGAGTGTGTTGGCAAAGTCCTTGCCCTTGCACATGCCCAGGCCGAGGCGCATCTCCGCCCTCTGGAGGTCGCGCGCCGACCAGTCGTTGAAGATCGTGTAGCCGGCGATGTGCTCCCAGGCGTCGGTGGGCGTCAGGTCACGGCCGGCGCGGCCGATCACCGCCCCCACCTCGAGCTCGAGGTCGAGCCGGCGGCACCCCGGGGGAACCGCGATCTCATCCCCGGGACCGGTGAGGGCGTGGGGGTTGGTGAAATAGCAGAACGGCGACTCGTACCAGACCGCCGGGACCGTTGCGTTCGGGTCCGCGTCCTTCCTCACGCCCTCGATGTGTTGTTCGAACACGCTGAAGTCGCGCATCGTCGGGGGGAGGACCGGGGCGAGGAGGGTCGCCTCGATGAGCGGCACTTCGGCCTCCACGCGGCCGGCGATTCGCTCCCGCTCGATGGGGTCCACGCTCAGCACATCGATCGCCTCGATGCCGTTCTCCAAAATCCTGACCGTGTCGCCGTCGATCACCGCCGCGCGCGGGCCGCCCCCGTGGTCAACTCTTCCGACTCTCATTCGATCTCCTCAGGTTCAGATTGGCGCCGAGGCGGTCATGATGACGGCGTTGCGCGTCGCGTCGGGGTCGATCGGCAGCGAGTGGTCCTGTTCCCACTTCCCCACCCGTTCAGATCCCTCGACGATGTCGCGGCAACGCTCGTAGCGGCGCGCCGTGAAGGCCCCGAGCGCGTCCGGCACGGCAACGTCCTTGGCCACTTCCTCGGCGAGCACTATTCCGTCCTCGATCGCCTGCGCGGCCCCCTGACCGCAATGGGGGGTGGCGCCGTGCGCCGCGTCGCCGACGAGCACGACCCGTCCCCGGTGCCATGGCGCGGGGACGATGATGTTCTCGATCGCGCGCACGACGATCGCATCGTCATCGACGATCCGCTCGCGCGCCTGCGCCACCGGACCGGCGAACGGGGCCAGGCGCCGCCGGTAGACCGCGGCGGCGCCCTCTCGCTCGATCGCGGCGCGCCAGTCGGGGATCGGCGTCTCGATCGTGAGGATGTACATCAGGTCCTGGCCGAGGGGAACGAAGCCGGCGCTGCCGTCGGGACCGAAGAACATCCAGATCTCCTCGAGCCCCTCGATCCGGGGCAGGTTGTACCGCCAGCACACCTGACCGGTGAAGCGCGGCTTGAGCTCAGAGCCGAACAGGTGCTCGCGGACCTTCGAGTACAACCCGTCCGCGCCGACGACGAGGTCGTAGCTGCGGCGCTCGCCGTCGGTGAACGTCACGTCCACGTGGTCGTCGTCGCCCGCTATGAGCTCGGTGAATGTGACGCCCGTGCGCACGTCGGCGCCCGACGCGAGCGTGCGGGACGTGAGGATCTCGTGGAGCTTGGGCCGGGTGAGGCCGTTGCCGGGTGGCAGCCCGTCGACGAGCGGCGGCCAATCATGGGCGGCGATCGGCGTCTCGCCGTCGGCCAGCCAGGTGCGATCGCCGCGGATGGGCGAGCCGGCTTCCACGCACGCCGCGGCCAGTCCCAGCGAGTCGAGCGCCCTGAGCGCGTTGCCGGGTTGGATGATCCCGACCCCGTAAACGCCCCACTCGGGATCGCGCTCCACCACGTCCACGTCGAAGCCCTCGCGGCGCAGCGCGAGCGTGGTCGACAGCCCGCCAATCCCGCCCCCGATGACAAGCACCCTCATCGCCTAGCTCACCTCCTTCGACCCATGTCTCCGATTCCGAATCCTGGTTCGGATAAGCTAGCGAGCGCTACGACCGGTGTCAACGTAGGCTCCGCGCATGAACGCAATCCGCATCTCCCCCTGCTGCCGATGAGCCGCCGAGTCGAGGACCACGTGATCGTGGTGACGGGCGCCGCCCGCGGCCAGGGCGCCGCCGAGGTCGCCGCGCTGCACGCCGAGGGCGCGGTGGTGATCGCCGCCGACATCGAAGGCGCCGCGGGCGACGCACCGGGCCGGGTTCACCGGCGCCGGCTCGACGTCACCTCACCCCAGGACTGGGCGGGCCTCGCCGCCTGGCTCCGGGATCGTTTCGGCAAGCTCGACGGCCTGATCAACAACGCCGGAACCACGAGCCGGGTGGCGCTGGCCGAGGTGCCGCTCGAGGAGTGGAACCGCACCCTGGGCGTCAACCTGACCGGTCCGATGCTCGGCATCCAGACGCTCGCGCCGCTGATGGGCGCCGGCGGCTCGATCGTGAACGTCGGGTCGGTCGCCGGGCTGACCGCTCACTACACCGCGGCCTACACGGCTAGCAAGTGGGGGCTGCGCGGGCTCACGCGGGTCGCCGCACTCGAACTCGGGCCGCACGGGATTCGCGTCAATGCCGTGCACCCCGGCTATATCGAGACGCCGATGACGGCGTCCGCGCCGGCCGGGTTCAGGGCCGCCAACGAGGCGCTCACGCCGCTCGGGCGCGTCGGCATGCCAGAGGAGGTTGCCGCCCTGATGGTGTTCCTGATGTCCGACGAGAGCTCCTACCTGTCCGGGGCCGATATTCCGGTCGACGGCGGCTTCTCGAGCTGCGCCTCGGGCCAGGTGCTCTTCGACGCGGTACACCAATGAGGCTGGAGGGCATCGAAGACTGGCGGTTCACGCTGGCCGCCGGGCACTGCCCGGCTTCCAGGTGGTCGTAGGCGCCGGCATCGAACCCGAATCACACCGAGAGGAAACCGAGCAGACATGAACAGCGACCTCAGCCAGATCCGGGTCCGGCGCATCGTCACCGGCCATGACGATGACGGCGAGGCCGTGATCGCGGCGGACGAACAGATCGCCGGCATCCCCCTCGCCGAGGACGCCGGCCGTGCGAGCGCCACCTTCTTCCACCTCTGGGCGACCCATGAGATGCCGGTCGATCTGAGCGACGACGCTGCGGCGCGTCAACGCCGGGCGAGCTCGACCACGGTCCTCGGGTCGGGCTCCGGCTCGGTGTTACGGATCGGCGTGCTGGCCCCGGGCACCCGCTCGCCCATGCACCGCACCGAGAGCCTCGACTACGGCATCTGCCTCGAGGGCGAGTGCGTCATGGAGCTCGACGGCGGCGAGACCGTCACCGTAAGGGCGGGCGACGTCATCGTTCAGCGCGGGACCAATCACCTGTGGCACAACCGCGGCGATGCCCCCTGCCGGTTCGCGTGGATCCTGCTCGACGCGCAGCCGGTGGAGGTCGACGGCCGCCAGCTCGGGGCCAGCTGGCGCCACGACGCCTAAGTTATGGTTTGAGCTCGTGCCGAAAAAGGTTGCGATCGTGACGGGCGCCTCGCGGGGAATCGGAGCCGGGGTCGTCTCCGCATTTCGTGAGGCCGGGTACTCGGTGGTGGCCAGCGCGGTCTCGATCCCTCCCTCCGACGATCCCGACCTTCTCACGGTCTCGGGCGACCTAACGGACCCCGGCACGGCCGAGCAGATCGTGACACAGGCGCTCGCGCGCTTCGGGCGCATTGACAGTCTGATCAACAACGCCGGGATATACATCGGCAAACCGTTCACGGACTACACCCTCGAGGACTATGCGGCAATCACCGGGATCAACCTCACGGGGTTCTTTCACATCACCCAGCGGGTGATCCCATCGATGGTCGAACAGGGCAGCGGGCACATTGTCAATGTTTCCACGACCCTCGCCGAAAACGCCGACAGCTCTCGCCCTGCCGCGCTGGCCGCGCTGACCAAGGGCGGACTGGTCGCTGCGGCGCGGTCCCTCGCGATCGAATACGCCTCGCGCGGGATCCGCGTGAACACAGTCTCGCTGGGCGTGATCAGAAGCGACCTGGACGCGTCCTACCAGGGTCTGGCCGAGGTTCATCCGCTCGGACGGGTCGGTGAGATCAGCGACGTCGTCGGCGGCATCCTCTACCTCGAGCAGGCGCCGTTCGTGACCGGTGAGACGCTGCACATCGATGGCGGCGAGGTGGCCGGGCACTAACGCCTGAGCCGTATCACTACCCACACCTGACGGGAGAGAGTCGTGGAATTCCTGGTCGAGTTCGATGTCAACGTCCCACCCGGGACGTCCGAGCCGGAGGTCAACGAACGCGTCAGCGCGGAAGCGTCGGCCGCCGCGAAGTTGGCCGAGACCGGCCACCTCGTCCGGCTCTGGAAGCTGCCGGAGGGCGACGGGGGCGGCAAAGCCGTCGGACTGTATCGCGCTGAGAACTCAGCGCAGCTCGACGGTCTCCTGCGCGGCCTCCCGCTGTACGAGTGGACGCAGATCGTCACCACGCCATTAGAGCCACATCCCAATGACCCGGTATCGGGCCGGGCCTCGGGTCGCGGAACCACCGCGGAGCGTGAAGCGAACCCACGGCTGGTTGACCCACGCCTGTCCTTCGTCTTCCACCTCGAGGCCAGCCTGGCAGAGCCACTGGAGCTCGGGCAGACGGAGCAGGGCCACCGCCGCATAGTGCCGCTGACCGGTGGCACGTTCACCGGCCCGGAGCTCCGCGGGACGCTAGTTCCGGGGACGAGCGCCGACTGGCAGACCATCCTGGACGACGGGACCGCGCTCGGCGATATTCGCTACACGCTCCGTACCGATACCGGCGATCTCCTTTACGTCCAGTCACGCAGCGTGCGTCACGGCAGCGCCGAGGTGCTTGCTCGCCTCGGGCGTGGCGAGGACGTCGATCCGAGCGAGTACACGTTTCGCACCAACACGCAGATCGCGACCGGAGCCCCCCAACTCGACTGGCTGAACAAGGGCGTGTTCGTCGGCGTCGCCGGCCGCCAGGCTGCGGGGGTGATCTACGAGATCTACCTCGTGGCGTGAGACTCGCGCGACGCGGTCGGGTGAAGAAATGGGACAAGAGGAGACCGCCCACGGCGGAGAACGGCCACCAGCGAGGGCGGAGTGATCACTGTCGCCAGTCCGTCCGTAGGCCGAGGTAGCTGCGTGAGATAGCCGGCAGGTGACCACAGCAGAAGTCGCGCACCGAGAACGAGACACGGCTTACCGCTGTAAAGCACGAATGTGCCATCCGGCAGTTCCTCGCAGGGGGCTTCGTGGAAGCGGCGCTGTCTAGTCCGCCCGACGAGGCGCTCCATGTGAAGCTGATCGTCGATCGCATCGGCGCCCCGCTGGCCCGGGTGAAGCTCTGACCAAATCTCAGTGAGGCGGTCGTAATCGGCTCGCCGACATTCCGCACACGGCCGGTGGCCAGCGGCAAGCGCGGTAGCCTCGTCGAGAAAGAAGAGCTCGGTAAAAAGGCCCGGGGCCATGAGCGGCGTCCGACGTCGGCCACGAAACTCCAAGCGACAAGCGATCCACCGCTTTGTTCCGTAAAGCCGGCGAATCGCCCCCGCCTGGTTGTGAAGGCACCCGCGGTTACCGTAGACGAGCCCTCGCTCATCGGTCTCGATGAGATCCCCCAGGGGCGTCACGCGGTTCTGAAGTGGCACAGGGTCAGGCTAGCGGGATAAGCCACCCGTCCACCCCCTTAGCCAGTCCGGGGATCGGTGATTTGTGTCAGCGGATCCCGAGAGTGAGACGACCCGCTACGAGCCCTCGGGTGCGGGGGGATCGGGCTCGGCGACTTTGCGATGCCGGCGGAACCCGAGGAAGTGCTCGGCCTCCGCGACCCCGTGCTCGGCGCGGTGAAACTCGTTTTCAGCCGCCGCGAGGGGGGCAAGCACCTCGACGAGGTCGCGCATGGTCTCGTTGAGACGGTCGACGGATGTTGTCAAAGGCCCTACCGAGGTAGCGAGCGTCTCGATCACCTCGACGTGGTGCTCGATCGACTCCGTCGCGCTTTCGATGGCTCTGACCGCGTCGCGCGTCTCGCGCTCAGTTTGTTCGAGCGGCTTGACCGTGTCCTCGTTCAGCACGCGCAGTGCCGATCGAACAGGTTTCAACGCGAAGTCGAACACCGGGATCGAATCCTACCGGGGTCTACGACCGGCGCTCGGGCTTGAAACCCATCGCGTCGTCGATCCCGAGCGCCGGCCCGGTCGCGGACACGGTCTTATCGGCCTTTAGGGACTTTCTGAGCGAGTTCTTCAACTTGGCGGGCAGAGTGAGCCGATCACGCCGATGCACACGTCTCGCGACAACATCCCGGATCGAGGGACCCCCGTACCCGTCAGGCTGTTCCGCGTCGCCCTGGTCGTGCTCGGCATTGCGGCCGTGGCCGTGGCCACCGTCATCAGCGGCGCGATTTCGCTCCCAAGCTTCCGGAACGGCTCCCACGCACAGGCAAGCTCCCAGGCTGCGCTTGCGGCCGAGCGGGAGTCGGCCAACCGGCAGTGGGCCGAGGCCACCTGCACGAACCTTCTCGACTGGAAGAACGAGATCCAGCGCGACGGAACGAGCCTTGACCTCGGCCTCGGCCCGTCGGCCCGGATCGAGGATGCGATCGCCGTGACGGGTCGACTGCTGAACCAGCTCAACGAGCTTGGCCTGCCCCCGGGCGCGCAGAACGCACAGGCACGGGCCCAGATCGAGCAGCTGCGCTCCGACATCGAGTCCCGTGTGCAAGCCATCGAAGGCACCGCGAGCAGCGTGGCGAGCGGGAACGTGCTGGCGATCGAGTCGCTCGTCGGCGACCTCGCGAGCGACAGACTCGTAGGGACACAGATCGCCGGCGAGCTTCGCCACGTCGTATCGGTCGACCTGGGGCTTTCGCTCGTCGAGACCCGGGCATGCCGGCAGCTCGTCGGGATCCCGGTCTAGGCGACCCGCGTTATGTGACGAACCCGCTGCCTGAGCCCAGGCGGGCTCGCTAGGCTGCATCGATGGCAACGACGCAGGTGGTCCGGAGCGAGCGCTTTCCTGATCTGGCGGACGAGGTCCTGTTCCCGCGGCTCTCGGACGCCAAGCTCCACTGGCTGGGCAAGCGCGGGGAACGGCGCCGGTTCGAGCCCGGGGACGTGCTCTACGAG
This sequence comes from uncultured Solirubrobacterales bacterium, assembly GCA_963751185.1. Classification (GTDB taxonomy): domain Bacteria; phylum Actinomycetota; class Thermoleophilia; order Solirubrobacterales; family Solirubrobacteraceae; genus Palsa-465. The sequence continues at coordinate 44,418 of CAVVTO010000019.1, forward strand.
CATGCCGAGCGCGACGCGCCCTTCTATGTGATCGAGCACGGGCTCGTGGAGTTCATCGATCGCAAGCCGGGCAAGGATGTTCACATCGGGCAGGCGGACAGCCGCACCTACATCGGAGACATCGCGACATTTACCGGAGAGCCGACGATCAGCGCGTGCGTAGCCGTCGAGCCCACCGACGTGATTGCGTTCGATCGCGCTGGGCTGAGGGCTATGGTCGCCCGCTGGCCGGAGTTCGGCGAGCAGGTCTTCGCCACGTTGCTGGCACGGCGCGCGTGGGACGAGGCCGAGGGGCACGGGGTCATGCGGCTGATCGCGCCGCGCGGCTCCCGGCGCGCGTTCGAAGTACGGGACCTCCTCGAGCGCAACCTGTTGCCGGTCCGCTGGTACGACGTCGACACGGACGCCGAGAGCGCCGCGATGCTCGAATGGCTCGAGATCCCTCGCTCCGAGACTCCAGTGCTGGTCCACGCCACCGAGGTCATGCGCAACCCATCCGCGGCCCAGGTTGCTCGCTCGCTCCGCTTGCGTGCGGAGGTCGATGCCGAGCGTTTCGACCTCGTGGTGCTCGGCGCCGGCCCGGCGGGGCTTGCCGCGGCCGTCTACGGCGGCTCGGAAGGCTTGCGTACGCTCGTGGCCGAGGCGTGGGCGCCCGGCGGCCAGGCCGGCACAAGCACGCGTATCGAGAACTACCTCGGCTTCCCGACGGGGATCCGTGGGACGGAGCTGACACGCGCCGCGACGCTGCAGGCGCGGCGTTTCGACGCGACCCTCTCGAGCTTCCATCGAGCGGTCGAATTGGCCGATGGGCCGGACGGGCTGCTGCGGGTGGATCTCGATGACGGCCAACACGTGCTCGCTCGTTCGGTGGTGGTCGCGACGGGCGCTCGGTGGCGGGAGCTCCAGGCCGAGGGGGTCGATCGCTTCCGCGGCGCCGGGGTGTATCACGCCGCGATGGCGACCGACGCCGAGCGTTGTCGCGACGAGGACGTGATCGTGGTCGGCGGGGGCAATTCCGCGGGACAGGCCGCGGTCCACCTCGCAACAAAGGCACGCAGCGTGCGTGTCGTGGTGCGTGGCCCGACGCTGAAGTCGACGATGTCCAACTACCTTGTCGAGCGGGTCAAGCGCGCGCCACATATCGAGGTGATGACCGAGACCGAGGTGGTGGCCGTGCACGGCACGGCGACCGTGGAATCGGCCACGCTCGTCGACCGGCGCGATGGCGGCACGCAGGAGGTGCCGTCGACGGCCGTGTTCGTCATGATCGGCGCGGATCCGTGCACGGAGGCGATCACCGGAATGCTCCCGGTCGACCCGGCCGGGTTCATCCTCTGCGGCGTCGGCGCCGCCAACTATGACGGCCACCTGAGCTGGCCCGTGTCTGATCGCGAGCCGCACTTGCTCGAGACGACACGTCCAGGGGTTTTCGCAGCCGGGGACGTGCGCGCGGGTGCCGCCAACCGTGTGGCCGGCGCAGTCGGGGACGGGACGATGGTCGTCCGGTTCGTCCACGACGTCTTGGCCGGATAGCCGTCACAGCCTGACCACGGCCTTCCCCGCTCGTTGACAGCCCGTGGGCCGCTATGGGAGAGTCGGGCGCTATGCCGACCGCGGCACTTGATGGGCTGAACGTCAACTATCGGCTTGAGGGCTCGGGGCCTTCAACCATCGTGCTCGTCAACGGTCTAGCGGATGATCTGGAAACCTGGAGTGGCCAGGTCCCAGCGCTCGTGGAGGCCGGGTATCGCGTGCTGAGCTTCGACAACCGTGGCATTGGCCTTAGCGATAAGCCGCTAGGGCCCTACACAACGACGATGTTCGCCGCGGACACCAAGGCGCTGGTTGACCACCTACAGATCACCGACTTTCACCTGCTCGGTGTCTCGATGGGAGGGATGATCGCGCAGGAGTACGCGCTCGCTTACCCCGATGATTTGCGCAGCGCCACGCTCGCCTGCACGTACGCGGCGCCCGGACCGTTCTGCTCCCGCATGTTCGGCCTCTGGGCGGATATGGCCCCCGTCATGGGCGTGCCGGCGGTGATGCGCGACGTGGCGGTATGGGCATTCACCCCGGAGTTCTTCGAGAACCGCCCCGACGAGGCGGCCGAGTTCGAGATCGCGATGCGCTATCTCGATCAACCGACCCCAGCCTACCTGGCGCAACTGCACTCGATTCAGACCCACGACGCGACCGCGCGCCTGGGCTCGCTGAACGTACCCACGCTGGTCCTCGCCGGAGAGACCGACATCCTCATCCCGGTCGAGCTCTCGCGCCGTCTGCACGCCCTGATCTCGGGAGCCCGATGGGCGACGACGCGGGGCGGACACGCGTGTCTGTGGGAGCACCCCGATCCGTTCAACCGAGCCTTCCTCGCCTTCATCGCCTCCGTGCCGAGCCGGACGGCCGCGGGCTGATCGGCTCCGTGTCGCATCCCGATCCATCTGCTCGACCCGACCTCCGGCCGATTGAGCTCGGAGAGGTTTTCGAGAACCCTGTCACACGCGAGCGGGCTGTGATCCTCGAGCTGCCATGGCAGAACCGGGACGGTCGCGCCGTCGCCGAGATGACCGCGCTCCCGGGTGCACGCGTCGTCGGCGAGCACCTGCACCCGGCACTTCATGAGAGCTTCAGCGTCCTCCGAGGCGAGTTGACGGTCGTTCGCGATGGGCAGCGATCAATTCTCCGTGCCGGCGAAGCCGCTCACATCGAGCCCGGGATGTGGCACGACTGGTTCAACGCTGCCCCTGTGGAAGCCGTGGTGCGTGTGGAGGTCACGCCGGGTGAACGGTTCGCCCACATGATCGAGACCCTGTTCGGGCTCGCGCGCGAGGGACACGTGACCGGGAAGGGAATGCCCAACTTGTTCCAGCTCGCGCTCACTGCACCGGAGTTCTCCGACGTCATCGTGTTCCGCAAACCACCGCCGAGTGTCCAGCGCGTCGTGTTTGGCACGCTGGGACCGATCGCACGGCGGCGCGGCTACCGCGGTACTTACGTGAGCCTCTCGCGCACAACGCTCGCGCCCAGGCCGGTGGGCGCACCCTCCGACTGACCTCGAGCCGCAGCCTGGCTTACCTCGTGAGGTGAGATTGCCTCATCGGCGGGGGGCCGCGCCCTGTCGCACCGCTACGGGAAGCGGTAGCGGCCTTCGGCTGAGCGCCGGAGCAAATTTGCCGCGAGCTACAAGCCCTTAAGGTCGGCCTCTAGCGCGGCGAGATCGAATCCGTCGAGATCGGTACCGGACTTCTCGATGAAGTCCTGGCTGAGAACGGCGAACGCTTCGTCGGCATAGGCTTCGTAGAACTCCCAGCTCATTGTCTTCGGCTCCCCCCAAGTGATCACCGTGAGATTGTCCGCGTCGTATGCGACGGCTGGGATGCAGTGTCCGTTCTTCGGGTTTGGGGCTGCGTTCCCTACCGCCCCGCCCGCCGGCACGACCCACGGAACGGTCAACATGTCACCTTCGACGGCGAAGTCTGGGAGCTCCACCCCGATATAGACGGCTCCGAACAGGTAGAGCGCGGTCGTGGCCTCCGTCTGGCTGTTTAGCTGGAGCGCGGCGTAGGCGTTGATCTTGCGCTGAGCCAGGCCGGCTTTGCGCCAATAGTTCAGCACTTGGATCATGTTGCATCCCGCGTCCGGCGGCGGAGGATCACCCACGAAGTGCTCGTAGAAACTTACGACCGCGCTGTTGGGCGGGGTTACCTCCCCGTTGGCGTTGGCGGTCCAGTTTTGGATCATGTGTCCTGCGGCGGCGCAGGTGCAGTCACCGTACTTGTCGTTGCCGTACATCGGCCAGGCTGAGACCTTAACGCCATAGTCGACCGATGCGGGAGGGCTTGGAAGCGCGGGAGTCAGGTATTTGCCGAAGCGCAGGGTGCGCGCGTCGACAATGGGGGGACGCTTACCGAGCTTGTACGATCCGGGCATGTGGCCTCGCTTCGATTAGAGATTGGTGATCGTGGCCCAAAAAGGACAGAGCGACCGAAATCGGGCCTCAATGCTTGCTCAATAGACGCAGAAACCGCTGCTCTGATACATGGATTTGGGTCAAAAGGGGGGTGAGGTAGGTGAAAGCGTGATCTCGGCATGCGGCGCGTCTGACTGCCCGAGCGCTCGGTCCTCCACGATCAGCGCCGACCCGTTCTCCCCGATGACAGCGCCGACTGCGCCTGCGATCTCGGCTGCCGCCGCGCCAAGCCCTTGCAGCGCGACAATTCCCGCGAGCGACCCGGACGTCGGGTCCAGTGTCGTCTGCCCCGTGGCGACCGAGTTCGCCTGATTCGACGTCGAGGCCGCCTGCTGGCTCGAGGAGCCGGCGGCGGGTTGGCTTGAAGCCGTCGGCTGCGGAGCCGGCGATGACTGCGTCGGTGACTGGCCAGGCGGCGAGGATGGAGTCGGCTGGTTGGTGGCTCCCACGATGATCCTCCGAGAAGCTCGAATTGCAGATAGGAGAGGTGTCTCAGACTAGAACCAGCGTGATCGGCGCGACGGATTTCTTGTTGCGAAGGGAATGACATGCTCGACGGCCGGAGGTCAGGTCGCGTGCACGCCGCCGTAACCGCACGCCGCGTCCTGGTCAAGCGCGAACAGGGGATCTTGTCTGGAACTCGAAGACTGGACGACTGTTGAGCGTCACGGTCTGCGCCGTGAAGATGAGGTCTAACGATCCGGCTGCGGCAACAAGCCGTATCGACACGATCGGACTTCGCTAGGTTCTCCCGTCGAACGCTATTGCCACGATCTATCTGTTAAGGAACTGCGCATGTCACAAGCGATAGTCCACAGCTTCGCTGTCTCGCTCGACGGGTATGGCACCGGAGAGGGCCAGTGTGCCGAAGCGCCGTTCGGGCATGCCGGGACTCGGCTGCTGGACTGGTTCATCGCTACCCGCACCTTCCAAGAGATCCACGGCGACACCGGCGGGAGCACGGGTGTGGACGACTATCTCGTCGACAACTGGGCGACGGGCATCGGTGCGGAGATCATGGGCCGCAACAAGTTCGGACCACAGCGCGGCCCGTGGGCCGACGAGGAATGGAAAGGTTGGTGGGGTGACGAGCCGCCCTTCCACACCCCGGTCTTCGTGTTGACCCATCACCCCAGGTCCCCTATCGAGATGGCCGGCGGGACCACCTTCCACTTCATCGATGCCAGCCCGAGCGAAGCTCTCCAGGTCGCGCGGGAGGCTGCCGGCGGATTGCACGTACGCATCGGCGGGGGACCGTCTACCGTGCGCCAGTTCCTCGCCTCAGACCTCATCGACCGCATGCACATCGTCGTCGTGCCCATCCTCCTGGGTCGGGGCGAACCACTCTGGAGTGGATTTGAAGGGCTAGAGCAGAAGTTCAGCATTGAAGCCGTCAGCTCGCCAAGCGGCGTCACCCATCTCACCTTCACCCGTAGATAGCGCTATACCCATCGTCGGTGGCTGCGCGGGTTCCGCCCAAGCCGCGGGCGTCGGCCGATCACGCTAAGACGAAATCTCGCGCCCCTACCGCTCCGCGCGCGTGACTAGCAAGGAACCCTGACCTCGCCCGCCAGCAAGCGGCAGATGGCGCGCGCCTCGCCGCAATTGAGCTGCTCGCGGGAAGGGCTGGCGAGGCCAACGGCCCTTGGGGTCATCGTTCACCGGCCAGTCAAGCCGCGGTGCGTCGCAGCATCTCTACGACCAGGAAGGCGAGTTCGAGCGCCTGCTGGGTGTTTAGCCGCGGATCGCACGCGGTTTCGTAACGGGAAGAGAGTTCGCTGTGGGAGATCATCTGGGCGCCGCCGAGGCATTCGGTGACGTCTTCGCCGGTGTGCTCGACGTGGATGCCGCCGGGGTGGGTACCGAGTCGCTGATGGACTTCGAAGAATCCTTCGACCTCGTCCATGATCCGGTCGAAGTGCCGGGTTTTGTGTCCGGTGGGGGATTCTTCGGTGTTGCCGTGCATCGGATCGCACTGCCACACGACGCGATGTCCGGAGCGGGTCACGGCTTCGACGATCGGGGGAAGGAGCTCGCGGACTGCGGTGTTACCCAGGCGCGAAACGAGGGTCACGCGGCCGTCGATGCGCTGCGGGTCGAGCAATTCGACGAGCTCGACGGCGTCCGCGGGCGTGACGGTCGGGCCGAGCTTGACCTGGATTGGGTTTGCGATCAGCGCGCCGAGAGCGACGTGGGCACCGCCGGGCTGCCGGGTGCGGTCGCCGATCCACGGTTGGTGGGCCGAGAGGAGGTAGAGGCGATCTCCCGCGGCCCGCAGGAGGGCGCGCTCGTAGTCGAGCACGAGCATCTCGTGACTTGCGTAGAGCTCGACGCTGCGCAATGAACCGTCATCGATGCCACACGCGGACATGAACCTCAGACTCCGGTCGATTTCGGTCGCGACGCGCTCGTAACGCTTGCCGGCGCTCGAGCGACGTACGAAGTCCATGTTCCACTCGTGCAGATGGTGCAGATCGGCCAGGCCGGCCGAGGTAACCGCGCGTGCCAGGTTCATCGCCGCGGCCGCGTTGGCGTAGGCACGGATGAGCCGGCCGGGGTCGGGCCGCCGTGCCTGAGGCGTCGGCTCCAGCGAGTTGATCATGTCGCCGCGGTAGGACGGTAGCCCCGCCACGTCGACATCTGCGGTACGTGGCTTGGCGTACTGGCCGGCGATACGCCCGACCTTGACGACCGGCATCGAGGTCCCATAGGTCAAGACCACCGCCATCTGCAACAGCGTCCGGATCGTCCCTCGCAGATGCGTCTCGGTGTTATCGATGAACGTCTCCGCACAGTCTCCACCCTGCAGCAGGAACGCCTCGCCGCGCGCGACCGCAGCGAGACGGTCCTGGAGCCGGTCGACCTCGGCAGCCACGGCAATCGGCGGGACGCCCTCGAGCACCATCCGGACCCGACCAACCTCCTCCGGATCGAGCCAGACCGGCTGCTGGGCCGCCGGACGCGCCATCGCCTGGTTGACCGCCGCCGCGAGAACCCCCGGCAAGGGCGCCACCGCTGCCGGGAGTACTTCGGCGACGTCGACGCTCCAGCTCATCGGCCTAAGGCTAGGCGACGCGCGCACTAAGGCTCGCTGGCGTCTTGGTCGGACCGTTGGACGTCCGCTTTCCAGCGGTCTCGCCACAACGGCAGCCGCCGCTCCCGGCGCGGTCATGCTCTTGACGACCATTGCGAACATATGTTCGCCTCGTGCAAGAATACGCCTGCACAATCACCCAGTGGCATCGACGGGCCACGCCAGGCGGCTCGCTGCCCGAGCGCTAGGTTTCGAACTCTCCGGCTGCCGTAATCTCACACCAGCTTCGAAGTCAGCCACCCAGATTGGGGGTGAGGTCCAAGATGAGACGGGAGGTGAGGTGTCGCGACTCCGCAGGTGGGGCTGCACTTGCCGTCACTGCGTGCCTGGCTGCAGCTTGTGGCGCCTCCGGTGCTGTGTCTCGCTCCGAGCCAGTCCCCATCGTCCGAGTATCGATCCAGCAGGGTGATCCCGCGCCAACCTGCGCGACCAAGCGGCCGGTTGTGGTGCTCGATCCGGGCCACTCGGGTGGACCGAGCTTCGATTCCACCGCCGAGGTCGACGGCCCCAAGCCGGTGACCGGACTGGGCATCACGTTTCACACGGTCGACATCGACGACTCCGGCATCATGTCGATCGACAACGGCGGAGCCCCGGGTGAGCGGGTCACGATGTGGCAGGCGGCGCTTCGGATCCGGACGATCCTCCGCCGCTCCGGCTACACCGTGGACCTCACGAAGTCGAGCGCGAACGAGAACGTCGGGCTGCTTGAGCGGGTTCGTGAGGCCATCAACGACCACGCGACGATCGCGGTCAGCCTGCACTACAGCGGTGGGATCCCGTTTGGAGAGGCCAACGCCCACTTCGGGGTCACGCCTCAACAGGTCGGCCGCTACCGGACCAACGTGACCAACGGTGACACCATCCGCTTCACCAACGCGCACGTCGCGGCCGAGTCCCAGCGGGATGCCCGGATCATCCAACGGGCGCGCGCCGCTGCCGGCGACGGGGTCGATGTGGCTCCGCTTGATGAGAGCTTCCCCAAGTCCCGTGGTCTGCCCGCGTACGGCAACATCTCCATCGTCCAGGTCGTCGACCAGCGGTTCCCATGGATCTACAACGAGGACGGCGATATCGGGTTCAATTTCCACGCCTACACCACCGGGATCGCCAACGGGATCGAGCGGGCCGTGCCCATCGCACCCTGCCTCCGGCCGCACGCATGACGCGCGACCTCGGTGGCCACGAGGATCCGACTGCCGCGCCGAAACGGCGGGCCGCTCCTCAGTTGGTGCAAACCCTCGTCGACTCCCAACAGAGAGCGCCGACCCACGCCTTACCAACACGAGCGACATCTCTGCCCAGTTGCATGGAAGCCAGAAGCGCGCTCGCCCGCGCTCTCGCCACGGATCCTGTCGCGAGCAGGTGTCGTGTCGTGCGGTGGCCGACGTGCAAGCCGCTGCAAGTCTTCGGAGCGTCGGCATGAGGGTCGGTCCTCATGGCGCGCGTAACACGACGACAGTCGACCCGAGATACTGATCCGTCTCAGGAATCTCCAGGCACGGTTCGACGATGAACCCAACCTGGTGTGCCTCAGCCGCGATCTCGTGCGGCACTACACGGTCGAGGTGGACCACGACGTCGATCGTTTCGCGCCGACCATGTGCAGGAAAAACTTCCCGTCGGCGATGGATGGCGGCACGACCGGGCTCGTCTATCACTCCAAGCAATTGGCTGCTATAGCGGATGCCGAGGATTTCGCGAGTCTCGGGAAGCGGCGGCATGTCATGCTCGTGGTCAAAGCAGTCCGCCGCGTCGGCCAGCGCCGCCGCGAGCACTCCGCCCGCGATCAAGTGCGCCAGCGCGATGCGGAAGAACGCACCCCGGCCCTGGCTGCCTCCGAACAGCTGCAACGTCTGCATTGGCACCACGATCAGTGCAAACCGCCGGTCCAAGTGGAAGTCACGGGCGTCCGCGAGAACGGTGGTGACCGGCAGGGCTCCGGCCCGGCACTCGAGAGCCGCCAGCAGCGGCTGGGCAATATCAAGCGCGACCACTTCCACGCCTTGAGCCGCAAGTTCAAGTGTGACGCGACCCGTACCAGCCCCGACCTCCAGCACGGGTCCTTCAACTCTGGCCGCAAGCGCGTGCCATACCGCGAAGTCCTCGTCGTACCCTCCACACTCGAGGTCATGCCAGACCGCCTCGAGGTTCATCCCTCGCGCCGCCCGGAACTCATCGCACACCGACGGTAGTCGCGACTGGTACAGATCGCCGGCGAGACCACCGCCGGCCCTGGCATCTGATTGCGCACAGCCAGAGTCTATGTCTGCAGATCGGTACAGCCGGCGGCCTGCGGCGCGGTCTTCGGGTCCTGACCCCAACGAGTCGCTCGGTGGGGCGCCTCTGGACTCCTCAGCCCCCGGCTCGACGGCCGCACGAGCGCCGGCCGCCTTTCGCCCGCGGAACCTCCCTTCCTCAGTTGCATGGAAAGGGGAAGCGGCGTGTCGGTTGGCGGCGTCGCTGCTTCGCCGGGCGGAGCGGGCATGTGCGGGCGATCGAAGCGCACTCTCCCAACTTTGTCGTCCTTTCGCGAAGCAAGGGGACGGGCCGTTTCGGACGCGTCCAGGTGTAGGGATCGCACACATCGGGGAGGTCGGGCCGGCGGACGGAGGGTCATCGAGCTGGACTTCCGCAAACGTGGCGAGGAAAAGGTTCGCTGAGACCTCGGTGTCAGTTCCCCAGCCCGTCCACAGGGGAACCGCTGGGGCGATGAGCGCGACGCATCGTTTCTCGGGATTGCAGAGAGCTGGTGCTTGCCGGGTCGGGGCGATTCAGCGGCCGACGGGCGTCCTGCCGACTGCCGTTCGCGCTGCCGGAGGCGAAGTCATCAGGCTCCGTCACCTGAGCAGCATCAATGCTCCACGGCCCGGCACGTGCAGGGGTACCGTCCCTGCCGGGTGCGCAAGTTGGGTCTCGTTGGCCGAGATTCGCCCGCTTGCGTACCGGCGCGTTTGGGTGGCGCTTGGCCAGTGCGATCTGCTGGCTAGTCGTGGGAGTTCTCAAGCACTGCTCCAGGCGGTTAGGCTGGCGTCAACGCACAGGCGACCGCCTAGCCAGATGATTTTCAGAGTTCTTGTGTCGCGGTCAGTGCTGCTCAATGCGGCCGCGGTCGGCATGCTCATCGGCATCTCGATCCTGCGCTTCGCGGTGGCCGACCCGGGAATCATGCTGTTGGCCGCCGTCCCGATCACGCTTCTCGGGGTTATGTACGGAGTTCGGGGCGGCCTTTTGGGGGCGAGCGTGGCCTCCGGCGTGCTGCTCGTGTGGGCGTTCACGCAAGGCCACCCCGGTGCTGCCGAAGAGATCGATGAACCAGTGGTCTTCTTCATCCTCGGCCTGCTGTCCGGGATCTACGCCCACGGCGCGCTCGGGGATTGCGACCCGCGCCACGCCCTGCAGCGCGCCGAGCTTCGCAGGGGGATGAAGCTGGGTGAGGTGGTCTTCCACTACCAGCCGCTCGCCAACGCCCGGACCGGTCGGGTGGTCGGCCTCGAAGCACTTGCCAGGTGGGAACACCCCGATCGCGGCCGAATCGAGCCGGAAACGTTCATCCCGCTCGCCGAGGGTGACGAGCGGACGATCTGGGACCTGACACTGCTCGCGGTCGACCGTTCTCTGGGTGAGGTTTCGGCCTGGGGAGAGGTGGCCAGCGATGTCACCATCTTTATCAACCTCTCGTCTGTCAGCCTAGGCCGGCGGGATCTGGCGGCGGCGTTCTCGCCGATCCTCGAGCAGCATCGATTCCCGCCGTCACGACTCGCGGTCGAGGTCACCGAGACCGCGATGGTCGGACTTCCGGATCGGGCGGCGCACGCGCTCGACGCGCTCAAGCAGCTAGGGATGACGATCGTGCTCGACGACTTCGGCGAGGGCTACTCGTCCATTACCCGCCTTGGCCGGCTGCCGTTCGACACGTTGAAGGTGGATCTGAGTCAGATTGGCCTGCCCTCTGCGAGCGACCCGAGTCGGATTCTGAAGGCGATGATCCAGCTGGCGCACTCGCTTGGGCTCCAGATCGTGGCCGAATGCATCGAGGACGACGAGATCCGCGACGAACTGACTCGGCTCGGGTGCGACCTGATCCAGGGATTTCTACTGTGCCCACCGTTGCCGGCCGACCACGTTCAGGACTACTTGCGGAACCCGAGCCGCTCCGTCGCCGGACTCGCCTGAGTCACGGAGGGAGACCAGGCACCGCACCCATTCTGTCTGCGAAAATGAACCGCATGCGAACAGGCTCGCGATCAGATGACGACCAGCTCGTGAGGCGACTGCTGGCGCCTCCGGATCTGGAGGATGGAGTTCAGTCGCTTGGGTACTGGTGGGGGCGTAGTCGGCACCTACCGTGGTATCGGTTGAGGGCGCGGCGCGAGGCTGCGCGGATGACTGTCCGCTGGGAGCAACGGATACGGGCGGCGCTCATCGCGCAGCGCGGTGTACCCGCCGCAATCCGCTTGTCTGCCAGCCTGGCCGTTGCCCAGACGCGGCTGGGACGTTGGACTCGAAGGGCCAGGATCGTTCTGCTCACGACCGTGGCGGTCGTGGTCACTGTCCTGGTCACGCTCGTGGCCCTGTACCTCGCGGCCGCGTTGGCGTTGCTGCTGCAAGTCGTGTGATCGACCGCTCTCGTTGGGTCGAGGAGCGGCACGTGCATCCGATGAGAGGTGATCGCCTCAGGCGAGGTTACGGTCGCGGCCAACGAGCCGGCTTGGGTCTGAGCTCTTCGTTTCGATCCTCGATCGGTGGCGGCTCGAGGCGTCGTTGCCCGTCAGCGCGTCGAAGAAACGCTCGTTCTTCGAGCCCTCAACGTCGCGAAACCCGGTCGCAATACGATCCCACGAAGTAGTGCGGACTGGGTGCTCAAAGGCGCGAACCGACCAACACGGTGACTGCCGGGCCTTCCCTGCTGCTCGCCGTCCAGCCGCTGCTCGATCGAGCCTGCCGCAGTGGCCAGGAACACAACAGTCGTGATCCACACTGCCGCGATCGCCCATCCCGCGCCAACGTCGGTTGGCCAACGAACCCGCAGGCACACACGCGACCAGCCACACCGATCGCAAGCGCGACCGTGGGGACCCAACCGTGTCGGCGTACCTTCGGCAGCCAGATTGCGCCTTGACACGACGAGCCTGGTGGCCGACGGCTGCCTAGCACTCTGGGATGGGACGACGAGGTCCGCCCACGTCTGTCAACCAGCGACTCGCTGTACGGCCATCGTGTGCGGGAAGCGTTTCTCATTGACACGACCGCGAGGCCGGCGCAGAACGTCTCAGCCGCCGGCGCCCCGTTGCGCGCGGTGCGGGGTGGTCGTGGGAGCATGTCGTCTAGAGAATCGTGGGCGGAGCACAACGACGAACGGAGCCCGACGCGAGACGACCTCGTCCTTCTCGTGCTCGGCGGCGTCCTTGATCGACCCGACCCGGTCCTTAGCCTGCGCCTTGACGTCAGCATTTGCAGCCACCGCCTCGACGGTGTCGCCGAGTTCCTGTCGGGTCCGCTCGATCTCTACGCGGATCCCCAGGCGAGAGTATCGGCGGTCGCAGACGATCACTGCTTTCACCACGGACCTTCACACGGCCCCGCGGGGCTCCGTCACCGCATGCCCGACGGACACAGCCGTCAGGCAGCGCTCGACCTCGCCCAAGGGTGCAGCCGTGGGTGAACTAGGCGGCTCGTTCGAGCGACTCCTTGGACCACGCTTGCCGCCCGCGGAGGCTGGGGCATCGACGTTCGGAACATTCCACGCGTCACCATCAACGAGTCGTGGAACCCACCCCCCGGGTATGCGATGCCTAGTGGCCCGAATGCGTTGCGTTCCGGACGTGGCACTGGTCGTTTCGTGACAGGCGGCGAGAAGACACACATTCGCTAGCTGTCGGGCCTCGACGTCTGGTCGTTGCAGATCTCATCGATCGCGCGGGTGGATGGCATATCCGGCTGCGCGTCCCATCACGCTGCCGTCGACCTTGGTCATCCGAGACCTCGGCGCCTACTGCACCGAGCGGCCGAGTGGCTCGTGGCGACGCGCGGACTGATGGGTGCCGACGCCTGGCGTGCGAGAGATTGCCGCTTCTGCTTTCCATGCGCATCGGTAGCCCGGACCGGGCAGCGGAGTCGGGAGCCAACCGGTCCGACGGGAGGCCGAGGGCTGGTGAGGCGAGCCGGGACGAGGAGGCCACGGGCCATCTCATCCGGACTCGAATCCGGCATGTGCCCACCGGAGATGTGAGTACGTACAAGGTAGGACGGAGCGCTCCCGTTGAAGCTGCCATCGAAAGGGGTGGATAGCGCCTAAGGCGGGCAATTTGCGGAGCTCTAGGTCCAGCAAGCGAAGGGTGCACGCCGGCGGGCTGGTTTTCTGTTTCTGCACTGATCCGGCTCACGAGCGGCCGGCGAGCTGATGGAGTACGAGGTTGTGGTTGAATTCCAGCGTCGATGCGCATCAGACGGATAATTTGGGCCGCCGCGATTGGCGGGCTGGCTATCTCGGGGCTTGCCCTGCCGGCGGCGGCAGCTGCGTCGCCGGCGGCCGCGATCCGTGCCAAATATCGGGCAGTACTGACCGCCGAGTACTTCGGACCCGCGAGTATGGTGTGCGGGAACCTGACCGCGGCCGGGGTGCGGTCATTCACGGCGGCTGCGCCTGAGGAGAGCTGCACAACGGCGTACGACCAACTCCGCCACATCCTCCACCACAAGCAGCCTGATAACGACAACTCGGGGTACACCGCCAACGCCTACCGAAGCGTGGTCGCAGAGTTCATGGCGAATCTCAACATCAGCGTCCACGGAAAGCGCGCGTCTGTGCACGGACCGTCGGGGCTTGGCCCCTCGAAGCTCGTCGAGGTGCATGGTCGCTGGCGGTTCAGCGCGTACCCCCCGACCGTCGAATCCTGAGTTCGGGTTCGGCCGCCACGCGCCAACGACGGCGGCTGGAGCCTGACCGCGCCTGTCTGCGGACAACGGTGCGTGCGGAGACAGGCCCTTGGCGCCGACGAGAGACAAGCGAAACGGACGCAGGTTGGCAGGATGCTCACAAGCGGCCTCGATCCCTCGCTCGACCCGCGGAAGCGCGGGATCTTCACCCAGTTCGATCGAGCCGGTCGTCTCGCACCGCAGCCAGGTGCGCAGGCGATCGAGACGAACAGACGCGCTCCGTGCTCGGCGCTATCAATGCGCACGATCGCTTGGCACAAGGTCTCACCTCGGCTGCCGGGCGCCGCGCCCGCACACACCGTGAAGCACCAGCCAGACGAGCGCCGATCGTGCGCGCCCGCTCGCCAGCCGAGGACATCGTGGGCAAATTCTCAGGCCCAACTCGGGTCTAGCCGGACCGCACGGGCACGGCCCCTCGACGGACGAAACGTCCACACGTGCCGGATGGCCCTAGGCATGGACAGCCAGGCATGACCGTGCTCGACACCGTCTGCTTGCTCGGCGGCGACTAGCGCCCGCCCGCCGGGAGGTTGCGCTTGGTCGCCAGAGCAGCCGTCCGATCCGTGGAGCCCACAACGCGAAAGCGCGCGTCCGCGGGATGCGATCGGCCTGGCCCACCGGGAGCGAATCGTAGGCGCCGATCCACCGCCCCCGCGAACGGCGCCTTGACATGCTGGAATGCGCAGCTAGAAGCCGTCGCCTCAGCGCCGGTCGCACACTTCCAGTGCCGTGGAGGATTTGGTCATGACGACGCGTTCAACCGCGGAGCGCCGGTGACGCTCTCGCAAGCGCTTGCGACCGACCGGTTCGTCCTCACTGCCGAATTCGGTCCTCCGCGCAACCCCGACCCCGGGGCCGTCCGGGCGGCCGCCAAGCTCCTCGGGCCCCTGGTCGACGCCGTTAACGTGACGGACAACCAAGCGGCGACGGTCAAGCTCTCAGCGCTCGCCGCGGCCGGGTTACTGGCAGCGGAGGGGGTCGACCCGATAATGCAGCTGACCGCGCGCGACCGAAACCTGATGGCGCTACAGGCGGAACTGCTGGGTGCCTGGTCATTGGGCGTGCGAACGGTCCTAGCGCTCGGCGGCGACCCGCTGGACGTCGGTCCCTACGGGTCGCTCGCTACCCACGTGCGTGATGTCAACGATTCGGTTGGGCTAACAAAGCTGATTCGCGATCTGAACCACGGTCACCTGGCGGCAGGCGAGGAGCTGACGACCCCGACAAACTTCCTCATCGCGGGTGCTGCCAACCCGCTCTTCGACTCCGTCGAACGTCTCGAGCGGAAGCTCGAGGCGGGCGTCGGACTCCTTCAGTCGAACTTGGTCTACGACATCGATCGCTTTGTCCGCTGGCTTGCACCAATTGCTGAGGCGGGCATCGTTGAGCGCGCTCCGCTGCTCGTCGGGGTGACGCCGCCACGCTCAACTCGGATGCTCCGGCACATGCACGACAACATCCCCGGTGTCGAGGTCCCCGACGCGATCTTCGCCCGAATGGACGGGCTCCAAGATCAAGATGCCAAGGACGAGGGTGTACGGATCGCGGTCGAGCTCATCGAGGCTCTCCGCAACATCGGCGGTGTGTCCGGTGCCCACGTGATGGCTCCCGGCTGGGAGACCGAGGCGGTTCCCCGCATCGTGGAGTCGCTGCCCGGAAACCTTGGCCCGGCCCGTATGCCGATTCGCCCGGCCTCTTAGCTCCGCGGCGGCATCGTCCGGCGCGAACCTGCCGAGCTCGGGGTTGGAGATCTGCCGAGCCTGCGACCGCGTTCGACGACGCCATCGCTTCGTCTTTCCCGGGCCGTCACCGGGCTATCGCCTTGGCGACGTGCGACGCGATGTCGCACGTATTGAGTGGACTACCGGATTGGAGATCGACGATGTGAGTTGAGCGTGTAGTCCCAGGTCCGTGCTCGATGGCCTCTCCCCTGCGGCTCGGGACGATCAGCCGAGAGTGATTGCCACGTTGGTATCGGCGTTCATCGCGGATCCGGTCGAGCGATGGCTTTACCCGGAATCCTCGGCGTACCTCACGGAGTTTCCGGCGTTCGTAGCTGCCTTTGGTGGCGCGGCGTTCGAGAACCAGACGGTGTGGCGCTTGGACGAGTTCGCGGCGGTGGCGATGTGGCTGCCGCCGGGTCTGCAAGTCGACGGCGAGGCGATCGTCGCAGTCTTAAGCGAATCTGTTTCGCCAGACAAGCACGCGGACACGCTCGCGGTCCTGGAGCAGATGGACGCCGCCCACCCGAAGGATCCCCACTGGTATCTGCCGTGGCTCGGGGTCGATTGTGCACTTCAGGGCGCCGGGCTCGGTGCGGACCTACTCCGGCAATGTCTGGTCCGCGTCGACGCCGATCACAGCCCGGCGTTCCTTCAAACGCCGAATCCGCGGACGCTGCCGTTCTATGAGCGTCACGGGTTTCGGGTCACGAGCGTCTCGCAGGCCGGGGCCTGTCCGCCGATGACCAGCATGCTCCGACCCGCACACTGACCGCTCGACGCCCAGCCCTGCCCTGCTCGCCCGCCGACACCGCGAATGCCGCGGACGATCGCTCTCGACGCCCGGTCCCCCGCCGGACGATGATCGCTCTGGCGACGCGGCGATCACGCGGGTCCGGTGCGCCTGGCGGCGTGCCGGACAATCGGTATTGCCGCGCGGTGCGCATGAGCGGCGGCGCTCGCGCGGCTGACCTTGTCCGGAAGCAGCACCTGCGACAGGACTTCGGCGTCGCCGCGGGCGACAGCTTCGCGCAGCCCTGGCGGGCGATGGCAATGTCGCGTCAGTCGCGGGCTTGCTGGAAGAAGCCGTTCTCGCCCGCGCCCGCGACGCTGTCGACATCGATGAGGACCGCGACGCCGTGACGCTCGGGATCCTGCTGGCGTTCGGGCTCGATGATCGCTTCGTACACGTCTTGGTCGAGCTCTGGGGCAACTCGGGCGCGACCTTCGATCGCCAGGTACCGGGCGCCTGGCCCGTCCATCTCGAAGAACACCAGCGAGACGCGGGGGCGGTCTTCGATTGCTGTGACTAGGCCGCTGTCGCGCTTGCGGGCCCAGATCGCGAGCTGGGTCGGGCTGTGCACGTGGGTGCTGCCTCGGAAGGAGACCGACGGGCTGCCGTCATCTCGGACGTAGGCCAGCGCTAGCGTGTGACCTCGCAGCGCAGCGCCATCGATCGCGGCAGTGATCTCGCCAGTCATGTTCAGGGGGTCGGGCATCGGGGGATCCTCCTTCAGGGAGCGTTTTGTTGAACGCTCAATCATGACGATTCCGTGCCGACATCCCACGCCAGGAGCCTTAATCCGCGTTCGCTGCCGCTACACCGGCCGCCCGTCGGGAGAACGTCGACCGCGACCTGGCGCTGAACTCGCCCCCGACCGTCTGCTTGCTCGTTAGCGGCTAGCATCGCGTCGTCGCGAGAGGATGTCCCGTGCGTCGTGGAAATCTGGCCTGGCGACGGTCCCTGGGGACATGGTCACAGCCGCCTAGTGTCGCGGCTCGAAAAGGCTGGCGGGAGGGGCACAATTGGGGATCGCACTAGGGCTGGGCGCGGCCCTCACCTGGGGGCTGGCGGACTACTTCGCCGCGCTGGCCTCTCGCGGCATCGGGGCGCTTCGGGTGGTGCTTGGGTTTCACCTGTTCGCGTTGGTCCCGCTCACCATCCTGGTGTTGGCGACCGATGGCCTGGATCGCCTGACGCTCGGTCAGCTGGCCATATTCGTCGCGGTCGGGGCGGTGGGCTGGGTTTCCTACCTCGCGTTCTACGGTGCGCTGGCGATCGGGCCGATCTCGGTGCTGAGCCCGGTCGTGTCCGGATATGCGGCGGTCACCGTGCTGCTGGCAGTGCTGATCGCCGGAGACCGCCTGTCGGCCGGCCAAGCGGTGGCCGTGGGGATCACGATCGCCGGCGCGATGCTCGCTTCGGCGGACGTCCGCGAGATCGTGCGGGCCAGGCTGAAGCGACGCTCGGCGCTGGGGTTCGCCCTCGCCCTGTGCGCGATGGTGCTGCTGGGCGCGTTCGTGTTCGGCGTCTCGTACTACCGCGACCGGATCGGCTGGCTGGGTCCAATCTTCCTGGCGCGCGCGTTCGCGACCGCTTTCGTGCTCATCCACGTGCTGGTCGGCGGTGGTGCGACGCCCGGATCTATGGAGGCGATCCCGGAGACTGACGCGATCGCGGCCGGCGCGGGCCCGCTGGCGACCGGAGCGGTCGCGGTTGGGCGGGGCGTCGCGCGCGTCCCGCGGCGAGGCGAGTTGCTCGGCCTGATGGCCCTGTTGGCGTTGTTGGACACCGGCGGCTATGTGTGCTTCAACCTCGGCGTGGGGCAGTCGGCGACGGCGATCGTCGCCGCCGCCGCGGCGCCTTATGCGATCGTGCCGATCGCGATGGGCATCATGCTGTTCGGCGAGCGGCCGACCCGGCCGCAATGGCTGGGGGTCGGCTGCGTGATCGCCGGGGTGGTAGTCCTGGCGGCCGTGACCTAGAGCCAACCGCGTCGGTCTGCTGCCACCAGCACTGCAAACCTGGTTTGCGGGAACCGGGCATCTCACGGGTGATCGCTTTTGCCCCTTGGCCTTCGTCGAGCGCGCCAGTGCTCCGGCGACGATCCAGCACTCCGACGGCGGCGGCGCCAGCTAGAGCTTTGCCACGAGGGCAGTCGCCCAGACTCCGTGTTGGAATAGGCTGCGTCCGAGAGGTCCCAACCTGAGGAGGGCGCAGATGATGAGGTCGGCTCGGATTGGCGTCATTTTGGTTCCGACCGTTCTGGCGGTGCTGTTCGGCGCCGCGTCGGCGAGCGCGGCGTTGCCTTCGGCCTGTGCCGAGGCTGGAACGACGGTCACGTGCACGTTCTCGACCGTGGGTACGGAGGGCACCTTCGTGGTTCCCGTCGGCGTCACGAGCATCCATATCGTCGCCGACGGTGCCGCGGGAAGCACCAACGCGAACGGTTTCTCGCCAGGCCCCGGTGCGCAGGTGACCGCGGACCTTGCGGTTACGCCGCTACAGACGGCATACGTCGAGGTCGGGATCGGTGGCGGTGCCGGGGGGGCGGTGGTTGGCGGCAACGGTGGGGGCGAGTCCGACGTGCGTACGTGCTCGATCTCTGCGTCCGGCTGTCCGGCGCTCGGGAGCGCGCAGGATCCGCGATTGATCGTTGCGGGCGGGGGCGGTGGCGCTGGGGCGTTCGGCGGCGGCGGTCCCGGTGGTACCGGCGGAGTCGGTTCGGCGACGCCGTGTAACCCGGGCGGGAACGGCGGGAACGGCGTGGGCGGTGAGACCGGGGACTTCGGCAGCGGCGGCGGGTGCTCGGCTGGCGGCGCCGGGGGCGCTGGTTCGGCCTCGGGGGGAGTGTCGGGTTCGGGAGGGACGGCCGGGTCGGGCGGCGCGGGCGGCGGCAACGGCAACGGGTCGGTGTACGGCGGCGGCGGTGGCGGCGGCGGCTACTACGGTGGCGGTGGTGGCGGCAGCTCTGGTACCGGCGCTGGCAACTCGGCCGGTGGGGGTGGCGGCTCGAGCTACGGCCCGAGCGGCAGCGTCTTCACCACGGCGTCCGGCCCGGCGTCGGTCGCGATCAGCTACGCCGTTCCGACCGCGCAGACGACGTCGTCGAACCTGAACTTTGCCACGCAATCGCAGAGCACGGTGAGCCCGGCGCAGACGGTCACTGTCTCCAACCAGGGTGGCGCGCCGTTGGTCGTGACTGGCATCACGTTTGCCGGCGCGGATCCACAGGACTACCTGATCACGTTCAATGGGTGCCTGGGTCCGGTGGCGATCGGTGCCAGCTGTCCGATCGGCGTCAGCTTCGCCCCGCAAGAACAGGGTGTGCGCACCGCATCGTTGCAGGTTGCCAGCAACGACCCCAGCAGTCCGCTGGCGGTCAGCCTATCCGGGACGGGTGGCTCGTTGCCGCAGGGTCCGCCCGGCCCTGTCGGAGGCACTGGCGCGACCGGACCGACCGGAGCGAAAGGGCCGTCCGGACAGATCGAGCTCGTCGTTTGCAGAACCGTGACCAAGAAGGCAACAAAGAACGGCCGCAGGGTCGCGGTCAAGGTGAAGAAGTGCTCAACCCGGCTCGTGTCCGGGCCGGTCAAGTTCACGATCGATAAAGATGACGTTGGCGCGAGCGTCTCGCGTGGCCACGTCGTATACGCCACCGGAAAGGTTGTGCCGGTCGGCCCCGACCGTTGGAAGGTCGTGCTCAAGGGCAACAAACAGCTTCGCCCAGGGCCCTACACCCTGACGCTACGCGGCCGCCATAACGGCCGCTGGATTACCTACAGGCGAGCGGTCACGATCACCTGAGCGGTGGATTGGTAGCGCGGCTGGACGTCCTCGCGCCCAGCCGCCCACCCAGACGAACGGCACACGCTTCCCTTGAATCGAAACCGAGAAGCGCTAGGCGACCAGCCGATACCCAGCCTGTGGAACGGGTGATCGCATCCGTACTCCGCGCCGGTTCTAGCTGCGCCTTTCGCAACGGCGACATCTGAATCACGCCGATCGCGGCGGGCCGGCGCCGGGCGCATGACTGCTTTCGCGGCGCCGGACCGTCGGACACACCGCCGAGCCCGCTTGCGCAATGCCACGCACTCAGCCGTCGTGCCCTGGGCGGGCGGACGACTGCATGGCCCGGATGATGCGCAAGTCGAACCGTGCGAGGTCGCCGTCGGACGTCGCGCTAGTGCTCATAGGTCATCCTGTTGTTGCCTCGACCGCCGCCGGGGGAGGGCCCGCTTATTGCTTGCCCTTGTCGGAGGGCCAACGAAAGACCAGCCCCTCCCGGCGGTGGTGAGGTGCCGCGAAGCGGCAACAGGACGTAGCCCCGGTTGAGGGCCTTGTCTATGAGCATCCGCAACGGTACCTCTCGGTCGGGGCACTGTCGAGTTGTCCCGAATCAAGAGGTGTAGTTACAGATGGATGGAAGTTATGCCGGCGTCGACTGGGCGTCGGAGAAGCACGACGTGCTCGTTGCCGATGCAGGCGGGTGAGAAGCTGCTGGCCGCGACGTTCGCGCATGACGAGCAGGGGTTGCGGTCGTTGTGCCGGGCGCTGGTGCGCTTGAAGGTGGAGCTGGTCGCGGTCGAGCGGCCGGACGGGCTGCTGGTCGAGCGGTTGTTGGACGCGGGGCTGCGGGTGCTGGCGCTGCACCCCAATCAGGTCGCGGCCGCTCGTGACCGGTTTCGCGTCGTCGGGCGGCAAGTCCGATGGGTTTGACGCGTTCGTGCTGTGCGAGCTGGCGCGCACCGATCACCATCGCTTCCGGGTGCTCGAGCCCGACTCGGATGCCACCAAGGCGCTGCGGGCGCTGACCCGCGCGACGGGAAGATCTGGTCGGCGCCAGGACGGCGCTGAGCCAACCAGCTGCGGCGAGCTGAGCGGTTCTGGCCCGGGCCGCTTGGCCTGTTCAGCGATCTGCACAGCCAGATCTCGCTCGCGTTCCTGGAGCGCTATCCCAGCCCCGCGGACGCGCGCGGGCTCGGCGAGGCGCGCCTTCGGGCGTTCCTGGCGCGCGAGCGCTACTCCGGGCGGCAGAAGCCCGCGCAGCTACTCACGAAGCTCAGGCGCGCGCCGGAGGGCCGCGTCGGCGAGCGCGGAGCTGGCGACCCGCCGGCAGCTCGTGTGCGCGCCTGGTCGCGACGATCACGACGCTGGGCGCGCAGATCAGCCGAGCTCGAGCGCGAGATCGCCGACCGCGATCCGCGAGCATCCCGACGGCGCGATCTTCCCCTCGCTGTTCAAGGGCAGCGGTGATCACCGCCGCCGAGCTGTTTGGCCGAGATCGGCGACTGCCGCGCGCGCTACCCCACCCGTGACACGCTGGCCGGCGACGCCGGCCAGGCCGCCGTCGCGATCGAGTCGGGCAAGCGCAAAGCCGCCTGCTTTCGCTGGGGCTGCAACAAGCGGCTGCGCCAGGCGTTCTGCACCCTGGCCGACAGCAGCCGCCACCGGCACCCCTGGGCGCAAGACCTCTACGCCGCCAGCCCGCGCGCGCGGCCACGACCACCCCCGCGCGCTACGCACCCTCGGCCGCGCCTGGTGCACGCATCGTGTGGCAGTGCTGGCAGGACGGCGTGCCGTATGACCCCGCCCGCCACCGCGCGCTGCAGCGACACATCACTGTCACCATTCCCACCCCGTCGGGCCCCGTGCCCGACCTAACCGCCACCCAGCGGATGGCCGGCGCCGCACTCACCCGAACGGCGGCCCGCAGGGCAGAGCGCGCAGCGCTTGACGGCAAGCCGACCGACGCTACCCAACCCCACGGGTTGATGTCATGAAGGGCCGGGCGGGCTCCGGCGGTCCGGGGCGGCGTGCGCCGTCCGGGCGGCAGGAAGTCGGCCCTCCGCCCCGAACTGCAAGCTTTGAGACCGTGCGGATGATGGCCGCGCGGCCGGACAATTCGAGACGGAGGTACCGACCGTGAGTAACCCTACGCGTTGGGTCGGCGTCGACCTGCACCGCCGGCGCTCGCAGATCGCGATCATCGACGAGCACGGAGAGCTTGCGCTCTCGCGCCGGATCGTCAACGACCGCGACACGTTCCGGGAGTTGCTCGGCGACCCGGACGGGACGCACGTGGC
Organism: uncultured Solirubrobacterales bacterium; assembly: GCA_963751185.1. Classification (GTDB taxonomy): domain Bacteria; phylum Actinomycetota; class Thermoleophilia; order Solirubrobacterales; family Solirubrobacteraceae; genus Palsa-465. The sequence continues at coordinate 67,015 of CAVVTO010000019.1, forward strand.
GCTCGAGGCCACCTACGGCTGGGAGTGGCTGGCCGACCTGCTCGAGGAGGCCGGCTATGACGTACATCTGGCCCACCCGTTGCGGACGCAAGCGATCGCCGCCGCACGCGTGAAGACCGACGCGGTCGACGCGAAGACGCTCGCGCACCTGCTCCGGACCGGGCTGTTGCCCGAGGCGTACATCGCCCCGCCCGAGCTGCGTGACCTGCGCGAACTGCTGCGCCACCGCGCCGTGCTGACCCGGATGCGCACCGCGGTCAAGAACCGCGTGCACGCCCTGCTGGCCCGCCAAGGTATCCGCCAAGAACACGCCGACCTGTTCGGCAAGGCCGGCCGCGAGTTCCTCGCCAGCCTCGAGCTGCCCGAGGGCTCGCGCCGGCGGCTGGACAGCCTGATGGCGCTGATCGGTGACTTCGACCGTGAGATCACCGCCACCACCCGCGAGATCGACGCGCGCGCCAAGACCGACGAGCGCGTCACGGTCCTCTGCCAGCTCCCCGGCGTCGGGCGCTACACCGCGATGCTGATCATCGCCGAGGTCGGCGACGCGTCGCGCTTCCCCACCGCCCGACACCTGTGCGCCTGGGCGGGGCTCGCGCCGACCGTCCGCAGCTCCGACGGCAAGGCGCGCCTGGGGCACATCTCCCACCAAGGCTCCCCGGCGCTGCGCTGGGCGCTGACCGAGGCCGCGCAGAAGATCCCCACCGGCGGCGGTCCGCTGCGGGCGATGTTCGAACGGATCGCCAAGCGCCGCGGGCGCAAGATCGCCAAGGTCGCGGTCGCCCGCCAGATCCTCACCCTCTGCTACTACGGGCTGCGCGACGGCGAGATCCGCTGCCTCAAGAACCAGCCTGACACCGACGACCACCACGACGAGCTGGCCCAGGCCGCATGACCAACGCCAGCTCACACCAGACTTGCGCTCACGAGGGCGCGAGGTGCATGCTCGGGCGAGCTCGCTCCTGTGTCTGGCCTCCTTCTCGACATCGATAAGGACGGCCGTGAGGTTGATTGAGCCCCCGAGCACCGCACGACACTCTGGTCCGCCCCGCGCGACCGGATGGATGACTGGAGCCTCCTCCCAAGCCGGAACGCAGTCAGCGAACCGGCGCCCGACCTCCAGAGCCCCATGACCACCACCACGCTCCCCCCCTGCCAGACTCACCCGCCCGCGTCAAGCGCCCACAGCCGGCGCCGATCACCCACGCCCGCACATACCGCGCTTGACCCGGACGCGCTCGCCTGGGCAACTGGGCAGCCAATCCGGGGCACAGCCCCAAAACCCCAATCAACGAAGGCGATCCATGCCTCACCGCAACCAACCTGCCACTCCGAAAGTCAAAGACATCAAATCGCCGCTTGACAACACCCGGCCCTTCATGGATGACACAGGACGTCTTTCGTATCCGGCCGACGGGGACGCGCCGCTGCTCTGGCGACATTTCGCGCGTTGGCCGAGCCCGGTCCGAAGTGGCGCTCTGCCACTCAGTGACGCGACGGCGCGGGGTCAGCCGGCCCACATGAGGGCAACGGCCGGGCGAGGGGTTGGACGGTTCGGTGAGGTTGGGACCCGCGCCGCGCCAGCGCTTGCTAGGCAATTGCGGCTAGGCTGGGGCGAGATGAGCGAATCGGGGGATGGGCTGCGTGCTCGCCTTGTGGCCCGTGCGCGCGGGACGCCGACCAAGCGCCACTGGGAGCGGTCCGCCGTGCTCGAGCCGCGTTACGCGCCACGAGTTCCCGAACTGATCAGCGACGCGGGTGGATTGGCGTTCCCTCCAGACGCTTTGGACGCGCCATTGGAGCCGCTGGACCCGAGAGACCCTGCCGTGGAAGTGCTGGCCGCATGGCTGGAAGGCCGCGCCGAGTCGAGTCCGCTGCGCAAGAACCAGCAGCCGTTCGAGCCGCCGCCGTCGTCATCCGCTCTGGAAGGGTGGCGGCTGATCGCACGAACCGCGGAGGAAGCCCTGTTCGGACTCCGGACGCCGCCGGACCTGACGATGGTCGCGGTGCGAAGGGATGCCCGCCGCGGCACCTGGTCACGCCTTGATAAGACGGCGGGGCGGCCGCTGCGCGTGACCCGCGACGGGATCCGCGCCTCCTCCTGGCGACTGGACCCCACCTACGAGCCGCGGCCAGATGACACGGTCCTGCGAATACTGGTCACCGAGCAGACGTACGCGGGCGGCAAACGCGCCGACGGACGGGTGCTTGACCCAGACCTCTACGAAGATGAGCACGAGCTGATCCTGACCACGTTCGTCACGCCGATCGAGGGCTTCGTGATGCGCTCACCGAACCCGGAGACCCCAGTCCGGGTCGCGCTCTCGCACCCCGTCGGCAGCCGCGAGCTGATCGACGGCGCCGTGTACGAGCACTCGCGATAGCTCGCCACAGGCGCTCAGACACGCCGCATGCGCCTCCAGACGGCCGATGGGGACACTCCGGGCGGCACACCGGTGGGCGAGGTCCGTCCAAGCCAAGAATCGCGACCGATCAACCGAGCCGACCCACGCTCTCGCGCGCGCAGCCAGCCTTTCGGGTCGCCCCGACAGCCCGGTGCGCTACTCCGCCGACTCGGCCCAACCACGCCAACCACTGGCGCATGCAGATTAGCCGCATGCTCGGTCAAGGTCCGCCAAACCGCTTCTCACTTGCATGGAGAGCAGTAGTGGCCCCAGTGCTGGGGCTCCGGTTTGCCTGGCCCCGACCGGTCTGTTTGAGTGTGCAGCGTTACGGCCAATCCAACAGAGGGGATGGAATATGGGCTCACGGATGCGCGCGCGGCCCGACGCGCGGTCGGTCGTGCGCCCGGCCGCGATCCGTGCCCAGTTGCATCGCACCGCGCTCACGGCCGGCATTCGCCGCCGGTTCGCGCCACACCAACTCCGGCACGCCCACGCCGTGGAGATGTCCGGAACGCAACCCTGAACTTCCGCGGGGTTCTCGCGCGGGATGTGACTGCGCAGGATGCGCGGTTGTATGGTCGAACGAGGCGGCAGCGGCGTTTGCGGTGGGCGACGGCTGATGACTGGGCGGACAATGGTGTCTAGTGAAGACCGCCGCTGTGTTGAGCGATTTGGGCCGCTGGATCGTCCGTCCGCTGCTGTTCTTAGGCTTTGTCCGGCGATTATGTCCGGCGATTATCGGTGGACGAGGAGGACGATATGATGCTTGCGGCGTTCATGTCTGGACAGCTACGGATCTGCGCAGCGAGGCGTCGCGGGCGATCGTCGCGGCGCGGGTGAGTGGGGATGGCCGAGTCGGCGCGCTATCGGGCTCTGGAGCAGGCGGGGCTGTTGCATCCGGCGGCCGGGGCTGTCCTGGCCGAGCCGTTTGGAGCGCATCCGGAGTTCTTCGCCGCGTTCGACAAGGTGCAGGTGAAGTACGAGATGCTGCGCGCGCACGTGATCGACGGTCAGACGGCGACCACGGCGGCGCAGACGCATGGCTATTCGCGGGCAGCGTTTTATCTGGTGGCGGCGGCGTTCGAGCGCTCGGGGATGGTCGGGCTGGTGGACGAGCGTCCGGGCCGGCGCGGTCCGTTGAAGCTCTCGCCGGAGGTGCTGGGGTTCTTGGAGGCGCGCCGGCGCGAGCGTCCCGGCGCCTCGGGCGCAGAGCTGGCCGGGGAAGTAGAGGCTGCGTTGGGGGTCAGGCTGCACCGGCGCACGGTCGAGAAGGCGCTCGGGGGTCTGAGATGAGCGGGCGGTTCTGGCCGATCTGTGAGCCGGCGCAGGCCGACTATGAGCAGCTGCGCGAGATCGTGCTCGCCGGCGGCGAGCTGGGTGAGTTCCTCGCGGCGCGCCGGTTCGCTCGTCGCGGGTTGGCCGGGTTGATCAGCTGGCCGTCGGCGGAGCCTGCGTATCTGGGGTCGGTGATCGGCGCAAGCCGCCCGGCGTGGTGTGGGTGCCAGGATCCACGCGGGCAGCCGCTGCGTGACACCTACGCGTTCCTGCTCGACATCTGCGCTCAGGGTGAGGCGCTGCGGGTGGTGGGCGAGTGAGGATCGGGCTCTACGCGCGCGTGTCGACCGAGCGCCAGCAGGAGCGCGGTACGGTCGGCTCGCAGCTCGAGGCGTTGCGTGCAGCGGCGGAGGCTGACGGACACGAGGTGATCGAGGAATTCGTCGACGATGGCCACTCGGGCGCACGGCTGGATCGCCCCGCGCTTGATCGCCTGCGCGATGCCGCCCGGGCGGGCGTGCTCGACGGGGTGCTGTGCCTGTGCGTCGATCGTCTCGCCCGCGCCTACGCCTACCAGGTACTGATCCTCGAGGAGCTCGCGCACTTCGGAGTGACCGTTCGCTTCTTGGAGGGCCCGGCGCCCTCAGACGATCCGCAGGCGACGCTGCTGATCGGGATGCAGGGCGTGATCGCCGAGTACGAGAAGGCCAAGGTGGCCGAGCGCAACCGACGCGGCAAGCTTTATCGCGCTCGCGCGGGGGAGATTCCCTTCTGGAAGGTCTCCTACGGGCACCGCCGGGTACTCGGCACCGATGGCCGACCGCGGATTGAGATCTTCGAGTCCGAGGCTCAGGTCGTGCGCGAGATCTTCTCAGCCTACGTCGAGCGGGGGCTGTCAGTTCGCCAGATCGCGTTTGAACTGCGCGACCGCGCGATCCCGTCACCCACCGGCAAGCCGCAGTGGGGGACCTCCGCGATCGACCGCGTGCTGCACAACGAGGCGTACATCGGCACCGTCTACTACAACCGCCACGAACGGATCGAAGGCGCGGTGCGCGGCCGCAAGACCCGCCTGCGCGAGCGACCGCGCGAGGAGTGGATCCCGATCCCGGTGCCAGCGATCATCGACCGCGACACATTTGACCGTGTCACCCACATCACCCACGACAACTTCAAACTGAGCCCCCGCGGCGCCGCGCCCGAGACATGGCTGCTGCGGGGACTGATTCAGTGCGGTCACTGTCATGTTTCCTGCGGCTGTCACCGCAGCTATGGACGCAACGGCAAACTAACCCGTTACTACACTTGCCGCAACCACGACGTGCTGCGCGCCGGATCAGAGGAACGACTGTGCCCAGAGCGCTACATCCGCGCGAACGAACTCGACCAGTACGTGTTTGATCAAGTCCGCCAAGCGTTGCTTGACCCACAACAGCTGATCGCCGGCGAACGTGCCGTCCTCGCCAGCGCCCCCGACGAGAACGAGCTGATCGCCCGCCAGCTCAACCGCCTGGACGCCGCCCTCGACGCCAAGCAAGCTGAGCGCGCCCGGCTACTCGACGCCTACCAAGCTGGTCTGCTCGACCTCCAAGAGCTCACCCGACGCACCAGCGCGCTCACCGCCCGGCACAACCAGCTCGCGCGAGAAAGACAGACCCTCACTACCCGCAGCACCGAGCTTGCCACCCAGAACCGGCTGCGTCGCCGGCTCACCGAGTTCAGCGAACGTATCGCCGCCTCACTCGACGACCTCGACTTCGAAGGCCGCCGGCGCCTACTGCGACTCGTCGTCGAGAACATCAGCGTCAGCGGCTGGAGGGTCGAAATCCATCTCAAGATCCCCCTCGCGCACGAACCACCGCCCGACGCCGACCCCCCCGACCACGGACCACACCGACCCGACCAACCAAAGCCCAGTCCCACGAGCCCCACGCCACCGTCAACCGATGTGCGCCTGCGTTCCATTCATCGAGATGTCCCGGGAGGGAATCCCCCTGCTGGTCAGAGGGCGCCAGCTCGGGCATCCCGATCTCGGGATCACCTCCGCGTACCTGCACGGGATTGACAACACCAAGATCATCCATGCAGTCCACGAGCGGCCGGCACCGATGATCCCCGCCAGCCCAACGCTCCGCGGCTGAGCCCGCACCTGCTCCCGGCAACCGACGGTGGTGCCTGGGACCGGCAGCCCGCGCCTCAGGCACCGCCGCCCGCGCCGAGACGGCGAGTGGCGCCTCGCTCGGAAGTGACGGCGCGGCACTCCCACCCCGAGACCGAATCCCGCTACCTCCCCACTTTCCGACGGCCCGGTGGCGAAGCAATCGTGAGCGCCGCGGCCCGGCCGCTCCCTTGTCGCCGAAGACGAGCAGTCGTGCGCTGCGTGGGCGCGGGAGGAGGAATGCATGGTGTGGAGGAGCAGCGGCTTCCGCGCCATGCAGCGTCGGCGACGATAGGATTGAGCGCGACCACACGAGCTTGATGAGGTTAGTTGCCCATGGCGTTTCTGGACACGGCGGAGTCGCAGCGAGGTCTTGTGATCGATCGCGCTGAGTTGGAGTTGTTGGCATCCGGGTCGGCTCCGTTGACGCCGCTTGAGTGCATGGAGCGCGCCGAGCGCGCTGCGAGGGCGTTGGATGTCTCGGCGCTTGACCGGGCTAGCGCGGGGGACGCCGTGCTGCTGTGGCGCGGTGAGGCGTCAGAGGCGTGGTTGAACCTGTGGTGGCGAGCGCGTGACACCGGTTATCACGACCACGACGGATCGTGCGTGGGGGTCTATGTCATCGAGGGAGTGGCTCGCAACGAGTCGTTGGTGATCGGACAGCCGCGTCGCATGCGCGAATACATGCCGGGCGATCGTTTCGCGTTTCCCGCAACGGGGATCCACCGCATGGAGCACGAACCTGGAGCGATCACGGTCCATGTCTATTCCCCACCGATCCGGTCCATTGGCGAGTACGAACTTGAGGACGGCCAGCTGCGGCGGCGACCGGTGGCGCCTGACGAGCCATCCGCGGCAAGCCCGCGTCTGTTGGCAGCGCTCGAAGCGAATGCCCAGCACCCGACCTGATCGCCTGCTGTCGACTTGGCGTGCGGCGGACGCATCGCTGACCGGAATGTCGCCAACGCGATCACGCGTCGCGCGGCGCCGAGCTGACGGAAGGGATCGTGCGGATCCGCGAGTCGATTACTCGTCGTCTTCGGGCGTGATGCGCTGACCTGGTCGCAACCGGAAGGTTGCATTAGGCTTTGCGGCTCATGCGGATCCTCGCCCTGTATGACGTCCACGGCAACCCCGACGCCCTGGAGGCGGTGCTGGCCGATCCGCGGGCGGCGGGCCCTGACGCGATCGTCGTCGGCGGCGACGTCGTGCCCGGTGCGTTTGCCGGCGCCGCCCTTGACCGCCTGCACGCGCTGAGCGGTGACGTGCACTGGGTGCGCGGCAACGGCGAGCGCGAGACGGCGGCGGCGGTCAACGGGCCGCGGCCCGCAGAGGGCGACAACGCCGCCGAGATGTCGGCGTTCACCGCACGGCAGCTCGGCCCCGAGCGCGCCCGCGCGCTGGGCGAGCTGCCCTTGAGCGTCATCGTCGACGGCGTGCTCTTCTGCCACGCCACCCCGCGCAGCGACGAGGAGCTGGTCACCCGGATCTCGCCGCCCGAGCGCTGGTCCGAGGCGCTCGCCGACGTGGACGCCGCGTTGGTCGTCGCCGGGCACACCCACCAGCAGGACGACCGCATGGTGAGCGGCGTGCGCTTCGTCAACGCCGGCAGCGTGGGCCTGCCCTACGAGGGCGACGGCGATGCACGGTGGCTGTGGATCGAGGACGGCGTCCCCGAGCTGCGGCGCACCGCCTACGACGCGGTCGCCGCCGGCCGGCGCATGCGCGATGCCTGCGCGGCGCTGGCGGACTCGGTCAACGCATCGCTGATCGAGCCCATCGAGGCGATCGTGGTGACGCGGATGTTCGAGGAGCGCGCCGGGTCGGGCTAGCGTCTGCTCGTAGGCCGCTTGGATCAAACCCGGCGGGCGTCCGGCTCGGTTGGTGCAGCCCGGAGACAGAGCAATCCGCACGTCTCCGATCGCCCAGGCCCCAGACGTGGACCGGTGCAACGCGCACGATCCCGATCGCTTTCCCGTCGCCGCCGTCGCGACGAGTGCTCTAGGTGACGCTTCGATCGTCAGGCCCCGGCTCGACGGGGACCACCAGCCGCGGCTCGAGCCTGGCTCGAGTGTCTAGTGTGTCGAGGCGCATTTGACTGTGATTGAACGAGGGTTGGCCCCGGGCGTCCCCGGCAGGAGGTCGGCCCTCCGGATCGAAAGCTTTGGGTCAGGCACGCGCGGTAGCAGCCGCGTGGCCGGGCTAGCGAAATATGGAGGACCGACCTCGGCTCACGTTACGCGGTGGGCCGGGCTGATCCTGCTCGTCTTCCTCGGAAGGAGGGAGTTGCTGTGCTGCACGTTGGGTTGGATCTGAGCCGCAGGCGGGTCGACGTGTGCTTGATCTCGAGCGAGGGAGAGCTGGTTGAGCACTTCCGGGCGCCGGCGGACCGCGACGGGCTGTACGGGCTGAGCCGGCGGGTCGCGGTGTATGACGAGCCGGTGCGCGGCGTGGTCGAGTCGATGAACGGCGCGCGGTTCGTACACGACGAGCTGGTCCGCTACGGGTGGGAGGTGCTAGTCGCCGACGCGCAGCGGGTCAAGGGGCTGGCGCCGTTGGCGTGCAAGACCGACAGGATCGACGCGCGCGTGCTCGCGGAGCTGTCGTTCCGCGATCTGGTGCCGGCGATCTGGCTGCCGACGCCCGAGCTCCGGCAAGAGCGTGAGCGCTCGAGGTGGCGCCTGCACCTGGTCAAGCACCGCTCGATCCTCAAGAACCGGGTGCACGCGTCGCTGATCGCGTTCGGCCATCAGGTCCCGATGGCGGACCTGTTCGGAGTCGGCGGCCGACGGCTGCTCGCCGAGCTGGATTTCCCGGAGCCCTGGCTTGGTCACGTCCGGGCGAGCGTTGAGCTGATCGACGATCTCGACCGGCGGATCGCGGAGATCGAGCGCTGGCTGCAGCGCTCGGGCGCCGATCACCGCTACATCCCGTTGTTGATGAGCGCCCCGGGGATCGGCTGGGTCACCGGCTTCACGATCGCCGCCGAGATCGGCGACATCAGCCGCTTCTCATCGCCGGTCAAGCTGACCGGGTACACCGGCCTGTGCCCGCAGGGTGAGCCAGTCCGGCGAGATCGACCGCCGCGGCCCGATCTCCAAGCACGGACCCAGATACCTGCGCTGGGGGCTGATGGAAGCAGCGATCCACGCCTCCGCGCACCCGCTCTACAAGGAGCGCTACCAGCGCACCAAACGCCGCCTCGGCCGCCAACGCGGCGCGAAAGTCGCCCAGATCGAGCTCGCTCGCAAGCTGACCGAGGCGATCTGGTACATGCTGACCCGCAACCAACCGTTCAAGCCCTTCGCTCCGGAAGGCGCCATTTCTCGCCTGACTGCCTGACAGTCCTTTTTTGACATGCGCCGCCGGAGCGAGCCCCGATAACACCTGGTCCTCGAAGTTAATGAAGCGATAGAGACATGGGCACTGCTCCACATCATCACCAACCCGCCCGCGCTCCGTGACAACGTCGTGCCAGGTTCACGCTGTCGTGTCAAGCGCCATCAGCCCTACTGTTCACTCCAGTGCACTTGCTGAGGCGCTTGACACGGCCCAGCGTTCACCCGGCAACCGACACTCAGGATGTCAGGAATCTGACATCGACAGAGCGAGGGACTTGACACGCGGCCCTCGTTCATAGAGGCGAGATGCGAGAAAGATGTCGTCAACGGCGCCCAGACCTGCGTTCGTGTCGGTGCGTGCACGCGGAGCCGGCCCAGTCGTCGTGACTCCCCCCAACAACATTGTCTGGCGCTGTAGAGCGTTCTTGATGTTCTCTGTGCCGGTGCGGTTGAATCGCGTCGGGCCTGGCGCCCGGCTCACCCACTCCGGGTGATGATCGTTGACCCCGGTGGGGCAGGCTTTTTCGTTCGACGACAAGCGAGCGGCAGGAGGTGGTGGTGGGGATCAGCGAAGGATCGGGTACGGCCCTGAAGGGCGGCTTTCCGCTGGACGACGCGGCGGTTCGGCTGCGCGAGGAGGGCGATCTGCAGCGGGCGGTGACCGCGTACCGGTTCTGGTATCCAACGGTGTCGGTGGAGGGGATCTTTAACGGCAACCGGGAGGTCGGTCTCGCCGATAACGACAAGATCGGGTATTGCGCGACGTCCCCCCGCCAGGTCGGGTTCACGCTGAACTCCGACACGCCTTACGCGGCGGGCGCGCTTGACCTGTCGGCGGGCGCGATGGTGATCGAGCTGCCGCCCGGCGCCTACATCGGCCTTGTCGATGATCACCACCAGCGCTGGGTGATGGACATGGGCATCCCCGGGCCTGATCAGGGCAAGGGCGGCAAGCATCTGGTGCTCGGGCCCGACTTCGACGGCGACGTGCCGGACGGCTACTACGTCGGGCGCTCCTCGTCCTACAAGGTGCTGGTGGCGCTGCGCGCGCTGCCCCTCGGCGGCGATCAGGACAAGGCGCTTGATGCGCTGCGCGCGGTCCGGATCTACCCGCTGCCGGCGGCTGACGCTGACCCGGAGCCGCTGGAGATGGCGGAGACAACCGAACGCGACATCGATAGCACCTGCCTGCGTTGGGAGGACAATCTCCAGTTCTGGCGGGTCCTGCACGGGATCCTCGAGGCCGAGCCGGTCGTCGAGGAGTTCCGCCCGATGTACGGCCTGCTGTCCTCACTCGGGATGGGTCGCGGCGCCGCGTTCGAGCCCGACGACCGGATCATCGCGATCCTCGAGCGCGCGGCGAAGGCGGGACGCGACCAGCTGCTCGTGTCCGCGTTCGCCGGCACCCGCGACGACATCCGCGCATGGCCCGACCGGCGTTGGGAGTGGGCGGGCCTGGTCGCCGATAACGCCGACTTCGAGACCTCGGCGGGCCTCGACCTCGAGGCCCGCGACCGCTGGTTCGCCCAGGCCATCGTCGCCTCCCCCGCGATGTTCCGCCGCGTCAAGGGCGCCGGCTCGCTGTACTGGCTCGGCGCACGCGACGACACCGGCGCGTACCTCGACGGTGGACGCGATTACCGCCTCTCGATCCCGCTGCCGGTCCCCGGAAAGCTGTTCTGGTCGATCACCATCTACGACGCCGAAACCCGCTCACAGGTCCAGGCCGACCAGAACATGGCCGCGCTGCGGTCCCTGTTTGAGCTGCGCGACCTGCCCGCTTCGGGCACCGCCGAGCTCCGCTTCGGCCCCACCGCCCCCACCGACGGTGGCGGCGCGTGGCTACAGACCATCCCTGGTCGTGGGTGGTTTGCCTACGTCCGCATCTATGGACCCGAACAGCCCGCGTTTGACGGCTCGTGGAAGCCCGGTGATTTCCAGACCGTCGGCTGACGCTGGCGTCCGCTCACACCGAAATATGCAGAACTCTCGCCGCTTCGAGTCGGGCGGGGCACACTTCTGCTCTCAGCCGGGCGGGGCTAAGCGGAGCCCCGCTTTCGCGGAGCTGGCTATCCACTTCCGTCCCCCCGAACGGCTCGGATGTGGGGAGATCCCTGGGTTGGTTCCCGCGGCCGCGGCTGCGGCCCCCCCCGCGGTCATGCAAAAACTGCCAACCGGCAACCGAGCCGGCGGCCGTGGCAGCTTATGCACCTTCGGGTCAGGGGGTCAGCGCAACACGTTCAGTTTCGCGGTTTTGAAGTTGGGTTTTGATGTTGTTGTGAGCGTGGTTGTTCCTGTCCGTGTCGTCGGAGAGGCCGGCGGGGGGGTTGGACCTTGATCGGGTTCTGGCGGCCTGAGCGAAACACGGTTGGGATCACTCGGGCGTTGCGGCGAGTAGTTCGAGCATTTTCTCGGCCGGGTTCATCCAACCGAGCGTCTGGCGGGGGCGACCGTTGAGCTCGGTGGCGATCCGGTCGAGCTCGTGCTGGTCGTGCACGGCCAGGTCGGTGCCCTTCGGTAGGTATTGGCGCAGGAGCCCGTTGGTGTTCTCGTTGGACCCGCGCTGCCACGGCGAGTGCGGATCGCAGAAATAGAGGGCGTCACGCTTTCTGTGTAAGCCGCTGTTGTGATAGTAACAGTTACTCTTTCGTGGGTCAATGAGTGACAGTGAATTTGCGGTAACAGTCAGGCAGTGTCGGGGATGCGGTCGCCGAAGTGGATTCGGAAGGCTGTGAGGGCTGAGCTCCAGTTGTAGGTGTGCCTCCATTTCTGTTGGGCGCGCGTGATCGCGAGGTAGAGCAGCTTGCGGGCGGAGTCTTCGTCGGGGAAGCTGCCGCGGGTCTTGATGATTTTGCGGATCTGGCGGTTGAGCGCCTCGATCGTGTTCGTGGTGTAGACGGCGCGGCGGACGTCGGGCGGGAAGGCCAGGAATGGGACGATCCGTTCCCAGTTCTCGATCCAGCTGGCGGAGATCATCGGGTACTTGCCGTCCCAGGTCTCGACGAAGCGCTCGAGCGCTGACTCGGCGTGGTCGCGGTCGACGGCGGTGTAGATCTTCTTGAGGTCGGCGGCGACCTTGCGCTTGTCCTTGTAGGGCACGAACCGCAGGCTCGAGCGGACGAGGTGCACCAGGCACGTTTGCACCCACGCCTGGGGATAGACGGCCTCGATCGCCTCGGGGAAGCCGGTCAGCCCGTCCACGCAGCAGACGAGCACGTCCTGGACGCCGCGGGTCTTCAGATCGGTCAGGACCGCCAGCCAGAACTTGGCGCCCTCGGTCCGCTGGAACCACATCCCGAGCACGTCGCGGTCGCCCTCGAGGTTCACCCCGATCGCCAGGTAGCACGCGAAGTTTCTGACCGCCTGTCCGTCGCGGATCTTGATCATCAGCGCGTCCAGGTACAGGATCGGGTAGATCTGCTCCAACGGCCGGGTCTGCCACGCCTTGGCGTCCTCGAGCACCGCGGCGGTGACGCGGCTGACCGTCTCGCGGCTGACCCCGGGCCCGTACAGCTCGGTGATGTAGGTCTCGATCTCGCGGGTGGTCATCCCGCCGGCGTACAGGGCGATGATCTTCTCGTCCAGACCGGCCAGCCGCCGCTGGCCCTTCTTGACCAGCTGCGGCTCGAAGTGGCTCTTGCGATCCCGCGGAGTGTCGATCCGAACCCGACCCTGATCGGTCAGGAGCGTCTTGGGCGTCCCGCCGTTGCGGGAGTTCCCCGCGCCGCCTGGCGGCGCCTGACCGGCCGGATAGCCCAGATGCTCGGTCAGCTCCTCCTCCAGCGCTCGCTGGACCATCCGGCGGGTGACCTCGCCGAGCACGCCGTCCTGCCCGAGGATCTCGCGCTCGCCCCGCTTACCGGCGATCAGCTCATCGATCATCCCGTCCAGCAACCGCTCGCGCAGCTCCTCCGGCAGCCCGTCGCGCCCGGCGCTGAGCTGATCAAGCAACGCGTCGATCAGCTCCTCACGCGCATCGTCGGTCATTCCCGCCACCGATCTTCCCAGCCGGGCCCGACCGAGAGCGTCCTCGATCACCTCCTCGCTCAAGGGCCGTGCAGCTCTCGCGCCCCTCACAGGGGGCGCTGGCGGCTCGCCTGGCGGCTCGCCGCCAGCGCCGTACGGATCAGAGCAAGCTCGCTGGAATGGGATCTTCTGTTGTGTTGAAGGCATGAGGCTCCATTCGCTCCTGCCTTACACAGACCTTGTGACACTCCCGGGAGCGTCTGCATCCGCTGTTTGAGCGCCTCGATCACCGTCAGCGTGCTGTGATCGTTCCCGAGCCACGCGAGCATCACGTACCGGGTCTGGCGCTCCACCAGCGTCGCGACCGCCGAGCGACAGTTCGCGCCCATGATCAGATCGCCCTCCCAATGCCCCGGCACCGCGCGATCCTCGACCGACGCGGGACGCTGCGAGATCGGGATCATCCCCGCGATCCGCCCATGACGCTGGATCCGGCCGACCGCACGACGCTTCGTCCGCCCCGAGCGCAGGTTCGCGCTCAGTTGCCGGCGCAACTCCCCACGCGACTGCACATACAACGACAGGTAGATCGTCTCAGGGCTGATCCGCATCTCCAAATCATCAGGATGATCAGCCCTCAGTCTGGCCGAGATCTGCCGCGGCGACCACAACTTCTCCAACCCCGCCTCGACCTCCGCGACCAACCGCGGACAGCGCGAAAGCTTCGTCGCTTTCGGCCGCCGCGCCCGGCGCGCCGCCCGGCACTCAGCCCGCACCGCCCGATAGCGCCCCCGGCCACCCCCAGCCCGAATCTCCCGGCACACCGTCGACGCTGAACGCCCCAACACCCTCGCGATCGCCCGACCCGACTCCCCGGCCGCGATCCCACGACTGATCCGCTCCCGCTCCCCGGGCGAGAGCCGGAACCCCGAACGCGCAGCCCGCCGCTCCAACAACAACGCCGCATCCCTGGCCCGCATCACCGTCCTGACCGAAACCCCAAACTCCGACGCCACCACAGCCAACCCCACATCCTCACGAGCCCGCGCAGCAACCCGCGCGCGCTCACCCGGCCCCATCACCCGATACGCCTCACGAATACCGCGGCTCTTCGCCACCACAACTCCGATCTCTCAACGCAAAACACGAAACCATGTTGCGTTGACCGACGGACACCACCCACGCCCCACACGCAGTTCATGCCACGGTCGCCGCGATCCACACCGAATGGCCGGTTGTGCACGACCGAGCGGATCGAGATCACCGCACTCGCTGACACGATCGCCGTCCCCCGGCGCAAGCATGACACGCAGGGGGAGCGAACTGGATAGCCAGCTCCGCGGAAAGCGCGCCTCCCCCGGACGATCGCATCCGCGCGCAATCGGCCCGACGCCCGACGAGTGCATCGGCGACCAAGCGCGACCTCCCGACGAGCGGGTGCTAGCCGCCGCCGAGCAGGCAGACAGTGTCGGGCGCGGGGCGGCCGCGGCTTCTGGTTTCCATGCTGAGGAGCGTCGACACTTTCGCGCGCGTGCTGCGGCGCATGGGACGGTCAGTCGGAGGGCGTCGCGGGGTCGTCTTGAATGCCGCCGAGCACGCGCGGCAACCGGGTCTTGAAGTCGAGAACCCCTACCCACGCGGGACGAAGCGCGATGCGATGCATTCTTGTTTCGGGGCGCTCGAGCTGCGCGAGGAATGCGGCGGCTCCCTCGTCGCCGAGATATCGGCGGGCGGCTTGGGCGTATTCAGGGACGATGCCTGGGACGTCGGTCACTTCCGCGCGTCCGCGAAGCAGAAGCAACTCTGCGGGAAAGCCCTCGGCGTAATCGTTATGGCCACGTCGGGTTGATTGCGGAGCGCAGCGACCTTCGCTGCGCCCCCAAGGGACGCCATGACGAGCTCCTGGCCCGTCCAGTGAAACCAAATGGGCACCACGCGAGGCTTGCCGTCAACTGCGGTATAGCCGAGGCGGTCCGGGTATCGTCGAACCGAGCAGCCGTCGCGCGACATCGCTCTCGAGCAATGCAGGATCACCTTGCGGCAACGCCATTCGTGCAGCCCTCCTTAGTCATCGCCTCGCGGCGTCAGCTCACCGTACCGGCGCAGCGGCCCACGCGCAACACTGCCTCACCGTCGTCTCGCGCGCACGCCTGCGTTATGCGCGTCTTCGCGTCCATCGTCATGGGCCGATCGTCCGTGACCGGGGCGATCGGGCCGCTGACTCGCTTCGCCGCAGATCTCTCTCTCCGTTTATGGCGGCCCAGGGTCTGGCCGCGGGATGCTTCGGGCACGACTGGTGCAAAGCTTCTCGATGCCGCTGGTCGCCGCCGATCGCCTGCGACTATGCCCGGCTGTCACTGGGGCTGGCCACCAGGCAACAAGGGCCGTAGGTACCCGGCCGATCCGCCTACGGTTGAGGAGATCGTCGCCGTGATGCGCTGCGCCGGCGATCGTCCGCCTGGGCTGCGTACTCGAGCGCTGATCGTGTTGCTGTGGCGCGCCGGCCTCCGGATCAACGAGGCGCTCGACCCCGCCCGTGGCAGCATCCTCATCCGCCCGGGGAAGGGCGGCCGGCGCCGCCGGGTCGGCATGGACTCGTGGGGGTGGGAGCAGCTCAAACCCTGGCTCGAGATCCGCCTTGGCGTGCCGATCGGCGCGCTTCTCTGCGCCCTGTCCGGCTCGACCGCCGGCCGACCCTTGGACAGCCACCGCAGCTCAGGCCACGCTCCGTCACCTGGTGCTGGTTGCCGGGGTGCGCCGTCGCTTCGCCCCGCCAGCTTCGCCATGCCCACGCGGTATAGATGGCACGCGAGGGTGTCCCCTCTGGTCGTCATCCAACGCCAACACGCCAACCTCGGTATCACCAGCGTCTACCTGCAGGGCATCGATAGCAACAAGATCATCGACACAGTCCACCGCCGCCCCGCGCCGTGCTCCCGGCCAGCGCCGGACTCCGCTAGCCGCCGCCTCGCCCAGACGCCCGCCACAGTGTCGCCATGCCCGTCGGCTGGGCCTCGCGCCCGCAGGGCCTTCCTGCGTGCATGGAAGGCGGTAGCGCGTCCAGCTTCCTGAGGCGATGATGAGCGCACGGCTCTACCGTTGATGTCGACGGACCGTCCACGGTGCGCGGGGTGAGAATGATGAGGATCAGGAACGCAAGGGAGTCGGAGGCCGCGGAGCTTGAGGCGTTGCAGCGCCGATCGTCCGATGTCTGGGAGGACTATCGCGAGCAACTCGCCGCCCATCTCGACGCGATCGAGTTCCCACAGCACTTCATCGACCACGGCTGGACACGGGTCGCTGTGCTTGGTGACGACATACCAGTGGGTTTCTCAGTGGTCATCCCCGGTCAACGCGGGACCCACGAACTCGATGGCCTGTTCGTTGAACCCGGTCAGATGCGGCGCGGGATCGGACGGTCGCTCGTGGAGGACGCGTGCGGGCGCGCACGGAAGACATGCGCGCTCCGACTCGAAGTAACCGCGGGCCTAGCCCAGGCCTTCTACGAAAAGCTTGGCTTCGCCGTTGTCGGGACCGTACAAACACGCTTCGCGCGGGCCGTGCGGATGCGCCGAGACCTGTAGACCCCATCCCCGACGGCAGACAGTCATACCGCTCGGCACTCGCCACCTCCGAGAACGCCTTGCCGCGATCCCGGGAGCCCCCGGGACGAGTTGGGACACCCTGCCCTCCGTCGCCGCCGGCACCTGCTCTTACTCGCGGACCAGCGATGCGCCGATCGAGGCGTCTCTTCTGCTTACCAGGGGAGCACGCGAACGTCACGGTAAGCCCGGTGCGGCGATGAGTTTCGACCGCCGCTCGGGTCTCCTCTTGTGTACTGCGAGAAGGAGGGATAACACGTGGGTGAACTGACCGCAGACCTCTTCGTGAGTCTCGACGGCTTCGCCGGTGCCGTCGAGTTCGGACCGTACTTCGGCTACGGCGGACCGGAGCTGGACGAGTGGATCCAGACTGAGATCGACAAGCCGCAGGTCATCGTCTTTGGGCGGGTGACCTATGAAGTGCTCGCGCCTATGGCCACCCGCGGGTCCGACCCAGCTTCCCAGCGACTCACGGCGGTGCCGAAGCTCGTTGTCTCCTCGACCCTGACCGAGCCGCTGGAGTGGGCCAACACTCGCCTGGTCGCGGGGGACGCGGTCGAGGTGTTGCCGGCCGTCAAGGCCGACAGCAAGGTCCCACTGCGCACGATGGGAAGCATCTCGCTGGTGCGCAACCTGTCAAGTGCCGGGCTCGTGGACCGACTGCGCTTGATGGTCTTCCCGCTTACATGCGGGAGCAGCGGGCGCGAGCGCATCTTCGGCGAGGGAGGGCCGCAGCGCATGGAACTGGAAGGGACCAAAGTCCTCGACGACCGCGTCGTGCTGCTCGAGTACCGGCGGAGCGCCTAGCAAACCGTGGCGGGAGCGAAACGCCTCCGGAACTGGCGCCGGTTGGACGGCGGAACCGTTGCTCGTCTCGACCCTCTGGACGCCGCTCGGCGTGCGCGACAAACACGACCCGACTGCTGCGCCTGCGCGAGGAGTAGCCGCAGCGGGTCGCCGACCCTGCCTCCTGCGTTGGGCGATCTGCGGCAGCGAGCTCGAGCCTGGTGACGAGACTCCCGGATTCCCGTGCGCTAGCAAGGCGGCGGGTCACCCAACTGACTGGCGTCCAGCGGTGCGTGGCGGCAAGCCGCTTCCCCTTTCCAGACGTGGCGGGTCGCGGGACCGCCCTCCTCGACTTGTTCGGGGCTACATCTCCGCCGGCGCCCTTGGGAGCGCAAGGTTGCCACCCGCGAGCGGGAGCGAGCAGGCCTAGTGGGCTAACGGAGAGACGGTCAGCGGCGCGGAGGCATCGATCTAGCGACTCTCCGCGCCGCCGGCGCGATTGCGAGCAGCCGTGGCTCAGGCCGCCAGGGCGTCCCGTGAACTCACGGCTGGGTCCGCCGGTACGGTTGCCGGGGTGGTGTCGACCGTCGCGTACATGCCGTCGGCGAAGCTGCCGATACGAGCCGCCGCCAGCGTTGCCTGCTGTGCCATGCCGTCGGCAAAATGACCGACGCGTCGGTGGGGATGAACCGGCAAACTGACAGTGACTGACAGTGAATCCGGCGCGGTGCTGCTAGTTGGATGGAGAGAGTTGGTGAGCATGCACCCACGGTACGTCCCGTGCTGGGCGGTCAATAGCGATCTTGTCACCACTCTTACCGAAAAGTTCGTCGGTGCCCGGCGCACCGCCGAGTGCAGTCAAGGCTTCTAGCTCCGCCGGCACCGAGCCCGTGAGCAGCCAGCCGTCATCGGTGGCACGGACGCGGTCCTGCTGGGCCAGTTGGGTGAGCGCCTTAGTTACCGTGGGGCGTCGAGAGGCGATCATCTCGGCGAGCAGCGCGTGGGTGAGCGGGAGTGACAGCGTCGCCCCCTGGGGTGTCGGGTGCCCCCATCGCAGCGCGAGATGCCACAACAGCACGTGTATGCGCTCGTCCACCCTGGGGTTGTGGACGATCGCCATGTTGACGGCGAGCCGGCGTGTGCGCTCGAGCGCCCGGCCGACGAGTTCCGCGCCAAGCTCCGGGAAAGGCGCCGCGCGACTCACGAACCGCGGGCCGAGGAGCGCGAGGCGCGCGGGGCGGATCACGGTCCAGTTCGTATCGAACGGCGACGCGGCGCCCGCGTACGGTCGCGGCAGCGGTCGCAGGAGGTCGCCCGGTCCCAACAGCTCGGCGCCATAACCGCCGCGCCGACCGACGCGGCCGCTCAGTAGCCCACGGAGGATGAGCAGTCCGAACCCGCGCGAGGCGTCCCCGACGTTCGGGCCGACGCTCCAGCGCCCACGTTGCAGCACCAATGCGCTTGCGACGCAGGCACGCCCGGCCAGCAGGCGGCGGTCGACCGCGACAGATGCCGCCAGGTCGCGGTCCTCGTCGAGGACGCGCACCGTGGCGGCGATCGTCTCGTGGCCGATCATCCGTCGTGCTCCCGGCGGCAGCTGGGGCAGGTTCCCCAGAAGACAACTTCCGCCTCGTCGATCTCAAACCCGGCTGCGTCTGCCGGCTCGAGGCACGGAGCCACGCCGGTGACGCAATCGACGTCGACCGTACGGCCACAGTCGCGGCAGACGAGATGATGGTGGTTGTCGGCGACCCTCGTCTCGAACCGCGCGGGACTGTGGGCCGGTTCGATCCGCCGCGCCAGGCCGGCACCGGTCAGCACGGCGAGCACGTCGTAGGTCGCCTGGGTCGAGATCGACCCGATCTGCTCGCGGGCCGCGATCGCGATCTCGTCGGCCGGAAGATGATCTCCGGCGCGGACGGCCGCTAGCACGGCGAGCCTCGGAGCGGTTACGCGCAGCCCCTTTGCTCGCAGCAATTCCGCATCCGACGGCGTCGCTTGGGCAGGCCGAGTCATCGTCGCGGGCCAGAGTAACACAGAATCTTGATCTAATCCAGAAAATGATGCTCTCTGATTTTGGTATCAGCCAAGTCTCGGGCCCAACGAGCTGCACGACCGGCACCGGCGGCCGCCGGCGTCGGCCCGCGTCCCACCCCGAACAGTCCGCCGGCGTCGGGATCCCGAGGGCAGGGGGTCCGGGCTTCGGGGCGGTGAGGATTCAGCGACGGATCCATGGCGCGACCCGCCAAGGCGGGCCATTACTCACCGCCGACCGGTGACGTCGACCTCGACGCTTACGACACCCAGTTGAACTGGCCGTCAGCCTCCGTCAGGTGGAGACGTTCCGGCTCTGCCGCTTGACCGTTGACAAAGAGCGTCACCTCGAGACGGGTGAAACGCCCGTCGCGGGCGCGCGTCGCACGGACGTCAACGGGATAGGTCGGCTGCGCCTGGCCTGGCGAGACGGCGACGCCGGGCAACGCCATCCCGTGTCCCACCGCAACCGTGTCGGTCCAGCTGCTCCACTTCAAGGTCAGGGTGCCACCGTAAGGGGTCTGCAGCTCGACCTTCGCTGGACGAACCGCGAAGACCGGCGTGAATACCGTGTTGCGATCGTGCCCCTGCAACCGCGCGTACAGCTTCGGCGGCGTGGCGCCGAGCGCTGGCGCAGCCGCGAGGCCCGAGGCTGCCGCGACAAGCAGCGCCGCTGCAAGGCCACCACGTCTTATTGTCGAGGGCATCACTGCCGAGGTCTCGCTGCGCGAGCCCGCTCGAGGCTCGCGGCTGGCCACATCTCACTGGTGTTGTAGTAGACGTCAAACGCGGGCACTGACTCGGGGAGCACGAGCCAGTCGACCTTCGACCTCGTAAAGATGTGGACGTCCGGGGCGATTTGCCTCGGGTCGTCGAGCGTCCCGGCACGGACGAAGCTCACGCTGGGCCGCCCATAGAGGCTGTAGACCGCCGTCTGGCAGCTCGGACAGCGGAAGATTCGCTGCGTGCTGCCGTCATCACGCGGGACGTCGAGCGGCTGCAGCGCGCCGCCCAGAAACTCGACCCGATCCGACTCGATCAGCAGGTTGATTACGAAGGCGCTGCCGGTCTGCCGCTGGCAGTTGAGGCAGTGGCAGCAATGGACGAACATCGGCGCCGACGTCAGTCGGTAGCGAACCGCGCCGCACGAGCAACCGCCCTCCATCCCAGCGATCATCGCAGAGGCGGCGGTTGGCGGCATCGACGCCGACCGGTGAGTGAGCCGGGAGAGCAGGCCTGCCGACCGGGATGCTCGTCGGGAGCGCCAACCAGAGCCTCTGCCGATGGGCGGACCCCCGGCGGTCACATCCTCGAGACCTCCTGCGAGGTAGCCTGACGCCGGATTGTGTGATGGCCGCGACAGGAGGCTGAACCGTGAACAAGCCGGTGTTGTTTTGCTATGACGGCTCGGACGGGTCAAAGACGGCGCTGAGGGCCGTGGTGGAAATGATCAAGCCCGCCGAGTCCGTGGTACTGGTCGTCTGGATGCCGGCATCGGTTCAGTTGGCTCGGGCCGGCTCGTTCATAGTCTCCGTGCCGAACGAGGGCGAGATCGACGAGCAGGAGGCGAAGACCGCGCAACAGATCGCCGAAGAAGGCGCCGAGCGTGCCCGCACGCACGGCTACAACGCGACTGGGCGGATCGCTCAGGCGAACGAGTCGGTGGCGAGGAAGATCGAGGACGTGGCTGAGGAGATCGACGCCTGCTTAATCGTCTGTGGCCAACGCGGCCGAGGCGTGATCGGCAGCGCTCTGCTCGGGAGCGTCTCCCACGCACTCGCGACACACACCAAGCGGCCGCTGCTCATCGCCCCACAGCACCCGTCGTAGCGCCGACCTCAGGCTGGGCCGCATCCGGAGCCTCGAAGTGGTGGCAGTTGCCGATCGCGTGACGGGCGAGCGCTGCCTTGACCGTCGACATGCGAGGTTTGACCCGGCCAGGAAGGATCAGCATCGCCAGGGCAAAGGCGAGAACGAAGATTCCGACCGACCACCAGAACGCGGTGGTGTAGCCGTGAACTGCCGCGGCGTCAGCCAGGCCGGCGGTGTGTGGGTGACTGGCTAGGTAGCTGGTGACGGCGCTGGCGAAGATCGTGCTCAGCAGGGAGGTACCGACGGAGCCGCCGACCTGCTGCGAGGTGTTGACCATCGCTGAGGCGACCCCGGCCTCGCTTCCCTCCACGCCCAGAGTCGCCGTCGAGAACGCGGGCGCGAAGATGCATCCCATCCCGACGCCGAGGACGAGCAGACCGGGGAGGACATGGCTGACATACGCGGAGTCGGGCGTCAGATGCGTGAACAGGAACATCGCGATCGCCCCGAGCGTGGTGCCCATGAGAACCAGGGGCTTGACCCCGGTGTGTTGGATCACGCGGGTCTGCACGGTGGTCGAGGTGATCACCAGAACACCGGTCAGGGGGAGAAACGCCAGTCCGGTGGTGAGTGGCGAAAGGCCGAGCTGCTGCTGGAGGAAGTAGGTGAGAAACAGGAACACGGCAAAGATGCCGGCGCCGGCCAGGGCGATCGTGGTGTACGCGCCGCCGCGCGCCCGGTGCCAGATGATGTGCAGGGGCAGCAACGGATGCTTGGCTCGGCGCTCGATCAGCACGAAGGCCGTCAGGAGCACCGGGCTGGCGACGAGCGCCACGATCGTGGCCGTGGCAGTCCAGGAGTGGGTCTCGGCGTTGGAGAACCCGAAGACCAGCGCGAACAGACCCAGCGCGGAGGTGAGAGCCCCCGGTATGTCGATCGGCTCTCGCACCGCAGCGCGGTGATTGACCAGCAGGCGCAACGCGACGATCGTCGTGGGGATGGCGATCACCAGGTTGACGTAGAGGCACCAGCGCCAGGACAAAACTTGGGTGAGCGCGCCGCCGAGTATCAAACCGAGCGAGGCGCCACCGCCGGCGATCGCACCGAAGATCCCGAACGCCGTGGGCCTGTCAGGAGACCCCTGGAACGTCACCGTCAGCAACCCCAACGCCGAGGGTGCAAGTAAGGCGCCGAACGCTCCTTGAAGCGTTCGGGCGGCCACGAGCATGCCGAATGACTGAGCCAGCCCGCCGATCGCCGAGGCAATCGAGAACCCGACCAGGCCGCCGACCAGAGTCCACTTCCGCCCGAACAGATCACCGAGCTTGCCACCTAGCAGCAGCAGGCTGCCGAACGCCAGCGCGTAAGCGGTGACGATCCACTGCCGGCTCTCGGTGGAGAAACCCAGCGCCTTCTGAGCCGACGGGATCGCGATGGTCACGACGGTCGCGTCGAGCACCACCATCAGCTGCGCGACGCTGAGCAGGGCCAAGACCGCCCATCGATTCGGCTCGCGGACCGCCGGGGCCGCCGAAATCGGTGGGGGAACAATCCCAGCGGTGCCGCGGCCGTCGACCTCAGCCATCGGACAAAGCTAACACCGCGCGACCGTCGGCCAACAAAATGACCCGTCGCGGGATCCGCTTCGGCGCCAGAGCGCTCTCAGCGGCGAGCTTGCATTGACTCGAGTCGCTTAGCCGCTTCACGCAAGGCGGCCCACTCGGTGAGCTTGACGCGAGGGCGGCTAGGCGTCGAGGCCTCGCCCGCCGCGGTCTCGATCGCGTTGATTGCCTGCCAGCCGTCCCAGGTCACCGCGTGCGGGCACTGCGCCGCGATCATCTCCTCGATGTCGTCGGCGACGGGCCGACCCAGCCGGCCGGCGGCCGCATCCGCGAGGATCTTGTCGACCGTGTCCTGGGAATCCTTCTTGTTGGTGCCGATCACGCCGGAGGGGCCGCGCTTGATCCAGCCCGATACGTATTCGCCGACCTGGTGCCGGCCATGCGCGTCGGTCACGCGGCCGCCTTCGTTCCGAATCAGGCCGCGACGCTCGTCGAACTGAACGTCGCCGACGGGCTCGCCGGTGTAGCCGATCGAGCGGAACACCAGCTGCGCCGGGATCTCCTCAAACGTTCCGGTGCCGCGGGCAGCGAGCGAACCGTCCTCGCGCGCGACGATCGCGTTGTTCTCGATCCTCACCGCGTGCACGTGCCCGCCCGAGTCGCCGAGCAGCTCGACCGGAGACGCCAGGAAACGGAAACGGACGGTGATTGGCTTGCCGGTCTTCGGGCGCGAGGCGTAGTCGGTCAGGATCTCGACGTTGCGCCGGCGGGTCTTGTCCGCCTCCGCAAGCGCGACCGCCGAGAGCTCGTCGAGCTCGGCGCCGACGACCTCGACGTCACCGCGCTCGAGCTCGCCCATCTCGAGCAGTTCGGGATTCGTAAACGCGGCCTGGAGCGGGCCACGGCGCGCCAGGATCGTGATGTCCTCAATCCCGCTCGCTCCCAGCACCTCAATCGCGTGATCGGCCGTGTCGGTGATGGCCAGCTCGCTTGGCGCCAGAGCGAGCATCCGGGCGACGTCGATGGCGACGTTGCCGGCGCCCACCACGACGACCTGCTTGGCCTGGAGGTCGATCTCGAGACCCGAGTGGTCGGGGTGGCCGTTGTACCAGGCGACGAACTCGGTGGCGGGGTGCGAGCCGCGCAGCTCTTCGCCCGGGATCCCGAGCCGCTTGTCGATCGAGGTCCCGAGCGTGTACAGGACGACGTGGTATCGCTCGAGCAGCTGTTGGCGGCTGAGGTCGCGACCGAACTCGACGTGGCCGAAGAAGCGAAACCGCTCGTGTTCGCTGGTCTTGTCGTATGCCTTCGTGACCGACTTGATTTTGGGGTGATCCGGCGCCACCCCCGAGCGGACGAGGCCATACGGGGTAGGCAGTCGGTCGTACAGATCGACCACGAACTGGGGCTCCCCGGCCGCCAGCAGTTGGCCGGCGGCGTAGAACCCGGCCGGTCCGGCGCCGATGATCGCGGCGCGGACAGGAGCGCTATCGGTCATGGGCGTGTGAAGGGACGAGACTCACCGCCACTACGGTAGTCGAGCCGCCGCGGCGACCCGGCCGCGAGCGACGCTCGACATCTCAGCCTACCTTACAATTACCGGCGCAGGGAGCGGATCTAACCCAGCCCGTCGTGACTTGACCGCGAATCTAGATGCACCCGTCGTGATCGCCGGCGCCGGGCCGGTCGGTCTGAGTCTCGCCGCCGACCTGAGTTGGCGGGGCGTCCCGTGCGTCGTTGTCGAACGGGGCGACGGCTCGGCCCCATCGCCCCGGACGAACGTGATCGCGGCCCGCTCGATGGAGCACTTCAGGCGGATCGGGCTGGCGGAGGAGCTTCGCGACGTGGGCCTGCCCGACGACTACCCGCCGGACCTGGTCCTGAGGACCCGCTTCTGCGGACCGGACCTCGCCCGCGAGGCCTGGTGGTCGCGGGCGACGCTGCGCTCATCCGGCCACGACGAAGCGGTCTGGCCGACGCCCGAGCTGCCATGTCGGGTCAATCAGACCTTCTTTCAGCCGGTGCTGTTGCGCCACGTGCAGTCTCGACCGAACGTATCGGTGCTGCTCGGCTCCGAGGTGGACCGGGTCGAGACGGACGACCATAAGGTCCGGGTGGGCGTCAAGCAGGGTGGTCAGCGATTCGTGCTCGAGCCCTCATACCTGGTTGGTTGCGATGGAGCGCATAGCGTGGTCCGGAAGGCGATCGGAGCGACCCTCGAGGGGATTCCCGAGCTGCGCAAGACGGTGTCGGTGCATTTCCGATCGCCGGCGCTCGCGCGGCTGAACACCAGGCCGGCGTGGTCGTACGCGATCTACAACGCCGACCTTGGCTTCGGAGGCATGTTCGCCCTCGACGGCCGCGACCACTGGCTGTGTCACGCCGGCTTCCCGGTGGGCGAGCGCACTGGTGGGGTCGATCCTCACCAGCTGATCCATCAGATGGTGGGCGCCGAGGTCGAGGTCGAGATTATCCAGGTGATCCGGTGGACGGCACGCGCTCTGGTGGCGAACCGATTTCGCGAGGGCCGAGTCCTGCTTGCCGGTGACGCCGCGCATCTCTGGGTGCCGGCGGCCGGATTCGGGATGAACTCGGGAATTCAGGAAGCGATGACGCTCGGGTGGATGCTCGCGGCGACGTACCGCGGCTGGGGCGCAGAAGCCCTCCTCGACGCCTATGAGCAAGAGCGCCGGCCCCTGGGCGAGCAGGTCGCGGCGATCGTGACGGAGATTTCCCGCCACTCGAGCGGGGTCAAGATGCGAGAGACACTCCGCGGCGTGTTGCCCGACGTCGAGCGATCCGGGCCGGTCGGCGAGCGGGCGCGCGAAGTCCTTCGCGACTACGTGCTCAGGCACTCCTTCCCCCAGCACTCGCCCCTCGGGCTCAACTTCGGGTATCGCTACGAGGGCTCCCCGATCGTCGTCGCCGACGGAAGCGCGCCACCGCCCTTCGAGTTCGGGACGTTCAGCCCGGATGCGCGTCCCGGCCACCGCCTGCCGCATTTCCGGCGCGCCGACGGGACGCCCGTGTTCGACTCACTGGGCCCCGACTTCTCCCTGCTTTGCCTGGGCGACGGCGCAGATCAGGCAACGGGCCTCCTCGACGCGGCGGACAGCGCATGCGTACCGCTGGAGCTCGTTCACCTCGCCGAGGCCGAATCCGAAGCGCGAGACCTCTACCGAGCGTCGCTCGTCCTCGTTCGCCCCGACCAACATGTCGCCTGGCGCGGCCAAGCGGCCCCCGAAGATCCCGGCGGCATAATCGATCGGGCGCGAGGCGCGCTCGACTAGCGGGCGACGGCCGTCCGGCCGGTCGGCCGCCCCACCCGAGAAACGCAGCGCAAGGGGAGCGTCTCGGGACCGTAGAGCGGCCAGTAGACCGGCGCCACCTCGCCCGCCACCTCGAAGTGATCGGTCGCCGCCAACAGCTCCTCGAGCGCGAGCCGCATCTCGGTCTCGGCCACGTGCTTGCCGGCGCACTTGTGAGAACCCCAGCCGAAGGCGATGTGCGGGTTCGGCGAACGTCCGAGGATGAACTGGTCGGGCTCGGGGAAGATCTCGGGATCGCGGTTGGCCGAAGTCAGCACGAGAGCAACCTGCTCGCCCGCCTCGATCTGTTGACCGCGCACGCGCGTCGCGCGCGTCGCCGTCCGCGCGAAGCCCTGGTTGGGCGTGTAGAGACGAAGCAGCTCGTCGCCGGCGGACGGAATCAGGTCCGGCCGCCGCCGCAGCTCATCCTGAAGGGCGGAATCCTCGGCCACATGTCGGATCGCGCTCGCGATTGCGGCGCTCGGGGCCACATGGGCGGCGATCAGCAACTGCCGGATGCTCCCGGCGATGAACTCATCGTCCAGTGGCTCTCCGTCTACCCGGACCTCCAATAAGGCGCTGACGATGTCCGAACCCGGGTCCAGGGGCTGAGCGCGCCGCCCAGCAACGAGTTCGCGGAACACCCCGTACAGGTAGAGGTTCTCCTCCTCGGCGATCTCGGGCCGCTGGTGAAACTGGGCCGACTCGAAGCGTTCACTGTGCTCGTTGAGGTCACGTGCCTGCTCCGGCGTGATCCCGATGAACATGCCGAAGATGAGCCCGGAGAGCGGCGAGCTCAGCCCCGTCACGGCATCGCCGCCGCCGCCGTCGACCAGCGCGGCGACGAGCTCGAAAGCCGTCTCCCGCATGGCCGGTTCCAAGGCGACTACCCGCTCGCTCGACAGGACGGCGTTGAGCGGCCGGCGGTAGCGGGGATGCTCGGGCGGGTCGAAATGAAGCGGGGCCCGTCGCCCGGACACCGGATTGCGCGGGACGGTGATCCCCTGCGAGCTGGTGAACACGGCCGGCCGGCGACTGGCGAGCTTCACGTCCTGATACTTGGTGAGCGCCCAGAAATCCCAGCGGGCGCCGCGGGCGACCGGACAACGCTCCCGGAGCTCGGCCCACACTGGGTGAGGACACCGGGTGAAGTCCTCGTCGAGCGGGTCGAAATCCGGCTCGCGCGTGGACCCGGATCCCGTCATGCGCGAACCAGCTTCACGGGAACGGACAGCGTCCCGATCTCGGGCCACCCGCTCATTCGAATCGGGCCGTTGACCTCGATCACGCTCGTGCGGGCCAGCAGCTCCTCGAGCGTGATCCGGAACAGCTCGAGCGCCAGCGGGGCACCGGCGCACCGATGGGGTCCACCGCCGAACGCCACGTGATCGCCGATGTTGGGCCGGTTGAGGATGAACTCATCGCCGTCGGGAAAGACAGCCTCGTCGCGGTTGGCGGAGGCGTAGGCCAGCGCGATCGGCTCGTCCTTGGCCACCGTGCGGCCGCCCAGCTCCACGTCTTCCCGCGGCGTCCGGGCGAAGCCGCGGTACGGAGTGAACAGACGGAGGTACTCCTGGACCGCCGCCGGGATCAGGCCGGGATCGTCGCGCAACTGCTGCGCAAGCTCGGGATGCTCACTCAGATGGACCACGACGCTTCCGAGAAACACGATTGGCGCGATCATCCCGACGACGATGAACTGGCGCAGCGTGCCGAGCACCAGCTCATCGGGGAGCGGCTCGCCCCACTCGTCGGTGGCGGCGAGCAGCGCCGAGGTCGGATCGTCCTCGACCGGGAGCGGCTCGGCCTTGCGCGCCGCGATCATCTCGCGGGCGATCACGTATAGATCGAGGCTCGCCTGCTTGACGAGTTCGTCGTCGAAATCCTGTAGGGCGGCGTCGTAGCCCTTGACGATCTCGCGGATCCTCATCCCGGTCTCGAGCGGCAGGTTGAAGAAGACCGCGAACACCCGGCCCGGAAGCGGATGCACGAAGTCCACGCAAAAGTCGCCTCCGCCCGCGTCGATCAGCTGATCGAGCAGGTCGATCACGATCTCACGCATCGGACCCCCCATCGCCTGCACCTTGGCGACGGTGAAAAACGGGTTGAGCGCCCGCCGGTAGGGCGTGTGCTCGGGTGGATCGAGGTGCAATGGCGGGCGCCGGCCGGTGAACGCGACCTTGGGGACGACGTTCTGGACGGTGGTGGTGAAGGTCCGCCAGTCGCGGAGGATCCGGGTTACGTCCTCGTGCTTGGTGACCAGCCAGAACCCATTGAAGGCGCTCGAGTGCGCCACCGGACACTCCCCCCGAAGACGCTTCATGTCCCGATGAGCGCTCTCCCAGGTCTCCTGCGCAAGCGCGTCGAAGTCATCAGCCACAGCCATGTCAGGTAGGCTGATACTACCAGGTCCAGCTAGTCCTGTCGAGGCACCGTGCCCGGCGCGTCGTTGGGCGGCAGGCCCATGTTGTGGGTGCACCTTGCGACGGCGCGGCGAAACCGCCGCGCCTCCTGCTCGCTGAAGCCCTCGAGCAAGTTTTTCTCGAGCGCCGCGATCCGCTCCTCCCAGTCGTCGATCACCTTCTGCCCGGACGAGGTGAGGTGGGCTCGGAGGATGCGCTGGTTGGCCGAATCTGGCTCGCGGGTCAGCAGCTTCCGTCGCTCCAACTCGAGGACGACCTCGTTCATCGACTGCGGGGTGACGAAACAGCGCCGGGCGAGCTCGGCGTTCGACAGGCCCGACTCGTGAGCGAGTGTCATCAGCGCGATCACGTGCGGACCGGAAAGCTCATAGGCCCTGAGATCCGACAGGCTCCGCCCGATCTGCCGCGATAGGCGAGTCAGGGCGTAGCTGAGCGGCGGCGAGCTCTCCTGTCGGGGCACGACAGGGAACCTATCGGAAGCGACAGCCTCACCGGAACCGGACCGGGACCGAGCGGGGGCCGATGTGCGGCCATCCGATCTCGGGCGCGGGCCCGGTCAGCTCAAATCGGGTCGTGCGGGCGAGGATCTCCTCCAGCGCGATGCACATCTCCGTTCGCGCCAGGTGCGCGCCCAGGCAGCGGTGAATCCCGTACCCGAAGGCGACGTGTCGGTTTGGGCTGCGGGTCAGGTCGATTCGCTCGGGGTTCGGGAAGACATCGGGATCGCGGTTGGCCGCGGCCCAGAACAACCCGACCTTCTCACCACGGCACAGCGTTTGCCCGTGGACCTCGGCGTCCCGAGTGACGGTCCGGGCCAGCATCTGGGCGGGCGAGAACGCGCGGAGGAGCTCGTCGACAGCCAAGGGGATCATCGCCGGGTCCTCGCGCAGGCGGGCCTGCTCGTCCAACTCCGAGCCGAGGTACCGGAACGCGCTGCCGAGACCGTTCGTCGTCGTGTTGTGGCCGGCCTGGAGCAGGAGGCGAACCACCCCGGTGACCTGGTCATCGTCCAGCCGTCGGCCGTCAACTTCCAACTCAAGCAGCCCGGTGATGATGTCGACCCGCGGGTCGCGGCTCGCCGCGCGCCGGCCCTCGACCACCCCATGGACGTACGAGTAGATCGCGTCATTGGCGCGGGCGTGACGCTCGGGCTCGCCCGCGCGCCCCGCCTCGATCACCTCGGTGGTCCAGCGCTTGAGGAAGGTCCAGTCTTCGGAGGGCAGGCCGAGCAGCGCGCACAGCACTAGCGCCGGCATCGGCACGGCGACCGTAGGCACCAGGTCGCACTCCTGCTCGGCGACCGCGGCATCGATGAGCTGGGCGGCGATCTCTCGGATCCTCGGTTCGAGCTGCCGCGCCTGCTCTGCCGAGAAGTACGGCGCCAACAGGCGACGGTAGTGGGTGTGCTCGGGACGGTCGACCTCGAGCGGCGCCCGGGGCGGCCGATCGGGTCCGGTCGAGTCGGGGATCGTAGTCTTCTCGCCGCTGATGAACGTCTCGGTGTCGAGCGCAGCGGCGATCACGTCCTCGTGGCGCATGAGGCTCCAGAAACCGCCCCACCGGTGGCTCCTGGCGACCGGGCATCGTTCCCGGAGCCGCGCGTGCGCCCCGAACGGGTCCTCGACGGCGACGGGGTCGAGGGGATCCCAATCTGCGGTGGGCGCGGCTCGCGACGTCATTGGAGAGTGACAGGTAGGCAGGAGACACCCCGTCTGACGAATGTGGTGCGCGTCGGCGGGCCGGCCAGCGACACCCAGTTCGTCCGGGCCAGCAACTCCTCGCACGCAACCCGCAACTCGAGCCGGGCCAGGTCGGCTCCGATGCAGCGATGGATCCCATATCCGAAGGCGAGATGCCGATTGGACCGCCGGTCGAGCTTGCACTCGTCCGGCTCGGGGAACTGTTCCGGGTCGCGGTTGGCCGAGGCGAGCAGGAGCATGAGCTTGTCGGCGGCGCACACCGGTCGGCCGGCGACGGTCGCGTCCTCGGTCGCCCACCGCGGCACCGCCTGCACAGGTGTCTCGAGTCGCAGGAGCTCATCGACGGCGACCGGGATGAGCTCGGGCTCGGAGCGCAGCCGCGTTTGCAGTTCGTCTTCGGCGGCGATCCGCATGACGCAGTTCCCAAGCGCGCTCGTGGTCGAGTTGTGCCCGGCGACAAGCAGGAGCCGCACGAGCAGGCCGGCGTCGTCGGCGGTCACCGTGCGCACCCCGTCCGACTGACCGACAACCCCGCTGATCAGGTCGAGCTCGGGATCGCGAGGCTTCTCCAGGCGCTCCGCCACGAGCCGGCGGCTGTACTCATCGAGCGCGATGGCACAGCGCTTCGCCGTCTCAGGGTCGTTGCCACGGCCCTCCTCGGCGTTGAACAGATCGTCGGAGATGCGCTTCAGGTACACCCACTCCGAGTCGGGCAAGCCGAGCCACGCGCACAGCGTGCGCGCGGGCAGCGGGTAGGTGAGCTGGCCGGCCAGGTCGCCGCCACCTGCCGCGATGACCGGCTCGAGCATCTCGCCGACGAAGCCGCGGATGCGACCCTCGAGCTGGCCCACCCGCTCCTTGGCGAAGTAGGGGTGCAGGACGCGACGGAAGAACGTGTGCTCGGGCCGGTCGACTTCAAGCGGCGGGCGCCCTCTACCGAACTGCGGACCGCCGGAGTTGTTGAACAGATCGGCCGCGACCGCCAGCGCGACGACATCGCCATATCGACTCACGGTCCAGAAACCGCCGGGGGATAGAACCGCGCGATCGCACCAGGCGAGCGGGCGGGCCTCCCTCAGCTCTCTCCATGAGCCGACAGGATCGGCGATCGCCTGCGGGGCGTACGGGTCCCACTCGTCCGTCCCCGTACGCCCCGCTGCGGTCATCGAGTGCGTCTGCCGCGACGACTCGCCACGGCATGCCGCCGAGCGTGGGCTGCGGGGGCCACGAACGGCCAGCCCGGGTAGGGGAACGGTGCGCGTCCCGGATCGCCGAGCCACTGGAAATGGAGGTTCCCAATCGGCGTGTAGGGGACGTAGTTGGCCTCGTCGTTGATGTTTCCCTGACCGGTGTACTTGGCCTCAGCGGGTTGCGCGTAGATCGGCCAGGTCCTCGTGACGTTCCCGCTCGAGTCGGTCTGCCATGCGTCGAGCTTGGCCGGCGCCTGGCCGTTCTCGACCCAGTCGACGAGGCTAGGGAGGACCTGCAGGTTGTAGATCGCTCCTCCGGCAGCCTGACCGTGACTTCCTGTCGGCAACATGAACAGGCGCGCGAACTGCTGTGCGGCAGGAATGCCGCCCGCCTTGTCAGCCACCTGTGCGTACCAGTCGGCAGTCGAGTACGCGCCCGCGGCCTCGTCCTGCGAGCTTTGCCACGCGATCAGCTTCCCACCGGCGCGCTCGAACGCGTCGAGATCGGGATGGTTGTCGTTGCTCGAGTCATAGACCGCGCCCATCGCCTGGAGCGACTGCCACGTCCGAGGCGTGAAGGTGAGGTCACGGTAGGTGTAACTCGGCGGAGGGTCTTTGGTGAATGCCAGGAAGCGTAGATCGTCGGTCGCGAGCGCAGTACCCGCTCCCGCGAAGCTTGGCCACGCCAGTTCGGACCCATACGACTGCCCCCCTGGCCACAAATACTGGCCATTAGACGCAGCCGGCCCACGGTACATGGCCTCGGCGGCCTGGACCTGAGGTGCCGTTAGGCAGTTCGTGGTCAACGTCGAGCTGCATTCGATTGAAACCGGATCCCAGTGACACAGTCGCGGGTCGTTGATCTGCCCGTCGACGCCGCACGCCTGAAGGGCTCCGTCGTGCAGCGTCGTAATCGCGGCGGTAGTGAAGATCGGGTTGCCGTTTGCGTCGAGCATGTGGTCCGCAGCCCAGACGAAGCTAAACCACGCGTCGTTGATGTCGATCGCTGGGGCGCCGGCTACGATCCCGTTGAAGTCGTGCGGGTAGCGCTGGGCCTCCTGAACGGCGGCCCGTCCGCCATCGGAGTACCCGTCGAAGTAGGAGTAAGCGGCAGGGCTGCCGTAGAAGGTCGCGATGATCGCCTTGGCCACCACCGCGTTGTAGTGGTCGGCGAGGTAGCCGAACTCGGCGCGTAGCGGTTGCCTGGAGTCCGGGGCGCCCCACACGTCCCACGCGCCTGTAGAGGTGTGGCCCTCATCGTTGGACGAGACGGCGAACGTGTTGCTGGTCAGCGCTGCGGCCGTGTCGGCGCTCGGCGAGATGCCAATCGATACCGAGCCGCAGTTACCTCCGCAACCGGCCTGCAGGTATCGACCCTGATACGTGCTCGTAGGCAGCCGGAGCTCGAACTGGGTTTGGGGCGAGATATAGCCCCAAACGTCGCAGTACTGCGCCGACCCCGTTCCGACGAGCGTCGCGCTGGTGATGCTGGTCGGAGGCGCCCCAGGGATGTTGGTGAAATCCTGGCTGAGCAGCTGGCTGCACGGCATGACCGGGAGCACGACCGGCCTCGCCGGGATCACCTGGGTTGGCGGGGCGGGCACGGAGTTCGTGCTCGGGCTCCCGCTCGCGCCGCTTGTAGCTGCGAACACCACGACCAGGACAGCGATTGCGGATGCCATGGTGGCGGCGGCAAGACGCCATCTCGCCGAGCCTGAGCGTTGGGTCATCGTCCCCTCCTCTTACGAGCGCCAGGCAGTCGCGGGACGTACCCGGCGCAGCTTGCTGACGTCGCCGGACGATATCAGAGAACCTGATATAGAATCAAGCCGCCTGATAACCACCGACGCGTCGGCAATAGGTCGCGCGGTTACCCTTGTTCGCCATGGACAGTCACGTTCCCGAGGTAGGTGCACACGACGCGCTGTTGATCTACATCGTGGGGCGTGTCGACCAGGGAATACGCCAGGAGATGCGCCTGCGCCTCGCTAAGTGGGACCTCAGTGTCCCGGAGTTCACCGCGCTGGCCGTGCTCAAGCGCCGTCCTGGGCTGTCCAACGCGCAACTCGCACGCCGCTCGCTGGTGAGACCACAGTCGATGAACGAGATCCTGGTCAAGCTCGAGGCACGCGGGCTGCTCCGTCGAGAAGTCGACCCCGATCACGCCCGGATCCTTCGCGCCGCTTTGACACCGGAGGGCCTGGAGCTGCTGGAGGGCGCCGAACCGGCGGTAAGAGCGATCCAGGACGAGCTGTTTGCCGAGGTCCCCGAGTCCCAGCGACAGGTGATGATCGATGGGCTCAGGAGCGCGATGGAGAGGTTGCGCTCCGGCCGGCGCGGCGACGCGGGTCGGTCGGCCGCCGCAAAGGCGGGCGAGCGGCGCGTCCTCGCCGTCCCGAATCGCAGGTAGCCTGATAATCTGTGGCGACCTTGGAGGCCCGAGGTCCGCAGCCGCCAGCCGTGTCCACCCCGCTTGAGGGCGTGACAGTCCTCGACCTCACGGTCGCTTTGGCGGGGCCGTACGCGACGCTTCTGCTGGCCGGACTTGGGGCCACCGTGATCAAGGTCGAGAACCCGGATCGAGGCGGCGACACCTCGCGCAACAACGCGCCTTACGTCGGCGCGGCGGGCCTGAGCCTCACTCGCGAGGGCGATGAGGACCTCTCGGTGGCGATGCTCGAGCGGGGGCGAAACAAGCTGAGCATCACGCTGAACCTGAAGCATCCGCATGCGCGGGAACTGTTCGGCGAGCTCGTCCGGCATGCGGACGTGGTGGTGGAGAACTATCCCGCGGGAACCGCCGACCGTCTCGGCATCGGCTATTCGTTCTGTTCGGCCTTGAACGAGCGGATCGTTTACACGGCGATCTCCGGGTTTGGGGCCACCGGTGCGCGCCGGGCGCAGAAGGGCATGGACACCATCTTCCAAGCCATGAGCGGACTCATGACCGTCTCAGGCTCCGACGGAGATCCTCCGGTGCGCAGCGGTATTCCGTTCGGAGACATGACCGGCCCACTGTTCGCCGTAATCGGGACGCTGGCCGCGCTTCACCAGCGCGAGCGCACAGGCCTGGGCCAGTTCGTCGACGTCTCCCTGCTCGGCGCCCTGGCGTCGGTGGTCGCGACCGAGCCGTTCGACAAGCTCGAGGGGCTGGGCATTCCGACCCGCACCGGCAACGCGGTGCCCCGGCTGGCGCCGTTTGGGATCTTTCGGACCGCCGACGGGCACATCGCGCTGTGCGCGCCGCTCGACCAGATGTGCCGCGGGGTGTTCACGGCGATGGGCAAGCCCGAGCTCGCCGAGGACGAGCGCTTCTCGAGCCGGGACCGGCGGGTGCGCAACTGGAGGGAGCTGCACGCGCTGATCGACGCCTGGGCCGGGGCCCTCACCACCGAGGAGGCGGTCAATCTCCTCCAGGCCGCGGGCGCCCCTGCGGCGCCGGTGCGCACGCCCCAGGAGGCGGTTCGAGACCCCGAGCTCCTAGCCCGGCACGAGACGATGCAGCTCGTGCACCCTCGCTTCGGTCCGGTGGACGATCTGATCGGGAGTGGCTTCCCGATCGGCTTCTCGGGCGCCGAGGTCGGATACGAGCAGCCGCCGCCCTATCTGGGCGAACACAACGAGCTCATCCTGGGCGGGATGCTGGGCTGCGATGCCGATGAGATCGCGGCCCTGCGCGCCGACGGGGTGATCTGACACCTCAGGGAAACTGACGGAAGTAACGTGTGAACCGCTCTCGCGTCGCGGCGGTGTCGGCGGTTCCAGCGACCGACACATAAGGGAGCCCGGCGTCCTTGCACGCGCGCGCGAGCGACGATAGATAGTCGGATGGCGCCTCGATCCCGACGACGCCGTCGCAGCGCAGGAACTGCGCTTCGTTCACCAGCCAGTCCGGCGTGCTCGCGAACAGGAACAGCTGGCGCGCGACGAGCGCCCGTAGTGGGTCGTCGTCGTACACGGTGCGGGCGTAGGTGAGCGCCGCGGGCAGGTACGGCGTGCCGACCAGCGCGGCGCCGAACTCTCTCTGGAGAAAGCCGTGGAACTCTGGCTCCTCGAGCATCGAGGCATAGAACAATCGATGGTCCTCGCGCGGGTGGGCTCCGATTCCGGCCGCGACCCGGCCGGCGACTTCGTCGCGGTACGCGGTGAACAACTCGGTTGCCACCGGCGTGCCGCGGTGCCACATCGGCTGGTAGAGCGACAGCTGGTCGCGCACGCTGACCGGGCAGCGTGGTGCGCTCGCGATCAACTCGCGTACTTCGGCCACCAGATCGACCTGCCGGTTGACCAGATCCATTGCCCGCGCGAGCCGAGCAACTGAGAACGCCTTGCCCGTCATCGACTCGATCGCGGTGAGTGCCTCCTTCACCTGCGCGAGGCGCAGCTCGAGCCGAGGCTCATCGGTCAGTTCGGGCCAGCGGTCACGCGTGAGGCGCCACCAGCCCGGGCCGGGCGGCGCCTTGGACGGAGTCCCGAGGTTGAACTCGAGCGGGATGCACGGGACGCCGTACTCGCGCGCCCACAGCTCGGTCACACGCAACTCACCCTCCGAACGCGTCGTTCCGAGGACGAAGGCGGGCTTTGGCAGACCGCCTCTGGGTGCCTGCGCCGGCTCCATCGTTGACGCGAGTCCGAGCGCGAAGAAGTGCGGGCCGGTGTAGCCGCGACGCTCGAGAACCCTGCTGAAGTGGGCCGCCTTCCCCTGGACGACGATCATGAAGTTCCAAGGATTGATGACGAGCACGGGGATGTCCATGACGCCCAGGAGCTCCTCGAACTCGTCCGCGTTGCAGATTCCAAACGCGTCCCCGTCGAGGGCTTGTTCCCGGGTCCGTTCGAGCCAGTCACGCTGGAAGTCGCGCACGCGCGCGACGACCTGCAACCGAGGCGATTCGATCGTCTCGGTGGTCATGACAACCCGCGCAGCCAGGCGCCCACCGTCTCCGTCACGTCCTGCCCGGTCATGTCGTACCCCTGCCCGGACAGATGGAGACTCGATACCCCGTCCGCAGCGAGCAGGGCCGCCTTGTCGGGCGTATCCCAGACATGGAGCTCATCGCCCGAGACCACGAAGAACAGGACCGCGTCCGGGCGGGCCAGCCGAACCGAGGCTCGCCAGCGTTCGAGCGCGCGCTCGAGCGGGAACTCGATCGAGCAAACGGGCGTCCGGTGGTAGGCCTCGGCCAACCGCTCGAGCGCCGAAGGACCCGGAGGCACCGGGCATCCCGCTCCGCGCTCACCCCAGCAGTGATCCTCGCCCACCACGGTCGCGCCGGAGCGCTCGATCAGCTCGTAAAGCGCGGTGCTCGGCTGGGGGCTGCCGGCGAGGTAGACCCGCGGCCCCTCGCGCGCTGGCAATGCGGCTCCGTGCGCGACGAGTTCCTCGACGAGCCGATTGTGCTCGGCGCGCGGCATCGCGCTCGCGAGCGAGTAAACCAACAGCGCGTCGGTGCCCGAAAGCCTTGGCGGCCGGTCGAGACGCAGCCGGTTCAGCCGGGCCAGCAGGGCCCGGCCCCGCTCTGCCTCAGCGAGCGCGTCGGCGAGCGCCGCGTCGGTGATTCGCTTTCCCGCCCACTTCTCGAGCTGGGCCGCGAGCTCGAGTAGGCACTCCCGGTCAAACGCGGACGAGGCGGGGTCGGGCACCCAGGACTTGTCGAGGTAGAACAACTTGACGTCTCGCATCGGCGCGCCCGCGGCGCGGGCGCGCGTGAGCGACTCGTAGCTCGACTCGATCGCCTTGCGACCGTGTGGGACCACCACGTAGTCGACGAAGTCGTAGGCGCCCGCGAGGAGGGGCTCGAGCATCGCGTCGACGAACGCCGGCACGGCGACCGTGGTGCTGCGATCGGGCGAGACATAGCGCGCGACGTGAGATGCCGGAGCGGTCGGATCGCCGCGGAGCCGGAAGGGCAGCATCCCCGCCGCGGCGACGAGCTCGTGCGGGAAGTTGTCGCACATGTAGGCGAGCACCGTTCCGCCCTCAGCCGACCATTGGCGGGCGAACTCGTCGCGCTGACCGTGCCGGCCACGCAGGCTTTCGAGCAGCCGGCTCAACCCGAGGTCACGCGAGCTCGAACATGAGCGGCAGTGATCGAGGGCCGTTGCCCGGCCACCGGTAGCGGCGAGGCTCCGGTCCGGAGAGCTCGAACCTCTTCGTACGCGCCAACGTCTCCTCGATCGCGACGCGCAGTTCGAGGCGCGCGAGGCGGGCTCCCAGGCAGAAGTGGATGCCGTTGCCGAAGATCAGATGCTGATTCGGCGAGCGGCCGAGCCGGCACTGATCAGGCCGCGGGAACGCGTCCGGATCCCGATCCGCGGCGGCGAACATCAGCGCCACCCGCTCCCCGGCCTCCAGCCGACGTCCGCGAAGCTCGATGTCCCGTGCGAGCACCCGCGGCATCGAGACCAGCGGTCCGTCGTGGCGGAGAATCTCCTCAGCCGCGGCGGGGATCTCGTCGGGGTGGTTGCGTAGGTGCATCTGGTCATCTTGATGTTCGGCGAGGTGCAGCAGGCATAGCCCCAAACTCGCCGTCGTCGTCCCGTGTCCCGCGTGCAGGAGGAGCCGCAGGATGCTGATCTTCCTCGGATCGTCCAGGGCGACCGCCTCTTCTCGCTCTGACTCGAGCAGCCAGGTCGTCACGTCGGGGCGTGGGTCGTGTCGGCGGGCGTCGATGAAGCGCTGGATATACGCGTGGAACTCCTCAGTGGCGCGCCGGCTCCGCTCGTGATCGCGGCGCAGCGCGGCGCGCTCGATCTCGCTCGAGAACGCCTTCAGTCGACGCCAGTCCTCGGCGGGCCACCCGAGGAACGCACACAGAGACTGGACCGGATAGGGATCGGTGAACGCCGCAACCGCGTCGCCTCCGCGGATGAGGTAGTTGTCTAAGAGCGCGCCCGCGAGACGGCGCGAGCTCGGCTCGAACGCGGTCATACGCTTGGTGCTGAAGTAGCTGATCAGGAAGCGCTTGTACGGCGTGTGCTCGGGCGGATCGAGCTGGAGGGGAATGCTGGGGACGGAGCCGAGCTCAAGCATCGGTGAGCTCGGGACCCGGTTGCTGAACGTTCCTGGATCCCGAACCGCGGCGATCACGTCCTCATATTTGAACAGCGACCAGCCGAGGAACTCGCTCCAGGCGACGGGACAACGATCCCGGACCTGGTCGTGGGCGTACTGCTGGTGGTCGACGACCTCGGGGGCGAGCGGATCCCAGTCTCCGCTGCGTGGGCCTGATGTAGTGCTCAATCGTCGCCCCGGCCGGCTTCCTGGCGCCGGCGCGCCGCCGCCACCGGCTCGACGTCGCCCTCGAGGAAATCCGTGACCGCGCCACGAATCCGGGCGTCATCCCAGCCGCGAGGGTCGACATTTGAGACCCCGAGCTCTAGAACCGGCAGCCCGGCGCGGCTGAACGCGAGCTTGTCGAAGTAGGACACGCGGTCCAGAGCGACGACGCCATCGACCCCGTGCGCCAGCGCCTCCTTGAGATGCCACTGGCTAGCCCACGTGGGCCCACGCAGCTCCTCCTCGATGTTCACGAACCTGGCCGCGAGCGAGCGCAACGGGTCGTCGTCGTCCCGATAGTGCCTGATGTATCCGTCGGCGGCGAGTCCGAGATAGATCGACCAGACGAACACCGCGCCGTGGCTGGCTTGAAAGTACTCGTAGAAGCCCATGTTGAACCATAGGCCGACGCCCAGCCACATCAGCCGGATCCGCTCGTCGGGACACACCGCCTCGCCACCGTCGATCCGCGCCTGGACCGAGGTGTGCAGCCGGCCTGCCGCATCGCGCGCCCAAGTCGTGCCACGGTGCCACTGGGGCACCATGGTGGCGGGCATCGTGTCGGCGATCGAGACCGGAGCCGGGCGCGCGCGGGCGATCATGTCGCGGGTCTCCAGGTAGAGCTGTTCTTGCTCGTTGACGAGGTCGAGCACCGCTCGGAACCGGGCCTCGTCCCACCGGCGCCCGGTTCGCTGTTCGAGGAAGCGGATCAGGCCTTTGAGCTCGTCGACCATGAGTTCGAGGCGGTCGGGCTCGATCAGCTCATCCCAACGGTCGTGACTATGGGCCCACCAGTCAGGCGTGATCTCCTCGCGCCACGAGGTCGAGCGCTCGATCAGGTAGAGATCTGCCCCCGTGTGCTCCGCCCAGGCCTCGAACAGCTTCGCCATGCCGTCGCCACCAGCGACCGCGTGCAGGATCGCCGGCGTGGGGAGGCCGCCCCACGGAGCCCCATCCCGGTGATCGTCGAGCGAGCTACCGAAGGCCAGGGCGGTGTAGCGCTCGCGCGTGTCGGGATAGCCGAGGGCCTCGAGGTGCCCGAGGTAGGCACCGGCCTTCTGCTTTGCGGCCACCACCGACGACCACCACTGGGTGACGACGTACGGTATTTCGAGCGCGCGGAAGATCTCCTGCGGCGCATCGGCGTTGACCACCGCGATCGG
The DNA here is from genome assembly GCA_963751185.1 of uncultured Solirubrobacterales bacterium. Classification (GTDB taxonomy): domain Bacteria; phylum Actinomycetota; class Thermoleophilia; order Solirubrobacterales; family Solirubrobacteraceae; genus Palsa-465. The sequence continues at coordinate 107,019 of CAVVTO010000019.1, forward strand.
ATCACCGGCAGCCGCACGCGCCTGCAGCTGCGAGAACCACGAGCGCTGATAGCGATTGAAGTCACGCGCGAGCCCGAGCGATTTGGCCGAGCGCACGCCCTTGAACTCGGTCGAGCTCACAGCGTCGCGAGGTCGTCGGGGCCGATCTCCACCAGTGGCAGCCCATCCCCAGTGAGCGCCTCGCGTATCGCCGGCAGGTCCCAGGGGGTCGCGGCGTCGTAGGGGTATGTGAAGCACGCGACCAGATCGGCTCCCGCCGTTCGCGCCGCCCGTGCCACCAGCGCCGCGCGCTGTCGGCTCGGCATGCGTGTGGGTAACGATGAATGCTGGTAATGCTCGACGAGGCCGTCGACCGGGTTGCGCGTGTCCGCCACCGCGCCCGCGAACGCGAGCTCGCCGCGGGGATGGTCCTCGCCGACGACGACGTATCCGCGCGCCTCGATCGACTCGTACACCGATTCGTCCTCGTGGCAGCTGCCCGTGAGGTACACCCGTTTGCCGTCGAGGGGTGAAAGTGAGCCCTCCTCGGCGAGCAGCTCCTGCAGCCGGCGCTGCGCGCGCTCGGGGGTGCAGACGAGCGCCTGGCCGATCAGGCGCAACGCATCGGCGCCCGTCACGCGCGCGGGCCGGGCCCGGCGCAGCCGAGCGAGCTCGGCAAACAGGCGGCGGGTGGTGTTCGTGCGCGTCACCGCCACTCGGACGCGGGAAGCGGTCACCTCCACCCCGGCCCAGGTCCCGAGGCGCTCGCCAATCCGCAAGAGCTGTCCCCGGTTGTAGCGCGAGCTCGTCCGGTGAGGCAGGTGCAGGAGGTCGAGGAAGGCAAAGGGTGGGACGGATGCGACCGGCTCGACACGCTGGAGCTCGCGGAGGTCCCGGAAGAGGACCGTCTGAGCATGCGTGTCGGCGCCGATCAGGACGAAGTCAAAACCATGCCCCGGCTCGAGTAGCTGCTCCAGCACAGCCGCGGTGGGCGGGTCGAGCTCGTCGAAGCCGTACGCGTCGACGAGTGGCGTCGTGCGCGCCCGACCGCTCATCCGCACCGGTTCGAGTCCCGCCGCGAGCACCAGTTCGGAGGGGACCGCGGCCCCCACCACTGCGACCCGAATGGACTCGCCCGACATCGATCCCAGAATGTATCAGGCTGCCTGAGAATACAGTAGGATGCGCGGGCCGTGACAGAAGCGCTTCGAGGGGTGACTGTCGTCGACCTGACGCACGCGTATGCCGGGCCGCTGTGTACGCATCATCTCGCGCGCCTCGGCGCCGAGATCCTGAAGGTCGAGGAGCCCACGGGTGGGGACGACTTCCGCCGGACGCCATGGTTCTCGTGTCTGAACGCCGGCAAGGCCTCGGTGGCCATCGATCTCAAGTCGCCGGACGGATATGAGGCACTCACGCGCTTGATCGCCGGTGCCGACGCGCTGATCGAGAACTACGCCCCGGGGGTCCCGGGGCGCCTGAGCGTCGATTGGGAGACGGTGCACGAGATCAACCCCGCACTCATCTATTGCTCGATCAAGGGCTACGGCGAGGAGGGACCGTTCTCGCACTATCCGGCGATGGAGTCGACGGTGCAGGCGATGTCGGGAATCACCTCGATGGCGACGAGCGAGGACACGGATCCGCGGGATCCGGGTGTCGCCATGACCGATGCGTTCGCCGGCTACGTCGCGTTCTCGGCGATCCTGGTCGCACTCCTCGAGCGCGAACGCGACGGGCGCGGGCGGCACGTGACCGTGTCCATGCTCGAGGCGGCGCTGGTTCTCCAAACCGCCTCGGTTCTTTCCGGCCGTGCAGGGGGCGAGCGGCTGCGTCGCCGCAGCAACCAGGCCCGCTTTATGGCCAAGGATCGACGGATCTACGTCAACCTGATGTTCCCGAAGTGGTACCAGGCGGTCTGTACGATCGTCGGTCGCCCGGACCTGCTTGAGGCGCCCTGGAACGACCCCGAGCAGCGTGACGCGGCCGGCATGGCGTTCGTGCACCAGCTCGAGAGATCACTCGCCGACCGAACCGCGGCGGAATGGGAGCAAGAGTTCACTGCCGCAGGCGTGCCAGCCAGCGTCGTGCGAACCCCGGATGAGATCCTCGCCCACGAGCAGGTCACGAACAGCGGTTTGCTGCTCGATGCGCTCGACGCCGCCGGTCACTCGACCACGATCTTCGACCTTCCGTTCCGGATCGACGGGGCGCGCGGCATCCCGGTTCCCAGCGGCGCACCCGCCCTCGGAGAGCACACGGAGTCCGTCCTCTCAGGTACCCGTAGACCAACTGGTTCCTGATCGAAACTTAACATCAGGCTGCCTGATACTTTGGTACGCTTCCGCGCAGTCGTTACCGAGGAGAGGTCGATGCACACGAGGAGAGGCTCATGAGGCTGAAGGCTTTGTCGCTCACGTTGACGATGATGGCGGCGGTGATCGCCGCTGGGTGTGGAAGCTCGAGCAGCAGCTCCTCGAGTTCCACCGCGGCAGCGAGCTCGAGCAGCGCGACCACGAGTGCCGCGAACACCGCGAGCTCAAAGGCCACGGGATCGCCGATCCATCTCTCACTGATCGCAGATATGGACTTCCCGCCGGCCGGGGTCTCACTCGCGAGCGCGCGGCCGGACCTGGCCGCCGAGGCGGCGATCAAGGCCGTCAATGCGGCGGGTGGAGTCCACGGCCATCCGCTCGTCCTCTCCGTGTGCGACTCGAAGGGGAATGGGAATGTCGCTAACGCGTGCGCGCGCTCCGCGGTCTCGGGTGACACGGTGGCGGACGTCGGCGGGTTCAACTTCGCCGGCACGCCGGTCGAGATCATGAACGCGGGCAAGCTGGCGATGATCGGCCGCACGCCCGGCTTCAACCCGAAGGAGTACTCGTTCCCGACGATCTTCCCGTACTTCGGAGTCGGTGAAACCGGAATGTCCGCGGCGGTCTACGCGGCAGCCAAGTTCGAGCACGCTACCAAGATCGCGTTGATCACCTCGCCGCCAGCCAACGCGCTGTATTTCCCCACGGGCGAGGCCATGGCGAAGCAGCTCGGGGTCACGATCACCGGAACAATCAGCGCCATCCCCGGATCGGACCTCACCTCGGCGGTCTTGAAGGCGCGTCAGAATGGCACTCAGGCGATCGCCGCGATCACGCCGATCGTCGACCAGGTGATCGTCGCGGCTCGTCAGAACGGCGTCACCCTGCCGATCGTGTCCTCGCTGCAGCCGTCTCAGATCAAGTCGGTGGGCTCGGCCGGCGAGGGTGTGGACTCGATCGAGCCGTATCAGCTGCCGACGGCCAACGAGCCCGGTCTCAAGCAGATGGAGAAGGAGCTCAACGAATACGCGCCGGGGATTCCCCAGACGGTGTTCACCCTCCCGGGGTGGCTGGCGGTCCACATGTTCGCCGATGTGGCCAACAAGCTCCCGACGGTTACGCGCGCGTCCGTGCTGGCGGCCTTCCAGCACCTGACCAACCAGTACGCGTACGACCTGATCCCGCCGTACACGACGAGCGTTAGTTTCAAGGGGCTCGGCGGCCTGTTCCCATCCCTGTACAACCCGTCGCTCTACCTCCAGCAGGTCAAGAACGGAGCGCTCGTGCAGCTGAACGGAGGAGCCCCCTTCAACCCGTTCGCCGGGTAGACGTTGCCGCCCAGCTGAGATAGCGTCGCTCTACTCAGATGAGCACCTTCATCGAGTTCGCGCTCGTCGGTCTCGGCACGGGCGGGCTCTACGCGCTACTCGGGCAGGGGATCGTCCTGATCTACCGCGCCTCCGGGGTGATCAACTTTGCCCAGGGAGCGATCGCGGCGGTTGGCGGTTACTTCTTCTACGAGCTGACCGCCAACCACGGGTGGGGGTGGGTGTCGGCGCTGATCGCCGCCGGCGTCGTGGGCGCGGCCCTCGGCGCCGCGATCCAGCTCGCGGTGATGCGTCCGCTGCGGGGATCCTCGCCGCTGACACGTGTGATAGCGACAACCGGGGTGTTCACGATCCTGGTCGAGATCGGGTTCCTGCGTTACGGCAGCAATACGGTGTTCGTCCCGCCCTTCCTGCCGGACGGGATCGTGTCGATCGGCGGCGGGGCGACGGTCGGGGTGGATCGGTTCATCCTGCTCGGGATCGCCGTCGCGCTGACGGCGCTGTTGTGGGCGACCTACCGGTTCACTCGGTTCGGCCTGGCCACCTCGGCGGTAGCCGAGAACGAGCTCACCGCCGGCGCGCTCGGGATCTCGCCCGACCGCGTGGCGCTGGTCAACTGGACGGTCGGCTCGGCGCTCGCGGGTGTGGTCGGAGCGCTCATCTCCTCGATCGTCGCGCTCAGCCCGCAGAACTCCGCCCTGCTCGTCGTCCCCGCCCTGGCGGCGGCGATGATCGGGGGATTCCGCTCCTTCCCGCTGACGCTGCTCGGCGGGTTGGTGATCGGGGTGATCGAGGGGGAGCTGACCAACTACGTGAGCGCGCCCGGATGGGCGGCGTCCACCGGCTTCCTGGTGATCGCGGTGTGGATCATCGTCCGCGGTCAGGCGCTGCCGCTCCGCGGCCATCTCCTGGAGCGACTGCCGCGCGTCGGCATGCCGCGGCTGGGGCTGCCCGCGCTGGCGCTGGGGCTGTTAGTCAGCTTCGTCGTGGTCGCAGTCGGGAGCCAGACGACGCAGGACTCGGTCGCGCTCTCGGCCGGCTACGGGCTCATTTGCCTCTCGCTCGTGCTGCTGACCGGATACGCCGGACAGATCTCACTGGCTCAGTTCGCGCTCGCCGGAGTCGGCGCGCTGGTCGCGGGCCGGCTGAGCGAGGCACAGCACTTCTCGATGGTCGCAGCGGCGGTGTGCGGCGTGCTGGCCGCGATGGGGGCCGGCATCGTGTTCGGCCTGCCCGCGCTACGCACCAGGGGGATCAGCCTGGCCGTGGTAACGCTCGGGCTTGGGTTGGCCTTCCAGAACATCGTGCTCGGCAACGACAACTACCTGGGTGGCATCAACGGCACGACGATCGGGTCCGAGAGCATCTTCGGTTTCAGCTTCAATCCGATCCAGCATCCCGCGCGGTTCGCGGTGATGACCGTGATCGTGCTGGCCCTCGCCATGGTGCTGGTCGCGAATCTGCGCAAGGGCAGCTTCGGACGGAGGATGCTCGCGGTGCGAGGCAACGAACGCGCGGCGGCCGCGCTTGGTATCGACGTCCGGACGATCAAGCTGGCCGCATTCGCCATCGCCTCGGGGCTGGCCGCGCTCGGCGGCGTGCTGCTCGCCTATCAGAACCCCGTCGTTCAGTTCAATCAGTTCAACGTCGTGGCGTCGATCGGCGCGCTGGTGCAAACCGTCATCATTGGGATCGGCTTTCTGCAGTCGGCGGTGGTGGGCGGACTCGGAAACCCGCAGGGCTTCCTTCCGCAGATCCTGAACGGGCTGGGCAACGCGTCCGACTACGTCCTCCTCGCCTCCGGGGCCTTGCTACTGGTCACGCTCGTGTTCGCGCCCGACGGGGTCGCGGCCAAGGGCAATCCGCTCTCGCCTCTGATCGCGCTGATCGATCGACGCCGCAAGGCCGCCGCGGTGACCGAGCCCCCGACTCCCGAACCAGTCCGGGTCGACGCGGCCGAGCTTACGGCCGAGGGCGTGTCCGTCTCGTTCGGCGGGATCGCCGCGCTCAGAGATGTGTCGCTGTCGGTCCAAACCGGCGAGATCGTCGGGCTCATCGGACCGAACGGCGCCGGCAAGACCACCCTGATTGACGTGATCTCGGGAATCACGCGACCCCGGACCGGCAGGATTCGCTTTCGCGGACAGTCGATCGAGCGATGGCGAGCCCACCGACGGTCACGGGCGGGCCTCGGCCGGTCGTTCCAATCGCTCGAGCTGTTCGATGACCTGTCGGTGCGCGAGAACCTGCTTGTCGCCTGCGAGCGCGGTACAGCGTGGGGCTACGCCAGGTCGGTCGTTGCACCGGGACGGCGCGCATTGACGCCGACCGCGCTGGCGGCGGTGCACGACCTGGGTCTGAGCGACTTTCTCGAGTCGCGTCCAACGACGCTGTCGGCCGGACAGCGGCGACTGGTCGGGATCGCGCGGGCCGTCGCGGCCTCACCATCGATCCTCCTGCTCGACGAGCCGGCCGCCGGACTCGACGAGGCCGAGAGCCGAGAGCTTGGCGATGTCGTCGTGCGCCTCGCCCGCGGCTGGGGGATGGGGATCGCGATCGTCGAGCATGACTTCTCGCTCGTGCAGGCGATCTGCGACCGTCTTGTTGTCCTCGACCATGGCGCGATTCTGGCCGAAGGGCCGACCGGCGAGGTGACCAAGCGCGAGGACGTGGTGGCCGCCTTCATCGGACCGACCCACAAGGCGGCTGTGCGCGAGCCGCAGGCGGCCACGCTGGGGAGCGTGTGATGAGCGCGATTCTCGAGGCCAAGGGACTGACGGTCGGGTATGGGACGCTGGCCGTGGCGCGCGAACTCGACCTGCGCGTGGAGTCGGGACGGGTGACGCTGATCCTCGGCCCGAACGGCGCCGGTAAGACGACGACGCTGATGACACTCGCCGGAGCGCTGCGACCCCTCTCGGGCGAGGTCCGACTGGCGGGCGAACGCGTCACCACTCCACTGCACAAGCGGGTGCACCAGGGCCTGGCGTTCGTGCCCGACGAACGCGGCGCCATCACGCGACTCACGGTCGACGAGAATCTGCGACTCGGGCCCGGCGACCCCGCCCGCGCATTCGAGCTCTTCCCGGAACTAAAGGACCATCGCAAGCGGCGAGCCGGGCTGCTCTCGGGCGGCCAGCAGAAGATGCTCGCGCTCGCCCTGGCGTTGAGCGGCAAGCCGAGGGTCCTGCTGTGCGATGAGCTGTCGCTCGGACTGGCGCCGCGATTGGTCGACCGCCTGCTCGACGTCGCGCGCGCCGCCGCGGGCGACGGGGTGGCCGTAGTCCTCGTCGAGCAGCATGCCCACCAGGCACTCGACATCGCCGACGATGTCGTCCTCCTCGCTCACGGCAGGATAGAGATGAGCGGCCCGGTCTCGGCGCTGCGCGCCGACCTCGACCGCGTCCTGGCCGGCGGCTATCTCGCTACCAGCGGCCAGGCAACGACGCCGCCTATTTGACCGCATCCGCCGCCGACATGGTCGGCCCCGCTCGCCTTATAGTGGCCGGGCGGCGGCTCCGGACCGCCTCCCCGGATGAAGAGGACCTGACCTTTGATCGCGAACAAGTTCGGCATCTTCGACCACATCGAGAACATCCCCGGCACGCCCACCAGCCGGCTGTTCGAGGATCGTCTGGCCCTGATCAAGATGGCCGATGAGGCCGGGTTCGCCGGGTATCACCTGGCCGAGCACCACGGCGGCGAGCTATGCATGGCTCCGAGTCAGGAGATCTTCATCGCCGCCGCCTCGCGGGTCACCGAGAACATCCGGTTCGGCCCGATGGTCAAGCTGCTGCCGATGCACCACCCGGTCCGGATCATCGAGGACATGTGCGTGATCGATCAGCTCACCGAGGGCCGGCTCGAGTTCGGAGTCGGACGCGGCCCGGTCCCGATCGAGCACTACTGGTACAGCCACCAGTGGTCGGAGTCGAGGGATCGGTTCGCGGACACGCTCGCGATCATCGACCGCGCGCTGGCGACGGGAGAGGTCTCGAGTGACGGCAGTCGCTTCTACGACTTTCCGACCATGCCGATGTCGATCAAGCCCTACCAGGAAAGGATTCCCTTCTGGTATCCGGGCAGCCCGCAGACGGCGGGGCGGCACGGAATGAGCCTGATGTGGCCGGGCAAAATCGACGAGGCGGCATACGAGCAATACCTGCAGGCCTGGCAGGACCACAAGGGTGAGGCGATGCGCTTCGACGGACCCGATTCCGAGCCACGGGTGGGCTACAGCATGCTGCTCGCGATCGCGCCAACCGAACAGGAGGCCCAGCAAGTAGCTCGGCGCGGGATGGAAGGCCTCGTCCGGCGCACCCAGGCCGCGCACCGGTTCGACCACCTCAAGGTGTCAGACGACGAGGCCTACGCGGCCCAGGCCCCGCTGCGCGCGATCCACGCCAACATGGACATCGCCATCCAATTCGGGGCGGGGACGCCCGGCCAGATCGCCGAGCGCGTCGCCACCCTCCTCGACGATGGCATGGCCGACTACATCTGCTTCATGATGCCGACCGGCGATATGACCTTCGACGAAGCCAAGCGGACGCTCGAGCTGTTCATCACCGAGGTTCAGCCACAGCTCGAGTCGCCCGCCGCTACCCGCGGCTAACGCAGCTCGTCCGAGCGCCCGGCCTGCAGGCGGGACCACTGAGCGGTCGGGCGTCCGTTCGTGCGCCAAATCTGGCGATCGAGTCCGAATGGCTGCGGCCAGCCAGCCGGTGAGTCCTCCCACTCCTCCTCGCGTCCGTACACGGTCAGGTCCATCAGCCGGTAGTTGTTGTCCATCGCCTCGACGCCGCGCCCATTTGTCCAATAGGTCTCGAACACGCGGTCACCACGACGCAGGTAGCACACGAGGTGAAACATGCCGACGCGGCGCCCGGTCAGGAGCTTGTCGAGTGACTCGGGTGGGGCTGAGTACCACGGCATCTCCCAGGCCATGAAGTTGCGGTAGCGCACGCTCTCGGCGAACGGACCCTGACACAGCGTGGCGTAGGTGACGTCACGCGAATGCAGATAGGACAACTCTCCGACCTGCGTGGTGTAGTACGTGCAGCCCTCGCACTGCACGGCCGCAGGCGCCCCGGCCTCCCACATGAAGTAGTAGGCGATCAGCTGCCGACGCCCCTCGAACACGTCGAGCAGTGTCACCGGCCCGTCGGGCCCGGTCAGCTCGATAGTCGAGTCGACCTCCACCATGGGGAGCCGGCGACGGGCGGCGGCGATCGCGTCGCCCGCGCGGGTGTGGGCCTTCTCGCGGACCCGCAGGGCATCGAGCTCGGCCTGGAAGGTAGCCCGGTCGACGACCTGGGGCTGCTGATGATCCTCACTGGTCATGTTCACTCCTTACTTGGTCACTTCGTGAACGGTCAGTTCGTCGCTGGGAGAGCGCGATGCGCCTCGCGGCTCTCCGACTCCGCCTTCCGGCGCCCGGCTCGGCGTACCGCGATGGTCGCAGGGGGCGCGATAAGCGCGATCACCGCGAGCACCCAGAAGGTGCGATGGAAGCCGCCGGTAAGGGCGGTCGGTGCGGCGTCGCCCGCACGAAGCAGGGCGTTGGTGCCGCTGGCGAGGACGCTGGAAGCGATCGCCGTGCCGATCGCGGCGCCGAACTGAGTGGACGTGTTCAGCAGGCCGGAGGCGAGTCCAGACTGCCGCTCGGTCACGCCCTCGAGCGCGGCGACCGAGATCGGGATGAACGAGAACGCAGTCCCGGCCCCCACGACGACGAACGGGCCGGCCAGATCGGCCAGGAAGTGTCCGTGGACCGGCACCTGCGTCGCCCACGCGATGCCCGCGCCGATCAGGGACATTCCGATCGACACCACGACCTTGGCGCCGACGCGGGTGACGAGCATCTGCGAGACCGCGGCGAGCGCCATCGAGGTCACCGACGCGGCCAGCCACGCGGCCCCCGTCTGCAGCGCGCTGTAGTGGAGCACCTGCTGCATGTACAGGGTGCCGGCGAACACGAAGGCGAAAAAGCTTCCTCCCAACAGCAGCGCGGCCAGGTTGGCGGCGGCGAGCGTCCGCAGGCGGAAGATCGACAGCGGGACGGCCGGATCCTCGACCCAACTCTCGATCACGATGAACATCGCCAGCGCGGCCACGGACGCTGCGAGCAGCACGATCGTCCGCGTGGCGCCCCATCCGTACTGCGGAGCCTGGGACAGAGCGTCGACGAGTAGCACCAGACCCGCGGTCCCCGAGATCGCGCCGGCCAGGTCGAACCGGCGCCGGACCGCACTGAGCCGGCTGTCGGGCACGATCCGGGGCGCCAGCACGAGCGCGGCCGCTCCGATCGGGACGTTCAAATAGAAGATGTACTCCCAGCCGACGTAGCGGGTGATGATCCGGCCGGCGATCAGACCGACGGTTCCGCCGCCCGCGCCGAGTCCGGGCGGGCGGGTCCCCAATCCCGAGCGCGCGGTTGCGCTCGTCACCCTCGCGAAACATGTTCATCACGATCGAGAGGGCGGCCGGAATCATCAGCGCCGCGCCGAGACCCTGAGCCGCCCGCATCGCGATCAGCAGCGCTTCGCCGCCGGCGAGTGCGCAGCCGAGCGAGGCGGCGGTGAACACACCTAGCCCGAGCATCAGGATCCGGCGGCGGCCGAGCAGATCCAGGGCGCCCAGACGCCGCTCACACCCGCCCTCGCATCTCCTCGTCGGAGATCTCGACGCCGGCCTCGCGGGCGAGGCTCGCCCACTGCTCCGGGGGCATCATCGGCCGCACCTCCACCGTCCCCCAGCGCGTCATCGGAAGCCGCGCCGCGTGCCTCAGCGCCTCGTCGAGGTCGGCGCACTCCAGGATGTAGTAGCCGGCGAGCATCTCCTTCGTCACGGCAAACGGTCCGTCGACGATCTCCGTCTCGCCGTCGCGCGTACGGACCGACGTCGCGCTGTCGGTCGAATGCAGGCGCTGCACGGAGACCAGCAGCCCCGCCTCGCGCAGGCTGTCGTGTAGCTCGAGCATCTGCGGCAGCTCGCGCTCGCGCTCGTCCTGCTCGGCCTGATCGACCTCCGGCTCTAGACCAGCAACATGTACTGCGGCATCGCGCCTCCAGGGTTCGCGCTCTTCGCCGCATCGGAAGCGGCGCTCATCACTACGTCGCAGCACGCTCGGCGATTTGGACAGAGACAGCCGAACACGAGCCTAGGATTCGCCGATGTTTCGTCAGTGGCTGGCCTGGTCGGGGACCCTGACCGTGATGCTGATCACCGCCGGGCTGGTGGTCCTCGACCTCAGCGACAGGACGGTGCACCATTACTGGTCCCAGCACTCATTCACCTCCTCGGTTCTGTCGGGAGTGCTTGTACTGGCGCTGACGGTTCTGCTCGTTGACCGGGTGAACCGACATCGGCAGCTCCGCAATCAGTCTCGGGCCATCGGCGCCCAAGCGGCGATTATCGTTGCCCAGGCCAAGCGGGCGGTCGACGCGGTCACGAGCGCCTCGCCGTCCGCGGATGACCGTGATGCGGCCGGCGAGGAGTTGCGGACCTACGCTCAGATGCTGCTCGTCAGCGCGCCCGTGCTGATCGATGCCGACATTCCGCGGAGATTTCTGGAATCCGCGCAGCGACTGGCGGCTCAGCTGTTCAGGGCCATGCGCGACGACGCCGGCAAACCGGCGCCCAAGGGGACGCTGGATGCCGGCGTCAAGCAGTTACGGGCCGACGCGGCGCCGCTGCTCCAGGCCCTCAATCGCCAGCAGCGCGCGGCGGTCACCTCGGACGACGACGGATCATGACGTCGGCTCGAAGGCGGGCTCGAGAGAGGGCCGCGCCGCCGGCGCCGGCGTCGGAGCCTCGGCCTCGATCGCGATCCGAGGGAGCCTGCGGTCCAGCCAGCGGGGCATGGCCCAGGTCGTCCGTCCGAGAAGCTCCAGGACGGCGGGCAGCAGGAGCATTCTGACCACGAGCGCGTCGAGGAACACGGCGCTCGCCATGGCCAGCCCGAACATCGCCAGCACGCGGTCGCCACTGATTGCAAACGCCCCGAATACGGCCACCATCACCGCGGCGGCCGCCGTGATCACCCGACCGGTCCGCGCCAGGCCTTCCCTGACCGCGGCGCTCGGGTCACGCCGAGCCTGCCACTCCTCGTGGACGCGTGAGACGAGGAAGACCTCGTAGTCCATCGACAGGCCGAACACGATCGCGAACGTGAGCACCGGTATGAACGAGTCGATCGGGCCGGCCTGGGATCCAAACAGTCCTGCGCCCCAGCCGCGCTCGAACACGGCCTGGACGATCCCGAGCGAGGCGCCGATCGAGAGCAGGTTCATCAGCGCCGCCTGTACCGGAATCACGAACGAGCGGAACACGACCAGGAGCAGGAGCGCCGCGAGCGCGACAACGACCCCGATGAACAACGGCAGCTTGCTCGCGAGGACGTGTGAGAAGTCCACCTGTGCCGCGGTGGCGCCACCGACAAACACGCGCGCACCACTGCTGCGCTCGACGGGCGGGATCACCGAGTCACGCAGACGCGTGACCAGACTCGACGTCTGCGCGCTCTGGGGCGAGGTCGACGGGTAGACGACCACGGCGGCCGCGGTCCCGTCGCGGTTGAGTTCGGGCGGTGTCACGGACACGACGCCCGGGGCGCTCTTCACGGCGTGGCTCAGCGAGTTCAGCGCCGCCGTGTCGTGGGCCTGCGGGAGCGCTACCGCCAACTGGAGGGGGCCGTTGAAGCCGGGCCCGAATCCCTTGGCCAGGAGATCGAACGCCTGGCGGGTGGTCTGGCTGGCCGGGTCGTTGCCCGCGTCGCTGGAGGCGAGGCGGAGTCCGAGGGCGGGAGCGGCTAGGGCCAGCATGAGCGCCGTCGCCGCCACCGCGGTGAGCGCCGGGCGACGCTGCACGCGCTGGGCCCAGCGCAGCCAGAAACCGGGACGCTCGGGACCGGCTTGTGGCCTGGAACGTCGGCCGCCCGCCTCGCCGACCCGCCGCCCGATCAGGCTGAGCAGTGCGGGCAGCAGCGTGAGCGACGCGGCGAGCACCAGCACCACTCCGATCGACGCGGCTACGGCCGCGCCGCTGAGCAGGCTCACCCCGAGGGCGAACATCCCGAGCAGCGCGATCACGACCGTGACCCCGGCGAACAGGACGGCCCGGCCCGAGGTGTTGATCGCCGCCTCGACTGCCTGCGCGACGTCTCCGCCGTTGCTCCGGTAGTTCTCGCGGAACCGCGTGACGATGAACAACGCGTAGTCGACGCCCACGCCGAGCCCGATCATCAGCGCCAGTTCGGAGGCGAAGCTCGGCATGTCGATCACGTGGCTGGCGAGCGTGATCACGCCGATTCCGGCCCCGAGGCCGAGCAGTGCCGTGGCGATCGGAAGACCCATCGCGGCAAAGGATCCGAGGCTGATCAGCAGGATCACGATCGCGGCGGCGATCCCGACGATCGTCGCGAACCCGAGCGATGCCTGCTGCGCCTGCTCGATCGCCTGGCCGCCGAGCTGGACGTTCAGCGTCGAGGAGCGCGCCGATTCGGCGGTCGAGATCACGCGGTTGACCGCCGCGACGGGGAGCGCGTTCGCGCTTTCGTCGAAGTTGACGGTGGCGAAGCCGATCGCCCCGTCGCGCGAGATCGCGTGCTGGCCGGCGGCATACGGGCTGACCACGCTCGTCACGTGCGGCAAACGGGCGACCCGCGCCAACATCGCCTCGATCGAAGAGCGATCGGCGCCGCTCGTCAGCGTCCCGGTTCGAGCTTGGAACACGATCTGGTCGGCGTCGCCGGCTTGGGCAGGGAACTTGCTCTGCAACAGGTCGACGGCCTGCTGCGAGCCCGTGCCGGGCAACGTGAAGCTGCTCGCGGTCTTCTTTCCGACCGAGCTCGAGACCGCAAAGATCCCGACCACGGCGACGATCCAGGCCACCACGACGGTCCGTCGATGAGCCATTGTCCAGCGAGCGATGTTGACCATTCCGTCCTGACTTTCACAAGTCGCAATTTTGCACGTCGTGCATTTATATCGGCAGTGCAGTCCAAAAGTCAACACTCATTGCAAAATTTCCTTTTGTGAAAGTTCGCTGATAAACTGCACCCCGAGATGAGTTCGCTCGATACGTCCTCCGAGAAGCTGGGGCTCCGCGAACGCAAGAAGCAGCAGACGCGCGAGAAGATCGCGCAGGTGGCGCTCCGGCTGTTCGCCGAGCGCGGCTACGACCACACGACGCTCGCGGAGATCGCGGAGGCGGCGGACGTGGCACCGCGGACGATCTTCGCCTACTTCGAGAGCAAGGAGGACATCCTCCTGTGCGGGGAGCGCTCCTTCCTCGACGATCTCAAGCGCCGGCTCGACGAGCGGCCCGCGGGGACGACGACCGTAGACGCCCTGCGTGAGTTCCTGTCGCAGATCCCACGGCAGGACGAGGAGGATCTGCTCCGCAAGAAAGTAATGAGCGAGAACCCCGAGCTGCAGATGAAGGCGCACGCGGGACACACCCGGCTCGAGCCGATGCTCGCGGAATCGATCGCCAAGGACTTGGGGGCCGAGCCCGACGACCTCCAGCCGATGCTCGCCGCAGCTTCGGTGACCGCGGCGTTCATCTCGGTTCGCGACCGAATCTTCGCGGCCGAGGCGGGTGGCGAGCCGATGACCCACGAGCAGGCCATGGCGACGCTCGACCAGGTGCTCGACTTCTTGCGCGGCGGGCTTGAGGCCCTTCAGCAGGCCTGAAGCCCAGCCGCGACTAGATTTGCGCGCTCGCCGCGCTTACACCGACGGGTGACGCTCGACCGTGTCGTCTTCCAACTCGTCCACGACTCGGGCGCCGACGTCGAACGCGGGCTCCTCGCCGATCTCCTCGTGCTTGAGCGCCTCGGCCTCGAGCAGCGAGTGCTGCTCGGCCGCGACCTTCGCCTCGGAGGCGACGTCGATGCTGCGAGCCAGCCACAGGTACAGCAACGCTGCCACCGGGAAGCCGATGAACGGAGAGATGTCACCGCCGGACAGCTGCTTGGCGACCGGGCTCGTGTAGACCGTCGGGATGCTCATGAACGGGATCATCACGACGAATCCGATCGCGTACGCGGTGAGCCCGCGCCAGCCCCAGGCGTGGTAAAGGCCCTTCGGCTTGAACAGCTCCCGGATCGCGTAGTTGCCCTTCCGGACGAAGAAGAAGTCCATCAGGTTGACCGCCGTCCACGGGATCATGAAGTACAGGATGATCGTCAGGAAGGCACTGAAGTTGGTCAGGAAGTTCGAGGACAGCGTCAGCGCCAGGACGGTGCCGGCGACCGTGATGAAGCCGACGCTGGCCCAGCGTGCGGTCAGGTTCGGGCGGATCCGCTTGACCGTGTCGACGGTGGTCAGCGTCGACAACCCGCCGCTGTACATGTTCATCGCGGTCACCGCGATCAGCCCGGGGAGCGAACAGATCATGATGATCGTGCCGAAGCCGGAGAAGATCTGGTTGGCCACGTCGTGGACCTGCGCGACCGGCGCGGCCGTCGTGGCGACCGACAGGATGAACGCGCCGACGACGAACGGCACGATCCCGCCGATCGCCGAGCCCCAGTACGTCCACCAGAACACCGTCGAGCTCGGCGTCTCGCGCGGCAGGTAGCGCGAATACTCCGACACGTATGGCGCCCAGGTGAGCTGGTAACTGACTATGGCACCGAACTGGAGCAGGAACAGCCCGAGGTGGAACTTGCTCAGGTCGAACGCACCGTGAGGCGCCTGGAGCGTGAACAGCGCGCCGATCGTGAACACGCCGTAGACGACGATGAAGAGCCAGGTGGCCCAGCGCAGGCCGACATGGATCAGCTGGTAGCCGAAGATCGTGAGCGCCAGGGACAGGATGACCACCGGCAGGTACGCCACGAGCTTGCCCCAGCTCGGGAACAGCTCCTGAACGACCTGACCGCCGAGGATTGTGTTGAACACGTTGAAGCCGATGAACAAGAGCACGGCGACGATCACCGGCAGCAGCGCGCCGAAGTAACCGAACTGCGCGCGCGACTGGATCATCTGCGGCAGACCCAGCTTCGGACCCTGGGCGGAGTGAAAGGCCATGAACAGCGTGCCGATCAGGGTTCCGAGGATGATCGCGATGATCGCCCAGATCAGATTCAGCCCCGCGGCCACGCCGATCGCCCCGACCGCGAGCGTCGAGAGCTGGGCATTGCCCTGGAACCACACCGGGCCTAGGTGCCACGGCTTTCCGTGCCGCTCGCTTTCCGGGACGTAGTCGATCGAGCGAATCTCGACCGAGCCCGCGCTCAGGCCTGCGCCCTGATCGGCGCGTTCCGTCGTCGTCGTCATCTGCCTCCGTCTCCCATGTTCGGTGTCGCCCCGGAGGAGCGCAATTGCCGAGTATGCGGTGTATACATCTTCCCCACAGGGATTTCAACATTCCCGATGGCTAACCATCGTTGGCCCTTTGGAGCGTTCGTCCGGTCGCTCATCCGCCGTCTCGCAGGATCGTGAGCGGCAAGGTGAAGCCGACGTTCCACATCCCGCCATCGACGACCTCCAGCAGCTTCAGGTCGCCGGCCAGGCTGCAGGTCACGTAGGCGTCCTCCCGGGTCAGCCCGTGCTCCTCGACCAGCCAGTCGATCGTGTCACGCACGGCGGCCCGCGCCCCCTCCATCAGGTCCGGGCCGATACCCATCGAGCCGTGGTGCCCACCACCCTCCACGAGCGCGGTGAGCGCGTCCCGGGTCTGAAAGCGCGGCGCGGCGATCCTGCGCGGCTCGACCGTGAGGCGCAAGGCCGCTCGCATGTCGCACTCCAGGGCCGCAAGGCACACCTCCCCATCGCCCTGGGCGCCGTGAGGGTCGCCACACGAGAACAGAGCTCCCTGGCACCAGATCGGGAGCCACAGCGTGCTCCCCGCCGTCAAGTGCCGGTTGTCGATGTTGCCGCCGCCCTTGTGCGGTGGAAACGACGAAGCGCTCGCCGGGGCGTCAGGCTGGGTCCCCATCGTGCCCAGGAACGGCGCTAATGGAATTCTCACCTGCGGGCACACCTGGACGGTCTTGCCTTCGCGCATGTCGAACGTCTTGACGAACGGGAAGGGGAAGTCCTCGGGGAGCAATCCAAGGTCCGGCTCGACGCCGCACCAACCCCAGTCCCCAGGCGTCATCGACAGGATCTCCACCCGGAGCGTGTCGCCCGGCTTGGCGCCGGTCACGAAGATCGGGCCGAGCAGCCGGTAGATCGAGTCGAAGTCGAAGGTCGTGTCCTCGTAGCGGTCGCCTTCCCGGATCTGACCCGCTCCGGCCATCTCCAGGTCGAGCTCGACCACGTCGCCCGATTCGATCCGGAGGGTCGGCTCGGTGTCGCGCTCCCAACGGTGATGAAACGGGGTTCGCGCTAGCTCGTGCTCCATTGCTCGCTCCGTTCGGGTTCCGCGGTGGACGTCAGCCAGCTGCGGTCGAGCTCGCGCACCGAGCCGCAGCCCGCCAGGGTCATCGCCAGCCGCAGCTCGTCGACGAGCAGGTCCATGGCCCGTCTCGCCCCGGCTTCGCCGCCGGCGCCCAGGCCGTAGACGAGAGCGCGGCCGGACAGGCATGCGCGCGCTCCGAGGGCGAGCGCCTTGAGGACGTCGACGCCCCGCCGGATGCCCCCGTCCACGTAGACCTCGATCTCCGAACCGACCGCCTCGAGGACCGCGGGCAGAGCCGAGATCGTCGAGGGTGCGTGATCGAGCTGCCGCCCCCCGTGGTTGGAGACGATCACCCCGGCGATGCCGAGGCGCGCCGCCTGCTGGGCATCCTGCGGACGGAGCACGCCCTTGAGCACGATCGGCCCCTCCCACTGCTCCTGGAGCCAGCTGATGTCGCTCCAGCTGAGACGTGGGTCGAACTGGCTGTTGATCATCGCGGTCAGGGTCGGCTTGCCGCTCCCGGGCTGGGCGCGGATCGAGGCCCGGCTGCGCCGCGCGGCCTCTGACAGGAACTTCGGACGGCGCACGAAGTCGATCGACCAGCGCGGGCACGCCAGGCCCTGGGCCAGCGAGCGCGCGGTCACGCGCGGCGGCAGCGTGAAGCCGTTGCGACGGTCGCGCTCGCGGCCGCCCGCGCGCTGCACGTCGACCGTGACGACGAGCGCGAGGTAGCCGGCCGAGCGGGCTCGACCGATCAGCTCCCTCACGTAGCCACGGTCGCCGGACACGTACAGCTGGAACCACTTGGGACCGGGGCTGTGTGCGGCCACGTCCTCAGGGCCGCACGAGCCAACCGAGGACAGGACGTACAAACTCCCGGCGGCGTGGACCGCGCGCGCCACCCCGATCTCGCCGTCGTGGTGCACGATCCCGGTCATGCCGGTGGGAGCCCCGAGCAGCGGTACCTCGACCGGGCGACCGAGGACGGTGGTCGACAACTCGACGGTGGCCGTGCCGGTGAGCACGCGCGGCATGACCGCCAGCCGGCGCAGGTCGGCCTGGTTTCGCTCAGCGGTCACCTCGTCCCAGGCCGCGCCGTCGACGTAGTCGAACACCACGCCGGGCACCCGCCGCCGAGCCAGCGCCCGCAGCTCGGAGATATTTCCGCACCGCTGCACGCGGCCGGCGTCGGTGAAGCGTCGACGCGCGGCCGCCGGCGCGTCGCGCAGATCGTCGCGCAGCTGCGCGACGAGCACGTCGAAAAAGCCCTCCTCGGTCACGGCACCGGGAGGCGGTCGGGGAGTGCCGCGGGATCACTGGCGAGCCGGTGCGCAAGCGAGGCCGACACGCCGGCGGTCTCAGCGATGGCGCGCTCGTCGACGAGCGCGCGGACGTCGCCACGCGAGTGGTAGTACGGATAATCGGGCCGCCACAGCAGGCAGGCCGGTACGCCCGCGTCGGTGAACGGGGCGTGGTCGGAGAACGTGCTGCGTGCGTTCATCGTCCGATGGGCCTTCCACCCGCGAGCTTCGCCGATCTCGGCCGCGAGCGCCAGCAGCGCGGCGTCGGCCGACCAGATCTCACGGTGGGCGGGGTAGGCGCTGGCGATGCCGTCGAGGTTGACCATGCCGACCACATGCTCCATCTCACTCGCGTGCGCGTGTGCATAAGCGCTCGCACCCCACACCCCCACCTCCTCGGCCGCTGAGCTGAGCACTACGACGGTGCGGCGCAGATTGGATTCGAGCAGGACCCGACCGGTGTCGAGCAGGCTGGCCAGGCCGCTGCCGTTGTCGTACACGCACGGCCCCTCGGCCTGGCTGTCGTAGTGCGCGGACAGGATGACCTGTCCGGGCTCGGTCCCCGGGATCACGCCCACCACGTTGTGCGCCGTGCGTTCCTGGTATCCGCCCTGATGGGCAAGCCGGATCTCCGCGGGCGCTCCGTCGGTCAGGGCGGCGATCAGCTCACGCCCGGCCGGATTGGAGATCGTGACGCCGCAGTAAGCGGTCGGGCGCCCCTCCCACGGAGGCTCGAGCGGCGGCGGGTAGAGCGCGCCGGTGAAGTTGCCGACGATCCCGTCGGGCGTCTCGCAGATGTGCACGAGTCCGGCCACTCCTCTTTCGGAGAGGATCGGGGCCAGGTCGAACGGGAACATGCTGTGCACCACCGCGATCTTGCCGGCGAGATCGACGCCCCGGCGATCGAGGCGCTCGAAATCGGCCTCGGTTGCGTCGCCGAGGTAGACCGCTTCGCCCGCCACCTCGCCGGTCGCCGTGTACTGGAGCGGATGGCACTCGTACTCGGCCGGGGCCGGGCCGGCCAGCGCACACGACGCTGAGCCTCGCTCGTAGGCGAGGTACTGAAAGGGCTCGAGCCGAACGTCGGACAGCCCGAGCTCATTCTTGAAGTGATCGAGCAGGTAGTCGCGGGCGGTCACTTCGCCCGGAGTGCCTGCGTACCGGTTGCCGATCGCGGCCACGTCGTCAAGCGTGCGGCCCAGGCGAGTTGGGTCGAGGTTCAGTGAATGATCGTTCATATATCGGTCTCCTTGACTACCTGACGCTCGGAGCCGCCGCCAACAGCGGCGGGACAGCGGGGTCGACCATCACGTCGAGCAGCATCGGTTGATCGCCTCGCACGGCGCTCCGGATCGCGTCGCGCAGCGCGCCGGGGTCGGTCACGCGCGCGGCGGGGCAGCCGTACGTGGCGGCCATGGCGAGCAGATCGACCCCCGGGAGCTTGAGGCTGGGAAGCCCCTCCAGGCCCGCGAACGCGGCCGCCGACTCGAGGATCGCGTAGCGCCCGTTGTTGACTACGATGAACGTCACCGGGGTCCCGAGCTGCACGGCGCTCCACAGCGCCTGCGGCGCGAACAGGGCCGAGCCGTCGCCGACCAGGCAAATCACCGCACGCTCGGGCTGTGCCAGCTTGATGCCGACGGCGGCCGGCATGGCGAACCCGAGCCCGCCGCTCGCGGTGGCGAAGAAGCTCGCCGGCCGGCGGATCCACACGTGCCGGCGCAGGTCGTTTCGATTCGACGGCGACTCCTCGACCAGGACCGCGTCCTCCGGCAGCACGCCTGCGAGCGTGGCCATCAGCAACGCCGGCGAGATCGGCGCCGACGGGGGCGGGGTGGGCGCATGGACCCGGGCATCGTGCGAGGCGGCGACGGCGCCGGGCCGGGAAGCGAGCCGCTCGAGTAGCGCGTCGACGATCGCCCGCGCGTCGCCGATTACGCTCAGCTCGCTCGACCCCCGTGCCGCCTCGTCGGGATCGTCGGTGATGTGGAGGATCGGCGGAAGCGACGCGTCGCTCGGCTCGTAAGGGAGAAACGCGAACACGGGGGCGCCCACCACCAACGCGACGTCGACCCCGTCGAGCTGCGCCGCAGCGCTCGCGTAACCCGGGGCGAGGTGGCCGCGGTACAGCGGATGGTCCTCGGGGAAACCCAGCCGGGGTGCCTGCGGCGCCGCCCACACCCGGGCGCCGAGCCGCTCGGCCAGCTCGGTCACCTGGGTCCACGCCCCATCGCGATCGACGCCCGCGCCGACCACCAGCGCGACCACGCCGTCACTCACCCGCCGCGCCAGCTCCTCGACCGTCCCGGCGTCGGCCCCGCCGGCGACGCGCACCTCTCGCGTAACCGCAGCCGGCGAGGCTGCCAAAAATCCGGCGTCCCAGTCGTCGGCCGGCACGGACACGAACACCGGACCGTACGGGCGCGTCTGCGCCAGAACCCAGGCGCGATCAAGCGCCGCCGGAACGTCCTGTGCTCGCGCCGGCTGCTCGGCGTGCTTGACGTAGGGGGCCATCAACTCGACGCCGCGCGCGAACAGATAGGGCTCGAGCGCCAGGTGGCGGCGATCCTGGTTGCCGCCGGTGATGAGGAGCGGGGCGCGGTTGTGAAAGGCGTTGACCACGGCGCCCATCGCGTTGCCGACGCCACACGCGCTGTGCAGGTTCACGAACGCGGGCCGACCGGTCGCCTGCGCATAGCCGTCGGCCATCGCAACCGCGACCGATTCGTGCAGGGCCATCACGTAGCGGAAGTCCGGCGGCAGGTCACGCAACAGGCCAAGCTCGGTCGAGCCGGGGTTGCCGAACAACGTGGTCATCCCGCGCTCGCGCAGGAGCTCGAACGTGCCTTCGCGCACCGTCCGAGTCCCGGTCCCGATCACGGCCGCTCAGACCTCGGGGGACTGGGATGGGGCGGTCAGCCGCCGGTAAGCATCGGGGTCGGTTGCCCCCTCGGTGCACAGCAGCAACACGGTGCTCTGCGGCCCGAGCGAGGTCGCGGCGCGCGCCTGCGACAGCTCCGGCACGTCGCTCAGCGCGAGCAGCCCCGCGAGGCCGCCGGCTCCCGTCTCCCCGGCCACGATCCCGTCGCTCGCCAGCAGCCGCATCGCCTCCGGCACACGCTCATCCTCCACCGCGACGTACACGTCGATGCCGCGCGAGACCAGTGGCCAGGCGACGCGCGAAGGCGTCGCGCAATTGAGGCCGGCCATGATCGAGTCCTGCGGATGGTCGAGCGTCGTGACCCGCCCGGCGGCAACCGACTCGAGCACGCACGCCGCTGAAACCGGCTCGACCCCGACGATCAGCGGCCGCGGCGCGGGTCCCGCGTGGACGGCGACGACGACCGCGGCGGCGAGCGCGCCGACCCCGATCGGAACGACGACGACGTCCGGGCGGCGCTCGAGCTGCTCCTCGAGCTCTGCGAACACCGTGCTGTAGCCGTCGATCACCCACCGGGGGACCCGTTCGTAGCCCTCCCACGAGGTGTCGGAGATAACCAGGCACTCCCGGCCCGCGTCGGCGGCCGAGCGGCGCACGGCATCGTCGTAGCCGCCGTCGAGCACCGTCACCGACGCGCCCTCGCCGGCGATCGCGTCGATACGCGCCTGCGCGGTATTCGCCGGAACGTAGATCAGCGCGTCGAGGCCGAGCAGCTTCGCCATCCGGGCGACCGCGCGGCCGTGGTTGCCGTCGGTCGCCGCGCTCAGCGCCGGCCGCGCGCCGCCGTCGAGCTCGGCTGCAAGCGCGTCGATTGTCGGAACGTCGTCGGGGTCGCGGCCGAGGTGCTCGAGCAGCGCCCGGTACACGGCGTAGGAGGCGCCGAGGACCTTGAACGATGGCAGGTCGAGCCGGCTCGACTCGTCCTTGACGAGCACCTCGCCGACGCCCACGCGAGCGGCGGCAGCGGGCGCCGGCCGGAGGGGGGTCGGCCGGTACCCGGCCATGCTCTCATGAAAGCGCCGCGGCGAGCCCTCGCGTGGCGGGAGCTCTAGCCCACCTGCGCCGTCCGGCGCCAGCAGCGCGGTCGCGGTGGCGTTCATCTCAGCGGTTGCTCGCGTCGCGCTCGTGGATCGCGGCCAGGATCCGCTCCGGCGTCATCGGCAGGCGCCGCATCCGGATGCCGATCGCGTCCTGAATGGCGCTGGCCAGCGCGGGGGCACACGGTCCGATCGGTGGCTCGCCGATCCCGCGGGCGCCAAACGGGCCCTTCCCGAGGTGCAGCTCGAGCGCGATCGCCTCGAGATCGGGGAGGTCGAGCGACGTCGGGATCAGGTAGTTGGCGAACAGCGTCGAGGTCATGATCCCTTCGTTGACCTCCACCTCCTCGCTCATCGCGTACCCGATGCCCTGGGCCGCCGCCCCCTGGATCTGACCGACGACGCGTTCCATGTCGATCGCCCGCCCGACGTCGTGGCAGGCGACGTATCTCAGGATCCGGACCTGACCGGTCTGCTCGTCGACCTCCACGTCGACCGCGTGGCACCCGTGGGTGTAGTCGGGATACGTGCGGCCCCGGCCGGTCTTGGGATCGAATTCACCGGCCTCCGCGTGGAAGGTGTCGTGGCAGAAAGGCATGACGTCGCGCGCCTCCGCGGTTCGTGACAGCTCCGCCATCGTCATCGCGCGAGCCCGATCCCCGGCGAGGCCGACGAGGTTGTTGGCCCACTCCAGGTCGGACTCCTCGCAACCGAGCAGATCAGCGGCGACCGGGGCGAGCTTGTCTCGCAGCCCCTGCGCCACCTTGACGGTGGCGTTGCCGGACATGTACAGCTGGCGGGTGGCGAACGTGCCGCCGGTTAAGGGAGTCAGGGCGCTGTCGCCGATGTGCACAGTCGTCCGGTCGACCGTGACGCCGAGGATCTCGCCGGCGATGTTGGCCAGGGACGCCGCCTGGCCCGCGCCGAGGTCGGTGACACCGGCGCGGATCACCATCGTGCCGTCCTGCTCGAGCCCAATCCAGGCCGATGCGCGGTCGGCGAAGAACATCGACCGGCCGTAGGGCTGCATGCTGCAGGCAAAGCCGCGCCCCACGCGCCCCCCGGCCGTGGGCGCGGACAGCTCGCCCATCTCGTCGAGCGCCCGGCGCATACACTCGCGCGTCCCCGGCTCGGTGTCGATCGGCTCGCCGGTGACGCGGATGTCGCCTCGGTTCACGAAGTTACGCTCGCGCACCTCTTCCGGAGACAGGCCGAGGCGTTGCGCGATCAGGTCCATCTGCGACTCGTACCCGAACACGACCTGCATCGCACCGAACCCGCGGAAGGCGCTGGTGGGTACGGTGTTGGTAAACACCGCCGTGCTCTCCATCCGGGCGTCGGCGCAGCGGTAGGGGCCGGTCGAGTTGACCCCGCCCGCGAATAACACGCGTGAGCTGAGCAGCGGATATGCACCGGCGTCTCCGAGGATCTTGATGTCCTGGGCCACGATCGTTCCGTCGGCCAGGACGCCGGTCCGGTAGTGCATGCGGAACGGGTGGCGCTTCTGCCGGGCGAGCAGCGACTCCTGGCGCTCCCACACCATCCGCACGGGCCTACGGGTCTCCCACACGAGCGCGGCCAGGTACGGCTCGACCGTCATGTCCTCCTTGCCGCCGAAGCCGCCGCCCATGTAGGCGGCGATGACGCGGACCCGGCTATGCGGAAGCTCGAGGATGTCGGCGAGCTGGCGGGCATGCTCGATCACCTGCGTTGAGACGCGGAGCGTGACGACGCCGTCGCTGTCCACCCAGCCGACCCCCGACTCGGGTTCGAGGTAGGCGTGATCCACGCGCGGGGTCTGGTAGGTCTCCTCGATCACGTGATCGGCGCGGGCCATGGCCGCGTCGACATCGCCGATCGCCGAGCGCCACGTGACGTAGCGGTTGCCACCGGGATGCACCGGCGGCGCACTCTCGGCCAGCGCGGCGTCGATGTCGAACACACCCTCGGCGTCTTCGTAGCTCACCTCCACCAGCCCGGCCGCTTCCAGCGCCGCCCCGGGTGTCTCGGCGGCGATCGCGGCGACGGGCTCGCCGTCGTAGCGGATCTCCTCACCTGCCAGGACGGGCTGGATGATCTGATCGATCCCGAGCCCCGACGCCTCCTCGGAGATGGCGTTGTGCGGGATGTCGGCAGCGGTGAGTACGGCGCGCACGCCGGGAACCGCCTTGGCCGCGTCGACATCGATGCCGGTGATCCGCGCGCACGGCACGCGCGCGCGGACGACGAGGCCGTGCAGCATCCCGGGAAAGCCCCAGTCGTCTGCATAGGGCAGGGTCCCCGCCACCTTCTCGACGAAGTCGCGGTGGGGGACCGCACTCGTGCGGCCGCTCGGCAGCCGCGCGGGGGCTGGGGCCGGCGGTGCCTTGACGGGCGCTTCCCGCGCGCGGGTCTGACCGATGTCAGTCGCCATGGCCGTCCCGGGGCCGGAGGTCACGATATGCCTCGACCGCGTCGAGGATCTTCGTGTATCCGGTGCAGCGGCATAGGTTGCCGGCGAGCGCTCGGCGCAGCTCCTCGCGGTCGGCGTCGGGATGGTGGTCCAGGTACCACTTCGCCGTGAGGATCATGCCCGGGGTGCAGAACCCGCACTGCGACCCCGCGTGGTCGAGAAACGCCTGCTGGAGGAGGTGCAGTTCGCCGTCGGCAGCGAGCCCGCGCACAGTCGTGATCTCACAGCCGTCGGCCTGGACGGCGAACATCAGGCACGCGTTCACCGGCTCGCCGTCGAGCAGGACCGTGCAGGTACCGCAGACCCCCTCGCCGCAGCCGAGCTTGACCTCGGGGGCGCCGGCCTCGGTGCGCAGCAGCTCGAGCAGCGAGAGGTTCGGACTGACCGCGAGCTCGGTCGGCCGCCCGTTGATCGTGACGCTAATCGTGTGCCGCGTGGTCACCGTCATGCCGCCACCCGCACCCCGGCGCGGCGGTCACGCGCGTCCGCGGCCGCCGCGCGCAGGGCCCGAGCCACGAGCACGGCCGTGACCTCGCGCCGGTAATCCACGCCGGCGTGGGAGCTTGGGCCGATCTCGGCGTCGGCGGCGGCCGCGCGGCCGGCGGCGTCGCTGGCCGTGGCGTCGATCGGGGCCCCCACGAGCGCCTCGGCGGCGCCCGATGCGTCGACCGGCCGCGAGCCGAGGGCGCCGAGCGCCAGGCGCGCCGCGGTGCACGTGCCGTCCGGATCGCAGGTCACGATCGCGGCGACGTTGACCATCGCGAAGTCGCCCGGACGGCGAGCGATCTCCAAAAAGCACGAGCCCTGACCGTCGCTCAGCGCCGGAACCTCGACCCGGGTGATCAGCTCGCGCTCGCGCAGTGTCGTGACCATCGGCAGGAACGGAAGGTCGGCGGCCGCGATCTCGCGCTCACCGTCCGGGCCGAGAGCGTGCACGGATGCGCCGTGGGCAATCGCGACGCAGGGGAGCTCGGCCGCCGGCTCGCCGTGGGCCAGCGACCCGCCGATCGTCCCGCGCTGGCGCACGCGCACGTTGCCGATCTGCCGGACCGCCTGCGTGAGCATCGGAGCGTTCTCCTCGACGAGCTCGGAGTGCTCGAGGTCGACGTGGCGAACGAGCGCCGAGAGCACGAGCCGACCGTCGACGAGCTTGATCGTGCGCTCGTCGGCGCCGCCGATGTCGATGAGCGCGGACGGCGCCGCGACGCGGAGCATCATCATTGGGACGAGGCTCTGGCCGCCGGCGATGACGTGGGCATCGTCGCCGAGCTCCTCCAGGCGCTTCACCGCTTCGGTCCACGACGATGCGCGGAGATAGTCGAAGGCGGCCGCGTACATCGCGCCTCAGACCGTGGCGGGCGCGCCGATCTGGTCCAGGACGACGGTCAGGGCGGCGTGGTTGCTCGTGACCACGGGCACGCCGAGCGCCGCCTGGATCTCGTCGCGCGCGTCGAGGGCGCGGAAGTTCGTGCACGACGCGAACAGCAGCTCGATGTCTCCATCGGCGAAGCACTCAGACGCGAACTCCGTGATGCGTTCGGGTTCGACCTCGGCGATCGCAAAGTTGTCGGTGATGCCGAGCCCGTGGATCGCCGCAACCTCGAACCCGTCGTCTTGCAGGCTCTCGCGGATCTTCTCGTTGAGGCTGTCCACGTACGGCGTGATCACCCCGACGCGCCGGGCGCCGGCGGCCCGGATCGTGCGGCGGACCGACGCCGACACGCTGAAGGTCTCCGCACCCGTCTCGCGGGCGATGCGGTCGATCAGCTGGGCCTCGTAGTCGTTCCCGCGCAGCGCTCCGGCGCTCGTGCACCCGAACACCATCACGTCCGGCCGGGCCGAGCGCAGGTCGTTGATCGCCGTCGGCAGGTAGTCGTCGAGCATCGCCGACTCGCCCCGTGGCGTCGTCTCCTCGAGGTACATCCGGGCGGTGTGGAGCGTCGCGCTCGGCGGCAGCCGGCGGTAGAAGTCGACCTCGATGACGGTGTTGGAGGACGGGACGATCAGGCCAACGCGTGCACTCATGCGCCCGGTCCCAGTCCCGGAGCCGCCACCGGAAGGCCGCGATTGTCGCCATCGAAGGTGGCGCTGCCGTTGCGTTCAATCGGGACCGCGGGCAGCGGCGGCAGCTCCAGGAGATCGAGTGGGTTCTGCTTGATCATCCGCTCCACCCCTTCCTCGCTGACGCCCGATTCCCACACCGACTGGGCGAATGCCCGGAGTGCCTCGGCCGGCATCGGGTTGTGGCGCTGGCCGGCGTCGCTCATCAGGATGCAGCGCTCGGGCCCGAGCGCCTTGATCGCCTCCACCTGGCGCGCCAGCGGCGCGTGGTTCCACATAGGTGAGGAAGTGCAGTAGCCGAACTCGGCGTAGGCGCCCTGGTCGACCAGCTCCTTGAGGTCGTCGAACTCGAGTCCGGGAACCTTGAAGAACGGGTGCGTGATCATGATCTTCTCCACCCCGCGCTCGCGTGCGGTCTTCACCAGCAGCTTGACCTCGGGCACCGACAAATGACACGTGCTGAGGATCGCCGAGTACTGCGCGGTGAGATCGAGCACGTCGATCAGGCCTTCGATCGGCTTGCCGGCGTCGTCGAACACCTCGATGCCGTGATCCTTGGACTTGGCCACGGTGCTCGCCTGCTTGTCGTAGACGCCGGTCGAGCCAAACGTGCGAGCGTGAAACGCTGCGTCCACCGTCGGCATCCACACGTGCTTGCCGCCCAGCTGGAGCATCGCCTCCACCGCGGCCGGGTTGATCCCGCCTACAGCGCGGTTGAGCACGATGCCGCCGACCACCTGGATCCCCGGCACCATCTGCATGGTCATGTACGCGCGCGTCGTGGTGCGCTCGGAGTGGCATTTGAGCGAGAACGCCCGGAGACCCATCGAGACGGCGTGCCGCGCCACTCCCACGTCGTCGGTGATGCGAGGAAACAGGTCAGGCTCGGAGTGGATGTGGACGTCCACCGCGCCCTGCATGTCGATGAATGGACCGATCGTCATGGTGCCCTCGTCACCTCTCTCGTCTCCGGTGTTTGACTCCGATTGCCGTCGCGCAGCCAGCGCAATTCGGTCAGTTCCTGCTCGGTCGGCGGCGGGAGCTCCGCGATCGTCTCCGAGATCAGCAACTCAAAGCCCGTGTTGGCCTGCACCTGCTCCTGGCTGACGCCCGGCTGGAGTGCGTCCAGTCGCAGCCGGCCGGTGTCCTCGTCGAACCCGAGGAGCGACAGATCCGTGACCACCGCGACCGGCCGATTGCGCACCAGGCCGGCGTCCCGGCGAGACTGCGGCCCGTTCAGGTACCCGGGGCTGGTGATGAAGTCCACCCGCTCGACGAAGCGCCGTGGCTCGTGCCGGGTCATGATCATCACCTCGCGGCAGCTCGACACGATGTCGTTGGCGCCGCCGCTCCCGGGCAGGCGCACCTTCGGGTGGTCCGGATCGCCGATGTAGCTGGTGTTGACGTTGCCGTACTGGTCGAGCTGACCGGCACCGATAAATCCGTAGTCGTAGTGACCGCGCTGCCCGTATAGGAACAGGTCGTTGATCGACGTGAGCATGAATGCGTCGTGGGCGGCGCGCATCTCGTTCGTGGACACGGGCAGGCGCCCGGGAAGCATCCGGGGTCCGATGGAGCCGCCTTCGAGGACGATCGTGAGCGACGGGGCGTGCAACCGCTTGGCCAGCACGCTGGCCTCGAGCGGGGCGCCGACGCCGGCGAACACCACCCTCCCGTCACGCAGCAGGCGGCTGCCGGCGATCGTCATCAGCTCAACCGGCGTGGCCTCGGTCATGCCGCCACCAGCTCGCGGGCCCGACGTCGTTGCTCGAGCAGGCGAGATGCGCCGACCGTGTCGAGGAAGGCGGAGAAGCCGTCCAGGGCGTGGACGTTCTCGCGCAGGTAAGCGTGGACACCGTCCACCCCGTCGCGAGTGACCAGCTCGGTGTAGGCATCGAAGTGATCGAAATCGGCCTCGTAGCGGCCGTGGCATTCGTGCGGGTAGGAGCCGAACGGAACCTCGACCACCGCGTCGACGACGAACCCGGGGATCACCGTGCGGTCGGCGGTGCGGACGATCGCCTCGGGGGGACGATTTCCTCGGCGGTCACGATCACCGTCTTGGCCGCGCGGGCGTATTCGACGTCCATGTACGGGGGCCCTTCGATCTGAGCATTGCCGGCCGCGTCGGACGTCTGGACGTGGATCAGCGCCACGTCCGGGACGAGCGCCGGGACGGCGACCAGGAGCTCATCGGTGAAAGGACAGCGGATGTGCTGCGCCGGGGTGCGCTCGAGCAGATCGGAGCCGAGCAGCGACGCGGTCGGGAGGAACGGCATCCCCATCGACGCCGCCATCAGGCGCATCCCGAACGAGAGGTGGCTCCATTCCTCGTAGATCGAGGGGTCGCGTTCCACGTACTCGCGGAACACCTTTGGGATGCCCCACCGCAGGCCGATCCCGACCCAACTCGAGACGAGCTTGGCGGCGGCGCCGGAGGCCAAAAACAGCTCGGCCTCGTAGCACATGAGGTTCCGGGCCAGGGTCAGCTCGTGGCGTTCGGCCCGGAGCAGCTCGAGCAGCATCGCCCACGGCGTGCGCGAATAGCAGCACCCGCCGGCGACAACGGTATCGCCATCGCGCACCAGCGCGGCGGCGTCCGCGAGGCACATGCGCTTCTCGCCGGCGCCGTTCATCGCGCGCCCTCCACGGCAACGTCGGCCACGAGCGGCATCACCTCGGCCGCGAAGCGCTCGAGCTGCTCGTGCTCATAGCGGTAGGGCACGAGGCAGACGTGGCGCACGCCGACCGCGGCCTGCGCCGCAAGCTGCTCGGCACACTGCTCGGGCGTACCGCGGATCGCGCTCTCCGGCGAGCAGTGGCTCCACGCCGGGATGTCGAAGTACTGGCCGATGTACTCGCGGGCCTTGCGGTCGGCCGTCTCGTAGGAGTCATCGATGCAGAGCGGCAGTTGGGCCACGTTGTCGAGCGCGTCGGGGTCGCGGCCGGTCGCCTCGGCGTACTCGCGGATCTGCTCCCACGCGGTCTCGAACGCGTCCGGCGCGTAGAAGTAGGTCAGCCATCCGTCCGAGCGCTCGCCGACGCGCCTCAGCGCGGCATCGACGTAACCGCCGACGAGCAGCCGCGGTCGGGGCCGTTGTGCCGGCCGCGGCAACATGATCGAGTTGCGGAACGGGATCCCGCGCGCCTCGCCGCTGACGAGCTCGCCGGTCCAGAACCGCTGGAGGAGCTCGAGGTTCTCTTCGAAGATCCGCCCTCTGCGCCGGAAGGGCACACCGCAGCTGTCGAACTCCCGCTCGTACCAGCCGACCGCCATCCCGAGCGTCAGCCGGCCGCCGGAGATGATGTCGAGCGTCGCGGCCGTCTTGGCGAGGACCGCGGCGCCGCGCAGAGGCAACACAAGGATTCCCGTGCCGAGCGCGGCACGCTCGGTCTCCCGGGCGAGCACGGTCAGCGTCGCGAGCGACTCGAGCACCGGGAACGCGTTGCGGCTGCCGAGGAACATGTGATCCCACGCCCAAAGCGACTCGAAGCCGAGCTCTTCGCCGCGGCGCGCGTAGGCGACGATCGCCTCGATGTCCGGCTCCTTCGGCGCGGGAGTGAAGTTCTCGACCGCGAGTCCGAAGGTCAGCTTCATCGTGCTTCGTCGCTCGCGGCCGCGCGCGGCCGGTCGCGCTTGGCCTCGCGCAGCGCGCGCTTGAGCGCCGTGCGGCTGTGCTCGATGTGCAGGCGCATCCGCTCCTGCGCCAGGTTGGCGTCCCCGGCACGCAGCGCCTCGAGAATCGCAACGTGCTCGTCCAGGAAGCGGCGGGGGACTTCGGTGTTGTAGACCCGCTCGGAGAGCTCGAGTTGTAGCCGGGTCCAGTAGCCGCGCAGCACACTCAGCAACTCGCTGCCGCTCGCCTCGTAGATCGTCTGGTGAAAGTCGGCGTCGAGCTGACCGGCCTCGTGCGGGTCGGCGTTGTCGAGCGCGTCGACGAACCGGTTCAGGAACTCCTCCACGACCGCCAGCACCTCGGGGGTCATACGCTCGGCGGCGAGCGCGGTCAGGTGAGGCTCGAGCACGAGCCGGACCTCGTAGATCAGCAGCGCCTCCTCCGGCGTGAGCCGGTAGGTGACGAACGTGCCGCGGCTGCGGTAGGCGATCACGAGCCCCTCACCCTCGAGCATGCGCAGGCCCTCGCGCACCGGCGTACGGCTGACCCCCGTGCGCTCCATCACCACTGCCTCGGTGAGGCGCGCGCCGGCCGGCTGGCGTCCACTCAGGATGTCATCCCGAATCACGCGGCAGACGTGCTCGGCTAGTGACGGCGGACGCTCGGGAGGGACATCGTCCCCGTCGTCATGACGGCGGAGCGCGTACCGATCCGTGCGCCGGGCGACACGGCCTTTGGAGATGGACATGTGACCGGCTTTCCTGGTCTCGAGGAGGTGTTCGGTGTGCAGAGTATACAAGGTGCACTCGCTCGGACCCAGACCCACCGGATGGGGTCGGAGATCGTCGACGATCATAGGCGGTCGACTCCATGTTGTATACCCTATGCGGCCATGACTTTTCAAGACGACGTTTCCAACGTGTCCGCGCCGGCGTCCGGCGCCGCCGCTCCCGCTGCGAGCATCACGGAGCTGCCGGTCCGAGTCCGTCAGTTCCTCGCGCGAGAGCACAAGCTGCTGATCGGGGGCGAGTGGGTCGAGGCCGCCGATGGGACCACGTTTGAGACCGTCGATCCGGCCACCGGCGAGGTGCTGGCGCGGGTTCCCGCCGGCGGAGCGGCCGACGTCGATCGCGCCGTCAGGGCAGCCCGGCGCGCCTTCCGCGACGACGCCTGGAAGCGAATCGGACCGTCCGAGCGCGGGCGATGCGCGAGGAGATCTTCGGCCCGGTGGTGGCGGTGACCCCGGTCGACCGCGAGGACGAGATCGTCGCGGCCGCCAACGACAGTCCCTACGGACTCGCCGCCGCCGTGTGGACTCGCGACGTGTCACGCGCCCACCGCGTAGCCGAGGCACTCCAAGCCGGGACGGTGTGGCTGAACACTTACCACATCTATGACGCGGCGATGCCGTTCGGCGGCTTCAAGCAGTCGGGCTGGGGGCGCGAGATGGGTCACGCGGTCCTCGACCTCTACACGGAGACGAAGACGGTCTGCCTGGAGCTCTGAGGTAGAGCGGGATGCTCTGAGGTCCGGCCTGGCCCCGGCCGGACCTCAGAAGGTGTCGATCAGGGAGAAGCCGATCGTGTCGAAGTTGGTCATCCGCTCGAGCACGCTCTGAGCGCTCTCGAGCGGGATCCGCTCGCTGACGAGCGCCGCGGGGTCGAGCCGGCCCTCGCCGACGAGCCGGAGCAGGGCCGGGAGATGGATGTGCGGGTTGCCGACGCTGCCGACGATCGTCAGCTCCGCCTCAATCAGCTCGTCGAGCGGGATCCCGACGATCCCCTGCTCCTCTTTGCTCGTGAGGCCGACCTGGACGAGACGTCCGCCTTTACGCAGGCTCATCAGGGCCGCCTGGACCAGCGAGGCCGTGCCGAGCCCGCCGAGGGCCACGTGCGCGCCTCCGCCGGTCGCCTCCTTGACCGCCTCGACCACATCGCCGTCGCGCGCGTTCACCGTTGCGGCTGCGCCCTGCTCGCGCGCCGCTGCGAGCTTGCGGTCGTCGATGTCGACGGCGATCACGCCGGCGCCGAGCGCTGTTCCGATCTGGACCGCCGAGAGTCCGATCCCGCCGACGCCATGGACCGCGAGCCACTCGCCGGCGCGCAGGCCGGCCTGGTGCTGGAGCGCGTGCCAGGCGGTCATGAACCTGCAGCCGAGCGCCGCGGCGGAGTCGAACGACACCGCGTCGGGCAGCGGGACGCAGTTGAGGTCGGCGTTCAAGACGTTGACGTACTCGGCGTACCCGCCGTCATGGCTGATTCCGACGAACTCGAGCGCGTCGCACAGGTTCGACCGGCCGGCACGGCAATAAGCGCAGCGTCCGCACGCCTCGTGGAACGGGACGGCAACCCGGTCGCCCACCTTGATCGTGGTCACCTCCGGCCCGACTGCGACCACCGCGCCAGAGAACTCGTGGCCCATCGTGACCGGTAGCGCCGGTGCGAGCCCGATCCACGACCAGTCACCCTGCCAGACGTGCCAGTCGGTTCGGCAGATCCCCTCGAACTCGACCTTCACGACCGCGCCCCCCGGCCCGGGGTCCGGCTCGGGCACATCGTCGAGAACGAGCGGGCTCCCGAGCTCCACTAGTCGTGCCGCCTTCACGTCTCGCTCCTCTCTTCACGCGGTTGTCGAGTGCGTACTGTATACGCTCGCTTTGGGAGGTACCACTCCCGGCCGATGGCGCTGAGGGTGCACATATGCCACCTCCATCGCCATCGGCCAAAGGTGAGCGGTGGTGGTGAGTTATGCGCGTCCGTGCGGGTCACCCCGGCGCGGGACTCCCTCGACCCCGTTGACGACGTGCTCGGGGTCGCCGCCGCGCAGCACACGATCGAGGTTGCGCAACGCGTTGGTCATCATCCGCTCGCGCGCCTCGTTGGTCGAGCCCGCGAGGTGCGGCGAGAGGAGCACGTTCGGCAGGGTGCGGAGTGGACTCCCGGCGGGGAGCGGTTCCTCGACGAACACGTCGAGCGCCGCTCCCTTCAGATGCCCCGCGGCCAGCGCCTGGCACAGAGCCGGCTCATCGATCAGCGCGCCGCGCGCGGCGTTGACGACCACGGCGCCCTCCGGCATGAGGGCGATCCGCCGCGCGTCGAGCAGGCCGCGCGTCGAGGGGAGCAGCGGCGCGTGGAGGGTGAGCACATCGCTCGCCGCGCACAGCTCGTCGATCTCCAGGCGCTCGAGCCCGAGGCGCTGCTCGACCTCGGCCGGCGCGGCCTCGACGTCCGCATACACCAGCCGCCCGAGCTCGAAAGGCGCGAGACGGGCCGCGACGTCCTGGCCGATCCGCCCCATGCCGATGATCCCCACGGTGCGGTCGCCGAGCTCGTGCACGCCGACGCGCCCCGCCGCCACCATGTCCCAACGGCCGGCGAGTACGCCGAGGTGGTTGCGGACCACGTCCTTGAGCGTGGCCAGGATCGCCATCACCACCCACTCGGCGACCGCGCGGGCGTTCTCTCCCGGCGCGTTCGCCACGGGGATCCCCAGCCTCGCCGCGTGCTCGATGTCGACCATGTCGGTGCCGGCGTTGGGCTGGAACACGGCCAGGCAGCGAAGCGCGGCGTCTAGCTCCTCGTCGGCCAGGTGGATCTCCTGCGTCCAGTCGCCGACCACGTAGTCGGCAGCGGGCAGCTCCGCGAGCACGCCGGCGCGTGACCGTTCCGGCTTGAACAGCTCGTGTGGGGCGAGTTCTGCGGACAGCGGGTCGTAGGCCGGATCGAGCACCTCGTCCGGCGTCAGCATCAAAACGCGCGGCGGCTCAGTCGCGGGCGGCATCGACGAGCTTCCGGGCCAGTTCGGCCGGGCGCGTGAACATCACCTCGTGGCTCCCGTCCATCTCGACAAGTTTGAACTTTCCCAGCCGCGAGGACATCTCCGGATGCCACTTGCCCGGCGGTAGCGCCCGGTCATCCGAGACCGCGATATAGCTGCGGGGCAGCTCGCCCCGGTAGAACTCGCCCAGGTCGAGCTTCTGGGCCCACGGGGCAAACGGCTGGGGCACGAGTCGCTCCCACACCGACCGCGCCGCCTCGGGCGAGGCGTCCTGCATGAACAGGTCGCGGAACACCTCCCAGACGCACGCCACCGTCCCATCGGGGCTCTCGCGGGCGGCGGCCTCGAACAGCGCGGTCTGATCGTCGGGGAACTCGTCGTTGACGCTGGCGCCGTCCGCCACCACGAACGCGGTGTGGAAGACCAGGCGCCCGAGGCGCTCGGGGATGATCTGCGAGACGCGACTCACCACCGAACCGCCGAAGCTGTGTCCGACCAGGACCACGTCGCGCAGGTCACGGCCTTCGATGAAGGCGACCACGGAGTCGACGTAGTCGTCGTGCCGGATGCCGGCGCGGCTCGCGCCCGGGAGGTGACCGGGATAGGTGGGGGAATATGCCGCGTGGCCAAGCTCGCGCAGGCACCAGGCGGTCGGCTCCCACGCCCACCCGCCGTGCCACGACCCGTGCAGGAGTACGAACGTCTCGCTCATCGCCGGGACCGGTCGTATCCCACCAGGTTCCGCATGCCCTTGTATACACTACGCAATCCGTGACGAAGCGGGACGCCGAAAACGTCCTTCGGGCACGCGAGGGCACCGCGGTGCCCCTGCGCGCCGGCGAGGCGCTGCGCATCACCAACCTCGAAGGGGGCCAGGTCGTCGACACCTGGGCGCTGGCGAAGTCCGACCCCGGCGAGTACGTGTCGATGGAGCACACGCGCGTCGCGCTGGGCAGGCTGATCCCCCGCGCCGGCGACGGCCTGTACAGCAACCACCGCCGCCGGCTGCTCACCCTCACCGAGGACACGAGCCCGGGCGTTCACGACACGCTGATCGCGGCCTGCGACCCGGAGCGCTACCGGCAGCTGGGCGCCGAGGCCGGGCACGCGAGCTGCGCCGAGAACTTCCGAGCAGCGCTCGCCACACTCGGGATCCAGGCTGACCACGTGCCGGCGCCGCTCAACCTGTTCATGAACATCGCCTGGGACGAGCAGGGTCAACTCGAGTTTCTCGCCTCGCCGGCGCAGGCGGGCGACTACGTGACGCTCGCGGCCGAGGTCGACGTAACCGTCGTCCTGTCGGCCTGTCCGATGGACCTGAACCCGATCAACGCCGGCGGCCCGCGCGACGTCGGGTTGGCGGTGGTATCGGGGCCGTAGGCACCGGGACCACGACCCGACCTGCATAACCTGCCAATAGGCGGCGCGATCGTGGACCGTGGCAGGTTGCGCACGTGCCACGTGCACAGGCTGCCGCGGTCTCGGCAGCACCCGTCAATTGGCCGGCTGTGCATGCCGGCGTGGGTGGACCGGCGCTCGCCTCAGGACGGCGTCGCACCCTCGACCGTGCTGCCCCGTCGAGCCAGCGTGATCATGCTCAGCATCTCGAAGATGGCGTTGGCGGCGAACAGGGCGGTCACCTGACCCGCGCCGTCGTAGGCGGGCGCGACCTCAACCACGTCGTAGCCGACAAACGGCAGCCCGCTGAGCGCGCGCAGGTACGACAGCGCCTGGAAGCTGGTCGGGCCGCCCACCTCGGGCGTGCCGGTGCCCGGGCAGAACGCGGCGTCGACGAAATCCACGTCGAGGGACAGGAACGCGGGTCCGTCCCCGACGCGGGCCCGAGCCTGGTCGGCGAACTCGAGCGGGGTCATCTCGGCCAGCTGGACCCAGGGAATCGTCTCCACGCCGAGCTCCCCGGGGATCTCCTCGTCGAGCTCGCCGTAGAGCGGTCCGCGCATTCCCGCCTGCACCATCCGCGCCGGGTCGAGCAGCCCTTCCTCCAGCGCGCGCCGGAACATCGTCCCGTGCGAGTAGGGCCGGCCGTTGTAGCTGTCCCACAGGTCGGTATGGGAGTCGAGCTGCACGAGCCCCAGGGCGCCGTGCGCCGAGGCCAGCGCGCGCAGCTCCCCGAGGGTCACCGAGTGGTCTCCGCCGATCCCGACCGTGGTGATGCCGGCCTGGACGAGCGGCCGGACAAACTCCGTGATCCGCTCGAGCGTGTCCTCGATGTAGCCGGGCACGGTGGGGGCGTCGCCGTAATCGATCGTCGACAGCACCCCGAACACCTGCACCTTCTGCACCGGGTTGTAGGTCCGGATCATCCCCGAGGCGGAGCGCACGCCCTCGGGCCCGAACCGCGCGCCGGAGCGAAACGAGGTCCCGCCGTCCCACGGCATCCCGAATACGGCGGCGTCGACGCCGTCGAGATCCTTGACATACGGGAGTCGCGCGTAGGTGCGCGGCCCGGTAAAACGGGGCGCCTCGAAGGCATCCCACGGCTCATACATCGTCACGGCGCTGACCTCCTCACAGGGTCGACATCTTACGGTCGGCAAGGGCCTCAATCACGGCGACCAGCTGCCCGACGCCGAGCTCGAGCGGCTCGAGCTCGATCCGTTCGTGCGGGGTGTGCATGCCCGAACCGCGGGTGCATCCGATCGACACGGCGGGAATGCCGAACGACGCGGCGGCGTTGGCGTCGGTCGAACCCGCTTCGAATCGCTCGGGCAGGCCGAGCGAGCGGTGCGCCTCGACGATCGCCCGCACCAGCGGGTGCTCGGGCTCGATCCGGCCGGCGGGTCGCCGGCCGACGACATCGCAGCCGAGGCGGAGCGGATCGTCCACGCGCAGCTCGCGGACCTCGTTTTCGAATGCATCGAGCTCGGCCTGATCGACCGACCGGCGCTCGACGAGCAACTCGGCCTCGGCGGCGATCGCGTTGACGGCGCTGCCGCCGGAGATCGTGCCGATGTTCGCCCCGGACGCGGCCAGCGCCACCCCGATCGGAAGCAGCGCGTGAATCGCACTCGGGATGCCCCGGTCAGCCCAGGAATGACCGCCCGGCCCGCTCACGCCCACCCGAGCGCGCGTGCTCCCGACATGCTCGGTCACGATCTCGTCCAGGTGGTGACCCTCGAGCGCAATGGCCATCGACGGACGAAGCGAACGACAGGCGTGGAGCGCGCCGCGCAGGTTGCCGAGGCCCTCTTCGCCAACCGTGAACGCCACGGCAAGCCCGGGCGGAACCGAGTCCACGGCGGACAGGGCCCAGATCACCGTCATGACCGCGGCCGCGTTGTCCCCCACGCCCGGGCCAACAAGTGCTCCGCCCGAATGCACGACGTCAATGACCTCCACCCCGTGGAACACCGTGTCGACGTGAGCCATGAGCAGCAGCTCCGGCGGCCCGGATGCGCCGCCAAAGCGCCACACCAGGTTTCCGACCGCGTCGCGCGAGAGCGATCCGGCCTGGCCGGACAGCCGCTCCTCGAGCCAGGCGATGCGCGCTTCTTCGCTCCCGGTCGCGGCGGGAATCGCGGTGAACCGAGCCAGCTCTCCGGCGTCGATCACGAAGACGACGCTTCGGTGCAGATCACTGCGGTGGCGTCGATCTCGACCAGCCACTCGGGGCGGGCCAGTGCACTCACCACCAGCCCGGTCGAGACCGGGTGCACCCCGCGCAGCCAGCGCCCCACGACCCGGTAGACGTCCTCTCGATACCGGATGTCGGTCAGGTAGATCACGATCTTGCAGATCTCCTCCAGGCGCGCGCCCGACTCGCTCAGGAGCTGCTCGATGTTGCGCATCGCCTGCTCGGCCTGGGCAGCCGGATCGCCGATGCCGACCGACTCGGCGGTATCCAGATCCTGGCCGACCTGGCCGCGGAGGAACACGGTGTCCCCGGCGACCACGGCCTGGGCCAGGTCATTGTCGAGCTCCTGGTCGGGATACGTGTCGCGCGTGTTGAACGGCCTGATTCGCTGGTGGATCACTGCTCTCCTCGCTGAGTTCGCGTGCTGTGAACGACCGTCCCTCCGATGATCACGTCGGAGATGACCTCCTGACCGACCGCCAGGCAGAGCTCGTTCGGGTGAGCCATCGACAGCAGCGTCAGGTCCCCGCGCTTGCCGGGCTCGATCGATCCGCGGTCGCCGGCCAACCCGAGGGCGTACGCCGCGTTGAGAGTCCCGCCCACGATCACCTCGGCCGGCGCCATGTGAAACCACGGTGCCGCCATGCCGAGCGTCACCGGCAGCGAGGTGGCGTGGATCGATGAGCAGTAGTCCGTGGCGAGGGCGACCGGCACGTCCTGCTCGATGAACAGCCGCGCGTTGGCCCGGCGGTCGGTCATGTAGATCAGCTCGGCCTGGGGCAGGAGCACGGCGATCGTGTCGGTCGCGCCGACGGCGCGGATCTCATCGTCGGGCGTGTAGGTCAGGTGCTCGGCCGAGATCGCCCCGCCGGCGACGGCGGTCCGCCAGCCCTCGGAGCTGGCCCACGCGTCCGCATGGCAACGAGTCCTCACTCCGAGCGAGCGCGAGCGATCAAACAGCGACAGCGCCTGCTCGGGCGAGAAGAGTCCGCGCTCGCAGGTGATGTCGTGAAACGCGCACAGCCCCTGGTCCAGGGCGCGCGGCAGCATCTCGAGGACCTCCTGGGTGTACGCGTCGGAATCGAGGCCGGCCGGAACGACGTGAGCGCCCAGGAACGTGATCACGAGCTCGAGCGGCGTGACGGCGCGACTGCTCTCCAGCAGCTCCAGGTGGCGGAGCTCCTGCGACAGCGTCAGCCCGTACCCGGACTTGACCTCGAGCGTGGTCACGCCGCCGGCAAGGATCCGGGGGTAGGCATGCCGCAACGCATCGAGCAGCTCCTCGTCAGACGCGGCTCGCGTCGCCAGCACGCTGGCCCAGATCCCGCCGCCGCGCGCGGCGATCTCGGCCAGTGAAGCCCCGGCAAGCCGCTCGGCGTACTCGGCGTGGCGCTCGCCGGCGAAGAGCGGATGAGAGTGGCACTCGATCAACCCGGGGACGATGCTCATCCCGGTCGCGTCCAGAACCGCGATCCCGTCGTCGCCGTAGGAGCGCAGCACTTCGGCCGTCGGCCCTACGGCCGCGATAACTCCGTTCCGAATCGCCACCGCCCCGTCGAACACGACGTCGAGCTCCGCCTGCTCGGCTCCGCGCCGGGCCCCGCCGCGATCGCGCACGCACGCCACGCACGCGGCGCCGACGACGTTGAGGTCGCTCACGAGCGGACCGCAGCCGTGACGGGCTGATCCAGACCGGCGTACTGGCGCACCAGATCGGCGGGGCCGGCGAAGTTGTAGTTGTTGTAAACCGCGAGGAGGTGGGCGAAGGCCGGCGACTGAGCGAACAGCTGGAAGGTCAGACGGTGGCCCGCGTAGTCGGAGTTGAGCAGGTCGCGCGCGAAGGCGAACAGCCGCCGCCGGTCCTCGGCCGACACCTCGCCAACCGCCAGGTACTTGTCCAGCCAGGCGCCAGCCTCCGGGTCGGTGAAGGTCGCCGCACTGGGCAGTACGCACAGCTGGCCGCCGCACAGATCGCGGGCAAGGTGCATCATCGCGGGCAGCTGCGTGCAGGCGAGCACGCGGCCGGTGTAGAGCAGCGCCTGGTTGGGCATGAGCAGACCACCGGGACTCACCTCGGCCATCTCGATCGCTGCGGTCAGGTGGGCGTTGATCCCCTCCCGGTAGCAGACCAGCTCGGCCAGCTTCTCGCGTACCGCCTGGTGCATCTTGATTCCCGTCTGCACCGCGTTGGTGTACGCGACGCCGACGAGCAGGTCGGCCAGGCGCAGGTGCCGCTGGACGAACGGGAACGCGCTGTAGCGGTGGAGCGTCGCGCGGATGAATGCCGCCGCCGCGGTGTGGCGGTAGAAGAGCACGTTCTCCCAGGGAACCTCGACGTCGTCGAACACGATCATCGTGTCGATCTCGTCGAAGTGCGCGGCCATCGGATAGTCGACCGGATCCCGCTGCGCGAACGACGAGCGGCATATGTGCCGGATGCCGGGCGCGCCCATCTCGACCACGAATCCAACCGCGTAGTCGGAGAGCTTGGCGTCGCCCCAGTCGCCGATCGTCGGTTTGACGAACGCCTGGTTGGCGTACGCCGCCGCCGTCTCGAACTTGGCCCCGCGCACGATGATCCCGCGGTCGGTCTCGCGGGCGACGTGCAGCAGCACGTCGGGATCCTGGTCCTGGGGGCGGCGCGAGCGATCGCCCTTGGGGTCCGTGTTCGCCGACACGTGGAACGGATCGCCCAGCTCGGCGTGCCGGACGTGGCCCCGGATGTGCTCGGAGAAAGAGGGATCGATGTCGTTCAGGACGTCCTGCCCGTCATACAGCGACCACATCTCGCCGACCGTCTCGTCACCCACGCGGGTGACGATGCCGCCGAGATCGTCGAGCACGCGGTCGACCGCGGCTCGCTTGTCGCGCCAATCCTGCTTGGTCAGGGGTCGCTTGGCCCCTACCGGGCAGCGTTCTCCGCTGTTCTCGTCGACGTAGGACATCACTTCGCGCGTGGACTGCTCGTGCGCCAGGTCGTAGATGCGGGCGCGGGCGTCGACGATCGGCTTGAAGGCGGGATGCGTCGGCACGTCCTGCACCCGCTCGCCGTCGATCCAAACTGCACGTCCGTCGCGGAGCGACTCGCGGTACTCGTCACCGGTCCTGATCATTTGCTGTCGTTTCCCGTATAGTGGTAATTGTTTTCCGGATTTGGCCGGAACCCTACCACCAACCCGCACGCCGTGCCGCGCCCCCGGACCAACCCGAACCCCGACACGCCCAAGGTGCTCGACAAGGCGCTGCGCGTACTCGACGCGTTCGGCGGGACCTCCACGGCCTGGTCGGAGGCGGGGCTGCGCGACCACGTCGGAATCCCCTCCACGACGCTCAACCGGATCCTGCGCAGCCTCGAGCAGGCCGGCTACGTGATGCGCGGCGCCGACGGCAGGTACCGCCTCGGGGTGGCGGCTATGCGGCTCGGTCACCGGGCCACCGCGTCCCTCGAGCTCCCCGCTCTGCTCGATACGCATCTGCGTGAGCTCGCCCGCCGGACCGAAGAGCTGGTCATCCTGGCCGTGCCCGACCTCGCCGCCGGGCACGCCACTTACATCGCCCTCGCCGAATGCCATAAGCGAGTCCGCGTCACCGCGGAGATCGGCACCACCGTGCCGCTGACGGCCGGCGCCACGGCCAAGACGATCCTCGCTTATCAGCCGGAGACCCAGATCGAGGCCGTCCTGGCGCGGGAGCCCGAGCGTCTCGCGGCCGGGACGATCATCGACCCGAAACGCATCCGCCGGGAGCTGACCTCGATCGCGCAGCGCGGCTGGGGCCTCAGCTGGGAGGAGACATATGACGGAGCCTGGGCCGTGGCCGCCCCAATACTCGACGACGACGGCCATGCGGTCGCGGCGTTCGGTGTGGCCACTCCGATAACCCGCCACAGCCGCGCGGTGGAGGACGACAACCGCGCCGCGGTGACCGATGTCGCGCCCCGCGCCGCCTCAGCTCTTCGCGTCGGCGAGGGCGCTGAGCACGCTTGAGAGCAGCCGGTCGCGGGTGTGCGCCGGGCCCTCGCGGTCCGGATAGTCGAAGAACCCGGCGCCGCTCGACACGCCGAGGCGCCCGGCCTCGACTAGCTCGGTGAGCACGGCCTGGGGTTCCTCCGCGGTCGACAACGCGGGGAACAGCTCGCGGCACACGGCGAGTGCGGTGGGCATGCCGGCCAGGTCGCTGCTGTGCATCGGACCGAGCACGGCCCAGCGCAACCCCAGGCAATCGGTCATCACCGCGTCGATCTGCTCGGGGGTGGCGAAACCATCCTGGACCAGCTGGAGCGCCTCGCGGAGCAGCGCGTACTGGAGCCGGTTGGCCAGGAACCCCTCGATCGCCCGCGACAGCGCGAGCGGGCG
The DNA here is from genome assembly GCA_963751185.1 of uncultured Solirubrobacterales bacterium. Classification (GTDB taxonomy): domain Bacteria; phylum Actinomycetota; class Thermoleophilia; order Solirubrobacterales; family Solirubrobacteraceae; genus Palsa-465. The sequence goes on from CAVVTO010000019.1 coordinate 149,130, forward strand.
CTTGCCCAGTTCGACCAACAGCGCCATCGACCAATCGACCAGCGCGGGATCGGTTCGGTCGGTCGGCACCACCTCGACGAGCGGGATCAGGTGGGCCGGGTTGAACCAGTGCACCCCGAGGAACCGCGCGGGCCGGCTCAGCGCGTCGGCCAGCTGAGGGAGCGGCAGCGACGAGGTGTTGCTGGCGATCACCGCCTCCGCGGGCGCTGCCGACTCCGCCTCCCGGAGAACCGAGACCTTAAGGGGCAGCGACTCGGGTACGGACTCGATGATCAGCTCGGAGTCGGTCGATGCCTCGCCGATGGAGGTCGTGTAGGCGATCTGAGCTGCCGCCTCGCGCTCGAGCGCCCGGCCCGCATCGAGCAGCGTCTGCTCGGTTCGCGAGTACAGCGCGACCTGGTGGCCGCCCCGCAGAAGCACGGTGGCGATGCTGCGCCCCATGACCCCGGCGCCGAGGACCGCCGCTCTCATGGCGACGGCGTTCCGGCCGAGCGCGCGGCGCCCACCGCCCGCAGGCGTACGGCGTCCCAGCGCCTGCTCACATCACCCGGAGTGATCACCACGCCCGCGGGGTGCGCCGGCCACTCGCCCCTCGCCGAAATCACCCCGAGCGGCTCGCCGTGCTCATCCCAGGCCTCGACCTCGCCGTCTCGCTCGGCCACACCGAGCACAGGACGCCCATACAGGCCGGCGAGTCTCGCCGCGCGGGTCACGCCGGCACCGACCTCTCCGCCCTCCTCCCCCGTGATCGCCAACGCCTCCGCCCCCGCCTCGAGGTAGGCAGAACAAAGGTCGGTGAATGCGTCCTCGGCCACTTCGGACTCCGCACCGTCGAGTGCACGGTATAGCGCCTCCGGCGCCGGCACGGCCGCGATCACGCCATGGTCGGCCACCTCGTGCAGGCACCGGACGAGTTCGGCGCCGTCCGCCGCGGCCGTCGTCATGGCCAGCGCGTCGAGTGCGGCGTCTCCCCGGTCGCCCGCGGCAAACGCAGCGCGAACCGCCTCCTCGGCGGCGAACACGAACATCGCGTCGGCCGTGGCCAGTGCCGCGGCATCGGCGATCATCCGTTGCCCGACGGTTGGATCCCGCCACCAGTCCGCGCGCTCCTGGTGGACGAGCGCCGGCAGCGCTTCCCACACGATCGGAGCGAAGGCCAGCTCATGTCCGGCCAGCGCATCCAGAAACCGCTGGCGGCCGCTCAAATCCGCACCACGGCGCGGTTCGGCGCGCCCGAGGGCCAATCGCCGAAGTATTTGAGTACCTGCTCGGGGGGTCGGCGCTGCTCCCACTCAGCGATGAACTCGGCGTAGGGCCGACCGTTCTGGAGACGGCGGGCCCGGTGGGCGCGGCGCAGCTCGGCGGTGGCGGCCTCATCGACGATCAGGGTCTCCGGGTCGTAGACGACCGCGTATACCTCGCGCGCGGTCCAGTCGCTGATCCGATCAGCCCGGAGGTCCTCGACGACGGCCTGCGGGTCTCGCTCGAGCACGTCTCCGTAGCCGCCGCTCCCCTGCGTGCTGGCGGCCAGGACGTCGCCCTCCTGCACCACCCGGATGCCGCGCGTCTGGTGCTCGACGATCACCTCGCCGCCGAGCGCGGAGTCGCCGCCGGCCAGCGTGAAGTCGTCGGTGGGCAGGTTCGGCTCGCCCGCCGCCATCAGCTCGAGCAGGTTGGATCCGCGCACACGGATGCCCGGCACCACGGTCATCGAGTAGCCGCCGAAGAGGCCGTTGTGGGCCGGGAACTTCGACTCCTTCTGGCTCGAGGTGAACGCCAGGTGCGGGGTCCGGTAGACGACGTAGCCGACCGCGGCGCCGAGACCGCCGCGATACTTGCCAAACCCACACGTGTCGCGCTGCTGCTTCTGGTAGAGGTGCAGCAGCGGGAACTCGGACTCGATGTCCTCCACGTCCGGCGCCTTGCCCCACGGGCCGTGCGGAAATCCCCAGACGTCGATCCCGTCTCGGTCAGAGCGCGCGGCGAGGCCGTAGGCGTTGAGCGGATAGCCCATGAAGTCGGTGACCCGCACACCGTGCTGGTTGACCCCGGCCACCATCACCGCGGACGCACTCGAGGAGGTGAAGCCGCACACCAGCGGACGCTGCTCGGTGCTGAACATGATCTTCGACAGGGCGACGCCGAGCAGCGGGAAGACCATGGCCCCGACCAGCGGGGAGCAGCTGATCGCCGCCTCGGGATCGGCGTCGAAGAACGTTCCGTGCGGCACCCGGATGTCGATGTGCTCGAGCATTCCGGACGAGATCGGGAAGTCGTGGAACGGGAACTGGAACAGGTTCACGGCACAGTGACCGCGAATCACGTTGGTGAACGCGTTGTAGGAGCCCTCGTGCTCGGGTGAGGTCCCGGAGAAGTCGAGCGTCAACCGGTCACCGGACACCTCGACCGCGACCGAGGCGCGCAACAGGCCGTCCTCGTGACCGGTGGTGTCCATGAACACGTTGTGGCGGTAGATGCCATCTGGCCAGGACTCGATCCGCTGGCGTACGCCGGCCGAGGTCTGCTGGATCATCCGCCGGAACACCCCCCTCAGGAGCGCGCTGCCGCGCTTGCGCGCCAGCTCCTGGAGCCGGACTCGCACCCGGTCGCACGCGGCCACCCGCGCCTTGACGTCGGTCACCTGCATGCGGGGCGCGCGCGAGATGAAGTTCTCCATCATCAGCAGCAGGTCGTTGCGCAACCGGTACTGCTCGCCGATCTTGATCGGGGTCAGCTTCATCCCCTCGTCGTGCCGGGTGTGGGCCTGGGTTACCTCGCCCCCTGGCTCGCTGCCGCCCGTCTCCGACTGGTGAGCTCCCGACACCACCCAGCCGAGCAGCTCCTCGCCCCCGAAGACCGGCATGATCGCGAACTGGTCGGGGTTGTGGATTCCCCCGTAGAGCGCCTCGTTGCAGTAGTAGATATCGCCCTCGGCCACGCCGACCGAGGGATCGTCAGCGAACCGCTGCAGGATGAACTTGATCGGCACCTGACCGGTTACCGAGTGCAGATAGGTTCCGAGCACCGCCGACACCAGGTCACCCTGGGCCGTGTACACGGCCACCAGCGTGTCACCCGAGTGGAGCATGCTGCTGATGCCCATCTTGGTCATGACCTCCTTGCCCTCCTGGAGCATGAGGTTGACGTTCTCGGAGTAGATCTCGTAGTCGCCGGACCGGAGCGAGGCGGCGTCGTCGAGCTCCTGCTCGGTGGCGGGCTCGAGCTGCATCGCCCGGGTGACCATCGCCGCCTCAAACATCGGCTGACTCCTCATCTTGGGACAGGACGATTCCGGAACGCTCATCGACCGCACAGCTCCAGCCCGGGGCGACCACGACGGTGGTGTCGTCGGAGTCGATCAGCGCCGGCCCGCGAAGCTGATCTCCCGGGGCCAGTCGCTCCATCTCGTATAGCGGCGTCTGGACCCATCCCGCCTCGGCCGCGAACAGGGCGTCGCGGTAGCCGGTCGGGGTCGGGGCCCCGCCGCCGTTTCGCGGCGCGGCGAGCGGGCGGTCGGTGTGGCGCTGCGGGAGCGAGGCTTTGAGCACGAAGGCCTCGATCTCGACTCCGGCGTCCGGATTGAGCCCGAGCGCGCTGTAGGCCTCGCTGAACTCGCGCTCGAACGCGGCGTACAGCGCGCGCATGTCGGACTCCGAGCCGACGCGCTCGAGCGGCGCGGCGACTCGCTTGACGTTCAACTGGCCGCCAAACTTCATGTCGAGCTCGAGCGCGAAGCGCACCTGGTCGGGATCGAAGCCCTCGCCGGCGAAGTCGCGGTAGGCCAGCTCGCGCAGCCCCTCGACCACTGAGTTGAACCCGTCGTAGTCCTCGAGCCAGTGCCCGCCCACCGCCGTCAGCAGCGGGAGGCGCCGCGACCGCTCGTACACGTGCACCACGTCCATGGTCGAGGAGCCGTAGGCGCAGAAGGCCGAGGAGAACGGGAACACGACAACCTTGCTCATGCCCGCCGACTCGGCGTAGCTGCAGCAGTGGACCGGCCCGGCACCGCCGGCCGCGAAGATCACGAAGTCGCGCGGGTCATAGCCCTTGAGCACGGTCTCCTTGTAGATCTCGGCCCCCATGCGGGCATCGATCACCCGCTTGATCAGAAGCGCGGCCTCGGGCACATCGATCCCGAGCGGGCTCGCGACCCGATCGCGGATCGCTCGCTCGGCCCGGCGCTGATTGAGCTTGAGCTGACCGCCGTGGAAGCGCTCCGGACTCAGGTAGCCGAGCACCAGATCGGCATCGGTGACCGTCGGCTCCCGGCCGCCCTGATCGTACGCCGCGGGACCTGGGATCGATCCGGCGCTGTCCGGGCCCACCTCGAGCCGGTCCCCGAGCAGCGCGTCGACGCGCGCGATCGAGCCGCCTCCGGACCCGATCGACCGGGAGTCGAGGATCGTGGCGTCGACCGTCCAACGGTCGATCGTGGGGGCGAACTTGTAGAAGCGGGTGCTCCCCTCGACCACCATCGCGATGTCGAAGCTGGTCCCGCCCATGTCGGTGACGACGACGTTCTTGTAGCCGTAGGTGCGACCGAGCGCGGAGCTCCCCATCAGCCCGGCGACCGGGCCGCCGTTGTAGGTCTGCACCGCCGCCGAGCGGAACACGCTCGCCATGCCGCCCGTGTTGTGGACCATCATCAGCGGGTTCTGGTAACCGCCCCGGCGCAGCTCCTGACCGATCCCGATCAGCTCCTCGTACATGGATTGGTGCAGGTAGGCGTTCAGGATCGTCATCGTCGTGCGCGTGTATTCGAACTTGCGCGGCGACACCTCACTGGCCAGGAACACCGGCATGCTGCCGAGGTACGTCTCGTTGTACTCGCGCTCGATCAGCTCGCGGATCCGCTGCTCGTGTACCGGGTTCATGAACGACCACAACAGCGAGACGACAAACCCGCGTACACCGGCGTCGACCAGCGCGTCGAGCTGGGCCAGGAAGTGGTCCTCGTCGAGAGGGCGCAGCACCTCGCCGCAGTAGTCGACCCGTTCCTTGACCGCAACTGTGAGGTGCTTGGGGATGATCGGCGCCGGCTTGTCGGCGCCGGCGATGTTGCGTTGGGCCTTGAAGGGAATGCCGTCCGACCACTGGCTCGCCCGTCCGATGAGAACGGTGTCTTCGAACCCCTCGGTCATGATCATTCCGAGCCGGGGGCCCTTGCGCTCGATCAGTTTGTTCATCGCGAGCGTCGTCGAGTAGCGGAGGATCTCCGCCCGGGAAAGCAGCTCTTCCTTACTCACGCCGAGGTGGACGGCAGCGTCGTCGATCGCGCGGGACATGCCCTGCGAGAGGTCAAACGGCGTCGTCCGCGCCTTGCACCAGACCTCGCGATCCTCCAGGCGCACGTAGCAGTCGGTGAACGTGCCGCCGATGTCGATCTCGACCGAGGAGCTCATCGGTCGAGCTCCGCCGATCGCATCTTCTGCTTCAGCGAGTCGATGTCAAGCTCGATGTCGTGCGTGATCGGATGACCCGGCGGCAGGTACTCCACCTCGATCAGGGTGGCGCAACTGGGACAGATGAACTCGAGGATCCGACACCACTCGGGGTCGGGAGCGAAGGTGTAGTCACCCTCGACAACGGGACGGTGAACCTCCCGGGGATCGCGCTCCCAGACGAGGCAGCCGTGCTTGTAGTTGCCGCGCGCGCTCCCGAGCTCCGCGTCGCAGGTGGCGCAGTGCCACAGTTCAGTGTCGAGGTCGATCTCGAGGTACTCGGTAATCCGCGGTCTCACCCCTGGTCCTCCTGGCTCAGAATGCCGTAGCCCTGCGGCGTAAAGGTGACCGACCAGTCACCGGGGACAAAAATCGTCGTGTCGGGCGCCTGCAGGAAGGCCGGCCCGGGTACCGGCGCGGCGCTCGGGTCGCCGAGCCCGGCGTATTGCGGGACAGCTATGGCGCCCTCGGATGTCAGCACGCGTCGCTCTTGGCCGCGGGTTGCCGAGGGGCTCCGGTCCTCCGCGGTGATCATCTCGACCGCGACCTCGTGCGGCACCGACACGTCGAGCCCGACGCGCAGCGCCACCGAGGTGGCTTGGCCGAATGGGTCGAACGTTGCTTGGGCGCCGAGCAGCTCGGCGAGCGTGAGGCCCTCGCGGCGATCCGGACCGAGCGCGAGCGTCGCATTGACCCGGTCGAGCGCGCGGACGCCCTCGGCGCGCAGGTCACGCCGGGCGTTGTCGGCCAGCCTGAGCACGGCCGCGGCGATTGCCGCGTCGTCCGCGCCCGCGGGCACGACGGTCTGATAGGAGTGGGCAATCGGAAGCAGGCCGGCCCCGAAGGCCGAGAACACGGAGCTGTGGGGGAACACCACGACACGGTGGATCCCCAATGCCTCGGCGGCCTCCACGCACAGCAGACCCCCGCCGCCTCCGTAGGAGAAGAGCCAGCGCGAGGCCGGGTCGGAGGCTCCGAGCGCGGGATGGTGAGCTGCCCAGGCGCGAAGGTGTTCTGAGAGCTCGCGGCGGATCGCCGCTTTGGCTTGCAGCAGTGCGTCCTCGACCGTCGTGCCGAGCTTCTCGGCCAGGGCGCTGGCGACGGCGCGAGCCGGCTCGAGGTCGAGCTTGCGGCGGCCGCCCAGGAACTCCCCCGGCGCGAGGTAGCCGAGCAACAGCCAGACGTCGGTCGGGGTCAGGGCCTCCCCACCCAGGCCGTAGCAGGCCGGGCCCGGGGATGCACCCGCGCTCCGCGGGCCGACCCGGAGCTCACCCTCGGCATCGAGCACGATCAGCGAGCCGCCCCCGAGACCGAACGATCGCAGCGGCACCGACGGATGCGGGATCACAAGCTCGCCTACCTCGGTCAGCTCACTGGCCGGGACCGCTCCGCCGCTGAGCAGGGAGACGTCGGTCGTGGTGCCGCCGACGTCGAACGTGCACACGGTCCCGGCGCCGAGCGCCCGGGCGACGTAGCCGGCGCCGAGCACCCCCGCGGTCGGTCCCGAGTCGTAGGTGTCGATCGCCCGCGTCTTGGCCACGCGACTGGTTGACCCGTCTGTGCACACGATGAGCAGCGGACGCGTCAGCCCGCCGGCCCGGGCGCGATCCTCGGCCAGATATAGCGCCCGGACGAGGTTGGGGTGCAGATAGGCGTTGACCACGGCGGTGGCCGTGCGCCCGTGATCGTCGGCCGCCAGCGACACGCGCGAGCCGACCATCAACGGCACGGCGCCGAGGTAGTGGCGCGGGTACGAGCTATCGATAATGTCGCGCGCAAGTAACTCGTTGGCCTGGTTGAGGTGGGCGTTGGCGAAGCTGACCACGAGCAACCGAACGCCGCGCTCGAGCAGTTCGCGCACCGCGGCTCCCAGGTCGCTTTCGCGCGGAGCCGCGATCGCGGCGCCGGCCGCGTCGACCTTCTCCGGGACGCCGCGAACCAGGTCGAGGTCGAGCAGGGAGCTCAGCGCGCGGGCCTGGGCGTCACTTCCGTAGAGCGTCGACTCCGCCCCACGGGTGACGATCAACCCGACGCCCGCGCCGCGGCGCTCGACGATCGTGTTGGTGGCGATCGTCGAGCTGAAGTGGATCCGGTTGAGGGCTCCGAGGAACCCGGCCAGATCATGCCCGACCGCCGCCGCGCCCGCCTCGATGCACGCCTGAAAGCCGATGGTCAGGTCCTGCGGCGTGGTGTCGACCTTCACCTGGGCGGTCCGCTCGCCGTCCGACACGAAACCGTCCGTGAACGTGCCACCGGTGTCGATGCTCATCACGAAGGATCGGCGCAGGTCAGCACCCGGGAAGCCCTCGCCGGCGCGCACCGCCGGCTCCTGCGACTGCTGGGGCGCTTGCGCCCGGGGCGTGATCGTCGAGCTCCCGCCGGCGTCCATCGGCTAGCTGTCTCCGTTTCGCATCGGGACGTTCACCTCGTGGAGGCGCGCCTGCTCGAGCGCGGCTTCGTATCCGGCGTCGGCGTAGCGCGCCACCCCGAGGGCCGGGTCGCTCCAGAACACGCGGGCGATCTTCCGCTGTGCCAGCTCGCTTCCGTCGGCGACCACCACCATGCCGCTGTGGATGCTGCGGCCCACGCCAACCCCACCGCCGTTGCCGACCGCCACCCAGCTGGCGCCCTGGGCGGCGTTCAGCAGCGCGCACAGGATCGGCCAGTCGGCGACCGCGTCGCTGCCGTCGAGCATGTCCTCGGTCTCCCGGGAGGGAGAAGCGACCGACGCCGGATCCATGTGATCGCGGCCGAGCGCGAGCGGTCCGATCTCGCCCGCCCGAACCAGGTCGTTCAGGCGCAGCCCGACCGCGTCGCGCTGGCCCAGCCCCAGCCAGCAGATCCGCGCCGGCAGGCCCTGGTGGGGGATCCGCCGCCGAGCCAGGGAGATCCAGCTGTTCAGCGTCGGCCGGTCGACCACCTCCATCAACGCGTCCTCCGAGGCGCGCAGATCTTCGGGATCGCCCGACAACGCGATCCAGCGATACGGCCCGATGCCCTGGGCGAGCAGCGGCCGTACGTAGGCGGCGACGAAGCCGGGGATCTCCATCGCCTCCACGACGCCGGCCTCGCGAGCCTGCGCGCGCAGGTTGTTGCCGTACTCGAACGCCACCGCGCCACGGGCGCGGAGCTCGAGTAGACCCTCGACGTGCCGGGCGATCGAGGAGCGGACCGCGTCGAGGTAGGAGGCGTCGCCGGCGGCGGCTCGCTCCGCCTCGGCCACGCTGTAGCCGGCCGGGACATAGCCATGCAACAGGTCGTGGGCCGCGGTCTGGTCGGTCACGACGTCGAAAGCGATGCCATCGCGGACCAGCCGGGGAACGATCTCGGCGGCGTTGCCGATCAACCCGATCGCCGCCGGGCCTTGCGGATCGTCGAGCAAGGCGATCGCGTGGCGGTAGTCGTCGGTGAGGAGATCGATCCATCCCGCATCCGTCCGCCGGCGAGCGCGCCGCGGGTCGACCTCGACCGCGAGGACGCGCCCACCGTTGAGGGCGACGCCGAGGCCCTGCGCACCCCCCATGCCGCCCAGCCCGGCGGTCAGGACACGCCGGCCCGCGAGCGTTCCGTCGAAATGCGTTCGCGCCACTGCGGCGAAGGTCTCGTAGGTGAAGCCGAGGATCCCCTGGGTCCCGATGTAGAACCAGCCCCCCGCGGTCATCTGGCCGTACATGGTCAGTCCAGCTGCCTCGAGGGCCCAGAAGTCCTCCGGCGTGGACCACGCCGGTACGAGCATCGCACTCGAGATCAGCACGCGTGGGGCATCGGGGTGCGTCGGGAGCACGGCCACCGGCTTGCCCGACTGCACGATCAGCGTCTCGGCGTTACCCAGGTCTTTCAGCGCGCCCACAATCGCCTCGAGGCATTCGTGGCTGCGCGCCGCCTTGCCCGTTCCGCCGTACACGACCAGCTCGTCCGCTCGCTCGGCGACGGCGGGGTCGAGGTTGTTGAGCAGGCAGCGCAATGCCCCTTCCTGCTCCCAGCCCCGGCAGGTTCGGTCCAGGCCCTGGGGAGTCCGCGGGGCAAGGCGAGCGCCTGCGGTGGGGGTGCTCTCGGTCATCGGCGTTCTCGGCACTCGGACGGCGGGCCGCGATTGTATACATCGATCCACGTATGCAGCGATCCACGCATCCTCGGTCGGGGCTACGATTGCGTCGTGGGCCTGACCAGCGAACGGGTGCTCGTCACCGGGCTGGCCGACGAGATCGCGTTTCGCGTCCAGGCGGCGATCCTCGAGGGCGAGTATCCGCCGGGCACGCACCTCCAGCAGGACGAGCTGTGCGCCAGGTTCGGGGTCAGCCGCACTCCCGTTCGCGAAGCACTGCGCATACTCCAGGCCACCAACCTCGTCGACCTGGTGCCGAACCGGGGCGCGACGGTCCGGATCCCCAGCCGCAAAGAGCTAGTCGAGGTCTACGCGCTGCGCGCCGAGCTGGAGGGCTTCGCCTGCCAGCTGGCGGCCCCGAACGTCGGTCCGGACGCCCTCGAGGAGCTCGATCGTGCCCAGGCCGAGATGGAGCGCGCGATGGCCCAGCTCGACGATGGCGGCCTGCGAGCGGAGGAGGAACCCGCCTTCAACTCACGCGTGACCGTGGCCAATGTGCGCTTCCACATCGCCATCCACGCTCTTGCCGACAACGCGCGGCTGTCGCGAACGATCGAGGAGCTCCAGGCCTACTTCCCCAAGGATTACGTGTGGCGCGCCATCCGCGATTCGGCGGAGGGGCACGTGCTGAGCGTCGACGAGCACCACGCGATCCGCGCAGCACTGGCGACCCACAAGGGCAAGGCGGCGCGCCGGGCGATGACCGAGCACATCGATCACGCCGGCCGGCTGCTGATCGCGTATCTGGATCGGCACCGGTTCTGGGGCTAGCTGATCGGGTCATCCGGCGCGGGACGGTCTGTGGCGGTGTTCGCCGCGGGCGCCCCGCGAGGCATGCGGTTGCGCGTGAGCCACCGGACCGCGCAATTTCCAGCATTGGAGACGCGCGTTGCGGGCGCTGCAGGATGTCGCCTCGTCAGAAGGCAAGATCCTGCACGGGCTGATTGGGGGCGCTGAAATGGTGGAATTTGCCCGCTCGCTCGCCCGCCCGCCCGACCGCCCGCTGCCCCGCGAACCAGTGGGTCCGCGGATGTCGATTTCGGCCGGGTCCATTCGTGTAGGGGGTGAGAGGCGCCGCAAACTGGGTGGCGCCGCAGCGAGCGAAAGGACACCGCAATGAACCAGTACCTGCTGAGCATTTATCAACCCGACGGCGATCCTCCGCCGCCCGATGTGCTCGAGGAGATCACGCGTGACACACTTGCGGTGCGGGACGAGGCGCGCGCGGCCGGCGCCTGGATGTTCACGGCCGGCCTGCACCCGGCGAGCAGCGCGACCGTCGTTGATCCTCGCCTCCAGGACATGCCGATGACCGACGGCCCGTACGTCGAGGGCAAGGAGCACATCGGGGGCTTCGTGATCATCAAGGCGGACGACCTCGACGAGGCGCTGGCGTGGGCGCGCAAGGTCGCGCGGGCGACCACGCTCCCGGTCGAGATCCGTCCGATTCGGGGCGAGGTAGAGGACTGACGCGGGCGTGACAAGCGTCTCGCATGCCGAGATCGAGCTTGTCTTCCGCGAGCAGTACGGGCGGTCGGTGGCCGTCCTGGCCCGCGTCTTCGGGGATCTCGACATCGCCGAGGACGCGGTCCAGGAGGCGTTCTCGATCGCGGTGGCGCGGTGGCCGGACAGCGGATTGCCGCCGGCGCCGGCCGGCTGGATCATCACCACCGCTCGGAATCGAGCGATCGATCGCCTGCGCCGCGAGGCCTCGCGCGATGATCGCCACGCCCAGGCGGCCCTCCTGCATGCGCGCGAGGAGCCGGCCGAGGAGAGCCCGGTGCCAGACGATCGTCTGCGGCTGATCTTCACCTGCTGTCACCCGGCGCTGGCAAGCGGGGTGCAGCTGGCGCTCACCCTCCGGCTCCTCGGCGGTCTGAGCACACCCGAGATCGCGCGAGCCTTCCTGGTTCCGGAGGCGACCATGGCGCAGCGACTGGTGCGAGCGAAGGGCAAGATCCGGGACGCGCACATCCCGTATCGGGTGCCTAGTGAGGCGGATCTGCCCGAGCGCCTGGTCTCGGTGCTGGCCGTTCTCTACCTGATCTTCAACGAGGGATACGCGGCCAGCTCGGGCGAGCAGCTTGTCCGCGAGGAGCTGGTCGGCGAGGCGATCCGCCTCGGCCGCCTGCTCGCCGACCTGATGCCCGACGAGCCAGAGGTGCTGGGGCTGCTCGCGCTGATGCTGCTCGAGCACGCGCGCCGCGACGCCCGGGCCGGAAGCAACGGCGAGCTCGTGCCCCTCCCCGAGCAGGACAGAGGCCTGTGGGACCGCGAGGCGATCGCGGAAGGACAGGCGATCGTGCGTCGCTGCCTACGACGGAACGATCCCGGGCCCTATCAGATCCAGGCCGCGATCAACGCGGTCCACGGCGACGCCGCCGGCCCGGCCGACACCGACTGGAATCAGATCCTTGCCCTCTACGACCAGCTCATGTCGTTCACACCAACCGCGGTCGTGGCACTCAACCGCGCCGTCGCAGTGGCTGAGGTCGATGGCCCCCAGGCCGCGCTCGAGGCAATCGAGCGGCTACCGCTCGAGCGGTATTACCTCTATCACGCGATCCGCGCGGACCTGCTCCGGCGCCTCGGCGACACCGATAACGCCGCAGCCGCCTATCAAGCCGCGATCGAGCGCACCGAGAACCGCTCCGAGGTCGAGTTCCTGGAGCGGCGGCGGCAGGCCGTGATCGGCTAACAGCTCAGACGTTGCGGATAACGCGCAGGATCACCGGCCGCGGCGCCCGCTGCGCCGCCTCGATCACAGGCGCGAGCTCCTCATCGAGGAACTCCTCGGCCGCCTCGATCTCGACCACGAGCGGTTCGACACCGGTACCGGCCCGGTCGATCACCCGGTGCACTTCGTCCGGCTCGCGGGCCAGCGAGGCGGGCGAGGGCACCGACAGCACGACCTCGCCGGCCGACGGCGGGTCGATGGTGCCCTCGGCGTTGGCAGTCACTCGTTCGACGATGACTTCGGCACCAGACAGGCTCGGCGGCGGGTCCTGGCTCAGTTGCCTGTCCACCGGGCCGTCGCGTGGGACTTGGATGATCAGTGCTTCCGACACGACGGCCCCGACCGTTAGGCGGCGGTGCGTCGACGCCGGCGGGCCAGCTCGGCCGCGCGCTCGCGGATCCGGTCCTCGTCGGTGATCGCGTGCCAGCGCGTTCCGCGTCGCTGGCCGGTTCGGCGAATCTTGCCCGCGGCTTCCAATTCTCGGAGCAAGGTGAGCACCTGGTCACGATCGCCGTTCGTGCGCTCGGCTAGGGCCGTGGTGGTGAGGCCGCCGTTCTCGGACAGCAGCACCTCGAGCCTTCCTGCCGGCACGACATCGGACGAGCGGACGGTCCTCCGGCGAGCGCGCCGGCGGGTCGGTTTGCGTGTCTGAGAGGGCGCGGCGACACGCGGCCGCGGAGATGGACGGGACTCGGGCTGGCTGCCGAGCGCGGTGCGCGCAGCGTCGAGCGTCTCGATTTCCCGGTTGAGCTCGCGCAGCCGGTTATCAATCGAGTCCACTATCTGTTGGGTCGTTTTCATACCGTGATCGTACGCACCAACTCGGGCGGGAGCGTCGCGGTCACTCTCCCCCGCATCTTTTGGCCGCGCTCAGGAAGGCCGGCGACTCGGTGTCGACCCCGTAATTGGAAAGCGGATCTACCGTTGGTCGCCCGCCGTGATAAGTCGGATCGGGGTAGTTGGGCACGCCGCCCGAGCGCATGCACCGGGCATGTTCGAGGGCCTCGGCGTTTTCGCTCGCGGAGACCCCGCCGCCCCCGCCCGCCGGCCGCGGAATCACGTTATGACACGCCTTCCCGGCGGCCTGGAACGCGGGGGCCGCGGGGTTGAGCCCTGTCGGGAGGTTGAACTGCATGGCGTGGCCCGCAATCGGATCGGGAAAGTCAGTCAGGCCGTGCGCGCGCATGCAGTGCGCGAACGCATCCCCCGCGGCAAGGGTGGGCGCCCCCGAGGATTTGCTCGGGTGGCTCGCGGAACCACATGCGGCGAGAAACGACACGCATACGAGTGCACCGCACGCCAGGACACGATTGCCGCCCGCTCGTCGCACGTTCCGGCCGAGTCTTGTGGTCAGCCGGTAACGGCGGTGTAACGCCATTATGTCGGCGTTACCGACCTCTCGGGGCGGTCACTCACTCGTACAGTCGCGCGAACAGCTCGGCGTACTTGTCGTACACGACCGAGCGCTTGACCTTGAGTGTCGGCGTGAGCTCGCCGCCGGCCTGGGTGAGGTCGTGGTCAAGGATCGCAAAGCGTTTGATCTGCTCGATCCGAGCAAACTTCTGGTTGATCCGGTCGACCTCCCGCTGGAGTTCGGCGTGAACCTGCGGGTCGTTGGCGATGGTCGCCGCGTCGCTGGAGATGCCCAGCCTGCCGGCCAGCTTCACCGACTCGTCGCGGTCGAGTGTCACCATCGCGACGAGATACTGCCGTTTGTCGCCATAGACGACTGCCTCGGTGATGTAACGGCTGTCACGCAGCTCGCTCTCGATGTTCACCGGAGTGACGTTCTTACCGCTCGAGGTGATGATGATGTCCTTCTTGCGCCCGGTGATCGACAGGAAGCCATCGTCACTCAGCTCCCCCAGATCGCCCGACAGAAACCATCCGTCATCGGTCAGCACCTCGGCGGTGGCCGCGGGATCCTTGTAGTAACCCTTGAACACGAGCGGGCCACGAATCAATATCTCGCCGTCCTGCGCGATCGCTACCTCCGCGTCCGGTAGTGCCTTGCCGACCGTCCCGAAGCGCACCGCGTCGACGGTGTTGATGGTGGCCGCCGCGCACGTCTCGGTCAGTCCGTACCCCTCGAGCACGAGCACGCCGCACGCGTCGAAGAACTCGAGCAGCTCCCCGGCGATCGGCGCCGCGCCGACCAGCGCGAGCTCGAGGTTGGAGCCGAACAGGCGCCGCACCTTCGAGAGCACCAACCGGTCGGCGAGGCGGTACTGGAGGTCGGTCAGCAGATCGGGCTGGCGGCGAGCGCGCAGCGACGCGCGAGCGCGTCCACCGCAGCGGAGCGCCCAGTCGAACATGACGCGCTCATACGGGCGTCCCTCGGCCACCTTGCCGCTCACCGCGCCGTGGATCTTCTCGTAGATGCGCGGTACGGCCGGGATGTGCGTCGGGGACGTGGCGGGCAGCTCATCGATGATCTTGGCCATATCGCCGCCAAAATAGATCACGCGGCCTCCGACGCTCAACGTGACCGCTTGGGCGATCCGTGCGAGAACGTGAGCGAGCGGCAGGAACTGGAACATCGAGTCGCTCGGTCCGAGACCGAGCTGCTGCGTGTACATCCGGACCGTGGACAGGAAGTTCTCGTGGGTGAGCATGCACCCCTTGGGTGCTCCAGTGGTCCCGGACGTGTAGACCAAGGTGGCAACGTCGCCCGAATCGGTCGCCGTGACGCGTTCCCGCACTCGCTCGGGCGGGGTGGCGGCGCCGCGCTCGCGCAGCTCATCGAGCGTGATCGCTCCGGCGGCGGGCTCGAAGGTCACGACGTGCTCGAGTGCGGGACAGCGGTCTCGGATCTGATCGATCTTCGCCGCCTGGGCGGCGTCGTCGCAGAACACCAGTCGCGCCTCGGAGTGGCCGAGCACATAGGCGCACTCGTCAGGGGAGTTCGTGTGGTAGATCGGCGTGACCACGGCGCCGGCGCAGAACGAGCCGCAGTCGGCCAGGGTCCAGTTGGCCGAGGTCAGGCCGAGGATCGAGACCCGATCGCCCACCTCGATCCCGAGCGCGATCAGCCCACGAGCGATCTCGGTGCAGATCGTGCCGAAGTCGGCGTAGCCGATCTGGACGGTCGCGCCGCCCCGGGGAAACTGGAGGGCGATGCCGCCGAAGCGCTCCGCCGAGTCGAGCACCATCTGTCCGAGTGTCGTCGCCCGCGATGGGGCCGGCGCGGTGCCGGACCCGGAGGCGCGAGCTTGCAATATCGGGGAGGGATTCATGGTCCAGCAGACGTTAGCCGCCGCCGCGCCGCCCGTGGGGCGCGGTGCGAGCAGAATTCGGTCAGGCACGAACCACGACGACTAGAGGAGACAACACCATGATCTTGATCGCGTATGACGGATCGGAGGACGCGAAGGCGGCAATCGAGCAGGGCGGGCAGCTCCTGCCCGGCCAGGAGGCGACGGTTCTCACCATCTGGGAGGAACTCGTGGACGTCCTGGCGCGTACCGGCTCGGCGTTCGCGCTCGGCGAGGTCGATTACGAATCGGTCGACCAACAGAGCCAGGAGCAAGCGCGACAGCGGGCGCAGGAGGGCGCGAAGTATGCCGAGCAAGCGGGGCTGAAAGCAGCCGTCGAAGTGCGGCCCCGCGGGGACTCGGTGGCAGCAGCGATCCTGGCCGCTGCAGACGAGCTGAAAGCCGACGCAATCCTGATGGGCACGCGCGGCCTGACCCGGTTCAAGTCAGTGGTTCTGGGCAGCGTTTCCAACGCGGTCCTCCAGCATGCCGACCGGGCCGTGATCGTCGTCCCCTCGCCCGAGATCGCCGCCGAGCGCGCCGCCGGCCGGCGGTAGCGAGGCACGGTCGGCGACCGATCCCGTTGACTGGGTCGCGGCGACGACGTACGGTCCTCCCAGCAGAACCGAGAGAGGAGAGGCGTCATGTTCAGGCAAGTGCTCGTGGGTGTGGATGACGATCAGGGCGGCCGCGACGCAATCGCGCTCGGCAAGCTGCTCGCCGGAACCGACGGGGCCCTGACGTTCGGGCACATCTTTCATGCCGACACATCCGTGCCCTGGGGATTCCAGGACCCGACCAAGACCCAGCAGGAGGACGAGAGCCGCCAGCTGCTCGAGCGGATCGCCGGTGAGGCGGGCGTCTCGGCCCATCTTCGCTGGCACGGCGCTCCGTCGGTCGGCCGTGGCCTGCACGAGCTGGCCGAGGCGATCAACGCCGATCTCCTCGTCGTCGGCTCGTCCCGGCGGGCGCTGCTGGGACGAGTCCGGCTCGCGGACGACACGCGCGCGGCCCTGAACGGCGCGCCGTGCGCGGTCGCGGTCGCACCCGCGGGCTACGCGAGCGAGCCCTCGGTGGTCCGCGAGATAGGGGTCGGGTATGACGGGTCGCCTGAGAGCACGCGCGCCGTCGCGGTCGCGAGGGCGCTGGCCGCCGAGTTAGGGACCAAGCTGTCCGCGTTCCAGGCGGTCCCCCTCCCGGTGTTCGGCTACTCCGGCCTGTCGACCACGCGCCCGGCGGGCATATCGGTGGACGACATGGTCAAGAAGGCACGCGAGGGGATCGCCGCGCTCGGCGGCGTGGAAGCTCACGTCACCTCTGGCGATCCATCCGAAGAGCTCACGGTGTACAGCGCGTCGCTCGACCTGCTCGTCGTCGGGTCGCGAAGCTACGGCCCGGTTGGACGGCTCATCCACGGAGGCATCTCCGAGCACCTGGCTCGCACCGCCCGGTGCCCGCTGCTCGTGCTCCCGCGCGGCGTCAGCGACGCGGCCGCCACGCCGGCGTCGGAGAGCCGCCCGGACGCGCTGGCCGCGACCGGCTGAGTAGCGGAGGTGTCGCTGTCTGTGAGCTAGAGGCTCGCGCGCCGGGCGGCGGCGATCGCGTCGGGGAGAGTGTGCACACCAAGTTTGTCCTCGAGCCGCTCGAGCCGCTCATGCACGGCGTGGAGGCTCAGGAACAGCTCGTCGGCGAGCTCTGACTCGGCGCCGATCGCCCGGGCCGCTTCGAGCACCTCGCGCTCACGGCCGGTCAAGCCGAGCTGCGCCAGCGCGCCGGCGCGGAAGCGCGCCACCTCCTCCTCGAGCAGGAGCGCGTGCGGCTCCCCCGGGAGCAGGCGGATCGTCAGTCGCCGGCCCTCTCGCACGCTTTCGAGCGCCGGACGGGGTGGCAGCGCCAGCCACGAGGCGACGGGCTCGGGCAGCCAGCCCGGGTGCTCGGCCGGGCCGAAGTGCTCGCCCAGCCATCGCTCCGCCTCGGGGCTCGAGTACTGGATCTCGGCGCAGTTGTCGAGCAGCACCACCCCGGTGCCGGCCGGCGGATTGGAGGCGAGCGCCACGAGCAGGCGCTGACGTGCCTCGGTCAGCTGCAGGGCGTCTTCGAGCCCGGGCCGGGCCACATCGAGGACGTCGCGGTCGCGCTCGGAGAACTCGCGCTCGTGGCGCCCGAGCGCGAAAACGAGGATGTCTGGGCCGCTCCGCTCCGGGCGCACGGCGATCGAGATCCCGTACTCGCCGCCGGAGCGGTGCAGCAGCTCCGCGTAGAGCTCGCTGCGCAGCAGCCGGCGCGGCTCGATCGCATCCGACAGGCGCACCGCGGGTCGCGCGCCGACGGCGTGGGGGTGCAGGAGCGGGTGAGCGCTCGCGGTGGACGACAGCTTCTGGAAGGCCAACCACGGCTCGGCGTCGGCCGGCACCGCCTCGTGCTCGACCGCGCCGGTCGACAGGACGATCCGATTCCAGCTCGTAAGGTCGCACGGCACGATCCTGGCGAGCTCGTTGAGCGCGCTGCGTATCAGCTCGAGCGGCGTCTCTGTCTGGTCGAGCGCGAAACGGAGGCGCTCGGCGGCGTGCAGATCGGCTTCGTCAAGCCACGCCATGCGTGCCCCGAGCTTACAACCGACCGGCGCCGGCCGGAAGGGGAGCCGCGGCGAGCCGGAAGTCCCCAGTCCGCTTTGTCCGCTGGCTGACCAAAGCCGAGGTAGGGCGCTCGGCATGATCAAGGTAAGTACTCGAGTCCACGGATCACCGATGACGACGACGAACCTCCGTCTCAGACATACCAATCGTCGACTGGCTCGCCCCTCTCGCCGCGAGGCGGGCCTTGAGAAGAATCGCTCGACTCTCGTCCAGGACGGCGTCGCAGGGGTCGCGCGGCGCGCGCTGCGCGGCGCGGCCGGGGGACGGCTGGCCGCGTTCCCGGTTGCGGTCCGCTTCTGGGACGGAAGCGTGAAGCCCGCCTGCGCCTGCGCCGGCGCCGTCGGCGCGCCGACCGTGCTCGTGCGTAACCGCCGTTCGCTCTCGGAGCTGCTGCGCGAGCCTAATGAGATCGGACTGACGCGAGCGTGGGTGCAGCGCGACCTCGACGTGGAAGGCGATCTCGAAGCCGTTGTTGCCCTGCGCGAGCGATACGCCGGCCTGCAGCTGGCGACGCGCGTGACCGATGTTCTGAGGTCAATAGAGATCAGCAGCCTCGAGATCCGCGACGTCGAGTCGCTGCGCGAGCACTACGTGCTCACCCTGCGACGGTGGATCGCCAACCTGGACGCTCAGCGCGAGTCGGCGATCCGCGAGGTGGGCGAGATGCGGCTCCGCGCCTGGCGGCTGTACCTCCTCGGCTGCGCCCACGCGTTCGCGACCGGCCAGATCAGCGTCTTTCAGACGCTGAGCGCCCGGGGCGGGGCCGATCACAACCTACCGCTCAGCCGGCGCGCGCTTATGGCCTGAGGGTCGGCGGAAGCTACTTGCGCCTGTCGACGGCGCGCTGTAGCTGCGCCTTGTTCATCCTCGAGCGGCCCTCGACGCCGAGCCGGCGCGCCTCGTTATAGAGCTGGTCGCGGGTACGGCCCTTCTCGCGGTTGGTCCCAGAGCGCCGACCGCCGCGCCGCGAGGACGACACGTCCTGGGTCGAGGTGCGCGAACGGCTGCGCGATTCCCCAGACCGGGCGCGTTCCTTATTGACCGTCCGCGCCGCGATCTCCTCTGCGCGCGGTTCGCTCGTCCCGCGCTCCCGCTCGCTCTCCTTGATGTGCTCGTACTGACGGGCACGCTTAGTTCCCTTCTGGACGCCGCGCGGGGGCATCGCCGTACCTCCTCGTCGTGGACCGGATGTCTGGTTCCCGACTTACCCGGCCGGCGACCCAGAAAACACGCCTGCTATTGGTCCAGCGGAGGCTGGTCTGGCGGTACGCCGCGACCGTAGCCGGCGTCCTGCGAGGTGTACGGCTCGTCCTCGCCCCGCACCTCGCGGTAGCGGCGGTCGAACAGCTCGAGCACGGCGGTCACGTCACTCGGCCCATGCAGGTCGTGGCTGACACCGGAGGACTCGTCCGTGGTCTCGGCCGGCTCGGCGTCCCCGTGCTCGATCAGCTCGTCGTGCTCGGCGTCCAGGAACGGCAGCTCGGCGACGCCGCGATCGGGATACAGGAGCCCCAGCTCGGAGTCCTCGTAACGAACCACCGCGGCGCCGTCATCGCGGCGCGAGATGTGGACGCCGGGCCAGGTCGCCAGCTCGTTGGCGACATCATCGACGACCGCATCCCAGTGGCTCATACGCCGATCGTATCCGTTGCTGGTGCGGGCCGCCAACCGATAGCCGGCGCGACCTCGCGCGCGATCGTCTCGAGCATCCGCGCGTTGTATTCGACGCCGAGCTGGTTGGGCACCGTGAGCAAAAGGGTGTCCGCAGCCTGCACGCCGACGTCGCGGGCGAGCTCCTCGGCGATCGCATCCGGCTCGCCCGTGTAGGTGCGACCGAACCGCGCGAGCGCGCCGTCCAGATAACCGACCTGGTCCTGTCCGTTGCCGGCGCGGGGGCCGAAGTAGGCCCGATCCTCGTCGGTCACGATCGGGATGACGCTGCGGCTGACCGAGACCCGAGGCTCGTGAGACCAGCCGGCCCCCGTCCACGCGTCCCGAAAGATCGCGATCTGCTCGGCCTGAAGTTGGTCGAAGGAGACGCCGGTGTCCTCGAGCAGAAGGGTCGAGCTCATCAGATTCATCCCCTGCTGACCGGCCCACCGCGCGCTCTCGCGCGTGCCCGAGCCCCACCAGATGCGCTCAGACAGCCCCGGCGACTGAGGCTGGACGGGCAAGAGACCGGCGGCGCCGGTCATCTCCGGATCGGCCTGGACCACGCCCTGGCCGGCGATCGCCCGACGGAAGAGGGCAGTTTTCTCGCGAGCCAGGTCGGCGTCGGTCTGGCCCTCGAGCGGCTCATAGCCGAACGCGTGCGCTCCGTTCAGCGCCGGCTCGGGCGAGCCGCGGCTGATCCCGAGCTGGAGGCGCCCGCCGGCGATTAGATCCGCGGCGGCCGCATCCTCGGCCATGTAGAGCGGATTCTCGTAGCGCATGTCGATCACGGCCGTGCCGATCTCGATCCGCGAGGTGCGGGCGCCGATCGCCGCCAGCAGCGGGAACGGTGAGGCCAGCTGGCGGGCGAAATGATGCACGCGCACGAATGCGCCGTCGAGGCCGAGCGCCTCGGCCGCCTCGGCCAGCTCGATCGTCTGCCGGTGAGCGTCGGCCGCGGTCGTTGTCCGCGACCACGGCGCAGCTTGCCAGTGGCCGAAGGAGAGGAAGCCGATGCGCTTCACAAAATGAAGTCTAGAGCGCGCGCTCGGCCCGGCAGGTACTACGCCGCGGCGGATTGCGCGTCCGCGAGCAGCCGCTGGTACTCGGAGGCGGCGCGCTCCTCCCGATCGAGCGCCTCGCAGTAGTCCTCGAACGCGAGCGCCCGCCAGGCGGAATTCGCCCCCAACCATTCGCGGTAGGTCGCGTGCACGGCCATGCTTTCCTCGCGCCAGGTGACATATCCGTCCATGACGGCGTCGATTAGTTTTGTCACGGCGGAGGCGGTGCGGCTGCGTTTCATGGCGATCAACTCCAATGGAAGGGTTTCGTTCCCTTAGACGCCTGCGCGGCCCATTCCATTCCACGGGAACGAGACCAATCGTGGAACGGACCAAGCGAGCCGTCGCCCCTGAGGCGGCCTTTCTACTACGCATTGTCGTATCAGCGGGAAGGATCACTGCGGGTGGGACGTCGTCTGGGGAAAGACCCTCGTCAGCCGCCCGAATCGCACCAGCGTGATCGACCGGCCGCTGACCTCGAAAGCAAGGAGCAAACCTGATGAATCGCGCTCGGGTACTTACCCCTGTCGCGGCCCTGGTGCTTGTCGCCGCCGTTGTGGCGGTGTTCGTCGCGACGAGCGGCGGAAGCACGAAGACCGCCCGGTCCAGTGGCGCGGCCGGCCCGGCTATCTCGGTCGCACAGACCTCTCTCGGTCCGACGTTGGTCGGCGCCAATGGACACACGCTGTACCTGTTCGAAGGGGACAAACCGAACCGAAGCACTCTGTCCGCGGCCGGATTCGCCATCTGGCCCGCGTTCACCTCGGCCGGAAAGCCGCAGGCCGGCAGCGGCGCCGCCGCAGGTGAAATCGGCACGATCGCCGGGTCGGGCCAGGTCACCTACAACGGCCATCCCCTCTACTACTACGTCGGCGACCAGAAGCCGGGTCAGACGACCGGACAGGGACTGAACCAGTTCGGCGCCCTTTGGTACGTGGTCTCCCCGCAGGGGAATGCCGTCCTCGGCGCCCCGAAGAGCACGAGCTCGAGCGGCGTCGGCTCGGGTCAATCGAGCAGTACGGGCGGATCGACGTACGGCTACTGATCGGCGGTGGCATGGGTGCGCGGGCGCTGCTCCCCGCTTGGGCGGCGCACGCGCACCCAGCCCAGACCAGTGACGCCGGCCGCATTCGCCCCCAGGAGCGATAGAAGCGCGCCGGCGAGAAGCTCGTTCAGCCAGGCGACGTGATCGCCGGCGTAGCCGAGGATCCATGGGCTGAGGGCGAGCCACGCACCGCCAGCGACCGTGACGACCGCGGCGGGACGGAGCGTGGCGATCATGATGGCGATCGGTCCGAAGCCGAGCACGAGGAAGACGTGGTCAGCACCGCGGGACGAGCGCCGGCGAAACCCCATACCCAGGGCGAGACCGCGGTCCACAGGATCAGCGCGCCGGCCGCAATCGGGCGCCGATCAGGGACAGGGTGTGGTGAGGGCAGCTTCATTCGCGACAGCGACGAGACGTTCATGGAGGTTGTATGGGAACGCGCGCGGGCCTCGGTCCGCGAGGTTATGGATGTCTTGAACGACGTCGGCGACAGGCGCCGCGCCTATACCACCTACATGACGATCATGGCCCGGCTCGCGCGCAAGCACCTGCTCGAGCGCGAGCGCTCCGGAAAGACTGATTACTACCGCCCGGTGTACACACGCCCCGGCCGTGCATCGCCGTCACTCTGGTCTTGCCGCTGCTGGCCTGGGCGCTGAGGCTGACGAGATGAGCTCGCGGCAGGCAGAGAAGGTCGCGGCACGAGAGGCGCGGCGCGCCGGCGAGGCACTCCTCCATGCGGTAATGATCCGGCGCAGGCGGCTGCGGACGGTCGCCGCCGTCAGCTTGGTTGCGATCGCCTTGGTCGCGGTCGCGGTGGGCGTCTCGAGCCGTGGTGGCGTGGTGGCGAACGCGGCTTCGGGCGCCGGCTTGCGCGGCGCCGCGTATTCCGCCCGTCTATTCGCGGGCATCCCGCAGCACGGCGTCACGCTGGGACGCTCTACCGCGCCCGTGCGCGTGGTCGAATTCGCCGATCTCCAGTGCCCCTACTGCGACGAGTACGCGGTCCAGGCGTTGCCCACTCTGGTGACCGACTACGTGCGCGCCGGAAAGGTGCAGATGCGGTTCGAGAATCTGTCGTTCATCGGCGCCGGTTCTGTCGCGGCCGGGCGCGTGGCGCGCCGCGCCATTCGAGGCGGTTATCGACCAGCTGCTGAAAACGGAAGGTTCGGGACCGCGCTGGCGTCTGTAACTTCACCATGTACGTGACCTCGCCCGGCCGGGCCACTGCGCCGACCGTCGCACTCTCGAGAGCCCGGCAGCCCGCGGCACTGGCGAGCACCCGGGTATCGCAGGCCGGCGTGCTGCTCGGGACCCTGGGGGCGGGGTCGTCGCTGTTCGTGGTCTCGCGCATGTTCGGGAGCTGGCGGGTCACGAGCGCCACATCGCACAACGTCTCGATCCTCGGCCGGCGATTGAGCTATCCAACCGCCAATCTCGCCGGGGTCATTGTGGTTGTCCTCGCGGTAGTAGGGCTTGCGGTTATCGCTTTGATGATTGCCGGCATCGCGCGTGAGCTGACCGCGGATCGACGGCTGCGCCGATCCCTCGCCGCGCGCCGACCGCGAGGAACGGACGGCGCGCTGCTGATCGAGGACGAGCGCCCGCGAGCCTTCTGCGCCGGCCTCTTTAGACCACGGGTCTACGTATCGAGCGGCGCGCTGGAGCTGCTCGATACGGCTGCCATGCGGGCCGTGCTCGAGCATGAGCGCCACCACGCGGCGCGGTACGACCCCCTGCGCCTGGCTTGCGGCCGGATTCTCGTCGGTGCGCTGTTCTTCGTGCCTGGCCGCCAAGAACTGGGGCGACGCCTCAAGGCCCTGGCCGAGCTGAGTGCCGACGCGAGCGCCATGAGCGCAGCGCCCGACGGCCACGCGGCCCTGGCTCGCGCCATGCTCTGCTTCTCAGAGGAGTCCCGTGAGGGCGATCCTTCAGGCATCGATCCCGAACGCGTCGATCACCTGCTCGGCGACTGGGAATCGCCGAGCTTGCGCTTTCCCGCGACGCTGTGCGTCGGCGCGCTCGCGCTCGTCGGCTTGCTGGTCGGCGTCGCGGCACTGGCCGCCCGGGTGGCGAGAGGATCGGCGACGCTGGCGCCACCGTTCCTCTCGAGTCAACCGTGCATCCTGATGCTCGCCCTGATCCCCGCCCTGTCGGGGCTGACGGTGATTTACCTACGACGCCGTATAGTAGGTGGCCACGTTGGACGTTAGCCCGTCATATTCGGGGTTCCGGATCGCCCGGGCCATCGCCGCCATCGCTCTGCTGACCGTCGGCGCTGTGCATCTTGACGAGTTCGCCCTGGATCACTACTCGGCGATTCCCACCATCGGATGGTTGTTCCTCGTCAATTTCATCGCGGCGAGCGTCCTCGGGCTCGTGCTGCTGGCGCCGGTTGGGCGTCCCCAGCGGCGCTGGCGGCAATGGCTCGACGCGGTTGCGAGCCTCGGTGGCCTCGGGGTCGGAGTCGGGTCGCTCTTGGCCGTTCTGGCCAGCGAGCGCACGCCGCTGTTCGGGTTCATGGAGCACGGGTATCGCCCCGTCATCGTGCTCGCGATCGCCGCTGACACCCTGGCCATCGTCGCGCTGAGCGCCGTTCTGGCCTGGGGAGCTGGGCAGCCGGCGGCATCGTAACGCGCAGCTATCCTCCCCTCATGGCGCGCTCGCGCTCACCAAAGGTCCCTCCGCCGCTCCATGAACTCGAGGCGGAGATCATGGAGGAGATTTGGCGGCACGAGGGAGAGACAACCGTCAAGCTGGTGATGGATGCGCTCAACCGAAAGGCCAAGCCGCCGCGCGCCTACACGACCTACATGACCGTCATGCGCCGGCTGGACGACAAGGGCCTGCTGACGCGCAAGCGGAGCGGCCGCTCGGACAGCTACGCGCCCACACTCACCCGCGAGGAGTACCAGGAGCGGCGCGCCGGCGCCGAGGTCCGCGGGCTTGTCGACCAGTTTGGGGACGTAGCGTTGGCTCATTTCGCGCGGAGCCTGTCGTCGCTTGATCCGGCGCAGCAGCGGCGGCTTCGCCGGCTCGCCAGCGGCGAGTAGCCCGAGCGCCCGATGGCCGGCGCGCGCGTGGGAGCTCGCGCGCGCCGGCACGTCTGATCCGAGATAGATCGGCATCACCACACCAATCTACTACGCAGTGTAGTAGTAGACCCGCGCGCGTGTCAATCCGCCGAAAGTAGGAGCCGCGTTTCCCCGCCTGGAGGGATGCAAGCCCGCGCGTCGAGGTCTACGCTCGGGTGGGTGAATACCTTCGCGCGCCGCACCGGGAGTCGTCCTGCCGGCCGTCCCCTGACCACGGCATTTGGCTGGCGGCTGCCCGACTGGCTGCTCGACTACGGGCCGCTCGTGTTCATCCTGATCGAGGGCTTCGGGGCAATCCACGTCGAGTCGAGAGTGAGCCACATCTCGGCCGCCGGGCTCGCCTTGGCGTTGCTGGCAAGTCTGGCGGCGCTGCTGGCCAGGCACCGTTCCCCGGTGCTTGTGCTTGGGGTCGTGCTTGGAATCGCGGTCGCCGTCGACTATGGCCCTGTGGTGACCCTACCGGTCCTGCTGGCCATCTTCACGGTGGCGGAGTACGAGGACCGGACGACAGTGGTCGCCGCCGCCGCGGTCGCCGCGCTGTCGATCAGCGTCGCTCCCTGGGTGCATGGTGACACCCTGACGGCAGGAGGCATCATCTCGCGGTTCGTGGCGGTCGGGCTCGCCGTGGCGGTCGGCCTCTGGCTTCGCGCCCGGGCCGACTACGTCACCGGTCTGCACGAGCGCGCCGAGCGACTCGAGCGTGAGCACGAGCTGATGGCACAGCACTCGGTGGCCGAGGAGCGGCTACGCATCGCCCGAGAGCTGCACGACGTGGTCGCGCACAACGTCTCGCTGATGGTGGTCCAGGCCCAGGCGCTCGCCGCCACGGGCGGCGGCGATCACGAGCAGCAGACCTCGCTGACGCGCATGGCCGACCTCGGCCGCGAGGCGCTCTCGGAGATGCACCGCATGCTCGGCGTGCTCCGGGTGCAGAACGCCGGCGCCCCCGAGCGAGAGCCCAACCCCGGTGTGCGCGACCTCGAGCGCCTGATCGCGCGCGCGCGCGAGGCGGGACTCGCCGCCAGTCTGAGCGTCGAGGGGACGGTCCGAGAACTTCCCCCGGGGGTCGACCTATCGGTGTACCGAATCGTCCAGGAGGCGCTCACTAACGTGATCCGGCATGCGGCGGCCCAGCAGACAGTCGTGACTCTGTCCTACTCGGAGGACGCGCTCGGCGTCACCGTGCTCGATGATGGAATTGGCCCACCGGCCGGGGTGAACGGGTCATCTGGCGGGCACGGGCTGCTGGGGATGCGCGAGCGGGTGGCGTTGTTCGGGGGCCGTCTCGAGACCGGCCCGGGGGCCGAGGGCGCCGGCTACCGCGTCCACGCCTCCCTTCCCCTGCACTGAATCCGTGGCCCGCATCCGCCTTCTGATCGCCGACGACCAGCCGCTGATGCGGGCCGGGTTCCGGGCCGTCCTCGAAGCCAATGGATTCGAGGTCGTGGCCGAGGCGGGCGACGGACTCGAGGCGGTGGCCGCGGCGCGCGCGACCAGGCCCGACGTCGTGCTGATGGACATCCAGATGCCAAACCTGGACGGGATCGAGGCGATCAAGCAGCTTCCGAACTATCGGGTCCTCGTGCTCACCACGTTCGGTCTGGACGAGTACATCGTCGACGCGTTGCGCGCCGGCGCCAGCGGCTTCATCACCAAGGACGTGCCCGCCGAGGAGCTGGTGCGCGCCGTGCGCGTGGTGGCGGCGGGCGACGCGCTGCTCACCCCGGCGGTCACCCGACAGCTGCTCGACCGCGTCGGCCGGCGGCTGCCCGCCCCGGTCGGCCGGCACCCCGAGGCACTGTCCGAACTGACCGAGCGGGAGCGCGAGGTGCTCGAGCTGCTCGCCCAGGGCATGTCGAACGCCGAGATCGCCGAGGCGCTGGTCGTGGGTGAGGCGACGGTCAAGACTCACGTCTCGAACGTGTTGATGAAGCTCGGGCTGCGTGATCGCGTACAGGCCGTCGTGCTCGCGTACGAGATCGGCCTGGTCCGCCCCGGCGGGAATTAGTCCCGCCCACGGGTCCTGCCTGCTGCAAGGGGCCTCCGTCGCAAGGGGGAAACAGGCGGAGAAATCCGCCCCGGGCCGGACCCGTCAATCGCCGCCGTGGCCGACGACGGCGGATCGTCGCGCACCGATGATGCTGCCATGAGCGACACCGCAACCATCATCGAGACGCACGGCCTGTGCAAACGCTTCGGCGAGCGCCCGGCCGTGATCGACCTGGACCTGAGCGTGCCCCGAGGGTGCGCGTTCGGCTTCCTCGGTCACAACGGCGCCGGCAAGACGACGCTGATCAGGATGCTCCTCGGCCTCACCTCCGCCGATAGCGGAGTCATGCGGATCCGCGATCGCCCGATCCCGGCTTACCGCGCCGAGGTGCTGGCGCGCGTGGGCGCGATCGTCGAAGAGCCGCACTTTCACCCGCACCTCACGGGGCGGGAGAACCTCCAGATCGTCGCCGCGGTGCGCGGGCCCGAAGCCCACGCGCGGATCGACGGCGCCCTGCGCCGGGTTGGACTGAGCGACCGCGACGGCGACCGCGTGCGCGGCTACTCCCAGGGGATGCGCCAGCGGCTCGGGGTGGCGCGCTGCCTGCTGGCCGACCCCGAGCTGCTGATCCTCGACGAACCGATGAACGGACTCGATCCGGGGGGGATCCTCGAGTTCCGGACGATGATCGGCGAGCTGATCGGCGAGGGACGGACGGTGTTCCTCTCCTCCCACCTCCTGGACGAAGTCGAGAAGACGTGCGACGCGGCGGCGGTCATCGACCGGGGCCGGCTGATCGCGCAGGGCCCGATCGACACCCTGCTCGGCGGCGAGCGGCGCGAGCTCGACGTCGGCTGCGAGGACACGCACGCCGCGCTCGATCTGCTCGACGGCCATCCGTCCGTCGCCGCGGCGCGCGAGACCGCGGATGGGCTGCGCATCGTCCTCGCCGGTGTGGACGGCGTCGCCGACATCAACCGCCGGCTAGTCGGCGCCGGCATCGCCGTGTTCAGGCTCGAGCCCGTCCGGGAGTCGCTCGAGCACCGATTCCTGGAGATCACGTCAAGAGTGGGAGCTACGTCATGACCCTGATAGTCGCGCGCCAGATGCTCGGCGCCGAGATCCTGAAACTGCGCCGCAACCGGGCGGTGATGGGCCTCGCGTTTGTGCTCTCGATCTGCGTCGTGCTGTTGTTTTTCGGCTACAGCGCGATCGAGCACGCCTCGAACCCGGCGATGAACGGGCCCGCCGGCGGCGTGGATCGCTTCGAGCGCGCCGTGCGGGCACTGGCCCTGATCTTCGGCGCCCTGACCGCCGCGCTGATCGGCACCGAGGCGGGAACCGCCGACCTGTCGAGCGGCGTGTTCCGCGACCTGGTGGCGACGGGCCGCTCGCGCCTTTCACTGTTCTTCGTGAGAGCGCCGGCCGCGACCCTGGTCACGCTCGCCTTCAACGGCGTGGGGTTCCTGCTCGCGCTGGCGGCATCGTTCGTGTTCGCCGGCTCGCTTCCGACCCCGGGCATGTCGTTGATCCTCGAGTCGGCAGCCTGGCTCGTGGTCTCGAACGCGCTGCTGGTGGGATTCGCGGTCGGAGTCGGGTCGCTAACCGGCTCGCGCGCGCTGGCGCTGACCGCGGTGATCGGGTGGCAGGCGATCGTCACGGAGGCGCTCCTCAACGTCACCTCGCTCGGCTCGATACGAGACGGGCTGCTGACGCCGGCCCTCAGCCAGCTCGCCCCGTTCAAGATCGACACCGGCGTGACGATGGTCGGTGGCGTCGCAGTCGCGGTGGCGCTCGCGTGGCTTCTGGTCCCGGCCGCCGTGGGCGCGTGGCGCACCCAGACGCGCGATGCGTAAGGGAACGGCTGTCACTAGAAACCGAGCGCGCAGCCGTCCTTGCGCGCGTCTGAGCCGCCGAACAGGGTTCCGTCGTGCACGATGATCGCCTGGCCGCCTCCGAACGGGGAGCGGGCGGTGTCATGGCGGATCTCGAAGCCGAGATCCGCCAGGTCGCCGGCGTGCGCCCATAGCGGTTGCTCGAGGTTCAGCGTGCGCCCATCGATCCGGAAGCGGCCGCGGTCGAGTGCGGCCTGGGGATCTCCCGGGCCGGGGTGGGTGGGTGATCCATTCATCAAGGCGCACAGGAACTGCACGTGCGACTGGGCCTGGATGAAGCCACCCATCAGGCCGAACGGGCCGACGAGCTCCCCGTCCCGGGTGAGCATCCCCGGGATCAGCGTGTGGTACGGACGCGTGCCGCCGACCACCTCGCCCTGCACGGCGAAGCCGGCGGCGCGGTTGTTCAGAACGATGCCGGTGGGCCCGGCCACCACGCCCGAGCCGAACGCATCGTACAGGCTCTGAAGTAGCGACACGGCCATCCCGTCGGCGTCGACGACGCAGACGCAAACGGTCCCGCCGGCGGGCTCGGCGACCGATCCGGGCAGCCGGGCCCGGCGGGCGACCACGTGCTCGTCGGCCAGGAGGTGGGTTACGTCGGCGCCGTCCCGAACCGTGGCCAGCGCATCCTCGAGGGCGAGGCCGACCGCGACCACCTGGTCACGCAACTCAGCGTCCCAGTCGCCCAGGATGGCGAGCGCCTCGAGCGCGGCCACGCCCTGCGTCGGGGGAGGCAGCTCGGCCACCTCATGGCCGCGATACGGCGCGATCAGCGGCGCCACCCAGCGCGGCCGGTAGCCGGCCAGGTCATCGAGCGTGAGCCAGCTCGCGGCAGCGATCGCCTCCGCGGTCGGACCGCCGTAAACGAACTCGGGGCCGTCGGCGGCGATTCCTTCCAAGGTGGCCGCGAGCTCGGGCAACCGGTATCGAGAGCCGAACTCGGGTGCTGAACCGAATGCCGCGGGCGCGCGCGGGCTCGCGCGCCAGACCCGGGCGCAGTTGAAGCCGGCGGGGACCCCGCCGGCGGCAAGCTCGATCGCGGGCGCAAGGCAGCGCCCTAGCCCCCTTCGCCCGAACCGCGCCGACAGCTCACCCCAGCCGGCGACGGCGCCCGGAACATCGACCGAGTGCGGCCCGTGCTCGGCGACCGGCTCGCGCGGGGCGAACGCGGGCGCCGGCCCGGCGGCGTCCAGCCCGTGCAACGCCCCGGATGACTCGCGGACGAGCGCGAACAGATCACCACCCACGCCGGTGGCATGTGGTTCGGTCACGCACAGGACGGCGGCGGCGCAGATCGCGGCGTCGACCGCGCTGCCTCCCTCGCGCAGGACGTCGAGGGCGTGCAGGGTGGCCAGCGGCTGGCTGGTGGCGACCATCGCCCGCGCGGCGACGGCGGCCGCCCGCGCGGGCGATAGGGAGAAGGACACTTAGTGGTCGCCGTACTGCTCGGCCGCATAGCGGTCGAGGCCACATGCCTGGAGGCGCTCCACGGGCGCGCGGAAGGTGACCTGGACGACGCCCGGGTGACGCCCGATCTCGATCGCACCCGCGATCGTGGCCCGGTTCTTGACCTCCGGGACCGACATCCCGAGCAGCTCCGCGGCGCGGGCCAGGCCGTTGTCGGTGGCGCTGTTCAGGTCGGGGCCGGTCCCGATGACTGAGATCGGAAGCGACTCCTCGATCTGCTCGACTCCGTAGCGCCGGCCCAGTGCGCTCGCCCGCAAACGCTCATCCTGGCTGAGCGGCCTGGCCAGGAACGGCAGGTCGTCGGCGACCGGGAAGAGGATCGGCCCGTCGATTCCGAGGCCTTTGACCACCTCGACCTGGAGGGTGACGGTCCCCGAGACGTCGCAGGTATGACCGGCGATCTCACCGTCGCCCTGGAGGGCATGCATATCGCCGAGGTACAGGCCGGCCCCGGGCAGTTTCACCGGGCAGATCAGGACCGCGCCGGCGCGGACCGCGTCGATGTCCATGTGACCATCGGTCTTGTTCTGCTGGAGCTCCTCGGCGGTCAGCCCGTAGACGTGGGCGGCGCCGATCAGGAACGACCCGAAATCGCCCGCGTTGTGGGAGTCGGGCATGGTGATCGACGGCGAGGTGCCGATCTGCCCGAGAAACGGCCGCAGTCGGGTGGCCAGGGCGACGATGTCGTGCGGGGCGAAGGTCAGGATCGGGTTCTGCGCCGAGTTGTCGGGCAGCGCGGCGAACCGGGGCGCCTCCCGCGCGAACCTTTCGGCCGTCGCTTGGGGCACGGTGAGACCGACCGTGCGCAGCTCGTCGAAGGCAATCGTGTAGCCGTTGGAGAACGTGAACGGCGTGGCATCGGCGCCGCAATTCACGCAACGGACCGACTCGGGGCCGATCCCCTCGATCCGGGTCTCGGTCCACTCCGCGCCACACCCGGGACATACCGGAGCGCAGAACGGATCTCCCTTGAAGCGGCCGTCCATCGGCTGATCGGTGCCCGACGCCGTGGCCAGCGAGGTCACCTCGATGTCCTTGATCCGGACGGCGATCGCGTCGCCGACCTCGGCGCCGGCGACCGCCACCGGCTGCGCGACCTCGTGGCCCCCGCGGATCGACGGGGTGATCATCGGGCCCCAGCAACCGGGGGACGAGTTCCACACGACATGGCCACCGTCCGCCACGGGCCCGAGCATGGCCACGTCCGGCCCGAGCAGACCGTTGGTGAAGCTGTCGACGAACACCGTCCGTTGAGCTTCTCCAGTTCGGGGGTCAGCTGAATCGATTGCCACGGGCCACTCCTTCTTTCCGGGATGGTTGGTTATCCACCGGCCACGGGGACCAGCAGCGCCACCTCCTGGTCGCCGGACAGCATCCGGTCGCGGCCCACGTGCTGGCCTTCGACGACCGCGACTGCCGACGCCAGTGCGCCGCCGAGCTCGGGGGCGCTTGACGCGAGCCGCTCGTACAGATCCTCCACCGTCGCGCCGTTCGGTAGCTCGACGCTGAGAATCGGACCCGGCGCGAGCCGGGCGAGACCGCTGCCGAGTCGAATCCGAACGATCATGGCGCCCGCGTTCGATCTTACGTCCGCAGCAGCGAGGGGTAAAGCGGCCTTCTCGATGACTTGTCTAGACGGCGCCCCAGAAGGACAGGGCTGCGGGTGGCCGGCCGACACAGGTCCGAGCTGTGCTCTCGATGCCCGCGAACCTTCGCGCCGCCGCGGCGGCGCTCGCGGCCGGGCTGATCTTCGTCCCGGCCGCCCACGCGTCCAACTTCGGACCGGTGATGTCGGCTGCCCAGGTCCGCTCGATGCAAGCCCAGGGCGTGCGCGAGATCGTCCTCGACCGGCGGCCGGGAGTATCCGCGGAGCAGCTCGACGCCCTCCGCGCGCAGGCCGGCGTGACCTATCTGGGGCCGGGACCGCTGCCGGGCACTGAGCTCGACCGCGCTCCGGCCGGAGCGCTGGCGACCGCGGTCTCGCGGCTTGCGAGTGAGCCGCAGATCGCCTACGCCGAGCCCGACGGCGAGGTCCACGCCACCGCCACCCCTGACGATCCGTACTTCTCCCAGCAGTGGGCTTTGCAGAACACCGGTCAGCGGGTCGACGGCACCAGCGACACAAGCGGGACGGCCGGCGACGACATCGGCGCGAGCTACGTCTGGCCCCACGCCACGGGCGCCGGCGTGACCCTCGCCGTCGTCGATACCGGCGTCGATGCCACCGCCCCCGATCTGATGGGACAGCTCGTCCCGGGCTATTCGTGGATCAACGGCAACAGCGACACCCAGGACCAGGATGGCCACGGCACCCACGTGAGCGGGATCATCGCGGCGGTCCAGAACAACGGCATCGGCGTCAGCGGCGTGGCGCCGGGCGCGCACGTGATGCCGCTGCAGGCGCTCGACTCCAGCGGCAACGGCACCGACGCGGACGTCGCGGCCGCGTTCAACTACGCCGGCAATGCCGGCGTGCCGATCGTCAACGCGAGCCTCGGCTCGGGCACCCCGTCCCAGGCGATCGAGCAGGCGATCGCCGCCCATCCCAACACTCTGTACGTGGTCGCGGCCGGCAACAGCGGCACCGACAACGACAACGCGAGCACGCCCTTCTACCCGTGCGATCTGACCGAGGCCAACGTGATCTGCGTCGGCGCCTCCGACCAGAACGACGAGCCCGCGAGCTTCTCGGATTACGGCGCCACGAGCGTCGCCCTGTTCGCGCCCGGCGTGAACATCCTCTCGACATGGCTCTCGAACGGCGGCACCGCCCAGTACGCCTACGCCGACGGCACCTCGATGGCCGCGCCGATGGTGTCGGCGACGCTCGCGCTGATGCTCTCCCGCAAGTCGTCGCTGTCGACCGCCCAGCTCAAGAGCGACCTGCTCGCGAGCGTCGATCAGGAACCCCAGTTCGCCGGCGAATCGTCGAGCGGCGGCGAGCTCGACGCCGCCGCCGCGGTGGCGCTGGCGGGCGGAGACCCACCGTACGCCGCGCCCGGCAACCGGGTCCGACCGGTGGTGAGCAGTGCCGCCACTGTAGGCAGCACCCTGAGCGTGAGCACCGGCAGCTGGAGCCGCACGCCGAGTGGCTACGCCTACCAGTGGGAGCGGTGCTGGCTGGGGGTCTGCCTGGCCATACCCGGCGCCACGGGCGCCACCTACACGATCGCCTCAGCCGACCTCGACTCCAGCTTCTACGCGATCGTCACGGCCACCAATGCGACCGGGTCGACGCGGGCGATCAGCATCCAGTCGGGCGTGGTGGAGCCGCCGGGCGCGTCGTCGCCGTCCTCGCCACCGCCGAATACCTCGGGCGGCGGAACGGGAGCCGCGCCGGCACAGTCACCGCGTCACGCGAAGGCGAGCAAGCAGGCCAAGAAGCGCAAGACGCCCACCCACGCCAAGCGCCGGGCGGCCAAGCCCAAGGCGAAGCCCAAGCGCCGAAAGACCGTCAGGTCCCGGTCGGGCCGAAGCGCTCGGTCCTGACCCGGCCCGGGTCATGGCCTAGCTCGACCAGCCAGTTGGCCGCGGTCTCGACGAATCCGTTCGGTCCGCATACGTAGACGAGCGGGCGGTCGGCCGGCGGCGCGGCCAGCTCGACCAGCGCGCGGTCGATCCGGCCGGTGTGCCCGGTGTAGTCCTCGGGCCACTCCCGGGTCAGCGCGAAGTCGAGCTCGAATCGTTCGTGGTCGCGCATGTCGGCGAGGAGCTCGTCGCGGTAGATCACCTCGTTCCACGCGCGTGACGAGTACACCATTCGCACCGGGACGGTGGCGCTCTTCGCCACCCAGTGGCGCAGAATCGAGCGCAGCGGCACGATGCCCGAGCCGCCGCCGATCAGCGTCACCGGCCCGCCGAGCGACTCCTCCCACAAAAAGTAGCCGCCGATCGGGCCGCGCAGCTCGAGCTCGTCCCCGGGCTGGAGCACGTCGACCAGATAGGGCGAGACCTCGCCGTCCTCGAGGCGCTCGACGGTCAAGACGAGATGCTCGTCCTCGGGGGCCGACGCGATCGAGTAGCTGCGCTGAGCCTGATAGCCGTCCTCGGCGGTCAGGCGCACGTCGACGTGCTGACCGGCGCGGTGCCCGAGCCAGGCGGGCGGGTCGAGCACGACGCTCGTGACCCGCGCCGTCTCGACGACGAGCTCGATGACCTTGGCGAGCTGCCAGGTCAGCGGCGCGGGCAGGCCTAATCCCCCTGGTAGCGCTGCTCTTTCCATGGGTCGCCGCGGTCGTGGTAGCCGTACGTCTCCCAGAAGCCCGGCTCGTCGTCGAGGGTCAGCGTGAGCCCGCGCACCCACTTGGCACTCTTCCAGAAGTACAGGTGCGGCACGAGCAGGCGGGCCGGGCCGCCGTGCTCCGGGTGAAGCGGGGAGCCGTCGTACTCGTAGGCCACCCATGCCTTGCCGCCCCTGACGTCGTCGAGCGGCAGGTTCGTCGTGTAGCCGCCGTCGGAGAACGCGGTCAAGTACGCGGCGGGCGTGTCGACGCCCTGGAGCAGCGTGTCGACCGACACCCCCTTCCACTGCGTGTCGAACTTCGACCACTTGGTCACGCAGTGGATGTCGACCGTCGGCGTTTCGGCCGGCAGCGCGAGCAACTCCTGCCAGGTCCACGACACCGACTTACCCACCGCGCCGTCGATCCGGAACGTCCACTGATCGAGCGGCGTGTGGGGCGTGGGACCGGCCGACAGCACCGGGAACCCCCGCTCGAGGTACTGGCCCGGCGGCAGCCGCGACGAATCCGACGCCGGTCGGTGCCGCCCGACAAATCCGCGCGAGATCGGCGACATCAGCTGCCGCCTGCCAGTGGGGACTGCGCGCGGATCATCCACAGCTGCTTCTCGAGCTCCCGCACTACCTCGATCAGCACGTCCTCGGAGGCCGAATCGATCTCGCCCAGGCGATCCATGCGCTCGCGCACGCGCTCGGCCACGTCGGCCAGCCGCCCGGTGAGCTCGCGCACGACCACGTGGTCCTCGACCGCGCCGCGCTCGACCTTGTGAAGCCCGCTGGCGGCCGCCACCGTTGCGCTCTGGCCATCGACGTAGTGGCCCAAGGCCACGGCTCGCTCAGCGACCACGTCGGAGAGCTCACGCCACGAGTCGACGAGCTCGTCGAGCTGCTCGTGCAAAGGCTTGAACAGCGGCCCGACGACGCTCCAATGCAGCTGCTTGCCGAGCAGCGACAGGTCGATCAGCTCGACGAGCGTCGCCTGCATCTGGTTGCCGACGTCATCGCGCTGATGAGGATCGGCGAGGGCCGGAAGGTGCGCTTGCGTTGATGTCATGTTTTGCTCCTCGTCGGACGATTTTTGGGCACCGGCTGGCTCTGCGCTGAGCCCAGCTTAATAGGGCCCGAGAGGGCGGGGTAGGGTCGTTTTTCGTCCCGACGCTCTGAATCGGGACAATGAGTGCCAGTGAGCGACTCGGATCTCACCCCCAGGACCTCCAACGGGTCCGAAAAGGCGGTCCCGCCGGCGCCCATGCCGCGCGATAAGCGGGGCTGGCGGGTGGCCCCGGCGCCGGACGGCCGGGGAATGCCGGATGAGCACAAGCCCGCGCCCCCGCACCGCTGGCGCGGGCTGTGGATCTTCTTCGTCATCCTGCTCGCCCTGAACTGGCTGTCGCTCCTCGTCTTCCAGCCCGGGGGACAGCCGCGCGTGACCGTGCCGTTCAGCCCCTATTTCCTGAACAAGGTCCACGACGGCCAGGTGTCCTCGATCACGACCAAGAGCGACACGATCGATGGGACGTTCAAGTCGAAGGTGACCTATCCGGCCAACGACAAGAACGCGACTCCGACCACGCTGTTCGCGACCCAGATCCCGTCTTTCTGGAACAGCAATGACCTGGTGAGCGAGCTGCAATCGCAAGGGGTCCAGGTCAACGCGAAGAACCCCAACCCAGGCACTTCGCTGTTGGCCGAGCTGCTGCTCGGGTTCGGGCCGACGCTTTTGCTGTTCGGGGTGATCTACCTGTTCGCGCGGCGCGCCATGGCCGCCGGTGGCGGTGGTCTGGGCGGGCTGGGGGCGTTCGGGCGCTCGCAGGCGCGACGGGTCGATCCCCAGACGATCCAGGTCACGTTCGACGACGTGGCCGGGATCGACGAGGCGAAGGGCGAGCTGAGCGAGATCGTCGACTTCCTAAAGACGCCGGAGCGCTACCAGAAGCTCGGCGGACGGATACCCCACGGCGTTTTGCTATACGGCCCGCCAGGCACGGGCAAGACGCTGCTCGCGCGGGCGGTGGCCGGGGAGGCGCACGCCGCGTTCTTCTCGATCGCCGCCTCGGAGTTCATCGAGGCGATCGTCGGCGTCGGCGCTGCGCGCGTGCGCGATCTGTTCGCCAAGGCCAAGGAGGCCGCGCCGTCGATCATCTTCATCGATGAGCTCGACGCGATCGGCCGATCGCGCCAGGGGTCGGCCTCGGTGACTGGCGCCAACGACGAGCGCGAGCAGACGCTCGACCAGATCCTGACCGAGATGGACGGCTTCGAGCCGAACCAGGCGGTCGTCGTGATCGGCGCGACCAACCGGGCTGAGATCCTCGACCCCGCTCTGCTGCGACCCGGGCGCTTTGACCGACGGGTGGCCGTGCAGCCTCCCGATCGGCCGGGCCGGCAGAAGATCCTCGAGGTCCACACGCGCTCGATCCCGCTCGCCTCCGACGTCGACCTCGGGCAGATCGCCTCCACCACGCCCGGGATGGTCGGCGCCGACCTGGCCAACCTGTGCAACGAGGCCGCGCTCCGCGCTGCCCGGCTCGGGCACGACAAGGTCCAGATGGCCGACTTCACCGATTCGCTCGAGAAGATCCTGCTCGGCGCCCCGCGCGGAATCATGCTGAGCAAGGAGGACCGCGAGCGCACCGCCTACCACGAATCGGGGCACGCGCTGGTCGGGATGCTCACCCCGGGAGCCGACCCGGTGCGCAAGGTCTCGATCATCCCGCGCGGCCAGGCGCTCGGGGTCACCCTGTCGACCCCCGACGCCGACCGGGTGTCCTACTCGCGCGACGAACTCGAGGCCAAGATCAAGGTGGCGCTGGGCGGCCGCACCGCCGAGGAGGTCGTCTACCACCAGATCACCACCGGGGCCGAATCCGACCTCCAGCAGCTCACCCAGATCGCGCGTTCGATGATCGGCCGGTGGGGCATGAGCGACAAGCTCGGGCCGCTCACACTGCTTCCCCAAGACGGGCAGAGTCCGTTCCTGCCGGGCTCGAGCGAGGTCTCGCCCCAAACCGAGTGGCTGATCGACCAGGAAGTGCAGAAGCTGGTCGAGGACCTCCACACCGAGACCACCGAGCTGCTCAGCACCCACCGCGACCAGCTCGACGGCCTCGCCCACGCCCTGCTCCTCGCCGAGACGCTCGACGCACCAGCTGCCTACGCCGCAGCCGGCGTCAACATGCCGCCCCCGCCGGCACCCGAGCCCGAGCCGGAACCGGCGGTCGCGGCGCCAAGCTAGGGCTCACGCTCGATGGCGGGGTGGGCGGGATCCAAATCAATCGGGCGAGCACCGAAATAAATCCTCGGAAATTGCGGGATGGGATAGACTCGCGCCGCTCGTGGTCCGTGCGCGACGCTTTGGAGATTTGGATGCGCGTCTGCCCAGGACGCGGGCGGCCTTAGCGTACGCCGAGGAACGCCACGCAGGCCAGCGGCGCGTGGCCGACGGCGTACCGTTCATCGAGCACCCGCTCGAGGTGGCCGAGCTTCTCTACCGGGCCGGCGCGCCGGACGAGGTGATCGCCGCCGGCGTCCTGCACGACACGATCGAGAAGGCGGGCGCCACCGTGGGTGAGCTGCGGGATCGATTCGGCCCCCATACGACCGAGCTGGTGGTCGCGGTGACCGAGGACCCGGACATCCCGGGCTATGCGCGGCGGAAAGCTGCGCTACGCGACCAGGTCGCCGCCGCCGGGCCCGAAGCGCTGATGGTGTTCGCCGCCGACAAGATCTCCAAGGTGCGCGAGCTTGCAGCCACGCGATCGCTCCCCAAGAGGCGCCTGACGCACTACCGCCGCTGTGTGGAGCTGCTCGAGCGGCTCCTGTCGGACTCGCCGCTGGTGACGCAGCTGCGGGCCGAGTTCGATCGGGTCGCCGCGCCGCTCGCGGCCTAAGTCGCGGCCGTAGCCCGCGGGTTGACGAGCGGGGTCAGCTCCGCCTCGAGACGGTCGCGAAGGTTTTCGTATTGGGGTGGGAGCCGGAGTTGTTCGCCCAGGTGGTCGGGATCCTCGTCGATCGCGAAGCCCGGGCTGGGGGTGGCCAGCTCGAACAACACCCCGCGCGGCTCGCGGAAGTAGATGCTCAGGAAGTACTGGCGGTCGATGACGGGCGTGGGGCGCTGTCCGGCCTCGACCAGGCGCGCGCGCCAGGCATCGTGCTCGTCGTCGCGATCGCACCACGCGATGTGGTGGACGGTGCCGGCGCCCTGGAGGCCGGCCGCGGACGGCGGGTCGTCGTAGCCGTAGTTCGCAGTACGGCCTCCAGTCAGTTGGTACTCACCGGGGGCGGTCAGCTCGAACCCCATGACCTCGGTCAGGACCTTGTCCTCCTCGTCGCGGTTTCGTCCGTACGCGCGGACGCCGTCGAAGCCTTGGAGGGCAAGCTCGGCCGGGATGTCGTCCGCGTGGGCGGTCAACGGCTCGTCCTCGGTGTCCACGATCGCAAGCTCGAGATTGAGCCCTTCGGGGTCGTCAAATCGGATCGCATCGTTGCCCCGTTCGACTTCGATGCTCTCGGCGGAGAGGCGGTCGGACCAGAAGGCGAGCGCGTCCACTGTGGCGACGCGCCACCGAAGCCGGTGGATCATCCCGGCGCCGGCACGGCCCGGAGCCGCGTCGGGGAACTCGAAGAAGGTGAGGATCGAGCCGGGCGCGCCGCGCTCGTCACCGAAGTACAGGTGGTAGACGTCCGGGGCGTCGAAGTTGACCGTCTTCTTGACCAGGCGCATGCCGAGCACGCGCGCGTAGAAGTCCACGTTGCCGGGCGCGTCGGCGGTGATGCAGGTGATGTGGTGGATCCCGTCCAGCTCCATGGCCCTCGTCTCCCCGGGTTTGTTCTGTCGCCTGTCAGCTTGACAAGGCCGTCAAGGGACGGTGGTCGGTGGTTGGGCCCCGGGGGTGCAAAACGCACGAAAGCCGCCCGGCTGCGCGAGCAAACCGCACATAAGCGCCTCTGAGGCGCTTATGTCCCGGATGCGGCGCGACTAGCGTCGCTTTCGCGACTTTTGCACCCCCGGGGGGCTACTGCCAGTAGCGCTCGACCGTGTCCGGGTCGCGGACGCGGGCGTTGTCGGGGTTAGCCCCGGCGTCGCGAAGGGCACGGCGCTGGCGCAGGAGGTCCCAGCAGCGGTCGAGTTCGATCTCGACCTCGCGCAGGCGCTCCTGGTCGGCCTCGAGCCGGTCGTCGTTGTTGGTGTCGGCTTCCTCGCGGTGGCGGAGGCCGTGCTCCTCGGAGACCAGCTTCTCGATCCGGTTGGCGATTGTCTCGTCGCTCATGTCGCGAATCCTACGCCCACCGCCACGTGGGGTGCCTCTAGCGATTGTGGTTGACGACCTCGATGTTGTTCCCGTCGGGGTCGAGCACAAACGCGGCGTAATAGCCCGGGTGATAGCGCGCCCGTTCGCCGGGCTCGCCGTTGCTCTCGTAGCCGGCCGCCACCGCCGCCGCGTGAAAACGCTCGACGTCGCCGTCGTCGCGGGTCGGGAACGCGACGTGGAGGTGCTCGGTCGGCTCGCCGGGCAATAACGAAAAGCTCCCGCTCGCGCCGCTGTATGCCACGCGCTCGGCCGTGTCGTGATCCCTATGCAGCCCCGCGTGCGGCGCGATCGTGTCGTAGAAGCTCCTGGCCCGCTCCAGGTCGGCCACCCGGATCCACAGGTGGTCGACGATCCCGCCGCGGCGCTGATCGCCGTCGTGAACGGCTTCGGCGCTGTTGCCGTCGGGGTCGAGCAGAAAGGCGCCGTAGTAGTCGTCCGCATACCGCGGCCTGAGACCGGGGGCCCCGTCGTCCCGGTAACCGGCCTCGGTGCCGGCGCGCCAGAACGCGTCGACCAGCTCACGCGAGGGCGCCACGAAGCCGACGTGCAGCCGGCGGGTGGTCGGGTGGTCGAGGTCGGAGGCGGTGATGATGAAGTCGCGCCAGCGCGCGGACGTCCCGGACGCCGAGCTCGGCTCGATCCCCAGTGCGCGGAGCACGGTGACGTAGAAGCGCTCGGAGGCCTCGTAGTCGCTGACCCGTATCGTCAGGTGGTCGAACATGGCGCGCTCAAAATCTAACTCCGGAGGCGGGCGGGGACGCGAGCTCGAGGCCGTTTTCTTCGATCAGGACGGCGTGCTGATCGACTCCGAGGGAGCATGGGACGCGGCCCGGCGGGCGGTCGTCGCCGAGACCGGCGGGCACTGGAAGCCCGAGGCGACCCGGGCGATGATGGGGATGAGCGCGCCGGAGTGGAGCCGCTACGTGCGCGACGAGCTCGGCGTCCCGCTCGAGCCCGAGGAGATCAGCGCGCGAGTGGTACAGCGCCTGCTCGCCGGCTACGAGCGCGACTTGCCCCTGATGCCCGGCGCGGTCGATGCGGTCAAGCGGGTGGCGGCCCGCTGGCCCGTGGGATTGGCCTCCTCGGCCAACCGGGAGGTGATCGACACGGTATTGCAGGCAAGCGGACTTGCCGGCACGTTCGGCGCGACGGTCGCCGGCGAGGAGGTCGCGCGGGGCAAGCCGGCGCCCGACATCTACCTGGAGGCGGCCCGACGGCTCGGAGTCGATCCGGCCCGGTCCGCGGCGGTCGAGGACTCGAGCAACGGACTCCGGGCTGCCGCGGCCGCGGGCATGCTGGTGGTCGCGTTCCCGAATCGCGAGTTCCCACCGGACCCCGATGCGCTCGCCCTGGCGGCGGTCATCTTGGACTCGGGCTCGCTCGAGGAGCTTTCGCCGGAGCTGCTCGAGGGGCTGTAACGTGACCGGATGACGGATCGCCAGAAGCGACTCTCACTGGTCGCGGCGATCCTGGGGTCGTTCGTCGCGGGGCTTGACGCGACGGCGGTCAATGTGGCGCTGCCGGCGATCCGCGCCGATCTCGGCGGCGGGCTGGCCGGCCAGCAATGGGTGTCGAACGCGTACCTGCTCACGCTCGGGTCGCTGATCCTGGTCGGTGGCTCGCTCGGCGACCTGTTCGGCGAGCGGCGGATCTTTTCGATTGGCGTAGGCGGGTTCGGCGTGATGTCGCTCTTGTGCGCGATCTCACCCACGATCGGGTTCCTGATCGTGTGCCGCGGGCTGCAGGGGGTGTTCGGCGCGCTGCTGATGCCTAGCTCGCTGGCGGTGATCGTGGCGGCGTTCCCACGCGAGGAACGCGGGGGGGCGATCGGGTCGTGGACGGCGTGGTCGGGAATCGCCACCGTGATCGGACCGCTCGCCGGAGGGTGGCTCGTCGACGCGGTCTCCTGGCGGCTGATCTTCGCCATCAACGTCCCGTTCGTGATCGCCACGCTCGCGATCGTGTCGATCGCGGTGCCCGCCCCCAAGCCCGGGTCGCGGCACGGCCACATCGACTGGGTCGGCGCGGTGCTCACCTTCCTCGGGCTGGCCGGGCCGGTAGTGGGGCTGATCCGCCAACCGGTGGTGGGCTGGGGCAGCGCCGAGGTGTGGGCCCCCCTGCTCGGAGGTTTTGCGCTGCTCGGCTGCTTCGTCTTCTGGGAGTCGCGGACGCGGTACCCGATGCTGCCGCTCAGCCTGTTCAAGCGGCGCAACTTCGCAGTCGGCAACGTGGAGACATTCACGATGTACGGTGGGCTGAGCGTCACGTTCTTCCTCCTCGTTCTGTTCCTCCAGGAGGTGGCTGGATACACCGCGCTGGGCGCCGGCTTCGCGACGATGCCCTCAACGATCGTGATGTTCCTCCTGTCCAAGCGGATGGGTGGGCTGGCGGATCGGTTCGGCCCGCGCCTGTTCATGGGCCTGGGCCCGATGCTCGCGGCGGTCGGACTGGCCCTGATGCTGCGACTCGGCGCGCATGTCAATTACTTCACCGACCTGTTCCCGGCGCTGCTCGTGTTCTCGCTCGGCCTAGCCTGCACGGTGGCGCCGCTGACGGCGGCGGTCCTGTCCGACGCCGAGGAGGGAAACGCCGGGATCGCGTCAGGGGTCAACAACGCGATCGCGCGGGTCGCCGGACTGATCGCGATCGCGGGGATCGGCGCGGTCATTTCGGGCCAGTTCAAGTCCTCGCTCGACAAGCTTGTGGCCGGGGTTCCGCTCTCTCCGGCGGCGCGTACCGCGGTGGCGCAGGCGCGCCAGCAGACGCTGGCTCGGGTCGATCCGGCGCGGGCGGGCGCGGCGGTGGCGCACGCGGTGCAGTCCGCCTCGGTCCACGCGTTCCACGTCGGAATCGGGATCTCGGCGATTCTCGTCGCGCTCGGCGGGCTGGTTGGATTGGTCGGGATCGCCAACCCGCGGCGCGTGGTGCACAGCGCGGACTGCGCCGGCGGCCAGTTGGCCGGGCAGCCGCTCGACGTCGCCCATGTCGGGACACCCGTCGCACAGGGCGGGGCGCCGGTCGCCCACGCGCGATCGACCTGAATGGGGCGAGAGCTCAGGCCGCCGCGGCGCCGGCGTGCCGCTCGGCGTTGACGGCTCGCGCCTGATCGCGGTCCATCCACATTTCCCAGCGCCCGGACGCCGCGGCGCGCGGCTCGAGGAAGTGATACGGGCGCCGACCCTCAAACTGCGTCACCCGCAGG
Source organism: uncultured Solirubrobacterales bacterium (assembly GCA_963751185.1). GTDB lineage: Bacteria > Actinomycetota > Thermoleophilia > Solirubrobacterales > Solirubrobacteraceae > Palsa-465. The sequence goes on from CAVVTO010000019.1 coordinate 192,266, forward strand.
CGGCAGACACCCCCGAGGACCGACGCGATCCGACGGTGCGGCCAGCCGATCGCGTCCTCGATCTCCGGAAAGGAGCGCGGGCGGTCGGGCGCCTGGGCCAGGCCGTCCAGGAGCTCGCGCATCAGGTCGCTACAGCGGTCGTAGAAGCGCGCGATCTCGCCGGCGTCAACCATCGCGTTGTGCGGCGTGTGCTCGGGTCTAGGCACGTTTTTGGGAATGTACCCGCGTGAGCTCGATCCGCCCGTGCCGAGACGACGAACGCGAGGTGATCCTGGGCATCGTCAACCTGGCGGCCGAGGCCTACCGCGGCGTGATCCCGGCGGACTGCTGGCACGCGCCCTACATGCCGGCCGAGGAGCTCGCGGAGGAGCTGGCAGCCGGCGTCACGTTCTGGGGCTGCGAGGCGGACGGGGAGCTCGCGGGCGTGATGGGGATCCAATCCGTCCGTGACGTCGATCTGATCCGCCACGCCTACGTGCTGCCCGAGCACCAGCGGCTGGGCGTCGGCGCGGCGCTGCTCGAGCGCCTGATGGATCTGGATCCGGCCACCGGATCGCAGGGGCGGCCGATGCTGGTCGGCACCTGGGCTGCCGCCGAGTGGGCGATCCGCTTCTACGAGCGCCACGGCTTCGAGCTGATCGCCCCGGAGCGGACCGCCCGGTTGCTGCGCGCGTATTGGACGATCTCCGAACGCCAGATCGAGACGTCGGTGGTGCTGGCCAAGCCGGCGGTCACTTGATGCACCATCCGGACGCTGAAGATCGACGCGCTGGCTGCCGATCACTGGGACGCCAGGCCCTCCCGACTCGAACGACCAATTGGCCATCCAGTCAGCGACCGCGCTCAACGCGTACCTCACCTCGGTGTCCTCCGGGGTGGTCGACGCCGGGATCTCCTCGGCGACCTCGGACGAGGGCACGGTCGCGCAAGGTAGCCCCGCGTCCGTTTCGCGCCAGGAGCAGGCCGGGTCTCGTGAGCCGGTGACCGAGCCTGCTCAGGAGGAGACCGACGAGACGCCCGCGACCATGCAGGCCGCCCTGCCGGCTCTGTACGGGCGTAATGCCAGGTCGGTCGCCGGGGGGTCGCGCGCGGGCAGCGTCTCGATGATCGCCTGAAGCCTCTCCGGTTGAATTCCTGGTCGCTGACCCCGACCCGAGGAGGACCCGATGATCGCGCGGATTTGGCGCGGCGCCGTGGCTGAGGCCGATGGCGACGCATACGCCGACTACGTGGGAGCCACCGGCCTGGCCGGCTACACGACGACGAAAGAAATTGGATCCCCGCCCACCCCCTGGCTGCTCCGCCGCGACGTGGGCGACAAGACCGAGGTCGTGACGCTGAGCATGTGGGATTCGATGGAGGCAATCAAGGCGTTCGCGGGCGAGGACCCTGAGGTCGCCGTGTTCTATCCCGAGGACGATCGCTTCCTGGTCGAGCGCGACGAGTTCGTCTCGCACTACGTGGTCGACCGCACCGCCCAGCCCTGAGGACCTACGGCGATGGAGCAACGACGAATAGTGGCGATGGGCGGCGGCGGGTTCTCGATGGAGCCCGACAATCCGCTGCTCGATGAGTTCGTGCTGTCGCTGGCCCGGTCCTCGCCGCCGCGGGTCTGCTTCCTGGCGACGGCGAGCGGCGACGACGAGGGCTACGTCGCGGGGTTCTATCGGGCGTTCACACAGCTGGACTGCCGGCCCGCCGACCTCGGGCTGTTCGAACGGACGATTTCCGACCTGGAATCGTTCGTGCTCGCCCAGGACGTGATCTACGTGGGCGGCGGAAATACGGCCAGCCTGCTCGCGGTCTGGCGCGCCCATGGCCTTGACCGGGTGCTGAGCGCCGCTTGGGAGCAGGGGGTGGTCATGTGCGGGCTGAGCGCCGGGATGAATTGCTGGTTCGAGCAGTCGGTGACCGACTCATTCGACCTCGCCCGGCTCGCGGCGCTGCACGACGGCCTCGGCCTGCTCCCCGGTAGCGCGTGCCCCCACTATGACGGCGAGGAGCAGCGGCAGCCGACCTTCACGCGGTTGGTGGCGAGCGGCGAGCTCTCGGATGGCTGGGCCGCCGACGACGGCGCCGGGCTGGCGTTCGCCGGCCACGAGCTCGTCGAGGTCGTGACCTCGCGGCCCGACGCGCGCGCCTTCCGGGTCGAGCGGACGGCGGACGGGGGCGTCAGCGAGCGGCCGTTGACGGCGCGTTACCTCGGCTAAACAGGCAGCGCGAGCGTTCCTGCTAGAACGTGCGCGATGCCCCGCGCGGTCCGCTTCGACCATTACGGAGATGTCGACGTGCTCAACGTCGTCGACGTCGAGCGCCCGACGCCCGGCCCCGACCAGGTGCTCGTCCGCGTCAAGGCGGCCGGCATTAATCCGGGAGAGGCATCGATCCGCAAGGGCCTGCTGCACGAGCGCTGGCCCGCCACCTTCCCCTCGGGCGAGGGCAGTGACCTGGCCGGCGTCGTCGAGGAGGTCGGTCCCGGCGTCGAGCAGTTCGCGGTCGGGGACGAGGTGATCGGCTGGACCGATGAGCGCGGGAGTCAGGCCGAGCTCGTCGTTGTGCCGGTCGGCCACCTGGTCGCCAAGCCGGCGGGCGTGTCCTGGGAGGCCGGCGGGGCGCTGTTCGTCGCCGGCGTCACCGCCTGGGCGGCGGTCCGCGCGGTCGGCGTCTCGAGCGGCGACACCGTGGTGGTCTCTGGCGCCGCGGGCGGCGTGGGATCGATCGCCGTGCAGCTGGCGCGAGACGCCGGCGCGGCGAAGGTCATCGGCCTGGCCGGCGAGCACCACCATGCCTGGCTTCGCGAACACGGCGTGATCCCGGTCACGTACGGCGACGGCGTCGCCGAGCGGATCCGCCGGGCAGCCGATGGCGCGGTCGACGCGTTTGTCGACACCCACGGCGGCGGCTACGTGCAGCTCGCTGTCGAGGAGCTCGGCGTGGCGCCGGATCGCGTCGACACGATCATCGACTGGGACGCGGCCAGGAAGTACGGGGCCAAAACCGAGGCGTCGCTCGCCGGATCGAGCCCCGAGGTGCTGGCCGAGCTCGCGGGGCTGATCGACGCGGGCAACCTCGAGATACCGATCGCCGACGTGTATCCGCTCGATCAGGTGCGGGACGCCTACACCGAGCTCGAGCGCCGGCACACCCTCGGGAAGATCGTGCTGCGCCCGTGATGGAGTACCGGCAGCTCGGCCGCTCCGGGCTGCGCGTATCGAAGTTGACGATGGGGACGATGACGTTCGGCGGGCGGGGCAATTTCGCCAGCGTCGGGAACACCGACCTGGACGGCGCTCGGCGCCAGATCCAAATGGCGCTCGACGCCGGCGTGAACCTGATCGACACCGCCGACGTGTACTCGTCGGGCGCGTCGGAGGAGATCGTCGGCCAGGTCCTGCGCGGTGGCCTACGGGATCGGGTCGTACTCGCGACCAAGGGCCGCCTGCCGATGGGCAACGGCCCCAACGATGCCGGCCTCTCGCGCCACCACGTGATCGAGGCGTGCGAGGCCAGCCTGCGCCGGCTCGGAGTCGACCACATCGACCTCTACCAGGTGCACGAGTGGGACGGGCAGACCCCGCTCGAGGAGACGCTCGCCGCACTCGACCATCTGGTTCAGAGCGGCAAGGTCCGCTACGTGGGTTGCTCAAACTTCGCGGGCTGGCAGGTGATGAAGGCGCTCGGGATTTCCGAGCGGACGGGGCTGAGCCGGTTCGTGAGCCATCAGGTCTATCTGTCGTTGCACGAGCGCTCGGCCGAATACGAGATCGTGCCCTCGGCGCTCGATCAGGGCCTCGGGCTGCTGATCTGGAGTCCGCTGGCCGGCGGGCTCATGTCGGGGAAATACCGACGCGGCCAGGACGCGCCCCCCGGCACCCGGCACGCGACCGAGTGGAACGAGCCGCCGATCTACGACGCGGACAAGCTCTACGACACGATCGAGGTGCTGGTCGAGGTCGCGCAGGAGCGAGGCGTGTCGCCCGCCCAGGTGGCGCTGGCCTGGCTGCTGGCCCGCCCGGGTGTGGCCAGCGTGATTGTGGGCGCGCGCACCGATGAACAGCTGGCGGACAATCTCGCCGCGGCATCGCTGGAGCTGACCGAAGACGAGACGGCGCGCCTCGAGGTCGTCAGCCGACCGCCGCTGATCTACCCCTACTGGCATCACCTCAAGACCGCCAGCGAACGCCTCAGCCCGGCCGACCTGTCGCTGATCGGTCCCTACCTGGCGGGGTGATCAGTAGGGGATCTGGCCGTGGGCTCGCCAGGACGCGAGCTCGAGCAGCGCGTTCAGGGGCGCGTTCTGTCCCGACAGCACGCACGTGTGCCCGCGCCGCATCCAGGTGACGATGTGCTGCCCGGGGATCGTCGAAAAGATGGCAAGCTCGGTGCGAGCGCGGGTCAGTGTGCGCACCGGGCTCGTGCCCGGCGCCAGCGGCCGCCCGGACACGATCGTGTAGGCGATCTGTCGCCCGCCGCGCCGGTAGAAGACCGTTGTCATCGCGCGGCCGTCGATCCGGTCAGTCCGCGCGCCGGTCGCGCGCCAGCCAAAGCGGTCCTCCCAATACGGGAACGGAAGGCCGGCCGCCCGCACCCCGGGAAGCCTGACCGAATCGTCCGGCGGCTGACCGACGCTCGCGACGGCGGGGCGCGCGGCGACCGTGGCGGCGAGCGCGACCGTGGGTGCGGCCGGACCGGTGGAGGCCAGGCCGACGATCGCTGCCAGCGCCGCCAGCATGCCGGCCAGTCCCAGGCCGAGGCCGAGCCGACCTGGCACGAGCGAGCGGCGGCTTCGGTGCGTGGTCAGCCGGTGGTGTCGAACGCGCAGAGCGAGCGGGGCATGCTCGCGCGCGGCCGAGGACCGGACCGCGGTCCGAGCCCGACGCTGCTCGTCCAGGCGGCGTCGTAGCTCCGGTGAGCCGTCGAGCAGTCGCCCGAGTAACTCACGCCGCGGGCCGACCAGCGTGCCGTCGGCCAGCCGCGCGAGGTCGCGCTCGAGCGCGCTCGAGCGGCGGCGGAGAAGTCGGTCGCTCATCGAGATGAGTCCCCGAGGCCGTCGGCAAGCCGCCGGCGGGCCCGGTACAGCCGGGTGGTGATGGTGGCTTCGCGCACCCGCAGCGCCCGCGCAGCCTCTTTATAGGAGAGCCCGACCACGTCGATGGCGACGAGTGCCTCGCGGAACGGGTCGGGCAGTGCAGCGATCTGGGCGTACAACTCGGCGGAGTCGAGCGCCGTGTCGGGTCCTTTAGCCTTCCGGTCCTCGACTCGGTCGAGCTCGTCCGGGAGAGGATCGGTGCGCGGGCGGCGCGCGGCGGCCCGCAGGCGCGAGAAGTACGTGTTGCGCAGCACCCGCAGCAGGTAGCCGAGGTCATCATCGGAGCGCAGCATGCGCGGCTTCTGCAGCACGCGCGCATAGGTGTCCTGGACGAGGTCCTCGGCGTCCTCGCGACTTCCGCACAGGGCCCAGGCGGCACGGTAGAGGCGGTCGAGGTGATCGCCCAGCTGGTTGGGATCGAGGCGTCGCGCCGGGGCGCCGACGCCGGCGGGCAGGGGTAACGCGTGGTCGGCAGCAATCGGCATCGGTGGGCCTTCGTTATGGAAGACGCCACGTAATCGGAAGTCCTTCCCGCGCGGCTCAACGTGGACTTTGGCGATGCACCTGACGCAGGCGAGAGCGCAGCGCCAAAGTTCCGTCCGCGCCTACGCGGCGGGCAAGCTGAACCGAACGCGGGTTCCCACGACCGCGTCGGCCAGCCAGATGCGGCCGCCGTGCGCCTCGACGATGGCGCGCGAAACGGCCAGCCCCAGGCCGGCGCCGGGGCTGGTGCGCGCCGCGTCGGTCCCGCCGCGATAGAAGGCGGTGAACACGCGCTCGCGCTCCTCGGGCGCGATCCCGTCGCCGGTGTCGGCCACCTCGAACTCGATCCCGGCGGCCACCGGCTCGGCCCGTACGACGATGCTCCCGTCGGCCGGCGTGTGGCGGATCGCGTTCTGAATCAGGTTGAACAGGACGCGCTGAAGCTTCTCGGGATTGGCCCGCGCGGGGCACAGCGTGTCGGGCACCTCGGCCCGGACGGCGACCCCCTTGGCCTCGGCCTGCACGCGCATCGCCTCGATCGTCTCCGAGACCAGTTCGGGCAGCGGCACCTGCTCAAGCGACCAGTTGATGTCGCCGGCCTCCAGCCGCGAGAGCTCGAACAGGTCGTCGATCAGGACGCTCAGCGCGTCGATGTGGGTACTCATCCGGCGCAGGTAGCCGCGGCGGGTCGCGGCGTCCTCGACGATGTCGTCGCCGACGGCTTCCGCAAGCAGGCGCAGCGACGTGATCGGTGTGCGCAGATCGTGGGAGACGGCCGCGATCAGGTTCCGCCGGGCTTTGTCGGACTGGTCGCGGCGGGCCTCCTCCTCGCGGAGCTGGTCGATCATCGCGTTGGCGGCCGCGGCCAGCTCGGCCAACTCGTCGCGGGCCGAGGTCTCGATCTGCACGTCGCGCTTGCCCTGGCCGACTGCGGCCAGCCCATCGCGGATCGCCTGCACGTCGCGGAGGATCCCGCCGGCGACGACCCGGGCCGCGACGATCGCGACGAGACCGGCGGCGGCCACCAGCGCGGCCACCAGCGCCGCGCTGCGGTCGGACACGACCATCAGCGTCCCACCGACCACCAGCGCGATCAGGACGGGCGCGACCACGATCGCGACCACCAGTCCGAACTGCCAGCGCAGCGACCCGAGCCGGGTGCGGACCAAGCTAGAGATGGTGGCCGGGGCGCCGGGACGGCGGGTCGTGCGTCTCATGGCTGGAAGCGGTAGCCGACCCCCCACACCGTCTGGATGTGCTCGGGGCGAGCGGGATCGATCTCGATCTTGGCGCGAAGCCGGCGGATGTGCACGGTCACGGTCGAGGTGTCGGTGTAGAACGAGTACTGCCACACGGCGTCCATAAGCTGATTGCGCGAGAACGCCTGGCCGGGATGGCGGGCCAGGAACAACAGCACCTCGAATTCGCGGTGGGTGAGTTGCACCTCCTCGCCGCGCACAAACAAGCGCCGCGAGGCCGGGTCGATCGTCATCTCGCTGAGCTCGATGGCTGCCTCCTGCGCTCTGGAGCTGTCGACCCGGCGGAGCACCGCATCCACGCGCGCCACCAGCTCCGCCGGGGAGAACGGCTTGACCACGTAGTCGTCGGCTCCCAGCCGCAGGCCGATCACGCGATCTGACTCCTCGCTCTTGGCGGTCAGGAGGATCACGGCGATCCGGTCGCGGTCCTGGTCGCGCAGCCGGCGCATCACCTCCAGGCCGTCGATCCCGGGCAGCATCAGGTCGAGTACCACCAGATCGGGGCGCTGGGTGGAGGCGGCGTCGAGCGCCTCCCGCCCGTTGGCCGCGACCCGGGTCGCGTAGCCCGCCCGGCTCAGGTACCGAGCCACCACTTCGGTGATCGTCGGCTCGTCATCGACGACGAGCACCGAGCCGCGGACGTGGTCCTCCATGTTCCGGATTGTCTCAGGGCCGCGGCGCCGATTCGATCGCACGAGCGGCGGATTCACCGCCTGTTCAGATCCTCGGAGCATCCGGGAAGCAACCCCTCCGGGACGGCGTCCTTGTCCACCATGAGACACATACGCATTCCGCTCGCCGCCGTCCTACTCACGCTACTCGTGAGCGCGTGCGGATCGGCGTCCTCCACCTCCACGTCCACCCAGAGCCCTAGCTCTGCGGCAACCACGACGACCACAAGCACGACTTCGACGACATCGACCACGGCCACGACGGCGAAGTCGAAGCCCAAGCACCACGCTCACCACGCGGCGGTCGTGCACAAGGCGACGGCGCCGGTGGTGACCACCCACACGACCGCGACCGCGCCGCCTCCACCGCCGGTCACGACCCATACAGCGACGACTCCGCCGCCTCCACCGCCGACCACGACCCACACGGCGACGACTCCGCCGCCTCCGCCGCCGACCACGACGCACACCGCAACGACCCCGATGCCGGCCAGCAGCTGCATTCCCCAGGGCGGCGGTGGCGACGACGACTCAGACAACCACGGCGCGCCGAGCGACGGAGACGGCTGCCTGTAATCGATCACCCAATGACAAGTCGCTTGAGTCTCTCGCGGGTATCCTGCGACGGACTCGATGATCGGCGACATCATCTGGAGCCCGCCCGCCGATTGGCGGGACACCACCGAGCTCGGCCGGTTCATGAATTGGCTGCGCGACCAGGGACGAGGCGACTTCGGCTCCTTCGAGGAGCTCCACCGCTTCTCGGTGACCGACCTCGAAGGGTTCTGGGGCGGGCTATGGGAGTTCTACGGGATCCGGGCCCGGGTGCCCTATGAGCGCGTGCTGGCCGACCGCACGATGCCGGGAGCGAAGTGGTTCCCCGGTGCCCAGCTGAACTACGCCGAGCACCTGGTGGGCGCCGAGGAGGATCGCGACCGGGTCGCGGTGGTGGCCCGCTCGCAAACCCGCCCGCCGCGCGAGCTGACCTTCGGTGAGCTGCGCGATCTCGCCGCCCGGGTGCGGGCGGGACTGCAGCGCCTGGGCGTCCAGCGCGGTGACCGGGTGGTGGCGTACATGCCCAACATCCCGGAGACGCTCGCGGCCTTCATCGCCACCGCGAGCCTGGGCGCGACCTGGGCCACGTGCGCGCCCGAGTTCGGCGCGCGCAGCGTGATCGGTCGCTTCGGGCAGGTCGAACCCCGCGTGCTGTTGACGGTCGGCGGGTACGGTTTCCGCGACCGCTACATCGACCGCCGGCCCGAGGTCGAGGCGATCCGGGGCGCCCTACCTACGCTCGAGCACGTGATCGGCGTCCCCTACGGCGAAGCACGGGTGCCTGACGCGCTCGATTGGGAGGACCTGACGGCCGAAAGCGCCCCGCTGGAGTTCGACCCGGTTGCGGCAGACCACCCGTTGTACGTGCTGTTTTCCTCGGGCACGACAGGCCTCCCCAAGGCGATTGTGCACGGCCACGGGGGCCAGTTGATCGAGCACCACAAGAACCAGGGCGTGAGCTGGGACCTCAAGCCGGGGGGTCGGCTGCTGTGGTTCTCGACCACCGCATGGATGATGTGGAACGCGCTCGTCTCCGCGTTACTCCTGCGCTCCTCGATCGTGATGCTCGACGGCGACCCGGCCTGGCCCGACCTGCTCGAGCAGTGGCGCCTGGCCGAGGAGCTCCAGCCGACCGTGATGGGCGTGAGCCCGGCGTACCTGATGGCCTGCCGGAAGGCCGGAATTCAACCCGGGCGCGAGTGCGACCTCTCGAGCATCCGGATGCTGTGTACGGCGGGCTCGCCGCTGCCGGCTGAGGGCTATCTGTACGCGTACGAGCAGCTAGGCCCGAAGATGCTGCTCAACAACGGCTCCGGCGGGACCGACGTGTGCACCGGCATGGTCTCCGGCAGCTTCGCCCAGCCGGTCTACGAGGGGGAGATCACGGGGCGGTGCCTGGGGATCGATGCCCACGCGTTCGACCCCGACGGCCACGAGGCACCCGCCGGGCAGCTCGGCGAGCTCGTGATCACCTCCCCGATGCCTTCGATGCCCGTGGCGTTCTGGAACGATCCGGACGGCGAGCGCTACCGGAATTCGTACTTCGACATGTACCCGGGGGTGTGGCGCCAGGGCGACTGGATCATGTTCACCGAGCGCGGCAGCTGCGTGCTCACCGGGCGCTCCGACGCAACCCTGAACCGCGGCGGCGTGCGCCTGGGCACGGGCGAGTTCTACTCCGTGGTCGAGGACATACCGGAGGTCCTGGACGCGCTCGTGGTGCACCTCGAGGATCCCGGCGGCGGCGCCGGCGAGCTGGTCCTGTTCGTGGTGCCGGCGCCGGACTCGACGCTCGATGACGCGCTGCGCAACCGGATCGCGCGGGCGCTGCGCTCAGAGCTATCCCCCCGCCATGTTCCCGACACGATCGTGTCGGTGCCGGGGATCCCGCGCACCCTCACGGGCAAGAAGCTCGAGGCACCGGTGAAGCAGATCCTCCGCGGGGAGCCCGCCGAGCGCGTGGCCAGCCGCGACTCGCTGGCCGACCCGGCCGCGCTCGACGCCTTCGTGGCGCTCGCGCGTGAGCGCTCCGCGCGTCAGCAGGTGGCGAGCGGCGCCGCTTAGCGGCGCTACGATTGGCGCCCGAATCGAAAATGGAGTTGGTCGGCGGCGCCTGACGGCGGCGCCTTAGCGCACGTCCGAGAGGGAGATCGAGAGAGAGGAATCCGTTCTGGCCCACGCGCTTGAATCTCCTGTGGCGTCAGGTCCCGCGGTCCGGCAGCCGGAGCGGTGGTGCGTGTCCGGAAGCGACACGGCTCATCGCCTCGACGCCTGGTCGGACATCCTGGCCAGCACCCACCTGGCCTTCGAGGTTCATCCGACCCACCAGACGCCCGACGACTTCCGGGGCGCGGTCACCCGGCGGCCGATCGGCGATCTGATGCTGGTCGACTGCGCGGCGTCCCCGTTCCTCGGTCACCGCGGCCGCGCGGTGATGACCCCGGAGAACGCACACGAGGACGTCCTCGGCTTCCAGTTCGTCTGCAAGGGCATCGAGACGGTGCGTGAGGGCTCGCGCAGCCTAGCCCTGAAGGCGGGCGACATCGTGGTGTGGGACGGCCACCAGCCGACCGATGTGGAGATCGTCGAGGCGTTCCACAAGCGCACGCTGCTCTTCCCCCGCGACCGAGTGATCGCGGTGTGCCCGCGGCTGGCCGATCTCGGCGCGCTCCCACCGCTGGACGACAACGGCCCCGCTCGGTTGCTCGTCCGCTATATGAACGCGCTGGCGATCGAGCAGCCCAGGCTCGAGGGCGCGGCCGGCGTGGCCGCGGCCAACGCGGCGCTCGAGCTGCTGCGCGCCGCCGTCGAGCCGTGCGTCCCGACCAGCCGGACGGCCGCCCGCGAGACGATGCGCTCGGACATCCGGCGCTATGTGCGAACCCACCTCCAGGATCCAGATCTCGGCCCGGCGTCGATCGCGCGGGCCTACTCGATCTCGGTCCGGGCGCTGCACGCGCTGTTCGAGGACGTCGATGAGTCGGTGGCCGGGCTGGTGCGCTCAGAGCGGCTCGCCCGCTGCCTGGAGGACCTCCAGCGGCCGAACGGCGGGTCGGTCACCGACATCGCCTTCCGGTGGGGGTTCTGCGACGCCGCGCACTTCTCGCGCGTGTTCAAGCGAGCGTTCGGGTCCACCCCAAGCGACGTGCGCCACGAAGCGATGCGCGACCGCGCCGAGCGCTAGCGGCGATCGACGACGCGAACGGCCTTGCCCTCGCTGCGCGGCACCGCGCCGGGCTCGAGCACCGACACCGCGATCCGCACGCCGGTGGCTTCTTTTAGATGATGTTCCAGGGTTTGCTTGAGGCTGGCGGGGTCCCCATCGAGCGAGCTCGGCTCGCACTCGAGCGTGAGCTCGTCCATTGGTCCCGGGCGCTCGAGGATCAGCCGCCAGTGGGGCGCCACTCCGTCGACGCCGGTCAGGATCTGTTCGACGTGCGAGGGGTACAGGTTGACGCCGCGGATGATCATCATGTCGTCGCGGCGCCCACCCAGCTGGGTCAGCCGCACGGTAGTCCGCCCACACCGGCAGGGCTCGGTTGCGATCGCGCCGAGGTCGCCGGTGCGATAGCGGATCAGCGGCAGGGCTTCCTTGGTCAGCGTCGTGAACACGAGCTCGCCCACCGTTCCGGGCGCTAGCGGGGTGCCGGTGTCCGGGTCGATCACTTCGACCAGGAAGTGATCCTCGTGGACGTGCAGGCCGTCGCGCATTGCGAGGCACTCAACGGCCACGCCCGGGCCACACATCTCCGAGAGGCCGTAGAAGTTGACCGCCTTGATTCCGAGGGCGCGATCGATCTGGGTTCGCAGTCCGTCGGTCCACGGCTCGCCCCCGAACAGGCCGAGCTCGAGCGGGGTGGAGGCCGGGTCGACGCCCTCGTCCTGTAGTGCCTGGGCGATCACGAGCGCGTAGGAAGGCGTCGCGACGAGAACCTGCGCGCCGAGATCGAGCAGCAGCATGGCCTGGCGCGCCGTGCGCCCGCCCGAGACCGGGACGACGGTGGCGCCGATCCGCTCGCCGCCCTGGTGGAAGCCGAGGCCGCCGGTGAACAGCCCGTAGCCGTTGGCGTTGTGGATGACCATGCCCGGGCGCACGCCGGCCATGGTCATCGACCGGGCCATGAGCTCGGTCCACGTCTCAAGATCGTTCTTCGTGTAGCCAACGACCGTCGGCTTGCCGTGGGTTCCACTCGAGGCATGCACACGCACGAGCTGCTCGCGAGGCACCGCGAGGAGGCCGAAGGGATAGTTCTCGCGCAGGTCCGCCTTGACGAAGAACGGCACCGTCTTGATGTCGGCGAGCGTGGTGATGTCGCTCGCGTGTCGGATTCCCGCCTGCGCCAGGCGTTCGGCTCCGAGCGGCTGCCCGGCCAGCACGCGGGCGACGGTCGCGCCTAGGCGCTCGAGCTGGAGGGTTTCGAGCTGCTCGCGCGGGAGCGTCTCGGCGGCGTCCCAGATCGTCACGTCACAGGCGGCGGCGGTCGGCGTTCCAGTGCTCCTCGAGGTTGCGCACGAGCGCCGGGCTGAGGTGGCAGTAGGCCTGCTCGCGGGCGTAGACGGCCATGTATTCCCGGAACAGGTCGAGCGGCTCCTGCCCCACCCGCATCACGCTGCGGTTGGCGGCGGCGTTGATCAGCCCGGAACTGGTCAGCGCGTCGATGCGGTTTTCGATCGCGGCCTCGATGTCCCCGGGCTCGACGATCTCGTCGCAGATCAGGTCCGCGTCGGGCTCGCCAGCCGTCCACTCACGGCCGGAGAGGATCGCCTGGCGGGCTGCCCGATCGCCAACCGACCGCCAGAGGCGCAGGTTGGACGCGCCGGGGATGATCCCCTCCTTGCGCGCCGGCAGGTACAGGCGCGCGCCGCGAACTGCGATCACGTGGTCCATCACGTGCAGGAGCTGGCAGGCGCCGCCGATCGCGAACTGCTCGACCGCCGCGATCCACAGCTTCTCGGTCGCAGGGGTCTCGTTTCCAGGCGCGAGCCCGCGGTAGATCTTGTTCACGTAGCCGAGGTCGCGGACCAGGTAGAACAGGAAGTCGATCCGCCCGTGATAGAGGTGCGTGAGGTTGATGCCCGCGCCGAAGGGACGTTGGCCGGCGTAACGGGGGTGGTCGACTACGCCGCCGCGAAACACCCCTACCTCGATCTCCGGGTCGAGCAGGATCAGGTCGACGGCGGCCTCGGTGGCGGCAAGCGTGGTGCTGTCCTCGGCGTTGAGGTGACGCGGGTTGCACAGCTCGAGCACGCCGGCGCGGCCGTGGCGGGTGACGCGGGCGGCACCCAGATCAACGGTGCCCTTGGTCCGCAGCTCGTCCGCGTGCTGGAGCGCGAGCTCGGTCGGCTGGAGCATTCCCTCGACCAGGTGACGGCCGGTCCGGGGATTGGCTAGGAACTCTGCCGTCAGCAGCCCCTGGTTCAGTTCGAGGCCTTCCTTGTCGGCCAGCGACCGCTCGCGTTCGCCCTCGATCTCGGCTCGGGTCGGCGTCGCGCCGGGGACGCGCTCGGCCGCCTCGTAGAGGAGGTCGTCGAGGCGCACCGACCTGGTGGCGCCGGCGGTCAGCTCGTCGTAGAGCGCCTCGGCGGTTAGTCCGTGTTCGGCAAGAACCGCTGCCGGGGCGCGTCGCTCGGTCGTCGCCACTCGTGGAGCATAAGGCTCCCGCCATGCTCTACCGCATCTGCGGTATTGCGACTTGTTCACAAGTTTTTTACGGTGCGCGCTCCACGACACCGGAGCACATGACGACATGGCGGATCGCATCGAACCGGAGCCAGAGCATCGGCCGTGGGACGCCCAGGCGGACCCGACGCGGGCCGTCGCCTTCTACGACGAGGCGCTGCTCGACCACCACATCGAGGAGACGCTCCGCGCGTTTAGCGATCTCGGCCTCCTCCGACTCCGCGGGCCCGCGGAAAACCGCGTCTAGACCCAAGGAGTCGTTCAGGCTGCAGCCAGCGCTTGCAGCAAGTCGGCCACTCCGTCGATCACTGCGTCGGGGCGGTGGCGTTCGGGGAGCTTGTCGAGGTCGACGCCGCCGCTGATCCCGCTGCGCACCAGCACTGTGCGCGAGCCGCCCATGCGACCGAGCGCGATGTCCATGCCGGCGTCATCGCCGATGACGGCGATCTGGTCAGTTGGCAGACCCAGCCGCGTGCCGACCTCCTCGACCGCGGCCCGCGAGGGCTTGCCGACGATCCGTGGTCGGGCGCCCGTGACCTTGGCGATGCCCGCGGTGACCATCGCGCCGCGGCTGTAGATCATTCCGTTGGAGCCGGCATAGCCGCGCGCGTAGCTGCCGGTGAGCAGGGGCGCGCCGCGCGCGATCGCCCGGGCCGCCCGCTCCATGTCGCGCAGGTCGACGTCGTCGACGTGGGCCACGAACACGACCTCGGCGTCGTCCTCGGCGGCCTCCGGGATGCCGGCCGCCACCATCCGGTCGCGGATCACGTCGTGAGCGAACAGCAATGTCGGACGATTCGGATGCCGCCGGCGGATGTAGGTGATCGCGCTCTCGACCGGGGTCAGCATCTCGTCGTCCTGCACGGGAATCCCGTCCTCGCGGAGCGCCCGGGCCATCGTCTCGGAGGTCACGTGGCTGCCGTTGGTGAACACGGCGAGCGGACGGCCCGAGGCGCGGATCCGCTCAAGCACCTCGACGGCGCCGGGCTGGGGATGGGCGCGGCCGTCGGGGCCGCGGTGGGCGAGCGTGCCGTCGACGTCGAACACGAATCCGCGAACGTTTTGCAGCAGACCGTCAAGCACGCCGCGTCACCGCCCGCTCAGCCACGTCGCCAAACCACCGTGTCGCCGTTCTGGGTGAGCTCGAACTCGGAGATGGCGGGTCGCGTGGCCAGCTCCTGAAGCAGGCCGACAAGCGGGCTGCGGCCGGGCCGCGCGGCCGGCGTAGGCCCGGGGCGGCCGCGGTTCGCGACCATCGCGTCGACCTGCTCGGCGGGCATGGTCAGCCGCAAGAGCAGCTCCTCCTCGGATATCCGCCGGCCGAACCGCTCGCGCGCGCCCTCCAGGCTGATCGGCTTCAGATCGCGCAGCTTGTTCGCCTGGGGGCGGGCGAGGACTTTTTCGGCGATGTCGGGGTCGACCGGCGCCGGCGACTCGCCGTAGTGACCGAGGAAGTAGCGCACGGTCTCGTCCGACACGTTCGCCCACCGTTCCGGGTCGATCACGTTGCGGGCCGCCTGGCTGGCCACGAACTGCGAGACCGGCGTGACCAGGATCGGGTAGCCCATCTCGGCGCGGACCCGGCTGACCTCGTCGAGCACCGCGTCGAACAGCTCGGGGCGGCGCAGCTCCTCGAGCATCCGACGGGTGGTGGTGACCATTCCGCCCGGGAGTTGGTGGCTGTAGTAGACCGCGTCGAACTCGCGCGGCTGGCCGGGTGCAAGACCCTTGGCGCGGGCCACCTGGCGGAAGTGCTCGGCCACGACCGCCTCGGCCTCGAGGTCGAGATCGCTTTCAAAGCCATTGGCGTCGAGGTTGCGAACCGTGCCCGCGACCTCCGGCTGCGAGGTCCCGCGCGACAGCGGCCCGGAGGCGGTGTGGACGACCTGGAAACCTGCCTTGACGCCCTCGACGTACACGATCGGGGCGAGCCCGATCGTGCAATGGCTGTGCAGTTCGACGGTCCGCCCGCCGGCCGCGCTCACGAAATGGGGCGCCAGTTCCCGCACCGCGTCCACGGTCAGCAGGCCTCCAGGGTCCTTTAGGTACAGACGGTCCATGTGCACGCAGTCGGCCAGGGCCGCGGCGTGCTCGGCGTAGTACGGGTGGGTGTGGACGTCGCTGATCGAGTAGGTGAGGCCGATTACCACCTCCTCCATCCCCTGCGACTTGGCCAACTCGGCCACACGTTTGAGGCGCGCGACGTCGTTGGACGGGTCGGCGATCTGGAGGCGCCGGATCCCGTTACGGACCACGAGCTTGAAGACCAGCTCCATCACGTCGTCCTCGGCCGGCACCCACGCGATGAAGCGCAGGCCGGGGGTGATCATGCTGAGCGGCGTGTTGGGCATCGCCGCGCTCATCAGCCGGATGCGCTCCCACGGGTCCTCGTGGTGGAAGCGCACCGATACGGCCATGTGCGTGCTCGAGGTGAAATCGCAGGCGTGGTAACCGACCTGATCGATGGTCGGAGCGACGGCCAGCACGTCGGGCGTGGTCAGGCCCGTGGCGCTCCACAGGCTCTGGTTGCCGTCGCGCATCGTGGTGTCGACGTACTCGATGGTCTTCTCGGCGCTCAAACGATCGCGCGCTCCAGCCAATCGGTTGTGACGGCGCCGCGATGGAAGTCGTCGTGTCCGAGGATGCTGATCAGCAGCATGCGGTTGGTCTCGACGCCCTCGACATCGAGATCCTCGAGCGCCTCCTGCAGCACGTCGATCGCGGCGCCGCGCCCCTCCGCGTGAGCGATCAGCTTGGCCATCAGCGAGTCGTAGTAGGGCGGGATGACCGACCCGGCGCAGAGGTCGGTGTCGACGCGGAGCTGCAGCAGCTCGGGCACGGAGAACAGGGAAAGCGTGCCCGGGCTGGGCATGAACCCGTGCGCCACGTCCTCGGCGTTGAGGCGGCACTCGATCGCGTGGCCGTCGAACACGACGTCTGCTTGCGCGAACCCGAGCGGCTCGCCGTCGGCGATGTGCAGCTGCATCGCGACCAGGTCCCGGCCGGTGACCGCCTCCGTGACCGGGTGCTCGACCTGGATCCGAGCGTTGACCTCGAGGAAGAAGTACTCACCGGTGTTGGCGTCGAGGACGAACTCGACCGTTCCGAGGTTCTGGTAGCCGATCGCGCGGGCGAAGGCGACGGCCGCGGCGGTCAGGGCGTTCCGTGTCGCGGGCTCAAGCGCCGGCGCGGGCGCCTCCTCGATCACCTTCTGATACCGGCGCTGTACCGAGCAGTCCCGCTCGCCCAGGTGGACGATGGCGCCGTGCTCATCGGCGGCGATCTGAACCTCCACGTGCCGGGCCGAGGCGACGAACCGCTCGAGGTACAGGCGGTCATCGCCGAATGCGGCGCCGGCCTCGCTGCGAGCCAGCGTAAGCAGGGCGTCGAGCTCGTCGGCGTCGTGGGCCAGCTTGATGCCGCGCCCCCCTCCACCGCCGGCTGCCTTGACCAGCACCGGGTAACCGATGTCCTTCGCGGCTCGTCTCGCCTCCGCTCCGGAGGCCACCTCCCGGCCGGGCAGCACCGGGACACCGGCCCGGGCCGCTTCGTCGCGCGCCCGGAGCTTGTCGCCGCTCAGCTCGATCACCGCGGCCGGCGGGCCGACGAAGGTGAGACCCTGCTCGCGCACAAGTGATGCGAGTTTTGGGCTCTCGGACAGGAAGCCGTAGCCGGGGTGGATCGCGTCACACCCGGTGCCGAGTGCGGCCTGGACCACCAGGTCTTCGCGCAGGTAGCTCTGCGCCGCGGGCGCCGGCCCGATGCACACCGCCTGGTCAGCCCGCCGCGCCGCCAGCCCGCCCCGGTCGGCTTCCGAGAAGCCCACCACGGTCTCGAGCCCCAGCTCCTGGCAGGCCGTCACGATCCGCAGCGCGATCTCGCCGCGGTTGGCCACGAACATGCGCTTGATCCGGTTCACGCCGGCTGCACTTGCACTCGGACGAGCGGCTGTCCGTACTCGACCAGCTCGGCGTTGTCGGGGAGGATCTCGGCGACGGTCCCCGCGACGCCGGCGGGCACGGAGTTCATCATCTTCATCACCTCGATGATGCAGACGATGGTGTCCGGCTCCACCCGGCTGCCGACCTCGACGAACGGTGGCTTGCCCGGCGCCTCGGCCCGGTAGAAGGTCCCGAGCATCGGGGCGGGGACTGTAACCAGGCCGTCCGCGGGCATGGCAGGAGGCGGTTCCGGTGCCCGGGTGGCCGTCGGGGCCTTGCGGGGTCTTGGCGCTGGCTCCGTGGAAGCGCCGTGATCGCCGCGTACGACGTGCAGAGAAAAGCCCTCGGTGTCGATCCGGAGCTCCGACAGCTCCGACTCGTCGATGATCCGCAGGATCTCGCGGACGTCCTCGTCGCTCAGCGCCATCGCGTCAGTGGTCCTTGGGCGGTCCGGCGCCGAAGGTGCTCATGATCAGCGACATCGCGGACTGCGGTTTGGGCGCTTCCGACTTCGGCGGCATCCCGGTCACTGGTCGGGTCTGCACGACTGACAGCTCGCCACCGCGGGCGAGCGCCCATTCGACGTCCTGATGAGCGCCGAAGTAGCGCTCGATGCGCCGGGCTAGGTCGACCAGCTCCTCGAGCGCCGTCTGGTCCAAGCAGCGCCGCTCGCGCCGGTCGTCGGGAACCGGGACGCGAACCGCACCGCCGCCGCCCACGTCCGGGACGTACTGCACGTCTTTGGCGTGGACGCGCTCGCGCACGACCTCGCGTGTCACCTTGCTAATCAGATATTCGTCCGGGGTCACCTCGCCACCGACGACCGCCAAGCCGAGACCCCAGCTGGCGTTGAGGGTCACCATGCTCGGGTCGCCGCTCACCGGGTTGCAGGTGAACATGACACCGGACACCTCGGCGTCGACCATCAGCTGCACGGTCACCCCCATCGCGGGCGGGACGCCGGCATCGCCCAGCCGCGCGCGATACGAGATCGCGGGCGCGCTGTACAGGCTCACCCAGCAGTCTCGGACCGCGTCGCACACGTGCTCGGCGCCACGCACCCAGAGGTAGGTCTCCTGCTGGCCGGCGAAGGTGGCCTGGAGGCTGTCCTCGCCCACCGCACTCGAGCGCACGGCGACCGGCGGCGCGTCTTCACCGAGCTGGGCGTAGTGCTCGGTGACTTCCGCACGCACCGCCTCGGGGACGCTCGCCTGGCGCATCGCGTCGGCGATCGCGTGCGCGGCCCGACGCGTGGCGTCGAGGTCGCCGGCCGGCACGCCAGCGAGCGCGCTCGAGATCAGGTCCTTCAGCCCGGCATCGCGCAGGAACGCGTGGAAGGCCTCGGTTGAGATGGCAAAGCCGGCCGGCACCGGGATCCCGGCCGCCAACAGCTCCCCGAGGTTGGCGCTCTTACCGCCGAAGCTCGGCTCGTCGCTGCGTGAGAGTTGCTGCAGCGGCCGGGTGTAGCCGGTCACAGCAGCGTGACCGTCCCCTCGGAGCCGTCCACCCTGATCATCTGGCCGGTGTGGATCGCGGCCGTGGCGCGGCCGGTGCCGACGACGGCGGGCAGGCCGTACTCGCGAGCGACGATCGCCGCGTGGGACATGACGCCACCGACGTCGGTCACGGTGGCCTTGATCTTCGAGAAGATCGGCGCCCACGCGGGCGAGGTTGAGCCGCATACGAGGATCTCGCCGTCGCGGACGTCGCGGATCTGATCGACGGACCTGACCACGCGCGCCTGGCCCTCCACCACTCCCGGCGAGGCGGCTGCCCCGTTGAGGACCGTGCCACCCTCGACCTGGCGAGCCCACTCCTGGACGCGCTCGGTCGTCACGCCCCAGAGCATGATCGTCATCGGATCGGTGATCGCCTGGGGGGTGACGCCGATCGCGGGCGGCGGGGTCCACTCGCCCAGCCGGCGCAGGATCTCCTTGCGTCGGGCGACGATCGGGGGCCAGTGCTTGGGGCCGAGGGGAAGACCGCCGGTTGCCCACGTGAGTACGAGCTCGTCGAGCGCGCTTGCCACCTCGTAGCGGGACAGCTGGAACACGTCCTCGCCGTCTTCGAGGAACGCGTTGCGGGCGAGGAGCGCGCCGAACTCGCGGATCTTGTTCCACCAGCGGGTGAGGAACCAGTAGTCGCAGAAGAACTTGTGCTCCTCGACGTAGGGAAACACGGTGCGGGAGAGGTTCAGCAGGTCGTTGAACGCAGGGCGGGAGTTCTCGTCGAGCAGCGCTCCGTACTCCTCGGCCAGCCGGTCACGCTCGCGCTGGATCTCTTCGGTCGGGCGGTCGATCCGCTCGCCGGCCTTGAGCGCGCTGATGTGCCCGATCAGTGATGCGTACGGAATGCTCGGGTCGTCAAGCCAGCTCCGGTAGTAGTGGTAGAGACCGTCGCCGGTGGCCATGTTGAACCACGGGTCCTTGACCTTCTCGAGCTCACCGAGCCAGTCGCGGCCGGCGTCGCTCTGAGCGAGCTCGGCGTCGATCTCATCGGGCGAGCGGCCCTGCTGAAACGCCTGGTCGACATCGGTGTCGATCGCCAGGCGCGCCAGCCGGCGCAGCTCGGCGTCGGGCCGGAACAGGAGCACGTCGATGCCCGCGACCATCTGGGCGATGTGCTGGTCGGGAATATCGGGCAGGTGGCTCTTACAGAACTCGACGAACGTCCCGTACGCGCCGTAGCCGAGCAGCAGGAACTCGAAGTGGTGCTGCCACATCAAATCGCCCAGGCGCACCGCACGGGCGTAGGCGTTGAGCACCTCGTAGAAGGCGGTGTTGCGGTCGTCCCCGAAGGCGACCTCGTCGGGCTCGTACTCGGGCAGGTCGGGGACCTCGAGCTCGCCCAGCTCCTTGATCAGCGCCTCCATCTTGGTCCGCCACTTGCCGTAGAGCTCCGACCAGTTCTGGAAGTAGTAGCCGGCGCGCTGCTGGAAGAACTCGGCGCGCTCGGCGATCTTGGCCGCATCGGTGACCGGGTTGCCCGAGATGTAGATGTAGCCGTTGACGCAGCGGTAGTCGATGCCCATCGCCGGCGGCACGGCGAACACCCGGTTCTGCCACGCCCCCACCGCCTGGTACGGGGAGTCGATGCAGATCACGTCGAAGGCCGGCATCGGCATCGGGAAGTGCATCGAGTTCCAGAACCAGAAGCGGTTCTCGTCGGTCTCGCGCCGCCGTTCGTCGAACAGCGCGTAATACGGGTACATCTCCTCCCAGCCCTCGCACCCGGACGGTGTCTCGATCTCGTACGGGCTCGGGAATGCCCCGGCCTTCGCCGCTGTGGTAGCCATCCGTTCCCTCTCGCCTTCCTCGTCGCTCTCGGGCTGGTGCGCCGTGGCGAGAGTCTAACCCCGCGTACTTGCCGTCCAGCGAACGGTTGTGCGGATCGCTCACCACATTGATTTCACAGCGCATAGGATCCGCGCGATGGCGAGGATCCTGCTGGTACACGGAGCGTTCGGGCGGGCGGCCAACTGGGACCGCGTGGCCCCCGGCCTGCGCGCGGCAGGCCACGACGTGGAGGCGATCGACCTTCCGGGCCAGGGCGATGATCCGACGCCGGTAGCCGAGGTCACTCTCGACAAGTACGCCTCGCGCGTGTGCGAGGCGCTCGCGTCAGGACCCCCCGCCGTGTTGGTCGGCCACAGCATGGGCGGCGTGGTGATCACCCAGGCCGCGGCGCGGTGCCCCGAGGCGATCGACCGGCTCGTCTACGTCACCGCCTTCCTGCCCGCCGACGGCGAGAGCCTGATCGACCTGACCCAGCGTCCCGAGGCGGCGGGCGACGCTGTGCAGGCCGGCCTCGTCGTCGACGGCGATCCGCCCGTGGCGACAATGCCGCCCGAGGCCGCGCGCGAGGGACTGATGCACTGCTGCGACGACGAGGCGGCGGCGTGGGGGCAATCATTGCGGGGTTCGCAGCCGGTGGCGCCCTTTACCCATCCGGTGCACATCGAGCCCAACGAGACCTTCGAGAACCTGCCCCGGGCCTACGTGATGTGCCTCCAGGACCGGGCGATCAGACCGGCGCTGCAGCGGCTGATGCTCGAGCGAGCCGGTTGCGACCCGGTGCTCGAGATCGACACCGACCACTCCGTCTGGGCCTCGCGCCCCGACGAGCTCGTGGCCGCCCTCGACCGCCTCGCCACCTAGCCCGGCCCCCTTTCTGAGGGGGCAAATTCCATCATTCGAGCCGCGCCCCTGGCGGAGCGCAGGATTTCGACTCGTCACGAGGCAAAAGCCTGCAGCCCAGCCAGAGCTCGATCGTAATGCTGGAATTTGCCCCCTCGGGGGTCCAGGCGGCGGGGGTACCTCAGGCGAGGCTGGTCGCGATGCGGGCAGCGAGTTCGCGGCCGACGAGCAGGGCGAGGTGGACGTCGAGGATCGGGTCGGTGAGCTCGGGGAGGGTGTCCGCGCCGCGCTCGAGCACGTGGGCGGTGACAAGTTCGTTCACGGCGCCGACCGCGGCCCGGAAGGTGTGGGTGCCGACTGCGGGGATCTCTGGGATGTCGGCGCGGGCGCGACGGTGAATCGCCGCGAGCTGGGCCGCGAAGCGCTCCTGCACAACGTCGCGCCGGGCCAGCGCCTCGCGGCCGGCGCCGAGGACCTCGATCAGGAACGCCCGGGCGAACGCGGGGCTGGCCGCCATCGCGGCCAGATACACCTCGACCGCGCGCCGGGAGCCCGCCAGCCAGTCGGGCGCCAGCGCGTCCAGCGCCTCGTCGATCGCGGCGAGTAGCACGTCCACGCCCGCGTCGTAGGCGGCCAGGAAGCACTCCTCCTTGTTGGCGAACTGCTCGTAGAAGGTCTTGCGCGAAACGCCCGCGCGCACGATCACGTCGGCCACGGTCACGCGCGCGTAGCCCTTGTCGGCCACCGCCTCGACCATCGCGTCGAGCATGCGCGCCCGCTGGGTTTCCCGGACCACCGCACGGGGCGCGGCGTGGCGCCCGCGGGGCAGGACGGCGAGGATCCCGGTTTGTGGCGAGACGCTCATGGGAACATTATTGTACATTCGAGAACAGTATTGTTTCTTCGATGACCGGGAGATGGCATGAGCACAGCTGACCGAGGCGACTTTCGCGTGGCGATCCTGGGCGCCGGATTCGGCGGGCTCGGGATGGCCATCCGCCTCAAGCAGGCCGGTATGGACGACTTCGTCGTGCTCGAGCGCGACGAGGAGGTCGGCGGAACGTGGTGGGCGAACACCTATCCGGGCTGTCAGTGCGACGTCCCGTCGCACCTGTACAGCTACTCGTTCGCGCTGAACCCGAACTGGACCCGGACCTATTCCCTCCAGCCCGAGATCCGGGATTACCTGCGCGACCTCACCGATCGCTACGGCGTGCGTGCGCATCTGCGCGTCAACTGCACAGTGGAGCAAGCCGAGTGGGACGACGCGGAGGGCGTCTGGCGTCTCGACACATCCGACGGGCCGATCTCAGCCCGGGTGGTGATCGCCGCTCCTGGACCGCTGAGTGAGCCGTCATTCCCCGAACTCCCCGGGATCGAGGACTTCGGCGGGGTCATGTTCCACACCGGGCGCTGGAACCACGAGCACGACCTGACCGGGCGCAAGGTGGCGGTGGTCGGCACCGGGGCGAGCGCGATCCAGACCGTGCCGCAGATCCAGCCGATCGCCGAGCACGTGACCGTCTTCCAGCGCACGCCGCCGTGGGTCGTTCCGCATCGCGACCGCCCGATCACCGGCTTCGAGCGG
This sequence comes from uncultured Solirubrobacterales bacterium, assembly GCA_963751185.1. Lineage (GTDB taxonomy): Bacteria > Actinomycetota > Thermoleophilia > Solirubrobacterales > Solirubrobacteraceae > Palsa-465. The sequence goes on from CAVVTO010000019.1 coordinate 215,668, forward strand.
CGGCTCTACCAGGGCGTGCCGGCGGCGCAGCGCACGGTTCGGACCGCGGTGTATCTCGGGCGCGAGCTGCTCGTGACCGGGCTGTCCTACCGCCCGCAGCTGATGAGGGTCCTGCAGCGAGCGGCCGAGGCTCACCTGGCCAAGCAGGTGCCGGACCCGGTCCTGCGAGCCAGGCTCACACCCGACTACGTGCTGGGCTGCAAGCGCATCCTGCCCTCCAACCAGTGGTATCCCGCCATCACCAAGCCCAACGTCGAGGTCGTCCCGAGCGCGGTCACCGAGATCAGGCCCGACGGGGTGGTCGGCGCCGACGGCGTCCTGCACGACGTCGACACGCTGATCTTCGCGACGGGATTCCACGTGACCGACGCCCCCTTCGCCCACTTCATCCGCGGGCGGGACGGAGTGGCGCTGTCCGACCTGTGGCAGGGCAGCCCGCAGGCGTATCGCGGCGCGGCGGTCCCCGGCTTCCCCAACATGTTCTGGCTGATCGGGCCGAACACCGGGCTCGGGCACAGCTCGATGGTGTTCATGATCGAGTCGCATCTGAACTACGTGATCAGCGCACTCGGGGCGATGGAGCGCCGCGGCGCGACGCGGATCGAGGTGCGGCGCGACGTCTACGACGCCTACAACGCCGATATTCAGGCGCGATTGGGCGGGACGGTGTGGAACACCGGCGGCTGCTCGAGCTGGTACCTGGATCGCAACGGGCGCAACAGCACGATCTGGCCGGACTTCACGTGGCGCTTCTGGCAGCAGACGCGCCGCTTCGACGAGGCGGCGTACGTGGTCGCGGACGGGTCAGGACGGGCCCTCGACGGACCCACGGACGCTGCGCGAAGCGCAGCCACTATCCCCGGTTAGCGGCCAGCGACCGCACCGGCGCTCGCGCGTCCCGTGTGGCCTTCCAGTAGCGGTGCATACGCCGGCCGAAGGCCTTGGGCCGCTCGGCGTAGAGCCGCTCGCCGACCTGCATCGCCTCGGCCTGGAGCTGGTCGCGTCGGTGGTCGATCAACTCGATGACGGCGTCGACGTCAGCCGGCACTTCGCCCGCCCCGGTCAACAGCGCCTCGCGCAGCAGCGCCAGATCGTGGTCGTCACCCAGCAGGTCCGACAGCGTGTGCGCCTCGTCGGCTTGGCCGCCGATGATTGCCGGCGACACCGGCTTGAGCAGTCGCAGGTGGTACCAGAGGTCCTTCGCGCGCTTGCGCCACTCGTGGAGGTTCTCCACGGTCGACCTGGTCCGCGCTCGCTCGAACGCGTGCCGACCACGGCGATAGCCCCGGTCCAAGCCCGGCTCCAGCGCCTTCCAGTCCTTGCGGCGTAGCGCCCAATCGTCGATCCGCGTGCGTACCGCGCGCAGCTCCTCGGCCACCGCTCCGGTCAGTCCGGACCCGAGCAGGCTCTCGCGCGCCGGGTCACGCTCGGCTTCGAGACGATCGCGAATCGCGTCGAGGGTCCTCTCGGGGACCCGGCCGGTGAAGCGTTCGGACAGCTCGTCGAGCGCCTGCAGCATCACCTCGGCATCACGGGCGGCCGAGAGCGTCCGGGCCGCCTGGCGCAGCGCGGCGTTCTCGCGCCGGCGCTCGCCGGAGTTGATCGTCCCGCGGGCGAGGCGTAGCAGGGAGCGCTCCTGCTTGAGCGCCTTGCGCGCCTCGTGCACCGCCTCCACCGGGTCGTCGGACGTGCGCTCGGTCAGCTCGTGGATCGCGCGGTCGAGTTGCTCGCGGGCGCAGCGACGCAGACCGTCCTGCACGTCCTCGTCGGTCTGGAGTTTGTAAGCCATGGGTCGTTGCTCCTCGTTCGCTTCCCTTTCTCTCGCGCTACCCGATGTCCGGCCGCAGAAATCTGGAGCAATTCGATCAGGTTTTGGTACTTTGCTGGCCCGACCTTCGACCGACCGAGGAGAACGATGAGCTCGACCGATGAACTGCTCGCCAACAACGAGGCCTACGCGGCATCGTTCGACAAGGCCCACCTGCCGCTGCCGCCGGGGAGGAAAGTGGCTGTCGTCGCATGCATGGATGCGCGACTCAACGTGTACGGCGCCCTCGGGCTCCAGGAAGGCGACGCCCACGTCATCCGCAACGCCGGCGGCGTCGTGACCGACGACGAGATCCGTTCGCTGGCCATCTCGCAGCGGCTCCTGGGCACCGAGGAGATCATCCTCATCCACCACACCGACTGCGGGATGCTGACCTTCAGCGACGACGAGTTCAGGCAGTCGATCGAGAAGGACACCGGGATAAAGCCGGAATGGGCGGCCGAGGCGTTCGGGGACCTCGAGGGCGACGTGCGTCAGTCGATCGCGCGGATCAAGGCCTCGCCGTTCGTCCCGCGCAAGGACGCGATCCGGGGGTTCGTCTACGAGGTCGAGACTGGCCGGCTGCGCGAGGTGAGTTGAACCTCGGCAACGGGGAGCTCGGACGGGAGATCAAGGGCTGCGTCACCCGCGCGTAGGCGGTCTAAGCGACGCCGGATTCGCTCGGAGGTCGTCCGCAGCTCCTCGAGCGTCTGCACGGCGCCGTTGCGCGAGTCCGAGAGGAGCGCGAGCAGCAGGTGCTCGACACCGATCGAGTCCTGGCCGCGGTCACGCGCCTCGCGGCGGGAGCCCTCGACGATCCGGCGCACGTGGGCGCTGACCGCGTATTCCTCGGCGGGCCGCTCGAGCTGGCCCGGCGGGAGACCAGGCATGGTCGTCTGCAGGCAGTCCCGCGCCGCCTCGAGCGTGATGCCCTCCGCGTTCAGCGCCTCGAGCGCCTCGCTGCCCCGGCAGCGGAGGAGGCCGAGCAGGATGTGCTCGGTGGCGACGGCGGGCTGAGCGAGCCGCTTGGCCTCCTCGCGCGCGAACTGGATGCACTCCCGGGCCTGCGCGCTGACCGCGATCCGCTTCTCGACGGGCGTGTCGGTCTGCTCGAAGAGGTGGCGGTACTTGCGATGCGCCGCCTGCTTGCTGATCCCGAGGGCCCGCGCGATCTGGCTCCAGGACGCCCGCACCTGAAGGGCGCGGCGGACGATCTCGGGCTCGGTGGCATCGAGCTCGCGGCGTAGCGCGGTGAGCGCGCGCAGCGCGGTCTCCGGATCGTCAATCTCGACGGTCTCGCGCGCCAGCTGCTCGATCGTCGCCGGAGGCGAGGCCATGGACGGGGAACTACCCGCGCGCGGGCGCGACAATCGCGGTTGATCGGCGGGCGAGAACGTCCTCACACGGCCGGGGACCCGGAGCGCTCATCGGCAAGAACGGATGCGCGGGATGACTGGACTCGCTCCGGCGGACGGCGATACCGTCGCTCTCACACGAGAGGAGCATCGATGGCCGAGACGACTAATCCCGCGGCCCGGAGCCCGCTGATGGCTACGTACTGGACCGTGAGCGGCCCGGTCGAGGTCCACACGGGGCGCGAGTGGAGCCTGTTCAGCTGGAGCGACCGGTGTGCCGAGGCCATCAGGGTGGGGTTCCGGGGTCTCGGGCTGTGGCACACCGACGTCGCACACCAGCTCGAGACGACCACGCTCGCGGAGATGGCCAAGGTCTTTCGCGACGCCGGCCTCGAGTACCTCGAGGTCGAGTTCCTGTGGGACTTCTTCGTCCCGGAGGGCGAGCCCAAGCGCGCGGACTCGGACCGGCTGCGCAAGCAGCTGTACGAGACCGCCGCCGCGTTCGACGCCCACCACATCAAGGTCGGCAACATCCCCGAGACGCCGTGCGAACTCGACCGCTTGATCGAGGAGTACGCCGCGCTGTGCGACGACGCCGCGCAGCACACCAACGCGCGTATCTCATACGAGATCATCCCGTTCGACCCGATCTTCACCAGTCTCGACGAAGGCATCCGGCTCGTCACCGAGGCGGGCCGTAAGAACGGCGGGCTGGCGATCGACACCTGGCACATGGGCAAGCTCCGCATCCCGCCCGAGGACCTCAAGAAGATCCCCGGCGAGTACCTGGCCTGGGTCGAGTTGTCGGATGGTCCGGTCGAGTTCATGGACGACCCGATCGACGAGGTGATCAACCACCGTCGGCTGCCCGGCGAGGGCGACTTCGACATCCCCGGCTACATCGAGTCGTGCCGGGCGATCGGCTACGAAGGCCCGTGGGGAGTCGAGATCCTCTCCGAGGAGCTGCGCAACCTGCCCATGGAGGAGGAGTTTCAGCGTGCCTACGAGACGACGGCCGCGCAGTTCGGCGCCGGCGTGACCTAGTGTCCGGTTCCGAACACTGACCAAGGAGAGAGATGGAACAGCTCGACAACGACCGGCTCGTCTGGATGTTCACCCAGATGCTGCGCATCCGCGAGTTCGAGGAGCGGGTCAAGCGGACGTTCGAGGAGCATCCGGGGGTGATCCGGGGACACACCCATCTAGCCGATGGCGCCGAGGCGTCGATCGTCGGCTCGCTGGCCACGCTGAAGCCCGGCGACCAGCTCATGGCGACCTACCGCTGCCACGGATACCCGATCGCGCTCGGTACCGACACCAAGGCGATCATGGCCGAGATCTACGGGCGCAAGGATGGGCTGTGCGGCGGCTACGGGGGCTCGATGCACCTCATCGACCCTGGTCGCGGCTTCATGGGTACGTCTGGCATCGTCGGGCAGGGCATCCCGCAGGCCACCGGCGTCGCGTTCGCGGCGCAACTCCGTAAGCAAGGTCAGGTCGTCCTGTCGTTCTTCGGCGACGGCGCCTCCAAGCAGGGCGCCTTCCACGAGTCGCTCAACCTCGCCTCGCTGTGGAAGCTGCCCGTCGTCTACGTGATGGAGAACAACAGCTACAACGTGTCCACGCGCTCCGAGCAGGAGGACGCGAACGCCGCCAACGGCGAACCGCTGTCGGTCAAGGCCGTGGCCTACAGCATGCCCGGCGTGACCGTCGACGGCGGCGATCCCGTCGCGGTGTACGAGACCGTTGGCGCGGCGGTCGACCGCGCCCGCGCCGGCGAGGGACCAACCCTCGTCGAGTCGAAGGTCTATCGCCTGTCGGCCCACGGCAACATCATCGCCCCGCCCGGCGTGCCGCTCCATTACCCCGAACACGAGGCGATCACGACGTTCGGCAACCGCGAGGAGTACGAGGCCGCCCTGCGCGGCGACCCCGTTCCCCGGTTCCGGGCGCGGCTGGTCGAGCAGGGCGTACTCGACCCGGCCCGGGCGGACGAGATCGCCGAGGGCGTCACCGAAGAGATGGACGCCGCCGTCCAGTTTGGGCTCGACAGCCCGTTCCCGGAGCCCGAAGCCGCGGCCCGCAACGACTACGTGTACGCCTAGGAGATCACGACCATGGCACGAGAGATTCCTTATATCGCGGCGGTCCAGGAGGGGATCCGCGTCGAGATGGAACGCGACCCGACCGTCGTCTTCTATGGCCAGGACGTGGCCCCGAGTGACGAGGACCCTCTGGTTCAGGCGTTCGGCCGTGAACGCGTGCGCGTGTCGCCGATCTCCGAGACGGCCGAGATCGGGATGGCGGTCGGCCTCGCGCTCGCCGGCTACCGCCCGGTGGTCGAGTTGCTGATGTCCGAGTTCATGCTGGTGGCCATGAACCAGGTGGTCAACGAGGCCCCGCGCCTTCGCTACATGAGCGGCGGTCAGGTCAAGGTGCCGGCAGTATTCAAGGCCGGCTACGGGTTCACGGCCGGCTGGGCCGGCCAGCACACGGGGTCGATCTACGGGATGTTCATGGGCTTCCCCGGCCTGAAGATCGCGCTGCCGTCGACCCCGGCCGACGCCAAGGGCCTGATGGCCGCGTCGATCCGCGACGACAACCCGGTCTGCTACCTCATCAACTACCTGCAGGTGCTCGAGCACGGGGACGTGCCCGAGGGTGAGTACGTCGTGCCGTTCGGCGAGGCGGCCATACGCCGCGAAGGGTCCGACGTGACAATCGTCGCCACCGGCTGGACCGTCGGACGCGCGCTCGAAGCGGCTGAAACGCTCGCCAAAGAGGGAATCAACGCCGAGGTCATCGACCCGCGCACGCTGAACCCCCTCGACACCGCGACCATCCTGTCCTCGGTGGAGAAGACGGGGCGGCTTGTGATCGCCGACCAGGGAACGCGGCACGGTGGCGCCTCGGCGGTGATCGCCGCGGAGGTTGCCGAACACGGATTCGGATCGCTGAAGGCGCCGATCGCGCAGGTGACCGCCCTCGACGTGACCGTGCCCTACTCAGAGCCGATGGAGGCATACGTCCTCCCCAACGAGGAGAAGATCGCGGGCTCTGTGCGCGACATGATGGAGGCCCGCCCACCCGAAGCGCCCGTAGCGGCATAGCACCTCGAAAAATGGACACGGACGTCGCGCAGGCGTTGCTGCGGACGATGTGGCGCATCCGGCTATTCGAGGAGCGTGTCGCCCAGCTCAAGCGCACGCTCGTCGTCCATGGCCTGATCCACCTGAGCATCGGCGGAGAGGGTGTGGCGGCGGCCGTGTGCGGCCAGCTGCGCGACGACGACGCGGTCTACAGCGGCCACCGCGCCCACGGCCACGCAATCGCCAAGGGCGCGCCGACCGATCGAGTGATGGCGGAGCTGATGGGGCGCGTGGACGGGCTGTGCCGGGGCATCGGCGGATCGATGCACCTCGTCGATAAGGAGCACGGCTTCATGGGCGCCACCGGGGTGGTTGGCGGCAACCTGCCCCTCGCCCTGGGCACGGCGCTGGCCCAGCACCTCGCGGGCGGAGACCGGGTGAGCGTCGTCTTCTTCGGCGACGGCGCGGTCCAGGCGGGGCACTTCAACGAGACGATCAACCTGGCGGCGCTGTGGAAGCTCCCGGTGATCTTCGTGTGCGAGAACAACGGCTTCGCCGAGTTCACCTCGCGGGAGGAGCACTCGACGATCGAGCGCGTGAGCGACGTCGTGGCTCCGTATGGGTTCGAACGCGAGACCGTCAGCGGGTCCGAAGTTCCGGCGGTCTACGACACGTTCAAACGATTTCTCACCGTGGCGCGGACGGGAACGGGCCCGTTCCTGCTCGAGTGCCTGACCTACCGCCGGCGTGGCCACTACGAGGGCGACCAGCAGAAGTATCGAGACGCCGCGGCCGAGGAGGAGTGGCGCGAGCGCGACCCGATCGCGCGGTTAACGGATTTTTTGATTAGGGATGAAGTGATCGACGAGCGGACCGCGGCCGCCATCGAGCGCGACGCGGCAGCGGAGATCGACGAGGCGGTCCGCTTCGCCCGGGACAGCCCGTTCCCGGACCCGGCCATCGTCGCTGACCTGGTCTACGCGAAATGACGGAGGCCACGTTCGTCGAGGCCGTCAACAAAACCCTTGCGCACGCCATGCGCGAGGACGAGCGGGTGATCGTGCTCGGCGAGGACGTCGCCGAGGGCGGTCCCTACCTGGTCACCGCCGGCCTGGCCGACGAGTTCGGCCGCGAGCGGGTGCGCAACACGCCGATCAGCGAAGGCGCCGTCACCGGGGTCGCCGTTGGCGCTGCTCAGTCGGGGCTCAGGCCGGTCGTCGAGATCATGTTCATCGACTTCATCACGCTGGCCCTCGACCAGCTGGTCAACCAGGCCGCCAAGGCGCACTTCATGTCGGGGGGACAGCTGAACGTGCCGCTCGTACTCCGCACCCAGGGGGGTTCGGGGCAACGAAACGGCGCCCAGCACTCGCAGAGTCTCGAGGCGTGGCTCACCCACATCCCGGGCCTCAAGGTGGTTATGCCGAGCGGCGCGGCAGACGCGGCCGGGCTGCTGCTCAGCGCGATCGCCGATCCGAACCCGGTCGTGTTCGTCGAGAACAAGTCGCTCTACTTCAGAGGACGCGAACCGGTCCCCGACCCACCCCTGCCGATCCCGCTCGGACGGGCGAACACGCTGCGAGAAGGACGCGACCTCACGATCGTCGCCCTGTCACGGCTCGTCGGCGATGCGATGGAAGCCGCCGAGCGCCTGGCGGCGGACGATGGAATCGAGGCTGAGGTGATCGATCCGCGCACGCTCGTCCCGCTCGACCTCGAGTCGCTGGCGCGATCGGTCCGGCGGACCGGGCGGGCGATCGTCGCCCACGAGGCGGTGGCGGCCGGTGGGTTCGGAGCCGAGCTCGCCGCCCAACTCCAGGCGGCCGCGTTCGACTACCTCGAGGCGCCGATCCAGCGAGTCGGGGCGCCGTACACGCCCGTGCCGGTCAGCCCGCCGCTCGAGGACGCCTACCGTCCCGGGAGCGCGGAGATCGAACGGGCGGCGAAGATCGCGCTCGCGTGGGGCGAGGACGATTTCGAGCCGTGGGACCACGGCGCGATTGCGTCGCCGTAAGCGCCGCCAGATGGTTCAGGCCGGCTCGAGCTCCGCGTCGAGCGCGAGCAGGGAAGCGCCCGGTACCTGCTCGAGCAGGCCGCGCTGGCTGAGCACGATCTCGAGGTTGGTGAGCGACAGGCGCGCGTGCTCGCGTGCCACGTTGTCGGCTCGCGAGCCCTCTCGGTTGGCGATCGCATCGACCAGCCATAGATGCTGACGGTGGGCGACGATCAGGATCTCCCGCGACTCCGGCAGCTGAGCGTGCTGGAGGACGAGCGCGTTCGGGGTAGCGAACGGAAGCGACAGGACGGTGTCGAGCGTGCGCTCGAGCAGCGGGCTGCGAGCCATCTTGATCAGGCGCGTGTGGAACTCCGCGTTGAGCGCCGCATAGCGCTCGAAGGACTCATAGTCGGCGCGATGGACGAGCGGCTCGATCTGCTCGTTGAGCGTGCGCAGCGCGCGGAGGTCGCGGCGACTGGCTCCCTGCTCGGCGGCGAACCGGCAGGCCGTCCCCTCCAGCACCCCGCGAATCTCGATCGCCTGGCGCATGTCGGCCTGGGTGAACTCGCGGACCACGTAGCCACCGGCGGGCAGCACGCGGAGCAAGCCCTCGTGCTCGAGCGAGGCCAGCGCCAGTCGCAGCGGCGTCCGTGAGACGCCGAGCCGCTCGACGAGCGGCAGCTCGGACATCCGGTCCCCCGGCTTGAACTCGCCGCTCAGGATCTGCTCCCGCAGCGCGAACAGGGCGCGCATCATCTGCGTCCGATTGGCTTGATTTACCACGGCGGGGGGAGAGTATTGCGGCCGGATTTCCTGTATGCAAGAGATACCGATTTGAGTGCTGCAATCGTTCTTTTGGGTCTTGTTAGGCCTCTCGAGGCCGCTCTTGCATACAGAAATGCTTGACAATAAGATCGTCGCCTCGCCAACCGGGGCGGGTCGACGGAATCACTTCGAGGAGGAGGACAAGGGTGAGGGTCAACCACAAGGCGTCGCGCGTGCGCGCGAGCCTCGCGCTGGCCGCGCTTGTCGGAGCGCTGCTGCTGGCGGCCTGCGGCAGCAGCAACAGCAGCTCGAGCGCTTCGAGCAGCTCCAGCACGGCGTCCAGCGCGGCAAGCGCGAATACCACGGCAAGCACGGCCGCGACCTCGAGCAGTACGTCGTCGTGCGGACCGAAGCCGGGAGTCAAGGCCACCGGCACGCCGATCAACATCGGGACGATCGACACCAAGCAGCCGGGTACGGACTTCAGCGACGGCCCGAACATGATCAACGCCTACTTCACGTGCGTGAACGCCAACGGCGGCGTCAACGGCCATCAGCTCAAGCTTTACGTGTACTACGACCAGACGCAGCCGTCGCAGATCACGGCGGCCGCGCACAAGCTGATCCAACAGGATCACGTGGTCGGCATCGTCGGCGTGTTCGACCTGCTCGAATGCACCCTTGACCAGAGCTACTGGCAGTCGCTCGGGATCTATGAGATGGGCGCCGGGATCGCCCCGGAGTGCTGGTCGACCCCGCACAGCGCCGCGGTCAACATGGGACCGCGTTACAGCTCCGACGGCGCGGTCCAGTACGGGCTCACGCAACACCCGTCGAAGATCGTGTTCGTCCAGTCCAACGTGCCGGGTACCGGATACATCGCGGCCGGCCCGGCCGCGCTGGCCAAGGCGGCGGGCGTCCCGATCACCGAGCTGACCGAGAACGTCCCGATTCAGGACGGGACCTCGGTCGCGCTCAATCTCGTTGACGACGCCGGCCCGAACGGGTGGGTGGTGCTGAACTTCACGCCGCCCGAGGCGCTCGTGATCCTCCAAGCGGCCCAGAAGCTCGGCCTCGAGGATCGGGTCAAGGGGTGGGGCTGCTCGACGCCGTGCAACACGGACTTCCTGGCCAAGGCGCTGGGGCCGAAGTGGAACCGCAAGCTGTTCGTCAACGCGGAGCTGACCGATCCGGACGATCACAACGGCCCGGAGATGCAGCTTTACAAGGCCATCCTGTCGCAGTACGGCCAGGCCGTGGCCGGCGGCATCGGCTCGTTTAGCCAGATGGGCTTCGTGCTCGCCAAGTTCTCGACCAAGGCGCTTGACGGCGTCACGGGTCCGTACACGATCGCGAGCGTCAACACCGCGTTCAAGAACATCAAGGATTACACGTCCGAGATGCTCTGCCAGCCCTGGACCTACGGCCCGTATCCGCTCCACATCCCGAACAACTCCGACTTCACGACGACGCCGGACAACGGAAAGATGGTGACGGCTCAGGGATGCACGCCGATCTCCAACAACGACCCGCAGATCGCGGCGTACCGCGCAGCTGCGGGCGAGGCACCCTCGACGGAGCCGCCGGTGAATTAGTCGCCAGCGGGTAAAGAGAATTGTCGTCGTCGCCCCAGGACGACCTCGACGAATCGGAGCGCCCGGGGAAAGGTGGCCGTCCACCCCCAGGGCCTGGGCGCTCCGACCAGACGCCGCCGGCTCGGGCTGGGTCACACCGGCTCGAGCCGGGCGGCCGGGATCGGCTCTCGCCCCGGGACAGCGAGCAGCGAAGCGCCCGGCATCCGCTCGAGCACCTCCGGATGATCCAGAACGACCTCGAGATTGGTCCGCGCCAGGAGCGCGTGCTCACGGCCGAGCCCCTCGGCTCGGGTCCCCTGTCCACGCTCGATCGCGTCGATCAGCCCGAGGTGGTGGCGGTGAGCGAGCAGCAGGATCTCGCGCGACTCGGGGAGCACGGCCTGCGCCATCACGAACGCGCTGGGACTCGCGAACGGCAGCCGGATGATGCCCTCGAGCGCGCGCTCGAGCATCGGACTGGCGGCCATGCGGACGATCCCGGCGTGGAATTGCTCGTTGAGCGCCACGAACTGCTCGAACGACTCGTAGTCGGCCCGCCTCACCGCTACGGCGATCGTGTCGCTGATCTCGCGGAGCGAGGCCAGCGCAGCCGGCGTGGCCCCCCGCTCGGCGGCGAGGCGGGCGGCGGTGCCCTCGAGTACCCCTCGGAGCTCGATCGCGTCGCTGATGTCCGACTCGGAGAACTCGCGCACGACGTACCCGCGGGATTTGAGCTCGCGCACCAGACCCTCGTGCTCGAGCGCCGCGAGCGCCAAGCGGACCGGAGTGCGGGACACGCCCAGGCGCTCGACCAGGCGCAGCTCGGACATCCTTTCTCCCGGGGCGAACTCACCGCGCAGGATCAGCTCTCGCACGCGGAGTACCGCTCGGGTCATCTGACTTCTGCTGGCTCGATCGGCCAACTCTCACCTCACTCGCGGCAGGCCCTCAATCGGCGTCGCCGCAGTCTAGTCCGATACCGCGATTGCATGCAAAATCGACAATCTCGCCCCGGCACGAGCCATTCTTCACTTCGTGTTAGGAGATATTGCATACAGTTTTCTCACCGATTACTATCGCACCGCTCGCCAACCCTGGGGCGAGTTCGAACACAATCCTCGAGGAGGAGGAGATCGGTGAGGATGTTTCATCACGTTCCGCGTGTGCGGCTGGGGCTGTCGACGGCGGCGGTCCTAGGAATGTTTTTCGTGGTCGGCTGCGGGAGCAGCAGCAGTAGCACCAGCAGCGCCACTTCGAGCACGGCGGCGCCCGCGTCGTCCAGTTCCACCACCACCGCGGCGAGTACGTCTTCGGGCACCTCGTCGTGCGGGCCCAAGCCCGGCACTGCCGCCAGTGGCACGCCGATCACGCTCGGCGCCATCAACACCAAAGAGCCCGGTACGGACTTCACAGACATCGAGAACATGGAAGGTGCGTACTTCGCGTGCGTGAACGCCAACGGCGGCGTCAACGGCCACCCGATCACACTGATCAAGCTGACCGAGGCCACGCAGCCGGCGCAGATCGCGGCGGATGCGAGCAAGCTCGTGCAGACCGATCACGTCGACGGCGTCTCGGGCAGCTCGAGCATCCTCGAGTGCACGATCAACTCCGCCTACTGGCAGAAGCTCCACTACTACGTGATCGCAGCTGGGATCGCGCCCGAGTGCTACTCGACGCCGAACTACGCCGACGTCAACATGGGGCCGCGCTATAGCTCCGACGGAGCGGTTCAGTACGTGCTCACGCTGCACCCGAGCAAGATCGTGTTCGACCAGTCGAACGTGCCGGGGACGGGCTACATCGCCGCCGGCCCGGCGGCGCTCACCGCGAACGCGCACGTGCCGATCACCCAGCTGACCGAGAACGTGCCGATCACGGACGCCGACTCGGTGGCGCTCAAGGAGGTCGACGACGCCGGTCCGAACGGCGCGGTGGTGCTGAACTTCACCCCGCCCGAAGCGCTGGTGATCCTGCAGGCGGCGCAGAAGCTCGGCCTCGAGAACCGGGTCAAGGCCTGGGCGTGCTCGACCCCGTGCAACACGGACTTCCTGGCCACCTCGCTGGGTTCGAAGTGGGACGGCAAGTTCTTCGTCAACGCCGAGCTGGCCGATCCCGACGCCACCACCACCCCGACGATGAACCTGTACAAGGCGATCCTCAAGCAGTACGGCTCGGACGTCTCCGGCGGGATTGGCGCCTTCAGCGAGATGGGATTCACCATGGGCGAGATCGCACAGCACGCACTGGATGGGATCACCGGTCCTTACACGACCGCGAGCGTCAACGCGGCGTTCAAAGCCGTGAAGGACTACGACACCGGAATGCTTTGCCAGCCCTGGACATACGGGAACTATCCACTCCACATCCCCAACAACATGGACTACACGGTCACGCCGAGCAATGGCAAGATGGTGCTCAAGCAGGGCTGCACGCTGATTTCCGCGGTCGATCCACAGATCGCGGCGTATCGCGCAGCAGCCGGTACGGCACCGCTGGCAGCGGGACAGCCGAGTGGGTCATAAAGTGAGGCACTCGCAGGTCAGGAAGTAGGATCCACAGGCGATCGGCGCAACCGACTAGCTGACATGCTTTTCACCCCCGGCATTCTGGGTCTGCCGAGCTGGCAGGACTTTCAGCCGTTTCTCGTCACCGGGCTGTCGTTGGGCGGTGTGTACGCCCTGTCCGGGGTCGGGATGGTGGTGCTGTACCGGGCCACCGGGGTGCTGAACCTCGCGTTCGGAGCAGTCGGCGCAATGGGCGCGCTGATCGCCTGGCAGTTGATCAACCACTCGGGCTGGAACGAATGGCTGGCGTACGCGGCATGCGTGCTGTTCGGAGGCTTGCTGACGCTGTTCTACGGGATGGTGTTCGGCCCGGCTCTGGCCAAGCGCGACCCGCTGGTCAAGGCGACCGCGACGCTCGGGCTGACGCTGATCCTGCTCGGGGTGATGGACCTGTTGTGGACCTCGAGCGGCGGCGCGTCGCGCTCGATCACGCTGCCGACCGACAACGACACATTCATGGTCAGCGGGATCCAGGTCGAGTACACGAACGTAATCGCGCTTGCCCTCGGGTTCGTGATCACGGTGGCCACGTCCGCGTTCCTGCGCTACACGAAGCTCGGCACGGCAATGCGGGCAATGGCCAACGATCGGGAGATCACCGCCACGCTGGGCGTGCCGGTGAGGCGGGTCGAAGCGGCGGCGTGGTTCGGGTGCGGCGTCCTGTCTGGAATAGCCGGCGTGTTGCTGGCCGACCTGGTGGCCCTCGATGCCACCACGCTGACGTTCCTGGTCATATCGACGCTGGCCGCGACGCTGATCGCGCAGTTGCGCTCGATCTGGGTGACGTTCGTCGCGGCGCTCGTCGTCGGGACGGTGGACGCGTGCATCACCCCCATCCAGTCGATCACCAACTACCGTGATATGACCCCGTTCGTGCTCGCGGCCGCGGCGCTGCTCGTGCAGAACCGCCGGCGCGTGATCTCGGTCGGAAGGCAGGGCATATAGGCATGGACGCCGCCGAGGTGGAGAGCCCAGCCCAGGACACCGCCGAGGCGGAGACAACCGCCGAGCCGAGTTCCCGGCGTCGCTCGCCCGAACCCCGGGCGCTTATCCGTCCCGTCGTGATCCTCCTGCTGCTGCTGTTCGTGGTGCTCGCGCTGCCCTCGCTGCTCAGCACGTACTACGTGGACGCGAGCACACAGACGGCGATCTACGCGATCGTGGCCCTCGGGCTGGGCGTGCTGGTGGGACGCGTGGGCATGGTCTCGCTGGGCCAGGCGGCAGTGCTTGCCATCGGGGCCTGGGTCGCCGCCCGGCTCCTGTTCGCAACCGGCCTCCCGTTCCCGTTCGTGCTGCTGGCCTCCGGCCTGATCACGATGGTGCTGGGAACGCTGGTCGGCCTCCCGGCGCTGCGGTTGAGCGGCCTGTACCTGGCGCTGATCACGCTGATGCTGGCCGGTGCGATCACGGTCGTGCTCGCCACCACGAACTTCCCCAACGGTGGCCACGGTTTCCTTGGCTATAACGGCGCCTCGGTCCACATCCCACCGATCCGCCGGCCCAACATCGCCGAGGGTGACTCCGCGTTCTTCCGCTACTCGGTGATCGTGGCGACGCTCATGTTCCTGCTCGTGCTCGGGCATCTGCGCGCCAAGCCGGGGCGTGCGTGGGCGGCGATCCGCCAGAGCGAGTCGGCGGCCCTGGCAGCCGGCATCAACACCACCCTGTACAAGCTTTGGGCCTTCGCGCTGGCTTCCTTCGTGACCGGCGTCGCCGGCGGCCTGCTGGCGGGCTCGCTGCACTATCTGTACTCGATCGATTTCCAGACCCAGGACTCGATCACGCTGTTAGCCGTGGTCCTGATGGGCGGGGCCTACAGCCTGTGGGGCGCGATCGTGGCGGCCATCCTGCTCCAGTTCTTCCCTCAGCTGTTCAACAGCTGGGGGATCTCGCCCGACTGGCTGACGATTCTGTTCGGGATCGGCGTACTCCAGGTGCTGACCACGGCGCCGCGCGGGATCGTCGATCAGCTGCCCAAGGACGTGGCCCGGCTCGGCCGCCTGATCGGTCGGATCGGCCGCCGCCCGACGCCGTCCCCGAGCGGTGAGACGTGATCGAGGTCACCGACATGACCGTCCGCTTCGGGGGAGTCACGCCGCTGGACGACATGAGCGTGCGGTTCGAGACAGGGACCTGCGGGCTGATCGGACCTAACGGCGCCGGCAAGACCACGTTCTTTAACGTCTTGAGCGGGTTTGTGCGACCCGTGTCCGGAAGCGTGACCGCGTTCGGGGAGGACCTGCTGAAGATGGTTCACTTCCGGCGCGCCCGATGGGGGGTCCGTCGGACCTTCCAGACCGAGCAGGCGATCGAAGAGCTCTCGGTGTTCGACAACGTGGCGATGATCCACGAGCACTCCAAGCTCAGCGGCGGCTCGCGTCGCCAGGAGGTGGTCGACGCGATCCGGTTCGTCGGACTCGACATCGACCCGGATACCAAGGTCGGCGGGCTTGGCGCCGGACAGCGCCGCATGGTCGAGGTGGCTCGCGCGGTGGTCGGCCGCCCGCGGCTGGTGCTGCTCGACGAGCCGGCGGCCGGGCTGCCCGACGATGAGACCGAGCACTTGGGGGACGTGATTCGCCGGATCCCCGAGCAGACGGACGGAATGACGATCCTCGTCGATCACGACATGAGCCTGGTCTCGGCTTGCTGCGAGGTCACCGCCGTGCTCGACTTCGGCAAGCTGCTCGCCTCCGGTCCGACCGCGGAGGTGCTCCGAGACGAGCGCGTGATCCGCGCGTACCTGGGCACCGAGGAGACCAAGTGAGCGCCACCGAGACGCCGGCGGCGGCGACCAGCACCGATTCGACGCTGAGCCTCCAGGGGATGACGGTCGCACGCGGCGGACGCGACGTGGTGCGCGACGTCTCGATCGACATCCCCCAGGGCGAGATCACCGCGCTACTCGGTCCCAACGGCGCCGGCAAGTCGACCCTCGTGCTCGCGGTCGGCGGCGTGATACGCCCGCGTAAGGGCTCGGTGATGCTGGACGGCCGGAACTGGGTCGGACGCCGCCCGGAGCGGATCCGGAACACGGGAGTGGCGATCGTCCCCGAGGGCCGCCGCCTGCTGCCCCAGCTCACGGTCGAGGAGAACATCCGCGTGGCCACGTACGCGCTGCCGCGCGGGCAGGCCGCGGCCGGACGGGCGCGCGCGCTCGAGTTGTTCCCCGAGCTCGAGCGGCTGCTGGGCTCGGCCGCCCGATCGTTGTCCGGAGGGGAGCAGCAGATGGTCGTCCTGGCCCAGGCGCTCGTCTCCCAACCGCGCTTCGTGCTGATCGACGAACTGTCGCTCGGTCTCGCGCCGGTCGTCGTGAACCGGCTCATCCCGACAATCCGCGAGGTCGCCCAGTCCGGGATCGGGGTGCTGCTGATCGAGCAGTTCGCCACCGTCGCCCTCGGACTCGCCACGCGCGCGTACGTGATGGAGGGCGGGCGGCTCCAGTTCTCGGGGTCGGCGAGCGAGCTCAAGGAGAATCCATCGCTGCTGCACTCGGCCTACCTGCTCAGGGGCCACGCCAACGGAGCCTCGACCGCGCCACCCGTGGCTGCCGGCCAGGCCATCCCGAGCGCCCCAGCCACCCCGGCCACCCCGGCCGGCCCGGCCGCCCCCGAGACGCAAAGTCCGCCTCACTCGATCACATGAGCGTCGTCATGGAGCACGTGCTCGTGCTCTCTGACGACATCGAACACACGCGCGACTTCTACCGCGACGTGGTGGGACTCGAGGTTGGCGAGCGCCCGCCGCTCGCGTTTCCCGGCTACTGGCTCTACGCGGACGGTGCCGGCGCGTCCTGCGTCCACATCGCCGAGCGGCGAGCCTACGCGGCGCACGCCGCCGGCCTTGGGTTGCGCGTGCCCTCGACGGACGCCGGGGTCGGGCCGGTCGACCACGTCGCGTTCCGTGCCGGCTCCGGGGACTACGATGGGCTGCTCGAGCGGCTCTCGCGGGCGGGGATCGAGGCGGTGACGAACGCCGTACCCGGTGGGCCGCGTCAGGTGTTCATCGAGGATCCGAATGGGGTCCGAGTGGAGATCAACGTGACAGCGACCCCCGAGGACGAAGCGAGGTAGGAATGGCGGACGGACAGACAGCGGTTCAGACGACCACGGGGCGGCGGACGACGCCACCGTTCCGCGCCGATCACGTGGGGAGCCTGCTCCGGCCACCCTCGCTCTTGGAAGCGCGCGCGGCGTTCGAGGCCGGGCGGATCGACGCGGACGCGTTGCGCGCGGTGGAGGACGAGGCGATTCGTGACGCGGTGGCGATGCAGCGGGAGGTCGGGCTGCAATCGGCCACCGACGGGGAGTTCCGCCGGGCGACGTGGCACATGGACTTCATCTACCAGCTCGGCGGCGTCGAGCACGCGGCCGGCGATCTGAAAGTGCAGTTCCGCAACGAGGCTGGAACCGT
Source organism: uncultured Solirubrobacterales bacterium (assembly GCA_963751185.1). Taxonomy (GTDB): domain Bacteria; phylum Actinomycetota; class Thermoleophilia; order Solirubrobacterales; family Solirubrobacteraceae; genus Palsa-465. Next base: position 233,234 of record CAVVTO010000019.1, read on the forward strand.
CGAGTGGACCCCGGCGGCCCTGCACATCGGGGAGAAGGTGCACCTCGACCACACGATCTTCGCCGAGGCGTTCGAGTTCCTGACCTCGGTGGCGCAGGACGGCCAGACGCCGAAGCTGACCATCCCCTCGCCGAACATGGTCCACTACCGGGGCGGGAGAGCCGCCGTGGACGAGCGCGTCTATCCGGACATGGAGGAGTTCTGGAGTGACCTGTGCGCCGCCTACGCCGAGGAGCTACGTGCCCTGGGCGAGCTCGGGTGCACGTATCTCCAGTTCGACGACACCTCGCTGGCCTACTTGAACGACCCGGCCCAGCGCGAGCAGATCAAGCAGCGGGGAGGCGGCGACGTCGAGCACCTGCACGAGCAGTACGTGCGCAACATCAACCGTGCGCTCGAAGGGCGGCCCGACGGCATGGCCGTGACCACCCACCTGTGTCGCGGGAACTTCCGCTCCTCGTGGGCCGCCGAGGGCGGCTACGACTACGTCGCCGAGGCGCTGTTCGGCGGGCTCGGGGTCGACGGCTTCTTCCTCGAATACGACGATGCTCGCTCCGGCGGGTTCGAGCCCCTGCGCTTCGTGCCCGAGGGCAAGTTCGTGGTGCTCGGCCTGGTCACGACCAAGCGCGGTGAGCTCGAGTCCAAGGATCTGCTCAAGCGGCGGATCGAGGAAGCCGCGCGTTACGTGCCAATCGAGCAGCTGTGCCTCTCGCCGCAGTGCGGCTTCTCCTCGACGGTCGAGGGCAATGCGCTGACGGCCGACGAGCAGCGGGCCAAGCTCGAGCTAGTCGTCGAGACGGCGGCCGAGGTGTGGGGATGACCGGATCGGCGGTGTCGCGCTGATGCGGGCCGCGGTGACCGAAGGGGTCGGCGCGATGGCCGTTCTGGACCGGGCCGAGCCGGAGACACCCGGCGCCGGCGAGGTCGTCGTTGCGCCCGAGGCGGTCGGGATCTGCGGCTCGGACTACCACTTCTTCGCCGGGGAGCTGTCCGAGGCCGCGGGCGGCTCGCAGTTCCCACGCGTCCAGGGCCACGAGGTCGGCGCCACCGTGCTCGCGGTTGGACCCGGATCCCGCAACGAGCTGCAGGTAGGTCAACGGGTCTCGCTCTGGCCGCTCCGGGCCTGCGGGCAGTGCTACCCATGCAGCGTCGGGCGGCCCAACACGTGCGACAACTTCGAGCTGATCGGGATCCACGTCGACGGCGGCCTGCAGGAGCAGCTGGTCGTGCCGGATTCGCAGGTCTATCCGATCGGTGTCGACGATCCCGCGCTGGCCGCGCTGGCCGAGCCGACTTCGATTGCCGTGCGGGCCGTCAATCGGGCGCGGATCCAGGCTGGCGAGCGGGTGGTCGTGTTGGGCGCCGGCCCCATCGGCCAGTGCATCTGCCTGGTCGCCCGCGAGCGCGGCGCCGAAGTGCTCGTCATCGACCTCCAGGAGAGCCGCCTGGGCCTCAGCCGCTCGATGGGGGCCGACACGCTCGTGTGGACGAGCGGCGCCGAGGTCGTCTCGTTCGCGCGTCGCTGGGGCGGCTCGGGTGGTCCACCGGTGGGGATCGACGCGACCGGCGCGCCGGCGGCGGTCCGCGCGATGGTCGACATGGTCGCCTCGGCCGGGCGCGCCGTGCAGGTCGGCATGTCGGGGGCGGAGGTGACGTTGCGCATCGGCAGCCTGACCGAGAAGGAGCTCGACCTCCTCGGCGTGAGCGTGTGCAACGGTGAGGAGTTCGGCGAGGCCGTGGCGGTGGTCGAGCGCAACGGGGGCGCGCTGGGCGGGCTGATCAGCCACAGGTTTGAGCTCGAGCGCGCGCCCGAAGCTCTGCGCTTCGCGATGGACAACCCGACCGAGGTGATGAAGGTCGTGATCGGTGGCGCGTAGCACGGTATAAACGATCGCGTATGTCCACAAGCCTGGGACTGGGCTCGACCTTCGCCGGCTGCCGACTTGAGAGCGTCGCAGGTCGTGGGGGAATGGGGGTGGTGTTCCGAGCGACACAACTCGCGCTCGAGCGACCCGTCGCGCTGAAGGCGATCGCTCCGGAACTCGCGGCCGACGATGAGTACCGGGAGCGCTTCCAGACCGAGTCGCATCTGACGGCGATCATCGACCACCCCAACGTGATCCCGGTCTACGAAGCCGGCGAGTTCGACGACACGCTGTATCTGATCATGCGCTGGATCGACGGGACGGACCTGCGGCAACTCTTCAAGAGCTCCCCGCGGGTGTCGCCGCGGCGGGCGATCAAGCTGCTCAGGCCGGTCGCTTCGGCACTCGCGGCCGCTCACCGTCACGGGCTCGTGCATCGCGACGTCAAGCCGGCGAACGTGCTGATCGCCCGCAGCTACGAGGACGACGACGAGGACCACATCTACCTGACCGATTTCGGGATCGCCCGCCGCAGCGATGGCAAATCGCTGACCGGCACGGGCAAGTTCGTCGGGACGATCGATTACATGGCGCCCGAGCGGATCGAGGGCAAGAAGGGAGACGCCTCGTGCGACACCTACTCCCTCGGCTGCGTGCTGTTCGAGGCGCTGACCGGCCATGTGCCGTTCAACCGTCCGACCGACATCTCCAAGATGTTCGCCCACGTCAACGACCCGGTCCCGTCTGCCCGCGCCGAGGTCGACGGCGTCCCCGAGCTGCTCGACGAGATCATCACCAAGTCGATGGCCAAGCGCCCGGAGGACCGCTTCGGATCTGCCGGCGAGATGACGGCGGCGTTGGGGCGGGCACTCCTGGAGCTCGACACCGGCGAGCGGACGATCGTCTCAGCGCCGCAGGCAACCGTCCGGTCCCCGGCGGCCACCGCCGAGCCCACGGAGCTGCCCGAGCCGACCGCGGCGGCGTCCGAGCCGACCGCGGTCATGCGCGAGCCGGGCTCGACCGTGGCCCAGCCCCCCGCGCCAAGATCGCGACGCTCCCCGATCCTTTGGGCGCTGCCAATCGTCGCGCTCGTGGTGGTGGCGGGAGTGCTCGTGGCCGTGCTCAGCGGTGGCAACAACGCCGCCGGCGCCCAGGTCCAGATCCACGGGAGCGGCCTGACGGAAGGACGGACGATCACGCTGCCGGCGGCCCCGGCAGCGATGTCCGTGGGCACGCGGAACCTCTGGGCGTCGCTACCCGGGCGGAACGAGATCGTCCGGTCAAGCCTCACCACTGCGGCCCAAGAGACCTTCCCGGCTGCGGGTAACCCGAGCGCCATCGTCGCCGGCGTCAGCGCCGTGTGGGTGGCCGAGCCGGGCACGCAGACGCTGGCCCAGTTCAACGGCGACCTCGGCAAGGAGGTCCACTCGGCCAAGCTCCAGGGGACACCCGGCGCAATCGCTCTCGATCAGCAGGACAGCACCGCCTGGGTCGCGGACTCGAGCGGGGCCATCAGCCATGTGGCGCTCGGGGGGACCGTTACCGGGACCCCTGGCCACAGCGCTCCGGCCGCGTCCAGCCTCGCGTTTGGCGACGGCGCGGCGTGGGGCACCAACGGCACGAGCAAGGGTCTGGTCCAGGTGGATGCGGGGACGAGCGGCACGAGCACGGCGTTTTTCGCGGGGTCGAGCCCCATCGCCGTGACGGTTGACCAGGGCGTGTGGAGCGCGAATGCCAACGGCCAACTGACTCGCTTCAACCCCCAACCGGGGCAGCTCCGACTCAACGCAGACCTCGTGGTCGCGCCTGAGCTCGACGCGGTGGCGGCCACAGATCCGGGGCCGTACGTTTGGGCGCTGAGCAAGCGGAAGAAAACGCTCTACCGGGTCACCGCCATGGGCACCCCGGCCGTGACCGGAACCGTCGTGTTCGCGAGCACGCCCGTCGCGCTCGCCGTCAATGCGACCTCGGCGTGGGTCGCATTGCAGAACGGCCAGGCCGTCCAGATCGGCTTCTGATCTCTGATCGGCCGCGGGCCGTGGTTCAGGTCTCGAGCGGGGGAGTAACGGTTCTCAGGACGCCTCGAGCGGCGCGGGCACGTGCTCGAACTGGGTGATCCGGCGCAGGTCCTCGACGCGCGTGTCGATCTCGCCCGCCGCGAGCCGCTCCACGCGCTCGGTCCCGAACTCCTCGACGCTGTAGGACGCGAGCGCGGTCCCGTACGCCATCGCCTGACGAAGCATCGGCTCGGTCACCGAACCGTCGAGCTGGCGCGCGATGTAGCCGACGAAACCGCCCGCGAACGTGTCGCCGGCGCCGGTCGGATCGATCACGGTCTCGAGCGGATACGCGGGCAGCGCGAAGAACCCGTCCTCGGTGATGAGCGAGGCGCCGTATTCGCCTTGCTTGGCCACGACCGCCGTGGGGCCCATTTCGATCACGGCACGGGCCGCTCCGACGATGCTCGGTCGCTCGGTGAGCTGGCGCAGCTCGGCGTCGTTGAGCACCACGCAGTCGACCCGTCGGATCACCTCGATGAGCGCGTCCCGCGCGCTGTCGATCCAGAAGTTCATGGAGTCCATCGCCACGAACCTCGTCTCGCCACACTGCTCTAGCACGCTCAGCTGGAGCTCGGGCTGGATGTTGGCCAGGAACAGCACGTCGCAGTCGCGGGAGGCCGCCGACAGCTGCGGCTGGAAGTCCTCGAACACGTTGAGCTGCGTGTCGAGCGTCTCGCGAGAGTTCAGGTCCCACCCGTACTCGCCGGCCCAGAAGAACGTCTTGCCACCAGGCACGCGCTCGATGTTCGAGACATCGACTCCCCGCATAGCGACGATCGCGAGGTCCTCATCGCCGAAGTCTTCCCCGACCCGGCCCACGATGTGTACCTCGTCGAAGAACGACGCGGCGAGCGCGAAGTAGGTGGCGGCGCCGCCCAGCATCCGCTCGCGCTCGCCGAACGGAGTCTTGACCGCGTCGAACGCGACCGAGCCGACGACCGTGATGCTCACGCGCTCAGCACCTGGGCGGCGTCGAGGCCCGCGGCCTCACGCAGGGCGGCCGCTTTGTCGGTGCGCTCCCAGGTGAAGTCGGCGTCCTCGCGTCCGAAGTGCCCGTAGGCGGCGGTCTTCTGGTAGATCGGCCGGTGCAGCCGTAGGTACTGGCGAAAGGCGCCGGGACGCAGGTCGAAGTGCTCGTTGATGAGCTCGAGGATCCGCGAGCGGGAAACCCGCTCGGTGCCGAACGTCTCGATCATGGTGGACACGGGGTGCGCGACTCCGATCGCGTAGGCCACCTGCAGCTCAGCGCGATCGGCGAGCCCGGCCGCGACGACGTTCTTGGCCACGTAACGCGCCGCGTAGGCCGCGGAGCGGTCGACCTTGCTCGGGTCCTTCCCCGAGAACGCCCCGCCACCGTGACGGGCCATGCCGCCGTAGGTGTCGACGATGATCTTGCGCCCGGTGAGGCCGCAGTCGCCCATCGGGCCGCCGATCACGAACCGGCCCGTCGGGTTGACGAGCAGGTTGCGGCGAAGCTTCTTGGGGTCGAACAGATCGTCGGGAAGTTCGGGCTCGATCACGTGCTCCCACAGGTCCTCCCGGAGAAGCGACTCGGCGCCGTCGCGATGCTGGGTCGAGATCAGCACCTTCTCGATCTCTACCGGACGGCCGTCCACATAGCGCACGGTCACCTGCGTCTTGCCATCGGGTCGGAGGTAGGGCAGGATCTCGGCCCGCCGCACATCGGCCAGCCGCTTGGCCAGCTTGTGCGCAAGCGAGATCGGCAGCGGCATCAGTTCGTCGGTCTCGTTGGACGCGTAACCGAACATCATCCCCTGGTCACCTGCACCGGCGATGTCGAGCTCGTCCTCGTCCTTGGTGTTGGTCCGAGTCTCATACGCGCGGTCGACGCCCTGCGCGATGTCGGGCGACTGCTTGTCGATCGCGTTGATCACGGCGCACGTGTGGTAATCGAACCCGAACTCGGCGTTCGTGTAGCCGATCCGCTTGATCGTGTCCCGCGCCACGTCCTGGATGTCTACGTAGGTGGTCGTGCTGATTTCGCCCGAGATGACCACCAGCCCCGTGTTCACGAGCGTCTCGCACGCCACCCGTCCGGTTGGATCGTCGCGCAGCACCGCATCCAGCACCCCATCGGAGATCTGGTCGGCAACCTTGTCAGGATGCCCCTCGGTGACAGATTCGGAGGTGAACAGGAACTCGTTGTCGGCATGGGTCATGGGCGTCTCGTTTCCTTGTCCTTACGCGTGATCTCGAGCAGATAAGTGGCCATAACGTTCAGAGCGCCGAGCTTCAGGTGATAGGCATCGGATAGCTCCTCGACGCGAGCGATCTGATCGCGCGCGTCGTTGAACAGGTCCGTGAACTCGAACAAGCCGAAGTCCACGACGCGAGCCCGATAGCCCAAGCGCTCCAGCAGCTGCGTGGTTCGCCGCTCGCCGATGATAGAGAGTTGCATCACGTAAGCGGTGCCGTCCTCGGCGAGCGCCTCGGGCAGCATCCTCAGCAGGTGGTCGATCAACCCGCGCCCCCAGTAGTCCAGGGGGCGATGTGAAACGACCGGCTCGAACGGGTCAACCGGCGTCTGGTATAGGCTCGCGACGATCACGTCGTAGCGCTCCTCGGGCACCCACGGGTACAGATCCTGTACGGCGGCGGTGACACGGTCCGCCACCCCGTTTCGAAATGCGTTGGTCATCGTGTTCTTGACTGCGTCCGCGCTGATGTCGATGCCGTGCACGTGCGCGGCGCCGTTACGCGCCAGCTGCACGGTCAGCAGGCCGGTCCCGCAGCCGATATCCAAGCAACGTTGATGAGCGCCGATTCCTTCCCGGTATAGGTACTTCCAGACCGTCAGGCTCCCCTGGGTGGGGACAAACACGCCGGGATCGATGGTGATGTCGGGGAAGTCGAGCGGAAACATGAGGCGGCCGCGCGTGTCGCTCCAGCGTGGCGCGGCCAGAGCCCGCCCACCCTCGGCGAGCTGCCCATCCCCGGTCGGGTTGACGTCCTGATTGGGGAGCGCGTCTGGCCGGGCATGGCCCAGCTTTGAGTCGGCGAGTGCGGCCCGCGCCGCCGCGATCTGCTCGGGGCCGACGCCGCAACAGCCGCCGACGATCTGGGCACCCTCCTCCCGCCAGTGGAGCGCGAGCGCGGCGTACTCGTCAGGACTGACGCCGGCCTCTTGGCGCCAACCGGCCGCCGACAGGTACCCCAGGTTCGGGTAGACGCCAAGCGGCAGGTCGGTGAAGTCTCGTAGCCAGGCGAGCATCCCGGTGACGTGGTCGGGTGGGAGGCAGTTGATGGCCAGCGCGCCGATCCCCATCTCCTCAAAGCGCCGGGCCGCGCGCCCGAAGGCGTCGCCCTCGGGACCCCCCCAGTGCTCGCCGTAAACGCCGCAGACGCCGTGGCGGCAGCGGCGGAAGCTCAGCCACACGGGCAGCCCGGTTCCCAGCAGGGCTTCAACGGTGTCGTAGGTCGAGCTGCGCACGAGCGTCAGCGTCTCGACCAGGATCAAATCAGGCGGATCGTGCTCGAACGCGCGAGCCAGCAGGCGGATCGTCTCCCGACCGTCCGGCGTGTCGACGTCGCCGTTGATGCTGAAGGCCACGGCGACCTCGTCGGCGCGGCCGGCCTCGGTCGCTGCCTCGCGGGCCAGGCGGACGGCACGGCGCGCGACGTCCATCCAGTGGATCGGCTCGCTGGTCTCCCACATCCTGGCCTGGCCGTGGCGCAGCGCGGTGGCCAGCCCCCAGGTGTCGGTGCAGATCACGTCACAACCGACATCGACGTAGCGCCGGTGGACGGACTTGACGTCGCTCGGCGCCTCGAGCAGCGCCGTCAGGCCCCACAGATGCTCCTCGAGCTCGGGCCGCTCGCCGGCCACGCGGATCAGCTCGGTGCCGGTCGCGCCGTCCATCATCACCACCTGGTCGGTGGCGATCAGGCGGGACACCCGTTCGTAGCTGGTCTCGCTGTTCGGGCCCGCATCGTTGCTCGGGTCCGCCCCCACCGGGCGTGGATGATGTGACTGGGCGCTTCTGGAGGCGTCCCTCGCGGTCAGGTCCGTGTTCACTCTCTCTCCTCCTGCCGGTTGGCGCGGCTCGCGACCGGCACAGCTTGCCGCTACCCCAGCCGCTTTGCCACTCTCACTGCGCCGGATTAGCCTAGACTTTAGAGAGGGTCCGAAGGCCAGGCCCTTTCGTGGTGGGACGGAGTGAGCCAGTGGTACCTCTCGATCGGACAGGTAATTCTGGAGCAAGGGGTAGGGTCGCCGCCGGGGCGCAGCTGTACGTTCTGCCACATGCCGGCAACCACCGGATCGCGCGGGACGTACGCCGAACTCGACGTGGTCCTGCGGCGCGCGGGCGGCGTCCTCTCGACGCGCGACGGCCGGACGGTGGCGATCAACTTTGGCTCGGCCGCTGCCGAGCTCGCGGTGTGCGTCCGCACGGTGGGCCTGGTCGACCGCGCCGAGCTCAGCACGCTGGCGCTCGAGGCGCCTCCGGCGCAACTGTCGGCGTTGATGCGGCGCGTGGCCGGCGCCACCGTGTCGGCCGGCGGCCTGCTCACGGGCGCAAGGGCGCTGTGGTGCGGCGAGACCGCCAGCCGGGTGATCGTCGTGTGCGACCCCCGTACCGCGGAGCGACTCGCCGGCGGGCTGCGGGCGGATGCGGCGCGCCACATCGGCGTTCACGACCTGTCGAGCCAGCTCACCGCGATCGGACTGCTCGGACGCAACACCACTCAGGTGCTGAGCGCGCTCGGTGTCTACGGCCCGTCGGGGGACCCTCGCTCGGCCCAGCCGTTCTCGCGCGCGACAGTCGGGGACGGGGACGCAGCCTGGTGGCTCCTTCAGTCCGATCGACGGGCTCTCGCTCTGGTCGACCGCGAAGCCGCGGGCGAAGCTTGGCTGGCGATCGAGCGCGCCGGGCGGCCGTACGGAATCAGCTGCGTAGGGCAGGAGGCGGCCGAGCGCTACACGCTCATGGAGCGTCTGCGGCCCGCCACGCTCCCGTTCGTCTGAGTCTTTTCGACAGCCGCGACGAGCGTGTCGGTCGCCGCTGACGCCGCCCTGGCCCAGCGCACGCTGGCCGAGTTGTTGGCGCTCGAGCGTGAGATCGTCGAGGCCGCGTACGTGCGGCGCGCGGACGCGCTGGAGCGGGTGGCCGACGCGGTCCGCCGACTAGGCGAGGTCGGCGCGCCGCAGGGAATCCTCGAACGCGCCGCCGAGGAGCTCGGGACCAGCTCCGACTTCAGCCACGTCATGCTCAGCGAGGTGCACGGTGCCGAGCTGCACGCCCGGGCTCTGTGGAGTCGAGACGACCCCGGCGCCGCGGCGGACGTGCTCGAGCAGCTTCGCGGCGCCCCGGCCCGGCTCGAGTACCCCTCGGTCGAGGACGAGGTCGCTCGCCGCCAGCGGACAGAGATCGTGCGGGCGCGGACGCCCCGCTCCCGTGCGGTCCGCCGGCTAGTCGAGGTGCTCGACTGGGACGGCTATGTGGTCACGGCTCTCGTGGTGCAGGGCCAAACCGTGGGCCTGCTCCATGCCGACGCCACCGCTGCCGGGCGCGAGCCCGATGCGCTCGACGCCGAGGTCGCGTCTCGCTACGCGGAGGGCCTCGCGGGCGTGTTCGAGCGCGCCGTGCTGCGGGAGATGCTCCAGCTGCACCATCACGAGCTCAGCTCGGCGGTCGACTGGATGAGCGCGCGCCTCGGGCAGCTCGCCACCCCGGGGACGGAGGTGAGCGCTGCGGGCAATCTCAGCGACTCCGCCGTGACGGATGCCCTCACCGCCCGCGAGCTCGACGTGCTGCGCCTGCTCGCCCGCGGCCAGACGAACCTCGAGATCGCCCGCCAGCTGGTCGTCCGGGAAGGCACCGTCAAGTACCACGTCAAGAACATCCTGCGCAAGATGGGCGCGACCAGCCGGGCCGACGCGGTCTCCCGCTACGCGCGTTCGGCGCCATGAAGCTCGAAGATCAGCTCGAGCGTCGGCTGGCCGACCAAGCGGCTCGGGCGCGCGAGCTGCTCGGTCTTCCGGCACAGCCCGACACCGACCTCGATGAGCTCCGGAGCCTGATCCGAGGGCTGCGCTCGCGGCTGGCGCCGGGCGAGCTGGAGGGCGGATCGATCGACGAGCAGGCAAGCAGGCTCGCGCGCCTGAGCCAGCGGTTCGAAGCGCGCTTCGCTGCGCTCGACCGGGTCCAGACGGCGATCGCCGAGCTACGCGAGGTGACCTCGCCGCGAGAGATGCTGCATCGCGCCCCGGCGGTGCTGTGCGCCGGGTCGGCCTTCGAACGGGCAATTCTCAGCCTGGTCAAGGGCGGGCTGATGGTGTCCGACGCGGCGCACTACTCGGACGATTCGCGGGCTGCGGCAGCCGTGGTGGCCCAGCTTCAGGACGCCCCGCTCCGGCTCGAGCATCCGCTGATCGAGACCGAGCTGTTGCGCCGGCGCCGGGCAACGATCGTGGTGGACGCCGACGTCAATCCACGCGTCGATCGCCAGATGGCCGCGCTCATGGGCTGGCGATCGTATGCCGCGGCGCCGCTGGTGGTGGGCGCGCACGTGGTGGGTGTGATCCACGCCGACCGAGGCGCCGGCCAGGCGCTCGACGTGCTCGACCGGGACGTGCTGTGGGAGTTCGCCACGGGGCTCGCCCAGGCCTACGAGTCGACCGTGCTGCGTCGCACGCTGCGTGACGAGCGCAACCAGATGAGCGAGTTCCTCGAGTGGATGCGCGCCCGCTCGAGCGAGCTGACCGACGCGCCCGTGCGGCTTTCCGACGGCAGCGACGCGCCGGTTCGCCCGCCGCGTCCCCAGTTCCCGCCGGCCGCCGCGGGCTCTGGCGCCGCGGCCGGCGCGCGCGATGACCGAGTCGTGTTTGAGGGTCTGCTCACCCGCCGCGAGCTCGACGTCCTGCGGCTGCTGGCCGAGGGCGCTTCCAACCGCCTCATCGCCGACGCGCTCGTGATCTCGAGCGGCACCGTGAAGTTTCATGTCGGGAGCATCCTGCGCAAGCTGCACGCGTCCAACCGAGCCGAGGCGGTCACCCGCTACTTGCGCCTGATGGGCATGCGAGTGCCCTGAGCACGCGCATAATTGGAGGAGTGCCGGAGCGCGTGTGGAGCTCGACATTCGTGGGTCGATCAGCCGAGCTTGCCGGACTCGAGGGTGCGCTCGAGGAGGCGATCGACGGCCGGCCTTGCCTCGTCTTCGTGGCCGGAGACTCCGGCGTGGGCAAGACGCGCCTGCTCTCCGAGCTCGCGGCACGGGCCCGAGACCGGGGCGCTCGCATCCTGGCGGGCGATTGCATCGAGCTCGGCGAGGGCGAGCTGCCCTACGCGCCGATCGTCGCCATGCTGCGCCCGCTGGCACGCGATCACGACCCGGTGCTCCGGGAGATCCCGCCGTTCGCCCGGTCCGAGCTGGCAGCGCTTTTGCCCGAGCTAGGAGACGGCGCCGGCGCCCGGCGAGGCCCGGACCCGGCGGATGACTCCGCTCAGGGTCGCTTGTTCGAAGCGTTGCTCTGGCTCCTCGAACGGGTCTGCGATGCCGCGCCTGCGCTGCTCGCGATCGAGGACCTTCACTGGGCCGACCGGGCGACGCGAGCGTTCCTGGCGTTCCTCGGCCGCAACCTCAGCAACGAGCGGATGCTGGTGGTGGCGACGTACCGGGCGGACGAGCTGCACCGCCGGCATCCGGTCCGGCCGCTGCTGGCCGAGCTCGAGCGCCTGAGCGTGTCCCGCCGCATCGAGCTCCCGGCGCTGACGCGAGTCGAGATGTCGTTGCAGCTGGGCAGCCTCCTTGGCGCCGCCCCCGATGAGGACCTCGTGGAGCGCGTGTTCGCGCGCTCGGAGGGGTACCCGTTGTTCGTCGAGGAACTGGTGGCGGCGAGCGCCGACGGACGCGGGCCGCTGCCGACCACGTTGCGCGACGCCCTGATGGCGCGCGTCGAGCGTTTGCCGGCCGCGGCGCAGAGCGTGCTCGCGGCGCTCGCGGTCGGCCAGCGGCTCGATGAGGAACTGCTGGCCGAGATCACCGGCCTGGACGAGGCCGACCTGAACGGGTCGCTGCGCGCGGCGCTGACCAGCAACATCCTGGTCATCGAGCAGGAGGGCCGCTATCGGTTCCGGCACGCCCTGTTGGGCGAGGTCGTCGGCGACGACCTGCTCCCCGGAGAGCGCCGGGCCATCGATCTGCGTCTCGCGCAGGCGCTCGAGCTGCGCGCCGAACGAGATGGAATGAGTCCCTACCTGGCCGCGGCGATCGCTCACCACTTCACGTCCGCCGGGGACCGATCGGCGGCGTTGCGCACCGCGGTGCGTGCGGCGGACGCGGCCGAGCATGTGCACGCCTACGGTCAGGCTGCCGCGCTGTTCGAGCACGCCGTGGAGTTGTTCGAGCGAGTCCCCGAGGCCGAGCAGGTGGCGGGGATGGACCGGCTCGAGCTCCTGGCCCGCGCGGCGATGGACCACAAGCTCGAGGGGAACAGCGCCCGGGAGGAAATGCTCGCCCGCGCGGCCCTTGCCGAGGTCGACGAGCAGGTCGAGCCGCGCCGCGCCGCGCGATTCCTCGACATCTTGCAAGACGCGCAGTGGCACCTTGGCCGCGGTGAGGAATCGCTCGCCACGCTCGAGCACGCGCTCTCGCTTGTGCCGTCCGACGACGTTTCGTTCGAGCGCGGCACGCTGCTGCGGTCGTTGGCTCTGACCATGATGCTGCGCGGGCGCAACTCCGAGGCCATCGACGCGGCGCGCGAGGCGCTGGCGATCGCCGAGTCACTCGGCGCCGTGCGGCTCCGGAACCGGGCCCTCAACGCACTGGGCTCGGCACTCATCAACCTGGGCGATATCGATACCGGGGCGGCTGCCTTGCGGGGAGCGCTCGAGGAGGCCAAGAGGGAAGGGTTCGTCTCAGAGCAGAACTCGGCCTACGTGAACCTGGGCGACGCGCTCCATCTCGGCGGCCGGTTGTCCGAGGCGCGTACGTTGGTCGACGAGGGCCTCGCCGAAGAGCGGCCGGGCAACTGGATGTGGCTCGTGATCCTCCAGGGAGAGCTTGCGATCGAGGCCGGGGATTGGGATCGCGCCGAGGAGATCCTGGGCGGGCTTCGACGGCGTCCAACCGGGAACGGCCTGGTCAACCTCGACCTCCGGCGGGCGGAGCTCGCGCTCGGTCGCGGCCATCACGACCTGGCGCATGAGCTTCTCGACGAGGCGGCGCAAGTGGGGGCGGGCATGGACGAGCCGCAATTCAGCGGCGTGCTCGGCGCGCTACGCGGCGAGCTCGACCGCCGAGCGGGCGATCTCGAGTCCGCCCGCCGCGCGGTGGGTGAGACGGTCGACAGGCTCTTGGCGGGCAGCGACAGGGACTTACGGCTGGCGCGGGTGAGCGCGGTCGGCGCGGCCGTCGAGGCCGACGCAGCGCAGCGCGCTCGCGACCTCGGGCATCCCGAGGGCGAGCGCATCGCGATCGACCGCGCGGACGGTCACGTAGCGCGAACGCCGGCCCCAGCTGACGCGCGGCTCGCGCTGGAAGCCGCGTGGTCGCTGGTGGCGCGGGCCGAGCGCTCGCGGGCAGCCGGGAGGGCCGATCCGAGCGCGTACGCTTTGGCCGCCGAGACGTGGACCGAGCTCGGCCGGCCGTATCCCGCCGCGGTCATGCGCTTCCGCGAGGCCGAGGCGCTCGTCGAGGCCGGCGATCGCAAGGCGGCTGCGGCGGCCGCGCGCGAGGCTCACGCCACGGCGGCGGCGCTCGGGGCGGGATGGCTGCAGGGGGAGATCGAGGGTCTGGCGGCGCGTGGGCGGATCCGACTAGCTGACGTTCCGGCTGCCGCTTCACCCGAGCGCGGTGAGGCCGAGGTCGAGGACCCGTTCGGGCTCACCCGGCGCGAGCGGCAGGTGCTCGAGCTGGTGGCGCGAGGCGCGACCAACCGGGAGATCGGCGAGCAGCTGTTCATGGCCGAGAAGACGGCCAGCGTCCACGTGTCGCGGATCCTGGCCAAGCTGGGGGTCCGGAGCCGCACCGAGGCCGCCGGGCTCGCCCACCGCCTGGGGCTGGCCGCCTGACGAGCCGGCGCCGATCAAGCCTTCGGGAAGAAACTACGAGATAGTCGTAGTTTCGTCCCAAGCGCGTGCGTCAGACGTCGAAGAAGACGGTCTCGTCCGGTCCCTGGAAGCGGAAGTCGATCGCATATCCGTCCGCGGTCGGCTGCGCCAGGAGCGTCCGCCAGCGATCCGCCGGAACCCGCGCCAGCCCCGGGTCGGCGGCGTTCGCTTCGCTCTCGTCGGCGAAGTAGATGCGGGTGACGCACCGGTGGAGCATCCCGCGCGCAAACACGGACACGTCGATGTGCGGCGCCTGCAGCTCTTCGCCCAGGCCTGGGACCCGTCCGGGCTTGACCGTAAGGATGTCGAAAGTCCCGTCGCCGTCCTCCAGGCCGTAGCGGGCGAAGCCGCGGAAGCCGGGGAACTCGGAGACGCCACCGTGGCCGTGCATGTCGGCGAAGCGGCCCTCGGGGTCGGCCTGCCAGGTTTCGAGCAGGAAGTCGGGGATCGGCGCGCCGGCGCCGTCGTAGATCGTGCCCGTGATGTGGATTGCGCCCGGCGTGCCCTCGGGAACGACGAACGGGCCCACGTCGAACGGCAGACCGATCGCGAAGTACGGCCCGACCGTCTGGGAGGGGGTGGTCTCGAAGATCAAAACGCCTCCTCGAACGGGGTGGCGCCGGGTCCCCGCAGGTAGATGTCCCACTCGAAGGCTTGAGCCCAATTCGGCACCGTGCCGTGGATCGAGAAGCTCGAGACCATGCGCTTGCGCGCCTTCCGGTCACCCACCGAGTTGAAGATCGGGTCGTAGGGAAAAAACGGATCGCCCGGGAAATACATCTGGGTGACGAGCCGCTGGGCGAACGCGCGTCCCATCAGCGAGAAGTGGATGTGCGCCGGGCGCCAGGCGTTGTAGTGGTTGCCCCACGGATACGGCCCAGGCTTGATCGTCGTGAACTGGTAGCGGCCCTCGTCGTCGGTGATGCACCGGCCCGCGCCGCTGAAATTGGGGTCAAGCGGCGCCGGCCAGCGGTCCCAGCGGTGCTTGTAGCGCCCGGCGGCGTTGGCCTGCCAGATCTCGACCAGCGTGCCGCGTAGCGGCTTGCCCTCGGTATCGAACACGCGGCCCGACACGGTGATCCGTTCCCCGATCGGCTCGCCGTCGTGCTGGATCGTGAGATCGTGATCGGACTCGCCGACAAGCGCCGGCCCGAGCTGTGGGCCCGTGATCTCGGTCACCATCTGCGGCAGGTAGATCAGCGGCTGTTTGGGGTGGCGCAGCGCGGTCGACTTGTACGGCGGATAGTCGAGCGGCGGGTGCGCGTCCTTCGGCTCGCGAAGGTAGCTGGTCGGCGTGTCCGCGATCGGGTCATAGATCGTGCGGACCCCGTTCTCGGTCTGAAGCTCGTCGGTCATCTCTCCATACCTCTAGATATACATCTATATATATGTCTATATCTATATCTATGCGTGCAGGACGACTGCCAGTCCCTGACCAACGCCGATACACAGCGCGGCCACGCCATATCCACCACCACGGCGCCGTAGCTCGTGGGCCAACGACCCGAGAATACGAACGCCCGACGCGCCCAGCGGATGCCCAAGCGCGATCGCACCGCCGTTCGGATTCACCTTGTCGGGATCGAGCCCGTGCCACTCCCCGATGTCGGCCAGGCACTGCGACGCGAACGCTTCGTTGAGCTCGACGACGGCGACGTCTCCCCAGCCGATCCCGGCGCGCTCGAGCGCGATCTCGGCCGCGCGCACCGGAGCGATCCCGAACACGTCCGGATCGACCCCCGCCGCGCCCCGGGAGACGATCCGCGCGATCGGATCCCGGCCAACCGTCTTCGCACCGGCCTCGCTCGCCAGCAGCGCCGCGCCGGCGCCGTCGTTGAGCGGCGAGGAGTTGCCGGCGGTGACTGTGCCGCCCTCGACGAACGCGGGCTTCAGCTTGCCCAGCTTCTCGAGCGAGGTGTCGGCGCGGATGTTCTCGTCGCGCTTGAGCTCGGTGCCCGGCACCGGGACCACCCACTCGCCGTAGAAGCCGTTCTCCCAAGCGGCCTGCGCTTTTTGATGACTGCGAAGCGCAAACTCGTCCTGGGCGCCACGGGAAACCTGGTAAATGTCGGCCAGCTTCTCCGCGCTCGCGCCGAGCGAGATCGTCCACTGCTCGGGCATGTTCGGATTGACCATGCGCCATCCGAGCGTGCTGGAGTAGAGCTCCTGCTGCTGCGCCGGGAAGGCCCGCTCGGGTTTGAGCATGATCCACGGCGCCCGGCTCATCGACTCGACCCCGCCCACGAGCACTACGTCCGCCTCGCCGGTCTCGATCTCGCGGCTGGCCTGCATGGCGGCATCGAGCGAGGAGCCGCACAGGCGGTTGATCGTGGAGCCGGGAACGCTCGTCGGCAAGTTGTTGAGAAGCCACGCCATGCGAGCCACGTTGCGGTTGTCCTCGCCGGCCTGGTTGGCGTCCCCGAACATGACCTCGTCCACCCGCTCGGGCTCCAACGACGGAGATCGATCGAGCAGCGCACGGACCACGTGAGCGCCCAGGTCGTCGGGGCGCACCTTGGCGAGTCCGCCGCCGTAGCGGCCGAACGGAGCCCGGACGGCGTCGAGCACGTAGGCGGCACTCACCGCTCCAGCAGCTCCCGCAGGTTCGCCAGTTCTTCGGTCGTCGGGGGCTCGGTCGTCGTTAGCTCGTCGGCCACCTCCAGGTTCCAGCCGGTCTCCTCGCGGACCTTGTCCACGTCAACGCCTGGATGGATCTGCGTCAGCACGAGCTCGCACGTCTTGGGATCGGGCTCGAGCACGCCGAGGTCGGTGATCACGGCGGTCGGACCGCGACCCCGGAAGCCCAGGCGTTCGCGGGAGCCTGGACCATCGCCGTGGCCGACGGTGGTCACGAAGTCGAGCTTCTCGACCAGGGTGCGCTTGGCGTGCGGCGCGATCACGATCACCTCGCCGCAGCTGGCCGCGATCTCAGGCGCGCCGCCGGCGCCGGGCAGCCGCGTCTTCGGATGCACGTAATCGCCGATCACGGTCGAGTTGAGGTTCGCGTAGGGGTCGATCTGCGCGGCGCCCAGGAAGGCCACGTCGATCCGCCCCGCACCGAGCCAGTAGTTGAACATCTCGGGCACCGAGACGATCGAATCGGCCGTCTCGGCCAGCTCGCCGTCGCCGATTGAGAGCGGGATGTGGTACGGCTTGGCCCCGATCGTGCCCGACTCGTAGATCAGCACGAGCTCGGGGTTGTGGACCATGCGGGCCAGCAGCGCGGCCGTGCTGGGCCGCCCCACGCCGATGAACACGGTCCGGGTGTGGCGCAATCGCCGTGCGGCGACGACGGTCTGCGTCTCGCCCGCGGTGACCTCGGGCGCGGTCACGCTCATCGCGTGGGCACCTCCTCACCCAAGACGTTCTCGTTCATCCAGGCGGTGAACTGGTCGCGGTCTCGGCTCATCTTGTCCCAGAACTTGTAGAAGTCGTTGTCGCGCTCGGTGATCCCGAGGCTGTAAGAAGGCCGCGAGCCGCCGGGGGCCTCGGCCACCGCACTGATCACCCACGCCGGGATCACGATTCCACCTGGGCGCAGCTCGAGCTCGTCGACGAGCCGCTCGACCGTGACCAGCGAGCGTTGCGCGGCCAGGACCGCCTCCTTCTGCACGCCCGGAATGCCCCACAACTGGACGTTGCCCTCGCGGTCGGCCTCCTGGGCATGGACGATGGCCACCTCGGGTCGGAGCGCCGGCACCGCGACCAGCTGCTCACCCGTGAAGGGGCAGGTCACGTGCGCCACCGTGCTATGCACCATGAGGTCGGTCCCGACATAGCCGCGCATGATCGCGCACGGCATGTCGGCCGCCCCCGCGGCGTAGCGGTTGGCCATGCCGGCGTGGCTGTGCTCTTCGATCTCGATCGGGTGCGGCCAACCGTTCTCGATCGCGTCACGGAAGCGATGCAGGCCTCCCACGCCGGGATTGCCACCGTAGGAGAAGACGAGGCGGCGCGCCACGCCCTTCCCGATCATCTGGTCGTAGAGCAGGTCGGGCGTCATCCGGATGAGCTCGAGCTCACGCCGGCCCTGCCGGATGATCTCGTGCCCAGCGGCGAACGGAATCAGGTGGGTGAAGCCCTCGAGCGCGACCGAATCGCCATCGCCGACCAGTTCGGCGACGGCGTCCGGCAGCGTCATCAGGTGCGCCATCGAGCCCCCCGCAATCGTTCGCCATGTGAACAGGCGATCACATGCCGAACTTTACCAATAATTAGGTCCCGACCCACCCCGCCTTCAGCGGCGGCCGTGAGGCCACCCGGACGGGCAGGGACTGCCCGGCGGGGCGCCACTCGCCGGCCGGGCTCCACCGCTCGGAGCGCACTCGGATACCCCCGGAGGCGGCAAATTCCAGCGTTAACGACGCGCCTCACGGCTAGGGCAGGATTTCGCCTCGTCACGGTGCAAGATCCTGCGCTGGCGCGAGACGCGGCCTGGAATGCTGGAAATTGCCTCCGCGAGCAAGCCCGGGGCCGCGTTCCGGACCGGACGGGCCTTGCCGGCGGTGGCGGCAACGGCCGCGCTCGGCATCCATGCCTCGGATTAGGACCCGCTCACCCGCTGCGCGTCCTCCGACGGACGTCGAGGGAACCGAGGCCCCTACCTCAGCGCCGGCGTGACGGTCCGGTTGCGCGCGGCGGCCAGCCCGAGGAGCAGCTGGGGCACGAGCAGCGCCAGCAGCACGAGCAACGGGGGCGTCCAGGAGCCGCTCAGATCGTGTATCGCGCCGATGGCGAGGGGACCGAGCGCACCGACCAGGTAGCCCACCGTCTGCGTCAGCGTGGAAAGGCCGGCGGTGTTGGTCAGCGTGCCGCCGCGAAGCACGATCAAGGTGAGGGCGAGTGGGAAGGCCGCGTTCTGACCGAGGCCGAGCAGCACCACCCACAGGTACGGGAGGGTCGTCGGGGCGAGGATGATGCCGAGCCATCCGGCGGCGACGAAGCACATCACCACGACGATGAAGAGCCGCTGATCATGCGCTCGCGCGGCCAGGGAGGGCAGCGTCAGCGCGGGGATGAGGCCGACCACGAGCGACAGGCTGAGCAGGAATCCCGACTTGGTCGTGCTCATCCCGTGGCTCTGGAAGACGCTCGGGAGCCAGGCGAGTGTGGCGTAGAAGCCGGCCGCCTGAACGGCGAAGAACAGCGTCACCGACCAGGCCACGGGGTCGCGTAGTAGCGCCCGGGCGCCCGCCGCCCGGTCCCCGGCCGGAACCGTCGCCCGGTGCGCGCGCCACAACTGGGGCGCCCACACCGCGAGCGCGATCGCGGCGGGGATGGCCCAGACGGCGAGGCCGGGGCGCCAGCCGCCGCCGAACGCGTTCGCGATCGGCACTGAGACGCCGGCGGCGAGCGCCGCAAAGCCGATCAGAGCCGTCGTGTACATGCCCGTCATCAGCCCGATGCGATCGGGGAAGTTGCCGCGAACGAGCACCGGGAGCAGCACGTTGCCGACGGCGATCGCGGCACCCGCCACCGCGGTCCCGAAGAACAGGAAGCCGAGTCCGGGTATTAGGCGCACGAGCAAGCCGAACAGCAGGACGACGAGCGCGACCGCCACCGTCGTCCGCTCACCGAGCCGCCGGGTCAACGCGGGCGCCAGCGGCGCGAGTGCGCCGAAGCAGAGGACGGGCAGGGTGGTCAGCACGCCGGCGCCGAACCCGGACAGTCCGGTGTCGGTCTGGATCCGCCCGAGCAGCGGCCCGATGGCCGCGGCGGCCGGCCGGAGGTTGGCCGCGAGCAGGACCATGCCGACGGCCAGCAGCACCGGCGCGCTCGGCCGGCGGATGCGCCGGCCGATCAATCGACCGTCTTCAGCGGATCCCCAAGCTCACCGCCGGCGAGCCATTGCGCGCCCCGCCGGTAGAGACGTTCGACCGCCGGCCCGATCAGCCCCGGCATGTCCCGCTTGACCTCGAATCCGATCTGCGACTGGACATATGCGAGGTGACGGTACCCCAGCGGGAAACCCGACAGGAGCTCCGGGTTCAAGCTCAGCGACCCCGCCGGATCGACCGGATCGAGCCGGTCCTTCTCGTAGATGGGCTGGCGCAGAACGATCCCCCAGTCGCCGCGCTTCTCCAGGAAGTCGTAGAAGCGCCCCGTACAGACCACGTCGCACTCGACTCCGTGGACCTCGGCGCGCTGCGAGATCGTCATCTTCGTCTGCGCGATGGCCCGCGGGCCGGCCAGATCGATCGACGTGCCGCCAAGGAAATGCAAGATGCTCACGCCGCGCTCGAAGCCCTCGCGGCTGACCCGGATGAACTCGCGAGCCGGGCCCTGAAACCAAGTGGCCATCATGAACCCGTCCTCGTGCCAGACCGTGGCGAAGCGCTCCCAGTCCCCCGCGTCTCGCCAAACCGCCCAGTTCTCGACCAGGTCGCGGATCAGACCGCGGTCCTCGCTCATGCGTGGACGTTCTGGACCAGCATCGGCACCTGGCTGGTGGGCGGGATCGGCGGCCCCGGCGGGTTGCCGCTCACGTCGGGCGTGCCGTAGGTGTGGAAGGTCTCGATCGTCTTGACCCCCCAGGCCTGACCGCGGGCGCGCTCCGCCTGGGTCCAGACGACGGGCTCGTACGCGGGATCGAAGATGAAGTGCGTCCCGGTGGTCACCTCGACCCGGTTGCCGCCGGGCTCATACACGTACAGGAACATCCCCTGGGCGACGGCGTGCTTGGACGGCGCCGCCTCGATCGGAACGTCGGCGTCGAGGAACAGGTCGGCCGCGCGCAAGAGCTCCTCGCGCGTGTCGACGAACCAGGCGAGATGGTGAAGGCGGGCGTGGCCACCGGAGTGGTCGGCGGTGTAGATCAACTCATGGGCGGCGATCGAGAGGCTCATCCAGGCGCCCTGCTCGGAGCCGTCGTCGTTGATGACCTGCTCGTAGGTCCGGTAGCCCAGCTGCTCGGCGGCGAAGCGGCGGCTGGCCGCCACGTCGGCGGCGAGCACGTTGACGTGGTCGATCCGCTTGACCGACGCGCCCCGGTCGACGTGGCGCTGAGGGACGTTCTTCAGGCGCGGGCGCAGATGCTCGGGCGGTACGTAGCGGTCCTGCTCGTAGAAGATCTCGAACGGGTGCCCATCGGGGTCCTTGAACTCGTAGGCCGGGCCGTGCCCATGGTCGCCCTCGCTCCATCCAACCCCCAGTCCCGTCTGCTCTATCGCCTCCGCGCGTCGATGCAACGCGTGCGGGCTCCAGGCCCGGATCGCGGTGTGGCCGAGGCCGGGCAGCGCCGACTCGGTCAGCTTCAGGCCGTACGGCTGGTACTCCCCCCACCCGCGCAGAAAGACCGACTGACCCTCCTGGCACTCAATCTGCATCCCGAACAGCTCGACGAAGAAGCGCAGGCTCTCCTCGGGGAGGGGCGTGAGCAGCTCAGCGTGTGCTATGTGAGCAAGGTCGTGGACCGGCTCCTGAAGCGCGTCGCTCATGCCTCGACTTTCTCGCGCAGGCCGTCGAGGTCATAGGACAACTCGCCGGCCTGGAGCTTTTCGCGCTTCACGCGCTCGCGCTCGAGACGCTCGCGGGATGCCTCGAGGACCTCGTCGATCCGCTCGTGCTCGACCACCGCGACACCGTCTGCGTCCAGGACGAGGATGTCGCCGGTCCGGATCGTCGCGCCGCCCACGGTGACGGGGTCGCCGATCGAGCCGACGCCGTCCTTGCCGGCGCCCTTGACCCGCACCCAGCGCGCCCAAATGGGCAGGCCCAGCTCGGCCAGCTCCTCGACGTCGCGGACCGAGGCGTCGACCAGGATGGCCGCGGCACCTTGCGCCTTGGCCTGGGTCGCGAGCAGGTCGCCCACCAGGGCCACCGGCCGCGGCTCAGGCATGGTCAGCACCAGCACCTCGCCCGGCTGGACGGCCGCCATCGCGGCATGGACCATCAGGTTGTCGTCCTGGCCGCAGCTCACGGTCCGCGCCGGCCCGGCCACGCGCGAGCCCGGGATGATCTGGACCAAATCGGCGTCGACGTAACCGCGCCGTCCGCCGGCCTCGTAGACCGTGGCCGACCCTGATTCCGCGAGCTCGCCAAGAACCGAGCTCACAGCGCGCTCACGACGTCGGGGGTCACCCGCTGGAACGCCTCGGCCTGCCGGATGTCCTGGTTGCCCGAGGAGCGGCGGGCGTGGTTGCCGCGCTGGTCGGCACGCTGGGTGTAGTAGGTCTGGAGGTACCTCTGGGCCTTCATCTCCTCCATCGCCTTGAGCTTTGCGTCCATCACAGCCGTGATGTCCACGAACGTGTTCGGGGTGAAGTTGCACAGCTCGGGCTGGTGTGGCTCGAACAGGTAGAACACCGGCGGCTTGATCGTCGTAAACGCGCTCGAAACACCCGCGCCGGCGGCCAGACCCGGGCCCGGTTGACCGCCGCGTAGGCGATCGGGTGATCGGGGTTGAAGGGGTCGATGTCGGTGTGCGTGATCAGCACTTCAGGGGCGAACTCGCGGATCTTGTCCGAGATCAGAATGAGGGCATCGGTATCGACTTCCAATGGGTAGTCGCCCAGGTCCAGACACTCAAAGCTCGCGCCCAGCGTGGCTGCGGCGCGCTCGGCCTCGCCATGGCGGATCTTCTTGACGTTCTCGATCGTCTGGCCTTCCTCTTTCCATAGCTCGCCGGACTCACCGCGCTCGCCGTAGGACAACGCGATCACCGCCGCCTCGCCACCGCCGGCAGTCGTCACCGCACACGCCCCACCCCCTCGCCAGACGAAATCCGCCGAATGCGCCCCGATCACCATCAGCCTGCGCGCGCTCACAGGGGCTCAGCCCCCGCGACCAGGCGCGTGTTCACGACCGCCATCACGTACACCTCCTCTTCGCCGAAGCCGGCATCGAGCAGCCGGTCGACCATCAGCGCCATGCCGTCCTCGACCGGCGGATTGAACACCTGGCCGAGATCGGTCGAAAGCACCGAGTTCTCCGGCCGGGCGGCGCGAATGTTCTCGACCCACCGCTCCCAGGTGACCTTTCCGGTGTGGGGCGTCGTGAAGCAGCGTTCGAGCAGCGCCCCCTGGCCGGCCAGGGCAATCTGGTCCTCCACGCTCAGATCCTGAGAGGGGAACTCGGGGTGCGTGACCACGATGGTCTCGACTCCGGACTCGAGCGCGGCCTCAACCACGGCGAAGATCTCGTCCCGGCTCAGGTGCCCGGTGGCCAGCACCATGCCGTGCCTGGCAATCATGTCGAGCACCTCGCGCACTTCGGGCCGGACGGTGCCGTTTGACTCATTGACCACCGGGACCGGAGGGATCTCGATCCCCTGCTCGCGCAGCTCGAGCTGGAGCTTGACCCAGACGGGGACCTTGGCCCCCGCTGGCGCGTCGCGCTCGTGTGACTCGTTGACCGAGTCGACGGTCGGCAGCCACACCGTACGGGCGCCCTCGCGCGCGGCGATCTCGACGGCGAGCGGATTGATCCCGCCGACCGCCCGATTGAGCGCGATCGCCCCGAGGACGTTGATGCCCGGGACGGCCGTGCGTACCACGGCGGCCCGCTCGGCGGTCGAGCCGTAGTGGGACTTGAGCACGAATCCAGCCATGCCCAGCTCCTGGAAGCGCCGAGCCAGCGTGATGTCGTCGACGATCCGCTCGACCACGTCGGGCGAGATGTGCATGTGGGTGTCGTACGCCCCGCGAAGCAACTCGCGGGCGCGGTCCGAGGGCCGCCGTTCGTCGTTCATCAAACGTCCCCGCGGAGGGCCTCCGCGACGTGGGTCAGGTGCGTGCGCATCGCCTGCTCGGCGGCGTCCGGGTCGCCGGCGGCGATCGCCTCGACGAGCGCGGAGTG
Source organism: uncultured Solirubrobacterales bacterium (assembly GCA_963751185.1). Classification (GTDB taxonomy): domain Bacteria; phylum Actinomycetota; class Thermoleophilia; order Solirubrobacterales; family Solirubrobacteraceae; genus Palsa-465. Next base: position 257,027 of record CAVVTO010000019.1, read on the forward strand.
CTCGCCGAACGAGCGCTCGCTGCGTCCGGGCAGCAGGATCGTGCGGTACTGGAAGCGGACCATTTGGGACTTCAGGGTTGCGATCAGGCGGGCCGCCGTGGCGTGGCCGGAGATGTCGAGGATCCGTCCGTGCAGCACCGCGTTCTGATCCGAGGCGCCGAGCAGGTCGCCGCCGTTCAGACGCCGGCGCATGTCCTCGAGGATGGCGGTGAGGGCTTCGACGTCCTCCGGCGTGGCATTGATCGCTGCGTGGCGGGCGGCCAGGCCCTCGAGCACGGCTCGCGTTTCGAGGATCTCTACGGCCTCCTGCGCCCCGACCAGGCGGACCCGGGCGCCCCGGTGGCGCTCGTGCTCGACCAGGCCCTCGTGCTCGAGGCGCGCCAGCGCCGTGCGGACGGCCGAGCGGCCTACGCCCAGCTCGCGGGCGACGTCAGCTTCGACGAGGCGCTCATTGGGTTGAAAGTGGCCTGTGACGATCGCCTCGCGCAGTCGATCCTCGGGCCGGCCGGGGTCGGTCTGATGCTCGCCCGTCGTGGGATTGTCAACAATCTCGTCTACCACGTGGGGAGAGTATCGCGGGAGGCCATGCCGCGCACGTCCCGTACGGCGAACTGAGCACGGCGAGACAAGTACACCGAGGCGGCGACCCGGAGACCGCGATCAGGCCGTGCGTCCGGGGTCGACCACGGCGCCGCCATCCTCCCCGCGCGCCAGCACGACGTCGTTCTCGAGCGAGACCCAATCGCCGGTGATCGCAGCCGGGCGCTCTGGATCGTCGGGGGAGCGCTCGATGAACGTGCGCAGGAGCGAGGGCTTGACCGCGAACACAGTGTCGGAGTCCAGGTACTGGCTGGCGGCGTCGAACACATGCGTAGTCACGGTCTTGTAGCCGGGCGCGCGTACGATGATGTGGATGTGCGCCGGCCGCCACGGATGCCGGCCGGTGACCTCGAGCATCGCGCCGACGGGTCCGTCGTGCGGGATCGGGTACGGAACCGGGCGGACGGCCACGAACGAGTAGGTCCCGTCCGCGCGGGTCTCGTAGCGGCCGCGCAGGTGGTCCTCTTCGGCCTCCGGCCGCTGGACCGCGTAGAGCATGTCGGCCCCGTTCTGCCACACGTCGAGCTCGGCGCCGGCGATCGGAGCGCCGTCGGTGTCGAGGACCCGGCCGTAGACCCAGGCCGGCACCCCGGCGCCCTCTTCCTGGACCATGCTCTCGCCGTATTCACGCAGCGGCGAGCCGGGTACGTAGAACGGACCGAGCACGGTCGACTCGGTGGCGCCGGGCGGCAACTCGTGGGCGAGCGCGTCGACCAACATCGACAGCCCGAGCGCGTCCGACCAGAGGATGAACTCCTGCCGGCGCTCGTCGGTGATGTGGCCGGTATCGGTGAGCACGCCGATCATCGTCCGCCACTCCTCCTCGGTCAGCGAAACCTCGGTCGCGAAGCCGTGGAGGTGCCGGACCAGCGCCTGCATCAGCTCGCGCAGGCGGGGGTCGGAGCACTGATCGAAGCTGGCCGCGGCCGAGGCGGTGATGTCGGCCGGCTTGGTCCGGGTCGACCGAGTGGCGGCCATTACTCCGCCACCACCGCTTCGACCAGGAGCGGCTCGCGTCGGGAGGCCAGCTCGGGCAGCACCTCGTCGAACACCCGGATCAGGTCATCGTGAGTCTCCACCCGCACGGAGGGGCAGCCGAGCGATCGGGCCATACCGCCGATATCGACCGCTTCGAACCCGGGCCACGCGGCCGCGCCGCCGGCCCGCCGGGCCAGCGCGTCCATGACCGCATAGCGGCCGTTGGCGAGCACGATCAGGAGTACGCCGACGTCATAACGCGCCGCGCTCCACAGCGCTTGGATCGCGTAGGTCGTCGAGCCGTCGCCGAGGACGGCAACGACGGGGCGGTCGGGCAACCCCATGCGCAGCCCGATCGAGCCGGCCAACCCGAAGCCCAGGCAGCCGTTGGCGGTGCTCAAGAAGCCGAACGGGACGCGAACCGGGATGCGCTGATAGAGCTCAGGCTGGCTGGAAGGGCATTCCTCGACGAGCAGCGCATCGCGGGGCAGGCGCTCCGCCAGCGCGTCCAGCACATGACCGGGCCGCAAAGGCTCGCCCGCGTCCGGCGGGGGCAAGGGCGCGGGCCGGCGCACCGGCTCGGGGGCGTCCCCGGTTTCAGACCGCTCCGGGAGCTGGTCGACGAGCGCGCGGCAGGCCGCCGCCACGGGCGCAAGGACAGCCAGCTCACAGCGGCTGCGGTGGGCCTCGGACGGGTCGGCGGTAAGCACGGCCACCCGCGTGTCGGGCCCGACGAGGGCGACCGGCTCGTCGAACAGGTAGGCGCGGAAAGCGTTGGTCCCGACGGTCAGGACAAGGTCGTAGCGCGCCAGCGTGTCGCGCATCAGCCGACGCTGCCAGGTCAGGTGGCCCGCGAACTGCGGGTGATCTTGGGGGAAGCCCACGGCGCGGCTGAAAGGCTCCTGCCACACCGGGCAGCGCAGTCGCTCGGCGAGCGCGACCACCGCATCCCAGGCATCGCGGCCTTCCCCCGGCGCCCCCACCACAAGCGCGGGGGACTCCGCCTCGGCGAGCAGGTCGGCGAGCTCGGCGACCTGCTCAGGGGAGACCGCGTGCGGACGCAGGATCCGCGCCGGCGCGGCGGCGGCGAGCTCGTCGGCCGGCTCGAGCCAGTCGCCCATCGGGACTACGACGAGCGCCGGGCCATGCGCGGCCGTCGCCTCGTGGTAGGCGCGGGCGATCGCGCCGGGGACGTCCTGGGCGCGGGCCGGAAGGGCCCGCCAAACGGGATACTCGCCGGCCAGCCGTTCGAGGGCTCGACCGGTGAGGAACGGCTCGGAGGCGATCTGCCGGCGATCCTGCTGGCCGACCACGATCACAAGGGGTGCGCGGCAGTCGCGCGCGTTGGCGATCGCATTGACCGCATTGCCCAGGCCGGCGGCGGTGTGCAGGTTGACGAACGCGGCCTCCCCGCGCGCGAGCGCGTAGCCGCTCGCCATGCCCACCACCGATCCCTCGTGCAGGGCGAGCACGAACCGGATGTCGGGCGGAAGGTCGGTCAGGAACGGGATCTCGGTCGAGCCGGGATTGCCGAAGATGGTGGTCAACCCGTACCGGCGCATCACCTCGAGAGCCTCATCTCGCACCGTGGGCGCCCCGGCCGGCCGGTGAGACGAGGCCAAGCCGTCGCCGTCCGTGCGGACCTCCGCGACCGGGGTCGTCTCGGTCATCGGGCTGATCGTACTCGCCGCCCTGCAACCGAGACCATCCGGGCTCCAGACGGCGTGAGCGGATGGTTCGGTAGTGTTCGCATAGCGAACGGACGGGCCATGTGCCCGTAGCCGTTCTCAATCAGATGACCGACAAGCCGCCCCAGAGCTCGGATTACGTCCAATCCCTGGAGCGCGGATTGGCGGTGATCCGCGCCTTCGATGCCGAGCACCGCGAGCTCGCCCTGAGCGACGTCGCACGCTCGACCGGCCTCACCCGGGCCGCGGCGCGACGGTTCCTGCTCACGCTGGTGAAGCTCGGCTACGTGAACTACTCCCAGGGGCGGTTCTCCCTGCGCCCACGCGTGCTCGAGCTGGGCTACGCGTATCTGTCCAGCCTGAGCCTGCCGGAGGTTTCCCAGCCCCACATGGAGGCTCTCGTGGCTCAGGTCAACGAGTCCTGCTCGATCTCTGTGCTCGACGATACCGACGTGGTCTACGTCGCGCGCGTGCCGACGAGGCGGATCATGAGCATCACGCTGGCCGTGGGAACCCGCCTACCGGCGTTCGTCACCTCGATGGGGCGAGTGCTACTCGCCGGGTTGACGGAGGAGGAGCTCGAGGAGCGACTGGCCAGGATCGAGATCGTTCCGCTGACCTCGCGCACGGTCAAGGAGAAAGACGCGCTGCGGACCATCCTGGCCACGGTCCGGCAGCAGGGCTACGCCGCCACCGACCAGGAGCTCGAGGAAGGCCTGCGCTCGCTCGCAGTACCCATCCATAGCTCGTCAGGGACCGTGATCGCCGCCCTCAACCTGTCCGTGCACGCCAGCCGGGCCTCGATGGCCGTCCTGCGGCGGGAGTTCCTGCCCCTGGCGCTGCGCACGGCAGCGGCGATTGAGGACGATCTACGGGGCACAGGCGAGCACGGCTCATTCGCTCTACCACAATCCTGAGTGACTGCCAGTCCGCGCCGTTTGGCGCGCGCGCCGACCTGTTGAACCGGGAGAGGTTTCGCCCTCCTGTGGGCGGGAGAGAATAAATATCGAGCCGATGCGTGCTGATTCGAGTTTGCAGCGCGCCGGCAATCAGAAGCATGGGACGGACGTACGGGTCGTCGTTTGAACGGCCCTCGGACGGACCTCGCGTTGCACCAACCACAACGGAGGTCCGATGGCCGTTACCAGCATCTCGATGCACGACTTCGCTCGACTGCGAGACGACGAGTTGCTCGTCGCCTACCAAGAGGACCGTGATCCCGGCGCGCGCGAGGAGCTCGTCAAGCGCTTCCTGCCGTTCGCCCGCAAGCTCGCACTCCGATATATCCACAGTCGCGAGCCGCTCGACGACCTGGTCCAGGTGGCCAGCGTCGGTCTCCTGAACGCGATCGAGCGGTTCGAGCCGGGGCGGGGCAAGAAGTTCACGAGCTTCGCCGCCCCCACGATCGTCGGCGAGCTCAAGCGCCACTTCCGGGACAAGGGATGGAGCGTGCACGTCCCGCGGGATCTCCAGGAACGCGCGCTCGCGGTCAGCCGGCACACCGAACGGCTGTCGGCGCTGAACGGGCGCTCGCCGACCCTCGACGAGCTGTCCGAGGCGCTGGCCTGCTCGGTCGAGCAGGTGATGGAGGCGATCGACGCCGCTCACAACTACCACCCGGCCTCGCTCGACGCCCCGATCGCGACCGACGGCGAGGATCAATCGGCGCTCGCCGAGACGCTGGGTGACGAGGACATCGGGTTCGAGCTCGCCGAGCAACGCCAGGCCCTGGCCACGAGCTGGGCGACGCTGAGCGAGGTCGAGCGCGAGGTGCTCGGTCTGCGCCTGGTGGGGGAGCTCACCCAACGCGAGATCAGCCAGCGGATCGGGTGCTCGCAGATGCACGTATCGCGCCTTCTGCGCCGCTCGATGATGCGGCTGGGAGCCGAGGCGGCGCCGACGAGGTGAGCGACACGCTCAGGGCCGGAGGCTCGAGGGCGCGCGCCCACTCCGACAATGTGCGCTTGCACTCTGGAGCTTTGGGTACCTGTCTTAAGGCGCACTATGAGTGGAGAGATCGATGCACCGCGGGTTCGGCTTGAGCTGACCAGCCGGCCGGAGGCGGCCAGGCTCGTCCGCAGCATGTCGAGCGCTGCCGGAGAGGCGCTCGGGTTCGACCCGGAGCTGCTCAGCGACGTGAACACGGCGCTCGCCGAGGCGTGCAACAACGTGATCCTGCACGCCTACGACGACGAGGCGGGCCCCCTGTTGGTGGAGCTCGGCGGTCCGCCCGACGCCGTCGAGGTCCGAATCCGTGACTACGGGAGCGGGATCCGCCAAGCCGCCCTCGAGCCCGATCGCCTGAAGGTCGGACTCGCGCTGATGAGCGCCCTGGCCAATCGCGCCGAGTTCATCAGCCCGCCGGATGGAGGGACTGAGGTCCGGCTGACCTTCACGCAACCTGGCCGGTCCCGGGCACCCGAGGCAAACAGCGTGCTCGCCTCGAGCAATGGTCACGGTGCCTGGGGCCTCGAGCGGGGCGCCGATCTCCCCGGCGACATGGTGCTGACGGTCTCCCCGGTGACGCTGCTCGGGCCAATCCTCGGGCGCCTGGGACGTACATTCGCGCCGAGCGCGGGCTTCTCGCTGCAGCGCTGCTACGACGTCTATCTGCTCACCGATGTGCTCGCGGCGCATGCTGAGCGGGCCGCGGAGGCGGGCGCGATCAGCGTCTCCCTGGGGGCCCTAGACCGGCGAATTGAGTTCGCACTCTCGCCGCTGCGCGTCGGAGCGAGCCGAAGCCTCCGGGGCGCCGGGGCACTCGACGCGACCGCGCCCCCCCTCGCGTCGCTGACCGAGGAGATCGGGATCAGCGCCCTCGACGGCCACGAGACGCTGCGCGTCTCGATGCGGGACCCGCTGCGCACTTAGGAGACCCCGGAAGGTCAGCGCGACCCGGCTGGCGCAATCACGGGGCGCCCGGCGCCTGATCGACCTCGGCTAACTCCTCCGAAGCGTCGACGATCGTCAATAGCTCGGCGATACCGGTCAGGTCGAACAGCCGCTGCACCTGCTCGCCACCCCTGACCACGCCGAAGCGCCGCCCTGACTGGACCGCGCGCTGCTGCGCGGCGACGAGGCGATGCAAACCGGTCGAGTCCATGAACTCCAGCCCGCGAAGGTCGACCACGATCAGCTCGGGGTTGGACGCGTACGCACCCTCGAGCGCCTGGTCGAGCAGCGGACTCGACATGAGATCCAGCTCGCCGCTCAGGACGAGCGTGACCGCCCGGCCCGTGATCTGGCTGTCGACGACGAAATCGCTCTTCATATGTCCGTTTTGATGGGAGTGCTTGGCCCCGGCCGGCGACCCGTCTGTCGGTTCGCCCGCCGTTACCAGCAACGACGCGTCCCACCTGCCCCACGGAGCAGTGAGCTTGCCGCAACGCTAGCACGCAACGCTGAAGGTCTAGCTCTTCCCGGCCTGATTCGGTGCGCTAGTCAGGTACGTCGCGCAGAAGTCCTTGTCCCCGTGTTCCTTGGCGCCCTCGGCCAGTCGCCGGCGGATCGTCGCGAACAGCGGCACGTCGATCTCGTGGCGGTGCGCCGACTCCTCGATCAGACGCGCGTCCTTAGCCGCGAGGGTCAGCCGGAACGACGGGTCGAAGCTGCGATCCATGATCGCCCTGGCCTTGATGCGCAGGTACGGGAGATCGAGCGTCCCGCCCTCGATCGCGTCGAGGAACAGGTGGGGATCCAGCCCCAATCCCTCCGCCAGCGCGATCGTCTCGGCCGTGCCCTCGGTGACGGTCAGCACCCAGCTGTTCGCCACCATCTTCAGGCGCGTGCCGGCGCCGGCCGGCCCCACCCAGATCGTCTTCTGTCCGATCGCGTCGAAGATCGGTTGCACGCGGGTTTGCGCCTGATCGGGACCGGAAGCGAGGATCACGAGCTTGCCGTCCTCGGCGGGTTGCTTGGTGCCGAGCACCGGCGCGTCGAACAGCGTCAGCGAGCGTTCCTGCGCCAGCTCGATGCAGCGGTCGGTGCCCGCTTCGCCGATCGTGCTCGTCTGCAGCCAGATCACGTCATCGGCCGCATGCTCGAGCGCCTGCTCGACGGCGTCGATCACCGCGTCGGCGTCGGAGAGCATGGTCAGGATCACGTTCGCGCCGTCGGCGGCGTCCCGGGGGGAATCAAATACCGCCACGCCGTCCTGCTCGAGCGCCTTGGCCTTTTCGGTCGTGCGGTTCCAGCCTCTCACCGGGGTGTCTGAGCGGGCGATGTTGCGGGCCATCGGCATTCCCATCGTGCTGCCGGCGCCGAGCACCGCCACGTCGATCTGATTGTTCATAGACCCGCTCTCTACCCCTCACGCAGCCAACTGATCACTCGGCGGTTTCCAAAAGGCACCTGACGACAGCCCGTAAATGGACTGCCGCCAGGTGAGGGAGGAGAGGAGAGGCAAGTGCGGCCTTGCTCCCTTCCAGAAGCGGTCTGGCCACACCGGCTGAACGCCGCATTACCCTATGTGAAGCTCATCAAATCGCGGTGCGCTGAAGTTGCACAAGCCGGAGCGGCGATAACACCGCTTTCCTGCACGCCGCAACGCCCGCCGGCGCCACGGATGCCGAGCGCAGCGAGGGTGGGCGGGACCTAATTCAGCTTCAGTAGCTTGGCCGCGTTCTGTTTGAGGACCAACGGACGCACCTCGTCCTTGATCGGGAGCTGCTCGAAGTCGGCCAGCCAGCGGTCCGGGGCGATCAGCGGGAAGTCCGACCCGAACAGCATCTTGTTCTTCAGGCGCGTGTTCGTGTACTGGATCAGGATCGGTGGGAAGTACTTGGGCGACCATCCCGACAGGTCGATGTACACGTTGGGCTTGTGCACCGCGATGGCCAGCGCCTCGTCCTGCCACGGGAACGAGGGGTGGGCGAGGATGATGTCGAGCTCCGGGAAGTCGGCGGCCACATCGTCGATGCACATCGGATTGGAGTACTTCAGCCGAACGCCACCGCCACCGGGCATGCCGGCGCCGATCCCGGTCGTGCCCGAGTGGAACAGCGCGATCAGGCCCGCCTCGGCGATCACCTCATACAGCGGATAGAAGGCGCGGTCGTTGGGCCAGAAGGCCTGGGTGTTGGGGTGGAACTTGAACCCGCGGGCGCCGGCCGCGATCAGCTCCCGCGCCTCGCGCACGCCCAGCTTGCCCTTGTGCGGGTCGACCGAGGCGAACGGGATCAGCACGTCAGGGTTAGCCCGGGCAGCCTCGAGCACCTCGCCGTTGCCCAAGCGCTTGCGCCCCATGCCGGCCTCGTCGTCGACGTTGAAGACGACCGCGAGCATGTTCCTCTCGCGGTAGTAGTCGGCCACGTCCTGGGCTGTGGGCTGCATCGGCGCCGAGCCGAAGTAGCTCGAGGCGGCGGCCAATAGCTCATCGGTGACCGGGTCCTGAGGCTCGTCGGCGTTGCGCTCGGCGTGCACATGCACGTCGATCGCGGTCAGGTTGTCGAGATCGACCGAGGTCACTGGCCGCAAATCGACGGGGTCATCGGCCGCCGTACACGCGCACGAGCGATTCGGCCACGCACGCCGGCTTCTCCGAGTCCTTGACCTCGATCGTGACCTTCGCCTTGATCTGCAGGCCACCTGGAATGTCGGTCACCTCGAGGATCTCCATCCCCCCGCGCCAGTGCCCGCCGACCGGCAGCGGCGCCGGGAAGCGCACCCGGTCAAGGCCATAGTTGACGCCCATGATCGCGTCCGTGACCTTCATGAGCTGCTGGGAGATCGGCGCCACCAGCGACAGCGTCAGGAACCCATGAGCGATCGTGCCGCCGAACGGGGTCTGCCTGGCCTTCTCGGGGTCGACGTGGATGAACTGGTGGTCATCGGTCGCGTCGGCGAACTGGTTGACGCGCTCCTGAGTCATGTCCTGCCAGTCCGTGTAGCCGACGTGGGTGCCGGCGTGCTCGCGCAGCCCCGCGATGTCGGTCACCAGACCTTGGGTATTTGCGCTGGTCATGTGCTGCTCCAGAGGTCGATGGTCGGGAGGGCACGGTATCAATCCCCACGGGGCTGCCCCATCCGCGAGATCCGGGCTCGTGTAAGGCGTTCTGCGGGCATGGGTGAGGGCTTCGCGAACCGCAGCGCCCTGCGGAGCGGCCCGTGCGGCCGTCCGGGCATCGTGTGCTCGGGCGGCCGCAGCCTCGTTGCTAGTCGTCATCGGCGATTGCGAGCTCGTCGTCGACAGCGTCGCCTTCGTCCTGCTCGACCGGGTCCTCGCCGGCGTCGACGTGATCCTCGGCGGGGTCTGTTCGCTGGTCGAAGCGCGGTTTGCCGGAGTGCTGTTGCGCGGCGGTGTCGTACTCGTGTCCGTCGTCCGCCGGCGAGTTTCCTTTCGCTCGGCCTCGACGTAGGCCTCACCGAGCTTCTTGCGCGCTGCAAAGCGGTGAAAGCCCGCGACGAGCTCGTAGTCATAGCCGGCGGCGCACGATCACCGGCACGACCAGGCCGCGCAGTTTGATCGAGGCCGCGAGCGGTCGACGTGGTCGGGTCGAGCTCAAGCACACTGTCGGGGATCGCGATTCGGTCGAGCGGGATCCACTACCGGCCGCCATTCACGCATGTGGCCATGTTGCCCCCGCCGCGCCGCGGCCGCCGGCGCTCGACTAGTGGAGCCGGCCGGAAGTATCGGTGGTAAGTGAGAAGGGGTCGGGCGGGGGGCGGCGAAGTTATGTATCGCGATGGGACGGCCGCCGCGTCACAGGATCGAGCTCCGTGAGGAGGAGCGGACGGTGTTGGAGCGTCGCGCGCGGGCTGAGAAGCTGCCGTTTCAGGATGTGCAGCGTGCGCGGATCGTGCTGTACGCGGCCGACGGGATGCATGACACCGAGATCGCGGCGAAGCTGGACACCTCGCCGGGTCTGGTGGGTCGGTGGCGAAGACGGTTCGCCGAGCTGCGGCTCGACGGGCTCAAGGACAGACCGCGCGCGGGTCGCCCGCGCCGTTTTCCCCCCGCAGCAGGTCGCCGCGGTCAAGGCGGTGGCGTGCGAGCTGCCGGTCCGCTACGGGCTGCCGCTGTCGCGGTTCTCCCGCGCTGAGCTTCACCGGCTGGTGATCGAGCTGGCGGTGAGTGAGGCGTCGGCGTCGACGATCTGGCGATGGCTCCACGACGATGCCTTGAAGCCGTGGCAGACCCGCTCCTGGATCTACCGGCGCGACCCTGACTTCGCGGCGAAGGCGGCCAGGGCGCTGGATCTCTACGCCCGCGTGTTCGATGGCAAGCGGTTGCGCCCTGACGAGTACGTCATTAGCGCCGATGAGAAGAGCCAGCTGCAAGCGCTCGGTCGAGCCCATGAGACACAGGCGCCCGCGCCGGGCCGACCGGTCCGCTACGAGTTCGAGTACGAGCGCGGCGGCACCCTCGCGTACTTGGCCGCCTGGGATGTGCACCACGCCAACCTGTTCGATCGCATCGAGAAGACGACCGGGATCGAGCCGTTCGGCCGGCTGGTCGAGCAGGTCATGACCACCGAGCCTTACAACTCGGCGCGGACGGTGTACTGGATCGTCGACAACGGCTCGAGCCATGCCGGGAAGACGTCAATCAAGCGGATGCAGGACCGGTGGCAGAACGCCCGGCTGATCCACCTCCCCGTCCACGCGTCCTGGCTGAACCAGATCGAGCTGTACTTCTCGATCCTGCAGCGCAAGGCGCTCACCCCGAACGACCTCCCCACTCTCGACGCGGTCGCCGAGCGCGTCCTCAGCTTTGGCGAGGCCTACCGGCAGATCGCCCGCCCGTTCGAGTGGACCTTCACCCGCCAAAAGCTCAACGAGCTAATCGACCGCATCGATCGCCACGAGCAGCAACCACAACTCGCGATCGCCGCCTAACGATCAGAACTTGTGGACAGCTCCACTAGTCTCGCCGCGCTAGTTGCGTGCGGCGGCGATTGCCTGGATGTAGGCGGCCGCGCCGGCGTGTGTGTACGCCGCTCGCGGCCGGCCCGCTCCCCAGAAACCATCCTAAAAGATAGGTAGGTTTTTGGGTTTCCGGGGAAGACTTACTGCACACGTGGGAGACGTTTGTAGGTTCAGAATTCGCTGGATCACGGCCGTGGCTTTGCTATTGGCTGTTCTCGCGGTGCCAGGCGGCGCCGCCGCGGCGGTAACTCTGACGTCGGGGCTTGCCCCGGCCACCCCGTCGGTTCGGTCGTCCTCGCCACCCGCTGTCAGTCCCGTTAGCTTGGTTTCGGCGGTCGCGTCTTCCGCGCGGGCGACGGGGTCAACTACCGCAGCGGTGGCGAGCGTGGTCAAGACGGCCACGAGCTCCGCCCCGCCTGCGGGCAGCGCGACGAAGCCCGCGACCGCTGCCGTCAGCACGGTCGCGACAGCAGCCAGGCCGGTCGTCGTGAGCACCGCCACGAAGCCCGTCGCGACCGCTGCCGTCAGCACGGTCGCGACAGCAGCCAGGCCGGCCGTCGTGAGCACCGCGACGAAGCCCGCGACCGCCGCCGTCACCACGGTCACGACAGCAGCCAGGCCGGCCGTCGTGAGCACCGCCACCAAGCCCGTGACCGCCGCCGTGACCACGGTCACGACAGCTACCAGGCCGGTGGTCACGAGCGCCGCGACGAAACCGGCCGCGGCCGTGACCGCCGTCGTGAAGACCGCCACCGGCACGATCGGGACGGCAGGCCGGCCGGCAGCGCCCGCTCTCGCCCCTGCCACACACGTCGTCTCGACACTGACCGCCCCCGCCGCGTATCTCGACACTGGCCGCGCCGGTCGCGCAGGTCGTGTCGAGCACCGCTGCAGTCGTGACGACCCCGGCCGGTCAGGTGGCAGCTGTCGTGAGGACCGCCGTGACCGCCCCGGTGGCGAATCTGGTCACGACGGCCACCCGGACGCTCGCGCCCGTGACCGCCCCGGTGGCGAATCTGGTCAGGACGGCCACCCGGACGCTCGCGCCCGTGACCGCCCCGGTGACGGATCTGGTCAGGACCGCGACCCGGACGCTCGCGCCCGTGACCGCCCCGGTGGCTGAACCTGGTCGCGATCGCGACCCGGACCGTCGCGCCCCTGGTCCGTGTCGTCGCGACGGCGCCTGCGCGCCGGGCGCCGGCGCGAGCGGATGGGTCGAGCACGCATCGCCGTGGCGTGGCGGCGACGATCGCTTCGCGTCCTCCGACGAGTGGCGGACGGCAATCCGCGCCCGTGGCGCGGACGACGCCGGCGACGTCGGGCGCGGCGCGCATTTCGGCCGCGGCGGGGACCGGTTCGACCGCGCCTGTCGCTGCTCCCGGGACCGCTCGGTCCGCCCGTCCCGGGAGCGCGGTGCCTGCGGGCATTCCGTCCGGTTCGGCCGCGGCCGCGAGGTGGCTCAGTGAGGCAGCACGGTGGGGGACGATCGCTCTGGGGAGCGGGCGGGCGCGGACGCAAAGCCCGATCGGCGGCCCGGGAGGGCGGGTCGGTGTGGATGCCCGGGTCCGGGGTGTGAAGCGGCTCGTCGCTCCCGCCGCCCCGTTGGCGCCGCTTCCGTCTGTGCCGCTGGTGGCCGGGGGCGCGGGCGGCGGTTCTGGATTTTTCTTCTTTTTTGTTGCGGCACTGCTGGCGCTCGCCGGCCTGCTCGTTCCGCGCGTGATCGGGACGGTGCGGACGACGATCGACGGGCCTTCGCCGCAGCCGTTTCTCTGGTTGCTAGAGCGACCTGGCTGAGACCCGAGTCGGTCTTTCAGGTTCCTGCACGCGGGCTCTGTGAGCCCGGGTGCACCATCTAGCGACTAACAGGAGAACAGACTCGTGTCACGCTCATCACGGGCGTGGGCGAAGGGCTGTGAGCTGGTCGGCGCCGCTGTGCGCGGTGTCCGGAGGCTCGGCAGACTCGAGGTGCGGGAGAGCCTCGAGGCCGGGCGGCTGGTTCGCACTGGTTCTTCGCTCGCGACCCTGACCTGGGTGGCGACGGTAGTGATGCTGATGCTGGCTTTTAGCCCGGCGGTTGCGCTGGGGAAGTCCGCCAGGCGGAGTAGCAGGGCTCCGGCGGCGCGGGCTGCACGAGCCACATCACACGCCCGCGTCACCGGGACGGAACGAAGTTCAGACCCGCCGCACGCCGGCGGGACCGGTACCCGCAGACCTACCGGGCGCGTGAACGTACTCGCGTTCGGTAGCGGCTACGCAAGCGCTCACGGCTCCCGGGCCGTTCGGGCGCTACAGCGGCGCCTGAGCGGGCTGGGCTACTCGCCCGGGCCGATCGATGGCCGCTACGGCCCGTTGACCGACGCAGCCGTAATCCGCTTCCAGGCCGCGCATGGCCTGCTCACCGACGGGATCGATGGGCCAGCGACGACGGCAGCGCTGGCCTCGGCCAGGCTGCTCCTATATCCCGGCGATGGGTACGTGCCGGGTGGATCGGGGCCGGTCCGGGCGTTGCAGCGCCACCTGGCCGCGGCCGGGTTGCGACCGGGGCCGATCGACGGACGGTACGGCCCGCTGACCGAGCGAGCGGTGATTCGGTTCCAGACCGCCCACCACCTCCACGTCGACGGCATCGCCGGCCCCCAAACGCTCGGCCAGCTCCAGCGCGAAACGCAGCCGCGGGTTCACCAGCGGCCGCATCCACGAACGGCGCCGCGTCAGGCCCGCCGCCCGCGTCCGTCGCGACCGAGCACCAAACCCGTCTCGCCGCACAAGCCCGCGTCGCCGGCCAAGACCGGACACCACGCGAGGCCGGCGTCCGGCCCTTCGCTCATCCCGTGGCTGATCGTCATCGCCTGCGTGATCGGGGCGGCGCTGGCGGGACTGCTGTGGCGTGGGCGCCGCCGCCGCGAAACTCGACCGCCTCACGCACCGAGCGAGCCGGTCGCGCCCCCCATCCCAGCCCAGGCGCAAGCACCCCCAATCCCGCTCCAGGCGCAAGCGGTCGCGCCAGATCAGGAGGACTCGGGGTTTCCTCACCCCGGGGCCGCCGCGTTCAGGTTCGGACGCCTGCTCGCGGACGCCGGCAATCACGCCCGGGCCGAGGATGCCTTCCGTCGCGCTGAGGCGTGCGGCCATCCGATGGCCGCGTTCGAGCTCGGGTCGCTCCTGCTCGAAGCGGGAGATGCGGCCGGGGCCGAGGACGCATTCGATCGCGCCGACCAGAGCGGCGATCCCGGCGCCGCATGCAATCTCGGGGTCATGCTCGAACAGCGAGGTGACGCGACCGAAGCCAAGCTCGCCTACCAGCGGGCCGACGCACGCGGTCACGCCGTCGGCGCCTGGAACCTCGGCTCCCTGCTCGAACACGAAGGCGACCGCGCCGGCGCCGCCGCCGCCTACCAGCGAGCCGCCGAACGGGGCGAACCGACCGCCGCGAACGACCTCGGCGTGCTGCTCGAACGAAACGGTGACCGCCCCCGCGCCCAAGCCGCATACCGGCACGCCGCCCGGGCCGGACACGCCGGCGCCGCGTTCAACCTCGGTGCGCTACTCCTCGAAGCAGGCGACCTCGCCGGCGCCGAGCACGCGTTCGGTCTAGCCGATCAGCGCGGCCACCCCGACGCCGCATCCAACCTCGGGGTCCTACTCGAGCAACGAGGCGACGTGACCGGCGCAAGACTGGCCTACCAACGGGCAGACGAACGCGGACACGCCGTCGGCGCCTGGAACCTCGGCTCCCTGCTCGAACAGCAAAACGACCGCGCCGGCGCCAAAGCCGCCTACGAACGCGCCGACCAACGCGGCTACCCGGCCGGCGCCTGCAACCTCGGCCTCCTGCTCCAACAAGAAGGCGACCACGCCGGCGCGCTCCGAGCCTTCCAACGAGCCGGCCAGCTCGGCCCACCCGACGTCGCCGAACTGGCATACGCCGCCATCCGCGACCTCCGCCCCGACGAACACGACCAACGATAACCACCCACTGACGAGCGCTCCCACAACCGACACCAGCCAACAAGCCTGGTAGGGCAACCGCCAGGGCCAAAGGGGGCCAAGCCCGATCGGAGGGGCGGCACGGACGCCGCCCCCCATCGGCCGCCACGACACGCGCGGCGGCCGGAGGTCTCGCCCGGGCCGTCGCCGGCGAGGCCGGCGTGCGCAGCGCCTCCGGCAGCGGGACCGAAAACCCGGAAACGTATGAATCCGCATCGCTGCTAACGATGCCCTGGCGGACGCCCAAGTCAGAGAACATATGGCCGGTCATGACCTCGGAAGGTTCAGCGATCGTGCGATTCGGACCCGCGGGCCGGGCCCGATCGACAACCCGAACGTCATGCTCGCGACCGCGCGCGAGTTGCTCAAGCCGGCCCGGCTACGCGAAGCCCTCCGGGTCGTACTGGCGTTGCCGGTTGGCGCGCCCGACCACTTCGCCCCAGCGGCGGCGCGGTTCAGCGCCCAGCGGGTGAGCGAGCGACGATTGCCATTAGAGGAGGCGCAGCTGGTGTTCGCCGCGTTGCGGACGCTCGGTCGTCGTGACGGTCATAGCGTGACTCGCTCGTAGTTGCTTTCGAGCTGGCCGGCCGTCTCGAGGCAGCTTACGGCAGCTGGGCCGAATCGCGGATCGGGCGGAGGCGGACTTGCTCCTCGTCGGCGATCTGAATCACCCCGACGAGGCCGTGGTTGTGCGCGCGATCGATCCACAGGCTCCAGATCTCGACGCGCGCGGGCAGGGTGGTGGAAGTGTGTTGTTGCACGCACCCCCGTTCGTCCAGTCCGCGCCGGCCATGGCATCGAAACCCGCTCGCCCCACCGATAGGTACCTGATGAGCAGCCCCCGGACAATCCGGACCGATCAAGGCGACCATTTCTCCTGCTCGATGAGTGCAGTGGCGCTGGCCCGCGTTGAAGCCTTTGGAGGATCCGAAGCGGTGGACGAGGTTCTGCGGCTGGCCGGAAGCCGACGCAGCCGCGAGTACCTCGCGGACATCACCAACTGGATCGCCTACGACGAGGCGATCGCGCTCTGGCGCGCCGGCGCGCGGGTCACGCACCACCCCGAGTTCGCCCGTGCCGTCGGGATCGACGCGGCTGGGCGGCTGGGCAGCTCGCAGGTGGCGGCCATGCTGCGGTCGCTCGGCGCGCCCGAGAATGTGTACCGGGCGATCGCCACGGGGGCGGCGGAATTCAGCACCGTGACCAAGCTCGAGGTCGCCGATGCCGGGCCCGGCTTCGCCAGGGTGGTCGCGGTGGCCGTGGACGGATTGCCGCGCAGCATCGAGCACTGCGCCTGGACATCGGGCCTCATGACCTGCCCGCCGGCACTGTTCGGGCTCCAGGCGGCGGAGGTAGTGCACGAGGAGTGCCAGGCGATGGGCGCCGAGCGATGCGTCTACCACGTCCGATGGGCCACCCCGGGCGAGGGGGAGCCCTCGGATCGCGCCGGCGAGATCACGGCGCTGCGCCACCAGCTGGACGGGATGCGCGGCCGGCTGCATAGCGTGTTCGCGACCGCGTCGGACCTGATCGCCGCCGACGAGGTCGACGACGTCCTGGCCCGGATCACCGACCGAGCCGCACTCGAGGTGCGAGCGATCCGGTATCTGCTCGCGGTGCGAATCAAGCCGGACGGAGAGCTGCACCGTCACCACAAGGGCTTCGAGGAGGATGAGATCCCACAGTACCTCGAGGCGCTGCTCGATCGTGACCTCGGGGCGCATCCGGACTCTTGGCTGGTGGTGCCGGTCCGGTCCAACCGCGCGGAGTACGGTCGCCTGCTCGCTCTGCGCCGCGACGGCGCGACCTTCTTCCCGCAGGAGCGCGAGCTGTTCGAGGTCTACGCGCGCTATGCCGCGACCGCGCTCGACGGCGCCGCCGGCCTGATCGAGGCCAAGGAGCGGGGCGACCAGGCGAGCGCGCTGCTCTCGCTGGCGCGGGCCTTGGCCGCCGCGGGGACGAGCGGCGAGGTGGCCCGCCGGCTGGCCAACGCCGTCCCCCTCGTAGTGGACTGCGACCGGGTTGGGGTATGCCTGTGGGACGCCGCGCACGGCGAGCTCGTCCGCCGGGCGGTGACGACACAAGGCGGCGAGGCGGACGCCGAGCCAGCCACCTGGACCCCGGATCCCGACAGCGCGCTCGAGCGCCTGGTCAGGGGGAATAGCAATGCCCCGTTGTTCGTCGACCGGACGACCGACGACCTGAAGCTGCGGCGGATGCTGACGGACCTGGAGCTCGCGGCGGCGATCCTCGTTCCGCTGATCGCGGGCGAATCCTTCCTCGGCGTGCTGATCGTGTCGGTACTCGAGCGACCCCAGCGCCTGAGACTGACCCCCGATCTGCTCGATCGCCTGTCCGGTGTGGCGGCCCAGGCCACCACCGCGCTCCAGAACGGCCGGCTGGTCGACCAAATCACCCACCGGGCGATGCACGACCAGCTGACCGGGCTGGCCAACCGGCTGCAGTTCACCGAGCGGCTTCGCGCCGCGATCGACCGCGCGCGTGATGAGCGACAGTCGGTCACCCTCCTCTACATGGACCTCGATCGCTTCAAGCCGGTCAACGATGAGTTCGGCCACGACGTCGGCGACCAGCTGCTGGTCGCGCTGGCCAAGCGCCTGGCCGGCCACACGCGTTCGGAGGACATGGTCGCCCGTTTGGGCGGGGATGAGTTCGCGGTGCTGATCGACTGCCAGACGACCGCGGCCGATGCTGAGGGCGTATCCGAGCGACTCGCCGCCGCGCTCACCAACCCGTTCGTGATCGAGGGCCACGTGCTGCGCGTCGGGGCCAGCATCGGGCAGGCGGTGTTCCCGATCGACGCCGATGACGCCGATGGGCTGCTGCGCAACGCCGACGCGGCGATGTTCCGCGTGAAAAAAGGCGCCCACCCACCCCCGCCGACCAGGGCGCTGGGCCGCTGACGCGGGGCCTCCGGGCGGGCGCCCGGTCGCGGGGTGTCGGCAGGCACGCCGCGCGGGCGTCGACCGACGGTCGGCGTGATAAGCACTGCTGCTACGAACCCCTTGCTCGTGGCCGGACGAGGCGTACGATGTTCACATGACCGCATTAGGCGTGTCATTGCTGTTGGTTGGGGCGATCATGATCCTGATAGAGGCCCACGTGCCCACGCTGGGTGTGTTGGGGGCGCCCGGCGTAGTCGCGCTGACCGCCGGGGCGGTCCTGGCCGTCCTCGGGCTCGGCGGAGGCGTCGTGCTCGGCGTAGTAGCGGCGCTGTTGGTGGCTGGCTCGGCCGGCGGGGTGCTGGCGTTGACGGTCGGCAAGGGAGTCGCCGTGCGCCGGCGGCGGGTCCGAGCGGGGCCCGAGAGCATGATCGGACGTCTGGGCGTCGTCCGCAGCTGGGACTCGGCGAGCGGGTGCGTCCAGGTAGACGGGGCGCTGTGGACCGCTCGGCGGTCGATGCTGGACGATGACCAGGATTCCGGTGAACTACACGCCGGGGACACCGTCGTGGTTGATTGGCTCGAGGGACTGACCGTGTCGGTTCGTCGCGCCGAGGAATGGGAGTCGATCGCATGATCGTCGCGATTGCAGTGGTGCTGGTCGTCCTGCTCGTGATCGGGCTCACCGCTTTGGGCGCCTCGGTCCGGGTGCTACGCGAGTACGAACGGGGTGTGGTGTTCCGGCTCGGGCGGTCGATGGACCTACGCGGGCCCGGCCTGACCCTGCTGCTGCCGACGATCGACCGGATGGTCCGCGTGAGCCTGCGAACGGTCACGCTGACCGTCCCGCCCCAGGAGATCATCACCCGCGACAACATCCCGGTGCGGGTGACCGCGGTCGGCTATTACCGCGTGGTCGACCCCAACCGGGCGATCAACCAGGTCGAGAACTTCCACAACGCGACCCTTCAGATCTCCCAGACCACGCTGCGCTCGGTGCTGGGCGGCGTCGACCTCGACCACCTGCTCGGCGAGCGGGAGAGCCTCAACGAGTCGCTCCAGCGCGTAATCGACGCGCAGACCGAGCCCTGGGGGATCAAGGTGACCACCGTCGAGATCAAGGACGTCGAGATCCCCGAGCGGATGCAGCACGCGATCGCCCGCCAGGCCGAGGCCGAGCGCGAGCGCCGGGCCAAGATCATCAACGCCGAGGGCGAGGCCCAGGCCGCCACGCGGCTGGCCGATGCAGCCGAGATCATCGGGCGCAACCCGACCACGCTTCAGCTCCGGTACCTCCAGACGCTGCGCGAGATAGGCGCCACCCAGAACACGACCGTGGTGTTCCCGATGCCCATCGACCTGGTCAAGCCGATCTTACAGGCGATCGAGCGGAGCGCCGGGGAGGTACCTGCGGCAGAGGCGGCCGGGGCAGACGAGCCCACGGCCGGCGAGCTTGCGCCCCGCGAGTCCGCGGCCGCGAACGGCGCGCTCGAGGCGGGCCCGTCGCGGGCGTTGGGGGCGGGGTCAGAGCCCGTCACCGGGACCGGGACGGGCGACGGTGACGACACGGTCCCGCGGGCGGAGCCCGCTGCGAAGTCAGCTGTGGACCGGGCTGCGAAGCCCGTTGTGGACCCGACGGCGGACCCGGCGCCTTCCGAGAACCACTTGCCCTAGCGCGCTGACGCGGTCGCGCCACCGTGTAAAACGCAGCAAACCGCCCTCGCCGCGAGGCGCCGGGTGCACATAAGCGTCCCCACGATGCTTATATCGCCAAGGTGGTGGTGGCTGGGACGACTTTGCCACGTTAAGCACACTGCTTTCGACGGTCGCGGGCGCGCTCGCCTGCGAGACAGCTCGGGAGCGAGCTGCTAGTGGGGCTCCACGCTCGCCGTCACCGTGGTCACGGTGCCCTTGGCGTCAGTGACCTTGAAGGTGAAGGTCAGCTTGCCGGCCTTGTGCCTCTTGACCTTTGTCCGAAGCGACTTGGTCGCGGTGACCAGGGGCTTGCTGATCGTGAGAGACACACTCCCGGTCGCGTTGGCCAGGTCGATCAGGAGCGTGCCGCCCTTGAGCGCGACGCTCTTGGCCCGGCCGCCAGAAATGCCCAGGCCGCTGATCAGTGTGGTCGTCGTGCACTTCTTCCTCTTGCCCTTGAGCCTCGTGCACGTCTTGTGCGAGACGAACGCCGAGCGCGAGAACCTGAGACCGCTGGGCAGCGCGACCGCGACCGACGCGATGTTCGCCCCGCCCTTGGCACGTGCCAGCTTGAACTTCAGGGTCGGGTGACCGGCGGCCAGTCCGCCGGCCGAGCCCGTGACGGTGACGCAGCCGTTGTACGTCACCGGCACGGTGTCGCTGTGACTGACGCCGCTCTGCGCGTTGAAGGATCCGGTCACGTTGGCCGGCGCGCAGTCGGTGGTGAACGCCTTACTCCCGCCCGGGCCGGTGATGGTCAGAGCAAGGTTGGTCAGGGGCACGTCGGGGATGCTCCCGAAGGTGACCGACTTGCTGCTCAGATTCACGCTGCCCGTCAGCGCGACGGCAAACGGTGCACGGAAGGCGATCGAGAGCGCCGGGGCCTGAAGCGAGCCGCCCAGGGTGACCGTCCCGCTCGCGAGCGCGGCGCTCGGCAGTAGCGGCGAGGTGGCAGCGGCGTTACCGACGGTGCAGCCAGAACCCGTGAGGCAGCCGGCGACTGCGAGCGCGTTCACCCCGAGCCCACTCGGGAGCTTGAGCGTGATCGACCGGCTGGCCGACTCGCCGGCGACCTGCGTGACGCCGAAGGCGAGCGTCGCTCCGCTGTCTTTGGGGTCCTTGGTGACCGTGCCGCTCAACGTCGGGGCGTATGCCAGGTTCTGGCAGCCGCTCGGGGGGAACGCGTAGGACGCCTGGCTCGCGGGCGCTGCGCCGTAGTAGGTGACGGAGAAGGAGCTCGTGGCCGGTTTGCAGCTGCTCGGCAGGCGGGTGAACGGCTGTCCGCCAAGCGTTGTGAAGCTCGCGGTGAAAGAGGTGATGGGGGTCGGGCTCGAATCGGGGAAGGTTGTGGTCAGGTTCAGCCCGCCGGGGACGTTCGGATTGAGCGAGACGCCGATGTACTGGTTGGCCAGCGGTCCGGTGCCCGGAACGAGCTCGAGGCCAGCGGCGTCGCTGCCCTGCGGGGGGACCAGATAGAGGTTGCCGGCTAGGGATCCGCCAGCGATGCCGACGGTCGCCGTCCCGATCTGGCACGACGATGTGAGCTGCTGACTGGCCAGACAGCCCGGATTGGCGTTCAGATTGCCCAGCATGCCCGGGGCCAGCGAGGTGACCACGGTCGCGGGCGCGTCGCTGCCGTCGAAGTGCAGCGTGGCGGTGACGGGCGTGAGCCCACCCGCCTGCGTGTTGGCCGGCGTGACGATCAGCGTCTCGCCGGACGCCAGTGCGCTCGCCGGCACTGCGGCGAGCGTCGCCATCCCTACCAGGAGCCCAAGCAGAGCTCGCCCGGGTCGTAGTGACACCTGCCGATACCTCCTCTAGAACTTATCCACTCCAAGGAGCCCCTCCACCCCCGGGCTCCCACCACGCCCGGCCGAATCATTCGAGGCGTGAGCAGACGACGGAGGTCGCGCCGTGAGCCATGCTACCCCGATGACCCCGATCCTGCATAGGCCTAACTCGGATCCTGGCCGTATCCGGCCACACCCCTCAGTGCTGGGGAGACGAGGCGGAGATCGGCACCACTCCGGTCGTCAACGTGGGTCCGGACGGGCGGTTCATCGACGTCTGAGGACGGGGCGGCGTGGGGGGTGCGGCACCCGCGCCGGCACTGCGTCCAAGACGCGTGAGCAGCAGCCCCAGGGCGGGGATCGCCACCAGCGCGATCATGGCCAGGAACCACACCTGCCCGGCGTCCGTGCCCTCCCCGAGGGCATGGACAAGGCCGGCCAGCCAGGCCAACGCCGTGAACCGGTGGAGCTTGCGCCAGCGCACGGCCCCGACCCAGCGACGGGCGTAGTAGGAGAGCCCGAGCAGGGCGAGACCCCAGCCGGCGACGATGCCGATCGAGGTCCAGATGGTCTTATAGCTCGAGAGGAACGGAATCGTGATGTCGGCGACCGAGAAGTGCACGTAGGAGTCGGCGAGCAGAGCCGCGGCGTGGACGACGATGGCCGCGATCGTGGACAGGGCGAGGGTGTCATGGGCCGTGCGCAGCTCCGTCGTGCGGCCCTTGAGCAGCTTGGTGCTCATCAACAGGCCCAGGGACACGGCGAGGCTGGCCAGCACCAGCGCCGCGAACCCCGCGGCGCGACTGGTGATCCAGAACAGGTAGGGGCTGGGGTCGATCATGTTTCAAGGATCGGCCGGCCCTGCTAGAGCGGCGTAGGGGCCGCGTAAGAGCTTCGTACGAGTCGGCTAGTGCTCGATGTAGCCGGCGCGCAGGCGCGCGAGGCGGCGGGCGAAGAACTGGTTGCGCGACGCCGGCACCGGGGCGTACGTCACGTCGAACGACCGGCCGCCGCCGGTGAGCGGCGAGGGCGCCGCGGTGCCGAGTTCGCCGGTGGCGCTCCGAGCCACGAGCATGCGCTGCGTGCTGGCGATCAGGTCGATCGTGGTCCGACCCCAGTAAGGGTCTGCGATCGAGCCAGAGGTTCCATCCGACGAGGTGGCGCTCGCCGAGTCGAACGGCACCGATCCGAAATCGGCCAGCGGAAGCGCCTGGCAGGCGTACTGGCTGAGACACTCGGACGGGGCCTCGACGATCCACTCGGCCGAGCTCACGTCGATCGACGGGGCGTCCAGCGTCTTGTGGAAGCGCCGATGGCTGGTCTCATCGTTGAGCGTGAACACCACGGCTTGCCCGGTTACGGTCACGGTGGCGTGCATGACATCGCCGGGGTTCACGCGCAGGGCGATGGTCTTGGACGGAGCCGGCACCAGCTCGAACCACGCGCTCGAGACGACCTTGCCCGCGGCGCTGCAGTCGACCTCGGTGCCGGTTTGCTCGAGCGCGTCGGAGCTCAGCTTGTAGCCGCCCAGCCCGACCCATACAGCGGAATAGCTCGGCTGACCGGGGACGCAGGTCGCGTTCGGCTGGGTCCAGGTCGCCGACACCTGGCTGAACGACACGCCGGCGCGATGAATCGCGTAGCCCGCCCAGTTGGTGCTCCGGGTGGTGTTGGCCACCGCGGCCGGAGCGCCCACCAGGGCGGCAGCGAAGATCAACGCGCCGGCGAGACCGTTACGCATTACCTTGCCGCTCCCTTTTCTCTGCGTTCGATCACGCCCTATCCCTTAGCGGCCTGCAGGAGTGCAGTGCCGTAGCCCTGGCAGTCGTACATGGTCACAGTCCCGTCGCTGGTACTTAACGTGACTTTGCGGCAGGTCTTTGCAACCACGTCGAGCGCCGACTCGCTTCCGGTCCGGGTGTCGCCAGGCAAGCCTCCGCTCTGGGAGCTGTCCACGATCACCCAACGGAGCTTGCCGGCCAGGACCTCGTGGGCCAGCCAGGTCAGGCTCACCGTGCTCTCGCGGCCGGAGAAGCCGCCGAGCCCGGCCACGTTCGCGTCCGAGGACAGGATGGCTTCCGCCGCGCTGCTCTGGCTTTCAACCCCGATGGTTCCCCCACCATGCGCCTCGGCGTAGCGTATCGCCGCGGTCAGCGACTCCGTGTCGCCGCCGAAACCGCCACCGCCGGCGGATCCACCGCCTCCGCCGGGGAATCCGCCCCGGCTACCGGCTCCGCCGGTCGTCGAGCCCCCGCCTCCGAACAGACTTGGGGGAGCGAAGCCACCGGTCGTCGAACCGCCTCCAGGCGCGAAACCCCCGGCGCCGGCGCCCCGGCCAAAGCGGCCGGCGCCACCACCAGATCGCGCGGAGCCACCGCCGAAGCCACCTGGACCGCCGCCACCGCCCGGACCGCCGGTCGAGGCACTCGCCGGGCCTCCGGAGGGGAACGTGCTGCTGGTGGCGTGCCCGAGGGTCTCGACCGCCCAACTCGCCGGCGCCGCGAGCAGCGCCGCCAGCGCTACCGCAACGAGCACCGCGCGCACGCGCGGGGACAGCTGCAGGGCCAGGACGATCGCGCAGGCGCCACCCACGCCGATCACCAGCGGCGTGGCCCAGGCCAGGGACCCGCTCAACTCGCCCAACACGACGAGCTCGGTGATCGCCCCGCCGGCGATCGCCAGGGGCGCGATCACGCGAGCGGTCTTCGACGAGGCCGTGCCGCCGAGCGCGCGCGGCAGCATTAGGCTGGCGCCCGCGCCGAGAAGGGCCGCGGCGAACGGAGCCAGGAACGACACGTAGTAGGGGTGGAAGATCCCCGAGGCGTAGCTGAAGACGACCGCGGTGACCAGGAAGGCGCCGCCGACGATCATCAGCCAGCCGGTGCGCGGGTCGCGCCGGCGCAGTCGCGTGAGCACGAGGAGCGCGAGCCCGGCGACCACGGCGAAGCCGAGCAGCCATCCGGCCTGATCGCCGAGCGCCGACTCGAGCAGGCGGAACGGGCCGGTGGCGCCGCCGAACAGGTTGTTGGTACCGCCGAAGCCGCCCCCTCCACCCGCTCCGCCCCCGCCCGATGGCCCTCCCGTTTGCCCGGCGACGCGCCCCAAGCCGTTGTATCCAAAAATCAGGGACCAGACGCTGTTATCGGACGTGCCGGAGATCCACGGCCGATCCGCCGCCGGCGTCAAGGTCACGAGCAATGGCCAGGCGCCCCCGACGACGACTAGAGCGAGCCCGCCGGCCAAGAGCTGGCGGAAGGCCGTGAACCGTTCCCGCCATGTCTCACCCCACCGGGTCCACACCCAGGCCAGCGCAATTCCGGGGACGACGAATAGGGCCACGCCCATCTTGGCCTCGAAGCCGAGACCCACGCAGACGCCACACCACACCAGCCACTTGGTCCGCCCGGTCTCGAGCGCGCGCACCGCGCACCACAGGGCGGCGACGGAACACAGGATCAGCGCCTCATCCGGGTTGTTGTGGCGGGCCATCGCCACCGTGATGGGGGTCAGTGCGAAGGCAAGGCCGGCCGCGCCGCCGGCGACCCGGCCGAACATCCGGCGCGTCAGGTCGTACACGAACGCCACCGCCGCGACGCCCATCAGCGCCTCGGGCACGAGGATGGCGAGCGAGTTGAAACCGAAGATGCGCGCGGACAGCGCCTCTATCCAGAAGGCAAGCGGCGGCTTGTCGACCGTCATCAGGCCGCTCTTGTCCAGCGAGGCGAACAGGAAGTCGTGCCAGCTCGAGCTCATCGAGCGCACCGCGGCCGCGTAGTAGGTATTGGCAAAGCCGTTGATGCTGAGGTTCCACAGGTTGAGTACCGCCGCCAGCGCCATGAGCCCGAGCAGCTCCGGGCGGGCGAGCAGGGCACCGGCCCGCGGCCGGCGCAGTACGCGCGAGCGCAACCGGGCCGCTCGAGGGGTCGGGTAGGTAGTCGTACTCATGGTGCGAGCTGGGGACGGCTGGGCGAGGGCAGCGCGGGGCGGCCAGCCGGCTCACGATGCGCGAGCAACCGGCCCACGCCGCGCAGATCCGCGAGCGCGGTCGAGATGATGTCCACCCGAGAATCGAGGTCCTCGACCCAGTCGACCGGCACCTCGTGGATGCGCAGCCCGTTGCGCTGCGCGAGCACGAGCAGCTCGGTGTCGAAGAACCATGCCTGGTCCTCGACAAGCGGGAGCAGCCGGTGGGCGGCGTCGGCCCGGATGGCCTTGAAGCCGCACTGCGCGTCGCTGAAGCGGGCGCGCAGGAACAGCCGCAGCAGGCGGTTGTAGGAGCGTGAGATCAGCTCGCGCCTGGCGCTACGGCGCACGCGCGCCGCTCGGTGCAGGCGCGTGCCGATCGCCAGGTCGCTGTGCCCCGACATGAGCGGGGCGATCAGCGGCAGCAGCGCGGCGAGGTCGGTCGAGAGGTCGACGTCCATGTAGGCCAGGACCTTGGCGTGGCTCGCGGACCAGGCGGTCCTCAGGGCCCTGCCGCGGCCCTTGGCCGGCAGGTGCATGGCACCCACCTCGGGCAGCTCGTACATGAGGCGGCGCGCCACCTGGAGCGTGCCGTCGGTGCTCGCGTTGTCGACGATCGTGATCTGCCAGGTGAACGGGAACGCTGTCGACAAGTAGGCGTGCAGCATGCGGACCGAGCCCTCGAGCGCGAGGCGCTCGTTGTAGACGGGGATCACGATCTCGACGTCGGGTCGCGAAATTGGTCCCGCCCACCCGTGGCCCGTGGGGGCCTCATCGCGAGACCCGGGGGTGGTGGTGACGAGCGAGCTGCTCATTGCGCTCAGGGCTGGTCGGGCGCGCGATGCGCCTCGGTGTAGATGCCGGCCGCAGTCAGCGCGGCAAACACGCCGGCGGCCAGGGCAGCAAGCGTCCAGGACAGGATGGTCATGGGTAGGTCTCCTCGGACTTCGGGGAAGTGGTCATGCGAGGAGAATCGGCCCGCGGGCGAAGCTCGCCTGAAGACGTGCCTAAGACAGGCGTAGGAGTCCTCGGGGGCGGCTGGGGGCGGGTGGGTGAGGCGGCGGGGGGTGGGTGGGTGAGGCGGCGGGGGGTGGGTGGGCGGGATCCAAGTCCTAGAGTAAGAAGGACCCAGAACCAGGAGAAAAGCACCTTGAACCCCAACAGCTTCAACGCCAAGGCGACGCTCACCGTGGGTGGGCGCGACTACGAGATCTTCCGCCTGGATGCACTTCAGGCGAAGTACGACACGGCCCGGCTGCCGTTCTCGCTCAAGGTCCTGCTCGAGAACCTGCTGCGCAACGAGGACGGCGAGTCGATCCGGGCCCAGGACATCGACGCGCTGGCCCGCTGGGATGCCCAGGCCGAGCCGGCGATCGAGATCGCGTTCACGCCGGCGCGCGTGATCATGCAGGACTTCACCGGAGTGCCCGCGGTCGT
Organism: uncultured Solirubrobacterales bacterium; assembly: GCA_963751185.1. Lineage (GTDB taxonomy): Bacteria > Actinomycetota > Thermoleophilia > Solirubrobacterales > Solirubrobacteraceae > Palsa-465. Next base: position 283,934 of record CAVVTO010000019.1, read on the forward strand.
CGACCTCGCCGCGATGCGCGATGCGATGCGCGAGATGGGCGGGGATCCGCGCAAGATCAACCCGCTGGTCCCGGCCGAGCTGGTGATCGACCACTCGGTGCAGGTCGACGTGTTCGGCTCGAGCGCCGCGTTCGCCCGTAATGCCGAGCTCGAGTTCCAGCGCAACCGGGAGCGGTACGCGTTCCTGCGTTGGGGCCAGGGCGCGTTCGACAACTTCAAGGTGGTCCCGCCCGACACGGGGATCGTGCATCAGGTGAACCTGGAGTACCTCGCCCGTGTGGTCTTCGTCGAGGAAGGGGATCCCCACCCACCCTCGCACCCACCCCAGGCATACCCGGACACGCTCGTGGGGACCGACTCCCACACCACGATGATCAACGGGCTCGGCGTGCTCGGCTGGGGCGTCGGCGGGATCGAGGCCGAGGCGGCGATGCTCGGTCAGCCGATGTCGATGCTGATCCCGCAGGTGCTCGGCTTCAAGCTGACCGGCTCGTTGCAGGAGGGTGCCACGGCGACCGACCTGGTCCTCACCGTGACCGAGATGCTGCGCTCACGCGGCGTAGTCGGCAAGTTCGTCGAGTTCTACGGCGAGGGCCTGGCGGGACTGCCGCTGGCCGACCGGGCCACGATCGGCAACATGTCGCCCGAGTTCGGGTCGACCTGCGCGATCTTTCCGATCGACGCAGAGACGCTGCGCTACCTCGAGTTCTCGGGGCGTTCGCACGAGCTGATCGAGCTCGTAGAGGCGTACGCGCGCGAGCAGGGTCTGTGGCACGACGAGGCCTCCGAGGAGCCCACCTTCACCGACAAGATCGAGCTCGACCTGTCGACCGTCGTGCCCAGCATCGCGGGCCCCAAGCGCCCGCAGGACCGCGTGTCGCTGACCGAGTCCAAGCAGGGGTTCCGCTTGGCGCTCGAGGGCTTTCTGCCCGAGGAGGACCCCGAGGACGAGGCTCTCGAGGAGAGCTTTCCTGCGAGCGATCCGGTCGCCACGCACGTGCCCAACGGCGCCGGCCACGAGCCGGCCGGCGCGCCCGGCGGGGCGCAGGTTGCCGATCGGCCGGCCACGCGAGTGGACGTGACGCTCGAGGATGGGACCGAGACCGATCTCGATCACGGGCGCGTGGTGATCGCGGCGATCACCTCGTGCACCAATACCTCTAACCCTTCCGTGATGCTCGGCGCGGGCATCCTGGCTCGCAACGCCGTGCAGAAGGGCCTGAGCGTCAAGCCGTGGGTCAAGACCTCGCTTGCCCCCGGCTCCAAGGTGGTCACAGAGTACCTCGACCGTGCCGGGCTGACCGAGTACCTCGACGAGCTCGGCTTCAACCTGGTCGGGTACGGCTGCACGACCTGCATCGGCAACAGCGGTCCGCTGCCGCCAGAGATCTCGGCCGCGGTCCAGGACAACGACCTGGCCGTCGTCTCGGTGCTGTCGGGCAATCGCAACTTCGAGGGCCGCATCAACCCCGACGTGAAGATGAACTACCTGGCGTCGCCGCCACTGTGCGTGGCCTACGCGATCGCCGGCACGATGGATATTGATCTGTATGACGAGCCCCTGGGGGAGGACCGTCACGGTGAGCCGGTGTTCCTGGCAGATATCTGGCCGAGCGCCGCCGAGGTCGCGGCGACGGTCGAGGAGGCCGTCCAGTCGGACATGTTCCACAAGAGCTACCGCGAGGTGTTCGACGGCGATGAGCGTTGGAACTCGCTCGAGGTGCCGACCGGCGAGCTGTTCGACTGGGACCCGCGCTCGACCTACGTGCGGCGGCCGCCGTTCTTCGAGGACATGCCCCGCGAGCCGTTGCCGCCCGAGGACATCGAGCGGGCGCGGGTGCTGGCGGTGCTCGGCGACAGTGTGACCACCGACCACATCTCGCCGGCGGGCTCGATCAAGCGCGACGGTCCGGCCGCGGCCTACCTCAACGAGAACCACGTGGAGTCGCGGGACTTCAACTCCTACGGCTCGCGCCGCGGCAACCACGAGGTGATGATGCGCGGCACGTTCGCGAACATCCGATTGAGGAATCGTCTGGCGCCAGGAACCGAGGGCGGAGTGACCGTTTATCTCGGGTCCGAGGGCGAGGGCGAGCAGATGTCGATCTACGACGCGGCCATGAAGTACATGGAGGCGGACATCCCGCTGATCGTGCTCGCCGGCAAGGAGTACGGCTCCGGCTCATCGCGCGACTGGGCGGCCAAGGGCACGCGGCTGTTAGGGATCCGGGCTGTGATCGCCGAGAGCTTTGAGCGGATCCACCGCTCGAACCTGGTCGGGATGGGCGTGCTGCCCTTGCAGTTCGCCGCCGGCGAGTCGGTCGAGTCGCTCGGGCTGACCGGGTCCGAGATCTACACGATCGAGGGGATTGCCGGCGCAGATCCGATCCCCCGGGAGCTGACGGTCAAGGCCGATGACAAGGAGTTCACGGTCACCGTGCGGATCGACACGCCCAAGGAGCAGCGCTACTTCCAGCACGGCGGCATCCTGCAATTCGTCTTGCGCCAGCTGCTCGGCGCCTAGCGCCTCGGCCGATGGCGCTGAGGGTGCGTATATGCCACCTCCAGCGCCAACGGCCGCGTTGGGAGGCGACGGCGTCGTGGAAGAGTTCTAGGCCGCGGGGCGCAGCGGCTCGAGCTCGCGACTCTCGGCCAGCTCGGCGAGCGCCTTGCGCTCGAGCTTGCGCACCGCGTCCGACGAGATCCCCAGGCGCCGGCCCGCCTCGCGCAGCGGCGTCGGGTCAGCGCCATCCATCCCGTAACGGAGCGCCACCACTCGACGCTCGGCCTCGGGCAGGCGCTCGAGCGCACGGCGCAGGGCGTCATCGCGGGCGGCCAGCTGGACCTCCTCGTCGACCGGGGTGGCCTCGCTGGCCAGCAGGGCCCCGAGGGTGGTCTCGTCCTCCTCGCCGACGGGACGATCGAGGCTCGTGACGACCCGCGCGATCTCCCGGCTGGCGTGCACCTCGCGGACCTCGAGCTCGGCCGCCTCGGCGATCTCCTCTTCGGTCGGATCGCGCCCGAGCTGGGCGATCAGCGCCGCGCGGGCACGCGCGATCCGCCGCTCGCGCTGACCGATGTGAACCGGGACCCGGATCGGGCGGGCCCGGTTGGCGATCGCGCGCTGGATCGACTCCCGGATCCAGAACGTGGCGTAGGTGGAGAACTTGTAGCCCTTGCGGTAGTCGAACTTCTCGGCGGCGCGGATCAGCCCGAGCATGCCCTCTTGGATGAGGTCGAGCAGGGGCATGTCCAGGCCCTCGTAGCTGCGCGCGTTCGAGATGACCAGCCGCAGGTTCGAGTTGACGAGACGCTCCTTGGCGGCCAGGTCGCCCCGTTCGATCCGGCGGGACAGATCCGCCTCTTCGGCGCGGTTCAGCAGCCGGTGGCGGCGCACCTCGGCCATGAACAACGACATCGAGTCGAGCGTGCGCTCGGCAGTTTCGTGCGCACGGTAGGCCGCGTCCGGAAGATCGCGATCCGAGTCACGACTGGACTTGACGTCGCCGTCGCGCAGCTCGATCCCCCGCTCGGCCAAGAGGCCGCGGATCGAGTCAAGCTCGCTATCGCGCTCGTCGACTTTCAGGTCCGGAGACATGCCTGGGAAGTGTTACCCGGAAGGGCCGCGCTGAACACTCTCGGAGCCGCAGACTCCGCAATCGAGCGCGTTACTGAATAGCCTTCGGTGAATGAGTACGCCGGAACTGCTCATGAACCTGCTTCGCGCCCCCGGTCCTTCGGGGCACGAGTCCGTCCCTGCCAAGGTCTGGCGCGATTACTGCAAGAGCTTCGCCGAGGAGGTCGGTGGCGACCGCGTCGGTTCCTCATTCGCGCGGGTGGCGGGCACCGCAGACGGGCTGACTGTCGCCGTGGTCGGCCACATCGACGAGATCGGCCTGCATATCTCGCACATTGAGGACGACGGATATCTGCGCTTCGGTCAGGTGGGGGGTTGGGATCCCAGCGTCCTGATCGGGCAGCGGGTGCGCATCCGCACACGCGAGGGAGACGTGCCCGGGGTGATCGGCCGCAAGCCGATCCACCTCCTCAAGGACGATGACCGCCGCAAGGTCCCCGAGCTCAAGGAGCTTCACATCGACATCGGGGCCAAGGACTCCGAGGAGGCCGGCAAGCTCGTACGCATAGGTGACGTGGCCGTGATCGACGCCGAGCCGGTCGAGTTCCGGCACGATCGGGTCATCTCGCGCTCGCTCGACAACCGGGTCGGCTGTTACGTGGCCGCGGAGAGCGCGCGGCTCGTCGCTGAGTCGGGCAGCGCGCCCGGCGACGTGCTCGCGCTCGCGGTCACCCAGGAGGAGACGACGTTCGCCGGCGCGCGTACGAGCGCTTTCGCGCACGACCCGGACGTCGCGATCGTGGTCGATCTGACCTTCGCCACCGATCAGCCCGGGATCGAGCTCGGCGCAATCACCAAGCACCCCCTCGATTCGGGCCCGGTCATCGCGCGCGGTAGCTCGCTGCATCCGCTCGTGTTCGAGCAGCTCTACGAGGCGGCCGAGGCGGAGAGCATCCCGTTCACGCTGGAATCGCTGGGCAAGGGCACCGGCACCGACGCCGATGCCATCCACCTGAGCCGGGCCGGCATTCCGACCGGCCTGGTCTCGATCCCGTGCCGCTACATGCACACTCCGGTAGAGATGGTGTCGCTGGCCGACATCGACGCCGCGGCCCGCCTGATCGCGGCGTTCGCGCGCCGGCTCGAGCCGGGCACGTCGTTCGAGCGCTGAGCCCGGGCGTCCTGTTTGTTGTTGCTGTTCGACATCGACGGCACGCTGGTTGCGCGCGCCGGAAAGGCCCACAGCGAGGCGCTCGCGAGCGCGGTCCGCGAGGTGCACGGCGTCGACCCGCGCGACCTGCGCGACCGCATCGGCCCAGCCGGGCGGACCGACGGGGAGATCTCGCGCCTGATTCTGCTCTCACTGGGGGTCTCGGCGCGGCGGATCGACGAGCGCGCGGACGAGGTTCGCGACGCCTGCTGCCGCATCTACGCCCAGACCGTCCCGCCCGACCTGAGCTCGTCCGTGGTGCCCGGAATCCCGGAGCTCCTCGCCTGGCTGGGCGGGCGCGACGGCGTCCAGCTCGCCCTCCTGACCGGGAACTACGAGCCGGTGGCTCATCTCAAGCTGGCCCGCGCCGGCATTGGAAAGTGGTTCCCGTCGGGTCAGGGCGCGTTCGGCTCAGATTCCGAGGACCGGACCGCGCTCCCCGCCATCGCGCGCCGCCGGGCGGCACGGGGCGGGGTGCCGTTCCCGCGCGAGCACACCATCGTTATCGGCGACACCCCCCGCGACATCGCCTGCGCGCGGGCGGACGGGGTGCGCTGCTTCGCCGTGGCGACCGGCCAGTACGGGGTGGATGAGCTCGAGGGCGCCGACGCGGTGACGCGCGATCCAGCCGAGCTGCGCGACGTACTCGAGGCGGCGCTCACGCAGCGTCAGGGCGAGTCTGGCTGAGCGCCGTCGGGCGTGAGCGCGTGAGCGGCGTGCTGGCGGGCGTCCTCGCCGGCCAGCGTACCTATCCAGTCCCCGGCGTCGTAGCGCATCAGCGCCGGGAACGCCGCGATCACAACCCCGACGCCAAGCACGCAGAGCACCCCGCCAGAGACCACGGCGAAGCGCGGGCCGGTCGCGCCGGCGACGACGCCCGACTCGATGTCCCCAAGCCGCGGGCCACCCGAAACCACCAGCGAGTAGACGGACGACATCCGCCCGCGCATGTGCTCGGGGGTGACGCTCTGGTTGATCGTGGTCCGGCACACCGCGCTGACCGAGTCGGCGGCACCGGCAATCGCGAACAGGACCGCCGCGATCCACAACGACCCGGCCAGCCCCGCCAGCGCGATCGCGACGCCCCACGCCGTCACCGCGCACACGGCGACCCGACCCAGCCGGGAGAAGTGGCGGAGCCATCCGGTGGTCAGGGCGGACACGGTCGCGCCCGCTGCCACGGCGGAATAGAGGGCGCCGGCGCCCACCGCGCCGGCGTGATAGACGCTGACCGAGAGGACCGCGAACAGGGCGCGCGGCATCCCGAAGATCATCGCCACCAGATCGATCGCGAACGAGCCGAGCAGCGCCTGGTTGCCCCGCACGTAGCGCAACCCGTCGGCGATGGACCGTCGCAGTCGCTCGTGCTGGCTCACCTGAGCAGGCGGCTGCGGCGTCAGCGCGACCATCGCCAGCACCATCGCCGCGCAGCTGAGCGCATCCACCGCGTACGCCCAGGGAAGGCCGAGCGCGGCGATCAGAATCCCGCCCAGCGCCGGACCGACCACCATCGTCAGCGTGCTCAGCCCGTAGTTGAGCGCGAGCGCACTGCGCAGCTGCGCCGGCGCGACCAGGCCGGGCACGATTGCCGAGGTGCCGACGTTCTGGAGCGCCGTGAACCCGGCGAGCAGGGCCGCCAGCGCGTACACCACCACAAGCGGGGGATGACCGAGCCACGCCGCCAACGCGAGCCCCGCCGCGGTCAGCACGAGACCGATCTGGTCGAGCAAGAGCAACGTGCGGCGGTCAACCCGGTCGGCGACCGCCCCTCCGAGGAGCGAGGCGGCCACGAGCGGGACGATCTCGACCGAGCCGAGCAGCCCGACGAGCAGCGCCGAGTGCGTCTGCACGTAGACCTGGTAGGGCAGCGCGACCAGCGTCGCCTGCGAGCCGAGCCCCGAGACGAAGCCGCCAAGCACGACCAGGCGCAGGTCGCGGCTGTCGCGCAGTGGCGAGAAATCGGTTCTCAGGCTGCCCAGGCGCAAGCGACGAGGATCGTCTACGCCCGGTGTGCGGACGGGCCCACTAAGGCTTCGGCACCGGGAACTGGGTTCGCATCACGCGATCCCACAGGCGGTCGGGCATGAGCCGCCGCTGGTTGATCATCAGGTGCGCGCTCGCCGTGACCGGATAGCGGGTCTTCGGATGCTCTGAGTTCAGGGCCCCGGCGATCGCCTTCGCCACCGCGTCGGGTCCGCTCCCGAGCTTCGCCAGCGGGCCGTGGTAGACGTCCTCGATCGCCCGCGCGACGTCGCGATTGAAGTCCGCGTAGGGCCCGGCCCCGTCCCAGTCCCCCACCGATCCCGCCGCGGTCTCGCCGAAGTTCGTCACGATCAACCCCGGCTCGATCACGATCACCTCGACGCCGAAGCCCTGAACCTCAAACCGCAGTGCGTCGGAGATCGCCTCGACCGCGTACTTGCTCCCGTGATAGAGCCCGCTGCCCGGAAAGGTCAGCCGGCCGCCCATGCTTGAGAGGTTGACGATGCGGCCCCAGTGCTGATCGCGCATGCCGGGGAGGACGAGCTGGCACATGCGGATGAGACCGAACACGTTGGTCTCGAACTGGCGCCGGACCTGGTCGAGTGGGACGCTCTCCACGGCGCCCGACTGGCTGTAGCCGGCGTTGTTGATGAGCACGCCGACGGCGCCCTCGGCGGCGATGACCGCGTTCACGGCGGCGCTCATCGACGCCTCGTCGGTGACGTCGAGGGGCAGCGTCTTGCAGCCGGCGGCCTCGAGGTCGCTCAGCGTGTCCGGTCGACGCGCCGTGGCGTACACGGTCCAGCCCTCGCTCGCGAGGCGATGGGCGGTCGCGTGGCCGATTCCGGATGAGCACCCCGTGATGAGGACGGCCTTAGAGGGCACGTCCGGACTCTAACCCCGGACCAGCTTCTTGTACGTGATGCGGTGCGGCCGGTCGGCCTCCGCACCGAGCTGTTCGTGGCGGAAGGACTCGTAGGCCTCGAAGTTGCCCTCGAACCAGCGGGTTTGCGAGTCGCCTTCGAACGCGAGCACATGAGTGGCGATCCGGTCCAGGAACCAGCGATCGTGCGACACCACGACGGCGCAGCCGGCGAACGCGAGCAGCGCCTCCTCGAGCGCGCGCAGCGTGTCGACGTCGAGGTCGTTGGTCGGCTCGTCCAGGAGCAGCAGGTTGCCGCCGGTTTTGAGGAGCTTCGCCAAGTGAAGGCGGTTTCGCTCGCCGCCGGACAGCTTGGCCACCTTCTGCTGCTGGTCGGAGCCCTTGAAGTTGAAGCCCGACACGTAGGCGCGACTGTTGACCGTGCGGTCACCCAGCTTGATCTGATCCTCGCCACCCGAGATCTCCTGCCATACGGTCTTGTCCGGGTCCAGGGCGTCACGGGACTGGTCGACGTAGGCCAGCTCGACGGTCTCCCCGATCCGGAGCGCGCCGGCGTCGGGCTGCTCCTGGCCGGTGATCATCCGCAACAGCGTGGTCTTGCCGGCGCCGTTGGGTCCGATCACGCCGACGATCCCCCCGGGAGGAAGCGTGAAGCTGAGATCGTCGATCAGCAGGCGATCGCCGTATGACTTGCGCAGTCCCTCTGCCTCAACGACCACACCGCCGAGTCGCGGACCGGCCGGGATGTGGATCTGCACCTGGTCGAGCTTGACGTTGCGGTCCTGGGCGAGCAGCGCCTCGTAAGCGTTCAGGCGGGCCTTGGGCTTGTTGCGCCGGGCACTCGCGTTGAGGCGGACCCACTCGAGCTCCTGCTCGATGGTCTTCTGGCGGGCGTTCTCCTGCTTGGATTCTTGTTGCAGGCGGGCTCGTTTTTGCTCCAACCACCCGGAGTAATTACCTTCGTAGGGGATGCCGCGGCCGCGGTCGAGCTCGAGGATCCAGCCCGCCACGTTGTCGAGGAAGTAGCGGTCGTGGGTGATCGCCACGACCGTGCCCTTGTAGTCCTGGAGGTGTCGCTCGAGCCACGCGACCGACTCGGCGTCGAGGTGGTTGGTCGGCTCGTCGAGGAGCAGCAGATCGGGCTGACGGAGCAACAGCCGGGCGAGGGCGACACGTCTCATCTCGCCCCCGGAGAGCGTGGTCACATCGGCGTCGCCGGGCGGGGTGCGCAGCGCGTCCATGGCGATCTCGAGCGTGGTGTCGAGGTTCCAGGCGTCGACGGCGTCGATCTGCTCCTGCACGCGGGCGAACTCGTCTGCGGTCTCGTCCGAGTAGTTCATCGAGAGCTCGTTGAAGCGGTCGAGCAGGGCCTTGGTCTCGGCCACGCCCTCCTCGATGTTCTCGCGGACGGTCTTGGCCGGATCGAGCTGAGGCTCCTGCTCGAGCATGCCTACGGTGGCGTTCGCGCCGAGCTGCGCGTGGCCGTCGAACTCGGTGTCGAGGCCGGCCATGACCCGCAGCAGGGTCGACTTGCCGGCGCCGTTGTAGCCGATCACGCCGATCTTCGCGCCCGGGAGGAAGGACAGCGAGATGTCGGTCAGGACCTCGCGGTCGGGTGGGTAACGGCGTGAGAGCTTGTAGGTGGTGAAGATGTACTGGGTCGACATGCCTTTGGACAGCATAGGAGGGCGCCCGTGCGCGCCGCGGCCGCCGGGTTCGCGCTGATCGCGGTGATCTGCATGACGGTGGCCATCGTCGGGATGGTCACCGGACGCCCGGGCGACCGTGCCGGCCTGCTGCTCCGGGCGGCGGCGGTGTTGTCCTTCGTGATCGCCGTGGTGCTGAACGCCGTGGCTCACTGACGCTCTGGAAGTAAGCTTGCGCTCTCAACCGGAATTCGTAAGGAGAGAGACCATGGCAAAGGTTGTCTATACCGCGGAGGCGACGGTCACCGGCGGGCGTGAGCAGGGCCACGGGAGGAGCAGCGACGGCGAGCTCGACGTGCAGCTGCGGGCGCCGACCGAGGGTGGCGGGACCAACCCCGAGCAGCTGTTCGCGGTCGGTTACGCCGCGTGCTTCGAGGGCGCGCTGGGCGTCGCTGCCCGGCGCGAGCATAAAGAGGTCGGCGACGCCTCGATCGACAGCAAGGTCAGCCTGGTCACGACCGAGGATCACGCCTACACGGTCGCCGTCGAGCTCGACGTCACGCTCCCCCAGGTCGACGACGCCGAGGAGGCCAAGAGGATCGTCGCCGCGGCGCACGAGATCTGCCCATACTCGAACGCGACGCGGGGCAACGTCGAGGTCACGCTGACCGCGAACGGGCAGCCGGTTTAGCTCTCCGGCTGCCAGCTGCTAACGACCCACCCGCCACCTAGCTGCGCCACCCCGGCCACGGCCACGTGCCAGGCCGGGAGTAGGCCCTCATAGGCGGTGGTGTTGGTCGCAGTAGTCGACTCGAGCGTGACGACCACGAACTGATCGCGCCGCCCGGGCAGCGGCGCGACCGCCTCGACGACTCCGTGATTGGCGATCCCGCCGCGCTGGAGCTCATAGTCATCCGCCGTCCCGGCCGCGGCGAGCTGCATCGCCGAGCGGGCCTGGCCCACGCTGCGCGCCGCCAGCGCGCGCATATCGGGCGCGACCGTCGGGGCCGTCCAGTTGATGTAGGCCGTGACAAACCGGCGGATCGCCTGGATTGGACTCGGCAAGCCGCCGGTCGCCGTCTGCGGTTTGGGCGGGGGCGAGGGGTACTCGTGGGTGGCCTGGGCTTGGGCGAGCGCCTCCGCGGCGTGGGCTTGGGCCAACGGCTCCGCGGCCCGGGAGCGTCGAGAGCGCGTGTTCCGGGGTCGGGCCGCGTGTGCGCCGCCGCAGGCCGCGCACGCGAGCGCGCACAGGGACACGGCGATCGCACGCCGTATGGTCACAGCCCCACCGGGTGACGCGCTACGAACCCCGCTGAGCTCCGGATCAGCGGGTGCCAACCGATCCCCGCGCTGCCGTCATCGGGCCCCGCCGCGTTGTGCGTGTCCCAACGCAGACCGGCCACGTACATGAACACGTGGTCGGCGGACGCGTAGAGCGTGACCCACCGTCCCGGCCCGGGCTGCCCGAACGACTCGAGCGTGCCCGAAGGCGCGTCATAGGTCACCGGGAGCAGCCCGCCACCGTAGAGGAGATGCTCGACGCTGCTCGAGCAGTCGTACGCCGGGGCGACCTCTGAGAGCGGCAACCCATGCCCGCCGCCGACCTCATATGGCTTGCCCACGATCTGATTGCCGGCCGCGATGATGTCCCGCACGGCGGGCGGCGCATCCGCGGGCGCGGCGGCAAGCCCGTTTGCGAGCAGCTGGGCTTGGTCGCCGCTGGTGATCGGGACGCCGGTCGGCACGGCCGGCGCGCACACGGCGGGATCCTGCGCGGCGGCCGGCGGCGGGATCAGCGCGCTCGCATCGGTGGCGCCGGCGGCGCTCTGGCCGAGGAGGTTGCCGGCGCCGGCCGGCGGCGGGCGCTCGATCTGCACCGGGCCCGACCACAGCCCGTCCTCGTAGGGGATCCCGAGCCGCCCGGCCAGCTCCCACCACAGGTCCAACACCCGGGGCAGGCCGTTGATCGGGCCGCCCCCCAGGCCAATGTCGCGCTTGTAGGCAATCGCCGAGCGACTCCCCCAGGTGATCCGCAGCGGCGTCAGGTAGGGCAGGCCGCCCATCGCGGTGGCGGTCTGAAAACTCGTGCCGCCGAGCTCGGCGTAGCTGTCGGGGAACTCGAGCAGGTTCGCCCCCGAGGAGCCGACCACGCCGCTGCTCGGATCGCCGGGCCCTCCGTACTCGGTGGCGCCGACCGACTGCCCCGTCCCCGGCGGCCCGAGCACGATCCCTGCCCCCGGGCCGGTGGCCTGGGCCGCGCCGCCCGGTGCGCCGCACTGAGGTCCCTGGTCGTACACGCTGGACAGAAGCGCGAGCACGCCGACGCCCAAGCCGGCGGCCACGATCATTGCGACGCTCACCACCGTCGCGATCCCGCCGGCGGATCGCTCATTACCCGCTGCGCTCGCCACGACGGGCACGTTACGTCCGCCCAACCGAGCTGGCTGCAAATGGAGCTAATTTGTTGCTGGTCGGCCTTGGGCGCAGGTGTGCACCGGCGCCGCCCGGGCGCCCACGGCGCAAACGGGTTGGCAGCGTCGCTAACGTAATCTGGTCATGCCTCGCATCCTCGACGTTGAGCAAGCCCTCCTCCTTCTGGAGCTCGAGCCGCCGTTCGATCAGCGCGCCGTCCAGCTCGCGCGACGGCGGATGGCCAAGCGTTGGCATCCGGACATCGCGCCCCCCGGGCGCCAGCACGAGCATCAGCGGCATCTGCAGGCGATCAACGAGGCGGCCGATCAGCTCGAGCAGCTGGCCGAGTCCTCGCGCGGCGGGCGGGTCACCCGCAACGCGGTCAAGGTGTCGGCCGCAGCCACGCGCAAGGCGCGGGAGGAGGCCGGCCGGCGCGCCTACGAGGCCGAGCAGCGCGCGCGCGCCGCCGCTGAGGAGCGCGCCAAGTACGACCCGTTCGGCTCGCGGGTGCCCGACCACTCCGTCGTCCACCGCTACGCCCGCTGCACGTCGTATCCCGAGTGGGGCGTGGGCACGGTCACCGGGATCTACTTCTCCGGCGATGAGGAAGACGTTCAGCAGTGGGCCCGGGTCCGGTTCTCGGTCGGTGTCCGCACCGTGCCGGCCGGCTCGCTTCAGTTCGTCGACTTCTCCAGGCCCGACCCGGCCGCCGATCGCGTCCAGCGCTTCATGACCGCCGCCCAGCACGCGCTCGCCGAGGGCGACCCCGAGCTGGCGGCTCAGCGGCTGGTCTACGCCCGCGACGCTGAGCCGAACAATCCGGTTGTGCTGCGCCTGCTCACGAGCGCGTTCTGGCAGGCCGGCAACCTGCTCGCGGCAGGCCGCGCGGTGCGCGACTGGGCGCGCGTGGAGACCGATCGCCCGACTCCCGAGCGGTTCGCCGCGCGCATCTACGAGGACATGGGGGCGATCGACCTGGCCGCCGAGGCCGCCGAGCGCGCCGCCAACCGCGCACCGGCCGACGCCTCGTCCTGGGAGCGCCTAGGTCGCCTGCGGCTGAGGCTGATGGACCGCCCCGGCGCGATCGACGCGCTCGAGAAGGCCCGGGCCGTCGGGCCGACGGTCGAGGGTCTGCTCACGCTGGCGCTCGCCTACCACCTGGCCGGCGACGTCGGCGCCGAGGTCTCGGCCGCCGAGGCCGCCACGCGCCTGGAGCCCGAATCACAGAGCGCCTGGTCGAGCTACGCCCACGCACTCGCGCGCACCGACCGCTTCAGCGAGTGCGTCGAGGCGTGCGAGCGGGCGCTCGCGCTCGGCGAGAACGAGGAGGTAGCCGACCTCCTGGCGCGCGTCCAGGCCGCCCAGCCCCGGTCGCTGTCGGAACGCACGGCCGCCTAACCCGCACCCTCCGGCGCCTTCACGCTTCCCCCCAGAGCCCACGGGAGGGGGCAATTTCCAGCATTACGGACGCGCTGATCCGCTAGGGAAGGATTTTCCCCCGTGGCGGGGCACTTTCCTGCACGCCGTCAAGGTCGGCTCGGTAATGCTGGAAATTGCCCCGTGGGAAGGAGGTGGCGGGAGGGGGTGCAGGAGGGCGGTGGCGCGTCGCTTCGCGGGTTAGGCGATCGAGCCCTCGCGCCCGCACACCGGGCACGACTCGCCTGCGGCGAGCGGCTTGCCGCCGCATCCGGGACAGTTCTCGACCGACTCGAGCACTCCGAGCAGCTCACCCACCCGGCAGACGAGCAGCCGCTCCTCCTCGACCTCGATCCACACACCGGCCGAGGCCGGGAACACGACGTGATCGCCGGGCCGGACCGGCATGGCGATGCCGACGTTCTCCCACCAGTCCAGGCCGGGGCCGACCGCCAGCACGATCCCGTGCTGGGGCGGCGGCTCCTCGGACCCCGGCGGGACGATCAACCCGGACCGACGGACACGATCGGGGTCGAGCTCCTTGATCACGACCCGGTCAAACAGAGGCCTCAGCTGGTTGCGCATGTGGCACGGATCATAGGGCGGGTCGTGACCAGCTCGTAATCGGACGCCGCCACGGGAAAGGATCGAGCGCCCGCGGGCGTCTCCCAGCCCAACGCCTCTCAACTAGTGCCGGGAGTAGACGTCAAGAAGAACGAACAGGCCGTCGGGGTCAATTGGGGCAGCAACCAGGGGTTGGTCCTCAGTCACGGCTGACATGGGGGACCACCGGCGAGGGCCTCGGTCGGGGGACCGGGGCCCTCGCTCGCCTGCGAACGCGGCTGCGCAGACGCGCCCAGGGCACCCGCGATACAGCTGGGAAGTGTCCGCCCGAGCTCATAGGCTGGCCGGATGCGCCTGATCGTCGCCCGCTGCGAGGTTCGCTACTGCGGACGCCTCAACGCCCTCCTCCCCGAGGCGCTCCGGTTGATCATGATCAAGGCCGACGGCTCGGTGCTTATCCATGCCGACGCCGGCGGCTACAAGCCGCTCAATTGGATGACGCCGCCCACCGTGATCGAGGAGTCGCCCACCCAAATCGTGGTCCGGAAGCGGGCGCAATCCGATGGCGACCGGCTCGAGATCGACGTGGCCGAAGTGCTCTCGGACGTGACCCACGACATGGGCCTGCCGGACGAGGACGCCGCGCTGGCCAAGGACGGGGTCGAGGCGCACCTCCAGGAGCTCCTGGCCGAGCAACCCGCCTGGTGCGGCGAAGGACTGCGGCTGGTCCGCCGCGAGTGGCCAACCGACATCGGTCCGGTCGACCTGATGTGCCGCGACGCCGACGACGAATGGGTGGCGGTAGAGGTCAAGCGGGTGGCCGGGATCGAGGCGGTTGAGCAGCTCACGCGCTACCTGGAGCGGATCCGGCTCGATCCGGCTTTCACCGCCTGCCGGGGAATCCTGGTGGCGCAGGTGATCAAGCCGCAGGCGCGGGTGCTGGCAGGCGCCCGCGGGATCGAGAGCGTCGAGGTCGATCTGGCGGTCCTGCGAGGCGAGCGCGAGCCGGACCTGAGATTGTTCGCAGCGTGAACGCCGATCCCGAGCCCGCGGTGCTCACCGACCGCCGGGGCCGCATCCTGATCATCACCCTGAACCGTCCCGACCAGCGCAACGCGGTCAACGCCGCGGTGGCCCAGGGCGTGGCCGCCGCCCTCGACGAGCTGGACGGCGACGCGCAGCTGTCGCTCGGGGTGCTCACCGGCGCCGGCAAGGGCTTCTGCTCGGGCATGGATCTGAAGGCGTTCCGCGCCGGCGAGCGGCCGCACGTGCCCGGGCGCGGCTTCGCCGGCATCGTCGAGCGAGCGGCCGACAAGCCGCTGATCGCGGCGATCGAGGGGTTCGCGGTGGCCGGTGGGCTGGAGGTGGCGCTGGCGTGCGATCTGATCGTCGCCGCCAAGGGCGCCCGGCTCGGCATCCCCGAGGTCAAGCGCTCGCTGGTCGCCGCGGGCGGCGCGCTCCTGCGGCTCCCGCGCACGATGCCGCGCAACGTCGCCATGGAGCTCGCGCTGACCGGCGACTTGATCGAGGCCGAGCGGGCGCACGAACTCGGCCTTGTCAACCGGCTCGCCGACCCGGGTCAGGCACTCGACACAGCGCTCCAACTCGCGGAGACGATCGCCGCCAACGGACCGCTCGCGCTGGCCGCGACCAAGCGAATCATGGTCGGATCGGCAGACTGGCCCGACGCCGAGTACTTCGACCGCCAGCGGGGGATCATCGAGCCGGTGTTCAACTCCGAGGACGCGCGCGAGGGCGCCACCGCGTTCGCCGAGCGACGCGACCCGGTGTGGAAGGGCCGCTGAGGGTCCGCGTCCCCGGCGGGATCACTCCCCCGACTGACCGAACAACGTCGCCACCAAGGACCGCGATCCGCCGCGGTTTCGGTGCTCGCACAGGTAGATCCCCTGCCAGGTCCCGAGCGCGAGCTCACCCCGCGTCACCGGCAACGTCAGCGACGGCCCGAGCAGGGCCGCCTTGATGTGCGCGGGCATGTCGTCGGGGCCCTCAAGCGTGTGCGTCCAATAGCGCGCGTCCTCGGGGACGATCTCGTTGAAGTAGGTCTCGAAGTCACGTCGCACGTCGGGCGAGGCGTTCTCGTTCAAGGCGAGGGATGCCGAGGTGTGCTGGATGAGGAGATGGAGCAGCCCGATCCCGACGCCGCCGATCTCGGGCAGCGCGTCCAGCACCTCGCGGGTTACGAGATGAAACCCCCGCGACCGCGCGCCCAACCCAATTTCCCGTTGAAGCCACATCAGAACTCGGGGATCCGGGCCGCCCGCATGTCGACGCGCGAACCGCGGAACGGAACACCCTCGGCTTCGAGCCGCCGGCGCTGCTCATCACCCTTGGCCAGTGACCCGTCGGCTCGCACGACCCGGTGCCACCGGATCGCCGGATCGTCGTTGTTATGCAGGACCGCGCCGGCGATGCGGGGCGCGCCGGGCGAGATGTCGCCGTAGGTGCGCACAAATCCCTCGGGGATCGCTTGCACCCGGGCCAGGATCTGCTCCTCCCGATCGGGACCCGCCCGCCGCGTGCGTCGCTTAGCTGCAGTCAGGGCAGTCCCCGCGCAGGGTGACCTCGTGGTCGGTCGTGCGGAAGCCGAGCCGAGTCGAGAGCTGGTCGATCGAGCGCTCCAGGGCGGGGTCGTGGAACGGCACGAGCTTGCCGCACTGGTCGCAGAGCAGGTGATGGTGGTGATCCTGGCCCGCCGGGTCGGCCGTCTCGTAGCGGGCGATCCCGTCGCCGACGTCGACCCGGTTGACCAGGTCGTGGGCGTACAGCAACTCGAGTGTCCGGTAGATGCTGGCCCGCCCCACCGAGCGCTCGCCGCGCCGGCCCCGACCCAGGGCGTCCTCGATCTCGAGCGCACTCAGCGCGCAGTCGTGTCGGGACAGGAGGTCGATGAGCTTGTCGCGGGCGGCACCGCGATGGTGGCCGGCGCGCTGGAGCACATCGCGAGCGTGCTCAGCCCAGTCCGTTGCCGTGTGCGTGGCCACGAAGGGAAGGTTAGTCCTGGACATGTCGGCTCCGGCGTGCCGAGCGCGCCTCGAACTCAAGAGTGAGAATCGGTCTCATTCTCTGTTAGACTAGCGTGCCGTGAAGCGAATCAGCCGACGTTCAGCCTTCCTGGTCCTCCTCTCGCTCGCCGCCGGCGCGGCGACGGCCGGGTGCGGGGCGACCGCGACCGGGGCGCCGAGCGCCAAGGCCGGCCAGATCGTCGCGATCGGTGCGGAGAACGAGTACGCGAACGTGATCTCCCAGGTCGGCGGGCGCTACGTGGCCGTGAGCGCGATCGAGAGCAACCCGAACACCGACCCGCACACCTTTGAGGCCAGCCCGAGCGTCGCCCAGGAGGTCTCGGCCGCGCGCCTGATCGTGCAGAACGGCGTTGGCTACGACACGTTTATGAACAAGATCGAGGCAGCCTCGCCGAGCTCCTCGCGCGAGATCATCGACGTCCAGACGCTCCTCGGGCTGCCGGACTCGACGCCGAACCCCCACCTTTGGTACATGCCGCGGACGATGCCCGCGGTGGCGCAGGCGCTGGTCAAGGACCTGTCGGCGATCCAGCCGTCGCACGCGGCGTATTTCGCGGCTAATGCGAAGAAGTTCGACGCCTCGCTCCAGCCCTGGTGTTCGGCACTCAAAGCTTTCAAAGCGAAGTACCCGCGCACCCCTGTGGCGACGACCGAGCCCGTCGGTGACTACATGCTCGAGGCGGCCGGGACAGTGAACCTGACCCCGTTCACCTTCCAGGCCGACATCATGAACGGTGTCGACCCCTCGCCGCAGGATGTGACCCTCCAGAACGGGCTGTTCTCCGGGCACAAGGTCAAGGTGTTCCTCTACAACCAGCAGGTCACCGACTCGCTCACCCAGTCGCTCCTGGCGAAGGCCCACCAGGACGGGATTCCGGTCGTCGGGGTATACGAGACGATGCCGGTTCCCGGCTACGACTACCAGTCGTGGATGCTCGCCGAGGTCCAGGCGCTGCAGAAGGCGGTGGCCAGCGGGGTGTCGACCGAGAAACTTCAGTGACGTGACAGCCGAGGTCCTGCCCCTCAAAGAAGCGGCCCGAGACGCGCTCAGCGTCGAGGGCGTCACCGTGCGGCTCGGCGGCCGCACGGTGCTTGACCACGTCAGCTGCACGTTGCGGGCCGGCGAATTCACCGGGCTGATTGGATCAAACGGCGCGGGCAAGACCACGCTCTTTCGGGTGATCCTGGGCCTCCAGGCACCGGTCGAGGGTCGCGTGCGGGTAGGCACGCGACACGGCGCGGGACACCACACGGGATATCGCTCGGGAGCTGACGTCGGGTACGTCCCGCAGAAGTTCCTGCTCGATCCCGACATGCCGTTGCGCGGCCGCGACCTGATAGCCCTGGGACTCGACGGCCATCGGCTCGGGCTGCCGCTGCCCTCGAAAACCCGCCGCGCCCGCGTGCAGGAGATGGTCGACGCCGTCGACGCGCGCGAGTTCGCCGACGCCCGCGTGGGCCAGCTCTCGGGCGGCGAGCAGCAGCGAATCCTGATCGCGCACGCCCTGATCAGCCGGCCGAGCCTGCTCCTGCTCGACGAACCGCTGGCCAACCTGGACCTCCGTGCCGCCCAGGAGGTCGTCGAGCTGCTGTCGCGGATCGCGTCCGAGCAGCAGATCGCGGTGCTGATCTCGGCCCACGAGATGAACCCGCTGCTGCCGGTGATGGATCGAATCGTCTATCTCGCGGCCGGCCGCGCGGCCAGCGGATCGGTCGACGAGATCGTCCGATCCGAGGTCCTGAGCGAGCTCTACGGCCACCATGTCGACGTGCTCCGGGTGCACGGGCGCGTGATCGTGGTCGCCGGGACCGGGCACGACGAGCACACGCTGCCCGCGCTCTCAGATCAGGGCCCGGGCTCGGTCGAGATCGTCACCTAGCCCGACATGCACCAGGTGCTCAGGGCGATCGTCGAGCCCGGCTTCTTCGCCAACTCATCGGTGGAGCTCGCCGCTGCCGTGGGCGCGGTCGTGGCGATCGTCGCCGGCTCCGTGGGCGTGTTCACCGTGATCCGGGGCCAGTCGTTCGCAGGCGAGGCGCTCGGCGACCTCGGCGCCAGCGGCGGCTCGAGCGCCTACCTCGTGGGGGTCGCGCCGCTTTGGGGATTCATGGCGATCACGGTCACGGCCGCGGGGATCATGGAGCTGATCGGGATCCAGCGCGCCCGGGGCCGCGATCTGGCCACCGGGATCGTGCTCGGCGCCGGCTTCGGACTGGCTGCCCTGTTTCTGTACCTCGGCACCACCTACGACAACACCACCGGCGCCACCGTGACGATCCTGTTCGGGTCGCCGTTCACGCTGTCAACCTCAGTGTTGCCGCTGGTCGCGGTGTTCGGCGCCCTCGCGCTGGGGGCCGTCCTGACCCTCTATCGGCCGCTCCTGCTCGTGTCGGTGAGCCCCGACCTGGCCTCCGCCCGCCGGCTCCCGGTCCGTCTGATCGGCGCGCTCTACCTGCTCGCATTGGCGCTCGCGGTGGCCCTGTCGGCGGTCACGATCGGGGCGATCCTCTCGACCGCGTTGCTCGTCGGTCCGGCGGCCACCGCGCTGCAGCTCATCCGGCGCCCCGGCCGCGCGATCCTCACCGCCGGGCTGGTCGGGATCGGCGCCATGTGGCTCGGGATCCTGCTCGCCTACGACAGCTACTACTGGCCACCGCTCCACCACGGCTGGCCGGTCAGCTTCTTCGTGGTCACGATCGTGCTGGTGGCGTACGTGGTCGCGCGGATGATCTCCACGCGGACCGGCTCCCGGCCGACTGTGTCCCCGCCCACCCAGGTGAGCTGAGTGTTTTCGGGTTTTATGGTGAACGCCTGGGTCGTGGCCACGATCGTGGCCGTGGTCGGCGGCGCCGTCGGCTTCTTCGTCGTCCTGCGAGGCTCGGCCTTCGTCGCCCACGCGGTTCCCAACGGCTCGTTCGCCGGCGCGGCCGCCGCCAGCCTGGTCGGCGCCAACGCGCTCATCGGACTCGGCGTGTTCTCGCTCGGCGGAGCGCTCGGGATCGGATTGCTTGGCCGGCGGGGGCGCCACGACGTGGCCACCGCGCTCACGCTCGTGTTCATGCTCGGCCTGGGCGCCCTATTCCTCAGCTTCAGCGTCGAGTACGCGCCGGAGATCTACTCGCTGCTGTTCGGCGAGGTGCTCGGGATCAGCACCAACCAGCTCGGCCCGACCATCGCCCTGGCGCTCGTCTGCCTGGCCGCGCTCGCCGTCCTCTACCGCCCGCTGCTGCTCTCCTCGGCGCTCCCCGACAGCGCCCAGGCGCGGGGGATCGCCCCGTTTGCGATCGAGCTGGGCTTCCTGCTGCTCGTCGCGCTGGCCACCACCATGACCGTCCCGGTGGTCGGAACCGCGCTCATTTTCAGCCTGATGATCGGCCCCCCGGCGGCCGCCCGGGCCTTCACCAACCGGCCCTGGGTCGCGATCATGCTGTCGGTCGCGATCGCGCTGATCGTCGTCTGGGCGGCGATCGCGCTGTCCTACCAGACCAATTGGCCGGTCGGGTTCTTCGTCGGCACGGCCAGCGCCGCGGCCTACGCCACGGGACGGGCCTGGCGCTTCGCCCGCCGCAACCGCGCTGCCCCGCCGGCGCGCGTCGACTCCTGATAAGGTGCAACCGCCTAATTTCCCGTCCACTGGGTGGGAAAGCGGGGGACCCAAGTTCCCTGGGGCGAATCGCGGCCTGATGGCCGTGTAGCGCGAGCCGCCGCGCGAGCCCGACAGCTAACCCCGTAGGCAACGAATATGAACTTCAGAAGGCGCACGATTCCTCGCTCGCTGGTGGCCGGTGTGGCCGCGCTGGCGGCCGCTGCCGGCCTGGTGGCGATGGGGTGGGTGGGTCCAAATATTTCGAACGCAGACCCCAGTCTCGGGACGCTGAATCAGCAGCTCGGGTCCGAGCAGGCCCACCAGTCGAGTCTGGCGGCCAGCATCAACAACCTCTCGGGACTGATCAGCTCGCTGAGCGGCCAGATCTCGCTGGTGGAGTCCCGAGAGGCCGCGGTGCGCGCCGACCTGGCGCGGGACCGTGCCCAGCTGGCCGCGGTCGAGGTCGCGCTGACCCGCGAGGAGCACCTGCTCGCGGTGCTCAAGGGCCGCCTGGCCTGGGCCCGCGAGCTGCTCAGCCGACAGCTCGTCTCCAACTACGAGCAGGCGAGACCCGACCTGGTCTCCGTCGTGCTCGAGTCGAGCGGCTTCACGGCCCTGCTCGACAACATCACTTACCTGCGCGACGCCCAGAAGCAGCAACAGACGATCATCACGATCACGCGCAAGGCAAAGGCCGAGGCGAATGCCGCCGCCGTTCGCTTGACCGGGCTGCGCGCGACCGACCGCGAGATGACCCTGGCCACGAGCCAGCGCGTGCTTGCCCTGGCCAGCATGAACCAGCTCTTGCAGTCACGGCAGGGAGCGCTCCAGGACGCCCGGATCGCCCAACAGAACGCCCTGGCGGCGAGTCGCGCGCGCGGCGCCGCGCTGGCCTCCGAGATCAGCCATATCCAGGCCGAGCAGGCCGCGGCCGAGCGCGCCGCGCAGGCCGAGCAGTCCACGAGCGGTGGCGGTGGCGGTGGCGGTGGCGCCGGTGGTGGCGCCGGTGGTGGCGGTGGCGGCTCCGGCGCTCCGACCCCGGACGGACCCAGCTACGGCGCCGGCGGTGGCTGGTCGATCCCCTACTCGGTCGTGAACTGCGAGTCGGGCGGTCAGGACCTGACGCCCAACGGCGCCGGCGCATCCGGCTACTACCAGTTCATGCCCGGCACCTGGAACGATTACGGCGGCTATAGCCAGGCCTACCAAGCCCCCAAGTCGCTGCAGGATCAGCGCGCGGCGCAGGTCTGGAACGGCGGCGCCGGCTCGTCCAACTGGGTCTGCTCGGGCATCGTCGGGGTTCACTGAGACCACGCCCGCGTTAGCGGGCGGTTAGCACCCGCGTTCCCCCCGCATCACGCCGTAACCTCCGCGCGTGGTGAGTGGCCGACGCGCGCTCGGAGCCGGTCTGATCGCGGGCATTCTGGTCCTCGCGTTCGTGCTGCGGATCGAGGCCGCCCACCGCCAGCCCTACAAGCCCATCAACGACGCCGGCTCGTACCTGACGATCGCCTCCTACGTCGCCCGGACCGGCGACTACTCGCTCAAGACCACCCCGGGGTCGGGCGCCGGTGGGACGCGCGGCCCGAGCGCCTACTTCGCTCCCGGGTACCCGTACCTCCTCGGCCTGGTCGACTGGATCGACGGCCACGCGGTCAGGAGGGGACCAGCGATTCAGCCCATCCGAGACACTCAGGCGATTCTGGGGACGATCACCGTGGCGCTGGTCGGGCTCGTCGGGTTCGAGCTGTTCGGCGTGACCGCCGGACTAATCGCGCTCGCCCTGGCCGCCGTGTACCCGGTCTTCACCGAGATGGCCAGTGTCATCGCGGCCGAGAACCTGCTGACCCCGCTCGTGCTGGCCTCCCTGTACGCCGTGCTCCGGGCCCGCCGGGCGGCCTCCGGTCCCGCGCGATACGGCTGGGTCGCCGGCGCCGGCGTGCTCACCGGCCTGACCACGCTGACCCACGAGAACGGGGTGCTGATCCTGGTCGGGCTGATCCCGGCCGTTTGGACGGCGCGGCCACGCCTGCGACCGAAGGCACTCGCCGCCCCGGCACTGCTCGTGGCGCTGACCGCGCTCGTGATCCTGCCCTGGACCATCCGCAACGCGGTCGTCATGCACACGTTCATCCCGGTCTCGGACGAGACCGGGATCACGCTCGTCGGCACCTACAACGTGGCATCGGCGGCCAACACGCAGGTGCCGTACAAGTGGCGCATCTTCTACGGCATCCCACACGAGGGGGCGTTGATCCACGGCGAGAGCCACATGACCGAGCCCCAGCTCGGCGCCAAGCTCCAGAGTCAGGCGATCCACTACATCGAGCACCACCCGGTGAGCCTGCTGCAGGTCCTCTACCACAACACTCGCAGGCTGTTCGAGCTCGAGGGGACGTTCGCCTGGAAGGCCTCGGCCGCGGCGGTCTCGCTGACCACCGAGGTGGCCCGGACCGGCGTGATCAGCTTCTACGTCCTCTGCCTGCTGGCGATCGCCGCGCTGGCCACCAGGCGCGCGCGCTCGGCGCCGTGGTGGGTGTGGGTCATCCCGTTCCTGCTCGCGCTGAGCGTCGTGATGGTCAACGTCGAGACGCCAAGGTTCCGGGAGCCGGTCGACCCGTTCCTGATCCTGCTGGCCGCCGCCGGCCTGTCGGTGGCGGTGGACTGGGTGATCGCCCGCCTACGCCGTACGCCAGTCGGGCGTGAGGCTGGGGACCCGGTGCCGGCTCGCCCGGCTCAGCTGGTCGAAGTGCGCGAGCGCCTGGCCTGACCCGAAGGCCACGCAGGTCAGCGGCGACTCGGCCGAGTACACGGGCATCCCGGTCTCCTCGGCCACCAGCTCCTGGAAGCCACGGACGAGCGTGCCGCCGCCGGCGAGCAGAATCCCGTCCTTCGCGATGTCCGACGCGAGCTCGGGCGGTGTCTCCTCGAGCGTGTCCCGGATGGCCCGCATGACCTCGCGCGCCGGGGCCATGATCGCGGCGCGGACCTCCTCCGAGTGCAACTCGATCGCGGTCGGCAGCCCCGTCACCAGGTGCCGTCCGCGAACCTCAGTCGTCTCCTCGGGATAGAGCGGTCGGACCGAGCCGAGCGAGATCTTGATCTGCTCGGCCGTCCGCGACCCGATCGCCAGCTGATACGCGCCCCGCATGTAGGAGGTGATCGCCTCGTCCATCTCGTAACCGCCGACGCGGACCGAGCGCGACACCACGATCCCGCCGAGCGAGATGACCGCCATCTCGCTGGTGCCACCGCCGACGTCGACGACCATCCGCCCGATCGGCTCGTCGATCTCGAGTCCGGCGCCGATGGCCGCCGCGATCGGCTCTTCGATCAGGTGCACGCGCCGGGCACCGGCCGCCAGCGAGGCCTCCTCGACCGCGCGCTTCTCGACCTCGGTCACCCCCGATGGGGCGCACACGATCAGCCGGGGATGGGCCATCCGGCGGTCGAGCACCTTGCGGATGAAGTAGCGCAGCATCTCCTCGGTGACCTCGAAGTCGGCGATCACGCCGTGCCGGAGCGGACGGGTGGCGGCGATCGTGGCCGGTGTGCGCCCGATCATCCGCTCGGCGTCGGCGCCGACGGCGTGGACGAGGCCCGTGTCCACGTCGGAGGCGACCACCGATGGCTCGGACACCACGATCCCACGCCCGCCGACGTACACGAGCGTGTTGGCGGTTCCCAGGTCGATCGCCATGTCATGCACGCCGAAGGCGGGCGTCAGATGCCGCCGGGAATTGTCTCTGCGCGATCCGTCTCTACGAAAGCCGATGCTGGGAAGGGTGCCAGAAAAGGACAGCCAGGGTGAGAAACTGCCGCTGAGCGGCGCGTTATGACTCTGACTGCGGCTGACTTGGAATGGTCGGCGGCGCCTCGCGGCGGCGCCTTAGCGGTCGCCGGGAGACTTGCGCGGGTACTGCGAGATGGCCTCGCCGGCGTTGAGCGCCGTCGAGATGATGCGGTTCTGCTCGGCGGCGTGTGCCACCGGGTAGCCCTCGCCCGAGGCCGCGCGCTCGGGCCGACCGATGTAGCCGTAGCGGAGGTGGTGAGGCAGGATCTGCATCAGGCGCGGCCCCATGTGGGCACGGGCGCCCATGTTGCGCGGCTCCTCTTGGACCCACACGACTTCCTCGAGGTTCGGGTAGCTCTCCGCCAAGGCCAGGATCTCGGACTGCGGGAAGGGATAGAGCAGCTCGACGCGGCCGATCGCCACCGCTGGGTTGTCCTGGCGCGCCTCGTGAGTCGCGAGCTCGTAATAGATCTTGCCGGTGCACAGGATCAGTCGCTTGACATGGCCCGGATCGTGTTCGCCACCCTCACCGAGCACCGGCTGGAAGCGGCCCTCGGCCAGCTCCTTGACCGTGCTCGTGGCCTGAGGGAGGCGGAGCAGGCTCTTGGGGGTCATGATGACCAGGGGACGCTGCTTGGCGACGCGGGCCTGGCGTCGGAGCAGGTGGAAGTACTGGGCGGGGGTGGTGCAGTTGGCCACCCGGATGTTGCCCTCGGCGGCGAGCTGGAGGAAGCGCTCGAGCCGCGCCGAGGAGTGCTCGGGCCCCGAGCCCTCGTAGCCATGAGGGAGCAGCAGCGTGAGGCGCGAGGTCTGCCCCCACTTGGCCAGACCCGAGACGATGAACTGGTCGATGATCACCTGCGCGCTGTTGGCGAAATCGCCGAACTGGGCCTCCCACAGCACGAGCGTCTCGGGCGCCTCCTGCGAGTAGCCGTACTCGAAGCCGAGGCAACCCATCTCCGAGAGCGGGCTGTTGTGAAGCTCCATTGGGGCGAGCGCGCCCGGCAGGTGCTGGATCGGGCAATGCTCCTGACCGGTCTTGGGGTCGTGCAGGACGAGGTGGCGCTGGCTGAAAGTGCCGCGCTCGGTGTCCTGGCCGGTCAGGCGGATTGGAATGCCCTCGGTGAGCAACGAGGCGTAGGCGAGCGACTCGGCGTGCGCCCACAGGATGCCGGTCCCGGCCTCATCGCCTTCTCCGGAGAACACTTCGCGGCGCTGCTCGAGCTGGCGCACCAGCTTGGGGTGGACCGTGAAGCCGTCGGGCACCGCTAGGAGCTCGTCGTTGAGCACCCTGAGGCGCTCGGCCGAGACCGCGGTCTTGACCTCGGGGGAGGGCGTGCGGTCAAGCTCGTACTCGCCGGTGGCGTGCCTGACGTCCTTGGCGGCCGCGATGCGGTCCTTGAGCCTCTGGTGCTGGTCGGCGAGCACCTCCCACACCTGGTCGGTGAGCTCGGTCGACTCCTGCTCGGACACCACGGTCTGCTCGATCAGCTGACGGGCAAACAGCTCGCGCACGGGCGGGTGCTTCTTGATCGCCTGGTACATCTCGGGCTGGGTGTAGGCCGGCTCGTCGGCCTCGTTGTGACCGAAGCGGCGGTAGCCGATCAGATCGATGAGCACGTCGTGCCCGAACTCCTGGCGGAACGCGAAGGCGAGCCGGACCGCCGCGATGCAAGCAGGGACGTCGTCGGCATTGACGTGGATGATCGGGACGTCGAAGCCCTTGGCCAGGTCCGAGGCCCACGTGGTCGAGCGCGCGTCGTCCGGGTCGGTGGTGAAGCCGACTTGATTATTTTGGATTATGTGGATCGTCCCGCCAACCGTGTAGCCATCGAGCGCCTGCAGGTTGAGGGTCTCCGCGACCACACCCTGCCCCGGGAAGGCGGCGTCGCCGTGGAGGATGATCGGGACCGCCGCGTTGGTCTCGCGATGGGCGTGCGGCCCCTGGCGGGTGGTCTGGGCGGCGCGGGTGGCGCCGGCGGCGACCGGGGCCACAAACTCGAGGTGACTCGGGTTGGACTCCAGACGTACGATGATCGACTCGCCGCTCGGGAGCTGGTAGGCGCCCTGGGCGCCGTGGTGGTACTTGACGTCGCCGGTACCACCCTGGGGAATCGTGGTGATCGGCTCGAGCGTCGATGAGCCCTCGAACTCGGCGAAGATCGAGTCGTACGGGCGGCCCAGGTTGTGGGCGAGGACGTTCAGCCGGCCCCGGTGGGCCATGCCGATCACGACCTCGCGCGCGCCGCGCGTCGCGGACAGCTGGATCAACTCGTCGAGCATCGGGACGGTCATGTCCAGTCCCTCGATCGAGAACTGCTTCTGGCCGAGGTAGGCCTTGTGCATGAACCGCTCGAGCGCGTCGACCTCGGTCAGGCGCCGCAGCAGCGTCTTCTGCTCGTCGGTCGAGAGCGGCGGGCGGAAGCGGCCTGACTCGATCGCCTCCCGCAGCCACAGCCGCTGGCGATGCGAGGCGATGTGCTCGATCTCGTAGGCGATCGGCCCGCAGTACGTCTCGCGCAGGTGGGGCAGCGCGTCGGCCAGGTTCTCGCCGTGGACGTACATGCGCAGGATGCGGGCCGGGATCCGCTCCATCAGCTCGGGGGATAGCCCGAGCGGCTGAGGATCGAGCGCCGGGTCGCCCTCGGGCTCGCGGCCGAGCGGGTCGAGCCGGGCGGCGAGGTGGCCGTGCGTGCGGTGGGCCTTGAGCAACGACGTCGCGGCCTGGACCGCTTGCATCAGCTCCTCGTCGGGCATCGCGCCGGGCGCCGGCGGCGCGCCCGTGTCGGTGGCGGCCGGGGCTGCGGCCGCGTCTACGGGGGAGGCGGCGGCGAGTGGGCTCGCGGGGCTCTTCGGTGGCGCGAGGGCGGGCAGCGCCAATCCGAGATCGCCGAATACCCGTTCGTAGAAGGCCTCCTCGCCTCCAAGCAGCGCCTCGATTCGCTGGAGGAAGCGGCCCGACTCGGCGCCCTGGATGATCCGATGGTCGTAGGTCGAGGTCATCGTCATGACCTTCTCGGCCCCAATCGCCGCGCCGATCGCGCCCAGGCCGGGCGGATAGCCGATCGCGCCCGTGGCGACAATCGTGCCCTGGCCGACCATCAGCCGGGGGACCGAGGCGATCGTGCCGATCCCGCCCGGGTTGGTCAGCGTGAGGTTCCCGCCGGTCAGGTCATCGGCGGTCAGCGTGTTCGTGCGCGCCTTCTCGACGAGCTCGTTGTACGCCTCGAGGAACTCGTTGAAGCTCTTGCGGCCGGCGTCCCGGATCACCGGCACCATCAGGGTGCGGCTGCCGTCCTTCTTCTCGACGTCGACGGCCAGGCCAAGGTTGCAGGCGCCGTCGTCGATCCGGTGCGGCTTGCCGTCGATGTCGACGAAGTGGTGCGCCATGACAGCCATGTCGTCGGTCGCTACGCGCGCAATCGCGTAGGCGATCAGGTGGGTAAACGACACGCGCTGCCCGGCCTCCTTGAGCTGAGCGCGGCGCTCCCCGAGAGTGGTCACGGTGAGGGTGCGGAACGAGGTGGCGGTGGGGATCGAACGCGACTCGTCCATGTAGCGCGCCAGGGCGGCCGCGCCTCCGCGGATCGGCTGCGCGCCGGCGGGCACCGCTGCGGGAGCCCGCAGCGTCGCAGCCGCTCCGAGGGTGGGCGGGACACCATTTCCCTTAGCCGCCAGCACGTCGGCCTTGGTGATCCGGCCGCCGCGTGCGGTCCCGGTCAATCCATCGAGATCGACACCCTGCTGGGCGGCGATGCGACGGGCAACCGGGGACGCGTTGGCGCCATCACCCGCCCCCGCAGATGATGCACCCGTTTTCGGTGCTGCGTGCGAAGCTTCGGGCGAGGGGGTGGCGGCGCCGTTCACCGGCGCGGCGGACGCGCTCATCCGCGCGATCACCTGACCGACACTGACCGTCTCCCCCTCTGCAGCGAGGATCTCGGCGATCGTGCCTGCGGCGGGGGCGGGAAGCTCCATGTCGACCTTGTCGGTCGAGATCTCGACCACCGTGTCGCCTTGCTTGACGGAGTCGCCTACCTTGACGCTCCACTCGAGAATCGTCCCCTCGGTGACCGACTCCCCGCCGGTCGGCGTAACGATGTCGATCAGCTTCCCGCTCGAGGCCTCGGCCGCGGCGACCCCCTCCGCCTCGGTGGCGGCGCTGGCCACGGCCTCTTCCACGGTGGCGGGAGGAGACTCGCCAGACACCGGCGTGGCAGACACATCGGTCTCGTCGACGGCCGCGCTCCCGTTGGTCGATATCTCGGCGAGCGGGGCCCCGACGGCGACGGTGTCGCCTTCGGCGGCGTAGATCTTCACGACCCGGCCGGCGGCCGGTGAGGGGACCTCGGCGTCGACCTTGTCGGTCGAGATCTCGACGAGCGTTTCGTCGGCCTCGACGCTGTCGCCCTCCTGCTTGCGCCATTCGAGCACGGTGCCTTCGGCGACGGAGTCTCCCATCGCCGGCATGACCACCTGGACAGTTCCGCTACTGACTGCCATCTACTGCATTCAAGGGTAGCCGGGAAACCGAGCGCTGCCTACGCCGCCGGTCCTCGATCACGAACCCGATCGACCCCGCAAACGGGCCCAGGCCGCCGAGCACGGCGACCGTGACGGCGAGCCAGTAGGGGACGATCCGGGCGCGGGCGGCGGCGATACACACCAGCGACATGGCGATCCAAATCAGGCCGTGAGCCAGGCCGAAGATGAACGTCTCGGGCTGAGGGCTGTGGAGCGCAAAGGCGCAGATGAGCAGGGCCAGATACACACACGAGTGCGTGAAGGACACGATCTCCAGCCGGCCGAAGGTGACGACCCGCGTGAAAGTGGTCGACCGCATCGGCTCTCTGGTCGACCGCATCGGCTCTCAGCTCGAGACGAGGGTAGCCACGTGGCGGAGCGCCGGATCGGCCTCCGCTGGCCACCGCGCCGGGTCGGCCGGCCACCAGGCGAACTCGTCGTGCTCGTGATCTGGAACAACGGTGGCGCCCTCGGCCAGCCAGGCCTGCCCCACCACGAGCACGGACTGGCCGGGAATCTGCAGGAGCGCCTCGATCCGCAGCCGCTCCGGTTCGACCGACCATTCCTCGAGCAGCTCGCGACCCATCGTGTTGGCGGGGTTCTCGTCGACCTCAACCGAGCCGCCGGCGCCGAGCGCCCACCGGCCCGCCCAGGTGGCCACCCACTGCGCACGCCGCCCGGCCAGCCAGCTGCCATCGGCGGCGCGGACCGCGCACAGGATCGACAGGCTGCGGGCCGCGCCATCGGGGATCAGGCGCAACGCCCAGCGGGCAGGCTGAAGCTCGAGCCAAAGCCGGTCCGGCGTTGCGTCGAAGCCGACCAGACGGGCCGCCAGTCCGTCGTAACTCGGCGACCCGCGGCGACGCAGGGCGGCTAGGGCAACGTCGGCGGCGTCGGTCGCCTCGCTGGGCGGTTCGAACGGGTCGCTGCGCCAGATGACGTCCACCTGGTCGGGATCCCAGGGGCCACGGGCAAGCAGACCGTCAGATACGCCCACCCACCACAAGGTACCGTCGCGATTTGTGCAGCGACGCCGCAAGCACTGGGAGCGGGGCTACGAGGACGGGCAGCCCTCGCTCGATGTGCTTCGCGGCGTGGCTGGTCCCGCCCTCCGCGCCCCTCACCTCCGAGATGTGTTCATAGCCATTGGAGTGTTGTCCGAGACGTCCGAGACCGCGTGGTGCGCGAGCACCGCCCCTAACCCGGAGTGCTGATCGACCCGTGAGATCCCCTGATCCGTTTGCCATCACCGGGTCGGAGCCCGACCTCTACGACCGTATTGGACGGACCTACACGACCACCCGCAACCCGGATCCGCGCATCGCCGCCGCCATCTGCAATGCGCTCGGCGAGGCTCGCACCGTGCTGAATGTGGGCGCCGGCGCGGGAAACTACGAGCCACGCGACCGGGACGTGGTGGCGCTCGAACCGTCGGCGGTGATGATCGCCCATCGCCCGCCGGACGGCGCCCGCGTCGTGCACGGTCGCGCCGAGGAACTGCCGTTCGAGGATGGCTCGTTCGATGCGGTAATGGCGGTGCTGTCAGACCACCACTGGTCAGACCGCCGGCGCGGGCTCCGCGAATGCTCCCGCGTCGCGCGAAACCGGGTCGTCCTGTTTAACGCCGATCCCGGCGAGGCGGACCTGTTCTGGCTGACCATCGAGTACCTCCCGGAGTTTCTGGAGCTGATTCCGCCCCGCTACCGGTCACCGGGCGCGTGGGAGAGCGAGCTGCGCTTGGCACTCGGGGAGGTCGAGCTGATCCCCGTACCGGTACCCCACGACTGCACCGACGGGTTTTATGGAGCGTTTTGGCGCCGGCCGGAGGCCTACCTGCGCCCCGAGGTGCGGAAGGGCATCTCGGTCTTCGCACAGCTAAGCTCCGGCGCGGTGGACCGGGCCCTCCAAGCGCTGGCCGCCGACCTCGAGACCGGTAGGTGGCTGAACAAACACCGTTCGCTCCTGACCGCGAGCGAGCTTACCCTCGGCTACTACGTCATCGTCGCCGAGAAAAACGAGACAGGAGGACGTACATGAAGGTCATTGGCGCCGGACTGCCGCGTACCGGCACGCTTTCTCAGAAGGTCGCGCTCGAGATGCTCGGCTTCGGTCCCTGCTACCACATGGTCAACGTCCTCACCAACCTGCCGCTATCGCAGCCGTGGGAGGAGGCGCTGGACGGCGACGCGGACTGGGATGCGATCTTCGGCGAGCACGAGGCCACGGTCGACTGGCCGGGCTCGTTCTTCTACCGCGAGCTGGCCGACGCGTATCCGGATGCAAAGGTGGTGCTCAGCGTGCGCGATCCGGAGGCGTGGGAGAAGAGCATGCGCACCACGATCTGGGACACCATCTACGGCCAGTCGCCGGCGGCCCACATCTCCAAGGCGCGCGAACTCGTCGATCCGGAGTGGCAGCACTACATCCGGCTGATGGCCCGGATGTGGGCGGCCCAGGGCATCTTCAACGGCCCCGAGATTTATCCCGGGCAGCTGGCCGAGGCGATCACCCGCTACCAGGATCAGGTCCAGCGCAACATCGCGCCGGACCGGCTGCTCGTGTGGGGCGTCGGCGACGGCTGGGAGCCGCTGTGCCGCTTCCTCGAGGTCGACGTGCCGGACAAGCCGTTCCCCCGCCTGAACGACTCGAAGATGTATGTCGACCGGATCATCGACGGGTCCCTGATGGTGCTGGGCGAGTGGCGCGCACGTAACGGCGAGGTGCAGCAACCGGCCGGGCAGCCGGCCTGAGCCCCGGCTCATCGCCGCGTGGCAGATAACTCGCGCCGGGCGCGAGTTATCTGCCAAGGGCTTCCTCAGCTCGCCAGCGTGCGGTTGAAGCGCCGCAGCGCCAGGGGCACGCACGCGGCCAGGATCACCAGGCACCACAGCGCCATCGCGATCTCGGGGTGCACGAGCTGCCACGAGCCGCTCGTGTGCACACCCTCGGTCAGGCCCCGGACGGTGCTGACCAGCGCCGAGATCGGGTCCCACTGGCCGATCGCGCGCGGCACCGCGTCCATGCCGGCGATCGGGACGAACGTACCCGCGAGGAAGGCGAGCGGAAAGACCACGATGAAGCCGACGCCCTGCATCGCGTCGGGCGAGCGCACGAGCATCCCGAGCAGTACTCCCATCCAGGTGAACGCCAGCATCGCGAGCACCATCAGTCCGACGAGCTCGACGGCATGCGGCGCGGTCAGGTGCGGGCGCCAGCCCAGGATCAGCCCGAGCGCCACCACGATCACGATGCCGAGGATCTGCTCGCAGAACTGACCCATGACCTGCGCCGTGATGATCGACAGACGACTGATCGGCATCGAGCGGAAGCGATCGATCACGCCCTCAGTCATGTCGTTCGACGTCGCCACGCCGGCGCCGATGATCCCGAAGGCCAGGGACTGGCCGATGATCCCCGGGAGCATGTAGTCCTTGTAGCTGATCCCCGGAACGTGGATGGCCGAACCCAATACGTACAGGAACAGCAGGATGAACACGATCGGCTGGATCGT
Organism: uncultured Solirubrobacterales bacterium; assembly: GCA_963751185.1. Classification (GTDB taxonomy): domain Bacteria; phylum Actinomycetota; class Thermoleophilia; order Solirubrobacterales; family Solirubrobacteraceae; genus Palsa-465. The sequence goes on from CAVVTO010000019.1 coordinate 316,084, forward strand.
CACATCGAGCAGCCGCTCCGGCACGCGCGGGAGCGCCCGCAGGCTGCGGCCGGTGAGCAGCGCGGTGTCGCGGATGAACTGCCACGGCGTGGCGCGGGCCAGGCTGCGACCGCGACCGCGACCGACCGCCGCCGTCACCGCGCTCATGCCGCCACCTCGGCCTCGGTGAGCTCGGGGTCGTCCGGCTCGTGGGCGAGGTGGCCGGTGAGCGCCAGGAAGGCATCGTCGAGGGTGGGCCGGCGGAGCGCGATCTCATCGACGGCGATGCCCGCCTGTGCCACCGTGGCGGCCACCCGGGCCAGGTCCTCGACCTCGTCCGGCGCGGCCACCGACACCGTCCTCTGTTCGGCGGCGTCCGAGGTATCGAATTGCTCGCGCAGCAACGCGGCGAGGCGTTCGAACTCGGCCCCGTCGGCGGCGATCACGTCGACGCGCTGCTCGCCGACCTGCGCCTTGAGCTGCGTCGGCGTCCCGCCGGCCACCTCGCGGCCGCGGTCGATCAGCAGCACCCGATCGGCCAGGGCGTCGGCCTCCTCGAGGTACTGCGTGGTCAAGAGCAGCGTGACGCCCTCGTCGACGAGCCCGCGGATGGCCGACCACACGACCTGGCGACTGCGCGGGTCAAGACCCGTGGTCGGCTCGTCCAGCACCAACACGAGCGGCGTGTCGATGAGGCTGGCGGCCAGGTCGACCCGCCGACGCTCGCCGCCGGACAGGTTCTTGACCAGCCGGTTACGGAAGTCGGCGATGGCGAACCGCTCGATCAGCCCGTCCGCCACCGTGCGGGCCTCGGCCCGGCCGCGGTCGCGCAGGCGCGCCATCAGCACCAGGTTCTCGCGCGCGGTGAGGTTCTTATCGAGCGCGGCGAACTGACCCGTGAGGGAGATCAGCCGGCGTACCGCCGGCGCGTCCTTGACCACGTCGTGGCCGGCCACGCGCGCATGGCCGGCGTCGGGGCGCAGGAGGGTGGCGAGCATCCGCACCGTGGTCGTCTTCCCGGCGCCGTTGGGTCCGAGGAGCGCGACGACGGTGCCCGTCTGGACCACCAGGTCGAGGTCGGCCACGGCTGTGAACCCGCCGAAACGCTTGGTCAGACCGACCGTTTCGATGACAGAGTTTTCGTTCATGGGCTATAACTCTACAGTGACTGAAAAGTTTCTGCAACTGAATTCGCTGAAATATGCTCTGACCCATGAGCACCGTCGACGAGGATGCGCTGGAGGAACCGTTCAGCGACGACCGGGTTCACCGGGTGCTGACCGCTGAGCTGGGCGAGGAGCTGGCCGATGCGCTTCGCCGGGTGCGCCGCTTCCAGGAGAAGATGGCTCTCCGGCGCAGCCCGGACGAGGGACTGCGTGAGCGCAAGCGGCGCCTGACCCGGCAACGGATCTCGGATGTGGCGACGATCCTGTTCGCGAGCCGCGGGTTCGACAACGTCAAGGTCTCGACGATCGCCGACGTCGTCGGCGTGTCGGAGAAGACGGTCTACAACTACTTTCCGACCAAGGAGTCGATGGTCCTCGACTGGGCCGACGAGGCGATCGACAGTCTGGCCCAGGTGATCAGGGATTGCCCGTCCAACGAGTCGCTCACCACCGCCGTGGTCGCCGCCATGAAGAAGGACATGGAGCGCTTCGATGAGGTCCCGGACGATCTCGTCGTCTTCCTGCCCCGGTTCATCGCGCTGATCGAGTCGACGCCCGCGCTGCGCGCTGCGTGGCTGGAGATGCACGACCGGATCGTCACGACGGCCGCCGAGGCACTCGCCACCCGCGCCGAGGTCGACCCGCGCGATCCCGAGCCGCTGATCGCCGCCCAGGCGCTGAGCGGGCTGGGCGCCGTGGCGCTCCGGGCGCGGGTGCGCTACATCGAGGAAGGGCTACGCGCGCACGAGCTGCGCGATGCCGTGCTCGCCGACCTCGACCGCGCGGCGCGGGTGCTGGAAACTGGGCTCTGGTCTTTCAACCTGCTCACGCACGGTCGCCGCACCAAGCAGCAGGTGCTCGAGGCCGCCCAGGCGGCCGACGAGGCGCGGGCCCAGGTGCTCAAGGCGCTGCGCCAGGCCCGCACAGCCTGGCGCGAGATTCAGGGCCAGACCCGCGAGGCGATTCGCGAGCAGCAGGCCGCGGGGCGCGTCGCGAAGCGTGCCGACCGGCGGGGACGCTAGCCGGGCTCGGCGGACAGCGCTGCGAGAACGGCCGGCGCCGCGGGCGCGACGTCGGCCGGCATCCGCGGGAGGAGCTCACGCCAGGCCGGGTGCAGCGCGATCGCCGACTTGATCTTGCCCACGCCGGTGTCCAGGTCGCCGGCCGCAGCGGCGCCCAGCCCGGCCCAGACCATCAGTTCGTGGTTGTCGGGGGCGAGCTGGTTGGCCCGCTCGTACAGGGCGGTTGCCTCGTCGTGGCGGCCGGCGTTCAGCAGCTCATCGGCCTCGCTGGCGAGCGCGTACGCGTTGTGCAGGGCGAGGAGCCGGCGTAGTTCGGGCAGCGGGTCGGGATGGTCCTCGACGTGCAGGGAGACGACCTTCTCCCACGGCTCGCCCTCGGCCGGCACGACCAGGATCGCCGCGGACTGCCGGCCACGGATGTCGCCGCCCTCGCGTTCGGCAGCGTCGAGCGCGCTCATCAGGCGCCCGGTGAGCGAGCCCGTGGCTGTCTGGAAGGCCTCCAGCATGGCCGGCCACACGCGCTCAGTGGCCATGATGTTGGCCTGGCAGGAGACGCCGTCCCTCTCTCCGATCACGTGCCCGGCGTATGGGATGCAGTTCGAACCGGTGTGGGCGCCCACCCGACCCTGCGCGTCCACCACCGCCACCTGACGCGAGTTGCCGCTCGGGTCCTCGGCCACCAGGCGCGCCAGCGCGTCCGGCGCTGGGACGCCCTGGCTCAGGAGGTCGAGCGCGAAGGGGCCGTAGGCCGCCTCGGCGTTGGCCTGCGTGGCGACCGCGCCCACGCCTGGACGCGCCCAGGTCACGATCGAGCCAACTGAGAACCAGTGCGACTGGACGGCGACGCCGAGTTCCCCGGTGTCCGGATCGCGGGCGACGATCGAGTAAGTCACACGGTCCGCCTGGTGGTCCCTAGAGCGGAGGCGTGATCCGCGGCGCCGGTCCCGGCGCCTGCAGCGGCTCGGCCAGCTCCCGCTCGGCCACGGCCTCCACGATCTCTTCCTCTTCCTCGACCTCTCCCTGGTCGTGCTGGCCGTCGCACAGGATGCGGAACTGGCCAGTCTGGCCGCCGTCGGCCTGGAGGACGATCCCCGGGATCAGCTCCTCGCCCTCGTCGAGCCCGAGCCGCTCGATGTCGAAATGCGCCATCCCGATCCCCCAGGTGTTGTGATCGGGGTTTTCGCGGTCGTGGGCGTTCACGGCCATTGCGACCTGCCGCAAAAGAATGGCGATCTTGCTCGGTTCGGCCACGACTCGCCGAAGGCTAGCGCTCGATCAGTTCGATTCGGTAGTTGTCCGGGTCGCGGACGAAGCACAGACGGCTGCCGCCGTCGCTGACCGTGTAGGGCGGGCGTTCCGGTTCGATGCCCAGCTCGGCCAGGCGCGCCAAGGTCGCATCCAGGTCCGGTGCGGCGATGGCGATGTGGCCGTACGCCGTGCCGAGCTCATACGAGTCGACGCCGAAGTTGTAGGTCAGCTCGAGGCGTGGCTCGGGGCCGTCGTCGGGCAGGCTCATGAACACGTTGGTCGCCTCGTCGCGGATCGGCATGCGCCGGCGCTCCTCGAATCCCAGCGCCTCGTAGAACGCGACCGAGCGGTCGATGTCAGTGATTCGGTAGCACGTATGGAGAAGACTCATGGTGCTCAGGCTAACGAGGATGGGATGCTGCCGCTCGATGCTGGCGCATCGAGCGGGATGGGATGCTGCCGCTCGATGCTGGCGCATCGAGCGGGTAGGCTCACGATCGTGATCGTCGAGCGCTCGATGAACGACGACTTTCTGTCCAACACCTATGTGGTGGCGGACGAGCCCGGGGGGCACGCGGTGCTGATCGACGCCGGCGGACCGGTTCAGCCGCTCCTCGAGTTCCTCGATCGGGGCCAGCTCACGCTCACGCACGTGCTGCTCACGCATCGCCACCACGATCACATATCGGAGGTCGACAAGGTCCTGGAGCGCCATCCCGGCACGCCGGTGCTGATCCACGAGCTCGAGCGCCACGAGGTGCCGGCGGCGACGGGCACGATGGCCGCGGGAGAGAAGATCGTCTCGGGGGCGCTGGAGATCGAGCCGATCCATACGCCCGGCCACACGGCGGGCATGTTGTCGCTGCTCGTGAACGGTTCAGACGTGTTCACCGGCGACACGCTGTTCAAGGGCTCGGTGGGCGGGGTCCGGGCGCCCGGCGCGAGCGGCTACGCCGACCTGCGCTCCTCGATCATGGACAAGCTCTTGAAGCTCCCGGGCGCGACCCGGATCCACCCCGGGCACACGGACCCGACGACCGTGGCCGGCGAGCTCGAGCACAACGCGTTCGTGCGCATCTGGCGCGGGCTCGATCCCGAGGGCGACGAGCCGTGCACCGCGCTGGGCCAGCCGGCGACGCTGATCCTGTTCGGCGACGACTACGACGGCGGCCATAAGGCGTGGGTGCGCTGGGCGGACGGCTCGGACGACATCGTGCCGGGCTCGCGCGTGGAGCGCAGCGCCTAGCGTGGCCGGCGGCGGTCGGGCAGTGCTGGTCACCGGCGCCTCGCGGGGGATCGGCGCCGCGGTGGCCCGCGCCTTCGCCGCGTCCGGCGACCGGGTCGGGGTGCACTACGGGACGCGCCGCGACGCGGCCGATGAGGTGCTTGCGGCGCTGCCCGGCGTCGGGCACGTGGTCGCGGGTGCCGACCTGGCCGATCCGGACGCCGTCCGCTGGATGGTCGACGAGGTGGCCGGGGCGCTCGGTGGCATCGACGTGCTCGTCAACAACGCCGGCGTGTACGAGCCTCACGCCGCCACCGAGACGACGTATGAGGCCTGGCAGGCCGCGTGGAAGCGAACGTTGGACGTGAATCTCGTGGGTGCGGCCAATGTCACCTGGTGCGTCCTGCGCCACATGGGCGCCGGCGGGCGGATCGTCAACGTCTCATCGCGTGGGGCGTTCCGCGGCGAGCCCAACCACCCGGCGTACGGGGCGAGCAAGGCCGGATTGATCGCGTTCGGACAATCGCTGGCCCGCGCGCTCGGCGAGCGGCGGATCGCCGTCACCGCGGTCGCGCCTGGCTTCGTCGAGACCGAGATGGCCGCGACCGAGCTCGAGGGCGAGAGCGGCCGCAGGCGACGCGCCGAGAGTCCGCTCGGCCGGGTGGCCACGGCCGAGGAGATCGCGGCCGCGGTGCTCTATCTGGCCTCGCCCGAGGCGGAGCTGGCGAGCGGCACGGTGCTCGACGTCAACGGCGCTTCGTATCTGCGGATGTGAGCCTGCGGATGTGAGCGTCCCGCCCGACGCGGCTCGGTTCCCGGGCCCAAAGATGAGGAACCCGCCCACCCCAGCTAGCATGTAGGCGCGTGGCGAAGGACAAGATCCCCACCTCCCGTGTGGGGCGTACCGCCAGGATCGGGGGGCTAGCGGCGGGACAGGCGATCCGTCAGGCCGGCACCCGAGCGGCCAACGTCACCCGGTCAGGCGAGCAGCGCAAGGTCGCGCTCGAGAAGCGCCAGGTCGAGGCGGCCGAGCAGATCGTGACCGCGCTGGGGACGATGAAGGGCGCGGCGATGAAGGTCGGGCAGGTGCTGTCCTTCCTCGACGTCGGCCTGGTACCCGACGAGTATCGCGAGGAGTTCCAGAGCAAGCTGGCCGCGCTGCGCGACGCCGCCCCCAATGTCGCCTTCAAGGACATGCGCAAAGTGATCGAGGAAGAGCTCGAAGAGCCGCTGAGGGAGGTCTTCGCCGAATTCGACGAGGAGCCGATCGCGGCCGCCTCGATCGGGCAGGTGTACCGAGCGCGCCTGCACGACGGGCGCGACGTGGCGGTCAAGGTCCAGTACCCGGGCGTCGCCGCGGCGGTCCGCTCGGACATGCAGAACCTCGGGCTGATCCTGCGGCTGGCCAAGCGGATCGCGCCCGGGCTCGACCCCGCGGCGATCGGCCGGGAGATCTCCGAGCGCATCCACGACGAGCTCGACTACGAGCTCGAGGCCCAGAACCAGCGCACGATGGCGCGGATCTTCCGCGGCCACCCGTTCATCGTGATCCCCGACGTGATCACCTCCCTCTCCCACGAGCGGGTGATGGTGAGCGAGTACGTCCATGGGACCGGGTTCGAAGAGCTCAAGCGGTATTCGCACGAGGACCGCGATCGCATCGGCGAGATCCTGTTCCGCTTCTACTTCGGGTCCCTGTACCGCCATCATCAGTTCTCGGGCGACCCCCATCCCGGCAACTCGGCGCTGCTCGACGACGGCCGGATGGTGTTCTTCGACTTCGGGCTGTTCAAGCGGATGCCGCCGGGCGCGGTCGAGCTCGAGATCCAGGTCGCACGGGCGATCATCGAGGGCGACACCGACACGATCATGCGGCTGGGCTCTGAGATCGGCTTCTTCCCGGATCCTGACAAGTTTGACCCCCAGCGGGTGCTGGCCCACTTCCGCGCCGCCACCTCGTGGTACACGATCGACCAGTACACGGAGCTGACGCCCGACTACGCCACTCAGGTGCTGATCGACATGAGCGATCCGCGCTCGGAGTACTTCGGGCAGCTCCGCCACGAGTCCGCGCCTCCCGACCACATCTTCGGCCGGCGAATGGAGGTCCTCACCCTGGCCGTGCTCGCGCAGCTGCACGCACGCGGCAACTTCCACCGGATCGCCCGGGAGTGGTTCTACGACGACCCGCCCGCGACCGAGCTGGGCGAGCTCGAGGCCGAGTTCTACGGCCGCCGCGTCGCCTAGCGGCCTGGCCTGACCCGGCCCCGCCCCGCTCCCCGGGGGGGCAAATTCCAGCATTCGGGCATGCTCGTTCGGCCGGTGCAGGATCTTGCCCCGTGACGAGGCGAAAGCCTGCGGCGATCGCCGGACCCCGTCTGTAATGCTGGAAATTGCCCCGATGCGCGGGCGAGCCGCGAGGGAGCGGATCTCAAACTGGGACGGCGGCACGGAATGGCCGCCGGGCAAGGACGCCCGGCGGAACGGCCCCATGGACGCCGCCGAAAGGCGGCCCAGACTAAACCCGCTGGATCTGGAACAGGCTGGTGGTCCCGGGGCGACCGGAGGGCAGCCCGGCGGTGATGCCAACGCGCGCCCCGGGCTTGACCCAGCCGAGCTCGACCACGCGCTTGGCCGCGTCGGCGATCAGCATCTCGGTCACCTCGTGGCGGCGCATCGCGCCGGCCTCGACGCCCCACATCAGGCTGCAGCGCCGCACCGTCTCCTTGCCCGGCGACAGCGCGTAGATCGGCACCTGGGGGCGGTGGGCCGAGATCAGGCGCGCCGAACGCCCGGACAGGGTGGGGACGACCAGCGCGGCCAGGTGCAGGTCGCGCGCGGCGGCACAGGCGCTGTAGGCAATCGTGTAGGCGGGGTCGCGGGCGTCGCGGCGCACGCGCTCCTCGTTCCAGGTCCGGTATGGCAGCGTGTGCTCGGTCCGCTCAGCGACGGCGGCCATCATCGACACCGCCTCCACCGGGTAGGAGCCGACCGCGCTCTCCTGGGAGAGCATCACGGCATCGGTGCCGTCGAGGATCGCGTTGGCCACGTCGGCGACCTCGGCGCGGGTCGGGCGCGAGGAGTTGACCATCGAGTCGAGCATCTGCGTCGCGGTGATCGCCGGCCGGGCCAGTTTGCCGGCGGTGCGCAGGAGCTGCTTCTGGACGATCGGGACGTCCTCGATCGGCAGCTCGATCCCCAGGTCCCCGCGCGCCACCATTACGCAGTCGGCGGCGCGGATGATCTCCTCGGCGGCGTCGACCGCCTGGGGCTTCTCGATCTTGGCGATCAGCGGCAGCCGGGTGTGGCGGCGCACGCTGGTCACATCCTCGGCGGTCCGCACGAACGACAGTGCGACCAGATCGACACCGATCGACTCGCCGAAGTGCAGCATGTCGATGTCCTCCTCGGGGACGGCGGGCAGGCCGCGCGTCGAACCGGGGATGTTCAGGCCCTGGCGCGTGCTCACGCTCCCGCCGATTTCGACCGCGGTCTCGACCTCGCCGTCGCCCTCGCGCACGGTCTTGACGCGGAGCCGGATCGCCCCGTCGGCCAGGTAGATGATGTCCTCGGGGTCGACCGCGCTCGCGAGACCCTTCCACGAGACCGACATCCGCTCGCCGTTTCCGAGCGAACTACCGTCGTCGCAGAGCAGGACGAGCTTCTCGCCCGGCTTGAGTTCGACGGTGTCGTCCTCGAGCCGGCCGATGCGGATCTTGGGGCCCGGCAGGTCCTGGAGGATCGCCACCTGGCGGCCGGCCGCCGCGGCGGCCCGGCGGACCAGCTCGGCGTTCTCGGCGTGCATCTCGCGGTTGCCGTGGGAGAAATTCAGGCGGGCCACGTCCATGCCCGCGGCGACCATGCGGGTCAGCGTTTCGAGGTCCCGAGAGGCGGGGCCGATCGTGGCGACGATCTTGGTGCGGCGCATTGCCCGGGAAGCTACTGCACGGCATGTTGCGGCTCGTTAACGGGCCGTGTGAACTCAGGCCTCGATCGGCTCTTCGTCGGCGGTCAGCCGGCCGCCGGTGCGGAGATCGCAGATCAGGTCCCAGTGGAGCGCCGACGTGTTGCGCCCGCCGGTCTCCGGATACGAGGCGCCCAGTGCGAGGTGCACGGTACCGGCCATCTTCTCGTCGAGCAGCGTCGAACCGGTGGGCCGGTCGACGCCGGCGTTGGTGCCGATCCCGAGCTCGCCGAGGAAGCGCGCGCCGTCGTCGGTGGCGAGCGCGGCGTCGAGGTAGTCCTGGCCGCGCTCAGCGGTAGCGCGCACAACCTTGCCCTGCTCGAAGGTCAACTCGACGCCCTCGACGAGCACCCCGCGCGGGCTCGAGGGGATCGTGAAGCGGATGGTGCCGGTGGCCGAGTCCTCGAGCGGGCCGGTGAAGACTTCGCCGCTCGGCATGTTGCGCTTGCCGTTGGAGTTGATCCACGTCCGGCCCTCGACGCGCAGGCGGACGTCGGTGCCGTCGGCCTCGATCCGGATCTCGCGCGCCTGGTTCAGGCGATCGGCCAGCGCCGCCTGGCGGTCGTTCAACTCGCGCCACGCCGCCGCCGGGTCGGGCCGGTCGAGGAAGAGGGCACGGTTGACGAACGCGGCGTAGTCGTCGTCGCTCATGCCGGCGTGCTGCGCGAGTGCCGGCGTCGGCCAGATCGTGCCGCACCACCGCTTGGACATCCGCACCTCCCGGACCGGCTCCAGCGCGCGGGAGGCGCGGGTGATGACGGCCGGATCGACGCCGGACAGGGCGCGGGTGTTCTCCGGCGCCTGGATGGCGAGGAACGCGTCGGCCTGCTGGGCGTCCGCCATGTCCTGGGGCGAGTAGTTGTCAAGCAGCTCGTCGCCGGCCAGGCGATAGAAGTCCTCGGCCAGGCCGGGGATCGCAATCCGCAGCGCCGGCGGCCATCCTCCCCGGGTGATCCACGCCCGGTGGAAGGCCCGGACGAGGGGCGCGGCGAGCGGGGTAGTGGACACCAGCACGGACTGGCGCTCGCGCATCTCCAGGCACCAGTCGCACAGCAGCGCGGCGAAGGCGTCGGGGTCGATCACGGCGCCTCGAGCTCCGGGAAGTGCTCGGCGGCGTGCTCGCGCAGGGTGTCGCGCACGAAGCGCCGCTCGTCGCCCGAGGCCATCCGGTAGCGGCCGAGCAGCTCCTTCTGGCGGGTGATCTCGAGGCCCGAGATCGTCCACCTGACAGCCAGGCGCTCGAACAGCAGCTCGGTGGCCCGCTGCCAGGCGTCCTCGCGATTGAGGCCGCCGCTCAGGATGTCGGCGTACTCGCGCCGAGCCCCAGGCGTGAGAGAGCCGCGCAGCGTCAGCACGTTGCCCTCGGAGTCGCGGTACTCGGACGTCGGAGCAGCGAGCTTGTCGCGCTGGCGCTTTCGCTGCTTGGCCAAGGTCCGATCACGCCGGCGCGCTCGCTGCGCGCTCGAGCTGAGCCTGGACGTCGCCGGTCACGGGCTCGGCGTGACCTGCCCACACCGTCACGGGATCGAGCGCGGCCAGCTTGCGGATCGCTGCGCGGGCCTGCTGGGTGTCCTGGTTGAACGCCGGATGGGGAACGTGGGCGGGCTCGTGGCGTCCGCTCTGGGGGTCGAGGGTGTAGATCGTGTCCGAGACGAGGGCGAGACGGTCGGAGTCGCGGAAGAGCGCAATCAGACCCGGGGCGTGCCCGGGCAGGTGGACGACGCGGAACCCCCCCACCTCGTCGCCCTCGTCGAGGGTGCCGGCGATCTCGACGGCGCCGCCGTCCCAGCGCGCGATCAGCCGCCAGAGGACGGTGCGTCCGCGGGCGTCGAGCTTCGAACGGTCCCAATAGGGGCGATATGACTCGGGCGACTCGGCTGCCTCGCGTTCCCCGGCGTGGCAGTAGACGGGCGCCTTGAGCCCAGGCGCCGTGCCGCGATGATCGGCGTCGGCATGACCGAGGACGACCCGCATGACTCCCCCTAGCCGAGCCGCCGCGCGGGCCACCACAGCGAGCATCTCGGACGCCCCCGCGTCGTACACGGTGACGCCGTCCGGCCCTTCGATCAGATAGACGTTCATCGTCTTGGGTATGCCGCCCTGGATCAGCCACACGCCGTCGGCGATGCGCTGCGGCTCGCCGCCGCCGACCCAGGACCGGGCCCGGGTGACCGCGTTGGCCAGCTTGGTCAGGCCGGCCTCGGCGGGTGATCCGGCCGGCGGAAGCACGCCCAGCTGGCGCGCGACGTCGGCGCTGTCGAGATACACGTCCAGGTGCTCGAGCTTGCCCTCGGCGTTGACGGTCAGGACGTCGCAGCCCTCCATCTCGAGGTGCGCTCCGTTGGCCGTGAAGCCCTGGAAGGCCCCGGGGCCGGCGAACGTACCCGTGGCGCGCCAGCGGACGGCGACCTTGCCGTCGCCGTTGCCGTTTGAGGGGACGACGTCGAGGACCTCCCAGCGCAGATCGGGAAACGCGCCGAACAGCTCGTTCTGAAACTCCCGGACGCCGGCGGGGGCCGTGAGCTCGCGCTGGCCGACGACGCGCTCGATGCCGCCGGCAGCCCACAGCGCCACCGCGGACTCCACGTCACGCGCGGCGAGGGCCTCGAAGTAGCGCCTGGCGACGTCTGCGCTCGACATCGGAGCGCCGGAGTCTAGGCGGTGGAGACCACTAGGGTTCGCGACCGGATGCCGCGGACACGCACACGTGAGCTCGGGCGGGGAGAGCGGGTCATACCGGGCCTGTGGCGCCTGCGCCTCCCCCTCCCGTTCCCCGGGATACCGCATTGCAACGCGTGGGCGGTCGCGGCGGGCGACGGGCTCGTGCTGTTCGACACCGGCATGCATGAGCCGGGGTCGATGGATGACCTCGAGCGCGCCATGGCCCAGGTGGGCCTCCGGGTCGACGACGTGCGGCTGGTCGTCTGCACCCACGCGCACGCCGACCACTGGGGCCAGGCGGCGACGATCTGCGACCGCACGGGCTGCGAGATGTGGATGCACCCCAACCACCAGCACGGGTTCGTCGCGGCCGCGGATCCCGACACGGTGCTCGCGCGTCGCCTCGAGATCGGGCGACAGAGCGGCGTGCCGGCGTCGGCGCTCGAGCGCTATGCCGAGGAGGCGCGCGCGCACCCGTCCGGGATCGCGCGGGTGGTCGAGCCCGACCGCCCTCTGATCGCAGGCGTCACGATCGATACCGACCTCGGGACCTGGACGACGTTCGAGACCCCTGGGCACGCGCCCTCCCACGTCTGCTTTTCCCAGGCCGAGCGTCGGCTCCTGATCTCGGGCGACCACGTGATGGGACGGATCTCGTTGTACTTCGACTACGGCTGGACGCCCGATCCGATTGGCGAGTTCCTGGCTTCGCTGGGCGTGGTCGACGAACTGGACGCCCGGCTTGCGCTGTCGGGCCACGGCAAGCCGTTCCTGGACGTGCACGGCCACATCGAGGGCAACCGCCGTCTGGTCGCCGAGCGGCTCGAGGCGACGCGGGCGGCGGTGGCCGGGGGACCGAAGACCGCGCTCGAGATCACGCCACGACTGCACGTAGAGCCGCTGACCCAGGCCAACGCCGGCTGGTGGCTGCCCGAGACCCTGTGCTACCTGACCCACCTCGAACGGCTGGGCGACGTGGCCCGCGAGTCCGACGGGGATGTGGAGCGGTGGGTAGGAAAATTGTCGGATCGCTGAACTAAACCTTGACACGGTCGTGTCAAGGTTGATACGGTGCCCGACCATGCGCATAGATCAGATCCTCGCCCAGGCCGATGAGCCGGTTTTCTCCTTCGAGTTCTTCCCCCCCAAGACGGACGAGGGCGAGCAGAACCTGCGCCACGCGCTCGGTGAGCTGCGCGAGCTTGAGCCGGACTTCGTGTCAGTCACCTACGGGGCGGCCGGCTCCACGCGCGGTCTAACGCTGGAGCTCACGAAGTGGATCAAGCGGGAGCTCGGGATCGAGGCGATGGCGCACCTGAGCTGCGTGGGCGCCACCCGCGACGAACTGTGCGTCATCCTCGACAGCCTGGACGATGCCGGGATCGAGAATGTGCTCGCCCTGCGTGGCGACGCGCCCAGGGGCGAGACCGAGTGGCGCCCGCACCCGGGCGGCCTGCGCTACTCGAGCGAGCTCGCCGCGCTGATCGATGAGCGCTACTCGATGAGCATCGGGGCCGCCTGCTTCCCGGAGGTCCATCCCGAGGCGGCCGACATGACGAGCGACCTGCGCTTCCTCAAGCACAAGGTGGACAACGGCGCTTCCTTCCTGATCACCCAGCTGTTCTTCGACAACGAGGTGTACTTCCGGTTCGTCGCGGAGGCGCGCGCCGCCGGGATCGACGTCCCGATCATCCCCGGGATCATGCCCATCACCGACGTGGGACAGATCAAGCGATTCACCGGCATGTGCGGGGCATCTATCCCGGACTCGCTCCTGCGGCAGCTCGAGAAGCGGGCGCCGTTCCCCAGTGAGGTGCTGCAACTCGGCGTCTCCTACGCGACCCTCCAGTGCGCCGAGCTCCTGGCGCGCGGCGCGCCCGGCATCCACTTCTACACGCTCAACCGCTCGCCGGCGACCCGGGCCATCCTGGCCGCGTTGCGCCTGCTGCGGCCGTGGGTCACGCGCGAGGTCGTGAGGGTGCCGGAGGAATGATCTCGGTGGCCTGGACCACCCGCGTCTCTCCGCCGATCTCGTAGCGGATGTCGATCTCGTCGTTTCGCTTGTAGGTCCCGATCCCCCAGAAGCCGAGAAACCAGGCGCGGGCGCCCAATGGCTGCCGGACGACCTCGCGCTCGAACAACATCTCGCCCTCGGAGACCCGGTAGTCGGTCCCGAGCTCTTGGCGTACGCCGTTGAGGTAGACCTCGAACGGCGATCTGACACCGGGCGGGAGCTTGACGCGCCAGTAGGGCATGGCAGCAATCAGAGGTCGGCTGGGATCAGGGACATTACGACCACGTCGATCCTCTTTCCGCGCTTGCGCTGGTGGCCCCGCAGCACGCCTTCGCGAGTGAACCCAGCGGCTCCGGCAGCCCCGATGACGGCGGCGTTACCCGGCTCGGCGACCAGCTCCACGCGAGCGAAGCCGCACGTCCCCAGCAGCCATTCGGCGGCCAGCCTGAGCGAGCGGCGGCCAAGCCCCCGCCCGCGGACCTGGGGAGCCAGCCAGATCGCGAGCTCGACCCGGCGGTTGTCCCAATCCGTGTCGCCGACCCCCACCTGGCCGCGGCAGGTGTCCGCGCCCGGCTCGACGATGGTCAGCGTGGCTCGTTCGCCGGCCGCGCGGGCGACCGGCTCGCGCTCGGCCCGGCTCCCAAGCTCGGCGCCGCTTGGAGGACGGTCCTCGCCGGCCAAGCGGTGCAGCTGCGGATCGTCCTGGTATGCGATGAGGATCTCGGGGATGTCGCGCTCGGTGTAATCGCGCAGCGCGACGTGTCCGTCGGTGAGTGGCTCGAGAAGGCGCGGAAACGAGCGCATGTCGGAAGCTGACCGTACTCTCTGGCGCCGTGGAAGACCTCATATATCAGGTGAGACGCTCAGACCGGGCACGCCGCGTGCGCGTCACGGTCGACGCGACCCGAGGGGTCGAGGTGGTGCTGCCGCGCCGTGCGCCCGAGCGCGAGGCCGCCGCCGCGATCCGGGAGCTGCGCCCGTGGATCGAGCGCCGGGTCGCCGAGCTCGCCCGTGCACGGGCAGCTGTCGCCGCGCGTGGGGAGACCGTGCCGTACCTCGGACGGACGCTGGCACTCGTCAGCGAGCCCGGGCGCACCCGGGTCACGCGCCGTGGCGATGTCCTGTTCGTGCCCGCGGGGGATGGACTGCGCCCGGCGCTGGAGCGCTGGTATCGCCGGTCGGCACGGGACGAGATCGCGCCCCGCCTGGACCACGCATGCGCGCTCACAGGCGTTCCGTATTCGCGGCTCACCATCCGCGGGCAGCGGACGCGCTGGGCGAGCTGCTCGCGCGCCGGCGTTATGAGCTTCAACTGGCGGCTGCTGCTGGCGCCCGAGGCCGTGCTCGACTACGTCGTCTGGCACGAGGTCTGCCATCTCGAGGTGATGGATCACTCGCCGCGGTTCTGGGGGCTGCTTGCCTCCCGCAGTCCGGGGTATCGCGCGCAGCTGCGCTGGCTGCGAGCCCACGGCGCGACGCTCGTTCTTTAGGAGATAGATAAGCCGGGCCGAGAACCCCGCGCAAACCTAGGTCTGCGCCCCCTCACGGGGTAAGGTCTCGGCCCGGCGCTCCCCGTCGCAACGGCCTGCCGGTCTGCGCCTGGCGACGAGGGGGACAGCTGCCGGTCAAATGAGGGTTGCCTGCAGCTGCGTTGTTAGGTAACCTACCAAGCGTGAGCCAGACCTGTCAACCCCACAGGCTCATCACGACACGGCGGGGCGCTATTTTTCGGAAGTCCGATCAGGAGACTCGATGACTCGGCCCAGCACGAAACCCTTCGGAGAAGCGCTACGCACCTTGATGGATGAGCGCTCGCTCACCTACCGCGGCTTGGCCGAGGCGACGCGCAAGCTGGACGGCAAGGGGATCACCCACGCCCATATCAACATGCTCGCCAACGGGCACGACAAGCCGTCGATGCGGGCCATGGAACTGATCGCCGCGGCGTGCGACATCGACCCCAACTACTTCGCCGAGTACCGCCTGGCCGCCGCGATGCGCGAACTCGATCCGGCCGAAGTCGGACTCGAGCAGGCGCTCGAGAACCTCAACGCTCGGCTCGGCGCCCGGCGAGCAGCCGGCGCCAGATCACGGCCATCGCCACCGCCACGAGCGCAACCTCGTCCCACCGGGTAGTCGTGAGCGGGTCGTAGGGCGAGATCGAGATCGCGAGCGCCACCGCCCACACGAGCCAGGCCATCTGAACGCCCCGCCGGGTGACCTCGGGATAGCGCCACAGCATGCGGGCGAGCCGGTCGGTGAAGTAGCCGAGCTCGTCGCGATCCCCGAGCGCCTTGGCCGCCAGCGAGAGTGACGCCAACGCGAGCACGAACGCTAAGTACCCGAACGGCCGCACCAGAAGGCGCACCGGAACTAAGGCTCCTCTCATCACTGCATAGATAACGATAGCTCAGGCGTGAACTATCGCCCCGGCTCACGCCTGAACGACCGCTCGACGCAGCGCCGCGATCGCGTCCTCGTTCTTCGCGACATCGAGCACCTGGCGACGGACCCGGCCGACGTAAGCCTCGGTCGAACCGTCGCCCCGCACATCGATGCCGGCGTGCACGCTGGGCAGGCGCCGCTGCGGCCCGGACAGCTCGATTCTGGCGACGACCTGCTCCTCGGGCGCGTAGCGGCGCAGCCGGGTGCCGGGCGGGTCCGCGGCCACTGACTGCGCCGCCTCGTCGATGCGCTGGCGCAGCGCGTCGAGGGCGGGCTCGAGCGCCTCGAAGTGCAGATGGTCGACCTGCGCTTCAGCGCGGACGGTGAGTGTCCAGTTCTGTTTTTTGGGCGTCGCTGGCGAGGGCTACCGCTGATCCATCGGGACGTACTCGCGGCCGCGATCACCGGTGTAGATCTGCCGTGGCCGGGCGATCTTCTGCTCCGGGTCGTCGATCATCTCGAGCCACTGCGCGATCCAGCCGCTAGTCCGTCCGATCGCGAACAGCACTGGAAACATCTCCATCGGCATCCCGAGCGCCTCGTAGATCAGGCCGGAATAGAAGTCGACGTTCGGGTAGAGCTTGCGGTCGATGAAATAGCTGTCGTCGAGGGCGATCTTCTCGAGCTCGAGCGCGATGTCGAGCAGCGGATTCGTACCGGTCACCTCGAGGACTTCGTCGAGGGCCTTCTTGATGATCTTCGCGCGCGGGTCGTAGTTCTTGTACACGCGGTGACCGAAGCCCATCAGGCGCTCCTTGCCCTCCTTCACACCCTTGATGAAGTCGGGGATGTTGTCCTTGGTCTCGATCCGGCGAAGCATCCGCAGGGCCGCCTCGTTGGCGCCGCCGTGGAGCGGCCCGTACAGCGCCGCGACGCCGGCCGCCACGGCCGAATACGGGTCGACCTGAGTCGAGCCGACGGCGCGCACGGAGCTGGTGGAGGCGTTCTGCTCGTGGTCAGCGTGGAGGATGAACAGTACGTCGAGAGCATGCTCGAGCCGCGGGTCGGGCTCGTAGCGGATCTCGGTCATCTTGTAGATCATCGAGAGGAAGTTGCCGGCGTAGGACAGCTCGTTGTCGGGATAGACGTACGGCTTGCCCTGGTTGTGGCGGAACGAGAACGCGGCCAGCGTCGGCATCTTGGCCAGCAGCCGGATCACCTGGATGTAGCGGGTGTCGTGGTCGTGGATCTGGCTCGCCTCGGGATAGAACGTCGACAGGGCGCCGACGGAGGCGAGCAGCATCCCCATCGGGTGCGCGTCGTAGCGGAACCCCTGCATGAACTCCTTGACGTTCTCGTGCACGAACGTGTGAATCGTGATCTGGTGGATCCACTCGTCGAGCTGCTGGCGGCTGGGGAGCTCGCCGTGGATCAGCAGGTAGGCGACCTCGAGATAGTTCGAACGCTCGGCCAGCTGCTCGATCGGATAGCCGCGGTACTCGAGGATGCCGTTCTCGCCGTCGATGTACGTGATCGCCGAGCGACACGACGCGGTGGCCATGTACGCCGGGTCATAGGTCATCAGGCCGAAGTCGTCCTCGTCCACCTTGATGTTTCGCAGCGCGGTGGCGCGGATCGTGTTGTCCTCGATCGGAATCTCGTACTGCTTGCCGGTCCGGTTGTCGGTTACGGTCAGAGTCTCGTTCGACGTCGCTGCGCCCGCGCCGTCTCGTTGCTCGGTCTGTGTCGTCATGGCGCTCCTTCTCGCGCGTTTGCCGAAGGTGCTCCGGCCGTAGGGGGCTTGGCTGGATTACCACCCTTGAATTTAGTACCCACATCGCGTGGGCGAGACGCCGGGGTCGAGCATCGGTGGGCGTCGACGGCGCGGCGCCTGCGGATTGGGCGTCGGAGCGGCGTACGCGGACTACTTCGGGAACGCGCTGGTGAGGACGGCCGTGGCCATCGTCGCCACCATCAGGACCGCGCTGGTTCCCATCACGAGCCGGGCGCCGCGGGCGCTGTACGGAAACGCCGGACGCGTGAGCCCCACAGCGGCCAGGCTGAGTGCCCAGACCACGAGCAGGCCGCCGATGATGTAGAGCGGGACCTTCGAAGGCTCCCCGGCGGCGATCAGCAGGGCAGGCACGGGCGCGAGCCTACTCGATACCGGTCTCGTTCGCCCCGCCGGCGGGGGCGGCGGTTTGGTTGGGGTTGCCGCCGGCGGGAGCGGTGGACTTCATTCCCGGATACCGGCTCTCGGTGGCGGCGGTCTGGCCCTGGTAATGGCTGCCCAGCTCGGGGCTGCCGTAGGGCCGGGCCGCCGGGCGATCGAGGGTCATGAACGAGAGCTGCGCGATCTGGAGGCCCGGGTAGAGCTTGATCGGGACGCGGGTGAGGTTGTTGAGCTCCAGGGTGAGCGTCCCCTTCCACCCGGGGTCGCAGAATCCCGCCGTCGCGTGCACGATCAGGCCGAGGCGGCCTATGCTCGATTTGCCTTCGATGCGCGCAACGATGTCGTCGGGGAGCTCGACCCACTCGAGCGTGCGACCGAGACAGAACTCGCCCGGGTGGATCACGAACGACTCGTCCTGGCCGAGCACCACCTCCTCGGTGAGGCCCGACGGTGGCTCGCGCAGGTCGATCGCGGAGGCGCGGTGGTTGTGGAACACCCGGAACGAGTCGCCGAGTCGCAGATCGACGCTGGCGGGCTGGACGAGGTTCGGATCCCACGGATCGATCCCGATCCGGCCCTGCTGCACGAACTCGATGATCGTTGCGTCGGAGAGGACGGAGGCGGGCGGGTTCATCTCCCCGCAAGTCTGCCAGTGGGGGCGGACCTGGGGCGGCCCGGGTCGGGGCGTCAGCGCCCGGGCCGCTTCGGTGCGGTCAGCGCTCGAGCGTGCGGATGCGCGCCCGGGTGACGCGTACGCGCGGCGGCCCGAGCGGCGCCGGATCCCCGTGCGGACCGCGGCGGGGGTGCCGTGGGAAGGGTTTACGCGGGTGCCGCGGGTTGCGCCGGATCCCGCCGTCGTCGTCCTGGGAGGAGGCCTCGTCGGGATCCTGGTGGATCGCCCACCAGACGATGTAAATCAACCCTGCTAGCGGGATTTTCAGGGCCAGCATCAACCAGATGAGTCCCCAGGTCACGGGGGCCGATGCTACCCCTATCGGGCGGCGATGTCACCCCCGATCTCTGCTGCCTGGGGTACGCAAACGATTTGCGAATGGGGTCAGGTCCGCGGCTCCCGACTGTGCTCTCGCGGCTCGCCGACTACGCGAGCTGCCGTTGGAGCTTTCGCCCGCGTCCCAGGAGATCGCTGCCCGGCGCCGTCAAGGCCAGGGGCGCTTGCCGGGCGAGGGCGGCGCCGATCGCGAGCAGCGTCCAGGTGATCGGATCCTCGAGGAAGTCCGCGTACAGGAGGGTGTGGAAGAGCAGCGCGACGAACGCGCCCGCGATCGCGACCCGAGCCGGATCGGCGCGGGCGCGGCGCAGCAGCGTGACCAGCGCGGCCAGAACGAGCGCGATGTAGGCGATCTCGCCGATCAGGCCCTGCTCCGCGGCGATCGTGATCGGGATGGTGTGCGACGCTGACGTGGTCTCGCCGAGGGCATGGTGGCGCTTGCCGTACTCCGTCTCGAACGACGCCGACCCGTAACCCCAGATCGGTCGCCCGGCGAACAGGTCGAGGCCACCCCTCACCAGTCCTGCGCGGCCTCTCGAGGCGCCGTTTAAACCCTGGTTCAGGCCGAACGTCGTCGGCGTGACCGCGACGGCCGCCGCGGCCACCGCCACCACCCCGACCGCGGCGAAAACCGCCCGGTTGACCTTCCACCGCAGCGCGGCGAGCGTCCCGAGCCCCACGAGCAGCGCCCCAAGGCTTGAGCCCGACACGGCGAGCACGAGGCCAACCCACGCTATCGCCAGCACAGCGAGCGTTCCGAGCAGCGTTCGCCTGCTGCGGGCATAGAGCAGCACCGCACCCAGCAGGACCATGACGAGCGCCATGAACCGCCCGAAGATGTTTGAGTCGAAGAACACCGAGTTGACCGCGAAGTAGGTGTGGTTGGCGTTGGCCGCGATCAGCTTCGGGTTCAGAAAGATCGTCTTGGTGGCGTACTCGACGAAGCCCACCAGCGCGAACAGCACCGCCAATCCGGCGATCAGCACCAGGCAGGCCTTGGTCAGCCGCGGCGTCCAGTCCATTCGGCGCAGCAGGCAGTACGCGAGGGCGAACGGGAGGTAGAAGAACACCATGTTCTGAAGCGCCGTCTGGAAGGACGGCGAATACGCCGCTTGCAGGCCGTACAGGACGACGTAGGCGGCGAGCAGGCGCTCGAGCCAGCGCGCCGGACCGACAGCCGGGGCGGTGCGGTCGGAGTGATCGGTGTCCGAGGCCGGCTTGTGATCGGTGTCCGACGCGGCCTCGCGGTCCGTGTCCGGAGCCGCCTTATGATCGGTCTCCGGGGCGTCGGTCGCCCCGGGCCGCAGCGTCTGGGAGATGAAGGCGACCGATCCAGCCGCGACGACGAAATAAAGCGGCACCAGCAGGTTGGCCGTGGTGCCGCCGGCCTGGATCGGGATCCGGAACGGCAGCGCGACCAGCACCGCGCCGGCCAGCAGGGCCGGCCGCCGGCCCACGACGACCGCCGCGGCGATTACCGCCCCAACGGCCACGATCGCGCCGACCACCGCGAAGAGAGGGTGGCGATGCACGACGCCGAGCTGCGGCGAGTGCCAGATGGCGGCGAGCAGCAGCACCGGGGAGAGCACCAGCGCGGCGAGTGTCGCCACCGCCTGGACCCGCGCGTCGCGATGGAGCATGACCACCGCGGCGAGGAGCGCCACCGCCACTACGCCCAGCTTCGGCAGCGGTCCGGACAGGGCGCCGTACAGGAGCACAGTCAGGATGATCCTCTACCTTTGGACATCGCATGCTGTCCGTTAAGCACGTCTCATCGCGGACACCTCGGCCTGCCAGGACGCCGGCGCGCGTCTTGGTGGCACTCCTCGGCTGCGCGATCGCGCTCGCTGGGTGCGGGGCGGTCCGGGTGCAGCCGACCACCCCGAGCGGGTCCACCACGCTTGCCAGTCGGGGCAAAGTTGACAGCCCGTTGACCGACATTGACAACCACCTCGGCTGCATTCGCGGCGCGCACCTGCCGGTTCAAGTGGTCAGCCCAATCGAGCTGCGGGTCGGCTCACCTCCGGCCAGGCCCACGATCGTGTTCACGAACAGCCCCGGGGCGGCGCAAGCCGATCAGATCGAGGGAAAGACGCAAGGCGCCGAGGTGATCGGCACCGCGCTCGTCTACCCCAACCAGGGCTCAGACTACGAGCTGGCCAGCATCGCGGCCTGCCTCCAGCAGGGCGTCTCGGGCTAGCCGACGCGGTTTGAGCCGGGGGCGCACCACATGAACCCGCTCCGGGCACCCTGTCCGGACGGCCGAGGCCTATCGGCCCGTCCGACTAGAATGCTGGCGCGTCGCCCGCGCTCGATGCGCAGGCTGTGTACGCGTCTGCCGCCGCCGTGCGTAACTTGCGAGCGCGGCACCAACAACATCTTCCGGTCCCCGTGTCTGTTCCCACCGCAGAGCTGACTGCACCGGCGCCGTCGACTCATGTCGCGGCGCGGGCTCGCGCACTGACCGCCCTTTTCGGGGGGTGGCGCTTCTACCTTTGGCTCGGGGCTGTGGCGCTCGTGATCGGGGCGCTCTCGCTCCTGATCCCCTCCACACCGAGCTACGACCCGTGGGCGTGGCTCGTCTGGGGCCGGGAGATCACCCACCTCGATCTCCACCTGATCGGCGGCCCCAGCTGGAAGCCGCTGCCAATGATCTTCACGACGATCTTCGCGGTCTTCGGCAAGGCGCAGCCCGATCTGTGGCTGGTCGTGGCACGCGCCGGAGCCGTGATGGCTGTGGTGATGGTGTTCAGGCTTGCCTGGCGGATCACGCGCGACCTGGGCGGGGCGAGGAGCGAGAAAAGCGCCTGGCGATACGTCCCGCTCCTCTTGGCGGGGCTGATCGCGGCCGGCAGCCTTATCAACTCGGGCGGGTTCATCAGCGACAACGCGCTCGGCTACTCCGAGGGCCTGGCGACCGCGCTGATGTTCATCGCGGTCGAGCGATACATGGACGGCGCGCCGCGACAGGCGCTCGTGATCAGCTTCTTCTCCGCGCTCGACCGCCCCGAGCTGTGGATCTTCTGGGGGCCGTACGCCCTTTTCGTGTTCTGGCGCGACCCGGGCGCTCGCAGGCTGGTGGTGGCGCTGGCCGCACTGATCTTCGTGCTCTGGTTCCTGTTCCCCCTGTGGGGCGCGGGCAGCCTGCTGGCCGGGATCACCCGCGCGCTGCACCCCCGCTCCAACAGCGCCGCGTTCACCAGCTGCCCGGTCTGCACGGTGTTCAAGCAGGAGGCCTGGCCAGAGGTGCTCAACCGGGTCAAGATCCCGGCGATCCTGGGGCTGATCGCGGCGGCGGTCGGCCTCTGGAGGACGCGTGGCTCCTGGTGGCGGACCGGCGAGATGAGCCGGGACGTCAGCGCGCGCGCCTGGCTCTTGGGAATTGGGCTGTTCGGCTTCGTGTGGTGGTTCGGGATCGCGCTGGAGACCCAGCTCGGTTTTTCCGGCAACGGCCGTTATCTGGTGCTCGGCACCGCACCGGTGGCGATCGCCGGCGGCGTCGCATGGGGCTGGTTTGCGCAGACGGTTCCACGTGTGATCCGCTCGCTTGCGGCGCGGGCGCCGAGCCTGCGAGCGGCTCGGCTCCGCCGCCTTCGCGCTCCCCGCCGGCAGCGCCGTCGCGATCGCCCTGTTCCTGGCGATCCCGCCCTGGATCAGCCAGAACGTCATCAGCCTGCCGCGCACCCATCGCGCGCTGCTGTACCAGGCCCATCTCCGCGAGGACCTCGGCACGGTAATCAGCCGGCTCGGCGGCCCCGCCGCGATCCGGCGCTGCGGCCCGATCATGGTCGAGGGCTTCCAGGTGCCGATGGTCGCCTACGCGCTCGGCGTGCGCACGCTGCAGAGTCGAGGCGCAGCCCACCGGGCTGGTGGGAGCACCGTGGCCGAACACGATCCTCCAGGATCGCGACACATCGAGCGCGGCACTGCTGCCAAGCCCGCAGCAGATCATCGCGTGGGAGCACGACGGGGCGCGCTACACCACGTTCTTCCACCAGCGCACGTTCTACGTGTTCTCGACCTGCGCCAGTAAGGCGGGCAACTAGATGGCCACGGCCACCGCGCCGCCGGGCGGCATCCCGCGCGTAGTCGACTTCAAGACGCCCAAGCGGCTCGAGCGGGTGCCGGTTTGGCTGAGCACGACGATCTTCCTGGTCGTGCTCATGGCCATATCGGCCTTCATCCGCACGCGCTACATCGGCGGGTCCGTCGGCCAGTTCTGGGAGGACGAGGCGATCACGACCGGAATCGCCTCGCACTCGCTGAGCGCGATCCCAGGCATCCTGCGCCACGACGGCTCACCCCCGCTGTTCTACCTGATGCTGCACTTCTGGATCGGGTGGTTCGGCCCCGGTGAGGCGGCCGCCCACTCGCTGTCGCTCCTGTTCGGGTTGCTCACCATCCCCGCCGGCCTGTGGGCCGGCTGGAGCCTGTTCGGCCGCCGCGCCGGCATGTACATGGCGGTCCTGTGTGCGTTCAGCACGTTCCTGACCGCGTACGCGCAGGAGGCCCGGATGTACGAGCTGATGGGCCTGCTCGGGATCATCCAGACGGCGGCATTCATCCACGGCTTCGTCTACCGGCGCCGGCGCTACGTGATCGTGTTCGCGGTGTGCGAGGCGCTGATGCTCTACACGCACGCGTGGGGCATCTTCTTCGCCGCGGGCTCGGTTGTCGCGCTGATTCCGATCTGGCTGGCGAGCGACGATCGCCGAGGCATCGTCCGCGACGCCGCCCTCGCGTACGTGGGCGCGGCGGTCCTGTTCCTGCCGTGGGTGCCCAACTTCATCTACCAGGCGACCCACACCGGGGCGCCGTGGGCGCCGACCATCCGCTTCGGCGTGCCGGTGCTCCTATCGCGCGATCTGCTCGGCGCCGATCGAATCACGGTGACACTGCTCGTCGCCTGGATCGTCGGCCTGGCGCCGCTGTTCACCAAGAAGGGCCGGCGCACCCGCGAGGGGACCATGATGTGGTCGCTGATCTGGCTGATCGCCGGAACGCTGATCATCGCCTGGCTCGCCTCGCAGATCACCCCCGCGTTCGTAGCCCGGTACATGGCCCCGATCCTCGCGTCGATTCTCCTGCTGGCCGCGTGGGGCGCGGCCCGGTCGGGCGTCCTCGGACTCGTGTGCATCGTGCTGTTCCTTTTCTTCGTGGTTCACCCGTCCTCGTACGCGCCGCGCTACAAGAGCGATATGCAGGACATCAGCGGCGAGATCACGCCGCTGCTGCACCGGGGAGACCTGGTCGTGAGCGCGCAGCCGGACTCCATGCCACTGGCCTGGTACTACCTGCCTGCCGGGCTGAGTTACGCCTCCACGATCGGGCGGGTCAAGGATCCCAGCTACATGGACTGGGTCCACGCGCAAAAGCGTCTGGAGGCCGCCAATCCCGCGGCGACCCTCGATCCGCTCGTTGCTAGCCTCAAGCCCGGACAGCAGTTGCTCTACGTTCGGCCGTTGACCGAGGGCGTGACCAACTGGAAGGCGTCCTGGACCTACCTGGTGCGCTTGCGCGCCGCCCAGTGGGGCCAAATCCTCCAGCAGGATGTCAACAACGGCGTGCTCAAGCAGGTGGCTTACGCGCCTCACAACTACCGTGGAGCCAGCATCCTCGCCTACAGCGCGGTCCTCTACCAAAAGGTTTCCTGAGAGCTTTCTGACATGACCGACCCGACTCCGACTTCCAACCCCAGCTCGACGGCGCCTGGGGCGGACATCACGCCCGAGCGTCCGGTGCTGGCCCTCGGAGGCGGCCCGGCCGGACTGACCGCCGGCTATCTGCTGGCCAGGCAGGGCAAGCCGGTGATCGTGCTCGAGTCGACCGACCAGGTCGGCGGCATCGCGCGTACCGATGTACGGGAGGGCTACCGCTTCGACCTGGGCGGCCACCGCTTCTTCACCAAGGCCAAGGAAGTCGATGACCTCTGGCACGAGATCCTGGCCGACGAGTTCCTGAGGCGCCCGCGCAAGAGCCGCATCTACTGGAACCACAAGTTCCTCGAGTACCCGCTGCAGGGCATGGACGTCATCAAGAAGCTCGGGCCGGTCGATCTGACCAAGGCGTTGGCTTCCTACCTACGGGCGGCGGTCAGGCCCAAGGGACGCGAGGACACGTTCGAGGAGTGGGTCACCAACCGGTTTGGCCGCTGGCTCTTCAACCAGTTCTTCAAGTCCTACACCGAGAAGGTGTGGGGAGTCTCGACGTCCGAGATCCGATCCGAGTGGGCCGCGCAGCGAATCAAGGGACTGTCGTTCTTCGCGGCGGCCAAGAACGCGTTCTTCGGCAACAGGGGCAACCAGATCAAGTCGCTGATCTCGGAGTTCAACTATCCCCGCTACGGCCCCGGGCAGATGTGGGAGAAGATGCGCGACGAGATTCACGCCCACGGCGGCGAGGTCCGTATGAACGCGCCGGTGACGCGGATCCGCTTCGACGGCGACCGCGTGACCGAGGTCGTCGCGGGCGGCGAGACGATAACGCCCTCGTACGTGATCTCCTCACTGCCGCTGCGCACGACCGTCGGGATCGCCGAGCCCGACGCGCCCGGCGACGTCCGCGACGCTGCCCGCGGGCTACGCTACCGCGACTTCCTCACGGTCCTGCTGGTGATCGAAGACGAGGACCTGTTCCCGGACAACTGGATCTACATCCACGATCCTTCGGTGAGCGTCGGGCGGATCCAGAACTTCCGCGCGTGGAGTCCGTTCATGGTCCCCAACGACACCGACGCGTCGATCGGCATGGAGTACTTCTGCTTCGAGGGCGACCGGCTCTGGAGCACGAGCGACGAGGACCTCGTGGTGATGGCGACGCGCGAGATCCAGCAGCTCGGCCTCGCCCGGGCCGAGAAAGTGAAGATGGGCTTCGTCGTGCGCGTTCACAAGGCGTACCCGATGTATGACGCTGAGTATGCCGAGCGGGTGACCGCGATCCGCGGCTGGCTCGACCGAATCCCGAACCTCATCCAGGTCGGCCGCAACGGCCTGCACCGCTACAACAACTCCGACCACTCGATGCTGACGGCGATGCGCGCCGTGGAGAACATCCTCAAGGGCACCAAGCACGACATCTGGGCGGTGAACGCCGAGAGCGTGTACCACGAGGAGGATGTCGCGGACGAGCAGCCCTACGTCGACGCCCCCGAGACGCCGGCGATGGAGCAGCCGCTCGCTTAGAGGGCGTCGAGGGGGCGCAGAAGTGAGATCGATCCGGGTTGTCCTCGCCGCCGCTGTCTCGGCGGCTCTCGTGTGGCCGGCCGCCGCAAGTGCGCAAACGACCACCACCAATCCCTTCTTGCAAGGGCTCCCGCAGCCGTCGGTGTCGACGCAGACCAGCACTGCCGCGTCCACGATCTCCACGTCCGCTACGGCCGGCGGCGGAAGCGCGTTCACCGGCCATTCGGCGCTCATCATCGCGATTGGCGCGTTCGTCGTGCTGGGCGGTATCTCGCTGTACATCTGGCGCGACGCGCGCAAGCGCGCTCCGGTTCGTCACCGCCCCGGCGAGTCGCCAGACGGTAGCGGCCCCCGTTACGGGACAAAGCCGCGGGCCAAGCCGCGCAAGCTGAGTCCGGCCGAGCGCCGGCGCCGCAAGCGGGGGCGGTCGCGGTAGCGGGCCTACGCGTCAGCGTGCTGCCTGATCCGCTGCCTGGCCCGCAATAGCTGGCGCTCGACGGTGCGCACCGTGCAGCCCTCGTGCGCCGCGATCTCGGCGTAGCTCAGCCCGAACGCGTGCAACCAAAGGGCCCGCTGCTGGCGGGTCGATAGCTGCTGCAGCTCTTTGAGCCGCTCTCGCCTCTCCACCAGCGTGTGTGGTGGCGGGAAGCTCGACGCCACCGCCACCGGGGCCGCGCATTCCGCCGCCGCGTCGATCGAGAGCTCTCGCCGATCACGGCGCAGCAGCTTGACGGCCTCGTGCACCGCCGTTCGGGCCAGCCAGCTCATGACCGTCTCCCGGTGGACGCGATGGCGGTGGTGGACGAGCCGACTCCAGGCGAACTGGCAGGCATCCTCGACGACCACGTCAGGCGCGCGTACGTCGAGTCGCACGATCTGCTCCAGCCGCTTGGCCAGGAGCTCATACAGCTCACCGACATCGACCGGACGGGTGCTTTCTTCAAGGTTCTCTACGACGGACATATTGAGTTGAATTGAGTCTAAATTGAGTTGCTCGACCCTATCACAGGTAAATTAGTATTGATAGGCTCTTTCGAGCTCAATTGGCTCAATTCGACTCGGAGGTACTGAGATGGCATTCCTCGCTGGTCCGCTCCTGATCGCCGGTGACGTCACCGCCACGCCGAACCCCGCCGGCCTGCCGGGGAGCAACGTGCTTCAGCAGCTCGTGAACGGCGCGGAGGCCTGGTCGCTCGCCATCGCGCTGATCGGCGCTTTCGTTGGCGCCGGAATGTGGGCGCTCGCATCGCACGCTCACAACCCGCACTACGCGGCTCGCGGCCGGATGGCCGCGGTGATCTCGGGCGCGTCCGCGCTCGTGATCGGTTCAGGCCCCGGCCTGGTCAACTTCTTCCAGCATCTGGGGACGACGGCGAAATGAGCCTCCCGCCAGTCGGCGTGAGGATGGCGCTCGTGGTGGCGTTGTTAGCCGGGGCGTTGCCGGCGGCGGCGGCCGCGGCCCAACCCGGGTTGGCCGCTGGCATCCCGTTGAACCCCGTGGGCGACGCCGCAGGCCCTGCCCTGAATGCCGGCAAGCAACTGCTCGGCGGCAATCCTGTCGGCGCGGCAGGCACGCTCGCGAGCGGCGCCGCCAGCGCGGTCTCGACCGCGACCGCCGGGCTGGCGCTCGCCGCGATCAGCGCATCCGTAGCAGGCGCCGCCGGGGGCGTGCTCAACGACACCGCAGCGGCACTGGGCAGCACGACTAGCCCGCAGCTGCGCACCACCTGGTTCTCCTCAACCTACTGGCGGATGGCGGCGATCGCCGCCGTGCTGACCTTGCCGTTTCTGTTCGCCGCCGCGGTCCAGGCACTAATCCGCTCGGACGTGGCGCTGCTGATCCGGGCCGCGTTCGGATATTTGCCGCTCGCCATGCTGGCGATCGGGATCGCCGCGCCGCTCACCATGCTGCTCCTGGCCGCCTGCGACGAGCTGTGCTCGTTCATCTCCTCGGCGGCCGGAAACCAGAGCGCGCACTTCCTCGCGCGCATTGCCGTCTCGGCCGGCGGGCTGGCGGCCCTCGACGGCTCTCCCTTCCTCGCCTTCTTTATCGGCCTCTTCGTAATCGTCGCCACGTTCGCGCTGTGGGTCGAGCTGCTCCTGCGCGAAGCGGCGGTGTACGTGATCGTGCTAATGCTGCCGCTCGCGTTCTCCGCGTTCGTCTGGCCGGCCCGGCGGATCTGGGCGATCCGGTCGGTCGAGCTGCTGGCCGCGCTGATCCTGTCGAAGTTCGCGATCGTCGCGGTGCTCTCGCTCGGCGGAGCCGCGGTCAGCTCCTCCGGCGCGAGCCTGACCGGGCTGATGGCCGGCACCGTCCTGATCGTGCTCGCCGCGTTCTCACCCTGGGCGCTGATGCGGCTGATCCCGCTGGCGGAGCTCGCGTCGGGAGCCGCGGGGCCGCTGCGAGGCGAGCTGAGGGCGGTCGGGGCAAGGGCCGATCGGGCGCAGGGTCAGGCGCTCGGACTCGAAGGCGACTGGATGAGACGCGCGGCCGACATGCGGCGCGCGGCGGCCGTCGGGACGGCCAACGCGGGCGGGTCGTCTCAGGGAGGCTCACCGCCGGGAGGCCCGTCGCCGGGAGGCCCGTCGCCGGGGCCCGGAGGCGAGGCGACCCACGTCGAGGTGTCGGGGGGCGAGGCGCCTGCCGTACCGCCAAGCGGCGGCGGGCCGACGGGTCAGGCGACGACGACCCGCCGCGAGGGTCAGTCGGCCGACGATGAACCGCGCGACTCTCCGGCTGAGGCCTGGCCCAAGCGACCTGTGCTCGAGCTCGACCTCGAGCAATTCGACTCGACGCCAGTCTGGCCAAACGAGGACGCGCGGTGACCGACGAGCGCCTCACCTACCGCTTCGGCCCGCTCGAGCGGCGCGGGCTCCTCGGCCAGCTGCGACTCGGCCAGGCCGGCGCCGTCGCGGGCGGCGCGGTGGCGGCGATCGCGATCCTGGATCGCGCCCCTACAGCCGGCGGCGCGTTCCTCGGGATGGCCGGGTTTGGCGTCTCGCTGGCCGTCGCCTTCGCGCCCGTGGGACGGCGCACGCCCGAGGAGTGGATCCCGATCGTGCTCTCGTTTTCGCTGCGTTGGGTCAGGCGGCGGTTGCGCTTCCGCTCGCCGGCCCCGATCGCCGGCACGTTTGCGGCCGAGCGATCCAGACCGTTTCGCCGGCTGCTCAAGCCGCCGCACCCGCATCCGCCCCCGACGCTCAAGGGCATCCGGATTCTCGACGTGCCCTACGCGGACCGCGCGATCGGGGTCCTGTCCGACCATCGGCGCCGACGACTCACGGCCGTTTTGGCCTGCCGGGTGATCGCGTTCTCGCTGCTCGACCCCGAGGCGCAGGAGCGCCGGCTGGCCCGCTGGGGCCTGGTCCTCTCGGGAGCCGCAGGCGGTCCGATTCGGCGCATCCAATGGCTTGAGCGCACCGCCCCGGCCCAGGGTGACGAGCTCGCCCACTGGCTGCATGACGAGCGCGATCCGCGGATCCCGCTCCGGGGCACGCCGATGATCGAGTCCTACCTCGAGCTGATCGGCGCCACCACCCGCGCCGCCCAGGAGCACGAGCTTCTGATCGCAGTGCAGATCGACGCGCGCCACGCCGCCGATCAAGGCCCCGGCCGCACCCGCGGGCTCGAAGCCGGCGTCGGCGGCCTTCTGGAGCAGACGGAACGCGTCGCGCAGGGAATCGAGGCGGCCGAGGTGACAGTGCTCGGTGCACTCAGCGCGGGCCAGCTCGCGCGGGCACTTCGCACGGCGTTCGATCCGTATGCCCGAACCGAGCTGGCAGCTATCGAGGCGACCGATCCGGGCCGCGTCGGACTCGCCGAGTCGGGCGCCTGGCCGCTCGGCGCGGACGAGCATTGGGAGCACTACCGGGCCGACGGAGCACTGCACGCAACGTTCTGGATCGCGCAGTGGCCGCGGGTCGACGTCTCGCCGATGTTCATGGACGCCCTGCTCGGCGGCTCGAGCGTAGTGCGCACGGTGGCGGTGACGCTCGAGCCGATCACACCGGAGCGCTCAACGCGCGAGGCCGAGGCCGCCGTCACCCGCGACCACGCCGACCGCGAGTTGCGCCACCGCTTCGGACAGGCCGAGACGGCGCGGCAGCGGCAGATCCAGGAGGCGGCCGCGCGCCGCGAGGCCGAGCTCGCCGCCGGCCATGCCGAGGTGCGGCTGGCGGGCTTCGTGACGGTGTCCGGACGCGATCCGGACGACCTGCGCCGGGCCTGCGCCGAGGTCCATGAGCAGGCAGTCCGGGCCCGGCTCGAGCTCCACCGGGTGTACGGACAGCAGGCCGACGCGTTCACGTTCACGCTGCCGCTCTGCCGGGGGCTGCGATGACCGTGCCGGCCACCGCATTCCTGACCTATCTGTGGCACTACATGGCGGCCCGCTTCCTATACGACGAGGTCGTCCGCCGTCATGTGGCAGCGGCGCTGCTCCTCGCGGCGGTCGCGGCTGTGGGATTCGCACTGTGGCGCGGGAGGCGGACGTGACTCGGGCTAGGCCGGCCGCGGAGCGCCCGGGACACCGCTGCACGACCCGTCACGCCCAGGCCATCTACCCGTTCGTGGCCGGCGGCGGCCTCGGCGGCCGCGGAGTCTTCGTGGGACGGGACTCGAGCGGCGCGGCATTCTGTTACGACCCCTGGGTCCTGTACGGCGAGGCGACGCTGGATGACCCGAATGCGATCGTCCTCGGCAAGCTCGGCCAGGGGAAGAGCGCGCTCGTGAAGACGCTGTTGTGGCGCATGCTGCTGTTCGGCCGCCGCGCTTTCGTGCTCGACGTCAAGCGCGAGTACGGACCGCTCTGCGAGGCGGTCGGGGTCAAGCCGGTGTCGCTCGAGCCGGGCGGCGGGATCCGGCTCAACCCGCTCGCCTCCCGCCCCGAGGAGCACGCCCAGCTCGAGTTGCTCCGGGCGGTCACGACGACCGCGGTCGGCGGTCCGCTGACCCAGGTCGAGGCGGCTGGCCTGCGCGAGGCGCTGCACACCGTGCGGACCGGCGGCGTCGCCGAGCCGACCCTGCCGGAGATCTCGACCGTGCTGTTCGCCCCCACCGCGGACATGGCGGAGCGTCTGCGCACCACTCCTGGGCAGCTCGCCCTCGACGTCCGGCGCGCGGCGCTGGCCATCCAGGACCTGTGCGAGGGACCGCTCCGCGGCATGTTCGACGGTCCGACCACGCCGGGCCTCGACCTAGACGCGCGACTGCTCGTGCTCGACCTGCACGCGGTCAAAGACTCCCCCGCGGTCGGGATTCTGATGGCTTGCGCCTCGGCCTGGATGAGCGCCCTGCTGGCGCGCATGTCCGAGCGGCCGGGCCGTGAGCGCCTGATAAGCGTCGCCGACGAGTCGTGGAAGATCGTCCAGCACACAGGACTCGGCGAGTGGTTTCAGTCCAACTTCAAGCTGGCCCGTCAGTTCGGAGTGATGAACCTCGTCGTCCTGCACAAGCTCGCCGATCTGCGCGCGGCGGGCGACGCCGGGTCCCGAGCGGCCCGAATCGCCGAGGGCCTGGTCGCCGACGCCTCGACTCGGATCATCTATCACCAGGACGAGAGCCAGGTCCCGCTCACGCGCACGCTCCTTGGCCTATCCGAGAACGAGGCCCGGCTGATCTCGATGCTGTCGGCAGGCCAGGCGTTGTGGCGGGTGGGCAGCCGCTCGTTCGTGGTCCAGCACCACCGCTCTCGGCTGGAGACGGAGCTGACGAACACGGACACCGGGATGCGGGTGAGCGAGGAGAGGCTGGCCAGGGCATGACCGGCGATCGCCACGGGGCGCTGTCGGACGCGGCGGTGCTCGCGCTCATCGGCGGCCTGGTCGGGGCTGCTGGAGCGCTCTGGCTGTGGGGCGGCGTCGCCGGCGCCCTGTTCGGGTCGGGCTGGCCGCGGGTTGGGGTCGGCCAGCTCCTCGGGGTCCTGATCCGGCTCCCCACGCGCGTGTCCGACCCGGCGAGCGCCTGGCCGGCGGCCGCGCGAGCGAGCCTGCCGGGCGCCGCCGGCTTCTACGCTGCGCTCGGCCTGCTGGCCGGTGGCGGCATCGGATCGCTCGTGCTCGCCGGGCGCGCCGGCGCTCTGCCGCGCGCAGGGACGGGAGCGCGATGGGCCCGGTCCGGCGAGCTCCGCCGTCTGCGGCGCGGGCAGAGCAACGCGCGGGGGGGCCGGCTCGTCCTTGGCCGCCGCGGCGCCCGGCTGCTGTATGCCGAGCACCGTCACGCACTCGTGGCCTTCGGCCCGCCACAGTCGGGCAAGTCGGCCGGGATCGCGATCCCCGCGCTGCTCGAATGGAGCGGGCCGGCCGTCGCCAGCTCGATCAAGACCGATCTCCTGTCCGCCACCCGGGCTCGCCGCGAGGCGCTGGGCGAGGTGCTCGTGTTCGATCCGTTCGGCCTCGCCCAGACCCGGTCGCACACGTGGTCGCCGCTGCACGGCGCCACCACCTGGGATGGCGCGCTCGAGGTCGCCTGGCGGCTCGCCTCCGCCGGCGAACTCGACCGCCGCGGCGTCGAGGGTGGAGACTTCTGGGCCGTGGCGGCCGAGCAGCGGCTCGCGCCGCTGCTGTACACGGCGGCGGCGGGCGGCGCCGGCATGGACAGCGTGGTCCGGTGGGTCAACGGCCAGGGGGCGCGAGAGCTCGACGAAACGCTGGCACGAATCACCGGGGCGGCCCAGGATGAGGCCGCGTTAGCCGGCGCTCACGCGGCCTACGACGCGGTTCGGGCGTTCGAGGCGCAGGCCGACCGGACGCGGACCTCGATCGAGGCGACCGCCCAGGCGCTGCTGCGGGCGTACCGGTTCCAGCGGGTCCTCCAGTCGGCGGCCTCGAGCGAGATCACAGCGGATCGCGTCCTGGACCAGGCGGCCACGCTCTACCTGATCGGCGACGCCAAGGCGTCCAAGCTGCTGCGGCCGCTGTTCCTGGCGCTGCTCGGCGAGGTCGTCGACCGCGCCTACGAGCGCGCCACGTTGGCGGGCGGCGCGCTGGAACGGCCACTGCTGCTGTGCCTCGACGAGGCGGGGAACGTAGCCCCTCTGCCCCACCTGGCCGAGATCGCCTCGACCGCCCCGAGCCACAACATCCAGCTGGTCACGATCTTCCACGACCTCGCCCAGGCCCGGTCGCGCTACGGCCAGCAGGCAGAGACGGTCGTCAACAGCCATCGCGCCCGGATGCTCCTGCCGGGCGTCGCGGACCTCGACACGCTGCGCTACTTCGCGGGACTGATCGGCGAGGAGGAGGCGCGAGACCGGACGCACACGACCGGTGCGGGCGGGAGCTCCCGCTCGACCTCCCGCCGGCGCCGGCCCCTGATCGCGGCCGAGGCGCTACGCCAGCTGCCCGACGGCCACGCCTTGCTCCTGTACGGCCGGGTCGCGCCGACCCGGCTGTGTCTGAGGCGCTGGTTCGAGGATCGACGCCTGCGCAAGCTGGCCCGAGGCACAGGGCACAGCGCGTCATGAGCCGCCCGGAGCCCGAGGACTGGCCCGAGCCCGAGAACGACTGGGAGGAGTCGGTCTCGGCGCGCTGGCCGCTCAGCCCCGAGGGGCTGTACCCACGGGAGCGATGGATGTGGTTCGAGCAGCTGTGGGCGGACGTCTGCGCGCTCAGGGTGCGCTACCACTTGGCGCTGCGCAGTCGGTGGTGGGAGGACCAGGTCCAGCTCGAGGCACTGGCCGCGCTGGCGGCGTGGGTCGAGCGCTACGACTCCGGTGAATGGGACGATCCGCCGGGCAAGCTGGCGCTGCTGTACGACCTCGAGCGAGTCGCCGCGCTGCTCAGAGACGGAGGCGAGCCGTTCCATCCCGATCGCGACCGGCTGGCCTTCGCGCGATATCTGATCGAGCTGGGGTGTCAGCCGCCGCCGGATCGGTAATGAGGCAATGATCTGCGGGACCGCCGCGACCAAGGAGCCGTCCGATGGCACTCTCGACCCAGCGCAAGCGCCCGACCCGCCACCCCATGCCAGAGGCCGCCGCCCGCCGCGAGGAAGCGGCCGACTTGCCGATTCACCGACTGGGCGAGAGCGGCATGTCCGGCGACATGGCCTACGAGCTGATCACGAGCGAGCTCCTGCTCGATGGGCAGGCCCGCCTGAACCTGGCCACGTTCGTGACCACATACATGCCGTCCCTGGCCGGCAAGCTGATGGCCGAGACGGCGGACAAGAACATGATCGACAAGGACGAGTACCCGCAGACGGCCGAGATCGAGTCCCGCTGCGTGAACATCCTGGCCCAGCTCTGGAACTCGCCCGAGTCCGAGGAGGCCACCGGCTGCTCGACCACGGGGTCGAGCGAGGCGTGCATGCTGGGCGGCATGGCGCTCAAGTGGCGCTGGCGCGAGCGGATGCACAAGGCGGGCAAGCCGACCGACCGTCCGAACCTCGTGATGGGCATCAACGTCCAGGTGTGCTGGGAGAAGTTCTGCCGCTACTGGGAAGTCGAGCCGCGCCGGGTCCCGATGGAGGGCGACCGGTTCCATCTCAGCCCCGAGGAGGCCGTCGCCCTGTGCGACGAGAACACGATCGGCGTGGTGGGGATCCTCGGCTCGACCTTCGATGGCAGCTACGAGCCGATCAAGGAGATCGCATCCGCGCTCGACGAGCTCGAGGACAAGCAGGGCCTGGACGTGCCGATCCACGTTGATGGTGCGTCGGGCGGGTTCGTCGCGCCGGTCCTGCAGCCCGAGATCGAGTGGGACTTCCGGATCCCGCGCGTCCAGTCGATCAACGCCTCGGGGCACAAGTACGGCCTCGTCTATCCCGGCGTCGGATGGGCGATCTGGCGCAACGAGGCGGCGCTGCCACGCGACCTGATCTTCGACGTCAACTACCTGGGCGGGCACATGCCGACGTTCGCGCTGAACTTCTCGCGACCGGGCAGCGAGGTGATCGCGCAGTACTACATGTTCACGACGCTGGGTCACGACGGCTATCGCCGCGTGATGCAAGGGGCTCAGGATGTCGCGACCTATCTGTCGAGCGAGATCGCCAAGATGGGCCACTACCGCCTGGTAACCGAGGGGAAGGAGCTCCCGGTGTTCGCCTTCGGACTCGCGCCCGAGGTGAAGAACTACACCGTGTTCGACATTTCGGACAAGTTGCGCCAGCGCGGTTGGCTCGTGCCCGCCTACACGTTTCCGGCGAACCGCGAGGACTTGAGCGTGCTGCGGATCGTCGTCCGGGCCGGGATGACGCCCGACATGGCCGACGACCTGCTCGAGTTCCTCGGCGACATCACGAAGTTCCTCGAGTCGCTCGACGCGCCGCTGCCCGCCCCCGATATCGAGCGCCGAAAGGCGTTCGCGCACAACTAGTTAGAGCACGTTGGCCAGCCGCCTCGCCGCGGCGCTGATCTGCCGCGTCGTGCTCGCCTCGAACACAGCCTGGAGGTCGAGCACGCGAACGCCGAACGAGTCGAGCTCCCGGGTCCCGACGATCGCGTGGCAGGGCACGCCGGCCTGGCGCGCGCGGGTGGCGATCTCGGAGACGAGCTTCCCGGCCAGGCTCTGCTGATCGAGCTTGCCCTCGCCGGTGACAACGGCGCGGGCCGCGCGCATGCGCCGGTCGAAGTCGACCGCGTCGAGCACGAACTGCGCGCCGGGCACGAGCTCGGCCCCGAACTCCGCCCACAGCCCACCCGATAGACCGCCGGCCGCGCCCGTCATCGGAACCCCGCGGGGGTCGCGCTTCATTCGCCGGGCCTGGTCGTTCAGGCGCTTTGTCAAGCGGGAGACCGTTTGCTCGTCCGCGCCCTTCTGCGGACCGAACACCCGGGCGGCATGCTCGAACGGCGTGCGCACGTCGGTCAACACGACGATCCTCGCGCCGCCCACGCCGCCCACGCCGCCGGAGTCCCGGATGGCCCGGATCGCGCCCGCGCCGCCGTCGGTGGTGGCGCTGCCCCCGACGCCGAGGTAGACGATCTCGGCGCCGCGCTCGATCGCCGCCAGGATCAGCTGCCCCGTCCCGAAGGTGCTGGCGGCCACCGCATCGCGCTCGCTCGGGTCGACCAGGCCCAGGCCGCTCGCCGCCGCCGTCTCGACCACCGCGACCCGATCGCCCAAGACGAACGAGGCCTCGATTGGCCGGTCCAACGGGTCCGACACCGTGATCGTCTGCAGCTCCCCCTCGACCGCCGGCAGGAGGGCGTCGAGCGTCCCCTCGCCTCCGTCGGCCACGGGACACAGGTCGACCGGGCGTCCTCGCGCTTGCAACCCGCGGCCGATCGCCTCCGCCACCTCGCCTGCCGAGAACGTCCCCTTGAACGAATCCGGGGCAACAAGGATCGTGGTCGGAATGCCGGGGATCGAGGTCACGCCGGCTGTATCTTCGGTCATCCGTGCACGAGACGCCCGAGGACATCGTCGCGTTGCAGGAGTTGCTCGATCGCAGCTACGCCGGCGCCGGCGCCCACCTGCGCAGCATCACGACGCCGGAGCGGCGGTTGGGCGCCGAGGACCTGGTCGAGGTTCTGACCGGAATGTGCCTGCTCGTGGTGGCCACCGTCACTGCGGACTGCCGGCCAATGGCCGGACCTCTGGACGGCATCTTCTATCGGGGCGCCTTTCACTTCGGCACCTCACCGCAGTCCGTCCGCTACCGCCACCTGCTCGCTCGGCCGCAGGTCAGCGCCACCCACCTCCCTCGCGAGGAGGTCGCGGTCAACGTGCACGGCCGTGCAGTCCCGATCGACGTCCACGCGCCGGAAGCGCGGGGCTTCCGCGAGACGCTGTTCGAGATCTACGGACCGCGCTTCGGCGAGGAGGACTGGGAAAAGTTCCTCGAGGGGGGCGAAGATCCGGCCAACGCCCCGGTGTACATGCGGATCGACGCCGACCGGATGTTCACGTTCCGGATGGAGTGACGGACCCCGCTCTACGCCCTTCCGACTGACCGGGCAAATTCCAGCATTCCGCGACGCCCAGGGCGCTGGAACAGGATCTTCCCTCGTCACGGGGCAGAATCCTTCGCTGGCGGCAACGAGTGACCGGAATGCTGGAATTTGCCCCCCACCCGGGCCAGGAGTGGTCAGGGGTGCGAGTACATGGGTGAGCGGCGACCCCGTCCGGACGGGGTGGACGGCCCCACGGACGCCGCCGAAGGCGGCCTCTAAGCCACGTCCCGCGCCACCGCGCGCCCGGCCGTGCGACCGGAGAACAGGCAACCGCCCAGGAACGTGCCCTCGAGCGAGCGGTAGCCGTGGACGCCACCGCCCCCGAATCCGGCGACCTCGCCGGCCGCGTACAGGCCCGGGAGCGGCTCGCCGTCCCCGCGCAGCACCCGCGCTGACAGGTCGGTCTCGAGGCCGCCCAACGTCTTGCGGGTGAGGATCCACAGGCGCACAGCGATGAGCGGGCCCGCGCCGGGATCCAGCAGTCGATGGGGCTTCGCCACGCGGCTCAGGCGATCGGGGATGTAGCGCCGGGCGCCGTGGATGGCGGTGACCTGGAGGTCCTTCGTGTAGGGGTTAGCCATCTCGCGGTCGCGCGCCTTGATCTCGCGCTCGAGCTCGCCGGCGTCGATCAGGTCGTCCCCGGTCAGCGCGTTCATGCGCCGCACCAGGTCGCCAAGATCATGGTTGACGATGAAGTCCGGGCCGTTGCGCTTGAACGCCTCGACCGGCGGCGGCGCGCCCTTGCCCAGGCGACTCGAGATCACGCGGCGCACATCGCGGCCGGTCAGGTCGGGGTTCTGCTCGGAGCCCGACAGCGCGAACTCACGCTCGATGATCTTCTGGGTCAGGATGAACCAGCTGTAGTCGTAGCCGGTCGTCATCAGGTGCTCCAGCGTGCCGAGCGTGTCGAAGCCGGGGAACAGGGGCACGGGCAGGCGCCGCCCACGGGCGTCGAGCCACAACGGCGAGGGACCGGGCAGGATGCGGATCCCGTGGCGGGTCCAGATCGGGCTCCAGTTCTCGATCCCCTCGGTGTAGTGCCACATCCGATCGGGGTTGATCACGTTCGCGCCGGCGTCCTGGGAGATCTGGATCATCCGCCCGTCGACGTGGTCCGGTACGCCCGAGAGCATCCGCTGCGGCGGCGTGCCGAGCCGCTTCGGCCAGCTGGCGCGGACGAGCTCGTGGCTAGCGCCGATCCCGCCCGAGGTGACCATGACCGCCTGGGCGCTCAGCTCGAACTCGCCGACCGGGGTGCGCGAGCTGGGCTGCCCGCGCGAGACGCTGCTCGGTTCGAGCACGGTCCCGGCGACGCCGTCCAACCCGCCTCCGTTGAAGGTCAACCGGTCCACGCGGTGGCGGAACTTCAAAGTCACCGTGCCCCGGGCGACGCCCTCGCGCACTCTCCGCGCGAACGGCTCGATCAGCCCCGGGCCGGTCCCCCAGGTGATGTGAAAGCGGGGGACGGAGTTGCCGTGCTCGGTGGCCAGGTAGCCACCGCGCTCCGCCCACCCGGGGGTCGGGAAGAAGCGGACGCCCTGGTCATAGAGCCACTGGCGCTTCTCGCCCGAGGCGAACTCCACGTACGCCTCGGCCCAGCGGCGCGGCCACTTGTCCTCGGGGCGGTCGAAACCCGCGCTGCCCATCCAGTCCTGAAGGGCAAGCTCGGGCGAGTCCTTGATGCCGACCCGCCGCTGTTCCGGGCTGTTGACAAAGAACAGGCCGCCGAATGACCAGAAGGCCTGGCCGCCCATCGACGCTTCGGGCTCCTGGTCGAGCAGGATCACGCGCCGGCCGGCTTCGGCCAGCTCCGCGGTGGCCACGAGGCCAGCCAGGCCCGCCCCGACGACGATGACGTCCGCGTTTGGGCTCACTGAGACATCTGCTCGAGCTTGCACTCGAGCGGCGGCTTGTCCTCGCGCCAGCGGAGGATCTTCGTGCCGTGGCGGATCCGCCCGCCGCTGGCATGGTCGAAGGTGACCTCGACGACCAGCTCGGGGCGCAGCGAGATCCATTCGAGCTCCCTTTCGCTCTGCCACCGGCTCGGGTCCCCATGGCCGCGCTCACCCGTCTCGTACGGCGCCAGCTTGGCGACCAATGAGCGCTTCTCGGCCGCCTTGAGCCCCGAGGAGTGGCCGACGATGTGCATCCGGCCGGCGTCGTCGTAGAGCCCGAGGATCAGCGACCCGACCGTGTCGGGCTCCTTGCCCGGCCGCCAGCCGGCGACGACGGCGTCGATCGTGCGCACCCGCTTGATCTTCATCATCCCGGTGCGCTCGCCGGGACGATAAGGGGCGTTCACGTCCTTGGCCACCACGCCCTCGCCGCTGCGCAGCCACGGTTCGGCCTCGTCGGGGTCGGTGGTCAGCGGCGTGCAGTCGATCCCGGTCGAGCACAGCGCCTCGA
Source organism: uncultured Solirubrobacterales bacterium (assembly GCA_963751185.1). GTDB lineage: Bacteria > Actinomycetota > Thermoleophilia > Solirubrobacterales > Solirubrobacteraceae > Palsa-465. Next base: position 355,415 of record CAVVTO010000019.1, read on the forward strand.
GCTGCGCGCGCCGCTCGGCAAACGACTTTTCTAGCCACGACTCTTCGTCGAGGGCCAGCAGGTCGAAGGCGACGTATCGCGCGGGCGTCTCCTGAGAGAGCATGGTGATCCGGGACAGGGCCGGATGGATGCGGTTCTGCAGGGCATCGAAGTCCTGCCCGCCCTCGGGATCGTCGATCACGATCTCGCCGTCGACCACGTAGCGCCCCGCTGGGAAGCTGAGCTCCGGGAAGTAGCGTCCAAGCGGCTTCCCACTCCGCGATTGGACCATCTCCGGCTCCCCGTCGACGAAAACGATCGCCCGGAAGCCGTCGTACTTCGGCTCATAGGACCACTGCTCGCCGACCGGCAGGCCGGCGCGGGAGCGGGCCAGCTGCGGCTCTATCGGGGGCTTGAGCGGGAGGTCGGGCAAGGCCGCGATGCTACGAGATGCGCGGCCGGTACGATCCGTTACATGACCTCACAAGCTGGAACCGTCGCCGAGCAGGAGTATCTCGAGATGCTGTTCTGGCTGTTCGAGGCCGGGCTTCCGATGACCGGCGCCAACCTGGCTCGCGCCATGCAGCTCTCCGCCCCAACCGTCCACGAGATGATCGGGCGGCTCGAGCGGGACGGGTACGTCGCGCGCAACGCGGACCGGATGATCGAGTTCACGCCCGAGGGGCGCGAGCACGCGGAAAGCATCGTCGGCCGCCACAGAATGATCGAACGCTTCCTGACCGACACGGTCGGGGTGCCGTGGGATGACGTGCACGAGGAGGCGGAGAGGCTCGAGCACGCGATGACGCCGCGCTTCGAGGCCTACGTCCGCGCCACGGTCGGCGACGCCAAGACCTGCCCCCACGGCCACCCGATCCGGGTCCACGAGCGGATCGACGGCGTACCTCTTGCCGACTGCTCCGTCGGCGCCGAGGTGACGATCCTGCGCCTGGAGAACGAGGCCGAGGATCTCCTTCACTACCTGAAGGAGTCGGGGATCGAGCCGGGGCTGAAGGGCGAGGTTGCCGCCAACGACGGCGAGACGGTCTCGGTGCGGTCAAACGGCGCGACCGCGACGATCACCGCGAGCGTGGCTGAGACCGTGTCGGTCATAGCCGATCCTTCGCCGCCGCCGCGGATTGCGCTACCCGAGCAGTTGGTGCTCGGGCGCGAGCGGTACGGGCGCTGATCAGGCGCTGAGTACCCGCTGACTCGCCAGGCAGCGGCGCATCTGGTCGAAGATCGCCGGGTGGTTGAGCAGGTCGAAGTGGTTGGCCTTGCCGAGGTGGTAGTAGTGCTCGATCGGGAAGCGCAGCCGCTTGGCGTTGGACTCGTGTGCCCACGCGCTCGGCCGGAGCACGAGCACGTCACCGATGATCCGGCTGGCGGGCGCGTCAGCCTCGCGCGTCAGCGTGGCGCAGATGAAGTAGTGGCGCGCGTTGGCCAGGAACGGGACCTCGCGTGAGGTGTCGCGCAGATACGCGTCGCAGTCCTGGTCCATCCAGCACTCGTCGACCAGGTAGCCGTACCGGAGGTCCTTGATCCCCGAGCTGCGGAGGTTCAGGGCTTTCGCAATCGGCCGCGTCTCCGGCAGGCGCGCAAGCGCCACGCTGGCCGCATTGGCCGCCTGCTCGAGCGGCGCGCCACGGTGCGGCGTCCCCAGCGTGAACACGTGATGGACCTTGGCCACCCAGGCGCTGCCGGCGCCGTAGTGACAGGCGCTGCGCGAGACCAGACCCCCCATCGAGTGCCCGATCAGGACCAGCTCGTGCACGTCGGTCGGCCACTCGGCGACCAGGTTTTCGAGCAGGTCGGCAAGGTCGCGCCCGTTCTCGGAGATGTGGCGCCCGGTGTTGTAGCGCACGGATATCGGGCTGTAGCCGAGCTCGATCTCCATGCGATGCCCGTAGGGGGCGCGCCGCGTCGCGGGGCGGGCGGGGAACCCATTCCAGGCCTCGTCGGTCTCGCACAGGCCGGGCACGAAGACCGCGAGCTTTTGCTTGGCGTTGGGATAGGCGTCGCTGAGCTCGGAACGAGTGACCTCGACGTCCCGTCCCTTGCGGCGGATCGTCATCTCCAGGGCCAGTGCGTTGCGCCGGCGCACGAGCGTGTCCCCGAGCGCGCCGTTGAGGGCGCTGATCACGGCCCGGCCGGCAGCTGAGCCGTGAATCGACGGGGCGTCAGGAGCCTGCGCTCTGCTCGCCGCGTGTGCGCCGGCGCGGACGACGGTGCGAGTCAGGCCGCCCGCCGCCGTGTAGGCCCGCTTGGCGATCCGGTCGTGGGCTAGCTTGACCGGGAGCGCGGCCGGCCCGACCTGACGCCACACGCGGCGGGCTATGCCGGTGTGGAACTCCTGGATCTGCTTTGTGGCGCCGGCCGCCGCGTCGCCGGCAAGGTCTCCGAGGGCCTCGATTTCCTCAGAGGTCATCTCTAAACGGGGCGCGTGGCCGGCGAGCGCCGGACCAAGCGAGGCAAGGCCGTAGGGGGTGAAGGCGTAGCAGCGCTACGTCGGACCCCCGAGGACGCAGCATCGCGCAGGTCCGCCGCCGCCAGACGCGTGCCAGCGTTTTGAGATGCCCTCTTAGGCCGCATTCGCGTCAGCCGCGACCGAGAGCTGGTTATAGGCCTCGGCCAGGCGCTTGACGCCTTCTTCGATTTCCGCGGGGGTCACGCCCGAGTAGGCCAGGCGCAGGCTCGATTTGGCCCCATCAAGGACGAAGTCGGTCCCCTTCACGAACTGGACGCCGTGCTCCGCGGCCGCCTCGAACAGCGCGCCCACGTCGGTGCCGCGCGGTAGGTCGACCCACAGGAAGTAGCCGCCCATCGGCTTGACGAACCGGGCGTCGGGGAGCTCTCGCTGGAGCGTATTGCAAAGCGTGTCGGCCCGCTCGTGGAGCGCCTTGCGGACGTTCTCGATCGAGCGCTCGATCGCGCCTGATACGCAGAACTGGTGCACGATCGCCTCCGCCACCATGTTCGGCGAGATGTAGGTCGTCGTGGCGATCTTCACAACCCGGGCGATCACCTCGGCCGGTCCGACCAGGTAGCCGACGCGGATGCCCGGGCACACCGTCTTGGAGAACGAGGAGGCGTAGACGACGGTCTCGCCCTGATCCATCGAGAGCATGGTCGGCAGCGGCGAGCCCTCGAAGCGTAGGGCGACATACGGGTCGTCCTCGAAGATCGTGAACTCGTGGGTGCGGGCGAGCTCGAGCAGGCGGTCGCGCTTCTCGGCCGACAGCGTGTAGCCGGCCGGGTTCTGGAAGTTCGGGATGATGTGGGCGAGCTTCGGCTGCACGCCGGAGGCGAGCAGACGCTCGACCGCGGCAACGTCGATGCCATCGGGCTCGAGCTCGACCATCCGCACATCGGCACCCCGGTTGCGCAGCGAGAGCAGCGTCCGGTCGTAGGTCGGGCGCTCGACGATGACGCAGTCGCCCTCCTGGACCAGCGCGTCGAACAGGAACGCGTCGGCCTGCATCGAGCCGTTTGTGACCACGACCTGCTCGGGAGCGACCTGGTGGCGCTCGGCGATCCACGCGCGCAGCGGCGGATAGCCGATGGCAGTCCCGTATCCGGTCATTCCGCCCGGATCGGCCGTGAACGCAGCGTCGGCGGCGGCGCGCAGGCCGTCGACGTCGACGATGTCGAGTGAGGGCGCGCCGCGAGCGAAGGAGATCGTGGAGGGCATGGGTTGAAGAGTACGGACTTCCGTCTGGGAGGCGTGTTAGCCGCCGTTGCGATCGAGCCGCACCTCGATGATCGCTCGGTCCGATCCCTCGTACCCCCGCACAGCCACGTCGCGGACGCCGGGCAGTCGCGAGACGGCGTGTTCGAAGGAGCACAGGGCGTCGAGGCTCACGAACGGGCCGGCGGCGACGGTGACGTCTGGGTCGTCGCGGCTTGGCGCCGCCTGGGGGCGGGTCGTCGGGCGGGGACGGACGGGCGCCGGCGGGCTGACCGAGGGCATCCGGACCAGGAACTGCTCGTAGCCGTCGAGCAGCTCGCGCATCGAGGCGAGGAGGCGGGCGGCGAGCAGGCTGAGCGCCTGAAACTGGTCCCCGCCACCCGTGGCCTGAGGTGCCTGCGGCGCGGGCTCCGATGCCTCGACCTCGGCGTCGGGTGGCGGCGCCGCGAGCGCCGGCGCCGGTTCACGGCCGGGCTCGAGCTCGACCTGGATGTCGCGCAGCAGCCGGTCCATCTCCGCGAGATGCTCGGCGCTGCTCACGTGCTCGCCCGTGGTCACGACCAGCGCCGGAGCGTAACGGCCTCTCCGGCCGTACTACCCGCGCGAGTCCCGGGTTAGTACGGTCCTACGCCGCCGCGGCCAGCAGCGACGCCGCCAGCTCGGCCACCTGGGTCGGGGTCCGGCCGACCTGCACGCCCTTGCTCTCGAGCGCCGCGGCCTTGGCCTTGGCCGTGCCGCGCGAGCCCGAGACGATCGCGCCGGCGTGGCCCATGGTCTTGCCCGGCGGCGCTGTGAAGCCGGCGATGTAGGCCACGACGGGCTTGGTCACGTGCTCGGCGATGAACTCGGCGGCGCGCTCCTCGGCGTCGCCCCCGATCTCGCCGCACATCACGATGAGCTCGGTCTCGGGGTCCTCCTGGAACATCCCGAGCACGTCGATGAAGTCGGTGCCGGGCACGGGATCGCCGCCGATGCCGACGATCGAGGAGTTGCCGAACCCGCTCTGGGCCAGCACGTTGCCGATCTGGTAGGTCAACGTGCCCGAGCGCGAGACGACGCCGACGTTGCCCTCCTTGAAGAACGAGGCCGGGATGATCCCGACGCTCGCCTTGCCCGGCGACAGGATGCCCGGGCAATTGGGTCCGATCAGCCGCGACCGGCCGTTCTTCTTGAGCACGTTGTAGACGCGCAATTCGTCGTGGGCCGGAATGCCCTCGGTGATGCAGATGATCAGCTCGATGCCGGCGTCCTCCGCCTCCAGGATCGAGTCGGCGGCAAACCGCGGCGGCACGAAGACCATCGCCGTGTTCGCCCCCTCCTTATCCACCGCCTCGCGGAAGGTGTTGAAGACGGGAATGCCCTCGACGTCCTGACCACCCTTGCCGGGCGTCACCCCGGCCACGACCTGGGTGCCGTACTCCCGGTTGCGCAGCGAGTGAAAGGTGCCCTCACGGCCGGTGATGCCAGAGGTGCACAGACGGGTCTTCTCGTCGACGAGGATGCTCATGAGCTCTACCCCGCGGCCGCAGGGGCGCGACCGGACGCAGCCAATTCCACGACCTTGGCGGCCGCGCCGTCCATGGTCGATTCGGTGTACACGTTGGGCAGCTGGGCTTCGGCCAGCAGGGCACGACCCTCCTCGCCGTTCGTCCCGTCCAGGCGGACCACGAACGGCACGGTCGGATTGATCTGCTTGAACGCCTCGATCAGGCCCTTCGCCACCTCGTCGCAGCGGGTAATGCCGCCGAAGATGTTGAACAACACCGCCTTCACCTTGGGGTCGGAGAGGATGACCTCAACCGCGCTGGTGATGGCGTCCGCGCGCGACCCGCCCCCGGCGTCGAGGAAGTTGGCGGGCGTGCCGCCGGCCTCGGCGACGACGTCGAGCGTCGACATCGACAGCCCGGCGCCGTTGGCCAGGATGCCCACATCGCCGTCGAGCTTGACGTAGGTCAGGCCGCGCTCCTTGGCCATCCGCTCCTGGCGATCCTCGCCCGACAGGTCGCGCAGGTCGGCGTTGTCGCCATGGCGGTAAAGGGCATTGTCGTCGAGGGTGACCTTGGCGTCGAGCGCCTTGACATCGCGCTCGGGGGTGACGATCAGCGGGTTGACCTCGACCAGCGTCGCCTCCTCGCTGGTGAACACGTCATAGAGCTTGGCCAGCATCGCCCCCACGGGGCGGACCACGTCGGCGTCGACGCCGGCCTCGAACGCCAACCGGCGGCCGTGAAAGTCCTGGAACCCCAGCAACGGGTCGACGTGGAGGGTGGCGATGGCGTCCGGGTCCTCGTCGGCCACCTGCTCGATGTCCATGCCGCCCTTGGTCGAGAGCATGACCAGGGGCGCCTTGGCCGACCGGTCGAACACGACCGAGGCGTAATACTCGGCGGCGATCTCCGAGGCACCCTCGATCCACAGCTCGTGGACAGTGAGTCCGCGGATGTCCATCCCCAGGATGGCGCGGGCGTACTCCTCAGCCTCGGCGCGGTCGCGCGCAATCTTGATTCCGCCCAACTTGCCGCGGCCCCCGATCTGAACCTGCGCCTTGATCGCGCACGGATACCCGACCCCCTCGGCCGCGGCCACCGCGTCCTCGACCGTACGCGCCGGCTGCCCCTTGGGCACGGGGACGCCGTGGCGCGCGAACAGCTGCTTGCCCTGGTATTCGAGGAGATCCATCCGCGGCTGGACTGTAGTAGGTCACGCCCAAAGGCGGCCGCGAGGCCCTCAGAACACGTGGAAAAGCATTTTCCTCCGTCCCCATGGCATCATGGCCGCGCCATGGCGATCCCAAAGGACATCACGTTCGTGACCTTCGACGTGTATGGAACCCTGATCGACTGGGAGACCGGCGCCTACGATGCGTTCAGGGCCGAGGCCGAACGAGACGGGTTCACGATCGAGCGCGACGAGTTGATCCCGCTGTTCTACGAGGTCCAAAAGCAGATCCAGGCGGGCTCCTACGAGCTGTACGCCGAGGTGCTGCGGCGGACCGCGGTGCAGATCGCCAAAACCCTGGGATGGCCGTTGGAGCCCTCCCGGGCCGGCTTCCTGCCCGACTCGGTGCAGCGCTGGCCCCCGTTCAAGGAGACCAACTCCGTCCTCCAGAAGGTCAAGAAGAAGCACAAGATCGGGCTCATCTCGAATATCGACGACAAGCTGCTCGGCCAGACGCGCCGACACATTCCGCTCGACTTCGACCTAGTCGTCACCGCGCAGCAGGTGCGCTCCTACAAGCCCGACCCGGCCCACTTCGCCGAATGCGAGCGCCGGATCGGTGGGAAGAAGGGTTGGGTCCACGTCGCGGCCAGCTACTACTACGACGTTGAGCCGTGCCTGAAGCGCAAGGTGCCCGTGATCTGGGTCAACCGGGACAAGGAGACGCTCGAGTCCAACCAGAAGAAGCCGGACGCCGAGGTGAGCACCCTGCGCGAGGCGGCGAAACTCGTCGGCGTCTCGTAGGTCCGAGGCGGGCTGCAGCTCCTAGATGTGCGCGCGCTCAGCGTCCACTCCGACCTGATCGTCTTCATCAGCCGGTACGGGCAGACGACGTGCACGGTGCTCCGCGGTGGCGGTGAGGGGTTCGTGATCGACTCGCCGATCTACCCGGACGAACTCGATGCCCTGCCCGGCGTGCTCGAGCAGGCGGCCTTCCCCGTATCTGGCCTGCTGGCCACGCACGCCGACTGGGATCACCTCCTGGGGCGCCTGGCCTTCCCGGAGGCATCGCTCGGCTGCGGCGAGAGCACGGCGGAGCGCCTCGCCGCTGAACCGGGCTCCGCACAACGTGACCTGAAGCGCTTCGACGAGTCGCAGTACGTGGACGACCGCCGGCCGCTGGCGCTGGCCGGGATCCAGCCCCTCCCGGTGCCGGGACGCCTGTCGCTCGGCTTGACCGAAGGATCGCCGGATCGCGAGCTCGAGCTCTACCCGGCGGACGGACACACCGCCGATGGCACCGCCTACCTCATCCCGTGGCTCGGAACGCTGGTTTGCGGCGACTACCTCTCCCCGGTCGAGATCCCATGGATCTCGACCGACGGGTCGCTTGACGCGTACGAGGCCACGCTCGACCGGCTGCGCCCGATCGTCGAGCGGGCCGACACGGTCGTCCCCGGACACGGCCGGCCGCTGCAGAGAACCGAGGCGCTCACGCTGCTCGAGGAAGACCTCGCCTACCTGCGCGCGCTGCGTGACGCCGGCGTCGACGCGCCGTTGCCTGCGGGCCGCCGCACCGAGACTCAGCGTGGCATCCACGCCAGTAACGCTGAGCACGCGAAAAGCGCGCATTAACCCGCCCGGCTGCGCCCCTGCCCTCTACCCTACGCCCGCATGGGCTACTCGACCCTCGCCACCATCGCCATCGCCGTGGGCTGCCTCGGCGTCGCCGTCGCGGTCGGCGCCGGCGTACTGCTGATCGCCGGCCGCAGACGCGCGGCCGAGCGCGCCCTGCCGGCGTTCCTGGTGGTGCTGGCAGCCGGGATCCTGCTCTCGTTCGCCGCGGTCGCGGAGAGCGCCAACGATCTCCAGCACCAGGCTGAGCGGACGCTTGCCTTTGCGTCAGCGGCCGAACGAACCGAGTTCGCCCGCACCGGGCACTTCACGCGCTCGCCCGCCCGGCTGGCCCGGCTCAAGGCCGGCCTCGCGAGGGAGATGAAGGTGGACGGCGCCACGGTTTACGTGGTGCGCGGGCGCAAGCGGGGCAGCGCCATCGTCCGGACCTCGCTCGGACCCGGCACGCGGGCGCAAGCGACGCTCTATCCGCCCACGCCGTGAGCACCGCCGGCACCGGCACCGGGAGCCGTCGCCGGTTCTCTCGTCCCCGGCCGCCGAGCGCCAGCGACGAAGTACGGTCCGCTCGCTTCCTAGAGCATCCGTGGCGCTACACCCGATGGGCGGCGCTGCCGTTCGCGCTGGTCTACCTGATCCTGATGGCGCACCGGCTCGAGGGCGCGATCGTCTCGACCAACCTCGACGCCGATGCCGCGTCGGCCCCGGTGATCAGCCAGTTGTTTGGCGTCGCGCCGGCACACGCAAACGTGGTGCTGGGCGAGTTCGGGTGGTACGCGACGCTGCTCTTCGACCTGGCCACCAAGTGGCTACCGCACCACCGTCAGGTGTGGGAGGGGGCGCCCTACGCGATGGCGCTGGCCGGGGCCGGCCTCGCGGCATCTTCGGTATGGCAGGTGGCGGGCAAGTGGGCGGCGGGGCTGTGCGCGGTCCTCCTCATCTGCGCCTCGCCGGCAACTGTGGGGCTACTGCTCTCAACCACGCAGCACGCCCCGGATTGGTTCTGCCTGGCTCTGTTGGGGGCGTTTCTGGTCATGCTCGAGCGGCGCGCCACCACGCTGCCCTGGCCGCTGCTCGCGGCGATGGTCCTGGTGATCGGAACGATCGTCGGCGTCAACGCCGGCTCCGATCCGCTGGCGGCCTTGGCCGCGGTGGCGCCGTTCGCGCTGGCGCTGATCGCGACCGCCCTCCTCGTACCGGGACGCCGGAGCAGGCGGGCGCTGTGGACGGGCGTCGCGACGCTCGCCACGGTCGCCATCGCGTGGGCGAGCACCGCCATCGTCATGTCCGCGCTATCGGTCACGCCCGAGCCGGGCCTCGACACGACGACGCTGACGGTGGGGGCGAAGACCGGGGCGAACTTCCATCTGTGGTGGAGGTCGATCGTCGTGCTCGGCAACGGCAAGTACCTCGGCCGCCCGTCGACGCTCGGATCGGCGCTCGCGTTCGTCTGCGCGGTGCTCAGCGTCGCGGCGGTGGTCTCGATTCCGTGGTTGGGATGGCGCGCACTGCGGCGGCGCAACCGCGGCACCGGCGACTCGCCCGCCAGGACGAACCCCGACGCGCTTACCGCTGCCACCAATGCGTTCTACGTGTTCTGGTGCTCGTCGGCCATCGTGCTTACGCTGGCGTTCCTATTCAGCGCGGCGCCGGTCGATATCGGCGCCGACCGGTACCTGGTCGGACTGCTCTACGCGGCCGCTGCGGTGGTGCCGGCCGCCGCCGCGGGCCACCGTCGAATCGAGGCCGCCGTGCTGGCAGGAACGTGCCTGTTCGCGCTCGGAGGCATCGTCTCGCTGGCCGACGGCGCGACCAGCCGCCTTCGCGCATTCCATCCTCCGCCGCTAACCGCCACCCAAGCGCAGCAGGTCGCCCAGATCGCCGCGCGCCACCACCTCAGCATCGGGTATGCCGGCTACTGGGAGGCGGCCCCGATCACCTGGGCAACTGCTTTTCGCGTGCAGGTCTATCCGGTATCGGCCTGTAACGGCGGCGCAAATCTCTGCCGATTCGACCTTCACTTCATCTCGAGCTGGTACGAGCCCCGCGCACACGTTCACAGCTTCCTGCTCGTCGATGACCTCACGAACGAGAGCATCAACGCGCCGACGCCGGACCTCGGGCGCCCGGTCGCGGTGTACCGGATCGGGCAGCTCGCCATGTATGCCTACGGTTACGACATCGCGACGAAGGTGAAGGTCACGTGAAGGCCGCCGCCAGGCAGTCAAATTGCGCGCAGGTGCTGGATAATCCCCGCCGGCGACGTGTTTGCGGGCCCTCGACGGGACCGAGGTACAGCCGTGCCTCACCGGGAACGGCTACGAGCCATGCCTGAGACCCCAGCCACACCACCGTCTAACTCCGTGCTCGAGCTCGCCGGCACGCCGATTCGGGTGCCCGCGGGGCGCGCCGGATCAGTCTCCTCGGACCGGCAGCGCACCGCGCTGGCCGTGGCGGGGGCGACGATCGGCTTCGTGATCTCGTGGTACCTGGTCCATCACGGCTGGTACGCGCTCGACCGCCAGTGGGACACTCGCGAGTACTTCAAATACGCGAACAACATCGTGGGCCGCGGGCTGTTCCCCTATCGCGACTTCTCGGTCGAGTACCCGCCGTTGTCGCTGCCCATCTTCGTTCTTCCGCGCCTGCTCGCCGGCCACAGCTTCTCGGGCTACATGACCGTGTTCGAGTTGATGATGGCCGCGTGCGGCGTGATCGCCGCCGGCCTGTCCGCGCTCGTGCTGTGCGCGCAGCGGGTGAGCAACCGGCAGCTGGCGTGCGGCGTGGCGCTGATCGCCTTCTCGCCGGTGCTGCTCGGAGCGGTGCTCCTCTCCCGCTACGACCTGTTCCCGGCCATGCTGACAATCGCCGCCCTGGCGGCGCTCTACTTCGACCGCAAGTGGAGCGCTTTCGTGCTGCTCGGCCTGGGTACGGCGGCCAAGGCGTATCCGATCGTGATCCTGCCGATCGCCTTGATGTACGTGTGGCGGCGCGAGGGCCGGCGGGCCGCGCTCTGGTGCCTGGCGGTATTCGCCGCGGTGGTGCTGGTCTGCTTCCTGCCCTTTCTTGTGGTCGCCCCGAAGGGGGTGTGGTGGGCGATCCACGGACAGGAGAACCGTCCACTGCAGCTCGAGAGCGTCGGGGCGGCGCTGTTCCTCGCCGCCCACCAGCTGATCGGGCTGCATCTGTCGTACTACTTCACCCACAGCTCGGACAACCTCGACGGTCACGTCCCGATGGCGTTCGCGGAAGTCATGAGCATCCTCCAGCTCGTCTCCCTGGTGACGGTGTGGCTGCTCTACGCCCGGGGCCCGGCCACCCGGGCACGGCTGCTCGCGTCGTCCGCGGCCGCGGTGTGCGCGTTCATCGTGTTCGACCGGGTGCTCTCGCCCCAGTATCTGATCTGGCTCGCGCCGATGGTGGCGGTCCTACGCGGCCGGCGCGGACTGGCCGCGGTGGCGCTGCTCGCGTGCGCGATGTCGATGACGCAGATCTACTACCCGCTGCACTTCGACCCGCTGAAGACGTTCGAGCCGCTCGAATCGTGGGCGGTGGTGGGTCGTGACTTGGTGCTGTGCGCGCTGTTCGTGACGCTCGCCTGGCCGGACCGAGGGTTCACGTGGCCGGACCGGCTGCCGGCATGGCGCCGGCGCGCGCCGGCGGTCGCTAGTCGCTCGCCTGGCTGATCACCGCCAGCGTGTCGCCCGTAGCGACCGACGCGCCCACCGCGATCGGCAGCTGCGACACCACACCGGCCTTATGGGCGGTGATCTCGTTCTCCATCTTCATCGCCTCGATCACGGCGACCAGCGCGCCCTCCTCGACCGCAGCGCCCTGCTCGACCGCGACCTTGAGCACGGTCCCCTGAAGCGGCGAGGACAGGGTGTCGCCGCCACCGCCACCGCCGCTGGCGCGGCCCGAACGCTCGCTGCGTCGGGGCGCGCGCCGCGAGGCCGGCGCGCCCGCACCGACCGGGGCAGCCGCGGCCGCGCCGTTGAGCGCCGCGGAGGCCGCTAGGGGCGGCCCGATCACCTTCACGTCGAAGCGCTTGCCCGACACCTCGACCGTGTAGCTCTGCTGGACGGCCTCGGCGCGGTCCTCGCCCTCGGCGGCGGGCGTCTCCGGCTTGGGGAACGCGAGCTCCTTGAGCCACGCGCGATCCTCGATGAGGTCGCGGCAGGTCTCGGCGTCGTGCCACTGGCGCGTCTGGAGCAGCGCCTGGTGGAACGGCAGCAGCGTCTTCAGCTCCCCGATCTCATACTCGCGCAGTGCCCGGAGCATGCGGGCGGTGGCCTGCTCGCGATCCACGTCCCACACGATCAGTTTGGCCACCATCGGGTCGTACATCGGCGAGATCTCCGAGCCGGCCTGCACGCCGGAATCGACGCGTACGCCGGGCCCGGCCGGTTCGCGGTACGCGCCGATCGAACCGGGCGCCGGGGCGAAGTTCTTCGAAGCGTCCTCGGCGTTGATCCGACACTCGATCGCGTGGCCACGCAACCGCAGGTCCTCCTGGCCAATCGACAGGGGCTCGCCGGCCGCCACCCGGATGCCCTCCTTGACGATGTCGATCCCGGTGACCATCTCGGTCACGCAGTGCTCGACCTGGACGCGGGTATTCATCTCGAGGAAGAAGTACTCGCCGTCCTGGAGCAGCCCCTCGATCGTCCCGGCGCCGGTGTATTTGACGGCGGCCGCCGCGTCCGTCGCGATCTTCCCGATTCGGGCGCGCAGCTCGGAATCGACGGCCGGCGCAGGTGCCTCCTCGATCAGCTTCTGGTGGCGGCGTTGCACCGAGCAGTCGCGCTCACCGAGGTGGATCACGTTCCCGTGCGTGTCGGCCAGGACCTGGACCTCGACGTGGCGAGGATCGGGCAGGTAGCGCTCGAGATAGACCGTACCGTCGCCGAAGAACTTCTCGCCCTCGCGGGCGGCGCCCTCGAAGGCATCCTGGAGCTTGGAGTCGTCAAGGGCGACCCGGAAACCCTTGCCGCCACCGCCGCCGGCCGCCTTGATCGCCACGGGATAGCCGACCGTCTCCTCGATCACCCTGCGCGCGTCCTCGACGCTCGCCACCGGCTCGGTCGTCCCCGGGACGATCGGCACGCCGGCCTTGGCCATCAGCTCGCGGGCGCGCGTCTTGGAGCCCATCGCCTCGATCGCCGAGGCGGGCGGGCCGATGAAGGTGATCCCGGCCTCCTCGAGAGCGGCCGCGAAGCCGGCGTTCTCGGCCAGGAACCCATACCCGGGATGAACCGCCTCGGCGCCCGAACGGCGCACGACGTCGATCAGCTTGTCGATCACGAGATAGCTCTCGGCGGCGGGACCGGGGCCGAGCAGGTACGCCTCGCCGGCGCGCTTGACGTGGACGGCGTCACGGTCGAGCTCGGAGTAGACGGCGACCGTGTCGATGCCCAGCTCCTCGCAGGCGCGCATGATGCGGACCGCGATCTCGCCGCGGTTCGCGATGAGAATCTTTGTGAACATGCGGCGCGGGACTTTAGAGGGTCAGCGGATCCGTCGGCGGCGCCTCGGGTCCTATTCTTCGTATCAGGACGACCGCTTGAGCCTCTAGTCGATATGAACTACTTCGGTCCCCAGCAATACAGCGGCAACGTCCGAGCGCAGGCCCGTCAGGAGCGGCTCCGCGAGGCCGCCGCAGCACGAGAAGCGGTGAAGCAGGCGCGTCTCGACGACGACTGGGATCCCCCGCGCCCCTCGCTCCCCAACAGGATCCTCGCGCGCCTGCGCCCACATCGGAACGGCTAACTCGCCCATCGGCTGACGCGGTGCCAGGTCGGTTCGGGCAGCGATTGCGCGCGCTAGCTTGCGGCGAGGATCATCCCGGCCGCGACCGTGTCGTTGCTCGACTCGTCGATCAGGATGAAGCTACCGGTGGTCCGGTTGCGGGCGTAGGGATCGGCCATCAACGGCGAGCCGGTGCGTATCCGCACCCGGCCGATCTCGTTCAGATCCAGCTGCTCGGCGGGCTCGTGCTCGAGCGTGTTGATGTCGACCCGGTAGTCGAGCTCCTCGATCCGGGCCCGCGTGGTGCGGGTCGTGTGCTTGATCACCAGCCGGGCGCCGGGGGTCAACGGCGCCGAGCCCATCCAGCAGAGCATCGCGTCGAGCTCACGCGCCGCGGTCGGCGGATCGGCTGTCTCGACGATCATGTCCCCGCGTGAGATGTCCAGGTCGTCCGCCACCCGCACGGTCACCGACATGTCCGGGAACGCCGTCTCCACCGGACCGTCGAAGGTGTCGATGGCGACGATCCGGGACCGCTGCCCGCTCGGCAGCACGAGCACCTCATCACCGGCCCGCAGCATGCCGCCGGCAAGCTGTCCCGCATACCCGCGGTAGTCAGGATCCTCAGACTGCGGGCCGGGCCGGATCACCCACTGGACGGGGAAGCGCAGATCGGTCAGGTTGCGGTCGGAGGCGATAACCACGTGCTCGAGGTGGTAGAGAAGCGGTGGTCCGTCGTACCAGTGCATCTCGAGCGAGCGCTCGACGACGTTGTCGCCGCGCAGCGCCGAGATCGGAATGAAGGTGACATCCGAGATGTCGAGCAGCGCCGTCCAGTCGGTCAGCTCCTCGACCACCCGGTCGAAGACAGCCTCGTCGTAGCCAACGAGGTCCATCTTGTTGACGCACACAACCAGGTGCGGAATCCTCAGCAGCGAGGCAATGTAGGCGTGCCGACGGGTCTGTTCGCTCACGCCGTTGCGGGCGTCGACCAAGACGATCGACAAATCGGCGGTCGAGGCGCCGGTGACCATGTTGCGCGTGTACTGCTCGTGCCCCGGCGTGTCGGCGATCACGAACTTACGCCGGGCGGTCTGGAAGTACCGATAGGCGACGTCGATCGTGATCCCCTGCTCGCGCTCGGCCCGCAGGCCGTCCGTGAGCAGCGCGAGGTTCACGAAGCCCTCGCCGCGCCGCTCGGAGGTCTGTATGACGTGCTCGAGCTGGTCCTCGAGGATGGCCTTGGAGTCATGCAGCAGCCGCCCGATCAGGGTCGACTTGCCGTCATCGACCGAGCCGGCGGTGGCGAAGCGGAGCATCTCGCTCGTGCGGGACATGACAGCGTGGCCGTTGGAGGCGGCGCCGGGGGTCATCGGGTGGAGCTCACCGTCCTCTAGAAGTAGCCCTCGCGCTTACGATCCTCCATCGCCGCCTCGGTCACGCGGTCATCGGCGCGGGTCTCTCCCCGCTCGGTGACGCGTGTGGCGGCGATCTCGGAGACGACCTCCGGGAGGGTCGTGGCGTGGGAGCGGACGGCGCCCGTACAGGTCATGTCGCCGACCGTGCGGTAACGGACCGAGGCCTCGAACGGCGACTCGCCGTCGATTAGCTGAACATAAGGGCTCATCGCGTAGAGCATCCCGTCGCGCTGGAACACCTGGCGGGTGTGCGCGTAGTAGATGCTCGGAACCTCGAGCTTCTCCTGCGCGATGTACTGCCAGACGTCGAGCTCGGTCCAGTTCGAGAGCGGGAACACCCGCACGTGCTCGCCCTTGCGGATGCGGCCGTTGAACAGGGCCCACACCTCGGGGCGCTGGCGCTTGGGCTCCCACTGGCCGAAGTCGTCGCGGAACGAGAACACGCGCTCCTTGGCCCGGGCGCGCTCCTCGTCGCGCCGCGCGCCGCCGAACGCCGCGTCGAAGCCGTGCTCGGCGATCGCGTCGAGCAGCGTCACGGTCTGCAGGCGATTGCGCGAAGCGCGCGGGCCGGTCTCCTCGGCTACCCGGCCCCGATCGATGGACTCCTGTACCGAGGCGACGATCAGCCGCTCGCCCATGTCCTCGATCAGGCGGTCGCGGAACTCGAGCACCTCGGGGAAGTTGTGACCGGTGTCGACGTGCATGATCGGGAACGGGAACCGTCCCGGCCGGAACGCCTTCTCCGCCAGGCGCAGGAGCACGAGCGAGTCCTTGCCACCGCTGAACAGCAACACGGGGTGCTCGAACTCGGCCGCGACCTCGCGGAAGATGTGGATCGATTCGGCCTCGAGGGTCTCCAGGTGCGACAGCTCGTAATGCAGCGGGTTCAACCGGACGTCCTGTTCATTCGTGGATTCCACATTCGGTCTTGTCCTGCCCGGCCCACCGTCCCTCGCGCCCGGAGCCCGGCCGCGTGCACGGCTCGCACCCGATTGACGCGTAGCCCTGGTCGTGCAGCGGGTGATAGGGCAAATCGTTCTCGAAGATGTAGCGCCACAGGTCCTTCTCCGACCAGTCGACCAGCGGATTGACCTTCCAGATGCCGCGCCGATCGTCGCGCTCGAGCTTGCTGGCACCCGCGCGAGTCGGAGCCTGCTCGCGGCGGATGCCCGTGACCCACGCATCGATGTCGTCGAGCGCCCGCTCGAGGGCATCGACCTTCGCCTCGCCGCAGCACCGGCTCGCCGTCCACGGCTCGTCCGGGCTGCGCGCGTCGATCACCTCGATGTTGACGCCGAAACTGTCCTCGAACCGCTTCCAGGTCTGGAGCGTCTCCCCGAACAACACGCCGGTGTCGATCATGAACACGCGCGGCTCGGGCTCGATCTCGGTCAGCATGTGCAGCAGGACCGACTCCTCCTTCTGGAAGGAGCAGGCCATCTTCAGCCGCGGGTGGAAGCGCTCGACCGCATAGGCCAGTACCTCCTGGGCAGGGGCGGTCTCGAGGTTGGGGATGGCGATACTCATACGCTGCTCGCCGGTCAGACGGCGCACTCGCCCTCGCCGCGGATCACCGCAAACGGCGAGTTCTTGGTCCAGTCGATGAAGTAGTTCATGTTGTCCAGGCTGAACTCGATCGGCATGGTGAGGTCCTTCACCCTAGCCTCGAACTCCGCGGGGCCGACGCGGTCAACGAAGGCGTTGAATTCCTCGCCGTCGGCCCGTTCGGATTCGTAGAAGCGTACCCAGCGCTCGACCGCGTCGGGTACGCGCTTGGCCGGGAGTCGCGCCTTGAGCCGCTGTCCGTAGCGAACGTCGCCGCCCTCGTAGGCGCCCCCGATGTGCGGGATGTAGGCCGGAACGGTGTGGTCGCCGACCTTGATCGAGGCCCCGTAGAAGCCGATGTTGGCGATGTGGTGCTGGCCGCAGCCGTTCGGGCAACCGCTCATCTTGACGTGGATGCGCCGGGTCAGCTGATCGTCGATCTCCATCTGGATCAGACGCTCGTGAATGGCCTGGTTCAGGCCCATCGAGCTGGTGATCCCGAGCTTGCACGAGTCGGTGCCCGGGCAGCTCACCACGTCGGTGATCTCGTCGGCGCCGGCGTCGCCCAGGCCGAGCTCGCCGAGCGCGCGCCACACGGCGTAGACCGAGTCGTCGCGGACCCAACGGAGGATCAGATTCTGGTGCACGCTCGTCCGGGCCGCACTACCGGTGTGATCACGCATGATTTGTGCGATTCCGCGGAGCTGCTCGGGGGTCAGGTCGCCGCGCGTCACCTTGACCTCGACGGTCGAGAACCCACGCTGGCGCTGGCGCTGCACGTTGGTCTGGAGGAAGTGCGTGAACTCACGGTTGTCCCCGTTGGGGCTGGCGAAGGTGTTCGGCTGCGTCGGGGCGTCTGCCTCTTCGTCGTACTCGAACACGATCCTGTCCAGGGAGAAATCGCGCTCCTGCACCCAGTCGCCCTGGAGCTCCTCCTCGACGAGGTCGCGGAACTCGTCGATCCCGATTTTGTCGATCAGGACCTTGATCCGGGCCCGGGCGCGATTGACGCGCAGCCAGTCTTGGCGGTCGAAGATCCGCATGCAGGCCTCGGTGACCTTCAGATAGTCGCCGTTGTCGAGTTCGACGAACTCGTACAGGGTGGGAGCTAGCCGCGGCATGATCGAGGTCCCGCCCCCTACCCGGATTTCTACGCCGCGAACACCGTCCTTGACCTTGGGGATGAAGGCCACGTCATGGATGCGGGTGATCGCGTTGTCCTCGTCGGTCGCCGCGAACGCGGTCTTGACCTTGCGCGGCATCGCCTGCGTCGTGGGATGGCGGACGAAGTAGCGCACGTACGCGCCGGCATACGGAGTGATGTCGAACAGCTCGCCCTCGAGCGTGCCGGCACGGGGGTCGCCGGTGACGTTGCGCATCGTGTTCCCGCACCCCTCGCGCGAGGACAGGCCGGCGTCGCCCAGGTCGCGGATCAGCGCCGCCGCGTCGGGCAGGGGTATGTGATGCATCTGGATGTTCTGGCGCGTGGTGATGTGCCCCTTGCGCAGCGGCACGTACTTCTCGATCCCGTCTGCGAACGCCTCGAGCTGCTCGGGCGTCACCCCGCCGAACGGGAGCTTGACCCGCACCATCTGCACGTCGGGCTGGCGCTGGCCGTAAACCCCCTGCTTGAGGCGGAACTTGATGAACTCGTCGTTCTCGAGCTCACCCTTCAGGAAGCGTGTGGACTCCGTGTCGAAGTCGTCGAACTCGCGCTCGAGGATCGGGATGACGTGCCCCGGTACGTTCTCGAGCACCTCGGGATTCTCGAGTGATCCGGTGCGTGCGCTGTGCATCGGTCTTCCTTCCAGGTCGCGGTCGGACCACGAAATCTAGCAAAAGGCAATCGGGGTTCGGGCATTTTGGGGGGTGGGGCTGCTACCCGTCTTCTTGGGTCTCGCTGCGCTCGACGTCCGTGGGGCCTGCGAGGGCCCGTCCGGCCCGAACCGCCACCCCGTGCCGCCCTAGCTGCGAGCGAGGCTGCGACGCCCGGCTGGCGAGAGGCGGCGGGCCCGCCCGCGATAGGACCTGAGCGAGGCTGCAGCGCCCGTCCCACGACACTCGCGTCCGATCCAGCCCGCACCGCGATCACCGTTCGGGCAGCGGTGTCGCAGGACGGGTGTGCAGCCGAAGCCCGTGCGATGCGAGCCGGCGAGCGGGCGCGCCGCCGAAGCGCACGGAAGGGTGGGCAACCGAAGTGACCGGCGCCGCGACGGCGGGGGCAGCCGCCGCGGCAGCCGGCGCGCTCTCAGCCGGCGCCTACGGGCCGGCCGGCATCGGCTTTGGGGGCTGAGCGATGCCGGTGACCATCGTCGCAGCGGCGAGCGCGAGCTTGAGCGCGTTGATACATCAACGCGCCGAGACGCTGTCTACGTCCCATGGGTGCGGCCAACAACATGACCGAGGATGCACTACCCACATTGCGCCCCCAAGCACACTCCCCGGTGGACCATAGGGCTGGCCCACCCGCCAACCTGCTGGACGCTCGCAGAGAGGCCCGGCGCTGTCAAGACGAGAGCGGGAAAGGGCTCACTTACTGGACGTAATTACAACCAGGGCGCGGGCTCGACCGGAGCGCGGTCGACGCCCTCGTGAAGCCCGGCCCGCTGCCACGGGTTGGGGCGGGGAGCGGGAGCGATGAGCGGCGGGGCGGTCTCGCGCATGAATCGCTCGAGCGCGGCCACGACCGCGGCCGCCTCTTCGGCGGATGCGGCGGGTGCCACGATGGTGAGCTTCGGTCGCCGGTTCATCTGGAAGGGATTCTGTGGGCGGCGCCTGACGGCGGCCGCCTTGGCGGCACGAGCGTATCGTGCCCGCCGTGCCCGAGCTTCCGGTGCTGGATCACGACGCCGTGCTGCAGGCGGTTTCCCCGCATGCGGCGATCGAGCGCGTGCACGAGGGCTTGCTTCGCTATCAGGCCGGCGATTGGGTGATGCCGCCCAAGGTCTACCTGGAGAGTCCGCCGTTCGGCGACTTCCGGGCCATGCCGGCGCGGGGCGACGGGTTCGCGCTGCTCAAGTGGGTGACCTCGTTCCCGGGCAATCCCGAGCGCGGACTGCCGACGGTGACCGGCGTCATCTGCCTGTCGGACGCCGAGGACGGCGAGCCGCTGATGCTGCTCGACGCCCGCTCGGTGACCGCCCTGCGGACCGGGGCGGTGGCGGCGGTGGCCACGACGGCGCTGGCGGCCTCCGACGCGCGGACGGTCGGGATCGTCGGCTGCGGGCTGCACGGCACCTGGGCCGCCCGGTGCCTGGCCGCGGCGGGCTACGGGCCGGGCGTCTGCCACGACGCACGCGTCGCCGCGGCCGACGCGCTCGCCCACGAGCTCGACTGGCGCGCCGGCTCGCTGGAGCAGGCGATCGGCTGCGACATCGTGTGCTGCGTGACGCCCGGCGAGGTGATCGTCGTCGACGTGGGCACGCTGCACGCCGGCTTGCACCTGAACATGCTCGGCGCCGACGGGCCGGGCAAGGCGGAGGCTTCCGTAGGCGCAGTGGCGTCGTGCGTGCTGTTCTGCGACGAGTGGGAGCAGGCCTCGCACGGTGGCGAGCTGACCGGCGCGGTCGAGGCCGGACTGGTCGCACGCTCGGACGTGACCGAGCTCGGGGCGGTCCTGGCGGGGGACGCGCCCGGCCGGCCCGGCGGCGAAGCCGTCACGCTGTTCGACTCCACCGGCCTGGCGATCCAGGACCTGGCTGTGGCCACGGCTGCGTTCAGCGCCTGGGAGGACAACCGTGTGGCCGCCCAGACGGTTCGGCTATAGCTAAGGGCGCGGCGGCGTGGCGAAAAAAGCACCAGGAGCGTGCCTTTTTCGCCACGCCCCCGGTTACAGAGGGATGTTGCCGTGCTTACGCCGCGGTCCCGGTTGGCGCTTGTTCTGGAGCGTCTCGAGGGCGGTGATGATCTTGGGGCGCGTCTCGTGCGGGACGATCACGTCGTCGATGTAGCCCCGCTCGGCCGCCACGTACGGGTTGGCGAAGTGCGCCTTGTAGTCGTTGATCAGCTTCTGCCGACGCTCGTCGGGCGTGGGTGAAGACTGGATGTCTCGGCGATAGATGATGTTGACGGCACCCTCGGGCCCCATGACCGCTACCTCGGCTATCGGCCAGGCGAAGTTGAAGTCCGCCGCGAGGTGCTTAGACCCCATGACGTCGTACGCGCCACCGTAGGCCTTCCGGGTGATGATCGTGATCTTCGGAACCGTCGCTTCGGCGTACGCGTAGAGCAGCTTGGCGCCGTGGCGGATGATGCCGCCCCACTCCTGGGCCGTCCCCGGCAGGAAGCCGGGCACGTCGCAGAACGTGAGGATCGGGATGTTGAACGCATCGCAGGTGCGGATGAACCGGGCGGCCTTTTCGGAGGATTCGATGTCGAGGACGCCGGCCATCTGGTTCGGCTGGTTGCCTACGATCCCCACGCTGTAGCCGTTCAAGCGAGCGAAGCCGCAGATGATGTTGCGCGCGTAGTGCTCGTGGACCTCGAAGAACTCCCCGTCGTCGACGATCGGCCGGACGACGTCGCGCATGTCGTAAGGCTTGTTGGGGCTGTCCGGGACGACGTGGTCGAGCTCTTCGTCCATCCGCAGCGGGTCATCCGTCGGCTGGACGCGCGGCGGCGTTTCGAGATTGTTCTGGGGGAGGAAGCTCAGCAGGTACCGCGTGTCCTCCAGGCACTGATCCTCATCGTCGGAGGCGAACTGAGCAACGCCCGACTTCGTGTTGTGCGACATCGCCCCGCCCAGCGACTCGAAGTCGACCTCCTCGCCGGTGACCGTCTTGATCACGTCGGGGCCGGTGATGAACATGTGCGACGTTTCCTTGACCATGAAGATGAAGTCGGTGATCGCGGGCGAGTAGACGGCGCCGCCGGCGCAGGGGCCCATGACCAGACTGATCTGAGGGATCACGCCCGAGCACCGGACGTTTCGCAGGAACACGTCGCCGTACGCGCCGAGGCTCACGACCCCCTCCTGAATGCGCGCCCCACCGGAGTCGTTGATCCCGATCACGGGACAGCCGATCTTGGCCGCCAGGTCCATGATCTTGCACATCTTCTCGCCCATCACCTCGCCCAGAGAGCCTCCGAACACGGTGAAGTCCTGGCTGAACACGCACACGCGCCGGCCGTCGATCGTCCCGTGCCCGGTGACAACCGCATCGCCGTAAGGTCGGTTCTTCTGCATGTCGAAGTCGTGGGTGCGGTGGCGCACGAACACGTCGAGCTCCTGGAAGGAGCCAGGATCAAGCAGCTTCTCGACCCGTTCCCGTGCCGTGTACTTGCCGCGCTCGTGCTGCTTGGCGACCGCCTGCTCGGAGCCGGCGTGGATCGCCTCGTGGCGGAGCTCTTCGAGCTGGCCGAGTTTCTCGTCGTAGCTTTCGGGGGCTTTGTCGCGCATCCGGCGGGCGAGTTTATGAGGTGTGGGACGGCCGTGAGCCACGGGTCGCGCTTGCTCTGCCGCTGCAAGATGCGATACAACTTCGCCAACTTGCAGGAATCGGCGCTCCGGCACCGACGACGGACGACATAGAAGCCGAATCGCCGCGCCATCCGTGGGCGGCGAACGGAGGACCCAATTGCGACCCTTTGGGGGCGCGGGGGCGAATCGCCACAGCGTGTGGCGTAGCGCACAGCGCGAGCCCGTCAGCTAACTCCGCAGGCTACGAAGAAGGAGGAGTTAGTGGAGACCGCTGCACGTGACCTTGCCTGCCCTGATTTGTGGCAGCAATCGCTCGAGCGCTCACTCGCTCGCAGAGGCAGACCCACCCGTAGCTCGCTGGAGCTGTTCCACCTCCAGCCAGAGCGCGACCTGTCCCGGTCCGACCTCCTCAGAGAATCGCTCCAGTACTCGCAGCTGCGTCGGTCCGCCGCCGCCCGACGTCCGGTCATGTCGCTTCCCAGCGCCGGCGGGATCTCGGCCCTCGCCCTGCTGGCCGCGACGACCGTCCCCGGGCTGTTGAGCAGCCGGGGCCCTCGCGCCGGCGGCGAGCGGGTCGCATTCCGGGCCGACGCGGGCCATGCCCGGCCGGCCGATGCCCTGATCGCGGCCTCGTCGGTCGGGTCCAGCGCCGGAGCAGTCGCGAGCCCCGGGCTCGGCAGCGGCGCGAGGATGCTCAACGGGGCCTCCCACGGCGGCGATTCAGGCCGCGTCCGCCTCGGCGGCTCCAGCTGCGACCGCCTCAACTTCGACCACCCCAACTACATCAACCTCCCTGCACTCGCCGCCGAAGCACCTCGCCCTCGCTCATGATGCGACGGCGTCGGGAGGCGCGAGCGGAGGAGCCGCCCATGCGCTCAGCGGAGGCGCCTCGCCCCCGGCAACCAACACCTCCGTTGCGGCGTCTCGGGTGCCCGGCATCCCCCAGCCCGCCGGGCACCCGAGCACGGGCGGTGGAGCCATCGAGGACGCCGCGCATACGACGGGCGGAGCGGCGAGTCGGACGAGCCCGACGCATTCGGTCGCCGCCGTGCACACGGCGGCGCCCGGGCACTCGGTGACCCCCAATCATCCGGCGCTGCCCAGCCATCCGGTTACCAAGACGCACCCGGCGACGACCACCCATCCGACCACCACCCCCCCGACCACGAGCACTCACCCGGCAACGACCACCCACCCGACGACAACCAGCCACCCGACCACGAGCACTCACCCAACCACCACGACCCACCCGGTCGCGAAGCCGCACCCGGTGGCCACCTCCCACCCGGCGCCCAAGCCTGCGGCGCCCACCCCGCCCGTCTCAGCCGGCGGCTATATGAATCCGCTCGCCCACGCCAGCGTCACGCCCGAGCGGATCGATCAGGGCGTCGACTACGCGGGCTCCGGGACGCTCGGCGCGGTCGGCGCCGGCACGGTTACCTACATCGGTATGAGCGGGACCGGGTGGCCCGGGGCATTCATCGAGTACCGCCTGAGCGGCGGCTCGTACACCGGGCGCTACGTCTACTACGCCGAGGGTGTCAACCCCGCCGCGGGGCTGCACGTCGGCGAGACGCTCGCGGCCGGCCAGCCCGTGGCCGAGATCGTCCCGGGGTCCCCGACCGGTATCGAGATCGGCTGGGGAGCCGGGATCGGCACCGAGACGCTCGCGATGCAACTCGGCCAGTGGAAGGGAGGCGACGACGCCGACAGCGTCCCGAGCGCGTCGGGCGAGAGCTTCTCGGCCCTGATCGGGTCGCTGGGCGGACCTCCGGGGAAGGTCGAGGGCTAGGCGCGCGAGTAAGGCCGGTGGTGGGCTGCTCCCAGGCTGTCGAGCGCCGCGGCGAGCGCGGCGTCGGCGTCCGGGGCGACGGTCGCTGAGGGCTCGGCCACCGGCTCAGCGGGCGACATCGGTTCTGGTTCAGCGCTCGACATAGGTTCCGGCTGGGCCGGGGCGGCCTCTGGCGGAGGTTCTACCGTGTCCTGGACCGGCTCGGCCGGCTGGGGACCGCGCAGGAACGCGCGGAGCCGCGGAAACCGGCGTCGTCTGGCTGGTGCGGAGTCGGAAGGCGGCTCCGACGGCTCGCTCGGGGCCACGTCCGCCTCGGCGGCGACGGGCGGGTCGGCAGGGACCGGCGTCTCCACAAAGACCGGAGCCTCGACGGACACCGGGGTCTCGTTCGGGGCCGGCGTCTGGGTTGGGGCCGGCGGCTCGGTGGGCGCAGCGTCCTCGACCGCCTCCTCGGCGGTCAGGATCACCTTCGTCCCCCACCCCGCCGGCTCGATCCGCACCGTGCCGCGTACTTGCTCGCCCTCCCAGGCGACGGCGGTCTCGGGATCGAGGCGGGTGATCCGGATCTCCCCGAACCCGCCGAGATGACGGGCGAGCGCAGCCGCATCGCTGCACTCGGCCCACAGCTCGGGGGGCGATTTGACCAGGGTCCGGCTTGCCTCGTGCTGTCTCATGGTCCTGGTTTCGCCCGCGTAGCCGCGAGTCCTCTATAACGTGGGCCATGGTCCAGACCACGCAACTCGGGGCAGCCGGGCCCACCGTGTCGGCGTTCGGCCTTGGCTGCATGGGCATGTCCGGTGTCTACGGCACCGCCGACCGGGGCGAGGCGATCGCCACGATCCACGCCGCGCTCAACACCGGCATCACCGTGCTCGACACGGGCGACTTCTATGGCATGGGACACAACGAGCTGCTGATCGCAGAGGCGTTGGCTTCTCGCGACCGCGACGAGGCGCTGATCAGCGTCAAGTTCGGGGCGCAGCGCGGCCCCGATGGAGCCTGGCTTGGCTACGACGCGAGCCCGGCGGCGGTTAAGACCGCGTGCGCGTACTCGCTCCAGCGGCTGCGTACCGACCACATCGACATCTACCGCCCGGCGCGGCTCGACGCAAGCGTGCCGATCGAGGAGACGGTCGGCGCGATCGCCGAGCTCGTCCAAGCCGGGTACGTGCGCTACATCGGGCTCTCCGAGGTCGGGGCGGAGACGATCCGGCGGGCCGCCGCCGTGCACCCGATCTGCGACCTTCAGATCGAGTACTCGCTGATCTCGCGCGGGATTGAACGCGCGATCCTCCCCGCGTGCCGCGAACTCGGCATCGCGATCACCGCCTACGGCGTGCTCTCGCGCGGGCTGATTGGCGGCCACTACCGGGCCGATGCGGAGCCGCAGGTCGGCGACCTGCGCGGGCGGATGCCGCGCTTCCAGGGCGAGAACCTCCACCACAACCTGGCCCTGGTCGACGAGCTGCGCGCGGTCGCGGACGCGAAGGGCGCCACGGTGGCGCAGATCGCGTTCGCGTGGGTGCGATCGCGTGGCCAGGACATCGTCCCGCTGGTGGGCGCCCGCCGTCGCGACCAGCTACAGGAGGCGCTCGGCGCGCTCGAGCTCGAACTGTCGCCCCAGGACCTCGAGCGGATCGAACAGGCCATCCCGTCCGACGCGGCCGCCGGCGACCGCTACGGAGCGCCCCAGATGGCCGACCTCGACAGCGAGCGTTAGATCAGGCCCTAGGGCCCATTGGAGACCCAGAGCTCGACCTTGCTCCCGGCCGGTCGCCGCCGGCCGGACGGCGGGCTCGTGCTGACCGCACGGCCCTTGCGGACCTTCTTCGCGGCCTCGTGCTTGATGCGGCCGATCCGGCAGTGGGCCCGGCGGAGCGCCCGCTCCGCCGCCGGCAGCTTCATGCCCTTGATCCGGGGGACCTTGCAGACGATGGCAGCCGGCCCAGGTGGCGGCGCGTACACAACGGTCACCTGCGTCTGAACGATCGCGCCGGCGCCGTCGGTCGCAAGCGCTGTGATCGTGTTCGACCCGGGGTTCAGCGCCACCTGCGCGTTCCAGCTGCCGCCCGGGGCGACCGGTACGGACTGACCGGCGACCGACAGCGACGCGATGCCCGAGCCGGCGCCGGCGACGCCGCTCAGGTTCACGGTCGGGGTCGAGACTGTGGTGTTGTCGGCCGGCGAGGTGATCGCGACCAACGGGGCGTCGAGGCGATCCTGTGCCGCCAGCGCGAGTGCCTGCACCTGCGCCACCCCGTAACCGGTCGAATAGATATAGCTCAGGCTGACGCTGCCGGCGGCGGGCACCTCGAGCACCTGGTGCTCCTCGAATTCGTCGTTGCTGGCAAAGGTGAACCCGGTCGGGGGGCTCGAGAAGGTGATCGTGCCGATCGCCTGGGAGGTGTCGCCGACAGCGGCATTGACATCCGAGCGGACCAGGATCGAGCCGGGCCCCGCGCCGGGTCCCGGCAGCGTCGCGCCGGCCTGGTAGGCGGAGAAGGTGCTCTGGCCGGGGAACTCATAACCGGGCTGCACACCCTGCTGATTGGATGAATGCAGGCCGACATAGTCGTCATAGAGCAGGTCGAGCGAATGGGCCTCCCCATCGGTCGAGGACCAGCTGTCCGTCATCGTGACCACTAGGCCACCGTCGCTCGTGGTGATGTCGCGTTGGAGCTGGACGCCGGTAGAGGCGAACACAGGACAGTCGGTTGACGTCGGGGGATATGACACCGGGGTTGCGCACGTACCCCAGCTCTCGGTCTCCTGTGAGGTCACGTCGCCATCGGATGGGTCCTGGACCACGCTCGCGGCTAGCGATGGAAACTTGGCGAGGTCGCCGCTGCCCACCGAAAGCCCCTCCGCCGACGCGGCGTCGTAGGCGTTCTGACCGTCGATCTGCACCTCGGAGCGAGTCGCGCCGACCGGCATATTGGCGCCCAAGAGCGATCCCGCGCAGTCGATCGCGAAGTTTCCCTGGCCGAACGAGGAGTCATACGGCGCCGCGTACGGTCCGCAACTGCCTGCCGAGTCCCACGCCGCGGAGCCGGTAAGGGACTCGGCATAGACATAGAAGTCGAAGGGGTAGTTCGCGTTCCCGTCCACGACGCCCGACGGGAGCCCCACCTCTGAGACGGCGATCTGCGGACCAGCGAACTGGGACAGGTCGTCGCTGCTCTCGCCGCCGGTCGGAATCGCCCGCAACCGGCAAGCGTGCCCGGCGATGGACCGCATCAAGGCGGTCGTGCTGAACCCTCCGTCGTCGCCCACGGGCACGTTCGCCGCGAGGACCTTGTCCCCGAATGTGAGGCCCGACCCGAAATAGCAAACGACGTCGACGTTGCCGGAGTCGGGTGTCGCGTCGCCGCTGACCGTCAGCGTCGTGCTGCGGTTGTCGTACGAGATCAGGTACGCGGAGTTCTGGGGCGTACCCGACTCGCTCGAGGTCCAGGTTGTGATGTTGGAGCTGGTGACCGCCGCCTCAGCGAAGGCGGGAGCGATCGCCAGCATCGCGCCAGCGGTAGCGATGGCGATGACGGCTGTCCGCAGCCGGCTCAATCGAGGGTCCCTTCCTGCTTGTTTTCCCCTCCCGCGGGACCAGGCTCAGAACGTCGGCTGGTACTCGCCGAAGACGTCCTTCATGGCCCCACACACCTCACCCAGCGTGCAACGGTCCTTGAGGGCCTGCCGTAGGGTGGGAAGGAGGTTGTCGGTCCTATCGGCAGCTTCACGCACTTCCTTTAGCCGTCGCTGGACCAATTCCGCATCCCGCTGATCCTTGAACGCCACGAGGCGGTCGACCTGCTCGCGCTCGGACTGCGGATCGACCCGGAGGATGTCCGGCACCTCGGGCTCGCCCTCGTCGACGAACTTGTTGACGCCGACGACGATGTCCTGCCCGGTGCGGTAGCGCTCGTGGTAGCCGAACGCGGACTCCTCGATCTCGTTCTTGATGAAGTCGATCGCGCGGATCGAACCGCCGAGACTGTCGACCTTGTCGATCAGCTCGCTCGCCCGCGTCTCGATCTCATCGGTCAGCGCCTCGACGAAGTACGACCCCGCGAACGGGTCCACCGTGTCGGCAGCGCCGGACTCATAGCCGAGGATCTGCTGGGTGCGCAGCGCGATCTTGGCCGCCCGCTCGGTGGGCAACGCGAGCGCCTCGTCGAAGCCGTTGGTGTGCAGTGACTGGGTCCCGCCGCACACCGCGGCAAACCCCTGGAGCGCGACGCGGACGATGTTGTTCTCGGGCTGCTGGGCGGTCAGGGTCACGCCACCGGTCTGGGTGTGGAAGCGCAGCTTCCACGAGCGCTCGTCCTTGGCGTCGAAGCGCTCGCGCATGATCTTCGCCCACATCCGCCGCGCCGCCCGGAACTTGGCCACCTCCTGGAAGACGTTGTTGTGGCCGTTGAAGAAGAACGCGAGCCGGGGCGCGAACTCGTCTACCACCAGCCCGGCCTCGAGGGCGGCCTGGACGTAGGCGATCCCGTTGGCGAGCGTGAACCCGACCTCCTGCACGGCCGAGCAGCCCTTCTCGCGGAAGTGATAGCCGCTGATCGAGATCGTGTTCCAGCGCGGGATCCGTTCCCGGCAGTACGAGAACAGATCGGTGGTCAGGCGGATCGCGCCCGTGGGCGGATAGATGAAGTTGCCGCGGGCGATGTACTCCTTGAGGATGTCGTTCTGGGTGGTCCCGCGCAGCTGCTCGGCCGGCACTCCCTGCTCTTCCCCGACGAGCTCGTAGAGCAGGAGCAGCACCGAGGCGGGCGCGTTGATGGTCATCGACGTCGAGACCTGGTCGAGGGGGATCCCGTCGAACGCGGTGCGCATGTCGTCGATCGTGTCGATCGCCACCCCGGTCCGTCCCACCTCACCCAAGCAGCGCGGATCGTCGGAGTCCAGGCCGAGCTGAGTGGGGAGATCGAAGGCCATCGACAAGCCGGTCGAGCCGTGGGCGAGCAGGTAGCGGTAGCGCTCGTTCGACTCCCGGGCGCTCGCGTAGCCGGCGTACTGGCGCATCGTCCACAGCTGCCCCGGTACATGTCGGGGTGGATGCCGCGGGTGTAGGGGTAATCCCCGGGCTCGCCGAGGCGTCCCGGCAGGTCCCCGGGCAGGTCCTGCTCGGTGTACTGCCGGTTGATCTCGATCCCGGAGTCGGTGAACCGACGCGGATCGTCGGGACCGACGATCGGGGCGATCGTGCGGTGCTCGTCGGTGGTGGCCATGGCGCGAGGTTGGGCAGCGTCGGACGATTAGCTGGCGGAGCTGGCGAGTGACTGGGCGTGTCTGGCGTCGCCGGCTCGCCCCGATAGTACCTGGGCGTACATGAGGGCGAGCCGGCGGCGTCAGGCGCGTCCAGGCGCCGCCAGAACGCCAGATAATTGTCTGACGCTGCCCTACCCTTTGAGCCCGTGCAGGTTCGCATCAGGCTTTTCGCTGGTCTCCGAGAGCGGGCGGGAGCGTCCGAGGTGGAGCTCGAGCTGCCCGACGACGCGGTCGTCGGCGACGCGCTCGAGCAGATGCGGGCCCTGACCGACGGCGTCCCCGTCGTGATGGCTGTCAATCAGGAGTACGCGGACCCCGCGGCTCCGCTGCACGGCGGCGACGAGGTGGCGCTGATCCCGCCGGTGTCGGGCGGATCGGTCGGGACGATTCACGCTCGTCTGACCAGCGAGCCGCTGGCCCTCGATCCGCTCGTCGAGTTGGTGCGCGATCCCCGGGCGGGCGCCGTGGTCACGTTCACCGGCGTGACCCGGGAGGTGCCGGAGCTCGAATACGAGGCTTACGCGGAAATGGCCGAGCGCCAGATGGCCGAGATCGTTCGCCAGGCCGTGCAGCGGCACGGCCTGTGCGCCGCGGCGGCCGAGCACCGGGTGGGAACGGTGCCCCTGTCTGAGCCCTCGGTGGCGATCGCGGTGTCGGCGCCGCATCGGGACGCCGCGTTCGCCGGCGCGCGGGAGATCATCGACGAGATCAAGGCCAAAGCCCCGATCTGGAAGAAGGAGGAGGGCGAATGGGTGCGGGGGACGACGCCGGCGCCGCGGGCCTGAGGTCGCTCCCGGCCGTCCACGAGCTGGCTGCCTGCCTGGAGGCGCCCCACGCCCTGGCGGTCGCGGCAGCTCGTCTCGCGATCGAGGAATCTCGCACCGCCCGGCTGGCTGGCTGGCCGGGCTCCGACAATCTGGTGGCGCGGGCACGCGAAATGTTGGCCACGCTCGAGCGGCCGTCGCTGCGGCGCGTGATCAACGCCACCGGGGTCATCCTGCACACGAACCTGGGTCGCGCGCCGCTGGCGGCCAGCGCACGCGAGGCGGTGGCGCGGGCCGCCGATGGCTATACCAACCTCGAGCTGGACCTGGCCTCGGGCGAGCGGGGCAGCCGCCACGCCCATGTCGAGGGACTGCTGTGTGAGCTCACCGGCGCCGAGGCGGCGATCGTGGTCAACAACGGCGCCGCCGCGGTGCTGCTGGCCGCGGCCGCGCTGGCCGGTCCGGGCCGGGCGATCGTGGTGGCCCGCGGGCAGCTCGTCGAGATCGGCGGTGGGTTCCGGATCCCCGAGGTGATCGCCCAGTCGGGGGCGCGGATGATCGAGGTCGGGACTACCAACCGCACGCGGATCGATGACTACGGTCAAGCGCTGGGAGCGCACGACGACGTCGCCGCGATTATGCGCGTGCATCAGTCGAACTTCAGGACGGTCGGGTTTGTCGAGGATGTCTCGGTCGCGGCGCTGTGCGAGCTGGGGGTGCCGGTGATCGACGACGTCGGTTCGGGCCGGATGGCGGAGGCGGCGGGCGCGGAGGAGCCGGCCGTGGCCGACTCGGTGGCGGCCGGCGCGGCCCTCGTTTGCTGCTCGGGCGACAAGCTGCTCGGTGGCCCGCAGGCCGGTCTGATGGTGGGCCGGCACGAGGCAGTGGCGGCCGCCCGCACGCACCCGCTGGCGCGCGCAGTGCGCATCGACAAACTCTCACTGGCGGCGCTCGAGGCAACACTTCGTCTGTACCGGGACCCGCTACGCGCCCTGGATGAGATTCCGACGCTGGCGATGCTGGCCGCGGACGAGACGACGCTCGCTGCACGAGCAGGTCGGCTGGCGGGAGAGATCGGTAGCCGCGCGCGGGTCATTCGCGCCACCGCCAAGGTCGGTGGCGGGACGCTGCCGCTGCTCGAGCTCGAGGGGCCGGTGGTGGCGCTCGATGGCGATCCCGAGACGCTGGCCCAATCGCTGCGCACGAACGAGCCGCCGGTGATCGGCCGGATCCATGACGGACGGCTATTGCTCGACCCGCGAACGCTCACCGACGAAGACGCTTTGCTCGTCGCGCAAGCCGTCCTCAGATGAAGCCGCTGACGCTAGGTACGGCGGGCCATATCGACCACGGCAAGACCGCGCTGATCCGGGCGCTCACCGGCGTGGACACCGATCGGCTGCCCGAGGAGCGAGCCCGCGGGATCTCGATCGAGCTCGGCTACGCCCGGCTGGTGCTGCCCTCGGGCCAGGCGCTGTCGGTGGTCGACGTACCCGGCCACGAAAGGTTCGTCCGGACGATGGTGTCCGGCGCCACCGGGATTGACCTGTTCCTGATGACGATCGCCGCGGACGACGGCGTCATGCCCCAGACCCGCGAACACGCCGCCGTGCTGAAGGCCCTCGGCGTGACGACGGGCGTGGTGGCGGTGACCAAGTCCGACCTGGCCGAGCCCGAGCTCGCGCTGCTCGAGGCGTCCGAACTCTTCCCGGAGAGCGAAACGGTCGCCGTGTCGGCCCGGACGGGGGCCGGCCTGGACGAGCTGCGAGCCGCACTTGAGCGAGCCGCAGGCGCCATCGATTCCCGCGCCGACAGCGACGGCACGGCGCGGCTGCACATCGACCGCGTGTTCACGATCCGCGGGGCCGGGACCGTCGTCACGGGCACGCTGTGGTCGGGGACGATCAGGCGGGGCGATGAGCTGACCGTCCTGCCCAGCCCGCGACGCGCCCGCGTCCGGGGCGTCCAGGTCCACGATGAGCCGGTGGAGGTCGCGGCGGCTGGGCAGCGCGTGGCCGTCAACCTGACCGGACTGGCGACCGATGAGATCGACCGCGGGGACGTGCTCGTGGCGGGCGACGGCGGCGTCCGGCCGAGTTACCGGATCGACGCCGAGCTCGAGTTCGACGCCGATTCCGAGCCTGACACCGGCGACCGCGTCCAGATCCACCACGGCACCCGCGAGGCGCCGGCCCGTTTGACCTGGCTCGGCGGACGCTTCTGGCAGATTCGCCTCGAGCAACCGCTCGTGCCCGCCCTAGGCGACCGGCTGGTGGTGCGGCAGGTCGCGCCGCCCGACACGCTCGGCGGCGGCCGCGTGCTCGACCCCGCCCCGCGCCGGCACGGTCCGAGTCGCGAGCTGACGGCACGGCTCGAACGGTTGGCCCGCGGCGAAGCGCCGGAACCGGCCGGACGGGCCCTCCCAGCCCCACGGACGCCGAGCGAAGCGAGGCCCAAAGAAGCGCTATCGAGCTCCGCACGCGCCCTGGAGGAGCGCCTCCGTGAGGCCGGGGCCGAGCCGCCGCTCGATTCCGAGCTCGACGCCGGCGATCTTACGGCCTTGCGGGAGGCCGAACGTGCCGTGCGCGTATCCAAGACGCTGCACTACCACGTCGACGTGCTCGCCGACATCCGGGCGCGGTTGGTCGAGATGGCCGGCCGCAATGGCGGCGCGGTTAGGCTGGCGCAGCTGCGCGACGAGCTCGGGACCTCGCGCAAGTTCGCCCAGGCGCTGCTCGAGCACTTCGACTCCGAGAAGGTGACGATCCGGCGCGGGGACGAGCACGTGTTGCGCCGACGTCAGTAGATTGC
This sequence comes from uncultured Solirubrobacterales bacterium, assembly GCA_963751185.1. GTDB lineage: Bacteria > Actinomycetota > Thermoleophilia > Solirubrobacterales > Solirubrobacteraceae > Palsa-465. The sequence goes on from CAVVTO010000019.1 coordinate 388,137, forward strand.
CCCGCATGCCCACGAGCCTCGTCACCGGCGGCGCCGGCTTCCTCGGGTCACACCTGTGTGAGGAACTGCTGCGTCGCGGCCACCGCGTGATCTGCGTCGACAACCTCGAGACGGGATCGCTCGCCAACATCGAGCACATCCGCGATGACGCGTTCGTGCACCTGAACCTCGACATCATCGAGCCGTATTTCGTCGAGGAGCCGATCGACTTCGTCTACCACTTGGCCTCGCCGGCGTCACCGATCGACTACCTACGTCTGCCCCTGCACACCTTGAAGGTCGGGTCCTACGGGACCCACCACACCCTCGGGCTGGCGAAGAATCACCGGGCGCGGTTCCTGATCGCTTCGACCAGCGAGGTGTACGGCGACCCGCAGGAGCATCCCCAGCGGGAGACCTATTGGGGACACGTGAACCCGATCGGACCGCGCGGGGTCTACGACGAGGCCAAGCGCTACGCCGAGGCGCTGACCATGGCCTACCACCGCCAGCAGGGCCTGGACACGGCGATTGTCCGCATTTTCAACACTTATGGCCCGAGGATGCGCCCGCACGACGGCCGGGCGATCCCCACGTTCCTGCGCCAGGCGCTCCAGGACCTGCCGATCACCGTCTTCGGGGACGGATCCCAGACACGCTCGTTCTGTTACGTCGACGACGAGATCCGGGGTCTGATCGCGCTCGCCGAGTCCGGCCACCACAACCCGGTCAACATCGGCAATCCGAACGAGTTCACGCTGCTCGAGCTGGCCAAAACCGTGATCGAAGTGAGCGCCGCGAAGTCCGAGATCGTGTTCGAGCCGCTGCCCACCGACGACCCGCAGGTGCGTCAGCCCGACATCACGCTGGCGCGAGAGATCCTGGGCTGGGAGCCGACCGTGAGCCTGCGCGAGGGCCTGGAGCGAACGATCGAGCAGTCCGGGCGCGACGCGCTCGTGGGCGGGGGTTAGCACGGCCGGCGCAGGAAACCTTTCCCTGCTACGCCGCTACTTCCCTAGCCAGCTACCGTTATAGCGGCGGGGGTCGATGTCGGCGCGAACCATCACGTGACGGTCGAGCAGAAAGAGGTAGGCAACACCCATTCAGCCGGCGGAACGCACGGTCCGGTGATGCTGCCCGAGCACGACGTCCGGCGTAAGCGGCCTCCGCTGCTCTCGTTTGTCCTCCGACTAGAGACGCTGCGCCGGGTCAGCCGCGTGATCTCGCTGCTGGTGCTCGATTTCGCCGGCGTGGTCGGCGCCCTTTACACCGCGGTCGTGCTCAAGTTGGCCGTGCACGACCAGCTGAACGCAAGCGTGGCGTGGCAGGACACGAAGCACTGGATCCCGTTTGCGTATCTCGTGACCGTGCTTCTGTTCGCACGGGTCGACCTGTATGCCGACCGCAACCGCCGCCCCGGGCTGGCGGCGATCGCCACGGCGCTGTTCCAGGCGACCGTGATCGCGCTCGTGTTCGCGCTGGCTGACGGGCAGCACTTCTCGAGCTATTTCATCTTCTACGGCTCGCTGATCTTCGCCACGATCTACATCTCGGCGCTGCGCGAGCTGCACCTGCGCCTGACCGGCAAGGTTCTCGAGCAGGCCGGATACCGCCGGCGCGCGGTACTCGTTGGGTCAGGCAAGCACATCGAGGAGGTGGCGCGCGCGCTGGCCGATCGGGCCCGGGCCCAGGTCGAGATCCTCGGCTACGTGTCGCTCACCCCGCGCCCGCAGAACGGCTTGCGCTCGCTGGGCCGGCTGAATGAGATGGCCGACGTGCTGGAGCGGGAGCGGCCCCAGGAGGTGATCATCGCCGATCCGGACTTCCCCCAGGACAAGGCGGTCGAACTGGTCGACCTGTGTCATCAACGCGGCGTGACCGTGCAGGTGGCGCCGTCGACGATGGAGATCCTGATCGACCGCGCCGAGTTCTCCCCGGGCCACACCGTGCCGCTGTTCACGCTGCGCCCGCCCGTGTTCGAGGGGGTCGACTACGCGCTCAAGCGGACGTTCGACCTACTGGTCTCGGTGATCGGGCTGATCGTGCTCTCGCCGGTGCTGCTGCTGATCGCGCTGGCGATCAAGCTGAGCTCCCGGGGACCCGTGATCTACAGCTCGGTCCGGCCCGGGATGGCCGGCAAGCCGTTCTTCTGCCTCAAGTTCCGCACCATGCGCGAGCACGCGGAGCAGATCCAGGATGAGCTCGAGCCGTTCAACGAGCTCTCGGGCGCGCTGTTCAAGATCCGCGACGACCCGCGGATGACGAGAATCGGGCGGCTCCTGCGCCGCTTCTCGCTCGACGAGCTCCCGCAGCTCGTCAACGTGGTGCGGGGTGAGATGTCGCTCGTCGGCCCCCGGCCGTTGCCGATGCGCGACTTCGACCGCCTCGAGGAGTGGCACAAGAAGCGCTACCTGGTGCTTCCGGGCATCACCGGCCTGTGGCAGGTCTCCGGCCGAGCCGACCTCGACTTCGACGACCTCGTGCGTCTGGACTTCCTGTACCTCGAGCGGTGGTCGATCATGCTCGACCTCTCGATCCTGCTGAAGACGATCCCGGCGGTGCTGAGCCGCCGAGGGGCGTTCTAGCCGGCGCCCGTCCGGCCGGCGTCCGGCAAACCCGGATAGGCTGCCGACCCATGCCTCCGACAGATCGCTTCCTGACCTCGTTTGCGGCCGAGCCGCCGCAGGAGCCGCTCCCCTACGGCCGGTGGGCCGACACGCTGGCCGGGCACTTCCGCTCCGCCGCGCGTGAGATCGACACCGAGGGGGAGGAGATCGGCGAGATCGACACCGAGATCTCCTGGTTCCCCGACCGCACCTACGGCGGGCGCACCTACGTCCCCGCGGTGGCGCGGACGTCCGGCAGCTACGAGCTGTTCGGCTTCGTGTCGTTCAGTGAGGGATCGCAGGGGCCCAGCGATTTCGAGGCCCGGGTCGACTTCACGGCGGAACTCGCCGAGGAGAACCCGGACTGGAAGATCGACCTCAACGACGATGTGATCGGCCGCTGGCGCGGCGAGGAGGGAAAGGCCGCCGAGATGACGCTGGTCTGGGGGGTGCCGCTGGTCCCCGGCGGCGCGGTCGTGACCGCCGAGCTGGCTAACCTCGCGGTCGACCAGTGCGAGCTGCTCGAGGATCGCTTCACACTGATAGCTCCCGATAACTACCGGGGCGATTTCTTGGAGATCAAGCTGTGGGACCGCGGCGGCGCCGAACTCGCAAGCGAATCGCTGTACGTCGAGGACGAGGACGAGGACGACTAGCCGCGGCGCGGGGCCACGCATCGGGGCGTGGGGTGGCGCCTACGGCTCGGTGGGTGACTCGGGCGGCGGCTCTGACGCCGCGACGGCGGTTTCGGGCTGACCGTTGCCGGAGCCGTTCATGGGCGGGTGGAGCGGGAAGTGGCAGGCGGCAAAATGCTCGGGCCCGAAGGGCCGCAGGGGCGGCACAATCTCGGCGCATTTGTCCTGCGCGCGTGGACACCGGGTGCGGAAGCGGCAGCCCGACGGCGGATTCACCGGTGACGGGAGTTCCCCACGGACGCCCAGCTTGACGTCCTTCCCTCGTGCCACCTCAGGATTCGGGACTGGAATGGCCTCGAGAAGACCGGCGGTGTAGGGGTGGGCCGGCCGCTCGTAAATGTCGTTCCCCCGACCGAGCTCGACGAGCCTGCCGAGGTACATGACGCCGATGCGGTCGGCGAGATATTTGACCACCGACAGATCGTGGGAGATCACGATGTAGGTCAGGCCATGGGTGGCCTGGAGCCGCTTCATGAGATTGAGGATCTGCGACCTGATCGAGACGTCGAGGGCCGAGACGGGCTCGTCGGCGATGATCACCTTCGGGCTGAGGGTGAGCGCTCGGGCGAGGCCAAGGCGCTGACGCTGGCCGCCCGAGAACTCGTGCGGATAGCGGTCCATGGCGTCATAGGCCAAGCCCACCTCGTCGAGGAGGGCGCGCACGGTCTCGATCCGCTCCTTCGGCGTTCCTCGGCGGGCGACATCCAGGGGCTCGGAGATGATCTCCTTGACCCGCATGCGGGGATCGAGTGAGGCGTAGGGGTCCTGGAACATGAACTGCAGGTCGCGGCGCAGCGCGCGAAAGCGCGCGCCCTTGACGGAGCCGAGATCGACGCCGTCGAACAGCACCTGACCGCTGGTCGGGACTTCGAGGCCGACCCCCATGCGGCCGAGAGTGGTCTTGCCGCAGCCCGACTCGCCGACCAGGCCGAACGTCTCGCCGGGCCGGATCCCCAGCTGCAGCTCGGTGACCGCGTGCAATGAGCCGATCTTCCGGCGCAGGACCGCGCCGGCGGTGATCGTGAACTCTTTGGTCACGTCGCGGAACTCCAGGATGAACTCCGCCCCACCGTTCGTCTCGGCGGCGGCGGCCACCGCCGGCTCCGCGGCGGTTTCGAGCAACTCGAGCTCTTTGCCAAACGACGCCATCAGGGCCTTGTTCTTCTCGGCCTGGGAGATCAGCGACGCTCCGACGTCCCCCATCTCGTCCACCGACGAGTTTCGGGGGTGGAAGCACGCGTACGGATGATTGGGGTCTTCGCCACCCAGCGGCGGATCTTGGGTCCGGCATTGCTCGGTCGCGAACACACAGCGCGGCGCGAAGCGACAGGCCAGCGGTGGCCTGCGCAGATCCGGCGGAAGGCCGGGAATCGAGTACAGCTCCTGGGACTGGTCCTGATCGAGCTGGGGAATAGAGGCGAGCAGGGCCTCCGTGTAGGGGTGACGGACGTTCTTGAACAGCTCCACGGTCTCGGCGGTTTCGATCTTGCGCCCGGCGTACATGACGAGCACACGGTCAGCCCTTCCCGCGATCACTCCCATGTCGTGGGTAATCAGGATGATCCCCATCCCAAGCTCGCTTTTGATCTTGTCGAGCAGAGTCAGGATCTGGGCCTGGATCGTGACGTCGAGCGCCGTCGTCGGCTCGTCGGCGATCAGCAGCTTTGGGTCGCACGCGAGGGCCATTGCGATCATCACGCGCTGGCGCAGGCCCCCTGACAACTGGTGAGGGTAGTCCCGGAGTCGTTCCTTGGGGCGGGGTAGACCGACCAGGCCGAGCACCTCGGCGGCGCGATCCATGGCCGCCGACTTGGAGACGTCGCGATGGGTGGTCACGACCTCGGCGATCTGCTTTCCGATCATCATCGTCGGGTTTAGCGACGTCATCGGGTCCTGGAAGACGATGCCGATGTCGTTCCCTCTCACCTTGCGCAGCTCGGGGAGCTCGAGCTTGACCAGATCTCGGCCCTCGAGGCGAATCTGGCCGTCCGCGATGAATCCGCCCCTCGGGAGTAGGCGCATGATCGACATCGCGGCCATCGTCTTGCCGCAACCGGACTCGCCGACGATGCCCAACGTCTCCCCCGCCTCGACCTCGAAACTCAGGCCGTCGACGGCGTGAACGGTTCCGCGTCGAAGCCTGATCTGAGTCTTGAGGTCCTCGACCTCGAGGAGTCGCGTCATGCGAGCTATCTCTCCTGCAGGCGGACGTCGAAGGCGTCCTGGAGAGCGTCTCCAATGAAGTTGAAGGCCACGACGGTGATGACGATCGCGATCAGCGCCGGATACACCTCCCACCAGTATCCGTCCTGCAGATACGTGGTGCCGTCGGAAAGCATCGAGCCCCAGGTGGGCGTGGTCGGGGGCAGGCCGAAGCCGAGGTACTGGAGCACGGCCAGCGTCAGGATCGCGTTGGCGATCTGGAACGTGACGGTGACCATGATCACGCCGATCGTGTTCGGGATGATGTGGCGGATGATGATGCGCCAGGAACGCCCGCCCATGACCTGAACGGCCTGCACATATTCGCGCGTTCGCAGGGCTAAGGTCTCTCCGCGAACGAGGCGGGCGGGAATCAACCAGGAGACCAGCGTGAGGAGGAAGATGAGGAGCGCGAGGCTGGGCTTATAGATCTGCGCCATGAAGATGAACAGGAAGACGATCGGGATGGCGAGCCCAACGTCCACCAGGCGCATGAGGACGCCGTCGAGCGCGCCGCCGAAGTACCCGGCGATGGCTCCGTAGATCAAGCCGGCGACGGTGGACACGAGTCCAACGGCGATCCCGACCTCGATCGAGCTCTGGCCGCCCTTCATGAGCCGGCCGAGGATGTCAAAGCCGCTCGAGTCGGTCCCGAGCGGGTGGCCGCCACCCGGCCCGAGGTTCACGGCGATCAGGTTCGGGTTGATCTGATCGGTGTGGTAGATGAGCGGGCCGAGGAAGCTGAACAGGATCACGAAGAGCACGACCCCGAGGCCGATCAGGGCCAGTCTGTTCTGAGCAAACGTGCGGGCGACGAGCACCCACGGACTGCCGCTCGAGGCGACCTCGCCCCCTTCGGGCGGCGGGAGCAGCTCGACCTCTGAGGGGGTGGCGGTCGTGTCGATGTCGGTCATGGCCTGTATGTCCTCCGCCGCATCTGTGGCCCCGCCTTCAGTATCTGATCCGCGGGTCGAGAATCGCGTAACCGATGTCCGCGAACAGGTTGCCAACGACCGTGATCACGCCGACGAGCACCGTGATCCCGAGCATCACCTCGTAGTCGTTGCGCAGGGCGGCCTGGTAGTACTCGAGCCCCGCTCCGGGGTAGTTGAATACCTGCTCGATAATCAACGTCCCGGTCAGGACCAGAGGAATCGACAGGCCGACCAGGGTCACGACCGCGACCAGCGAGTTGCGTAGCAGGTGGCGCATGAGAACCAGTCGTTCGGGCAACCCCTTGGCACGGGCGGTACGGATGTAGTCCTGAGCCAGGGTGTCGATCGCCGAGGAGCGCATGTACCGGCTGAAAGCGGCATACGTGACCAGCGTGAGCGACAGGACCGGGAGGACCAGCCCGGCCGGGTGCTCGAGCATCCCGATCGCGGAGGTCGACTGCGGTGCCTCAGCCGGAAAGACGTGGAAGCTGATCGAGAGGAACTGGATCAGCAGCAGGGCGATCGCGTACTGCGGCATCGAATACAGCAGGAAACTGATTCCCGTGCCGGCGTAGTCGACCGCCGAGTTGCGCTTCACGGCTTGGGCGATCCCGGTCGGAATCGCGATCACCAGCGAGAAGATCAGCGACAGCCCGCCGAGCACCAGATCGCGGGGCAGGTCGACCGCCAGCAGCGAGTCGACCGAGCGATTGAACTGGTAGGAGTAGCCGAGGTTGCCGTGAATCAGCTTGTCCAGGAAGTACCAGTACTGGACGAAGAACGACTGGTTGAGGTGGTTCTGCTGGTTGAACTGGTCGATGGCCTGCGGTGTTGCCCGGTTGCCGAGGATGTCCCGAGCGAGACTCCCCGGCAACAGGTGCAGCAGTATGAAGGTGATCAGCGTGACCCCGAGGACCACGACGATCGCCTGACCCAGGCGGCGGATGATGAATCCGGTCATGCTGCCGGCTCCATCATCCCACCGCGGGTCAAGCTATGACTCATTACTTGGTGAAGTACCAGTACTGCGGCTGGAGGAATCCCAAGGCGTTGGCCGAGTATCCGGCCAACTTCTTGTCGATCAGAGTCGCCGCGTAACCTCCGTAACTACCGACCGAGGTCGGTCCGAAGATCACCGGGTCCTGCTGCGAGACGTACTTCGCGTACGCGGTCAACGCCGCGCTCTCGCCGGAAAGCGGGCCGGTGATCGTCTGGCCGATCAGCGACGTCATCTGTGCATCGACGTAACTTCCGGCGTTCGCTGCCGAGCCCGGGTTGTACAGCGGCTCGCCCGTCGGCAGGTACGAGGGACCGTAGATCCAGCCGGCGCCCCAGTTCTCAGCCGTCCACTTGCAAGACGCCGCGCTGGGCATGCACGGCGCGCCAGTGGCCACGACGGTGCTGAACGGGTGCGTGGTCAGGCTGATCGTCATCCCCAACTTCTTCGCCTGCGAGGCCAGGTCGTTCATTTCGTCCTGGACCGCCACCACGCCGGATTGATAGTCGATGTTGAACGAGATTCCCTCGCCTTGCTTGATCCCCGCACCGCACAGGCTCGGGTTCGTGCAGGTGGTCGTCCCGTTCGGAACCACCTTCCAACCATGGCTCGTCAGCAACTGCTGCGCCGTCGCGGGGTCGAACGCACACGGGCTGAACGAGATCGCCGACGTGTCGACAAGCGGGCTTGGCGGCGAGAGCGGGATTGGGCCGCAGGTCGGGTCGGCCGTGTTGTACAGGAACGCGTGGATCCAGCCCTGCTGGTCGACCAGGTGCTGGAGCGCATTCCGGAAGTACGTCTGCCGGAAGACGTACCTGACGGGCTCCCCGCCGGGCGACGTGGTCGCGTTCGTGTTGAGGTTTACGGGGAAGTAGTTGAACGAATAGCTCGCCGCCTTGTTGACGTCGTAGCCCTCGGCGGCGAGCGAGGAGAGCTGCGGCGCGTACTGCGACGGGATGCTCGCGATGGTGGCCTGGCTCGGGCCTCCCGACCGGACGGTGTTGTAGATCGCCGCCTCGCTCGTGTACGGGAGCTCGACGAGCTGGGAGATCGAGACCTTCGGCGTTCCCGACCAGGACGAGTTGGGCACCAGCACCACGCGTCCATCGGTGTTGAAGCTCTGGAGCTTCATCGGCCCGTCCACCACGCTCCAGAGGGGCGAGGTGGCCCAGCTGCCGAGCTGCTTGGACTGCGCGTCGAGGAACTTGTAGACGGCCGCCGCGCCGGACTTGGTCGTGTCCGGGAGGTTCGCGCTAGAGCTCGTCGGCGCCGGCTGCGAGAGGGACGTCCGGTCCCAGGCCATCGGCATCGGGAAGATCTGCGAGAGCTCTGCAGTAGAGCACCCACTCGGGGTCGTAGGCCTTGTTGAACGTGATCACGAACGTCGACGGATTGGGGGCCGAGTAGCTGACCACGTTGTCGGGGAAGTAGCCGGGCGAATAGCCGCACCACTCCGTGGCCGGACTGGCCTTCATAACGTTCATCCAGAAGACGAGATCGCGCGCAGTCACGGCCTCGCCGTTGGACCACTTGTACGGGTTCAGCTTGATCGTGAACGTCTTGCCGCCGTTGGACGAGACCGGCGCCTGGCCGATCGAATGGCTGTAGTCCACGGTCGGCCGGTAGTTCTCGCCGTACGTGTACAGCGGGTAATACAGCATGTTCATCAGCTGGTTGGCGTTGGTCGTGCTGCAGACCTCGAAGCTGTACATCGGGAAGATGTAGTTCGGCGGAGCGTCCGAGCCCTCGGTGAAGTACACGGTTCCACCGGAGACCTTGCTCCCGCTCCCGGTCGTGCCCTGCGTCAACCCGGGTCCGCTGGTCGCGACCCCGTTCGGCGCTGAAGAGCTGCTGCTACTGCTGCTGCTGTTGTTGCTGCTGCTGCTGCTGCCACTCGAGCCGCAGGCGGCCGCAAACAAAACGACGAGCGCCACGCCGAGCATCGCCGGCGCGCTGCGCTTGATCCTTCTCATCAATCCTCCTCCTAAAAAGACCCCATGACTGACAGTATCCAGACATCAAATCCCAGGCAAAGTAGGCGCACCTGCGAGCCGTTCAGCGGCTGGCCGACCGATCCCTCAATCTCTCCTACTAGCGTTCTGGCTACTACCGTCTGGCGGAACATATCACGGAACAAACAGTGCCGGGGGGGCGATTCTGGACCGATTGGGGCCGTTGGATTTGGGCCTGGCCGCGGTTCCGCGTCGCACCTCCACCGTTGGGGAGATATCACACCCGGAGCCCCCCGCGCATAGCGCTAACCAAGCGCAAACCTACCGATCGGCCCCGATGGCCTCCGCACTTTGCCGACTTGGCCGCCACGCACAACCGCTCGAGGCGCCGGCCGCGAACGGCAGCGCCGCGCGCCCGCGCTTGGGCCGGCCTCGAGCGGCAGCCTTCAATACCCTCGGTCGGCTGCGCCCTCGTAGCTCAATGGATAGAGCACGCGCCTCCTAAGCGCGGGATGCAGGTTCGATTCCTGCCGGGGGCATCGGCGGCATAAGCGGATGCTCACCGGGCCCCGTGCTACCGTCCGCGCTTCTCCGTGGCCGAGAGCACGCTAGAAGCACCGACCATTCCGAAGGCGGCTGCGGCGGACCAGGCGTTTCCGCGCGAGGCCGTGCCCTGGACGCTGCGCGCCTACGTCGGCGAGCACCCGTGGCTCTCGACGTCCGCCGTGATCCTGGTCGTGTCGGCCGTGCTCACCGTATGGGCGCGGACCCGGCCGAGCTACGACGCCTACGGCTGGATGACCTGGGGCCACTCGACGCTTCACCTGACCCTCAACCTCGGCGGCGCTCCGTCCTGGAAGCCGGTGCCGTTCCTGTTCACGGTGCCCTACGCCGTGGCCGGGCACTACCAGCTGTGGCTGTGGATGATCACCGCGACGGCTGTGGCGCTCGCCGGACCGGTGTTCGCCGGCCGGATCGCCTACCGGCTCGTCGGGGGAAGCGAGCTGCGCCTCGACCCGGAGCCACTTCGCCGCTACGCCCCATGGGTGGCGGCCGTCATCGCGGGGGCGGGCGTGCTGGGGATCGAAGACTACTTCCACTACATCCTCAGCTCGCAGTCGGACCCGATGATCGTCACCTTCACGCTGGCCGCGATCGACATGGGACTCATCGGCCGCTACCGCTGGACGCTTCTGTTCGGCGTGCTCGCCGCCCTGGGGCGGCCCGAGGCCTGGCCGTTCCTGGGCCTGTTCGGGCTCTGGGCCTGGTTCAAGGTCCCGAGCATGCGTTGGATGCTCCTGGCCGGCGCGGCGGTGGTCCTGTTCATGTGGTTCGGGATCCCGACCATCACCAATGGGCGGCCCGACATCGCCGGTCAACTCGCGCAGGGGTCGCCGCGGGAACTCCGCTCGAACCGTCTCGTGGGAACGATCGATCGGGTCCACGAGATCCTCTACCTCCCGGTCTGGATCGCGGCGGCGGTCGCGGCGGCGATCGCGTTGGTGCGGCGCAACTGGGTGGTGCTGGCGTTGGCCGCCGGCGTGGTCGTGTGGGCGATTGTCGAGATCGCCTTCGCCTACCACGGCTGGCCGGCCCTGCCGCGCTACGTGTTCGAGGCGGGGGGAGTCGTCGCGGTCCTATCCGGCGTAGGCATCGGGTGGCTCATGCTCGAGGGGTCGCGGCTCGAGCGGGGGGCTGGGATTGCTCGTTGGTCCGGAGCGGCCGCGGCCGCCGTGCTGGTCGTGGCCATGATCCCGGGCGCGATCCACCGCGTTCGGGTCGAGCACGCGGATCTGACCGCGCAGCACGCCCGCACCCACGAGATCTCGCTGCTGCAGGGCGTGACGAATGCGCTGGGCGGCGCGCACCACATCCTCGACTGCGGCCAGCCCGTCACCGACGTCGAATACGCCAGTACGGTCGCGTGGATCGACCGCATCGACGTCGGTTCGGTCGGCGGCTTCCAGCAGCACGTCGAGGGGGCGCTGCTGGCCAACCCGGCGATCCCCAAGGTGCTGTTTGAGCCGCAGCCGGGCGGCGGGTGGAAGGTCGTGGCGTGGCACACGCAGCCTGGGCAGGTGGCCAGCTGCCGCGGGCTGAACGCCCTGTACACAAACAGCGGCCAGCTCATCCACCAGTAGCGGAGGCCGGCGGATGGCGACCACCGAACAGCGGCCGACCCCGGCGCCGGCCGGCACGTCGGTTGTTGGTGGCGGCTCGCGGCTTGGGTGGAGGTCGCCCGCGGTTGTGACGGTGCTGAGCGCTGCCGGCCTGTTGGTGCTGTCAACCGTGATCCTCGTGTGGGCACGGACCCGCCCCGGCTTCGACCCGTACGGCTGGCTGGTGTGGGGGCATCAGGCGGTGGCAGGCAACCTGAACACCAACGCCGCCCCGTCGTGGAAGCCGCTGCCCTTCCTGTTCACATTCCCCTTCGGGGTGTTCGGCCACTACCAGCTGTGGCTGTGGATGATCACCGCGCTGGCGGTGTCGCTGAGCGGCTCGGTGTTCGCCGCTCGCATCGCCTACCGGCTGACCGACGCCCCGGCCGACCGCCGATGGGCCGCCTGGGTCGGCGCGGCCTTCGCCGGCCTGGGGGTGTTGGGGTTGACCGACTACTGGCACTACATGCTGAGCGCGCAGTCGGATCCGATGATCGTGGCGCTGTGCCTGGGCGCGATCGACTGCCACCTCTCAAAGCGCTTCCGGTGGGCGTTCGCGCTCGGGTGCCTGGCCGCGCTGGGTCGACCCGAGGTGTGGCTGTTCCTCGGCCTGTACGCGGTTTGGGCTTGGCTGCGAGTGCCGGCGATGCGATGGACAATCGTGGCCGGGATCGTGGCCGTGCTGGTGCTCTGGTTCGGCATCCCGGCGCTGACCTCGCGCACCGCCTTTGTCGCCGCCTCGAACGCGCTCGGTTCCGGGCGCCGGCTGCGCTCGGATCAGATCATGGGCACGATCGGCCGCTTCGTCGGCCTCAACCCACGCGTGCTCGAGCTGACCGCTGCGCTGGCCGTGGTCTGGGCATTGGTGCGGCGCGATCTGGTGGTGGTGGGGCTGGCGGTAGGGGTGGGCGCGTGGGTGGTTATCGAGATCGCGTTCTCCCTGCACGGGTGGCCGGGGCTCGCGCGGTACATGTTCGAGCCCGCCGGCGTGGTCGTCGCCCTGGCCGGCGCGGGGGTCGGGCGGGTGCTGGCCGACCCGCCGCGGTTCTCGGGTTTCGGTGTCCCCGATTGGGTGTGGGTCGGGTTGGTGGTGGTGATTGTCATCGCGCTGCTCCCGCCGGCGCTGAACCGGGCCCGCTTCGAGCACCGCGACATCCGCGATCAGCGCTTGCGCACCGCGGAGATCGACAAGCTCACGACGGTCGTCTCGCGCCTCGGCGGAGCCGGGCGCTTCAAGGGGTGCGGCGAGCCGTTGACCCGCCTGGAGTATCAGACGACCCTGGCCTGGAATCTCCACGTCAACGTCGCGACCGTGGGCTACAAGTACGGGCCGGCGATCGCGTCAAACCGGCCGATCGTGCTGTTCACGCCCTATCCGCACGGTGGCTGGCTGGTGCAGGCGCTGCACCAGACGCGGCCTGGGTGCACGACGCTCCCGGGCTAGGTGTCCTGAGGCAGAAATTCGTGAACAGTGTCGCGAGTGGCTGGGCGTGTCTGACACCGAATTTTTGACTCGGGGCACTGGCGCCGGCGGGCGTCGTCGACCACAAGCCACTCAGCCCCGTCGCGGGCGGGCGGGCGGGCGGGCGGGGCAATTTCCAGCATTTCGGACGCGCTGATCCGCTAGGGAGGGATTGTGCCCCGTGGCGGGGCAGAATCCTGCACGCCGCCCCGACCGGTGGTCGGAATGCTGGAAATTGCCCCGTTCGGATCCGGTTGGGACGGCCAGGCGGGACGGCAGGGCGCCTGCGCGAAGACCCTGAACGGGTCAGCGGTCGGGGCGCTCGGGGTAGACGTCGTCGATCGTGGTTAGCGCCACGTACGGGGCGCCGGCGGCCTGCTCGATCGCCTCGGCCCCTCCGGCGAGCCGGTCGCAGATGGCGAGCACGCCGCAGACCTCATGCCCTTCGTCGCGCAGGGCCTCGAGCGCGCGCAGCGTCGAACCGCCGGTGGTGACGACGTCTTCGACCAGCATGCAGCGCTCGCCCGGCGCGAGCAGCGGCCCCTCGATGCGGCGAGACAGACCGTGTGCCTTGGCCTCCTTGCGCACGAAGAAGGCCTTGACGTCGGCTCCGCCGGCGAGGGCAGCGCACGCGATCGGGTCCGCCCCCATCGTCATCCCGCCCACCGCGGTGGCGTTCCACTCCCGCGCCTGGTCGGCCACGAGCTCGGCCAGCGCCCGGAAGCCGGGTGGCCGCAGGATCGCCCGCTTGGCGTCCACCAGATACTGCGCCGTCTGGCCGCTGGTCAGCACCACCTCGCCGATGACGAGCGCGTGCTCGCGCAGCTCGGCGATGAGGCGGGAGCGGGCGGCCGTCTGTGTGTCGAGATCCATGGGCGGACGTTCATGCTAGACGCGGCGGCGGCCGACACCCGAACCGTGATTTCCCGCGCAATCAAGCTCGTTTCGTTCGCCTGCTGCGCGCTCATCGTGCTCTCGTTCACGATGTTCGCGCGCGATCAGATGGCCGGGGCGTCGGTCCACCAGCAGACCGAGCTGTCCAGCCCGAACAGCGCCGCCTCCGCGCCGACGGCCCCCAGCAAGCCCGAAGCGCAGCCGGGCCGCTTCATCAACCACGCGGCCAAGACCCTGACCTCGCCGTTCGACGCGATCGTCCGCTCGGGCAACGCCTGGGTCCAGCACGGGCTGCCGGCGATTGTCGCGCTGCTCGTATACGGGCTCGGACTCGGCTACCTGGCGCGGTACTCGAGCGGCCTCAGCCGGCGCTGAGTACTACGGTCGTTCGATTCGGCCGTTGCTCGAGTCGTATCAGTAGTACGTGTCGACCCAGTCGCCGATCTGGAGCCAGCCGTAGACCGACAGCGCGTCAACGATCGGCAGGCGCATGCACCCGTGGCTGGCGGGATAGTCGGGCGCCGGATCGTAGCCGTGGATGGCGTAGCCGCTGATGAAGAAGTTGGAGAAGTACATCCCGTCGGGCAGGTAGCCAGGCACCTTGGAGTAGACGTGGAAGTTGCCCAGGATGGTCGGCGTCGACGGCTTGCCGGAGCTGATCGGATAGATCGCCAGGACGTGCGACCCCGAGATCAGTGCGAGCAGCTGGAGCGACAGATCGCCCTCGGCGTGGTTGCCGTGGCTGGGGAAGTGGACCGGAAACGCGCCGTAGCCGTCGAGCAGGAAGCTGATCGTGCGGCTGTCCAAGGTCTGGTAGGTACCCCAGTGCAGGAGCCGGTGATAGGCGTCCAGGGCCAGGCCGGTTCCCGTATCGAACACGCCCGTCTGCGGGATGTAGAAGTGCAGCGCCGCGAGCCGCTGCTGGATCAGCTCCACAAACGGCCCGCGCGAGCCGAAACCGACGTGCTCATCGAGCGCCGCGAAGTGGCGAGTGCCGGAGAACGCGCCGAGTGTCGGCGTGGCCGCATGGCTCACCGCGACGGTCACGTCCCCGACGCGGGGGCTCTTGAGGGTCTCGGTGAAGCGGCCGGTGCTCCCGCCGGGCGCGGGATTGATGCGCAGGGTCTCGGTCCTGAACTGCTTGCCGGCGACGGATGCCTGCACGACCACGGCCTGGCCGGGCACATAGGGACTGACCGAGCCCTTGATCTGGACGACCCGGCCCGGGACCGTCGCCAGGTGGTGCGACACCAGAAACGCGTCGGGAATCGAGACGCGAAGTGTGGGCGACGCCGGCGTGGCGGCGGCGGCGAGTTGCGGCGCGAGCATGCCGGCCGCAATTGCCGCCGCTAGCGCGGTGAAAGCGACGATCCGAGCGACGAGGACGCGCGACATGGCGGGAAGTAAACCATGCCGGTCAATCCGGACTGCCAGCTGCGTTGCGGGCGGGCGCTCGGGCTCTTTGCGGCGCGGGCGCCGGGGCTCCTTGCGACGCGGACGCCGGGGCTCCTTGCGACGCGGGCGGTGTGGGGCTCAGGTGGCCGGCGCCGGTGAGCGCGCGGCCAGCGGCAGCGTGATCGCCCCGATGACGGCAAGCCCGCCGGCGATCAACGCGAGGATCTCGCCGCCGTTCCAGTGGAGCTGGTTTACCCCGAGCGCCAGCGAGTTGTTGATCGAGTGGAGCGCCATGCACGGGTAGAGCGAGCCTGTCTTCCAGCGGATCAGGCAGAGCACAAACCCGAGGAAGCCGAGCGGAAGCAGGTACTGGGAGGAAGCCGAGCCCGTGTGCGCGAGGCCGAACAGGATGCCGGTGAGGATCGCGGCGACCCAGACGCCCACGTCGCGACCAGCGATCGTCACGTGCCAACGCCGCAGGGCGCCGAAGATGAAGCCGCGGAAGAAGAACTCCTCGGCGATCGGCGCAATCACGCACACGAAGACGGCCGCTCCCACGAGCGCCGCCGTGCTCGTGCCGACGCCGAGGTCCTGAGGGAGCTTGTCGGTGCCGTGGAGGCTGACGATCGACTGATAGATAGCGGTCACCACGTAGTAGCCGATCGCGCCCAATACAACCGCGCCGATCCCGAGCGCCAGGGCGACGCGCCGGTAGCCGAAGTCCGACGGTTTGGTCCGCCGGTTCAGCGAGGCGAAGTACAGCGCCGCGACCACGAATGCCGCGTCGAACACGACGTCGCTGATGAGACTCACGGCCGGGCTGGTGTTCTTCGAGCCGGCCTCGCCGGCGAGCGCGGCGACCATGACGCTGCCCAGCACGCCGGCCACCAACCCGGTGGCGAGCGCGGCCGGGGCGGTCCAGATCGGCCAGGGGACGTCACCGGGATGCGCGTCGCGCGGCGGGACGGGCGGCGCAGGCTGCGACGGCGGTCCGCTGGACGTGAGCTGCGGCGGCGGGACGCTAGGCATGCTCCGCAGACTTTAGGGCCCGGATCGAAGTGTTAGATACGGGGCGGGCCCGATCCTCAGCGCGCCGCCGGCAGCGTTAGGCCGGTCAGCTCCGACAGGCTCGAGATCGTGCGCACCTCCGCTACCGGATCGGATGGATCGTCGCTGTCTCGGCGCACCAGTACCGGCTCGACGCCGGCGGCGCGCGCTCCGGCCACGTCCTCCTCGAGGCTGTCACCGACGTGGATCGCCTCCGCCGCGCCCGCGCCGACCAGCTCAAGCGCCCGCTCGAACATGACCGGCGCCGGCTTGCGCGCACCGACCTCGGCCGAGGTGAGGATCGCGTCGAGCTGTGGCTCGAGTCCCAGGGCCCGCAGGACGGAGTGCAATGAGACGTCCCAGTTGCTGACCACGACGAGCCGCTGCCCGCGGGCGTGGGCGGCGAGCAGCGCGGGGCCGACGTCGGCGAAGGCGGTGAAGCGCAGCGACGCGAGCAGCGCCTCGACCATCCGCTCGGGCTCGATCCGGGCCGCGCCGGGCAGAGCGCAGCGCAGAATCTCGGCGCAGCGAGCGCGCAGGATGGCCAGGCTGGCCGGGTCGCGCCCCTCGTCGAGATGCGCCCGGTAGTAGGCGATCTCGGCGGCAATCGCGCTCGCTGCCTGCTCCTCGGTCACGGCCAGGCCGAAGCGCTCGGCGAGCTCGAGGCGGAGGCGGGGGGCGGGCGGCTCGAGCGCCACGAGCGTCCCGAGCGCGTCGAGCAGGATCACGGACGGCTGGCGTTGAGCATGCATAGGCGGGGCGCGTACGGCTGGGGCTAAGCGTGCATGGGCGGGGCGAGTCTGAAACCGGGCAGGAGGCCGAACCGGGAGCCCGAAACAGCGTGGCAGCTAAACTCCCCTGCCCGGTTTCTTCGCTGCCGTGGCTGCCGATCTTGACACCGGCGACGCGAAGAACGCCCCGCAGGTCTCGCACATGAGCCGACGCGAACGACAGCGCCGCCGCAGGCATAACCGCGGGCATCCCGTCGGACGCGTGCTGCTCATGACCGGGATCCTGACCGTCAGTGCGGTCGCGATCGCCGCCCTGCTCGCGGTCGGCTGGGTCGTCGCCGTGGCCGACTCGGCTCCCAACCTGAGCCAGCTGCCGCCGAAGCACGCCAATCCCCCCACCGAGATCTTCGCGGCCGACGGCAGCTTGCTCGGCTACGTACACACCAACAACCTCTACCAGCACGTCTCCCAGAACCAGATTCCGAAACGGCTCGAGGAGGCGACGATCGCTATCGAGGACCGTCGCTTCTACCAGCACGGCGCGCTCGATTACCAGGGCATCCTGCGCGCCGGGGTCAAGGACCTGCTCGGACAGAGCAACTCCCTCCAGGGCGCCTCGACGCTGACCATGCAGCTGGTCAACAACATGTACCTGAACGGCACGAGCTACTCCTCGGACCACAACCTCAAGTACAAGATCATCCAGGCCAAGCTGGCCGAGCAGCTCGAGAAGAAGCACAAGAAGAACTGGATCCTCAACGAGTATCTGAACAGCGTTCCGTACGGCACGACCAACGGCGAGGAGGCAATCGGGGTCGGTGCGGCCTCGCTCATGTTCTTCAACAAGCCGGTGTGGAAGATCAACCTGGCTCAGATGTCGCTGCTGGCAGGCCTGCCCCAGTCCCCGTCCCAGTACAACCCAACCATCGCTCCCGACCTGGCGAAGGCTCGTCGAAACAACGTGCTGCAAGCGATGGTGACCTCGCACTACATCACCCAGAGCCTGGCCACCGCGGTCGAGAAGCAGCCGCTACAGATCCACCCGAATCAGCAGTTCATCCAGGTCAACGAGCCGTACATCTTCGACGATGTCGAGCAGCAGCTGTTCCAGCAATTCGGCGCCAACACGGTCGAGAACGGCGGGCTGAAGGTCTATACGACGATCGACCCGAAGGTCGAGCAGCAAGCACTCAACGCGATTCACGCCAATAACCCGGGCGGAGCAGACCTCAACAACCAGCCGGCGGCCGCGCTCGCGTCGGTCGATCCCTCGAACGGACACATCCTGGCCATCGCCTCCTCGGCCACCTACCAGCAGACCAAGTTCGACTTCCCGGTGCAGGCCGAGCGGCAGACGGGATCGGCGTTCAAGGTATTCGCGCTGATGACGCTGATTCACGACTACGACGGCGACCCGAGCCAGACCTACTACACGTCGAAGTTCCTGCCGGCAGGCTGGCTGCCGCAGGATCCGACGTGGTCGGTCCACACGGCCGAGGAGAGCTACCAGGGCGTGATCAACATCACCAAGGCGACGACCGTCTCCGACAACACGGTGTTCGCGCAACTGGCCGCCGACCTCGGCTGGCAGAAGCTCGACGCGACGGCGCACGCCATGGGCGTCACCTCCAAGCTGACCGCCAACCCCGCCGAGGTGATCGGCGGGCTGACGTACTGCTGCACGATGCTCGAGATGGCGGACGCGTACGCCACACTGGCCAACGGCGGCTCGCACGTGCCGCCCACGATCATCGACCACGTCGTGTTCCCGAACGGCCGGGTCGTGAACCTCGGCAACCCCCCGCACACCCAGGTGTTCACCGACGGCGAGGCGTACGAGGGCACGCAAGTCCTCAAGACGGTGATCCAGAGTGGAACCGGCACCGCGGCCAACTACGGGTGCCCGGCGGCGGGCAAGACCGGAACCGCGGAGAACGAAGACAACGCTTGGTTCGTCGGCTACACGCCGAAGATCGCGACGGCGGTCTGGGTGGGTTACCCACAGGGCAACATCTCGATGGGGTCGTATGGGTTCGGCGGGACGTCGGCGGCGCCGATATGGCGCGACTTCATGCTCGCCGCCTCCGACGGCTACTGCGGCGACTTCCCGACGCCCGCCGTGCCGTTCACCGGAACGGCCTTCACGGGACCGCATTCGGCGGCAAAGGAGCCGCCCGCGCCCACCCCGGGCCAGACCGGGACGGGCGCCTACACCAACCCGAACCTCTACGCCCAGCCGCCCAAGCAGGGCACCCAGACCACCACGATCCAGACCGGTGGGGCGGCCCCGCCGGCGGCCGGTGGCGGCACGCCGGGTGGTGGCGGTGGTGGCGGCGGCGGTGGCGGCGGCGGCGGCGGCGGCCATCACCACCATTAGCCGCTAGTTCGTTAGCGACGGGGACTGGTCCGAGCCGGTGGGTGGCGGGTTTGCTCCGTTTTGCAGGGGCGTCGGAATGGCGATCGGGCGCGTCCGAGCCTCGGGACCTCGGGTGAGGTGCACAACGCCCGAAATCGCCCCGTGGTCACGCGCAACCGTGAGATAAGCGCCTGGGGGGCGCTTATGTCCCGGAAGGGGTGCCGCGGGAGGGAAGTTTTGGGCGTTGTGCACCCCGCGCCGAGGGTGGCGGGCGAACGGCGGCGGCAGGCGAAGACGCCGCCGAACGAACGGTCTCGCACTTCTCAGCTAGCCGCGCGAAAGCGGCCGGTTCAGACGCAGCCGCTCCCCCTGGCGCGCGAGGCGTCCCGCGCCGGCACCTCGCGTGAAAGCGCGACACGCGGCGCCCGCAGATCGTTTAGCGGGTGCCGCCGCGGGACGTTCGCGCGCCGAAAAACCTAAAGGCGCTGCGATTCGATCCAGCGCTCGAGATCCGGCCCACTCTCAACGCTGGCGATCACCGCATACCGCATGTGATCGGAGGTGTGGTGACCCCCGTGCCAGAGGAACTCGGAGTCGACCACGGCCTGCTGGTACGCGGGTAGCTCGATCTGGACCTCGCCTTTGCGATCGAACTCGGTCGGGCGCACGACCAGCGCACTCGAGGGATCGTCGGTGAGCTCGAGCCAGACGCGCACGACCCAGCCCTGGTTCTCGGGGTTGCCCTGGTTGTTGTTATCCAGATGCAGGCCCCAGCGGCACTCGCGCATGGTGTTGGACTTCATGCGCAGCAGCTGCACGCGGCCGAAACGGGTGCCGATCGACTCGACCCACTTCACGATCGAGGGGCACTTCTCGGCGTTGGGGGTCCAGACGCCGTCGAGGTCGGCCTTGCCGTACTCCCAGAAGCCCTTGAGCTCGATCTCTCCGGTGGCCGAGGTGATCGGCGCAAAGTACGTGGTCGGGTCGCTCGAGTACGTCGTGTAGGTCAGGCTCTCCCACTCGGAGGCCGGAATCTCTGGTCCGTCGTACTTCTTGAGCTTCATCCAGCCGCCGGCCTGCTCGAGCAGCGGCATTCTTGGGTGAGGTGTCTTGCGCTGCTCCAACGACGCCTTCCTGACACCGGTGGCTCGCAGGATCTGCTTCGTGTATTCGTTCTTAAGACTGTCTGTCAGTGCGGGCAACGGTCCTCCAGGAGGGGTCGCTTTTCTTGAGCGGCCCAGGATACCCACTACTCTTACGGCAACCCACGAGACCGAAGAGCGCATGCCCAAGGAAGAAAAAGTCGAACTAGAAGGCGAAGTTGTCGAGGCCCTGCCGAACGCGATGTTCCGCGTAAAGCTCGACAACATGGACCGCGTCGTGCTCGGTCACGTAGCCGGAAAGATGCGCCGCTTTCGGATTCGCATCCTCCCCGGCGACCGGGTCCGCGTCGAGCTGTCGCCGTACGACCTCGACCGCGCCCGGATCGTCTATCGACACCGCTGAGCTCGCGCGGGGTGCGTGAGCTCGAGCTGATCGGGGCGCTCGAGCGTTTGCTCGCGGACGGCTCCGGCCGGGTGGTGCGCTCGATCGGCGACGACGCCGCCGTAGTTAGAGCCGACCGCTATTCGGTGACCTCGGTCGACGCGATGGTCGACGGTGTTCATTTCCGCTCGGGGCAGCTCTCTCCGGAAGAGATCGGGCACCGGGCGCTCGCAGCGGCGAGCTCGGACCTCGCCGCCATGGGAGCGAATCCGGGCGAGGCCTACCTCGCGCTGGGCGTGCCCGCGGACTTCGGCTCGGAGCGGGCGCTGGCGCTCGTCGAGGGGGCGTCCGCGCTGGCCCGGCAAATCGGCATCGTTATCGCGGGCGGAGACCTCACGAGCTCGCCGGTGCTGACCGTCTCGTTCACCGTGGTCGGCTGGGCCCACGATCCCGCGGACCTGGTCGGCCGCGACGGCGCACGGCCCGGTGACCGCGTGGCGGTCACCGGCTCGCTGGGCGGCGCCGGAGCCGGGCTCGCGGTACTCGATGGCCGCGCCGGCGCGAGTCTGGACGCGACGACCAGGGAGGCGCTTCGCCAGCGTTACGCCCGTCCGCAGCCGCGGATCGAGGCCGGTCGCGAGCTGTCTGCGCTCGGCGCCACCGCGATGATCGACCTATCGGACGGGCTCGCCACCGACGTCGGACATCTGGCGCGTCGTAGCGGGGTGCGAATCGAGCTGCGCCTGGACTCGCTCCCGCTCGCCGCGGGAGTCGCCGAGGTCGCGGCCGAGGTCGGCGTCGACCCCCACCGGCTCGCGGCCACGGCGGGCGAGGACTACGAGCTCTGCGTGTGCGTCCCGTTACGGAGCGCGAACAGGTTGACGAACGCGACCTGGGTCGGATCGGTCGTCGAGGGGTCCCCGGGCGTGGCGTTCATCGACGCCGACGAGCCGCTCGCGGGATACGAGCACGCGCTCTGAGCAAACGCGCGCAGTCGGCGGAGCATCGCGTCGGCGACCGCGGACGGGTCAACCTGGTACTCGCCCTTTTCGATCTGTTGTTTCAGCACGGCGGGGTCCATGTGGTCACTGTATCCCAGGCATCGACCACCGCTAGGCCGTTCTGAATCGGGTCGCGACCCCAACCTACGAAGCGACCACGTCGCCGGGCATGGACGCCCGGCGAAACGGCCCCAGGGACGCCGCCGAAGGCGGCCCCCAAAGTACCTATGTCTTCGCCGGTCCGAGGGGGACCATCGACTTCAGCTTCGCGAAGACGATTATCCGCTGAGCGGCGCTGTAGAGCGGGTTGCACGCCGACAGCACCAGGCGCTCGTAGCCGACGTTGCGGATCACCCACAAGGCCGTCGGCAGGACGATCTTCGTGTACTGGACGTCGTAGGTGAACCGGCCGTAGGGCATCGTCAGCACGATGCGATCGCCCGGTTTGAGCGCGTTGATGTGGCGGAACGGGGCCAGGTAGGGGTCCGGTGCCCGGCGATGGCGACCGTCTGGCCCAGGCCCGGGAAGGCGGTCGCGGGATAGTGGCCGGGGCCCTCCTCGAGGCTGGCCGTATCCGTGCCCTGGACCATCGTGTAGCTCGCGCCCAGCGTTGGGATCGCGATCTGCCCGATCGCGTCGCCCGTGCCGACCTGCTGCGCCTCGCGGCGGGCCAGGAAGGAAATGCGTTGCTAGAGCTGCGGCAGGCCGACCAGGGCGTGGCGCTCGACCGGCGCAAGCGGCGCCGACTGGTAACTCAGGTACTGCTTGTCGATGTCCGAGCGGGAAGATCCCAACCCGGCGCGGCGCAACCGCGGGGCGCTCAGGACCCTGGTTTTCATCGCCGCAGGGCCGAACCGGTCGCGCCGAGCGAGCCGGGCCCGGCATAGGTGATCGGCCCGCGGGTCGTCACCGGCGCGTCGACCGGACGCGGCTGGCGCGCGATCCGCACGATCATCACCGCCAGGCTGACCACGCAGCCAAGCACCACGCTCCATTCGAGCGCCGCCACCAGCGACACGTCGCCGCCCGCGAGCATGAGCGCAGCATTCCACGCGCCGGTCGCGGGGCCAAGGCCCAGCACGGCCGCGTAGTAGTAGGCCGCCAACGCGACGGGGATGAGCCCGATCAGGAACAGGAGCACCGCCCACGGCGTCCGCAGGCGCTGTTCGGGGGCGACGATCCACATCCACGCGTGGAGGGCCGGGACGATCAGGGCCGCAGCGAACGGGTTCTCGACCCAGATGACGAGAGTGACCACGCACATCACCAACAGGAAGGCAGCAGCCGCGCCCGGGGAAGCCGCATCGTCGGAAGTTGGAGCCCGCCCACCCCGGTGACGGCGCGCTCGGCCATTCGCGCGTTCGCCATTTATGGCGGGGGCGTCAGCGTCAGCGTCGGCGATGGCGACGTCGACGTGGTTGTCGGCCTCGGCCGGCCGGTGCGACCAGACTCGCCGGCCCAATGCCCAGCGCAGCGCGAAGGCGGCGACGATCAGGCATGCGAGACCGGCCAGGATCGCCACCGCGCGGCTCGTCAGCGTGATCGCATCACCGCCGACCGGGCCGGGTGGCGCGGCCTCGATCACCCCGGTGACCCGCAGGGCGATGACGGCGAGCGCGGCCACCGCGAAGGGAATGCACGCCGTGAGCACCCACACGACCCAGCGGGCGACCCGGTAGCCCCGGCGGCGAGCTCGGGCCAGCCCGTCGATCGTGGCCAGCAGGACCGGCACGATCAGGGCCAACACGAGCAGGCGGACCGCCCAGGCTGGGATCAGCTCGCCGTGCATGCTCAGATAAGAGGAGGGCCCGGGCAGGTTGGGGCCTGCCCCGAGCGCAGTCACGGTCTCGAGGATCGCCCGTCCGAAGCCGGTGATCTGACCCTGGCTGGTGGGCTCGCCCGGAGCGGGCAGGCGCGCCCCGGATGTCGAGACGAGCACGGCAGGCTCGCCGCTGTCGGCGAACGGGCGCTGTTCGGTGGCGGCGAGCGGGAAGGCGAGGTGCAGGAACTGGCCGCCGAGACTCTCGCTCGTGGGATTGACGTTGGTCTGCTCCGAGATCGCCGACGCGACCGTGTTGCGCAGCAGGGGCGGGGCCACCAGCTGCGAGTCGGACCAGGGCACGACAACCGGCGAGCGGACCTCGAGGCCGGTCATGTCGCCGAGGACGATGACGCCGTCGATCGGGCCCGGAAGGGTCCTGGCCAGCTGCTGCGCGCCGGCGGCGCCGACCGAGGCGCTGGTCGAGGCGAGCACGACCGTCCGCTGCTGGGTCTGGGCCGCCAAGTCGCGGGCCAGCTCGAGCAGGACCGCGGTTCCCGACAGCTCCGCGGGGGAGCCCGATCGGTTCGTCCGCGTCGAGTCGCGGTGAGCGACGACGACGATCGTGCCCGGATTGCTTCCGGCGAGCGTGCCGGTTACGGTCTGGACCGTGCGCGGGCCGTCGACCGTCTGCGCGGTGAACACCGTCCGGCCGGTCAGGAATCCGTCCTGCTTGAGGGAGCTCGCGACGTAGTCGGCGATCTGGTTATCCCCGTAGGAGCCCGGCGGCCGGTCCGGGTATTGCGCGGCCAGGTTCTGCATCGTGTTGTAGGCGTTCTGTCCGTCGAACGCGTCAGGGACGAGCGAAGCGCTCAGCGGTGACGCCTGGTTGCCCAGCGAGAAGGCGACCACGATCACCGCTAGAACCACGACCATCAGGCCCGTCCGGTAGATGCGAGGATCCAGCATCTGGTCTGGGAGGGTAACCCGCAGCCGGCGGGATGAATGGGATTCCCGCCCGGGGCGGGAGGGGATCCCTATCTCCCGGCCACTACTCTTTTGCTGCAAACAGGAAGGAACTAGTGGCAGATCGCTCGGCGCGAATACTGCTCGTGGACGATGAGCAGTCGATTCAGACGCTCCTCTCTTATCCGCTACGCAAGGAGGGCTACGACGTCGTGCAGGCGACGGACGGGCGCCAGGCGCTCGACCGCTTCGACGAGCAGACGTTCGACCTGGTCGTGCTTGACCTGATGCTGCCCAAGGTCGACGGCCTGGAGGTCTGCCGGCGACTGCGCAGCCGCAGCTCGGTGCCGATCATCATCCTGACGGCGAAGTCCGAGGAGATCGACAAGGTCGTCGGGCTCGAGCTGGGTGCCGACGACTACATCACCAAACCCTTCTCGCTACGCGAGTTCTCGAGCCGCATCAAGGCGGCGCTGCGTCGCGCCGAGATGATCCGGCCGGCGGAGACGGCGCCCGACGAGTCGCCGCTCGAGGTGGACGAGATGCGGATCGACTTCTCCAAGCGCACGGTCCGCGTGCGGGGGCGCGAGGCGCCCCTGACCTTCGTCGAGTTCGAGATTCTGTCCGTGCTGGCCCGCGCGCCCGGACGGGTGTTCACGCGCGACATGCTGCTCGCGCGCATCTGGGGCGACTCCGCCTACCGAGATCCGCGGACGATCGACGTTCACATCCGGCACCTGCGCGAGAAGCTCGAGCGGGATGCCAAGGCTCCCGACTACTTGTTCACGGTGCGGGGCGTCGGATACCGGTTCCGCGACACCGAGCTGTAGCTAGGTGGCGAGGGTGGGTCGCCGGCGGATCAGCCTGTCGCTGAGCAACCGGCTGGCCCTGGTCTTCTCGGCGATCGTATTCGTGGCCCTGGCGGTGCTCTACCTGTATGTAGCGCCAGGGCTGCAGAGCCGGGTTCTGAGCGACCAGCTCTCCGAGCTCGCGCGCGCGGGGACGTCGCATTCAGAGTCGATCGCGCGGACCGTGGGAAGCTCGGTGCCGCTGTCGACCGTCCAGGAGCGTGTCAACGCCGCCGCGCTCGCCACGGGCGACCGGGTCACGCTGCTCCTGGTCAACCGAGTGCCGGGGGGATCCGAGCTCTCGACCCTGGCTGACTCGAGCCGACGCTCGGCCACGGCCGCGCTGTCGTTGGCGGTGGCGCGTCAGGCCGCGGCGGCGCGGCGGCTCGTCACCGGCACCGAGATGACGGGGGCGGGCACCGTGGCCCAGGCGGCAGATCCGGTCGTTTACCGCGGACGCGTGGCGGCGGTGATCGTCTACTCGGCACCGGCCTCGGACATCGTCCGCACGGTCGCGACGGTCCGCCACCAGATCCTGGTGGCCGGCGCGATCGCGCTGCTCGTCGCGCTGATCGGGAGCTATCTGGCGGCGCGCGCGCTGGCGCAGCGGGTCAAGCGGCTGGAGCTGGCGGCCGAGAAGGTCGCGGCCGGCGACTTCGAGTACGTGATCCCGGTCGATTCCAGCGACGAGCTCGGGCAGCTCGCGGTGGCCTTCAATCAGATGCAGCGCCAGTTGGCCCAGCTCGAGTCGGCGCGCAAGAAGTTCATCGCCACCGCGTCGCACGAGCTGCGGACGCCGATCTTCTCGCTGGGAGGATTCGTCGAGTTGCTCGAGGACGAGGACCTGGACCCCGAGACCCGCGCGCGTTTCCTGGAGCAAGTTCGAGATCAGGTCGAGCGTCTGCGCAAACTGTCAGTGGACTTGCTCGACCTCTCGCGTCTGGAATCTGGGTCTCTGGAGCTGCGGCCCGAGCAGGTCGACCTCGGGGAGCTGACCCGGTCGGTTTCTGGGGAGTTCGAGCCGGTGCTGGCCCAGCACGATTCTCACCTGGAGCTGAGGCTGACCTCGGGTCGGATCGAGGCCTTGTGCGACCCTGTCCGGGTCGCCCAGATCGTTCGGATCCTGATCGACAACGCGCTGGTGCACACGGCGCCGGGGACGCGGATCCTGGTCACGGCGCGGCGCTCAGATGGCCGGGTGCGGCTCGGAGTGCGCGACGATGGAGAGGGAATTGATCCCCAGGTGTTGGGGCGGATCTTCGAGCCGTTCTACACCGCCGACGACGCCCAGGGGTCGGGGCTCGGGCTGGCCATCGCCAGCGAGCTGGCCGAGCACATGGCGGGGCGGCTGTCGGTCGACTCGCGACCGGGCGACACGACGTTCACGCTCGAACTGCCGGCGTGAGCACCCGATGTCACGGCGCCGCTCGCTATCGTCCCGCCGTCGCCGCCGTTCGAGTCCGAGCCGGTCAGCATGCTCCAGCCGATCACCACTCCCCACAAGCACCTGGCCGATTACGCCAGCATCGTGGGGCGTCCCCTGGCCGACGAGATCCGTGAACGCGCTTCGCGCCTGGAGGGCAAACGGGTCCTGCACGTGAGCGCGACCGCGTTCGGCGGGGGCGTCTCGGAGATCCTCTACACGCTGGTTCCGTTGATGGTCGACGTCGGCCTGCAGGCCGAGTGGCACGTGATCTACGGCCGCGAGGAGTTCTTCAACGCGACCAAGGTGATGCACAACGCCCTCCAGGGCAATCCCCAGGACCTGAGCGACGAGCAGTGGGAAGTCTGGCGGCGCTACAACGAGATCAACGCGCGCGAGCTGTCCTCGGGCTGGGACGTGATCATTGTGCACGACCCCCAGCCGGCCGCACTGGCGTCATTGGTCCCGGACAAGTCGCGGCGGTGGGTGTGGCGCTGCCACATCGACCTCTCGACGCCGAACGCGGCCACGCTGGATCGCCTGGTGCCGTTCCTGGAGCCGTATCCAGCGACCGTGTTCCACATGCGCAAGTACGTGCCTTCCGGGATGGACGGGCGCGCGAACATCGTGCCGCCGGCGATCGACCCGCTGGCGCCGAAGAACATGGCCTTTTCGCCGGAAGACGCGGTGTACATCTGCGAACAGTTCGGGATCGACGTCGATCGGCCGCTGCTGTGCCAGGTCTCGCGTTTCGATCCGTGGAAGGACCCGCTCGGCGTGATCGACGCCTATCGGATCGTCAAGTCGCAGATGCCCGATGTGCAGCTGGCGCTGGTTGGTTCGATGGCGACGGACGACCCCGAGGGATGGGACTACTTCAACGCCACCGTGGCCCACGCCGACGGCGACCCCGACATCCACATCCTGAACAACCTCAACAACGTCGGGGCAATCGAGGTCAACGCGTTTCAGTCCCACTGCGATGTGGTAATCCAGAAGTCGACTCGTGAAGGATTCGGGCTCACGGTGACCGAGGCGATCTGGAAGGGGCGGCCGTTGATCGGTGGCGCGGTAGGTGGGATTCCACTGCAGGTGTCAGACGGAGAGACGGGCTTCCTCGTCTCCAGCGTCGAGGAGTGTGCCCAGCGTTCGCTGGAGATCCTGGCCGACCCGGGACTCGGCAAGCGACTCGGACGCGCCGGCAAGGAGGCGGTGCGCAAGCAGTTCTTGATGCCGCGCCTGCTCCGCGACTGGCTCGACCTGTTTGAGCGGCTGGAGGTGTAACCGGTGTCCTCTTCCGGTCCGCCGCTCGTACTTGTGTCGAATCGCGGACCGGTGACATTCGGTCCGGACGGAGAGATTCGCCGCGGCACCGGCGGCCTGGTCACCGCGCTGATCGGCCTGGCCTCGCATCGTGATGTGACCTGGATCGCGTCGGCCATGACCGACGACGACGTCGCCGTATCGGAGACGAACGAGGGTAAGCCGTTCACCGTCACCGCGCCGGGTGGCGACGATTATCGCGTGAAGCTGGTGGCGTCAGACCCCGACGCATATGACCGCTTCTACAACATCACCGCGAACCCGATGCTGTGGTTCATCCAGCATTACCTGTGGGATCTCTCGAATGCGCCGGACGTCCGGCGCAACGAGACCGAGGCATTCGAGTTCGGTTACAACGCGGTCAACGAAGACCTCGCGCGGGCGGTGATGGAAGAGATCGAGGGGATTGAGCGGCCTGTCGTGATGGTGCACGACTATCACCTGTACACGCTGCCGGGATTGATCCGGCGCGTCCGTCCGGACGTGTTCCTGCACCACTTCGTCCACATCCCGTGGAGCCAGTCGGATTCCTGGCGCGTGCTGCCCACGGTGATCCGCGAGGAGATCTATCGGGGAATCCTGTCCAACGACATCATCGGTTTTCACACGCGGAGCTATCGCCGGAATTTCTTGCAGTGCTGCGAGGACCTGATGGGCTTCGAGGTCGATCACGAACGCGGCGTGGTGCACTGCGAGGATCGCGAGGTCTGGGTTCGGGCCTATCCGCTCCCGATCGACTCCCATGCCGTGGAGGGGGTGGCCAAGCGGGATCGCGTCCGCGAGTTCGAGGAGGAGCTGCTGCACCGCCGGCGCGATCATCTGATCCTGCGCGTCGATCGCGCGGATCTGTCTAAGAACGTGCTGCGCGGATTCAGCGGCTTCGACGTTTTCCTGGAGCAGCATCCGGAGTTCCGCGAGCGGGTCACCTTCATCGCCCAGCTGATGCCGTCCCGGACCGACGTGCCCGAGTACGCCGAGTATCTCGAGCGGATCGAGGCGGTCGTCGCCGTCGTCAACCATCGCCACGGCTCCCCGGACTGGATGCCGATCCAGCTGAAACTGCGGGACGACCTGGAGGAGGCGGTGGCCGCCTACAAGCACTACGACGTGCTCATGGTCAACGCCATGTTCGACGGCATGAACCTCGTGGCCAAGGAGGGGCCGATGGTCAACGAGCGCGCCGGCGTGTCGATTCTGAGCGAGAACACGGGTGCCCACGAGGAGCTCGGCGAGTTCGCCCTGTCAGTGAACCCGTTCGACATCCAGGAGCTGGCCGATTCCATCCACGCTGCCCTGACGATGCCGGTGCAGGAGCGGGAGCGGCGGTTGCAGGGACTCAAGTCGATCGTCACGGCGCGGGATCCGGGGGATTGGATCGACGAGCAGTTGGCGGATATCCGGCGCAAGGCCGAGGTGTCGACCTAGACGTTGGGTGTCGGGTTGTTGGTAGCGAGGCGTCGGATTGCCGTCACCGCCCCGGATTCCGCGTCCCCGACCTGCATAACTTGCCACTCGCGCCGTGTCTCGTGGGCCCTGGCATCTCATGCATCTTCGGGCACGAGATGCCACGGTCCGGCCGCCTGACGTCAATTGGCAACTTATGCAGGTGCCGCGGGCCGCGGCTCGCGCGGCGTCGCCTCAGCCGTGGATCGTCCGGCCCTCGGCCAGCATCGCCACGTACTCCCGGATCCGGCGCTCGCGCGTCTGCGGCCGCTTGGCGTCCTCGATCCGGTACAGGAAGCTGTAGCGGTGGGCGCTTCCCAGTGTGGAGAAGAAGTCGTTCGCGGCGGGGTTCTCGTCGAGGGCGCGCTGGAAGTCCTCGGGCACCGTGGCGTTACGCGGCGAGGCGTAGGCGTTCTCCCAGCGGCCGTCTTGCCTGGCCGCCTCGACCTGGGCGAGTCCTGCGGCCGTCATGCGACCCTGCTCGATCAGCTCGGTCGCCTTTTGGCGGTTGATCTGTGACCACTTGCTGCGCGGACCGCGCGGCATGAAGCGCTGAAGCCAGAACGCGTCGTCGTGCGGCGCCTTCTGGGCGTCTATCCAGCCGAAGCGAAGCGCCTCCTCGAGCGCCTCGGCGTAGGTCACGGTGGTGATTGCGGACCGCTTGCGGGCGAGCTTGAGCCAGACGCCGGCCGCCGATCCATGCTGCGCCTCGAGCCAGCGCTGCCATGCGGCGCGATCCTCCAACTCGAGGATCAGCAGCTCGGTTCGATCCGCCGGGACTCGGGGCACCAGCGCGATTGTGCCGCTATAGTCGACCGCCGCCTCCCGGAGGCACTTGATCATGGCCGAACAACCCCCCCTCTACGACCTCGTGCTGCTGCTCTCAGCGACGGCGCCCGAGGAGCAGCGCACGAAGATCCTCGCCGACGTCGAGTCCGAAATCACGGGCGCGGGGGGCTCGATCGAGCGCCAGGACGACTGGGGCCAGCGGCCACTCGCGTTCCGGATCAACCATCAGCCCGAAGCCGACTACCACCTGCTGCAGTTCAAGTCGCCTCCGACCCTGATCGAGACGCTCTCCCATGACCTGCGGATTACCGACGGCGTGGTCCGCTTCCGGGTGATCAAGAACCTGCCCGGGACGCCGCCGGCACCCGACTCACCACCGCCCGTCGTGGCTACGGCCGCCGCGCCGGCCAGCGGTGGGCCAGAGTCGACGCCCGCGGACGGACCTCAGTCCTAGCCTCCGGGCACGGTCGTGGCCGGCCGAGACGACCGCTTTGCGACGTGGTTGCAACGCTCTGAAACGGCTGGGCGGCGGACCTGAAACATGTCTGTCCATTTTCCGGAGAGCGCGGGTTTTGCCGCCTGAAGCGCGCCTAGACTCGGCTGACAGGCTTTCAATGTGCTCTGGAAAGGAGCCCCGATGAACATCAACCGAGTCGTGCTGACCGGGAACCTGACCAAGGATCCAGACGCGCGTTCGAACCCCGGCACGGGACTGTCGGTCTGCAAGCTGCGGCTGGCGGTCAACACCCGCCGCCGGAACAACGCCACCGGCGAGTGGGAAGAGAAGCCCAACTACTTCAGCGTCACCGTATTCGGCCGCCAGGCCGAGAGCTGCGGGCAGTACCTGAAGAAGGGACGTCCGGTGGCGATCGACGGCCGCCTCGAGTGGAGCGAGTACGAGGTGGAGGGGCAAAAGCGCCAATCCGTCGATATCATCGCTGACAACGTGCAGTTCCTCGGCGGTCGTGAGGACACTGGCAACGGGAACGGGAATGGCTACTCCAGCGGCATCCGGGCGCCGGAGAGCGACATTCCGGCCGACACCAGTGATTTCGAATCCACTCCCGTGGCTGCCGGAGTATCCGACGACGACATCCCGTTCTGAGAAACAACTGAGCTGAGAGCAACCGAGCAGGTGATCAAGCGTGGCAAAGCAGCGTAGAAGGCCGGTTCGCCGGCGCGATAGGAAGGGCGCACAGACCTCCTCGCGCCGTAAGCCGTGCCCCTACTGCCGAGACAAGATCGAGCAGGTCGATTACAAGAACATCTCGATGCTGCGCAGATTCATCTCCGAGCGCGGCAAGATCCGCTCGCGCCGGATCACCGGCGCGTGTCGGCGCCATCAGAGCCAGGTCGCCCGGGCGGTGAAGCGCGCGCGTGAGCTGGCACTGCTGCCGTACGTCGCCGAGACCGCGGGTGGCGTCGGCGGACGCGGCGACCGGGACCGGGACCGGGACCGCTAGGTCCCGGGAAGGCGAGAAGGCGAGATGCCCCAGGCGATCCTGCTGCAGGACGTGGACTCGCTCGGTGAGAAGGGCACGGTAATTGACGTGTCTGCCGGCTACCTGCGCAACTACCTGCTGCCGCGCAAGCTGGCCGAACCGGCCACCAATGCGTCGATCCAGGCTGCCGCTCGGCGTCGCGACGAGGCCGAGCGGGCCGTGCGCGAGGCCGAGGATCGAGCCCGCGAGAACGCGGCGACGCTCGGACGGACCGTGCTGACGATCCCGCAGCAGGCCGGCGACGACGGCCGTCTGTTCGGTTCGGTAACGACGCAGGACATCGCCGACGCGATCCGCGACGCCCGGGGGATCAAGATCGACCGGCGCAAGGTCTTCCTCGACGAGCCGATCCGGCACACCGGGACCTACATGGTCGTGGTCGAGGTCACCGACGACGTGACCGCTGCCGTGAAGACGATGGTGGTGGCGGCGAACTAGCCGCCGGCGTCGGTCGCCACCTGGCGAACTGGCGAAGCTGCACAGGGCGCGTGGACCGGGATCCGCCCCGGCGTAGCACCGGGCGCCACTCCGGCACGCGGATGGTCGGTAACTCGACGGTCACACGAAGTCCTCGCTCGGAGCGGGAACGACGCGAGCGGCAACGTCCGCGCCAAACCTAGACTCGGATCGCCATGAGCGCCGTTCAGAGCATCGCCGTCCCTCCGCACAACCTGGAGGCCGAGAAGTCGGTCCTCGGGGCCGTGCTGCTCGACGAGCGCCACCTCCACGCGCTGCTGGTCGAACAGCATCTTCGGCCTGAGCACTTCTACCGGGAGCAGCATGGTGCGGTGTTCGCCGCGATGATGCAGCTCTACGAGGCCGACCGGAAGATCGACCACCTGACGGTTGCCGAGACGCTCCGGCAGCGCGGCAAGCTCGAAGAGGTTGGGGGCCCGGCAGCGATCGACGAGCTGGCCGGCTGGGTGCCGGCGGCCGGCCACGCCCGCGAGTACGGGCAGATCGTCCGCGACAACGCGCAGCTGCGGGCGCTGCTGACTACCTCGTACGAGATCCAGGCCAGCGTCATGTCGCGAGAGGCCCCGCCGCGCGACCTGGTGGAGCGCGCCGAGCGCTCGGTGCTCGAGGTGGCCCACGACGATCGGCAGAAGAAGTTCCGGCCGATCGCCGAGGTGCTCCACGAGGAGACCGACAAGCTCCATCGGCTCTCGACGCTCAAAACCGCGCTGACCGGCACCCCGTCGGGGTTTAAGGACCTCGACGAGCTGACCGGTGGGTTTCAGCCCGGCAACCTGATCATCGTCGCCGCGCGGCCGTCGATGGGCAAGTCCGCACTGGTCGCCAACATCGCCGAGAACGCCGTGCTCGGTGTGGGCGATCCCGGAAACAAACCCAGCCCGGTTGCGCTGTTCTCGCTCGAGATGTCCGAGTCCGAGCTGGCGCAGCGCTTCGTCGCCTCCCAGGCACGCATCCGCGGCGAGGAGCTCCGCAAGGGCCGTGTGGCCGAGAACCGCTGGCCGAAGATCCTCTCGGCCTGCCAGCGGTTGTCCGAGGCGCCCCTGTGGATCGACGACTCGAGCGACACCGGCGTGCTCGAGGTCCGCGCCAAGGCCCGGCGCCTGCACCACCAGCTCGACGGCGGCCTGGCGCTGATCATCGTCGACTACCTCCAGCTGATGCGCCACGAGGGCCGAGTGGAGAGCCGCGTGGAACAGGTCGGGCAGATCTCACGCGGGCTGAAGGGGCTCGCCCGCGAGCTGAACGTTCCGGTGATCGCTCTTTCGCAGCTGAGCCGCGCCGTCGAGCAGCGCGGCGGTGAGAAGCGCCCGATCCTGTCCGACCTGCGCGAGAGCGGGCAGATCGAGCAGGACGCGGACCTCGTGATGTTCATCTATCGCGAGGAGTACTACGACAAGGACTCCGAGCGCCCGGGCGAGGCGGACATCATCATCGCCAAGCACCGCAACGGGCCGGTCGGCGACGTCGTGCTCACCTTTCAGAAGGAGTACCCGAAGTTCATGAACTACGCGGGCGAGCGGTTCGCGGCATGAGCTGGTCCGGGGGGCAGGCCAGAGCCGCGGCGCCCGCGGGTGAGCAGCGCGACCTGAGTCGGTGCCCCTTCGACGTGTGCGACGGCAGCGGTCTCGTCTTCGATGAGGAAACCAACACGGCATACGACTGCCGGTGCCGGCGGCAGATCATCGCCCAGCGCAAGGCCCGCAGCCTCTCGGCAGTGATTCCTCGCCGCTACCGCGATGCGGCGTTCGACCGCTACCCGGTCACCGAGATGGAGCAGCACGTGGTCTCGGCCACTCGCAGGTTCGCCAACAACATCGACAAGCATCTGGACGCCGGGCGCGGGCTGTGGTTCATGGGTCCCGTGGGGACGGGCAAGACGACCCTGGCCATGCTGGTGTCGAAAGCGGCGCTCGAGGCGGGACGCTCGGTGGCGATCTACTCACTCCCCCGCCTGCTCAACGAGATCCGCGACACGCACCGCGCGGAGCGCTCACACGTGGATCTGCTTGACCGCCTGGCAGCGGTGGACCTGCTCCACGTCGATGATGTCGGCGCCGAGCGCACGACTGACTGGGTGCTCGAGGAGCTCTACTCGATCGTCAACGCTCGCTATGAGGAGCAGCGATCGGTGGTGATCACCACGAACATCACCGACCGGGATGCGCTCTGCGACCAGATCACCGCACGGACGGTTTCGCGCCTTACTGAGATGTGCGACGAGCTGCCGTTGGACGGTGACGACCGCCGGATGGAGTTCCGCTCGGAGTGAGCCCGCCCGGCGCCGGTTCAGTCCTCGTGCCGCTCTGACTCGGCTCGCTCCTCGAGCTTCTCCGCCAGGTAGCGCGCCTTCTCCGCCCGTCGCGCGTGCTGAGCGGCCTCGTCCTCATCCGGCGCGGTCTCGGCCCGCTTGCGCTCGGCCTCCTCGCGCTCGCGCTGCGTCGAGGCGAGCTCCTCGGTCTTAGGGTCGGGGTCGGACACGCCCAGAACCTAGCGCGCTTGCCAGACTTCATCGACTCGGAGAGGGACATGCGCCGGCCGCCGCAGGCCGGCCGGCGCCCCGCTAAACGATGACCTCACACACCGAACCCGCGGATGCGAATGCATCCACCGACATCCCCGACGAGTTCAACCCGCGGCACATCGTCCGCCGTCTCGCCGAGCTGGCCTTGCTCGGTGTCGTGGTCGTGGTGGCGATCAGCGCGCTGCCGGGGCTGGGAGATCTGCGCCACCGGTTCGTCGAGGCCGACGCGGCGTTCCTCGTCCTGGCCGGCCTGCTCAAGCTCACCTCTGCCCTGTGCAACATCCTGGCCTTTCGCTACGTGTTCTGCCGTCGTCTCGGTTGGGGTTTCAGCTATCGGCTGGGGATGGCCGAGCAGGCGGCGAACGTGCTGTTGCCGACCGGCGGAGCGGGCGGGCTTGCCCTCGGCGCCTGGGCGCTCCGGCGCGGCGGTTTGTCCTCCGAGTACGTCGCCCGGCGCAGCGTCGCGTTCTTCGTAATCACCAGCACGCCGAACTTCCTGTGCGCCGCGATCGTTGGCCCATTGCTGCTGCTCGGAGTGCTCCCGGGCCATGCACCGGGCGTGCCGACGGTGGTGTTCTCGGCCCTTGCCGTCGGATCGATCGCGTTCGCGATCCTGCTCCCGTCGCTGGTCGACCGGATCCGCCCGCGGGAGGCGCACTCGCGACCGGGCCGCGTGATCAACTCGGCGCTGACCTCGCTGGGGGAGGGAATCCGCGACACCGGCGCGCTCCTACGCCCGAGTCACGTCTGGGTGATCGTCGGCGCGCTCGGGTACCTGGCGTTCGACATCGCGGCGTTCGCGGCCGCGTTCGCGGCGTTCGGCGCGGTTCCGCCGGTCGGGCCGCTGGTGTTCGGCTACACGATCGGTCAGCTCGGAGGGCTCATCCCGCTGCCCGGCGGCATCGGGGGCACGGACGGTGGACTGATCGGCGCGATGGTGCTCTACGGGGCGCCACTGTCGCAGACGGCGGCCGCGGTGCTTGCGTACCGGACATTCCAACTCGGGATCCCGGCCATCCTGGGCGCGATTGCGTTCGTCCAGCTCCGACACACACTGCGGGCCTCGGATCAGCCGACAAACCTGTGCGCGCCGTTGGCCGAGCCGATCCCGATCCGGGTCCGGATTCCGGACGAGGTCGTGCGATGATCAGGCCGGTGGTAGAGCGACCCAACGTCTTCGCGGACACCTTCACGGTCGAGCGCGGCTCGGTTCGCGGCGAGCCGGTGGCGCGGAACGCGGGCGCCGAGCTTCTAGGCGGGACGCTGTACGAGCTCGCGCCGGGAGCGGACGGGGCACCGCTGCACATCCACCACGCGATGGAGGAGCTGCTGGTCGTGCTGCAGGGAACGCCATCCCTGCGCACGCTCGAGGGCGAGCGCGAGCTGGCGCCCGGTGACGTAGTGGCCTTCCCGCGGGGACGCCGCGGCGCCCACTCGGTGGCCAATCGCAGCGAGGCGCCGGCGCGGTACCTGATGGTTTCGACCAAGACGACACCGGAGATCGTCGAGTATCCGGAGCTCGGAACCGTTCGCGTGCTCACGCGGTTGCCGTTCGACCCGCCCGGACCGCACGAGGATCCCGCCGATTACCTGCGGCTCGTGTTCGATCGCTCGGCGGCGACGGACGAAGCGCCTCTGCGCTAGTGCCCCGCGGCGACGCTCGCGATCCGATCGTGCTGCTCGGCATCGACCACGTCCAGGTGGCCGCCCCGCCCGGGAGCGAGGGCCAGGCGCGCTGGTTCTACGGAGACGTCCTGGGTCTGCCCGAGCTGGACAAGCCAGAGCCACTCCGGGGGCGTGGCGGCGTGTGGTTCGCGTGCGGGACGCATCAGCTCCACGTCGGGATCGCCGAGCCGTTCGCGCCGGCCACGAAGGCCCACCCCGCGCTGGCGGTTGCCGCGGCCGACCTTGACCGCCTGGCGGCCCGGGTCGCGGAGGCCGGTTGCACCGTGCGGTGGGACGAGGCGATCGCCGGTACCCGGCGGTTCTTCACGGCCGATCCGTGGGGCAACCGGATCGAGTTGGTTGGGCAAGCCGGTTAGTGGCAGCTCACCAACTCGCGCGCGGCACGACCTGACCGAGCCGGGTGGGCGCCGCGGATGGAATGAGGGCCGCGTGCTCGGGTTCGGTGGCGGGAGCGCGAGCCGGGTGCCGTCTGGGGAGCTGCGCGACGCTCCCCCGGCCCGGCGTGATCGTGATGTTTCGCCTCCTCGGCGGCTCGAAGGGCTCGGTGACGGTGCTCACGTTGCGGGCGCGCAAGAGGGCTCTGAGCACCAGCTTCATTTCGAGCATCGCGAAGCTCGCGCCGAGGCAGCGCCGCCGGCCTCCGCCGAACGGAATCCAGGTGTATGTCCCCGGCGAGGCATCGAGGAACCGCTCGGGCCTGAACGCGTATGGATCCGGATAGATGCGTGGGTCGTGGTGCACCAGATAGGCGTTCGGCACCAGGCCTATGCCGGCCGGGTAGCTCCACCCGCCGATCTCGACCGGTTGCTTGACCAGGCGAGGAGCTACGTTGGGCAGCACCGGGCGGCGGCGGAGCGTCTCGTAGATCGTCGCGGTGAGGTAGGCGTCGCCGTCACCGGCCCGCACCTCGGCTTCGAGGGTGTTGAGCACCCCCGGATGCCGGCTCAGGCGCTCGAGGGCCCAGGCGAGCGCCGACGCGGTCGTCTCGTGCCCGGCCACCAACATCGTCATCAGCTCGTCGCGAAGCTCCTGGTCAGACATCGGCGAGGAGTCGGCGTGCCGGGCATCCAGCAGCATCGCGAGCACGTCACCCCGCCGTTCGGAGGTGCTCCGGCGTTCGTTGATCAACTCGAACAGGAGCTCGTCCGCTTCACGCTGGATCCGCGCGAACGCGGCGAACGGGCCGACACGCTCAAGCACCTTCTCGGCTCGCCCGCCGGGCGACTGCGGAATCAGGCTGATGAAGCGATCGCCGAACGAGAGCATGGCCGACAGCCGCTCGCGCACTGCGTCGAGGCGCGGGCCGGGATCGAGGCCGAACACGGCGCGGAGCACGACCTCGAGGGTCAGGCCTTGAAGCAGGGGATGGAGCTCAACCGGGCCATGATCGGGCCAACCGGCGACCTCGCGCTCGGCCAGGGCGGCCACCAGGCCGCTGAGCCGCTCGATGCGCTCGCCGTGGAAGGCGGGCAAGATCAGCTTGCGCTGCTCCATGTGCGCGTCCTCGTCGAGCAGGATCACCGAGTTCTGTCCGACCACCGGGGCCAGCACTCGAGCCCCCTCCCCGGGATGCAGGACGTCCGGCGGGGCGGTGAACACCTGTTTGATCTGCTCCGGATCCGACAGGATCACGAACGGCGGAGAGCCCAACAGGCGCAGGGTGAAACGCGAGCCGTAGCGGGCGCGCGAGCGCTCCAGGAACGCCAGGGGCCGCGTCCAGAAGCCCATGCTCTGTAGCGACTTGGGGAAGCGAGGGCCGGGGGGAAGCGCTTCGCGGGGCACGGGGATCGTTCCTTCGGACGCCCTACCCGGGCGGGGTCAGGGAATAAGTGAGATAGCGCACAAAGGCCGGACCGAGGTAGCGCGTCAGATCTGCGGCCCGGGGCGTGGCGGCAGCGGCGATGGGTCTGGTGTCGGCGCCGGCGGCGTGGGGTCCGGTGGCGCGGGGCCTGGGGGACCAGGCGGACCGGGGTCGGGTCCGGGCGTCGGCGGGCTCGGATCCGGGCCGGGTCCGGGACCGGGGGGCGCCGGGATTCCGCCCTCGCCGCTGATGGCGACAGCGCCCATCGACGTCCCCGCCGCGACTACGCCCATGCCGTGCGTACACTCATCGACGATGCCTGGAATCGTATTGGTTGGCGCCCAGTGGGGCGATGAGGGCAAGGGAAAGGTCACCGACCTGCTCGCCGAGCGGGCCGATGCCGTGGTGCGCTTCCAGGGCGGCAACAACGCCGGCCACACGATCATCAGCGACGGCCAGACGTACAAGCTGCACCTGATCCCGTCGGGGATCCTGCACAGGGACACGCTGTGCGTGATCGGCAACGGAGTGGTGATTGACCCCCGGGTCCTGACCGACGAGCTCGACGAGCTGCGCCGACGGCGCGTGGACACGGGATCGCTGCGAATCTCGGCCAACGCGCACCTGATCATGCCGTACCACATGCTGCTCGACCAGGCGGGCGAGGCGAAGCTCGGCAAGCTGCAGATCGGCACCACTCGGCGAGGCATCGGGCCGTGCTACGCCGACAAGGCGGCGCGACTGGGAATCCGCGTCCAGGACCTGCTCGACGAGAAGATCCTCAAGAAGAAGATTGTCGCTGCGCTGGACCCCAAGCGGCTGTCGCTGCGCCCGTTCCAGAAGGACCCGCAGCTCGACCTGCAAACGATCACCGAGGAGTACCTGACCTACGGCCACCGGCTGGAGCCCTACATCGCCGACACGGTTCGGCTCGTCCACGAGCGCTTGGACGCCGGGCAAACGGTGGTGTTCGAGGGCGCGCAGGGCGCGCTGCTCGATATCGACCACGGCACGTATCCGTTCGTGACCTCCTCCAACCCGGTGGCGGGGGCGGCGTGCGTCGGTGCCGGCGTCGGGCCCAAGGACATCGACGAGATCCTGGGCGTGATGAAGGCTTACAGCACGCGCGTGGGCGCCGGGCCGTTCCCGACCGAGCTCGACGGCGACCTGGCGGAGGAGATCCGCGAGCGTGGCGGCGAGTTCGGTACCACCACGGGCCGGTCAAGGCGGGTCGGCTGGATCGATCTGGTCGCCCTGCGGTACGCCGCCCGTATCAACTCGCTGACCGCCCTGGCCGTGATGAAGCTCGACGTTCTCTCGGGCATTGAGCAGCTGTGCGTGTGCACGCGCTACCGCGGCCCCGAGGACTCCGAGTTCGACTACTTCCCCTACCACCAGACCGTCCTGCACCACGCGGCCGGCGAATACATCACGGTGCCCGGCTGGACCGAGGATCTGACCGACTGTCGCGAAGAGTCAGACCTGCCCGCAGCGGCCCGGGACTATCTGCAGTTCATCTCCGACTTCGTCGGCGTTCCGATCGCAGTGGTCGGGATCGGCCCGCGGCGCGATCAGGTCATCTGGACCCAGGCCGGCGCCGGGATGGCGGTCTCGGGCGCCGCGTCTGCGGCCGCCTGACACGCCGAATCGCCCTGTAAAACGAGCCAGAGTCGCCTGGTTGCGGGCGGCTTGGCGACATAAGCATGGAGAGCATGCTCATGTCGCCGAAGGGTTCGCCTGGGGGCGGGTTTGCTGCGTTTTACATGTGGGTGGTGGGGTGAGGACGCCGGTCGGGCGTTCCGCTCGCGCCACCAGCCGGCCGGCCGGCGCCGGACGCCCGCAGGACGGTGCATAACGCCCGGAAGTGGACGCGACGCCTGCGTTTGGGGGCTATAAGCGCCTGGGAGGCGCTTATGTCCCGGAAGGCCGCCGGAGACGTCCGGTTTTGTGAGATAAGCACCCCCGGGCGGGCGCCGAGACGCTCAGTTCGGGCGGGCGCCCACAGGCTCAGTGCGGGCGGGCGCCGAGACGCTCGGTGCGGGCGCCGCGCCCAGACTCAGTGCGGGCGCGACGGGTGGCCCTCGCCCGGCCACGGGGCGAGCACCAGCAGCAGCCGCGCACCGCTGAGAGCCTGGACCGTGCGGCGCTCGTTCGGCTCGAAGTGCGCGAGCAGGCCCGCCCCGCCGGAGATCGACCCACCGTCCACCGAGATCGAGATCTCGCCGTCGATGACGATCAGGTACGAGCGCTCATGGACCTGATGCTCCTGCATCTCCTCGCCGGCGGGCAGGCTGATCGCGATCGCGCGCGTCTCCGCGTCGGAGCGCAACACCTGTGGATGGTGAGGCTCGATCTCGAGCGAGCGGACGTCCCAGGTCTCCATCGCGACTCCTATCTGTTAAGTGGACGATGTGGCACGGGTCACGCGGGGTGAGGCATCGAGCGAGCGCTGGAGCTCCTCGAGCACTCGGACCACGCGCAGGCCACTCGCGCCATCGGAGCGCGGGCGGCGTCCGGATCGGACGCACTCCACGAAGTGCTCGCACTCGATGCGCAGCGGCTCCAGGTTGGGGATCTGCGGGGAGAAGATGTCGCCCGAACGGGTGATGTACTCGCCGTAGCTCGAGGCGTTCTGGTCAAAGCCCTTGTCGTAGATCTTGAGCTTGCCCTCGAGCGCCTGGTCGTCGAAGGTGGCCATCCGCCGTGAGCCCACCACGGTGAAGCGGCGCTCCTTGTGCGGGTCGAGCCACGACAAATGCAGGTGGGCCGAGAGCCCGGACGGGAAGCGCAGGAAGCAGAACACCACGTCCTCGACGCCCTCCTGGACGTAGGACTCGCCGTGCGCCACCGCCTCCCAGGGCTCCTCCTCGGCCAGGTACATCACGACTGACACGTCGTGGGCGCCAAGGCTCCACAGCGCGTTCTCGTCCGCGCGTAGCTTGCCCAGGTTCAGGCGGTTGCCGTAGATGTAGTAGACGCGCTCGCCGAGCTCGCCCGAATCGAGGAGCTCCTTGAGACGCCGGACCCCCGGGTGGTACTCGAGCAGGTGCCCGACCATCAGCACACGCTGATACTCCGCCGCCGCGGCCACCACGCGCTCGGCGTCGCTCACGGACTGCGCGAGCGGCTTCTCGACGAAGCAGTGCTTGCCCGCCTCCAGCACCCGCACCGCGTGCTCGGCGTGCTGCGCCACGGGCGTGGCGAGCGCGACCGCGTCGACGGACTCGTCGGCCAACACCTCGTCGAGATCGTCCGTGAACCGGGCCGAAGGGAACTGCGGCGCTACCCGAGCCCGTGCCTCCTCCGAGGCATCGCAGCACCACGTCAGCTCGCACCCCGGGATCGCCGCGAAGTTGCGGGCCAGGTTGGGGCCCCAATAGCCCAGGCCGGCGACGGCGATGGACAGGGAGTCGTCGATCACGTCACGCGCCTCATCCGACGTGCAGTCTAAGAGCGTCCAGGACGCGCTCCCCCGCATGCCCGTCCCCGTAGAGCGCCGGATGCTCGCTCGGAGGTTGGGACTCCAGAGCCTCTAGCGCCGCCTCCGCATCGAGATCGACGAGCGTGTTCCATCCCGACTCGACCGTCTCGGTCCACTCGGTCGTTGCCCTCAGCGTCACGCACGGCACCCCCGCCAGGTAGGCCTCCTTCTGCAGGCCGCCCGAGTCGGTGAGCACGGCGCGGGCGTTGCACAGGAGCGCAGCCGTTTCGACATACCCGAGGGGCGGCGCGGTGATCACCGATCCGCAGCTCTCGAGCCGGCCGAGCAGGTCGCGCTCGTCCAGACGTCGGCGCGTACGCGGGTGGATCGTGAACAGCACGGTGAGCGGCATGTTGCAGAGCAGCTCGACAAGCAACCGAAGCCGAGCCGGGTCGTCCACGTTGCCCGCGCGGTGCGCGGTGGCCAGCAGATACTCGCCCGGCGCCAACCCCCGAGCCGCGAGCAGATCAACCTGCGAGCGCGCCCGCGGCTGCACGTTCAAAGCCACGTCCACCATCACGTCGCCGACCACCTCGATCGCCCCGGTGACGCCCTCGCGCTCCAAATTGGCCACCGCCACCGAGGACGAGCACAACAGCAGCGACGAGGCATGATCCACCAATACCCGGTTGAGCTCCTCGGGCATCGAGCGGTCGAACGACCGCATCCCGGCCTCCACGTGCGCCACCGGAACCCCGGCCTGAGCTCCGGCGAGGGCACCCGCCAATGTCGAGTTCGTGTCCCCGTAGACCAGAACGACATCCGGCGAACCGTCACGCACCACGGGCTCCAACGCCCCCAGCATCCGGGCGGTCTGCGACGTGTTCGACCCGAGCGCGATCCCGAGCTCCAACTCGGGGGCCGGCAGCCCGAGCTCACTGAAGAACACCGAGGACAACGAATCGTCAAAGTGCTGGCCCGTATGCACGAGCAGCTCCTCATGCGACGCGCGCAGGCGCGGCGAGACCGCCGCCGCCTTGATGAACTGGGGGCGGTTCCCGATCACCGTGAGGATCTTCATCGCGCCGGTTCGGCCAACCGCTCGCGGATCACCCGCTCGATGACCTCGGCGGTGCCACGCGTGACCGGGCCCGGGGCGTCGAACGAGCGCTCGTCGATCGCCGACACGGGCTGGACCTCACGAACAGTGGAGGCGAGAAACGCCTCGTCGGCTTGGAGCAGCTCGTCCAGCGTCACCGCCCGCTCGGACGCATCCGTCGCGGCGAGCACCATCGCGCGGGTGATCGAGGCCAGGATGTGCTCATCGAGCGGCGGCGTGAAGAGCTCGCCGTCCACGACGTAGAAGATCGAGCTGGTCGGTGCCTCGAGCACTCGTCCGTGCGGGGTGACGAGCAGGGCGTCGTCGAACCCCCGCTCGCGGGCGAGTCGCGACGCGAGCATGTTCGATCCATAGGAGAGCGACTTGACCCCGTCGAGCACGCGGGTCGGCGAGTAGGTCACCGAGGCGAGCCGGGCCATCTCCGGCACGGCCGGCGCCGGCTCGGTCAGGAGCAGACGGCGCCCGCCGCGCGTGACGACGATCCGCAGCAGCGCGTGCTCCGGCCCCGGTTCGACATTAGCGAGCAGGCGCCAAACATCCGACGTGACCGCTTCGAGGTCGAGCGGAAGGCGCAGGTTGGCCGCAGAACGCTCCATCCGACGCAGATGCTCTTCGAACGCGAACGGTTGCCCGTCGTAAAGCGCCACCACCTCGAACACGCCGTCGCCGCGGATCAGACCCTCGTCGGTGGCCGGGATCGTCGCCTCGGAGGCGAGCGTGATGACGCCGTCGAGGGACGCCAGCGAGCCGGGGGAACTAGCCATGGCCGTCCCGCGACCACACCTCGGCCAGGCGCACCACGACCGCCGACGCGGCTGCCATCTCCTGGACGGAGGACCACTCGCGCACCGAGTGGTACTCGTGTCCGCCGGTGAAGATGTTCGGAGTGGGCAGACCCATCTCGCTCAACCGTGAGCCGTCGGTGCCGCCCCGGATCGGACGGCGAATCGGCTCGATCCCCTCGGCACGGATCGCCGCCTCGGCCGCGGCCGTTACGTCCGGCACCGAGCTCAGGAAGCGGCGCATGTTGCGGTACTGCTCGCGCACCTCGACCTCGAGCCGGGCCCGCGGTTCGGTGGCCACGATCTCCTGCGCCGTCCGCTCGAGCAGGACGCGGTGGCGCTCGA
The DNA here is from genome assembly GCA_963751185.1 of uncultured Solirubrobacterales bacterium. GTDB lineage: Bacteria > Actinomycetota > Thermoleophilia > Solirubrobacterales > Solirubrobacteraceae > Palsa-465. The sequence continues at coordinate 432,239 of CAVVTO010000019.1, forward strand.
GCGCCTCGTCGTCGAAGTCGCGCAGGATGAAGCGCACCTGCGCCTGACCCGCATCGCCGGTGATCTCGTGCGGGTGGATGTAGCCCTCGCGCTCCTCGGTGGTCTCGGGCGTCAGTGTGTCGGACGGGAGCGCGGCGACGATCTGCGACGCCAGGCGCAGCGCATTGACGAGCTTCCCCTTGGCCCATCCCGGATGCACCTCCACGCCGCGCACGGTCAGGATCATCTCCAGTGCGCTGAACGTCTCGTCTTGGAGCTCGCCCAGGTCGGAGCCGTCGAGGGTGTAGGCGCAGCGCGCGCCAAACCCCGCGATGTCGAACAGCGTCGCGCCCTCGCCGATCTCCTCATCCGGAGTGAAGGCGACCCGGAGGGTCGGCCGCGGGAGCTCGGGATGCGCGGCGAGGTGCGCCACACCGGCCATGATCTCGGCCACCCCCGCCTTATCGTCGGCCCCGAGCAGCGTGTCGCCGCTAGTGGTGACGAGGTCGTGACCCACCTTGCCGGTGAGCTCCGGCATTGCCGCCGGGTCCAGGACCGTGCCGGCGCGCGGCAGCGAGAGTACGCCGCCGTCGTAGTCCCGGTGGACGATCGGCTCGACGCCGTGCCCCGGAGCATCCGGACTTGTGTCCATATGCGCGATGAGGCCGATCGCGCCTCCGTCGCCGGTGCCCGCATCGACACCGGTGCCGGTGAGCGTCGCCACCACGTAGCCGTTGTCATCGAGCCGAGCGTCATCGAGGCCGGCTTCGCGCAACTCCTCAACCAGCAGGCGCCCGAGGTCCAGCTGGCCGGGCGTGCTCGGCGACGAGGTGCGATCGCGCTTAGATTGGGTGTCGATTTGCACATAGCGCAGGAATCGGGCGAGGACGTCGGGGGCGAGCTCCTGCGCGAGCTCTGAGGTGTAGGAAGCGGACATCGCGGTGAGTATCGCAATGTGGGGAGGGGAGATGCTGCCCACACCGCCACACGTGAGGAGTGAGAAGAGATGGCGACCCAGACTCCGACGCAACGCCCGGGCTCGCCGCGCCCTGGGGGCCGGGCGATTGCCGCACGGGCCCATGCCTTGTGCTAAAAGTTGGCAGTCTGCGAAAGGAGGCCCCCGTTGTCGGGGACCCCGGTGGGCGAGCCGGTGTCCGCTGCTGACTCGCACGAGCTGTTCGAGCGGTGGAGACGCGATCGGGATCGCGCGGCGCGCGATGAGCTGATTGCGCGTTTCCTGCCCCTGGCTCGCAAGCTGGCTCGGCGCTACGTCCAATCGAGCGAGCCCTACGACGACCTCGTGCAGGTGGCGAGCCTCGGCCTGGTCAAGGCGGTCGAGCGATTCGACCCCGATCGCGGGTTCGCGTTCACCTCGTTCGCGGTGCCGACGATCGTCGGCGAGCTCAAGCGCTATTTCCGCGACACGGGGTGGGCGATCCACGTCGATCGCGGCGCCCAGGAGCGCGCGCGCCGGATCAACGAGGCGCGCCAGGCAATCAGCGCCCGGATCGGCCGCCCGCCCCGCGTCGACGAGCTCGCCCAGTACCTCGAGCTGAGCGAGGAGGAGGTCCTCGATGGGCTCCAGGTGGCCGAGGCCTACGGCACGGTCTCGCTCGACGCGCCCCTGGCCGACGAGGAAGACGCCAGCCGGCTCGACGCAATCGGCGACGAGGACCAGCGGCTCGGCCTGGTCGACGACCAGACGACGATCTTCGCCGCCGCCAAGCACCTCCCCCAACGCGAGCGCGAGATCCTGTATCTGCGCTTCGGCGAGGACCTGACGCAGTCGGAGATCGCCGAGCGCGTCGGCGTCTCCCAGATGCAGGTCTCGCGCCTGCTGCGCCGCTCGCTCCAGCGGCTCCGCCAGCTCACGGGCGGCGAACCGCGCCAGTAACGCGCTGCCGGCGGAGCGCCCCTCGGGCAGGCTCCGCCGGATCCGCTGGTGTCGGTTCGTCTCTAGACGCTGCCGGCGGTACCAGCTACCAGCGGTACCAACGTCGACGTCCTACGCCCGACTCGGCGCCTCCCATCAGGAAGCCGAGCAGCCACAGGACCACAGCGACGATCAGCACGATCCACAGAATGTGGGCCGCGAAGCCGAGCCCGCCAAAGATGGCCAGGATCAGCAGTAGCGCGATAAGAGCGACCATCGCCCCTCCTTTCTCTCGTCAGGCACTGTTCGGTGCCGTGAGAGGTGGCTACCCGCTCCAGGAGACGGACACGCACCCGGAGATGTCAAAACCACCCGGGTGGCGGGACTCCGCTCCGAACGGGCTCGCAACATCTGGTCCAACATCCGCGGCCGAAGATCAGTAGGCTCGCGGCCACCGTGCAGAGTCACTTCCGCGTAGAGGTGCACCGCGAGGCTCAGGCCACCGTGATCGCGGTGAGCGGCGAGCTCGACCTGGCTTCGAGCCCCGCGCTCCAGGAAGAACTCGATCGCGTGTCTGCGTCGGGATCCGACCTGCTGATCATCGACCTGCGGGACCTCGACTTCATGGACTCCACCGGCCTCAGCGTGCTCGTGCGGGCGCATCAGCGCGCCGAGCAGGAGGGACGGCGCCTGGCGATGGTCAAGGGGCCCCAGCAGGTCCAGCGGCTGCTCAGCCTGACCGGCGTGGCCGACCGGCTGACGCTGGTCGATGCTCCCGAGGACCTCATCGGCGGCGACTGACGCCGGTCCTGGAGGATTGTCGGCGAGGACTGGCGGCGAGCGCCTTAGTCAGGCGCGCCGGCGGTCGACCATCACGACGTGAAGGACCTCTCCGCCTTCCGTCGGACGGACGTCGAGTTCGTCGCTGAGCATCGTCAGGGCAGATGCCGCGCTGTAGTCGGGCGCCTGGTGGGAGAGCTGTTCCCCGCTGCCGGTCAGGAACGGACCGATCGTCAGCTCGAGCCGCTGCGTATCGGTGGAGATCGCGAACGACATGCGTGCCCCGTCCGCCGCGCGCCCCGCGTGCGCCGCGATCGCATCGGTGACCAGGTAGACGTCGGAGAAGCGGTCCAGCGAGAAGCGCGCACGCGCCGCGAGCGCACGCGCCACGCGCCCGAGGACACCGGCTAGCAGGCTGATCGGCGAGAGAGACACCACCGCGTCGCCGGTCAACCAGGCGGCGTCTTGATCGTCCGGCCCGGGCAGGCTCGGCAGGTGAAACAGCGGCTTGCCGTCGCGCTGTCCGGCGAAGGACATCCGTACCTCCGTGCCACCGTCGGGAACGGCGCGGAACTCCGCCCGCTCGGCCAGCGCTCGGATGACCGAAAGCCCGACCCCGCGGATCGTCTCATCAGCGGGGGCGAGCGGGGGCAGCCCTGATCCGTGATCGAGAACGACGACCTCGATCGTCTGGGGATCGATGTACATGCGAACCGCGAGCGGGCCCGTCTCTCCCTCGTAGGCGTGCATGACCACGTTGTTGCACGCCTCGCTAACCGCGGTCTTCAGGTCATCCAGAAGCTCGGGGTCGAGCCCGATCAGCTCAGCGACGCCCGCGAGCACGCCCCGGACCAGGGTCAGGGTCTCTGGCCGGGAATCGAGCTCAAGGCGAACAGCTGGCGCGTCTTCGGTCAAATGGGGCGATCTCCATTGGTCGACGTCCGCCGTCCGGAGGATGGTGCGGCGAGACAGATCCTGCTCCCTGGCATGCATTTGAGCTTCGTTTGCGGGGTAAACATATGCCCAGTCATGGATTCACGTATTCGTGCCCTCTACAGGATCGAGCCCCAGCCGGGCGCACCGGCCCAGGCACGCCGAATCATCGCTGAAGAGCTGTCCTCGCGGCTTCCCGGTGGCATCCTCGCTGACATCAAGCTGATGGTCAGCGAGCTGGTCGCCAGCGGTGTCGTACATGGGAGCCACGGTACGGACGATCCGGTCGTGCTCGATCTGTTGGTGAACGGCGAGGTCCGGTGCCGCGTGCTCGACCACGGCACGGGGTTCGCCAAGCGAGTAGCGCAGGCGAAAACGCGCGGGGGGGCTTGCGCGTTGTCGAGCAGCTGTCCGATCGCTGGGGGATGCAGTGCTCGTCCGACCACACCGAGGTGTGGTTCGAACCGCAGTGCGCGTGACGAGCACGAGAACGCTCGCGTAGCTGGCTTGCGGTAGCCCCGCCCCCGGGCATGTGCTGAGCGGGATCCGTCAGGCGACGGATGCTTCGTCGCCTGTCTCGGTCATCTCGCGCAGGCGGGCCAGCGCTCGACGCAGGATCCGCGAGACCTGCATCTGCGAGACACCTATCTCTTCGGCGATCTGGGTCTGCGTCAAGTCCTGCACGAACCGCAGGGCGAGGACATGGCGCTCGCGCGCGGTCAGCTGATGGGCCGAGGCGGCAATCGTCACGCTCGCATCGACGAGCTCGAATCGCTCGTCCTCCTGTCCGAAGGCATCGGCCAGCGTGCCGGTCTCGCCGTCGCTGTCCTCCCGCGGGGCGTCGAGCGAGCTTGAGTGGTGCGCGCCGGCGGTTTCCAGCGCATCGAGGACGTCCTCGATGCTCATCTCGAGGTACTCGGCGAGTTCCTGGACGCTCGGCGGACGGCCGGTCCTTGACGTCAGCTGCTGCTGGGCCTCTTCGACCTTGAGCGCCATCTCCTGGGCGCCGCGGGGCACGTGGACCGACCAGCCGAGGTCCCGGAAGTAGCGCTTGAGCTCGCCGAGGATCGTCGGGACGGCAAACGACGAGAACGCGGTACCGCGCTCGGCGTCGAAGCGATCGACGGCCTTGACCAGACCGAGACTGGCGACCTGCAACAGATCTTCGAACGGCTCCCGGGCTCCGGCATAGCGACGGGCGAGCTTGCGGGCCAGCGGCAGGAAGCGATGAACCAACTCGTCCCGCGCGCTGCGGTCCCCGTGCTGTTGCCAGCGGACGAAGAGCTCGGTGGATTCGGTGCGGGCGGTGGCTAGAGAAGTCATGCCGACCTAATACCCATCCCTCCGTGCGCGTAAGCATCGGCTGGACTAAAAGATGGGTTTTTGTAAGGGTCCTTACCTGACATTGGCCTCGCTTCGCTCGGCGTCCATGGGGCGGTGGGTCGAGTCATGGGGCGGTGGGTGGGTGGGACCCAATCTCCCGTCCGGACGGAGATTGGGATCCCCACCCACCCTCCAAGGACGCCGCCGAAGGCAGGGTGGGCGGGGACCTAAACTCAGATCGCGACCGGCCGCCGGCGCGGGGTCATCCGCACCAGCAGACTGGCGATCAAGTGGCCGACGATGAGATAGACCAGCGCCGCGAGGCCCCAGTTGACCGCCATCGCCACTTTGGCGTTGTGGATCGAGAACAGGTTCTTGAACGGACCGACGAGCCAGGCGCCGGCGTCGTGGATCGCCTTCACGATCCCGTTGCTGGGGTTGGCGCCCAGCAGGAACAGGACGATCGCCGCCACGATGACCAACGCTATGAGGCCCGCGAGGGACCGAACCAGACGAGCAAGTCCTAATGCCATGTATTTCTCACCTCCTGTCGCCGGGCTACCCGACCCGCCCAGCGCGTACACCCAGGGCATCGGGGTAGGCAAGCACCGATGCCCCGCTCGATCTGGAACGGCACGATCACCTTCGGGCTGATCGCGGTGCCGGTGAAGGTGCACTCGGCCACCGAGAGCCACACGATCCACTTCCATCAGGTCCACGCCCAGGACGGCGCGCGCATCAAGCAGAAGCGCATCTGCTCGAAGGAAGGGAAGGAGGTTCCCTACGAGGAGGTCGCCATGGGATACGAGCTCCGCGGCGGCGAGTTCGTGATGCTCGAGAAGGAGGAGATCGACGCGGCGGCGGGCGATCGCTCGCGCACGATCGGGCTTGAGCAATTCGTGCAGAGCATCGAAGTCGACCCGGTGTTCTACGACCGCGCCTATTACCTGGGCGCCGGCGAGGGCGGCGAGGACGCCTACCGGCTGCTCCACGACGCGCTCGAGCGATCGGGCCGAGCCGGCATCGGCCGGTGGGTGTTCCATAACCGCGAGTACCTGGTCGCGGTGCGCGCGCTCGACGACGTGCTGGTGCTCCACACGATGCGCTTCGCCGATGAGCTCGTGGACGCCGGCAAGCTCGACATACCAAGCCCAAGCCGCCGGCCGAGCGTCCGCGAGCTCGAGATGGCCGAGCAGCTGGTCTCCTCGCTGCGCAAGCGCTTTCGCCCGAGTGCGTTCAAGGACAGCTACCGCGACCGCGTGGCCCAGCTGATCAGGCGCAAGGCAAAGGGGGAGGACATCGAGCTACCCGAGTACGCGGAGCCCGAGGCCCCGGACGACCTGACGGCCGCGCTCGAGGCGAGTCTCGCGGGCAAGAGCAAGAAGCGCGGGAAGCGGGGCTGAGCCGATGCCACGCGCGTTATGGAGCGGATCGCTCAGCTTCGGCCTCGTCAACGTCCCGGTGGTGATGGTGACCGCCGTGCGCGACCTCGACCTGCACTTTCGCCAGCTCCACGCTAAGGACGGCGCGCCGATCGAGGTGCAGCGCTGGTGCTCGGCGGAGGACATCGAGGTTCCCTACGAGGAGATCGAGCGTGCCTACGAGCTCGAGGACGGCGGACAGGTGATCGTCACCGACGAGGAGCTCGAGGCGATCGAGCCCCGCCGCACCCGGACGATCGAGATCAAGCAGTTCGTCGATCTCGAGGAGGTCGACCCGATCTACTTCGACCACCCCTACTTCCTGCTGCCCGCCTCTGAGGACGATGGCTCGGCCCGCGCCTATCGGCTGCTGACCGAGGTGATGGCGCAGACCGGACGGGCGGCGCTCGGACAGTTCGTGATGCGGACCAACGAGTATCTGGCGGTCGTCCGGGCGCACGATTCAGCGCTGATGCTCTCCACGATGTCGTTCGCCGACGAAATCCGCCCGCGTAAGGACGTCGAGGTGGCCACGCAGAAGCCCCACAAGCCGAGCGCTCAGCAGCTCAAGGCGGCGGTGGCGGTGATCGAGGAGCTCGCGGGGACCTGGGAGCCCGGCGACTGGAAGGACCGCTACCGGCGGCGGCTCCGGGACGTGGTCGCGCGCAAGCGCAAGGGACAGGTCATCAAGGCGCCCGAGCCGCGCGAGGCCGCGCCCGAGGCGCCAGACCTGATGGCCGCACTGGAGCGGACACTCGCTGAGATGCGAGGATCTGGCAAGCGACAGAAGCAGGAGGCATAGACATGCCCGACAAGCGTGAGGAGCAGCTCGAGCGGATGCGCGAGAGGCTCGATGAGAAGAACGCAGAGGCCCGGGCGAGGGCGGAGGAGCACTCGCTAGAGGAGGCGGACCGGCCGCCGGACGTCGAAAGCGTCCGCGCGAAGAGCTCCGGTCACAAGAAGAAGACGGCGGATAAGTGGAACCAGTAGCCCGGGGCTAGATGATTCCGCGGGCCGCACCGACGAGGCCTTCGGCCTCGCGGCCCAGATGATTGATTCCGCGGGCCGCACCGACGAGGCCTTCGGCCTCGCGGCCCAGATGATTGATTCCGCGGGCCGCACCGACGAGGCCTTCGGCCTCGCGGCCCGCTAGCGGCCCTGGGCGCGCATCAGGCGGCGGGCACGGGCCGGTAGCTCGGCGAGGGTCGCGCGCACCTCGGAGAGGCCCTCCCGCAGCTCGCGATCGCCCACCTCGACCGGCAGCATCGAGTCCTGGAGCTCGGCCAGGCCCTGGTCGGCGCTCTCGATCGCCTCGACCGCGCGCTCGACGTACACGCGCGGATCGGCCGAATGCAAACCTCCGGAACTGGCCTCGAAGGCCCGGCCGGGCAGGCCGTAGCGCTCGGCGAACTCCGCGTGCGTGCGGCGCAGACGGCCGTAGGCGGACCGGACCGGGCGGAACAGCTCCTCCTCCAACGCATCTGCGGTCGACTCGTCGAGCTCCTCGTACGCCTCACCGAGGCTGGCCAGCGCGAGTGCGAGCTGGTCGGTTGCCTCGGCCACGTCTCCGAGCATCTGTCGCCTGGCGTCGTCGGCGATGTAGGCCATCTTCTCGAGTTCAGTCGCCGGTCCGTCGCGGAGGGCCGGGGAGATGGTCGCGGAATTTTCTCATTGGCATCGCCATACGGGCCTATGCTACGAAGCTGATGAATGGGCTGGTAATCCGGGTACAGGTGCAGCGAACCCGTCGGTCGCTTACGAGGTAGCCGTGGCGTCTATCGCGAACCTCCTCCGAGGCACCGATCGCGAGTTCTTCGATCTGTTCGAGCGCGCGGGCGCGAACATCGTCCGCGCGGCCGAGTTGCTGGACGAGATGCTCGCGAGTTATCCCGAGACGTCGGAGCTGGCCGGCGACATTCTGGACTGCGAGCACGACGGCGATCAGATCACCCACGACGTCATCAGCCGGCTCAACCAGACGTTCGTCCCGCCGATCGACCGCGAGGACGTCCTCCACCTGGCGTCGGCACTCGACGACATCGTCGACTACACCGAGGAAGTCGCGGACTACCTCGGCCTGTACAAGATCGAGGCGCCGATGGCCCAGGCTCAACGGCTGGCCGGCGTGCTGCGCGACGCAACGCGACAGCTGGCCGCGGCGATTCCGCTGATTCGCACCTTCAAGGACATCAACAACCAGATGGTCGAGGTGCATCGGCTCGAGAACGAGGGTGACCGCCTCGTTCGGGAGGCCATCGCGTCGCTGTTCGAGAGCGGAATCGACCCGATGGTGGTGATCCGCTGGAAGGACATCTTCGAGCGGCTCGAGAACGCGATCGACTCGACCGAGCGCGCGGCTTTCATCCTCGAAGGCATCGTCATCAAAAACGCGTGAGCACCGAGTTCGTCCGGGGGGTTGATTTCGTCGGGATCCCGACCCGGGATATCGCCGCCGCGGCCGTCTTCTACGGCGAGACGCTCGGGCTGCCCCGGTCCGTCTACATCCCCGAGCGCCACTTCTCGGAGTACGAGACCGGCAACCTGACGCTCAGCGTCTACGACCCCGAGAAGATGGGGATGGAGCACAACGCCAACGCGAACCCGATCGCGCTCCACGTCGACGACGTCCCGGCTGTGCGCAAGCGGCTCGAGGAGCGCGGGATCGCGTTCCACGGCGAGACGCTCGACACCGGCGTCTGCCACATGGCGATCTTCTCCGATCCGGACGGCAACATGCTGATGCTCCATCACCGCTACGCGCCGCGCCAGACGGACATCTAGACAAAGGAGCGATTGGTGGCCCTCACGCGTCACACGATGACCGACGAGCAGCGCAAATCCGTCGCGCTCGAATACCTGAAGGCGTTTGACAACGGCGGCGTCACATCGACCGGGGACAGCATCCTCGAGCTGTTTGCGCCCGATGCGCAAGTGGCGTTCCCGAAGTGGGGAATCGCCAACGGCCGGGAGGAGATCGGTCGGATGTTCGGCGACGTCGGAGCGACGCTCAAGTCGATCCGTCACGACTACGCGAACTTCAACTGGATCTTCTCGGGCAGCGACCTGGTCGTGTGCGAGGGAACCAGCTACGGCGAGCACGACGACGGCCCGTGGCGCGCCGGGGTGCCGGAATGGGGCGCCGGGCGGTGGTGCGATGTGTTCGAGATCCGGGACTGGCAGATCCAGCGATGCTTCATCTACCTCGACCCGGACTACGCGAGCAACGACACCGCGCGCTATCCGTGGCTGGCCGGGGTGGTGGCGACGGGCGACGGGGCCGTCTCGGCGTAGTCGTTGGGCATCTCGACGACGAGCGCGCCCGCCAGGCGCCGCAGCACCGGCTGAAGGTCCTCGTCCTCCTCGGGCTTCCAGCCATCGAGCAGCCGGCACAGCGCGGCGCGTCCGGCGGTAATCAGCTTCTCGCGCGCCTCGAGGCCGGCGTCGGTCAACTCGAGACTCCCACCGTCATCGCGGACGTACGCCCGGCGGGAGAGCCCGTCGAGCGGCTCCTGTAACTGCTCGGGGGGAACGCGGAGCTCGTCGGTCAATGCCGGCGCGCTGGTCGGCGCCCGCTCGCCGATGCGGTTGAGTAGCCAGCCCTCGGGCGGCGTGACGTGCACTCCGGAACGGTCGATCAGCTCCTGGTAGACCCGTTGGCGCTCCTCGCGCTGCATTAGCGAGCTCAGGATTCGCTCGATCTCCTGCTCGGAGCTGTCGTGGCGCGGCGAGGCGAAGCTCTCCCCCACCCCCTGGGCGGCCGCGGTCTGGCGCAGCGGCACCTCGCGCAGTAGCCAACTGAGCAGGAACGCCACCAGCGCGACGGCCGCGGCGGTCGCGAACACGGGCTGGAGCGCCGCCGAGAACGCGGAGATATATGGCTCCTTGACGGCAGCCGGGAGATGGCTTACCACCGCCGGGTTGGCAGCGGTCGGGACATGGACGCTCTTGGGAATCCGGCTCGCGAGTTCGTGGCTCAGGTTGTTCGAGAAGATCGCGCCGAAGGCGGACACGCCGATCGACCCGCCGATCTGCCGAAACAGCGTCGAGCCCGAGGTCGCGACGCCGAGATAGCGATAGTCGACCGAGTTCTGGGTGGCGAGCACGAGCACCTGCATGGTCATGCCGAGCCCGAGCCCGAGCACGACCATGCCGAAGGCCACGTACCCGGTCGACGTCGCGAGCCCGATCTTCGAGAGCAGGAACAACCCCACGGTCGCGATCGCGGTTCCAGCGATCGGGAACGGCCGGTAGTGCCCGAAGCGCGAGATCAGGTTGCCGCTCAAGATCGAGGTGACGAGCAGTCCGGCCATCATCGGCGTGATCAGGAGCCCTGAGACGGTTGGGCTGTGGCCCTTGACCACCTGTAGGTAGAGCGGGAGGAAGGTGACTGCCCCAAACAGGGCCAGCCCGATGATGAACCCGACCGCGCTCGCGACGACGAAGATTCGGTTGCGGAACAGGGCGTTGGGCAGGATCGGCTCGCTCGCGCGATGCTCGACGAACGGGAACAGGACGAGCATGGCCACCCCGATCACGATCAACGCGATCATGAACGGCGAGCCCCAGGAGTAGCTCGTCCCGCCGAGGCTCGTGAAGAGAACGATCGCCGTCAGCCCCGCGCTCAGGACGGCCGCGCCGAGATAGTCGATGCGGTGGTGAACGTGATCGGTCCGGGGCTGGAACGCCACGGCGATCACCGCCAGCGCGATCAGCCCGAGCGGCAGATTGACGTAGAAGATCCACCGCCAGGTGAGGTTGTCGACGAAGAAGCCGCCCAGGAGTGGGCCGATCACGGTGGCGACGCCGAAGACCGCGCCGAAGAACCCCTGATAGCGACCCCGGTCCCGCGGCGGAATGATGTCCCCGATGGCGGCCATCGCTGTGACCAGCAGGCCACCGCCACCGAGCCCCTGGAGCGCCCGGAAGGCGATCAATTCGGTCATGCTCTGGGACTGGCCGCACAGCGCCGAGCCGATCAGGAACAGCACGATCGCCACCTGGAGCACGATCTTCCGGCCGTAGAGATCGCCGAGCTTGCCGTACAGCGGCCCCGACACGGTCGACGCGAGCAGGTAGGCGGTCACCACCCACGAGAGGTGGGAGAGTCCACCCAGGTCGCCGACGATCGTCGGCAGCGCGGTCGAGACGATCGTCTGATCGAGCGAGGCGAGCAGCAGCACCAGCAGCAGCGCGCCGAAGATCAGGCGCACACGTGGCGATTCGGTATTCGCCTGAGGCGGTGCCACCCCGACCGTTGCTTCGCTCGCGCTCACGCGAGCACCCGTCCTACTGGGTCGGAGCCGTAGTGGGCTCGCCGGCGGGCTCGGCGGGCTCGGCCGGTCCGGCGTCGTTGGCTGACGCAGCGGGCGGGGCTGCAGGCGCGGGATAAGCCGCGGCGGCCTGGTGCGCCCCGACCGCGCCGACGACGCCCATCGCGGCGGCGAGCAGCGCCCAGCCGGGGCCGCTTCGCTCCGTCCCGAGCGCGTGGTCGAACGAGATGTCGCCGGGGCCGACCTCGGCCAGCGCGAGCACGGCGGCGATCAGGACCGCGTTGTACTCGTAGCCGCCGTTCGTCGCCCACGGCCCGTTCTTGAGGTGGACGCGGTGGATCGCGGTCAGCATGACCGAGGTGAGGGTTCCCGCCGCGAGCGGCGTGGCGAGCCCGAGCGCGAGCGCCGCGCCGCCGCCCGCCTCGGCGACACCGGCGGCCACGGCGTTGCGCCGCCCGGGCCGCATGCCGAGCCCATCGAACATCTGCGAGGTGGCGTCGAGCCCGTGGCCGCCGAACCATCCGAACAGCTTCTGGCTCCCATGCCCGAAGAAAAAGCCCCCGACGGTGAGCCTGAGCAGCAAGCGGCCGATCTTCATCGCTCCTCCAGTTCTTTGCGTTGAGCAGGCGACTCCTCTTCCTGCGTTCAGAAGAGCGTCGATGCAGGACGTCATGAGATCATAAGCCTCGCGTGGTTGACACCGGCGACGTCCCCACTCTGTACGTGTGTCACGGTGACGAAGGCGGTCCGAGCGTGCATCCGTGCCGGCGGGTGCAGGAGCGGATGCACGCGAAGAACATCGCCTACGAGAAGGTCATCGCCGCCCACGGTAGCCCGTTGCCCTTCCTGCGAAAGGGCTCGCGCGAGGAGCTCCACGCCGCGACTGGAGACACCAAGCTGCCGGCGTTGAAGCTCCCGGACGGGACCGTGCTGACGCACTCGCGCGCGATCCTCGCCTGGGTCGACCAACAGCCCGAGACCTAATCGCGCTGGCCCCCGGCTGGGCGGCTTCGCCGGGGCGATCGAGGTGACGCGGACGCCCGCCGCGGATCGTGGTGACTTCGTGGCGGGACAGGTGCGCGACCTCATGCATGACTAGCCAATCCCCTCGCCCACGCCCGGCCTTGGCAGTCCCCGCATGCCCCACGTGCACCAGATGCCACGGCCTCGGCTCGGCGCCCCAATTGGCAGGTTTTGCACGGGATCCGAGCCACATCGACCTCAGCATCACCCCGGCCCCAGTATCAACCCGCGGAGGTGCCGACGAACGAACCGTGCCGCACTGCCGCCGGTTGAGCGGCTTCGTCGGGGCGATCGGACAGAGTTCACGCCGTGGCGTTCCTCCACCCTGGGGTTTGTCTGCCTGTTCCGCTCGCCCCGACGAGCTGCTATGCGCTGTACAAAAGAAAGTGTCCCGGACGATCCGGTCGCCTACCACTACCCCAAGGGGTCGCGCTCCACACCTGCCCGGCATGATGGGGCCGGCGACATGGGCATCGGCTCGACCTGCCTGGGCGGTGACCGGGCACACGCTTGCCGCTGACGGGATCGCCATCCGTGGCCGCGGCTAGCGACCTCGCTACCTTCGACCGGTGACCGTTCGCGCCGCCACCGGCCAGATCTTCGTGCGCCCACTCGAGTCGGCAGACCTCGACGCGATGGCCGAGCTGACCGCGGCTGCGTTCGGCATTGAGATCGAGCCGGAGGCCAACCGCCGGCGCTGGCTGGGGCGACTGGGACACCCCCTCCGGACCGACCCCGACGGGGCATTTATCGCCGAGCGCGACGGCCGCGTACTGGGTGCCGCCCAGGCGATCCGCCGCGAGCGCCTGTGGGTCCTCTCGCTGCTGGCGGTCGACCCCGGGGCGCAGAGCGCGGGAGCGGGTCGCGCGCTGATGGACCGCGCGTTGGGCTACGGCGCTGAGGGCGACGCAGGCCTGATCGTCAGCTCGAGCGACCCGCGCGCACTGCGGCTGTATGGGCTAGCCGGCTTCTCGCTGTGGCCTGCGTTCGAGGCCAGGGGCACCTTGGACCGCGCGAAGCTGCCCCGAGTTGATCCCGGCGTTCGTGAGGCCGGCGAGGACGAGCTCGAGGAGCTGGCCCCGATCTCGCGTGAGGTGCGCGGCGCTGCGCACACCGCCGATCTCGCCTTCGCACTCGGCCGCGGCGGCCGCCTGCTCCGCTACGGCGATCGTGGCTTCTCCGTGACCCTGCCGGGGTTCGGCGTTTGGCTCCTCGCCGCAGGCGATCCGGAGGCGGCGCAGGCGCTCCTGTGGGGCGCGCTCGAGCGGGTCGGAGACGTCGAGGAGGACCACCGGAGCGTGCGCTGGATAACCGGCGGACAGGACTGGGCGATCGAGCTCCTTCTGGGAGCCGGCTACGCGCTCAGGCCGTATGGCGCGATGTGCGTGCGCGGGCGGCCCGGCCCGCTGAATCCCTATCTGCCCAGCCCGCCGTTCGGTTAAGACTTCACGGCCCGCAGCGTGTAGCTGTGCGCCACGCGCCACGGGCGGTCAGCCAGCCGCCACTCGTCCCCGTCGGTCTTCTCCATCAGCCCGGGCAGCGCCTCCCAGGGCACGCTGTCGTGCTCTACCAGGGTGGTCAACCGCATCCCCACGTCCTGCAGCGCGGTGATGATCTCGCCCAGTCCGTGGTTCCACGAATGGCTGACCGTATGCTCGAATACGACGTCGGTCTCGACGTACGTCCCGCCCCCTTCAAACACCACCGGCTCCTCGATCTCGAAGTACGGGAACTCGACCACGAGACCCTCGCCGACACGCTCGTCCAGCGCCCACAGCATCGGATGGCCCTCGCGGATGAATAACCAGCCGCCGGGACGCAGCAACTCCGCCACCACCTCGGCCCAGCGCCGGATCTTGGGCAGCCAGCACAGCGCGCCGATGCCGGTGAACACGAAATCGAACCGCTCGCGCCCCAGGACGCTTGGGGCGTCATACACATTGGCCTCGAAGAACTCGACCGGCTGCCCGATGGCGACCGTCAGACGGCGAGCCTCGGCCACGGAGGCCGACGAGAAATCCAGCCCGGTCATGCGCGCCCCGAGCCGCGCGAGCGACACGGTGTCGGTGCCGATGTGGCATTGCAGATGCACCCCGTCCAAGCCGGCGATATCGCCGAGGCGGGGAAGGTCGAAGCGGACCACTTCGCTGATGAACCCCGGGTCCGCCAGGAAGCGGTCCACGGCGTACCCGGGCGAAGCCGCGTGCGCCGGCGCCCGCTCGTCCCAGTTGGCGCGGTTAATCGAAACGCTGTCTTCCATCGACCCCGTAAGGTACGCCCAATGACCGGGCACAGATCCGGGCGTGCGTCGCGGGCGGTCCATCCGAACCTGATCCTGGCTGTGCTCTCCCTGAGCGGCCTGGCGTACGCCGCGCTCAGCTCGGCGGTGATCCCGGCGCTGCCGACGATCCAGCACGACCTGCACACGACAGAGACCGGCGTCGCCTGGCTGCTGACCGGGTTCCTGCTGTCGGCGTCGGTCGGGACGGCGATCATCGGCCGGCTCGGGGACATGTACGGCAAGGAGCGGCTGCTGCTGTACACGCTGTTCGTGCTGTCAGCGGGAACCGTCTTGGCAGCCGTGACGAACTCGCTCGCGGTTTTGATCGCCGCGCGCGTGATCCAGGGAGCGGGCGGCGGGATCTTCCCGCTTGCCTTCTCGATCATCCGCGACGAATTCCCGGCCGACCGGGTCCCTGGGAGCATCGGCCTGGTCTCGTCGATCCTCGGCATCGGCGGCGGCGCGGGCCTCGTCCTCGGCGGGCTGATCGTCGAGCACCTGAGCTGGCACTGGCTGTTCTGGCTGCCGTTGATCTTCATGGTCCCGGCCGCAGCCGCGACGTGGCGCTACATCCCGGAGTCGCCGATCCGCTCGCCGGGCCGCGTGAACTGGGCCGCAGCCGCCCTGATGAGCGTGGGGATGTCGCTCGTGCTGATCGCGATCGCTCAGACCACGGTGTGGGGCTGGGGTGACGCGCGCACGGTGGGGCTGCTCGTGGCAGGGTTCGCGGCGTGCGCGGGGTGGGTGGGAGTCGAGCTGCACAGCCGTGAACCGCTGATCGACATGGGAATGATGCGGATCCGCGGCGTGTGGACGACCAACCTCGCCGCGTTCCTACTCGGCGCCGGCCTGTACGCATCGTTCCTGGTGTATCCCGAGTTCGCCCAGCTCCCAAAGAGCACCCTGTTCGGGTTCGGCGCCTCCGTCGTCGTCTCGAGCTTGTACCTGCTCCCGGCGGCGGCTGGTATGAGCGTGCTCGGCACCATGGCCGGGCGGGTGGCGCGTCGCTTCGGCTCAAAGCAGGCGCTGATCACCGGCACTCTGATCACCGCCGTGTCCTTCGCCTGGCTGGCGGTGGCCCACAGCCATCCTTACGACATGTTGATCTCCGCGAGCCTGCTCGGGATCGGGATCGGCCTCGCCTTCGCGGCACTCGGCAACCTGATCGTGCAGGCCGTCCCGCCGACCCAGACCGGGGTGGCGAGCGGCATGAACACGGTGATGCGCACGCTCGGCGGCGCGCTCGGCGGCCAGCTCTCGGCGACGTTCATCGTCGACCACATGTCGAAGGGGCTTCCTACCGTGACGGGCTTCGAAGAGACATTCGTGATGGCGACAGCCTTCCTGGTTGTCTGCGCGCTCGCCGGACTGCTGATCCCGGGGCGGCGAGGCGCTCCGGCGACGCCCGAATGGGTGCCCGCCCCCGCCGCGCAGCTCCCGGAGCTCGACGAGCAGCTCGCGGACATAGACTTGGCCTGAGCGCACAAGTAGAGAGGACAGCCATGGCCAAGTCCAAGCCGACCAAGCGTGCGTCGGCGTCCACCAACGGCGCCGACGGCGCGCCGCACCACGAGAAGCTGAACCGCGACCAGTTTGACAAGGAGCTCCTGAGGCTCCAGCGCGAGCTGGTGATCATGCAGGAGTACGTCCGGGCTAAGGGACTGAAGATGGTGGTGATCTTCGAGGGCCGCGATGCGGCCGGTAAGGGCGGGGTCATCAAGCGCATCATGGAGCGCACAAACCCGCGCTCGTGTCGCGTCGTCGCGCTGCCCGCGCCCACCGAGCGCGAGAAGAGCCAGTGGTACTTCCAACGCTACGTCCAGCATCTGCCCGCCGCCGGTGAGATCGTCCTGTTCGACCGCTCCTGGTACAACCGCGCCGGGGTCGAGCGGGTAATGGAGTTCTGCACCGAG
Organism: uncultured Solirubrobacterales bacterium; assembly: GCA_963751185.1. Taxonomy (GTDB): domain Bacteria; phylum Actinomycetota; class Thermoleophilia; order Solirubrobacterales; family Solirubrobacteraceae; genus Palsa-465. The sequence continues at coordinate 449,035 of CAVVTO010000019.1, forward strand.
AGCGAGTACGAGGAGTTCATGCGCTCGTGTCCCGAGTTTGAGCACATGATCGTGCGCTCGGGCATCCAGCTCATCAAGTACTGGTTCTCGATCTCCGACGCCGAGCAGGAGCGCCGCTTCCAGGCGCGCGTGCACGACCCCATGCGCCGGTGGAAGCTCAGTCCGATGGACCTCGAGTCACGCGCTCGCTACGTGGCCTACTCGCGAGCCAAGGACGAGATGTTCCGCTACACCGACATCAAGATGGCGCCGTGGTGGGTGGTCAACGCCGACGACAAGCGCCGGGCACGGCTCAACTGCATCCATCACCTGCTCTCGATGGTCGACTACGAGGACCTCACGCCGCCCCCGATCAAGCTGCCCCCACGCGTCGACGACGCGTATGTGCGGCCGCCGATCGAGGAGCAGACGTTCGTGCCCGAGGTTTTCTGAGGCGTGCTTCCCGACTGGTTCCACGAGCTGGCGCAGTTTCTGCGCATCGAGTCGGTGAGCGCCGATCCGGACCGGGCACCCGAGGTGCGGCAGGCCGGCGAATGGGTGTGCGAGCGCGTCGTCGAGGCCGGTGGGGAATGCGAGCTCGTCGACTGGAACGGGCATCCGCTGGCGGTCGGCCAGGTGCGCGCCTCGCGCGATGCCGACCGGGCGCCGACCGTGCTCTGTTACGGCCACTTCGACGTGCAGCCACCCGACCCGCTCGAGCTATGGGACTCGCCGCCGTTCCAGCCCGAGATCCGCGACGAGCATCTCTATGCGCGCGGCGTGGCCGACGACAAGGGGCAGCTGTACATGCTCCTGGCCGCGGCCCGTGAGCTCGCCCGCTCGGACGACTTGCCGATCAACCTGCGCTTCGCCTGCGACGGCGAGGAGGAGACCGGCGGCGAGTCAATCGTCGAGTTCCTAGCCGAGGACGAGCACGGCGCGCAGGCCGCCGTGATCTTCGACAGCGGGATGATCGGCGTGGGGCGGCCGGCCTTCGATGTGGCCACGCGCGGGTTGACCTACTTCCACCTGACCGTGAGGACCGGCGAACGAGACCTCCACTCCGGCATCTACGGCGGCGCCGCGCTGAACGCGGCCCACGCGCTCACCCGGACTCTCGGCGCGGTCTTAGCCGTGGACGGACGACTCGCCGAGCCGCTGCGCCGGGGGATCGTGCCTCCGACGCAGGCGGAGCTCGACAGCTGGCGCGAACTACCGCCCGGCGCCGACGAGCTCGCCGACCAGGGTGCGCGCCCGATGGACCCGAACGCCGCCGAGGACTTCTATCTGCGAACGACCTCCGAGCCGGCGCTCGACGTGAACGGGATCGCGAGTGGTTCCGCGCACGCCCAGAAGACCGTCCTCCCCGCTCGCGCCGACGCTAACGTCTCGATCCGGCTGGCGCCCGGGCAGGACCCGGAGGAGATCGCCCGCGTGTTCGAGCAGCTGCTGCGGGACGGTTTGCCGGCCGGTGCGGAACTCGAGATCGAGCGCATGGGGTTCGCCCCGGCCGCCGTGTTCGACCCCGCCAGCCCAGCGATCCAACTCGGACTCCGGGCGTTCGAGCGCGCGGTGGGCGTGCGCCCGGCGCTCATCCGCTCGGGCGGCACGCTCCCGATCGCCGCCGCGCTGGCCAAGCGGGCGATCCCGACGGTCATCACCGGCTTCTCGCTGCCCGACGCGGCCATCCACTCGCCCAATGAGCGGCTGCGGGTTGACTACGTCCCGCTCGGGATCGCGGCGGCGCGAGCGCTGTTCGAGGAGTTCGCGGCGCTCTAGACCAGCGCCGGCGCCTCGGGCAGGCTGGCCAGGGCCGCGTCCAGGTCGGCCTGCGAGAACTCGGGATCCTCGAGCTTGCCGGCCAGGTACGCGTCGTAGGCGCTGAGGTCGAAGTGCCCGTGCCCGCACAGTCCGAACAGGATCACGCGCTCCTCACCCGCCTCGCGCGCCGCCTCGGCCTCGGCGATCACCGCGCGGATGGCGTGAGCCGGCTCGGGCGCGGGGATGATCCCCTCCGCGCGCGCGAACCGGACCGCCGCCTCGAAGGTCTCGTTCTGGCGGAAGGCCTGCGGCTCGACCAGCCCCTGCTTGACCAACCCGCACAGGAGCGGCGAGTCGCCGTGGTAGCGCAGGCCACCGGCGTGTACGGGCGGGGGAACGAAGTCGTGGCCGAGTGTGTACATCGGCATCAGCGGGGTCAGCCCGACCGTGTCGCCGAAGTCGTAGGCGTAGACGCCACGGGTCAGGGTCGGGCAGGCCGCGGGCTCGGCGGCGATAAACCGGGTCTTGGCCTGACCGCGGATCACCCGGCGTATGAACGGGAAGGTCAGCCCGCCGAAGTTCGAGCCGCCGCCGACGCAGGCGATCACCACGTCGGGCTCCTCGCCGGCCATCGCCATCTGGGCCAGCGCTTCCTGCCCGATCACTGTCTGGTGCAGGAGCACGTGGTTGAGCACCGATCCGAGCGCATAGTTCGTGTCAGGGTTCTGCGCCGCAACCTCGACGGCCTCGGAGATCGCGATCCCCAGCGATCCCGTCGGGTGGGCGCTCTGCGCTTTGCCGGACTCGGTCACGTCCGAGGGCGACCGATGAACGGTGGCTCCCCAGGTCTCCATCATCGAGCGCCGGTACGGCTTCTGGTCATAGCTCGAGCCGACCATCCACACCTCGCACTCGAGTCCGAACAGCTGGCACGCGAACGCCAGGGCCGATCCCCACTGGCCCGCGCCGGTCTCGGTGGTGAGCTTGCGAATCCCGGCCTGCGCGTTCTCGTAGGCCTGGGCGACAGCCGTGTTCGGCTTGTGCGACCCCGGCGGTGAGCCGCCCTCGTACTTGTAGTAGATGTGGGCGGGGGTATCGAGCTCGCGCTCCAGGCGGCGGGCGCGGAACAGCGGCGTCGGCCGCCAGATCTTGTAGGCGTCGCGCACTGGCTCGGGGATCTCGATCTCGGGCTCGGCCGAGACCTCCTGGAGGATCAGACTCATCGGGAAGAGCGGCGCCAGGTCGTCGGGACCGGCGGGTTCCTTCGTGCCCGGATGCAGCGGGGGCGGCGGAGGGTTGTCCGGATCGGCAATGTCGGCCATCAGGTTGACCCAGTGAGTCGGGATCTCCGGCTCGTCCAGCACGAACTTCACCCGTGTCTCACTCATCGCCTCTCCTTTGCTCACTGATCGACCGCCCGCGCAAGGCTATTCGACCACGGCACGTTCCTGTATGTGCAACATAGACTGGAGGGATCCATGAGTCTGGAACTGCTGGATGCACAGCCGACGGCCGAGGGAATGGCCATCACGTTCGGAACCGAGCGCGGGATTCAGCGGCTCGAGGGCAGCGCGGAAGAGGTCGCCCGCCTGGCCCGGGCGATGCAGCAGGTGGCGGTGCTCGGGCAGGTCAACGAGCACGAGGACGTGTGGCTCGATTCGGTGGCGGTCGGCGACGCGATCGTCAAGCTCGGGTTGGCCCCGGGCGGCCAGACGCGGGTGTTGATCACGCGTCGATAACCTCGCCGGCGCGCGACGCATCCGCGACGAGCCTGACGCTGGCATGGCCGAGCGAGAACGACCCGGCGACGGCGGCGGTGATCGCGAGCCCGACCGAGCTCAGCGTGATCGAGCGCAGGAACCGCCTGAGGTCGGCGAGATTCGCGAAGAAGGCGGCGCCGTATACCAGGACCGGCAGGAATACGACGAGCACGACGTCCGGATCGAGCTTGACCTCAGATACAGCTGGGATGAAGCCGAAGATCGCGCCGGCGATGACGAGGACGATCGGATAGGGAATCGACAGCCGCAGAGCGAGCGCGCCCAAGCCGGCGATCGCCACGAACAGGCCGCCGATCAGCAACTCGGCCTGGTTCACGAGTTACCCGCCGTCGCGCTCGTGCGGCTCCGCGCCCTCCTGCTGGGTAATCAACCGGGCCGCCCGCCCGTGGTTGAAGAAGCTGATCGACCATTGCGTGTAGACCAGCAACCGATTGCTGAAGCCAACCAGGTACCAGAGGTGGACGAACGCCCAGGTGATCCAGGCGAGGAACCCGCTGAGCTTCAGGCCCTTGATGTCGGCCACCGCGGCGCCGCGGCCGATCGTGGCCAGGTTGCCCTTGTCGATGTAGTGGAACGGCGAGGTGCTCTCGCCGGCTAGCCGCGCTCGCAGGACCTTCGCCGCGTAGCGCCCCTGCTGCATGGCCACGGGCGCGACCCCGGGGTACGTCTTGACGTCGCCCTTCGCGCTCCGGACCCGCACCATATCGCCGAGCGCGAAGACCTCGGGATGGCCCGGGAGGGTCAGGTCCGGCTCGACCGTGATCCGACCCGCCCGATCGAGGTCGGCCCCGGTCAGCTCGCCCAGGCCGGAGGCCAGGCTCGACGCCGTTACACCGGCCGCCCACACGATCGTCCGGGTCGCGATCCGCTCTCGCTTGCCGCCCTGATCTCCGCGCTCGATGGTCACTGACTCGCCGTCGAGGTCGACCACGGTGGCGTTCAGCATCGGCGTGACGCCGATCCGCTCGAGCGAGCGCTGCGCTTTGCGCGAGAGCGACGGCGGGAAGCTCGCGAGCAGCCGGTCTCCGGCCTCAACAAGCAGGATCCGGGCGGTGCGCGAATCAATCGCGCGGAAATCGCCGTGCAGCGTGTCGCGGGCGAGCTCGCCGATCTGGCCTGACATCTCGACGCCGGTCGGGCCGCCGCCCACGACCACGAACGTGAGCCAGGCATCGCGTCGGCTGATGTCCGGATCACCCTCGGCGGCCTCGAATGCGGCCAGGATCTGGCCCCGGACCGCCAGCGCACTCTCGAGCGACTTCACCTCGGCGGCATGATCGCTCCACTCGTCATGGCCGAAGTAGGAGTAGCGCGACCCGCCGGCCACGATCAAGGTGTCATACGGAATTGAGTCGGGGGCCGGCACCCCACCCACCGAGCGCAGATGAACCTGTCGGCCGGCGAGATCGAGTCGTGACGCCTCGGCCATAAGCACCCGGATGTTCTTGTCACGCGAGAAGATCGCACGGAGCGGATAGGCGATATCGCCCGGCGACAGGGCCCCGGTCGCCACCTGGTAGGTCAAGGGCTGGAACAGGTGGAAGTTGCGCCGGTCGATCAGCGTGACGTCGACGGGGGCATGGCGCAGCTTGTCCACGGCCTGGATGCCACCGAAGCCGCCGCCGATGACCACCACGCGATGGACGTCGTCCCCGGGCATATCGGCGAAACCCTACCTACCGGTGCCCGCCGGCCGCTGGCGCTCGGTTCAAGCCGCGACCGGACCATGCCGATCCAGGCGGTGATGGAGCAAGTGTCTGTGCCGGCCGTCCCGGCCCCCCTGCCGCTCGGAACGCCGATCCGGCGCCGGCTGGGTAGGCGTCTGCTCGCAGTCGGCGTGCTCGTGGTGGTCGGTCTGGGCCTGGCCTTGCACCACGGCGTCGGGCGCTACCGCGTGACGTCGTCCTCGATGGAGCCCACACTTCAGGTCGGGGAGCAGGTCGCTGCCGCGAGCGTGGGCGCGCCCGCGATCGGAGACATCGTCGTGTTCCATCCGCCGGTGGGCGCCCGTCCCGTCGATCCCGTGTGCGGGGCGAGCGATCAGGGGAGCGGATCGACCCAGCCGTGCGACACGCCGCTGTCGCAGGAGTCGAGCTCGATCTTCGTCAAGCGGGTCGTGGCCGGACCGGGTGACTACGTGTCGATCGTCAACGGACACGTCATCCGCAACGGCGTCAGAGAAGCCGACGCCTACATCGCGCCCTGCGCCGGCGACGACTCCTGCAACTTCCCCACGCCGGTCCGCGTGCCCGCCGGCGAGTACTACATGCTCGGCGACAACCGGGGCGTGTCGGACGACAGCCGGTTCTGGGGGCCGGTGCCGCGCGCCTGGATCATCGGAACCGTGGTGCACTGCTCGTGGCTGAACACGATCTGCGACCCGGTCCGCTGACTTAAGGGGCCAGGTCTCGAGCGATTGCACGACATCGGCAAGCTCGCCGTCTCGAACCACATCCTGGATAAGCCGGGCAAACTGACCGACGAGGAGTTCCGCGCGATCAAGACCCACCCGGTGCACACGCTGCGGATCCTCGAGCGAGCACCTTGCTTCGCCGAGCTGGCCGACCTGGCCGCCAACCACCACGAGAAGCTCGACGGCAGCGGCTACCCCCGCTCGCTCGACGCCGGCGACCTCGACCTCCCAATGCGGGTTCTGGCGGTGGCCGACATCTACGAGGCCCTCACCGCCGACCGCCCGTACCGTGCTCCCCTCCCTCCCGAGGAGGCACTCGGGATCATCGGCCGGGAGGCGCCGGAGAAGCTGGACCCCGATGCCCTGGGCGCCCTCGAGACGCACCTCGCCGGGTCAGTGCGGGCCGTGGTGGCGGTTCTCGACTAGACGATCTTCCCCGGGTTGAGGTGGCGGCCCGGGTCGAATCCGTCGAACAGTGCGCCGAGCATCGCGACCCCGGGGGCCGAGATGTCCTCCAGCAGCCACTGGGCGTGCTCGGTCCCGACGGCATGGTGATGCGAGAGCGTGGCGCCGTTGTCGACGAACGCCTGCTGGATGGCGGACTTGACGACCTCGTACTCGACCAGCATCGAGTCATCCGTCGTCGCCCCGAAGGCGAACGTGAAGTACAGACAGGCGCCGGCGTGGTAGCTGTGCGCGAGGTGGCACATCACGTAGCCCTGGACCCCCAGCTCGGCAAAGGCACGGTTCGCGGCGGCGGTGACGGCGTCGTACAGCGGCATGAGGTTGCTCCACGTCGTCGCCGTCTCCGACACGTCGCCGGGCGCTCCGCGGTCGAGCAGGAAGTCGCGGATGTAGGGGATGTCGAACTTTTTCTGGTCGTACAGGACGCCCGGACCGGATCCGACGCATAGCCCGCCGTGGCGCTTGACGAGTCTCCCCACCGCGCGTCGCTGCGCCGCGACGTGCCGCTCGCTGCCCTCATAGCCGATGAACGAGAGGCACATCTGCTTGGGATCGAATCCCCGCCGCCGGCGCAGGTAGTTCTGGAGGGCGAGCGACTTGAGCTTGTCGAGGATCGTGGGGTTGACCCGCATGGCGAAGGAGAACTGCGTCTCGTTGGCATCCGAGACGCGCGTCACGGACGCCGAGTACTCGCTGCCCGCCAGATCGCGCATCGCCTCGAGCCCGTCGGCCCAGGTCGGAAACAGATAGCCGAGGATCGTGCGCCGCTCGGGAATCCGCCGGACGTGCACCGTGGCCTCGGTGATGATCCCGAGCCGTCCCTCGCTGCCGAGGACCATCTCGCGCACGCTGGGGCCGTTGGATGCCGCCGGGACCGGCCGGGTCACGAGCAGTCCGGCCGGCGTCACCACGCGCAGTCCCTTGACCATGTCCGCGATGTCGCCGTAGCGGTCGGACTGCATGCCAGAGGACCGGGTGGCGATCCAGCCGCCGAGCGTCGAGTGTGGGAACGAGTCGGGGAAGTGGCCGAAGGTGTAGCCGCGCGCGACCAGTTGCTCCTCCAGGCGCGGGCCGAATACACCGGCCTGCACACGAGCGAGACGTGACCCGGCGTCGATGTCGAGCACCTGGTCGAGCCTTTCCAGATCCACCGAGATCACCGGACGTGACTCACCGGTTTGAGCTTCGAGCGACCCGGAGATCGACGAGCCGCCGCCGAACGGGATCATGACCGCATCTGCGAGCAGCGCCGCCCGTACGGTGGCGCTCACCTCGTCCTCGTCGGCGGGCCGGACGATCACGTCTGGGAGACGAGCCAGCTCGCCCTGCCGCTGCCGGATCAGGTCGCGCAGCGACTTTCCGCGCGAGTGGACGACGCGATCGAGCGGATCGCTCGACACGAAGCCTTCGCCGACGGCCCGCTCGAGCTCGCGACGCAGCTCGAGCGGCAGGTTCGGCTCGGGGATCCGAAGTCGATCGAAGTTGATCGGGGCGGCGCCGTTGACGCGCACGTCGACCCCGATCGACTGCTCGATGAACGGCGCGAGCGCCGGCTTGTCCCGGTGCGTGAAGGCAAGCCCCTCCTCACCCCAGCCCCACCATTTCATCGTCGGCACGACTCACCTCGAGGCAAGGTGGTTGCAGGGGCTTTGGTCGATTCGAGTAGCACGGGGCGGACGGCTCGCAGCGGGTGGGAGGCTAGCGCGACGCTAGGCCGTGCACCGGGGGCTCAGCGGGACGTTCTGGGATGGAACCGGCGGAGGGTCCCGCTTGCAGAAGACGATTCTCCGGGCATTGGCGTCGACGACGCCGACGAACGGGTAGCTGACGCCGGCGGCCGAGGCGGTACACCTGAACCTCTGCCCGGCCTTGGTGGGCGAACCGGTTGGAGCGCAGGCGGAGCGCTGCAACGGCCCGTTGAGCGAGCCGCGGTCGATCAGCGCCGTCATGTCCGCACGGATGGCTCGAGTGATCGCGGCGATCCCACCGGTGTGTCCCAGCAGGCGCACCGTGTGGGGTGCCTGGTCCTCGGCCACCAGGATCTCGGCCTCGCGGTTCGCCTGCACCTCCCCGGCGGGACTCTCGGTCGTGATCTGGTTATCGGTGTTGCTCTGCACGAACCGCACGAGCCCCAAGATCACGGCTGCGGCGACCACGATCGACAGGACCCATTGCAGCCAGAGGGGCGGGCGCATCCCTCGGAGGCTACGGGAGGGTGATCAGCGCGTCACAGACCGACGTCACCTCCGAGTCGCTGGAGGCGACCACGACGATGGCGCCGCGCCGGGCCTCGGCGATCAACAGCTCGAGCACGACCTGCCGCCAGTGGGGGTCCAGCGCAGAGGTGGGCTCGTCGGCGAGGATCACGTCCGGTTGGGTGGACAGGGCGCGTGCGACCGCGACCCGCTGGCGCTGCCCGCCCGACAGCTCACCGACGAGCTGCGCGGTGTGTTCGCCCAACCCAAGCACGGTCAGAGCGGCCGCTGAGCGCTCAGCGACCTCACGTTTCGGCATCCCCTTGGCCTGGAGCGGCAGAGCGACGCTTTCCTGGGCGCTCAGCAGCGGGACCAGGCACAGGTTCTGGAAGACGATCCCCACCGATGTGTCTCGCCACAGCACAACCGGGGAGCCATCGATGAGCATGCGGCCGCCGGCCGCGGGGAGAAGACCGCCGATGGCGTAGAGCAGGGTGGTCTTGCCCGATCCCGATGGTCCGCCCACCCCGAGCATCTCCCCGGCTCGGACCTGAAGGTCGAGATCCTCGACGAGCACTGTGGAGTCGTCTCGGATCGACAGGGCTTCGGCCTTGAGCTCGCCGACGCTCACCGCGGCACCCGGGTACCTTCGCCGCCGGAATCGCCCGGTTCGTCGCCGGCATCGGAGGCTTCCTCGAGTTCACTTGGGGCCTCGGGCCGCAGCTCGACCGCGCTGTCGGTCACGACGACCCGGAACAGACTGCCCGCGGGGTACAACGCAGCCACCTCGGACGGCAGCTGTACGGTGCCGTCTCGCCCGACCACTGCGAAGCGCCGCCCGCCCCGGCCTTCCTCCCCAATCGCTCCGTGAGAGATGGTCAGGGTCCGCGGGAAGGCCGCCGCGGTTGTGCCGTCGTGCGTGGCAACGATGATCGTGGCACCGCTGATTTCGCGCGCACGGCGCAGACCATCGATCACCGCGTTCCGGCTGGCCGCGTCGAGGTTCGTGGTCGGCTCGTCGGCCACCAGCACGCGTGGGGAGGTCGCCATCGCGCTCGCCATCGCGACCTTCTGCTGCTCGCCGCCCGAAAGCTGGTACACCGGCCGAGCCGCGATCGGTCCTAGGCCGAATGTGTCAACCAGCTCGTCCGGAGTCCAGCGCAACGACCAGCGCCGCCGCCGCGCGCCGCGCTGAACAAAGGCCACATTCTCGAGCGCGGTGGCGTACGGGATCAGGTTCTCGAGCGGGTCTTGTAGGAGCAGCGCCAGATCGGTGGCGCGCAGCCGACTTATTCCCCCCTCGTCCAGGCGAGCCATGTCATGACCCGCGACCAGGACCTTGCCAGCGGTCGGCCTGAGCATTCCGCTCAGCACCGCCAGCAGCGTCGACTTGCCAGAGCCGGATGGGCCGAGCAACGCGAGCATCTCGCCGGCCCGCACCTCCAGATCGAGGTTTCGCAGGGCCACGATCGGTCCGTCCTCGCCCGGATAGATGTGGACCAATCCGGCGCAGATCACATCTGCGCCCACCTGAGGTGACTCAGCCAGCGCTGTCATTGGGTGCCATACGCAACAGGGTCGGTGACATGCGATGAACGAGGACTGTGGCGACCGCGGCCGTGGCGAGCAGGATCACGGCTACTACGGCGGCTGACACCGCCGCGACCAAACCACCGGGCAGCCCGTACTGGAGCGGGATGAGCGCTTGCGTTCCGAGCTCGGGAAGCGACGGAATCGCCATGATGGCCGCGAGCACGCCACCGGCCACGCCGAACAGCGCGGTGAGCGCGAGCACCGCCGACTCCAAGGCGAGCGAGCGAGCGAGCACGGTTCGGGGTACTCCGGTGAGCTCGAGCGCGGTCAGCTCCGTGGCTCGTTGTCGTGTGTTAGCGCCGAGCGCTCCCAACGTACTGGCGGCGGCGGCAAGCAACGCGACAATCGTCGCGACCAGGAGAAAGTCGTCGGCAAGGGCAGGAGCGCTCTGGTCGAGTTGGTGAAGCACCGCGGAAGCGGTTTCGATTCGATCGATGCGTAAGCCCGCCGCCCGCAACCTCGCGATCGCGTCGTTCGGAGCGGCCGGACCGAGCCAGACCTGGTCGGCCGTGTCGGGGATCGTCGGGCCGACCTGCGAACGACTCAAAAGGTCGAGATCGACCATCGCCGCGTTGGCGCCGACGCGCGGGAGCGCCGTCGCCGTGACCGTGGAGCCCACCGCCAACGTGTTGCCGTCGAGACCGGCGATCCGAACGCCGGCGATGCCGTTGATCTCCTCGATCTCCGAGGTGACTGCGGCCGGGAGCACCGTCGGATGGTCCGCCGGCGAGACCATCGGGGCAGTGGCAAAGCCGACCGCGCCCGTGTAGGCGGCGATGGCGCTGGCCGGCACGACGAGCGTCAGGCCGCCCCCGGCGCCGGACTGGATTCGGATGGACGCATTCGCCGAGCGCCAACCCCGGGGGAATCGATCGAAGCCCAAAGCCGTCGCGGCTCCGCCTGCCGAAAGGCCTGTGACGGTGAACCGCACCGTGCCCGAGGTCGGGGCGTCGTGTCCCGGCGCCGGGATCAACCCCAGCCCCGCGAGCCGACATCCGCCGGAACAGATGTCGCCGAGCACTGCTCCGTAGGACGACGCGCCGGGGCGCAGTCGTCCGAGGTCGATGATCGAGGTTCCGGCCTGGGGGTTGAAGGTCCATAGCCCGACCTCGAGATTTCTGAACGCCTGGCTGGGCCCAGCGACCGCGGCGGTCGCCGTCAGCCTCACCGGCGCATCCGGCAGGTTGATCGTCGGAGCCGTCGGTGGGGCAAGCAGGCGGCCCGTCGCGGGCAGCGTCGTGCGCGAGATGCCGCGAGGCCACGGCAGCGCGGCGGCCAGCCGGGACGCATCGACCGCGAGCACCGTCGAGCTGGCGGTCGTTATCTCCACCGCCGCCATCGCGAAGCGCCCGCGCGGATCCACTCGATCAACCGCCTGCTCCAGCCCGACTCCGCGCGGGGTGACGGTGACGACTCCCTTGGTCCCGACAGTGAACGTGGCGGCGGCGGCCCGGTTGCTGTGGCCGACCGACCAGGCCGAAACCGCGAAGCAGGCGAGGCAAAGGGCGATGATCAGAACGCGCGTTTGGCGCATCGCGGCGGGACGCCGGACGATCTGGCGGAGCGCGAGGAATATCGCGATCCGATCGGAATAGGCGCTTGCGGAGACGCCGGCGCGGCAGGCAAGAAGCACGCATTGGACGGCGATGACGGCGGTTCCCAGCGCGATCAGACCGGGCGCGGCAGCGGCGATCGGGTTGCTGTGCCCGGACAGGCTCCCGTTCGTCTCGAGGGCGATCACGGCCACCACCGCCAGCGCGAGAAGCACGATGTCGACGACGAAGCCAGCCCGGCGCGAGGCCGCACGCGAAGCCGCCGGCGCATCGGAGTCCTCGGAGGAACGCAGCTGCCTCACCGTCCCAAACGCGAGTGCACCCGCGATCGCCGCCACAGTTACTCCAAGAGCGGCAAACACCCACCCGTCGGGGGAGATGACGGCGGCGGGGTCAAGGACATCGTTTCGCGCGAGCACCACGGCACCCCACGCGGCGCCCAGCCCGAGTGCGAGACCGAGCGTGCAGAGTGCAGCCGGCTCGAGGGCGCTCACCGCCAGGACGCTGACCGGTGGAAAGCCGCGTAGGCGAGCCACCCGGATCTCCGCCTGACGGGCGTCGCTTGAGCGGACGAGCAGGCCGGCCAGGACCCAGATGGCGAGCACAACCAACTGGACGGCAGCGACGGCGACGATCGTCGACATGTCGTGGCGCTGGGAGTCCGCGCCCGCCAACAGCGAGGGAAGCTGCGTATCCAGAATGACACCGCGCGCGGCCACGGACGCGCTGGCCTGCGACAGTGCTCGTCGCACCGGGCCTTCCTGAGCCAGACCCACGCTGCCGACGCGGAGAGGGAGCTGACCGGTGATCTGAGGTGCCTCTTGCACCGGGACGGAGAGCGCGGTCACCGGCGAGGTGACGAGTGAATCGATCTCCGGAATCCGTTGCTGTCCACTCGTGACCTGGCCGAAGGAGAAGTAACCACTGGCGTTACCCCACCAATACGAGAGATCCAGGTTGGGGACCGAGTAGATGCCGGTGACATGCAACACCAGCGGCCGGCTCAGCCCCTGGACGCTCGCGTGGATCACCGCGCCCACCGACACCCCGAGCTCCCGGGCGCTGCGGTCGCTGATCGCAACGTCGTCAAAGGCCATGTCACAGCCGCCGGCCTGGAAATGCAGGACACCGCAGATGCCAGAGCGGGAAAGCAGCTGCGAGCGCACCGGGCCAACCTGCGAACTGGCCAGGCCCACGCCACTCACGACCGTCGTGATCGGTGCGCCGTAAAAGCGGTGCGAGCCGCCGGCGGCCCCGACGATCCGCTCCGCGCTTTGCACCTGGCCCAGTGACGCCACCGCTCCAGGCTGGGCGGAGAGGGTTGCGCCGGAGTCCTCTGTCGATGCCGCCCCGAGCGTCGTGCGCACGACCGAATCTCCCGCGGCCTGAAGGTACAACGGTCCCAGCACCGCGGCTCCCACCGCGATCGTCGAGGTGAGCACCGTGAGCACCGAGATGCCGAGCCGCCAGCGCATCCCGCGCCAGAGAAGGAGACCGCTCGGTCTCACCGGCGTCGGCCGTCGGGCATCAAAAACCCCCGCGTCGCGTCAGTGCGAGCAACCCTGCTCTCCCAACCCCGTCAACAGCACGACTCCAGGGTATAGCTATGGGCGTGGGAAGATGGGGCCGTGGCTCACGTGGCGGTCTCGAATCTGGCGTACGCCCATCCGGGCGGCGATCTCCTCTTCTCGGATGTTTCGTTTCGTCTCGCACCGGGGGGGCACGCGGGACTGGTCGGCACCAACGGGGTCGGCAAGAGCACACTGCTGAAGATCTTGGTCGGGGAGTTGACGCCCGACGAGGGCGAGTGCGCAGTCGGGGGGCTGGTGGGCTACATGCCCCAAGACGTCGGCGTCCGCGACGGCGAGCGGACCGTTCGCGCTTTGCTCCTATCGCTCGCGGCTCGGTCCTTGCGCCAGGCCGGTGAGAGCATGCTGGTGCTCGAGGCCCAGCTCGAGGCGGGCGATCCGTCGGCGGGCATCAAGCTGGGGGAGGCGATCGCCGACTGGTCCACGCTCGGCGGCTATGAGCTCGAGGGCCAGTGGGACGCGGCGTGCCGACGCATCATCGGGGTCTCGTTTGCGCAGGGCGCCGACCGGCCGGCTCGCACGCTGTCCGGTGGTGAGCGCAAGCAGCTCGTGCTCGACGTGCTCTTCAACTCGGACGCAGACATGCTGCTCCTCGACGAGCCTGACAACTTCCTCGACGTGCCGGCCAAGCTGGCGCTGGAGCGCCGAGTGCGGGCGTCCAAGAAGACAATCCTGATGATCTCGCATGACCGCGAGGTTCTCTCGGGCGCCGTGGGAACGATCGTGACCTTGGAGGGAAACGGCGCGTGGGTGCACGGCGGCTCATATGCCACCTATGCCCAGGCGCGCGAGGATCGCCAGCGGCGGCTCGGGGACGCCGTGAAGCGGTGGCACGAGGAGGAACGAAGACTGTTCCACCTGATGAAGACGTTCAAGGAGCGCGCGCGCTATGCCCCCGACTGGGCCAAGCGGGCCGACGCTATGGAATCGCGATGGCGCCGGTTCAAGGCCGGCGGTCCGCCGCCGTCACCGGTCGCGGACCAGGCGATCGCCGTGCGGATCCGCGGCGGCGACTCGGCGCGAATCGTCCTCGACCTGCGCTCGGTCGAGATCGCCGGACTGGTGGCGCCATTCTCGGAAGAGATTCACTTTGGTGAGCGCATCGGTGTGATCGGTCCCAACGGGTCGGGCAAGAGCGCGCTCGTACACGTGCTGGCGGGCGGGAGGCCTCCGGACGGCGGAGAGCTTCGGACCGGGCCGCGGGTGTCGGCGGGATTGTTCACCCAACTCCAAGCACGCGCCGATTTCTCCGGTCGCGGCGTGCTTGACATCGTCCTTTCGCAACGGGGCGAGATGAGAGCGGCGATGTCAGCGCTCGCCCGGTACGGCCTGGCCGAGGCCTCTCGCCGTCAGTACGACGTGCTCAGCGGCGGGGAACAGGCCCGCCTTGAGATCCTGATGCTGGAGCTAGAGGGGCACAACCTGTTGCTGCTCGACGAGCCGACCGACAACCTGGACACCGATTCATCGGAAGCGCTCGAGAAAGCGCTCGACAGCTTCCAGGGCACGGTCGTAGCGGTGTCTCACGACCGTGCCTTCCTGCGCCGGATGGACCGGTTCCTGATGGTCCTCCACGATGGCGGTGTGTTGTCGTTTCCTTCGTATGACTCGGCCCTGGAGGCGCTGGTCGACCCGGTTGATGCGTCCCTGGTCCCGCTGGCCAAGCTTCTGTAGGTTTTCCGCGCCCGGGCGTCTCACGAACCGTTAAGCAAGCTCTCAGCTTTGGGTGTGGCTTGCTCAGGTTGCGGTGCTTCACTTGTGCCGTGGCGCTTGCGCTGGAGGCGATTGAGGTTCGGGGCGGTCGCGTGCTGGTCGTGGACGACGATCCGGACGTGCGCGAGGCGGTTGAGACCGCGCTCGAGCTCGAGGGACACACGGTCGCGACCGCGACCGATGGTCTTGCCGCGTTGAAGCGCCTGGGACAGGCAGAGTTCGACGCGGTGGTGCTCGATGTGCTGATGCCGAACCTGGACGGGTTCGAGGTGTGCCGACGCCTGCGAGCGTCGGGAAACCGCACGCCGGTGTTGATCTTGACGGCGCGCGACTCGGAGGAGGACACGATCCGCGGCCTGGACCTCGGCGCCGACGACTATCTGGTGAAGCCCTTCGGGTTGGGGGAGCTGCTCGCGCGCGTCCGCGCGCTCTTGCGGCGGACGCGTCCGATGGGCGAGGACGCGCCGCTCTGGTTCGCCGGACTCTCGCTCGATCGACAGACGCGGGAGGCGTCCCGCGGCGGACGCCGGGTCGAGTTGACGAGAACGGAGTACGCGCTGCTCGAGCTGTTCCTGCGCAATCCACGTCAGGTGCTGACGCGGGCACTGATCGTGGAGCGCGTCTGGAACTACGACTTCGGCCCGACCTCGAATCCGCTCGAGGTGTACATCAGCTACCTGCGGCGAAAGACCGAAGCGGGTGGCGAGCCGCGCTTGATCTACACGGTGCGCGGCGTCGGCTACGCGCTGCGAGAGCCGTGAGCCTGCGCGGGCGGTTGACGATCGCCGGGGCCGGCGCGGTGTTCGTCGCGCTGGCGATCGCGTCGTCGGTGATCTATTTCGCGGTGCGCTCGAACCTGCAGGAGCAGATCGACGCCTCCTTGATTCAGTTGGCCGAGGGCGTGGCGTCGAAATGGAACGTGGAGAACACGCTGCAGTCGGCGAAGGCTCCGTTCGCGAAGAGCGCGGTGCCCGAGAAGTTCGGCGCGCACGGGTACCCGCCGTCACCCGGGGCGCTCTTTGGCAGCGATGGGACCGGTGGCTATGAGCAGGTCATTCCAAACCTCACCACCGCGACCAAGCAGGAGCTATCGGCACAAGCGGCGGGCAAGACGCCGCTCAAGCAAGGTCTCGACGGGTTCGTACCGGCAATCGGCGTGGACGCGTCGGTCGCAACCGGGGTCGCACCGCCGTACTTTCGGGACGTCAGCTACCGCGGTGTTCCGATGCGGTTGTACACGATGGCGCTCTCGTCAGAGCGCGACGGCCTGATTCGGGCCGCACGCCCCCTGACCGATACCAACGCGACAATCACCCGCGTCCGCTGGCTGCTTCTGGCCCTGACGCTCGGTGGGGCACTCGCCGCGGGTCTGCTCGGACGACTGGCCGCGAATACGGTCCTGCGCCCGGTGCGCGCGCTCGCCGGCGCCGTACGTGAGGTGAGCGCGACGCGTGACCTGGGCCAGCGCATCCCCGTGAGCGGCCGGGACGAGCTGGCGAGCCTGGCCGTCGACTTCAACGCGATGCTCGCTGCCCTCGATGAGTCCCAACAGGCTCAGCAGCAGCTGATCGCCGACGCCTCGCATGAGCTGCGGACGCCGCTCACCGCGCACCGCGCGAACCTCGAGCTGCTGGCGCGAGAAGACCTGTCCGTCGAGCAACGCCAGCGGGTGCTCGGCGCAGCCGTCCGGGCCATGGAGCGGCTCTCGGCACTCGTCGGCGATCTCATCCAGGCCGCTCGCGAGGGTCGGTCGGTCGACGCGCGGGAGCCGCTCGCACTCGACGAGCTCGTCGCGGCTGCGGTCGAGCGGGCGCAGCACAGGGCATCGGGGCTGCGATTCGAGAGCCAACTCGAGCCTTACCGGTTACTCGGGGCCCGCTCGCGGCTTGAGCGTGCGGTCGACAACGTGCTCGATAACGCCATCAAGTGGAGCCCGCCCGGCGGCACGGTGGAGGTCCGGCTCGCCGACGGGAGCCTGACGGTCCGCGACCACGGGCCGGGCGTTGCGCAGGACGACCTGCCCCACGTCTTCGATCGCTTCTACCGTGCCCCCGCGGCCCGCGCCCTGCCCGGGTCGGGGCTCGGGCTTGCGATCGTCAAGCAGACCGCCGACGACCACGGAGGCAGTGTCACCGTCGGCAACGCGGACGGCGGCGGGGCGCTACTCACCTTCCGCTTCCACGTCAACGGCCGCTAGAGGCGTTCTCAGCAAGCTCTCAGCAAGCTCTCATAACTGGGGGCAATCCGCTCAGGTTGCGCTGATGAGCTTCGCCACATGACGAATTCGCAGCAGCGTTTCCTCGCCTATGCCGCGCACGAGCTTCGCGGCGAAATCACCGTCCAGCTCGCGGTCGCGGAGGCGGCGCTCGCAGATCCGGATGCGGGGACGGCCGCCCTGCGTGAGATGGGCGAGGCCGTGGCCGCCGCATGCCAGCGCCAGGTACGACTGCTCGAGGCGCTGCTCACACTCGCTCGCAGCGAGTACGGGCGTCTGCGGCGCGAGCCGATCGACCTTGCCGAAACTGCCGCGGAGGTCCTGCGAGCCCACGATCATCGCGGGGTCACTAGCACGGCGACGCTCGAGCCCGCCCGAGCGACGGGCGATCCGCAGCTGATCGAGCGCCTGGTGGCCAACTTGGTCACGAACGCCGTTCACCACAACACGCCGGGCGGCGGATTCGAAATCGTCACGTCCACCGCCGGGAGTCGCGCCGTGTTCACGATCACGAACACCGGACCTGTCATCCCGGCCGGCGAAGTCGCCCGTCTGTTCCAACCTTTTCAACGATTCGCAGGCCGCTCTGCCAACGGGGTCGGACTCGGCCTGGCCATCGTCCAGGCGATCGCCAACGCACACGATGCCACCGTCAGTGCACAGGCCCTCATCGGCGGCGGACTCGAAATCGACGTCGCTTTCCCCGCTAGTGACTGAAAGGAACTGACACATCATGCGTTCTCGCCCACCGATGCTCACCATTGCCATCGCAGTTACTACGTGCTCGCTGCTCCTCGCCGCGTGCGGCTCCAGCTCGCCCAGCTCCCCCAGCGCGTCGAGCGCGCGCGACCAGTCGGGCCAGATTCACTCGCTCCAGCCCGCGATCAACTTCGCCGACTGCATGCGCTCACACGGCGTCAACGACCTCCCCGACCCCACCACCTCTCCCCGTGGTTTCAAGGAGTCACTCAGCCCGAGCACCCCGCACTCACCCGCTTTCCTAGCGGCCCTGAAGCCCTGCCAGCATTTTCTGTTACCGAAGGGCGGCGCGAACCAGAGCCCGGCCCACAGCCCAGCGGAAAACGCCGCATTCCTGGCGTTCGCCGGCTGTATCCGAAGCCACGGGTTCCCGAGCTTCCCTGACCCGAGCAGCACCGGAGAGATAACCCACGAGATGCTCGCCAGCGCGGGAATCGACCTGCATCAGCCGGCGGTCGTCCAGGCCGCCGACGCGTGCGTTGGTGTCACCCACGGGTACATCACCAAGACGGACGTCGCCCGCTTCATCGCGGGTCAGTAGGTCATCACGTGCTCTCGAGCCGGAGCTTGAGCCGCTCCATGTTGCCCGGCATCTCGCGGGCGGCCTGGCGACGGACGACGAGCGGAACCAGCAGCTTGCCGATCCCATGTCCGGTGAAGTTCACCTCGATGGTCACCCGCGACCGTGAGCCGTCGGCGAGCGGCTCGACCGTGGCCGCAACGATGGCCCTGATCGGACCGTCGATGCCGCGGTCAGCCCACCGGCGAGGCGGGTCGAACTCGGTGATCTTGGTGGTGACCTCGCGAGACCGACCGCCGATCTTGCGGACGGTTGTGCACTTCGAGCCGACGTGGGTAGGCGAGCCGTCCATGTGACCGCTCAGGCAGCCCTGCTGCCACTCGGACATCGTGCTGGGATCGGTCACGTAAGCGAACGCTTCAGCCGCCGATCGGGCGACCTCGATGCTGGAGGTGATCGGCGGCATCAGCCCCCATCGCGAGCCGGGCACGGCCCGAGCGCGGGCGTGAGCCCCGACTGGGCGAACAGATCTGCGTAGCGCTGCAGGTAAAGCGGCCAGCCACCGTCGCCTCCGATGCCGTCACGGAGCATCTGCCAATCCTCGCCGTGTCGGTCGAGGTTTCGGTGCTCGAGCTGGACCCTGGTGCTGCGCTCACCCTCCGCGACGAAGCGGACTTCGACCTCGCTCGTCTTCTCAAGATCGGTCTCGATCTCCCAGCGCGGGCTGATGTCCCAGCTGATGACGACGCGCTCCGGCGGTTCGTAGGCGAGGACGCGCGCCCACCGGCACTCGCTGCCGTCAACGCCCCGATCGTATAGGTAGCCCCCCACGCGCCGCTCGAACACCGTCTCGGCGATCTCGACGTTGAGCAGGTTGTGCTCACGGGGTTTGATGCGGTCGAGTTGCTCGGTGAAGACCTCGAACGCAACCCCGATCGATACCGGCACGACAATCGACCGTCGCACCGTCGTGAGTGGCACCTGCGTGTGACTGCTGATCTCATCCACCTTTGCCATGTGCTGAGGTGTCCTCCTCGGTTGATTGCTCGACGGCGGCCCCGTAGGCGGTCAACGCGCTCCCCCAAAAACGGTCCAGATCCGCGCGCAACACGGCCAGCCCATCCGGGTTGACCCGATAAATCCGCCGGGTACCAGCCGGCTCGTCCGCGACCAGTCCGGCATTCTTGAGGACCCGGAGGTGCTGCGACACCGCCGGCCGGCTGACCGGGAGCTCGTTCGCCAATTCGACGACCGCGCGAGGGCGGTCGACGAGCAGCTCGAAGATCGCCTTCCGGGTTGGATCGCCCAGCGCCGTCCACGCATCAGATCGGTAAGCCAGCACGTACGGTAAGAGTACATAAACCGTAAGTCCACGGCAACCATCGGCTGCCCGGTGAACGGATCAGCCGTCGCTGGACTTGATCATCACCGGGGGTCGGTCGTTCCCGTCGAGGTCGTAGTAGACGCCGGGGAAGGTCTGGAACTCTCCGCTGGAGTCGCCCTGCAGATGCGACTCGTTGAAGGTCAGCGCGCCCCAGCCGGTGTCCACGACGTCGAAGACGGCGCCACCGCCCTCTCGGGCGCTGTTGCCGTCCATCACCGTGCCCGCGATCAGCACGTTGTCGTCTCGGCCGTCGAGGTAGATGGCCCCGCCGCTGCCCCCGCCCGGCGAGCCTTGTGAAGCCGGGTTGGCGCCCCAACCGATGGCCTTGTTGTTGGCGAACTCGCTGTTGAGGACGTCCCACTGGACGCTGATGCTGCTCAGGGCACCGCCGTTGGAACAGCGGCCGCCGCTGAACGTGTCGTCGGTGATGTACACGGGGCGGTTCTCGTACTGGGCCAGCGCGCGAATCGCACCGCCGCCCAGATCAGGGCCGTACGCGTAGCAGCGGTTCCCTACGAACCGTGAATTCACCGCCCTGAACTGTCCGCCCTCGACGTAGATGGCCCCTCCGCCGTCGACCCCGCCGTACCAGCACGCCGGGATGTTCGCCGTGCAGGTGGCCTGGTGCGCGCCGTCGTAGCCGTCCTCGAAGGTGATGTTCTGCACCACGATCCGCGGATACGGCTGGTCGACGCAGTCATCGGTCGACCAGGTGCCTGCGCAGGTGTCCGAGTACAGGATGCGGCGCTTGCCGCCGCCGCTCAGGGTGACCAGACCACCGCCGTCCAAGACGACCAGGTGCCGGGTCTTGATCACCGTGGCCGTCGCGGCCATCACGATCGTGACGGGCTTCGGTCCGCAGTCGAAGGTGATGACGCCCCCTGCGGCAACGCCGCGCACCACCGCGGCCGACGTGCAGCTCGCCGGCCGGCCGTCCCCGATCACGTGGTTAGGGTGCGCGGTGTTGACCGCGCGGCCGGCGGGCGGTACATAGAAGTGACCGGCGGGGTTGCCGAAATCCGCCGCCGTCGCCGCGGATGAGATGCTGGCCGCTCCGACGAGCACTCCCGCGCCGATCAACCCAGCCAACCAACTTCTAAAGCCGCGCTTCTGCAGCAAGGCGCCCCGATGCTAGTGGAGCCCTGGTGGTTGGGGGTGGGTGGTCGGGTCTCTCTCTACCATCGGCACCATGAGCGGCCAGAGAGTGCCCGGAGGGGTCGTGCATAAGCTGCCGACGGACCTGCGCAAGGCGCTGCTCGCCAACGCCACGGCGCTCGATGCTTGGAAGGACATCACGCCCCTGGCCCGCAACGAGTTCATCTGCTGGGTCGAGGATGCCAAGCAGCCGACCACCCGAGAGCGCCGGATTCGGCGCACCCAGGAGGAGCTCGAGGATGGGATGCGCCGGCCGTGCTGCTGGCCGGGGTGCAAGCATCGCGAGCGCAACGGCAGGGCGCAGGCCGCCTAGCATTCCCCGAGCTCCTGGTGTCCGGGTCGGTTCACGACAGGTTCCGCAGGCCGCTCCCGGTGAGCACGTAAGCGGGAGAAAGCGTCGATGCGTCCGCCCTCACGAGCTCGACCATCGCGGAGCCGGCGGCCTCCGGGGTGAGCGGCGTGCCGATCGCCCGCATGTATTCGTCCTCGGACTGGCCGTTCCGGGCCGCGTAGGCCTCCACGGCGGAGCGACCGAGCTCGGTCAGGGGCGTGATCTGCGGCAGGACCGCGGTGAACGTGATGTCCAGACCCGCCCGCGTCGCCTCGTCCTGGGCGTACGTGGTGATGTAGCGCTGGGTCGCCTTGGCGCCGGCGTAGCCGCCGCTCAGCGGCGAGCCCTGCAACGCCGCCCCGCTCGAGATCACGACCACCCGGCTGGCGTTCCTCAGCGGCTGGGAGAGGATCGCGCGCAGCCAGTTGAACGTGACCCGAACGTCGGTGTGCCAGTTGACGGAGAACGTCTCCCAGGTCTGCTCTTGCAACGGCAGCATCGTCGGCCTGGCGCCCGCGACCAGCACGACCGCGGCCGGCTCGTAGCGGTCGAGCAAAGCCGCGGGCACAGCGGGGTCGCTGGCGTCGGCGACCTCGGGGTGGACGTTGCCGGCGCGACCGGCCAGCTCGTCGAGCGGCGCCGCGGTCCGCGCGACCGCGACCACTGGCACACCAGTCTCCGCAAATGCGCTGGCGATGCCGCGGCCGAGCCCGCGGCTCGCGCCGACGACGATCGTGGTCTTCTCGTTGGTGGAGGACATCGTGCGTCTCCTTGTTGTGGTCGTGGTGAGGGTGTCGTCGTTCAGTTCGTCCCGGCGAGCGCAGGCTGCGCGTCGCGGACGGCGAGCTGCGGATCGGGTGTCGCCGGGCCCGTCGCGGTCTCCGTGAGCTCGCGCCGGCGCACGAGGATCACGATCGCGGGCAGGGCGATGAGGGCGATCGCTCCCAGCACCCAGAAGGCGTGCTGAAAGCCGCCGGTGAGTGCCGCCGGAACGCTGTTGCCGGCGTGCGCCAGCACATTCGTGCGACTGGCGGCGACGCTCGAGGCGATCGCGATTCCGATCGCTCCGCCGAGCTGCTGGGAGGTATTCAGCAGCCCTGACGCCAATCCGGCCTGGCGCTCCTGGATCCCCGCCAGCGCAGCGATCGAGATCGGGATGAACGAGAACGCCGTGCCGGCACCGGCGACCGCCATCGGCCCGGCCAGGTTGGCCAGGAAGTGGCCGTGGACGGGAACCTGGGTGGCCCAGATGATGCCTGCGCCGATCAGGATCATCCCGATCGCCATCACGATCTTGGGCCCACCCTGGGTCACCAGGAACTGCGACACGCCGGCGAGCGCGATCGACGTCAGCGAGGCGGCCAGCCACGCGATCCCGGTCTGAAGCGCGCTGTAGTGCAGTACCTCCTGCATGTACAGCGTGCCGATGAAGATGAACGCATAGAAGCTGCCACCCAGCAACAGCCCCGCTACGTTCGCCCCGGTCAACGTCCGCGACCGGAAGATCGACGGCGGCAGGATCGGCTCGCTGACGCGGCTCTCGATCACCACGAAGGCGAGGAGCAGAGCTGCGGCGGCGGCCAGGACGCCGACCGTCCGCGTCGCCCCCCAGCCGTATTGCGGCGCCTGGGAGATCGCGTCCACCAGCAGCACCAAACCGCCGGTACCCGTAAGCGCCCCGGCGACATCGAACTGCCGGCGTGTCGGATGATTGATTCCGCGGGCCGAACCGACGAGGCCTTCGGCCTCGCGGCCCGCAAGCCGGCTCTCCGGCACGACACGCCGCGTCAGGGCCAACGCGAGGGCACCAATCGGGACGTTGAGATAGAAGATGTACTGCCAACCGGCGTACCGGGTGAGGAACCCGCCGGCAATCAGCCCGACGGTCGCGCCGCCGGCCCCGAGCCCACCCCACATGCCAAGCGCCTTGTTGCGCTCGGCACCCTCCTCGAACATGTTCATTACGATCGACAGGGCGGCGGGCAGCATGAACGCCGCGCCCAACCCCTGCACGGCCCGACTCGCGATCAGGAATCCGTCGCTGCTCGCCAGCGCGCACGACAGCGACGCGGCGGTGAACACGGCCAGACCCGCCATCAGGATTCTGCGGCGGCCGAGCAGATCGGCGGCGCGGCCACCGAACAGCAGGAAGCCACCGAATGTCAGCCCGTAGGCGGTCGCCACCCATTGCAGCGTTGTGTCGGTGAAGTGCAGGTCGCGGCCGATCGCCGGGAGTGACACGTTGACGATCGTCAGATCGATGATCGTCATGAAGTACGAAACCGCGAGCAGTGTGAACGCGCGCCAGCGGTGGATATGCCGTGGTGTGAACGTCATTGGACCTCCAGTGGCCTGGTAGGAAAGTGACAACTCAGGAAGTGAGAGAGTTCGGGGCGCGGGTGTCGAGGTCAATCGCGACGGGAGCTCTCACCCCGTCAAACTGCCGTCGCCGCCCAAACTAATCGGGCGGCGCCAGTTTTTGAGCGTCAACTGGCGGCGGGAATCCGAAGCGCGAGAGGAGCGCCGGGTTGATGAACGAGTCGATCCCGACGACCCGACCGGCTTCGATTTGCAGAACCGAGATCCCGTGCGGGACGAGCCCGCCCGCCTCGTCTCGACGGTGGATCGCCACCGCCGGCCGGCCGTTAGCACGGATCGGGGTCAGCCTGATCCGGCTGAGCTCGCCACCGCCCGCCGTGTCCCTGAAGAAACGAGCGATCGCAAGCGCGCCGATCAGGGATGGCTGCGGTGGCATGCGTAGCACCGCGTCCTCTCGGAGCAGGGCGACCAGCCCGTCGATGTCGTCGTGCTCGAACGCGGCCACATACCGCGCGAGCAGCGCGCGCTCGACCGGTTCGGCCTCCGATTCGGTCGTCGCCGGCAGCCGCTGCTCGGTCGCCGCGCGGGCCCGCTGGAGCGCACTGTTGACCGCGGCGACCGACGACTCCAATAGTTCGGCCACCTCCGGCGCGCTCCACCCGAGCACATCACGGAAGATCAGCACTGCGCGCTGGCGAGGAGGCAGCTCTTGGATCGCGCGCAGCAGCGCCAACTCCATGCCTTCCCGAATCGCGTAGCGCGCCTCCGGGTCGTAGGTCGGCGCCGCTTCATCGGCGGGCAGGTCCGGGAAGGGATCGAGCGGCTCCGGCCGCCGCGGGCGCCGGGCGAGCTCGTCCAGGCAGGCATTGGTGGCGATCCGGTACAGCCACGTCTGAAGCTGCGCTCGCGGCTCGAACCGCCCGAGCGCCCGCCACGCCCGCAGCAGCGTCTCCTGCGCGAGGTCCTCGGCGTCGTGGGCAGAGCCGAGCATCCGATAACAGTGGACATCGAGGGCGTGGCGATACGGCTCGATCAGCTGACGGAACGCCTCCTCGTCACCCGCCTGCGCCGCCGCGAGCAGGAGCTGTTGATCGGGCTTGCGATGTCGGTCGCTCATGAGTTCTCAGCACGTCAAACGATCGCCGGAGTCCAAACTCATCGGGTCGCCCGCCGCCTCACAGCACGTGCGGACCGCGACGCGGTAGAGCCAAATCCGCACCGGCGTCCGCGGCTCCACGAGTGCGCGTTCTCGCCACGCCGTTAGCGCGGTGTCGTCGATCGCATGTTTCGCAGCATCGGGATCTCCCAGCATGAGCATGCAGCAATGCTCCAGCTCGCGACGATGGTGCTCGAGAAGGCGGCCGAACGCGCTCTCGTCACCGGCCTGCGCCGACGCGAGCAGGGCCGCCTCGTCGGGAGGAGGGTGAGGGATCGCGTGTGCCATCGGTTCGTCGCCGGGTTAAACGGCCACGACGTGTCGACCTCATCGGTCGGCGCTCTCGGATGGCCCCGCCGCCGGTCCCTCTCTGATGACGCCGCGAACCCAGTCTTCCGAGACCCGGTCCCAGGGGAATGCGACTAGCCACCACGTAGCCCCAGCCGCTGCGTAGGGGACGGGATCCGTTCCCGGTGCAAGGCGGACAACGATGTCGTATGCGTCCTCGTGCTCTGTTTCGGCGTCCGGCCGAAGCGCAGTCAGGTCGCTAACGATTTCGGCCAGTTGCTCGGGGGCGTCGAGGTTGATTGGGAAGAAGCCTTGGTACCGAGCCGCCCGGCGCAGCGGTCTTGGCTTGCCATAGAACCCTGCGACCCACACGGGCACCCCCGGCCGCTGGACTGGGCGCGGGAGGAAACGCATCCCGTCGACCGTGTAGTGCTCGCCGCGATGGTGCACCGGCTCCCCCGACCAAGCGGCCTGAAGTATCTCGAGCGACTCGTCGAGCATCTGCGCTCGGCGCCGTTCGTCGGCCTCCTCGCCCGTCATCTGAAACTCGCTACCAAAGCTGTCGCTGCCCAGTCCGACCCCCAGCGTGAGGCGGCCGCCACTGAGACGGTCAAGCGTCGCGGTCTCACGAGCGACCTTGACCGGCCGCCGCCTCGCCAGCGGCGTGACCATCGGGCCGAGGCGGATCCGCTCGGTCGAGGCGGCGATTGCCGCCAGCGTGATCTGCGTATCCGCGACGTCGACCACAGGCTCCCGCCACCGCACGTGGTCCCAGACGAAGAAGCCGTCCCACCCAGCCTCCTCCGCTTCAGCGGCGAGCGCGGCGACCCGGGCCGGCTCAGCCAGCTCGTCGAACAGCGGGACGAATACACCTGATCGCATACCGGCGGCTAGGAAACCTAGCGCCCAGACGAACAATTTCGGGTGCCGCTTGATCCCGCCTTGACGGCGGCGGCCCGCCTGACGAATGGCGTCAGGCGGGCCAGGCCGTCGGGAGTTCGGACAGCGCTCAGGAGTGACGGTGTCGCTGTCTGGTCTGCACGAGCTCGAGAGCCGCACTCGCCGGCGCGCTGCCACCGAGCTTGATCGTCGCCCTGACGCCCAGCCGCCCGCCGGGCGCGCTTGCCAGTAGACCGCGGCCCCTTCCGTTGAGCCGGAGGTGCACGATCTCGTCCTCTCCGGTGCCGAGATGGACCCCGGCCGATCCGAGGTTGAGCGTGACCGTGACCCGATGTCGATGATGGCCGTGGCCGACGAACTTCCGGACGCGGATCGACAGGCTGAGGTTTCCGTCACACCGCTCGCCGCTGAGGCCCTGGCAGGCCACCAGGACCGAAGCAACCCCGTTCTTGACCTTTGCCGTCCCGGATGCAATCGACGCAACCGCCGGCGCCGACGCAGCAGCTGTCTGCAGCGTCTGATCCTGACCGTCGACAGTCCCGAAATCGGTCTCTGCGACGGCTCGGTAGTGGATGGTCGTCCCGGCTGGTAGCCCGGTCAGCTGCGCCGCGAACGGTGTGCTGACTCCGGAGGCCGGCGGGAGCAACTGGGCCGACGTGCTCGCGCCGTAGGCCGTGCTCATGCCGTAGTCGAAATGCACCAGCACGCGCGCACCGTCGGTGCTGACCGCGCCGGCGACGGTAGCGGTTGACTCGGTGACGCCCGAGGCTGCTCCCGTCTGCGTCGTGCCCGGGGTGTAACCCTGGGCAAACAGCTGCTGCGGGCCGTTGGCATTGTCGGTGAACGCGAAGAACGGCGTGCCGACCACTCCACCGGTGCAGGCCTGCCCGTCGGCCGTGAACGGGTCATCGGGGCAGGTCGACGCGATCGGACTGCGGACGTCGGTCGTGTCATCGTCCGACGTTCCCTGCGGGGTCGTTGGGATGTCCGGCGAATCGATGTGGAACACCGGATCGGCCGGGTTGCCTTCGAAGTGCCCGACGACCGTCACCGTCTGCCCGCTCGCATTCGTCTCATGCCAGGAGACATACGGGGTGTTACCGGCGAACGCGATATCGGGCCGGGTCGAGTCGAGCCCGGAGTGGGAGATCGGCTGCCCGTTGTTGAGCAGGTCGAAGTGGTCGCCGGCGGGATCGAGACGCGCGACGAATACCGAGTGCAGGCCCCCGTTAGTCGAGCTCTCATCCCAGGTGATCCACGGCGTCGTCGGCTTGCCCGGGACCAATGTCCCCGCCGTGACCTGTGGGTTTTCGGCTCCGTTGCCGTCGGTCAGGCCGGCCGCGGGGAACACGTCGAGCGAGCACGCCTGCTCGGCCGCAGCGCTTTGAGCGCACTCGCCGAAGGTTCCGTGGCCGCTCTGCCCATGGTCAAGCACGTCGTCGGTTGCGGTCTTACCCGTGGTGCCGAGACCGACTACCTGCCAATGGAAACCGCCGTCGCCATTGGAATCGGCGACCGCTCGCGCCGCGAATGCCATGTCCGCGTTCAGCAGGCCCGGGGTGGCAGAGTTGCCGTTGTCGGAGTTCTCGTACCACACGACCCATGGGACGGTGTCGTTTGCGCCGGTGAAGGCGATATCCGCCTGGATCCCATCGCGCGTCGGATCGACATTCAGCGACGGATCAAGTTGCGTCGCCCCGGGGCCTTGGACGCGGTCGATTCCGACCTGCTGGAAGCAGAAATTGCCGACGCTGTTACCGCGCGCCGGCTTCGTCCCCGCCGGGCATGCGCCGCCGCTCGTAGCTGGGACCGCGTGCGCAACGAAGATCTGGAAGCGCGAATTCCCCAGGTTGCTGCCGGGCGCGACCGAGTTACCGTTGTCGGCCTCTTGCCAGGTGATCCACGGCGCTGGGTTTGCCCCTGCCGTGGTCGTGCCCCCGATCAGCGACGGATCGTCGGCGTCACGGTCGGTGTTGATGTTGAGCGAGGGGATCGTCTGCAGGGTGCTGACCTCCTGCCCTTCGTGGATCCACTGACCACCGTTCTGCGCCGGCGGTGCCTGCTGGAGAAACCGGCTGGCAAAGATCTGAGACGCGCCGAGCGTCGTGCTCGGTTCGGCCCAGCTGACCCACGGCACGGTCCGGTTCGCCCCCGTGAACTCGATCGACGGCGCCGTCGCGTCCGCCGACCCGTCGACGTTCAACGACTCGGGAAAGCCCTCGGTCTGCCAGGCACCATTCTTGAACGCACGCACGACGATCTGCGCCGAGCCGTCCGCTTCCGACTGCGCGAACGCCGCCCACGGCACCCGCGCGGCCCCTGCCAACGACCCGGCGGTGAGGTCGGTGAGATTGGCGTTCTGGTTCGGATCGATCGTCGGTGGATCGTCGTTGACCTGTTGCCCGCCTCCGGGCAGGCCGGTGAACGCGCCGTACGCACCGCCAGCGAGCACCAGCGAGGCAAGGAGGCTGAGCGTCACCGCCCACCATCCCCGCCGTCGCCCCCGTATAACCCGTGAAATCATCATGCCCTTTCGTAGCTCCCGAGCCCTCGGCCAAGGATCGATTGACGTTCTCGGGAGTACGGCGAACACGGGCAGACGGTTCGCGGGCCTGCGAATCATCGCGGTGAGGGCGGGCGGGCGGTAGCGCTCCCACACAGCGTCAAGCTCTACGACGAGCTCTGGCGAACGGGCTCACGGCTGTCCCGGAACGACGCGGGCCAGGCCATCGAGGCTCTGCTCGGTGAACGGCAAGGCCGTCCTGACGGTCGATTAGGCGCGGCGGTGGCTAGTCGCTCACGTGCCTCCGGAACGCGCGCAAATTCCAGCATTCCGGCCTCGGCGCTGGGCTGCGGCAGGATTTTGCCCCGTGACAAGGCAAGATCCTGCCCTGGCGGGGATGGGCGTCGCTAATGCTGGAATTTGCCCGCGGGACGGGTCCCGGGGGGAGTCGGGTCCGCGGGCGGGACGGGGGTTGCGCAGATTGGCTAGCGGCAGCCGCGGACGGTGCCGGTGGCCGTGCGGGCGCGCCCGGAGCGGGTGAACTCGGCCACGCGGATCTGGTGCTTCGCGGTCCCGGCCAGCCCCGGGCAGGCGGATCGAGCGCAGGGACCGTCCCCGGCGGGTCATCACCAGACGCCTGCCGACAGGGACCATGACGCGCATGATTGGCTGCCCGTGGAGGCGCGCAACCCAACACGATCGCGCGGGCCGGCGAGGCGGGGGCGGCCTACGCGGAGGGTGACGTCGGGTCGACCACGGTCGTGATCAGTCCCGTGTCGACGTCGTACACGTGCCCGGAGACACGCGTGTGAGGCGAGATCTGAGGAGCGGCAAGCAGCCGCTCGACGTCGGCGCGCACGGTCTGGGCGGGGTCGGTGACGGGCAGGGCGGCGAGCATCTGCTCGTCGTAGCCGCCGCGCTCAGCGAAGCCGTGGCGGAGTCGTTCGTCTTCGAGTAGGCGGCTTCCACAGTCGGTGTGGTGGATGATCGCCACCTCGAAGTACGGCCCCTCGGGAGCCTTGGTGTCGACCAGGTATCCGGCGTACGCGATGTCCTGGATGACCGCCGGCGTGACCCGCCCGCCCGTATTGCGGGCGACCAGCGCTTCCCCGAACTGCAGCCCCAGGTACTCCTCGGGATCGACACGACAGTCCATGCAACAGACGACGAACAGGCCGGCACGCGGAAGGAAGGGGAGCCGAGGCGCGTGCTGACGCGCGTCCGAGGCGGCGAACCGCTGATTGCGTTCCAGCAGGGGTGCGATGTTGGTCACGGTGGGGGGCGTTTCGCTTGTAGTTGCCATGCCCCTCATGGTCGGCCAATGCCGCGCCGTCGACAAGTGGCAGAACTGTCGGCTTGGCGTAGGATCCTGCCAATGCACCGGGTCGTCGCGGTGGCGATCCCCGACGTGATCCTGTTCGATCTCGCGATCCCGGCCGAGGTGTTCGGGCGTCAGCTCGAGCACGACCGATACTCCTTCGAGGTCTGTACCGAGTGCCCTGGGGCAGTCTCGTGCACGTCCGGCGTCGACGTCCACGTGCCGCGTGGCCTCCGCGCCCTCGACGCCGCCGACACTGTGATCGTTCCAGGATTCCACCCCCGTGAGACCTCCGCGGCCGTGGTTCGAGCGCTGCGACGCGCGGCCGATCGAGGCGCCCGGGTCGCCTCCGTATGCGTGGGAGCGTTTGCGCTCGCAGCCGCCGGGCTACTGGACGGACGCGCAGCGACGACCCACTGGGAGTTCGCCGACGAGCTCGCCGAGCGCTTCCCGCACGTGCGCATCCGGCCCGAGGTCCTCTACATCGATGAGGGCCAGGTCCTCACCAGCGCTGGAATTGCCGCGGGGATCGACCTGTGCTTGCACCTGGTGCGCACCGACCACGGCGCGGCGGCCGCGTCGGAGGTGTCCCGACGCCTGGTCGCCGCTATGCACCGCCCCGGCGGTCAGGCGCAGTTCATGCACCGGCCCATTCCCGAGGTCGGACCGGGCCTGGCCGACACCTGTGCATGGGCTCTGAAGCAGATGCACAGGCCAATCACCGTCGCCGATCTCGCCTCGCGCGCCGGGTACTCCACCCGGACGTTCGCCCGCCGATTCGTCGACGAGACCGGTACGACCCCGCTTCGTTGGCTGACGGCACAGCGGCTGCTCGAGGCCCGGCGGCTGCTCGAGGCCAGCGACGTCTCGGTCGAGGAGGTAGCCCAGCGCACCGGTCTGGGCACGACCGCGAACCTGCGCCTCCACCTGGCCCGCGAGATCGGAACGACACCGACGGCCTACCGCAGCGCCTTCCGCGGCGCCCCCACCCCAATGATCCCGGAGGCAACCAGTGCTTGAGATGCGCACAGCCTGCGAGCGATGTGGCTCGCCACTGACCCCAGACGGCCCGGCAACCATCTGCAGCTATGAATGCACCTTCTGTCGCGACTGTGCCGAGGCGATGGACGGACGGTGCCCGAACTGCGGCGGCGAGCTACTCAGCCGGCCCCGAAGGGTCGGCCCACCAATTACGTCAGCCAATCGCTGATCCCACGCCCGCGCAGTTCAAACGTCGCGCACGGCGGCCACCTCGCCAGCGGCGACGGCGTCGGCGAGACGCTGGTGATCAAGCTCGTTCTGATCCGCATACGAGGCGGAGAAGCGAACGATCGCCCGATCGAACGATGGTCCGGCGCCGAGATACGCGGCGATTGCGAGTCGGTCGCCCGAGCGGGCGTGGGCGCGAGCCAGCGACCACCCGCAGGCCCGCGTGTAGGCGTGAAGACCTGCGTAGGACATCGGCGCGAGGTCGATCGACGCCTTCCAGTCCCAGAGCTGACGGATGTAGAAGTCATGCTCCTTGCCATCGAGACCGACGCTGCGCTGCCAGCCCAGAAACACATCGATCGCCGCCTGCGAGAGCCGTTGACCCCGAACAACTCGTTCGCCGTGGTTCTGGAACTCGCTCGCGCCGAGGTAAGGCTCGAGCACGGATGCCTGGGCTTCCTTCATCTGGAGCACGAGAGGATCCCGCCCCCCGCGCCCGACGAACAAGAGCACCCATGCGCGTGTGCCGACGCTCCCGACCCCGACGACCTTTCGGGCCATGTCGACAAAGCGGTAGGTCGCGAACAGATAGCGTCGGTCGGCATCGAGACTTTCGGCGTACTGCTCGAGCGCCACCGAAGCAATGTCGATGTCGCGGCGGGCGTCGTTCGGGTCAACCAGTTCATGAAGCGGCACCAGCAGCGGCGGAACGCTGCGGAAGCGCAGCTCGCCGTGATTGCGCTCGGTCAGCTTCTCGACCGCCCGCACACTCGTCTTGCGTTGGGCCTTTGCGAACGGCGCGGCGAACAGGATCCGACCCTTCCTGCCTAGTCGCCCGCCGAAACGGTCGACTAGCTCATTCGCGTTGAGGCGGTCGTACCAAACGTTGAGGTGGCTCTTCTCGGCGAACTGCCACATTGCCTCGCGGTACTCGCGCACGCAGTCGGCCACGAGCGCGCGGCGGCGATCGCTGGGCAGCCCGATGTCTCGGCCGGCGACTTCGACGCTGGCCGCCATTCGCTTGACATCCCACTCCCACGGACCGGGCAGCGTCTCGTCGAAATCGTTCGGCCCGAACAGGAGCCTGCGGTCCTGGGCTGCGAAGCCCCCGAAGTTGGAGATGTGGGCATCGCCGCACGCCTGCACGGTGATCCCGGAGTCAGGTGTCGCGGATAGATCGGCCGCCATGATCGCCGCCGCGCCGCGATAAAACGTGAATGGCGAGACCAGCATTCGCCCGTACCTGATGGGGACCAGTTCTTGGAGACGCGTCTGCGCTTGGCTCTGGAGCAAGGCAAGCGGATCAGGCCGGTCCGGCGCCGGCGACCACTCGCCGTGAGCCGACCTCGGCACCACTCGCCTGGCAGCGCGTCCGCGCTCCGCGGACTCGCTTGAGACGAGCGTCGCGACCGGCACGGGGTCCTTCAGCTCAGGTATGCCGTACGCAGGGGAGGGTTGGTCGAGATCCGTGGCCATGCTCAGAACATTGTCCCTTGGCGGGTTGCGCGATGCGATCGGCTACGAAAGAGTGTGACGGGTGTCTAGCGATAGCGGTGATCGGTCCTCAGCCTTCGCGTCTGAATCCGTTCCGGACGAGTACGAGCGGCATCTCGTTCCGTCGGTGTTCGCGCCGTGGGCTGAGGTCCTGCTCGACGCCGTCGTCGTCGCGCCGGGGACCCAGGTGCTCGATATCGCCAGCGGGACCGGTGCCCTGGCACGTGCCGCGGGCCGGCGCGCGGGTAGCGATGGACACGTGGTGGCTAGTGACGTGAGCGGTCCGATGTTGGCGCGCGCAGCCGCCGTCGGAGCGCGTTCGGGCCGCTGGTTCACGGGCTGTCACCCGATCTCCGGCAGCGGTTCGAGGCCGAACTCGTGAAGCGGTTTGCGCCGGAGGAGCTCGGCGCGCCTGTACGTCGGCGGACTGCCGCGGTGATCGCCCGCACCACCGCCGCCTGAGCCAGCTCGAGCCTCTCCGGGCCCGGTACGAGCCGTCGTTATTTTGCCTTGCATCGCTGGTAGCAAAACGATATCATCAGGCTATCGACACCGGCGGCAACAATGCAGACTGGTTCCTGGGCAAGCTCGCGGTCGTGACCGGTGGCGGCTCGGGCATGGGCCGAGAGCTCGTCCGACAGCTGGCCGCGCGGGGGTGTTCCGTCGCGGCCTGTGACTGGAACGGCGACGCGGTCGCCGATGCGGCGGCCGACGCCCAGGCCGGCGCCCCCGGCGATGTGCTCGTCTCAAGCCATGTCTGCGACGTCTCCGAGGAGACGCAGGTCCTGCGGTTCCGCGACGAACTGCAGCGCGAGCACGCCGCCGACCACGTCGACCTGGTGTTCAGCAATGCCGGCATCGGTGGCGGAGCCAGTTTCGTCACCAGCAGCCGGGAGGAGTGGGAGCGCACCTTTGCCGTCGACTGGTGGGGCGTTTACTACTGCGCCCGCACATTCCTGCCCCTGCTGATCGCCAGCGGGGATGGGGTGCTCATCAACACCAGCAGCGTGAACGGCTTCTGGGCGAGCCTCGGCCCGAGAATGCCGAACAACGCCTACGCCACAGCCAAGTTCGCCGTCAAAGGCTTCACCGAGGCGCTGATCGAGGACCTGCGCACCAACGCGCCGCAGGTCCGGGCCGTCGTCGTGATGCCCGGGCACGTCGGCACCGACATCATCGCCAACACGCGCCGCGCCCACGGCCTGCCCGACCCGGGCCAGCTCGGGGCGCGGATCGAGACCGGCTTTCGCGAGAAGGCGCCGCTGACGGCTGCCGCCGCCGCCACGATCATTCTCGACGGGGTGCAATCCGGCAGCTGGCGGATCCTCGTCGGCCGGGACGCCGAGGCGCTTGACGCGGCCGTCCGCGCCAGCCCCGAGGCCGCCTACAACTACGCCAAGCTGGCCACGGCGGCGGTCGCCCGGTCCGCCGAGCGAGGGGCCGCCCGGCTCGTGAGACGCTTGCTCGACTACCGCTAGGAACCGGCGGCGCGTTTGCGGGGAGCGGTGGTGATAGCCGATTGGCAGGCGCGGTTCATCGGAGCCATTCGGCCGCCGCCCGCGTGACGGCCTCGGTGATTCGGTCGAGCGCTGTCGTGCGCAGGCGCCACTGCTGCCAGTACAAGGCCACGTCGATCTGGCCTTCGGGGTCGAGGTCGACAAAATTCCCGTCCGCGGACTGGAGGTCGGACACCATGCCCCAGCCCAGTCCGAGACTGATGGCTTGGGCGAACTCGCCCGATCCGGGGACGAAGTGTCGCGGCGGCTCGAGACGACGGCGGCTGCGGCGACGCAGGTAGCGGTCCTGCAGGCGGTCCTCACGATCGAAGACAACGAGTGGAGCGCGGGCCAGCGCGGCCGCCGTCACCCCGTGCGGGAACCAGGTGGCAACAAAGCTCGGGGACGCGCGCGGGCGGTAGCGCATCTGACCCAGCCGCTGCACCGTGCATCCCGGGACCGGCTCGCGCTGGGTGGTGACAGCGGCCATCACCGTCCCGTCGCGCAGCAGCCCGGCGGTCTGGTCCTGGTCCACGCGTCGCAGCTCAAAGCGGAGTGAGGACCCGACGGCCGCGAGCGCGGGCAGAAACCAGGTGGCAAGGCTGTCGGCGTTCACCGCGACCGAGATCACCGCGCCTCCCGTCGTCGGGTCCTCTTCGAACTCGTCGACGGCCTCGGTCATGAGCGACTGCACCTGGCGCGCGACCCGGAGCAGCGTCTGACCCGACGCGGTGGGCTGAATCGGCTTTGAGCGCGTGACGAGCACCCGCCCGACGGTGGTCTCGAGCGTCTTGATGCGCTGGCTGACCGCCGAGGGCGTCACGTGCAGTGAACGCGCGGCCGCCTCGAACGTGCCCTCGGCGACCGAAGCGCTCAACGCCTCCAGCTGACCCTGACTGAGCTCCATGAGAACTTCTAATGCTAGGCAAGAAACCTTAGCTGGACTGATGAGGAGTCGTGTCGTAGCGTCGCTGACCGTGACCCCCTCGACCGGCTTCATCCGATCTGCCCGCCAAGCGATCCGCCGACTGCGACGACTGCTCGCCGAACTGGACTACGTCCAACGGCGGCTGTTGGAGATCCAGACCGGTCTCGCGCTCACCCGCGAAACCGAGCGCGCGGTCGTTCGTGCGCAGAACAACTGGCTGAACGACCTCTATGCCTACGATCGCTCGGAGCGCTCCGGCATCACCCGCGGTGGCGGCCCGCCGAACCGACCCGTTGGCCGGCGTCCCCTCCCCCGCGCTCGTCATCGGCGCAATCGCCTCGGTCCAGACCGGGGCGGCGCTCGCGACGACGATCTTTGACCGGACCGGACCCGGCGGCGCGGTCCTGCTGCGCCTGGTGACCGCAAGCGCGGTCCTGCTCCTCGTCTGGCGACCGCAGATCCGGGCGCTGACACGTCGCCAGCTGGCACTGGTGGCCTTGTTGGGCCTCGTGCTGGCGGCGATGAACCTGTGCTTCTATTACGCGCTTGCCCGCATCCCGCTGGGCATCGCGGTGACGCTGGAGTTCGCCGGTCCGCTGGCCGGGATCCTGGCCCTGACCCGCGGCGACACCCACAGCCTCAACGGCCTCGGCGTCGCGCTCGCGCTGGCCGGCGGCGCCGCCTGGGGGGCCTACATCCTGATCCAGGCCCGAATCGGCCGGACGTTCCACGATGGCTCCGGCCTGGCGGCTGCAATGTGCGTCGCGACCGTGCTCGCCCTGCCGGTCGGCGTGGCCGAGGGCGGGAGCGGTCTGCTCAGCCCTCATGACCTGGTGATCGGCGTGGCCGTCGGTCTGCTGTCCTCGGCGCTTCCCTACTCGCTCGAGCTCGAGGCCCTGCGGAGAATCGCCGCCGGCGTGTTCGGCGTGCTGATGAGCCTCGAGCCAGCTGTGGCGGCGCTGGCCGGCTTCCTCGTGCTCGGCCAGCGCCTGAGCGCCCGCGAGCTGGCCGGCATCGCGCTCGTCGTCGCCGCCTCGCTCGGCGCCTCCCGCCACGCGAGGGGGGGAGCTCGGTAGCTCTTGCGCTGGCAACAGCAAAACGTTTCCACTGAGAGAAACGCAACCCGTGGATGGGTTGCACGGTGCTCCAACGAGAAACGGCGGTTGCGACGCCGGGGCCGAGACCGGTAGGTTGGGGATCATGGCCATGGATGAGAAGCCGGATGTCGTGGTGCCGTCCGATCAGGCGCCGTCGTATCAGCTCGAGATCGAGGACATCGTCCTCGGAGACGGTGATGAAGCCGTCTCCGGGCACGTCGTCGAGGTGCATTACGTCGGCGTCTCATGGAAGACGGGAAAGCAGTTCGACGCGTCATGGGACCGTGGCAGCACCTTCAAATTTGGTCTGGGCAAGGGGCAGGTCATCGCCGGTTGGGATCAGGGCGTGGCCGGAATGAGGGTCGGCGGTCGTCGTCGGATCACGATCCCGCCAATGCTCGCGTACGGCAAGCGCGGCGCCGGCGGGGTCATCGGACCAGACGAGACGCTCGTCTTCGTCGTGGACCTAATCGGCGTTCGCTGACGCGGCGATTGCCGCGCCGTGGTACGTCGGTAGCTAGCCGATCCGCTCGTCGATCCGGACGTGGACGGTCTCGCCCGCCTCCTTGCTGATCCTCCTGC
Organism: uncultured Solirubrobacterales bacterium; assembly: GCA_963751185.1. Classification (GTDB taxonomy): domain Bacteria; phylum Actinomycetota; class Thermoleophilia; order Solirubrobacterales; family Solirubrobacteraceae; genus Palsa-465. Next base: position 485,731 of record CAVVTO010000019.1, read on the forward strand.
GCAGCGCGGCCTTCACCGGGAGTCTGTGCGTACCGTCACCCTGCGCCATCAACGCTCCGGTGAAGGGCTCGTCATCGATCGCACCCCGAATCTTCACGAGGCCGCGGGTCCCGAAGAGCTCGGGCACATCGTCCATCACCACGCACGTCCATGCACCCGGGTTATCGCCCTTCTGGAGTAGCGCGTCGAACTCTTTCAACATGACCTCTCAAGACTTTCGCACGCGGTCGATCGACTTGTCGAACGACAACACCGCACCGACGCCTGTGGCCTCGGCCTGTGCCACCAGGTATGCCTCGGCGAAGTCCAGACGGTCGACCTCGTAGACCTCAAGCGCCCGAAGTAGCGTCGCGCCGTCGACGGTCTTGATCGACGGGAGCGCGATCGCCGCGCGCATCAACTCGGCGACGCGGTCACGGCCCACCTCGTAGAACGGCTCGAGCACGTAGACGCACTCCGCGACCACCGCGTCAGTCCCAGCGGCTGACCTCGCCGTTCGAGTTCATCGAAGAGATGAAAGCTGCGGGGGCCGATTACCAGCCGCGCGGATCGAGATCGAGCGCGATACCTTTCCCCGGTGGAGACCATCGGCCCAGGTGAGCTCGTAAGGGTCGCCGGCCACGGCCCGGATCTGGACGGGATCGTGTTTGACGTCCCGAGCCAGTCAAAGGTAGTGGTGGCCGTGGTGGAACCCGGCCGAGGGCCGACGTTCCGCACGGTTCATCCTGCGGCCTTGACCGAGCGTGAGGCGGAGGGTCCGCACGATCGGGCGCTGCGTCTTCTCCTCGCTCGAACGCCGCCGCCGGTCCATGATGCAGCGCGCGGCGGGGGCGGCGGGGGGAGAGGACGCCCGGGCCACACGCGCGCGCCAACCCACCGCACGACCGGCCGGTAGCCGGTCGGTCGAGACTTCGGGGCTTCAGTCGTCTCGCCGGCGCGGACGACCGACCTCCCACCAGTCCGTCTCCGGCTCGCCTTGCTCGCGCTCCCACTCGAGGTGCAACGCCGCACGCTCCCAAGCGCCGCCCCCAGAGCCACAGAACGACCACAGCTTCTGGGCGGATCGCTTGTAGTGATGGATCAGGTCGTCGAGCTCGAACGGGTCGATCTCTCCGGCGTCCAACCTTACGAACCCATCGCGGACGTGATCGAGGAGGAGACGCAACTGCTGGTCGTGATACTCGCCGACCACCTGACGCGCCGCGCGACGACGCGCCTTTTCGTTCTCGATATCTCGGATCCGGACACCTTCGGTCATACGCGCAACCTACCGCGAGCTCCGGTCCGCGCGGCGCTGTTTATGCGACCTCGTCACGAGAGACAGACTCCCGAGGTGGGCCTGGCCGCGGCTCTGTCCCTCGTGAGGTGTCCACAACAAATCGCGGCGCATCGGGGTTCATGCGACCAGCCTCATATGGGGGGTTTCTCGACCAGGCTCACGTCACTACCCGAGCGACATGTGCTCGGTCGAGAGGTAGAGGTGGGCGGCCCAGGAGGGCGGGTCGGCGGCGACCCGACGCTGGAGCGCGTCGTGGTTGACGCGAGAGCCTCTAGTGCGGACGTATTTCGCAATCGCCAAGGTCCCCGAGAACGAGAAAACGAGAAAACCCCGCTGGGCGGGGCTTTGAAAGTGGGCCGTGGAGGAATCGAACCTCCAACCTTGGGATTAAGAGTCCCCTGCTCTGCCAATTGAGCTAACGGCCCTCGGCGGCGATGTTACCCCGCGGTCGGGGGTCGAGGAGGCTGGAGTGAACGGCGCCGGGCGGGTTCGGAGTCGCCCGTCCCGAGGGTGGCTCAGCAGGACTCAGCGACCGACGGATCGGTCTTGGCCTGCGTCATCTTGGTCTGGAGCAGGGTGCGCTGGACCTTGGGAACGAGACTGAGCGCCTTGGTCGACGCCAGGTCGCCGATCCGGGTGTTGTGGGCGGCGTAGGCGTTGGCGGCGAGGCATTCGAAGGCGCTTGCCTCATTCGGCTCGGCGGCGGTCATCTGCTGCCATGCGCCGGTGGCCAGGGAGTACTCGCCGAGGTATTCGTAGGCGCGGGCGGCCAGGATCGAGATGTTGGGGTCGGGCTGGTTGATCAGCTTCTGATACGTCACCCAGTCGGTTCCGAGGCTTGTCAGCTCGGTCTTGCCGTCGGAAGTGAACGCGCCGGTGCTGGAGTTGAAGTCGGCGCTATTGGAGGTGGCGTTGCTCCACCGCGCCTGGATCAGGTTGGCCCAGGCTGTCGGATCGTTTGGGCTGGTCTGGGTGGCCTTGATCGCGCTCTTCTCCGCCGCGCTGACCGCCTGGCTCTGATTGGAGCTGGAACCCGACCCGTTGAAGGCGTTGAGCAGGCCGCCCAGGCCGTTGCCGGCGCCGACGCCGAAGAGCACGAGTCCGCCGCCCATCAGGATGGCGAGACCGAGGTAGACCGCCTGTACGGTCCGCCGTCGGCCGCGGCTGCGAAGGTCGAATAGCACGTCGTACGGAGAAGGATTACGAGCGGAGCGTTTCCAAGCCAGCGACGGCTGTCCAGGCCCCAAGGTGCGCCGCAACGGTCGCGGCGACGGTGCCCTCTAGGGTAGCGCCCGTTTTTCGGTCCGTGTTTTCGGTCCGTGTTAGGCCTGAGGCTGAGAACCAACCCCCGCGGACTGACGCTCGGCCGGGGCCGCTTGGCTCGCCGACTCGGCGGTGGCCGCGGTCAGCTCAGGCCGCGACTCCTCCTCGTCGTCCTTGGAATGCCCCGTGATCCCATCCTTGAACTCGCGCATGCCATTGCCAAGCTGTTTGCCGAGGCCGGGCAGGCGCTTGGGCCCGAAGATGAGCAGCACGATCACCAGGACGATGATCAGATCTGTGGATGGACTCTTGATGAACATTCGCGGTGCCTCCAGATGGGATTTTCCGAAGGTTACAGGTACTTCCTAGGGCTGCTCTACCCCCTTCTGGCTAGTCCCGAAAAAGCTTCTCAAGTTGCCCTCCGCTCGGGCCGATTAAGGGCGCAGAGACGCCATGAACCCCGAGCAAGAACAGCCCTCAGTCCGACGCATCGTGCTCCCCAGCGGGCGCAGCATCGAGGTGGTCCGCTTTGGCGAGAACAACCACGCCACTCGCGGCCTGCACGTCTGCCCCGACTGCGGCTCCGAGCTCGTGCAGCCGATCGACTGGTCGGAGGCTCCCGAGGACTGCTGGAACCTGGTGCTCAACTGCCCCAACTGCGACTGGTACACCGAGGGCCTCTTCACCGCCGATCAGGTGCGCGACCTGGAGGACCGGCTCGACGAGGGCCTGGCCGACATGCTCCGGGACCTCCAGCGCCTCTCGCAGGCGAACATGGCCGATCAGATCGATCGGTTCGTGACCGCCCTGCACGCCGACCAGATCCTTCCCGAGGACTTCTAGGATCAGGTCCCGCCCACCCTCGCTTCGCGGGGCGGTGGGGGCGGGTGGTGGGACCCGGGCGGTGGGGGCGGGTGGGGGGATTCAATTCCCGTCCGGACGGGCCCTGTTGGCCCCATGGATGCCGCGAAGCGGCCCCTACGCGTAGCGCTCGACCATCACGTCGGCCGCGAGCTCGAGCGCCGCGCGCTGCCGGTCCGGCAGCGACGGCAAGCCGAGCTTGGCCTCGGCGACGAGGTCGCGGGCGCGGGACCGCGCGACGTCAAGCGCACTCGTGGCCGCGATCCGGTCGCAGACCGCGGCCGCATCCGAGGCGGTGTGCACCGAGCGCAGGTCGAGCTCGGCGAGCTCGGGATCATCGTTGCGGGCCAGGATCAGCGGCAGGGTCACCGTGCCGTCGAGCAGGTCGGCGCCGCGGGGCTTGCCCGTGCGCTCGGGCGGCCCCGACACGTCGAGGACGTCGTCGAGGACCTGGAAGGCCAGGCCGATCCCCTCGCCGAACGCCCCGATCGCCTCGGCATCGGACTCTCCCTCAAGCGCGCCGAGCTCGCAGGCGGCACGGAACAGGACCGCGGTCTTGAGCCGGCAGCGGTCGAAATAGCGGGCCATGCTGACGTCGGTCCGGAAGGCGTCCTCGCGCTGGGCTAGCTCGCCCAGCGCCAACTCGCGGCTGGCGCGGGCCAGCACGCGGACGGCGTCGGGCGACCCGGTCCCGTCGGCGGCGAGCTCGGCGAATGCGCGCGAGAAGAGCAGATCCCCGGTGGCGGTCGCCGCCGCGCGACCGCCGCTAGCCACGACGGTGGGCCGCCCCCGGCGTAGGGCCGAGCCGTCGAGCACGTCGTCGTGGACGAGTGTCGCGCCGTGGACGAGCTCGACGGCCACGGCGGCGCGCGCCAGACCCTCGGTCTCAGGCGGCGGAACGCCGGCGGCCAGGCAGACCAGCAGCGGCCGCAGCCGCTTGCCGCCGGCCGAGATCGTGTCACCGGCGTAGCGCGCCAGGAGCGGTCCGTGGCCGACGGCCAGCTCGGCCATGCGCTGCTCGACACGATCCATAATCCGGGTCAACGCCGCTCCCCCGGCGTCGACCACAGCTTGTGCGCCTGTGCTCATTAGGTGGGAACCACTCCGACGTGTAAGGCGATGATGCCTCCGGCGGTAAGGACGTAACGGATCTCGCGCAGCCCCGCTTCCCACATCCGCGCTGCCAGCTGCTCCGGCGCCGGGAAGCGCTTGACGGAACTCGGCAGGTAGCTGTACGCCTCGGAGTCGACAATCCGCCCGAGCGCCGGGACGGCGCGGTCAAACCACAGGTCGAAGAAAGTCGAGAGCGGCGGACGGCGGGGCGTGGTGATCTCGAGGATCACGACCCGACCCCCAGGCCGGACGACCCGCCGCATCTCTGAGAGCCCGCGCTGCAGATCGCTGAAGTTGCGGGCTCCAAAACCGACGGTGGCGGCGTCGAACGCGCCGTCTGGGTGGGCCAGCGCCAGCGCGTTCCCCGACTCGAAGCGCACCCTGATCCCGGGATGTTGGGCGGTCTTGGCCCGAGCCAACTCGAGCATCTTCTCGGCGAAGTCGATTCCGACCACCTCGCCCCCGGGCCCCACGCGGGCGGCCAGCTCGAACGCCAGATCACCCGTCCCCGTGGCGACGTCGAGCGCGCTCTCGCCCGGCGAGAGCTCCGCGAGATCGGCGGCGCGGCGGCGCCATTCGTGATGCAGGCCCGCGGTCATCACCGAGTTCATGCGGTCGTACAGGCCCGCGATCCGGTCGAACATAGCCCGGACCTGCGGCTCCTCGAGCGATCCCCGCGACTGTGGATCTAGCGCTTCAGGAGCGCCGGTCGGCGCCAAGTCTGCATTCGCCATGGGCCCCGTGAGTGGCTACTGCAGGGTCGATAGGAAGTAAACGACGTCGTTGAACTTGTTGGCCGGCAGGCTCTTAAACGACGGCATCGGCGGTGTCGGGTTGCGGAGCGTCGAGGCGATCTGCGCCGCCGGGACGGTGCTGGCGATGTGGGTCAGATCCGGCCCGGGCCCGTTGTTGCCGCTTTCGCCAATGACGTGGCAGGCCAGACAGCCCGACTCCCCGACGACGTACTCACCCGCCTGGAAGGTCGCCTTCTGTGCCGGCGTCAGGCTCGCCGGCGGCGACAGGGTCGGGGGTTGGTTGGGTGATCCGGTGTGCGCGCCGGTGTAGGTCAGATAGGCCATCGCGGCGATCGTCGCGACGCCGGCGGCGAATGCGATCGGACGGCGCTCGATCCTCCGCTCCGCGCTGCGGTCATAGAACGGCAGCAGGAACAGCAAGATCATGCAGATGGTCGGCACGCCGATCGTGGCCATCGGCGTGAACTTCGGGACGTTGCGCATGACGCGCAGCACCTCGAACAGGAAGAAGAAGTACCAGTCGGGCCGTGGGACGTAGGTGGTGGTGGTCGGGTCCGCCTTCGGTCCGAGTTCGGCGCCGAACATCAGCGCGAGAAAGATGATGACGATCATCACGATCACCGCCATCGTGCCGTCGTGGGCCACCGTGTAGGGGAAGAACGGCTCGCCCTCGTTCTTCAGCTGCGAGTACTCGCGGAGATAGCCCTCCTTCTCGGACTGATTCATGCGCGGGCTTTCCGGGAGGGGGCGGGCAACGGGCTCAGACTTCCGTCTCGACTAGCGCGTGATCATCGTCTTCGGCAACGTGGGGCTTGATCCAGGGCGGTGCTGCGATGCCGAGCTTGGTGATCAGGAGCAGATGGGCGCCGATCAGGGCGGCCATCAGGCCAGGGATGAGCAGCATGTGGATCGCGTAGAACCGTGACAGGGTGGTGGCGCCGAAGTCCGCGCCGCCGAGCAGGAAGTTCGACAGGAAGGGCCCGATGAACGGTCCGCCGGCGTTGATGTTGATGCCCACCACGCTCGCCCAATAGGAGCGCTGGTCGAACGGCAGCAGGTAGCCCGTGAACCCCATCGCGAGCGTGAGGATCAGCAGCACGACGCCGATCACCCACGTCAGCTCGCGCGGGTATTTGTACGCCCCATAGAAGAACACCCGCCCCATGTGCAGGAAGATCAGGATGATCATCACCGACGCGCCCCACTTGTGCATGCCATGCACTAGCTGGCCGAGGAACACGTTGTCGTTGATGTTGCGGATCGACTCGTACGCGCCCCCCGCCGCGTCCGGGCGGTAGTACATGGCCAGGAACACGCCGGTGACGGCCTGGTTGAGGAACGCGAACAGCGTCGCGGAGCCGAGCGTGTAGGGCCAGTTGACCCCCCGCGGAACCTTGCGCCACAGGAGCCAGCGCAGTCCGGGCGACATTTGCATCCGCTCGTCGATCCAGTCGACGGTGGTGATGCCCGCCTCGATCGGGAGCGGGTGCTCCGCCCCGTTGCCGTTGTTCTCGCCCGGTCGCTTGGGGCGGGGCTGGAGGGCCTTGGGGAGCGGCGGCGCGGGTATGCGAGGCATTTACGTGATCAGGGACCGGGTGACTGGGATTAGGGCTTCCTGGGGCCGGCGAACTGGGCCGGGTACAGGAACTGTCCGATGCCGTCGAGCGGCTCGCCTGGGAAGCGCGGCGAGAAGCGCTCGAGCTCGCTGTTGACCGAGAACCGAGGGCCGATCTCGACCAGGCCGTCGTTCAAGCGGGTGTAGAAGCGGTCGAGCGGGCGGACGGGCGGCCCGCCCGCGACCATCCCGCGAAAGTCATAGACGCCACCGTGGCAGGGGCAGATGAAGCGCTCCGCGGCCGCCACGTAGCGCACCGGGCAGCCCAGGTGCATGCAGCGGTCCGACAGGGCAACCCAATGGTTGTATTCGTCCTCGGGCTCGGTGTCGATCGCGGGGTTGCGCTGGCGCACGTACGTGATCGTGTTCCCGGCCTCGCCGATTCCCGGGGTGATCACGATCACCTTCGTCTGGTAGGTCGTCTCGTTGAAGTCGGCCGGGGTGCCGATCGCCTGCCAGCTCCAGGCCTGGTGCGTGAAGATCGGGGCGATCGCGAAACCGAGTGCGGGGAGGGTGAAGGCCGCGACCGCTATGCCCCCGGCCCCGTTGGCCCACAGGTTCATCAGGTTCCGCCGGGTGATCGTCTCGCCCTCGAACGCGCCCGGCATGTTGCGATCGGAGGTGTACTTCGACTTCTTTTCCCGGCGGCGATTCGGCAAAGGCCCCTCGCGTTCTTACGTCGACTAGACGCCGACAGCGTACCGCCACCGCCACGAAAAGGTCACACCGGCGAGCGCCGGTACGCGGATGCCTAACAACCTCGCTACCAACGTCACAAGCAGGGAGTTTCCCAGGGGGCGGCGAGGCTCAAGACGGGCCTTCGCGAACCGACGCGGCGGCCGCGCGCAGGACCCGATGAGCGCCGCGCTCGTGGGCTCGCGCGCGCTCCTTGGCTCGGCGGTGGGCGTCGCTCGAACCCCAGCCGACTGACACCGCGCCGGCTTCCCAGACCGCCTGGGCGAGGTCGAGGTCGGACGCACTGTGAGCCTGCGCGGCGAGCGAGATCACATCGGCGAGCTCGGCCACGGCGTCCAGATCGCCGAGCGCGGCCAAGCGGGCCAGCCCGAGCGCATAGAGCTGGTCACCGAGCAGCAGCGCGAGATCCGCGTCGCCCGTCCTGACCACCAGGGGTTGGCCGTAGTGCAGCCGATACCCCTCGAGGATCATCTCGAGCAGCACCTCGTATTCGTGCTCGCGCCCGCGGGCCCGCGGGCCGGTCGCGGCGATCTGCGCGGGGCCCGGCTCATCGAGGGTGCGCCCAGCAGTGTCCGGCTCGCCCGGCTCGGATTGGGGCTCGGGCTCGGCGAGCAGGCCGGCGACCGTTCCACCCTCGGCATCGAGCGCATCGCGCAGCGCGAGGGCTCCGTCTCTGGCCGTCCTCACCGTCCGAGTACTTCCTCGAACGCGGCGCGGGCCGCCGTGATCGTCCGGTCGAGGTCGGCCTCGGAGTGGGCCAGCGAGGGGAACCAGGCCTCGAACTGGGAGGCCGGCGGGTACACGCCCTGCGCCAGCAGCGCCCGGCACCACGTGGCGTAGGCCTCGAGGTCACACGCGGCGGCGTCGGAATAGGAACGCACCGGCGCCTCGCTGAAGAACACGGTCACGAGTCCCGGCTCGGTCTGGACGTTCACGCGGCAGCCGGCTTCCTGTGCAGCCTGCTCGAGACCCCGCGACAGAGCGCTGGTGGTGCCGGCCAGACGTGTATACGCGTCGGCGTCAAGGTGTTCGAGGGTGACCAGTGCCGCGGCCACGGCCAGCGGATTGCCCGACAGCGTGCCGGCCTGGTAGACGGCCCCGGCCGGGGCGATCTGCTGCATGAGCCGCCGCGAGCCGCCGTAGGCCGCCGCGGGCAGGCCGCCCCCGATGATCTTGCCCATGATGGTCAGGTCTGGCAGGACCTGGTAGCGCTCTTGCGCGCCGCCTCGAGCGACGCGGAACCCGCTGATCACCTCGTCGAAGATGAGCAGCGCACCCGTCTGGTCGGCTTGCTCGCGCAGCAGCTCGAGGAAGCCCGGCGCCGGCGGGACGACGCCCATGTTGGCCGGGACCGGCTCGACGATGATCGCGGCCAGCTCGTGGCGCCCCGTGGCGGCGAGGAGCGCCTCCGGATCGTTCCAGGGCGCGATCACGGTGGCGGCGGCCGCGGCGGCGGTGACGCCGGGGCTGGCCGGGATGCCCTGGGTGGCCAGGCCCGAACCCGCCTGGGCGAGCAGGCCGTCGACGTGGCCGTGGTAGGCGCCGGCAAACTTGAGAACGCGGTCGCGCCCGGTCACCGCGCGGGCGAGGCGGAGCGCGCTCATGGTTGCCTCGGTCCCGGAGGAGGTCATGCGGAGCATCTCGACCGAGGGGATCCGGTCGACGACCTCGGCCGCGAGCGCGACCTCGCCCTCGGTCGGGGCGCCGAAGCTGGTGCCTCGCCCGGCCGCGTCGGCGATCGCTTTCAGCACATCGGGGTGGGCGTGGCCGAGGATCAGCGGGCCCCAGGAGGAGACCCAGTCGACGTACTCGTTGCCGTCGACATCGGTGATCGTGGCGCCCTGGCCGGAGGCGATGAAGATCGGGTCACGCCCGATCGCGCGCATCGCGCGCACGGGTGAGTTGACCCCTCCCGGAAGGACCTTGCAGGCGCGCTGGTAGAGCTCCGAGGAGCGGGTGGTGCTCGGCTTGGTGGCGCTCACACGCCCGCGTGCTCGCGTTCCCAGGCGCGATAGTCGCCGGTGAAGTAGAGCAGCCTGATCTTCTTGAACTCGGTCGAGGAGTAGAGCGTCGCGCGCTCAGTGACCCCGGTGTGCGTGGCGATCGAGTCGAGGATCGCGTCGCACTCGTCCTTGGAGCGGCCGTGGGCCATGGTGAAGACCGAGTAGGGCCAGTCCTGGTAGGTGGGCCGCTGGTAGCAGTGGGAGATACCGCGGAAGGCGGCCATCCGGGGGCCGAGCTCCATGATGCGCTCGTCGGGCACCTTCCACACGCCCATCCCGTTGGCGCTGAAGCCGGCGCGCCGGTGGTAGAGGATCGCGGCGACGCGGCGGAGCAGTCTCCGTTCCTGCATCTGCTCGAGGTGGGCGAGGAGGCGTTCCTGGGAGATCTCCAGCTTCTCGGCAGCTTGGGCGTAGGGCTCGGGGACGACCGGCATGTCGCCCTGCGTAGCGCGGATCACCTCGATGTCGAACTCGTCGTAGGGCTGGCGCTCGGTCTCGGCCGGTGGGGCCACCTCGACTGCCTTGGCCAGCGCGTCTGTGTCGCCCTCCATCTCGAGGTCCATGCGGATCTTGAACAGCTGGAGCGTGGGGAGCTGGCGGACGGACTCGGCGCCGGCCTCGTTCGCGAGCGCCTCGAGGGTTCCCTCGAGGCCCAGCGGCGAGTCGGGCTCGGTGGCGATCGTGAACCAAATGTTGAACTCGTGGTTTCGCAGGTAGTTGTGCGATACACCCGGGTGCGCGTTGATGACGTTCGCCGCCCGCCACGGGTTCTCGGCGTCAACCTTGGCCGCGACCAGCATCGAGGAGTAGCCGAGGGCGCGGGTGTCGAAGATCGGGGTGACCTGGCGGACGATGCGCTCGTCGAGGAGCTCTTGGACGCGGGCGATCGCTTCCTCTTCGGGAATTCCAGCCGCGGCGGCGACGTGCTGGTAGGGCCGCCGGGCGATCGGGAAGCTGCCCTGCATCAGGTTCAGCAGTCGCTTGTCGCGGTCGTCGAGCGGGGTCGCCGCCCCGTGCTTGCGGGAACGAAGCTTGGGGCCGAAGCCGCTTCCGCTCGAGGTGCCGGTCCCGGTCGTGCCGGGTCGTGGGCTCACTGAAGCCACTGCGCGGCCTCCTTAGCGTGGTAGGTGATGACGATGTCGGCCCCGGCGCGACGGATGCAGGTCAGCGTCTCGAGCACGGTGGCGCGCTCGTCGAGATAGCCGGCGGCGGCCGCCGCCTTGACCATCGCGTACTCGCCGCTCACGTTGTACGCGGCCAGCGGCATCGCGGTCTCCGCTTTGACGCGGTGAATCAGGTCCAGGTATGGAAGCGCCGGCTTGACCATCACGATGTCGGCGCCCTCGTCGACGTCGAGGCGCGTTTCCCGGACGGCCTCGTCGCCGTTGCCCGGATCCATCTGGTAGGCCCGGCGATCGCCGAAGGCGGGCGCCGAGCCCGCCGCCTCGCGGAAGGGCCCGTAGAAGGCCGAGGCGAACTTGGCCGAGTAGGCGAGGATCGGGGTGTCGGCGAAGCCGTCGTCGTCGAGCGCGTGCCGGATGACGCCGACCCGGCCATCCATCATGTCGCTGGGAGCGACGATGTCGGCGCCGGCGCGAGTCTGGGAGGTCGCGGTGCGGGCGAGCAGCTCGAGCGTCGCGTCGTTGTCGACCGTGCCGTCGGGTTTCACGACCCCACAGTGTCCGTGGCTCGTGTACTCGCACAGGCACAGGTCGGCGATCACGAGCAGGTCGGGATGCGCCTCCTTGATCGCCCGGGTGGCGAGCTGGACGACCCCTTCGTCGTCCCACGCCCCGGATCCCTCCTCATCCTTGGACGCGGGGATTCCGAACAGGAGGACCGCGGGAATACCAAGGGCCTTCGCCTCGGTCGCTTCGTCCACGGCGTGGGTGATCGAAAGCCGGTCGATGCCGGGCATGGCCTCGATCGGCTCGCGGCGGTCAATCCCGTGGGCGACGAACATCGGATAGACGAAGTCGGACGGACTGAGGTTGGTCTCGCGCACGAGGCCGCGCAGCGCCCCGGTAGCGCGCAGCCGGCGGAGGCGGGTCTGCGGAAACGGCATCCCGCCTGAGGATACCCCCGCTCTTATTGCGCCCTGATTAGACGAGGGTCCGGATCTCTGATCAGACGAGCGTCCACAGCTCGACGCGCCGGTCCGTGACCAGTCCGTTGATCACGTACGGGTCGGCGGTCGCGAAGGCTTCGGCGGCGTCGGGGGCGGCGAACACGATCGCCGCGCCGGTCGGAGGGTCACCCAACGGGCCCGCCATCACCACCCGCCCGTCCTCCATGGCGGCGCGGATCTGGGCGAGATGCGCCTCGCGATGCGGGACGCGCCGCTCGAGGATGTCCTCGACGTAGTCGTAGAACAGGACGTAACGACGTTCGGGCACCTGGACTAACACCTTATTTGTTTGGGGCAGTACGCTGCTGTTATGGCCGATATCCAGAAGCGGGGCAACTACACGCCGCGACGGGTGCGCGAGCGGCGGGCCTATCAGCTGGTCGTGACCGGCGGAGTCGCCGGCGCCGTGTTCGTCGTGTCGCTGGTGCTCTCGATCGCCGGCGTGGTCGGGGCGACGCTCCCGGTGATCTCGCTGATCGTGGCGATCATCTGCCTCGTGATGTTCCGCCGCAACGTGTCTTAGGCGGCGAACCGTCGCAGCGCCAGCCGCGCGAGCGCGCCAAACACCAGCGCGAGGACGGCCAGATGCACGAGCGGCCAGCCGATGCCGGGGGCGGCGCCCGAGAACGCGTTGGAGGCCGCCTGCAGCGCGGCCCGGAACGGGAACACGAAGGCCACGGCGTCGAGGATCGAGCGAACCGTGCCCGAGACCGCGTCCCCCGGTACCAGCGCGACGAAGGCGATCGGCAGGGTCAGCACGAACGCCATCAGCGAGGCGACGCTGACCTCCCGCGCCAGGCCGCCGATGGCCACGCCGAGCGCGCCGAAGGCGAGGCCGCCCAACCCGAGGGCCGCGACCCACAGCGGGAACCGGGCCCAGTCCAGGTGCACGAACAGCGACACGAAGGCCGACATCAGCAGCGTGACGGCGGCCGCGCCGGCGGCCGAGAGGACGATCTTTTCGGAGAGAAGTGACGTTGGCGTGACCAGTCCGCGCACCAACCTCGAGTAGGCGTTCTCGGAGCGCTCGAGCGCCAGTAGGCCGGCCGCGAGCAGCACGCCGACGAACATGAGCGAAACGATCACCGCGATCGCCGCCGCGTAGGAGGCCGTAGGCGTGGTCTTCCCGGCCAGCTGGATCTGCTGAATCGTCAGCGGGGAGCCGATCTTCTGGAGCACCGGCGTGGCGAAATTGAAGCCGCCGATGGCCAGACTGCTAAACGCGACCACCTGGCCCAGCGCGGTCCGCAGCGGCGATTTCGCCGGCAGGGAGGCGATCGTCCCCTGGACGATCGCGCGTGTGTTGCGCAGGCCGAGCAGGGGCACGCTCTGGCCGAGGAACTGCAGGGTGCCGCCGTTGAGCACCTTCTGAAGATCGGTGACCGCCACCCCGAGTACCTGCTTGGACACCGCCTGCTCGACCTGGCTGGCCCGCGCGTCGATCGCCTGCTGGGCGAACTGACGCTCCAGCGGGTCTCGCGTGTTGAGGATCAGCTGGACGGTCGGGCTGCCGACGCCTTGCGTGATCAGGCTGTTGATCTGCCCGACGATGTCGGCCGGGATGACCAGCGCGGCCTGAGCCTGGCCGTTCTGGACCTTGGCGATCGCCTCGGCTTTTGAGTTCACCCGGATCGCTTTGATCGACGCGAACAACTGGTTGGCGTAGTGCGCGATGTTGATGTGCTGGTTGCCGATGCTGACCTCGCCTTTCCCCGTCGGGACGGCGTCATAGAGCGCGACCGTCGGCTTCCCGGGCGGGCTCGAGAGCGCGAACCCGATCATCAGGGCGATGACCACCGGGTAGACGACCAGGAGCGCGACCAGCAGGCGCGAGCGCCTCAGGATCTGCAGGTCCTTGATCAGTAGCCAGCGCATCGCCGCCCGCTTCTCAATGACCGCGCTCGGCGAGGAAACGCACGAACGCCGTCTCGAAGTCGGCCGGGTTCGTGCCTGGCGCGGTCACGGCCCGTTCCAGCTCGGTGGGCGTACCGGCGAACAACAGTTCGCCGTCGCCGAGCACGAGCACGCGGGCGGCGTAACGCTCGGCCTCGCCCACGTTGTGGGTCGAGAACACGATCGTCGTCCCGCGCACCGCCAGCCCGCCGATGAACTCCCACAGGCGCTCGCGTTGGCGAGGGTCGAGCGAGGCGGAGGGCTCGTCGAGGAGCAGCACCGGCGGCTCGGACAGCAGACCGATGGCGATGTTGACCCGCTGCTGGTTGCCACCGGACAGCCGGCCGACCTCTTCGTTCGCGCGGTCGGCCAGGTCCGTCTGAACCAGCATCGCGTTCACCGCGCTTTCCGGGTCGGCGAGCTTTTCGAGCCGGGCGAACAACCTGAGGTTCTCGGCCACGGAGAGCTTCGAATAGAGCGCGGGCTCCTGTGGCACCCAGCCGAAGCGCTGGCCCGTCGGGCGGGCCACGTCGCCCTCGGACGGCTCGAGCACGCCGGCCAGGATCGACAGCAGCGTCGTCTTGCCGGCGCCGTTGGGCCCGATGATCGCCACCACCTCGCCGGCCGACAGCTCGAAGCTGAGCCTGTCCAGTGCGGTTCGCGCGCCAAACCGCCGGCTCAGGTCGCGGACCGCCACCGTGACCCGGCCCTGGAGCGTTTCGACGCTGCTGGACAACGCGCCCCAGGCTAGCGCGCCGCACCGGAGCACCGGCGCCAACGAGGCTGACGCGGGCCGTCTATGAGGGCATCTTCACGCGGGGCTCGAGCGAGGCGCCGCAGGCGCGGCAGAAGGCGTCCCGCGGGCTGGCCGATGCCCCGCAATCCGGACATCGCTCGACCCCGACTTCGGTGAGCACCCCCGAGCCGAGCGTGCCCCATGGCTCGAGCACCAGGTGCCGGCGCAGGTAGAGGACGGTCTGGCGGATCACCGTGGAGATCGGCAGCGCCAGCAGCGCGCCGGCGATCCCGTAGATCTGGTAGCCGATGAGCAGCGCGAGGATGACCAGGATCGGGTTGATCCGCAGCGAGAGCCGGAATACCTGGGGCGCAACCAAATGACCCTCGAGCTGCTGCAGGCCGACGAACAGCGCGATCAGCCAGACGGCGGTGGCCGGGCTCTCGAACAACCCGATCAAGATCGCCGGCAAGGGACCGATGATCGGCCCGATATACGGGATGAACTCCATCAGCCCGTAGAAAGCACCCAGGAACAGCGCGAACTCCTGGCCTGACTGGAATATCCCCAGCGCGCCAAAGATCCAGAGCCCCAGAGCGGCACTCGCACCCATGATCAAGCTGAACAGCAGCTGGCCGCGGACGTAGCCGAACACTGCCTTCTGGACGAGCAGCGGGAAGTCGTCCTCGGGCGTGCCGTCGCCGGGAGGCATGATCCGCCGGACAAGGCGGTCAATCGATTTGGCGTAGACCAGTAGGTAGATCGAGAGAACGAAGGTGAGGACCAGATCGAACGACGTAGTGACGATCTGGGTGGCCAGACCGCGGGAGAACGACACGATGTCGCTGGAGCGCTTGAGCAGCGACTTCTCGAGCGTCGTGAGCGCGGACTGACCCTGCTTCTCGATATGGATCTTGATTCCGTGCTTGTCGAAAAAGCGCTGGAGGTCGGCCAGGTCGCGGTTCGCGACGTCCGTGTAGTGCGGGAGGTTGTCCGCCACTCGGCCGACCTGTGTGCTCACCGGGTCAGCCAGGAGCACGCCGATCCCGGCGAGGATGGCGAAGATGCCGATGTACACGAGCGGGATCGCGATCCCGCGGGGCAGGCCTCGCCGGTGCAGCATCCTGACCAGCGGGTTCAAGATCAACGCGCCGGTGCTCGCGCCGAGGAGGATCAACACCACGACCCCGGCGGCACGCGCCAGCGCCCAGAGCCCCAGCAGGGCCAGGGGCAGGACGACGAGCTGGACCCACCGGGGGACGACCACCGGCGGTACCGGGACGCCGGTCTGCGTCATTCCCGCCCGCGGCGGTGGCGGCCGATCGGCCGGGTCGGGGTGGCCACCCGGGGCGTCCGGATGATCGTGCAGGCCGTCGGGATCGGCGCCTGCGTCATCGTGTACGCCGGGGGTGCCGGCGCCTCGCCCGGCGGCGCTCGGTCGCCTGGGGAACCTCAAACGCATGCAACTGGAAGTATGAGCACCCGCAAGACATGAGCCAATCCGTCTCCATCCTGTTCGTCGGCGACGTGGTCGGTGGGATCGGCAAGCGCACGCTGCTGGCGCTGCTGCCCTCGCTGCGCGACCGGTACGCCCCCGACTTCGTGGTCGTCAACGGGGAGAACGCCGCGGGGGGCGTGGGGATCACGCCCAAGATCGCCCGAGAGATGCTCGCGGCCGGCGTCGACGTGATCACGCTCGGCAACCACACTTACCGCCACAAGGAGATCTACTCCTACCTTGACCAGGAGGAGCGGATCCTGCGCCCGGCCAACTTCTTGACCAGCCAGCCGGGGCACGGGTGGTGTGTGGTCAGTAAGTCCCCACCCACCCCTCGCGGACGTCTTGGAGTCATCTCGCTCTCCGGCAACCTGTTCATGAAGGCCGGGCGACCGGCGTTTCCGGAGGCGGACGCGGCGCTCCGCGCCTTGGACGGTAAGGTCGACTACGTGCTGGTCGACATGCACGCTGAGGCGACCAGCGAGAAGGTGGCGATGGGCTGGCACCTGGATGGTCGGGTGACCGCCGTGGTCGGCACCCACACCCACGTGCCTACCGCGGACGCGCGGGTGCTGCCCGGTGGGACCGCCTACATCACTGACGTGGGCATGACCGGGCCGCGCGGCGGTGTGATCGGGGTGCGGCGCGAGCAGGCGGTGGCGTCGATGGTCACCCAGATGCCGATCCGGTTTGAGACCTCAACCGAGGACCCGTGGCTGAACGGGGTGGTGATCCGCTCCGAGGAGCCGCCGCGGGCGAGCTCGATCGAGCAGGTGCTCGAGCCGGCCCCGGGGGTCGTGTAGGCGGGAGCGAAGGTGCTGGATGCCGGCGCCTACAGCCCCGCGGGCACCGGAACCGGCCGATCCTGCGCGGGCTGTTCCCCGACGGCGGCGGCCACCGCGTGCCCGAGCTCGCTCGGGAAGCTCCCGAATAGGGCCACCGCCACCATCGGGAAGAACCAGACGATGTAGGAGTACAGCCAGTATCCGGCGCTGAGCTGAAGCGCGATCAGGATCGCCCCGGCGAGCGCCGCAACCTCGATCACACCCCGCCGGCGCGGCACGAACAGCACCGCGACGCCGAGCGCCACGGTCGCGCCCTGGACCAGGTGCTGCTCGAGGCCAAGGCCGCCCCACAGCCCCCAGATCGAGAATGGAGAGGTGCGCCCGGCCTGGTAGGCGATCGTGTCGCGCCAGAACGCGTGCCAGTTGTTGTCGAGGATCACCGGCAGCATCACGACGAACACGGTCAGCGCAAACGAGAGCATGTACCGAGCGACCTCGCGACGACTCGGCGGCCGGTCGCCCACGCCGCGCAGGAACAGCGGCGCGAGCGCCAGCGGCGCGAACTTGGTCAGTCCGGCGAGCGCGCCGAACACACCGCGCGCCGGCGCCGATGTGATCACGAGCAGCGTCGCCACCAGCAGCAGCGCCACCAAAGCGTCGTTGGTGTTCGAGCTGAGCGTCCACAGGGTGAACGGGTAGGCCGCCCACGCGTAGGCGAGTACGACGCCGAGCGTCGGCCCCCGGAGCCGGCGGCCGAGCCAGAACAGCAACAGCAGCGTTAGCAGGTCGAAGGCGATCGCCGCGGCGTGCGCGGCGGGAAGGTCGTCCCACGTGCCGCTCCAGCCGAAGATGGCCCGGAATGGGACGTAGGCGTAGTAGGCGACGGGGCCGTAGGTATCGCCCTGGGAGTTGTCCTTGGGCCAGTTCCCGTAGAGCGGTTGGTCGTGCAGGAGCTTGTTCGCCCCGATCACGCCGGCGTAGCCGACATCGATCACGTTGGAGTTGACGACGTTCAGGCCAATGCGGAAGCCGACCAGGAAGATCACCCCGATGGCCAGCCACGAGACCGGCACACCGAGGCGCAGCGGCTCGCGCGGCCGAGCCCGGCCGAAGCCGAGCAGCAGCATACGAACGAGCAGGTAGAGCATGAACGGGTAAGTGATCGGGGTCGAGATCCCGATCAGCCCGTGGTTGAAGAAGGCCAGCGAGATCGACAGGCCGAGCAGGGCGAGCAGGTCTAGATGCAGCAGCGACCAGGCGCGCTTGCCGCGCCCGGCCCTCCAGGTCCGCGTCCGACGCCAGGGCACGAACGGCGCGAAGAAGAGCACGCACAGCGGCACCCACACGTACCAGGCGTTGACCCGCCGGCCGAAGGCGCCCGGATACCCGCGGGCCATCGACCAGGCCACCTGGAACCCGGTCCATACCTGGGTGACCTGGCCGGTGGCGTCGTCCAGGTACACCTGCATGAGCTCGGACTGGTTGCGTCCGGCCGAGAACCAGCTCACCTGCCACTGCCCCGGACCCTTGGTGTACTCGTACGGAATCGCGCCCGGGTGCCCGCGCAGCTCGGCGCGGACCTTCGAGTTCGCGGCCGCGATCCGCTCCACCTGAGCAGCGTCGAGCCGGAACCCCTTCGGCGGCGTGGTCTGCGAGGTGATGAGTACCGGAGCACCCGACGCCACGGTGACCGTCTTGGTGACGGTGACGGCCTGGGCGGAGCCCGCCCCGACCCCGAAGGCCAGCGCCAGCGCCACGGCTACTGCGAGAACGAACGCTGGAAGAAGCGCCCCGAGCTTCGAGCGACCGCCGTCGACTAGGCCCGGAAGCTCCAAAGCTTCTGCCCGATGAACGACAGCGGCATGCCGGCCGCGATCGCGATCGCCTGCGCGGCCACCTTCATCAGACCCGCGTCGACCAAGCCCACCAGCACGACGTAGGTGAAGCCGAAGGCGACCAGCGATACCAGGAAGAAACGAACCGCCTGCTGGACCGGATGCTGCTCCTTGGCGTCGAACGTCCAGTGTCGGTTCAGCACGAAGTTGTTGAGCACCGAGACCGCCCACGCGATTACCGCCGAGAGGTGGTAGTCGATCCCCAGCAGGTGCACGCATGCCGCGAACACGGCCAGGTTGACGAAGTAGCCGGTGGCGCCGACGGCGCCGAAACGGCCCAACTGCAGCCAGTTGTGGCCCTGGCGCATCCCGTGCCGGACCCGTACGTGCACGCCGTGCCGTGCCCGGGATTGCGGCCGGGACGGAAGCTCGGCAACGATGGCGGTGATCTCATCGGTCATGGGTCGGGAAATGTATCGGCGTCGTGTCGGCGTAGCGTAAGGGTTCGACGCGGACTAATCGGCTCCTAACTCGGTTTTCCCTCCTTGCGTGGACCGGGGCTCGGAAGTGGACCCGGAGCCGCCGTCCTCTGATGGCCCGGATTGCGCCTCGCCGATCCCGTAGTGCTCGCGCACCATCGGCGCGATGTCGCGCAGCGACCAGCGCTCGCGCGAAGAGGCCGAGGCCGGACCGGTCCCGCACCAGAGCAGCGCGCCCAGGGAGTCGGTTCGGTGCAGCGACCCGTGACTGCCGCCGCCGACGTGATCGGCGCCGCCCCAGTCGACGAACTCGTAGCCCGGCGAGGCCGAGAGCAGCACATCCCCGGACCGGGGACATTTCAGCGCCGACCAGATGCGTCCCAGAGCGTCCGGATACTCGCTGCACAGGAAGCGGCCGTCCTGCACCTCCCCCCTCAGGGCCGCGAGGTCGCCTTCCAAATCCCATCCGACGCCGCGATCGTCGAAAACTCCATCCCCCGGGGCGAACCGGAGCTCACCCCGGCGGCTGCGGACGACCGCCTCCTCGCGATCCGGACCAAGCAGCCACATCGCCAGGTCGACGCCGTCGAGCCCGCACGCCGCGTCGACCGATCGTGTCACCAGCTCATCGCGGCGCTCGTCATCGAGCGCGTAGACCATGGCTGCCCGCTGGGCCGGGCTCAGGGCAATCTCGGCCCCGACCGACCGCGAGGCGCTGCGCGTGGCCACGTCGAACTCGCCGAAGGCCCGGTCCAGGCGGATCCGCTCCTCGACGGCGGCCTGCGAGTGGTCGGAGGCGACGATCACCGCGTACTGGTCGAGGAAGGCTTCAGGACCACCCGCCGCGTGCATCAGGCGCTCGATCTGCCGGTCCGCGGCCGCGATCGAGGTCACCTGCGCGTGCGGCCCGTTCTTGTGCGACCAGGCGTCGTTGTCGGGCAGCGAGAACAGCATGAAGTCGAACAGGTCGTTCTCGACCAGGAACGCCCCCACGCAGCCGGTGTGTTGATCGCGGACCCCCGGCATCCCAAGCTGTCCCCGGCATCCGGTCTTACGGCTTGCGTAGAGGTCGGCGTAGAACAACTCGCGCGGTCCGAGGATCGTCCGGCGGAACAGGGTGGAGGTGACGATTCGGGCCAGCGCGGTCTCATTGGACACCTCGTGTTCATACCGGCCCCGGTAGATCAGGTACGTCGTCCCGGCCGTCCGGGCGTCGGCGTCGTCCAGGGTCTCGTAGACCGTCTCGACCTCGGTCGAGAGGTGCTCGGCGTTCATCCGGTAGACGGTGTCGGTCAGCGACCGCAGCACACCGAACTGGCGAGAGGCCGAGAAGCTCGAGCCGTACTCGACGTAGCGGCCCTCCTCGCGGTGATACCAGTTCATGCTCGGGATCCAATGGCCGTCGGGCCCGGCGCCGGTCGTGATCGTGGCCGCGCACACAGGCGTGACCGAGGGAAACGCCGCCACGCACTCGTCGACGTAGCAGCCGTCGCGCCGGATCCGCGCCAGCGCCGGCGCCCGCCCGTTGGCGATCGCCCGCTCGAGCATCGCGGGCTTCATGGCGTCGATCACGACGAGCACGAGCTTCTTGGGCCGCGTGGGGCTCACAGCAGAATCGTCCCCTGATCAGGGCGCGTCAACGCAGGATCCGCAGGCCCGCGTACTTCTGCTCGGAGCGTCGCCGGCCGGCGATCAGCAACACAAGCAGGAACACGAAACCGACGAGCCCGACTGGTGGCGCCACCACCGACAGCGCCGCGAGCAGGACCCCGAAGGCCTCGGCGTACAGCGGCACCGCCAAAGCAGCCTGGTCATCGAGCCGAGCCCGGACCCTGAGCAGCAACGGCCTCGTAGCGAGAATTCCGACGGCCGCGCACAGCACGCCGGCGATCAGCCCGGGCCAGTCGGTGTAGTGGTTGTGGTCGAGCGCGCCCGCGAACCACAGCGCCCCGAGCGCCGCGCTGATCACCCCGAGCACGACCGTCAGCACCTCGGACTCGATCCGCCGGCGCTCGAT
Organism: uncultured Solirubrobacterales bacterium; assembly: GCA_963751185.1. Lineage (GTDB taxonomy): Bacteria > Actinomycetota > Thermoleophilia > Solirubrobacterales > Solirubrobacteraceae > Palsa-465. The sequence goes on from CAVVTO010000019.1 coordinate 506,687, forward strand.
CACCGCCAGAACGATCGCGCCGACGACCATGCCAAGCAGGAACAAGGCGCTCTGCAGGAAAAAGAAGTCCGTGCCGTTGAAGTGGATCTCGACGTCGCCGGCCGCGAGGCCGCCGGCAACCAGCGTGGGCAGGAACGGGCGCACGCCAACCGCAGACGCGACCCCCATCCCGGTGCAGATGTCGAAGAAGAGATGCACGTTGGTGTACCGTGACCGACCGTGACGATAGAGGACAGGGCGCAGTGAGCGGGGTGGGCGGGCCCCAATCCCGCCGTCCGCGGTCGACCGCCCGGGACATCGAGCGCTATGGAGCGCTCTTCGCCGAGCGCACCAAGGTCATGAAGTCCTCGGCCATGCGTGACCTGATGGCACTCACCGAGCGCGACGACGTCATCTCGCTGGCCGGTGGACTCCCCGACACCTCCACCTTCCCGCCCGACTCCTACGCCTCGCTGATGAGCACGGTGGCGGCCAACTCGTGTGCCCGCGCACTCCAGTACACCCCGACGGAGGGGCTGGCCGCGGTCAAAGGGTGCATCGCCGAGGTGATGCGCGCCGAGGGCATGGTGGCCGACGAGGACGAGATGCTCGTCACCACGGGTGGCCAGCAGGTGATCGACCTGGTGTGCAAGACGCTCGTGGATCCGGGCGACGTGGTCGTCTGCGAGGCGCCGACCTATCCGGGCGCGGTACCGACCTTCTGCGCCTACCAGGCCGACGTCGTCCAGGTGACGATGGACCGCGACGGAATGCTCGTCACCGAGCTCGAGGCGACCCTCGATCAGCTCGAGCGGGACGGCCGGACCCCCAAGTTCATCTACACGGTGCCGAACTTCCACAACCCGGCCGGGGTCACGATGTCGCTCGAGCGCCGACACGAGCTCGTCCGGATCGCCGGCGAGCGCGAGTTGCTCGTGCTCGAGGACAACCCCTACGGGCTGCTCCGCTACGAGGGCGCTCCGCTCCCCACCCTGCGTTCGCTCGACGAGGAATTCATCATCTACGCGAGCACGTTCTCGAAGATCCTCTCCCCCGGCGTGCGCCTGGGCTGGACGTGCGCGCCGGCGCCGGTCCTGGCCAAGATGAACCTCGGCAAGCAGGCCTCGGACCTCTGCTCATCCTCGATCTCCCAGTACTTCGTCTCGGCGTACTTCGATTCCGGTCCGTGGGAGGTGTACGTACGCTCGTTGATCGAGATCTATCGCCGGCGCCGGGACGTGATGCTCGACGCGCTGGCTGAGCACTTCCCGCGCGAGGCCGAGTGGACGCTCCCGCAAGGCGGCCTGTTCATCTGGGCCACGCTGCCGGATTACATCGACACCACGGACCTGCTCGCCCGGGCGTTACAGGACCACGTGGCCTTCGTCCCGGGACGCGCGGCGTTCGTCGATGGGCGCGGGGGCTCCGCCATGCGGCTGAACTTCTCGGGCGTCGGCGAGGAGGACATCCGCGAGGGGATCCGGCGGATCGGCGAGGTCGTCCGCGAGCAGGTCGAGCTGTACGGAACACTCACGGGGATGGCGAGCCGGCCGACGCCGCGCCGCGACCCAGTCCGTGACGACCCAGTCCGCGCCGAGCCAGTCCGTGCCGAGCCGGTGGCGCCCGATTCGCCGGTCGAGACGGCGCACGTCCTGCCTCTGCGACGCAAACGGGCGTAGGTGACGCGCATCGCCGTTCTCAAGGGCGGTCGCTCGCTCGAGCGGCAGGTATCGCTGAAGTCCGGCGCCCGCGTGGAGGACGCGCTCGAACGGCTCGGGCACGAGGTGATCGCGATCGACGTGGGCGCGGACCTGGTCGACCGGCTGACCGACGCGAAGCCAGACCTGGCCTTTGTCGCGCTGCACGGCCGCGACGGCGAGGACGGGACGGTGCAGGAGCTACTCGAGGTGATGGGGGTCGCCCACACCGGCTCCGGCGTATCGGCCTGCATCCGCGCCGCCGACAAAGTGCTGGCCAAGCACGCGATGCGCGACGCCGGGATCCCGACTCCCGACTTCTACGCGTTCAGCGAGACCGCCTTCCGCGAGCTGGGCGCCGCGCAGGCCCTTCCGGCGGTCGAGGAACGCCTGCAGTTCCCGATCGTGGTCAAGCCCGCCGGTCAGGGGTCGGCACTCGGCATCAAGTTCGCTCGCACGCCCGCCGACGTCCCGAGCGCGCTGGTGGCAGCGTTCTCGTATGACCGCAAGGTGCTGCTCGAGCGCTACGTCGCCGGCCGCGACCTGGCCGTGTCGATCATCGACGAGGACGGCGTGGCACGGGCGCTACCGATCGTCGAGGCAGTGCCCGAGCAGGAGGACTTCTACGACTTCGAGTCCCGGTATGAGATCGGGCGCACACGGTTCGTCTGCCCGGCCGAGCTCGACGAACCGATCGCCGCCCGCGCAGCCTCCGTCGCCCTCGACGTCTACGCCCTGCTCCGCTGCTCAGGGTTCGCGCGCGTCGACCTGATGCTCGAGGCCGAGACCGGCGAGCTGTACGTGCTCGAGGCCGACGCGATCCCCGGGCTGACCGAGACCAGTCTCCTGCCTCAGGCGGCCGACGCGGCCGAGATCGGGTTCGACGAGCTGATCGGACGGATCGTCGCCGCGGCCGCGCCCGGTGTCGCGGTCGCCTAGAGCTACGCGCTATTCGCCGGCGAAGTCTTCCGGCGTGACGTGGTCGAGGAAGTCCTTGAACTTCTCGACCACCTCTTCGGTGTCCTCGACCTCGTGCTCGAACTCGATCGCCGACTCGGCGATGACCTCATCGGCGGCGTAGATTGGGGCACCGGCCCGGACCGCCAACGCCAGCGCATCGCTCGGACGCGAGTCGATCTCGAGCTCGCGGCCGTTGACCCGCAGACTGATCGATGCGTAGAACGTGTTTTCGCGCAGCTCGGTGACCGCGACGCGGGTGCACTCGACGTCGAGCTCGCCCAGAACGTCCGAGAGCAGGTCGTGCGTCATCGGCCGAGGGGTGGAGGCCCCCTGGAGCTTCATCAGGATCGCCGCGGCTTCCGGGTGCCCGATCCAGATGGGCAGGAACTTGTTGTTTTCGACGGTCTTCAAGAGCACGATCGGCTGCTTTCCGACCATGTCGAAGCTCACGCCGTAGATCACCATCTCCTGCACGTACAGCTCCTAGATCTTGGGGTGTGGCAAGTATAGGCCGAGCACATAGCCGGTCCGAGGCCCCTCGACGGCCCCTGATTCCCGGAAAAGCGGTGAGGTTTCACTCGCTCGCGGAAGGCGGGGGTGGGTGGATGGCACCCTCCTCCTGGAGGACTTTCCGCGCCACCGCGAAGGCCGAGTTTGTGGCCGGAACCCCCGCATAGACGGCGGTGTGGATGAACACCTCGGCGATCTCATCGGGGGTCAGTCCGTTGCGTAGAGCCGCCCGCACGTGCATGCCGATCTCGTTCTCGGCGCGCAGCGATACCAGGGCCGTGAGCGTGATCACGCTCCGCGTCCGCCGATCCAGGCCGGGCCGCGACCAGGCGCCGCCCCATGCGTAGCGCGTGATGAACTCCTGCCACGGCTCTCCGAAGCTGCCCGCGGCAGCGCTCGCCCGATCGACGTGCTCGTCCCCGAGCACCTCACGCCGCGTCTTCATCCCCGCCTCGAAGTCGCTCACCGCTCAGCCCTCCGGATCGTCAGTCGTGGTCGGTCAAGAAATCGTCGATCAACGCCGTGATCACGTCAGCCTGCTCGATGCTGGCGATGTGGCGAGCGTTCTCGACGAGCTCGAAGCGCGCGCCCGGGATCAGCTCGGCGATGCGCCGGCCGTGCTCGGGTGGGATCGACGGATCCTCCGCGGCGGACACGACCAGTGTGGGCGCGGTGATCGACGGCAGATCGCCCGTGAGGTCCATCGCCGCGATCGCCTCGCAGCAGCCCGCGTAGCCCTCGCGCGGGGTGGCGAGCAGCTGCGCTCGCATCCGCTCGATCACATCGGGATGCGACTGAGCGAACTCCGGGGTGAACCACCGATCGAGTACCGCGTCGGCGACCGCCTGGACCCCGTCCGCGCGGACGATGGCGGCGCGCTCGAGCCAGGACTCGCGCGGGCCGAGCTGGGCCGAGGTGCAGCAGAGGACGAGCCGATGCACCCGGTCAGGAGCATGCGCGGCGACCCACATGCTGATCATCCCGCCGATCGAAAGCCCGCACAGCGACGCGCGCTCGATCCCCAGGCGATCGAGTAGCGCCACGAGGTCAGAGCCGAGGTCCTCCATCGAGTACGGGCCGGGTGGCACCTCCGAGGCCCCATGCCCCCGGATGTCATAGCGCAACGTGCAGAAATGCGGCTTGAGCACGTCGGCCTGCGGCAGCCACATCGTGAGATCTGTACCCAGCGACCCGGTGAAGACGAGCGCGGGTGAGCCCCGCTTGCCGCGGAACTCATAGTGGAGCTCAGCCGGCACGATGCACCGCGAGAGCTCGGTCGATCAGCTCGGCCGTCGCGCCCAGGTAGCCCGCCGGGTCGAGCGCGGCGTCGAGCCCTTCGGGACCTAAGCCGTAGTGGATCTCGGGTAGCTCGAGCAGGACCTCGCGGAACCCGCGCCCGGTGTGCACCGACCGGCGCGCCGCCCGCTCGACCAGCTTCTGGGCGTCGACGCGCCCAAGCGCGGGCGCGAGGGCGGCCGCCACGCTCTCGCTCATCACCAATCCGCCGGTCAGATCCATGTCGGCGCGCATCTTCTCAGGGTCGGGCTCCAGACTCCTCAGCAGCTCGCGCGCGATCGCCGCCGCCGAGCCGGTCAACCGCAGCAGCTCGAGCTGGGTCTCCCACTCGGCCTGCCATCCGCCGCCGCCGCGTTCGTGCTCCTGCCCCATCGCCGCGAGCATGGTGGCGACCAGGCCGGGGCCTCTGTGAGCGCAGGCGACGAGGCCCACCCCGCCGACCGGATTTCGCTTGTGCGGCATCGTCGAGGACCCGCCGCGACCCTCGCCGCCGCCCTCGACGACCTCGGCCACCTCGCTCTGAGCCAGCAGCACCACGTCGCGTCCGATCTTGCCCAGGACGCCGAGCGTTTCGCCGCACGCGGCGGCCAGCCGGACCGGCCTGAGCCTGACCGTGTGCCAGGGGAGCTCGGGCGCCACCAGGCCGAGCCGCCGAGCGATACCGGCGGCCACGTCGAGACCGCGGTCGCCGAGGCTGGCCAGCGTTCCCACGGCACCCCCGAACTGCACGGCCAGGTCGCGACCGCGCACGAGAGCAAGATCCGCACGTAGGCCGTCCAGGCCGGACAGCCAGCCCGCCGCTTTGAGACCGAAGGTCACCGGCAGTGCCTGCTGGAGCAACGTCCGCCCCGGCACGATCGCCTCCCGCCACCGCACGACCAGCCCGGCGCAGGCCTCAGCTGCCGCGGCCAGGTCGACAAGCACCACGTCGAGCGCGCGGGCGGCGACGAGCATCATCGCGGTATCGATCACGTCCTGGCTGGTCGCGCCCGTGTGCAGGTAAGCCGACGCGCTCCCGGGCAGCTGCTGGCGCAGGCCGCGCAGCAGCGCCGGGATCGGCGTGCCCTGCTCCCCCGTGCCCCGGCCGAGCTCGGTCAGATCGAGCTCCAAACGCCCCGACGCGACCGTCTCGACCATCTCTCGCGCCGCCTCGGCCGGGGCGAGGTCGAGCTCGGCGAGCGCCTCGAGCAGCGCGACCTCGACCTCGACCATCGCGTCCACGAACGCCTGGTCTGAGACCAGCGCGGCCACCTCGCCGTGCGCGAACAGGCCGGCGAACAGCCTCCCCTCGGGGCTCGAGGCCATGGAACTCAGCGAGTCCGGCCAAGCGGCCGCGGCCGCGGAGGCGGGCTGGTCGCCCCGAGCGAGTGCGCGAACGACCCAAGCGCCGCGCGCACTACCTCGACCGTCTCGGGCTCCATGTCCCCGAGCATGTCGGCCTCGATCCGGTCCATCGCGCCGTCGCAGCGGGCCAGCGTCTCGAGGCCTTTCGGCGTGACCGACGCGCGCAGGACGCGGCGATGCTTGGGGTCGGGCCGACGGCGCACGAGCCGCCGGCGCTCGAGCCCGCCGATCACGAGGTTCATCGCCTGCGGAGTGACAAGCGCCCAACGAGCCAGCTGGGCGCACGACAGGCCGTCGCGTTCCCGCAGCACGCTCAGCGCCACGTACTCGGGCGTGGAGACGCCGCACTGTCGCATCTCCTCGTCGAGCCGCGCCCGCAGTCTCCGCTCGACGCGGTAGACGAGATAGCCGACGCGCGGAACCGCTGCCTTCTCGGCCGGCCCGGCCTCAGCAATCGCCGCACGCGCCACGGCAATCAACATTAGTGACTGTTCGGACATGAGCAAACAACACACGCTGCGCAATCGGGTTGACAAGCGCCTTGTCATACACATAGGGTTACTGCATACAGTGCCGGCGATCCTAGAGGGAGGGTCTCGTGTTCGGACGTAAGGCATTCATCGCGCTCGCGGCTGCGGCCGCAGTCGCGCTCCTGCCCGCCACTTCGGGTGCGCAGGCGCCGGTCACCACGTCCACCCACTACACGGGGACGCTCCCCGACGGCGGCAGCTGGATCGCCGACGTCCCCTCCCCTTGGAACGGCACGCTGCTGCTCTACAGCCACGGCTACGGCCAGACGACGCCGGCCGACTCGCCGGATCCGGGCACCCAGCAGGCGCTCCTGAACGAGGGCTACGCCCTGGCGGGATCGTCGTATGACCCGACCGGGTCGCTGTGGCAGATGGGCAGCGCCGTGCGCGACCAGTTCGAGACGCTCGCGGAGGTCGAACAGACCGTGCTCCCGGCGCGGCCCAAGCAGGTGATAGCCGTCGGGACCTCCATGGGCGGGCTGATCAGCTCGATCGAGGCCGAGCAGTCCTATGGGCGGCTTGACGGCGCGCTGACCACCTGCGGGATCGTCGCCGGGGGTGAGCAGCTCGGCAACTACCAGCTCGACGGTGAGTACGCGCTCGACCAGCTCCTGGCCGGCGGAGCGGTCCAGCTCGTGAACTTCAGCGGCCCGAACGGCGCGACCGACAGCGTCAACAGCGCCAACGAGCTCGAGGCGGCGGCCACGGCCGCGCAGTCGACGCCCGCGGGACAGGCCCGCCTGGCCCTGGCCATGGCCCTGCTCAACACGACGACGTGGTCGGTCGACCCGGGCGCCGTCCCGCCCGCGCCGAACGACTACACGGGCCAGGAGCTACAGGAATTCGACACCGACTTTGGAGCGCCCGCCCCGTTCCCGGTGATGGTGTTCATCGAGACCGGGCGCCAGCAGATCGAGCTCGCGGCCGGTGGGAACCCGAACTGGACCGCGGGGGTCAACTTCGCCCGGCTGGTTTACCAGTCCTCCTACCTGCCCCAGATCGAGGCCCTTTACCACGCCGCCGGCCTGGACCTCAACGCCGACCTGCGTGCCCTGAACGAGCACGCCGACATCAAGGCGTCCATCCCGGCCGAGCGCTGGATGGTCCGGACGTCGGACAACACCGGGCGCCTTCAGGTGCCTGAGCTCGACCTCAAGACAATCGCCGATCAGCTCGTGCCGGTGCAGCAGGAGAACTTCTATGCCCACACGGTCGCGGGCGCCGGCCGCTCCTACCTGCTGCGACAGGCCTACGTCGAGGCCCAGAGCCACTGCAACTTCACCTCGGCCGAGCTCGTGGCCGGCGTGCACGCGATCCAGTACCGCATCGACACGCGCCGCTGGGACGATGTCTGGACGCCGGCCGCGCTTAACGCGAGCGCGAGCAGCCTGAACCTCGGAGCGACGGCCTTCATCCCCTATCACCCGGCGCGACTCTCGGGCTACAACGGACCGTTCGATCCGTTCACGCAGGGCATCTGGTAGTCGCTAAGGGCTTCCCGGGCCACAATACCCGGGATGCCTCGCATCGCTGACCGGTCTCTCTGGGCCTGGGCCGCACTCGGCCTGGCCGGATCGGCGCTGATCGCGGTCGCCGGGCCACAGGTGGCCGGCGGCCCGGTGAAGTGGTGGTTCGATCCGTCGCTGGGCGGCGCCGGCGTGGCGATCTTCTACGCCGGAATCGTGGTGCTCTCGATCGCCTGGCTCGGGCTGGGTCGGCTCGCGCTCGCACCACGCCAGGTCGGGGTCGTCGGCGCTCTGTGGTGCCTGCCGCTGTTCTTGTCCGCGCCACTGTTCAGCCAGGACGCCTACAGCTACCTCGCCCAGGGGACGATCGTGCACCTGGGGCTGGATCCGTATCGCGACGCGCCCGCGGTGTTGGCGCAGCATGGCCAGGCGCACATCCTGAGCGCGGTCTCCCCGTTCTGGCGCCACACGACCGCCCCCTACGGGCCGCTGTTCCTGTGGATCGTGAGCTGGTTCAGCGGCGCCGGTCCGGTCGTAGGGGTGCTCCTGATCCGGGTGCTTGAGCTGCTGGGGTTCGCGTTCCTGGCGGTGTTCGTGCCACGTCTCGCCCGTTCGATCGGCGCCGATCCCGGCCGCGCCGCGTGGCTCGTGCTGCTCAGTCCGCTCGTGCTGCTCGAGCTGGTGGCCGCGGCGCACAACGATCTTTTGATGATTGGTTTGCTGGTCGCCGGCGTCGCATTCGCCATCGAGCGACGCGTGATACTGGGCATCGCGTTGTGTGCGCTGGCGGCGACGATCAAGCTTCCGGCCGCCGCGGCGATCCCGTTCATCCTCGTAGCCGTCGCGCCGGACCGGCGGACCGTGTGGCAAGCGCTGCTGGTGACCGTGGGCGTGGTGCTGGCGGTCAGCCTGGTGAGCGGACTCGGACTGGGCTGGATCTCGAGTGCGGTGTTCTCGACCCCGGCCAAGGTACGGCTGGCGATCACGCCGGCGACCGCGCTCGGGTGGACCGTCGCGCAGGTCGTGCCCGTGGGGGCGCGGGGGCTCGAGTCGGCGTTCGCGGTTGTGGCGTTCGGGTTGAGTGTCGCGCTCGGCTTGGCGCTGCTCTGGCGCGTTCGACGGGAGACGCTCGTCCGATACCTGGGGATCGCGCTCGTGGCGGTTGCGGTAGCGGGGCCGGCGGCCTGGCCCTGGTATCTGACCTGGGGCCTTGTCTTCCTTGCGTGCTGCCGCGAAGTCCAGCGCTCGCGGGCGCTGGTCGTAGCGCTGATCGCGACCGCGCTGGTGGTCAAGGCCGACGGCATTCTGGTCTTCCCGCTCCATACGGCGCCGGGGTTCGTGGTCCTTTATGTGGCTCTGGCCGTCGCGGCATTCGTCTCGCTCCAACGGCCGGCGACGGCGGGGCGGCGGCGCTGGCGCGCCCGAGCCGTCGCCGAGTCCTGATGACCACGCAGACGGAGGTCCGGCCGGTCGCGCCGTTCGCGGCGCCGGGGAGGGCATCGTCCATCGATCGGTGGTGGGACGTAGCTGCCGTGGCCGGGCCCGCTCTGCTGGCGGTGGCCCTATGCGTGTATGAGCTGACGGCGCGCAGCCTGTGGCTGGACGAGGCGGCCACGGTGGCGATCGCCGGCCAGCACGGATCGGGCCTGTGGAGCGCGATTGCCCACGACGGCGGCAACATGCTCGGCTATTACGCGCTCATCCACGTGCTGGTGGGCTGGTTCGGCACGGGTGCGTTCGTGATCCGGTTGCCCTCGGTGCTGGCGGCCGGCGCGTGCACCGGCGTGGTGTCACTGATGGGGCTGCGCCAGTTCGACCGGCGGGTCGCGATCGCGGCCGGCGTCCTCTGTGCCGTCAGTCTGCCGCTCGTGTTCTGGGGCCAGGACGCCCGCGGCTACGCGCCGATGATGGCGCTCGTCGCCGGGTCGTTTGCGGCGTTCGCCGAGATGCTTGATTCCCCGCGCCGGCGCGGACCGTGGATCGCGTACGTCGTGTGCACGACGCTGGCGGTGTACGCGAGCTATGTCGCCGTCTTTGCCCTGCCCGCCCAGCTGGTGGTGCTCGCCTGGCGCCGGGAGGCCTGGAGGCGGGTGATCGGCGCGATGGCGGTGTCCGTCGTGTGTTGGATCCCGTTGGCGGTGCTCGCGGCGACGCGGGGCTCGGGCCAGCTGTTCTGGATCCCTCGGCCGAACCTGACCACCGAGAGGCAGGTACTCCTGGCCCTGACCTCGGCCGGGTTCGAGCCCAACTTCCACCCGACTGCCGTCGCCGGGGTCCTGGCCGTCGCGACCCTCGCCTTGGTGGCTCTCGCCGCCGTTCTGCTGGCGCGCCACCGCGCACCGTGGGCGGTCGCGCTCGCGCTCTCCTGGCTGCTCGTCCCCGTCGTCCTCATGTGGCTCGAGTCGCTGGCCGGACAGCCGATCTTCACCCCGCGCAACCTGCTCGTATCGCTGCCCGCGGTGGCGCTGCTCCTCGGTTGGCTGCTCACGCAGAGCCGCCTCGCCTGGGCGGCGTTGGTCGTGCTGATCGCGCTGCGAGCGGTGGCGCTGGCGCCGAGCTACGGCACCTCGCCCGAGAACTGGCGCGCCGCGACGGCCTACGTAGTCCGTGGCGAGCGGCCGGGCGACTGCACCGCGTTCTACCCGCTGGACGCGCAGATGCCGTTCGCCTACTACACCGGGAAGCCGGTCACGCCCTACATCGAGCGCTACGACACGCCCCGCGTCCCGGTCGGCTGCGCGCGCGTGTGGCTGGTGGTCAGCCATCAGGGCCTGCCCACCGGTACGGCCAGCAGCCGCGCGCATTTCACGCGCTACGTCGCGCTGCGAACCGAGCTCGCGCGGCGGTATGCGCACAGCGTCACGACGTCGTTCGGCTACGCCAGCGTGATCTGGGTGCAGCTGTTCTACGGGCGCAGCGCGAACGGCTGAGCGAGCTCAGCCGACAAACCGCTCGGCCAGGTCGGCGATCATCGTCGGGATCCCCGCCGACTCGGCGAGTCGTTCCTGACGGGCGGTCTCGGGGGCGAGCACGAGCGTCCGAATGGCGTCGAGCTCCTCGACCGCGTCGAGCGCCCTCGCGTGCGGGCGTGCCACCGCCAGCAGTTCGTCGAGCTGGCGCGCGACTGGGATACAGCGCGCCGTCACGGGGTCGATCAGCTCGGCCGCGGTGCCGTCGCGCGCGGCGATGAACCGATTCTCGGCCAGCACCTCGTCCGCGTCGACGAGCGTGCGCGGCGCGTAACCCTGCTCGAGCTCGAGCCGCGCGATCGTCTGCACCAGCGCGGCCAGCGCCGCGGTCGCGGCCAGCCGGGGCTGGGCGTCCATGATCCGGATCTCGACGGTGCCCAGGCGCGGCTGCGGGCGGACGTCCCACCACAGGAAGGTGGGCTCGGGAATCGCGCCGGAGCGCAGCAGGACGTCGAGAGTTCGGACCCAGTCGGCGTAGCCATCGAATCGTCGCGGGATGCCCGTGCGCGGAAAGCCCTGGAAGACGATCGTCCGATTCGACGCTAGACCGGTCGATCGGCCGCCCAGAAACGGGGAAGAGGCCGACAGCGCGAGCAGCAGGGGCATGTGAGCGCGGAGTTGGTTCAACAGCCGGATCGCGCTGGCGGGATCCGGCACGCCGACGTGCACGTGGAGCGCGAACGTCGGCGAACGGCGCGCCAGGCCGCGCATGGTGCGTTGGATGACCTGGTAGCGGCTCGACGGAGACACTCGGGTGGGGTCACCGAGCGGGCCGGGATGAGTCCCGCACGAGGCGGCCTCGATGCCGAGCCGGGCGAGATCGCCGGCCAACAGCCGCCGTAGCTCGCTGAGCTCGGCGATCGCCTCGTGGACGGTCTCGTGCGGCGCGGTCCTGAGCTCGAGCGCCGCCTCATGCGTCTCGGCCGCACAACGCCCCGCGAGCCCAGCGCTGGCCTGCGAGAGCACCTCATCGCCGCGCTCTGTCAGGCTCCAGTCGGTTGGATCGAGGAGCATGACCTCCTCCTCGATGCCCACGGTGTAGGCCTCAGACGGCCTCCAAGCTGCCCACTCCCCCTTCCCAATCGGTGCGGCGTGAGAGGACAGTGTTTCGAGCGTATCCGTGGACAGAGTTAACCACGGCTAGAACGGCGCGTGGGGCGATTGGAAGAAGTCGGCGGCGGCTTAGCCGGTCTGTGCGAGATGCACGTCGGCGAGGCGCTCTTCCCCGGCCGCCGCCGAGATGAGCAGTTCGAACAACGGACCGTGCGCCTCGAGGCCCTCGGCGTGCCACTGAACGCCGAGAACGAGCCGGCCACCTGGGGACTCGACTGCCTCGATCGTCCCGTCGGGCGCCCAGGCAGTCGCCACCAGGTCCTGACCGAGCTTGCGAACCGCCTGATGATGGAAGGAGTTGACCTCGAGCTTGGGGCCGCCGAGAGCGGCCCGCAGCCGGCTGTGCTGCGCGATCTCGACGTGGTGGGTGGTGACGCTGCCGTGCTCCGACTGGCGATGCTGGAGCTGATTCCCCACAACATCGGGAAGGTGCTGATGCAGGGTCCCGCCCCGAGCCACGTTGAGAGCCTGCATACCCCGGCAGATCCCCAGGATCGGGAGATTTCGCCGGTCGGCCGCCCGGACCAGCGAGAGCTCGAGCGCGTCTACTCTCGGCTCGGTGGGGCCGAGCTCGGGATGCGGCTTGGCCCGGTAGATGCTGGGCTGCAGGTCGGGCCCACCCGGCAGGCAGACGCCGTCGACCCGGTCGAGCAGCAAGTCGATCGCATCGGGCCGCAGGAGCGGCACGATCACCGGAATGCCGCCGGCGCGCTCGATCGCCTCGGGATACAACGTGGCGAGTGCGACCTCGAGCTTGGGCGGCTCCCCTTGGGACCGCGCACGCACGTCCCCGGGGCGCCTGAGCTCCGAGGTGGTGACGGCGATCAGAGGGCGCAAGCTCATATGGACATATATTTCGGCCGCCGGCGGCAAATCTCTATATCCACCGGGATAAACATCCAACGCGACGTTTTGCCTGGACTTTGCGGTTCACCCGGAATCGGGGGCTTCGCGGTGGCATTGCGACTTTCCCCCGCGCGGTTAACGGCTCACTCGCCCACGCTCGACGATCGAGTGAGCCCGGTGGCGGCGGACAACGGCTCACTCGGGCGGCGCCGGGCGCCACCGCGACCGCGAGCGGGCTGATCCGCGGGATGCTCAGCTTGCGCGGCCGACTGGTCCCAATCGTCGACCTCTCGCCCGCTCGCCGCAGGCCTTACCGCGCCAGCGCGCCGAGCGCGTCGCCGAGTCGATCCAGGCTCTCGCGGATCCAAGGCAACGCCGTCGGATCCTCGGCGCTGAGCGCCTGCCGGCGCCGCTCGATTGTGTCGCCATAGAGCAGGCTCGTCGCCATCCGGCAGCGCAGCGCGCCCGGATCGTCGCCGAAGGCCGCGCCGCTCAGCACGCCGATCTCGTAGCGCTCGAGCAGGTGATCGGCCAGTGCATCCGCGCCGTCGACGCCGTGTTCGAGCAGCGCCGGGCGCAGCGGCTCGAAGTCCGGGTACAGGTAGAACCCGCCCCCCGGCCGCCGGCAGCTCACACCGGCGGAAACGATCCGGTCGTACGCCGCGAGCGTGACGGCGCGGTGCAGGCGGCGGCTGCTCGCGACGTGCTCGACCACCTCGGGCGGCTCGCTCAACACGTGTGCGACGACGTGCTGCATGGGGGCCGGAGCGCTCGACCACACCTCGCTGGCCAGTGCGAGCAGCGCTGTGCCGGTGGCGCGGCCGGCGTCGCTCGCCGGCAGGCGCACGAAGCCGACCCGCCAGCCGCCAAGCGCCATGTTCTTGCTCAGCCCGTTCGTCACGTAGGTGCTCTCGGGCAAGATCTCGGCCGGACTGCGCACCTCGTCGGGAGCGTGGGCGAGGTCGCGGTAGATCTCATCGGACACGATCGCCAGGCCGTGCGCCTGCGCGATCTCGGCCACACGGTCGACAGTCCGCCCGGTCGCGACCGTGCCGGTCGGGTTGTCGGGAAGCGTGAGTACGAGCACGCCGGGCCGGCCGCCCTGCGCCGTGGCCTCAGACAGGGTCTCCCGCAGTGCCTCTGGATCGGGAACACCGCCCGGGCCGTCGGCGGCGATCGGCACGCTCCACACGCGCTTGCCCGCGATCGCGGCCTGGGCGGCGTAGCTCACCCAGGACGGTCTCGGCAGGACCACGTCACCTGGGAGGATCGACAAGAGCGCCCACAGCAGCGCCTTACTACCCGGCGCGATCACGATCTGGTCGGGCTCACACGGCAGCCGCCGGCGCTCGAACCATCCCGCCGCCGCTGTGCGGGCGGCGGGCGAGCCGGCCACGGGCGCGTACGCGTTGTCGCTCGCGCCACGGGTCAGCGCGTCGATCACCCCGTCGGGAACGGGCAAGCCCGCCTCGCCGAAGGCCAGGTGCATGATCGGGCGGCCCTCGCCGATCAGCCGGCGCAGGCGCTCGTTGGTGGCGAGCGTCGCCGAGGCGGTCAACGTCGCCGGGTCGGCCGGGGTCGAGCGGGTCGACATTGGTCCTACGATGCCACCTGAGCGATGGAACGACTTGCTCGGCGGTGGAGGCGACGTCCCGGACCCGCATGGCTCGCGGTAGCGCTCCTCGCTGCCCTAAGCGCTGGTGGGGTTTCTGCGTACGGCGCGGTACACACGGCGGCGGGCAACAAGGCCGGTGCCAAGGTCGACGCCGCGTCGCTGCTCGCGAGCCTGAACCTTCCGACGAGCGCGGTCCGCCAGGCGGGCGAGCCCGCCGGGGACGACGGAGCCCTCGGGCAGCCGGCCTCGCGCCCGGCTACCCCCAACCTTGTCGACGACGAGTCGTGGTGGGTCGTCCCCGAGACGACCCAGCAGGTGCGAGCGTATGTCGACGACCATCCCCCCGCCGGCGGCACGCCGGACCTCTCGGGCCAGAGCAGCAGCACCGGCGCGCCGATCGTCACCTCCACCGGGTTCGGGTGGCCGGCCGTCCCGGGCCGGCTCGGCCTTCGTGCGCTCGTGGTCGCAATCGTCCAGCTCCAGGACGGATCGACCGGTGTTCGCGCCGACGGCGAAGCGGTGTGGATCACACCTCGCCCGCGCTCGGAGCTGATCCCCGCGGGCGCGCGGCGTGTCGTCGTCAGCACTACCGAAGGCGGGAAGACCGTCGAGGGGCCAGCCACGATCACCGCGCATGCCGAGGTGGCAAAAGCCGTCTCGGTACTGAACGCGCTGCCCGTATTCCAGCCCGGCGTCTACTCATGCCCTGCAGACTTCGGCTGGCGCATCCGGCTGGTCTTCTACCGGACCGTCGCCACGTCGAGCGCCGTCCCTCTCGCGGTGGCGATCGTCGATCCGAACGGGTGCGGCTTAGTGCAGCTGGCCTTGGCCGGGAGAAGGCAGCCCGCCCTCTCGGATGGCTATACCGCGGCCAAGAGGCTGAGCGCCGCGCTCCACTTCAAACTGGACACCGGGCCTACGCCACTCCCCGCCTCGTCCCGGGCGCGCGCCGCCACCCCTGTCAGTTAGACCCGTCCGGTCGGGGCGCAGGAGGCACGCCATGGGGCAAAAGTACGTACTCGAGGATCCGAGCGCGGCGAGTCCGCGCTTATGACCCATATACGTGCCTGAATCGGGGCTCACCGCGTGGACGGGGCCGAGTCCGCGGTTGTGACCCAGGTCGGGGCCGTCCCCCGGGCGCCGGGAGCCCGAGCCGCGACCGTCCCTCACTCCGCACCCAACCGATCATTAAATAGAACGTTCTATTTGTCGACACGGCCTGAGACGTCTCATACGCTTTACGCATGGATCTCGACCCCGGCGAGCTGAGGGCGTTCGTGACGGTCGCCGAAGAGCTCCACTTCGGGCGCGCCGCGCTGCGCCTCGACATCTCCCAGCCCCAGGTGAGCCGCCGCGTGCGGGCGCTGGAGGGGACACTCGGCGTCGAGCTGTTCGTCCGCACGGCCCGGCGGACGACCCTGACCGACGCCGGCGAGATGCTGCTGCTCGATGCGCGCGAGGCACTTGCGGGCTTCGACCGGCTTCGGGCGCGCGCCCGGGTCGTGCGGAGTGGGGCGGGGGGCCGGGTGTCGGTCGGGTTCCTGTGGAGCACGCTCAGCGCTTTCCTTCCCCAGCTCGTCGCGGCCGCCGCCGAGCGCCACCCTGACATCGAGCTATCCGTCTCCCAACTCGTCTTCCTCGAGATGCTCCCGGCGCTCCGCCGCGGCGACGTGGACCTAGTCATTGGCCGGTCGGCACGCGAAGAGAGTGACATCGTCGAGGAGACGCTCAGACGCGAGCCATCGGTGCTGGCGATGCCCGAAGGGCACCCATTCACCCGCCAGGACACGCTTCGCCTCGCCCAGCTCGACGGCGAGCCGATGATCGCGTTCAGCCGCGCGCTCGTACCGAGCGCCTACGACGCGTCCGTCGCGGCGGCCCGCGAGCGGGGAGTCGAGATCCGGATCGTCCAGCACGCCCGCTCGGCGGGCGAGGCGCTCGCGCTGGTCAGCGCCGGGCTCGGCGTGTACCGGCTCCCGGCCAGCGCAGTGGCGCCCTATACCGGGGTCACATACCGGGAGATCGAGGATGCTCCGGCGCGGGTGGTGCTCCTGCGCCGGCCAGCTCCCCCGCCGCCTGCCGTGGCGGCGATTGCAGCGCTCGCACACGACCTCTTCACTGATGCGCCGAATGCATCGAATGATGCGGCGACAGGTCTGGAAGGAGCGCTGGCGCGGACCTAGCCTTCCTGAGCCGTGACCATCCCCCTGCTCGGGCGGGCCGCGGCCTCGCCTCGCACCCGCGCGCTGCTGCTCCTGTGGCGCTCGAACCACACGTGGAGTGTCGCGGCGGTCGCCTTTGTGGTGGCCGAGGGGGCTCTGCCGGTGCTCGTGCTGATCGCCATGGGTCGTGTGACCGGGGCGATCCCGCCGGCGGTTGACCACGGCCTGTCATCACCCGCGGGCCACCAGCTGATCGTCGCGCTGGCCGAAGCAGGCGCGATCTACGCGCTGTCGTTGATGCGCGGTCCGCTCGAGGACGCGCTCACGGCAGCGGCAACCGCCCGGGTCGATGCGGTGATGCAACGCCGGCTTGTGTCGGCGGTCTCTGCGCCGGCCGGGATCGAGCACCTGGAGGACCGGCAGGTACTCGACGAACTCGCCTCCGCGCGCGGCGAGTTGCTCGGCGGGCAGCCGGCCGGCGCCCCGCTCGCGCTGGTCTCCCAGCTCGGCGACCGCCTGACCGGGATCCTGGCCTGCGCGACGATCGCCATCGGGTTCGAGTGGTGGCTCGGCCTCGGACTCCTGGCAGTTTGGCTCGGGGTCCGCCGCCCCTTGGCCGAGGGGATGCGCGTTCAGGCCAGGCGAGTTCGAAGCGCGGCCGAGCCGATGCGCCGCAGCTGGTACATGCTCGGGCTGGCCTGGAAGCCAGCCGCCGCCAAGGAGGTGAGGATGTTCGGGCTCGGGGACTGGGTCGCCGATCGCCACCGCGAGGAGTGGCTCGAGGGCATCCAGCCGGCCTGGGATGGCGTCCGGCGACTGACTCGAACGGCGTGGATCACCGGTGGAGTCGTGCTCGTCGCCTACACGCTCGTGGCCGGATGGCTGGGCTGGACGGCCTACCACCACGAGATATCGCTGCGCACGCTGGCGACGATGTTGCCGATGCTGCCCACGAGCATGGCGGCCGGGTCGATCTCCTACGCGGACATCAGCCTCGAGCAGCTGCTCTCTGCTCTGCCCGATCTCGACTCGCTCACCAGCCGCCTGTCTCGGAGTGGCGCGCTGATCGCCGGCGGTGCGCCGGCCGCCGGGCTGCCACGCGAGTTCGTCTCGTTCGCGCAGGTCGGCTTCACCTACCCGAACGGGGCCGCGCCCGTGCTCAGCGACCTCGAGCTCGAGCTACGCGTCGGGCAGTCGCTCGGCCTGGTCGGCGTGAACGGTGCCGGTAAAACCACCCTGGTCACGCTGCTCGCGCGCATGCGCGAGCCGACCGCCGGCCGGATCACCGTCGACGGCCGGCCGCTGGATGCGCTGAACGCCCGCGAATGGCAGCAGCAGGTCGCCGTCGTCTACCAGGACTTCGCGCGATTGCCGCTGACCGCAGCCGAGAACGTCGGGATGTTCGGCCCGGACTCCCCCGATCCCGTATGGCTGGATCGCGCCGCCGAGCTCGCCGGCGCTGCCGACATCATCGCCTCGCTACCCCGCGGGTGGGAAACCGTCCTGTCGCCGCACTACACCGGCGGCGTCGACCTGTCCGGCGGGCAATGGCAGCGGATGGCGCTCGCCCGGGCCCTGTACGCGGTCAGCGGTGGCGCGCGCGTGCTGGTGCTCGATGAGCCCACCGCACAGCTCGACGTCCGCAGTGAGGCCGCCTTCTACGAGCGCTTCCTCGAGCTGACGGCCGGGGTGACCAGCATCGTGATCTCGCACCGCTTCGCGAGCGTGCGGCGCGCCGACCGCATCGCCGTGCTCGACGGCGGCCGGATCACCGAACTCGGCACGCACGACGAGTTGCTCGCTGCGGCGGGGGCCTACGCGCAGATGTTCAACGCCCAAGCCGAGCGATTCGCCGCCGGCGTCGACGGGACGCCCTCGGAGGCGGGCGCGCGATGATCGCGCGATGGGGCCGCCTGGCCGGCGTGGCGATCGGCACGGCATTCCGGGCCGCGCCGGGCACGGCGCTCGCCTGCCTGCTGATGAGCGTGGCCGCCGCAGTCGCGTCGGTCACCTACGCCATCGGCTTCAAGGAGGTGACCGACGGAGCGATCGCGCACGACGCGGGCAGCATCGCGTTGGGCGTCGTGCTCGCCGCGGTGCTGTTCACCGCGTCGTGGGTGCTGGCGATCGTCAGCGGGACGACCGGGACGCTGCTGACCGATCGCGTCAACCTGGTGCTCGGTGTGCGCATCGCGCGGTTGGCGGCGACCGCGCCCACGCTCGAGCATCTCGAGCGCTCCGACCTGCTCGCCCGGCTGGAGCAGCTCACCCAGAACCGTCGCACGATGGCGGGTGCTCCGCGCCAGCTCATCGGACTGTTCGGGCAGGCGCTGCGGGCGATCGGGATCGTCGTGTTGCTGGCCACGATCTACCTGCCGGTCCTGGTCATCCCGCTACTTGCGGTCGCACCCGCCCTATCGGATCGGTGGGCCGCGCGCGTCCAGCGGCGCGCCGACGATTCGCTGGCGGAGGACCGCCGACTACTCGGCGCACTGTTCGCGTTCGCGACGAGCGCCGACTCGGCCCGGGAGGTGCGGAGCTACGGCATCTCGGACGCGCTCACGCGGCGCCACGCCGAGCTGACCGAACGCGTGCGCCGCCGAGCGGTTCGCGCGGCGCTGCTCAGCGCCGGGCTCGAGGCCGCAGGATGGCTCGTATTCGCGGCCGGCCTCCTCACCGCGATCGTCGTGCTCGTGCTCCGCGCCGTCGACGGCGACGTCACACCGGGCCAGGTTGTCATGGCGGTCTCGCTCATGCGGCGCGCGCAAACCCAGATCTCGCGCTCAACTGACACCGCGGGCAACTTCAACACCGCGCTGTCGGCCGCCGGCCAGCTCTTGTGGCTCGAGGACCACACCGAGCAGACGACGCGACCCGCACGCGGTCACAGGCGCGCGCCGGCCCGCCTGAACTCAGGAATCTCGCTCGAAGGACTCACCTTCGCCTATCCGGGCAACGAGGAGACACCCGTGCTGGGACCGATCGACCTCGAGCTCCCGGCCGGGCGGACGATCGCACTCGTCGGCGAGAACGGCGCCGGTAAGAGCACTCTCGTCAAGCTGCTGTGCGGGATGTACGCGCCGACCGGCGGGCGGATCGTAATCGACGGCGTCGATCTGGCCGAGATCTCGCCGATCGACTGGCGGGAGCGCGTGACCGGGGCGTTCCAGGACTTCCAGCGCCTCCAGCTGATCTTGTCCGAGAGCGTGGGCGTCGGCGATCTGCCCCGGGTCGAAGATCATTCGACGGTACGCGGCGCCATGGAGCGTGCCGGCACGGCCGCGCTTGAGGAGCGACTGCCTGCGGGATTGGCCACGCGCGTGGGCGGTCGCTTCACGGGCGGGCACGACTTGTCCGGCGGTCAGTGGCAGCGGCTCGCCCTGGCCCGCGGCCTGATGCGCGAGGCGCCGGCGCTCGTCGTTCTCGATGAGCCGACTGCGAGCCTCGACGCACTCAGCGAGGCAGCACTGTTCGACCGCTACACCGCCGCCGCCCGTGCGCTCGCCGCGGCGCAGGGCACGATAACGCTGCTCGTCTCGCACCGCTTCTCGACCGTACGGGCGGCCGATCTGATCGTGGTACTCGAGCGGGGAAAGGTGCTGGAGCAAGGCTCTCCGGCGGAGCTCCTTGCCGCGGCCGGCACATATGCAGAGCTGTACGAGTTGCAAGCGCGCGCATATCGGTGACCGGGCACCTATGCGAGGTGGTGTCGCCGGAGTAGGGTGATCTGTCGCGATGGCAGCCGGCGGCGCGACAGAACAGGTGTCGAGCGTTCTGGGCGAGCTTCACTATCTGTCGCCCCAATCGACTGTGCTCCGTCGCTTCACTGCACCCGGCGCCAGTGTCAACACCGGCTCCTACGAGCCGCACGCGGTTCCGATCCGCCGATCCGGCCGCGAACGCCTCGCAGCCACAGG
The DNA here is from genome assembly GCA_963751185.1 of uncultured Solirubrobacterales bacterium. Classification (GTDB taxonomy): domain Bacteria; phylum Actinomycetota; class Thermoleophilia; order Solirubrobacterales; family Solirubrobacteraceae; genus Palsa-465. The sequence goes on from CAVVTO010000019.1 coordinate 527,091, forward strand.
CGGCACTCGTCCACATCGACTATGGAACCGAAGGGGCAGCGCTGACCGCGCCTCGTGTCTACGCCGAGGCATTCCCCGACGGGACCGGGTACCGCCGGGCGCTGGCGACGAGTACCTGGCGAGTGTTCAGCCCGCCGCCGCAGGACTGGCCGCTCGCCCTGTGCGACTTTCGTAGCGTCCGCGAGGACGAGGGCCTGCCCAACCAGCTGTACTTCGTCGATCGGGTCCCCGAGGATCCGTTCGCGCCGGTCGATGAGTCGAACATGATCACCAGCGGTTCGGAGTTTCACTACAGCGCTGACCACGAGTGGTGGTACTTCCCGGACATGACGCGCGACGAGGTGCTGTTCTTCGCCTTCAACGACTCCGACCACAGTCGGGCCTGGCGGGTCGTGCACACCGCGTTTCGCGATCCGACCGTCGAGACGCCGGTGCCGCGGCACAGCATCGAGGTCCGCACCTTCGCGTTCTTTCGCTGACGCATACGCCAGCGAGCTAAACAGTCGCGACCCGGTGCAGCAGATCGGCCAGAGCCTCGGGTGCCGAGAACATCGACCAGTGGCCGGTCGCGAGCTCATGCAGTTCCCAGTCCGGATCGCTGAACAGGGCAGCCCGCGGGTCCTCGTTTGCCAGCAGTTCGCGCAGCATCGCCAGGCTCATCCCGCCGTCACTGCAGAAGATCGCGGCACGGCGGGCGCCGGGTGGCCGCCCGTGCTCGAGTCGAAGCGGCGTCGTAAAGGTCGCGTAGGGCTGCGGGGTCGCCCGCTCCAGGAGGAGCGTCAGGTCGTCGTCGCTAAGTCCGCCGGCGCTACCGAAGGCTCCGGAGCGGAGCGTCGCGCGATCGGGCACCGGCCAGCGCCAACCCTCGCCGTCGCGCTCGACCGACTCGCGCTGGCTCTCGCGCTGCTCGGGCGACTGGACGTCGAAGATCGCCATGCCGGTGGGTAGCGGCGACGTGTCGAGATACACAACCGCGCCGAGCCGCTCAGGACGCTTGTCCGCGGCTCCGGTAACCACAATGCCGGCGTAGCTGTGCCCAACCAGGATCGCGTCGTGCAGGTCCTCGTAGTCGAGCAGGTTGACCACGTCCTCGATGTGAGTGTCGAGATCGACGTCAGGCCGCGCCAGGTGCACGCGCTCGCCCAGGCCGGTCAGCGTGACCGGGTACGTGTCATGCTCGGCGGCCCGCAGCTTCGCGGCAACCTGCCGCCAGCACCAGCCGCCGAGGCAGGCGCCCGGGACGAGGACGATCGGCTTGCCCTGGGAATCGCTCATGCCTTCAACCACTCTGCCATGTCGGCGATCACGGCGGGATCGACGTGCTGCCCCGGCTCGTGGCGGCCGACGGCATCAGCCGGCCCCCTCTGGCGCCGGGAGGAACACCGTGTAGACCATGCGCCGCTTACGTCCCTGGCCTGGCGGCGTGGCCAGGCGAGGCTGGAACACCTCGGTCAGATCGCGCAGGAGTTCGGCGAACTCGGCATCGCTAAGCCACAACGCGCCCACCCGGTAGTCGGCGCCGTCCCGCGCCGGATCCGGCTGGCCGGCAGCGAGATACCGGTCGGCGTCGGCGAGCATCCCCGCCACATAGGCCATGAACGCCTGGCCGTGCTCCTCGGCGGTCATCGCCCTGGCCTCGCCCGGCCCGATCCTCGCCGCGAACAATCGCAGCATGTAGGTGCGCTCGACCGCCCCACGTACGCGCCGTTCGGCGACGACCTGCAACACCCCGGCCTTGACCAGCAGGGCCACGTGGCGGTAGAGGCTGCCCGACGGCACATCCTCGAGTTCCTCCGCAAGCTGACTGGTGGTCAGTGCGCGCTCGCCGAGAAACGCCTTGACGATTCGCAGCCTGACCGGATGAAGCAGGAGATCGGCGCTTGCCACATGGCCAGCCTACCCGACCATTCACATTCTTGCTAACGGTGACGCGCCGGCGCCCCGATTCCTTTCGCCGCGCGACCCGGTCTTCATGGTTGAGTGAGACCCGAACCGAAAGGAACACGATGACTACCCAGGCAAATGGAACCGAGGCGGTCAGGGAGCTGTATCTGGAGTGGACGGCAAACCGGATCAGAGGTCTCCAGAGCGACGGCGAGGCATGGGGAGATCTGACCGCCGAGCCGCGCGAGGTGGACTACACCGAAACGCAGGCCGCCGGGCTGCCCGCGCTGTGGGCAGTGCCGATGAACTGTGCGCAGGACCGCGTGCTTCTCTGCATGCACGGGGGCGGCTTCGTCGGGGGCTCGATCTACACCCACCGCAAGCTGTTCGGACACCTGGCCAAGGCCGCTGGCGCCCGAGCGCTCGTGTTCGAGTACCGGCTCGCGCCCGAGAACATCCATCCGGCTCCGGTCGAGGACGCACTCATCGCGTACCGATGGCTCCTCGACCAGGGGATCGACTCGACGCACGTGGCCTTCGCCGGCGACTCCTCGGGGGGTGGGCTGGCGCTGACAGCGCAGCTGCGCGCTCGCCAGGAGGGCCTGCCCCTCCCTGCCGCGGCGCTGCTGATCTCGCCCTGGGTGGACATGCAACAGTCTGGTGAGTCCTACAGGTCGAACTGGGGCACCGAAGCGTTCTTCTACAAGGAGCTCGTGGACGGGCTGGCCGTCATGTTCCTGGGGCCGGATGGGCGCGCAGCCGATCCGCTGGCCAGCCCGCTGTACGCGGACCTGACCGGTCTGGCTCCGATGTCCATTCAGGTCGGCGGCGACGAGACGCTGCTCGATGACAGCCGCAGCCTCGCCGATCGGGCTCGTGCCGCGGGGGTGGAGGTCGAACTCGCGATCTTCCCCGGCCAGCAGCACACCTTCCAGATGACCGCAGGCCGAGCTGGCGAAGCCGACGAGGCGATCCGGCTGCTGGCCGCGTGGGTGCGCCCGAAGCTCGGACTCGCCGAGACTGTGACGGTGTCATGAGCGTGCGTCCGGGAGTAGGAGCCGGGTTGGGCAGCGACGAGTTCGTAGATCTCACCGAGCCGTATCGACGCGAGCTGTTCGTGCACTGTTACCGGATGCTCGGATCGATCGACGACGCCGAGGAGCTCGTTCAGGAGACTTACCTCCGAGCGTGGCGCTCCTTCGAAACGTTCGAGGGTCGGGCGTCGGTGCGCGCGTGGATGTACCGGATCGCGACCAACGCCTGCCTGACCGCGCTGGTACGGCCGGTTAGGCGGGTGCTGCCGTCGGGCCTCGGCGCGCCCAGCGACGACCCCGACGGCGATCCGGCGCTCGCCGGGGCCGGCGTGATGTGGCTCGAGCCACTCCCGGACTCGCTGAGCAGGCCCGACACGGTCGATCCGGCCGAGGTCGCCGCCGCGAGGGCGGGCGTTCGGCTCGCCCTGATCGCGAGCCTGCAACACCTCCCGCCCCGTCAGCGTGCCGTGCTCATGCTCCGGGATGTGCTCGGCTTCGCCGCCGTCGAGGTCGCGCAGATGCTGCAAGTGAGTACATCCGCGGTCAAGAGCACGCTCCAACGTGCCCGCGCCCGGCTCGACGAGGCTTCGCCTAGCCCGGATGCTCTGGCCGAGCCGGACAGTCGAGAGGCCCAGGAGCTGCTCGCCCGCTACATGCACGCTTTCGAGCACTCCGATCTCGCGGCGCTGGAGCAGGTTTTGGTTGACGACGCGGCGCTCGAGATGACGCCCGCGCGCACCTGGTTCGCAGGCAAGCGCAACTGCATCGGTTACATCCGCCGCGTGATTGGGCCGGCCGGCACGTGGTCGATGACTCCCGCGGTGGCGAATGGTCAGCCGGCGGCACTTGCGTACCGCCGCAGTGACGAGGGTGACTATGAGCCGTTCGCGGTCGTGGTGCTTACCGTCACTACCCAGGGGATCGCACGCATCACGCTGTTCAGCGACCCGTATCTGTTCTCGCGTTTCGACATGCCCGAGTGACGCGAGGACTAGAGCAGGAACGGGATCAGCTTCTTGGTGTGCTCCCGGTAGGCGGGATAGGCCGTCGGGAAGACAGTGACAAGGTTCCTTTCCTCAACCGTAGCCGCGTAATAAAAGTAGGCACCCAGGATCACGGCAATGGCCAGGCCGAGGAAGTTCGTGGCCAACGCAGTCCCCACCAGCGCGAGCAGGAGTCCGGAGTAAATCGGGTGACGGACGAATTGGTACGGGCCGGTGGTGACCAGCTCCGGTTCGACTCTCTGTGTCATCGGCATCCCCCAGTTGCGACCCAGATAAATCCGGGCCCAGACGCAGAGAGCGATCCCACACACGAACAGAACGGCCCCGATCACGCCGAGGACCAGGCTGTGAACCTCCAACCCGCCCCCACGGAACACGCGGACCACAACGAAGACGCCAATCACGGTCAGGCCGGTCATCGGGAGCCGCCGCATGCGGCCCGTGCTCGCCTTGGCGGTGAAGGCCGAGACGAGCCAGTAGGCCCAGAACACGGCCCAAGCGATGCCTATAGCGCTCTGGAGTGCCTTCATGGCGTTCGATACCTATGGGATTTGACCGGGCGCTTACAAGCGTACGCCGTGCGCGTTCGTCGGAGCGGCGCGCTGCTCAGCCTCGCCGGGGCCCGCTCCGCCGCGGGGTCAGGCGAGCGCTCCGGCCGATGCGTACTCGGACAGCCATGACGTCCGGTATCCGTCCCGCCACAGGATCGGGAAGAACGCTTCGTCGAGCTCGCTCTCGCCCGGGCGGCGGTACCGGGAGTAGATCGGATGAGGATGCTCCGGGTTCCATCGCGTGTCGGTCGAGATCATGTGGCTGATGATCGATCGGCGCTGAGCGTCCGCTCGCTCGTTCGGTGGGCTGCCGTGGAATGTCCACCCATGGTGGATCGCCGCGCCGCCTGCCGGGACCTCGATCGGGACGAGTTCGATTTCGACCCCGGGCGGAACCGAGCTGCGCACGTGCGCCAGCCAGTCATCCGGGGCGTGGAACGTTCCGTCGAGAGGCGCGTGTGGCCAGCGGTGTGATCCGCGCGCGTAGTAGATCGTCCCCGTGTCCGCCGCCGTGTCGTCCAGGGCCATCCAGCACGTCGTCATGTTCGGTGGATCGAGATGATCCAGGTACGCAGCATCCTGGTGGCACAGCAACGCTTTGCCCGACGGCGGCTTCCAGATCGCGTTGTCCTGCGCCAGGCGGACCCCGGTCAGGCCCCCCAACCGCGCGGTGAACTCGCCGACTTGTCGTGACAGCGTCACACCCGCGAGCGTCCGGTCGGCCTTCCACACGTTGCACAGCTGGCGGGTCAGGTCCGGCGCGGTCACGCCGGGCACGTAGTTCACCTCGTCGGGCGCGAGGCCGGTCTCCCACTCGTGCTCGAACACGCGCATGAAGCGCTCGCGAATGCGCTCGAGGTCGGACGGCTCGAGGAACCGCTCGACGATCAGGAACCCATCGCGTTGATACTGCTCGATCTGCCCCGCGGTCGGTCCGCCCACGCGGCCAGTCTAACCGCGACGTGGCTACCGCCTGGGATCGTCAGTTTGCCCTATCGCGCGGTTCAGCCGTAGGACTGCGATGAGACCGACGCGCTACCGCGCCGGCAGAGCTCGCTCCCGAACGGCTTGCCGTCCACATACAGCGCTGGTGGTATCCGCGCCTGGCAGCGCCAGCCCGCCGGAGAGGTCCAGTGGCCGATGAGAATGCCGCCCTCGATGCGCCAGTGGCTGCGGGCGGCGCAGTGACCGCGGGCGTTGGTGCAGAGGAACCTGCGGATCAGATGCTGCGCGACGACACACGACGTGCCGCGCGCCCGGACGTTGAAATATGGGTACTCCTGGACCTCACCGCGGCCACAAGAGCGGACACCGGCTGCGGTCGCCGTGACCCTGGCGTCAGCCGCGGTGGCGGCGGAGGCGGCGATCGCGAGCGCGACCAGGCACCCCAGGAGCGGTGGGGTTCGGGGGATGCGGCTACGTGCCGGCGTCATCGGCCGTCCGCGCGGCGTAGGACGGGCATGGTCGCCACCTACCCGGATCATTCGCCGGCCATCCCCCAGTGGGCGATCCAGGACTCGAACCTGGGACCTCTTCCTTATCAGAGAAGCGCTCTAACCGACTGAGCTAATCGCCCGGCGTCGGGGGGATTCTAACCGGGCAGTGGCGAGGTCCTAGGACACCGCCCGCACGCGCAGGCGGCGGGCGACGTCGAGCGCGTCGTCGAGCGACTCGAAGCCGATCTGGGCGCGATAGCCGGCGCCCTTGGTCGGGGTGACCTCGACCTCGCGGCCGAGCGCGGCGGCGAGGGCGTCGGTGATCAGCTCGATCGCTGCCGCCTGGTCGGGATGCACGGCGGGCTTGGACCGGGGACGGCGGCGGCCGGACGGGGCGGCGGCGGCGCGAGCGCGTGACTCGAGCTCGCGGACCGACCAGCGGGCGCGGGCGGCGTCGCGCGCGAGGCTGCGGCGCACGGCGTGGTCTTCGGCCAGGAGCAGGGCGCGTCCGTGGCCCTCGGTCAGGTCGCCGTGCTCGATCAGCTCGAGTGCCTCGTCGGGGAGGTCGAGCAGGCGGATCAGATTCGAGACCGCGACCCGGCTGCGGCCGACCCTCACCCCGACGTCCTCCCGGGTCAGGCCGAGCTCCTCGACGAGTGCGGCGCAGGCGCGCGCCTCCTCGACCGGGTTGAGGTCCTCGCGCGCCATGTTCTCGATCAGCGCTACCTCGAGCGAGGCGGCGTCGTCGTGCCGGCGAACCACGGCGGGGATCGCCTCGAGCTCGGCGAGCTGGGCGGCGCGCCAGCGGCGCTCGCCGGCGATCAGCTCATAGCGGCCGCTCGGGAGGGGTCGCACGAGCACGGGCTGAAGCACGCCTCGAGCTCGGATCGAGCCGGCCAGAGCGAGCAGCGAGTCCTCGTCGAACACGCGGCGCGGCTGGTTGGGGCTCGGATCGATCATGTCGACCGGGACCGGGCGGAGCTCCTGGAGCTCGTCGCGGGGGGCGACGGACAGGATGGCGGCCAGGCCCCGGCCCATTCCCTTCGGTCGCTCAGCCACGCGCGGCCACCTCCTTTGCCAGCTCGAAGTACGCGTCCGCACCGGCGCAATGCGGATCGTGATGGATCACAGGTTTACCAAAACTTGGTGCTTCGCCGATGCGAACGTTGCGCGGGATCACCGTGTCGAACACCAGTTCGGGGAAATGTTCGCGCACCTCCCGCTCGACGTCCTGCGCGAGCCGCGTCCGGCCGTCGTGCATGGTCAAAAGCATCCCAGCCACGGTAAGCCGTGGGTTGAGCTCTCGCTGTACGAGCGAAAGCGTGTCCAGCAAGCCGGCAAGGCCCTCGAGCGCGAAGTACTCGGCCTGGACGGGCACGATGACGCGGTCGGCGGCTACGAGCGCATTGACTGTCAACGGTCCGAGCGACGGCGGGCAGTCGAGGAGGACGAACGCGTAGCGCTCGCGAACGGGCGAGAGCGCGTCACGGAGAAGGTTCTCGGAGCCTGGCATCCGAGGCAGCTCGACGTTCGCGCCGGCTAGATCTGGACCAGAGGGTGCGAGTGCGAGGCGTTCGATGCCCGTGGGCCGGATCACGTCCTCGAACCCAGCCGAACCGACGAGCACGTCGTAGACCGTCCCCGGCTCGTCCTTCCCGATCCCCAGCCCGATCGTCGCGTTCGCCTGCGGATCGATGTCGACGAGCAGCGCCTCGTACCCGGCTTCTGCGACGCAGGCGGCAAGGTTGACGGCGGTGGTCGTCTTGCCGACCCCGCCCTTCTGGTTGGCGATTGCGTAGACGGTCCCCATGAGGGGTTTGACGGTACCGGCGAGACCGGTCAGATCGTGCAGGAAGGAATGCGATTATCGGCGGCCGAGCGGGCGCTTGAGCGCCATGCCAGGGCGGCGCGGGAAGCCGGCCGGCGTGTCCATAACCTTCGACATGAGGTGCAGGTGGCGGTTTTGGGCCGCCGGATAGGGGTGGACGGGCACGATTTCGCCGACCTCGAGCCCTACGGCAGCCGCCGCTCGAGCGCCCGCCGCCTCGGCCTCGGGGTCACGGGCCCCGCGCCACGCCACCAGGGTGCCGCCGCGAATGAGCAGCGGCGCCGCGTACTCGACGACCACCTCGAGCGGGCCGAGCGCTCGCGCCGTAACCACATCGAATGAGGCAAGCCCCTCGGGCCAGGACTCCAGGCGCGTGTGGACGACGCGAGCGTTCGCCACCCCGCACGCGGCGACGGCACGCTCGAGGAAGACGCATTTGCGCGCGGCGCTCTCGACCAGCGCCACGCTCGTCTGCGGCAGGGCGATTGCCAGCGGGAGGCCCGGAACGCCGGCGCCGCTGCCGAGGTCTGCCAGTCCGCGCGCGCCCCGCACCGGCTCGAGCTCGAGCGCGACGAGCGAGTCGGCGAGGTGGTCCTCGATCACCTTGATCGGGTCGCGCACCGCGGTCGGGGCCAGCGGGTCCTCGGCGAGCAGGCGCTGAAGGCCCCGGAGCTGCGCGGACGCACCCTCGGTCAGGCCGTAGCGCTCGGCCAGGCTGCGCAGCCGCTGATCCCGATCGGGCGAACCTGCTCGCTCCGGCATCGGGCTCAGGCGGTGCGCTCCAGGCGGGCTCGCTCGCGGGCGATGTACGGCGCATAGCGGCTGCACATCGCGTCGAACCGTTCCGCCGCGTAGCCGTCGAGTCCAGCGTCGAACTGCCCTTCGAGCAGCGGGAGTACGTCCCTCACCAGCGCCGTCCCGCGGGCCATCCACTGGTAGTAGGACCGCCCACCGTGGTGGTATGGCCCGTACAGTCGGGTTTCGGGGAAGCGCTCCATCAGCCAGGCGAACAGCGCGTCGTGGCGCACGTGCATCCGGATCGTGACCTGGGGCTGCTTGCCGTCGCCGCCGAACGATGCCTCCCCGACCAGCAGCCCGACCAGCAGCCCATGCTCGAAGTCAGAGAGCTCCGTCACGTCCGGTGTTCTACACGACGCGCTGTTTCACCGCACAAAAAAACGTGAAACGCCACCAGCCGGAGCTCGGCTGCCGAGGGCTGCAGGGTTGCCGAGCTCCGTGAGAGGTGTGAACGCTAATAGGAGGCTTTTAAGGGCCTGCGCCATCGGCATCGGGTCGGGAGGGCGAGATAATCACCCGGAAGCAGAGGCTCGATCCGGGTCAGGACGGGCCCTCGCCGGTATCGCGGCTGCGGCCCGCTTGGCATCCGTGCCTCGCTTGTTGGGCCGGCCGCGAGGTCGTCCGGAGGACGCCGCGAAGCGGCCCCCAACATAACCACCCGGGAAGGCGGAGGGCGACGGGCTGGTCGTTTCCGGCGCGCCGCGAACCTGCAAAACCGCGCGTCGAACGAACGCTCTCGCTTGTGGCGCGCGCTTTTCCAGCTGGGGGATGGGTATCCGCGCGGCGTCCGTGCGGGCGGTCGGCGACGCGCGCTTTTACACGCTCCGCGCCCCCCAGATCGTCGATCGCGTCAGTCGACGACGGGTGCCACGACGAGCCGGCGCTCGGGCTCTTCGCCCTCGCTGTAAGTCTCGACGTCGTGGCGAGTCTTCAGATGCTCGTGGACGACCTTGCGCTCGAGCGCGGTCATCGCCTCGAGCCGCACCGGCCGGCGGTCATGGATGGCGGCCTCGGCGGCCTGGTCGCCCGCGGCGCGCAGGGCCACCGCTCGGCGCTCGCGGTAGCCGGCGGCGTCGACCACCACTCGCTTGCGGTTGTTCGTGCCACGGCACGCGACCCGATAGGCAATGTGCTGGATCGCGTCGATCATCTGGCCGTGGCGGCCGATCAAAAGCCCGAGCTCGTCCCCCTCAAGGTCCGCGTGCACCTCCTCCTCGTCCTCGCGGACGAGCACCTGGGCATCGACGCCGACCGTGTCCACGATGCGCTCGAGCAGCTCCTGTACGCGTGACCCCGCCACGCCGATCTCAGTGTCCATGACCTACCTCCTGCGTCCGGAGCGCTTTTTCTTCTTGCGCGGCGGCGGCGGCGGCGCGGCGGCCCGCTCCCCGCGGCTACCCGCGGCGACCGCAACCTTCTCGGGTTCCTTCGAGCGTCCCCGCAACAGGCCGCTCAGGCCGCTACCGCCACCGGAGCCGTTCGGGCCCGAATCGGGTGGACCACCGCCACCGCCCGACCCTCCCGGTGGACTGTCGTCCACGGGTGGCGTCGTCGGCTGGCCGGCAAGTCTTCGCACCGCATACTGCTGGCCCATCGTCCAGAAGTTCGTCGTGATCCAGTAGACGAGCAACCCGGCCGGGAAGTTGATGACGATCACGACGAAGAACAGCGGCAGGAGCATCATCATCCGCCGCTGCGTCTGGTCCATCATCGGGCTCGACATCAACAGGCTCGAGAAGAGCTGGCTTCCGACGTAGAGGATCAGCAGCACGATCAGGACGACGCCGGTCGCCTTGTTGGTCAGGTCCGGGATGAACAGGAAACCGGCGCCGTTGTTCGGGCCACACGGCGTCGTGTGGGACGCGGCCGCCTGGAGCGAGATGTGGTGTGCCGCGGCGTATTTGGCCTGGTAGGCCGCCTGGGTCTGCGGGCAAATGTTCTTGCGCAGGTCCTGGCGCAGCATGTAGAAGAGCGAGATGAACACCGGGAGCTGCGCCACCAGCGGCAGGCAGGAGCCGAGCGGGTTGATCTGGTTCTCCTTGTAGAACTTCATCAACTCCTGCTGCTGGCGCTGCTTGTCGTCCTTGTACTTGGCCTGAAGCGCCTTCATCTGCGGCTGCATGCGCTGCATGCGCTGCATGGAGTGGAACTGCTTGAACGTCAGCGGGAGCAGGATCGCCCGCATCAGGACCGTCAGGGCGATGATCGAGAAACCCCACGAGATCCCCACGTGGTTGTGGAAGAACAGGAGGACCGACTGGAAGACGTCGATCAGCGGCTGGAAGATGTTCGCGGTGAGGAGCAGCATGGTCAGGCGCTGGTCGCCGGGGCTCGGGGCTTGAACAGTCGCTGGTCCTCGACGGGATCGAATCCCCCGTCACTCCAGGGGTTACATCGGAGCAGCCGCCAGCCGGCCAGGACAAGCCCTCTGAGTATGCCGAATCTTCCTATCGCCTGCGCGGCATATTCCGAGCACGACGGGTAATACCGGCAGCGGTTTCCGAGCATCGGCGAGAGGACCCATTGGTAGGCACGGATGGGCAGCACGGTCAGCCAGCGAACGGCCCTCATGAACGACTCCCGGTGGCGCTCGCGTCGGACTCTGCGGGACGGGCAGGGGAGGCGTCTGGGTCCGCGACGCGGTCGACGAGCTGACTGAGCACGCGGCGAATCCCGGCGAGGCCCTCACGCTCAGCTAGAGCGTTTACCTCATGGCGGGCCACCACCACGGCGTCGGTCCCGGCCGGCAGCCGCTGCCCTTCGAGCGAGAACGCTTCGCGAAGCAGGCGTTTGACCTTGTTGCGCTGCACCGCGCCACCTACCTTGCGCGAGACGGACAGCCCGAGTCTCGGCGGCTCGGACTCGCCACGCGGGAACACGTAGAGCACAAGCTCGCGTCCAGCGTGGGACCGGCCGTGGCGGAACACCCGGTCGAAGTCGGCGCTGCGCGAGAGCCTCACGCGCCCCCCTCGGGGACGAGCGCCAGGCATGCCGACCATCAGACGGTCAGCCGCTTGCGACCCTTGTCGCGCCGGCGCTTGAGCGTGAGGCGCCCGGCGCGGGTTCGCATCCGGGCGCGAAAGCCATGCGTTCGGGCGCGCTTGCGCTTCTTCGGCTGGTAGGTTCGTTTCATGGGTCACCGCACCCCGCCCGGGGGTTCGATGGCCAGTATACGCAGGGCCGATCGCCTCGCATAAAGCCCGGCCGAAACGCCGCCGATTCTCGCGTCGAACTTGGTCATCTAGCTTTTTGTCGCGCTTTGCGCCAAGGGTGGGCGGCGAGCCAGATCCGCGCCCATCCGGCCACGGCACCGCTGGTATATTCGCCGCCCGGGCGCGATCGGCCCGCCCGCTCTCGCCAATCGTCTCTCTCCGTCCCGCAAGGGGTTGCTTGTCGCTGTCCGCGCATCTCGAGCCGACTGCTGCCTGGGCCGAGCTTCGCGCCCAGCTCCGCCGCGCAGTCGGCGACTCGACGTTCGAGATCTGGCTCGCGGCGCTCGAGCTCAGGTCGGTCGAGGAGGGCAAGGTCCTACTCGAGGCGCCGCCGGCCACCTACGACTGGATCTCGAAGCGCTTTGGACGAATCCTGGCCAACACGGTCAAGCGCGTGTTTGGCGAGGAAACCGAGGTCGAGTTCACCGCTCACGGCCAACCGCGAACCGGGCGAGCGCCCACCCGCCACGAGGCTCTCGACCTCGACGGGGTCGCGCTGAACCCGCGCTACAGCTTCGATCAGTTCATCATCGGCGACGGTAATCGCCTCGCGCACGCAGCGGCACTCGCGATCGCCGAGCTGCCGGGTCAGGCCTACAACCCCCTCTTCTTGCATGCCCCGCCTGGGCTCGGCAAGACCCATCTGCTCCATGCCATAGGCAACTATGTGGGCGCGTTCGGCGGTGGGGCGGGAATCCGCTACACCACGGCAGAGGCATTCACCAACCAGTTCATTCGGGCCTTGGGATCGCGCTCGCTAGACCGCTTCAAGCACGCGTACCGAGACGCCGACGTGCTCTTGATCGACGACGTCCAGTTCCTCGCCAGCAAGGCGAAGACCGAGGAGGAGTTTTTCCACACCTTCAACGCGGTGTATGAGACCGGACGGCAGCTCGTCGTGACCTGCGATCGCCTCCCGCGGCAGTTGGTGGCGATCGAGGAGCGCCTACGGGAGCGCTTTGAGTCCGGCCTGGTGGCCGTGATCAAGCCGCCGGACCTCGCCACCCGGGTCGCCATCCTCCGCAAGCGCGCTGCGCTCGACCACATCCTGATCGAGGACAGCGCGGTCCTCGAGCTAATCGCCGAGCGGATAACCGACAACGTTCGGACCCTCGAGGGCGCTCTCATCCGGGTCGTCGCCTACCACTCGCTCACACAGCTACCGATCGACGCGAGCCTCGCCCAGCGGGTTCTGGACGAAATTTATCCGCGGTCACAGCAGGCCGCCACACCGTCGATCGAGGGCATCCAGCGCGCGGTCGCCGAGCACTTCGGGATCACGCCCGGCGAGCTCGTCTCCCCCAGCCGCGCAGCCCGCGTCACATGGCCACGCCAGCTCGCCATCCACCTGTCGCGCGAGCTGACCGACTCGTCTCTCCACCACATCGGCGAGGCCTTCGGCGGCCGCAACCACGCGACCGTCCTCCACGCCTGCAAGCGGGTAGAGGAACGTGTCGGGAATGATCAACAAGCTGTTGACGAACTCTCGGATCTCACCGCTCTGGTCGCCCGCAGCTCTGCCGACCGGCGGCGCTGACAGACTTGCCTGTTCCCCTGACACGACATCTTTCCCGCTCCTTGCGGCTGATTGGGCCGTTTTCAACACAGTTCAAGCCCCTATGACTTCTACATATCTACTGAGGTATTCACCGTGAAGATCTCCTTGGAGCGCGATGCGCTGCTTCGACAGCTCCAGACCGTGAGCCGCGTCGCTTCTACTCGCAGCGCCATCCAGGCGCTCTCGGGAGTTCAGGTCGTCGCGACGTCGAACGGCTGCGAGCTCCAGGCCACCGATATGGACGTTGGCCTACGCGTGCCCGTGGAGGCCGAGGTCGCACGCGAGGGCGTGGTCGTCCTCCCGGCGCGGCTGCTCCTCGATGTCGTCCGCCTTCTGCCCGCGCCAGAGGCCTCGCTTGAGTTGCGCCCGGCCACGCAGGACGTCGAGATTGTCTCTGGCAACGCGACTTTCCACATCAGGACGCTCAGGGCCGAGGACTTTCCGCCCTTCCCCGAGCCGCAGGATGACTCCGCCGTCACGCTGCCGGTCGAGGCGTTCGTCTCGACCGCGTTGAAGGTGGCGAACTCTGCCTCGCGCGATGAGACGCGCCCCGTGCTGACAGGGATCCTCGTATCGGCCTCGGACCGCGAGTTGAGGATGGTCGCCACGGACTCCTATCGCCTGAGCGTGAAGGAGACGACGCTCGAGGCGCCGCTGCCGTCCGGCTTTGAGGTCAACGTGCCGGCACGGGCGCTTCAGGAGCTGGCACGGGTGGCTGCGCACGTCGAGGAGGAGCAGCTGCGCATCAGTGTGCGCCAGAACCAAATCCTGTTCGAGCTCGGCGGCGTGACCCTGTCATCGCGACTGATCGACGGGCAGTTCCCGAACTACCGCCAGCTTCTGCCCGAGACCTTCGAGCACGAGCTGCGGTTGGCGAGCGGCGAGCTGACCGAGGTTGTTCGGCGGATCAGCCTGCTGGCCCAGAAGAACGCGCCGCTGCGACTGGCGTTCGCACCGGGCGAGCTGACCATCTCGGCCCAGACGCCCGACATCGGCGAGGCCCTCGAGTCCGTGCCGGTGTCCTTCCAGGGTGATCCGCTCGAGATCGGCTTCAACCCGGAGTTCCTGCGCGCCGGCCTGGAAGCGATCGAAGAGGGCGACGTGGTGGTGAAGCTGATCAGCCCGTTGCGGCCGGGGCTGATCGAGTCCGGCGACGACAGCCGCTTCCGCTACCTGATCATGCCGATCCGGCTCAACGTATGACTTTGGACCCCGCCCGCCCACCCCGCCCACCGCACCCACCCACCGACCCCCCGCCACCGTCCGTGCAGGTACTCGGCCTGACCCTGCGCGACTTCCGTTGCTATCACGATGCCCACATCGACTTGGGCGACGGGCTGACCGTGGTGACCGGGCCTAACGGGGCCGGCAAGACCAACCTGCTCGAAGGTCTCTACTTTGCTTGTACGGGGCGGTCGTGCCGGACGAGCAACGAGCGCGAGGTCGTGAGGTTCGGCGCCGGCACCGCCCGCACGGTGCTCACCGGCCAGGCCGAAGATGGGCTGCACGAACTGTCGGTCGGCTTCTCGCCCGGCGAGTCCAAGGTGATGCGAGTCGACGGGGCCCCGGTCGAGCGCCTGCTCGACGTCGAAACGCGACCGTTGGTCAGCGTGTTCCTCCCCGACCGACTTGAGCTGATCAAGGGCGCGCCGGCGCTGCGTCGTGCCCACCTCGACCAGTTCGTCGCGGCTCTGTGGCCCTCGCGGTCGGCCACGCGGCGTCTCTACGGGCAGGCGCTGGCCCAGCGGAATACCCTGCTGGCTCGGATCCGTTCCGGCCGCGGCTCCCGCGAGTCCCTGCCCGGCTGGGATGTGCAGCTTGCCCGCCACGGGATCGCGCTGATGAGTGATCGCGCCTCCGCGCTTGAGTCGGTCACCGACACGTTCGCGCAGCTCGCGCAGGCGCTGGGCCTGGAGGGCGACGCCACAGTGTCCTACCGGCCTCGGTCGAGCGCCACGGAGCCCGAGCAGTTGGCTCACGAGTTGAGCGAGCGCCTGGAGTCCGATCTGGAGCGAGGGTTCACCGGACACGGGCCCCACCGCGATGACCTCGTGCTCAAGCACAACGGGCACGACCTGCGCGCGTATGGTTCGCAGGGCCAGCAGCGGCTTGCCCTGCTTGCGTTGCTCCTGTCCGAGCGCGAAGTGATCACCGAATTCCGTCCGGCACCCCCGGTGATGCTCCTCGACGATGTGATGAGCGAGCTCGACCGCGACCGACGCAGTGCACTCGTCGAGCTGCTGCGGGCGAGCCCGGGGCAGTCGGTGATCACCGCCACCGATCTCGATCACGTGCCCGGCGGGGCCGACGCCGACGTGATGCACCTGTCGGTCGCGAGCGGACGGTTGCTGGAGATGGTGGCCGAGTGACTTCCTACCGACGCAGCCCCCGACGAGCGGCGCTCGCGTTCGATCACGTTCGCGCCGAGCTGGCGCCCGCGACGTTGCTCGCGGAGGTGCAGCACGCTTGGCGCGAGGCGGTTGGCGCAGCGATCGCGCTCGAGGCGCAGCCAACACGCGAGCGCGGAGGCGTGGTCACGGTCTCGTGCTCGGCGTCGGTGTGGGCGCAGGAGCTGGACCTGATGGGACCCGCGATTCTCGAGCGGCTTAATCACCGGCTGCGCTCGGGCCAAGTGTCGCGGCTGCGGTGCGTGGCGCTACCCGCGGAGGTCTGAAGCCTCGAGGCGCTGGCGCTGGCGCTCGTGCGGATCGCCCGGCAAAAAGGCGGAGCCGGTGGCCGCACCCCTGCCGCCACCGGCTCCTTTCAGCCCCCCTATTCCTGTGGTCCCGCACCAGCGAGCTTGGTCGGGCCGTCCTGGCCCTTCTGAGCTCACCCCAAGGGGATCGTTGTCCAGGTCGCGAAATCCCAGCCCGCGACGCTCGAATCGACGCTGGAGCTAGGCGTGTTCGAGCAGGTGGTGCAGTCGTAGCTCTTGCCTGTGTATCCGGCGCGAAGCTGACCAGTCGCGCGGCTCCAGGTGGCAAAGCTCCACGTCGCCCAGGTGTAGTTGACGTTCCCGTTCGCGCCGCTGAGCAGAGTGCTTGGGGTCAGGCCCTGGTCGGCGACCGGCGGGTTCCAATCGAGGATCGCCTTGATCGCGTTCGGCTCCTGGAGCGACGGGTTGTCGCTAACCGCGGAGCTTGTCAGCACGCCCTTGACCTGATCGGGCGTCCACCGGGGATGGACTTGGAGCAGGTCCGCGACCAGCCCGGAAATGGCCGGAGCGGCCATCGAGGTTCCACTCGTCTGGATGTACTGACCGTTACCGACCAGGCAGCCGCAACTGCTGGTGTCGAAGACACTGCCCGGCGCGAGCACGGACACGATGTGGGCGCCCGGGGCGTACACATCCGGCTTCTGGAAGCCGTCCTGAGTGGTGCCCTGGCTCGACCACGACGCGATGGTGTCACCGCTCGGGTTCGAGCTGCCGTTCTCGTCCACTCCGCCGACTGTGATCACGTACGGGTCGTTGGCGGGCGAGTACTGCACCGCACCCGGCGTGTTGCCGCGGTTGCCAGCGGCCGCCACGACGACGATGCCGTGCAGCCACGTGGCCTCGACTGCCGCGTCGAGCGGATCTGTCTTGTAGGACTGCGGCGTCGCCGAATCCAGTGACAGGTTCACCACGCGGATGTTGTACTGCGCCTGGTGCTCGACGGCGAACTGAAGTGCATAGATGACGTCGAGGACGGTGGTGTTACCGCTCTCGTCGGAGACCTTGAGCGAGATCAGGTTGGCGTTCGGAGCGACGCCGATGTACTGACCGTGAAGCGGATCGGAGCCCGGCCGGTTGTCACCGTTACCAGCGATGATGCCCGCGACGTCGGTGCCGTGGCCGTAACCGTCGGTGGCGGTCTTGGCGTCGGCGTTGTCGACCGCGCTCACGATCACGCGCGACTGACCATTCGTTCCGGCGAAATCAGGCAGTGAACCGTCGACCCCCGTGTCGATCAGGGCCACGCCGACTCCGGTGCCGGTGACACCGTACCTCCACAGCGGGGTCACCCCGAGCGTCTCGTCATAGGTCGTCTGGAGTTGTTCGCTCGAAACGCTCTGGCTGCCCGGCGTCATCGGAACATGAAAGTTGGGGGGCAGGCTCTGCAGTGGTGACAGTTGCGTTGAGAGACACCGAGTGGACGTCCGGGCTCGCCGCCAGTGACTGGGCCTGGGCAGCGGTCATCTGCAGGGCGAGGCCGTGGATGATCGGCAGCTTGCCGATCACGCGTCCGCGGGCGTGGGCCGCGTCCGCCTGCGCCTTGGTCTGGGAGACCGGAGCGTTGAACTGAACAATCGCCTGGATGACGCTGGCGGGATGATGCGCCGCAAGGGTCGCGATGCGCGGATCGAGCGGAGCCGAGGAACCGGCCGACGAGCTCGCACTACCCGCGCTCGCCGCCTGCAGCTGTCCGCTCGAAGCGCCGAGCACCACGACAACGGCCAGGGCCAGAATAGCCGCGCCGGCGAGGGCGGCCATCCACCGCATCCGCTCGACGATTTGAACAGAACGTGTCATGTCAGGGCAACCTCCGTGTTGCAAATCCGCTTGCCAGTGACTACTTGAACTGGCGGCTGGGCCATCTCGCGTGTTGTGCGAGACCCCTGGCTTTGCGTCCCCGCCTCGCGGCGGGTTTGCCCCTGTGCAGTCCTTGCTGCAGGGCTCATCGGCGTGCGGGTCGATGGACCTGAGGGCGTCTGGACAGATGTATGAAAAGGGATGCAGAGACATGACGCGCCGGAGTGGGTGCTGCACGGCATCCTGCAGCCGGCGCGACCTGCATAACATGACAATCGAGCTAGCTCCGAGAGGCCGTGGCATGTTGTGCACCTGTCACGTGTACTAGCGACCAGGGCCGAGTATGAGGCCCCCGAATGGCAGGTTATGCACGTGTAGCGGCGGGGCCCGGCGCTGCGTCGCAGGGCGCGAGGAACCGGAGCTACGCCACCGAGCGAAGCCCGAGCTCTTGACGCACGGGCTCGGGCCGACCCAGGTAGAAGCCCTGACCGAGGTCACATTCGAGCGCGACCAGTGCGTTCGCCTGCTCGCGCGTCTCGATCCCCTCGGCGATCACCGTCACCCCGAGCGTGCGGGCGAGCTCGATGATCATGCGCACGAACGATGCCTCGCGGCCGCCTCGGGCCAGGCCGTCAACGAACGACTTGGCGATCTTCAGCATGTCGAAGGGCAGGGTATGCAGGTAGCTGAGGGACGAGTAGCCGGTGCCAAAGTCGTCCAGCGCGAACCGCGCCCCCAGTTCGCGTAGCGCGCCGATCGCGGCCGAGACGCGCTCGGACTCATCGAGCAGGACGGACTCGGTGATCTCAAACACGATGCTCCGGGGGTCGACCCCGGCGGCCTGAAGCGTGGCTTGAACGCGTTCGACCAGCTCGGGATCGCGCAGCTCGACCGCGGAGAGGTTCACGTGGACGGCGACGTCGGAGCGACCGCTGGGCCCGCTCGGGCCACGCGCCTGCCACCGGCGCGCCTGCTGACACGCCTCCTCGAGGACATACTGACCGAGTGACAGAATGAGGCCGGTCTCCTCGGCCAAAGGCACGAACTCGGACGGGCCGACCAGCCCGCGTCGCGGGTGCTCCCAGCGGACCAGCGCCTCCTCGGCGACCAGCTCGCCGGTGCCGATGTCGACGATTGGCTGGAAGTAGAGCGTGAGTTCCTGGCGCTCGATCGCCAGGCGCAGCTCCTCCTTGAGGCCGTGGCGTTCGAGTACCGCCGCGCCGAAGCTGGGATGGAACACCTCGAAGTGCCCCTTGCCCGAGCTCTTGGCCTTGTACATCGCGACGTCGGCGTCCCGGATCAGCTCCTCGGCGGAGAAACCGCCGCCCTTGCTGGCGGCGATGCCGACGCTCGCGTACACGGCGACGCTCTCCGAGCCGACGCCGACCGGCAGTACGAACGCCTCCATGATCCGTCGCGCGACCTTGACGGCGGCCGCCTCGGCGTCGTGGGCGTCCTCGACGAGTACCGCGAACTCGTCGCCGCCGAGCCGCGCCACCAAGTCCTCGGGTCGCAGGCTCGCGCGCAGGCGCGAGGCGACCGACACCAGCAGCTCGTCCCCGGCGGCGTGGCCTAGGCTGTCGTTGACCGTCTTGAAGTCGTCCAGGTCGATGAACAGGACGGCGAGCTCTCCCCGCCGCTGCGCGATCGTCTCCCTGACTTTGTCGGTAAACAGTGAGCGGTTCGCGAGGTTCGTGAGCGGGTCGTGGTAGGCCTGATGGTGGAGCTGCTCCTGGAGCACGCTGAGCTGGGTCACAGCCTGCTCGAGCCGGTCGTACTGCAGCGCGACGCTGGCGTTGCCGGCGAGCGTGTCGAGCAGGCGGAGATCCTCGTGGTCGAATGAGCGCACCACGCCGAACCGGTTGGCCAGCATGATGGCGCCGATCACGCGCTCCTCGCCGGGGAGCGGCGCGACCATCGCGTGGGTCACTCCACGCGCCTCCAGGTAGCGCTGCAGGCGACCGCCTCCGAACGGCCGGTCGAGCGTGATCGCACCCGCGCCCCGCTCGAGCAGGTGGCGCATCTCGTCGGCGACCTCGGCGTCCACCGGCTCCATCAGCTCGCGGTAGTTGCCGGGACCGAGCAGGGTGCGCAAGGACGGATTCTCCTCGGAGCCGAACAGGATGATCTCGGCCATCTCGGCCCGGAAAGCCTCGGTCGAGCGGACCAGGAGCCCTTCGAGCGCGTGTGCGATCTCACGCGAGCGCGCCAGCGTGCGGTTGGCCTCGTAGAGGAACTCGAGGCGCTTGTGGCGCTCGCGCTCGGACAGGTACGCGCGGTAGGCGGCGAACAGCGTCACCGAGGGCACGAGCAGCAGGGGAAGCGCCCGGACGTCGGCCGCGGTGATCACCACTCCGCACAGGCCCAGGCTGGCGTTGCTCGTGGTCACGACGAGGTCCATCCCCAGCATTTGGACCAGCGTCTGAAATCTCACCAGCCCCTCGGAGAGCGAGATCGCGGCGGCGATCAGCGACGAAGCGGCGATCGAGGAGACCTGGGCGGCGATCAGCGCCGAGATCCAGGTGCGCGTGTCGACCGTGCCGCTGACGGGTGCCAGCGTGTGCACCACGAGCAGCGCGATGCAGGCGTGCAGCGCCAACTGGCCCAGGTTGAACACGAGCTTGACCGGCGGCAGGCGGCGGTCGAACAGCAGCACGAGGCCGCAACCGAGCAGGCATCCGATCCCGAACGACTCGGCGCTACAGAAAATGAGACCGAACACGAGCGGGATGTCCCCGAGCGAAAAGGAGTGCGCCCCGCGGCGGAAGTGCAGGTGGACGACGCAGCGCTCGGCGATCGCGAACGCGATCGCAATCGCCCACCAGGGCAGGTGGGGGCGGGCCAGTGGCGGCAGCCCGTGCACCGGGCCGGCGTAAAGCGCGAGCGCGGCCGCGAGGATCAGCACGTTGAGGCCCCATACGGGGTGCAGCCCGCGGACAGGCCGAAGCGCTCGCCCGAGGCGAGACGGAACTTTGGGCCGGTTCTCGGTGGCGGTCTGGACGGTCATCCTCGCAGCGCCGACGGCAGCTGGCCGGCAGCCCTTCGCACAAGCATCGGCCTGCTCGCCGAAAAGTTGAGCGTCGGGGTCGAGGCGGCTAATCCGCCGCCCGGCGACGTTCCTGACGACGTTGTCGAGCCGCCTGGCGTCAGGCGCGTGCAACCGGTCTGTGACAGCTCTGCAAATCCTTTCCGTTTTCCGGGCTTTGCAGGCAAAATGCGTGGCCGGGAACGGCGGTTTCGACCCTCTCCTGTGCTATCCTAAGTACATAGTCTTCGACGCCCCGGGGCGCGCACCAGGTTGCGCGGGACCGGGGCGTCTCGATGTCATCGGAGGATCGTGTCAACAGACGATGGCGCCGCCGCGCGCCCCAACAATCAAGGTAGTTACGACGCCCAGGACATCACTGTTCTGGAGGGGCTCGAGGCCGTTCGGCGACGTCCGGGCATGTACATCGGCTCGACCGGCGAACGTGGCCTGCATCACCTTGTCTACGAGGTTGTCGACAACTCCGTCGACGAGGCCCTGGCCGGGCGCGCCGACCGCGTCGACATCACGATCCTTCCCGACAACTCAGTCATCGTGCGCGACAACGGCGCCGGCATCCCCGTGGCGATCATGGAGAAGGAGCAGCGCCCCGCGGTCGAGGTCGTGCTCACCGTCCTGCACGCCGGCGGCAAGTTCGGCGATGGCCGCGGCTACAAGGTCTCCGGCGGTCTGCACGGCGTCGGCGTGTCGGTGGTCAACGCGCTGTCCGAGCGCCTCGACGTCGAGGTGCGGCGCGACGGCTTCGTGTGGACGCAGTCGTTCGAGCGCGGCACGCCGCTCGGCGACCTCAAGAAAGGCGAGCCCACCAATGAGACCGGGACGACGATCACCTTTCTCCCGGACGCAGACGTCTTCGAGACCCTCGATCTCAACTTCAACACGCTCGAGGAGCGCATGCGCGACACCGCGTTCCTCACCCGCGGCTTTCGCATCACGCTGGTCGACAAGCGTGGGGAGGGACATCGCGCCGAGTTCCACTACGAGGGCGGGATCGTCGACTTCGTCAACTATCTCAACCGCAACAAGGAGCCCCTCACCAGCAAGGTGATCTATTTCTCGGGCGAAAGCGACGAGGGCGCGGTCGAGGTGGCGATGCAGTGGAACTCCTCCTATCAGGAGTCGGTGTTCTCGTTCGCCAACAACATCAACACGATCGAAGGCGGCTCCCATCTGTCCGGCTTTCGCTCGGCCCTGACCAGGGCGCTCAACAACTACGCCAAGGACAAGGGCGAGCTCAACAAGGACAAGGACGACGATCTGACCGGCGAGGACGTGCGCGAGGGTCTGACGGCAGTCATCTCGGCCAAGCTGACCGATCCGCAGTTCGAGGGCCAGACCAAGACCAAGCTCGGCAACCCGGGCCTGCAGGGCTTCGTGCAGTCGGTCGTGTACGCCCGCCTGTCGGAGTGGCTGGAGGAGAACCCCCAGGACGCCCGGCGGGTGATCCGCAAGAGCATCGACGCCGCCCGGGCGCGCGCGGCTGCTCGCAAGGCCCGCGACCTGACCCGGCGCAAGTCGGCGCTCGAGAACTCGGCCCTGCCCGGCAAGCTCGCCGACTGTTCGGTCAAGGACCCCGCGCTGGCTGAGATTTTCATCGTCGAGGGTGACTCGGCTGGTGGCTCCGCTGTCAGCGCCCGCGACCGAAACACGCAGGCCATCCTCCCGCTGCGGGGGAAGATCCTCAACGTCGAGAAGAGCCGCATCGACAAGGTGCTGGCCAACACCGAGATCCAGGCGCTGATCACCGCGATCGGCACCGGTGTCCGCGACGAATTCGACCTCGCCAAGGCCCGCTATCACAAGATCGTCCTGCTGACCGACGCGGACGTCGACGGCGCCCACATCCGGACCCTCGCGCTGACCCTCCTGTTCCGGGAGATGCAGCCGCTGATCGAGGCCGGCTACGTGTACATCGCCAAGCCGCCGCTGTACCGGCTCACCAAGGGCCAGAAGCATCGCTACATCGAGCGCGAGTCCGAGCTCGAGGACATCCTGCTCGGCGACAAGTTCGAGAAGATCGACATCTTCGATCGTTACAACAAGGCGCTCAAGCTGACCGATACCCGCTGGAAGCGCTTCAACCGCCTGCTCAAGCAGTACGACGGTTGGGCCTCGGCGCTGCGTGCCGCGCACGGCCACGGAGTGATCACTTTCCTCCAACAGGCGAGACTGCTCGAGGAGCAGATCACCGACGTTGACGCGTTGCTGCGCCACATCGCCAAGGACGGGCAGAACGGCGAGTCCCACCGGACCGAGTTGCTCTCCGAGAACGATCGTGAGGTCGTGATCCGGACCGTCGAGGCCAAGACCGGTCTGGCCACCACGCATCACATCCCGCGCGCGACGCTCGACGCCGAGGAGTACCACAAGCTGGCCGAGGTGCATCGCGAACTCGTCGAGCTGGTGGGTACGCCGCCATTCCACATCCAGCTGGGCGACCACTCAGGCGATGCCCCTACGTTCGACGAGCTGCGCGAAGGCGTGCTCTCGATCGCGCAGCGCGGGATCGAGTACTACCGCTTCAAGGGCCTCGGCGAGATGGACGCGCACGAACTGCGTGAGACGACGATGGACCCGGCCTCGCGAACGCTCGTCCAGGTCACCATGGAGGACGCCGCGTCAGCCGACCTGGTGTTTTCGATGCTGATGGGTGACCAGGTCGAACCGCGGCGCGCGTTCATCGAGGACAACGCCCTGGCTGCCAACCTCGACGTCTAAGGAGGGCCACATGGCATCGATCGACACCATCGGCGGCGGCAACATCGAGCCTCGCGGGCTCGAGGAGGAGATGCGCTCGGCGTACCTCGACTACGCCATGTCGGTGATCGTCGGGCGCGCCCTGCCCGACGTCCGCGACGGGCTCAAGCCCGTCCACCGCCGGATCCTCTATGCGATGAACGAGCTCGGCCTGCGGCCGCCGCGCAGGCACGTCAAGTGCGCGACGATCGTCGGCGAGGTGATGGGCAAGTACCACCCTCACGGCGACTCCGCGATCTACGACACGCTCGCCCGGATGGCGCAGGACTTCTCGATGCGCTACCCGCTCATCGATGGGCACGGGAACTTCGGCAACATCGACGGCTGGGGCGCGGCGGCCATGCGCTACACGGAGGCGCGGCTCGACCCGCTGGCCACCGAGATGCTGCGCGACATCGATCAGGAGACGGTCGACTTCGCGCCGAACTTCGACGGCTCAAAGCAGGAGCCGCTCGTCCTGCCCGCGCGCTTCCCGAACCTGCTCGTCAACGGCGGCTCCGGGATCGCGGTCGGCATGGCGACCAACATCCCGCCTCACAACCTGCGCGAGGTCGTCGCGGCGACGATCGCCTACATCGACGACCCCGGGATCGACATCGAGGGCCTGATGAAGTACATCAAGGGGCCGGACTTCCCGACCTCGGGCACGATCCTCGGCCGCGAGGGGATCCGCGACGCGTACGCCACCGGCCGGGGGCGCATCCGGGTGCAGGCCAAGGCGCACATCGAGCCGATCGGCCAGGGCAAGGAGGCGATCATCGTCACCGAGCTGCCGTTCCTGGTCCGAAGGGGCGGCGACGGCGGTGTGATCGAGAAGATCGCCACGCTCGTCCACGATAAGAAGCTCTCCGAGATCAGCGACATCCGCGACGAGTCCGACCGCAACGGCATGCGGATCGTGATCGAGCTCAAGCGCGACGCGATCCCCAAGGTCGTGCTCAACAAGCTCTTCAAGCACACCCCGATGCAGCAGACGTTCGGCGTGAACATGGTCGCGCTGGTCGACAACGTGCCCCGCACGCTGTCGCTGCGCGAGGTGATCGGCCACTACGTCGACCACCAGCGCGAGGTCATCGTCCGCCGGACCAAGTACGAGCTACGCCGGGCCGAGGAGCGTGCGCACGTCCTCGAGGGCCTGCTGATCGCGCTCGCCAACCTCGACGAGGTGATCGCGCTGATCCGCGGATCGCAGACCCCCGAGGTCGCCCGCACCGGACTGGTCGAGCGCTTCGAGCTGACCGTCGTGCAGGCTCAGGCGATCCTGCAGCTGACCCTGAGCCGGCTGACCGCGCTCGAGGCCGACAAGATCAAGCAGGAGCACACGGACCTGATCGAGCGGATCAAGGAGCTGCGCGAGATCCTGGGCGACGAGAGCAGGGTGCTGGCCCTGATCAAGGAGGAGCTCTCGGAGATCGCCGAGACCTACGGCGACGAGCGGCGCACCGAGATCGTCCACGCGGAGGGCGAGATCGACATCGAGGATCTGATTGCGGACCAGCAGATGGTCATCTCGATCACGCACTCGGGATACATCAAGTCGCTGCCGCTCTCGACCTATCGCCAACAGCGGCGGGGTGGCGTCGGGGTGACCGGCATGGAGATGAAGGAGGACGACTACATCGAGCACCTGTTCGTGTCCTCGACGCACGACTACCTGCTGTTCTTCACCAACCGCGGAAAGGTCTACCGGCTCAAGGTGTACGAGCTGCCCGAGGCCTCGCGCACGGCGCGCGGCCGGGCGCTGGTAAACCTGCTGCCTCTGCGCGAGGGCGAGCGGGTGCAGTCGGTGCTGGCGACCCGCGACTTTGGCGAGGGCAAGTACCTGGTGTTCGCCACCCGCAACGGGATGGTCAAGAAGACCGAGTTCGGCGCTTACAACACCCCGATCAAGGCCGACGGGATCATCGCGATCAACATCCGCGACGACGACGAGCTGGTGGCGGTGCGGCGGACCAGCGGCCACGACGACATCATCATGGTCTCGCGCTCGGGACAGGCGGCCCGATTCAACGAGAGCCAGGTCCGCCCGATGGGGCGCGACACGAGCGGCGTGCGCGGCATGAACGTCTCGCAGAAGGACAACGCCGTGCTCGTGATGGACGTGGCTCGCGACGATCAGGAGCTGCTCGTGGTCACCGAGAACGGCTACGGCAAGCGCACCCCGATCGCCGACTATCCGGTCAAGGGCCGCGGCACGATGGGGGTCAAGACGATCACCCTGACCGAGAACAAGGGCGCGCTGGCCGGCGCCCTCGTCGTCCGCGAGCACCAGGAGCTCGTGTTCATCTCCCAGAACGGCATGGTCCAACGGACCTCGGTACGCGGGATCAACCGCTACGGGCGCGCCTCGCAGGGCGTGAAGGTGATGAACATTCGCGACGACGATCAGGTCAGCGCGGTGGCGCTCGTGGTCGAATCCGACGCGCAAACCGCTGCGGCCGTCGCCGAAGACGACGAGGCGTAGTCAGAAGGCAACTAAGCCGGACCCCGAGGCGCTAAAGGCTCGGCTCGGAATTCCCGATAGGCCGTTAGATGGGACTCGGGCGGCCACAGGAACGCGCGCGGCTGGCGGCGGCCCTCGTGGTCGGCTGGCTCCTGATCATCGCGGCCGGCGGTTGGGCGCTCGCGACTTCCCAGAACAGCAGCCGGCGGGCCGTTGCGGCGCGCGTTCAGAGCAAGACGCAGTACTCGGCTTCGTTTATTGCGCTCTACGCGCGGGACCTGCTCGCCCGCGATCGAGCCGCCGCTCAGGCGTGGCTCTCAGGCCCGGAGGTGAGCAGCGCAGCGCTCGGGAGGACCTCAGCCGCGCTCGGACTCCAGACCGCGGCGGTATCCGACGCGCCTGGGCGTAGCGGGACCTCGGCCTCGAGCATTCGACTGATTGAGACCGGCGGGACGCCGGTAATCGGGTTCGGGGTCGGCTACCGGACGCCGACGGGCGAACGCGTGTTCACCGGCGCATACCCGGTGCAGAGCACGGTGCTCCCGACGGTCCTCGGGCACATCTTTGCCATGCCGGGGTGGCGCTCCTACCTGATCGACTCCCAGGGTGCCCGCCTGGCGGCCGGACCCGGGAGCCGGGAGGGGCAGCAGGTTCGCTTCAGCGCGGGCGTGGCCGGCACCCACTGGCGGATTGTCGTCAGCGTCCCCGCGGGTGATCTGTATGGCTTTCTCGACGGCACCGGGCGCTGGATCCCCTGGCTCGCGCTCGCGGGCCTGGCGGTGGCCGGCCTGGCCGTGACCTTCCTGTTCGCCCGCTTGCAGCGACACCGCGCGCAGCTCAGTGGGCTCAACGATGAGCTGGCCCGTCTAGCCGCGGTCGATCCGCTCACCGGCCTGCACAACCGCCGCGCGATCGAGCAGTACCTCTCCGACTCGCTGAGCGCGGCGCGCCGGCACGGCCTGGATCTCTCGCTGCTCATCATCGACGTCGATCGCTTCAAGGCCTTCAACGACAGCCTTGGCCACCAGCAGGGCGACGCTGTCCTGGCCCACGCCGCCCGGGTGCTCGACGAGGCGCTCCGGGCCGAAGATGCGATCGGCCGGTGGGGCGGTGAGGAGTTCCTCGTGGTGCTGCCCGGTACCGACGAGGCGGGTGCGCTGCACGTCACAGAGCGGCTGAGAGCGGCCCTGGCCGACGACCAGCCCGAGTCCGCGCGGGCTCACCAGCTCCCGGTGACGATCACGATCGGCCTCGCCGAGTGGGGCGAGGAGTCGATCGGCGAGCTCATCAGTCGCGCCGACTCGGCGTTGTATCTGGGCAAGGGCGCGGGCCGCGACACGGTGCACGTGTGCCGCGATCGCCCGGCGGTCGCTTAAAGCCCCCGGAGGGCTGGAATCACGCCCGCGTCATTCGCTAATCTGATCGTCACCAGAGAAAGGAGGTGGTCCGACTGTCTGAAAGTACTTGCGGGACCCTGGAGGTGTCTCGCCGCTAAGTCGGAGGCTGACCCCGCGTAGCGGAGTCCACCCGAGACACCGCCGGAGCGAGCGCCGGGATTTGTCCCTCCGGCATTGCACCAAGTTCGTTTCGGTTTAGCAGCCAAATTCGTGGAGGGCGCCGTGGTCAACGGCGCCCTTCGCGTTTTCTGACGGGCCGCGTTGTTGATCACCGGCTTGGGGTGAAGCTGGAAGCGGGCTCGCTTGTGGGGCGCGGGTCACTCGCGGGCGACCCGCCCCGCCCGACCTGCAAAAGCGCGCATCCCGCCCGGATCGCCGGCGCCGGGTGCGTTTCTGCATGTGGTGGCTGAATAACCGCGCGTGCGCCGGCCGCGCGGCGGGAAATGCGCGGATTTGCAGGTGTGGATTGGAGGTCGGGTCCCGTCCTCGTGGGTCAGGTGGGGAGGGCGAGGCCGACCAGGTACGTGGCGCCGCCGACGATCACTCCGGCGAGCGTCATCTCGAGTCCGGCCGACCACCAGGTCCGGAGCGTGACCAGGGACTTGGCCGCGCCGACCAGGAAGTGCGCGATCAGCGAGATGACGGCCGCGGTCACGATGGCGACGGTGCCCGTGGTGAAGATGAACGGGATGACCGGGACGATCGCGCCCAGCCCGGTCGAGACCCCGGCGGCGAGGGCCGCCTGCGCGGGGTCGCCGCGGTCGCCGCTGATCCCGAACTCTTCGGCCGCGAGCGCACGCAGCATCGCGTCCGGCTGCTTGGCGAGCTGCGAAGCCATGGCGTCCGCGGTCGCCTGATCGACGCCCTTGAGCTGGTAGAAGAGCGATAGCTCCTCCTGCTCTTCCTCGGGGTGCTCGGCGATCTCCTGGCGCTCGCGCTGGAGGTTGGCCGCGCCCACCTCGGCCTCCGAGCGCTCGGCCAGGAACGCGCCGGTCGCCATCGACAGCGCCGAGGCAACCGCCGCCGAGGCGCCGGCGGTGAGGACGAAGCTCGACCCGCCGGTGGCGCCCGACACGCCGGCGACGATCCCGAACACAGCGGCCAGGCCGTCGTTGGCGCCATAGATCGCGCCGCTGATCCAGCCTCCGCCGCTTCGGTGCCATTTCTCGCGCCCGAGGATCTTGTCGAGCCGCGCCTGCGCCGGGTGAGGGGCCGCCGGGGGGTGAGCCTCGCCGCCGCCGCCGTCGGCCGAACCGGCGCGAATGTCGTTCACCGTGCGGGAGTGCGCCCGTTCCTCCCGGCGAATCCCGCGCAACAGCTCGTCGGTGACCAGGTCGCCGGTAGAGCGCTTGTAGAGGTCGTCGACCTCATCGTCCTCGGCCGCCTCGCGTGCGGCCAGCAGCCGGTCGACCGGCGCGATCCGCGCCTGGAGCCGCATCCACAGCGACAGGTGGACGCTCTCGGGCGGCGGGATCGCGATCCCCAGCTCGGTCATGCGCGCCTCGAGCCGCTCGCGATGGCTGCCCTCGGCGGCGGCCATGCGCCGCAGGATGTCCGCCTCGCGCTCGGGCATCCGTGCGGCGATCTCCTCGTACATGCGGCCGGCGACGATCTCGCCCCGCCATGCCTGGAGCAGACGCTCGCGGACCTGACGATCGACATCGGTCGTGCCGGCGGCCATGGCGACTTCAGGGTACCCCTGGCGTCTCCCGGCGTTCTCGGCGGCGCGCGCCCTAAGTGGGCTCTAACCCACGAGCTGCCGGCCTACGCGGCGAGGTACTGCTGCCAGGCCACCGGGATCGTCGGGCTCGCCACGTGGATGAATACGGTGGCGCTCGGCGTCCTCGGCTGCTTGGCCAGGCGCATCCCGACCTGGCGGGGCAGCGCGTCGCCCTTGCGCCGGTTGCAGGGCGCGCACGAGGCCACGATATTGTCCCAGCTCGACCCGCCCCCCTTGGAGCGCGGGATCACGTGATCGACGGTGAGGTTCGACCGCGAGCCGCAGTACTGGCAGGTCCAGTTGTCGCGAGCGAACACGGCCCGCCGGGTGATCTTGCGCCGGTGGGTATCGCGCGGGATGCGCACGTAGGACACCAGGCGGATGACCACGGGCCGAACCATCGTGGCGCTGGCCGAGTGGAGCTCCCATTCCGCGCGCTCGATCACCTCGGCCTTCTCCTTCAGGAGCAGCACCACCGCCCGCCTGACCGTGCACACGTTGACCGGCTCGTACGTGGCGTTCAACACGAGCACCCGCCCAACCTCTCGTCCGCGTCGCTGGTGCTCTGGAGGCGACGCGGACCACACTGGCGCAGGTACTGATGTGGCCATAACTAGGCGCGGAGTGTACCGACGCCCCTGGCAGACCTGATAACGGTTGGTTACGACCCGGTCACACCACCGCGGCGGGAAAAGACCCGAGCACGCGAAGCACCTCGACGTGCCCGCCCAGGCCCGTCAGGGCGTCCGCCACGCGCGGCTCGACATCGCGGCCCTCGAGGTCGATGAAGAACATGTAGCGCCCCAATCCCTGCTTGCGCGGGCGCGACTCGATGCGGGTCAGGTTCACCTCCCGCGAGGCGAACTCGGACAGGCACCGAACGAGCCAGCCCGGAGCCTCCGAGCCGACGCCCCAGAACACCACGGCCGTCTTCCACGGACCGACCGAATCCCCGCGACCGACCGAATCCGCGTCGCCCCCAGCGGCGCCGACGGCCGCCCCGGCCACGCCAGACCCGCCGATCCCCCCGGGCGGGGCGCCTACCGGTCCGAGCCAAACGAACCGCGTCTCGTTGTCGGGCACGTCCTCCACCCCAGCGCGCAGGACCTGGCAGCGATAGCGCTCGGCGGCCAGACGGTTGCCGAGGGCGGCCCACGGCCCCTCGTGCTCGGCCACAGTGCGCACGGCCTCGGCCGTTGAGCTACCCGCCAACACACGCGCCTGGGGCAGCCGCGTGCGGATGAAGCGAGCGCATTGGCCGGTGGCCTGGGGATGAGAGACGACCGTGTCGATCTCCGACAGCTCGAGCGTGGTGCGGGCGATCAGGCAGTGCCGAATCGGGTGAATGACCTCGCCAAGGATCGCGACGTCCTCGGTCTCCATGGCCAGCGCGTCAAGCGTGGCGTTGACCGAGCCTTCGAGTGAGTTCTCGATCGGGACCAGTGCGCGCTGCGCCGATCCAAAGTGGACGGCCATGACCGTGTCGTAGATGGTTGGCTGCGACACCAGGTCAAGGCCATCCTGACCGGCAGTGGCGGTGATCAGCGCCTCCTGCGTAAACGTACCCTCGGGGCCGAAGTAGGCGACGCGCATGGGGTGGGCGGGCGGGTGGGCGGGCTTCCTTATCAAACCTGATCCGGCTAGCCCGATTGCTGACGCACGTCGGCCTCGAGCGCCTGGCGGATCGCCTCGTCCTCCTCGGGCGAGAGCTCGAGCTCCGGCTTGCCCTCGCGGACCTCCTTGGCATACAGCCGCGCCTGGTCGCGGTGATGGATCGAGGAGAGGACGAGCCCGGAGCGATTCGCGTCGAGCAGTGCGATCGAGGTCGACTGCCGACCCGACATCTCGCCGTAGGCGTCGTAACGGATCAGCGCGTGGTAGGCCACCGCCCGGTCCAGTCTGCGCTCCGTCAGGTCCATGCGCTGGTCGAGCCGCTCGGCCGCATCTTGGACATAGCCGTAGAGGGCCTCGAACTGCTCCTGAAGGGACGCGGCGTGGGCGACCAGATCCTGCTCGCCGTCGCCCAGGACCATTCGCTGGGCGGCCCGTACCCGGCGCAGCTTGAGCGCCAGGACCGCGCAGAAGAGAAGGGCCAGCAGGGCGCACGCGCCGGCAGCCATCGCGACGATCCCAGCGGTGCTGGTGATGTTGTGCACTGCCGACAGGATACGGTCACGCGTCGGACAGCAGACGTGCGAACGCTTACTGGAAGTCGACCGGGAAGGTGAGGAAGTTGTTCGCCGTGTTCTTCTCGCCGGGCACCGGCACGATCTCCGCGACGACGCTCTGAGACCCCGCAGGCGGAGCGCCGTTGAGCGTCACCTGGCAGGTGTAGGACTGGCCGGCCTTCGTCTGCGGGACCACCGCCTGACCGGTCACTTTCGACCCCTTGATTGTGATTTTGCACACGACGTTGGTCTCGGTGTTCTGGCCGGTGTTGGCGAAGCTCAGCGTGAAGGTGGGTGCGGGGCTGGCCGGAATCGCGTTCGTCGCGCCGGTGGTGAGAGTGGTTCCCCCGACGCTCACCGAGCTCAGCGCGTGGCCGTGCAGGCCGGGCGCGACCGGCTGGGAAGACGCCGGTTGCGACACGTTCAACGCTGAGGCGATGGAACTGGGCTGGAGCCAAGCTATCGAGGGCAGGAATTGGCCCGCGTTGACCTGCTGCCCACCCAGCCCACCGACCGTGATGCCGGCGGCCCGCAGCGCCCCGATGATCTCGGGCACCGTGTAGTCCTTGTAGAGGACGTCGGACGCGTAGAACCGGGCCATCTCGGACGCGATCGAGCTGACGGCTCCCTGGCTTGTCTGTGACTGGAGCGCCGGTGGGACCAACCCGGCGATGTTCTTGATTCCATCGGCCCGCATCTGGAGCGCCGTCACGAAGTTCTCCTGAGCGCCCTTGACCTCGTCGGGAACGTTTATCCCCTTGGCGTGGCTGAGCTGATTACTCGCCTGGTTGGCAACCTGGCTAAGGCTGTTCTGAAGCGAGGTCGGGTTGCTCTTGGACCCGGACAGGAGCCCGAAGAACGACTGACCGGTGCTGACCGACTGGGCGTTGATCGCGGCGACGTTGTTGTTGTAATCCTTGAGCGCGCTGTTGCGGGCGCTCACCTCGCAGCTGTTGACGAGCACGGCGATCAGCACGATCGCGACGACGATTACGACGGCCAGCACGATGCGGCGCACCAGGATCGCCTGGCTCGTTGTCGCGCGCGGCCGCCGTCCACCCCCGCCGCCGGTCGGGCGGCGCCTACGCGGGGCCGTCCGTGGCGCTGTACGAGTCTCCTCCGGCTCGTCAAAGAACGACACGCTGCTCCTTAGCGACAATCCGATCGAGGCGTCGGCCTCGATCGGCAGCATCGAATCTTGGAACCGTCAAGTATGAACCGCCAATCGGCGGTAAGACAGCTCTGAACGCCGCGACTGCAAGGGGAAGGCAGCGGTTTTCTCGAAACAGTGCCCGTGCGGCCGCGGATTCGGCATGGTTCAGAGGCACCGACGGTTCGCCGGCGGAGCACCGGGGACGCGGCGAACGGCGGGGAGGGCTTGGAACGCCGCCCACCCCGCCCGCCCCGCATCGAGGATCCGGAGCCCCGCATCGAGGATTCGGAGCCCCGGATCCAGGACCGACGCCCGCGCTCCGACGCGCCGGTCGTCCTCGGCCGCTACCGCCTGCGCCGGCGCCTCGGCTCCGGCGGCTTCGCCACCGTATGGCTGGCCCGCGATGAGCGCCTTGACCGCGAGGTGGCGATCAAGATCCTTCCCCGGGAGCGGATCGTGGGCGGGCGCTTCGAGCGCGAGGCCCGGGCGGCGGCCCGGCTCGCCCATCCCGGGATCGTCACGCTGTATGAGGCGGCGGTCGACGACGAGGGGGCCTACCTCGTCTCGGAGCTCGTCCACGGCGCCACCCTCGACGACCTCCTGGTCGACGGCCGGCTGTCCGATCGCGACCTGATCCGCATCGGGATCGCGCTGTGCGACGCGCTGTCCCACGCCCACGCGCAGGGCGTCATCCACCGGGACGTCAAGCCCTCCAACGTGCTCATTCCCGAGCGTCCCACCACCGCGGCGCAGCTGGCTCGCCTGACCGACTTCGGCGTCGCCCGGATAGTCGGGTCCCCGCCCGGCGACTCGCTGACGCGGACGGGCGACGTGATCGGGACCGCCGCCTACATGGCTCCCGAGCAGGCGCAGGGGCTTCCGGCAGGCGCCGCGGCCGACCTGTTCTCGCTCGCGCTCGTCCTATATGAAGCGCTCAGCGGCACCAACCCGCTCCGTACCGCCGTCACCGGCGGCCGGCACACGCGCGCCGGCGTCTATCTGCCCCCGCTGCGGCGCCAGCGGCGGGATCTTCCGCGTCAGCTCGGTGGCGCCGTCGACCTCGCGCTTCGGCCGCGTGCCAGCGAGCGGGGGACGCTCGGAGAGCTCCGCTCCGCTCTCGTGTCCGCCGTCGGCCGGGTTGCCGATGAGCCCGGGGTGGTTGAGGCGCCATGGACCGAGCGCACCCTGACATCGGTCCGCGAAGGCTGAACCTGGGGTTACGGCAGACGCCGCCCACGAGCTGGAGCCCGAGGGGTGGCGGTCCGCCCGCCCAGCGCCCCGCGCTCAGCGGCCGGATCGATCAGCGGAGCAGTCAGATCGCGACGGACGCTGGCCGCGCGGGGCCGCCACTCCAACCCCGTGGCCGCGACGCGCCACAGCCGGTGCCGCGACGGCGGCCCTGACTGCCTGGCTGGCCGTCCACGTGCCCGGTGCCTCGCCGCTGCCGGCACCGCTGATCGCCGTCATCGCCGGGGTGCTCGTCGCGGCTCTTCCTCGGCTGGGGTGGCTGATGGTGATCGCGACCCTGAGCGGGTCGTTGGCGGTGCACTCGCGGCCCGGAGCGGGGCTGCTGCTCGTCGTCGTCGGCCTGATCCCGGCGCTGCTCTCCCCGAGAGATGGCCCAAGCTGGTCGATCCCGGCCCTGGCGCCCGCTCTGGCGGTCCTCGCACCGGGCCTGGTCACGGCGTGGCCGGCGTTGGCCGGATTCGCGGGTACCGCCCGCCGGCGGGTCGTCCTGGCCGCCACCGGGTGGCTGTGGATCGCGCTGTACCGCCAAAGTCAGGGCCTGGCCACGATCACGACGCTGCACGATGCCACCCAGGAGGTGCTCCGGCCCCTGCTCACGATCGGCACCCCCGCCACCTGTGCCGTCTGGGCGCTGGCCGCGCTCGCCCTCCCGTTCACCCGCAGCCGGCGCTCCCCGGAGCTCGAGTACATACGTACGGCCGCGTGGGCCACGGCGCTCGCCGTCCTAACGGTGGCGACCGTGAGCCTCGGGAGCGCCGCACCCAAGCTCTCGCTGGGCGATGCACTGCTAGGAGCGTGCCTCGGAGGGATAGTGGCAATTGTCACGAGACAGTTAACGGCACGTGTGACAGGCCATCGGAATGGCGAACGATTGCGATCTGACCGCGTAGCATGAATTGGGCTTGCGACAGGACGTCGCGGCTGTCCCATGAGCGTTTTGAAGAGTCTCGAGAACAAGATCGCCGGCCTCGTCGAAGGTACGTTCAGCCGCGCCTTCCGGTCGGAGGTGCGCCCGGTGGAGATCGCCCGCAAGCTCGCCCGCGAGATGGAGGAGCACAAGTCGTTCTCCGTGTCGCGCACTTACGCGCCGAACGAGTACCGCGTGTTTCTCTCGCCGCGTGATCGTGAGCGGTTCGCCGGCTATGAATCGGCGCTGACCGCGGAGCTCGCGGGATACCTGCTCGAGCACGCCCGCCGTGAGCGCCTCACGCTGCTCTCACGCCCGGTGATCGAGTTCGAGACGGACGACCGGCTCGGTCTTGGCGAGTTCGGGATCCAGACGCGGGTCGCGCAACTCGACGAGGAGCCGGTGGGCGCGCCAGAACGGGAACCGGTCCCCGCCCAGTCGGGCCGAACGATGGTCTACAGCAACGCCGAGCGGGTATCCGAACCCCTCGAAGAGCGAGGCCGGGCCCGAGCCCAGACCCCTCTGCTCCTGATCGACGGCCGCCGTGTGGTGATCGCTCCTCAGGGAGCCACGATCGGGCGCGGCCGCCAGGCAGACGTCGTCTTGAACGATCCCAACGTGTCACGCCAGCACGCCGAGATCAGGCCGCGTGGCGGCTCCTGGGTCATCAACGACCTCGAGTCGACCAACGGGTCGCAGTTGAACGGACGCCGGATCGACGCCCCCGAGGTGCTCCGCTCCGGGGACGAGATCGAACTCGGCGCGTCCGTGATGACGTTCACGGTCGAGTAGGACCACGTGGTCGACCACGCAAACACGCTCGCATTCGAGGCGCCCCCGGCGGCGGCTCGCTGCGTCCTCGGATCCTCGCGTAGCGCTGCTACGCGTCGGACCCTGCGTCCTTACGATCCATCCGCCGGTGGCGCCTCTCGGTGCGACCGTGCTCACGCGGGCGACCACTAATCCAACACCATGCTCGCGCCCGTCTCCGTAGGACTGAAGTTCGGCTTCCTTATCGTCCTGTACCTGTTCCTGTGCTGGGTGGCCTGGAGCGCGCTACGCGACCTGCGCCGCGGACGAGAGGGGGTGGTGCGGGCCGATGACGCCGCTCCCTACGACGCCACCGGCATGTACCCGGCCTCGAGCGACTTCGGCGAGCTCGACGGCGATGGGTTCGAGCCGCGGCTGCTGGTGGCGCACGCCCCGGGCCACGAGACCGGGAGCTCGTATGAAATTCCCAGCCATGGCGCTACTCTCGGCCGCGGAGACGTCGAGATCAGGCTCGACGATCCGTTCGCCTCCGCGCACCATGCCCGCATTTCGCGGGAGGGCCACGTCGTCGTGATCGAGGACCTCGGATCCACCAACGGCACCTACCTGAACGAGCAGCAGCTGGGCGGTCCGCAGCCGCTCCATCCGGGCGATCGGATCAGAATCGGCGACAGCGAGTTCTCCTACGAGCAATGAGCGACCGGGTTCTCACCACTACGAAGGCTGCGGCGTGAGCATGCTCCGCGCGGCGGAAACCACCTGCAAGACCGACACCGGTCGGCAGCGGCGCGACAACGAGGACAACGCCTACGCCCGCGCGCCAGTGTTCGTGGTCGCGGACGGAATGGGCGGCGCCCAGGCCGGCGAAGTCGCCTCGCGAATTGCGATCGAAGCGTTCGAGGGCGGCCTGCCCGACCACGGCAGCCCCGAGGAGCGTCTGCGCACGCTGGTCCGCGAGGCCAACCACGAGATCTATGAGCGCGCCCGCGCCGACCGCCAGCGGGCCGGGATGGGTACCACGCTGACCGCGGCCTACGTCGACAATGCCCACGTCGCGATCGCCCACGTCGGCGACAGCCGCGCCTACCTATTCCGAGACGGGACACTCCAGCGCCTGACCCAGGACCACTCGCTGGTCGACGAGCTCGTCCGCCGCGGCAAGCTGACCGAGGAGCAGGCAGCCGAGCATCCCCAGCGCTCGATCATCACGCGTGCGCTGGGGCCCGAACCCGACGTCGAGGTCGACACCTGGACCTATCCCGCGCGCGCCGGCGACGTGGTCCTGCTATGCAGCGACGGCCTCACCTCGATGATCTCCGAGGAGCGCGTGCGCGAGATCCTCGCCGCCCACAGCAACCTGGACGCCGCCGGCGACGCCCTGATCAACGAGGCCAACGAGGCGGGTGGCCGGGACAACATCACGGTTGTCCTGTTCCGCTTGGAGGAGGTCGCGGACGGTGATGGGGCCGCCGACCAGGAGACGATCGTGGGCTTGGCCGGCGTGCCCGGTCCCCCGGCGTCCGGGGACGGAGATTCGGATGCGGGTGGCGATTCCGAATCCGCGGGACGGGCCGAGGACTCGCGCGGATCCACCGCGGTCGCGGTCGCGCCGCCCCCCACACTGCCGACGCTGCGTCGGCAAGCGCCGAGTCCGCCCGGCGGGACGCGACGCCTCGTTCCGCGTCCTCCGGTCATCCAGGGTCGCCCGCCTCGCTTCATCAAGCCGATAGCTGCGCTCGTCGCCACGGCGATCGTCGTTGCGATCATCGGCAGCGCCGGCTACCTGGCCAGCCGCCAGCTCTACTTCGTCGGGACCGACGCGCAGGGAATCGTCACGATCTATCGAGGCTTTCCGTTCGACTTGCCGTTCGGGGTCCCGCTGTACGAGACGTACTACGTCTCCGGCGTTCCCGCCTCCCTGATCCCGGCGGCCCGGCGCGGCGACCTCCTCAACAACGACCTCCGTTCACAGACGAACGCGACCAACCTCGTGATGGATCTCGAGCAGGGAAAGATCTCCCCGTGAGTTTTATTGGGGGCCCACCCACCGTGACGGATTGATGAGGGCACGAAACCGTGAGCTGATCGGGCTGATCCCCGCCTCGCTGTTGGTCACCGCTGGATTTGCCGGCGTGTTCATCCAACGCCAGAACGCGCTCTCGAACATCTCGTTGACCTACGGGGCCCTGTTTCTCGGGCTGTGCGTCGCGGCGCACATCTTCATCCGGATAACGCTGCCGCGAGCCGACCCGTACATGTTCCCCCTAGTGGCCGTGCTGGCGAGCTTTGGCCTCGTGATGATCTACCGGATCAACCCGACGCTTGCGCGCCAGCAGGCCCAGTGGTTCGTGCTCGGGCTGGTCCTGTTCGCCGGGACGATCCTCCTGTTCCGGGACTATCGCAGGCTTGAGCGCTACCGCTACACGATCGTGATCGTCTCGCTGGGGCTCCTCGTCCTGCCGCGCCTGCCCGGCATCGGCTACGCCGCCAACGGCGCCTATCTGGGCGTGCGGATTCCCGGCCTGTTTGTGTTCCAGCCGGCCGAGGTCTCGAAGATCGGCCTCGTGATCTTCCTGGCCAGTTACCTGCGCGACACGCGGCAGGTGCTGGTCCAGGGCGGGCGAAGGTTCCTCGGCGTCACGCTGCCGCCGCTCAAGCAGTTCGGGCCGGTGGTCATCATCTGGGGGCTGGCGATGGCGATCCTCGTCGTGCTGAGCGATACGGGCTCGTCGATCATGTTCTACGGCGGCCTGCTCGCGATGCTCTACGTCGCGACCAACCGGCTTTCGTTCGTGGTCATCGGGCTGATCGCCGCGGCGATCGGGTTCTGGTACCTGGGGACGCACATCCCCCACATCCACGCCCGCGTGGAAACGTGGCTGCACCCGCTGAATCCGACGCTGTACCACGCTCCGCTCGGCAGCTACCAGGTGGCCAACTCGATGTTCGCCCAGGCCGCCGGGGGCCTGTTCGGCCAGGGCTTCGGCCGGGCTGCGCTGACGTTGCCAAGCGGGGGAACATTGCTGCCGGCGCCGCAGACCGACATGATCTATGCCGTCGTCACCGACGAGCTCGGACTGTTCGGAGCGGTCGCGTTGCTGGTCACCTACCTGCTGTTCGTGGCCCGAGGGCTCAAGACCGCGCAACTCGCCCGTGACTCGTTCTCAACGCTGCTGGCGGTGGGGCTGAGCGCGATGTTCGCCCTCCAGGTGTTCGTGATCGTGGGCGGAGTCACGCGCGTGATCCCGCTCACCGGCGTGACGCTGCCGTTCGTCTCCTACGGGGGATCGTCGATCGTGGCCAACCTGGTCCTGGTCGCGCTGCTCCTGCTCGTATCCGACCGTGCCCGGAGGCCGGCGTGAGTGGCCCGATCGTCCGCCTATTCGGCGTGATCGTGCTGCTGTTCGCGCTACTTATCTTCTTCACCTCGCGCTGGACAGTGTTCGAGGCCTCCTCGCTCAACAACAACCCGCTGAACGTCCGCACGCTGCTCGACGAGCTCCAGATCAAGCGGGGCCAGATCCTGGCCGACGACGGCACCGTGCTCGCCAAGTCGGTGCCGGCGGCCGGCAACACCTGGGGTCGCACCTACCCGGATGGGCCGCTGTTTGCCCACGCGGTCGGCTACTCGATCGCCGCCAAGGGAGAGGCGTCGGGCCTCGAGCAGTCCCTCGCTCCCGATCTGCGCGGCCTACAGACCGGACTCTCCTCGATCTTCGGCCAGCTCAGCCCGCGGCCGGTCGGCGATGACGTCTACACGACGCTCGATCCGAAGGCGCAGCTCGCCGCGCAGCAGGCGCTGGCCGGCGAGGCGGGGTCGGTGGTCGCGATCGACCCGAGCACCGGCGCCGTCAAGGTCATGTACGCCAACCCGACCTTCAACAACAACGGTCCCAATCCAGGACAGGGCTGTGGCGCGAAGGACTGTCTCGTGAACCGCGTGACCCAGGGCCAATACGCCCCCGGCTCGACGTTCAAGATCGTCACGGCCGTCGCCGGGATCGACAGCGGCATGTACACCGAGAACTCGGTTGTCAACGGCGACTCGCCGATCATCGTCTCCGGCGTTCCGCTCGCCAACGACGGCGACCAGAGCTGGGGACCGCAGACGTTGACCACGGCGATGACGTACTCGATCAACACGATCTTCGCGCAAGTGGCGGAGCACGTCGGACGTGCGACGATGACCAATTACATGAAGCGGTTCGGCTTCTACTCCAAGCCCCCGCTCGACTACCCCGCCGAGCAGATCGCCGTCAGCCAACCGTGGTCGAGCACCACCGGCAAGCCGTACCCGCCCGGGAGCCCCGATGAGGACATCGGCCGCATCGGGATCGGCGAAGGGGGGCTGCTGGTCACGCCGCTGCAAATGGCGATGGTCGCCTCGGCGGTTGCCGACAACGGGACGCTCATGACCCCGCACCTGACCGCCCGGGTCGTCGATCAGGACGGGGTGACGGTCAAGACGGTGAAGCCGATTGTCGAGAGCCAGGTGATGAAGCCCTCGACCGCCCAGGCGGTCACGCGCATGATGGAGAAGGTGGTCGAGGAGGGGACCGGCATCACCGTTCAGATTCCCGGCGTCACGATCGCCGGCAAGACCGGAACGCCGCAGATCCCGACAGCGGACGAACCACAGCGCACCCAGCCCGCGTTCGTTGCGTTTGCACCCGCTCAGCACCCGAAGATCGCGATCGCGGTGATGATCGATCAGTCGGACGGCGGCTACGGAGCGACGGTGGCGGCGCCGGTGGCTAAAGCGGTGCTGAAGGTTTTGCTCTCGGAGGGGCAGTGATGGCTGGCCTGGCGCCGGGCACGATGGTCGACGACCGCTACAGGATCGTCTCGCGCTTGGGTGCCGGCGGCATGGCCGACGTGTTTCTGGCCGAGGACGAGCAGCTCGGGCGCAAGGTGGCGCTGAAGCTGCTCTATCAGCGATTCGCCGAGGATCCCGGGTTCGTCGAACGGTTCCGCCGCGAGGCGCAGTCCGCCGCCGGCCTCCAGCACCCCAACGTGGTCAGCGTGTACGACCGCGGCTCCTACGACGGGACGTACTACATCGCGATGGAGTACCTGCCCGGCCGCTCGCTCAAGCAGCTGATCCGCGCCGAGGCGCCGCTGGATCCCGTCCGGGCGATCGACATCACCCTCCAGATCCTCAGGGCGGCTCGGTTTGCCCATCGTCGCGGCGTGATCCACCGCGATCTGAAGCCCCACAACGTGATCGTCGACGATCAGGACAACGCCAAGGTGACCGACTTCGGGATCGCCCGCGCCGGGGCCTCGGACATGACCGAGACCGGCTCGATCATGGGCACCGCCCAGTACCTCTCGCCCGAACAGGCCCAGGGGCACGCGGTGAGCGCCGGCTCGGATCTGTACTCGATCGGCGTCGTCCTGTACGAGATGCTCACAGGCCGCGTCCCATTCGATGCCGAGTCGGCGGTCACGATCGCGCTCAAGCACGTCTCTGAAGCGCCCCCGCCGATGACTGTGATCAACCCGAGCGTGCCGCCCGAGCTCGAGCAGGTGGTGATGTGGGCGCTGAACAAGAACCCGGTCGACCGCCCCGCCAACGCCGACCAGTTCATCACCGCGCTCGAGCAGGCGAGGAGCGCGCTGCTGGGCGGCGATCGCGGCGAGCGGACCGCTAGTCTGCCCGCGCTGGCCGGCGTGGCCGTTGGTCGCTATGCCGCCGCGGCGGGCGCGATCAGCAATCCTCCCGCGGCCGCACCGCCGCAGCCGCCGACGTACTACGACGGCACCTACACGGTGCTCGACGCGGTGCCCGGGGACGAGCCGCCCGACCGAGGCCGGCGGCTGTGGCCGTGGCTGGTCGCGCTGCTCGTGCTTCTGCTGATCGGCGGCGGAATCGCCGCCTACCTCTTGACGCGTCCGGCCAAGGTGGCGGTGCCCGCCCTGGTCGGCCAGCAGATCGCCACCGCTCAGACGGAGCTCCAGAACGACGGCCTCACGGTCAGTCCGCTCCAGCTTACGAGCTCGACGCCGGCGGGCACTGTGATTCGTCAGGATCCGCTCGCCGGCACGAAGGTCAAGGAGGGTACGAACGTCTCGCTCACCGTATCGTCCGGACCGGGCAACACGACCGTGCCCACCGTGCTCGGCGAGACGCTCGCGCAGGCCCGGGCCGCAATCCTGATCGAACACCTAAAGCCGGGTCATGTAGTGCATCAGTCGAGCAGCCAGTACTCCGCCGGCCAGGTGATCAACACCATTCCTCCGGCGGGCGCGACCCCGCCCGTCGGCACGAAGGTGACGTTCTTCGTCTCGAGCGGGCCGGCCGCGGTTAAGGTGCCCGACGTGACCAGCGAGACACTCGACCAGGCCAAGGCGGATCTCTATGCACCGCCCGGTCAGTTCAACGTGAGCACGACCGACCAGGTTTCCAGCACGGCACCCGCCGGGACCGTGATCAGTCAGACCCCGATCGGCGGCAGCATGGAGCCTCCGGGGTCGACGATCACGCTCGTGGTGGCCAAGGCGCCGCCGACGCCGACCGTGCCGAACGTCGTCGGGCAGAAGTTCGGATCGGCTGAGGCGACGCTCGGTTCCCAGGGCTTCCCGGCCACGGTGCAGCAGCAGGACGTGACCAACCAAAGCCAGGACAAGGTCGTCCTCTCCCAGAGCCCCACCGCGGGTAGCCAGGCCAAGAAGGGGAGCACGGTGACGATCGTCGTCGGGCACTACACGACGACGACGACTACGCCGACGACGACGACGAACGCGCCGAGCACGACGACGACCACGTCCGCCGGCACCACCTCGACGCCGAAGACAGGATGAAGCCAGCTCGTGTTGCCGTGCTCGGAGGCGGCCGCTCCTCCGAGCATGAGGTATCGCTCGCCTCCGCGGCGTCGGTCCGCGCCGGGCTCTCAGAGGCTGGTCACGAGCCGATCGCGATCGAAATCGGGCGCGATGGCGTGTGGCGGCGGGACGGCGCCGTGGTGGAGGTCAAGCCCGGTGGCGGCCTCGACGGCGTCGACGTCGTCTTCCCGGTGCTGCACGGGCCGTTCGGCGAGGACGGCACCGTGCAGGGCCTGCTCGAATGCCTCGACGTCCCGTACGTGGGAGCCGGTGTTCTCGCCTCGGCGCTGTGCATGGACAAGTTGATGTTCAAGGAGCTAATGGCGCACGCCGGGATGCCGCAGGTCGACTACCGCGCGGTCCGGGCCTCGGCGTTCGCCGCCGACCGCGAGCACGTGCTCGCCGAGCTGGGCCCGCTCGGCCTGCCGGTGTTCGTCAAGCCGGCGCGGCTGGGGTCCTCGGTCGGGATTGTCCGGGCGGCCGGTGCTGACGAGCTACCGACGGCTTTGGAGACCGCGTTCGAGCACGACTCGCTGGCGATCGTCGAAGCGGCCGCTCGCGGAATCGAGGTCGAATGCTCGGTGATCGGCAACGGTGACCCAATCGCGTCGGACCCGGGAGAGATCGTGCTCGCCGCCGGCGAGGCGGGCTGGTACGACTACGAGGCCAAGTACAGCCCCGGCGGGATGCGTCTGGTGGTGCCTGCGCGCGTCCCCGAACGCGTGCGTGAGCGCATCCGCGAGGTGGCGATCGAGGCCTTCTTGCTGGCCCGGTGCAGCGGGTTGGCCCGAGTGGACTTCTTCATCGAGGGCGAGCGCGTGCTGCTTAACGAACTCAACACGCTGCCCGGCTTCACGAGCACGAGCGTGTTCGCGGCGCTGTTTGAGGCGAGTGGAGTGGCGTACGCCGAGCTGCTCGACCGGCTTGTGGAGCTCGCCGTCGAGCGCCACGCGGCCGAGCGGCGTGTTCGTTACTAATCTGCCGCGCCATGAGCGAGATCGAATCAGTAGCGATAGTTGGTGGCGGCTTCATGGGGACGGGCATCGCGGAGTCGGTGGCGGTCGCCGGGATGCCGGTGATCGTGCGGGACATCGACCAGGCGTCGCTGGGACGTGCGGGGGAGCGGATCGAGACGTCGCTGGCGCGCGCGGTGCGGGGCGGCAAGCTCGACGAGGGCGAGGCCCGGGTGGTGCGCGAGCGGATCGAGTTGACCACGGAGCTCGAGGCGATCGGCGAGGCCGACCTGGTCGTCGAGGCGGTCCCCGAGAACGAGCGTCTCAAGCTCGAGGTGATGGGCGCGATCGACAGCGTCGTCTCCGAGCACACGATCGTCGCTTCGAACACCTCATCGATCCCGATCGCCGAGCTGGCGCAGTCCATCCGAGACCCCACGCGCGTGCTCGGACTGCACTTCTTCTCCCCGGTGCCGGTAATGAATCTCGTCGAGGTGGTTGTCGCCCTGGACACCAGCGAGGAGACGGTGGCGGGGGCCCGACGGTTCATTGAGCGGCTGGGCAAGCGCCCGATCGAGACCAAGGACCGGTCGGGGTTCATCGTCAACATGCTGCTCGTCCCGTACCTGATGGCGGCGGTCCGGATGTACGAGGAGGGCTTTGCCTCCCGCGAGGACATCGACAACGGCATGAAGCTCGGTTGCGGACACCCGATGGGGCCGCTGACTCTGTGCGACTTCATCGGCCTCGACGTCCTCTACGCGGTGTGCGACTCGCTCTATGAGGAGTTCAAGCGCGATGAGTACGCCCCGCCGCCGCTGCTGAAGCGAATGGTCGCGAGTGGCCGGCTCGGACGGAAGTCAGGGCGAGGTTTTTACGACTACGGGTAGGGTCCGCGATCGGGACCGGGTCGCCGCACCCGGTTGACGTGAGCCACCCCCTCAGTGCGTGAGCTGGTAGAGGGCGATCTCGTTGATCGCGGCGTAGTTGTTGCCGGGCGGCAGCGCCGTGATCC
This sequence comes from uncultured Solirubrobacterales bacterium, assembly GCA_963751185.1. Taxonomy (GTDB): domain Bacteria; phylum Actinomycetota; class Thermoleophilia; order Solirubrobacterales; family Solirubrobacteraceae; genus Palsa-465. Next base: position 571,312 of record CAVVTO010000019.1, read on the forward strand.
AGACCAGGTAGTAGCGATAGCTCTTCCCGGCGGTGTTGAGCGCGATCTTCTGCTTCTTCAGCATCGATGGCACCTGCGCCAACTCGGTCCAGCCCGCCGGGCCGGTGTTGAACACGTCGGGATCGACCGGGACGTTTGAACCCCAGATCTGTCCGCGCCAGCCCGGGGTCTGGGTGTACACCAACATGTCGATCACCGGCAACGACTTGCCCATGTCGACGTAGAGACCGACGCCTGGCTTCTGGAGGGAGCCGCTGTAATAGTGCTCGGTCACCCACGCCGTGCTCGTGTTGCCGTCGATCGCCAGCTCGTCGTCCTGTGGGTTCTGGGTCTTGGGGCCGGTGAGGGCGTCCGGGTTGTAGTCGTGGGCGCAGTTCTGGCAGGGCTGGACCGCGGTTAGGTGGGCGGCCGGCGGCGACACCGCCAACCTGGGCGCCGAGTGGTGGGTCCGGGTGCCCAGCCAAATGACCACGCCGGCGACGATCGCCACCAGGAGCAACATCAAGGCCAGCGCCCCGGCCCGGTGGCGGACCCGGAACGGAACCCGGCTCTGGGTCTGAGAGGGCAGGGTGCGCAGCACGCTGGTGACCTCGCCGGTGGCGCTGCCGGCCCGGGCCGTCTCGATCGCCAGCACGTCCTCCAGGTCGGCGATCAGCTCGGCGTCGTCGGCATAGCGATCCTCGAGGCGCTTCGCGGTCGCGACGTCGACCACCGAGGCGAGCGCGGCGGAGATCTCGGGGCGCTTGTGCTGGACGTCGGGCAGCTCCTCGCGCACGTGCTTCATCGCCACCGCAACCTGGTTCTCGCCCTTGAACGGGACCTCACCGGTGAGCATCTCGTACAGCACGATGCCCAGCGAGTAGAGGTCCGACTGCCCGGTCACGGGCCGCCCCAGGGCCTGCTCAGGGGAGACGTAGTCGGTCGTCCCAAGCACCCGGCCGTCGACGGTCAGCCCCTCCTCGTCGAGGGTGCGAGCGATCCCGAAGTCGGTGACCTTGGCCTGCCCCTCCTCGTCGATGAGCACGTTCTGGGGCTTGACGTCACGGTGGACGATGTGGCGGGCGTGGGCGGTGCCGAGCGCCCGGGCGATCTCGATCGCATACGCCACCGCCTCGGTGATGGGCAGCCGACCCGTGCGGCGGATGCGCTCCTTGAGCGTCTCGCCCTCCACGTACTCGAACACGATGTAGGGCCGGGGATGGGCGGGATCGAGATCCTCCCCGTAGTCGATCACGCCGACGATGTGCGGGTGCGAGAGCTGCGCGACCGCTCGGGCCTCGCGCCGGAACCGCTCGAGCTGGTCCGAGTCGCTGGCGATCTCGCGGTGCATCAGCTTGATCGCCACGTGGCGCTGCAGGGTCTCGTCGGTCGCCCGGTAGACCGTCGACATCCCGCCCGAGCCGATCCGAGCCTCCAGCCGGTAACGGCCGTTGAGCGTGGTGCCGAGCAGCGTGCTCATCGAGTGCTCTCTATTTTGCGCTACATCGCGGTGGTCCACACCCTCTACTACACCGATCCGATGTGTCCGTGGTCCTGGGCGATCGAACCCGCCTTGCGGAAGCTGGCCGTCGAATTCGCCGGGGAGCTCTCGATCAGCTACGTGATGTGTGGCATGGCGCGAGAGGTGGGCGACCCGACCCACGTTGTCTCCGAACTGCTCGAGGCGGCCGATCGGAGCGGGATGCCGGTCGACGCGCGGCTGTGGCTGGCCGGGCCGCCCCGCAGTTCATATCCCGCCTGTCTGGCGGTAAAGGCGGCGTCGGAGCAGGGTGGGTCGGACGGAATACTGGATCAATACCTGCGCCGCCTGCGCGAAGGGCTGATGTGCCGCCGGCGCAAGCTCGACACGCCCACCGCCCTGATCGAGGAGGCGCGCGCGGTCCCGGGGCTGGACGTGGATCGTCTCCGCCTCGCGCTCGGCTCGCACGCGATCCTGGAGGCATTCGGTGCGGATCTCGACCGCTGCAGCGCCGTCTCGCCCGAGCACCGCACGCCGGGCGGCGACCGCGTCAAGCTGCCCTCGCTCGAGTTTGTCGGCGCCGACGGGGAGGTGCGCGGGGTCTATGGCCCCACCGACTACGCGGCGTTGCGGGGCGCCGTGGTCGCGGCCGGCGCGTCGCCGGCATTTGCTGGGGCGTTCCCGATTGAGGACGCCTTGCGCCGGTTTGGGAGCATGGCCACGGCCGAGGTCGCGCTGATATGCGACCTACCCGGGCCGCGAGCGCCGGCCGAGCTGTGGCGCCTCGCCCTCGAGTGGCGCCTCCGGCCCGAGCGCCTTGGCACCGACTACCTCTGGTCCCTGGCCTGAAGCAGGCGGCGGGCGATCAGCGTCGCCAGCCCGATCCGGTAGATCGCGTAAGGCAGCAGCGAGCTGTCGCGCTCCAGGGCGCGGATCAGCCGCGTCGAGGCCAGCGTCGACACGAACGCGGCGCTGGCACCGGCCGCGAAGGGGACCGCGGCTCCTGCCGGCAGACCGCGGCGGTACAGGCGCACACCCTTCAGCAGCGTGGCGCCGGCGATCACGGGCAGCGCGGCGTGACGCGAGAGGCGGTTGGCGTCGACTCGGCTGAAGCGACGCATCCGCGCCGCGGCCAGCGTGGCGCCGTTGCGCGAGACGCCGGGGACCAGCGAGCACGCCTGCGCCACCCCGAGCCACAAGGCGTCGACCATCCCGGCTTGCTCATCCCGCCGCTCCTGGGGCGAGCGGTCGGCCAGCGCCATCGCCGCCGCGCCGGCGAGGAGCCCGGCTGCGACCGTCGGCGGGGTGCCGAAATGGCGCTCGATGGGGCGCTCGAACCGGTAGCCGATCACCGCCGGTGGCGCGAACGAGCACGCGATCAGCAGCGCCCGGCGGAGGTTCAGGCCGCGTACGGCCTCATCCACCTCGCCGCGCAGGCTGATGAGGAGCGCGGCGGCCGTGCCGGTGTGGAGCGCGACCTCGAAGGACTTGCGCAGCTCGTCGTCGAGCCGGCTGTAGTTCCACCGGGCCAGCCACGGGATCACCGCTATGTGTCCCGAGGAGGAGATCGGGAGCAGCTCCGCCGGCCCGTGCAGCGTGCCGAGCGTCACCGCCTGCCAGACCGGAAAGTCTTGGGGGGACCCGGGCGTCCGGTGGGACACTAGGCCACGGCGGCCGGGTCGCTGCCGCGGGCTCGCGCCACCCGCACGATCAGATACACGATTGCGGCGAGCAGCAAGGCGGCGAATACGTAATCGACGTACTCGAGGTGCTGGCGCCAGTTCTGCCACTGGCTGCCCACTGCGTTGCCGAGCTCGCCGAGGGCCGTGATCCAGACGATCGAGCCGATCGTTGCGAACGTCAGGAAGCGCCAGAACGGCATCCGGGCTACGCCTGCGGCATACGGGAAGGCGGCCCGGGCGAACGGGATCCAGCGCGAGACGACGATCACCGGGGCGCCGTACCGGTCGAACCACGCGTCCGCGCGGTCGAGCTTCCGCATCGAGATGTGGAGCTTATTGCCGTGGCGCTCGACCAGCTCGCGCCGCCCGAAATAGCCGATGCCGTACGCGATCGAGGCGCCGATCATGTCGCCCAGTACGCCGAACACCACGATCCCGAACATGCTCAGGTGGCGCTGGAAGACGTTGAAGCCGGCGAACAGCATCGTCGGCTCCGAGCCCGGAACGCCCACCACGCCGGAGGTCAGCGTCATCGCCGACACGCCCGCCAACCCCAGGTCACGGATGATGTGCGTCGCAAGCGTGACAAGCGAATCGGTGACGGACCCCGGGCCGAGCAGCATCGTGGCAAATGTAGCGGCCTGCGCCCAAGGCGCCGCCGTCAGGCGCCGCCGACCAATCTATGGGACGACGATCCGGGCGCTATGAGCGTTTACTCACGGCCATGCGGATCTGGGTTGATCTGACCAACTCGCCCCACGTGCTGGTGATGCGGCCGGTGATCGCGAACCTGCGCGGGCGCGGCCACGAGGTGGAGGTCACCGCGCGCGACTTCGCTCAGACCCTCGAGCTGTGCGACCGCTTCGGGATCCCGCACACGGCGATCGGACGCCACCGCGGGGGCCGCCTCGCCGCCAAGGCGCGCGGCCTGGCCGAACGCTCGCTCGCGCTAACGCGATGGGCCCGTGGCCGGCGCTTCGACTACGCGCTTGGGCATGGGTCCAACGACATCATGGTCGCGGCGAAGCTGCTGCGGATCCCGTCTGCCACGACGTTCGACTACGAGTGGGCAACCGTCCAGCACAACGTCAACTGCCGGCTGGCCCGAAACGTCGTCGTCCCCGACGCGATCCCGCCCCAGCGCCTCTACCGATACGGCGCGCGGGGCAAGATCCGCGCCTATCCGGGCCTGAAGGAGGAGTACTACCTGGCCGACTTCGAGCCCGACCCCACGGTCCTCGACGACCTCGGTCTCGACTCCGCTGGAACGATCGCGGTTGTGCGCACGCCGCCGGAGGTGTCGCTGTACCACCGCTTCGAGAATGACCTGTTTGCCAGCGTGCTCGACCGCTTGGCCGATGAGCAGACGGTGGTGCTCCCGCGGACGCCCGAGCAACGCTCCGAACTCGAGCGCCGCGGCGGCTTCATCGTGCCCAAGCGGGCGATCGACGCCCAATCGCTCGTCGCCTTCGCCGACGTCGTGGTGTCGGCCGGCGGCACGATGAATCGCGAGGCGGTGGCGCTCGGGACGCCCGTTTACACCGTGTTCGAGGGTCGGCTTGGCGCCGTCGACGAGCGCCTGATCGCCGAGGGCCGCCTGCGGCGGCTGTCCCATCCGGATGAGCTGACGGTGGTCAAGCGGGATGGGGAGCGCGCCGCCGGCGAGCGGGTGCGGCGCGACCCGGGCGTGCTGGTAGACCTGCTGATCGGCGGGTAATCCTCTGCGCAACCTTCGCCGCTGCCCCCGTGTTAGGGTCGTCAACCGCCTGAGGAGGTGCCCGTGTTACGCATCACGTCAAAGCTCAGCCGTCTCGCCGGAATCACCACGGCCGCCTGCTGCGCGCTGGCGATCGCTGCCGCCGGCGCCCAAGCCGCTGGGATCGGCGCATACAGCACCAAGGGCGCCTGGAGCTTCGTGTCGGCGCCGAAGCTGCACCCGCCGAAGCTGAGCACCGACGTCAAGACTCAGTTCAGCAAGCTCGCCCCGGGCTACTTCATGGTCGCCGTGTTCAAGAACCTGTTCTTCAAGCAACCGCTCACGGGCCAGGCCGGCCCTCTGATCCTCGACCACAACTTGCAGCCGGTGTGGTTTCTGCCGATCGGCACGAACGTCCTGGCCGGGAATCTGACGACGCAGACCTACAACGGCAAGCCGGTCCTGAGCTGGTGGCAGGGCACCGTGACCGGCACCGGCCAGACGACCAGTGGCGAGGACGAGGTCGTCGACCAGCACTACCGGCACGTGGCCACCCTCAAGGGCGCCGATGGCTGGATCATCTCCGAGCACGAGATGATCATCAGCGGTCCCAACGCCTGGGTCACCGCGTACAAGGTCGTCCCGATGAACCTCACTCCCTACGGCGGCTCCGCCAACGGCCAGGTGCTCGACTCGGCGGTCCAGGAGTACAACCTGGCGACCGGCCAGCTGCTCTACACGTGGGACGCGCTCAATCCCGGCGGCACGCCGAACATCCCACTGTCGCAGTCGGAGCAGAAGCCCTTCCCCGGCGTCCCCTGGGACGCCTACCACATCAATTCGATCCAGCTGACGGGCAACGGGACCTTCCTGGTCTCGATGCGCGACACCTGGACCGCCTATCTGGTCGACCGTGCCACCAACGCGGTCGAGTGGACGGTGAGCGGCAACCCCAAGAACAGCACGTTCACGCTCCCCCGCAAGGCTCAGTTCCACTGGCAGCACGACGTCCAGTTGCACGGGAACGTGCTCACCGTGTTCAACGACAACTGCTGCCTGATCTCCGGCGACTCGGGCGGCAAGGCGAAGTTCGCCAATCCAAACGGGACCATGGAAGGCCTGGTCCTCAAGCTCAACATCCCGAGCCATACCGGCAGCTTCGTCACCAGCTACACCCGTCCTCATACCTACAACGCCGCATACCTCGGCAATATCGAGCAGCTGCCGAACGGCAACGTGGAGCTCGGCTGGGGCTCTCAGCCCTTCTTCTCCGAAGAGAGCAAGACCGGCAAGCTGCTGCTCGACGCGGTGTGGCCTGTGCCGGACCAGAGCTACCGGGCCTACGTCCAGAAATGGGTCGGAATTCCGTATTACGCACCCAGTGGTGCTGTGCGCAACAATGGCGCCAAGGCCACCATCTACGCGAGTTGGGATGGTGACACGCAGGTTGTGAGCTGGAGGGTGCTGGCCGGTTCGAGCGCCAATAGCCTGAAGGCGGTGGCGACCGCGACGAAGAGCAGCTTTGAGACGACGATCCCCCTTACAAGCTCCTTCAAGGTCTACAAGGTGCAGGCGCTCGACTCCCACCACCACGTGCTCGGGACGTCAAGTGCATTCCCGACCTCGAGCGGGTCGAACAACGGACTGCCGGGCGAATACTGATTCGCCCGACATAACGGGTAATTGGGCGGGATGCCCCGGCGGTTGCGCAGACTGATCCGTCGGACATCCCGCCCGGTGGCGCTGCTGTGCCTGGTCGCGCTCTTCTGCTCGAGCGTCACCACCGCCGCGAGCGCTAAGACAACGCAGGCCAAGAAACCACCGACCAAGAAGGCGCCGGCGCCCAAGCCGCCGAGCGGGCCGCCGCCCGTATACGTGTTCCCGATCCCGGGCAGCCACTTCGCGTCGCCGCAGACGCAGATCGCGATCCGCGGCCTGCCCGTCTCCAAGTTCGGGACGATCACGGTGACCGGGTCTAGTAGCGGGGTCCACGCCGGCGCGGTGGAGTCCGACTCAGACGGCAACGGGGGCAGCTTCATCCCGAGCGATCCGTTTACTCCCGGCGAGACGGTGACTGTGAGCACCTCGCTGAACATCGAAGGCTCCCACAACGGCACCTACCAGTTCCAGGTCGCCGTGCCGGCAGGCACCCTCCCGGCGGAGAAGCGCCCGCAGCTGCCGCGCGTCAACGGAGACGTCTGGTACTTCCAATCGCGGCCCGACCTTACCCCGGCCGCGGTCACCATCACCAAGCCCGACCCGACCGCGTCAGGAGACATATTCGTGGCGCCGCAGATCGGTCCGCTCCAGCAGGGCCCCGAGATCATCGGCCCACGGGGCGGGCTGATCTGGTTCGACCCGATGCCGACCAACGACGCGGCGACCGACTTCCGAGTCCAGAGCTACCAGGGTCAACCGGTGCTGACCTGGTGGCAGGGCAACGAGACCGCGGGCGTGGGAGTCGGACAGGACATCATCATGAACAGCTCGTATCAGGTGATCCACACGATCTCGGCGGCGAACGGGCTGTCGGCCGACCTGCACGAGTTCCAGCTGACCGGGCGCGGCAGCGCCCTGATCACCGCGACATTCCCGGTGGTCGTGAATGCGACCGCGGTCGGCGCATCGGCCGCCGAGGTCGTGCTCGACTCGGTCGTCCAAGAGATCGATATCCCCACTGGCCTGGTCCTATTCCAGTGGGACAGCCTCGACCATGTGCCGCTCACCGCCAGCTACACCCGGCCGCTCAACGTGCACAAGAAGAAGAGCAAGGTGGTAAAGCCCAACTCGGTGTGGACGCCCTATGACTACTTCCACGTCAACTCGGTCGCGGCCGACGACGGCGGGAACCTGCTGATCTCAGGGCGTAACACCTGGGCGGTGTACAAGGTCAACCGCCAGACGGCGGCGACCATATGGACGCTGGGCGGCAAGTACTCGAACTTCAAGCTCGGACCCGGGGCGTCGTTCGCCTTCCAGCACGACGTGAGGGCCCGCGCCAGCGGGGACGCTCTCGTCTCGATGTTCGACGACGGCGCCGGTCCGCCCTACGTGCACTCGGAGTCGCGCGCGCTCGAGCTTCGCCTGAACGTCGCGCGCAAGACCGCCACCGTGCTCACGCAGCTCGACCTCGATCCGCCGGTCCTCTCGAGCTTCGAGGGCAACGAACAGGAGATGCCGGGCGGCGACGATTTCGTCGGTTGGGGGGAGGCGCCCTACTTCAGCCAGTACAACGCGCAGAACAAGCTCATCTTCGAGGGCCGCTTCGTGGACGCCAACATCAGCTATCGCGCGTACCGCTTCCCCTGGAACGGCACGCCGACCACCCCACCCGCGGTCGCAGCCACCCCCCACGGCCGCAAGATGACCGTTTACGCGAGCTGGAACGGGGCGACGAACGTGGCTAAATGGCGCGTATACGCCGGCAACAGCCCGTACGCGATGCCGGCGGTGGCGACGGCTAAGAAGAAGGGCTTCGAGACCGCGATCAAGGCCCCCGCCCGCCAATACGTGTCGGTCCAGGCGCTCGATAACCACGGGCACTCCCTGGCCCGCACAACGACGCAGAGCGTGCCATAACCCAGGGCTAACGACGACGCTAGGAGCGAGGCGGCGGCGTCCGTCCCGCGACACTCGCGTCCAATCCAGTCCGAAACGCGACCCCCGCGGGGCAGCGGTGTCGCCGGACGGACGAGCCGCCGAAGCGACCGCCGAAGCGACCCCTTTAGGGGGTGTTGACAACATCGTCATTACAATCCCCGCCGCATGCGCCGGCGGATCAGATCCGCGGCCTTTCCCGTTCACCGCCACTCCGTGCCCCAGCTGCTCGTGGACGGGATCTTGGTCGCGCTCGCTTATTACCTTGCCTTTCGCTTGAGGTTCGAGAGCGGGTTCGGCGGGGCCAACGACCGCTACGGGGACCTCCTCACCCACACGATCTTCTGGGTTGTGCCGGTGGCGTTGGCGGTACTGGCCGCCTTCGGTCAGTACCAGCGGCTGTGGACGTTCGTCGGCCAGCGCGACTACGAGGCCGTGGTCAAGGGCGTGATCGTCGCCACGCTGGTGATCGTCGGGGCGATCGCCTTCCTGCACCCGGTGACGACCACCGCCGACTCCCAGACCACGCCGGTCAACCTGCCCGGAAGCGTGATTGCGCTCTTCCTGCTGCTCGCGCTGGCGCTGCTGATCGGCGCCCGGTTCCTCGTGCATCTGGTCATCGAGGGCCGCGTGCGCAGCTTCAGAGCGGCCAAGGGCGCCCGCGACGTGCTGATCGTCGGTGGTGGCGACGGCGGCCGCTTGGTCGTGCGCGAGCTGATCCGCAACCCGCAGCTGCGGCTGCGACCGGTTGGCTTCGTGGACGACGACCCGCGCAAGCTCGGCATGAAGGACGAGCACGGCCTGAAGGTGGTCGGCACGACCGATTCAGAGGACCTGGCCCGGGTGCTCGACGAGGTCGAGCCGGACGAAGTCGTGATCGCGATCCCCTCCGCTCCGGGCACGCTTCGGGGCCGCGTGGTGGCCGCCTGCCGCGAGCGTGGCATCCCGGTGCGGACGACCCCGACGGTGTTCGAGCTGCTCAGGGACTCAACCGGTCATCTGAACGTCACCCGCCAGCTGCGCGAGGTACGGGTCGAGGACATCCTGGGACGCGAGCCCGTGCGGATGGAGATTGAGCGGGTCGGCGCGTACCTGTCGGGCCAGATCGTGATGGTGACCGGCGCGGGCGGCTCGATCGGCTCCGAGCTGTGCCGTCAGATCGCCCGCGTCGCGCCCCGATCGATCATTTTGGTCGACCACGCTGAGGACAATCTGTTCGAGATCGTGCGCGAGCTCGAGGAGGATCGCCACGTGCGGACGGCTGTTCCGGTGCTGGCCGATTGCAGGGAAGAGGAGCGGATGCGCGAAGTTCTCACGGAGCACCGGCCGAGCATCGTCTTCCATGCGGCCGCCTACAAGCACGTGACGATGATGGAAGTCAACCCCGTCGAGGCGATCCGCAACAACGCCCTGGCCACACGCGTGGTGGCACGAATCGCGGCCGAGGCGCAGGTGGGGACGTTCGTGCACGTCTCGACCGACAAGGCGGTCACGCCGGCGACCGTGATGGGCGCATCAAAGGCGCTCGCTGAGTGGGCGGTCGAGGCGGCCGCGCTGCGGTTTCCGCAGACCAAGTACGCGACGGTCCGGTTCGGCAACGTGCTCGGCTCGTCCGGCTCAGTGGTGCCGATCTTCCGCCGCCAGATCGCGGCGGGCGGCCCGGTAACCGTGACCGATCCGCGCATGAAGCGCTACTTCATGACGATTCCCGAGGCCGTGCAGCTGATCATCCGGGCCGGGTCGCTGAGCGAGCGAAGCGGCGAGGTGTTCGTGCTCGAGATGGGCGAGCCGGTGGGCATCCTCGACTTGGCCAAGACGATGATCCACCTGTCCGGCCTGGAGCCCGAGCGCGACATCGCGATCGAGATCGTCGGCGCGCGACCGGGCGAGAAGCTCCACGAGGAGCTGTTCAATCCGTACGAGCGACTCCAGCCGACGCCGGCCCAGAAGATCCTGCGGGCGGCCCGCGAGCCGCTCGAGCCGCAGTCGGTGGAGAGGATCTTCGGCGAGATCAACCTGCTCGTGCTCGAGGGGGACGCCGCCGGGCTGGCAAAGCACGTGGCCAAGCTCTCGGACTCGCGTCTGTCGCAGGGCGATTCGGTTCGCAATGGTGAGGCGGTTCGGCGCGGGATCCACTCGGATCTCCCTGGCCTCCCGACGTAGACTGGCGCCTGCGTGTGATGGCTTCGCTCCCGTTCGCCCTCTCGGTCCACCACTTCATCTCTTCGGTCGGAGCCGATGCCGGCTTCGCATCGCTGATCGGGCTGGCGTTACTCATCCTCCTGTACTTCGCTCACGCCCGCGAGACCGCGACGCTGCGCTCGCGCGCCGATGAGGCAGGGTTCCGAGTCCAGGAGTTGGAGACCCAGCTCGCCGACCTGGCCGATCAGGTCGCGGCGCTGCCGGCGGAGATCTCGGTACGCGCCACCGGCCCGAGAGTTGCCGCGGCCCAAGCCGGCATCGCGCAGCGCGCCGTAGCCGGTGTCGGCGCGGACCGAGCTGACGGTCTTTCGTTCCCTCCCGCGGCGCCCGCCGGCATGGCCGCGCCTGCGCTGGCCGCGGCTACCCGTCTGATCCCGATGCCGGAGCTGCCGGCCGAGGAGCCGCAGCCGGCCACGATGCACGGTGGCGCCCCCAACGGCACGACTCCCGTGCCCGCGGCGGCATCGGGGACCATGCAGCGCCCCGTCCCAGTCGGGGCGCCGGTTGGCCCCCGGCCCCGTCAGCCGGCCGAACCGGGCCGGACCGCCGGCGGGGCAGGCGGTTATCCAAATCGTCCCAACGGCGGCCAGTCTCGACCGACGAGCGGGCAGCGGCGGGTGGGTGGGCAGCCGAAATCCGGAGGCGGGCAGTCCAATTCCGGCGCAGGACGTCCTGCCATGCCGGTGCGACCGGCCCCGAAGCGCTCCCGCACCGGGCGGACGATCCTGGCGGTACTCGTCGCCCTGATCGGGGCGGCGGCGGTCGTCGTGGCCGTGCTCGTGCTTTCCAAGGGGAGCGGCTCCCACAAGCCTAAGTCGTCGCTCGCGAGCACCCTGACCAGCCACCGCACCGTGCCCAAGGGGACCGTGATCGTGCGGCCCTCCGATGTGACCGTGTCCGTGCTGAACGGGACCGACCAGAACGGACTGGCCATGAGCGTCTCGAACAAGCTGTCTGCGGAAGGGTTCCGGAAGGGGGCAGTTACCAACGCCACCAACCAGACCCAGACGACCAGCATCGTCGCCTACGCAGCGCCGGCCAACCGGACGGATGCCTTGGCCGTGGCCCAGTACCTGAAGCTCAAAGCGAAGTCGGTGCAGGCGGTCAATTCCGCCACGAAACAGGTTGCCTGTTCGGCGTCTGGCGCGGGCTGTACCTCGCTGGTCTACGTGACCGTCGGCAACGACCTATCCGCACAGTAGCCAGCCACTGATGCGCGACCTGCTCGACCTCCCGGAGCGGAGCTCCAAGCCGCGAGAGCGCGGCGTGACTCACGTGATCGACCGGGGTCTGTCGATCGCCGAGATTGAGGGGATGGTCGAGGTCGGCGGCGAGTTCGTCGACATCGTCAAGCTGGGTTGGGGCACCGCGCTGGCCGCGCGCAACCTTGACCGCAAGCTGGCCTGCTATCGCGAGCACGAGATCCCCGTGGTGCTCGGCGGGACGCTGACCGAGCTGGCGATCACGCGGGGACGCCTCGAAGAGTTGATCGCGTGGGCGCACGAGCTGGGTCTTGAGCACTTCGAGATCTCCGACGGGACGATCGCGCTCGAGCACGAACGCAAGCTCGAGCTGATCGAGCGACTGGCGCGCGAGTTCACGGTCCTGTCCGAGGTCGGCTCCAAGGACGACACGGGCGCCATCACGCCGCCCTACGTGTGGGTCGAGCAGATGCACGCGGAGCTGGCCGCCGGCGCCTGGAAGGTGATCGCGGAGGGACGCGAGGCGGGCACAGCCGGCATCTTCCGCCCCAGCGGGGAGGTCCGCGAGGGCCTGATCGCCGAGATCGTGCACGAGATCCCGCCGGACAGCATCCTGTTCGATGCGCCGCGCAAAGACCAGCAGGTGTGGTTCGTCCGCAAGTTCGGACCGGAGGTGAACCTGAGCAACGTGCCCGTCGGCGAGATCCTCCCGCTCGAGACGCTTCGGCTGGGGCTGCGGTCGGACACGCTGGGCATAGACGGCCGGTGAACGTCGGGGGCGACGCGTTCCGCGGAATCCTCCTGGCACGCCACGGGGAGACGAACGACAACATCCCGCCGTTGCGCTTCCAGGGCTTCCGCGACACGCCCTTGAACGACACCGGCAGGGCGCAGGCGCGCGAGCTGGCCGAAAAGATCGCCGCCGAGCCGGAGCCGATCCGGTCGCTGTGGTCGTCGGACCTGAGCCGCGCCCGGGAGACGGCCGAGATCGTGGGCGCCCGCATCGGCCTCCCCCCGCGACTCGATCCGCGCCTGCGTGAGGCGAACCGCGGGCAGTGGGAAGGGCACCTGTTCCCCGAAATCCGGCAGGCCGATCCGGAGCTCTATGCCGCCTGGATGCGCGCTGGTCCGGATTGGCGCTTCCCCGGTGGGGAGTCGCTCCAGGAGCAGCAGGACCGCGTGCTGGCCGCCCTGAACGACGTCGAGGCCGCGGGCGAGCTGCCCGCCCTTGTGGTCTGCCACGGCGGCTCGATCCGGGTGGTGCTGTGCAGCCGCGATCCGCGGGGGCTGGCGGCGTTTCACGAGTTCGAGGTCCCGAACGTGGCAGTCTTGGGGCTGTGAGCAGGCTCGCTGGACCGTACTTCCGTTGACGACGTCCAGGCTCTCGACCGGCGCGTTCGCGGTGTTGGTCGCGGCGACGATCGGAGCGTTCTTCGTCACCCAGCACCTCAAGGTGACCACGCCCCTGATCGCCGGCTACCCGAGCTTCGTGCCCGGCGTGATCGATCCGGCCCACCCGGTTAGATGCGGGAAGTACGACACGGGCTCGGCCACGATCTCGTTCTACCTGCAGCACCGGAGCGACACCGTCGACGTGTACGTGATCAGTGATGCGACGGGACAGATCGTCGACACCCTGGCCAGCGGCCGCCACATGCGTGCCTACAACCGCCACCCAGACGGCGTCTTCCATTGGGACGGCCGCGAGTCGAACGGGCAGATCGCGCCCGATGGGAGCTACTACCTGCGGGTCGCACTTCGTCACCAGGGCCGGCTGATCCCGCTCACCCAGGCGCCGGTGAAGGTCAAGACGCTCCCGCCCCATCCGGTGATCACGAGCATCGCTCCGACGGTCATACCGACCGGCTCCGGGGCCACGAGCGTGACGATTCGCTACCGGGGCAACGAGAACCGTGGCGGGACGATCCTGATCTACCGCACCGGCATGCCGGGCGGGCCGCATCTGGTCAAGACGTTCCTGACGCCGTGGAAGGGCCAGACCGCGGTGTGGGATGGCGAGATCCACCAGCGCCTCGCCCCCGCGGGGACCTATCTGATCGGTCTCGAGGTCACGGACGCGGCGTGCAATACGGGCCGGTTCCCGGCGCAGATCCCGCCCGCGCCCGGTACCTCCGATACCACCGTTACAGTCGGATGAATGGGCATGGTCGGCGGCGCCTGACGGCGGCGCCTCAGCCTCTGTCGCCTTACCGTTTGTCGGTGTGACGGGTTATCTCAAACGCCTGGTGAGCTCGCTCGCGGCCTATCAGGTCGCGGATCTGGCCTCGAAGTTCATGGCGGTCCTGCTGCTGCCGGTTTACACCCGGTACATCTCCCCGGCCGGCTACGGGGTGGTCGAGCTGCTGGGCAACGGGGTGATCCTGATCAGCATCCTGGTGCGCTTCGGGATGATCGAGTCGTTCCTGCGCTTCTACTTTGCCGACGACGACCAGCAGAGGCGGGACGCGCTGGCTCGGCGCGCGGTCGGCTTCCTGCTTGTGACCACGACGATCGCATCGGTGGTGCTGGCCGGCTTTGCCGCGCCACTGTCAAAGCTCGTGCTCGGCTACAGCGACCCGACGATCTTCCGCATCGCTGTGCTCGGCCTGTGGTCGTTCACGAACCTCGAGCTGGCCTATGCGCTCCTCCGGGTCGACGAGCGTCTGCGGACGTACGCGATCGCCTCGCTGACGAACGTGGCCTTAACGATCGCCTCCTCCGTGGTGTTGGTCGTTGTGCTCAAGGACGGCGCGCAGGGCCTGCTCCTGGGCAACTACGGCGCCTCGACGCTTGTCCTGCTGGCTCTGTGGTGGACGATGCGCGATCGACTGCTGACCCGCCATCCGCTGGCCGAGGCGCACGGAGTGCTCCTGCGCTTCGGCCTGCCCACCGTTCCCGCCGAGGCGTCCGTGTACGCGCTCAGCATCGTCGACCGCTACTACATCTACCACAGCCGATCGCCGACGATGGCCGGCCTTTACTCGATCGCGGTTAAGTTGGCCGGGGCGGTGGCGTTCATCGTGCGGGCGTTCCAGTACGCGTGGCCGCCCCTGGCCTACTCGATTCGCGACGACGCCGAGGCCGCACGGCTGTACGGACTGGTCACCACCTACTACCTCCTGGTCAGCGGGATGGTGGTCGCCGGCCTGGCCCTGCTCGGGCGCTGGGTGCTTCGAGTGCTGGCCGCCCCGGCGTACTTCGGGGCCTACCGGGCGCTCCCGTGGGTCGCGCTTGGCTGGGCCATGTACGGGCTGTGGGTGGTGTTCCTGGTCATCGCCGGCCGCGCCAAGGTGACCACGCGCAACTTCCCGGCCGCGATCTTGGGCCTCGCCACGAACGTTGTGCTGCTGCTGCTGCTGGTCCCGCCGCTGGGGATTGCCGGCGCGGGAATTGCGCTGTGCGGCGCCTACGTGGTGATGATCGGGGTCATGCACCTGCTGATCCGCAGCGCCTTCGCGGCCCGGTTCGAGTGGCGGCGCCTGGTTCAGCTGACCGTGGTGCTGGGCGGCCTGTCCGCGGCCGGGGATCTGCTGCTCCCCACGCATGGCCTGGTCGGCTTCCTGGCGCGGGCGGTCGTTCTGGCGCTGATGCCGCTCGTGCTGCTGGCTACCGGGTTCGCGCACCCGCAGGAGCTCGCGCAGGCCCGCGTGCTGCTCGCGCGCGCCTTGCGAGCCCGACGAGGGAGGGCTGCCGGTGAGCCGGCCTGAGGTCAGCGTGGTGATGCCGTTCGCCGGAGACGAGCGCGCGGCGGAGGCGGCGGTCCAGGCTCTGCTCGCGCTCGAGCTCGGCCCGGGTGACGAGCTCATCCTGGCCGACAACTCGGGGGTGGCGGTCGCGCAGGATGGAGTGGTGGTGATCGAGGCGGCCGGAGAGCGCTCGCCCGCCCACGCGCGCAACGCGGGCGCGGCGCGGGCGCGCGGCGAATGGATCCTGTTCCTCGACGCCGATTGCCGGGCCCCGGCCGCTCTGCTCGACGCCTACTTCGCCGCCCCGGTCGCCGGCGACGTCGGCGCGCTCGCCGGCGAGGTGGTGCCGATGCCGGGAGGCGAGACGCTGGCGTCACGCTACGGCTCGGCGCGCAGCTTTCTGTCCCAGCAGGCTCATCTGAACCACCCCTACCGTCCCCGCGCCGTGGCGGCCAATCTGCTCGTGCGCCGCGCGGCGTTCGAGCAAATCGGAGGCTTCTACGAGGGGGTACGAGCGGCCGAGGACACCGACTTCAGCTGGCGCCTGCAGCAGGCCGGCTGGCGGCTGGAGCTACGGCGCGGCGCCCAGGTCGAGCACCGCTACCGCGTCACGTTGCGAGAGTTGCGTCGCCAGTGGCGCGGGTACGCCGCCGGACGCGCCTGGCTTGGTCGCCGATACGACGGGTTCACGCCCCAGCCGGCGGTCTCGCGGGCGTTCGGCCGGCTGCGCCGGGGTGGGATGCGGGCTGGGCGACCGGCCCTCGGTCGGGGTGCGGCTCCCCCTCGTGGGGCGCCCGCGGCCAACGTTGGGCGCCTCGAGCGAGGCCGTTATCTGGCGCTCGATGCGCTCCTGTCGGTCGATGAGCTCGCCGGCCTGGCGCTGTCCAACCGCCCCGCCGGCCGAGCATCCGCGCCCGCCGAGGTTGTGGTCGTGGCTGACCGGTTTCCCGTGCGGAAGGACCCGATGGCCGAGTTCGTCGGGACCCTCGGGCACGCCCGCGTCGAGGCTGCCGCCCGGCCCGAGTCGCCCTGCCCGGTCGTGTCGCAGGCACTCCGGATCGACTACCGCGAGGACGACGGCATGGCGGCTCGTGCGGCCGCGCAGCTGGCGTTGGTCCTGCGCCATCCGTTGCGCTGCGCGGCCGACCTACTGGCACGCAGCCCGGGCGAGCCGAGCCTGTCGGCCCTGGCCCCGGCCGTATTGCGCTTGCGGCGCGATCGTCACGCGCGCGTGCTTGCGATCGGCGGCGAGGAGCTTCGCGCTACCGCCCGGCGGCTCGCGCGGCTGGCCGGTCGACCGCTCGACGAGCCGCGGCACTGATGCGCTGATGCGAGTCCAGATGGTCGACCCATCGGCGTTTACGCGTCCGTATGACCACGCCCTGTGCTCGGCGCTGGCCGCGGCCGAGGCGGGGGTCGAAGTCGAGCTGATCACCAGTCGGTTCCCCTACGGGACGGTCCCGTCGCCCGACGGCTACGCCGTCCGTGAGTTGTTTTACCGGCGGGCCGTCGGCGCGCCTGGATCGCCGGCGCGGTTCGCCTCCAAGCTGGTCGAGCACGTCCCGGACATGCTCCGCTACCGATCGCTGGCGCGCGCGGCGGACGTCGTCCACTTCCAGTGGCTTGCCGTGCAAGCGCTCGACCAGTGGTTGCTGCCCAATCGGCCGACGGTCCTCACCGCGCACGACCTCCTTCCCCGCGAGCCCCGGCCCGGACAGGCGTGGGCCCAGCGTCGGCTCTACGACGCGGTCGACGCGGTGGTGGCGCACTCGGGCTACGGACGCGAGCTGCTGGTGTCCGAGCTTGGGGTCGACCCGGGGAAGGTGCGGGTCATCCACCACGGCGCGTTCAGGCACCTGACGCTGCTGGAGCGCGAGGTTCCCCTGCCCGCCGGGCTGGCGGGCGTGCGCGAGCCGGTGGTGCTGTTCTTCGGCCTGCTCCGGCCGTACAAGGGCGTCGAGACGCTGCTCGAGGCCTGGCGGGGGGTTTCCGGCGCGGAACTGTGGATCGTGGGGCGGCCGCGGATGCCGCTCGAGCCGTTGCGGGCACGGGCCGGCGACCGGGTCCGGTTCATCCCCCGGTTCGTGTCCGACGCCGAGCTACCCGCGTTCTTCCGCCGGGCCGACATCGTGGTGCTTCCTTACGAGCGCACCGAGCGGCTCGACTGGTCAGGAGTACTCGCCACCGCGCTGGCGTTCGGCAAGCCGATCGTGGTCAGCGACGTAGGCGGGTTCGGCGAGCTCGCAAATCTGGGTGCGGCACGGCTGGTTGCGCCCGGGGATCCCGACGCGCTGCGCGGGGCGCTGGCCGCGTTGCTGGTCGATTCACGGGAGCGCGAGTGCCTGGCGACGGGGGCCCTGACCGCCGGGCGTGGGCCGTACTCGTGGGAGGCGGCCGCTCGCGAGACCTTGGCCCTTTATCAGGACCTGGTTGGATAGCCGCGCTTTGACTGTCGTTGCCATCGTCTTCTGGGCCTCGATCGGCCTGATCCTGTATGCCCACGCCGGCTATCCGGTGCTCCTCGGCCTGCTCGCTTGGCTGCGACGCCGGCGGCCGCGGGTGCGGGCGCTGCCCGACGACGAGCTGCCGGCCGTGTCGGTCATCGTCGCCGCCTACGCCGAGGAGGACGTGATTGCCGAGCGCGTGGCCAACATCCGCGCGCTCGACTATCCGTCCCAGCTGGTCGAGGTGATCGTCGCCTGCGACGGTTCGCCGGACGGGACCGCGGCTCGGGCCCGGTCGGCCGGCGCCGACGTCGTACTCGAACTCCCGCGCGGGGGCAAGATCCGGGCCCAGGACGCCGGGGTGGAGAAGGCCCGCAACGAGGTCGTGGCCTTCTCGGACGCCAACGTGAGCTGGCAGCCCGAGGCCCTGCGGCGGTTGGTGGCGCCGTTCGCGGATGAGCGGGTCGGCTACGTCTGCGGCGAGGTGCAGCTGGTGGATGCGCGCGGGACCAACCAGGAGGGCCTCTACTGGCGCTACGAGCTCGCACTGCGGGCGCTCGAGTCCCGCGTGCGGTCCGTGACCGGCGGCAACGGCGCGATCTACGCCACCCGGCGGGAGTCCTACCTGGTGGTCGACCCGATCATGGGCCACGACCTGTCGTTCCCGTTCAACATGGTCAAGCGGGGATGGTTGGCCCTGGCCGTGCGCGAGGCGCAGGCCAGCGAGAAGATGGTCCCGACGATCGAGGGCGAGTTCGCGCGCAAGCGCCGGATGATGAGCCACACCTGGCCGATCGTCGTGCGTGGGGGAATGCTCTCGCCCCGCGGGTACGACCCGCTCTACGCCCTGATGATCGTCTCGCACCGGATCCTGCGCTACCTGACCCCGTTCCTGCACGTGCTCGCGTTCGTGCTGAACGTGGTGCTGCTCGGGCAGGGGTGGGTGTACATCGTGACGCTGGCCTTCCAGGTTGCCGTGCTGCTGGCGGCGGCGCTCGCCGGGGTGATCCGGGCTCGGTTTCTGTTGGTTGCCCGTTATTACGTGCTCACGACGGCGTCGCTGGCGGCGGGGCTGTGGGACTGGCTGGTGCACGGCACCTCGGCGGGCTGGGAACCGGCGGAGGGAACCCGGTGACGCTTCAGCGCGCGCTCGATGTGGCGATTGCCGGGCCGCTGTCGGTTCTCAGTGCGCCGGTCGTCGCGGCCCTGGCGGTGGCGATTCGGCTCGAGTCCCCCGGCCATCCGCTGTACACCCAGACCCGCGTCGGCAAGGACGGCGAGCTGTTTGAGATCTACAAGCTGCGCACGATGGTGAAGGGCGCCGAGTTCACCGGCGCCGGCCTGGCCATCCGGGAGGGGGATGACCGGATCACGCGGCTCGGGACCTTCCTGCGTCGCTACTCGCTGGACGAGCTCCCGAACCTGTGGAACGTGCTGCGCGGCGAGATGTCGATCGTCGGCCCGCGTCCGACGCTGCCCGTCCAGGTCGAGCAGTACACAGAGCGCGAGCGAGGGCGGCTGGCGGTCAAACCTGGGATCAGCGGATGGGCGCAGGTCAACGGGCGCGCATCGCTGCCCTGGCCGCAGCGAATCGAGCTCGACCTGTGGTACGTCGAGCACCGCTCGCTGCGGCTCGACCTGCTGATCCTCGCCCGGACAGTGAGGATGGTGCTCGGGGGCGAGGGGATCTACAAGGGAGAGAGGGGCGGGTGGATTCCGCCGACACCGTAGCCGTGCTCCTCACCGGCGTCGGCAAGCGGTACGACATCGTGTCGGCGTTCGCCCAGCACGCCACCGTCGTCGCCGCGGACCCGAATCCACTGGCGCCGGCCCAGTACGCCGCTCACGTGCGTCGTGCCGTGCCGCCAATCGCGGACCCCGACTACGTGCCGGCTTTGCGCGCCCTGTGCGACGAGTTCGGGGTGGTCGCGGTCGTGCCGCTCACCGATCTCGATCTGGACGTGCTGGCGGACGCCCGCGCCGCCGGTCTGCTGCCCGCGTTCGTCCCGGATCCTGAGATCGCGCGCGCCACGTTCGACAAATACGAGACACATCTGCTCTTAGAACGTCATCGACTGCCGTCGCCGCCGACGGTCCTGCCGGGTGAGCCGATCGAGCACTTCCCGGTCATGGTCAAGCCGCGCTGGGGCTCGGGCGCGCGCTCGATCCACCGCGCCGACGACATCCACGCCGCCGAGTTCTTCGTGCACTACATCGCCGAGGCAGCCATGGTGCAGTGGTTCATGGACGGGCCGGAGTTCTCGATGGATGCGTTGTGCGACCTGCGGGGACGCTGCCTGAACGTGATTCCCCGGACGATGATCGAGTCGCGCGGTGGCGAGTCGATCAAGGGCACGGTGATCGCGGATCCGGAGCTGATCGACCTCGGCCGGCGGGTGGTCGAGGCCCTGGGGGTGAGGGGGCCGTGCACGGTGCAGGCCTTCCGCGACCGCGAGATCGGTCTCGGCATCACCGATGTCAACACGCGCTTCGGTGGCGCCTTCCCGGCACCCATGTACGCGGCGCTCCCCGGCCGGACGTACCCCGAGCTGATCGTCCGGATGGCGCGCGGGGAGGTGATCGAGCCGCACGTGGGCGAGTTCCGGTCGGGGGTCACGTTCACGCGGTACTACTGGCAGCTCGAGCTCGACGCCGAACTGAAGCCAACGGGTCGCGACATCCTTGAACATCCCGGGCCTCCGCCGCCTCACTAGGGCGTGGCGGATTTTGAACGATATGCGGGCCTTTTTCGCCACGCCCCCAGTCGCTGCGAATCGAGCGGTTCGTCGCGAAACCTCGACGCGATTAGGCGCGGGCGGCACGTGAGCGGCAGGGTCGTCGATCAGCCGCCCGTTGAAACGGAAGCATGCCATCGGTTTCAGGATCCCCCCGCGTTAAACTGGCTGGCCAGCCAGGAGCGCGGGAACGCCGCCGAGACCGGTACCGTCCCGGGGAAGCGATGCTGCCGCTCGACGCTGGCGCGCCGACCGGGTTAGACCACGAGGAGGATTTGTTCTCATGCCAAAGACGTTGCGATCGCTGAATGGGCAGGTGGTCGCGATCACCGGGGGAGCTCGGGGCATCGGGCGCGCCACCGCGGCGGCCCTGATCGCGCAGGGGGCACGCGTGGGGATCGGCGACGTCGATGCCGCGCTGGTCGAGCAGACGGCGTCCGAGCTCGGTGCGGGCACGGTCGGCCTGCCGCTTGACGTGACCGACCGCGAGAGCTTCGCGGCCTTCCTGGACGAGGTCGAGCGTCAGCTCGGTCCGCTCGACGTGCTCGTCAACAACGCCGGGATCATGCCGATCGGGCCATTCATCGAGGAGACCGATGCCGCCGCCGCGCGGCTCGTCGACATCAACATCACCGGGGTGATCCTCGGCTCCAAGCTGGCCATCGAGCGCTTCACGCCCCGGCACCGTGGGCACATCGTCCAGCTCGCCTCGATCGCGGGCAAGGGCGGCTTCCCCGGCGTCGCCACCTACTGCGCCACCAAGCATGCGGTGGTGGGGTTGACCGAGTCGTTGCGCGCCGAGCTGCGCGGGACGGGGATCGAGGTGCATCAGGTGCTCCCGATCGGGGTCAACACCGAGCTCTACTCGGGCGTTTCGGCAGCGCGAGGACTGAAAACACCCGAGCCCGAGGACGTCGCGAACACGATCGTCGAGCTCCTCCAGACCGGCAAGTTCGAGCTGTTCGTCCCCAGATCCGTCGGGACGCTGATCCGCCTCCAGGGGCTCATACCGCGCCGCCTCGCCGACGCGATCGTACGCTTGACGAAGGCCGACCAGCTGATGCTGGCCGCCGATCACGGGGCCCGGGCGGCTTACGAGGCCCGTATGGACCAGATGATCAACGGCTCCGCGTCTGCAGCCGATCAGGAGCCGAGCGCCGCCTAGCCGCCCTTAGGGCCGCGAGGCGAGCCAGTCAGCGATCAGCCGCCCGATCTCGGGGCCGGCATCTTCCTGGAGGAAGTGGGAGGCGCCGGCGATCACATGGTCGATCTCGCCACCGAGCGCGGCGGCGAACCGCCGGCCGGTCTCGAGCGGGATCACCGGATCCGAGTCGGCCCACAGGAACAGCTTGGGACGGCGATCGTCCCGCAGCGCTTCGAGCACGCGCGCACACTCCGCCGCGCCGGGTGCGTCGGGTGATAGAGGCAGGATCAGCGGGAAGGCCCGGGCGCCGGCTTTGGACGCTGGGTTGACGAACGGCGCGTCGTAGGCCGCGATCACCGCGTCGCCCGGATCGCGGGCACAGGCCCGGCGGACTAAGAGCCCGACCGGGAGGTCCTCGGTGCGCTCGACGAAGTTGCGAAAGGCCATCCAGGCGTCGTTCATTCGCTGGTGGCCCGTGAACAGACCGGTGTCGAGCACGACGATGCGCGCGATCCGGTCCGGCTGATCGACGGCCACCCGCAGACCGATCGGACCGCCCCAGTCGTGCACGACCACGGTGGCGTCGCGGAGGTCCAGTTCCTCGAGCAGCGCCGCGACGGCCGCCGTGTGGCGGTCGTAGCTGTACCAGCCGGTGTCGGTCGGCTTGTCTGAGCGGCCGAAGCCCGGCAGGTCGGGGGCGATGGCGCGATAGCCGGCGTCGCGGACGGGCGGGATCACCTTGCGCCACAGGAACGACCAGGTGGGCTCGCCGTGGAGGAACAAAACGGGCGGTCCGTCGCCGACATCGAGATGGGCGAGGCGCAGGCCCTGGAACCGGCGGTAGGTCGGGTCGAACCCGAAGTCGGGGAGGTCTACGAGCAGCTCGTCGGGCGTCCGGATCGCGTCGATCATCGCTTGGCCGGTACCTGACGCTTCAGCCAGCTGACGATGATGCGACCGATCTGGTGGCCGGCGTCCTCCTGGAGGTAGTGGCCGACCCCCTTGATCACGTGGTCGATGTCGGCGCCGATCGCGCGGGCGAACCGATAGCCGGCGTCGATCGGCAGGATCGGGTCGCCGTCACTCCAGATGATTAGCTTCGGTCGGCGGTCCGAGGCGAGCGCGTCGAGCACGCGCTGGCCGGTCGCGGCGCCCTCCATTTTTGGCGAGGTGGGGAGGATCAGCGGGAAGGCACGAGCACCAGCCTTGGCCGCTGGATTGGGGAAGGGCGCCTCGTAGGCGGCCAAGACGCTCGGCGCCAGGACGCTCTTGCACCCGGCGCGGATCAGGAACGACACGGGCAGATCCTCACTGCGCTGAGCGAGCTCGCGGAAGGCGAGCCAGGCGTCGGTCATCTTCTGGTAGCCGGTGAAGAGAACGGTGTCGAGCACGACCATACGCCCGATCCACTCGGGATGCTCGACCGCCACGCGCAGCCCGATCGGGCCGCCCCAGTCGTGCACGACGAGGGTGGCATCCCGGAGCTTGAGCTCGGCGAACAGCCTGGCGACGCTGTCGGTGTGCCGGTCGTAGGTGTACCAGTCGACGTCGATCGGCTTATCCGAGCGGCCGAAGCCCGGCAAGTCGGGAGCGATGCAGCGATATCCGGCGTCGCGGACGGGCGGGATCACCTTGCGCCACAGGAACGACCAGGTCGGCTCGCCGTGGATGAACACCACCGGAGATCCCTTGCCCTCGTCGATGTGCGCGAGTCGGAGCTCGCCGTACCGGCGGTACCTCGGCTTGAACGGAAACTCCGGTACGTGCGCGAGCACGTGGTCGGGGGTTTGGACGATGCCCAGCAAGGAGCGTCAAGCTAGCGCTCCGCGAGCCACCCGGCGGCGGTTGAATGGGATCTTGTCGGCGGAAGATTTAGTCCCCACCCACGCCGCGCACGAGCACTCGCGAGGCGTCCGAGGCGACCGTGACCTCGATCACCGACGGGAAGCGCTGCCACGCGATCAGGTTGAGCGCCTGAAGGCGGTCGAGCATCGCTTGGAAGGCCCCGGCCTGGGCCTCGTTCACGTAGCGGCGGGCGATCGTGAACGACCAGCCGGCGGCGGCCGGAGGGTCGCTCACCCCGAGCAGTTGCTGGTAGCGCTCGTCGCTGACCGCGCTGGTCACGGTCAGGGTGCTCGTGGGGTCGTTGGACAGGGTGCGGACGCGCGCTGCCAGCTCGATCAGGAGATCGAGGGCCGGCGCGCGCAGCCCCCGGTAGAGCGCGGGCGGGAAGCGCAGCTGCCGGGCCAGCGAGCCGATGCCCGGGTCGTAGCTGAGGCCCAGGCGCTCCGCGTTCGAGGGCAGCGGCAGGACCGTCCGCGCCGCGTACGCCCGGTCGAGCGCATCGGGGTCCGGGAACGGGTCCACGCCGTCGGGCGGGTGCAGGATGTAGGCGTTCGAGCCGGTATCTGTCTGGAGGAAGATCAGGCGGTCCAATGCCGCACGATTGGACCGATACAGGTGCATGACCTGCTCGGCGCCCAACAGGCGCCAGTAGTAGAGCGAGGAGTCATCGCCGAAGCTCGCGAGCAGGTCGAACGCCGAGGTGTGGTGATCCGGCGCGGTGTCGAAGTACAGCTGGACGTAGGGCACGGGAGCGCCGCCGTCGTAGTCATCGAGCACGGTTTGCAGGTTGCCGATCCCCATGTGGTAGGACTCGAACGCCAGGTCCCAGCGTCCGAAGTGAGAGTCGGCAATCTTCAGGTAGCGAACGGTGGCGGCGAGCTCCTGGCGCGGATCGAAGCGCTCGTCGGCGCCCGCCCGCTGGCGCTCCAGCCGCGCCACGCGCGCGTTCTGACCCTGCGCCGCGGCGACATCGATCTGGCCCGTGAGTTGGCGGCTCCGGGCCAGGTTGATATTCATGCCGAGCAGCGACTGTCCGGTTTCGGCCACGATCTGCGTGAGCCCCGAGGCGTTGATGGGGTCCCCGCCCACGATTGCGTTGGGGTCGCCGGCGCTCTCGACGAACACGAGCGCCTCGAGCAGGTTCGGGTCTATCCCGGTGCCGGCGACGGCCTGGTCGATGAGCGGACGCCAAGCGGCCACACGGGCCGCGGTGGCGAGCGCGCCGCCCGGGCTCTTGACGTAGAGAGCGTTGGCCTCGCCGGCGGTGACGCGGGCCACGAAATCCGACTCGCGGCTCGGCGCGTAGGCGAACGGATCGCCGGGCTTGGCGGGCTGACCGATACCCGGCAGCGGTAGCGGTGGAGGCGGCGACGAGCCGTCCGTGGTCAGCAGGACGATCAGCGCCCCGACGATCAGGACGAGCGCGCCGCCGGCTATCGCCAGGCGTCTGCGACCGGCCTGCTTGCGCCGGGACCGCACCGCCTCATGAGCCGTAGTAGACGAAGATTCCTCGCCCGTGGAGCACTCGGCTACAGGCCGCCGCGTGCGCCGGGTCCACGCCGCTCAGGAACACCTTCCAGCCGTTGCCCACGATCGGATAGATGTTGATCAACGGGTGCGGATGCTTCTTGACGTAGCTCGGGTTCACGTACAGGACGCCCGTCTTGATGCCCGCGTACCAGGCGAACACGCTCTGGTACTCGATCGGGATGTTGGGCTGTCCGCAGTCGAACATGTTCGACACCCCGAGGGTCCGCACCACGCCGGACAGCCGGCCGATCAAAACGGTCCGCTGGCGCTCGAACCGCAGGTCGACGTGCTCGAGCCGCTCCTGCCGGTGCGCCGCTCCACCGAGCGAGCCAGCGATCAGGACCAGGACCAGGACGGTTCCCCAGGTACCTACCTGCGAGGCCAGGCGCGGTCCGAGACGACCGCCCCCGAATCGTCGGGTCAGCTGCGCGAGGAGCGCCGGGAGCTCGTGAACGATCCGGCCGACGAACACGCCCGCGAGGATGCCGACCACCGCACCGGCCTCGAACATGTAGCGCGGCACGGCCGGGAAGCCGTGAAGGGCGAACGCGATCTCGACCAGCACCCAGACCAACGCGCCGGCAGTGAGTACCAGAATCGCGATGCGTCGGCGCCACGCCGCCCACACCACGGTCAGCAGCGCCAGGAGCCAGATCGTGTTCGGCAGCAGCTCGTGGAAGCGCGTGATCACGCCGGTGACCTTGTTGCCATGGATCTCCCTGGGCGAGTTCTCGGCGACGTTTCCGGCGGTCAGCAGGCTCTTCGACGTGATGCCGGGGATGCCGAACCACAAGAAGATGAGCAGCACGGCCGAGGCGTACAGCCACCGCCGGTAGCTCGGGACGTAGCGCCACAGCCACAGGCCCGCCAGACCGTAGAACGGCCACACTTCGGGGCGACCCAGGGCGCCGAGCCACCACATCCAGAACGCCGCCTTGTGGTGGCCGGACAGATGCAGGTCGATCGCCAGCAGGCAGAGCGACACGATCATCGTGTCGGACTCGGCGCTCAGGATGTAATGGGTGTAGTTGTAGTTCCCGACCGGGTCCTGCATCGCCAGCACGGCGCAGGCCGCGACCAGACCGGCCACGTAGGAGGCGTAGCGCCGCTCGGGCCGCGAGTACGTCAGACGGAAGGCGATCCGCCAGGCGAAGATGAGGCCGCTCAACGAGATCGCCACCGAGGTCACCATCCACAGCCACAGGGCGTAGTGCCCGAACACCGCGTAGGGGACCGTGAACAGGTACGGCAGCGGCTTCCACGAGGGCGCGCCGTTGGTGTCGAGCGCGAGGTGGATGGTGAGCTTGCCCCACACCAACCACCCGTAGGGGTCGTAGCCCGGACGGGTCCGGGCGTAGAGCACGATCGCCAGCGAGACGATCAGCAGGCCGACAGCGGTCAGCACCCACCGGTAGCGGTAGGCGAGCTCGGTGAGGTCGACGCGCGTCGAATCGGGCCCCTCGGGGCGCGGACGACCGGGCGGAACCTCGATGGGCGGGGCGTCTAGGGTCTGCTCAGACACGACAGGCCGCCCGCAAGTTAGCAGTTGGACTCGGCGGCTCGTGCGTCCTGCGGCGGCGCTTCCCAAAGGCTGGTGTGGGTATGCGGCCCATATCAGATCGGTGTCAACTCGGAGACGTCTTACGTCTCACGTACGGTTCGTCGGCTATCCTCGTGCGCTCGCGGGCCACGAATCGCCTGGTAGCTGGCCCACGACGAGCGACCTCGTACGCCGAGGGCGCTGAAGATCCCGCAGTCGAACGCCAGGCACATTGGAGCGGCTACATGCGAATTCTGGTTCTTGGCGGCGACGGATACCTCGGATGGCCGACCGCGCTTCACCTCAACGCCCTCGGGCATGAGGTGGCGGTAAACGACAACTTCGCGCGTCGCGGCTACGACGAGGAGATGGGCGTCGAGAGCCTGGTGCCGATCGCCACGCTCGAGGAGCGCCTGGCCGCTTGGACCGAAGTCTCCGGCAAGACGATCAAGGGCTATGTCGGCGACCTGTGCGACGCCGCCTTTGTGCACGAGATGGTGGGCGACTTCCGCCCGGACACGATCGTCCACTTTGGCGAGCAGCGCGCCGCGCCCTACTCGATGATCTCGCAGCAGCATTGCGTCTACACGCAGACCAACAACGTGGTCGGCAACCTCAACGTGATGTACGCGATCGCCGACATCGACCGCGAGATCCATCTGGTCAAGCTGGGCACGATGGGCGAGTACGGCACGCCGAACATCGACATCGAGGAGGGCTGGCTCGAGGTCGAGCACAACGGCCGCAAGGACCGCGTCCTCTACCCGAAGCGGCCGGGCTCCTTCTACCACCTCTCCAAGGTCCACGACAGCCACAACATCGAGTTCGGCTGCCGCATCTGGGGCCTGCGCGCCACCGACCTCAACCAGGGAGTCGTGTACGGCGCCGACACCGAGCAGACCAAGCTCGATCCACGTCTGGCCACCCGCTTCGACTACGACGGCGTGTTCGGCACGGTGCTGAACCGAATGGTCATCCAGGCGGTGCTCGGGCATCCGCTGACCGTGTACGGAAACGGCTCGCAGACCCGCGGCCTGATCAACATCGTCGACACCGTCGAATGTATCCGGCTGGCTTCCGAGAACCCGGCTGAGCGGGGCGAGTTCCGCGTGTTCAACCAGTTCACCGAGCAGCTGTCGGTGCGCCAGATCGCCGAGACGATCGCCGAGGAGTTTCCGGGTGACGCCACGATCGAGACCGTCGAGAATCCGCGCGTCGAGGCCGAGGATCACTACTACAACGCCAAGCACACGGCGCTGGTCGATCTCGGGCTCGAGCCGACGCTGCTCTCGATGACGCTGATCGACCACCTGTTCGACGTGGTCGAGCGCCACAAGGATCGGGTCGACCTTCCCTCGATCATGCCGACCGTCCGGTGGAGCGAGACCTCCAGCCTGCTGCCACGCCGAGCGAGCGAGCTGGCGCCCGCGAAGTGACCGCCCGCACGGGCGGCGTCAGCCTTCCGCTGTGGGCCGCTGACGCCCGCCCGGCTGGAGCGATGGGTCGCGTCGCCGCGGCCCTGCGCCCATATCGAACCGCGATCCTCGTCTACGCGGGGACGCGAGTGTTGCTGCTCGCGGTCGCGATCGTGGGCGGTGCGCTGCGTGGCCACGGCGTCGCCGGCGAGCTCGGCCACTGGGATGGCGTCTGGTACCGCGCGGTGGCCGAGCATGGCTACGCGCGGCACGTCCTGCACGTCCAATCGACGCTCGGGTTCTTCCCGCTGTATCCGATGGTCGTCTGGCCGTTTGCGCACGTCCTGTCCTGGCTGAGCGCGCACTCGTTCGCCTGGTCGACCGTGTACGCCGGCGTGGCCGTATCGACGGTGGGCGGCCTCGTCGCGACGGTGCTCGCGCAGAAGCTCGCTACCGGCTGGTGGGACGAGGCGAGCGGGAGGCGCGGCGCGTTGCTGTTCTGCCTGTTCCCCGGCTCGGTCGTCTTCTCGATGGTCTACGCGGAAGGAATCCTGATCCCGCTGGCCATCGCGACGATCCTTGCTCTCGAGCGGCGCCGCTGGCTGTTGGCGGGCATCCTGGCCGGACTCGCGACCGCCACCGAGCCTGAGGCACTCATACTCGTGCTCGTGTGCGCGGTCTCGGCCCTGCGCGAGTTGCGCCGGCGGGGTTGGAACGATCCAGTCGCGTTCCGGAGCCTGCTCGCGCCCGCCCTGTCCGTTGTCGGTGCCGGCGCCTTCGCGGCGTTCCTTTGGGTGTGGACCGGCAGTCCGTTCGCCAGCCTGGTCGCGCAGCACGACGGATGGCGAGAGAAGACCGACCCGCTGGCACTGGTGCACCTGGCCCGGAAGTTGGACTCGGAGATGTCCTTCTCACACTTCAACCATCCGACGATCAACCTCAATGTGGTCGTCGGACTCCTCGGCGCCGTCGCCCTGATCATCATGCTCGTGCTGGTCTGGAAGTCGCGGCGGGAGATATCGATCGAGGCGATCGTGTGGACCCTGGGAATCAGCTTCCTGGCCGTGACGTCGGTCTATCCGTTCTCGCCGAACCCACGCGTCCTGATCACCGCCTTCCCGCTGCTCTTGGTCGTCGGCCACTACGTCTCCGGGCGGTGGTGGCGCGTCCTGGCCTGGGCGAACGGCATCTCGCTCGCCGGCCTCAGCCTGCTGACGTTCGTCGGCACAACCCTGCGCCCCTGACGGGCTTCAAATCCTCCGTCGGCCGGGAGATTGGCTATCCTCATGCACTCGCAGCGCGGCGTTCGTTCGGCGGTGACCGAGCGGCAGGAGGACGGCGCTTGCATACCCTCATTCGAGTGAAGGCACTGATGTATGGCTACGCAATTCTTGAAATCCGGCGATGACGGGGCGAGCGCCTCGATGAGCTCGGCGGTAACCGAGCCCGATCTGAACGAGCTGCCTCCCGAGGAGCGGGGACCGGCTGGCGCGTTCCTGGCCGCCCATCCGGCTGGCACCGGCGCTCCGATCGCGGTGGTGATTCCGGCGTACAACGAGGAGCCGACCGTCGCCAGCGTGATCCGCGAGATCCCGGCCACGCTCGCCGGTCTGGCGACCGAGGTGATCGTCGTCGTCGACGGCTCCGCCGACGCCACCGCCACCGAGGCCGCGTCGGCCGGCGCGCTCGTGTGCGACATCTCCGTGAACCGTGGCCAGGGCGTCGTGTTCAAGCTCGGCTACTGGCTTGCACGCGCCCGGGGTGCGCAGGTAATTGCGACCATCGATGCCGATGGGCAGTACGAGCCGCTCGAGCTCGAGCGCGTGGTCGAGCCGATCGTGTCCGGCCGCGCTGACTTCGTCAACGGATCGCGGCGACTGGGCACCGAGCTGACGACCGATCCGGTTCGTCACGCCGGCGTGATCTTCTTCGGCGGCTTGGTCAGCGTTCTGCTGCGTCAGCGCATCACCGATCCCGCGTGCGGAATTCGCGGGATGAGCGCGAAGGTCAGTGAGTCGGTGACCCTCCAGCAGTCGCAGTACCAGAGCTCGGAGCTGTTGATCGGAACGGCGATGCGGGGCTTCCGCGTGATCGAGGTCGCGACGACCATGCGCGATCGCCCGGACGGGGCCACCGGCACCAAGAAGGGCCCGAACCTGCTCTACGGAATGCGGTTCGCCCGCGCGGTCCTGGGCACCTGGCGCAGGGAGCGGAACGCCGCCCGCACGCGGCTGCGCTCAGAGAAGACCCAGTAGTCGTAGATCGCGAACTTCGCGAAGAACAGCACCACTGTCACCGCTACATAGGACCCGGTGACGATGATCAGGCGTAGGCCGTGGTGCGCTGGAATCGACTGCACCTGCGCGTTCGTCCACCCAGTCACCGCCGAGGTGGTGATGAGCACCACAATCGAGACACCGATGTAGCCGATCACCTGCCGGGCGGGGGGTCGACCATGTTTCTGCCATGCCCAGCGCCGGTTGAGGATCCAGTTGGGGATCGCTCCGCCGATGAAGCCTGCCACCGAGCAGACCGTCGTCGACGCGCTCATCACGTAGAACGCGGCGAAAACGACGTTGCTCAGCATGAACGCGACGACCGAGCCCAGGGCATACTTGGTGAAGCGCGCCGACAGGGCGGTCCGGGTCATCCGTGCCCACAGGGGATGTCGGCGGACCCGCGCCCTCAGGACGGAGCGCCGGGTCTGGTCGCGGACAGTAGTAGACACGAGCACTCGATCATATCCATTGTTTCGTCTTCTTGGCATAAGTGCGTTATGGCGCGATCTGCTGAGTCGACTGGTAGATCTGCTGAACCACGCCGAATGCCGGCTTGAGGTTTCCGTACTGATCGATCAGACCCTTCTGATCCCAGGGCGCTTGCGGCCAGGGGTTGCCACCGGAGTAGTTGGGATTGTTGGCGAAGTCCTGGAGCGGGAAGTAGAGGGCCCCCGAAAGCCACTGCTTTGTCGCGAACACGCCCAGGTGAAACGCCGCGCTGTTCGCCTGGAAGGCGTAGGTACCGCGGACTTCGACCGGCCCATCCATGTTGGCGTCGAATCCGAACTCGGTGACCATCATCGCCTTCTTGGGATAGCAGGCGCGGAGCTTGTCCAGGTAGGCACTCAGATAGTCGCGGTCGTCATCGCCGCCTCCGCCGGCCGAGAACCAGCCGAAGTAATCGTTCCATCCGATCACGTCGAGCGGGGCGTAGGCAACCTTCTCGCAGGGCGAGCCTGGGTATGCATTCACCGCCATACCGACTGGACGGGTTGGATCGAGCCGGCGGGCGATCGCGGCCGCGCCGGCGATGTAGCGAACCTCGGGGCCGGTGGCCGGGGTCGGCAACTCGTTGCCGATGCTCCACAGGAGGATCGACGGATGGTTCTCGTTATCGAGGATGTTCTGCTCGAGGATCGAGTGAGCGTGCGCGATCACGGAAGGTTCGGCCAGGTACCGGCTCTGCACCTGGTAGACGGGGACCTCCGACCAGATCAGGATTCCGTCCCGGTCGGCCATCTCCTCCATCTCCGGCCCCACCGGATAGTGCGCCCGGATCATCTTCGCGCCCAGCTCCTGGACCCAGCTCATCAGCTGCGCGGTTGCGGCGGGGTTGAGGGCGGCGCCATCGGCGAGGTCCTGCTCGTGGAGGTTGACCCCGCGGAGGTGCAGCAGGTGACCATTGAGTTCGAGGCGACCGTCGGAGGTGACCTTCACGCTGCGGACGCCGCTCCATGTGAAGTAACCCTGGAGCTGTCGGCCACGCGCATCGGTCAGTGTCAGCTTCGCCTTGTACAGATAGGGATCGTCGATCGACCACAGGTGCGGGTGCGCGATCTTCACGGACGCACTCGCGGTCCAGGTTCCGTGCGGCGCGATGATGGCCCGGCCGAAGTTGAGCGGCGCGCCGCCGTATCGGCCGCGCAGGAGAACCGTCTGACGTTTTGCCGTGACGTTGCGCACCGTCACCTGCTCATCGATCGTCGCGGGACAGCGGGATCGCGTGGTCGATCCCGGCGCGGGCGAGGCGCATGACAGCAGTGGGCGCACGATCACCTGGCTCATGTCAGCCGCCTGCACGGCACGCAGGTACACCTCGCGCAGAATCCCGCCGTAGTTGAACCACAGGCCGCCGGGCCCGGGCGGTAGGTCAGCGGGAGTGCGAACGTTGTCGACCGTCACCACCAGCGTGTTGACACCAGGGCGCAACCCCATCAGGTCGAATTCAAACGGTAGGAACGCCCCTGTGTGGGTGCCAATCTCGCGTCCGTTCAACCATACCGTCGCGCGGTAGTTGACCGACTCAAAACGGATAATCCAGTGGCGGTCGGAGCTGGGGAGCCAGGAGGCAAATGCGTCGGTCGGCAGCGTGAAGTCGCGGCGGTACCAGCCGACCCATCCGGTCATGCTGGCCTGGGTAAAGTTCCCGGCGTTGTACGCGTTCGGTACCGTCACCGGCGACCAGCCCGCAGTGCTCGTCGTGTCCGCCCACCGCTGCGCGAGCCCGACGTTGTTGGGATCCGCCTGGTACAGCCAGGTTCCACCCAGCAGGCAACGCCCGGTCTGGCCATCCTGGTAGAGGGCGCCCAGAGTCGGCGGGGTCGCGGCAGGTGCGGTCCCCTGAGCATGGGCAACGGCGACGGGCGCCAGCAGCACCGCCAGCACCATGAGGACGCATGCCCTGGAGGTGACCTTCATCCCCTTCGCGACGCTCACGACCCGATCTCGATGCGCCGCTTGATCGTCCTGACGTTACCCGCGCGGTCGGTCACTGTGACGCGAAGCAGGTAGCGCCCCGGACGCGCGTAGACGTGGAGCGCGGTGTGCCCGATCCGGGAGCTCGTGCCGTCGCCCCAGCTCACCCTGACCGATGAGACTCCCGACGCGTCGCGCGGCGGAAGCCCGCGTGGGACATCCGAGTAAGAGACGTGGATGCGCAGCGCGGACCCCGCGCCGGGGGCCGCTCAGGGTCACGGCGGCGCGTGGCGCGATCGTGTCCACGAACACGGTCGCCGCGCGCGAGGCGCTCGTCAGTCCGGCTGGGTTGACCGCGGTCACGTGCCATCGGTGGCGCCCCTGGCTGAGGGCGACCGGGACGGCCACGCTCGTGGCGCTCGTCTGAGCCACCTGGACCCCATCGACGCTGACCCGATAGCTCACGCCCCACGAGTCCTTGGGCGAGGACCAGGAGAGCACCGGATGGGTGCTGCGCGCATACGTGAGCGATTTAGGCGACGGAAACGATCCCGGGGGTTGGTACAGCTGCGCGGCGACGATCTGCGTTGAGCTTCCGGTTCCCTGTACCCACGCGACGGCGGCGTCGCCGTGTACGTCGCCGGCGGTGGCGAGGCCGGCGCTGGCGTTGGTGGGGCCCATTGCGGGGGAGGACACAACGAGCTCGGGACCGAACCCGTTCGCGGTGTCGTAGAGACGGGCGCGGATCTCCGCCATCCCCGCGCACGCCGGGGTCGTGTTGCCAGGCCACCAGCCCCGAGGAGAAGCCGTCCATGCCCGAGGTGGGATACGGCGGGGTCGAGTTCGGCAGGCTGTCGACCCTCACGGTCTGCGTCAGCTGCCCGTCGTTCTGGAGCACCGAGACCCAGACCTGGTTGGAGCTGTCGTGAGTGGAGGTGATGAGGCCGGTCCCGTACTCGCTGTCCGATACCCCCGGCTGATCGGCCCCCTCGGCCGCCGGCGTCGTGAGCCCATCGGGCTGCTGTACGCCGTCGAACCTCGCGCCTTGGAGCCGGTTCATCAGAACCCGCTCCTGCCGGTTCGAGCCGTTGCTGAGCACCTCGCGGAACGCCACATCGGCGTACGAAGAGTTGCCTTCCGAACCGACCTCGGGGTCGTCGGATGTGACTTCGCTCCAGCCGGACAGCGTCGGGGTGTCGGCCTCTCGTACTCGACGCTGGGGCTCGTCTTCCAGACGCGGCGAGCGTAGATGTGGCCGTTCTCCCCCCATACGACGATCGCGACGCCGTCGTTGGCCGCCGCCACCGCTGGGCGCCCCGCGCCGGTTCCCGCGTCGTCGCCCGGCGTTACGTTCAGGGGCGTCGGCTCCAGCGCCCACGTCCCGTTGTAGTAGTACGCGGCGCGTACGTCGCTCCCGCCCGATCCCGGTGCGGCCGTCGTGAAGGCGATGTAGGCCTTGCCGAAAGTTGGTCATTTGGACCGATGGGTTGCTCGCCCCGCCGCTCAGGGCCACCGGCGCCTGATAGCCACTCGCGGCGCTCGGACGGTCGACAATCCACAGCGATCCGCTGTTGACGAACGCGATCACGAGCAGCCCGCCGTTGCCGGCCGCGATCACCGGCTGCGATGACGGACCGGGCAGGGCGGAGTCGACCTGCTCAGGGGGCTGGAAGAAGCCGCCGACGACGCGTGACACGAACACGTGTGGGACCCCCGAGACGTCCTTCAGGTAGACGACCCCACCCGAGCCGTCGCGGGCGATCGACATGCCGCTGAGGGCCACGACGTCCGGACTCGGGCCGTCGATCACCGACGCCGGCCCTGGTGTCGGGACCTGGGCTCGTACCGAGCCCGGCAGGCCGGCCATGGCGCATACCAGCACCCCCAACGTGAGCGCCACCCAGGTTGATGCCCTGCCGATCCGTCGACCTGGCCCGCTTGGGCTCGCGTCCTCCGGCCGAGAGATCACTGAAAGCTCAGAACAGCCGGGCATGCGCAAGGTTGCGGGAAACACGCGAGACATAAGCGAGCAGTCAGCAAAACGTAAACCGACCCTAACGGGGTAATGCGTACCTTCAATGGCGATGCGTCTGCGGCTGAGACGGCTGGCTCAAGTGCTCGCGGCGATGGGGGCGGTTGTCCTCTCAGCGGTGTTGGTGGTGGTGGTTCTGGCGCTGCTCGAGCAGGCGACACCGCACCACTCGGTGGCGGATGCCACGCCCCGGCCTGCGTGCGCGGACGAGGACGCGGACGTGGACGCTGCGAGCTACGCGCTGCCGGTGAGTACCGCCGGCGATGAGGCGGAGGCGACGATCTGCTCGCTCCAGCCGGTCAGGGCGATTCCGCCCTCCTACCTGGGGATATCGACCGAGTACTGGACGCTGCCGCTGTGGCAGACGCACCCAGCCCTGCTGGATCGGGTCCTGTCGCTGTTGCAGGTCCCGGGCGACGGCCGACTGATCCTGCGCGTGGGCGGCGACTCGTCGCAGCGCACCTTTTGGGTTTCGTCTCCGCGCGGGGCGCCGAGTTGGGCATACCTGCTCACGCCGCGGTGGTTTGCCCAGACCCGCCAACTGGTCGACCGCACCGGCGCCCGGCTGATCCTCGACCTCAACACGATCACCGGCACGGTGGTGGACGCCGAGGGGCTTGTCCGAGCCGCCGAAAGCCGGCTGCCCCGGGGGAGCATCATCGGGTTCGAGATCGGGAACGAATCCGATCTCTATCTCCGCGGATATTGGCTCGACACGATCGACCACCCGTGGGCGGACGCTACGGTCGCCCCGCCCGCGATCACGGCCGGCGACTACGCCAAGCAATTCGTGGCATACGGGCTGGCCGTCCGGAAGATCGCCCGAGGAGTTCCGCTGCTCGGCCCCACGATCGGGAACTCCTTGTACAGCGCAAAGTGGATCAAGACGCTGCTGGCCGATCCTCACCCGGGCCTCCGGGTCGTCAGCGGGCACTGGTACCCGTACTCGGGTTGCGCCGTTCCTGGCCGCCCCAGCTATCCCTCGATCGCCAAGCTGATGAACGGGAACGCCGCCGCGAGGATGGCGCGCGGGATGGCGCCGGTTATCCGGCGGGTGCACCGGATGGGACTGCAATTCCGGCTGACCGAGCTCAATTCGGTCACGTGCGGCGGGCTGGCCGGCGTCAGCAATACGTTTGCCACGGCGCTATGGACGCCGGATGCCATGTTCCGGTTGTTAGGCGCCGGCGTGGACGGCATCAACGTGCACGTTCGCGAGGACGCGATCAACCAGGCGTTCGCGGTGCGAAGGTTCGGACTGCTGGCCCGGCCGCTGCTCTACGGGATGCTTCTGTTCGACCGGACCCTCGGCCCGGATGCGCAGTTGGTCCGTGTGCACCTGATGGCTCATCACGTACGTCACCTCGATATTTACGCGGTGCGCGTCGCACACGACATCCTCCATGTGCTCGCGATCGACAAGGGCGCCGACGCCGTGCACCTCGACCTCGTGATTCCGGCGACGGGCGAGGCGACCGTCGAGCGACTCCTCGCACCGTCGGTGAGCGCCCGGTACGGCGTATCGCTCGACGGCCAGTGGCTGGGCCGCGACGCTCGCTGGCATGGGCGGGTCAGCGCCGAGACGATCAAACCCGGCGAGTACGGCTATCAGCTGATGGTCCCGCGGTACAGCGCGGCGCTCATGAGCGTGCAGCTGCGGCCCCGTCCGATCTGATCCGGCCACTGCCGGCGTTACCGTTCGCCGTTCATGCGGATCCAGGCCGTGGACGATGAGCTCGTGCTCGACACCGACTTGGTCCTCGCCGGCGACAACGCCTCGGTGCTGCCCCGGCTGCCCGAGGGGTTCTTCGATTTGGTCTACATGGACCCGCCGTTCAACACCGGTCGGACGCAGGCGCGGCACACGCTGTCGGTCGTGGCGGCTACGGATGGGTCGGGCGACCGGGTTGGGTTCGGGGGCCGGCGGTACCGGTCTCGCCTGCTTCAGACCCTCAGCTACGACGACGCGTTTGCCGACTACCTGGCGTTCTTGGAGCCGCGGCTGGCGCGAGCGCGCCAGCTGTTAGTGCCACACGGCACGCTCTACTTCCACATCGACTACCGCGAGGCGCACTACTGCAAGCTCCTGCTCGACGAGGTTTTCGGGCGCGACGCCTTTCTCAACGAACTGATCTGGAGCTATGACTACGGGGCCAAGCCCCGTCGGCGCTGGCCCGCGAAGCACGACACCATCTTGGTGTACGTGCGGACGCCGGGGGCGCATTTCTTCGACGCGGATGCCGTCGAGCGCGAGCCCTACATGGCGCCCGGACTGGTCAGCGCCGAGAAGGCGGCGCGGGGCAAGCGGCCGACCGATGTGTGGTTTCACACGATCGTCCCCACCAACGGCCGCGAGAAGACCGGATATCCGACCCAGAAACCCGAGGGCGTCCTGCGGCGGATGGTCGCGGCCTCCTCGCGGCCGGGCGGCTGGTGTCTGGACCCGTTTGCGGGCTCCGGGACGCTCGGAGCGGTTTGCCAGGAGCTCGGCCGGCGGTTCGTGCTCGTCGATCACCACCCGGTGGCGATCGAAGTGATGCGCTCGCGCCTGGCTAGTTCTCCTGACCGCCCCGCACGAGGGGGACGAACTGAACAGCCTCTAGCCGGCGGCGGATGAAGCGGTCTCCGGCGCGCTCGACCAGCGTCAGGTGCTGCTCCTTCGCGCCCACCGGCGCCACCAACCGCCCGCCGTCGGCGAGCTGATGCTCGAGCGTCTCCGGGAGCTCGAGTCCGGTGGCTGCCGCGACGTTGATCGCGTCGAACTGGGCGTGCTGGGGCCATCCTTCCCATCCGTCGCCGACGTGGAAGGTGACATTGTCGATTCCGAGGTCGGTGAGCGTGCTGCGCGCTCTCGCCGTGAGCTCGGGGTGGCGCTCGACCGTGTAGACGTGGGCGGCTAGCAGCGACAGGAGGGCGGCGTGGTACCCCGAGCCGGTGCCGACGTCGAGCACGCGATCAGTGGGCGCGAGGGCCAGGACCTCGAGCATCCGCGCTACGACCAGTGGTTGCGAGATCGTCTGGCCCGCACCGATCGGGAGCGCCACGTTGGCGTAGGCCCGGCTTCGCTGGGACCGCGGGATGAAGCGTTCGCGCGGGATGCTCGCGACCGCGGCCAGCACGCGCTCGTCGGCGATCGCCGGGCGAAGGGCGTGCGCGAGCTCCAGAGCCTGGCGCGGGGACATTTAACCCGAGCGTATGCGAAGCATCGCTCGGCAGCGTCCGTTAACCCGAGCGTATGCGAAGCATCGCTCGGCAGCGTCCGATGACTCGTCACCTCGCCTCGGCGTCGGCGTCGAGCCACTTGTCGAAGAACTCCTCGGCGTCGAGGCTCGCCAGGTCGGTGCGCAGGAGCTTGAGCAGCTTGGAGGCCTGCTTGACGTTCACGTCCCAATACAGCATGACCTCGCCGTCGTCGATCGAGACGACCTCGATCCGATCGGTGCGCTTGGGGTCGGACAGGAACGCCGGCTCGCGACCCCCGCGCGAGACGATCAGCTCGTAGGCGCGGTTGGCCTTCACCGGCGCGCGTGCTCCAACGCAGCCGTCGCGTCGAGGAGGGCGTTCGGACCCGAGAAGACGAGATCACCGATCTGGATCGCCGGCAGCGCGGTCACGCCGCCCTGTCTTGCGCGCTGGGAGGCGTTGGCCAGGGCGGCCCGCGTGCTTGTCAGGTCGATGCCCTTGCGCAGCGCCGTCGGGTGCATCTCGCAGGCTGCGCCCGAGATCAGGATCGTGTCCTCGTCGCCCAGGTCGCGGCCGCCGGCGAACGCCTGGCGGAAGGCGGCCAGCGAGAACGCGACGCCCCGCCCGATGCGCTTGGCGTAGGTCGCCGCCAGCATCGCGCGTTCGGTGTCGGGCGGCCATCCGCTCGGCCAGCGGATGGGTTGCAGACCAAGCTCCTGGGCTTGGCGGGCGATCCGGTCGCGGTCGGGGTCGAGATCGACCGGGGCCAGATGAGAGCCGAGCAGCGGTTCCCACTCGGGCACGACGGGAAGCGATGACATGATCGTCTCCGCGGCCAGGTAGCACTCGGGGCTGCCGAGGTCGTAGTAGAAAACCGGCTGCTGATCCACGCTATCCGTGGATGAGCCACCCATCCGCCGCGCGCCCGGCTTCCATGACCGCCTCCGACAGGGTCGGATGGCCGTGGATGATGCGCGCCACCTCCGGGTAGCCACCTTCGAGCGCGCGCACGTTGACGAGCTCCTGGATCAGCTCGGTCGCCCGGGTGCCGACGATGTGTCCGCCCAGCAACTCGCCGTACTGCTTCTCCCCGACAACCTTGACCAGCCCGGTGCGGTCGCCGTACACCGTGCCGGCGCCCACCGCGCCGTATTGAACCTTGCCCACGGTGACGTCGTAACCCTGGTCGCGGGCCTGCTGCTCGGTCAGGCCGAAGCTGCCGACGTTCGGGGTGCAGAACGTGGCGCGGGGAATGTCGGGGTACTCGATCGGGTGAGTCTCGAGCCCGGCCGCGTCCTCGACCGCGATGACCCCTTCATCCGAGGCCTTGTGAGCGAGCGCCGGCCCGTGCACGAGGTCGCCGATCGCGTAGATGCCCTGGGCGGTCGTGCGCATCGCGCCGTCGACCTCGATCAAGCCGGCTTCTGCCCGGTTCACGCCCGCCTCATCCAGGCCGAGGGCGTCGACGTCCGGGCCGCGGCCGGTCGCGATCACGAGCCACTCCGCCTCGGCCTGCGTATCGCCGTGGGTGTAGCGGCAGATCGACTCCGTGGACTGGATGTTCTCGACAAACGTGCTCGTGTGGACCGTGATCCCCTGGCGCTTCAGACCACGGTCCACGACCTTGGAGATGTCCTCATCCTCGGTGGGCAGCACGCGCTCGAGTGCCTCAAACAAAGTCACCGCCGAGCCCAGTCGCGCGTACGCGGAGGCGATCTCCGCCCCCGAGGCGCCGGCGCCAACCACGGCCAGTGTCTTGGGGAGCTCGGGCAGCGCCCAGGCCTCCTCGGTGCCGATCACCCGGCCACCGAACTCGGTGCCCGGGATCGGCCGCTTGACCGACCCGGTAGCGAGGATGATCGTCTTCGCGGCGATCGTCTGGCCGTTCACGGTGACATTTCCGCCGCCCGCCAGGGCCGCCTCGCCTTCGATCAACTCGATCCCGTTCTTCTTAAACAGCGCCGACACCCCGCCGGTCAGGGTCTTGACCACCTTCTCGCGTCTGGCCAGCACCCCCGGCCACTCGACGGTGGGCTCTGACACCTTCAGGCCGAAGTCGTCCGCCTCGCGGATCTCGGTGAGCACGTCAGCGACCCGCAGGATCGCCTTCGCCGGGATGCACGCGTAGTTCAGACAGCGACCGCCGACGCGGTCCTTCTCGACCACCGCGGTCTTCATCCCAAGCTGAGCAGCCCGGATCGCGGCCACATATCCACCGGGTCCGGAGCCGATCACGATGCAGTCGTATGACGCCTCTGGCATGCGGCCGGAGACTATAGAAGGGCGGTGGCGCGGTCCGCGGCGCACACCCGAGCACTAGACCCACGTGCAAATTCCAGCATTCCGGACTGCCTGCTCGGCTAGTGCAGGATCTTGCCCCGTCAGGGGGCATGATCCTGCCGTGGCGGCGGGACGTGTCGCTAATGCTGGAAATTGCCCGGTGCGTTGGCTAGGCGGCCGGGGGGCGATGGGGTGGCCGGTCGGACGCGCGGCGGCGGCCGGATGGGTCGGGCGTCGGGATGGGTCGGGTTTGCGATGCCTACCCCGACGGGGGCTTGGGCATCTGGAGGCGGCTGAGTACGCGGACCAGCTTGAAGAACAGGTAGCCGCTACCGCCGACCACGACGACGCCGGCCACCACCGCCAGCACGTTCGCCGCCCGCGCCAGTAGCAGCGAGAAGAACAGGATCACGAACACGAGGATCGCCTGGAAGCCGAGCACCGCCCAGTACCGGAGCTGCCACATGCCCCAGGCGCACACGATCATCACCACCGAGAACAGGATCACGCCGCTGGCCCCGGTGTGGGC
The DNA here is from genome assembly GCA_963751185.1 of uncultured Solirubrobacterales bacterium. Taxonomy (GTDB): domain Bacteria; phylum Actinomycetota; class Thermoleophilia; order Solirubrobacterales; family Solirubrobacteraceae; genus Palsa-465. The sequence continues at coordinate 612,207 of CAVVTO010000019.1, forward strand.
GCCCCCGACGTCGAATTTGCCGTTGATCAGCACCACTACAAGGTCGCTGGCGCCGATCAGCAGGGCGATCAGCGCCGCGATCTTGAGCGGCCAGGGCCGTTCGCCCGGCGCCAGGGGGGTCAGCGTGGCCCGGACGGCCGCGTTGCGCGCCTCTGAGCGACTGGGTGGGGGCGCTTGGCCCGTGGGGGCGCTTGGGGCGGGCCGAGGCCCCGTGGCCACGGTCGCAGCAGTTGCCGGCCGGCGACGGCCTCGCTTACGGCTACGTTGCGCCAACACGCACCCCGGAATTGCTGAAAACCAAACGTAGACTCCGGGCGGCCTGCGCGGGGTCGGCGGAATCGGTCAGCGCGCGGACGACCGCGATCCGCTCGGCTCCGGCCTCACGCACCGCCCTCGCGTTCGCCGGCGTGATCCCGCCGATCGCGACGAACGGCACGGTGGCGTGCGCGGCGGCGTAGCGCACGAGGGTCAGCCCCACGGCCGGGCGGCCCGGCTTGGTCGGGGTGGCGTGGACGGGCCCGACCCCTATGTAGTCGACGGGTACGCCCGCGGCGCCGTCAACCTGCTCGGGACTGTGGGTCGAGAGGCCGACCAGCCGGTTTGAGCCCACGGTGGCGCGTGCGTCGGCCACCGTCACGTCGTCCTGCCCGACATGCACCCCGTCGGCGTCCACCGCCTCGACCAGATCCGGCCGATCGTTGAGGATGAACAGCGCGCCGTGGGCTGAAGCGGCGCGGGCAAAGCGCTGTCCCACGGCGACGATCCGGGCATCCGGGCCGTCCTTCATCCGGAGCTGGACCATGTCGACGCCGGCGCCGAGGACGGCCTCCAGGAACTCGTCGGACTGCTCGTCGCAGACGAGGTAGAGGCGGGCGGATCGCAATCTTTCGCGGCGGTCTGGCACGCGTCGAAGTGTGGCAGGAGCGCGAGGATGAGCCGCTGGATGCGGCCAGCCGCCGGCCATCAACCCCGCGCTAGGATTGACCAAACGGGAGCCCTACCAGTGGGCTGAGAGGGCGGCCTTCGAGCCGCCGACCGTCTGAACCTGAACCGGATAATGCCGGCGCAGGGAGCGTGAACCTTGCCGAACCGCTCAAGCTCATTCGACGTCGCCGTGGTAGGCGCGGGCGCCATCGGCCTAGCCGTCGCCTGGCGGGCCGCGCAGCGCGGCCTGACGGTGCTCGTGCTCGAACGCGGCGATCATGCCGGCGCTGGGACATCGAGCGTGGCGGCGGGCATGCTGGCGCCGATCAGCGAGGCGATGGCCTCAGAGCAGCCGCTGATGCGCCTGGGGCTGGCGAGCGCCGAGGCGTACCCCGACTTCGTGGCGGAACTGGCCGAGGTGACCGGCATGGACACCGGATACCTGCGCTGCGGAACGCTGCTCGGCGCGCGGGACCGCGACGACGCCGAGTGGCTCGAGCGCGAACGCGAGTTTCGCGAGACGCTCGGCCTCCCCGTCCGGCGGTTGCGGGCAAGCCAGGCCCGAGAGCTGGAGCCGGCGCTCGCCCCGACGCTGCGGCTGGGGCTCGAGATTCCCGACGATCACGCGATCGATCCCCGGAAACTGACGGCCGCGCTCGCAGACGCGCTCCGTAAAGCGGGTGGCGAGCTGCGCACGGGGGCGGCGGTGGACGCCGTGACGGCCGCGCACGACCGCGTGACCGGAGTCACCCTCGTCGATGGGTCCGACGTTCCGGCCGAGAATGTTGTGGTCGCCGCCGGGCCTTGGTCGAGCTCGCTCGATGGCATCCCCGACGGCGCGCGTGTACCCATCCATCCAATAAAAGGCCAAATCCTCCGGCTCCACGATCCCGCCGGACCCGGACTCCTCACGCGCGTGCTGCGCATGACCGGCGGTTACGTGGTTCCGAGAGGAGACGGTCGCTACGTGATCGGCGCGACGATGGAGGAGCGGGGGTTCGATAAGACGGTGACCGCCGGCGCCGCGTTTGAGTTGCTGCGCAACGCGTTCGAGCTGCTGCCGTCGGTGACCGAGCTTGTGATCGACGAGCTGTCCGCCGGACTCCGGCCGGCCACCCCGGACAACGCGCCGGCGATCGGCCCCGGGGCCATCGCCGGCCTGCACTGGGCCGTCGGCCACTACCGCCACGGGATCCTGCTCACGCCGATCACGGCGGAGCTCGTCGTCGACGCGCTCACCGGTCACGGCGCGATCCCCGAGGACTTTGCGCCCACGCGATTCGTCGGGGCTACGGTGATGGCATGACCATGTCGGTCACGGTCAACGGCGATCGGCGCCAGCTACCGGACGGTGCGACGGTGGCCAACGTGATTGCCTCCCTGCCGAACGCCCCCGACGGTCGGGGCGTGGCGGTGGCGGTGGAGGGCGAGGTCGTGCCGCGCAAACGCTGGCCGAGCACCGAGCTGCGCGAAGGCGCGAAGATCGAGGTTGTCGTGGCGGTGCAAGGAGGTTGAGCACATGAACCAGCAGTTGCCCTTGACGATCGCCGGCCGCACGCTGGGGTCGCGCCTGATCCTCGGGACCGGCGGGTTCACCAACCACGAGATCCTGGCTGCCGCACTGCAGGCCTCCGGGACAGATATGTGCACCGTCGCCCTGCGCCGCCTGGATCCGGCCGCTCGTGGCTCGATCCTCGATGTCCTCGAGGTGGCCGGCGTGCAGGTGCTGCCGAACACGGCGGGCTGCTTCACCGCCCGGGACGCGATCATCACCGCGCAACTCGCGCGCGAGGCGTTCGAGACCGACTGGATCAAGCTCGAAGTGATCGGGGATGACCGCACGCTGCTGCCCGACGCCGTCGAGCTCGTGAGTGCCGCCGAGGCGCTGGTCGACGACGGCTTTGTGGTCCTCCCCTACACCACCGACGATCCGATCCTGGCCCGTCGGCTCGAGGACGTCGGGTGTGCCGCGGTGATGCCGCTCGGCTCACCGATCGGTAGCGGTATGGGCATCCGCAACCCCTACAACATCTCGATCATGATCGAGCGGGCAAACGTCCCGGTGATCCTCGATGCGGGCGTGGGCACCGCCTCGGACGCCACGTTCGCGATCGAGCTCGGCTGCGACGCGGTGCTTTGCGCGAGTGCGATCTCGCGCGCGCACGACCCGGTGGCGATGGCGAGCGCGATCCGTCTGGCGGTCGAGTCGGGCTGGCTGGCGCGCGGGGCGGGCCGGATCCCGCGCCGGCGCTACGCCGAGGCCTCGACAGCGGACGAGGGGCTACCGGTGTTCGACCAAGGCGCGGCCGCAGGCGCCGCCGACAGAGATCAATAAATCCCGAGTGACCGCGGAGAAGCGCAGTGAGCGTCGAGCGCACCCTGAACGTTGACCAGCTGATGGACGCCTGGGAGGCCGCCTGGTCGGGCCGCGAGGAGTCGGCCTTCGCCTCGGTCTGCTCGACCAAGATCCACTACGAGGACCCACTCACGCCCGAGCCGCTCGAGGGCATCGAGCAGTTCCTCCAGCACCCGACTCGCCTGTGGGCCGCCTTCCCCGACGTGCGGGTCGAGAAGACCGGCGAGCGGCTGACCAACGAGCGGTTCGTCGCCGCTCCGTGCAAGGTGCTCGGAACGCACCGCGGGCCGCTCGAAGGCCTCCCCGCCACCAACCGGTTCGTGGTTGTGCACTGCATCTTCTACTGCGAGGTCCGGCGCAACCGCCTGCTGCGCGTGCGGGGCTTCTTCGATCTGTACGACGCGGCCACGCAGCTCGGGATCCTGCCCGGGCGAGGAACGCTCGGGGAGAAGGCGCTACTGGTCCTCCGCGGGTTCGGGCTGCGGGCCGGACGCGGCACGTAGGCGCGCTCGATGGACGTCGCGATCCCGATCTTCGAAGGCATCACCGCGCTCGACGCGATCGGCCCCTACGAGGTCCTCTCGCGGTTGCCCGACACTCGCGTGGCCTTCATCGCCAAGGAGCCCGGTCCCAAGCGCACCGGCGATGGGATGCTGGCCCTGACCGCGGACCAGGCGCTGTCCGACGTGCCCCATCCCGAGGTGATTGTCGTGCCCGGCGGCCACGGCACCCGTCCGCTGATGCGCGACGAGGAGCTGCTGGCCTGGCTGCGCGCGGCCCACGAGACCACCGAGTGGACGACCTCGGTCTGCACCGGCGCCCTCCTGCTCGGGGCCGCGGGGGTGCTCGACGGCCTCGAGGCGACCACCCACTGGCGGGTGCTCGGTCAGCTCGCCGAGCTCGGCGCCATCCCGGTCAGCCGCCGGGTGGTCGAGCAGGGCAAGGTCATCACCGCGGCCGGCGTTTCCTCCGGGATCGACATGGCGCTCACGCTCGCGGCGCGCATAGCCGGCGAGGACGTGGCGCGCGCGATTCAGCTGGCGATCGAGTACGACCCCGAGCCGCCCTTCGACTCGGGGTCGACCGCTAAGGCCTCGGACGAGACTGTCGAGCTGGCCGGCCGCCTGGCCTGACCGGCGGGTTATCGACTTAGTAACTGGAGGACCGGAGCGTGGTCGGAAAGCGGCCCACGGTCGAGTACCTCCGTCGGCCCGGCCTGGAAGCCTCGCGCGAACACCAGGTCGACGCTGTGGCCGCCCGCATAAACGAACCCGTCGAGCGCCAGGTCCCGGATGTTGAAGTCTCCGCCGAGGATCACCGGCCGCTCTCCGGCCCAGCGCAAGGCGCACTCGGCCGCGCGTTGAGCATCGCGGATCGGGCCGCCTCCGTGCAGGTTCGCCACCCATACCTCGGCGCTGCGCAGCCGCACCGCGTGGACCCAGCGACGCTCGGGCCACAGGCACAGCCGGCGCCATCGGTGCCCGGCCACCGTGTCCCCCCGGACGAGGATCGCGTTGGCGCCGCCGCCGTTTGACTTGATCAGATCCGGCCACCGCGTGGCGACCGCGCGGCGTGCCGGGAGCAGCGCATTGCGGGAGGTGAGCACGAGCCGCTCGTCCGCGTCCAGCCGGGCACCGAGCGCCGGAGGCCACCACGGCGGGACCTCCTGGAGCAGCGCCACGTCCCACTCCCACGCGGCCAGCGCGTCGGCGAACTCGTCGAACAGGTCGCGTCCGGCGGGGGGTACGGAACGTCCGTGCAGCAGGTTCCAGGTCAGCACGCGCATCGGCCATGACCCAACGTACACTCGTCGCTTGCCGCGCCACTTCATCACTGGGAACGAGCTCACCTCCGACGAGGTGCACGGCCTCATCGACCGCGCCCTCGAGCTCAAGGCGGCGCCCTACAGCTCGGACGCATTGCGAAAGCGCGCGGTGGCGCTGATCTTCGAGAAGCCCTCCACGCGCACCCGCGTGTCGTTCGAGGCCGGGATCACCGAGCTCGGGGGACACCCGATGATCCTGCGCCCCGACGAGCTCCAGCTCTCCCGCGGGGAGTCAGTGCGCGACACCGCGTACGTCCTCTCTCGGCATGCGGCGGCAATCGGGATCCGGACCGGCCGGGACGAGCTGATCGAGGAGATGGCGGCTTACGCGACGGTTCCGGTGATCAACATGCTGAGCCCGCGGTACCACCCGTGCCAGGCGCTCGCCGACCTGCTCACGCTGCGCGAGACCTTCGGCCACCTCGACGGCCTGACGCTCGCCTATGTCGGCGACGGGAACAACGTCGCGCGTTCGCTCGTTGACGTGGGTGGCGCCGCCGGCGTCGAGGTCCGGGTCGCCTCGCCCGACGGCTTCCAGCTCGAGCCGGGTGGTGGCGGCGCCCTCACCGACGATCCGCGCGAGGCGGCACGGGGTGCCGACGCTCTCTACACCGATGTCTGGGTGAGCATGAGCGACGACCCCGACTCGGCCGCCGAACGACGGCGGATGCTGACCCCCTACCAACTCAGCGACGAACTGCTCGACCTCGCCGCGCCGAGGGCGATCGCGCTCCACTGCCTCCCGGCCCATCCGGGGGAGGAGATCACCGATCAGGTCCTCTACGGCGAGCGCCAGCGGATCTGGGATCAGGCCGAAAACCGGCGCCACGCGCAGAAGGCCCTGCTCGAGCTGCTCGCCGGCGCCTGAGCCGGGTAGAGGGATGGGACCGGGGGTTGCCGCCTCGTCGGCGCCCACTCCCGGGGCGGTTGGGTACGCTCAGCAGGAGCTTCCGGTAAGGAGATATGCAAGTCATGCCCTCGGCCAAATCCCCGTCGGGTCGCGCGCGTTCGAGCAGTCGGACTCGCTCCGCCAGCGAACCCGATCCCTCGAGTGAGGGTGCGGCGAGCCTCGCCGAGCAGCTCGTCAATCGAATCATCAGACCCCTCGGTCTGGTCGTGCTCACGCGCGAGCGGATTCAGGAGGTGCTCGACGACGCGGCCTCGCGGGGCCGGGTGACGCGCTCGGATGCCAACGAGCTGGCCACCGAGCTCGTCAACCGCGGGCGCCAGCAGACCGACCAGCTCATGTCCGACGTCGAGCGGCTGTTCGGCCGCGGCCGCCAGCAGCTCGGATCGGCCGCGGTGCGGGCACGGCGCAGCGAGTCGCTCGATCTCCTGCTCCGCAGCGCCGACCGCTCGCGCCGCACGGTGAGCCCCGAGGAGTCGTTCCCGATCCTCGGCTACGACGAGCTGACGGCCGCCCACGTGCAGACCCGCCTCGACGGACTCTCCCCGGCGGAGCTGCGCAGGGTGCGCGACTACGAGCGACGGCATGCCAATCGCAAGTCGGTGCTCGCGGCGATCGACAAACACCTAGACCAGGCCTGAGCGAGCACTTCACACAGCCGGCGAGCGCGGCCCTCCAGCGCGCCCACGAGGAGGCGCGCGGGCTGCGCCACAGCTTCGTGGGCACCGAGCACATCCTGCTCGGCCTTCTGGCCGTGCCCGAGGGCTCCGCGGCTCAAGTGCTCGCCACGTTCGGCGTCAGGTATCCGGACGTGCGGACGGCGGTCGTCGGAATGATGGGAGTGGGGGTCGACGCGCCGGATGCCGAGCTGTCGTTCACGGGCCGCGCGGACGACACGATCGCGCGAGCCCGCCGGGAGGCCTCGATACGCGACCAGCCCCAGGTGGGGACCGAGCACCTGCTGCTGGCGCTGGTCCGCGAGCCGGGCGGGGCCGCGGCGCGGATCCTGCTCCAGCTGGACGCCGATCCGGCGGTCGTCCGGGCCGCGATCGACCGGGCGTAGGGGTGCTCTCAGGCGCCGCGCGACATGCGGCTGCCATGCTAGGACCAACGATGGAACGTGCCACCGCCCCCTCCACCTCCGCGACCCGCCCCGCCCGGGGTGAGGTTCTCGACCTGACGGTCGATTCGCTGGCGTTCGGCGGCGCCGGGGTCGCGCGCCTGAACGGATACGTGGTGTTCGTCCAGGACGGCCTCCCCGGCGACCGCGTGCGCGCCGAGGTGCAGAACTCCAAGCGCGCCTATGCCCAGGCCCGGGCGGTCGAGATCCTCGAGCCGAGTCCCGACCGGATCGCGCCGCGGGCCGCGCACCCGGGTGCGCCCTGGCAGGTGCTGCCCTACGAGCGCCAACTCGAGGTCAAGCAGGAGCAGGTCGAGGATGCGCTGCGGCGGATCGGGCGGCTCGACGGGTTCGAACTCGAGCCGATCATGCCCGCGCTCGAGCAGTGGCGCTACCGCAACAAGCTCGAGTACTCGTTCGGCACCGACGGGTCCGGCCGCCTGGTGTGCGGCTTTCATGCCCCTGGCAGGTGGGAGGAGATCGTCGAGGTGACCGACTGCCTGCTCGCCTCCGAGGCAGGCAACGCCGCCCGCGAGCGGGTCGCCGAGTGGTGCCGCGCTCAAGGCCTCTCCGCATATGACCGTCGCACCGGCGAGGGGCTGCTCCGGAACCTGGTGGTGCGGGAAGGACGGCGGACCGGGGAGCTCCAGGTGCGGCTCGTCACGAGCCCGGGTCGGCTCGACACCGAAGACCTGGCGAGAGCCGCGGATCCGGTCGGCGGGCTGCTGTGGACCCAGACCGACAGCGTGGCCGAGACGACGCAGCGCGGCGAGACGGAGCTGATCAGCGGCCGGGAGCGGTTCCGGGAGGAGATCGGCGGCCTGCGCATGCATATCTCCTCGAGTGCCTTCTTCCAGACCAACACCGAGATGGCCGAGCGCCTGTACGAGCTGGCGATCGACTACGCCCAACCCAGCGGCACCGACCGCGTTTTCGACCTGTACTGCGGGATCGGCACGATTGGATTGCTGATGGCGCCCCGGGCCGCCGAGGTGTGGGGTCTGGAGCTGATCGAGGAGGCAATCGCCGACGCCATCGCGGGCGCGCGGCGCAACGAAATCGACAACGCCCACTTCTTCGCCGGCGACGTCCGCCTGGCGCTGCGCGAACTCGTCCAGCGCGCCGGCCGGCCCGACGTGTTGGTCGTCGACCCGCCCCGATCGGGCCTCTCGCAGAAGGTGGTCCGGCGGATCATCGAAGCCGGCCCCCGCCGGATCGTGTACGTGTCATGCAACCCGACGACCCTGGCCCCCAACGCCGCCCAGCTGGTCGAGGCCGGATACCAATTGCGGCGGGTCAGGCCGGTCGACATGTTCCCGCAGACCCCGCATATCGAGGCGGTCGCGGTACTGGATCGTGGGTAGTCCGGTCTCCATGAGAATTCGCCGCATCATCGCTGGCGCGGTGCTCGGCGCTGTGCTGGGCGCTGGCGTCCTGCTCGCCGGAGGCGCGGGGCAGGCGGTTGCGGCCACGTCATCCCAGCCGGCGCTGCGGCTGACCGGTGTGTTCCCGGAGGGCACGGCCCCGGGCGACGCGACGATCGTGCTGCGCTTCTCAACCGGGCTCGCCCCGGTGAGCGCGCGCTCTGAGCCGAGGCTGTCCCCGGCGATCCCTGGGGCCTGGTCGCAGCCGAACCCGACGACACTCAGATTCGTCCCGACCAGCGCCTACCTGCCGGGAACCGTGGTGCATATCACGGTCCCCAACTCGCTGAGGGCCGCTGACGGCGCCGGGCTGCGCCAGGCCGTCACGGCCTCGTTCCAGGTGGAGAACGGGTCCGTCGTACGCCTCACCCAGCTCCTGGCCGAGCTGCGCTATCTCCCCGTCCACGTCGTCTCGGCCAAGCAGCCGGCCCCGCGCGACACGCCCGGACAGCTCCGCGCCATCTTCCAGCCGCCCGCCGTCCGGTTGGCGCTCGGTTCCGAGTGGCCAATGGAGCTGCGGGCATTGTGGTCGGGCGATAACGCCACCGTGCTCAGGGGCGCGATCACGGCCTTCGAGGCCCAGCACCAGCTGGCCCTGAACGGCGTTCCGAGCGCGGCTCTGTGGCAGGCGCTCCTGACCGCGCGCGCCAACCGGCAGTGGAACCCAGGGGGCTACAGCTATGGGGTCGCCAGCGAGGGCAGCCCGGAGACGTTCACCCTCTACCACAACGGGCGCGTGGTCCTGAGCACCCCCGCCAACACCGGCATCCCGGGAGAAGGGACGGCGACAGGGACCTTCCCGGTGTACGAGCGTCTGCGCAGCCAGACCATGCAGGGAACCAACCCGGACGGGTCCCACTACGCCGACTTCGTCCAGTGGGTCGCGTACTTCAACGGGGGCGACGCCGTCCACTACATGCCCCGGGCGGACTACGGCTCGCCGCAGAGCCTGGGCTGCGTGGAGCTGCCCTACTCGGCCGCCGAGCAGGCCTGGGGCTATCTGACCTACGGGACGCTGGTCACGGTCCTCCCGTAGCCAAGTGCGCCCCGAGAGCTAACCGACTGCGCCGGGACCGTTAGGGTTCCCGCGTCTTTCTCATGCGAGCCGTCACGATCAAAGACCAGAACCTGACCGTCGAGGACCACCCGGACCCGACGCCCGGCGCCGGCGAATGCCTGATCCGCGTCCACGCCGCCGGCCTGAACGGCGCCGACATGATGCAGCGCCGCGGCTTCTATCCGGCTCCTCCGGGTGCGCCGCCGGACATCCCGGGGCTCGAGCTGGCCGGTGAGGTGATCGAACGTGGGTCAGGCGCCGACCGGTTCGAGGTCGGCGACCGGGTCATGGGGATCGTGGCCGGCGGTGGCCAGGCCGAGCTGGCGGTCGTACACGAGCGCATCCTGATGCCGGTTCCCGACAACCTCGACTGGCCGGCGGCGGGGGGCGTGCCCGAGGTGTTCACCACCGCCCACGACGGGGTCTTCACGCAGGCCGGGCTGAAGTCCGGCGAGCGCCTGCTCGTCCATGGTGGCGCCGGCGGGGTCGGAACCGCGGCGATCCAGCTCGGCCGGGCCGCGGGGGCGCGGGTGACGGCCACTGTGCGCAACCCGGACCACCGAGGAGCGGTGGCTGAGCTGGGCGCCGACGTGATCGCGCCCGAGGGCTTCGAGGAGCACGGACCGTTCGACGTGATCCTCGAGCTCGTCGGTGCTCCGAGCCTCCCGGCCAACCTCCAGGCCCTCGGTCTGTGGGGCCGGATCATGGTGATCGGGATCAGCGCCGGCGCCCAGGCCGACCTGAACCTGGGCCTCGCCATGCAGAAACGGGCCCGGATCTACAACTCGACGCTGCGACCCCGGCCGCTTGAGGAGAAGGCGATGACCGCCCGCGCCGTGGAGCGCTCGGTTCTGCCGCTGCTCGCATCCGGCGCGGTCCGTGTACCGATCGCCGCCACCTACCCGCTCGAGGAGGCGCCGGCGGCGTACGACCGGTTCGCCGAGGGCGGCAAGTTCGGCAAGATCATCCTCACGACGTAGGAATGCTGCCGCGCTCAGCCGTGCGCCCGCGACGGGGTCGCGAGCCCGCCGGTCTCAGCCTTCCGCCTACTCGTCCTCGAACAGGTCGTCGTCTTCGCCCACCGCGACGAACTCATCGGCGTGGACTGTGCACAGCGCCGGTCCGCCCGACTCGAGCGCGGCCTGCATTTCCGCCCGGGTGAGCTTGGCGCCGCATTCCTCGCAGCGATCGCCGACCTCGTCGAAGGATCTCTCCTCAAGGTCCATGAGCTCGAGCCTAGCGGGTCAGAGAGGGGGCTGCGAGGGGTTTCCGGGGTGCTGGCGGCTAGGGCTCGAGCTCGCGCGGCTGCTGCCCGTCTTGGAGCCGTTGCGCCTCTCGGAGCTCCTGCTCCTTGCGCTCCTTCTTGCTGAGCTTCCGGCCCCGCTTCAGGCCGGTGCCGCCCATGACCGACACCATCCGGATGCGGATGACCGGACCACCGCTGGGCGTCACCTCGTCGCCGAGCTCCACACCATTGCCTCCCATCAGCGCGAAGTTCGCCACCTGTACCTCGACGCCGTGCGGGACCCGAACCTCCGCCCCGCCCATGATCGAGTACACGTTGAGCTCGGTCAGCGGGTCGGCCAGCTCGGCGTCGTTCAGGTCGATGTCGCTGCCGCCCCAGAAGTTGAACACCGTGCACCGGGGTCCCACCCGCCACCGGCCCTTACGTTCGTGCCCGCTCATGATCGAGATCACCCAGCGATCGCCCCCAGGTCCCTCCCTGACGGTGAGGCCGCCGCGCTGTCCCGGCGTGGCGATCGCGCGGCCCTGCCCGAGCCGTTGCGGGTCGACGTCGGCGATCAGCCGCTCGAGCTCGGTGCGGGTCCGCACCGTGTACACCGTCCCTAGCCGGTCCTCGAGCTCCTCGACGTCCAGCCGGCCCTCCGAGGCCGCGACCCTGAGGATCTCGGCGGTCTGCTCGCGCTCGGCATCGGAGGCGCGGAGCTCCGGGAGCTGGTCGCCGGGGCCGTGCTGCGGAGTCGAATCGGTGATGGCCTGATCCTAAAGGGCCGCCGGGTGAAGGCCCCGCGGGCCAATCAATACGGAGGCAGATCAGTCCACCACTGCCCGAGCATCCGGAACGCGGCCCAGAACTCCCGCTTGGAGCTCTCCTCGTCGAGCGAGTCGTCGATGTTGGGCACGTACAGGGCCTCGATCGACGGCGTCAGGCGCTGGAGTTCGCCCGGAACGGGGTGCAGGTCCTGACGCAACGGCAGGTCGAGCTCGTTGACCACCGACAAGGCTTCGAGCCCCATGACCACGACGATCTTGGGCGAGACGATCTCGAGCTCCTCGATGAGTCTGCCCACGCAACCGGGATCGGCCATCGCCGGGTCCGGCACCGGGCACTTCACGCACAGCGTGCCGTAGACCGCGAGCGGGTCGATCGAGAGGCGCTTGAGCGACTTCATCAGCGCGTTGCCCGCGCGGCCGTAGAAGGCCACGCCCTCCTCCACCTCAGAGGGCCGAGCGAAGTGCTTGATCAGGAAGATGTCGGCCTGAGGATGCCCGGACCCCAGGACCGGCATCAGCGCGCCCCTGGGGCAGTCGGTGCACGCCTGGACCTCCCGGGAGAAGGCGTTCAGCTCGCGGATCGCGCGCTCGAGGTATTTCTCCCGGATCTCGTCGTCGGTTGCCGGCATCGCTGTCCGATTGGACGGCTCGCGAGCTTGTCCTTGCGAGTGCATCAGGAGTTGCGGCCGCCACGGTCGTTTGCGCCGCGCCGATCGAGTCCCATCGCCCGCCGTACACGGCGCTCGCGCGAGGCTTTCCGCGCTGACTCAGGGAGTGCTTTGGTCTGCAAGAACTTGAGCGCCTGGACGTAGAGGAGGCTGGCCGGGTTGCGGACGATGTCGGCGTCTCTGAGCGCCTCGAGGAACTCCTCGGGACCGTCGAACTCGCGCATGCGGATCCGCACCGAGCCCAGGCCCTGGGGCACGTGCGCGTCCGAGCCGGCGCCCGCGGGGATCCGGTACTTGGCCGCGAAGCGAGCCGCCTCATCGTTGAACTCGCTGATCGCCACACGCGGGTTGAACACCTCGATCGCGTCCACCTCGTCGAGCACGTCCAGCAGGTGCTCATAATCCGGGACCGAGTGCAAGCGGTCGAAGGGGTGGGGCACGTAAACCAGGCCGCCCTGCCGCTTGATGTCGGCGATCGTCTCCTGGAGGGTCATCCCGCGCGGGATCTTCTCCTCGATGAAGAGCCCGATCACCTCGCCCTGATCGGCCGTCTTGACCTCCTCCCCAACGATCACCTCGATCCCGTCCGCCCGGGCCCGAGCGGCGTGGGCACCCGAGATCTCGTTGTGGTCGGTCACCGCGATCGCTCCGAGCCCTCGCGCCCGCGCCTCGGCGAGCAGTACCTCGACCGGCGTGGCGCAGTCATAGGAGTGGTCGGTGTGCATGTGGAGATCGACATCGATCATGCGCCGTTCGCGCAGCCGCGACCGGATGCGGTCGTTGGCGCGGGTGTCGTGCCGGCGGGCGACGAGCCCGGCGTAGACGTCCTCGAGCTCATCGGCCACGCGGGGCCATCCGAACCGGGTTCTGAGCGCTTGTGCGCGCTCGCGGCTCGTGGCCCGGAGCGCCGGCTCCTCGATCAATCGCGCCAGGTGCGTCGAGAGCGTCTGCACGTCGCCGGGCTCGAACTCGAAGCCGTACTCGCCCTGGCCGAGGAGCTCCTCGTAGGCCGCCAGCCGCGAGGCGACGGGGACCACGCCGGCGGCCAGCGCGCGCACCAGCGCCCCCGGCGCCGGCCGCAGCCCCTCCGAGGCGAGCACGAGGACGTCGGCTTGGGCCATCGCCTGCGCCTCGGGCATCCGCTCGGCGTCCACGAACTCCACCCGGTCGCGCAGCGGCCGGCTGAGCGTCGCCGGCGGGGTGAGCGGCCGCGGCGACCACACGGTGGCGCGCCACTCGGGCTCGGTGGGCAGCGCACGGAGCGCCCGCAGGAACAGGCGAAGGGCCGCGCGCTCCTCGGCGGCACTGAACAGCAGCTGCACGGGACCAGGGCCCGGCGCACCCGCCGCCGCGCTATCGGAATGGATCGGCGCACGATTGCCGTCCACGTCGGCCCCGGGCAGGATCACCCGGTAATCGCCCGGGAAGTAGCGCTGGAGCAGGTCGCGGGTGGCACCGTAGCTGGCGATGCGGGCGTCGAGGCGGCTGAACAGCAGCCGCGACAGGGGTCTGGTCAGCTGGGTCGAAAGGATCCGCTCGGTCGGCCCGTGGAAGCTGCCCACGTTCAGACCGCGCGACTGCCGCAGGGCCACACTCGAGGCGCTCGGCGCGAACGGCTCGTGGACATGGACGATGTCGAGCGCAAGACTGCCGAGCGCCTCCTCGATCGTCCTGGCCACGTCGATCGGCAGCGAGGCGGCGCGCCGGCGGGTGGGCGAGAACGGCAGCACCTCGCCCACGCCGAGCACGAGCGGCTCCCCGTCGGTGCGCTCGAGCAGCGATGGGCCGTCGTTGCGGATCGCCCTCCGGCTGTCGCGCACGAGCGCGCCCGACTCGGACGGCGCGACGATCAGCACCCGGTGCCCGCGCTCGGCGAGCTCGTGGGAAACCCGCCCCACGTAGTCGTTGACCTCGTGCGCAACCTCCCAGGCGAACGGCGTCACCTGCGCGATCGCGAGCCGCTCGCTGGCCACGAGCGGCAGTCTATTTGCTTCTCAGCTCTTGTCGGCCTTCTGCTTGGCCGGCTTTGCCGTCGCCGGTTGGCGGGCGTATTTGGCGATGAACTTCTCGGTCAGCTCGCGCGCCTCGGCGTCCGGGCGCTGGTGCATCGGCGACTTCATCAGGTACGAGCAGGGGCCGTCGAGCTGGCCGGAGAGGCCGTGGTCGAGACCAAGCTTGCAGCAGCGCACCGCGTCGATCACGATCCCCGCCGAGTTGGGCGAGTCCCACACCTCGAGCTTCAGCTCCACGTTGAGGGGCACGTCGCCGAACGCCGCGCCCTCGAGCCGGATGTGCGCCCACTTGCGGTCGGTCAGCCACGGCACGTAGTCCGACGGGCCCACGTGGACATCGTCGGCGGGGAGCGTTGTGCCCATGATCGAGGTCACCGCGTTGGTCTTGGAGGTCTTCTTGGACTCCAGGCGCTCGCGCTCGAGCATGTTGTAGAAGTCCATGTTGCCGCCGACGTTGAGCTGCGAGGTGTGCTGAAGCTTCACGCCCCGCTCGTGGAACAGGCGCGCCAACGCGCGGTGCACGATCGTGGCCCCGACCTGCGACTTGATGTCGTCGCCGATGATCGGCACGCCGGCCTTTTTGAAGCGCTTGTTCCAGTAGTCCTCGCGGGCGATAAACACCGGGATGCAGTTGACGAACGCGCAGCCGGCCTCGAGCACCTGCTCGACGTACCACTTGGTGGCCTGCTCTGAGCCGACCGGCAAATACGAGACGACCACATCGGTGTGAGTGTCCTTGAGGATGTCGACGATGTCGGCGGTCGGGCCGGGAGCCTTGGTGATCTTCTCCTTGAGGTACTTGCCCAGCCCGTCATGCGTCATTCCGCGCTGGACGGGCACGCCGATCTGCGGGACGTTGCCGGCGAACTGCAGCGTGTTGTTCTGACCGGCGAAGATCGCCTCGGAGAGGTCCTTGCCGACCTTGTCGGCGTCGATGTCGAAGGCCGCGCTGAACTCGATGTCGCGCACGTGATAACCGCCCAGGTCGACGTGCATGAGCCCGGGCACCGCCTCGCTTGGGTTGGCGTCGCGGTAGTACTGGACGCCCTGCACGAAGGAGCTCGCGCAGTTGCCGACGCCGATGATCGCCACCCGGACCTTGCCGTCCTGGTAGCGAGCGGCGCCGTTGGTGGAACCGTTGGTCGTGCTCACTGTGTGGGGCTGCCTTTCTACGTGTGACGTCGCGGGTTCGAGATCCCGGACCACTGAAGATAGTCCGCGAGAGCGGGTTCGTTACACCGTGGGCTCGTGGGCGATCCGCTTGAGCTGACGGCGCACGTGGAGGATGCGCTGCAGCGTCGTGAAGACGGTCAGTGCGGCCAACACGTACACCGCCGGCGCGAGCAACTCGAAGTGCCCGAGCGACGCGCCCTTGGCGAACACGAGACCGATCGACAAGATGACGACCCGCACCGGACGCGTGGCCAGTCCGACCTTGCACTCGACGCCGAGCGCCTCGGCCCGAGCGCGGGTGTAGGAGACCATCAGCGAGCCGAGCACGGCCGCCACCGTCGCCGCGGCGGCGACCTGGTTGTGGCGCGAGGCGAAGTAGGCCCCGATCGCGATCAGGACGATGCCCTCCTCCATCCGGTCGAGGGTCGAGTCCAGGAACGCGCCGAACACCGAACCCTTGCCCGACATGCGTGAGTAGCGCCCGTCGAGCGTGTCCATGATCGACCCGACGATGAACGCGATGCCCGCCAGGAAGAACAAGCGGTCAACGATCAGGGCCGCGGCGGCGAGGTTCAAGGCAAAGCCCGTGAGCGAGATCGCATTCGGCGTCAGCCGCGACTCGATCAGGCGGTTGCGCACCATCTCCTGCGCGGTGGGCCCGTTGCGCGGGGTACGGGCGCGACGCGCGGTCGTGCTCCGCCGCGGTCGCGGTGGGCGGGTCTGCCCGGGTGTGCTCACGCCGTGACGCGCACGAACGCCCACGCGTCCGGTCTCGCCCGTGCCAGCAGGCTCTGCGCGAGCCACGCGGATACGCCTGCGGTGAGAGCCCCGAGGAACACGTCGGTGAGGTAGTGGTTGGCGGTCGCCACGACGACGAAGGTGATCAGCAGCGGGTACAGCGCCCACAGAATCTTGCCGGGTCGCCAGGATATGAGTCGCGACATCGAGCCGCCGACCATGACGGCAAAGCACACGTGCATCGAAGGCACCGCTGCGTAGAAGTTCAAGAACGCCTTAGAGGGACCAAAGTCGATCGAGCCGCTGCCGCCGGTTACGAACTGGGAGATCGCGTCGGTGAAGCCCCATTCGGGCATCAGCCGCGGCGGCGCCGTCGGATACAGCCAATACCCGATCAGCGCCAATCCCATCGCGATCATGAACATGTTTCGCACGAAGTAGAACGAGTCGTTGCGCCGTGCATATATGAACGCGAGCACGGCGAACGTCACGACGAAGTGTCCGTTCAGGTAGATCCAGTCGAGCGCGTCGATCAGCCAGTGCTTATTGATTGCCCAGGCCTGGACGCTCGGCTCGATGAAGACGTGCAGCGTCCGCTCGAGATCGATGATTCGCATGGCGTCGCCGAAGGGCTTATAGGGGTTGTCGCTGTCGACGATTCCGCGCACCAGGTCGTACAGCAACAGCGCGCCGGCGAACAGCGCGATCTGCCGGAAGAGGTCTACCCAACCGCGCGGCAGGACCCGCGTCTCGATGAATCGGAGGGCGCGGATGACTGGGCTGGACGGGACGGACGGGCCGGACGAATTAGGTGGGGTGGGCGGGGCGGGCGGGGACCCCATCAATCGGATGCTAGCGAGGCCCGATGTTCGGTCCCTGTCAACTGCACCGCGGCGAGGTCGCGCCGATGCGGCTAAGCGAAAAGCGGATCGCCACATGGACCGGCCCGGCGTGGCGTAGCTGCAAGCGCGTGAACCCCTCGGCGTCGGCGACACAGCCCGAGCCCTGCGTGACCGCCCAGTAGGGACTCCACCTGACGCGGATGAGCGCCTGCCCCGGGCCGCTCGCCTGGAGTTGGAGCCAGTTCGGCCCCATTGCGCTGAGGACGGCGGCTCCCTGGGCCATCGGCGTTGCGTCGAGCACCGAATAGATGCGCCAGTGGGCGGTTCGACGCACCAGGTGCAGATACGGCAGGCCGCGATCGATCAGCGCGACCTCGGCCACGGCCGAGTAGTCGAGCTTGGCGTCGGGCACCGCGACGTAACGCACGGCTAGCCAATGCAGCCAGGCGCTGTACCGGGCGGCCGTCAGCCTGCCGCTATAGAACAGCGCGTTGTCCTTGGTGTCGAGCTGGCGCTCCCACCCGCGTGCGAGCGGGAAGTAGGGCGCCACCGCGTACGCCTCCCAGTGGAACAGCGTGAACGGGATCTCGATGCGGAAGGGCTGGTCAGGCTGCCGGCTCAGATAGGAGATGAGCGGCTGGAAGTAGGCGGTCGTCACCTCCCGGTTGTCGTCGGCCGTGCGGATGTCCCGTACCGGTGCCTGCCACTGGAGGTAGAGAAGTGGCAGCGCCAACGCGATCAGCGCCCACTTGCGCCGCGGCCACAAGAGGAGCGCCGCCAGCGGGCCGGCGATCAGCGGGCCAAGCCGCGTCACGTTGCTGCCGACCGGGCTGGCAACCGCGAACGAGAGCACGCAACCGATGGCGTAGAGGGCCGCGCCGGCCCGCAGAGCGACGTCGTGTCGCGGAAGCACGAGGACGAACGCAGCCGAGATCAGGAGCAGCGGCCACAGGGCCGAGAACGCGAATGGCTCGATCCCGCCCTCGGGAAACGCCACGGCCAGGGCCAGCACGGGCAGGGCGGAGGCAATCACGACGTAGATGCCCGGCAGTGCCGCTGTCACGCGCCGTTCCTGGATGTATGCGCTGGCCGCCTGCGCGACGCCCGCCAGGGCCGCGAACACGGCGTCGACGGGGCTCGCCAGCGCCGTGATCGCCGCCAGTGCGACCGCCATCCCGGTGCGGCGGCGCTGAAGCGCGAACGCCGTCCCGAGTGCCGGCAACAGGCCGAAGGCGAATGTGAGTCGCCCCGTGAACAGGCTCGTGCCGGTCGCCGCCCCGAACCAGAGAGCGCCGAGCCACGCGTCCGGGCCGAAGCGCCGGTGGGCCATCGACTCGAACAGCGCGGCGCTCGGCACGATCGCGATCGCGCCGGCCACTTGCGGCGTCAGCAGCGCGCCGAGCGGCGGGAACAGCACGCTGTAACCGGGCACGTTGTGTCCCGCGTACCACCAGTTGTTCCAGATCCCGAAGCCCTCGGTGGCGAACAGCTTGGCGCGGAGCAGGTGTGCCGCGAGGTCTTCACTGCGTGGCGAGATGATCACGTATGCGGCTGCGATCACCGCTGCCGTCAACGTCGGCAGGACCCGCCGAAACGGCGGCAGGCGCCACCGAGCCCGTCTATCTCTCGAGTAGCGCGGCGACGCGCTCCACCACCTCAGGCCGGTCCAGCCACGGCCAATGGCCTGCGTTGGCGACGCGCTCGACCCGCGCCCCGGGAAGCCGCGTGGCGTACGCGTCCGCCAGTGCCGGCGGATACCACGGGTCCTTCTCGCCCCAGATCAGGGTTGTCTCAGCCGCCGCGGTGTGACCGTTCGCGCTCGCCCGCTCCGCCCCGGCCGGCACTATTCCGGCGGGCCCGTCCGTACCCCGCGGACTGTCCGTCTCCGCCGCTCCGTACTCCTCCCCCCCGTTTTGGCGCAGCCCGGCATCACCGATCGTGTTGTCCTGCGCGGACCGGACGAGCCGGAGGATCGCCCGCTGCGTGCCCTGGTCGAACTGATCCCACACGGCATCGATCCGCGCCCTGGGCCATGCCGCCGGTTCGACGCAGCCCTGCCGCAGCGCTCGGGTCAGCACCGTGCGCGTAGTCGCCCCCATCAGCATCTCGCCCACGCCGCGGATCTGCCACCACCGAACGAACCGTGGCCACGCGAAGCCTTCAACCAGTGCCGGCGCGTTGCACAGCACGAGCCTCCGGACCCGCTCGGGATGGCGATGGGCAAACTTCAAGGCCACGGCGGCGCCCCAGTCGTGGCCCACGATCTGCACCTCGTCCACGTCGAGATGGGCCAGGAAGTCCTCGACGAAATCCGTCAGGCCGTCGAGCGAAAAATCGAGGTGCTCGCCCTTGCCCGAGCGCCCGAATCCGATCAGATCGGGTGCCAGCCCGCCGGTCCTGGCCAGGAACTCGGTCCAGTCATCCGAGCTCGTGGGAATCCCGTGCAGGTACAGCGGCGGCGCGCCCGTCACCGCCTCGGCAATGCGGTAGTAGACGGGTGAGTCGTCGAGGGAGATGGTGTGCTCGTCGACGTGCACCCGCCGGCGAGGATAACGTCCGCGCGCATGAGTAGTGCGAGCCCTAACAACGGGTCCGGCGCCAGCCCCGATCAGCTGTCGGGTGGCAGCCGCGATCCGGTGTCGGGCGGCAGCCCCGAGCACCCGGCGGGTGGCGGCTCCGCGCAGCGCTCCGATCCACCGCCCGGCGCTGCCACCGTGTGCCTCGGCGAGGCGCTCGTCGACTTCATCTGCGAGCGCCCGCTCGACGACGTCGCCCTGGGTGACGCGTTCGTGCCCCACTTCGGCGGCTCGGTGGCGAACGTTTCGGTGATCGCCGCCCGCCACGGCGCACACGTCACCCTCGCCAGCGGAGCGGGCGATGATGCCTGGGGCCGCTGGCTCCGCCACCGCCTCGAGCAGGAGGGCGTGGGCGTGTCGTTGTTCGAGCTCACGCCGGGTGCGCCGACGCCGGTGTCGGTGGTCGCGGTGAACGGCGTGGGCGAGCCCAGCTACCAGATCTACGGCGACACGATTGCCACCGTCGTGGAGGCGCTCGGCGGTCGGCTCGAGGCGGCGATCGACGGCGCCGCCGGGCTGTACTTCAGCTCGAACACGCTGGTCGGCGCGAACGAGCGCGAGGTCACCATGCGCGCACGAGAAGCGGCCCTCGGCCTGGGGCGCCCGGTCGTGTTCGACCCGAATCTCCGGCTACACCGCTGGCGCTCGCGGGCCGAAGCGGCCGCGGCCGCGAACGCGTGCGTCCCGGGGGCGCTTCTCGTGCGGGCCAACGCCGAGGAGGTTTCGGTCATGACCGGCGAGGACGATCTGGAACGGGCGGCGCTCGCGCTGCTGAAGGCCGGGGCCCGGATGGTCGTGATCACGCTCGGGTCCGACGGCGCCATCCTGCGCGGCGAGCTTCGCCTGGACGTGCCGGGTCGGCCCGCGGCGGTGCTGAGCACGATCGGCGCCGGCGACGTCCTGACCGGCGTGCTGCTGGCGCGCCTGGCGAATTCGGGCTACTACCCGTCGGCGGTCGCGGCGGCCCTCCCCGAGGCGGTGGTGCAGTCGTCGCTGGCGTGCGAGCGGTGGGGCGCGCTTGAGTAGTGGGAGGCGGGTGTCGGGTGGTGAGCGGGCCTCGCACACTTGGAAGCGTCCGTCCCGCCGCCGCGTGCGCGCGATCCGAGACCGCTTGCGGCTCATCTACGGCGTCCCGCTGGCCAAGCCCCACTGGCATCCCATCGCCGAGCTGATCCTCACTGTCCTCTCGCAATCGACCAACGACCGCAACCGCGACGTCGCCTATCTGGCGCTGCGCGAGCGCTTCCCGAGCTGGGAGGACGTGCGCGACGCGCCCGTGGACGCGGTCGAGGAGGCGATCCGGCCCGGCGGTATCTCGAAGGTCAAGTCGGCGCGGATCAAGTCGATCCTCGCCGCGATCACTCAGACCGCCCCGGAGGACGCTGCATCGAGCGGCATCATCTTGGACCGTCCCCTGTCGCTGGATTGGCTGGCTAGCCAGCCGGTTCCGGAGGCGCAGCGCTACCTGACCTCTCTGCCGGGTGTCGGGCGCAAGACGGCGGCCTGCGTGCTCCTGTTCGCGCTCGGGATGCGCGACGTGCCCGTCGACACCCATGTCTCGCGCGTGGGGACGCGCCTGGGCCTGTTTCGGCCGAGTGCGCCGTTCGAGGAGATGCACGATGAGATGCTCGCGATCACGCCGCCGGGCGAGGAACTCGAGCTGCACCTCAACATGCTGCGCCACGGCCGGCGGACCTGCCACGCGCGCCGGCCGGCGTGTGCCGACTGCGCCCTCCAGCGCATGTGCCCGAGCGCGTTCAAGTTCGGCTGAGAAGGCGTCGGCTGGAGGAGCGGGGCTGGAGGCGCCGGCGCGGATCCGCCCTGGACGCCGGATCACAGCGTCGTCAGGATCCCGGCACGAGCTCGCCTCCCCGCTTCCCCCGCTGAGTTGGGTGGGGCGATCCGCGGCGGGCAGCCCTCGGGCCCGAGAGCGTGGCTGGCGGCACGGGAGTGAATGGCGCACAGGGCTGCCCGGCGCGCGGTTGACCCCACCCAAATCTGCTACCATCCCGCTTAGATTTTTGCGAACAAACAGGAGCAGAACTCGATGGGAAAAACAATCGGAATCGACCTCGGAACGACGAACTCGTGCATGGCGGTGCTCGAGGGTGGCGAGCCGACGGTCATTGAGAACGCGGAGGGCGGCCGTACGACGCCGTCCGTTGTCGCGTTCACACAGTCCGGTGAGCGCCTGGTTGGGACGGTAGCCAAGCGGCAGGCCGTCACCAACCCACAGAACACGATCTTCTCGATTAAGCGCTTCATGGGCCGTAAAGAGGCCGAAGTGCGCGAAGAGGAGTCGATCGTTCCGTACAAGGTGGTCTCCGGACCTAACGGCGACGCGCGCGTCGAAGCCGGCGGCAAGCAGTACAGCCCGCCGGAGATCAGCGCGATGATCCTCGGCAAGCTGAAGGCTGACGCCGAGGCGTATCTGGGTGAGACGGTCGACAGCGCCGTGATCACCGTCCCCGCTTACTTCAACGACGACCAGCGTCAGGCGACCAAGGACGCCGGCCGGGTTGCCGGCCTCGACGTCAAGCGGATCATCAACGAGCCGACCGCGGCCTCACTGGCCTACGGGCTCGATAAGGAGAACGACCAAACGATCCTGATCTTCGACCTCGGCGGCGGCACGTTCGACGTGTCCGTGCTCGAGATCGGCGACGGCGTGTTCGAGGTCAAGGCGACCGCCGGTGACAACCACCTCGGTGGCGACAACTTCGACAAGGCGCTGGTCGACTGGCTGGTCGCGGAGTTCAAGAAGTCTCAGGGCATCGACCTCAGCGCCGACCCGATGGCGCTGCAGCGGCTGTACGAGGCGGCCGAGAAGGCGAAGATCGAGCTCTCCACCACGCAGGAGACGCAGATCAACCTGCCCTTCATCACGGCTGACAGCAGCGGACCGAAGCACCTCGACATGCGCCTCACGCGGGCGAAGCTGAACGAGCTGACCTCGACGCTGCTCGACCGCACGGTTGCGCCGGTTCGTCAGGCCCTCGACGACGCCAAGGACAAGGGCGTCGACAAGGTCGACCACGTTGTGCTCGTCGGCGGCATGACCCGCATGCCGTCCGTGCAGGAGAAGGTCAAGGAGCTGACCGGCAAGGAGCCGCACCGGGGGGTCAACCCCGATGAGGTCGTCGCCGTCGGTGCCGCGATCCAGGCCGGCGTGCTCGCCGGTGACGTCAAGGACGTCCTGCTGCTCGACGTGACCCCGCTGACGCTGGGCATCGAGACCAAGGGCGGCGTGATGACCAAGCTGATCGAGCGCAACACGACGATCCCGACCCGCAAGTCCGAGATCTTCTCGACCGCGGAGGACAACCAGCCGAGCGTGGAGATCCACGTTCTGCAGGGCGAGCGCGAGATGGCGACGTACAACAAGTCGCTGGGCAAGTTCCAGCTCACCGGCATCCCGCCGGCGCCGCGCGGTATCCCACAGATCGAGGTCGCGTTCGACATCGACGCCAACGGGATCCTGAACGTGTCCGCCAAGGACCTCGGGACGAGCAAGGAGCAGAAGATCGAGATCCGGTCCGGCTCCGGTCTGTCCGACGAGGAGATCAAGCGGATGGTGACCGACGCCGAGTCGCACGCCGAGGACGACCGCCGTCAGCGCGAGCTGGCCGAGGCGCGTAACAACGGCGAGAACGCGGCCTACCAGGCCGAGCGCCAGCTCAAGGACCTGGGAGACGCGGTTGACTCGAGCTCCAAGGAAGAAATCGAGCAGGCGATCAAGGCGGTCCGCGAGTCGCTGACCAGCGATGACGCCGCCGAGATCAACTCCAAGACCGAGACGCTGCACAGCGCGTTCCACAAGGTCTCCGAGGCGATGTACCAGCGCGCCCAGGAGCAGGCGGCGAGCGCTACGCCCGACGGCGATGGCGCCGCTTCGACCAATGGCGCCGGCTCCGAGGAGGAGGACGTCGTCGACGCCGAGGTCGTGGACGAGAAGTAATGACCGGCAAGCCAGACACCCAAGAGGCTGTCGAGCCGGTTCGGGATGAGGAGCCCACCCACCTGCCTGACACAGGCAGGCGGGCGGGCTCCGACTCCTCGTTCCCGGCCGGCGAGCCCGAGGCTCCGGTGGGGCCCACGAGCTCGGGCGAAACTGAGGTTGAGCCCGAGACCGACCACGAGCGCCAGCTCGAGCACGACCTCGAGGAGCTGACCGCCAAGGCCGAGAAGGCCGACGAGTACCTGGACCTGGCCAAGCGGACCAAGGCCGACTTCGAGAACTACCGGAGGCGCGCTGCGCGCGAGGCGGCCGTCGCCCAGGAGCGCGGCATCGCCAAGCTCGCCAAGGAGCTGCTGCCGGCGGTCGACAACCTCGACCGAGCGCTCCAGGCCGCCGAAGCGACGACCCAGAGCCAGACACAGTCCCAGCACCCCGGATACCCGGGGAGGACGAGAGACAACGGCACGGCCACGCTCGTGTCGGGCATCAAGCTCGTGCACGACGACGTGATCGCCGCGCTCGCGCGGGCCGGCGTCGAGGGCTTCTCGCCCGAGGGCGAGCGGTTCGATCCCCAGCTGCACGAGGCAATCGCCCAGCAGCCGGTGAAGGGTGCCGAGCCCGGTACCGTGGTCGAGGTCTACCAGCGTGGCTACCGGCTCGGCGAGGTCGTGATCCGGCCGGCGCGCGTGGTGGTTGCGGCATGAACGCCAAAGAAGAGCAATGCCACCCAGACTCGACTACTACAAGATCCTCGGCGTAGGCAAGAACGCCTCCGACGAGGAGATCAAAAAGTCCTACCGCAAGCTCGCGCGCCAGTACCACCCGGACCGCAATCCGGGTGACAAGAAGGCCGAGGAGCGCTTCAAGGAGATTTCGCAGGCGCACGACGTCCTGTCCGACCCCGAGAAGCGCAAGGCCTACGACCGGGGCCAGGGGCCGCTTGGCGGCTTCACCACCGGCAACTTCGACCCCAGCTCGTTCAGCGGCGGCTTCGGCGACATCCTGTCGAACCTGTTCGGCGGTGGCGCCGGGGCGGGTACGGCCGGCCGTACCGGTGGTGCCCGCGGCCGTGCCGGGACAGCCGGAGCCGGTCGAGCCGGTAGGACCGGCCAGACCCAGGGGCGCGACCTCGAGACCGAGGTGGCGCTGAGCTTCGACCAGGCCGTGCACGGGGCGCAGGTCCCGCTGTCGGTGCCGACCTCGCAGCCGTGTCCGACCTGTAAGGGCACTGGTGCGAAGCCTGGCACCGCCCCCAAGGTCTGTCCGGTGTGCGAAGGACGCGGCCTCGAGGCCCAGAGCCAGGGAATCTTCTCGATCTCCCAGCCCTGCTCGAACTGCGGCGGCACCGGCACGGTGATCGAGGATCCATGCCCGACGTGCGCCGGCACAGGTGCCCAGCGCAGCGTCCGCCGGCTGCGGGTCAACATCCCGGCCGGAGTGCACGACGGCAGTCGGATCCGCCTGGCCGGCAAGGGCGAGGCGGGCCTGCGGGGCGCCGAGCCCGGAGACCTCTATGTGATCACTCGGGTGCAGGAGTCGCCCGTGTTCAAGGCGGCCGGCGACAACCTCGAGGTGGAGGTGCCGCTGACGATTCCCGAAGCAGTCCGGGGAGCGATCGTCGAGGTCCCGACGCTGAACGGTTCCAAGCGCCTGCGCGTGGCTCCCGGCACCAAGCACGGCACGGTCCAGCGCCTGCGGGGCGAGGGACCGCCGCGAGCCGGCGGCAAGGGCCGCGGCGACATCCGCTACCGATTCGTGATCGACGTCCCCGAGAAGCTCTCGCCCGAGCAGGACGAGGCCATCGACCGGCTGTCCAAGGCGACGAACGGCAACCCCCGCTCGAGCCTGTTCACGAACGCTGCCGGCGGAGAGTCAAAGGAGAGGAGCAGCTGATGGCCGCGCGTCGGGTTAGAACCACTCGCGTCGAGGTTTCTTCAGATCGCGGCGTGTTCATGATCTCGGTGGCGGCCGAGCTCGCCGACATGCATCCGCAGACCCTGCGGATGTACGAGGCGCGCGGACTGATCGAGCCCAAGCGCTCGCCCAAGGGCACGCGGCTCTACTCCCACGCCGACGTCGAGCGGCTGCGCCGCATCCAGGAGATGACAGCCGAGCTCGGCATGAACCTGGCCGGCGTCGAGCGCGTGTTCGAGCTCGAGGGGCAGATCAACGGCATGGAGCGCAAGATCAAGGGACTCGAGAGGCGAGCGACCGAGCTCAAGGCCGAGGTCGAGCGGCTCGAGGCCATCCGGCGTGAGCTGCGGGCCGAGATCGTGCCTTACGCCAAGGGTGGCGCAATCGTCCGCAAGGCTGACCTGAAGAAGTTCACGATCCGGGCGCAGCGTCCGGACGGAGGCGCGCAGCAGCCGCTCGACGACGAGGCGCAGCGCCCGTCCACGTGAGCTCGGCCGACGGACCGGACGAGCCGGGCGGGCCGGAGTCCAGCGGGCGCCGCGTCCTCGCGGGTCGCTACCGGCTCGACGAGGTGATCGGCCGGGGCGGGATGAGCACCGTCTATCGCGGCAACGACCTGTCGCTCGATCGCGTGGTGGCGGTCAAGGTGGCGATGGATCCGCTCCTCGAGCGCGACCCGGTCTATGCGGCACGGTTCAAGCGCGAGGCGCGTGCGGCCGCGGGGATCAGCAACTCGGGCATCGTGACCGTGTTTGACGCCGGCGCCGACGGACCGACGCGCTACATCGTGATGGAGTACGTCGAGGGTCGAGACCTCGCCGCGATCCTGCGCGATGAGCGCCCGCTCGAGCCGCCACGCGCCGTCCGCATCGCCGAGCAGGTGGCCGGCACGCTGGCGGCCGCTCACGCGGCCGGAATCGTCCACCGCGACATCAAGCCCGGCAACATCATGGTCACGCCCGAGGGGCAGGTCAAGGTGCTCGACTTCGGGATCGCACGCACGACGGACGGCGTCAACCTGACCCAGACCGCGTCGGTGCTCGGGACCGCTCCGTACATGTCGCCCGAACAGGCGATGGGCCAGCCCGCGGACGCGCGCTCGGACATCTACTCGCTCGGCTGCGTGCTCTACGAGATGCTCACCGGCAAGCCGCCGTTCATGGGCGACCTCCCTGCCGCGGTGCTCCACCAGCACGTGCGCGTCGCCCCCAAGCCCCCACGCGCCCTCAATCCGAACGTCCCGCCGGCGCTCGACGCGCTCGTGCTCCAAATGCTGGCCAAGTCGCCGGAGGACCGTCCTCAGACGGCCGCCGAGGTGCGCGACCGGCTGGCCGCGCTCGAGACTCCGACCGAGGCAACCACCCCGCTGGCCCCGGCACCACCACCGCCGATGCGTATCGTCGCGCAACCACCACCGCCGGCTCCCGCACCGCCCCCGCCCACCCGACCCGCGACGCCGCAAAAGCCCACTTCACGCCGCGGCTCGGGGGCGTGGGTCGTCTTCACCGTGATCGCGCTGCTCCTCCTGGGTGGTGCGGTTGCCTACGCGGTCACCAGAGGCGACTCGGGCAAGTCGAGCTCGAGCTCGTCGCACTCCACGCCGCCGACGACCCACGTGTCGACGACCCCGCCGCCGAGCTCGACAACGGCCAGCACCAGCACGAGCTCCTCCACGCCAACCACGAGCAGCACATCGACCTCGACGAGCACGCCGACCACCAGCTCGACCACTACGCCCACGACGACTCTCAGCTCGACCACGACCACGCCGCTCGGCGCGTCCACCGGAACGTCCACGGCAACGCCGCCGGGCCAGGGGGGCACCCCGCCGGGCCAGGCCAAGAAGGGCAAGAAATAAGAATGGAGCCCGCCCCGCCGGCCCCGGCCCACAGCCCGCCAGAACAGCGGCTCGATGGCGGTCCCGTTCGGCTTGCGAACACCGGAAAATCTGTCATAATCTAAGTCATACAGACTTAGATTTAGCCGACCCGGAGACCTTAAAACACGCATGCAACCAGACCGTTTTACGATCAAGTCCCAAGAGGCGCTCCAGGCCGCTCAGCAGCTGGCCGACGAGCGCCGCAACCCGCAGACGATGCCCGAGCATCTGCTCGCGGTCCTGCTCGAGCAGGACGGCGGGATCGTGGTGCCCGTACTGCGCAAGCTGGGGGTGGACCCGGCCGCCGTGCGCCGGACCAACGGCGAGGCGCTTGACGCGCTGCCGAAGCTCCAGGGCGCCGCGAGCGCCGAGCCTGCCGGCGGGTCGACCGAGCTCGTCCAGATCCTGCGCGACGCCGAGAAGGAGATGCGCGAGCTGAAGGACGAGTACGTCTCGACCGAGCACCTGATGCTCGCCATCGCCGACCATCCCGGCCAGGCAGGCCGGGTCATGCGCAGCGTTGGCGCCACCCACGAGCAGCTGCTCAAGGCGCTCGCCGAGGTGCGCGGCAGCCACCGCGTGACCGATCAGAATCCCGAGGAGAAGGTCCAGGCGCTCGAGCGCTACGGGCGCGACCTGACCGAGGCAGCCGCGCTGGGCAAGCTCGACCCGGTGATCGGCCGCGACGACGAGATCCGCCGCGTCATCCAGGTTCTCTCACGCCGCACCAAGAACAACCCCGTGCTCATCGGCGAGCCCGGCGTCGGCAAGACCGCGATCGTCGAAGGACTCGCACAAAGAATTGTCTCGGGCGACGTCCCCGAGAGCCTAAAGGACCGTCGCCTGGTCGCGCTCGACCTGAGCGCGATGGTCGCGGGCTCGAAGTACCGCGGTGAGTTCGAGGACCGCCTCAAGGCCGTCCTCAAGGAGATCGCCGACGCCAACGGCCAGATCATCGTCTTCATCGATGAGCTGCACACGATCGTCGGGGCCGGCGCGGCCGAGGGCGCGATGGACGCCGGCAACATGCTCAAGCCGATGCTTGCGCGCGGAGAACTTCGCGCGGTCGGCGCCACCACGCTCGACGAGTACCGCAAGCACATCGAGAAGGACCCGGCGCTCGAGCGCCGCTTCCAGCCCGTGTACGTTGGCGAGCCGTCGGTCGAGGATACGATCGCGATCCTGCGCGGCCTCAAGGAGCGCTACCAGGTCCACCACAAGGTCCGCATCCAGGATTCCGCGCTGGTCGCGGCGGCCACGCTCAGCCATCGCTACATCGCCGACCGTTTCCTGCCCGACAAGGCGATCGACCTGGTCGACGAGGCGGCGTCGCGGATTCGCATGGAGATCGACTCCAAGCCGACCGAAATCGATGAGGTCGACCGGCACATCATGCAGCTCGAGATCGAGCTCCAGTCGCTGGGCGACGACGACGATCCCGGCACCGCGGCGCGCCGCGAGCAGCTCGAGCGTGCGCTGGCCGACGAGCGCGAGCGCTCGGACGCGATGCACGCCGAGTGGCAGCGCGAGAAGGAGTCCGTCGGCGCCGTCGCCGAGCTGCAGGAGCAGATCGAGCAGGCCAAGATGGACCTCGAGCGCGCCCAGCGCGAGGCCGACCTCGGTCGCGCCGCCGAGCTTCAGTACGGGACGATCCCTGAGCTCGAGAAGCGGCTCGCCGAGGCCGAGACGGTGGAACACGACGCGACCGGGCAAGCACCGAAATTCCTCAAGGACGTCGTGGATGCCGAGGATGTGGCCGAGGTCGTGGCCAAGTGGACCGGGATTCCGGTGACCCGCCTGATGGAGGGCGAGATCGAGAAGCTCGTGCACATGGAGGAGCGCCTGCACCAGCGGGTGATCGGCCAGGACGAGCCCGTCGAGGCGGTTTCCAATGCCCTGCGGCGCAGCCGCGCTGGCCTCCAGGATCCCGACCGGCCGATCGGCACCTTCCTGTTCATCGGCCCGACCGGCGTCGGCAAGACCGAGCTGGCCCGAGCGCTGGCCGAGTTCATGTTCGACAGCCAGGACGCGATGATCCGGATCGACATGTCCGAGTACATGGAGAAGCACTCGGTCTCCCGGCTGGTCGGTGCGCCTCCGGGCTACGTCGGCTACGACGAGGGCGGCCAGCTGACCGAGGCGGTCCGCCGGCGGCCGTACAGCGTGGTGCTGCTCGACGAGATCGAGAAGGCCCATCCCGACGTGTTCAACGCGCTCCTCCAGGTGATGGACGACGGTCGCCTGACCGACGGTCAGGGCCGGACCGTGTCGTTCAAGAACACCGTGCTGATCATGACGTCGAACATTGGGGTGGGTGGGTATCCCAATATCCGCGCAGGCGTCGAGGCCCATTTCCGGCCCGAGTTCGTCAACCGGCTCGATGACATCGTCGAGTTCCACTCGCTGAGTCGCGACCAGATCGGTGAGATCGTCGATCTCCAGGTGGCGCGGCTGATCGGCCGAGTGCGCGAGCGCGGGATCGATATCGAGCTCACAGACGTGGCGAGGACGCTGCTCGGAAACCTCGGCTACGACCCGACCTACGGAGCCCGGCCCCTCAAGCGCGTGATCCAGAAGCGGCTGGTAGATCCGCTGGCGCTGGCGATCCTCGAGGGCCGGTTCAGCACGGGCGACACGGTCAAGGTCGACGCGGCGGACGGTGAGCTGGTTCTAGAGCGCGCAAACGTAGTGGCGGCCGCCGCATAGGGCGGCCGCACATGATCGGTCGGCATGAGGTACAAGTCGCTCATGCCGACTTACATCATGCTTTCGACGCTCGCCCCCGAAGGGGTGCAGACGATCAAGAACAACCCCTCGCGGATCAAAGAGGTCAACCGCGAGGTCGAGCAATTGGGCGCCACCGTCAAGGCCCAGTGGGCCACGCTCGGTCAGTTCGACTTCATCAACGTCATCGAGGCGCCTGACGAGAAGACGATGGCGCGGATCTCGCTCGAGCTCGGCTCGCGCGGGACCGCCAAGTACGAGACGCTCGTAGCGATCCCGATCGACGACTTCATTGACGCCATCTGATGGTTGAAGGCATCCCCAGCCCCCCGGGGGGTGGGGATCAATATCGGGTTCTCGTCGTCGGCGGCGGCGGGCGCGAGCACGCGCTGATTCACGCGCTCGCGCGTTCGCCCCGCCGGCCCGAGATCCTGTGCGCTCCGGGCAACGCGGGAATCGCTGGCGACGCCCGGGTCCTCGACATCGGGGTCGAGGACATCGACCGGATCGTGTCCGCGGCGTGGCACGAAGGCGTTGACTTAGTCGTGGTCGGTCCCGAGGCGCCGCTCGTGGCGGGCGCCGTCGACGCGTTGACGGCTGCCGGGATCCGCGCCTTCGGCCCAACCGCCGCGGCGGCCCGGCTCGAGGGGTCCAAGGCGTTTTGCAAGGAAGTGATGGGCGCCGCCGGCGTGCCCACGGCTATTTATAAGGTGGTTCGGGATCCGCAGGCCGGCCTGGACGCCATCGAGCGATATCCGGTCGTGATCAAGGCGGACGGCTTGGCCGCGGGCAAGGGTGTGATCATCGCCGGCGACGAGGCCGAGGCGCGCGAGGCCTTGGAGGTGCTGCTAGTGCAGCGGCGCTTCGACACCGAGCAGGTCGTGGTCGAGGAGTTCCTTAAGGGCGAGGAGCTCTCCCTGCTGGCGCTGTGCGACGCGCAGACCGCGGTGCCGCTGGCCTCGGCCCAGGACTACAAGCGGATCTACGACGGCGATCAGGGCCCGAACACGGGCGGGATGGGGTCGTATTCGCCCGTGCCGGCCGTCGACTCGCGGCGCGCTGCCGAGATCTGTGCCGCCGTCCACCAGCCGGTGCTCGACGAGCTGGCCCGCCGAGGCATCCCGTTCCAGGGCGTGCTCTACGCCGGGCTGATGATGACCAGCGACGGGCCGCGCGTGCTCGAGTTCAACGTGCGCTTCGGCGACCCCGAGACCCAGGCCCTGATGCCGCGTCTGCGCTCTGATCTGCTCGGGCTGCTCGAGGCCGCCACCGTGGTCGGCGGACTCAGTGGTGTCGAGCTCGAGTGGGCGCCCGAGATGGCGGTGAGCGTGGTGCTGGCCAGCGCCGGCTACCCCGCGTCGTCCTCGAGCGGCGACGTGATCACCGGGCTCGATCGGGTGCCTGCCGAGATTCAGGTGACGCACGCCGGGACCGCCTTCAACGCTTCCGGCGAGGTTGTGACCGCCGGAGGCCGCGTATTGAACGTGACCGGGCTCGGTGCCGACGCCGCGTCCGCCCGGGAAGCCGCATATGCTGCCGCCGACGTGATCGAGTTCGACGGGAAACAGCTGCGACGCGACATCGCGCTCAAGGTCGCCAGGCCGCTGGACGTGCAGCCGTGAGCGAGTTCCCGCGCGCCGCCCCGGAGACCGTCGTCGAGCCGGTTGCCGAGCTCGATGAGATCGAGATCGACACGCCGCTGGTGGGGATCGTGATGGGCTCCAAGAGCGACATGGAGCGGATGGAGGCAGCCGAGAAGGAACTGATCGAGCGCGGCATCCGCTGCGAGGTCCGCGTCATGTCGGCTCACCGAGAGCCCGACAAGGTCGCCGAATACGCCCGTAGCGCCAAGATCCGGGGCCTGCGGGTGATCATCGCCGGCGCGGGGCTATCGGCGGCGCTGCCCGGCGTCGTGGCGGCCCAGTCCGAGCTGCCGGTGATCGGCGTACCGCTCACCAGCCGCACCTCGGTAGCCGGCGGGCTCGACGCGCTCCTTTCGATCGCCCAGATGCCGCCGGGCGTCCCGGTGGCCTGCGTGGGCATCGACAACGCGCGCAACGCCGCCGTGCTCGCCGCGCGAATTCTCGAGAGCTAGTCGGCATCGATGTGACGCCCTGCTTGGGCGCTAGCCTTGATGACCGGGATCGATGCCCGAAGTAGCGCATCTCTCATCTCTCGCCGGCAGTCCGCTACTCGACTCTGAGGACGAGCGGCTCGGCAAGGTCGACGACGCCGTCGCGAGCCTTGACTCCGGGGAGGGTTTGCCGCTCGTGATCGGCCTGACCGCGCGCATCGGGGGGCGCGAGATGTTCGTCCCCATCGACCGGATCCAGCAGCTGGGTCCGCATTCGGTGCAGACCGCGACCACGAAGCTGAACCTGGCCCAGTTCGAGCGGCGCCCCGGCGAGGTTCTGCTGCGCCGCGAGGTTCTCGACCACAGCCTGATCAACGTGGACACGGCCCGGCTGGTCAGGGCCCGCGAGGTCGACCTGGTGCACGAGGATGACGGCACCTGGCGGGTGGCCGGAATCGACCCCAGCATTCGTCCTCGCCTGTGGCGCTTTCTCCCGCGCCGCTACCGCGGCCACGACAGCGAGCACCAGCAGTTTGTTCCCTGGCGCGACATCGAGCCGTTCGTCGGGCACGTCCCCAGCTCGCGCCTGAAGATGGCGGCCCGCCGGCTCGTACGGCTGCACCCGGCCCAGATCGCGGATCTGGTCGAGGCCGCGTCGCACGAGGAGGGCGAGGAGATCCTCGAGGCGGTTGGGCAGGACAAGGAGCTCGAGGCCGACGTGTTCGAGGAGCTCGACGACGCGCATCAGGTCGAGTTCCTGCGCGAGCGCTCCGACGCCGAGGCCGCGGCGGTGCTCGCGCGGATGGACTCAGACGACGCGGCCGATCTCTTGCTCGAGCTCGATCAGGATCGTCGTCTTCCGGTCCTGAACCTGATGCCGGCGGCCACGCAGCGCAAGGTGCGGGCGCTGCTCGGGTACAACCCATCGACCGCCGGGGGCATGATGAACCCGGACTTCTTCTCGTTGACGGTCGACGCGACCGTGGCCGAGGCGCTCACCCGGATCCGGACGAGCAGCCTGGGGCTGCAGCAGGTCGCGATCGTATGCGTGGTCGACGAGGACGGCAAGCTAATCGACACGCTGTCGCTGGCGGAGCTCGTGCGGGCCGACGGGGCTCAGACGGTCTCCGAGCTGGTCGACGATTTCACGCCGGCCGTCGCGACCGAGGCTGACATACCCGATGTGGCCCGGATCATGAGCGACTACAACCTGATCGCCGTGCCGGTGCTCGACCATGACGGCCGGCCGGTCGGGATCGTCGCGGTCGACGACGTGCTCGAGCTGCTCCTGCCGGAGGAGTGGCGGCGCCGGGCCGGCGTGGCCCGCGACTAGCTCTCGCGCGCCCGCACGAACCGCTCGCAGACCGCGACCGCGCTGTCGATCGTGTCCCAGTGGAGCGCGTCGGGCACGTCGTTAGGCCAGTGATAGTTCATCGGGAGTTTCGTCTCATCGACAGAAGCAAGCGTGGCCACGGCGTAGCCGGCGCGAAGCGGGATGATCGCGTCGGTGGCGGCGGTCGTGCGCAGGCCGCGACCGATCTCCTGGCCAGTGTCGGCGGCGGCGTCGGCGAGTGCCTCGCGCATGTGGGTCGGGTAGTCGCGCATGCGAAGCATCCCCTCGCCCTCGACCACAATCAGCGTTGGCCCGCCGAGGCACTCGAGACAGACGATCTCGGTCCGGTC
The DNA here is from genome assembly GCA_963751185.1 of uncultured Solirubrobacterales bacterium. Classification (GTDB taxonomy): domain Bacteria; phylum Actinomycetota; class Thermoleophilia; order Solirubrobacterales; family Solirubrobacteraceae; genus Palsa-465. The sequence continues at coordinate 646,077 of CAVVTO010000019.1, forward strand.
CGGATCTAGTTCGGCGAAATGGCGTCGGCCGAATCCCTGCATGCCCTCGCTGAACGATTCCTCGGATCCGGTCGACAGCAACAGCACTCGCACCCCCTTCACGGGCTCCTGTCGCAGCCGGTCGGCGAGCGCGATCACGGCGCCGACCGCGCTGAGGTTGTCGTTGGCTCCGGGGACCGACGCGCGCGCCCCGATGTCCGCCATCGCTGCCGTGGCCGCGGCCGCAAGCGCGGTACCGGCGGCGAGCACTCGCCGCGCGGCCAGGATCGAGCCGGCGCACACAAGCACCGGGCCGAGCCAGACGGTGTACATGAGCGGGAAGCTTCGTCCCGCCCGGGCGTGCAGTCGCGGCGCGAGCTTCAGCGGAATCCGCGGCAGGACGGGATGGAACACGAGCCCGGAATGCGCCGCGTCGTGGTGGGCGATGAACACGATCGTGCGCTCGGCATCGGCGTCGCCCATTTCCGCCACCACGTTCCACGTCGCGCGGTGAGGCAGGACCGCCCGGCGAAACCAACGGCGGCCGTGACCGAGGTCGTCCCAGAGGGCGGCGGCGCCGGCCCCGGCCAGGGCCGCGGTGATCGCGCGTCTCCGGGCGCTGGCTCGGCGCAAGGTGAGTGCGCCGCCCGCAGCGGTGAGTGCGTTCACGAGGCCGATCGGCCACCAGTAGCCGCCGTGCGCCCGCTCCTCCTCGAGCTCAGCCCGCCACCCGAGCGCTCTCAGCCGCGCCGCGATCAACTCGGCGGCACGGCGCTCCCCGTCAGACGCGGACGGGCGCTCGAAGGAGGCCAGTTCCCGGATGGCGGCACGCCAGTCGCCCGGGTGATCGGATTCGGTGGTCATCGGGCTAAGAATGGCGGTTCTGGAGCGGGGCCGCGAGCCTGGAACGGGGCCCGTTCCATTGCTACGCTCGCGTAAGTGCCCCTCCGCCGGTCAGAAAAGATATAGCGATGAATCCCCACGGCGAGTTCTTAGACAGCGACGACTTACCGCGAAGTAGCTGGTTCGCGGCCGGCGTCGTGGGCGTCGCTTCACTTCCCAGGGACTGACCCAGGAACCTGAGCGGCCTCCCGCCCGGTCGCGGCAACGCGACGGACAGGCGAAAGGAGGTCGAGCAGATGGCGAGCGATTCGACGGGCCCTGCGCAGGGCGCCTCGCCTGCGGCTGCCCCCACGTCCGCCCCCGAGCCGGTTCGCCGGTCCGAGCCGGCTCCGCACCCCCCGCCGCCACAGCCGTCGCCGCCGGAGCTCACGCCGCCGGAGTCGTCGCCGCCGGAGCCCCCGCCGCCCCGCGAGCGCTATGTGCTCGACGACGCCCACATCGGCGACATCCAGGGCGCGTTCGGGACGATCCGCGAGCACGACGAGGCGCACCGGAGCTGGCGCTCACGCGGGCTCGCGCTGCTGGCCATCATCGGTCCGGGGCTGATCGTGATGGTCGGGGACAACGACGCGGGCGGCGTCGCCACCTACTCCCAGGCGGGGCAGAACTACGGGACCACCCTGCTGTGGGTGCTCCTGCTGCTGATCCCGGTGCTGCTCGTCAACCAGGAGATGGTGGTACGCCTTGGAGCGGTCACCGGCGTCGGACATGCCCGGCTCATCAAGGAGCGCTTCGGGCGCTTCTGGGGCTGGTTCTCGGTGATCGACCTGTTCATCCTGAACTTCCTCACCGTGGTGACCGAGTTCATCGGGGTCAGCCTCGCGCTCGGGTACTTCGGGGTCTCCGAGTACATCGCGGTGCCGCTCGCCGCGGTGGCGCTGATCGCGGTGACCGCGACGGGCAGCTTCCGGGCCTGGGAGCGCGCGATGTTCGTGTTCGTGTTCGGCAACCTGCTCGTGATTCCGCTGTTCTTCCTGGGCCATCCAAAGGCCGGTCCGATCGTGCACGGCTTCTTCGTGCCGGGCATCCAGGGCGGGGCCACCTCGGTTTCGGTCCTGCTGATCATCGCGATCGTCGGCACCACGGTGGCGCCGTGGCAGCTCTTCTTCCAGCAGTCGAACATCATCGACAAGCGGATCACGCCGCGCTGGATCAACTACGAGCGCGTGGACACGTGGGTAGGCGCGTTCGTGGTGGTGATCGGTGCCGCGGCCCTGATGTGCGTGTCGGCGTTCGCTTTCGAGCACACCCACTACTTCGGCCAGTTCACCGACGCGGGCGGTACGGCGTCAGGGCTGGAGGCGACGCTCGGAGCGCCGGCGGGGGCGCTCTTCGCGCTGGTGCTCCTGAACGCGTCGCTGATCGGCGCCGGGGCCCTCACCCTGTCGACCAGCTACGCGTTCGGCGACGTCTTCGGCACCAAGAGCTCGCTGCACCGCAAGTTCTCCGACGCCAAGGGCTTCTACGCGATGTTCGCCCTGGTCGTCGTCGGCGCCGCGGCGATCGTGCTGATCCCGGGCGCGCCGCTCGGCGTGATCACCTTGGCCGTCCAGGCGCTGGCCGGCGTGCTGCTGCCGAGCGCGAGCATGTTCCTCCTTCTTCTGTGCAACGACCGCGAAGTGCTGGGGCCGTGGGTCAACCGCACCTGGCTGAACGTCCTGGCCGTGCTGATCGAGGCGATCCTGCTGCTGCTCTCGCTGATCCTGATGGCCACCACCGTGTTCCCGAGCCTGAACGTCGATACGTTCGCGATGGTCGGCGCCGCGGTCATGGCGGTGGGGCTGATTGCGTTCGCGGTTCTGGCGGCGCGGGCGGCGCGCTCGCGCCGGGGCGGGAAGGGCGTCACCGTTGTCGGCGGCGAACCGGGCGTTCCCCGCGAGCAGTGGACGATGCCCCCGATCGCCCTGCTCGCGCGGCCCAAGCAGTCGGTCGGGCGGCGGGTCACGATGCTGGCGCTTGAGGCCTACCTGCTGCTGGCGATCGCCCTGCTGATCGTCAAGGCGATCCAGCTCGCGGGTGGTTAGGTGATTGATTTCCGCGCCCGCGCCCGGGTTGCTCCGGTTTGCGCCCGCGCCCGGGTTGCTCCGGTTTGCGCCCGCGCCCGGGTTTGCGCCCGCGCCTCGACGCCGGCGCTGGCGTGCATAACCTGCCACTCGGCGGCTCGACCGGAGGCCATGGCATCTGGTGCATGTGGGGCGTGCGCCAGATGCCAAGGCCCGGGGATCGGCGTTCTGTTGGCAGCTTATGCATGGTGCGCGGCCACGGAACACCGACCCCGCGGCTACCGGCCGCGCCACACCACCGACCACCCGGCCCGCGCCACCGTCCTGACCGAGCCCCCAAGCTCGAACGCAACCTGAGCCAACCCACATCCCCCCAGCCCGCGCAACAACCCGCACGCGCATCCGGCCCATCACCCGATACGCGCCACGAAGACCCCGGCTCCTCGCCGCCAGATCTCCGATTTCTCAACGCACAACACAAACCATGTTGCGTTGACCCGACGCGCACCACCCATCTCAGGCGCGAAAGCTGCCACGGTCGCGGCATAGCCCACCAATTGACCGCCTATGCATGCCCGCGGCGGGGCTGCGGCCGCGGCGCACGGTCAGGGTCGCGCCGGCGCCCGGCCCGGTCGCTACGCTCAGACCGTGATCCCCCGCTACACCCGCGCCGAGCTGGCCGAGGCCTGGTCTGATCACGCTCGCTTCGAGGCGATGCGCGAGGTCGAGGTGGCCGCGTGCGAGGAGATGGACGGCCCGACCGAGCAGGACCTCGACGCGATCCGGGCGGCCACGTTCACGGTCGAGGCGATCGAGGAGCGCGAACGCGTCACCGACCACGACACGGCCGCATTCGTCGACGTGCTGGCTGCCTCGGCCGGGCCGGCCGGGCGCTGGATCCACCACGGCCTGACCTCGAGCGACGTGCTCGACACCGGGCTGGCCCTCCAGCTGCGTCGAGTCGGTGAGCTGGTGCTCCCGGGTTCGCGGCGGATCGTCGAGGCGCTCGCCGGTGCTGCCCGCGAGCACGCCGACACGTTGTGCGTCGGTCGCACGCACGGGATCCACGCCGAACCGACCACGTTCGGGATCAAGCTGGCCAGCTTCGCCTTCGAGGCCCATCGGAACGACGAGCGCCTGACGCGCGCGTTCGAGCAGGTCGCCGTGGGGGCGATCTCGGGCGCCGTTGGCACCTACTCGGCCACCTCACCGGACTTCGAAGAGCGGGTGCTGACGCGTCTCGGGCTGGCCCGCGAGCCGGTTTCGACCCAGGTCGTCCCGCGCGACCGTCACGCCGAGCTCCTGCAGGCGATCGCGCTCGCCGGCGCGGGGCTCGAGCGATTCGCCACCGAGATGCGCCACCTGGCCCGGACCGAAGTGGGCGAAGTCCGCGAGCCGTTCGGCGCGGGTCAGAAGGGCTCGAGCTCGATGCCCCACAAGCGCAACCCGATCAAGTCCGAGCAGATCGTGGGGCTGGCTCGCGTCCTGCGGGGGAACGCTCTCGCCGCGTTGGAGGACGTGGCCCTGTGGCACGAGCGCGACATCTCGCACTCGTCGGTCGAGCGCGTGATCCTGCCCGACTCGACAATCCTGCTCGACCACATCCAGCGCCGCGCGCTCACGCTCATCGAGGGCATGGTGGTCGACGCCGAGCGCATGCGCGAGAACCTGGAGCTGACCCACGGCGCCCTGTTTTCCCAGGCCGTACTGCTGGCATTGGTGCAGTCCGGCATGACCCGCGACGAGGCCTACCGCGTCGTCCAGCGTCTCGCCCAGCAGGCGCTCGACTCGCGCGTTCCACTACGCCAGCTGCTGGCCCATGATCCGGCTGGCGCCGGGCTAGACCTCGACGCGATCTTCGACTACGCCACGTTCGTGCGCTATGCGGACGAGATCATCGCCCGGCTCGATGCCATCGTGGCCCCAAGGGTCCCGGCGTAGCGACCCCCTTGCCTGCAAATCCGCGACTGGCATGTCTTGCCGCCGCCTCACGCGCGGTTATTCATCCACCAGCTGCAGAAACGCGCACGGCGCCGGGGAGCCCGACGGCATGCGCGTTTTTACATGCCCCCGCTCGACTAACGAACGGCGGTTAGTGCGGGTACATCCCGCCGTCGACCGACACGACCTGGCTGGTCATGTAGGGGTTGCGGAGCATCGCCAGCGCCAGGTCCGCGACCTCGTCGGGCTCCCCGAGGCGGCCGACAGGCACCCGGGCGCGCAGCTCATCGGGGTCGCCGGGGAGCATCCCGGTGTTGGCGATCAGCGCCGGCGCGATCGCGTTGACGGTCACGCCGTCGCCAGCCGCACGCGCGGCCAGGAAGTGGGTCAGGCCGTGCAGGCCGGCCTTCGAGGCCGCGTAGTGGGGACCCACGATCCCGCCGGTGAATCCCGCCACCGAAGAAAAGAACAACACCCGGCCGAAGCCGCGAGCCTGCATCCCGGGGAGTGTGCGCTGGGCGAGCAGGAAGGGCGCGCGCAGGTTCACCGCGACCACCTCGTCGAAGTCCTCGAGCGAGACCTCCTCGAGGCTCTGCCGCCGGCCATCACCGGCCGCGGCGACGAGCACGTCGATCGAGCCCAGGCGCGGCTCGACCTCGGCGAGGAGTTCCGACGGGGCCTCGGGGCGGCGCAGGTCCGCGCCCACCGCGATCGCGTGGCCGCCGCCGGCCACGAGCTCGTCAGCGAGCTCCTGGGCGGGCTTGGCGTGAACGCCGTAGGCGAGCGCCACCGACACGCGTTCCGCGGCGAGCCGACGCGCCACAGCCTGACCGATCCCGCCGCTCGCGCCCGTGACCAGCGCGACCTTGTGGCTCAATGGATTCCCGCTCGCCATCGTCGCAATGAATACCTGGTCCGTTTACGCTTTGCGCCGCCGTGCCGCCGCGTAAGCATCAGGAGCTGCTTACCGCCGCGATCGCGCGCGAGGGCGAGGCTCAACGGGCGCTGATCACCGGCGACGCAGATGCCGCCCGCGCCGCATTCGCGCAGGCGGCGGAGCTCTACCGCGAGTCCTGGGAGCTGGCGCACGCCACCGCGTACGGCCGGCTCGTCGGGATGCTCAAGGCGGCGGTGCTCGCCGGGGGCGGCGCCGCCGAGGCTCGCTACGCGCGGGGGGAGTTGGCGAACGCCAATCCCAGCTCCGCGACCGGGTCATACGCCCGCGCCCTGGCGGCCCTCATCCTGGACGAGGACGACGAGGCCCGGGAGTCGGCGGCGTCGATGAGCGCCGGCGGGGAGGCGTTCGACCGCACCGGCGAGGCGATCGGAGCCCTGGCCGCCCACGACCAGAGCCGGTACGACGCCGCGCTCACGGCGATCGTCCGCGACTTCGAGCAGCGTGCGCAGCACCTGACCGGCGTGGCAATCGCTGACACCGCGCTTGTGCTCTCCGCGTTGGGCGACCGGCGCGGTATGGCGGCGGCAATCGAGAGCCCCACACTTCCTTAACCGGCACCCGTCGCGCGTCCGGTACCGTCGCCCCCGACACGGACCTAGCCGGTAGGTCCGGTGAGAAGGGAGACAAACATGAGGCAGCTCGGGCGACGGAGGCCATCGGCAGGGGTGGTCATCGGGGTGATCGCGCTGGTGGTAGCCACCTCGGGGACCGCGTTCGCCGCGGGCCAGCTGGTGAACGGCGACAGCCTGATCAAGAAGAACTCGCTGTCCGGCGACCGGCTGCGCGACGGCTCGATCACCGGCAAGCAGATCAAGCTCAGCTCGCTGGGCCCGGTGCCGACCGCGAAGAACGCACAGGAGCTGGGCGGCCATCCCGCGAGCTACTTCACTGGTGGGTCTGGTGGGTCGGGCGGCGGGTCGGGCGGCTCCTCGGGCGCCGGCCGCAGTGGGGTCGTGACCGCCAGCGGCGGGCAGACGGCGACCCTCGGCACCTTCGGCCCGTTCACGGTCACCCTCAAGTGCAACGACGACGGCAGCGGGACGTTCGACGCGGAGATCGACGTGACCTCGACCGCGGCGAACAGCGAGGCGTTCGGCACCCAGTTGACCCAGGGCCAGGCCCAGGAGATCGATGACGCAGGGCCGGATAGCCAGTTCTCCGAGAACGCGGGCGGCACCGTGATCGATTTCGTCAACGCGCCCGACGCATGGATGGGCTACCTGGTCGATTCCATCTTCATGCCGGGCACGACGACCCCCTGCGCCGCGAGTCTGCTGGTGAATCAGAGCTAGTGCCGCCTAGAAACCGCCGCCGTCCCCGTTGCTAGGATCGACCCAGTGAGCGCCCTTGCCGACCTGCCCCTGATCGCTTCGGGCAAGGTCCGCGAGATCTACGAAGGGCGCGATTCGACGCTGCTCATCGTCGCCTCGGATCGGATCTCGACCTACGACGTCGTGCACCCGACGCCGATCCCGGACAAGGGCGCGGTCCTCACGGGCCTGTCGACATTCTGGTTCGAGCGGACGGCCGGGATCGTCCCCAACCACATGCTGTCGGTGCGCGACGGGGTGCCCGCCGAGGCGCGCGGACGCGGAATGCTCGTCCGTAAGCTCAAGATGCTCCCGGTCGAGTGCGTCGTCCGCGGCTACATCACCGGGTCCGGCTGGAAGGACTACCAGCGGACGGGAACGGTTTCCGGCATCGAGCTGCCGTCGGGCCTGCGCGAATCCGACCAGCTCCCGGAGCCGATCTACACCCCGTCGACCAAGGCCGAGGTCGGCCACGACGAGGCGATCGACTTCGATGCGACGGTGGGGCTGATCGGCGATCGCGAGCTGGCCGATCGCCTGCGCGAGGTCTCTATCGCCGTGTACAGCGCCGCGGCCGAGCACGCCCGCGAGCACGGGATCATCCTGGCGGACACCAAGTTCGAGTTCGGCCTCGACGAGGACGGGCAGCTGACGCTCGGGGACGAGGTGTGCACGCCTGACTCCTCGCGCTTCTGGCCGGCCGACCAGTACGAGCCCGGGCGCTCGCAGCCGAGCTTCGACAAGCAGTTCGTGCGCGACTGGGCCTCCTCGACCGGCTGGGACCGCAACCCTCCGGCCCCCTCGATCCCCGACGAGGTCGTGCAGCGCACCCGAGAGAAGTACATCGAGGCCTACGAACGGATCACCGGCGAGCCGTTCCAGGCCTGGTTGCAGCGAACGCGATGAGGGCCCGGGTTCTCGTCCGGCCCAAGGCGGGAATCCTCGATCCGCAGGGCCTGGCGGTCGAACGAGCGCTACCGGCGCTCGGCTTCGAGGGCGTGCGCAACGTCCACGTGGGCCGGCTGATCGAGCTCGACGTCGACGATCCGGCGGCTTTGCCCGCAATGTGCGAGCGTCTGCTCACTAATCCGCTGATCGAGGATTGGGAGATCGAGGAGGGGGAAAGCGAGGATCCGGCATGAAGTTCGGGATCGTCCGCTTCCCTGGCTCCTGCGACGACGTCGACGCCGTCCAGGCCGCCGCTCGGGTGGGCGACGCCGTTCTCCTGTGGCACGCCGACCGTGACCTCCAGGGGGTCGACGCGGTGATCGTGCCCGGCGGCTTTTCCTACGGCGACTACCTGCGCGTCGGCGCGATCGCCCGGTTTGCTCCGGTGATGGCCGAGGTAGAGGAGTTCGCGCGCGAGGGCGGGCTGGTGCTGGGGATCTGCAACGGCTTCCAGGTGCTTTGTGAGGCTGGGCTGCTGCCGGGCGCGCTACTACCAAACCTGAGCCTGAAGTTTGTCTTCCGCCAGGTGGAGCTCGATGTCGTCGCCAGCGAGACCCCGTTCACGAATGCCTGCGCCCCGCACGACCCGCTTTCGATCCCGGTCAAGCACACCACGGGCCGCTTCTACGCGCCGGACGCCGAGCTCGATCGCCTCGAGGCGGCCGGCCAGGTGCTCCTCCGCTACGCCCCTGGCCACAACCCGAATGGCTCGCTGCGCGACATCGCCGGCGTGTGCAACGAGCAGGGGAATGTGTTCGGCCTGATGCCCCATCCCGAGCACGCCGTCGACCCGCTGGGCGGGTCCGCCGACGGGCTGAAGATCTTCGAGTCGATGCGAGCGCATGTCGAGCAGCACGTACTCGCTTGAGGAGCGCCACCGCCAACTCGGTCTGACCGACGACGAGTACGCCCGGATCCTCGACCGGCTCGGGCGGCCGCCCAACGACGTCGAGCTGGCGATGCTGTCGCTGATGTGGTCCGAGCACTGCGGCTACAAACACTCGCGCCGGCTGCTACGCCGGCTGCCGACCGAGGGGTCGCATCTGCTGCTCGGGCCGGGCGAAAATGCCGGCGCTGTCGACGTGGGCGGAGGGCTGGCGGTGGCCTTCAAGGTCGAGTCACACAACCACCCGAGCGCCGTCGAGCCGTTCCAGGGCGCCGCCACGGGGGTGGGCGGGATCCTGCGCGACGTGTTCGCCGTCGGCGCTCGCCCGATCGCTGTGCTCGACTCGCTGCGCTTTGGTGAGCCGGCTGCCTCAGAGCGCTCTCGCTACCTGCTCGACCGGGCCGTGGCCGGGATCGGCCACTACGGCAACTCGATCGGGGTGCCGACGGTCGGCGGCGAGATCTACTTCGAGCACAGCTACGAACAGAACTGCCTGGTCAACGCGATGTGCCTGGGCCTCGCCCCGCACGAGCGGCTAATCCGCAGCGCCGCCGCCGGACCGGGCAACGTTGTGGTGCTGCTCGGCGCGCTGACCGGGCGCGACGGGATCGGCGGCGCCTCCGTGCTGGCCAGCGCCGAGCTCGGAGACGGCGATGAGGCAAAGCGACCGTCGGTCCAGATCGGCGATCCGTTCACCGAGAAGAAGCTGCTCGAGTGCTGTCTGGAGCTGCTTGACCGCGAGCTCCTCGTCTCGCTCCAGGACCTCGGGGCGGCGGGCCTGACCTCGGCCGCCTCGGAGATGGCGTCCGGCGGCGGCGTCGGGCTGACGATCGATCTGTGCCAGATCCCGCTGCGGGAGGCCGACATGGAGCCGTTCGAGATCATGGTCTCCGAGTCGCAGGAGCGGATGCTGTGCGTGGCCCGGCCCGAGTGCGTGGGTGCGCTGCTCGACGTGTGCGAACGCTGGGAGGTCCTCGCCACCACGATCGGGTGCGTGACCGCCGGCGACAGGTTCCAGGTGCTGCACCGCGGGAACGTGGTCGCGGACCTGCCCGTCAGGGTTTTGACTGATGATTGTCCGCTGTACGACCTTCAGCCCGTACCGCCATCGAGCGATCTGTACGGGGCGCCGGAGCCCGTGCTGACCGGCGACGAGCCTCCCGCGGAGACCCTCCTCGCGCTGCTGCGCTCCGCGAACCTGGCCTCGCGCCGGCCGGTGTTCGAGCAGTACGACCCGATCGTCCAGTCGCGCACGGTGCGCAGGCCCGACGAGGCCGACGCGGCCGTGCTCGTGCTTCCGGACGGCTCCGCGATCGCGGTGTCGATCGACGGAAACGGCAGGCGAGTGGCCTGCGATCCTCGCCGCGGCGCGGCCGAGGCGGTCTACGAATGCGCCGCCAACCTGGCCTGCGTCGGTGCCGAGCCGCTCGGCCTGACCAACTGCCTGAACTTCGGCAACCCCGAGAAGCCGCACGTGGCCTGGCAGCTCACCGAGGCGGTCGAGGGACTGGCCGAGGCGTGCGAGGCGCTCGGCGTCCCGGTCGTCGGCGGGAACGTCTCGCTCTACAACGAGGCGCCGAGCGGGCCGATCTTCCCGACGCCCGTGGTCGGCATGGTCGGCAAGCTGCCCAGCGCAGCCCGGGCCGGGCGGATGGGGTTCGCACGCGAGGGAGACGCGATCGCGCTCGTCGGACCATTCGAGCCATCCCTGGTCGGATCCGAGCTTGGCAAGCTGCGCGGGCGGGCGCCGGTGGGCGAACTGCCACCGGCCGACCCCGGCAGGCTCCGAATCGTCCACCAGGCGGTCCGAGTGCGCGTGCGATCCGGGGCGTTCCACAGCGCCCACGACATCGCCGAGGGCGGGGTCGCGACCGCTCTGGCGGAGTCGTGCATCGCCGGCGGGATCGGTGCATCGGTCCGCCTGCCTCACGGGCTCGACCCGTTCGGCGAAGCGCCGGGACGAGCGTTCATCGTCTCCGGCCCGGTCGAGGCACTGGCCGGCTTTGTCGTGATCGGCGAGGCCGGCGGCGAGACGCTCGCCATCGAGGGGCTGCTCGAGCTCGCAGTTTCCGAGTTGCGCGCCGCCCGGGACGCGGGGCTCGCCGAATGGGTCTAGGCCCGCTGCTAGGCTTGAAACGGCTGGGCATGCGTGTTGCCGTGAATGACCATCGCGATGGCCCTCGCGACGAGTGCGGCGTCTTTGGCATTTTCGCGCCGGGACACGACGTCGCCCGCCACGCGTACTTTGGTTTGTTCGCGCTCCAGCATCGCGGCCAGGAATCGGCGGGCATCGCCGTGGCCGGGCGCGGGCAGGGCATCATGGCCATCCGCGACCAGGGCCTCATCGCGCAGGTGTTCGACGAGCACAAGCTGCGCTCGCTGGTCGGCGACATGGCGATCGGCCATGTCCGTTACTCGACCACCGGCGCCTCCGAGTGGGAGAACACCCAGCCGATCGTGCGCGATGATCGCCGCACGCTCGCCCTGGCCCACAACGGCAACCTGATCAACGCGGTCGAGCTCCACGCCGAGCTGCGCGAACGCGAGGTCCCGTTCAGCTCCACGTCGGACTCGGAGATCATCGCGGCGATGCTCGCCACGCATCCGGCCGAGCGGATCGAGGACGCGGTGGCCGAGGTGCTGCCGCGGCTCCGGGGTGCCTTCTCGACGGTCGTCCTGACCGAGGAGTCGGTCGTCGCCTTCCGGGACCCGAACGGGGTGCGACCGCTCGTGCTTGGAATGATCGAGAACGAGGAGACCGGGACGGCGGCGTACTGCGTGGCCAGCGAGTCGTGCGCCTTTGACCTGATCGGAGCCAAGTATCTGCGCGAGGTTCTCCCCGGCGAGGTGCTCACCCTGACCGACGGTGGCGTGCAGACGCGGATGGTGGCCGACGGCGATCGCCGGGCGTTCTGCCTGTTCGAGTACATCTACTTCGCGCGGCCCGACTCGAAGATGGCCGGAACCGTGCTCCAGGTGGCGCGGGCCCGGATGGGCGAGATCCTATGGCGCGAGGCACCCGTCGACGCCGACGTTGTGATCCCGGTGCCGGACTCGGGCAACCCCGCCGCGCGTGGTCTGGCCCGGGCGGCCGGTCTGCCTCAGGACGACGGCTTCATCAAGAACCGCTACGTCGCGCGGACGTTCATCCAGCCCGGCCAGGAGCTCCGCAAGCACGGCCTGCGACTGAAGTTCAACCCGCTGCCCGAGGTCATCGCTGGCAAGCGGCTGATCGTCGTCGACGACTCGATCGTGCGCGGCAACACGACCCGCCAGATCGTGCAGATGCTCCGCGAGGCCGGGGCCGCCGAGATCCACCTGCGCATCTCGGCGCCGCCGATCAAGCATCCCTGCCACTACGGGATCGACATGTCGAGCCGTGAGGAGATGATCGCCCACGGGCGCACCGTCGAGGAGGTCGCCGAGGAGCTCGGCGCCGACTCGCTGCACTACCTGTCGCTGGAGGGCGTCTACGAGGCGGTCGGGGTATCGCGCGACGCGCACTGCGACGCGTGCTTCAGCGGCGAATATCCGATTCCGGGGACCGAGCAGGCGAACGGCAAGTACGACCTCGAGCTGCCGCTCGTCAAGGCCTAGTGTCCTCAGGGCACTAGTTCGTTCGGGGGCGCGTTCGCGTGAGGGTCGCGGTTCTGGCCTCCGGCGCGGGGACGAACCTCCAGGCACTGCTTGACCAGGTGCACGGTCGGCAGGGGATCGAGATCGTGGCGGTCGCCTCCGACAAGCCGGAGGCGCCGGCCCTCGACCGGGCGCGGCGGGCTGGGGTCTCGGTACGTGCCTTCCCGACGGCCGAGTTCGGCGAAAGGAGCGCGCGCGACCGAGCGATGGCGGATTGGCTCGCCGAGGGGGGCGTCGAGCTCGTCGTGTTGGCCGGCTACATGCAGCTGCTCTCCGACGAGTTCCTGGCCCGCTTCCCAGACCGGGTGATAAACGTCCACCCGGCGCTGCTGCCGGCCTTTCCGGGGCTCACGCCGGTCCCGGACGCGCTGGCCTATGGGGCCAAGGTGTTCGGCGTCACGGTCCACTTCGTCGACGGCGGCGTCGACAGCGGTCCGGTGCTCTTGCAGCGCGCGATCGAGCTTCCTGACGCCACCGTCGCGGACGCCGTGCTCGAGCGGCTGCATCCGATCGAGCACGAGCTGCTGCCCGAGGCCATCCGGCTGATCGCGCGCGGGGCGGTCAGCTTCGACCCGGCCAACCCGCGCCGTGTCGTGATCGAGCGATAGAGTCCGGGGAGCGTCATGGAGCGGGGTACCGACCATGTGAGCCGGTTCGCACCCGTTGCCTCCAGCGAGGTGCAGGTAGCGCGCGCACTCCTCTCCGTCTCGGACAAGACTGGGCTGGTCGAGTTCGCGCGGGGGCTGGCCGAACTTGGGATCGAGATCGTCTCGACGGGCGGAACGGCCCGCGAGCTGACCAGCGCCGGCCTGCAGGTGCGCCAGATCTCGGATTTGACCGGCTTCCCCGAGATCATGGACGGCCGGGTCAAGACGCTCCACCCCAAGGTCTACGGCGGGCTGCTGGCCCTGCGCGACGACCATGCGCACATGCGCCAGGCGGAGGAGAACGACGTCGAGTTCATCGATCTCGTGTGCGTCAACCTGTACCCGTTCGAGCGCACCGCCGCGCGCCGCGGGGTGAGCGACGGCGAGGTGATCGAGAACATCGACATCGGCGGTCCGTCGATGGTCCGCGCCGCGGCCAAGAACTTCCACTTCGTCGCGCCCGTGGTCTCGCCCGAGAGCTACGACGCCGTCCTGGCCGAACTGCGCGAGTTCGACCGCCGCCTGTCCTCAACCACCCGCGAATCGCTGGCCGCTGAGGCGTTCGCGTACACCGCACGCTACGACACCGCAATCGCGCGCTGGTTCCAGGAGAAGGGCGCCGATTTCCCGGCGCTGATGGTCCGCGCGTTCGAGAAGGTGCTCGAGCTGCCCTACGGCGAGAACCCTCATCAGCGCGCCGCCTACTACTCCCAGGTCGGCGCGCGCATGCACGTGCTCTCGATGATCTCCCAGCTCGGCGGCAAGGAGCTGTCGTTCAACAACTTGCTCGACCTGGACGCGGGCCGGCTCATGGTGAGCGAGTTCCAGATCCCCGCCTGCGTGATCATCAAGCACAACAACCCGTGTGGCGTGGCGGTCGGCACGACCGCGCTCGACGCATACCACCGGGCCTTCGAGTGCGATCCGATGTCCGCCTACGGCGGCGTGATCTGCGTGAACCGTCGCGTTGATCGCGAGCTGGCCGAGGCGATCGCCGGGCAATTCGTCGAGGTGCTGTTCGCGCGGGGCTACGACGAGGACGCGCTCGAGGTGCTGGAGGCCAAGCACAACACGCGCATCCTCGACGACCGCGAGCGCCGCACCCCGGACATGATCGACCCGGCGCTCCGCCAGGTCGTCGGCGGCATGCTCGTCCAGGACCGCGACTACGACCTGGAGGAGCGCTCCGAGATGCAGGTCGTCTCCAAGCGCGTTCCCACCGAGGCCGAGTGGGGTGAGCTGCAGTTCGCCTGGAAGGTGTGCAAGCACGTCCGCTCGAACGCCGTCGTCCTGTCCCGGGACCTGGCGACGGTTGGGATCGGGGCGGGCCAGATGAGCCGCGTCGACTCCGTCCGGCTGGCGATCGAGAAAGCCCGGACCTCACTGGTCGGGTCGGTGCTCGCCTCCGATGCCTATTTCCCGTTCGCCGACGGCCCCCAGCTGGCCCTCGATGCCGGCGCGATCGCGATCATCCAGCCCGGTGGCTCGATCCGCGATCACGAGGTCGTGGAGGCGGTCGACGCGGCGGGGGCCGCGATGGTGTTCACCTCGCGCCGGCACTTCCGCCACTAGGGGCGTCCGTTCCGGCTCGGCCGCGGTCGCGCGGTCGCATCTTTGGCGCTGGAGTCCCATATGTGTCAACTGGATCGCCAAAGAACCGCGCGGGCCGCCGGATCGACCCCGAGTGCGCGATCATCGGGGCGCTAGCCGCCGTAGCTCAGTTGGCAGAGCAGCGGACTTTTAATCCGAGGGTCGCAGGTTCGAATCCTGCCGGCGGCACTGTATAAGACCTGGTAATCGCTAGATTATGAGTTGACGGCGCAGCCAGCGTCTGTCGGTGGACACGGCGCAATTGCGGAGCTGAGATCGCGGCGAACGCGCTCGGCCGGCCGGGATAGCGTTGACGATCCAGTCGTGACGCAAAGCGCTCGCGCTGCGCCGGCACAGCTGGCGTGTCGAGGTGCCCATAGGAGTCGTCCTTGCCGGAAAGCTCTCGCCCACAGCGGTCGTCGTGGAATGCGCCGTTTCGGGCACGTTGCGCCGACTCCGCCATCATCTGAGATGCAACCGCGTAACGGTCGCACGCATGCGTTCTATTTGTAGATCAGGCGATATCCCAGCAGCTGCGTGATTGTCACGAAGCGATAGCCGCGGTTGCGCAGTGTGGTGATGATTGTCGGCAGGGCGTCGATCGTTTCCTGACGGGGGCCGCCGCCGTCGTGCATCTCCACGATTGCTCCGTTGTGGGCGTTCGTGAGCACGTTGTCCTCGATTGCGTCGACGCCGGGAAGCGCCCAGTCGCGCGGGTCGATGTCCCATTGGATCGTCGTCATGCCCAGCGAGCGGATCTGCGCCAGCTGCGCCGGGCTGGTGTTGCCGAAGGGAGCACGGAACAGGCAGGGATAGAAGCCGGTTGCGGCGCGGATTGCGTCTGCCGTTCTCACGACCTGCATTCGCTCGTACGGACCCGCCCCGGTGTAGTTCGGATGGGTCCAGGTGTGATCCCCGATCATGTCGCCGTCGCGCAGCATCCGCTGCTCAAGCCGGTCGTGCTGACCGTAGACCGAGATCCATTCGCCGATCTGAAAGAACGTCGCCGGGACGTGGTAGCGCTCGAGCACGTCCAGGAACTGCGGTGTCTGGACCCACGGCCCGTCATCGAAGGTGAGCGCGATGTCGCGCGCGTCCGCCGGCCCGTTGAACACCCACTTGCTCCCGGCCGCCACGCATCCGACGAGCTTCGGTGTGTGGAGCTTCACCAAAGCGGGCCGCTCGGGGAACAGAACCTGACAGGCGCCGGCCGGCGGAATCCCGGCGGGGGCGGTACAGGCGGACGGTCCGAGCGTGCTGAGCACCTGCCACCTGAGCGGCTTATACGTGGCCCCAATCTCGGACGGCAGGAAGCTCGCGGTTAGATCTCGATTGCTGCCGCGGCTGATGGTCGCGTCGATCGCGCGGGCCCGGCCGCGGACGCCGTTGCTCACCGGCGCGTACCGAACCTGCGGCACCCGCTGACCCGTACGGGGGCCGACGAGACAGAGCTGCCCAGTGACCGCGCCGTTATCGGCACGCTCGACCAGCAGGCAGAGCGCGCGCCGGTCACGGGCGAGTGCTCCGGGGGAGAACGGCTCGCTCATCTGCAACTGCCAGATCAGCTGCTCACCGCTCTGCGTCAGCGACGCGCTCTGCACAACCAGCGGCTGGCTGCCGACGCCGGTCGCGCCCGCTACGTTCGCCACAGCGAACAGCAGCGCCATGACCCCTGCGGCAGACCTCACGAACCCGATCCTCATCGCGCTTCCCCTCAGACCCGACTAGGAGCCAACGCTACTACTCGGGGCGGCGGATGGCGCGAAGGCGTGGATTCGGCACCGGGCGAAATGGTGCGCGAACTCCGCTGCCTCTCGCGCCACATCGAGAAATCACCCAGCCAGTCTGCATCGTCGAACACACCGACACGGTCGGGGCGGCCCGGTACCCTCGGCCTGCGTCGGGTCCAGGTCCCGGACGAACCCGCGGCTCCGTTCGTGGCGAAGCGATCGCAGAGCGTCGGCGACCGCGGTGGGCGAAGGGGTCGCCAGAGCAGCGACCGGAGCCGCGCAATCCGGTGCGCACAGGCAGTCGTCCGGTCAAGGCGGGGCTCCGCCCCCAGAACTTTCGCCGCCGCTCTCTCTGGCAGTCACTGTCTTTGCTTTCGCGAGCATGCGGCAGTCTGGCCGGAGCGCTTCTTCTCGTCAGGGAGGGTGTGCTGGGGCCGTCGGGTTGGGTTGGGGTCACTCTCCCTTCAGCGCGAGGGGCGAGTCTCCGCGCTATTGGCGAGACTTCTGGATTGCGGATGTGGGGAACTCCTCGCGGGGGTCGCGGGGAGCGAGCGCGAACTCCGCCACCTTCAGACTGTCACCTGTCCGGTGGTGGTGGACGTCTGCCCGTAGCTGTCGGTGACGGTGAGGGTGACGGTGTAGTTGCCTGGTGCCGAGAACTGGTGTGTCGCGTCGGGCACGGTTGAGGTGTCGGCAGCGGAACTGGGGTCGCCGAAGTTCCATGACCAGGCGACGATCGGCGCCCCGTCACCACTCGGCGTCGACTGGTCGGTGAAGGTCGCGCTAGTGGTCGCGAGGTTGGGCGTGGCGGTGAAGCCGGCGCTGGGGGGTCCGGGCAGCGGGCTGGCGAGGCGACCGCGGTAGCTCGCGGCATCGTGGCCGATCCCTCCCGGGCAGCGGGTCAGGTTGGCACGGTGGGGATTGTTGTAGGTCGCTCTGATCGCGGTCGCGAAGAGCGTCGTCCCGACGATCGCACTGCGTGTTATCCGAACTTTGATTGTCGCGGTCGCGAGGCCACCGTGCTTGACGACCCGCCCGTTGCACCGAAGCGCGACCCAGAAACGATCCCGGCCCACATACAGCTTGGGCCCGCGGCGCGTGAGCATCGCCACGTTGAGGATTTGCCGACCGGACCGCATCCGTTTCAGGATCACGCGCCGGCAACCGCCGGCAGCGCACAGCGGCACGAATGTCCAGGTCCGGTGCACTCGCTGACCCTGGTGCTCACCGTAGACGTTATCGACTGTTGTCAGCCTGCCGCGGAGCGCGAACGTCCCCTGCAGGCGCGGTGGCGTCGGCTGCCCTTGGGCTGGCGCCAGGGAGTGTCACAAGGTCTGTGTAAGGCAGGAGCGAATGGAGCCTCATGCCTTCAACACAACAGAAGATCCCATTCCAGCGAGCTTGCTCTGATCCGTACGGCGCTGGCGGCGAGCCGCCAGGCGAGCCGCCGGCGCCCCCTGTGAGGGGCGCGAGAGCTGCACGGCCCTTGAGCGAGGAGGTGATCGAGGACGCTCTCGGTCGGGCCCGGCTGGGAAGATCGGTGGCGGGAATGACCGACGATGCGCGTGAGGAGCTGATCGACGCGTTGCTTGATCAGCTCAGCGCCGGGCGCGACGGGCTGCCGGAGGAGCTGCGCGAGCGGTTGCTGGACGGGATGATCGATGAGCTGATCGCCGGTAAGCGGGGCGAGCGCGAGATCCTCGGGCAGGACGGCGTGCTCGGCGAGGTCACCCGCCGGATGGTCCAGCGAGCGCTGGAGGAGGAGCTGACCGAGCATCTGGGCTATCCGGCCGGTCAGGCGCCGCCAGGCGGCGCGGGGAACTCCCGCAACGGCGGGACGCCCAAGACGCTCCTGACCGATCAGGGTCGGGTTCGGATCGACACTCCGCGGGATCGCAAGAGCCACTTCGAGCCGCAGCTGGTCAAGAAGGGCCAGCGGCGGCTGGCCGGTCTGGACGAGAAGATCATCGCCCTGTACGCCGGCGGGATGAGTACCCGCGAGATCGAGACCTACATCACCGAGCTGTACGGGCCCGGGGTCAGCCGCGAGACGGTCAGCCGCGTCACCGCCGCGGTGCTCGAGGACGCCAAGGCGTGGCAGACCCGGCCGTTGGAGCAGATCTACCCGATCCTGTACCTGGACGCGCTGATGATCAAGATCCGCGACGGACAGGCGGTCAGAAACTTCGCGTGCTACCTGGCGATCGGGGTGAACCTCGAGGGCGACCGCGACGTGCTCGGGATGTGGTTCCAGCGGACCGAGGGCGCCAAGTTCTGGCTGGCGGTCCTGACCGATCTGAAGACCCGCGGCGTCCAGGACGTGCTCGTCTGCTGCGTGGACGGGCTGACCGGCTTCCCCGAGGCGATCGAGGCCGTCTATCCCCAGGCGTGGGTGCAAACGTGCCTGGTGCACCTCGTCCGCTCGAGCCTGCGGTTCGTGCCCTACAAGGACAAGCGCAAGGTCGCCGCCGACCTCAAGAAGATCTACACCGCCGTCGACCGCGACCACGCCGAGTCAGCGCTCGAGCGCTTCGCCGAGACCTGGGACGGCAAGTACCCGATGATCTCCGCCAGCTGGATCGAGAACTGGGAACGGATCGTCCCATTCCTGGCCTTCCCGCCCGACGTCCGCCGCGCCGTCTACACCACGGATGAAAGTGTCAAGGTCCCGGCTCAATTTTCGTGGCCGTGGTCGTGTCGTTCTCCCGTGCTTGTGGCGGAGGTTGGTAGCTGCGAGGTGTCGCTCGGCCGGCACGGATGCCGGCGAAACACGGTCCGGATGGGGTGTTGGCCGAGTGCGAGCGTGCGTGATCCTCGCCCCGCAGGACGCCGTTGGCCAGCAGGGGTGTGTTGGGGTTAGGCTTTGCTCAGGGCGTGGTCGACCCCCGAGCGAAGCGCAGGTTCTGGGACTGATGCCTGCCGCGCAGCTTGCCCCACAGAGGGCCTATTCAGTCGCGTCCCATTGGCGGCGGCCACGCCCGAGTCGGCCTTGGGCTTCGTGGGCCGCCGGGCCTGCCAGTCGGCGACGAGCTGGCGGTACGCCTGCTCGCCTTGCTCGGCGAGCTCGCGCTCGCGCTGTCGGATCTGCTTGAGCGAATACGCGGCGGCCTTGCCCTTGCGGCCCTGGCGGGAGGGCATGCCGGCGCGCAGCTCGAGCGCCCGGAGTTTCTTGTCGGTCAGCGACGGGCGCGCGAACGTGTAGTCCTCGCCGCGCTCGATCATCGTCCAGCACAACACCGCGAGCTTGCGCGCGGTCGCGACCACGGCGATCTGCATCCCGCGACGCGAGCACACGCGCTGATAGAAGGCGCGCAGCGGCCCGGGGGTCTTGGCGGCTGACCACGCCGCCTCGACCAGCATTCCGCGAGCGTGCGCGCGGCCCTGCTTGGTGATCCGCCCGTGACTGGCGGGCTGACCCCCGGACTGCTTGACCCGCGGGTTCAAACCGAGATACGAGACCAGCTGCTCGGGCCGGCGGAACCGGCGGAAGTCACCCACGGCGGCCACGATCGACAACGCCACGGTGGCGTCAACCCCGGGGATGGTCATCAGCCGCTTGACCTCAGCACTTGAGAGCCCCACGCGGCCGAGCTCAGCATCGATGATCCTCAGCTCCTGGGCGTGAAAGTCCAGCTGGCGCAACAGCGCATCGACAGCGACCGACTCGTCCGGCGGCAGCGGCTGAGCGGACAGCCAGCAACGGCCCTTGATCCCGAACAGGTCCGCCGCTGGGCACCGGGGGATCAGGTTCCGGTGAAGAATCGCCTGGACCCGGTTCTTCAGGCGGGTCCGCTGACGCACGATGTGCGCGCGGCGAGCCACCTGACGGCGCAGCGCCTGGGTGGCCTGGTCGGCGATCCACACCGACGGGAGATAGTCCGCGGCCAACAGCTGCGCCAGCACCTCGGCGTCGACCTTGTCCGTCTTGACCTTGGCCTCGGCGATCGCCCGCGTCTTCTGCGGGTTGGATACCACCACCCGCGCGACGTGCGGCTCGAGCAGCCTGACGATCGCCTGCGTGTTGCACGTCGCCTCGATCGCGACTTCATCCTCCGGCCCGAGACTGTCGGCGAAGATCCGCAACGCCTCATCGCTCAGCGCGATCCGCCCGGCCTGCCGGACCAGACCGTCCTCCCACACCGCGACCTGCGCGAATTCGCGGTGCACGTCCAACCCGATACACCTACGTCCCATCAGGAACCTCCCAACTGGTTGATGATCGTGGGAGCCAGGCGGGCGAACGACACCTACGGATCCGCGCTCAAGGCGCATCCGGGCAAGTCGCAGGGGCGGCCAACTACTAACCCGCGCTCAAAGCGCAACGTATAAGAACGGCCTGCCCAGCCTGCGTTCGCTCCCGGATGCCCCGCGACCCGGACGGTCGCACCGTACTCACCGACCCCGATACGCTCAATAGCTGCAACAGGCCGGTCACAAGGCGCGGTGGCATCTGGTGCCTTTCATACCGGATACGAACACGATCGAGGCGCTCAACCGCCAGATCCGCAAAATCATCAAGACCCGCGGCAGCTTCCCCGACGAAGACTCCGCCCGCAAGCTGCTCTACCTCGCGATCACGCGCGCCCAACAG
Organism: uncultured Solirubrobacterales bacterium; assembly: GCA_963751185.1. GTDB lineage: Bacteria > Actinomycetota > Thermoleophilia > Solirubrobacterales > Solirubrobacteraceae > Palsa-465. The sequence goes on from CAVVTO010000019.1 coordinate 667,199, forward strand.
AAATGGAGGCACACCTACAACTGGAGCTCAGCCCTCACAGCCTTCCGAATCCACTTCGGCGACCGCATCCCCGACACTGCCTGACTGTTACCGCAAATTCACTGTCACTCATTGACCCACGAAAGAGTAACTGTTACTATCACAACAGCGGCTTACACAGAAAGCGTGACGCCCTCTCCGGGCGCTGGCCAAGACGCTGCTGCACGAGATGGCGGAGGCGCCCTCGCGGGCGGACGCTCGCAAGGCACTGGAGCGCTTGCGGGCCGAGTTCGACGCCAAGTACCCCAAGGCAGTCGCGAAGCTCGACAAGGACTGGGACGCGCTCACCGCGTTCTACGACTTCCCCGCCGAGCACTGGCGGCACCTACGCACCACGAACCCGATCAAGGGCAGCTTCGAGACCGTCAAGCTCCGCACCAAGGTCACCAAGGGCGCTGGCTCCAAGAAGGCCGCGCTGGCAATGGCCTACAAGCTCCTGGACGCCGCCCAGGAGCGCTGGCGGCGGTTCAACGGCCACGAGCTCGTCACCGACGTGCTCGCCGGCGTGAAGTTCAACGACGGAGTGGAAGGTCACAGACGAACACACCACGACGACGGACGAGGAGGTCGCCGCCTGATGCTTCACCTTCTCATCCACAACTCTTGACAATTGCTCCAGCGGCGGTCTTGGCTCCGTCGTGACCGCTCTGGTGCTTGCGGCTTTGACGCTTTCGGCTAGCGCTCAGCGCTTCGGTCGAGCCGAACAGTCCTGCGCGCCGGACGCACGGATCTGGCGAATGGCAGGTGTGATTGCCCAGAGCGGGTTGAGATCCGCTTTCGCCCCCACACCGTCTGCTGACCGGGAGCCGCGCGAAGAACACATGGATCCGGATCACCTTGACGGGTAGAGCCGACACCGTCAGCAGCCGCCCTCGGACCGCGCCGCCAACAGACCGGCCGCGTGTCCATTCGACCAGGCCGCGCCAGAGGCTATGCCTCGTGCCTGGGCGATCTGCTAAGCTCCCATTCCATTAGGCTATTAGTAGAACTACCGCAGCAGAATGAGAGGTCCGATGATCGAGTTCCAGCTCGACGAACGTCGGGCGTGGCCACCTACCTGCAGCTGGTGCAGCAGGTGCACCAGGCGCTGCGCATGGGGATGCTGGAGCCGGGTGACCGGCTGCCGACCGCCCAGCAGGTGGTCGCCAAGCTGGCGATCAACCCGAACACGGTGCTCAAGGCCTACCGGGACCTGGAGCGGGAGGGACTGGTGCGGGCGCGGCCGGGGCTGGGCACGTTCGTCGTCGCGTGCCGCCCGGCAGCGACCCGGCGGCCCGGGCCCGGTTCCTGGCCGCGATGACCGGGTGGCTCCGCTCGGCGCGGGCGGCGGGCCTGGGGCCCGACGACATCGAGGCGATCTACCGGACCGCGTTCCGGGACTGCTTCGCCGGAGGGCGTGGCATGACCGCCGTCCTCGAGGCGCAGCGGGCTGGGCAAGCGATACCGGCGGACAATGGGCGCTGCGCGACTGCACGCTGGCCATCCCGGAGGGCCAGGTCGTCGGGCTGGTCGGCCCGAACGGAGCCGGCAAGACCACGCTGCTGCAGCCTGGCCGCCGGGATGCTGGCGCCGACCGCGGGCACGATCGCGGTGCTCGGCGAGCGCCCGCGCGCCGGCGCGGCGCAGCTGGGCCGGGTCGGCTTCGTGGCCCAGGACACCCCCGTCTATGCCCGGCTGAGCGTGGCCGAGCATCTGCGGCTCGGCGGCTGGCTCAACCCCGGCTGGGACGACGAGCTGGCGCGGCACCGGATCGGGCAGCTCGGCCTGGACCCCGGGCAGCGGGCCGGGTCGCTGTCGGGCGGCCAGCGGGCCCAGCTCGCGCTGACCCTGGCGGTGGCCAAGCGGCCGGAGCTGCTGATCCTCGACGAGCCGGTCGCCAGCCTGGACCCGCTGGCCCGCCGCGAGTTCCTCGGCGCCTGATGGAGGCCGTCGCCGAGCACGGCTGAGCGTCGTGCTGTCCTCGCACCTGGTCGCCGACCTGGAGCGGGTCTGCGACTACCTGATCGTGCTGGTCGCCTCCCGGGTGCAGATGGCCGGGGAGGTCAGCGACCTGCTGGCCACGCATCACCGCCTGTCCGGGCCGCGCCGCGACCCGGCAGCCTGCCGGCCAGCCAGCAGGTCATCGAGGAAAGCCACACCGACAAGCAGAGCAACCTGCTGATCCGCACCAGCGAACCGGTGCTCGACCCGGCCTGGGCCGTCAGGCCGGTCAGCCTGGAGGACCTGGTGCTCGCCTACATGAGCCGGGCGGCGATCACGCGCCGGCCAACCCGCCAGCGACTGGGGGTGGCGCCATGATCCGGCTCAGCCTGCTCAGCTCCGCGTCCAGGCCATCACCGCGGCCGGGCGCTGCCGCGATCGCGGTCCTGCTCGCGGCCACCGGCCCGCACCTGGCCAGCTGTACGCCGCCAGCGGCCTGCGTGGCTGCCGGTCCGCCAACTGCGGCCAACTGGCCCGCGGCTACCTGCAGCAGCTGGACGCCACCGGCGCCTATGCAACGGTGTCTCTCGCTCGGCATCATCCTCATCGTCCTGACCCCCGCCCTCATCGGCCTGTTCTGGGGGGCGCCGCTGATCGCCCGGAACTGGAGACCGGGACCTGACGCTGGCCTGGAGCCAGTCCATCACCCGGACCCGATGGCTGGCGGTCAGGCTCGCCGTCGGCGGGCTGGCAGCCATCGACGGCACCGAGGCACTGAGCCTGCTGGTGACCTGGTGGGCGCACCCCTCAGCCGCGCTGTCGGCCAGGGCGGCAGCGGGAACGGCCTCGCCATGAACCGGTTCAACCCGCTCGCCTTCGCCACCCACGGCATCACCCCGCTCGGCTACGCCGCCTTCGCCTTCGCCCTCGGCGCCACCATCGGGGCGCTGATCCGCCGCACGGTGCCCGCCATGGCCGTCACCCTGGCCATCTTCGCCGCCGTCCAGATCGCCATGCCACTGTGGATCCGCCCGAACCTGCTGCCGGCCAGCCACACGACCACCGCGATCACCAATGGCACAGCACGTGAACCTTCTACACATTGGCTCACCCCGCAGACCTTCACCTACACGCTCGCTCAGACGGCGGCTGCCCGGCGCCCGAGGCCTATCCGGTCCAGCGGGCCACCGACGCGGCCGGGCATCCCGTCAGCGGGTCCTCCCATCGGCGTGCTCGCGGGCGGCGGGCGCGGCGGACCTCGTCCGGCTCGGCGAAGTGCCTGACCAGCCAGGGCATCCGGCTCGGCGTCACCTACCAGCCCGCCAGCCGGTACTGGCCCTTCCAGGCGGCCGAGACCGGCATCTACCTCGTCCTGTCCCTAGCCTGATCGGTTACTGCTTCCGGCGCGTCAGCCGCCTACCCTAAGGACCCGCGCAGAACACCGAACAGCCGGCCGTGCCGGCGCAGAGCGCGGGGTGTCGCGCTGCGCGCGGCTATTCGAACGCGACGCTCGAGCTTGGGTTACCGAACCGGGCGTTACGGCGACTCCTAGTGCACCGTTCCATTAGTGGCTTGCATTTATAAGGGAGTTACAGTACAGTGAGGTCGTGGCACGCGCGGCTGCGACGATCGAGCTCTCCGAGGAAGAGGAGGGTGCGCTTCGGAGCGTGCTGCGAACGCCGTCGGTGTCTCAACAGCAGGCGTTGCGGGCCAGGATCGTGTTGCGGGCGGCTGAGGGTGCCAGTAACACCCAGATAGCCCGTGAGGTGGGGGTGTCGTTGCCGACGGTTGGGTTGTGGCGTCGGAACTTCTGTGAGCGGCGGCTGGAGGGACTTCGGGACGCGCGGCGGTCGGGGCGCCCGCGGCAGATCGATGACGATCAGGTCCAGCGGGTGCTGGCCAAAACGCTCGAGCCGCCGCCGGACGGGACGCACGCACTGGAGCGTGCGGCGGCTCGCGCGGCGACCGGGATCTCACCGACCACGGTGCACCGGATCTGGCGCGAGCACAAGCTCAAGCCCCACCAGGTTCGCTCGTTTAAGTTCTCCAACGACCCGAGAGCTGGTCGGAGAAGGTGATCGATGTCGTCGGCCTGTACCTGGACCCGCCGAAGGGTGCGCTGGTGCTGTGCGTGGATGAGAAGACGCAGATCCAGGCGTTGGATCGCACCCAGCCGACGCTGCCGATGAAGCCGGGCAAAGCGCAGCGGATGACCCACGACTACAAGCGCAACGGCACCACCAGCCTGTATGCCGCGCTTGAGATCGCGACCGGCGAGGTCACCGGCGCCTGCTACCCGCGGCACACCCACCAGGAGTTCCTCGCGTTCCTCAACCCGCTCGTAAGCGCATACCCGCGCCGACCGTTGCACGTCGTGCTCGACAACTCCTCGACGCACTCGACGCCCGAGGTCAAGCGCTGGCTCGAGCGCCACAAACGCGTGCATTTCCACTTCACCCCGACCAGCGCGTCATGGATGAACATGGTCGAGATCTGGTTCTCGATCCTCACCAAACAACAGGTCCGCCGCGGCGTCTACCACGACGTCCCCGAACTGATCGCCGCGATCGAGCACTTCATCGACGGCTACAACGAACGCGCCCAACCGTTCGTCTGGACCAAGACCCCCGAACAGATCCTCGCCAAGGCCATCAAACAACAACACACTTCAGAAACGCTGCACTAGACGAGCACAACGCGGCCGCAGCGATCTCCTACGCGTTCGCCACCTGCTTCGGCGAGCCGACGAGCCTCCTTGCTATCACACCCAAGTACCTGCGTTGCGCGCGGATAGCAACGGTGCCGGCGGGGCGGTCCGGGGCGAGATCGATGCGGCGGGTGCTAGCAAGGACGCGGACCATGGCAAGCACAAGCGCAGCGGCCGTGCCGACCGCCCTCGCGCTGCCGCAACCGGACAGAAGCGGCCATGGTCACGCGCCTGACCGCGGATCCGCCGCGCCCCTCGGACGGCCGGCCGCGATCGCCGCTACGCCGCCGCCCTCCGGGCGCCGGCTCCGCGACGACCGCGCATCCCTCCAGCGACGCCGCTCCACCCGGCCAACAACAACATCAGCGTGACCGGGGTATCCCGACGCAAGGAGACTTTCACCGCCAACTCGGCCAAACACGAGATAACGTGTCAAAGACGTTGACGAGC
>CAVVTO010000020.1:0-57836 GCA_963751185.1 uncultured Solirubrobacterales bacterium
GCGCCTGCGTGGATAGCCACCGGCCGCGGTCGTGCGCGGTGCGACGATTGCCTCAGGATCGACTGGGCGACGATGGCGGAAGCGCGGCGGTGACGAACCGATCGAGCCGTCCGCTGATACAGCGCGACTGGACGGGCGCGAAAGCGCGCCCGAGTAGGCGCTGCGAAGCAATCTCGATTCAAATCGCGAGCGCCCGTGAAACCCGCTCACCGACGCGCATCGTTGCGGCGGCCTGGATGGTTTCGGAATGCGCGGAATCCGAGTCAGTCGAAGACGCTAGCGACCCGCCGGTCGGCCGGCCAGCGCCGGCCGACGGCTGACGATCGCTCTGCTCGCCTGAGACGGTCGAGGCCGCCTTGCGCGTTGCCACAGAGGCAATCGCCAGCTCGGTCACCCGCCGGACGACTCCCCTCGCGATCTCGGCCCTCGGCGCTCAAGGCATGGCGAGGAGCGTCGTCGGGACAAGGGGCTTCCGGAGTTGCCGGAGGCAAACACGAGTCTCGACACCCGGCTCTGCTCCGGCCGCGCGGCCTACTTCCGCGAGCGGAAAGGTTCCCGTAGCGTCGGCTCGGACGCTCGGACGCTCGGACGCCGATGACGACCTCTATCGTCGGGGGACGGCGAGGCGCGCAGGCATCGCGCTGGCACTCCGTTGGGCTGTCTACGGCTTGGGCGCGATTCGGTCCCAGAATGCACAGTTGTGCTGCGCCGAAACCTCCGCCGCGGTTACGACCTCGGTGTCGCCGGCGGCCTGGAGGGATATTTCCTCCGGATCCGCGGAGTTGAATCGAGGCCAGGCGGGCGCTCCGGTTGGGTCTGGAACGCCGGTACGCGCGAAGGTCGTGACGTAGGCGATTTCCTGGTCTTGAAGCACCTTCTGGTCGGCGTCGAGCGGCCTGGTGACCGGGTCGAGGAACCACGCCCCGACGTGGGTCGCGCCGGCGGGCACCACTCGGGCGCCGACCGCGTCGTATGGCGGAATGTCGTTGTCGTCGAGCTCGTAACCGTAGACGGGCATCCTGCTGGCCAGATCCTCGTCAGTGACCAGCGACGGGCAGACCGTGTCGGAATCCGCTGCGACGGTTCTCCACGCTAAGGCGGGTGAATCGAAGTCGCTCAGCGGGTACTTGGCCAGCACCTGGGGCGCAAACGAGCCGTACTGGGTGTCGACCAATGTCGTGTACCTGGCGGGAGTCGTCACGGGGAACCAGTGCTCGTTTGCGTAGGAGACGAGATCCTCGTCCCGGTCTGCCCCGGCGATCACACGCACGTGATTCACGTGTCCGGTTCTCAGTGCCTGACGGAGGCTCATCGTCAACGTCGTGCCGTTGATCGTCGGGCCAACGGTGCCCTGGCCACCGTTCTCGTAGCCACCGGGGTGGCCTGCCCCGCCGCCAGCGACCGATTCAACGGTCGACAAGGGGAGAGCGCGCAGGCATGCTGCCACGGTGGCGCCACTGCCTGTTCCGCATCCGGCCGCGGCGGCGAACTTCCTGCCGGCCGTGTTCGCCTGCGCCTTAGTCGGCGGAGACGACTTGCAATCCTGGGGCTCGAGCGAGGTCGGGTACCCCAGGAGCGTGTTGTACTCGCCGCTGACGCTGATCGCCTGCTCGAACAACCCTGCCGCGGTCGGCGAGGCGATCAAATCGCACTGGCTTGACCCCCCAGCAGACTCGCCGAAGGTCGTCACTCTACTCGGATCCCCGCCGAACCGCGTGATGTTCTGCTTAACCCAGCGCAGCGCGAACTGCTGGTCCTGCAGCCCGTAGTCGCCGGAGTTGGCTCCGAGGGCCATGTCATCAACGAGGAACCCGAAAATATTCAGGCGATAGTTCATCGAGACGATGACCTCCTCGCCGGTACCCGCGAGCAGCGAATTGTCGGCATTGCCGTTGCCACCGGTGAATCCCCCGCCATGGATGTGAACCAACACGGGCAGACCACTCATCGCCGTAGCGGAAGCTGGCGCCCATACGTTCAGGAACAAGCAGTTCTCACTCCCCCGTTTGCCCGAGGCTGACGTGCACGGGCTGCCGAAGGTCGTGGCCCGAAGTGGCGTGGTCCAGGCCGTCGGCGGCTGTGGTGGCCGCCACCGAAGGTTGCCGACCGGTGGTGCCGCGTAGGGGATGCCAAGCCACTCATTGACACCTCTAACGCTGGTGCTGGCGATACCGCAGACCGGGCCGTACGTCGTTTGTACTGTGGTGCGGGGAGCGCACGTAACCGCCTGCGCGCGGGCAGATTTAGCGGACGGACCAGCCGTAGTAATTGCCACGGTGGCGACACTGACCCCCGCCACCGCAAGCACGGGGCTAAGCAGCCGCAACCGCGATTTGATCGATCGAATGTCTTTCGCCTCTCAAATGTTCCGAGTCGCGCTGTCGAGGATGTGCTTCGGAAACGCGGCCGGCGACCCCTCCACGGCCGACCTCGTCGCCGTGGACCCTCTTGCTTGTCGGCGATCCGCCGACCACCAAGCCCACGCGCAACCGCCGGCAGCAGCGACCGGAATGGCCACCAGTCCTCGCCTCGATATGCCGTCGCAGAAACGGCCCAATGAACGAAATCCCAATCCCCACAACCGAGATCGCGCGGAACCTACCGGCGGCCGTGGTCTAGCACCCAGCGGCGCCAATAGCAAGGGCTGGGAGGCAGGAATTGCCCGCCGTCCTCGTGCTCCGCGCTGCTGGGGTCATTCCCTCGCGTCACCCACCCCCCCGCGCTAGGGCTCGTTGCGTTGGGTGATCGCGACTTGCTTGATGATCGGTACGATCTGCGGAATCGGGGACCTTCCTCGCCGAGCGGAGAGTGCCGAGTAGGGGACGCGAAGCCGGTGCGGCGACATGCACCCCGGCCCATCGCTAGTGCTCGCGCCGCGCTCTGGCGAGCGTGACCGTGCGCACCTCTAGCGCGCTCCCTGTCGGGTGCTTGTCAAAGATCACCTGAGCGGCGGCCGTTGACGGAAATCTTATCGTAAGGCTGGTAGGTTACCGTCCTACCAGGGAGAGCCCTCGCTCGCAGACGTGAGGTGAGCACAGAAGTCTTGGCCCAACGTCAGGGAGTGTCGATCAAAGTGCATCCTCCGCACAGCGCATGACGGGATCGATGTGCTCGTCGCAGCGCCCAGCGTGAGACTGGCAGCGCCGCTCATCGTCCCCAGCCGTTTCGGCATCGGCTCGGCGGCGGGGTCGGATCCGGGATGGACTGGCTTCCTCGGACGGGACCCTGCAGGCGTTCCCTGCTGGCCGGCGGCATTTACGCGATCTCGCATCGATTGCGGAAGCACCCAGCTGACCGCGACGTTGGTGCACGAGATCCCGGCCCGGGGACGACCAGACGAGCAGACGGAGGTCGCCCAAGCGGTGGCCATGGCTCTCGTTTGTGCCCTGCGCACCCCCTCGGGACTCCCGATGCATCGGCGCGGTCGGACGCAGGCGCTGCAATCGCGATCATCGCGGCGCCGCGCAGCGCGCGCCGCCCGACGCCCCAGACGCGGCTAGTCCTGCGACTCCTGGTGAGCGGCGCGGCGCAAATCGTTGACCGGTGCGATCCGGTGCGAGGAGGACCAGTCAACGTACGGTCGCGGCGCGTTGGCTCAGGTCGCGAGCACCGGCAGTTTCGGGCGGATGTCGAGGGGTTACGTGCGGTCGCGATCGTGCTCGTCGTGCTTTACCACGCCCACGCGAGTTTGGCTCCCGGCGGCTACGTCGGCGTCGACGTGTTCTTCGTGATCTCGGGCTTTCTGATCACGAGCCAACTCGTGCGTGAGCTCCACACGGACGGTCGGATCTCTTTTCCGGCGTTCTACGCCCGGAGGGCCCGGCGGATCCTGCCCGCGGCGCTATTGACGCTGATTGTGACTGCCGTCGCTTCGGCGTTGTTGCTCAATCCCCTGGCCGCGAAACGCGCCCTGGAGGACGTCCTGTCGGCTGTCTACTTCGGGGCGAACGTTCACTTTGCGGCTCAGGGCGCCGACTACTTCAACGCCGGGCTCTCGCCGTCTCCGGTCGAGCACTTCTGGTCGTTGTCGGTCGAGGAGCAGTTCTACATCGCCTGGCCGCTGCTGCTGGTCGTCTCGTCGTTGGTTTGGCTTCCAAAACGAAGTCGGGGCAGCCGCGAGCGAGGGCGACGACCCATGATCGCGTCCGTGACTGTCGTTCTTGTGACCCTCGCGGCGATCTCTCTGATGACGTCGGTCGGACGGACGGCGAGCTCTCCTTCGTGGGCGTACTTCTCAATCGTCACACGGGCATGGGAGCTCGCGGTCGGCGCTGCGCTCGCGTTGGCGTTACCAATCATGCCTCGTCTCGATCGCCGCCTGGCGATCCCCCTCAGCTGGGCGGGGCTGACCTGTATCGGCCTCGCGGCCGCGGTGTTCTCAGGTACCACGTCATACCCTGGTGATTCGGCGCTGCTCCCTGTGCTCGGCGCCGCGGCTGTGATCTGCGGTGGCAGCGCGCCGGCAAGCCGCCGCTTGGGTGCCGAGGCGTTGCTCGGCACATCGCCGTTCCAGCGCGTCGGCGCTTGGTCATATTCCTGGTATCTGTGGCATTGGCCCGCGCTCGTCCTCGCCGCGGCCGTGCTTGGGCACTCACTGTCTGAGACACAAGCGCTGGCTGTAGCCGCGGTGTCTCTGGTAATCGCGGTGATGTCGTTTGAGCTGCTGGAGCGGCCGGTTCGCCGCATCCAGATTTTCGTTCGTCGGCCCGCGCTCGGCCTTGGCGCGGCTGGCCTGCTTGCCGCGATCGCGATCGCGATCGTCGTCTTGTGTGGATCGCTAGTCGGTCCGTTCGCTTCCACGGCCGCTGCCCCGGTACGACTGGCCGCCCTTCGCAAGTCGGCGGCGGCGTCGTTGCGGGCGGATCTGATCGCCGGCGCACAAACGACCAAGGTACCGTCGAATCTTCGCCCGTCACTCAGCGCGATGGCGTCGGCACTTCCGCGCACCATCGCCGAAGGTTGTGAGTTGGCGTACGGCCGGGATCAAATCAAGCCCTGCGTCTATGGAGACCGTGGCTCAGACGCCACCGTGGTGCTATTCGGCGACTCGCATGCCGGGCATTGGTTCGACGCTCTCAATTGGATTAGCCATCAACGCAACTGGCGCCTCGTCGTCATCACCAAGGAGGGGTGCACGCCGGCGGAGGTCACCTACCGAGACGACGCAAAGAGCCTGTGTGCCCAGTGGAGGGAGAAAGCTATGGCCCGCATCGCCAGCCTCCACCCAGCGCTGGTTGTTGTCACCTGGGCACGATGGATGGAGCCGTTGGCAACCCAGAAGGCGGGAATCCCAACAGGCTACGGCGGCCCGTGGCAAGACGGAGTCGCAGCGATCTTTCAGTTCCTGCGAAACTCGGCGGGGCAGGTCGTCTTCATCTCCGACACGCCCTATCTCCCTCAGTCGGCGCCGGACTGCGTGGCCGGTCATCTGTCCGACGTCCGCCCATGCAACATCAAACGACGCCAAGCGGTGATCCTTCCGGCGATCAAGGCGGCAGAAATCCGGATAGCCAAGCAGGAGCAGATCAAGAGCGTCGACCCCACCCCATGGTTCTGCACACCGAAGATATGCCCGGTGATCGTCGGCAACATCCTCGTGTATCACGACAAGTCACACATGACAACCGAGTGGTCAAGGTTCATCGCCCCAATGCTCGGCGATGCGGTACCGCGGACGTTGGCGCCCGCCCCTGACCCAACACGTCGTACGTCGGAAGCGAGCTTTCGCGCTCGCGGTTAAGCACCCCGGGTGGTAGACGCGGCGCCGGCGTCAGTCCAGGCAACGACCAACGCCCGGGATTCTCACGCCGCACAGGAGGCCGCGCTCCGTGCGGCCACGGGCACTTTTCGCAGGATCTCCCGCTCCATCCGCAGCCTGGCGTTCTCACCCCGCAACCGCTGAAGCTCCTCGCGCTCATCGCCGGAAAGCCCGCCCGGCCGCACGCCCCGCGCGGCCTTCTCCTCCTTCAGCCAATGCCTGAGCGTGACATCAGAGATCCCGAGATCCTTCGCCAGTTTGCGCTGCGGCTTGTCGCCGAGCTGCGCCAGCCGGATCGCCTCACGGCGAAGCTCCTCCGGAAACGGCGGCCTCGTTCTGGGCACCTGAACCTCTCTTTCCCCGGCTTACGACCGGAAGCGTTCAGGTGTCGTCGAAAACGGGGCGACTCCAGATCACAACGCCGGACCGTCGAGGGCGTGGCGATGCGCACTTTGGCGAGGAGCGGGTGGATGGCCGCTGCCGTCGAGACGGCCGCTTTGCTCCGGACGCGCTACTCCGGCACCCGCGCCCGTGCAGCCTGTCGACCAGGCTGGCACGGGGCACCGCGCTGTCGCTGAGCCGACCAACCCGACAGGCTCATCAGCCTTGTATCAGCCCCTCCGGACATCCGGTTTCGTCCTAGACAGCGATGTGATGGCCGACGGCGACGGCTATCTGCTCGCGTAGCGGACCGGGCACGACCGCCCTCGTCTTGACTGGAAAGCTGACGTCGATTTTGAGGCCGCCGTCTGGTCGGGCTTGTGCTGTGATGATGGCGCCGTGGGCGTCGGCGATGGCTTGGACGATGGCGAGGCCGAGTCCGACACCGGCGGAGATGGCTGCGGTCTGCGAGGCGAATCGCTGGAAGGGCAGAAACAGGCGAGTGAGCTCGACGCCCGCAATGCGCTGCCCGGTATTCGCGATCGAGAGAACGGCATGTTCTGACTCGGTGCGAGTGGCGACTTCGATCCGTCCTCGGCCGACGTTGTAGCGGATAGCGTTGGAGAGGAGGTTGGCGGCGAGCCGCTCGATTAGGTCAGGATCTCCGCTCGTCTGAGCAGGCTCGAGCGAGACGATGCTCTCTAGCGTGCTCAGGTCGTGAGCTTGAAACAGTCGGCTTGTGATCGCTGCGAGGTCGACGGGTTCGTGGCGCGTGAGTCCGTCTTGGCTTCGGGTGAGATGGAGGAGCGCGTCGATTAGGCGCTGCTGCTGCTCGCAGGAGGCGATGACGTCCTGGGCCATCGCGCGCAGCACGGCTCTGTCGGCGTGCGGGTCGGCGAGCGCCGCCTCGGCTACCGCGTGTTGAAGCGCGATCGGGGTGCGGAGCTCGTGCGCGACAAACGCGGCAAACCGTTCTTGGCCTTTGCATGCTGCCGAACCGGCTGTGAGCAGCGGGGTCGTGATGGGATCGGCGCGCCGCGGCGCCCCATGCCGTCGGGAGTGCGGCTGGGTGTGAGTTGTCGGGGTCGTTGGGGTTAGCATGTCCTGGCGCTCCTGGCTGCGGTGAATCTGGCCTCGTTACGGTCTGAGCGGTGGATTGGCCGCGTCGAATAGGTCCCGCTGCTGCAGCCAGGTGTACAGCGGTGTGGTCGACGGGTAGTGGCCCCAGGCGTGGTCGCCGTCGGCGTCGCCGAGCTCTCCGAGGAGCTGGCGTTGAACGGGACTGAGCCGGCTCGCCCACTCGTTCGACCAGATGCCGTGGTTCTGGTCGCGGATCGCAATCCACCGGAACGTGTAGCCGAAAAAGACGGCTTTGCGTGTGTGAGGCGAGTAGTTATCGGAGCGGGCATGCCACAGGCGCCGGTCGAACATGAGAACATCGCCCGGGGACGCGGTTAGTTCGATCGCGCCCTCGGGGTCTGGCCACTCGAGGTCCCGGCGCGGCGGTCCGTCAATCCAGTTGATCAGGTGGCTGCCGGGGACGACCTTTAGGTTGCCGCGGCCAGGCTCGGATACGTCGGAGAGCCAGTAGGCGAGCTTGATCGACAGCCGTGGCCGTGGGTTGGTCTCGATCTCGCGGTTCTGCCGCCCACCGTCCTGATGCCACTCGAACCGGAACGGACGGGGCGCGCTCAGCGGCGGATGGACATCCAGATGGGAATGGTGGATGTGGACGTTCCATCCCAGCAGCGACCACACGTAGGGGAAGGCGGTCGGATGATCAAGCAGCGCTGCCGCTTCCGGACAGTTGGCCACGGCGCTGAGCTGGTGCATCGCGCCTCCGGGCTCGATACGCCCGTCGCCCGTCGCGCTCTTGTAGGCGCGGTCCAGGGCGGCCGCGTAGTGGCGGATCTCATCCGGTGTCAGCGCGGCACGGATGATTAGAAACCCGTCCCGGTCAAACTGCTCACGTTCCGAGGCAGTTATTGACGCTGGGCGCCGAATGCTTTGAGGCATGGGGTTGAGTGTGTTTGTGGAACGCATCGCTCATCCCTTGGGGTTGAAGCCGCCGCAGGCCTTCGCGGCGGTCTGGAACGCGGGTGCATACGGGTTGATCCCGGGCAGGTACACCTGTTGGCCGCCGTTGTAATACTTCGGGTCGGGGTAGTTCGGCACTCCGTGGCTGCGCATGCACCTGGCGAACTTCAGGCCGCTTGCGCGTTGCTGTGCCTGTTCCTGCTGGGAGGGGCTCGCGGCCGTGTGCCCGGGCATGTACTTCTGGCACTTCGCCCTGGCGGCTTCGAACGCCGGCGCGTTGACCGAGATTCCATTGACCGAGAGCGTCTGCCCGCTGGCCTGGATCAGCATCCCGTAGTTATTGCTTAGATCGGGGAAGTTCGGCACGCCGTTGGCGCGCATGCACTTGGAAACCCCGAGCCCTGATTGCGCGGCGCTCGCTGTGGTCGACATCGAGGCGGTCCCGCCGCCCGCCGCGGTCGGGCTGCCTGAGCTTCCCCCGCATCCTGCTATCAGGACTCCGCACACTAGTGCTGCCGCAGCGAGCACGTGTGCTCGCGCCGGGTGGCTCGGCAGCTTTTGATGGATCCTGTCTGGCATCTGGTATCCGTCTCCCGGATCGTGCCCGTGCCCTGTCCATGGTGGGGGGAGGAGTTCGACCTCGCGCGAACAGACTGCGAAGAATTCGCGAAAATCGCCGCTACGGCGACGAGGGTTGGCGACACTGTGGTAGTGCACGCCGTCTCCGATCCATCCAGTCCGCTCGTGTTGGTCGTCGAGGACGAGCCCGAGATCGCCGGGCTGATGCGCGACTTTCTCGAGGCGAGTGGCTTTCGGGTGACGCTCGCACGGAATGCCGAGGAGGCGACGGAAGCGCTGGCGATGGCGCCGGACTGCGTGCTGCTCGACGTGATGCTCCCAGGCAGATCCGGTTTTGAGCTGTGCCGCGAGATCCGCGCCGTGTCCGAGCTGCCGGTCCTGTTTCTCAGTGCCCGCGACGGCGACGCCGAGAAGATCCGCGGCCTCGGGCTCGGCGCCGATGACTACATCGTCAAGACGGCCACCCCGGCGGAGGTCGTCGCCCGGGTCAAGGCAGTCCTGCGCCGATCGGGCGGCGGGCACGGCACGCGGCGGCTTCGCTTCGGCCGGCTCGAGGTCGACCTCGCCGCGCACGAGGTGCTTCTCAACGGCCGGCGGGTGCGGATGACCGCCCGCGAGTTCGAGCTCTTGCGAGTGCTCGTCGAGCATCCGCGCCAAGTGTTCAGCCGCGAGCATCTGTTCGAGCTCGTGTGGGGAAGCTACGGCGACCGCAGCGCCGTCTCCGTGTACATCAGCCGGTTGCGCGAGAAGCTCGAGGAACACCCGGCCGCTCCCCGCTACATCGTCACCATATGGGGCGCCGGCTACCGGTTCGACGGAGTTCCGGCGCATGGTCACACCGGATGAGCCGGCCGCGGGTCCCGCTCCGCTCAGCCCTCACCGTGTGCGTGCTGGCGCTGCTCGGGCTCGCGGCCGCGGCGACCGCAGCCGGCTTCCTGCTCGAAGCCAACCGCCAGCGCACCGACCGTGACCACCGACTCGCCGCCGCGGCCGCCTACGTCGAGCACGACAACGCGCAGGCCGAGACCACGGGCTGGCACGGCCTAACCGAAAAGCTCGCCGCACTCCAGCTGAGCGCTCAGCTGACCATGACCGCTCCTACCGGCGAGCACAGGACCTACCCGCACCCGATCGCCGACGCATCGACAGTCAGGACAGTTCGATCGACCCCGAACGTCGCCAGCTCGATAGTGCGGACATTCTCCGTCGACCAAACGGACCCAGCGGCCGGCCAACCGACGGCGACCTACACGTTCCCGCTCGGTGGCGCGGCCGGCGCGCTCGGGCTCAACCTCTACGCCGGACCCGTCGACCGCACCCGCGAGCTGCTCGTCGCGCTCGCGTCGGGGCTCGCTGCCCTGCTCCTCGCCGGGACGCTCTTAATCTGGGCGACAGGCCGGTGGCTGCTAGCCCCGCTTCGCCGCCTGAACACGCAGGTCGACGCGATCGCCGGCGGCGACCCAATCCAGACCCACGCGACATCACCGATTCGGGAAGTGCAGAACGTCGCCGCAGCCGTGGAGGGGATGGCCGCCAGGCTCGCACAAACCGCTGAACAGGACGCGCGAGTGGAGGCCGAGCGACGCCTGCTCGTCAGCTCCATCGCGCACGACCTGCGCACGCCGCTGTTCTCACTGCGCGGCTACCTCGAGGCGATCGCCACCGGCCTCGGCAACCCCCGCGCACGACTCGACCAAGCGCGGGCAAAAGCCGACCAGATCGACCGGCTCATCACCGGCCTGTTCGTCTACGCCCGCGCGGAGATCGACCAACCACCCCGGCTGCAGACAACGGACCTCGCCGACCCCGTCATCGACGCGACCGCCGCGTTCGAGCTCGGAGCCGAAGAGCGCGCCGTGAAGCTCCGCCTCAATGCTCGCCCTGGTACCTCGGTGAGCATCGACCGCGACGGGTTCGAGCGCGCACTCGCCAACGTTCTCGACAACGCCCTGCGACACACGCCTCCAGGAGGCGCGGTCGACATCACCTCCGGCACCGACACCGATGGCGCCTACGTCCGCATAATCGACGACGGCCCCGGCATCCCCCCCGACATCCTTCCGCGCGTGTTCGAGCCGACCGTCCGCGGCGACGGCGCGCGCAACAGCCACAACGGCGGCGCAGGCCTCGGACTCACGATCGCAGCCCGCCTCCTCCATCACCAAGGCGGCACCATCCACGCCGCAAACACACCCGACCGCGGCGCGATCCTCACACTCCGCCTCGCCAAACCACCCGCATAACGTCGCCGGGACCCGCCAAGTGGCCATCGGACACGTCGATGGCGTCGAGGCTCGTTGAGAGGGCGCCGCTTTGATGACGCGAGGCTCGCACCTGCCTTCTTGCTCGCCGGGTACGCGTCGGCGATCAAGGCCGCGCACCCGCGTTGCCGACGAAAGCGGGAGCGTCGGCCAAGCGCGCAGGAGGCTGTGCGTCTCGCACTCGGTCACGTTCCCGTTGGCGCGAGCTAATGGCCTCGGCCATTGCGCGACCTGTGTGGCGACGCCGTCCGTGAGCCGCCTAAGCCCCGCCGGCGGCTCGGGTTGGGTTCACGGGTCGGCGTGCGAGACTCCGGTCGACGATGCGTCGCCAGGGTCGGGGCCATTTCGAGCAGCAGTTGGGCGGCTGGTGACCGTGACCACTTCCCGGAGCGCAGAGGAACTACTGGAGCGCGCGGAGGCTTTGACCGCGCTCGGTACGCTCCTCGCTGACGTTCGATCGAGCATGCAGGGTCGACTCGTCCTTGTCGCCGGCGAGGCGGGCGTCGGCAAGACGGCGCTCCTGCGCGTGTTCTCCGAGGCGCAGCGGCCCAACGTGCGAGTTCTGTGGGGGGCGTGTGCGCCCTTGCGCACGCCGCGCCCGTTCGGACCCTTCATCGATGTGGCGGAGGTGGTCGGTGGCGAGCTCGGCGACGTGGTCGCTGGAGCGCCGCGTCCGTACGAGGTGGGAGTCGCGTTACTCGCTGAGCTCCGCGGCCGACGCCCGACCGTGCTCGTACTCGAGGACGCGCACTGGGCGGATGAGGCCACGCTCGATGTGCTGAGCCTGCTGGCAACCAAGGTTGAGTCCGTGCCCGCGCTCGTGCTCGCAAGCTATCGGGCCGAGGAGCTTGACAGTTCTGAGCAGCTTCGGTTCGTGCTCGGCGAGCTGGTGGGCCGCGCCGGGCGGATGAAGCTCGAGCCGTTCTCGATCGCCACGGTCAGCGAGCTGGCGGATGCTCAAGGGCTCGATGGTCAGGAGCTCTACCGGCGCACGGGCGGCAACCCGTTCTTCGTCACGGAAGTGCTCGCGACCGATGGCGCAAGGATTCCTGAGACGGTCCGCGACGCGGTACTGGCGCGCGCGGCCCGCCTCGACGGCCGAGCGCGACGATTGCTTGACGCGATCGCGGTCGTGCCCGGCCAAGTCGATCTGTGGCTGCTGGAGATCCTCGCCGACAAGCTGTTCGACCGCCTGCAGGAGTGCCTGGAGTCGGGTGTTGTGACCGCCGCCGGAACGCAGGTCGCTTTCCGGCACGAGCTTGCCCGGCTGGCGATTGAGGACGCGATCCCGCCAGATCGCCGGCTTGCGCTGCATCGGTGCGCGCTTGCCGCGCTCGCCGGTCGCGATCGCGAGGCTCGGGACTTCGCTCGGCTCGCGGAGCATGCCGAGGCCGCCGACGACGGCCCGGCAGTGCTCCGGTGGGCGCCTCGCGCAGCTGAGCGAGCCAGGGCGTCCGGGGCGCACCGCGAGGCCGCCGCGCAGTACGCGCGGGCGCTCAGGTTCGCAGACGGACAGCCACCTCAGCTGCGGGCTGAGCTCCTCACTGGTCACGCGCAGGAGTGCCGGCTGACCTCGCAGTTCGACGAGGCGATCGCCGCGCAGCAGGAGGCGCTCACATGCTACGGATGGATCGGGGACCAGCTTGGCGAGGGAAACGCGCTTCGGGTTTTGTCGCTCCTGATGTTCTTCGCCGGCCGGACATCCGAGGGCGAGGCATTCGTACTCGAAGCGGTCGAACTGCTCGAACGCCTCCCAGCCGGCCACGAGCTCGCGATGTCCTACGCCAACGTGTCGCAGCGGCGAATGGTCGTCCTGCAGGAAACCGAAGCGGTGGCATGGGGTAATCGCGCGCTCGAACTCGCGCGAGCGCTCGGAGATACCGAGGCTGAGGCATATGCCCTCAGCAACATCGCTGCGGCCGAGTTCCGCGCCGATCAGGACGCAGGCCGGCGGGGTCTCGAGGCCGCGCTCGCGCTCGCGCGGCGCCATGGCCACGAGGAGCATGCCGCGCTGACCTTCAACCGGTTGGTCATGTTTCCCCTCCGATCCCGCCGCTTCGACATCGCCCAGGCCTATCTCGAGGCCGGGCTCGATTACTGCACGGAACGGGGCCTGGATACCTTTCGGTTGTACTTGCTCGGGTGTCGCGCTCGCATGGAGCTCGACCTCGGCGATTGGGATCACGCGGCCGCTTCGGCCGCCCTGGTGCTGCGCGATCCACGGAGCGCGCAGGTCGCGCGCACCACGGCCCTGGTGACGCTCGGGCTCGTGCGAGCGAGACGTGGCGACCCGGACGCGCTCGCACTGCTGCACGAGGGGTACGCATTGGTCGAGCCGACTTTGGAGCTGGACCGGATCGCACCGACAGCCGCCGCGCTGGCCGAGGCGTCCTGGCTGAGCGGCGATCACGCGACGGTGAGACAGCTAACGGATGCGGCGCTCGCACTCGCGCTCGATCGGCGCGATCCCTGGGCCGTCAGCGAGCTTGCGTACTGGCGCTCGCGAGCCGGGCTGCACGACGAGCTACCAACGGGACTGGTGGCAAAGCCGTATCGGTTCTCGCTGGCCGGTCAGTGCACGCAAGCTGCCGAAACGTGGCGCGAACTCGGCTGCCCCTACGAATCGGCGCTCGCCCTGGCCGAAAGCGACGACCCTGGAGTTGCGCGCAACGCGATCGAGCACCTGCAGCAGTTGGGCGCCGGTCCCGCTGCGGCAATCGTCGCGCGCCGACTGCGCGAACGCGGCATACGTGGCATACCCCGAGGGCCGCGCCCCCGAACGCGCGAGAACCCGGCCGGTCTCACCGCGCGCGAACTCCAGGTACTCCCACTGATCGCCCAAGGCCTGCGGAATTCTCAGATCGCGAAGCGCCTGGTCGTCTCCGAAAAGACGGTCGATCATCACGTCTCGGCAATCCTTCGCAAGCTCGATGTCCAAACCCGCGGGGAAGCAGCCGCGGAGGCGGCGCGGCTCGGGCTTATCGGGCCGGCTTAGCTGGCGCGTCGCACGCCCCCGGTCGAGCGAGGTGTACGCACTCCACGGTTGCAGCGTCGGCGCCAGACAGAGTGCCGTTTTGTCGACGGGACGGCACCGAGCCGGCGACTTCCGCTTCACGCCTCCCGCGGCTCGGAGCGCTAGCGGCTCGAAGCAGCAGCGAATCCTGAGTGCGTAGGCGTCTGCGAGATGACCGCTCCTTCGGTCTGACCGTCCTCCGTCGAGATCGCGCCTGAACCATCGCGGACCCGACGGTGCTGGCCGCACCTTCTTGGTGCCGGGCTTCGGCGGTGTTTGGCGTTGACGTGGACATGGTTTCGTCTCCTTTGCGGTTTGGGATCGGGCGTGGTGTTGAGGGGTCACTCGGCGCCAGCGAGTGCTGGCTGGGGCTCGCGGACCGTGGTCTTGGCCACGGCGTCTGTCAGCTCGTCGCCGCGGATGAGCACGAAGATCGCAGGGAGAGCGAGCAGCGCGACCGCGCCGAGCACCCAGAACGCGGCCTGGAAGCCGCCGGTGAGCGCCGTGGGTGCGGCGTTGCCGGCATGGACCAGCGTCTTGGTGTGGCTCGCTGCAACGCCTGAGGCAATCGCGATCCCGATTGCTCCGCCGAGCTGCTGGGAGGTGTTCAAGAGTCCGGACGCGAGCCCGGCCTGGTGCTCCTGAATGCCCGCGAGCGCGGCGATCGAGACTGGGATGAACGAGAACGCGGTCCCGGCGCCGGCGACCACCATCGGGCCCGCGAGGTTGGCCAGGTAGTGCCCGTGGACGGGCACCTGGGTTGCCCAGATCACGCCAGCGCCGATCAGCGTCATCCCGATCGCCATTACGACCTTAGCTCCCACGCGGGTCACCAGCAGCTGCGAGACACCGGCGAGCGCGATCGACGTCAATGACGTGGCCAGCCACGCTACCCCGCTCTGAAGCGCGCTGTAGTGAAGCACCTGCTGCATGTACAGGGTGCCGACGAAGAACAACCCGAAGAAGCTGCCACCCAACAGCAGCCCCGCGGTGTTCGCGCCGGCGAGGGTGCGCAGCCGGAAGATCGAGAGCGGCAAGAGCGGCGACTCGACCCGGTTCTCGATCACCAGGAACGCAACGAGCAGAGCCGCGGATGCCGTGAGCACCGCGATCGTTCTCGTGGCGCCCCAGCCGTACTGGGGTGCCTGGGAGATCGCGTACACGAGCAGCACCAGCGCGCCTGTGCCGGAGATCGCGCCGAGCACGTCGAACCGCCGGCGCGTCGTGGCGAGCCGGCTGTCGGGGACGATCCGCGGTGCGAGCACCAGCGCGGCCGCCCCGATCGGGACGTTTAGATAGAAGATGTACTGCCATCCGGCGTACCGCGTGAGAACCCCGCCGGTGATTAGCCCCACGGTCGCGCCGGTGGCACCGAGCGCGCCCCAGATCCCGAGCGCCTTGTTGCGCTCCGCGCCCTCTTGGAACATGTTCATCACGATCGATAGGGCGGCGGGCAGCATGATCGCCGCGCCCAGACCCTGAATCGCCCGGCTTCCGATCAGGAACGCCTCGCCGGTCGCGAGTCCGCACGCCAGCGAAGCCGCCGTGAACACGGACAGGCCGAGCATCAAGACCCGGCGGCGGCCAAGCAGATCCGCGGCACGCCCGCCGAGCAGCAAAAAGCCGCCGAACGTGAGCGAGTAGGCGGTCACCACCCATTGCAGGCTGGTCTCGCTGAAGCGCAGATCCCGGCCGATCGTCGGCAACGACGTGTTGACGATCGTCAGATCGATCACCACCATGAAGAACGACACCGCCAACAGCGCGAACGCGCGCCAGCGGTTGATATTTGGGGTCAGCAGAACTGGTTTGTCCGCGATTGTCATTACGGCCTCCGATGCGGTGTTGCTCGTTGTGGTCATTACCTCTGTAGGCGTCGGGATGTCGCGAAATTCAGCGACGAATTTCCGCCGCCCGCGACGTCTATAAAGCGTTGGCCAACAACTAGAGGTTCAATGCGAGGATGCGGACATGACCCAACGCACGATCACGCTGGCCCGCGCCGGGGACGAGAACGCGTTTCGTGAACTCACCGACCCCCACCGGCATGAGCTCCAACTGCACTGCTACAGAATCGTCGGCTCGACCCAGGACGCAGAGGACCTGGTCCAGGAGACACTGCTGGCCGCGTGGCGCGGACTGGACCAGTTCACCGAGAGGGCCTCCATCCGGACCTGGCTGTACAGAATCGCCACCAACCGATCGCTTGACGCGCTGCGCGCGAACGCGCGCCGGCCACAGCGCCTCGAACCCTTGAACGATCCGCCCACACCCACCCGCATGACCGAGCCGATCTGGCTCGAGCCCTACCCCGACGCGCTGATCGAGGGAATCGCCGACCAGGCACCCGGGCCCGAGGCCCGCTACGAGCACAGCGAAGCGACAGGCCTCGCGTTCGTTGCCGGCCTCCAACATGTCCCACCGCAGCAGCGGGCCGTTCTCGTCCTACGCGACGTCCTCGGCTTCCGCGCCGCAGAGGTGGCCGCGATCCTCGACACCGGCGAAGCCGCAGTGAACAGCCTGCTGCGACGGGCCCGTGCCGCGCTCGAGAGCCGCTTGCCCGCCGCCGCGCGCGACCGAGCGCCGCTGCCTAACTCACGGCGCGAGCGCGAGGTGGTGGGGCAGTTCGCGAACGCGATCGAAGACGGTGACATCGACACTGTCGTCGCGTTGCTGACCGACGATGCCTGGCTAACGATGCCGCCCTACCCCTACCAATACCAAGGCGGGGCGACAATCGGAAACTTCCTACGGGTTCGCGGCTCGCTCCACCAAACGCCGCTGCGGCTCGTGCCGACCCGGGCCAACGGCCAACCCGCTTTCGGCTGCTACATGCCCTGCCCGCACTCCGGCATCGCGCGCGCCCATGGGCTGCTCGTGCTCACGCTCGCCGGTAGCAACATCGCCGAGATCACCTTCTTCGCCGACAGCAGCGTGTTCCCCCACTTCGGGCTCCCCCGCACCGTGCCCAAACACTAAGCGGCGGCTACCACAAGGTCGGTCGCGCGTCCGCGTCAGGCGCGCGCGAGAACATCCTGTAAGAGCAGACGCCGATACAGAGCTGACGCTGCTGCGCGATCGCCCACGCCGCACTGCCGCCGATGCTCCTGCGTTCCGCGGTGGCTTTGGGCAAAGCCTTCGCCGATCGCGACCTTTCCCATGCCCGCCCATCGCCTGCAGCGTCAGGTCGGTCCCAGCGCATCCGCCAGCCGCCGCCAGACCGTGAGCACGAACACCCCCTAGCAGCAGGCCCCTACAAATACCGTCGTCCCATGTCGATCCAGCAGCCAAGCCCGAGAGAGAGATCACGACCCGTGAACCGTGCGGCCGTTCAGTGAATGACTCCTGCAATCGGACGCGAGGAGATGTCGTTGCTCTGCGAGCCGTGTCGGCAGTTCGGCCTGCTCAACTGGATGGGACCGCCAGCTCAAGCAGCGGCAATCGCCGGCCGGTAACTGAGCCGCTCGGGACGTCGCCGATCCTAACCGCGCCCGCTCGGAGGTAGAAGCTTTCGGCGTTCGGGTCCGCCTCGATCATGAGCCGCGTGATGGCGAGACGCCGTGCCTGCTCGATGGCACACTCGAGAAGCCGTCGTCCCACCCCGGAGCCGATCGCCGCAGGGTCAACGAACAGGTCCGCAAGCTCGGCGGCCGGCGGTTCGCCGTCGAGGCGGACAAAGCCGACGACATTGCCGATGTGCTCGGCCACGAACAGATGCACGCCGTCGCACTGCAGTCGGCCAGAACACCCGTCCGACGACGGCGGCGTCCTGGAGCACCAGCTTCTCCCGGTCAGGCAACGCGTCCACGCGCGCCGTGAGCAGAGCGCGCACGGTGTTCGGAATCGTTACTTGTTCTCCGATCGCGGCGGACACCTGTCTCGCCAGTTCCTCGGCGAACAGCGGGTTTCCCTCAGCGGTTGCCACGACGTGCTCGGCAACGTCGGAACGAGCGTCGGGGAGGAGTGTCGCGACGAGCGAGCGCGACTGCTTCTCGGTCAGCGGGTTGAGACCGATCTGCGACATGCCCGGGCCCGTGGTCCACCCGACGTGCTCCTGGTTGAACTCGGGCCGGGCTGTGACGACCAGCAGCAGCGGCCCTGCGGATCGAGCAAGCATCAGCTGCACCATCTGGTGCGCATCCTCGATCACGACGATCACGGGACCAGCCGCGGTCAGACCAGTCAGGAACGCCGGCCGTGATCCCGGATGCGATCGCCAGCGCGGCGATCACGCGGTCAGCGTCCGCCGGATCAACGACTTGGGTGACTCGATCTCGCAGCTTCGACGCCGCGGTCGCGGCCGGGTCGCTGAGCTCGATCCCAGTGGCCGCCCACAGGACCTCGCGCAAACCCCAGTACGTGATTCCCTCGCCATACGAGAGGCAGCGCCCGCGGTACACCGCGGGAGTGGAGGAAGGCGCGATCCGCGCGACGAACTCGTCGACCAGGCGAGTCTTCCCCACGCCGGCCTGACCGAGAAGGACGGCGAGCCGTGGCCGCTGCTCCTCCACGACGGTCTCATACATGCTTTCCAGCGAGGCCAGCTCGTGGACCCGACCGACCAAGGGCGTGACTGTCGCCTGCTCCCGACCAGCCCCGACCCCGTGCGTGAGCGCTCTCACCAGCCACGTTGCCTCGCCCTGGTGCGGCTCGTAGTCGCCGACGTCTAGTGTGGCCTCCACGGTCAAGTTGTCGACCGCCACTGCGCCATCGTGCGCCCGCCGCGCGATCCGGAGGGCCTCAAGAACCGGCCGACCGATCGCGGTCGTCGCGCCCGAACCGGCCACGGTGACCAGCACCTCGCCGGTGGCGACTCCGGCGCGCGCGACGAGTTCGGCATCCCGCAAGCTGACGCCCGCCCGCACGGCCCGCTCCGCGTCGTCCTCGTGCGACACCGACGCCCCGAACAAGGCGACGACATCACCCTCGGCCGACGTCTCGATCGTCGCCCCGAACCGTTCCAGCTCTCCGCACACGCGCTCGCGCGCCTGGGCTGTCGCCGTGCGGAGGTCCTCGGGATCGCTGTCAGCCGCAACGCCGCCGAGCTCAGCCGCCAGGACGGTGATGACCTTGCACTCTTCACGCTCCGCCCGCCGTGGCGCCTGCGAACGCTCGTGCGCCGGCCCCTGAGTCGCAGGCGCGTCGGCTGCGGGCGCATCGGCCGCCTCGCCTCCCGTCAAAAGCTTCGCGTGGATCGCCCGGATCGCGGCGCCTGGAGTGATCCCGAGCTCGTCCCGGAGTCGCACCCGCAACTGTTCGTAGGCCTGTAGCGCCGCCGCGATCTCGCCCCGGGCGGCCAGCACCTCCATGAGCAGCCGATAGCCGCGCTCTCGCAGCGGCTCTGCGCTGATTAGCTCTCGGGCGGCCGCCTCGGCGATTCCAAGCTGGCCACCGGCGAGGACGAGGGCGGCCCTGGCGACGCATTCGAGCCCACGAAGCCGAAGCTCTTCAGCCTGGCGGCGGCGATCGAGCACCCACCCGCCGTCGTATCCGGGCAGGAACTCGCCTGCGAGCAACTCGCACCCGGCTCGGGCTTGATCGAGTGCCAGCGTCGCATGCCCCGCCAGAATCGTGTTCTCGGCGTCGGGGATCGCCGCCTCCGCGAGCTCCAGGTCGATTGACGCATCCGCGGGCAGCACGAGCGCGACCTCCCGCCTGCCCTCCAGCGTGCCGGGCCGGAGCACGCGCCGCAGCTTCGAGAGCAACGCCCCGAGCACGTCCTCCGGCCTCGCGGGCGGCCCCGAGGGCCACAACACGTCGATCAGCTCGTCGCGGCTCACGGCCCGGCTTCGATTGCAGACGAGGTAGGCGAACACCAGCCGACCTTGTCGTCCAGGCAGCGCGGTCGTCAGGCTCCGCCCACCCAGACGTAGCTCAAGGCGCCCGCACAGCCTGATCGCCGGTTCGTCAACCCTGGCGATGTCGAGGACCGCGCGCGACAAAGTGAAGTCTTTGACGAACAAGGCTGTCGCGGCCCCCGGGACGCGACCATGCGCTTCTCGGCGGGTGTCCGCTTGCACCGGCAGTCACCTGATGAAGCGACGAGTTGACCGAAACGTCGCGTCCTTCAAGTTCAGCCATTGTCTCGAGCGTCGCTACCGGTCGATACCAATATGGTATGGAATCGTAAACCAATATGGTATGGCTGTCAAGCCTCCGTGGTATCGTATCCTGTCGACTATGGTCCACCCGAGCGAAACAACGCACGCGAACGGCGATCGTCGTGCCGGCACATCGCGG
Source organism: uncultured Solirubrobacterales bacterium (assembly GCA_963751185.1). Taxonomy (GTDB): domain Bacteria; phylum Actinomycetota; class Thermoleophilia; order Solirubrobacterales; family Solirubrobacteraceae; genus Palsa-465. Next base: position 20,270 of record CAVVTO010000020.1, read on the forward strand.
CAGACGCCGTTCGCGGGCCACAAGATCCCCGGCCGTGCGACTCACCACGACGTGATCGCCCAACTCACATCGGCGATTCGACTCGGTGCGCTTCGCTACGGAGATCGCCTCCCGTCCGAGCGAACGCTGGCCGAACAATTCGGCGTCAGCCGAACCACCGTGCGGAAGGCCTGCCAGGTTCTGGCTGATGCCGGAGTACTGGAGATCCGCTCCGGGCAAGGGCCAAACAGCGGCACTTACGTCCACTCGGACGTCGTTCCAGCGAGCCTGGCGGCCCCCGCTGAAGAACTTCCGATCGAGGAAATCGCCGGGGTCCTCGAAGCTCGACGTCTGTTCGAACCACGCGTAGCCCAACTGGCCGGCTTTCTGGCGACCCCGGACGACCTAGCCGAGCTCGAGCGCATCATTTCGGCTCAGCGCGATATCGCTCACGACACCATGCAGGTCCGCGGGCTCGACGCGTCGTTTCACCTCGCGATTGCACGCGCGACCCACAACGCGACGCTGATCGCTCTCATGCAGACCCTCCAGCAGCGGCTCACGCTCGTGCGCCACCCTATCCCCCTCGCCGACGAGGGCCGCCTCACGATCGAGATCCACGAGCGCACCGCCCAAGCGATCGCCACCCGCGACCCAGACCTCATTGAGATCACGATGCTCGAACACCTCGGCGTCCTCGAAGAAGCCTGGCGGCAGCAAACCGGCCGAGAACTGATCCGCCGCGCCCCAGACTTTCTCACCGCTGACGTGCCGGGACCACCACTACGACGGTAACCCACCCTCCGGGGGGAATCCAACCCAGGTCGCCCGCTAGCAGGATTAGGAGCGACCTTACGATCGGCGGTCCACAGGAGGAGCAGCACCACCGCGGTCCGGCTGCCACGCAAAGCGCCGATAGGACCGCTGGAGCGGTGCGACGAGACGGTTACTCACGCATGCCACCGGTGGCGGTCGCCGAGCACCTCGCGCAGCCGATCGGTCTCGAGCAGCCCCGCGGCGGGCCCGAGGACGTGGCCGAGCGCGACCGCACGCCCGAGCACCGCGGCAGGGTCCTGGTGCACCGGGTCGTCGGTGAGGGCGACGAGGTCGTCGCACCAGGCGAGGATCTGCGGCCAGTCGGTCTCCTCGGCGCTGGCCGCGTCGTCGTGGAGGGCGGCGATGGCGGCCTCGATCTGATAGCGACCGGCGCGCTGAACGGCCAGCGCCGACTGCAGGACGCGCACGCCCTCGGCGATCTCGCGCGTGTCCCACAGACCGCGGTCCTGCCGGTCGAGCGTGACTCTCGACACGGAATCACTCTGAGCCTGCTCAAGGCAAAGCGCCGAGCCCCGAACCCAGCCTCGCCCGTCTACGATTTGCAGGGGTTTTTGTGGCCCAGGGGGCTCACGGCGGGCCAGGCAGTGCGAGGAGCTGCACTACCGCGATGACGAGCAGGACGCCCGCGACCGACGCCAGACCGTATCGCGCCACCCGGAGCGGAAAGCGGCTCCCGATCCCGACCAGAAAGAGGACCGCGGCGAGAAACACGGTGAGGCGGATGTACTTGTCCCCGGTTGCCGCAGCGGACTCGCCCTGGTTGAACTCGGCATTGGCCTCGGCGTTGTACGTCTGGGCCTGCGCGTCCTGGGGGACGACGTACTGAGGCATGTACGAAGGGCCCGGCGGCGCTTTCGGGTTCGTCAGCGGGTGCGTGGCGAGCCAGGCCCTGACGGCCACCAGGTAGCCGGGGCGCATCCGCCGGAGCGTAATCGCGAACAACTTGGCGTCGTGGGACTCATACGCGGTCAGGGCTGCGTTGAACGAGACCGAGTCGAGCGTGCGGACTTGGATGGCCTGAATCTCGGCCAGGTTGGACTTGCTTCGACCCGACGACGCCTTGGCCAGTGACAGCGAGGATTCGGTGCCCCACTTCGCCGCCGAGTAACCCGACCACGCGGCGAGGAGCGCGACGACCGAGAGCAGTACCGCTTCGGCGATCGTCACCAGGCGATCGTGGCCAGTTGGCTCTGACGCACCCTTGTCGTGGTCTGTGTGCTCGTGATCTGTGTGCTCGTGATGCTCGGCGATCTCCTTTCCGACCTCCGCAGCGGATAGACCCTCGGACACGGGCTCAAGATCGCAAGCGCCCGGCGCGCCACATCACCCGATGCGGATGACGGCAGCCGGGGCTCGGGGCGGAAACATCGGCTCCCGTCCGAAAAAAGGGGTCGCATGACTACGACAGTTACATCTCGACTGGCCACGCCCGCACAGAAGCCTGTCGCCGGAGACGCTCAGGTGGCCGACGTGTTCGTGATCTTCGGGATCACGGGTGATCTGGCGAAGGTGATGACGTTCAACTCGCTCTATCGCCTGGAGGCGCGTGGCCTGCTGACGTGCCCGATCGTCGGGGTCGCGGTGAGCGACTGGTCGGCGGACGATCTCCGCGGCCACGCGCGTGACGCGATTGTCAACTGCGGCACCGAGATCGACGAGACGGTGTTCGATCGTTTGGCTGCGCGGATGTCCTATGTGAGCGGCGACTTCGGCGACGCGGATACGTATGAGCGCCTGGCGCGCGCGATCGGCGAGGCCAAGTGCCCGGTGTTCTATCTGGAGGTCCCGCCGTTCCTGTTCGGGCGGGTGATCAAGGGACTGACCGACGCAGGGCTGACCAAGACGGGGCGGGTGGTGGTGGAGAAGCCGTTCGGTCACGACCTCGAGTCGGCTCGAGAGCTCGCGGCCGAGATCCATCAGTACATCGACGAATCCCAGCTCTACCGGATCGATCACTTCCTGGGCAAGATGGGCATCGGGGAGATCATCTATCTGCGGTTCGCGAACGCGATGTTCGAGCCGATCTGGAACCGCAACTACGTCTCGAGCGTGCAGATCACGATGGCCGAGCGCTTCGGGGTCGAGGATCGCGGGCACTTCTACGACCCGGTCGGGGCGCTCCGGGACGTCGTCGTCAACCACATGATGCAGGTGGTGGCGGCCTCGGCGATGGAGGTGCCCTCCTCGGGCGAGGCGGGCGTGCTCAAGGACGCGCTGGTATCCGTGTACCGGGCCATGCCCGCCGCCGATCCTGCTCACTATGTGCGCGGGCAGTACGAGGGGTACCGCACGATCGACGGCGTCGACCCGAATTCGAGTACCGAGACGTACGCCGCCCTACGGCTGGAGATCGACAACTGGCGCTGGTCGGGCGTGCCGTTCTTCCTCCGTACCGGCAAGTGCCTCCCCATCACCCAGACCGAGCTTCGGGTCGTATTCAGACGTCCTCCCAGGCTGGGCTTTGCGGGCTGGTCGCGGGTGCCCGAGCCGAGCCAGCTGATCGTCAAGATGGATCCCACAACTGGCATCCGTTTCCTGGTCGACGCGCAGCGGCACGAGGCGGTCGAGCCCGAGCAGATCAACCTCGACATGGAGTTCGCCCAGGAGGGCGGCGAAGGCCCGACGCCATACGAGGTCCTCCTGCACGCCGCGCTGATCGGTGACAGCAAGCGCTTCACCCGTCAGGACGGTGTCGAGCAGTGCTGGCGGGTGATGGCACCACTGCTCGAGCAGCCCCCACCGGTACACCCGTACGCGAAGGGATCGTGGGGGCCCGAAGCGGCTGAGAGGGTCGTAGAAGGCTACGGCCGCTGGCACCAACCCTGGGTGACGGAGTGAGTCTGGAGATCAGCAGATGACCAATTCGTATGACGTAATCGTGATTGGAAGCGGCGCCGGAGGCGGGACGCTTGTGCACCAGCTGGCCCCGTCAGGCAAGCGGATCCTGCTGCTCGAGCGCGGCGGATGGTTGGCGCGCGAGCCGCAGAACTGGCTAGCCCAGGATGTGTTCGTCGACGGACGGTACGTCTCTGAGGACACGTGGCATTACCCGGACGGCTCCGCCTTCCATCCCCAGGTTCACTATTTCGTCGGCGGGGCGACCAAGCTGTACGGTGCCGCGCTGTACCGGCTCCGCGCAGCAGGACTTCGGCGAGCTGCGGCACAAGGACGGAATCTCCCCGGCATGGCCCATTTCCTACGAGGAGATGGAGCCTTACTACACCAAGGCCGAGCAGCTCTATCAGGTTCATGGGGCTCGGGGCGAGGACCCGACCGAGCCGTCTTACAGCGCCCCTTACCCGTTCCCGGCCGTCTCGCACGAGCCGCGGATCCAACAGCTTTCGGACGATCTGGAGAAGGCGGGACTTCACCCCTTCCACGCGCCGTGCGGGATCCTGCTCGACGAGAGCAACATGCCCTACAGCAAGTGCGTGCGGTGCGCGAATTGCGATGGCTTTCCGTGCGTCGTGCACGCCAAATCGGACGCCGAGGTGATGTCGGTCCGACCGGCACTCGAGCATCCGAACGTCACGTTGCTCACCGGCGCCGAGGCGGTGCGGCTCGAGACGAATGCCGCCGGGACCGAGGTCAGGAGCGTCACGGTCAACCGCGACGGACAGACCGAGACCTTCGACGCGGACATCGTGGTCGTCTCCTGCGGGGCGGCGAACAGCGCCAAGCTGCTGCTGGCTTCGGCCAACGACGCGCACCCTCACGGTCTCGCGAACCGCTCTGATCAGGTCGGCCGCAACTACATGTTCCATAACAGCCAGGCCGTCCTGGCGCTGTCCAAGGAAGAGAACCCGACGGTCTTCCAGAAGACGCTCGGGGTCAACGACTTCTACTTCTCCGGCGGCGGGGAGTTCGACTTCCCGCTTGGGAACATCCAGATGGTCGGCAAGTCCCAAGCGCCGATGTTCCGCGGCGAAAAGCCGGGCGAGACGCGGTTCGCTCCCACCTGGACGCTCGAGGAAGTGGCCCGGCACGCGGTGGACTTCTGGCTGTCCACCGAGGATCTGCCCGTCGCCGAGAACCGCGTCACACTCGCCGGTGACGGCAACGTCCAGATCAGCTACAAGGCCAGCAACGATGAGGCGAAGGAGCGCCTGTTTCACCAGCTCAAGGAGATGCTCGGGGATCTCGGGATGCATCACGGTCACTTGCTCCCGCATCACGCGTACCTGAAGAACGAGATCCCGGTCGCCGGGTGCGCGCATCAGGCGGGGACGTGCCGGTTCGGCGCCGACCCTGACAGCTCGGTCCTGAACACCGACTGCCGCGCCCATGAGATCGACAACCTGTACGTGGTCGACACGAGCTTCTTCCCGAGCATCGGCGCTGTGAACCCGGCGCTCACCGCCATGGCCAATGCCATGCGCGTCGGCGAGCACCTACTCGAACGACTCACCGCCCAGCCACAACCGGAGCCCGCCCATGCCTGATCACGGCAGCAAGCATCACGTCGTGATCGTCGGCGGCGGGTTCGCCGGCCTCGGTTGCGCCCAGAAGCTCGCCGACCACGACGACGTCCACGTCACGCTGATCGACCGCAACAACTACCACCAGTTCCAGCCGCTGCTCTACCAGGTCGCGACCTCCCAGCTCGCGGGTACCGACATCGCCCACTCACTGCGCGACGTGTTCGCCGATCAGGACAACGTCGACGTGCACCTCGCCGATATCACAGGCGTGGACACCACAAGTCGAACCGTGAGGACCGCGGACGGGGGGTCGTGGACCGGCGACTCGCTCGTCCTGGCCGCGGGTTCGCAGCCGAACTTCTTCGGTACACCCGGGGCGGCCGAGTACTCCTTCCCGCTCTACTCGCTCGATAACGCCACCCGGCTGCGCTCGCGCATTCTCGGCCTGTTCGAGCAGGTCGATCGCGATCCGTCGCTGATCGACCGGGGCGCGCTCAACATCGTCGTGGTCGGCGGCGGCCCGACCGGCGTCGAGGTCGCCGGCGCCCTCGGCGACATGCTCAAGGTCACCGTCCCGACCGAGTACCGCAACCTCGACCCGACCAAGGCGCGGATCTGCCTGCTCGACTTCGGAGATGCGCTGCTCAAGCCGTTCTCAGACAGCGCCCACGGCTATGTGGCCAAGGTGCTCGAGGACAAAGGGGTCGAGATCCACCTCGGGACCGGGGTCAAGGAGGTCGCGACCGGGCACGCCGTGTTCTCAGACGGCACCGTCCTGGCCACCCGCTGCGTGGTCTGGGGCGGCGGCATCAAGGCCGCCGCGGTCGCGGCCGACTGCGGGCTTGCTCAGGGACGCGGCGGCCGCGTCGAGGTCCAAGCCGACCTGACCCTCGCGGGCAGCCCCGGCGTATACATCGTCGGCGACATCGCCAACATCCCCGACGTCGAGGGTAACCCCCTCCCCCAGCTCGGGTCGGTTGCCCTCCAGTCCGGCATCTGGGCCGCCAACAACATCATCGGCGGCCTCGAGGGCAAACAGCCCAAGGACTTCCGCTACCACGACAAGGGAATCATGGCCATGATCGGCCGCGGCGCCGCGATTGCCGAGGTCGGCAAGCGCCACCACGAGATCCACGGCGAGCTCGCCCACATGGCCTGGCTCGGCGTCCACGCCAGCCTCATGACCGGGACGCGGGCAAAAATCGAAGCGTTTGTCGACTGGGCCTGGGACGGATTCAGCAAGACCGGAGGCCCCCACGTCCTCGACCGCGGAGACGCCGCAGTGATCAACTGGGACGACGACCCCGCCGTCTCAGGTTCCACGCCGATAGTAGGCGCCAGCACCTAGCCCGGCTGGCCGACCGATATCAGCTGGCAGGCCGGGCGTCGCGACGTCCGAGCGCGCGTTGCGCGAGCAGCGTCACCGAGCCTCCAACCAGAAGCATCGCGATGTTGATCCCGAGGACGGCCAGTGCCCCGAGGGCCTTCGACCCATCGCCAACGCCCGTGGCAACGCCGAGATATGCGGACGCGGGAATCGTCGTGACGGAGATCGCGACGCCAACGGCCGAGCTCGCCCGTGTCTCGAGCGCGAGGATTGCCGCAACCCCGGCCGCAAAGGCCACGATCGGCGTGGAGATATTGACTGTCGAAAGTCCGGCGAGGAACTGGGCCTGGCCCGGCAGGAGTGTTTTCGGCCCGAGCTGCAACTGGCGCAGCGCGAACGTCATTACTCCACCGACGAGGCAGGCACAGCCGAGCCCGATCACAGGCGTCGCAAACGCGCGCCCCGCGAGCATCCAGCGGCGCAGGACCAGGGCGGTCGCGGCGGCACAGATCGGCAGCAGATCTGGGCGGATCGCCATCGCGCCGACCACGAGGATCGTGTTGGCATAGATCACGCCGAAGGCGGCGATTACGCCCGCCGTGGCCATGAAGACGAGGTACCGCGCGAGCGGGCGGGCGTTGGCGCCGGCCTGGCTGAGGAGGTCGGCCCACACGACGCTCGACAGCGGGCGTGGCGCGACGGACGGGCCGATCGACTCGATCCGGAGCACCATGACGTCCTCCGGGGCAGCCCCAGTCGCCTCACCCGTTCGATGGCCTGGTCGACGGCGCCGTCGACCAGGTCCGCAGTCACTAGCAACTTGCCCGACGCGCCGTTGCCGCTCACGATCACGTGACGCGCGCCGTGGATCCGCTCGAGTTGCCTCGTGGTCGGCGACCAGCTCGGAGCTGCCGAACACACGCAACTGGAGCACGATCAGCCCCCTCCGGCGATCCGAATTGATTTACCGAAGCTCAGCGAAAACTGCCGTGGGACCGCCCCCCCCATCATCATCCGAATGGGATGAGGATGGCGAGCCGGGGCCGGCGCACGGCCCGAAGGTCGCTGGTCCTCAGCGCAGGGGAGCTACTGACCCGACCACTGCGGGAGCTGCTGCACCGACCACTTGTTCCCGTCCGGGTCGCTGAAGAACACGAACGACCCCCACGGGAACTCCTGAACGTCGCTCACCTCGACACCGCGGTGCGCGAGCTCATCGTGCGCCTGTCCGATGTCCTCGACGACGAGCTGGAGCCCCACGACCGACCCAGGCTCGGCGTCGGTCAGACCGTTGCCGAGCGCGATCGAGCACGCCGAGCCGGGCGGCGTGAGTTGAACGAACCGGATCTCCTCGCTCACCGTGTGATCGTGATCCGCGTTAAAGCCCGCTTGCTCGACGTAGAACGCCTTGGCCCGGTCGACGTCGGCTACGGGAATCGCCACGAGCTCGAGCTTCCAGTGCACCACGCTCTCCTTTCAGCCGGTGGGATGCCGGCGTTCGCTCCTACGTTTACGGGCGGGACACTACGCCCGAAATAGGTCCGTTTCGGTCCGCGTTGGTCAGGCCGGCGGAGGCTCGATGCCACCTAGCTCGCCTTCTCGACGAACCCGCGCAGCGCGTCCCGCGCGCCACCGACCACGGGCTCCCCGTGAGCCAGCAGGAGCAGGTCGAAGTCGAGCTCGAGCAGACGCCCGTAGGCGTCGCGCAGGCCCTGCTTGGTGCGCTCCGGGTCATCCATCAAGTAATCCGGGACGAACTGCAGCTCGTCGCCGCTTCGCCAACGCACCACGCCGTCAGCACACGCCAGCGCCCGGTGACTCGGGATATGCAGCGCGGTCTCGTCCGGGCAGATCGCGTCCACCTCGTGGACGACGATGTCGCCCGGCAGCTCGTCGCCGAACCGGAACGACTCGATCGGACCACGCCCCTCGAGCTCGTAGACGCCGTTGTCAATGCAGTGAACGACACATCCGAACGCTTCGTGCAGACGCCAGGCGTCGCGATCGTGGTGGCGATTGGTCAACACGGCGTGCTCGGGCCCTCCGCGCTGATCGAACCACTCGAGGCCGTCGGGTGGGATCATCGGGTCGATCACGACGCGCTCGGACTCGAGGTAGTAGGAGCTCACCTCGGCGCCGATCGATGCGCGTCGCGCCGTCCAGTGCCACACGCCTGGGGCGATCTCAATCATCGCGTCCTACCCTAGTCGCCGCAGTGCGATTGACTAGTCAACTACAATCCGGAATATGGATACCAGCTCCGTACGCCCGGATGGCGACACCATCACCGTCGAGGACCCCGTCTCTCCATCGCTCGATGCCGCGACGACGAGCGCTGCCGGCCCAGCGCCGGTGTGCGCCGTGTCGGCCGGCCCTGAGAGCTCGAACCTCGAGGGGGACGCCCTGGAGGCCTGGCGTAGCTATCTCCAGAGCCACGCCACGATCCTGCGCCTACTCGACGCCGAACTGGTCTCCGAGCACGGGATTACCACCCGGGACTACGAGGTGCTGCTCTACCTGGCGCAGGCACCCGACCGGCAGCTGCCCATGTCGGCGCTCGCCGAGAGCACGATGCTCACCCGGTCCGGCATCACCCGATTGGTCGACGGTCTCGTGTCGGGCGGGTTCATCGAGCGTGCGGCCTGCCCGAACGACGCCCGGGTTTCCTACGCGCAGCTGACCGACGAAGGTTTTGCCAAGCTTCGCAACGCCGGTTGCACGCACGTGCGCAGCATCCGCCGACTGTTCCTCGAGCACTTCGACGCCGAGGAGACCGCGCGGCTCGCCTCGTTGCTCGGGCGGCTGCCCGGCGCTCAGCGCGGTGGCTCGTGCACGGTGGAGCGCGAGGCATGACGTCTGCCGCAGCCTCGCTCGAGGGCAGGGCGCCCCGGATCGCTTCCGACACCGCGCTCGGGACCGTTCGGCTGACCGTCTCTGACCTGGATCGCTCGCGGACGTTCTACGAACGGGTGATCGGGCTGCGGGTGACCGAGCGCGACGACGGGACGCTGGCGTTCGGCGTCGCCGACGACCCGGCGCTGATCGAACTGCGCGGCGACAGCGCGGCCCTGCGGTTGAACCGACGGGCGCCCGGCCTCTATCACCTCGCGATCCTCGTCCCCACTCGCCAGGGCCTGGCGTTCGCGCTGGCCCGCTTGGCCGTTGCCCGCTGGCCCCTGGACGGCGCATCCGATCATCTCGTGAGCGAAGCGCTCTACCTCTCGGATCCGGACGGCAACGGCATCGAGATCTACCGAGATCGCGCTCGGGCCGACTGGCCGCGCTCGGATGGTCAGCTCCAAATGGCAACCATGCCCCTCGACCTCGACGACGTGCTCGCCGAGCTGCACGGGGTACCGGGCCTCCAGGAGCAGGCGCCGGCCGGAACGCGGATCGGGCACGTACATCTTCAGGTGGCCGATCTAGGTGCGGCCGAGGCCTTCTACCACGGCGTGCTCGGCTTCGATGTGATCGTGCGCGGCTACCCGGGCGCGCTGTTCGTGTCGGCCGGTGGCTACCACCACCACATCGGCCTGAACACCTGGCACAGCGCGGGCGCGGCGGTGGCAGCGGCCGGGTCGGTCGGGTTGCGTTCCTTCACGATCGAGCTTCCCGAGTCGGGGCTGGACGCCGTGGCGGCGCGAATCGAAGCCGCCGGGCTCCCGTATGAGCGCGTGACGGACGGGATCCTCGTCCGCGACCCGTTCGCAAACGCCGTCCTGTTGACCACGCCGACCCGCGACTAGCCGCGCTGACGCTTCGTCGCGCCGAGCGACGTCGCTACGCTTCGGACTCGCGGCGACGTGGCGGAGTGGCTACGCAGCGGCCTGCAAAGCCGTCTACACCGGTTCGATTCCGGTCGTCGCCTCTGACGACGCGCGCGAGCAGGTGCGCCCCGAGCGGCGGAGCTTGGGCTAACGCGTCTCCCGCGCTCGGACGTCGCGGAGCCGTTGTTTGGCGCGCTGCAGCTCTCCTTCGAGCTCGCGCAGCCGAGGGCCCGGTCGCATTCCCCACCGGTATAGCCTCGCCCGCAGGAGCGCCACTTGGTCCTGACAAGAACACACGTCGGCCTGCGCCAGCTCGATCTCGCGAGCCCGGCTCACGGCTCGAACTCCATCACTGCATACGCGTTGCAGCCGAGGATCTCACGCACTCCGGCAGGCACTCCGTTCTCCCCTTGCCACCAGACGACGAACGGCTGATTGGGCCCCATGTCGAAGATTGCCACGACGGTGCCCCCTCTCAGCGGGTCCGAGCGTCCCACCTCGGTGATGCAGTCCGTGCTTCCCCGCCGCGTCCACAACCTCAGGATCCGACGGGCATTGGGGCGATGGCCCATCTCGAGCTCGATCACACCGCTCATGTCACGATACGCACCCTCGACGGCGGACGAATCGCCGCCGACACCCGGTATAAAAAATGTCGTCACGTCGGGCTAAAGCCCGCGGCTGCGAGCATCCTCCGCGAGAGCTGGGCCCATCGCGCCGGGCTGGACCTGCGCTTGGAGCTCGGCGATCAGCTTGGCGTGCCGCTCAGATTCCCGGTGCACGGAATCCTGCAGCCCCTCGACCAGCCGCTCCAGGTGAGCGACTCGCGCCTCGAGCCGGGGGACGCGATCATCCTGTTTATCGACTGTCGAGCGTCGGTCCGATGCGTCTCCGCCGGCCGCCGCGCGGCGTACCTGGCGGATTCGTGCAACCAGTCCCTCGCGCTCACCCATGATCATCGTCTCCCTGATCGCTTCGGCGGCGCGCTCCGGGGCGGGTACCGCCGGCGCTCCTCTGCAGTCATGCGACGGATCACGAGCACACCGCTTTGCACCTGCTCGTGGATGAGATCAAGCTTGGCTTGGCGCTTCTCCTCGGCTCTCTCACGCGTCGTCTTCACCGGAACGTCTCACTTTCCGACAGGCGACACCGAGCACGATCCTGGGGCACCAACCCTTGCTCGGAGTGGTGGAATACATGCCATTCCTTCCTGGGCCGGCGCGACTGCTGAAGGGAGATTCGCTGCGTCGGCCGAGAAGAACCTCACGGAGTACAGATGTACCCGCATATATCACGGTAGCACCTGAAGGACCCGGCCTGGACCGCAGGCGCTGCGAGGTCGCATTGCGCCAGCCGGTGACGGGGAGTACGCTGGAGGCCCCGATTCGCGCGGGCAGGATTTCCTGCATGGTGACGCTTGAGGGCGAAGAATCGGCTCGCGAGTTCTGTGCCCGGCGACAGTCGCGCTACCCGCTCCGCATACTTGATCTCAACGTCATGGCCTCGATAACGGAGATCACCGTTCTGGGTGGCGAGTGCTATCGCGTCGAGGGCGAAGCGAAAGCTGTCGAGCGACTGATCCTCGACGCGGCGCGTGGCTCGATCATGCAGTTCGCGTGGTTCACTGACACCAAGACCGGAGATTCGCTCGCCATCAATCCCGAGTGTGTAGTGATGCTGCGGGCTATCAGCACTTAGCCGCTCGACGGAGCACGGGCGCAACCGCCGGCAGCAGGAGACACCCGCCTATTGCTGGCTGCCGATCGAGGGCTCGCTCGGTTGATCTGCGGGGTGTGCTGCGGCGCGCTTTCTCGCCTGCTTCCTGGCCTCCTTCTCCACGCGACGCTCGCGCAGTCGACTCTCGCGGGCGAGCTTTGCCATCGTGGTCTTCTTCTTGCCGGTCGATGCCATGTGCATCGGTCCTTTCCTCGGATATTGAGCGCGGCGATGACGAGCGAATCAGGCGGAAAGGCCAAAGGATGCGCTCGGACCGAGCCCCGGAAAGCGCGCGGTCCTGTGCGCGCAGTAGCGCCGTGGCTTTTGTCCGCGGCCGCTGAACACTCGCGTTGCCGAGGCTCGTGCGGCGCGAGGCGAACACCAGCGGAGGGCGCGTGCGCGCCCCCCTTTGTTGTTTGGCTGGTCGCCAGCGCTAGCGGAGCTGGACGTTCGCCGCCGCTGGGCCCTTCTGGCCCTGCTCGGCGTCGTAGCTCACTTTCGCGCCCTCGGCGAGCGACTTGAAGCCGTTGCCTTGGATCGCGGTGTGATGCACGAACAGGTCCTTGCCGGCGTCATCGGGCGTGATAAATCCAAAGCCCTTCTCGTCGCTGAACCACTTCACGGTTCCTGTGGCCATAGTTATTCCCTCCTGGGTATGTGCGCTGCGAAACGCGGAGGGTGCAACGAGGCAACGACTGCGAAAACGCTGGGCACTGCTTCGGTCGAGACCGATGCTCGACCCGTGTACCAAGTCTAGCGATCGAGGAGCAGAGCGGCTGATTCGAGTGATCGCCCTAACTCGAGTCCCCACGGCGACGCCTTCGAACCGGCTCCTGCTCGCCCGCGGCGCGCAGCTTACGAGCCTCCCTCTGTGCCTGCTCATTGCGCTGCGCGATCTCCTTCTTGAGCGCGATGACCGCCGCGTCTGCTGTCGAACGTCCCGGTCCCGGTCCCGGTTCGTGAGCCTGCTTTGCCATCTGAGTCGCACTCCTCATCGCTCCCTACAAAACCGGCCACAGGACGAATGCGGGAGCGAAACACCGAGCGGTGGACAGCCTCTCGTCTGTACCTGGTGCTCGCGTGTCCGCCAGCCGATGGGCGAACTCACACGCGCGTCCGGGGTACAGCTCAAGCGTGGTGCGGGACGAACCCAGCTCGGAAGTGGTAGACGATCGGGTGGGTAGCGCGAGCGGGGCACGGCGCCGAGGGCACTCCATGGAGCTCTAGCTTTGACGAGTGACGCCTGAAGTTCCGGGATGGATAGTGGAACCAATCGTGGGTGCCGTTGCTTGGTGACCCGAGGTCGATCCCACTCTCATCACACGCCGATCGAACGTCCAACCCTTCTGAGTCGGAGTCACCGTGCTCACCTTCCGATCGCTCGCGAAGCCCCGCCGAACCGTTGCCGCTCAGAAGGCGCGGCGATCGTTGATGCCCAAATGATCGGTGCTCGTGGTCGGACGCGGCTGTCGGAACCGGTTGACGGCCGGTTCGCCCGAGATCGTCCGGTTCGGGCGCGCCGGCGTCGACCCGAGCGCTTAGCGCAGGCAGAAGCCCGTGCCGGTGGTGTTGGCGCACAGCAGCCCGCGCAGCGTGACGCCGTCGGCGTCGAGCACGACGAGCCGGGGTTCGGCTCGACCCTCGAGCAGCGGGATGGCCTCGGACATCGGCGTGTCCGGCGTCGCCGTCGGCGGCGCCGGATCGCGGTAGTCAGCGGCTGGCGCATCGTCGCGGGCATCGGCAGGCACGCCGTCCCGCTCGATCAGCCCCGTAAAGCGCTCGCCGTCGGCCAGCAGCACGGTTCGCACGCTGGGTCTGTCGAAGGCGCGTCGCACGTCGAGTACCGATGCGTCTGCTGGAAGCGTCTTCGGCGCCCCGATCATCACTTCACCAACCGTCTGAGTGAGTGCCTCTTCTCGCGTGACGGTCCGGTTGACCATGGCCCCGAATGCTAGCGGCCGCCCCACCATGGCCAGCCGGGAGGCTGCCCCTGGCCGACCACGAGGTCAACGGCGCCCGACACGTAGCGCCCGCCCTTGACATCCCCGTCGGTCACGAGGCGGGGCGTGTCCTGCGACGTGCCGTCCTCACTCAGGGAAAGCAGCAGCGGACGACCGCCCACCCAGGCCTCGGCGGGCGTGACGGTGGCGACGTAGCCGTCGGAGCCGACGGCGGCAACCCAGGTGTTGAGGTCGGTCCGGATATGGGCCGCGCGGAGCACGGCCTGCAGCGTCGGTCCGACCTCAACGTGCTGTTGCGTCGCCGTACCGGCCTCGAACGTCACGTCGAGCGTGTGCTGCGGCAGTGAGGCCAACTCGGTCGCGGTAAGGACTTCGGTGTGGGAGCCCTCCTCGATCGTCAATGCGCCGGTCACCGTCGAGGTCGTTGCCGCTGGGTTCTGCACCGCGACCGTGACCCGATTCACGTCGTCCAGCGAGCGGGCGTCGTTCCGATCGCCGGGAACGACGAGCTCGGGGGCGTGAAATCCACCCCCACCAAGCGACAGATAGGCCGGGTGATCTCCGAAGTTCGAGTCGAGCTCGCCCCAGGCGAAGGTCACGGACTGGCCAAAGGCGTTGCCGACCGTAATCGTCTCGCGCAGCTGCGCGTTCTTCGCCGACGGCAGGGTCGGGTCGGCTGCGTTGACGAGGGTCTCGACCGACACACCTTGCTCGGTGACGGTCCGCGGGTGGCCCCACCACGAGGGGCGGGTGACGGTGAACGGCGTTTCGAGCGGCTGCAGCTGGCTGAGCGAATACGTCATCGGTGTCGCCACCGTTCCGCCGACGGTCACAGTCGGGCTCGGAGCGTGCCGGAACCCGTTAGCGGACGCCGCCGCCGGCGCCGCGAGCATGAATCCGGCGAGGACGATCGAAAGCAGCCACCTGCGCGTCATATGAGAAACCCCCATCGTTGGTCGAAACGGAACCTGCCCGTCAAATCGGGTACTGGCGCGGCAGTTCCTGAACGGTGATCCACCGCAGCTCGGTGAACTCCTCGAGCGCCGCGCGCCCGCCAAAGCGTCCGAAGCCACTCGCCTTGACGCCGCCGAACGGCATCTGGGGCTCGTCCTGAACGGTCGTGTCGTTGATGTGGCAGATGCCCGACTCGATCCGCTGAGCGAGCTCGAGTGCCGCCGGGACGTCCTCGCTGAACACGGCGGCCGCTAGCCCGTACTCGGTGTCGTTCGCGACCCGTACGGCATCATCGACCCCATCGACCGGCATCACGGCGAGCAGCGGGCCGAACGACTCTTCGGAGTAGAGACGCATGTCGGGCGTGACGCCGGACAGGACGGTGGGTGGGAAACACGGACCGTCGGCCTGCCCGCCACTCAAAGCTCTGGCTCCCTTGTCGACCGCGTCGCGCACCAGACCGCTGACGCGCTCGATCGCGGCCTGGTTGATGAGCGGCCCGATCGCCGTGCCCTGATCGCGCGGATCGCCGACGGGCAGCGCGCGGGCTCGCTCGGCCAGTCTCTCGGCCAGCGAATCCGCCACCGCCCGGTCGACCACGATCCGCTCGGTCGACATGCAGATCTGCCCCTGATGAAAGAACGCGCCGAAACTCGCCGCCGCTGCGGCGCGGTCGAGGTCGGCGTCCGCAAGCACGATCATCGGCGCCTTGCCGCCGAGCTCGAGCAGCACGCGCTTGAGATTCTTGCCGGCCTTCTCGGCGATGATCCGCCCCACCTTGGTGGAGCCGGTGAAGTTGATCCTCCGTGTCGCCGGGTGTGCGATCAGCTCATCCACAACGTCAGCAGCGTCTTCCGGACGGTTGGTGATCAGATTGACCACGCCGGCAGGAAGACCCGCGTCTACCAGCGCCTGGATGATCGTCGCGTGCGTGCGGGGGCAGATCTCTGACGCCTTCAGGACGACCGTGTTGGCGTACGCGAGCGGGGTGGCGAGCGCGCGAGTGCCGAGGATCACGGGCGCGTTCCAGGGCGCGATCCCCACCACGACGCCGGCCGGCGCCCGCACGCCCATCGCCAGCTTGCCGGGCACGTCGGAGGGGATCACCTCGCCAACGAGCCCGTACCCCTGGGCGGCTGCCTCTCGCAGCATGCCAGCGGCCAGCTGAACGTTGAACATTCCCCAGCCGAAGACGCCGCCGGTCTCCTCGGTGACGATCCCGGCGATCTCCGGTTGGCGTGCCATGAGCAGGTCGGCAGCCTTGCCGAGGATCTCGCGCCGCATCGCCGGTGCGCTGCGCGACCACTCGGCGAAAGCGGCGGCGGCGGCCTCGACCGCCGCGCGCGCATCCTCGCGGCCGGCGGCGGCCGCGATCCCAACCTCCTCGCCCGTGTACGGGAACGCCTGACTGTAAGTCTCACCAGACCGGGCGTCGGTCCAGTTGCCCCCGATCAACAGCCGTTGCAGGGACCCGTTGGTCGTCGTCATCTCTCTCCTTAGCTCAACTGGGAACCGGCCCGAGCGTCGCCCACGCTCGCTCGATGCCTCCGTAGCGGCGCTGCATCGTACGTGAGGTTGGACCGCGCCAGTGCGCGGTCAACAGATCCGCGCGCACCGGCGCCCGACCGGTCCGGGTCCAGAAGTCGGCCAGCGCGGCCCGGATCGCATCATCGCTCCAGCGCTGGAAGCGGATCGAGGCACCAGCGTCGAGAATTGCCGCGTTCCAGGGATTGCGGTAGTCGCCGTAGACATCACACACGACGGCTGCGCTCGGCCACCGCGGGCTCTCGGCCTCCCACACCCCGGGGAACGACCGCGAGGGCGTCCACTCGTGATAACTGGGCGCGTGTCCGCGCTCGACCGTCCAGTCGCGGATCGCATCGCGCACGGTCTCCCGCGTCCAGGCTCGCTGGACCGTCGGCTCGGACGCGGTGCAGCACAGGCAACGCTGTGCGCGGGGACTGGCTACCGGACCTCCGCACTGCGTGCAGATGCCCGCGCGGAGGTAGTTGTGCACGGTCGAAACCGAGACGCCGAGCTGTTCGGCGATCTCCCGGATCCGGTGCCCTTCGCCCCGCAGGCGCCACGCCGTCTCGATCCGTTCGGCGACGGTGTCCTCGAAGGTCAGGCTGCGCGCCGGTAGGCCGGCCGCTTTGAGCGCGTTGCTCCAGGCGCCGAAGTGGGCCGCCACGCACGAGCTGCTCGGCCAGTACGGGTGCTCCCGCATCCACTTGCGCTGGGCTGCCGGCGCGTCATGCGGCCGCTCCCCGCACCAGTCCTGTCGACGGGGGGGAGCACCCATCTCCTCCGCCCAGTCGCGGAGCGCCCGCAGGATCGTCTCGTCGGTCCATCGACCGGGCGTCCCCGGGTGAGCCGCCGGCGCGTAGCGCGCCGGCGTGGTGACCGTCTCCGTCCGGCTCGAACCGGGGTTCGAAGCCGGACGGATGATCGCCATCGTGCTGTCGTCCGCTTGGCTCAGAGAGCCGTGACGACCGACTTGGTCTCGAGGTAGTTGTTCAGGACCTGGTGGCCCATCTCGCGGCCCCAGCCTGACTCCTTGTAACCGCCGAACGGCATCGCGGCGTCGAACACGTGGTAGGTGTTGATCCACACCGTGCCGGCCCGCAACCGCTTCGCCGTGCGATGAGCCTTGGAGATATCGCGCGTGAACACCCCAGCGGCCAGGCCGTAGTTGGTGTTGTTCGCGGCCGGCACGATGTCGTCGGGATCATCGAACGGGATCGCGCACACGACCGGTCCGAAGATCTCCTCGCGCTCGACCTTCATGTTCGGGTTGGTATTGGTCAGAACCGTGGGCTGCACGAAGTAGCCGCGGTCGCCGAAGCGGTCGCCACCGACCACGGCCTCGGCGCCGTCACCGCGCCCGGAGTTGAGGTAGCCGAGCACCTTCCCGAACTGCTCGTCGGAGATGAGCGGACCCATCTGCGACTCGGGATCCGTCCCCGGAGCGACCTTGATCTGCTTGGCCTGCTCGGCCACGCCAGCGACGATGTCGTCGAAGATCGGGCTCTGCACGTACAACCGCGAGCCCGCGTTGCAGCACTGTCCGTGGTTGAAGAAGATCCCGTTGGCGGCGCCGATGATCGCGCTCTCCGGATCGGCATCAGCGAACACCACGTTCGGTGACTTGCCGCCGAGCTCGAGCGT
The DNA here is from genome assembly GCA_963751185.1 of uncultured Solirubrobacterales bacterium. Classification (GTDB taxonomy): domain Bacteria; phylum Actinomycetota; class Thermoleophilia; order Solirubrobacterales; family Solirubrobacteraceae; genus Palsa-465. The sequence goes on from CAVVTO010000020.1 coordinate 38,400, forward strand.
GACCTTCTTCAGGTTCCCGGCCGCCGCCTGGACGATGAGCTTGCCGACCTCGGTCGAACCCGTGAACGCGACCTTGTCGACGTCGTCGTGCGCCGCGAGCGCCGCACCGGCGTCGCCGAATCCGGTCACGATGTTCACGACGCCGTCCGGCACTCCCGCCTCCTGGAGCAGTTCACCGAGTCGCAGTGCCGACAGCGGCGTCTGCTCGGCCGGCTTGAGGACGACCGTGCAACCGCACGCGAGCACGGGCCCGAGCTTCCAGGCCGCCATCAGCAACGGGAAGTTCCACGGGATGATCTGGCCCACCACCCCGACGGGTTCGCGCAGTGTGTAGGCGAGATACTCGCCCGGCGCGGGCAGCGCCGAGATCGGCACCGTGGTGCCCTCGATCTTGGTCGGCCATCCCGCCATGTAGCGGAACAGGTCCGCCGACAGCGCCACATCGGCCGCCTTGGCGATGTGATAAGGCTTGCCGTTGTCGAGAGACTCGAGCATCGCGAGCTCGTCCGCGTTCTGTTCGATGAGCTCGGCAATCTTCCAGATCAGACGGCCGCGATCCGATGCGTTCATCCGACGCCAGGGTGAGTCGTCCGCGAACGCCTTGCGCGCCGCCTTGACCGCCCGCTCGATGTCCTCCGCCTGTCCGTGGGCGACCTCGGCCAGGACCTCCTCGGTCGCCGGGTTGATCGTCTCGAACGTTTGTCCCGAAGCCGCCTCGACCCACTCGCCGTCGATCAGCAGTTTGTGCTGTGAGCGAACGAAGCTGTCGGCCTGCTGCTCTACCGATTCCAGAACCGCCATGTCCATCTCCTCTCCGCGCGAGCCGCGCTCGCGCGTCTCGATGTGTGGTCCCCAGTTCGCGCGGGCTACACGCTAGTCCAATCCTGACTACCAGACAAGTCCATTTCTTCCCGCACCCGGCCGCGTTAGCGTTCCGGGACAAGGTGCCGCGCCCGGACGAGCAAATGACGCCGAGCGAGTGGGCGGTCCTGGCCCTGCTCGCCGAAGGTCCCACCCACGGCTTTGCGATCGCCCGGGCGATGGCCGAAGAGGGCGAGATCGGGCGGATCTGGTCGCTGCGCCGGCCTCGCGTCTACTACGCGATTGAAGCGCTCACGCGCCAGGGCCTGGTTCGACCCGCCAGGAGGGTGGCGAGCGACTCGGGGCCCCACAGGACCGTCCTGCGAATCACCCCGGCCGGTGCTCGCGCGGTCGCCGACTGGCTCGGCACGCCGGTTGAGCATGTACGCGACGCGCGCTCATTGCTCCTACTCAAGCTGCTCTTCCTGGATCGCCGCGCAGCCGACCCGCGACCTCTGCTGAACGCTCAACGGGAGCGGTTCGAGCGGATCGCCGAGCGACTCGGGACCGCGGTGAACGAAGCCTCCGGGTTCGACCACACCCTCCTCAGCTGGCGCCTCGAGGCGGCAACGGCCGCGCTGCGGTTCATCGGCACCGTGATCGAGGCGCGCGGCGCCGAGCAGGATGCAGGGGCCGACCGGCGAGCTCAGCGCGACTGATCGCGGAGGCTGCCGATCTGGAGTGAGCCATCGTCCGACTCATCCACCGGCGGTGGCGCCGGTGCGGCGGCGGCCTCGTCCTCGGCCGGCGCCAGATTCTCGAGCAGGTCGCCTGACGGGACGAAGAAGAGGGTCCCGGTGAGCGCGGTCGAGAAGTCGAGGATTCGGTCGGTATTGCCGGGCGGATCGCCGATGAACATATTGCTCAGCATCAGCTCGATCAGCGCCGAGGTCCGCGCATAGGCGATGTAGTAGGTGCCGAATTCGGCCTGGCCGACCCGGCCGAACGGCATGTTGAAGCGCATGATCTGCTGCTCCTCGCCGTCCGGCCCCGTAATCACGTTGAGTGCCAGGTGCGAGTTCGGAGCCTTGTCCTCGTCGGGGATTTCGATGTCGTTGAGCTTGGTGCGACCGATCGCGCGCTCCTGCTCCTCGGTCGACAGGGCGTCCCAGGCGACCAGGTCGTGCACGTACTTCTGGACGATCACGTAGCTGCCACCCGCGAAGCCCGGATCCTCGTCGCCGATCAGCACCGCCTCGGCGGCGGCGCCCCCCTCCGGATTCTCGGTCCCGTCGACGAATCCGAGGACGTCGCGCTCGTCGAAGGAGCGAAAGCCATGGACCTCATCCACGACCTCTGCCAAACCACGCAGGCGATCGGTTAGCCGCTGGGCCAGCTCGAAGCACATGTCGAACCGATGGGCCCGGATGTGGAACAGCAGGTCACCTGGCGTTGCCACCGCGGTGTGACGCGGCCCGGCGAGCTCGCGGAACGGATGCAGCCCGGCCGGGCGGCGACCCACCCCGAGCCGATCCCACAAGGCCGCACCGATCCCGGTCACGCACGTGAGCTCAGCCTCGGGCACCCGGAAGCCCACCGACCGCTTGAGCCCCGACACGTCGGCGAGTACGTCGACGAGATCGGCTTCGGATCCGGAGGCAACGGTCAGCACCAGGAATATGGCTGCCTCCGTCGGGTGGCTCAGGATCGCCTGGGGCTCAGGAGCGGACACTGTCGGTCGGAACATACGCGACCGACCGCCGCGCCGGCTAGTCCAGGCGCCCCGCCCTGATCATCGCTCCCCGAAGCCGACATCTCGGACCCGGCCAAACCGGCTCATCAGGACGTACGTCGCGAGCAGCGCCAGGGCGATCAGGACCGCCGCAAACGGCGCGGCCGCGGCAAACGCGACCGTGCCGCTGTCCGCCCAGAACTGGGTGCCGAGCGTGTTCAAGCCCGCCGGCAGGAGGACCTGAGCCGTCGAGAGATCGCCAAGCACGAACGCGAACACCAGCACGCCGGCGGCCGCCAGCCCCGGTCGGGCCAGCGGCACCGTCACTCGCCACATCGTTCGCAGCGGGCCTAGGCCAAGCGCGCGGCCCGACTCCTCCAGCGCGGGCTCGATCAGGCCGATCGTCGCGCGAAGCGCCACAACCGCAAACGGCACAAACAGCGCCGCCTCAGCGAGCACCAGCAGGACCACGGTCCCATACAAGAAATGGCCCACGTGGCTGGCCCCGTATGCCACCGCGATCGCCGCGACGAGATCCGGCAGCGCGAACGACAGGTACACGCTGCGCTCGATCGCGATCACGACTCGGCCGGACCGTCGCACCGCCAGGATCGCAACCGGCAGCGCGAACAGCACCGCCACCAGCCCGGACGCGACCCCGAGCAGCACCGTCGTCACGGTGGCCGACCACAGCGAGCCGACCCCGGCGGGAGCGCCGGCCGTGCCCTCGCCCTGAGCGAACCAGTGCACGAGCAGGGCGAGCGGAATCCCCAGAGCAACCGCCACCAGCAGGCCCAGACCCCCGAGCGCCAGCGGTATGCCCCGGCCCAGCCGGTAGCGGGCGACGCCGCGCCGAGCGCCCTGGCCGATTCGGGTGTAATTCGCATCGCCTCTGAGCCGGTGCTCGCCGAGCAGGACGACCACGCAGATCAGCGTCGAGAACAGCGACAGAGCTGCCGCACCGGCGGCGCTGAAGCCGAGCTGGTACTGCGAGTAGACGTTGACCGACAACGTCTGGAACTTCAGCGCCACGAACGCGTCGAATTCGACGAGCGTGTCTAGCAGCACCAGCAACATGCCGCCCAACAGCGCGGGGCGCAGCTGCGGCACCACGACCCGGACGAAGGTGCGCCATGCCCCGAGGCCTAATGACCGCGCCGTCTCCTCGAGCGCCGGGTCCATCACGCGCAGCGAGGCGGCGACCAGCAGAAACACGATCGGGTAGTAGGAGAAGGTGACGATCCCGGCCGCGCCCCAGAACCCGGTCAGCGACGAGCTCAACGTCGCCCACGCGTAGCTGGTCACAAACAGCGGCACGGCCAGCGGCGCCACCAGCAACAGCGACCACGCCCGCCGGCCAGGCACGCTCGTGCGCTCGACCAGCCATGCCGCCCCCAACCCGAGCACGCCGCAAGCCGGCGTCACCAGCGCCGCCAGCTCGACCGTGTGCAGAAGCAGCGTCGGAGTCGCGCGCTCGCTGATCGCCGCCCGCGCCGCCGGGAGTCCGCCCTGAAGCGCCTGAACCACGGTGATCACGACCGGCAAGGCCACCACGGCGGCGACCGCGACGCTGACGAGCACAAGCGCGCCCGGGACCCTCACCGCACGCGGCCGCACCAGCCCGCGTCTCATCGGTAGAGCGGTCACGCACGGTACGACGCCCGCGGTGCCGAGGTCCTTCCGCCGGAACGAAATCCCGCACCCGTCGGCGGGGATGTGAGACGGTTGCCCGATGCCATGGTTGCCTGAGCTCTTCTCCGTTCCGGCTTTAGAGCGGATCGAGGAGAAGCGGCAGCAAGAGCTGGTCAGCGTGCCCTACTACGACGGTTTGGTCGCCGGGGAGTTCGACGCCCTGGTCGAGTCATTCGCCGGCGAGCCGGTACTGCACCATCCCGTACGCGGGCGGATCAGGGGCGTACGGCCGTTTATGGCGTACGCCGCCGAGATGAACGCGTGGCTCAACCAGCGCCACATCTTGGTCGAGGACATCGACCACGGCTTCGGGCAGCGACACGGCTTCGAGGAGGTCGTTCTCCACCTCGACGCGGCGGCCGGACGCGCCGACGTTCCGGTGGCGATCGTGACGGAGAAGGAGTCCGACCAACGGATCCAGGAACTGCGGATCTACTTCAGCAGCTGGCCGCTGACCGGCCGCCATTTGAACCGGCCACCGCTGCTCCAGCCCGATCCCGAGGTGCACGAGGCGGACGTGATTGCCGAGTACCAAGGCGCGCTATCGAACGGCGACGTCGACGCAATCGTGGCCACCTTCGAACCGGATGGGTATGTCCGAGAGCCTGCGGGCGTTCAGTATGTCCACCGCGGCCGGGACGCTCTGCGCGGCTTCTACACCTACATGTTTTCGAACGGCGGCGGGATCCCGATGGAGCAGTGCTCGATCATCGACGACGGGAGGGCGTGCGCCGTCGAGTACAACGTCGTGCGCTGGGGCGTGTCGGAGGTGCCGCCCGAGGCAGCGATGGCTGTCTACGTGCGAGGTGACGGCGGGAAGCTGGCCGCAGCGCGCATCTACGACGACGTCGACCCGCCGCTTGGTCCACGGACCTAGGGGGACGACCGGCCGCCGCCCTCCCTCCTCTCAGCTCGCCATCGGTGGCCCGGTGGCGACCGGCTTCTGCGCCGCCGCGACCTGGGCCCTGAGCACCTTCAGCGCCTGGACGTAGATCTCCGAGAACGTCGGGAATGGCTGGATCGTGTCGGACAGAACGTCGAGGGGAACGTGGGCGCGGATCGCCAGGGTGGCCTGCTGCAACCACTCGCCCGCCTCCGGTCCCAGCGCGTAGGCGCCGGTCAGCCGCTCGCCATCGGAGAGCAGGGTCAGGAAGCCCTTACTGTCGGCGTACGCGCGCGTGTAGGTGGCGGTCTTCGCCACCCCTGAGACCGGGACCATCGCGCCGAAGCGCCCGGAGCCGGCGCCGACCGCCCCCGCCTGCGGATCCGTGTAGGTAACTCTTGGCACCGCCTCGTAGTTGGCCTTCCGCGGCTCCCCCAGGATGTTCGCCGCGACCACCTCGCCCTGGTACTTGCCGACGTGGGTGAGCGGCCACAGTCCGTTGACGTCGCCGATCGCCCACAGCCTGTCCGCCGCGCGTAGGTGGGCGTCGACCGGCACTCCGTGCGGATCGGGTTCGACGCCGACCGTCTCGAGGCCGATGTCACGCACGCGCGGGCGCCGGCCGGTTGCGACGAGCAGCCGATCGCCGCGCAGCTCGCGGCCGTCGTCGATCTCGAGGACGTAGTCCTCGCCATCGCGCTTCGCGCCGGACGCGTTAGCCGACAGGACCAACTCGATGCCCTCGCCGCTCAGGACCTCGCCGAGCATCTCACCCAGCGGCGCCGGCTCGCGGCCGAGCAGATGGTCGGCCATGTCGACGACCGCCACCTCGCCGCCGAGCCGGCGCACGGCCTGCGCCATCTCCGCCCCCACCGGGCCTCCCCCCAAGATGATCAGGCGGCGGGGAATCGCCTTCATGGACGTGACCTCGCGGCTGGTCCACACCCCGTCGAGTTCGCGTAAGCCAGGGACGGGCGGGATCACCGGGTCCGCCCCGTTCGCGAGTACCACGTGATCGGCCGTGTGCCGGGTACCGTCGACCTCGACTACGCCGGTGCCGGCCAATCGGCCGATCCCGCGGATCAGGTCGATCCCGTGGTCGGCCAGCCACTGCACTTGCCCGGCATCGGAGTAGTCCGAGACCTCGAAGTTGCGCCAGGCGAGTGCCGCGTCGATGTCGATGTCGGCGGTTGCCGCCGCCTCCCGCGCTCCGTGCACCGCCTCCCCTGGCCGGAGCAGCGTCTTGGACGGGATGCACGCGTAGTACGAGCACTCGCCTCCCACCAACTCGCGCTCCACGACGGCAACGCGCAGGCCCCCCTCGGCCAGCGCTCCCGCGCAGTGCTCGCCCGGCGAGCCCCCGCCAAGCACGATCACGTCGTAGTCATTGCTCATGTGGGCAGCTCCTCACCCGCGCGCTCGCGCACCATGTAGAGCGCGTACCAGTCCGGCCAGTTTGCGTCGGCATGACCGATGCGCTCCTCGTGCTTACCGTGTGCGGCCTCGGCCCGCCGCAGGGCGGCGGCAAGGTCGGTGTCCGACGTGTATGTCGTCCGCCCCGGATCGACCCGACCCGGGAGCCGCGTCGTGATCCCCTGGAGCAGCCAGCCGTTGCCGTCCGGGTCGCTGAACGAGGCAAACGAGCTGTAGCTCTTGTGCTCGGGCGCGGGGCCGTTGAGACGATCGCTCGCGCCGACGGGATGCAATCGGGCACCGAGCCCCTCTTCATGAAACACCTCGCTGACATCGGCCCCGTGGGCGACGAGCTCGCCGCGTGCGGCCTCGACGTCGGAGACGACGAGGTACAGGCCCTGGGCCGATCCCGGCGCGGCCGAAGTGAGACCCGTCCCGAACTGGATCGAGCAGCCCGAGCCCGGGGGCGTGAACTGGATCAGGCGCAAGTCCTCGCCGTGGGTGACGTCCGCGTCGAGTCTCCACCCAAGACGCCCGTAGAACTCCTTCGCGCGGTCGACGTCCGATACGGGAAGGACGATCACCTCGAGGTTGGCGTCGACTCGCCCGACCGTCGCCGCCCCACCCGCATCGTTATTGCTTGCTTCAGTCGTGCTCATCCAGACCTCCATTCGGTTCGGTGGCGCTACCCCGTGGCCACCCTTTCACCTCGCTTGCGCGGAAGTCAACCGGTTCGGGCCACTGGCCTCAGCGCCCAGCTCGCCGCCTGCCAGCGGGCACTGACCTGCCTGAGGATCTCCAGCATGGCGCGCGCCGCCCCCGACTGGTAGCCGGCGGGCATCACGGCGACGATCGGCCGTGTGAGCCTGACGCCTTGCAGGCTGCAGATCCTGACGCCGGCCGACGCGTTTCGGGCGACCATGTCGGGGACCGGCGCCACGCCAACCCCGGCGGCCACGAAGCCGAGGATCGCCGCGTAGTCGTCGTGGTGGAACGCGATCTGGGGGTCGAACCCCTCGGCCTGACAGGCGCGGACGAACCGGCTGGCGTCGGGGCACGCGTGCGCGGTACCGAGCAGCCAGCGCTCCTCGGCCAGCTCGCGCAGCCGTAGGCGTCTGCGTCCGGCCAGGCGATGCCGCGCGGGCAGCGCCACCAGCATCGGCTCCTCCAGCAGCAGCGCGCCATCGGACTCAGGCAGCTCCAGAACGCTCGCGTCGTTACAGAGCGCCAGGTCGACATCACCGCTCCGCAGCAGCGGCATAACCCCGGGCGGCTCCAGGATCGACACGGACAGCTCGACGTCGGGCAGGCGGTCGCGGAACTCGAGGATGGCCTCCGGCACGATCGTCGCTGCCGTCGAGCTGAGCGTGGACATGCGCAGCTTCCCGGCCCGGAGACCCAATAGGTCGTCCAGGTCCTCTTCGGCATTGTGCAGACGCGCCAGGATGGCGTCGGCGTGTCGAACCAACAGCGCGCCGGCCTCGGTGAGCCGGACGCCCGTGTTTCGCCGCTCCAGCAGCGTGGCTCCGGTCTCGCGCTCGAGCAGCGCGACATGCCTTGAGATCGCGGGCTGTGTGTAGCCGAGGGACTCGGCGGCACCCGAGAACGAACCGCACCGGGCCACCTCACGGAGGACTCGCAGTCGCCTCACGTCGAGCATAACGAGAAGTTATACCGGACCCAGTCGATCCCTATTTGCATTTATGGCGTCACGGCCCCAACCTTGGGCGGGATGCGCTTCCGCTTTCGGAGACAAACACACAACCGGGTGGCCGGCTATCGCCGCTCCCCCGCCCTCACCATCCGCTGGGCGACGCCGGCCGACGCCCCCAGGCTGGCCATCCTGGCTGAACTCGACGACGCCCGCGTACCACCGGCTCCCGTCCTGCTCGCATTCGTTGGCGAGGAGCTCTGGGTGGCGCTGTCGCTCCGCACCGGCACCGTCATTCGCGATCCGTTCAGGCCAAGCGCAGACGTTGCCACCCTCGTTCACGAGCGTGCCCGCCAGCTCACCGCGCCGGGCTGATCGGCGCATGATCGTTCTCGCCGTCCTGGCAGTTCTGTCACTAGTGGGCGTGATCACGCTCATCCCCCTCGGTCTTCGCGCCGGCGACCGAGCCGGCGACGCGTTGCTGCTGAACGTCGAGCCTCGGATCGCCCCGCGCGGCGCCACCGTAACCGTCCTGAATCGCGGCGGACGTTCGGTCATGCTCGGAATGTCGTTGCGCCGGGCCGGGCCCCGCCTCCGCCTCGAAGGAGGGTCATACGTCAGGGTCAGGACCGGAAGCACAAGCGCGGAGCTACGGGCCGGCCAGCAGACGGATATCGCGGTGCTCGACGCCGGCGAGACGGAGACCTTCGTCGTTCCGGCGAGCGCCCAGGTTGCCCGCCGGGCCGAGCTCGTGGTAATTGTCGGCCAGCCCGAACGGCTTCGCACCATCCACCGGCTGCTCGTGCTGCCCAGGCGAGATCTATGCGTTGACGACGCGCCCCACCAGGTCCGCAAACCCGGTCTTAATCCGCTCGAGCGGTAGGCCCCGGACGCGTCGTTGGTGGTGGAACGCTCCCGGTGAGAGTGCCGCCAGCAGGACGTCGGTCAGATACTCCCGATCGGCGTGCGGCAGGGCTTGCTCGAGCAGTGCGTTGACGTGGAGCCACAGAGCGGCGTACGGCCGGGAGCGCTGCCACTGACCGACGTGCGCCTCGGTCTCGAGCAGAAGCTCGCCGTCACGCTCGAGCCGGTCGAGCATCGCCTCGCCGAACGCCGTCAGCCGGGCCGCCGGAGGCACACCGGGGCCAAGCGGCGGCGGGCCGCGCAGGATCGCCTCCTGGAAATCCCGCTCGGTCTGGTCCAGCAGCGCGAACACGAGCGAAGCGCGGTCGCCGAAGCGGCGAAACACGGTTCCCTTCCCCACGCCGGCCGCGGCGGCGATGTCCTCCATGGTGGTTGCGTGCGCGCCGCGCTCGGCGAACAGCCGCTCGGCGGCGGCCATGATGCGCACCCGGTTGCGGGCTGCATCGGCTCGCGCCGGCGTCGCGGACTGGATGACGGGGAGCTCGGGCACCGGTTTCGATCATAGAAGCTCAACCGGACCACGGTCCGGTTCTTCGTGCTATTGTTGAGCGCACAACAGCACAGCTCCAACCGGTCGGAGCGTGCGAAACGGATCGAGGAGCAGCATGTCAGCAACCACCACGAGTGAGCGGATCGCCGGTCAGTGGCGCTTCGCCCCTGTCCATTCCGCCGCTGAGTTCGCGGTCAAGTACGTCGTCGCCAAGTTCCGGGGCAGCTTCGGCGAGCTGGACGCCAGCCTCGAGGACGGCGTGCTCACCGGCTCGGTCAAGGTCGCGTCGGTCAGCGTCAAGGACCAGAACCTCTACCCCCACCTCCAGTCCCCCGATTTCTTCGACGCCGAAAATCACCCGGAGATCACTTTCCGCTCGACCAACATCGACATCCAGGGCGACCACGTCGAGATCGACGGCGAGTTGACCCTGAAGGGGACCACGCGGCCGATTCACTCCGCCGGCTCGATCGAGGGCCCGGTTGAGGACGCGATGGGCAACACCCGTCTTGGCTTCACACTCGACACCACGATCGACCGCACCGAGTTCGGCCTGAACTGGAACGCGCCGCTCCCCAAGGGCGGTCCGTCGCTCTCCAACGACGTCGTCCTGACCGTCGAGCTCGAGTTCCACAAGGTCGCGTAGCACGATGCACATCCTGGCCATATCGGGATCTCTGCGCCAGGGCTCGCACAACACGGCGCTCCTGCGGGCGGCAGCGGACATGCTGCCGCCCGGGGTGACCGTGGACTTCTATGACCGCCTGGAGGAGATCCCGGCGTTCAACGAGGACCGCGTGGCTACGCGCCCGGAGCCGGTCGACCGACTGTGGGACGCGGTTGCGGAGGCCGACGGCGTCCTGATCTCGACCCCCGAGTACAACAGCTCCATTCCGGGCGTACTCAAGAACGCGCTCGACTGGCTCTCGCGGCCGCTGATCGAGAGCCCACTGCGCAACAAGCCGGCGGCCGTGATCGGCGCCTCGACCAGCATGTTCGGGGCCGTGTGGTCCCAAGCGGAGACGCGCAAGGTCCTGGGGGCCATAGGCGCCCGCGTTCTCGATCGCGAGCTGCCCGTGGCGAGTGCGGACGAGCAGTTCGACGAGGCAGGCAAGCTGGTCGAGAAGGAGATCGAGCAGGAGCTCGGCTCCATCGTGCAGGCGCTGGTCGACGCGATCGAGGCGCGCGCGGCGACCCTGGCCCGGCGCTAGCGCCTGAGCCTCAGTCCAGGCTTGATCGGGGTCGACACCGGTGGAAGGATCGGTCTGACATAAACGCCGATCCGAGGAGCCGTGGACTAGATGCTCGACAGCAGCGCCCGGATAACCCAGCCGTTCACCGGCGCGGAGTATCTCGAGAGCCTCCGCGACCGCCGCGAGGTGTATGTCTACGGCGAGCGGGTCACGGACGTCACCACCCACCCGGCATTTCGGAACACCGCCCGCTCGATCGCGCGTCTCTACGACGCGCTGCACGATCCGGTCCGGCGTGAGGTGATCACCACTCCCACCGACACCGGCAGCGACGGGGTCACCCACAAGTTCTTCCGCTACCCCCGAACCGTCGAGGACTGCGTGGGCGACCTTGAAGCCATCGCCGAGTGGGCCCGGCTTGGGTACGGATGGCTCGGGCGCAGCCCCGATTACAAGGCTGCCTTCCTGGCCACACTCGGCGCCAACGCCGACTTCTACGACCCCTATCAGGACAACGCGCGACGCTGGTATCGCGAAGCCCAGGAGCGGGTCCTCTACTGGAACCACGCGATCATCCATCCACCGGTCGACCGCAACCGGCCGCCCGAGGAGGTCAGCGACGTGTTCATGCACGTCGAGTCCGAGCGCGACGACGGCATCGTAGTCAGCGGTGCGAAGGTCGTCGCCACCGGCTCCGCGCTGACGCATTTCAACTTCATCGCCCATTACGGGCCGATCCCGGTGCAGAAGAGGGAGTACGCGCTGGTCTGCGCCGTCTCGATGGACACGCCGGGCGTGAAGCTGATCTGCCGCCCCTCCTACGAGATGACCGCCGAGGTCATGGGCACCCCGTTCGACTATCCGTTGTCGAGCCGCCTGGACGAGAACGACGCGATCTTCATCTTCGATCAGGTGCTCGTGCCGTGGGAGAACGTGTTCGTCTACGGCGACACCGAGAAGGCCAACAACTTCTTCCCCCAGACCGGTTTCATCCCCCGCTTCTGCTTCCACGGCTGCATCCGGCTGGCCGTCAAGCTCGACTTCATCGGCGGCCTGCTTCTGAAGGCGGTGGAGACGACCGGCACCAAGGACTTCCGCGGCGTCCAAGCCCAGGTCGGCGAAGTCCTCGCCTGGCGCAACCTCCTGTGGGGTCTCGCCAGCGCCATGGCCCGCGAGCCCCAGCCCTGGAAAGCGGGCGCGCTGCTGCCCAACATGGACTATGCGATGGCCTATCGACTGTTCTCCACCATCGGCTACCCACGCGTGAAGGAGATCATCGAGCAGACGGTGGCCAGCGGCCTGATCTACATCAACTCCAACGCCCGCGACTTCAAGAATCCCGACATCCGCAAGTACCTCGACCGCTACGTCCGCGGCTCCAACGGGGTCGATGCGCTCGAGCGCGTGAAGCTGATGAAGCTGCTCTGGGACGCCGTCGGCACCGAGTTCGGCGGACGCCACGAGCTCTACGAGCGTAACTACAGCGGCAACAACGAGAACATCCGCATGGAGGTCCTGTTCGCCGCCATGGGCACCGGCCAGACCGAGCGCTACAAGGGTTTCGCCGAGCAGTGCATGGGCGAGTACGACCTCGACGGCTGGACCGTGCCCGACCTGATCAACCCCGACGACGTCCGCTTCCGCGGCGCCCCCGGCTAGGGCCGGCGCAGTCCACGACCGCGAGGGTCCGCCGCTAGAATCCCCGCTTCGTCAGATCACGCGGCTGTAGCTCAGTTGGCTAGAGCGTCTGCTTGCCATGCAGAAGGTCGAGGGTTCGAGTCCCTTCAGCCGCTTCAAGGAAAGCCCCGCAAACGAAAGGCTTTCCGTAAGCGTTCAGTCGTCGGGGCCTTGGGCAGGGATTCCTTGTTGGTGCAGCGAATCTTGCAGTCATGGACCGCGCCGAGGCGGAGGCGATCTATGACTCGGGGCGTGAGGCATGTGTGCAGTTCATTCTTGATCTCGCCTCCCGGGTGCAGCAGCTCGATGAGCGCTTAGAGCGGCTGGAGGCGCAGGCCCGGCAGGACTCGCGCACGAGTTCTAAGCCGCCGTCGACCGATCCGCCCAAGACGCGCGCACAGCGGCGGGCAGAGGCGCGTGCGAAGGCCAAAGAGCTGATGCGCCGGGAGCGCGAGCGTCGCGAAGCTGGCGGGCAGCCCGGGCACCAGGGTGCGGGTCGCGCTCTGAAGCCGGAGGACCAGGTGGATGAGATCGTCGATCACTATCCGGATGCGTGTGGCGGGTGCGGGCGCCGGTTTGATGATGAGCAGCGCCGTCCGGGCGGGCGGTTCGGCCGCCACCAGGTGTGCGAGCTGCCGCCGATCAGCGTGAGGTGGACCGAGCATCGCACCCATCAGTTGCGCTGCCGGCACTGTCGCGCACGGACCAGCGCCCGGTTGCCTGAGCGACTGGCCTGCTCTCCGTTCGGGTTGAGGTTGCAAGCGGCGGTGGTGACGTTGACCGCTCGGCATCGGATCTCCCGCCGCGGGATCTGCGAGCTGGCTTGAGATCTGTTCGGCGTGACGCTGTCGACCGGCGCGGTCGACGCGATCTGCCAGCGCGCCTCAGACGCGTTGGCTGGCCCACATTGCCAGCTGCAGGACTGGGTGCTTGACCAGGACGCGGTGCATGTCGATGAGACCGGCTGGCGCACGCGGGGTGAGGGCCGGGCGTTGTGGACCGCGACCACCCCTGAGGCCACGTTCTTGCAGATCGCCCAGCACTGCAACCGCGAGCAGTTCAACGCCCTGATCGGCACCAGCTACCCCGGGATCGTGGTCTCTGACCGCTGGAACGGCTACAGCCATCTCGACCCCAAGCAGCGCCAAGTGTGCTGGTCGCATCTGCAGCGCGACTTCCGCCGCCACGCCGACGGCCTGGGCGAGCAGAAGACCTTCGGCGAACACGGCCTCGCGCTCACCCGCCGGTTGTTCGCTGCATGGCGCGCATACCAGCACGAGCATCACGACCGCCAAAAGCTCCAAGCCGAAATCGCGCCGATCCAGACCGAGTTGCGCGCGCTACTCGAGCAGGCGTCTCCGAAGAAGGCGCGCAATCGCTGGCACCGGCAGTTCGCCAACAACCTGCTCAAGGTCTGGCCCGCGCTCTGGACCTTCACCACCCACCCCGGCGTGGAGCCGACCAACAACCCGGCCGAGCGCGCGCTCCGCGGCCCGGTCATCCACCGCAAAGTGTCGCTCGGCACCCAAAGCAACACCGGCGAGCGATTCACCGAACGCGCGCTCTCGGCCGCCGCCACCTGCCGCCAGCAGCGCCGCTCGCTGTTCACCTACCTCAGCGAGCTGATCATCGCCCACGCCCGCGGCGATCCATTCCCCGCGCTCGCCTGAGGCCGCACGGACTGAACGCTTACGGCTTTCCTTCTGACCAGAGCGCCGGGCAGCACGCTCTCAGCCCCTCAGGTCAACTGTGGGTCAAGGTGCGGTAGAGCAACCGCCCTCCATGAACGCCCGTGCTGCTCTCGTCATCGCCCGGCGCCGCTTCCTGGCTTGTTCGGGGTCCGCCTGGGCCGCGGCCAGTCCGCGACTGGAGGTCGCCAGGTAGTGAACCGACCCGGTCCTGCTCCCGCCCGCGGCATCCGCTCGTGCGCACCGTCGAGACGCCTGCGAGCGTCCGTCATGTCGCAAAGAAGCTTTCCGCGCCAACTCCAGCACCGGCGCGTGCGCCGAGCGGCCACGATCGGCGCGACAGGCCTGGCGGCGTGCGCGCTCGCCGTCGCCGCCGCGCGATTCGGCGCCACGGCCATCGCCGCCGTGCTGACGGTCATCGCAGTCACCCTGCTGATCGACGCCCGCCGCTGGTGGCGGCTGGCCGGGCGCAGTCGCGTCGGCGCGGACTCTGAGGATCAGGTTCGACAAGCGCTCGCGGCCCTCGGCGAGGAGGGATGGCGACTGCGTCATTCGTTGCCGTATCGAGGAACCGGCGACATCGACAGCGTTGCGATCGCGCCGACGGGGATCGCGTTCGCGATAGAGATCAAGACGAGGTCGTTTGAGCGCGGTCATCTCGCCGCGGTGCGGGCGATGGCGGTGTGGCTTTACCGCCGCCGACGGCGGTGGTGTCGCCGCGGCGCACTTCCGGTGCTGTGCATCGTTCGCGCCAGAGCGGTGGAGCGGATCGATGACGGGGTGCTGATCGTGTCGGCGGAGCGGCTCGTGGGGGCGCTTCGCACCGCGGCCGGGACGGCACGGCGTCCGGGGTTCATCGCTGGGGACGTCTCGCGCCGCTACGGATCCTGCCGACCTCCCGGCACCCCTCGATGGCTGAAGAGGGCCGCCGGGAGGCCACTCGGGCTCGGCCGAGCGCTGCAACGGTATGCATGGTGTCCTGCGTACGCCGCGGCTCGGGTGGAAGTTCACTGATCCGTGCGCGGGCCCGCGCGCATCCGGCTTCGACTCCGGGAGAACGACTCGAGCCGCGCGAGCAGCTCAACTGTGGCCTTCCCCTCACCGAAGGGGCAAGACGGCAGTCTGACAGACGGCGCGGAGCCGGTCGAACCAGCACTAGAAGATCAGTGGTGACTCGCCAAGGCACCAATGTGGCGCCAGAGCGAGCGGTCGCGATGAACTCATTCCGGATAAAACGAGAGCGCGCATAGCACGTTGACGTGCCCCCCGCCGCGATTACGACTTTCACGCGGTCGGTGTAGAGCATGGCATGGTTGGCTGTTGCTGGGTTCCTGCTCGCGGTGGTGGTCGTCCGGGTGTGGGCTCACCGGGCGCGCGCCCGACCGGAGACGCCGGTCACTGAGGCCGAAGCGCGGGCCCACGCGTCGCCACTCACGAGGAGCATCCTGTCGGTCAGCCCGGTCTCACCCCGGCGGACGAAGCGGCGCTGACGCTTAGCGACATCCACATGCTGAGCACCTCACGGGGCATCCTCGCGGTTTGAGTTCGAGGCCCGTTCGCGTTGGGACGCTGGGGTACGTCGGCTGGCACCAGGTTTGACCTCGACTTCCTCGTAGTGGGCAGCCAGGCCCTCCCGCGGGCCACGGCCCGGTAACCCACCCGCTCGGTCTAATTGACTGACCAAAGCGTTTGCAGCACCGCCGTTGGCAGGCCGAGCAGGGCTATGGTGGTCACGCTCGAACTAACATGGCTGGCGAACACCGTTTGGTAGCTGCTCCCGATGCTCACCAAACGGAGCAGTTTGAACGCGACCCTCGGCGGGACCGGAATGACACATCCGACCTCGGGTCGCTCCTTATTGAGCTTTACGTGAGAGGTGGAACCTTGTCTAACTTTGTCCAGACTGCCGTGAAGGAGATCGATGACCAGCTTCGCGTGCTGCAAGACGAGGCCTCGCGCCTCGAGGCGGCGCGCACGGCGCTGACCGGCGGAGCGCGCCGGCGTGGACGGCCGGCGAGCAATGGCGCCGTACCCACGCCTGCACGTCCCACCGGGCAGCGCAATGGCCACGCAGCTGCCCCGCGCCAGCGTCGCGGCGGTAACACGCGCGCCAATCAGGCGCTCGAGCTGGTTCGCGAGAAGCCCGGGATGACCATCCCTGAGATCGCTCAGGCGATGAAGATCCAGCCCAACTACCTCTACCGGGTCCTGCCCCGGCTGGCCTCAGACGGTCAGGTCAAGCGCGACGGCGAAGGGTGGCATCCAGCGTCGACGTCCACGCGTGCGAATCCCGTCCGCAGCGCTCCCGGACGCAAGCAGACTCGCGCCGCGAAGCCTAAGCCGGCGGCCTCCCCAACCCGAGCCGCGAGGACCCGGCGGAGTGTCGAATCGACATCGACGACCGACGGCCGCACCACCCGCGGGGCGACCAAGGCCTCGGTGCTCGCCGCGCTCGCGGGCGGCGAGTCGATGACCGCCGGCCAGGTCGCCACGAGGGCCGGGCTGGCGCGCCCGACCGTTTCGACCACGTTGTCGAAGCTGGCCAAGACCGGCGAGGTCGAGAAGGCCGAGCGCGGCTACCGGCTCACCTCCGCGGCGTAGCAGCGACCCAGACTCAGCGGTCGGCGAGGGACACCAGGCAGTGTCTGGTGAGGCTCGCCGACCGGCACCGGTGGGTTGTATTCCGTAAACGCGCTTCTCGGCCGTTCGCGTGATTAGGCGCGTCGTCCGGAGTAGCTTCCGTGTATGGACACCGAATGGGAATCTCTACGGCTCGCGGCGAAGGCCGCGGACCGAGAGAAAGCCTTCCGCGAGCACTGGCCAGCCGCCGAGGCGCAGCTCAGGCAATGGGGCTACCCCTCGTGGGGGATCGCGCAAGCGCACTCGGTGCTGTCTAGCGGTGGCAGCGTGGAGGAGGCCGCGGAAGCGGCACGCAGTGACGAGCAGATCACTGAAGCGGGGCGCGCTCGCGTGCAATCGCTGCGGCGAATGGCCCACCAGCAGGGGCTCGCGCTCAGGAGACAACCCCACCCGCCATTTCAACGAGCGATCGGCCCGGGCGGCTGGATGATTGTGGACCCGCGGTCCAACAGCGTCGTGGCCGGCACCGAGCGCCCTGGTAGGCCAAACATGAGCCTTGATGACGTCGAAGCATGGCTGACCCGCCGAGACGTCTGAGGCCTCTCCCACCGATGTGCCAAAGGCGCTGGATGAACGCCAGCCCGCCACGGCGAGATTCTTGACGCCCGCGTCGGGACCCGAGCCGTGGCAAGGTGCCCGTTCGCTCTCTCATCTCGTGCGAGACGAAGGCGGGCATCGTCTTACTGCGGATCGGGGAAGTTTCCAGCAAAGCAGGCAAGGCTTGGATAGCGTGCGCCTAGAAGAACCGACGTGGCAGTAGCCACGGAAAGGGGCGCGTGATGCATGTGGTAGTTCGGACTTACTCCGGGCAGGGTGGATCTGAGCTGTTCGACCTCCTCGAACAGCGGGAGGAGGACGTCAAGGCGGTCCTCACCGGTGTGCCTGGCTTTGTTAGCTACGCAGCCTTTCGCACCGAGGGCGGCGGGGTGGCTGTGACGATATGCCAAGACAAGGCAGGGACGGACGAGTCTTCGCGGCGTGCGGCCGAGTGGGTCAAGGAAAACGTCAGCGCGAGGGTTGACCCGCCCGCGATCACGGAGGGGAGCACCGTTCTGCACTTCTGACGGCTTTGTTCATCCCGTCATCGGAGAGCATTCGAAGCGCAGTCGTCGCGGAACCGGGCTAGTAGAGAGCGGCAATGCCCGGCGAATGTTCTCTGATTCGCGGCGCGATGATCGGTACATACACCTTGACCAGCCCCGGCAGCCTTGTCCTGATCGTCGCCCAGGTCCTCGCAGCCCTGAAGCTGCCGGAGAGGCACTCCTTCTGCCTCGAGCTGCCGCCGCTCGCGCTGCGCCGTGAGGCGGGCGGACGATCGCGCGTCGAATCGCTCGACCTCGTCCCGCCAAACGTCGGGATCAATCTTCACCGCGATCCTTGCCGGGCCGCGGCGCGCTGTCGGCACGAGTTACCCCTTGCCGTCGGAGGGGAGATCCCCGAAGTACTCCTCGAACTCGTCCGGAGTCAGCGGACGCGAGCCGTGTTCGACGTGGAGCTCACCGACCGTCTTGGTGATCGCCGGCTCCAGGGCAACGCCGCCGTGCTTGTCAGAAACGACGTCATATTTCCGCCCCTCGATTTCGACCAGGTCGCCGATCTTCACGTCAAGCTTCTTGGCGGTGAGGGCCATCGCGATGATGGTAGTCGTCCCACCCTGTGGTCCTGGCGGCCGCCGCTGATCCTGCGCAGCGCTCCGATCAGCCCCACGTGCCCGACGGCATGCGCGAGCTGCGCCCGCCACCCCGGCTCGAGGTAGGGCAGCAGGTCGAGTTCGCCCCGGTCGTATGCCCGGTTATGGACACGGCAGGCGGGATCACACAAAGGGGGTCTCCGCACCCGCGCATCGATCGGGGGATCAGGTGCGCGGGGTCGATCCGGCGATCGGTCCCGCAGACGATGCGGCTCCGCCCGGCGACCGCGGCGCGCTGGGCGTCCGTGGCCACCATCGAGGGAGTTCGCTGCAGCGATGAGCTCCGCTGCAGCGGCTTTCGGGCGCGCAGCGTGGCGCGCCGGCGAAGCGGTGTCCGCTTCATCCGATTCTCCTTTCAAGATCTATTCGAGGTGAGCTGGCGCGAGCCGCAACAGGCCACCGGTGGCGCCAGCCCGAACCGCCCGCGCTAGGTCAAGAACGGTCCTCGGCGCGAGCGCCGGCGGCAGCTAGCCGCGGCCGGGTTCACACCGGGCCACGGCGCGACGGGCAGTTATTAGACGCTCCTGACGCTTTGCTTAGCGTGCTCACATCCGTGAACCGCATCCTTGCTCCCATGCACCCTGGCTATTGCCCTCAATGTGGCGAGCGTGTCACCCCCTATGCGGCCGGGTGCGCCCTGTGCGGCGCCGACCTCGACCCCAGGCGCTGGCAGAAGCCGCCGTCCGTCCGTCAGAGACTGTCAGTTCGGATGCCCGCCAGCCTGCGCCGCGCCATCCGTGGACGCGACGCGGTGCGGGTCCGCGGCTCGTTGTAGCCAGCGACGCGTATTCGAGCTGCGCGGCGGCCGCCGGCGAGAGCCAGGGGTGCCTGTCCCCTAGGCTTCGTCCGATGCCCGCGCCAGACGAGTTCCTCACCGTCGCGGAGATCGCGGCGGAGCCGAAGATGAACCAACAGACGATCCGCAACTGGATCGACAGCGGCTACCTCCCGGCGATCCGCATC